>NZ_CP182502.1:0-5804342 GCF_048282635.1 Mycobacterium sp. PDNC021
ACTGAATCACTGCCAGACTTCACCTGGCTGCCAGATCTCGCGCTACGGAGCCTCGGCGGGGCGGTGATCTGGGCCAACGACGAACTGTTCGCCGAGAAGGAAAACCTCATCTCCCCCGGTCCCTCGGCATATCGGCCGGCGTCGTTCGGGCACAAGGGCCAGGTGTACGACGGTTGGGAGACCCGGCGACGCCGCGACGCCGGCCACGACACGGCGATCGTGCGGCTCGGTGTGCCTGGCGTCATCCGAGGCGTGGTGGTGGACACCGCCTGGTTCAAGGGCAACTATCCGCCGTCGGTCTCCGTCGACGCCATCGAGGTCGACGGGTATCCGACCGCCGAACAGCTGGCCACCGATCCCGGCTGGGTGCCGCTCATCGAACGCTCGCGCGTATACGGGGACACGCGCAACAACTTCGAGGTGTCCTCGGAACAGCGATGGACGCATGTGCGCCTCAACATCTACCCAGACGGCGGGGTGGCGCGCCTGCGGGTGCACGGAGAAGGCCGCCCGGACAAACGATTCCTCGGCATCGGCCCCGTGGACCTGGCGGCGCTGGAGAACGGCGGCCTGGTGCTGGACTGCTCGAACCGGTTTTACAGCTCGCCGCAGAATCTGATCTTCCCCGGACAAGCGCAGGTGATGGGCGACGGCTGGGAAACCGCCCGTCGTCGCGACGACTCCAACGACTGGGTGCGTATCGGGCTGGCCGGACCGGGCCGGGTGCAGCTCGCCGAAATCGATACGTCCTACTTCATCGGCAACAGCCCCGGGGCCGCGGCGTTGACCGGATTGCGCGCCGACGGGCAGTGGATCGAACTCCTGCCCCGCACCGAGCTGCTGCCCGACACGCGCCACCGCTTCCTCATCGACACCGCCGACGTGGTGTCCGAGGCACGACTGGACATCTATCCGGACGGAGGGTTGGCGCGATTGCGGCTGTTCGGGGAGCTCACGTGAGCTACCCGCGCGATCTGGTGGGCTACGGCCGCACCCCGCCGGACCCGCAGTGGCCCGGGGGTGCGGCGATTGCGGTGCAGTTCGTCCTCAACTATGAAGAGGGCGCGGAGAACAACGTGCTGGACGGGGATCCGACCTCAGAGACGTTCCTGTCCGAGATGACCCCGGCCGACGCGTTCCCCGACCGGCACATGAGCATGGAGTCGCTCTACGAGTACGGCTCGCGGGCCGGGTTGTGGCGGATACTAAGGCTTTTCGAGCGCCGGGGTGTCCCGCTGACCATCTTCGCGGTGGCCCGGGCCCTGCAGCGCAACCCGGAGGCGCTGGCCGCGTTCGGCGAACTCGGTCACGAGATCGCCTGTCACGGTCTGCGGTGGAAGTCCTACCAGCTCACCGAACGCGACACCGAACGCGAGCACATGGCCGAAGCGGTACGAATCCTGACCGAGCTCACCGGCGCCGCGCCGCTGGGCTGGTACACCGGCCGGGACTCACCACACACTCGGGAGCTGGTGGTCGAACACGGCGGGTTCGTCTACGACTCGGACTCCTATGCCGACGATCTGCCGTACTGGGTGCGGGTGGCCGGCGCCGACCATCTCGTGGTGCCGTACACGCTGGACACCAACGACATGCGATTCGCTTCTCCGGCAGGCTTTTCCAACGGCGAGGAGTTCTTCGCGCATCTGCGTGACGCGTTCGACGTGCTCTACGCCGAAGGTCTGGGCGGCAGCCCGAAGATGCTCTCCGTCGGGTTGCACTGCCGCCTGGTCGGCCGACCGGCCCGCAGTGCAGCCCTGGAACGATTCCTCGACCACGTGCAGCGCCACGAACGGGTGTGGCTGGCCCGGCGCATCGAGATCGCCGAGCACTGGCGCGCCGTGCACCCGGCCGGTTAGCCTCCGCGCCGGGCGGTGTACTCCTTGACCGGCGGTGTCGCGAACTCGCCGCGTTTGCCGGTGCGCAGACCCATCCGCACCAACGCCTGCACCGTCAGCGTCGCGGCGCTCACCCCGTCGACCACCGGCACCCCCAGCTCGGCGGTGATCGCCGCGCACATCTCGGCCATGCCCGCGCACCCCAGAACGATGGCGTCCGAGCCGTCGGCCTCCAACGCCTCCCGGCACGCCTCGGTGATGACCTTGCGCGCCGTCGGGTCGGTCTCCAGATCGAGCACCGGAATGTCGCAGGCGTGTATGCCCAGGCAGAACCGTTGCATCCCATAGCGTTCCGCCAGATCCGCCGCTCGGCCCATGGTCCGGGACAGCGTCGTCACCACCGAGAAGCCCCGGCCCAGATGGCTGGCGGTCTGCATCGCGGCCTCGGCGATGCCGATGACCGGGCCGGCCGCGACCTCCCGGGCCGCGTCCAGACCGGGATCTCCGAAGCACGCGATCACATACCCGTCGACCCCGGCGTCCTCACCGCGCCGGATCATCTCGAGCAGACCCGGCACACTCATGGCCTCGTCGTAGTGGCTTTCGATCGAGGGCGGACCCCATTCGGACGTCACGGCAACGACATCAACGCCGGGACCGGCCACTGCCTGTGCGCAGCGGCCGATCCCAACGGTCATGGATTCGGTGGTGTTGGGGTTGATCACCCAAATCCGGGTCACGACAACGACTTTACGACGAACCTGTCGCGGGCAGCCAGTTGACGGTAAAGGCCGAATGCTACGCCGCAGCCGATGAACCAGCTGTACTGAGCGGCGGTGTGCATGCCGTACACCGTGCCCGCCAGTAGCACCGGAAGCGCCGCGAGCACCGCGCCGACCACGGTGGCGATGACCGCGACCTTGTTGTATCCGTTGGTGTACCAGTACTTTCCGGACTCGTTCATGGTGAACAGGTCGTCGACGATCACCTTCTGCTTGCGCACCAGGTAGAAGTCGGCGAGCAGCACGCCGAACAGTGGGCCGATGAAGGCGCCCAGGGTCTCCAGCGTGTAGTGGATCACCTCAGGGTTGTTGTAGAGGTTCCACGGGGTGATCAGTATCGAGCCGACCGCGGCGATCATGCCGCCGGCACGCCAGCTGATCCGCTGCGGGCTGACATTGGAGAAGTCGAATGCCGGGCTGATGAAATTGGCGACGATGTTGATGCCGATGGTTGCGATCGTGAAGGTCAACGCGCCCAACACAATTGCGAACGTGCTGTCGATGCGGGCCACGGTTTGCACCGGGTCGGTGAGCAGTTCGCCGAACACCGGCAGCGTCAGCGACGCGGTGACCACCACCAGCACCGAGAACACCAGGAAGTTGACTGGCAGTCCGAGGAAGTTGCCCTTTTTGACCGCGGCGAACGACTTGCCGTAGCGGGAGAAGTCGCCGAAGTTGAGCATCGGACCGGAGAAGTAGGACACCACCAGCGCGATCGCGCCGAGCATCACCGGAATCGAATCGAAGCCGGTGTACTTGACCTCGCCGAGGTTGAGATCGATTGCGCCCCAGCCAGCTTTGTAGATCAGGTAACCGCAAAGGACGAACATGACGACATAGACAGCGGGGCCACAGAAGTCGATGAACCTGCGGATGGCCTCCATACCGCGCCAGAAGACGCAGGCTTGCAGCACCCACAACAGCAGGAAACTGCCCCAACCCAGTACCGGCAAGCCGAGGAAGCCGTGGGTGCCGAGATCGGCATACGGCGCCAATCCCGGAAACAGCTTGAGCAGCACCACATCCAGTGCCGCCGATGCCAGGTAGGTTTGGATGCCGTACCAGGCCACCGCGATCAGGCCGCGGATGACGGCCGGGACATTCGCCCCCAACACCCCGAACGCGGTGCGACACATCACCGGATACGGCACACCGGCAACCTGACTCGGCTTGGCGACCAGGTTGCACAGGAAGTAGACGAGGGTGATGCCGATCAGCAACGCCACCAGCACCTGCCAACTGGCCAGGCCCAGCGCGAACAGGCTGCCCGCCGTCACATAGCCGCCGACGCTGTGCACGTCGGACATCCAGAACGCAAAGATGTTGTAGGAGCCCCAACTCTGTTTGCCCAACGGGGCCAGGTCCTCGTTGGTCAACCGCGGGTCGTACTCCGGTTTGATGACGCCGCCACCGACTGGGTGGCCGGCGGCCTCGACAATGTCACCTGCGCCGACCACCGCGCCCGGTGGCATTACTTCCTTGGGAACGAGAGTGTCAGTCATGCTGGAGAACGCTAGAAATGCAACGTTTCCCTGCTGTTTCACCTGAGATATGCGGCAATTGCGGAAAAGATATATGTTTCGCGGCTACGCCAGCAGCCCGGTGTCTGTCGGCAATTTGGCGATCACCGCATTGAGCCGGACGGCGTGGTCCGCCGCGACCGCGATCAGGCGCTCGGCATCGCCGGCGACGAAGGCGTCGACCATCGCGCAATGATCGGCATGCAGGCCCGCCCGGTCGTCATGGCTGACATGCACCATCGACTGCACCGGTTCGGTGACATTCCACGCCGCCTCCAGCATGTGCAGCAGCCGGTGCATGCGCGACGGCCGGGTGAGGGCGGCATGCAACTCACGGCTCTGCCGGTGGTAGGCGCCCGCGTCATCGTCGCGGATCGCCTGCTGCAGCCTGACATTGACCGCGACCGCAGCCGCGCGGTCCGCGTCGGAGGCGTTGGCCACGGCGACTGCCAGCGACGCTGACTCCAAAGCCTCACGCACGATGTACATTTCGCGCAGTTCCTGCGGTGTCAACAGGGCCACCGTGTAGCCGAAATTGAGCCGGTGCTCTACCAGCCCTTCCCCGATCAGGGTTTTGAGCGCCTCCCGTACCGGAATCTGGCTGACGCCGAACACGTCGGCCACGTCGGCCAACGGGATGGGCGTACCAGGCGGCACACCGCCGTCGAGGAGCGCACGGCGCAGTTCGTTCAACACCCCCTGCTGTGACGGCGCAGCCCGGTCTGCGACCAGCTGTCCGAGCAGGACCGAACGCCGGTGGGGCCGCATACCCGCAGACTAGGTCGCTGTTGTTCCCGAACCCGTTTCGGCGAAGTTTCCACCTTGTTAGCGGAGTCAGGTGTTGAGCACGGCGTGGGCGGCGTTGTAGCCCGGGATGAAGTTGACGGCCGGGCCACCGTGGCAGCCGGCGCCGCCCAGGTACAGGCCCTCGACCGGCAGCTCCTGGTCGAGGTAGCCGCGCGGACCGGGCCGGTTCGGGCCCATCTGCTCGGGGTGGATCAGGCCGTGGCAGAAGTCGCCGCCGGGGGCACCGAACATTCGCTCCATGTGCCGCGGGGTGAAGGTGGTGTGGCGCAGGATCAGCTTCTCGAAGTTGGGTGCCACGCGGGTGATCTTGTCGATGACCCGTTGTCCCATCTCACGTTTCATCGTGCCGTAGTCGCCGTCGCCTTCGACCGGGAACCACAGCGCGAACGCCGACGACGCATGCTTGCCCGGCGGCGCCAGCCCGGGATCCTGCACCGACGGAATCTGCCAGGCGATGGACGGATCGGCAGGCACGATACCCCGGCGACTGTCCTCCCACTGCTGCTGCAGTTCTTCCGGAGTGCTGAAAAGTCCGATGGTGCCCTGCAATTCGGGGTTGTTCAGGATTTCGTAGGGCTCGTCGAACTCCGGGATGCCGTCGAGCGCGAAGTGCATCTGCAGGTAGCTGCCCCGGTGGTCGACGCGCACGTAGCGGGCCCGCACGTCGTCGGGCACGGCGCCGCCGAGCAGCCGCTCCACGGTGTACGACGGCGCGAGAGAGGAAACCACCACGGGCGCAGCGATTTCCGTGCCGTCTTCGAGCCGGACACCGGTGACCCGGCCGTTGTCGGCGGTGATGGCGGCGACGGCGCTGCGCAACCGGACCTCACCGCCGTGCGCGACGAACGCGTCCTCGAGGTGCTTGGCCAGTGCCCCGATGCCGCCCTTGAGCTTTCGCATGAGCGACGCGCCGTCGGTGGGGATGGCCAGCCCGAAGGCCAGTGCGGCGGCGCTGCCCGGGGTGGCCGGGCCGCGGTAGGTGGTGTTGCACGCCAGTACTGACAGCATGCCGCGGATGGCTCCGTGCTTGTCCTTGTCCGGCAGGTAGCGGTCCAGCACGTCGGTCACCGAGCCGAACAGCATGTCGGTGATGGCCGACCGCTCGAATTCGTTTGTGGCGCAGGCATACATCTCGTCGTAGGTCTTGGGCGGCAGCCCCGCGTCGAACCGGCCGAGGGCCCGGGCGGGCGCCATGCTCCAGGCCATCAGTCCGGCCATGCCATTGACGGCCTCGGCGCCGTGCAGCTCGTTCATGTGGGTGAGCAGCTTCATCGGGTCGGAGTAGAAGAGGAACGGCTCGTCGCCGATCCCCCGCATGTTGACCGACATGACCTCCTGCTCGACGCTCGGCACTTCGTCGAGGCCCAGCTCCTGGCTCACCTTGAGAGACGTCGGGAACTGCTCGGACCCGGCGATCTCGAATTTGAAGCCGTCGAACAGCTCGACGGTCGAGGCCATGCCGCCGGAGTAGAGCTTGGACTCCAGACACAGCGTGCGCAGGCCCGCCTTCTGCAGCATCACCGCCGAAGCCAGTCCGTTGTGTCCCGCTCCCACCACGATCGCATCGAATTGCGCCATGCCCGCAGACTCGCACCGCCGGACCAGTTATGTCAATAGTGACAAAACTTTGGCCGAAGCGACTCAGACCGGCCCGGCCGCCAGCTGATCCAACGCCTGGTGACACATGCGCGCCAGATCGGCCAGCGACCGGTCCGCGCCCAGCATCCACACCTCCATCGCGCCGAACACCGCGGCCGCGATGGTCCGCGAGGTCACCGCGATCCGCAGCCGGTCCGCCGATCCGCCGCGCCGCGCCAGGTGCTCGGCGATGGCGTCGGCGAAGTCCGCTTCGACCTGGCGGATGTGGCTGACGATCCGATCGGCGTCGAGTTCCTGTTCGCGCAACGCCGCAATCTTGGTGACGGCGCCAAAGTCGTACGGAAAAGCAAAGATCGCGGCTTGCACGGCTACCAGCACGGGCTCGTCAGCGGGCCGCCCGGCCAGCGCGGACCGGAACCAGGTCAGGCCGGCGTCGTAGTCGGCGAACAGCAGCTCATGTTTGGAGGTGAAATGCCGGTAGAACGTGCGCAGGGACACCCCCGCATCCGCGGCGATCTCTTCGGCGGTGGTGCCCTCCACGCCCTGCGCCAGGAAGCGGACCAACGCCGCCTGCTGCAACGCCTCACGCGTGCGCTCACTGCGAACGGTCTGCGGCGGGCGTGGCATCCCAGTACGGTACCGCAGAATGTTTTGTCATGATTGACAAAACATTGGGCGGCGAGCAGACTCCGCTGGCATGGTCTCGCTCATCGTCCACGCCGTCCTCGGACTGATCACCATCGCGTTCATCGTCAAGCTCAATCCGGCGGTATTCCGCAAGCCCGTCGACGGACCCGCGTTCTCGGCTCTCGAGGTGGCCTACTACGTCATCGGCATCGCCTCGATAGCGCTCGGCTACTACTTCAACACCAAGTTCGTGATGGATTACCAACCGCCGAACGGCAATCCGATCACTGGGCCGGGCAGCTGGTCGGATTACATCCGGCTGATGTTCGTCAACCCCGCGGCGTCCTCGGCTGGCCAGGACTACACGATCATCAATGTGATCCTGCTGCCGTTGTTCACCATCGCGGACGGCCTGCGGCGCGGCATCCGGCATCCGTGGCTGTTCTTCGTCAGCAGCCTGTTCACCAGTTGCGCCTTCGCGCTGGCGTTCTACTTCGCGGTCATCGCGCGGCAGCAGCGGCATCAGGGTGCGGCCGACAACGTCAGGGGTTCTGCGACAATCTCGGGGTGACGCCCCCGAGGATGGTCGCCCGCCTGCGGCCCTACGCCTCCACCATCTTCGCCGAGATGTCGGCGCTGGCCGCGCGGGTCGGCGCCGTCAACCTCGGCCAAGGTTTTCCCGACGAGGACGGTCCGGTGCCGATGCTCGCGGTGGCGCAGCAAGCCATCGCGGACGGCGTCAACCAGTACCCGCCGGGCCCGGGCATCCCCGCCCTGCGCCAGGCCATCGCCGCCCAGCGAAAACGGCACTACGGCATCGAATACGACCCGGACACCGAGGTACTGGTCACCGTCGGCGGCACGGAGGCCATCGCGTCGGCCGTGCTCGGACTGGTCGAGCCGGGGTCCGACATCCTGATCATCGCGCCGTTCTACGACTCCTACTCCCCGGTGATCGCGATGGCGGGGTGCCGCCGGGTGCCGATCCCATTGGTGCCCGACAACCGTGGCCCATTGGTGGCTCGCCACCGTGGCTTCGCCATCGACATCGACCGGCTCCGCGCCGCGATCACCCCGCAGACCCGCGCCCTGATCCTCAACTCACCGCACAATCCCACAGGGATGGTCGCCAGTCACGATGAGCTGACAGCCATCGCCGCACTCGCCATCGAGCACGATCTGTTGGTGATCACCGACGAGGTCTACGAGCAGCTGACGTTCGACGGCCATCAGCACCGGCCGCTCGCGGGATACCCCGGCATGGCCGAGCGCACCGTCACCATCTCCAGCGCCGCGAAGATGTTCAACTGCACCGGCTGGAAGATCGGCTGGGCCTGCGGGCCCGCCGACCTGATCGCCGGCGTCCGCGCCGCCAAGCAGTACCTGACATACGTCGGGGGCGCGCCATTCCAGCCGGCCGTCGCGCACGCGCTCGACCACGAGGACGCGTGGGTCGCGGCGCTGCGAAAGTCCTACCGCGGCAAGCGGGACCGGCTGGCGGGCGCCCTGACCGACATCGGATTCGATGTGCACGACAGCTTCGGCACCTACTTCCTGTGCGCCGATCCCCGGCCGCTGGGATACGACGACAGCACGGCGTTCTGCGCGAAACTACCCGAACGGGTCGGCGTCGCCGCCATCCCCATGTCCGCCTTCCTGGATCCCGATTCACCTGACTCGGCGGGCTGGAATCACCTGGTGCGCTTTGCCTTCTGCAAGCGCGACGACACCCTCGAAGAGGCCATCAGCCGGCTCCGCACCCTGTGATTTGTGCACGAAAATCCGCGCCCGCCGCAGAAAATCGTGCACAAATCGCGCACTACTCGTCGTGGAGCAGCCCGGTATCGGTGGGCAGGGTGCCGATCGCGGCGTCGACGCTGTCGTTGTGCCGCTGCGCCACCGCATTCAGCCGGTCGGTGTCCCGGGCCAGGAAGGCCTCCAGCATCTCGTCGTGATCGTGATTGAGCTTGGCCCGGTCGTCCGGAGTCACGTGCATCATCGCCTGCACGGGTTCGATCATGTTCCACGACATCTCGAGAATGTGCAGCAGCCGATGCATGCCCGACGGACGCACCAGCGCCATGTGGAAGTTGCGGCTCTCCCGCTGGAACGCCGCACCGTCGGAGTCCTGAATCGCTTGCGCCATGCGGTCATTGGCCTCGACGGCAACGGCCCGCTCGTAGTCGGTGGCTCGCTCCGCGGCAACCGCGAGCGCTGCGCCCTCCAGTGCCGCGCGCACGAGGTACATCTCGTGCAGCTCCTGTTTCGTCATCCGCGCGACGGCGTACCCCGAGTTCGGCCGGTGGGTCACCAGGCCTTCACTGATCAGCGTCTTGAGCGCCTCCCGGACGGGAATGTGACTGACACCGAACAGCTCGGCAACCTCGGTCAGCGGCACCGGCGTTCCGGGCGGCGCGTCACCGCGCAGGATCACCCGACGCAGTTCTGTCACCACGGTCTGCTGCGGCCCACCGTGCCGCACCACCACCAGCTTCTCCAACAGCGGAGAAGGTGGGCGGTCTGCCATACAAGCTCCCTATCGACAGAGTGTGGACTAGCCGTAGAGCCGAGTCACCCGGGCCCGCAGCCGGTCGACCGCAGCATCGAGCACCAGTTTGCGGGCTCGGCGCAACAAGAACTCCGGAATGGGGGCAACCAGGTCCACGATGATGTCGAACCGCACCCGGGTCCGATCGCCCTCGCGAGTCAATTTGTACTCGGCATGCTGACTGCGTTGTTGGAACGTGTCGGCCGCGTCCCACACCATCCAGTCATCACCCCAGTGGTATTCCAGGAGCTCCTTATCGGTGATGCCCATGATCTTCACGGTCGCTTTGACGTGGTGCGGACGACCGTTCGGATATCGATCTACTACCTGTAGTTCCCGGTGCAAGCTGCGCCATTGCGACGCCTCGTCCATATCTGCCAGCGCATCCATGATGGCTTCGGGCGAGGCGTCGATCACCAGCTCTCGGGACGCCATAACTGCCATAAGAGCAAATTTAGTCCTCTACACCGGCCTCGGGTAGGGAATACGTCAGCTAACTTCTCAACCGTTACCAACCGACCTCGTCGATCGGCGTGGTCTGCTGCGGCGGGGCACCGACTGGGCCGGACGGGGTGCGAGAGAACCGCGGCGCCGGTGCGGCCTGGTCGACGCCGTCGACCGTGACGATGGTCGACCTGGCCCGGAGGTGGTCACCGGCCGCCGCCTCGGTCCAGTTGAGCACGGGAGTGACGCAGGCGTCGGTGCCGGCAAAGGTGTCGGCCCACTCGGCGCGGGTCCGGCTCGCGAACCGGGCAGCAAAGATGTCGCGCATCTCGTCGTAGCGCGCGAGATCGAACTGGTTGGGCACCTCGGCAGGATCCAGGCCGAGACCCACAAGTAGCTGAGCGAAGAACTGCGGCTCGATCGAACCGACCGCCATGTAGCCGCCGTCGGAGGTCTCGTACACGCGGTAGTACGGGGCGCCGCCGTCGAGGAGGAACGACTCGCGCTGGTCCTTCATCACGCCGGTGGACTTCATGGTCCACATCATCTGGGCGAGCATGCTGACACCGTCGACCATCGCCGCGTCGACCACCTGGCCGCGGCCGGACTGTTCGCGTTCGTACAGTGCCGTCACGATGCCGATCAGCACCAGCATCGAACCGCCGCCGAAGTCGGCGACCAGGTTCAGGGGTGCCACCGGCGGGCGGTCGCGGTAGCCGATGGCCGACAGCGCGCCGGTCTGCGACAGGTAGTTGATGTCATGGCCCGCGGTCTGCGCGAGCGGTCCGTCCTGTCCCCAGCCGGTGATCCGGGCGAAGATCAGCCGCGGGTTGACGGCCTCGCACTCGGCCGGCCCGATGCCGAGGCGCTCACAGGTGCCGGGGCGGAAACAGTCAAGCAGCACATCAGCTTTCGCGGCCAGCGCGAGCAGCGCGGCCGGGTCGGACTTCACGTCCAGGTCGACGATCCGCTTGCCGCGGTGCAGCAGGTCGACGTTCTCGGCCGGCATGGTCAGACCGCCGGGGCGACGGACCCGCACCACGTCGGCGCCGAGGTCGGCCAGCATCATGGCGGTGTGCGGCCCGGGGCCGATCCCGCCGAGTTCGATCACCTTGACACCGGCCAGTGGCCCCGCATTCGTCATCCCGCGACGTTAGCCCATGGGTCAACGAGACTGAATCCCGGTGTGCGTCAGCCCTTCTTGTTCTTCGCCATGAACTTTTTCAGTCCCTCGGTGGCGGTCTCGGCGCCGCCGCTGACGCTGCGCTTCAACAGGAATCCGGGGATCGGCACCACCGGGTCGACGGTGATCTCGAACTTCACCTTGGTCTTGTTGCCGGCCGGGGTCAGCGTGTAGCGCGCTTCCTGCTTCTTGAGCGACGACGACCTGATCAGCACCCAGCTGCCCGTCAGGTCGGTCCAGGTGTATTCCAGGATCTGATCGTCGGCCATACCGGCGGCCTTGATGGTCATCTTGGCCTGCTTCGGCCGGCCGTTGTCGTAGGTGGCCAGCACCTCGGCCTTGGTGTACTGCGGCGACCACACAGGTGTCTGCGCCAGGTCGGCGATGACATCCATGATCTCTTCAGGGGTTGCCTCGATGGTCACTTCATGCGACGCGCTGACTGCCATGGCGAGACCCTAGACCACGAGGCGGCGCGCCGTGACCGGGATGGTGCAACCAGCGGGACGATCTCCGCTAGTGGATGCCCGCTTGGATCTTCGTGGCGATATCAGCGGCCGCCGTCACCGGCGCCTTGGGAGTGCATGCCTCAACGTCGATGATCAGGTTGGCGACCAGCTGCAAAACATGTTGGCACCAACGGGTTTCGGGTCCGGTGCCACGGGTGATGGGCATCGCGAGTTTGGTGTCGGTACGCTCCAGGTCGCCGGACAGCCACTTCGGCAGCGGCTTGTCGTTGAGCCGGATGTTCACGTGGTGGTTGGTGCACTTGGACCACCGCTCGGCCGACAGGTTGAAGAAGTTACGGGCCGCCGCGGACGTCGGGTAGTAGACGACCGACTGTGCCGCCAGGTAGTTCCACTGATCGACGTCGGGCGTCCGCAGCATCTGCTGCCGCACGAGCTTCCAGTCCTGGCCGCTCTTGACGTCCTTGCCGTCCTTCGAATAGATGACGGCCTCGTTGATCTGCCAGACGCCGAGGCAATTCAGGTTCGGCAGCATGTTCCGGTGATCGTCCATCACATCTGTCGGCGGCTGGCCGACCAGGCCCGTGACGCCCATCGTCTTGTTCAGCTCGGCGGGGGTCAGCAGCAGATCGTTGATGCTCGACTCGGCAACGACCGACGGCGTGGCTGGTGTCGGCGTGCCCGTCTTACCGCCGCAGGCCGCCAGGGCCAGGCACAGCACGGCAACGCCGAAGGCGTGTCGCTTCACGTGTTCCTTATATACCGGCGCGCGCTCAGGCGTGCGTGCCGGCCGCGGCGCACTCGCGCTGGACGGCCTCGGCGTTGGTGTTGACCGCAGTCGCGGTGTCGTCTAGACTGCCGCCGGTCATGCCGATGCCCATCTTCACCAACAGCTTCGCGGCGCCGTAGGACCACGACCGCATGGGGTCGGCGATTGCAGGCGTCAGCCCGGGCGTGTTCGCGGCGTCCATCGCGACGGCGGCCGACTGCCGCAGGCTGGTCCGGCCCTGCTGGTTGGTCTGGTGGACATACGGATCGTTGTCGTCAACGCTGTCGGCGAAGGCGCCGTAGCCGTCGGAGGCGCTATCGAGAGCCGAGGCGAACTTCGAGCACGCCGCAACCGCGGCGGGGTCGGCATTCGATGACGTGACACCCGAAGCCTGCACCTGGGTGCTGATATCCACTGTGCCCGCGGCGCCGGCGTCGTCCGGGTCGGCTGCCGCGCTGGGCAGGTACATCGCCCCGGCTCCGAAGACGACAACAGACGCGGCCATCAGCCGTGCCCAAGTGTGTGAAGACTTCACCGTTTTCCTCCAAGTCTTTCGCGCCGCGTCCACCGGGGGCGTTCGCCCAACCGGCAATGACGGACGCTCGGCGTTCGACCTACCCACGGTCGGTCGTACACATGGCCAGTTGGTTAACAACAAACCAACCAGCGATTTCCAAACTCCGTCGGTTGCATGGCACCGATCAGCGGATGACCTAGATCACACTCACCAACCAGCGCATTCAACAGTCGGCAACCACGACAAATGACTCCAGCAATACACGCATATTCCCGAGTCGCCCAGTAGTTGATAACGCAGGGGCAAGTTTTTGCGGTCCGTTAACCGTCCGGCAACCCGGCCGGTAGATGCTCCGCAGCGACACAAATACAGCAACGCACAGCGATCCCACTGGAACGTTGCAATACCCGATTACGAGAGGCGCGCTCATCACCATGTCGAACCGTTATGCCATGTTGGCAGCCCTTTGCGTGGTGCTCCCGGTCGGCACCGCGCCGCTGGCACTCGCCGACCCGCCCACCGACCCTGCCCCCGTGCAGCCGGCCGGCAACCCCGGTCCCCCGCCGCCAGGCGAAGGCGCCGTCCCCTCAGGCCCCGCCGGAATCCTCGACACCCCCGACGGCTGGCACCTGTCGGTCGTCGGCAGCAACGAGACCCAACTGCCCGTCGCCCCCCTGACCACCGCACTCTCCTCACGCGAATACTGGGTCGCCGGCACCTTCACCGGCACCGTCACCGGCGGCGGAAAAACCAAACTCGCTGGTGGAACCCTCGAAGCCGGCGAACAGATCGGCTGCGGCATCATCTCCGACGAAACCGAGATCAACCCCGGTATCAGCTTCACCCCCGGCATCAAGATCCCGTTCGCCGGCACCGACCCCAGCCTGGGCACCGGTATCAGCCTGCAGGGCAAGGTCTACCTCAAGCCCGGCACCGTCACCACCGTCGCCATCGACAAGAAGTCGTTCAAAGGCACCACGGCCCGCGTCACCATCACCGGCGTCCGGATCAAGACCGACCAATGCGCCGGCCAGTCCTTCATCCGGTCGTACGCCACCCTGACCAGCTCCACCGACAACACCGACGACGTCATCACCTACCTCGGCGTGACCAAGTCCGTCTGACCTTGGCTTCGGATGCGGCCGGCATAGTCCGGCCGCATCCGAACACAGACAATTCGGACGGGAATTTTGAATCAGTGCGATGCAAAATATTGCCACTGAACACAATTTCGACGATCGGGACAGCGAAATATCCGGAAGACGAAATTGGCCGTCCGTTCACCAGAATGAAAACCGAACATTTAATGCTCCCCCACAGCGATACAAATCCACCCAGGATTCCAACCACGGAGAGGCGCCGTAACCCCATGTTGAACCGACTCGCCACTATGGCTGCCGCAGCAGGCGTGCTGCTGTCGGCGACCGTTGCGCCGCTCGCCCAGGCCGACCCGGCCGACCCGGCCGGCTTCGACGGCCCGCCGCCGGACACCGGCATCGTGGCCTCCGACGAACCCGCCACGGTCACCTCCCCCGACGGCTGGGTCCTGACGGTCGTCGCCAAGAACGAGACCGAGCTGCCCGTCGCCCCGCTGACCACTGCGGCCTCGTCCCGCGAGTACCTGGTGGGCGGCACGTTCAGCGGCACGGTCACCGGCAACGGCAAGACCAAGCTGTCTGGTGGCACGCTGGAAGCCGGCTACCAGATCGGCTGCGGCATCGAGCTCGGCCAGGTGCGTCTGATCGGCCAGATCGGTCTGAGCACCTCCGGTTCCACCCTCGCCGGCCTGATCCCCACCGGTATCAGCGTCCCGATGTCGGGCACCGTAGAAATCCACCCGAAGCCCGGCACGGTGACCCAGGTCCCGGTCGACAAGAAGACCTTCAAGTCCGCTCCGGTGCGCGTCACCCTCAAGGACACCCACATCAAGGTCGATGGTTGCGTCGGTCAGTCCTTCCTGCGGTCCTACGCGGTGCTGACCAGCTCCACCACCGACACCGACGACATCGTCGCCTACTACGGCATCACGAAGTCGGTCTGATGCACCGTGTTGCACGCGGAGTTGTCGCCGCCGCAGGCGTTTTCCTTGCGGCGGCGGCGATGACGCAGACTGACGTCGCATCAGCTGATCCCGTACCCACGCCGGTTCCTGCGCCTGCACCTGCCCTGCCACCGGCCCCGGTGACACCGGACGGACCCGGCGGGAACATCGCGATCCCAATCGCCGGCGCCAACCTGGGTCCGCAGGGCCTCAACGTCCTGGGCCAGGCCAACGGGGACAGCCCCTTGGCCGCCGCCCTGGGCGCACCGTCGGACCTTTCCGGTCTGGACCGCGGCTCCGTCCTCGGCCAGTACGCCGTGCCCTCGGCTCCTGGCCAGGGTGGTCCGGTCACGGCCCCGAATCTGCGGGCGTTCAACAACGCCTACGGAACGCCGCAGTGCCTCAAGCCGTCGGCACCCGGCAAGTGCGAGCAATTCGGGGTGGACGCCGGCCAGGAGTCCGAAGATGTGACAGGTCGGCAGTGGCTGGGCCGGTACATCGACATGTACCGCGACGGCCGCCTCAAGGGCGGCCTGCTCGGGCAGGTGCCGCGCGAACAGCTCGGCGAATCCCTGCCCGGTACCGCTCCGCCGCCGGGCACCAACATCCCGCCGGGCCTGGTCGAGTTCCGACCGGACCCCGCCGATGTCCCGCCCCCGCCAGGGGCACCGGTGCCGCCGGTTCCTCCGGCCCCGGCCAACTGAATACCCGATTTGGGCCCGTCAACTCCGGTTGACGGGCCCAAATCGTCTGTGCCGGACCGCTCCCGACGGTCGGAGCATTCTGCAATTCAGACAGCCTCGCCAATTAGGCCGCAACACGAGCGGCCGTCACGTATACACAGACGATGACGGTAAGCGCCGGCCTGTGGGGCATCGGCGGACTGGCAGCGGCCATCATCGGGGTGGGACTCACCACCGGGACAGCCGTCGCATCGGCCGACAACGATTCCGGCCACGACGCTGCCGGTGGTCCCACCTCCTCGGCTGTCAGCTCCACCGCCCACGCCGGTGGCAACCGCACGGCCCCACACGCGAGCGGCACCCGATCCCCCGCCAGCATCAAACCCGCGACGAAGTCGGCTGGTAAGCAGTCGCCCGGAGCGGCCACATCAACCACCGGCGCCTCATCGTTGCGACCCCGCGCCACGTCGAATCCCCTTGTCACCAAGCCCAAGCCACCAGCCAGGGTTTCGGCCGTAACCCCGACCGCCACCAGCACTACGCCTGCCGCCGTCGCCGCTGCGCTCCCCTCGACAACAACCCAGAACGCCGTGCCGGCGCCACCCAACAACCCGGCCGGTTGGATGCGTGCGCTGATCTACAACCCGCTGCACACCGGCATCGAAGGCTGGATCAACAGTCCCCTCGGGCAGGGAGTCGACGGCGTCATCAACACGCTCGCCGGCACCTACGTCATCGGGAACGGCCGAACCGGCACCGCAGCCGCACCGAATGGCACGGCCGGCGGATGGCTGCTCGGCGACGGTGGAGCCGGTTGGGACAGCACCGAGGCCGCCGTCTCCGGAGGCAACGGCGGCGCCGCGGGCATGGTCGGCAACGGCGGGCGGGGCGGTACCGGCGGCTCCGGAGCGTCCGGCGGTACTGGTGGCGCCGGTGGCTTCCTGATGGGCGTTGGCGGTCGCGGCGGAAACGGCGGTGCGATGTCCGGCGGGCCCGGCGGCAAGGGCGGCCCGGGCAAAGGTCTGCTGTTCGGTGCCGGCGGCGGTGGTGGCCGAGGCGGCGACGGGGCCGACGGCGGTCGCGGCGGCAACGGCGGTTCCGGCGCCTTCATCCTGGGCATCGGCGGTGCCGGCGGAGATGCCGGAAACAGCGGCGTCGGCGCCGTGTCCACCGGGTTGCCGGCGCTGGGCGGAGCAGGCGGCAACGCGGGCCTGCTGGGCAATCACGGCTCGGTCGGTAAGTCCGGTACCGGAGCCACGCTCGTCCAGACAGGTGCCAACGGCTCCATGCTGTCCGTCACGTCCACTGGTGTCTGGTTGACCAACAGCGACGGGCAGGTCGTCCTGCTGCACGGATTCAACGAGGTGTACAAGCTCGCGCCGTACGAACCGTCAGCCAGCGGATTCAGCGAGGACGACGCTGCATTCCTGGCGGCCAACGGCTTCAATGTGGTGCGGCTGGGTGTCATCTGGGCCGGGGTCGAACCCCAACCCGGTGTGTACAACGCCGCGTACCTCCAGTCGATCCAGCAGACCGTGAACATGCTTGCCGCACATGGCATCTACACGATCATCGACATGCACCAGGACCTGTACAGCGCCTCACTCGGCGGCGAGGGCGCCCCGGAGTGGGCCACGCAGACCGGTGGACTGCCCAACCAGGGATTCGGCTTCCCCGGCAGCTACTACCTGAACCCCGCCGAAACCGCGGCGTGGGACGCATTCTGGAACAACTCGAACGCCGCCAACGGAATCGGGCTCCAGGACAACTACGCCAAGGCCTGGGAAACGGTCGCTGCCGCAATGGCCGGCAACAACAGCGTCATCGGGTACGACATCATGAACGAGCCCTTCCCGGGCACCTCCTGGCTGCCAACACTGCTGGGCAGCCCGTTCTACGCAGAACAACAGCTGACCCCGATGTACAACCAGGTGGCGGCTGCCATCCGGGCCGTGGATCCGAACACCGCGCTGTTCGTCGAGCCCGCCAACCCCGCGGTCTCCGAAATACCCGCGATCCTCGGCGCGCCGATCCAGCTGGGCACCATCGACGACACGAATGTCGTTCTGGCGTTTCATGATTACTGTGCCGGGTCGGCCACCAGCAGCATCTGCGGGTGGCTGGCGAGACAGCAGGCCAGCACCGCGAACGCCTACGGGAAGGCCAACAACGTCCCGGTATTCATGAACGAATTCGGCGCCTCCAACCTGCCATCAGATCTGAAAGCCGAAATGAGCGCCGCCGACCAATACCTCATGAGCTGGTCCGAGTGGGCCTACTCCGGTGTCGGCGACATCACCACCAGCGGCAGCACCGACGGTGAGTCCGTGGTCTACGACCCGGCCCTGCCACCGACCGGCGGCAACGTCAACACGGGCAGCCTGCAGGTGCTGGCGTCTCCGTATCCGCAGGCGGTTTCTGGAACCCCGCTCAGGCTCTCAAATACCAAGGGCACCTTCACCTTCGGCTACTCGACGGCGGAGGCGGATGGTTCAGGTAGCTTCGCAGTCGGTTCACAGAGCACCATTTCGGTGCCCGCCGTCGCCTACCCGAACGGATACACGGTCACCGTCACCGGCGGCCACGTGGTCTCAGCCGCGAACGCACCGGCTTTGGTGATCGCGTCGGACACCGACACCGGCGTCGTTCAGGTCGTGGTGACCGCCGCGCCCTGACACGCCGCGGGCGTAGCGTGACCGTTGTGTCCACCGAGCCGAACAACCACTATCACCACCTGGCATTCGGCCCCGATGCGCTGAATCGTCAGCAGCGCAACGGCAGTTATCTGGCCTATGGCCGGCACACCGAACGCGCCGACGACGGCCCGCAGCGCCTCGACGACCGCGAGCTGCTGATGATTCGGCGAGCGGACCAGTTCTGCCTGGCCACCGTCACCCCCAACGGCTGGCCCTATCTCCAATACCGCAGCGGCCCTGCCGGATTCGTCCGGCATCTGCCCGAGACCGACCGCCTGCGGTTCATCGACCTACCGGGTAACAACCAGTTCGTCACGCTGGGCAACCTGGCCGCCGACGACCGGCTGGCCATGTTCTTCGTCGATTACCCGCGGCGCAGCCGACTCAAGGTCTTCGGCCGCGGGACAGTCGTCGAGGACGGGCCGCAGCGCGAGATCGAGATCGCGGTCGAGGCCTTCGACTGGAACTGCTCGCGCTCCATCATCCCGCGCTTCGATCGCGAGTACCTGCGTGAGCTGGGTGAGGCCTATCAAGCCAAGTTCGACGGGCGAGAAGCCGAGCTGCAGGCCGAGATCAAGGCGCTCAAGGCGCGAGTGGCCGAGTTGGAAGCTCAGCCTCCCGCGAGGGCCTCCCGGAACTCCTCCGAGAGGTAGAACGGGATGAGCCGACGCCGCAGCACCGACTCCAGATAACCCCGCTCGTCGAGCAAGGCGATGACCGGAGGGCCGAAACGGAGGGCTTCTTCGATCATGTCCTCCCGCCCCACTCCGAGATCGAGCAGCAGCTCGTAAAGGCTTACCTCGCCGTACTTTTCGAAGACGTGGTCGATGCCCTCGTCGAGCAGCGACCGGAAGTAGGCGGTGTCTCGGAAGGTACGCCAGAATTCGTAGATCGGCACGACCGCGTCCTCGACGTCGGCGGCGGAGATCATCGAAACCGCCGTCGACAGTGGGCTGTCGAGGTTACTGCGCCACAGCTGGTTGACCGCCTCGGCGAGCGCGTCTTCGTCCGCATGGGTGTGGGCGAGTAGGAAACGGGCGCCACGGCGCGCCAGATCCTCTGCCCGAACCTCCAACCGTTCGACCGGTCCCTGCGGCATGCGGGCGCCGAGTCCGCCGAAGATGCGACCCAGCCGGCCGCGGGCCAACGACTTGCCACCCTGCGTGACGGATTCCGCGAGCGAGTGTTGAACCAATGTCACGCAGAATTCGGCGAACGCCTCGCTGCTCAGAAGGCGCTCCAGCACTCGCTGGGTGACTCCCATCTCGACCACCATCGCGCTGAGCTCACTGAAACGCCGCCCGTCGATGACGTCGCCGAAGCGGGTGTCCGTGGTCGCCGTGAGCCGATACAACCGCGCGGCAATCTCACTGACCAGTTCCGCGATGCCGCCTTCCACCGGCACCTGCACGGCGTACTTCGCGGCGACGTTCTTGATCATGGTGGGCGTCACCGCGTCGGACAGCGTGATCTCCGACGCCTCCGACAAGGCGTGCTCGATCTCATCGAGGACCAGGCTGTGGTAGTTCTCGCCGCGCAGCTGCTGCATGGCGAACGCCACCTGCGCATCGAGGAGACGGGCGGCGACCGGTTCGAGCTGCGACTCGAGGTCGTCGGCCGGCTCCGGGAAATTGGTCATTGCCAGCACCTTACCCAGCTGAACTCATCTGCCGCGGGTTGCAAGTTCGGGCGGCTCGACACTCAGCGACGCACCGTCGGACTGTGCCCCACACCGGACTGCGGCACCGACGTAACCATGGGCGGACGGTTCTGCCGAAAACTCAGGCAGACGCCCAAGCTGCCACCGACGCATGGCACGCCGTTGACGGTCGGTACCGGTCCACCTGATCGGTTCCCGGTGGGATCGAAAGCCGCGGCGTCGGCCGCGGCTGCGGGCGAAAGGCCGATGGCCACCGCCCCGCATGCCGCCAGGTACGTGCCCATCCGAAGGAGACCGGCCATCATCGCCACGCTTTCACCCGTTCAATGGCCAACATAGCCCTGCGCCCACGGTTAGAGGTACACCCAAATCTCCGCGGGAACCATGCCGACGATCCCCTTATCCTTGGATTTCGGGGGCAGGGGGATGCGATGGACTACATAGCGGGACAGCTGGTCTTCCTGGCCATCGTCGCGGCGCTGATCGGCGGCGTGATCTGGGCCGTGGTGGTGATGCGCAAGCCACGCCCGCAGCTTGAAGACGAAGACGACGAACTATGACTCGTTGGTCCGCAGCCGTAGCGATCGTTGTCTCGGTTGCCGGAGCTGCCGCGCTGCCGTCTGCCCCCGAGTCCGCCGCCGAACCGATGACGGTGTGTCCTCCGAACCAGTCGACGTATTGGAACGGGCAGCCCTGCTTCCCGCAGCCCTGCGTGCCCCCGTACGCGCCGGGAATCCCGCCGTGCTTCATGCCGGCGCCGCAGATCGGCCCGAACGGCGCCCCGGTATTCGGATGAGCCGCATTGAGCTTCGCGGTCGGCGCTTCGTCACGGCGCGGATCGCCCACGTCACCGGCGCGGTGTCGTGGTGGGTGTTCGTCGTCGCTCGTCTCATGACGGAGATGAATTCAGCGGCATTGAACTCCGGCCTGCCGCGGCGGTACGCCGACTACGACGAGTCGATCTTCGGAGTCGGGTTGGGACATAGCGACTTTGGCTGGACCGCATACGAGCCGCTGACCAACCATCCGCCCTCGCCGTTGAACGATGTGTTCTTCGTCGCGAACGCCATGGCGAGCGTCGCGGTCGTGGCGCTGGCCGTCACTGCGATTGCCGCCGTGGTCGAAGCGGTATCCGTCGCGAAATGGCCGGCGGGCATTGCCACGATTCTCGCGCCGATTGCCGGCGCGGCCATCATCCTCACTGCGCTCTACTACGGGACCGGATTCGGCAGTGCTCTGCAGTTGAACCTACTGACGGTGTTCGCGCTGGTGATGGTCGGCGTCGCGATTCGTGAAGTGTGGAGCCGGGTGTGGGCGCCTCGCCCGACCCGAGCTGAATGATCTCACCCGGATTGGCAGTACACCAGATGCACCGCGAGCGGCTGCTCGACTACAGGTGCGGAAACCGGCTGTGCGTCGACCTCAAAGGCACTTTTTCCTCGCAATCTCACCGGGATGCCGGCGACCAGCTGTCGGGTTACTCCCCGCCGCCGGTACTGCAATTGCCGTCGGGGACCCACCAGATCCGGCCGTATCCTTGGATCTTGGGGGAAGGGGCATCCATGTCCGATGCGCTCCGCGTCGACGCCGAAGGCCTGCAGTCGCACGCCGAGGTCTGCGATACCGCCGCCGCATCCCTCTCCGACATCACCGCACCCGCAGCGGGCGGCCACCACACCCAGTCCAGCACCTCTGCCGTCACCACTGGCCACTCGCTGATCGACAACGTCACCGCAACCCTCTCCGGCCGGGCCACCAGCACCGGGGAGACACTGCGCGCTGCGGCGACCAGCTACACGCGCAGCGACGGTGACTCTGGCCAGGCGATCTCCACCGTTCAGGTCTGAAACCTTGGCCAGCGGATCCCTGACCCGCTCGGACATCGAGGCGTGGAACACCGAGCACCTCGACGCCGCGGCAACCCACTGGACATCGACCGCTCAGGCGTGGGAGGAGCACTTCACCACCATCCACAACGGCATGACCCGGCCGGGTGGGACGACATGGGAAGGAGCCGGGGCCGACGCTGCCGCCGAGCGCTCCTGGGCGGATCTGATCACGGTTCGCGGCGCCGCCGATGCCCTGCACAACGCGAGCACCCACGCCACGAACGGGTCGGGCGACGTGGCCTGGGCGAAGCGGCAGGCCCTGAACGCGATAGCCGAGGCGGAGGAGGATGGATTCACCGTCGGCCAGGACCTCTCCGTCAAGGACACGTCCCTACCCTCCCTGCTCAGCGACGGCGAGGACCGGCAGTCAAAGGCGAAAGAACACACGCACGCGATCCAGACCGCGGTGCAGCAGCTGGTCGACGCCGACAAGCAGGTCGCCGACCGGATCCACGGTGCGCTCTCCCCGCTCAACGGGGTCACGTTCCCGGGTCTCGAAGGCCACGGGAAGCACGACCCAACGGTGCAGGCCGTGGACTACGGGTTCAAACGGGACGTACCGAAGCCTCCGCCGCCTCCTGCGGGGCCGAACGGGCAAGACATCGCCAAGGTGCTCGACCAGCTGCCGAGTGACAGCAGGCCGAACATAAAGGTGGTGCGCTCTCAGGCCGACATCGATCGGCTCTGGCAGTGGATGAAGCAGAACGGGGTGGAGAATCCGGGGCGGTACGGCGGCACCAACGGGATCTCGGTCGACCTGCCCGACGGCACATCAGTCGGAGAGCGTGCCGCGGCGCGATCCACTGGCCAGTCCGCGCTGGACGTGAACGTGCCCGGTCGGGGCTACATCAAGGTGCACATCAACCCCGACAAGGGCGCCGAGCCGAACATCCCGGCTCCGAAGGCACCGGTCGAGGCGCCGAAGGTGGCGGAACCCGAAGCGCCGCGGGCGGCACCACCGCCAGCGGCGGAAGCCGGCCCCGCCGCGAAACCGGCACCGGTCGTCGAGCCTGCACCCGCGGTGAAACCCACGCCAGGTATCGGGGGCTGGGGCGGGCCGTCCGCCGAGCCGATGGGGCCGCAACCAGTGCACCCGCCGGGCAGTATCAACCACCCGTTCCCGATCCTCGGCGAGGACAACCCGAACGAGAATCCCCGCGACTTCGAGGGGCACTGAGACGATGGTGATGACGAACACGAGGAGCACAACGCGATGACCGAGCCAGTAAGCGCAGCGCAGAACACGTTGCGCAGTGAGATCCTGGACGCCGCATCCCACGACTGGGTACCCATGATCGAGGTCGATCAGATCGTGACGCAACAGCAGCTCGCGGCGGGCAACGGCGAACGGTTCGACTTGGTGACGAGCGTGGTGCGCACGATGCTGGAAGAGGGTCTGGTCAGCGTGGGGGACCTGCCGGGCGACGGAGCCGAGACCCCGGACTGGGGTCTATCCCCTGACGCCAGCGTCGAGCGGATCCGGGGCATGTACGTCAATCGACACGGTGAGCCTGACGAGTGGCAGTACCGCATCTGGTTCGGGCTCGCTCTCGGTGGTGACGCGCGAGCCACATCCGTCGGCTGACACGGCGGCGACAAGTGGTGACGCGGTTCTCCACCGCGCAGAGGGCCGAACTGAACGACCAGAGTCACGGCAACAAACTGAGTTCGCGGGTGATGACCCGCGGTCGCGCGGGTTGACGTGTGCGTCGACCTGCCGGCCGGGCTCATACTGTGTCGACATGCCCGTCCCCTACGTGGTGCGAGCCGCACCCAACGTCGTCGAGCTGTGGTCGACGGTCCGTCTGCCGTATGAACCGCGCGGCTGGGTCCTCGAGATGCGAAACGACCTGCGCCGAGCGCTGCGTGACTCAGCCCCTCGAGCGGGTCGTGGGCTGCACGCGGTGTACAGCGCTGCGGATGACGGCGCGTTCGTCGACACCGAGAACGTCTTGCTCTACAACGTGGGCAGCGGCGCGCTCCGGCCACTGATGGCACGCTCGGTGACCTTCGAACGCGGCTACCAGTTGCCACCGCCGCCATCGCGCAGCGGACTGACCGAAGGCGCGGCCCTGCACTACCAGCGCTACTGCGAGGTACGCGACGACGCGTTCGAGTTCTGGAGACCGGGAAAGCAGTTGGCCGCGTTTACCGGCGTCCCGGTGGACTCCGTCACCGACAAACCCGCACCTGTGTGGAAGGCCATCCGGGACTTCGCGGCGCCACCAGTCGAGACAGCCACAGCGCCAACGCGATTCCTTCTCAAGCTCCACGTAACGGACACGAGGAAGGACAGGCCCGTTAGTTCGTTGGTCGACATCGTGAAGCCGACGCTGGACGGCATCATCAGCGCATATCACAGCCACGAGGGCTCTGATGGAGTCGTCGAAGTTCAGCGGCTCGAAGACGCCAGACTGGGAACGACAGAGACGCTGCGAGACCAGCTTTTCGATCGGCGATGGGCCGCTCTCGGCGGAAGGCGACTCTTGTCATCGTTCGGTAGGACAGGAGTGCAGTGGAATCCTGCCGATGACTTCTGCGTCGCGGCCCACATCACCCTCAAGGCCAACAGTTCCGTGACAGACGGCCACCGTGCCCGTTGGCGACTCTCTGCGGAGTTGACAGAGGCCCTCCCCGTACGTGAAGACTGACACCCCGAGTCTCCGCAGCAAACGCCCCAGATACGAGAAAAACCACCCGTCACCAGGTGGTTCTTGAAGTGGCCAGGGCCGGGATCGAACCGGCGACCTTCCGCTTTTCAGGCGGACGCTCGTACCAACTGAGCTACCTGGCCGGAAGGGCAAGTTGCCTCGCCGTTCTGGCGACCCTGACGGGACTCGAACCCGCGACCTCCGCCGTGACAGGGCGGCGCGCTAACCAACTGCGCCACAGGGCCTTACGCACTGCTTGCTCCGCGTTTCCGCGTTGCGTACCCCCAACGGGATTCGAACCCGTGCTACCGCCGTGAAAGGGCGGCGTCCTAGGCCACTAAACGATGGGGGCCAATCCGAATCTCTTCGGGGGCACTCTCAACGTTTCCGTTGGGAGCTTCGATAGCTTAGGGCACGACTGCCTCACGGCCCAAATCCGCACTACAGACCGCCAACCGCCACACAACCGGCCACCCCCGGAGGCGGCGGGGCGGGACGCAGTATTCTGTCTCCCACGCCCCTATAGCTCAGTCGGTAGAGCTACGGACTTTTAATCCGCAGGTCCCAGGTTCGAGCCCTGGTGGGGGCACCACAAGTCCGCGAATTCAGTAGCCGGACTAATCGCGGTGGATAGTCTTGCGACGTGACGAACACCGCCGATGCAGCCCAGCTCGAGTTCATGAACTCGATGTTCGCGACCACCATCCCGGCCGCCCATGGCCTGGGCGTCAGGATCGTTGAGGTCCGACGCGGGTTGGCCGCCACCACAGCCCCAATCACAGGTAACGGCAATCACTTTGGCGTGATGTACGCCGGCGTGTTGTTCACCGTGGCCGAGGTGCTCGGCGGGATTCTTGCCCTCACCGCATTCGACCAGAGCCAGTTCTATCCGCTGGTCAAGGACATGGCGATCCAGTACAAAGCACCGGCGAAATCCGATGTGCGGGCACAAGCCGAGATGAGCGACGAAGACATCGCGCGGATCGAGGCCGAGGCCGCACAGAACGGCAAGTCGGAGTACACCGTCGAGGCGGTCGTGACCGATGCCGAAGGCACCGTCGTCGCCACCACCAGGGCGACCTGCCAGCTCCGCCGAAAGTAAGCGCCCTCGACTTACTTGGCCGGAATCTCCAGCTCCGCCACGCGTTCCTGCACCGCCTGATTGATCGCGGCGGTGAAGCGGTCGGCCATCATCTGCGCCGCCAGTGGCCGCAGGTTCGGCACCACCTTGGCGATCCGCCCGAGGTACACGTTTGGGTCCTCGGCCTCCCGAATCCGGCTGAAGACGACGTCCGTCACCTCGTTGGCGAGGGCGTCGATGTGCTTGTCGACGACGCCGGCCAGGCGCCGGACATCCTCCGCCGGAACATTGGTGTCGCGCAGGTTCATGGCCGCGCCCAGGACCGACTGCCGGACGCTGAACGTGCCGTCATCCAGACGACGGATGGCACCCAGCGCCTCGAGCGTCTGCAGCCCCCGGCCGTCCAACGACAGACCGGCACGTTGTTCGAGTTCCCGTAGGTCCACGGTCTCGTCTTCGGCCGGGCTCCACGGTGTGAGAAGTGCCGCACGCACGGCGAGGTCGTGGGCCGTCGCGCCTTCGGGCAGCCGCGCCAGCACCTTGGTAATCGCCGCCAGGGTGTAGCCGTGCTGCTGCAGCTGCTGCACCAACTCGAGCCGAATGCGATGCGGTGCACCGTAATAGGCGAGGCGACCGCGCCGCTCGGCCGGCGGCAGCAGGCCACTCTCGTTGTAGAAGCGGATGGTCCGCACCGTCGTTCCGGTGCGCGCGGCGAGTTCGTCGATGGTGAATTCCTCGACTGTGACATCTGTCATTCCACGAAGTATAGACACCAACATTCACACTGTGCCAGTGTTACTGGCACAGTCACACGTCGACATGAAATGAGAGCCACATGACTCTGCCGAAGCCCTCAGGCACCACCGAGGTCGTCATCACTGGTGCCTCGTCCGGAATCGGAACCGAACTGGCCCGAGTGCTCGCCGCCCGCGGCTACAACCTCTTTCTGGTCGCACGTCGCCAGGACCGGCTCGACGCCCTCGCCGAGGAACTGCGCGCCGAGCACGGCGTCGGGGTGACGGTGCGGCCATGCGACCTCGCCGATGCCACCCAGCGCCAGACCCTGATCGAGGAGCTGCGCACCCGGCCCGTCGCCGGCCTGGCCAACTCCGCCGGCTTCGGCACCAGCGGCGCCTTCCACACCCTGCCCATGGATCGCGAACGCGAGCAGGTCGAGCTCAATGTTGTTGCGCTGCAGGAACTAACCCACGCTGTCCTGCCCGGCATGGTCGAGCGTGGCGCCGGCGCCGTCCTCAACGTCGCATCCGTCGTCGCATTCCAGCCCATGCCGTCGATGGCGACCTACGGAGCGTCCAAAGCGTTCGTCAACTCGTTCTCCGAAGCCGTGCACGAAGAGCTGCGCGGCACCGGCGTCTCCTGCACCTCGCTGTGCCCCGGACCGGTCCCCACCGAATGGGCCGAGGTCGCCTCGGCCCATGAGTTCAGCCTGCGACCGGCGCAGGTCTCCCCCGTCGAGGTCGCGACCCAGGCCGTCGACGGCATGCAGGCCGGCGCCCGGCAGATCGTGCCCGGCACCGTCGTGAAGCTCATGGCCATCACCGGCTCGATCACTCCCCACGCCCTGCTGCTGCCGGCGCTGCGCCTGGCCCGCCGGGCTCTGGGCTGACAACCAACCAAACTCAAGAAGGGACCCCCTGCCGTGAACCTCGCCGATATCACCGCACTGGCGACCAAGCCCGTCGCCGCTGTCGCCGCCAAGCCGCTGGCCGTCTTCGCCAGTGTCATGAATACCCCCATCAAGACCCGCCCCATCTACCTGCAGACGGTGGTCGACGCCATCACCGGCTACACCCTCGAGGACGCCGTCGCGGGCAAGATCGTCGTGATCACCGGCGCCTCGGCGGGCATCGGTGAGACCACCGCCCGTCGCATCGGCGCTGCCGGCGGCGAGGTCGTGCTGGTGGCCCGCACCCGGGAGAACCTGGACTGCGTCGCCGACGACATCCGCGCCGACGGCGGCACCGCGCACGTCTATCCCTGCGACCTGAGCGACCTCGACGCCATCGGCGCCATGGCCGACCAGGTGCTGGCCGACCTGGGCCGCGTCGACATCCTGATCAACAACGCCGGCCGCTCCATCCGCCGCTCACTGGAGCTGTCGCACGACCGGATGCACGATTACCAGCGCACCATGCAGCTCAACTACTTCGCCCCGGTCCAGCTGATCCTGAAGTTCACGCCGGGCATGCGCGAGCGCGGCTTCGGGCACATCATCAACGTGTCCTCGATCGGCGTGCAGACCAAGCTGCCGCGCTTCGGCGCCTACATCGCCAGCAAGTCGGCACTGGACGGACTGTGCGACACGTTGCAAGGTGAGACGGTGTCGGAGAACATCACCTTCACCACGGTGCACATGCCGTTGGTGCGGACCGCGATGATCGCGCCGACCAAGATGTACGACCGCTTCCCCACCCTCACCCCCGAGCAGGCCGCGGCCACGCTGTGCGACGCGATCATGCACCGCCCGCGCCGGCTGAGCCCGCCGTCGGGACAGCTCACCGCTCTCACCGACGCCCTCAGCCCGCGGCCGTTCGACATGGTGCGGAACAAGGTCTACTCGATGTTCGGTGACTCCGCCGCTGCGCAGTCAGCTCCGGCAGAGTCCACCGAACCCGTTGCGGCCGAATAGAAAAGGACTGGCATGGACCTGAACTCATTGCTTGCCGAGCCGGCCCGGCGGGCCGGCCTCGAAACCCGCGCCCTCGTGGCACTGGTGCGGGCCGGCGCCATCGGCGTCGATCTGCCGCACCGGTTGGTGCAGGTCCTGAAGGCACTCGACACCTACGGGCCGTTCGGGGCCGCGCCGCGTATCGCGGCGATCCGGCACGGCGCGTATCCGGCGATCGCCGACGAACGGGGCGAGCTGACATACGCCGAATTCGACGAGGCAGTCGACCGGATTGCCAACGCATTCCGGCAGCGACTGGCTCCCGGCGACACCGTCGGCATCCTCTGTCGCAACCACCGCGGACCGCTGATCGTGGCGTTCGCCGCGTCCCGCGCCGGGGTCAACGCGGTGTGGCTCAACACGGCGTTCTCGGCCCGCCAGGCGGCAGAGGTCGCGAACCGCGAAGGTGTCGATCTGCTGGTGCATGACGTCGAATTCACCGATCTGGTCGCCGATATCGAGGCCAGGAAAGGCACGTTCGTCGCCGACATCGACAGCGCCACTGACGATCTCGACGCACTCGCGGCCGATGCATCGCCGAAGGCGCCGCCGGCACCGGCCAAGCAGGGCCGGATCATTCTGCTGACGAGCGGCACGACGGGCACCCCCAAGGGCGCGCCGCGCGCGGAGCCGCGCAGCTTCATCCTCCCGGGTGGCCTCCTGGAACGTCTGCCCATGCGCGCTCGCGAAGCCACCATCATCGGGCCGCCGCTGTTCCACGGCACCGGGCTGCTGATCGCCATCATGACGATCGCCCTCGGCTCGAAGCTGGTGCTGCGGCGCAAGTTTGACGCCGAGCAGCTCGTGGCGGACATCGAGAAACACAGTGCGACGACGGTGTGTGTCGTGCCGGTCATGCTGCAGCGCGTACTCGGCCTCGGCGACGACACGGTCCGCAGCTACGACACCTCGAGCCTGCGCGCCATCTTCTGCGCCGGCTCCCAGTTGCCGGCCGCCGTCGCCACCGCGGCGCAGGACCTGCTCGGCGACGTGGTCTACAACCTTTACGGCTCAACCGAAGTCGCGTTGGCGACCATGGCGACACCGGCCGACGTCCGCGAAGCCCCCACCTCAGTGGGTAAGCCGATGCTTGGTTGCCGGATCAAGATCATCGACGACAACGGCAACGAGGTGCCTACGCCCGGGACCGGGCGGATATTCGTCGGCGCGGCAACACAATTCGAGGGCTACACCGGCGGCGGCACCAAAGAGTTCATCGATGGGCTGATGGCCAGTGGCGACGTCGGACACTTCGACGACAAGGGCCGGCTCTACATCGACGGCCGGGACGACGACATGATCGTCTCCGGTGGCGAGAACGTGTTCCCGGTCGAGATCGAGGAACTCCTGGTCACCCATCCCGCGATCGTCGAAGCATCCGCCATCGGAGTGGACGACGAGGAGTTCGGAAAACACCTGCGCGCCTTCGTGGTTACCGTTTCCGGCGCCGAGGTCTCGGAGGCGGATCTCAAGCAGTTCGTCAAGGACAACCTGGCCCGCTACAAGGTGCCACGTGAGGTGGTGTTCCTCGACGAGTTGCCGCGCAACCCGACCGGCAAGGTACTCAAGCGGGACCTGATCAACCGGACGGACTGAGGCTACTTCGATGGGCTGCTGTGGGCCTTGGGTTTCAGCAGCCCGCCCGTCAGCCCACTGACCAAACCGCTGACTGTTGACGTGACCGCCCCGGCGGTTTGCTTCACGAATCCGCCCGGGGTCGGCAGGCTCGGCAGACCCGCGTGCGGGGTGGCCTTGTTGCCCGCGGTCATATCGACGGGGTTCTTGACATCCGGCGCATCGGCGTTGGCGGCCACCAGCTTTGGACTCTGTGGTGGCGTCGCGGCCAGCGGCGCCGGCACGTCGCCGGCAACCGTCTGCGCACCTTGCTGCACCGCGCCGGGCAGCTGCCCGAGAGCGCTCCCGGTCTCCGCTGCCGACGGGAGCAAACCGACCGGCCGGGTCTGCCCCGGATCCTGCGGTATGGGCGAGTTGTCCTTGTAGCCGGCGTCGACCAAGACTTTCAGCGCCGGTTCGATCGGGTCGGCAATGATGTTGCCGCCCGGGATCATTCGCAGTGGCCGCAGCAGCGGCAGCCCGGACGACGTGAACGTCACGTAGGTGATGTTGCCCGAAACCGGCACGGTATCAACGATCGTGCCGTCCGGCGCAACGATGTAGTGGTAGTGCTGCGCGCCGGGTGCTACCGGCTGCAGCGCTACGTCGGGCACGGGCGCGGTTGCCTCGGCACCGTAGTCCCCGAGATAGGCGGCCAGGGTGTTGGCGTCGGCCAGCACATTGATCGGATAGGTCGGCGCGTCCGAGTTGACGTTGTATTCGTAGGCGACGTCGACGACGGGCACCGTGGTGTTGTTCGGCGTCGGGGCAGCCGACGTCAGCAGGAAGGGTGCACCGAACCAGTACGTGGTCCAGAATCCGCCGCCGGCGCGGTTGGAGTTGTTGTCGAGCACGACCAGCTTGACGTTGTCCAGCGCGGGATCGTTCCGGTCCTGCAGGATGCCCAGCGCGGTACCCGTCTGGCCGGCACCCCAGCCCGACGACAGCACGACGATGCCGCTCGGGTCATCGGCGTTGGCCGCCACCGCGTTCGCGATCCCCTGCGGTCCGGCGAGAAACGGCACCACCTGCGGCTGCCCGTACTGGCTCCAGTCTCGGTTGTAGTACTGCGATCCCGCGAAAATCTGCGCGGTGGAGTTCGCCGGCGTGATCAATGCCGCCAACGCCACCGGGGCCGAGATCACCGGGACGTGCGTCGTGGCTGTGGTGAGCACTGTCGTGACACAGGCTGCGGTCACGGTCAGCGCGGTGCCGCCGCGTGCGCATCGCCGCGTCGCGGCAAGTGAAGATTCGCGATGCTTCCCAGCCATGGGGACCCGCCGTTCGTCAGCCGCCACCCGGAGTGATCACCGGACACCTCGGGACCGTACTACGTTTCCCCACGCGGCGCATAGCAAATCCAGTAGGAACGCCAGATCGGCACATAGCAGCACATGTTCACCATATTTGGATGGAAATACTCCGCTATGGCAAATTTTTGGAAGTTCGCCGCGTAGTCAGTCGCAGCATCCGCACCCATCGGACACCGCGGCAGGCTCGCGCACGGCCGGCGCACAGCAGACGTCACCCTGCCACGCGTTGAGGCCTTCCTTCACCGCGATCCCGGCGATCACCAAGGCGGCGATCGGGTCGGCCCAGGACCAGCCAAGGACGCTGTTCACCAGCAGGCCGATCAACAGCACGGCCGACAGGTAGGTGCACAGCAGCGTCTGCTTGGAATCGGCGACCGCCGACCGTGAGCCGAGCTCACGACCCGCACGGCGCTGCGCGTACGACAGCACCGGCATCACGAGCAGGCTCACCGCTGCGAGCACGATGCCGATGATCGAGTGCTCGGCTTGCCCGAATCCCAGCAGTGCCCGAATCGCATCGACGGTTACGTAACCGGCCAACGCGAAGAACGAGTACGCGATGATGCGCAGTGCGGTCTTCTCGCGCGCTTCAGGGTCGGCCCCGGCGAACTGCCAGGCCACGGCGGCGGCCGAGGACACCTCGATCACCGAATCCAGGCCGAAGCCGACCAACGCCGCCGACGAGACGCGAGCCCCTTCCGACAGCGCGACGACAGCCTCGATGACGTTGTAGGAGATGGTCGCCGCGACCAGCCATCGGATGCGCCGCGCGAGCTGACCGCGGCGCACGTCGGTGAGCGTCATTGCCCGCACCCACAGGGCTCGCCGTCCGCGCCGACGCAGACACAGTTCGGGTCGACCGCCAGCACGAGACCCAGCAGGTCGTCCAGAGCGCGGCCGATGCGGCTGTCCGCCAGTTCGTACCGCATCCGGCGGCCTTCCGGCACGGCCACCACCAGACCGCAGCCACGCAGGCACGTCAGGTGATTGGACAGGATCTGCCGAGAGACGCCCAGCTGGTCGGCCAGATCCGACGGATAGCCAGGCGTCCCGTTCAGGCTCAACAGGATTCGCGTGCGCGTCGGGTCGGACAGGGCATGGCCGAAACGCGACAACGCGTCGGTGTGCTGCGCCGTGGTCATACGAGAAAGATACATCAACTTCTGTATTCAGAAAATGATGTATTGCGCGGCGATCGCTCCGGTAGTCGCCGCATCGGCATCGCAGACCCCTCGAGCTGCGATGCCGGCAGGTCTCAGTCGATCTTCGGGCAGTAGAAGTTGGGGCTGTCGCGGTATTCGACCGGCGGCAGATTGCGCGCGGGCGTCTGCACCAGCGGCGCGTCGACCGGCAGCCGGCCCGACGCCCGATCCACCGCCGAGCGCTTACGCGGATGCATCAGCGCCCGCTTGGGGCCGTACTTGGCGGCCAGCGTGATCACCGTGCACAGCCGGTCATGCAGCCGCTGCTGCCGGGGCGACCAGGTGTACCCCATCAACTCGCGCACCGGCTCGTCATACAGCGCCACCGTCATGAAGGTCAGGAACCGCTGCATCACCGACAGGTTCAGCTTCCACAGCCGATCCGGAACCCATTGCAGCGAAGGATGTTTGGGCATCGTCGACAAATCCATCACCGTCGTCGCGGCCCAGTTCTTCTCCAGCACATTGCGGCACATGTGGTCCCAGTACTCCTGGAATTCCTCCCAGCTCTTCGGCACCGGCCGCATGCTCATGCCGTACATGCGATACCAGGTGACATGTTCATCGAACAGCTGCCGCTTGTCGGCCTCGGTGATACCGCCACCGAACTTCTCGGCCGCCAGCAGCGTCGACTTGAAGAACGTCGCGTGCGCCCAGTAGAAGACGTCGGGATTCAGTGCGCTGTAGCGCCGCCCCTGCTTGTCCACCCCTTTGATGCCGACGTGGTAGTCGCGGACCTCGGCGCCGGTCTGCGGCGCGCGGTACCCGTCGAACACCACGCCGCCGATCGGATAGATCGACCGGAACAACCGCGGCATCCGTTCGATGAAGAAGATCGAGTGCTCCTCGACAGCGGCGCCCAACTGCGGGTGCATGTTCTGCATCGAGCCGGCCCAGGTGCCCTGAAACAGCCCGGTCCATTGGCCGAAGTACTTCCAGGTCAACGAGTCCGGCCCGAGGGGCACGGCGTCGTAGCTGCCGGGCGCAACCGGACAACCGGGTGACACAGGGGCAGAGTCGCTGGTCACGGGGCATACGTCGGAAGTATTTTGGGTCACCGGCATTCTTTCCTGGATGTCAGCGGGTATCCTGACTACACGCGTTGTCAGCCATAGCCTAGGAGTCACGTGCCTTCCGGTCAACGACAGGGCCGCTGGTCCACCGTCCCACTGGCGGACCGCCCGACACGGCGCCGCGAGGCGCTCATCGACGCCGGCATCGCCGCGCTCGGCCATGCCGCCGGCCCGGCGGCGACCGTCCGCGCGGTGTGCCGGACCGCCGGCCTCACCGAACGCTATTTCTACGAAAGCTTCACCGACCGTGACGATTTCGTCCGCGCCGTCTACGACGAGGTGTGCACGACCGCCATGGCGGCGCTGACCACGTCACAAAGCGCCCGCGACGCTGTCGAGCGGTTCGTCACGATGATGGTCGACGACCCGACCCGCGGCCGGGTGCTGCTGATCGCGCCGGCCCAGGAACCGGTGCTGACCAGGTCGGGCGCCGACTGGATGCCGAGCTTCATCGAACTGGTGCAGCACAAGATGTTCCCCGATGGCGACCCCGCCCGCCGAACCTTGGAAGCGACCAGCCTGATCGGCGCCCTCACCGCGCTGTTTACCGGATATCTGGGCGGGAAGCTGCCCGTCACCCGGGAGCAATTCGTCGATTATTGCGTCGACATGTTGCTCAGCCGGGTCCCGTCACGCCAGTAAGACAAGCAATTCCCGAGATAACAGTTCAGATTCACGAGTCCGACATGCGTCACAGCAACTTGATGTCACTACCCGACACAGATACTCTGACTGCTACCAACAGGTACAGATACATCGGGAGGCGCGATGACAGCGGAAATGACCGACCTGCAGCTCCTTCATGAGCTCGAACCGGTCGTCGGGACGCTCATCGACCGGCACATGAGCATGCGGAAAGACTGGAACCCCCACGACTACATCCCGTGGAAAGAGGGCAAGAACTACTACGCCCTCGGCGGCCAGGACTGGGACCCGGAGCAGTCCAAGCTGTCCGAGGTCGCCCAGACCGCCATGGTGCAGAACCTGCTGACCGAGGACAACCTGCCGTCCTACCACCGCGAGATCGCGATGAACATGGGCATGGACGGCCCCTGGGGCTTCTGGGTCAACCGCTGGACCGCCGAGGAGAACCGGCACGGCATCGCCCTGCGCGACTACCTCGTGGTCACCCGCAACTGCGACCCGGTCGAGCTGGAGGAACTGCGCGTCGAGCAGGTCACCCGCGGCTTCTCCCCCGGTCAGAACGGCCAGGGCGACCTGTTCGCCGACAAGCTGTTCGAGTCGGTCATCTACGTGTCGTTCCAGGAGCTGGCCACCCGCGTCTCGCACCGCAACACCGGCAAGGCGTGCAACGACCCGGTCGCCGACCAGCTGCTGCAGCGCATCTCGGGTGACGAGAACCTGCACATGATCTTCTACCGCGACATCTCCGCCGCGGGCCTGGACATCGCGCCGAACCAAGCGATGGAGGCGCTGCACCGGGTGCTGCGCAACTTCAGGATGCCCGGTTACACCGTGCCCGACTTCCGCCGCAAGGCCGTCGTCATCGCCGTCGGTGGCGTCTACGACCCGCGGATCCACCTCGATGACGTGGTGATGCCGATCCTGAAGAAGTGGCGGATCTTCGAGCGCGAGGACTTCACCGGTGAGGGCGCCCGGCTGCGCGACGACCTGGGCAAGCTGATCGAGGAGCTCGAGGACACCTGCGAGAAGTTCGAGGTCGCCAAGCAACGCCGTCTGGAGCGCGAGCGCAAGGTCGCCGAGAAGAAGGCGATGAAGAACCTTTTGGTGTCGTCATCAACGTCGTAAGTCCACCGCTAGACGCGGCGCCTTCGGCCCGATCCCTTCGGATCGGGCCGATCTCGTTGCGCTCCCCGGTCGTGCTCGCCCCCATGGCGGGTGTCACGAACGTCGCCTTCCGCACCCTGTGCCGCGAGCAGGAGCTGGCCCGCGTGGGCACCGTGAGTGGCCTGTACGTCTGCGAGATGGTCACCGCGCGTGCGCTGGTCGAGCGGAACGCCTCGACGCTGCACATGACGACGTTCGCGCCCGAGGAATCACCCCGCTCGCTGCAGCTCTACACCGTCGACCCGGCCACCACCTACGCGGCCGCCAAGATGATCGTCGACGAGAACATGGCCGACCACATCGACATGAACTTCGGCTGCCCGGTGCCCAAGGTCACCCGGCGCGGCGGTGGTTCGGCCCTGCCCTACAAGCGCAAGCTGTTCGGCCAGATCGTAGGAGCGGCAGTCGCCGCCACGGCCGGCACCGACATCCCGGTCACCGTGAAGTTCCGGGTCGGGATCGACGACGCCCACCACACCCACCTCGATGCCGGCCGGATCGCCGCCGAGGAGGGTGCCGCGGCCGTCGCGCTGCACGCCCGCACCGCGTCGCAGCGCTACTCAGGCACAGCCGACTGGGACCAGATCGCGGCCCTGAAAGCCCACGTCACCGGTATTCCTGTGCTCGGCAACGGCGACATCTTCGACGCCGACGATGCACTGCGGATGATGGCCGAGACCGGGTGCGACGGCGTCGTCATCGGCCGCGGTTGCCTGGGCCGGCCCTGGCTGTTCGCCGAATTGTCGGCGGCATTCAACGGGCAGCCTCGCCCCACTCCGCCTACCCTCGGCGAGATCGCGAACATCATTCGCCGCCATGGCCAGCTCCTCGCCGATCATTTCGGCGAGGACAAAGGCATGCGCGACATCCGCAAGCACGTCGCCTGGTACCTGCACGGCCTGCCCGCCGGCACCGACCTGCGCCGCGCACTGGCTCTGGTCAAGACCCAGGCCGAGCTGGATGAGCTCCTCACCCAACTCGATTCGGATGTACCGTTCCCGAACTGCGCCGAAGGCCCACGTGGCCGGCAGGGCTCACCGGGTTCGGTGGTGCTGCCCGAAGGCTGGCTCGACGATCCCGACGACTGCACGGTGCCGTTCGGCGCCGACCTGGTCAACTCCGGCGGGTAGACGTGAGCGACCGCGACCGGACCACCCCCGGTGAGGGTGACGGCGATGCTGCCGGCGACAACCCTTGGGTAACGCGCACGACGCGGGCCTCGGGGCCGGTCCGGGCGCCGTGGGAACGGGCCGGTCACCTGCCGGATCAACCGGACGACGAGGTCACCGGCAGCCACGGCAGCGGTGGCGTCACGGTCGCCGAACTCATCGCGCGACTCTCGGGTGGCTCAGTGCCACCGGCGCAGGCCAGCATCGAGGCGCCACCCCCGGCGCCGTCGCCACCCAAGACACCGGTGCCGCGCCAGCCTGCCCCGAAGCCGGTACCCCCGCCGCGTCCCGCACCGAAGCCCGAGCCCGTCAGCCCGGCGCCGGCGGCCGAGGTGCCTGTGCGCCCCACTCGCCGTCAGCCCGAATCGGACCCCGCCACGGAAGTTTTCGGCGCGTTGGTGCCGTTGGCCGACCCGGTCGAGCTGCCCGAGCGGCCGCGCGCCGTGGTGCGCACCGACGTGCGGAACTACATCGACCATCCGGAGCGCGACCATCCGGAGCGGCCGACGCATGCCGACGCTCCCCCGCCCGTCGATCACCACACCCGCCATCGGTTCGCGATCGCAGGCCGAATCATCGTCGCGCTGGCCGCCGTCATCGCGCTGTCGATGACCGGTGCTGCCTGGCAGTGGCAGAACATCAAGAACAACAGCATGAACCGGGTCTCGGCGCTGGACCTCAACTCCCGCGACATCGTCGACCCCAACGCGCAGTTCGGCGACGAGAACTTCCTGATCGTCGGCGTGGACAGCCGCTACGGCCAGAACGCCGACATGGGTGCCGGTACCACCGAAGAGGCGGGTGGCGCGCGCTCCGACACGATCATGCTGGTGAACATCCCGGCGAACCGCAAACGTGTTGTGGCGGTGTCGTTCCCGCGCGACCTGGCCATCAAGTCGACGCTGTGCGAAGCCTGGGATCCGAAGACCGGCGCCTACGGGCCCATCTACGACGAAGACACCAAAAGCTATGGGTCCGACCAGGTTTACACCGAGACCAAGCTGAATTCGGCCTACTCGTTCGGTGGCCCCAAGTGCCTGGTCAAGGTGATCCAGAAGCTCTCCGGGCTGTCGGTAAACCGTTTCATGGCAGTCGATTTCGCCGGCTTCTCCAAACTCGTCGACGCGGTCGGCGGCGTCGAAGTCTGTAGCCCCACACCCCTCGAGGACTACGAGCTGGGCACCGTGCTGGACCACTCCGGCCGCCAGGTCATCGACGGTCATACCGCGCTGCAGTACGTGCGAGCCCGCCAGGTGACCACCGAGGTCAACGGCGACTACGGCCGGATCAAGCGCCAGCAGATGTTCCTGTCCTCACTGCTGCGGTCCATGATCTCCAAGGACACCTTCTTCAACCTCGGCAAGCTCAACAACGTCGTCAACCTGTTCATCGACGACTCCTCGGTCGACAACGTCACCACCAAGGATCTCGTTCAGCTGGGCCAGTCCATCCAGGGCGTCAGCGCGGGCCGCGTCACCTTCGTCACGGTGCCCACCGGCGTCACCGACTCCGAAGGCAACGAACCACCAAGGGTCGACGACATGCGCGCGCTGTTCGACGCGATCATCGACGACGACCCGCTGCCCGAGGAACGCAACGCCGACAGCACCCCGGTGCCCAGCACGTCGGCCGCGCCGAGCACCACGTCAGCCAACTCGGACGCCGAACAGGTCGACACCACGACGACCGATCCGAGCCAGGTCACGGTCCGGGTGTCCAACTCGACCGGCCAGGACGGCTTGGCCGCAACCGCGACCAAGGAACTCGAGCAGCACGGCTTCACCGTCACCTCCCCGGACGACTACCAGGGCCAGGTGACGTCGACGACGGTGTTCTTCTCCGCGGGCCACGAGCAGGCCGCCGCGACGGTGGCGTCATCGTTGCCCAACGCCCATGTCGAGCGGGTATCGGGCCTGGGAGACGTGGTGCGCGTGGTGCTCGGGACCGATTTCACCTCGGTGGGCACCCCGACAACCAGCGGCTCGGCGGCCCAGATGCGGGTCACCCACGGCAGCCTCTCCGGCGAGCCCACCAAGCTGCCGGAGGACCTCAGCATCACCAATGCGGCCGACACCAGCTGCAAATAGCACCTGACCAATCCCATTCACCGGGCGTTCATTGCCAGATCACGGCATGTCCAAGGGCCAGAAAGTAGGCTGGAGCCCATGCGTACCGCGTACCACGAGCAACTCGATAGCCTTACCAACCGCCTAGGCGAGATGTGCGGACTGGCCGGTGTTGCCATGGAGCGCGCGACCCAGGCCCTGCTGCAGGCCGACCTGGTGCTGGCCGAGCAGGTCATCTCCGACCACGAACAGATCGCCACGATGAGCGCGCACGCCGAAGAACAGGCGTTCGTCCTGCTGGCTCTACAGTCGCCGGTCGCCGGTGACCTGCGGTCCGTCGTCGGCTCGATCCAGATCGTCGCCGACGTCGACCGCATGGGCGCGCTGGCGCTGCACGTCGCCAAGATCGCCCGCCGGCGCCACCCACAGCACGCGCTGCCCGAGGAGGTCAACGGCTACTTCGCCGAAATGGGCCGCCTGGCAGTCGAATTGGGCAACACCGCACAAGAGGTGCTGCTCACCCGGGACCCGGAGCGCGCCGCCCGCATCCAAGAAGAAGACGACGCGATGGATGACCTGCACCGTCATCTGTTCAGCGTGATGATGGATCGCGAATGGAAGCACGGAGTAACCGCGGCCGTCGACGTGACGCTGCTCAGCCGCTTCTACGAGCGCTTCGCCGACCACGCGGTCGAGGTCGCCCGCCGGGTGATTTTCCAGGTCACCGGCCGTTTCTCCGACGATATCGACGGCCTGCCCACCATCCGCTAGGTCTTCACCTCGGTTTCACTCGCGAGCAGACGTAAAACTGTCGTTTTCACACGGAAAATGACAGTTTTACGACTGCTCGGCAGGTACCAGCCGCACGCCGTCCCGGCCCGCGGCCAGCAGGTCCTGCAGCATCTTCGCCAGCACCGACAGTTCCGCAGCGGTGTAGCGCGACAGGAAGTCGTGCCGGCCGGCATCCATTTCGTCGTGCATGCGCTGGTGCACCTCGATGACCAGCTCCCCGTCTGACGTGGGGGTCAGCTGCAGCTCCTTGCGGTTACCCGGCACCGGCGAGCGGGTGACCAGACCGGCGTCGACAAGGCGCTGCACATGCTTGGATACCGTGCCCTTGAGTTGGTCGGCGCGGGCTGCCAGGCCCACCACGCTGATCGGCCCGTCGGCGAGTACCGCCAGCAGATGCATGCTGAGTGTGGGTAGTTCACGCGCGGTGCGTTCCAGCCGCGCTGGGCAGTGTTCGGCGAGGTAATCGCGCTCGGCATCGCCCTCGTCGTTGTCGAACTTATCCCCGACCGCACCGACCAGCGCACCGATCTCGGTGATCAGCGCTGACTTGGTTTTCACGGAAACCATCTTGCCATCCGGGCGGCGCTCGGCATATAGTTTCCGGAGAAACTATATGCCGAGCCGAGGAGCACACATGAAGGCAGCGGTCGTGCACGAGTGGGGCCAGCAACCCCGGTATCTGGATTTCCCCGAACCCCCGCCGCGCGACGGCGCTGTCGTCGCCGCCGTGGAGGCGTCTGCGCTGACCAACCTCAGCCGCATGGTGATCATGGGAAAGCACTACAGCAGCAAGGAAATTCAGCTGCCCGCCATCGCCGGAGTGGACGGCATCGCCCGCCTGGACGACGGCACCCGGGTCTACACCGGGTCACTGGCGCCGTACGGGTTGATGGCCGAACGCACCCTCGTCGTCCCGGCCGGCGGTGTCCCGGTGCCCGAGCACGTCGACTCGGTGACGGCCGCCGCGGTACCCAATCCCGGTATGTCGGCATGGATGAGCCTGGACTACGCCGCCCAGACCAAACCCGGCGACCACGTGCTGATCCTCGGCGCCACGGGCGTCACGGGGTCGCTGGCCGTGCAGTTGGCCAAGTTCGTGTTCGGGGCGGGGCGCGTCGTGGTCGCGGGCCGCAATCCCGAGCGGCTGGACTGGCTCCGCACCGTCGGAGCCGACGACGTCATCGCGCTCGGAACCGACGATCTCACCGAAAGCGTTGTGGCCCAGCACTCGGCGCGGCCGTTCGACGCCGTCATCGACTACCTGTGGGGCACGCCCGCACAGCAGACCCTGGCGGCTCTGGCGGCCGCGCATTCGTCGACGCATTTCCACGCCACCCGTTTCATCCAGGTCGGCTCGATGACCGGCGCGAGTATCAGTGTCGACGCTGCGACGTTGCGCAGCACCGGAATTACCCTGCAGGGCGTGGGCATCGGCAGCGTCCCGCCCGAGGCCCTGCTGCGCGCCCGCACCGAAGGCTTGCCGCGATTGTTCGCGATGCTCGCGGCCGGCGAGTTGCAACTGACCACCGTCGCCCGCCCACTGGCCGACATCGAAAACGTCTGGGCGGCAAAGGAACCCTCCGGCACCCGCGTCGTCATCACGCCCTAGGGGTCATTTCCGGTCCCGAACCCCGGGAGAGGTCCGCGAGTTCAATCTCGATGGCAATGTGCCGGTGGTGATTGAACTCAGGGACCTCGGATGGCCTGAAAAAGTACCTGTGTTCAATCACGGCGGCCGCGCCTCCACGGTGATTGAAACCACGTACTTCTGTGGCCAGACCGTCGTTGAGTTATCGCGTCGCTGCTGTTGATCGTGCACCGACGTCGACAAGAGTTCGCAACGTCGGACCCACGGATGTGCTCGCAAGCAGTCCCCCACAGGGGGTCCCCCCGCGAAAACCCCCAAATCTCTCTCGGGATTTGGGAGTTTTCACGTCTGCTCGGGGATTACCCGAAGCGGCCGGAGATGTAGTCCTCGGTGGCTTTCTTGGACGGGTTCGAGAAGATCTTCTCGGTGTCGTCGATCTCGACCAGCATGCCGGGCTTGCCGGTGGCTTCGAGGTTGAAGAACGCCGTCTGATCACTCACGCGCGCCGCCTGCTGCATGTTGTGCGTGACGATCACAATGGTGAAGTCCTGCTTCAGTTCTGAGATCAGGTCCTCGATGGCGAGCGTCGAGATCGGGTCCAGTGCCGAGCAGGGCTCGTCCATCAGCAGCACATCGGGCTGCACGGCGATCGCGCGGGCGATGCAGAGCCGCTGCTGCTGGCCGCCGGACAGGCCGCCGCCCGGCTTCTCGAGCCGGTCCTTGACCTCGTTCCACAGGTTGGCACCCTTGAGCGACCGCTCGGCGACCTCGTCGAGCGTTTTCTTGTTGCGCACACCCTGCAGCTTCAGCCCGGCCACCACGTTGTCGCGAATGGACATGGTGGGGAACGGGTTCGGACGCTGGAACACCATGCCGATGGTCTTGCGGACGCCGACCGGGTCCACGCCCGCGGCGTAGATGTCGTCACCGTCGAGCAGCACCGATCCGGTGGCGCGTGCGCCCGGGATCACCTCGTGCATACGGTTCAGGGTGCGCAGCACCGTGGACTTGCCACAGCCCGACGGCCCGATGAACGCGGTGACGCTGCGCGGCTCCACCGACAGCGAGACGGACGCCACGGCGTGGAACGAGCCGTAGTAGATATTGAGATCCTTGAGATCAAGCCGTTTGGCCATTAACCCGCACTCCTGCTCAAACTTTTTTCGGGGCAAAGAACTTGGCGCACAACCGCGCTGCCACGTTCAGCAGAGCGATCAGCAGCACCAGGGTCAGTGCCGCTCCCCACATCCGGTCGGTGGGGACCTCGTTGGCGCCCGCGCCGGCGCCGATCTGGTCGTACATCATGCCGGGCAGCGAGCCCATGAAGCCGCCGAACATGTCGAAGTTCATGGCTTGGGCGTAGCCCACCAGAACCAGCAACGGCGCCGTCTCGCCCATGACGCGAGCCAGGGACAGCATGACGCCCGTGAGGATGCCCGACAGCGCTGTCGGAATGACAATGCGCACAATGGTTTTCCACTTGGGAATGCCCAGTGCGTAGCTGGCCTCACGCAGATCCATCGGGACGATGCGCAGCATCTCCTCGGTGGACCGCACGATGACCGGGATCATCAACAGCACCAACGCCAGCGACACCGCGAAACCGGTGCGCTGGAAGCCGAGAGTGGCCACCCACAGCGCGTAGATGAACAGTGCGGCGACGATCGACGGAACACCGGTGAGGATGTCGACCATGAAAGTGGTGAGCTTGCCCAGCTTGGTGCCGCCGCCGTACTCGACCAGATACACCGCGACCAGCACGCCGATCGGGATGGAGATGACGGCGCATACGAGAGCCTGCAGCACGGTGCCGACGATCGCGTGGTAGACACCGCCGCCCTCCACGAACGCGGTCATGCCGGACTGCGAATTGGTGAACCAGTCCGCCGACGTGAGGGCCTTATAACCCTTGGTGACAACGGAATACAGCACCCACACCAGCGGGATCAGCGCCAACAGCACCGACATGCTGACCAACACGGTGGCCAGCTTGTCGACCACCTTGCGGCGCAGGCCCACCCCTTCGAAGGACTGGTGCTTGACCGGCCGATCCAGCATCGCGGCCATCTTGGCGTTCATTTCGCTCCCCTGCCGGCCACCGCGGCGCGTGCCGCGGAGTTCACCACGAAGGTGAGAATGAACAGCACCAGACCGGCGGCGATGTAGGCGCCGGCCTTGAACTGGTCGTTGAATTCGCTTGCGGTGGCGGCGATCTTGCTGGCGAACGTGTAGCCGCCGTCGAACAGCGTCCAGCTGAACTGGGTCTGGGTACCGCGCAGGATGATCAGCAGCGCGATGGTCTCACCGAGAGCGCGGCCCAGGCCGAGCATGGCACCGCTGATGTAGCCCGACAGACCGAACGGCAGCACCGTGGTGCGGACGACTTCCCAGCGGGTGGCGCCCAGCGCCAGCGCGGCCTCGATCTGGCCACGCGGCGTCTGAGTGAAGACCTCGCGGCTAACCGCGGTGATGATCGGCAGGATCATCACCGCGAGCACGATGCCCGCGGTGAAGATGGTGCCGCCACCGGCGACCGAGGCGTTGCCGGTCTTGAACAGGAACAGCCAGCCCAGATCCTTGTTGAGCCACAACGCAAACGGCTTGATCACCGGGGCCAGCACGTACAGGCCCCAGACGCCGTAGACGATCGATGGCACCGCGGCCAGCAGGTCCACCATGTACGACAGCGGACCGGCCGTCTTGCGAGGGGCGTACTGCGTCACGAAGATCGCGATACCCAAGGCGACGGGCATTGCGATCAGCAGCGCGAACACCGACACGAAGACGGTGACCTGCAGCAGATCGAAGATGCCGAAGTGCATCGCCGACGTGTCGGTGGTGACCCAGTTGCCGCCGAAGGTGAAGAAGTTCTCCTTGTTGCGGGCCAGCGCCGGGATCGCGCGCCACAGCAGGAAGACGCCGATGGCCGCGATGAGCGCGACGATCAGTACGCCCGAGCCCTCGGCGAGCAGACGGAAAATCCGGTCGCCCAGGCGAACTTTCGAGCCCTTCAGCGGGTCGAGAGACACCGGCGTCGGCTCCGGGAAGGGTGCGGCGAGCGCCTCACCCGACCCCGCGTCGGCTGGATTCGGTGTTGTCACTGTCATCCTGTCAGGAACCTAACGGTCGTGGGCTCCGGTTCCATCCTCACCGGGATGGAACCGGAGCGCCAGTGCTGCTTAAGCGATTGCGTCAACCGACTGCAGCAGACGCGCCTTGAAGGCGTCGGGCAGCGGAATGTAGCCCGCCTTCGACAGGTTGGCCTGGCCCTGGTTGGCCGCCACCTTCAGGAACGACTTGACCGCAGCGGCGGTGTCGGCGTCGTAACCCTTGGAGCAGACGATCTCGTAGGTGGCCAGCACCAGCGGGTAGGCGCCGGCTTCCTTGGTCGAGTACAGCGACTTCAGGTCCAGCGCCAGGTCGTTGCCGTCCTTGGCGAACTTGGCGGCGGCGATGGCCTTCTTGGCGTTGTCATCGGTCAGTTCGACTGCGCCCGAACCGGTGTCGATCTGCGCAAACGGCAGGCCCGCGGCCGCGGCCGGGCTCTTCTCGACGTAGCCGATGGCACCCGGGGTGGCCTGCACGGCCTGCACGACGCCGGCCGACTTCTGCGCGCCTTCACCGGCGCCGCCCTGGAACTCGCTGCCTGCGCCCTTCTTCCAGCTCTCCGGAGCCGCGGCGGCCAGGTACTTCTGGAAGTTGTCGGTGGTACCCGACGAGTCCGAGCGGTAGACCGGCTTGATGTCGATGTCCGGCAGGGTGGTGCCGGCGTTCAGCGCGGCGATGGCCGGGTCGTTCCACTTCTTGATCTCGCCCTGGAAGATCTTGGCCAGCACGTCGGCGTTGACGACGAGCTTGCTCACGCCTTCGAGGTGGTAGGCCATCGCGACGGGGCCGAAGACCAGCGGCAGGTTCCACGCCGGGTTGCCGCCGCAGCGCTCGGCAGCCTTCTCGACCTGCTCCTTGGCCAGCGCCGAGTCGGAGCCGGCGAAGTCCACCTGCTTGGCGATGAACTGCTGGCGGCCGGCGCCCGAGCCGGTGCCGTTGTAGGACAGGGTCTTGCCCGAGCAGACCTGGCCCCAGGCCTTGTTGAACTCGGCGATCGCGTTCTGCTGCGCGGTCGAGCCCTCGGCGGTCAGCGCGTTCTTGCCGCCGCACTCCGCGGCGGAACCGGAGGTCGACGACGCGGTGCTGGACTTGTTGTCGTTGCCACACGCGGTCATGCCAACGGCAAGCGACGCGGCCGCTGCGGTGACGACGAGTGCTTTACCGATGATGGTGAACTTCACGGGTCCTCTTTCGGTGTCGGCCGATGGTCGGCTTCAAGGGTCGGCTTCCGACTCCCGCGCAACGTATGCGGCCGTGGTGGACGTATTCCTGATGCGGAATGAACACGGGGTGAACACGGTCAGCGACTTTTCAGCCAACTCGCCGTTTCAGCTAACGGTCGACGCTCCGGCGTACGCGACATCGGCGCTGTACAGCTCGAACCCGAGACGTTGATACGTCTTCACCGCCGCAGTGTTGTCTGCCTCGACATACAGCAGTACTGTCCCGTCGGTTCCCAAGCGGTCGGCCAGATAGTTCAGCCCGGCCAGCGTCAGCAACGCACCGAGCCCGCGGCCCTGCGCGTCGGGGCCGACCCCGACGACGTACACCTCGCCGAGCCCGGAACCTGGGTGAATCTTCGTCCAGTGGAAGCCGAGCAACCGTTCCCCGGCGAGATCCGCGGCGTCATAGGCCAGGAACAACCCCGCCGGGTCGAACCACGACTCACCCCGGCGCTCGTCCACGTCAGCCTGCGTCCAGCCGCCCTGCTCGGGGTGCCAATGGAACGCGGCGTTGTTGACGCGCAGCAGTTCGGTGTCGACCTCGGGTCCGGGATAGGTGGTCAGCCGAACCCCGGGCGCATCGGAGAGCGGCGGCAGCGCCGACAACGAGCGGCGCATCTGCCACAGCTCGCGCACCGCCGTCAGGCCGAGTGCCGAGGCGGTGGCGCACGCGGCATCGAGGTTGCCGTGCGCCCAGATTCGGGTGTCCGGACCGCCGGCGGCCAGGCCCGTGCGGATCAGGTCGCTGCCGATCCCGCGGCGCCGCGCCGGGGCGGCGACGACGGCCTCGGCCATGTCCGGCGCAAGGTTCAGATAGCCGACCAACTCACCGGAGTCATGGGCCAGCAGATGCCGGGTCCGGTCCAACGGCAGCTCCCGCAGCACCTGGTCCCCCACCGGGGCCACCCCGTCGGCGGCAGTCGCGGCCGCGACGAGTGCGCGGATGCCGGCCTGATGGTCAGCGCTCAGCGCGGTGTGCCAGGTCAGTTCCGTCACTGGGCGGGCAGGGTCTGGCGAGCATCAGGCCCGGTTTCGACGGCGTCGGCGTCGTCCTCGTCTTCGACGTCGTCGACCGCCTCAGCGGCACCATTGGTGCGGCCGCGCGCGGGCCGGACGGCCTTGTAGCCGACGTTGCGGACGGTCCCGATCAGCGACTCGTAGTCAGGGCCGAGCTTGGCGCGCAGGCGCCGCACGTGCACGTCGACGGTGCGGGTGCCGCCGAAGAAGTCGTAGCCCCACACCTCCTGGAGCAGCTGGGCGCGGGTGAACACCCGGCCGGCGTGCTGGGCCAGGTACTTCAGCAGCTCGAATTCCTTGTAGGTCAGGTCAAGGGGCTTGCCACGCAGCCGGGCTGTGTAGGTGCCCTCGTCGATGACCAGCTCACCGAGGGTGATCTTGCCGGCGCTCTGCTGGTCGGCGACGCCGTTGCGGCGTCCCACCAGTAGTCGCAGCCGGGCGTCGATCTCGGCGGGCCCGGTGCCGGGCAGCAGGATTTCGTCGATACCCCACTCGATGTTGACGGCCACCAGACCGCCTTCGTTGACCACCGCCACGACGGGTACGGATGCGCCGGTGCTACCCAGCAGACGACAGAGTCCGCGGGCGGCCGCGAGATCGGTGCGCGCGTCGACGATCGCCACGTCGGCGTTGCCGGCTTCCAGCAACGACGACACCTCGGTGGGTGCCGGCCGCACGTTGTGCGGCAACAGCGCCAGCGCCGGAAGTACCGACTCCGGGTGCGGGTCGACGGTCAATAGCAGAAGATCCAACGGGTCCTCCAGTGCGTCCGGAGCCGCACCGGACCGTTCCCGGCGACGACGCTGTCGCGGTTCGATCCAGCTTGACTCCGGAGAATCATGGCTGACACATGGCCGTTACCGGCCAAGATCACCTAACGATAGCTTGCCACCTGCGATTTAGCGGCTTGGAACGGCCGGTCGCGGCACTGCGTGGCTGGGCGTACGCCAGAATGTCCGGATGCGCAAGGTGATGACTCGGCTGCTGATCCCGGTGGCCGTGCTGATCCTCGTGGTCGTCGGCACCGATTTCGGGTTCGCGATCTTCGCCGAATACCGGATGGCCCGCAGCGTCCGGACCGCGGCGCACCTGCACTTCGATCCGTGGGTCGCGATCCTCGGGTTCCCGTTCGGACCGCAGGCCGTGCGCGGCGAGTACGACGAGGTGGAGATCAAGGCGGGCAGCGTCTCACATCCCGTCGCCGGCAAGGTGTCGCTGGAAGCCACCATGTACGACATGGTCTCGTCGCCGAAGTCCTGGCTGATCGGACCCGACGCCAAGCTCTCGGCGTCCAAGCTGGAGAGCCGCATCATCATCGACTCCACCCACGTCGGCCGCTTCATGGGCATCAAGGATCTACTGGTGGAGGCCCCGCCGAACGAGACCGACGATGCGACCGGCGGCACCACTGAGTCCGGCATCTCCAACAGCCACGGGCTGGTGTTCACCGGCACCCCGACCGCAGCGGGCCTCGACAAGCGCGTCAGCGTCGCGGTGGATCTGTCGATCACCGGCGCCGACCACACCAACCTGGTGTTCACGGCCACCGAGGTGCTCACCGGCCCGGGTACCGCCGAGCGGCAGGTGCCCGACGACAAGAAGGCCGCGGTGTTCCGCGCCTTCTCCACCACGATGCCGGGGATGAAGCTGCCGTTCGGGCTGGCCCCGACCAGCGAGGGCGCGCGCGGCTCCGACGTCATCATCGAAGGCATCACAACGGGAGTAACCGTGCCCCTGGATGGGTTCAGACAGTCATGAACTCCACCGTTCTGGTGCTGACGGTCCTGGTCGCCGCCCTCGGGATCGCGTACATCGTCGGCCGGCTGCTGACCCTGCGTGCCGGGCTGATGAGGGAAGTCCCGCCGGCCGAACCGTCCGCCGAAAACGACAACGCCGATCTCGGCCTGTCCACCACCGGCCCGACCGTCGTGCATTTCAGCGCAACATGGTGCGGACCGTGCGCGGCCGTCCGCCGCGTCGTCGACCAGGTGTGCGGCGAGCTCGGGGTCGCGCACGTCGAGATCGACCTGGACGCCAATCCTGTTGCGGCCCGACGACTGTCGGTGCTCTCACTGCCGACGACGTTCATCTTCGACGCCTCGGGGCAGCAGCGGTACCGCACCGCGGGGGTCCCGAAATCCGCTGACCTGCGGGATGCCCTGCTACCGCTGTTGGCTTGAGCACCCCGTCGTTGGGTAAGCTGTCTGCCGTGTTGTCCCCCCGCGAGCTCCTGCTCACCAAGCGTCGCGCAGTTGATCTGTGCCGCGTTGCGGGTTGTTGCTGTTGTTGTTGTAGCTGCTGAGAGTCGCGCCGTCGTTTCGTGTTGCGCTCCGAGGAGCTTTCCGCGGCGGGCCGCGAATCAAACTCTGCGGCCGCCTCCGTTTACCAACAACAGGAGCTTTCCCATGTCAGACAATTCCATCGAAACCCCGCAGGTCGACGTGCGTGGACCCCGCTTCGCAGCCTGGGTCACCACCGGCGTGCTGATCGCTGCGCTGCTGGTCTCGGCCGCGAGCCCGATCGCCGCAGCCGTGATTCTCGGCATTCAGGCCGTGGTGTTCGCGATCGGTGCGGTCGGCGGACCGCGCAAGCACCCGTACGGCCGCATCTTCGCCACCTTCATCGCGCCGCGGCTGGCGCCGGTGACCGAGAAGGAACCGGTCGCGCCGCTGAAGTTCGCCCAGCTCGTCGGGCTGCTGTTCGCCATCGCCGGTACCGTCGGCTTCGCGACGGGCATCACCGCACTCGGCCTGGGTGCCACAGCCTTCGCGCTGATCGCCGCATTCCTCAACGCCGCCTTCGGCATCTGCCTGGGCTGCCAGATCTACCCCCTGGTGGCGCGACTGCGCCGCACGGCGATCCCCGCCACCTGACCCGCTAGAGCTCAAAAGCAACCGAAAGGAATTCGTACATGGCACGTTCCGACGTCCTGGTCTCGACCGAATGGGCCGAGAACAACCTCGACACCGCCGGCGTGGTGTTCGTCGAGGTCGACGAGAACACCAGCGCCTACGACGACGAGGGGCACATCCCCGGCGCCGTCAAGCTGGACTGGCGCGATGATCTGCAGGACTCGGTCAAGCGTGACTTCGTCGACCAGCAGCAGTTCTCGAAGCTGTTGTCCGACAAGGGCATCAGCAACGACGACACCGTCGTCCTGTACGGCGGCAACAACAACTGGTTCGCGGCCTACGCCTACTGGTACTTCAAGCTGTACGGCCATGGCGACGTCAAGCTGCTCGACGGCGGCCGCAAGCGCTGGGAGCTCGACGACCGCCCATTGGTCAAGGACGCGACCGTCCGCGCTGCCACGTCGTACGAGGCCAAGCCGATCGACAACAGCATCCGCGCGTTCCGCGACGAGGTGATCGACGCGATCAACACCAAGAACCTGGTCGACGTGCGTTCCCCCGACGAGTTCTCCGGCAAGATTCTGGCTCCGGCTCACCTCCCGCAGGAGCAGAGCCAGCGCCCCGGCCACGTGCCGAGCGCCATCAACGTGCCGTGGAGCCGGGCCGCCAACGACGACGGCACCTTCAAGTCCGACGAGGAGCTGGCCAAGATCTACGCCGACGCCGGCCTCGACGGCGAGAAGGAGACCATCGCTTACTGCCGCATCGGTGAGCGCTCGTCGCACACCTGGTTCGTGCTGCAGGAGTTGCTCGGCCACCGGAATGTAAAGAACTACGACGGCAGTTGGACCGAATACGGCTCCCTGGTGGGTGCCCCGATCGAGTTGGGAAACTGATATGTGCTCTGCACCCAAGCAAGGCCTGACGCTGCCGGCCAGCGTTGATCTGGAGAAGGAAACCGTCATCACCGGCCGCGTCGTCGACGGCTCGGGCCAGCCGGTCGGTGGCGCGTTCGTGCGGCTGCTGGACAGCACCGACGAGTTCACCGCCGAGGTCGTCGCGTCGGCCACCGGTGACTTCCGGTTCTTCGCCGCCCCCGGCACCTGGACGCTGCGTGCACTGTCCAAGGTCGGCAACGGCGACGCCGTGGTGGCCCCGACCGGTGCCGGTATCCACGAGGTCGACGTCAAGGTCGCGTAACTCTTTTTGCCGCGAGCGGCCGTGTTTGTACCCCGACACTCCCTGTCCGGACGTACAGATGCGGCCGCTCGTCGCATTTGAGGGACCGGTGCGGCGCACGTCACACCGGCATCGCGAGTAATCTGTCTCCCCGTGGTGCTTTTCTTCGAGATCCTGCTGGTCGTGGCCTCGCTGGCCATCACCTGGTTTGCGCTCTACGCGCTGTACCGACTGATCACCGACGAGTTGTGACGTCCGCCCCGGACCCTGAAAACGGCCCGGGCGATCCGAGCTCCGAGCTCGGCGCACTGGCCAGTTCCGGCGACCGCGCCATCGCCGCGGCAGCCGATCGCGCCAAGGCCACGGCCGCGCGCAACGTGCCCGGGTTCGACGACCTGCCGCTGCCCGCCGATACCGCCAACCTGCGCGAAGGCGCGCACTTCAACGACGCCCTGCTGGCCCTGCTGCCGCTGGTCGGCGTCTGGCGCGGCGAGGGCGAAGGCCGCGATGCCGCCGGCGACTACCGGTTCGGCCAGCAGATCATCGTGTCGCACAACGGCAACGACTACCTCAACTGGGATGCCCGCTCGTGGCGGCTCGACGAGAACGGCGAGTACGCCGGTCCGGGTCTGCGCGAGACGGGCTACTGGCGGTTCGTGAATGACCCGACCGATCCGCATGGACAGGACGAGTCGCAGGCCATCGAGCTGCTGCTGGCGCATTCGGCCGGCTACGTCGAGCTGTTCTACGGTGGCCCGCTGAACCAGTCCTCCTGGGAACTGGCGACCGATGCCCTGGCCCGCAGCAAGTCGGGCGTTCTGGTCGGCGGCGCGAAGCGGCTCTACGGGATCATCGAGAACGGCGACCTGGCCTACGTCGAAGAGCGCGTCGACGCCGACGGCGGCCTGACCCCGCACCTCTCCGCGCGCCTGGCACGTTTCGTCGGCTGACCCTCCGGCGGCGCCCTCGCCCGAGATGGACCAAATGGCTGCAGATACCCCTCGGATCACGACCATTTCGTCGATCTGGACGCAGCCAGTTCACAGCTGTTCCCGGACATGAGGCGACCCCCGAGCCAAGGTTCCTGGTTGGACAAGACCGGGAGGCTCGGGGGCCGGGTGGCTGCGGGATTTCGCGAGTGCGCTCGGACGAAATACCCGGCGCTACTAGCGGGCAGCCACCTCACATGTCCTCAAAGTTTCAATCAATTTGTCGGACCACCTCCTTCCCTGTGTACGTGCGACCGTACTCCCAGGTCCGAGCCCCGACAACCGATTTTTCTCGGACTCAGAACTGCCCGTCGATCAGCTCGGCGACCACCGACTCGAACGGCGATGCCGCCAACGCGCGCCCATCCAGGGTATGCACCCGCGCCGCCAGCGTGATCGCCGACAACAGCCAAACACCTTGTGCGGCAAGCAAATCCGACACCTCCACCCGCCGGTACACACACTCGACGCCCCGCGCCTCAGCGGCCGCGAAGAGCGCGCGCTGCGTCGTCGACGGCAGGATCGACGACGCATCCGGCGTCACCAGAACCGGCTCGCCGCCGGAGCCGGAGACCGCCAGCACGACCGCGGACCGCAGCCCTTCGAGCACCGCGCCCGTGGCATCGACGAACACCGCGTCGCCCGCGCCGGCCAGTTCGGCATGCCGCAGCGCGGCCACATTCGCCGCATAGGACAGCGATTTCGCAGCAGCCAGCGGCCAGTACGGCCGCACCAGCGTCACCGCTGCCACACCCTCCCGGCGGGCCGCCGCGACGCGATCCGGCACCGCGGAGATCATCACGAAGGCCACCACACCGTCGACACCGCGTCCGAGCACCAGCCGCAGCACGGCCTCCGCTTCGTGCCACTGACCGACCGCGGCCGACGCGGCCGCCCGCCACCGGACGGCATCGGGACACGGCAGGCCTGCCCGCACGGCCGACGCCGTCAGTCGCGCCAGATGCTCATCGAGCAGGAAGACGACGCCGCCACCCACCAACGCCGTTTCGAAGACGCCGTCACCGCGGGAGAACACCGGATCGTCGACGCGTACCGAGGCCCGGCAGCCCTCGACCGGGACGACGATCGGCGGCGGGGTCATGGGCAAAAGGCTAGTCGGGGCCGCACTCACTAGGCTCGAAGGATGAGCGCTGTTCCCGCCCCCGAATCCGGACCCGACGCCGGCGCCGTCTGGCACTACGGCGACCCACTCGGGGAGCAGCGCAGCGCAGCCGTCGACGCCATCATTGTGGACCGCGGCCATCGCGCGACCATCGAACTCACCGGCCCCGAACGACAGACTTGGCTGCACACCATCTCCAGCCAGCACGTCAGCGCCCTGCCGGAGGGGTCCGTCGTGCAGAACCTCAGCCTGGACCTGCAGGGCCGCGTCGAGGACCACTGGTTGCAGACCGAACTCGGCGGCGTCACCACCCTCGACACCGAGTCGTGGCGCGGGCAGCCGCTCGCCGACTTCCTGCGCAAGATGGTGTTCTGGTCCAAGGTCGAGGTGAATCCCGCCGACCTCGCGGTGCTGTCGCTGCTCGGGCCTGCCGTCAACGCACTCGACCTGCCGACCCCGGACGCCGAGTGGACCGCGGCCCCGCTGCCCGACGGCGGTTTCGTACGCCGTGTCGGGCCGCAGGAGATCGATCTGGTGGTGCCGCGGGCCGATGTCCCGGCATGGCGGCAACGGCTACTGGACGCGGGCGTCCGGCCCGCCGGGCTGTGGGCCTACGAAGCTCTTCGGGTGGCGGCGCTGCGGCCGCGGCTGGGTGTCGACACCGACGAGCGGACCATCCCGCAGGAGGTCGGCTGGATCGGCGGGCCAGGCGTCGGCGCCGTGCATCTCGACAAGGGCTGCTACCGCGGCCAGGAGACCGTCGCGCGGGTGCACAATCTGGGCAAGCCGCCCCGCATGCTGGTCCTGCTGCACCTGGACGGCGGCGAAGACCGTCCCGCGACAGGTGATCCGGTGCTCGCCGGCGGCCGGACGATCGGCCGCCTTGGCACCGTCGCGGACCATATCGACCTGGGCCCGATCGCGCTGGCGCTGCTCAAGCGTGGCGTGCCCGCGGACACCGAGCTGACCACGGGCGGCGAGTCCGAGGTACCCGCCGCGATCGACGCGGATTCACTGCCGGGCGCGGACACGACCGCCGGTGCGGGCCGGGCCGCCGTGGACCGGCTGCGCGGCGGCGCCCGCTAGGGGCCACCGAGTCCGGGCCGCGGTGCGGCCATCCGCCAGGTCATCCTGTTCGATCAGGCCGCAGCGCTGCACTGATTCGCCTCCGACGCCCGGGGAGGGTGGCCTGCCAGCATGAGACCGCCGGGCACGGTAAGCTAGCGGCAGGACAATAAACACACTCAGATCGGAGCCGCCTGCACATCGGGCCGCTCCGTTATTGCGCGAGGGGGTCCCCCATGGGCCGCGGCCGGGCAAAGGCAAAGCAGACCAAGGTTGCTCGAGACCTAAAGTACAGCTCACCGCAGACTGATTTCGGTCGGTTGCAACGGGAGCTGTCGAACGACACCGTTGGTTACAGCACCAGTGCCATCGATAACGACCTGGACGACGACTCGGGCGACGAGCCCGCCGGTCGCTGGGCCGTACCCGAAGACGACTGGCGTCACTAGACCCCACGTGCGGCCCTGAGATCAGGGCCGCTAGGCCCAGCCCCGCGCATGACTCGTCTGGTCAGAAGCGCGGGTGCTGGCCTACCAACTCGGCGCGAACGCTGCTCTTGCCACCCTTGTTCACGGTGCCCAGGGTCCAGCAGTCCAGGTGCCGGGCAGTCAGAATCGCCAGTGCGCGGTCGGTGTCCTCCGGCGCGACGACGGCGACCATACCGACTCCCATGTTGAACGTCTTCTCCATTTCGGCACGCTCCACGCGGCCGCGCTGAGCGATCATCTGGAACACCGGTGCCGGCGTCCAGGTGCCGCGGTCCAGCTCTGCGGTCAGGCCGTGTGGGATGACGCGTTCCAGGTTGCCGGCCAGTCCACCACCGGTGACGTGGCAGAAGGTGCTCACCTTGGTCTCGGCGGCCAGCGCCAGGCAGTCCTTGGCGTAGATCCGCGTCGGCTCCAGCAGCTCCTCGCCGAGCGTGCGGCCGAACTCCTCGACGTGCGCGGTCAGGTTCATCCGGTCGATGTCGAGCAGGACCTTGCGCGCCAGCGAGTAGCCGTTGGAGTGCAGGCCGGTCGCGGCCATGGCGATGATCACGTCACCCGGCTTGACCCGCTCGGGGCCCAGCAGATCGTCGGCCTCGACGACACCGACGCCGGTGGCGGAGATGTCGTAGTGGTCCGGCTCCATCAGGCCCGGGTGCTCGGCGGTCTCGCCGCCCAGCAGCGCACAGCCGGCCTGCACACAGCCCTCGGCGATGCCCGAGACGATCTCGGCCACCCGCTCGGGCACGGTGCGTCCCACGGCGATGTAGTCCTGCAGGAACAGCGGCTCGGCACCGCACACCACGAGGTCGTCGACGACCATCGCGACGAGGTCGATGCCGACGGTGTCGTGCTTGTCCATGGCCTGGGCCACGGCGAGTTTGGTGCCCACACCGTCGGTCGACGAGGCCAACAGTGGCTCGCGGTATCCGGCTTTCAGGCCGAACAGGCCGGCAAAACCTCCGAGGCCGCCCCGAACCTCGGGTCGGGTGGCCTTCTTGGCGTGGGGCTTGAACAATTCGACGGCGCGATCGCCTGCCTCGATGTCAACCCCCGCCGAAGCGTAGGAGGCGCCAATCGATTCAGCTCGCTCATCCTGGCTAGTCATCGGCCCCAAGGCTACCGGTCGCACCCTCACGGATGCACGTCGCGCCCGGGTGACGGCCGCTGGTCAGGGACGACGCAGGGCTGAGGCATTGTCGTTGTCGACGGTCAGCGGCAGTCCGGTGCGGGCCGCGGACGCCAGCATGTGCTCGACGACGTTCTTGCCGAGGGCAGCTTCACCGGGCAGTTCGATCGGGTAGTCGCCGTCGAAGCAGGCGCTGCACAGCCGGGTGGCGGGCTGCTCGGTGGCGGCGATCATGCCCTGCTTGGAGATGTAGCCCAAGGAGTCGGCGCCGATCGCGTGCCGGACGGCCTCGAGCATCTCGGGTTCGCTCGCCTCGGTGCTCTTGGCGTTGGCGATCAGCTCGGCCGGGGTGGCGAAGTCGATGCCGTAGAAGCACGGCCACTTCACCGGCGGCGATGCGATGCGCACGTGCACCTCGACAGCGCCGGCCTCGCGCAGCATGCGGACCAGGGCGCGCTGGGTGTTGCCGCGGACGATCGAGTCGTCGACGACGATCAGCCGCTTGCCGCGGATGACTTCCTTCAGCGGGTTGAGCTTGAGCCGGATACCGAGCTGGCGGATGGTCTGCGACGGCTGGATGAAGGTGCGCCCGACGTAGGCGTTCTTCATCAGGCCCTGACCGAACGGGATGCCCGAGCCCTGCGCGTAGCCGACAGCCGCGGGTACGCCGGATTCCGGGACCCCGATGACCAGGTCGGCGTCGACGGGCTTCTCCTGGGACAGCCGGCGGCCGATCTCGACGCGTGCCGCGTGGACCGAGCGGCCGGCGATGGTGCTGTCCGGGCGGGCCAGGTAGACGTACTCGAAGACGCAGCTCTTGGGCTCGGGGTTGGCGAACCGGGTGGAGCGCACACCGTCGGCGTCGATGGCCAGCAGTTCACCGGGCTCGATGTCCCGGACGAACGAGGCGCCGACGATGTCCAGCGCGGCGGTCTCTGAGGCGACGACCCAGCCGCGATCCAGCCGGCCGAGGGACAGCGGACGCACGCCGTGCGGGTCGCGTGCGGCGTACAGCGTGTTCTCGTCCATGAAGGTCAGGCAGAACGCGCCGCGGACCGTGGGCAGCAGTTCCAGCGCGGACTGTTCCAGGGTCGAGTCGGCGGCGCCGTGGGCCAGCAGGGCGCCCAGGATGTCGGAGTCGGTGGTGGCGGCGACGTGTCCACGCGAGTTGATCAGCCCGGCTGCGCGGGCCCGGGTGGCCAGTTCGGCGGTGTTGACCAGGTTGCCGTTGTGGCCCAGCGCGACGCCGGTGCCGGCAGCGGTGTTGCGGAACACCGGCTGCGCGTTCTCCCACGTGGTGGAGCCGGTGGTCGAGTAGCGACAGTGCCCGACGGCGACGTGGCCGTGCATGGCGGCCAGGGTCTGCTCATCGAAGACCTGGCTCACCAGACCGAGGTCCTTGAACACCAGGATTTGAGATCCGTCAGCGACGGCGATGCCTGCCGCTTCCTGCCCTCTGTGCTGCAGCGCATAAAGGCCGTAGTACGTGAGCTTTGCCACATCCTCGCCAGGGGCCCAGACCCCGAATACGCCGCATTCCTCGCGTGGCTCGTTCTCGGTCTGTTCGGTCACAATAGGGCTGCTCCCAGGGAGGCGGTTGGTGACACGAATGAGTCTACGGTCCAGCCGGCCGGTAAACGGAATCGAATTGCCGGTCCGCCTTCGAGTCCCGCCCCACCGGCGCACCGGCCGGGCTCAACTCCGGCTCGGCTGCCGCGCCGCGGCGGGCTTCGCGCATGGCCGTCAGTCGTCCTATCAGCCCACTTCAGTCCGGCTGTTTATATGGATTTCATGGCCAGTCAATTTTCCGGGAACACCGGTACCGCCCTAGTCGATTCGGTCGCGACGGAGCCGACCCGGCCATGGTCCACAGTGACGAAGATCGCATTCAGGTTTTGTTTTCTGTACTTCGGCCTGTTCTGTGTGCTGTTCGCGCAGATCCTCTTCGCCTTCTTCGGGATCGTGGGCGAGTGGCTGCCGAAGCTCGCCGTCATGTGGCAGATGGCCGTGCTGGGTCCGCCGCTGAAATGGGTCGGCCGCGAGGTCTTCGGTGTCGAGGCGGTGCTGCACCAGGACTCCGGCAGCGGCGATCAGACCGTGGTCTGGGTGATGGTGTTCAGTCTGGTGGTTGTCGCGGTCGTCGGGACCGCGGTGTGGACCCTGGTCGACCGACAGCGGCCCGACTACGCACGGCTGTCGGCGTGGTTCCTGACGTTCCTGCGGTTGTGCGTCGCCGGGCAGATGTTGTTCTACGGGTTCGCCAAACTGGTGCCCACGCAGATGCCGACGCCGCCGCCGAGCGCGTTGCTGCGGTCCTACGGGGATTTGAGCCCGGCGTCGGTGCTGTGGCTGCAGGTGGGCAGCTCCCATCCGTACGAGATGGTGCTCGGCGCCGTCGAGGTGCTGGCCGGGTTGCTGATGTTCCTGCCGCGCACCGCGACCCTGGGGACGCTGCTCGGGCTGGCCAGCATGGCTCAGGTGTTCCTGTTGAACATGACCTTCGATGTGCCGGTCAAGATCCTGTCCGGGCATCTGCTGCTGATGAGCCTGGTGTTGCTCGCCCCGCAGCTGGGTCGGCTGACGAATATGTTTGTCCTGCAACGCCCGTCCGAGCCGGTGAGCCAGCCCGCGCTGTTCAGCTCCGAGCGGGCCGATCGGCGAGCCGCCACGGCGCAGGCCGTACTGGGTCTGTGGGTGATGGTCGGCTGCATCTTCGGCAGCTGGCAGGCGTGGCACGCCTACGGCGGTGGCAAGGCCAAGCCTGAGCTGTACGGCATCTGGTCGGTCCGGGAGTTCAGTGTGGACGGCAAGCCGGTGCCGCCCCTGGCGACCGATCAGACCCGTTGGCAACGCCTGGTTTTCGAGAAGGACGGCGCGCTGACGTACCAGCGGATGAACGGCGAGCTGGTGGATGCCGCCGCCACCGTCGGTTCCGACACCATCAAGGCGACGGAACCCGGCGGTGCCACGCTGGCCGACCTGAGGGTGTCACGCCCGTCAGCCCAGCAACTGCGGTTGACCGGCACGCTGCAGGGCCGCCCCGTGCTGATCGACCTGGATCAGGTTGACCTCGACCAATTCACCCTGCGCAACCGGGGCTTTCACTGGGTCCAGGAGTACCCGTTCTTCAAGTGAGCGCCACCAGCGGCAGCCAGCCGGCGATCTCCGCGGCCCTCGATCCGGACATCTGCAAGCCGGCGGCGTCGGCCACCGTGCACAGTCCGGTGGCCAGCAGCAACCAGGTGCGCGGGTCGGTCTCGACCACGTTGGGCGGGTTGCCGCGGGTGTGACTGAGCCCCGAAATGCACTGCACCGCAACGAAAGGAGGGACGCGTACCTCGACGCTGGCGCCGGGCGCGACAGCCGCCAGGGTGCGCGCCGTCAGCCGGACGGCGTCGGCGATCGCGGCCCGCGGGGGCGCTTCGGTTTGCTCGTCGCGCAGCCAGTCGGCGACCAGCAACACCGCAGCCCGGGTCGTGGCCGGGTCGGGCGCCTTACGCCCGGCCATGGTTCAGCCTCGGTGATTTGTGCACGTTATTCCGCGGCGAGCGCGGATTTTCGTGCACAGCTCACTCGTGGGAGAACAGGGCGGGCAGCACGCTCTCGGAGGTGCGCCGCAGCTCGTCCAGCGTGACGCTGAACTGGCCCTGCACCTCGACCGAGTCGCTGCCCGGGTCCACCACACCGATGCGGACGGCCGGCAGCTCGCGGGCCTCGCACATGGCCAGGAAGCGGCTCTCCTCGGTGCGCGGCACCGCGACCAGCACCCGGCCGGCCGACTCGGAGAACAGCTGCACGAACGCATCCGAGTGCTCGGGAAGCAGGACCCGGCAACCGGTTTCGCCCGCCAGGGCAGCCTCGACGACCGCCTGGATCAGCCCACCCTCGGACAGGTCGTGCGCGGCCGAGATCAGGCCGTCGCGCGAACCGGCGGTCAGCACCTCGGACAGCAGCTGCTCGCGCGCCAGGTCCACCTTGGGCGGCACGCCACCGAGGTGGTCGCCAGTGACCTGGGCCCAGACGGAGCCGTCGAACTCGTCGTGGGTGTCGCCAAGCAGGATCAACGTCTCGCCCGGCTCCAGGCCGATGCCGGTCGGGATGCGGCGGTGCACATCGTCGATAACACCGAGCACGCCCACCACCGGGGTCGGCAGGATCGCGGTGGAGCCGGTCTGGTTGTAGAAGCTGACGTTGCCGCCGGTGACCGGAATACCAAGGGCCGCACAGCCGTCCGCGAGGCCACGCACGGCCTGCGAGAACTGCCACATGACGCCCGGGTCCTCCGGCGAACCGAAGTTGAGGCAGTTGGTGACGGCGACCGGGGTGGCGCCGGTGACCGCGACGTTGCGGAAGGCCTCGGCCAGCGCCAGCTGCGCTCCGGTGTAGGGGTCCAGCTGGGTGTAGCGGCCCGACGCGTCGGTCGACACCGCGATGCCGCGGCCGGTGGCCTCGTCGATGCGCAGCACGCCGCCATCGGCGTGCTCGGCCAGGACGGTGTTGCCGCGGACGTAGCGGTCGTACTGCTCGGTGATGAACGCCCGGCTACACAGGTGCGGGCTGCCGATGAGCTGTAGCAGGGTGGCGCGCAGCTCGTCACCGGTCTTGGGCCGGGTCAGCTTGGCGGAGGTGTCCGCGATCAGCGCGTCCTGGGTGTCGGGGCGCGCCACGGGCCGGTTGTACACCGGGCCCTCGTGCGCGACGGTGCGCGGCGGCACGTCGACGACGGTCTCGCCGTGCCAGCTGATCTTCAGTCGATCACCGTCGGTGACCTCACCGATGACGGTGGCCAGCACGTCCCACTTGCGGCAGACGGCCATGAACGCGTCGACGTTCTCCGGGGTCACGACCGCGCACATGCGCTCCTGCGACTCGCTGGAGAGCACCTCGGCGGGGGTCATGCCCGTCGCGCGCAGCGGCACCTGGTCCAGGTCGATGTGCATCCCGCCGTCGCCGGCGGACGCCAGTTCCGAAGTGGCGCACGACAATCCAGCGCCGCCGAGGTCCTGGATGCCGACCACGAGGTGTGCGGCGTAGAGCTCGAGGCAGCACTCGATGAGCACCTTCTCGGTGAACGGGTCGCCCACCTGAACGCTCGGCAGCTTCTTGCGGCCGGCGCCGGATTCGTCGCCGGAGAAGGTGTCCGAGGCCAGCACCGACACGCCGCCGATGCCGTCCAGACCCGTGCGGGCACCGAACAGGATGATCTTGTTTCCGGTACCGGAGGCGAAGGCCAGGTGCAGGTCCTCGACGCGCAGCGCGCCGACGCACAGAGCGTTCACCAGCGGGTTGCCCGCGTAGGACGGGTCGAAGATGGTCTCGCCGCCGATGTTCGGCAGGCCGAGCGAGTTGCCGTAGCCACCGACGCCACGGACGACGCCGTCGAGCACGCGGCGGGTGTCGGGTGCGTCTGCGGCGCCGAAGCGCAGCTGGTCCATCACCGCGACCGGACGGGCACCCATGGCCATGATGTCGCGGACGATGCCGCCGACGCCGGTGGCCGCGCCCTGGTAGGGCTCGACGTACGACGGGTGGTTGTGCGACTCGACCTTGAAGGTGACGGCCCAGCCGTCGCCGATGTCGACGACGCCCGCGTTCTCGCCGATACCGGCCAGCATGCCGGCGCGCATCTCGTCGGTGGTGGTCTCGCCGAAGTAGCGCAGATGCACCTTCGAGGACTTGTAGGAGCAGTGCTCACTCCACATCACCGAGTACATCGCCAGCTCGGCGTCGGTGGGCCGACGGCCGAGGATCTCGCGGATGCGCTGGTACTCGTCATCCTTGAGACCGAGCTCGCGATACGGCTGCGGCTGATCGGGCGTGGTAGTCGCGTTATTGACGGTATCGACCGAGGACGTCACGCCGATGAGTCTATCGTTGCCGATCGCGCCCGCCCGCCACGGCGAATGCCGGCTACTCGGTCCCGCCGATCAGCACCTTGAGCAATGCGGGACGCCGCAGAATGAGCGCGCCCCAGATCAGCAGGCCGAAGGCCACCGCGAAGACCACCGGGAACCAGGCCTGCTCGTGCAGGTCGATGGTCACCGCGCCGCCGAGATAGGCCGTCAGCCCGACCGCGCCCAGCACTGCCGTGCGGGGGATCGCCCACGCGATGACGCAGGCCAGCAGCACCCATCCGATGAGGTAAGTCTGATAGGGCGGGAAGCCGAGTCCCTCGGTCGCGGTGCGCGCGAACTCCACCCCGAGAATCTTCGGGATGGCATCGGCCAGCAGGAACAGCAGGAGGAAGGCGCTCAGCGCAAGGCCGACCTTCTCCGGTGTGGTTCGGCCGGCGAACGCGGACCGTGATTTCGATACATCCTTGGCGCCGGTCATGGCGACTCCGTTCTCGATCGATGTTTCAACACTATGTCGACCGTCGCGGGCGCGGAAACTCATCGTAACCGCACTCACAGCCAGCAGCTAGGAAGCACAAACGTGGGCCTTACGCACCGGATTTAGCGTGGCCGAATGAGACTCCAACTCGGTATCAACCGAGCCACGATCGCGGTGTTTGCCGTGGTCGCGGCATTGGTGTGTATCTGTGCCGGCGCGATCGTCGTCGCGTCCAAGGCGTGGCACGCCGCGTCTGAGCCGTATGTGTCGACCGGTGTCGAACTGGTCGACGACACCGAAGACCAGACCCAACAGATGATCGACCAGCAGCAGATGATCGCCTCGCAGCAGCAGGCCGAACAGCAGAACGAGTTGGCCCAGCAGGAGGCCCAACAGGCCGAGCAGCAGGGCCAGCTGGTCGAGCAGCAGGTGCAGGCGGGTCAGTAAGCCGTCAGGCCGCGCCGGCGATGCAGAAGGCGTTGCCCTCCGGGTCGGCCAGCACCACCCAGCGGGCCACCTCGCCGAACGCGTGCCGCTCGGTCTCGCTCGCGCCGGCAGCCTTGAGCCGCTCGATCTGGGGCTCGATGTCGCCCTCGAGATGGAAATCCAGGTGCAGCCGGTTCTTGCCGGGCGTCGGATCGTCGACCTGCTGGAAGCCCAGGTTCGGGCCTTCGGCGAAGTTGACGACGAAGAACTCCCCCGGCATCAGCGTGTGCACCTTGCCGCCGAACTGCGCGGCCCACCAGTCGGCCAGTGCCTGCGCGTCGGTGCAGTCGAACGTGACCATCTCCACTTTGAGTGCCATGGTCGCGACTCTAGGTCAGGCCGGCGACAGGAACGCCTGCAGCGCCGCGGCATAGGCCGCGACGTCGTGAGCGCCCATCACCTCGCGCGCCGAGTGCATCGCCAGCTGCGCGGCGCCGACGTCGACCGTCGGGATGCCGGTACGCGCGGCGGTCATCGGACCGATCGTGGATCCGCATGGCAGGTCGGCGCGGTGCTCGTACCGCTGCAGCGGCACCCCGGCCTGGGCGCAGGCCAGTGCGAACGCCGCGGCAGTCCGGCCGTCGGTGGCGTACCGCAGGTTGGGCTGCACCTTCAGCACCGGACCGGCATTGACCTCGATGAGGTGCCCCGGCTCGTGCCGCTCGGGGTAGTTGGGGTGGGTGGCGTGCGCCATGTCGCCGGAGGCCACCATCGACCCGGCCAGCCGGCGCAGCAGGTCTTCCCGCGTACCGCCGGCGGCCAGCACGATGCGTTCCAGCACCGTCAGCAGCAGGTCGGACTGCGCGCCGTGATCGGACGTCGACCCGACCTCCTCGTGGTCGAACAGCGCGAGCACCGGAACGTATGCGGCAGCCGGGGCGGCCAGGAACGCCTCCAGCCCGGCGTAGCAGGTGCCCTGGTTGTCCAGCCGGGGTGCGCTGATGAGTTCGCTGTCGACACCGATGAGCCGCGACGGCGTCAGGTCGTGGGTCATCAGGTCGGCGGCCAGCACGTCCACGCCCGCCACGCCCGCGCGCTCGGCGACATAGCCGACGAAGTCGCGGCTGCCTGTCCCGACGCCCCACACCGCGTTGACGTGCCGCTGCGGATCGAGGCTGACGCCCTTGCGGTCGTCGGACAGATGAATGGCCAGCTGCGGCACCCGCAGGATCGGGTCATCGATCCGCACCAGCACGTCCTCGACGGCGTTGCCGCGCCGCACCGAAAGCCGGCCGCTGATGCCGAGGTCGCGGTCCAGCCAGGAGTTCAGCCAGGCGCCGCCGTACGGCTCCAGCGCCACCACCTGCCAGCCGCTGACGAACCGGTCCGGGTGCTGCTTGACCCGCAGGTTGGGGCTGTCGGTGTGGCCTCCGACGATGCGGAACGGGTTCGGTGCGTCCGTCGTCTGCCACGCCACCAGGGAGCCGGCCCGGACCGTGAAGTAATTACCTGGAGTGGCAGGCCAGACGTCGGTCTCGGCGAGTTCGGTGAAGCCGGCGGCGGTCAGACGCGCGGCCACCGTGGCGCACACGTGGAACGGCGAGGGCGACGCGTCGATGAACCCGCAGAGGCCCGCGGCAGTAGCTCCGGTCATGAGGCCATCATCACCCGGAAATCCGCGGCGCTTGCCGCTAGGGTCGAATTCGTGCGTCCGCCTAGATCGCAACCGGTCACCAGTCCCCTGACATCCGCGGCGATCTTCCTCATCGCCACCATCAACGACGGCGCCGAGTCCGCGGTCAACGACGCGCTGTCCGGCTTGTCCGGCCTGGGCCGGGCCGTCGGATTTCGTACACCGGCAAGCGCTTTGGCGGTGGTGACGTCGATCGGCTCGGACGCCTGGGACCGCTTGTTCTCGGGGCCGCGCCCGGCCGGCCTGCATCGGTTCCCTGAATTGCAGGGCGCGCGGCATCACGCCCCGTCGACGCCGGGCGATCTGCTGTTCCATATCCGGGCCAATGCCATGGACGTGTGTTTCGAGATGGCCGGCCAGATTCTGAAGTCACTCGACGGCGCCGTCACGGTGGTCGACGAGGTGCACGGGTTCAAGTTCTACGAGAACCGCGACCTGCTCGGGTTCGTCGACGGCACAGAGAATCCCGACGGGCCGGACGCCGTGGCGGCCGTGCAGATCGGCGACGAGGATCCTGTATTCGCCGGTGGCAGTTACGTTCACATTCAGAAGTACCTGCACGACATGTCGTCGTGGGACTCACTCAGTGTCGCCGAGCAGGAGCGGGTGATCGGGCGCAGCAAGCTCGATGACATCGAGATGGCCGACGACGTGAAACCCGCGAATTCCCATCTGGCGCTCAACGTCATCACCGATGCCGACGGCAACCAGTTGCAGATTCTGCGGGCCAACATGCCCTTCGGCCGGGTCGGTTCCGCCGAATTCGGCACGTACTACATCGCGTATTCGGCCGATCCCGAGGTCACCGAGCGGATGCTGCGGAACATGTTCATCGGCGACCCGCCGGGCAACACCGACCGCATCCTGGATTTCTCCACTGCCGTCACCGGTGCGCTGTTCTTCACGCCCACAACGGATTTCCTCGACTCTCCCCCGCCGCTACCGGCGACACCCGCTGCACCCGCAGTACCCGAGCACGTCAGCCCCTTGTCCATCGGCAGTCTGAAAGGTCAACCGCAATGAACAACCTGTACCGCGAACTGGCTCCCGTCACCTCCGCCGCCTGGGCGCAGATCGAAGAGGAAGCCGCGCGGACGTTCAAGCGGCACATCGCCGGCCGCCGCGTCGTCGACGTGAGCGGCCCGAACGGCCCGACGGCCGCCGCCGTCGGCACCGGCCACCTGGTGGATGTCGCGTCACCGGCCGAGGGCGTCCAGGCGCACCTCCGCGAGTCCCGGCCGCTGGTGCGGCTGCGGGTGCCGTTCACGGTGTCGCGCACGGCAATCGACGACGTCGAGCGCGGCGCGCAGGACTCCGACTGGGATCCGGTCAAGGAGGCCGCCAAGAAGCTGGCCTTCGCCGAGGACCGCGCGATCTTCGAGGGCTACGCGGACGCGCAGATCGAAGGCATCCGAGCCTCCGGTTCCAACCCGGCGCTGGCATTGCCGAGTGATCCGCGCGGCTACCCCGATGTGATCTCGCAGGCGTTGTCGGAGCTCCGGCTGGCTGGTGTGGACGGGCCGTACTCGGTGCTGCTGTCGGCGGAGGCCTACACCAAGGTCACCGAGACCACAGAGCATGGCTACCCGCTGCTGGAGCATCTGAACCGGCTGGTGGACGGCGAGATCATCTGGGCGCCCGCCATCGACGGCGCGTTCGTATTGTCCACGCGCGGCGGCGATTTCGATCTGCAACTGGGCACCGACGTGACCATCGGATACCTGTCCCACGATGCCGATTCGGTGCAGCTGTACCTGCAGGAGACGCTGACGTTCCTGTGCTACACCGCCGAGGCGTCGGTCGCGCTCGACAGCTGAGCTGTCAGGCGCTGAGGACTGCGTCGAGCGCCGAGAAGAAGATGCCGAGCCCGTCGTCCGACGGGCCGGTGAGGGCCTCGGTGGCGTGCTCGGGATGCGGCATCAGGCCGACGACGCGGCCGTTGGCCGAACTGACCCCGGCGATCGAGCGCATCGAGCCGTTCATGTTGTCCCGGTAGCGGAACACCACGCGGCCTTCGCCCTCGAGTTCGTCGAGCACGTTCTCCGAAGCGACATACCGGCCTTCACCCGATTTGAGCGGGATCAGGATGTCGGCGCCGGCTTCGTAGCGGCTGCTCCACGCGGTCGAGGTCGCGGTCACCTCGAGCCACACGTCGCGGCAGATGAAGTGCAGGCCCTCGTTGCGGGTCAGCGCGCCCGGCAGCAGCCCGGCCTCGCACAACACCTGAAAGCCGTTGCAGATACCCAGCACGGGCATGCCCTTGCCTGCAGCTTCGACGACCGACGTCATCACGGGCGCGAACTTGGCGATGGCTCCGCAGCGCAGGTAGTCGCCGTAGGAGAAACCACCGGGGACGATGACGGCCTCGACGCCCTTGAGGTCGGGATCGGCGTGCCAGAGATTGACGGCCTCGCCGCCGACGGCGCGCACCGCGCGCTCGGCATCGACGTCGTCAAGCGTGCCGGGGAAGGTGATGACACCGACCTTGGTGGTCACGCGTCCTCCCGGTGCACCGAGAAGTCCTCGATGACGGTGTTGGCCAGCAGCGTCTCGGCGACGTGCTCCAGCGTCTCGTCGGACACGGTGTCGTCGACCTTGAGCTCGAACCGCTTGCCCTGCCGGACATCGGACACTCCGGTGATTCCGAGGCGCCCCAGCGCTCCGACAATCGCCTGGCCTTGCGGGTCCAGGATCTCGGCCTTGGGCATCACGTGCACAACGACGCGGGCCACGCGCGCTCCTTTGTTCGGGTCGGATTGCTCGCGCTTACTCTACCGGCGCCGGGAAAAGCCGCGATGCCGCCCGAGTGCCGCCAGAATGGACTGATGGAGCTGACGCACTTCGGACATTCCTGCCTGTTGGCCCGATTCACCGATGGCGATGCGGAAGCGACGGTGCTGTTCGACCCGGGCAACTTCTCGCACGGGTTCGAGGGCATCACCGGACTGGACGCCATCCTGATCACCCATCAGCACCCCGACCATGCCGACCCGGCGCGCCTGCCCGCCCTGGTCGAGGCGAATCCGCAGGCCAAGCTGTACGCCGACCCGATGACCGCGGCGCAGCTGGGCGGGCCGTGGCAGGCGGTGCACGTCGGCGACACCCTGTCGATCGGTCACCTGACGGTGCGGGGCGCGGGTGGCAAGCACGCCGTGATCCACCCGGAGCTCCCGATCATCGACAACATCTCGTATCTGGTCGGTGATGCTGGTCACGCCGCCCGGCTGATGCATCCGGGCGACGCGTTGTTCGTCCCGGACGAGCCGGTCGAGGTGCTCGCCGCACCGGCCGCCGCGCCGTGGATGAAGATCGCCGAGGCCGTCGACTTCCTGCGGGCCGTCGCGCCGCAGCACGCGGTGCCCATCCATCAGGGCGTCGTCGCCGAACAGGCCAAGGGCATCTACTACGGCCGACTCGACGAGATGACCGACACGGACTTCCGGGTGCTGACGCCCGAGCAGGAGACGCGGTTCTGAGCACGCGGCGGTTCCTGGTGTGGTGGCCCTTGGTGGGGTTCACCGCGACGATCGTGCTTGGCCTGGCCGTGAGGTCAGGTGACTCGGGCCTGGACCGCTGGTTCATGGAGACGTCGCAGGAACTACTCGGCAAGCACCCGTACTGGATGCTGGCGCTGAACCGGGTCCGGGTGCTGGTGCCGCTCTACCTGCTCGCGATCGGCATCCCGATGTGGCGGCGCGAGTGGCGGCTGGCCACCGTGGCCGCGCTGTGCCCGCTCATCTCGATCATCGGCGCGAAGGTGCTCAAGGTGCTGTTCGGCCGGCCTTGGTACGGCGAGAATCTGGCGTATCCCAGCGGCCACACCACGGTGGCGATCACCGTCGCGGCCATGCTGTTGCTCGCGATCGGGATTCACCCGTGGAGTGTCACGCTCGCCGTGATGGGTGCCGCCATCCCCTCGATTGGCATGGCCAGCAACGACTTCCATTACTTCACCGACATCATCGGTGGTGCGTTCTATGCCACGTCCATGGTGTGCCTGGCGGTGTTGGCCGCCGGCCCGCAGGCCCTGCACCATTCGCGAACCAGGGGCGCCTCCCACTGGGGAAGTGGCAGTGTTCGGCGGTAAACCTCAGCCCACGGCGCGGGCGGCGGCACGTCCGGCGGCCCGGCCCGAGAAGATGCAACCCCCGAGGAAGGTGCCTTCCAGCGCCCGGTAGCCGTGCACCCCGCCGCCACCGAACCCGGCAGCTTCACCGGCGGCGTACAGCCCGTCGAGCACCGCACCCTCGGGCGTGAGCACCCGCGAATCGAGGTCGGTGTGCAAGCCACCCAAGGACTTTCGAGTCAGGATGTGCAGCTTCACCGCGATCATCGGGCCGGCCTTGGGATCGGTCAGCTTGTGCGGACCGGCGATGCGCGCCAGCCGATCGGGCAGATAGGAGCGCGCCGCCCGGTAGGCGACGGTCTGGCCGTCGCTGGTGAGCTTGCTGGTCATCTCCTTGTCGCGGGCGGTGACCTCGGCCTCGACGGTCGCGTAGTCCAGCGGCACCACGCCGGGCACGTTGTTCATGGCAGTCACCAAGTCCCGCAACGTCTTCGCCGACACGAAGTCCACGCCCTTGTCGACGAACGCCCGGACAGGGGCGGGGCCGCCATTTCGGCTGCGCGCCAGCACTTCCCGCAGGTTCTTGCCGGTGAGGTCGGGATTCTGCTCCTGGCCGGACAGGCCGAACTCTTTGGCGATGATGCTCTGGTCGAGCACGAACCACGTGTAGTCGTAACCGGTTTGGCAGATGTGTTCCAGCGTGCCCAGGGTGTCGTAGCCCGGGTACAGCGGGTCGGGCAGGCGCTTGCCGGTCGCATCCAGCCACAGCGACGACGGGCCGGGCAGGATGCGGATGCCGTGCAGCGGCCACACCGGGTCGTAGTTGGTGATGCCCTCGGTGTAGTGCCACATCCGGTCGTTGTTGATGATGCTAGCGCCGGCGGCCGCACTGATGCCGAGCATGCGGCCGTCGACGTGCGCGGGGACGCCCGACAGCAGCTGGCCAGGCACCCGGCCCATGCGCTCGGGCCAGTTCTGACGCACCAGATCGTGGTTGCCCCCGATACCGCCGCTGGCGACGATCACCGCCTGCGCCCGGAACTCGAACTCCCCCAAGGCGTTACGCGACGACGCTTCGCCGCGGGCAGTGGTCGACGGCTCCAGTACCGCGCCGCGCACGCCGGTGACGACGCCACCGTCGACGACGAGCTCATCGACTCGATGCCGGTGCGCGAACTTCACCTTGGGATGCCCGACTACCCGTCGGGCGAAGACGTCGACCAGCGCCGGACCGGTGCCCCAGGTGATGTGGAAGCGCGGCACCGAGTTGCCCGGCCCCTTGCCGTCCCAGCCGCCGCGCTCGGCCCAGCCGACCAGCGCGAAGGTCTGCAGTCCGCGCTCGCGCAGCCAGCTGCGCTTCTCGCCGGACGCGAAGTCGACGTAGGCCCGCGCCCACTGCTCGGGCCAGTGATCCTCGCTGCGGTCGAATCCCGCTGTGCGCAGCCAATCTTCCAGCGCCCGCTCGTAGCTGTCGCGGATTCCGACGCGCCGCTGTTCGGCGCTGTCGACGAAGAACAAACCCCCGAACGACCAGAACGCCTGGCCACCGATATTGGCCTCGTTCTCCTGGTCGACGATCAGCACCGACCGGCCGCGCTCCAGCAGTTCAGCGGCGGCGACCAATCCGGCGAGCCCGGCCCCCACGACGATGACGTCAGCGTCCATGGGGCCACGCTAGCGCCCCGGCCTTCAGGCCGCGTCGGTTAGTGCCGGGTCCGGCAGCCACTCGTAGGCCGCGGGGCCGCAGCGGTGCATGAGAGAAAGATCGATGGCGTCGAGCATGGCCTGCCGCGGACCGATCCGCCGCAGCTGGGAGGCAGCCACGGCCAGCCGGACGGTGCCGCCGCGCCGGGCTGTGCGTTCGGCGGCCAGCACCAGGGTGCGACACCACCATGGCTCGGTGAGGAAGCCTTCGCCGATGCCGAGAACCCGAGCCCGCAAGGTCGTCGACCGCACCAGATCGGTGATGCCGCTGTCTCCAGCCAGCAGCCGGAAACCGTTGCGCGGCAAGGCCATCACGGTGCCCTGCGACGCCGTCCAGCCTGGTGCCGCGAACAACCGGGTGCGCAGGCCGAGGTGTTCGAGCACCCGGTCGGCGCCCATGAGCCGCAAGTTGGCCTCGTGGGCGGGCAGCGCGGCGAATTCGCCGCGGCGCTTCTTGCTGGCCGCTTCGTCGAATCCGTGCAGGACGACAGAGGCTCCCGCTGCGCGTTGTTTGGTCAACCACTCGACGGTCGGAATGTCGCGGTCCAGTCGGTAGCCGCCCTTGAGTCGCGGGGCGACCAGCAGCGATGCGGGAATCTGGCGTGCGTCGAGTTCGCTACAGAAGTCGGCGACATCGCCCAGCGTGCGGTCCCGGATGCCCGAGATCGAGACGATCAATTGGCCAGCCATGTAAGCAGTGTGGCAACTCCAGGTGTCCCGATGGTTGCCGTGACATTGGTGCCACCTGAACAGTTCCCATTGGCGCTCGCGGGAGATGGGTCAGTCGGAGAAGAGGATCCGGGCGAGGCGCTCGGCGGTGTCTACGGGGTCGATGTCAGTGTCGGTGACCGCACCGTTGAGCGTCAACAGCGCGAAGCCGTGCACCAGTGACCAGGCAGCCAGCGCCGAGCCCTCGGGGTCACGCTGCGCGTTGGGATCGGTGAGGGTCGCGACGCCGCCCGTGAGTTCGGCCGCCGCCTCGTCCTCGGCGGCACGCAGGTACGGGTCGGCCGGGTCGTAGAGCATCTTGTCGAACATGACGGCGTAGTGGCCGGGGTGATCGAGGGCGAATTGCACGTACACCCGTGCGGTGTAGGCGAATTCGGGCTTGGCGTCAGCAAGTGCCGCGGCCAGTAGCGTGAAGCCCTCGGTTGCCAGCGCGGTGAACAATCCGCGCCGATCTGTGAAGTGATGTGCGGGCGCCGCGTGCGATACCCCGGCCGCGCGGGCCAACTCGCGCAGTGAGATGGCGTCGGCGCCGCGTTCGGCGACGAGCGCGGCCGCCTGCGCCAGGATGACGACCCTCAGGTCGCCATGGTGGTAGCTGCCCTTGGCCATAACGGCATCCTATCTTGACAGCGACTAGTTCGGCGCTATCCTCAATCTAGACACCGACTAGATGAGGGAGGCACAGTTCGTGGCCGTACTTCTTGCTCTCGTTCTGGGCAGCCTGGGCGCCCGCGCTGTGGGCTGGCTCGGGGTTGCTTACGTCAACAGCTGGCCGAGCGCCATCGCGGTCGGCCTGGCGCTGATGTTCGTCATGACGGGGATCGCTCATTTCGTTCCCGGCATGCGCGGAGACATGATCGCGATCGTCCCGCCGCGGCTGCCGTCGCCAGAGCTGCTGGTGACGGTCACGGGCGTGCTCGAACTGCTCGGCGCGGCCGGCCTGCTGTACCCGCCCACCCGCGTCGCCGCGGCCATCTGCCTGTTCCTGTTGATGCTGGCCATGTTTCCCGCCAACATCTATGCCGCGCAGATGCCCGATACCCCGCCTTCGATGGCATCGAACCTAAGCGTGCGCTCCGTCGAGGAGGTCGTCTACCTGGCCGCTGCCATATTTGTCGCGGTCCGCGGTGGCTAGCACCCACGCGTACTGGAACGCCGCTTCCTTCCACCGCTCATAGCGCCCGCTGGTGCCACCGTGTCCGGCGGCCATCTCGGTCTTGAGCAGGACGGGATGGTCGTCGGTCTTGATACCACGCAGGGCGGCAACCCATTTGGCCGGTTCGACGTAGTACACCCGGGTGTCGTTCAGCGACGTCATCGCGAGAATCGCCGGATACTCCTGCGCCGTCACGTTCTCGTACGGCGTGTAGGACTTCATGTACTCGTAGACATCCTTGTCCGCCAACGGATTACCCCACTCGTCCCATTCGGTGACGGTGAGCGGCAGCGACGGATCGAGGATGGTGGTCAGTGCGTCGACGAACGGCACCTGCGCCAGAATTCCGGCGAACAACTGGGGCGCCATGTTGGCCACCGCGCCCATCAGCAGACCACCGGCGCTGCCGCCGAGGGCCACCAGGTTCTCCGGCCGGGTGACCCCGGTGGCGATCAGATGCTCTGCGGCACTGATGAAGTCGGTGAAGGTGTTCTTCTTCTGCAGCAGCTTGCCGTGCTCGTACCAGCCACGGCCAAGCTCGCCACCGCCACGCACGTGGGCGATGACGAACACCACGCCACGGTCCAGCAGCGACAGTCGCGCGATCGAGAAGCGCGGGTCCTCGCACGACTCGTAGGCGCCGTACCCGTACAGCAGCGCCGGCGCCGGGGTCGGCGCACCGGCCCGCTGGATGACCGACAACGGCACCTTCGTACCGTCGGGCGCAACGGCCCAATCCCGGCGCTCCAGGTAGTCCTCCGGCCGGTAGTCGCCGAGAACCGGCTGCTCGCGAAGGAGGATTCGCTCGCCCGTGGCCAGGTCCAGGTCATAGATCCGCACCGGGATGACGAACGACGTCGCCCCCACCCGCAGCCGCGGCGACGACCAGTTCGGGTTGCCCGACAGGCCTACCGACATCAACTCCGACTCGAAGGTGATCTCCTGAGGTTCGCCGTAGTTGCCGTCGGAATCCAAGGGCCACAGCTGGATTCGCGGCAGCGCTTCGCTGCGGTAGCTGATCACCAACTGGTCGGCGAACGCGTCGACACCGTCCAGGCGGACGTCCTCCCGGTGCCCGATCAGCGTGCGGGCGTTCGCCAGGCCGGCCAGCGGGGCATCGGACACCGGCACATCTACCAGCGTGAAGTTCTCGGCGCCGTCGTTGTGCAGGATCAGGAACCGGTCCTCGCCGCCGATCACCGCGTGCTCGACCGAGTACTCCACAGAGTCCTTGCGCGGCAACACCACAGCGAACTCGGCTTTGGCGTCGCCCGCGTCGGCGTAGCGCACCTCGGAGGTGACGGCGCTGCCCGCGGCAATGAACACGTACTTGTCGCTGCGGGTGCGGCCGACCCCGACCCAGAACCGCTCGTCGGATTCGTGGTGCACCTTCTCGCCGGGCAGCCCGGAACCCAGCCGGTGCCGCCACACGGTGTCCGGCCGCCAGGCGTCGTCGACCGTGACGTAGTAGAGCGTCCGGTTGTCGGCCGCCCAAGTACCACCGGCGCCGATGCCGGTGATCCGGTCGTCGTACAGCTCGCCGGTACGTAAGTCCTTGAACTTCAACGTGTATCGCTCGTCGCCTACGGTGTCGACGGAGTACGCCAGGATGTTGGCGTCGACGCTGACGGTGGCCGCGCCGAGCGAGAAGAAGTCGTGGCCCTCGGCCTCGACGTTCTCGTCCAGCAGCACCTGTTCGCCGGGGACCTCGGTGTGCTCGTCGAGCTGCGGCGGCGTCCAGTCGTCGGGATCGCTGATGGGGCACCGGCAGTGGACGCTGTACTGCTTGCCCTCGAAGCTGCGGGCGTAGTACCACCAGTCGCCGCGGCGCGTCGGCACCGAGAGGTCAGTCTCCTTGGTGCGGGCCTTGATCTCGTCGAAGATCTTCTGCCGCAACGGCTCCAGCGGCGCGGTGATCTCCTCGGTGTAGGCGTTCTCCGCGTTCAGGAGCGCGAGCACCTCGGGATCGTTTTTGTCCCGCATCCACTCGTACGGGTCGATGAACACGTCGCCGTGGTGTTCGCGGCGGTGCTCGACCTTTTTCGCAATCGGTGGCGTGCACTCAGGCCGTTGATTCGCTCGGCGAGCCTCGCTCATGCGCCGATCCAATCCGCAAAGCGGCGACCCGAAATCCGTTCGTACGCTTCGATGTACCGCGCCCGCGTCGCCTCGACAATGTCGTCGGGCAACGCCGGCGGCGGGGTGTCACCGGCGCGGTCCCAGCTGGAGTCCGGCCCGGTCAGCCAGTTCCGGACGAACTGCTTGTCAAAGCTGGGCTGCACCACGCCTTCGGTGTAGCCATCGACCGGCCAGTACCGGGACGAGTCCGGCGTCAGCACCTCGTCGGCCAGCACCAGAGTGCCGTCGGCGTCGACCCCGAACTCGAACTTGGTGTCCGCCAAAATGATTCCCTTGGTGAGCGCGTGCGCGGCGGCGGCGCTGTACACCTTCAGGGTTTCGTCGCGCAGCTGCTCGGCCCGCTCGGTACCCACCAGCTTCTCGACGGCGTCGAAAGCGATGTTCTCGTCGTGCGCACCGATCTCGGCCTTCGTCGCGGGCGTGAACAGGGGCTCGGCGAACGGGCTGGCCTCGGTCAGCCCTGCGGGCAGGGCAATACCGCACACCTGCCCCGTCTTGCGGTAGTCGATGAGCCCCGAACCGGTCAGGTATCCGCGCGCCACGCACTCGACCGGCATCATCTCCAGGCTGCGCACCACCAGGGCGCGGCCCAGCACCTCGGCGGGGATGCGCTCGTCGTCGGCTGGGCCGGCGAGGTGGTTGGCGGTGCCCAGCTGCTCGGCCAGGTAGTCGAAGAAGAAGACGCTCATGGCGGTCAGGACCCGGCCCTTGTCCGGGATCTCGCTGTCGAGCACGTAGTCGAACGCCGAAATCCGGTCTGACGCGACGAACAGCAGGTGGTCGTCGTCGATGCGGTACAGGTCGCGAACCTTACCGCTGGTCAGATGCCGGTAGTCGGACAAAGCTGGGCGCATCGGACCACCCTATCTGTTGGGATAGCTGGTATGAGTTCGCGCTACGTGCCCTACGCCCGGACGCCGGGCCGGTTGCTCGCCCAGCTGACCAGCGACGTCGTCGCGCTGGTGTGGTTCGTCGTCTGGATCTCGGTCGGCGTCGCGGTGCACAGCGCCATCGCCACCATCGCCGACGTCGGACGTCAGGTGCACGACGGCGCCGGCGGCGTCGCCGACAGCCTGGCCTCTGCCGGCCACAACGCCGACGGAATTCCCCTGATCGGGAAGGCCTTCGGCGGTCCGTTGCGATCGGCCGGCAGCGCCGCCGTCGACATCGCGGGGGCCGGCGACAGCCTGAACAGCACGGCCAGTTGGCTGGCGTGGGTGCTCGCGCTGGCGGTGGCGTTGCCGCCGATCCTGGCCGTGGCGATGCCGTGGCTGGTGCTGCGGATCCGGTTCTTCCGGCGCAAGTGGACGGCGGTGACGTTGGCCTCGACCGACGCCGGCGAACAGCTGCTGGCGTTGCGGGCGCTGGCCAACCGGCCGTTGGCCAAGCTCACCGAGGTCTCCGACGACCCGGTGACCGCCTGGCGCACCCACGACACCGTCGCGATCCGGAAATTGGCGGCGCTGGAGCTGCGGTCCGCGGGCCTGCGGCCGGCGCCCCCCAAACCGGAGTGACTGCTGCCGCGTTTCCACTTGCCTGGCAGCCGAGTCATTGCTTCACTGGAAAGACGTCGGCAAATATATTGCACGACTTCTCCGGATGGTCGCTCCAGCAGCGTGGGCGGCGCCGGAGCTCGAAGCATCGCGCTGCCGAGCGGTGCCCGACGGCGTCGATTCAGTAGTTCGAGCCCATCAATTTCGATGTCGGTGCCATCCAACTGAAATCTGGCAACGAATACCTCTCAGACCGGCGAACCACGCCGGCCCCGCATACGTGTTCTGAACATCGCACCGCGTACGGACCGTCGCCGTGGCCGGCCGGGTACGCGGCGTTTGCGACCAGTACTCCGAACACCCACTGCCAGGAAGGAACTGCCATGGCAGACAAACTCAAACCACATTTCGCGGACGTTCAAGCGCATTACGACCTGTCCGACGACTTCTTCAGACTGTTCCTGGATCCCAGCCAGACCTACAGCTGTGCGTACTTCGAGCGCGACGACATGACGCTGGAACAAGCCCAGATGGCGAAGATCGACTTGGCGCTGGGCAAGCTGGGCCTGGCCCCCGGGATGACGCTGCTCGATATCGGCTGCGGCTGGGGCGCCACCATGCGGCGCGCGATCGAGAAGTACGACGTGGACGTCGTCGGGCTGACGTTGTCCAAGAACCAGGCCGCACATGTCGAGCAACTGCTGGGCGGGATGGACACCACACGCTCTCGCCGCGTGCTACTGGAGGGCTGGGAGCAGTTCGCCGAACCGGTCGACCGGATCGTCTCCATCGGTGCGTTCGAGCATTTCGGTCACGAACGCTATCCGGCGTTCTTTCAGATGGCCTACGACGCGCTCCCGCCCGACGGCGTCATGCTGCTGCACACCATCTGTGGCTTCGACCCACGCCAGGCAGCGGAACTCGGTATCCCGATCACCTTCGAGCTGGCCAGGTTCATCAAGTTCATGATCACCGAGATCTTCCCGGGCGGCCGGCTGCCGTCCATAGCGATGGTCGAAGACCACGCCACCGCAGCGGGATTCAAGGTAACCCGGGTCCAGTCACTGCAACCGCACTACGCGAAAACCCTCGACCTCTGGGCCGAAGCACTCGAAGCACACCGCGACGAAGCCATCGCAGTGCAATCAGTCGAGGTCTACGACCGATACATGAAATACCTGACCGGGTGCGCAAAGGGCTTCCGGCTGCGCCAAGTCGACATCAACCAATTCACCCTGGAGAAGTAATCAGATTCATGTCCAATGGTTCCAATGAAGAAATGCGACCACACTTCGAGGAAATCCAAGCCCACTACGACCTGTCCGACGATTTTTTCGCCCTGTTCCAGGACCCGACGCGAACCTACAGTTGTGCCTATTTCGAACCATCGACGCTGACACTTGAGCAGGCGCAGATCGCGAAGATCGACCTGAACCTCGACAAGCTCGACCTCAAACCAGGTATGACGTTGTTGGACATCGGATGCGGCTGGGGCGCCACCGCCAAACGTGCGGTCGAGAAGTACGACGTAAACGTCATCGGACTCACGTTGTCGAAGAACCAGCAGACCTTCACTCAGCAACTCCTCGACGATATCGATTCGCCGCGGAGCCGCCGCGTGCTACTGCGTGGTTGGGAGCAGTTCGACGACCCCGTCGACCGGATCGTGTCCATCGAAGCCTTCGAACATTTCGGTTTCGAACGCTATCCGGATTTCTTCGAGAACTGCCATGAAATTCTGCCCGATGACGGTCGCATGACCATTCAGAGCAGCGTCGGCTATCACCCTTACGAGTTGCATGCCGATGGCAAGAAGGTCACCTTCGAGACGGCCCGATTCATCAAATTCATCGTCACGGAAATCTTCCCGGGTGGGCGAATTCCGACGACGAACATGATGGTCGAGCATGGTGAAAACGCAGGATTTACCGACATCGAGACCCTGTCCCTGCGGCCGCATTACATCCGCACTCTCAACATCTGGGGAAACGCACTCGAGTCGAACCACGACAAAGCCGTGGAAGTCCAATCTGAAGAGGTCTACCAGCGCTTCATGAAGTACCTGCGCGGCTGCGAACGGTACTTCACCGAAGGCCTGCTGGACGTCACTCTCGCCGCGTACCGCAAGGACGCGACCTAGGTCCGACTCCCTCGCGGGTCCGCAGCGTGACTCGCGAGGGAGTCCTGATCGGTCCACTGTTCCCAGAACAGCGTGCGCGCGCGAACTGACGGGTTGCCGACGGTGTCGAGTACGCGCAGCCCCAGGCTCGCGATCGTCGGCACCCCGACCAACTTGTGGAACCACCGGCCGCGCCGATACTCCGTACCCCACGCCTCCTCCACCCGCTGGGCGTAGTTGGTGAAATCGCCTGGGCCGCCATTGGTCAGCGCAGCGACAGCGCACTCGCCGGCAGCCATCCCCGACTGCAGGGCCTTCGAGATTCCCGCACCTGAGGCGGGGCGCGCCGCGCCCAGGGCGTCGCCGGCGAAAAGGATGCCCGGCCGCCATGGCGGCCAGGCGGTGAAACCCATTGGGAGCCGCCATGCTTGCACGGCTTTGGCTTTCATCAACTCGTCGATCGCCGGGAGATTCCACTCGGACGGCAGCCCGGCGAGGAACTCGCCCAGCAGCCGCGTCGCATTGATCTGTCGCCACTTCTTGTAGCTGTTGACGTAACCCAGGCCGATGTTGACCCGGCCGCCTCCGAGCGGGAACACCCAGCCGTAGCCCGGCAGCTGATCGCCCTCGAATCTGAGCTGCAGGTGTACGTCAAGAGAATCGACATCCGGGCGGTCCGCCGACATTTCTGCGCGAATCGCGATCGCCGCGTAGCCGTTGTAGCGCGACGTGAGTTCCAGTGCCCGCTTGCTCGGCGAATGGGCGCCGTCAGCGGCGATTACGGCATCAGCGGCGACCCGTTCCCCGGTCTTGAGGATCACTCCGCCGACCTGCCCACCGAAATCGAGGATGGGCCCAGCCACCTCGGCACCGCGGCGCACCTCCACCCCACACGACTCCGCGCGGGCAAGCAACATCATGTCCAGTTCCAGTCGGCGCGCCACGTGACCGTGATCGGGCATTCCTGGACGGTTCGGGAACGCCAGGTCCCACTGGTTCGGGCTGAACACAGTCGCCCGGTTGACCCGGTGAAATTTCGCGACCTCCTCCGCCAGCCCCATCTTCTGGATGTAGCTGACGGCGCGGGGAGTCAGCCCATCGCCACACGGCTTGTCGCGCGGGAAGTCGGCCTTGTCGAGCACCACGACTCGGGCACCGGCCTGCGCCGCTTGCCATGCCGCGGCCGCACCGGCCGGTCCGCCGCCGACAATCGCCACGTCAAATCGCTGCGTCATCTGGTCTCACTCTCATCCGACGCCCGAGCCATCACGCTGCGGGTCGCAGGAGTGGTTCGGAACCAAGGGCGGCCCGGATGGGTGCGGCAGCGAATTCGGTGTCTTCGGGTACACGAATCTGCCCGCTTCCTCCTGTCAGTCGAATCACGTTGGCGGACAACCTTCATTCCATCCGCCCGCAGACCCATCCAAAAGCGCCAGGGTTCCGAATCAGTAAACAAAGAACAAACCACGGCGGCAGTCGTCCGCACAAAGGAGACCCGGATGCAACACCCTCGCTATCCACACATCGCGGCCGTCGGCATGTCGATTGTCGCCGTCATCGGCTTATCGGCGTGTTCGGACGCCAGCACCAAGTCGGCAACCTCAGCTGCGCCAAGTACAAACATGGCTTCAATGCCAAGTGCTGCCCCGGCAGTGACATCGGCTCCGCCCGTCACGGCACTCGTGGGCACTGGTTGCCAGGCCTACGCACAGCAGGTCCCCACCGGGCCGGGTTCGGTCGCCGGGATGGGGTTGCACCCGGTCGCGACGGCTGCCTCCGACAATCCGATATTGACCACGCTGACGGCGGCGCTGTCGGGCGAGCTGAACCCGAACGTCAACCTGGTCGCGACTCTGAACAGTGGCCAATACACAGTCTTCGCGCCCACCGATGAGGCCTTCAAGAAGCTGCCGGCAGCGACCCTGGATTCACTCAAGACGGACTCCGCCGCCCTGACCAAAATCCTCACGTATCACGTTGTGCAAGGCCAACTCTCGCCCGAGGCGGTGGCCGGGACACACACCACCCTGGAGAGCTCGCCGGTGAGCGTTACCGGCGTCGGCGCAGATCTGAAAGTCAATGACGCCGCGCTGGTGTGCGGCGGAGTCAAGACCGCGAATGCCACGGTGTACATGATCGACTCGGTCCTGATGCCGCCGACATGACGGAATCACACCGCGCTCCGGCACTGGGTCAGCCGGATTCGAAGCCGCCAAATTGATATCCGCTGCAGTTCAACGTTTTTCATAACCGACTGAATCCAGCCCAGCCGCCAGGAAGGAACATCATGGCGCAGAAACTTCAACCGCATTTCGCGGACGTTCAAGCCCACTACGACCTGTCCGACGACTTCTTCAGACTGTTCCTGGACCCCGGCCAGACCTACAGCTGCGCATACTTCGAGCGCGACGACATGACACTCGAACAAGCCCAAACAGCCAAGATCGACCTCGCCCTCGGAAAACTCGGCCTCACGCCAGGAATGACGCTGCTCGACGTCGGCTGCGGCTGGGGCGCCACCATGCGCCGCGCCATCGAGAAGTACGACGTGAACGTCATCGGCCTCACCTTGTCCAAGAACCAGGCCACCCACGTCGAGCGGCTCTTCGACAATATGGACACCACCCGCTCCCGTCGCGTCCTCCTCGAAGGCTGGGAACAATACGACGGAACAGTGGACCGGATCGTGTCCATCGGCGCATTCGAACATTTCGGCCACGACCGCTACCCGGCGTTCTTCCAGATGGCCTACGACGCCCTCCCGCCCGACGGCACCATGCTGCTGCACACCATCTGCGGCACCGATCCGCGTTACACGAACCTGCCCGTGACGATCGACCTGCTGCGGTTCGTCAAGTTCATCATGACCGAGATTTTCCCGGGCGGCCGGCTGCCGTCCGCCCCGATGGTCCGTCAGCACGCCGCGGCGGCCGGATTCAAGGTAACCCGGGTTCAGTCACTGCAGCCGCACTACGCGAGAACCCTCGACCTCTGGGCCGAAGCCCTGGAAGCACACCGCGACGAAGCCATCGCAGTGCAATCGGTCGAGGTCTACGACCGGTACATGAAATACCTGACCGGGTGCGCAAAGATGTTCCGGCTGCGCCAAGTCGACGTCAACCAGTTCACCCTCGAAAAGTCGTGATTTGTGCACGAAAATCCGCGCCACCCGCGGATTTTCGTGCACAAATCACGACAGGGTGACCCAGAGGTGCCGCAGCCCGGTGTGCCGGTTGCTGCGGGTCCATTCCGGCGGCCGGACCACCTGGATGTCCGGGAACCGGGTCAGCAGCTCGTCGAACAGGACCCGCAGCTCCAGCCGGGCCAGGTTCGCGCCCAGGCAGTAGTGCAATCCCTGCCCGAATCCCAAGTGCGGGTTGGGTTTCCGGGCCACGTCGAAGGTCATTGGATCGGTGAACACCAGCTCGTCGCGGTTGGCCGAACCTTCCCAGACCACCACCTTCTGCCCCGCCTCGATGGTGCACCCGCCCAGCTCGACGGTGCGCGTGGCGGTACGCCGCTTCGACGGCGACGGCGAGGTCCAGCGCACCATCTCCTCGATCGCCGACGGCAGCAGTGCCGGGTCCGCGCGCACCAGTTCCAGCGCAGATGTGTTCTCGCACAAGGCCAACAGCCCGCCGGCGACCGAGTTGCGAGTGGTCTCCGCGCCCGCACTGAACAGCAGGTTGAAGAACAGATAGACCTCGAGGTCTGACACGTCGTCGGCGTTGGCCACCACCGACAGCATGTCGTCGGTGGGTTCGGCCCGCTTGGACGCGATCAGCTCCATGCCGAAGTTGTACATCCGCGACCCGGCTTCCTGCACCGACAACCGGGTGATAGCGGCCTTGCGCGAACCGCCGAAATCGAAACTCGGCTCGATCGCCTCGAATAGCCAATGCCGTTGCGACTCAGGGATACCCATCAGGATGCAGATCATCTGCATGGGCAGCTCGGCGGCGATGTCGACCAGGAAGTCAAAGGGCACGCCCGGCTCCACCGCGTCCAGCAGCGTCTGGCTGCGCGCGCGCAGGTCATCCTCGACCCGCGCGATCATCCGCGGCGTCAGCCCCGACGACACCAGCCGCCGAATCTCCGCGTGCCGCGGGTCGTCCATCATGTTCAGCACCTGGCCGGTGATGGACAGGTCCTGGATCAGGGTCCCGCCGAACGGCCGCGAACCGCCCGTCACCGACGAGAACGTCACCGGATCACGCAGTACCGCAAGGGTTTCCGCATGGGTAGCGACGGACCAGAACCCCTCGCCGTCCGGGGTGTTCTCGGTCGGCTCGTGCCAGTACACCGGGGCTTCGGCGCGGTGCCGCGCGAACAGCTCGTGCGGGAAACCCGACGCGAAGTTGTCGAGGTCGGTCAGGTCGACCCCGGCGAGACTTCGCGCGAGGGTCACAGGATGGCGCCCGAGGTGTACTTGGCCGCCTCCGGGTACTGCCCGACCAACCGGTCCACCGCTGCCACCACGGCGTCGACCTGGTCACCGGCCGCACCGCTGAACGCCTGCTTGTCGGCCAGCGCCGCATCGAGTTCGACGCGGTCGAGCGGCAGCCGCGGATCGGCGGCCAGCCGGTCCAGAAGGTCGGGCTCCAAACCCTTTTCGCGCATCGCCAGCGCCACCGCGACGGCGTGCTCCTTGATGACCTCGTGTGCGGTCTCGCGGCCGACGCCGGCGCGCACCGCAGCCATCAGGATGCGGGTCGTCGCCAGGAACGGCAGGTAGCGGTCCAGCTCGCGCTGGATCACCGCCGGGTAGGCGCCGAACTCGTCGAGCACCGTCAGGAACGTCTCGGTCTGCCCGTCGATCGCGAAGAAGGCATCGGGCAGCGCGACACGGCGCACCACCGAGCAGAAGACGTCGCCCTCATTCCATTGCGCCCCAGCCAGTTCCGCGGCCATCGAGCCGTAGCCGCGCAGCACGACCTGCAGACCGTTGACACGTTCACACGACCGGGTGTTCATCTTGTGGGGCATGGCCGACGAGCCGACTTGCCCGGGCGCGAAGCCCTCGGTGGCCAGTTCGTGGCCGGCCATCAGCCGGATGGTGTGCGCGAACGACGACGGACCGGCGCCCAACTGCACCAGCGCGGACAGCACGTCGTGGTCGAGCGACCGCGGGTACACCTGGCCGACGGAGGTGAAAACCTCGGTGAATCCAAGGAATTCAGCCACCCGGCGCTCCAGGTCGGCGAGCCGCGAGGCGTCCCCGCCGAACAGGTCCAGCATGTCCTGCGCCGTCCCCATCGGGCCTTTGATGCCGCGCAGCGGGTAGCGGTCGATCAGCTCCCGCAGCCGGGTCAGCGCGACCAGGGTCTCTTCGGCTGCCGAGGCGAACCGCTTGCCGAGGGTGGTGGCCTGCGCCGCCACGTTGTGCGAGCGACCGGCCATCACCAGATCGCGGTACAGCGCGGCGCGCTCGGCGAGCCGTGCCACCACCGCGACGCCGTGCGAGAACACCAGTTCCAGCGACTGCCGGATCTGCAGCTGCTCGACGTTCTCGGTGAGGTCGCGGCTCGTCATGCCTTTGTGCACATGCTCGTGGCCGGCCAGCGCGTTGAATTCTTCGATACGCGCCTTGACGTCGTGGCGGGTGACGCGCTCGCGCGCGGCGATGGACGCCAGGTCGACCTGTTCCAGCACCCGCTCGTAGTCGGCCACCACCCCGTCGGGCACGGACACTCCGAGCTCGGACTGCGCGCGCAGCACGGCCAGCCACAGCCGGCGTTCGGCGACGATCTTGTTCTCCGGCGACCAGATGGCCACCATCTCGTCGCTGGCGTAACGGTTGGCCAGCACATTGGGGATGCTCACGGGGCTTAAGCCTACTTCGGCCTATTTACAGGGCGATCCGGCGTTCTTGGTCGAAGGGCGCCAAGACGTCGATGACGTCCACGAGGGTCGCCCGGGCCGTCGCACGCGGGCCGTCACCGTCACTGACCATCGAGGCGACCACCGCCCCGTCCACCGCGCAGACCAGGGCCGTCAGCAGTTCGGCGCGCACCGAGCGCCCCGACCGTTCCACCACCTCGATGACGGCGTCGGAGCGCTGCTTGAGGATGCGTCGCTGTACGTCCCGCAGCCCGGGCTGGCGGGCGCAGGCGATGTAGCGCTCGTAGCGGGAAATCAGCTGGTCGGACGCCCGGTTACCGTCGCCGACCAGCAGGTCGACCAGCAGATCGGCCGTCGCGTCGGCCCCCCGCCGGCGCCGAGATAGCGCCGAAACCCGCAGCCGCAGCTGCTGCGATTCGGATTCGCCGACGTGCTCGACGGCCTTTTCGATGAGGTCGTCGAGGGACGAGAAGTAGTACGTCGTGGAGGCCAGCGGCAGCCCGGCGCGCTGCGCCACGGAGCGGTGTCGGACGGCGTCGAAGCCCCCCTCGCACAGCAGCTCGGCGGCGGCGCTGACCAGCGCATACCGTCGCCGTTCCCCCTTAGGGGTGACTGCTGTCATCACCAGGTAAATGCTGCCAGCAATGGTCACGTGGTGATCACGAATTGACGTAATCCATTAGGCATTGCTCAGGAATGACGCCTGGTGGCCGATGGCATGATGGCGGCCATGACAGAGCCGAGCCGACGCGCCGTCCTCCGTCTCGGAGCGGGCGCCGCCGCAGGGGCCGCCGGCGCGTTCGCGTTGGGGTCGACGATCAACCGCCCGGCCGTCACCGCGCAACCGGTGACGATGACGAGCGTGGGAACGCCGCTGGCGCCGCCCCCGGCCGTCGCAGACCCGGCGCCCACCTACGTGACGGGCTCGTTCGTCTCGCAGGCCCGTGGCGGCGTCTCGACCAACTGGGCCATCGCCCGCCCGCCGGGCCAGACCGCCCCGCTGCGCCCCGTGATCGCGCTCCACGGCAAAGGCAGCGATGCCGCGACCGTGATGGCCGGCGGCGTGGAACAGGGGCTCGCACAGGCCGTGGCGGCGGGACTGCCGCCGTTCGCGGTGGTGGCCGTCGACGGCGGTGGCGGCTACTGGCACAAGCGGGCTTCCGGTGAGGATGCCGGCGCGATGGTGCTCGACGAGCTGATCCCGATGCTGGCTGGTCAGGGGCTGGATACCTCGCGGGTGGGCTTCCTCGGCTGGTCGATGGGCGGTTACGGCGCGCTGCTGCTGGGCGGTCGGCTGGGGGCGGCCCGGACCGCGGCGATCTGCGCGGTGAGTCCGGCGTTGTGGACGTCGTCGGGCGCGACGGCTCCGGGCGCCTTCGATGGCGCAGGCGACTACGCGGCCAACTCGGTGTGGGGACTGCCCGGGCTGGCGGGCATCCCGATCCGGATCGACTGCGGCGACAGCGACCCGTTCTACTCGGCGACCAAGCAGTTCATCGCCCAGCTGCCGAACGGAGCGGCGGGTGGGTTCTCCCCCGGCGGGCACGACGGGTCGTTCTGGAGCGCGCAGCTGCCCGCCGAGATCTCCTGGCTGGCCCCGCTGCTGGTCGCCTAGAGGGAGATGCGGCCTTCGGCGGCGGCGAGGCCGATGTCGGTGCGGAAGTGGCTGCCCGGCAAGCGAACTGACTCGATGATCCGATAGGCCTCGGCCCGCGCGGCTGCCAGATCCGCGCCGGTGCCGACCACCGACAGCACCCGGCCGCCGGAGGAGACGACGCTGCCGTCCGCCCGGCGGGTGGTGCCGGCGTGCAGCACGCCGGCCGTCTCCGATCCGGTGATCACGTCGCCGACGCGGGGACGGCCCGGGTAGTTCTCGGCGGCCACGACGACGGTCACGGCCGAGCCGTCCTGCCACTGCAGCTCGTCCAGCGAGCCCAAGGTTCCGGTGGCGGCGGCGTTCAGCAGCGAGCCCAGCGGGGTGTCCAGCAGCGCCAGCACCGCCTGGGTCTCGGGATCGCCGAAGCGGCAGTTGAATTCGACGACAGCCGGCCCTTGCGAGGTGATGGCCAGGCCCGCGTACAGCAGCCCGGAGAACGCGCTGTCACGCCGAACCAGTTCAGCGGCAACGGGTTTGACGACCTCTTCGACGATCTGGTCGACGACGGCGGCGGGCAGCCAGGGCAGCGGCGTGTAGGCGCCCATGCCACCGGTGTTGGGTCCGCTGTCGTTGTCGCCGACGCGCTTGAAGTCCTGGGCGGGCAACAGCGGCACCACGGTCTCGCCGTCGACGACGCAGAACAGCGACACCTCGGGTCCGTCGAGGAACGACTCGAGCAGCACCGGGTGGCCGGACTCGAGCAGTTCGGCGGCGTGCGCGCGGGCCGCGTCGCGGTCGGCGGAGACGACGACGCCCTTGCCGGCGGCCAGGCCGTCGTCTTTGACGACCCACGCCTGCTGACCGGCAGGCGGGCCGAAGCGGTCCAGTGCGGCGTCGAGGTGCGCGGGGTTGTCGACGATCTCGCTGGTCGCGGTGCGAACCCCGGCAGCGGCCATGACGTCCTTGGCGAATGCCTTCGAGCCTTCGATGCGGGCGGCGTCCTTGGACGGCCCGAAGCAGGCGATGCCGGCCGCACGCAGGGCGTCGGCCACCCCGAGCACCAAGGGCACCTCGGGTCCGATCACCACCAGGTCGGCGGACAGCTTCCTGGCCAGCGCGACCACCTCGTCGGCGGCGGTGATGTCGACGTCGTGTTGTTCGGCAACGGCGGAGGTACCGGCGTTGCCGGGGGCAACGGCCAGGTAGTCCACCTGGGGGTCGCGGCTCAGGGCAAGCAGCAGGGCATGTTCACGGGCTCCAGAGCCGATCACGAGGACGCGCACAGCCACACACTAATAGCTGGTCGGCTCGTCCTAAACTGGGCAGGCCCGACGCACGCGAGGAGGTCCACACCGGTGGAGCCGCTGGATGCCTTCCTGCTGGTGTGGGAACGGGCCCGCGCCACCTTCGGCGAGGGCGTTCCGCACGACCGCACCGAGTTCGACAAGAGCGCGGAGCTGCGCGGGCTGCAGGACCAGGTGAAGGCCGCAGGTCCCGGATCGCACTGGACGGGCGGCGCAGCGGACCGCTACGCCGACGCCAACCACCAGCACGCCCAGGCCCTCGGCCGGCTGGCCGATATCGACAAGCGCGTGGGCGACGAACTCGAGCGGTCCGCCGACGTGGTCACCGGCGGGCGCCGGGAACTCGACGCGCTCAAGCAGTGGGTGAACGACCTCGCCGACGAGGCCAAGAAGACGCCGACCGCCGCCGCCGACCACGCGCTGTGGTCGGCGATCGGCAAGGCCAGCGGCGATGTCGCCGACATCATCCAGCGCTCACACACAGACCTGTCGGGGGTCGCGGGACGAATCCAGAGTCTCGACCGCGAGTTCGACGACTTCTGAGCGCCAGTCAACTTTGACTGCGAATCCATGCACACATCTACTCGACTTTTCGCGCCGTCAGTTCGCCGTCAAAGCAGCAGTCAACTCTCACCCCCACACATGCGACCTGAAGCCGTCAACTTTCCTTGACGTCAAGGAAAGTTGACGGCTTCCGACGAAAGGCGCCGAGGGAGAGGTCCGCTTTCAGGAGTTGGAAATTGCGCAGCCGCACTACACCACCGTCAGCGGCAGGGACTTGCGTTCCTCGAAAACCCACGCCGCCCCGCTGCTCACCTTGCACACCGAGACCTCGCCGAGTTCCTTTGCCGGGGTGTCGGTTTCGACGAATCGGACGGTCCAGTCGGTGTCGGTACCCGACACCTCCACGCGCAGCAGCGGGTTGACGGCCGTCGCGATCGCCTGCAGTGGCAGGACGGACCCTGGGGACACCAGGGCGATCCAGGCGTCGTCCTCGTGCGCCGGCGAGGGATGCACATGCGCCTCGTCACCCGAAACATCAACGGAGACATACGCAGCCGGGTTGAGCAGCGGATGCAGCTCCAGCACGCGAAGCGCGCCGGCGGCGTCGTTCGGCAGCTCCAGCACCCGCCGGATGCGTTCGGCCGCAACACCGGAGATGCCGATCAACGACTTGGTCCGGATCGACCGTTCCTTCTCTGTGCCCCTGTCCTCTGCGGACCCGTCGCAGCGGGCCCGGACCGCCAGCGCGAAGGACAGCACCAGCAGGTGCATCTGCAGGCACACCTCGTCGGCGATGCGCACCAGGGCCGAATGCGAGAACGCGGAGAAGTCGACGTCGCTCATGAGCGCGCCGGAGTAGTCGGCCTGGCCTTCGTCGGCCGGATCGATCGCGTCGAGCTCGCAGTGGTAGGCGCGGCTCGCGCCGATGATGTCGAGCTGCGGGATGAACCCGACCTCGGGATAGGACTCGTCGATGGTGACGGTCCACGCGCAGGCCGGCGTTCGGCCCGCCGGAACGCGCGGCGGCCGGTGGATGGGGCGCACCTGGCAGCGCCGGTTGGTCGCCAGCGCCGTCGCATCGAACGTCGGGTCCTCGATGTCATGGCACATGCCGCGCACATAATCGGGGCCCATCGGCTCGACATCCATGAGGGCGCCGCAGTGATCCAGATGGAACTCGCCGTGCCAGCGATCGTGCACGGTGTACCGGAAATCCATGAACTGCGGCGGTGCGCCGATATCGAGCTGCAGCCCCTTGAAGATCGTGATGACGTCCACGCCTTCGTATTTCAGCGCCTTCTGCATCCGCTTGGTGTACAGCGGGCTGGACCCGGCCCACTCCTCGATGGCGACCTGCAGCATCTCTTCTCGGCCGAATTCGACGATGCACCAGGCCATTCCGGCGCGGTCGATGAGCTGGCCGATCAGCAGCAGCTCCGGCACCAGCGCGGCGAGCTCCGCACGCGACAGCGAGGCATACCTACTGGTCATCGAGCTCGGTCCCGGTGTTCATCTTGACCGCGGCGTTGACGTTGGCCTTGCGGTCCTCGGCCAAACCCTTCTCGGCAGCCTTACGCCGCCTGGCCACCACCTTGGAGACCGCTCCGTTGAATGCCGAACCGAGCGGGAAGCCGAGGTACTGAGTGAGGAAGATGCCGATGTCCTTGAGTTCGGCCTCGCTGAACTCCTCGTTGAGCAATGCGGCATTGACCTGGATTTCCGCGAGGTCCTGCGAGCCGACGGCAGTGACGCACGTGAACGTCATCAGCCGCTTCTCCCGCATGGACAGTCCGGGCTTGCTCCAGATGGTGCCGAACAGGTGGTCCACGGTGAGATCGAAGTACGGGTCGCCCTCGATGTTGGGCATCTCCCAGCCGTAGACCTCGTTCATCTTCGCCAGGCCCTTGGCGCGCAACTCGTCCATCACTGCTCCTTCGAATGCGGTACGCCGAGCCCCTCGGCGAGGTTGGCCAGGGCCAGCTCGGCAAGCGGAAGATCCACTCCCACAGCAGACCCCAGACCGAGTGCCAGCGACAGATCCTTCTCCGCCAGACCCCGGGTGTGGACGAACATGTTGTAGAGGAAGTGGTCGGGCGCCAGCGGCTTGGTGTCGTCCCGCGCCATGATTGCGCCGGGCCCGCCGGACTGCGCGTCACTGTGCCGCACCACGCGGCCCAGCTTCTGCAGGTCGATGCCCGCCGCCTCGGCCAGCTTCTGCGCCTCACATGCGGCAGCGAAACCGATGAAGGTCAGCATGTTCCGGGCCAGCTTCATCCGGGTGCCCGCGCCGGGCTCACCGGCGCGCACCACCAAGGACGCCCACTGCTTGAAGACGGGCTTGACCTTGTCGTAGGCGTCGTCGTCGGCGCCGACCATGACCGCCAGCTCGCCCTTGCTCGCTGCGCCGGCGCCACCGCTGACCGGGGCGTCCACGATGTGAATCCCCTTGGGCCGCAACTGCTCAGCCAGCTCGACGGCGGTCGTCGGTTCGATCGTGGAGTGGATCGCGATCACCGTGCCGGGCCCGGCGTGCTCGGCGAGCTGCGTCACGACGTCGCGGACCTGCTCGTCGTTGAGCACGGTCACGCTGATCACGTCAGCCTTGGCGACCTCCGCAACGCTGCCCGCCAGGGTGGCGCCGAGTTCCGCGAACGGTGCCATGGCCTCGGCGCGCATGTCGAAAACGACGAGCCCGCCGGGCCATTCGGCCAGCCGCTTGGCCATCGGCGCGCCCTGGTTACCCAGGCCTATATAACCAAGCCGGCACCCGTTTCGTTCGTCTGTCATGACCGGATGATCTGTCCGCCGTCGACGTTGAAGATCTGCCCGGTGATCCAGCTGGCCTCGTCGGACAGCAGGAACAGGCACATACCGGCCAGGTCTTCGGGGGTACCCATCCGCGCCAGCGGCAGGGTCTGGACGATCTGCTTGACGATGGCCTGCGGCGTGGTGCTGCGGTTGGCCTCGGTGTCGATGGGCCCCGGCGCAATCGCATTGATGCGGATGTTGCGCCAGCCCAGCTCACGGGACAGCTGCTGCGTCAGGCCGTTGATGCCGACCTTGGCCAGACCGTAGAAGTTGGCGTAAACCCATGCCGCGGTGGAGGACTGGTTGACGATCGACCCACCGCCGCGCTTCTCCATGTGCGGGAACACCGCGCGGGTGCACACCAGCGCACCGTCGAGGTTGACGCTCATGAACTTGCGGTAGTAGTCCCAGTCCACGGTCAGCAGACCGTCGAGCTTCATGCCACCGAAGATCGCGGCGTTGTTCACCAGGTAGTCGATCCCGCCGAACTCGGCCACGGCCTGGGCGGCCATGTCGTTGGCCGAATCGATGTCGGAGACGTCGACCCGGACGGCCAGCGCCTTACCGCCCTCGGCCTTGATGCCGGCGGCCACCTTCTCGGCGCCTTCGACGTTGATGTCGGCGATGACGACCGCGGCGCCTTCGCGCGCCAGCGACTCGGCGTAGACCTGGCCGATGCCGCCGCCGGCTCCAGTGACGATGCCAACTTTACCTTCGAACCTCATGATTTCCTCTCCGCCGAATGGGCAGTTACTACACGGTTTTCGCTGATTTGCGTGTCACAGTTGGCCGCTGGAGCGACTAGGTCGCGAGGGTGGCGATGCACTTGGTCTCCAGGTACTCCTCGAACCCGGCGATGCCCATCTCCCGGCCGTTGCCGGACTGCTTGTAGCCGCCGAACGGCGCGTCGGCGGAGTACCAGACGCCGCCGTTGACGTTGACGGTGCCGACGCGCAGCCGGGCAGCCACGCCGGCCGCCCGCTGCGGGTCGGCAGAGAACACCGTGCCGGACAGTCCGTACGGCGAGTCGTTGGCGATGCGCACGGCGTCGTCGTCGCCATCATGGGCGATGACGGTGAGCACCGGCCCGAAGATCTCCTCGCGGGCGACGCGGGCCGAATTATCCAGTCCGGCAATGACGGTCGGCTCGATGAAGAATCCGGTGTCCCGGTCCGCCGGCCGGCCACCACCGCAGGCGAAGGTGCCGCCTTCCTCGATGGCCAGGTCCAGGTAGCTCTGCACCCGGTCGCGCTGGCGAGCCGAGATCACCGGACCGCAGACGGTCCGCGAGCTGGACGGGTCGCCGGGCTTGATGCCGCCCATGGTGCCGGCCGCGGCCGCGACCGCCTCGTCGTAGCGCGCCCGCGGGACCACCAGCCGGGTGGTGATCGCGCAGCCCTGGCCGGCGTGCATCGACGCCGTGAATGCGGCCATCGCGCAGGCGCCGGCCAGGTCGGCGTCGTCGAGCACCAGGAACGCCGACTTGCCCCCGAGCTCCAGGAACACCTTCTTGATGGTTTCTGCGGCGTCGGTCATCACGGCGCGGCCGGTGACGGTCGATCCGGTGAACGAAACCAGGTCCACGTCAGGGTGTTTCGACAGCATGGCACCGACGCCGTGGTCGCGGGAGGTGACGATGTTGATGGCGCCGGCCGGGAAGTCGGTATGCTCGGCGATCAGTTCGCCGAGCACCGCGGCGGCCCACGGGGTGTCCGGTGCAGGCTTGAGGATCAGGGTGTTGCCCGCCGCGAGCGCCGGCCCGACTTTGGCCAGGTTGATCTGGTGCGGGAAGTTCCACGGCGTGATGGCACCGACGACGCCGGCGCCCTCGCGCGCGATGGTCCGGTTGGTCGGAATCCCTTGCGGCGTGGCATGTCCCAGGTCGGTGGTCCACTGGTAGTTCTCGGCGGTGTCGGCGGCGAAGCTCAGGTCTTCGATCGGGCCGTCCAAATGCGCTCCGGCGGTGAGCATCCGGGGCGCGCCGACCTCCGCAATCGTGAGCTCCCGCAGGTCATCGCGGTGGTCGCGCATGGCCTGCTGCAACTGCCGCAGGCAGCGCACCCGCAGTTCGACATTCGTGGACCAATCGGTCTCGTCGAAGGCCCGCCGGGCGGCGTCGATGGCATCAGCCATGTCCCCCACCGTGGCATCGGCCGCCACACCGAGGACTTCCTCGGTCGCGGGGTTGATGGTCGGGAACGCGCCGCGCGAGCCCGGCACCAATTTCCCGTCGATGAGAAGGCGGCTTTCGCGATCACCCAGCAAGGTCATCTGCACTCCTGAAAATTCTGGACAGCTGTCCGACAACGTTCAGTCGAACCATAACCTCACGCGCCGCCGAGTGGCAAGGGTCGGGCTAAATCAGCAACGTCGCTATCGCGCTACATATGGATTTACCTGGTTATTTTCGTCACCTTCTTGCTTCCGCAGCGCGTCATCGGCTAACTTGGACATGTGTCCAGCGATGCAGTGGCCGCAGTCACAAGTACCGGCCAAGAAGTGGACGACCAGCCGCGCAACCGCCGCCAGGAGGAAACCTTCCAGAAGGTTCTGGCCGCCGGTCGCGAGATGCTGCGGGAATCGTCCTACGCCGACCTCACGGTGCGGGCAGTGGCAGCGCGGGCGAAGGTCGCGCCGGCAACCGCCTACACCTACTTCTCGTCCAAGAACCACCTCATCGCCGAGGTGTACCTGGACATGGTTCGGCAGGTGCCCTACTTCACCGATGTGAACCAGTCGATGGCCAGCCGCGTCGAACAGGCGCTGCGCAGCCTGGCCCTGGTGGTCGCCGACGAACCCGGGGTGGCAGCCGCCTGCACGACGGCCCTGCTGTCCGGCGACGACGACACGGTCCGCAAGGTGCGCGACCGCATCGGTGGCGAAATCCACCGCCGGATCCGTTCGGCCGTCGGGCCCGATGCCGATCCGCGCCTGCTGTCGGCGCTGGAGATGACGTACTTCGGCGCACTCGTCAACGCCGGCAGCGGCGTCTACACCTATCACCAAATCGCGGACCGGCTGTCCTATGTCGTCGGACTTATCGTGGGAGACAACGCATGACAGCCAACACATCCCCGTCGCTTCGCTCGCCCCGGCAAGTCGAGCTACTCATCGACCCGTACAGCTACGACTTCCATGAAGATCCGTATCCGTATTACCGGCGACTGCGGGACGAGGCGCCGATCTACCGGAACGACAAGCTCAACTTCTGGGCCCTGTCGCGGCACGAGGACGTGCTGCGCGGCTTCCGGAACAGCGTCGCCCTGTCCAACAAGCACGGCGTCTCGCTGGACCCGATCTCCCGCAACGACGAAGCGCACCGCGTGATGTCCTTTCTGGCCCTCGATGATCCGGCGCACCTTCGGCTGCGCACCCTGGTCTCCAAGGGCTTCACGCCGCGGCGCATCCGCGAGCTGGAAGGACGGGTCACCGAGATCGCGGTCCAGCACCTAGACGAGGCGTTGCAGCACAACACCTTTGATTACGTCGACGACTTCGCGGGCAAGCTGCCCATGGACGTCATCAGCGAGTTGATGGGCGTCCCCGACGAAGACCGCGTGCGCATCCGGGCACTCGCCGACGGCGTGATGCACCGCGAGGACGGGGCACCCGACGTCCCGGCCTCCGCCATCGCCGCCTCGGGTGAGCTGTTGATGTACTACGCCGCCATGGTCAAGCAGCGCCGCAAGAGCCTGAGTGATGACCTCACCTCGGCACTGGTCGAGGCCGAGATCGACGGCGACAAACTCACCGACGACGAGATCATGGCGTTCCTGTTCCTGATGGTGATCGCCGGCAACGAGACCACCACGAAACTGCTTGCCAATGCCGCCTATTGGGGACACAAGAACCCCGACCAGCTGGCTCCGGTCTTCGACGACCACGAGCTGATCTCGCCGTGGATCGAGGAGACGCTGCGCTACGACACGTCCAGCCAGCTGCTGGCCCGGGCCGTCGTCGAGGACCTCGAGTTTCACGGCACCACCGTCCCGGCCGGCGAGGTGCTGGTGCTCCTCGCCGGCTCCGCGAACCGCGACGAGCGGGTGTTCGAGGCGCCCGACGAGTACCGCGTCGGCCGCGAGATCGGCTCGAAGCTGGTGAGTTTCGGCAGCGGCGCCCACTTCTGCCTGGGCGCCCACCTGGCCCGGATGGAAGCCCGGGTCGCTCTGACCGAACTGTTCAAACGTATCCGCGGCTACGAGGTGGACGAGGACAACTGCGTCCGCGTGCACTCCAGTTCCGTCCGCGGATTTGCCCACCTGCCCGTCACCGTCCAGACCCGCTGAACCGCCATATTCTGAGAGGCATTGCTACATGGCCCGTTTCGAACCGCACCCCACCCGCAGGCCCGCCATCGTGGCCGGCGCCTCGTCGGGTATCGGCGCCGCGACGGCGACCGCACTCGCCGCCCGTGGCTTCCCGGTCGCCCTCGGCGCCCGCCGGGTGGAGAAGTGTCAGGAACTCGTCGACCAGATCAAAGCCGAAGGCGGAGAGGCGATCGCGCTGCCGCTGGACGTCACCGACACCGCGTCGGCCGAGAACTTCGTCGCCAAGGCAACAGCCGCTCTCGGCGACATCGAGGTCCTGGTCACCGGCGCCGGCGACACGAACTTCGGTCGGCTGCACGAGATGAGCACCGACGAGTTCGCCCAGCAGCTGCAGATTCACCTGGTCGGCGCCAACCGCATGGCCCGTGCCGTCCTCGACGGCATGGTCGAGCGCCGGCGTGGCGACCTGATCTTCGTCGGATCCGATGTGGCGCTGCGCCAGCGCCCGCACATGGGCGCGTACGGCGCCGCGAAGGCCGGTCTGGTCGCGATGGTCACCAACTTCCAGATGGAGCTGGAAGGTACCGGCGTGCGCGCGTCGGTGGTGCATCCCGGCCCGACCATGACGTCGATGGGCTGGAGCCTGCCGGCCGAGAAGATCGGCCCGGCCCTCGAGGATTGGGCCAAATGGGGTCAGGCCCGCCACAGCTACTTCCTGCGCGCCGCCGACCTGGCCCGCGCCATCACGTTCGTCGCCGAGACCCCGCGCGGCGGGTACATCGCCAACATGGAACTGCAGCCCGAAGCGCCGCTGACGGAGATCAAGGACCGCCAGTCGCTGGCCCTGGGCGAAGAAGGGATGCCGAACCAATGACGATCACCAAAGAGGTACAACGGGTTTCGGGCGGCGCCGACGAACACGGCCACCTGGAGGAATTCCGCACCGACCCGATCGGCCTGATGCAGCGCATCCGCGACGAATGCGGCGACGTCGGCTGGTTCCAACTCGCAGACAAGCAGGTGGTGCTGCTGACGGGCTCCGAGGCCAACGAGTTCTTCTTCCGCTCCAGCGACAGCGAACTCAACCAGGCCGAGGCCTATCCGTTCATGACCCCGATCTTCGGCGAGGGCGTCGTGTTCGACGCCGACCCCGAACGTCGGGCCGAAATGCTGCACAACACCGCGCTGCGCGGCGAGCAGATGAAAGGCCATGCCGCGACCATCGAGCGCGAGGTCCGGCGGATGACCGAAAACTGGGGCGACTCGGGGGAAATCGATCTACTGGAGTTCTTCTCCGAACTGACCATCTACACCTCGACGGCCTGCCTGATCGGCCAGAAGTTCCGCAACCAGCTCGATTCGCGGTTCGCGAACTACTACCACCTACTCGAGCGCGGCACCGACCCGCTCTGCTACGTCGACCCCTACCTGCCCATCGAGAGTTTCCGCATCCGCGACGAGGCCCGGGCCAATCTGGTGGCGTTGGTCCAAGAGGTCATGGACGGCCGAATTGCCAGCCCGCCCACCGACAAGAGCGATCGTGACCTGCTCGACGTCCTGGTGTCCATCAAGGACGAAGAGGGCAACCTGCGCTTCAGTGCCAACGAGGTCACCGGCATGTTCATCTCGTTGATGTTCGCCGGGCATCACACCAGCTCGGGTACGTCGTCGTGGACGCTGATCGAGCTGCTGCGCCACCCCGACTTCTATGCCAAGGTCCAGCAGGAGCTCGACGACCTCTACTCCGACGGCCAGGAGGTGAGTTTCCATGCGTTGCGCCAGATTCCGAATCTCGACAACGCACTGAAGGAGACCCTGCGCCTGCACCCGCCGCTGATCATCCTGATGCGCGTCGCGCAGGACGAGTTCGAGGTCGCCGAGCACCCGATCCACAAGGGTCAGATGGTGGCCGCCTCGCCGGCGATCTCCAACCGACTTCCCGAGGACTTCCCGGACCCCGATGCCTTCAACCCCGACCGTTACGAGAAGCCGCGGCAGGAAGATCTGCTGAACCGGTGGACCTGGATCCCGTTCGGCGCCGGCAAGCACCGCTGTGTTGGCGCGGCCTTCGCGCAGATGCAGATCAAGGCGATCTTCTCGGTTCTGTTGCGCGAGTACGAGTTCGAGATGGCGCAGCCCCCGGAGAGCTACCAGAACGACCACTCGAAGATGGTCGTCCAGCTGGCCCGTCCCGCCACGGTCCGGTACCGGAAGCGCTCCTGAAATGGGTTGCTACCGCGTTGAAGTCGACCGCGACCTGTGCCAGGGCCACGCCATGTGCTCCCTGGAGGCGCCCGACTACTTCGACGTTCCCAAGCGCGGCACCGTCGAGATCCTCGACGAGACCCCGCCCGACGAGGCGCGCGACGAGATCGAGCGCGCCGTCGCCGAATGCCCGACCCAAGCCCTGTTCATTCGCGAAACCAGCTGAAAACAAAGGACAAGACAATGACGTCATTCCCCCGCGAACAACTCGAAGAGTGGGTGCAGCGGTGGCTGCAGGTCAACCGGGACGCCGAGGCGGCCGGTGACTGGAAGCCCATGGCCGACTTCTACACCGACGATGCCACCTACGGCTGGAACATCGGGCCCAAGGAGGACGTGATGTGCCTCGGCGTCGATGAGATACGCGATATTGCTTTGGGTTTGGAGATGGAGGGCCTCGAAGGCTGGAAGTACCCGTACCAACGGGTGGTGATCGACGACAAGCAGGGCGAGGTCGTCGGTTTCTGGAAGCAGATCGTCGGCGGAGCCGACAATTCGGCCGGAGCCACCGATTCCGCGCGTTTCGAGGTCTACGGCATCGGCGGCAGCTGGTTCCGGCTGGAGAATGTGGATGGGGAACCGAAGATCGCCTGGCAGCGCGACTTCTTCGATTTCGGCCATGTGCAGAAGCTCTACCTGGACCTGATGACCGCGGGCAAACTGTCCAAGGGCATGCAGCAGCGCATCCAGCGCAGCCTGGCCGGCGAGCAGCTGCCCGGCTACTACCCGCTGGGCGAAGCTCCGGTCCCGATCTGGTGAAACCCGCCCAAGCAGTTGATTGGGGGTGGGTGTGACGTATCTAACTATTGCCTCTAGTCTGAGTGAAACACGTTCTAGTGGAAGGCACATGCGGTGAAGACAAAAGGTGCTCTCATCTGGGAGTTCAACAAGCCGTGGACCATCGAGGAAATCGAGATCGGCGACCCTGTCAAGGACGAGGTCAAGATCCAGATGGAAGCCTCGGGCATGTGCCACTCCGACCATCACCTGGTGACCGGTGACATCCCGATGGCCGGTTTCCCGGTCCTCGGCGGCCACGAGGGCGCGGGCATCGTCGTCGAGGTCGGCCCCGGCGTCGACCACATCGCCGTCGGCGACCACGTCGTGCTGTCGTTCATCCCGTCGTGTGGCGAGTGTCCGTCGTGTCAGGCCGGCATGCGCAATCTGTGCGACCTGGGTATGTACCTGCTGACCGGCGCCGCCGTCTCCGACGGCACCAACCGCGTCCACACCACGGACGGCACCCCGGTCCTCCCGATGACCCTGCTGGGCACCTTCAGCCCGTACATGGTGGTGCACAAGAGCTCGGTCGTGAAGATCGACCCGACCATCCCGTTCGAGGTCGCCTGCCTCGTCGGTTGCGGTGTCACCACCGGCTACGGCTCGGCGGTCCGCAGCGGCGACGTGCGCCCCGGTGACGACGTGTGCATCGTCGGTGTCGGTGGTGTCGGTACCGGCGCGCTGCAGGGTGCCCTGAACGCCGGTGCCCGCAACGTCTTCGTCGTGGATCCTGTTGAGTTCAAACGGGACAACGCCCTGAAGTTCGGTGCCACCCACGCCTACCCGGACATCTTCAGCGCGATGGCAGGCGTCGCGGAGGTCACCGAAGGCCGCATGGCCAGCAAGACCATCGTCACCGTCGGCGAACTGCACGGCGAGGACATCGACAACTACCTCAACATCACCAGCAAGGGCGGCACCTGTGTGGTGACCGCGGTCGCGAACATGGCCAGCCTGGACGTGAAGCTGAACCTGTCGATGCTGACCCTGATGCAGAAGCGCCTGCAGGGCACCATCTTCGGCGGCGGCAACCCGCACCACGACATCCCGTCGCTGCTGGCCATGTACAAGGCCGGCCGCCTGAACCTGGACGACATGGTCACCCGGCAGTACAAGCTGGAGCAGATCAACGAGGGCTACCAGGACATGCTGGAGGGCCGCAACATCCGCGGCGTCATCCGGTACACCGACGCCGACCGCTGAGCGAGACACCCCAGGCCGAAACGGCATTCCAGCAGGGAAAGTTCGAGTAGCCGCCTGCCGCAATGCCGTTTCGGTATGAAAAGGAGAAGCATGAATCCCGTTGTCACCGCGTCGCAGTCGTCGTGGCGCTGCGTCCAGAGCCACGACCGAGAGGGCTGGCTGGCCCTGATGGCCGACGACATCGTCGTCGAAGACCCGATCGGCGAGTCCGTCACCAACCCGGACGGTACCGGCGTGAAGGGCAAGGAGGCGCTGGCCGCCTTCTACGACACCAACATCGGGCCCAACCAGTTGACGATCACCTGCGAGGAGACGTTCCCGTCGAGCTCGCCCAACGAGATCGCCTACATCCTGGTGCTGCGCACCGAATTCCCGAACGGTTTCGTCGCGACCGTCCGCGGTCCTTTCACGTACAAGGTCAACGCAGAGGGGCTGATCACCAACCTGCGCGGCTACTGGAACCTCGAGGCCATGAAGTTCGAGCAGCCTGCCGAGTAACCGCCGACTGGCCAGTTGTCACACGTATTTCTCGAAAATCCGTGCGATAACTGGCCTCTCGGCGTTATTCCACATGTTCAACATAGAACCGGGCCGCGCGGCGGATGGCGTTCACCGTCGGCTCCGGTTCCCAGCCCAACTCCCGCCGCGCCTTGCTGTTGTCCGCCGGTGACGTCAGGTGCAGCAGCCGCGTGATGGTGAGCAGCGGCGGTATCTTGCCCGGGCGCACCGCGCGTAGCGGCAGCGAGGCGTAGGCGCCCGCGTACATGGCGGCCTTCGGGATGCCGAATCGTGGTGGCCGGACGCCGGTTTCGTCGGCCGCCGTCTCCAAGATGGTGCGCAGCGGCAGGTAGCTCTCCGAGATGATGTAGCGCTCCCCGACGCGGCCGCGCTCAGCTGCCAGAAGCAGCGCCCGTGCCGCGTCCTCGATACCGACCACTTCCGCGGCCGCGTGGGCGGCGTAGAACCGCATCCGGCCGACGGCGGTGCGCGCCACGATCTCGCCGTGCGGCGTAGGCTGCCAGTCCCGTGGGCCGTAGGTGTTCGACACACACATCGCGACGGCGGGCAATCCCCGTTCGGCGACCGCATCCAGCACGAGTTGTTCTGCGGCACGCCGTGATCGGACGTAGTCGCCGCCTTTGTCCGCCCAGTTGAACGGGGTCTCCTCGGTGACCGCGCTGCCGTCCGCGCTGACGGCGATGGTGCAGATGGTGCTGACGAAGACGAACTTGTCGAGCTCGGCGTCCACCGCGATGTCGAGCACCTGCCGCAGGCCATCGACGTTGGTCCGGAACAACGGCGCCGGGTCGGGCAGCATGGCCCGGGCGTCGACGACGCAGTAGAAGACGACGTCCCGGTCGGCCATCGCGGACCGCACGGCGTCGTCGTCGAAAATGTCTCCGTAGCAACGCTCGACGTCGAGATCGTCGATGCCGCGGGTCGCGCTACTCTCCCGCAGCAGCACCCGGACGTCGTCGCCGCGTTCGACGAGCTGACGCGTCACGTGGGAGCCGAGGAAGCCACTGGCTCCCATGACCAGTGACTTGCGTGGCGCCATCAGGCTCGGGGCCCGACCGCCTGGCCGAGCAGGCGGTCCGGTTGCGACCACCACGGCGCGGCGTCGGACTCGCCGATTCCGGTGATCTCGTTGGCCTCCACGAAGTACTCGTGCACCCGCGCCGGGTCGACTGCCGGTGCGCGCTTACCCCACTTGACCGAGAGGAATCCGCTGTCCCCCATCGACTTCTGGTGCAGCACATAGGGCGACATCGACCGCGCGCCGCGGCCGACGGTGACCCCGCCGAACGTCCACGCGATGTACGGCAGCACCCGGCGCCAGTAGACCTGGCTGAACTGACCACGTTCGCGCAGGATGTTCGTCCCGGGCATCACGCCCGGATCGAAATACGCCGCGGACATGCCCTCGGGCACCAGGCCGCCGGCCGCGCGGGACAGGTAGAACAAGCCGAGTTTGGTGCGCGCGTACGCCTGGACTCCGTCATCGCTGGGCAGGCACTGCTCGGCGAGCGGCTGCCACTGGGCGGTCTTGACCCGAGCCAGTCGCTGGAACAGGGTCTGGCGGATGGTCGGCGACCCGACGATCATGACGCGCGCATCAGCGGCCAGCTGGGGACTGATCCGCGCCAGCAGCGAGTGCGGGGCCAAAAGGTTGGTGGCCACGGTCAATTCGATGCCGTCGGGACTGAGCTCGTGCGCATCGTTGCGCAGCACTGCGGCATTGAGCACGACGGTGCACAGTGGCGGGATGACGCCGTCCGCCACCAGGCGCGCGATCTCGGCGGCGGCGTTGCGCACGCTCTCTTGGCTGCCCTGGTCGCACACCACGATATGGGTGGTGCCGGCCGCGGCACGGTCACCGAGCGCCGCCTTCAGTTCTTCGCCCCGTTTGGCATTGCGGACCGGCAGCACCGCGTGCCAACCGGGCTGTCCCACCACGCGTTTCGCCAGCCCGAGCCCCAGCCCCGAGGTGGCACCGGTCAACAGCAGGCTCCGTGTCACCATCTGATTCATTACCCGACTTCCGCTGGAATTGACGAATTCTCTTCTGGCGCACCCTCATTCAGACCGATGCGGGCATGGAGCCGGGCCAGTGGTGCCGGCGCCCACCAGTTCGCCTTGCCCAGGAGCACCATGACGGCCGGCAGCAGCACCGTCCGGATCACGATGGCGTCCACCAGGATCGCGACCGCCAGCCCGAACCCGAAGATGCGCAGGAACGACACTTGCGACGCGACGAGCCCGGCGAACGTGATGGCCATGACGAGCGCTGCAGCGGTGACGATCCGGCCGGTGCCGGCCAGACCAAGTGCCACCGATTCGCGGCCGGCCTGATCGGATTTGTCTGAGGCAAGCCAGAATTCGCGAATGCGGGCGATGATGAACACCTCGTAGTCCATCGACAGACCGAACGCGACACAGAACATCAGCACCGGCATGGTCGATACCAAAGTGCCCACCACCGTGGTGCCGAGGCCGCCGAGGTGACCCTCCTGGAAGATCCACACCAGCGCACCGAACGTCGCGGTGAGTGACAAGGCGTTGAGCACCAACGCTTTCAACGGGATGATCACGCTGCCGCTCAGCAGGAACAGCAGGACGAACATCACCACCGCGATCAGCCCCAGCATGGTCGGCACCCGAGTGGCGATGGCCTCGACGCCCTCGCGGTTGGACTGCGCGGCACCGGTGAACAGCGGCGTCATCCCGGCCGGCGGCGGCACGGCGTGCAGCCGGTCCAGCGCTTCGTCGGACGCCGCGCTGAAGGGCAGCGTCGTGGTGGTCACCGTCAGGAAGCTGGCGTCGGTGCCGGTACCGGCCTCGTGCCCGGCGGGACCGATCGCGCGTCCACCGGCGTAGGTGGCACCCGGTCCGGCCGCGGCCACCACGGTCGGCACCTTGGACAGCTCCGCGGCGTAGGCGTCGATGGCGGCGTTGTCGCGGGTTCCGTTGCCGTGCAACAGGACGATGTGCACCGGCAACCCGGCGTCCTGCGTGAAGTCACTGCGCATGTGGTCACCGACCTGACGCGCCGATGACGTGGTCGGCAGGATGCGGTCATCGGGGAAGCCGAACTTGATGTTGAGGAACGGCAGCCCGACGATGACGAGCGGAATCAGGGTGACGGCCGCCGCGATCCTGGGACGACGCATCACCGCGTGCGTCCAGGTGTACCAACGTGATTCGGTCAGCGGACCACGCTGACCCGGCTTGCCGATCCGCTTGCCGGTGACCCGGATGGCGGCCGGCGTGATGACCAGCGCGGCGAGCGCGGCCATGGCCACCACCGACACCGCGCCGTAGGCGAACGACCGCAGGAAGTACATCGGGAAGACCGCCATGGTCGCCAGGCACAGCGCGACCGTGGCCGCCGAGAAGACGACAGTGCGGCCGGCGGTGCGCATGGTGCGCCGCAACGCCTCGTCGGGATGGGAGCCGTCGCCGATCTCCTCGCGGTACCGGCTCACCAGCAGCAGCGAGTAGTCGATGGCCAGGGCCAGTCCCAACGCCACCGCGAGGTTGAGCGCGAATATCGAGACGTCGACGAACTCGGCCAGCACCCGAAGGATCGCAACCGAACCCGAGATCGCGAAGGCCCCGACTGCCAGCGGCACCAGGGCCGCGACCACGCCGCCGAACACCCACACCAGGACCAGGAACGTCAGCGGCAGCACGATGGCCTCGCTGAGGGTCAGATCGTGCCGGCTCTGCTCGTTGACCGCGGAGTACACGGCGCCGGGACCACCCGCCGAGATGGTGAGGCCCGGATCCCGCCCGCCGACATAGCGTTCCACCAACGCGGTGGAGGACGCGATGCCGGTGGTCTCGTTGCCGTCCATGAAGGCGATGACCAGAGCCGAGCGCCCGTCTTTGCTCACCAGACCGGCCGCGACCGGATCAGGAGCTTCGAACGGCGACAGCACCCGGGCGACGTGCTCGGTGCCGCGCAACTCGGTGACCAGCCGGTCCACCTGGACCCGCACCGGCGCCGAGGTCACCGGTTGCTTGGCCTGCACCAGCAGATTCAGGTTGACGAAGCCGCGGTGAAACTCTTCGGTGAGCACCTTGTTGGCGCGGTTGGACTGGGCGTCGGGGTCGGTGAATCCACCGGCGCCGAGCATGTCTGCGACGGGTGCGGACAGGACCCCGAAGAGCGACATCAGAATGACGGTGGCCAGGAGAATCCGTTTGGGCGCGGCGATGACGACGCGCGAGATCAGCTCGAGCATCGTCGCGTCACGCCGCCGGCGGGAAGACGTTGAGCACGACGGCGGCACCCAGGCCGCCCGCGCTGACGATCGCACCGGCGCCGATACCGCCGCCGCGGCGCTGCAGTTCATTGATCAAGGTGCCGGCCACGCGGGTACCGGAGGCACCGTAGGGGTGGCCGAGCGCCAGGCCGCCGCCGTGCACGTTGAGCCGGTCGCGGCCGATGTGCAGCGAGCGTTCGTAGGCGATGCCGATCGAGGCGTAGGAGTCGTGGACGTCGTACAGGTCGACGGACTCGATGCCGATGCCGGCGCCGTCGAGGGCGCGCCGGGTGGCGGTGATCGCGGCCTCGGTGGCGCGCTCGGGCTCCGAGCCGACGACCGACCAGCCGACGATCTCCGCCAGCGGGGTCAGGCCCTGCGCTGCGGCGAAGTCGGGGTCGCAGATCATCACGGCGGCGGCACCGTCGGTGAGGCCCGTCTGGTTGCCCGGCGTCACCGTGCAGTCCTCACCGAGGAACGACGTCAGCGCGGACAGGTTCTTCATGTTGAAGTCGCGGCACGGCAGTTCGTCATCGAAAACGGCTGTGCCGTCGACAGTTACGGCAACCTTCTCGACATCGAGCACGCCCGCGTCGATGGCGTCCGAGGCCAGGGTGTGCGCCCGGGCCGACCACTCGTCGACCTCTTCGCGGGTCAGACCGAACATCCGCGCGGTGCCCTCACCGAGGGTGCGGGCCAGGTCGAGCGCCGGCATCTCGCCGATGCCGGGATGCATCGGGGCGATCTTGGTGTCGGTGATGCCGGTGGCCGCGAACTGCGGACCCGCCAAGGGTGACGCCGACGGCGTGTTCAGGCCGCCGGCGATGACGCACTTGCCCATGCCCGCCTTGATGGTCGCCACGGCCTGGTGCATCGCCATCATTCCCGAAGCGCACCAACCGCCGACCGCGACGGCCGGGGTGTCCAGCGGCAGCCCCATGTCCAGGGCCGAGTAGCGGGCGATGCAGCCGCCGCCCTGCAGCACCTCACCCATCACGATGTTGTCGATCCACTGCGGGTCGACGCCGGCGCGGTCGATCACCTCACGGATCACCGTGCTCGCGAGGTCGAACTCAGAAACGTTGGCCAGTCCACCTACCAGCGAACGCGTGAACGGGGTTCGCGCATACGCAACGACTACTGGATTGGTCAAGATTCTTGTCCTCCTCGGCAACGTCATCCACGAGCGGCGGCACGCAATCCGCGGACTGCTCAGAACTGTCGTGTGCGCGTGGACATAACGGCATGGCTGTTCTTCGCCGTACTGATATCAGCAACTAACGGCAATAGTTTGTAACACGCAATCCCGGTGCAGTCCATATTGCTTTGGCGTAAATATCCACGTCGGAGGCGTTAATTATCAATTTAGCGAACTAGTTAGAACCTGTTTCAATAGTTGCTCGACGCAATGATTGATGTAACCCCCGTCACAGCGGGAACCACGTTGCCGCACAACCGATAACAGTGTTTCGAAGGACACCGACCAATGCTGTGAATCAGCTTGCGGACCGCGCGCCCACTGCCGCGACGCCCGCCGCTGTGGCAAACCCTCGACGACCATCGCAGCAAACTTTGGGCTCGACAGCGTCCGGTAGAACATGTTCTAGTAGCGACATGCTCGACTTCAGCACCGACACCCTCAGCCCCGAGGAAGCCGAACGCCTCCGTTCCGTATTCGAGCCGCTGACCCAATCGGTCCGGGAACTGATGGATGCGACGGTCCGCAGCGACGCCGACGCCGACACCATCGCGGCCGCGAAAGCCGAGATCGAATCGGCCACCGCGCGGTTGCGGTCCAAGCAGCTGGAGAAGACCTGGGGCCTGCGCTTCACCACCGAAGGTGAGTGGCTGCCATGGGCCAATGCCGTTGTGGGGCTGCGTAACCCGGTCGCACCGCCGCTGACCGTCGTTCTCGAAGCAAAGGACTACGTCTGGTCCGAGTTCTCCCTCGGCGCCGCCTACGAGGGCCCGCCCAACCACGCGCACGGCGGCGTCTGCGCCATGATTCTCGACCATGTGCTGGGCGAAGTGTCGTCGAACGACGGCACGACCCGGTTCACCGGCACCATCAACGTGAAGTACGTGCGCCCCACCCCGCTGGGCAAGCTGCGAGCCGAAGCACGCATCGTGCGCACCGAGGGCTTCAAGGCCTACGGCGTCGCCCACATCGCCGACGACCAGGGCGTCACCATCGAAGCCGAGGGCATCTTCATCCAGCCCAAGTGGGCCCGCGGCTAGATGACACGGTCGATCGGCGCCAATGCCACCAAAGTGGCCAAAGACTGGCTCGGCGCGCACATTCCTGACCAGACCGGCCGGACAGTCCTGATCACCGGTGCCAACGGCGGCCTCGGCGCCGCCACCGCGCGGCACCTGGCGAATGCGGGAGCTCAGGTCATCCTGGCGTGCCGCCGCCCTGAGCAAGCCGAGGCGTTGGCCGCCGAAATCGGCCCTGCCGCGAAGACTCTGAATCTCGACCTGGCCAACCTGGACTCTGTGAAGTCCGCAGCGGCTGCCTGTGGCCCCGTCGACACCGTCATCGCGCTGGCCGGGGTGTGTCACGTGCCCTACGGACTGACCGCCGACGGTTTCGAATTACACACCGGCATCAACCATCTCGGACATTTCGCGCTGGTCGGCCAGCTCCTGGACCGCATCACCGACCGGGTCGTGGTGGTCACCAGCCGGGCACACGAGTTCGTCGGCCGACCGGGCTTCGGCAAGCTCGCGCCCGCCGATCCCGGGTGGCGCACCCGCAGGTACTCCGCGTTCGACGGGTACTGCCAGGCCAAGCTCGCCAACTTGTTGTTCGCGGGTGAGCTGCAGCGCCGCCTCACCGCTGCCGGGAGCACGGTGAAATCGGTATCCGCACAACCCGGTTGGGCCGACACCGACGCGGGCATGCACTCCGGCCGCAAGTGGGGCGACGTCTCGTGGCGTGCCTCGTGCCGGGCCATCGGTCAGCCGGCGGACGTTGCGGCCCTGTCGATCACCTACGCCGCCGCCGCGGACGACGTCGTCGCCGGCGGCTACTACGGGCCCAACCGGTTCTTCGGGATGCGCGGCCTCCCGGCTCCGGCGAAGGCCGGCCGCGCCGCCACCGACCAGGCTCTGATGACCGCGAATTGGGTTGCCGCCGAACACCACACCGGTGTCCGGTACGGCATCTGACGACAGGAGCCGACAGTGTCAACCGATACAACCGATGTCGGCCGGCTGCCGCCGGCCCCCGACGTACCCTTGAGCCTGCGCGAGCGAATTGCCGCAATCCAGTTGGCGCACAGCGGATGTGAGACCTTCCGCGACGCGGGCGGTCCGGTCACCACCGTGCGGATCGCCCCGAAGTGGATGATGCCGCCGATCGTCGCCGTGACTTCTCCGCAGGGCGCTCGCGACGTCCTGACCGCCACGTACCCGGCCGTCGACCGCGACTTCCCGTTCATGACCGAGCAGCAGAAGCTCAACGGCGGATCGCTGCTGAATTTCAGCCACCGGGAATGGGTCGGGCGGCGGCGCATGCTGCAACCGGTGTTCACCACCGCACGCATCGCCGAACTCAACGGGCAGATGTACGACATCGCCGCCGACGCCGCGACCTCGTGGCGCGACGGGTCCGAGATCGACCTCGACCAGGAGAGCCGGCGGATCACCATGCGGGTGCTCGGCCGCACCATCATGGGATTCGAACCCGGTTCCTACACAGACGAATTGGTTGATCCACTACGCCGGATCAGCAAGTACATCGCCGACCGGGGCCGCGCACCGGTGAAGCTGCCGAGCTGGGTGCCGACCAGGGAACGCCGCTTCGCGGTCAGATTCAACAAGGTGGCGCACGACCTCGCCGCACAGATCCTGCAGGACTGCCGCACCGATCCGGAGCTGAGCGCGCCCCTGGTCCGCGCGATGATGGAGGCCCGGGATCCGGAGACCTCAGAACCGTTGACGGACGAGGAGATCTGCCACGAGCTCGTCATCTTCCTGGCCTCCGGGCTGGAGACCACCGCGACGACGCTCGCCTACGCACTCTGGTCGCTGGGCCGTCATCCCGACATCTATGACCGCGTCGCGGCCGAGGTGTCGGCGGTCGACGAGGCGGCACTGCGGACCAATCCGCGCAGCCAGCTGCCCTACACCGTGAGCGTCATCCAGGAGGCCCTGCGTCTCGGCGGCCCGACGCCCGGTGTGATGCGGATTGCCCGGCAGGACATGGCAGTCGACGGTTTCCGCGTCGAGGCGGGCAGCATGCTGCTGGTCGGCGTGTACGCCATGCACCGAGACCCGGAATTATGGGACCGCCCACTGGAATTCGATCCCGACCGGTTCAGCGCGGGCCGCTCGCGGATGCAATGGCAGTTCCTGCCGTTCGGCGGCGGGCCGCGGTCGTGCATCGGCGAGTTCTTCGCCCTGACCGCGGCGACCCTGGAGCTGGCGTCGATCGTCCGGCACTGCCGGCTGACGTCGCGCGAATCGACGTTCCCCATCACTGCGCCCCTCACCATCGTGCCGGACGGGCCCATCCCAGCCCTGGTCCAGACCGTGAACTCCTAGGAAGACCGCCGTGCCACGACGAGCCCCGGTACGTACCGCCGAGCTGGACCTGGAAACCCTGACGCTGCAGCAGGACGGCCGCGTCCTCACCGCGCGGTTCGACGACCCGCCGAACCAGTTCCTGTCGCTGCGGCTGGTCAAGGACATGGACCGGCTGACCCGCGCCGCGGATCTAGATCCCGAGGTCGGCGCGGTGATCCTGACCGGGACCGGCGACAAGTTCATCTCGCACTCCGAACCTGAACAGGTGCAACTGTTCTTCCAGCTGGCGACGCCGCCGCTGCCGCCGCGCGCCGTGGGCTGGTCCATCAAGCTCAACAACGCCGCCATGCGCGTCCCGGCCCTGCTCAAGGCCACCGAGACCCGCGGCGGCGATTGGGGCACCGGCATCGTCTACAGCGCCATCCTCAAGCGGACCATCACCCGGATGAACCGCTCGGGCGTCGTCTACCTCGCCGCCATCAACGGCACGACCCTCGGTGGCGGGTTCGAGCTCGCGCTGTTCTGCGACCTGCGGATCGCCGCCGACGCCGACCAGGTCCGCATCGGCCTGATCGAGATTCTCGCGGGCCTGGTGCCGGGAGGCGGTGGCAGCCAACGACTTCCGGCCATGCTCGGCATGTCCGCCGCACTGGAACACATGCTGGAAGGCCGACCGCTGACCGCGCGGGAAGCACTCGACGCCGGCGTCGTGCACCGACTCGTGCCCGCCGCAAACCTCCTCGACGACGTCCACGCCACCGCGCAGCGGCTGTCCCGGCGCTCCCCCTACGCCATCGCGGCCGTCAAACGCGCCGTCTACTTCGGCGGCAACAAATCGCTGTCCCGCGCCCTCGACTTCGAGCTCGCGGGATTCATCGGGACCGGCCGGAATCCGCGAAAACACCTGACGGCGGACGCTTTTCAGCAGGACTACGAGACCATCGGCGACAGCCCCTTCGCCACGCACATCGATCCCTGGCTGTCCGGCACCCGCGTCGAGCAATAGGCTGGGCCCATGCCGACCGTCTTCAGCATGATCATCAACCGCGACCTGCCGGGCCGATTCGTCTACGAGGACGACGACGTCGTCGCGTTCCTCACCATCGAGCCCATGACGCAGGGCCACACGCTTGTCGTGCCCCGGGCCGAGGTGGACAACTGGCAGGAACTGGACCCCGAGCTGTGGGGCAAGGTCATGGCGGTGTCACAGCAGATCGGCCGCGCGGTGTGCACGGCGTTCGACGCGCCCCGCGCCGGTGTGATCATCGCCGGGCTCGAGGTGCCGCACCTGCACGTGCACGTCTTCCCGGCCCGCAACCTGTCCGACTTCGGCTTCGCCAATGTCGACCGCAACCCGTCGCCGGAATCACTCGACGAGGCTCAGGCCAAGATCGTCGCCGCCCTCGGCACCGCCGGCTGAGCCGGCTACTTCGGCAGAGCCGGCGGCGCCGCCGACCCGGGGCAGACGCACCGTGAATCGGCAGCCGTGGCCCGGCGCCGTGGTCACGGTGACGACGCCGCCGTGCGCCCGCACCAGCGAGTCGACGATCGACAGCCCGAGGCCCGTGCCGCCGCTGGTCCGGGTGCGCGACGAGTCCGTGCGGTAGAAGCGCTCGAAGATGCGGTGGGCATCCTCGGCCGTGAGGCCAGGGCCCTGGTCGCACACCTCGAGTACCGCGTCGCCGTCGACCGTGCCGACCCGCACGGTGATGCCACCGGACTCCGGGGTGTGCTGCACCGCGTTCATCACCAGGTTGCCCAGCACCTGGCGCAACCGGGCTTCGTCGCCCAGGACTTCCGGGGTGCCCGGCCCGTCCAGCAGTTCCAGCGACACCGTCCGCAACGGTGCGATCGACCGGGCGTCGTGCACCGCGTCGGTGGCCAGGATCAACAGGTCGACGGGGCGCTGCTCCAGCGGCCGCTGTTGGTCCAGCCGCGCCAGCAGCAGCAGATCCTCGACCAGCAGACCCATCCGGCGGGCCTCGCTCTCGATCCGACTCATCAGCATCTCGACGTCACTGGCAGCGCCCTGCCGGTACAGCTCGGCGAAGCCGCGAATCGTGGTCAGCGGCGTCCGCAGCTCGTGGCTGGCATCGGTGATGAAGCGCCGCATCCGCTCCTCGGAGGTACGCGCCGTCTCCGCCGACTGCTCCGATGAGGCCACCGCGCCCTGAATCTGCGCGAGCATTCCGTTGAGCGCCAACGACAATCGGCCGACTTCCGTCCGCGAGTCCCGTGCCGGCACACGACGGTCGAGCTGCCCGGCGGCGATGTCGGCGGCCGTCCGCTCCACCTCGACGAGCGGCCGCAGGCTGCGGTGCACCGCGACGTACCCGGCGACGCCCAGGATCAACAGCACCGCGGCGCCGATGCCGACCTGCGACCAGGCCAGCGCCCGCACCGTCGACGTCACGTCGGACAGGTCGATCGCGACCGTCGTCAGTTCGCCGGCCGGGCCGCGCACCGTCATGGCCCGCCATTTGACATCCGAATGATGGATCGAGCCGACCGTCGTCGGCACCGGGCCGACGTCGTTGCTGTCCGGCAGGGACGGCTGCGCATCGTTGTCGTTGACGGCGATCCACACCCGGCCGTCGGGATCGATGCCGCGCACATAGAAGTTCGACGGCGGCCGTGCCGGGTTCGGGCCCTCGATCGGAGTGGCGGGCATCCGCCGCGGCTCCTGCGCCCAGCTGCGGGAGGCGTCGAGCAGGGTTTCGTCGACGCGGTTGACCAGGCTGTGCTGCATGATCGACGTGACTGCGATGCCGGAGGCCAGCAGACCGCAGGCCGCCAGCAGGACGGTCGCGGCGACCAGCCCCAGCCGCAGCGGAATGCCGCGTGAACGCAGGCGTGTCATCACTCCATTGTTGGCGATGTCCACCCAGGAATCGCGCAAAGCGCTCAGTGTTGTCTGTTCTTCGCGCGCGCGCTCATCACCGCGGCTCGCGCAACACGTAGCCGACACCGCGCAGGGTGTGCAGCAGGCGCTTCTCGCCGGTGTCGATCTTGCGGCGCAGGTACGACACGTAGGACTCGACGACGTTCACGTCACCGCCGAAGTCGTAACGCCACACGTGATCGAGGATCTTCGGCTTCGACAGGACGGTGCCCGCGTTGATGATGAAGTAGCGCAGCAGCGTGAACTCGGTGGGCGACAGCGAGACCGGTTCCCCGGCCTTCCACACCTCGTGGGTGTCTTCGTCGAGTTCGATGTCGGCGAACGTCAGCCGGGCGCTGCGCGGCTCTTCGACACCACGGCCGGTGCGGCGCAGGATCACCCGCAGCCGCGCCACCACCTCTTCGAGGCTGAACGGCTTGGTGACATAGTCGTCGCCGCCGAGCGTCAGACCGGCGACCTTGTCCTGCAGGCTGTCGCGGGCCGTGAGGAACAGCGCCGGCGCATCGATACCGTCGGCCCGCATCCGGCGCAGCACGCCGAACCCGTCCATGCCCGGCATCATCACGTCGAGGATCACCGCATCCGGCTTGACCTCGCGGGCCTTGTCCAGCGCGGCGGGGCCGTTGGAGGCGGAGTGCACCTCGAAGCCCTGGAACTTCAGGCTCACCGAAAGTAGCTCGACGATATTGGTCTCGTCGTCGACTACCAGAATCCGTGCTTCGGGCGTCGCCTCGGGAAGTGCAGCCATGGCCATGCAGCCATGGTCCTCGCAGGCCTTAAATCCTCCCTGCCTGGTGGCTGTGAAGATACTGTGAGTCGCGCAGGCATTTGCCAGACCTCTCGCACCTCGGCCACATCGGATGTGACCGGCGCCATACACTTGGCCGATGGATTTGGGTAAAGCCCTGTCAGACCTGGCCTCGACACCGCTCCGCATCGCCTCCGCCAGCCTCGAAATCGCCGGCGACACCGTCACCGCCGTCCAGCGGGGTCTGAACGGCAGCGGGCCGGCGATCGTCGCCCCGTCGATGAGCCGCATCTTCGGCTTCGACGACGCGCTCAGCCGGGCCGGTCGCCTCACCCGACTGATCGACGACGACGCTCCCCTCGGCCGGGCGCTGGCGCCGGGCGGCGTGCTCGATCGACTACTACGCCCGGGCGGTCTGGTCGACCAGATCAGCCAGGACGGCGGCCTCCTCGACCGCCTCACCGCGGAAGGTGGTGCCGTGACGCGAGCACTGGCACCAGGCGGCATCATCGACCAGCTGACCCTCGACGGTGGCTTGCTGGACCAATTGACATCCGACGACGGCGCGTTGTCGCGAGTGCTCGCCCCGGGCGGCTTCGCCGAACAGGTGCTCGCCCCCGACGGTGTCGTGGACCGGGTACTCAGCGAGGACGGCATCGCCGCCCGCCTGATCGCGAAGGACGGACCGGCCGACCGCTTCCTTGCCGACGACGGTGTGGTGGACCGACTGCTGAGTACCGGCGGCATCGTCGACCGACTGCTCGAACCGGGCGGCCCAGCCGACCGCGTCCTCGCCGACGGCGGTGTCGTCGACCGCGTGCTGTCCACCGACGGCATCCTTGACCGGGTGCTCGCCCCGGGCGGGGTGGCCGACCGCGGTCTCGCCGAAGGCGGCGTCGTGGACCAGGTGCTCGCCGACGGCGGCATTGTGGACCGGGTCCTTCGACCGGAGGGCATCGCCGACCGGTTGATCGGCGAAGGTGGCATCGCCGACCGACTGTTGGCCGACAACGGCGTGGTCGATCGGGTGCTGCGAGCGGACGGCATCGCCGACCGCCTGCTCGGCGATGGCGGATCGGTCGACAAGATGCTCGCCGACGGCGGCCTGGTGGACCGACTGCTCAGCGAGGGCGGCATCGCCGAACGACTGCTCGACGAAGGCGGCGCCATCGACGTCCTCACCGCACCCGACGGCGCCCTGATGAAGTTGAACGACGTCGTCGACAACCTCAACCAACTGGCGCCCGTACTCGCTGGGCTCGCCCCGACCGTCGACAAGCTGTACGACGCGGTGCTCGTGCTCAACGACGCGGTGAATCCGCTGAGCAACATCGCCGGCCGGATTCCGGGGAGCCGTCAGCGCGGCAGGCGCGCGGCGGCTCGGGCCGCGGCCTCGCAGCGGGTCGTGGACGAGAACGGCCAGGACCAGCCGGGATCCACCCAGGCACCCTGACGGGTTAGGATTCTGGGCGGTTCGAGCCTTCTCGGACCGCATGCCTCCTTAGCTCAGTGGTAGAGCGTTCGCCTTGTAAGCGGAATGTCATCGGTTCAATCCCGATAGGAGGCTCCATCATCCCGTGTCTACGTGTCGGTGGCCCGTCGTAGCGTCCGCCCATGAGGTCATGTCTCGCTTGCGGTAATCCGCTCTTGAAGCGCAGCCAAAAGGTCTACTGCAGTAACGCATGCCAGGCGTCGGCCCGCCGCGACGCGAAGACGAAACGGTGGCTTGAGACCGGAGAGGCGTCCCTCGGCACCTACCAGGATCACTATGTTCGGCAATACATCGGAGACGCTCAATCCGGCTGCTGCGCGATCTGTGGCGGAGACACATCCTGGCAAGACCTGCCGCTGGCGTTGGTACTGGATCACATCGACGGCGACCCGACGAACAACCGCCGGGAGAACCTGCGGTTGGTCTGCCCGAACTGCGACTCACAGCTGCCGACGTACAAGAGCCGTAACCGCGGCAACGGCCGCCACTTCCGTCGCGAGCGATACGCCAATGGGCAGTCGTACTAGTGCCGCGTGAAGCGGCTTACCCAGGCCAGCACGATGCTGACGACGAGCAGCATCGGAGCACCGACCTGTACCACCTCCAACTGTCGCGGGCTGACTGTCGTGAGAGCCCCCAGCACCACCGCGACGACAACGATCACCAGACGCACCGCCAGCAGTGGCTGGCTCTTCAGGGCCGAAGCCAAGGTCCGGCGCCCGACGGTGACCACCAGCTTTCCCAGAGCAGCGCCAAGACCCACGGTCACCACGGCGATCCCGACCCGCGGTCCCATACCCAGCGTGTTGCCCGGAGCTGCCGTGACGAGCAGCAGCCACAGCAGGAACAGCACGCCGACAGTGCACCACCGCAGCCACCGGGCCATCGCGAGTGCGATATTTCGGCGTGCCAGACCGCCGAGGGCAGGGTCGAGCGTGCCGGCACCGAGGAAGCCCCGCAGCGCGCCCAAGAGCCGTCCCCGCGCCATCCGGTTGACCGCCAGGTTGTGCGTCGCATTTGCGTGATCGGGTTGCAGCCGGAGCGCGGCAGTGTATTCGGCATCCGATTCGGCGGTTCGAGACAGCTTCCGAAAGATGTTTCCCCGCAGGACAAACAGATCCGGATCTGAGGGCTCCAGGCGGATCGCTTCGGTGACCTCGGTCAGCGCGGCATCCAGCCAGCCTTCATCCGACAGGATTTGGGCGTACACCAAGTGGGTTCGGTACTCGTTCGGGTTGCCGCAGACCGCTCGCCAGGCCATCCACTTCGCCTCGTGCAGTCGCCCTTGCCCGCGAAGCGCCAACGCATACAAGCGAATCGCATGCTCATTGTCGGGGACCGATTTCAGTGCCGCATAGAGGCGGCGCTCGGCACCGATGTGGTCGCCGAGCCCGACGGCGGCCTGGGCATCGAGGATGAGCAGCACCGGATCATCCGGCGCCATCGAAAGTGCACCAGCCAGCACCTCGCGGGCGCGCTGATGGTTGTCAACGTCGAGGTACAACCGCGCCTGCTGCAGCGCGGCATCGGCGGCGTCGGCTGTCACCGAATCTTGTTGCGGCGCAAGTACTTTGCCAGTTCGTCGTAGGTACCGTCCCGATTGCCGAATTCGACGACGTTGCGGGCGGTATCGAACCACGGACCGGTCGACGGGCGAACCTGCTGCAGCGCCGTCTCCACATCGGACATCCGCACCGGCCGCACCTGCCCGGTGTGTAGCGAGTCGGCCATCGCCAATTGCGTTGCGGTGTCACAGACATGAGCCAGGTCCGCGCCGGAGAAGCCCGCGGTACGGGCCGCCACCGTAGAGAGGTCGATTCCCTCGATCGGACGATCCTGCAGGTGCAGCCGCGCGATGCCGGCCCGGGCCGCGGTGTCGGGCAACCCGACGAAAACCATCCGGTCGAACCGTCCTGGCCGACGCAGCGCCGCATCGACATCCCATGGCGCGTTGGTGGCGCCCAGGATGTACACCCCGTCGTTGCTCGCCGAGGCCGAATCCAGTTCCTCCAGCAGGGTATTGACGATGGTCCGGATACCGGACGTACCGCTCAACGCGGACCGGCGGTGGCCCAGTGCGTCGACCTCGTCGAAAAACAGCACACACGGCGCGTTACGCCGCGCGGTGTCGAAGACCGAGCGGATGCTGCGTTCGCTCTCGCCGAACCAGCGGTGCAGCACATCTGCGATGCCGACCTGATAGAAGTTCGCGCCCAGCTCGCCCGATACCGCCTTGGCGATGAACGACTTCCCGCACCCGGGCGGCCCATAGAGCAGCAGACCGCCGCGAGCCGACATTTTGTAGGCCTTCATCAGTTCTGGGTTGCGAAGCGGTCCGAGCAGCGAGAGTTCGAGCTGTTTCTTCACAGCGTCCATGCCGCCGACGTCGGCGAGCCGCACCTCACTGCGGGTGACCGCCTCGAAGTCGTCCTCTCCCACGGCCTGCGCGGGTTCATCGACAAAAGCGGGCTTGACGATGTCGGATACCTGATCCTCGGCCGCGTCCCAGTCGAACGATGACTTCGGTTGCGGTACTTCGGGTTCAGGCGCCGGCGCCGGGGCGGCCAGTGCCGCAGTGCATTGCTGCAACAACTGTTGCGCCGTGTTGTCGGTCGGGTCGGCGGCCAGTACCGCGCCGCAGTGCGCCAATGCCTCGGCGTGCCTGCCCCGTTCGGCCAGCATTCCGGCGAGGTGCAGGCGCAGGGCCAGCGCGTCTGGACTCTGCTCGACTGCCTGCACCAACTGTGCGATCACCGGATCATCGGTCACTTTTCATCCCCCTCGCCCCCACGCTGACCTCAATCCTAGGTCGGTTCACCCGACGGAGCCGACGGCGGCGATGTCCTCGCGCAGCTGTGCTGGGTTGGGGACGGCCTTGGCGGCGTCGATGACGTCGTCAGTCTGCGTGAGTACCTGTTTGGCGACGATGTCGGCGCCTTCTTCGGCGACCTTCTTGGCCGCACCGCCAGGGGTGAGCATGGTGGCCGTGTCGGCGATCGTGGAAACGACCCCCAGAGTGTGGTTGTCCGGCATGGCTTCTGCGGCGATCTGCCGCCCAGCGGCACCGACGTTGGCCTCTGCTGCGGCGATCGCGGCAGCACCGGCCGGCCCACCCACACCGGTCACCGCGACCGCGGCCCCGGCGACGACGACCGCGGCACTGGACTCCGTGCCGGCGATCGAGTCGAACAACCCATTTACCTGCAATGGCGGATCCACGAAAACCGGCCAGGCAGTGTCGGAGCGCGGATCGATGACCTCAGAGAACTGGTAGAGGCCCGGCCTCAGCCGGCGGACCAGGTACGACGACGGCACGAGTTGTGCTGCGGCGTCGCGGGTTTCGGCCGGAGCGAACATCCCGACGGTTTCCGCCGTCGCGGTGGCCCGGTTGATGGTGACAAATCCGTCGGCATGGGCGAGCAGCACGGTGTCGGCGGGCGTGCGCACGAATATGGTGACCATCCGCACCCCGGTCGGGCTGTTGATGCGAGCCACCGTGCGGGTCCCGGTGCCGGTGTTCTCGGCCAAGAAATCAAACCCCGCGCCATGATCGGGGTAGACCATCGATCCGCTGCTCGTGCGTCGGGCGGTATCCAGACCGTCGGGGAGGACCAGCTGTACCGGTCCGGCCGGCGTCACCGAGGTCAGGCCTGCCACCGGATCGGCAGGTAGTCCCGCGGCCCTCTGGTCGGGTGTCACCGCTGGGTTGGCGACCGCGATCGTGGTCGATCCGCTGAATGCCGCCGTCGCCGCGTCGGCGATTCGCTGCGCCAACGACGCGGCAGATTCACCTACAGGTTTTGCACGGCCGGCACTGGCGAACCAATGCTGCCCGCCGATCGCGAGCGCGATCGTGGCCGCCAACGCCAGCAGCACCGGCCACCAGCGAGCAGCACGCCGCCACAGCCGGTCACCCGGCAGCGAATCACCCACGCCCAATTCCCCCTGTGCGCAACAGAACCCCCGCCCATCCACGACGACGAGCCTGTCCAAGGTGTAGTCGGCGGACCGCGGCACAACCGAACGCCGCCGGCCGGTGATCTAGCCCACTGGCAATGCGGCCCGACCTTCGGGACCTACGCTTCTGGTGTGACACTGCGTGATCGCGTCGCCTCCGCGCGACGCCGCATACTCGGCGACCGCCCGTCCACCGCCGACACCGCGGGCCTGCCCGTCATCACGTCTGCGCAGCCCATCGACCTGAGCGATGAACATGCCGTCACCGAGGTCGTGGAGCTGGCGATGAACGTCGGCGAGGTGCTCCTGGATTCGGGCACCGGCGCCATCGACACCAGCAAGCAGATCGCGTTCGTCGCCGCCACCTACGGCCTGCCCGACTGCGCCGTCGACGTCACCTACAACGCCATCCACGTCTCCGCTCGGCGCGGTCCGGGCCTGCCGCCCACCAACTACATGCGCACGGTGAAATACCGTTCGCTCGACTACACGCGCCTCGAACAGGTGGACACGCTGCTCCGGCGGATCGGCCGCGGGCATCTCGGCCTCAAGCCCGCCCGTGCGGCGCTCGATCACATCGTCGCCGCCGACCATCCGTACTCGCGCAAGGTCGCGCTGTCCGGCTGGGCGCTGATGGCTGCCGCGGTGACGCTCATGCTCGGCGGCAGCCCGACGCTCGCCGTCGTCTCGTTCTTCACCACCGCCGCGATCTACGGCACCAACGTCGCGCTCGGCAAGCTCGGCCTGCCCTATTTCTTCCAGCAGGTCATGGGCGGTTTCATGGCGACGGTACCGGCCGCGTTCATCTACAAGCTGGCCATGGAACACAGCGCCGTCGTCGCGCCGTACCGCATCATCGTGTCCGGCATCATCGTGCTCATGGCCGGGCTCTCACTGGTCGGGTCGGTGCAGGACGCCATCACCGGTGCACCCGTCACAGCGGCCGGACGGTTCATCGAGGTCATGGTCTACACCGCGGGTCTGGTCGGCGGTGTGGGCATCGCGCTGCGACTCACCTCCGCCCTCGGCGCCAGCCTGCCGCCGATGCAGCAGGAGGTGTTCCCCTACGCACCGCTGCCGATCATGGTGCTCACCGGCGGCCTCGCGGCCGCGGCCTTCGCCCTCGCCAGCTACGCCTCCCTCAAGGCGCTGGCCACCTCGTTCGCGTCGGGCGCCGTCGGGGCCGGACTGGTCGGGACGATCCTGGACGCGGGGCTGGGTCCGATCGTCGCCTCCGCTGTCGCCGCCACGGTCGTCGGCCTCGCCGGTGGCCTACTCGCCCGGCGCGCGGTGGTCCCACCGATCATCGTGTCCGTCGCCGGCATCACGCCCCTGGTGCCCGGTCTCGCGGTCTATCGCGGGCTGTCCGAGATCATGGCCGGCCAGACGCTGGCGGCCATCTCCAACCTGTTCACCGCCGTCATGGTCGGCTGCACGCTGGCTGCCGGAGTCACGCTCGGCGAATGGGTGGCGCGCACCATGCGACGCCCGCGACTTCCCCGCCGACTGCTCGGCCCGCGCGTAGCGTAGGGCGCCATGTCCGAAACCGGAATCTGGATCGCCTGGGGGCTGCCCACCCAGGGACGGGAACTCCAGGCCCTCGCGGCCCTACGTGATGCCCGTGGCTACTTGCAGGCACTCGTCGACGACGGCCGGATCGAAGAGTTCGACGTCACGGTGCTGCGCCCGCAGACCACGGAATTGGGTGGCTTCATCCACCTCAAGGGCACCCGCGTGCAGATCGACATCCTGCGCCGCACCGGCGATTTCGAGCGCTGGGCCACCGGCATCCAGCTGATCGCCGACCGGGTGGCCTTCGTCGACAGTTGGGTCGACCGGGGCATCGACCACGCCATCGAGTTGTACGAGGACGCACTGCGGGAAGCCGGCCTGCTCCGCTGACGTATCGAGACGGACACAACCCGCTCAAACTCCCCCGCGGCGCGTCCTCATGTTGTTCCATAGGTTAATTAGCTGGAACAACAGGGAGACACGATGAGCGCCGCAAGATACGTCGGCCGCGTCGGAAGACTCGCCGTCGCACTCGGCATCGGGACCGCGATCGCCTCCGGTCAGGGCGCCGCATGGGCGGACCAGGCCGACACCGGCGCGCCCGCCGGCCCAGCAGCAGCTTCCTCGGGCGAAAACGCCGGGGCCTCCGGCACTTCCGCCAACCCGACCAAACCCCGTCGCGGCAAGACCAAGCCCACGAAAGACGACGACAAGACCGAAACGCCGGCCACGGGGACCACCGACGGCACCTCGTCCGACCCCAAGACGGAAACCCAGCCCGAAACCAAGCCGGACAAACCGACCAAGGGCCGCGACCGCGGGAAGCAACCCCCGGCCGCTGCTGTCCCGAAAGCCCCGAAACGCCCACGGCTGACGCCGGATAAGCCTGCCACCGCCAAGCCGGCCGCCGCCGCCCAGCAGACCACGGCACCCAAACCCGTCGGCGTGGACGCCGTCGCGCCGACGGTCATGAAGGTCACCACCAGCGCGGTGACCGCGTCGCCGACTCCCGTCAGCGCGACGACGAACCTGCTCACCCCGAACGTCACCGCACCCACCGCCAAGGCACTCAACCCCGTGGCCGCCGTGATGAAAGCCGTTTCCGGCGCGCTGAATTGGGCGTTCAACCCCGCAGGCAGTCCGACCCAGCCGACCCTGGCGTGGACTGTGCTGGCGTTCGCCCGCAAAGAGATCGACAACCTCCTGACGGCGATCAAGCCGCAGAACATCGTCAGCGCCCTCACCACCACCGGCCAGGTGCTGAGCAACCCCCTGGCCGCGCTCACCGCGGTCATGAATCCGCGTCCGGCCTGGCCCACACCGGGTCAACAGCTCAGTCCGTCAACGAGTTTCGTCGACTGGGTGACGGGTAACTTCGCCCCCAACGACACCTACAACCGGTTCGGCGTCTGGGGCACTGACGTCGGCACCGTGTGGGACAACGGTATTGCCGACGATCCCAGTACCCCGATCAACGAGCACCAGGTTCTGATGGCTTTCGGGGACACGTTCAGCGGCCCCAACATGACCGGGAACTGGCTGAACAACATCCTGTTCCGCTCGTCGGATGCCAACCTCGCCGACGGCATATCGATCCCGGCCGGCCAGTGGCTCAACGGCAACATGTTCGGCGGTACCCCGCTGTCGTCGCCGACGACGGCCCGCCAGATCATCCTGCCCGCCAAACTCCCCGCAGGCCTGCCGTCCGGCGTGACGCTGATCCCGACCTCTGGCATCTCGGTGCCGACGCCCGGCACCCAATTCGGCGCCACCCAGTACCTGAGCTTCATGTCGGTCAAGCAGTGGGGCGCGCCCGGCCAGTGGACGACAAACTATTCGGCGATGGCGTACTCGACCGATAACGGCGAGAACTGGACCATCGCACCGCAGAGCGTCCGGCAGAACTGGGGCGGCAACGCCAATTTCCAGCAGGCGGCCCTGGTCCGCCCGGGCGACGGCTACGTCTACTCGTACGGCACCCCGAATGGGCGCGGCGGAGCTGCCTACATCTCGCGGGTGGCCGAGACCGACATCCTCGACGCGTCCAAGTACGAGTACTACAACAAGGGCAGCGCCGGCGGCTGGTTCGGCTGGGGCGCGGTCAAACAGGGCTGGTACAAGGACCCGGCGAAAGCCGGCGTGGTGTTCGGCCAGGACACCGGGGCGTGCGGTGTCGCCAAGGCAGGCAACCACGTCAGCGAGATGTCGGTGCAGTACAACCCGACGCTCGGCAAGTACGTCACGCTCTACGCCGACCAGTTCAACAACGTCGTGCTGCGCACCGCGGATGCGCCACAGGGCACCTGGTCCGCGGCCACCGTGCTGATGCCGCAACAGAATGGCGGCATCTACGCGCCCATGATGCAGCCGTGGTCGCCGTCGACCCTCGGCACCGGCACCGACCTGTACTGGAACCTGTCCTTATGGAGTGAGTACAACGTCATGCTGATGAAGACCGATCTCACCAAGCTGTAGCCGTGATCCGCGCGACCGTCCTGACCGCTGCCGCAGTTGCCCTGGCGACCGCGGTGGCGCCCCTGTGCGCGGCTGATCCCGTTGCACCGCAACAGGATCAGCTCTGTCCGCCGACGGCCGACGAGGCCACCACCATGCCGACGACGCCGGCGCCGGCATCAGGAGCCAACACTCCCCTGCAGTGCCACCAGGGCCGCTGGCAGCCGGTCGCACTACCCGCCGAACCCAGCGACCGGTGGTGGAGCACCGGCCCGGTCATCGCGCTGCACGGTCAGGGCATGCGTAATCCAAACCTGATGTCCGGCAAGTGGAGTGGCACCCCGCTCGGCCCGGGGAATCGGTGCCATGTCGAGCAGCGCGCGGTAATCAGCGCCGGCGTGGTCGGTGCGCCCGTGGTGACCGACGGCGCAGCGGACCAAACGGTGCACTTCGATGTCGCACCCACTGCGTACTCCGTCGAGTTCTCGGGGTACTGCTTATGGACGCGGACCGGCTGAGCGCTCAGCGTTGGGCACTCCAGCGCCCGCTGACGCCGATGTCCTGACCCGCAACGCTTGCCGCGGAAAGCAGGGTGTTGCCGCCACTACCAAGTTCAGCAACCAACACGTCGAAATCTGTCGGCCCCACCTCCGAAATACCGATATGTCCCTAACTGTCAAAAATTTGTCGCGAAATATCAAGACAAACACCGCCATGGTGCAGCACAGTCAATTCCCGTGATCGACTGACGCAGCGTCGCGTTGCAGGTCCAGGCGATGCGTCGACCACAACGACGAGATGGGAGCGCCCTGGCGTACGGCGGAGGCCGCCAGGCCGAATCGAGATAACGGCTGCGGCGACTCCGGCAACCTTCGCCATCCCGTCCCCAGCACGTTCACATCCAGCAAACGTTCAAGTAGTGAATCTTCCCATCACCCGCGAAATCATTCAACGCGAGACCGTTTCATCTCCATCAACCCAAGGAGCACCATGAGCCCACGTATCACCGCGCTGGTATCCGTCCCGCTGATGGGCGCGGCCCTGGCAGTGGCGCCACTACTGGTGGCCCCCACTGCCGGTGCTGACGTCTGTGCCAGCGCCGGCGGCCGCCACTTCTCCGCCGGCGGCTGCACCAACATCGCCGGCGACGTGGCGGTGGGCACCGCCATCGCGGCGGCGCACGTCCCGTATGTCGCCGGTGAAGTTCCTTGCTACACAGACGAAGGCGTCCCGTACTACACGCCGCCCGGCGCCCCCTGCTAGCGGTTCGGCAGTCATGTCAGCAGCCGATATTCTGCCGTGGTGCGGCACGCTGTCGATAGCAGTGGCCGCACTGGTCATCATGGCCTGGCCCGCAGGGCACCGCGCGTATCGTGCCCAGGCCGCCGACAGCGCCCCCAGCCGATGCCCACTCCATCAGCTCATGCCGATGCGCGACGCTCTGTATGTCGACAGATTGCTTGACGTCAACAACGAACCCTGGGTGCTGACCCTGCCGGGCGATTCCGACCGCCGCTACCTGTTCCAAGTACTTTCAGGCCGAGCCGACGTGTTTGACGAAACCGCCGAACACGTCGCCTGGACCCAACCGCAGACGTATGCCATCACGGGCCCCAGCTGGAACGGAGAACTTCCTGCGGGTATCACCGAACACCGGTCCCCTGCCCCGATCATCTGGCTGCTGGGACGCATCGAGTGCACGGGCACGCCCAAGGATCGCGCGGCCGCACAGGCGACGCTGGACCGTATTTCGTTGCTGCCGTTGGGTTTGTACGCAAAGCAATTCGCACCGGCGTCGACAAGCCGACGGAAGCCGCCCCGCTAGCGCCCGTCAGGGCGCCATCTCGTACCGGCCGGCCAGGTCCCGCACCGTGCGCACCATGCGTTCGAAGCGGTCCTGGTCTCCCACGGGTTCGGCGATGAGGTCCAGTGCCAGCTTCTTCTGCGCGGGGGTTGCACTGGTCTTGCAATGCAGCGCGGTGGCGTGCCGGGAGAAGTCGGTGACCAGGACCTCGAACAGCTGGTCCAGCAGCTCGTCGTCAGTGCCGTCGATCGCGGCCTGTTCGAGGATCAGCTGCGCGTAGGGCAGCAAGGTGAACAGCTCACCGATCGAGAACAGGAAGTCGACGTCGTCCTGCTGCTGCGTAGTAGGCGTGGCGGCCGCCAGCAGCGTCTGGAAACCGTTGGCCTGCTTGAGGAAGACCGCGACGTTCGGCAGATGCGCGAATTCCTGGAGAACGTCACGCCAGTCCACGAAGGCGACCCGGCCCAGACCGCGGCTGGGGCCTTGCGCGAACAGAAAGTCGTCGTTGGTGAAGTCCCGGCGGCGGCGCACCTGCGGTAGCTCTTCGGCGCGTAGTGCCTTCGGGGCCCTAGGAATCCGCGCGATCTGCGGCACCACGGCCGAACCGGCGGCGCGCAGACCGTTGGCCACGGCCCGCGTCGCCGCGTTCGGCGAGTACTCGACGGGAAGCTGCTGCAGCGCCAGCAGGCCGGCGTCGGCGGGACGGAACATGAAGTTCTGCATGAACTTCAGCGAGAGCGCCATGTTGACGTGGACGGTGCCCTCGAGGCGGGGCAGGCCGACCGAACCCAGCAGCGCCATCGGGAAGAACATGTCGTTCTCGAAACCGCGTGCGGCGATGGTGTCCGACAGCAGCGTGACGATCTTCTCGCCCTCGCGGGTGACGGTCATCTTCTCGATGGCGTTGAACAGCAGGTACCGGCGATCGGCAGCCGACGCCGACCGCATGTAGTCGATGGCCCGCTCGCTGTAGAGCTTCATGCCGGCCAACCGGGCGTAGGCCTCGGTGAGCATGCGGCGGATCTGTGGGAACTCGGTGACGTGCTGCCCGAACAGGATTCGATTCTCGGCGTGGGTGATGGCCTCGTACATGGCGTGCTCGCAGGTGCCGATGGCGCCGAACCCGAGGTTGAATTTGCCGATGTTGACGGTGTTGATCGCAGCGTGGAACGCGCCTTTGCCGGCATGCAGGATGTCGTCGTCGGAGACTGCATAGTCCTCGAGATCGAAAGCGGCGACATACATCTGGCCGTTGACGACGTTCTTGCGCAGCTTGTAGTCGGCGTGCTGGCTGTCGGCCGCGAAGAAGAGATACCCTTCGAAATCCTCGTCGGGCTTGCCACCGTCGAGCGCGGTCGAGCTGTCCAGGATCGGCTTGTCGGCACGGCGGCCGAACACCGACACCATGCGGGCCAGGTTGCCGTTGCCGATGTAGTACTTGCCGCCGTTTGCGCGGTAGCCCTCCTGGACGGGTGTCAGCACCATGTCGGTGGAGTACACGTCGGCGCCGTGTTCCTTCTCCGACAGGCCGAACGCGAAGATCTCGCCGGCCTCCAGAAGTTGGGCGGCGCTCTTGCGGGCAGCGGCGTTCGACGACTGCCAGATGGGGCCCAGCCCGAGGATGGTGACCTGCCAGACGTACCAGTACTGCATGCCGTAGAAGCCCAGGATTTCGCTGAACATGGCGTTGCGCGCGGTGTCCCAGCGCTTGTCCGAGTCGCCGCCGGCCTCGGATGCGGGTGTCAGGAAGGTGGCGAAAACCCTTTCCTTCTTGAGGAATTCGATGAACTCCGCGTACCAGACGCGGTCCCGGTCCTGCTGCGTCAGCCAGGCCTTGCCGTGGCTCTCGAAGAACTCGATGGTCGCAGAGAAGATCTGCTGGGTCCGCTCGTCGAAGTCGGCGAAGTCCGGCTTGTGCGGGTTGAGCATGGTCATGTGGAGAAATCCTACAATAGTGAAGCAAAATCCTTCAAGTGTGAATAATCGTGCTACATTCGCCGTGTGACCACCGCCGCGACGCCGCCCCGGGAACGGGCAGCCCACCTGGGCCCCGAGCGCCGGCGGCCGCAGATCCTCGATGCCGCGTTGCGGATCGCGGCCGAATCCGGCACCGCGGCAGTGACCATCGGCGCGGTGGCCAAACACCTCAGCGTCACCCGGCCGGTGGTGTACTCGTGTTTCAGCGACCGGGTGGAACTTCTTGCCGCACTGCTGGATCGGGAAGGCGATGCCCTGCGCGAGACCCTGTTGGCGGCGCTGCACACCGGCCGCGGCGACGACCCGGAAGCCGCCTTCATCGACGGGTACCGCGCACTGCTGCACGCCGTCGAGAGCCAGCCGGACACCTGGCGTTTCGTATATCTGGCGCACGTCGATCCCGCGGTTGCCGACATGGTCGCGGCAACGCGTCGTGCCCTCACTGCCAGCTCCTCGCGCTGGATCGCCCCGGCGCTGACCACGTGGTGGCAGACCGCCGATCTCAATCGCAAGATGCCGATCTTGACCGAACTGTTCGTGTCATCGAGCGAGGCTGCGGTCCGGTCCCTACTGGACCCCGAGAACGACTGGGACGCAGACAGTCTCGGCGAGTTTTACGGACGACTCATGTGCCGCGCGTTCGCGGCAGCCTAGTAAGGAGAAACGACATGGCCCAGCCCGTCCAGCCCCTCGCGGACTACGGATTCTTCGGCCCAGGCACCGTGACGTGGAAGGTGTGGGGACACACCACAACTCCCGTGACCGGCCTGCAGCGCGCCGTCGTGGTGGAGGAACTCGACCCGTCCCTGATCGCCGCGGTCGACGCCACCCAGGCGAACTACGACCGGCCTCGCACCCGTTACGACCGCACCGTGCGGTACTTCGCGACCGTTGCCTTCGGCGACAGCGAGACGGTGATCAAGGCCGCCGACGTCCTGGTGAAGGTGCACTCCAAAGCCATCGGTACCGAGCCGGTCAGCGGCAACAAGTACGACGCCAACAACCCCCACTCGCAGCTGTGGATTCTGCTGACCGGGTGGCATTCGGTGCTGACCGCCTACGAGATGTACGGCGGCGGCAAGCTCACCCCGGAGGAAGAGAACCAGTACTGGGAAGAGTGCGCCATCGCGGCCGAGTTCCAGACCTGCGACCCGGCCGACGTCCCACGCACCAGCGAGGGCGTGCGCGCCTACTTCGAGGAGATGCGCCCGCACCTGGCCGTCAGCGAAGCTGCGCGCAGCATGATGGACCATCTGCTCAACGCCAAGGTCGTGCTGCCACCGGCACCGCTGCCGCTGCGGCCCGTCGTCGAGCTCATCAACCTCGTCCTGCGCGCAGGCACCATCGCCACCATGCCCCGCTGGATGCGCAAGCTCAGCGGCTTCAACCAGCCGCGGGTGGTCGACATCGCCGTGCGCCCGCTGCTGAAGCTGGGATACGGGATCGTCGATGCGAATCCCCGGCTGAAAATCGCTGTGGCACAGCTGATCGCGCCGTCGGTGGCCCCGGTGGCCGCGCCGTACATCCTCGGCATCGCGCCGGTGTCCGACGAGGTGCTCACCCCGCACGAGGCCCGCACGCGCTACGGCTACGCCAGGCCTGCTGATGCCCATCACGATCTGCGCGCCAAGCAGCAGCAGCGCGTGTTCGGTGAGGGACAGGCACCCAGCGATGAGGGGTTGATCGAGTCACAGGCCTACCTCGGCAGCCTGGCCTAGCCGGGCAGGAGTTCGTCGACCAGGTCCCGCACCCGGTCGGCGATGGCGTCGCGGATAGGCCGGACGGCCTCCAGCGGCTGCCCCGCCGGATCGTCGAGTTTCCAGTCGCGGTAGGAGACGCCCGGAAAATACGGGCAGGTGTCTCCGCAGCCCATGGTGATCACCACGTCGCTGCTTTGCACGGTGTCGGCGCTGAGCACCTTGGGTACCCCCGCGGTGATGTCGATGCCGAGTTCGGCCATGGCCGCGACAGCGACCGGGTTGATCTGATCAGCGGGTGCTGTTCCGGCAGAACGCACTTCGATGCGCCCGTCGGACAGCTGCGTGAGCAGCGCGGCAGCCATCTGCGACCGGCCCGCGTTGTGCACGCAGACGAAGAGGACGCTCGGTTTCGGGCTCATCGGTGGTTGCTCCTCAAACGTGGTCGCAGTGCGAGCGAGAGGTACACCAGCCCGACCAACACCGGCACCTCGATCAGCGGTCCGACGACGCCCGCCAGGGCTTGACCGGAGGTCGCACCCCAGGTCGCGATCGCCACGGCGATGGCGAGTTCGAAGTTGTTGCCCGCCGCGGTGAACGCCAACGTCGTGGTGCGTTCGTAGCCGAGTCCGAGGACAGCGCCGAGGACATAGCCACCGCCCCACATGATCGCGAAGTAGACCAGCAGCGGCAGCGCGATACGCACCACGTCCCACGGACGAGTGGTGATCTGATGCCCTTGCAGCGCAAAGAGAATCACGATGGTGAACAGCAGTCCGTACAGCGCCCACGGCCCGATCCGGGGCAGGAACGTCGACTCGTACCAGTCACGCCCCCTGGCTTTTTCGCCGAACCGGCGCGACAAATAGCCGGCGGCCAGTGGAATCCCGAGGAAGATCAGCACCGACTTCGCGATCTGCCATGGCGAGGTCGCGATGGCCGTTTGCGGCAGGTGCAGCCAGCCCGGCAGCACCGACAGGTAGAACCAGCCGAGCACCGCGAACATCAGCACCTGGAAGATCGAGTTCAGCGCCACCAGCACGGCGGCGGCTTCGCGGTCGCCGCAAGCCAGGTCGTTCCAGATGATCACCATCGCGATGCAGCGGGCCAGGCCGACGACGATCAGCCCGGTCCGGTACTCCGGCAGATCGGCGAGGAACAGCCAGGCCAGCGCGAACATCAACGCCGGCCCGAGCACCCAGTTCAGCACCAGCGAGGACACCAGCAGCTTGCGGTCGGAGGTCACGGTGTCCAGACGGTCGTACCGGACCTTGGCCAGCACCGGGTACATCATGATCAGCAACCCCAGCGCGATGGGCAGCGAAATGCCGTCCACCTGAACCTTTTCCAGCACGATGTCCAGTCCGGGGACCCAGCGGCCGAGCAGTAGCCCGGCCGCCATCGCCAACCCGATCCAGACCGGCAGGTACCGATCAAGAGTCGAGAGTCGAACTGTCGCCGCACCGGCGTCAGCGGTCTGTGTCATGCCTGCGACCCGCAGCACACCGCATCGTCCGATTCATTGGGGGCAACACCGAACGTCTCGGAGTCAGCTAGGACGGTGTAGACCTCCCAGCGCTCACCACCGGGCGCGGTGACCCAGACCTTGTCCTGGGTGGCGAAGCAACACGTGGTGCCGATCTCCTCTTCGGTGAACATCCCTGCGTCGGTCAGGCGCGCGATCTCCGCGTGCACGGTGTCGCTGGATTCGACCTCGACACCCAGGTGGTTGACCGACCCGCCGTGCCCGGGATTCTCGAGCAGGACCAGCTTGAGCGGCGGGTTCGCGATCGCGAAGTTCGCATAACCGGGCTTGACCTTCGTCGGCTCGGCGCCAAAGAGCTTGCGGTAGAAGGCGATCGACTCGTCTAAGTTGTCGACGTTCAGGGCGAGCTGGATACGAGACATTGCAGACCTCCTGGGGTATGTGACGTATATCGAATCTGCCTGCAGCATTGTTCTACGCACCTTTTCGATATATGTCAACAAACTGGGGTAGCATCGGCCACATGCCCAAGGCACTGCCCGTCATCGATATGTCCGAGCCGCTGTGCTGTGCACCCGTGGCCGCCAGCCCGACCGACGACGACGCCGCGCTCGATGTGGCCATGCGGCTCAAAGCACTGGCCGACCCGGCGCGCGTGAAACTGATGTCCCTGCTGTTCACCTGCGGCGAGCCCTGCACCACCGGCTCCCTCGCCGCCGCGGTGGGCCTGGCCGAGTCGACCGTCAGCCACCACCTCGGCCAGCTGCGTTCGGCCGGGTTCGTCACCTCCGAACGACAGGGCATGAACGTGCACCACACTCCCCGCCGGGACGCGCTCGCCGCACTGTGCCGGGTCCTCGACCCGAACTGCTGCTGACAGGGCTCAGCTCGGCAACGGCATGCCGAACGCCGCGGCGAGGACGCCGGCCCCAGCCGCCAGCAGCAACGTGAGCACGACATTCACGCGACTGAACACCGCGACCACCGCGGCGCCCAGCACCACGTACTGCCAGGTCTGGCTGATCGACATGGCCAGTGGCACCGCCGAGCCCAGGATCGCACCGACGGCGGCCGGACCGGCACCGTCCAGGAATGCCCGCGCGTAGTTGTTGCTCCTAATCCGGTCGAAGTGCTTGGCGCCCAACAGGATGAACAGGAACGACGGACTGAAGGCCACCGCCGAGGCCAGCAGCCCGCCGACCAGACCCGCGGCGGCGTAGCCGACGACGGCGACGGTCTGCACCACCGGCCCCGGCGTGATCTGGCCCAGCGCAACGGCATTGAGGAACTGCGCCCCAGTCATCCAATGGTAGTGGTCGACGGCATCGCCCTGCATGAGCGGAATGATGACGAAGCCGCCGCCATACGACAGCGCGCCGACCTTCAACGCCACCCAGCACAGTGAACCCAGCGTGCCCAAAGTCAGCGACTGAAACGCCAGCACCGGCATGCTGCGCGCGCCGGACCTGGGCAGGGTCGTCGTCCGCGCCAATTCGATTACGCCACAAGCCAACAGCACAACCACCAGCCACGGCCCCAGCAATGCGGCCGCGACCGCACCCAGCGCGAGGTACACCGGCCACCGGATGGAGCTGGTGCGCCGCTGCCAACTGGCCGGGACCAGAGCCGCACCGGCATGCACCGCGACAGCAGCCACCGCCGCACCCGCGCCGGCCCCCGCGGCAAGTACCCACCGCGGTGGTGAGCCGGCCAGGAACAGCGCAGCCAGTCCGAGGATGACGATGAGCCCCGGAACGATGAACGCAACGCCACCGACCACTGCACCCAGCCGACCGCGAACCCGCCAGGCGCAGTAGATCGACAGCTGCGTCGACGCCGGCCCCGGCAACAGATTGCAGGTCGCGATCGCGTCCTCGAATTCGGTGGCGCCGATCCAGCGGCGCCGCTCCACGCACAGGCTGCGCAGCAACTTGATGTGCGTGGGCGGGCCCCCGAAACCGATGCACCCGATGGTGCCCCACTCCCTCAGGACCGTGCCCAGCGTTACTCGGGGCGATGCATCCTCAGGTGCCGTCACGACCAATCATCTTGGTGCTACGGGCACGTCACGTCCATCTCAAAGCTCTTGCTCACCTGTCGCGGCGATTGCGGATCACTCAGGTCGCTGCCGTCGGCGGTGCCGCGGATCGTGTACGACTTGCCCCGCACCGCGGCCCCCGCGTTGTTCGCCTCACCGGGTTCGGAATTCGTGAACCCGAGCGCGACACCATCTACCGTGCCGAGCCCGACGGTCCGAACCTGTGGCGGATTGCTCGTGGTCACCACCGCACCGACCCCGCTGGAGACGTCCCCGATCCCGATCGTCATGTGGTCGCCCGCCTGGTTGCAGGTGACTCCACCGGTCACCTGCCGGGTCTGTCCGTCGACGATGACCTGCGGCGCACGCATCCCTGATTCCAACGAGCCGGCATTCGGTTCGGATTCGTAGGTCGAACAACCGGTCAGCCCGACGGACACCACACAGATCACGACACTCTTGCGCACCAATAGGGGTTACCCGGCGCGAAGACGATGAATCGTCAGCGGCGAAGAACTATGGGCAAACAGTGACGAAACCGGCGGGGCCAGTCACGCAGGGCAGGTTGACGTACACCCGCGGACCATCCCAGCCACCACCGCGCCAACCCGGACCACCCCAACCACGGCCGTGATCGTCCCAGTCGTCGTGGCCGTGGCCACGGTCCATCGGGATGACGGCGGAATCCTGCGACGGAGCGGCACCGGCCGCTCCCGCACCGACACCCAAAAGCGCAGCTCCGATGCTTCCCGCAAGTGCTGTAATCAACGCAATCTTCTTGAACGTGGCCATGGCCAACCTCCGAAATAAGCAAAAAAAACAAAATGCAATATGCGGTCTAAGCATATGACGCTGACGCGTCTGAAGAAATTCCGGTGTCCGCCAACAACCGACTCCGCCCCGGATGGGCGGGCCTCGCGTAACCTGTCAGCAAACCGATCTTGCATGGGGGATCCGAATGAAACGCACACGCACAGCAGCTCTGTTCGCGGCGGTCTCGTCGGCGGTAACCATCGTGATGGCGGTTCCCGCCCACGCCGACGACCAGATCGACCCGATGTTCCTGCAAGCAATGCACGACAAGGGCATCCTCATGCCGAACAGCACGGCCATCAAGCTCGCGCACGGCACCTGCAGCGCCATGCGCAGCGGGGGCGTCAACTCGGCGCTGAGCTATCTGAAGAAGAACGCCGGAAACCTATCCAACGACGATGCCGTCAAGTTCGGCGGGCTGGCCATCTACGCGTACTGCCGCGAGTTGACGCCGAAGTAGCCGTCGGTCAGGACTCCTCGGCCTCGGCCTCAGTCTCAGTCTCAGCGTCGCCGTCAGCGCCCAACGCGTAGGCCGCTTCCATCAGCATCCAGCCGGCCACCTGCACCGAGAGGTCGCGTTCCGGGATATCGGACGAATTCCCCGCGCCGTCAACCGATTTCGCCTTGTCTCCGGTGTCCTTCGGCAGCTCGGCAGCACGATCCCAGAACGCCCCGAACAGCGGGATGCCGTTGACGGACTGCCGGTAGTCCCACGCCGACTGCGCCGACGTCAACACCAACTCGCGGGCCGTCGTCCGGGCGGCTTCGTCGTCCTCGGAATCCCCGGGCAACGTGGTGGCGACCAACGTCAGGTAGCGGGCCAGGATGGCGCCGAACAGGCCACCGTCGCCGCCGCCGGCGCCCCTGATGACGCCGTCGTCGAGCATGTGGTTCTTGACAGCGGCCACCAGGCGGTGCACCCGCTCAGAGTGCCGCGCATCCCCGGTGCGCACAGCCAGCTCCACTTCCAGGCCCAGCACCACTCCCTGGCAGTAGGTGTACTGGGCGCGCACCATCGAACCGGCCTTGATGCCGTCGAACACCAGATGCGTATCGGGGTCGATCAGCGTGCCGTCGATCCAGTCGGCCATCTGCTGCGCCCGCCGCAGGCGGTCATAGCGGGCCAGGAAGATGCCGGCCGGGCCGTTCGCGGGGGCGTTGAAGAACTGATCCTGCTTGCGCCAGGGGATACCGCCGCCGTCCTCGGGCACCCAGGCATTGAGGAACTGGTCGGCAAACGTCTTGAGCGCCTTGGGCCGCGCCACGCCGAGCAGCCGGCCGGAGCGCTCCAGTGCGAGCGCCATCCACGCCATGTCGTCGTAGTAGTTGTTGGTCCAGGCCCCGTTGTTGCGCAGCCGATGTCCACGAATCTGCCGGGCGATCCGGGCGATGCGGTACTCCTGCGGATCGCGCAGCTGCGCATCGATCATGGTGTCCAGTAGGTGCGCCTGCCACCAGTAGTCCCAGCTCTTGAACATCCGGTCGGCCCGCGTCGACGGCCAGGCCACCACGCCCAGCTGGGTGCCGGGCATCCCCCAGAGCCGGCGGATATGCCGATTGAACACAGCCGTTTCGGCGCTGGCCGCACGGTTAGCCCAAAGCTGATCCATGCGATACATCCTGCCCTACCAGGCCCGATCCAGTGCTGCATGTTGAGTGATCCAGGTGTGCATGACGATCCCGGCGGCCACCCCGGCGTTGATGCTCCGGGTCGAGCCGAATTGCGCGATGGACACCGTCATCATCGACCCGGTCTTGGCGTCGTGGGTGATGCCGGGGCCTTCCTGCCCGAAGATCAACAGGCAGGCGCGGGGCAGCGTCGTCTCTTCCAGCCGTACCGAGCCGGGCACGTTGTCGACAGCCACGGGGGTCAGCCCCGCATCGTCGGCGAAGGCCAGCAATTCCGCGGTGGTGGCGTGGTGCACGAGCCGCTGGTAGCGGTCAGTCACCATGGCGCCCCGGCGATTCCACCGCCGGCGGCCGACGATGTGCACTGTGTCCACCGCAAACGCGTTCGCAGTGCGGACCACCGCGCCGATGTTGGCGTCGTTGCCGAAGTTCTCGATCGCGATGTGCAACGGGTGCCTGCGCTGATCGATATCGGCGACGATCGCCTCCCGCGTCCAGTAGCGGTAGGCATCGACGACGTTGCGAGTGTCGCCCTCGCGCAACAACTCCGGGTCGTAACGCGGATCGTCGGGCAGCTCGCCCGGCCAGGGGCCGACGCCGGGCCCGGCTCCCCACTCGGTGGGGCCGGGCACATCAGCGTGCTCGGTGTCGTGATCACTCACGCGAAATCCACACCGCCGCATGGGTTCCCACCACGGTGACGGTGGCGTACAGCAGCGCCTGGTTGATGTCACCCTGCGTGCACAACGAGGCTCGGGTCGAGATCGCGCCGACCTTCGAGTCCGGTAGCACCAGCAGCGTCGCGCCGTAGACGTCGCAGGCATGCGACAGTCCGGGCGGCGGCAGCGTCGGCGCCACCGCGATCATCAACGGCCCTCCGCGCTTGGCCGAATCGTCTTTGTATCTGCTTGCCAGACCACCGATTTCGAGACCCAGCAGCATGTAACCCTTGCCGGTGAACGCGGCCGGATCACCCAGCGCCGCGGGGATCAGCTGCCCGCCGTCGGCCCGGAACCCGTCGACGCTGGTGGCCTTGAGGGTCAGCCCGGTGTCGGCCTCGTTGGTCGGCGTCAGCCCCACCGGATACGCCGCACCGTAGGCCACCGTGGTGTCCTTGATCCGGTCGGCCGGCGAATACAGGTAGACGCCACGCACCTGCGCCTGATCGCGCATCGGACCCAAACAGACTGTGCCCGTGACCTTGTCCGGATTCTGGACGACAGCCGGATTGATCTTCAGGTTCGGGACGCCGTCACAGCCGCCGATCACGTTCGATTCGATGGGGTGCGCCAGCGCGCCGTACAGGCCGAAGCGCAGCGTCTCGGGCCTGGCGTGTTCGCCGCCGGCTTTCGCCGCGGCCAGGTCGACGTCGATCAGCACCTGGTCATCTTGGAAGCGCAGGTTGGACACCGACACGTTCCAGCCCAGCAGCGCCTGCGACTCGCCGACTTTCACGCTGGGCGCACCGAAGATGACTGTGCTGGCGGAGCTACTCGAACAGCCCACCAACAAAACGGCCAACAACGCTGCGGTCAGTCCGCGCAAACCCGACATGGGGATCAGGCTACTGCGAGCACCCCGCCGCCCTGTCGGGCACTAGCGCTGATAGTTGGGCGCGTTACGGCCGTTGCGGGCCTCCGCGAACTGTGTGTAACGACCGATGTCGGCGCGGCCCGGGGCCTGGTTGCTGCGGCCGGCGGGCAATTCGTTCTGGCGCATCGGGCCGGCGCTGAGCGGACGGCTCGGCGAACCGCTACGCCGGGCGACAGCCTGGCCGGCGACGCTGTTCTGGCCGGACGGCACCGGCGGCAGCACGCGCAGCAGGTCGTTGAACTGGCGGACGGTGCGCAGACCCTCGTCCCACTGAGCGCGGGTGCTGGTGATCGGCAGCGAGACGAGCGTCCAGTTCTGTTCGTTCCACATGACCTCGGCGCAATCCGGGGCGGTGTGCGAGAACGTCACCATGCGGCGGTCGCAGGCGCGACGGGCGGCATCGAGGTTGGTGGAGTAGACCATGCGCGGGCCGATGGCGCCGAGCAGCCAGATGTCGTTCTCGCGCGGCTCCGGAATGTCCTTCAGCCGGACGTCCACGGCCACGTTGGTGCCGACCTTGCGGTGCAGGGCGATGACGGTGGCCACATCGTCGACATCGAAGATGAACACGGCCTCGCCGCGGATCTGCCCGAGCACCACATTGCGGGCGAGCACGTTCTCACCGACGGTCGACATGATGCCGCGGCTCCACCGCTTGACCAGGTCGGGAGTCTCGTGTTCGTAGTCGAATCCATGGGACTTCGCCCATGACTTTCGGCGCCTACCAAGGCCGCGTCGACGGTCGATATCGACGTACAGCAGCACCGCCGCACCCACGAAGCAGAGCGCGGAAAGCGTGAACCAAAGCGGGACCATCGGGCCAAGCCTACTGGCTGGTACCCGAAATGCCCGAACTCGGTTTGGTCACAAGCTGGTCACATGCTATTTGAGGTACGCGACGATCGCGTTCGTGAGCCCCCGCCGGGCCACCTCGAGATCGGTGTACGTGCCGAGCTGGCGCTCGGAGGCGATGCCGCGCATCGCGCCGGGGATGAACGAGGCCACCTCGCGCACCCGCTCGGGGTCGACGTCCAGGTCGGCGAAGGCCTGCTGGCACGTCTGCAGCCAGCTCTGCCCCCAGGACGACAGCTCAGCGGCGGTCTTCGGATAGAGCCGTTCCAGCTCGGCATGGTCGCGCGGCAGGGCGGCGCGCAGATTCTCGATGGCCCGCGAATCGCCGATGGTCAGTCCGTCGTAGAGCAGGTCGATGATGGTCGCGACCCGTTGCCGCAGCGTAGCGCCGGTGTCGTGGTGGCTCAGCATGCCCGCGCGACGCTCTGCGGTGCGGCGCAGGACCGCGGCCCAGAACCCGTCGATATCGCCGAACTGGTACTTCACCGCACCCCACGTGGCGCCGATCTCCTTGGCGATCCGGTTGGCCGATACCGCGCCCGGGTCCCCGGTGGCCAGCGCCTTGCGTGCGGCTTCCAACATGCTTTCCCGCGTGGCATCGCCGCGCCTGTTGGTGCGGCGTGCGGCGGTCATCTGGCAGAGATTACCCCAGTTTCACAGAACCCTCTTCCAAAGTTTCACAGAACCTCCTACGATTCGGACCATGGCCAAACCCCAGTTGCCGATGAAGCCGACGGGATGGTTCCAGGTCGCCTGGTCCGACCAGATCAGCGTGGGCGCGGTGCACGCCATGAAGTACTTCGGCGAGGAGATGGTCGCCTGGCGCGCCGAATCCGGGGCCGTCACCGTCATGAACGCCTACTGCGAGCACCTCGGCGCGCACCTCGGCTTCGGCGGCCACGTCGTCGGCGAGGCGATCCAGTGCCCGTTCCACGGCTGGCAGTGGAACGCCGCCGGCCACAACGTCTGCATTCCGTACCAGGACCGGCCCAACCGCGGCCGCCGAATTCGCACCTACCCCGTCACCGAGCGCAACGAGGCCATCTACATCTGGCACGACGCCGAAGGCCGCGAACCGTTCTTCGAGGCGCCCGACGTGTTCGCATCGTTCAACGACGGCAGCACCGCCGCCGACTACTACCCCCAGCAGCGGCTGTTCCGCGAAACTCTGGAACTGCATCCGCAGTACGTGCTGGAGAACGGCGTCGACTTCGCGCACTTCAAGTTCGTGCACCAGACGCCGATCGTGCCGGTGTTCACCCGGCACGACTTCGCCGCGCCGATCTCCTACGTCGACTTCACCATCACCTTCGAGGGCAGCGACCAGCAGTCGATCGACGATGTGCGCAGCGGCGTGGAGGCCATCAACGGCGGTTTGGGCATCGCTGTCACCAAGAGCTGGGGCATGATCGACAACCGCACGATCTCGGCCGTCACGCCCGTCGACGAGTCCACCTCCGACGTGCGGTTCATGGTCTACATCGGCCGGACGCCCGGCAAGGACAGTCCCCGCGCGGCCGAGCGGGCCACCGCGTTCGGCGACGAGGTGATCCGGCAGTTCACCCAGGACATCCACATCTGGTCACACCAGCGCTACTCCGATCCGCCGGCGCTGGCCACCGCCGAATACGAGGGCTTCACCGCAATCCGCAAGTGGGCCATGCAGTTCTATCCCGATCAGAAGGGCTGAGCCAGATGTCCAAGATTCGTGTCTTCCAGGTGGCGACCGGCAACGTCGGCACCGAGATGATCAAGCGCATCGGCAAGCGCGACGACCTAGAGCTGGTCGGATTGCATTGCTACACACCGGAAAAGGTCGGGCGCGACGCCGGTGAGATCGCCGGGATCGGACCGATCGGCGTCGTCGCCACCGGGTCGGTCGATGACATCATCGCCGCGCGTCCCGACGTCCTCACCTTCCACGGCGTCTTCCCCGACGAAGACCTGTACGTGAAAGTCCTTGAGGCCGGGATCAATATCGTCACCACGGCGGACTGGATCACCGGCTGGCACCGCGACACCAACCACCCGCACCCCTCCGGGAGACCGGTCACCCAGGTCCTGGCGGAAGCGGCCGCACGTGGTGGTTCTACGTTCTACGGCACCGGCATGAACCCCGGCGTCAATCAGATTCTGGGCGTGGTGTGCTCGGCCGACGTCGCCGAGATCGAGAACGTGACCACCATCGAGTCCGTCGACGTGTCGTGCCATCACAGCAAGGACACCTGGATCGAGGTGGGATACGGTCTGCCCGTTGATGATCCGTCGATCCCGGCCAAGCTGGAGAAGTACACCCGGGTGTTCGCCGACAGTGTGCTGATGATGGCCGACTGCTTCGGCCTCGAGCTCGACGAGGTGAAGTTCAGCGCCGAGCTCGGCGCCTGCACCAAGGATGTCGACTTGGGCTGGTACACGCTGCCCAAAGGATCGTTGGGCGGCAACTACATCAAGTACCAGGGCATGGTCGACGGCGTACCGCGCATCGAGACCCATCTCGAATGGCAGATGACGCCGCACACCGAACCGAACTGGAACATCAAGGGCTGCTACATCACCCAGATCAAGGGTGATCCCTGCGTCTACAACAAGCACATGATCTACCCGAAACCCGGTGTGGACCTGTCGGATCCGGAGTCCTTCGCCTCGATCGGGATGACGGTGACCGGGCTACCCGCACTCAACGTCATCGCCTCGGTGGTCAAGGCGCCGCCCGGACTGCTGACGAGCGCCGACGTGCCACTGCGCGGATTCGCCGGCCGCTTCGCCCTATAACCGCGGAATCAACGTCGGCGTCGCGATAAGTACCTAGCTTCAATCACGCGGCACTGGCAACCAAACTGATTGAAAACAGGTACTTTTTTGGCACCTCAGAGGTCCCTGAGTTCAATCTCCACTTGCGAATGCCCAATCCGATTGAACTCATGTACTTTTCCGACCACATTTGTTGCGACGACCACTTGACTGTGCCGGCGCCCCAGGGTGCCCCAGCGAAAACCCCCTATTTCCAGTGAAATAGGGGGTTTTCACGTCCGCTCGGCGGGCTAGATCAACCGAGCACCAGGCTCTCGCCGTCGGCGCTGAGGTTGACCGGCACGACGTCGCCGTCGTGCACCTCGCCGGCCAGCAGCTTCCTCGCCAATTGGTCGCCGATGGCCTGCTGCACCAGGCGACGCAGCGGACGGGCGCCGTACAGCGGGTCGAAGCCGCGGTCACCCAGCCACTTCTTGGCATCCAGCGACACCTCGAGCGTCAACCGCCGCTGCGCCAGCCGCTTCTGCAGCTGAGCCAGCTGGATATCGACGATCCGCACCAGCTCCTCGGGCTTGAGCGCCTCGAAGATGATGACGTCGTCCAGGCGGTTGATGAACTCGGGCTTGAACCGCGAGCGCACCGCCGCCATCACCTGCTCCTCGGTACCCCCAGCGCCCAGGTTGGACGTGAGGATGAGGATGGTGTTGCGGAAGTCGACCGTGCGGCCCTGACCGTCGGTCAACCGGCCGTCGTCGAGCACCTGCAGCAGGATGTCGAACACGTCGGGGTGCGCCTTCTCGATCTCGTCGAACAGCACCACCGAATACGGCCGGCGGCGTACCGCCTCGGTCAGCTGACCACCTGCGTCGTATCCGACGTAGCCCGGAGGGGCACCGACCAGGCGAGCTACCGCGTGCTTCTCGCTGTACTCGCTCATGTCGATGCGGATCATGGCGCGCTCGTCATCGAAGAGGAACTCCGCCAGCGCCTTGGCCAGTTCGGTCTTACCGACACCGGTCGGGCCCAGGAACATGAACGAGCCCGTCGGCCGGTTGGGATCGGCGACCCCTGCCCGGCTGCGACGCACCGCGTCGGAGACGGCCTGGACGGCGAGCTCCTGACCGATCACCCGGTGCCCCAGCTCGGTCTCCATGCGCAGCAGCTTGGCGGTCTCGCCTTCCATCATCCGGCCGGCCGGGATGCCGGTCCAGGCCGACACCACATCGGCGATGTCGTCGGGGCTGACCTCCTCCTTGAGCATGACGTTCTCGCGGGCCTCGGCGACCGGCAGCGCGGCGTCGAGCTGCTTCTCGAGCTGCGGGATCCGGCCATACCGAAGCTCGGCGGCCTTGGCCAGGTCGCCGTCGCGCTCGGCCCGGTCGGCCGCACCGCGCAGGTCTTCCAGCTGTTCCTTGAGTTCGCGGACGATGTCGATGGCGTTCTTCTCGTTCTGCCACCGGGTGGTCAGCTCGGCCAGCTTCTCCTTGTAGTCGGCCAGCTCCGAACGCAGCTTCTCCAGCCGTTCCTTCGAGGCGTCGTCCTCTTCCTTGGACAGCGCCATCTCCTCGATCTCGAGACGACGGACCAGCCGCTCGACCTCGTCGATCTCGACGGGTCGGGAGTCGATCTCCATGCGCAACCGCGACGCGGCCTCGTCGACGAGGTCGATGGCCTTGTCCGGCAGGAACCGGCTGGTGATGTAGCGGTCCGACAGTGTGGCCGCCGCGACCAGCGCGGAGTCGGTGATGCGCACACCGTGGTGCACCTCGTAGCGCTCCTTGAGGCCGCGGAGGATGCCGACGGTGTCGTCGACCGACGGTTCGCCGACCAGCACCTGCTGGAACCGGCGCTCCAGGGCGGCGTCCTTCTCGATGTACTTGCGGTACTCGTCGAGCGTGGTCGCGCCGACCAGCCGCAGCTCGCCGCGGGCCAGCATCGGCTTGATCATGTTGCCGGCGTCCATCGCGGACTCGCCGGTCGCGCCGGCGCCCACGATGGTGTGCAGCTCGTCGATGAAGGTGATGACCTGCCCGGCCGAGTTCTTGATGTCGTCGAGCACGGCCTTGAGCCGCTCCTCGAATTCACCGCGGTACTTGGCGCCGGCCACCATGGACCCGAGGTCCAGGGAGACGACGGTCTTGTCGCGCAGGCTCTCCGGCACGTCGCCGGCGATGATGCGCTGGGCCAGGCCCTCCACGATCGCGGTCTTACCGACGCCGGGCTCACCGATCAACACGGGGTTGTTCTTGGTGCGCCGGCTCAGGACCTGAACCACGCGACGAATCTCGTTGTCGCGTCCGATGACCGGGTCGAGCTTGCCTTCCCGGGCGCGCGCGGTCAGGTCGGTGGAGTACTTCTCCAGCGCCTGGTAGCTGCCCTCGGGATCGGGGCTGGTGACGCGGGCACTGCCGCGCACCTTCACGAACGCGTCGCGCAGCGTCTGCGGCGCGGCGCCGTGGTTGACCAGAATCTTGGCGACGTCGGAGTCGCCGCTGGCCAGGCCGTACAGCAGGTGCTCGGTGGAGACGTATTCGTCGTCCATCTCGGTGGCCAGGTGCTGGGCAGCGGTCAGCGCCGCGACCGACTCACGGGACAGTTGCGGCGTCGAGTTGGCGCCACTCGCACTGGGCAGCTGGTCGATCAACCGCTGGGCCTCGGCCCGGATGGTCGCGGGCTCGACGCCGACAGCCTCCAGCAGGGGTGCGGCAATGCCGTCGTTCTGGGTCAGCAGAGCCATCAACAAGTGCGCCGGACGGATCTCCGGGTTTCCGGCGGCTGTCGCCGCCTGCAACGCTGAGGTCAGCGCCGCCTGAGTCTTCGTGGTCGGGTTGAACGAGTCCACGACACCTCCCTTTCGTCTAGAGAAAAATGCTTGTCGCTGATTTCAACGCCGTCAAGGTTGAGTCTGTTCCGCTCAAGTCTAGAAAATTTCCACGAGTTTTCAATACGGCCACAAGACCTTTTCATGACGGCCCGAATGCCTTTCCGCCCGATCCCCGTCCATACTGGTCGCGACGCGAAGGGGTGCAGTGAATGACTGACTGGGTTTCGGTGCTGACCGAACTGATTCCCCTGGCCCTGGTGATCGCGCTATCGCCACTGTCGATCATTCCCGCAGTGCTCGTGCTGCAATCACCCCACGCCCGCATCACCGGTCTGACTTTCCTCGCCGGGTGGCTGCTGACCATCGCGGTGCTCACCGGCGTGTTCGTCCAACTGTCCGAACTGATGCCCGCGGCGGGCCACCCGTCGACCACGGCGTCATGGGTGCGCATCGTGATCGGCGCCCTGCTGGTCGCCTTCGGCATCTACCGATGGGCGACCCGAAAGCACGACGCCCACGAGCCGGCGTGGATGCGCAAGCTGACCACGGTCACTCCGGCACGGGGATTCGTGACCGCAGCGGTACTCGCCGTGGTGAACCCCAAGGTGCTGTTCATGTGCATCGCCGCCGGCCTGGCGATCAGCACCGACGAACTCCCGCAAGCGGCGACCTGGGCGTCGGTGCTGTATTTCGCGGTGGTGGCAGGCAGTTCAGTCGCCATCCCGGTCCTCACCTACGTCGCCACCGGTGAGCGGCTGGACCCGGCCATGGCCCGTCTCGGCGCCTGGCTGCACCGTCAGCACGCCGTGCTGGTCGCCGGAATCCTGATCATCATCGGACTCCTCGTGGCATACAAGGGTCTCAGCCACCTCTAGGACTACCGTCTAAGCATGTCCGAATCCGGCTTCGGCGATTTCGAGTTCGAACGAAAGTTCCTCGTCCGCGAACTGCCCGCTGTCGTAGCGTCCGACCCGACCCCTGCCCTGATCGTGCAGGCGTACCTGTTCGCGTCCGACGGCTACGCCGTCCGGGTGCGCGTCCAGGGGCCCGCCCCCGCCGATCTGAGCAATGCGGCGATCGACCTCATCGAGGCCATCAGCGAGGACTCGATCGGCACCATGACCGCCAAGGGCCCGGCCGCGGGCGGCACCCGCTACGAGGCCGAGCGCGAACTCGATCCGCTGGTGGCCGGCGAAATCGTCCGTCGCGCCGACCATGTCGTCACCAAGGTGCGGTACTCGGTGTGGCTGGGCGAGGACGGCTGGATCATCGACCGGTTCCTGAATGGCAACGCCCCGCTGCTGCTGGCCGAGGTCGAGCGCGGCGGGCCGGTGGTCGACCTGGCGATCCCGACGTTCTGCGTCACCGAGGTGTCCGAGGACGACCGGTTCCGGAACGAATACCTGGCGCACCAGCCGTACGGCACGTGGGCCGACGCGCACCGGCGCGAACTCGACCTGCTGGGCCCTACCTTCGTCAGCACGTTGGGGCAGAACCACTTCGACACCACCTCGCCGATGCCCGATGGGGCTTGACGACCGCGAAGCCCTGATGACGGTGCGCGCCGCGGTCGACCCCGCGCACGGCGGGGACGACGTGATCGGCCGCTTCTACTCCCGGTGGTTCGCCGGCGACCTGTCGGCGCGCGACCTGTTCCCCCCGGAGCTGGCCACGCAGCGCACGGCGTTCAGCCAGGCGCTGTTCTGGGTGCTCGGCGAGTTCATCGAGCAGCGCGCCGAGGAACCGGTCGCGTTCCTGGCACAGCTCGGCCGAGATCACCGCAAATACGGTGTGGGGCAACAGCATTACGCGGCGCTACATGACGCGCTGTTGGTCACCCTGCGTGACGAGCTCGGCGCGAGCTGGGACGCGCGGGTCGCCGAGGCCACCACGCACGCGGTCGACCTGATCGTCGGCGTCATGCGCGGCGCCGCCGATTCCGAACAGACCCCGCCCTACGTCGACGGCACCGTCGTCGAGCATCTGCGCGTCACCCGCGACGTGTCGGTGGTCCGGCTGCAACTGGACCAGGCGCTGTCGTATCACGCCGGGCAGTACGTCGCGGTGCAGGTGCCGCAGTGGCCGCGGCGCTGGCGGCACCTGAGTCCCTCGATGCCGTCCGATGCCAGTGGTGCCATCGAATTCCACATCCGGTCGGTCAGCGGCGGCATGGTCAGCACCGCGATCGTCAACCAGACCGCACCCGGTGACCGTTGGCGGCTGTCGAATCCCCATGGCGGAATGCATGTTTCGCGCTCCGATGGCGACGTGCTCATGGTGGCCGGCAGCACCGGCCTGGCGCCGCTGCGGGCCCTGCTGATGAACCTGTGCCGCGAGGCCGAGAATCCGCGCGTGCACCTGTTCTTCGGCGGCCGCTACCCCTGCGATCTCTACGACCTGCGCACGCTGTGGGAGATCGCCGCGACCAATCCGTGGCTGTCCGTCACGCCGGTATCCGAATACACCAGTGACCCACCGTGGGCCGGCGACTACCCCGATGTCCAGCCGCCGCGCGGGCTGCACGTCCGGCAGACGGGGCTGCTGCCCGACGTGGTGACCAGCTACGGCAGCTGGGGCGACCGGCAGATCCTGCTGTGCGGCGGGCCCAAGATGGTCACCGCGACCAAAGCCGCCCTGATCGCCAAAGGCGCACCACCAGAACGCATTCAGCACGATCCGTTGGCCCACTGACACTGGAGGAACCGATGGCCGAACTCGACACCGTCGTACTGAGCGACCCCGAGTCCGCAATGACGGCGACGTTCGTCCCCGCCGCCGGCATGATCGGCACGTCTTTTTCCGATGGCGATGTCGAGTTCCTCGGCCAGCGGCGCGGCCTGGCTGCCTACCTGACCAACGCCAAGACCATGGGCATCCCGCTGCTGTATCCGTGGGCGAATCGGTTGGGCGCCACCACCTATGACGTCGACGGCGCGGTCGTCACGTTGACGCCTGGCTCCGGCGGCGTGCGCGTCGACCAACATGGCTCGCCCATGCACGGCGTCCTGGCCGCCTACCCGGGCTGGGTGATCACCGAGCAGTCGCCGAACGCAGTAACTGCCGCAGTCGATTTCAACCGGCCGGGCCTGCTGGCGTCGTTCCCGTTCCCGCATGTGTTGACGCAGCGCGTCACGTTGGTGAGCCGCAGGTTGACGGTCGAGACCACCACCCGGCCGTCCACGTCGGCGGCGGTACCGCTGTGCTTCGGCTATCACCCGTACCTGACCATTCCCGGCGTGCCTCGGCAGGATTGGGTGCTGGAGACGCCGGGGATGCGACACCTGCCGACCGATGATCGCGGGTTGCCTTCCGGTGTGGTTGAGGCTTGGCCGGCGAGTTCCGCGCCGCTCGGCGACACCGTCTACGACGACGGTTTCGACCAGGTGCCCGACGGCGCGCAGTTCATTCTCAGCGGCGGCGACCACCGGATCACGGTGACGTTCGAAACCGGCTACCCCGCCGCACAACTGTTCGCGCCGCCCGGCGACGCACTGGTGGCCATCGAGCCCATGGCCGCGCCCACCGATGCGCTGCGTCGCGACGGTTACCGCGTGGCGTCCCCGGGCCGACCAGCGGTGGCACGCTTCTCCATCTCGGTCAACTGAGTTCCGAAAAGTTCGCCGGTGCCGCACACTTTCTGACGTGACTACGCAAGACCGCCTCGACAGGTGGGAACATCGGGCCGAATGGCCGCTCGCCGCGGTTGCCGCGGTGTTCCTGGCCGCGTACAGCGTGGAGGTCCTCGCTCAGCCGCACGGACTGGTCGCGCGGCTCGTGACATTGGCGACCCTGTTGGCGTGGGCGGTGTTCACCGCCGACTACGCGGCACGGCTCTACCTGGCCCCCAACCGCAAGCAGTGGTTCTTCCGGCATCTGGTGGACCTGGCCATCGTGCTGCTGCCGCTGTTGCGGCCGCTGCGCCTGCTGCGCCTGGTCGTCCTGGTCGGCGCCCTGCAGAAGGCCATCGGCAGCGCCATCCGGGGCAAGGTGATCATCTACACCATCTCCGGTGCCGTGCTGCTCGTATACGTCGGGGCGCTAGCGGTGTACGAAGCCGAACGCGGCGCACCGGACGCCCACATCACCAGCTTCGGACTCGCGGTGTGGTGGGCGATGACCACGATCACCACCGTCGGCTACGGCGATATGTATCCCGTCACCACCACCGGCCGAGTCATGGCCAGTCTCATGATGATTGGCGGCATCAGCCTGGTCGGTTCGATCACGGCGACCATCGCGTCGTGGATCGTGCAGACCGTGTCGGACGATGACCAGAAACAAGACGCCGTGACCGCAGCGCACATCGAAGACCTTCGCGGAGAGATCGCCCAGTTGCGGGAGTTGTTGCGCGAGAAGGTCGCCGACTGAACGTCTAACCCCGCTGCGAGCTACCGCCCCGCCGCGGCTGCCACAGCACCAGAGCGGTGCTGGGCTTGCGGACGCGTTCGAGTTCGGCGGTCACCTCGGTGAGCCGGGACTGCAGCGCCTCGACCTGGTTGGTCAGCTCGATGATGCGCTTGATGCCGGCCAGGTTGACGCCCTCGTCCTGGGACAGGCGCTGCACCTCGCGCAGCAGGTCGACGTCGTGCTGCGAGTACCGCCGCCCGCCGCCCGAGGTGCGCTCGGGGCTGACCAGACCGAGCCGGTCGTATGTACGCAGCGTCTGTGCGTGCATACCGGCCAGCTCGGCGGCCACCGAAATCAGGAAGGTGCGGGCTTCCTCGGCCTTGCGCCGGGCGCTCATAGCGACCCGGCCCATCCTGCCCGTGGATCAAATCCACTGGCCCGCTCCGCCTTTGCATATGTCTCGAGCGCCTCGGCCGCTTCACCTTCGAGGTTCGGCGGCACGGCAACCTTCACCGTCACCAGCAGGTCGCCGTGACCGGCGTCGGTGCCGCGCTTGGGCACACCGCGCCCACGCACCCGCAGGATGCGTCCGTCAGAGGTCCCCTTTGGCACCCGAACACCGACCTTGCCTTCCAGCGTCGGCACGGAAAGCGTTGTTCCCAAAGCCAACTCGTGGAAGCTCACCGGAACGGTGACGGTCAGGTCGTCGCCGTCGCGCCCGAACACCTTGTCGGGCCGGACGTGCACGGTGACGTACAGGTCGCCCGAGGGCGCCCCGCGTAGACCCGCCTCACCTTGGCCGGCGAGCCGGATGCGCTGACCGTCGGTCACGCCCGGCGGGATGCGCACGTTGATGGTGCGCGTCCGGGTCGAGACGCCGGTGCCTTTGCACTCGTCACACGGGTGCTCGATGGTCGAGCCGGTGCCGCGGCAATCGGTGCACGGCTCCGAGAAGCCGAACGCACCCTGGTTGCGGTTGATGACGCCCGCGCCGTTGCAGTTCGGGCACACCTTCGGGCTGGTGCCCGGACGCGCGCCGCTGCCGTGGCAGTTGGTGCATGGTGCCGGGCTGGTCAGGCGCAGCGGCATCGCCACGCCCTTGGTCGCTTCCAGGAAGCTCAGCTCGGTTTCGGTTTCCAGGTCGTTGCCGCGGCGCGGACGGCTGGGACGCGGCTGCTGCGCACCCCGGCCGAACAGGCCGCCGAACAGGTCGCCGATGTTGGCGCCGCCGGTCTGCCCGGCCTGGTCGAACAGGTCGCCCAGGTTGAAGTCCGACGTCTCGCCACCGAAACCTCCGAAGCCGCCACCACCCCCGCCGCCACCGAAGCGGCGGCCGAATCCACCGTTGGCGAAAAGCCGCCGGGTTTCGTCGTATTCGGCACGCTTGGCGTCGTCGGTCAGAACTTCCTTGGCTTCGGTCGCCGCCTTGTAGCGATCCTCGGCTGCCGGGTTGTTCGGGTTGCGGTCCGGATGGTTGTCGGCCAGCACCTTGCGCGCGGCGCGCTTGATCTCATCCTTCGTGGCGTCAGAGGTGACGCCGAGTTCCTTGTAGAAGTCCTTCTCGACCCATTCCCGTTGAGCCATGTCGCGTCACCTCCTCAGCGTCGCTCGGTTATTCGTTTGATTGTGGTTTCTGTTCGGTCGCAGCGGTGGCATTGGCGGGCGTGTCGGGCGCATCAGCTGCGGGTTCGGCGTCGACGACACCGACCATCGCGTGCCGCAGCACCTGCTCACCGAGCTTGTAGCCGCGACGCATGACGGTGCCCAACACCGGGTTGGAGCCGTCGCCCTCGTGCTGAACGGCCTCGTGCAGCGACGGGTCGAACTCGTCGCCCTCGGCGCCGAACGCCGAGAGACCGAGGCTGTCGAGCGCGCCGGAAAGCTTGTCCGCCACCGACTTCAGCGGCCCGGACTCCAGATCTCCGTGGGCGCGAGCCCGCTCGAGATCGTCGAGCACCGGCAAGAACTGCTGCACGACAATGCCTTTGGCCCGTTCGGCCGCGGCCTGCTCCTGACGGATCGCCCGCTTGCGGTAGTTGTCGTACTCAGCCTTGAGTCGCTGCAGGTCTGCCTTGAGCTCTGCGGCTTCGTCGGACACCGGAGCCTCGGCGGCCTCGCCACCCTGACCAGCGGCCGGGGCCTCCGGCGTCGACCCCTCAGGGGCCGACGCCGGAGCGCCCTCACGCTTTTCGCCGGTTTCCGGATCGATGCGCCGCTTGTCGGTGATGGTCACCGGCTCGTGCGAATCGTCTTGGCTCACTTGTGCTCCTGATCGTCCTCGACGACCTCGGCGTCCACGACGTTGTCGTCGGCAGCAGCGGCACCCGGAGCACCCGCGCCCGCACCGGCGGCCTGCTCGGCCTGGGTGGCCTCGTAGATCGCCTGGCCCAGGGCCTGGCTCTCGACACCCAGCTTCTCCATGGCCGTCTTGATGGCGGCGATGTCGGTGCCGGCGAGCGCGGTCTTGGCCTCGGCGATGGCACCGTCGACCTTGGTCAAGGTGTCCTCGGGAACCTTCGAGCCACCCTCAGCTTCGCGCTGGTCCTTGACGAACTTCTCCGTCTGGTAGACGAGCGACTCGGCCTGGTTGCGGACGTCAGCCTCTTCGCGACGCTTCTTGTCCTCTTCGGCGTGCGCCTCGGCGTCCTTGATCATCCGGTCGATCTCGTCCTGCGACAGGCCCGAGCCTTCCTGGATCTTGATCGTGTTTTCCTTGCCCGTGCCCTTGTCCTTGGCGGTCACGTGCACGATGCCGTTGACGTCGATGTCGAAGGTGACCTCGATCTGCGGCACGCCACGCGGGGCCGGCGGGATGCCGGTCAGCTCGAAGCTGCCGAGCAGCTTGTTGTGCGCAGCGATCTCGCGCTCACCCTGGAAGACCTGAATCTGCACCGACGGCTGGTTGTCGTCGGCCGTGGTGAAGGTCTCGGACCGCTTGGTCGGGATGGTGGTGTTGCGTTCGATCAGCTTGGTCATCACGCCACCCTTGGTTTCAATACCGAGGGACAGCGGGGTGACGTCAAGCAGCAGAACGTCTTTCACCTCACCCTTGAGCACACCGGCCTGCAGCGCGGCACCGACGGCCACGACCTCGTCCGGGTTCACGCCCTTGTTGGGCTCCTTGCCACCGGTCAGTTCCTTGACCAGTTCGGTGACGGCGGGCATCCGGGTCGAGCCACCGACGAGGACCACGTGGTCGATGTCGGAGACCGAGATGCCGGCGTCCTTGATCACGGACTGGAAGGGCTGGCGGGTCCGGTCGAGCAGGTCCTGCGTGATGCGCTGGAACTCGGCACGGGTCAGCTGCTCGTCGAGGAACAAGGGGTTCTTGTCGGCGTCGACGGTGATGTACGGCAGGTTGATCGAGGTGCTCTGGCTCGAGCTCAGTTCGATCTTGGCCTTCTCCGCAGCCTCACGCAGACGCTGCATCGCCATCTTGTCCTTGGTCAGGTCGATGCCGCTGGTGGCCTTGAACTTGTCGACCAGCCACTGCACGATGCGCTCGTCCCAGTCGTCACCACCGAGGTGGTTGTCACCGGAGGTCGCCTTGACCTCGACGACGCCCTCGCCGATTTCCAGCAGCGAGACGTCGAAGGTGCCACCACCGAGGTCGAAGACCAAGATGGTCTGTTCCTTCTCGCCCTTGTCCAAGCCGTAGGCCAGGGCGGCCGCGGTGGGCTCGTTGACGATGCGAAGGACGTTGAGGCCGGCGATCTGGCCGGCTTCCTTGGTGGCCTGACGCTGAGCGTCATTGAAGTAGGCCGGGACGGTGATCACGGCGTCGGTGATGTCCTCACCGAGGTACGCCTCCGCGTCACGCTTCAGCTTCTGCAGCGTGCGCGCGCTGATCTCCTGCGAGGTGTAGTTCTTGCCGTCGATCTCGACGGTCCAGTCAGTGCCGATATGACGCTTGACCGAACGGATCGTCCGGTCGACGTTGGTCACTGCCTGGTTCTTCGCGGGCTGGCCGACCAGCACCTCGCCGTTACGCGCGAACGCGACGACCGACGGGGTGGTCCGGGAGCCCTCAGAGTTGGCTACGACGACGGGGTCGCCGCCCTCCAGCACCGAGACGCAAGAGTTGGTGGTCCCGAGGTCGATACCGACCGCACGAGCCATAGTGATGCCTCCTGATAGACATTGTTGGGTGATCTGAGCGAACTGCGCTCAAGCTTGCTATCGGACGGGGCCGTCTGTCAAGCCGAACTTGAGCCGAATGCACTCAACTTGGTGTCGGTGAGTCCAACGGGGGCACTTCCCGATCTATTCCCGATTCCCCAATGTAGGAATCCGCATAAGTTGTCGGATTGTCATCTAGCTGACGGAAGCGTTTGGAAAGCCATCAACGTATCGGCTTCGGGCACAGTCGGGGGGTGAGATCCCCGCAAGGGCGTAGCAACCGATGTCAGCTTCATCGCCGACGACGATGACCGGTCGCAGTGGATTTCGACCGCGTCAATGCCCGCCGGTTGATGGGCGGTCAGCCAGTTCGCATCCCAGCGTCGCGGACGGGGCAGCGCGACACGCACGCGCGACCTGCACTGACCTCGATATTGTCCGGTTTCATGCAAAACTATGAGGATCGTCATCCTGCCCAGTAAGGACTTTCCTATGACGCTCCCCGCACCTGCACCATCACCGTTGATCGTCCCGGCTGATCGAGCCGAGGATTACCTGCGTCGCCTCGGGATCCCGACTCAAGCGATCTACCAGGGTGTTGAGCTCGGTGACCTTCGGGCCGCCGATGTCGACGCCTTCCACCCCCGCGGATCGGCCGGCGTCACCCGATGGATCGGCACCGTGGGCGGCCTGCGACGCAGCATGGTGGACGGCCGGGAGTGGAAACAGCTCGACAAGCTCAACCGCCCGACTGTCGAACGTGCCGACGGCAAGGTGAGCCTTTCGGTTGTCGGTTGCAACGACGCGACCGGCGATCCCGAGTCCGTCGACGGCCCGCGCGCGGCCAACCGCCGCGGACCCGCCACCATCGCTGCGCTCAAAGACCAACTGGAGCTGGACTTGATCATGGTCGCAGCATTAGTGTCGGGCGGCTCGCCCCCCACCTCGATCGAAGATGACCCACCCTTGGGGCAATGGTTTGTGCTGTACCACCGCGCCGAGGGCGGAGTGCAATTGGAGGTATCGAAGGCGGCAGGTATCGACGAGCAGGGTGACGACCGGAAGACGGGCCAGTTCACCGGCTGGCTGGTCCGTGTAATCCTTAACCCTTACCAGCCCGGGCCCGCCGCGGCAGGCAAGCAGCCATTGGACGTGGGAGGCGACGATGTCGACTTCACCATCGTCCGGGCATCCTGACCGATTCCTCGATCCAGACCGCATCCGCATAGCTCGCGCCCGTCGAGGTCTGACCAAGGCTGAGCTCGCACGGGCGCTTGGAATGACGCCAAGGTCGATCACCCGGTACGAATCCGGTGAGGCACCCCGTGATTCCGCGGAAACTCTGTCGCAGGCCCTGAAGTTCCCGGCGGAGTTCTTTACTTTCCCGGGTGCGCCCGAGATCGAGGTGGGAACTGTCAGTTTCCGGGCCGCCCGCAGAGCGACGGCACGACACCGCGGCGCCGCAGTGGCTGCGGGGTCGATCGGCATCGAGATCGACCAGTGGATATCCAGGCGATTCGTTTTGCCTCTCGTAGACGTGCCTACACACCCCGGGGAACAACCGCGACTTGCGGCACGACTGGTGCGGGCCGAGTGGGGGTTGGGCACACGGCCGCTGCCCAACGCGGTGCAGCTGGCCGAATCACGCGGCGTGCGGGTTTACACATTGCCGCCTATCGCCGAGGAAGTGGACGCCTATTCCGCGTGGCACGAGGACAAGCCGTTCGTGTTCCTGGCCCGCCGACGGTCCCCGGAGGGGATGCGGTTCGATGTGGCCCATGAACTCGGGCACCTGGTGCTACATCCAGCCGCTGCCTGCGACGACACAGCACAGGAGCGCGAGGCCAATGAGTTTGCCTCCGAGTTCCTGATCCCCCGTGACGCCATCCCGGAATACCTGCGGACCAACCCTTCGATTTCGGAGTTGCTAGAGGTGCGGGACCGGTTCAAGGTGTCGGCGATGGCGCTAGCGCACGCGACGCACAGCGCGGGACGCATGACCGACTGGGCCTACCGCAACACCTGTATCGAACTATCCGGTCGCGGGTTCCGAAGGGGCGAGCCGGGCGGGATGCCGGTCCACGAGATGTCACGGGTATTTCCCCAAATTCTCGGCCCTCAGGGCACCGTCACCGCACGACAGATTGCCGCGGACCTACGTGTGCCCGTCCAGGAAGTGCGAGCGTTGACGTTCGGCGTCGAGCTTGGCGCCGCCGTTGCCGGTGTGGATGCGCCTGCCATGAACACCTCCTCGACGATGAGACATTCGCAGCTGCGGTTGGTTCATTGACGATCGTCAGCAGATGGTCGCGTTTTGATCTGAGTCCAGTTGCGACACTCGCAGGAGGTTGATCCAACGATCAACGCACCACTGGTCGTACGATCCGACCAAACGCGGAGTGGCGCTGTCGTGCAGCACTGCTAGCGAAGGGCTGCACGGGGGCGGGGCTGACATGGGGATCACCGCCGACGATCTGTACAGCGCTATACAAGGCGTCTTTCGCCGTGGCCTGACGATTGTCGTGGGGTCCGGCGCATCGTGTCAGTACGGGCTGCCCAGCATGGGCGCCCTTGCCGAGCGATTACAGCGGGCGATACCTGCAGCGATCGACGAGTTGTGCCCAGAGGGGAAGTCCCAGTGGGAACGCATCAGCACAGAACTCGCCGCAGGTGCGGGACTGGAGTCCGCCCTTGGTGAGGGCAACTTGGCCGACAGCCTCGCAGATTGTCTGACTTCGGTCATCGCGAGCCAGGTTCAGGAAGCCGAAACGGCGGCAATCTCGCAAATCCTCTCAGACAGCACAGTTTCTGCATTCGGACGACTATTTGCGCACATCCTCCGGACCAGTGACGTGGCCGATGTAATTACCACCAACTACGACCGCCTGATTGAAGTGCATGCAGCACGGGCGGCCGTGAGGGTCGACACGATGTTCTACGGGCACACAGTCGGACGATTGAACGAGTCATTGAGCCGCGACGAGCTCCTCCAACGCCAGCCCTTTGCGGGCAAGAGCTCCAGACTCACAGTTCGACCGCGCCCTCACATCCGTCTATCGAAACCGCACGGCAGCCTAGATTGGTTCAGCCACAACGGCGAGTGCCTCCGGAGCGACCTCGCCTTGCGCGGAACGCGACAAATCATCGCTCCTGGCGGAAACAAGTATCGGCTCGGCTACGAAGTACCGTTTGACGCACAAAGAAAACGGGCCAATGAAGCGATCGACAATGCTGCCGCGCTCCTCTTCATCGGGTACGGATTCAACGATGAGCATCTCCAAACACATATCCGGACGCGCTTCGCCGAAGTGCCCAGCGTTGTGATTAGTCGCAACCTGACAGACCGCGCCCGCGACTACATGAACTCAAATCCTGCGGCCGTCGCGATCGAGATGGGCGCAACGCCTGAAACCTGCCTCATGACACAGGGCTCCGAGCTACTCGAAATACCCCTTCCCCTTTGGAATCTCGAAGATCTCGCAAAGGAAGTGCTCGCAATATGACTGATTCCACACTGGACTTCGCTGAGAGCGATGCACTCGGACGCGCTTTCCGTGTGGATACCTCAAGCGTTTGGGCCGAGGCGCTCGACCATGAGCGACTAACGCGGATCGGCGTCAGCAGCTTGATTGCTTTCCAAGGCTCGAACTCTTCGGAGTACCTCGTCGGTGTCCTCGATCGAGTCACGCGTGACCTACACGATGAAGCACTTGTCGATGACAGCACGCCAGAAGGCGATATTCCTGTCGAGACACGACAGCGCGACCTGCTTCGAGTAGTGCTCTTGGGTACCTACCGAACGGTCGACGGCACCAAGCGAGATACCTTCAAGCGTGGTGCCGATAGTTACCCACTCGTCGAATCGCTCTGCTGGGTTGTTGATGGCCTCAACTTGCAGAAACTGATGGGGCTTCTCGCGAAGCAACTGCAACCCGGCAAACAACTCAGATTGGGAACATTCGTTGCCGACCCAACCGCGGCAGCAGTCGCGGACGGCGACCGACTGTTTCAACGTCATGCAGCGCTTCTTGGTAGCACCGGCTCAGGCAAGAGTTGGGCCGTCGCGTTAATTCTTGAGCGGGCGCACGCGTTGGCCCATCCAAATCTCATCGTGTTCGACATGCACGGCGAGTACACGCCGCTGAGCGAGGGTGACCATCCAATCGCGCGACGATTCCGGATCGCGGGGCCTGGCGACCTTGGCGCGAAAGACGATGCTGTTCTATACCTTCCGTGGTGGCTCCTGAACCAGGAGGAGATGCAGGCGTTGCTGTTGGATCGTTCGGAGGAGAATGCACCCAACCAAGCCGCACGCCTGACGCATCACGTACGCGAGCTCAAACATGAGCGGCTGATCGCCAACGACCATGCAGAGTTGGCCACACTTTTCACGGTCGACTCCCCAGTCCCATACAGCCTCAAGGAACTCGTATCCCGATTAGAGGGCGACGACGCCGAGATGGTCCCTGGGGCGAATGGACGCGATAAGCAAGGTCCGTTCTTCGGACGGTTGACTCGCTTCGTCAATCGGATGAAGAGCCGATTGGAGGACCGCCGCCACGGTTTCATGTTCAGCCCGCCCGAGGACGAAGTTGGATACGAATGGCTCCACGACCTCGCAGGCCGACTCCTCGGCACAGACCCTGGCATCAAGATCATCGACTTCAGCGAGGTCCCCAGCGACGTGCTGCCAATCGTCGTCGGCGTACTGGCGCGCCTGCTGTACGAGATCCACTTCTGGACCGATGAAAAGAAGCGAACCCCAATCACCTTGGTCTGCGATGAGGCGCACCTCTATCTTCCCTCCGGGAATGCCGACGCGGCCGAACTGCGGGCACTCGATGTCTTCGAGCGAATCTCGAAGGAAGGCCGCAAATACGGTGTTTCACTACTCGTCGTGAGCCAACGTCCCTCAGATGTAAGCAAGACCGTTCTGTCGCAGTGCAACAACTTCGTGGTCCTCAGGCTGACTAATGACCAAGATCAGGCGGTCGTTAAACGCCTCATGCCCGACAGCATGGACGGCCTCACCGCGGCACTGCCTCTGCTCGACGTTGGCGAAGCACTCCTCCTCGGAGACGCCATCATCTTGCCGACGCGCATCAAGCTCGATGTTCCAAAGATCAAGCCGGCCAGCGCGACTAAGGACTTTTGGACCGAATGGAACGAAAAGCCCGTCGAGAAGGCGGATCTAGTCGCCGCGGTTGAAGCGATGCGCGCGCAGTCGCGCCGATAGTTTGGCTACCGGACCACCGAACCGAATCCGGAACGTTTGATGTACCCACTCTCAGCTGTTCCCGAGCACATCGGCTCAGCCCTTCGCCGAGGCATTCCAGACGTATTGGGAATCAGCGCCGGCCTCGTACGTCTAGTGCATTCGATCGGCGATCTGTTGGTCAATCGGCTTGGGTGGATCCACGGCGATCGCCAATCGAACGCGGGCGCGTAGAAACTGTGTCAAAGCTAGGCAGTAGGCGGTGGCGACTTCGTGTTGCTCGTAGCGGGGATCGACCAGCTCTTCGACGCTGCCGTCGGGCTTGAGCTTGACGGCCGAGCTGAACCAGGCGACCTCGTCGAGTTCGTCGTTGTCGTTCGGGTGCGTCAACGGGTTGCGGATCACCCGCAGACTAGGGATGCCCACGTCGAACTTCGCCTGTGCATCAAGTAGCTCCTGGGGCCGACCGAATACCTTGATCATCGACTTGCCAATGTCTTGCAGCCGAGCGAGCTCGCAGATGTAGTAGTCCAGATCGTTCCCGAGGTCGCCGGTGAGGTTTATGACTGAGAACTGACTGTTCGGAAGCAGGCGCGGTGCCGTGGCGGCGCGATCGAGGATCCGCTGTCGCTGCTGCTCCAAGCCGGCCGACGTGCGCCGGAGCGCGCTTAGGAATCGACTGGCTGACTTGTCGAGGTCCCGCTTGGCCATGATCGGCACGGTACTTTGACAACACTCGGACCCGCGACTGCGCAAGCCGGCGCCCACGCCGGCGCGCCGTTGAGCAGCAGTGCGCGGTAGCGGATGTTGTGGTTTGACCGGCCAGGACGACCCCGTCATATCGCGCCATAAGTCCAGGCGACCGTTGACGACTCCCCAGCCCACATTGGATGGTGCGTTCTGGTATGTAGCACCAGGCCATGGCAACTAGTGCCGAGGCGACACGATTTTGGAAACTCCCAGGTCGTGCTGAACTGATTCCGGAGCATTCGGCGACTTCCTACACCAAGAATGCTATCCAGCCGCGACGGCCCTGGTTAGGCGCCCCCCGTAGCGACCATCGCCCGCACCGACTCCGGTAGCTCCGCCGTCGACCACTCCGCGCGCTGCGGTGCGCCGTAGGTGACGGAGAACGGCACGATGCCCGCCCAGGCGGTGGTTTCCTCGTCCGGTTCGTCGACCGGGCCGCCGTTGACCTTGTACACCCAGTCGCCGTCGACGATCGGCAGGGAAATGACGTTGGTCGCCGCGACCTCCTTCGGCAGCATCGCGCGCACCTCCGCGGTGCGTCCGGGGATCAGCAGCTCGCTGAACCGCTCCAGCAGGGCTTCGCGATCCGCGCGGCCGGCGGGTTCCGCCTCGCCGTACAGCACCGCGGAACGGTAGTGCACCGAGGAGTCAAAGGTGCTGTGCGCCACCACAAGTGCATCCATGGCCGTCACGCAGAAGGCGACCGAGACCGGCTTGCCGCTGACCCCCAACGCACCGGCGCCAGTCGAACCGTGGATGAGAATCCGGTCCTCGTGACGCACGTACAGCGTCGGCACCGCGAGCGGCCTGACCTTGCCGTTCGGACGCGCTACTGCGCCGACGTTCAGCACGCCCCACCACTGTTCGTCGAGGAACTCTTCGAGAGCAGCGCGGGCCGTGGACTGCCGACCGTATTTGCGGGTGAGCTTTTCCATGATTCAAGATCACCATGATTGCGGCCTGGTTGAAATAGCCGGAAACCCAATTTTCGAGAGGCCACTATTCTGACGGGATGGCCCGTCACACCCGCGCGGTGCATCTGCCGCTCGACACCACCGACCTCAGCGCCAGGGCGATCGCGAGTCAGCTGGTGGCGTTGATCGCCGCCGGACAGATCGGCGACGGGGACTGGCTGCCGTCGACCCGCGCGTTTGCCCACGAGCTCGGGGCCTCACGAACCATGGTCGCTGCCGCCTACGACGAGCTGGTCGCTGCCGGATTCCTCGAAGGTGTGCCCGGCGCCGGAACTCGGACGACTGCCGGCGCCACAGCGGCCGCCCGGGCAGGGCTGTCCAGCCGTGCGCCCCGCCTCGACGAGAGTGTCGTGCCGGCGGCTGCTGCTGCGGCGCACCAGACCGACTCCGTCGTTGATCTGCGCCCCGGCTCCCCGGACACCAGGCTCATCGACATGCGAGCCTGGACCCGCGCATGGCGGACGGCGGCATCGTCCCAGCCCACGACGCTGTCACCGTGGCAGGACACCGACGACGCCTTCACCGCCGCCATGTCCCACCATCTCCGCATCAGCCGCGGCATCGATACCGACGCGGTTTTCGACGTTCCCGGGTCGACTGCGGCCTTTCAGACGCTGGCCGCAGTGAGCGGCCTGACCCGCTGCTATCTCGAGTCGCCGTGCTACCCCGCCGCAGCGGAGGAGTTCACCCGGGCCGCCCTGCACCCGATCTTCGTACCCGTCGACCACGACGGGCTGTGCGTCGACAGCCTCGGCGACGAGGCCGGCATCGTCTACACGACACCGGCACACCAGTACCCGCTCGGGCACCGGCTCTCGGTGAATCGCCGCGCCGAACTGGTCGCGTGGGCCAAGAGGACCGGGTCGATCGTCATCGAAGACGACTACGACGGCGAGTTTCGCTACGGCGTTGCTCCCTTGCCTGCCATCCGGTCGATACCGGGCGCCGGGGCACACGTCGCCTACGTCGGCACCGCGTCGAAAATCCTCGCGCCGAGCCTGGGCGCCGCCTGGTTGGTGCCGCCACTGTCCCTGCGCGACGCGGTTCAGAGCTATCTCCGCGACCATCGGATCGCGCTATCCGCCATCACGCGCGCCGCCCTCACGGAGTTGATCACCGCCGGCGAACTGCAACGACACCTGGCCCGGGCCGGCCGTGAATATCGTTGTCGCCGAGATATTTTGATCACCGAACTCGAAGCACGCTGCCCGCACCTCGAGGTGCTCGGAGTGCAAGCGGGCCTACACGTCGCCATCCTGCTGCCGGGTGACCGTCGCGACCGCGAAGTGGCCGGGAGGCTCGGGGCCGGCGGCCTCCTCGTCGCACCGCTGTCAGACTTTCCCCAGCGGGCCGACTACGTGATCAATGGCCTCGCGGTCGGCTTCGCGCAGATCGACCGATCGACTGCGAAGCGCTTTGCTGATTCCGTCGCCGCGGCGCTCAACTAGGGCGCACCATGGGCAGATGAATGATCTCGTTCGGACATCTCGAGGCCGACGAGTGCGGCGCGATGAACCTGTTGCTGGCCGCCGCTCCGCACGCCGAGGTTGTGCACGGCGGGCTCGCGTTGATGCTGTCACTGGTCGACATGTGCGACCGCCCACCCATCGCCGCCCCTGGTGACACGCTGGATATCGGCGGACACCGGCTGCGATTCATCGCCACGCCGCATGTTCCCCACAATTGGGAAGCGGGCCTGTGGTTCGACGAGACCACCTCCACGCTGCTCGCCGGCGATCTTCTGACCCACACCGGGCGATGCCCGGCGCTGACCGAATCCGATTGCGTGGCACCGGCGTTGGAGGCCGAATCCATCTTCCACGCCACCGGCCTCACCACCAACCTCGCGCCAACACCCGAGCAGCTCGCCGCCCTGAATCCGTCGACCCTGGCCCTCATGCACGGCTCGTCCTACACCGGCGACGGCGCCGCTCAATTGCGGGCGCTCGCCGAGGGCTACGCCGAAATGGCAGCCACCGCCTAGAACGGCGCCGGCTCATCCCATTGTTCTGCGGCCAGAATCTTTTCGAGTTCGAGGCGGCGGCGCCATTCGTCGTCGGCGATGTGTTCTTCGTTGAACATCCGCGTCTCATTGATGAGTTCTTGGCGTTCTTGGGCTCGGGTGCGTTTGCGTTTGGGCATGCAGTACCCCCGCCCCGGTTTCCGCACCGGCTCCCCAGTGATTTCGACTGCGCCGGTCGGCTTGCCGAGTTGCGGGTACCAGTGCGCACCTTCAGGTTTGGTGACGTAGGTGTGCCCAGTGGGCGCGGTCCACACCACGGTCCCGTCCGGGAACTGGTGATCGGTCCAACCGTGGAACGTCTTGAGCAAGTGATGAAACCGGCACAGGCACTTGAGGTTTGACGGGTGCGTCGGCCCAGCTGGGTAGGGCACGGTGTGGTCGATGTCGCAGGCTTCGGCCGGCCGGTCACAGTCGGGGAATCGGCACGTCAGGTCGCGGCACCGCACGAACTCCGCGAGCTTGGCCGACGGCCGATACCGCGGTTCGATGACATCGGGCGGGGTGTGCACCTGCCGCAGCGTCGCGCCCTCGGCAAGTTGGGCCACCTGGCCTGCGGGGATCTGCCCGTACGCCGGCAGGAATCCCGGCCCACCACCGTCGAGGGCGTCGGCGGTGGTGATCACGTGGATCACCGAGCGGGTCCCGACGGTCGGCGCCGGCAGATTCGGCGTGGCCGCGGCCTCGCAGTCGGATTGCCCGCATTGGCACTGCAGCCGGCCACCCCGGGCCAGGGCGTCCATGGCGGCGGCGCGGCGTTGATCATGCGATCGCGGATCGTTCTTGCACACCCGGCGGGCCAGGTCATCGAGGGCGGCGTCCAGCACGGCGGCGGTCGCCGCATCCACCGTGCCGCAGACATTGGCACTTCCCGGGCCGGATACACGGATGTCGAGGTAGCGGGCCTGCGACGGAGGTTGGGGGGCGTGCACCCCCGCTTGGTCGGAAGCGGCGATGATCGCGTCGATGCGTTGTTCCATCTTCGGTTTCGACAACCGGCCCCAGGACACAATCTTGGCCGCGAGGTCGGCGTCGACCTGCTGGGCAACGTCGTCATCGATGACCAAATCGGTGCGCGAGACGATCATCGCGACCAGCACCGCATCGATCAGACCTTTGGCATACACCGCCGCCACTTTCGGCAGCCGGGTGCGCAGCATCACCGCCCGGTCCACCTGCGCCTGCGCCCGCTTGCGGGACACCCCAAGAGCGGCCGCGACCTCGACCACCAGCCCCGAATACCCGTCGATCGCCCAATACCGCTTTTCCACATCATCATCAGGAGCCCGCAGCGCCCACAGGTCACCGATCGCGGCCAGGCGGCGGGCACCGGCCGCGTTCTCTTCCCGGGTGGCGAGGGTGATCGCGTCGACCGCCGCGGGCTCGGCGTGGGGATCACTATCAAATTCGAACATCTGTGCGACTCTACTCCCGCCTACCGACAAGAACCCGCGGAGAGTGCGAGCTTGCATCGGCGACGGTTAGGACACCTAAACACAAGCGCCGCAGCGGGATTGGACGGGGACGTGGGATGACCGCGTGACCGTCGACGCTTAGGCCACCTAGCCGCCTCAGCGCCCCGTTCAGCCCTTAGCCGATCTAATCGTCGAGGGTCCGCCGACGACGCCTCCATGAGAAGGGGTGGCAGTCGGAGAACCGGCACGCCGGGTCGCGGATTACCCAGCCCACCTAAGCATCAACGGTGCAATGCCGGCCCCGCCAAACCCAGCGTGGACACGGCGTCACGGAATTACAGTCCAGGTACACCCGCCGGGCCGGCAAAGGAGTGCCCATGACCACCATCACCGCTCCCGTTGACGTTCTGGTCATCGGCGCCGGGATTTCCGGTATCGGCATGGCCTATCACCTCAAGACTTTTCGGCCGGGTACGTCGTTCACGGTGTTGGAGGGGCGGGACGCGATCGGCGGTACCTGGAGCCTGCACCAGTACCCGGGCATCCGTTCCGACTCGGACATGCCAACCTTCGGCTTCGGCTTCAAACCCTGGACGCACCGCAAGTCGATCGCTGACGGGCACATCATCCTGGACTACCTGCAGCAGACGGTCGCAGAGAACGGCCTCGCCGACCACCTCCGGTTCGGCCACCACGTCGATTCGGCGAATTTCGATTCCCGCCAAGGGCTTTGGACCGTCACGACCACCCACGACGGCAAGACCGAGACCTTCACCTCGCGCTTCCTGTTCCTGGGCACCGGGTACTACGACTACGAGAACCCGTACATCCCCGACTTCCCCGGCCGCGACGACTTCGAGGGCCCGGTCATCCACCCCCAGCTGTGGCCGAAGGATTTGGACTACACCGGCAAGAACGTCGTCGTCATCGGCAGCGGTGCCACGGCCGTCACACTGATCCCGAACATGGCCGACAAGGCCGCGCACGTCACCATGCTGCAGCGCTCCCCGAGTTACGTGTTCTCGATTCCGGCATCCGACCCGATCGCCAATGTGCTCAACAAGGTGCTCGGCCACGAGCGGGCGTACAAGATCGTGCGGCGCAAGAACATCTCGCTGAACCGCGGAATGTTCAAGATGTGCATGCGCTACCCCAAGCTCATGCGAAAGCTGTTGATCGCCAACGTAGCTCGTCAGCTACCCAAGAATTTCGACGTCGACACGCACTTCACACCCAAGTACAACCCATGGCAGCAGCGGCTGGCCATGGTGCCCGACGGCGATCTGTTCAAGATGGTCGCGTCGGGTAAGGCCTCGATCGTCACCGACCACATCGACCGGTTCACCAGGAACGGCATCGTGCTGAAGTCCGGGCAGGAGCTGGCCGCCGACATCATCATCTCGGCGACCGGACTGAACATGACGCCCTTCGGCAAGATCGCGCTGAGCGTCGACGGGCACTCGCTCCACCTGCCCGACCTCACCGTCTACAAGGCGATGATGCTCTCCGGGGTACCCAATTTTGCGTTCGCGGTCGGCTACACCAATATCGCCTGGACGTTGAAGGTCGATCTGGTGTGCGAGCACTTCTGCCGGATGCTCGACTACATGGACGAGCATGGCTACGGCAAGGTGGTCCCGATCCTGGAAGACGGCACGATGGAGCGAGTTCCGTTGTTGGACATGACTTCCGGTTACGTCCAGCGGGCCGTGGCGCAGTTCCCGCGCGGCGGCACCTACGGCCCATGGGCATTCAAACATGCCTACGAAATGGACCAGGAGCGGCTGCGCAACGGGCCTATCGAAGACCCGGCTCTCGTCTTCACGCCCGCTGCCGCACCCCTGCCCGTGGTCTGACCGAAGGAGCGATCATGACAACCGACTTCTTCTTCCTCAGCCACGGCGAGCGTTGTGCCGCTTGGCATCTGACCGCTGAGAGTGACGCGCTGGCCGGACAGACCGGGCGGCCGTGCGTGGTCATGGCCCACGGCTTCGGTGGGACCCGCGACTCGGGCCTGCTCGCGTTCGCGGAGCCCTTCGCCTCCGCCGGGATGGACGTGGTGGTGTTCGACTATCGCGGCTTCGGCGATTCCGAAGGCGAACCGCGTCAATACATCTCGGTGAAGAAACAGCGGCAGGACTACCACGCCGCCATCGACGCCGCCAGAAATCTGCCGGGCGTCGACCGGGATCGCATCGCGCTATGGGGCACCTCCTATTCGGGAGGGCACGTCATCGCCGTTGCCGCCGAGGACCAGCGGGTGGCCGCCGTGGTGTCGCTGTGTCCGGCGACCGACGGCCTGGCCGCCCTGGTGCAGGGATTCCACGAGGCCGGCGCCGGGCCGCTGGCCCGTCTGGTCGCCCACGGCATGCTCGACGCCGCGGGGGCGCGGCTCGGTCGCCGTCCGCACAACTTGCCACTCACGGGGCAGCACGGCGCCGCCGCGGTGCTCACCACGCCCGGCGCCGAGGAGGCCTACCTGGCCATGGCCGGCCCGACCTGGCGCAACGAATTCACCGCCCGCACGGTGCTGGAGATCGCGTTCAACCGACCGACTGTGCACGCCAGCCGGCTGGAGTGCCCGCTGCTCGTCCAAGTCGGCACCAACGACCTCATCGCTCCGCCCGACGCCGCCCGCCGCGCCGCGAAAAAGGCCGGCTACCTGGCCCATCTGTGCGAGTACCCGGCCGACCATTTCGACTTCTACTCGGGGCCGTGCCACGAGGCGGCCCTCGCCGACGAGCTGACGTTCCTGACCCGCGTGCTCGATCCGATCCGCTCCACCGACGTGCATTTGCGGTCGACGAACCCGCCATCACCCAGACTGGCGGTCAAACTGCCATGGTGAGCGCGTCCGCTTGGCATGATCTGCACCGAGTGTTGATCGAAAGGGCGGACCGTGATCTTCGACAGGGTTGTGGCAACGACTCGTAACTGGCTGGAAGTGGCCCGCTACGGCGGGTTGGAAACGGGTGAAGAGCCGTCGCCGTACGACGTCGTCGCCCAGGGCCGGATCCACAAGCTGCGGCGGTACCGCACCGACGGCGAGATGGGCCGGCCCCAGGTGCTGCTGGTGCCGCCGCTGATGCTGACCGCCGACGTGTTCGACGTGTCGCCGCAGGCCAGCGGGGTGCGCACGTTGATCGAGCACGGCATCGATCCGTGGACCATCGACTTCGGTTCGCCGGAGCAGGAGCCTGGCGGGCTCAAGCGCACCCTGGCCGATCACGTGCTGGCCATCGACGCGGCCATCGACGAGATCGTCGCCACCACCGGAACCAAGGTGCACCTCGCCGGGTACTCGCAGGGCGGCATGTTCTGCTACCAGGCGTCGGCGTACCGGCGCAGCGAAGGCATCGGCAGCGTCGTGACGTTCGGCAGCCCGGTGGACCTGAGCAAGACGGCCCCGATGGGCGTCCCCGCGGAACTCGCCATCCCCGGCATGGGCTTCGTCATGGAGAACGTGCTGCGTGGCCGGTCGGTGCCGGGCTGGGCGACCCGGTTGGGCTTCCAGATGCTCGACCCGGTGAAGGCGGTGACAGGGCAGCTGCAGTTCCTGTTCGCGCTGCACGACCGCGACGCGCTGTTGCCCCGCGAGGGCCAGCGCCGCTATTTGATGAACGACGGTTGGGTGGCGTGGCCCGGGCCCGCCCTCGCCGAGTTCTTGCAGCAGTTCCTGGTCCACAACCGGATGTTGACGGGTGGCTTCAGCATCGCCGGACGCCCGGTCACGCTCGCCGACATCACCTCGCCGATCCTGGCATTCGTCGGGGAAGTCGACGAAATCGCCCCTCCCGCATCGGTCCGCGGGATCGTCGGCGCCGCACCGCGCACCGAGATTTTCGAAAGCACCTTGCACGCAGGGCATTTCGGGCTGGTAGTGGGTAGCACCGCGACAAACCACACCTGGCCGTTGGTGGCCGACTGGATGCGGTACGCCGAGGGCCTCGGCCCGTTGCCGGAGCACGTCATCAAGGTCGACACGACGACCACCGTCGCCGAGACGGCGTCCGCCGGCCCGGCCGAGGGCGTCCAGACCCTGATCGACGCCGGCCGCACGGTGGCCGGTTCGGTGGCCCGCTCAGTAGGCAACATGCGCGGCATGTTCGGCACGGTGGCACGCCAGATGCCGCGGTTGGCGCGCATCCGCAGCCTCGACGCGAATACGCGAATCTCGTTGGCGCTCTTGTTCGATGAACAGGCCCAGCACGCTCCCGACGACGTCAGCTTCATGTACGAGGACCGCAGCTACACCTACGGCGAGAACAAGGTCCGCATCGACGCCGTGGTGCGTGGCCTGCTCGCCGCGGGCGTGCGGGCCGGTGAGCACGTCGGCGTCATGATGGGCACCCGCCCCTCGGCGCTGGCCGTGGTGGTCGCACTGAACCGTGTCGGCGCAGTCGTGGTGATGCTGCGGCCCGATGCCGACACCGCGCGGGAAGTCGAACTCGGCAAGGTGAACAGGGTGATTGCCGACCCGGAACACTCCGAGGCAGACTTCGCCGGGCGCCCGCTGCACACCTTCCTGCTCGACACGCCCTACCTGCATCGCGACCGCACGCTCACCGCGCTCGAGATCGGTGAGACGAACGCCGTGCGCATCCCGGACTGGTACCGCCCCAACCCGGGCCGTGCCGGAGAGCTCGCGTTCATCTTCTTCGGCGGCCCCGACGGCGACCCCCGACCCATCCGAGTCACCAACGGCCGCTTCGGATTATCGGCGTACGGCACCGCGACCTCGGCGGAGTTGACCAACTCCGACACCGTCTACTGCATCAACCCGATCTACCACACCTCCGGACTGCTCACCGGTATCGGCGGCGCAGTCGCCGGTGGTAGCCGCCTGGCCATGGCGACCGACCTGGACCCGACCACGTTCTGGACCGAAGTGCGCCGCTACGGCGTCACCATCGTCTGCTACACGTGGGCGCAACTGCGACCATTGGTCAACGCCGCGCCACAACCCGCTGAGCGCAACCATTCAGTACGACTGTTCGTCGGTTCCGGTATGCCCCGCGGACTTTGGCGCCGGGTGCTGGATCGCTTCGCACCCGCCGGCGTCCTGGACTTCTGGGCCACCAGTGAGGGCGAGGCCATCCTGGCCAACATCAACCCGGCCAAGCCCGGGTCGCTGGGCCGGCCGCTACCCGGCAGCGCGACGGTGGCGGTGGTGCGCTGGGACCCCGAAGCGCAACAAGTCATTTCGGGTGACGACGGCTACGCGATCCGCTGCGAAGACGACGAGACCGGGCTACTGCTGGTGAAGATCGGATCGGCGACCACCGCCTCCGCGCCGCCGATCCGGAACGTGTTCGACGCCGGCGACGCCTGGTTCTCCAGCGGCAGCCTGGTGAGCCGGGACGCCGATGGCGACTACTGGCTGATCGACTCCGTCGACACCCAGATCCACACCGCCGACGGCGTAGTGGCGTCCCTGGTGATCACCGCGGCCATCGGCAAGCTGCCGGCCGTCGACCTGGTCCACACCTACGGGGTTCGGGACGGCGACGACGACATCGCGGTGACGGCACTGTCACTGGTCGACGGGCGGGACATCTCTGCTACCGACCTGAACGAGGCGCTGGCGAACCTGCCGGCCGAGCAACGGCCCGCTTTCGTCCGCGTCGTCGACGAAGTGCCGATGACGCCGTGGCACCGCCCCGTCGCCGGGCCGCTGCGCCGCGATCCCCTGCCGCCCCCGGGCCGCTCCTTCACCCGCACCGACGACGGCAGTTACAAGGAAAACTGACATCAGCCTGACGACTTCGTCAATAATCGCCCCATGAAGAAGTCCGCAGCTGCAGTGCTTTTCCTGCTGACGTCCGCGGCCATACCGGCCGTCGGTACACCGGTCGCGCACGCCGATGTGTGTGGCAGTGTCGGCGGCCGGCACGTCAGTGCCGGTGGGTGCACGAACGTCGCCGGCGACGCCGCGGTGGCCGCCGCCGCTCCGGAGGACGCGGCCGCCCAGGCTGCCGCGGGCCGGCCGCCGTGTTACACCCCGGCCGGGGTGCCCTACTACACGCCGGGCGACTTGCCTTGTAACTGAAGCCCTTTAGGGTGAAGGCATGCACAAGTCTCTGCAGCGTGTCGCCATCATCGCCGCGGCCGCCTTGGCGCCCATGGCCATCACCGCGGCGATCACCCCCGCCGTGAGTCACGCGGACTGCGACAACGGCACCTGGTGGGACCCGGTGCAGAACCGGTGCCAGGCGCCGCTGGTGCAGAACTGTCCCGGCGGCTGGTGGGACCCGAACATCAACAGCTGCCGGCCGCCGGTCTCGACGACACCGCTCGACTGCCGCGACGGCGCCTGGTGGGACCCGATCAACAACATCTGCCGGCCGCCGGTGCTGCCTCCGCAGTAGCGGGTCCCGTCAGACCAGGTAGTACAGCTCCTCGACGCTGCTGACGCCACCGGGGGCCAGCCGCGACTCCGCGTAGCGGACCGCCTTGAGCGTTGCCGAGAACTCCTTCTCCCCTTCGGGGAAGATGCGCTCGTCCGGGAACCACTTTCGCAGCCCGACGTTGCCCAGGACGTCCAGAGTGTCGGGCCGAACGCCGGCCAGCAGGACTGTGACGCCCAACTCGGTCAGGTCATGCAGGAACCGCTCGATACGCTCGATACCGACCGCGTCAGGGTTGCGGGCCCGCTTGAGACGGAGCACCACGAATTGGGTGCCTTCGGCCTTGACCCGCTCGGTGAGCGCGTCCAATGCGTGCTCGATTTCCGGTGCGGCACCGAAGAACAACTCTCCTTCGATGTCGTAGATCAGCACCGCCGGATTGTCCGGCTCGTCGCCGACCCGTTCCCGGACGACGCGTTCCGGGGTGACCACGAGCTCGGCGATCTTGAGCTTGGAGGCCCGCGGAACGAACAGCAGGATCGACAGCAGCACGCCGAGCAGCACCGCCTTGTCCAGGTCGATGACCACGCCGGTGATTGCCGTGACGATCACCAACCCGGCGTCGTAGCGAGATGCCCTGACCGTGTGCACCAGTCGTTGAAAATCAACCAGGCGAACCGCGGTCACCAGCAGCAGGCCGGCCAGCGCCGCCTTCGGAATGTAGCTCAGCAGCGGTGCGAACAGCAGCAGTGCGCCGGCGACCGCCACCGACGCGATGACGCCGGAAAACCTGGTGGCCGCACCGGCCTGGAAGTTGATGGCAGACCGCGACAACGAACCCGAACCGGGCAGGCTCTGGAAGAAGCCGCCGCTGAGGTTGGCCAACCCTTCCGCCAGAATCTGCCGGTTGTAGTCGATCTTCTGCTGCGTCTGGTGCGCAATGGCTTTCGCGATCGACAGCGCCTCGATCAAGCCGATGAAAGCGACCGCCAACGCGCCCTCCGACAGGTGCGGCAGCCACTCCCAATGCACCACCGGAATGTGGAAGTCGGGCAGGCTGGCGGGGATCTTTCCGGTGATCGACACCGCGGTCTTGCCCCCGTGTCCGGGTGTCGACCAGCCCGAGAAGTAGGCGATCAGCGCCGCAATGACCAAGACGGCAAGCATGTCGATCTGCGGCCAGCCGTAGCGCTGCACCAACTTTCGGAGCACCACGGCTGCGACGACGGCTGTGCCGCTCAGTACCACGGCTCGGTAGTTGATCGCGTCGCCGTGGAACAGCGTGAGGTAGGTGCGGTACAGCACCTGCATGTTGCCATTGCCCCGGTCCTTGACGCCGAGCGCATTTCCCAACTGGCCCAAGGCAAGTAGGAACGCCGCTGCCGCCATGAACCCGACGATCACGGACTCGGAGATGTAGCGGGTCAGGTCACCGAGTTTGAATACCGCGATCAGGATCTGAATGGTGCCCACCAGCACCGCGAGCAGGAACAGCGCTTCGAACAGTTCGGTGCGGTTCTCGGGATCGATGAACGCCAATGAGCTGAACACCAGTAGCGAGATGGCGCTGGTGGGTCCGTTGATCAGGTGTGACGACGAACCGAATATCGACGCGATGAGCGTCACCACGATGGCCGAGAAGACGCCGTATTTGGGGTCGACGCCGGCGATCAGGGCGTAGGCCATGCCCTGCGGCAGGGCGATGGCGGCCACCGTCAGGCCGGCGATCAGATCGCGCCGGGCGAGGGTGCGGTCGTAGTTGTGTTTCAGGTTCGAAAGCAGGCTCACGATCCCACCACCGTTCGTTGCGCAGGAAGATGAATGGTGTCGACGATTCCGTTGTCGCCGAAGAACTTTTCGGCGGCGTCGTCCCAGTCTTTGGCGATCGCGGACACCGGGAACAGCGAGATGTCCGGCAACTTGGCCCGATACTTGGCCTGGATCTGCGGGTTGATCGAGCGGTAGCCGTACTGCGCAATGACGTCTTGGGCAGGGTCGGTGAACAGGTAGTTCAGGTAGGCCTTCGCATAGACCTCGGTCTTCTTGCCGGCCACGTTCGCACCTACCCAGGCCACCGCAGGTTCGGCCTTGATGCTCACTGGTGGATACACGATCTGCAGCTCGCCCGGTGCCGCAGCCACCTCCCGGATGGCTTCGTTCTCCCACGTCAGGTGCACATCGCCGATCTTCTGCACGGCGAAGCTGGTGGCCGCGCCGCGCGCGCCCTCATCGGCGACGGCGACGTGCTTGAACAACGCCGCCAGGTAGTCGTGGGCCGCCGCCTCGGAGCCACCGCGGGTCGTCACCGAACCCCACCCGGCGAGCACGCTGAGCTTGCCGTTGCCCGACGTGCGCGGGTCCGGGGTCACCACCGAGACATCGCCCTTGACCAGATCGGGCCAGTCATGGATGTTCTTCGGGTTGTCCTTGCGGACCACGAACACGATGGTCGACGTATAGGGGACCGAGTTGTTGGGTAGCCGGTGCTGCCAGTCCTTGGCGATCAGCCCGCGCTTGGCCAGCTTGTCGACGTCACTGACCAAGGCCAGTGAGACCACACCGGCTTTCGACGTGCCGTCGATGACGTTGCGCGCCTGCCGGCCGGATCCGCCGTGCGACTGCGTGATGTCGACGGTGACGCCGGACTGCTTGCGGTACTGCGCGATGAACTGCGGGTCCAGCGCCGCGTACAGCTCGCGCGTCGGATCGTACGACACGTTCAGCAGTGCATCCGGCGATGAACCGTGAATGTTCTTGAACCCGATCAGAACTCCGGCCACCGCGATGGCGACGACGCCGACCACACCGAGCGGGGATATGTGTTTTCTGCTCATCGCCACCTCTGTTCACTACGGAAGATCGACGTTAGGCAGCAGGACGCGCCGGGGCAGCGGTCTGGATCAGCGCGATCGGATCTCCCGTAGCCTGATGGCCGATGAACCACACACGGCTCACCAGGTCTGCCACCGCGGCGCTGGCCGTCGCCCTGCTCGCGGGCTGCGACAGCACCACCCCTGGAAGCCCGAAGTCGGGACTCCCCACGGGCGAATCGTCTGCCGCGAGCACCCCGACACCATCCGAGAAGGCCATCCGCCCGGTGCCGGTCAGCCCGATCCCGGCACCGAGCGCCGCGCCACCCACCGCGCAGGCCCTCGCGCCGCAGAACGGCTACGTCTTCGTCGCGACGAAGTCCGGCCAGACCCGGTGCCAGCTCAACAGCGCCGAGGTCGACTGCGAGTCGGCGTTCACCAATGCGCCGACGATCGACGGGGAGACCGCGAACGGCGTCCGGATCACAGCCGCCGGCAAATTGTCTTGGGTGGTAGGCAATCTCGGCGCCATCCCCACGATCACCCTCGACTACCAGACGTACTCGGCGGTGGGCTGGACGATCCTCGCCGGAGCCGAAGGCACCCGCTTCACCAACGCCGGTACCGGCCACGGGATGTTCGTCTCTACCGCGGGCGTGAAGGCGTTCTGATTTCATTAGGCTAGGTGGCATGGACTTCCGGGTATTCGTCGAACCGCAGCAGGGTGCCACTTACGCCGACCAGCTTGCCGTGGCGCAGGCCGCCGAAAGCCTCGGCTACTCGGCGTTTTTCCGGTCCGACCATTACCTGGCCATGGCCGGTGACGGGCTGCCCGGCCCCACCGATTCGTGGGTGACACTCGGCGGCATCGCCCGCGAGACCAGCACCATCCGGCTCGGCACCATGGTCACCTCGGCGACGTTCCGGCATCCCGGCCCGCTCGCCATCGCCGTCGCGCAGGTCGACGAAATGAGCGGTGGCCGTGTGGAATTGGGCCTGGGCGCCGGTTGGTTCGCCGAGGAGCACGAGGCCTACGCCATCCCGTTCCCGCCGCTGGGCGAGCGCTTCGACCGGCTCGACGAGCAGCTGCAGATCCTCACCGGCTTCTGGGACACCCCGGTCGGCGAACACTTCGACTTCGTCGGAAAGCACTACACCGTCAAGAACTCCCCGGCCCTCCCGAAGCCGGCGCAGGCCCACCCGCCGGTGATCATCGGTGGCGGTGGCGCCAAGCGGACCCCGGCGCTGGCGGCGCGGTTCGCGTCCGAGTTCAACATTCCGTTCGTCGATATCGACACGCTCACTACCCAGTTCGGCCGGGTGCGGGCGGCCGTGGCAGCAGCCGGCCGGGCACCCGAGAGCATCACGTACTCGGCAGCTTTCGTGCTGTGCGCGGGCAAAGACAATGCGGAGATCGCCCGCCGGGCCGCCGCCATCGGCCGCGAGGTCGACGAGATGCGCGGCAACTCCCCCACGGTCGGCACTCCGGCCGAGATCGTCGACAAGCTGGCGCCGTTCGTCGCCGCCGGGGTCGAGCGCATCTACCTTCAGGTGCTGGACATGGCCGATCTCGACCACCTCGAGTTGTTCAGCACGGAGGTCATTCCACAGCTACGCTGACCGGCCATGACCGAGCGGCCGTGGCACGAGCGCACCCCGCACGTCGTCGGCGCCAGCATCGCGGCGATCGCCGCCATCGCACTGCTGTATTTCGCGGGGTCATGGTTGACGCGGCACTACAACCAGCCGCAGCCCCCGCCGGTGCCCGTCATCGTCGACGACTCGGGCCACTCGGCCACGACCACAACGGCGACGACCTCCCCGACGTCGACCAGCTACCCGTCGACGACGCCGACGACCACTGACATCGACCTGCCGCTCACGACAGACACGACGTCGACCACGACCCCGCCCTCGGGAGACAGCACGACCACCAGACGCACCCCGACACCGACGACGTCGACGTCGATCACCCAGTCCCGGCGCACCCACCCGACGGGACCGCGCCCGCACAACTAGTGCGTGAAGAACTCGATCATCAGGACCTGGAGTTCACCGACGCAGCCACCGAGGATGGCGCCGATGGCGATCATCAACGGCTCGTCGTCCTTGAACACCGGCCGCAGAATCGACTCGTACTCCTCGTTGGAGAGCTGATTCATCTTCTCGATGATCGTGCGCTCGAGGTCGATCTGGCTCATGGCGTAGTCCTGCGCGTCCAGCAGCGTGTCCGGCAGCCGTTCGACCACCAGGTCGACGATCTTGTCCTTCAGCGCGTTGTACTTCGACGTGCCGACCGCGAACTTCACGACGGTGCCGGTGAACCCACCGACCTCGCTGTCGATGGCGGCCTCGACCTCGCGCGCGATCATCGCGAACAGCTTGTCGGCGCCCGGACCCTTGAGGATGCCGTCGAAGAGGATGTCGGGGGCGAACAGGTCCTCGGAGAGGATGCGGGCGTAGTCGGCGGTGATCTTCTCGCGCTGGGCGTGCAACAGCCCCTGGAACTTGATGAAGCCCAAGTATTTCGTCGGCTTGACCGGGCGGAACAGCATGTTCAGCGCGATGTAGTCGCTGACCAGACCGATACCGAAACCGAACGCCGGCATGATCCACGGCAGTTTGAAGATCGCCCAGACGAACATCTGCGCGGTGCCGATGATCAAACCGAAGTAGATGCCGCTGCGCCGCACGAACGCCATGGCGTCGTCGCTCAGGCCGCGCATCAGCTTGTTGAGCTTCTCCTTGTTGCGCACCAGCGTGGTGACCGAGAGGAACTGCAGGTCGACGAACCGGCTCAGGTCCGACTGCATCTCGTTCAGCATCTTCTCGGTGATGCGCGGCGCCTGGGAGTGGATGCGGTTCAGGATGGCCTGCCGACCGGCCTCGGGCAGCGAATTCCACAGGCCTGGGCGGATCTCTTCGGCGACGTCGCGGGCGATGTCGTTGATCGACGCCGCCAGGGGTTCGCGCAACGCCTCGACGGCCTCTTTGGCGTCGATCCGGGACAACAGCTCCTCGGGTTTGAGCAGGTTCGCGGTGAGCAGCTCGATGGTTGTGGAGCCGACCTTGCCGGCGCGCCGCGGGATGATGCCCTGCCAGCCGATGGGACCGATGCCCTTGAACTCCAGCGGCCGGTAGATCATCTCCATCGCGACGATCTTGGTGCTCCAGCCGACGAACGCGGCCACCAGCGGCATGGAGAAGTAGATGATCCAGTGCTCGCGGAAGTCGAGAAGGATCTCGGTCAAAGACATCAGTGCCACCCGTCCTGGTTGTCCTCCGCGGTGGCGGCGGCCCACAGCGATCGGCCCAGCGGCGACAACGTCAACGTCAGCTTCTCCACCTTGGCGGGTAGCGGACCCTTCGACGCGGCCTTGATCGCGTTGAGGACGATGGTCTCAGCCATCAACACCTCATACTCGGTTTTCAGCGCAGAATCCTCCGGTCCGATCTCCACGAGGCGCAGCGCCAGCAAATGCCCGACGTACTGCGGCGTCATCTGCGGGAGCGCGACGTTCGCGGTCCGGCCGACCAGTGCCGCGTTCTCCAGCACCGCCTTGCGGGTCCGGTCGAACACGTTGACCAAGGGAGAGACGGAGCCGTCGGACAGCGCACCCACGATGCGGGCCTCGTCGGCGACCAACTGATCGAGCAGGTGGTGGTACAGCTCGGTCTGGCTGCCGGCGGTGTTCTGGTCGAGCGCCCGATTCAGCAGCTGGCTCATCTTGGAGTTGAGCGAGTCGTCGCTGTCTGCCGGCTTCGACGTATCAGCCGCCGAGACGATGTCGTCGTCGCCTTCTTCCGGTTCCAGTTCGTTGAGGCCTTTACGCAGGGCGCCGACGATCTGCTGTTCGGTCCAGCTGTAGACGTCGAGCCCGAGTCGAGCGGCGTCGACCGCGCGTCCTACCAGTCCAAAGGGGTCAAACGATTGAGCCACCCGCAAACGGTAGCTGCGCGGGGTACCAAATGGCGAACGATCTCGAATATCTCACCTTCCCTGCGCCGCGTAGTCGGCGACCAGGGCCTCGGCACTGCGCACAGCGGCCTTGCAGGCGCGTGCGGTGAAGGGGTCGTTGAGCGGGTGATCGGCCCGTCGGCGCCACCGCTGCACCGCCGCGAACGCCGCCCGCGGGCCGTCATACGGCGCATCGTTGCTCAACCCCAGCCGGCTCGCCGCATCGGTGCCCGACCCGCCGATGATGCGGCGCAGTGAGGCCATCTCGTCGGAGTTCAATGTGGTTGGCCGGGAACGCAATTGACCGAGCAGGCGCAGCTCTTCGAAGGCGTGGGTATCGGCCAGCAGCGGATCGATGTCCGCCAGGATGAACGGCGTCGCGTAGATGGGATTGGCTTCCACGAAGCGGCGCAGGGAGCGCAGCGCCGTGTGTGCCTTGAGCATGTCGGCGCGCTGCGCGAACTGCTGGTCGATGACGTCGCGCAGGGACACCAGCCCGCTGCGTTCCAGCAGCTCGTCGGCCAGCCCCTGCGAGTCGGTGACACCGGCGCGCAGCACCGCGATCGCGATCCGAATGCCGAACATGCCGAACCGGTCCAGCAGCGCGGCCCGGGTGATGGCGTCCACCGGCAGCGAATCATCCTGCCGGGCAAAACGATCCGCCGACAGCATGGCCTTGGTCAGCGCGGTGGCACCGTCACCGTCGAGGGCAGCCAGCTTCTGCAGTGCCGTGAACTCACTCTGCTGCAACGTGCGCGCGGTCAGCGCCAGCAGCCCCGATACCGGGACGACGGCCTGGCAGACTCCGGTCCGGTCCAGCTCCGTCGTGAACCGGGTGGCCACCTCACGGGCAGACATCATCGCGTCGATGCGTCCTGCCCCGATCTCGTCGGCGCGCGATGCCACCCCGATGACGCCAAGGGCACCCGAGCCGCTGCCGACGAGTTCGCCGATCTGCTTGAGCAGCGCGATGTCTGGCGCGTTGAGGGTGCGCAGCAGGAACACGACGGCGTCCACGCGCGGGACGCCATCCCGCGGCACCAGCAGTTGCAGCGTCCGGTCGGACACGTCACGCGACAGCGACGACGTGCCCGGGGTGTCGATGATGGTGGTGTGTTCCAATTCGACTGCGGGCCACTGCACGTCGAGGTCGACGATGTCTCCCACGTTGGCGGCGCCCTGCGCCCCGGAGTACCTCGCGAGGTCGAACGTCAGGCCGTCGGCACGGGTGATCGGCACGTCGGTGCGGCGGCCGTCCCGATGATTGGCGGTGACGCGGGGCGCCGTGCCGTGCCGGAACCAGGTGACCAAACGGGTGGCCTCGGTGGCATCGGTGGGCGCAATCTCCTCACCCACAAGTGCATTCACCAGTGTCGACTTGCCGGCCTTGAGGGTGCCGGCCAAGGCGATCCGGATGGGTTGATCGAGCCGACGGGCGATCCAGTCCAGTTCGGCCAGGGCCTGCGGCCGGTGCTGATAGACGGGGTCGGATCGGTAGGCAGAGGTGACGCCGCCCAGGATGGCGCGGACGCGTGCGCTTGTGCTCACTGGGCCAGGGACGGCGTCAGTTTCACCGCGTTGTCGAGGACCTGGCGCAGAATGTTCAACTGCCGCTCCAGTTCCCGCACGCGGTTGTCGCGTTCGCCCGCTTCGATCTGCGCTGAGGCGAGCGTCGCCTGCAGCGATTCGTTGAGCGATCGGCTGGTCTGGTTGGCGATGCCACGGTAGTGATCACGCAAGTGGCGCTGGATGTTTCGCAGCCGATCGCGCGACTCCTTACCGACGGCGAACGACACGTCATCGACGAACCGGCGGACGTTCATCTTCGCCTCGCCGCGCACGCGCAGCATCCGGTTCTCCATGTCCTCCTTGTAGGCCTTGCGGCCGAGCACAAGTCCGGCACCCAGCGACAGCGGGTTGAACATGCCCAGCCCGGCGAACGAGGTCAGCATGCCGAACATCAGCACACCACCATACGACCCGCGCATCCCGGTGATCACCTTGTGTCCGGCCCTGATCGGCTGGGACTCCAGCGGCGCCACGGGGTTGAACTCCCCCAGGCCGGCACCCATGTCGCGGGCCCTGACCTCGGCCAGTTCCACCGAGTCCAACCCGGCCTGGACGAAGTTGCGGGCCACCTCGGCGGCCAGCGCCTCGGCACGTTGGTGGGCCCAGACGAAGTTGTCGCCGACGGCGGTCGCGACCACGTTCTCCAGCTCAGCGCCGATCTCGGCCCAGTGCTGGGTGGGATCGCAACCGTCGATGATGCGCTCGGTGTGCGAGGTGATGTTGCGGAACCGGTTGCGCAGGTCATGGTCGACGTCGGCGGTCAGGTCGGCGATACCGTCGTTGAGCACCTGTTGCCACAATGCGGTCTGCTGCAACGCCTCCTGCGCTTCGTCCTTCTTGCGCTCCAGCTCGGCTTTGATCCGCTCGATCTTGTCGGGGTCGTTGATCGCGGCCAGCTCGGTGGACACCGTCAGCGTGAGATGCTCGGCGGCCGCATGGATTTCGGTGACGACCTCGTCCTTGATCCGGTCGTTCTCACGGCTCAGCACCTTGTCGGTGAGGAACTTGATGATCGCCGGGAAGTTGGACTCGTCGTTGAGTTCCTTGTCACCCAGGGCCAGCGCATGGGTGCGCAGTGCCGAAGAAACTGGAGTCACCGGGAGCGACAAGCGCGCCCGCTGCAGGTGCGCATCGTTGGCCGCGACGATCTCCCGCCAGTGCGGGTACAGGTCGGTCTTGGTAGCGACAATCGTTGCCACCGGACAGATTTCGACAGCCTGGCGGATGAACGTGAGTTCGGGGGCGGTGAACTCCTGGCTGGTGTCGCTGACCATCAGGAGGGCGTCGGCGTCGGGCAGCAGTCCCAGCGTCGCCGACAGGTGAGGCTGTCCCAGCCCGCCCACACCGGGAGTGTCGACGAAGGTGAGTCCGCCTTTGAGCATGGGGCTGGGCGCCGCGACCTCGACGCGCAGCACCTGACGGCCCTGCGCTTGCGGAGCCTGACGCAGATCGGTCGACAACTGGTTGGGCGGGATCGCGATGACGGACGGATCGCCACCTTCCTGGGGCGAGGCCAGCACGAGTTCCGCGGCCGCCGCATCGCCGTAGTGCACGACGGTGGTGAGCACGGTGCTCTCGTCGTCGCCGACCCGCGCGACCGGCATGTTCAGCAACGAGTTCAGCAACTGGCTCTTGCCCTGCTTGAGCTGGCCGGCGATGACCACCCGGATCTGTGGATCGCTGATCCGGGTCTTGGCCGCCAGCAACCGCTGCGCCAGGTCGTCGCGGTCGTTGAGGCCCGCGATCCGGCTGGTGTGGTCGATCAACTCGACGATCACCGCGACCGGGCGCGGATTCGCCTCGTTCGGTTGCGTCACTGGGTTCTCCTCGACTGCATTCTCGCTGACTAACGGTATGCGCAAACGACCGGCGGGGCCTGTAAGTGGCCCCGCCGGAACGGTTTGTCGCGATCGATCAGTGCATGTGCGGATCGATGTGGGTGTTGTGGCTCATGTCGGTGGTGGTGTGGGTTTCGACCGGTGCGTAGGTGTTCATGCTGGCCTCATGCACCGAGTTGTCGGCGACCGTGCTGTGCACGGAGTTGTCGGCGGTCAGATCGGTGTGGGTGGTGTTCCCGCTGCCGATGTTGGTGTGGGTGCTGTTGCCGCTACCGATGCTGGTGTTGGCCGTGTTCCCGCTGTTCAGGCTCGTGTTCACCGCCGACGAGTGCGACGAGGAATCGATGACGCTGCTGTTGCCGCTGCCCAGGTCGTGACCGACGGTCGTGGTCGTCTGGTTGCCACCGACGTGCGTGTTCGAAGTGTTGCCGTCGTTGATGACGATGTTGCCGCCGTTGCCGCCACCGCCGGCGTTGGCGTGGCCGCCGCCGATCAGGCCGCCGCCGGCGCTGGCGCTGCCACCGCTGCCGCCACCGGTGTTGACGTCGCTGATGACCGGGCCGTGGTTACCGGCGATGACGTTGCCGCCCGCGGTGGTCGAGCTGTCGCTCGCGTGGTTGCCGGTGCCGACGATCACCGGGGAGTGGCTGCCGGTGAGGATGTCGCCGTTGGTGACGGTGTTGCCGTCGCCCTGCACAGCGCCCTTGCCGCTGGCGATGTCACCGTGGTTGTTGCCCGCGATGTTGACACCGCCGTCGCCCTGCTGGACGTGGCTGCCGCCGAGGGTGATGTCACCGAAGCCCAGGTTGAAGGCACCCTGTTGGGCGTTGGCACCGGCGTGCTGGTCGGGGCTCAGCACCGGGATGTCGTTGCCACTGGCGATCGGCACGTTGTTGTGGCTCGCGAAGTCGGTGTTGGGGGCGAAGGTCGGCTGCGAGACGAAGCCGGTCTGCGGGGAGAACGGCGAGGACATGCTGTAGTAGTCCGAGACCGCGTTCTGCAGGCCGACAACCGGGTCGCCGCCACCGAGCACCACACCGGCCGGCACCGCGCTGGCGGCGACTGCGGCGATCTGCGCGGAGGTGACACCGGCGAGGCCGGCGTCGCGCATGGTCTGCTCGGGGTTCGCGACGAACGAGCTCGCGACGGTGGGGAAGCGGAACAGGTCGATGATGAATTCGATCAGGCTGGTCATTGGAGTCCCTTTCGTTGGGGTGTTGCTCTTTGGAAGTTTCCTCGCCGCTGTCCGGCGAACTGAGAACAACGTTAGGGGCCGTCAAGGGCCCTGCAAACGGGGCAACCACCCCTACCCCCAATGGAACATAGTGGGGTATCGCCACTCCCCCAATTAGGGGATTAGGGGATAACTAGGGTGTTTGCTGAGTATGCGGTGAGAAAACGCAAAACGCCGGTGGCCATGGTGGCCACCGGCGTTTGTCGGGGGTGAGCTGGTCAGCTGAAGAAGTCGAAGCCCTGATGGTGCTCGAGGCCGGCCGACGGGTCTGCGGTGTCGATCGGATGCCAATCGAGCGCGCCCGGATCCGACAGCTGCCCGGCGTCGACGACCGGCACATCGTTGTGCAGGCCCAGGTCGTCGGACACGGCCAGGTCCGGCACGGTGTCGTGGACCGGCAGGCCCGGTCCGCTGTCGAATCCACCCAGGTCAGGATCAGAAATCACGTGCGGGGACACGACCGTCGGCACCTGGGTGTTGACGGCGTCGAAGGCGTCGAAGGCCGCGGTGGCAGCACCACTGGTCCATACGTTGACGCCCGGATCGTCGAATCCGACGGTCGGTACGCCACCCGCCATGGAGGACACCGTCCCCAGGGACTCGGACACCACCGGGATCAGGTGCGCGACGTCAGCCGTGGTGACGCCGCTGAGGTTGGCGTCGGCGATGGCACCGGCGGGGTCGGCGGCGTAGTGGGCTGCCACGTCGGGATCACGGACCACCGACATGACGAAATCCAGTAGCGGATTTGCCACGGCACCTACTCCTTCCTGGGAGACCCCTCGATAACTATTTTGATGCTATCGCCGATATAGCTCCTGGAGATCGGTGCTGACCCCAGCACCCGACACCGCCCGTTAGGGGCACTCCCATTAGGGATTCACCAATCGTTAGGGGATTGTGTCCTGCCCCCGGGCCGCCAGCACATAGGGTGGCCTGAGTCGATAGCGTGTCAAAGGAGTGGACTTCATGAGCCTCGGTTTGTCGATCGGCCAGACCAACCTGGTGGCGGTGCCGGCCGGGCGACCGCCGGTGAGTCGTCGCGCCATCTTGTCCCTGTACCCGGATCGGCCGTCCGAAGTCGGCATTCCCACGCAGCCCGGGGGTCTGGTGTTGACCGGGTTCGTGGAGCGCGTCGGCGACCCGATCCCGCTGATCGCCCCCGACGGCTCGGCGCATCGCGGTGAAGCCGTCCTGGCCGAGGCCCTCGACTCCATGGCCCGCACCGCAGGCGGCGGCGCCCCGATCGTCATCGCCGCGCCCGCGCACTGGGGCATGTCCACCATCGGCGCACTCTCCGCGGCGCTGCGCGGCAAGCCGGGTCTGGCTGCCGCACCGGTCGTCTCCGACGCGGCCGCAGCCCTGGCCGGCCTCAAGGCCGGGTCCGGGCTGCCCGATCACGGCGTGGTGGCGCTCTGCGATTTCGGTGGCAGCGGCACCAGCGTCACCATCGCCGACGCCGCGACCCTGAGCCAGATCGGCGAGACCGTGCGCTACCCGGAGTTCTCCGGCGACCTGGTGGATCAGGCGCTGCTGAACCACGTCATCGCCGGCATCACCGAGTCGGCCGACGCCGACCCGGCCGGTACCGCGGCGGTCGGCTCGTTGTCCCAGCTGCGCGACCAGTGCCGGCAGGCCAAGGAGCGGCTGTCGTCGGAGACCGCGACGTCGGTCAACGCCAACCTGCCCGGCTTCGCGTCGGCCCTGCGCATCACCCGCCCGGAGCTGGAGCGACTGCTCGAACCGGCCCTGGCGGGGCTGCTCGCCGTGGTCCAGGAAACCCTGCAGCGCAACCAGATTCCTGCCGGCGTCCTGACCTCCCTGGCCACCGTCGGCGGCGGAGCCTCGATTCCGATTGTCACCCAACGACTTTCGGAGTACTTCCGAGTTCCGGTGGTGACCTCGCCGCAACCCGCGCTCACCGCGGCCGCCGGCGCCCCCCTGGTGGACCCGAACACCATGAGCGCCGACGCACCGACGGGCATGGCTCCCACCATGGGCTGGGCGGCCGGCCCCGCGGGCTGGTCGGGTGGCCCCGCAACCATGGCCGCTCCGGTGCCTCCGGCAGACGCGAACCCGTCCTCGACCGTCGGGCCGTCCCTGGCCTGGTCTGACGATGAGGAGCCCGGCGCCGCGGTAGGTCTCCCGGACGACGGTGTCGAGCCCTACTCGGGCGGCGAATACCCGGCGGATTTCGCGACCGGCTACGCCGGCGGCACCACCGCCCGGCCGGCGATGGACTTCGCGCATGAAGAAGAGGACAACCTGCCCGACGTGGCGCCGATGCCCTGGTACCGGCGCCCACCGCTGCTCTTCGGCGCGGCCGCGGCGGCGTTCCTGGTCGCCGGCGGCAGCTGGGCCGCGGTGGGGCTCACCAGCAACGACACCCCGTCCGGTCCGGTGACCGTCGACGTCACCACCACCATCACCGGCCCCGACGGATCCATCACCACGAGCACCTACAAGGCCACGAAGTCCGTTGTGACACAGACGAATCAGAATGGCCAGGTGGAGACGTCGACGGTGACCAACCCGGTCACCACCACCGACGCGCCGACCACCACGACCACCACCACCGATCCGTCGACCACGAGTTCGACGACCAGCTCGACCACCACCACGACTACGACGACGACCACCACCACGCCGACAACCACCACCACCACGACCACCACGACGCAGCCGCCCACCACGACCACCACCCAGCCGCCCACGACGACGACGCAACCGCCGACGACGACGCAGCCGCCCACCACCACGCAGCCACCGCCGACCACGACGAAGCCGCCGACGACGCAGCCCAGCACGCAGACACCCACGGCTGCACCGACGACGCAGGCGCCGACCACCCAGGCCCCGGTGGAGCAAGCCCCCAAGACGGCCTCGGCATCGGTGGAAACCGGGTCGGCACCTACGGCGTCGGTGGCCACCGCGTCGGCACCGATCACCGCGCAACCCTCGGCGTCGACCAGCCAATGACCGCGGCAGCCGGCACGTCGCTGGTGCTCGGCGGAATCGGCAGCGGCAAGACCACCGCGCTGGAAGCGGTGCGAAAAACGTTGCGGGCCAACGGCACGACGATGCTCGCTCGGGTACCTAAGTCCGGTGAAGCACCGGACGCGGCCATCGTCATCGACGACGCCCAGCTGCTCTCCCCGACAGAACTGGACGTCCTGACCGAGCTGGCCGGCGATCCGGGCCGCACCGTGGTGGTCAGCGCCGAGCCGCTCGCGCATGAGCGCGCGCTCAACGCCCTCACCACCACCCTGAGCCGGCAGCATCCGCCGATTCAGCTGGCGCCGATGACGCCCCGCGACATCAACGAGGCGCTGGCCCGCGCCGGCGTCTCCGGCGCCCAGGTGCCCGGACTGATCGCCGGCACCGGCGGCATCCCGCTGCTGGTGTACTCGGCACTGTCCGCCCTGGCCTCGGGCGGCGATCCGGTCCGGGCCGCGTCTGTCGCGTTGAGCGAGCGGTTGCGTCGGCTGGAGGAGCACCTGCTGGACACGTTGTTGTTGTGTTCGCTCAGCCCCGAACTGGGGCCCGACGACATCGCCGCCGCGCTGCAACTGCCCGGCGACGCGGCAGCGGTACTGATGGACCGGGCCCGCGCCACCGGCCTGCTGTCCGCCGCGCTGCACCCGCGGTTCACCGACACGCTGCATCGATGCCTCACCCGCCTGGTCGGCGCTGCGCGACATCGCGAGACCGAGTCCCGGCTGCTGCGCTCGCAGATCGAATCATCCACGCTGTCAACAGAATTGGCACTGAAGTTGGCCGAGCATGGCACGGTCGACGACCTGCTGGCGGCCGACCTGATCCACCGCGCCGCGACCGCCGAGCCCCGGCAGGCAGCTCGCCTGTACCGCGCCGCGGCCCGCGCCGGCACCGCCCCGGCGGACGTCCACCTCGCCGATGCGCTGGCCGTCACCGGCGACTGCACCACCGCAGGCACCTTGGCCGACGAGCTGCTCACCGCAGCGGACGCAGGCGTCCGCGCCCAGGCGGTGCGCATCGCGGCCAGTGTCGCCATGCACGACGGTGCCACCGCGCACGCCGCGGACCTGTTCCGGTGGCTCGGCCCTGATGCCGACCCGTTCGTCGCTGCCGCGGGTGCCGTGGTCGGTGTCGCCACGGCCGACACGGAGCTGGCCCGGGCTTGCCTGCAGGCCGAAAACTCCATGCCGCCAACGTCTTCCGCGCGTGCTGCGCGGGGCATGGCGGAGGGCATGCTGCTGACGCTCGACCAGCCGTTCGCCGTGGCGATGGCGCGCCTCACGCAGGCCGTCGGATCTACCAACGGTGTCCACTCGGTCGCACCCGACAGCCCTGCCGCGCTGCTGAGCCTCGTCGCGCTGCACGGCGGCGACGCCGTCCGCGCGCGCAGCGTCATCGGCCGGGCGGTCCGGACCGGCACCGACCAGGGCTTCTCCGGTCTTCGGCATCGACTGCTGCTCGGCTGGATCCGGATGCTCGACGGCCAACTCGATTCCGCGGTCCCGGCATTGGGCGCAGCCGACATTGCCGACCTGCACCGCCGCGACGCCTTGTGGTTCAGCGCGCTGCAGACTGCCGTCGCACGGCGCAGCGGCGACACCGGCGCCTTGCAGAAACACTGGTACGCGGCCATGGAGGTGCTGGCCGAATACTCGCTGGACCTGTTCGCGCTGCTGCCGCTGGGTGAGTTGTGGGTGGCCGCGGCCCGGCTGCAGCAGGTCGATCAGCTGCGCCAGCCCCTGGCCGAGGCGTTCGGGCTGCTGCGGGCCGCCGGGAATCCGGCGCTGTGGTCGGTTCCGCTGCACTGGGCGGGCGTGCACGCCGGCATCCTGGCCAACGCACCCGAGGCCGTCGCCCCGCACGGGCAGGCGCTGGCCGCGGCCAGCCGTGCCGAGGGTGCACATGGCGCGTACGCCACCGCGCTGGCCGGCGCCGGTCGTGCCTGGCTGCGGGTGCTGGCCGACGGCGTCGACGCCGCGGAGGTGACGACGGCCGCCCGCGGGCTGGCCCGCTTCGGGTTGACGTGGGATGCCACGCGCCTGGCCAGTCAGGCGGCGTTGCATTCGGCGGACGGCCGAATCTCGGGTGCCATGCTGCAGCTGGCGCGTGACCTCAAGCAGGACGCAGCCCTCGAGGCCGCGGCCGATCCCATCGAGCCTGCGGCCCCGGCTATTCCCCGTCCGAATGCAGATGTGCGCAACACCACACCACCTCCTGCCTCGGGCGACGCTCGGGCCACATCCGCCGCAACACCGGCCTGGACCCGGCTGTCCGACCGCGAACGCGAAGTCGCCGAACTGGTGCTGCAGGGCATGCCCTACCGCGACATCGGGGCTCGCCTGCTGATCTCAGCCAAGACCGTCGAACACCATGTCGCCCGCATTCGCCGCAGGTTGGGGGCCGAATCACGGTCGGAGATGTTGTCGATGCTGCGCGCGCTGCTCGTCGAAAAGGCCTGACGCCTGCCTTATATATAGGGCCGCGACGCGCGTGCCCGGCGAACGCCGGTTCATGGCAAAAAGCCGGCCCGAACCTGCAGCTCAAGTTAGGACAGCCTTGCTAGCGTGCGTTCTGCCCAGGATGCGACTATGAGCAGGCATCTAGCTTAAGTTACCGATGAGTAACTCCGACTAACCAACCAGTCGGTAGCTACATAACTGGGAGAGGCGCGGTGGAGAATCTCGAACACACGCTCGACGTGGCCAGACTGGTCATCGGGCTGTTGGCAACGGTCATCGTCCTGGGGTTCGCCGCCAAGCGCGTCCTGTGGCTGACCAAGCTGATCAGCTCGGGCCAGAAGCTCGGCGACGAACGTGGCCGCAAGGACGATCTCGTCCGCCGGTTCCTCAACCAGAACAAGGAAGTCTTCGCCCAGTCGAAGCTCCTGAAATGGTCGATCCCCGGCATTGCGCACTTCTTCACCATGTGGGGCTTCTTCGTCCTGGCGTCGGTCTACCTGGAAGCCTATGGCGTCCTGTTCGATCCGAAGTTCGCCATCCCATTCGTCGGGCACTGGGCCGTCCTGGGCTTCCTGCAGGACTTCTTCGCCCTGGCCGTGCTGGCCGGCATCATCGTCTTCGCGATCATCCGGTTGACCAAGAACCCCGACAACATCGGTCGTGAGTCCCGGTTCTACGGATCCCACAACGGTGGCGCGTGGGAGATCCTCATCATGATCTTCCTGGTCATCCTGACCTACGCGATCTTCCGCGGTGCCGCCGTCAACGTCCTCGGTGAGCACTTCCCGTACCAGAACGGCGCGTTCTTCTCCGACGGCATGGCCGCCCTGCTGGCCCCGCTGGGCCACACCGCCAACGTCTGGATCGAAACCATCGCACTGATGGGCCACATCGGCGTCATGCTGGTGTTCCTGCTGATCGTGCTGCACTCCAAGCACCTGCACATCGGTCTGGCCCCGATCAACGTCACCTTCAAGCGCCTGCCCGACGGCCTCGGCCCGCTGCTGCCCATGGAGTACAAGGGCGAGAACATCGACTTCGACGATCCCGCCGAGGACGCAGTGTTCGGCCGCGGCAAGATCGAGGACTTCACCTGGAAGGGCAACCTCGACTTCTCCACCTGTACCGAGTGCGGTCGTTGCCAGTCGCAGTGCCCGGCGTGGAACACCGGAAAGCCGTTGTCCCCCAAGCTCGTCATCATGAACCTGCGCGACCACCTGTTCGCCAAGGCGCCGTACATCATCGAGGGCAAGCAGATTCCCGAAGAGGGCTCGGTCGACTTCGCCGCGCTGGGCGACAGCCTGCACGGCCACGGCGTCCCCGAGGACGGCTTCGCCCGCATCGAAGGTTCGGGCCCCGAGCAGGCGCTGCGCCCGCTGGTCGGCACTGCTGAGCAGGGCGGCGTCATCGACCCCGACGTGCTGTGGTCCTGCACCAACTGTGGCGCCTGCGTCGAGCAGTGCCCGGTGGACATCGAGCACATCGACCACATCGTCGACATGCGCCGCTACCAGGTCATGGTCGAGTCCGAGTTCCCCGGCGAGCTGGGTGTGCTGTTCAAGAACCTGGAACTCAAGGGCAACCCCTGGGGCCAGAACACCAAGGAACGCACCACCTGGATCGACGAGCTGGACTTCGACATCCCGGTCTACGGCCAGGACGTGGAGAGCTTCGACGGCTTCGAGTACCTCTTCTGGGTCGGCTGCGCCGGCGCCTACGAGGACCGCGCCAAGAAGACCACCAAGGCCGTCGCCGAACTGCTCGCCACCGCGGGCGTGAAGTTCCTGGTGCTGGGCACCGGCGAGACCTGTACCGGTGACTCGGCCCGCCGCGCCGGTAACGAGTTCCTGTTCCAGCAGCTCGCCGCGCAGAACGTCGAGACCATCAACGAGCTGTTCGAGGGCGTCGACCCGGCCAAGCGCAAGATCGTCGTCACCTGCCCGCACTGCTTCAACACCATCGGTCGCGAGTACCCGCAGCTGGGCGCCAACTACACCGTCGTGCACCACACGCAGCTGCTGAACCGCCTGGTGCGGGACAAGAAGCTGATCCCGGTGTCGTCGACCAGCCAAGAGGTCACGTACCACGACCCCTGCTTCCTCGGTCGCCACAACAAGGAGTACGAGGCCCCGCGTGAGCTGGTCGGTGCTGCCGGCGCGAAGCTCACCGAAATGCCTCGCCACGCCGACCGCGGCCTCTGCTGTGGTGCCGGTGGTGCCCGCATGTGGATGGAAGAGCACATCGGCAAGCGCATCAACACCGAGCGCGCCGAAGAGGCCGTCGACACCGGCGCCTCGGCGATCGCGACCGGCTGCCCGTTCTGCCGCGTGATGATGAGCGACGGCGTCGACGACGTCGCCGCGACCCGCAGCATCGACAAGACCGAGGTGCTCGACGTCGCTCAGCTGCTGCTGAACTCGCTGGACACCAGCAAGGTGACGCTGCCCGAGAAGGGCACGGCGGCAAAGGCTTCCGCTGCGCTGGCGGAGAAGAAGGCCAAGGAAGTCCCGAAGCCTGCTCCGGCTCCGGAGCCTGTCGCTGAAGCCGCTCCCGCGGCCGAGGCACCTGCCGCCCCGGCCGCCGGTGGCGCAGCCGCCAAGCCGGTGACCGGTCTCGGCATGGCCGCCAAACGTCCGGGCGCGAAGAAGGCTGCCGCTCCGGCCGCTGAAGCGCCGGCCGCGGCCGCCGCCCCGGCCGCCGGCCTGGGTCTGGCTGCCGGCGCCAAGCGTCCGGGTGCCAAGAAGGCTGCTGCCCCCGCTGCTGAGGCCGCCGCTCCGGCAGCTGCCCCTGCTGCTGCGGCCAACGGTCTGGGTCTGGCTGCCGGCGCCAAGCGTCCGGGTGCCAAGAAGGCTGCCGCTCCGGCTGCAGCTGCTGCCCCGGCTGCTGAGGCGGCTCCCGCTGCCGAGGCTCCCGCCGCACCGGCCGCTCCTGCGGCTCCGGTCGTCGGGCTGGGTCTGGCTGCGGGCGCGAAGCGTCCGGGTGCCAAGAAGGCTGCCGCTCCGGCAGCAGCTCCGGCAGCAGCTCCGGCTGCCCCGGCGGCTGCTGAGCCGGCATCGACCGCCACCGAGCCTGCCTCGACTGCGGTCGAACCGGCCCCGGCGGCCGAGGCCAAGCCGGAACCGCCGGTCGTCGGACTGGGCATGAAGCCGGGCGCACGGCGCCCCGGTAAGCGGTAACGCGAAGTACACCGCAATGGCCAGCTACGACCCGCCTCCAGGAGCGTCGTAGCTGGCCATTGGCATATGTGGCCCAGATCGCAGATGGGCAAAAGAATTCGACACCGATGAGAGCATGGAAACCGTGACCACCCACCAGGTACCCGCTGACCGCACATGGCATAGCGGCCACCCTCGTAACCAGCGGACGTTTGCGCAGTCGACCAAGCTGCAGGACGTCCTCTACGAGATCCGTGGCCCGGTACACGAGCAGGCCTCCCGGCTCGAGGCCGAGGGCCACCGGATCCTCAAGCTCAACATCGGTAACCCGGCGCCATTCGGCTTCGAGGCGCCGGACGTGATCATGCGCGACATGATCGCCGCCCTCCCCCACGCCCAGGGCTACTCCGACTCCAAGGGCATCGTGTCCGCGCGCCGCGCGGTGGTCACGCGCTACGAACTGGTCGAGGGCTTCCCCCGGTTCGACGTCGACGACGTCTTCCTCGGCAACGGTGTCTCCGAGCTCATCACCATGACGCTGCAGGCGCTGCTCGACAACGGCGACCAGGTGCTGATCCCGGCCCCGGACTACCCGCTGTGGACCGCGTCGACGGCGCTGGCCGGCGGCACCCCGGTGCACTATCTGTGCGACGAGACGCAGGGCTGGAACCCCGACATCGCCGACCTGGAATCGAAGATCACCGACCGCACCAAGGCGATCGTCGTGATCAACCCGAACAACCCCACCGGCGCGGTGTACAGCCGCGAGACGCTGGAGTCGATCGCGAACCTCGCCCGCAAGCACCAGCTGCTGCTGCTGGCCGACGAGATCTACGACAAGATCCTCTACGACGAGGCCAAGCACATCCCGATGGCGTCGATCGCGCCGGACATGCTGTGCCTGACGTTCAACGGTCTGTCCAAGGCCTACCGCGTCGCGGGCTACCGCTCCGGCTGGCTGGCGATCACCGGCCCCAAGGAGCACGCGTCCAGCTTCCTCGAGGGCATCAGCCTGCTGTCGAACATGCGACTGTGCCCGAATGTGCCTGCGCAGCATGCCATTCAGGTCGCACTCGGTGGACACCAGAGCATCGAGGACCTGATCCTGCCCGGCGGCCGACTGCTCGAGCAGCGCGACGTCGCGTGGAACAAGCTGAACGAGATTCCCGGCGTCTCCTGCGTCAAGCCCGAAGGCGCGCTGTACGCGTTCCCCCGGCTGGACCCCGAGGTGCACGAGATCCGGGACGACGAACAGCTGGTCCTCGACCTGCTGCTGCAGGAGAAGATCCTGCTCACCCAGGGCACCGGATTCAATTGGCCCACACCGGATCACCTGCGCATCGTGACGCTGCCGTGGGCCCGGGACCTGTCCAACGCCATCGAGCGGCTGGGCAACTTCCTGGCGAGCTACCGCCAGTAATCTCTCGCGATTTCGGCGTGATTCGTAGCGGTGAGCGCTACGAATCACGCCGAAATCACTGTTCGAGACCGGCGATGAAGGTCCGCAGCAGCGCGGCGAGGGTGTTCTCGAGTTCGGTGCCGGGTTCGGGCTGCCTGTCGGAATCGATTGCGGCCCAACCCCATACCGAACCGACGAAGGCGTGGATCGCCGCCGTGAGCAGCACCAGGCGCTGCCGGTCCAACGACAGCCGGGGCTCGAGGGTCTCGCGCAGCCGGTCTTCGATATCGCGCGCCTGACCACGCACCGCCTCGGCCGCCTCAGGCGTCAGCCGGTTCATCAGCACCGGGGCGGCACTGATCAGGTCGCACAGCACCGGGCGCTGGGCCAGCGTGTGCGCCAAAGCCTTTGCCAGAGTGCGTCGTTCGTCTTGTAGCTGGGCGTGTAGGTCCTCCAGCCAGCCCAGGTGCTCGTGGTACATCACCAAGAGCAGCAAGGCCTCCCGCGAACCCGCGTAACGCAGTACGCCCGACTTGGCCAAGCCGGCCGCGGCCGCGATCTCACCGAGCGTCAGCTCGCTGGCCCGGGTGTCGTCCAACAGTGCGCGGGTCACCTGGGTCAGATGACGCACGCGATCCTCGCGCTGCCGCGGGCTGCGCGCTCGCGCAAAAGGCAGCGCCACTGCGGAATCCGGCGAATCCATTGCTTAATAGAACACCGTTCCGTTAACTTGGTCAACATGACACACCGCTACGAAGTCCTGGTCACCCGGCACACACAGGCCACGCCGAGCACGCTGTTCGACGTGGTGGCGGACGGATCCCGCTGGTCCGAGTGGGCGCGACCGCTGATCAATTACTCCGTCTGGGAGACCCGCGGACCTGCCGACGACGGCGGCGTCGGAGCCATCCGCGCCGTCGGGACGCCGCGTTTTCCCGCCCGGGAGCAGACGACCATCCACGAGCCCGGGCAGCGGCACGGGTACACCATCATCTCGAAAACCCCGGTTCGGAACTACCAGGCGCAGGTCACTTTCACCCCCGAGCAGGACGGCACCCGCATCGACTGGCACGGGACGTTCGAAAGCCGTTGGCGCGTCATCGGTCTGGGCTACCGCGCTGTCGTGAAGTACGTGCTGACGACGCTGGCCACCAAATTGGTGATCGAAGCCGAGCGACGGGAAGCTCTCAGGCCGACCCCCTAGGCTGGCTCGGGTGGCGCACTCCCATTCCCACTCGCACAGTTCCGGCCCGGCGCCGTTGAGTCCCCTGGCGGCGAAGATCGTCGTCGGGCTGCTGGCGGTGATCGGGTTGGCCACCGTGATCGGCGCTGTGCTGCTGTGGCCGCACGGCAAAGCCGTCGACATCCCGCTACCGTTCCAGAACGCCCACGGCGGCGCCGTCAGCACCGAGGGCGGGCACGTCGCGTCGACGAGCATGAACAACTGCGGCAGCCCGTCGGTCGGCGCCGTCCTGACCTCGGCTCCGGTCACCGCACCACCCGGCGCGGGGAGCTGCGTGCAGGCGTTGATCGGCATCGAATCCGGGCCGAACTCCGGCGCCAACACGCTGCTCGAGTTCAGCACCGGCCCCGGCCAGCCGCATCTCGCCGCCGGTGACCACATCCGGGTGACGCGACAGGTCGACGACTCCGGCACCACCACCTACGCCTTCTTCGACTTCGAGCGCACCTGGCCACTCACCGCGCTGGCTGCCGTCTTCGCGGTGGTGGTCGTCGCGGTGGCCCGCTGGCGCGGACTGCGTGCCCTGGTCGGTATCGCCGTCGCGTTCGTCGTGCTGACGGTGTTCCTGCTACCGGCGCTGCGCGACGGCGGCCCGGCCATCCCAGTCGCTCTCGTCGCCTCGTCGGTGATCCTGTACGCGGTGATCTACCTGGCGCACGGCGTCAGCCTGCGCACCAGCGCTGCGCTGCTCGGCACGTTGAGCGCGCTGCTGCTGTCCGCGGTGTTGTCCTGGGGAGCAATCGAATTGGCGCACCTCACCGGGTTGTCCGAGGATCAGAACAACGAGATCGCGGCCTACATGGGGTCGGTGTCGATCACCGGGCTGCTGCTGGCCGGGTTCATCATCGGCTCGCTGGGTGTGCTCAACGACGTCACGGTCACGCAGGCGTCGACGGCCTTCGAGCTGGCCGAGCACGGCGCCTCGCGACGGGCCATCTTCACCGGCGCCATGCGCGTGGGACGCGACCACATCGCCAGCACCGTCTACACGCTGGTGCTGGCGTACGCCGGCAGCGCGCTCCCGCTGCTGCTGTTGTTCAGTGTGGCCAACCGGTCGCTCGGCGACGTGCTGACCAGCGAGAGCGTGGCCATCGAGATCGCCCGGTCAGCGGTCGGCGGCATCGCGCTGGCGTTGTCGGTTCCGCTGACCACCGCGATCGCCGCGGTGCTGGCTACCCCGCGGCCCGCTACGGATTGACCCGGTTCCCTTCACATGTTCGATCTGGACCCGTCAACTTTCCTTGACGTCAAGGAAAGTTGACGGGTCCAGATCGCAAGTGCCAAAGGAGAGCCGACACGCCCGACTGCGGCAACTACACCGCGTCCGACTCAATGAGCTCCGTCGCCGCCAGTGCCGACGCCAGGTCATCGTGCCGGAATGCCGAGGTGACGTGGTCGTGGACCACGCGGAACGCCGTCGCAGCCTGACGGTCGGCGCCGGCACCGGTGATGGTCTGCTCAGCCACCACGACGCCGTCGTGCACGAACAGCCGACCGACCGTCGACTTCTCATCGAGGTCAGTTGCCCAGGCCCGCAACGCATTCCGCCCCTGAGTTGCCCCGCTGGGGTCCCCGATCTCGATGTCGCCGCTGGACAGCTTGTCCAGGGTGTCCAGGTCCCTGTCGTTGAGGGCGTCGATCCAGGCCAGGACCGTCGCGATCTCGGAAGTCGTCATGGGTGAAACGCTACCCCCGCACGTGTCAGAAAGCCGAGTGATCCACCCAGCGCTGCCACACAGCCGCGTCGCCGATCACTTCCAGGCCGGCTTCCTCGACCGTCTGCCTACGGTTGACCGCCAGTAGCAACCCGGACGCCGGACCACGCACTGCCGCATCACCTTTGGCGTGCTGGTGCGACCAACCCAAGCCATCCTCGTCGTTGACCACCAGCCATTCGCCGGTCGGGCCCAGCTCGGATTCGGCGGCATGCAGATGCAGCGACCGACCGCGCTCCAGCGGCGGATCGGCCGCGGGGGCCATCAGCGCCACGCGCTCCAGTGTCTCGGTCACCCCGTCGGCCGCGAGCTCCGGATCGAGTACGAACGGAAGGCCCAGCGCCAGAACAGCATCGGCGCGGTGCACGGTCTGCTCGTGCAGCCGACGCCGGATCCACCACCCCGCAGGCTTCGGCCCGACGAACGTCCACACCTTGGCGTCCGACCCGACGTGCTCGACGGCGTCGATGAGGGCCTGCGCGCCGGCGTTCAGCCAGTCGATGGCGCCGTCGAGATCCTCGGGCGGCTTCCCGTCGCGCACGTCGCGGGGATCGAGTGGCTCCTTCATGTGATCGGCGACGATCTGCGCGCACCAACGGTTACCGCGTCCGACGTGCTTGAACAACTGCTTGAGCGTCCACCCCGGACAGGTGGCCACCTCGGTGGTGAGATCAGCAGTGCGAATGATTTCGCCGAAAGCGGCAGTTTCCTCGATCAGGGCTGTGCGGAAGGCCATTTCACGACGGTACCGCTGCACGCGCCTGCCCGAGTGCGATCGGCAATGCCGCCCAACCGCGGAGCACTCGGGTGTCGCGCCGGGTACCGGGACCCGCGAGTTGCGCGTCGGGGAACCGTTCGAAGAACGTCCGCAGGCCCACTTCTCCCTCGGACCGGGCCAGCGCCGCGCCGAGGCAGAAGTGCCGTCCGCCGGAGAACGAATGGTGCTTGCCCGCGTTGTCGCGGGTGACGTCGAAGCGGTGCGGATCGGGAAAGACCGCCGGGTCGCGGTTGGCTCCGGCGAGGTAGACGATGACGGGTTCGCCGGCCAGCACGGCGTAGCCGGCGATGTTGGCGTCGACCTTGGCGATGCGGGCGGACATCTGCACCGGTGACTCCAGCCGCAGAATCTCTTCGACGGCTCCCGGCCACAGGTCGGGTTGTGCCATCAGCAGCGCCAGTTGGTCGGGGTGTTGCAGCAGCAGCCGAATACCGTTGCCCAGCAGGTTCACCGTGGTCTCGAAGCCGGCCGCCAGCACGAGCCCGGCGGTGGCCCGCAGCTCTTCGTCGTTGAGCCGAGCGCCGCCGTCGCTCGCGGCAATGAGCTGGCTCATGAGGTCGTCGCCGGGGTTGGCCCGCAGCGCGCGCAGGTGGTCGCTCAGCCAGGTGTTGAACCCGTCCAGACCGCCTTCCACGCTGAGGTACTGCTGCCAGGTCAGCCCGATGTCGAGGCTCGGCGCGGCCAGCTCGCCGAATTCGAGGATGTGCGACCGGTCATGCTCGGGCACCCCGAGGATGTCCGCGATCACCGTGACCGGCAGCTGCGAGCAGTAGCTCTGCACGACGTCAACGGTGGCACCCGCCGCCAGCTCGTCGATGAGCACGGTCGCGGCTTGCTGCACACGTTCTCGCAGCGCCGCGACGGCCCGCGTCGTGAACACCGCTGAGACGGTCTTGCGGTAGCGCGTGTGCTGCTCTCCGTCGACCGACAGCAGCGACGGCGGCAACAACGGATGCAACCGGCCCTTGACGGTGGTCTTGCCCTCCAGCCAGCCCAGTGGGCCGGGCAGGGTGCCGCCGATCTGCGTGACGGTGAAGTCCTCCGAACGCAGAATCTGGTGCACCAGAGCATGATCCGCGGTGATCCACGCCGCTCGACCGCGGTACATGCGCCCGTGGCTGCGCAGCTCGTCGGCGAAGGCACCGGGGTCGGCGCGGACCGTCGGGTCCGCGATCATCCGGCCCTGCAGTTCGCCGTGCTTCGCCGCGTAGCCGGCGAGCTGACGGATGACCGCATGCAGCGCGAACCAGTTGAGACGTTGCCTCAGCGTCATGCAGCCGAGCTTAGGCACGCCGGGCGGGGTCGGGCTACATACCGCAGTAGGAAATCAGGCCGTCAGATTGCGGCCCAGCGCGTGCATCCGCCAGCCCGCGCCCTGCCACTTCGCGACGTCGAGGCAATTGCGGCCGTCGACAATCACTTTCGCGCGGACCGTGCCGGCCAGCTGCTCGGGATGCAGGTCCAGGAACTCCTGCCACTCGGTCAGGACCAGCACGGCGTCGGCGCGGTCGCAGGCCTCGAGGACGGAGGTGGAGTAGTTCAGCGTCGGGAAGACCCGGCGGGAGTTGTCCATGGCCTTGGGGTCGTAGATGTTGACGGCCGCGCCGTTGAGCTGCAGCATCCCGGCCACGTTCAGGGCGGGCGAATCGCGCACGTCGTCGGACTCGGGCTTGAACGCCGCGCCCAGCACCGCGATGTTGGCGCCCAGCAGCGTGCCGCGACACGCCTTGGTGGTCAGTTCCACCATGCGGGTGCGCCGGCGCATGTTGATGCTGTCCACCTCGCGCAGGAAGGTCAGCGCGGGGTCGGCGCCCAGCTCACCGGCCCGGGCCATGAAGGCACGGATGTCCTTGGGCAGGCAGCCACCACCAAAACCCAAGCCGGCGTTGAGGAATCGCCGCCCGATGCGAGGGTCGTGGCCCAGCGCGTCGGCCAATACGGTGACGTCGGCGTTGGTCGCTTCGCACACCTCAGCGATGGCGTTGATGAACGAAATCTTGGTGGCCAGAAAGGCATTCGCGGAGACCTTGACCAGTTCCGCGGTCTGCAGGTCGGTGAGCAGGAACGGCACGCCCCGTTCCAGGATGCGCGCATACAGTTCACGGACCGCCGCTTCGGCGCGCTGCGAATCCGCTTGCACGCCAAGCACGATGCGGTCCGGGTGCAGGGTGTCCTTGACGGCGAAGCCTTCGCGCAGGAACTCCGGGTTCCACGCCACCTCGACGTCGACGCCCACCGGCGCCAGCTCACGGGCCCGGGCCACGAGGTCGGCGGCGGTGCCGACCGGAACCGTGGACTTGCCGACGATCACCGCGGATCGGCGCAGCCGCGGCACCAGGGTGTCGATGACGGAGTGCACGTGCCGCAGGTCGGCGGCGTACTCCCCCTTCTTCTGCGGGGTGCCCACGCCGAGGAAATGCACATCGCCGAACTCGGCGGCTTCGTCGTAGTCGGTAGTGAACTGCAGCCGCCCGGCTTCGATGTTGTCACGCAGCATCTTTCGCAGCCCGGGCTCGTAGAACGGGATGTCACCGGCGGCCAGCTTCGCAATCTTGCCGGGGTCGATGTCGATACCCAGGACCTCATGACCCAGCTCCGCCATGCCTGCGGCGTGCGTCGCGCCCAGATAGCCAGTACCGAACACGGTGCATCTCATACTGCCTTGATAGGCAGCCCCGATGAGCGCGTCGCTACGCGACACTGAGCGTCAGGCCAACGGCAGGTGACTACTTCGGGGCGCAGAAAATCAGGAAGCAAGTCTGCTTGGGCTGCTTTGGCTTCCGGTCGCTGTCACCGGGGTACTGGTTTCCGGGGTACCCGTTCGAGCCGCCTGGGTATTGGTTACCGGGGTAACCGTTGCCCGGGTACTGGTTACCGGGGTAGCCATTGCCGGGGTAGTTGCCCGGGTAGCCGTCGTCGTCGTGGCCACGGCCGCCGCGACTCGGGTAGTCCGGGTAGTTGTTGCCCGGATCGACCCACTGAGGCTGGCGCTGCCGCGGAGCCCACGGGTTCCAGGCCGGCGGCTGCGGACCGGGGATTGCGATGACCGGGGGCGGCAGGACTGCGGGGACCGGGTCGGGCACGGCGGCCGGCGGCGGCACCACGGGAGCGGCCGGCACGTCAGGCATCGACACCGGGACGGGAGCGGGCGCCGGAGCTTCGGGCGCCGGTACGTGCACCTGGGGCGCGGATTCCTTGACCACCTGCGGCGCTTCGACATGCCGCGGCGCCGGGGCGACCACTTCGGGCGCCGGTTCGGGGACCGCGGCGGGCGCGGGCGGCGGGACCGCGGCCGGCGGCGGCACGGGTGCGACGACCGGAGCACTGGGCACGATCGCGGCCTGCGCGGGCGCGGGCCGTTGATCGACCGTCGGGCGGATACTCACCGCCAGCGAAATGGCAAGAGCCACAACACCGACCACGAAGATCGAGGTGAGCGCGCTACCAACGAGCAGGAAGGGCTTGCGGCCCTGGTCGACGACCACGGGGGCGTCGCCCAGCTCGTCGAAACCGAACTCGTCGGCGGTCAGCAGCGGAGCCGCGAGCGGAGCTGCGGCAATAGCGCCACCCGGCGCGGCCGAGTAGGCCAGACCCGCGGTGGCGGCGTCGAACATCGGCGCGTTGGCCGAGGCGAGGGCGGCGCCGCGTGCCAGCGCCAGGTCTGCGTCGCCGGGGGCGTTCACGGGGATGTCGAGCAGCTCGGCCAGGTGCGCCTGCACGGCGGTGACGTCGACACCGGCGCCGACGACGAACATGCCCTGCGGCGACGAGTCCGCACTGGCGACGGCGGCGGCCATATCGCCGAGCACGGCCATCGCGTCGGTGCTGTGCAGGCTGCGGCTCAGCACCTTGGAGATGGAACCGTCGGGATCGACGACCGACATGGTCGCGGTGTCGCGGTCGACGAACAGCAGACCGGTGCTCGAGTAGCCGACAGCCTGCCCCGCGGCCTGCGCCAGAGAGCCGGCCGCGTGCAGCTCGGAAACCATCATGACGTCCTTGACGCCGGCGGCGTCCAACGCGTCGCGCAACCGCGCGGCAGCGTCGTGGTCACTCCAGGCGACACCCACCGACTTCAGGTGGTGACCACCCTCGGCGGCACTCTCCCGGGTACCCAGGATGGCGCTGACAACCTGCTCGACGGGCGTTGCTGAACCGTCCGCCGTCTGTGTTTCGAAAATATCGTGGTCGACGATTTCACCGTCGGCCTTATCGCCCTCAACCAGCGCCATACGCACCGTCGTTGGCGTCATAGACACGCCCAAAACGATGTCCACTGACCCTCCAATAGTGTTCGCTACGCTATCTAGGCCGACACCGAGGATCCCCTGCCGCGCAGGCCACAACTAGAAACTTCATCGTGGCGAACGGCGGAGTCGTTACCGCTTCCCGCAGCTCACCGAGCCTGATGAAGTTCTTGCCGCGGCGCTGGCTGACCGAGTCCCGCCAATGCCGGTGGTTCAACCCTACCCGCGTTTGGCGTAGATGACCTAAGCAGTTTTAGGCGTCTTCGGCGTCCGGGCGGGGCTGCCTCAGCAGATCGGTGAGCGAGCTGGAACCGGACGGTCGGCGGGTGCCAAGGTGGCCGTGCACGCCCTCGGCGTAGGCGGTTTCGGCGTGCTGGGTGAAGTCGACGCCGGCGGTTTCGTCTTCGGCGCTGACCCGGAAACCCATCACCTTGTCGATGATCTTGCCGAGCACGAACGTCGCCGTGAAGGCGTACGCCGCGACGACGGCCATGGCCAGCAGCTGCTTACCCAGCTGTGCGAAACCGCCGCCGTAGAAGAGGCCGCGGGCGCCGCCGGTCATGACGTCGGTGGCCAGCAAGCCGATCAGCACGACGCCGACGACACCGCCGACGAAGTGCACGCCGACGACGTCGAGGGAGTCGTCGTAGTTGAGCTTGAACTTGAGGCCGACCGCGAACGAGCAGATGACTCCGGCCAGCAGCCCGACGATCAGCGCGCCGAGCGTATTGACCGTGCCGCACGACGGGGTGATCGCGACCAGGCCGGCGACCACGCCGGACGCGGCGCCGAACGTCGTCGGCTTGCCGTCACGCACCTGCTCGACGGTGAGCCACCCCAGCATGCCGAGACAGCCTGCGACCAGGGTGTTGAGGAAGATCGCGGCGGCGGTGCCGTTGGCGGCCAGCGCCGAGCCGGCGTTGAAACCGAACCAGCCGAACCACAGCAGACCGACGCCGAGCAGCACGAACGGCAGGTTGTGGGGACGCATGGAGTCCTGTTTGAAGCCGATGCGCGGGCCCAGCACGATCGCCAGTGCGAGCGCCGAGGCACCCGACGCGATCTCGACGACCAGGCCGCCCGCGTAGTCCAGCGCGCCCATCTTGGCGAGCCAGCCGTCCGGGCCCCAGACCCAGTGCGCGATGACGCTGTAGACGACGATCGCCCAGACCGGGACGAAGACCATCCACGCCGAGAACTTGGCCCGGTCGGCGATGGCGCCGCTGATCAGGGCGGCAGTGATGATCGCGAACGTCAGCTGGAAGGTGGCGAACAACAGCTCCGGGACGGCGCCGTGGTTCGTGCTCGGGCCGATGCCGAGCATGCCGAAGTGTTCGAGGTTGCCGAGGAAACCGTCGCCCTCCGAGAAGGCCAGTGTGTATCCCAGCAGCAGCCATGCGACCGTGACCAGCGGGATCGAGATGAAGCTCATCATGATCATGTTGAGCACGCCGGTCGTACGGACCATGCCGCCGTAGAAGATGGCCAGGCCCGGGGTCATCAACAGGACCAGGGCGGTGCTGGCGAGCAGCCAGGCGGTGGCGGCGGGATCGATGCCTTGCACGTGGGTCTCCTTCGACAATCTTGACGAGGATGTATCGGCAGAGTTTCCGGCACGCGGCGACTGCGTTTCCGACGTGTTACACCAGCCTCACATGGGGCTTTCGAGTGGCGCCTCGGCGGAGGTTGTAGTAGCTCTGGCTCGGTTTCGCGTGAAACATCGTGCGGTTAGACAGTGGTCATTCCGGGTATTCGGCCCTGATGTTGAATCGCGCAACTGCAGCTGCTGCTCTGCTCACCGCGCCGGTCTTTGTGCTGGCGGGCTGCACTTCCGGCCAGACGTCGAAGCCGTCGACCTCCGCGCCGCCCACCACCTGGACCCAGGCGAATCCGTCAGCACTGAACGTCGTGCTGAAGACGTCCGACGGCAGACCAGTCGCCAATGCCGCCATCGACTTTTCTGACGGCTACGCCACGGTGACCGTGGAGACCACCGGCGGCGGCATCCTCGCCCCCGGCAGCCACGGCATGCACATCCATTCCGTGGGCAGGTGCGAGGGAGACTTCGCATCCGCCGGTGGCCATCTGCAGGTCGCCGGGCATACCGGACATCCCGCCAGCGGTGATCTGACGCCGCTGAACATCCGCGGCGACGGCAGCGGGAAGGTCGTTGCGACGACCGACGCGTTCACCGAGGCGGCCTTGAAGGGGCCGGAGGGCAGCGCGCTGATCATCCATCAGGGACCGGACAACTTCGCCAACATTCCGCCGCGGTACACGCATGGCGGGGTTCCTGGCCCAGACGCCGAGACTCTGGCAACGGGTGACGCCGGCGGGCGGGTGGCGTGTGCGGTGCTGGCTCCGGCTGGTTCTTCTTCGGCGTCTCCGTCGACCGAAACGGTCACCGAGACGACGCATGTGCCGGTGGCGCCGCCGGCTACTCATACGACCACTACTACTTCGTCTTCCACGAACACCACGACTACTTCGACGGTGCCGACTACTTCGATGACGACGGTGCCCACCAGCCCGGTCGGGCCGACGAGCCCGATGCCGGGTGGCTGAGCTTGGGGCTGCGTTGGCCCTGAGGTGAGGGTGCAAAAGTGCGAGTAAGCCGCGCCCTGGTTACAGGGTCAACCTCGGCAAGGAGCCCGCGGGCGTTGACTCTGCGCCTACGGCGAGAAATGCCGAGTAACGAGCGCCCTCAACACGGCCTCAGTGGCCAGGCTGAGTTGACTGCGAATCTACGCAGTTCGCCACTCGCACAAGTCCTGCGTCAGTTCGCAGTCAAAGGGGCTAGGGCTTGGAGAAGTTGAGGTACGACCGCGAGGGGGTCGGCCCGCGCTGGCCCTGGTACTTGGAGCCGACCTTGTCGCTGCCGTACGGGTGCTCGGCCGGGCTGGTCAGGCGGAGCAGGCACAGCTGCCCGATCTTCATGCCGGGCCACAGGGTGATCGGCAGGTTGGCGACGTTCGACAGCTCGAGCGTGATGTGCCCCGAGAAGCCCGGGTCGATGAAACCGGCGGTGGAGTGAGTCAGCAGGCCCAGCCGGCCCAATGAGCTCTTGCCCTCGAGGCGGCCCGCCAGATCGTCTGGGAGCGTGCAGGTTTCGAGCGTCGAGCCCAGCACGAATTCGCCCGGGTGCAGGACGAAGGGTTCGCCTTCGTCGGGCTCGACCAGAGTGGTCAGCTCGTCCTGCTGCTGCGCCGGGTCGATGTGCGTGTAGCGGGTGTTGTTGAAGACCCGGAACAGGCTGTCCAGCCGGACGTCGACGCTGGAGGGCTGCACCATGGCGTCATCGAACGGGTCGATGCCGAGGCGTCCAGCAGCAATTTCGGCCCGGAGATCGCGGTCGGAGAGGAGCACCCGACGAGACTATCGGCCAGCTTGATATCCTGCGTCAGCACCACCGTGCCGATGTAGTTCAATGGCAGAACATCAGCTTCCCAAGCTGAATACGCGGGTTCGATTCCCGTCATCGGCTCCACGTCACCAGGGCGGCACCGCGCAGGCGAAGCTCCCGTGCGATCGCTCGGCGGTGGTCAACACCGCCTTCTACCTCTTGCCGACCTTGGCCAAGACCTGGGCCAATTCCTCCGCGAAAGAGGCAGGTTTGGGCATCCGCTCGATGCCGGAGTCCGTGGACAGCTTCTTCAGCAATTCCTCCGAGGCTGACGTAGCCTCCGGCTCAGTCAGCAGCCGCTTGTTCTGCAGTGCCCGCCACTGTGCGTTCATCGTCTTGACCGTGGCGATGCAGGCGCTAGCCGCCTCTACGTATGACTCGATTTCCGACGGCGTGGGCATCGCCGCGGTCGTCGTGTAGAGCGTCTGGGCTGCGCCCTCAATGCAGGTGATGAAGACATCGAGAGCGGCCTGAAGATAGCTGCACAGTTTTGACGCGTTACACAACGCCGTCCCGGCTTGTAGCGCGACCGTCCACCAGCCGTCATAGTCCACGCGGGTCGGGCCGTAGACGGTGGCCGAACCGCCAGGCGCTTCCAGCAGCGCCCCTCCGTTGGACCGGCCGCTTATCACTTTGCCCACCAAGGACTGTCCTGAATCCCCTTGCGTTGGTTGGGGGGTCAATCCGATCGGGGTCAGCGCGACCACCCATTTGTCGTTGAGGTTGGTGACCGAGCCCGAGGATGGACACCAACTGACATCGCCGCCCAGTTTCTTGACGCAGACCTCGGAATGGGCCATACCGCACACGCCGCTGCTGACTACCAGCATCGCCACGAATACTGCCGTTGAGACCGACCTAGCAATCATGATTTGCCTTTCTCAAGCGAACCACCACGCGTGCGAAAAGCGTACTTCCAACGAGGGCCACTCCGGCGCTGATCTGCACTTTTTCTGGTATCCACGGACGAAACAAAGGTGACCCAAGGTCTCAGGACGCCACATCCGGCGGCAAATTGTCTGATCCGTAAGCGAACTACTTGAGCAGTCAGTCCGTGAGGTCACCGCGTTGTCCCGCGGCGGACGACCAGCGGGCCGACGGCCACGCGCCAGATAAAGATGAGGCCATCGGCTCGACGAAGATTGAATTCCCGCCACAACGGATACTTTGGGCTCCATGGACCTGCACGCGATCGGTAGAGGCCTCGGGACGTTGGACCGTGAGGTCTTCGAGGCGGTAGCCGAGTCACCGAGCCCTCTTCTCGACAACGTGATGCCCCGGCTGACCAGGGCCGCAGACCATTCCAAGCTGTGGTTCGCCATCGCTGCCGCCCTCGGCGCGGTCGGCACCGCATCGGTACGGCGCGGAGCCGCACGCGGCGTCGTCAGCCTCGCGGTCGCCAGCTTGGTGACCAACCAGCTGGCCAAGCGGATCTGGCGCCGGCCGCGGCCGGACCACAGCCGGATTCCCCTCGCACGCCGCAGTCGACGCATGCCGACCTCGCACTCCCTGCCGTCGGGCCACTCCGCCAGCGCCGCGGCGTTCGCGGTGGGTGTCGGACTGGAGTCCCCGACGGCGGGCCTGCCGCTGGCGCTGCTCGCCGGCCTGGTCGGGTTGTCGCGGGTCGCCACCGGTGCGCATTATCCCGGGGACGTGTTCGCCGGATTCGGCGTCGGCGCCGCGATCGCGGTCCTCGGCGCCCGCGTCGTCCCCACCATCCCCGCGGCCACCCTGCCGCGCTCCGAACCGCTGCGATACCCGACCGAGCCCCGACCCGACGGCGCCGGCGTCGCGCTCGTCATCAACCCGGCTTCCGGCGACGGGACAGGCAAACGAATCATCGACGAAGCCCGAAAAGCCTTGCCGGGCATGGAGATCATCGAACTCAGCGATGACGATGACATCGAAACCGTGCTGCGGGAAACAGCGGCACGTACGGAGGTGCTCGCCATCGGTGGCGGCGACGGGACGGTGGCGTGCGCGGCGGGCATCGCGGTCGAGGCCAACGTCCCACTCGCAGTGTTCCCGGGCGGGACGTTCAACCATTTCGCCAAGGACATTGGCTGCGATTCAGTGGCCCGGACCGTCCAGGCGATCACCGAAGGCACCGCGGCCTACGTCGACCTGGTGTGCCTCAATGACGAACGCATGGTGATCAACACCGCCAGCATCGGCGCCTACCCGAAGTACGTCCGGACGCGCGAGAAGCTGGAGCGCCGGATGGGCAAGCCGCTGGCCGGGCTGTGCGCGCTCTATCTGACGCTGCGCCGGGAAGCCCCGGTCCGAATCAGCTACGACGACAAGACACTTGAGACGGAACTCTTCTTCCTCGGCAATTCGAAGTACTTCCCGTCCGGATTCGCCCCGTCGCAGCGACCACGCCTCGACGACGGGCTGATCGACGTACGGATCCTCGAGACCGGGCGGCGGTTCGGCCGGCTGCGCATCGCAACGTCCGTGGCGTTGGGCCGACTGGAACGCAGCCCGCTGTACCACGAGCTGCAGGTGCCCGAGTTCCGGTTCGTCGCCGTCGACGGACCCACGACCGTCGCGCACGACGGCGAGGTGGGCGAGAAGCTCAGCGAGGCGAAGTTCAGTGTGCGGTACCGGGCGCTGCCGGTGTTTCGTCCCCTGACCTAAGGCCGCATCTCGTACGCACCGTCGTAGGCCGCGACCTGTTCCCACACCCGATCGAAACGCGCCGCGTCGGCGACGGGCTTGCGGATCGCGGACAGCGCCCACTCCTGTTGCGCCACCGTCGAGCTCGGCTTGCCGTGCAGCGCAACCGCATACGACGAGAAGTCGCGGATCTGGAAGTCGAAGATCTGGTCCACCAGGTCACGGTCGAGTCCGGTCAGTTCGGCCTGCTCGAGAATCAACTGCCCGTAGACGACCAGCGTGAACAAGTGCCCGACAACCAGGACGAAGTCGAGGTCGCGCTGTTGGTCGGCATCGGGTGCCGCCGTCGCCAACAAGTTCTTGAACGCCAGCACCTGTTCGTAGAAACGCTCCACATTCGGCACCGAGAGGTTCCGCTCGTACACCGACGCCCAATCCGCGAACTGCACCTTGGACGCGCCGCGCGCCGGACCCTGCGCCCAGAAGAACACGTCGTCGGCCGCGTCGTCGCGGGTGCCGATCTGCGGGTAGCTGCCCGGGTTGAACATGTAGTTCGGCATGAACTTCAGGATCTGCGCGACGTTCACGTGCACCGTGCCTTCCAGCCGGGGCAGGGCGCCGATCAGGCGGTTCACCTCGTTGAAGTAGGTGTTCTTCTCAAATCCTTTGGCGGCCAGCACATCCCATAGCAGGGTGATCACTCGCTCGCCCTCGGAGGTGACCTTGGACTTGGTGACGGGATTGAACAGCAGGTAGCGGCGGTCCTCGATGCCGGCACTGCGGAAGTAGTCGATGGCGCGATCACTGAACAGCTTCATGGCGATCAACCGGGCATAGACGTCGACGAATGACGCACGCACATGCGGGAAGTCGGTGACCGGGTTGCCGTAGAGGATTCGGTTGTTCGCGTGCGTGATCGCCTCATAGAAGGCGTGCTCGCACATCCCGATCGACCCGCTGCACAGATTGAACTTGCCGACGTTGACGGTGTTCAGCGCCGCCGAGAACGCCTCCGGCCCGGTGCACAGGATGTCCTCCTCATGCACCGGATAGTCGTTGAGCCGGAACGTGCTGACGTACATCTGGCCGTGCACCACGTTGTCGATCAGCTCGTAGTTCTCATGGCCGCTGTCGGCGACGAACCAGACGTAGCCGTCGGGTCCGTCGACGTCGGTGCGGCGCGAGAACACCGACACCATGCCGGCCACGTTGCCGTTGCCGATGTAGTACTTCTCCCCCGAGGCCCGGAACACCACGCCCTCGTCCGTCGTCGGCGTCAGCAGCAGGTCGGTGTTGTAGATGTCGGCGCCGTGCTCGCGCTCGGACAACGCGAACGCCATGACGCCACCCGCCTCGAGCTGGGCGGCGGCCCGCTCCTTGGCCTTGATGTTGTCGCTCTGCCAGATCGGACCGAGGCCGAGGATGGTGACCTGCTCGGCGTACCAGTACGCCAGCCCGTAGAAGCCGAGGATCTCGCTCAGCACAGCATTGCGCGAGGTGTCCCAGCGCTTGTTCGGATCGCCGTCGGCGAACTCCGACGGTGTCAGGAACGTCGCAAAAACCTTCTCCCGCTTGATGAAATCGAGAAAATCGGTCACCCAGCTCGCCGCCAGGTCGTCCTGCAGCAACCGCACCTTGCCGCGATCTTCGAACCACTCGATCAGCGCACGCAACTGGCGCCGCGTCTCCGGATCGAGACGTTGAGGGTCGAAATCGTTCGGGTTGAGCAGCAGTCCGCGGGCATTCGGCATGGGGCGCACCTTCTTCGGTCCGGATTTGGCACCGAATCTAGCCCTCGGACGACCGCGAGACGGCGGATTCCGATTGGTCGGCGCAGACATCGTCCCAACGAGCGAGGGTCGCGTCCTTATTGGAGCGCTACGCCGAGCTCCTGGGCGAACACCCTGATCATGTGTTGCACGCCAATCTCGTTGCGGCCGATGATCATGTGGTCGTGCTGGCCGTGCCTGACACCTTCCCCGCACTGGGGCAACATGGCGAAGTCCTCATCGACGACCGCGGCGTGGACGTTGTCGTACACCTGGTCGTAGACCGCACGCATCTCGTCATCAGTGGCCGGCACGCGCCCCATCCAGCTGTGGCGCACCGAGCATCGGGTTGGCTCCCCAGCGGGCAGGATGTCGATGATCTCGACACCGATCGGGCTGTTGGCCAGGATCAGATTGGGATAGATCCAGTAGATGACGCCCATGTTCTGGTGCGGGTCCCAGGAGCCGGACGGGTCGTCAGCGAGATTGGCGACCCAGTTGAAGGGAAAGCCGATCCGGTGGTGCTTGCCGTACTCGTCATACACCCCGGTGTTGGGCAGGGTGTTCTGGCCAATCACGCTCTCGCCGTGGACGAATGGGAAGTGGTACCCCTCGGCGAATGCTTCGAGGGCTCCCTTCCACGACACTTGCGACTGGAACTCCTTCTCGGTGTGATACCCGTACGCGGCGTAGTTCATCAGCTCGAGTTCTGGACCGATGGGCCCGAGGTGGCTGTCGACGTCGATGGCGGCGCCGGCGGTCAGGACGGCCCAGATGAAGCCGTGGCGCTCCTCATTCGGCAGCTCAACGAGTCCGTAGTCGGCCTTGTCCATCGAATCGAAACCCGCCTTGCCGGGAACGGTGAAAAGTTCGCCGGTGTTCTTGTAGCTCCACGCGTGGTACGGGCAGGTGAACCGGGCGGCATTACCTGCGCCGCAGGCCGGCTTCGCGCCGCGATGGCGGCAGTAGTTGAGGAACACGTGACTGACACCGTCGCGATCGCGGGTCACCAGTAGCGAATCACCCAGCACCGAACGCACGACGTAGTCATTGGCGTTGGGGATCTGGGCCGACGGCACGATCGCCAGCGGTACGCGGCGCAGCACCTGCGACTCCTCGATCTCAGTGATCTTCGGATCCCGGTAGTAGTGCAACGGCACCCGCAGTTCGCGGTCGGCCATATCCGTCGTCTTGTCGACGGCATGGCGCAAGGCACGCCTCGTCAGTGCTTCGTCCTGATTGCTGACCGGTCCTTCGGCGATCGCCGTCATGGCTGACCTCAATTCACATTGGCGGATTACTCGGACCATACATCAGAGCAACTATGTATGGTCAAGAGTGGATGAGGTCCGCCGGAGAGCAGCGAGATGGAAGTATGCGGTGATGCGCAGACACGGCTGGTCTGGTGACATCCCCGTCGACGACGACGAGGCGGTGCGCCGCATCGTCAGCGCGGCCCGCTCGTCGATCGACGCACATGGTTCGGTGAGCGTGTCTGATGTAGCCACCGAACTCGGGATCACCCGACAGACCGTGTATCGCTATTTCCCCACCCTCGACGCGCTGATGACCGGCACCGCGTTGTCGGCAGTCGAAGGCTTTCTGGACCGCTTGGCCGAAGACCTGCAATCGATCACCGACCCCACCGAGGCCGTGATCGAAGGCATCGCGTACACATTGGAACAACTCCCCAACGATCGCCATCTGAGCTTGGTCATGCACCCCGGCAAGGCGAGCGCTTTCGCCGCCGGCGTCACCTCCGAAACGTCAATTTCGTTCGGTCGCTCGATCCTCGAGCGCTTTCAGGTCGATTGGCCCGCAGCCGGTTTCAGCGGTAGGCAACTCGACGAGCTGGTCGAGTTCATGCTGCGGACACTGCAGTCGTTCATCTTGGATCCCGGCGGCCCCGAGCGGCACGGCGAGGAACTACGCGCCTTCCTCCGTCGCTGGGTCGCACCGGCAGTCCAGATGCATCACGACTCAGTCGCCAACACAGCTCCATAGCGCGCTCGAAACTCTGTCGACCAATTCCACTCCGGCGTGCAACCATGCCTCTATGGGCAAGCAGTTCCCGGAGATCACTGACAGATTCAGCACCTTCATTGCCGCGCAGAGCATGTACTTCGTGGCGACGGCGGCGAGCGACGGCCGGGTGAACCTCTCGCCGAAGGGCCTGGACTCGCTCCGGGTGCTCGGGCCGAATCGGGTGTCCTGGCTGAACCTGACCGGCAGCGGCAATGAGACGTCGGCGCACCTGCTCGACAACCCGCGGATGACGCTGATGTTCTGCTCGTTCGACCGCGAGCCCCTGATCCTGCGGCTGTATGGCACCGCTCGCGAAGTCCAGCCCAAAGACCCCGACTGGGACGAGCTCTACCGCGAGTTCCCGCCCCACGTCAGTGCCCGCCAGATTTATGACATGACCGTGGACCTCGTCCAGACCTCGTGCGGCTTCGGCGTGCCGCTCATGTCGGTCGAATCCGAGCGCGCCCTGCTCGACACCTGGGCCGAGAAGAAAGGCCCGGAGGGCGTCGCCGAGTACTGGCAGCAGAAGAACCTGTCGAGCATCGACGGGATGCCGACGAAGCTGGCTGTGGATTGACCAGCGGCGCTGAAGGTTTCAGCTACGCGACCATGACGTCGACCGACAGCCGCTCCCCAAGGGCGTAAACGGTCGGCCAGTCCTGACTCTGCGCGGCCGTTTCCAGCGCGTCGATCAGCGGGCTCTCCACGCCCAACTCGGCGAGCCACGTCGACACCGTCGCCGCGATCTGCTCGCCGGGCACCTCTTCGGCGCGCCGGCCATGCAGACGGTCGACCACCACGAAGGTCGGCGCTGCGGAGCGCCGGCGGCGGAAGTCGATGATGCTCATACCAATTGAACGAAGCGGCCGTCCAAAAGGTTCACCGCGGCCGAAGCACCTAACGTGGTTCTATGGATCGTTCGATGCGCGACCGCATGCTCGCTGGTGACCTCTACATTGCCGACGACCCTGAACTGACCCGCGACTCACAACGCGCGCAGCAGCTCACTCACCGGATCAACGCCCTCGATCCCACCGGCCTCGAGGAACGAAACCGCCTGCTTCGGGAACTCCTCGGCGCATTCGGCGAGAGCAGCGAGATCCGTCCGCCGCTGCAGTGCGACTACGGATACCAAACCACCATCGGCGCGCGCACTTTCGCGAACTTCGGCCTCATCCTGCTCGACGTCGCCACGATCAGCATCGGTGACGACGTCCAGATCGGCCCCAATGTGCAGCTGTTGACGGCCACCCACCCGTTGGAGCCGGGCGCGCGCCGAGACAAGTGGGAAGCAGCCGAACCGATCAGGATCGGCGACAACGTGTGGCTGGGCGGCGGCGTCATCGTGTGCCCGGGCGTCACCATCGGCGCCGACACCGTCGTGGGAGCCGGCTCGGTGGTCACTGGCGACCTGCCACCTCGCGTCCTGGCGGTCGGCTCGCCGGCGCGGGTGATCCGAGAGTTGTAGGTCGGGACTACACCCGAACGGTCAATTCCATGCCCTTGTCGAGGGGAATCGGGGCACTGACGTAACCGTTCGCCGGCGCGTTGACGTAGTCGAGGTAGACGTGCTCCGGGTCGAGCCTGACGTTGTCGCCGAGAATCAGCGCGCCGGGCGCCAACACCGGCTCCAGGATCTTCAACACCGGCAAGTCCAGATCGGGCCAGCCGTCGAGAAGCACGAATTGCACTGGGCCCGTGACGGTCTCGAGGGTCGTGCGGGCGTCTCCTTCCAGAATCGTGATCAAGTCAGCAACTCCCGCCTCGGCGAATGTCGCGCGGGCTGCCGCTATTTTCCGCGAACTCATCTCGGTGGTGATGATCCGCCCGACGCCGTTGTCCCGGACTGCGGCGGCCAGGTGCAGGGTGGAGATGCCATAGGACATCCCGTACTCCACGATGGTCGAGGGCTTCAGTGCACGAATCAGGCTGTAAAGCAGTCGGCCCGAGTCAGGAGCCACCGAAAGGTAGAAGTCCTGGCAAATATCGGCACGTTCTGCAATGGCATAGGCGGTCGGCGAAAGCCCTTGCCGCCGTTGATCGTCCAACTGCGCATCGGCGAACAGGCGATCGATGATCGAGGCGTATTCCGGTCGGTTCAAGGTTGAGGTCATGCGTTTTACAATAGACGCAACGTTGCGTCTAGGCTAGGGCTACGATGGTGTTCAATCGAGCCATGGCAGACGCGCAACCGCATCACGGAAACCGGCACGGTCGCAGTGAAGCTGCGCGGGAAGCCGTACTGCGCGCTGCTGATGACCTACTCGTCGAAAAGGGCTTTTCCGGGGTCACCATCGAAGGCATCGCCAAAGCGGCAGGGGTCGCCAAGCAGACCGTCTATCGCTGGTGGGGCTCCAAGACAGAAGTCCTCATGGACGCATTCCTCGAAGATGCCGCCGCAGCTTTGGAGCCACCCGATACCGGCCGTCTGGACTCCGATCTGCGCGCACATCTGCGCGGTACCGCTCACTTCCTGACCACCGATGACGCGGGCGTCGTCTACCGCGCACTCATCGGCCAAGCCCAACATGATTCGGAATTGGCACAGACATTTCGATCCCGCTACCTCTCCGATCAGCGCACCCGCGACCAGAAACCGTTCCTCCGCGCAATCGAACGCGATGAGCTGCCCCCCGAGACCGACGTGGCCGCGTTGGCCGAGTGGCTCGTCGGCCCGATTCACCATCGCGTGATCGTGACGGGCGAACCGATAGACGACACCTTCCTCGACGCTGTAGTCGACATCGTTCTGACGGTGTCGACATCAAGCCACAAGAAGCTGTCACCCAACCCCGAGCGGGCCCACTAGCGCTCCGCGAGCCGCAGGCCGCCATGCAAGGCAATTTACCGTGGTGTAAATATGTCCCTTGTGACTGAAGATGCCGATGTGGCACAGGCTCGGGCATTGCGCGCGGAGCTACGCAGGCATGCGTGGGACCTGACGTCCAGGCTGTCCCGGGTTGAGTCGCTACCTGATGCGTCGGCGTGGTCAGAGCGGGCGCGGTCGATGCGGCGACGCGCCCACGAGCTCCGCCGCGACCTCGATGAGGCCAAGTTCCTGATCGATCGCTTGCATGCCCGATTCCCCTGCATCGACACAGCGGGCGCCTCGGCGGATACGCCCTCACCAAGTTATTGAGAACCCTCATTGACAATTGCTCCCAGATGGTTAACAGTGCTAAGCGTCTCCGATGAAAGGCGCACCATGAGCACGCCAGACCAGCTCAACGAGCTCGGCTACTACGCCGTCACTCGACACCCGGCCGACACCCGGGTGGTGCTGCCCGAGGCCCGGGCGGCCGAGGCGCTCGGGCTGGGCTCCTGCCACATCGGCGAGCGCTTCACCGTGAAGGACGCCGGCGTCCTCAGTGGCGCGGTGGCGGGCGCAAGTACGACGCTGGGCATCGCGCCGTCGACCAATCACCACACCCGGCACCCCACCGTGACCGCGACCATCGGGTCGACGATGCACGCCCTGACCGAGGGCCGGTTCGCCATGGCGTTCGGCCGCGGGATGGGACCGTACTGGCAGGCGATCGGGCTGCCGGTGGTCACCGAGGCCCGCCTGCGCGACTTCTTCGGCATCCTGCGCCGGCTCTGGGCCGGCGAAATGATCCTCGATCACGATGGCCCGGCCGGGAAATGGCCCATGCTGCGCCACGTGAACGGCCTCGAGGACGGGCCGCCGATCGGCCTGGTGGCCGTCGGCCCGAAGACCATGGAGCTCGCCGGCGAGATCGCCGATTTCGTTGTGCTGCACACCTTTTTCTCGGACGAAGCGACGAAGAAGTCGGTTGCCGCGGTGCGCCGGGGCGCTGAGAAGGCAGGCCGGGACCCCGACAGCGTCCGCATCTGGGCATGTCTGGCGACGGTCCCCGATGCGTTGTCCGAGGACGACCGGATCCGGCGTGGTGTCGGGCGGCTCGCGACCTATCTGCAGGCCTATCCGGATGTGCTGGTCTCGGCCAATGGCTGGGATCGAGCGACGTGGGACCGTATCCGCCAATCCGACCTGTTCACCGATGCGGCCACTGCCGGACCCATCGATGCCAGTGCGTCGTTCGAGACGCTGCAGCGGATCGCGGAGTTGATCCCCACCGAATGGCTGGACGCCGTCGCCAAGGGCTCGCCACAGGATTGCGCGAAAACCATTGCCCGCCAGTATGATCTGGGCGTGCACTCGGTGATCATGCACGGGGCCAGCCCGCACGAACTCGCCCCGGTGGTCGAGGCCTACCGCGCCGACCGGCCGACGCTGCACCGTGCGGTCGCGGCGAATCCCGGTCGATTTGCCTGAGCACGCGGCCCGGGATTCCCCGCAGGCGGCCCTTGCCCGGGAGCAGTGGCAGGCCGTCGTCACCCAGTCGGGTGCCGGCACCAAGCTGAACAAACGCGGCCTGGAAACCAGGGCGCGCCTGCTCGACGTCGCCATCCGCTGTCTGGCCGACAGCGGTGGCGAGCCGGTGTCGGCGAACCGCATCGCCAAGGATGCGGGCGTCACCTGGGGCACGGTGCAGCACCAGTTCGCCGACCTCGACGGACTCTGGGTTGCGGTCATCACCGAAATCCATTCCCGCAGTTGGTCTTCCGGCCCGGAAACGCCGCGCAGCGGCACCTTGCGGGAGCGGGTGGAAGGGGCCATCGAATCCGTCTGGCGCTACTTGGACACCGCGGAGGGACGGGCTCTGACCGCACTGCGCACGTCACTGCCGGCGCGGCGTTCCGATATCGCTGCCGAATACCCGTGCACCGCAGCGGCTTTCGCGGCCCGTGAGCTCGACTGGATACAGGGTTTCGACTATCTGATGGACGGGCTCGACGTCGACCCGGACCAGTTGCATCGCGTGCGATGCCTGCTGCCCGCTGCGATCCGCGGTCTCAGCAACGAACGGCAGATCGGTTTCACCTCGGATCTCGACGTCGCCCGCTCGGCGCTGACCGATGCCGTCGTCGCGTTGCTGACCCAGCCGCGACGGTAGTGGCAAACCATACGGAGATATTTTCCTAGGTCCGCCGGACTGTTCGCTGATAGCATCTGACCTGCATGTTTTTGCACCGTGTGGCTAATCGGAGGCTGCCATGGCTAGCGAAAAGTTGAACCGGACCGTGACGTTGTCGTTGGTGGCGCTGGCTGCCACCACGGGTGTCACGTTGGCCACCGCTTCGTCGGCCGCGGCCGCGCCGGCAACCTGCGAAACAGGCTGCGACGTCGGCGGCATCAATACCGCACCGCCCCCGTTCCTGAAGTTGAACGCGCCATTCATCAAGTTCTGGAACATGCAGAAGGTGAACTTCCCGTTCATCAAGTTCGACAACCTGCAGAAGTTCGACAACTTGCAGAAGGTCAACGTCTTCCAGAAGTTCAACGTGTTCCAGAAGATCACTGGCGCACCATCGCTTTCGATCACCAACCCGTTCCACAAGTGACCGAAGCCGGCGCACGACTGGTCGATTGCGCCGCAGACCTCGGCAAGGTGCTCGCTTCCGCGCGCTACTCACCGAGCGGGCTCGGCAGCGGCCGCATCGCGCCGAATCCCCTTGAGGCGGTTGTGCTGGCCCACCGCCTGGGCTCCGATCCACTGGCCACCCTGGTCAACCTGTTCCTGGCCGGTTCGAAGGTGCCCACCGCCGACGCAGCGGGGGCGCTACACCCACTGAACATCGACGACCTGGTCGACGCCTGCCTGCTCACGCGCAGCGACGACGACGTGCGGGCGACCATGTGCATCGGTTGGGCCGACGACGCGCTCGTCGCCCACGACTGGCAGGACGGGCGCCCGACCGGCCGGGAACACGTCGTCGCCGTCGCGCAGGCGTCCATGACGTTGGCCGACCTCACCGTGCGCCTCCCCGACGTCGATGCGCTCGACGTCGGCACCGGCGGTGGTGTGCAGGCGTTCCAAGCCGCCGACCACGCTGCCCACGTGACAGGTACCGACGTAAACACCCGAGCATTGCGGCTGGCCGAGTTCGGCGCGGGACTCAACGGCCTGTCCAATGTCAGCTGGCGCGAAGGCAGCCTGCTGGAACCCGTCGGCGATCAGACTTTTGACCTGATCACGGTGAATCCGCCTTTCATCATCTCGCCCGACAACACCTACCTGTGGCGCGACGCCGGTCAGGCGGCCCGCAAGCCCGGCAGCCTGGGCCAACAGCTGGTGCACGACATCGTGCCGCGGCTGCGCACCGGCGGCTGGGCCACCATGCTGGCGAGTTGGCCACATCCGGCGGACGGCGATTGGGTGGCGCCGGTCCGCTCGTGGTTGGCGGAATCAGGTTGCGACGCTTGGGTTCTGCGGTTCGCGACGCATGATCCCATCGAGCATGCCGAGACCTGGCTGGTGCAGAGTGTGCACGCAACCGCCGATTTCGCGGCCGCTCTCGATCGCTGGCTGGCGTTCTATCGCGACCAGGGCATCGAGGCGCTGACGACCGGCGCAATCATCATGCAGCGCAATGACACTCGGACCGAGCACCTGTGGACCGACGAAATGCCGGGCTCCCCCACGGGGTCGGCCAGTGATCAGATTCAACGGGTGTTCGCGCACCGGCGACGGCTGGCCCAGCTGACCGATGAGGACCTGCTCGACGCGGTGCTGACGCCGCTGCCCGGTAACCGGTTGGACCAGACGTTGTCCCGTGGGGACGGCGGGTACGAACCGGCGCCGACACAGCTGTGGACCCTACCTGGGCTCAGCGTGTGCGCCACCGTATCTCCGGTGGCGCTCCCTGTGGTGCTCGAGCTCGACGGGCGACGGCCGCTGCGCGACCTCATTGTCGCAGCAGCGGACGCCACCGGCTTCGCCTCCGATCAGATCAGGGCCGATGCCCTCAGCACGGCCACCCGACTGATCGAGCTGGGCCTGGTCGACTGGAACTGACTGTCATTCAACGACATCAGCAGTCGCCGGCCCGAACAGGTACAGATGATCGAGTACCGGCGCCGGGTCTCCGGACCAGGCCATGGCCGCCATCTGGCTGCGGCTGCGCCGCCCCGTGCGCCAGCGGATCGATTCGAATCGCGTGGTCTTCAGATCGATCGCCGGGTCCCCATCCGGACCGCAGCGGTACTCACCGTCCTCGACGATCACCCGCACCGGCACCGGCGTCTCCAGCATGCGCAGCAGTTGATCGGACGCACTCTGCACCCCAGCGGAATCCCGCACACCCGGCCGGCCGAGCGCGTCCCGGATGTCGTGTTCGTGGACGACGATGTCGCCGAGGGGCGGGGCGATGCCCTCCCGGGCCAGCCGCGGCATTTCCGTTGCCGCTTCGCCCCAGGCCCGCAGGATGTCGTCCACGCCGCGCCCGTCGAACCGGGCCACTTGAGCTGCCGTCTGCGCGTCGGTGGGCGGTGCGGCCGGGCGGCCCGCAGCCCAGTCCTGTGCGACTCCGGCCATATGTGCCAGTACATCCCGCACCGACCAGCCAGGGCAGGCGGCGACCGCCGCCTCTGCCGAAGTACCTGGCGCACTGACCAATTCGATGATGCGGTCCAGGGTCTGCTGGTACAGCACCGCAAGTTCGGATTCATCGCTCACAGGAGTCGCACCCTTCTACGCGCGGCGGACGGGGATCATCGGGCTTGCTGGGGTCGGGGTCGCCGAACCAGCGGGAGGGTTGGTGCTCGCCGTAGGTGTCGTGCCAGTCCCACCATTCGTAGGGCGCGTCCTGCGGATATCCGGGTGGGGAGTCTTCCCAGGTCTCCTGCCGGCCCAGCGCCGTCATGTCGAGGTAGCTCCACGAGCTGCCCAGCGCTTCGTCGCCGCGGCTGTTGATGAAGTAGGTGCGGAAGACGGCGTCGCCATCCCGGATGAAGGCGTTGGTGCCGTGCCACTCGTGCACGCCGAAGTCGACGTCGAAGTCGTCGGCGATGGTGTACCAGGGCATCTTCCAGCCCATCCTGGCCGTCATCCGCGCGATGTCGGGCTGCGGCGCGCGCGACGCGAATGCCAGCGTGGTGTCGCGAGCGTTCAGATGCGCGACGTGTCCCACGTTGTCGGCGATCATCGAACAGCCGCGGCACGCATGCTCGGGCCAGCCTTTCACGCCTTCCTCGAAAAACGCCCGGTAGATGACGAGTTGCCTTCGCCCACCGAACAATTCGGTCAGGCTCAGTTCGCCGTCGGGTCCGATGAACGTGTAGTCCTTGGTGACCGGCGTCCAGGGCATGCGGCGGCGCATCGCGGCCAGTTGGTCCCGCTGCCGGGTCGATTCTTTCTCCGCAACGAGCATTTTCTCGAGCGCGGCGTCCCACTCGGCCGCTGTCACGATTTCGGGTTTCTGCATGGTGTTCCTCCTCTACAGAATCATTAAACAACTTTGTTGAACATCTCTATTCCAGCAGAGCATGATCCATCGCTATAGTCAACAAGATGGTTGAAGATCAACTGCTGGATCGGGCCTATGCCGCCCTGGCCGATCCGACGCGACGATGGCTGCTGGAGACGCTGCGGCAAGGCGATGCGCGCATCACCGATCTGGCCGCACCGTTGCCGATGACGTTCGCCGGCGTCTCCCGCCATATCGGCGTGCTGGAATCGGCGGGCCTGGTGCAACGCGATGTCCGCGGCCGGGAACGATGGGTGTCCCTGCGCCCCGATGGGCTGACCGTGGCGCAGCAGTGGATCAACGAACAATCCAACTTCTGGTCGGTGCGGGCAGACGCCCTCGCTGACCGCTTGCGCCGCAAAGGAAATGGCCAATGACAGAGCCCGTCACCGTACGCGTCCAGCGCATCATGCCGGCGGTGCCGGACGTGGTGTTCGGCGAATGGCTGGATGTCGAGTCACTGGCGGACTGGATGTGTCCGCGCCCCGACCGCTGTGTCGCCATCACCGTCGAGCCGCACGTCGGGGGCAAGCTGCAGTTCGACGTCGAACACTCCGGCAGCCTCGTTCTGATCATCGGGCGCTTCCTGGAGATCGACCGCCCGCGTCTGCTTCGTTTCACGTGGAGCAATTCGAACTGGCCCGATCCGACAATGGCCAGCGTCGTCAACGTCACCTTCGAACCCCACGGCGAGGGCGAGACGCTGATGGCGATCGAGCACTCCCTGCTGCCGGCTCACGAGCAGGAGAATTTCCACAACGGCTGGGCACTCACCGCCGAACAGTTGGAGACAGTGCTGCGTTCTCGGTGAAATGGAATTGATGCGATGAAAATGCGCGCGAGCGGAAGTTTCAACACTGGGCCCACCTGTCGCATATACCTGTGACGCCATTGCACCAGTACGAATATTTCGACTAGGCATGCCTTTGAAGCAGGCTGGTCCGCCATGTCGTGCATTGAATTCCAGCCCGACTTCTTGCCAAGGCGGTGGCTCGATGGTGGAGCCGGACCAAGCGCGGCAACCGGCTGGCCGCCATCCACGCAGCTTCGGCGTTTGCGGCAGCTACGGCAGCCCGGCACCGCGCCAGCTACCCGGAATTGAGCGGCGGAATAATTCTCGCCGTCAATTCCTTCAATATGGCAGTAGTTTGCTCGCAATTTCCATCGCCTGCGGTTTTGCGGCACGACACCATCCAATAAGGCAGTCTCCGAAATTAGCTTCCCGAAAATCGGGCAGGTGAGCACAGTTGCCGCGGCCGTAAATTTCTGATTTCCGGTGGTCGAATACCCTTTGCCTCCGGCCCAACACGCGGGATAATTCCCTGACCGCACCCGTGAGAGGGGACGCATCGTGGGCGGACTGGGTGCATCGTTTCAGTCGACGAAAACGTCGCGCCCGCAGCTCCCAGGCCACCCCGGCCGTACCCACCTGCCGTCCCGCCCACGGTCACCGGCCGACGCACTGCGGTCCATCCACTCCCGAATCGGCAACCAGTCGACCGCGGGCGTCCTCGCCAAACACCGAACCGATGCCCCGGACCACCCCCGCGAACGTGAAGCTGACGCGTTCGCCGACTCGGTGCTCGCCGCGGCGCCGGCCGGCCCTTCCTGTGCGTGCGAAGCAAGCGGCACACCCTGCGAGCACTGCGCCGCGTCGACTGCCGGCCGCCCACTTGATCCCGCGGTCCAATCTGCCTTCGGCAAGGTCGGCGTCGACACCACCCACGTCCGGGTCCACACCGGCGCAGAAGCGGCCCGCACCGCCGATGACCTCGATGCCCGCGCGTTCACGGTCGGATCCGATGTCTCCTTCGCTGCGGGCGCCTACCAGCCAGACACCACGGACGGGCTGCGCCTCGTCGCCCACGAGGTGGCGCACACGCTGCAACATGCCCAGACCGGTGAGACGCGAATCAACCGAACCCCCTCCGGCGCCGGGTCGAAGGTGCCCGACAAGCAGGCCGACGCGGGCCCCTGCGGCGTCGACGCGGCGGCGCTGTCCAACGACGGACTGCTCCTGCAACTCAACCGTGCCCGCATCTATCTGACCGACCACGAATGGGGCGAGGACGCCACCTACGACTGGGCGAATCTGATGCGCCGGCTCAGCGCACAACGCCGCCGGCGGGCGACAGGCGGCGACGCGTGGCTCGCGCAGCGCGGGCTAGCCGCCACCCCTCCGGTGCTGTATTCGCTGGAACCGTCCGGCGTAATGGGTATCGCGGTGCGCACCGCCGACTCCGGTGAGGCGGCCAACCGCACCGCACCCACCGGCGCACTCACTCTGACCCCAGAGCAATTCGATGTGTTCTTGGCGCGCAACGGAATACCGCAAGTAGACGCCGCCAGCTACTTCGGCAGCCGCGATCCCAAAGCCAACGAAGCGCTGAACCTGACGCTGCCCGCACGTCCCCGTCAGGAGCTGGTGCCCAATGACACCGGCCCGGCATTGCCGTTCGGCCCACCGAACACGTTGGGCACCAACACGTTCGACACGTCGTTCGCCTTCGGCGCCAACGCGTCCCCCTTCACGGCCCCCGGCTGGCACAACACCACGGTCATTCCCACCGCTGCGACCACGCTGCGCGACGTCGCCGACTCTCCGTCGAGCGTGACCTCCGGTGGGCCCGAGCGACTGTTCCGGCCCGCTGGTGCAACCAGACGGGGTCCCCAAATCCTGATCAGCCCATACGGGTTCCTCACCATCGGAGGGCCGCCGTCTGCCGGTTCCGGCAGCGTCGACCTACCGGCGGGCGGCGGAGTGGACTTCTCGACCATGACGCCCACCGGACCGAGTTTCGGCGACCTGTTCGCGCCCAGCTCTGGCAAGCCGCTCAAGTTCCGCAGCCAGGCCAAGGCCGCGCGAGGAGCATTCGAATCGGGCCTGCTCGACCCAAGCAGCGGCCAACTAGGCCTGCACACCCACGGCGTCGCCAGCACCATCCGCGACGAGTTCGGCATGACCGGAAAGCAACTCGAATCGGCGCACGTTTTACCGAACGACGTTCTGGAGACCCTTGGGCTGAGCGGTGATTCAGGACTGGCCGCCCTGGCGCCCAAGGAAGTGAACTCCGCGATCGACCGGCAGTGGAAGGCAGCGTGGAAGCGCGCCAAAGCCAACGGAGAGCAACTCACCGTCGCCGACGTCCACGACATCGTGCGGCGGTCGTTCGCGAACGCGCCGGACAACGTGGTCAACCCGAAGATGAAAGGCACCCTGCAGTTCGCGCTCGAGTACCAGATCTACAGCCGGATGGGGTTGGCCCCCAACGATGTGGTGCTGTCCGGCACACCGCGCCCGGCCGGACCGGCATCCACACCCGTCGTCGAGCCGGGCCCGTCCATCGGACCCGACGGCCGCGTCGCCGTACCCGGCGAGCCCGCCGGCGGCATGCGCCCCGGCATGAAGTCGGGCCTGGCCGGTGCGAGCTTGATGCTCCTCGGCGACCTATGGTCCAGCCAGCACGGGGCCAACCCGAATTACCTGGCGGACACCGGAATTGGCTACGCCTCCGGTGAGGCGCAGACGTTCCTCGAGTCCGCCGCGCAGCCCTATCTGACCCGGACCCTGGCCAGCGCCGGCCTCAGTGACGCGGCGTCCGGAGTCGGCGGCAAGCTGGCCGGCAGTGCCGGCGCGGCGTTCGTCATCGCGCCCATCACGACCGGCCTGCAGATGTATTGCAGCGACGAGAAGTACACGACCATCGACTACGAGGCGAAGATGAGCCGTTCGACGGTCGGAGCTCTGGGCGGCGCACTCGCCGCCGGTGGTTACGGCGCGCTGGCCGGCAGCGAGGTGCCCGGGCCGGGCAATGCGGTCGGGTTCATCGTCGGCTTCGGCGGGTATCTGCTGACCGACTGGCTCGTCGGCGACGAAGTCGAAGACGCGGTACGCAACCTCGCCGGTGAGCAAGGCTGTACCGGCGGCATCGGGCCCGGGAAATAGTCAGGCCGCCGCCATGAGCAACGAGATATGCCTATGCCCACTGCGTTTTCAGCTGTTCGGCCGATTCCAGATGTCCGGGCCGCACACCCCCGATCCTGCGCACCGTCCGCCGCGCAGGATGCTCGAAGTGCTGTGTTTTCTGCTGCTCGTCGCACCCAAGGCCCACCACCGCGAGCAACTGGCCGACCTCTTGTGGGGCGAGTCCGACTCACTCAACGCGCGAAAACACCTGCGGCAGGCCGTCTGGCACCTGCAGACCGAGCTGACCACCCTGGCCGGTCCGGAGGCCGGCACGCTACTGCGCATCGACAGCGAATGGCTCCAGGTCGACGCGGACGCGCGCTGGTGGACCGACGCCCGTGAACTGCGCGAAGCTCACGAGCGGGTCCGCAACCGGTGCGGCGCCGACCTCGACGCCGCTGACGTCGCGGCGACCCGCAAGGCCGTCGAACTGTATCGGGGCGAGCTGCTCGAGGGCTGGTACCAGGACTGGTGCATTCACGAGCGCGAGCGCTACCGTGCCATGCGCCTAGCCCTGCTGGAGAAGCTGCTCAGCCACGCCGAACACGCGCACAGCTGGGACGAGGCGTGTACCTACGCCGAGACGATCCTCGAAGAAGACCGCGCCCACGAGCGCACCCACCTGCGCCTGATGCGCATCCACGTCGCCCGCGGTGACCGCACCGGCGCCATCCGTCAGTACGCCGCCTGCCGCGACGCGCTGCAGCAAGAGTTCGCCGTCGAGCCCGGTCCTGACGTCGTCGCCGTGTACGAGCAAGCGCGCGAAGGACATTCGCTGCGGATCGCCGACATCATCTCCACCGACGACGCCGACGAATGGTGGTGGGACTGGCGGCTCGGGAACGGGCCGGGGCACCGACCCGAACTCGTGGTGCCGAAAACCCTCGACACCGACGAACTGACCGAGCTGTACGCATCGCTACGCCAGACAGCGGCGCTCATCGCGCGCCACCTGGGCTCGCCGAGCACCTAGCCCACGGGAAAGACGCTGCCGAGACGCCGCTGAGACGGCCGCGACCCACCCACGCTGATACTCCTTGTCCGAAGAGGAGGTCACCGTGGTCGCCGCCCATTCGTTCCTGGTCCGGGTATGGAGCGAATACCGCAGCGCCCAGGGTCGGGCCATCCCCCGCGGCCACATCGTCCATGTCCTCGACGACGCCCGCGCACCTGTGTCCGCGTTCATCGACATCGTCGGCTTCATCGAGTCCTACCTCAGCGATGCGCCCGACCCCGATGCGAACGAGTCGGCGCCATGAGCGACTACACCGGCATCCGCGAAACCAGCCTCACCCTCAAGGACCGGCTCACCCAGGCGTTCGTCGACGACCCGCAACTCAACTCGCTGTTCACCGCGATGAACTACAAGGTCAGTCTCAAATCGCCCAAGGAGATGCGCACCGGCAGCCCACCTGAGAAGGGGCTTTCGGTCTGGCTCTACCAACTCGAACGCAGCGCCGAGCTGACCAACCGCCCCGTCGTCCGGATCAGCCCCACCGAGCTGCGCCGCCCACCGCTACCCATCAATCTGCACTACCTGTTCACCCCGATCGCCGAGCACACCGAGACCGAACAGGTCATCATCGGCAAGGTCCTGCAGGTGCTCAACGACGGCACCACCGTCGCGCCCGACCCCGCCCGACCCGAGCTACGGGAGACCCTCCGGATTTCGCTGGAAACCCTTGACCTGGAATCGATCACCCGGGTGTGGACCGCACTGGAAGCGCCCTACGAGCTGTGTATGAGCTACCTCGTGCACGTCGTCGACGTCGAATCGGGCGATCAGCCGGCCCAGACGGCCGCGGTCCTCGATCGCGAAACCAGCTACGAGCAGGTGCTGGACCCGGTGGCGCCATGAGACGGCAACTGACCCTGGGCGATCTCACCGCCACCGTCGCCGACGAGGCCCGGCTCGGGTTCCTCGCGCTGATCACCGGGCGCGTGGTCGACGACCTGACGACCCCCGCCCTCGACCTGCCCAAGCCCGGGCCGGCACAGATAATCGCGCGGCTGCGGGGCGTCGACCCGACCGGCCCAGGCGAGGCCCGCCGCTTCTCGATCATCGCAGGCGCCGGTGGCCTGTTCGGCGTCGCCGCCGAAAACGACTGGGCCCTGGCACAACTCACCGCCGTTGCCCGCATAGTCGACCTCACGATCGGCGCCCCCGGCTTCCTGCCGGTCACCCGCAGCGTGAACATCCCGGCCGGTGCCGCCTTCCCAATTCCCTTGCCCGACATCCGGTTACGCCGCCCCGCCGTCCGCCTCCGCGGACGACTGATGTCCACAGGTGGCCCGGTCCCGGTACCGCTGCCCGGTCGCACCATCGCGGTCACCGCACCCGCCGGGCTGACGGGATTCCACACCCCGACCGGCTGGGCGCACGCCACCGGCACTCCGATCGTCCCGCTGACCGTCACCCTCGTCGGGCCCGACCTGGCACTGAGGGGCGACGTGTTCCCCGGCGACACCCAGCTGCGCCTGGGCCGGCGCACCAACCTGGCCGTCGGCAGCCTCATCCACCTCGGCACCGCCGATGACGACCTCGTGCGGGTGGCGGCACTCACCGGTCCGGCCACCTTGACCGACCCCGGCACCGCGGTTCTGGCGACTCCGATCACCCGGGTGCATCGCGCCGGCGCGCCCGCCCAGCGCGCGACCGTCGTCGCCAGCGGCCCGTCCGCCACCACCATCACCGGCACCGACGCCGCCGCATTGATCACCCTTGTCGATCACCCCGAACGGCTGCCCGACGGCGCCGCCTGCCGCATCGACGACACCGACCCCACCCGCGTCGAGTACCGCAGCACCCAGGCACCCAGCGCTACCACGGACGCGGCCGGCTACTACCGCACCGGACCGGTCGGCGCGGCCCGAACTGCCACCGTGACGGTCACGCCCTCGGCGCCGCCCGTCGCGGTCACCGTCGTCCTGCGCTACGACCAGCCCGACAACGTCCTGAACCTCAGCGCCTGACATCCCAACCGTCACCAAAGGAGGGCTCCATGCCTGAATACCTCTCGCCCGGGGTGTACGTCGAGGAGGTCGAACTCGGCCCGCGGCCCATCGAAGGCGTCAGCACCAGCACCGCCGGCGTGGTCGGAGTCGCCGAGCGAGGCCCGGTCAATGTGCCGGTCCTCATCACCAGCGACGGTGACTACCGCCGTGTCTACGGCGGCCCGCTGCGACCCGACGACTTCCCCGACAGCTGGTACCTACCGCTGTCCATCCGCGGCTTCTTCCAGAACCAGGGCCAGCGAGCCTACGTCGTGCGCGTGGTGCCCGACGGCGCCACCAAGGCCGCCGTCGACCTCATGGGGCAAGGCAGCCCCACCGGCTTCTCGGCCACCGTGCTGGCCCAGATCCAGACCGGCGACACCCAACTGGTGGTCACCGACGACGCCGGCCTGGTCGCGGGCCAGACCCTGCGCATCGATGACGGCGCTGTCACCGAATACATCCAATTCGGGTCGGCGCTGGGTGCGCTCGACACCCTCGCCCAGGCGCTGATGTCCCCGGCCTACGCCACCGACGACTTCGCGGCGCCGCCCGCGGTACCGGTCAACGCCGAGCTGCGCGCCATCGCCGCGGCTGTCGCACCCGACGACTACGCGGGCGCGCTGGCCGTCACAGCCTCGGCCGGCAGCGACCTGATCAACGTCAACGCCCCGCCGGCCAAGGCGTTCGCGCCCGGCGACCTGTTGCAGATCGGGGTCGACGCCTACCGCGAGATCGTCACCGTCGGCGAGGTCCCCGCCGACCCCGCCGACCTGTCGCTTCGCCTGGCCACCCGGTTGGCCCGCACCCATGCCGCCGGCGTCGCGGTCGAGCGCGTCACCGCCGGCGCCCCCACCAACCAGCCGATCAACCGTCGGGTCAACCAGGGCGACGGCATGGCGTTCCTCGGCGGCCCCCCGATTCCCCCGGACTCGGTCGTCGCCTTCCTGGGCAACGGCGCACACACGTACCAGGTCGTCGGTACTCCGGCTGCGGTCGGGCTACGCCAGCCGGTGACCATCGAGCACCCGACCGGCGGCGTCGTCTCCGTGCTGACCATGGCGGCCGGGGCCGTGGTCAACTTTGCCGCCGCCGCACCGGCGGGCGCCACCGTCATCCGACTGACCGCGGTCGCCGCCACCCCCGCGGGCACCTGGCTGGCCCTGAGCAACTCCGGTCCCGGTAGCGGACCCGAATTCGCCCTGGTGCACAGCGCCGACGCCACCACCAACACCGTCACGCTGGCCCAGCCGACACGCTTCGCCCACGACGGCGCCGCCACCGCCACCGTGCAGGCACCGGCCACCCAGGCGACCACGCTGATCGAGGTACTGCGCCCCGGCAACACGACCGCCCTGCTCGGCTTCACCGTCGCCGTGCCCGCGCTGACCGGTGATGTGCTGCAGATCGGCACCCCAGGCACCGCCGGATTCGAATACCTCGAACTCGGTGCCGTGCTGACCCCGCAGGTGATCGCGCTACCGGCCGGCCCACCCGTCACGACCGTCGCCAACGGACACCGGCCGGGCGTCGGGCTGCTGGCCCGCTCCACCCTGTTCACCGTCGAAGCACTCGACGTCGGCGGCTACGGCAACGAACTTCGCGTCAAGGTCGAAGAAGAAGCAGCCGGCACGGTGCAGACCACCGTCGCCGTCACCACACCCCCCGGCGCCGACGTGCCGGTCACCTCGATCACCGGTGTCGAACCGGGCAGCCTGCTGGAAATCCTCGAAGTCAGCACCACCATCGACAGCTACGTGCTCGCCGGGTCGACCCGGATCCGGGTAGACAACCGCGCCGGCCTGCTGGTCGGCGACTGGGTCCGCGTCGGGCGCACCGACGCCGAATACGTGCGGATCGCCGCACTCCCGGCCGCCCCGACCGACGCGGTCGACGTCAACCGGCCGCTGACCCGGGACCACTCGACCGGTGAATGGGTGGACCGGATGGGCGCCGGCGGCCTACCGCGCTTGGCCGCCGTCGCCGACCGGGTCGGCACCAACTCGGTCCGCTTCGACGGGGGCGGCTTGCCGGTGCCGGTCACCGCGGGCTGGACCATCCGCAGCCGCGACTTCAAGCTGACCGTCGAATGGGTCAAACGCGGGCCCGCGAACCCGCGCAACCCCGGCCTCGACCTCATCGTCGAAACCGAGACCTACCGGCACCTCACCCTCGACAGTCGGCACAGCCAGTACGTCGGCACCGTGATCGGGCTGACCACCGGGCCGGTGCGGCTGTGGGACCGGCGGACCCACGGGCAGTCCAACCTGATCCGCGTCACCACGCCGCTGGACCCGATGCAACCGGGTCCCGACATCATCGAAGAGGTCGTGGCCGGCGGCCGGCGCCGGCCGGTGGGCCGCTACCTGTCCGGCGGAGATGACGACATCGCCGCCCTCGCCGACGCCACCTACAAGGGCAACGACAATGTCGACCCGCTGGCCCGCACCGGGTTGCAGTCACTGCGCAGCGTGGAGGACGTCGCGCTGGTCGCCATCCCCGGACGGGTCTCCACAGACCTGCAGCAAGAGGTCATCACCCACTGCGAATCCATGCACTACCGCTTCGCCGTGCTCGACGCGCTGCCCGGCACCGAATCCACCGGCGCAGGTCTGGCCGACGTGCAGGATCAGCGCCAGCAGTTCGACACCAAGTACGCCGCGCTGTACTACCCGTGGCTGCGGCTGCCCGACCCGTTCTCGGCGGTGATCTCGATGCCGCCGGACATCTCGGTCCCGCCGAGCGGGCACCTGCTCGGCGTCTACGCCCGCACCGATGTGACGCGCGGCGTGCACAAGGCCCCCGCCAACGAGGTCATCACCGGCATCACCGGCTTCCAGCGCTCGATCACCAAGGGCGAGCAGGACATCCTCAACCCTTACCCGTCCAACATCAACGTGCTGCGCGACTTCCGGGAGAACTTCCGCGGCCTGCGCAGCTGGGGTGGCCGCGTCATCACCAGCGACCCCGAATGGAAGTACGTCAACGTCCGGCGGCTGTTCATCTTCGTCGAACGCTCGCTGGAACTCGGCCTGCAATGGGTGGTCTTCGAGCCCAACGACGAGAACCTGTGGGCCCGGGTCACCCGCACCGTGTCCAACTTCCTGACCACCGTGTGGCGCAGCGGCGCACTGATGGGGTTGACCGCGGAGCAGGCCTTCTTCGTGCGCTGTGACCGCACCACCATGACCCAGGACGACATCGACAACGGGCGGCTCATCCTCGTCATCGGCATCGCCCCGACCATGCCCGCCGAGTTCGTCGTCATCCGGATCGGGCAGTGGCAGGGCGGCTCGGCCGTCGAGGAGGCGTGACCCGGCGCAGCGCGCCACGACCCAGCTCCGATCACCTGAAAGGACACACCCATGGCCGAAACGGCAACCCGGGAAGACCCGTACCGGGCCTATAACTTCATCGTCGAGATCGACTCGGTCGCGGTGGCCGGCTTCAGCGAGGTCGGCGGGCTGTCCGGCGACGGCGACGTGGTGGAGTACCGGGAGGGCACCGACCTACCGCTGACCGTGCGCAAGATGCCCGGTCTGCGCAAATACGCCAACATCACCCTCAAACGCGGCTACACCACCAGCCGGGTGTTGTGGCAGTGGCGGCTCAACGTCATCAACGGCAACGTGGAACGGCACAACGGCGCCGTGGTACTGCTGGACGAGCAGCGCACCCGGGTCGCCGAGTGGCAGTTCGAGAACGCCTGGGTGGTCAAGTACGAGGGACCGGCTCTCAACGCAAAAGGCAACGAGGTCGCCGTGGAAACCCTCGAACTCGCCCACGAGGGCCTGCGGCTCGTCTAGTGCCATGACCGCCCATCCCGCCAACCCCGGTGTCACCGTCGAACTGATCGACCGCGACGCGACCGGGATCCAGCCGCTGCGCACCGACATCGCCGGCTTCGTCGGCGTGGCGACGCGCGGTCCCGTCGGCAACGCGGTGCCGATCGGGTCGTGGCGGCAGTTCCAGTCGGCGTTCGGGGGGCTGCACCCCGACGCACGGCTGGCGGATGCGGTGAAGGGCTTCTTCGACAACGGCGGGCGCCGCGCCCACGTCGTGCGGGCCGCGGCACCCGCCGCGAGCACGGCCGTCGACCCGACAATCCCCCCGGACCCGACGGGTGCGTCGACGGTCATCGTGCCGGCCCCGGGGTTTGTCGCCGGTGCGGTGGCCAACGTGACCCTGACCAAGGCACCGGTGGCCGTCACCGTGAGCCTGGCCGGCGTCGATTCAGGCAGCTCGACGCTGACCTGGGCCACCCCGCTGCCGGGCGGCATCGCCGACCTGTGGACCGACCGCCCGGTGATCGTCACCGCCGCCGACGGCGCCGCCACCGCCACCGCGGACGGCGCCACCCAGCCGCACGACCACAGCGCGCTGATCGTGCGCTCGGTAGGCGGCTTCCGGGTAGGTCAGCAGATCGAGCTGTTGCAGACCGAGCGTTCCCGCACCGTCCCCCGGCGCATCATCGACGTCCTCGACGGTGGCCGCCGACTGGTGTGGGAGCAGGCTCTGCCACCCGACTTCGCGGCCGATCCCGCATTGACGTTGGCCACCGGGTCCGCCTGCGCCAGTGCGGTATTCGCCAACGAATCCGGCGACCCGCTGTTCGAGGTGACGGCCTCGTCGCCCGGTATCTGGGGCAACACCGCCACTGTCCTGGTCCGCTGCGCCGACGGCGCCGGCACCGCCACCCCGGACGGCGTGGAGCAACCCGCCGACCGCACCGCCACGCGGGTTCTCGACGTCAGCGGGTTCTCGCGGGGTGACCTGGTGCGGATCACCCAGCCCGGCCGCCCGGGCCGGCCCGCCCACGCCGTCGTCTCCGCCGTCGACGCGCAACGGCGGGAACTGATCTGGCAGCACCCCGACCCGATCCGTCGCACCGAGTGGGATGGCACGCTGCCCGGCGCGATCGACCATCGCCTGCCGATGGTCGTCGTTCGCCTGGACCTCACCGTCGGAGTCGAGGTCAGCAACGCACTGCGCGCCTCCTACGGGCGGCTGTCGCTGCTGGCCGAACATCAGCGCTACGCGCCGCCGATCGTGGCCGCCGGGCCCGAACCGCTGATCACGCTGACCCCGCTGGACGCCGCGACGACGCCGTCGCCCCGGCCCGACCCCGCCGCCGCGCTGGTTCCCGGCCTGCGCGCACAGCCCCTCGTCGGCGGTGGCGACGGGCTCGCCGCCATCACGGCCGTCGACCTCACCGGCCCTGTGGCCGGGCCCGCCTACGGCATCGCCGCGTTGGCCGCCGTCAACGAGATCGCGATCCTGGTCGCACCCGACGCGCACCTGCGGCCCGGCCCGGTCCCGGCCTACCTGCCGCCCCCACCACCGCCCGACCCCTGCGACCCGTGCGTCCGCGCCGAGGCCGCCCCGCAAAACCTGCCCCCGGCGCCGGTCGAGCGGGCCCCGTGGTTCACCGACGACGACACCTACACCGTGCAGCAGGCGCTGGTGGCGCAGTGCGAGCAGCGCCGCGACCGGGTCGCGATCCTCGACGCGCCCGCGCGCGACGGGGACCCGCAGACCCAGCTCGCGATCGTGCGTGCGTGGCGCAAGCGCTTCGACACCTCGTACGCCGCGCTGTACCACCCGTGGCTGGTGACCCTCGACGGCGAACGCACCCCGGCGCAACGCCTGGTACCGCCCGGCGGCTTCCTGGCCGGTGTCTACGCGCAACTGGATCTGTCCGTCGGCGTGCACCGGGCGCCGGCCAACACCGCGCTGCGGTGGACCCACGACGTCGGCATGCACCTCACCGATGTGTTGCACGGCGTGCTCAACGACGAGGCCATCAACGCGATCCGCGCCGACGCCGGCCGCGGTATCCGCCCGATGGGCGCCCGCACGCTCAGCAGCGACACACTGTGGCGATTCGTCAACGTGCGCCGGCTGCTGGCGATGATCGAAAAGGCGCTGTGCCAACAACTTCAATGGGCGGTGTTCGAACCGGCGAACTGGATCACCCGCGAGCTGCTGCGTCTCGGCGTCGCGGGTCTACTCGAAACACTTTGGGCCACAGGCGCGCTCAACGGCGCCACCGCGGCCGAGGCGTTCTACGTGAAGTGCGACGACACCAACAACCCACCCGCCGACGTGGCCAACGGGCTACTGGTGCTGGACATCGGCGTCGCCCCCACCGCGCCGGCCGAGTTCGTGGTGCTGCGCATCGGCAAGACCCGCGAAGAGATCACCGTCCTGGACCCGGTGCTGGCGCACGGTGACGGCGCAGGAGCCAACCGATGAGCGATCTGACCCAGCCCGTGGGCAACTACAACTTCGCGGTGAGACTGCTCGACGCCGCTTCGATGTTGGTCAGCGGCATCGCCTCCCTGTTCGGCGTCACGGTGACCGCCGACGCCGGCTTCTCCGAGGTTCGTGGCCTGGAGGGCACCCTGCAGGTGCAGGAACATCCCGAGGGCGGCACCAACAACCGGGTGCTCAAGTTCCCCACCCGGATGACGTGGAGCAACATCACCCTCTCCCGTGGTGTGGGGCTGTCCAGCGAGATGTGGGACTGGTACGCCGACTACTACAACGGCCGCGGTATGCGCCGCGACGGACTGATCGTGCTGATGAACGATGCCCGCGAACCCGTCATGTTCTGGAAGTTCAAACGCGGCCTACCCGTGAAGTGGACCGGACCGCAACTGACCGGCAAGGGCAACGAGATCGCCATCGAATCGCTGGAGATCGCCCACGAAGGCCTCGAGGTGCAGCTCGGGCCCGGACTGTTCAGCCCTGTGTGAGGAAACCATGGACATCGTCGTGAACGACCTGCAGAGCACCGTGGAAGTCGGCTCTGAGGAAGCCCTGCTCGACCCGAAGGTATTGCGCCGCATCGTCGCCGCCGTCGGCTCGCACCTGCAGACGCAGGAATCCGGACGGGCCTGGGAGGCCCGCGAGCGCAGCGCCAGCCCGGTGACCAGAGGACGCTGACCCATGCAACCGACGGTGAAGGCCTATTTCCAGCGGATGAGCGCCGACGGGAACTCGGCGCGGGGACCGCAGATCCCGGTGATGTTCAACCCGACCGACTTCTCCATCACCAAGGGCGCGCAGATCGCCGAGCTGAACATCGCCGGGCTCGCCACACCGTTGCAGCAGTTCGTGCGCGGCACGGCGGCCAAACTGTCGGTCAAGCTGTTCTTCGACTCCACCGACCAGAGCAGCGGGGTGTTCGCCCAGGGCGTTACCGGCCAGACCGACGCCTTCCTGGATCTGGTGACCATCGAGTCCGACACCCACGCGCCACCGATCTGTAAATTCGTGTGGGGCAGCAAGTTTCCCGGTTCGGCCCTGACCGAGTCCAGCCAGAGCATGCACTACTTCGTCGGCGTGGTGGAGAGCATCCAGCAGGAGTACACGCTCTTCAGCGTCAAGGGCATCCCGCTGCGCGCCACCCTGACCGTGGCGATGCGCGAATTCAAAACCCTTGCGACGCAACGTGATCAACTGCGTCTCAACTCCCCGGACCGGACCCGCAGCCACATCGTGGCGCGCGGCGACACCCTGTCATCGATCGCGGCAGACGTGTACGGCGACCCCGGCCGTTGGCGCCCGCTGGCCGACCACAACCACCTCACCGACCCACGGCGGCTGCCCGTCGGCGCGGTGCTGGAAATCCCGCCACTGGAACAGGGGGTCGCCGTCTGATGTCCGCGACCAGCTGGCTCTACGAGCTCGACGGCGGCGCCACCGAGACGTTCTACGTGCCGATGCGCCGGGTCGAGGTAGGCCCGTCCGCGGGTGCTCTGAAGGCCGTCGCCGACGTCACCACCGTGACGTACAAGGACGCGATCAACCAGATCGACTCGTTCGAATTCACCATCAACGGCGGCGCCTGGGCACCGGGCACCGCCCGCTACGCCGACCGGCTGCCGGGCCAACCGCCCGACCCCGACGCACCGTCGCTGCTGCCGGGCGCCTACGTACGGGTGTGGCTCGGCTACTCCACCGAGCAGCTGCGGCCCATGCTCACCGGCCGCGTCACCCAGGTGACCCCGTCGTTCTCCGCCGACGGCGGCACCACCTTGACGGTGCGCGCGCTCTCGACGCTGGAGGCGTTGCGCGCCGCGCCGAAGAGCTTCATCTGGAAACCCGACAAGGGTGCTACCACCATCACCGACAGCGCGATCGCCGAACGCATCGTCAAGACCGACAGTGCCACGGCGGTGGTGCCGAACAAGTCGACAGAGGCCGGCGTGCCCAGCGTCACGCAGAGCAACGAAACCGACATCTCGTTCCTGATCAAGCGAGCCAAGGCCCGCGGGTACATCGTGTTCTTCCGTGAGATCCTGCCGAAGCCCGGACCTGCGGCCGCCGGAGCGCCACCCACGGCGCCGCCGCAGCCCACGAAGGTCATCTACTTCGGCCCGTCGAACATGCTGGGCCCCGCCGAACTGCAGGCGCTCGGGGAGCGTCAGTCGCCCTACCGGCTGTCCTGGGGCGGGTCCCTGATCGAGTTCCGGCCTTCGATCAACCTGTCGACGACGTTGTGGCGCAAGGTCTCCACGCAGTTCTGGGACAGGCGTACCAAAGCCAATCCGTTGGTCTCGTGCGATCTGGCCGAGCTGTGGGACCGCGAACGCGGCATCAACGAAGACCTCAAAGAGCTGATCGAACCGGTGGTCACCGCCGAGAACAAGGTCACCGACAGCCCGGCGCACACCTTGGGCGAGGCCCAGGACCTGGTGCGAAACGTGCTGCGGGAGAACTACCTGCAGATGATCACCGCCGACGGCACCACTGTCGGGCGCCCGGACCTGCGGGCCGCGTCCCGCGTCGAGGTCGCCGGCATCGGCGCACCGTTCGACGGCTCCTGGTTCCTGACCAACACCACGCACACGTTCGACGACAACGGCTACCGCACCCAGTTCAGCGCGCGCCGTGAGCAATGCACGAGAGGAGCCGCGTGATGACCAACGACTTCGCCGGGGTGCTCATCGGGGTGGTCACCGACCGCGACGATCCCCAACAGGAAGGCCGCATCCAGGTGCGCTTCCCCACCTTCCCCGACTCGCTGGGCAGCTTCTGGGCGCCCATCGCCAACCCGATGGCGGGCGGCGACCGCGGCTTCCGCTTCTCCCCCGAGATCGGCGACGAGTGCCTGGTCAGTTTCGACCGCGGCAACCCCGACCACCCGTTCATCGTCGGGTTCACCCACAACGGCGCAGACAAACCCCCGACTGCCGATCCGCAGGAACGCGTCATCGCCTCGGTCAACGGACACCAGATCGTGTTCCACGACCCCGACCCCGCGCAGGGCGACAAAGGCCGGCTGCTCATCAAAGACGCGCACGGCAGCGCCATCGAGATGACCAACGGGCACGTCGCGGTGAACGTACTGGGCCACCTCGATATCCGGGCCGATGTGCTCACCCTCAACGGCCGCCCGGTCAACCCTGGCACTGGGACGGTGTGATGACCGTCGTCCCGCCGCAGGGCCCACCGCCACCGCTGCCGCCGTTCCCCCCGGCGCCGACCAACAGCACCCTGACACTGCCCGGCGGTGGCCAGCTCATCGGCATGGTCGACCTGCCCAAGGGCATGAACGACGACTGTCACGTCAACTTCAATCTGCTGCTGCAACTGGGGCCGTTCCTGGGCGCCACCGAATGTCTGGTCAAGGTGCTCAACCTGTGCGCCTGGATCATCGAGTTCGTCCAGGCCGTGCCCGACGTCGTCACCAATCCCACCAAGCTGTTGGACAAGCTGGGCGACCTGCCGCCGATCGCCGCTGACGTCCTCGGGTGCGTCACCGACTGGTCGCCGATCGGCATCTGCTCCTTCGTCAAGGACATCCTCAAGATGATCAGCGCGTTCCTCGGCTGCATCCTCGACCTGCTCGAGAGCATCCTGCAGCAGCAGATCGGCCTGCAGATCAAAATGGGTGAGGCCCAAGGCAATCCCGCGCTGCTCGAGGTCCTCGACGCCTCGCAGAAGTGCACCGAGGTGATGACCCAGCAGGCCATGAACAGCTGCGCACCGGTGTTCACCACGCTCAAGCTCGTCGAACCGTTCCTGGCCATGGTCGGCGCCGGCGGCATGCAGCTGCCGTCGCTCGACAACCTCACCGGCGGTGCCGCCGAACCCGTCGTCACCGTGCTGTCCGACGTGAAATCCGTCATCGACGGCGTGATCGCGGTGCTGCCGTGCTGACCGATCCGCGCGGCGACCGCGCCTTCCTCGGCACCGGGTGGCGTTTCCCGGTGGCTCCCGACGCCCGGGGCCGGCTGCAATGGTCGGTCGCCGAGCGCTCCATCGAGGAAGCCATCTGGCTGATCCTGTCCACCTCCCGCGGGGAACGGGTCATGCTGACCGAATTCGGTTGCGGGGTAGCCGATTTGGTCTTCGAACCCAACTCCGAGCTGGCGCATGCCGCGATCGCCGCCGACATCCAGCAGGCCTTGATCAGCGGCGAGCCGCGCATCGATGTGCTCGGCGTCACCGTCGATGACGGCGACGGCGAACCCAACGTGATGGTGGTCCGCGTGGACTACCGGGTGCGCAGCGCCAACACCGTGCACAACCTCGTCTACCCGTTCTTCATCGGTGAGAGCAGGCACTGACATGGTCCTTCCCACCCCGGTCCTCGACGACCGCACCTACCGCGACCTGGTCGCCGAAGCGCTGACGCGGATCCCGCGCTACACCCCCGAATGGACCGACTTCAACGACAGCGACCCGGGCATCACCTTGCTGCAGCTGCACGCCTGGCTCACCGAGCTGCTGATCTACCGGATCAACCAGGTGCCCGACCTGGCCTACGTGAAATTCCTGGAACTCATCGGATTACAGCTGCGCCCGGCTGAACCGGCGCGCGCGGAACTGACGTTCACGCCCGTCGACCCGGCCGCACCGGTCACCGCCATCGCCAAGGGCACCCGAGTGTCGGGTGACGGCGGCCAGGACCAGCCGCCGGTCATCTTCGAAACCGACCGGACCCTGCAGGTGCTCGGCCCGAAAGTCACCTCGATACTGGTGTTCGACGGCTTCGGCTACGACGATGTCACCACCGCCAACCGGCCCAGCGGTCCGGGCAGCGGCGGCTTCCAGCCGTTCGGGCCGATCCCGCGGGTCGACTCGGCCCTGCTGCTCGGCTACGAGTACCCCGGCCCGTTCCCCGATGCGATCGTCGACTTCCTCGCCGTCATCACCATGGCGACCGACCGGCCCGTTCCGGTGCACTGCGACCTCGCCGCCTCCGACGTGATCCCGCCGGCCGTCGTGGTGTGGGAGTACTGGGACGGCATCGCTTGGGAACCGCTCGGGGTCAACCGCGACGACTCCAAGGCGTTCAGCCAGTCCGGTCACATCGAGCTGGACGTACGCGGTGAGCGCATGCAACTGCTGGCACTGCCCACCGGCAGCACGCCGCGGTACTGGCTGCGCGCACGCCTGGCCACCGCGACCTACGAAACTCCGCCGCGCCTGCAGGCCCTGCTGTCCAACACAGTGACGGCCACCCAGGCCGAAACCGTGCGCGACGAGGTCGTCGGCGGCACCAGCGGCGTGGCCTACCAACAGTTCCAGTTGTTCTCCCGGCCGGTGCTCGACGGCACCCTGGTCCTGCAGATCGACGAAGGCAGCGGGTTCACCACGTGGACCGAGGTCGACGACCTGTACAGCTCGGGACCCGACGATCTGCACTTCACCCTGGACCGCGCGACCGGCACCATTGGCGTCGGCGACGGCGTGCACGGACACCTGCCCGTCGCCAACCCACAGAACCCGCTGGCCAACGTGGTGGCCACCATCTACCGCCACGGCGGCGGGCGGGCCGGCAACCTGGGCCCTGACGCGATCACGCAGTTGCAGAGCGCGGTCGACGGCATCGCCGCCGTGACCAACCTGTTCTCCTCGGAGGGCGGCGTCGACGACGAGTCGCTCACCGACGCGAAAAACCGGGCACCGCAGTCCCTCAAGACCCGGGACCGCGCCGTCACCAACGACGACTTCGAGCTGCTGGCCCAGGCCACCCCCGGCGCTGCCGTCGCGCGCGCGATCGCCCAACCCCGGGTACATCCCGGCTTCCCCGGTGTCGACGTACCGGGATCGGTCACCGTCATCGTCATCCCCGACAACGATTCGCCGGCACCCATGCCCAGCGAGGCCACGCTGCACAACGTCTGCGCGCACCTCAACGTGCACCGGCTGCTCACCACCGAGCTGCACGTCACCGGCCCCGCTTACCGGAAGGTGCGGATCGACGTCACGCTGCAGGTCGAGACCACCAGCGACCTCGGCATCGTTCGTAACGCGGTGGTCGATGCGCTGGATACCTACTTCCACCCGCTGACCGGTGGTGAAGACGGCACCGGCTGGCCGCTGGGCGGCGCCATCCCGTTCTCGCTGGTCTACAAGACCATCCTCGTGGTGCCCGGTGTCGCCAAGGTTGACCAGCTGCTGATCTGGCTGGACGACGATGTGACCCCCGAGTGCCAAGACGTCACCATCGGCGCCGGCGAACTGCTGCGCTCCGACGCGCACAACGTGATCGCGAGCTACCGCCGATGACCATCCCCGGTTCGACGGCCTGCCCAACCCGCCCCTACGGATGGGGCGCGGTCCCCGAGGCGCACGTGCGTCTCGACGATCGCCTGGGTTGGCAGGCCCACACCCTCGATCGCGTCGAGACCGCCGGACGCGGGGTGCGCCTGGTGCGCCTGCCCGGCACCCAGCGCGCGCTGGTCGATGGGGCGGGCACCTTCGCCGGGCTGGCCGAACCCACCGGCGTGGCCGTCGACCCGTGGGGACGGATCTACGTCGCCGACCGCGGGGACGACCGGATCAAACGGTTCGACCCGTGCGGCGACGGTTTCGAGATGCTGCCCTGCTTCGGCGGGATCGGCTCCGCACCGCGCCGGCTGCGCGAGCCACGCGGAATCGCCGCGGGCTGCGACGGACTGGTCGCGGTCGTCGACGGCGGCAACCGGCGCGTCCAGATCCTTGACGGGTCGTCACTGACGTTGGTCGCCATGATCGGTCCGATCGGGGCCGATGGGTGCCCGGCGCCACCTTCGGCCGGGCTCTGGGATCCGGTCGACGTCGTCGCCCAGCGCTGTGGGTGGTTCCTGGTCAGCGACCAGGCCAACGGCCTGATCCACCGGTTCGACCGTGACGGCCGACGGCACGGCACCATCTCCACGACGGCCGACGGGACGGCGCTGGTCGCGCCGACGCACCTCGCACTCGACCGCCACGATCGGCTGTACGTGGTGCAGGACGGCAAGCCCGACGTCCAGGTCTTCGCCGCCGACGGGACACCCCTCGGCATCGCGCCGGCGCCCGACGCACTGGCCGGGCGGTTCGCCCCCGGGCCGCTGGCCACCGACGCCGACGGCAACCTCTACATCGCCCAGTCGGCGACCGGCACGCTGTGGCGCTACGGCTGCTATCAGACCTGCGCGGTGCCAGGCACCGCCGTGCGTTTCACGGGTGCGTCATGCGATGCCGGGCAGCCGATCGACGGGCTCGGGTTCACCGCCGACGGTGACCCGCTCGTCGCCTCCGGCCCCACCGGCACCGTCGTGGCACTGGCCGGGCCGTGCACGTTCGCCCCCGAGGGCCGGCTGGTCGCCGGTCCACTGGACAGCGGGATCGCCGGCTGCCAGTGGCACCGGGTGGTGCTCGACGGCTGCGTCCCCGACGCCGCCACCGTGCTGGTGCAGACCTACACCGACGACCAGCCGCTGGACGACGAGGACCTGTCGGCCGTCGCCGAAGACCACTGGAGCCCGGCGTGCGCCTGGTCGGGACCCGGCGAATCACCTTGGGACGCATTGATTCTCAGCCCGCCGGGCCGCTACCTCTGGCTCCGGCTGATCCTCCTGGGGACCCGGCGCGGCTCGCCGCTGATCGAAGCGGTGCGAGTGGTGTACGGACGCATGACCTCGGCTGAGCACCTGCCCGCGGTGTTCCTCAGCGGCCCCGACGGAGGTGCCTTCGTGCAACGGCTGATGGCCCTGCTCGACGCCGCCACCGCCACCGTCGACAACACGCTGGATGCGTTGCCGGCGCTGTTCGACCCCATGGCCACCCCGGCCACCGTCGACCGCGACGCGCTGGCCTGGCTGGCCTCCTGGCTGGGCTTGGCGCTGGAACCGGTGTGGAGCGAGTCAGTGCGCCGGTCCCTGGTCGCGCACGCGGCCTACCTGTTCGCCCGGCGCGGCACACCCGCGGCACTGCGTACCGCGCTGCGCATCGTGCTGGGTCTCGACCCCGGCCCCGGCGCTGGGCTGATCGACTGCGACCGGCACTGGCCCGACCCCGAGGAGGGCTGCACCTGCGACTCCGCGGCAGACGCGCTGCCGACAGTGCTCGAGTCGTTCAAGCTGCGCCGCTGGCTCTTTCTCGACGGCTCACTCGTCGGCGACAACACGATGCTGTGGGGCAAGCGGATCACCGACCGACTGCAGGTCGGCCGGCACTCCACCATCGGCACCTTCAAGGTCACCGACCTGCCGGACCCGGTGCGTGATCCGTTCCTCGTGTACGCGCACCGGGCGACGGTTTTCTTCCCTGCCGCCGGCGCCCGCGACGAGGGCACCCGACGGATGGTCGCGAGCCTCGCCGAGATGTTCACACCGGCCCACGTAGAGACGACCGTCGAGTTCGTCGAACCCCGCTTTCTGGTCGGTGTGCAGGCCACCGTCGGCCTGGACACCGTCGTCGGGCGCTACCCCGGGCCCACCACGTTGGGCCAGGGCGTCCTCGGCTCCGACACCGTCCTGCAAGACGACCCATCGAGACCGGCTGTGCCGGGATTCCAGGTGGCGCGCGACGCGCTGCTGGGGTCCTCGGTGCTTTAGAGGAGGTAGTCGTGCAATCCCAGAACCCCAGCGACTAGGAGGACCAGCCATGAGCTGCGGCTGCGGACAGGCGAGGGCCGGCGAGCTGTGCCAGGAGTGCGAGCTGCCGGTATTCACGCGGAACAACTACTTCACGGGCAAGTTCATGGCCGCCCGCGACTTCACCGATGAGCAACGCTATTTCCTCGGCAAGCTGCGCCGGCACGACGAGTACCTGCACGGATGGGGCACGGTCTGCGGCCTGGAGGTCACCCCGCACCCCCAGCCGCCGTGCCGCGACCGCTGGGTCGTGGTGGCGCCCGGGGTTGCCGTCGACTGCTGCGGGCGCGAGATCGTGGTGCGCGAACCCGAATACGTCGACGTGCGCGCCGCCTTCGAGGCGTGGTGGGTCCAGCAGGGCAAGGACCCGGCCAAGATCGACGACGGCAGCGCACACACGCTGCAGCTGGTGCTGCGGTACGTCGAGTGCCCGACCGAGGACGTCCCGGTGCTGTTCGACGACGCCGGCTGCGACGACACTCGTTGTCAGCCCAACCGGGTGCTTGAGAGCTACGCCATCGATGTCACAGTCGACGATCCCGTTCATCCGCTCGGTGCGCCGCCCCTGCCGAGCGCCGTGCTCGAACGGCTGGCGATTGCCGACGCCGGCCTGCTGGCCGTGGCCGACACTGGACGGCTGTTCGTCACCCGGGGCGGCGCGACCCCGACGATCGAGGCGTACGACGACCCCGACCTGCCGGCGATCGCCTCGGCCGCTCTGACGGCGCCGGCCACCGCGCTGACCGTCAGCGACGACGGGACCCGCGTGTTCGTCGGCGAAGACGCCGGTGCAGACGCGACCGTGCACATCCTGGACGGTGCCGACCCGGCCCTGGCGGAGGTCGCCGCGGTGACCCTCGTGGGCGGCGGGGGCAGCGCGTTGCGCCTGGTCTACGACGGCGTCGACGCACGCGCCCTGGCCCTGACCGCGGCCGACGGACAGCTACGCGGGTTCGCCACCGACGGCAGCGGCCTGGTCACCGTCACCACCCTGGCCGGCGCCACCGACGTCGCCATCTCATCCGACGGCAACCGGATCTATCTGGTCGACGGGTCCGCCTCGATCACCGTCGCCGATGCACACAACCCCGCCACCCCGACCACCACGCTGCCGCTGGGCGCCGGTGTCAGCGGCCAACTGATCGCCCTCCTGCCTGCGACGTATCCGGGCGCCGACGACCACCTGGTGATCGCAGGCAACGATGCGGCCGGCCCGGTGCTCGTGCTGGTGGTGCGGCATGCCGACGGGTCCTCGGAGCGGTTCGCCGAGCCGCTCACCGTGCCTGCGGGTGCGCTCGCCGTCGACCGGGACGCCCAATATGTGGCCGCGGCCGGTGATCGCACCGACGGCACCGCGGTGGTTCAGATCGTCACCGTCGCCGACCTCACCTCACCAGCTCCGGCCGCCGCCGTCGTCGTCGAGGTCGGCACCAAGGCCACCTCGGTGACGGTCGACACCCGCGGACGGGTGCTGGTGGCCGCCACCATGAGCACTCCCGGCGGCGACCCCGGCGGCGTCGCTGTCGTGGGCCCGCCCGTCGGGGTGTGCCGCGACCTGTGGCAGCGCGCGCTGGACGGCTGCCCCTCATGCGGCGACCACGACATCCTCGTGCTCGCGACCATCGGGGCCTACCACCACGGCGACGTCCTTGATGAGACCCGGATCGACAACCTGTCCGATCGCCGGCTGTTGCCCAGCGTCAGCCTGCTCGCGGAGGTGGTGCAGTGCCTGCTGGAGCAGGACGAGGCCGGCGGCGGCGCGACCGGTGCCACGGGCGCGACCGGTGCCACGGGCGCGACCGGTCCGACGGGTCCCACCGGACCTACCGGTCCCACCGGTCCGACAGGGCCAACCGGCCCAACGGGCCCCACGGGCCCAACCGGTCCGACCGGGTCCACGGGTCCGGCCGGCCCCGGCCTGGATTCCGAACTGCCCCACGTGGTGGCCATCAACTGGCCGCACGGCGGCCGAATCACCATGCCCGGAGAAGTGCTCGATGACCAGGGCAACGTGCTGGCTCAGGTCGACATCAACAAGGAGGGCCTGCTCGTCGGCTTCTCGGAGCCGATGATGCCCGAGACGCTGGTCCTGCCGCGGCGCGACTGGTCCAGCCTGAGCGTGCTCTACCAAGGTCGGCCCGAGGACAACGGACCGCTGATCACCCGATGCTGGTGCGAAGTCGTCGGACGGGTGCAAGCGCTGCGTCTCGAGTCCAGTTGTGAGAAGGGCATCGTCGCCGACGACGGGACCGTGCAGAAGGGTGCCACCGGCATGCGGTTCCGCCCGTACAACAACGAGTGGATACCCGGGCGCTACCGGGTGGTGCTCAAGGGCGACTACGTGCTGGCCGAGCGCACCATCACCAAGACCCGCAACGACGGCTCGACCTTCAAGGCGCAGGCCGTGCTGGACGCCAACCACCTGGCCCCGGGGGTCCTGGGCCCGGGCGGCGTCGGCCCCCGCGGGCTGCCCGCGCGCTGTCCGTCTGGCGACTGGGTCGAAGGCGGCACCTTCGAGAGCTGGTTCGAGATCGTCAACGGCTGACAGGACTGGAGACAACCCATGTTCACGACCACCACCGTCGGGCGGGCCATCCGCTCCACCGTGACCAACTTCCGCCGGCCCACCACGCCGGCGTCGAAGGTGTGCCCGGTGTGTCACACGCTGGAATGCCTTTGTCGCCCAAGATATTTCGCCGGACAACTGCTCACCGATGACGACCTCAACGCCGAGCAGGAGTACGTCATCAAGAAGAACCGGCTGCACAATCTCTATCTGCACGGCTGGGGTGTGGTGTGCGGACTGCGGGTGGTCTGCCACGACACCTGCTCGGGGTGGGTCACCGTCGAGCCGGGCTATGCGATCAGCCCCTGCGGCGACGACATCGTGGTGTGCGAGGCCACCGACTTCGACGTGCTGGGCGCCATCGACGACTGCCTGCGCCGACGGGCCCACGACAACCCGCGGGACTGCTCGCCGCGCGCCCCGGTCTCCTCCAACTGTGATCCGGACGGGGTCTGGTGTCTGACCATCCGGTACCAGGAGACCGCCAGCCGGGCCGTCAGCTCATTGCGTTCGGGCACCGAGGGCGGCACCAAGGCCTGTAGCTGCGGGCCCCCGTCGACGTGCGGCGGCGGCTGTAGCTGCGGCGGGTCGAGCGGCAGTTCAGGCAAGTCGAATGGGCACGGGGGCGGCGGTTGCCACTGCGGCGGCAAGTCGTCGCACGGCGCCACGTCCGTCGGCTGCGGTGGCGGCTGCGGAACGGGCGCGACCAGCTCGGTGGCGACCGGCCCAGCGAAGCCGCAGTGCGAACCCACCCGGTGGTGTGAGGGCTACGTGCTCGAACTGTGCCAGCAGGACTCCGGCTCGGACCGGCCGACCTACGGCGACGTACTGGGCGACACGCTCTTCGGCCACCTCTACCAGTGCTTCTCCGATGTGGCCGCGCTGCTGCGCAAGCCCGATCCGCAGGCCTCGGCCGCGGCCAACCATCAGACGCTGGTCGCCATGCAGGCCGACGTGCTGCGGTTCATGACCGCACATCACACCGCGCGCTGTGACCTGCTCGACGCGGTGCGGGGCGCCGTAGTGCCCGCACCGCCCCCGACGTTCGGGCACGACATCGAAGGCGCTGCAGCCGCCCCCGATGAGGTCGCCGCCTACTACGAATCGATCGACCGGTCGATGACCACCATCAGCAACGCACTGTGGACGCTGTTCATGGACTGCGTCTGTCTGCAGCTGCTGCCGCCGTGCCCCACCGATCCCGGTGATGACCGCATCACCCTGGCCTGCATGCGGGTGCGCGGTGGTCAGATCATCGAGATCTGCAACTTCGAGCGCAAACAGCTCATCACCATCCCGGCCCTGCTGTGGTGGCTCTCGGCGCTACCGCTGGGCCCGGTCGTGAGCGCCGCGCTGGAGCGGCTGTGCTGCGGCGAGAACGCCTTCCGCCCGGCCGGGCGGCTGTTCGGCGGCGTCGAGGGCGCCAAGTTGAACGCCGGCCTGCTCGGCCAGCCGGCCAGTACCCCCGAGATGGCAGCGATGCTCGGCGACCTACTCAACACCGTCATGAACCGGGCACGCCCCGGCCCGGTGCAAGGAGGCAACCAATGAACCCGGAGATGGCCGTCGAGCTGATCGGCTGGCTCGGCAAACCGATCGCCGACGTCACCGCCGGACTGGCCGAGCACGAGGTCGAGGTGCTGGCCCACCATCGGGACGCCAATCCGTTCGGCCCGTTGGCCACGCTGGCCTCCGCCAAGGTGCGGGTGTACCCGGGTGACCAGGTGATCGCGCTGGTCACCGCCGGGCGGGTCGCCGGATTCCAGCCGGCGCCCACCGGCGTGGGTGGACTGGACCACCGCGTCGCGGTGCTCGACCGGCGGGTCACCGCACTGGAGGGCGCGGGCCCGGTCAAGAAGGCCGTCAAGAGGCAGGGCTGAGGAGCAGACCATGTGGGTCGACGATGCAGAACGGCCGAACTTCTGGGACGGCCAATACCTGGGACCGAACGATTTCGTCGCGACCGTCGAGTACGGCCGCGAGATGCGGCGCCGCCTCAGCCTGGCCCAGCACGCCTGGGGCATTTTCCGCGGCCTCGATTTGGTCGAGCAACCGCGCGCCGGCTCCACCACGGAGGTCGACCTGTACATCTCACCCGGCTTCGCCGTCGACGGGTTCGGCCGCGAATTGGGCGTGTACCACCCACTTCCCTTGTCCCCTACGCAGTTTCAGCGCTACCCGTCGGAGAAGTGGGTGCGCGTCTGGCTACGGTATGACACCGAGCTGATCAATCCACCGACTTCGGGATTCCAGAGCTGCGACGACCCGAACGTCACCTACCGCACGCTCGAGACGGTGCGGGTCGAGCTGGGCGAGGTCGGCGAAATCTCCCGCGTCCACGACCCCATCCAGGTCGACGGCAAGGCCATGGTCGAGGTGGCCAATGACTACGACCACCCCGACATCCTGACCGTTCCGTTCCAGGCTCTGCCCGACGACGACGAACTGACCGGCTCGTGGTGGTTGATACCCATCGGCTACGTGCACTGGAACGGCACCGACGGATTCATCGCGGCCGCGAACGACATCGACAAAGCCAAAGAAATCAAGGGCCGCATCTACGGCGGCGACGTCGGCTCGCACACCTACGCACCCGACGCCACGTGGGAGCTGGCCGCCGTCGCGCCGTATCCCACCGATGCGACAAAACCCGTCGTGCGCCCGATCGTCGATGCCACGGTCCGCGGCCGGCTCACGGTCACCCACCGACTGGTCGCCAAGGCCAGGGTCCGGCTCGACGGCGGACCGCTGTCGTTCGCGCTGGACAACGGCGACGAAACGGTGCCGATCACCTTCAATCGGCTCGGCACGTCGCTCGACCCGGGCGCCACCCTGGCCCTGCAGATCGGCAATGCCAGCCAGGGCGACAGCCGATTCGTCGTACGGTCCTCCGGACACACCGACCGGTTCTCCATAGACGACCAGGGCGACGGCATCGTCGGCCGAAACCTGTTGGTGCGCAACATCCTCACGACCGGGCGCACCGACAAGGACACCTACGTGCTCAACGGCGCCAGGGATGCCATCAACACCGTGGCACTCGGGCTGGAAGCCAGTTCTCAGGTCCTGTACGCCCGCGCGCCCAGCGGCCTGCGGGTCTACCTGGACGAGACGACCGCCGACAAGGATCACCAGGTGCTGCAGGCGGATGCCTTCGGCGTGCGGGTGCGGAACGCGCTCGTCGTGGGCTGGGGCAACGACAGCCATGTGCAGTCGCGGCACGTGATCGGCAAGGCGTCGGGCAGCGACGCCGTCGACAACCTGTACCTGAACTGGGCCAACGGCAAGGACGTCGTGGTCGGCCAGGTCGGCGGCACCACCAGCGATCTGCATGTCAGCGGCAATGTGTACGTCGGCGGCAACCAGGTGCCGGTGTTCACGCCCATCGACGTGAAGGTCGGTCGGCTGAGCGACCTGCTTCCCGGGGTCTTCCCGATTGCCAACTTCGCCGCGAGTTGGGTCGGTACCCAAGCGCCGACCGGGACGCGAACCTTCAAGATCAAATCGAACCTGGCCGACGCCGCCAAGACGCCGCAGGTCACGGTCAGCCTCGCCAACATCTACAACTATTCGACCGCGGTCAACGCCTCATGGAGCGTCTTCGCCACCCCCGTGACGAAGATCGACGCCCAGACCTGGGAGTTCATGTTCTTCTGGTGGATCGTCGACGACGGTTCGATCAACGATGTCTCCTACACCGCGGTGTTCTACCCGTGATCCGCAGCCCCGCTTCCCCGTCCCGCCGACCATCGGAGGCCCCATGTCCACGCTCGCGTCCGAAATACCCGAGGCGACGATTCCGACCGCGACCCTGCGGGCCCGGCTCGACGAGTTGTCCGCCGAGCATGCCAACGGCTGCCGTCAGCTGGCCCGTCTCGACGGCCAGCGCGACGAACTGGCCGCCACCATCGAGCGGATCGACGGGGCCATCACGGTGCTTCGCGAACTTCTCGGTCCGGCACGGCCGACGGCGGTGCCCGCACCGCACTGACCCGCCCACCCGTCGGGTACGCGGAGCGCCGCCATGACCGACCGGCTGCTGCTCGACCACCACCACTGCCGTTACCGGGTGCCGCGGGCGCACCCCGACCCGGCCGCGGTGCGGCGCGGGCTGGACGGGGTGGTCGCCGAGCGCATCCCGGCCCGGTTGGCCGACGCACTGAGCGCGGTCTTGCCGCCCGGCGACGGGGTCGTGGTGATCCGCCGCCTCGGCGTCCGGGTCCTGCTGGGCGGCACCGACCCGGACCTCCTGGCCGCCACCGACCTCTGGGCCAGGGGTCTGGCCACGGCCATCGTGCGAGCCTTGGATCGCGACGACGGCACCGTCGCCCGTTACCCGTCCCGGGCCGCCTACCTGGCTGCGTTTCTGCAGGTCCTCGGCACCGGCGATGCCTTCGCCCGCTGGGAGTTCGCCCAGTTCACACGTTGGCGTGCCCTCGGTCCTGCCGGTGCCGCCACCGCGGCGTGCCAGGCGCATCCCGACGACATCGCACCGGCCTTGGCGACGCTGGCGGCGGCGCCCGGCGAGCCGTTGCAGCAGCTGCTCGCCATGCTGTCGGTCGAGGAGGCAGCCCGGATCGCGGTGACCGCCGGGCTCCGCCGAGCCGGTCCGGGCCCGCTGCAGACCGCGGTGCTCGGCGGCGCGGACGCGGTGGTGCGCGCGCTGCGGTCGGGATGCCAATTCGCCGCCTCGCCCGATCATCTCGCGCTGTGGCTGCTGGCATCGCTGCATGCGCCAGGCCCGGGTGCTGTCAGGCCGGCCGACGGCGACGTGCGACGGGCCATCGGCGAGGTGGCGGCGTGGGGTCCCGAGCTGGCCGAGCTGGAATTGCTCGACGCTACCGAAGCGACCGACAACGCTCCGCGCACCCCAGACCGCGAGCAGCGAATTGCCTTGCTGTACAAGCTGATTCCCGATGTCGTCGCACAATTCGAGCGGATCGAACAGCACAGCACCGATGAGCCCGCCGCAGGCTCCGGGCCACTGATGTCAGGGTTCGCCGGGTGCGCGCTGTTGCTGGCCGGGCTCGGTGTGATCGATCTGGAACGCGCCCTCTGCGAACAGGGCGTCCCGCCCGCCGCTGCCCCGCCGTTGGCGGGCCGGCTGCGCTGGTGGGCACTGCTGTCCGCGCTGGGCCGCGAGCACCGTCCGCGCGCCCGCTTCGATCCGGTGCTGGCGCGACTGGCCGGCGATCCCGGCGGCGCGTACGGCGCCGACGTCGTCGAAGGGTTGCTGCCCGCAGCGGTCTGCACCGCGCTGCAGAACCAGCTGCGGGCGTCACCGCGCCCGCCGGCCGAGCCCGCGCCGATGGAGACGGCCCACCTGGACATCGGCGACCTGCTCCCCGACTCCGACGTCGCCGCGGTGGTGCAGGTACTCGCGCTGCTCGCGGTGCGGGACCTGGGTCGCCGGCTGCCGGGGTTCTCGGCGAGTTCCGCGCCCTACATCGCGGTGAACCTGCTCGTCGGCGCGGGCCGCTTCCGCTTCGAACCTGCGGCCAGCGCCGCGTCGCTGCCGGACGTCCCGCTACGGGTGGCACTCCAGATGGCGGGCTGGGAGGACCGCGTGGTGGCCGCGCCCTGGCTACCCGGTGGTGCACTGCGCTTCTGTCGGGATGACCCGTGACGCGGCCGGTCATCGCCGGGAACGGCAGCACGCCACCGGCCGCGGAGGTCGGCGTCGCGCTGGCCCGCGCCCGGCTGGCGGCCGAGCTCGACTGGCTGCGGCTGGTCCTCGCCGAGGAGGTCGAACGCTTCCGGGCGGGACGGCACCGGTCACCGGAAGCGTTCCTGGGCTTCACGATCGACGACGCCGAAGTCGATCATCTGCTCACCGAGCCGGTACCGGCCCCGACGAGGCCCCAACCCGAACGCGGCGCGGAAGTACGCGCCGCGCGGGTGCGCGTCGACGAGGCCGCCCGAGCCGTCGGGGCGTTCGGTCACGCCGCCGGCCTGCAGCGGCTGGCCTCGCGGTTTGCCCTGGACGCCGACGACCTGGTGGTGCTGCTGCTCGCCGCGGCACCCGACCTCGACGACCGCTTCGAAACGCTGTACGCGTACCTCCACGACGACATCGGCCGGCGGCGGGCATCCATCGGGTTGGCACTGCGGGTGCTCGGCGGTGACCTCGGCGGCCGCTGGAACGCCGGCCGTCGCTTCGACCGAGGCGCGCCGCTCGTCCGCCACGGTCTGATCCGGATCGACGGTGACGGCCCGTTCCTGTCCCGCACCCTCGCCGTCGACGACCGCGTCCTCGACGAACTGGTCGACCGCACCGGATCAGTCGATGCGCGTCTGGCCGGCTGGGTCGCCGTCGCCACAGCCGACGCCGCGCTCGGCGACTGCGTCGGCCCGACTCTGCGCGAGCTGACCGGCCGCGTGGTGCTGCTCGACGGGCGGGCTGCCGCCGATGCGGCCGCAGCGCTGTCCACAGGGGATGGGCGCTGTTCGCTGCACATCCGGTTGGCCGGGTTGACACTCGGCGACGGCGATATCGCCGAGGCCGTCCGCTTGCTGGCCCGCGAGGCCGCACTGCGCGAGGCGACCGTGGTGATCACCGACGGGCAGGCGCTGCTGCCCAGCCCCGGCCAGGAGCACCGCGCGGCAGCCGTGCGGGACGAGATCACCCGACTGCTCGCGGCGCCACCGACGCCGGTCATCGTGGTCTGCGGTGCCGGCTGGCCCGACGGTGTCCTGCTGGACGGCGTCATCGCCGAGCGGCACACCGTCGACATCGAACCGTTCACCGCGCGGCGCGATCGGTGGGCAGCCGCTCTGTCCAGGGCGCGGCTCAGTCCCGATCCGGCGGAACTCGACGCGGTGGCGGCCCTGTTCGCACTGTCGCCGGGCCAGATACAGCGTGCCGTCGCACATGCCGCGCGCACCACCGTCGTGCCGGGATCGCTCACCATGGCCGCGCGACAACAATTGGCGCACGGGCTGGGCGGACTGGCCCGGCGGCTCGATGCTGACGTGGGCTGGGACGACCTCGTCGTCTCCCCGGCCACCGGGCGGCAGCTGCGCGAACTGGCCACCGTGGTCCGGTCCCGGCACCTACTGGCAGACACCCACTCGGTGGCCCTGCGGTCGCGGGGGTTGTCGTTCCTGTTCGCCGGACCCAGCGGCACCGGCAAGACGCTCGCCGCCTCGGTGCTGGCCGCCGAACTCGGCCTGGATCTGTACGCGATCGACCTGGCCACAGTGGTCAACAAGTACATCGGCGAAACCGAAAAGCAACTCCGCCAAGTCTTTTCGGCCGCCCGATCCTCCAACGCCATCCTGTTCTTCGACGAGGCCGACGCGCTGTTCGGCAAGCGCTCCGAAGTGAGCGACGCCCACGACCGCTACGCCAACATCGAGGTCGCCTACCTGCTGCAGCAGATGGAGGCCTACGACGGGGTGGCCATCCTGGCCACCAACCTCAGCGGCAACCTCGATGACGCATTCACCCGGCGGGTGCACCAGGTCGTCGAATTCGCGTTCCCCGACGCGGCACTGCGCGCGCGGTTGTGGGAGGTGATGTTGCGGGGCGCCGCGGTGACCGACGATGTCGAGGTGCCGACACTGGCCCAGCGCTTCGAGCTGGCCGGCGGCAACATCCGCAACTGCGCGGTGCACGCCCGGCTGCTGGCCGCCGCCGCGGGCACACCGATCGGTCAGCCCGAGGTGATGGTGGCTGTCGCCCGCGAATACCAGAAGCTGGGCCGGCACCCCAGCCGCACCGAATTCGGTGACCGCTTCGGCGACATTCTCGAGCTGCTGGGCGGGTCATGACCCACGCGCACAGCCCGGTGACCGCGGCGGCCCGTGACAAGGCGCCCACGGCCCACACCGCCGCGGCGCCGAAACCGGCGACGGCGTCCCAGCGGCTGCGCGCTGCGTTCAGCCGCATCGGTAACACCAATGCCCATGCGCTGCTGGGTGATTGCGCTTCAGGTTCGCCCGTCTGCCCGGTCGACGTGGGCCGCCGCGCCCCTGGCGTGCAGGCCAAGTTGACGATGAGCCGGCCAGGCGACGCCGACGAACGCGAGGCCGATCGCGTCGCCGACCACATCATGTCCTCGAACAGTTCTTCGCCGGCGCCCTGTGCGTCGTGCGCGACATCAGGGTCGAGTTGTCCGAAATGCGCGCAGGAGAAGAAGATTCAGCGCAAGGCGCTGCCGGGGGCCGGGGTCGCGTCCGCCCCGGCGGTCTCCGGCCTACGGGGCGGCGGCACCGAACTCGCCCCGCCGGTCCGGTCGTTCTTCGAACCGCATTTCGGCGCCGACCTGAGCAATGTGCGGGTGCACACCGACGCCGACGCGGGCCGCGCGGCCCGATCGATCAGTGCGCGCGCCTTCACCTTGGGCTCCGACATCGCCTTCGCCCCGGGCCAGTTCGCCCCGGACTCCGCAACCGGGCGCCGCCTGCTCGCCCACGAGTTGACCCACGTGCTGCAGCAATCCAACAGTGATACCGCACAGCATATTTCGCGAGATCCTGTCGGCGACACCGTGGTGCCGGCCCCGCCGCCACTACCGGCCGACCCCGCCTCGAAGGTCCCGGAGGCACCGTCGCAGAAAGCAGAAGTCGCGCCACAGGGCGAGACCATGATCTTCGAAGGCGTACTGCTGGGCACCAACACCGAATACGTCATGCCCGTCATGCGCCAGTACATCGCCACGCACGGCGAAGATGGTGCCAGAGATTTCCGGGATCGGTTGAGCGAGCATGTGGGTAAACGGGTACCCGAGTCCGACAAGGCCACGCTGGAGACGGCCAAGCTCCTGAAGGAGTGCCCCACCGAGCCGTTGTCGAACGACGCACAGATCTATGTCGCCGTCAACGAATCACTGGAGGAGCTGTTCCGCACCAACAAGATCTGGCTGGCCGACTTCGAAAAACAGTCCCACCAGGTAGTTCTCGGGATGCTCAAGGAAAGCGAGGACCGGGTCAACGGAGAGATGACCCGGTACGGCATCGACTGGAAAACGGTGCAGCGCACACGATATCGGCAAGGTCGAGATGGGCCGGTGGCATATCAGGCGTCGGTCACGGAGTACTCGATGCAGGACAGCCCCGGTTCGCGAGCACTCGCCGAAGCTGCCACCGGGCTGCTGGCCCGTAAGAAGAAATTCGACGCGGCGGACAAGGCGATGAAGGACTTCGGCCGGGACGAGAACATGGGCGCCTGGGGCGAACTCGTGCACCAGCGGGTCGCCGGCTGGGATCCGCAGCTGCAGAAGCTCTCCGAACTACGGGCGGTGTGGCAACCGGCCAAGCGCGACCTCGACGTGTTCCGGATGCAGAAATCCGCCGAGTTCCCCATCCTGGCCGCGTACGCGTCGGACGAGGAAATCGACGAGGGCAAGCTCGCGACGCTGCAGCAGCTGGCCAACGGGCAGAGCCCGGCCGCGACGAACCTCATGGGCGAGGAGATCAAGACGCGGCTGGAGCACATCGGCGAGGTGCGCGACGACATCAACAATCACAACGGCGAGGAAACCAAGATCTGGCGCGTACCCCGGATCATCGAGGGCACCCGCTCGGCCACCGGTGCCGCGGCCGGCACCATGTGGGGCCGCCTGGTCGACGACAAGGTGAAGGACGAGGCGCCTGGCATCTGGACCAGCATCCTGATCGGGCTGCTGCAGCTGGTGCTGGTGCTGGCGGCGCCGTTCACCGCAGGACTGACGTTGATCCCGGCCGCCGCGATCTCCGGCTACCAGGCGTACACGCATTTCAAGGAATACGAGCGCGCACAGATGTTGCACGGCACCGACTTCGGTGCCCTGGCACTGTCATCGGAGGAGCCGTCCCTGTTCTGGCTGGCGGTCGACATCATCGGCGCGGGGTTCGACGTCGGTGCCGCGGCCGGGGCCGCCCTGTCCGTGTTCCGCGCGCTCGCTCCGGCCGCGAGGGCCGCGCGCGCAGCCCAATTGGCCAGGGACGCAGAGGCAATCGAGCAAGCGGCGCAGAACCTGGAGCGGGCGGCCACGACCGTCGGCGGCCCCGCGCTGGCCCGGACCGTCGGGCGCGACGTCCGCATGGGCGCGGTCGCTATGGAGGTCGGCGAAACCGCTGAGGAAGCCGGCGCGCTCGCTCGTGCCGGCGAGGCGATGGCTGAGACCGAGACGCGTGTCGCCGCAGGGGTCGCCGAGACCGAAACGGGACGTCTGGTCAAGGTCTCCGAGGGCGGCACGTTGTGGAGCTGTTCCTCCCCGTGCACCACCATGCGCGAGCGCTACAAGGACCTGCTGCACAGCGAAGCGGCATCGGAGAAGAAGTGGCTGGCCAGACTCGACGAGATCGAGGCAGATGCCGCAAAGATACCCAAGGGCAAGGAGGGTGTAGTCGCACGCGGCGAACTCGCCAAGCGCGCAGCCAATCTCGAGAACGAGATGCGCACCACCATCCAGCCCGGCGCCTGGAAGATACCGGACCACGACCCCGCCAAGTTCGCCGACATGGTGCGTAGACGGGGTTCGGTCGCCGCGGAACTGGACCACCACCCGAAGTACTGGACCGGCTCCGACGAGGCGAAGTTCCGGTACGGCATGGACGTCGAGGCCGAGCCCGGCTACCGCTTCATGCTCGACGAACACGGCACGCTGCACTACCAGGGGCAGCCGCCGAAGCGGTTCAACCCCGAGACCAAACTGTTCGACGACATCGGCGAAGCCGGCAAGTTCCACCGCGCCCAGTGGGGTACCGAGAGTCCGACGTCGGTGGCCAAACTGCCTGAGGCACAACGGCACGCCGTGGAGAACGCCTTTGCACAGCGCGGCAAGTTCATGGCCCGACGCGATGTGCTCGAGGAGCTGCCACGGCCCTTGACCAAGGCACAGAACGACGAGCTCGGCAAAATCTACGCCCAGATCAACGAGCAGAGCCGACAGATGGGCGAGCAGGCCGCCGAGGGCATCATGCGAGAGAAGCAGGGAGCCGCCAAGCTCTACCCCCTGGACAAGGGCCATTCCACCTCAGGCGATTTCGATCAGGTGTGGAAGACGGGCGAGCGCTTCCAGCTGGTCGAAGGCAAGGGCGGGTCCAGCGGCTTGGGCTCCCGGTCCATCGGCGAAGGCGCGCGTGCCGAGCAGGGCACCATCGAATACGCCAAGAGCATCGCCAAGAACATGTCCGTCAACGGTCCGACGAAGAAGATTCGCGACCTTGGCGCGGAGCTGCTGATCGCGATCGACGAAGGCAAGGTCGACTACGTCCTGGTGCGCGCGCCGATCGGGGAAAAGGCCGGGAAAGCCGTGATCAAGGACATCCAGGTCAGCCAGTTCGTCCTCACACCGCCCTAGGATGCAGCCATGACATCGATCGCCCGTCACGCCGTGGACCCGGAGCTGGTCGACGAAGGCGTCGAGCGCTTCGAAAAGACGCTCGCTCGAAGCCTGACCACCCTTGTCGAGCGCCCAGGAGCACTGCCGACGGTGCTCGAAGCGGCCCGCGGCCACGCCGGATATCTCGCGGCGGCGAACGCGCCGCGCGCCGAGGTCGGTCGCGCGTTGCGGATCGGTGCCGAGGCCGCAAACGCCATCTTCGCGCTCGGAACCGGCAGTGGTGAAATCGAATTCACTCTTGACGGCCGGCCGATGCGGCATGCGGCCACCGGACCGACGGGTGCGACGTACCCGGGCACCTGGCGCATCGGATGGTGGATGGCGCATCTCGTCGGCGATGACGCCGCGATCGACACCCTGGCCGCGACACCGATCGAATTGCTGCGGGCCTCCGACACCGCGACCGACGAATGTCAGTACCGCTTCGTCGAAGCGCTGCAGGGCTATCAGAGTCAGGCCCCGACCTGGGGTGACAGCGTACAAGCGGCGGTCGAGGCGACCGACCCGGAAGCGGTGGCACTCATCGACGAGGAGTTCGTCCTCAACATCCTAGTGCCGGAGATGCAGCTGCTGTTCTACCTCGGTCTGCACGAAAATGCGTCTTTTCGAACATCTTTCGAGTTCGCCCTGCAGCGGCACAAGAAGTACTGGTCCAAGGCCGACCGTAAGAGGAATCCCGATGGGTTCCTGGCGCTCGGCCCGATGGCGCTCGCCGCGCTCGCGTCGGCGGCGGGCATGCCGGTCGAGACCGAATCGGACTACGCCCCTGCCTGGTAGCTTCGCCCCGTGGATCTGACGGACTCGTACACCCGCGTGCTGCCGCCGCACATCCGCGACCGGTATGAGTTCATCGAGACCCGCAACGCCGCCGCCATCCTGGCCGCCACCAACCCGCAGCGGTTCGACGAGCTCCTCGCCGCCCTGCACGAATTCCAGCTCCGTACCGACGATCTGGTCCAACCCGGTGGCCAGGAGACCGAGTTGGCGGCCCGGCTCAACACCGCGTTCCGCGACAAGGGCTGGCGTGAAGCACGCGTCGACACGCGCATCCGCCTCGAGTTGCGCAAGATGCCGCACAAGCCCGCGGGCGAAGCGCACCCCACCCTCGACGAGACCGAGGTGTTCAACGAGGGCTATAAGGTGGACAACTTCGTCGACCGGCTGGCACTCGATGTGGAGTGGAATGCCAAGGACGGCAACCTCGATCGCGATCTCAGCGCCTACCGCGCGCTGTACGACGCGGCGCTGATCGACGTCGCCGTGATCATCACCCGCACCCAGACCGACCTGCGCACCCTGGGCTACCGGCTGGGCATCGAGGCCGGCATGGACGACGAGCGCGCCCGCCGGATTCTGGCCACCACGACCACCACCAACACCGAGAAACTGCGGCCGCGGATGCAACGTGGCGACAGTGGCGGCTGCCCGCTGCTGGCGGTCGCGATCTGCGCCCGCACCTGGGTTGAGCACACCCCAGACCCGGACGCCGCAGACACCACATCCGACGAATCCGGACTCGCTGGCCTCTGGGAGGCCTGACCTGTCGGTGTCATCGCCTACGATTTCGTGAAGATCTTCTCCGTTCGAAAAGATCTAATTCGAAGGTAGGAGTGTCAACGTGGCGAAACGCAGCGACCAGGAACAGGCCGCTCCCCTGCGCGATATCGCCGCGCCGCCGCCGCTGCCCACCGTCGACGGCGGCTGGAAGACCGTATTGGCCGACCCCCCTTGGCGTTTCACCAACCGCACCGGCAAGGTCGCCCCGGAGCACCGGCGCCTGGACCGCTACTCCACTCTCGATCTCGACGCCATCTGCGACATCCCGGTCTCCACGGTCGCGGCCCGCGACTCGCACCTGTACCTGTGGGTGCCCAACGCACTGCTGCCCGAAGGCCTGCGCGTCATGGAAGCCTGGGGCTACCGCTACGTCTCCAACGTCATCTGGGCCAAGCGGCGCAAGGACGGCGGGCCCGACGGCCGCGGCGTCGGCTTCTACTTCCGGAACGTCACCGAGATCATCCTGTTCGGCGTGCGCGGCAGCATGCGCACGCTGCCGCACGCCCGCAGCCAGGTCAACATGATCGAGACCCGCAAGCGCGAGCACTCCCGCAAGCCCGACGAGCAGTACGGCTTCATCGAGGCCTGCTCCCCCGGCCCGTACCTGGAACTGTTCGCCCGGCACCCGCAGCCGGGCTGGACCGCCTGGGGCGACGAGTCCGCCGACGACGTCACGCCGCGCGGCCAGGTGCACAGGGGCTACGCCGGCGGCGCCATCGACGTGCCACCCGTGACCAAGCACGTTCGGCTGGACCCGACGACGTCCGAACGCATCGGCAAGGAACTGCGAATCCGCTACGAGAACGGCGAGAGCATCCGCCAGCTCGCCGAGGAGACCGGCTACGGCATCACCCGCGTGCGCGGACTGCTCGAGCGGGCCGGCACCACGTTCCGCGGTCGCGGGCCTCGATAAAAGAATGGGCCCCGCCGAAGCGGGGCCCATTGACAGTTGTCGGCGGTCTACCAGACCCGCACGTAGTCGACGAGCATCTCGGCCGGGTAGCTGCCGCCCTTGGGGTCGCCGCCACCGGAACCGGACACAGCCAGGTTCAGCACCGGGAACACCGAGTAGCCGGGCAAGTTGAACGGCCAGTCGTCCAGCGAGTTCGCGGGCACGAAGAAGTACGGCTGCATGCCCTCGGCGTAGTCCTGCCAGAACGACATACCGGCGTCGTTCCAGGTGACGCGCCAGGTGTGCCAGCCGCCGTCGATCGGGTGCGGGTGGGTATCGAACGACGTGCCGTCCGACCGCGCGTGCACGGTGGTGCCCGACGGCCATTCGCCGTTGCCGTACCACTCGGCCAGGTCGATCTCGCCACCGACGACGGGGTGGTCGTTGGACAGCCACCAGGCCGGCCAGCAACCGTTGGTCAGACAGTTGAACTTGATCCGAGCTTCCCAGGTGGTGTTGATGCCACCCCAGAAGGTGCCGAAGACCTTGCCGCTCGTGTACCTACCGTTGGCGTCGCGCGTGGCGCGGATGACCAGGTTGCCCTTGCCGTCCAGGAAGACGTGCTCCCGGTCGTCGCGGTACTGGCCCATGTTCTCCGGGCGGTCCCAGAACACCGGGTTCTTGATGGTCTCGCGCTGCGGGGAGATGTTCCACTTGCCTGGGTCGGGCCGCGAACCAGCCGGGCCGTCGAACTCGTCGTGGAAGATGTAGGAAGGCGTTTGCGCGGCCGGCGGCGGGGCCAGCGGCGGCGTGGGCGAGCTGCCCGGTTGGGGATCCGCCAGAGCGGCGGGGGACGGCATCGCGGCGGCGGCCAACAGGCCCAGCCCCGACGCGCGCATCAAGTTACGACGATCCATTTCCGGCACAGTGGAATATACAAGCCGCTCAGGCAGACTTGACGCAACTTGCGACACGCTTGAAATCACCTGTCAGAGCGGCATTCTCATCGTCTTCGGGCGTGCCCCAGCACGCCATCAGCAAAACATGGTTCACGTGAAATATCCGTGCCAGCCAGCGAGTCCATGAAGAACTCTCCGAATCAGCAATGCCGAGTACCCGGTTTTGCAATCAGCCGGGTATTCGACACCGCCGAAAAAAACTGAAACCGTCCGGTAACAAGCCGTTCAGGTTCAGCGTCCGGACTGTTGACCCTCCCAGACCTGGCCCTCCTGGCCGGCGGCGGCCGCTTCAGCGGCCGCGGCAGCCGAGGCCGACGAAGCAGCCGCAGCGGCCGATGCCGACGCAGAGGCGTAGGCCTGCGAACCCGCCGGGCTACCCAGCGAGTTGCCGGGGCTGCCCGGGGTCGCGAACGCGGCCTCACAGTTCAGCGACAGCAAAACCTGATTGCTGCTCGAACCGCCACTGTTGGCCGGCGCCGAGACCGTGCGGGCGACCTGATTGGTCACCACACAGCTCGGCCACTGGAGCTGATCGCCCACCGTCGTCGACACCAACGGCTTGAAACCCGCGCTCGACAGCGCAGACCGTGCGTCACTGAATTTCTGGCCGACCACATTGGGTGGAGAGCCGGCAGAAGCCACGCCACTACACATCAACGCAACAGCACCCAGCGACGTTGCCGCAGCAACACCCCATGCAGTTTTCATAGGCGCCTATCCTGCCTTAATTGCCGGCGCGGCGCTCATTGTCGGCGCAGTTGACGTCGCCGGAGCCCACGTCTGCGTCGCGCCGATGTTCACATCCGGCACTTCAGGCTTGTTGAAAACGGTGTTGGTCGGAGCGTGGTCAGAACCTGCGACCGCGCCGCCATCAGTGACTCCGGCGGCAACCGCGCCGATCACACCGACCGCTACCATCGCCGCGGCGCCAACCAGGCCCACCAAACGAGTTCTTGCCAAATTCATAGAACAAGGTTCCCGCATTCGTGATATGCGGGCAAGTTAAATTCCTGTTCACGCCATTGTCTGACGTTGGCGTCAATAGCGATTGACGCAGTTCAAATCATCAATATGGGTACTGCTGTGGGTATTGCTGTGGATATTGCTGCGGGTACTGCCCGTACGGATATTGCTGCTGCGGGGGGTAGTACGGGTTCGCCGGCGGCTGAGATTCCACTGGCTGATCGGGCCCCTTTGGCACCTGGATCGGGATCGGCACAGGGACGAACGGCAGCCGGATATAGCTCGTCGTCATGGTCGGCGTCGCCGAGGTCGTCGTCTCCGTCGTAGACGGCGGCGGCGGAGGCGGCGGCTCGGTCGTGGTGGGCGTGGTGGTCGTCGTCGACGGCGGCGGAGTAGTCGTCGGGGCGTGCGTCGTCGTGGTGTGCGTCGGCGCCGGCGCGTGGGTCACCGGCGGCTGGTACGTCGGGCTCGGCGGCGGCGGTGGCGGCGCGGGGACTTCGTTGGTGACGGTGACCGTGCTGGGCGGCGGCTCGGCGGGAGGCGGCGCAGGCGGCGGGGTCGGCGACTCGCTCATCGACGGCGGCGCGGTGGTCGGCGGGGCGACCGGCTTGCGGTCGCCGGTCAACGCGATGGTCACGCCACCGACGGCGGCGATCGCCGCCAGGGCTGCGACGCCGAAGACGATGAGTGGCAGCCGCTGCCAGGCCTTGGACGGTTCTGCGTCCACCGGCGCCGCCGGTGCCACGTACTTGGCGATCGCGCGGGTCGTCGTGGTGTCGCCGAAGGCGTCGTCGCCCGTGTAGGGCAGCAGGTCGCCGCCACCGTCGGAATCCTCGGACCAGGCCAACGACGGGCCGGTGGCCTTGACCACGCGGTCGGCCGCCGTGTCGGCCGGCAGCTCGAGGTCGGTGACGAGGGCGGCAGGCGCTGTGGCCGAGCCGCCGTCGACGGCGGCGGTCGGCGCGGTGCCACTCAGCAGCGCAGCGGGGGCCATCCCGGTCTGGGCGTCCGCGTCGGCGCCGTACACCGCGAACAGAGCCGCGCCCACCGCGGCATCCAGCGCGGGCTGCGGGGTCGTGACAAGGGTGCCCGCGGCACCACGTGCCGCGACATGTTCGGCGAGCCGCGTGCCAACCATCGGTATGCAGGCGCCGCCACCGACCGCGACCACCGAGCTGATGGCCTGCCAGGTAATCTTGTTGCGCTGCAACAGATCATCGAGCTCGGCCAGCACCCCGGTCAGCGGTTCGTCCAACAGGCCGGTCAACTCGGCGCGGGTGACCTCGACGTCGCCCTGGTGCTCCGGAATGTCCACCGGCACCGTGGCCGTCCCGGCCTCCGACAGGTGTTCTTTTGCCGCACAGCAGGATTCACGGAGTTTCTCCAGTGAACTCACAGCCGCGGTGCCCGCGGTATCCACTCCCCCGGAACCGCTGACCTGGGCGAGCACGTGTGACAGCAGCAGCTGATCGACGGCCTCGCCGGAGAATTCGGTGTACCGCACGGTCTCGATGGGCTCGAACGATGAGTCCGCCGCGGCCAGCGTGATGCTGGTGCCGCCGCCACCGAAATCGAGCAGCGCGGCGGTACCGGTGGCCGGCAGACCCGGGTTGGCGTGCAGAGCCGTCAGCGACGCCACCGCATCGGACACCAGCCGCGCCGGTACGCCGTTGGGCGCCAGACTCGGATTGGATCGCATCACGGCCCGCATGGCCCGCAGCGTCGCGGTATCCCAGTGCGCTGGAACGGAAATCGCCAGCTGCCCCGTCGGCGGCTCCCCGCCGGACGCCTCGATCATGGCGTCCAGGGCCTCGGCGACCAGCTGATCGGCGTGATACGCCGTGCCGTCGGGCGCCACCATCGGCACCGGATCACCGACGCGTTCGACGAAGCCGCGGAGCGTCACTCCATCGTCGACGGCATCCGCGGGCAGCCCGACCTGCGGCGCGCGGTCGCGGAACAGGCTCAACACCGCGCGCCGCACCATGGGCGGTTCACCGACGCGCGCCGCGACCAGGTTGGTCGTCCCGATCGACAACCCCAGCTGGTGGCTCATAACCCCACCACCCTAACGCGCGACCGTGTCAGCGCAGCTTGTGACACGTACGAACGGCGTTCTCGCAGATTACTTTTCGTCCGCTGTGCCCACCCTGTGGACCAAACCGGCTGAGCCTGTGCACCCGTTGTGCTGCAATGTCCGGCCTGGGCGACGACGCGGCGAGATCGCTCGAAAACTTGAATTTCAAGCTGAAAACCGGTGCTGCTCTTCATATCTGATTACTTGGCAACGGCGATCAGCGCTCCCGGTTGCAGCCATCGCATGACCTTGACCAAGGTGCCCTCGTCGATCGCCACACATCCGGCCGTCGGGCCGTCGCCGATGTGCACGAAGAACGCGCCACCGTTACCGGGCGTCCGCTGCGGGTTGACGCCCATGACGACGGCGTACTTGTAGGGCGTGATGTCGAGGTTCTCGGTGCCGCTGGCCGGGTCGGTATCGAAGCGGCACTGCGCTTGCTTGCAGACCTGCATGGTGTTGTAGGTGGGGCTCTTCATATCGCCGTCCCACCAGTGATCCGGTGTGGTCTGGACGTATTGCAGACCCGTCCCCGGGTTGGCCGCGGTACCGAACGCGAACGGCAGCGTGAAGATGCCCATCGGGGTCTGCAGGTTGCCGTCGTGGCTCTGCGGGACCATGCCCTTCGAGCCCACGTGCGCCGGGATGCCGACGGCGACGGCGTCCCACCCCGCGGGCCCGCGCTGGTACACGTCCATCTTGGCCGACGAACCGCCCACGCCCACAACCGAAATCACCTGCGTGGCCGAACCCACCGAGTTGGCGAACCACGGCGTGACCACCGCGTTGCCGACCGGAGCCAGTGCCACCGCCAGCGCGGCAGCACACAGCAAAGCGAACAGTCGGCGCACCCGTCCATGGTCGAGAACGGTCCGATGGCTGGTCAAGCCAGGGCGGGTCAAGGTTTGGGCACGATAGGGCTTCGGCTTGAAAACCCGCTGGGTGCAAGCAGTGGCAGGCACACCAGGAACCACACGCCGCCCAGCAACCACCCGGCGAGGACATCCGTCGGGTTGTGCACGTTGAGCACCACCCGACTCACCCCGACGACCACCACGATCACCGCGCAGAGCACCTCGATCAGCCGGAGGCGGGCCACCTGAGCCATCCGGAACACCGCGCACAGCCCCAGCGCACCGGCCATGGTGCCCAGCGCATGCCCGGACGGGAACGACCAGGACGGTTCGTGCGCCAGCGCGGTCAGCGGCCGTGCCCGTTGCGCGATGTCCTTGGCGACCTCGGTCACCAAACCCGACAGCACGACCGCGACCAGTAGGAAGATCGAGGTGCGCCGCTGCCGCCGGGCCAGCGCGATGAACGCGACCAGCACGGCAGTGATCTGAAAGGTCCACGGACCGAATACGAAGGACAGCCATCGCCAGCCCAGCACCCAGCCGGGGTGCGCCACGCCGTAACGGTGCGCGGGTTCGAGCAGCGACTCGTCGAGCGTCGTCACCCAGGACCACTGTGCGACCCAGCCCACCCACAGCAGGGCGTAACCGCTCGCGGCCCCGGCTACGATCAGCCAGCGGTTGCGGTTCGTCACCGGTCTCCTTCTCAGTTCTGTTTCTGGCGAGAAATTCGCTACGGGCCGGAACATATTTGTCACGGCCACGAAACAAACTGACCATAGCTTCGCTAACCATGACCCAAGACCTCAGCCAGGAGCCGTCGCCGGCCACAGCTGTACCAGAAGTCGATCAGGACCGGTTGACCGCGACGCGAGAGACCTTGGAGGATTACACCCTTCGATTCGCACCGCGCAGCTACCGGAAATGGTCGACGCGCGTGGTCGGAATCTCGGCGTTGGGTGGCATCGCCTACCTGGCCGACTTCGCGATCGGTGCCAACATCGGCATCTCGTACGGCACCACCAACGCGCTCGCCGGAATCGCGATCTTCGCGGTCGTCATCCTGCTGACCGGGTTTCCCGTGGCCTACTACTCGGCCCGCTACAACATCGACCTGGATCTGGTGACCCGCGGCAGCGGCTTCGGCTACTACGGCTCGGTGGTCACGAACGTCATCTTCGCGACGTTCACGTTCATCTTCTTCGCGCTCGAAGGGTCGATCATGGCCCAGGGCCTCAAACTGGGCCTGGGCATACCGGTGTGGCTCGGCTACGCGGCGTCGACGCTGGTGATCTTCCCGCTGGTCATCTACGGCATGAAGGTGCTCTCGACACTGCAGGTGTGGACCACCCCGCTGTGGCTGGTCCTGATGGTCCTGCCGTTCGGCTACCTGTTGATCTCGCATCCGGAATCGATCCACGACTTCTTCGCCTATCAGGGCGCCAACGGGGCGCAGGGCTTCGACATGGGTTCGACGCTGCTCGCGGCCGGTGTGTGTCTGTCGCTGATCGCCCAGATCGCCGAGCAGAACGACTACCTGCGGTTCATGCCGCCGAAGACGCCCGAGAACAAGCGGTCGTGGTGGACCTGGATGATCCTGGCCGGCCCGGGCTGGGTGTTCTTCGGAGCCATCAAGCAGATCATCGGCCTGTTCCTGGCCGTCTACCTGATCGGGCACGTCGCCGACAGCGCCGGCGTCGCCAACCAGCCGGTGCATCAGTTCCTGGAGATCTACGACAACTTCCTGCCCAAGTGGCTGGCGCTGACCCTGGCCGTGATCCTCGTGGTCATCAGCCAGATCAAGATCAACGTCACCAACGCCTACTCGGGCTCGCTGGCCTGGACCAACTCCTACACCCGCGTCACCAACCACTACCCGGGTCGGATCGTGTTCCTCGGCGTCAACCTGCTGATCGCGCTGGTGCTGATGGAAGCCAACATGTTCGACTTCCTGAACACCATCCTCGGCTTCTACGCCAACTGCGGTATGGCCTGGATCGTGGTCGTGGCCAGCGACATCGCGATCAACAAGTTCCTGCTGAAGCTCTCGCCGATGCAGCCTGAATTCCGCCGCGGCATGCTCTACGCCTTCAACCCGGTCGGATTCGGATCCATGCTGATCGCGGCGGGTCTGTCGGTGATCGCGTTCTTCGGCGGGCTGGGTGAGGCGCTGCGGCCGTACTCGCCGCTGGTGGCGATCGTGCTGGGCCTGGTGCTGCCGCCGATCTTCGCCATCGCGACCAAGGGCAAGTACTACCTGCGCCGCACCGACGACGGCATCGACCTGCCGATGTACGACGAGTACGGCAACCCGTCCGACGCGCACCTGCTGTGCCAGAACTGCCACCACGAGTACGAGCGGCCGGACATGCTGGCCTCGCCCGAGGGCGGCTACATCTGTTCGCTGTGCCTGGCGACCGACAAGACCGGACAGCACGTCCTGCCTGCGCAGACCTGACGGCGACACGGCCACGAACGGCGCCGAGCGGGACAACACGTCCACGCTCGGCGCCGTTTCGCGTGGTGGATTCACCCCCGAGGCCTACGCTGAAGGCATGCCCGTTCTGCTGCGCAAGATGCTCGGCATCGGAAACGTGCCCGACGACATCCGCGAGCAACTCCAGGCCGAAGGCATCCTGCACGTGGCCGAGTTCGTGCCGGTGACCTTCCGATTCTCCGGCCACATCCCCGGCAAGGTCGCCAAGAGCACCCTCCGCAGCCTGGTCGGCGCGCTGATCGTGACGGAGAAACGGCTCATCGGCACGCTGTCCTCGGCCCCCAAGAAGGCCGTCAAGACCGTCAACCACGCGTGGGACGCACCGGCCGGGACCATGGTCCAGGCCGAACTGGACGACTCCGGGCTACTGCTGGACGCCACGGACATCTCCGCCATCGATCCGACTTTCGAGGGCTCGATGTCGCTGCGCTACAAGACCCCATTGCCGGCCGAGGTGCTGGCGGCCCTACCGGCGCGCAAGTTCACGTTCGACGTCCCGAGCAAGTACGTCTACCTCGCCTGTGGGATGCCCACCACCACCTGACCTGGCCGGGGCGTAGCGTCGGGCCGATGACGATCCGGTACGACGAAACGCTGCGCGAGCAGGTCGGGACGCATTTGGCCGGTCACCGGCGGCGAGTGGTCGACGACCCGAGCAAGCGCCACGCCGCGGTGGCCATCGTGCTGGTGGACTCGGAACCCGGTGAGGACCGCATCGACCCGGCTCCGGTCGACCAATGGATCGGCGGGCGGCCGCTGCCCGACCAGAATCTGGACGGCCGCATGGTCGACGTCGCCGGCGGCGCGGCGTTTCTGTTGTGCCGCCGGACCTCCCGGCTGAACTCCCATTCCGCCCAGTGGGCGCTGCCCGGCGGGCGCCTCGACCCCGGCGAAACGGTGGTGGACGCCGCGCTGCGGGAGCTGCACGAGGAGGTCGGCATCAAGTTGTCCGACGAGTCGGTGCTGGGCCTACTGGACGACTACCCGACCCGCTCCGGATACGTCATCACGCCGGTGGTGCTGTGGGGTGGCGGCCGCCTGGACCCGCAGCCCTCCCCGGACGAGGTGGTGGCCGTCTACCGGGTCGGGCTGCACCAGTTGCAACGGCCGGACTCGCCGCGGTTCATCACGATCCCGGAGAGCGACCGTCCGGTGGTGCAGATTCCGCTGGGCAACGACCTCATCCACGCGCCCACGGGTGCGGTCCTGCTGCAGATGCGCTGGCTCGGCCTGGAAGGGCGGCCCGACCGCGTGGACGAGCTCGAGCAGCCGGTGTTCGCCTGGCGGTGAGTGACTTGTGCACGATCTTCCGCGGTCGGCGCGGACAATCGTGCACAAATCGCGCAGCGTAAAACCCTTGTCCAACAATCCAACACAGGGTGGCATGGCTGGTTCGGCAGCAGAATCGTAGGAGGTAGCCGACTCGTGTCCCCATCGCCGGGCCAGAACGTACTCTTCGTGCACTGGCACGACCTCGGGCGCTATCTCGGGGCATACGGCCACCCTGACGTCAGCAGTCCCCGGCTGGACCAACTGGCCGCCGAAGGCATCCTGTTCACCCGGGCCCACGCCACCGCCCCGCTGTGCTCGCCGTCGCGCGGTTCCATTTTCACCGGGCGCTACCCACAGAGCAACGGGCTGGTCGGGCTGGCGCACCACGGCTGGGAATACCACGCCGGCGTCCAGACGTTACCCCAGCTGCTCTCCGAATCCGGTTGGCACACAGCGCTGTTCGGGATGCAGCACGAGACGTCGTTCCCGTCGCGGCTGGGTTTCGACGAGTTCGACGTGTCGAATTCCTACTGCGAGTACGTCGTCGAACAGGCCCTGCGGTGGCTCAGCGAACCACCGCAGAAACCGTTCCTGCTCACCGCCGGGTTCTTCGAGACCCACCGGCCGTACCCACGGGAACGCTACGAGCCCGCCGCCAGCGACACCGTCACCGTCCCCGACTACCTGCCCGACAACGATGCCATCCGCGACGACCTGGCCGAGTTCTACGGGTCCATCGCCGTCGCCGATGCGGCGGTGGGCCGACTGCTGGACGCACTGGAGGCGGGAGGGCTGGATCGCAGCACCTGGGTGGTGTTCCTCACCGATCACGGGCCGGCTCTGCCGCGGGCCAAGTCGACGCTGTACGACGCCGGGACCGGGATCGCGATGGTCGTGCGGCCACCGCGGGATGCCGAAATCGAGCCGCATGTCTACGACGAACTGTTCAGCGGAGTGGATCTGCTGCCGACGCTGCTCGATCTGCTCGGCGTGCCGGTTCCGGTTGAGGTGGAAGGGCTTTCACACGCGGAGGCGCTGGTCCGCACGGCGGCAGGCGCCGAAATCCGCACCGAGGTTTACACCGCCAAGACTTATCACGACTCGTTCGACCCCATTCGCGCAGTGCGAACAAAAGACTTCAGTTACATCGAGAACTATGCTTCGCGTCCGTTGTTGGATCTACCGTGGGACATCGCCGACAGCCCACCCGGCCGGGCAGTACAGCCGGCCATTTCAGACCCGCGTCCGGCCCGTGAGCTGTATGACCTACACGCCGACCCCACTGAGCGGCACAACCTGCTCCTCGACGTGCAACCCGAATATCATGCAGTGGCAGCGCAATTGGCACTCAAGCTCAACACCTGGCGGCAGCAGACGGGCGACGTCATACCCTCAGATTTCACCGGAACACAGATCTCGAACCGTTTCACCGGGACCTATCTGAGCCTCCATGGGCGCCCCGCGTCAAGCCGGTCCGCAGCGGCGTCCGACCGCGGAATCAACCCGGATTCAACCTCGCAAGATTAATACTCAGTGTGCGAAAAATCCCCTTCTGCAAGGGATTTCGACGCAAGCTAGGCTCTTGCGCCATGACAGCATCGACGGCCTATCTGGTCCTCGCATCACAGCGCAGCGGCAGCACGCTGCTGGTTGAGTCGTTGCGCGCCACCGGTGTGGCCGGCGAACCGCAGGAGTTCTTTCAGTACCTGCCACACACCAGCATGTCGCCGCAGCCACGGGAATGGTTCGCCGACACCGAGGACGAATCGATCCTGCGGCTGCTCGATCCACTGATCGACGGCAGGCCCGAACTGGCGCCCGCGACGATCTGGCGTGACTACATCCAGACCGCCGGCCGCACGCCCAACGGCATCTGGGGCGGCAAGCTCATGTGGAACCAGACCGCACAGCTGCAACGTCGGGCCGCGGATCTGCCGGACCGCTCCGGTGACGGGCTGCTGGCCGCCATCCGCGACGTCGTCGGCTCCGATCCGGTCCTGATCCACATCCACCGGCCCGACGTGGTGTCTCAGGCGGTCTCGTTCTGGCGGGCGGTGCAGACCCGCGTGTGGCGAGGTCGCCCGGACCCGGTGCGCGACGCCCGCGCCGAGTACCACGCCGGAGCCATCGCGCACGTCGTACGGATGCTGCGCGCTCAGGAGGAGGGCTGGCAGAAATGGTTCCTCGACGAGAACGTCAACCGGATCGAAGTGCCCTATCCGGTGTTGTGGCGCAACCTCACCGAGGTCGTCGGCGACGTGCTCGAGGCACTCGGCCAGGACCGCAGGCTCGCACCGAGACCGGTGCTGGAACGTCAGGCCGATCAGCGTTCGGACGAATGGGTGGAGCGCTACCGCGCCGAAGCCGAACAGGAAGGACTGCCGGTATGAGCACCGCAAGTATCCATGTCGACGAGCTCCGGCTGCTCGAGGCCGAGGCTGTGCACATCATCCGCGAGGTGGTGGCCGAGCTGGAGCGCCCGGTGCTGCTGTTCTCGGCGGGCAAGGACTCGATCGTGTTACTCCGGTTGGCGGAGAAGGCTTTCCGGGGCCGGAAGGCCGGCGACATCGGATTCAGCCCCGGGCCTCTACCTTTTCCTATTCTGCACGTCGACACCGGCCACAACTTCCCGGAGGTCATCGACTTCCGGGATCGCCGTACCACCGGCGTCGGGCACAAGCTGCTCGTCGGGTCGGTACAGGAGAGCATCGACACCGGACGGGTGGCCGATCCCGGGCCGGGGGCATCACGCAACCGGCAGCAGACCCGCACCCTGCTCGACGCGCTCGAGGCGGGCGGCTTCGACGCCGCGTTCGGCGGGGCCCGCCGCGACGAGGAACGCGCCCGCGCCAAAGAACGCATCCTGAGCTTCCGCGACGAGTTCGGCCAGTGGGACCCGCGTGCGCAGCGGCCCGAGCCGTGGTCGCTGTACAACGGCCGTATCCGCCGGGGCGAGCAGGTCCGCGTGTTCCCGCTCTCCAACTGGACCGAGCTGGACATCTGGCGCTACATCGAGCTGGAAGGCCTTGAGCTGCCGTCGATTTACTTCGCCCACGAACGCGAGGTGTTCGAGCGCGACGGCATCCTGCTCGCGGTGTCGGAGTACACCCAACCGACCGGCGACGAGACCGCCGCCGTCGAATGGGTGCGCTATCGCACCGTCGGCGACCTCACCATCACCGGCGCCGTGCGGTCGAAAGCCGTTGACATCGCGAGTGTGATCGACGAAATCTCCGCTGCCACAGTGTCGGAACGCGGCGAGACCCGCGCCGACGACCGGACCTCGGTCGCAGCGATGGAAGACCGCAAGCGAGAGGGCTACTTCTGATGAGCACGAGACAGCTGCTTCGGATCGCCACGGCCGGCTCCGTAGATGACGGCAAGAGCACCCTGATCGGCCGGCTGCTGCACGACACCGACAGCCTGCCCCTGGACCACCTCGACGCGGTCACCGACGACGACGGGGTGGCCGACCTGGCAGCCCTGTCCGACGGTCTACGCGCCGAACGGGAACAGGGCATCACCATCGACGTGGCCTACCGCTTCTTCTCCACCGAGTCGCGCAGCTACATCCTCGCCGACACCCCGGGCCACGAGCGGTACACCCGCAACATGTTCACCGGCGCGTCCAACGCGCACGTGGCCATCCTGCTGGTCGACGCCCGGGCCGGCGTGCTGCGGCAGACCCTGCGCCACGCCCGCATCGCAAAGCTGTTGGGTATCAAGCACTTCGCCGCCGCCGTGAACAAGATCGACCTGGTCGATTTCGACCAGGCGCGGTTCGACGCGGTGCACGACGAACTCGGTCAGGTCGCGGCTCGACTCGGCGCGGTGGATCTGACGGTTATCCCGCTGGCCGCCAAGCACGGCGACAACGTCGTGAATCGCTCGGAGCACACCCCGTGGTACGACGGTCCGACGCTGCTGGAGTATCTGGAGGGCATCGAACTCAGCGCGCCCCAGCCCGAGCCGGCCAAGCTCCGGCTGCCCATCCAGTGGGTGTCCCGGCCCACCGCCGAACAGCGGCGCCGCTACACCGGCCGCCTGAGTGCCGGCACGCTGCAGGTCGGCGACACCGTGCTGAGCCTGCCTGCCGGAACCAGTTCCACCGTCACCGCCGTGGACACCCTCGACGACGACCGCGCCACTGCCGTTGCCCCACTGTCGGTTTCGATCGAACTGGCCGACGACATCGACGTCGGCCGCGGTGATGTGCTGGTCAGTAGCGCCGACAACGCGTCGCTTCCGGTACTGGCCCGCGAACTCGACGCGACGGTGTGCTGGTTCGCGGAGACCCCGCTGCGAGCCGGTGACCGGCTGGCGCTCAAGCAGGGCACCCGCACCGTGCGAGCCACGGTGCAGGCGTTGCACACGCGGCTCGATCCCGAGACGCTCGACGACATCGATCAGCCGGTCGAGTTGGTACTCAACGACATCGGCGCCGTCACGCTCCGGACCAGTTCGACGGTGGTCGCCGACCCGTACCGCGGCAACCGCGAAAGCGGCGCCTTCATCCTGATCGACGAGACGTCCAACGACACCGTCGGCGCCGGCACCATCACCGAGCCGCGCGAGGTCAAGCTCGGCACCCACTCACGCAGCGATATCCGTTGGCACCATTCATCGTTGGACCGGTCCTACCGGTGGGCACGTACCGGGCAGCGCGGCGCCACCATCTGGTTCACCGGGTTGCCGGCATCCGGGAAGTCGACGCTGGCGGTCGCGGTCGAGCGGGCGCTGGTCGAGACCGGGCAGGTGGCGTACCTGCTGGACGGCGACAACATCCGGCACGGGCTGTCCGACGACCTGGGGTTCTCCGCGGGCGACCGCGCCGAGAACATCCGCCGGGTGGGCCACCTGGCCCGGCTGCTCGCCGACTCGGGTGTGGTGGCACTGGCGTCGCTGGTGTCGCCGCTCAAGTCGGACCGCGACACCGCCCGCGAGTTGAGCTCCGTCGCCAAGCTGCCGTTCATCGAGGTCTACGTGTCCACCCCACGCACCGAGTGCGAACGGCGCGACCCGAAGGGCCTCTACGCCCGCGCCAAGGCCGGCGAGCTGCGCGGCCTGACCGGGGTGGACGCCCCGTACGAGCCGCCGGAGAACCCGGACCTGGTGGTCGATACCACCGGCGCCGACATCAACACCCTGGTGGCCCAGGTGCTGGGGGCGCTCAACACCCTCCGCTAGTCACGATTTCGGCGTGATTTGTCGCGCTCGCCGCCACAAATCACGCCGAAATCGCATCGTGTCCCCCGATTGGGGGACACGGGATTCATCCTGCTGAGGGCCGGCTGGTGGACAGACAGCGGGGGCCTGCTGCGGGACTCTTGAGTCAACCTCAAAAGCCCACAGCAGCAGGAGAATTCAGATGAGCATCGTCACCCGCTGGGTCAGTTACTTCATCATCGTCGTCGGCCTGACCGTCGCGCCCGGACTGATCGCGATCGGCCTGGCCACGTCCGCCCACGCCGCGCCGAACACTGGCTCGATCTCGGTGCACCAGATCGTCGCGCACCAGAACAGCGCTCCCCAGCCCGGGACGCCGATTCAGCACCAGTACCAGCAGCTCCACTAATTCACGTCTGGGCAACCACGAAAATCCGGCGGAACAGGAAGAACGTGGTGCCGTCGGGCTGGGGCGGGTACGCCTGCGCCAGTAGCGGGACGATCTCCTGCCGGTACTGCTCCCAGGCATCGTCGGCCAGCCGCGAGCGGACGTCGGTCAGCGCGGTTCCCGTGATCCAGTCCAGCACCGGGGTTTCGCCGGTCAATTGGTGCAGGTATGTCGTCTCCCAGGCGTCGACGGTGCAACCTTCGGCCGTCAGCAGCGCGGCGTAACCCGCCGGGTCGTCGACCACGTTCGTCTCCCGGAATCGGATATCGGCCAGCGCGCCGGCGAACTCCGGGCGCCGGGCCACCTCCCGTACGGCCTGATGCGACGGAGAGTCGAAGTTGCCGGGTACCTGGAAGGCCAGCCAGGCGCCTTTCGGCAGTTGAGTCACCCACCGCCGCAGCAGTTCGCGGTGTTCCGGAACCCATTGCAGCACAGCATTACTGACCATCACATCAGTGTCCGGCGCGGGCGACCAGTCGGCAGCGGCGACCACCCGGGCGTCGACGCCGCGAGCCCGGGCTGCCGCCACCATTTCCGGTGAGTTGTCCACTGCTTCGATCACCGCGCCGGGCCAGCGCTCCGACAGCGTGGCGGTCAGGTTTCCCGGACCACAACCCACGTCCGCCACCCGCCGCGGCGTCTGGGCACCGACGCGCGCCAGCAGGTCGTAGAAGGGCCGGCCGCGGTGGTCAGCGAAGGCGAGGTAGATGTCTGGATTCCACACAACCCCATCCTGCCGCCGGAGGCTGATGAGTGCCTGCCATTCTGGTAGGCGATGGACGAGTCAGTACGCGACCTCTGGCAGTCGCTGGGCCTCCCCGGCCTGATCGACGTGCACACCCATTTCATGCCCAAGTCCGTGATGGACAAGGTGTGGAAGTACTTCGACAGCGCCGGGCCCCTCACCGGCCGGACCTGGCCGATCACGTATCGCACCGAGGAGCAGCACAGGCTGGAGACGCTGCGCGGTTTCGGGGTGCTGGCGTTCACCTCCCTGGTCTATCCGCACAAGCCCGATATGGCGGCCTGGCTGAACCAGTGGGCCGCTCAGTTCGCCGCGCAGACCCCCGACTGTCTGTCCACCGCCACCTTCTACCCCGAGCCCGGCGCACCCGCCTACGTAGCCGAGGCCATCGCCGGCGGCACTCGGGTGTTCAAGGCGCACGTTCAGGTCGGCGACTACAACCCGGCCGATCCACTGCTCGATGACGTGTGGGGGACCATCGCCGACGCCGACGTCCCGGTGATCATCCACTGCGGTTCCGGTCCGGCGCCCGGTACTCATACCGGCCCCGACCAGGTCCGCACCGTGCTGGACCGCCACCCCGACCTGAAGCTGATCATCGCGCACCTGGGTATGCCCGAGTACAGCGAATTCCTCGACCTCTGCGAGCAATTCGACGGCGTCCACCTGGACACCACCATGGCGTTCACGCCGTTCATCGAGGAAAACATGCCGTTCCCACCCGCCGAATTGCCGCGTCTGGGTGAGCTCGGTGACCGAATCCTGTTCGGCAGCGATTTCCCCAACATTCCGTACCGGTACGCCGAGTCCCTCGAGGTGCTCACCAAGGTCGCCGCCGACGACGATTGGCTGCGAAAAGTGCTGTACCACAACGCCGCCAGGCTGTTCGATCTGGAAGATCAGCTGACGGGGGCCGAGAACCGAGGTTAGCATCCGAACGTGACCAGTCCGCCAGGCGATGCGTTCAACCCACCCGTCCCGGTTCCCGACGTAGCGGGTGCGGATGCCACCGCGCGTGGACTGCCACGACGGGCCGACCTGACCTGGCAGCAGAAGCTGATCGTCGACTCCTCGGCGGTGGCCGACCTGGGGCTTCGCACGGCGCTGGCCTCGGTGATCGGCGCCGGCATGATTCCGCGGATGGCCGCCTCGGCGGTACGAAGCCGGGCCGGCGACGACCCTGATGCCCTGCGGTTCTACGCCGAACTCGCCGCCACCAAGGACCCACAGCAGTGCTTCCCGGCGCCCAGCGGTCCTCCGCTGGTATCCGCTCGTCCCGCCGGCCCGGTCGCGCAGTGGGTTGCACGCGGCCGGGTGGACAACATCTGGTTCCCCAGCAGTTACGACGCCGGGTATCCCGGCATCCGAGAGCGCCGCCGCAGCTACACGCGCAACAACGTGGTGCATGCCCAGCACTGGCGGCATGACGACGGTCCGCGCCCGACACTGTGCGTGATCCACGGGTTCATGGGCTCGCCGTACCTGTTCAATGGTTTGTTCTTCTCGCTGCCGTGGTTCTTCCGGTCCGGATACGACGTGCTGCTGTACACCCTCCCGTTCCACGGGCCCCGGGCCGAGAAAGGCTCTCCCTACAGTGGATACGGCTTCTTCATGGACGGCGTCCCCGGCTTCGCCGAAGCCATGGCGCAAGCGGTGCACGACTTCCGTTCCGTCGTCGACTACCTGCAACACACGGGAGTCGATCGCATTGCGCTGACCGGAATGTCGCTGGGCGGCTACACCTCATCACTGATCGCCTCGGTCGACGACCGCATCCAGGCAGTCATCCCGAACGTTCCGGTCGTGACACCGGACCGGACGGTCGACGAATGGTTCCCGGCCAACCTGCTCGTCAGGCTGAGCAACCGACTGGCGCATATCGATGAGGATCTGGTTTCAGCTGCCGGCCGGTACCACTCACCGCTGAACTACGCGCCGCTGGTGCCCCGGGATCGCCGATTGATCATCGCCGGCCTGGGTGATCGCCTGGCGCCGCCGCAGCAGGCCGAATTGCTCTGGGAACACTGGGATCGCTGCGCGTTCCACTGGTTCCCGGGCAACCACATCCTGCACGTCAGCCAGCCGGACTACCTGCGCCGGATGACCAAGTTCATGAGCCCGTTCATGTTCAGCTGATTGCGGCCGGTGCCGGGCTGTTCTCCAGGTCGGTAAGCAACCCGGCGGTCAGCACACCCGCGCGCGTGGCGAGGCCACCGGCCGATGCGGGGGCCATCGCCGTGAGCAGCGGGCCCTGCCGACCCGCCTCGCGCGTCAGGCCCGCGACTGCGGCCGCGGCAGGCGCGTTGGCCGTGCGCACCGCGCAGGCCGCGGAAATGGTTGCACCAGAAGAGAATTCGAGCACCGTCCACAGCTCCGTCGTCGACGCCAGTGCAGCCAGGCATTCCGGCAGGCTCGGATCCGCGGGCAATCCGTAGGCGGTGAGGTAGCCGTCCCCGTCGCGGACCGCACGCCACGTCTCGCGCGCGTCGGTTGCCATGGGCGAGGGCGCTGCCTCGGTGACCGCGACCGGCACCCCGGCCTCCCGCAGCTGGTCGGCCAGCCGCCGGGCCACCTTCTCCGCCGTGTCTGCAAGCGGCAGATCCGACGACCGTGCCTGCAGGGCAGCAAGATTCGACGCCGCCGTCACAGTGACACTGACCCATGCACTGCGCGTGCCGTCGAGCTGACGTTCCGTGACGCGCACCGAGTCGCACCGGACGCCGTAGCGGTCGACGTAAGAAGCCACGAGAGGCAGTGCGTGGTAATGGAATCCGTCGGCTTCCAGTACCACCGTGACCTGATCAGCCGCCGGGGCCTCCGCACCGCGCCGGTTCCGGCGCCACACCGCGAATCGGCGGGCCACCATCGTGGTCAGGAACATCCCGCGCCACCAGGCGAACACCAGCAGCACCACGGCGACCGCGATGCCCAGGATCCACTTCTGTGGCGTCGTGTGCCACGGGTACGTCATGGCCGCCGGGGTGATCGCCAGCAATGCCAACGTGATTCGGGCCGTCATCGGGCGCCGTCCTTTCTTCGGTACGCGATCAGTGCGATCAGTGCGGCGATCGCCAGCACTGCCGCACCGGCGAACGCGATGGTCCGCGGCGTGGTGTCCTTCGGGGCCGGCTCGGGCGGCATGGCAACAGACACGGCTTTCGGTGCCGAACCGGTCGCCGGCAGGTCCCAGGTCAATGCCGCAACCGGGTCGACGACGCCGGCACCCACCAGGTTCGACGGCATGCGCGCGGCACCGTGCGCGGTGGCGGTCAGCCGGTGCGTCACGTCAGCCGCGTTGAGCGCGGGAAATCGACTGCGCACCAAGGCTGCGACGCCTGCGACGTAGGCCGCCGCATAGCTGCTGCTGCGCAACGGGAACAGGTCGCCCCGCTCGTTGGGCAGCGCGTTGGCCAGACCGTTCACTCCAGTCGACGCGATGTTCTCGCCGGGCGCAGAGATGCCGACCCACGGGCCGGGAGTGGTGAAGTCCGACGGCTGTCCGGCTGCGTCCAGCGACCCGACCGACAGCACGTACGGCTGCCACCAGGACGGGATCGACACCGATTTGACGCCGGCCCAGTTGCGCGGGTCGGCCGCATTCCCGGGGTTGTCGAGCGGGTTGGCCTCGCACGATGGGCCGCCGGCCAGGCCGGCCCGGTCATTGCCTGCGGCGGCGACGATCACCGCATCCTTTTCCTGCGCAGCGTATTTCAGTGCCGCACCCAGTTCGGTCTGATCGACGGGCCGATCGGCAGGGAGGCAGGTGACCGCCGTGATGGCGATGACCTTGGCGCCGCGGTCGGCGGCATGCACCACGGCCCGGGCCAGTGACGTGACCGCGATGGTCGCCTGCGCCGCAGCCGCGTCTCCCCCGTTTCCGCGCGGGGCGTAGCGCTCGGACGTCTGACGGATGGCCAGGATGCGGGCGCCCGGCGCAACGCCCGAGAACCCGTCCGCGCCCGGCTGACCGGCGACCAGGCCGGCGACCAGAGTGCCGTGGCCATCGCAATCGGTAAGTCCGTCAGTGTTTTCCACGAAATCACCGCCGGCCTCCACATTGGGCAACCGCGGTCCGGGATGCACGCCGGTGTCGATGACCGCCACCGTCTGTCCGTCACCGCGACTGAAGGCCCAGGCGCCCGGCACGTTGAGCAACGTGTGGCCCGGACCCGGTGCGCCCGGGTCGGTGCCGGGCAGCACGCCGGCGGTGACGCACTGTCCGCGTTGGCCCATCGCCGCGACGGGACCGACGCTGCCCGACGGCGGTGCCGCATGCTCGTCGACGTGCGGCGGCACGACGGCACCGGCGGCCGGCAACATCGCCGCCGGCAGTACTGCGGATGAGGCGGCGAAAGCGACTGTCAGGACGGAGATTCCGCGCCGGATGGCCACCATCACCGGTTGATGACCCAGGCGAACAGACCCACCAGGTAGGCCAGCACCGGTATCAGCGAAGCGTCCAACGCCGTCGCGGCGAAGCCGACCAGGCGACGCATCGGCAGCGAATAGGTCTGCGGGTCGGCCACCTGGGGGTTCAGCGCGGCCACCACGCCCACCGCCACGAGCACCGCGAGCACGCCCAGCGACCACCATGCGTTGGAGTAGTGCCCGCCGGCGGCGAACATCGTAAGCAGCACGGCCGCAACCAGATACGGCTGGCTCAGCAGCCACACCTTGCACGGCACCGAGTCCCAGATGCGGGCCCGCAGCGCCGTCGCGAGGGCGGCGGCAACGACCACGTACCAGGCCCACTCCGACGGGTGCGTTCCCGCCACCAGGACCACCGACCCGGCGGTCAGGGTGAGCACGGCACCGGCGAGGAAGCCGGTCTGGTGCGCGTCGCATACCCGGACGCGGCGCGGCAGATCGGCCAGCACGGACAGCGGCAGGGCCGACGGCGTCGGGTCACCCGGCGCCGGGATGTTCGGGACCGGGAACCGGGCCCACAGCGTCGAGAGCTGAGCGGCCTGGACCACGACCAACAGCGCGAAAACGATCAGTACAGCGCCGATCACGGTGTTGCCCAACTGCCAGACCGAAGCGGCGCCACCGACGATCGCGCCCGCGATACCCAGGACGGTCGTGGCGGTGAAGGCCGCGATGGCCTGCCCGCCGACGGTGATGCTGACGATCGACCAGGCGGCGACCGCCGCGGCACCGAGCAGCAAGCCGGCCGGACCGGCCGGACCGGGGACCGCCAGCGTGAAGGCCGCGCCGACCGGCAGCAGGGCGGCCAGGCTCAGGGCTGTCGCCAGTTTCGGCAGCGCGGGCCGGGTCAGCAGAGCGGCCGCAACGGTCAGCACCGCCACGCCCACGACCGTGAACAGGCCGGCGGGCTGGCCGGTGCGTACCCGCACCAGCGTCGCCAGCGCGGTGGCGAGCACCGTCAAGGCCACGACTGCCCAACCGGCCAGACGGCGGATATGCGCGTTACCCCAAGGGTTTTCGCGAGCGGCGGAGAAGATGGCAGCGGCATCGGCGATGTCCTCGACGATGCGCGGCGCCGGCGGACCCGCGGGCACCGGCTGCAGCGCCAGCAGATCACCGTCGACGACGCCGACCGTGTCGAGCGTCGCGTCGAGGCTGTACGCCGCGCCACCCAGCGGGGCCAGCGACAATTCGGCGCCGCTCGCGGCGTCGGGCGCGACAATGCGCCGCACCGCGGGCACGATCTCCCGCAAGGCCAGGCCCGCCGGCAGTGCGACGTCGGTGAGTCGCCCGCGACCACCCTGCTCGTCGCCGGCGACGAGCACTGCGACCCGCACAATCGGCATCGCGGTACTACCAGACGTGTTCTGGGACATTTTCTTTCCGTTCTCCAGTCGAGGTCTCGAAGTCTCGGGTCGGGTTCACTGTGGGGAACCAGGGACCGTCGGGCAGGGTCGCGGTCAGTCGCTGCACGGCAGCGGTGACGGCAAGGTCCGTACCCGGGGCAAATGTTGAAATCCAGGTGCCGTCGGCGGCTTTCACCGGGGCCACGACGACGCGACCCGCGGTGGTGTCGACGATGCTGACGCCGACGTCGGTGCTGATCCGGTGGCCGTCACGGTGATCGCCCGCGACGATCTCCACGTAGCTGCGGCCGGGCGCGAACGCGGCCCGCACCACGGCGTGCGCGGTCGGCGGGATGCCGAGGTGATCCATCACGTCGTCCAGCGAATCGCCGCGGCGCAAGCGCTCGTCGGCCTTGGCCCCGATGCGGGCGGGCATGGCGAACTCGTCGAACCGAGCGGCCGCGCGGCCGGACAACCCTGCCGTGAGCACCGGCACCAGCGCGTCCGGGGACGCGACGGTCAGTTCGGTGCAGGTCATCAGGTGCTCGCTGCGCAGGACCGCCACGGTGGTGTCGCCCCTGCGCGCGAGAATCCCGCGCAACATGGCGCCCGATCCGGACACCCATCGCAGTTCCAGCCAGCGGCGGGGCCGGCACACGGTCCGAATCCAGTGCGCGACAGCGGGATGCACGGAGCCGTCGGCAGACAGCACCCCCATCCGCGTCAGCGCGGTGACCTGGTCCGCATCGAATCCGGCCTTGGCGGAGGGCTCGCTGTAGGGCTGTGTGATGGCCAGCACCCACGGAAAGCTCCCAGCGCCGAGACGATCCGCGAGGAACCAGGCTTGCTCCGCGGTCAGCTCGACCGCGGAGACCGGGATTTCAGCGCGTTCCGGGGTACCTGACACCCCGGAACGCGCCGAAACCGTTGGACTTAAACCCACTTGGCGCCTTCGGCGCTGTCGCGTGCGCTCATCGACAGGGTGTTGGTCTCGTGGGTGGTCGCCATCGCGCGGTACGCGTGGACGAGTTCTTCCATCGCGGTGTTCCACTGGGCCTGCCACGCCTGGTAGCTGGTTCCGGTGTCACCCTGCCAGGCGCCGGCCAGGGCGGCCTGCTCGCTGGCGATGTCGAGGCCGACGGCGTGCAGGGCACCCGAGTAGGCGGTCATCTCACCGGCGTGGGCCAGCATCGCCGGGTAGTTATACATGATCTGGGACATGGGATTTCCTCGCTCCTGATTGTCGGGGTAGGCGTGCGGCGGCTAGACGGAGGTGTACGTGCCGGCCGCGGCGGTGTCCTGCGCGACGTAGGTGCCTGCCGCGTCGCCCAGGTTGGCCTGCGCGATGTCGAGCAGGGCGTTGACCTTGGCCGCAACTTCCATGAATCGCACGTGTGCGGCCTGGAACGCGACTGCCGAGTCACCCTGGTGGAAGCCCTGCGCCGACTGCGCAGCCTGTTCGGCCTGGGCGATGGTGCTGCGCATCAGCGCGGCCTTGGCCGAGAAGGCCGACTCGGAAGCGACCAGCTGGGGGATGTGTGCGTCGAGCATGCTCATTGTGATTCCTCTCGGGGTACGTCCGGATTGTTTTGGTGGTCAGGTCTTCTGGTCTGCAGGTTCAGCGGTTGGCACCGCCTTCCGAGCCCCAGCTGCCGGGCAGCATGGGGTCGGTGACGCCGCCGCCGAAACCGTTGCCGGTCAGGCGGTTCAGGCCTGTCGCCTGCTGGTCCTGGCGGTTCACCGTGCCGGTGAAGCCGATCGGTCCGGCACCGCGGGCGGAAGCCAGAACATCGGTGCGTGGGGCCCTGTCCGCGCCGGCGTCATCGCCGAAGTCCGGATCGACTTCCGAGTTCATGTCCATGAACTCGTCGCGGACACCACGCTCTTTCGCCGCGCGACGGCGACGGGCGCGCCGCCGCTCGGTCGCGGCTGCCGCGGCAGCCGCCGCTGCCGCGGCAGCGATACCGGACGCCGGGGCCGGCGCGGTGGCGCCGTCCCGCAGGGTCGGGGTGAATCCGGGACCCGGGTCGTCGACGGCCACCGCGTAGGCCATCATCGGCGCCGGGGCCGCCGGCGCGGGAGCCGCCGCCGAAGCCGGTGCGGGCGCAGGCGCGCTCGCCGGGGAGGCGGGGGTGGCCGGCACCGTCGGGGCGACGCTGACCACCGGCATCTGATGGTCGACAACCTGCAACTGCGGCGGCGGCGGGAATGCATCGGCGACTTCGGGATCCGGCACATAGTCGGGTTCCAACAGCGTCAACAACCCGAGGCTGGACAGACCGACCGCAATCAGAGCCGGCCCCCACAGCGGTGCGGACAGCATCAAGCCCCAGGAACCCCAGCCGACCGGCTGGAAGAACGCCTGATAGCCCAACGCGAAAAGCAGTGGCCCCCAAGTGGTCAGCGCTTGCGACGGGTTGGTCAGGAAGTCGAAGATCATCTGCTGAATCTGGCCCAGCGGGTCCTGCAGGAACTTCCAGATCAGGTCGCCGCCCGGCAGCGTCTTGATGTAGTTGTACAGGTAATCGGTGATCGCGTTCGACGCGTTCAACGACGTGCCCGCATCGGCCGCCTGCAACTGGGCGCCCGCCTGCGTGGCACTCGCCGTGGCGGTACCGGCCTCGCCGACGCCGGCCGCCAGCATCATCGGGGCCGGCGTGGTCGCCGGGGCCGCCGCCACCGCGGCACCCGACACCGCCTGATAGGTGCCCATCACCGTCGCGGCCTGCAGCCACATCCGGGCGTAGTCGGCTTCGTTGAGCGCAATCGGAATCATGTTGATACCGAAGAAGTTCGTGGCGACCAGCGCCGCATTCACCACGTGGTTGAGGGCCAGTTCGGGCAGCGACGGCATCGCGGCCAAGGCGGTGCTGTAGGCCGCGGCGGCGGTCTCGTGCTGCACCGCGCTGGCGGCACTGTTGGCGCTGGCCTGGGCCAGCCAGGTCAGGTACGGCGCATGGGAGGCGATGTACTGCTCGGCGCTCGGTCCCTCCCATGCTCCCGCCTGGACCTCACCCAACAGCGCGGTGAGTTCAGCTGCGGCCGAGGCATATTCGGTGCTCAGCGACTGCCAGGCAGCCGCGGCGGCCAGCAGCGAACCCGGACCGGGGCCACTGGACAACAGCGTCGAATGAACCTCCGGTGGCAGCGCCATCCAGACAGGGGCGGTCATGTCAGCCCAGCACCGTCACGTATGTGGCGGCGGCTTCGGCATCGCCCGTCGCGTAGCCGATGCCCGCCTCGGTGACACCGCCACCGGCACGGCCGAGTTCGGTGACGCCCTGCGTCGCGACGGCCTCGTGTTCGGCGCCGTGGGCGCTCAGCCCAATCGCCGTCTGCAGCGACACGGGGTCGGCGGCGGGCGGGATCACCGCGGTGACCGCCGGAGCGGCCGCGGCATGGGCGGCGGCCAGGCGGGCGGTCAGTGCTTCGACGGCCGCCCCGGCTGCCGTCAGTCCTTCGGGAACAACGCGCAAGGTCATCAGTGGAACTCCCCTCGTTGTGGTCCGGTGGGTCGGCCCGTAATCGGGTCTGCCACCAGCGGATTGATCAGCTGGACATACGTGGCTTCATCGCTGTCGCCGACCACCATGGCGCGACCGGCGGGCAGGCGGTTGAACCGGTGGCCGCGGATCCGGCCGCTGTCCTGCGGGTTGCCGGACAGCATGACGGTGGTGGCCTGCAGCTCGTTGAGCCTGCGCAACAGCGGGGCAGTCATCACCGCGTGGGCCGAGCCGGCGGCCCGGGCGGTGACGATCACTCGCAGACCCAGTTCGGCGGCCTGGGCCAACAGCCCCAGCAGTACCGTCCAGGGCCGCTGGCCGACGAACGGACCGCTGACCGCGGGTGCATCCGGGATCTGGTCGACGTCGTCGATGATCAGGTAGTGCAGGTGGTTGCCCTGCCCGTTCCGGTAGGTCCACCCGCTCAGCTCCGCGGCCGACAGACCCGCTGGGGGCCTGCGCTTTTCGAGCAGTGCAGCCAGTCCGAGCATCGCTGGGGTGACCCGGTCGACGTTGGGGGTGTACTCATTGTCCGCGAACAACGGTTCGTCCACCAGATGCAGTCTGCGGTCGATCACGGTGAACGCCACCGACTCCGGCGTGGAGTTCTCCCGGATGGTGCGGATCAGATGCCGCAGCAGCGTGGTCTTGCCGGACTTGGCGTCGCCCAGCACCATCAGCAGCGGGTTGGCCGAGAAATCGACCCGCACCGGTGCCAGGTCCTGCTCGCGCTGACCGATCACCACCGACTCGGGGCTGTGATACAGCGGCGCAAGGGTTTCCGGCGCCAGGTCCGTCGGCAGCAGACGCACGGGCGGCGCCGTCTGCCCCGGGTAGTGGGCGTTGATGGCAGCGATCGCGCCGAGATCGGGTTCGGCGAACAGGAAGTGCTCGGCTGCCATGGTCAGCCCGCGGCCCGGCTGGTCGGCGGGGACACCGTCGGCGGGGCGAGACAGGGCCGCCACACCGGGGGTACCTGGCGACCGCACATTGCTGTCGCGCGAGTCGGCCAGCTTGAGTTCGAGCCGCAGACCCAGCCCGTCGCGCATCGCGAGTGGCACCTCGAGCCAGTTCGGCGTCGTGAGCACCACGTGGATGCCGTAGGCCATGCCGGAGTTGACCAATTCGGTCACCTTGGACAGCAACGGGTTACGGGTGTTGAACGTGTCGGTGTTGTCCCGGCTGAACGCATACAGGTTGTCGATCACCAGGAACACGTCGCCGTAGCCGTCATCGCGCAGGTCACCGTCACCGGCGGCGGCACGGGCCTGCCGGGACGCGAGCAGCTGCTCGAGTTCACCGAAGGTGCGACGGATGCGTTCGGGCTCCAGCGGCGACGCGACGCTGCCGACATGGGCCAGTGGCTTGAGCGAGCGCAGCCCGCCGCCGCCGTAGTCCAGGCAGTAGAACGTGACAGCGCGCGGCGAGTGCGTCGCGGCCGCGGACAGGATGAACGTCTGCAGTGCCGTCGATTTCCCGGACTTCGGCCCACCGTGGATGACCAGGTTGGCGGCCGCCGAACCGGCGTCGAAGACCAGTGGATCGCGACGCATCTGGAACGGACGGTCGATCTCGCCAAGAGGCCAACGGCCATGTCCCGCAGGAATCTCGGTGCCGGCCAACAGCTCCGGCAACGCGATCGGCTGGTCGAGCGGCGCCAGCCACAGCCGCGGCGCCTGCGGACCGTACTGGGCCAGCTGCTCGCCGACGGTCGCGACCAGCTTGCGCGGCGCACGCAGATCCGGAGCCGTGTCGGTGACGATCACCGTGTCCGGAGCCGGGGTGACGTGGCCTGCCGGGAACAGCTGTGGCTGCGGAACCGCATGCACCACAACGGCTTTCTCGACCCGTGGCGGGTCGTAGATACCGTCCACGTAAGTGCTGCGGAACTTGACCGGCACGGCGCCGGGGGTGGGGACCAGGAAGCCCTCGCCCTTGTGTTCCGGACCGGCCTCGATGTGGTACGCGTCCTCGACACCGATGATCTGCCGGCTGATCGACGGGCTCGCGACCTTCAGACCGATGCGATACGAGGTGTTCTTGTCGATGTCCTTGATCCGGCCCACGTCCAGCGTCTGGGACGCGAACAGGATGTGGATGCGGAACGAACGGCCCTTGCGGGCAACATAATCGAACAGCTCGGCGTATTCGGGATGGTCGGCGAGCATCAGTGAGAACTCGTCGGCGACCACCAGCAGCGTCGGGATCGGGGGCAGGTCGTGCCCAGCCGCCTGCGCCGCCTCGTATTCGAGCACCGAGTTGAAGGCACTGCCCTGCACGCGGCGGCCGGCCTCCATCAGCAGCTGCTCACGCCGCGCCACCTCACCGCGCAGGGTGTCCGCGAACCGGTCGGCCAGCGACCGCTTCTCGGCCATGTTCGAGATGACGGCCACCACCTGCGGGAAATCCCGGAAGATGTCGGCGCCGGCCTCGCCCTTGAAGTCGGCGTAGATGACGATCAGGCGTTCGGCCGAGTGAGTCGTCAACAGCGACAACAAGATCGACATGAGGGTCTGAGACTTGCCGGAGCCCGTCATACCGATCATCAGACCGTGCGGCCCCATGCCGCCTTCGGCCTCGTCCTTCAAATCGAACATCAACGGTTCACCGGTGGCGGTGACGCCGATGGGTACCCGCAGCTCGTCGGCCCGCGTCCGCGGCGCCCAGAGGCCCGCAACGTCCAGTGCGGCCGCATCGGGAATCCCCAGCAGGGTGCCGAAGGTGGTCAGTCCGGCACCGGTGCTCCGGGCCCGGTTCGGGTTGGAGTCCCAGCGCGCGAGACTGCGCGCCAGGTGCGCGGCGGCCCGCGGCGAAAAGCCGTCGGCGACATCGAAGTACGACTGCCAGCCGGCTGCCGCCCACCGCTCGATACGGCCGCCGGCCACCCGTAGCACCGGGCGGTCGGGGTCCGCGTACTCCGGCTGTTCCGTGCCGCGCTGCACCACGGTGACGCCGGCCAGTCCGGCCCGCGGCAGGAGCTCGTTGACGTCGGCATCCGGGTCGTCCACGACGATCAGCAGGTGCCGCAGCGGTGCGATGTCGGCGGCACCGAACGGCTGCCGGTCCGCGAGTTCATCGGACAGCATGTCGGCGAGTTCGGGAACACCGGCGGCCAGGTAGCGCGCCGGGCCGACACCGTCGATCTGGCCGGGAATGTCACTGTGCGGCAGCCACTTCAGCCAGGACCAAGATTCCGATTCGAGAGCCTCGGCATCCGCGGCCGCCAGACCGACCCCGAGCAGGGCCGGGTCGTGCCAGGTCACCGCTTGCGCGATCCAGGCGCGCAACGCGCCCCGCACCTCGTCGGCATCGCCGAGCACGGTGATCCGCGAAACCCTGGTCAGGTCGATACCACCGGGAACCGCGGGGAGTGTCCGCTGGACGTCGAGCAGTCCGCGCAATGCGCTGTGCGACACCGGCTCCAGGTCGATCTCGGCCGCGGTGTCCTTCACCTGCAGCACCGTCTCCAGGCGCGCGTCATGCAGCCCGGCGCGCACCACCAGGAAGTCGGCGTCGTGCGGGTCGCGCTCCCACTGGCGCCGGGTGCCCGCGACGGCGGCCAGCTGCTCGGGTGCGGGGTGGGACCATTCGCGGGCCGCGCGCTGCTCGGCCGCCTGGGCCCGGACGTTGTCCCGAACCACCGACAGGTAGCGCAGGTAGTCGGCGCGCTCGGCGTCGACCTCTTCGGTCCGGGTCTTGTTGTCCGAACCGCGGTAGAAGGCGGTGGCGGCCAACAGGAGCACGAACGGGAAGAACAGCGTCTGCGGCGAGATGACGCGCATGCCGGTGGCCACCAGAGCCACGACCATGCCGACGATCAGGATGACGATCAGGTAGGGCAGCACGCGGCGCAGCAGCGACGGTGGCACCAGCCGCGGCAGCTCGGGCGGCGGCTCGATGGTGATGACGCTCGCGCGGGTCGCCGGGACGGGCAGCCGGCGCCGCGCTTCGAAGATCAGACGGCTCACGGGTTCTCCCTCAAGACGGTGTCGACAGCTGGGCGAACCAGTGCCGGAAGCTGCAACGCGTCACTCCGCGACAATGTCGGGCCGGGCGCGAACTGGCTGAGGATCGACCACGGCACCAGCAGCGGTGACGTGGTAAGCCCCAGCGCGGCAGGGGTTTTGCGATTTGCGTTGGTGGCGTCACCTTCGGTGGAGATGCCGTAGCGGACGCCGGTGTCGCTGATCCAGTAGCCGGACAGCGCCGGGGTGCCGGCTTGTCCGGTGGCCTGGACGAAGTAGCCGGTGCCCGGGGCCACCGCCACGCGCTGCGCGGTGCCGGCGGGGCCGGCCAACGCGACGGTGTGCTCGTCGGCGGGCAGCGGCAACATCGCTCCGGACAGCAGGGTGAGCGAATTGGTCGTGGCGCCATCGTGTTTGGTCCAGCGGGCGCAGGTCAGTGGCGCCTTGGTGACGTCGACGACGGTGAGCGGGCGCTCCGGGTACGCCGCGGTGTTGATCGCGGTGGAGACCGGGATACGGGCGACCTGGTCGGCGGACAGCCGCGGCGGCTGCTCCAGACCGTACGAGTCGGTGTTGCGCAGAATCGCCGCGACGACCTGTGAAATCGGTTGCAGGCCATCATCGAGGACCGCGTAGTACTGGAGGGCGTTGCCCGCGTTGTCCGAGCCGGCTCCGGTCGTGATGGCGGTGACCACCGCGCCGACGGGTGCGGCGACCGGCAGTGGGTACGGCGTCGGCTGGCCGGCGTTGACGATCGCCGGGGCAGCCAGCGGGGCCGATTCCGGGATCGCGTTGAACAGTCCGTCGGCGATGGCGCGCGGCGCGGGCAGCGCAGTTCCGTTGGCGCCCAGGCCGAGTGCCGCCGTCACCGCGCGGTTGTTCAGGTCGACCGCACTGCGCTTGCCGTTCCACAACAGCCAGCTGCCGCCGTTGACCCCGGCGGAACCGACGCCATCGTTGCGAACCAGCACAGCGTCATTTGCACCCAGTGCGGCGGCGCGGGAGGCGCCGTCGGCCAGCGGACCCGTGATCAGGGTGACGCCCACGACGTCACCGGTGGCCGCGTCGCAGACGGTCCAGTCGGCATCGCGAGAAGTGCTGGGCACCATACGTTCCGGCGCGCCCGGGATCCCGATGAGGCTGCCGCGAGCGAACTTGTCCAGTTCGGCGCTCGGCACCGTGGTCGGGTTGTCCGGCCGTCCGGCGATGAGCCGGGCCGAGGTCAGGTTCAGCACCGGGTGCAGTTGGTCGCCCACCCGGACGTACAGCGCGGAGGTCTCCCGGTCGGCCAGGATCACGTCGTTACCCGCGACACCGGCGGGCCGGATCAGGGAGAAGACGAAGCAGCCTGCCAGTGCGGTGACGAGCACCAGCCCACCGACCAGAACGGAGCGGCTCTGGGTCCGCAAGGGGTCGACCAGCATCCGGGTGTCATGCATGGCGACGCCAGAGGCGATGCGCCGCATGAGGAATCGCCAACCGGACACCTGGTGCCGGGTGACGAAGCCGCGGCGGTACTCGACCTGCTCCGGGTTGTCGTTCACCGGAGTACGGGAACTGAAAGTCTTTCGGTCGTCACTCACGGTTGGGGCACCACCAGTCCGAGACCACGCAGCAACGGCGCGGCCGAGTTGCCGACGTCACCCGAGGTGATCGTCATGAGTTCGTCGTCGGTGAAGTCGTGTGCGGCAAGGTGATCCAGCCGGTACTCACGTTCTTCTTCGGAGCGCTCCACCAGATTTCGCACAAAACGGCCGTTGCCCGCGATGTCGAGGCTGCGGCGCGCGACACCTGCCGCGTCGGGCGTGGTCGCCGTCGCGAGGTGTGCGAACAACTGCTCCATCTCGGCCTGCGCGGCGGGTTCGAAAACGCTGTCCCGCTTTTCGGCCATGCGCATGGCGATCTCGGTGAGTTCAGTGGCCGAGTACGACGGGAAGTCGATGCTCCGCGTGAAACGCGACCGCAGACCTTCGTTGGTGTCCAGGAACATGTCCAGGTCCTTGCGGTAGCCGGCGATGATCACGACCAGCCGGTTGCGGTCGTTCTCCATGCGTGCCAGCAGGGTGTCGATGGCGACCAGCCCGAAGTCGTTCTTTGCGCCGGTGGACACCAGCGCGTACGCCTCGTCGAGGAACAGCACGCCGTCGAGCGCACTGTCGATGACGGCGTTGGTCTTGGCCTCGGTTTCACCGATGTGCTGGCCGATCAGGTCGGCACGATGCACCTCGCGCACAGTCTCTTTGCGCAGCAGGCCCAGACCGCAGTAGATCTTGGCGACCACCCGGGCGATGGTGGTCTTACCGGTTCCGGGAGGCCCGGCGAACACCAGGTGGTTGGTGCGCTGGGCGACGGTCAGGCCCCGCTCCTGGCGCCGAATCGACATGGCCACAGAGCTTTTCAGCCGGGCCACCTGGTACTTGACCTCTTCCAGGCCGATGAACTCGGCCAGCTCGGCCTCCGCCTCGACGAGCAGGTGCGCCTTGCGGGACTTGGCATCCGGGTCGACGAAATCGGCCTCGGTCGGCTCGGTCTCGGGATCCCACGGGTTGTGCCGGGCCTCGATGCGGGCCGCGGTGGTCGGGTCGATGCCGAAGCTGGTGTCGGTCAGCGCATGTTCGGCGGCGGTGTTGTCCGGGTGCGCGGCGTACAGCTCGGCCAGCACGTCGGTGGCCTCGTCGTCCTCGCCCTGCGCGCGCAGGGACAGCGCCTTGACGAAGGTCCCGTCGACGACGGCGACCGCGACCGGCCCCTCCGGGTCTTCCAGGTGCGACAGCGCCGGAGCGAACATGCCCAAGTGCGCCAATGCAATACCCAGCGCCACCCGCGCGGCATGCGCGTAGGACGCGTCCAGATTCGGGTCGCTCACGATGGGGGTCAGCTGCCGGACGACGTCCGACCAGCGGCGGGTGCGGTGGTACATCGCCACCCGCACCCAGCGGGCCGGCGGCCAGCCCGGCTTGCGGTCGAGCAGGTCGCCTACCAGCTGATCAGCCTCTTCGTAGGCGCCGGCGCCGGCGAGCGTTGCGGCATAGGCCAACTGGAAGCCGTCTCGGTCGGTCGCCCGGAACTGCAGGTACAGACCGCTGTCGTAGCTGAAGCCGAGGTCGCCGTCAGCGAGGTCGAGGGCCCGCTGCAGCACGCCCGCCGAGGACACCGTGCGCCAGATCGCCTCGATCACATCGGGCGTTGCCGCACCCGCGGCAGCCAAACCGGTCCAGGCATCGCAGTGCTCGCCGGCAATACGCGTCAAAGTCAGGAAGCCACCCAGGGCGGCGTCGAGGTCGGCCGGGCGACGGCGACCGTCGACACTCAGGCCGAGCGCCAGACAACTGCTGGAGAACCGGGTCAGCACGTCGCGATCGACGCGTGCTGCCCGCTGCGCGGCGTCACCATCGGCGACCACTGTGTTACTGCCCGCGTTGCTCGGTCGCACGTGGGTCCTTTCCGTCATCGACACGCCAGAGGACGTTCCACCACTCATGCGGCAGCCGTCCTAATAAGGAGTCGGCACCCGGAACGGATTGGTTCCCGGCGGGCCGCGAGACGGGCACTGAGCCGCGCGGGCGCGGTTTGCTCGAAATGCACCGCGGCGGATACCGCAAATGTGTCAGTGCCCATGGTGGTGTTCGCGGGATATTAGAGTCCCCGCATATCTCCTTAAGTATGCCTAAGCTAACCCTGCGAAGTTAGCATTGCATAACTTAAGTTGTCGAGACGTACCCGTCCGTCGGAGCAGGTGACGACGCTCACTCCTTAACGGCAGTGACCAGGCTGTTCGAGGCGATCATGGTTGCTGCTTCCGGATTCGTCGGCACCGGACGCCCGACCGCGCGGAAGTAGTCGGCGAGCCCGGTGGCCTCAGCGCGCCATCCCCGGGAGCCGAACCAATCCGCCGCCGGCGCGATCTGCTCGTTGTAGATCAGCTTGAAAAAGCCGTCTGCCATCTCGTCCGACGCCGCACGCTTTGCCGCGAACACATCGGCCGGCATCGGCTTGCCCTCTTCGACCGCCACCCAACTGCCGGGCGCCGCCAGCGCATCGATACCGGCGAACAGCTGGTCCTGCGCGGTGGCCGGCAGATAGATGAGCAAGCCCTCGGCGATCCATGCCGAAGGCTGCGTGGGATCAAATCCGGCGTCCGTGAGCGCCGCCTGCCAGTCGTCGCGCAGGTCTACGGCGATCTCCCGGCGCCCGGCCTTCGGTTCGTCCCCGATGCCGGCCAGCACCTCACGCTTGAATTCGAGTACCTGCGGTTGATCCAGTTCATAGACGACGGTGCCGGCCGGCCAGTCCAGCCGGTAGGCACGCGAATCCAGACCCGCGGCCAGCAGGACGATCTGACGCACCCCGGCATCCATCACACTGCGGAAGTAGGCGTCGAAGTACTTCGTCCTGGCGCCCTGGAAGTTGATGAACGGTTCGCCGAACTCGGACGTCGCCAAGGGATGCTCCGGGGCCTCGCCGTCCAACACGTCGGCCCACACACCGCCGACCGCGCGGGTGAACACCTCGGCATATTGGTCCACCGCAAGCGGATTCGGCTTGGCCGCCTCCAACGCCCGCGCCGCGGCAACCATCACCGCGGTCGATCCAACACTCGTCGTGATGTCCCAGCTGTCATTGTCGGTACGCACGTGCGCGAGGGTACGCCCGAATTCTGATCAGACCAGCGGACGCCCGGTGCGGATGCGCCAGTCCAGGTCCCGCAACATCCAATTGAAGGGGAAACGCCGCAGCGGCCCGGGCAGCACCCGGTTGACCACCTTCACCACCTTCATCAGCGAGTTGAACCGCTTCTGCCGCTTGGCGTCCCACGGCAGGCGCATCTCGTCGCGGAAGCGTTGCGGCAGAAAGCCGGTGGTGAGCAACAACGAGAACGCCTCGAGCCGGCGCTGCAGCGGCCCCGGGAGTTGCAGCCCCTTCATCCGCACCGCGGCGATCGGATACAGGTAGTCCCGCACCGTGTCATCGATGTGCACCTGGTCCAGCGACTCTTGCCAGTACTTGTCGAACGCGGCCCGGTCGGCCGGCCACATGTCCGGCGTCACCTGCAACGTGGTGCCCATCGTCATGCCCTGCCGGTAGAACTCCTCGGCACTTTCGTCGTCCAACTCTCCGACGACCATGCGATATACGTCCAGCGCGCCCTTGAACAAGCACGCTGCCACCCAGAGCTGCAGGTTCTTGTCCATGGCGCTGTACTTCACCGGGCTGTCCTCAGTCGAGTAGACCTGCCGGTGCGCCTTGTTCACCGCGCTGCGGTACGCCACTTTCTGGTCGTCAGATCCGAGGATCGCGACAGCCAGGTACGTGAAGGTGGTGCGGGCCCGCTTGATCGGGTGCAGGTCGGTCCGCCCGCTTTCGACCCGGCTCTCCACGACGCCGTATCCGACGCCCGGCCGGGCCAGCTGCATGATCACGTTGGCCGGGCCCGCCAGCAGCGCGGCGCCGACCAACCCGTCGGCGTACTGGACGTCGCGACGCACCCGACGGCCCGGCGCGCACGCGTTGACCGGCAGTCCGACCAGATCGACCGTCATTGGTCACTCCTCGTAAAAGTGAGAACGATTGATTCCCGATATTGCCTGCGCCGCGGTGGGGTGTCAAGATGGCGGGGTGCCTCAGGTACGCCCGTACCGCGGGATCGACGCGACAGAACGCCTGGCCCAACGACGGGCCCGGCTGATCGACGCCGGACTGGAGATTCTGGGTGCCGCGCCGCCGGCGCCCGAACTCACCGTCCGAACCATCTGCGGCGGCGCCGGTGTCGCGATGCGCTACTTCTACGAAAGCTTCACCGACAAGGACGTTTTCGTCGAGGCGGTGTACGACCATGTCATCGCCGACCTGGCCGCCACGACCCAGGCTGCGGTGGCAGCCGCGCCACCCGATGAGCAGAGCCGTGCCGGCATGGCCAACATCGTGCACGCGATCGCCGACGACCCCAGGGTCGGCCGGCTGCTGTTCAGCACCCAGCTGTCCAACGAAGCGGTGGCGCGCAAACGCAGCGAGTCGACTGTCTTCTTCGCTGTGCTGCTCGGCCAGTACGCCGGTGACGCCCTGCAGTTGCCCGCCGGGGATCGGCGCCGGGCCGGTACGCATTTCGCGGTCGGGGGCGTCGGGCAGACCTTGAGCGCCTGGCTGGCGGGTGAAATCACCTTCAGCCCAGATGAATTGGTCGACCATCTGGCACTGCTACTCGATACGCTCGGTAAGCGGGCCGTCCGCCGGTGACAGGGCCGCAACTACTCCGACCCCGGCCGCCGCTGAACCAGCACATCGACTTCTTCGGCTACTGGTCGCACGACGGCGAGGTCTCCGACCGCAGCAGAGCTCTGCCCCGCGGCGCGGCCACCGTCGTGATCGATGTCGGCGGGCGGGAGCGGGTCGACTTCTACTCGGCCGACGGGACCACCCGCATGCCGGCGGAACCGGCGTTCCTGACCGGCCCGGGCACCCTGTCGTACGTCACCCGCATCGACCCGGGTGAAGCGGTACTGACCATCCACTTCCGCCCCGGCGGCGCACTCCCGTTCTTCGGAATTCCGTTGGCGGACCTGGAGAATTCCTGCGTCAACCTGACCGACCTCTGGGGCGCAGATGCCGCGCTGCTGCGTGAGCGACTGATCGCGACACCGGCCTGGCCGCGGCGCATCGAGATCGTGGAGGATTTTCTGTTCGCCCGGTTGCGGCCGACACCCCTGACGCTCATGCCCGTGTTGCACGTCGCCGAACACCAACCGTCGCTTCGGGTTTCCGAGGCAGCCGAGCTGACGGGCTTGTCCCCCAAGCGATTGATCGCGACGTTCCGCCACGAGATCGGCCTGACCCCGAAGGCGTATCTACGCGTGCGGCGGCTCCAGTCCGCCCTGCGTCTACTCGATGCCGGCACCGGCGACGGCGCCGACGTCGCGGCCACACTCGGGTACTTCGATCAACCCCACTTCGTGCGCGAATTCCGGGGGTTCACCTCGGTCACCCCGACGCAGTACGCATTGCGGCGCAGTGCGCTACCCAGCCATGTCGGGCTGCCGGGCTGATCGAGCCGCGGCAAAAATATCCAAGCGTCGCGCCCGGCAGACCGGCACCATGGTGGGATGCACGAAGGAGCCAAAGCCGTGGCGAACACCGGCCTGCTGGTCGCCGCCATCCGCGCCGACGAATCCCGCCGTCCCGACCGTCTTTTCACCGATCCGTTCGCCGAACGCCTGGCAGGCGAGACCGGCCACCGGCTGCTCGCCGAGGCCGTCGCCGAAGCCGGAGACCGGCCGACCCGCCAGATCGTGGTGCGCACCCGATTCTGGGACGAGGCCCTGCTCCGCGCCACGCAGTCAGTCCGCCAGGTCGTCATTCTCGCGGCGGGTATGGATGCCCGCGCGTTCCGGCTGCCGTGGCCCGCCGGCACCACGGTCTACGAACTGGACCAACCCGAGGTGATCGCAGCCAAGGCCGCAGCGCTTGAGGGCGAGCAGCCGTCGTGCACGCGGGTGGCCATCGGCGCCGACCTCACCGGCAACTGGACAGACAGCCTGCGGTCCAACGGCTTTGACGCCCGTCAGCCGACGGCGTGGTTGATCGAAGGGCTGCTGCAATACCTCGACGAAGCCGCGGTCGGCACGGTGTTCGCGCGGGTCGACGCGCTGTCGGCGCCGGGTTCGGTGCTGCTGTACGACATCGTCGGCAAGACCCTGCTGGACGCGCAGCTGTTGGCCGCGGTGCGGCAGTCGATGGCGCGCAACGGCGCACCGTGGCTGTTCGGCACCGACCAACCGGGCGAACTCGCCGAGCGCCACGGCTGGTCGGCAGTGGTCACCGACGTCGCCGAGCCGGGCAACGCCTGGGGCCGGTGGTTCGCCCCCGCGGTACCGATGGACGTGCCCGACGTGCCACGTGGCTACTTCGTCGAGGCGGTGAAATAGGTTGTCGCCGAACATGGCAAGTCTTGATCCTGCGCTCGTCGTCTTGCGCACTCGACCTCTTGTGCGCGTCTGCGCAGAGTCAACGCCCACACGGCATTTGCTTGTCAAGTGCCCAGCAGCGGAGACCGCGACTGTGCCAGCAGATCGTCGATTTCACGGATCCGACCGTCTGAATGCACACTCGCGAAGTCACTGAAACACATCGCGCCCCGACTGTGCATCCAGAGCGCATCGCCCGCGAATCTGGCGCTCGGTGCGCACACTCGATGCGAACCTGACTGCAATACCGCCAGACTCAGTGCGCGGCGGTCACCGCGGGCCGCCGGTCGGCCGCGGTCCGCGGCTCTGTCACCGTATCGGCCGCGGTGAATTCCTTGGTCCAGCAGGCGAACTCCAACGTGATGCCGTCGGGGTCCTGGAAGTAGAACGACCGCACGTACACGCCCGGATGCACCGTCGGCGACGCCTGCATGGGGCTCTCATCGTGGTTGAGCACCGGGCCGACCCGGACACCCTTTTCCTTCAGCCGCTTCCGGTACTCGTCGAACTTCTCGGCAGGCACGTGAAAGGCCAAGTGGTTCAACGAACCAACGGCACTCATGAACTCCCCGATGCCGGGTATCGCCGCCGGCTGCGAGATGCCGGGCGCACCGTCGGGCGCCTGGGTGAACCAGAAAAACGCCACGCAGTCCCCGTTGCCGGCGTCGAAGAAGAAGTGCTGACCCATGCCACCTGGCAGATCGACCGACTTCACCAGCGGCATACCCAGTACGCCCGAGTAGAAGTCGACCGTCCGCGCCATGTCCGCACAGACCAGGGCGACATGGTTGATGCCACCCAGCTCGAATTCAGTGTTGCGGTTGTCCGGCTTGATCATCGTGCCACTCCTGACGCCAGGGTCTGGTCAATCACCGAATCTGAATCTAACATCAGGTTCAGATTTGATCAATGACGTTTCGAAAGGTAGCCACCGTGACCGTCGCGCCACGCGAGCAGCTCCCCACCGTGCGGGGCCGCCAGACGCAGGCGGCCATCGACAACGCCGCCCGCGCCGTCATCGCCCGCAAAGGCATTCTGGCGACCACCATTTCGGACATCGCGGCCGAAGCCGGCCGGTCCACCGCGTCGTTCTACAACTACTACGACTCGAAGGAAGCGATGGTCCGCGAATGGGCTGAGCGCTTCCGCGACGAGGCCCGTGATCGCGCGCTGGCCGGCACCGGCCCCGAGCTGACCAACTGGGAACGCTCCCATCAGGCCGCCGCCGCGCACTGGGACACCTACCGACACCGGTTGGCCGAGGTCATCGGCATTTCTCAATTGGCAATGGTCAACGACGATTTCGCGCAGTGCTGGGCCGAAATCTGCGAACTCCCCATCTCGCTGATCATGGCGATGGTCAAACATGCTCAGCAGCAAGGCTTCTGCCCCGACGATGAACCACGCCTCGTCGCGGTGGCTCTGGTATCGATGTTGAACCAGTTCTGCTATACCCAATTGTCAGGCGATGGCGCCACCACCGCAGACGACGACGCCTGCGTCACCACCCTGGCCAACATCTTCTACCGGACCATCTACCACGAGGGGAATCCGCGTACATGAACAAACCCGGAAGTTCGTCCGCCGCGGGAGTCACCCGAGAGTTCATCGGGATGGATTCGCCGACCGCGCTGCGCGCCGGGTCCGGTGGACATCCCTGCCAGGGCATCTACTACCGGGTCATGGGCCGCAAGCCCAAGGTGGCGATGATCGCCGCGCACTACCAGATCGACTTCGCCGAGCACTATCTCGCCGACTACATGGCGACCCGGGGTATCGGGTTCCTCGGCTGGAACACCCGATTCCGCGGCTACGAGTCCAGCTTCCTGCTCGATCACGCGCTCGTGGACATCGGCGTCGGGGTGCGCTGGCTGCGCGAGGTGGCCGGCGTGGAAACCGTTATTCTGCTGGGTAATTCAGGAGGCGGATCGCTGATGGCCGCCTACCAGGCCCAGTCGCTGTCCCCGCACATCACCCCGCTGGACGGCATGCGCCCGGCAGCGGGCGTCTACGACCTGCTGCCGGCCGACGGCTACATCTCCAGCGCCGCCCATCCCGGCCGACCGGACGTACTCACCAATTGGATGGACGGTTCGGTGACCGACGAATCCGACGCGCTGGCAACCGATCCCGATCTCGACCCGTACGCCGAGCACAACGGCCCACCCTTCTCCCCTGAATTCATCCAGCGCTACCGCGACGCGCAGGTCGCCCGCAACCACGCGATCACCGACTGGGTGGAAACCGAGTACGCACGCGTCCGCGCCGCAGGATTCCGGGACCGCCCGTTCACCGTCATGCGGACCTGGGCCGACCTGCGCATGATCGACCCCACCCTCGAACCCACCAAACGCCCGGCCAATCAGTGCTACGCGGGCGTCCCCGTCCAGGCCAACCGGTCGGCCAACGGCATCGCCGCCGCCTGCACGCTGCGCAGCTGGCTGACCATGTGGAGCCTGCGGCACGCCCAGACCCGGGCCGAGCCACACCTGGCCCTCATCGACAACCCCGCACTGGTGATCAACGCCGAGCAGGATTCGGGTGTGTATCCGTCTGACGCACAACGCATCTTCGATGCGCTGGCCACCACGGACAAGACACTGCACGCCATCGACTCCGACCACTACTTCACCACCCCGGGCGCCCGCAGTGAGCAGGCCGATCTCATCGCCAAATGGATCGCCAAGAGATGGCGGTGACGCCACCCGTTCGGGTGCTGGCGCACTTCACCCCTGGTCCGCGAGTCACCGATTTCCTTGCCCCACTGCACGATCTGATCGACGTACGATTCTGCGCGGCGGACGACGACGCGACGTTCTACCGGGAACTGCCCGACGCCGACGTGCTCTGGCATGTCCTGCGGCCGGTCAGCGCCGATGACCTGAAACAAGGCCGCCGACTCGAGCTCGTCCACAAGATGGGTGCGGGCGTCAACACCATCGACGTCGAGGCGGCGACGCGACTCGGTATCGCGGTGGCCAACATGCCCGGCGCCAACGCCCCCTCGGTCGCCGAGGGCGCGGTGATGCTGATGCTGGCCGCACTGCGGCGGCTCCCGGAACTCGACCGCGCCACCCGCGCCGGCGACGGCTGGCCGACCGACCCGACCCTCGGCGAGACGGTGCGGGACCTGGGCAGCTGCACCGTCGGCCTGATCGGCTACGGCAACATCGCCAAGCGCGTGGAGACCATCGTCACCGCGATGGGCGCGACCGTCGTGCACACCAATACCCTTGGCGCACAAGGCCACCCCGGCTGGCGCACGCTCGCTGAGCTGCTCGCCACCAGCGACGTCGTCTCGCTGCACCTGCCGCTCACCGAGCACACCGAAGGACTGCTCGACGCCGACGCACTGGCGGGGATGAAACCGGGTGCGGTCCTGGTCAATACGTCACGCGGCGCCGTCATCGACGAAGCCGCACTGGTCTCTGCCTTGCAGAACGGGCCACTGCAGGCCGCCGGCCTCGACGTCTTCGCCACCGAGCCCGTCGATCCGGGCAATCCGCTGCTGATGCTCGACAACGTCGTCGTCAGCCCGCACGTCACCTGGTACACCGCCGACACGATGCGTCGCTATCTGGAAGAAGCCGTCGCCAACTGCGAGCGACTCGCCACTGGACAGCAGCTGGCGAACGTAGTGAACGAGGTGCACTTCTAGACACCCGTCAAGTGGGTTACCCTCGGAACCAACCGACCAGTTATTTGGTTGGGTGCGCCATTCCACGCCCACAGCAGGTCACAGGAGGCAACGATGCCCATCGCGATCATGTCCGAGCACAACGATCTGGCCGATTCGGTCCGATCCCTGGTGGCGCGCGTCGCGCCGTCCGAGGTGCTGCACGAGGCCCTCGAGACCCCGATCAGCAACCCGCCGCCCTACTGGGGCGCAGCCGCCGACCAAGGCCTGCAGGGCCTGCACCTATCGGAAGCCGTTGGCGGACAAGGCTTCGGCATCCTCGAGCTCGCGATCACCCTGGCCGAGTTCGGTTACGGCGCCGTCCCCGGACCGTTCGTCCCCTCGGCCATCGCCAGTGCGCTGATCGCCGCGCACGACCCCAAGTCACCCCTGCTGTCCGACCTGGCCTCCGGCGAGACCATCGCCGCGTACGCCCTGGCCTCGGGTCTGACCGCCACCACCCAGGGCGACGGACTCGTCGTCAGCGGTGACATCCGCGCCGTCCCCGCCGCGGCGCAGGCCGCACTGCTGGTCGTCCCGGTCGACGCCGGCACTCAGTGGGTGGTGCTGGATACCGCGGCGCTGCAGATCGACCCGATCCAGACCGTCGACCCACTGCACCCCGCGGCCCAGGTGCGCGCCGACGGCGTCGCGGTCGGTGCCGACCGCGTGCTCACCGGCCTGACGCCGGCGCATGCCCGGGCCCTGATCACCACGCTGCTGTCGGCCGAATGTGTCGGTGTCGCGCGGTGGGCCACCGACACCGCCGCCGAGTACGCGAAGATTCGTGAACAGTTCGGCCGGCCGATCGGTCAGTTCCAGGCCATCAAACACAAGTGCGCCAACATGATTGCCGAGACCGAGCGCGCCACCGGTGCGGTCTGGGACGCCGCCCGCGCACTCGACGAGCACGCATCCGGCGACGCCGACTCCGACTACCAGTTCGCCGCCGCCGTGGCCGCCACCCTGGCGCCCGTCGCCGCCCAGCACTGCGCTCAGGACTGCATCCAGGTGCACGGCGGTATCGGCTTCACCTGGGAGCACGACACCAACGTCTACTACCGGCACGCCATCGCGCTTGTCGCAGGGTTCGGCCGCGCCGCCGACCACCCACGGCAAGTGGTGGACCTGGCCACGACCTCCGGCATGCGGTCCATCGATATCGACCTCGATCCGGACACCGAGAAGCTGCGCGCCGAGATACGCGCGGAAGTGGCTGCGCTGAAAGCGCTTCCGAGCGGGCCGGAACGCAACACCGCGATCGCCGAAGGCGGTTGGGTGCAACCGCACCTGCCGACGCCGTGGGGCCGGGCCGCCGCGCCGATCGAGCAGATCATCATCGCCCAGGAGTTCAGCACCGGAAAGGTGCGGCGCCCCCAGATGGGTATCGCGGCCTGGATCATCCCTTCGATCGTGGCGTTCGGCACCAGCAAGCAGCAGCAGGACTTCCTGCCGCCGACGTTCCGCGGCGACATGATCTGGTGCCAGCTGTTCTCCGAGCCGGGCGCCGGCAGTGACCTGGCCAGCCTGACCACCAAGGCCGTCAAGGTCGACGGCGGCTGGCGCATCACCGGCCAGAAGATCTGGACGACGGGAGCCCAGTTCTCCGCCTGGGGCGCGCTGCTGGCCAGGACGGACCCGAACGCGCCGAAGCATCAGGGCATCACGTACTTCCTGCTCGACATGAACAGCCCAGGCGTCGAGGTCAAGCCGCTGCGCGAACTCACCGGCAACGCGATGTTCAACACCGTCTTCATCGACGACGTGTTCGTGCCCGACGACATGGTGCTCGGCGAGGTGAACCGCGGCTGGGAGGTCAGCCGGAACACCCTGACCAACGAGCGGGTGTCGATCGGCAGCAGCGAACCGCCGTTCCTGGCCAGTCTCGAACAGTTCGTGGAGTTCCTGCGCGCCGGCGAGTTCGACGAGTTGCAACGTCACGAGGCCGGCAAGCTGATCGCCGAGGGGCACGCAGCCAAACTGCTCAACATGCGGTCGACGCTGCTGACCCTCGCCGGCGGCGATCCGATGCCCGCCGCCGCGATCTCCAAGCTGCTGTCCATGAAGACCGGTCAGGGTTACGCCGAGTTCGGGGTCGCGTCATTCGGCAGCGACGCGGTCATCGGCGATCCGCAACAGCCCTCGGGCCGGTGGGACGAGTATCTGTTGGCCGGCCGCGCGACGACCATCTACGGCGGCACCTCCGAAGTGCAGCTGAACATCATCGCCGAGCGGTTGCTGGGCCTGCCCCGCGACCCGTAACCGTTTCGCGCGAGCGCACGTGAAAACCCTCATTTCGAAGCAGAAATGGGGGTTTTCCCGACTGTTCGCAGGTATGGACCAGGCGTACCGTTGACGTAAGCGGAAGATTTGGTTGGTGGTGACGATCATGACCACAAACGAGCTGACGACACGTGCGGCGCGGGTACTGCGACTGGTGTCCATCGGGGCCATCGCGATCTCGTTCACGGTCGTCCCGACTGCCCTACGCAGCCCGACGACAACGCTGCAGGCGGGCGGTGACCCGTGCGTCAACGGCGTCGTCCCGTGGAACCCGTACGTCGTGAACTGCAACCTGCCTGTGCGGAACATCCCCAAGGTGCGCGGCGCGGCTCCCGACGCGGGTGCCATCATCGCGTGCCACGACAAGCCCGGCTGCCTGTCCTGGTACGTCAACGGTAACTAGAGGTCCATCTCCCGCAGCGCCCGCTTGAGGATCTTGCCCGTCGGGTTACGCGGCAACTCGTCGAGGAAGACGACCTCGCGCGGAACCTTGTAGCGCGCCAGGTGATCTCGGACGTAGGTCTTGATGTCGTCCTCGCTGACCGTCGCGCCCTCGGTCTTGACGACGAACGCCCGCAGGCGCGCGCCGAAGTCCTTGTCGTCGACCCCGATCGCGGTCGCCTCCACCACCTCGGGGTGCCCGCTGATCAGATCCTCGACCTCGGCGGGGAACACGTTCTCACCGCCGGAGACGATCATCTCGTCGTCCCGGCCACTGACGTACAGGAGTCCGCGCTCGTCGAAGTAACCGACGTCGCCCGACGAGAGCATCCCGTCGATGATCTCCTTGCCACCGCCGCCGGTGTACCCCTCGAACGGGAAGGTGGTGCCGACGAAGATGCGCCCGACGCTGCCCTGCGGCAGCTCCTTGCCGTTGTCGTCGAAGATCTTCACGCGGACGCCCTTGACCACCGGGCCGACCGTCGCCGGGTTGATCGACAGATCCTGAGGGCGGGCGATGGTGGCGAACGAGATCTCGGTCGACCCGTACAGGTTGTAGATCACCGGGCCCAGATCCTTGAGTGCCCGCGTCGCCAGCTCGGACCCCAGCTGCGAACCCGAGATGAAGACGATGCGCAGGCTCGACAGGTTCGGCTTCGGCGATGTCTTGTCGAGTTCGTCGAGAATGCGCGACAGCATCACCGGCACCACCACCATGGCGGTGACCTGGTGGCGTTCGATGTCGGCGAGCACGGTGGCCGGCGTGAACCGGCGGCGCAACACCAGCGTGCTGCCGAGCAGCATCGCGATGGTCGAATGCAGGTACCCCAGCGCGTGGAACATCGGCGCGGGCAGGCTGGTCACCTCGCCGGATTTGAACGGCACCGAGGACAGCACACCACCCACCGGGGCCAGCGATGGCGGAGCACTTCGATTGGCGCCCTTGGGAGTTCCCGTCGTGCCACTGGTCAAGATGATGATGGAAGCCGACTTCGCGACCTTCGGCGGCGCGAGGCTGCTGGTCCGAGCGATAACGTCGGCCAGTGATTCGTCGACGCTGCCCGACGGTTCCGGCTTGTCCGGGTTGTGCCCCAGCGCCCGCAGCTTGCCCAACGGCGGCTCCGAAAGCGCGACGGCGTCGGCGTATTCGTCGTCGTAGATGATCAGCTGGGCACCCTCGCGCTCGGAGACCTCTTTGATCTGCGGACCCGAGAACTCGGTGTTGAGCAGGATGATTCGCGCACCGACACGCGCCGCGCCGTACACCGACACCAGGAACCACCGGTGGTTGCGGGCCAGGATCGCGACGCCTTCGCCCGCCTGAACGCCCTTGGCGCGCAACGCGTTGGCCGTCGCGTTCACGGCGTCGTCGAACTCCTGGAAGGTGATGTCGCCGTCGTCGTCGATGACGGCGGTGCGGTGCGGAGTCCGGCGCGCATTGAGCGCCGGGACCATGCCGATCTCACCCCAGCGGACGATGTCGGCCAGCATGGCCGCCATGTGCTGCGGCGACTCGAGCTTGAGGGCGCCCGCCTCGAACATCTTCCTGGCGTAGTGGAGTTCGGCGGCGCCGCGGTCGACGTATTTACCGACCGACTTCTCCAAAGTTTCCTGAACCTTGTTTGCCACCTGCGACGGGAGGTCAGTCAGCTTCGCCATGAGCCAACCATATGTGACACCCCGGGCAACACGGCCGGAACTCCCGCCCCAATTATCGGGCCGATTACGCTGTCCACATGGGTGACTCGCGGTCCCTCGAGGTGGGCGGACGCGAGGTTGCCGTGAGCAACCCGGACAAGGTGATCTTCCCGGAACCCGGGGTGACCAAGCTCGACCTGGTCAACTACTACCTGTCCGTCGCCGACGGCGCGCTGCGCGGCGTGGCCCGGCGGCCCATGATCCTGAAGCGGTTCGTGAAAGGCATTGCGCAGGAAGCGATCTTCCAGAAGCGGGCGCCGGAGAAACGGCCGGACTGGATCGAGGTGGCCGAGCTGAAATACGCCTCCGGTACCTCTGCGAAAGAAGCCGTGATCGACGAGGCCGCCGGGCTGGTGTGGGCGGTGAGCCTGGGTTGCATCGACTTCAACCCGCATCCGGTCCGGGCCGACGACCTGGAACACCCGGACGAACTGCGCGTCGACCTGGACCCGATGCCGGGTGTCGAGTGGCCACAGATCCTCGACGTCGCCATCGTGGTGCGCGATGTGCTCACCGACTACGGGCTGACGGCATGGCCCAAGACCTCCGGCTCGCGGGGTTTCCACATCTATGCCCGGATCGAGCGGAACTGGTCGTACAAGGAGGTGCGGTTGGCCGCCCAGACGGTGGCACGCGAGGTGGAGCGACGCGCACCCGACCTGGCGACCAGCCGATGGTGGAAAGAGGAACGCCAGGGCGTGTTCGTCGACTTCAACCAGAACGCCAAGGACCGCACGGTCGCGTCGGCGTACTCGGTGCGGTCGCGGCCCGACGCCCGGGTCTCGACACCGCTGTTCTGGGACGAGGTCCCGGGCTGCCGTCCCGAGGAATTCACCGTGGCGACGGTGCCCGGCCGGTACGCGCAATTCGGCGACCCGTGGGCCGGGATGGACGCCGCTGCAGGCGGTCTGGAGGGATTGCTGGCGCTGGCCGAAGAACTGGGTCCGATGCCCAAGGCGGAGAAACCCGAGGGCGGCGCATCGGCCGACGGGCGGCGCGCGTCGCAGATGCCGCTCATCGAGGTTGCCCGCACCAAGACCCGCGACGAGGCGATGGCCGCCCTCGAGGTGTGGCGGTTCCGTCATCCCGAAGCGGCATCTGCCCTGGAAGCCATCGATGTTCTGGTCGACGGCATGCGTGGACCCAGCTCGATCTGGTACCGCATCCGGATCAATCTGCAGCATGTGCCGGAGCAGTTGCGGCCGCCGCAGGAGCCGCTCATCGCCGACTATTCGCCGTGGGTGGGCTATCAGGGCAACCAGTGGCGCCGTCCGTGAGCGTTACCCCGCCGAGACCATGTTTGCTAGCTGGAGCTATCAGACTTCTTAGCGATGATTTAGGACTTACTCCCCGGTACCTTAACTTGGGCACATAACTTCGATCTTGAGCCGAAGAAACGACACAGCAGTCGGGCGTTCGGCAACATCGAAGGGAGGCATCACATGGCTATGGTCACCAGCGACTCGGCATCGACAGCCGCTTTCCGCTATGGCAATCCGGCGGTCGCCTGCGGCGACGCCGAGGTGCGCGCCCAGTGCCGCCAACTGGCGACGGTACTCACCGTCACCGGAGTCATCGACGAATCCGATGTGGACCTGGTAGCAGCGCAGGCACGGCGCTGCGTCCTTCCCGAGAAGCCGTTCATCCTGGACCTGAGCGGGGTCACCTCGTTCGCAGTGTCCTGTGTCGAACTGCTCGACAAGGTCAACGACAGCTGCATCGCAGCAGGTAATGAGTGGTCCCTGATCGCATCCCAGCCGGTTTCGACCGCACTGCTGGCCTGCGGCGCAGAGTCCGCCTTCCCGACCGCAACCTCCGTCTCCGAAGCGCTGCACCATTTCTCGGACAGCATGTACGAGCGCCGTCGGTTGCTGCCGTTCCTCACCAAGAAGTCCGCGTAAGACAGGAACTGAACATGTTGATCGATCTCCGCTGGCTGAGTGCCCTGCTTCACCACCACCGTCGTAGGACGCATCTCGCGACGCCGGCTTTCTGACACCTTCGACCTCCAACACGGTGCCGACACCAATCCTGGTGTCGGCACCGTGTTTTTGCGTGGGCGTCGCCTATGGGAAGTCGACGCGCACGATCACGCTGTCGTCCCACACATTCCGATTCCGTGCCTTGCGCCATTTCTCGCGCCACGGCAGACCGGCGTGTACCTGCGTCACGCCCGGAATCCTGAGGAGCGGCACCAGATTCCACTGCCACCCATAGCGTCGGTGCAGCACGCGATTCGCGGCAGCCGCAGCCACGTCGTCGAGGATCGTCGCCGTGCCGGTGAATACGGTGGCGCCGCTGAGTTTTCGGCCGCGATAGTCACAGGCGGTCAGCTCCACCTGCGGATGCGCCCGCAGACGTGCGGTTTTCGGTCCGCGCTTGGTCCGGAACATGACGGAGTTGCCCGCAGCGGCGAACCACATCGGGGTATCGACCGGCTCGCCACTTTTCCGGTAGCTCCGGAGCAGTGCGTACCGGGTCCTACTCAACTCGCTGATGTCTGATCGCTGTGCGTTGGTAGCCATGCACACAGTCAACGACTTAGAGTTGGCTCCAAGTCAAGCCCGATCCAGGAGGGTCATGGCCACGTTCACCATCGGCGAAGTGTCGGCGCGCACCGACGTCGCCGCGACGACGCTGCGCTACTACGAACAGATCGGTCTCATCCCCGCACCGGCGCGGGTCGGCGGCCGGCGCCGATACGACGGCGCCGTCGTCGATCGGCTCAACGTCATCCGGGTGTGCAAGACCGCCGGGTTCTCCCTGGACGAGATCCTCTTGCTGTTCGCCGACGACGCCCCCGGCCGCCCCTCGACGCGCGCACTGGCCACGGCCAAGCTCGTCGAGATCGACACCAAGATCGCGGAATTACATCTCGCCCGGGCGATCGTCGAGTGGGGCCTGCAGTGCACCTGCCCGTCGATCGACGCCTGCAGCTGCGGCATTCACCCCGCCAAGCCCTGGGACTCCCAGACTGCCGTCGGCTGATCGCGTCAGTGCCCGCTAGGGCGGGCACCACCGACTTCCGCAGGCAATGGCGGCGGAAGTGGAGTGGTCGGCACGGGCGCGGGAGCTCCTGTGACAGGTGCGGGTGGCGTGCCCGCCGGCGCGGGCGCGGCGGCGGCCGTGCCGGTCAGCGGCCCGCCGCTGCGATAAAAGGTCATGGGCTCGGACCTGATGGATTGTGAACCCGCGCTGATGTCAAGCGATTTGGCGCTCACGACATAGGTGATGCCGTCACTCGTCGCGGTGTAGCGGCCGCTGCCGTCCGCGGTGGCGGAGATGATCAGCTTCGCACCATCGCTGATGCGCACGCCGCGGTACTGATATTGACCGCCGGCGCTCTTGCAGATGGCCACCCGCGACGAGGCGGTGCTCCCGAAAGCCACCGCGGTATCGCCCGTCGGGCAGCGCGCCGTCGAATCCACGAACCCTTGCGCGTCCGTGGCGGGATCGGCAGACGCCGCCGGGCTCCCGGCCAGCACCAGCGCCGCACCCGTCAGGGTTGCAGCCAGCAGCCCCGCGGCGCGGAATGTGAAGTCGGACATCGTCACCACCACATCACACCGCGACCCGTTCGGCGAGCGCCCACACCGCGTCCCGGCAAACCGATTGCCGGTCGTAACCCCTGGACCCTGGATGAATTCTTGGAAAACTTCAGCTTGATTTATTTACCCGGGCGGGCAAATTGCGCACGTATCGGCAGGTCAGACGGCCGAGGGGTGAATTTTCTCAGCTAGAGGCGAGTCCTGGTTTCCGCTACCTTCAGACCGCCTAATTCCGTTCTGCTTCACTGAATCCGGGGTCCATCATGCAAATCGCTGTTCGGCACAACGCACTGCCTTCGTCTCTCGTTGCCGGAATGTGCTCGGTGTGCATCGTCGCCTCGGTCGGAGCCGTGGCGCCGCTGCCCGGGCCACAGACCGTGCCCGCGGCGCATTCCGCGGTGACCGCCGTTTCCACCTACGCGGAGAAGTACTACCTGACTGCCTTCCCGGCAGACCTGCTGCAGCTGATCTCGCTGCCATTCACGACGTACCAGACGTTCGTGAACAACCTCATCGCCGGCCCCAATGAGTTCATCAAGGCCTTCAACACGCTCAACGCCGCGCTCTACGCCCAGACGGTCGGCCCGTTCGTCGCCCAGCTCATCCAGGGCCCGAATGCGATCATCACGGGCCTGAACAACATCAACAAGGCGATTCACGCCGCCACGCTGCTCCCGATCGTCAACACCCTGATCGCGGCACCGAACGCCATCATCAAGGGCATCAACGCCATCAACGCCTCGTTCTTCAACGGCACGACGGCGACCATCCCCGTGCTCATCAACACCGCGATCAAGACCGCGATCGCTGCGTTGCAGAACCTGAGCACCTTGCCCGCCACCATCATCAAGGGCATCAGCGCCCTGCCGGGCGCGCTCATCGCCGGACTGAACGCCCTGCCGGGCGCCATTCTCTCCGGATTCCCCTTGGCCGCAACGCCGTTGGCCGCCACCACCTCGTTGAAGACACTGTCTGCGGCCACGGTCGTGCCCACGACCCAGCCGTTGTCTCTGACGGTCAAACCCGCTGCCGCCGAGTCGGATACGCCGAGCGCTTCGGCCAAGACGTCGCCTGCGTCCAGCACGCCGGACAAGACGCCCGCCGCCACCGACACCGGGAAGACGACGGAGAGCACCGGCTCCGGCGCCACCACGGACAGCCCGACCGAGGCCAAGGACACGAGCAAGCCCGCCGGCAAGACCGACGAGAAGTCCGACACCAAGGGCACCGAGACCAAGGGCACCGACGCCAAGGGCACCGACGCCAAGGGCACCGAGTCCAAGGGCACCGACAAGCCGGACACCAAGTCCGACACGAAGTCGGACAGCAAGTCGGACGACAAGACGGGCACCGACAAGTCGACCGCCGACAAGTCCACGAAGGCGGACTCGAGCAAGTCCAAGAAGACCGACAAGTCCACCTCGAAGAGCGGCAAGCACAGCGCTCCCGATGGTGCCAGCGGTTCGGTCTCCGTGCCCGCGGGTTCGACCGGTGGCAAGCACCGTGCCCCCGAGGGCGGCAGCTCGTCGCACGGCTCGAGCAGCAGCAGCAGCAGCAGCAGCCACGACAGCTAGCACGTAGTACAACAACATTGAGGGCTGTGGCTTCGAAAAGCCACAGCCCTCAATGCATTCCCGCCCGCATCCGGTGGACGGGGTCAGACGTCAGTAACCAGGAATCGCCGGCACGACCGGAGACGAAGCCAGCTGCAACGGCGCCTGCGCCGCGGGTGCCAGCAGGCCCTGCGCGGGCGCCGTGACCGCCGGCAGGGTGGCCAGACCAGGCGCGGGAGCCAACGGCGCGGTCGCCGCACCGAGCACACCAGGAACCGGTGCCGTCGCGGCCCCCAACGTCCCCGGCAGCGGTGCCGTCACCGCACCCAACGTTCCCGGCACCGGAGCCGTGGCCGCGCCCAAGACGCTCGATACGGGAGTGGTAGCCGTGCCCAGCGTGCCCGGAACCGCGCCCAGGGCGCCCGGAAGCGCCGCGGTGGCGCCCGACAGGTCCGGCAGCCCGACGGAGGGCAGCCCCGGCGGTGCCACCGGCAAGCCGCCGTTCATCAACGCCGGGATGTTCCCGTTGGCCAGCGCCGTCATGAAGGCGGGGCACTGAGTCTGGATCGCGACCTGCGTGGCGAACCCGGCCAGCGGCGGCGCGATGCCGCCGTTGCCACTCATCTGAGTTGCCGTGCTGGCCATCTGACTGCCGGGCTGCACGAGCAGCGGGCAGATCGAGGTACCCACCTCGGCGATCGCGTTGCTGACGGGCCCGTTGTTGCCGATGCCGACATCATTGAGCGCGTCATGGACGACGTCGGCCTGGGCGCGCGGCCCCCACATGAGAGCCGCGGCGACGATCGCCCCGGCCACCACGACAGGCCGCAGCACCGCGGCAGATGTCGCGATGACATCCACGGAGCCGACCTGTGTCCTTCCGGTCTTCGGCCGGCCCGGGCGGGCAGCCACCGATCGCCTGCGGTACGTCACTTCAGTCGTTGCGGTCATCAGCACGCTCCCTGTTCCTGAGTGCTCGGCGCCACATTGGGCACTGATTTCACTTCGGTAACGGTGGGCTACAAATGTCACAAATACAACACGGACCGATAACCGTTCGAACCCTATGCGTTTCGCTACGTTGATCTCTGAGACCGGACTGAAATTCTGTCTCCTTTTCTTATGGGGGCTTCAACTCAATAACACCAGTAGTCACATTTGCCTCATTAGCACCTTCTGGAACAATTTGAAAGAGGCGTCAATACCGGGCCAGATGCAGGCTTTCGGGAGTTCCGCCAGAACCCGGTTGACCCGCCACCGAGCACCGAACACACCCCGCATCAATTGACGCCGGAGTAGGGCCTTACTTTGTTCATAGGTAATGGTCAGACGGGTGTGACATACTGCACTTTGGTCAGAAAAGGGGAGGTGATCTCCGCGTGATGCCCCACGCGCGGCTCGCCGCCGCCTCCAGCCTCCTCGCCGCGGGCTGCCTGGCATTCCTTCCCGAAGCCGCCGTCGCATTCGCGCTTCCGTCCTCCGACTCCGACACCAGCGGCAGTAGTAGTAGCTCAACTACGGGCACGACGGGCAGCAGCTCGACCACTGGCACCACCGGCACCACGACGGGCACCTCCACTGGCGGCACCACCGGCAGCTCGGACACGTCGACGACGACCGGCACCGGCACCGGCACCGGCACGACATCGACGACCAGCGGATCCTCGACCACCACGGGCTCGACCACGGGCAGCAGCTCGTCGTCGAGTCTGCCGAACACCTTGGGCGGCATGGTCGGTCAGTTCACCCGCATCATCCAGCACCCGACCAGCATCATCGGCGGCGCACCGCTGACCGGCATCATCCCCGGCATCAAGCCCAACCAGAACGCCCCGCAGCTGACGCCTGGCGCCGCATCGACGTTCGCCGCGTCGGCCCCCGCGCCGACGAACATCGCGGCACCACAACCGTCTGCCGCCCTGGCGCCGGAGCCGGCCAAGACCACCGAGGACACCACCGCCGCGGCCGCACCCAAGCCCCCGCTGGCGCAACTCCCACTGATGGCCGCCCAGGTTCCGTTGACGGCGCTCGACCTGGTCAAGACCACCCTCCCGACAGTCGTCGAAGCCGTGCCGATTCCAGGTCTCGCCGCACTGCCGGTCTTCGCCGATGCCCTGATCAACCCCATCGAGAGCACCGTCCGAGACCTGGCGGCAGCCGCGTCCAACCTGCCGTTCCTGCAATATGAGCCGGGCATGCCCCTCATCCAGTCGCCGCTGGACAACCGGACCCTCCAGCAGAACGCGCCCCAGATTCCGAAAACCTTTGCCGCAAGCACGGATTCGGTACCGCGCGACGTCTCGCCCGGCGCTCCGGGCACACCCGTCAAGCCAGTCCCGCCGATCCAGCCCCGCAACGTCTTCGCCGCCGAGAGCCACCTCGTCGCATCGACGGATTTCCGGCCGGGCTATCCGGACTACCTGCGGGCCGCGGGACTCAGCGAGGTGGCGGCGGTCGCCGTCCCCGGGTTCGCCGGCATCATCACCCTCACCGCCGCCGGCGGCTTGGTCGGATACCGGCAGGCCCGCGCCACCGCATCGGCACCCAGTCGCGCCCAGCGGTTCGTCAACTAGGCCCAGCCCAGGTCGACGGCAGCATCGGCGTACGCACCACTTCGCGTAACACCGTCGCCCGCGGGCCGACCAACCCGCGAGCCGAGACATCAAGTCCCGCATCGCGATTGGTTCCGATGACGTCGGGCTCTGCCGGTGTGCCAGGCAGAGTCATCCGACCATCGGCCGCCATTGTTTCGTGCCGGTATTGCCGCGCTTTCCGGCGCCGGCGGGCCGCGCGGCGCTCGGCCACGGCCACGCTCGCCGCCACCGGTTCTTGAGCCGGGGCGGATGCCACCTGCGTAGCCGAACCACGCACCGTCGGCGCGGAACCCTCCCCGTCCGGGCCGACACCCACGGCGTACAGGTACGGCACGTCGGGCACAGGAGCCATCGGTGCGGCCGGCGATGACGGAGCCGGCGTCGAACCGGTTTGCGGCGCGGCCGATGACGTCATGCCCGCCGGCGTCGTTCCGGCCGTCGGCCAATCACTGCGATCCTGAATATCGTTGTGGCCCAATGCAGGTGATTCGGCCACCGGACCCGGGATTACGTCCGGGACGGGCTCGGCCGGCGGAACACCGCTCGCTGCCGCGGCCGCGGCAGCAGCGGCCGCCGGCGCAGGCACCGCGGCGAACGGGCCGAAATAGATGAGCGGATCCAGCACGGAGTAGGTGAGGATGCTGAAGAGTTTGGCGTTCACCGCGGCAGCCGCGCCGTCCAACGCTTGAGTCGCAATGCTGCGCAACGGTTCCGGCAGCTCACGGGCCCACTCGGCCAGCGCGTTGACGAGTTTTCGCACCTGCTCGACCACAATGCCCGCGGGATCGCGGAACGTGAATTGACCGGAACCCGACGTCGCCGACGCGGCGCGGGCCGAAGCGCCAGAATCAGCGGACAGGACGGCCGGAGCCGGCGATGCGGTCGGCGACGACTGCACGCTCACTGTGGACACGCCCTCGTACACCCGCATGGTGGCAGCCGCCTGCAACCACATCCGGCCGTAGTCGGCTTCGTTCAGCGCGATCGGAATGGTGTTGAGGCCAAGGAAATTCGTCGCGAGCAGACTGGTGTGAACGGCATGGTTGGCAGCGAGTTCGGCCAGCGTCGGCATGCCCGCGACGGCGACGGTATAGGCGGCGACGACGGTGTCGTGCTGCTGGGCGATCAACTCGGCGACGGCACTCATCGAAGTCAGCCAGTGACAGAACGGCTGATGGGCGGCCACGTACTGCTCGGCAGTCGAGCCGTCCCACACCCCGCTTTGGACCGCCGCCAGGATGCCCGTCAATTGCGTTGCGGCGTCGCCATATTGGGCAGCCAATCCACGCCACGCTGCGCCGGCCGCCAACAACGAACCGGGCCCCGGCCCGGTCGCGAGCATCGCCGAACTCACCTCCGGCGGCAGCGTCTCCCATATCGTCGACACATAATTTAGGCTAACCTAAGTTAGGTCGCTCGGGTTGGCCACCTCAGTGCGCCCAAGGGGATTTCGGCCGAGGATCGCCCCGGGACATCCGCCGACCGGTAAGAATTGGGTTCGACCGGAATAACCCGGCTTCCTCAATCCGTTGGGAACTGACGTGACCGAACATGAACTGAGCCCCACCGACTGGGTCCGCAAGCAGACCGAACAGATTCTGGCGCAGGGCACCACCGATGGCGTGCACATCCTCGATCGGCCGGTGGTCCTGTTCACCACCACCGGAGCCAAGTCCGGCAAGAAGCGTCTGGTGCCGTTGATGCGGGTCGAGCACGACGGCCGTTACGCCCTGGTGGCGTCCAAGGGCGGCGCCCCGGAGCACCCGTCGTGGTACCACAACGTCAAGGCCAACCCGCAGATCACGGCGCAGGACGGCGAGACGGTCGTGGAGCTGACCACCCGCGAGCTCGAGGGCGACGAACGCCAGGAGTGGTGGGACCGGGCAGTTGAGGCCTACCCGCCCTACGCCGAGTATCAGACCAAGACCGACCGTCTGATCCCGGTCTTCATCGCCGAATAACTTCCCGCTCCCCGATCGGCAGTAACCGACGCGCGGACTGCAACAAGATGCGATGTAGTTCGCCGTCGGGAATGTCCTGCAATTCGGGGTCCATCGCACTGCCGTAGACGCCCGAGATCACCAGCGACATGGTCACCCTGGTCTCGGTGTCTGCGCCGTCCAGTCCGAGCACGCTGCGTAGCCGCCGATTGATGGCGCTGCACTCCTCGTGGGAGTTGACCAGGGTGTCGATCGCCGGGTCGCGATAGAAGACTGCTGTCACGCGCCGGTGCCGGACCGCGAGCTCGACGAACCCGGTGATCGCGGCCTCCTGCCGGGCCGGCCCTCGCTCTTCGGCCTCGATCGCGGTGGCCAGCTGATCGAGGTCGGCGAACACCGGCCGGATAACGGCGAGCACGATGTCGTCCTTGGAGTGGAACTGGTAGTACACGGAGGCCTTGCTGACCCCCATGTGATCGGCGATCATCTGCAGCGATGTGCCGTTCACGCCGTGCTCCGCAAACAACGCCAGGGCCGCTTCGATCACCCGCGTGCGCGCTGATCCGCGCGGCCCCACCGATTTGGCCAATCCCCGCTCCCTGTTCACCGCCGACCGGGTGGTCGCCGTGTAGCCCTGGCCACCGCTGTCACGGCGACGTCACGTGCGTCACACGGGATGCCCCGATGTGCGCACCGACCTGCATCAATTCATTCGCTTAACTTGTCTAAGTTTACCTTGGTGGATACTCTGAGTCTGCCGATCGGCAGACTGAATGTGACACAGCTGGCGGCGCCGCACAAACGGTGCGCAGCGCCCCAGGTCACGCAATCCGCCAAGGCATGTCGAGCAATCGAGGAACGGGGAGGTCAGCATGACCAAGGAGATCGCTGCATGATCGGCACTGCGCTCAAGAAGGCGTGGATCCCGCTGCTCATCCTCGCCGTGGCCCTCGTCGCCGGTTTCACCGTGCAGCGCGTGCGCGGCTACTTCGGCCAGAACCCCGTCATCGTCACCCCGCGCAACTTCGCCGACGACGCCAAACCGTTCAAGCCCAAGGTCGTCACCTACGAGATCACCGGCGAACCCGGCGCCTACGCCGACATCAACTACCTCGACCTGGACGCCAAACCGCAGCGCGTCGACCACGCCATGCTGCCCTGGAAACTCGTCCTGTCCACCACCGCACCGGCAGCGTCGCCGAACATCGTCGCCCAAGGCGACGGTGACTCCATCACCTGCACCGTCCACGTCGACGACGAACTCAAAGACACCCGCACCTCCACCGGCGTGCACGCCCAAACCTTCTGCCTGGTGAAATCTGCATGAGCAACCACAGCCTCGATACCCCCACCGACTCGTTCCCCAAGGCCGAGCAACCGCCGCACCGGCCGCTGATCCCGCGTCTGATGCGCACGCTCGCGATCCCGGTGATCCTCGCCTGGATCGCCATCGTGGTAGTGCTGAGCACGATCGTTCCGGGGCTGGACGAGGTCGGCAAGATGCGGTCGGTCTCGATGTCACCGCACGACGCGCCGTCGATGATCGCGATGAAGCAGGTCGGCTCCGACTTCAAGGAGTTCGAATCCGACAGCTCGGCCATGGTGGTCCTCGAAGGCCAAGAACCGCTGGACGCCGCCGCGCACGCCTACTACGACCAGATCGTCGCCAAGCTCCAGGCCGACACCGCGCACGTCGAGCACGTCCAGGACTTCTGGAGCGACCCGCTGACCGCGTCCGGCTCCCAGAGCGCGGACGGCAAGTCCGCCTACGTGCAGGTCTACCTGCGTGGTAACCAAGGCGAGTCGCTGGCCAACGAGTCCGTCGAGACCGTCGACAAGATCATCAACAGCGTGCCCGCCCCGCCTGGTGTCAAGAGCTATGTCACCGGCGCGGCCGCCCAGGCCTCCGACATGAACGTCGCCGGCGATCGCAGCCTGAAGGTCATGGAGGCCGTGTCATTCGCGGTCATCATCGTGATGCTGCTGCTGGTGTACCGATCGTTCGTCACGGTGCTGATCGAGCTGTTCATCGTCATGGTGCTGGTGGGCGCGGCGCGCGGCCTGGTCGCGGTGCTCGGCTTCTACAACGTCATCGGCCTGTCGACCTTCGCCACCAACCTGCTGCCGATGTTGGCCATCGCGGCGGCGACCGACTACGCGATCTTCCTGATCGGCCGGTATCAGGAAGCGCGCACCGCAGGGATGTCCAAAGAGGACGCCTACTACGACATGTATCACGGCACCGCGCACGTGATCCTCGGTTCGGGTCTGACGATCGCCGGCGCGACATATTGCCTGCACTTCACCCGACTGCCGTACTTCCAGACGCTGGGCATCCCGCTGGCCATCGGCATGGTCACCGTGGTGCTCGCCGCACTGTCCCTCGGCCCGGCCCTCATCACCGTGGTCACCAAGTTCGGCAAGACGCTGGAACCCAAGCGCGCGATGCGGGTGCGCGGCTGGCGCAAGATCGGCGCGGCGATCACCCGCTGGCCGGGCCCGATCCTGGTCGCCACGATCGCCGTGGCGTTGGTCGGCCTGGTCGCCATCCCGGGCTACAAGACGAGCTACGACGATCGCCAGTACATGCCTGCGGACCTCACGTCCAACGAGGGCTACGCGGCCGCAAACCGGCACTTCTCGCCCGCCCGCATGAATCCCGATCTGCTGCTGGTCCAGTCCGACCATGACCTGCGCAACCCGTCGGACTTCCTGGTGATCAACAAGATCGCGAAAGCCGTTGTGGCCGTTCCTGGTATCGCTCAGGTGCAGGCCATCACCCGGCCCGAGGGCACGCCCATCCAGCACTCGACCATCCCGTTCCAGCTGGGTATGCAGAGCACCACGCAGGTGATGAACCAGAAGTACCAGCAGGACATGATGGCCAACATGCTCAAGCAGGTGGCTGACATCCAGGTGAGCATCGACACCATGACCAAGATGCAGGCCATCACGGTTCAGATGTCAACCGTCATGGACAGCATGGTCGGCAAGATGCACGGCATGCTGGGCGACATCGAGGATCTGCGCAACCACATCTCCGATTTCGACGACTTCTTCCGGCCGATCCGCAACTACCTGTACTGGGAACCGCACTGCTACGACATCCCGGTCTGCTGGTCCATGCGTTCGGTGTTCGACACCCTCGACGGCATCGACACCATGACGGACGACTTCCAGACCGTCATCCCCGACATGGACAAGATGTCCGCGCTGACGAAGCAGATGGTCCAGGTCATGCCCCCGCAGATCGAGACCATGAAGAACATGAAGAAGTACATGCAGATGATGTACGCCACCCAGAAGGGACAGCTGGATCAGCAGGCCGAGGGCCAGAAGAACTCCAGCGCCATGGGTGAGGCCTTCGACAAGTCCAAGAACGACGACTCGTTCTACCTGCCGCCCGAGGCCTTCGACAGCGCCGATTTCAAGCGCGGCATGAAGAACTTCATCTCGCCGGACGGCAAGTCGGTGCGGTTCATCATCCAGCACGAGGGCAATCCGCTTACCCCCGAAGGCATCTCGCACATCGATGCCATCAAGCAGGCCGCCAAGGAGGCGATCAAGGGCACCCCGCTGGAGGGCTCCAAGATCTACCTGGCCGGCAGTGCGGCGACCTTCCGTGACATGGCCGAGGGCTCTGACTACGACCTGATGATCGCCGGAATCTCCGCTCTCGCACTGATTTTCGTCATCATGCTGATCATCACGCGAGCGGTGGTGGCGGCCTCGGTGATCGTGGCGACGGTGGCGATCTCGCTGGGCGCGTCGCTGGGTATGTCGATTCTCATCTGGCAGTACCTGATCGGCCTACCGCTGCACTGGATGGTGATACCGATGTCGGTGATCATCCTGTTGGCCGTGGGCGCGGACTACAACCTGCTGCTGGCGGCCCGGTTCAAGGAAGAGATCCATGCCGGCCTGAACACCGGCATCATCCGGGCCATGGGCAGCACGGGCTCGGTGGTCACCAACGCCGGCCTGGTCTTCGCCTTCACCATGTCGTCGATGATCATCAGCGAGCTACGCATCATCGGCCAGGTGGGCACCACGATCGGCCTGGGCCTGCTGTTCGACACCCTGGTCGTCCGGTCGTTCATGATGCCGTCGATCGCGGCCCTCATGGGCAAGTGGTTCTGGTGGCCGCAGATCGTGCGCCAGCGTCCGGTGCCGGTGCCCTGGCCGACCCCCGACAAGAAGGTCGACGCGACCGTCTGACCCGTCGTACCGAAAGCGCCGCGCTGAGACTGCCTGCCTCAGCGCGGCGTTTTTCTGTGCGCTAGAGGAGAGTGGCGCGAAGGTTGTTACTGGCAGTCATCCCGATTGAACCCACGTACCTTTTCAGGACGTCAGAGGTCCCTGGGTTCGGCAACCGGCGGCAGATTGCCATCACGATTGAACACACGCACTCCGTCCACATTTGTTGCGGCGACCGCTTGAATCGGGACGAGGGGGCTGGCCGCATATGCGCGGGCCCTGCCGCCAGAACGCAAAATGCCCGCCTCGGTGCGACAGGGTTGTCGCACCGAAACGGGCACCAGCGGGTGTACGGGTGGAATGACGGGGCCGGCCAGGCCGGGTGGGCTACCGGAGGCAGCGCGCGCCGAACGTCGGCGCGGACGCTACCGGTCTACCGACTCAGACGCCGAAGCCGCGGCCGGTGGACCAGGCGAACACCGCGTAGGCCGCCGAAGACGACATCCGGTGAACTTCGGCTTCCGTACCACCGAGCTCACGGATGCGGTCGGCGAAGGTCGACTCGATGATGCCCGAACACGTCGTCAACAAGTCCATCAACGATGCGTCCGCCGCCGACTGCTGTGCCGGCTCGAACTGGTTCGGCAAATGCGCTACTGCTCCCACGACCACTCCTGACCTCAAACTGTTTGTTTCAGCTATCTAATTTTATCGGCTAAGTACCGGTCGTGACTAGGACTTTTGCCGTGACACTGCCCAGTGTACCTAATGCTTTGTGGTGTGCGTCACATCGACGCGACCGCAATTCAACATTGACCGCATCGTTATCACCACTGGTCCCACGGCACACTCCAGTCGCCGTTCTGCCACAGCTGCAATGGCTTGCCGCCGGTGTTCCGCACCTCGACCACGTCGCCGGGCACCGAGAAGTTGTAGAACCACTGCGCGTTGTCGTGGTTCAGGTTCAGGCACCCGTGACTGGTGTTGGTGTTGCCCTGCGCCCACACCGTGGCGTCGAGCTGATGCAGGTACACACCGTCGGTGCTGACGCGCACGGCGTACGGGATGGTCTCCTTGTATCCAAGGTGGTTGTTGATCGGCAGCCCGTACGTCGACGAATCCATGATCACCGGATTGCTCTTGTCGAGCACCGTGTAAACACCCGGCTGGGTCCAGAAACTCAGGGTCTTGCCGTTGACGGTTTCGGTGCCGCCGCGCCCCATGGAGGTCGGCATGGTCTTCACCAGCGCGCCGCCGTCGTACACGTTGACCTTCTTGGTCGCGTCGTCGGCGATCGACACATGGGAAGCGCCGATGGTGAACGTCGGGCCCCCGGCCACCGACACCACGGTGCCCGGCGCCCAGTACTGCGGCGGGCGCCAGTGCGCGGTGGTGTTGTTGACCCAGTGCCAGGACCCGGCCACCGGCGGGTTCGCGGTCACCACGAGGTCCCGAGCGGCCGCAGCCTCATCGACCGGACCGCCGAAGTGCGCGACGATCACCGTTCCGATGCCGTAGGTCGCGCCGTCTCGAATCGGCGCCCCGGAGGTCATGGAGAACGAGACCGGCGGCGGCCCCGCAGGGCCGGGAGGAGGTGCGTCGTCGTCTGCAGCTGCCACCGCGGTGGGGACGAGAAGGACCATGGACATTGCCATTACAAATGCGCGTGCCGCCAACATGCGGTCACAGTACCGATGCTCCATTCGCCACCCCCCTCCGGTGAAATCTTCGATGTGCCAGCAACATTAGGGATGCGTACTGAGGGCGGCTTAGTCTGCGCCTAAGAATCGGCTGAGTGCCCGTGTAACGCCCGCCACACCCGCAACCAGCGCCGCATTGCCGTCACAAGCCGTTGCAGTCCAAGGCAAACCGCAGTCGTTCACCTAGCATCGTGACCAATGGTGCACAGGCCCGACGACTCCCCTGCGGTCCCGGTCAAGACCGCCGATCTGGTGCTGTCGGGCGGTGGCGTCAAGGCGATCGGATTGGTCGGCTCCGTCGTCGCCCTCGGTGACGCCGGCTATCGCGTAGGCCGGGTCTCCGGAACGTCGGCCGGCTCCCTGGTGGGCGCTGTCATCGCCGCCGCGAATCGTCGTCAGCCGGCCGGCTGTCAGCTCAGCGGTGACCAACTCCACGAGCTGGCGATGTCCCTGCCCTACCGCAAGTTCCTGGATCCCGTTGGCACCAGCCGAATCCCGGTGCTGGGCAAGTACTGGACCGCCTTCCGCGGCCAGGGGATGTACCGGGGCGACACCGTCCACGACTGGGTCGCCGGCGAGCTGCGCAATCTGGGGGTACGGACCTTCGGCGATCTGGCACTCGACGACCGCGAGCTGCCGCCCGAGCAGCGCTACCGCCTGGTCGTCACCGTCGCCGACATCACCCGCGGCACGCTGGTCCGACTGCCCTGGGACTACCGCAGGATGTACGGCCTCGATCCCGACGAACAGTCCGTCGCCGACGCGGTCAGCGCGTCGATGGCCATCCCGTTCATCTTTCGTCCGGTGACGATCACCGGCGCCTCGGGCACGATGTCGACCCTCATCGACGGTGGTCTGCTGTCGAACTTCCCGATGTATTCGCTCGATCGCACCGACGGGAAGGTGCCGCGCTGGCCCAGCTTCGGCATCACCGTCACGGCCCAGCGTGCCGCCCAGGGCGACGGCGACCCGGGCCCAGGGCTGGCACCGGTGGTCGATCTACCCGGTGCACCGCGGCTCTTGGAGAACCTCATCAACACCGCACTACTCGGACATGACCAGACTTATCTGCGGCAGCCATCGGTCGCAGCGCGCACGATCGTCGTCGATGCCGCGGGCATCGGATACCTGAATTTCGACATTTCCCAGGCGGATCGGAAGCGTCTTTACGACAACGGCTACGCCGCCGCAAAGGAATTCCTGAATACCTGGGACTGGCCCTCTTACCTACATCGCTTTCACGCCGGTTCGACGTGAATGCCCTCCCGGCCTAAAAGCGGGGGCGCGGCACTCCGTCGGGACCGATGTTGAGGCCGGGGCACAAATGCACCATCGCCATATCCATCACGAAAGTCGCGGAGGCCTTGTTCACCTTCAACGAATTGGAAATATTGTTCACCGCATCGCCCGTCGGCTGACCCGCGTACACGAACATATTGCAGGTCAGACGGCCGGTCTTGAGCAGGTCGGCGTCGCTGCTCTTCAGCCGGCCGTGCAGCTCGGTGAGATAGGCGACCTCTGCCGCGTTGGCCGCGGCATTCGTCGGCACGCAGTCGAGCGGGTTGCCCCGTTCGGCGCAGGCCGCCATCTGGCCCGTTCCGACATCAGCCAATGCGGGGGCAGAAACGCCGAGACCAGCCACTGCCAGGGCCGCCAGCAGCAGGCCGGTAATCACTCGCGCAGTCATCGCAACAACACCTCCCGACCGCCATATAAGACGCTTCCGTCAATTAATTCCGGCACCGCCCCCGCGGTGTCCGTAACGGAATAATAAAGATCATTCGGGCATAGCGATAACCGAACGGGAAATGAAACTTTCCCGACTTATCGGCGTGATACCGGCGAAACGGTCAGACGGCGCTGCCGGTCACTATGTGTTCGGCGAGTTGAGGCACCACTCCCGCGGCGATCACCCTCAATTCTCCCGACGGGTCCAGCGCATCGGGCCACGGCCCCGCCAGCGCGTCGAACTCTACTTGGTGACGGCCGACGGCCCGCTCAACCGCGCGCAGCGACACGCTGCAGTCGCGGGCCCGCCGGCCGCACGCGCACTGCCGGCCGGGATGCTCGGAGCAGCCGGCCACATAGCGATCAACGGCCGCGCGCAGCGTCGGATGCACCGGCCGAGCCAACGCAATGCTCCGCACCTGGCCTCCGCGGCCGATCCAGCTGGCCACCACTTCTTCGCCCATGTCATCGAGAGCTTGGACGTACGCCTCCAGTTCGGCTCGCGGCGACGGATCGCCGGCGGCGGCGGGACCGACGATTTCGATCACCGCATGCCCCTGCCAGTCCTGCGGACGGAACCGCAAGGTCCGCCGGCCAGACCGCACGATCTGACCGCCCGCACTCACCGCAGCCCCGTCCGGTTGCGCGGTGTCGTACATCCACCGCAGGCCAACGAGCAGCTCGGGGAGATGCCGTGTCACGACCAGCTCCGGCCGCCTCGAGGCGAGCCCCTGGCGTACCGCCGCGGGCTCGGTCCGACCACGTCGACGCGGGACGCTCAGTCCGCCAGAATCCATCGCCATAGCCGCCTCCCAGCAAATCCCTCTTGTCCGTCAAAGAACGACGTTCATCCCAATTACAGCACGGCGATGGGGTGCCCGACGATACGTCAAACGACTGACATCACCCGGTTTCCGCTAACAACATCAAGCGACTCACAGGTAACGCACGGACCACGCGACCCACCGGAAACGCCGGTTACACACCGGTATTTACCAGCAATTTAAGAATCGCTACCCTAGGCAAGCACGTAGCTAGCGGCCGCCGACCGACGGACGACACTCTGGTGTACAGCTAATAATCTGAAGGAGTACGTACCCAAGGTATGCTGCGCGATTCCATTCGCCTCGATGCCGGCACGCCATCGATATTTACGTTGTGGGCAAACTAGATCAACGGGCCGCGAGCGTCTGGTGCCGCAGCTCGAGGCACCCGGCCGGTACCGACCCCGTGCGCGTGTTACCGCTGCCGTTCCCCGGGGCAGGTGAAAGACTCACCGACGTGCACCCAAACCGCTCGCGCCGTAGCTTCCTGGCACTGGCCGCCGGTGCCGCCGGTGCCGTGGCGGTCGCCGCATGCACCAAGCCGCCGGCCTCGGGCACCGTTGCCGGCGACGGGTCGGTCACGATCAATCACGCATTCGGTTCCACCCGGATTCCGGCACCGCCGAAGAACGTGGTGTGCGCCGGCCTCACCGGGCAGGACGAACTGCTGGCGGTCGGCGTGGTCCCGATCGCCGTGACCGAGTGGTTCGGAAACCAACCGTTCGCGGTGTGGCCGTGGGCCCAGCCCGCTCTGGGTCCGGCACAGCCGGCCGTCCTGAACCTCAACGACGGCATCCAGGTGGACAAGATCTCCGCCCTGAAGCCCGATCTCATCATCGCCACCAACGCCGGACTGGATGCCGACACCTACAAGAAGCTGTCGGCCATCGCACCGACAATCGCCCAATCGGGCCAGGACGCCTTCTTCGAACCATGGAAAGACCAGGCCAACGTCATCGGACAGGCAGTCTTCAAGGCCGACGACATGAAGAAGCTCATCGACGGCGTCGACGCGAAGTTCGCCGGCGCGGGTAAGGCGAACCCGAGACTCAGCGGCCGAAAGATGTTGATCGTCAACGGCCTTCCGACCGCGGACGGGGTCGAGATCACGCCTTCCGGGTGGCGCACCGAGTTCCTCGGCGAGCTGGGCATCGCCATCCCGGACGGGCTGGACTCCTTCACCAAGGGACAACACGCCTTCGTGCCCCGCGACCAGATGGCCAGTGCGCTCCGCGGCGCGGACGTGCTGATCTGGACTCTCGACGCTGACGACCAGCGGCCCGCCGTGCTGGCCGACCCGACGGTCGCTCAGCTGAGCCAGGCCAAAGCCAACCGGATCGTCTTCCCCAACAAGGACCTGTCCGCGGCGATCGCGTTCGCCTCGGTGCTGTCCTATCCGGCCGTGGCCGATCAGTTGCCGCCCCTGCTGACCGCGGCGCTAGCCTGACCCGATCCGGGCCCGAACCCGGCTCCGGGTTGCACCCGCCGTTCCGCCTGCCAAGATGATCGGCGTGATCGGCACCGAGCGCCCCGAACAGCACGCCCGCTTCGCGCAGGTCGGATCGACCTACTATCCGATCCTGATCGCGGTGTTCACGGCCCTGGTCATCATCTCCAACGTCACCGCCACCAAGGGCGTGGCATTCGGGCCGATCATCACCGACGGCGGCTTCATCGTCTTCCCGCTCACCTACATCATCGGCGACGTGCTGTCGGAGGTGTACGGATTCAAGGCCACGCGGCGCGCGATCTATCTCGGCTTTGCGATGAATATCCTTGCGGCCCTGACATTCTGGGCGACCATCTACCTGCCGGCCGCCGACTTCTACCCGAACCAGGCGCACTTCGAGAACGTCGTGCACTCCTACACGCAGCTGATCATCGCGGGTCTGGCCGGGTTCATCGTCGGACAGACCATCAACGCGTGGGTCGTGGTGGCCATCAAGGAACGCACCAAGGAGAAGCACCTGTGGGCGCGGCTGGTCGGCTCGACCTTCGCCGGGCAGCTCGGTGACACCCTGGTGTTCTGCGCCATCGCCGCCAACGCCATCGGCATCAGCACCTTCCACGACTTCGCCGTCTACACCGGCCAGGGCTGGCTGTACAAGACCGCCGTCGAGGTTCTTTTCCTGCCGGTGACCTACCGCGTGATCAGCTACATCAAGCGTCGCGAACCGACCTACGACTTTGCTGTCTGAGCGATTCTTAAGGCTCCTCTGGCGAGCTGTTAAAGAAGCGTCAATTTCCCGCTACTCGCGAGTAGATTTTGGTGATGACCGTCACAGTTCAAGACGTTGACACGGCAAAATCGCCAACGCTCGACAGTATCCGCGACTATGGCGACCAGGCGCTGCTCCTGGAATTGAACAGCACCGCCGAGGTGTTGGCGTGGACCGACACGCTGAGAGCTGCGCATCTACCCGGCGTGCTCGACATCGTCCCGGCCTCGCGGACGATTCTGATCAAACTCGCCGCGCCGCGATATCAGATTCCCACCGGGCAGCGGCTGTCCAAGCTGCACCTCGAAGCCTCCGATAACACCGAGGCCAGCGCCTCGCAGGAGCCCGACGTGATCATCGACGTCGTGTACGACGGCATGGACCTCGACGAGGTCTCCACGCTGACCGGGCTGGCTCCGAACGAGGTGATCGCCGCCCACACCGGATCCCTGTGGCGGGTCGCGTTCGGCGGCTTCACACCGGGCTTCGCCTATCTGGTGGGTGGCGACGAGCGGCTCCAGGTGCCGCGACGCAGCGAGCCGCGAACCCGCGTGCCCGCCGGGTCGGTGGCCCTCGCCGGCGAGTTCGGCGGGGTGTACCCGCGGGAGACCCCGGGTGGCTGGCAGTTGATCGGCCGTACCGACGCCAGGTTGTGGGACATCGAGCGGGCGCAGCCGGCGTTGCTGATTCCGGGCATGTGCGTGCAATTCCGGGCGATCGGTTAGGGGAACAGCGATGACCGCAACACTCGAAATTCTCAAGACCGGTCCGCTCGCGCTGGTCGAGGACCTGGGCCGTCCCGGACTGGCTCACATGGGCGTGAGCCGTTCGGGCGCCGCCGACCGCCGCTCGCACACGCTGGCCAACCGGCTGGTGGCCAACCCGAACGACCGGGCCACCATCGAGGTGACATTCGGCGGCTTTTCCGCCAGGGTCCACGGTGGCGGCAAGGAGGGCGTCGCGGTCGCAGTCACGGGCGCTGACGCCGATCCATCGGCCAACGGAAAGCTCTTCGGCACCAACAGCATCCACTACGCGCACGACGGAGACGTCATCTCCCTGGGCGCCCCGCACACCGGCCTGCGCAGTTATGTCGCGGTCCGCGGCGGCTTCGTGGTGGATCCGGTGCTCGGATCGTGCAGCTACGACGTCATGTCGGCCATCGGCCCGCGGCCCCTGCAGGCCGGTGACGTACTGACCATCGGCGAACACACCGCAGAGTTCCCGGAACTGGATCAAGCACCCGTGGCCGCCATCGCCGAGGACCTGCTCGAGCTGTTGGTGGTCCCCGGTCCGCGCGACGATTGGTTCGTCGACCCGGACGCCCTGGTGCACACGGAGTGGGTGGTCACCGACCGCAGCGACCGGGTCGGCATGCGGTTGAACGGCCGGCCACTACAGCACCGCTGGCCAGACCGCCAGCTCTCCAGCGAGGGGGCGACGCGGGGAGCAATTCAGGTGCCGCCCAACGGTTTGCCGGTGATCCTCGGCCCCGACCATCCGGTCACCGGCGGGTACCCGGTGATCGGTGTGGTCGCCGACCACGACATCGACAAGGTGGGGCAGATCCGGCCCGGCCAGCACGTGCGGATGCACTGGTCCAGGCCGCGTCACCCGTTCGGCGGCTGAACCCCCGCAGGCACCAGCGCGGGCTGCGCAATCCTGGTAGAACGAGGGGGTGCACCCCACGGATCTCTCCCGCGTACACAACGTTCACACGGCGCGCCTGGTCCACACCGCTGATCTCGATGCCGAGACCCGCGATGGCGCACGGCAGATGGTCATCGACGCCTACGACGGCGATTTCTCTGATGCGGACTGGGAGCACTCACTGGGTGGTATGCACGCGCTGATCTGCCACCACGGCGCGATCATCGCGCACGGCGCAGTCGTGCAGCGTCGGCTCATCTATCGCAACACCGCACTGCGATGCGGGTACGTCGAAGCCGTTGCCGTCCGCGAGGACTGGCGCGGACAGGGGCTGGCCGGCGCGGTCCTGGACGCCGTCGAGCAGGTGATTCGGGGCGCCTACGAGATCGGGGCGCTCAGTTCCTCGGACGCGGGGCGCCCGATCTACACCGCGCGCGGCTGGCAGCCGTGGCGCGGCACGACGTCGGTGCTGGCTCCGGCCGGGGTCAACCGCACGCCCGAGGACGATCACTCGTTGTTCGTACTGCCGGTCTCGGTCGAGGTCGACACCACCGCCGACCTCACCTGCGACTGGCGCGACGGCGACGTTTGGTAGCGCTGTGAGGTTTTGACCGGGAAAACACCAGGTCAATATCGATTGTGAGGACAACTTCATCAATCGATCATGAGTGACACCGCTGAGCAATGGCCGGGTAACCGTTCGGAAACACACGGTCCGTTCACTAGACACATGAGTGAACCCGATCGGGCCCCGCTCACCGGATTTCGGGTGGCGGTGACCGCCGCACGACGAGCCGATGAGCTGTGTACCTTGCTGCGCCGCCGTGGCGCGACGGTGATCGCCGCCCCTGCCATTGCCATGGTGCCGCTGCCCGACGACGACGAGCTGCGCATCAACACGCGCGCCCTGATCGAGACACCGCCCGACGTGCTGATCGCCACCACCGGCATCGGGTTCCGCGGCTGGATGTCCGCCGCCGACGACTGGGGAGTCTCCGGCGAACTGACTGATGCCCTCAGCCGCGCCCGGATCGTCTCCCGCGGCCCCAAGGCCACCGGCGCGCTCCGCGCCGGTGGGCTGCCCGAGGAATGGTCACCCGAGTCCGAGTCGTCCCGCGAGGTGCTGGGCTACCTGTTGCAGGGCGGCATCTCGGGCCTGCGGATCGCCGTTCAGCTGCATGGCGCCACCGACGACTGGGACCCCTTCCCCGAGTTTCTCGACGAACTGCGCCGTGCCGGCGCCGAAGTCGTCCCGATCAGGGTCTACCGGTGGCAACCCATGCCGCCGGGTGGGCCGTTCGACTCGTTGGTCAACGACATCGCCGAGCGCAGGCTCGACGCCGTCAGCTTCACCTCGGCGCCCGCGGTTGCGGCGACCCTGCTGCGCGCGACCGAACTCGGCGTCAAAGATCAAGTGCTGGAAGCATTTCGGACCCAGGTGCGCGCCATGTGCGTCGGACCGGTGACGGCACGGCCGCTCGCCCGGCTGGGAGTACCGACCTTCGCGCCCGAGCGAATGCGCCTGGGTGCGCTGGCCCGGCACATCGCCGACGAGCTGCCGGTGCTGCAGGCCCGGAAGCTGCGGGCCGCCGGGCACGACCTGGAGATCCGCGGTACCTGTGTCGTCGTCGACGGTGTGGTCCGGGACCTGTCGCCTGCCGGGATGGCCATCGTCCGTGCGCTGGCGCTGCGGCCCGGCGCGGTGGTGTCGCGGCAGGAACTGCTGGCCGCGCTGCCCGGCAGCGGTACGGATACGCACGCCGTCGAGACTGCGGTGCTCCGCCTGCGAACCACCTTGGGCGACAAGGAAATCGTCGCAACTGTGGTCAAGCGCGGCTACCGGCTGGCGGTCGACGACTACGCGGCAGGTGCGCTGTGAACCCCGTCCTGGTCGCCCACGGCACCCGCAAGGGCTCGGGTGTCGCGATGATCGGCGATCTGGCCGAGCGGGTGAGCGGACTGCTGGACCGCCGGGTGCACACCGCGTTCGTCGACGTCCTCGGCCCCACGCCGGCCGAAGTGCTGTCGGGGCTGCCCTACGGTCCGGCCGTCGTCGTTCCGGCCTTCTTGTCTTCGGGGTACCACGTCCACAAGGACATCCCGGAAGGGATCGCCGCGAGCGGACATCTGGACGTCACTGTGACGCCGGCACTGGGCCCCTCGACCGCGATGGTCCGGGTACTGGCCGACCGGCTGATCGAATCAGGCTGGCGTCCATCGGATGCCGTGGTGCTGGCCGCTGCCGGGACCACTGACCCGCGCGCCGCCAGCGACCTGCGCCGAACCTGCGCCATGCTGTCGGCGACATTGGGCAGCCGCGTCGAGCTTGCGTTCGCGATCAGTGGCACGCACTGGGTCGGCGACGTGGTGACCCGGCTGCGCAAGCGTGGCGCCGAGCGGGTGGCCGTGGCGTCATTCCTGTTGGCCGACGGCCTCTTTCAGGACCGGCTGTACACGTGCGGGGCCGACGTGGTGACCGACCCGCTGGGCCGGCACCCGGGCGTCGCCAAGCTGGTTGCGCACCGGTTCCGGACCGCCCGCCTGTCGATCGCCGCCTAGATTCCGCCGAAACGGCATTCCAGCAGGCCGCCTCTCGCACTTTCGCTGCTGGAATGCGGTTTCGGCCTGGGATACTGGAGGCATGGCCAAGCGGTCGGGCAACGACGTGGCGCTGGACACCTACCGGTTCCTTCGCGGCGGCATGGTCGTCATGGCTGTCCTGCTGGGTGCAGCGCTGGTCGTCGAGCGGGCACACGCCACGTGCTGGCAGACCTCGATCAGTGCCTACTACTTCACCACCGCACATGCCGTCTTCATCGGCGCGCTGTTCGCGATCGGCGCCATGCTCATCGTGTACCAGGGCGCCAGCGACACCGAGAACACGCTGCTGAATCTGGCCGGGGTGCTGGCCTTCGTGATCGCCGTCGTCCCCACTACTCGGCCCGTACTACATTGCGGCACAACTGATCCCGTAGCCGTGCAAACAGGGGCCGCAGTGCTGTTCAACGCCTGGACGGTCACGGTGGTGCTCGCCGGCTCGCGCGTCGCATCGTGGTTGTTGTTCCGGCCCACCCGGCCCAACACCCTTCTCGGCAGCGCCGCGGTGTGGCTGCAGCGCGCGGTACTCGGCACCGGCGTCGTGGTGCTGATCGCGGCTCCGGACTGGTTCCGGGTCAATGCGCACGGCATCGCCGCGGCGGCGATGTTCGGCGCCATCGTGCTGACGGTGTTCAGCTCGGCCTTCGGAGCCGCGCCGGAATGCGGGCGTCGGTACCGCGTTGCCTACCAGACGATCTCACTGTTGATGGCCGGCACCTTGCTGACCACGGTGGTGCTGCATCAGACGCTGAACGGCTTCAACCACGCGGTGCTGATCGCGGAGATCGCCCTGATCATCGAGTTCACGGCCTATTGGGTGGCGCAGACCATCGAGGACAACAGCTGCACGCGCTGAATTCCGACGAAACGGCATTCCGGCAGGCGCGTACTCGCACTTTCCCTGCTGGAATGCCGTTTCGGCGGAAATCTAGGCGGCTACGTCGACTCCCAGCGGACCGATCTCGACCAGCCCGGCCCAGACCCGGATGGGGTAGACCGGCAGGCTCACCGAGGGATCATCGAGGCAGACACCGTCATCCAGAGCGAAGGCCTGCTTCTTGATGGGGCTCTGCACGCAAGCCCGGCCAGCGCGGTCACCGACGAGCCCCCGCGACATCACTGCCGCACCGGAGAACGGGTCGATGTTGCCGACCGCATACAGCGAGCCGTCGTGCAGGCGGAACAGCGCCGCCTGGGTGCCGTCGGGCAGCAACACACCGGCACCGCGTCCGGGCACCAACCGGTGGTAGGAGCACACCGCGGTCCACTCCGAACGGTCCTGGTACTGGGCAACTTCGGAAAGGTCGTTGAGAGTCATTGCGGCCTCCTGATCAGCTTTTCGCGGGCGGGACGGTGGGCATACCGATCGGCACCTTGCGGCCGTTGCGTTCGGTGAATTCGATGGTCGGGTCGGCGACGTCGGGCGCGTTGACGAACGAGACGAACTGCGACAGCTTCGCGCGGTCGTCCAGCACGCCCTTCCACTCGCAGGAGTAGCCGTCGACGTGCCGTTCCATGGCGGCTTCGAATTCGCTTGCCAGACCGAGAGAGTCGCTGCACACAACGTCGCGGACGTGGTCCAGGCCCATCTGATCGACCCACGGTGCGGTGCGCTGCAACCGATCCGCGGTGCGGATGTAGAACATCAGGAACCGGTCGATGTAGCGGACCAGGGTCTCGTCGTCGAGATCGCCGGCCAGCAGCTGCGCGTGGGCGGGCGTCATCCCGCCGTTGCCGCCGACGTACAGGTTCCAGCCGGTCTCGGTGGCGATGACGCCGACGTCCTTGCCGCGGGCCTCAGCGCATTCCCGGGCACAGCCCGAGACGCCCATCTTGAGCTTGTGCGGCGAACGCAGACCGCGGTAACGCAGCTCCAGATCGATCGCCATCTGCACCGAATCCTGTTGTCCGTAGCGGCACCAGTCGCTACCGACGCAGCTCTTGACCGTGCGCAGCGACTTGCCGTAAGCCTGCCCGGATTCCATGCCGCCGTCGACCAGACGCCGCCAGATTTCCGGCAGCTGGTCGACCCGCGCACCGAACATGTCGATGCGCTGGCCACCGGTGATCTTGGTGTAAAGCCCGAAGTCCCTGGCGATCTCACCGATCAGGATCAGCTGTTCCGGGGTGATGTCACCGCCCGGAACCCGCGGCACCACCGAGTAGCTGCCGTTCTTCTGGATGTTGGCCAGGAAGTGGTCGTTGGAGTCCTGCAGGCCGGCCTGCTCGCCGTCCAGGATGTGACCACTGCTGGTCGACGCCAGGATCGAGGCGATGGCGGGTTTGCAGATGTCGCAACCCTTTCCGGACCCGAACTTGGCGATCAGGCCGGAGAACGTACGGATCGAGGTGGCCGAGATGATCTCGAACATCTCGGCCCGCGACTGCGGGAAGTGCTCGCACAGAGCCTTGGACTGCTCGACGCCCTGGGCTTCCAGCAGCTGTTTGAGCAGCGGCACGCAGGAGCCACACGAGGTGCCGGCCTTGGTGCAGGCCTTCAGGCCGGCGACGTCGGAGCAACCGCCGTCGATCGCGCCGCACAGGTCGCCCTTGGTGACGTTGTTGCAGGAGCAGATCTGGGCGGCGTCCGGCAGGGCGCCGACACCGAGAGCGCTTGCGCCCTCACCGGATCCGGCCGGGGCGATCAGCGCCAGCGGGTCGCCGGGCAGCGTCTCACCGACCATCGGGCGCAGTACGCCGTAGGACGACGCGTCGCCGACCAGGATGCCACCCAGCAGGGTCTGCGCATCGTCGGACAGCACCAGCTTGGCGTAGGTCTGCTTCACCGGGTCATTGACCACGACCTGCAGGCAGTCGGGCGTAACACCCTGGGCGTCACCGAAACTCGCGACGTCGACGCCGAGCAGCTTCAGCTTGGTGGACATGTCGGCTTCGGGGAACTCCGCGGCGCCACCGAGCAGGCGGTCGGCGACCACCTCGGCGGTGGTGTAACCGGGACCGACCAGGCCGTAGCACCGGCCTTCGACCGCGGCGACCTCACCGATCGCGTAGATGTCAGGATCGCTTGTCACACAGGACAGGTCGGTCAGGACGCCGCCGCGTTCGGCCAGTTCCAGGCCCGCCTCACGGGCCAGCTCATCCCGCGGGCGTACACCGGCGGCGAAGACCACCAGGCCGGCGTCGATCAGGGTGCCGTCGCTGAGCAGCACGCGGATGCCCTCGTCGAGCGGCTCGATGGCGTCGGTGCCGACATCCAGGTGCACCGAGATGCCCAGCTTGCCGATCATCCGGGCCAGCAGCGCACCGCCGGCGTCGTCGAGCTGCTGGTTCATCGGGCGCGGTGCGCGCTCGACGATGTGAGCCTGCATGCCGAACTGGCGCAACGCATTCGCGGCTTCCAGGCCGAGCAGACCACCACCGATGACCACACCGGTGTTGTTGCCGTGTCCGGCCGACCGCTGCATGGCGGCGCGGATGCCGTCGAGGTCGTCCAGGGTGCGGTAGACGTAGCAGCCGGGCAGCTGGTGACCTGGCACCGGCGGTACGAAAGCGTAAGAGCCCGTGGCCATTACCAACTTGTCGTACGCGATACCGCGGCCCGACTCGGTCACCACCGTCTTGGCGGTGCGGTCGATACCGCCGACCTTGTCACCGAGCACCAGGTCGACGAGTCCGTCGCCCTCATAGTCGTTGCCGGGCAACGCCAGCTTCGACCGGTCCCAGTGCTCGGTGTATCCGGTGAGCCCCACCCGGTCGTAGGCGGCGTCCGCTTCCTCGGACAGCACAGTGATGCGCCACTGGCCCGCGGTGTCCCGCGAGCGCAGCGCCTCGACAAGGCGGTGCCCGACCATTCCGTGGCCTACGACCACAAGGTTCTTCGCGTCCATGCACCAAAAGGTAGGGAGCCGATATTGCGGATTGTGTTGCCGCGTGTGAATCGACCGTCACGCTCTTCTCACAGGCCGCGACGCAGGCCCGTGAAGTGAGTGGCCCCGGTCACAGACCTGCGCTTACCCACGCCGAAACGGCATTCCAGCAGGAAAAGTGCGGGTAGCAGCCTGCTGGAATGCCGTTTCGGCGAGTGGCCGGCGGGATGGTTCGCCGCGGGTACTTACCCGACGCCGGCGGGCGACGAGGTGGTCGCGGTGGTGTACGGGTTGTAGATCGTCGTCGTGGTGGTCGTGGGGCTGGTCCCGTAACCGGAAGTGCTCGACGGCGTGTAAGTCCCGCTGGTGGTGGTGCTGGTCGACGAGGTCGTGTCATCCGTGGTCGACGTGTCCGACGTGCTTTCCGTCGTCGTTGTCGTCGTGGTGGTGGTCGTCGTGGTGGTGGTTCGGGTCGTCGTCGTCCGCTTGGTGGTCGTCGGATGCGTCGTCAGCACCGTGGGTTCGCCCACCGGACCGGGCGGCTGCTCGGACGCGTCAGAGGTCTGAATCACCTGGTAGATCAGAATGATCAACAGCACCGCGGCGGCAACGCCGGCGGCCCACCACAACCCGTAATTTTCGTCGGCGTTGCGCTCGTGGTCGCTGTCGCTCACTGCCATCGCGCCAGAATATCCGCGGCCTGCACGGCCAATGCGCGCTGCAGGAACGGTCCGAAACTGATGCGCCCGACGCCCAACGGACCGAAGGACGCGGGGTCGTCGGACTCGGGGATCGCAATGGCGTTGATCGGCAACGGCAGGTCGGCGGCCAATCGGCGCAGGGTGTCGTCATCGTGGCGGCCCACCGGGTACAGGGCGTCCGCCCCTGCCGCCGCACACAGCTGCAACCGCTGTACGGCGCGGTCGTACCGGTCGGCCTCGTCGCCGATCTGGCGCAGGAACAGATCGGTGCGCGCATTGATCACCAGGTGGACACCGGAAGCATCTGCCGCCCTGCGCAATTCACCGACCAGGTCGGCGTGTTCCTGCGCGTCGCGGATGCGCCCACCGTCCTTGTGCACGGTGTCCTCGATGTTCAAGCCGACCGCGCCCGCGGCCAGCAGGCCAGAGATGAGGCGGGTCGGGGCCTCGCCATAGCCGGATTCGATGTCGACCGACACCGGAACCTGAACCGCCGAGGTGATCTGGCTGACGCGCGTCGTGAGGTCGTCGAACGACATGCCCTCGCCGTCGGGCTTGCCCACCGAGTCGGCCACGGGATGGCTGCCGACCGTCAGCGCCGAGAACCCGGCGGCCACCGCGAGCGTCGCCGACCAGGCGTCCCACACGGTCGGGAGGACGACCGGATTTCCCGGCCGGTGCAGGGCCAACAGTGCTTCGGCGCGCTGCGCCAGTACCGCATCGGACATGGTCACACCGTACCGACACACACCGGTCGGACATGCCGGCGCCGTGCCGACAAACGTGACCTGTCTCACTTTCATCTCCGGATCTGACTAGCATCCGGTGTCGTACTGTGATTTATGACACCCTTCAGCCCAAGGAGGTCGCATGATGTCCACCACCACTGAGCTCACCGAACTGCACGAATTGATCGGCAATCTTCGCCGGTCCGTCAGCTCGCTGGCCGCCAAATACGGGGACTCCCCCGCCACTCGCCGCATCGCGAATGACGCCGAGCGCCTGGCCGTCGACATCGATCGGCTGCACATCGACATCGAAGAGCTGGAATTCAGCCGCGGCATCAAACAGCAAGGCCCGGCCAAGGAAAAGATCGTGATCCCCGATCACGACTACTCCAGCGAATTCTGGAACAACGACGACGGTGGCGTCGGCGGCTGACCGGCAGTGGGCACGGCAGTCGGTCGTGCCCACCAGCGGCCGTCCCAAAACTGCATAGACAGACCGTGTCCCCAATGGAATCGAGGCTTTCTTCGTGAGCGCACCCGCCGCCAACCGTCCCGGGACCGGCGTCTTCTCCCCCACGCGTGCGCAGATACCGCAGCGCACCCTGCGGACCGACAACTGGCTCAAATCCCCGATTCTCATCGACCTGGGTTTCGCCGCGTTCGTCATCTACGCGACAGCGCGCGCGTTCCAGCGGGACCACTTCTACGTCGCGGACTATCACTACCTGACGCCGTTCTACTCACCGTGTCTGAGCGTCAAGTGCGGGGCGGCCAGTGAGTTCTGGCCGCAGATCCTGCCTGCTGACGGGCTCTTCTCGCTCATCCCCTACGCGGCGCTGTCCCTGCCGTTCCTGCTGCTGTTCCGGCTGACCTGCTACTACTACCGAGGCGCCTACTACCGCACGGTGTGGCAGTCCCCGACCGCGTGCGCCGTCGCCGAGCCGCACGCCAAGTACACCGGTGAGACGCGGCTCCCGCTGATCATCCAGAACACCCACCGGTACTTCTTCTACGCCGCCGTGCTCATCTCGCTGATCAACACCTACGACGCGATCGTGGCGTTCCGCTCGCCGACCGGTTTCGGGTTCGGTCTGGGCAACCTCGTCCTGCTGGGCAACGTGATCATGCTGTGGATCTACACGGTGTCCTGCCACTCCTGCCGGCACGTCACCGGTGGCCGGCTCAAGCACTTCTCGAAACACCCTGTGCGGTACTGGATCTGGACCCAGGTCAGCAAGCTCAACACCCGGCACAAGCTGTTCGCGTGGATCACCCTGGGCACCCTGATGTTCACGGACTTCTACGTCATGGCCCTGTCCGCCGGGTGGTTCAGCGACCTCAGGTTTGTCGGATGAGTTTTGTCGGCGACGAAACTCTTTGATTTTCAACACTATTCACAACAATTTGGAGTTATTTCATGGCTGAACTCGAACGGCACGAATACGACGTCGTCGTAATCGGAGCCGGCGGGGCGGGGTTGCGTGCGGTCATCGAGGCCCGGGAACAGGGTCTGCGGGTCGCGGTGGTGTGTAAGTCGCTGTTCGGCAAGGCCCATACCGTCATGGCCGAGGGCGGCTGCGCCGCCTCGATGCGCAACGCGAACTCCAAGGACAACTGGCAGGTGCACTTCGGCGACACCATGCGCGGCGGCAAGTTCCTGAACAACTGGCGCATGGCCGAGCTGCACGCGCGTGAAGCACCGGACCGGGTCTGGGAGCTGGAGACCTACGGCGCGCTGTTCGACCGCACCAAGGACGGCCGGATCAGCCAGCGCAACTTCGGTGGTCACACCTACCCGCGGCTCGCGCACGTCGGCGACCGCACCGGCCTCGAGATCATCCGCACCATGCAGCAGAAGATCGTCTCGCTGCAGCAGGAGGATTTCGCCGAGACCGGCGACTACGAGGCCCGGATCAAGGTGTTCCACGAGTGCACCATCACCGAACTCGTCAAAGACGGCGATCGCATCGCAGGCGCCTTCGGCTACTGGCGTGAGTCGGGCCGGTTCGTGCTGTTCGAGGCGCCGGCCGTGGTGCTGGCCACCGGCGGTATCGGCAAGTCGTTCAAGGTGTCGTCGAACTCCTGGGAGTACACCGGCGACGGGCACGCCCTGGCCCTGCGGGCCGGCGCGACGCTGATCAACATGGAGTTCATCCAGTTCCACCCGACGGGCATGGTCTGGCCGCCCTCGGTGAAGGGCATCCTGGTCACCGAGGGTGTGCGCGGTGACGGCGGAGTGCTGAAGAACTCCGAGGGCAAGCGCTTCATGTTCGACTACATCCCCTCGGTGTTCAAGGGCCAGTACGCCGAAACCGAGGAAGAAGCCGACCAGTGGCTCAAGGACAACGACTCCGCGCGCCGCACCCCTGACCTGTTGCCCCGCGACGAGGTGGCCCGCGCCATCAACTCAGAGGTCAAGGCCGGCCGTGGCACCCCGCACGGCGGCGTCTACCTCGACATCGCCTCGCGTATCCCGACCGAGGAGATCAAGAAGCGCCTGCCGTCGATGTACCACCAGTTCATGGAGCTGGCCGAGGTCGACATCACCAAGGACGAGATGGAGGTCGGCCCGACCTGCCACTACGTCATGGGCGGCATCGAGGTCGATCCGGACACGGGTGCGGCCCGCACGCCGGGTCTGTTCGCGGCCGGCGAGTGCTCCGGTGGCATGCACGGCTCGAACCGGCTCGGCGGCAACTCACTGAGTGACCTGCTGGTGTTCGGCCGGCGGGCCGGCCTCGGTGCGGCGCAGTACGTGAAGGCACTGCCCGCGCGACCCGTCGTCTCGGACACCGCGCTGACCACCGCGGCCCGAGAAGCGTTGGCGCCGTTCGACGAGCATCCCGGTGCCGAGAACCCGTACACGCTGCACACCGAGCTGCAGCAGTCGATGAACGACCTCGTCGGCATCATCCGCACCAAGGACGAGATCGAAGCGGCACTGGGCAAGCTCGATGACCTGAAGCGCCGCATGCACAACATCACCGTCGAGGGCCACCGCCAGTTCAACCCCGGCTGGCACCTGGCTGTCGACATGCGCAACATGCTGCTGGTCAGTGAGTGCGTCGCCCGCGCCGCGCTGGCCCGGACCGAGAGCCGCGGCGGCCACACCCGCGACGACTACCCGGAGATGAACGCCGACTGGCGCAACATCCTGCTGGTGTGCCGTGCCGGCGGCGGTGACGAGATCGTCCCCGACGTCACCGTCACCGCGGAACAACAGGTGCCGATGCCCGCCGAATTGCAGGCCTGCTTCGAGCTGTCCGAGCTGGAGAAGTACTACACCGACGCCGAACTGGCCACCCACCCGGAACGGAGCAAGTGATGAGCACGAGCTACCAAGCCAATGTGCGGGTCTGGCGCGGAGACGACACCGGCGGCGGGCTCGACGACTTCAAGGTCGAGGTCAACGACGGTGAAGTAGTGCTGGATATCATCCATCGAATTCAGCAGACCCAGGCCGGCGATCTGGCGGTGCGGTGGAACTGCAAGGCCGGCAAGTGCGGCTCGTGCTCGGCGGAGATCAACGGCCGCCCGCGGCTGCTGTGCATGACCCGGATGTCGACGTTCGACCCGGCCGAGACCGTCACGATCACCCCGCTGCGCGCCTTCCCGATCATTCGCGACCTGGTGACCGACGTGTCGTTCAACTACGAAAAGGCGCGCCAGATCCCGTCTTTCGCACCGCCGAAGGACCTCAAGCCCGGCGAGTACCGGATGCAGCAGGAAGATGTCGAACGGTCGCAGGAGTTCCGCAAGTGCATCGAGTGCTTCCTGTGCCAGAACACCTGCCACGTGGTGCGCGACCATGAGGAGAACAAGCAGGCATTCGCCGGGCCGCGCTTCCTGATGCGCGTGGCCGAGCTGGACATGCACCCGCTCGACACCCTGGACCGCAAGGACATGGCGCAGGACGAGTTCGGCCTGGGCTACTGCAACATCACCAAGTGCTGCACCGAGGTCTGCCCCGAGCACATCAAGATCACCGACAACGCGCTGATTCCGATGAAGGAGCGTGTCGCCGACCGCAAGTACGACCCGATCGTCTGGCTGGGTAACAAGCTCTTCCGGAGGTAGGCGGCAGCCGCCGAGATCAACGAAATGGTCGTTCCCAGCGCCTGGGAACGACCATTTCGTCTATTTCACGGCACTTCTTTCGGGTCGGCGTACTGTCGGAAGGGCAGCCAATCCGCGACGAAAGGCAGCCGCATGAGTCAAGAAACCAAGAGCGTCAACGACATCCGCACCGCGATCCGCGAGCTTTCCGCACGCGCCGAGCTGGCGCGGAAAGAGGGCCGGCCCGACGACGCCGCCGAGCTCGAACAGCGGGTCGACGGTTACCGGCGGGAACTGGCCGCCAAACCCTGACGCGCTAGGCACGGAGCAAGCCGAAGCTGATCGCTCCACCACAGATCGCAACCAGCCCCGCGACGACGAACGCCGCGCTGAGTCCAGGTGTCGAGATGCCGGCGCCCCTGTCGCCCGCGGCCAACGCACCGCACAACGCGACGCCGATGGTCAGACCGAGCTGGCGCGCCGCGTTGACCGCCGCGGCCGCGGTGCCGGCGCGCGCCGGCGGTACCGAGATTGCGGCGACGGCGGGCAACACAGGTGAGACGATTCCGGCGCCGACACCGGTCACCGCCAGCGCGGCGATGAGCGTCGTCCACTGCGGCCGGGCGACGATGGCGCCGCCCGACAGACATGCCAGGCCGGTCAGCACCGTGCCACCGCCGAGCACCCAGCTTCGCGGTGCATCGTGTAGTCGGGCGCTACAGGTGAGCGATACCCCGATGAAAGCCACCAGCTGAATGGTCAGGATCAGCGATGCCTGCAGCGCGCTCAGGCCCGCGGTGCCCTGCAGCCATCGCGACAACGCGGGCAGTGCCGCAAAACCGGCGAAATAGTAGGCGAACGCCGCGGCGAGTGCGCCGGTGAAGCCGCGGGTGGCGAACAGGCCCGCAGGCAGGATCGGATTGGCAACGTAGCGCTGGACCACGACGAATGCGCCGGCGGACACCAGACCGGTCGCGGCACCCGCGACGGTGCCCGTCGAGACCCAGCCGTGCTCTCCGGCGTTGATCATCGCGTAGGTGATCCCGGTCATCGCTGTCGTGATCAGCGCTGCGCCCGCGACGTCGACCCGGCCGCCGCGGTGGTCCTCGCGCGGTAGCGCGACGGCGCCGAGGAGTAGCGCGAAGCCGCACACGGGTACTGCAGCGACGAACAACCAACGCCAGCTGAGGAATTCGGTGACGGCACCACCGGCGAGCGTGCCGACCGCGCTGCCCGCGCCGGCAACCGCACCCCAGATGGCGAACGCGATTCCACGAGCGCGTCCGACATACGACTGTGTCAGCAGCGGCACCGCTGTCGCGAATATCGCGGCGCCGCCGACGCCTTGGGCCGCGCGGGCGACGATCAGCAGACCGCCGGACTCGGCCAGCGCACAAGCCAGTGACGCGGCGCCGAATGCGGCCAAGGCGAGCAGGAACAACCGCCGGTGTCCTATTCGGTCGCCCAGCGTTCCCATCGCCAAGACGAGGGCGGCGAGGGCCAAGGTGTAGACGTCGACGATCCACTGCGCAACCGCGAATCCGGTCCCGAGGTCGTCGGCGATGGTGGCTGCGCTGACGGTCACCACGGTGGTGTAGACGAGGAGGAGAAACGTTGCGGCGCAACATGCCAACAGCGGACGCCGGTCGGCGAGCCGGTTGGCCATCGCGACGGGTTTGGTGGGCTTCGATACGGAGGACGTTGACGGCACAGTGCCACGTTGGTGTAATGCCCTTATGCGTGTAAACCCTTACACCGAACCGCTGCTGCAGAACGTGACCGACCTGCTGAACCGGCCGGCAACCACGCCCGCAGAACTCCAGGATCGATGGACCGCACGAGCCATGCCCACCGAGCACGACGCTACGGCCGAAGATCTACAGCAGGTGCGAGAGTTCTTGCGGCAGTGGGAAACCCTGGTCGAGGCCCCCACCGATGAGGACCGGGTGAACGTTCTCAACCGGCTGCTGGCCCGCTATACGACCAGCCCCTCGATCACCAATCACGACGGCAGCGGCTGGCACCTGCACTACCGCGCTCCAGACGTCGGATTCGCCGCCACGATGGCCGGCGCGACGAGCGCCGCCGCGGCTCACTACCTCGCCGAACGGGGCATGCACCGGATTCGTCGCTGCGCGCGGACCGACTGCACGAACGCCTTCGTCGACTTCACCCGGCCCGGGACGCAGAAATACTGCAGCCACGGTTGCGCGAACCGCGACGCAGTCCGTCGGCACCGGGCGTCGTCGGGCCGACGCAGCGGCTGAGACTCAGGCCTCCAGGCGGCGGAATGAGCTGCGGTGGAAGACCATCGGCTCGACGTCCGGGTTGACGATGATGTCGCTGATCGCCAGGACCACGATGGTGTGATCACCGGCGGGAACCAGTTGATCGATCGACGTCTCGAGCCACACGCTGGTGCCATGGATGAACAGCGAACCGTTCTCGCGCGCCTCGGTTTCCATGCCGGCGAACCGATCGCCGGTCTTCGCGGCGAGGGTGCGCGCCGCGGCGTCGTGGTGCTGTCCCAACACGCTGATACCCAGGGCCGGCAGGTCCTTGAGCTTGGGCCAGGTGGTCGAGGTGTTCTGCACACAGAACGACACGAGCGGCGGTTCCAGCGACACCGGCACGAAGGTACTGGCGGCCAGGCCGACCTTGACGCCCTCGACTTCGGCTGCGATGGCGACGACACCGATGGGGAAGCAGCCGAACGCTGCACGCAGGGACGCCGGGCTGAGATCTGTGGAGCTCATAGTCCCTCCATCTTCACATGGCGCTCCCCGGCGCACCCGAGCAAGCGTCCGCTTGGCGGGAATGCGCTGCTACCGGCCCAGGTAGCGCGCCAGCGAGTCTTCGGACGCCTCGGGTATGAATCCCGTTGATTCCAGCTTCTGGTTGTCGAGCACGCTGTTCCGCGGGCGGGGTGCTACCGCCCTGGTCGCCGAGGCGAAATAGGCGTCGGTGCTGACCCCGGTGACCCGCTGGGGGTCGTGTCCGGCCAGCTCAAATATCCGGCGGGCGATGTCGGCCCACGACGTGGCCGGCCCCGCGCCGGTGACGTTGTACGTCCCGTAGGGAGCGCCGGTCGTGGCGAGGTGTCGGACCGCCCGGGCCAGCTCGGAGGTGAAGGTCAGCCGCCCGAACTGGTCGTCGACCACCGACGGGTCGGCGCCGCGCTCGGCCAGCGACAGCATGGTGCGGACGAAGTTGTGGCCGTCGCCAATCACCCATGACGTCCGCAGGAGGTAGTGCCGCGGCACCGTCGCGACGACCTGGTCGCCCGCCGCCTTGGTCTGGCCGTACACGCCCAGCGGGGCGATCGGGTCGTCCTCGCGGTACGGCGACTCGGACGTGCCGTCGAAGACGTAGTCGCTGGAGAAGTGCACCAGCGTGAGGCCGCGGGCCGTCGCGATACGCGCCAGTGCCGCAACCCCGGTGACGTTGACGGCCCAGGCGTCGGCCCGACCGCCTGCCGTCTCGGCGTCGTCCACCGCCGTGTAGGCGGCCGCGTTGATGACGGTGTCGTAGTCCTGCCAGCGGACCGCTGTCTCCAGGTCCCCGGCCAGATCCACCTCGTCCCGGGTGACGAACTCGACGCTCGGGTCGTCGCCGTAGTCGGCGCGCAGCGCCCGGCCGAGTTGACCATTCGCACCCAGCACCAACGTCTTTCGCGGTGCGACGGGTTGCACGTCCGCCAACCGCGGATGCGTCCGGTCCTTGGCCGACAGCTCGGCGCGCTCGAGTGGAATCGGCCAGTCGATGGCCAGCGTCTCGTCGGCCAGATTCACCGAAACATATTGGGCGTCAAACGAATAGTGGTCGTTGACCAGGTAGACGTATGCCGTGTCGGCTGCCAGGGTCTGATACGCGTTGCCGACCCCACGCGGCACGAACACCGCACGGGACGGGTCCAACTCGGCGGTGAATACGGCCCCGAACGACGGGCCGTCCCGCAGGTCGACCCAGGCACCGAAGATCCGGCCTGTCGCGACAGAGACGAACTTGTCCCACGGTTCAGCGTGGATGCCGCGGGTGGTGCCGGCCGCGTCGTTGAACGACACGTTGTTCTGGACGGGGCCGAAGTCCGGCAGCCCGAGCGCCGTCATCTTCTCGCGCTGCCAGTTCTCTTTGAACCAGCCGCGGTTGTCGCCGTGGACCGGCAATTCCCAGACGGTCAGCCCGGGGATCGGTGTGGTGTTGGCGGACAACGGTTTCCCGTATTCGGTCACTGGTCGCCCGTCGCTCACTGGCCCTGGCTGGCATAGCGCGCTTCAGTCGCGTCCTTGACCGGACGCCACCATGCCTCGTTGTCGCGGTACCAGGCGATGGTGGCGCTCAGCCCGTCGGCGAAATCGAGATACTTTGGCTGCCAACCGAGTTCGGTGCGTAGCTTGGTCGAATCGATGGCGTAACGCAGGTCATGACCGGCGCGGTCGGTGACTTGGTCGTACGCGGCGGCCGGTTGCCCCATCTGCGTCAGGATCATCTCGATGACGGCCTTGTTGTCCTTCTCGCCGTTCGCGCCGATCAGGTACGTCTCGCCGATACGGCCCTGGTCGATGATCGCGAGCACCGCGGACGAGTGATCGTCGACGTGGATCCAGTCGCGCACGTTGCGGCCCGCGCCATAGAGCTTCGGCCGGATTCCGCACAGCACGTTGGTGATCTGGCGTGGGATGAACTTCTCGACGTGCTGGTAGGACCCATAGTTGTTGGAGCAGTTGGAAATTGTGGCGCGGACCCCGAACGAGCGCACCCAGGCCCGCACCAGCAGGTCACTGCCGGCCTTGGTCGACGAATACGGTGACGACGGGTTGTACGCCGTGCCCTCGGTGAACTTGGCGGGGTCGTCGAGTTCGAGGTCGCCGTACACCTCGTCGGTCGAGATGTGGTGCAGCCGGGCGCCGTGCTTGCGCACCGCCTCCAGCAGCGTGAACGTTCCGATCACGTTGGTGTGCAGGAACGGTTCCGGATCCCGCAGCGAGTTGTCGTTGTGCGATTCGGCGGCGAAGTGCACCACGATGTCGGTCGTGGCCATCAGCTCGTCGACCAATGCCGCGTCGGCGACGTCGCCGAGGACGAACGTCATCCGCTGTTCCGGCAGGCCCGCGAGGGATTCCCGGTTACCGGCGTAGGTCAGCTTGTCCAGCACCGTCACGTGATGGTCGGTGTGGTCCAGCACGTATCGGACGAAGTTGGCGCCGATGAATCCGGCGCCCCCGGTGACCAGCAGCCGTGCCATCAAAGTCCCCTGGCCAGCAGGTCCAGCAGATACGTGCCGTAGCCGGACTTCACCAACGGCTCGGCGCGCTGCCGCAGTTCGTCGCCGCTGAGATAGCCACGCCGCCAAGCGATTTCCTCGGGCACCCCGATCTTCAAACCGGTGCGCCGCTCGATCGTCCGCACGAATTCCGCCGCGTCCGTCATCTGATCGAAGGTCCCGGTGTCGAGCCACGCCGTCCCGCGCGGCAACACCTGCACCCGTAATCTGTTCTGCGCCAGATAGGTTCGGTTGATGTCGGTGATCTCGTACTCGCCGCGGGCGCTGGGCTTCAGCTCGCGCGCGATCGACACCACGTCGTTGCTGTAGAAGTACAGGCCTGGCACGGCGTAATTGCTCTTCGGCACGACAGGCTTCTCCTCCAGGGAGACCGCCCGCCCCGCGTCGTCGAATTCGATGACACCGTAGGCCGAGGGCTCGGCGACCCAGTAGCCGAAGATCGCCCCGCCGTCGACGTTGGTGAACCGCTGCAGCTGACTGCCCAGACCGGGGCCGTAGAGCAGGTTGTCACCGAGCACCAGTGCAACGCTCTGTCCGTCAAGGAAATCCGCGCCGATGGTGAAGGCCTGCGCGAGGCCGTCCGGCGACGGCTGCTGGGCATAGCTGATCGATACGCCGTACTGCGACCCGTCGCCGAGCAGCCGCTCGAAACTCGGCGCATCGAGCGGCGTCGTGATGACCAGGATGTCGGTGATCCCCGCCAGCATCAGCGTGGACAGCGGGTAATAGATCATCGGTTTGTCGTAAACCGGGATCAGCTGCTTGGAGACCCCGGCCGTGACGGGGTGCAGTCGCGTCCCCGCGCCGCCCGCCAGGATGATCCCTTTCACTCAGCAATCCTGACATACAGCCGCCGGCGACAGAGCGGCATGCGCTGGACACGCCTGCCCGGCGGGCCGTTCAGCGCGCGGATTCGAGGGCCGGCTCGGACGCCAGCGTCTTGCCGTCCTGCACGATCTCCAGCCCGGACGACGAGACGTGGTACTCGGCCGAATCGGGATCGTTGATCGCGACATAGCCGTCGCCGGATGCGTGCACGGTGCCCAGCCGGATCTTCGCGCCGTCGGACAGCCGATACCCCAGGTAATACAGCACGCCGACGCTGCTGCGGCAGACCACGACCGCCGACTGCGGCGTCCGCAGGATCATCGCGGCCTCGTCCGCGCCGGCGCACCGGGCGGCCCCGTCGTAGGTGGTGAAGCCGTGGGAGTCGGCGTCGGGCAGCACCATTCGCGCTGTCGTGGGCGTCAGCGTCGTGGAGGTCTCCGGCGCAGTGGATTCGACCGAGGTCACGGTCACGCCCGACGTCTCGACCGGGGTCGTCGTGGCCTCGGCCGAAGTCGTTGCGCCGCTATGGCCGTCACGCCCACCCATCAACGCCACGCCGGCGAAGACCAGGGCCACCGCCAGCAGCACCCCGATTCCCATGAGCGCCCAGACCGTCGGGCTCAGTCCGCGCCGCGTCGTGGTCGGCGGATGTGCCTGGTGCGCAAGCCCCATGGGCGCGACGACCGGCGCGGCCTGAACTGTCGGCGCTCCGGGTACCGCGGGAGCCGAGGGGGACGGCGGCAGCGTCGCCGCCGCGCCACGTGCCAGTGCGGCGGCGAAATCCGCACACGACTGGAAGCGGTCGGCAGGTCGGCGGGCCATCGCGATCGCCATCACGGGGTCCAGATCGGCGAGGTCCGGACGGAACTCCGCCAGCCGCGGCACCACTCCGCTCAAGCGCTGGCTGATGATCACCACCGGGGTGGAGTCCCCACCCGGGGAGTGGCCGGTCAGCAGCTGAAAAGCCGTGGCGGCCAAGGCATATTGATCGGAGCGACCATCCAGTGCCTCACCGAGTAATTGCTCTGGCGACGCGTAGTTCGGCGTGCCGAGCGTCATGTTCGTCGACGTCAGTCCGTCGAAATCGTCGACGCGGCGGGCGATCCCGAAATCGGCCAACAGCACCCGGCCACGGCCCGGGCCCCCCGCGCCCAACAAGATGTTCGCGGGCTTGACGTCGCGGTGCAGCAGCCCGCGGCTGTGCGCGTGATCCAGCGCGTCGGCGATCGCGGTGACGATCGCGATCACCTGGTCTCGCGGCATCCCACTGGGGCACTGCCTGCGGACCACATCACCGGCGTCGGAGCCCTCGACGTAGTCCATCGAGATCCACAGTCGCCCGTCGTATTCGCCGCGGTCGTGCACCCCGACGATGTGCTGATGCCACAACGTCGCCGCGGCGTCAGCCTCGCGCTCGAAGCGCCGCCGGTATTCGGCGTCGGCGGACAGTGACGCCGGCAGTACTTTCAGCGCGTCGGTGCGGGGCAGTCGCGGATGCTGAACCAGGTACACCTCACCCATGCCGCCGGCACCCAGTTTTCTGACCACGGTGAACCCGGCGAAGACCGATCCATCGGGCAGCGACATGGTCGGATCGTAACTGCCAGAACACGAATCGGCGGCCACTCGAGACTCGCTCGAATGACCGCCGGTCGACGCGGGGTCTAGCGCTTATCCAGGATTCCCTCGATGTTGGCGACGCCGTGGATGCCGGACGTGGTGTTGCTTTCCAGGACCACGAATCCCTTACCCGCGGGGTTGCGGGTAATCAGCAGGGTTTCGTGCGCCATCGCAGCGGACTTGCCCTGCTTGTGCAGCGGCGTGACGATGTCGTCGTCCAGCTTCTTGAAGAAGTTGGCGTCGACGCTGTCGGTGATCCAGGCCCGGTACTGGTGCTTGCTGTCCTGCCACTTGTCGTTGTGGCCGGTGACCTCGACAACCTGGTCGACCCACTTGTGCTCGTCGGTGCTGACCTTGCCGGCCTTGACCGCCTGGGCGATGTCGTCGCGTGCCGGGGCGTACAGCCGGGTCAGGTGGATGTGGAGTTGGTTGAGCCGGCGAGCGTCCGCCGAGTTGATCCCGAGTGCCCAGTCCGGGCCGCCCGTCATGAAGTGAACCGAGTCGTAGGCGTGCTTGAAGTAGTTCGGGCTGTCGTTGCGCAGCAGGTTGTCGCATTCGATGCCGGTCTCGCGGACGGTCGGCACCACCAGAAGATCCTGGGTTGTCTTCATGTCCACACCCGGGTGCACTGCCCAACCGCGCGTCGAATCGTGGCCCGGCCACTGGATGTCGAAGTTCCGGCCCGGGTGCTTCGGTGAGTGCTCCAGCGGGTGCGAGTGGGTCGGCGGCCGGACGCCGTCCCAGATGGGGTCGTCCTTGCCGTTGTCGCAGCCCTGGAAGTGCTGCGTGCCGGTCTCGGCGTGGGCCATGGGCGACAGACCGAAGGCCAGCGCCGGCGCTATCACCATGGCGGCGGCGGCCGCGATCCGGCGGGTGAAGCGGGAGCGGGTGGTCACGGTCGTGGCGGTCATCTTGTCTCCTGAAGGTTTGGGGTGTGCTTCGGTGTTGAAGCAACCTTCGCGGAAGTGACGCCCCAGGTCAGTCCGCTGATCGGGCCCCCGACCGGACGAAATCGATGTCCTCCGATTGGCGGACACAACCGGCTTCCCGCGGACCGGCGCTCCCTCCACGCAGTCGATTTGGAGCCGTCAACTTTCCTTGACCGTCAAGGAAAGTTGACGGCTCCCGACGAAAGGTGTCTGTGGAGAGCCCGCACCGGCAAACCAGCTACCACCGCTCTCATGGGAGTTGAGTAGCCTTGGCGCCATGTCCGATGCGTCGATCCTCTCTGTGCTGCGAGAGCGCGCCGGCCTGACTCCCGACGACGTGGCGTTCACCTTCACCGATTACGACCACGACTGGGACGGCGTCACCGAGAGCCTGACCTGGGCCCAGCTGTACCGCCGCACCCTCAACGTGGCGCACGAGCTCAGCATGCACGGCGCCCCCGGCGACCGGGCGCTGATCATCGCGCCGCAGGGGCTCGCGTACATCGTCGGGTTCCTGGGCGCCATGCAGGCGGGTTTCATCGCGGTACCGCTGTCGGTGCCGCTACCGGGCTCGCACGACGAGCGCGTCAGCGCCGTCATCACCGACACGTCGCCGACGGTCGTGCTGACCACCGCCGCCGCGTTCGACATCGCGGCGCAGAACGTGGACGACGGCGCCTCCATGGTCGCCGTGATCGCCGTCGACACCCTCGATCTGGACGCCGACCGAGATTTCGACGAAGACGTACCCGCGGGCCCGGACATCGCGTACCTGCAGTACACCTCTGGCTCGACGCGGCTGCCGGCCGGCGTGATGATCTCGCACAAGAACCTGCGGGTGAATATCGAGCAACTTCTCGCCGATCTGCTGTCACAGCACGGCGGGGCGCTGCCGCCGGGGTCGACTCTGGTCTCGTGGCTGCCCTTCTACCACGACATGGGCCTGGTGCTGGGGATCGCGGTGCCCATCTTGTCCGGCCACCAGGCCGACCTGATGAGTCCGATCGCGTTCCTGACCCGCCCCGTCCGCTGGCTGCAGGCGCTGTCCCGGAACAACCCCGCGTGGTCGGCCGCCCCGAACTTCGCGTTCGATCTCGCCACCCGGCGCGTCACCGCGGCCGAGATGGCCGAACTCGATCTCAGCGGCGTCATCGGCATCAACAACGGTGCCGAACGCATTCACCCGCCCACCTTGGTGAAGTTCGACGATCGCTTCGCGGCCGTCGGCTTCCGGCCCGAGATGATGGTGCCGTCGTACGGCCTGGCCGAGGCGACGCTGTTCGTGGCCAGCGGCGCCCACGGCCGTCCGCCGGAGGTGGTCGAGTTCGCCGCCGACGAACTGACCCAGGGCATCGCGCTGCGCAAAGCGGGTGGCACCCCCCTCATGCGGTACGGACGGGCGGCCGCACCGCTGCTGCAGATCGTCGATGCCGATACCTGCCAGCCTTGCCCTGACGGCGTCGTCGGCGAAATCTGGACCTGCGGCGACAACGTCTCCGCAGGCTACTGGCGCAAGCCCGAACAGACCGGTTCCGCATTCGACGCGACCCTGGCGGACGCCCCTGAGGGCACACCCGAGGCGGGCTGGCTGCGTACCGGAGACCAGGGCTTCATCTCCGACGGCGACCTGTTCATCGTGGGCCGCATCAAGGACATGCTGATCGTGCGCGGCCGCAACCACTACTCCGACGACATCGAAGCAACGGTGCAGAAGATCAGCCGTGGCCGGGTGGCGGCGATCGCCGTGACCGACGACCACACCGACCAGCTGGTCACCATCATCGAACTCAAGGCGCGAGCCGACGCCGACGAGCTCACGGCGATGAAAAACGATGTGGTCGCCGCGATTTCGCGGGCGCACGGGTTGCAGGTCGCCGACGTGGTGCTGGTGGAAGCGGGCTCGATCCCGACCACCACGAGCGGCAAGATGCGCCGCTCGGCCTGCGCCGAGCAGTACCGGCAAGGGCAGTTCACTCGGTTGGACGCGTAGCCCGCGCCCCGATGTGGATCACCCTGCTGGTGATGGCGGTCGCGGTCAGCCTGGAGCCGTTCCGGATCGGCATGTCCGTCGTCATGCTGAACCGGCCGCGCCCGCACCTGCAGCTGGCCGCCTTCCTGTGCGGCGGTTTCCTGATGGGCCTGACCGTCGGCGCGGTGGTGCTGTTCGTCCTCGAGTCCCGGTTACCCGCTTGGGCCTCAGCGCATTTCAATCTGCCGACGGTACAGATCGTCATCGGCGTCCTGGCGTTGGTGGCGTCGTTGTTCCTGGCCGTGACCACGGGACGCGACCGCCAGGTGCCTGAGTGGCTGAGCCGGTTGCTCGACGGCCGGTCGCTGTGGGTCGCCGGCGTCGCGGGTCTGGGCATCGCGCTGCCCTCGGTCGACTATCTGGCCGCGCTGGCCGTGATCGCCGCCGCGCGCGTCGAAGCCGACGTCCGGATGAGCGCCCTGGTGGCATTCAACGTGGTGGCGTTCTCGTTGGTCGAGGTCCCGCTGCTGGCCTACCTCATCGCGCCGCAACGCACGCGCGCGGCAATGAGCAAGCTGCACAACTGGATTCGCGCCCGGCAGCGGCACGAAGTCGCTGGGCTGCTGGCGGCGGTCGGCGTGGTGCTGGTCGCGGCGGGCTGGGTGGGAATCTAGGGCGTCGGTCGCGACCTTACTCGTCGAGTGTGCGATCAGCGCCTCGCTACGCGACTTTTCGCGATCTGTAAGCACGCTCGGCCACAGGCTCCGGCGCGGGCTCGCCAGTCGCCACCCACGCTCGGGCAACCCGGGCCAGCACATCGCTTTCATTGTGCCGTTTGACCACTCGTATCCGCGTCCAGCGCAACTCATCAAGGTCCTCCGATCGGAGGATGTCGTGGGCGAACTGGCGCGGATCCGTCCGGTGATGGTCGCCGTCGTACTCGACCGCCAATTTGTACTTCTCCCACCCCATGTCGAGGAAGTACTGCCGCTTGCCATCGAGGCTGAGGACAGGGATTTGCGTGGCCGGTCTTGGGTAGCCCGCGCGAATCAGCAAGAGCCGCATCCAAGTTTCGGGTGGTGACTCAGCACCAGGGTTATAGAGATCGAGGGCCGCGACCAACTGCCGCATGCCGCGAGCACCACGATGCCTGCCCGCAAGCTGCAGCACAGACTCGGCCGTGAAACCGGTTGCGTTGCCAAGCGCATCGAGCCGAGCGATCGCCTCGTCGAGTGTTCCGCGGCGGCCGATGTCGAACGCCGTCCGGTCGGCACTGGTGAAGGGGAGTCCGCCCCGAACAACGACGTCGTCTGTGGCCAGTTGAACCTTGTGTGTGACGATTCCCGGTGGTGGACGACGGCCCGACCATGCCAGTTCGATCGGCAAGCAATCGTCAAGGTACTTGGATCCGTGCAGCTTGGCGGCAGTGAGTCCGGCAACCACGCCACCGCGGCGGGACCACAGCCAAGCCGCCTCGGCGCGGTGGAACGTGGTGATGTCATCGCTCTGTCTGTCGGTGTAGACGTCAGGGAACATCGCCGTGAACCGGCTGCGCAACTGGTGCTTCCGGACCCGCCCAGCACCTACGGCCTCGCTGCCGATGAATGGGGTCTGCATGCGTAATCACGTTGCGGCACTGCAGGCACCGACAAAACCCCGAAGACAGGATCTGTGGATATATCGCGCACTGTGGATAGCCAGACAGCCGAGTCGCGAGTGTGCAACCAGCGCCTCCCACGGGCCGGATCCGCGATCTCGACGCACACTCGCGACCCCGGGGGTGCCCCAGTCTCCTCGAATGTGCAGCCAGCGCGCCGCGATCGCGATTTCGGCGCTCTGTGTGCACGCTCGGCGCACCGCGACGACGCCGCCCGACCCCTAGTGCGCGCTCGGCCCGTGGCTCAGCACGTAATTGATGCCCGACATCAGCTGCGAGACCGGGTCGGCGGCACCACCGAAGGCGGCCTGCGTGGCCGGGGCGGTGGCGGCGGCCGGGTCGTAGCCGTGCACCGGGTCGACCTCGATGGGCGCGGTCGCCGGGTCGTCGTTGCGCGAGTACCCGCTGTCGATCATCGGTTTCATCACGGCGTCAAGGTGATTCATGTCCGCCTCGGACATGCCGAGGTACTTGAACGGCACCACGAGCGGCAGGTGCTGCTCGGGGATCAGGTACGTCGTGGTCTTGGCGCCACGGGAGTTGACGGTCGTGATGATGTTCTGCGGCGGCACGTTCTTCGGGTTGGTGAACGCCACCGCGGTGTGGCCGGTGGCCAGGCCGACGACCGCATTCGCCAGCGCCATCAGGTTGTCCGGCCGGTCCGGCCAGTCGGCGATGCTGTCGTATGCGGAGACGAATTGGTGTGTGTCGTACTGACTGTCGACCGCCGGCGGCATCAGGAAGTCCAGCGCGGGCACCGTGCTGCCGACGGGAAAGGTCTGCCGCAGGAAGCTCTGGGTCCATGGGTTGACCGTGAGGGGGTCGCCGTAGGTGGCGAACGACAGCTCGTTCGGCGGCGGCGCAGCCGGGTCGTAGGCCAGCCGGTCCTGCACGGCGTGCACGACCATCGCGCCTTCCGACAGGCCGATCACGGTGCCGGGGCCGCCTTCACGGACCCGACGGATGACGTTGTCCTGCCCGATGTCGACGGACTCACCGATGCTCGGACCGTTCAACCCGATCTCCGGCATCTTCTGGTGCAGTTCCTCGACGCCCGGGATGAAGCTGAGCACGTGGCCCTGAACCTGGCCGGCGGGGTAGTCGACGATCTCGCGTTGCAGACCCGGGAACCAGTCCGCGCCGGTGCGCCGGATGTACTCGTCGTACGGAATACCCATGACGTGGGCGCCGCCGAGGGCGTACCCGCGGCCGGGAGTACCGATCGGCGGGATGGCGGGGACGATCGTGTCGCCGGACCCGGAGCCACCCGAAGGCTCGTCGGCCGTGGCGATCCAATCCGCGAGAGGCCCTGAGGCACCGACCGTCAGCAGCGTGGTGGCGATGGCAAGTAGCTTCTTCATGCGTTGCTCCCCTGCGGTTTTGGTCGTGACGGCCACCAGTTCGCCTCTCCGACGAGCGTGGCCATGGCGGGCACGGTGATGGTCCGTACCAGGAAGGTGTCCAGCAGGATGCCGGCGCCGATGACGAATCCGCCCTGGATCACCGTGCCGATGCTGGAGAACAGCAGACCCCACATCGAGGCCGCGAAGATCAGGCCGGCCGCGGTGATCACGCCGCCGGTCGACGACAGCGTGCGAATGATGCCGTACCGCATGCCATGTGGCGATTCGTCACGCATTCGCGAGACGAACAGCATGTTGTAGTCGGCGCCGACGGCGACCAGCACCACGAAAGCCAATGGTGGGACGGTCCAGTGCAGCGGCTCGTGGAACAGGTACTGGAACACCACGACCCCGATACCGAGCGCGGCGAAGTACGAAAGCACCACGGAGCCAACCAGATACAGCGGCGCGATCAGCGACCGCAGGAGCAGCATCAGGATCAGCAGCACCACGGCGATGGTGACGATGATGATGAACCGGATGTCGTTCTGGTAGTAGTCGCGAGTGTCCTTGAGCGCCACCGGATATCCGCCCATGGACACCGTGGCATCGGACAGCGACGTGTTCGGCTGGGCGCCGCGGGCGGTGTCGCGGATGGTGTTGACCTGATCCATCGCGGCGGAGCTGAACGGGTCGAGCTTGGTGAGGACCAGGTACCGCACCGAGTGTCCGTCGGGCGAGATGAACATCTTGGACGCCGACTTGAAGGCCTCCAGTTTCAGCACCTCAGGCGGGATGTTGAATCCTGCCTGGGTCGGACCGCCCGCGTTCTGTTTCATCGACAGCAGGAACGCCCCGGCCTGGTCGAGACCGGAACGCATCAGCTTGATCTGCTCGACGACTTCGTCGACCCCGTTGGCGACTTCGCGGCTTCCGCTCGCCGAACGATCCGCGCCCTGGCGGAGCTTCGTGAGGTTGGCCTGCGCGCCGGCGGGGCTGTCCATCCCCATGCTGCGCATCACCTTGGTCAGGTTGGTCATCGCGCTCTGGAGTTGCTGCACCGACGCGTTGAGCGTCTTCTGGTCCTGCATGGTCTGTAGCTGCCCGGCGAGTTTGTTGATCTCGTCGATGGTGCCGTCCTGGCGCGCTTCTTCCAATCGCTGGAAGTGGCCGCGGGTTTCGGCGCACGACAGATCGAGGTCGCACACCGCGTTGTTCTGCAGGGCCGCCAGCACCGGGCCGACCCAGCCGAACATGTCTTTGGCCGCTGTGTAATTCAGCCCCAGGGTGTTGCCCAACTTGCTGACGCTGTTGACCAGCTTGGCCGCGACTTCGACGTTCTGCACCAGCTTGTTGCCGCCGTACTGGCTGCGTATCGCGGTGAAGGCCTCCAGCGTCGTCTGGAGGCTGGTGGCGATCTGGCCGACCTGGCCGCGCACGTCGGCGAGGTTGGTCGCCAGGGTGTCGGCGCCCTTGGCCAGCCGGTTGATGTCGTTGGTGCGCTCGCCGATGAGTCCGGCCCCTTCGGTCAGCCGGTCGCCGACCAGCCCCGCTTGGAAGGTGGCTCGGAACTCCGGCGGCACCTCACCGAGGGGACGGGTGATGCCGCTGACCATGGCGACGTCCGGCAATTGGCTGATGCGCGACGCCATCTGTTCCAGGTCCGCGAGGGCCTGTGGGGAGCGCAGGTCGCGCGGCGATTGGACGAGCACGTACGACGGCACGGACTGGTTGACGTTGAAGTGGCTCTCGAGCGCGGCGTACCCGACGGAACTCGGGGCCGACGAGGCGACGGCCTTGCGGTCGTCGTAGTTGAACTTCGCGAAGCTCGCGGCACTGGCCAGCAGGATCAGCACCAGCAGGCTGGCCACCAGGTGCAGTCGCGGACGGCGGACGATGCGGGCGCCGGACCGGCGCCACAGCTGTGCGGTGAGCTCGTTCCGCGGCTTGATCCAGCCCTTCGGCCCGACGAGCGTGATGATCGCGGGCAGCAGCGTCACCGCGGCGAGGAAGGCCACCAAGATGCCGATCGCCGACGACACCCCGACGGTGGAGAAGACGCCCATCTTGGCGAAGCTGATGCCGAGGAAGGTGACGCCGACCGTCGCCGCCGAGGCGGTGATGACCTTGCCGACGGACGTCAGCGCCTTGCGCACCGCGTCGGTTGACTCGTCGCCCTGCCGCACATAGTCGTGGTAGCGGCTGATCAGGAACACCGCATAGTCCGTGCCCGCGCCGAAGATCATGGCGCTCAGCAGGATGATGGCCTGGTTCGACACTCCCAGCCCGGTCAGCTGGGACAGCCCGGCGACCGCGGCCTGCGCGATCACCAGGGACATGCCGATGCCTGCCAACGGCAACATCATGGTGACGGGGTTGCGATAGACGACCAGCAGGACCAGGAGCACCAGTACCGCGATGGCGATCTCGATGGGCATCCGGTCCTTCTCACCCGCGACGGTGAGGTCGGCGACGGTGGCCGCCGGCCCGGCGAGCTGAATCTTCAGCGGACTGCCCGCGGTGCTGTGTTTGACGATGTCGGCCACCCGGTTGTAGGCGGCGTACGACTGCGGCGTGCCCAGCGCGCCGGTCAAACCGACCGGCAACACCCAGGCCTTCTTGTCCTTGCTGGTCAGAAAGTTCCGCAGCGGCGGGGTGCTGATGAAGTCCTGCAGCATGACGACGTCGTGCGGGTCGTCGCGCAGGGCGTCCACCAACTTGCGGTAGGTGGCTTCGTCGGCCCGATCCAGGCCGCGGTCGTTGACGAGAACCACCAGCAGCAGGTCGTCGGTGCCGGGTTCCTTGAACGCCTCGGTCATCTGCCGGGCGGCGACGCTCGACGGGGAGTCGGCGGGAAGCATGGCCAGCGGATGCTTCTGGGCCATGTCGCCCAGGCTCGGCACAGCCAGCGGCAGGGCCACGGCGAGCGTGATCCACAGGCCGATCACCACCCAAGGCCACCGCACTACAAAATCGGCTAGCCGTCGCAAGTCAGGTCACCAGTTCCCGCCGTCGGCGATCCGCGAGCAGACCGACTTCATCGCTTCCAGGTACCTGGTCACGGACTTCTTGGCGATGGGGTTGTCCGGGTACATGACCTCCATGACCGTGCCACCCTCGTACCGGAACACGTAGATGGTCAGCTGGTAGGAATACCGGCCGTCGGAGTAGATGCCGATGTTGTTGGCGTACCCCATCTCGGTCGCCGCAAGAATTGTGTTGAGCGGGGCCGCGCCGCCGTGCAGGAAGTTCGACACCGGGAAGTTGGGCCGCGGCCAGTCCAGCCACGGCGCCAGCTCAAGCACGCGGTAGTACGGAACCCGCGCCATGTTCAGGTTGCCGTCGAACGATTCCTGCGCCGACCAGGCGGCTTCGTTGAAGGTCGCCGCGGCGATCGGCACGGTGATGGGCACCAGGCCGGTGAACCAGCCCTGCGTCATGAAGTTGTCCGACGTGCGCCGGGTGTCCCGCGGAGTAAGGCCGTAATAGGTTGCGGCACCGGTCAATTCGTGCTCGACCTGGGCCATGCACGCGAACAGGCCACCGACGAACCGGGCGCCGGCTCCCTCGCAGGCGGCCTCGAACCGCGCCGTCTGGTCCGGGTCCAACAGTGATTCGCCGACCATATCGCCGACCGACGGCTCCATCGCGTTCCCCAGCGGCAAGGGGAACTCCGGCATGCTGTTGTTGTTGTTCTCAGCAAACTCGATCCAGGCCTGCACCTCGGGCGAGTCGACGGTCAGCGCCGAGGTGCGCTCATGCTCCCGGACGCACCATTCGTCGAAGCTGCCGGCGTCCGGCAGAGCAAACGCTGAGCCCCCTGTTGTCAATGCTGTGTACCGGCCATGAGCCTCCAGCATGGTGATGCCGATGAGCGCCGCATCCCCGTGGACGTGATCGATGGCGGCGTAGAAGTTGAAACTGTCTTCGCTCTGCACGATGCCGAAGGAGAAGCAGCCCCACTCCAGTGGCGTCGGGATGTCCACCAGATGCTTGCGGACGTCTTCGACCGCCAACACACCGTGATCGATGGGCTCGAACTCGAGGTCATCGGGATCGGTCAGAGTGTGCCGGAGGATGTGACCGGCATCGGTGTACTCGAACCAGCTGCGGTAGGTGTCGTGCCTGCGCAGATAGGAGTTGAGCGCCTCGTTCATGGCCGCGATATCGCACTGACCAGGAACTTCGCACGTCGCGATGATCTGCCGGGAGTACTCCAGACCCGAGCCCGTGCGCTCGACGACGCCGCGGATGTGCTGGCCCTGCATGTAGCTGACCGGCACCGAACTCACAGGTGCCTGCCGGGCTACTTCACGAGCCGCCTCGGTCGGGTGCCAAGAGGTCAGAACACCTGGGATCGGCGTCCAATCATCGATCTTTCCGATCGTGATTTTCCCGATGCGCAATTACTTTCCTCCCAGGTCTGGACACACTGAGGCCCGGCAACGCTGTTGGCGTCATCAACATACCCCGGCAACCTTGGCCGGCGCCGTTACGCCTGGTAGGACGGTCCTCGCTGACCAATCACCACCGCTGCGCATAATCCTCGTGCTTCAGCAACCTACATGTAATACTGGCCCGCAGAAGATGAGCTGGCCGTGGCCGTTCGGAAGATCAACTGGCCGAGGCCGTTCAGTAGATCTGCCGACCAGTCGATAGGGCCGGCCCTTCACACATAATTTCTGGCGCTGAACACGGTCTCCTGCATGGGACCGGACGTCACCGGCAAACGCGGGAGGACAACTTTTTCATGGCAAGGATCGAAGCTCCGGAAACGTCCAGCTTTGCGATCGTCGGCTACGCCGCGCGCTTCCCCGGAGCCACCGACGCCGAATCCTTCTGGGAGATGCTGCACGAAGGTCGGGACGCCGTATCCGAGGTGCCCCAGGACCGGTGGGACGTCGACGAGTTCTTCGATGCCGACCCGGACGCCCGCGGCAAGATCATCACCCGCCGCGCCGGCTTCCTCGACGACGCCGTCGGCTTCGACGCACCGTTCTTCGGGGTGTCCACCCGCGAAGCCAAGATGATGGACCCGCAGCAGCGCCTGCTGCTCGAGATGGCGTGGCGCGCGGTCGAGCACTCGGGCACCGCCCCGTCTGCCCTGGCCAACACGCAGACCGGTGTGTTCATCGGCCTGGCCACCCACGACTACCTGGGCATGGCCTCGGGCGAGCTGACCTACCCGGAGATCGAGGCCTACATGGCCATCGGCACCTCGGGCGCCGCGGCCGCCGGCCGCATCAGTTACCGCCTTGGCCTGCAAGGTCCGGCCGTCACCGTCGACACCGCATGCAGCTCGTCGCTGGTCGCCGTCCACCAGGCCTGCCAGGCCCTGCAGCTCGGCGAGTGCGATCTGGCGCTGGCCGGTGGCGCGAACGTCATCCTCAGCCCGGCCACCATGATCACCTTCTCGCAGTCGCGCATGCTGGCACCCGACGGCAAGTGCAAGACTTTCGACGCCTCCGCCGACGGCTACGTCCGGGGCGAGGGCTGCGGCGTCATCGTGGTGAAGCGACTCGAGGACGCCATCCGCGACGGCGACCGGATCCGCGCCGTCATCCGCGGTAGCGCCATCAACCAGGACGGCGCCTCGGGCGGCCTGACTGTCCCCAACGGTGTTGCCCAGCAACGGGTTATCGCCGAGGCACTGGAGCGCGCCGGCCTGACACCCGGCGACGTCGGGTACCTGGAGGCGCACGGCACCGGCACGTCGCTGGGCGACCCGATCGAGGTCCAGGCCGCGGCCGCGGCGTACGGCACCGGACGCGACGCGACCGATCCGCTGCTGATCGGCTCGGTGAAGACGAACATCGGGCACCTCGAAGCCGCCGCCGGCGTCGCCGGGATCATCAAGGTGATCCTGTCGCTCGAGCATCAGGAACTGCCGAAGCACCTGCACTTCACGAACCCGTCTCCGCACATCCCGTGGGACCGCATCCCCCTGAAGGTCGTCGACGAGGCCACCACCTGGCCACGCGGCGACCGACCGCGCGTCGCGGGCATCAGTTCGTTCGGCTTCTCCGGCACCAATGCCCATGTCCTGCTTGAGGAAGCGCCTTCCGCCGCTCCTTCGGAGAGCCCGGTCGAGGAGCCCGACGACCGGCGCTTCATGGTGCTGCCCCTGTCGGCCCGGACCCCGGCCGCCCTGCTGCAGTCCGCCGAGGACTACCGCGGCTGGTTGGCCGCACACCCCGAGGCCACCCTCTCCGACGTCTGCATCACCGCGGGTGCGGGCCGCGCCCACTTCGAGCACCGCGCCGCGCTCGTGGTGAATTCCCTTGAGTCCGCACGTGAATTGCTCGGCGCGCTGGCCGACGACCGTCCGGCGCCGGGCCTGGTGCGCGGAACTTCCGCGGACAAGCCGAAGACGGCCTGGCTGTTCCCGGGACAGGGCAGCCAGTTCGCCGGCATGGCCAAGGAACTGTTCGAGACCGAGCCGGTCTTCGCCGCGACCATGGAGCAGTGCGCTGCCGCGGTCGCTGATGTACTCGAAAAGCCTTTGCTGGATGTCATTTTCGACGACGGCCCCGGCGCCGAGGAGGCGCTGCGGCAGACCAGCTACGCCCAGCCGGCGATCTTCGCCGTCGAGATGGGCCTGGCCCGGCTCTGGCAGTCGTGGGGCTTCGAGCCCGACGTGGTGCTCGGCCACAGCGTCGGCCAGTACACCGCGGCGTGTGTCGCCGGCGTGTTCAGCCTGGAAGACGGCATGCGGCTGCTCGCGGAGCGCGGCCGGCTGTTCGGCAACCTGCCTGCGGGCGGCCGGATGGCGGCGATCTTCGCCACGCCCGAGCGCGTCGAGCGCCTCACCGATGAGTACCCGAGCCTGTCGGTCGCCGCGTACAACGGCGCCAACACCGTGCTCTCCGGTCCCGGCGCCGACCTGGAACGTGCTGTCGCCGGGCTGACCGGAGACGGTGTCCGCTGCGACTGGCTGGAGACCAGCCACGCCTTCCACTCGGCGCTGCTCGATCCGGCGCTCGACGAATTCGAGTCGTACGCAAACCAATTCACGTTCAACGCACCGCAGCGGATGCTGGTGTGCAACAGGACCGGCGACACCCTGGGCCGCACCGCGAAGCTCGACGGCCAGTACTGGCGCCGCCACGCACGTCAACCCGTCGAGTTCGCCAAGGGCGCGGAGACGCTCGCCAAGCTCGGCTGCGCGGTGCTGCTCGAGGTCGGCCCGCAGCCGGTGCTGACCGCCGCGGCCCTGCGCGCCTGGCCCGACCCGGCGACCGCGCCGCGGGCCATTGCGTCGTTGCGCCGCAAGGGCGCCGACCACCGGCAGATCACCGAGGCGCTGGCCACCACCTACACCGCCGGGCACCTGCCCGACTTCGCCGCCGTCCGGCCGGGCTCGGCACACAAGTTCGACCTGCCGACGTATCCGTTCCAGCGCAAGGCGTACTGGTTCACCGACGAGCGGATCAAGCCGACGTGGACCTCGCATCAGACCGGTGGCGCCACCACCGAAGCCGTCCAGCTGCTCCAAGACGGCCGCATCGACGAGCTCGCCACCCTGCTGGGCGGCGTGGCCGGTGACACTGCCGGCAATCAGTCGACCATTGATGTGCTGAACAAGTTTGCCGCGCAACACAACCGGCAGCGCACCGCGCAGTCTGTCTCGGATGCCCGGTACGAAATCCGCTGGGAGAAAGCCGCGGCTGGGTCCACTTCGGAGATCGGCGAAGGCTCGGCGTGGGTTCTGATCGGTGACGACGCTGCGGTGCTCGAGCCGCTGACCGAGGCCCTGACCCGGCTCGGCCACCGGCACCGCGTCCTTGCGTTGCCGGGGTCCGACGCCGACGAGCAGCAGCTGGCAGCCAACCTGCGCGCGGCCGTCGAAGACGAGCCGACGCTGCGCATCCTGCACGTCGCGGCCCTCGACACCGATGCCGCCTCGATGCAAGCGGTCCTGCGCATGCAGCACCGCGTCCTCAGCGGCACGCAGCGCCTCTTCCGGGCGGCGGCCACCGCCGAACTGCGGGCGCCGATCTGGGTGATCACGCGTGGCGCCCAACGGGTTATCGACACCGACACCGTCGCACCGGAGCAGACGAGCCTGTGGGGCTTCGGCCGCTCGGCCGCGCTGGAGTACCCGCAGGTGTGGGGCGGCCTCGCCGATCTCGCCGAGGGCAGTGCCGACGAGTGGGCACGGTTGATCGCCCAGGTGGTCGCGACCCCGCGCGGCGAGGACCAGATCGCGCTACGCGCCGACGGCGTGCACGTGCCGCGCCTCGTCCGCCGGACCGGACAGCCGAACCCGACGCAGCTCGAATTGCGTTCTGATGCCACGTATCTGGTGACTGGTGGTCTCGGGTCGCTCGGGCTGGAGATCGCGGAGTACCTGGCCGCGCATGGCGCAAAGCGCCTGGTCCTGACCAGCCGGCGCGCGCCGAGTGAGGCCGCGCAGCAGCGCATTGACGCGCTGCGCGAGCAGCACGGCTGCGAGGCTCGCGTCATCACCGCAGATGTCGCGAATCCGCACGACGTCGCCCGCCTGATGTCCACCCTGCGCGCCGAGCTGCCGCCACTGGCCGGTGTCGTGCACGCGGCCGGCGAGAACAGCACCACCCCACTGGCCACCCTGGACGGCGCCGAGCTGGAGCGAGTCTTCTCCGGAAAGGTCTGGGGTGCCTGGTATCTGAGCGAGGCCGTTGCCGACCTGAAGCTGGACTTCTTCCTGTCCACCTCGTCGATCTCGGCGGTGTGGGGCAGCTACGGCCAGACCGCCTACAGCGCGGCCAACGCGTTCCTGGACGGCTTGACCTGGCGCCTGCGTGAGCAGGGCGTGCCCGGCATGAGCGTCAACTTCGGTCCGTGGTCCGCCGGTATGGCCGACCCCGATGCCCGTGCCCAGCTGGAGCGCCGCGGCGTCCGCACCCTGTCCCCCGCTGATGCCCTGACCGGCATGGCCGACATCCTGGTGGCCGGTGGCTCCCCCGCGGAAGCTGTTGTGGCCCGGATGGACTGGGCCAAGTTCCTGCCGATCTATTCGCAGGCCGGCTCGCGCGCCCTGCTGGCCGAGGTGGCCCGAGAAGTGCCAGAGCCCGTCGGGGTCTCCGGCGCGGTCGGCGCCTCCGGAAACACGCGCTTTGTCGAGCAGCTCATCGCCGCGCCGGTGCAGCAGCGCAAGAAGCTGGTGCTGGAATACCTGCGCGACGCCGTCGCCGAGGTGACGCGCATCGAGGCCTCCGAGATTCGCGAGGAGACCGGTTTCTTCGACCTCGGCATGGACTCGCTGATGGCCGTCGAATTGCGTCGTCGGCTGGAACAGGGTGTCGGCAAGGAACTTCCGGCGACTCTCGCCATGGACCACCCGCGGCTCACCGACGTCGCGGACTACCTGCTCAGCGACATCCTGAACCTCAACGAGAAGGCCGGCGCGAAGGCCGTCGCCGCGGTCAAGTCGCTCGCCGCGGCCGACGAGCCCATCGCCATCATCTCCGTGGCGTGCCGCTTCCCCGGCTCGCCCGACCCGGATGCGTTCTGGCGGGTGCTGTCCGAGGGTGTCGACGCGATCAGCGAAATCCCCGAGGACCGCTTCGACGTCGACGAGTTCTACGACCCCGACGCCATGACGCCGGGCAAGATCTACACCCGCTCCGGTGGCTACCTGGAGAGCGTCGACACGTTCGATCCCGAGTTCTTCGGCATCTCGCCGCGCGAGGCCGTGTGGATCGACCCGCAGCAGCGACTGATGCTCGAAATCGCCTGGGAGGGCTTGGAAAGAGCCGGGTACGCGCCGTCATCGCTGCGCGGCAGCCGCACCGGTGTGTTCGTCGGCGTCGGCGCCAACGAGTACTCGCACCTGTTGTCGGGCGGCTCGGTGGAGAACCTCGAACCGCACTTCATCACCGGTAACGCGCTGAACGCCATCGCGGGCCGGGTGTCGTTCACGCTGGGCCTGGAAGGGCCGGCCATGGCGGTCGACACCGCCTGCAGCTCGTCGCTGGTGGCCGTGCACCAGGCCACGCAGGCCCTGCATTCGGGCGACTGCGACATGGCTCTGGCCGGTGGTGTCAACGTGCTGCTGAGCCCGGCGTCCATTGTCGCCGCGTCACGCGCCCGCATGCTGGCGCCCGACGGCCGCTGCAAGACGTTCGACGCCGCTGCCGACGGCTACGTCCGCGGTGAGGGCTGCGGTGTCCTGGTCCTCAAGCGGCTCAGCGACGCGCAGCGCGACGGCGACCGCATCGCCGCGATCATCCGCAGCACCGCGGTCAATCAGGACGGTGCGTCCAGCGGCCTGACGGTGCCCAATGGTGGTGCGCAGCAACGCCTGATCAACTCCGCACTGGCCCGGGCCGGCCTCAGCGGCGGCGACGTCGACTACCTGGAAGCGCACGGCACCGGCACCCCGCTCGGTGACCCGATCGAGGTCCAGGCCGCGGCGGCCGCGTACGGCGCGGGCCGCGACCCGAACCGGCCGCTGCTGATGGGCACGGCGAAGACCAACATCGGTCACCTCGAGTCGGCGGCCGGCGTCGCCGGTCTGGTCAAGGTCGTGTTGTCGCTGGAGCACGAAATGCTTCCGCAGACCCTGCATTTCAACAAGCCGTCTCCGCACATCCCGTGGGACTCGCTGCCGGTGCAGGTGGTGGACAAGCCGACGCCGTGGCACACCGACGGCCGCCCGCGCCGCGCCGGCGTCAGCTCTTTCGGGTTCACCGGCACCAACGCGCACGTGCTGTTGGAAGAGGCCCCGGTGGTGCCCTCCGACGAGGATGCCGCGGACGACGTGACGCCCGAAACTCCTGTCACCGAACCCATCAGCGTGCTGCCGCTGTCGGCGCGCTCGGCGCAGGGCCTGACGGCGCTGGCGCAGCGGTACCGCGAGTGGCTCGACGAGCACCCCGACGCCTCGATCGCCGACGTCTGCTTCACCGCCGGCTCGGGGCGTTCGCACTTCGAGCACCGCGCCGCGGTGGTCGCGAACACCGTCCACGACGCCAAGAACCTCCTAGAAGATTTGGTGGCGAACAAGCTGCGGCCGGGTGTGCTGAAGGGCGAGTGCGCCGACCCGCCGACCACCGCGTGGTTCTTCCCCGGTCAGGGCAGCCAGTACCCGGGCATGGCCCGCGAATTGTTCGACACCGAACCGGTTTTCGCCGACGTGGTGCGCCGGTGCGCAGAGGCAGTGGACCCGATCCTGCCGCGCCCGCTGCTGGAGGTCATGTTCGGCACCGATCGGGAAGCGGCAGAAACGCTGCGCAACACCGCGTTTGCGCAGCCCGCGATCTTCGCCGTCGAGATGGGCCTGGCCCGGTTGTGGCAGTCGTGGGGCATCGAACCGGATGCGGTTCTAGGCCACAGCGTCGGCCAGTACGCGGCGGCCTGTGTGGCCGGGGTGTTCAGCCTCGAGGACGGCGTCCGATTGATCGCCGAGCGCGGCCGACTGTTCGGCAGCCTGCCCGCCGGCGGCCGCATGGTGGCGGTGTTCGCCGATCCCGAGTACGTGGAGCGCGCCGCCGAGGCGTTCCCGCGGGTGTCCATCGGCGCCTACAACGGCCGCAACACCGTGCTGTCGGGCCCGGGTGAGGATCTGGAGCAGATCGTCGCAGCCTGCAGCGAGGACGCCACGCGCTGCACGTGGCTCGAGACCAGCCACGCCTTCCACTCGGAACTGCTGGACCCGGTCCTCGACGAATTCGAGTCCTTCGCAACGCAGTTCCAGTTCGCGGTGCCTACCCTGCCGCTGATCTGCAACCGCACCGGCGCGGTGCTCACCGCCGAGACGCCGCTGAACGCGCCGTACTGGCGTCGGCATTCGCGTCAGCCGGTGCAGTTCACCGAAAGCGTCAAGACCGTCGCGGCGCTGGGCTGCTCGGTGCTGATGGAGATCGGCCCGCAGCCGATCCTGACCGCGGCCGCCCTGCAGTGCTGGCCCGAGTCCTCGGAGACCCCGCGCGCCATCGTCTCCCTGCGCAAGGGCGCCAACGCACAGCGGCAGATCACCGAAGCGCTGGCCACCACGTATATCACCGGGCACCGGCCTGATTTCGCGGCCAAGAACCGCGGTCAGCGGGTCGAACTGCCGACCTACCCGTTCCAGCGCCGCCGCTTCTGGCCCAAGACCGCCAATGTGGTGGGTATGAGTTCCGGCGGATTTGCCGCCACGTCCGGAATCCTGGGCAGCGCAAAGGATCTGGCCACCGGCGACACGATCTACAGCAACGTGCTGTCGGTCAAGACCCAGCCCTGGCTGTCGCACCACGTCATCTACGGCACCGTCGTGGTGCCGGGCGCGACGTATGCGGCGATGGCCCTGGCCTCGGTCGGAGCACCGGCGCGGGTGAAGGAAGTCTTCTTCTACGAGCCGATCATCCTGCCGGACAAGGCGGCTCGCGAGACGCAGCTGACCATCCGCTCCCTGGAGGGCGGCGAAGGCTGGAAGTTCCAGGTACACAGCCGACCGAACGGGGTTCGCGAAGCCGAGTGGTCGTTGAACGCCGACGGCACACTGCTGGCCGGTGCCAGTGAAGCGGACGCCTCGGACGATGTCGCCGGTTCGATGGAGGATGTCGTCGAGCGCATGGAGCGGCTGCGTCCACAGCAGCTGTTCGAGACGTTCAACGACATGGAATTGGCCTGGGGCCCAACGTGGTCCACGTCACTCAAGTCGTTGTGGGTGCGCGACGGTATGGCCATCGGAGACGTGTCGGTCGGCGACGAACTCGCCGAGCACCTCAGCACCGAGCCCATCCATCCCGTGCTGCTCGACCTCTGCACCGGTGTGGCCTTCCCGGCCTTCCCGGCGCTGCTGGCCGCCGAACACGGCATGCACGACCTGTTCCTGCCGCTGCGGTACGGCCAGGTCGAGCTGCGCGACAAGATGCCGCGGCGGTTCTATGCGCGGGCGCGCTGGCACACCAGCGAGCTGACCAACGAGACGCAGGTCTTCGACATCGACTTCCTCGATCGCGACGGCAAGCGGCTCGGCGGCATCACCGAGTTCACCGTGAAGCGGGCGCCGCGTGAGGCACTGCTGCGCGGGCTCGGTGGCGACACCACTCGCCTGCTGTACACGCTGGGCTGGCAGGAGGGCGCCGCACCGAGCGCTGCGGACGAGGCAGAGAGCAAGACCACCGGCACCTGGCTGATCGCCGGCTTCGACGAGTTGGCGGCCGGTCTGCCCGGCGCGGTCACGCTCGATCAGACGGTGGACGCCGCCGCCTGGCAGCAGGCGATCGCAGCAGCCGCCGAAAGCGGCTCCCCGGTCACCGGAATCGTCTGGCGCGCTTCGGGACAACAGGACGCCGACATCGCGGCGCGGCTGGAGTCCGAGGTCGCCACAGTGCTCGGGGCCATGCAGACCGCCCTCGCCGAGGAAAAGCTGAACCTCACCGGCGGACTCTGGATCGTCACCGAACGCGCCGTGGCGACCGAGCCCGGCGAGCCCGTCGACCCCGTGCAGGCCGCGCTGTGGGGCCTGGGCCGCACCGTCATCAACGAGCAGCCGACCCTGCGCCTGCGGCTCGTCGACCTCGACGATGCCGACGACAACGCCACCAACTGGCTGACCGGCATCCTGGGCACTCCGGTGACGGAGTCGGAATTCGCACTGCGGCAGGGCAAGTTCCTCGTGCCGCGGCTGATGCACTGGGCGCGCAGCGGCCACCTGCCGATGCCGCGGTCCGACGACTACGTGCTGGCTCCGACCGAGCGTGGTGCGATCGACAACCTGCGGCTGACCGAGAAGGACGTGACGCCGCCCGCACCGCACGAGGTGCAGGTCCGGATCGAGGCTGCCGGCCTCAACTTCCGTGACGTGCTCAACGTGCTGGGCCTCTACCCGGGTGATCCGGGGCCCATCGGCGGTGACCTGTGCGGCGTCATCACCGAATTGGGTTCGGAGGTCACGAGATTCGAGGTCGGCCAGCGCGTCTTCGGTTCCATGCAGGGCGCCTTCTCGAGCCGCCTGAACGTGCCGGAGCAGTTGCTCGCGGTGGTACCGGAGGGCATCACGCCCGTCGACGCGGCGACGCTGCCCGCGGCGGCGCTGACGGTCCGGCTCGCGTTCGACTGGGCGCAGCTCAAGCCGGGCGACCGCGTGCTGATCCACGCCGCCAGTGGTGGTGTCGGGTTGGCGGCAGTGCAGATGGCGCGCCAGAAGGGCGCGATCGTCTTCGCCACCGCCAGCACCTACAAGCGCGCGACGCTGCGCAAGATGGGTGTCGAGTACGTCTACGACTCGCGCACAACCGATTTCGCGGACCAGATTCTCGCCGACACCGACGGCGAGGGCGTGGACGTGGTGCTCAACAGCCTGACCAACGAGGGCTTCGTCGAGGCCACGGTGCGGGCGACCGCCCAGGGTGGCCGGTTCGCCGAGATCGCCAAGCGCGACATCTGGACCCCCGAGCGCATGGCGGAAGTTCGCCCGGACATCAACTACAAGATCGTCGCGCTCGACGTCACGATGATGACCGACCCCGCACACATCCAGCGCCTCATGGAAGAGGTGTCGGATGGCTTGACCAAGGGCGAGTGGACGCCTGTGCAGGCCGAGGTCTACCCGCTGACCGAGGCCAAGACCGCGTTCCGCCGGATGCAACAGGCCCGGCACATCGGCAAGATCGTCGTGCAGATGCCGAAACCGCTGCAGCCGCACGGTGATCGGACCTACCTGGTGACCGGTGGTCTCGGCGCACTCGGTCTGCACACCGCCGCCTACCTGGCCCAGTTGGGTGCCGGCGACATCGTGCTGACCAGCCGACGCGAGCCGGACGCCGACGCGCAGCGCGCCATCGACGCGATGATGGAGCGCTTCCACTGCCGGGTGCACGTCTTCTCCGGTGACGTTGGTGATGAGTCCTCGGTTGCGGCGTTGCTCGACCGGATCCGCACGGAATTGCCGCCGCTGGCCGGTGTGGCCCATCTGGCGGGTGTCCTCGACGACGCGCTGCTCCCCCAGCAGGATCTCGAACGTTTCCGGAAGACCTTGGGCCCCAAGGCCTTCGGTGCCTTGCACCTGCACAAGTTGACGCAGGACGACGATCTCGACTTCTTCATCGTCTACTCGTCGGCGTCGGCAGTGCTGGGTTCACCGGCGCAGGCCAACTACGCCACTGCCAACGCGCTGCTCGACGGCCTCGTCGCGCACCGCAGGGCGCTGGGCCTGCCGGCGACGGCCGTCAACTTCGGTCCGTGGGGCCGGGGCGGTATGGCCAGCTCGCAGGCAGCCACAGCGAACCTGAGCGCGCAGGGCATGATGCCGCTCGAGCCATCGGCGGCTCTGGCGGCCCTCGGCGAGGTCATCCGGCATGGCGCGGCGCAGGCGACGGTCCTCAAGGCCAACTGGCAGCGGGCCGCCAAGATGCTCGGCGGCATCCGTCCACCGCTGCTCGACCAGGTGTTGCCGACCAGCGACGCGGCAGCCACCGGCGACAGCGAGCTGCTCCGTCAGCTGCAGGAGATTCCCGACGCCCAGCGCGCCGGGTTCATCACCGAGTTCCTGCAGAAAGAGGTGCAGGGCTTCCTGCGCCTGGCGCAGCCGCCCGCCGCGACGAGCCGGTTCCTGGATCTGGGCACCGACTCGCTGATGGCGGTCGAGCTCCGCAACCGGTTGTTCGGGCAGTTCGGCGGCAAGTTCGACATCAGCCCGACCGCGATCTTCGACTACCCGACCCTCGGCGAACTCGCCGGGCACCTAGCGTCGCAGCTGCCGCCGTCGGATGCACCGGAGGCGCCGGCAGAGGCTCCGGCCGCCGAGGCCGCAACCGAGGCCGCGAAAGAGGACTGACCTCACGAGTGTGAGGGCTGTGCACGTCGATCGACGCTGACACGTGCACAGCCCTCACACTCAAGGCTGGTTGTCGGCCAGCGGAACTCCTGCCTCCGTGAGACTTTCGGCGTATGCCGGGGCAATCTTGTGGGAATACGGCGGCGCCATGTGTGCCCAATCGACTCGCGCAGGCGTAGTTCCCACAAAACTCGGACACCGCTGAGTCTCGTTGCAGAACCAGGGCCGCGAGTCGACCCATACTCCACCGAATTCCACGGCCAGCTTCTGCTCGGCCTTGGCCTTCGCATACCAAACAGGCGGGATGGTGCCGACGCAGCTCGGCGGTGTGCTGGATACCTTACTGACGCAATCCTTGATCTCTTTGTCACTCGGCGGCGGCGCAACCAGCACCACTTTCTTCGTATTTTCTCTGAACCGATCGATGATTCGACCGAGCGAATCGGACCAGTCCTGGATTGACATCTCGCGCCGTGCGCCGACGATGCGGTCGCGAGCGTAGGCGTTGGAAATGACGACGACATCTGGCTTGACGGCGTTGATGAACTCAACGGCACTGTCCTTGCGGCCGGTGCATTCCGGGCTCACAGTTGCCCGGTCGATGGTGTCCTGAGTGAAGACGCAAGAACCCATCGCCTGATTGAACACTTGTACCGCACCATTCGAGCTCAATGCGAGCTGGCGCCAGATCTCTGAATAGCCCAGCCCGACCGAATCACCGACAAGAACGACCTTCAGCGGCGCATCTGGTGGCCCATAGGTGCAGAGGTCCGCCGGTGCAATCGCCGACGTAGAGCATTTGGCCGTCTCCGGCGTGACGAGCTGCGCGACTCCCCCCGCGCTGAACAACGAGTCCATCGTTGGTTCCAGAACTGGCCACTCGCGCGCCTTCAACGCCTCCGAAATCTCGGCCTGGAGCGCACTGGCTCGCGGCCCCAGAGTGATCGGAGGAAGCGCTGAGTCGACCTTCTCACGCGTCAGGTCAATCGCCGCGTCACCCACCTCATAGGTGTCCGCCGGCGTAACCGGCCGAGCCAACCACGCTGTACCGGCGACGACCACCAGCGCAGTGGCTGCGAGTGCGGCGTATTGAGTGGACCTCGCCGGCGAGTACTTGTGCCGCTGGATCTTTCGCATCAACTCGCCAAGCTCCGCAAAACTGGCGCGCCGCAACGGATCTTCGATCATGTGGTACGAGGCGATCGACAGGCCGAAGGTCAAAGCCACAGCAGCCACGTAGTAGGCGCCGCTCACACCCATGATTGCGCCGAGAAGAACGATCACGGGCCAGTGCACCAAGTACAGGGAGTAAGAAATGTTACCGATGTACGTGGAAACCCGATTACGTAAGAACGGCTGATAGTCGGGCTCGCGCCCCACTCCTGCAGCAACCACCAATGCCGCGCCGAGCACCGGAAGGATGGTCCACGGCGCCGGAAAACCAGCCTCGTTGTCGCTGATCAGCGCGAAGCTGACACCAATGACCAGCAGGCCGCCCCAAGACAGGATGGGCTTGAGAACTCGCGGAATCCGGGCCAGCAGGCCGACTGCGGTTGCCAGAAGTGCGCCGATGCCCAGCTCCCACACGCGCGCAAAGGTATCGAAGTACGCAGCCGGCGGTGATTCCGCGGTTTCGCGCAGGGCCCACGCCAACGATGCCAGGACGATGACACCCATGACTCCGCCGGCGATTGCCATCCGCCGTGAATGAGACCAGCTCTTACGGATAATGACCACACTCACGGCGAAAATCACTGCGGGCCAGACGAAGTAGAATTGTTCTTCAACCGACAGTGTCCAGTAGTGCTGAATCGGTGACACCGTCGCTGCCATTGAGTGGAAGTAGTCCGTACCGATACTCAGGAAGTGCCAGTTCGACCAGAAGACAGATGCCCACAATGCGTCGACGCCGATCTCGTGGGATCGAAATCCCCGAAACACGAGAGTCGATGCCAGATAGGTGAGCACCAGCACCACGGTGGCGGCCGGGACGATCCGGCGAATGCGGTTCCAATAGAAGCGCTTGAACGAGACCGTTCCGGTCTTCTCCGCGCCACGCATGAGGTTTCCGGTGATCAAGAACCCGGAAATCACGAAGAACACGTCGATGGCAGCAACGCCACCTCGTGGCCATCCCCATAGGTGGTAGGCGAAGACGGTGAGCATGCTGACCATCCGTAAGCCTTGGATGTCGAGCCGCTGTTGCGCCCCGTTCGTGCTGCGGCGACGCCGACGATTCGTATGCCCAGATGAGCCCATGGCCAGCCTCCGTATCGGCAGGGCAGTTCACCCACTGCGACGCAAGCTTACGACCTAGTTAATTTTTTTGACTGCTTACCGGCAGACCGACTCCACGTGGGATGTGGCCCCGCTTCGGCCGACTCGAACGAACCACCAGAGCGGCCCATCATCAGCGCCGTCCACGTATTGACGCCGACCACAATTTCTGTCAGGCTCCTATGAGGAGCGATCTCATCAGCGGAAGGCTCGGACAATGTCTGTTCTCGCGATGCATGTTTCGAACACCAAAGCCAAGTTGCAGGCCGGCACGGCCGCCTGTGCAGTTGCCGGGGCCGCCATCCTGACTCCCGCGATGGCGCAGGCGGACATCTCCGCGCCGGCTCCACTCGCCCCGATCACCCAGGTGCTCGACAACGTCGCCCAAGCGCCGCATTTCCTGGCAGAGGCAACGTGGTGGCAGAACGATCCCTGGTGGTGGGTGGGGACCGGCCCGAACCCCTCCACCCCCGCCCCCATCTTGGTGGGCACCTTCACCCCACTTTCGATCATCCCCGGCTTCCTCCAGGAGCCGTGGAAACGCCTGACACAGAACATCAATCTCTCAGTCTGCGCCTTCGGCGTTGGCGCGAAGATCGGGCCGTACGGCACCATCACGGTTTCACTGACTCGCGGCTGCTAGTCCGCGCGGCGATTCGTAAGGCCGGACATTGATTGTTCTGCGGATACAGCAGGGCTGTCGGCCAATGCGGAACGTTCCTGAGTGAGCGAGAATTCTCCACGCGCGACGGCGGATGAACCGACTGGCGACGACGAAGACGAAGTCGGCGGCGAAACCACGCGGCACCGAAAGACCTTGCATCGCCGGCGTTTTCGCGTAGTCGCATTGGCTGCCCTACTCGCCGCCGCCGGATTCCTGTGCTGGCTTGGATTCGAAGGCTACTCAGCCAAGTCCCACTTGGAACGAGCGCGCGTAAACGCACAGCACACCAAAGAAGCGCTGTCCGCCGGCGACGTTGACGCAGCTGTTCGTTCTGCCGCTGCAGCACAAACGGATGCCGAACACGCGAATGACGCCGTGCGGTCATTGCCGTGGGCTGTCGCAGCACGCATACCGTGGCTGGGCAGTCCGTTCCAATCCGCACAACAAATCTCTCAGGTCGTTCTGGGGCTGGCGTCCGATGTACTGAAGCCGGCAGCAGAGTTGGGCACAGCGCTCTCGCCAACCCACCTCATCAATGGCTCACACATCGACGTTCAGGCACTTCGCGACAAGGAGCCGGGCCTGGCGAAGATCGCCAAGGAGTCACGGCGGCTGCAAGCGGACGCGGATGCGATCGCCGATCCGGCTTACCTGGATGCTCTGCGGAACGCACGTTCGGAGCTTCAAGCGCAGACCGCGAAAGTCACCAGCCTCCTGGACAAGGCTGCCCTCACGGCCAAGCTGGCGCCGCTACTGATGGGCGTGGACGGCCCGCGCAGCTACTTCATGGGCTTTCAGACCAACGCCGAAGTCAGAGGTACGGGCGGGATACTCGGCGGGTTCGGAATACTCCGGTTCGACAACGGCTCGCCGAGCGTAATTGCGTTGGGCCCCAACACAGAACTCGCGGGGCCGTTCAAACCGCTGGACCTCGGGCCCGAGTTCGGCCAAGAGTACGGCTACACGAATCCGAGCACTGACTTCCGGAACAGCAATCTCAGTTCGCACTTCCCGTACGCAGCACAGATATGGCGCTCAATGTGGGCACAACAAACGGGCCAGGAAGTCGATGGCGCTATCGCGATGGACCCAGTCGCCTTGAGCTACGTGCTAGGCGCGACTGGACCCGTCGTGATGCAGGACGGCGAACTGATCACGAAAGAGAACGTCGTCGAGCTCACCGAGTCGACTGCGTACCGACGGTTTCCCACGGATCAGGCTGCGCGCAAGCAGTATCTTCAGGACATCGCCAACGCTGTCGTGAGAAAGATGACCAGCGCGGTCGAGTCACCGCGGCAGTTGCTCGACGCGCTCGGGAAAGCGGCCGGCGAACGCCGAATCGCCATCTGGAGCGCCTCCCCTGAAGCGGAGAAACTGCTGGAGCAGACGCCACTTGCGCACTCGATCCCAGATGACGCCTCGCCCTATGCCGCAGTCATCCTCAACAACCTCGCGGGTAACAAAGTCGACTACTACCTGCGGTCGCATGTCACCTATCAGGCCGACGGCTGCGCCGGCACCACTCGCAACACCACGGTGACCGTCAAGCTGACCAGCACCGTGCCGGACGTACCGCTGCCAGAGTATGTAGCCGGCTCCCTTGGCCTCAGCCGTAACGTCCCGATCACCTTGCCGAGCGGCTCGATGCTGACGTCAGTCCGGCTGGTCGCCACCAAGGGAGCGGCGTTGGTGGGGGCGTTCTCCAATGGCCAACAGATACCGGTGTTCACCGGGACTGACCGCGGTCATCCGACGTTTGAGATCCAGGTAGCGATTCCCCCGAGGCAGTCGGGTGAACTGACTTTCCGGCTTGCTGAGCCGACGGTTCCGGGCGCCGCCCGCGTTCCCGCGCAGCCCCTCATCGACACAGCCGCCCCGACGGTCGCGGTTCCCGAGTGCACGCAGAAATAATCACGGTTCCGCTTAATTGACGTTAGCGTTGACCTACATTGGATAGCGACATCGCCGCGTTGAGGGATGTGGAGGCTGTCCGCAACCTCCAACCGTTTACGTGTGAGATCGACCGTGCCGGGCCACCAGAAGGAGTGGACTGCAGTGAATCTCCAGAACTTCTTGCGAATACTCCGGACAAGATGGATACCGGTCGTGGCCGCTATTGTCGTGGCCCTACTCGGCACTGTAATAATCACTGCCACAACTACTCCGCTATACAAATCATCGACGCGACTATTCGTTTCTACATACGCCGGCACTTCACTGACCGACGCCTACCAAGGCAATCTGTTTTCTCAAGAGCGCATCAATTCATATACGGTTCTGCTCACGGGCGAAGTACTCGCGCAACGCACTGTGGATGCACTCCATCTTGATATGTCCGCACAGGCACTGCGCAAGGAAGTCACCGCTCGGTCCAAAGCAGGTACCGTTCTCATCGATGTGGACGTTCTCGACCCGTCACCGGTCCGCGCCAGGGATATCGCAAATACGCTTTCGAATGAATTCGTCACGATGGTCAAGGAGCTCGAAACCTCCGGAGACGGCAACCTCCCCGACACGCGGGTTGTGGTCGAGCAGCCCGCCGCGGTATCCAGCTCTCCAGCTGTGCCGAAGTTGGTACGGAACCTGGTGCTCGGCCTGTTCGCCGGCGTGTTCCTCGGTGTCGCAATGGCTGTCGCTCTCGACGTGATCGACAGCACCGTCAAGAAGCGCGAGGATCTCGAGGGCATCACAGGAGTCAGTGTCGTAGGCGAGATCCCGGTGGACAAACCCCGACGCACGGCGCCGGCCATTACGTTCAGCAACGACAATTCCCGGATTGCCGAATCCTTCCGAAAGTTGCGCACCAATCTGAGCTTCCTGGCCGTCGACAACCCTCCGAGGGTGATCGTGATTACGAGCTCGATTCCGAATGAGGGCAAATCGACAACAGCGATAAACATCGCACTGGCGTTGGCAGAGGCCGAAAACAACGTGCTGGTTGTGGATGGCGACATGCGTCGTCCGATGGTGCATCAATATCTGAAACTCGACGGCGCGGTGGGCCTGAGCACGGTCCTCAGCGGTGCGGTGTCCCTGCCGGAGGCTCTGCAGGAGACGCAATTCTCCGGCCTGACAGTCTTGGCTGCCGGCACCATACCGCCCAATCCAAGCGAGCTCTTGGCATCACAGGCTGCCAAGAAGCTACTGGCTGAGCTTCGCGGACAATTCGACTATGTGATCGTCGATTCATGCCCGCTGTTGGCCGTTACGGATGCCACTTTGATCGCGGCGAATGCGGATGGAGCTTTGTTGCTGGCACGGTACGGGAAGACCAGGCTCGATCAACTGGCACACGCATCAGACGCCCTTGAGAACGTGGGCGCCACGCTGCTTGGCACGGTCTTCTCGATGACGCCCCCGCGCAATCATTCACCGTACGCCGGCTCCTATTATTACTATTATCACGGCAAGAGCCGTATTGATGGACGTCACAGCCAGGCTTAAGTCATTCAAGCGATGACCCTCCAGAACATTGGCGCCGTGCGCCATCGCATCACGTGGAATCGCGCAAGACTGGTTACCACCAAGAGTCTGTGTCTGATCGGCGTCCTATCGGCACTGTCCGCGTGCACTCCGGAACCCCCGCACTATGAATCGCGGGAAGTCACATCGCCCAAGGCTTCCCGTCAATCACCAAAACCCGAAGCAGCACAGCCTGATTCACAGCCGGCAGAGGCCTCATTTGTCGACGACTTCGACCGACCAGATACGACAGCCGGACTCGGCGAAGGCTGGGACATGCGTACCGCACAGAGCGGCGAGCCCGCCCTGCGTCCGGCGACTGACGGATACATCAAGGATGGACATTTCAGCTATGCAGGAAAAAGCGATGTCATTGCGCTACGCCAGTTTCGCGCCCCTATCCTAAGTCTTGGCGCGGAGGGACAATTCGTTCGACGCGGCGGCTCCACCGCGGATACCATCATGATGTTCGGCACCGCCGAGGACAGCAACATTCAGACGAATATGGTCATATTTACGTCCAGCCGGACCGCCTGGGGCGTACATCTGAGAAACCAGGTCGCCAGCAGCAAGCTCAAGGCGATAGCAAGTGGCCAATATGCCCATCCCCTGGAATTGGGCCGCAACTACAGGTTTCTACTGCGCATCGCCGACGGCCAAGTCAGGATTACCGGTCCGGGCCTCGATGTAGCCAAGTTAGTGCCGTCGCAGCTACCACTCAACGTATACGGATTCTGGCGCGAGTATCCAGACCGACCGTCTGCTGGCGGTATCTTTGACTTCGACAAGGCGTGGGCGCTCGAAGACGGCCTACCCGCGGAACCCGTCGCGACATCAATCGCCACTCCGGGAAACTAAGACCGCTGAATCCACAGCGAACCGGGCTCCCAAAGATCGGTCCGCTTCCCAAATACGGGGCACGAATTGGAGAGTTCCTGCAGGTAGTGGTGCTTCAAGAAATTCAGAGCGCCAACGATCTTGTACTCCTGGTTGAAGCTGAGAAATGCCTCAACCAGGTACTGCTCATTCCAGAATCGGACCTCGCGACTGAGCCACCCCTGCTGGTAATCCTTGGGCGTTCGGATGTCATGGATATGCACAAACACACCCGATTGGAGCACGGGTAGAATCTGCAAGTACTCGAACAACACATCGCCCTGCGGCCGGATCATGTGCGACGAATCAATGAATAGTATGTCGCCCTCTTCGAGCTCTCTGAAAACGTCGAGGTCGATTTGTTCCACAGGAGTGCGTATGAGTTCCACATCCAACTCGTTCAACCACCCCGCTTCATACGGTTCAATGCAGACGTGACGGCATGCGTACGCAGCTTCCTCAGCTCGATTGGCGGCGATGGCGTGACGTGCCATCAGCGTTGATTGGCCGCTGCCGATTTCGATGATCCGCTTGGGCCTCGCGTATCTGATCATGCTGTACAGGAACTCAGCATCAGCGGGCCCGAAGACGTGGTTGTCGTAATAGAAACTCGACTCTGATTGGCTGTCCATAGGAAATGCCAATAGCTCATTGCCGTACGAGAATTTCGTGAGCAAATCCAACTGCTGGCTGACATTCAAGTCCAGCCCAGGCAATACCCGGTCCTCTTCGAGTGGCCTCGTCAGCACCGTCGTGTCGAACAGCGGCTCATAGTAGTGATTGCGGATCGGGAATATTCCCACTTTCCGGAACAGCCACCGCGTACGCGGCAATCGCTCAATTCCAAAACGGCGAACAAGTTTCATTACGAGCGAGGCGACGAAGACAATCGGAACGAAGATGACGTCGATCAGTGGCGCCAGAGCTTGCGTCAGTTTGCCCACGGTCCTCCCTCCTGAGAACAAGCGACGTTGTCAGCCAAGATCGAGGCCTGCAAATCCAGGCACAGCCACCGTCAAATCAAACCACATCCAGCGCGACATACTAATGAAATTTGACGACGTCGCCTGGGCCGCGATCACGGGGCCGAAGTGGTCCGCTAGCTGCAGTGTTTCACGACGATTTGACACTGAGCCCTACCCGCGACGGACGGCGAATCTGCGCTCTCGTGCGTTCGAGCCGGAGCGCAATTGGGCCACACTCATGCCGGCATCGCTGACCTCGGTGGTCGCCCGAGGGTCACGAACCAGCAGGGCGATCCCGAGCAGGATCCCGAACGCAGGCGCACCGAAGGCATCCTCAGGAATCGGAGTTACCACCATGGTTGTCATGTATCCGACTGCCGCCGCCGCTGCTGCCGACCGCAATGCAAATCCACCACGGCCGAAGATCGCATGAAGGACTGGCGCGACGAACGTGATCATGTACGCGCAAAGCCCCAACCAGCCGACCTTTGCAATTGCCCACCAATAGAAATGGTGCGCGTAGTACGTCCCCGATGTGGCCGTGAATCCCCGGCCCACGGGAGGTCTGTAGAGAAATCCCAAACCGTTACCGAATAGCTCATGATCCACGATTCCACTCTTCAGCCACTTGACTTCACTCTGTCGATACAGCAATGAGTAATCGAACTGTTGCGCAGTACTGCTGAATCCTTCCAGAACTCGTGCCGAGTACGCGGTGTAAATTGAGCCGATATAGTTCAGCCCCGGGATACCTGCGGACGCAGATAAGAACAGCCCCATCAGCTCAAACAGCGCGATCCCGCCGACAGCTATGAAAATGGCGCGCACCATTCCGCTACGAGTCTGGTGTCGGTCCGAAGCAGTGGCACTTCGATAAAACAGCGGCGTCAGCAGCAGTGTGACGACGACCAGGACAATAGCGTTTCGGGAGAAACCTATGGCAGTGACACCCAGTGCGGGAATCAAGTAGCTAACTGTCTTTCGAATCAAATCAGGCCGGATCGCCCACAATGCGATCACTATCGCGAGAGTGGCGCTCGCCAGGTGCGTTGTCGGTCCCAACACTCGTTCTACATCGGCCCTGGCGTGGACGGTCGTGCCGAACAGCGCAGCGTCCTCGATACGCGCGTTGAGGTTCACGAAATTCAAAGTGCTGAGCAGAATCAGAACAAACGACATCCACAGGGTGATCTTCACCGCGCGGAGTGCGGCATAAATCTCCGGCGTCGATGCGATCCTGCCGACGATGAACACATACAAAGCCATCATCAAGATGCTCCGACCATCGTTCACCGTGGTCGGTACCCCGTGACCATTCAATAGCCCATGAGCAATGCCGATGGTTGTGATCACCCCGATGCCTGCGGCACACATGTCCGTATTGCGGTTTGGGGGTCGGCAGAACAATAGGTAGACCGCAGTAATGATCAACGGAATCTCGTGCAAATAGATACCCGATCCGAAAATGCGAATCTGAGATGGGATAAACGCCGGAAAGCTCGAGAAGGTGACGATGACGACGGCGCCTATCCACCATTGTGGCGCGCGCAGAACCGCGATCGTGACAAAGACCGCGATGAAGGCGACGATAACCACCGTCTGCATCCAACAGATGGTAGTCCAGAGCTGCGACGATCACCCCGGATATTGACGCATCCGTTCGTTTGACCGAATCCCGCTCTCAGCATGCCGAAGACGCCCGGCCCCAGTCGTTTACGCCTACCCTCGTCAGCCTTCTTCGACCACCCAGTCCGCGACTGCACGTTGCCGGTCGCGGTCGATGCCGCCCACAAGCGCATCCGTGACCAGCACAGGACCGGCAAGAAGCGCACACCGGGCGTTGCCCACAGCGTCTGCAGGTCCCCGATCATCCGACGCGTGAAGCCGGCGTAGTGCGTCTCGATATTTGCTGCGAGTCGACCTGCTTCATCGAGCCATAGAGCGCGTCACCGCACGATATTGACGTATAGGAAAAAACCTTCAAGAAAGCGCTGCCTGTACATGACCTGTGGACGTAGCATCTGCGAGGTACCGAGGGCCGAGCCAAGTTCATGGCCCGGCGCCAGAAACTATTGATTCTCGGAAGGCTGGCCCCGCACCGGACGGATCAACTTCTCGCAATTTCGCTACCAAGACAACAACGAGGTGCGTACATGGCAGACGGGCTGACCATTGTTGGAGTTGGCCGCAGCGGCACTTCCACGGCAACAGCGTTTGCCGAGTTTGCTGGACTACGCCTGCCCCACGATGTCCTTCCTGCCGATCAGTGGAACCCTGACGGGTACCTCGAAAGCAGCAGTCTCATTCACTTCAATGACCGCCTGCTTGCCGCCAGCGGCCAGACGTGGCTGAAGCCATGCCGCACCGACCGCAACTCCGCAACTGAATACCGCTGCATTCGCCGCGCCATGAAAGCGTTCAAGACCTCATTCGGGACTGGGCCGGGGTGGGTATGGAAAGACCCCAGACTGCCCATGTTGCTACCGTTTTGGGATCAAGTGCTCGGCATGCAGCCGGCATTGGCACCGTACCGAGACCCAGTCTCGGTCGCGGCGAGCATCTCGCGTCGCGACGATGTGAATCTTGATGTGGCCCTTGCGATATGGGAACGTCATTCGCGCCAGATGCTGACGACCGTGACAGGTCGCCCCGTCCTCTTCAGCGACTATTCGCACCTTACCGAGCGGCCCGAGGCCTGGTTCCGCCAGTTCTTCGACTTCTGCGTGGCAGCTGGGCTGAAAGTGACCGATGCAGATATTGATTTCGGTGCACGCATTCGCCACATCGAACGACCCGCCATCGAGAAGGCGCCGACTTCGCAGCAATCCGAGCTGGCTGAGCTGATCTGCAGCCTGGACGGTCCGCACGAGAACTTTCAACCAGTTTCGCTTCCAGACGAGTCACCCACCACGCAGCGGCTCATCGACTCGGTGCAGAACCCACGGATGGCCGCCCGCATCCGTGCGACGTTCACCATGAGACCGAAACACGTTGTGCTGGCCAGCCTGCTTTGATCTTGTTCCTCGGCAGCATGACTTACCTTGCGCGACTGCATGATCGCCCCGGGATGCCCACATGACCGGCAGACAATGACTGAACACTTGTTGGGCGCCTATCGTACGTAACAGGCGATGAATGTCGGGCTGAGTAGCCCACCGGACACCTTGGCCGCGCGCGGCAACAGCGCACGAAACTCACGCCTCGACAGCAGCCGCGTGAAATCCTTCTCGTGACGCTTACGCCAAGCCGGAATCCAATGCAGGCAAAGCGTCGAGGTGTGCGACTCAACAGGAAACCATTTATTCGGCGTGGTGATGATCCAGGTTCGGGCCACCCGGGTCATCTCCTCGACCATTCGTCGCTGGTCATTTTCCTGACCCACGTGCTCAATGATGGCGTTCGCCAACGCAAAATCGACGCAGTCATCGACAAAGGGCAGAGCGCGCGCGTCGGCAATCATGAACGGATACGAGGTCGTGGCAGGTTCGATGTTGATGCCCATTCTCACCGGATAGTGCTCTGCGATGCACTTTTCGATGACGCCGGAGTTCGCCAAGTTCGGATTGTCACCATGTTCATCGCCAGTCGCGCCCACCAGGAGCACGTCTCTGGCACGCTGCTCAGCCATGAAGCCGAGGATGTACTGCGCTTTTCTTCTCCGGTTGTACAGGCTGTACGCGAGCACTGCCCGGCGGATGGTTTTCCCCACGAGTTCCGCTATCGGCACGGGCCCACCCCCGCTCTCTGACAATTCTCCACAAGGGTGCAAATTGGGATGCAGTTCGCAGCAGTGGTCAACGTACCGCAAGGAGCGACGCCCAGAGGTTCAAATTCCCATTCCCCAAATCGGAGCGTTCACTCAAACCGCCATCGGCTAGGACGGCCGGCGCCCTGCCGCGGCCGGCCACGCGATCGACCCATCGCCGGCATGCGCCGGCTCCCTCACGGCAGACGAACCGCTAGCTGAACACCCACCCGCAGAGTCCATCGGCGTGCGTCAGCGAGGGCTCTTCCTCGTCACGCATCTGGGCTCTGACCTCGATGTTCGGGCCTGTCGAGTGTCGTACAACGCGACCAGGAACCGACTCGGCGCCCACATCTCCCGTAGGCTTCGCGATTTACTGACGCCAACGTCAACATCGTCGTAAGCTTTGACGCATCGGCTGAGAGGTGACCACCGTGACCAATTCCGTCAGACGAATAGCAGCCATCACCGGAGGGACGCTCGCGCTAACGATAGCGGCGGGCGTCGGCGGCGGAGTCGCGTCTGCGGTCGACCCCTTCGCGGGGATGCGCTACGACAAGGTCGTCGAGTCTCTCAAGTCATGGAACGGGAAATCCGAAGTCGTTGCCGTCGTCGGAGACCAACTCAAACGCGACGAGTGCATCGTGTCTTCGTCCAGGAAAGAAAAGAAGACCAATACGTACCTGCTGACCCTCTACTGCGACAGTGCGTACGCAACTGCGGGCGAACCCGGTAGGTCGATGGGAACCCCAGAGGGGCGCAATGCCGTAAAGCACGAGGCACAGGTCAAGTGGCTACGGGAGAATCCCGACTACTGCCGGACGATGAAGATGTCTCATCCCGAATGGTTCAAGCAGCCGGTAGAAGGGTGTGAAAACGTCAGTTAGGCAGGTCTTTTGGGTCCTGCCCACGAGATCGGAGGTCGCCGCGAGATGTCCGGTGGAGCGCGGTTCGGTCGCGCCAGCTGACCTGGCGCACCGGCTATCTGCGCCGCGTTGCAGCTGTCGATCCCGCGCCGCTTTCGGATGGACAGATGACGCGACTGTCTGAATGGCTTCGATACGATCCAAGTCGGTATCCGCTCGGCTACAACCCCGGGCTCGACGGACTACGCGGCGCGGCAACGCTTTCCGTTCTAGCGGCACACTTGAGTCCCAGCTGGTGCCCCGGCGCCTTCCTGTACATGGACATGTTCTTCGTGATGAGCGCGTATCTGATCACTTCGCTGCTGCTGAAGCGGTGGACCAAGACGGGAAACGTCGGATTCGCCACGTTCTACACCCGCCGCGTACTTCGACTGTTTCCCGCGAACTACGCGATGATTCTTTGCTTTGTCGTTGCCGCCTACCTGATTCTCGATGACGACTTCATCTGGCACGCAATCGAGGCGGCCGCGGCCGCGACGTACATATCCAACTGGACCAGAGCTTTCGAGGCTCCCATACCCGGATTCTTGAGCCACACTTGGTCACTCGCGGTAGAAGAGCAGTTCTATCTGATCTGGCCGGTTCTACTCACAATTCTGCTGCGGGCGACCGGACTCCGGGTGCGACTCGTCGCACTGCTGGTGGTCCTCGCGCTCGGGTCGGCCGGCTGGCGCAGTTGGCTCACCTTCCAGGGCGCATCCATGGAACGCCTGTACAACGGGACCGATGTGCGCGCCGACGCCCTCCTGATCGGCTGCGCTTTAGGTGTCGCGATGGCAATTCCCAAGGTACGCAACAGCACAACCCTTCATCGGACCGCGAGGGTCCTGGCAGCCCCATCGCTGATCGTGCTGCTCATCGGCGGGTTCACGATGGACCAACACAACCGGGCGATGTATGCCGGAGTCTCGTTGTTCTTCACGTTGGCATCCGCCTGCCTGATAGCAGCACTTGTGCTACCCGAGCAGACGATTCCCCATCAGGTATTCCGCACACCGCCGTTGGTGTTCCTCGGCCGCATCTGTTACGGCCTCTACATTTGGCACTTCCCGATATTCATGATCATCATGTTTGGCTTCGGGATCACTCGTCCGGTGGCAGCCGGGATGATCGGAGTTCCACTGACATTCGCCGTCGCAATCTTGTCTTGGCGATTCATCGAGAGTCCGTTCCTCAAGGCGAAGGATCGCATCCCGGTCCAGGGTCGAACGCACGCGACACTATGAAACCGAGCGCAGCGTCACCGGCCGGTCCGACAGGACTTCTCGGCGTCGACCCATCGGTCCGGCGTCGACGGCACCTATCTGCCGTAAGCGCCCGGCTGGACCCCGTTGATCACTGCCGAAAGCTCCGTCCGCCTTCGAGCACGGGTATACGCTGTCAATCGCGGGGACCGCTGCCAATCCGATTGCCTTCACACACGTCGAACCTGCCGCGTTCACCACGTGCACCTGCGCAGACGGGCCGAGATCCGGCGACCATCATCGATCGCTGCAGTACCGAGCCGACGGCGACACATGAGGGCGACCCCAGCCGGGACCAGAAGGAAGGCGGCACCTGAAACCAATGAACGAGACCATGGATTTTGCGTTCAGCCGGGAAGACCTGCTCCCGATCGCTGACGCGCATCGCGAGAAGTTTCAGAACGCAGACCCGTTCCCGCACATCGTCATTGACAATTTCCTACCCGCCGAGGTCCTCGAGCCCGTTCTTCGCGAGTTCCCAGAGCCTGGCGACACCGAATGGCAACAGTACGACAATGGCCGTGAGGTGAAGCTTGCACTTGCGGATTCAGAGCGGATGGGACCAGCAACGCAACACCTGTTGGCGCAGTTCAACTCCGCGCCGTTTGTGGACTTCATCGAACGACTCACCGGGATCGAGGGGATCGTCCCTGATCCACATTTCTTCGGCGGTGGACTGCATCAAATCCGGACCGGCGGCTTCCTCAAGGTCCACGCTGATTTCAATCGCCACCACCGACTGAACCTGGACCGGCGGTTGAACGGACTTCTCTATCTGAACAAGGACTGGGAAGAATCATGGGGCGGGCATATTCAATTGTGGGATCGCGACATGCAGCATTGCGTCCAGAAATCACTGCCCATCTTCAACCGCTTCCTGCTCTTTGCGACAACCGACTTCTCGTATCACGGTCATCCAGATCCCCTCACCTGCCCGCCACATCGCGCACGCAGGTCAATGGCGCTCTACTACTACACCAACGGCCGCCCGGACGAGGAAATATCATCGAGCGAGCACTCGACGCTCTTCCGCGCTCGCCCGGGTGAGTCCTTGAACTCCACGCTCAAGCAAAAGCTGAAGCGCTGGGTTCCCCCCGCCGCCATCGAGGGAGTGCAAAAATTTCGGAATCGACAGTGAGCGCCTAGTTGGGAGGTGGCGGTTTGATGTCAGACGTCGTGTTGAGATACCGCCGAAACTACGGCTTGGGTGACGAGATCGGGATCGAACAGGTCCAAGCCCACGAGCAGCTCGAGGCTCGGTTGACACGCGAACTGCTGGACTCCACGCCCGAATTGCGCTGGGAGGTATTCAGTGCGGCGTACACCGAGCTGTATGAATCCCTACCCTGGCTGAACACAACAGACGACTCGAGACCCGCATGGTGGACGGCTGCCTGGCTCAAGCTGGTGCCGGCGCAATCCGACGTCATCGAGATCGGAAGTGGTCGGGCGGCACTCCTTCGGGACCTCGTGCGATCCGGGCACCGGTGCGTCGCCACCGAGATTTCCCCAGAGCGGGGATCAAAACATCTCGCGGAGTCCGACGTACTCCAGTGGCACATCACCGATGGCATCCATCTCGCATCATTCGAACCTGACGAGGCGTTCGACGTCGTGATCTCTACACAGGTCATCGAGCACTTCCACCCGGACGATCTGCCGACACACTTCGAGAACGCGCACCGCATCCTTCGCCCCGGTGGTCGCTACCTCTTCGACACTCCGCACCGCAGTTCGGGCCCGCACGACCTTTCTCGCGTATTCGAGTACGACCACGCGCAATTCATGCATCTGAAGGAGTACACGCACGACGAACTCGCGACCGCACTGAAGGCCGCCGGCTTCGATACGGTCAAGGCGGTGATCGCTTTTCCCGGCGTGGTGATCCAGACTCGCATTGGTCTACTTCTGTTGCGCCTGCTGGACCGAATTGAAGACCGGATGATCACCCGCACCAGGTCGAGGCGGATACTCAGGGCGCTGTTGAGCAAGGTTGGCGTGTCAAGGAACATCTGGCTCGCGGCGTATCGCAAGTCCGCGCGATGAGCAACCCACCCGCTTCGATAGTCGTCGTCATGTTCAATTCTGCGTCGACGGTGGCGGACTGCATGATGTCAATCCCGGCAGAGTGCGAGGTGGTTCTCATCGATCAGCAGTCGTCAGACTCGTCGGTGCAAACCGCGCTGGAGTACCGGCCTGACGCCACGCTGATCAGGGCCGGGGAGAACCGGGGCTTCGGCGCAGGATGCAATTTGGGTGCGGCAAACGCGACGTCGGAGATGCTCATCTTCTTGAACCCCGATGCTGCGTTTCAATCACCCGACGCCGTAAAAATCCTCAGCGAGAGCGCAGCCCAGAACGACGTTGTCGCCGGTCCGCGAATCCTCGACTCTTTCGGCGAGGATCGGACCCGGGCCAGATACTGGTCGTGGCCGGTTGCCGACATCGTGGACGTGTTCGCGCCAAACGCTCTGATCGTCGGGAGGTTCCTCCGCGACATTCCGCCAACCGACCCCGTGTACACCGACGGTGGTGAGGTCGCATTCGTACAGGGGTCGTGCATGGCGTTGAGCGCGAAGAACTTCTGGCGCGTGGGCGGTTTCGACGAGCGCTTCTACCTGTACCAGGAAGAAGAGGTCCTGGCTCGGCGGCTGCTCGAAGTCGGAGTGAAGAACCGTCTGGAGCCCAACGCGGTCATCACTCACCTCGTTGGATGTTCCACGTCGCAGTTCCCCGATTTCTCCGCGGGTCAGTACTTTCGATCGCTTGCGCTGTCGCTGATCTTGTTCCGCCGCAAGCTCGTTGCGCTTCCGACGATCTGCACCCTATGGGTTGTGCTCCACTTGATGGCCGTCCTGACACCCCTTCGCAAGAGAATTGGCTGGCGGTCTGAGAGAGGCCGCAGCTGGTACCGCGCCGCGGCCGCCGGACTGATCTGCGGGGCGCGTCGTCGAATGGCAGAACCACCGCCCTGCTCCCAAACAGACTGACGCTCAGCGAGTTCGACGCGCCTTCGCTGCTGCGACCGCAGCGTAAACCTCGCGATGCCGGCGGGCGATGGTGTCAGGCGCAAGTGCCTCGTCAGCTGTCCTTTGAGCGCCATCGGCCAATGCGGCGAGCAAGTCGGGCTCCGTGAACAGGCGCACGATTGCGGCGCGGAGCCCTTCCACTGTCGGAGACTCCACGAGAAGTCCGTTCACCTCATCGTCAACGGCTTCGCCGAGGGCACCGACATCGGTTGCGATGACGGGGCGCCCATTCGCGAACGCCAGCGGTACGACGCCGCTCTGACTCGCCTCCCGGTAGGGCAGCACCACCGCGCTGACCGATCCGAAGAGCTTCGGCAGATCCTCGTCGGCGACGAAACCCTCTCGCCAATCGAACAATTCGGGGTTCTGCACGAGCGCACGGGCTCGCGGACCCTCAGCCCCGTGGCCGGCAATGATGAGCCGGAGATCGCCGAGGACCTTCGCAGCGGCCTCCGTCGCCTGGATCAGCAGATCGAGGCCCTTGTAGTACTCCCACCACCCGAAGAACAGCATTGACCGCCCGAGCGGCAGCGGATAACTCCCTGACGGTTGGGCGAGCGCACCATGTGGAACTACTCCGACGTAGGCCTTCGCCGGCACCCGAGGGTCTTCGCGAAGTTTCTGCACCAGCCGGTCGCCGTGGACGACGAACCCGTCGGCGGTCTTGTAGAGGGCCCACCTCACCAGTCGTTTCAGATAGCTGGTGTGGAACTGGCGTCCGGGGTGGGGCGTCACGTCGTGCACGGTCACGATCCGTGTCGACCGCGGTACGGCAAGCGACAGCAGCAGCAGCCGCCAGTCCGAATGCCACTGTGAGTGAACGATCTGGGGCCGAAACGCCCTGGCGTTCTTGATCACTCGAAATAGCGTGCCAAGGCTGCGGGGGTCGAACTGTTTGCCGGTTACGAAGTCGACTTGCAGTGGATCAAACATCGCCTTCTTCTCGCGGACGGCCTGGCCCGGCAGCCCCAATTCCGAGCCGTGGTCCTTGAGTACACATCTCACTTCGGCCGTCTCGTTGAGCGAGGCAGCAAACGGCGCAACGTAATAGACAAACCAGTCCGCGATCATCAATACGCGGATACCGGTACTCGATCCGGATTCGTCTGGTGTCGGGGGGCCGGGCTCCATCGCTGATCGACCCTAGACTCGGGGCAGGCTATTGGGAACAGCGGCGGTGCCATTCCTCCCAGTTCGCCTGCGGCGCTTCGCGGCAAGGTCGAGTGCCCGAGAAATGACCGGCGAGAGATTCTGCCAGAACACTTCCGTCGTGAACTCGGACTCGACCCGAGACCAGGCGGCGAACCCGATGTCGTCGATGAGACCGGGTTCGGCGAGCACGCGCAGAATGGCGCGCTGCAGACTCACCGAGTCGCCGGGCGTCACCAACAAGCCGGATACGCCATCCTCGATCATCTCTACCGCGCCACCGTGTCTCGTCGCGATGACCACGCACCCACTGCGCATCCCCTCGAGCACGACGGTAGGCAGAGGATCAGGCAGGATCGATGGCACCACGACGACGTGCATCGAATCGAAGAGCGCTGGGATGTCCGGGTGGAAGCCGACCAGCTGTATTTGCCCGGTCAGCCCGTGACGATCGACTGTTGACTGGATCTCACCGATGCGCCACAGTTCGTTCGGCACCGGATCGCCGGCGATGACGACCTCGATCGGCGCACCCTGCGAAGCGAGTTCGATTGCGGCATCGAGGAATACCTCATACCCCTTCCAGTCGCTCAGCCTGCCGGCAAAGCACACACGCAGCGGCGCCGGCTCCAGCTTTGCAGCTAGTGCGCGGGATGCTATTCCATTGCGCAGCAACGCAATTTGACGCGGCGGCTGCGCCTCACCGCACAAGTGTCGGAACACGGCTCCCGACACGGCAATGACCTGATCGGCGGTCAGTGGCAACTTTCGAAAGACCCACGCCAGCCACCGCGGATGCTCAATTATCTCGTGGACATGCCAGATCAGGCACCAGCGACGCCGACGGCCCAGGAATGCCCCGATGATCAGCGCCGACGTATTGACGTACACCACTTCAGGATCGAACGCCCTGATCTGCTCTCGCACGAACCGCCGGGCCTTCACGACACCGGCGAAATAGTTCGGCAGGTTGCTCCTGGTCAGGTAGCGTCGCCGGGCCGTTCCCAACGGTCCATGGCGGACGTCGACGCCAATCTCCGTCAGACGATCGGTCAACCATCCCGGGCGCGCATCGTCGGGGAGCAGCACATGCACCTGCGCCTGCATCTGACACAGGTACGTTGCCACCGACAACAGCACCCGATCAGACCCGTAGGCTTCATCGGCGGGGTGCAGAAGCAATATGCGGCTACCGGGCTTGAGCACTTTACTCACTTCCGATCCGGTGTGTCATCTGTGCCGGGCCCGACCCTGATCCACTCCCTTCGAGGGCATCTCGCTTCGGGCTTTCTCGGCACGGGCGCACCCTTGCAACTGTAGTGTCGTAGGCAGATTCAGTTGGGATAACTTCACAGTAATTACGCGGTCTTTCAGCCAAATCCAGAATCAGCTGACCGTCATGGGAACGACCTACGCACAGGCCCTTGGTAAGAGTGGGGTTCGATCAAGTTGACAGACTCCAAGGAAGCGCGGCCGGCGAAGAGCGCAACCTCACTCAAACTGGGTTCCGCGGTTCAAATGCTGCCTATTGTGGCCGGCTACAGCGTTCAGATTGTCTGCACGCCGTACGTTGTCGCTCGCCTGGGCTTGCATGATTTCGGCATCTGGGCCGTCACCGGAGCCATCGTGCAGTACGGGGCCCTCCTCGACCTGGGCGCCGCACGAGCGACCGTGCGATATGTGGCCTTGTTCCACGCCAAAGGTGATGTCAAGGGCCAGGGCAGCGTCCTCACCATGTGCTTCGGGATGCTGCTTGCGATATGGGCAATCCTCAGCGGCGCAGCAGTATTGGCTGCAGAGCCCATGACCCGCGTCCTCGGATTGGAGGATCCAGCGCTCACGCGGTGCCTGTTCCTGAGTTCGATCTCGATTTTGGTTCTGGGCATCCTCGGCTGGGTATTGACAGCTGCCTCCATCGGTATAGGCCGGGTAGTGCCCACAACCGTGGGGTTGGCAATCTTGTCGGTACTCCAAGCCTCCGGAGGGGTCGTCGGGTTGGCGTTGAACCCATCATTGACTTGGTTCGCGTATGGGTCCGTCACCGGCTCGGCTCTCGGTTGTGTCGTGGTGCTTGCCATCAAGCTTGCCGGCGAACGACGCATCCCCTTCGCGATACCGACACCAGCGTTCATGCGCGAGTATTTCGGTTACGCGCTGACATCACAAGTTGCTGCCGCAGCCGATACGCTGGCGCTGCAATCCGGAAAAATCATCGCGGGCCTCATGATCGGCCCTTCTGCGGCGGGCATCTACGAACTTGCCAATCGACTTGCGATGGGGGCACAAGTTTTGGGAAGCGCGTCCGCATCTACCTTGACCCCGCATCTGACACACGCGTACATCACCAGGGGCATGGACGGCGTCCTCCATCAGTATGAGCATCTGACGCGCCGCAACACATCGGTCGCACTGATATTCCCATTTGCCATGGCGGCCACCGCAGTTTCCGCCATTACTGTGTGGCTCGGCAACGATCACCAGCAGGTGACCGTTGTACTGCTCGCGCTACTTGCCGGAATAGCCGTCAACCTGTCGACTGCAATATGTTCATGCACACTATCGGCGATCGGCAGGCCGGCAGTGATCGCACAGGTCTCAGTGGTCACCGGCATAATTCAAACGATAGCCGCAGTAGCCGCCACGCACTTCTGGGGATTCGCGGGACTGGCTGGGGCACTTGCAATCTGCGTTCCCACCGCGAAATTTCTCGGTCTTCGCTATGCGCATGTGAAGCTCAGCATCCCGTTGAAGCTCTACACCCGTGGTGTCGTGGGGCCGTTCACCGCCGCTGTAGTCGCTGCCATAGCCGCAATACCATTCAATTTCATCGCTCCGATCGACGACCGTAGATCGGCCATCTTGCCGTTCTGCGCATCAGCCATCGTATTCTTTGCGACCTACTTGTTCATCAGTTGGAAGCGCGGATATCTACCCCAATTGCCGCTTCCTTCGAAACTGCGCACGGCTTTCAAGGGAAAAGAGCTGCCAAGCCACACCCGTTGATGGTTCGGTATTGTCTGCGCTCTTGGCTCAGTTCGAGTTCGGCTGGTCGCTGTCCTGGCGCCGTCGATCGAGACGGACGGCAAGTGGCGCCACGACGGTTTCGCCCGCTGCGACGTCGTGCATCACCGTCGCGTTGGCTCCGACTGTCGCGCCGTCGTGGAGGGTAATCGGCCCCAGGACGATGGCGCCGGCCGCGACCCAGACTCGGTCGCCGAGCGTCGGCCGGCCCTTTGCGTTGTAGCCGATGCTCACCTGATGGTTGATCCAGCAATAACTTCCGATCGACTCGGCACTCACGATGGTCCCCACCCCATGCTGAATGAACAGCGCGGGACCGATTCGGTCGGCTACGAGCTTGGGGTACGCAGGCGGGCGGTACATCACGTACAGAATCACGCGGACCGGCATCGGCGCACACCGCAGCCGGTAGTGCACCAAAGTCCGGAATTCCGGCATCGCCCCGCTCAGATACGCGAATCGTGAGTACTGATCGAGCGCCTGGAGTTCGCCGTCGCCAAGACAGCGCACCCACCAATCGACATCCGCAGCAACTGTCGCCGCAGCCTCAGATCTGTTGACACCGAACCAAAGTGGGTACGCCCAGATGCGCATGAACGGCACCAGCTTCATCCGAAAACTACGCCCCATGGGTCGAATTCTAGTGGACCTGGTGCTGCCGGTGGCGCTATCTGATTTCAGTCAGTCGCACGGAGTTCTCAGCGCTGCCAACGGGACGCGATGCGCCTGAGCTCGGACTCAACGCTCTCCACGGGTCAGTTCGACTGCCAGGAATGGCGCCAACGGCGTTGCGCCCAGCCAGCTCGGCAGGTGATTCAGATACCAGCGCGCCGCTGGCACCAACCACGCTGCACGCGCCGAACCGACGCGTACGAATTGGAAATAGTTCGCCATGTTGAGCGGACGAACCCTGCTGGCACCCGCCGCGCGCGCCATTCGCCGAACCTCGGCGAATGACATCAACGGGTGGGGCCCCCACGTTGGGTGCAGGTTCAGGTGCGTGCGCTCGAAGAGGCGGTGACCAAGCTTGCTCGTCGACCAGTCGTGCGCGGGATCCAACGGGAACAGCTTATTTGGCGCGACGATGATGGCGCGGCCACCAGGCCTGAGGACCCGCATCATCTCGCTGATGTAGCGCTGGCGGTCGGCTTCTCGTGCTGCCGGTGGGTCAGGCTCACCAATGTGCTCGATGACACCAAAGGACCAGACCAGGTCGAACATGTTGGACTCGAACGGCAGATCCAACGCAGAGCCGGACACGACGCGCTCGGGATTTGCCCCCGCGCTCAGCCAGCCCGGAAGGTTGCCGGGGAGGTCGACGCCCCAAGCGTCGATCGCCGGATATGACTCGACAATCGTCTTTCCGATGGACCCCGTTCCGCATCCGACGTCAAGCGCGTTCCGGTCTTCGGGCCGCAGCTGGCGGGCCAGCCACCGTTCGGCGCGGTCGGCGGCCCCGCAATTTATCTGCTCAGCCAAATAGTCGTCATCCGGTACCAGTGCAATTGTTGATGTCGGTGGCATCAAATTGAGATAGCCGCCATCAAGAACCGGATAGGTAACCGAGCAGGACCGGCACATGGCGCCTGCCTCGTGATGCTCCAGGCCGCCATGACATTCAGGACAGGCGATTGGACTCACGAGCGGCAGCCTTTCGGCCGTTCCTTCAATGCTCACTGTCGAAGTATGCCACGCTCAGATTCTTCGGAAATGCTTTTTCTCGCGTCGTCCCGAGGTTCCTTACCTGCGGCGAGCCTCGCGCCCGCAGACCACTCTCCAGTTGAGCGCCGACCAACATTGCAGCTAGCCACTACCGAATGTCGCTGTGGCTATGGATATCTCGTGGTTCTGGCGCATGGTGTGACACACACCCAGACAGTGGATCGACACCCGCCCAATAGGCAGTGCCCTTTGCACACGTCCGGATTCCGTTGCCGCTACATGGCCAGCCGTTGCGACCCGACCGGGCTCCGGACTGGAATATTAAGCGCCGCAGCACGACTCAGGATGGGATGGACTTCAGCATGTGCAGCGACACCACGCGCTTCCATCACTGCACGCATCGCACCGTCATAGCTGCGGGCAACCTGCGCCCATGAATAGTGCTGCGCCGCCCGCACTATGCCGGCGTGCGATTCCTGTTCCCGCGCAGCACGATTGTCCATCAGATGCAAAATGGTCTTGGCGATCAGCTCCGGATCGTCAGAGACAAACTCACCGGCCGAACCGAGCACCTCGCGGTTGTAGTCGGTGTCACGGGCCAAGATCGGCGCACCGGCGGCCATTGCCTGCACCAGGGCCGGATTGGTCCCACCTACACTGTGGCCGTGGAAATAGAGGCCGGCGTGCTGCCACAGCGCAAGTAGCAGCTCATCGTCATGTACGTGCCCCAGCCAGGTGACAGATGGGTGAGCGGACAAGCGTCGCGCGGTCTCATCCAATTCACCTCCGTAGCCGGAGCTGCCGACGATCACCACGGGGTACTGTTCGGCAATCGCCGGCACTGCTTCGAAGAACTGTGCCACAGTGTTCTCGGGCACCAATCGTGTTACCACCAGGACGTATTCGCGATGCGCCAGCCCCTTTGGCGCAGCCAGCTCAGGCGCGATATCGCCGCCATAGGGAATGAACGTCCCCTCAGCGTCAAATGTGTCTTTCCAGTACTGCGCGATCCTGCGCGCATCAAAAACGAGCCCGTCCGCCCATTGCGCCGTACATTCGGCCGCCTGCCTGAAGACCCGCTTGGCCAGCGGACTCCACTTATCGCGTTCCCATTCGAGTCCGTCGACATTCACCAGCGTCGGGATACCACGCGCCCGCAGGATCGGAAGAAAATATCCGTTTGCGCAATTCATGATCAATGCGACGTCTGGCTTGCGCACTGCGGCATCAAGCGCAGCCGTCAGGCCGTGCGACAGCGTGCTCAACTTCTGGGTCTCCAAGCCCCAGGTGACCCTTCGCTTTATGCGCGGGTCCAAGGTCGGGTCGTCCGGCTTCGTGGCACCGTGCCGGCCATAGACCGTGACGTCCCACCCCATATCCGCCAAATCGGGTGCAAGTTTTCGGACGGCCGTCTCAAATCCCCCGTAATAGCTGGGGTATCCGCGCGTTCCGATTATTGCCACTGAAGACATCAGGCCCCCGATCTAGACCAAATACCTAGGGTAAGTAAGCGGGCTTCTAATGCGCAGCTCATGGAACCCACACGAAGGCCCGATACGAGGCCGATGCTACGACCACGGTGGACACCCAGGAAGCGATTTCACAAAGTTTTTTTCTAAAACGTCAATATTAAAAGGTGGATTTTTGTTAGTCTCATTTATGAATATCTCCGCCAGCAACCGATGGGGTGTTTGCATAGCCAGCGGCGGATTTCGACAACAGTTTCAGAGACCCGGGCTGACCAAAACTTACCTATGCGTCAAATAATTGCAGGTCAAGGCGCTGCACTACCCCGTACCGGCCGTTGCCAAAGACTCGGCGCACGCTGCCTTCGGTAAAACCACGATGTAGCCCGCCCGGGCCTCAGCAACTTTCAGAACAGCGCAACCCGGCCAGACCCCGCAGAGCCGACGAGCGCCGGATTTCACCACCCGTGATCGAGAAGATCTAGCAGGTAGCTGCCATAACCGGACCGCACGAGCCGCTCGGCGCGCTCCCGGAGCTCGTCGTCTGTGAGGAAGCCCTGCCGCCATGCGATCTCTTCGGGGACGCCGATCTTGAGGCCCGTCCGCCGCTCCATCGTGCGGACGAACTCCCCCGCGTCGGTCATGTGGTCGACCGTGCCGGTGTCGAGCCACACCGTGCCGCGCGGCAGCACCTGCACGTGCAGCCGCCCCTGCTCGAGATACCGGCGGTTGACATCGGTGATCTCGTACTCGCCGCGGTCACTCGGCTTCAAATCCTGGGCAATGGAAACAACGTCGTTGTCGTAGAAATACAGCCCAGGAATAGCGTAATTGCTTTTGGGAACTTTTGGCTTTTCCTCAAGGGAGACAGCCAATCCCTGCGGATCGAATTCGATGACGCCATAATCACTGGGCTCCGCCACCCAATACGCGAAAATGGCGCCGCCATCGACTTCGTTGAAATTCTGCAGGCGTGTACCCAAACCCGGGCCATACAACAGATTGTCACCCAGTACAAGCACGACTTTGTCGCCCCCGATGAAGTCCGCGCCGATAGAAAACGCCTGTGCCAACCCGTCCGGCGACGCCTGCCGTGCATACGTGATCGATACGCCGAATCGCGAACCATCGCCCAAGAGTCGTTCAAAACTCGGTGCGTCGAAAGGTGTTGTGATGACCAGGATGTCGCGGATCTGCGCCAACAGCAGCGTCGACAGCGGGTAATAGACCATCGGCTTGTCATAAACCGGAATCAACTGCTTGGACACGCCCAGGGTGATCGGGTGGAGCCTGGTGCCCGACCCGCCCGCTAGGATGATGCCCTTCACGGGCATATCGTGGCACGCCAGGATCACGCACACAGGATTATTGACGTTTGCGTTAAGGCTCTTTTGGGAGGTCGACCTGCGCATCCTCTTCGTCTGCACCGGCAACATCTGCAGATCGCCCACCGCAGAACGACTTTCAGCGGGAATCGCCGCGCAGACGGGGATCCCCGACTTCACCGCGTCCAGCGCAGGAATCCACGCCGTGATTGCCCATCCGGTTCATCGCTTTGCGGCCGAGGTCCTGGTCGGACTGGGCGGCGATCCCGCGAACTTCGCCGCGCGACAGCTGACTCCGCGAATCGCCTCCGACGCCGACCTTGTCCTCACCATGACCACAGCGCAACGAACCGCCGTACTGGAACTGGCGCCGCGCCAGTTCCGAAAGACGTTCACCCTCGGTGAAGCTTCCCTCCTGGCCTCCACATACGGTGCATGCACGGTCGAGGACCTTACGGCGTTGCGCCTCCACCTGGCCGAACATCGGCCGGTGGAGATCGCCGATCCGATCGGCCAAGACATCAATGCCTTCCTAGCGATCGGCGAACAGATCGCCGCACTGCTGCCGCCGGTCCTCGCACTCTGCCGCCAGAAGCATCAGTAGACGTAGTTCGCGTAGGGCGCGTTCTCAGGGTTCTTCATCTCCCAGTCAAGAACCCCATTGTCACGCCAAATGAAGTCATCCACACCGAGCTCGACGAAGCGATCATGAATACGATCGTTATAGTGGAGCATGAATGCGCGGACAAGACGTTGAATTTCAGGATTTCGCGTCCGCTGAGTATTTCCACATGACAAGTTGTTGTTGTACTGGATGTATCCCCACTTTTTGATATGACACATGCGGGTAGTGAGGAAAGTCCGTAGGATCAGTTCGTAGTCTTCGCATGTGTGCAATTCGGAGTTGTATCCGCCGGCTACCTGATATCCGTGACGAGTCCAGGCTCTGAAATGATTCGGCGCGGCAACGATATGACGAATAGTCTTCGAGTTCACTTCCGGAGAATTTGCAACCAGATACATGGCGTACTTGTGGTATTCACCTCGGTAGCTGCCGAATCCGAATCCCCAGCCTTCCGGGAAGGTCGCATTCTCCCCGCTTTCCAAAATATCGGCACAATCCGAGTAGAAGAAGCCGGCGTCGGGGTACTTGTGGTGAGCTTCGACAAGGTTAAATAGAGCATCAGGGAGCAACTCATCGTCGTGGTCCAGCTCGAGCAGCAGTTCACCGATCGCGAGGCCGCACGCCCGTCTCTTCACTTCGCCGATCGCTCCCGACGGTCGATCACCTCGGTGAACGCTGATCCGGTGGTCACTTCGCGCAATTTCACATAGCTCTTCGAAGGTCGCGCCATCGTCGGGTGAGTCGTCGTAGATCACCCACTCCCAATTGGTGTAGGACTGCGCGAGGAGCGACGAGAGCGGGCGATCGATTTTTGCGCCCGTAAGATACGCTGCCGTGAAAACACTCACCAACGGCTGCACGGGCAATCTTCGCTCCGCTGCATTAGCCACGTAGTTGTGAAGTATTTGCTCCGCGACGTTGGAGAAATCGACGTCATCTGCGGCGAAGTGTAGCCACCGCTTCCGAATCTCCATCGGCGCGTTCATCAGTTCGGGAAAAGACTCTTGATCTGCACCGAATGTAATGAAAACCTGCGGACGATGTTCTACGACAATGCTGCCAAAATTGGATGACCCGTCGAAAGCGACGATATCGAATCGATCAGCTTCTGTCTCGAACGCGTGCGATAGCCGTATCTTTGTGAGCTCTCTTGAGTCAGTCAGCCCGAACACGCAGACTCTGATCAAATCGAATGACATCTCAATCCTGTCGCAACGCTCAGTGTAGGCCGCAATTCGTCGTCGGTCCGGGCTCTCGGGTGCGGGTGGTGGCAGACAATATAGGCGACCGAGGTTTGCAACACTGGAGATTTGCACGGGACAGACGAACCGGTCAGATGCCTCCGGTTTGTCCCCAACCAGTATGGATTCTTTGCTGGCAAGCCCCACACAGTCTCGGTCGCGCGCGAACATCACTGCGGCTCCCCGACCCGGACTGCCAACCCCGCAGCGATCTGGCCTGCGAGCAACACGAGTGCACTCCCTGCCGCAGCCCACGCGCCGAGCCGAGCCGAGCCGACGAACCCAATATTGACGATTCGCCGCAACAATTGACGCTCGCGCTATAAATTACCTGCAGGCCGGAGGGCTGTGTGGCGCGGTCGGTGGAGATGGTAGGCGCCAACGGCGCTCCCGGCTGAGGAATGAGGTAGCTCCTATGGCGCGCCATCGGAAGTCGAGAGCACCGATAAGCAAAGCGCTCTCCAAAGCGCTGATGGCGGTGATGGCGGCATCGACAGCCGTCGGCGCCGTCGGCACGCCGGTAGCGTCGGCTTTGCCAAAAGAACCTAATCCTGTTCCTGGCCAGCCCCATCCTATGCCACGGCCGGTTACCGCCGGCCCGCCAAAGCGTCCACCGTTGCCTGCGAGCGCGCCGCCTACGGGAACGAGTCCCGGGCCGCTCGGGCCAGCCCCTACCGATCCAACCGCGCCGTCATCTTCCGGTCCGAATACGCCCAGTACCGGGTCCCATGTCAATCCTGGCCGCATCCCAGCACCACCACGGTGGAGGCCGCCGCCTTGGGTTCGCCTACCACCGATCCCGTGGCCTCCGAAACCGCCTCATCCGCGTGGTCCCCAAGGTCCGCAGGGCCCGCAAGGAACGCAGGGGGCGACCGGACCTCAGGGCGCGACAGGCGCCCAAGGTTCAACAGGTGCGCAGGGTGCCCAAGGAGCCACCGGTTCTCAAGGAGCCACCGGTTCTCAAGGCGCAACCGGTTCTCAAGGTCCAACCGGAGCCCAGGGAGCCACCGGAGCGCAAGGCGCACAAGGCGCGACAGGTTCTCAAGGCGCTACCGGAGCCCAGGGCTCGACCGGCGCCCAAGGAGCCACCGGAGCCCAAGGAGCCACCGGAGCCCAAGGCTCAACAGGTGCTCAAGGAGCCACTGGCGACACCGGCGCAACCGGTGCCCAAGGCGCCACGGGAGCCCAAGGCACACAAGGCGCAACAGGTGCTCAAGGCGCCACGGGCGACACCGGCGCGACAGGAGCCACCGGAGCCCAGGGAGCCACCGGTTCTCAAGGAGCTACCGGCGACACCGGTGCTGCCGGCCCGCAAGGAGCGACTGGAAGCCAAGGCGCACAAGGTGACACCGGTTCTCAAGGCGCAACCGGCGACACCGGCGCGACAGGAGCCACCGGAGCCCAAGGCGCCACTGGTTCTCAAGGTGCAACCGGTTCTCAAGGCGCAACAGGTGCCCAAGGCGCCACCGGTTCTCAAGGAGCTACCGGAGCCCAGGGCTCGACCGGCGCCCAAGGCGCCACGGGAGCCCAAGGCACACAAGGCTCAACAGGTGCTCAAGGCGCCACCGGCGACACCGGTGCTGCCGGCCCGCAAGGAGCGACTGGAAGCCAAGGCGCACAGGGTGACACCGGCGATACGGGCGCAACCGGTGCCCAAGGTTCCACCGGATCTCAAGGCGCGACCGGTGCCCAAGGAGCTACCGGCGACACCGGCGCGACAGGAGCAACCGGAGCCCAAGGCGCCACCGGTGATACCGGTGCAGCTGGCGCCCAGGGAGCAACCGGAGCCCAAGGCGCCACTGGTTCTCAAGGCGCCACCGGTGCTCAAGGCGCCACCGGTTCTCAAGGAGCTACCGGAGCCCAGGGCTCGACCGGCGCTCAAGGCGCCACCGGCGACACCGGTGCTGTCGGCCCGCAAGGAGCGACTGGAAGCCAAGGCGCACAAGGTGACACCGGCGACACCGGCGCACAAGGTGACACCGGCGCACAAGGTGACACCGGCGCAACCGGCGCCCAAGGTTCCACCGGTTCTCAAGGAGCTACCGGAGCCCAGGGCTCGACCGGTGCCCAGGGAGCCACCGGCGACACCGGTGCTGCCGGCCCGCAAGGAGCGACTGGAAGCCAAGGCGCACAAGGTGATACCGGCGATACGGGCGCAACCGGCGCCCAAGGCGCCACCGGTTCTCAAGGAGCTACCGGTACCCAAGGAGCCACTGGTGCTCAAGGTGCAACCGGTTCTCAAGGCGCAACAGGTGCTCAAGGCGCGACCGGTGCTCAAGGAGCTACCGGCGACACCGGTGCTGCCGGCCCGCAAGGAGCGACTGGAAGCCAAGGCGCACAAGGTGATACCGGCGATACGGGCGCAACCGGCGCCCAAGGTTCCACCGGCTCTCAAGGCGCGACCGGTGCCCAAGGAGCTACCGGCGACACCGGCGCGACAGGAGCCACCGGAGCCCAAGGCGCCACCGGTGATACCGGTGCAGCTGGCGCCCAGGGAGCAACCGGTGCCCAAGGAGCCACTGGCGACACCGGAGCCCAAGGCTCTCAAGGCGCAACCGGTGCCCAAGGAGCCACTGGTGCTCAAGGCGCCACCGGTTCTCAAGGAGCTACCGGAGCCCAGGGCTCGACCGGCGCTCAAGGCGCCACCGGCGACACCGGTGCTGTCGGCCCGCAAGGAGCGACTGGAAGCCAAGGCGCACAAGGTGACACCGGCGCAACCGGCGCACAAGGTGACACCGGCGCACAAGGTGACACCGGCGCAACCGGCGCCCAAGGTTCCACCGGCTCTCAAGGCGCGACCGGTGCTCAAGGCGCAACCGGCGACACCGGCGCGACAGGAGCCACCGGAGCCCAAGGCGCCACTGGTTCTCAAGGTGCAACCGGTTCTCAAGGCGCAACAGGTGCCCAAGGCGCCACCGGTTCTCAAGGAGCTACCGGAGCCCAGGGCTCGACCGGCGCCCAAGGCGCCACGGGAGCCCAAGGCACACAAGGCTCAACAGGTGCTCAAGGCGCCACCGGCGACACCGGTGCTGCCGGCCCGCAAGGAGCGACTGGAAGCCAAGGCGCACAAGGCGCCACCGGCGATACGGGCGCAACCGGCGCCCAAGGTTCCACCGGATCTCAAGGCGCGACCGGTGCCCAAGGAGCTACCGGCGACACCGGCGCGACAGGAGCAACCGGAGCCCAAGGCGCCACCGGTGATACCGGTGCAGCTGGCGCCCAGGGAGCAACCGGAGCCCAAGGAGCCACTGGTGCTCAAGGCGCCACCGGTGCTCAAGGCGCCACCGGTTCTCAAGGAGCTACCGGAGCCCAGGGCTCGACCGGCGCTCAAGGCGCCACCGGCGACACCGGTGCTGTCGGCCCGCAAGGAGCGACTGGAAGCCAAGGCGCACAAGGTGACACCGGCGACACCGGCGCACAAGGTGACACCGGCGCACAAGGTGACACCGGCGCAACCGGCGCCCAAGGTTCCACCGGTTCTCAAGGAGCTACCGGAGCCCAGGGCTCGACCGGTGCCCAGGGAGCCACCGGCGACACCGGTGCTGCCGGCCCGCAAGGAGCGACTGGAAGCCAAGGCGCACAAGGTGATACCGGCGATACGGGCGCAACCGGCGCCCAAGGCGCCACCGGTTCTCAAGGAGCTACCGGTACCCAAGGAGCCACTGGTGCTCAAGGTGCAACCGGTTCTCAAGGCGCAACAGGTGCTCAAGGCGCGACCGGTGCTCAAGGAGCTACCGGCGACACCGGTGCTGCCGGCCCGCAAGGAGCGACTGGAAGCCAAGGCGCACAAGGTGACACCGGCGACACCGGCGCGACAGGAGCCACCGGTGATACCGGTGCAGCTGGCGCCCAGGGAGCAACCGGTGCCCAAGGAGCCACTGGTGCTCAAGGCGCCACCGGTTCTCAAGGAGCTAGCGGTTCTCAAGGAGCTACCGGAGCCCAGGGCTCGACCGGTTCTCAAGGAGCTACCGGCGACACCGGTGCTGTCGGCCCGCAAGGAGCGACTGGAAGCCAAGGCGCACAGGGCGCCACCGGTGATACGGGCGCAACCGGTGCCCAAGGCGCCACCGGTTCTCAAGGAGCTACCGGAGCCCAGGGCTCGACCGGTGCCCAGGGAGCCACCGGCGACACCGGTGCTGCCGGCCCGCAAGGAGCGACTGGAAGCCAAGGCGCACAAGGCGCCACCGGCTCTCAAGGAACTACCGGCGACACCGGCGCGACCGGTGCCCAAGGCTCGACCGGTGGCCAGGGAGCCACCGGCGCCACGGGCGCACAAGGCGACACCGGCGCGACAGGAGCCCAAGGCACACAAGGAGCCACCGGCGCGACAGGAGCCACAGGCGCAACCGGTGCCCAGGGAGCAACCGGTGATACGGGCGCAGCTGGCGCCCAAGGCTCGACCGGAGCCCAAGGCTCGACCGGTGCCCAAGGTGCCACCGGCGACACCGGTGCTGCCGGCCCGCAAGGAGCGACCGGAAGCCAAGGCGCACAAGGCGCCACCGGCGCCACGGGCACACAAGGCGACACCGGCGCAACAGGAGCCACAGGCGCAACCGGTGATACAGGCGCAACCGGCGCCCCGGGAGCAACCGGTGCCCAAGGTGCAACCGGTGCCCAAGGTGCAACCGGTGATACGGGCGCAGCTGGCGCCCAGGGAGCCACCGGCGCCACGGGCGCACAAGGCGACACCGGCGCGACAGGAGCCCAAGGCACACAAGGAGCCACCGGCGCGACAGGAGCCACAGGCGCAACCGGTGCCCAGGGAGCAACCGGTGATACGGGCGCAGCTGGCGCCCAAGGCTCGACCGGAGCCCAAGGCTCGACCGGTGCCCAAGGTGCCACCGGCGCAACCGGTGCTCAAGGAGCCACCGGCGATACTGGTGCTGCCGGCCCGCAAGGAGCGACCGGAAGCCAAGGCGCACAAGGCGCCACGGGCACACAAGGCGACACCGGCGCCACGGGCACACAAGGCGACACCGGCGCAACAGGAGCCACAGGCGCAACCGGTGATACAGGCGCAACCGGCGCCCAGGGAGCAACCGGTGCCCAAGGTGCAACCGGTGATACGGGCGCAGCTGGCGCCCAGGGAGCAACCGGAGCCCAAGGCTCGACCGGTGCCCAAGGAGCCACGGGCGACACCGGCGCAACAGGAGCCCAAGGCGCACAAGGTACAACCGGTGCCCAAGGTGCTACCGGAGCCCAGGGCTCGACCGGTGCCCAAGGCGCCACCGGCGACACCGGCGCAACAGGAGCCCAAGGCGCACAAGGTACAACCGGTGCCCAAGGTGCTACCGGAGCCCAGGGCTCGACCGGTGCCCAAGGTGCCACTGGAGCCACCGGAGCCCAGGGAGCCCAAGGCGCAACCGGAGCACAGGGCGCCACTGGCGCAACGGGTGCCACAGGCGCAACCGGAACCCAAGGCGCCACCGGCGCAACGGCCGGCTACGTGACTATTTCTGGTTGCACCGGTTCTCTCGCTGGGCTGGGTGGTACATGCTCCTCGAGTGTGCCCGGAGCCGGTACATATATGGTGCCGGCCTACGCAGTTGATGCCACCACGGGCCTAGGTGGCACAGTCGGCGCTCCCACGGGCCCCGCCGTCACGTGCAGCAAGATGTACGACACCTATGCGGGCGTATCGATCTTGGGCAGCGTGATCAGGACGGGCAGCGTCTACCGATGCACGTAGATTTCGGCGGGCTATCGGGCGTTCAACACTTCGGGGCGACCGATGTCAATCTTGCGGCCGGTGAAGCGTGGATGAGCAAGATAAGGGGCCGGCGTCGGCCTGACGACGAATCCGCGACTATCTCGCACCCAATGACTTTTGAGAGCAAAAAATCGAGTGATAGTGGGGCAGTGCATGCATTCTCAGCTTGAGCTAGAGACGGCAACTTCCACGCAGGCGCCCAGAAGGGGATGGCCTTCCGCGGAAAGCCTTTCGTTGATTACGCCGGCAATATTGGCTGCGTGTTTGAGCATATTCGTCCTTACTCAGCCGTTCGCGTTGACCGGTATTCACGGGGCGGCGGCGAGCGGCGTGGGCTATGACGACGGCATACTGCTGGGCTCGGCGATCAGGCTGATCCACGGCGATCTGCCCTATAGCAGCTTCTTGTTACTGCATCCCCCAGGAATGTCTGTCCTGATGTCGCCTGTCGCAGCAGTCGGTGCAGTCGCGGGGTCGTCGACGGCGCTGATACTGGCGCGCGTCGTGACCCTGCTGGTTGCCATTGCGAACGCCGTACTGGTGGCAGCAGCAGTGCGCAGACGCGGCCCGGTCGCATCATTGGCCGCGGGTGTGTTATTCGCCCTATTCCCGTTGGCAATCAATGCAACTCATACATTGTTGCTCGCGCCGTACACGGTGCTCTTCTGTTTGATCGGCGCTGTCCTGCTCTTCGGGGCCGGACGTGTCGCGAGTCCACGCCGGATCCTGCTGGCAGGCGCGGCTTTTGGAACTGCCTGCGCTGTGGATTTGGCGGCAATACCCGTTGCGTTGGCCGCGGTGGTTGTGATCAGCGTTCTGCAGCGACAGTCCATACTGAGATTGACAGCGTCGATGGTCGGCATGTTCGTGGCACTCTGTCTGCCATTCTTCGCCGTCGCACCCGGCCGATTCATCGACGACGTCGTCGTCGCCCCCCTTCAACACGAGTGGGCGGGCAACGCGTCGATAATGTTCAAGGTCCGCCAACTGGCTGGCGTCGAGGGCATTTCATGGTTAGACGTGCCGAACAGCGTTGTCATCGGCGCCGCAGTGTTGCTGACCGCAGGTTTCACCTATTGGGTGTTCAAATCGCGTACGGATTTCGTCGTGATCGACTGGTTCGTGGTCGCGGGCCTGATGGCCACCGTCGCCGCGGCATTGGTTGGCGGCCAGTTGTATTCGACGCAGGCCTATCTTCCGGCAGCATTCATCAGCATGGCAGCGGGCTCGTTCGTCGGGGCACTTGCGAAACGTCTCGTCTCCACTCAGCGGGCGGCACTGGCGGGTCTTGTTCTGGCCGGCGTGCTGTCGACAGGAATGCTGGTGCAAGCCAGCGCCCATGCCCGCGCGCTACTCGGGGGCTCGTTCAACCCCGCGGACGTCATACAGGCCGCTGTCCCCGATGGGTCATGCTTGGTCACCGACCTCACCACATCCGCCATCGTCGCCGACCGGTTCACCTCGAACAGCAACACGTGCCCGACGATGGTCGACCCGTACGGGGAGTGGATCGCGCAGACTGATCAACACGGGCTGTACAACGGCACGTACCCGACAGACTTCGTCGCCGCCTTCGCCGACAAACTCAACCGCGCGGACTACGTCGCGCTCGTTGCGCCGCTCAGCAGCTACATCCCGTGGACTCCCGAGCTGAGTCAATGGTTCCTGTCGAGTTTCGATGCTGTCCAACAGACTTCGACAGTGACGATTTACAAGCACGTCAAACACGTTGTGCCACCGACCAGATTCACATCGTTTGTCGGGATGTCGACCGGAGCGATCATCGCGCAAGGTATCGAGGCGGAACGCAACGGCGACCTCGGCTCCGCGTTCGGGTCCTACCTGACAGCTGCCTATCGGGATCCCGGTAACAAATTCGTCCACTTCAACATGGGTCACCTCTATCAACAGCGAAACATGATTGCCGAGGCGGAACGCGAATACGGCATTGCGTTGTCCATCGACCCGACCTTTGCGAAACCGCTGTACAACCTTGCCGTCATGAACTCTGATTCCAACCCGGCGCGAGCGATCGCGCTGTATCAACGAGTTCTCGATCTGAATCCCGATTCACCCGCCGCGAAGTTCAACCTCGGCGTTCTGATGGTGCGGTCAGGCGATGCCGACGGTGTCAGTCTGATTCGCGATGTTGTAGCCGCGGACCCCGCTTTCGCCCAGAGTGTCCCGCCGGACATCAAGTTGGACTGATCGGATATCGGCGTGCGGCGAGGAGATCACATGAGCCCGACGATCTGTCTGAACATGATCGTGAAGGACGAGCGACATGTCATCGGTCGTTGTCTGGAATCGGTGAAAGGACTGATCGACCGCTGGGTGATTGTCGATACCGGATCCAGTGACGGAACACCCGACCTCATCAGACAATTACTGGCCGACATCCCGGGGGAACTGCACCACCGTCCGTGGCAAGACTTCGGCACCAACCGCTCTGAAGCGCTCGAACTGGCCCGTGGCAGAGCGGATTTCATGCTCATCATCGATGCCGACGAGCAGCTGGTGGTGCCGGACGGATTCCAATGGCCCGCCCTCGATCTGGATTACTACGATGTACTGCACGCCAATGGAATCGCCGAGAATGTGTTCTGGCGGAGAAGCCTGCTACGCGACAGTTGTGATTGGCGCTATGTCGGCGTGCTCCACGAGTTCCCGGCGTGCGACGTCGAACGCCCCGGAGGTCGGCTTGACGGCCCGTGCATCGTCGGCTACTTCGACGGCGGACGGAGCCAAGTCAGCCTCCACGAGAAGTACAGCAACGACGCCCGAATACTGGAGCGCGCGTTAGAGGACGACCCTGACAATGACCGCTATGTGTTCTACCTTGCCCAGAGCCATCGCGACGCCGGCCACCTGGAACGGGCGTTGGCCGCGTACGAACACCGGATCACCATGGGCGGATGGGACGAGGAGGTCTGGTATTCCATGTACCAATGCGCCTGCATCGCCGAACGTCTGGAATTCGACGAGTCTGTGGTGATTCATCTGTACATGCGGGCCTACGACTTTCGGCCGACGCGCGCCGAAGCGCTGGGCAACTTGGCGCGCTACCTCCGCGAGCACAACCACATGGCCTCGGCCCGGCTATTCGCGGCCGCAGGTCTGGAGATCGAAAAGCCCACGGATACACTGTTTCTCGATATCGAGTACTACACCTGGCGGTGCCTGGACGAGCTGGCAGTCGCCGACTACTGGCTGGGCAATTATGCGAACAGCGCGGAGGTGTGCCGGGAACTGTTGGAGTGGCCAGAGGTACCGGAAGCCCACAAACCGCGCATCAAGGCCAACCTCGATTTCGCCTTGCAGAAACTGTCATCCGACGCTTCCTATTCCGCAAAGCACGCGCTGTCGAGCGCGCACCAGGCCGGCCACAGACTGCGGAGTAGCCGAGCGGAGTAGCTGACCCGCTGAGGCGGCGGACTGCTCACACCCAGCGCGTCGCCTCGACCTCAGCCGGCAGCGGCGGGTGCAGCGGTACGTCCAGCCCGTCGTAGATGCCCGGCTTCTGGGTGGCGAGCCACTCGATAGCGCCGAGCAGCCGGTTGGCCGCGGTGGTGTTGCCGCCGTCGGCCCGGGTACCGCCAGGGACGTCGGCGCGCACCACGATGGTCAGCTGCGGATCGCCGTCGATGATCACCCGGTGGTCGCCCACGCCCTCGTCGGGCTGCGGCCAGTCCGGCGCGCACCACGGGTCGATGCGGGTGATGTGTTCGATGATCACGCGCTGCACACCCTGCGACCACCCGATGACCTCCAGCCGGAAGGCGCCCTGGGTGCCGGCTTCGAATCGGCCCATGACGTTCTCGACGGCCTCGGTCAGCGGCAGCCGCTCGCAGGTCTCGGTGATGTCGTCGATCTCGATGCCGAGCCCGCGGCCGATGAGCCGGACGTTGCCGCCCCACACCATGGTCGGAATGGTCGGGATCAGCATCAGCGGCGTCTCATCCATCGAGCCACCGAAACCGCAGCGCACCCGCACCGCTTCGGGCTGGTTGTAGGTCGAGTAGTCGAAGATCTCCTGGCACCTGATGGTCTTGATCCGGGTGCACAGGCCCGCTGCCGTCACGGCGAGCGCGTCGTTGCCCCACCCGGGATCGACCCCCGACACCAGCAATGAGGCGTTGCCCGCCTCAGCGGCGTCAGAGAGTCGCTCAACCCACTCGGCCGGCGCCGAGGCCGGGTCGTACAGGGAGTACAGCGACGGCGTCACGACGTGCTTGCCGGCCCGCAGACAGCGCACGATGTCGGCGATGGCCTCCTCCGGGCGGATGTCTCCGGAGGACATATAGGCCACCGCGTCGCAGTCAGCCAGAGCCGCGTCGATGTCGGTGGTGGCGACCTTGCCGGTCAGGGTGTCCAGGTTGGCGAACCTCGCCGCGTCGCGACCGGCCTTGTCCTCGCTCGAGGTGATGACCGACGCCAGCTCGAGCCCAGGGAACGCCACCGCCGATCGGATCGCCGTGGCCCCCATATTTCCTGTTCCCCACACCACAATTCGACGCATTTGTGCACCGTACTTCACCCCCGAGTGACGATCCTCACACCCTCCGAAAAACGCAGGTCGCGGTGTTTTTGACGGTCGGGATGGGGCTCCGATCAACTACTGGGTTGGTCCTTGCTCACAAATTGCCCGCAAGTGCTTTGCGAAGAAGTTACCCGGCGGTATAGTTAAGCGCAGTTACTGGTGGGTAACTTAGCCCTGAGTACCCAACCGACAGTTCCATCTCATCGAGGAGAAATCGTGGGCCACTACAAGAGCAACGTCCGTGACCAGGTGTTCAACCTGTTCGAGGTCTTCGGCGTAGACAAGGCGATGGGTGACGGCAAGTTCGCCGACCTGGATGCCGACACCGCCGGGGAAATGCTCAACGAGATCGCGCGCCTCGCAGAGGGCCCGATCGCCGATTCGTTCGCCGACGGCGACCGCAACCCGCCGGTCTTCGACCCCGCGACCCACACCGTCACCCTGCCCGCGCCCTTCAAGAAGTCGATGCGCGCACTGCTCGACGGCGGCTGGGACAAGGTCGGTCTGAAGGAAGAGCTCGGCGGCATGCCGATGCCCCGCGCACTGCAGTGGGCGCTCATCGAGCACGTCCTCGGCGCCAACCCGGCCGCCTACATGTACGCCATGGGCTCGGGCATGTGCGAAATCTTCTACAACAACGGCACCGACGAGCAGAAGAAGTGGGCTGTCCTCGCTGCCGAGCGCGGCTGGGGCGCCACCATGGTGCTGACCGAGCCCGACGCCGGCTCTGACGTTGGCGCCGGCCGCACCAAGGCTGTCCAGCAGGCCGACGGCACCTGGCACATCGACGGTGTGAAGCGATTCATCACCTCGGCCGACTCGGACGACCTGTTCGAAAACATCATGCACCTGGTGCTGGCCCGCCCCGAGGGCGCCGGACCGGGCACCAAGGGTCTGTCGCTGTTCTTCGTGCCGAAGTTCCACTTCGACCCCGAGACCGGTGAGCCCGGCGAGCGCAACGGCGCCTTCGTCACCAACGTCGAGCACAAGATGGGTCTGAAGGTTTCGGCCACCTGTGAGCTGACGCTCGGCCAGCACGGCACCCCCGCCGTCGGTTGGCTCGTCGGTGAGGTGCACAACGGCATTGCGCAGATGTTCGACGTCATCGAGCAGGCCCGCATGATGGTCGGCACCAAGGCCATCGCGACCCTGTCGACCGGCTACCTGAACGCTCTCGAGTACGCCAAGACCCGCATCCAGGGCGCCGACCTGACCCAGATGATGGACAAGACGGCTCCGCGCGTCTCGATCATGCACCACCCGGACGTTCGCCGGGCGCTGCTGACCCAGAAGTCCTACGCCGAGGGCCTGCGCGCCGTGTACCTGTACACCGCGTCGTTCCAGGACCCCGAGGTCGCCAAGGCGGTCCACGGTGTGGACGCCGAGCTGGCCTTCAAGGTCAACGACTTGATGCTCCCGATCGTCAAGGGCGTTGGTTCGGAGCGGGCCTACGAGAAGCTGACCGAGTCGCTGCAGACCTTCGGTGGTTCCGGCTTCCTGCAGGACTACCCGGTCGAGCAGTACATCCGTGACGCCAAGATCGACTCGCTGTACGAAGGCACCACCGCCATCCAGGCGCAGGACTTCTTCTTCCGCAAGATCATCCGCGACAAGGGCCAGGCCCTGGCATTCGTCGCCGGCGAGATCGAGTCGCTGATCAAGAACCAGGACGGCAACGGCCGTCTGAAGGCCGAGCGCGAGCTGCTGGCCACCGCCTTGGGCGACGTCCAGGGCATGGCCGCCACCCTGACCGGCTACCTGATGGCCGCTCAGGAAGACCCGAAGGCCATCTACAAGGTTGGTCTGGGCTCGGTCCGCTTCCTGCTCTCGGTCGGCGACCTGGTCATCGGCTGGCTGCTGCTCAAGCAGGCTGCTGTCGCCATCAAGGCCCTGGACAACGGCGCCACCGGCGAGGACCGCGCGTTCTACGAGGGCAAGATCGCGTCCGCATCGTTCTTCGCCAAGAACATGCTGCCGCTGCTCACCAGCGTCCGCACCGTCGTCGAGTCCATCGACAACGAGACCATGGAGCTGGACGAAGCGTCCTTCTGATCCGTGTCAAAGTGAACGGCCCCCGCTCCGGCGGGGGCCGTTTTCTTTTGCGTTGATTCCGCGCTGAGGGCGCATTTGTGCGAGTAGCGGTGTGCGTGGACGCAGGGTCAACGGCTAATCGGGCAGGCGCTGGCTGATCTCGAAGGCCAGGCACAGCTCGGCGACGTCGCGGGGGCGGGACAGGGACCGTCCCGTCCGCTCCTCGATGCGGTGCAGCCGGTGCCGAATGGTGTTGGGGTGACAGAAGATTGCCGCCGCGGCCTCGTTGGCCGAGCCGCCCGCGTCGAGCCAGGCCTGAAACGTCTGGGAGAGGACGGCCCGTTCCTCCGCCGGCAGCTCGCGGAGCCCACCCAAGACCGACTCTTCGATGCGGTTCATCACCTCCGGCGCGCTGACGGCGGCGAACGCCAGCGGGGCGTCGTCGAACGCACTCACCCAACCGTCGCGCCCCGGCTTGCCCGTCACCGCCAGCCGGGCCAGCCGCAGGCCCTCGCCGGTCGCCGCCAGACTCGTGAACGCCGGGCTCAAGCCGACCCGCGCCGTCGCGATCTTGCGCAGCACCTCGACCAGCACGCCGTACGTCGCGTCCTGCCGCAGGTGCACGACACCGACCTGCAGGTCGGGCAGCAGGCGCCAGGCGGACCGGATATCGCGGGCCGCGAGCTTGCTCGCGATCTCGGGCAACCCCAGCTTGCCGATCGCCGGAATCTCCGCTGCCGCAACCACATACGGGCCCGTTGTCGGGAGGCCCAGCAGATCGGCTGCCTCCCAAAGGCTTTGGTTGTCGGTGATGCGGCCGAGCAGCACCGCCTCCACCAGAGCCGAACGCTCCTCTTCCAGGTCCACGATCTGGCTGGTGAGCTGTTCCCGGTAGGCGCCGGTCATCGCTTGAGTGAACTCGTCCTGGCTGAGGAAGATGCGCGCGCTGGCCTCCAGGATGGACTCGGTCGGAATGCCCGCCTCCCGTGCGGCAGCGACACTGCTCTCCCACATGTACCGGAAACCGATGCGGTAGGCCGTCATCACCGCCGCCAACGGAATGCCCTCGACAGCCCGCTGCCGGCCGGTCGCTTCCGCCGGCGACAGGTCCGCCTCGCCGTCATTACAGAGCGTGTGGAACACGAAAGTCATGTTGGCGACACAACTTTCGCGCACATTGTCGCGGGCTGACGGCGTCGCCCGGTAGCCGTCGATCCGGCTGTAGATGCGGTCGGCCAGTTGCTCACCGAGAGCCTCCACCCGAGTGAGCATGATCCGGCTGAGTTCCAGCATGTCCTCGTCGACCCCGGCCCGCATCAGCCCACCTTAGTGCCGATTGTGGGCGATCACATTTGGCGGTGGCCACTGTTGTTCCCGCCACCATCGCTTCCGGGGCCGCACGGAATCACGCTTGAATACATGACCAACCTGAGCCAGAACCTCGTCGCGAGCCGGACCCGCCGCCCCGATCACGTCGCCCTCCGCTGCGACGACCAGACCTACACGTACGCCCAGTTCGACAACGCCGCCGCCCGCGTCGCCACGCTGCTGCAGCAGGCCGGCATCGAGCCCGGCGACCGCGTCGGCGTCATGCTGCCGAACGGTCCGGCCTTCGCCGCCGCGTTCTACGGAATCCTCTACGCCGGTGCCGTCGCGGTGCCGATGAATCCGCTGCTCAAGGCCCCCGAGATCGCGTTCTACCTGTCCAACACGACAGCCAAGGCGCTGTTCGCCCCGCCCGCCTTCGCCGACGAAGCACAGGCGGGTGCCGAATCGGCGGGCGCGGGCTGCTGGGTGGTCGACGACGCCGGGTTGGCGGCGCTGATCGCGGACCTGCCCGCACAAGCCGCGCCGGTCGAGCGCGCCGACGACGACACCGCCGTCGTCCTGCACACGTCCGGCACGACGGGCAAGCCGAAGGGCGCAGAGCTCACCCACGGAGGCCTGGGCCGCAACGCCGACGTCTGCGTGCGGACCCTCCTCAACATCGGGCCCGACGACGTGGTGATGGGCTGCCTGCCGCTGTTCCACGTATTCGGCCTGACGTGCGGCCTGAACTCGGCCGTCCTGGCCGGGGCCACCCTGAGCCTGCTGCCGCGCTTCGATCCGGCCAAGGCGCTGGAGCTGGTCGAGCGCGACGGCGTCACCATCTTCGAGGGCGTGCCGACGATGTACTCGGCGCTGCTGGGTACAGCCGGTGCGGCGTCGACAGCCACGCTGCGGGTGGCGGTCTCCGGCGGCGCGGCGATTCCGGTCCAGGTGCTGCAGGACTTCGAGAAGACCTTCGACTGCCCGGTGCTGGAGGGCTACGGCCTGTCCGAGACCTCGCCGGTGGCGGCGTTCAACCACCCGGACCGCCCGCGCAAGCCCGGCTCGATCGGTATACCGGTCGAGGGCGTCGAGATGCGGGTCGTCGACAACGACGGCGTCGAGGTGGCGCAGGGCGAGCCCGGCGAAATCCAGATCCGCGGCCACAACGTGATGAAGGGCTACTGGAACCTGCCCGAGGCCACGGCAGAAGCGATCAACGCGGACGGCTGGTTCGCCACCGGTGACATCGCCCGGACCGACGAGGACGGCTACTACTACATCGTCGACCGCAAGAAGGCGCTCATCATCCGCGGCGGTTTCAACGTCTACCCCCGCGAGATCGAGGAGGTGCTCTACACGCACCCCGCGGTCGCTGAGGCGGCCGTGGTGGGCATCCCGCACGACTCGCTCGGCGAGGAGGTCGGCGCCGCCGTCAGCCTCAAGCCCGGTATCGAAGTCGCCGCCGCCGAACTCCGTGAGTTCGTCAAGAGCCAGGTGGCCGCCTACAAGTACCCGCGACGCATCTGGTTCCTCGACGACCTGCCCAAGGGCCCGACAGGGAAGCTGCTCCGTCGCGAAATCACCATCCCGACAACGGAAAGCGACAACTGACATGGCCATGACACCACCCGATGAACTAGCTGCCCCACTCGACCTGCTGCTGACCAGCGCCACCAAGCCCTTCGCGCGCCGGATGATGCCCGACCAGGCCTGGGCCCGGATGGCCGTCAGTCTGGCCAAGCAGCCCGGCACGGTGCTCGACCGCGGCAAGGAACTGGCACGTGAGCTCGGCAGCATCGCCAGCGGCGACTGCGACCGAGCCCCGCTGCGTGCCGACAAGCGATTCAGCGACCCTGCGTGGCAACAGAATCCGGTGCTGCACCGCATCATGCAGGGTTACCTGGCCGCGTCGGACACCGCCGAGAAGCTGTTCTCCGACGCCGACCTGGACTGGCGCGACGAAGCCCGGATGCGGTTCGTGTTCGACAACGCCATCGAAGGCCTGGCGCCCACCAACAACCCGTTGATCAGCCCGCTGGGCTGGAAAGCAATGATCGACACCGGCGGGCTCAGTGCGGTCCGCGGCCTGAAAGCCTTTGCCCGCGACATCATGTCGTCACCACGGGTGCCGGCCATGGTCGAGCCGGACGCCTACACCGTGGGAGAGACGGTGGCCGTGACCAAAGGTGCGGTGGTGCTGCAGACCCGGATGTTCGAGCTGATCCAGTACGCACCCCAGACCCCGACGGTCCACGCGGTGCCGTTGCTGATGGTGCCGCCGGTGATCAACAAGTACTACATCATCGACATCGCGCCCGGACGCAGCATGATCGAATACTTCGTGCAGCAGGGTCAGCAGGTGTTCGCCATCTCGTGGCGCAATCCGCAAGCCCGGCACAAGGATTGGGACATCAACGCCTACGGCGCGGCTATCATCGAGGCCATCGACGCGGTGCGGACCATCACCGGCGCGGCCGGCACCCACCTGATGGCGAGCTGCTCCGGCGGCATCGTTACCGCCATGACCGCAGCCCACCTGGCCGAGACCGGCGACGGCGACAAGGTCGCGAGCCTCACCCTCGCGGTGACGGTGCTGGATCAGGATCGGGCCGGATTCGCCTCTGCCGCAATGAGTGACCGCGCCGCCCAGGCCGCAATCGCCACCTCGGCCCGCAAGGGCTACCTGGACGGCAAGGCCATGGCCGAGATGTTCGCCTGGCTGCGGCCGACCGACCTGGTGTGGCGGTACTGGGTGAACAACTACGTGCAGGGCCGCAGCCCGGCAGCGTTCGACGTGCTGTTCTGGAACGCCGACACCACCCGCATGGCGGCGGCGCTGCACCGCGACATGGTGCTGATGGGCCTGAACAATTCGCTGGTCACCCCGGGCGCGATCAGCATGCTCGGCACGCCCGTCGACCTGTCGAAGATCACCTGCGACGCGTACGTCATCGGCGGCATCGCCGACCACATCTCACCGTGGCAGGCGACCTACCGCAGCGCGAAGTTGTTGGGCAGCAAAGACAACCGCTACGTGCTGTCCACCAGTGGCCACATCGCCGCGCTGGTCAACCCGCCGGGCAACCCGAAGGCGTCGTACCGGATTGCCCAGGTGCAGGACGGGACGCCCGAGGAATGGCTGGCCGAGGCCGAAAAGTCCAGTGACTCTTGGTGGCCCGACTACGTCGCATGGCTGGCCGAGCGCAGCGGCGACGATGTCGACGCACCGACGACGCTGGGCGCCGAGGGCTTCGTCGCCACCGGTCCGGCGCCCGGCACGTACGTGCTGCAGAAATGACCACGACGGAGCGGTATGTGTCGGTCGGGGGCCAGCGGCTGCGGGTCCGGGTCGACCGAGGCACTGACCCCAACGCGGTTCCACTGGTGCTGTGCAACGGCATCGGCGCCAGCCTCGAAGTGCTCGATCCCTTCGTCGAGCACCTCCCGGGCACCACGGTGATCCGGTTCGACGTGCCCGGGACCGGTGGGTCACCGACGTCGTTCGCGCCCTACGGCTTTCCCTACCTGGCCTGGGTACTGGGCCGCATGCTCAACAAGCTGGGGTTCACGGTCGTCGACGTCCTCGGCCTGTCCTGGGGCGGGGCGCTGGCCCAGCAGTTCGCGTTCCAGAACCCGAGGCGCTGCCGGCGGCTGGTGTTGGTGGCGACCGGAACAGGCGCCGTGATGATCCCCGGACACCCGAGGGTCCTGGCGAAAATGGTCACGCCGAAACGGTTCTCGAATGCCGGGTATGCGGCCTCGATCGCCGGGGAACTCTATGGCGGCACCGTCCGCCAGCACGGCGACGACATCGCCAAGCTGTTCCTGCAGCAGCTGCATGCCGGTTCGAAGATCGGTTACCTGCACCAGTTGTTGGCCGGCGCGGTGTGGACGAGCATCCACGCACTGCCCGCGGTCCGTCAGGAAACCCTGATCGTGGCCGGCACCGACGACCCGATCATCCCGGTGGCCAACGCGCGGATCATGAATTTCCTGATGCCGCACTCGCAGCTGCATCTGCATTCCGGCGGGCACGTCGATCTCATCACCAATGCGACCGAGTTGGCGCCGGTGATCGCCACGTTCCTCAACGAGCCTGGAGAGCGGGCGTAACTGTTGAACGGCCACCTATGACACGCATTTCACGGAAATCCGTGCGATAGGTGGCCACTCGGCGTCAGACGAAGGTACCGACCAGGTGGCCGACGGCATAGGTGGCGCCCAGGGCCAGGGCCCCGCCTATCACGTTGCGGGCCACGGCCTTTCCGACGGGCGCGCCACCGAGCCGAGCTGACACCACACCGGTGATCGCCAACGCCAGCAGCACCGCGAACATCGTCACCGGCACGCGGAGCGTCGTCGGGGGCAGCAGGATCGCGATCAGGGGCAACAACGCTCCGACGGTGAACGACACCGCCGATGAGAACGCAGCCGCCCACGGGTTTGCCAAATCGCCTGGCGTGATGCCCAATTCGACGGCCGCATGCGCCGCGAACGCATTGTGGTCGGTGAGTTCCTCGGCCGCGGTGCGGGCCGTCGACACCGACAGTCCCCGGCCTTCCAACAGGCCGGCCAGCTCGTCCAGTTCGGCGACCGGGTCTTCCTTGAGCTCGCGCCGCTCCTTGGCCAGCAGGGCCTGTTCGGTGTCACGCTGGGAGCTCACCGACACGTACTCGCCCAACGCCATCGACACCGCGCCGGCCACCAACCCGGCCATGCCGGCGGTGAAGATCGGTCCGCGCTCCGCCGTTGCGGCCGCGACGCCGACGACGATGCCGGCGGTCGACACGATGCCGTCGTTGGCGCCGAGCACGCCGGCACGCAACCAGTTCAGTTTCGACGCAACCGAACCCGCATGAGGTTCGGCGTCGTGCGACGAGATCGCCATTCCTGCAACGCTATGCGGGCCGGCGACGATCCGCCAGCCAGAGAAGCCTTGCCAAACCTGGTCAGGATTCCAGTTTTTTGAGCACCGCGCGGGTGCGGGCCCGGCCCTCGGCGGACGGATCGAACGTCACGCCGACGTATTCGTCGACACCGGCGGCCTCGAGTTCGGCGAGCCGATCGCGCACCGTCTGCTCGTCGCCGATGATCGCGATGTCCTCAGGACCGGCATAGCCCTCGCGGTCGAGCATGGCTCGGTACGACGGCAGGTGCCCGTAGATCGCGAACTGCTCGGCGGCCTGCTTGCGGGCGCCGTCGACATCGTCGGTCACGGATACCGGGATGGCGGCGACCACTCGGACGGCGTCAGCGCGGCCGGCGTCCGCAGCCGCCTGACGCAAGGTCGGACCGACATGTCCGGCAAGGGTTTTCGGCCCCGTCATCCAGGTGACGGTGCCCGCCGAACGTCGTCCGGCGATCTGCAGCAGCTTCGGCCCGAGCGCGGCGATGTACACCGGCGGCGTCGGCGCCCCGGGGATCATCAGCGCACCACGGGTGGTGACGGTCTCGCCGGTGGCGCCGGCCTTCTCGCCGTTCAGTAGCGGCAGCAGTCCGTCGAGGTATTCGTTGAGTCGGCGCACCGGCTTGTCCCACGGGATGCCCCACATGCCTTCGGTGACGGCCTGGTGCGTCATCCCGAGCCCGAGCAGCAGCCGTCCGCCCGACATCTGACTGATGGTCAGCGCACGCTGCGCCAGCAGCATCGGATGCTGATTCTGGATGGGCAGCACGCCGGTGCCGACCTCGATGCCGTCGACCTCGCGGAGCCCGACCGCCAGCACCGTGAGAAGGTCTGGCTCATAAGGCATCTGGGCGAACCAGGCCCGGCGAAAACCCTCGTCGCGCAGCTGATTCAGGTACGCGACGGTGTCATCGACGGGAGATTTGAGACCACTCAACGAACCGAAAATGCTGATCTGCACGGGATGCTCCTTGAGTCCGGGTTACGTCACCTGTGAGTATCGAACCATGAGCACCGATGCACCAGAGACTGCCCGACTGCAATATTTCGGACCCAACTGGTTCGCGTCGGTGATGGGCACGGGCATCGTCGCCACCGCAGCGGCGTCCCTGCCGGTGCACCTGCCGGGGCTGCGGGGCTTCGCCGAAGGCGTATGGGTGATCGCCACCGCCCTGCTGGTGCTGCTGATCGTCGCGGTGTCGGTGCAGTGGGTGCGCCACCCCAAGGTGGCGCGCGGTCAGGTCCGCAACCCGCAGATGACGCACTTCTACGGCGCGGCACCGATGGCGCTGATGACCGTCGGCCTCGGCGCGCTGCTGCTCGGGAAAGACCTGATCGGCACGCGCCTGGCCGTCGACCTCGACTGGATCCTGTGGACCGCCGGCACCATCGGCGGCCTGTTCACCGCGATGACCATCCCGTTCCTGATGTTCACGCAGCTGGAAGTCGGGCCGGACGCCGCGTTCGGTGGCTGGCTGATGCCCGTCGTGCCCCCGATGGTGTCGGCGGCGTCCGGCGCCCTGCTGCTGCAGCATCTGCCACCGGGCACGGCCCGCACCACAATGTTCTACGGCTGCTTCGCGATGTTCGGGCTGTCGCTGGTCGCGGCGCTGATCATCATCACGATGATCTGGAGCCGGCTGGCGCACTACGGCACCTCGGGATCGGCGCGGGTCCCTACGTTGTGGATCGTGCTGGGTCCGCTGGGGCAGGGCATCACCGCCGCGGGACTGCTGGGAACAGCGGCGACCTTGGCCGTCAGCCCAGAGCTGGCGTCGGGCATGAACATCTTCGCGGTGCTGTTCGGCGTTCCGGTGTGGGGTTTCGCGGTGCTGTGGATCAGCCTGGCCGGCGCCCTGACGGTGCGGACCATGCGGCGCGGCATGCCCTTCGCACTGACCTGGTGGAGCCTGACGTTCCCCGTCGGCACGTTCGTCACCGGCACGTCGCAACTCGCCGCACACACCGGCCTGCCGGCGTTCCGGGTCGCCGCAGTCCTGGCGTACGCCTTCCTGCTGTGCACCTGGGGGCTGGTCGCGGTGCGGACGCTGCGTGGCAGCCTCGGAGGCAGCCTGTTCACCCCGCCGCCTGCTCCGGCCGCCATTCACAAGGACCCGAAATGATCGACATTGCTCGGGTGTACGACCCGGTTGATCCGGCCCAGCCGCCCCGGGTGACCGTGGACCGGTTGTGGCCCAGGGGAATTCACAAGGATGACCCGAGGGTCGGCACCTGGATGCCGCACGTCGCGCCGTCGAATGAGCTGCGCAAGTGGTACCACGCGCATCTGGATCAGTACGAGGATTTCGCGGCCCGCTACCGGGAGGAACTGGCTGACTCGGACGAGTTGGCGAAGCTCCGGGCAATGGGCCCGGTGACGCTGACCACCTCGGCCAAGGACATCGCCATCAGCCACGTGCCGGTGTTGGCGGCGCTGCTCCAAGGATTTGTGCACGAAAATCCGCGGGTGGCGCGGAAAATCGTGCACAAATCACCCGGGAAATGAGAGTGCCCCGTGTCTCCGTCAGGTCGGGGGTCAGACGGAAACACGAGGCACTTGGGGTATCGCCGAGGCTTCGCGAGGCGTTACACGCCCCGAGAATTACGCCTCGAGAATCGCGGTGACGCCCTGTCCACCTGCGGCGCAGATGGAAACCAGGCCACGAACCGGCTTGCCGGTCTCCTTCTTCTTCTCTGCGAGTTGCTTGGCCAGCTGGGCCACGATGCGGCCGCCGGTCGCGGCGAACGGGTGACCCGCGGCCAGCGACGAGCCGTTGACGTTGAGCTTGGACCGGTCGATGGCACCCAACGGAGCGTCCAGGCCCAGGCGGCCCTTGCAGTAGTCCGGCGACTCCCAGGCCGCGAGCGTGGCCAGCACCACGGAGGCGAAGGCCTCGTGGATCTCGTAGAAGTCGAAGTCCTGCAGCGTCAGGCCGTTGCGGGCCAGGAGGCGCGGCACGGCGTAGGTCGGGGCCATGAGCAGGCCGTCCTTGCCGTTGACGTAGTCGACGGCGGCGGTCTCGGAGTCGACGAAGTAAGCCAGCACCGGGATGTTGTGCTCGGCGGCCCACTCATCGGTGGACAGCAGCGCCACCGAGGCACCGTCGGTCAGCGGGGTCGAGTTGCCGGCAGTCATGGTGGCGTCGCCCAGCTTCACGCCGAAGACTGGCTTGAGCTTGGCCAGCTTCTCGGTCGACGAGTCGGCACGCAGGTTGTTGTCGCGGTACAGGCCCAAGAACGGGCTGACCAGGTCGTCGAAGAAGCCGCGGTCGTAGGCGGCGGCCATGTTCTGGTGGCTGGCAGCGGCCAGGGCGTCCTGGTCGGTGCGCTTGACGCCCATTTCCTTGGCGGTCATGGCGGCGTGCTCGCCCATCGACAGCCCGGTGCGGGCCTCGCTGTTGACCGGAATCTCGACGCCGACAGCCGACGGCAGCTTGCCGACGAGCTTGAGGCGGTCAACGTTCGACTTGGCTCGGCGCAGGCTCAGCAGCACGCGACGCAGGTCGTTGCCGAGGGCAATGGGTGCGTCCGAGGCGGTATCCACGCCACCGGCCGCGGCCACCTCGTAGCGGCCGGCCGCGATGCCGTCAGCGGCTGCGATGGCCGACTGCAGACCAGTGCCGCAGGCCTGCTGCAGGTCGAACGCCGGGGTGTACGGCGACAGAGAGGTGCCCAGCACACACTCGCGCATGAGATTGAAATCACGGCTGTGCTTGAGGACGGCGCCGCCGATCACCATGTCGAGCTTCTCGCCCTTGAGGTTGAAGCGGTCGATCAGACCGTCCAGCGCCGCGGTGAACATGTCCTGGTTGGAGGCGTTTGCGTACGCACCGTCGGATCGTGCGAAGGGAATGCGGTTACCACCCAGGACGGCCACGCGGCGGCGGCTGTTGGTCTCGGCCACGGTATTTCTCCAGTTCGTTGAGTTGGATGACTGAGGCAAGATGTTGCTTGACGCCCATATTACCCACCGTTCTTACTCTGGAGTAAGTTCGTCTGTGACAAGACGCTTCCGTCTCTGGCAAATACGTCCGCAGAAAGGCTTGCAATGGCTGACGTCCTCTCCCAAGTCCTCACCTCCGGCCCGGGGTCCTTCCTGGCCAAGCAACTCGGCGTGCCGCAGCCCCAGCCGCTGCGCCGCTACCGGGCAGGCGAGCCCGCCCTGGCCGGTCCGCTGCTGATCGGCGGCGAAGGCCGCGTCGCCGAGCCGCTGCGCGCGGCTCTGGCCGACGACTACGACCTGGTCGGCAACAACGTGGGCGGCCGCTGGGCCGACTCGTTCGGTGGTCTGCTGTTCGACGCCACCGGCATCACCAAGCCCGAGCAGCTCAAGCAGCTCCACGAGTTCTTCACCCCGGTGCTGCGCAACCTGGCCGCCAACAGCCGCGTCGTCGTCGTCGGCACCACGCCCGATGAGACCGACAGCATCGACGAGCGCATCGCCCAGCGCGCCCTCGAAGGCTTCACCCGCTCGCTCGGCAAGGAGCTGCAGCGCGGCGCCACCATCGGCCTGGTCTACCTGTCGGCGGGCGCCTCGCCGGCCGCCTCCGGCATCGAGTCGACCGTCCGCTTCCTGCTGTCGGGCAAGTCGGCCTACGTCGACGGCCAGGTGTTCTACGTCGGCGCCGCCGACTCCGTCGCCCCGGCCGACTGGGACAAGCCGCTGGCCGGCAAGGTCGCGCTGGTGACCGGTGCCGCCCGCGGCATCGGTGCCGAGATCGCCCGGGTGTTCGCACGCGACGGCGCTGCCGTCGTCGCCATCGACGTGCCACAGGCGGCCGACGCGCTCGCCGAGACCGCCGCCGCAGTCGGTGGCACCGCGTTGGCCCTGGACGTGACGGCCGACGACGCCGTCGAAAAAATTGTTGCGCACCTGACCGAGCACCACGGAGGCAAGGCCGACGTGCTCGTCAACAACGCCGGCATCACCCGCGACAAGCTGCTCGCCAACATGGACGACGCCCGCTGGGACTCGGTCATCGCCGTGAACCTGCTTGCGCCGCAACGCCTTGCGCAGGGCCTGGTGGAGAACGGCGCCATCGGTGATGGCGGCCGGATTGTCGGCCTGTCGTCGATGGCCGGTATCGCCGGCAACCGCGGCCAGACCAACTACGCCGCCACCAAGGCCGGCATGATCGGCATGACCGACGCGTATGCAGAGGTGTTCGGCGAGAAGGGCGTCACCATCAACGCCGTCGCACCGGGCTTCATCGAGACCAAGATGACCGACGCCATCCCGCTGGCCACCCGCGAGGTCGGCCGTCGCCTCAACTCGCTGTTCCAGGGCGGCCTGCCAGTGGACGTCGCCGAGCTGATCGCGTACTTCGCCAGCCCTGCATCGAATGCCGTGACCGGCAACACGATTCGGGTATGCGGCCAGGCTCTGTTGGGGGCCTGACATGTCCCAGCCCAACGGTCTTCTGAATATGGCACGGGCGGTGGCGGGTGCGCTGCCGTTCGTGTCGCGGGGTTCCACCCTGCCGGTGCGCACGGTCAAGGTTTCAGGTCTGACCATCGACCCGACCAACGTGGCCGAGTACGCCGCGGTGACCGGCCTGCGGTTCGGCGACACCGTGCCGCTCACCTACCCGTTCGCGTTGACGTTCCCGACCATGATGTCGTTGGTCACCGGGTTCGATTTCCCGTTCGCCGCAATGGGTTCGGTGCACATCGAGAACCACATCACCCAGTACCGGCCCATTCGCGTGACGGATGTGCTGGACGTCGCGGTGCGGGCGGAGAACCTGCGTGAGCACCGCAAGGGCCTGCTGGTCGACATCGTGACAGACATCAAGGTCGGCAATGACCTGGTGTGGAACCAGGTCACCACGTTCCTGCACCAGCAGCGGACCAGCCTGTCGGGTGGCCCGAAGCCGGAGCCGGTCAAGCAACCGAAGCTGCCGCCGCCCAACGCGGTCATCAGCATCACGCCGGGTCAGATTCGGCACTACGCCGATGTCGGCGGCGACCACAACCCGATCCACACCAGCTCCATCGGCGCCAAGCTGTTCGGCTTCCCGACTGCGATCGCGCACGGAATGTTCAGCGCCGCAGCGGTACTGGCCAACGTCGAAGGCCAGCTGCCGGATGCGGTTCGGTATTCCGTCAAGTTTGGCAAGCCCGTGCTGCTGCCGGCGAAGGTCGGGCTGTACGTCGACGCCATCGACGGCGGCTGGGAGCTGGCGCTGCGCAACCTGTCGAAGGGCTACCCGCACCTGACCGCGACGGTCACCGGGCTGTAGCTCGACACGTGGGCAACGCGCTCGGGCGCGTCGGCTCTCCTGTGGCACTTCCGATTTGGAGCCGTCAACTTTCCTTGCCAGTCAGGGAAAGTTGACGGCTTCTGTCGAAACATGTTGGGAGACAGAAGCCGAAGATCGCTACCAACGTGAAGTTGATGGCGAGATCCCAGTGAAATCTCACCATCGACTTCACGTTCGGCGCCGAATTCAAGCTCGTCATTCGTAGCGGCCGAAGCCGCGGATGCCGGGGTCGTCGGCGATCTTGTAGGTCGACAGGCCCACGTTGGTGCCCTCGCCCCCGCCGACCGTGGTGAGCGTGCCGTTGTCGTTGATGAGCACGATGTTGACGTGCTGGCCCTTCGGGCTCGGCTTGTCGTAGAGCACCATGTCGCCGGGCAGTGTCGAATAGTCCGGTGACTCCCAGCCCCCCTCGGAGTGCAGGTAGTCAGTGAGCGTCATGACGCCCGGGATGCGCCATGCGCGTTTGTGCACATTTCCAGACTAAGTGGCCGAAGTGGTGCTACCGGTCGGCAATTTCGGGCGCTCGCGAGCAGACGGCGGGAGGAGCTGAATCGTGGGGCGGCCTACGCCGGCGCCGTCGGGGATGACGCGGGCCGCGACGCCGTAGACCGACGAGATCAGTTCGGCGGTCAGGACTTCGGCGGGTGTCCCGGCCGCGACGACACGGCCCTGATCGAGCACGACGAGGCGGTCGCAGAACAGTGCCGCGAGGGTGAGGTCGTGCAGCGTCACCACCGCCGTCACCGGCAGGGCGCGAATGAGCGCGAGCAGCTCGAACTGGTGCCGGACGTCGAGATGGTTGGTGGGTTCGTCGAGCAGCAGTTCGCGGGGCTCCTGCGCGAGCGCCCGGGCGATCTGCACCCGCTGTTGCTCCCCGCCCGACAGCGTCCGCCAATCCCGGCCGCGCATGGCCGTCGTCTCGGTCTGTTCAAGAGCCCGCTCGACGGCGCGATCATCCGCCTCGGTGTCGCCAGACCAGATGCCGCGGTGCGGAATTCGACCCAGCCGGACGATCTGCTCGACGGTCAAGTCCAGGTCAGTGCTGACCTGCTGCTCGACCACGGCAATGCGTTGAGCGACGGCCCGCCGCCGGATGTCGGCGAGCGGATGACCGTCGAGCAGCACCGCCCCGCCGTCGGCGCGCCGTAGTCCGGCGAGCAGCCGCAGCATCGACGACTTGCCGGCGCCATTGGGTCCGAGCAGGCCCAGCGTCTCCCCGTCGGCCACCACCAGCGACACCCCGTCGATGACGAGCCGACCGCCGGCCGACCAGCTGACGGATTCCGCAGCGATCGGTCCCGTCATCGAATCCTCCTGCGGCGGGCAAGAATCCACATGAAGATCGGCACGCCGACGAGTGCGGTCACCACACCGACTGGCAGTTCCTGCGGCGCGAACACCGTGCGAGCCGCGGCGTCGACCCAGACCAGAAAAATGGCGCCGGCGATCGCGGTGACCGGCAGCAAGCGGCGATGCGACGGCCCGACGATCATCCGCGCCGCGTGCGGCAACACCAGCCCGACGAAACCGATTGCGCCCGCGGCACTCACCAGCACGGCCGTCAGCAGCGCCGTCGTCAGCAGCAGGATGATCCGGACCCGCCGCACCGAGACACCCAGCGCGGTGGCCGCGTCACGACCGAAGGCGAACGCGTCCAACGCATCTGACTGTAGCCAACAGACACCGAGGCAGGCCGCGCAGACGAGGCCGCACATCGCCACCTGATGCCAGCTCGCGCCGCCCAGCGAGCCGAGCAACCAGAACAGCACCCCGCGGGTTTGTTGCGCGTCGGCCGACGAGAACACCACCATCGCCGTCGTCGCCGAAAAGAGCTGAGTACCAGCGACTCCGGCCAGGACCACCCGATCCGGTCCACCGCCGGCGGCCGCCGCGAGGGCCAGCACGATCGCGAAGGCGATCACCGCACCCACGAACGCGCCGCCCGACAGCGTCAGCGCGCCACCGATACCCACCACAACGACCAACACCGCTCCCGTGGACGCACCGGAGGAGACGCCCAGCATGAACGGGTCGGCCAACGGGTTGCGCATCAGCGACTGCAGGATCGCCCCGCAGATACCCAGGCCCGCCCCACAGATGGCGGCCAACAACGCTCGCGGCAGCCGTAGTTCCCAGACGATGCCGTCATCGATCGGTGCGATGTCCGCAGGACGGCCCCAAAGATGTTGCGCGACGACCGCATACACGTCACCGATCCCTAGATCGGCAGGCCCGATGATCATGGCCGCCGCGATCGACAGCGCCAGCCCGGTCAGGCCGAGCATCGCCATCCCGGCGGTGCGCACCGCCGTCAGGACTTCCCGCCCAGCCCGAACGAGCGCAGCCCGGCCGCGACGGTCTCGACTGCGCCGACGTTGCGCAGTGACGGGTCCATCGCACTGCCCGGCAACACGATCCACCGCCGCTCGCGCACGGCCTTCAACTTGCTTGCGGCCGGATCGGTTTCGAGGAACTTGATCTTGGCGGCGACGCTGTCGCCGTCGTCGCCTCGGGTGAGGTCGGCGAGGACCAGCACGTCAGGGTCGCGTTGCAGGATGGCCTCCCACGAAATCTCCGGCCACAGCTGCCGGCTGTCGGCGAAAGCGTTGCGCGCCCCAACCGCGGTGGTGATGATGCCGGGCGCCCCGCAGCAGCCCGCGATGTACGGGGTTCTGGTACCGGCGTACCACCACATCAGGGAGACGTCGTCTGCGTCGAGTCCGCTGGTCGCGGTCGCCATCCGCGCACGCAGCGACGAGACCAGTTTGTCGCCGCGCTCGGGTACACCGAATATCTTTGCGATGTCCCCGATTTCGGCATACATGTCATCGAGTGTCAACGGGCGCTGCTGTGCGGCATCCTGACCACCGCATTCGCTCGACGACTGATACGTCGGCACACCGAGGCGCTCGAAGCGATCTCGTGGGGCCACGCCCTGGTCGGTGAACGACCAGTCGAATGTCGCGTAGACGAAGTCGGGCTTCTCTTTCAGCACCCGCTCGAATGACGGGAAATCCCGGCTCAGCACAGGCACTTTGGCGTTGTCGGCGGCAAGGTCGGGGCGCACGGCGTCGCTCCACGACGCGGTGCCGGCCATGCGATCGGCGAGCCCGAGCGACAGCAGCAGTTCGCTGGCCGGCTGGTTGATCGAAACCGCACGCTGCGGAGCCGATTTCACCGTCACCTGGCGTCCGCAGTTCTCGAGCGTGACGGGATAACCGCCGGCGCCGGCAGCAGCGGACTCCACGGCCGGCGGACCACCGCAGGAGCAGACGAGCGAAACAACCAGTGAGACAAGCACAATGGTGCGGACAAACACGGCGGGCCTTCCGATCCGGGACTCGCGTCGCGGAGTCCATCCGTGGGGGTCCTCGCGCCGCCAGGCCACGAGAGCCCGAGCCAGCAGGTCTTCGGACTCGGGATCATCCAGCCGGAGCGCCTTCCCAGCCCGCGTGGGGCCAGTGGCCGTTGCTCCGCCTGTCCTCCTCACCGCTGCGCGTCAGTTCCGGGTTCACACCGGATTCCCTGACCCAACCGTGTTGGGTTCGACTGGCTCAAGCGGACCATACCAGCGCAATGGGTTCACCACCCCTGGCGAGCGGGGAGAAACGCTACGGCTCGGCGCGCTTGCCCTTCAGACCGCGCCAGAAGAGGTTGATCATCAGCTCGGTGGCGTCGTTGACGTCGGTGTCGCCTGCGCTGACGCGCGACGCGATGGCCTCACCCGCACCCACCAGGGCCACCGCCATCATCTCGAAGTCGCTGTCCGGCTGCGGGTTTCGCGTACCAGCACTGAGCAGTCGGGCCACCAGATCGATGATCTTCTCGCGGCCCTCGCGCACCGTGTGGGCGAAGGCCTGCGAGCTGGTGGCCTGCGTGTAGAGCACGATCCAGGACGCCCGGTTGCGGTCGATGTACGTCATGAACGACAGCACCGCGTTACGCAGCAGGTCGCGTGGGCTCTGCGCGAAGTTGATGTCGGCCCGGACGGTGTCGACGAAGCGCGTCAGCTCCCGATCCAGGCACGCGGCGAACAGCTCTTCCTTCGAGCCGTAATAGAGGTACAGCATCGGCTTGGAAATCTCGGCTTGCGCGGCGATCGCGTCCATCGAGGTCTCGTGATAGCCGTTCACCGAGAACATCTGCACGGCAGCGTCGAGCATCTGCTGTTCGCGGACGGCCCGCGGCAGCCGCTTCGTTCCACCTGCCATCAGAACAGGGTATTCAACGCGCAGCTCACTTCACGCATTTGGCGCCCGGCCCCTTCATGGCCGCCACCCGAAGGACCGACTTGTCGACCTGCGCCTGGTCCAGCTGCCCGGCCTGCGCGGCCGCTTCCAGCTTGTCCAGCACGTCGGGAATGCCGTCGGTGGTGATCCACAGGGCGACGTCGGCGCCGGCCTGCAGCGCCTTGAGCGCCGCGTCGGCGACACCGAAGTGCTGCGTGATGGCCGCCATGCCGGTCAGATCGTCGGTGAACACCACACCATCGAACGGCGGGCCGCCGTACTCGCCGCTGCGCAGCAGGTCGTAGGCCGGCTTGCTCAGGCTGGCCGGGTCGTCGCCGAGCGTCAGGCCGGGCACCTGCAGGTGGCCGACCATCACCGCGACGGGCTGCTGCGTCGTCAACGTCCGGTACGGCACCAGGTCGTTGTCCTTCAGCGCGGCCAGCGGCGGGGTCTTCACGCCACCGGTGTGCGAGTCGCCCGAGCCGTGCCCGTGCCCGGGGAAGTGCTTGAGCACCGGAACGAGGCCCGCCTCGCGCAGGCCCGCGGCATACGCGCCGGCGTACTCGGTCACCTTCTGCGGGTCCGAACCGAAGGAGCGGTCGCCGATCACCTCGTCGTCGGGCTCTTCGGTGACGTCGGCGTCGGGCGCGAAGTCGACGGTGATGCCGAACTTGTCCTTCATCTGCTGCCCGCGGTCCTTGGCGATGGCCTGTACTTCGGCAGGCGTCTTGGTCGTCGCCAGCACCCGCGCCGATTCCTGCGGGCCGATCAACTTCTTCAGCCGGGACACCCGGCCGCCCTCTTCGTCGATGCTGACCGCCAGCGGCAGCGCACCGGACGCGGCCTGCAGTGCCGGGATGCTGCCGTCCGACAGCATGGACAGGTCCGTCCAGCTACCGATGAAGATGCCGCCGACCTGCTGTTCCGTCACGGCGGCACGGGCATCGGCGGCGTCCTTGACGCCCACCATGAGCAGCTGGGCCAGCTTCTGCCGCAGCGTCAGGGTGCTAAGCAGAGCGTGCGGATCGCACGGCGGGGCGGTCGGGGCAGGCGCGTCCATCGGCTTGCTCGACGCGGCTGTGCTTCTGGCCTGGCTGGACGTGCTGGAAGCGGCGGGGTGGTCGGACGACGACGAGCAACCGGCTACCAATCCAGACACCAGTGCGAGCGCGCCAAGGGTTCGGGGCAAGGACATGGGCACCGAGCCTAGCCGCGCGACAGCGGCGCCCAGGTCCCGCGATGACCTGGTAGCGGGCTGGCGAACACGGAAGCGGGCAGGTCGTCATGCTAGTTTGGGCGCCATGGACCGCTTCCTCGTGCCCGCCGGAGCCAGCATCGTGGTCGGTCTGTTGCTCGGCGCCGCAGCGGTCTTCGGCACCACGCTGATGCTGGAGCAGGACACCAAGCCGACGCTGCAATCGGGCGATCCAGCGTCATCGGTGCTCAACCGGGTCGAATACGGCAACCGCAGCTGATCCCGCAGCGCCGCTCTCCCGGCGCTGCCTATGGGTCGTCAGCGCGGCCGCACTGGTCCTGACGTTCGCCCAGTCACCGGGCCGGGTCTCGCCCGACACCAAACTCGATCTCACCGCCAACCCCGCGCGCTTCCTGGCGCGGGCGGCCAACCTGTGGAGCAGCGACCTGCCCTTCGGCCAGTCGCAGAACCAGGCCTACGGCTACCTCTTCCCGCACGGCGCGTTCTTCCTCGCCGGTGACGTCATCGGCCTGCCCGGCTGGGTGATCCAGCGGCTGTGGTGGGCGTTGCTGCTGGTGGTCGGGTTCTGGGGGGTCGTCCGGGTCGCCGAGGCTTTGGGCATCGGCAGCCGATCCTCTCGGGTGCTGGCCGCGGTGGCGTTCGCCTTGTCGCCGCGCGCGCTGACGACGCTGGGCGCCATCTCGTCCGAGACCCTGCCCATGATGCTGGCGCCGTGGGTGCTGTTGCCGGTCATCCTTGCCCTGCGCGGCGATCCGCGAATCCGCCAGCTCGCCGCCCGCTCGGCGGTCGCCGTCGCACTGATGGGCGCGGTCAACGCCGTCGCCACTCTGACCGGCTGTCTGGCCGCGATCATCTGGTGGGCGGCGCACCGGCCCAACCGCCGCTGGTGGCGCTTCACGGCGTGGTGGTTCGGCTGCACGCTGCTGGCCATCCTGTGGTGGGCGGTGGCGCTGCTGCTGCTCGGCCGGATCAGCCCGCCGTTCCTGGACTTCATCGAATCGTCGGGCGTCACGACCCAGTGGCTGTCGCTGACCGAGGTGCTGCGCGGCACCTACGGCTGGACGGCGTTCGTCGCGACCAACGCGACGGCCGGTTCGTCGCTGGTCACCGGCTCGGTGGCGGTGCTGGCCACGACCCTGGTCGCGGCCGGCGGCCTGGCCGGCCTGGCAATGCGCAGCATGCCGGCCCGGGGCCGGCTCATCTCCATGCTGCTGATCGGCCTGCTGCTGCTCGCGGTCGCGTACGCGGGTGGGCTGGGCTCCCCGATCGCGCACCAGGTCCGGGCCTTCCTCGACGCGGGCGGCACCCCGCTGCGCAACGTGCACAAGCTCGAACCCGTGCTGCGATTGCCGCTGGCGCTGGGCCTGGCCCACGTGCTGGGCCGGATTCCGCTGCCGGGCTCCGCACCGCGTCGGGAATGGATCAACGCGTTCGCCCACCTCGAGCGGGACAAGCGGATGGCCGTCGCGGTGGTGCTGCTGACGGCGCTGGCCGCCGGGACGTCGTTGGCGTGGACGGGCCGGCTCGCCGCACCCGGTACCTACCGTGCGATCCCGCAGTACTGGCACCAGACCGCGGACTGGCTCGACGCACACAACGCAGAGACGCCGGGCCGGGTGCTGGTCGCGCCGGGCGCGCCGTTCGCCAACCAGGTCTGGGGCAACACGCACGACGAGCCGCTGCAGGTACTGGAGCGCGGCGCCTGGGGCGTGCGCGATTCGATTCCGCTGACCCCGCCCGCGACCATCCGCGCCCTGGATTCCGTGCAGCGCCTGTTCGCCACGGGACGACCGTCCGCCGGATTGGCCGACACCCTTGCCCGTCAAGGCATCTCGTTCGTCGTCGTGCGCAATGATCTGGACCCCGACAACTCCCGGTCCGCCCGGCCACTGCTGGTACACCGGGCCATCGAGGGGTCCCGCGGCTTGACGAAGGTGGCCCAGTTCGGCGACCCGGTCGGGCCCGGCCTGCTGGAGGGCTTCGTCTCCGACAGCGGCCTGCGGCCCCGCTACCCCGCGGTCGAGATCTACCGCGTGACCGGCGCCACCACCACCCAGCCGTACCTGGCCGACGCCGACACCATGGCCCGCATCGACGGCGGGCCCGAATCCCTGTTGCGCATCGACGAGCGTCGCCGCCTGATGGGACGAAACCCGTTGGGCCCCATGATCTTGACGCAGGACGCGCAGCGAGCCGGACTCCCGGTGCCAGAGGTGACCGTCACCGACACCCCACTGGTCCGGGAGACCGACTACGGGCGCGTCGACGACCATTCGTCGGCCGTGCGGGCGCCCGACGACCCGCGCCGCACCTACAACCGCGTCATGGACTACCCCAGCCCCGGCGCCACTCCCGCGTACGGCCAGTGGCCGGGCGGACGGATCACCACCTCGAGCTCGTCGTCCGATTCCACCGCGCTGCCCAACGTGTCCACGGCAGCCGGGGCGGCCGCCACGATCGACGGCGACTCTTCCACCAGCTGGGTGTCCAACTCGCTGCAAACCGCTGTGGGGCAATGGCTTCAGGTCGACTTCGACCATCCGGTGACCAACGCGACCGTCACCCTGACGCCCAGTGCGACCGCGGTCGGCGCCCAGGTGCGCCGCGTCGAAGTGGCAACAGCCAACGGCACCAGCACAATTCGCTTCGACCAGCCCGGCAAGCCGCTGGTCGCAGCGCTACCCTACGGCGAGACCTCGTGGGTCCGGTTCACCGCGACCGGCACCGACGACGGTTCACCGGGCGTGCAGTTCGGCATCACCGACTTCTCCGTGACGCAGTACGACGCGTCCGGCTTCGCCCATGCGGTGAGCCTGCGGCACACCGTCGACGTGCCCGGACCGCCCGCGGGATCGGCTGTGGTGCAATGGGATTTGGGCAATGACCAGCTGGGCCGGCCAGGCTGCGCCGAGGGACCGAACGGGGTCCGGTGCGCCGCCACCATGGCCCAGTCGCCCGAAGAGCCCGTGAACATGAGCCGCACCCTCACCGTGCCGGCGCCGATGGCCGTCGTGCCGACGGTGTGGGTGCAGGCCAGGCAGGGTCCGCACCTGGCCGATCTGGTCAGCCAGCCCGGCACCACCCGGGCCACCGGGGACGCCGACGTCATCGACGTCGCGGGCTCGGCCTACGCCGCCACCGACGGCGACCCGCGCACCGCCTGGGTTGCCCCGCAGAGCATCGTGCAGTTCCGCGATGGCGCCAACCTGACCGTGCACCTGCCGGCCCCGACGACCGTCAGCGCCCTGCGCCTGGTGCCGAGCGCCTCCGAGTTGCCGGCCCACCCGACCGTCGTCGCGGTGGACCTGGGCAATGGACCGCAGGTGCGACGGATCGGCGACGGGCCACAGACCATCAAGCTCGCCCCCGCGAAGACCGACACCATCAAGCTGTCGATCCTGGACTGGCACGACCTCATCGACCGCACCGCACTGGGATTCGACCAGGTGAAGCCGCCCGGCCTCGCCGAGGTCACCGCCCTCGACGAGCGCGACACACCGATCGCTCCTGCCGACGCGGCCGCGAACCGGCGTCGGGCCATCACGGTGCCGTGTGGCCGCGGCCCGATCGTCGCCATCGCCGGCCAGTTCCTGCAGACCTCGATACACACCACCGTCGGCGCGCTGCTCGACGGTGAGCCCATCGCGGCCCAGCCATGCCAGTCCGCGCCGCTGCAACTGCCCGCCGGGCAACAGGAGTTCCTGATCAACCCGGGTCCCGACTTCACCGTCATCGGCGCCCGGCTGACCGGCCCGCTCGCGGCCCACATCCACAGCGCCCCAACGACTCCCGCGCAGCTGAAGAAGTGGACGTCCGATCACCGCGAAGTGCAGGTGACCCCGTCGCCGGTGCAGCGCGTGCTCGTCGTCCCCGAGAGCGTGAACCCGGGCTGGACCGCCCACACCGCCAACGGCGCAATCCTCACCCCGGTGACCATCAACGGCTGGCAGCAGGGCTGGGTGCTGCCGGCCGGTACCGGCGGCATCGTCACGCTGACGTTCGCGCTCAACACCCCCTACCGCATCGGCCTGTTCGGCGGGCTCGCCCTGCTTCCGCTGCTGGCGCTGTTGGCGCTGCTACCGATGCGTCGGCCCGTCGATGACGAACCGACACAGACCTGGCAGCCGCGTCGCGCAGTCGTCGGCGTGGCCCTGGCCGGGTTCGGATTCCTGGTGGCCGGATGGGCCGGCCTGGTGACCGTCGCGGCGGCCATCGGTATCCGGTACCTGCTGCGCTCGCGCGAGCAGTGGCTGGACGGGTGGACCGTCATCGCCTCGGCGAGCGGCCTGATCGGCGCGGGGGCGGTGCTCAGCGCGTACCCGTGGCGGTCGGTGGACGGCTACGTCGGACATTCGCCGTGGGTGCAGTTCCTGGCGCTCATCTCGGTGGCCGCGCTGGCGGCGTCGTTGTGGGATGCGCCGACTAACCCACCGCAGCAGGCTCCGGCACGTCGGTGATCGAGCTGTCCCGCGGCGACGGGGCATGCCGGGACTCCCAGCGACGCAGCAGCTCGCGACAGGGTGACTCGATCAGCCCGTAGCTGACTGCAGCGATCGCGAACCCGAAAACCCAGGTCAGGATCAGCACGATCGGCATGTGGCCGTTGAACGGGAACTCGCCGATCACCGGGAACACCATGGCCAGGGCCGCCAGGTGCCAGATGAACAGGCCGTAGGACCACCGGCCCAGGGTCACCATCAGGGTGCTGCCCAGGATCCGGTGCGGGGTTCCAGGCGCGTCCAGCACCAGCGGCGCCAGCAGTGCCCCGGCGACGACGGCGCCCATCGCGGTCTTGACCACAACTTGGCTGACGGTGCCCGGCGCGAGCCCGATGTTGCCGGCCAACGGCGTCGCCGCAATGACGAACGCCGCACCGGCGATGGCGGCCATGACCCACGGCCGCCGGGCCAGCTGGTGCATCCGGCCGACGGGCATGACCGTCAGCTCCGCCAGCAGCATGCCCGCGGCGAACCAGGAGAACAGCGCCGGCAGCCAGTTCATCTGGTTGACGCCGAACGGCAGGTGCCACGGCAGCGCGGGCCAGGCGAAGCTCGCCACCCCGAGCACCGCGATGGCGGGCACCCGCCAGTCCACCGGCAGTCGGCGGGCCAGCAGCGCCAGCACGGGCAGCACCAGGTAGAAGCTGACCTCGACGGCCAGGCTCCACATCTGGGTCAGCCCGGCGGTCAGCGTCAGTGGCACGTAGACCTGGGTCAGCGTGAGGTTCGACAGCCACACCGTGAGATCGGCGTGGGCGTCGGGCAGCAGCGCCAGGATCACCACGACCGCCACCACATACCCCGGCATGATCCGGACCACGCGCGACCGTAGGTAGTGGCCCGTCGGCGGCCGGTGCCGCAACCCTCGCGCGGCGGCCGCGTGCCCCCGCCACAGCAAGAACCCCGACAGCGCGAAGAACACCGCGACCGCCAGGTCGAAACGGGTGAACAACCGGCCGTACCAGCCGCTGCTGTTGGCGGTCTGGAACGCCACGTGAGTCAGCACGACGCCCATGGCGGCGCAGGCCCGCAGGCCCTCGACAGCGGGCAGGAAACTGCGGGTGCCGCTCACCTGAGCGCTGTCCGCGGTGTCGTGTCCTTCGTCGCCCACGAACCCAGTGTGCCGGGTGCCCGTACTCGGCGGCGAATCTCACTTCCACCCCGACACCACTATGAGGGTGTGCCTTAGTAAGGGCTGTTAGGGTCAGTCGGGTTGCTGTGTGGCTGGCAGACAAAGTGAGGAGCACGGGTTGAACCGCGCTGTGGGGTTGCGAATCGCAGCATGCGTCTTGATGGGGCTCGGCGCGGCCCTGCTGATTGCTGCTCTGCTGTTGACTACTTATACGTCGGGCAAGATCGCCAAGATTCCGCTCGACATCGACACCACTCTGGTCAGCAACGGCACCGGCACCGCTCTGGACCCGGCGTCGCTGCTGGGCGAGAAGTTCATCGTCAACAAGAACGTTCCCGTGGTGTTGCAGCGCCAGCTCAGCGTTGAGAACCCGGCGAACGCCGACGTGGTGACGCTGCAGGTCGGCAACACCGTCCGCCGCACCGACAAGCAGCAGGACAACGGCCTCCTGCTGGCGCTCGTCGACACCGTGACGCTCAACCGCACCACCGCCGCCGCGGTGACGGGTGCGGCCGGCTCGGTACAGAAGCCGCGCACCATCGAGGACCCGAACCCGCCGACCAACGTCGCGCTGCCCCACACCGGACTGAGCTACCGCTTCCCGTTCAGCACGGAGAAGAAGACCTACCAGGTGTTCGACCCGATCGCGCAGAAGGCGTACGACGCCAACTACGAGGGCGAAGAAGACGTCAACGGGCTGTCGGTCTACAAGTTCACCCAGAACGTCGGCTTCGACGCCGACGGCAAGCTGGTCGAGCCGATCAAGTTCTCGTCGCTGTACGACAAGGACGAAGACGGTTCGGTGACCGCCCGGGCCGAGCTGTGGGGCGTGCCGTCCGCCGAGCCCACCGACCCGATCACCATGCAGCGCTACTACGCTGCTGCCCGCACCTTCTGGGTGGACCCGGTCTCCGGCACCATCGTCAAAGAGAAGGACCGCGGCTTCCACTACTACTCGCGCGACGCCCTCAAACCTGAGGTGACGTTCGCCGACTTCACCGTCACCTCGAACGAGCAGACGGTCGAGTCACAGGTCGCGGCCGCCCACGACGAACGCGACAAACTGGCCCTGTGGGACCGCATCCTGCCCATCACCTTCGGTGGCCTGGGGCTGGTCTTCCTGGTCGGCGGCGTGCTGCTGGCCGCGTACAGCCTGCGTTCGCAGGCCGCGTTGATCGACCCGGGCCTCGACGCCGCCGGGCACGGTTTCTTCGGCCGACGTGACACTGATTCCGGGCCGATGCCCGCCGCCGAGGCCATGACCGAGAAGCTGCCTACGCAGCGGCCGACCGATCTGCCACCGGACCGGATCTGATTGCTTTTCGTCGTGCCCTGCCGGCGCTGTACGCGCTGGGGCTGACGCTCGCTGTCACCGCGCCGCTGCTGGCGCCTGGTTATCTGCTGCTGCGTGACGCGGTTTCCACACCACGGTCCTACCTGTCCGATGCGGCCCTCGGCTTGTCCGAGGCCGCGCCGCGGGCCCTGCCGCAGGACTTCTTCCTGGCCATCCTCTCGCCCGTCGTCGACGGCGGCGTGCTGGTCAAGGCCCTGCTGATCCTCGGCCTGTGGTTCGCCGGCTGGGGTGCGGCGCGCTTGGCCGCCGCGGTTCTCGACGTGGGTCTCGGCGGGCAGCTCGTGGCCGTCACCATCGCGGTGTGGAACCCGTATGTCGCCGAGCGGCTGTTGCAGGGGCACTGGAGCCTGCTGGTCGGCTACGGCTGCCTGCCCTGGGTCGCCCTTTCCAGTGATTTGTGCACGATTTCCCGCGGCGAGCGCGGAAAATCGTGCACAAGTCTCGTGTTCTGGATCGCACTGGCCGGGCTGACGCCGACCGGACTGCTGCTCGCGCTGGTCGTGGCCCTGGTGTGTTCGCGCACGTGGCGCGGCGTCTGGGTCGCGCTGGCGGCGTCGATCGGTGCCGCGCTGCCCTGGTTGGTGGCGACGGTGGTGGCCCGCTCGGTGCTGCCGGTGGCCAGCGCCGGCGTACCGGCGTTCGCGGCGCGGGCGGAGCCTGGGCTCGGCACGCTGGGCAGCCTGGCCGGGCTCGGTGGCATCTGGAACGCCGGTGCGGTGCCGGTGTCCCGGACGACGCTGTTCGCCGTGGCCGGGACGGTGGCGCTGCTGGCTGTGATGGCCCTTGGTGCGCGGAAGGCGTGGTCCGTGGCGGCAGCCCGGCCGCTGCTGGTGCTCGCGGTCGTCGCGGTGTTGGTGCCCGCGCTGCTGGCGACGGACCCGGGGTCGGCGTTCCTCGACTGGCTCATCCGAACCATTCCCAGCACGGGCGTGCTGCGTGACGGGCAGAAGTGGGTGGCCCTCGCGATGCCCGGCTATGCCCTCGCCGGTGCCGCCGCGGTGGCGGCGCTTCGGCCTTGGCTACCAACAGCTTTCGCTGCCACAGCGTGCTGTGTGGCGGTGTTGGCCGCACTGCCGGACCTGGCCTGGGGCGTCGGCGGTCAGCTACGGTCGGTGCCATATCCGGCCGGCTGGTATTCGGTGGCGGCGCAGATCAACTCGGACCCCAAGCCCGTCGCGGTACTACCGCCCGACGTCATCCGCCAGTTCCCGTGGGCCGGGCCGACGCCGGTGCTGGACCCGCTGCCCCGCTGGGTTTCCGCCGATGTGCTGGCGACCGGGGACCTGGTGATCGGGGGACGAACCGTGCCCGGCGAGGGCGCGCGGGCGCGGCGGATACAGGACCTGCTGCTGCGCGGCGCCGACGTGCACCAGTTGGCCGCAGCCGGGGTCGGTTGGGTGGTTGTGGAGGGCAGAGAAGGCGAAGTTCCCGCGCCATCATTACCTATTGCCTACCGGGACAACGACATCACGCTGTATCGGGTGGGCGGGACGATGCCCGCCGCTTCGGGGCGGGCGCTGCTGATCGCCGCGCACATGGTGTGGCTGGGGATGCTGATCGGCGGATTGGCCGCGATGGGCATTCAGCGGTGGCGGGGACTCAGTACGCCCCTTCGCCGCGTGCCACCACACTGATCGTCTTGAGGATGATCCCGACGTCGGTGACCATCGACCAGTTGTCGACGTACGAAAGGTCAAGGCGCACAGCCTTGTCCCACGTGAGGTTCGAGCGGCCGCTGATCTGCCACAGCCCCGTCACTCCTGGCTTGACGAGCAGCTTCCGCCTGATGTCGCCATCGTAGGACTCGACCTCCCGGCGCAGCGGCGGCCGCGGACCGACCACGCTCATGTCCTGTTTGAGCACGTTGATGAATTGCGGCAGCTCGTCGATGCTGAAGCGGCGCAAGACCTTTCCGACCAACGTGACCCGCGGGTCCTCCCGCATCTTGAACATGACGCCGCCGGCCATCTCGTTGGCCGAAAGCAGGTCGCCGAGACGCTCTTCCGCATCGACCACCATGCTTCGGAACTTGATCATGGTGAACGGCTCACCGTCCAGCCCTATGCGTTCCGACCGGTAGAACACCGGGCCGCGACTCGTCATCTTGATGGCGACCGCCGCGAGCACCAACAGCGGCGCGGTCCCGATCAGCGCCGCCAGCGCGAACCCGAAATCGAACGCCTTCTTCAAGAAGCTCTTGGCACCCTGGTACTGCGGCTTCTCCACGTGCAGCAGCGGCATGCCGGCCACCGGCCGCATCGCGAGGCGCGCTCCCGCCACATCGAGCAAGCCGGGCGACACCACCAGGTCGACGTCGGAGGCCTCGAGACGCCAGGTGAGCCGCTGGATTCCGGCAACCCCGAAATGTTCTGCGTCGGTCAGTGCCACGGTGTCAGCGGCGCATCGGTCGCCGAGCGCGCCGAGGGCGTCGTTCTCGTCGCCGAAGATCGGGATCACCCGATCGCCGATCCTGATGACGTCACCGCGCGCACCGGGGTCGCCCGGGATACCCGCGCCGACCACCACGTAACCATCGCCGGGATCGTTCATGAGTTCGGTGGCCAGCACCGCGATCGCGTCCCGATCACCAATGGCGAGAACGGATGTCAGGCAATCGCCCGCCTGCCGGCGCGCACGAACCCGGCGCCGCCACACCTTGCGCCCGATCAACAGTCCGATCGTGCCCAACGGGAATGCGATGGCCAGGTAACCGCGCGCGATCTCGAGCCGCGCGAGCAAGGCCACGATCGCGATCACCCCGAACGTCCAGAAGGACGCGGCGACAACACGGCGGTACTCTTCGATGCCGCATCCGAGGATCGAGGCGGAACGGGCGCGGTGCAAGGTCAGGACGCCCAGCCACAGGCACGCCAGCACCAGCGAGTACGCGGTGTAGAGCATGGAGGCCGACGGGCCGTAACCCGCTCCGCCGAATCGGGCCCATTGCGCGAACAACATGGAGAGGACGATCGTCACGGCGTCGGTGATCAGCACCCGACGCGCGTAGTACGGCTGCCACACCACGCGTGAACTCGGAAGTCGCGTAAGCCCGAACGTCGAGAGCGTCATCGGCAACTCCACATGTTCAACTCCTCAGACCCGGTGGCACTTCGATGGAGCGGTATGTCTAATTTGCTTGAAAGACAACGGAGTTCGAACGCACTGCATCACCGGGCCCAGTCGCCTGGATCCGCAATTCAGGAGGGACGCCCGAAAGCCGGAAACCCGAGAGTAGCCCTCATTGCTATTAAATTTGACCTGGGCGTCAGTTTATGCGTCATGGTCTCGCCCAACAGCAAAACGACGGATTTGAATCGTCGTCACGAAGAATTTCTGAAAGCGGGCTTGGTGCCCGCCTGCAGCGTCGTCGCGGCAGCGGTGAGCCGTCAGACGATCCCGTTGACGAACTGGCCGTCCCGGACCGCCTCGGCAACCGTCAGCATCGCGGAAGCGCTTTGCGGCCACGAGAATTCGGCGGCCCGGACCTGGGCCTTGGCCCCCAATTGGGCGCGCAGGACATCGTCGGTCAGCAGGGTCTCGAGTGCGGTGACCAGGCCGCGGTGGTCGTCGACCAGCAGGCCCGTCACACCGTCGACGATGGAGTCGGTCAGGCCACCCGACGACCGGTAGCCGACCGTTGGCACGCCGTGCTGCGCGGCCTCGATGACGGCCAACGCCCAGCCTTCCTTGCGCGACGGCAGTGCGTGCACCCAAGCCTGTTGCAGCACTTCGTGTTTGGTGACCTCATCGACATGGCCGTGGAACGTCACCGCGGAGCTGATGCCGAGCCTGCGCGCGTGCGCGACCAGCCGCTCGTCCCACCAACCGCCTCCGACGACGTCGAGGCGCAGCCCCGGCACCACCGGCGCCAGCAGGGCGACGGCGTCGAGCACGTCCTCGATCTGCTTGTGCGGCACCAGTCGCGACAGCACCACGATGCGCGGCGCAGCGGCCCGGGGTAGCGAGAGGGACGCCGCGGGAGCGAGGTCGACCCCGTTGCGGACGACGGCGATCCGCGAAGCGTCGACCCCCAGATCCACCAAGTCCCGGGCCGACGGCAGCGACACCGTCACGTATTGGTTGTCCCGATGCAGCCGGGGCGAGAGCCGCGATTCCACGAACCAGCCGAACTTGCTCATCAACCGGCCGGCAACCGGCCACTGGTCGCGGTGGCAGTGGTGCACCAGCACCATGGCCCGCCGACCGTAGGCCAGCCGGGCCAGAAACGGAATGCCGTTCTGTGAATCGATCACCACGTCGGGCCGCACGCCACGCAGCGGACCCACGCCGACCCGCGCCAGCACCATGGCCAAGCCGGCCCAGATGTACACGGAAAGGCGGCCACCGCCGCGACTGATCCGGACGCCGTCGACGACCTCGGTGCGCGATGCCCCGCGATACCGGGCGGTCCGCAGCGTCACTCGCACCCCGGACTCGGCCAGCTGGGCGCCGATGCGCTGCAGATACGTTTCGCTGCCGCCGCCCTGGGGATGGCCGGTGTCGCGCCAGCAGAGCAGCAGCACCGACCGGATCTCGTCAGGAGATCCAGCAGGCTGCTGGGGGTGGTCTGGCATCGAATGCAGGGTACCGGTCAGTAGGGTTGCGGAGTGAATCGCTGGGCAGCCAAAGGACTGGTCACCACCCGCAGGCGAGCCACCCTCGCCCGCTCGATCCGGCTGCTCGGTGAGTTCCGTTTCGAGCAGAGCGACCCGGCCCGCTTCTACGGCACCCTCGCCCACGACACCGTCGCTCTGGTGGACGGCCTGTGGCGCGACCTCAACGGAACCGCACCCGAGGGCACAACCGTGCTCGACGTCGGCGGCGGCCCCGGCTACTTCGCCACCGAATTCTCCGGCGCCGGAATGACGTACATCGGCGTCGAGCCCGACCCCCGAGAAATGCACGCCGGCCCAGCCGCCCAACCCGACGGCGCAGGCACCTTCGTGCGCGCCTCGGGCCTGGCGCTGCCCTTCGCCGACGGCAGCGTCGACGTCTGCCTGTCGTCGAACGTCGCCGAACATGTCCGCGAGCCCTGGCTGATGGGCCGGGAGATGCTGCGGGTCACGCGGCCGGGCGGGCTGGTGATCTTGTCGTACACGGTGTGGCTGGGCCCCTTCGGCGGACACGAGATGGGCCTGACGCACTACCTCGGTGGCCGGCGGGCCGCGGAGATGTACACCCGCAAACACGGTCACCGGCCGAAGAACGACTACGAGTCGTCGTTGTTCGCGGTATCCGCGGCAGCTGGACTGGAGTGGGCACGAAGCACCGGGGCGCTGGTCGCCGCATTCCCCCGCTACCACCCGCAATGGGCCTGGCGTGCGACTTCTGTACCGCTGTTACAGGAGTTCTTGACGAGCAACCTGGTGTTGGTGCTCAAGCCCAGCTGAGCGACCTAATTGGAACATGTTCTCGTTTGGCCGAAAACTCGGTAGTGTGACGCCCATGACACCGCGCACGCGAGGAGCACATCTATGACACAAGGCACGGCATTCCGTACGACCTGGGACCAGCTGTTCATCGGCGGTCAGTGGACCGCACCGTCGACGTCGGACGTCATCGAGGTGCACTCCCCGGCCACCGGCGAGCTCGTCGGCAAGGTGCCGCTGGCCGCCAAGGCCGACGTGGATGCCGCGTGTGCCGCCGCCCGCAAGGCGTTCGAGGAGGGCCCGTGGCCCAAGATGACGCCGGCCGAGCGCGCCGCGGTGATCGCCGAGGCGTCGCGCATCATGACCGAGCGTGCTGACGAGCTGAAGTTCCTGCTCTCCGCCGAGACCGGCCAGCCGCCGAGCATCGTCGACATGATGCAGTACGGCGCGGCGATGTCGTCGTTCAACTACTACGCCGGCGCTGCCGACAAGTTCCAGTGGAGCGACATCCGCGACGGCATCTACGGCCAGACGCTGGTGACCCGCGAGCCCATCGGCGTCGTCGCCGCCGTCGCCGCGTGGAACGTGCCGTTCTTCCTGGCCGCCAACAAGCTGGGCCCGGCGTTGCTGGCCGGCTGCACCGTCGTGCTGAAGCCCGCCGCCGAGACGCCCCTGTCTGTGTTCGCCATGGCCCAGGCCTTCGCCGAGGCCGGCCTGCCCGAGGGCGTGCTGTCGGTCGTGCCGGGTGGCCCGGACACCGGGCGCGCGCTGACCGCCAACCCGGAGATCGACAAGTTCACCTTCACCGGCAGCTCGGCCGTCGGCAAGGAGATCGGCAAGGTCGCCGCCGAGCGACTCAAGCCCTGCACCCTGGAACTGGGCGGCAAGTCCGCGGCGATCATCCTCGAGGACGCCGACCTGGACTCCACCCTCCCGATGCTGCTGTTCTCCGGCCTGATGAACACCGGCCAGGCCTGCGTCGGCCAGACCCGCATCCTGGCCCCGCGGTCGCGTTACGACGAGGTCGTCGAGAAGGTGGCTGCCGGCGCGGCCGCCATGCAGGTCGGCCTGCCCGACAACCCGGCCGCCATGATCGGCCCGCTGATCAGCGAGAAGCAGCGTGAGCGCGTCGAGAGCTACATCAAGAAGGGTGTCGAAGAGGGCGCGCGCATCGCCACCGGCGGCGGCCGCCCCGAGGGCCTGGATTCCGGGTGGTTCGTGCAGCCGACGGTGTTCGCCGACGTCGACAACTCGATGACCATCGCCCAGGAAGAGATCTTCGGCCCGGTGCTGGCGATCATCCCCTTCGACACCGAAGAGGAAGCCATCCGGATCGCCAACGACTCGGACTACGGCCTGGCCGGCAGCGTCTACACCACCGACGTACCCAAGGCCATGAAGATCGCCGCACAGATTCGCACCGGCACCTACGCGGTCAACATGTACGCGTTCGATCCGGGCGCTCCGTTCGGCGGCTACAAGAACTCGGGCATCGGCCGCGAGAACGGCCCGGAGGGCATCGAGGCCTACTGCCAGGCCAAGAGCGTGCTCATGCCGTTCGGCTACACCCCGGCGTAATTCCACCTTCGTCCGGATGGCCACCCGCTCCGTTGTCCTTCACCCCTCGGGGGACTCGGCCGGGTGGCCATTCGGCTTTTCAGCACGGGTGTTTTATCCCAGGCGAACCCCAGTAATCGCTGATACCGTCACGCCCGTTCGAAGGTCGTTGGCAAACAATCTGGGAGGCAACCCATGGCAGTTTCTGTAGATCTCGAGAAGTCGCTCGACAAGGCCTACGAGGACAAGTCCCTCAAGGACATCCTCGACGCATCGCCCGCCGCGCTCGCCGGGGTCAGTGACTCCGACGCCGAGCACCTCGCCGCGGCGTTCAACATCAAGACCGTGCGCCAGCTCGGTGCCAACAAGTACTTCGCCGTGGCCGCCGCACTCGTCGCGCTGGAGAACGCCGGCTAGGTTTCCAGCGCGAGCAGACGCGAAAACCCCCAAAATCATCTGGTTTTGGGGGGTTTCACGTCTGCTGGGCGAGGTGGTCAGCGGCCCTGGAACTGGGCGGCGCGCCGCTCGACGAAGGACTGCACGCCCTCGGCGGCGTCCTGGGTCGTGAACAGCCTGGCCACCTCGGGCTGGAGTCGCTCGAAGGCCGCGGCCTCACCCGCGCTGCGAGCCAACTGAGCCGAGGCCAGGGTTGCGTGGACACCCAACGGCGCCGCGCGGTCCGCGATGGTGTGCGCGATCTCGATTGCCCGAGCGCGAGCGGCCGCGGCATCTTCCACGACCTCCTGCACCAGACCGATGCGGTGCGCCTCTGCCGCGTCGAATTCGTCACCGGTGAGCAGCCAGCGCATGGCGTTGCCCCAGCCTGCGTCGCGCGGTAGCCGGACACTGGCACCGCCGAACGGATAGATGCCGCGCAGCACCTCGATCTGGGCGAAGCGGGCGTCGGCGGCTGCCACCCGAATGTCGGCGGCGAGCAGCAGTTCGATGCCCAGCGTCAGGCAACGGCCCTGGACCGCCGCGACGAGCGGCTTGGTCCACGGCCCGTCGAGCCGCCAAGGGTCGCGGCCATCGGCGGGGAACGGACTCTCCCCCGCGGCGATGGCGGGAGCGACGTCGAGCAGGTCCAGACCGGCGGTGAAGTGGTCGCCATGGGCGACGAGCACTCCGGCGCGGAGGCTGTCGTCGCGCTCCAGCAGACCGTAGGCCCGCGACAGGTCGGCCAGCATCGCGCGGTCGAACGCGTTGCGCTTCTCGGGCCGGCTGAGGCCCATCACCAGAACATGCCCGTCCCGTTCGAGGGTGACGGTCTGCAGATCGAGATCGGTGGTCATGCGAGCAGTGAACTCCTGATCAAGAAATTATGTAATAGACCATAGTTGGAAGGAAGTGTAGATCCCCCAGCGCTCAAAACCTCGGATATCTGTGACCTGGAATACATTCTTTGGTCCGATGTGTTGGGCGTTTTATGCTGAGTCCCATATCGAGGAGGGCAGCATGTGGGTGGTCGAGGTCAACGTGAAAGGCCATCGCTTCACGCACACCGTCCTGGGCGCCAACGAACGGCTGCGTGAAGCAGCTCGCGGTGTGCAGGACCGGATGACACAGTTTCGGAACCGGGTCACGCATTGAGCGCGGCAGCGCCCGCCATCAAGACGGTCAACAAGCGCGGCGCCACCCGGGAACGGATGGTGCGCAGCGCCGCCGCCGTGCTGCGTGAGCGCGGCGCCGCCGGCCTGACCATCGACGAGGTGCTGGTCCGCAGCGGCGCACCCCGCGGGTCGGTCTACCACCACTTTCCCGAGGGCCGCAGCCAGCTGCTGATCGAAGCACTGCAGTTCGCCGGCGACGCGATCGCCGCCCACATCGACGGCTCCGCCGCGTACGGCGGCATCGCACTCGTGCGCGGATTCGTCACCTTCTGGGACCAGATTCTGGCCGACAGCGACTTCACCGCGGGGTGCCCGGTGGTCGCCGCTGCGGTCGGCTCAGGCGACGAAGCGCCGACACTGACCCCCATTGCCGCCGAGATCTTCGACCGGTGGCGCACCGCGCTCGGACACTCCTTCACCGCCGAGGGATTCAGCGATTCCGACGCGTCAGCCCTGGCTGTCACCTGCCTGGCCGCTCTGGAAGGCGCGGTGGTGTTGAGCCGGTCGTCGCAGAGCGTCGCACCGCTGCACGACGTCGCGACTCAACTCGAATTCCTCGTCAAGGCAAAGGCTTTCGTCAAGAACAACGGCCTGCCCACCGCCGGCAGCTAACCGTCCGCGCGAGCCCAGCGCGCACAGACGAAGTCCCCGTTGACCGCGGACTCGAGCAATCGCCATTCCGAGCGCACCGGCAACACGGGTGCGCCGGCACCCAGGGAGCACGGCGCATAGGACACCACCAGTTCGTCGACCAGGCCGGCCGTCACGAACTGCGCTGCGACGTCCCCGCCGCCGACAATCCAGATGTCACGCTCGCCCGCCGTTTCGACCAGCGCCGGATGCAGCTGTGCGACATCGCCGCTGACCGGGCACACCGGGTGCCCCTCGACGACGACGTCCGGCCGCGACGTGAGCACCCACGTCGGTTGGGGGTACGGCCAATCACCCGGTTCGTTCTCGACGACCCACCGGTACGTCGTCGACCCCATGACCAGGGCACCCACCGACTGCTCGAAGGCTTTGTAGCCGAACGGTCCGTCGACGTCGATATCACGCGAGAGCAGCCAGTCCAGGCTTCCCGCGGAGTCGACGATGAAGCCGTCCAAGCTCGATGCGGTGTAGTAAATGGTCGCCATCGCTCCGAGTATGCCGCGACCCACCGACAATCCGAGGCGCCCCGATTACTGTTGCCGGATGGACGATTTCGACGCCCTCCGCGCCGACGACGACGACCTGTCCGAACTGCGCACGGACCTGCGCCGGTTCCTGGCCGAGGACGCAAAGGAGTTCGGCTGGGAACCCGGAGTCGACTGCTGGCTGTCGAAGTGGGACGCCGACTTCAGCATGCGGCTGGCGGCAGCCGGCTTCGTCGGTCTCACCATCCCGGTCGAGTACGGCGGCCGCGGCCGCAGCCACATGCACCGGTACGTGGTCACCGAAGAACTGCTCGCCCACGGCGCACCGGTCGCCGCGCATTGGATCGCCGACCGGCAGGTGGCGCCGGCCCTCCTGACCTACGGCAGCGAAGATCAGCGGCGCCGACTGCTACCCCGAATCGCTTCCGGTACTTTGTATTCCGCGATCGGCATGAGCGAGCACGAGGCCGGTTCCGACCTGGCCGCAGTCGCCACCAAAGCCGCCCGCACCGACGCCGGCTGGCTGCTGAACGGCAGCAAGGTGTGGACCAGCGGCGCACACCTTGCACACCAGATCGTGGTGCTGGCCCGCACCAGCTCCCTGGACCCCGCGCATCGGCACGCGGGATTCAGCCAGTTCATCGTGCCCACCGACGCCCCGGGCGTCACCATCGAGCCGATCGTCCAGATGAACGGCGAACATCATTTCAACGAGGTGCTGTTCGATAACGTCGCGCTGACCGACGCCGATCTGCTCGGCACCGTCGGCGCGGGCTGGCACCAGGTGACCTCGGAACTGGGTTTCGAGCGCAGCGGACCGGAGCGCTTCCTGTCCACGGCCACATTGCTTTTCGTACTCATCGAGGCGCTGCGGGACGACCCCCGTGCCGATATCGGCGATCTGCTGGCACGGATGATCTCGCTGCGTCAGCTCTCCATCTCGGTCGCGCGCGCGTTGACCGCCGGCCAAGACGCCGCCGTCCCCGCCGCGCTGGTCAAAGACCTGGGCACCCGATTCGAGCAGGACTCCGTGGAGATCGCCGCGGAGCTGCTGGACCGGTACGAAGGTCCTGACCGTCCGCGGCTGCAGGCGATGCTGGACACCGCTCGGGTGCATGCGCCGCTGTTCACCCTGCGCGGCGGCACCAATGAGGTACTGCGCGGCATCGTCGCCAAGAACTGGACCAAACAGGCTGCCGCCAAACAGCATTCGGATGAGTTGGCCGAACTACGCGAACTGGCCGACCAGATCGGGCAGTCCGCACAGCCCGCCCGCACCCTGCCGCTGACCTTCGACGACGCCCTGTGGCGCACCGCCGAGAGCTCCGGACTGACCCGGTTGAGCAGCGACGCCGACGCCGGTCCCGCCGCGACGGCCGTCGTGCTGGGCACCTTGGCACGTCATGCCGCCGCGGTGCCGATCGCCGAAACCGACGTGCTGGCAACGTGGTTGGCGGCCGAAGCCGGTCTCGCGGTACCGGAGTCCGGGCCCCTGACCCTGGCGGTCGAGCAGGTCGCCACCTGGCCGCAGTGCGGGCCGGTGCTGGTGACCAAGCGCGGGCCGGACGCCCTGTACGTCGCACTGCGCGACTCACCGGCGCTCATCGACAGTGCACACAACCTCGCCGGCGAGCCCCGGGCGACCATCGAATTCGACACCGCGGCAAGCGATGTCGTCCAGCTGCCACTGACGGTCGCCGACGAATTGACCATCCGCGGCGCCTGGTGCCGCAGCGTCCAGATCGTCGGCGCACTCGATGCCGCCGCAGAGCTGACCGTCGCGCACACCGAAACACGGGTGCAGTTCGGCCGCCCGCTCGCCGCCTTCCAGGCGGTGCAGCACTCACTGGCCTCGATGCTCGGCGAGGTCGAACGAGCGAGGGCGGCAACCACTCTGGCGATAACTGCCGCCGCACAGTACGGCTTCGGCGACGCCCGCACCGCCTATGCCACGACCGTGGCCAAGATCGCCGTCGGCCGGGCCGTCGCGCCGGTGACGACCATCGCCCACCAGTTGCATGGCGCCATCGGCACCACCGCGGAACATCCGCTGTGGCGGGCAACCATGCGGGCCCGCAGTTGGGCCGACGAGTACGGCAGCACCAGCTGGCACGCCCGCAGGCTCGCGACCCGCACCGCGACGACCGACCCATGGGATGTGACGGTGGGTCGGATCTGAAAGTGCTTGTGACCTAAGTCATTATCGACACCGAACGTGGGCTCGGTCCGGTTGTGACAGCGGCCATAGCGCTACCCGCGGTCCCGGTAAAAACTTGACGAATGTCAAAAATCAGCGGCGCCCTGGCTGCGTTGGCCGTCTGCACCGCCCTCCCCGCCGCGACCGTGGTCGCCGCGCCCGCCCAGGCCGCCGGCACGCACCGCATGACTCTGATGTCGCGGTCCTACACCTGCGACCGGCAGCCGATCAACTACATGAAGTTCCGCTTTCCGGCAGTGCCGACGGCTGAGATCACCTCCGACGGCCGCACCGCCGTCGCCCACATCGACATGCTCGACGGCGCACGCAACGCGCAATATGTGGTCCGGCTGATCCCGGCCCCCCACGCCGCGCTGGGCTGCCTGGCCGGCGACCCGAGCATCGGCACCGGCACACTGAGCACCGATGGCTTCGGCAACGGCAACTCGACCGTGCAGGTCAACGTGGCTCCCGGCACCACCGGCGTGTGGCTCCAGGTGGATCTGCCCGCGCCGCATTCGCAGTCCCCGGCCGAGTTCTACAGCAGCGACTTCGTCGCCGCAGTCTGACCATTGTTCGACCCCGGTAGCCGACGGCAGCTGTCTCCCGGTAGAACAAACACATGTCCTACCGGGAGATCGTGACGTCGCGGCGATTCAATGGCCGTCAGGCCGCAGTCCTGGCAGCCGCTCTGCTGCTGGCCGGATGTTCGGGCGACAAGCAACCGCCGCAGCCGACCACTGCGTCGTCGAGCGCTCCGGCGCCGAGCACCGCTGCCGCCCCGAGCACTCCCGCAGCCGAAGCGCCGCCGTCCCCCACCAGCCGTCAGCTCGACGGCGGGACCTGCCTGCAACTCACCGGCGCGGTGGTGAACCTGATGTCCGGCGCGTCCCCCGACGACGCCAAGGCGGCCGGGGACACCATCAACGGCTTCCACCCGCCGGCCGATGTGCAGGCCGCCGTGACGCATTTCGTCAAGACCAACGGCCTGCACTCCAGCGATCCCGACCGCAGCCAGTTCAGCCGCACGCTCAACAACTGGGTTGAGCAGCAGTGCCCGGTGCAGCAGCCGGAAAAGAAACCCAAGTAACGAAGGTCAGCTACCGGTCCACTGCGGGGCACGCTTCTCGGCGAAGGCCACCGCGCCCTCGCGCGCGTCCTTCGACATGAAGATCGGACCCAGGATGGCGCCCTGCTTGTCCCACTTCTCGGCGTCGGACCAGTCGGGCGACTCGACGATGATGCGCTTGGTCGCGGCGACGGCGAGCGGGCCGTTGGCAGTGATGCGCTCGGCCAGCTCGATGGCGGCATCCAGTGCGGCGCCGGGCTCGGTCAGCACATTGACCAGTCCCAACTCGTGGGCCCGGGTCGCCGTGAGGTTGTCGCCGGTGAGCGCGAGTTCCATCGCGATGGCATAGGGGATGCGCTGCGGCAGCCGCAGCAAGCCGCCACCACCGGCCACCAGACCGCGCTTGACCTCGGGGATACCGAACGCCGACGCGTTGGAGGCGACGATCAGGTCTGCCGACAGGGCGAGCTCGGTGCCACCGGCCAGAGCGAAGCCCTCGACGGCCGCGATCAGCGGCTTGGCCGGCGGCCGCTGAGTGAAGCCCAGACCGCGGCTCGAGAGGACGTTCTCCCCTTTTGCGAAGGCCTTCAGATCCATGCCGGCGCAGAACGTGCCGCCGGCTCCCGTCAGCACGCCGACCGACAGTCCCGGGTCTTCGTCGAGGCGGTCCGCGGCCGCGGCCAAGCCCTGGCTGACCGCTGAGTTGACAGCGTTCTTGGCTTGCGGCCGGTTGATGGTGATGATCAGTATGCGGTCGCGCTGTTCGACGAGGACGGCATCTTCGCTGGTGGCTTCTTGGGTCACGACGGTGATGCTAGCCACAGGGGATTGGCGTCCGGCGGTCAACCAGTGAATAATCAAAAATTAGAACATGTTCTAGTTTTTGCCGCAGCCAGAGGAGAAACCGTGGCCAAGCTGCCCGAAATCACCAAATTCGACCCGGACCTGACCGAGAAGGTCATGGGGATTCTCCGACCGCTGCTGAAGGTCTATCACCGCTCCGAGGTCCGCGGACTGGAGAACATTCCGCTGGGTGGCGCGCTGGTGGTGAGCAACCATTCCGGCGGCATGCTGCCCATGGACGTGCCGATCTTTACCTCGCACTTCTACGAGAAGTACGGCTACGACCGTCCCGTGTACACCCTCAGCCACGCCATGCTGATGGTCGGCCCGACCGCGGACTTCTTCAAGAAGACCGGCTACATCCTGGCCAGCCACGAGAACGCCGACGAAGCGCTGCGCTCCGGCGGCCTCGTCGTCGTGTTCCCCGGCGGTGACTACGACGTCTACCGGCCGTCGACCGACGCCAACAAGATCGACTTCGACGGCCGCAAGGGTTACGTGAAGGCCGCGATCAATGCCGGCGTGCCGATCGTGCCGATGGTCGGCATCGGCGGCCAGGAGACCCAGCTGTTCCTGACCCGCGGCGAGCGCATCGCCAAGGCCCTCGGCCCCATCGCACGCGCCGCCCGCGCCAAGGTGGTGCCGCTGTCCGTCGGCCTGCCGTTCGGCCTGTCCGCCGTGCTGCCCTTCAACGTGCCACTGCCGTCGAAGATCGTCATGCAGGTGCTGCCGGCCATCAACATCGAGGCCGAGTTCGGTGAAGAGCCCGACATCGACGCGGTCGACGCACGCGTCCGCAAGGTCATGCAGGACGCTCTCGACGAACTCGCCGAAGAGCGGCGCTTCCCGGTACTAGGCTGACCGCCCGTGGGTATCACCGACAAGCTGACCGCCACTGCCGGCCTGGTCAACACCATGGTCCGCGCCGGTGTCATCGCCCCACTGCGGCCGGACAAGTACGTCCGGATCGCGGGCGCCATGGCCCGCGAAAACATGAGCGTCACTTCAGGTTTCGCCAGTTCCGCGCAGCGCTGCGGTAACCGTCCGGGCCTGATCGACGAGCTGGGCACGCTGACCTTCAGCGAGCTCGACAAGCGCGGCGACGCGTTCGCCGCCGCCCTGCAGCTGCTGCCCTCGGCCAAGGTCGTCGGCATCATGGCACGCAACCACCGCGGTTTCGTCGACGCACTGATCGCGGCCAACCGCATCGGCGCAGATGTGTTGCTACTGAACACTTCCTTCGCCGGCCCGGCCATGGCCGAGGTCGTGGACCGCGAGAACGTCGACGTCATCATCTACGACGAAGAGTTCACCGCGACGGTGGACCGGGCCTTGCAGGATCAAGGTCAGACGGGCCGGCCTCCTGTTACCCGCATCGTGGCGTGGACCGACACCGAGGACCACCCCCTGACCGTCGAGTCCCTGATCATCGACCACCTGGGGCTGCAGCCGCGACGCACCGGCGAAAAGAGCCGGGTGATCCTATTGACCTCCGGAACCACCGGAACTCCCAAGGGCGCCAAGCATTCCGGTGGCGGCCTGGACGCGTTGAAGGCGATCCTGGACCGCACGCCGTGGCGCACCGAGGAGACCACCGTGGTCGTGGCTCCGATGTTCCACGCCTGGGGCTTCTCACAATTGGTGTTCGCGGCGTCGATGGCCTGCACCGTCGTCACTCGCCGCAAGTTCGACCCGCAGGCCACCCTGGCCCTGGTCGACAAGTACCAGGCGACCGGATTGTGTGTTGTCCCAGTGATGTTCGACCGCATCATGGAACTGCCGGACCACATCCGCAACCGCTACAGCGGCCGTTCGCTGCGGTTCGCCGCGGCCTCCGGCTCGCGCATGCGCCCCGACGTCGTCACCTCGTTCATGGACCAGTTCGGTGACGTCATCTACAACAACTACAACGCCACCGAGGCCGGCATGATCGCCACCGCGACCCCGGCCGACCTGCGCGCCGCACCCGACACCGCCGGCCGGCCCGCCGAGGGCACCGAGATCAAGATCCTGGACGCCGATTTCAAGGAGCTGCCGGCGGGCGAGGTGGGCACCATCTACGTGCGCAACTCGACCCAGTTCGACGGCTACACCTCCGGTGCCACAAAAGATTTCCACCAGGACTACATGTCGTCGGGTGACGTCGGATACCTGGATATCGCCGGCCGCCTGTTCGTCGTCGGCCGCGATGACGAGATGATCGTGTCGGGCGGCGAGAACGTCTACCCCATCGAGGTGGAGAAGACGCTGTCCACCCACCCGGACGTGGCCGAAGCCACCGTGCTGGGTGTCGACGACGAGCAGTACGGCCAGCGCCTGGCGGCGTTCGTCGTACTGACCGATGGCGCGACCGCCACCGAGGAATCCCTCAAGCAGCACGTACGAGACAACCTGGCCAATTACAAAGTGCCACGGTCGATTACCGTGCTCGCCGAATTGCCGCGCAACAGTACCGGCAAGATCGATCGCCGCGAGCTGAAGGCGCTGGCCAATGGCGCGTAAATCAGTGACTCTGATCCGGGCCGTCCTCGGACTCGTCAACGCCACCAACGCGGCCACCCCGCTGGCCCGCGCCGGGAACCCCGGCATCCTCACCTTCGCATACGGCTGGCCGTCCAGCGAAGCGGCCGGATTCGTGCTCAGCTCCTCGGTGCTGTCCACCATCCGCCGCGGTCGGCGCGGCGCGTTCTCCGGCACCAGCGGCCGAATCGCGTTGGTGCTCAACGTGATCACCTGGGCCATCCTGGGATACATCGTCAGCCGCAGCCGCAGTTCCCGGCCGGCGTTCGAAGAACCACTGCGCGACGTGATCGGGCCGGGCAACCCGGCTGATCCGGGCGTCCCGCGCCTGCCCGGCATCGCGCGCACCATGCTGTCGCGCCGCAAGTACAACAAGAAGACCGTGAAGTACGGTCCGCACCGCGCCAACCTGGCCGACATCTGGTGCCGCCCCGACCTGCCGCTCGACGGCAAAGCCCCGGTGCTGCTGCAGGTTCCCGGCGGCGGGTGGATGCTCGGCGACCGTCGGCCGCAGGCCTATCCGCTGATGGGCACTCTCGCCGACCGCGGCTGGATCTGCGTGTCCATCGGCTACCGCGTCAGCCCGAAACACCAGTGGCCGGCACACATCATCGACGTCAAGCAGGCCCTCGCCTGGATCAAGGAGAACATCGCCGACTACGGCGGCGACCCCGACTTCGTCGCGATCAGCGGCGGCTCGGCGGGCGGTCACCTGTCCTCGCTGGCCGCGTTGACTCCCGGAGATCCCCAGTGGCAGCCCGGCTTTGAGGACGCCGACACCTCGGTGGTGGCCGCGGTTCCCGTGTACGGCCGGTACGACTGGTTCAGCTACGACGGCCCCGGGCGCCCCGAGATGATGCAGGCGCTGGAGCAGCTGATCATCAAGAAGCCGTTCGCCACCAACTCCCAGGAGTTCCTGGACGCCTCGCCCATCACGCGGATCGGCCCCGACGCCCCACCGTTTTTCGTGCTGCACGGCGGCAACGACACGATGATCGCCGTCCAGGAGGGACGGGACTTCGTGGCCGCCCTGCGCGAGCGGTCACCGGCGCCGGTGGCGTACGCCGAGATCCCGTACGCCCAGCACGCATTCGACGTCTTCGGTTCGGCACACGGCCGCTACACCGCCGAGGCGATCACCCGGTTCCTGGAGTGGGTGCGGGCCGAGAGGGGTCACGCCGTGGCCGCTGCGGACCAGGTCGGGTAGCAGGGCCGCGGCTGCAGTCACGGCGGAGCGCCTGCGCACCGTTGACAGTGCGTCCCAGCAGATCGTCACTCGACCTTTGTCTGCGCCCACGCACACTCAACGCCGAGCCACATTGACTGTGCACCCTCGCAGAACGCCGGCCGCCAGGCGCAGACCCTACTGCGCCATGGCAGTCTCGACGACCGTCAGCTCCTCGGAAAGCCCTGCGGCCCTTCGGATTTTCTTGAAGTCCGCCATCATGCCCGCGGTCACTTCATGCGGGTCGTCGGTGGTCGCGCCGTCGGCCAGCACCGAGATGTTCAGCTGGTCGACGTAGCTCCACACGGTGATGTTCAGGCCGCTGCCGGCAGTGAGCGGGCCGACCGAGTAGATCTCGGTGACAGTGGCGCCACCCACCTTGCCGCGTTCCCGGGGCCCCGGCACGTTGGAGATGTTGAGGTTCAGCACCTTGTTCTGGCCGTCCATGTTGGACAGGCGGCGGAACATCGACTCCATCGGCGCCGGCGGCATGTAGGCGGCCCACCGGGCCACCAACTCCGGACCGACCAGCTGGTGACTCTCCTTGGCCAGCATGGCGGCTTCCCGGGCCTGCCTGACGCGCTGCTCGGCGTCGTCCACGTCGACCGGCAGCCCGATCAGCACGCCACTGAATCGGTTGCCGGAGATGCGATCCGGCGAGAAGTCGTAGCTCATCGGCACCGAGGCCAGCAGCGGGTGATCGGCCTTGCCGTCGTACTTCAGCAGCAGCTCCCGCAGCGCGCCCGATGACATGGCCAGCACCAGGTCGTTGATGGTGACGCCCAGCTTCTTGCTGGTCTCCTTGACGTCCGCGAGCGCCAAAGTGGCTGTGGCGAAACGCCGCCCCGGCGTGAGCACGTGGTTCATGAAGCTCGCCGGCGGGGTGAACGGCCGGGTCAGTTCCGGCGACAGCTTGCGCGTGCTCTTGCGCACCCGCGCCATGCCGTCGGCGGTGTACTTGACCACGCCCGGAATCCGGCCGATCTGCCGGAGGTGATCGACGAAGGCCGAACGCACCAGCTCGCCGCGGGACGGGGCCGGATCGGCGATGTAGAGGTCCTGATCGCGCTGCGGCCCTTCGGTGATGTCCATGCCGAGGGCCAGCAGGTTGGCCGAGGCCACCCCGTCCGCCAGCGCGTGGTGGATCTTGCCGACCACGGCCACCCGCCCATTGGCCAAGCCTTCGACGAGGTACATCTCCCACAGCGGCCGGCTGCGATCCAGTGCGGTACTGGCGATTTCGCCGATCGCCTCGTCAAGTTCGCGGCGGCCACCCGGTGCCGCCACCCGCCACGGCCGGACGTGGTACTCGAGATCGACCTCGGCGTGCTCGCGCCACATCGGGTGGTGGAACTTGAACGGGATGTCGACGAGCTGATAGCCGAACGGGTCCAGCTTGTGCAGTCGTTCCCGGAGTACACGACGGAATTCGTCGATCCCGAAGGTGCGATCACCCAGTCCGGCAAGGTCGATGACGGCAATCTTGAGGGTGTGCATGTGCACGTTGGGCGTTTCCGAATACAACAGGAACGCGTCCCACCCACTCAGTCGTTTCACTCGACCTCTCCTGCGCTTCGGTCAGACCTCGCCCAGTCGAACGGTCTAGACGACCTCTTCGACACACTGCTGGTTCTGGTTCCTGCGAACCTCGTCGAGGAACAACCCTATGGCAGTGGCCATCGACCCTGTGCGGGCACCGTCGGTCATGTCGAAACCGTGTCCGGCGCCGGGCAATTCGATGTAACTGACGGTTGACTCGGACACCGCGCGCAGCTCGTGTACGAAGTCCCGCGCCTGCGCCACCGGGATGACGCTGTCGCCGCTGCCGTGGATCACCAGGAACGGCGGCGCATCTCGGTGCACCCGCGCGATCGGAGAGGCCTGACGGTAGATCTCCGGGTGCTTGTCGATCCGGCGCCGGACCACGACGCGCTCGAGGAAGTCGACGAACTCCTCGCGCTCCTTGGTGGACCGGTCCTCCCAGTCGTAGCGGCCGTAGATACCGACGACGGCGTCGACCGACGTGTCGGCTCCTTCGGGCAGGTCGGTCTGCAGTTCGGGATCGTTGGCCGTCAGGCCGGCCAGCGCGGCGAGGTGCCCGCCGGCCGAGCCACCGGAGATCGCGATGAAGTCGCGGTCACCGCCGAACTTGTCGACGTTCGCCCGGGCCCACGCGATCGCGGTCTTGACGTCCGTGATGTGTTGCGGCCAACGGTGGTTCGGAGCGACACGGTAGTCGATGGACAGACAGACCCAGCCCTGTTGGGCCAGGTGGCTCATCAGCGCGTAGCCCTGCAGCAGCCGGCTGCCGTGCACCCAGGCCCCACCGGGCAGGTAGATCAGCACCGGGGCCGGTTCGCTGGGCAGGTCGTCGGCGCGCCAGACGTCCAGGAGCTGCGACGGGTTATCGCCGTAGCGCACCGAGGTGCGGTGCACCTGACGCCGATGTTCACGGGCCCGCCAGAACGGCGGCGTGCGCTCGGGCGCAGGCCATTCGATGTCGAGTTCGGCGGGCGGCACAACCCCGGTCAGCGCGGCCCGGACCACCTCGTTGGTGCAATCACGCTCGGCCCGACGGATCTCCGCGACGCTCGGGGTGAACAACGCCTTGGAGGTCGACGCCCAGAAGCTCGGCACGTGGCGCATGCCCCACAGGGTCATCGCGGTGGCCCCGCCGAGCGGCTCGAGGCTCTTGCCGATCACGGGCAACGACGCGGCCGCCGTCGCCATCGCCAGCAGGTGATCGGAGGGCTTGGCTGCCATGAACCAGCGGAGCCTGGTCGCCAGCGAGGGGCTGTGAACGTCATTGTCCGGTCGAGCCGTCATTTCGCGAGCGTACACCGCGCTGACCACGCGCTTTCGGGGCCACTGCATGTTTGTGGTCACATTTCGGAGACTGTTCACTTGTGAAGTGCATCACAGCTGATCAGGGGCTATTCGAAGTCGTACCGTCGTGCTTACAGTCAAGCCATGGGTACCTCAGCGCTGGCGATCACCGACGAACACAACGACCTCGCGGACTCGGCCACCGGACTGCTGCACCGGCTCGGCAGCCGGGCCGCGGCCCGTGCCACGCTGGAGGGCGGGCCGTCGCATCCGGCCGGATTCTGGACGGCTGCAGCCGATCTGGGTTGGCAGGGGCTGGCCATCCCCGAGGCCTACGGCGGCTCCGGATTCGGACTGCCCGAACTGGCGGTGGTCCTGGAGGCGCAGGGCCGCGAGCTGTGTCCCGGACCGTTCCTGCCGACCGTCGCCGCCGCCGTCGTCATCGACCGATGCGCCACCGAAGAATTGCGCGCCGCACTGCTGCCCGGGCTGGCCGACGGCAACACCGCCGCCGCCCTGGGCTTGTCCGGACACGTTCACATCGCCGGCCACACCGTGTTCGGGGAGAGCCCGACCGTGCTCGGCGCCCCGGATGCCGACCTGCTGGTCCTGGTCGCCGGCGATGACGTGGTGATCGTCGATGCCCACGCCACCGGCGTCACCGTCACACCGCTGGACGGGGCGGACACCACGCGCAGCATCGGCTCGGTGACACTGGACCAGGTCGAGGCGACCGCAGTACTACGCGGCGCTGCGATCAAGGCGCACACAGCTTTTCGCATTCTCGCCGCCGCCGAGGCGGTCGGGGTCAGCTGGGCGGCGCTGGACATGGCCGTCGAATACGCCAAGGTGCGTGAGCAATTCGGCCGCACCATCGGCACGTTCCAGGCCGTCAAACACCATGCCGCCAACATGCTGGTGGCGGCCGAACTCACCACCGCGGCCGCGTGGGACGCAGCTCGCGCCGACGATCTGGATGACGCCTGGTTCGGCGCGGCCGTCGCCGCTGTCCAGGCGATCCACAGTCAGGTCTTCAACGCAGAGAACAACATTCAGCTGCACGGCGGCATCGGCTTCACCTGGGAACACGACGCGCACCTGTATCTGCGCCGCGCCCTCACCCTGGCCGCGCTGACCGGGGATGGCGCCGACCCGCTGGCCGATGTGGTCGACGGGCAGCGCACCGGCCGGGCCCATGGTGCGTCGTTCGCGCTCCCCGAGGAAGCGGCCGAATACCGCACCGCCGCCCGCGATGCCGTCGCGACGCTGCAGTCGCTGGCCGAGGACAAGAAGCGGGACTTTCTTGTCGATTCCGGTTATCTGGTGCCGCACTGGCCCAAGCCGTGGGGCCGGGATGCCGGCGTGCTGGAGCAGCTGGCCATCGAGGAGGAGTTCCGTGACGTCGAGCGCCCCGACCTCGGCATCACCGGCTGGGTGACGCTGACTATCGCCCAGGCCGGCACCGACGACCAGCGCGAGCGCTGGGTGTACCCGGTGCTGCGCGGCGACATCATGTGGTGCCAGTTGTTCTCCGAGCCCGAGGCCGGCTCGGATGCGGCCGCGGTGCGCACCAGCGCCAAGAAGGTCGACGGCGGCTGGCTGGTGACGGGCCAGAAGGTGTGGACCAGCCTGGCCCAGTACTGCCAGTGGGGCCTGGCCACCGTGCGCACCGATCCCGACGCCCCCAAGCACGCCGGCGTCACGATGATGGCGATCGACATGAAGGCCCCCGGTGTGACCGTCAACCCCCTCAAGGGCCTGACCGGCAACGCGCACTTCAACGAAGTGTTCTTCGACGAGGTGTTCGTCCCGGACGCCGACGTGGTCGGTGACGTCAACAAGGGCTGGCTGGTGGCGCGGGCGACGCTGGGCAACGAGCGGCTGTCGATCGGCGGTGGATCCGGTGCGCAATCCGGCTTCACCGCGGACGATCTCATCGCGCTGTTGGACGCTGCCCAGCCGGAGCTGGCTGCCGGGCTGCGCGACCGCGCCGGCGCGGTGATCGCCGAGGGACACACCCTGCGGCTGCTGAATCTGCGGCGGATCAGCCGGGCCATCGCGGGCACCGGCCCGGGACCCGAGGGCAATGTCACAAAACTCGTGGTCGCCGAGCAGGGGCAGCGCCAGACCGAGCTGGGGATGAAGCTGGCCGGCCCCGCGGCCGTGACCGGGCAAACTCCGGCGCTCACCCAGGCCTACCTGGGCTACCGTGCCATGACCATCGCGGGCGGCACCTCGGAGATCACCCGGAACACCATCGCCGAACGAATTCTCGGGCTGCCCCGCGATCCTTTGCTCAAGTAGGTCGTTACGCATCACGAGTCGGTTGAGACTTAGCGAAGATCGCTTCGCCACGCTGCGCCGATCGGTCGGATATGTCACGCTATGGACCGATGAGTTTGCTATCGGTCAGGTCCTGGGTACCCCGCCGCGCTTTGCTGGCGGCGTTGCTGTGTGCCCAGCTGATCGCCGGGGTGGTCACTGTGTCTGCCGTCGGCCCGTCCGCCGGCGGTGCAACCGACGACGACCACACCGACGCCGTGTTCCGCAGTGCCCACGCCGGCAGCTGCCTGACCTGGCAACCTGAACCGCCCCAGCGGCCCGCGTTCGTGCAGTGCAGCAGCCCGCACCTGTTCGAGGTCGTCAACTCAGTCGAAGGCGACGGCGATCAGGGAGCCTGCGCAGTATCAGGACGCCGGTACCTCGGACCACGCTTCGACCCGAACAGCCGGTTCGCGTACGGCCTGCTGCGCTCGGTGAGCGCTGGCGGTTCCGGATCCGGCAGTCACATCGCGTTGTGCGGACTGCAACTGCCCGGCCCGAACGGCCAGCAACTGCCGTTCCGCGGGCAGGTCGCCGAGCAGGATCAGTCGCGGGTGTGGCCACCGGGCACGTGTCTGGGGGCCGACATGAAGGGCGGGCAGACCGGCCTCGTGCCCGTGGACTGCGCCGAACCGCATTCGGTCGAGGCAGTCGGCCCCGTCGATCTCGGCGCGCACTTCCACGACGGCCCGCCGCCATCGGACGCCGAGCAGGAGGCGGTGCTACGCCCCACCTGCAGCACGATGACCACCGCGTACCTGGCGCCGAAGACGTTGTCGGCCAGCGACCTGAGCCTGAACTACCGGCCCATCGGCCCATCCAGCTGGTCCGCCGGCAGCCACCAGACGCTGTGCGCGCTGGCATCGCGGACGCCCGGCCCCCTGACCGGCAGCGTGAAGTCTCCCGGCGCCGCGTCGGCCGTGCCCGCTCCCGCTCCCGTCGCCCCGCGCCCGGCGGCACCTCCGGCGCCCGCCACGACAACGACCACCATCGCCCCGACGAGCAATGCCCCGACCACCGTCGCGGCTCCGGCGGTCGCTCCGAGTACCGCGGCGCCACCGTCGTCCTCGTCGTCGGTGGCATCGCAGGCAGCCGAGGCGCCCAGCGCTTCCGTCACCGAAACCACGGCGCCACCGGCAGCCCCGGCCTCACCCGTCGACAACCCGGCGCATCCGCCGCAGGCTCCCCCGGCCGAACCGGCACATCCTGCCGAGCCGGCACCCCCGGCCGAGCCCGCGGCGCCGTCGCACGTGCTCGAGATTCCGGGCTTCGCCCCGATCACCCTGCCCTGGGCACCGCCGCCGCTGTAAGCCCGCGCCGAGCCTTGACCGCAGGGAGAATTTCGGGCGGGTTTTCCGCCGCCCAGTCAGGTTCGCGCGGATACGACGCCGGCCGAGGCGGCTAGCGGACGGCAGCCTCGAGGTCGGCCAGGGAGTCCTCGAGGTGGCCAAGCAGCCGCTGCAGGTGCGGCACGCTGTGCCGGCAGCCGACGAGCCCGAAGTCGAGGTTGTCGCCGTTGTTGACCAGCGTGATATTCAGCGCCTGCCCGTCCAGCGCGATCGACAGCGGATAGTTCCCGTCGAGCCGCGCACCCTTCCAGTACATCGGCACCCGTGGTCCCGGCACATTCGAGATGACAATGTTGAACGGCGGCGGGGTGGCGTCGACGAAACCGGGCACGGTGGACAGCGCGATCGGCGACAGCAGCAGCGCCGACAGGGCCATCGACTCCGTCTTCGACAGCCCGGCGAACACCTGCTTGTTGCCGCGCATCGAATCGGAGATGGCCTGCAGCCGCGTCGCCGGTTCCTTGATGTCGGTGGCGAGGTTGCACAGGATCGCGCCCACCTGGTTGCCGCCGGCATCGGCGTCGGCCTCGGACCGCAGGCTCACCGGGACCATCGCGATCAGCGGAGCGTCAGGCAGGGCGCTCTGCTCGAGCAGGTAGCCCCGCAGCGCCCCGGAGCACATGGCCAGCACGACGTCGTTGACGGTGACACCGCCGGCGGCCTGCTTGACGGCCTTGATGCGGTCGAGCGGCCAGGACTGGGCCGCCACCCGTCGGGCGCCGCCGATCTTGACGTTGAACATGGTCTTCGGCGCGCTGAACGTCCGGGTCAGGTTCTGTTCCAACAAGACGGCACGCGCCACCCGGAACGTCGACGGCGCGAGACCCGCCGCCGCGCCGACAGCCTCGATCGCCGAGCCCACCAACGACGAGCTCTGCTTCGACACGCGCTTGCGGGACGGCAGGTCCCACGGCACCCGCACTTCCGGCTCGGCCGGGTCGTCGGACAGCGTGCGCATCGTCATCCGCAGTGCGGACACCCCGTCGAGCAGCGCGTGGTGGACCTTCGAATAGATCGCGAACCGGCCGTCCTCGAGACCTTCCACCAGGTACGTCTCCCACAGTGGACGGTGCCGGTCCAGCAGGCTGGTGTGCAGCCTGCCGCAGAGGTCGAGCAACTCGCGTACTCGTCCCGGGGAGGGCAGCGCCGAGCGGCGCAGGTGGTAGTCGACGTCGATGTCGTCGTCGTACGCCCAGCCGAAGCTGGCGATGCCGCCGAGAATCCGCGCCGGGCGTTTGCGGTAGGTGGGGTTGAAGTTGGTGTGCGCCAACATGTCCCGATACAGGTCATGCACGAACTCCGGCCCGGCGCCCTCGGGCGGGCTGAACAGCTGCAGGCCGCCGACGTGCATCGGATGCTCCCGCGATTCCCCGAGCAGGAACATGGCATCGGTTGGCGACATGATCTCCACCCGCCAAGTAAACCCCTATTCGGCGGGCGGTGGACCAGGTTGCCGCGTCAGGGCTGGCGTTCGCCCGGCGGCGGCGGGTTGGCGACCACCGGGAACTGGCCGGTGAAGCCCTGCCGCTGTTTGGCGATCTCGAGGACCCGGCCACGCGCCGCGTACCAGCCGACGATCAGCGCCGGGATGATGATCACCAGCGTCCCCACTGTCCAGGTGCCGACCGGTTTGTCGAACGCCATCAGCACCAGCACCGCCGCGAGGAACACCAGCGTCGCGTACCCGGTGTACGGCGCGCCCCACATCCGGAACGACGGCCGCTCCATCTCACCCCGTTCGGACCAGCGGAACAGCTGCAACTGACAGATCACGATGGTGGCCCACGACGCGATGATGCCGAGTGCGGCCATGTTCAGCACGATCTCGAACGCCTGGGCGGGCACCACGCCGTTGAGCACGACGCCGAGCAGCCCGATGCTGGCCGTCAGACAGATACCGCCATACGGCACACCACGTTTGGACATGACGCCGGTGAACTTCGGGGCGCTGCCGTTCATCGCCATGGAGCGCAGGATGCGGCCGGTCGAGTACAGCCCCGCGTTCAGGCTGGAGAACGCCGCGGTGAGTACGACGACGTTCATCAGGGTGCCCGCGCCCTCGAAACCGATCTTCGAGAAGAACGTGACGAAGGGGCTCTCGCCCGCCTTGTAGGCGGTGTAGGGAAGCAGCAGCCCGAGCAGCACCAGCGACCCGACGTAGAACAGCGCGATGCGGAAGATCACCGAGTTGATGGCGCGCGGCATGATCTTGTGCGGCTCGGCGGTCTCGCCCGCCGCGGTGCCGACGAGTTCGACTGCGGCATAAGCGAAGACGACGCCCGAGGTCACGACCACCAGCGGCAGCAACCCGGTGGGGAACAGCCCGCCGCTGTCCGAGATGACGCTGAAGCCGGTGGTCTGGCCGTCGACCTTGAACCGGCCTGCCAGGAACACCGTGCCGACCACCAAGAAGGTCACGAGGGCAACGACTTTGATCAGCGCCGCCCAGAATTCGAGCTCGCCGAACAGGGTCACCGAGATCAGGTTCATGCCCATCACGATGCCCAGCGCGATCAGCGCGATCAGCCACTGCGGGATCGCGTCGAACGCCTTCCAGTAGTGGAAGTAGGTGGCGATGGCGGTCGAGTCGACGATCGACGTCATGGCCCAGTTCAGGAAGTACATCCAACCGGCGACGTAAGCCGCCTTCTCGCCGAGGAATTCACGTGCGTACGAGACGAACGACCCGGACGACGGCCGGTGCAGCACCAGTTCCCCGAGGGCCCGCAGGATCAGGAACACGAACCCGCCGCAGATCAGGTAGACCAGGAACAGGCCCGGCCCCGCGTTGTGCAGCCGGCCACCGGCGCCCAGGAACAGGCCGGTACCGATGGCACCGCCGATCGCGATCATCTGCAGCTGGCGTGGCTTGAGGGTGTGGTGATAGCCCGCGTCTTCGGCCGTCAGACCGGGTGGCTCGACATGGGTATGCGGCGTGGCAGTCATAGCGATTCAGTGAACACCGGCTCGCAATCCGGCGCAGGACAATTGGTTTCCTGTGTGTGAACACAGGCGTGTCCACAACGGGCTCGGGTCAGTATTGTCGGTCAGATGTCGGGCATCTCCCAAACAGTCGAGTTCCACCCCGAGTTGGCACGTGCCGCACGGTTCATGCCGCGCAGCCCGATCACGCCGTGGAATCTCCGCTTTGTCCGGATGCTGTCCGACCTGCAGGAACGCCGCACTCCGGAGGGCACCGAGGTGCTGACGCTGCCGTCGGGTGTCGGGATTCGGCTGCACCGGCCACCTGCCGGCACCGACCGTGGCGGCGCGCTGCTGTGGATACACGGTGGCGGTTACCTGATCGGCAGTCCGGCGCAGGACGACGTGCTGTGCCGGCGTTTCGCGAAAGAACTCGGCATCACGGTGGCGGCGGTCAAGTACCGGTTGGCGCCCGACAATCCGTATCCGGCCGGGCTGGAGGACTGCTACACGGCGCTGCGTTGGCTGGTCGAACTGCCGGCGGTGGATCCGGCCCGGGTGGCGGTCGGCGGTTCCAGCGCCGGCGGTGGCATGAGCGCGGCGTTGGCTCAGCTGGCGTATGACCGCGGTGAAATTGCTTTGGCGGCACAGCTTTTGGTGTACCCCATGATCGACGATCGGTCAGGTGACCGGCCCGGACTGGACCATCCCGGACACCGGTTGTGGACCCAGAAATCGAACCGCTTCGGCTGGCGCGCCTACCTCGGCGGTGCCGATCCCGCGGTCGCCGTCCCTGCCCGACGGACCGATCTGTCCGGCCTGCCGCCTGCCTGGGTCGGCGTCGGAACCTTGGACGTCTTCCACGACGAGGACATCGACTATGCCGAGCGGTTGCGCGCGGCGGGTGTCCCATGCGAACTGGAAGTGGTGCCGGGCGCGTACCACGGGTTCGACGGCGTCGCCGCCAAGACTCAGGTGGCTCGTGCGTTCTTTGCCAGTCAGGTGCAATTCCTGCGGCCGATGCTGAACCCGGCCGTCGTCGGCTAGCCCCGTCGGCTAACTCGTCGGCCGCCCACGCCGATCACCCAGCTGCCGTAACCCCACTGCGGCACTGCCGATCCCGCGCCTCATTGGTCGCGCGAGCGTGATCTTCGTTACTTAGCTTATGCTATCTAATTGATGTTTACGCAGGTCAAACACGGTTTTCAAGAAATTAGCCGATCAAATAAACCCTTGCGGGGAAGCATTTCGGGGCGCATGGTTGTTGAACAGACCAACGACCACAACGGTCTGATCTTCACCGAGAAGAGGCACGGCAATGACCACCCTGACCCATCAGACGACCGAAAACATCGGCCCCCTGCGGCAGCTGTTCCGGCGATCCACCGCTGTGGTGGTGCTGACGGCGGCAGGTCTGGGCGTGGCCGGCTACATGGCCCTCGGCATGCTGCAGGACAAGCCGGCCGACCCGGTGCTGCCGACGTTCTCCGCAGTCCCCGTCCCGTCCGCTCCGGACCTGGACAAGCTGCAGAACCTGGGCCAGCTCGCCGCCATCGTGCAGAGCCCGCAGGTGCCGCAGGCACACCCGGCCCGCTAGGCCCCAATACTCATCTGAGCACTGAGCCGCCCTCGAGATCGAGGGCGGCTCAGTGCTATTCGGCGACTATTGGGTGGCGTGCGCCTTGCCGACCGGCGTGCGGTTGGCCATGTTCTGGGCTACCTCTTCGTGCCACAGGTCGTTGGCGTGGGTGGTGTCGACTTCCTGCTCGAACCGGGCGACCATGTCCGGCAAGACATCGGCGGCGTCGACGTAGAACTGCTCGTACCAGCGACGGTGCTGGTAAACCGGGCCGTCTTCCTCGGTCAGCAGCGGGTTCTCGATGCGCGTCTTGTTCTTCCAGATCTCGACGTCCTCCATGAAGCCGTCGCCGAAGCTGCGGCTCAGCGTCGCCGCCAGCTTCTCCGTCTTCTCCGCCGGCAACGCCGGGTTGTTCTGCACCGCGACGCCCCACTGCAGCACGAACGAATCATGCGTCACCGGGTAGTGGCAGTTGATCAGCGCGATCTCCACCGTGAACTCCGGGGCAAGGTCGTTGTGCAGCCAGTTGATCATGTACGCCGGCCCGAAATACGTGGCCTCCGACCGCAGGTAGGTACCGTCCCACAGTTCGCGCGTCGCGTAGTCCGGCCGCGGCTTGGACTCCATGAACTGGCTGGCGGTGTGGCCCTCGATGACGTTCTTGAAGTACGTCGGGTAGGCGTGGTGAATGTAGAAGAAGTGCGCCATGTCCACGTTGTTGTCGACGATCTCGCGGCAGTGCGACCCCTCGATCAGCAGCGAGTTCCACTGCCACGGCGACCATCGGCCTTCCTCGTAGCCTTCGATGGTCGGCGGCGTCAGCTCCGGTGCGGGCGTCGAACCCTCGGGGTCGTGCCAGATCAGCAGCTGCCCATTGACCTCGGTGGTCCGCCAGGCGCGGGTGCGAGCGAGCCGCGGGGTGCGCTTGGCGTACGGCACCAGCTGGCACTTGCCGTCGCCGCCCCAGCGCCAGTCGTGGAACGGGCACGCGACCGCGTCGCCTTTGACGGTGCCCTGCGACAGGTCCCCGCCCATGTGCCGGCAGTAGCCGTCCAGCACCTTCAACCGGCCCTGCGAATCGGCGAACACCACCAGCTTGGTGCCGAACGCCTGGATGGCATGCGGCTTGCCGTCGCGGAATGACTCGGCCAATCCGATGCAGTGCCAGCCGCGTGCGAAGCGCGTCATCTCGACGCCCGCGTCGATATGCCTGACTTCAGCCTCAGTCATATTGTGCCCCTTCCGAATTGCTCCTGGTTGACCAGGATTTTTACTTCGGTATCCCGGCCTGTCGACTGCAGAGAGTGAATGCCTTTTTCCAGAGCGTCGGCCAACTGAATACGGCTGGTGACGAGCGGCACGGGGTCCAGTCGCCCGTCGGCGATCATGTCGATAACGGTACGGAAGTCGTCCCTGGAATAGGCGAAACTTCCCGTAACCCGTTTCTCGGTGATCATGAAGAGACTGGGGTTGAACGTCACGTCGGCGTGGTACATCGCGACGACGACGGTGGTGCCGCCCTTGCGGAGCGCGTTGACCGCGGTGTCGAACGTGGCCTGGCCCGCCCCCGCGGCGTCGAACGACGCGTCCACGCCCTGGCCTTTGGTCAGCTCGTGGACAAAGCCACCGAGGTCGGTCTCGCGGGGATCCACGACGTCGGCGCCGAGGGTTGCCGCCAGCTCACGCCGGGCGGTACTCATCTCGCTGACGATAACGCGTTGCGCGCCTTGCGCTTTCAGGCACAGCAGCAGGCCGAGGCCGATGGGTCCGCCGCCGACGACGAGCGCCGTCTGTCCGGCACCGATGCCACTGAGCCGCACGGCGTGCAGCGCAACGCTCAGCGGCTCGACCAGCGCGCCGGTCTCGGGCGTGAAGCCGTCGGGCAGCACGAACACCTTGTCCGCAGCGGCGACGACGTACTCGGCGAAACCGCCACCGCCGCCGTTGACGCCGAGGAAGCCGAACTGCTCGCACAGGTTTGGTTCACCACGCAGGCAGGCGGGACAGGTGCCGTCTTCGAAACTCGGTTGGACGGCGACTAGCGCGCCGACCGGAATGCCGTCGACGCCGTCACCGACCGCGGTGACGTAGCCGGCGAACTCATGGCCCAGGACGTGCGGTCCGGGCTGCCCGACGAGCGGATGCGGCCAGTCCACCGGCACCGGCGCAGTCTCGTACAGGGACAGGTCCGAGCCGCAGATGCCACTGCACGCGACCCGGATCTTGACCTTGCCGGCAGTGACGTCGGGCTCGGGAATCTCGTCGAGCCGGGCGTCAGCCGCGCCGTGTAACCGCCACGCCTGCATCCGTCTACCCCTTCGTCCGAGCGATCATGTCGAGCACGGCCAGGTGGGAGAACACCATGCTGGTGCCGATCGGGTTGCCGCCGCCCGGGTACGCGTAGCCACTCGGCGCGGCCATGGTGTTGCCCGCCGCGTACAAGCCGGTGATCGGGTTGCCTGCGGTGTCGAGCACCTGGCCGGTGGTGTCGGTGCGCAGACCGCCCTTGGTGCCGAGGTCGGAGATGCCGAAATTGGCGGCGTGGAACGGCGCCTTGTCGATGCGGACCATCGGGCAGGCGCCACCGGAGAAGGCGCGGTCGTAGGCTTCGTCGCCGCGGCCGAAGTCCGGATCGGAACCGGCGTCGGCGTATTCGTTGAACTGCGCCACGGTCGCGACCAGCTGCTCGGCGGGCACCCCGATCTTGGCGGCCAGCTCCTCCAGGGTGTCGGCGGTGTGCCACAGCCCGGCGTCGACGTACTTCTCGGTTTCCACCATCGAGACATTGGTGGCCTTGATCGGTGGCACGCCCGCATCGGTGTCGTCGTAGATCATCCAGAACGGAAGCGTCATCTCGCCCTTGGCCAACCGGTCCACGGCGACGCGGCCGATCCGGTCGTACGGCGCGGACTCGTTGACGAACCGCTTGCCGTCCTGGTCGACGAAGATGCCGCCGGTGAACCACAGCGCGAATGCGCTGCGGCCGTCCGGGTGCGTGAGGCCGGGTGACCACCAGGCCTGCTCCATCAGGTCGGTGTCGGCGCCGACAGCGATGCCCGCCTCATGCGCCTGGCCGAGATTTCCCCAGGGCCCCATGGTGTCTCGCGCCTCACCCGGCACGCCGTACTTGTGCCGGAGCTCGTCATTGCCCTCGAAGCCGCCGGCCGCGAGCAGCACACCCTTGCGCGTCCTGATCGCCTTACGGACCCCGTCGGTCTCGACGACGGCACCCACGACGGCACCGTCCTCGGTCACCAGCTCCACCAGAGCGGTGCCCAGTTGCGTTGTGGCCGAAGGGTATTGCTTCAGCGCCACCAGGAAACGGGCGATCAGCGCCCGGCCGCCGATGAAGTAGTCATCGGGCTGCGGGACGCCGAGCCGGTCGTTGTCCAGCGGGCCGCGCACCAATTCCTTGAACTCAGGCGCCTTTTCGATCTTCAGCGGGCGGGCCGCGACGTGCCGCTGCCCGTCCGCCCGGGCCTTCGGCATCTTCCCGAAGTAGTCCGGCCAGGGCAGCATGTCGAACTTGATGTTGGGATCGGTTTCCAGGTACTCGATCAGCGGAGCACCACTGCGGACATAGGTGTCCTGCAGCTCGCGTGGCGTCCGATCGCCGACGACGGCGTGGTAGTACTCCAGCGCGTCGTCGATGGTGTCGTCGGTGCCGGCCCGCTGCAGCACGGGGTTGCAGGGGAACCACACGCCGCCGCCACCGGAGTAGGCGGTGGTGCCGCCGAACTTGTCGGTGGCCTCGACCAGCAGCACCTCGAGTCCTTCACGCGCGGCGGTGTAGGCACCGGTGACGCCACCGCCACCAGAGCCCGCCACCAGCACGTCAACCGTCGAGTCCCAGTCCGTCATGCCCAAACTCCCTATAGGTATCGCTGCCGTCCGTACTGCGTGAACTCATCGTCCAACGCGCGCTTGGCATCCTCGGTCATGAGCTGAAAGACCGGCACACTGTTTCCCACTGGGCGACCCACCCAGCGGTACACCAGTTCCTCGGTGTGCCACTTGTCCGCTTGCAGCTCGCGCTTGAGCACCTTGTTGGAGCCGGTGACCGGCAGCGAGTCCGAGATCCGCAGGAAGCGCGGCGTGCCCTTCTTGCCCAGGTCATCCTGGTCGTTCAGGTACTTCACGAACGTGTCGACGTCGAACAGGATCGGGTCGGCGACCTCGATGGCCGCCATCACCTGATCTCCCGAGCGGGAGTCCGGCACCGCGTACACGCCCGCGGCGATCACCTCGGGATGACGCCGCAGCACGCGCTCGATGGAAAGGGCCGAGGTGTTCTCGCCGTCGACCCGGATCCAGTCACCGCGCCGGCCGGCGAAGTAGATGAACCCGTTCGCGTCGACGTAGCCGAGGTCGCCGGTCCAGTACCAGCCGTTTCGGATGCGGTCGGCATCGGCGGCGTCGTTCTTGTAGTAGCCCTCGAACTTCTTGGTGCCGAGCTTGTCGACGATCTCGCCGACGGCGTCGTCGGGGTTCAGGAGCCGGCCGTGCTGATCCAAGACCGCTGGGACGCACTCGATCATGGTTTCGGGGTTGACGATCGCGACACCCGGATGGGCCGGCCGGCCGAGGGCGCCCTCGGGCTGGTCGGGGTCGAGCACGACGGCGCCGCCACCCTCGCTCGAGCCGTAGCCCTCATAGAGATCGGCGCCGAAGCGGCGCTTGAAGTAGGCCTGGTCCTCCGGAGAGGCCTCTGTGCCGAACCCGCGGCCCAGCTGGTTGTCGGCGTCGTCGGGCTGTTCGGGCGTGGCCAGCAGGTAGCCGAGCGCCTTGCCCACGTAGGTGAAGAACGTCGCGCCGAAGTACCGCACGTCCGGCAGGAAACCCGACGCCGAGAAACTCGGGGTCAGGCAGACCGTCGCGCCGACGGCCAAAGCCGGGGCCCACAGCGCCATGATGGCGTTGCCGTGGAACAGCGGCATGCAGCAGTAGTCGACGTCGCCGCGGACGTGGTTGAACTTGTCCACCGCCGAGTAGGCGATCCACGCCAGACGGCCCTGGCTGCACTTGACGGCCTTCGACGCGCCGGTGGTGCCGGAGGTGAACAGCAATAAAAGTAGAGACTGGTCGTCGACTCCGTCGGCCGCCGTGATTTGTGCACGATTTTCCGCGCTTGCCGCGGATTTTCGTGCACAAATCGCGTCCTGATAGGCCGGGTCGTCGACGACCAGGATGCGGTCGGGCGTCAGGCCGAGGTCCAGGCCCGAAAGCCGTTCCCGCCCAGCCGAATCGGTGACGATCAGCTGACAGTCCGCGTGCCGGACCTCGCCGGCCAGTTCGTCGTTGCCGCGCGTCGGGTTGATGCCGACGATCGTCGCCCCCGACAGAGCGGCACCGCCCAGCCAGAAGATGAAGTCGGGCACGTTGTCCAGCAGGACACCGATGTGGAAGGGGCCGTCAGCCCGCAACTCCGCGGCGTAAGCGCCGCGGGCGGCGGACTCACGGACCACCTCGTCCCAGGTCCAGTCCTGGTGCCGGGTGCGCAATCCCAACCGCTCGTCGCCGAGGCGGTCGAGCAGCAGGGCCGCGATGTCCTCGCGGAGCTCAGGCATTGGCGGCGGCGGCCTTCTGGTCGATGTACTCCTGCGGCAGGTCTTCGAGGCTCAGCTTGGTGACGCTGACCGGGCCGGTCTGGTAGGCGTCCTCGCCGATGATCAGGCCGTCGGCGTCGATCGGCCAGTTGATGAGCTGCCGGAACACCAGCAGGTAATCGCCGTTCGGATCCTCGACGTCGACGCCGATCGCCTGCGCGGCCGCGCCCGGGTAGATCATCTTCATCCAGCCTTCGGTCATCACCAGATCATCGTCCACGGCAAGGCGATCGATCTCGAAGACGAGGTGATTGGCGCCGCTGGCCACGAACGCCTCGTAGTAGGCACGCACACCCTCGGTGGTCTTGGGGCCCATGTCGGTGTTGGCGTACCAGAAGTGGTAGTCCGGGTTCGGGGACAAGGTGGCCATCAAGCGGTCCATGTCCGGCACCGCCTCGGCCGACATGTGCTCGAGCACGATGCTCAGCACCTGGCGATGGCGCTCGTTGGTGGTGCGCGACAGGCGTTCTTCGACGAGTTCCCAGGTCTTGGTGGGGTCGATGATGGCCATGTGGGTACTCCTCGGGTCTGCGACTGAGCGTGGGCTCTTCAGCTCGTGTGGCCATCATCACGAACCCGACCACCCTCGGTCATCCGACGTACGTCGGGTTGTTTCCCCGAATTGTCCGACGATCGTCGGATATCCGTAAACGTCGCTGGTCGTTGCTGGAGGCGATAACATGCGAATTTCCGGGGCGACAGGAGGTGCCGGCCATGGCGCACGCGATCCGCGATCCGCTCGAAGCGACCGAAGACCTGCGCCGATCTCCCGTGCATCAACACATGCAGCTCAGCGTGGTGTCGCAGGAACAGGGCGTCGCGATCCTGTCGATGCCGCTCGCGCCGGACCTGGCAGGGCTCGCGCCGGGCAGCGTCCACGGTGGGATGCTGGCGACGCTCGCCGACGCCGCTTCCGGCTTTTGCCTCGAAGGCTTCTTCGACCTCGAATCAGAAATCCCGGTGACGACCGACATGCACGTCCGTTACTACCGGCAGCCGCATGGCGGACCGCTCGTCGCGGAAGCCCAGGTGGTGAACGTCGGCCGCCGACTGCTGAGTTGCGAATGCACGATCGTCGACGCATCCGAGCGAGTCCTGGCCCGGTCGACAGCGACGTTCATGATCGTCCCGTTCGACGGCTGACGACGCGGCGCCGCTCACCCCACTCGGAGTCAGTCCGTCAACTCGGCCGATGACAGCGCGATCCGCCGGATCATCAGAACCAGGGTCGCCGAGAACCTGTCCAGCGGGTCGTCCATGTCCCAGCCCAACTGGGATTCAATGTGCGCCAGCCGCGCGGCCACCGTGCTGTGATGCACGTGCAGTTCCTCGGCGGTCCGCCGCAGCGACCCGAACACACAGAACGCCTCCGCCGTCTCGACCTGCAGTCGGCCCACGGGGGTCGCGGCGATCTCGTTGAGCCGGGCCAGCGCGTGATTGCCGCGCGTCGCGTCGGGCGGCAGCTCGGCCAGCAGCTCAAGCGCGCTCAACCGCTCGTAGGCGACGGCGCGCCGACCGAAGCCGGTCGACGATGCGAACTGCAACGCCCGCAGCGCCTGGCCCCATGATGTCGGCGCAGCGAACACCCCGCCGGCAGCCCCGAGCCCGACCCACGGCCCGCGGTCGGCGCCGACGGGCAGTGGCGCCGGGAACGCAGTGACGATCGCCTGGTCCAGTTCATCGGACAGGGCGCGCGTGTTGGTCCGGCCCTGGCACACCACCGCCGTCGCGGTACCCAGGTCCGCGGTCCGCACCGACACCGACGTCAACGCCGACGTGATGACCCGCAACGCTTCCGGCGACGACTGCGCCGACACCGCGAGCACCCGGACCTCGCGGGACTCGTCGAACCCCAGCAGTCTGATCGCGCGCGCCCGGTCCTCCGGGCGTTCCCGGCTCGACAGCACCACCTCGACGAGCGCCGGGTCACCGAAGCTGGGCGGCACCCGGGAACCGATGGCCCCCAGCGTGTGCCGCACCCGGTCGAGCAGGACGCCGTCGAGCGGGTGGGCCGGGGCGTCGCGCTCCAGCCAGACCTCCGGCGCCGGGCCGTCCCAGCGCACGTTGATGGGACACCCGGCCACTCCCCGCGCCGCCTCCAGCACCGCGTCGACGCCGGTGGCGTCGAGATCGTCGAAGAACCGGACGAGCCGCAGCACCGACTCCGGGTCACTGCCCAGCTCGGACAATCGCAACGCGCTCACGCCGCCATTCTGACAATGCTCAGAACTGCAGGACGCTGAACCGCCAGTCCAGTACCTGCCGGTCCGGGCCGTCGGTGGCGGCCGCGAACACCACCGACCGCAGATCCAGCGTGCCGCCGCGGCCCGACGGTGACGCGTGGGCCGCCTCGATATGCAGCTCGCTGTAGACGGTGTCGCCCTCGCGCACGGGTCCGGTGTGGTCGCACGACTCCCAACCGAGGACGGTGACGATGTTCGGCAGCAGCCGGGTGGCCTGGGCCAGCGCGAGGCCGATGGTATGCCCGCCGTACACCAGGCGGCTGCCCGCCACCCGCGAATCATGGTGCGTGGCAGCGATATTGAGCGTCAGCCGGGCCAGCTCCGGGGCACTGCTGACGACATCGGCGGTACTGGTCAACAGCTGGCCGGCGAGCGACGGATCGAACTGCGGGCCGGGCACCGCGGAGCGCCAGGCATCGATGTTCCACTCCGCGGCGGGGTCCGGCAGGCCCGGCACGTCGGCACCGATGGCGCTGAGGTCGTCGGCGCGGCCGGTGTCGGCGGCATCATCGCGCAGCGGCAGCATGGCACACCGGTGGAAATCGAGCACCGTGCGGCCGTCCTGGTCGATGGTGATCATCCGCAGCGCGGCCAGCCCGGTGCGCGGCTTACCCGGCTTGGCTGAATTCTGTTTGAGGCCAACCACTTCGGTGCGGGTGGTGATGGTGTCGCCGATATGCGGGAAGCGGTGGAACCGCAGGCCGCGGTAGAACAGATTCGCCTTGACCCGTTGGGTCGCCAGCGTGGACTGACCGATTGCCACGTCACACACCAGCGCCGGATGCGCCAGTGCCCGCGCTGATCCCGTGACGGCCGCGGACAATCCGGCGTCCAGTGGCAGCCGCATGCGGTCGCCGAGAATCGCCTGATGTACCGCCGCCGCGCCGTCCGTGAGCGTCATACCCGGCGCCCAGTCGAAGACCTGCCCTACGCTGAGGTCCTCGAAAAACGGTCCACCAGCGGCTGTTTGGCCCGACATGTCAGACAGAGTACTTCTCGATCAGCGACTGCTTGTACAGCTTGCCGGTATCCGTGCGCGGCAACTGCTCCTCGAACGAGATTGATCGCGGGCACTTGTAGTGCGTCAGGCGCTCTCGCAGCCAGGCCAGCAGCTCGCCGCCGAACTCGCGAGTGGCGTCGGCTGGATCCACGGTCTGCACAACCGCTTTCACGCTCTGGCCCATCTCGGCGTCTGGAATGCCGAACACCGCGGCGTCCATCACCTTGGGATGGGTGACCAGGACGTTCTCCGCTTCCTGCGGGTAGATGTTCACGCCGCCACTGATGATCATGTGGTGGCGCCGGTCGGTGAGGTAGAGGTAGCCGTCCTCGTCGAGGTAGCCGATGTCGCCGACGGTGGCCCAGCCATGCTGATCCCGTGAAGCCGCCGTCTTTTCGGCGTCGTCCAGGTACTCGAAGGTGTTCCCGCCCTCGAAGTAGATTTCGCCGGGCACGCCCTGCGGCTGCTCGTTCCCCTCCTCGTCGAGGATGTGCAGGACGCCCAGCATCGGCTTGCCGACCGACCCGGGATGCGTCAGCCAGTCCTCGGCGGTGATCAGGGTGGAGCCGATGGCTTCGGACGATGCGTAGTACTCGTCGACGATGGGCCCCCACCAGTCGATCATCTGCTTCTTGATCTCCACCGGGCACGGGGCGGCCGCGTGCATGACGCGCTTCAGCGACGACAGATCGTACGAATCCCGCACGGACTGCGGCAGTTTCAGCATCCGGGTGAACATCACGGGCACGAATTGGCCGTGCGTGATGCCGTAGCGCGCGATGGCGTCGAGACAGCCCTCGGCGTCGAACTTCTCCATCACGACGGTGGTGATGCCCTCGGCCTGAATCTGCATCGACCACACCGACGGCGCCGTGTGGTAGAGCGGCGCGGGGCTGAGGTAGACGGCGTCCTTCGGCAGCCAGAAGCTCATGAGCATCTTCATCAGCCCGGGCACCTCGGCGGGCGGCAGGTGCGTCAGCTCCCGTTTGATGCCCTTGGGGCGGCCCGTGGTGCCCGATGAGTACTGCAGCAGGTCGCCTTCGATCTCGTCGGCGATCGGCGTATCAGGTTGGGATGCAACGCATTCCGGGTAGCTGTCCCAGCCCGGCAGCTCACCGCCGGCAATGAGGAGCAGCTTGGGCAGTCCGCCGTCGAGGTGCTCGGCCAGGCCGGCGCAGGTGTCGCTCAGGGCCGCTGAGCCGATCACCGCGGTGGCTCCGCTGTTCTCGATGATGTACGCGGCTTCGGCTGCCGTCAGGTGGATGTTGATCGGCACGTAGTACAGGCCACTGCGCCGCGCCGCCCACATCGCGGCATGCATGTGCTCGTTGTTCTCCATGAGGATGGCGACGACGTCACCTTCGACGAGTCCATTGGCTCGGAAGTGATGTGCCAGCCGATTGGCGCGGGCCTCGAGTTCGTCGAATGTCACCACAGTGCCCGACGGGTGCAGGATGACGGCCGGTTTTCCATTGCCCACGTGCTGGCGAATCTGCATGACGGCACTCTACGACAGGCAACTTGACACCTGTCAAGTGGTGTCAGCGACCGGCGGGAATCAGTGCCCTGCCGTCAATCGTGGGCTCGTCGGCATCGTCGTCCGGCGAGGCGAACGGCGCCCACAGGGTCGCGGCGACATGACGACGGTTGATGATCAGCCCCACGACCGTCAGCGCACCATAGACGCCACACAGCACCAGCCGGCCGGTGGTCGAGGTGATCGCGAACTGCACCACGAACAGCGCCAACAGCAGCCACGCCGTCGCCCGGTGGAAGCGCAGCGACAGGATGAGCGCGACGCCCATCATGGTCTGGGTGGCAGTCAGCAGCACTTCTTCGATCTGCCGGCCATCAAGAACAAGCGCACCAGCACCACCGCCGGCCAGGTAGGCGATGGGCAGCGAGCCCATCAGCAGCGTCCACTGGTTGACCTTGGACGAGATGAGCATGGCGATCGCCGCGGTGCTCTTGCCCCGCGCGGCGAAGATCGTCGCGATGATGAACTCCGGCGCCTCCGAGGCCAGCGGCGCCAGCCACTGCACCAGCAGGAACCGGTCGACGCCCAGTTCGGTGCCGGCGTTGATCAGGCTGTTCGCGAACGGCTCCGCGCACATCAGGATGACCGCTCCGGACACCGCGAACAGCGTCACGACGGTGATCCGGCGGGCCCGGTCCGGCAGCGCGCCGATGGCCGCGGCCGTACCCACGAGCTCGGGCTCTTCGGGCTCGCCGCGAGTCAGTTTGTACAGGTAGAAGCCGAACCAGGCCAGCATTGCGACGCCGAGCACGAGATGGATGCGGCCGGTGGCCGGGATGACGAACGCGACGAGTCCGGCGATGAGCAGGAAGCCCAGCTCGACCCGGTTGCCGGGTTCCAGCGCGAGCATCGATTTGCTGGTCTGGTCGGCCGACATGCGCCGCGCGACGTACAACCCGACGATCACCACGACCGGCCAGCCGATACCCATGAGCAGCCGGTTGGAGCCGGTCATATTGGCGGCGGCGTACTGCACGTACTCGGCATTGTGGCCGGCGACGTAGGCGTAGTAGAGGTCGACGGCGTATTCGGGCAGCACCGCGATCAAGGCCAGGACGGCGACGGCGAGGCCACCGGACACGTCAACCTGCGCCGCTTCCGCCGCCCAGGCCAGCACGAAGCTGGCGGCGACGACGGCCGCGCCGAAGGCCAGCAGCGAGACGACGGGGTTTGGCTGCACGCCCGTGAGGCGCAGCGCCACCGCAGGCGCGACGAACACAGCGGCCAGCAGCAGGGATCGCACAAGCGGCCGACTCGTGGTCGGGCCGGCTGATCGGCTGCTGGTCACGTCGCAGACGGTACCCACCAAAAATCGACGCAGCAACTTAGTGTTGCTACGAATTACTGTGGTGTGCGGTGCTAAATTTGCTGGTCAGCGTCCTGAATATTTCAAGTTCGGTCACCCTAACTTGAATGTATGGCTAATCAAGATCAGCTGTCGCGGGCAGCCCTCGCGGCCACCGGGAGGCACGGTGTCGCGGCGAACGTGCGCACAGCGCGGCCCAGACGCCGGATCCGCGATCTGGCCGCACAGTCGTCACAGAACGGGCGCAAATACACAAAACCCCCGATCTCCTGGGAGACGGGGGTTGTGTGTTTGTACGCGGAGAGCCTCAGGCCTCTTCAGCCAAGCGGTGCTTGAGGGCGTCGAACTCGTCCTTGATGCCGGTGGGCAGCTTCTCGCCGACGAACTCGAACCACTCTTCGATCAGCGGCAGCTCGTTGCGCCACTCCTCGACGTTGACGGCCAGCGCCTCGTCGACGTCGGCGGCCTCCACATCCAGGCCGGCCAGATCGAGATCGGCCGCAGTGGGAACGATGCCGATCGGGGTGCTCTTGCCCTCGGCCTGGTGCTCGATGCGCTCGATGGCCCACTTCAGCACCCGGCTGTTCTCGCCGAAGCCCGGCCACAGGAAGCGGCCGTCGTCGCCACGGCGGAACCAGTTGACGAAGAAGATCTTCGGCATCTTGGACTCGTCGGCGTTCTTGCCGATGTTGATCCAGTGCTGGAAGTAGTCACCGACGTGGTAGCCGAGGAACGGCAGCATGGCCATCGGGTCGCGGCGCACGGTACCGACCTTGCCCTCGGCGGCCGCGGTCTGCTCGGAGCCCAGAGTGGCACCGATGAACACACCGTGCTGCCAGTCGCGGGCCTGCGTGATCAGCGGCACCGTCGTCTTGCGACGGCCACCGAACAGGATCGCCGAGATCGGCACACCCTGCGGATCGTCCCACTCGGGGGCGACCGACGGGCACTGCGAAATCGGGGTGCAGTAGCGCGAGTTCGGGTGCGCGGCCTTGGTCTCGGTCTCCCGGAGGATCCAGTCCTGGCCCTTCCAGTCGATCAGGTGCTCGGGCTCGCCTTCCAGGCCCTCCCACCAGACGTCACCGTCGTCGGTCTTGGCGACGTTGGTGAAGACGGTGTTGCCGGCGGCGATGGTCTTCATGGCGTTCGGGTTCGACGACCAGTTGGTACCCGGCGCGACGCCGAAGAAGCCGAACTCGGGGTTGACGGCGTACAGCTGACCGTCCTTGCCGAAGCGCATCCAGGCGATGTCGTCACCGACGGTCTCGGCGCGCCAGCCCGGGATGGTGGGCTGCAGCATCGCGAGGTTGGTCTTGCCGCACGCCGACGGGAACGCCGCGGCGACGTAGTACGCCTTGTTCTCCGGGGAGATCAGCTTGAGGATCAGCATGTGCTCGGCGAGCCAGCCCTCGTCGTGCGCCATGGCCGAGGCGATACGCAGCGAGTAGCACTTCTTGCCCAGCAGCGCGTTGCCGCCGTAGCCCGAGCCGTAGCTCATGATCTCGCGGGTCTCGGGGAAGTGGGTGATGTACTTCGTCTCGTTGCAGGGCCACGGCACGTCCTGCTGGCCCGGCTCCAGCGGCGCACCGATGGAGTGCAGCGCCTTGACGAAGAAGCCGTCGTCGCCGATCTTGGCCAGCGCCTTGGCGCCCATGCGGGTCATCGTGCGCATCGAGACGACGACGTACTCCGAGTCGGTGATCTCGACACCGAGCTTGGGGTCCTCGGCGTCCAGCGGGCCCATGCAGAAGGGCACGACCCACATGGTGCGGCCGCGCATGCTGCCGCGGTAGAGGTCGGTCATGATGCCGCGCATCTCGGCCGGGGCCATCCAGTTGTTGGTGGGGCCGGCGTCCTCTTCGCGCTCCGAGCAGATGAAGGTGCGCGACTCGACGCGCGCGACGTCCGACGGATCCGACAGCGCGAGATACGAATTCGGCTGCTTCTCGTCGTTCAGCTTCTGGAAGGTGCCTGCCGCGACGAGGTGAGCGGCGAGGCGGTCGTACTCCTCGGCCGAGCCGTCGGCGAACATGACCCGGTCTGGCTGAGTCAGCTCCGCAACTTCACGCACCCAGGCCAGCAGCCCGGCGTGAGTGGTCGGAGCGGCGTCGAGACCGGGAATGGTCGCTGAGGTCATCAAATTCTCCTGCTCGCAAATCGCAGCTATACCTCTTTAGAGGTTAACGTGAGTGACATACAAGTGGACAATCGGGCGGCTGTCCGATCTCTCACAAGAACGATTCAGAAAGCTCAATCGGCAGTCCTGTATCCGCTGGTACCGCGATTCGGGGCGGGTGACGGACGGTTACCGGTCAGTAGCGCGAGAGCCTCGCTCCGCACAATTCCAAAATCGCTCAATTTCTCGTTTTGTGATCTGCGGACGCCAGGCCCGCCTGGACCTCCAGTAACCGGTACGCCAGTTCCTCCTCGGTCGCCTGCCGCGCCGCCGCGACAGCCGTCCCGACCCAGCGGTCCAGCATCGCCCGACGATGCAGCCGTACGCGGACGCCGATGACGGTCATGGTCAGCGCCAGGCCCAGGGCCAATCCCATTACCCCGCCGATCCCGTCGGGCACCCCGGCCACCCCGGTCGCCATCCTGGCCAGCCCCAATGCCGCCCCCAGGCCGAAACCCGCGCCCAGCACGATGCCCAACCACATCTCGTCGGCACGCTGGGCCAGCACCGGGCCCGTGACCTCGGGCGGTGGCCATCGCCGCCCGGGACCGGGGCCGCCCAGCGCGGCGACGGTGGCTTCGCGAACCCCGTCGGCGGCCGCGGCCAGCCGGTCGCGGGCGTCGGCCTCGAAGCCCTCGGCCGCATCCCGGCCGGACGGCACCCGGCTGAGCAGATCGGCACGCAGGTCGCCGTACCGCCGGCGGGTCTCCCGGACCAGCTCCAGCCGCAGCCGCTGCAGTTCCAGCCGGGACGTCCCAGGCCACGCGCCGGACTGCACGAGCAACCGCAGCGAGCCCCGGCTGACGTCGGCGGCGCAGCGACGGTGCAGGTCGTCGGTGGTACGGCGGCTGTAGCGGCGCCAGTGCAGCGCCCGGCGCAGGTGGGCGTCGGCGTCCATGGCCGGGTCGACGACGAGGCCGTCGGCTGCCAGCGCCGCGGTTGCGGCCGCCGTGACCAGTGCCACCGTCGCGTCGGACGCCAGCCAGCGCCGCACGCGGTCGTCATCCAATTCTGTTGCAGCCAAGGTGATTTCACTCATCGACACACAAATCGCCCGGTAGCGGCCGGCGGCATCACCGGCATCGGGACCGGAGACGACATGCGCCAGGCCCGGAACGTCCGTCACCAACTCGTCCAGCGCAGCGGTGAACCGCTGCCAAACATCCCCTGACAACACACCCCCCAGATGCCCGCCCGATGCCATCGTCGCACCTCCGCGCAGGTGTGACCGACGCCGTTTTCAGGCAACTGTTGGGTATCAATCTGCACCACGATGCGGGCTCTCACAGCCAGATGAGAGACGATGGACGGATGTATGCCCAGCGCGAGGACGACGCTGCCTCGTCGGCCGGCGCCTCGGCGGCCGATTTCGAGTCCGTCTCCGAAACCACGGCGGCCCCCGCACACCAGCACCGGCGCGTCACCAGCTTCCGGTCCCGCCGGTCGAGCCTGTCCACCGGTCAGCAGAGCACCTGGGACCGTCGCTGGCCTGAGCTGGGCAAAGTCGCCCGGTCCGAGGACGGCGAACCCGCACCGCTGATCGATACCGCCGCCTGGTTCGGCCGCACCGCACCCGTCGTGTTGGAGATCGGCAGCGGCACCGGCATCTCGACGCTGGCGATGGCGCAGGAAGAACCGCACCTGGACGTCATCGCGGTCGAGGTCTACCGCAAGGGCATGGCCCAACTGCTCGGCGGCGTCGACCGGGCCGGCCTGACGAATGTGAGATTCGTCCGCGGCGACGGCGTCGACGTGCTGGAACACATGATCGCGGCGGGTAGCCTCACGGCGGTCCGGGTGTTCTTCCCCGACCCCTGGCCCAAGGCCCGGCACCACAAGCGCCGGCTGCTGCAGTCGGAGACCGTGGCGCTGATCTCGAGCCGCCTCAAGCCGGGCGGCATCCTGCACGCGGCCACCGACCACGCCGACTACGCCGTGCAGATCGCCGAGGTGGGCGATGCCGAGCCGACGTTGAAGCGCACCTCGGTCGACGCCGACCTGCCCATCTCGGTGCAGCGGCCCACGACCAAATACGAGGCGCGGGGCATGCGGATGGGCAGTCCCATCACCGAGCTCATCTGGGAGAAGCCCGAGTGACGATCACCGAGGCCATTCCTCAGGTCAAGCCCTACCCACCGACCCCGCCGCCGGGACCCCGGCCGCACCGGGTGCTGCTGGTCTGGGACGCACCGAACCTCGACATGGGCCTCGGGTCGATCCTCGGCGGCCGGCCGACCGCCGCTCACCGACCACGATTCGACGCGCTCGGCCGGTGGCTGCTGGCCCGCACCAACGAGATCGCCAGCGGCAGGCGGCCGGACCAGCCGCCGGTGGCTCTGGAGCCCGAGGCGACGGTCTTCACCAACATCGCCCCTGGTAGCGCCGATGTCGTGCGGCCGTGGGTGGAGGCGCTGCGCAACGTCGGTTTCGCGGTGTTCGCCAAGCCCAAACTCGACGAGGGCAGCGACGTCGACAGCGACATGCTCGCGCACATCGCGCTGCGCCGCAGCGAGGGTCTGGCCGGCATCTATGTGGCCTCAGCCGACGGCCAGGCGTTCCGGCAACCGCTCGAAGACATCGCCCATGACGGCACTCCCGCGACCGTGGTCGGATTTCGCGAACATGCCAGTTGGGCGTTAGCGTCGGATACCTTGGACTTCGTCGACCTGGAAGACATCCCTGGTGTCTTCCGGGAGCCGCTGCCGCGAATCGGCTTGGATTCGCTGCCTGATCAGGGCGCGTGGCTGCAGCCCTTCCGGCCGTTGTCCGCGCTGCTGAGCTCGCGCGTTTAGGAACAACTACAGATGACGTGTGCGGTGGCCAAAAATGGCAACAACTTTGAGCAGGACTTTATGCAGATAATCGTGAGGAGCTGACGTGTTCGCCTGGTGGGGTCGAACGGTGTACCGATTCCGATACATAGTGATCGGTGTCATGGTCGCACTGTGCCTGGGTGGCGCCGTATACGGGTCCAGCCTCGGCGAGCATGTCACCCAGAGTGGCTTCTACAACGAAGGCAGCGAGTCCGTCGCCGCGTCGGTCCTCGGTGACGAGGTCTACGGCCGCGACCGGACCAGCCTCGTGGTGGCAATCCTGACGCCGCCCGACGACAAGAAGATCACCGACCCGGCGTGGCAGAAGAAGGTCAGCGCTGAGCTGGACACCTTCGTCACCGACCACAAGGACAAGGTCGTGGCCTGGGTCGGGTGGCTGAAGGCCCCCGGCGACGGCCTGAAGAAGATGACGACGCAGGACCTGCGGCACACCTTCATCACCGTCCCGATCAAGGGCGACAACGACGACGCGATCCTGAAGAACTACCAGGCCGTCGCCCCTGACCTGTACAAAGTCAACGGCGGCAACATCAAGCTGGCCGGCCTGGAGCCGCTCGCGAGCGAGCTGACCGGCACCATCGGCACCGACCAGAAGCGCGCCGAGCTCGCGATCGTGCCGTTGGTCGCGGTCGTGCTGTTCTTCGTCTTCGGCGGTGCGATCGCCGCCGCGCTGCCCGCGATCATCGGTGGTCTGACCATCGGCGGCGCGCTCGGCATTCTGCGGTTCACCGCCGAGTTCGGGCCGGTGCACTTCTTCGCCCAACCCGTCGTGACCATGATGGGCTTCGGTATCGCCATCGACTACGGCCTGTTCATCGTGAGCCGGTTCCGAGAAGAACTGGCCGAGGGATATGACGTCGAAGCGGCGGTCAGACGCTCCGTCATGACGTCCGGCCGAACCGTCGCGTTCTCCGCGGTGATCATCGTCGCGTCGTCGCTGCCGCTGCTGCTCATCCCGCTGGGCTTCCTGCGGTCCATCACCTACGCGATCATCGCGTCGGTGCTGCTGGCCGCCTTCCTGTCCATCACCGTGCTGCCCGCGGTGCTGGCCATCCTCGGCACCAACGTCGACGCACTGGGTGTGCGCACCCTGCTGAAGGTGCCGTTCCTGGCGAACTGGCCGTTCTCCCGCAAGATCATCGACTGGTTCGCGGAGAAGACCCAGAAGACCAAGACCCGCGAAGAGGTCGAGAAGGGCTTCTGGGGCCGCCTGGTCAACGTCGTGATGAAGCGTCCGCTGGCCTTCGCGCTGCCCATCACCATCGCGATGATCCTGCTGGTCATCCCGCTGGGCCAGCTGGCCCTGGCCGGCATGAGCGAGAAGTACCTGCCGCCGGACAACTCTGTTCGCGTGGCCCAGGAGGAATTCGATCAGCTGTTCCCCGGCTTCCGCACCAACGCCCTGACTTTGGTCATCAAGAGCGACAACGGTCAGCCGGTCAGCGATCAGCAGATCGCCCAGGTGCGGGCCAACGCCGGCACCGTCAGCGGATTCGTCGCCCCGGACGGCAACGACAAGTCGAAGATGTGGGCCGAGCGGACCTACCAGGACGGCGGCTCCAAGGACCCGTCCGTCCGGGTGCTGTCCAACGGCCTCATCAACAGCGGCGACGCCGCCGAGAAGATCAACGAACTGCGCGCCCTGCAGGAACCGCACGGCGTGCACGTGATGGTCGGCGGCACGCCCGCGCTGGAGCAGGACAGCATCAGCACGCTGTTCGACAAGCTGCCGTTGATGGTGTTGATCCTGGTGGTCACCACCACCGTGCTGATGTTCCTGGCGTTCGGCTCGCTGGTGCTGCCCATCAAGGCCGCCCTGATGAGCGCCCTGACCCTTGGCTCGACAATGGGCATCCTGACCTGGATGTTCGTCGAGAACGGGCACGGTTCCGGGCTGATGAACTACACCGCACAGCCGCTGATGGCGCCGATGATCGGCCTGATCATCGCGGTGATCTGGGGTCTGTCGACCGACTACGAGGTGTTCCTGGTGTCCCGCATGGTGGAGGCCCGCGAACGCGGCATGTCCACCGCCGAGGCCATCCGGATCGGTACCGCGACGACGGGTCGCCTGATCACCGGCGCGGCGCTGGTGCTGGCCGTCGTCGTCGGCGCGTTCGCGTTCTCCGACCTGGTGATGATGAAGTACCTGGCGTTCGGCCTGCTGATGGCGCTGCTGCTCGACGCCACCGTGATCCGGATGTTCCTGGTCCCGGCCGTCATGAAGCTGCTCGGCGACGATTGCTGGTGGGCGCCGCTGTGGATGAAGCGCGTTCAGCAGAAGCTGGGTCTCGGCGAGACCGAGTTGCCCGACGAGCGCAAGCGTCCCGCGGTCCGCGAACCCGAAGACCCGCGTGCCCTGGTCGGTTCCGGAGCCCCGGTCCGCGCGCCGCATGATCCGACGCATCCGGCTGCCGGCCAGCGTGCCGTCCCGACCCGGATCAACCCGGGTCAGCCGCAGCCGCCGAGTCAGGCACCGACCAATCGGATGCCGAGCGCTCCCCCGCTGCCACCGGTTCCGCAGGCCCCGCCTGTGCCGCCGTCGGCCCCGCCGGCCTCGCTTGCTCAGTCCACTGAGCCCGCTGAGCCCGCGACCACGCGATTCAGCGCCGCCAAGGGCGCTTTCCGCAACGTGGTGTCGAACGTGACCCGCGCGGTCACCCCGCAGAACGACCCGACGCCGCCGACCGCGGCGATCGGCGACCCGGCGACCACCGCCTTCCGTCAGCCCTCCGATCCCGCCACTACGGCGTTCCGCGCGCCGGGTGGTGTCCGGCCGGCCGAGCCGGGCCAGGGCGCCACCGGCAACCGGGAGATCGAGTCGTGGCTCGGTCAGCTGCGGGGCAACCTCAGCGCCTCCGGGCCGCAGATCCAGACTCCGTCAGACGCACCTGCCGATCAGGGCAACGAGCCGACCACGGCGTTCCGCGCCCAGCCGGCCGATGCCCCGGATTCCACCGAGAAGATCGACACCGGGGAGACCCAGCGTCGCGGTACCGGCGGCGGGGTCAGCGCTGCGGATCTGCTGCGCCGCGAGGGCCGTCTGTAGCAGGCGGCGTCGGCCCCTGCGAGACCGTCGCGGCGGCTACCGCGCCGGCCTCGGCGAGTAGCTCGGCCTCGGTGGCCTCAGGATCGCTGGCGATCAGCACCCGGATGGCGCTGTTGAGGAACGCGACGATGGGCACGGCGATCAGTGCGCCGATGATGCCGGCGGTGACACCGCCACCGGCGATCGCCAGCACGACTGCGAGCGGGTGGACGGACACCGCGCGGCCCATCACGATGGGCTGCAGCACGTGGGCCTCCAGCTGCTGCACCGCGATGATCAGGCCGAGCGCGATCAACGCGTAGATCCAGCCCTTGGCGATCAGCGCCACCACCACTGCCACGAAACCGGTCAGCACGGCACCGACCAGCGGGACGAACGCACCCAGGAACACCAGGGATGCCAGCGGCAGGGCCAGGGGCACACCCATGATCGCCAACCCGGTGCCGATGCCGACGGCATCGACCAGAGCGACCACGAACGTCGCGCGGACATACCCGATCAGCGAGCCGAATCCGGCCCGGCCGGCATCCCGCACCCGATCCCGGACCGAGGCCGGGAAGATCCTGGTGACAAAGGCATAGATGTCGCGTCCGCCGTGCAGCAGGAAGATCAGGGTGAACAGGACCAGCAGCATCCCGGTGATGATCTCGGTGAGCGCGCCGGCGGTGGAGAAGACCCCGCTGGTCAACTTGGCCTGATTGTTCTTCAGAGCGTCGATGGCGGTCTGCCCGACGCTGTTGATCTGATCGCTGCTCAGATGCAGGATCGGGCCTTCGGTCAACCATTTGCGGGCGCCGTCGATGCTCTTGGCCACCTGCTCGACCAGCGCCGGGGCGCCGTCGATGAACTGGAAGACGACGAACGTCAGGATGCCGCCCATCACCACGATGGAGCTCAGCAGCATCACCGCGACGGCTGCACCGCGCGGCAGTCCGCGCCGCGTCAGCAGGTCCACGGCCGGCAGCAGGAACGCTGCCGCCAGGGTCGCCAGCAGCACCGGCACCACGATGACCTCGAGCTTGATGACCACCCACAGGACGGCGAGCACCGCACCGAAGATCGCCAACAGCCGCCATGACCAGGCTGCGGCCTTACGTACCACCGGATCGACCGCTGCGTCGGCTTGTGACATGGGCGCCAGCGTAGCGCCGCGGGGTGACGCCCAGCGAGAGCCGGAGGGGATCGCGCATGATTCCACGACGTTGTTGCACAATGCTTACCGCACACGGCGAGCCGCCCGCGACACGCCGGATACGCTGTGTGCGTGTCTCACGAGGCTTCAGGAGGTCCGCTGACGGCTCGCCGTCGCGGCTCCTGGATGGCGTGCCGTCGCGGTGACGCCCGTCCGCAGTCGGGTCGGGCACGCGGCAAATACTGGTGGCTGCGCTGGGTTCTCATCGGCGTCGCCGTTGCCGTGCTGACCATCGAGGTCGTGCTGGTGTGGGAGCAACTGGCCAAGGCGTGGCGCAGTCTGCTGTCGGCGACGTGGTGGTGGGTCGCCGCGGCGGCCGTCGCGGCCCTGGCCTCCATGCACAGCTTCGCGCAGATTCAGCGCACCCTGCTCCGCTCGGCCGGCGTCGAGGTCAAGCAATGGCGGTCCGAGGCGGCGTTCTACGCGGGCAACGCGCTGTCCACCACGTTGCCCGGCGGTCCGGTGCTCTCGGCCACCTTCGTGTACCGCCAGCAGCGGCTGTGGGGCGCCTCGCCGCTGGTGGCGTCGTGGCAGCTGGTGATGTCCGGGGCCCTGCAGGTGGTCGGCCTGGCCCTGCTGGGGTTGGGTGGCGCGGTCCTGCTCGGCGCGAGCAAGAACCCGCTGTCACTGATCTTCACGGTCGGCGGTTTCGTGGCACTGCTGCTGCTGGCCCAGACCGTCGCCGCCAACCCCCAGCAGATCGACGGCATCGGGGTGCGCCTGCTGTCGTGGTTCAACTCGTTGCGCGGCAAGCCCGCCGATGCCGGGCTGGACGGCTGGCGCCGCACCCTGAACCAGCTGGAGTCGGTGAGCCTGAGCCGCCGGACCTTGACCGTCGCGTTCAGTTGGTCGCTGTTCAACTGGGTCGCCGACGTCGCGTGCCTGGCGTGCGCGGCCTACGCCACCGGCGGGCATCCGTCGCTGGCCGGGCTGACGGTCGCGTACGCCGCGGCCCGCGCGGTGGGGGCGATTCCCCTGATGCCCGGTGGGCTGCTGGTGGTCGAGGCGGTGCTGGTGCCCGGCCTGGTGTCCAGCGGCATGACGCTCGCGGCGGCCATCTCGACGATGCTGATCTATCGACTGGTCAGCTGGATCTTCATCTCGGCGATCGGCTGGGTGGTGTTCTTCTTCCTGTTCCGCACCGAGAAGGACTTCGATCCAGATGCTCCCGGGTCCTCTGACACCGCGCCGGGTCCGGCGCCCGACGCGCCCGAGGCACCGCATGACACCGGGTAGTCGGGCGGCGGCGCTCCTGCTCGTCGCCGCACTGACCTCCTGCGCACCGGCTCCGAAACCGGTTCAATCATCCACTCCCCCAAGCAGTTCCACCAGTTCGTCCGAGCCGATCGTCACGCCGGTGCTGGCCGACGTCGTGGCCGCGCCGGTCCCCGTTCCGGCCACCGACGGCCGCGTGCACCTGGCGTACGAACTGCTGCTGACCAACACCTCGCCCGAGCCCGTGACGGTGGACTCCGTCGCCGTCATGGGGCCGGCCGGTCCGCTGCTGCAACTGTCCGGCGCCGGCCTCGGCTACTGGACCCGGACCATGGGCACCCGGGTCAGCACCAACGAGCTGGGCCCCGGCCAGCGGTCGATAGTGTGGCTGGACGTCAGCCTGACCGCGGGAAGCGCGGTACCCCAACAGCTTTCACACCGTGTCGTGGTCAAGGTACCCAGGCCGATGCCGCCACTCGTGCCGCCGGTGGTGACCGAGAACGTCGCGCCCGTGACGGTGTCCGACCGAAAGCCCGCCGCCATCGACCCGCCACTGCGCGGCTCCGGCTGGGCCGACGCCAACAGCTGCTGCGACATGACGCCGCACCGGATGGCGCTGAACCCTATCGACGGAAAGCTCTGGGGCGCAGAGCGATTCGCCATCGACTACGAGCAGCTACTGGCCGACGGGCAGCTGTTCAGCGGGGATCGCGCGAGGACAGACAGCTATGCCTACTTCGGCTCCGAGGTGCACGCGGTTGCCGACGGCCCGGTGGTGGCCGTGCTCGACGGCCTGCCCGAACAGGTGCCCGGCGTCGACCCGACCGGCCTCACGCTGGCGCAGTACGGCGGCAACCACGTCGTCCAGGACATCGGGAACGGCAACTTCGCGTTCTACGCGCACCTGAAGACCGGCACCGTCAAGGTCAAGCCGGGTGATCGGCTGAGTACCGGACAGGTGCTGGGGAACGTGGGCAACACCGGCAATTCCACTGCGCCGCACTTGCATTTCCACGTGATGAGCACACCCGACCCGCTGCGTGCGGACGGCCTGCCGTTCGTCTTCCGGTCGTTCAAGCTCACCGGCCGGCTGGCCGACATGGCGGCGGCCGACGCGCTCGACGTCGGTGGCCCCGCCCGGATGCAGCCGGGGTTCACCGCCCGCGACGAAGACAATGTCAGCCCATTGAACCTGGACGTGATGACTTATGACAACTGAGCAGGCCACCGGAAACCGCAGCGCCGCAAAGGCTTTCCTCACAGACGTGGTGTTGGTGGTGATCTTCTGCGCCATCGGGCGGCGCAGTCACGCCGAGGGCATCACCCTCGCGGGAGTCGCGCACACGAGCTGGCCGTTCCTGACCGGCACCGTCGCGGGCTGGGCGCTGTCGCAGGGCTGGCGTCGCCCGACGGCACTGGTCCCGACCGGCTTGGCGATCTGGATCAGCACCATCGTGATCGGCATGCTGCTGCGCAAGGCCTCATCGCAGGGCGTCGCGGTCAGCTTCGTCATCGTCGCGTCGACCGTCACCGCCGTCTTCCTGCTCGGCTGGCGCGGCGTGGCTCGATTCCGCAAGTGATTTCGGCGTGATTCGTATCGATAGCCGTTACGAATCACGCCGAAATCGCTGAAAACTAGCGCGCGGCAGGGCCGGGGAGACCGCAGCGGTCGCGGATGTCCTTGAGCGGCTGCCGGATGCCCTGCAGCTCGGCCTTCGTCTGCGGGTTCGCGGCCAGGTACTGCTTGACCTTGGCGTGCGCCTGATCCCTGGACAGGCCCCGCAGGCTGGTGAAGAAGTCGTTCACATCCGGGTGGGTGAACAGGTAGGCGGAGGTCGACGCCTCAACGCCTGACTTGACGCCGGCTATGTCCGCAGAGGTGCAGTTCGGCGGCAGATCGTCGGCGAGGGCCGACGGGACGGCACCGAACAGCATGGTGCCGGCGATCGCGCCGGTGCCGATGAAACCGGCAACAACGCGTCGCTTGGCCAGAGCGGTGAGCATCATGTGGTCAAACCCCTTCGTCGAGAGTTCCGGTAGCGAAACCCCGACGGGGCTACCGGCCCCACAAAGATAAGCAGAAAGAGCTGCTGACCGCCTGTTGTGCCTAGCGTGCGGCGGGTTGCGCCGCCGACACCGCCTGGGCCGGCGGCACCGAACCCGTCGCCGTCGTGACACCGGGCAGGGTGGGCGTGAACGGCACGGCACCGGGCACGCTCGGCATCGCCGGCAACGTGGCCGGCAGGCCGCTGCTCTGCTGCGCCGACTGCATCAGCCCCATCAGCTGCGGCAAGGTCAACGGCAGCTTGCACTGCGAGGACAACGTCACCAGCGGCGCCTGGAGGTTCTGCAGCGCGGCACCCTCCTGCGGGTTGGCGTCGAAGTAGGTCTTCAGCGCTGCCAACGACTGCGGGCCGGGTTGCTGCTGCGAGATGGTGGTCAAGGTCTGGTTGGCGACCGGGTGTGCGTCCAGGTAGGTGCCGGTCGAGGTGGCCACCATGCCGATGGTCTTGGCGACCTGGCTGGCCGCGCACGGATCCTGGCCCGCACCGGCCGACGGGGCACCGAACGACGTCACCACGACACCGCCGAGCGCTGTTACAGCGAACACCCCGGCAAGTCCACGGCGAACGGTCACGCTGGTCGTCTTCATGGCAAATCTCCTCACGGGTTTACCGGCCAACTACGGCCGTGTAAACACTCGGCAAACACTGCTTTCCCGGCGTGGCACCTGAAGAGGTGCCGGACCGCATCCGGGATTCGGCTCCCGCCATCTTGCCATCGGCGCCGGGCCACTGCCCAATCCACACAGCAAACATCCAGGTCACCGGCCGGTTGGCTCCGGCCCGAGCGACGCCCCAACCGTCACACCCGGGGTTGCTGGCGGGTCCCGAAATCGCCCGGTTGCAGTTGGATCAAGGTTCCCGCCAGGCGCCTCAACGGCGCTCGCGAGCCGGTCACCCTACCCCATACTGGGGTAGGGTCGGCCGCACGCAACGCCGATCAAAAACACTCCGGTGGCAACCGGGACGACCGCAGGAAGAAGGTTCGCCATCCAGCAGTTGATGATGCGGCTGAGCGGTCTGCTTCGGCGTTGGCGCTGGGCGGTTTTCGCCACCTGGCTGCTGCTCATGGTGCCGTCTCTGTATCTCGCGGCGACCCAGTCCAGCAATCTCAGCGGAGGCGGGTTCGAAGTCGCCGGCTCCCAGTCCCTGCACGTCCAGTACGAGCTCGAGGACCACTTCCCGGACGAGGGCGCCTCGCCGCTGGCGTTGGTCGCGGCCCCGAACGCCAACGCGTCGCAAGACGACATGACCGCCGCCGTCGACGAGCTGAAACGCATCGCCGCGGGCGTCTCCAACGTCAAGGTCGTGCCCGACCCCACGCAGGCCGAGCCGCAGGCCGGCAAACCCTACGTCGTGACGTTGCAGCTCGACTTCAACAACAGCGGCGCCGTCGACATCGCCAAGAAGCTGCGTAAGGCCGTCGGCATCGAGGGTGGCAAGCCCGGTAAGACCGCCGACGGCAAGGTCCGGCTGTACGTCATCGGGCAGGGCGCGCTCGGCGCGGCCGCCAGCGAGACCACCAAGCACGACGTCGCAGAGGCCGAGAAGTGGAACCTGCCGATCGTGCTGATCGTGCTGCTCGCGGTGTTCGGGTCACTCGCCGCCGCGGCCATGCCGATGCTGCTCGGCGCCTGCACGGTGATCGTGACGATGGGGGTGGTCTTCCTCCTGTCCATCTGGGTCACCATGAGCGTCTTCGTGACGACGACGCTGTCGATGTTCGGCATCGCGCTGGCCGTCGACTATTCGCTGTTCATCCTCATGCGCTTCCGCGAGGAGCTGCGCGCCGGCCGGGACCCGGAACAGGCCGTCGACGCGTCGATGGCGACGTCCGGGCTGGCGGTACTGCTGTCGGGCCTGACGGTGATCGCCTCGATCACCGGCATCTACCTGATCGGCACGCCGGTGCTGTCGTCGATGGCCACCGGCGCCATCCTGGCCGTCGCCGTCGCGGTGCTGACCTCGACCACCTTGATCCCGGCGGTGCTGGCCACGTTCGGCAAGCGGGTCGCCAAACGCTCGTCGTGGCTGCACGTCACGCGCCGCCCGGACGTCACGCAGTCCCGGTTCTGGACCCAGTGGACCGAACGCACCATGCGCCGACCATGGCTGTCGGCGCTGCTGGCCACCGTCTTCCTGATCGCTCTGGCGGCACCGTCGTTCGGCATGCAGCTGGGCAACAGCATGCTGCGGCAGTTCCAGCCGACCCACGAAATCCGGGGCGGCGTGGCCGCGGCGGCCGAAGCGCTGGGCCCGGGTGCCCTCGGCCCGATCCGGATCCTGGCGACCTTCCCCGACGCGACGGCCTCCGACCCGCAGAACACCGCGACCCTCGATGCGCTGCACCAGACCATGACGCAGGCGCCCGACGTGTCGCAGGTGGCACCGCCGGTGTTCAGCAACGACAACCGCAGCGCCCTGTTCTCAGTCGTGCTGGCAGTCGATCCCGAGGACCTGGTCGCGCGCGATTCGATCACGTGGCTGCGGCAGCATCTGCCGGGCGTCGCGGGCCCGAATGTCGCGATCGCGGTCGGCGGACCGACGGCGCTGATCATGGACTTCGACCACCGCGTCGCGAACACCGAGGTTCTGGTGTTCGTCTTCGTGTCGCTGATCGCGTTCGTGATGCTGCTGATCTCCATCCGCTCGGTCGTGCTGGCGCTCAAGGGCGTCCTGATGACGGTGCTGTCCGTGGCCGCGGCCTACGGCAGCCTGGTGATCGTCTTCGAGTGGGGCTGGTTCAGCGCGCTCGGGTTCAAGCCCCTGGAATCGCTGGACACCACCATTCCGCCGCTGGTGCTGGCGATGACCTTCGGTCTGTCCATGGACTACGAGATCTTCCTGCTGACCCGCATCCGGGAACGCTTCCTGCAGACCGGCAACACCCGCGACGCCGTCGCGTATGGCGTCAGCACCAGCGCCCGGACCATCACCAGCGCCGCGCTGATCATGATCGCCGTCTTCATCGGTTTCGCGTTCGCCGGCATGCCGCTGGTGGCGCAGATGGGCGTGGCGTGCGCCGTCGCCATCGCGGTCGACGCGACCGTGGTGCGGCTGGTCCTGGTGCCCGCGCTGATGGCGATGTTCGACCAGTGGAACTGGTGGCTGCCCGCGTGGCTGGACCGCCTGCTGCCGTCGGTGGATTTCGAGAAGCCGCTGCCCACCACCGACACCGGCAGTCTGGTCATCATCCCCGACGACATCTCTGCCCTCGGCCCCTCCGGCTCCGAACTGCGCAGCGTCGTCAAGTCCGCGGCGAAGCTGCAAACCCTTGCCGCACAGACGGTTACGGTCTCCGACCCGCTGGCGTTCAGCGGCTGCAGCGGCGGCGAGCCCGGCGAGCCGCAGTACGTGCCGCGGGCTGTGCCGCGCCGCATCGCGGCGGCACCCGCTCGCAAGGACGGGTCGCGCACCGGGCTGGCACTGCTGCGACGCCGCTCGCACGGTCAGTCCCGGTCCGCGTCGGACAACCCCGACGTGCACCCGGTCACCATGTGGGGCGGACGGCTGTCGGTCGCCCTCGACGCCCTGTCGCTCAGCGAGAGCGACGGCCCCGCCATCGAGCGCCGCAGCCCGGTGGAGACCACGACGGTGCTGCTGCCCACCGGCGACCGGCTGGAGATCCCGACGGGCGCCGAAACACTGCGGCTCAAGGGCTACCTGATCATGTCCCGCAACAGCGTCCAGGACTACGCCGACTTCGTCGACCTGGTGTCATGCATGGACATCCGGACTGCGGCCGCGGTTCTCGCCGGAATTGACGGGTATTACTGTGGAGAACGGTCGAAGAACCAGTGGGTGGCCACCCAGTTGGTCCGCAGGTTGGCCGACCCGCACCCGTTCGACGACCAGGAAACGGCAGATTGGCCCGACGTCAAACAGCGTTGTCTGGCGGTGGCAGTGGCCATGTTGGAGGAGGCGAGGTGACGTTGACATCCGAAGTGAGGGACACCCCTTCTGGTGCCGACGATCCCGGTGCCTCTACCGCAGCCGGCACCAACGGGGCACCGACCGTCGCGTTCCCGGCGCAGGCCCCCGGCGAGAAGCCCGTCGAGTTCTGGTCGACGTCGGCCATCCGCGCCGCGTTGGAGAACGACGACCTCGCGGTCTGGCAGCGCATCGTCGTGGCCATCAAACGTGACCCGTTCGGCCGCACGGCCCGTCAGGTCGAAGAGATCCTGGCGACGACCAACCCCTACGGCATCTCCAAGGCACTATCCGAGGTGCTGGACCGCACCCGCACCCAGCTCGAGGCCAACGAATGCGCCGAGGTGGCCCGCCAGATCCGGCTTCTGATGGAACGCTCCGGCCTCAGCGAGACCGAGTTCGCGTCCCGCATCGGTGTTGGCGCACAAGAACTTTCGACCTACGTGGCCGGTACCACCAGCCCGTCGGCCGCGCTGCTGGTGCGGATGCGCCGGCTCTCGGACCGGTTCGCCAGGATGCGTTCCGCCCGCTCATAGACGCCCGTCGAGAAGGACCAAATGGTTGCTTCTGACTCGCCGGCCACGACCATTTGGTCCTTCTCGACCGCCTAGCGTGACGCGATCGGGGTCACGTCCATGACCAGCCAGCGGTCGTCCTGCTTCGTCAGCGTGACCCGCAGGCCCAGCACCGTCGCCTGCGCAGGCTTGTTGGGGCTGTTCTGAGTGGCCCGCATGACCACCGCGACACTCGCGAAATTCGGGCCGATGGTCTCGATACCGGCCGAGATGGTGCTGGCCTGGCCGGCCACCCCGCGACTGGTGAGATCCTTGGTGACCGCATTGAACTCGTTGCGGTAGGCCTCCGCGCGCTGCGGCGCCATCAGCGAGGTGGCGCGGTCGATGGAGACGTTCGGTGCGCCGGGGGTGAAGGTCGCCGACGCCTCCGCGACGCTGCTGGCGATACCGACCACCGTGGACATGTCGTTGCTGGTGGCGCGGTCCGGCACCGTCCACTTTGTGTAGCCCACGATGGCGGCCGCGGCCGCGGCGACCGCCGTCAGCCCGACGGCCGCGAGCCGCAACTTGGGCGCGTCGTCATCGGTGCCCATCGTCACGCCGTCCCGGCGGAACAGCACGAAGTTGACCACCGACGCCTGCAGCACCAGCAGCCCGACGATCGTGCCCACCACGACCCACCACAGCGGCCGGTCCAGGGCCAGCCCGATGTAGACGAGGCTCGCCAGCACCGCGAGCGGCGCCAGGACGTCAAAGGCCAGTACCCGCCACGCGTTCCTCATCGCAGCGACTCCAATCGTGAGATCAGCATCTTGCCGCCGACGTCGGACACCCCGAGGCGCAGCCGCCAGCGCACGGTCTGCGGCTTGGCACCGGCGTTCTGGCTCACGGATGTCGCGATCACCATCACCGTCGTGGTGTCCGACGAGATGGCCGCCAGCTCCGGCTGGACCGGCGGTTTGCCCTGCTCCCCCTGCGGCACGTGATGCAGCGTCTCCAGCGCGACGGACTCGATCTGTCCGGCAGTCTGGCTCTGCAGCTTCTGCACCAGCTGGGTGAACGGCGCGACCGTCGCGTCGAAGTCGGCGTTGAGCTGGCCGACCGTGCCCTCGTGCAGCTTCGGCACGTTGACGGCGACGTTGTCCTTGGTCATGTTGATCAGCAGGCTGGCCCACTCGGCGGCGGCCTTCATCGCCTGCGCCTCGTGCGCGCGCTCCGCATCGTCGGCGCGGTGGCCCAGGTAGACCCAGGTAGCCGTCACCACCGCCACAACAGCAAGGACGCCCAGCACCGCCGAGACGATGCCGTAGGGGCTGAAGATTCGATCAGCCTGATCGCTCGGCGGCGTGGCCTTGGCGGCGGGCTTGGCATCCGTGGCCGCGCGGGCCGGAGCGGCGTCTTCCGCTGCGTCTGTTTCGGCGGAGTCTTCGCTGCGCTCGTCGGGCATGCGCGTGAGGCTACCCGCAGCGCCCGCCGGCACTGCAGCGGCGATGGCAGGATGGCGAGGTGACTCTCGAAGCTACCTCTCCCCGATCCGGTATCGACCTGAGCTACCTCGACGCCGGGGCCCGCCCGCAGGACGACCTGTTCGGTCACGTCAACGGCCGGTGGCTCACCGACTACGACATCCCGGCCGACCGGGCCACCGACGGTGCCTTCCGGCTGCTGGCCGACCGTGCCGAGGAACAGGTGCGCGATCTCATCACGACGGCCTCGGGCCCTGTTGGCTCCGATGCTCAGCGCATCGGCGACCTGTACGCGAGCTTCATGGACACCGCGCGGGTCGACGCCGTCGGCCTGGCACCGCTGCTGACTGAGTTGGCTCTGGTCTCCGACGCCGCAGACGCTGCCGCTTTGGCCACTGTGCTGGGCGGGCTGCAGCGCACCGGCGTCGGTGGTGGCGCCGGCGCGTACGTCGACACCGACTCCAAGGACTCGACCCGGTACCTGCTGCACTTCACGCAGTCCGGCCTCGGCCTGCCCGACGAGTCCTACTACCGCGAACCGGCGCACGCCGCGGTGCTGGCCGCCTACCCGGAGCACATCGCGCGCATGCTGAGCCTGGTGCTCGGGGGCGACCAGTCCGAGACCGCTGCCCGGATCGTGGCGCTGGAGACCAAACTGGCCGCGGCGCACTGGGATGTGGTGAAGCGCCGCGACGCGGACCTGAGCTACAACCTGCGGCGGTTCAGCGATCTGGCCGACGAGGCACCCGGTTTCGACTGGGCCGGTTGGCTGTCGGCGGTGGGTACGTCGACCGACGTGGTCGCGGAAGTCGTTGTGCGGCAACCGGACTTCCTGGTCGCGTTCGCGGCGCTGTGGGCCGCCGAACCGCTCGAGGACTGGCAGGCGTGGCTGAGCTGGCGCCTGATCAGCGGCCGCGCCCCGATCTTGACCGACGACCTGATCGCCGAGAACTTCGCGTTCTACGGCCGCCTGCTGTCCGGCACCGAGGAGATCCGGGACCGCTGGAAGCGCGGCGTCGGCCTGGTCGAGGGCCTGATGGGCGACGCCGTCGGAAAGCTGTACGTGGACCGGCATTTCCCGCCCGCACACAAGGCCCGCATGGATGAACTGGTGGCCAACCTGCGCGAGGCCTACCGGGTCAGCATCACCAACCTGGAGTGGATGACGCCGGAAACCCGGCAGCGCGCGCTGGCCAAGCTGGACAAGTTCACCCCCAAGATCGGCTACCCGGCGCGCTGGCGCGACTACTCGGCGCTGGTCATCGACGCCGGCGACCTGTACGGCAACTACCTGCGCGGCCAGGCCGTCGAGCACGACCGAGAACTGGCCAAGCTGGGCAGCGAGGTGGACCGCGACGAGTGGTTCATGACGCCGCAGACGGTGAACGCCTACTACAACCCGGGCATGAACGAGATCGTCTTCCCCGCAGCCATTCTGCAGCCGCCGTTCTTCGACGCCGACGCCGACGACGCCGCCAACTACGGCGGCATCGGCGCGGTGATCGGGCATGAGATCGGGCACGGCTTCGACGACCAGGGCGCCAAGTACGACGGCGACGGCAACCTCGTCGACTGGTGGACCGACGCCGACCGCGCCGAATTCGGTTTGCGCACAAAGGCGTTGATCGAGCAGTACGAGTCGTTTTCGCCGCGCGCACTGGAAGCCTCTCATCATGTCAACGGCGCGTTCACCGTCGGCGAGAACATCGGCGACCTGGGCGGACTGTCCATCGCGCTGCTGGCCTACGAGCTGTCACTGGGCGGCGCGGAAGCCCCGGTGATCGACGGGCTGACCGGTGTCCAGCGCGTCTACTTCGGCTGGGCGCAGGTGTGGCGCACCAAATCCCGTGACGCCGAAGCCATTCGGCGCTTGGCCGTCGACCCGCACTCGCCGCCGGAGTTCCGGTGCAACGGCGTCATCCGGAACATCGACTCGTTCTACGAGGCGTTCGATGTCAGCACCTCCGACGAGCTCTACCTCGAGCCCGCCGAGCGCGTGCGGATCTGGAACTAGCCGGCGTCACCTGAGCGCAGAGTCAGTTGATTCTGCGGCAGGGCGCGACAACTCCCGAGGTGACGGTGAGGGTAAGTGCAGGGTCAACATCGAGCCGAATTTGATTGTGCGTCCTAGCCGTTCGGTACTCGAAGAAAGTCAGCCACAGCGCACACTCAACGAACATCGTGTGTTGAGCGTGCGTTGGCGCCGAGAAAGATCGAGTAGCGAGCAGCGTAGACGCACAGTCAACGCACACACACCAGGCGGAGAGTTCCCCGAAACGCGAAAGACCCCTATTTCCAACGAAATAGGGGTCTTTCGCGTGCGTCAGCGCGTGCCGGAACCGCTCGAGGTCGCGGGAGCCGCGGCGGCAGGGGTCTGCATGCCCCACTGCCAGTCGCCCGCGCCGTCCGAGTAGTTGTACAAGCCGACCGAGTTCTTCACGACGATCGGGTCGCCGCTGCCGAACTGGTCGTAGAACCACTTGGCGTTGTCGGGCGACAGGTTGATACAGCCGTGGCTGACGTTGCGCTTGCCCTGATCGGCCACCGACCACGGCGCGCTGTGCACGAACGCACCGCTGTTGTCGATGCGGACCGCGTTCTGCACCTTCAGCTTGTAGCCCTGCGGGGAGTCGACGGGAACGCCGTAGGTCGACGAGTCCATCACCACCTCCGCGAACTTCTCCAGCACGTAGTAGGTGCCGTTCTTGGTCTCGTCGCCGGCCTTGCCCATGGACATCGGGAAGGTCTTCTCGACCACGCCGTTGCGGCTGATCGTCATCTGGTGCGTCGCGTTGTCCGCGGTGGCGACCAGCGAGTCGCCGGTCCGGAAGCTGGACTTGGTGCCCGCGGCGTCGATGTTGACGACGGTGTTCGCCGGCCAGAAGGCGATGGGCCGCCAGCGCAGCTGCGTGTCGGTCACCCAATAGAACATGCCCGGCACCGGCGGGTTCGACGAGATGTGCACGGCGTCCTGCGCCATCTGCTTGTTGGCGATGGGCCGCGCGAAGTTGATGTAGATCGGCTTGGCCACGCCCACCATGGACCCGTTGACCGGGTTGAAGGTCGGCGGGTTGAACGGCGGCTGCCCGACGAACGGGGTCGGATTCTGTCCGGCCGGGGTGCCTGCCGGGATCGGCTGCGGGTCGCCGGGGACCGGGGCGCCCGGGATCGGCACGGGAGGCGGAAGGGGAGCGAACGGGTCACCGATCGGCGGGATCGGCGGCGGCAGTGGGGCCTCGACGGGCAGGCCAGGATCAATCGGCGCAGCTGCCACGCCTGGGTCCGGCGCATCCGGGTCGGCCAGCGCAGACGGGGTTACGACGGTCATCCCGGCGACCAGTCCGGCCGCCACGACCGCGGTCAGGAGCTTGCTCTTCCACTGCGGCATCCGCCACCTCCAGTTCACAACTTTCCCCAGTGTCGCACAGCAATCTGGCCGGCTACTGGGACTGACCTGCGGCGCAGCCGCAGTACGTCAGGCGGGAATGCCCCCTGACCTGGGTTGTTCATCGGCCGCGCGGCGTCATCTGTTACCTACGCCGCAAAGGCCCGCGACCCGCTAGGACCGCACCAATCGGGCGATCGCCAAACGATCCGCGCACAATCGACCATGTGATTGTTGCATTCAGCGTCAGCCCGATGGGTGGCGACGAAGCCGGGGGTGTCGGCGCAGCCGTCGCAGCGGCCGTGCGAGTGGTGCGAGAGTCGGGCCTGCCCAACGAGACCAATGCGATGTTCACGAACATCGAGGGCGAATGGGACGAGGTGATGGCCGTGGTCAAACGGGCCGTAGAAGCGGTAACTGCGGTGTCGCCCCGCGTCAGTCTGGTCCTCAAAGCCGACATCCGCCCGGGCTACACCGGCCAGCTCACCGCGAAGGTCCAGCGCATCGAACGTGAACTCGGCAGGTAGCCGGATTTCGCTCCACCGCGACCGCTAACACGATCGACACACGGCGGTACTGCCAGCGCCATTATTCTGCCGACAATCGTCAGGCATGGGTTCAGATGCGCACGACGGTCAGGAACGTAGCGACCGGGGAATCAGTAGCGGTCCGGCGATCGGCCCGTCGGTGGCCGAGATCCTCGATTCCCACGCCGGTGGCACCGGCTCCCCAGCCAAGACCGCGGCCCGCGTCGCCGACGCCATCGCCGCCCGGGGTGACGACGGCACCTGGCTGTCCGTCGTGCCCCGCGAGGAGCTGCTGGCGGCCGCGGTCGAGATCGAGAACAGGCCCGGTGCCCGCACCCTGCCGCTGTACGGCGTGCCTTTCGGGGTGAAGGACAGCATCGACGTCGCCAGGGTTCCCACCACCCTGTCCTGCCCTGACTACGCGTACGTCGCGGAGCGCACCGCCCCGGCGGTGCAACGCCTGCTCGACGCGGGTGCGCTCTACGTCGGCAAGACCAACCTCGACCAGTTCGCCACCGGCCTCAACGGCACCCGCACGCCCTACCCGGTGCCGCGCAGCGTCTTCGGTGGTGGCCTCATCTCGGGCGGGTCCAGTTCGGGCTCCGCGCTGGCGGTGGCCCTGGGCCAGGTGCCGTTCGCGGTGGCCACCGACACCGCCGGGTCCGGACGGGTACCCGCCGCCCTCAACGGTGTGGTGGGTTTCAAGCCGTCCCGCGGGCTGATCAGCACGGTCGGATTGGTACCGGCGTGCAAGTCACTTGACTGCCTCAGTGTGATGGCGGGCTGCATCGACGACGTCGACCGGGTGTTCGACGTGATGGCCGCCCGCGACGACGCCGACGCGTGGTCGCGCGACCGGGGCCCGCGCCACGACGGTGGCCCGATCCGGGTCGGGTTGCCTCCGGTCGCCGAGCTGGAGTTCTTCAGCGACGACGCCATGCGCGCGGCGCATCTGAATTTCCGTGCACACCTCGAGCGCCAGGCCGTGATCGTGGACGTGTCGCTCGAACCGTTCCTCGCCGCGGGAGCGCTGCTCTATCAGGGCCCGTGGGTGGCCGAAAGACTGGTCGAGTTCGGCGATTTCCTTGCCCGGCAACCCGATTCGATCCACCCCGTGGTGCGGGAGATCTTCCGCAGCGGGCTGAACTACACCGCGGTGGACGCGTTTGCGGCACTGCAGAAACTGCAGGAGCTCAAAGCCGAGGTGGGCCGCCTCTGGCAGACCATGGACCTCCTGGTGGTGCCGACCATCGGGACCACGTTCACCGTCGAACAGGTCCTGGCGAATCCGATCAACTGCAACACGATGCTGGGTCACTACACACATTTCGGCAATCTGCTCGACCTGGTGGGCGTCGCGGTCCCGCTCGGAGCGACCGGTGACGGACGTCCGTACAGCGCGATGCTGCTGGGCAACGCGCTGTCGGACGACACCGCACTGACCTTGGCCGCGCGAATCCTCGATGAGCCCCGCCCGACAGCCGCGGTCGCCGCGGCGATGGTCGAGGAGTGCGCATGACGACCGTCGCCGTCCCCGCCGAACCCACGCCGTTCCCGCTCGTGCCGGGTCAGACCGCGCTGATCGTGATCGACATGCAGCGCGATTTCCTGCTGCCCGGCGGGTTCGGCGAGAGCCTTGGCAACGACGTGGACCAGTTGCTCCAGGTGGTGCCACCGCTGGCGGCACTCATCGCCGCGGCCCGCGCGGCCGGAATCCTGGTGATCCACACCAGGGAGGGCCACGAACCCGACCTATCTGACTGCCCGCCCGCCAAGCTCAGCCGCGGTGCGCCCTCGAAGCGGATCGGTGACCCCGGCAAGTACGGGCGCATCCTGATCCGCGGTGAATACGGCCACGACATCGTCGACGAACTGGCCCCGATCGACGGCGAAGTGGTGATCGACAAGCCGGGCAAGGGCGCGTTCTACGCCACCGAGCTGCAGGACGTGCTGACCGGTGCGGGCATCACGCAGCTGCTCGTCACCGGTGTCACCACCGAGGTGTGCGTGCACACCACCACGCGCGAAGCCAACGACCGTGGCTACGAGTGCCTCGTCGTATCCGATTGCGTCGGTTCGTATTTCCCGGATTTCCAGCGGGTGGGACTGGAGATGATCACCGCGCAGGGCGGCATCTTCGGCTGGGTCGCGGACACCGCGGCGGTCATTCCCGCACTGCAACAACTCGCCACCCCGTCACCTTCTGCGGTCTAGAGAGGACTGCCCATGTCCACCGACGTCTCCGATCCCCCGGCCGCCGACACCCCGAAGCCGGCCATGTCCATCCCGTGGTGGACGCGCGGCGATACCAACGCGTTCTTCGGGCTGGGGTTCAACATCCTGGTCAACGTGCTGACGCTGACGGGTCTGATGATCGGCGTCGTCAAGGTTCCGGCCGGTGACGTACTGGGCACCATCCTGCCCGCACTCGGGGTGGCCCTGATCCTCGGGAACCTCTACTACACGTTCCTGGCCCACCGGCTCGCCCGGCGCGAAAACCGCACGGATGTAACGGCTTTGCCGTACGGCCCCAGTGTGCCGCACATGTTCATCGTCGTCTTCGTGGTGATGCTGCCGGTGTACCTGAAGACCAAGGACGCGATGCAAGCTTGGCAGGCCGGACTGGCCTGGGCCTTCATGATCGGCATCATCGTGATGATCGGCGCCTTCGTCGGGCCCTATATCCGCAAGCTGACGCCGCGGGCGGCGATGCTGGGCACCCTGGCCGGTATCTCGATCACGTTCATCTCGATGCGGCCCGCCGCCCAGATGTGGGAGGCCGCCTGGATCGGTCTGCCCGTGCTGGCGATCATCCTCATCGGCTTCTTCACGGACGTGAAGCTGCCGTTCGGTATTCCGGTGGGGCTGGCCGCCCTGCTCGTCGGTACCGCCATCGGGTGGATCGGCGGATTCATGTCGCCCCCTGATGTCGCCAAAGCGGTGTCCGACATCGCGATCGGCCTGCCCGATCTGCGGATCGGCATGTTGTTCTCCGGCCTGTCGCATCTGGCCCCGCTGCTCGGGACCGCGATCCCCCTGGGCGTGTACAACTTCACCGAAGCGATGAGCAACGTGGAGAGCGCGGCCGCCGCAGGCGACAACTACAACCTGCGCAGCGTGCTGCTAGCGGACGGCGCGGGCGCGGTGATCGGATCGGCCTTCGGTTCACCCTTCCCACCCGCCGTCTACATCGGCCACCCCGGCTGGAAGGACGCCGGCGGCCGGGCCGGGTATTCGTTGGCCAGCGGCGTGGTGATCGGGGTCTTCTGTTTCCTCGGCCTGTTCGGCGTGCTCGACGCGCTGCTGCCGGTACCCGCGATCGTCCCGATCCTGCTCTACATCGGTCTGCTGATCGGCGCCCAGGCGTTCCAGGCAGTGCCCCGCCTGCACGCCGTCGCCGTGGTTGCCGCCCTGCTACCCAACCTGGCGCAGTGGGCCGGCGGCCTGGTCGACAACGCGCTGAACGCCGCAGGCACCTCGGCCGGTGCGGTGGGGATGGACAAGCTCAACGGCGCGGGCGTGGTCTATCAGGGTCTGCAGACCCTGGGCCAGGGCGCGGTGTTGGTCGGTCTGATCTTGGGCACCATGGTGACCTTCATCCTGGAGAAGAAGTTCCTCTACGCGGCGATCGCGTCGGTCGTCGGTGCGGCGTTGTCGTTCATCGGCCTGATCCACGCGCCCGAGGTGTCGTGGGCGGCCAATCCCCAGGTGGCCCTGGGCTACCTGTTCTTCGGTCTGGTGTGCGCCGGGTATTCGCGGTTACCCGGCGCCAACGACCCGGTCACGGTCGACGAGTCTGACGTGGTTGCGGGGCATTAGCGGCGCGGCACGATCACAACGTCGGTCTGAGGGCAGAGATAACCGTATATACGTTCAACGGCGCTCTCGGGCCGACATCGTGATCGGACTCGGCGTCAGGACCGGACCAGCCGCGCGATCGCCGCGGAGGCCTCTGCCAGCTTCTGCTCGGCCTCGTCGCCGCCAACCGCCACCGCATGGCTCACGCAGTGGCCCAGGTGCTCGTCGAGCAACGCCAGCGCGACCGACTGCAGCGCACTGTTCACCGCGCTGATCTGCGTCAACACGTCGATGCAGTACTTGTCCTCATCGATCATCTTGGCGATGCCGCGGACCTGGCCCTCGACCCGCCGTAGTCTCTTGGCGTAGTTGTCCTTGTTCGGCGAATAGCCGTGTTGGGCCTCCTGCGGCGCATCGCCGTGAGAAGTCTCAGCGTGGCCCCTTGCGGCCCCCGACTCGTCTGCCGTCATAAGCCCAGCGTACCGCATACCCCTTAGGGGTATCCAATGGAATTTCGCTTGGCGGCGGCGGGCATAATTACCTGCATGTCTGCAGATCAGCCCGATATCAAGCCCCGCAGCCGCGACGTCACCGACGGCCTCGAGAAAACCGCAGCCCGAGGCATGCTGCGCGCGGTAGGGATGGGCGACGACGACTGGGTCAAGCCGCAGATCGGCGTCGGGTCGTCGTGGAACGAGATCACCCCCTGCAACATGTCGCTGCAGCGGCTGGCACAGGACGTCAAAGCCGGCGTGCACGCGGCCGGTGGTTACCCGCTGGAGTTCGGCACCATCTCCGTCTCCGACGGCATCTCGATGGGCCACGAGGGCATGCACTTCTCGCTGGTGTCCCGCGAGGTCATCGCCGACAGCGTCGAGACGGTGATGCAAGCCGAGCGCCTGGACGGCTCCGTGCTGCTCGCCGGCTGCGACAAGTCCATTCCCGGCATGCTGATGGCCGCCGCCCGACTGGACCTGGCCAGCGTCTTCTTCTACAACGGCTCGATCATGCCCGGCGTCGCGAAGCTGACCGACGGCACCGAGAAGGAAGTCACCATCATCGACGCCTTCGAGGCCGTCGGTGCGTGCGCCCGTGGGCTGATGTCCCGCGAGGACGTCGACATCATCGAGCGCGCCATCTGTCCGGGCGAGGGTGCCTGTGGCGGTATGTACACCGCCAACACCATGGCGTCGGCCGCCGAGGCTCTCGGTATGTCGTTGCCGGGCAGCGCATCTCCCGTCGCGATCGACAAGCGCCGCGACGAATACGCCCGCAAGTCCGGTGAAGCCGTCGTCGAGATGCTGCGCCGCGGCATCACCGCGCGCGACATCCTGACCAAGGAAGCGTTCGAGAACGCCATCGCCGTGGTCATGGCGTTCGGCGGGTCCACCAACGCGGTGCTGCACCTGCTGGCCATCGCCCGCGAAGCCGAGGTCGAGCTGACGCTCGCCGACTTCACCCGCGTCGGCAACAAGGTGCCGCACCTCGCCGACGTGAAGCCCTTCGGCCGCCACGTGATGAAGGACGTCGACGAGATCGGCGGCGTGCCCGTGGTGATGCGCGCGCTGCTGGATGCCGGCCTGCTGCACGGTGATTGCCTCACCGTCACCGGCAAGACCATGGCCGAGAACCTGGCTCACATCGCCCCGCCCGACCCGGACGGCAAGGTGCTGCGGGCGATGAACAACCCGATCCACCCGACCGGCGGCATCACCATCTTGCACGGCTCGCTGGCCCCCGAAGGTGCCGTCGTGAAGTCGGCCGGCTTCGACTCCGACGTGTTCGAGGGCACCGCAAGGGTTTTCGAGCGCGAGCGGGCCGCCCTCGACGCACTGGAGGACGGCACCATCACGCACGGCGACGTCGTCGTCATCCGCTACGAGGGCCCCAAGGGCGGGCCGGGTATGCGCGAGATGCTGGCCATCACCGGTGCCATCAAGGGCGCCGGCCTGGGCAAGGACGTGCTGCTGATGACCGACGGCCGCTTCTCGGGCGGGACGACGGGTCTGTGCGTCGGGCACATCGCGCCGGAGGCCGTCGACGGCGGGCCCATCGCGTTCGTGCGCGACGGTGACCGCATCCGGCTCGACGTCGCGAACGGCACGCTCGACCTCCTCGTCGACGAGGCCGAATTGGCCTCGCGCCGTGAAGGATTCGAGCCGTTGCCGCCCCGCTACAAGACCGGCGTGCTGGCCAAGTACACCAAGCTGGTCCAGTCGGCGGCCGTCGGCGCGGTCTGCAACTAGGCGTCCCCTTCCCGCGAGCGTGCGTGTCTGTACATGGACACGCCGCAAATGGCGTCCATTTCGCGCACGCTCGCGGGCCGGTACAGTGACGATCGGGCGCGCAGGACCGCCCGACGTCCGCTCGAAGAGGCTCAGCCTCCCTGCCTGTTGAGTTTTTGTGACCGACCTCTTCTCGGCCCGATTCGCGGACGCGGGCGCATGAGAGGAGGCCGTCATGGCCAGCACACTGCCCACCAATCCGTCCCTGGACAAGCTTCGCGTCGAAGCACGCACGCTGCAACGGGCGAACGGCATTGCCCTGCACGCCGCCCAGTTCGCCGTCGCCCGCAACTATGGCTTCACCGGGTGGCCCGCCCTGGTGCACTACCTTCGGCTGGCCGCTGATCTGAGCGTCGACGCGGGCGCCGTCGACGAAGACGCTCTCTCCCCTGCCGACCGCTTCTGCTCGTGGGCGACGTTGCGCTACAACGAATCCGACGCCCCACCCCGTTGGCAGTCTGCCGCCGACCTGCTCGCGGCCGATCCCGGGCTGGTTTCCCATAGCGTCTGGGCCGCGGCCTGCGCTGCGGATCCGGTCGCGCTCGCCGACCATCTCGCCGGGCGGCCGGCGCTCGCGAACGCCGGCGGCGGGCCCTTCGGTTGGGTACCCCTGATTTATCTGTGCTACTCACGTATCCCTTTGGTCGGCAGCGTAAACGACGTCATGACGGTGGCCACGGCACTACTCGACGCCGGGGCAGACCCGAACGCCGGCTATCTGTGGTGCGGCATGTCGACGCCGTTCACGCTGTTGACCGGGGTGTTCGGCGAAGGCGAACAAGGGCCGCGCCGTCAGCCCCGGCATCCCCACGCATCCGAACTCGCGGCGCTGCTGCTGCGCCGTGGTGCCCATCCGGTCGATCAACAGACGCTCTACAACCGGATGTTCCGCCCCGACGATTCGCACCTGGAGCTGCTGTTCGCCCACGGCTTGGCCGACGCCGGGCCGAGTCCGTGGGAACGTCGACTCGGTGAGGCGATGGAGACCCGGGAACAGCTGTGGCAGCGGCAGATTCACTGGGCCGCCGAGCACGGCTTCCGCGATCGCCTCGACCTGCTCGCCCGGCACGGCATCGACGTATCCGGTGTCAGAGTTGTCGTTCCGGCCTTTCCCGATGATCCGAATGCCCGCGACGACGAGGGCGCGACACCGCTGCACCAGGCCGCGTGGGAAGGCGACCTGCCGTTGATCCGGCGGCTGCTGGAGGCGGGCGCCGACCCGTCGACCACCGATACGCGGTTCGGTTCCACGCCGTTGGAGTGGGCCGAACACGCCTATCAGACCGAGGCCGCGGAGTTCCTCCGTGCCGCTTCCGGGCCTCCTCCGCACTGACACCTCCGCCGAATGGCCAGTTATCGCACGCGTTCTCGTGATTTGCGTGCGTCAACTGGCCACTCGCCGGGTCAACCTCGCGGCAGTGCCACCTCGTCGATCACGTCGGCGTACCACTGGAACAGCTTGATGCGTTGCGGGGCATCGCTTTTGCTCATCTCCGCCCAGCAGGCCGCGACTGCCGCGCGCGCCGCCGCACCGATCCACGGCTGCGGCAACAACTCCGGCGGCAACAGCGGATCGGGCTCGATGGCGCGGGTGAACTCGGCGGCCAGTTCGATCGCAATGGTCTGCTGCCGGGTCGGGGTGGCGTCCGGCAAGGCGAGCAGTGCGCGTTCCGCGACGGCGAGCAGCCGTCGGTGCCGCTCGGCGATCTCGTCCAGCGGCCAGATATGAGTGGCGAGGGCACAGGGCTCGATGATGTCGCCGACGGCCAAATCCGCAGTCGTCAGCGTGGTGACGTGCTCGGAGATTCCCAATTGCTCTGCCGCTGCGGATATCTCGCTATCCCAGTCGTTCGGGGAGACGTACAGGCCGCCTTGAATCGCGGCACCGCCGAGGCGCACGATGGCGTCACGCATCGCATCGCGCGCCGCCCGGACCGACTCCGGGACGGCGAACGCCACCACATGCCAGCGCCCGTCCCACGGAGCGTCGCCCCGGTCCTGGGCATACATGAATCGGATGTAGTCGCGATCCGGCGTGATGGTGCTGCGCAGCTCATCGGTCGCGCGCAGCACCGCCTTTCGGCCGCGCCCGTCCTGCGTGAACTGGCCGTCGGCGACCAGCCGCTTGATGCACAGCCGCACCTGCTGGTCCGTCATGCCGAGCTCGCCCGCGACGTCATACAGCGCGCCGGCGTCGATGGTCGCGTCGTCCCGCAGCATGCTCTCGACGAGGGTGCGGGTCGGCACCTCGATGGATTGGTCTTCCAACGGTCAGCTCCTTGCGCCCGCGGCACAATCGGCGGGGCTCCCAAGTCTAGGCACGCTCGTCCCGTTCGATGACGACCAGCGGCCGGTCGGCGGGCCGGTCGAGCTGGCGGGCGAGGTCCGCGAAGAACCGCCGCGCATCGATGACGGCATCGGGCGGATGTACCCCGGGACGTCGCGCCGTGCCGTCGACGATCTGCGAAAGCCCCATGGCGAGCGGGATGCCGGTGGCCCGGGCCATGTCACCGAACAAGCCCGCCGCGGTACCGGACAGGTCGAGATGGGCCAGCACCATGCAGTCGCGTCCGGAACTGACACCGGACACCGCGGCGAAGAACGGCGGCAGCGTGCCCGGTCCGTTGCTTCTCAGGGACAACGGGACAGATCGCAAGTAGCGCAACAGGTTCGGCTTCGCAAACTGCAACGCCGCTGTCTCGTGGGTCAATCGGCGCCGGTCGATGTCGCGGCGCAGCACGTCGAGATAGACCAGCGTCTGCGGCCGGATCACCATGAGGTTGACGGCCTCGCCGGTCAGCCCGAGCGTCCGCCGCAACGTGATGGGCTCGGGGTGACCGATCGAGTACGCGGTGCCGTGGCGGCCGCGCGGCAAGGTCAGCCCGATCGGGCGCAACGGGCGCTCGAACGTCAACTGCCCGGCCCGCACGGTACAAATCTTGCCGCTGCTCTGCAGCATCCAGTGCACGGCCGCCGCCGAGGGCCGCCCGTCCGGGCCCAGCAGCACCTCCCCACCGTCGCCTCCCGTGCCGGGCACGTCCACCGGCCACGCGGTGTAGACATCGCGCACCGTGTCGAGTTCGGCGGCCGCGGTCGCGGCGAGCAGATTGCTCACGCCCGGGCTGGCTCCCATGCCGATGACGGCGCAAATGCCTGCGGCACGGGCAGTTTCGTCCAGTTCGAGCATCTGCACCGTCGGTTCCCAGTCGTCGCAGATGTCGACGTAGTGCGTCCCGGTCGCGATCGCGGCCCGTAACACGGGGACCCCGAAGCGGTAGTACGGCCCGACGGTGTTGACGACGAGGTCGGCCGGCTCAAGCAGACCGCGGAGGGCCGCGTCGTCGGTGACGTCGACCTGGGCGGCGCTGATCCGCACCGGGGCGTCGGCGAGTTGTCCGCACAGCCGGCCGGCGGCGGCACCGTCACGGTCCGCGATGACGATCTCGTCAACCCCGGGCAGCTGCGCGGCGAGCCGGACCGCGACGGCACCCATTGCCCCGGGACCGCCCAGCGCGAGAATCCTCATCGGGCCTCCTTAGTGGCCGGTAGTTCCTGGACGTAGCGCCGGAGGTTGTCCAGGTAGCTGGGTGCGTAGATCTGCCGCGGCGCGAAAGTTCCTATCGCATAGGCCTTTACGCTGTCTGGATTGCGTTCCAGGTCGCCTCTGGCGAGGCTGTGCGATGCGTGCGGATAGGTCTGGACCGTCAGCAGCTCCGGCCGCACCAGTTCGCGGTAGACGCGCTCGGTTTCGGCCACGTCGACGTTCAGATCGTCCTCGCCGAGCTCCAGCAGTACCGGGACCGCGAGGCGCGACAGCGTGGCGCTGACGTCGGCGCGGTAGTTGCGGGCGACGAATCCCCAGCGGTCCGCGGACATCGGCGACGAGTCGATGTGCGCCACGCGGTACTGGCGGTAGGTGGCGCCGCCCCGCAGCAGCTGGTTCGTCCGTTCCCGGCGGTCGAGCGCCGCGATGAGTTCCGACTGCGGCGCCTGCCGCGCCCGCAGCTCGGCCCGCAGGTTGTATTCGCCCTGGCGCAGCCAATTGATCGCTGGGCCAACCAGAATCACGAACTGCAGGTCGGGTTTGCGCACCGCCACCTCGGGCACCACCCAGCCGCCCTGGCTGATGCCCCAGACTCCGATCCGGTGCGGATCGATGTCGGCTCGGGTGCGGGCCCAGTCGATCGCCACACTCGTCTCGTCGGCCCGGTCGGCCATGCTCTGGTCCAGCCAGTTGCCGGGAGCGCCACCGATGCCGGGCTTGTTCCACGACAACGACGCGTAGCCGGCCTGCGCGAACGATTCCCAGATGGGCCGGTAGACCGCGTCGCGGCTGGCGTCGGCGGGCCCGTCGCCGTGCACGAACACCACCAGCCCGAACGGTCCGGTTCCGGTTTTCGGCAGCGCCAGCACACCGTCGAGCGGTTGCACCGGCCCGGGGATGGTGACGTGCTGCTCGCGGATCGCGAAGTTGTTGGCGTAGAGCACCCAACCGCCCGCCGAGAGCAGCACCGCGACGACACAGCCCAGCGTGATCAGCGTGCGACGCACCCAGCCAGCGCGGCGACGAACCCGTTCAAAACTATCAGTCATGAAACGATCGTATCGTGACTGATAGTTTTGTGGCGGTGGCGTCAGCCACACCCGCCGAGCGGCCGGTTATGGCACGCGTTTCCAGGTTTCGCGCGCGATAACTGGCCAGTCGGCGGTCAGGCGAATTCGGCGTGCAGCTCGGGCAGAAAGCCGGCGAGGTGGTTCATCTCCTGCGCGCAGTGCACCAGCAGATCCCGTGGACGAGGCAGCTGACGCGCGGCAAGTACCCGAAAAGCGTGGTCCGCCAAGGACTTACCGGCACGGAAACTGACGTGCTGGCCGCCCATCCAGAATCGGGAGCGCATCTCGGCACCATCCGGCGTCGGCCGCACCTGATGTACCAGCCACCCGATGTCGACCGGGATGTCGGCCGAACCCAGCCGGGCCGCGATGGCCAGCCCAGCGTGCCCTTGGGACGTCGGGTCGACGAATTGGATTGCCACCGAACTGAGCGCCGACCCGAGATACTCCTCGACCAGCGACGTCCGGCCGACATAGGCGAGGTCGTCACGGCCGTCGCGCCATTGCGCCGACACATGCGCCCGGGGATGCCAGAGCTTGTAGCGGCGCGGATCGCAGCCGTGCCAGCCGAACCACCAGTCCCACATCTGCGGCGTCACGCCCGGCATATCAGTGCGCACGGCAACGGTGTAGCCGCCGTCCGACAGGCTGCCGTACCCGTTCTCGGTCTGCTGATAACCGTCCTCACCCAGCGGTTCATCGAAGTCGGGCAGCACCGGGCCGGCCTGCGGCCCGTGCTCGAGCGCCTGCACCACATGGCGGGGCAGCGCCGCCATGTCCGGGTTGAAAAACCTGCCGAATGCCGTGTCGGCGTCGTCGCCGCGATAACCCAGGTAGCTCATGTCCGACCCATCCACGCGTAGAAGCGACCGTCCGGGTCATATTGTGCGCGCACAGCGTCCAGTCGCGCCATGGCCGCATCGGTGGCGAACCGGGCCGGACGCGCCCCCAGGTTCTCGTCGGCCAGCTGTATCCCGGTGGCCAGGTGGGACATCGCCGCCATATTGGACCGGGCCCAGTCTCCGTACTTCTCGTCATCGGCGGGGTCGGCCCAGCCGGAGTAGAGCGCGAGATAGACCTCGTCTTCCAGGCTGTACGCCATGTCCTGGCGGGCGGGCGACGGACCCCAGTTCAGCCAGAGGAAATGCGACGGGTGCGGCGGCATGGTGTCGAGGATGTTCCGCACGCCCGGCAGCAGTTCGGCCGCCGAGGCCGACGTCCACATGTTGTCGGCGACGTAGCGGTGGTCGCTCAGGTAGTTACTCATCACTGCCTCGTACCAGGTGGGCAGGTTCGTCGGCGCGTACGGCACGGCCATCAGGGCGTGTGCCCGTGCCGGGCACGTATCCAGCAGTGCCACTGCATCTTTCGCTTCGTCGTCAGTATCGGCGAACACCGGCGAGGCCAGCACGATGCCGGGTGCATCCAGACCAGAACTGGGCATGGCCCGCGAGGCGACGATCTGCAGCTCCACCCGGCGGTCGACGTCGGCGCTGATCGCACGGGCCCACGCGTAGATCTCGTCGGCGGCCTCGAAAGGGTAGACGTAGAGGCTGCTGCCGCACACCGGCGGCTTCGGGTAGAGCCGCAGGTGGAATGCCGTCACCACACCGAAGAATCCCGGGCCCGATCCCCGTGCGGCCCAATATAAGTCGGGGTGATGCTCGGCGTCGCAACGGATCTGCTCGCCGTCGGCGGTGACCACGTCCAGCGCCAGCACGCTTTCACATGCCGGCCCGAGCACCCGGCTGTTCCACCCATATCCGCCCTGCAGCAGGTAGCCACCGAGCGCGACGCCCCGGCAGTGCCCGGACGGGAAGAACAAACCCTGCCGTTCCAGTTCGGTCGCCAGCACGCTGCCGCCCTTGCCCGGGCCCACGACGGCGATCATCGCGTCGCGATCGACCCGGCAGACATCGAGCCCGCTCACGTCGAGCAGCATGCCGCCGTCGCGTAGATGGTTGGCCGCCCAACTGTGCCCACCGGAACGGATGCCGACAGACAGGCCGTTCGCGCGGGCATACCGGACCGCCACCACCACGTCGGCACTGCTGGACGCCTGCACGATGATGTCCGGAAAGCGCTGTGGCACAAGCGCATTCCACACCGTCGCGCGGCGAGCCTCGTCATAGCCCGCATCGGTGCGGCGGAAATGTCGGACCTCGGCCAAAGCTGTCACCGCAATTCCTCACGCCTCGATGCCCACCCTCACCGAAACGTAGCACCAGGAATTATCCGACACGTCAAATTGGCAATGCGGGACCCTCAGCCCGAGCACAGACCTGCCCGCCGGCCGAGCTGCTGACGCTCGGCTGGTGGGCAGTCTGCCGTGGGACCTACCCACGGCAAGTAGCGATCACCCGTGCCGGTCCGAGTTGCGCACCCGCATCCCGAAGTACATCGCGTACATGCCCAGCACCGCGACCAGCACACCGCTGATCACGTGCGACCACATCACGCCGGCAGTGGGTCCGCCGCCATAGATCCATGGTGAAATCACCAGCCACACACCGAGAACCGGCAGTGTCCAGGTCATCCCATGGGTCCGGTCCAGCGCGCAGCCGAAGCACATGGCCAGGAACCCGATGGTGCCGCCCACGATCAGCGCGTTGACTGTCAGCTTGGCGGAGCCCTGGTAGCCGATGATCTGCGGCGACATCGCGACGTAGACCGCGGTGAGCAGGGTCAGCCCGAAGGTCGCCTGCGCCGCCATCGATTCGGCAACGCGGTCGTAGCGGGCCCGCAGCGCCAGGATGTCGGGGTGTTGATCTATAGATGAATGGACCGTAGTCATTTCATACCCCTTCCGTTACGCGGCAAGGGGTTCGGCCTCGCCGCACCCATCCATCACTGCCCAGGTTACGCGGATTTGGCACATCGAGAGCGCCCGGAGAAGGTCGGCCTTGGGCGGCTCCGATCGTGGCGTCCGACGGCCCTATTCGGCAACCAGCACTGTCCGCTCCCCGACCGGATTGCTCAGCGGCACAATGATCTTGCCGGGCATGATCATCATGGTGCAGACCATGCGCTCGCGGTCAGACCGGCGGCCGGACGTCAGCGTGACCGCCACGGACTGTTCCGTTTCCTGCACGGCGGCGTGCACCCCGTAGCAGTCGGGCGATCCGACCGAGATGTTCAGCGCCAACGCGGGTTCCGGGTCCAGCCGGCTCCAGGATTCGGCCGTCAGCAGGTGCGCGTCCAGGATCGCCGGATCATCGATGAACGTCGTTCCGGGCGACCCGGGCACTTCCGGCAGCGGCGTCGGATCGGCCGATGCCGGCGGCGCGATAACGACAGCCAGCAGCAATCCCGCCACCGACGTCCTCAGCCCCGCCCGGATCACTACTCCCCCACCCGGGCCACGGCGAAACCGTCCCAGCCCTTGGTGCCGACGGTCTGGATAGCGGCGGCCTGCAGACGCGGGTGATTGCCCACGAGCTCCAGCATGTCGCGCACTCCGCGGGCCTGCAGGTCAGCAGCAGCTGGTTCCAGCACCCGACCCATCCTGGTCACGTTGTCGACGACGATCACCGCGCCCGGAACCGCCAGCCGCACTGCCCATTCCACATAGGCGCTGTTGTTCTCCTTGTCGGCATCGATGAAGAAGAAGTCGAACTGCTCGCCGCGCTCCGCCAGTTGCGGCAAGGTGTCCAGGGCCGCGCCGACCAGCACCTCGACCTGATCGTCGATGCCGGCAGCCTCGAAGTTGGCCCGGGCAATGTCGGCATGCCGAGCGTCGTATTCCAGCGTCGTCACGCGGCCTGCCGCGCCGACGCCGCGCGCCAGGTTGATGGTGCTGTAGCCGGCCAACGTGCCGATTTCCAGCACCCGGGTGGCACCGCTGATCGTCGCCAACAGCGACAACAACTTTCCGTGCTGCGCGGACACTTCGATCGCCGGCATCCCGGCCGTCACCGCAGATTGGCGGGCTGCAGCCAGCGCCTCGTCCTCGGTGCGCAGCACCTGGTTGAACATCTCGTCAACAGTCTTCGGATCTGGTTCCGTCACAAAGCCAGGCTAGCGCGGGCGGAACCCGTCGGTGATCGGCCGATTCAGGCTCGCGGCAGACCCCCGACGACTTGAATGACGCCTATGTCGAATCACTTCACCGGGCTCAGCCTGGGTCCGCCGCTGGGCGACCAGCGGCTGGACCTCTGCGATCTGTACGCGTTCCAATCGCCGGCCGACCCGGCCCGCACGGTCCTGATCCTCAACGCCAACCCCAGCGCCGACGCCCTGCACCCGGATGCCATCTATCGGCTGGCCATCGACAACGACGGCGACCTCTGCAACGACATCGCCTTCAGCTATGTGTTTTCCGAGCCCAGCTCCGGCCGCCAGACGGTCGACGTATATCTCGCGACCGGCAAGGACGCCGAGTCACCGGAAGCGGTGGGCGACAAGATCTTCGAGGGCGTCGAGGTGTCGTTCGGCAAAGAGCCCGTGATCGCCGAGTCGGACGGATACCAGTTCTTCGCCGGCGCGCGCAGCGATGCCTTCTTCTTCGACTTCGACGGCATCAAGAACCTGTTCGACATCAGGGGTGGGCGCAATTTCACCGCACTCCATCTCAGCGGCGAGTTCCCCTGGACCGGCGTGGATTCCAACACGCAGGCCAACGTGTGCTCGATGGTCCTGGAACTGCCGACTGCGCAACTGGGCGCCGCGCCGGACATCCGGATCTGGGGCCGCTGCAGCGTGCGCCGAAACGGTGAGCTGCTCCACGTGGACCGCGCCGGGCATCCGTCGGTCAGCAGCTTCTTCAACACCGACGACACCAAGGAGGAGTACAACGCCAGCTTGCCGATCCATGATCGCGACCGCTGGCTGCCCATGTTCGTCCACCTACTGGGGCACACTGGCGGTTACTCGGACGAGGAGGCCGTCGCCGCTGTCGACGCCGAGGGCATCCTGCCCGACATGCTGACCTTCAACCCCGCCGAACCGGCCAGGTACCCGAACGGGCGGGTGTTCACCGACGATGTGATCGACTACCGCCTGGCGTCGTTGACCAAGGGCGACTGCCCACCATCAGGGCTGAGTCCACACGCCGACACCCTCGACGTCTTCCCGTATCTGGGTCCACCGCACTGATTTTCGCCCGCTCGACGCCCGCGAGTGTGCGCGAAATGCACGCCGAACACGGCGTGTTGCCGCACAGACACGCACGCTCGCGGGAGGTACCCCCAGCACGGCTCGCGGGAGGGGTTAGCGCACTCCCTCTTTGGCGTAGACCACCCGCAGCACGTGCCCGACCTCGGGACCCATGACCACGTCGGCCAGGTCGCAGAACGTCGCAGTAAATGCCGGCCCGTGCGGCGGCACCGCGGCAGAGAGGTGGTGAGCCACCTCGTGCAGCACCACCAATTCCCTTAGTGCCCAGGTTGTTTGGCGTTCAGGTACCGCGATGACCGCGCCGCAGTCGCCGGCTTCGTAGTGCGCGGCCGTCACGCCCCGGCGCGCCCGCACGGCCACCGCACCGGCATCGGGCCACCGCGCCGCCACTGCCGGCATGGTCAGCACCTGGTCGACGTAGCGGCGCACCGCGTCGACGGACCCGAACCTGGCCTCCGGCGGCAGCGTCAGCTGCGCTCCGAAGAACTCGACCGCCCGGTTGCCACGATCGGACGCGCGGTCGAACAAGGTGCGCACGAACTGCTCAGCGGCATACACCGCGGACCGTTGGGCGTCCCGGCTCATCGCTCCACCGGGTCACCTCTCCAGGGCAGTACGCGCACCGGAAAACTCGGGACTCGGCCCCAGCCGCGCCCGGCGCCCCGCGCGGTCCCCGGCCTGCCGCGCCGCCGACGAGTAGCCGGCAGACGCGCTCGTCGCCCGCCAGCTACCGCGGGCCTGCGACGTCTTCTTGTAGAACGAGACCAGCTCAAGGTCCTTGTTGCGCAACGCAACCGCGGTCCCCGGCCGGTCCGCGCGCTCGACCGTCGCCGCCTGCCGGGCCTCGTCCCGCGCGTCGACCAGCCGCTGCCCGACCCGCGCGCCGAACGCCAGCTGGAAGTTCAGCCGGGCGGTGATGGTCGGCGTCGGCCGGTGCGCACCGGTCGCGAGATACGCGTCGGACGACTTGACCATCTGCACCACCACACTGGCGTACAGGGCGTGCGTGGCGTCGATGTCCTCGGCGAACCCATAGGCGTAGACGAACGTCGAGTTGGACGCGATGTCGCATTTCACGTCGTTGGCCCGGGCGATCAGCACGAACAACTGCACGAACGTCCGCAGCCCCCGGGTACCGGCCTCCCCGATGGTGACGGTGCGCTGCACCGGCTCCTGCGCCGAGGTTCGGGTCGCCGCATGCGACCGCGCCACCGCCAGGTCGATCGAGGTGGTGGTGGCCAGCCGCTGCGCGGCCGCCATGAACGCTTCGGCCTCATGCTCATTGTCGGTGTTCTCGGCCTGCCGCAGCAGCGCCGCGATCCGGGCCAACATCTTGTCGTCACTCATCGTACCAACTACCCTGTCCGACAAGACCTTTCAGATACATAGTGCTTGTTTCATCCCCCATGGCGGCAGTGTACGACTACCGGCCGACAAATCCGTCCAGCGCGCTGACCAGCTGCGGAGACAGGGGCGCCTTGTTGGCGTAGTTGGCGACGTTGTCGCTGGGATCGTCGCGCAGGACGTGGCTGACGCCCTTCAGCGGGACCACGGTCAGCGCCGTGTGCGCCAATGCGTTGATCAGCGGCTGCTCCGCCTCGCAGAATGCCTGCACGTCTGAGTCGGAGCAGGTCAACAGCACGGGGGTGCCGTTCGGGATCTTCGCGGCGAGCGCCAGCGGATCGATGGCGTCCGCCTCCAGCACCGCCTTGGCGTTGGCGGAATTGAGGATCGCGCTCAGACCCTCGGGCAGCTTGGCCGGCGGGATGCCGGTGGCCCGTGTCGTCGCGACCGCCGCCGCCCAGTCCGTCATCACTTGGTCAGCCTGCTGCCGGGTCTTGGCCCCGGCCTTCACGTCGGCGTCGACCGAGGAGCGCACCCGATTGGTGATGACGTCCAGATACCGGCCGGCCAGCGGCTGCAGTAGTGCGAGGGAATGAACCTTCGGGGCACCCTCGCTGGTATCAGTGGCCAGCGCCAACGCATGCACCGTGCCTTCACCCAAGCCGTACACCGAGATTCGTGACGTGTCGGTGCCCTTTTGCGTGGACAGGAACCGCACGGCCGCCTTGGCGCCGGCGGTGTAGACGGCGCTGCCCACGTCGCGCAGGTTCTGCGCATGCGGGCCCACGCCGGTCTTGCCGGTGCCGACCTTGTCGTAGCGCAGGCTGTCGACGTTCTTGCCGGACAGATACTCCGCGAGCTGTCGCATGTTGCCGACCTTGCCGGCGACGGCGTTGTCGCCGTTGCGGTCGGTCTGGCCACTTTCGGAGATCAGCAACACCGACGGGGCCGCGGCGGCGCCGGGCACATGGCGGTAGCTGCCGTGGATGGTCAGTCCATCGGCGACGAAGCTGACGTCCTCATCGACCCAGTCGGTTGCCGGGGTGGTCGAACCACACGCGGCGACCGCCAGCACCGTCAGCCAAATCAGTAGGCGGACAACCCATTTCATGGGCACGCTCCGGTCATAGGCGCACTTCGATCCAGCTGACGACGTCGTCGAGCACCACTGCCTGCTCGGGCTCGTTGAACACCTCGTGGTACAGCTCCGGGTACACCTTCAGTGCCACGTCGGTCGAGCCGACGCACTCGACCAGCTTGCGGCTGCCGGCGACCGGCACCAGCTTGTCGGCCTCGCCGTGCACGACCAGCAGCGGCGCGGTGAGGGCGGCGGCGCGCTGCGGCATGGTCTCGCCGACCTCGATCAGCACCTTGCCCACCCCGGCGGGCACCTTGCCGTGGTACACGAGCGGGTCGGCGTTATAGGCCGCGACCACCTCGGGATCACGCGACACCGCGTCGAACGGCAGGCTCTGCGCGGGCAGCCCAGGAAGGATGGAGCCCAGCAGCTTCGCCGCCAGCGTCAACGGCAGGCCGACCTGGGACCCGGCGTCGACCGCAGGCCCGGACAGCACCATGAGGTGGTAGTCGTCGGGGTGCTCGACGCCGTACGCGAAGACGATCCCGCCGCCCATGCTGTGGCCGAGTACGACCCGCTTGAGTTCGGGGTATTCGGCGGTCGCGATGCCGACCAGGTGGTGGAAGTCCCCGGTGTATTCGGAGATGTCGCGGACCAGCACGCGCTTGCCGCCCGAGCGGCCATGGCCCCGGTGATCGAGCGCGAACGTGATCAGCCCGGCCTCGCCGAACCGCTGCGCCACATGGTCATAGCGGCGGGCGTGCTCACCGAAACCGTGGGACAGCACCACCACGCCCGTCGGGTCGGTATTGGGCACCCAGACGTCGTAGACGATCTTGGTGCCGCCGATACCGTCGAAGCTGCGTTCGCTGCGGGTGGTGGCCATGCACAGACAATATCTGGGGTCTGCCGTCGGCGCGTCCGTCGCCGCCGCGACTCCCGCCGGATGTCACACCCCCTGCGTACCCTGGGTCAGGTGAGTGTCCTCAGCGAATCCAGTGCAGCAGACACGTCATCCCGGTCACGCGATGCGTTCCTGGCCGACGCCCAACGGCACCGGCGCGAGCTGCTGGCCCACTGTTACCGCATGACCGGTTCCCTGCACGACGCCGAGGACCTGGTGCAGGAGACCTACCTGCGCGCCTGGAAGGCCTACGACAACTTCGAGGGCAAGTCATCGGTGCGCACGTGGCTGTACCGCATCGCCACCAACACCTGCCTGACGTCGCTGGAGGGCCGTCAGCGCCGGCCGCTGCCGTCCGGGCTCGGCCAGCCGGCGGCCGATCCGCAGGCCGAGATCACCGAACGCACCGACACCGCGTGGCTCGAGCCGCTGCCCGACGTGCATGACGCACCGGGTGACCCGCAGACCATCGTCGGCTCCCGCGAATCGGTGCGCCTGGCCTTCATCGCTGCGCTGCAACATCTTTCGCCGCGCCAGCGCGCGGTACTGGTGCTGCGCGACGTGCTGCAGTGGAAGGCCGCCGAAGTCGGCGAGGCCGTCGGGACGTCCACCGCCGCCGTCAACAGCCTGCTGCAGCGGGCCCGCGCCCAACTCGACGCCGTCGGCCCCAGCCAGGACGACGTCCTGGTCGCCCCGGAGTCCGATGAGGCGCGCGACCTGCTGGCCAAGTACGTCAACGCGTTCGAGTCGTACGACATGGACGCCCTGGTCGAGCTGTTCACCGCCGACTCGGTGTGGGAGATGCCCCCGTTCGACACCTGGTACTCCGGCCCCCGGGACATCGTCGAGTTGTCCCGGTTCAAATGCCCCGCCGAGCACCCGGGCGACATGCGGTTCGTCGTCACCACCGCCAATGGGCAGTCCGCGGCGGGCATGTACATGCGCAACCCCGAGACCGGCCGGCACGAGGCGTTCCAGCTGCACGTGCTGGACATCAAGCCGGGCGGCATCTCGCACGTCGTGGCGTTCATGGACCCGACGCTGTTCGAGAAGTTCAGGCTGGCTCCGCACCTCTGACAGCCGCCCGCGTTCGCACCCGCCGTGGTTTCCGCATGTCTACTCCTGGGGCTGCGCACTACTGCTGCTAGTTTTCAGCCCACTCGTACGACATGTTCTGATGCCATATACGTGCAGGTAGAGTGCCTGCCATAGCATCTTTCTGGAACGTGTTCTCGATTTATGGCTATGATCTTCGTCATGAAGACCAAAGGTGCTCTGCTGTGGGAAGTGAACTCCCCGTTCCAGGTCGAGGAGATCGACCTCGGTGACCCCGTCGCCGACGAAGTACAGATCCGGATGCATGCCGCGGGCATGTGCCACTCGGACTACCACCTGACCACCGGCGCCACCCCGATGCCGCTGCCCTGCCTCGGCGGGCACGAGGGCGCGGGCGTCGTCACCAAGGTCGGCAAGAACGTCACCGGCATCGAAGAGGGCGACCACGTCATCCTCGCGTTCATCCCGGCCTGTGGCTCCTGCCCGCCGTGTATGAAGGGCTTCCGCTCGCTGTGCGACCGCGGCGCCGTCCTGTTGGGTGGCAAGTCGATCGCCGACGGCACCAACCGCATCCATGCCCGCGGCAAAGAGGTCGCGGCCATGAACCTGCTGGGCACCTTCGCGCCGTACATGACCGTCCACAAGGACTCGGTCGTCAAGATCGACAAGGACATCCCGTTCGAGTCCGCGGCCATCATGGGCTGCGCGGTGCCGACCGGCTTCGGTTCGGCCACCAACGTGGCGCAGGTTCAGCCCGGTGAGTCGGTCGCCATCGTCGGCGTCGGCGGCATCGGCATGAGCGCGCTGCAGGGTGCGGTGATCTCCGGCGCCAAGCACGTCATCGCCATCGACCCCAACCCGTGGAAGCGCGAGCAGGCGCTGAAGTTCGGTGCCACGCACGTCTACCCGTCGATGGCCGAGGCCATCGCGCCGATGATCGACCTGACCTGGGGCCTGATGGCCGACAAGGTGATCATCGCCGTCGGCGAGATGAAGGGCGAGTACATCGAAGAGGCCATGATCCTGACGGCCAAGACCGGCACCTGCGTCGTGACCGGCATGGGCTCGATGATGGACGCCGACGTCAAGATGAACCTCTTCCTATTCACCATGTTGCAGAAGACGTTGAAGGGCAACATCTTCGGTGGCGGTAGCTCGCACATCGAGACCCCGCGCCTGGCCGCGCTGTACAAGTCCGGTCTGCTGAACATCGACGACATGATCACCCGGACCTACAAGCTCGAGGACATCAACCAGGGCTACCAGGACATGCTGGACGGCAACAACATTCGCGGCGTCGTCACCTTCGACGAGTCCGACTGGTAACTGCTTCTCGCGAGCAGACGCAAAAACCCCCAAAATCACTCGGTTGAAGTGCTCCCCAGAAGTTGGACCGAGAAATTCGGTTCCTTCGTCTGGGGAGTACTTTTTTGCATCCACAGTGTTCGTTGACTGAGGCCCAACGCAGTGTGGCGGTAGCGTTGTTCGAGCAGGGTCGGGGCTATGGTGCCACGGCGAGTTATCTGGGAGTGAGCCGTTGGGCGGTTCGCGATCTGCGTCGTCGATGGGTCCTGCACGGCAGGAAGGCGCTAGTGGCTAAACCGACCAACACGCAGTATCGGTTCGAGTTCAAGCTCGAAGTGGTGGGCAAGGTCGTCAACGATGGCGCGACTGCAGCCGAAGTGGCCATGGAGTACGGGCTGTCCTCGGACCAGCTCGTGCGATCGTGGGTGCGGTCCTATCGCCGACTGGGTGAGGATGGGTTGAAACCCAAACTCAAAGGGCGTCAACCCAAAAACGCCGACTCCCCGCCACAGGAGCTGACCGATCTGCAGCGGCTCGAGCAGGAGAATCTGCGGTTGCGGGCGGAAAATGCCTACCTAAAAAAATTGCGGGCCTTGATGGCGCACGAACAGCGGTGAAAGCCGCCGCTGTTGCCGCACTCAAGGCTGACCATCGGTTGCCGTTGTTACTGCAGGTCGCGGGACTGGCGCGGTCGACGTTCTACTACCACCAGGGCAAACCTGAGGTGCCCGACCCGCGGGCTGACCTCAAGACCGCGATCGCCGAGGAGTTCGAGGCCGCCTACGGCCGCTACGGTCACCGCCGGCTGCACACCGTGCTGACCAGACGGGGTTTTGTGGTGGCCAAAAAGACCGTGCTGGCGTTGATGCGCGAGCTCGCGCTGATCTGCCGGGTGCGGCGCCGCCGCCGCTACAACTCCCACACCGGTGAGACCGGGCAGATCGCCGACAACGTCCTCGATCGCGACTTCGCCGCCACCGCGCCGAATCAGAAGTGGGTCACTGACGTGACCGAGTTCCGGATCGGCGATCGCAAGGTCTATCTGTCGCCGGTGCTCGACCTGTTCGACCGATCGGTGGTGGCGCACTCCTGGTCACTGTCACCGAATCTGGAGTTGACCAACTCATCGCTGGCCTCGGCGATCGCCACCCTCGAACCCGGCGAGCGGCCCCTGGTGCATTCCGATCAAGGCTTCCAGTACCGGCACCGGTCCTGGCGTGGCCTGCTCAACGATGCCGATGCCTCGCAGTCCATGTCACGCAAGGGCAACTGCTACGACAACGCCGTCGCCGAGAACTTCTTCGGCCATCTGAAGTCAGAAATGTTCCACCACAACCGATTCGACACCATCGAGGACTTCACCGCTGAGCTCGATGACTACATCTGCTGGTACAACACCGAACGCATCTCCACAAAGCTCAAGGGCCTGAGCCCGGTCCAATACCGGGCCCAGGCCCTTGCCGCTTAAGCTCCAACCCTCAGAGTCCAACTTTCGGGGACCACTTCAGGTTTTGGGGGTTTTTGCGTCTGCTCGGCAGGTAACTACTTCGGCGACTCCACGGGCTCTGGTTGCGGCGGCGCGGGAGCGGCCGCTACCGGCCGGTTGCGCCGCGAACCGGTCCACCTGATGAACCCGTAGATCGCCCCGCCGAGTACCGCGAGCGGCAGCAGCCACGGCAGCAGGAACCCGAGCGCCAGTACCAGGTGAGAACCGAAGGCCCACAACGTATCCCAGCCATGCTCGACCTGCCCGAAGAACCCGTGATAGCGGACCGGAGCGGGGCCGCCCTGACGCTCGGCGGTGATCTGGACGTCGACCGAGCTATAGGTGATCTGGTCGCGGAGCGTGTCGCGCTGGGCCTGCAGGCTCTGCAGCTCTGCCTGCCGCGACGACAGCGCATCCTCGGCCTTGATCAACGCATCGGGATCCTTGGAGTCACGCATGATCGCCAGCAGCCGGTCCACTGACGTCTTCAACGCGGTGATCCGGGCGTCGAGGTCGACGCGCTGCGCGGTGACGTCGTCGGTCTTCACCTCGAGCGTCTGGACGGTCCCGAGCGCCTTGAGTGCGGCCAGCGCGGCGTCGAGCCCATTTGCCGGAACCCGCAGCACCAGGTGGACGCTCGCCCGGCCCGACGTCGACCCGGCGTCGTCCGAGCGCTCGTCGACGCGTCCACCCGCCTTGTCGACGAGCGCGGTCGCCTTGTCCGCCGCTACCGCCGGGTCCGCGGCGACCAGGATCAACGATGCGGTCTTGACGACGTCCCGCGCCTGATCGACAGGTGGCGCGGGAGCTTCCGGAGCCCCGCCCTTGCCGGCGATGCCGCTCGAGTCCGGGGCGCCGGCTTTGAGTTGTGCGGTCGCCGGCGCGCTGGAATCGGCATGGCGACCATTGCCGCCACATCCGGCGACCAGCCACAGCGAGGCGATCAACAGAGCGAGAAAAGCGACCGGCCGGAACCTCGTGCGCGTCATGCCATCCCAGCGTACGCAGCGTTTCACAGGAATTACCCGGCGAATGTGCAGCCAGACCGCGCTGCCCGTTAGATCCGCGATCTCCGTGCACGCTCGCGGCGGCATCGCGCCGTCAGTAGACGCAAAACTGCCCCTTCCCGAGGAAAGGGGCAGCTCTGTGTCTGGTCGCGAAGAAACTACTTCGGAGGCATCCGGATGCCGCCGTCGACGCGGACGACCTCGGCGTTCATGTACGAGTTGGTCAGCAGCTCGACGACCATGGAGGCCAGCTCTTCGGGCTTGCCCAGGCGGTGCGGGAACAGCACGGACTCGCCGAGCTTGGCTTTAAACGCTTCGGAGGCCTCTCCTTCCCCATAAATCGGGGTGTCGATCAGGCCGGGGGCCACGGTGTTCACGCGGATGCCGACTGCCGACAGGTCGCGCGCGACCGGCAGGGTCAGGCCCACGACGCCGCCCTTGGACGACGAGTACGCGGCCTGGCCGATCTGGCCGTCGAACGCCGCGACGCTGGTCATGTTGACGATGGCGCCACGCTCACCGGCCTCGGTGAAGTCGTTCTTGCTCATCTGGGTGGCGGCGATGCGGATGCAGTCGAAGGTGCCGACCAGGTTGATGTCGAGGACCTTCTTGTAGAGGTCCAGGCTGTGCGCCGACTCGAACTCGCCGTCCTTGCCGATGGTGCGCTGGGCCCAGCCGACGCCGGCCGAGTTCACCAGGGCGCGCAGCGGGCCGAGGTCAGCGGCGGTCTTGACCGCGTCGATGATCTGCTCGGTGTTGGTGACGTCGACGGTGACGAAGACGCCGCCGATCTCCTTGGCGAGCGCCTCGCCCTTCTCGGCCTGGAGGTCGGCAATGACGACCCGGGCACCCTTGGCGGCCAACTGACGGGCTACAGCCGCACCGATTCCTGACGCGCCGCCGGTGACGACCGCGCTAGCTCCATTGATATCCACGCCGACAGCGTATGCGAGGCCAACCACTGAGTGGGACGGACCTGGCAATGCTCAGGCAGCGTGCTTGCCGCTGCCCGATTCCGGGGCACGGTGTTTGCCGCCGGTCGACGACGGAGCACGGTGCCGGCCTGTTCCGGAGCTGTCCCCGTCTGCCGCAGCAGCTGACGAATCCCCGCTCGCGGCATTGTCTTTCGGCTTCGGGGACTTGGTGCCCTTGGGCTTGCCCGCTTTGCGCTCACCCTTGCCTTTGTCCTTGACCGCGGCGGCGGGCTTGCCGTCATCCGACGCGGCACTGTCCTTCGCAGCCCCGGCGACCCCCGTCGCTCCGGCGTCCGCGTCGTCGGCGGCGTGCTTGGGTTTGGCCGGTTCCTGGGTCCTCGGTTCCGGGCTCGGCGACTCGGTGGCGGGCGACGGCGCGGTCTCAGTCGACGGTTTGGTCACCGTCGCGGACGTCGTCTGCTTCCCGGTCTCCGCAGCGGTCCCCGCCGGCATGGCCGCGATGGCCGTCGGCGTCTTCGACTTGTTGGCCGTCGCGGTCGGCGCAGTGGCCGCCGTCGGCAGCGCGGTCGGCGCCTTGACGGCCGCGGTGGTGGACGGCAGCGCACCCAGACTCAGGAGATTTCCGCCCTTGCTGATCAGGGAGATCGCCTGCGAGATGGCGTTGGGCATCGACACCGGGCCGGTGAACGCGTGCTCGAATCCGGTGACCAGTGATGTGAACAGGCGCGGTCCCACCTTCGACCAGTCGATGTTCGGCAAGGTGCCGAATTGCACCGGCGTGGCCGCGGTGCTCAGGGTGCGCAGGTACTGGCCCGACGCAGGATCCCAGTACGCGTCCGAGTACCCCAGGTTCACCAGGCTGGTCAGGACCGGCGACAGTGCATTGCCCAACCGGTAGGCGGCGTTCCCGACGGGCGTCAGGCCCATGAGGTTCATCGCGTCACCCGCGAGGTAGACCGGCTCCAGCAGCGGCAGGTGGTTCGCCGCGGCCGTCAGGTAGATGTTGGTGTTGGTCTGGCCACCGTTCTGCAGATTGGTGACCATCGACTCCAGTTGCGTGATCAGTTGGCCGGCCGTGGTCGCCTGGTCGACGCCGCGCAGGATGTACGTCGGCAGCAGCCCCGCGGCCAGGTTGTTCATCAGCGTCACCGGATTCGCCCAGGCGGCGAAGTCCGACAGCGGCTGGTACTCGACGGTCGCGTCGACCTTCACCGGAACGAGGTTCGCGCCGCCCAGCGCCAGGCCGGTGCTGCCCACCGCCGTTCCGCCGCTGCTGGTGATCGCCACGTCCGGGGTGACGGCATTGATGCCCAACAATCGCAACACCGACAAGAACCGTGCCAGTACACCGCCATTCGCGCGGCCCGCGTTGTTGAGCAGAATCTCCGGCAACAGTGTCAGGCTGCCGGCTATCGACGTGGCACCCGAGTACTGGAGCCCGCCGGGCTGCGACGACAGCTTGGCCAGCACATCCCGGTACGCCGCACCGGCTGAGAACGCGCCCAGGCCGGTACCGACCACGATCGGGATCCGCACCGACCCGATGTCGATCGACGGGATCGCATTGACGACGCCGAGCACCGCACTGCTCAGCACACCCGTCAGCGCGCTGGACACGGTGCCCGACAGCCCGCTGGTGGCACCGGTGACGACGCTGCCGACCACGCTCGTGACGGTGCTGGACACGGTGGCGTTCACCAGCGTGCTGATGCTCGTCCCGCTGGTCAGGCCCGTGACGAGGCCTCCGATCAGCGGATTGAGCGCATTCACGACCGTGCCCGTCAGGTCGATCGCGCTACCCACCAGCGGGATGTAACTCAGCCCCAGGTCGCCGACGGCCGTGCTGATGGCAGTGGTCAACGCAGAAGTCAGCGAGGTGGTGCTGCCAACGGTGCCGTCCACGGTGCTGGTCAGGGCGCTGGTCAGCGCGGTCGTCAGCGAGGTGGTGAGCGAATTGGTCAGGGTGCTGGTGAGCGCACTCGTCAGGATGGGCGTCAGGCTGGTCGCCAGCGCGCCGGTGCCCAGCGCATTGGTCAGGTTCGTCGCGAGCGCGTTCTTCAGGGTGTCGGTGCCGAGGGTGAAGTACGCCGTGTTGTTGACCCGGTCGGCGATGGCCGTCTCGGTGCCGGGCGTCCAGCCGAGGTCGACGCCCAGCAATCTGGCCAGGGTGAAGGCCGGGCCGGCGGTGGTCACGGAGATCGCATTGCTCTCGACGAGGCTGCCGAGGTTCAGCCCGGCCAGGTTCAGTAGCGAGCCGACGCCGATGTTGCCCGCGGCGTCCTCGAAGCCGGCGGCCTGTAGCAGCGGATTCACCAGATCACCGAGATTGCCGGCGACGATGCCACTCAGCGCGCCGGCGAGGGTGCCGCCGAGGCCGTTGGTGAGCGCGCTGCCGGACAGGCTGCCGGTCAGACCGCTGGTGATGCCGGTGGTCAGCTGACCGATCAGGTCGGTGGCGACGAGGTTCGCCACCGTCGTGGCGAGGCCGGAGACGTTGACCAGACCCGAGAGGTTCAGCGGTATCCCGAGGATGGGCACGGTGATGGACAGTCCGCCCAGCATGGTTTGCAAGGGCGCAACCAGTGCGCTCACCAGTCCCGTCTGCAATGTGTTCAGGAAGCTCGTGCCCGTCAGGCCCGAAAGGGCGCTGCCCAGCGCGGCACTGACGGCCGCGCTGATCGCCGAACTCAACTGCGACGTCGTGCCAGAGCCCACTTGCGAGGTCAGGCCGGAAACCAGGTCGGGGCTCAGCAGATTCAGCAGCGACGGCACGTTGATGTTGCCGACGTTGGCGTTGAGGACGTCGGTCAGCAGGCTCGGCGGGATCTGCGCCAGCAGTGTCTGCAGGGTGACGGTCGGCGGCCGGCCGAACTGGTTGACCAGCGCCGGCAGCACGGCGTCGACGGTGTGCTGGAACGCTTGGTAGGGCGTGGTGGCGGCCGTCAGGTTCACCGCACGCTGACTCTGTGCGAGCAACGCCGTGGGCGTGGGAGCCGGCGCGACGACAGCGGTGGCCGTGGCCGTCGCCGCCGCTATGCCCAGCAGCGCCAAACGTGGTCCGCGTACGTCGAGTTCGCGATGATTACCGCCCATGTGCCCCGCCCCGTCCCGCAATATTGACTGCGACGACAGGACGCTAACACCGACGGAACAGCAATTTCCGCGGAATTGACGGTTGTGTCATATGGCGACAAGGGGTGCCACCGGGTCAGCAAACGTGCCGGCGGCCGGCGGGGACTACTGCGGGCAGATCAGGACCCGCTCGTGGAAGTGCCAACTATCGATGTTCACCCAGTCACCGGGGTTGCCCGGTACCGATCCACTCGAATCCAGTTCCGGGATGTACACCTGGTTGATCCGCGCGCCGAAGCCGAAACCGGTGTTGTTCTTGATGCCGCCGGACTGCTCGATGGTCCAGTTCACCATGCCATCGGTATAGGTAAAGGTCCTGAGGAGCTGGAGGTCTTTGCCGATGCCGAAGCTCTTTTCCCGCTTGAGCACCATCGGTGTACCGTCCACCGGCACGCAGCGTTCGGCATGCGCCTGCGGAGCCGGCAACGACACCAGCCCGGCCATCAGCGCGCCCCCCGTCACAACGGCGGCGACTGAATGTTTCACGTGAATCCTCCCCGCAAACCCGACGGTCCCTACTGTAGCCGCGAATTCGCTCCGACTCACAGGGTCCGCTCAGGACAACCGCCCCAGGACCGTCGCGGTCCACCGCCGCAACGCGTCCGCCTGCGATCGGCTCATGCCGTCGAACACCACCGAACGCACCAACTCGGCGTGCCCGGGCGCGGCAGCCTCGAGCGCATCCCGCCCGCCCGCGGTGAGGGTGACCACGGCGGCGCGCCGGTCATCCGCGGACCCGGATCGCTCGATCAGACCGCGGGACCGCATGCGCGTCAGCTGGTGGGACACCCGGCTCTGCTCCCACCCCAGATGGGCACCGAGCTCACCCATCCGGCAGTCCGGTAGCTCGCTGAGCGCGACCAGTACGTCGTAGTCCGCCAGCGACAGCCCGTGATCGCGCTGCAGCTGCCGGTTGAGCTCCGTCTGCAATCGGCCACTCATCGCCAGATACGCGCGCCACAGGTCCTGCTGGTCGTCGGTCAGCCACATGAAATATATGACACATCATTTATGTTGTGCCGTCCAGTAGCGACACCTAAGCTCACCGACAACGACAGGGGACCACATGGCCGAAACAGTCGACATCCGGCGCGCCGCCGACCGCGACGCCACCCGCATCTCGTGGCTGGATTCCAAGCACTCGTTCTCCTTCGGCGGTCACTACGACCCGGACAACACCCACCACGGCCTGCTGCTGGTGAACAACGACGACCGCGTCGCCCCCGGCTCGGGGTTCGAGACCCATCCGCACCGCGACATGGAGATCGTCACCTGGGTGCTGCGCGGGTCGCTTGTCCACCAGGACTCGACCGGCAACTCCGGCGTCATCTACCCCGGACTGGCCCAACGAATGTCAGCCGGACGCGGCATCCTACATTCGGAGAAGAACGACTCCTGGCGCCTCACCGGAGCCGAATCACACAGCGAACCCGTGCATTTCGTCCAGATGTGGGTGGTTCCCGATGAGTCCGGCAAGACGCCCGGCTACCAGCAGCTGGAGATCGACGACGAACTGCTGCGCGGCAAGCTCGTCACCATCGCCTCGGGCATGCCCGGCCATTCCAATGACACCGCCATCACCATCGGCCAGCGCAACGCCGCACTGCACGGCGCCCGGCTGGAGCCGGGCGACAGTGTCGAACTGCCGTCGGCGAAGTACCTGCACCTGTTCGTGGCGCGTGGCGAGGTCGCGCTCGAGGGCGCCGGACCGCTGCAGGAAGGTGACGCGGTGCGGCTCACCGCGTCGGGCGGGCAGCGCGTCACCGCCACCACGCCGGCCGAGATCCTGGTGTGGGAAATGCACACCGATCTGTCCGGCTCATAGCCCAGCGCAGTTGGCCCCGCCCCGGCCCCGGTCGGCGGCGGGGCCAATTGCACTGTCCACCAAGGTGATTCAACCGTCACCGCCCCGTGATGCGGGCGTGACCAAAGTTGACAGAGTGTTTGCTGTGGCTACGCTGAAGGTCGTTGTATCGGACCGGAGGAAGGGCCACAATGTCGTTTCTCGGGCCGATTCCCCGACGCGACACCTTCCGTCGCGCACGGAAAATCCTCAGGCGCACAGCGCTTCTGACCCTGACCGCCGGCCTGGTCGGCACCATCGGAGTACCGGCGGCGCACGCCGCCGACGGCCGCGCTCTGCTGGTCAACGCCATCACCAACTACCGCGGCAGCTTCCTGGTCTACAACTTCGGCGGCGACCATCCCGCACCACTGCTCAACGCCGCGGGCAACTGGTACGAATCGGGCAACGGCGGGCACCTGACCGTCATCAAAGCGGCGTCCCAACGCATGAACCCGCGGCTACTCGTCGACTCCCACCGCGGCATCCAGTCCCGCTGCGAGCGCGATCCCCGCGCCCGCACCGGCGAAGGACTGTTTCAGGCCTCCGAGATCTTCACGCCGCTGGAAGCCTGGCAGGCGCTGGGCCGGCCCACCATCGCGGTGAACGCCAACTTCTTCGACATCCGCGGTCAGCAGGGCGGGTCGTGGACCTCCACGGGATGTAGCTCGCCGCTCGGCGCCTACGTCGACAACACCCGCGGCCAGGGCCGCGCCAACGCCGCGGTCACCGGCACCATCCCCTATGCCGGTAAACAGGGCCTGTCCGGCGGCAATGAGATCTGGACCGCGCTGAGCACCATGATCATCCCGTCCGACGGCGCCCCGTACGTGATAACTCCCAGCAGCACAAACGATTTCAACGCCGCGACCGGAGCGATCAACAATCTGGTGAACCAGGGCGCCCGTTTCGTCGCGGTCAGCGGCATCGGCCTACTGGCACCAGGCGACACCAGCCAATTGAACGACGGCGGCCCCAGCGCCGCCCGCACCGCACTGGCCTACGTGCGGAGCCGCGACGAGATGTACATCTTCCAGGGCGGTAGCTACACCCCCGACCAGATTCAGGATCTGTTCCGGGCACTAGGCAGCGACACCGCCATCCTCCTGGACGGCGGTGGCTCGTCGGCCATCGTGCTGCGGCGCGACACCGGAGGCCGCTGGGCCGGGTCCGGCACCCCGCGCGGTTCCTGCGACACCCCAGCGGTCCTATGCGACTCGCGCGAACGCGCGCTACCCGGCTGGCTCGGCTTCGCTTGAGGCGTCAGGCGTCAGGCCACTCCACCGGTGCCGCTCTCGGCACCGGAATCAGCCTCGGCGCCAGCGCTTTTCGACTGCTGCTCGGGCTTGGGGCTGCCGGCCCGGGACGTCCCGTCTCGGCCCGCGGCCTGATGCGGCTCATCCTCCGCGCCGTCCGGCGCCGACACCGACCTCCCGTCATCGGTCTCGAGATCGAACGCTTCCCGGCGTGCCTGCGGATCGGCCTGGGGATCGGCCTCCGTATCGGCCTCGGGCTCTTCTGTCTTGGGCTCGCCGTCGGGGTCAGCCTTGGTCTGTTCCTGTGGCTGCTGGGCCAGCTGCTCGTCGGCCTTGTCGTTGTTGCCCGCCGACTGTTCCGGGCCGTGGTTTTCGTTCTTCGCGGGCAGGTCCCTGACACCGGCCGAGTTGAAAGACAGCAGCGCCGGCCTCGGAGCGGTCAACGGAATCACGGTTACGACCGGCGCACTGACGGCGCCGGCGTTCGCCGCCGGCAAGCTGCTCGCCGGACCTGCGCGAGACCGATCAGCGTGCCCAGCAAGTCGTTGCGCAGACCCCGGCCAGAGAAATACGTAGCTTCAATCACCAGGCGCGCGCCGCTCGTCTGATTGAACCCAGGTACCTTTTCCGGGCATCAGAGGTCCTTGAGCGCAACAACCATCAGCACATCGCGGCCACGATTGCACTGACGTACTTCACCCCGCGATCGGGCACTGCGTACACCCGCCGGGTAGGACCGGCGGAGAAACAAAAACGCCCGACGTGGAGTCACGTCGGGCGTCTTTGTTGCCGTGTGTCAGCCGGCGTGTGCGGCGGAGCCACCGCCGGTGCCGGAGCTCGCCTTCGCGGCGCCATCCTTCTTCTGCCGCTTGGTCTTCGGGCCGTCGGCCTTGTCCGAGGTGTCGGCCTTGGTCGCCTTCTCGGACTTGTCCTTGGCGGCCTTCGCGGGCTTGTCGGCCTTCTTGTCCTTCTTGTCCTTGCTCGCGGCCGACGTGCCGTCCGCATCGTCAGCGGCGTGCTTCGGCTTCTTGCCGCTGTCCGGCGTGGACGGGGTACCTTCCTCGGCGGCGTGCTTGCCCGAGGACTCCTCGGTGCCCGTCTTGGTGTCGGACTTCGGGTCGGTCTTCGGCTCGGTCTTGGTGTCCTCCGCCTTGGGCTCCGTCTTCGGGTCGGCCTTCGGGTCGGTCTTCGGGTCCTCGGCGGCAGGCTCGGTGCCGGTCTTGTCCTTCTCGGCTGCCGTCTGCTCGGTGGACTGCTTGCCGTCCTTCTTGCTCGAGCCGGTGAGCCCGGTGAGGCCGGCAGAAAGCGACTGCAGCTTCGGAGTGGTCGACGGAATGTCGGTCGCGGCCGTCGGGCTGACGACGCCCTCCTTCGCCGCCAGCGAGTTGATCGTCGCGCCCTGCGTGAGGCCGCCCACCGTGCCCAGCACGCTCTTGAGCAGGTTCTGCACCGTGCCGGCCAAGCCGCCGAGCGGATTGAAGCCGTTGAGCTTGCCGCCGGTGAGCAGCTTGAGCAATGCCTCGACCGCGTTGTCCGGCGCATCCGTCGGGTTGGCGCTGAAGAATTCCTTCTTGAACCCCGCCACCAGCGAGTTCATGATGTCCGCCGGCACCTTCTGCCAGTTGACGTTCGGGAACGAGAAGAACGGCGTCGGGGTGCCGGGGTCGTTCAGGGTGCGGCTGTAGGTGCCGTCCGGGTTGCGCACCACGTCGGTGTAGCCCAGGTTCACCAGGCTGGTCATGGCCGGGGCGAGTGCATTGGCCAACTTGTAGACGGGGCTGCCCAGCGTGCCGAAGCTGACCATGTTCAGCACGTCGCCGGTCAGGTACATCGGCTCCATCAACGGCAGCGTGTTGGTCGGGATCGTCAGATAGATGTTGACGGCCAACGGATTTCCGGTCAGCAGACCACCGGCGAGGGCGCCGAGCTGAGTGGTCAGCTGGTTGGTCAGCGTGGCGGTGGAGATGCCGCGAAGCAGGTAGGTCGGCAGGGTTCCGGCAACCAGGTTGTTGGCCAGGCTGAACGGGTTGGGCCAGGCCGCCAGGTCCGAGAACGGCTGGTATTCGAGGGTGGCGTCGACCTTGATCGGCAACAGGTTCGCGCCGCCGATCGACAACCCGGTGTTCAGCAGCGGGATGCCGCCACTGTGCGCTGCCGCAACATCCGGGGTGATCAGGTTGATGCCCAGCAGATCGCCCAGCGGGTAGAAGCGCGCCAGCAGGCCGCCGTTGGCGCGGCCCAGGTTGTTCAGCAGGATCATCGGCAGAACGGTGAGGCTGCCGAGGACCGGGCTGGCTCCGGCGTGCGTGGTGCCACCCGGCTGGTTCGACAGGTCCGCCAGCACCTTCGAGTACGCCTGGCCCATGGAGAACGCGCCGAGTCCGAAGCCGACGCTGAGCGGCACGCGCACGTCGATCAGGTCCAGGTTGTCCAGGCCGATGGCACCGCCCACGGTGTTGATCACCACCTGCAGGGCGCTGATCAGCGGGCCCAGGCCGCCGAGGTTCGAGGCCCGGTCCAGCACCTCGTTGATCAGGCCCATGGCGCCGACCTCGAGGTAGTCGGTGTTGTTGATCTCGTTCGCGATCGCGTTCGCGGTGCCCGGGGTCCAGCCCAGGTCCAGGCCCGCGATCTTCAGCAGCGTGAACACCGGTCCGGCGGTGACGATGTTGACGCCCGGGATGTCCAAATCACTCAAGTCGAGGATGTTGTCCAGGTGGATGCCCAGCACGTCCAGCAGACCGCTGAGGGTGACGTTGCCCTGGGCGTCCATGATGCCCAGCGCGCTCAGCAGCGGGACCAGCGCGCCCGTGAGGAGCGGGCCCAGCGCCGCGTTGAGCAGCGGCGTCAGCTTGATCGGCAGCGCATCGAGAATCTGGCTCAGCAGATTCTTCGGCAGCTGGTTGATGAGGTTGGTGAGGTTCAGGCCGCTGAGGCCACCGACGCCGCTGAGCGCCTGGACCAGTGGCGGGAGCAGCGCTTCGACGCCGCTCTGCGCCAGGTTGTACGCGGCGTTGCCGACGCCGAAGGTGATGTCGGGCAGCACGCCCGGCTTCGGGAACGGCGTGGTGAACGCGGACAGGTTGACGGCCGAGTGCGACGCCGGCACCACCCTGGGGGCCGGCGGGTTCGGTACCGACGCCGTGACCGTCATCGCGGTAACTGTTGCGGCAGTCACCCCCAGCAATGCCGCCCGCTTTGCTTGAACACGCCCAGCCAGATGCGTAACAGCCATTTGCCTCGTCCCCTCAGCCGCCACAATCGGTTATCAACCGGACGGTAACATTAATGCATCGCAGCTCCAACACCCGCCTTGACCTGCCGCTTTCCCAAATCTGGCAAACAGGCGAACGGAGCCCGCACTGCCAGGTGAACACCGGGCAGTCAGCTAATTTTCGTTTCGGGAAAATAGTTTGCTGGCAGATTGGTGGCGGACCCTCCCGCCAGGGCCGCGTCTTGGCAAATATTGACGCGCACGGTCACTGTGACAGACGCCCACCGCAGGTCCGAACGTGATTCAGGCCATAGTCGATGCGCGGGCAGCGGCCGCCCCCGCCTTCGCCACGAGGCGAAGGCGGCTGGTTCACAGTGTGCTGACAGGCAGTGCGCGCCCACTCAGGCAAACACGCCCAACAAGGCCCGCGGCTACAGCTGCGGCGTCAGATCCAATTTGGTCAGGGCACTCATCTGACTGACCTTCCAATCGGCGCCGGAACGCTTCAAGCTCAGTCGGTACGACAAGTACCGCAGCGAGGGGATGCCCTTCGTCAGCGGGCTGGTCGCGACCGAGTTGGTGTAGACGATGGCGGTCGCCTCATTTGCACCGATACTTTCCACCGCTGTGCCCATCACCTTGGTCTGGTTGGTGACCTGGGCCTGCTTGTTGCTCGCGACGATCGAATCGACGAACTTGCGGTACTCCTCGGCGAAGCCGCCGGTCAGGTACTGCTGCGCACGGTCCGCCAGCTTGTCCATGTCGTTCGGCGAGTACGACCACAGCGTGGTCACCGCCGCGGCCGCGGTCTTGGCGACCTCGAACTTGTTCTGCACCAGGGCACGATCGGCCAGATACGGCTGTACCGCGGCACCCGCGAACGCCGTGGCGCCGACGAACAACGCCGCCGCCACCACACCCGCGGCCAGTAGCTTGCGCCCGGCAGGACGGTGCGGCACCAGCACGACCGGGGCCGTTTCGGCCTCGTCTGCCGCTACCTCGTCAACCGTCTCGGTTGCCGAATCATCCTGGGCGGCAGCATCTTCCGGCTTATCGTCAGCCTCGTCAGCCACATCGGCCGGGGCATCGGTGTCGTCGGCGGCTACGTCTTCCGCAGGCGCGGTGTCGGCGGTCTGATGCCGGGGCAGGCGATGCCGACGCCGGGCAGCCTTGCCCTGCGGCGCGTCGGCCGTCCCCTGCGGAGCGTCGGCCACAGACTCCCCGGGGGTCACATCACCGGATTCATGCGGCTGATCTTCCACTGCTGCCCTTCCTGCGTAGCCGTTACCACCCAACGCGATCCGCTTTCCACGGTCGCGTTGCCGTCCGGCGTCGTCGTCGTCAGCTTCATCGCGATCAGCACGTCAGCGCTGCCGTCGTCATTCCACCGTTGCACACCCGCGTCTTCGACGGCCCCCTCCGCAGGCTGCGCGCGCGCCACCTGCATCAGGATCTGGTCGTGCTTGTCCTTGAACTGCTTGGCGAAGTCGCCGGTGGCCTGCCCCGCGATGCGTTCGACGTAGGCGTTGGCGTGGAACGGGTCGACCGCGGTGAAGCCCTTCATGAACTCCTCCACGTAACCCAGCACGGCCGCCGACTTGGCCTGACTCGCCACGTCCTTCTCGTGCTGGACCACCAGGTAAGTGCTGGACGCGATCGCGGCGATCACCAAAACCGTTGTGACGCAGGCAATGACAGTCAGCACCAGCCGACCGGGCGCAGCCGCCACGGCCTTGAAGTAGTCCCCGGCGACGAAACGCTCGGCGGCATCGATCTTGCGGCGCGGGCTCATCAGCGTCCTCCCCGCGGACTCTTGAGGACCGTCAGATTAGACAGCAGCCACTTACCGTCACGCGACTTCACGAAGTCGACCCGCACGGTGGCGGTGATGAACCGGAGCGAGTTGGTGTCGACGCCGCGCTGGCCCTGCAGCGCGAGCAGCATCGAGGCCTGGTCGGTGCCGGCGCTCAGGATCGCGCTGCTCACCGCGTAGTACTGGTTGGTCGTCGGCTTCTTGCTCACCACCTGCTGCTGCTTGACCAGCTGGTCGCGGTAGCCGTCGGTGACCAAGGCCTGGGCGGTCTTGAAGTCGTTCTGATACGTATCGACGCCGTAGCTCAGTACGTGCTCGACGATCCTGGGGCCCTGCTCGGAAATCTGGTGCCGCGTCTCGTTGACCGCGCGATCGTGCCGGAACTGCACGCCGTAACTCAGTCCCACCGCCGCCACACAGACCAGCGCACCGGCCGCGAGCACCTGCCCCGCCCGCCGACCGGTGTCGTGTTCGGGAGCCGGCGCAACGCGAACTTCGGTGTGCAGCAACAGATCTGCGAACGTGCGGTGCCGCGGATCCCACAGCGGCCACAGCCAGCCCAGCAGCACCGCGACGGTGTCCAGCAGATGCGCAAAGTCCCGCACAATGAGCCGGCCCATACCCGCGGGGACGCCGTCCGGGACCCGCTCCACCCGGATCGAGAACAGCGAACGGCCCAGGCTCCACCCCGTCATCGACGGCAGCAGCCACCGGTTCACCAGGATCGCGGCCGCTGCCAGCGTCGCCACCGCGGCGTACACCCACAGCGTCCAATCAGCCCGAGCGGCGTAGCCCAGCAGCGCCATCACGGCGATGACCGCCACACCCAGCACGACGTCCAGCGCGAAGGCACCGGCCCGCGCCGGCCAGGAGGCCAGCTCCGGGGCCGGTTCGAACTCGGACTCGGTGCTCACTGACTCGGTACTCGTCGTCTCGTGACCAACCGTCACGAGGTGACCTGGTCGAGCTTGGCCACCTTGTACTTCCCGTCGACCGGCGCCATCTGCGCCCGCATCCGGTAGCCGACTTCCTTGTCCTTCTCGGCGCTGTTGCTGATCTTCACGCGCACCGCCACCAGGACGTCCATGGATCCGTCGTCGTTGTGCTTCTCGACGGCGGCCCGCATCTGCGAGATCTGCACCTGCACGTTGGCGGCCTTGTACGCCTCCAGCGTGATGCCACTCATGAACGAGGCCTGTGTCGCGTACGCACCGGTGGCGCACTCGATGATCTTGGTCTGGGCAGCGATCATCGCCGACGTGTCCGGGGCCTGGGTGGCCGTCACGCAGTCCTTGGCCGCAGCGATCGCGGCTGTCTCGTTCGCCGCGAGCGTCTGGCTCTCCCGATGTGACTTGAGCGCGAACCAGCCGCCCGCGCCAACTGCGGCAGCGAGGGCCACGAGCACCACGCACACCGTCAGGGCAATGCCCCGCCCGATCCGGGCGGGGCGCTGTGCACCCTCAGATTCACCGGGTACGCCCGGCTCCTCGATCGATTCCTCGGCAGACGGCTCTGTCGTCACCACGTCCTGCGACGTGACGTCCTGCTCATCGGTGGGGTTCAGCTGGCTGGTGCCAGCATCTCCTTCCATCCGTCGTCTCCTGGGTTGCTCGAGTTACTGACCGAATACTTCACACCATTCGGTCCGACCACTTGACCGCTCTGCGGGTTGTAGGTGGCCTCTGGTCCTGGTGCCGGAGTGTAGATGCACGGGTTGGGTTGCTGTCCACTGCAGGCGACGGTGCCTTGTCCCGGTGCACTGATCGGGTCACTGGACGGAGCCGACGCCCGCTCCGGGGGCGGCAGCATGTTGGCCGGCAACGGGTTCATCCCGTTGTTGATCGACGGTGCCGGGATCACCTTGCCCGGATCGACAGGCTGATCACAGCGGGCGGCCGGGGCCGGGCAGTTCACGATCTGATCCGGGGTGCCGTACCACGGGTTGGTGCCCAGCGGCTCGTACGGCTTGTTGTCGCGGCACTCCATCGGGCTCGCCGCGCGCTTGGCCGGTGCATCCACACACGGCAGGTTGCGCGAACCGCGGACCGTGTTCTGGGCGTCCTTCGGAATCTTGCAGTACAGGCCAGATTCCAGCGGCGCGGTCGACGTGTCCGCCGGTGAACGCCACTGCGACGCCGGCAGGAAGCCGGTGAGGCAGGGCGGCGGCTGGTTGATGCCCAGCGCCAGGTTGATCGGGAGTTCCTTCTCGTAGACCGCGGTCAGCGAGTCGACGATCGGACCGGCCATCGGCAGCACCACGAGCACCTGCTCGAGGCCCTTGTTGTACCGCTTCAGCATGTCCAGGACGATCTCGACGTTGGCCAGCGACTGCGGCAACGCGTCCCGGACCTCGCCGAACACCGCGTTGAGCTGATCAGCCGTCGGCGCACCCTGCTGGATGGCACCACGCAGCGCCGCGTCCTGCTGGGCCGACTGCCCGGCCAGCACGTTCAGGTTCCGGGCCCACCGCGAGATGGCGTCACCGGACTTGACCTGGCTGTCGAGGATCGGCGCCGAGTTCTGGATGATGTCGTCGACCGAACCGATGTTGTCCTTGAAGTCCCCCGCCAGCGCCTGGGTGCCGTCGATGAGGTGCTGCAGTGACGGACCGAGCCCGCCGACGGCCTCCGCGGTGTAGTCGAGCAGTGCCCCGATCTTCTCCTTGGGCAGCGCCTTCAGGCCGTTCTCGGCCGAATCGAGTGCCGGACCGACTTCCTTGGGCACCGTGCCCTTGGTGATGGTCTGGCCTTCCTTGAACACCTGGCTGGGGTTACCGGGCGACACCAGGTCGATGAACTGCTCACCGACCGCCGACACCGAGTGGACGTTCGCGACCGAGTCCACCGGAATCTTGTACTTGTCGTCGATGTCCATCTTGATGCGGGCGCCGGTCTCCGTCGGCTCCACCGCCAGCACCTTGCCGATGGTGATGCCCTGGTAGGTGACGTTGGCCGTCTTGTACAGACCGGCCGAGTTCGGCAGGTCGGCGTACAGCCGGTACATGCCCACCCCGAGGTAGGTCGGCAACTGCAGGTAGATCAGGGACAGGCCGACGAGCGCGGCCACCGTCAGGAGGCTGAAGATCACCAACTGCATCTTCAGAAACCGGGTGAGCATCGGTCACTCCCCCCTTTCCACTCGCGGCCCGCCCGGCGCGGTGGCCGGGTTCGGGGTGAATCGGACATCCGGGATCATCGTCGCCGGATCGCGGCCCCACGACTGCTCCAGGGCGCGGGCCATACCCGACAGGCCGGTGCCGGTCAGGATGCCGTTGTCGATCGCACTCAGCGTCAGGTCGAGGTGCAGCGAGATGTTCATGTAATCGCCGCGGATGACCTTCGGGATGTTGTCGATCGGGAACGGCAGCGTGAACAGCAGCTTCATGGCCGGCACCAGGTTCGGTGACGTCTTGGCGATCTGCTTGAGCGCCCGCTGCAACGTCGCCAGGTTGGTGTGGATGTTGGCGTTGCTGTTCGACAGCGTCGTGTCAGCAGCCTTCGACAACCGGCCCAGCGCCAGCACCGCGTTGGTGAACAGGTCCTGGGTCTTGTTGAAGTGTTCGATCAGCGGCGGCGTCTCGGTCAGCACCCGGTCCAGGGTGTCGTTGCGGTCAGCCACCACCTTCAACAGCGTGTCACTCGACCGGATCGCCCGCGTGATGTCGTCACGCTGCTGGTTGAGCTCGTCGGTGAAGGTGTCCAGCCGGTGCAGGAACTCTTTGATCTGATCCGCGCGCCCGTTGAGGATGTTGTAGACCTCGGACTGGATCTTCTCGATGTTCGGCACACCGCCGCCGGTCAGGATGCCGGAGATACCCGCCAGCGTCCGCTCGATGGTCGGGAAGGCCGACGAGTTCTTCAGCTCGATGGTGTCGCCGTTTTTCAGCTGCTGCGACGACGGGTTCGCCGGCTCGTCCAGTTCAACGTGCTGCGAACCCAGCAAGCTGGTCTGACCGATCTTGGCCTGGACGTTGCGCGGCAGGTGGATGCCGGGGTTCAGATCCACCGTCAAGGTGGGAACCCAGTTCTTCAGCTCGATCGACCGGACGCGCCCGATGAACACGTCCGCCACCCGGACCCGGCTGTTGGCGTTGAGGCCCAACGTTTCCGGCATCTGGATGTAGATCGTCGAGTGGCCGTCCACCGTGCCCGGACCACCGGGCAGTGGCACGTTGGCGATACCGCGCCAGCCGCAGGAGCTGAGCACCAGCGCCGCGGCCGACAACACGCCGACCCGGCGGGCGTTACGCGCCCACGCGCGGCGGTGCCGCGAATTTGCCGAGGGTGACTTCGGCCCCATGGACCCGGTCATCATTGGCCTCCAACTTCGGCAGGAAGGGCGGGTCCGGCCGGCGCGGGCGCCGGTCCTGGGGCAGGCCCAGGTGCCATGGCACTCATCGGGCTCGGATCGTTACCCGGTCGCGGCGGCGAGACCGGTCCCGGCTGCGGGTACCACGGCGGGGGCAGCGGGCTGTTCTCGTTATAGGCATCCGGCGGACCCGCCATGTTGACGCCACCGGTCGGCGGAATGATGTCCGGCCCGCCCATCAGCTCACTCAGCGACTCCGGGGTCAGCAGGTCCTGCGTCGACTGACCGACCTTGAGCCCCTGCATACCGGGAGCGGTGATCCAGCCCGCCTCGTGCTGACCGTGCGACCACGGGGTGTCGCGCGAGAACACACCGGGCACGGTGGTGTCCTTGAAGCCGCCCGGGGGCTGCAGACGCGGCTCCGAGTAGGTGACCAGCTTCGGCAGCGTCATGGCGGTCGTCGCCATGTTGATGCCGAACGGCAGGTAGTTGAACTTGATCGCGTCCATGACCGGCGCCAGGTACTGCGCGCACAGTTCAGCGGAGTCCTGGTAGCCCAACCGGCTGCCGGCCTGGATCGAGCTGCAGATGAACTGCAGCGGGTTCGAAAAGTTCGTGATGCCCGGGAGCACACCGGAGGCGATCAGACCGCCGGTGGCCGGCGAGTAGATGTTCTCGAGGTTGGCCAGGAAGTTCGGGTAGGCGTGTAGCGCCCGCTCCAGACCGTCCCGCGGCTCCGGCTGCAGGATGGCCGTCGTCGCCTCGGACACGTTGTTGATGTCGTGAGCGAGGACGCTGCCGTTCTTGTCCAGGAAGGTGCGGGTCGTCGCCATCACCTTGTTCAGGTCCTTGAGCGCAGTGGCCAGTTCCTGGTCGGTGTTGGTGAACTTGTTGGTGAACGAGGCCAGGTCGTTGTTCAGCGAGACGAACTGCTGGTCACTCTTGTGCAGCGCGTTGACGAAGACCGCCAGGCTCTTGATCACCTGGATGAAGTCACCGCGGCCCTGGTTGAGGGTGTTCACCGCATCAGACAGGCCCTTGAGGGTCTTGTTGATCTGCGCGCCCTTGCCCTCGAAGCCGTTGGCGAACGACTCGATGATGTCGCCGAACGGGCCCTTGGGCTGTTCCTTGGTCGGACCGAGCTCGGCGAGGATGCGGGTCAGCTGGTTGCGCAGCTCGTCGTACTCGATCGGAATCTGGGTGCGCTCGATCGGGATGACCGCGCCGTCCTCCATGACCGGCCCACCGGTGTACGGCGGGGACAGCTGGATGACGCGGGACGCCACCAGACTCGGGTTCAGCACCGAGGCGGACGCGTTCTGCGGCACCTTGTACTTGTTCGAGTAGTGGAAGACGACCTTCATCTTGCCGTCGTGCGTATCGAGCGTGTCGATGGCGCCGACCTCGACCCCCATGATGAGGATCTTGTCGCCCGGGTACAGCGCGAGCACCTCAGGGAAGTACGCCGTCACCGTGGTGGTGGTGAGCTTGCGGTATGCCTGCAGCCCGAAGAAACCGGCGAGCACGATCACCACGAGCGCGACGGCACCGCCGATGAGCGTCCCGCGAGACAGGTTCGGCTTCTTGATGTTTCGGATGTTGAAAACAGTCGACATCGTGGCGGCCCTATCCTTGCGACCCAGGCGGGAGGAACGGCGGGTTACCCGGCAGCGGCGCGGTACCAGCCGGTGCTGCGTTGGGACCCGGCCCCGGCGGCGCCGGCGGGGCGATCAGCGGCCCAGGGATCGGAGCGAATCCTGGAGCAATGTCGCTGTCGCCAGGCTGCGGCGTCAGCGGAACCGTCCGGGCACCGACGGGAGCGGGCGGCAACGGCACCGGAGTACCGGGCACGTTCTCTGCCGGTTGTCCCGGGAAGGCGGCCGACGGCACCCCCGGGCCGGTGGGCACACCGGCCGGGTTCGGTGCCGAGGAGACGACGTTCGGCGGGGCGTAATCGGGCCCGCCGAACGGGCCGACGCTGAGGTGCGAGCACGGCAGCGGATCGGCCGGCGACGGGTCGGCACCGGCGCCCGGGGTGTACGAGCACGGCGAGCCGGGAGGCACCGCGGGGCCGGGGTGCTCCGGTGTGCCTTCGAGCTTGGGCGGAGCCGGCGGCGGCGCACCGTTGGCGAAGCGCGTGCCGTTGGGATCCGGCCACTGGGCCTCGGGCAGGCCGGCGCTGCGCCAGAAGTCTTCGGGGTTCAGTCCGCGCTTCTTGAACGCGGCGTCCACGAACGGCTGCATGAGCTGCGGCGGCAGGATGTTCTCGACCATGACCTTGAAGTACGGGCCCGATGCGATGGCCTCCGACAGCGAGGCCACAAACTTGCCCGCCGACACCAGCGTGTCGGACAGGTCCTGCTTGCGGGCGACGAGGATGTCGCTGATGGTCCGGAGCTGCTCCAGCACGTGGTTGATGTTCGGGTTCTCGTCGATGGTCGCCTGGAGTTGGTTCGACACCTTGGAGACCCGCTCGAGCAACAGGCCGACGGCCTCGCCGCGCTGGTTCAGGGCGTGCAGCAGCGTCTGGGCGTTGACCAGCAGCGCGTTGACCTGACCACTGCGGTCGCTGAGGACCGTCGCGATCTTGTTGGCGTTGGCCAGCAGCGACCGGACCTCGTCATCGCGCTTACCGATGGTCTCCGAGAGCTTCTGCACGCCTTCGAGCGCCGCGGTCAGGTGCGGCGACGTCTGGTCGGCGGTCTCGGACAGCACGTTGAGCGAGTCCTTGATCGTCTTGGTGTCCCAGCCCTGCGAGGCACGGGTGACGTCGAAGATCGCGTCGTAGATCTGGTACGGCGTGGACGTCTGACCGAGCGGCAGGACGCCCCGCGGCGGCAGCTTGTGGGTGCCCTTGGGCTCGATCTCGATGGCTTTGCGGCCGAGGATGGTCTCGGTCTTGATCAGCGCACGGCTGTCCGAACCGATGGTGTTGGTGCCGATCTGGAAGCCGATGATCACCTTGTCGCGGTCGATGTCCATGGTCTTGACCTGACCGACGTTGACGCCGTCGATGCGGACGAAGTCACCCACGACGAGGCCGCCGGTGTCGGTGAACTGGCCGTAGTACGTCGGCGCCGCGAACAGCATCGGCACGCTGGTGACGGACGCTCCGACCGCGGTGACCAGCGCAACGGCGGCGAGGCCCATCATGCCCCTGCGGACCCGGTCGGATCCCTCTATGGTCCTCACTTCGGCGTGCACCTTCCGGACGGCTGGTTTGTGAGCTTGACCGTGCGCACCGGCCCACCGGGCTGCAGACCGTTCATCTTCAACTCGATGTCGCAGACGTAGAAGTTGAAGAAGTCGCCGTAGACACCGCCGGAGCGGCCCAGAATCTTCAGCGCCTGCGGCACCTTCTGCAGGGTGTCGTTGAGCTGTTCCTTCTGGTCGACCAGCGACTGCTGCGTGGTCTCGAGGTAGCCGAGGGTGTCGTGCAGCAGCGGGCGGTTATCGCCCAGCAGGTCGCCGAGGGAGCCGGCGGCGTTGCTGATGTTCGCGACCGAGTCGGCGATCGGGTCGGAGCGGTTCTTCAGCCCTGTCACCAGCGCCTCGAAGTTCTTCAGCGTGTCGTCGAACTGCTTCTGGTGCTTGACCGTGGTGTTCAGCACCGTGTTGAGGTTCTTGATGACCTCACCGATGGCCTGGTCCTGCTCACCGACCGTCGAGGTGAACTGCGCGGTCTGGTCCAGGATGTTGTTGATGGTGCCGCCCTCGCCCTGGAAGATCGTGACGATCGACGAGGCGATGGTGTTGACCTTCTGCGGATCCAGCGAACGGAACAGCGGCCGGAAGCCACCGACCAGCGCATCGAGGTCCAAGGCGGGTTCGGTGCGCTCGACCGGGATGGTGCCGCCTGGCGGCAGTACCTGGTTGCTGTCGCCGCGGGTGAGGTCCAGGAACCGGTTGCCGAGCAGGTCCTGGTAGCGGATGTGCGCCGCGGTCTGCTGGTACAGCGGAACCGACTTGTCGACGTTGAAGTGCACCCGTACCTTGCCGGCGGGGATCAGCTCGACCTCGGTGACCTTGCCGACCTCGACGCCGAAGGCGCGCACGAACTGATCGGCCTTGAGGCCACTCGTGTTGTCGAAGATCGCGAAGTATTCGTTGTTCCGGCTGAACCGGAACTGACCGAACACGATGAAGATGCCTGCGGTGAAAGCCAGCAGGACCGCGGAGAAGATGGCGAGTTTGAACGCCGTGCCCTTGATGCTCATGGGTTGATCGTGTTCTCCCCGTCTTGACGACCCCAGACGTATTCGGACGCGAATGGCGAGCCGAGACCGAAGTGGTTGTACGGCGCGATCGACGCGCCAGTGTCCATCACCATGTAGGGCATCGGGAGGATGTCCTTCGTGACCGTCCAGCAACCCGGGCGACCCATCGGACCGCCGGAGGCGTTGATCCGCGGGAGGTTGTCCGGGTACACGTACTGGTTGGCCGCACCGACGAGCTCGGTGTGGGTCACCAGCGAGTAGCCGTTGCCACCCAGGCCCTTGGCCGCGGCCGGCGCACCGGCGGCGAAGCCGCGGAAGAGGCAGTCGAGCTCAGGGGCGTACTTGTCCAGCACCCGGGCGGTCGGCAACAGGTCCTGCGCGCCGCGGACCAGGTAGGGGCCGCCACGCTCGAGGATGTCGCCACCGGTGTTGCCGAACCCGACCGCCGACATCAGCGCCTGGTCGATGTTGCCGCGCTGGTCGTTCAAAGTGCGCTCGGTGGTCACGGCACTCTTGAGGCCGTCCCACAGATCCGGCGACGCCTGGGCGTACACCTCGGTCAGGTCGGCGATCGCCTTGGTGTCGTGCCGGAAGGTCGGCATCCGCTGGTTCAGGTCGGCCAGGATCGTATTGCCGTTGACCAGCGACTGACCGAACTTGTCACCCAGCCCGTCGAGCGCCTGAGCGGCCGCGGTCAGCGTCGCGTTCAGCTTGATCGGGTCGACCTGCTCGGAGATCGCGGTGATGGTCTCGAACAGCGTGTTGAACTCCGTGGTGACGCACGCGGTCGGCGGCGTCGGCGGCGAGCAATTGGACACATCGAGGGTGTCGCCGCCCCGCAGGCGCTGCGACGCCGGGTTCGACGGTGAGGTGAACGAGACGTACTTGTTGCCGAAGGCCGTGGTGGCCAACAGCTTCACGTCGACGTTCTTGGGCAGCAGGTTCAGGTACTGCGGGTCGATGTTGAGCACCAACCGGGCTTCCGGCCGCTGACCGGCGTGGCCGACGACCTGGACATCCTTCACGCGGCCGATCGGCACGCCGTTGTAGGTGGCCTTCGAACCGGGATCCATGGAGAGGCCGGAACGCGGCGTCAAGACGTACAGCTGGGCCTTGGTCTCGAAATACCCGCGGAACTGGGCCCAGGTCAGGGCCAAGACCAGCGCGGAGACGAGCGCCAGGATCACGCCGGCGATCTTGTACGGCGGCGTCCGGTCCTTGTTGAGCTCGGCGTGGACCTGGCCCTCGGCAACGGGTGGGGTCGGCATTGAGTTCGTCATCGCGTCACACCGTCAGGTTGAAGTTCGGGTCGGTGCCGTAAAGCGCCAACGAGAAGAGCAGGACGACCGTGACGATCGAGATCAGGGAGGTGCGCATCGAGCGTCCCACCGCTTCACCCACGCCGACGGCACCGCCGCTGGCGTAGTAGCCGAAGTAGGCGTGGTTGAGGAGCACGACCACCGACATGATGATGACCTCGAGGAACGACCACATGACGTCGTCGACGCGGAGGAAGGTGTGGAAGTAGTGCTCGTAGGTACCGACTGACTGTCCGTAGAACAGCGTCGTGACCAGCTGGGCCGACAGGAACGACAGCAGGATCGCCATCGCGTACAGCGGCACGATGACGACCATGCCGGCGATCAGCCGGGTCGACACCAGGAAGGACAGGGACTTGACGCCCATGACCTCGAGCGCGTCGACCTCCTCACTGATGCGCATGGCGCCGAGCTCGGCGGTGGCGCCGGCGCCGACCGTCGCGGCCAGGGCCTGACCGGTCACGACCGGAGCGACGACGCGGATGTTGGCCAATGCGGCGAAGAAGCCGGTGAAGGCCGCGACACCGATGTTGCCCAGGGAGGCAAAGCCCTGGATGGCGATCAGGGAGCCGGCGGCCAGGGTGACGAAGCCGATGATCGCGACCGTGCCGCCGATGACGGCCATGGCGCCGGTACCCATGCCGACCTCGGCGATGAGGCGCAATACCTCTTTGCGGTAGTAGCGGAACGCGTGCGGAATGTGCCCGACTGCCGAAACCACGAAGACCGCGACGTGGCCCAGGCTGTCGAACAGCCGGGCCGGCGCGGCGCCGATTTCGGCGACCTTGGAGAAGGCGCGGGGAAACCGGCCCCGGAGAACTGTCGATGTACTCATATCGCTACCCGGCCTGCGTTCCGAACTTGACACCGATCGTGGTCAGCACCACGTTGACCCCGAACAGCGCGATGACGCAGAGGACCAGCGTCTCGTTCACCGCGGTACCGACACCCTTGGAGCCGCCCGCCACGGTGAGCCCGCGGAAGCAGCCGACCAGGCCGGCGATCAGACCGAAGATGGTGGCCTTGAGTACCGAGATCACGACCTCGGGGAAGCCCGTCAGCAGCGTCAGCGTCGAGACGTAGGCGCCGGCGTTGACGTTCTGGATGTAGACACCGAAGAAGTAGCCACCGACCAGACCGATGATGATCACCGCGCCGTTGAGCATGAAGGCGACGAACGTGGAGGCGACCACGCGGGGCACCACCAGGCGCTCGATCGGATCGATACCCAGCACCTCCATGGCGTCGATCTCTTCACGCACGGTCCGGGCGCCGAGGTCGGCGCAGATGGCCGTCGACCCCGCGCCGGCGACCACCAGCACCGTCACCAGTGGACCCAGCTGGGTGACCGCACCCAGGGCGGCACCGGCGCCGGAGACGTCAGCCGCACCGAACTCCGCGAGCAGGATGTTCAGCGTGAAGATGATGAGCACCGTCAGCGGGATGGAGACCGCCAGCGTGGGCAAGAAGGCCACCCGGATCAGGAACCAGCACTGAAGGACGAACTCCTTCCACTGGAAGGGCCGGGAGACCAGCGCCTTGAAGGTCAAGATGCACATCTTGACGAAGCCACCGATCTTGGTAAATGGCTTGTCCAGCTGGTCCTTGAGATAACCGACCAAGGTGTTGTCTGAGGCTGTCACCGATCAGCCATCCCTTCCGGAATACGGCCGTTCCGCGGTTTCACGCGTGGCACGCCCCCTCCTTAGCCCCTAGCACAAACTGAGTGATTTCCGTCTCGCTACTCCCGAGTAGTAAGACGGACCACAGGAGAGTACCCGATACACCGCGTACCCCGTGACCCAACCGAGGGATAATTGCGTTCAGTTTCAGCAAACGCGACATGGGCACATCCGCCCTCCACTCAGGTGGTCGAATTTCTCAGCGCGACGTCACTTGCCACGCTTACGACACACTTGTATCACCGAACCGCTCGCGGAGTTCCGTTTTAAGGACCTTGCCAGAAGGATTTCGGGGCAATGCGTCGACGATTTCCAGCGCTTTCGGGTGTTTGTACCGCGCCAGTCGTTCGGTCAGGAAATCATCGAGATCCGCCAGGGTCAGGGCACTTTCACTCTCGGCGTTGGTATTCGGCGTCACAGCAACGACCGCGACCGGCACCTCACCCCACTTTTCATGCGGGCGCCCGATGACCGCGACTTCGGTTATCGCGGGATGCGCGGCCAGAATGTTCTCTACTTCTGCGCAGTAAATATTTTCGCCGCCGGAAATAATCATGTCCTTTTTACGGTCGACGACCCAGATGTAACCCTCGTCGTCCTGGCGAACCAAGTCACCGGAATGGAACCAACCGCCGGCGAACGCCTCGGCTGTCGCTTTCGGGTTGTTCCAGTACCCGGCCATGAGAGTTGGGGCCCGGTACACGATCTCCCCGACCTGGCCCACTGGAACGTCGTTCATGTTGTCGTCGACGACGCGGGCGGCGACGGTCGGGATGACCCGTCCGACCGATCCCAGCTTCCGCAGCGCGTCCTGGCTCAGCAGCATGCACGTCACCGGCGACATCTCGGTCTGACCGAACGCAGCAAAGATCTGCGCGCCGGGGAACGTCGACGCCATCTCCCTCAGAAGAGTGTCCGACGCCGGCGCGGCACCCCACGACAACACCCGCAGTTTCACGTCGCGGGGCCGGGCCTGCTGCGCCGCGCACACCGCCTGCCACTGCGCCGGGACCAGGAAGATCGCCGAGACGCCCTCGGCTTCCAGCACGTCGAGCAGGGCGCCGGGGTCGAACGCACCGAGCGGGTAGATCACCGTCGGCAGGCCCAGCAGCAGGCCGCTGATCATGTTGCCGATGCCGGCGATGTGGAAGAACGGCACACCGATGAAGCCGACGTCGTTGTTGATGTCCGGCGCGATGGTGAACAGGCCCGTCATGCCCTGGCCCATGATGTTGACGTGCGTGAGCACCGCACCCTTGGGATATCCGGTGGTCCCCGAGGTGTACATGATCAGCGCCGGTGAGTCCTCGGGGATATCGACCGGTGCGGGTGGCGCTCCCTCCTCGGCGAGCACGTCCTCGTAGCCCAGCACGCCGCCGTCGGTCGCGCCGCCGGCGACGATCACGGTGCCCAGCGACGGTTCCAGCTCCCGCACCGCGGTGGCGACCGGGGCGAGCACCTGCTCGGTGATCACGGCTTTCGGGTCGCAGTCCCGAACCAGGTAGGCGATCTCGGGCGGGGTCATGCGGAAGTTGACCGGGACCGCGATGGCGCCGAGGAGGTTGGCGGCCAGGAACGCCTCGACGTATTCGGTGCGGTTCAGCATCAGGATCAGCACGCGGTCGCCGAAGCCGACCCCTCGACGGCTCAGGGCTCCCGCGAGCTTGGTGACGCGTCGCTCCAGTTCACCCCAGGTGACCGTCTGGCCGACGAACCGCAGCGCGGTCGCCTCCGGCTGCATGAGGGCGTGGCGGGCGAGGTGAGTGGTCCAGTTCTGCCGACGGGCCAGGTAGGGCTGCTCGAGTGCTGCGGATGACACGGTCTACTCCTGTGTCTCGATCGGCATCGCAGCGGAAATGGAATGGTCGCGACAAGCGATGCTGATATTTGATCAAATATAGTGTTGCCGCCGTCACAATAGGACGACCCCACCATCCGGACAACCTCCGGGTACCCCTGCCCCGCCCACCCGAAGGAATGCCGTGAACGTCTCGGCGAAACCGCTGCCCGGCCTGCGCCGGCGCGAACAGCTGTCCGACGAGGTGGCAGCCCATCTCCGAACGGCGATCATGTCGGGCACGCTGCGGCCGGGCACCTTCGTCCGGCTCGACGAGACCGCCGCCGCACTCGGCGTGAGCATCACGCCGGTCCGCGAGGCACTGCGCACCCTGCGCGGCGAGGGCATGGTCCAGCTCGAGCCCAACCGCGGTCACGTGGTGTCCGCGTTCACCCGCGACGACATCACCGACATCTTCTGGTTGCAGGCCACCATCGCCACCGAGATCGCCGCGAACGCGGCCCGGCGGATCACCGAACCCGGCATCGCCGAACTCGACCGGCTCACCGACGAACTCGCCGATGCCGTCGCGGCGGGCGACGTCGACGCGATCGCTCTGGCGGAGTTCCTGTTCCACAAGGAGTTCAACCGCGCCGCGGGCCGGACCAAGCTGGCGTGGTTCCTGCTGCACGCGGCCCGGTACCTGCCGGTCCGCATCTACGCCGCCGACCCGCAATGGGGTGCAGCGGCGGTGGCCAATCACCGGGAGTTGATTACGGCCTTGCGGGACAAGGACATCGACGAGGTCGTCCGGCAGACCCGCCGCCAGTTCGACGACGCCGCCGAGCGGTTGACCGGGCGGCTGGACGAGCTCGGGTTGTGGCCGGGCTAGTTGGCGGCGAGCTGCTCGGCGCGCGTCTTCAGGTTGCCGGCCAGGTGATCGAGCGCGTCGCCCACGACCTTCTTGACCATCATCGCCGGGATACCCGGCATATCGACCTCGACGTCCATGTCGACGGTCAGCAGGGCGCTCGCCCCGAGGTCGACCACGGAGAACAGCTGCTCCTGCTTGGAGAACAGGTTGCCCTGCTGCATGACGGTCTGAATCTGGCCGTCACCCGGGTAGTAGACGGCCTGGATGTAGGAGCCGTCCATGCCCTGAATCTTGGTGTCCAGACGGAGCTGGCTGGGCCGGCCGTCGTCGTAGCGGTGCAGGATCCAGCAGCCGGTGACCTCTTCGTTCCACTGCGGGTAGGCCTCGAAGTCGGCGACGATCCCCAGGATCTGCGCTGCTGGTGCGGCGACCTCGACGGTCTTGCTCACGATCGGCATGGGCCAGAGCATATCGAGGCCGCTATTCCGTCGATCCCGCGCGTGTAGCCGTTGACCCTGAACTGAGGGCGCACGTCTCTCGGCATTTCCCGCCCTGAGTACAGGCTCAACGCGCGACGGCGGTCTCCAGCAGCTCCCGGATGGGAGCCGGGATGGGAACCGGACGACGGGTGTCGCGGTCGACGTAGACGTGCACCCAGCTGCCGACCGCGGCAGGTGTGCCGTCGCCGTCCGCCCACAACCCGGTCCGGTAGGTGACGCTGCTGTTGCCCAGCCGGCTCACCGCGAGCCCGACCACCAGCTGCGACGGGAACTTCAGCTCGGCGAAGTAGCGGCAACCCGATTCGGCGACCACCCCAAGCCACGGTGCTGCCACCGGGTCGACGTCGCGCGTGGTGTTGATCCATGCGTTGATCGCGGTGTCGAACAGCTCGTAGTAGACCGCGTTGTTGAGGTGGCCGAACATGTCGTTGTCGGTCCACCGGGTCTGCACGGGCCAGTGCACCGGAAAGTCCGCGGTGGTCAGTGCCTGCTCCATGGCGGCCAGTCTGTCAGGCTGAGGCCATGAAGATTCGCGGTGCCGTACTCGAGGAGATCGGGCGGCCCCGCCCGTACGCCGAATCGCGGCCGCTCACGATCAGTGAACTGGATCTGGCCGCGCCGGGCGACGGCGAAGTGCTGGTCCGCATCGAGGCCGCCGGGCTGTGTCATTCCGATCTGTCGGTGGTGGACGGCAACCGGGTCCGACCGGTTCCCATGCTGCTCGGCCACGAGGCTGCCGGCATCGTCGAAGAGGTCGGCGGCACTTCTGATTTGGCCGTCGGCCAACGGGTGGTCATGACGTTCCTACCGCGCTGCGGGGCGTGCCGGTCCTGCGCGACGAACGGCCTGGCGCCCTGCATCCCGGGCAGCGCCGCCAACGGCGCGGGCACGCTACTCGGCGGTGCGACGCGGTTATCCCGAAGCGGCACAACAGTTCTGCATCACCTCGGGGTCTCCGCCTTCGCGACGTACGCGGTGGTGGACCGCCGTTCGGTGGTTCCGGTGGACAGTGATGTACCCGCGGTCGTTGCTTCGCTGCTCGGCTGCGCGGTACTGACGGGCGGCGGCGCGGTGCTCAACGCCGGACAACCGAAACCGGGCCAGACAGTGGCCATCGTGGGTATGGGCGGGGTCGGGATGGCCGCGATGCTCACCGCGCTGGCGCACGACGACGTCCGCGTCGTCGCGGTGGACCGGTTGCCCGACAAGCTCGAGCAGGCTCGCGCACTCGGCGCGCACGACGCCGTCACCGATCCCGGCGACCTCAAGGCCGATGTGGTCATCGAAGCCGCCGGCCATCCTGCCGCGCTCGAAACCGCGATCGGCATGACCGCACCCGGCGGCAAGACCATCACGGTCGGGCTGCCGCACCCCGATGCGCGAATCACGGTGTCGCCCTTGGCTTTGGTCGCCGACGGTCGCTCCCTGATCGGCAGCTATCTCGGATCGGCGGTGCCGGCCCGGGACATCCCGCGCTTCATCGAGCTGTGGCGGTCCGGACGGCTGCCTGTCGAGAAGCTGGTGTCCGACACCATTTCCCTCGACGACATCAACACCGGCATGGACGCCCTGGCCGACGGACGTGCGGTGCGCCAGATCGTTGAGTTCTAGTCGCCGAACGTGAAGTAGATCGCGTGAATTCGCCGAATCTTCGCAATCTAGTTCACGTTCGACGGCTAGAACCAGCCGTCCCGCATCTCCAGCGTGGTGCGGTCGAGCGATTCGAGTAGGTCCAGTTGCGGTGCGGTCTTGGGCAATTCGAACCGGAAGAAGTACCGGGCGGCCTGCCGCTTGCCGTCGTAGAAGTCGCCGTCCTTACCCGCGGCGGCCACGAACTGCTCCAGCCACAACCACGCCACCACGATGTGCCCGAACGCTTCCAGGTAGACGTGGCTGTTGGCCATCACGGCGGGAATATCGCCCGAACCGAACATGCCGGTGGTCACGGCGACCAGCCGCTGCCACGACGCATCCAGCGCGCCCGCCAGTTCGGCGCCATCGCCGCCCAGTTCGTTCGCCGCCCGGACCGTCTCCGAGATGACCTGCCCCAGCGCTGCCAGGCTGGCTCCGCCACGCTGAGTCACCTTGCGGCCCAACAGGTCCAGGCTCTGGATGCCGTTGGTGCCCTCGTGGATCGGGTTCAGCCGGTTGTCCCGGTAATGCTGCTCGACATCGTATTCGCGGGTGTAGCCGTACCCGCCGTGCACCTGGATCGCCAGGTTGTTGGCCTCCAGGCACCACTGCGACGGCCAGCTCTTGCCGATCGGGGTCAGGATGTCGATCAACAGCCCGGCCGCGTCAGCCTCGGCGTCCGACTCCGCGCTGTGCTGCACGTCCACCAGTCGCGCGCAGTACAGGCCCAGGGCCAGCCCCCCTTCGACATAGGCCTTCTGTGCCAACAGCATTCGCCGGACGTCAGGATGCTCGACGATGGGCACCTGCGGCGTCGTCGGGTCCTTGACGTCCAGCGGGCGGCCCTGCGGCCGCTCCCGCGCGTACTGCACCGACTTGAGGTAACCCGTGTAGCCCAGCGCCACCGCACCCATGCCGACGGCCAGCCGGGCCTCGTTCATCATCTGGAACATGTAGACGATGCCGCGGTGCGGCTCGCCCACCAGATAACCGACCGCGCCATTCTCGCCGCCCGGATTGAATTGCGTGTCACCGAAATTCAGTACGGTGTTGGTGACGCCGCGCTGCCCCATCTTGTGGTTCAGGCCCGCGATCGCGACGTCGTTGCGCTCGCCGACCGACCCGTCGGCGTTCACCAGGCACTTGGGCACGATGAACAGCGAGATGCCCTTGGTGCCGGCAGGTCCACCCGGAAGCTTGGCCAGCACCAGGTTGACGATGTTGTCGGTGATCTCGTGCTCGGCGCCCGAAATCCACATCTTGGATCCGAACAGCCGATAGGTGCCGTCGTCTTGCGGTTCGGCGCGGGTGGCCACGTCGGCCAGCGACGACCCGGCCTGGGTCTCCGAGAGCGCCATGGTGCCCGAAAAGCGGCCGGCCAGCATGGGTTTGACGTAGGTCTCGATCTGCTCGGGCGTACCGAACTTGGTCAGCAGATTGGCGTTGGCGATGGTCAGCATCAGGTAGCCCGACGTCGACACGTTGGCGGCGGCGATCCAGGCGAACGCCGCCTGCGCGACGACCGCGGGCAGTTGCGCCCCACCGACGGACTCTTCCATCGACATGCCGATCAGGTCGGCCGCGACGAACGCGTCCCAGGCCTCTTTGACCTCGGGGACCATGGTGACGGTCTGCCCGTCGAAGGTCGGCTCGTTGGCGTCGCTCTTCTTGTTGTGCGGCGCGAAGTAGCGTTCGGCCAGCTGCTCGCTGAGGTCCAGGACCCCGTCGAAGGTCTCGCGCGAATGGTCGGCGAACCGCTTGCGAGCGGTCAGCTCGTCGACCTTCAGCCACTCGTACAGCAGGAAGTCGAGGTCTCGTCGGGACAGCAGCAGAGATTTCATCGGACCTCGGTACCTCTCGATCGCGGGTTTATGCGCCGCCGCCGAGGGGATCCTCGGTACGGATCGTTTCGTCACGGATCAGGCCGCGCAGCAGAGCGGTGCTGAACTCCACGGCGATCTCGGAGGCCGTGCGCCGGCCGTGCGGCCGCAGCCACCGGTAGGCGCCCAGCGTCATGCCGATGTAGCCGAGGGCGAGCACATGCGAGTCGCAGTCGTTGAACTCGCCGCTGGCGATACCGCGGTCGATGACGTCGCGGACATGCTCATAGACCGTGGTCTCCGCCTTGCGGATATAGGCGACCTGTTCCTCGGTGAACCATTCGGTGATGTACGGCCCCTCCTGGAAGTACACCGCCGCGGCTTCCAGATCCGTGGCGATGCCGGTCAGCAGCCGTCGGGTGAAGTTGAAGATGGTCTCCCGCGCCGATGCGGTCGGGTCGTCGTGCAGGGCGTCGACGGTGAAGTCGGCGGTCGACTTGTAGATGTCCCAGAGGATCAAGGACTTACTGGCGTAGTAGTGGTAGACCGTCGCTTTGTTGAGGCCGACAGCGTCGGCCACGTCGTCCATGCGTGTCCCGTGGTAGCCGCGGGCCGCGAACAACTTGGCGGCCACCGCCAGCAACTCTTCGCGCCGCGACGAGCCGTTCGACGCGGCCGCGACGCCTGCGGAGGATCCTGTTGCAGACCCTTTTGTCGACGACTCTGTGGACATATCAGCTCAACTCTATGCAGCCGGGCGCGCGGCCCGGGACCCAATCAACTGGTTGGCCAGTCTATGCCGTGGCATCTCGACGGCCGATCTGCCACTCGCAGGCGGACTCCAGCAGCTAAACTCCGCAGTAACAAGCATGTCGGCTGGAGGTACTGATGGATCCGAGTCCGGATTACGACGCGAGCGACGAGGTCGAGTACTTCTTCAACTGGGTCCCGTGGGGCATCCGCGGCGTATACCCGCCCCCGGCGTACCCCCCGGTGTAGACGTACAACCAGTTTCACCCCACCGGCCGGTGTCAGACGCACGTCGTCCCACCGGCCGGAATTTTGCGTACCCGAACCCCCGTCGGTGACGTAGACATATCCAGGCAATGTCGGCAGTGAGCTTTTGATGGACTTATGAGCGACTGCTAATTTATAAGCGATTGCTAACTCGTATAGGGGGGTAAGAGCACCATCCATACGTGGATGGGGGAGACTCTTGCAAGCAAACCAACACAGATCGGATCGAATTCGATGATCATCGGGATTCCCCGCGAGTCTCTGGCTGGTGAGACGCGGGTTGCCGCTACTCCTGCAACTGTCGGCCAGCTGATCAAGCTCGGCTATTCGGTAGTGGTCGAGTCCGGCGCGGGCAACTTGTCCAGTTTCGCCGACGCCGCCTATGTAGAGGCCGGGGCCGACATCGGCTCCCCCTGGGCCGCCGACATCGTGCTGAAGGTCAACGCCCCCGACGACGGCGAGATCGCCGCGGTCAAGGACGGCGCCACCCTCGTGTCGCTGATCTCCCCCGGTTTGAAGCCCGAACTGGTCGAGAAGCTCGCAACGCGCCCGATCACCGTCCTGGCCATGGACGCGGTGCCACGTATCTCGCGTGCCCAGTCCCTCGACGTGCTGTCGTCGATGGCCAACATCGCCGGCTACCGCGCCGTCGTCGAAGCCGCCCACGCATTCGGCCGGTTCTTCACGGGCCAGGTCACCGCCGCCGGCAAGGTCCCGCCGGCCAAGGTCCTCGTCGTCGGCGCCGGAGTCGCCGGTCTGGCCGCGATCGGCGCCGCCGGTTCGCTCGGTGCGGTCGTGAGAGCGACCGACCCGCGTCCCGAGGTGGCCGACCAGGTCGCCTCCCTCGGCGGTGAATACGTCTCGGTCGACCCCAACGCCGGCGAAGTCTCCGCCACCGGCTACGCCAAAGAAATGGGCGACGACTACAAGGCCCGCGAAGCCGAGCTCTACGCCCAACTCGCCCAAGATGTCGACATCATCATCACCACCGCGCTGATCCCGGGCCGTCCCGCGCCGCGGATCATCACCGCGGACATGGTCGCCTCGATGAAGTCCGGCAGCGTGATCGTCGACATGGCCGCAGCCAACGGCGGCAACGTCGAAGGCACCGTCAAGGACCAGTCCATCGTCACCGACAACGGGGTGACGATCATCGGCTACACCGACCTGGCCGGCCGCCTGCCTGCGCAGGCCTCGCAGCTGTACGGCACCAACCTGGTCAATCTGCTCAAGCTGCTCACCCCGGAGAAGGACGGCCAGGTCGTCCTGGACTTCGACGACGTGGTGCAGCGCGGCGTGACCGTCGTGCGCGACGGCGAGATCACCTGGCCCCCGCCGCCGGTGCAGGTCTCCGCCGCCCCCGCCCAAGCCGCGGCCGCTGCCGCGCCGGTGGTGTCCAAGGCCAAGGAGCCGATGTCGACGCAGCGTCGCCTCGGTGTGACGTTCGGCGCCGCAGCCGTGCTCTTCGCCCTGATCGCCGCGTCGCCGGCCGCCCTGCAGGTCCACCTGACGGTGTTCGCGCTGGCGATCGTGATCGGCTACTACGTGATCGGGCACGTGCACCACGCCCTGCACACCCCGCTGATGTCGGTGACCAACGCGATCTCCGGAATCATCGTGGTCGGCGCGCTGCTGCAGATCGGGCATCACAACACCCCGATCACCGCCCTCGCCGGCGTCGCGATTCTGCTCGCCAGCATCAACGTCTTCGGTGGCTTCGCGGTGACCCGCCGCATGCTGGCCATGTTCTCCCGCAGCTAGAGCCTGCGAACCTCAGAGACCTTTGGAACGGATTCATGTTCAACGCAGAAACCATCACCAACGTGGCGAACGCGGCCTACGTCGTCGCTGCCCTGTTGTTCATCCTCGCTCTGGCCGGGCTCTCCAAGCACGAGACCTCCAAGGCCGGTAACGCCTTCGGTATGGCCGGCATGGGGGTGGCACTGATCGCCACCATCGTCCTGGCCATCAACAACAAGATCGAGCCGCTGGGCCTGGCGCTGCTGGTCGGCGCCATGGCCGTCGGTGCGGCCATCGGTCTGTGGCGCGCCCGCGTCGTCGAGATGACCGGCATGCCAGAGCTGATCGCGCTGCTGCACAGCTTTGTGGGTCTGGCTGCCGTGCTCGTCGGCTGGAGCGGCTACCTGCACGCCGAGTTCGACCCGAACAGCCAGGGCGCCCTCGAGCTCGCCAAGGAAGGGATGCTCGGCATCCACTCCGCCGAGGTGTTCATCGGCGTGTTCATCGGTGCGGTGACCTTCACCGGTTCGATCGTGGCCAACCTGAAGCTGTCGGCGAAGATCAGCTCCTCCCCGCTCATGCTGCCGGGCAAGAACTTCCTCAACGTCGGCTCGCTGGTGCTGTTCGTCGCGCTGACCGTGTGGTTCTGCATCTCGCCGAACCTGTGGCTGCTGGTCGGCGTCACCGTCCTGGCCCTGCTGCTGGGCTGGCATCTGGTCGCCTCCATCGGCGGCGGCGACATGCCCGTCGTGGTGTCGATGCTGAACAGCTACTCCGGTTGGGCCGCCGCGGCGTCGGGCTTCCTGCTGTCCAACGACCTGCTGATCATCACCGGCGCGCTCGTCGGCTCCTCCGGTGCCTACCTGTCCTACATCATGTGCAAGGCCATGAACCGGTCGTTCATCTCCGTCATCGCCGGTGGCTTCGGCATCGAAGCCGGCCCGGCCGAGGACAAGGACTACGGCGAGCACCGCGAGATCACCGCCGAAGGCGCCGCCGAGCTGCTGGGCTCCGCCGACTCGGTCATCATCACGCCGGGCTACGGCATGGCTGTCGCCCAGGCCCAGTACGGCGTCGCCGACCTGACCCGCAAGCTGCGCGAAAAGGGCGTCAACGTCCGCTTCGGTATCCACCCCGTCGCCGGCCGCCTGCCCGGTCACATGAACGTGCTGCTGGCCGAGGCCAAGGTGCCCTACGACATCGTGCTCGAGATGGACGAGATCAACGACGACTTCGACGACACCGCCGTCGTGCTCGTCATCGGCGCGAACGACACCGTCAACCCGGCCGCCTCCGAGGACCCGAGCAGCCCGATCGCCGGCATGCCGGTGCTCACCGTCTGGAACGCCGAGAACGTCATCGTGTTCAAGCGCTCCATGGCCTCGGGTTATGCGGGCGTGCAAAACCCGCTGTTCTTCCGCGACAACACCCAGATGCTCTTCGGCGACGCCCGCGACCGCGTCAACGACATCCTGGCTGCGCTGTAGCAACCCAGTACACGACAAAGCCGCCACTCCCCGTCGGGATTGGCGGCTTTGTGGTTTCTGTGGTGTCGGTGCCGAACGCAACGTCGGGCTGAGAGCGCCGTTAAGGCTATATACGGTTATCGACGCTCTCAGCCCGACGTTGTGATTGCGCCGCGTACTCGGTTGCGGTCCCCCAACCCCGTCAGCGGACGAAATCGCCGATCGCGGCGAAGAATTGGTCCGGCTTCTCGACCATGGGGCTGTGCCCGGAGCCTGCGATGAGGTGCGGCGGCAGCCCGGCGGCGGTGTAGCGCGCGACGTTGGACGCGGTCGGGGTCAGGACATCCTTGTCGCCCCACAGCACCAGCACCGGTTTCCCGAGCCCCTTCAGCGTCTCCACGACAGGACGGCCGGCTTCCTTGGAGTCGCACACCCCCGCGTAGTTCAGCTGCTTCAACGAGCGGTACGCCAGCGGCGGAACCGGGTAGTCGGCGGCGAACCCGGTCTGCAGCGAGCTTTCACTGATGGCGTCGACGCCGCGGAAGCGATCCAGCGCGGGCCCGATGACCGGCCAGCACAGCATCCTGCCGAGCAACGGCATCGCGACCAGATCCTCGGCGGCCGGGGTATCCGAAACCGCCACGCGCTCAACCATTTCCGGATATCTGGTGGCGAACTCGGCGGCCACCTTACCGCCCATCGAATGTCCGATCAGTTCGGCGTGCCGGACACCCATCGCCTCCAGCGCCCGATGCACGGCCTCGGCCTGGCCGTCGACGTGATACGGCGCGGCATCGGTCGGCGCCTCGGAGCCACCGTGGCCGACGAGGTCGATGGCAATCACCCGCTGATGCGCGGCCAGCGCTGGTGCGACCTTCTCCCACCACTCGATAGAGGCCGAATAACCGTGCAGCAGAACGATTGCCCGGTCACCAGGCGGCCCGTACTCGCGGACATTCAGGTCGGGACCATCGAGCTTGAGGACGTGACCGCCGGCGAACGGTTCTGCCGCCCGGCTGGTGTGCTCCACGACCACCATGTTCACGACCAGCGCCACCACCGCCGCGACCACCAGACCGACCAGAATGCGTAGCTTCATGGCGCGACGCTACCGTCACCACCTGCTGGCAGGCACACCATTTTCCGCCGAGCAGACGTGAAAACCCCCAAATCAGGCTCAAATAGGGGGTTTTCACGTCTGTTCGCGCTCGGGAGGTGACGTCACCGTCACGCGGGTGCCGCCGTCGGCCGCGGAGTCGACGAGCATCGAGCCACCCATCGCGTCGAACCGGGCCAGTAGCGAGCCCAGGCCGATGTGGCCGTCGGCCACGTACTGGGCGACCACGGCCGCGTCGAACCCGGCGCCGTCGTCGGCAATGGTCAGGACGATCCGATCGCCGATGGGGCCCAGCCGCACCGACACCGTCGTGGCCTGCGCATGCTTGCCGATATTGGTCAGCAGCTCGCGGGCCGCCCGGTACAACAGCTGCTGCGAATCGGGCTTGCCCACCTCCTCGAGGTCGGCACGCACCACCAGGTGGGTACGAGACTCGAACTGCCGCAACAGTTCCCGCACCGCCGGGGTCAGGCCGAGCTGCGCGAGCACCTGCGGATGCAGCTCGGTGACCGTCGAGCGCAGCGCCGCTGCAGTGTCTTCCAACGCTGCGTAGACCGCATCGAGTTCCGGCCCGGGGGTCCGTTCCCGGACCTCGTCGAGCTGCAGACGGGCTGCCAGCAGCGTCTGCAACGGACCGTCGTGCAGCCCTTCCGCGACTTCCCGGTTGTGCCGTTCGTCGGACTGCATGGCCTCGGACACCAGCTGGCGGCGCACCTCCTGCAAGGCCTGCACGTTTTCCTGGCGCCGTACGAGCACGAAACACAACACCGTGGTGGCCACCGCCAGCCAGACCAGGAACCCGAAGTGGGTGTAGACCATGTTCGGCAGGCCCATACGGTCATCGTGCTTGGAGTAGAAGATCCACACCGACAGATAGCCGGCCGCCGTCAGCGTGCCGATGGCCGCGGTCATCAGCGGCCGGTCCTGGAACGCCACCGAGATCGGTAGCAGGAAGAAGACCGGCAGCAAGGCCGCGGTCGCGCCACCCGACACCAGGCACAGCGCCAGGATCACCAGCAGGTCGATGCCGGTGGACGCCCAATCCGCCCATCGCGGCACCGGCCCGCGCAGCACCGCCACCAGCCAGATCACCGCGGCGATGGCGTACAGCCCCAGAATGACGGCGTACAGCACGGGCAGCCAGTGGTCGACCTCCCAGATCCACACCAGGACGCCGATCAACGCGATCAGCGGAAGCCGCAGACCGGCGGAAATCCGCACCGGCTCGGCAGCCAGGTACTCGCCGATCCGGCTGAGTGTCGGGCTCACGTCAGTCCAGCAGCTTGCGACGCATCGCCTCTGCCACGGCCGCCGCGCGGTCCCCGACCCCCAGCTTCTCGTAGAGCCGCTGCACGTGGGTCTTGACGGTCGACGGCGCCAGGTACAGCTCCTTGGCCATGGCCGGGATACTGCTGCCGCCGGCGATCAGTTTCAGTACCTCGCGTTCACGCGGGCTGAGCGCCGGCGCGTCCGGCTCGGCCCGACGACGAATCTCGCCGGCCAGCCCCGCGGCCAGGCTGGGTGCGACGACGTCGCGACCCTTCGCGCATTCGAGGATCGCGTTGACGAGCTCACTGCGCGTCGACTCTTTCGGCAGGAAGCCCGCCGCGCCTTCCTGCAGGGCGCGGTACACGATCTCCGCCTCGTCGTGGGCGGAGAGCAGCAGCACCCGGGTCGGCAGGCCGTCGCGCAGCACCGCCGCGGCCACCTCGGCGCCGTCCATGCCAGGCATGCGGTAGTCCAGCAGAGCGACCTGAGGTTTGTGGGTCCGGATCGCCTCGAGCGCCGACGTCCCGTCGTCCGCCTCGGCCAGTACCTCGATGGCACCACTCGCCGTCAGCGCGCGGACGACGCCGTCGCGAAACATCGGGTGGTCGTCCCCCACCACCACGCGAACCCGTTCGTCGGTCATGCCGTCAGCGTCGCACGGCGACCAGCGAAAAAGTAACAAGATCGCCGATTGGCGGCCGAGTGTCCCCCGATCAGGGGACATCCGAATCCACCGGCGGACCAGCCGATCACCGGACAGACATCGGACCCCCAACCCGGCACTCTTGAGTCATCACCGGAACACACCGGAGCAAGACCCCAAAAACCTACTGACACAGGAGAATTCAAAATGAGCACCACCGTCCGCACCTTCGGTTTCTCGATCATCGCCGCCGGCATCCTGGGTGGCTCGGCACTCGGCTTGGCCGGCGCCGCCGGCGCCACCACCCTCGGACCCGACGTCCGCCCGCCGCACATCGTCGCGACCCCGTCGATCATCGCTCCGCCGGCGGGGACGCCGCTGCCCGGCGCCATCTGGCACCGCGGCGTCTACCGGGTAGCCGCCCTGCAGGGCCGCTGACCGGACCCAAACCCGGATTCCCTCCCCGAAGTCGTCGCGGGGAGGGAATCCGTCATTGCGGGGCCGGGCATCGCGCCGGCGACCGCTCGTCACATCGTTAGACAAGTGGCATATCGTGGCGGTCATGGACTTCGCGTTGTCGGCTAAAGCGCAGGATTACCAGGACAGGCTCACCGAGTTCATGACTGAACTGGTGCTGCCGGCCGAGGCCTCCTACCACGCCTATCGCGAGGAGAAGGGCCCGAAAGACCACACGGTCCCGCCGGTGGTCGAGGAGCTCAAGATCGAGGCCCGCAAGCGTGGCCTGTGGAACCTGTTCCTGCCGTCGGAGTCCGGGTTGACCAACCTGGAGTACGCCCCGCTGGCCGAGATCTCCGGCTGGAGCATGGAGATCGCACCCGAGGCCATCAACTGCGCGGCGCCGGACACCGGCAACATGGAGACCCTGCACCTGTTCGCGAACGAGCAGCAGAGCAAGCAGTGGCTCGAACCCCTGCTGGCCGGGGAGATTCGCAGCGCGTTCGCCATGACCGAGCCCGCCGTGGCCTCCTCCGATGCCCGCAACATCGAGACGACGATGCTGCGCGACGGCGGGGACTATGTCATCAACGGCCGCAAGTGGTGGATCACCGGCGCCGCTGACCCGCGTTGCAAGATTCTGATCGTGATGGGCCGCACCAACCCTGATGCGGCCTCACACCAGCAGCAGTCGATGATCCTGGTGCCCGTCGATACCCCTGGCGTGGATATTCAGCGGTCGCTGCCGGTGTTCGGCTGGCAGGACCAGCACGGGCACTGCGAGATCGTCTTCGACAACGTCCGGGTGCCGGCGGAGAACCTGCTGCACGAGGAGGGTTCGGGGTTCGCGATCGCGCAGGCCCGCCTGGGGCCGGGCCGCATCCACCACTGCATGCGTGCCCTCGGTGCCGCTGAGCGGGCGTTGGCGTTGATGATCGACCGGGTGTCCACGCGGGTGGCGTTCGGCAAGCCGCTGGCCGAGCAGGGCGTGGTGCGCGAGTCGATTGCCCGCTCCCGCAACGAGATCGACCAGGCCCGGCTGTTGTGTGAGAAGGCGGCCTGGACCATCGACCAGCAGGGCAACAAGGCTGCCCATGTGCTGGTGTCGCAGATCAAGTCGGTGGCCCCGCAGGTGGCGTGCGATGTGATCGACCGCGCCATCCAGGTGCATGGCGCCGCCGGCATCTGCGACGACGTCCCGCTGGCCCGGCTCTACGGATGGCACCGGGCGATGCGGTTGTTCGACGGTCCGGACGAGGTGCACATGCGCACCATCGCCCGCGCCGAACTCGGCCGGGAGAAGTCGGCACTGGCGGCCGCGGCGTTGGGTCGCTGATGAAGTCGACGGGTTTGGAGCTCGCCGGCGCCTGGAACTTCCGCGATGTCGCCGAGGAGACGGGCATCGCCGGTGGCCGGTTGTTCCGTTCCAGCGAGCTGAGCGGACTGGACGACGACGGCCGTGAAGCCTTGCAGCGCTACGGCATCAGCGACGTTGCGGACCTGCGGTCACTGCGCGAGGTCGAGCGCCGGGGCCCCGGGCAGGTGCCCGACGGCGTCGCGATCCACCTGCTGCCGTTCCACGAGCTGGCCGCCGCGGGTACCGAGGAAGCCGAGGCGCCGCACGAGAACGCGTTCGAGAAGTTGATGACGGAGAAGCCCGACGACGAGGACGTCGCGGCAGCCGCCGGTCGCTTCATGGTCGAGGAGTACCGCCGCTTCCCCACCCTGCCGGGCGCGCATCTTGCGGTCCGCCAGGTCATTTCGATGCTCGCCGACGCCCGCCCGGTGATCGCGCACTGCTTCGCCGGCAAGGACCGCACCGGATTCACGGTGGCAACGGTGTTGGGCGCCGTCGGAGTCGGGCGCGACGCGATCCTGACCGACTTCCTGCGCAGCAACGACGCGGTGCCGCAGCTGCGGGAGGGCATCCTGGAGACCATCCGCACCCGGGCCGGGCAGACGGCCGAGGTGGTCACCTTCGCCGAGGCACGGCTGACCGAAGAGGTGCTCGGGGTCCGCGAGGAGTACCTGGACACCGCTCTCGGCGTTGTCGATGCCGAGTACGGTTCGCTGGCGAATTACCTTGCCGCCATCGGGGTTACCGAGGACCAGTTGACGCGGTTGCGGGGCGTCCTGCGGGGCTGAGGCTGCGCCTAGCCGCGTCTCGCGGTGAGTGTCACCCTGACCTCGTCCGTCACCTTCATCGCGCCCATCAGCATCGAATATTGCTTGATGCCGTGGTCGCTGTGGCGTACGACCGCGGCGCCGCTCAACCGCCAACCGGCGTCGTCCCGTATCGCCTCGACGTCGACGGTCTGCTCGTTGCTGCGTCCGCCGAGGTCCAGGGTTCCGGTCAGCCGCCACGAGTCGGCGTCGGGTTCGATCGATGACGAGCGGAATGTCGCCTGCGGAAAGCGCTTGGCCTGCAACGTCTTCAGTGCATTGGTCCGCACCAACGACTTCTCCGCGCCGGACAGTGGAGTCATCCCGCCCTCGCCCGCCAGCACGTCGAGTGAGTTCAGGTCGACAATCAGCTCGACTGAGGCGGGTTTGTCTCCGTCCCAGTCCACGGTCGCCCGCCAGGAGCGCAACGCGATGGTCAAGCGGTGGCCCATCCGGGCCGCGCTACCGGTAACGCCCGTGTGCAACAACAACTCTCCGTCGGCTACGCCGAGACTCCATTGCGTAGCGGTCAATTGCCCACCACCAAACCCGTCACCCAGGCGACCGTCGAGAGCAGCGCGGCCGTCAACTCGACCCCCATGGCCAATGCAACGCCCTTGATGGCGTGCTTGGTAGACGTCCAGGCCCGGCCCTTGTCCCGCAGCGCCGAGTACTCGGACAGGTAGACCCCCAGCACGAAGCCGAGAGCCAGCCCCAGCACCGGGATCACGAAAAACCCGATCACACCGAGGATTCCGCCGACGACGAGGCTGCGGGTGGCGACGTCGGCCCGTCGCATCCGGCGCATCGGCCAGAGGTACTTGATCACCTCGCCGGCCAAGAACAATGCCGCCGCGACGCCGAGCACCACCCACGACGTCGCGGTGTGGACGACTACCGCCCACACCGCGATCGCGAGGAATACGACCAATCCGCCGGGTAGCACCGGCACCACGATGCCGACCAGGCCGATCGCGATGACCAGCGCAACCAGCACTGTTCCCAAGGTATTCACGACTAGGGCTCCAGAACTGCCTTGCCGTGAATCTTCCCGTCGGCCAACGCCTGCAGCGCCGCGGCGCCGTCGGCCAGCTGAAAGCGCATCGGCTCCGGCGGTCGCAGCCCGGCCTCGACCAGCTTCGCCAGGCCGGCGCCGATCTCGGCGGCCGACCCGGGCACCCGGTTGATGAACTCGCCGTAACCGACGCCCACCACGCTGATGTTGCGCAGCAGCAGCCGGTTCACCTTGACCGACGGGATACCTTGTCCGGCAGCGAAACCCAGCACCAGCAGCCGGCCCTCGGTGGCCAGCACCCGAATCGCGTCATCGAAGGCGTCGCCGCCGACCGGGTCGACCACCAGGTCCGCTCCCCGACCGTCGGTAGCCGCCAGCGCCGCGTCGCGCCAGCCGTCGGTGAGCGGCAGCACCACGTCGGCACCGAGCGAGGCCACGAAATCCATCGCCTCGACCCGGTGCACCATCGCGATCACCTTGGCGCCCATGGCCTTTGCGATCTGGATGGCCGCGACCCCGACGCCGCCGGCCGAGCCGAGCACCAGCACCGTCTCCCCCGCCAACAGCCCGCCGCGGCGGGCCAACGCGAAGTACATCGTGTAGTAGTTGCCGAGCAGGCAGACCGCCGAGGCGTCATCCAGTCCGTCGGGCGTCGGGATCACCGACGACGGCAGGGCCAGCGCCCGCTCGGCATAGCCGCCCATCATCGTGAAGGCCGAAACCCGTTGACCGGCAACGAAACCGGATCCCTCGGGCGCCGACCGGACGGTACCCGCCACCTCCATGCCCGGGGTGAACCCGGGCGGCAGCTTGAGCTGGTACTCGCCGCGGATCAGCAGCAGATCGGGGAAGCAGACGCCGGCCGCACCGACATCGATGACCACCGCATTGCCCGAAGGGTCGGCGGCATCATCGATATCGGCGTAGGCAAGACCCGAGGGACCAGTCAGCGACTGTGCGACAAGCGCTTTCACCTATCAGCCGAGCGCGAACGACGCGGCCTTGGCGGCAGACAGGTCGGTGATCTCGCCCCACCGCGCGGCGACCTCGTCGACGCTGGGCACGTCGTCAAAGGTGACACCGTCGTTCTGGAACAGTGCGGTGCGCTGCACCTTGCCACCACCGACGATGAAGATCGACCCGGTCTCCGGCAGCTCTTCGCTGCACAGCTGCGCCACCACCGGCGCCACGTACTCCGGCGACAGCTTTGCAAAGACCTCCGGCGGCACGATGTCCTCGGTCATCCGGGTGGCCGCGATCGGCGCGACGGCGTTGAGTTTGATGTTGTACTTGGCGCCTTCCTGGGCCAGGGTGTTGATCAGACCGACCAGACCCAGCTTGGCGGCGCTGTAGTTGGCCTGACCGAAGTTGCCGAACAGACCGCTGGTCGAGGTGGCGACCACGACGCGGCCGTAGGCGTTCTCGCGGAAGTGCGGCCAGGCGGCACGAATCACGTTGTACCCGCCGTACAGGTGCACCTTGAGCACGATGTCCCACTGGTCGGCGGTCATCTTGTGGAAGGTGCCGTCCCGCAGGATGCCCGCGTTGGACACCACGCCGTCGATCTTGCCGAAGGCTTCGATCGCGGTGGTGACGATGTTCTCGGCGCCCTCGGCCTCGGCGACGCTGTCGTAGTTGGCAGCGGCGCGGCCACCGGCGGCCTTGATCTCCTCGACGACCTGGTCGGCCATGTTGTGGCCGGCACCGGTGCCGTCACGCGCGCCGCCGAGGTCGTTGACCACGACGCAGGCGCCTTCACGGGCCAGCGTCAGCGCGTATTCGCGACCCAGGCCGCCACCGGCACCGGTGACGACAATGACGCGATCCTGCACTCCGGGCATGGGTTTCCTCTCGTGGAAGGTCAACGGGACACCGCAGTGGGCGTCCCCTTGTGTATACGGCGACCGATTGGCCGCCGCATCGGTGGGTCCGGTCTGACGTCGACCGGCCTAGAAGAACTTGCGCGCGATCCTCCACGCCTTGTCGGTGTACGGCGGGTAGATCAGCTTGCCCAGGTCGGGCCGGGTCGGCTTCGTCATCACCGACTTCGCGTGGCTGAACTCCAGGAAGCCGTACCGGCCGTGGTAGGCGCCCATGCCGGACGGTCCGACGCCACCGAACGGCAGCCGGGCCGTCGACACCTGGAAGATCAGGTGGTTGACCAGCATGCCGCCGGCCGGCACTTCACGGATGAACCGCTCGCGGACGGCCTTGGCCTTGGTGAACAGGTACGCAGCCAGAGGCTTGGGCCGGGCGTTGACGAAGGCGATGGCATGGTCGAGCGAATCGACGGTGATCACCGGCAGGATGGGGCCGAAGATCTCCTCGGTCATCACCGGTGCATCCAGCGGCGGGTCGACCACAACGGTCGGCTGCATGGTGAGCCGGGCCGGGTTGGTGCCGCCTCCGGTGACGACGTCCCCGCCGGTGCCCAGGTAGCTGCTGAGTCGGTTGAACTGGCGCTCGCTGACGATCGGCAGGCCGTCGGCGTCGTCGGCGGTGAAGGCCACGATGGCGTCGCGGATCTTCGTGACCAGCTCGTCGCGGATGGACTTCTCAGCCACCACGTAGTCCGGCGCCACACAGATCTGGCCCGAGTTGATCACCTTGGCGAAGGCGATGCGCTTGGCGGCGACATCGATGTCGGCGTCAGCGGCAACGATCACCGGGCTCTTGCCGCCCAGTTCCAGTGTCACGGGCGTCAGGTGCTGCGCCGCCGCGGCCATGATCTTCTTGCCGATCTCGGTGCCGCCGGTGAACATGATGCGGTCGAAGCCCTGCGCGATGAGTTCCTGGCTCACCATTCCGTCGCCCTCCACCACAGCGATGGCCGAGGTGTCCAGGTACTTCTCGACCAGCTCGACCATCAGTCGCGACGAGGCTGGGGCGATCTCAGATGGCTTGAGCACCACGGTGTTTCCCGCGGCGAGCGCGCCGACCAGCGGACCGAGGGTGAGATAGAACGGGAAGTTCCAGGCGCCGATGATCAGGACGGTGCCGTAGGGCTCGTACTCGACCCAGCCGCGGCCGGGCAGTTGCGAGCGCTCCAACAGGCGGTAGCGACGTTTCGCCCACTTGTGCAAGTTCTTGGCCGCGTCCTTGGCCTCGGCGATGGTGCCGACGCTGTCCGCGAGCCAGGCCTCGAAGGGCTTGCGGCCGAGATCGGCCTCGAGCGCCTTGGCGATGGCGGTCTCGTTCTCTTCCATCGCCTGGGCCAGCGCGAGCAATTGCTTCTTGCGCCACTGCAGGTCACGGGTGCGCCCGGTGGCGTAGGTCTTGCGTAGGCCGGCGACAACCGCCGGGATATCAGCAGCTGTTGGGCCGACGGATACAGCTGAATCAAGGGTCATGACGAACGTCCTTACGTGAGCCAGGCAACATTCGAATCCTAGCCAACCGGCCGGTTGGTTAGAAGGGCCAGCCGCTCCGGATCAGCGCTTGAGTGCGGTCACGAACGTAGAAAACGCCTTGTCATCGGTGGCATCAACCTGCACCCAGCGATTCAGCCGGCGCATCTCGTCCTGGGAGGTGACCGACCTGGACGACCAGCCGTGCGAGTCGAGCCATTGGGCCACGTCGGCGCGATCGGGGTCTTCGTACATCAGGTCCTGCACGTTCATGACCTGTCCCATGCCGAACTGCCCGGCGAGCTTGTCGAACCGATCGCGCATCCGCTGCCGGCGTTCGGCGGCGTGCTCACCGACCGTCTCGACCGAGATGCGGCTACCCGGTGCACTCAGCGCGGTGATGTTGTCGAAGAGGCGGTCCTGCGCGTCGGCCGGCAGGTACATCAGCAGCCCTTCGGCCAGCCAGGCGGTCGGTACCGAATCGTTAAATCCCGTGTCCCGCAACGCTTTCGGCCAGTCGTTGCGCAGGTCGATCGGCAGCTGGCGCAATACCGCGACCGGCGTCGCACCGTGCGCCTTCAAGGTCTGGTCCTTGTACTCCAGCACCTTCGGCTGGTCGATCTCGAAGACCGTCGTGCCGGCCGGCCAGTCCAATCGGTAGGCCCGCGAATCCAGCCCGGACGCCAGGATCACCACCTGCCGGATCCCGGCCGCGGTGGCGTCGGCGAAGTACGCGTCGAAGAAATGCGTGCGCACCGCCTGGTAGTTGCCCATGTGCTCGAGCACCGCGGCGACCTCAGGATCGGCGCCTGCCATCCGGTTGTTGAAGTCGGCGTCCAGGATCGTCTCCCACACGCCGGTACCGGCGCCGGCGACCAGGATCTTGGCGAACGGATCGCGGATCAACGCGTCGTCACGTTCGGATTCCCCGGCCCGCGCCGCGGCAACCATCACCGCCGTCGCGCCGACGCTGCTAGCGATGTCCCAGGTGTCGTCGTCGGAGCGTTCGCTGCCCATGTACTAGATGTACCAGCTGACGCGGGCTTATTCGGTTACGCGCCACAACTTGTTGGCGAGCAATAGTTCGAGCCGCTCGATGACGGCGGTCAGCTCCTGGTGGCTGCCGACATATCCGGCGTAGAAGCCCATCCCCCACATGACGGCGATCAGCATCTCCACCACGGTGGGCACCTCGGTGTCGACGGCCAGCTCACCGCGCTCGATGGCGTCGGTGACAGCCCAGGTCACGAAGTCACGGGAGGCCACGAGCGCGTCGTGCTCCTCCTGGCGCAATTCGGGATGTCGCTGAGCCTCGAGAATCGAGGTCACCAGAAACGCCGCGGCGGATCGGTCCTCGGAGTCACCCTGGATGGCGGCGACGAAGAAGGACGACAAGCGCCTGATGAAGGTGGTCTCCTCCTCGGCCCGGCGACGGCCCGCAGCGACCACCAAGGCGTTGGTCTGATCGAGGACCTCGCCGTACAGCACCCGCTTGTTCGCGAAGTAATGATTGATCGCTGGGCGCGTCAGATCCGCGCGGATGGCGATGGCTTGGAATGTTGCTGCGTCGTAACCGAGTTCACTGAAAACCTCGCGGGCAGCGCGCAGGATGCGCTCACGGGTTTCGGCCGCCTTCGCCGCGGGAGGGCGACCCGGGCCTCGGGTGGCGATGTACGGCATCGTCAAATTGTGCCACAGATCTCGGCCCGTCCCTGCTCGTATGCGAAGCACAGCCGCCGAAATTGCTTCTTCCAGCAAACTTGCAGTTATGTCAATGACCGATTGCCGCACAGCGCAAGGTTCGCGGCCACCGGCCGGTCCCGATCGGTAGCCCGGCCAGGAACGACCCCGCACCGGCGGCGGCCGGGAGAAAGCCGGCCCGGTGGCGTGTCGTTGCCGGCGCACGACGACGTCAGCCAAATTAATGTTGGGCGCCATGGCGGGCGTGGTGTCGCGAGAGTCTCTGGCGGTGCGCTGGCAGCAGTTCCGTGCGCGGCCGCACGACGGTGATCCCGAACATGACGCCCTGCGCCGGGCGACCCGTGCGGGATTGGTGCTGCCGGTCGTCGCGGTCGTCGGACTGGCGGTCGGTACCGCCGTGGGCAGCGGTTCGCAGACGACGATGTTCGCCATCTTCGGCGCGGTCGCGCTGTTGGTGGTGGTGGATTTTCCCGGCAACCGGCCGGCGCGGGCGCTGGCCTATGCCGGCCTCGGCTTCAACGGTGCGGTCCTGATCACCCTGGGCACGCTGCTGTCCCCGCATCCGTGGGTGGCGGTGCCGACGATGTTCGCCGTCGGGGTGCTGGTGACGTTCTCCGGTGTCCTCAGCGAGATCATCGCCGCCGGCCAGCGCTCCACTTTGATGACGTTCGTGCTACCCGTGTGCACGCCGGCAGGCCCGGTCCCCGATCGACTGCTCGGCTGGGCGGTGGCCTGGACCATTGCCGTCCCCGCCGCCCTGTTCTTGCTGCCGCCCACGCATCACGACGACCTGCGCAAGCACGCGGCGCAGGTGTGCCGGCTGCTGGCGGCCCGGCTGGAGGGGTCGGCAACGGCTCAGGAGCTCTCCGATGCGATGGAGGTGCTGGGTGACAACTTCCTCGGCGCCGATTTCCGCCCGGTCGGTTTGACCGCCGGCAGTCGCGCCCTGGTGCGGGTGGTCGACGATCTGCGCTGGCTGTGCGACCGTGCCACCGACGCCACCGGCTCGCTGCTGGCGGAAACCCGTGGGCCGGCCATTCGGGTACTGAACGACTGCGCCCGGGTGCTGAGCACGCCGCGGGCCGAGGGCCGCGATCGCTACCGCGCCGATCTGGCCGAGGCGCTGACCGCGCATCGCGCCGCGACCCGCGGGCGCTACCGCGAGGACATCGAATTGATCCGGGGCGAGCCCGACGACCTCCTGGCTGTCGCGGCCGGCCGAAAACTGTTGCGGCTACGGACCTTCTCCGCATGTGTGGGGGCCACCGGCCGGGTCATCGGGTTGGCGGCCGACGCCGACGCCCGCCCGGTGTGGGCCCGCGTCCTGGGTCGGCGATTGCCGGTATCCGGGAACTTCGACCGGGTGTTGTCCGAATCCCAGGCGGTGTCCGCCATCCCGTCGGGGTTCGTCGCGACCCGGGCCGTGGTGGTGCAGAACAGCCTGCGCACCGGCATCGGGTTGGCCGTGGCGGTGGCCGTCGTTCATCTGTTTCCCCTGCAGCACGGATTCTGGATCGCCATGGCGTCGCTGTCCGTGCTGCGCAGCAGTGCGCTGACCACCGGGACGCGCGTCGTGCGTGCGGTCGGCGGCACCGCGATCGGGTTCCTGCTCGGCACCGTGGTGATCCACCTGATCGGGGCGAATCCCGTCCTGCTGTGGTTGCTCCTGCCGATCGTGGCGTTCGGTTCCGCCTATGTGCCCGACGTGTTTTCGTTCGTCGCGGGCCAGGCGATGTTCACGATGTTGGTGCTCACGATCTACAACCTGCTCAGTCCGGCGGGCTGGCGGGTCGGGCTGATCAGGCTCGAGAATGTCCTGGTCGGCGCCGCGGTGGGCGTCGTGGTGTCGCTGCTGCTGTGGCCACGAGGTTCAGCGGCGGTGGTGCAGCGCACGCTGGACTCGGCGCGCACCGCCGGCACGCGGTACCTGACCGCCGCCGTGCGGCGCGTGACCCGCGGCGCATCCGAGGCAGCCACCGACCGGGTGCACGCACTGAGCCATGACGCCCTGACCGCCTCCCGAACTGTGGATGATGCTGTGCGCCACTTTCTTTCGGAGAGCAGTGGGGCCACGGAGTTGCGGGCGCCGGTGGTCCGGGCCGCCAATCAGACGGTCCGGTTGCGGGCGGCGGCCGACCTCATCGCTGACGTCGTGCCGCCGCCTCTGGCCCCGTACCCGGCCGCCCGTGCCGTACTCGAAGAGCACACCGCGTCGATCTGCGCCCGAATCTCGGGCACCGAAGATCCCGGCGCCGCGGAGCGCAGCCCGATCAGTGACGACTTCGTGCTCGCTCTGCGCGCCGAATCCGGAGGCGGAAGCTTGTCGGTCGAGGCCGCACTGCCTCTGGTGACCGTCGCGGCCAGCCTCGGTGAGTTGGAGCTGCTCTACCCCGACCCCGCGCCCGCTTGATCAGCGGCCGGGCCGGTGCGGCTTCAACGCATTCGGCGGAATCTGGCCGAACTTGCCGGACTGGAAGTCCTCGAACGCTTCGATGAGCTCCGACTTGGAGTTCATCACGAACGGGCCATAGTGGAAGACCGGTTCCCGGATCGGCTGGCCCCCGAGCAACAGCACCTCGAGCGCGGGCCGGTTGGAGTCCTGGCCCGCGTCGGCAGCCACGGTGATGCGGTCCCCCGGCCCCAGCACGGCCAACTGGCCCTGGTGGATGGGGTGCCCGACGGGTCCGACGGTGCCGCGGCCGGAGAGGATGTAGACGAGCGCGTTGAACTTGCGGTTCCACGGCACGTCGAGTCGAGCTCCGGGCGCAATTGTGGCGTGCGCCATGGTGATTGGCGTGTGGGTACCGCCCGGCCCCGTGGCGTCGCCGATCTCGCCGGCGATGACGCGCACGAGCGCGCCGCCGTCGTCAGAGGACAACAGGGTCACGTCGGTGCCCTCGATGGCCTGGTACCTGGGGGCGGCGAACTTGTCCTTCTTGGGCAGGTTCACCCACAGCTGCAGGCCGTGGAACAGGCCACCGCTCTCGACGAGTTCGGCCGGCGGCGTCTCGATGTGCAGGATGCCCGATCCGGCGGTCATCCACTGGGTGGCGCCGTCGGTGATCAGGCCGCCGCCACCGTGTGAATCCTGGTGCGCGAAGCGGCCGTCGATCATGTAGGTCACGGTCTCGAAGCCGCGGTGCGGGTGCCAGTCGGTACCCGTCGGTTCGCCGGGCTCGTACTCGACCTCGCCCATCTGGTCCATATGGACGAACGGATCGAGGTCGGCGGGACTCACCCCGGCGAAGGCGCGGACCACAGGGAAACCCTCGCCCTCGTAGCCCCGGGGGCCGGTGGTGATGGACCGCACCGGGCGTTCTGTATCGCTCGGCGCAGCAGGAGCAATACGCGGCAAGCTGATCGTGTCAGCAGTGATAGCAGGCATGCCATCTATAACCGGACCGTAGTCCGATTAATTCCGAACAACAACAGCGCAGGTCAACGCCCTTCCAGCGCCGCGATCGCGAGGTTGCGCGCCTCATCCGACGACTCGGCGGCGAGCGCGGCGTCGGCCGCCGCACGGCACTGCTCCAGCGTCACCCCCGCCAGCGCGGCACCGACCGCGCGCACCGCGGCAGCCGCCGTCGACAGCGACGTCACGCCCAGCCCGACCAGCACGCACGCCAGCGCCGGATCCGCCGCCGCCTCGCCGCACACGCCGACGGGCTTGCCGTGCTCCGCGCCGGCCTTGGCCGCCGCGTGGACCAACGCCAACACGGCGGGCTGCCACGGGTCGCTCAACGTCGCGAGGTCGGCCGACATCCGGTCGGCCGCCATCGTGTACTGCGTCAGATCATTGGTGCCGATCGACAGGAAGTCGACGTGCCGCAAAATCCGGCCGGCCAGGAGCGCGGCGGCGGGCACCTCGATCATCACGCCGGGCGTCAGGCCGAAGGACCGCACCTGCGCCGCAAAGGCTTTCGCCTCCGCCGGCGTCGCGATCATCGGGGCCATCACCCATGGACGCTGGCCGGTCGCCGCGGCCGCAGCCGCGATCGCCTGGAGCTGTCGGGTCAGCAGATCCGGATTGCCCTGGGCGATGCGGATGCCGCGCACCCCGAGCGCCGGGTTGGCCTCATCGGCATGCCCGGCGAATCGCAACGGCTTGTCCGAACCCGCGTCGAGGGTGCGCACCACCACTTTTCGCTCCGGGAACGCCGCCAGCACGTCGCCGTAGATGTGCGCCTGCTCGTCGACGGTCGGTTCCAGATCCCTGTTCAGGAAGCACAATTCGGTCCGGAACAGCCCGATGCCCTCCGCCGGGGTCGCGGCGGCCGCGTGCGCGGCGGCGCCGTCCTGCACGTTGGCGAGCACCGCTACCCGATGCCCATCGGCGGTGGATCCGGGGCCACGCCAGCTGTCGGCAAGGTCGGACTCACGCCGCGCCTGCGCCACGGCCTCGGCCGCCGCGGCCGCGTCGGGCTCGATCGCCACCGTGCCGTGGGTGCCGTCCACCAGCACCATCGCGCCCGACCGCACCTGCTCGAGCCCGGAAACGGCCACCACGCACGGAATGCCCAGCTGGCGGGCGATGATCGCGGTATGGCTCGTCGGCCCGCCCAGGCTGGTCACCAACGCCACCACCAGCTGCGGGTCCAGCCCGGCCGTGTCCGCGGGCGCCAGGTCCTCGGCGCACAGCACCGACGGCACGTCCGGCACCGGCACCCCCGGCTCGGGAAGTCCGCGCAGTTCGGCGATCACGCGATCCCGGATATCCCTGAGGTCGGCGACCCGCTCGGCCATCAATCCGCCCATCCGGGTGAACATCTCGACGAACTGGTCTGCCGTCGCGACGACGGCCCGCACCGCGGACATGCCGTCGGCGATGCGTTTGTCCGTCGCCGCCGCCCAGGCCCGGTCCTGCGCCAGCGTCGCCGTCGTGGCCAACACCTCCGCGGCCGCTCCGGTGGCCTTGGCCGCCCGGGTCCGGAGGCGGTCCGCGACGGTGACCGACGCGGCCGCGAAGCGATCCCGCTCCCCCGCCCGCTCCGGCTCCCCCAGTTCAACGGGCGCGGCGTCGGCCTCGGGCGTGGGTCGCGCCCCTGGCCACAGCACCGGCGCGTAACGCACTCCGCCGACTGCGGGAACTCCGCGCAGTACCACCGGCGCGCCGCCGGTTTCCACGTCGACTGGCACTGACTGTGGCGTCGGGGCCGGGCTCACAGATGTCTGGCTCATGTGATGTAGATTACTCCGAACCGTTGACAAGTCAACATATCCAAGCGTAAAACAAACTATACAAAGATCGAATCGGATGTGTTCCCACAATCTTGGAGGGTCATGTACGCGGAAGAACGGCAGCAAGCCATCGCCTCGCGAGTGCTCGCCGACGGCCGCGCCTCGGTCAACGAACTGGCAGACGCCTACGACGTCACCACAGAAACGGTGCGCCGCGACCTCGACGTCCTCGACAAAGCGGGGGTCATCCGCCGAGTGCACGGGGGAGCGGTGCCGGCCCGCACACTGCACCTGGTGGAGCAGGGCGTGGTCCAGCGCGATTCCACCCAGACCCAACAGAAGGCCGCGATCGCCGCAGCGGCGGTTGCCCTGCTGCCCGCCACCGGCGGGACGGTGCTGATCGACGCCGGCACCACCACCGCGCGCATCGCCGAACTCATCCCCACCGACCGCGACCTCGTCATCATCACGAACTCGATTCCCGCGGCCGCGAAGCTGACGTCCAACCCGACAATCTCCCTGCAACTGCTGGGCGGCCGGGTCCGCAGCCTGACCCAGGCCGTGGTGGGGGAGCAGGCGCTGCGCACCCTCGACTCCCTGCGCGTCGACGTCGCCTTCCTCGGCACCAACGGCATCACCGTCCGGCACGGCTTCTCCACCCCCGACAGTGACGAGGCCGCCATCAAGCGCGCCATGGTCAAGTGCGCCAACCACGTTGTGGTGACGGCTGATTCGAGCAAGTTCGGCCGCGAGGACCTGGTCAGTTTCGCACCGCTGTCGGCCGTGCGGACCGTCGTCACCGACAACGAGATCCGCGATCACGAGCGCCGCCAACTCATCGACGCCGGAGTCGACGTCATCTGCGCGGAGGCCAGCTCGTGATCGTCACCGTCACCCTCAACCCCAGCCTGGACCGCACCCTCTCCCTCGACGAACCGCTGACCAGGGGAGCGGTACACCGCTTGATCCCCGTCTCCACCGAGCCAGGGGGCAAGGGCGTCAACGTATCTCGCGCGCTGACGCAGAACGGTGTCGACACCGTCGCCCTGTTGCCGGCCGCCGGCCACGATCCGATCCTGGCGGAGCTGCGGACCCGCGGGGTGCCGTTTCACAACATCGACATCCCCGGCACCGTGCGCAGCAATCTGACGATCACCGAAAATGACGGCACCACAACCAAACTCAACGAGCCAGGGGCACATCTGGATGACGCCGCCCTGGGGGCGCTGACCGCCGTCGTCCGCGATCACGCGGCGCGGGCCACCTGGGTGGTGCTGTCCGGATCGCTGCCGCCGGGCGTTCCGGACAGCTGGTACGCCGACATCGTCGCCCAGCTGGCAGCGCTGCCGTGCCGCGTCGCGGTCGACACCTCCGAACGGCCGCTCACCGCACTGGCCGGAGCCTTCTCGACCGCGGCGCCCGATCTGATCAAGCCCAACTCCGAGGAACTGGCGTCGTTGACCGGCCGCTCAGCGCACCAGCTGGAAGATGCTGCCGCACAAGGTGATCCCTCGCCGGTGGTCTCCGCGGCTCAGCAGCTCGTCACCCGCGGGGCGCACACCGTGCTCGTCACGCTCGGCGGCGCCGGGGCGGTCCTGGTCGACCACGACGGCGTGTGGGCGGCAACGGCCCCGTCCATCGTGCCGCGCAGCACCGTCGGCGCGGGTGACGCGTCGCTCGCGGGGTATCTCGCCGCCACCATCGCCGGCGCCCCGCCCGCGCAGCGGCTCCAGACAGCCGTCGCCTACGGCAGCGCCGCTGCCTCGCTACCAGGTTCCGCCCTGCCCAACCCGGAGCAGATCGATGTGAAAACCGTTCGCGTACAGGCAGTCACATCCGAGTCAGCCCCTCTCTGATCCCGGTCTAATCAAAGGAACACCCATGCCGATCATCACCTCGGACCTCGTCGCACTCGACGTCGACGCCGGTCCCGACAAGCAGCATGTGATCGAACTGCTGGCCGACCGGATGGCCGCGGCCGGTCGCGCCACCAACCGCGACGGACTCATCGAAGCGGCGCTGGCGCGCGAATCCCAGTCCGCCACCGGACTTCCTGGCGGCATCGCGATCCCGCACTGCCGATCGCCCCATGTCGACGAGCCCACCATCGGTTTCGCCCGGCTGGCACCCCCGGTCCCGTTCGGCGCACCCGACGGTCCCGCCGACCTGGCGTTCCTGATCGCGGCTCCGGAATCGGGCGGTGCCGAACACATGAAGCTGCTGTCCAGCCTGGCCCGGGCGCTGGTGCGCAAGGACTTCGTCGAACAGCTCCGTGCCGCGGGCACAGACGCCGAGGTGGTCGCTCTCGTCGAGGGCGTCGTCAGCCCGGCACCTGCGACTCCGGCGGCGGCCCCGGCCCCTGCCCCCGAATCGGCACCTGCGGCCTCGCTCATCGCAATCACCGCCTGTCCCACCGGAATTGCCCACACCTACATGGCCGCCGACGCCCTGAAACTGGCCGCCGACCGCGCGGGAGTGCGCTTCAGCGTCGAGACCCAAGGGTCATCCGGCTCGACCCCGCTATCGGCCGAGACCATCGCCGCGGCCGATGCCGTCATCTTCGCCACCGATGTCGGGGTCAAGGACAAGCAGCGGTTCGCCGGCAAGCCCGTCGTCGCCTCCGGCGTGAAGCGGGCCATCAACGAACCCGACACCATGATCGCCGAAGCCGTTGCCGCGGCGAAGGATCCGCGGGCCGCCCGGGTGCAGGGCGAGACCGCGGCCCCCGCGGCCACCGATGCCCGCAGCGGACTGGGCTGGGGCACGCGGCTGCGCCAGATCCTGCTGACCGGTGTCAGTTACATGATCCCGTTCGTGGCGGCCGGCGGCCTGCTGATCGCGTTGGGGTTCCTGTTCGCGGGCTACGAGATCGCCAACAAGCCTGCCGGACAAACTGATTCACTCGCACACGTCATCGCGACCACCAATTCGCTGACCAACCTGCCGGCCGGGGGGCTCCTGCAGTACCTCGGTGCAGTGCTGTTCACCCTCGGCGGGCTGGCATTCGGGTTCCTCGTCCCGGCCCTCGCGGGCTACATCTCGTTCGCCATCGCCGACCGTCCCGGTATCGCACCGGGTTTCACCGCCGGCGCGGTGGCCGTCGCCGTCGGGGGCGGGTTCATCGGCGGCATCGTCGGTGGGCTGATCGCCGGGTTCTCCGCACTGTGGATCGGGTCGTTCAAAGTGCCCCAGTGGTTCCGCGGCCTGATGCCGGTAGTGGTGATCCCGCTGGGCGCCTCACTGATCGTCGGCCTGTTGATGTTCCTGCTGCTGGGCCGTCCCCTGGCCGCCGTCACCTCGGGCCTGACCCACTGGCTCGGCAGCATGACCGGCAGCTCACTGGTCCTGCTGGGCGTCATCCTCGGCCTGATGATGTGCTTCGACCTTGGCGGACCGGTCAACAAGGCGGCCTACGCCTTCGCCGCCGCCGGTCTGAACATGACCGACGTCGCATCGCTGCGGATCATGGCCGCCGTCATGGCCGCCGGGATGGTGCCGCCGCTGGCCATGGCGTTGGCCTCGGCCGTCCGGCCCCGGCTCTTCACGGAACCCGAGCGCGAAAATGGCCGGGCCGCTTGGCTTCTCGGCGCATGCTTCATCACCGAGGGCGCCATCCCGTTCGCCGCGGCCGACCCACTGCGGGTCATCCCGTCGATGATGTTCGGCGGCGCCGTCACCGGTGCCCTGGTGATGACGTTCGACGTGACCTCCAAGGCACCGCACGGCGGCATCTTCGTCTTCTTCGCCATCGACCACCTCATCTGGTTCGTCGTGGCCGTCGTCGTCGGAGCCGTCTGCAGCGCGCTGGCGGTCATCGTCGCCAAGAGCGCCGGCAGGGCAGTCCCGGCGGCCGAGGCCAGCGCGTCCCTGCAGCCCGCCGGCAGCTGAACAACTTCCAGATCAGACAACCAACCCAACCCCACAAAGGAGAAGCCATGCCCAGCAAGATCGTCACCGTCGGATCCGCCATCGGCCTGCACGCCCGTCCGGCAGCCGTCATCTCCGAGGCCGTCGTCAACTCCGGCGCGCAGGTGACCCTCGCGGTCGACGGCGGCGAACCCGTGGACGCCGGTTCGGCGCTCATGATCATGACGCTCGGGGCCGGCAACGGCGCCCAGGTCACAGTGGCTTCGGACGACGAAACCGCGCTCGCGGTGGTCGCCGACCTGGTGTCGCAGGACCTCGACGCCTGACACGCACCGCTCGGGGTCACTCCCAGCGGCCACAGAAAGCGCACAGAGCCCCCGCTACACACCACTAGTATGAATTCGTGCTACATGGTTACGGGGAAGGCATCGCGGTTCACGCAGATGTCGTAGCAGGGAAAATGTCACGGGGGACTCGGAAGTTCACGAGCGGTCGTCCCCATGGTGGGGGCGGTAGCTCGTGCGTCGACTAGCCGCCGTCGCTGCGGCGTTGCTGCTGGCTGTCGCCAGCGCGCCACCCGCACTGGCCATCGAACCGCCGGCCATCGACCCCGGCGCCGTCCCTCCCGACGACACCGGCCCCGACCAGGCGATGGAGCAGCGCAAGATCTGCTCCGCGCCGACCGTGCTGCCGAACTCGAACTTCGCCGACAAGCCGTGGGCGGCCGACTATCTGCACCTCGCGGAGGCGCAGAAATTCGCCACCGGGGCGGGCGTCACCGTCGCGGTCATCGACACGGGCGTGAACGCCTCGCCGCGCGTGCCCGCCGAACCCGGCGGCGACTTCGTCGACAAGGGCGGCAACGGCCTGTCGGACTGCGATGCCCACGGCACCCTGACGGCGTCGATCATCGCCGGCCGCCCGGCGCCGACGGACGCGTTCATCGGCGTCGCCCCCGAGGCCCGCATCCTGTCGCTACGCCAGACCTCGGAGGCCTTCCAGCCGAAGGACTCCCGCAGCGATCCGAACGACCCCAACACCACCCAGACCGCCGGGTCACTGCGCAGCCTGGCGCGCGCCATCGTGCACGCGGCGAATCTCGGTGCCCAGGTCATCAACATCTCAGAAGCCGCCTGCTACAAGGTGACCCGCGCCATCAACGAGACCACTGTGGGTTCGGCCATCGCCTATGCGGTGAACGTCAAGAACGCCGTGGTCGTCGTGGCGGCCGGTAACACCGGCCAGGACTGCACCCAGAACCCGCCACCGGACGCCGGAGTGCCGTCGGACCCGCGGGGCTGGAAGCAGGTGCAGACCATCGTCTCTCCCGCCTGGTACTCGCCGCTGGTGCTGACTGTCGGCGGCATCGGGCAGACGGGGCAGCCGAGCAACTTCTCGATGTCCGGCCCGTGGGTCGGTGCCGCCGCTCCCGCGGAAGGCGGCACCGCGCTGGGCTATGACGGCAATCCGGTCAACGCGCTGGCGGGGCAGGACGGCCCCATCCCCATCAACGGCACCTCGTTCGCCGCGGCGTACGTCTCGGGGCTGGCCGCCTTGCTGCGGCAACGTTTCCCGGACCTGACCGCGGCGCAGATCGTCACCCGGATCACCGCGACAGCCCGGCATCCCGGTGGGGGAGTGGACAACTACGTCGGCGCCGGTGTCATCGACCCGGTGGCGGCGCTGACCTGGGATGTGCCCGCCGGCCCCAAGCAAGCGCCCTATCAGGTCAAGAGCATCCCGCCGCCGGTGTACATCCCGCCGCCGGACCGCGGACCCATCACCATGGTCGTGGTGGCCGGCGCCGCGTTGGTCGTGCTGCTCGGCCTGGGCGCGGTGACCCGCCGGGCGCTGAGGCGCCGATGAGGCACTTCGGGTTCCGCTTCACCACGGGGCATCTGCTGTGGGCGGCGACGCTGGTGCCCGCCGTCGTGCTGCTGTGCATGCATTTCGACCTGCTGTGGTTGGGCATCACGTTCGGCGTGCTGATCGCGCTGTTCTCGGTCCTCGCCATCCGCGGACGGCGGCTGACGGGCTGGATCGCCGCAATGTTCGCGTGGCAGCGCCGACGCAAGGTGTCCCCGCCCGCACCGTCGGAGCCCGCCGTGGGCGCGACGGTCATGCCCGGCGATCACGTGGCGGTGCGCTGGCTGGGCGATCACCTGATCTCGGTGGTCGAACTGGTGCCGCGCTCCTTCACGCCGACGGTGATCGTCAACGGCGAGGCCTTCACCGACGACAATCTCGATACCCGGCTGGTGGAGCAGCTGCTCGTGGGGCACGCGCCGGACCTCGAGGCCGACATCGTCTCCGCGGGGTACCGCGTCGGCAAGACCGCGCCGTCGAGCGTCGTCGCGCTGTACGAACAGGTGGTCGGGCCCTACGCCGCACCGGCGAACCGACGGACCTGGATCGTGTTGCGCGCCAACCCCGACGAGACCCGCCGCTCGGCAATGCGTCGCGGCACCGGGGTGTCCGGCCTGGCCAGCTACCTGGTGGCGACCACGACCCGGATCGCCGACCAGTTGGCGAGTCACGGCATCGACGCTCGCCCGGCCCGCAGCTTCGAGGAATTCGATCGGGCGACCGCGATCAGCTTCGAGCGCGAGACGTGGTCAACCATCAAGGGCCGCAGCACATTTACCGCGGCGTACTCCGCGCCAGGTGGGCCGAACACGTGGTGGTCGGCTCGCGCCGACCACACGATCACCCGGGTCCGGGTCAAGCCGGGCCAAGCCCCGACAGCGACGGTGCTGCTGACGACGCTGGCCACGCCGACGACGCCCCGTGGGTTCTCGTGCCTTTTCGGTGGCCAGCGCGCCGCGCTGGAGGGGCTGAGCCCCATCACCGACCGGCACTACGAGCTGCCGATCGGCTCGGCCGGCGTGCTCGTGGGGGAGACCGCCGACCGCTACCCGGTATACATGCCGTTCGACAACGTCGATTCCACGATCAACCTCGGTGACGCGCACCTGTTCACGCAGTTCGTGGTCCGCTCGGCGGCGGCCGGAGCCGTCGTCACCCTGGCACCGCAGTTCAAGGAATTCGCGGCGTTCATCAACGCCCGGATCGGGAACGTCCCCAAGGTGGCGTGGCCGAATGCCACCACCTACCTGGGGCCACACCCTGGAGTTTCACGAATTCTGTTGCGCCACAACTTTATCGACACTCCGCGCCACCGTCAGCTGCCGATCCAGCTGATCAACCCGCGCGAAGAGAGCCGGTTCCAGATGGCGCTGGAGAAGTAGGGGGGAGCAGGGAGATGTCCGGAAAACTCAAGGTCTCCTCGGAGACCCTGAACGCCAAGGCCGCTGAGGTTGACGTAGATCTGCCGACCTTGCCGCAAGCGCCCCAAGCGCCGTGCGAATTGGCCATCGCGCATGACGCCACCGGTTTCCTCAAGAACAACCTGCAGCAACTCGACGCCGCACTCAAGGCAGGGAGAAGCCAGAATCAACGACTGGCCGCCTGCCTGCGGGCGGCCGCCGCGGCCTACGACGCCGCCGACGCCGCCGGTAAAGCCGGTATCGATGCCACCGCGCTGGGCGCCGGCGGGGGTGCACCGATCACGCCCAACCTGCCCCCCGCCCCGCCCCCCGCGGACCCGGTCGGGAGCTTGCCCTGGATGCTCGAATCGCTCGGAGGGGCGGAATCGCATCCGAGCAACCCCGGGTTGAACTGGGAGGAGGCCGCTGCGCAGATCAACAGCGGCGACCAAGGGTCCTCGATGATCGAGTTCGGCGCGCAAATGACCGGAGTGGCAGCGAAACTGGCTGAACTGAACAGCAAGTTCAATATGGCCGGCGTCGAGTGGGAAGGCGACGCTGCCGAAGCCGCAGAGAAAGCGCTGAAGGACTACTCGACCTGGCTGACGGCGATGACCCAGGCGGCGAACAACCTGGCCGTCCAGGCCATAGACCTGTCCGCGATCCATGGCGGGAGGCGACCGGAGCACCCCAGCATGCAGGACGTGGCGGACTACGAGAACGCCAGTGTGCTCGCGACCGTGGGTCAGGCGGCATACGACTTCTTCGCCGGCCATGCCACCAAGCAGCACGAATCCGACACCGTGCGGGCGAAGTACGCGCAGCAGGCGGCGATCCGCTCCCTCGTCACACCGCCGCCCCCCAACTTCGGGTCAAGCGCGTGGCCCGCCGTCAAACCGGGAGATGTGGCGCCCACGAAGAACGACCCAGGAAAGAACACACCCGGGGGCCCTGGCGGCGGCGGTCCGTCGCCCAGTGGCGGTGGCGGGACCCCGAGCGGCGGGCAGCCCTCGATGCCGGAGTCGCCGAGCGTCGGCCCGGCCAGTGCCGGAGCCCAGAAACCCGAGGGCGGTGGATCACCTTCTGGCGGTTCACCTTCCGGTGGTGGCTCACCATCTGGCGGTTCGGGACAAGGCTCACCGAGCGGCGGCATGCCCGGCGGCCTGGGCGGCGACAAACCGGAGATGCCGAGCCTGCCCGACGGCCCGGGCGTGAGCCCGGCGTCCGCCGGTGGCGGCGCGGGCGGTGGATCCGGCGGCGGTGGCGGCGGACTGGGCGGCCAGCCCATGCAGCCGGCCGCCGTCGCACCCGCACTGGGCGCTGGTGGTGCGGAAGCGGGCGGCGCCAGCCAAGCCGCAGGCCGTCCCCCGGTCGGCGGCGGCGGTATGGGCGGCGGCATGGGTGGCGGCATGGGCGGCCACGGCGGTGGCCGCGAAGGCGGCAAGGAGAAGAAGCGGAACGCGAATCTGTCGCCCGACGAGGTCTTGTACAAGGAGGACCGCGCCTTCACCGACGGCGTCATCGGGCACCGGCGCCGCACCAAGATCGATGACAAGAAGGACACCAAATGATCGAGATGCACCCCGAGGTCGCTGCGGTTCTCCAGCAGGCCCAGCGCCTGCAGTCGGTCATGGACGAGCAACTCGCCAAGATGAACACCGAGTCGTTCACCGCGACCGACGAAGCCAAGACCGTCGAGGTCACCCTCAACGGCCATCACTGGCTGACGGATCTGTTCATCGAAGACGGCTTGCTCCGCCTCGGCGCGGACACCGTCGAAGCCCGGATCAACGAGGCCCTCGGCAATGCGACTGCCAAGGCCACTGAGTCCATCGACGCCGACCGGGCCCGGCTCAACGAGCTGGTCGCGGAGATCACGGCCGGTAATCCGCCCGCTCAGCCATAGCGTCGCCCGACGCACTCAAACGCTCCAGTGCGTACAGTTCGCGGAGAGTCACTGCGCAGCGCCTTACGGTGCTGCGCAGTCAGGGGAGACGATGGGGAGCGTCATGAAGATGGCCAAGTTGGCCGCAGCAACCGCAGCAGTGTCACTGCTGGCGGGCTGCACGACGGTGACGAACGGCGAGGCGACGAAAGACCCGTCATTCAAGCCGGGTGACGCCATCGTCAGCCTGCTGAATCCGGGGAACTACCCGACGGCACCCAAGCCTGGGCCTGCGCTGAAGCCGGGCTCAGAGACCGGACGGATCATCGACGGCGAACGCATGGGGGCATATGTCGCCGGGCCGTGGGAGGTTGACCCCCAGCTCCTGGATGTCGACGCGACCTCGACGGGTCTGTGGCTCGATGCAAAGCCCCTGTCATCCGTGGCCGACGACATCGCGAGAAAACACCAATTCATCTACGGGTTCGGCTCAGCGCGCGGCGCGGGCGCTCACGCGGACCACCCACGCGGAGTACAAAACGCGGTAATACGCTTTCCCAACCCAGAGGCCGCGGCTGCCGCCGCGGCGGAGCTTTATGCGCAGGATCCCATGACCCACGATCCATCGGCGCAGCTCGATCTTCCGATACCCGGTCACCCCGAGACACATGCATATCGCTTTATGATGGCTGATAGGCAATTCGCCACCGTGGCGTACTCGCCGCACGGCCCATTTGTGCTGACACAGTATGCCGATGCAGAGCAGGGCGCCGATGTGTCGACGCAGCTGGCTGTCAAGATGCTTGACTTGCAGGCCCCAAGAATTGATGGCTTTCGACCGACGGACCCGAGCCAGTTTGCCAACATGCAGTTCGATCCCGACGGACTGCTCAGGCGCACCATGCCCACCAAGGACCCGGTTTTGAACCAGGGATTGTGGGCGCCGCGCGGCTATCTCCATTTCGAAGACGATCCCATCGCCAGCTCGGCCATCCTTACCGACGCCGGGGTAGACGTTGTATCAATTCGGGGGACGCATGTCTTCCAGACGCGCGACGCCGCCGCCGCAACTCGCTTGGCCGCCAAGTTCACCGAACCGAGTGCCGGCACCGAGCCCGGCCCCGCCGTCCCGGGCCTGCCGTCGGCCAGATGTGTGGCTGCCACCAACGAACGAATAAAGGCCCAGGTCAACAGTTGCTACTCAGCCGTCGGCAGGTGGGCGTTCGAAGCCTTTGCGGTTCAGCCGTTTGACACCACTCAGAAGATGGCTGCGCAGTATCTGCTCCTGACTGCGAAATAATCGACCGCGATGACATCGACTTTCAATCCCGGCGACATCGTGGCCGGCTACACCATAGAAGCCGTCCTCGGTGTCGGCGGCATGGGCGTGGTCTACAAGGCCAAGAACCCTCAGCTGCCCCGCAGCGACGCCTTGAAGGTCCTCACCACGTCGATACAGGGTGACGGACAGTTTCGGGAACGTTTCCTGCGCGAAGCCAACGTCGCGGCGACGCTCGACCACCCCAACATTGTCGCGGTCTATTCCCGTGGCGAAACCGAGGCCGGGCAACTCTGGATCGCCATGCAGTACGTCGCCGGTACCGATGCCGACCAGGAAGTCCGCTCGGGCAGGATGTCACCGGCACGCGCGGCCCGCATCATCACCGAAGTTGCGAAGGCGCTCGACTACGCCCACCGGCGCGGCATCATGCACCGCGACGTCAAGCCCGCCAACTTTCTGCTCGCCAAAGCGGAGGGTCCCGGCGACGACGAGCGAGTGTTCCTGGCGGACTTCGGGATTGCCCGCGCCTTCGACGATGCCGCACACCTGACCACCGACGGCTCAGTCATGGCGTCCATCGCCTACGCCCCACCCGAAGCACTCAGCGGGCAGCACGTCGACTCGCGCGCCGACGTCTACTCGCTGGCCTGCAGCCTTTTCGTGTTGCTCACCGGCAGGACACCGTACGGCGGCCTACCTGGCGGCATCGCCGCCATCGCGGCAGCACACGTGACGGGGGAAATCCCGCGTGTCACCGATCGCGTGCCCCATCTGCCGTGGGCACTGAATGAGGTCATCGCCCGCGGCATGGCGAAAGACCCCAATGCCCGCTTCCAGACCGCGCGCGAATTCGCGGCCGCAGCGACAGCCGCCGTAGCGAATACCAACCCGGCGGCGCCACCACCCAGCCAACTACCGCCGCCGGCACAGCAATCCTGGCAGCCGCGCCAACCGACACCACCGAACGGCGTACTGACCTATCCGAGCGGGCAGTTCAGCGGCCCGTACCCCCCGGGACCGCCACGCGGCCCGATGCCACCGCAGATGACGGGGGCGGGGCCGCTGACCGCTCCACCGACCAGCGGACGTAAGCGCCGGTTGGTCATCGGCGGCGCGGCCGCCGCTGTCGTCACCGTCATCGTGGTCGTCGCCTCGATCATGCTGCTCGGCAAGCCCGGCGCTCCCGCCTACACTGCGCAGACATTCGCCCACGCCCACGGCACCACCGAAATCACCAGGGCGCCAACCGCTGTCGCCGCCCTGGGCCCCGGCGATGCCGATGCCGTGCTGGCGCTCGGCCTACAACCCGTGGCAATCGCCGGCGCGGGCACGACCCTGCCTTCCTGGATGCAGTCCAAGATCACCGGAGACCCGTCGGTCAAAGACACTGTCGGTTTCATTGACACCAGCGCCATCGAGGCAGCGAAACCCGACGTCATCATCGCCACCGGGGACATCGACGACACGACTTATCAGCGCCTCGCGGCAATAGCTCCGACCGTCACAGCGCCGAAAGACTCCAGCCGGACCTGGAACTGGCAGACCCAGCTCAAATGGATCGGCAAGATCGTCGGGCGCGACAAGGACGCCGACAAACTGATCGACCAGGTCGCCTCGCAGCAAACCGATCTCAAGAACCAGAATCCCAAGGCCGCCGGGAAGAGCGTTCAGGTGATCAATGTGTCCGACAGTGGTGTCAGCCAGACACTCACCCCGTCGAATGCGGCGGACTACCTGAATTCGCTTGGCTTAAACTACGACCCGAGCCTGGGGCGCCAAGCCGGCGACCAGGGTTCTGCCCGGACAATGCCCGACGTGGTCAAGTTATACCAAGTTCGCACTGACGTGCTCGTGGTGGTGAGAACCGATAAAGGTGCCGGGCATGGGGGCGCTGCGGGCCTGCCCCGCCCACTCGCGACGTACCGCGGCTCAATGATCATCGTGGATGACCCTAATATCATTGCGGCACTTGCTGATCCCGGCGGCTACCTGGCTACCGAATACCTCGACAGCAACCTCGTCCCGCTGATGGGGAACATACGCTAACTCAGCTTAGCGGTGATTTTCGACAGAAGATCGCGAGCTTCGTTGCCCACGTCAAAGGCGCAGACCCGCACGTCCACGATTACGTTCTTACGAACACCAAGCGAATGCTGGCATCGAACGCTGTCACCGTCTGCCGCGGTGCCCGACATCGACACACTGACGACGGAATTCACAGAGTCGACGTTGCCCAGTTCGTAGGTGCCAGTGCTCTTACCGTCCGTAATCGTGGCTTGCTGAATTTGGCACCGTCGCCAGCGGTCAACGGTGTAACCCTGATAGGTCTCAGCGTCCGCATCCGATGGGAACGACGCGAGCACCTGCACCACTCGCGTGTGCCGATCGCCGTGGAGAGGCTGCCCCGCGTAACCAGTTCGACCGTAATACGACCCCGTGTCGAGACCCGGCATCAAGGCGTCGGCACACCGAAGCGGGTCGACCGTCAGCTTCGTCTCTGGCTTTCGGAAGATCGCCTCCGGCGTCATGGCTACGCCCACAACGTCGCTGATCTCAGACGGGGACGCCAACAATGCCGGCAGGCCGGCATCATCAACAGGTCTGCGGGGAACTGACGTCGACGTCGTTGGTCCGGCTCCCGTCGACTGCCGTATGGCCGTCCCCGAGATCGTCGGGGAGCATCCGGCGACCAATGCGACCGCCACGCCTACAACCAAAGGTGCGCGCCACACTCCGACCCGGTTCATCTGTTCCTTTCTCAGCTGACCTTGTCAGCGATCTGCTTGGCCAGCTCCGCTGCCTGAGTGCCGCCAGCCGGGCTGCACGTCAACACATCGACGACCACGTCATTCTTGCTGGTCAATACGTGCTGGCAGCTGTGCCCCGGCTCAGTGAACGTCGCGGTGATCGTGCCCTTGTCGGCGGTGACTGCACCGACCGCCAGCTGCCGCGGCTGACCGTCGGCCGTGAATGTCACGGGCGTATTCGCACAGCCAGACCACGTCGCGGCAGCCGGAATCCCTGCTGCCGCTTGCGTTCCCGGGTAGCCGACGACATACGCCACCATCCAGGTGTTCGGATCCGCCGGATTGTGCAACTCCATACCCGACATCCCGGTGAATCCCGGCGCGAAGGTCGTGGCGCTGCCCGCATCCGCGATACCCGCGCACGGCGGGGGAGTGGCTGTCCCGGCTCGTGGAGTTTCCGCGGTGACAATGGTCGCCGCCGCCATTGGCGGCGACTGCATGACGGCGCTCACCGCTTTCCCATCAGGGAGCAGGTTGGCCAGGTCGAGGCGGTGCCCCAGAGGCGCCGCAGCCTTGGGCGGCGCTGTCGGTGCCGTCGGTTGCGTCGGCCGGTTCCCGGAGTCCCGGGTCAGGTAGGTCATGCCGGCCACAAACCCCGCGGCCAACACCACCGCAACCACGATCGCGACAACTTTGGACGACCCGGCCTTCGCACCACGGTCACCCGGCAACCGCAGCCGCCGGTACACCACGAACGCCGCCACCGCACCCAGCAGGACCAGCACACCGATATCGAGGGCCCACCAACGCAATTCGTGATGCCACAGCTGGTCGTCTACCGACATCAGTGGGGCGATCTTCAGCAGGTCGACCACGCTCGCCGAGGCCGCGAATCCCCACCGTCCCGGCAGGAACCAGGACGCCTGATCCAATCCCGCACGTCCCGTCACGGGAATCATGCCGCCGGAGAACACGATCGACAGCATGATGACGACGACGAGCATCGGCAGGATCTGCTCGCTGGATCGCGCCACCGAGGACAGCAGTAGACCCAGGATCGCCGAAACAATCGCTGCCACAGTCAGACTCACGTACAGGTCCAGCGTCGGACTACCCAGCGCCAACGCGCCCTGCGTGGGCGCACCCTTCCCGATCACCACGATCGCCACCACGATCGCCGTCTGGATGGCGGTAAATGCGCTGTACACAATGACTTTCGCAGATAGGTACGCCGCGGCCGACAAACCGACCGCCTGCTCTCTGCGGAAGATCGTGCGCTCACCCACCAGGTCGCGGATCGTCAGCGCGGTCCCCATGAACACCGCCGCGATGTTGGCGACGATGAGCAACTGGTTCGGCTCGTTGGGGGAGTGACCCACAGTCGCCACCCCGAACCCGGTGTCCCCCGGCACAATCAGCGACATCGCACCCAGGATGAACGGGAGCAGCAACAGGAAACTGGTGTAGATCCGATCGGCGAAGATCAGCTGCAATTGCCGGCGCGCTACGGTGAACATCTGTCGACCTGTACTTGTGCGGGCCGGAGCGCCGAGCGGGCCCGCGGGTTCCGGCGGTGCCGGCGGCCCATTCGCGGCCGGGTTGTTCTGCAAGAACACCGCGTGCGCGGCATCCGGATTGCCCGAGACCCAGGCGAAGATGTCCGCCCAGTCCTGGGTACCCATTGCCGAACCGACCGCCTGCGGCGGTCCCGCGTAGACGGTCTTACCGCCGGGCGCCAGGAGCAGCACCTGATCGCACATGTTCAGGTAGGTGAGGGAGTGCGTCACCACCAGCACCGTGCGCCCGGCATCGGCCAGTCGACGCAGCATCTGCATGACCTGCCGGTCCAGCGCCGGGTCCAATCCTGAGGTCGGCTCGTCAAGGATCAAAAGTGATGGGCCGGTGAGCAATTCGAGCGCTACGGAAGCTCGCTTGCGCTGCCCGCCCGACAGTTTGTCCACGCGCTTGTCGCGGTGCTGGGTGAGCTCAAGCTCAGCAAGCACCCGTTCCACCACCGCCTGTCGATCTTCCTTGCTGGTATCGGGCGGCAACCGGAGTTCGGCGGCATAGTTCAGGGCTTGGCTGACCGTCAACTGCCGGTGGACGACGTCATCTTGGGGCACCATGCCGATCCGCGACCGCAGGGACGCATAGTGCGCGTGTACGTCATGTCCATCGAAGGTGACCTGTCCGGACGTGGGTTTGGTGACGCCGCCGAGCAGCCTGATCAACGTCGACTTACCTGCCCCCGACGGCCCGATCACCGCGGTGAGGGTGCCGGGCCGAGCGTCGAACGAGACGTTGGTCAGCAGCTGATGACCGTCGATGGCGAGGCCGACCTGACGCACTTCGATACCACCGGTGGCGACCGCCTGACGCGACTGGACCGTGGTACCGCCGCTGAACACCAAGTCGGTGTTGCCGACTGTGATGACGTCCCCGGGCCGCAACGTGACCGCGTCGACACGATGGCCGTTGACGAAAGTGCCGTTGCCCGAACCGTTGTCGTACAGCTGAGTTCCGGTCGGCGCGGCCACCAGGTACGCGTGGATTCGGGAGGCCAGCGAATCCTCGACCTTGATGGTCGCGGTCGAGTGCCGCCCGATGGTGACCGCCCCCGGGGGAGGACCCGATGAGCGTTGCGGCGCGGGCGCTGGTGGGCGCGGTGGTGCCGGTGGCGGCGGGACGGGCCGTCGCGACGAGGGCATCGGCTGCGACGGCCGCGGCGGAACCGCCTGCGCCGGCGGCGGCCGGAACTTGGCGACGGGGATGACCTGCGTGGCCGTCCGGAAATGCAGCTGTGGTCCGTCCGGGGCACCGACTGCCAGCACGAGGTCGTCGCTGATGACAGCCGACGGCACCCGCGTCCGGTTCGCGAAGATTCCGTTGCGGGACTTGTCGATTGCCACCCACTGACCGACGCCGGGGTCCACCCGGATGATGACGTGCAACCGGGATACCACATGCTTGGCGCCGGGGCCGGCGTCAGGAATTCTGACGTCCGACGCCTCGCCGCGGCCGACGGTGACCTCCTTGCCGGGCGGGAAGGTGAACATGGCGCCGCCGAGCGTCACGATGAGCGGCGGGACGGAGCTCACGAATGCACTCTCCTCATTGGTAGCGCTGGTAGCAGCCCTCGTCGTCGGTGGCCAGGCCCGCCCGGAAAGCCGCGATCCGGGTGAATGCTGCCGGGACGCCCTGCCCGTCGACCGCCGTGGCGACGTAGCCGTTGGTCAGTAGCCCCGCGACGGCCTTGTCCAGGTCGCCGGCCGTCAACTGCAAGCTGGCGCCACTGGGTAGGTCGTGCGGCTTGGCCATCTGGCGCTGAGCCTGCGCGGTCAAGCAGGCCGTGCGCAGCGCGGCTGTCGGGTTGTCCAGCTTCACCCCGCGCTGGTTCTCGAGCGCCATCATGTACCGCGACACGACGATCGAGAACGCCGTGTTGTCGCCCTGGATGAGGGATTTCTCAGCCATGTCGGCCGGTGTGCCGATTTGTTTCAGGGCAGGGAGATTAACCGAGATCGTATTCGTCGACGGACAGTACGAAGCCGGTGAATCACCCTGGCTGACATCGCATTTCGCCGGCTCATACGTCAACTTCGGGGGTTGCTTCGGGGAGTAGATCACCCCGAGCAACTCGACGAGGGTGCCGATCGTGTCCTTGTCGATAGGTAGATCGGCGGACCGGTGGTCATCATCCATCGGCTCATCTTCGAGTTCCATCGGCAGCCCCTTGCGGCGCTGCTTGATGTCCTCCAGATCGATGGCCGCACAGGCCTGCGGCCCGACTGTGAAACCCTGCTGGAACGCGCTGACGCGATCCAGTGCCGTGCCGTGGCCGTCGGTCAGCATGTCGTCGTCGTGCGGACCCAGCGTTGGATCGCGGACGGTGATCAATCCGGCCAGCACATGATTGAGGCCGTCTCCGGTGCTCATCATGAACCGCTTGGAATCGCCGGCCGCAACGTAGTGCAAATACGCGCCGGCGAAGCAGTCGGCCTGCTGTTCACGGACGATGACCGGTGTACTACGGGTCACCAATTTCGCCATGTACTGGATAGCGTGGCCGTATTCATGCCCGATCAGGCCCGCCACGGAGACGTCGCCGAAGTACTTGCGACCGGTCGGCACCATGACGCCGCGGTCCCACGCCATGAGCTTCTCGCTGGGGCAGTAGAAGGCATTCACCAGGCCGGCGGTGTCTTCGTCACACGCTGTCGGGCTCTGCCGATCGCGGGCGTCGTACGACAGGAACTTCTCAATGGGTTTGAACGAACCCTTCAAACCCGAAGCGCTGTAGTCATGTTGCCAGTACTCGGCGATGTCGTTGATCGCCTGTAGTGCCAGTCGATCGACTTCGCTGTTGTTGGTGTTCTGCACCTTGCCGACCGCAGCGGGTGCGTTGTCGCGCAGTCCGCTCGGACCGTCCTCGGCCGGCAGGTCAGCAACGTGGAAGGGGTCGTTGACGGGCGACACCGCCGTGCCGGTGACTGTCGGCGCACAGCCTGCCAGGAGCACCACCGCGCACACCGCCAGCGAGCGTCGCAGCGCAGTTCCGCGTACCATCCGCAATCCGAAATCGTCTGTCATCGTGCCCCCTGACCTTCGGTTCAGACTATGGCCTGCCGGCAGCTTCAGAACAGCGAACGGTGCACCCCGAGTTCAGGGTGCACCGTTCATCGGTCGGGCTGTCAGAACTGACCGGTAGCGATCTTCTGAATGCCCTTGTGGACCTGAATCCCGATGTAGCCCAGCACAACTGCGATGATGCCGTTGATCACCACGGCCAGCACCAGCATCGCGGTAAGGCTGCCGGACACATACGGACTGCTGCTTACGCCGGCAAGGCCGATGACGCCGATCAATACACCCAGCAAGCTGGCTGCCGCACCCACACCACAGATGCCGTAAGCCACGAACTGCGCTGCCAGCTTCGTGCCCAACGCCAAGAAGCAGTACGCCAAGCCGAGCCAGACCACAGCTGCGACGAGCGAACCGATACCGCCGAACAGGCTCAGGAACAACCCGATCAGCACAGCTCCGCCGTAGCCGAGGTAGACGAACTGATTGGAGCCCTGCGGATTGTTGCGCATGTTCTGGAACCACGGCTGCTGGATCAGCTCGCCGCGGACACCGCGCGTCATCAACCGGAAGATGAACGAATCACCCTTGTTGAGCAGCGATTTGGCCATGTCGACGGGAGTCTGCTGCGGCCCCATCTGACCAGGGAACTGCGGCCCACCCGGTCCGGGGTACCCGCCTGGCTGCGGTGCGCCGAAACCCGGCTGGGCACCACCCGGGCCGAATCCCGGCGGCGGCACCGGAGCACCGAAACCGGGGGCGCCGTACGTCGGAGCGCCGAACCCCGGCGGGGGCGGCGGCACGGGAGCACCCACCGGATTCCACGGCTGCTCAGGCTGCGGCGGCACCGGCGCGCCGGGCTGACCGAACTGCGATTGCTGACCGAACTGCGGCTGCGGAGCCGGCGGCTGATAGCCCGGCTGCTGCGGCGGCTGCCACTGCGGCGCCGCGGGCGGCGCCTCCTGGCCGTAGGGGTTGGGCGCGGCGGGCGGCTGCGGTGGCTGCCACTGCGGGGCCGTGACGGTCGGCGGCACGACCTGAGTCTGGTCGCCGGCCTCCGGGGCAGCTGCCGCCGGCGGCTGGAACGCCGACCGGTCGACGAACTGGGTCTTCTCCTCGAGATCACCTACCACCGGCGGCTGCTGCGCATTCACCGAGCCGGCGTCGTGATTTTCGGACATATCGTGGTCTCCCTAAAAATTGACTGCTCAAGACACCGTACGGGCGCCGACCGGTCTGTCGCGCGGCGGTGTCGTCACACACCTGCGCGACCGAACCGGCCTCAGAACCGGATGTTCCGGATGTTGTCGTAGACCCCCGCGATCCACAGCAACAACGGAATCACCGCAGCGATCGCCGCCCCATCGGTCAGCTCCAGGATTCGCTTCGTCACCGGCGACACCCGCCCGACACCGTCCGTCGCGCCGACCATGATCAGCGCCACCACCGCGAGGGCGACGTACAACAGAATCACGAGCCAGGAGCCGTCCGGGTCCCACGACACCAACTTGATCATCACGCCGGTGGGAATGGCCACGGTCGCCGCCAACAGCGCCCAGCCACACCACCGTTCGGCGTACAGCCGCGACCGGAATCCGCAGATGACCGTGACCAATCCCGCGACGATCAACGAGTGCACGAAGAAGTGCCCCTGCACGACGACCGCGATGGCACCGTAGGTCAGCACCGTCACACCCGCGCTCAGGAATCCGATCAACAGCTGCCGCGCCAGCGTGCTGCGTTCGGTCAGCCGCGCCGCGGAATCGGGCACCGAATCGATGATCGCGCGCCATGTCGCCGATTCCTCGTCGATGACGTCACTGTGCGCGGCAACAGGATCCAGCAGTTCCTCGTTCGCGATCACCTCACCCGGGGCGGGGATGGGCGGGAGCGCGATCCGCGCCACCGCCACCGTCAGCTTCGCGGCGTTCGTGATCACGATGAGGCCGAGAGCGATGGCCCCCGCGGGAACCCACGAGGCTCCGCCGTACCCGTACGCGATGGCGGCACCGGTCACCGCGGCCGCCATGACCGATAGGAAGGACGCCACCGCCGCGCGCTTCCGTGGCCCGCCGCGGGTTGCCAATACGACGATCAGGATCACTGACGCCGCACCCGCAAGTTGTGGCGCGCCCATGTCGTTGATGCCGCGGGGCAGCGGCACGGCCAGAGCCGCCGCGCCACCCAGCAGCGGCAACGAGGCCACCAGAAGACTTTCGGACAGGTCGACGTTGTCGTAGCGCCCCTTGGCGATGAAGCTGCCGGCCAACACCAGCGCACCCAGCAGCCCAAGAGCGGCCGGCCACCACCATCCGTGTCCCGACTGCGACCACGACCACAACGACGCTGCGGCGGTGGCGAACGTGGCAATCGGGATAGCCAGTCCGACAAGACGTTTCAGCGCGTTGCCGTCGAACTCGGGGGACTCCTCAAGAACCGCCATGGCGTCGATGACGTCCTCGACCAGCGGTCGGTACCGCTCGGTCCGGCTCACCGACACCAAGGTCAGCAGGGCACCGTCGACCACTCCGGCTTCGTCGAGCGACTCGGTGGACTTCAGCGGCGGCGAACCCGGGCGTGCGAACGCCCACAGGCCCTGCGCCTTGAAGTCGAATCCGGCCAGCACGTCGGCCGGGGTGTCGTCGAGCAGATCGGCGAGGACGTTGACCGTTTCGTCGATGTAGGTCTCGATCGGCGTCGACGCCGGAAGCACCAGGTCGGTCATACGTCGACCGGTCAGGATGGTGACCCGGGTGGTCGACTGCCGTGTCGGATTGTCAGCTGCCGCGGCAGGCGCGACGGTGGCGGGGCCGGCCGATGCGGTCACCGGCGCTCGAGCCTGTCGAAGTCGTCGGACAGGGCCGCGGCGAGCTCAGTGATCCGGCGCTGATATGTCTTGCCCAGCAGATCGAACTGGATGTCCGAACCGGCGGCGATGTGCTTGTCCCAAGGCAGCACGACGACGCGGCCCGCAGGCACATGCCGCTCGAACTGCTGCACAAGATCGTCAACGTCGATGTTGGTCTTGCCGGGTGTCACGTGATTGATGACCACACACGCCCGGCCCAGCAGATCCTGATATCCGTTCTGCCGCAACCAGTCCATGGTCACCGCGGCCTGGCGGGCACCGTCGATCGAGGCGCTGGCCACGATCACCAACCCGGACACGGTCGACAGCACGGCGCGCGAAGCCTGGTGGAATAAGCCAGCGCCGCAGTCGGCGAGCACCAGGTTGTAGTACTGCGAGACGATCTTGACCGCAGCGGCCCAGTCGTCTTCGTTGAAGTCACGGCGCGCGACGCTGTACTCGGCCGACGACAACACCTCGAGATTGGAGGCGTTCATGCTGGTGTAGGCGCGGATATCGTTGTAGCGCGCAAGTTCCTTGTCGGACAACAGATCCGAGATGGTTGCGGCCGACTGCCGGCCGGCACGGTCGGCCAGATTGCCACCGTCCGGATCGGCGTCGACAGCCAGAATTCGGTCGCCGCGGACCTTCGACATGACGGAGCCGAGGGTGACGGTCACGGCCGTCTTGCCGACGCCGCCCTTCAGCCCCAGCACACCGATCTGGTACGAGTCACGGGCATTGCGACGAATTCGCGTGTAAAGGTCCAACTCGTACAACTCGTCGGGCGATAGGCCCAGGTTGATGCGGGTCAGCAGGTAGAGCATGTGCCGCCAGCCGCGCTGTGACGGCATCTTCACCCCGGCGCGCACGCCGACGTGCGACAGCGCATCGATGGCACGGTGGTCGCCGATGGTGGCGGCTGACGTCTGGTCGGGCATGTGCTGCTCGGTCCACTGCATGTCGGCCTGTGGATCCATGCCGTAATGCTGTGGCGGCGGCTGCATATGCCGCGGTGGCGGCGGCATCATCATCGGGGCGTGCTGCGGCTGCTCATACTGGGCGCCTGCCATGGGCGCGCCCTGCGGCGAGCGCATCAGGCCGTTCTGCATGAATTGCGGTGGCGTCGGCGGCATTTGAGTCGTCACCTCGGACGGCCGCGGCGGCGGAACCATGCCAGGCGGCTGCTGTGGTTGTCCGGCAACGGGCGGACCCGACGGCTTATCGGCCCCTGCAGCCGAGGCAGCGGCCGCGGAAGCCGACATCTGCGCGGCGGCAGCAAGGGTCGCATGGTCGACGGTTCGCGTGGCTTCCTCGTTGTCGGCCTGGCCCGGCGAGTTGTTGAAAAGCCGGTCATAGTCGGCGGACATGAGTACCTCTCGATTGTGTGTGGATTACTCCGGGAACGCACATGAGGTGGGCAGAGTCGACCCTACGCCAACCTGCCCACCTCCGGTGCCGCCGTCTGCCTTAGCCGAACGAGCCCGTGACGTTGCCCTCAACACCGGCCATGTCGGTGTTGGACTCACCGACTGCATGCGCCAGGCTGGCCAACGCGTTGTTCAGCTCCAATGCCGTGTTGTCCCACCGCTGCTGCACCGCCTGATACGCCTCCGAACCGGAGCCGCCCCAAACGGACGCCAGCTTCGCCAGCGAGGCCTTGCCCTCGTCGAGCAGGCCGTCGATGGCGCCCTTGTGAGCCATGATGGTGCCCACATGCGTGTGGTTTTCCGCAAAGCGCCAAACTTGTGCCATTTCTTTCTCCGTATTCTCTGTGAGTTAGATGTGTTGGATTGGGCCGGGTCAGATACGCATCTGGCTGGCGAGGCTCGATGCCGCGTCCCCATCAGCCGCGGTGTATTGCGTACCGGCGGACTGGATGTTGCTGGAGATGTCTTCCAGCTCCTTCAGCTGCTGCTGCATGGCCTCATCGAAACGGGCCAGCGCCACGGTGGTCGCGGAACCGGCTTCGCCCACCATCGAGGCTTGGAGTTCGTGCGCAGTCGAATCGACGCCAGTCTTGTGGGTCGTGAGCTCACCGTGGATGCGGTTGAAGTTTGCGGCCTCCGAGGCGAGGACCGCAGCATCTGTATTCATGCTTGTCATGTTTGGATCACCTTTTCTTTTCCTGTGTCCTCACCACGGGAATGGCGAGTCCTTGCCGACCCCCCGGGGCCGGAAAGCTTTTGTGTTACACGACAACTCACCAATCGTCGTCATCGTCGTCGAGGTCCTGGACCAGAACCCCGGGGGCTTTGAGGGCCTCCCTCGTCCCCCCGCCCTTCTCGCCCTTTCGGCCGGGTCCCATGCCGGCCCCGGCGCCAGCGGCACTGCTCACCGGCGCCTTGCCGGCGCCCGGCGCGCCGGCTGCCGCGCCCGCCTCCAGCGAAGCGGTCGAGGCGCCTTCGAGGCTGCCGACCAGCGAGGCCATCAGCGGCGTTCGCGGTACCGAACCGCCCATCCCCGGCAGCGACGCCGCCCGGACCAGGCCGGCACCCGATGTTGCCCCCGACCCACCAGCGAGCGGATGGTTGGAGAATGGGCTCGCGCCCATGAGGCCGATCTGCGGCCCATTGTTCTGACCGAAGCTGCTGCCGAGTTGGGTGAACATCTGCGTGAACTGCTGCATCGGCTGGCTCAGCTGTTGCACTGGCTGGGTGATCAACTGGCCCAGCTGCTGCGGCAATTGGGCCACTTGCGAGCCGACTTGCGAGGCCACCTGCATCATCATCTGAGTGCCCTGCTGCGCCTTGTCCTGCTGTCCGGTGGCCTGTTGCACGGCGCCTTCTGACTTCTGCGCCTGTTCTTCAGCCCGTCCAGCGGCAAAGCTGAGCTGCGACGCACCGCCACCCATCATCAGCGCGGCATCTTCTAGCGCAGATTGGCCGGTCACCTGCGCCAAGATCATGTCGCGCACCATCGCTTCCGGCGCTCGAGCAGCGGTCTGCGCCAGCGCCGCGGCCGCGCCGCTCGCTGCCACACCCGGCATGACGATCGGCTGTGCTGGCAGGATCGGCTCGAACAGCGTATTCATGCTGGTCTCCGCCTGATACGCCTCCATGACGGCACCCGCCAGGGCCCACATCCGTAGGTAATCCGCCTCATTGAAGCCGATAGGGACCGTGTTGATACCGAGGAAGTTGGTCCCTTCCAGTACCGCATGCGTGACGTGGTTCTCTTCGATCTCCGGTATCTGCGGTGTAGTCGTGAGGGCCAGCGCGTACGAGTCTGCCTGCGCCAGAGCCTGCATGGCACGTTTCTGCGCCTGCATGGCAGTGGTGTGCAACCACGTCACCATCGGCATGGTCGCCGACACCGCCCGCTCACTCGCCATCCCCGACCAGTTCGCGCTCAACGCGGAGAGGCTGGCGGAAAGTTCCGCCGCCTGTGCCTCCAACGCGATCGCCAGGGCTTCCCATCCGGCCGCCGCCTGGATCATCGGAGAAGCACCTGCGCCGGCCATCAACCGCCCGGTGTTCACCTCCGGGGGGAATGCTCCGTAGAACATCGCCGGCATGGCGGGTAGGGCAACCATAGTTCGCTGTCCTCGGACTCGGAAGATTCGGCTTGGCAGCGTCTAGATCAAGGTCGCGGCGTTGGCTGTGTCGGCCGCTTCGTAGATCGCCGCAGCTTCCACGTACGCCGCACCACCGCGGGCCAGTTCTTCCTGGGCGAAGGAATGGAGCGCCATGGTCTCCGCGCTTTCAACGGCGAAAGCCATGGCTGCCTGCATCGACACCTCGTCGACGCCGGCCGGAACCAGCGCCCCGGCTTCCGTCAACGTTGCGGTGCCCGTGGCTAGGCCCCGGGCACCATTGGCCACCACCTGCGTGCCGACACCTACCGCACCGGGATTGTGTTCCAAAGGCTGCATTCTTCTCTCCTTACCAATTCAAGATCGCGGTATGGAATTGTGCGAACGGCACAGAAAACGAAATAAAGATCCCCACGGAACCCCCGTTCCCCTTTGCCGATCAGCGGGCGTTTAGCGTTGCTGAACGTCTGAAACAGATACTACCGATGGTTTTGGGGGGTCACCTACACTTATTCCGCGGGAGGATCAACATAGGCCGCCTGGATGACCTCCTTGCCGTCCGGCGATGCCAAAAGTGCCTGGCCAGGAGGCCTGCGGCGGAGTTTGAACTCGCTCGACGGGAACTCGGCTTTCTCACCCGACAGGAACATCGTCGGCGTTCCCGCGCCGTATGCGGTACCGACGAACTTATCCATCGTGGAACGATGCGCCTGGCTCATCTGACACGTCACGATGATGTGCAGACCGATATCCGCGGCGGCCGGCAACAGCGGAGCCAGCGGAGCCATCGGTGATCCCAAAGCGCTGGCCGCGACGATCATGTGCCAGTCGTCGACCAGCAGCACCACGTCCGGACCAGTCCACCAGGACCGCGACCGCAGCTGCGACGTCGTCAAATCCGGCGGCGGCAGCCGCTTCTTCAGGTTGACTGCCAGCGCCTTGATCGACTCCTCCAGGGCGGCGATGTTGCGGTTGATCGCACCCGCGGCAAGCAGATGCGTCTGCGGCACCGCGTCGAGCAGGCCCGAGCGGAAGTCCGCCAGCATGAACCGCACCTGATCTGGGCTGTTGCGCTTGCAGATCGCCTCCGCCACCGCGTGCGCAATGGTGGTCTTGCCAGACTTCGGCGCACCGAAGATGAGCTGATGCGGCGTGTTGTACATGTGGTTGTACGCCACCGAGAGGTCGGACTCGCGCACGCCGACTGGCACCGTCCAGCGGGTCCGGTAATCGTTCTCCGGCCCGGGCGGGCTGGGATCGAGTTCGTGCAGATAGATCCGCTCGGGCAGCACGCGAACACGGGGTGCCATGTCGGTGTGTAGCGCAGCGACGTGATCGACCGCTGCGGTGATGGCCGGGACGATGTCGTCCGCGCTGTGCACCCCGTCCATCCGGGGCACGCCGATCATCAGGTGGTGCTTTTCCATCGACACCGCCCGACCGGGCCGGTTCGACGGAATCTCCCGGGTGATGCGGTCGATCTGCGTCTCGTTGACGTCACCGAGGCGGAACTCGACCTTGGTGCCCAGGTAGTCGCGGACGCGGGATTTCAATTCGGTCCAGCGCGGCGTCGAAATAATGACGTGCACACCGAACGCCAGCCCCTGGCCGGCGAGGTCCTGCACCACCGGCTCCAGATCCGGGAACTCACCGACGAACGCCGGCCAGCCGTCGATCACGAGGTAGACGTCACCGAACGGGTCTTGCGACGCAGGATGATTCGGGTCGTCACGCAACTGCCGATAGCTGGCGATCGAACCGATGCGGTGCTCTTTGAACGTCAATTCACGTTGCCGCAGAACGGCTTTCATCTCCGCGATGACGCGCATCACCCGATCCGGTTCGGAGCGGGTGGCGACACCGCCGACGTGCGGCAGGTCCTCGAGGTACATGAGGCCGCCACCGCCGAGGTCGACGCAGTAGAACTGCACATCTCGCGGGGAATGGGTCGCGGCCGCGGACAGGATCAGCGTCTGCAAGAACACCGACTTACCGGTCTGCGGCGCACCACCGACCGCGATGTTTCCACCGGCGGCCGACGTGTCGATGCCCCACACCTCCTGCTTGTGGCGGCGCGGTTCGTCCATGATGCCGAGGCCGAACCGCAGCGGGGACCGCTGGTCGCGCTCCACCAGTTCATTGACCGGCACCGGATCCAGCAGCGGCGGCAGCCACATCTTGTACGCCCGGCTCTCGGCGGTGGTCAGCTGGTTCAGCACCACCTCGCGCAGGGCGCGCTGTTCGGTGTTCGTCATCGCCCAACCCCCGAATCAGACATCGGCGCCGCGGTGAACGGGCGAATGCGGAAGGTGTTCTGCGCCACCACTCTTGGCGCGTCGTCGTCGTCGATCTCCGCGACCGTCGGCACGTAGGTGCCACCGGTGTAGATGCTCTTGAACTTGACCGGATCCTCCATACCCACCCGGAGGAAGCCGACGCCACTCTCCTTGTTGGTGATGTACTGCGCCTCGGGCGTGCCGATCACCGCCTTGGACTCGGCGGAACTGGTGGTACGCAAGGCGATTCGGTACGTCAGGTTCGGCTCCAGCTTGTCGATGCGGGCACCGCCGGTGTTCAGCGACTGCGTCGCCAGCAGCAGATGCACGCGCAGCGACCGGCCCACGCGACAGATGCGGTCGAACAGCGCGATGAAGTCCGGGTGGTTCTGCAGCAACTCCGCGAACTCGTCGACGACCACGAAAAGCGTTGGCAGCGGCGGCAGATCAGCTCCACGTTCGCGATACTTCTCGTATTCGGCGACGCCCGACAGCGCACCGGCCGCGCCGACCTGCATGCCGGCCTGCCGGAGGATGCCCTGCCGACGGTCCAATTCACCGGTGAGCACCTCACCCATCCGGCTGACGAGTTCGGCTTCCTCTTCCATGTTCGTGACGACCGCCGCCGTGTGCGGCAGGTTCTCCATGCCGAGGAACGTCGAACCGCCCTTGAAGTCGGTCAGCAGCAGGTTGATCTGATCCGGGTGGTGCGTGGCCACCAACGAAAGGATCAGGGTGCGAAGGAATTCCGATTTACCGGAACCCGTCGTACCGATCAGCATGCCGTGCGGGCCGGCACCGAACTCAGCGCCTTCCTTGATGTCGAGATGCATGATCTCGCCGTTCTTGAGCTGGTGGCCGAACGGAATGCGCAACCGGTCCTGATCGAGGTCCGAGTACATCCGCCACCGCCGAGGCGTGACCTCCTCGACCGTGCGCGCGCCCACCAGGTGGTGCCATTCGCTCGACACCTTCTTCTGGACGCGGGTGCCCTTGTCGATGATCGTGCCCGTGATCGACCACCCCGCGAGCTTGCGCGCCAGCCGGCCCGCAGAAGACGGGGTTACCGAGTCGGTCACGGTGGTCACCTCGCGCCATGGCTGGTTCGCCGCCCGGTCCTCGCACGAGCCGTCGGGATTGACCTTGATGCGGTACCCGGACTTGTGGTTGCCCTTGGTGATGACGGTGACGCCCGCACGCCCGTCGACCGGGAACCCGGCCTTGCCGCCGGTCAGGTCGACGACCAGCACATAAGGTCCCGAGGGGGGTGCGTCGGCACTGTGCGGACCGCGCGCGGTCAGGTCGGCCAGCCCGTCGGGCTTGGTGAACACCAGGCGCTTGGGCCCGGCGTCGTCGAACTCGGTCTGGCTCTGCACGTGCGGCAACCACTTGAGCCAGGCCCAGTCGGGGTCGTTGAGATCCTCCATCAGGACGCGGATCTGGAGCACGTCCGGCGGATGGAAGACCGCGAGGTGGCAGATCATGGCGGCGAGCAACCCCCGCGCCCCTTCCGGATCGCCGCCGATGGCGATGGTCGGATAGCTCTTGAGGATCACCAGCTTCGGGCAGTCGTGCACCAGACCGTGAGTGCGCAGGAACTTGGTCACCCACATGTGGCTGACCGGTTCCAGGTGGGCCTGCGGTGCGGCCATCGGGCCTGCCAGATCCGACCCGATGTTCGGCTTGAGCAACCGGTCCACCGCCGCCTGCGCGCCGATGCCGATCCGGGCGCCCATGAAGAAGTCGGCATTGTTGCCGCTGACGCTGCGCGACCATTGCCGCTGCGTACCGACGATCGACAGCAGATCAGCGGGGTGCGGCGCGTGATAACTGAAGAACGTCACCTGGGCGTCCGCCGACGACGTCACGCGCGTCCGCAGGCCGGCCAGGTACCGCAGGTACTCCTTGCGGTCCTCGTTGATCTCCGGCACCTTCTTGCCGCCGCCACCACCGCTGGACATGTAGCCGACGGTGCCCATGATCATCATCAGCGGCATCATCAGCATGTACGGCGACAGCTGGCGGACGCCGGTGAAGATCATGATCGCGATCATCCCGAGCATGCCGCCGCCCATGACGTACGGCATCGCCTTCTGCATGCCGGACGCCGGGATCTCGATGCCCAGGTCGTCAGGCGGGGTCACGTTGATCTCGCCCGGAGTCAGGCGCGGACCCCGCTTCATCGACGGGGTGAACTTCTTGGTCGTCATGACGCACCTCCCGGACGCACCGTCGTGGGTGCCGAATCATTTCCGCCAGCGACCTTGCGCGGCTTCGGATCCGACGGCAGTGTGTCGTGTTCGAGCAGCGCCGCCTCCTTCGACAGCACCGGGCCTTCCATCAGCAGACCGACCACCTGCCACGGCGCCGTGGAGGCGCCGGTGAGACCGAGGGCCTTGGCGGTGTCGTCATTTGCGATGCCGTACCGGACGCCCTGCGCGTCGACGTAGTACTGGGCCTCGCCGTACCTCGGGTCGGGCGACTGCAGCCGGATGTACTGGCCGCCGTCGATGTAGACGGTGGCGTCGCCACTGATCTGCTTGATGCCGTTGCCCATCGAGCTCACCGGGATCGGCAGGTGCCGGCCGACGATCACCGTGGTCTTGGCGCCCTGGTCGCCGGCTTCGCGCTGCCACGTCCAGCACACGGTCGGATCATCCTGCGGCAGCAGCATGGTCATGGGCTTGGCCGGCAGCGGCGAGGTGTAGGTCTGCTCAGCGATCTTGGCCACCACGCTGGATTCCACCGATGGCGGCGAGATCAGACCATAGGAGTTGGTCGCCCGCAGCGCGGCCGCGGTGGTGTCGTTGACCTTCGCGACGCCGTCCGGCAGCACCACGTACTGCTGCTTGCTGTTGTCGGTGACGGTCTGGAACACCGTGCCATTCACCAGATTCGGCGGCAGGCCGACGGTGTTGGGCGCGCCGGCGGCCGGAATGGGGGCAAGAGCCCAGGGGCCGACGTTCGGCAGCGCGTTGAACAGGCCGGACGAGATGGGCGCCGATTTCGACCCGACCGGAATGCCCACGGCGGAAGTCAGGGCTCGATCGGCCAGGTCGATCGAATGCCGCCCGTCCTTGGTGATCAGCCAGGTCTTGTCCTGGTACTTGACCAGCACCCCCTGGTCCGGGCGGATGGGCCCGACGCCGCCGCCAACGACGACGGGTTCGACGAGCACCGAGGTCTCGACGGTCGGGGTAACGCTCTCGGGCTTGGTGACGGTGTCACACACCGACCAGGTGCCCGGCGTGCCGTTCACCGCTGTCGCGTAGGGCGCCCCGGGGATACCGATCGGTTGGCCCTTCGACATCTTGGCGAGTTCGGCAGGTTTGACGACCTGTGGTTCACCGGTGTGGCCGAGAACCAGCCGGGCCGAGGTGAGGTTGTAGACGGGGCGGATCTGCTGTGTCCCGGGCATGACGACGTACAGCTGGTTGGTGCTGCGGTCGACCAGCAGGGTGTCCTCGCCCCGCTTACCCTGCGGTTTGAAGTAGGCCATCATCGCGGCGCCGAGACAGATGAGCACCGCGACGACGATGCCGGCCGACACCGAGCGGCTGTAGAACTGCAGCGGGTCGTCGAACATGCGGGTGTCGCGCCGCACGATGGCGTGCTCGACACGACGGAGCAGAAAGCGCCAGCCGCTGACCTGAACCTTGGTGGTGAGCCGGAAATCTGCCATCGGTTATTCGCCGATGTTCAGGCGCCGGTGCACGCCGCTGATCGCGGATGCCATGTCGTCACCGGTGATCTCGCTGAGTGCGTCGACACCCAGGCTCTCGATGTCCATGGACCGGGCGAGGCGCATGTCGCGGGCCTGCTCGCCGGCCTCCACCAGCTGGCGCGCGTACCGGCCGTTACCGGCGATGTCGATGGCCGGCTTGCCATTGAGCTCATGCTGGCCCAGCGTGGTCGCGGCCTCCAGCACGTGCTTGGCCGCCTCGTCATTGATCGACGAATCATTGTTCTTGGCAATGACTTTCGCGATCTCGACGATCTCGTCGGGGGAGTAGGACTCGAACTCGATGCGGGTGGCGAACCGGGACCGCAGACCGTCGTTGGCCTCCAGCAGCCGGTCGATGTCCGAGCTGTATCCCGCGATGATGACGACCAGGCGGTCGCGGTCGTTCTCCATGCGGGCCAGCAGGGTGTCGATGGCTTCCGAACCGAAGGCGTCGCCGCCCTGCAGCCCGTCCTGGATCAGTGTGTAGGCCTCGTCGATGAACAGCACGCCGCCCAGGGCCCGGTCGATGACCTTCGACGTCTTCACCGCCGTGTGACCGAGGTACTCACCGACGAAGTCCTTGCGGGACGTCTCGACCAGCTTGGGCTCGGAGATGACGCCGAGGCCGGCCAGGATGTTCGCGACCACCCGGGCAATGGTGGTCTTGCCGGTTCCCGGCGGCCCGGTGAAGATCATGTGCTTGGACTGCTGCGCGACCTTCATGCCACGCGCGGCCCGGATCTTCGCCATTTGCGTTGCGGCGCGGTAGGTCTCGATCTGCTCCTTGACCTTGGCCAGCCCGATCTGCCGCTCCAACTCGGCCTGCGCCTCGACGAGCATGCGGTCCCGCGCCGAGGTGTCGGCCACCACGCTGTTCGGATCCCACTTGTCGGAGCGGGCGGCGATCTTCTCCGTCGTGGTGGTCTGCAGCCGGAAGTTCGGATCACGAAGCGCCTCAGTGACTTTCGGCTCCGGAAAGTTGGCCTGCAACCACTCCAGCAGGCGCCGGGCGCCCTCCTCGTTGCCCTGATCCCGGAAGGTCATGGCCAGGTACCAGGCGATCGGCCGGCCGCACGCCGTCCCCGCCGGCGACTCGTTGGCCTCGGTCAGCTTGTCCTTGGCCTCGGTGAAGAGTCCGAGGTTGGCCGCCGCGACGCCGCGGGCCACTCCGGCCGCGCCGGCCAGGAAGGCGTCCGGCCAGCTCTCCGACCCCCGGAGTACCTCCATGACGTCGGTCCAGCGCTGGCCACCGGTGTAGATGACGGCCTTGACCCACGCCACCAGATGCTCGGAACCGCCGACCGCGGCACCCTCGACGGCCTCGAGCGCGTCGGCGTAGTTGCCCTCGGCAGCCTCGTTGACCGCGAATGCCAGCGTGAGGGCCAGCGGCGAATTCACGGGATACGTGATGTCACCGAGCTCGCCACCGATCCGCACCCGCGCGTTGACCTGCGCCAGCGACACCTCGGCCTGCCCGGCGAGCATGCCGAGGTTGCCGCGCGAGTACCACGCGCGGAAGAGCGTGGTCCGGTCTGCGTCGCCGCACCGGATCCGTCCGATCCAGGCGTCGCACGCGGTCTCGTCGACCGAGGTGATCTCGGTGAACAGTTGCATCGAGCGCGCCGGGGCGGTGTCCAGCATGCCCACGGCGTTGTTGAACATGGCGGCGAGTTGGTCACTCATGTGTTTCCCCTGAATATCTGGTGGCAAAGATGTGGGCGCGGGTCGCGGCGGCCTCTTCGGGCGACGGCAGGTCGAGACTGCGGGACAGGAAATCCTTGGCCTCGGCGCGGTCGTGGCCCAGTTCCCGAAGCCCCGAGTACATGACGTCGTACTGCGCCGATCGCCCGTCCTGGCGGGCCAGGTCGGCGATCAAGAGAACTTCCTGCGCCAGTTCGACTTCCGTCATGTCGGTGACGCCGGGAGCGAGCCGGACCCGGTGGATCCGGCCGTCCATGAGAGCCGTGACGGTCACCGTCTGCGGCGGGTTCGCGACGGTGTAGCCGAACGGGACCGGCTGATCGTCGACGGACGGCTCACCGTCCTCGGCAGCCACCGCGCCCGGGGTGACCGCGTCGTCATCGGCGTACAGGTAGTCGAGTGCGCCGCCGAGATCGTCGTCCGAACCGTCGTCCGGATCATCGCCCGACGGTTCGTCATCAAACCCGTCGTCTGGATGGTGGGCCGCCAACGTCAGTCCTGGTAATCGTCGCCGGAGGCACCCGCGGAGGGCTTGTCGAACCACGAGCGCGACGGCAGGAACTCCATCAGTCCCTGGAGTGCGCGTTCCAGGTTCTCGTCGGTGCCGGCGAGGAAGCTGCCGTAGAGCTCCCCACTGACCTTCCGCGGCAGGGACACGATGCGGCCCAGCCGGGAGTCCAGGACACCGGCGGCCACATCGGCCTGGCTGAAGGTGCCGCCCTCGTGCCGCTCGTTGGCGGTGAGTTCGACCCACGAGTCGGGGTTGCCGATGAGTTCGGAGTAGGTCCGCGCCGAGCTCAGGCTGATGCCGAACTGGGTGAGCTGGTCGGGAGTGCGGGACTCGGTGAGACGGCTGCTCGATGCGGTCAGTGGCTCGACGTTGGCCGGGTTGGCCGAGCCGAGCACGGCGTTGACCATGCCGGCCAGTCCCACCTGCCCGGCAACCCGCTGCAGGACCAGCATCTCGCCGTCACGGGCCGCGACCACATGCCGTTCGCCCTTGCGACAGACCACGAACCGCAGCATCTTCCCGCCGACGTCGCGGCGCCACCAACGACCCTCGATGGTGCGGTCGGCGCGGCTGAGGGTGTCGACCATCGCGGCCACTTCCGGATGCGGGTTCCCGTAGATGTCGAGGACGCCCTGCGACGTCAGATCCCGCCGCACCTGTTCCCAGACGATGTTCCGCAGGTCCAGTTGCGGGATGTTCGGCCGGATGCCCAGGCTCGGCGGGAAATCCATCAGACCGAGCTGGTCGGCGATGACGAGCATGCCGTCGATGGTGACCTCGACGGCCACGACGTCGTCGATGCCGCCCGAGGCGCTGCTGGCCGCGGAGTACGGGCCGGTCACGTCCACTGCCCCGACAGCGTCAACGACCTGGCATCACGCCCGGTACCTGTGTCCACCCGCTGCATCTCGGCTCCACCCCCTGTTCCCGACGCCAAGCGCCGGGCATCGCTGTCCTCCGTGACCATCTTGGTACGCCACCTCACAGGCGGCAGGCCGATGGCCAAACTCCTACGCGAGTCACGGCATCTGACCTGCACAGGCGGCCCCACACCACCCCCACAGCGCTTCCCCACAACCCGCATCGAGCCTACCAGCGGGTCTGACCACAGGTCCGCACCAATTCGACACCGCCACGGCCTGGTCGACCGCCACCGTCGTGCGCCGAAAGGTATTGGTGGACAAGTAATTCGACAGCACTCCGCGAACCCCTATCGAACCGTCGGCTGGACGGCAGGCAACGGTCTTGGGCCCGGCCATCCCGCTATCGCCACTGACGTGGTCGATACTGGGAGGGCATCTGCGTCTTGGCACCTGCGTCGAGCGAACCGAGGAGAGAAAGCGCGTATTCGGTGACTGACCACTTCGAACCGCAGCACAACCCCCCGGAAAGCGCTTTTGCCGGACATCCGGTGAACACGCCGCCGGCCTGGCCACGCGTGAATCCGGCTGGCGGCAATACCGGCATGCAGCACACCGAACCGCTGCAGCGCAGGACCGGTTACCCGCCGCAGCCCGGCCCCATCCAGCCCGGTCGCCCGCCACAGCAGCCGTGGCCGTACGGCCCGCAGGGTCAGTTCACGGCACCGGGGTCGTACGCCGACGCCATCCGCCGGGACGACCTGCTCCGGGCCCGCAAGCCCGAGCCCGGTCGTGGCTGGCGCAAGACGCTGTTCAAAGCGACGTTCGGGCTGGTCAACCTCGGGCCGTCACCCGATGAGATCCACGAGGCCCAGCAGATCAACCGGATTCGGTCGGCGTTGTCGGGTCACTACAAGGTCGGCGTCATGGGCAAGGGCGGCGTCGGCAAGACGACGATGTCCGCCTCGATCGGCTCGCTGTTCGCCGAGCTCCGGCAGGAGGACCGGGTCGTGGCCGTCGACGCCGACACCGCATTCGGCAAGCTCGGCAGCCGCGTCGATCCCAAAGCCCTGAGTTCGTACTGGGAGTTGGCATCCGACCAGCATCTCGAGAGTTTCGCCGATATCCGTAACCGCGTAGGCAGCAATGCCGCCGGACTGTTCGTGCTGGCCGGTGAGGCGAGCCCGGCCCGCCGGCGGGTGCTGGACCCCGCGGTGTACCGGGAGGCGGCCTCCCGGCTGGATCGGCACTTCACCATTTCGATCATCGACTGCAGCTCGACGATGGACAGCCCCGTCACCCAGGAGGTGCTCCGCGATCTGGACGCGCTCATCGTCGTCTCATCACCCTGGGTCGACGGGGCCGGCGCGGCCGGGCAGACGCTGGATTGGCTGGCGGCACACGGCCTCAACGGTCTGTTGCAGCGAACGGTGGTGGTGCTCAACGATTCCGACGGCCATGCCGACAAGCGCACGCGCTCGGTGCTGGCCCAGCAGTTCGCCGGGCAGGGTCAGGCTGTCGTCGAGGTCCCGTTCGACGGGCACCTGCGGCCGGGCGGCGTCATCGCCGGTACCCGGCAGCTGTCGCCGGCGACGCGGCGTAAGTTCATCGAGATCGCGGCCGCACTCGCGGCGAACTTCCCGACCAGTGACGACCGGCACCGCGAGCGTTCCTGATACCTACAGCTAGACCAGCTGCAGGAGCAGCTTTTCGACCAACTGCTTGTCCTGCTCCGACACGGTCGCTTCGGCTTCGGCACCGACGACGACGGCCTCGGGCACGCCGGCGGCCAGGGCCGTCTCCTGGATGGTCAGATTGGCACCGCGCCGCGCGGCGTACAGCCGCTGCCCAAGAGTCGCGGTCGGCGCTTTGGCGCCGAGCAGTGTCAGTTCGTCGATCCGGGCGCGCACCAGTCCCAGTGCTTTGATCAGCGGCGGCGATACCGGCCCGAGCCGGGCGGCGCTCGCGGCGACGGCTTCGAGCTGCCGCAGGTCGGACAGAATCTGCGTCACCCACGGCGTGAATTCGGAATCCTCGATGGCCGGCAGGGCGTCGGCTGTGGCACCCAAGGTGTTCACCGCGGCGACGACTGCCTGGGCGATCAGCGGAACCTCACCCACGTTGGTCAACGGTGGGGCAGGCGCGGCTTGTGGTGCCGCCGCGAACTGCGCCTGCGCCGGGACCGGCTCGCCACTGCGGATCCGTGCGATGGTTCCCGGCGCCCAGCGCAATACCTCTTCGAGGCGCAGGCGCGTTCTCTCACGGGGCCAGCTCCGGCCTTTTTCGAAGGAGATCAGCGCACCGGCGTTGATGATGCCGTCGGCCGCCAGGCTGCGCTGGCTGATGTCGAGCTCGCGGCGCCGAGCTGCGGCGGCCGCACCGGCGCGCTCCATCCCGGGATCGACGGCGGGCAGGGCGATGTACTCGGTGACGTCATCGGGATCGATGTTCGGCACCCGAGGTCACCTCCATCTCATTGCGGCCCGCGCTCAACAAGAAATCCGGAGCGCTGTCAGCGGTCCGATACAGCTTAGCCCGTTCCGTCCCGCATAACTATTGCGTTGACAGTCACTGAACCGTATCGGTAGGCCCACAAGCGCTTCAGTTAGACCGTACACCCAGTCCAAACGACGACTTTCACCAATGTTATTCCTGCTCAACCGAACACAATCGGCGCCCTGGCAGACCTCTGACCTGCAGTTATATGCAACGCTACGGTTTAACTGTTGCGTTACTGCAGTCTGGTGCTATAGATTCTTCTCAACCGCGACGGAACAGTCGCAGCGCAACAGCTAAGGAGTACCCCGATGACCGCAATTGCCATGGACGGCCTGCCGCTCGGTGAGTGCACCCGGAGCCCGGAGCAGTGGACGACGATCGCCAGCGAAGAAGCCAAGAGCCTCTGCCGGCAGTGCCCCCGCCGCTGGGCCTGCGCGCGTGACGCCGTCGAACTGCCCCGCGCCGAAGGGCTCTGGGCCGGCATCGTCATTCCCGCCGACGAGGGTCGCGGCCGGACGTTCGCGCTCAAGCAGCTGCGGTCCCTGGCCGAAGCCAATGGCTACCCGGTCCGCCGTCAGCGCCGAATCTTCCTCGAAGTCGCGTAGTACCCCGATGCCCACGCTGCCGTTTGAGGGGGCGGCAGCGCGGGCATCGGTTCTACGCACGAGGGTTACCGTGACGGGATGAGCGTTACCGACAACACCGGAGCACCCACCACCGTCACCGCCGAAGCCGGACGATTCACCATCGCCGTCGACGGCAAGACTGTCGGGCTGATCGATTACCTCGACCAGGGCGGCCGACGCATCTTCCCGCACACCGAAGTTCAGCCCGAATACGGTGGCCGCGGGCTGGCGACGATCCTCGTCGCCGAGGCATTGGACGCCACGCGAGCCGCAGGGTTACGCATCGTCCCGGAATGCTCGATGGTCAGCGGATACATCGCCAAGCATCCCGAGTACGCGCCGCTGGTCGACCCGGCCTGAGTGGTTTGGGCGCGCTCCGTATCGGAGAGTGATACGGGGCGCGCCGAGATCACTGCTGGCCCAGGTACTGCGCGGTCGAACCGCTGACCGGCATGTCGGGCATGCCGAGCTTGCGGTGATCCCAGCTGCGCATCCGGCTGGGCACGACGCGGACCGCGACGCGGTTGTTCATCATCTGGTCGACGAACGGGCGCATCTCATCGGTGTAGGGGCCGGTGTAGCGCTCCCACACGCTGATGCCCACGCGCAGACAGGTGTCGACGTCGTCGAGGATCTCGGCGGTGCCGTCGATCGAGACGCCGCGGAGGGTGCCGTAGGTGTCACCGTCCTCGATCATCACGGTGATGGTCGAGTCCCGGCGCAGGTTGAGCGCCTTCTGCGACTTGGCCTTGGTCTCGAACCAGATTTCGCCGTCGAGCACGGCGTACCACATGGCCACCAGGTGCGGCCGGCCGTCGGCCAGGACGGTGGCCATGGTCGCGGTCCGGCTGCGATCGATGAATTCGACGATCTCGTCGTCGGTCATGACGATCTTCTTGCGCTCGTTCTGTCCCACGCTCCTATGCCTATCAGGCCACGGCAGCGAGCTGCCCATCGGACCCGGCAGCGAGCCGCCCATCGGACCCGGCAGCGAGCTGCCCAGCTGCCCCAGCTGCCGGCTCTTACTCGGCCCGCAGCGCCGCGATCGCCGGGCCGAACATCGTCGCCTTGATGGCGGCCATGGTCTGAGAATCCTTGCCCGCCACCGGAATCACCAGCTCCACCGCGGCAGACACCACCGCGTCCTCGGCCGCGGCGGCCTCCACGATTCCGTACTTGGCGGCGTCGTCACCACCGAAGCGCCGGCCGGTGGTCATCGAGGCGATCGCCGCCTGCGGGGTCAGTTTGGCCTGGATCAGGGCGGCCATCCCGGGCGTGAACGGAATCCGGATGTCGACCTCGGGGAAACAGAAGAACCCGCGGTCAGAGCGCATGGTCCGGTAGTCGTGGGCCATCGCCAGCATGGCGCCGGCGCCGAAGGCGTGCCCGTTGACCGCTGCGGCCGTCGGGATCGGCAGGGTCAGCACCCGCGCGAACAGCGCATGCACCCGCCCGACGTACGACTGCATCTGGTCGCCGTGCGCCATCAGCCAGTCGAGATCCAGCCCGTTGGAGTAGAACTTCCCGGCACCGGTGGTGACCAGACCCTGGGCGCCATTGTCGACGAGATCGTCGATGGCGCCGTTGATGTCGTCGAGGAAGCCCAGCGAGAACCGGTTCTCGTCATCGCCGAGATCGAGGATGGCGATCTTGTCCTGGTAGCTGACGGTAATGGTCATGGTTGTTTCCTCCTGGTTGGGGTGGGTTCGTCGGCAAGGACCGCGCGGACGGCTGCGGACAGCCGATCCCGCGCCCAGCTGTTGCTGATTCTATTGCGGGACAAGATGATTGCCGTCGGCAGATCCACGATGCACACCGTGATGGCATCGACCGCCGCACCGTCACGCCGGTCCCACAGGTGCGACGACAGCCGCACCATCAGGTCGATCAGCTGACGGTCGAGGTCTTTGAGTTCGGCCGCCAGCAACGCCGGCAGGTCGGGGCCGAGCAGTTGGTCGCGCTGCACCCGCCACACCAGTCGAGCCGACTGCCGCCGGCGTTCGTAGAACACCGCGGGGGCCTGCGCGGCCGCGACGACGGCGTCCACCGGGTCGGCAGCCGCGTCGGCCAGCGCCGCATCGACCAATTCCGTTTGCACATCGAGGAATCGGCGTGCCGCACGCAGCCACGTCCGGGCGACGAGCTCGGTCCGCGAGCCGAAGTTGTGATAGATCGCGCCGTTGGAGATCCCGGCCGCAGTCGCCACGGCGCGAGTGGTGACGCCGGCCGGTCCGGCCTCGACAGCCAGCGACTCGGCAGCGTCGAGCACCGCATCGAGGTCGTAGACACGAGGCCGGGGCACCGGCACACCATAACAGAGCGATCGCTCCGTTACTACGCGGTGGGAGCGTGCCCCGTTACGGCGGGTAGATCTGCTTGATGGTCCCGTCGGCGTTGGCCGATATGTATCCGGTCCCCGGCGAGGTCGAGTGAATCGCCAGGCCCAGGCCGCCGCCCTCTTCACCCTCGATGATGAGGTACATCTGCGATCCCGGCTCCGCGCCCATCTGCTGCGGCGCGCCGGCCATCGTGGCCGCCACCGCCTGCGCATTGATCGCGCCGAGATCCGCCAGCACGTCGAACGAACTGGTGCTGGTGTCCGAGCCCCATTTGTTCCAGCTGCCGCCGCGGTACATGAAGCTCTGGTCGACGTGCTTGTTGGTGGGAGAGACGCGATCCATGATCGCGTAGTCGGGGTAGACCACGAGCTTGAATCCCATGGCGTCCCCGAACTTCGCCTTGATGGTCCCGATCAGATTGGTCAGGCCGTCGGCGGTCTGCAGCTGGCTCGGTCCCGACGGCGTCGATGCCGCCGTGGAGGCGGGTGTGGACATGCCGCCGGTCGGGTACCCAACGGTGCCGCCGGGGCCGGTGGGCATCGACGGAAACAGTTGCGCGCTGGGATCATTCGTGGCCGCCGGCTGATCACTCGAACCGCTCTCGGGCCACATCACGTAGGCGATGCCGGCACCTCCGAGGACGACCACCGTGACCAACGCGGCGACGATCACGACCGCCGAGTTGCGCCACCACGACTGTGCCGGTTGGGCATTCGCCAGCTGGGGCGGTGACCACTGCGCTGATCCGGGCCCCGGGCTGGGGGCCGGGCTCGCGTATTGCGTGTGCGCATGCGCCGGGTAGGACTCGGGGCCGGTCGTGGGGTAGGGGACCGACGGGGCGGCCCACGCCGGCGGGGGTGTCTGCTGCGCGGGCTGACCGAACGGAGCGGGTTGCGCCGGTCCGGCCAACGCGGCACGGGCGGCGGCAGCCAGGTCTTTGGTTGTGGCATAACGCAGTTCGGGATCTTTGGCCATGCCGGTGGCGATGACCTGATCCATGTACGCCGAAATGCCGGGCCGCATGGTCGACGGCCGCGGCGGATCCGAGTAGAGGTGGCTGGTGATCTGCCGCTCCATGCTGTCGCCGGGAAACGGCGGGGCGCCGGTCAGACATTCGTGCAGCACACAGGTCAGCGCGTAGATGTCGGAGCGGGCATCGGCACGATCACTGGTGAAACGCTCGGGCGCCATGTACGCGACCGTGCCGATGGTGGCGCCGGTGTGGGTCAGCTTGGTCTCGCCGGCGGCGCGGGCGATACCGAAGTCGATGAGGTAGGCAAAATCGTCTGGCGTGACGAGGATGTTGGCGGGTTTGACGTCGCGGTGCACGAGGCCGACACCGTGCGCCGCACCGAGCGCGGCGGCGATCTGCTCGACGATGGAGACCGCACGGTCGGGCGTCAGTGGGCCGTTGGCCAGCAGCTCCTGGACGGTCTTGCCGTCGATCAGCCGCATCGTCACATACAGCCGGTCGTCGATCTCACCGAAATCGTGGATCGGCACGATGTGCGGCTCGTCCAGCCCGGCCGCCGCGTGGGCCTCCCGCCGGAAACGCACCTGGTACTGCTCGTCGTCCGCGAAGGTCGGGGGCAGCACCTTCATCGCGACGACCCGCTTCATGGTGGTGTCGTAGGCCTTCCAGACCTCACCCATGCCGCCGCGGCCGAGCAGCTCAATCAGCCGGTAGCGGCCGAACGGTGTCCCATCCACCGGCTAACCATAAGAGGCAGCCGCGTCAGCTGCCAGAGGTGGGTGATCCGCGGTTATGCGCGCACCCTGCGACGATAGGTGACCTTGTCGAATTCCCGGCCGTGTTCGTCTACCGCGGTCACGTCCATTTCGCTGAGCAGCTGCCCGGGCCTGACGTCGACGCGGATGAAGGCGTAGTTGCGGAAGCGCACCCTCGACCAGCCGACGGCCTCGGCCTTCTTCTCACCGTCGGACGTCCAGACATAGCTGTTGGGGACGAAGGTGTCGGGAGACTCGTGGCCGCGGTAGCTCTCGGGCTCGCCCGGCTGGAAGCCATATCGCGGCCGGCCGGCGCAGCCCACGGTGTAGTAGACGGTGCCGTCGGTTTCCGCGTCCACGGTGGAGTTGTCACCGGCGACCTTGGTGGGGCGGTCGGCGCGGATCGGGTCGGTGCGTTCGTAGACGTGGTTGTGTCCCTGCAGCACGAGATCGACCTGGTAGCGGTCGAACAGCTCGCACCAGGCCGCCCGGACACCGCCGTCGCTGGCGTGGGAGTCGGTGGTCGAGTAGGCACAGTGGTGGAAGAAGCAGACGATGAAGTCGATGTTGGGGTCGGCCCGGTAGGCCGCGAGGGTCCGCTCGACCCAGGAATTCTGCGTGCCGTCGGAATAGCCTGTGTTGGAACGAATTTCGAAGCTGACGTCGTTGGCGTCCAGCGACAGCACCGCGACGTTGCCGTAGCTGAATGAATAGACCGAGGGGCAGGCCGCCGGGCCGTTGTCCGGAAAGTCCATGCGCGCCAGGTGGCCGCCGTATCCGTGGCTCGGATACGAGGCCTCCATGTCGTGATTGCCCGTCGCGAACATCCACGGTGTGCTCGCCGCGCTGGCCTCGATGGACCCCAGGTAGACGTCCCACACGAACGGGTTGTACTTGTCGAAGCCGTGCGCGGGCTTGCCGGAGGCGACGAACGACAGCGGCTTGCCGCCGCCGGACGGGTCGGCGTAGGCGATATCCCCAGCCAGCAGATGGAATTCGGGTTTGGACGCGACGATCTGGTTGAACACGTTCGCGGTGTGCGGGGCGTCGGGCTCGTTGTCCGGCTTGTAGTAGCGATCGTCGTAGTCACCCGGCCTGAGCCCCACAGGCTGACGGGGCACATCATCGGTGCCCTGGTCGCCCATCATGGTGAACCGGAACGGTGCCAACGTCTTTCGCACGCTGGGCATCGCCGTCCTGGCAGACCGCACGTCGCTGACGAAGCCGTCTTCGGTGCGCCACCGGTAGAAGTGCGCGGTGCCGCCGGGCAAGCCGTCAACCGGAACATGAGCGTAGAACTGCTCGGCCGCCAGCACGCCGCGGTCGTTGGTCGGAATCTGGGTGACGAGGTTGCGTACCTCGGCCTCGAAGGTCGCGCCCAGTTGATCGGTGGGTCCGTGGTCGACGAACACTTTGGTACTGCCGGGATTTCGCGACAGCTGCGCGGACAGCCTCAGCTGGTTGGTGGCGTCACCGCCGAAGCCGACCCGGCGGTTGGCCACGCTCAGCGGCGCGTCCTGCGCGTAGGCACGGCGCCCGAACGGTGCCAGGCCCAGGGCCGCCACCGCGGCGGCTGCGGCCGACCCGCGCAGGAAGTTCCGCCGCGATACGCGGTGCCGGCGCAGGTACTGCTGGTGCCAGTCGTGCTGTTCGGCGATGGTCATGGTCGCCGACAAGTCGTCGGGGAGGCCCGTGTCCGGAATTTCACCGGCGGCGGTCAGTCGGGTCGGACGCACCCGTCGATGGTGGCCCAGCACGGACCGTCACGCGAGCCCAACACCGGAATCAAGGTCCGAAGTTCAGCCGGGATTCACGGAATCGCGATCAACGACGCCGGGGCGCCGTACCGCTGCGGCCAGTCCTGCCACGCGACGTCCGTCGGGCCGACGGCCTGTTCCGTCACCGTCCACCGGTCGCCTCGGTGGTTCAACAGGGCCGCGTAGGTCCGGGACACAAACCCTTCGGCGGCGCCTTCGGCGAGGGGTGTGCCGCGGAAGTCGAACGGCTGACCGTCGGCCGCGCGGATGCCGCCGTACACGAATGCCCACGGCTCAGAGCTATTGATGACCTGGACCGCAAGAGTTGCGGGCTTGCCGAGTTCGGTCGCCACCGCCGCGACGGCAGGCGCCACGATGGCCTCGCCGGCCGGTGAGCCGGGGTCGACGCCCGGTTCCGCCCACGCCTGCGCGGTGCCGACCGGGATCGACAACCACATGGTCAGGAGCACCACGACGCCGCGTCGGAACATGCGGAGACGGTACCGAGCCCCGGCCAGGAATGACACTTTTTGTGATCTGAAAAGTCTTGGGCTGTCCCGAACTCTTTCTCAGCAACGCCTCAGTTGGCGACGGCACGGTGGAGACATCAAGCGTGAACACGCATGTCTTACCGACGTTTCGAGAAAGTAGTCAACGCCAATGAGACACCCGTCAGAACCCCCGACGCCGGACAACCAGCATCTCTGGTCGCGGCAGTACGCCACTGAGCAGGAGAAACTGGTCCAGTGGAGCAATGACCGCTACCGGCGCCCCTACGCTTCCGACGATCACACCCAGCCACTGCGGACTCCGTACGGGGCACCGCACCAGTACCCCGCCGCGCCCGTTCCGCCGGCGCCAGCTAAGCGTTCCCGCTCCGGACTGCTGGCCTTCGGCGTCGCCGCGGTTGCCATCGCGGCCGGTGCCGCCGGCACCATGGCCGCGGTCGATCACTTCGGCAGCGTGGTGCCGGCCGCGCAGGTTCCGCTCGCCACCGGAATTCAGAACCGCTCGCTGCCAACCGCTGCCGCGCACGCGCCGGCGGCCCCGGCCGGCTCCGTCGAAGCGGTGTCCGCCAAGGTGCTGCCCAGCGTCGTGAAACTGCAGGTCCAGACCGGCCAGCAGGGCGGCGAGGGCTCGGGCATCGTCCTCACCGCGGACGGGCTGATCCTGACCAACAACCACGTGGTCGCCGAGGCGAACCAGGCTGCCGCGCAACAGGATTCACTGCCGAGCGGGCTGAGCCCGGATGGCCGGCTGCCCCGCGGCATGACCGCCGGCGGACCCACCAAGGCCACCGTCACCCTGTCCGACGGCCGCACGGTGCCCTTCACCGTGGTGGGCGCCGATCCCGCCGACGACATCGCGGTGGTCAAGGCCCAGGGCGTGTCCGACCTGACCCCGATCAGCATCGGCTCATCGAAGGACCTGCGCGTCGGGCAGAACGTGGTGGCCGTCGGCTCCCCGCTGGGCCTGCAGGGCACCGTGACCACCGGCATCATCAGCTCGCTGAACCGTCCGGTGAGCACCGGTGACGAGCAGACCGGACAGCAGTCGGTGATGAGTGCCATCCAGACCGACGCCGCGATCAACCCCGGCAACTCCGGTGGTGCGCTGGTCGACATGAACGGCAACCTCATCGGCGTGAACTCGGCGATCGCCTCGCTGGGTGGCGGCCCGGATTCCGGTGGTGCACAGCCCGGTTCGATCGGCCTCGGCTTCGCCATCCCGGTCGATCAGGCCAAACGCATTGCCGACCAACTCATTTCGACCGGCACCGTGCAGCACGCCTCGCTGGGTGTGAAGCTGGCCGCCAACACCAGCGCCCAGGGCGCGGCAGTGGCCGGTGTCGTCGCCGACAGCCCCGCCGCCGCCGCGGGCCTGGACAAGGGCGCGGTGATCACCAAGGTCGACAACCAGCCGATCGACGGTCCCGAGGCGCTCGTCGCGGCGATCCGGTCCAAGGCGCCCGGCGACAACGTCACCGTGACCTACGCCGACCCGTCCGGAGCCGAACGCTCCGTGCAGGTGACCTTGGGGCAGACGGATGCTTAGGCCGGCCTAGCCCGTCCCTGTCCCCGCATCCCTGTGAGGGTTGTGTACGCGGAACCCGAGATACGCGTACACAACCCTCACAGGCGTCTGCCGTCCTACCCTCTCCGTGTCGACATTTTCCGGAGGGGCCATGCGCGTCGAATACATCGTGGTGCTGATCGCCGTCATCGTGCTCGTGGACATCGCGATTCTCGTTGCGCTGCTGCGCAAACAACGCGCCCGGAAGGCGTCCTCCGGCACCACGACCATCGCAACAGAACTCGGCACCACCGCCGACGTGCCCAAGAAATCCCCGGCACCGGTCCTGGCGAAGGCATTCCTGTCGGTCGGACTGTCATTGGCCATCGCGGCCGGCGTCTGCGCGGGGTTTGTGGCCCAATCGAATTCGTCCGACCGCCACGCGGACGGGACGGTCGTCGAGTTGGTGCCCAGCGGCGGCGGCAGCAGCCCGCGCTACCGGGCACGCGTCGAATTCGCCACATCCACAGGCAGCCACATCCGCTTCCTCAGCTCGATCAGTAGCAATCCACCACCGGCCACGGTCGGCGAGCACGTCGACGTCCGCTACCACCCCGATGACCCACACGACGCGACCATCAACACCTATTGGCAGGTGTGGTTCCTGCCGACCCTGCTCGCCATCATCAGCGCCCCGTTTCTCCTGGTGGGCGCTGGATTCGGGATCGCGAGCCGGGCCGGGCGTAAACGGGGGCCGGAAATCCTCTGATTTGACCGGGCGGTCCAGCAGATTGCCAGGTTCATCCGGGCTGCCGCAGGTCACGCGCGGATGTATCGTCTCCCCAATTCCAAATTTGCTGTGAATCGGGGGAAATGGTCCAGTACTACCTCTCGGGTGCAGTAACGGCCCGGGTCGACGGCACGCCGGCGGCGCTCGGCGGACCGAAGCAGCGGTGCGTACTGGCCGTGCTGCTGGCCCATCACGGCACGGTGGTCAGCATCGACCGCCTGATCGACGCCGTCTGGGGCGACGAGCCACCGCCGAAGGCACTGGCATCCGTGCGCTCCTATGTGGCCAACCTCCGTCGCGTCCTCGATCCGGGCGCAGATATCGGACCTGTCCAGACCCCGGACAACCGCCGGGCCGACAGCCAGAGCCAACGACTCGCCTCGCATCCGCACGGCTACCAGCTGAATCTGCTCGCCGGCGACGCCATCGACCTGCTCAGCTTCGAAAGCCTGGTGGCGCAAGGCCGGACGGCGCTGGTCCGCCACGCGGCCGGCGCCGCCGTCGAGATGCTGACCGAGGCACTGGGACTCTGGCACGGAGATCCGTTCGGAGAGTTCGCCTATCACGAATTCGCCGCGCCTGAGGCCATCCGCTTCGCGGCTCTGCGGACCACAGCCATCGAGGCGCGATTCGACGCCGCCCTGCAACTCGGCGGCGGCGGGGAACTGGTTCCCGAGGTCGAGGCGGCACTGGCGGAACATCCTCTGCAGGAACGGTTGTGGGGCCATCTGATGCTGGCCCTGCACCGGTCCAACCGCACCGCCGACGCGATCCAGGCGTTCGAGCGCGCCTGCACCACGCTCGACCGCGAGGTCGGCACTCGTCCTGGCGAAGGCCTGCAGACCCTCTTCGAGAAGATCCGGGACGGGGCCGCGGAACTGCGGGTCGCACCACCGCTGCACGCACTCGACCCCGACCCGGCGGCACCGCCGCCGTTCGTCGGCCGGGACACCGAACTCGGGGCGGTCAACGCCGCCGTGCGCCGCGCCGAGGGCGGAGCGGGCGGACTGACGCTCGTCACCGGCGACAGTGGCATCGGCAAGACGACGTTGGCTCAGGCGGCCGTCGCCCGCGCCCGCGCGGCGGGCATCGCCGTGGCCTGGGCCGGACACCCGAGCGGGGTGAAGCTGCCCCTGCACTGGACCTGGATCCAGCTGCTGCGCCAGCTGGGCGGCGAGCTCGGATCCGCCGGCCGCAAGGCGGTTCTGCGGGAAGCCCCTGGCGTGGTGAATGCCCTGGTGCCCGAATGGCACGGCGACGACGACCTCAGCACCGGCAGTCGTTTCGCACCAACGGGATTCGCCTTGGTCGAGAGAATCGTGTCGGCGCTGCGCGAGCTGTCGGCGATTGCCCCGCTGATGCTCGTCATCGACGACCTGCAACGGGCGGACCCCGCCTCGATCAACACGCTGGTGCTGCTGGCCGAAGAGTTCCCGCGCATCCCCATCCAGATCATCGGCAACTGGACATTCTTCGGCGCCGACCGGCCGATGAACCGGTCGTCTTTCGAACGCATCGTCCGGTCGAACGACACCGTCACGATGCATCTGGACGGCATCGACCGCGCGGCCGCCGCACACCTCGTCGACGCGGTGGCCGGCGGCACCATCCCGCCGGCCGTCTCGGCCCAGGTCTGGGAACAGGCCGGCGGAAACCCGTTCTACATCAAGGAACTCGCCCGGGCGCTGGATACCGACGGCGGCCCGCAACGCAGCCATCCCGCCCTCTCGGACGCGGTGGTCGGCGTCGTCGGCCGGCGGCTCGGAGTGCTGGATCGGCCGTGCCGGCGGGTGCTGTGCGCGGCCGCCGTCGTCGGGCCCGAATTCAACGTCGCCGACCTGGCGGACATCGTCGACCTTTCGGTGTCCACAGTGCAGAACCGGCTGCGTCCGGCGTATCAGACCGGCCTGCTCGACGAACTGCCGGCACGCCCCGGTGCCTACCGCTTCAGCCACGGGCTGGTACGCGACGCGCTCATCGCTCAGCTCGCCACCACCGACCGCACCAGCGTGCACGCCGCGATCGCCACCACCCGAGCTGCCACGCTTGCGACGGCCGCGTACGAACACGTCATCGCCACCGCCGACCATGCCTGGCGGGCCGGCGCCGAGCTCAATCCTGATGTGGCCCTTGGCATCCTCGAGATGTCCATCCAACGGGCCCTCAACCGGTCGGCTTACCACGACGTCGCCGGGCTCGCCGAGCACGCGCTGCAGATCAGTGACCGGCTGCCGGCCAAGCCCGAACACCTGGACCGGCAAGCCACCCTGTGGCTACACCTGGCCGGCGCGAAAAACATCCTCGAGGGGCAGGCCAGTGAGTCGGCCGCCGCGGCCGTCCAGCGGGCCTTCGAGATCGGCCAGGAAGTCAAGGGCCGCAACTTCTATGGCGCCATCGCGCTGCAGTCCATGCTGCTGTGCGCGCACGGCCGCATCGACGAGGTCGAGATCATCGCGATCGGTCTGCAGGACCAGTACGACAAATCCGGTGATCCGGTGATCGGTCTGGTCAACGACTTCGTGCACATCCTGCTGTACACCCTGCGCGGCAACACCGACATGCTGATCAGCACCGGGCTGCACATGATGGACACCTTCCCGCCGCCCGAGACCGTCACCGATCCGCTGCACTTCTTCCATCCCCGCGTCTATTGCTGGATGGCCATCGCCGAGGCAGTCCGCGGTGATGTGGACGCCATGCGCGAATACCACCGCCGCGCACTGCATCTCGCACAGAGCCGCGGCGACGTGTTCAACATCCTGGCCGCCCGCCTGACCTACGTCGAATGCGCGGCCGTCCTCGGTATCACCGACGGCATCGTCGAACTGGCCGACCAGGTCGACGTCGAGTTCAGCGCGGCGGGCAGCCCGCAATGGGCCGCGTGCGCGCGCATCGTCCGGGTCTGGGCACAGGTGCTCGGCTCCGGCGAGGGGGACGCCGCCGTCGCCTTCCAGGCGTTCGAGGAATACACCTGTGACGGCACCACGGTGATGAACACGATGTTCCTGTGCCTGCTCTCCGACATCGAGCTGTACCAGGGCCGGCCCGACAGTGCCCGCGCCCTGGTGCACCGAGCCGGCCGCCTGGCCGATGCCACGGGCGAACAAGCCTTCGCCCGTGGCATCGCGCAGCGGCGGGCGGCCCAGTCGGTCGAGCCGGTCTGAATCAGGCCTGCACGGCCCGGTCGGGCAGTTCCTCCCGCCACTGACGCCAGATCGCCCGGTCCGTCATCAGATCCAGCACACTGCCGAATCCGGCCGGATACACCAGGGAGACAACCCATTTGCGGGAGTTCCCACGACTGACCTCACAGCCGCCCCGATACAACTGACGCAGCCAGGTGACCGTCACCGCGTCCCGCGGGTAGTCGAAGATCACCACCTCCTGGCCCGCGGCCAGCTTCGCCTGATAGTCGGTCAGGTCCAACTGGTCATCGACCCATTTCGAATATTCGGACGCCAAGCACCGCACCTGGGTGTCCGTCAACTCCAGTTCGACGTTCACCCACCAGGTGTTGGTTCGGCTCTTGAGGAGATAGGCCTTACTTCGGGGTGGCGCCGTCGCCATCTCGTCAGAAGGTGATCTTCAGAGATTTGTCCACTGCGTCCAACGCCTCGAACAGCTCGTGGCCCTGGCTCTCATCGCTGGTCGCGTTGATCTGCAGGACGTACAGGCCGTCGGGCCCCTTGAACACGACGGTCTCCTGGCCGAATGCCGCCTTGCCACCGCCCTTGAGGTTGTACGTACCGGCGATCCGGAAAGCGGGGAAGCCGGCCGAGGTCCCCGGTTCCTCACCGACCGATTCGAACCCGGGAAGGTTCTTCACCTCACCGCCGGCGAGTTTGAGTAGCTTGTCCGGATCCACCGGACCGTCCAGGCGCGACACCAGCGCGACGATGTTCGCCGTGTAGTCGGTGCTCTGCGCGCCGGGGCCGGTGTAGACGAGTGCGCCGTACGCGTAGTCAGGGGTGTCTTCCCCGGCGCTGTCCCAGCCGGTCGGACGCTCGATGTCCACGGCGGGCGCGCCCGGATCCCCGGGATGGATCGACGTCTCCTGAATCTTCTCTTCCTTGATGTAGTCGGCGATCGTGGGGTTCGTCCCGGATTCATCAGCCTTGCGCGGCTTCAGCTTGGGCGCCGCCTTCGTCGACGACGATGCGCTCGAGCTGCTCGAGCTCGACGAGCTGGAACTGGAGCTCGAGCTGCTCGGGCTCTTGTCCTTGTCGCCTCCGCAGGCGCCCAGCGTGAAGCTCAGGCAAACGGCGGCGGCAACGGCGATGACAGGCCGATGCGACATCTGCATCGTGACTCCTCAGGGTTAGACGACGGACGTCGGTCACGTCCTCGGCGTCACGATATGGACGCCCGATTGGAATTCCGTTGAACTCGCCGCGGCACGTGGTTGGAACGCCGGCGGCCACCAACCAGACCGGCCTGGACTTCCAACCGGATTCCAACACCGCGGAGCTAACTTTTGCCGTCCGGCTTGATCAGTGCGGCGCCGGTGAGTGGCGCCCGAAACTCGGAAGGGGTTGGCGACATGACCAACACGACGTGTCAGAGGCTCGTCCTCGCATCCGCGATCACGGTTGCCGTGTTCGGCGCCGCTGCCTGCTCCAGCGGGACGCCGTCGGTGAGCAAGAAGGACGTCGAGAGCCAGATCATCACCAAGATGACCGGCGCCGACGGCAAGAAGGCGGATTCGGTGACGTGCCCCGAAAACCTTGCGGGCCAAAAGGGTGCCGAGATCAACTGCACCATGAAGGTCGGCGACAAGACCAGCACCGTCAACGTCACGGTCACCAGTATCGAAGGTGAGCAGGTCAAGTTCGACATGGTCCAGACCATCGACAAGGACCAAGTCGCCAAGCAGATCAGCGAGGAGCTTGGTCAGCAGTTCGGGACCAAGCCCGAATCATTGACGTGCCCGGAGAACCTGAAGGGTACCGAGGGCGCAACCCTTCGTTGCGAGCTCAAGGACAGCGGCCAGACGTACGGCGTGACGGTCACCGTCAACAAGGTGGACGGCTCCGACGTGAACTATGGGTTCAAGGTCGACGACAAGCCCAAGTCGTAAGCGATGGGAATGCACCGGGCCCTCTGGCGGGCATCTGCGCTACTGGCGGTCTGCACCCTGGCCGTCGCCGGCTGCGGCGAGAAACACCTGAAACCGCAAGCGGGGCCGTCGTCGTCGACGAAGCCGATGGCTCCGCCTGCCGAGATCCACGGCGACACATCGGATCCCGTGAACAAGATCGCGGCACAAGCCATCGGCAACATCGAAAGTTACTGGAAGACCGAGTTTCCCGAGCTCTACAACAAGGACTACACGCCGGTCAAAGGCGGCTTCTACGGCGTGGACCCGAAGAAGGGTCCGGTGCCGCCGTGCGCGGACTCACCGGAAGAGGTCGCCGGCAACGCGTTCTACTGCTCCAAGGGCGACGACGTGGCCTGGGACGCCACGGGGCTGCTACCCGACTTGCAAAAGAAGTTCGGTGACTTTGTCATTCCGCTCGTGTTGGCCCACGAGTGGGGTCACGCCGTCCAGGCGCGGGCCAACTTCCAGGGTGAGACGGTGACCAAGGAGATCCAGGCCGACTGCTTCGCCGGGGCATGGGCCGCACACGCCAAAGACATCTACAACGTCAGCGCTGACGATATGGACAACGCCCTCGCCGGTTTCCTGTTCCTGCGCGACGAACCCGGCACCGCCAAACACGATCTGAGTGCGCACGGGAGTGGATTCGACCGGGTGAGCTCGTTCCGTACCGGGTTCGGTAAAGGCCCGAAGGCCTGCGCGGACTATCGAAACGGCGACCCGGTGGTGGTCGAACTGCCGTTCAACAATGCCGCCGACCAAGCCTCCGGCGGCGAAGCCCCGTATGACGCGATAATCGAGGGTGTCCCAGAGGATCTCGAGGACTACTTCACGCAGCTGATCCCCGAGCTGACGGACGGCAAATACGACTGGACCCCGCTGAAGGCACCGCGCAAGATCGATCCCGCCAAGGCCCCCGACTGCGGTGGCAAGTCGATGAAGGGTTCGGTGCTGTACTACTGCGTGGACGACGACTACGTCGCCTTCGACAACGTCAAGACGATGCCCGACATCTATGACAGCGGCGGCGATTTCTCCGTGGCGACGCTCATCGCGACGCAGTACGGGCTGGCGGCACTGATGCGAATGGGCCAGCCTCAGGATTCGAAGCAGACCTCGCTGCGCGCAGACTGTTTGGCCGGTTCGTGGGCTGCCAGCATCCTGCTGCACAACCGCCCCAACAGCAGATACAGCCTCTCTCCCGGCGACCTGGACAAGGCCGTCGCCGCCCTGCTGCTGTACCGCACCGATGGCGGGGACGTCGAACACCACGGCCAAGGGACCGAACGCATCGACGCATACCACCGCGGTGTGTACGACGGCGCCAAGCCCTGCCTGACCCTCTGACATCCATCATCAAGGAGCCCGCCTCATGAGCCATCCCGACCCGACCGCCGCCGATGACGGGGCACCGGCGGAACCCAAGATCCCGGCCTGGCGTGGCCTGTTGGATTCGATGCACCCGAAATTCTTCTTCTCGTTGGCCAACGGTTATCCCGTTGGTGTCAAACAGTTTCTGCAGTTCTGCCTGCTACTGATCTACCCAGGCTGGCTGTTCGCGGCGCCGCTGTGCGGAGCGATCTACTACGCCGGATACGGCGTGCTGTGGGTGTTGTTCTGGCCCGTGCGGGCCTGGATGAAAACGAACCGGCCCGAGGACTACGCGGCCAGTCAGCTGAAGTGAGGGTGCGCCCTACCGCTGCTTGAGGAAGTCGAAGAAGCGGGGTGTGGTGTCGACCCGCAGGCGCGTCAGCTTGCGGTAGCTGATCAGCCACCTTCCGTCTGCCAAGCGGTACTGCTCGTGATAGTGGCCGCAGCCGTGTAGATGTTCTTCGACGTCTCCGTTGGTCCACCACAGCCGGTCCTCCATGGCCCAGATTCCGGTGGCGGTGGTGTCACTGGTCAGCTCGATCTCGGGGGTGTGGCCGTGGTGCACGGTTGTGACGGTGGTGCCGCCGTCGAGCAGTGACCGAATGGCCCGCGTCAGTGGCTCTTTGCCGACGACACGGTTTCCACTGCCGGCCTTGGGTGTCCAATTGTTGTTGTCGGGCAACCCATCCCAGGTTTCGGAGACGACGTCGTCGGTGTGCAGCGTCGGATAGATCTCCCACTGCTTGGTGTCCATGCACCGGAGGCGGCGGGCGAAGGTGCGCTTGATGGCCTCGATGGCGTGTGCCTGGTCGCCGGTGCTCAGGGTGATGTCGGCGGTCATCGGTCGATCTCGTTTCGTCTCGTTCGGGTGCGTCGGCGCCACGGCGCCAAGAGCAGCTCACAGGCGCGGCGCATATCGCGCTCGGCCTGCTCGGGCGTCGTCTCGCCGGTGATGGCCCATGACAAGATGCCGTACGCGCACTGCTCGAGCAGCAGCGCGATCTGCGTCTCATCCGCGGTCGGTGCGGAGATGCCGGCGACATCGAGGATATTGCTTCGCAGGTTGTAGTCGCCGCGGGCCGTCGACTCGGCGCGGCGGGCATTGACCGACGTGATCATCGCGCGGGCCAATAGCGGACGGGCCAGCATGTTCTGGATGATGCCGACCATGAACTCGGTGACATCGACGACCGGGTGCCCCGTCGTCGGGCCCGGTGGTGCGGCGGTCTGGGTGAGGTGAAACAGCAGTGCAGCGAACAGATGATGCTTGGTGGGGTAGTAGCGGTAGACGGTGGTGATGGACACCTCGGCCTGGTCCGCCACGTCCTGCATCCGGACTTCTTCGAGTCCGTGCCGCGCCCCGAGCCGCGCGGCGGTGGCGAGGATGCGGTCGCAGCGGCCGATCTGTGCGGGGGTCCTCGGGGTCGCCGGTTCCCGGTCGAGTGGTGCACGGGGCATGGCTACTCCGGTGGTCCAGCAGGCGTGCCCTGCAACATCTTCTGGATCATCGCGTGGGACGCCAACAGCACCTTGTCGCGGTTACCGGTGGCGTGGACGGCCGGGCTGTCGGCATGCGTCGAGATGATGTGCACCGGACCGTTGGCGAGATTCGCCAGGCCTTCACGAGCGACATCGGCCGGTTCGGACGCGGGCATCCCGGGGATGTCGAAGCTGAGGCCGACCCGCTCCATCGCCGGTGTCCTGGTAAGGCCGAGGACGAGCTCGAGGACGTCCACATTGTGCTCGCGCAGCTCCAGCCAGAGCCCTTCGGCGTAGATCCGGCTGAATGCCTTCACGCCGCCGTAGACGGTGTGCCGCGCCGACCCGAGATGCCCGCTGAGCGACCCGACCAACATCAGTCCACCGCGGCCGCGCTCGCGCATCGGCGCTCCGAAATGCTGGACCAGCCGCAGCGGCGTCGTGATGTTCAGATCGATGACCCGCTGGAACGCGCCGAGGTCGCCGTCGAGGAACTCCGCGCTGTGGGTGTTGGCGCCCGCGTTGTAGATGAGCAGCCCGACTTCCAGATCAGCTGTCGCGCTGATGATCTGGTCGACACCATCGTCGGTGGTGAGGTCGACGGTGAGGTCGCGTACCACCACGCCCAATTCGCGACACCGGTTCGTGGTGGCCCGCAGCGGGCCCGGCTTGCGGGCGATCAACACCAGGTTGATGCCGGCCTGCGCCAGCAGTGCCGCGAACTCGGCGCCGACGCCTTCCGAGCCACCCGCGATGACGGCCCACGGCCCGTACTGCTGCAACTGCAGCGCATCCTCGCTAGACAAGTTCAGGCTCCATATCTAAAATTCATTTTAGTTTTACCGCGTCCGAGGGTATCCGATCCAGACGCCGAGACGGAAGGGCGTATGCATGCGGATAGGACTGCAGACACCGGTGGTCATCCAAGTTCCGGCCACCGCGTCGACGTGGGAAAGAACCGCGGGCGCCACGGAAATCGGGGAGATCGCCGCTGTCGCCGATCTGCTCGGCGTCGACTACCTCACCTGCTCCGAACACGTCGTCGTGCCTCGTGATGTCGCGGCCACTCGGGGGTCGACGTACTGGGATCCGTTGGCCACCTTGGCTTTCATCGCCGGGCGAACATCGCGAATTCAGTTGGCCACCTCGGTGCTGGTGCTGGGCTACCACCATCCGCTGGAGATCGCCAAGCGCTACGGCACTCTGGATCAGGTCAGCGGCGGCCGGCTGATCCTGGGGGTGGGCGTCGGGTCATTGCGCGAAGAGTTCGACCTGCTGGGCGCCGCCTGGGACGACCGGGGCGCCCGGGCAGACGAGGCAATGAGTGCCTTGCGCGGGGCCTTGGCCACCAATCACCCTGTGCACCAAGGTAAGTACTACAACTACGACTCCGTTGTCATGGACCCCTGCCCGCTGCAACTGCGGGTACCGATCTGGGTGGGCGGCCGAACCCGGCGTTCGCTTCGCCGCGCCGTCGAGCTCGGGGACGGCTGGATGCCCTTCGGCCTCACGGCAGCCGAGGTAGCGACAATGCTTGCTGCCGTGGACCTTCCGGATCCTTTCGACATCGTGCTCGCCACGGGGCCGCTGGATCCGATGGGCGCGCCGCAACAGACACTCGACGAACTCGGGGCACTCGAAGACGCCGGTGCGACGGCGGCAACGTGCGTGATCGCCTCCCGATCCGCCGCGCACTGCTGCGAACAGCTCGGCGCACTGGCGGACCTGACCAACCTGCCGGCCACGGAGCAGTCATGACCGAACAGCGACTCGCCGAGCTCGAAGCCCGCCTGCGCCGCATCGAAGACGAGCGCGCCATCGAGCGGATGATCGCTTCGTACGGACCGCTCGTCGACGCCGGTGAGGCCGACGCCGTCGCCGCGATGTGGGCACCGGACGGGGTGTACGACGTCGAAAACTGGCTCATGACGGGTCGCGACGACATCGCCGCGATGGTGCGCTCACCCGGTCATCAGGACTTCATCACCACCGGATGTACCCACTTCCTGAGTCCCGCCGTGGTCACCATCCACGGCGACGAGGCGGTCGCGGTCTGCGAATCGACGCTATTGCTCAGGCGCGCAACGACTTACGAAGCCATCCGGGCCGGCGTCAGCCACTTCCACCTGATCCGCGCAGCCGACTCGCCGCATGGCTGGCTGATCGTCAAACGCGTCACCCGGCTCCTCGACGGGACCGAGCCGCCCCGCAGGTTGTTGGCGGACGGTATCGGCGGATGGATCGTGAACTAGCCCGTCGTACTGTCCAGCGTGTGCCCGGCCATGGCCGCCAGGACCCGGTGGGCCCGGGCGACCATCTCAGCGGCGGGCTCCTCGGGATGATTGCGCCAGAACAGCATCAGTGCCGACACCATGTGTTCCCACACGCCCGTGGCGGCGACCAGATCGACGGGATCTGTGAGGCCGACGACTCCGAGGGACCTCGACACTCCCGCGAACGCCTGCTGGCGCAGGATCGTGCGCTGCTCACGCGCCGCATCCCGCGCCGGGCCGTTGGGCACCGACCGGTCGAACAGCACATGCCAGTCGCCCGGATGCCCCTCGAACGTCGTGAAGATCGCGGCCAGCACCGGTTCACCAGCGGCGGCGCCGGCCCCGGCCAGGTGATCGAGCGACTTGAGCGCGTCGCCGACAGCCTGCTCGATCTGGTTTCCGATCTTGGTGACGCACGCGGCGTAGACCGCCTCTTTGGACCCGAAGTAGCTGATGATCAAGGTCTTGGAGACCTCCGCCTGCGCTGCGATGGCAGCCAGCGACGCACCCGCGTAGGTGGCCCGGCTGAATTCGGCGATCGCCGCCTCGACGATCAGCTGCTCGCGCTCACCGCGCGGCACCCCTTTGGTGCCGGTTCTGCCGCTGACGGGCCGGGTGGTCATCGTGACAGCCTAATCAGGCTTGTCGGGTGTTCGAACCGTTGTTGACCGGTGCCCGGGACGAACGGGCCGATTCAGTCGGGCTGAACGTCGATCCACTCCAGATATGCACTGCCCGAAACCGATCCGGTACCCCAGGTACCGGTATACGAGTACGCGGCGGCATATCCCGGTCCGTGGCCGTGGCGCCACGGCGAGTCGACGGTGCCGACCAGGGCCAGAATTTCCCGGCCGCCGTCGCGCACCGACCACTTGAACTTGCGCGGCCTTCGCATGGTGTTGCCGCGGTCGTCGACCAGTGGCTCGCCGTACTCGACGACCGCGAAGTGGACGTCGGAGTACACCTCGGTTTCAGCGCCGAGGACGCGTACGTGAGCCAACTTGCAGGCAGTCCGGCCCCGAGCCCGTACGTCGGTCAGCAGCACCTGAGTACGCTCGTCGAGGTTGATGATCTGGTAGGTGAAGAAGTCCATCGGCAGTTTGAGCCGGGCCGGCACCGGACGACGGGTAAGTGCCTGGTGCGTGCGGATTCTCGCGTACTCGAAGGTGCCGAGACCGCTGACCTCGACGCCGTCGACGGTGCCGGTGTATGGCGCGAGCAGGCTCAGGTGGTCGTACACCGGCGATTTCACGAAGTACGAAACCTGGTCTGTGACATCGAGTTTCAGGTCGACGTCGAACTGCGGGTAGCGGCCGCGGACCACGACGCGCGGCAACGCCACATTGATGGCCAGGTCCTCGGCCCAGCGCAGCCGGCGGGCGTCGGCGGTGAACCAACAGTCAGCGTGCATGTCGTAGGCCCGATAGAAGCGTTGGTCCGCATGAGCCGTCGACGAGAAGACCGTGGACGTATCGCGCGCATCGGGCGCCGCGAGGTGGTCGAGGTCGAACAGTTCCGTACCCGATGCGCCCAGCAGCGTCATGGTGTTGAGGTAGCGGTACGGCTCCGGCAGGTCCGGGACGAACACCCCGAAATGCGTTACGCCCCAGGCGCGTGAGACATCGTGGGGTTTGAGAATCTCAGGGGCATCGAACGGCAGGCGCGACGCCGGCAGCCGGCTGTCGACCAGCGGCAGCAGGCCGTCGATGACGACGCGCGACAGCGCACGGGAGATCAGGTGCTTGTTCATCGGGTCCTTTTCTGAGTCGGGACAGCAGCGGGCGGTCGGCGGCTAGGTGAGCGCCGCGATGGTGCGGTCCGCCGCAGCGGGGGAGAGGAGGTCGATCGTCGGCAGGACGGCGCGCAGCACCGCGGGACTGACTTCCACCGGCTGATGCGTGACCGCGCGGACGATCCAGCGGCCCGCTTCCTCCGCCGAGAGCGCTACGGCGCCGGCGTATTCGGCTGTGGGCGCGATCATTTCGGTGCGTACCAGCGGGAAATACACGTTGGTGGCGCGGATTTCGGGATGGGGCCGCTCGGCGTTGAGGCTGCGACCGAAGATCGCCAAAGCGCTCTTGGACGCCGCGTATGCGGAGAACCGCGGAAAGGTATTGGCGTGCAGGCCCCACGTGCAGACGTTGATCACCTGGCCGCGGCCCCGCTCGATCATGCCCGGCAGGAATCCCAGGCTCAATTGGACGGCCGCCAGGTAGTTGAGAGACATCGTGCGCTGGTAGTCGTGCAGCCGGTCGGTGGCATCGACGATGCTGCGGCGGATCGAGCGGCCGGCGTTGTTCACCAGGACGTCCACGCGCTGGTCGGCGAGATCTGCCAGCAGCTGGGCGGTCGCGTCCTGGTCACTCAGGTCGCACGTGCGCCAATGGCATCCGGTCTCATCAGCCAAGGTCCGCAGTTCGTCTTCCCGCCGGGCGACCGCGATGACCGTGGCCCCGCGGGCACTGAGCTGCGACACCGCCTGTCGCCCAATGCCCGCCGAGGCGCCCGTCACCAGGATCGTGAGGTCACTGACATCACGGCCGGGTCCGGACAGCGCGGCATCGACCCGCTCTGGCAGAAGCGTTCTGCGCTGAGTGAGCTCTTGAATGGCATTGCGAATGGACATGGCTTCCTCCCACACGGTGTTCTCACCGGGACTCAGCCGATATTACCATGTGGTCACTTTTACCGATGTGGCCCGCCGGGGCACGCGGTGGCGCTACGCCGCGCCGATAGCGGACCCAGCCATCCACAGCGGCGGCTCACAGTGGTCGCCCAGCGCGGCGTGCGGATTCATCGCACTCCAGCGCTGACGGCGCGTGATCCGGTCGTAGTGCTCGTCGGCGACCGACTTCAGGAAGTCCACGCTGCCGCTCATGAAATCCAGTCCGTACCCGGTCAGCACATACGCGGGCAGACCCGGCGTGAACTGCTCGGAAATGTCGTACCGCTCGCAGCGGTGGTGCGTCCCGCGGTGATCTGTGCTGGCTGCCCACTGCAGCACCGACGGTCGGCGCCAGGATGTCGCGGTCGCCTCGACCGCGGTGTACCAATCGACGCCGGTGGCGGGAGCGACCCGGGTCGGCGCCGGGATTTCGTAGACGATCTTTGTCTCCACGCCGATCACTCCCGCTCGCCGACCCAAATTCGTGTACCGAGTGTGCGCATCGCCCCGCGGTCGAGGAAGGGTTACCGGCTCGATCAGCCCGGTTCCTCGCACAAATCAAAGATTCAGCCTGCGGGTGTGAGTGCTGCGCAGGAATTCAGGCTGTTTCCCCTGCACAGCCCTCACAGCGGCGGACACCAATCGATCACCGGATCAGCCAGCGAGCTCGATCGTGCCGCCCGGGATGGCGTCGATCAACATTCGGGTGTAGTCAGACGTTGGATTCTCGTACACCTGGTCGGTAGGCCCGGAATCCACCACCTCGCCGCGGGACATCACGATCACGTTGTGAGCGATCTCCTTCACCACCGCCAGGTCGTGGGTGATGAACAGGTAACTCAGGCCGAGCTCCTTCTGCAGCTCGCTGAGCAACGTGAGGATCTGTGCCTGCACCAGGACGTCCAGCGCCGACACCGCTTCGTCGCACACGACCACCTCCGGGTTGAGGGCGAGCGCGCGGGCGATCGCGACGCGCTGCCGCTGACCGCCGGACAGCTCGTTGGGGAAGCGCTGCATGACCGACTGCGGCAGCGCGACCAGGTCCAGCAGTTCCTTCACTCGGGCGGTGCGGGAGGACTTGTCTCCTATGCCGTGGATGTTCAGCGGCTCGGCGATCGCCCGGTAGATGGAGTACATCGGATCCAGCGACCCGTAGGGGTTCTGGAACACCGGCTGTACCCGGCGGCGGAACTCCTTCGCTTCGGCGCCGCGCAGCGACGTGACGTCCTTCCCGTCGAAGTGCACCGTGCCTGAGGTCGGCTCCAACAGTCCCAGCACCATGCGTGCCACCGTCGACTTTCCCGAGCCGGACTCGCCGACCACCGCGGTGGTCGTCCCCCGACGCAGGGTGAAACTGACATCGTTCACGGCACGAAAGGTCGAACCGCCGCTGAAGGGCACCGCACCGCGGATCGGGAATTCCTTGACCAGGTTCGCCGCGACCACCACGTCCTGAGGACCGGACGACGCGTGCTTGGTGGATTCGGCGATGCTGCCGGTGACCTTGGGCTGCAACACCTGATCGCCGACGAGCTCGCCGTGGTCCAGGTCGCTGAGAGTCTTGCCATGCGCACGCCGGGAGGCCAAGGAGGGCGCCGCGCGCACCAACCGCCTGGTGTACTCGTGGTGCGGGTCCTGCAAGATCTGCAGGGCAGGTCCCGACTCGACCACCCGCCCCTTGTACATGACGACCAGGTGGCCGGCGCGTTCCGCGGCCAAGCCGAGGTCGTGCGTGATGAGTAGGACCGCGGTGCCGAGCTCGGCGGTCAATTCCTCGAGATGGTCCAGGATCTGCCGCTGCACGGTCACGTCCAGGGCCGAGGTCGGCTCGTCGGCGATCAGCAGCTTCGGCCGGCACGCGAGTCCGATCGCGATCAGCGCCCGCTGGCGCATGCCGCCTGAGTACTCGTGCGGGAACTGATTGACTCGCTTGTCGGGGTCGCGCATGCCTGCCTCGCTCAGCAGCGCGATCGCACGTTTGCGCGTGTCGCCCCGCTTCGCTGCGCCATTCGCCTGCAGGGTTTCGCGGATCTGGAATCCGACGCGCCACACCGGGTTGAGGTTGGTGTTGGGGTCCTGCGGGACCAGACCGACGCCGCTGCCGCGGATCTTCTCGAAGTCGCGGCGGGACGCGGCGGCCAAGTCCTGGCCGTCGAAGAGGATCTGACCGCCGGTCACCCTGCCGGTCCCCGGCAACAGGCCGAGCACCGCAGCAGCCGTGGTGGATTTGCCCGACCCGGACTCTCCGACGATCGCCACCGTCTGCCCCGGGTAAACGGTGAGGCTTGCGTCTCGCACCGCGGGCACCGACTTGTTCTGCACCCGGAACTCGACCTGCAGGTCGCGGATGTCGAGCAGCGGCACAGATCCGTCCTTCGACGTCTGGGTCATCAGCGGGTCCTCGCCTTCGGGTCGAGCGCGTCGCGCAGCACGTCACCGAGCATCATGAAAGTGAGCACGGTGATCGCCAGCGCCGCCGCGGGGTAGAACAAGATGGGCGTGCCCTCGCGGAGCAGTTGCTGCCCAGCCGCGATGTCGATGCCCCACGACACTGCCGTGGACGGTAGTCCGATGCCGAGATACGACAGCGTCGCTTCGGTGACGATGAAGATGCCCAGCGAGATGGTGCCGACCACGATCACCGGACCCAGCGCGTTGGGTATGACGTGGGTGAACAGGGTGCGAACCCGGGACGCTCCCAGCGACCGCGCCGCCGTGATGAACTCCTCGTTGCGGACCGCGATCGCGGCCGATCGGGCGATTCGCGCGATCTGCGGCCAGCTGAAGACCGCGAGCACGATCACCACAGTGAACACGGTGCGGGAGCTGATCATCTGCATCGTGACCACCGCCGCCAGGATCAGCGGAATACCGAAAAAGATGTCCGCCAGCCGCGCAATCACCGAGTCGATCCAGCCACCGAAGAACCCGGCTACGCTGCCGAGCAGGCCACCGATCAGGACCACGACGATCGTGGTCAGTACGCCCACCGCCACCGAAGCGCGAGCGCCGTAGATCGTTCGGGTGTAGATGTCGTAGCCCTGCCGGTCGGTCCCGAACCAGTGCTCGGAGCTGGGCGGGAGCAGCGACTGCTCGAGCGAACCGTAATGCGGGTCCTGACTGGTGAACAGTCCTGGGAACAGCACGACGACCACGATCACCGCCAGCAGCACCATCGACACGATGAACTGCGGCTTGGTGCGCAGCTCCAACCACGCCGACTTCCAGAAACCAGCGGGCTGCACGTCGGCATCGACCGCGTCGACCGCGGCGACGCTGACCGCGTCAGGACCCGCGACGAAACGCTCCTGACCGGGGTACCGGGAGGGTTGGGTCGGGGTCTCAGGCATAGCGGATCCTCGGGTCGAGGGCGGCGTAGAGCAGGTCGACCACCACATTGGACGCCAGGTAGATGAGCACAAGCACGGTGACGAAGGACACCACGGTCGACGACTCGCCCCGGATCACCGCCTGATAGATGGTTCCGCCCACTCCTGGGATGTTGAAGATTCCCTCGGTGACGATCGCGCCGCCCATCAGCACACCGAGGTCGGCGCCGAGAAACGTCACCACCGGGATCAGCGAGTTGCGGAGCACGTGCACCACGATCACCCGCGGGCGGGGCAGCCCCTTCGCAGTGGCGGTCCGCACGTAGTCCGCCGAGAGGTTCTCCGCGATCGACGAGCGGGTCAGCCGGACGACATATGCGAACGACACCGCACCAAGCACGAATCCGGGCAGCAGCAGGTGATAGAGGTCGAGGTGGCCGCCGACGGTGACGGGGAAGATCTGCCAGCGCACACCCAACAGGTACTGAGCCGCAAAGCCGATCACGAAGATCGGGACGGCGACGATGAGAAGCGTCACGATCAGGATCGTGGTGTCGACCCACTTGCCATTGTTCAAACCCGCGAGCACGCCGAACGTCACACCGAACACCGCCTCGACGGCGATCGCGATGAGCGCGAGGTCGACCGTGACGGGGAAGGCGCGCTTCATCACGTCGAACACCGGCTGGCCCGAGAAGGACGTGCCGAAGTCCAACCGGAACACACCGCTGATGTAGTGCCAGTACTGCAGGTAGAACGGCTGATCCAAGTGATACTGCGCGCGCAGCGTCGCAATCAGCGCGGGCGACATGGGCTTGCCGCCGCCCAGCGCGGAAATCGCGTCGGCGGGCAACAGGAAGACGAGCGCATAGATCAGGAAAGTGGCACCGAAGAACACGATCACCAGCTGTCCGACCCGGCTCAATCCGTATCTCAGCATCGGTTATCCCTTGGTGTTCTCGGCGACGTCGCCCTTGGTGATCTGGGTGAAATCAGCCAGACCGTTCCAGGTCAGCTGGGCCGTCACACCCGGCCCGACGCCGCCGGCAGCGGTGTAGTCCCAGAGCGGGATCACCGGGAGATCGTGCAGGAGGATTGCCTGGGCCTGATTGACCAGCGCATACGACTGGTTCGGATCGAGCGCCCGTTCGGCCTCTGTCAGCTTCGCGTCGAAAGCCGGTGAACTGTAGACCGGATCGTTGGAGCCCGCGCCGGTCACGAACTGGGGCTGGAGGAACTCGATCATCGACGGATAGTCGCCCTGCCACCCGCTCCGGAACGCGGTCCGAATGGTCCGCTTGGTGATGGCGTCCCGGACCTGCTTGAACGTCGGCTGCGGTGCGCCGTGCGCGTCGATGTCGAGCGTGTTCTTCAACTGGTTCGACAACGCGTCAACCCACACCTGGTGATCGCCGTCGGAGTTGTACGCGACCTCGAACGATCCCGACCACGGCGCGATCGCGTTGGCCTGCGACCACAGCTGCTTGGCTCTGACCGGATCGAACTTCAACACATCGTTGCCCGGGATGTTCGGGTCCCAACCCGGTAGCGACCGGGCGGTGAAGTCCTGCGCCGCACCGCGGGCGCCGCGGAAGATCGCCTTGATGATCTCGGGCCTGTTGATCGCCATCGAAATCGCCGCACGTCGGAGGCGACCCTCCTCGCCGCTGAAATGCGGCAGGTAATACGGGATTCCGAGCTGCAGGTTCTGGGCGGTCGGTTTGGTCAACGCCCGGCTCCCGAGCACCTTCTTATATGTGCCCAACGCACTCACCGGCACCGTGTCGAGCACGTCGAGGTTGCCGGACTCGAGGTCGGTGTACGCGGTGTCGAAGCTGCTGTAGAAGATGAAGCTCAGGCCACCGTTCTTCGGCTTGTCCGGACCCTTGTAATTCGGGTTGCGCACCACGTCGAGCTTGACGTTGTGCAGCCAGGCGTCTGGGCCCTTCAGCATGTACGGGCCGTTCCCGACGGGATGCTCGCCGAACTTGGCCGCGCCCTCGGTGAAGAACACATCGGGCAATGGCTTGAAGGGCGTAAACCCGAGCCCCAGCTTGAAGTCGATGTTGGGGCTGGTGAGGCGCACCGTGAAGGTGTAGTCGTCCACCACCTTCAAGCCCGACATCTCGGTCAGCGGGGACCCCTCGGCGGCGACGGCGTCGTATCCCTCGATCGGTGCGAAGAAGCTCTGCTGCAGCTGCCCATTGACCGTAGCCGCACCGAAATTCCATGCGCGGACGTAGTTTTCGGCCCGCACCGGGGTGCCGTCGGTAAAGGTCCAGTTCCGTATGAGGTGAACCGTGTAATTCTGGTTGTCGGTGGTGTCCACGGACTCCGCGTTCGCCAACACCGGCGTGCCGTCGGCGGTGTAGCTGTAGAGCCCCGTGAACAACGAATCGACGACGCGACCGCCCATGTTCTCGTTGGTGTTGGTGGGCACCAGGCCGTTCTGTGGTTCACCACCGTTGACGGTGATGATCGCGTCCGGGCCGGTGCCATAGTTGCCGCGCGCACCGTCCAGGCTGCACCCCGATGCGGCCAGCACCGCACCCATCGCCGCCGCGCACAATGCCCTTGCTGCCCATTTCACCTCGGACCTCCGATCGCGGGCCTTCACATTCCCACAGCTCGATCCCCTCGGCCAGGCAGGGAACGTTGAGCACGAGCTCTCGTGTTCGCGTAGGACGAAGGCCTTCATCGTTGCGCGCCCGCTATGGACCTATCGGGAAAACCCGTGCCGATAGCGGCTGGAAGGGCACCCTTGGAGGATCAGACTCTGGCTACGCCTTCACATGTTCGACCCGACGATGACAACTACGCATTGCGGTCGAGTATCGCTTTGAAAATTACCTTTGCTTCCCCGCCCACGCGCTCGAGTCCGTCCGCGCGCTCGATCGCGCGAAGCGCCGCAGCGCGCAGCCCACTGGCAAGCATGAATGCACATTCGACGGAGATCGGTGCTGGCGGTGCCCCGGCCTGGGTGGTGCCTGCCATCAATGCGACGAGGAATTCGACGAAGCGCTCCAACCCCTCCCGCTGAGCGCGAAGAACTCGTTCACCAACCGAAGGGCTGGACAGCGCGAGCGCCAACGCGGGTTCGCCAGAAAGTATCGCCAAGTAGGCGTCGATGGCCTGTTCGATCTGGACAGCACGCGGCGAGTCGAGATCGATTGCCGCAGAGACGGTTTCGATGATGCGCGAAGTACTGAGATCAACAAGCTCGACGAGGCAGGCGTCCTTGTCCACGAAGTGCTTGTAGAACGTCCGACGCGAAGCATGCGCGTGACCAACGATGTCGCTGACCTGGGTATGAGCGAGCCCCTTTTCCCGGATCGCCGCGGCGAGACCGTCGAGCAACCTGAGGTGCTGCTGCGCGACCTTGGCCGTGCGGTCTGCGGGCATATCGGGGCAACCTTTCTGTTCGGTTGTGCTGAGGTGCTGGTCGATCGTGGGAGTGCAAGCGGGAGACGTTCTAGACGAAAAGGGTACTCACGAGTACCCTTTTTGTCGGAGGATCGGTTGGACGGCCCTGGTGGGAGTCCGCTCACGACCAGGAGGATCCGCATGTCGGTGTCACCTGTCGAACTGCTGATGCGGGTCATCGATCGCTCATGGAGCATCGTTCGTCACCTCGTGCGCGGCCACGTCTGGATTTATCGCGCCAGTCGAGGACGCCTTGGACAACACGTGCCCGGCGTGCCACCGATGCTCCTGCTCGACCACATCGGGGCCAAGAGTGGATCGCGGCGGACGACACCCTTGGTCTATATGCCCGACGGAGATCGATACCTCATCGTCGCGGCGAAAGGCGGCCACCCGAAGAACCCGGCCTGGCTACATAATCTGCGGGCGCATCCCGTCGTGACCGTCCAAATCGGTGCTCGCAGCGTCGAGATGACTGCAAGGGAACTGGGGCCCGCGGAACGCCGGGCGCTGTGGCCTCAAGCGCTCGCGTACACCAGCCACTGGCGCAGGTACGCCCGACGAGTTCCACCTTCACGGACGATTCCGCTGATTGCACTAGAGACGGTCAGCGGCTCGTGACCTAGATGGCCACGGCACCATCAGGCCGTCTCGACCTCGGCCTTGATCCGGTTGAGCGTGGTGGTCATGTCCCGGATGTTGCGGCGGATGCGCAATTGGCCACCGAAGATGCCGAACACCGTGTCGAGCAGGCCAGGCGTCATCCAGAACGACTCGGTGACATCCGTGCCATCACCGGCAGGCGCGAGAGCGTAATGCCAATTGTTTACCGCCTTATCGCCGGCAAGCACCGCGAAGCCGAACTCGCGACCTGGCTCGCAAGCCGTGACACGGCACGTCGTCCAATAGATCGGTCCGATCTCGTTGCGCTTGACGTGGCCGCGGAACCGCGCGCCGAGTGCCGGTGCGGTCGCTCCGTCCAGCCATTCAGATTCGAAAACCTCCGGCGAGTATTTCGGGGTGTTGCGAATATCGGCAATCAGGTTCCAGACCTGATCGGCCGGCGCGTTCATGTGCACGGTAACCGCACCTTTCATGGCGCGATCCTATCGATCAGTACCGCCCGGCAGGCCGCTTCACGTCAGGCCGACGAGTGTGATGGCTGTGCACGAATTCGGGCCGGTTCACCTGCACAACCCTCACAGTCATGCTCGACAAAGCAAAAGCCGCGAATCCGAACCGGATTCGCGGCTTTTGTTGAGTGGGCGAAGGGGGACTTGAACCCCCACGTCCCGAAGGACACTGGCACCTGAAGCCAGCGCGTCTGCCATTCCGCCACTCGCCCCAAACAACTGGGAGAGACTATCACCACCCCTACCCCCGGCTCCAAATCCGCCGTTGACCAGTGGCTTCCGGAGCAGCCAACCTGGGCGGCGAGGGTGCCGCCGGCGCGCGAAACCGCACGACCGGATCGCCTGGCGGCACGCCCCACACCGCCTGACCAGCGCCTTTCGAATTCTCACGATTCTGTTGGTCACGTATTACAAGGTCAGGCCGATACCATGCGTAACAGTGGTGTCCGGAGTTATTGCGCACATCACATCTGGAGTACCGAGACGAGGCGAGGCAGGGGGACATGGGTCTGGTCGACCGGTTCGAGCGCAAGCTCGAGACCACGGTCGGAGACGCTTTTGCCCGCGTCTTCGGGGGGTCGATCGCACCTCCGGAAGTCGAGGCCGCATTACAGCGGGAAGCCGAATCGGGTGCCCACGATGTCGGCGGCGGCCGTATTTTGGCACCGAACGAATACGTCATTACGCTCAGTTACACCGATTTCGAGAAGGTAAACGCCGATCCTGACCTCACACCCAGTGCTTTTGCCAAACACCTTGAGGGATTCGTCCATGAGCGGGGATGGCAAACGTATGGTGAGGTGGTCGTCAGGTTTGAGCCGTCACCTGGCCTTCACACCGGCCAATTCCGCGCCCACGGCGTGGTCAACCCCGACTCAACCGCCGGGCCACCGCGGCCGGCGGCACCCAGCGACCGCGTGCACACCGCAGAACCAGGAGTACCAACGATGACTGACAACCCGACCCACCGCCCCGGCCAGGGACAGGGCCAGCCAGGCGACGAGTACGACTACGGACGGCAGCCCGAAGAGCAGCGCGGTCAGCAGTACCCGCAGGACCCGAACCAGGGCTACGGCCAGCCCCAGCAGGGTTACGGACAGCAGGGCGGCTACGGCGCCCCGCAGGGTGGCCCCGGTTACGGACAGCAGGGCGGCTACGGACAGCCGGGTGACCAGGCCGGTTACGGCGCGGGCCCGTCCGGATACGGCCAGGGCGGCTTCGGCGGCCCGCAGGGTGGTCCTCCCGGACCGCCACCCGTCGGCGGCCCGCAGGGCGGTTACGGCCAGCCTGAGCAGGGCTACGGACAGCAGAACTACGGCCAGCAGCCCGAGCAGGGTTACGGCGGCCCGCAGGGGGGCTACGGCCAGCAGCCCCAGCAGGGCGGTTACGGACAGCCCGAGCAGAACTACGGCCAGCCGGGCTACGGCCAGCAGCCCCAGCAGGGTGGCTACGGCCAGCCCGACCAGGGCTACGGCCAACCCCAGCAGAACTACGGACAGCCGAGCTACGGCCAGCAGCCCCAGCAGGGTGGCTACGGCGAGCAGAACTATGGCCAGCCGCAGCAGGGCTATGCACAGCCCCCCGCCGATCAGGGCTACGCACAGCCCGATCAGGGTTACGGCCAGCCCCCGTCCCAGGCCGGTTACGGCGAGCAGGGTTACGGCGGCGGCGCGGGAGCCGGCTACGCCGAGCCCGAGTACGGCCAGCCGGGCGGATACGCCGGTGGCTACGGTGCCGCCGGCGCGAACGTCACCCTGCAGCTCGATGACGGCAGCGGCCGCACCTACCAGCTGCGTGAAGGCGCGAACGTCATCGGCCGCGGCCAGGACGCGCAGTTCCGCCTGCCCGACACCGGCGTCTCGCGCCGGCACCTCGAGATCCGTTGGGACGGCCACACCGCGCTGCTCTCGGACCTGAACTCGACCAACGGCACCACCGTCAACAACGCCCCGGTTCAGGAGTGGCAGCTGGCCGACGGCGACGTCATCCGGGTGGGTCATTCCGAGATCGTGGTCCGCGTTCACTGAGCTCGGTTTCCGTCACCGGCCGGATGATGTGCGCACCGGCCGGTGACCGCCAAAGTATCGTGACGATGCCGACGGCTACCGGGCACCGGGCCCAGCCTCGACGCGGCAACGGAGAGGACGTCGGATGCAGGGGTTAGTTCTGCAGCTGACGCGGGTCGGTTTCCTTCTGTTGCTCTGGCTTTTCATCTGGTCGGTGCTGCGCGTGCTGCGCACCGACATCTACGCACCCACCGGAGCCGTCATGGTGCGGCGCGGTCTGGCGTTCCGGGGCACCCTGCTGCCCAACCGGGACCGACGCCGGTACGCGCGCCAGTTGGTGGTGACCGAAGGCGCCCTGCAGGGCACCCGGATCACCCTGACCAGCCAGCCCGTTCTGATCGGCCGGGCCGACGACTCCACCCTGGTGCTCACCGACGACTACGCCTCGACACGGCACGCCCGGCTGTCGCCGAGAGGCTCCGAGTGGTACGTCGAAGACCTAGGATCGACCAACGGTACATACCTGGACAGGGCGAAAGTGACGACGGCGGTAAGGGTTCCAATGGGAACGCCGGTTCGAATCGGCAAGACGGTAATTGAGCTGCGCCCGTGACACTTGTACTCCGATATGCCGCGCGCAGCGACCGCGGCCTGGTCCGCGCCAACAACGAGGACTCCGTCTACGCGGGGGCCCGCCTGCTCGCGCTCGCCGACGGCATGGGCGGCCACGCCGCGGGTGAGGTTGCCTCGCAGCTGGTCATCGCCGCGCTGGCCCACTTGGACGACGACGAACCCGGCGGCGACCTGCTGGCCAAGCTGAACGATGCCGTCCACGACGGCAATACGGCCATCGCCGCCCACGTCGAAGCCGATCCCGAGCTCGAGGGCATGGGCACGACCCTGAGCGCCATCCTGTTCGCGGGCACGCGCCTCGGCATGGTGCACATCGGCGACTCCCGCGGCTACCTGATGCGCGACGGCGAGCTGACCCAGATCACCAAGGACGACACCTTCGTCCAGACCCTGGTCGACGACGGCCGGATCACCGCCGAAGAGGCCCACAGCCACCCGCAACGCTCGCTGATCATGAAGGCGCTGACCGGCCATGAGGTCGAGCCGACGCTGACCATGCGCGAGGCCCGCGCCGGTGACCGCTACCTGCTGTGCTCGGACGGACTGTCCGACCCGGTCAGCCACGAGACCATCCAGGGCGCCATGCAGATCCCGGACGTCGTGGACTGTGCCGACCGGCTCATCGAGCTGGCGCTGCGCGGGGGCGGGCCGGACAACGTCACCGTCGTCGTGGCGGACGTCGTCGACTACGAGTACGGCCAGACCGCACCCATCCTGGCGGGCGCGGTGTCCGGTCAGGACGACGACACCTTGCCGCCCAACACCGCGGCCGGACGTGCCTCCGCCTTCAACCCGAAGCGCACGGCAGCGGCGGCGAAAAAGCCTGTGCCACAACCTGATCCGCCGCCCCGGAAGAGCCACACCCGGCGCAACCTGATCATCGGCGCGATCCTGCTGATACTGTTGCTCGTCAGCGGACTGGCCGTCGGGCGCTACATGATCCGCAGCAACTACTACGTCGCCGGCTACAACGGCTCGGTCTACATCATGCGCGGCGTGCCGGGCTCGCTGCTCGGGCTGCCGCTGCAGGATCCCTACCTGCTGGCCTGCCTGGACACCCACTCCGAGATGACGATCATCGGCGTCGACGACACCCGTGCGGGCTGCCAGCCCATGAAGGTCTCCGACCTGCGCGAGTCCGGCCGGGCCCAGGTCACCGCCGGCCTGCCGACCGGCACCGTCGACGACGCGATCCGTCAGCTCAAGGAACTCAGCCGCAGCTCGCTGCTGCCGCTGTGCGCGCCGCACGTCGCCACCCCGCCGGCGGCACCGGCACCCATCCCCGGCGCACCGGCCCCGTCGCTGTCGGTGGTGCCGCAGCCGCCGCGCGGTCCGGCCCCCGGACCCGAGGCGCCAGGTTCGACGACGCCGACTCCGGCCCCCGCACCAACACCGGCGCCGAGCCCGGCACCGGCCCCCAACCCGTCCAGCCCCGCGCCTGCCCCGACCTCGCCTGCGGCTCCGTCCCCGACGGCCACGGCACTCCCTCCGCCACCTCAGGAGCCGGGCACAAACTGCCGGAACGCGTCATGACGCCCCGAGAGCGAGCGGGAGTCGAGGCATGACGACGCAGCCGCAGTCTCCGGTTGCGGTCGCTCCTCCACTGCCCAATCGGCGTAATTCCGAATTGGTGCTGCTGGGGTTCGCGGCCGTGATCACGACTGTGGCGCTGCTGATCGTCGAGGCCAACCAGGAGTCCGGCCTGCAACTGGACCTCATCCAGTTCACCGTCGGCTTCGTCGTACTGTTCGGCGGCGCCCACCTGGCGGTGCGCCGCTACGCGCCGTACGCCGACCCACTGCTGCTGCCCGTGGTCGCGCTGCTGAACGGCCTGGGCCTGGTGCTGATCTACCGGCTGGATCTGTCGGCGCACTCGCGGCCCGCGGGCATCCTGCCGGGCGGCAACGCCAACCAGCAGATGCTGTGGACGCTGCTGGGCATTCTGGTGTTCACCGCGGTGCTGATGTTCGTGCACGACCACCGGATGCTGGCCCGTTACGGCTACATCTGCGGCCTGGCCGGCCTGGTGCTACTGGCCATCCCCGCGGTGCTACCGGATTCGGTGGCCGAGCAGTACGGCGCCAAGATTTGGATCCGGTTGCCGGGCTTCTCCATTCAGCCCGCCGAGTTCTCCAAGATCCTGCTGCTGATCTTCTTCGCCAGCGTGCTGGTCACCAAGCGCAGCCTGTTCACCAGCGCCGGCAAGCACATGTTCGGGCTGGACCTGCCGCGACCGCGCGACCTGGCGCCGCTGCTGGTGGCCTGGATCGGGTCCATCGGCGTCATGGTGTTCGAGAAGGATCTCGGGGCGTCCCTGCTGCTCTACGCGACGTTCCTGGTGCTGCTGTACGTCGCCACCGAGAAACTCAGCTGGGTGATCATCGGGCTGAGCCTGTTCTGCGTGGGCAGCCTGGTGGCGTACCACCTTTTCGATCACGTGCGGGTGCGCGTGCAGAACTGGCTGGACCCGTTCGCCGACCCCGACGGCGCCGGGTACCAGATGGTGCAGTCCCTGTTCAGCTTCGCCACCGGCGGCATCTTCGGCACCGGCCTGGGGAACGGTCAGCCCGGCACCGTGCCCGATGCCTCCACCGACTTCATCATCGCGGTGGTGGGTGAGGAGCTCGGGCTCGTCGGCCTGGCCGCGGTGCTGATGCTCTACACGATCGTCGTGATCCGGGGACTACGCACCGCCATCGCGGTCCGGGACAGCTTCGGCAAGCTGCTGGCGGCCGGCCTGTCCGCCGCGCTGGCGCTGCAGCTGTTCATCGTCGTCGGCGGCGTCACCAAACTGATCCCGCAGACCGGCCTGACCACGCCGTGGATGTCGTACGGCGGCTCGTCCCTGCTGTCCAACTACGTGCTGCTGGCCCTGCTGCTGCGGGTCTCGCACGTCGCGCGCCGGCCGCTGTCCACCCGGGGCGCCAACGCGTCACCGATCGCGGCGGCCAACACCGAGGTGATCGAGAAGCAATGAACACCTCGCTTCGTCGCGTCTCCGGACTGGTGATGGCACTGGTCGTGATGCTGCTGCTGAACGCCACCACCACCCAGGTGTTCGCCGCCGACAGCCTGCGCGCCGACCCGCGCAACCAGCGGGTCCTGCTCGACGAGTACTCGCGCCAGCGCGGCCAGATCACCGCAGGCGGCCAGCTGCTGGCGTACTCGATGCCGACCAACGGCCGGTTCCGCTACCTCCGCATCTACCCGAACCCGCTGGTCTACGCACCCGTGACCGGCTTCTACTCGCTGCAGTACTCGAGCACCGGCCTCGAGCGCGCCGAGGACAGCATCCTCAACGGCTCCGACGAGCGGCTGTTCGGCAACCGCATCGCCGACTTCTTCACGGGCCGCGATCCGCGCGGCGGCAACGTCGACACCACGATCGCGCCGCGGGTCCAGCAGGCCGCATGGGACGCCATGCAGCAGGGCTGCGGCGGCAACCCGTGCAAGGGTTCGGTGGTGGCGCTCGATCCGTCGACCGGCAAGATTCTGGCCATGGTGTCGTCTCCGTCGTACGACCCCAATCTGCTGGCCTCGCACGAGAGCGAGCGGCAATCCGCCGCCTGGCAGGAGCTGCGCGACAACCCCGATTCACCGCTGCAGAACCGGGCGATCTCCGAGACCTACCCGCCGGGGTCGACATTCAAGGTGCTGACCACCGCCGCGGCGCTGCAGGCCGGTGCCACCCCGGACACCCAGCTGACCTCTGCCGCGCGAATCACGTTGCCGGACAGCACCGCCACGCTGGAGAACTACGGTGGCGCGGCGTGCGGCGGGGGTCCGACGGTCTCCCTGCGCGAGGCGTTCGCCAAGTCCTGCAACACCGCCTTCGTCGAACTGGGCCTGCACAACGGGGCCGACGCGATGCGGACCATGGCCAAGCAGTTCGGCCTGGACACCCCGCCGCCGTCGATTCCGCTGCAGGTCGCGGAGTCGACCGTCGGCCCGATCTCCGACGCCCCGGCCCTGGGTATCTCCAGCATCGGCCAGAAGGACGTCGCGCTGACCCCGCTGCAGAACGCGATGATTGCCGCGACCATCGCCAACGGCGGCGTCAGCATGGCCCCGTACCTGGTCGATGACCTGAAGGGACCTGACCTTTCCAACATCGCGGCTACCTCACCGCACCAACAGCGGCGGGCCATCTCATCCCAGGTCGCGGCTACACTTACGGATCTGATGGTCGGCGCCGAGCAGGTGACGCAGCAGAAGGGAGCCATAGCCGGCGTGCAGATCGCATCAAAGACGGGCACGGCCGAACACGGCACCGATCCACGTCACACACCACCACATGCGTGGTACATCGCTTTTGCCCCGGCGAAATCCCCGAAGGTCGCCGTCGCCGTCCTAGTGGAGAATGGTGGAGACCGTTTGTCCGCGACCGGCGGTGCGCTGGCCGCACCCATCGGGCGGGCCACCATCGCCGCGGCGCTACGGGAGGGATCATGAGCGCGCGGGTCGGAGTCACACTTTCCGGCCGCTATCGACTTCAGCGACTCATCGCCACTGGCGGCATGGGTCAAGTCTGGGAGGGCGTCGACAGCAGGCTCGGCCGACAGGTCGCCATCAAGGTGCTAAAGGCCGAGTACTCGACCGACCCCGAATTCGTCGAGCGGTTCCGCGCTGAGGCGCGCACGGTGGCGATGCTGAATCACCCCGGCATCGCCAGCGTCTACGACTACGGCGAGACCGAGCTCGACGATTCCGGCCGCACCGCCTACCTCGTCATGGAGCTCGTCAACGGCGAGCCGTTGAACTCGGTGATCAAGCGCACCGGCCGACTGTCGCTGCGGCACTCGCTGGACATGCTGGAGCAGACGGGCCGGGCCCTGCAGGTCGCGCACAGCGCCGGCCTGGTGCACCGCGACGTCAAGCCCGGCAACATCATGATCACCCCCACCGGCCAGGTGAAGCTCACCGACTTCGGCATCGCCAAGGCCGTCGACGCGGCTCCCGTCACCCAGACCGGCATGGTGATGGGCACCGCCCAGTACATCGCGCCCGAGCAGGCCCTGGGCCACGACGCCACCGCGGCCAGTGACGTCTACTCGCTCGGTGTCGTCGGCTACGAGTCCGTGTCCGGCCGGCGGCCGTTCACCGGCGACGGCGCCCTGACCGTCGCGATGAAGCACATCAAGGAAGCGCCGCCACCACTGCCGCCCGACCTGCCCCCGAACGTCCGGGAGCTGATCGAGATCAGCCTCGCCAAGGACGCCATCCACCGGTACCGCAGCGGTGGACCGTTCGCCGACGCCGTCGCCGCAGTCCGGGCCGGACGCCGCCCCCCGCGGCCCAACCAGGCGCCGACCATCGGCCGGGCCGCTCCCGCGGCGATTCCGTCGAGCACGCAGGCCCGCACGAGCAACGAACTGGCCGTCCGTCCGGCACCGGCAACCCCGCGGCCCCGGCCCGCCACCGGTAGCCATCGGCCGGCCCCGCCCGCACGGCGGACTTTCTCGCCCGGTCAGCGCGCCCTGCTGTGGGCGGCTGGTGTCCTGGGTGCGCTGGCGATCGTCATCGCGATCCTGATCGTGCTCAACGCGCAGGACCGCCAGGACCAGAAGAACCAGCAGCAGTCCACCGTCACCAACACCATCACCGAGACCACGAAGACGCCCGGCGCACCGGCGGGTCAGTCGGCTTCGCTCCCTGAATTGTCAGGACCGGCCATTTCATGACCACGCCCCAGCACCTCTCCGACCGCTACGAACTGGGGGACATCCTCGGTTTCGGCGGCATGTCCGAGGTTCACCTCGGCCGCGATCTACGTCTGCACCGAGACGTGGCGGTCAAGGTGCTGCGCGCCGACCTGGCTCGGGACCCGAGCTTCTACCTGCGTTTCCGCCGGGAGGCGCAGAACGCCGCGGCGCTGAACCATCCGGCGATCGTCGCGGTCTACGACACCGGTGAGGCCGAGACGCCCAACGGCCCGCTGCCGTACATCGTCATGGAGTATGTCGACGGCGTGACACTGCGCGACATCGTGCACACCGAGGGGCCGCTGCCGCAGCAGCGCGCCATCGAGATCATCGCCGACGCCTGCCAGGCCCTGAACTTCAGTCACCAGCACGGCATCGTGCACCGGGACATCAAGCCGGCGAACATCATGATCAGCAAGGCCAACGCGGTCAAGGTCATGGACTTCGGCATCGCCCGCGCCATCGCCGACAGCAGCAACCGGATGACACAGACCGCGGCGGTCATCGGCACCGCCCAGTACCTGTCGCCCGAGCAGGCCAGCGGGCAGAACGTCGACGCCCGCTCGGACGTGTACTCGCTGGGCTGCGTGCTCTACGAACTGATCACCGGTGAGCCGCCCTTCGTCGGCGACTCCCCGGTCGCGGTGGCCTACCAGCACGTCCGCGAGGACCCGGTGCCGCCGTCGCAGCGGCACGCCGGCATCTCACCCGAGCTGGACGCAGTCGTGCTCAAGGCCCTGGCGAAGAATCCGGACAACCGGTACCAGAGCGCGGCGGACATGCGGAACGACCTGATCCGCGTGCACGCCGGCGAAGCTCCCGACGCCCCCAAGGTGCTCACCGACGCCGAGCGCACCGCGATGATGGGCACCGGCGGGTTCGGTGGGCCGCGCAGCATGATGCCGGAGCAGATCAGCGTCACCCCGCAGCCGTACCGCTCGACGGACCGGGCCGCGACGCCGATCGGTCGCTGGCTCATCGCCGCCGCCATCCTGGCCGTGCTGACGGTCGTCGTCACCGTGGCCATCAACCTCATCGGCGGCAGGCCGCACGACCAGCAGATTCCGGACGTGCGCGGGCTGGCTCAGGCCGACGCCGTCGCGAACCTGCAGAACCGCGGCTTCAAGACCCGCACGCAACAGCGGCCCGACTCCACCGTGGCGCCGGACCACGTCATCGGCACCGAGCCGTCGGCCAACACGTCGGTGGCCGCCGGCGACGAGATCACCATCAACATCTCCACCGGTCCCGAGCAGCGCGAGGTCCCGGACGTCTCGAAGCTCTCGCCCGCCGACGCGATGGCCAAGCTGCAGTCCGCCGGTTTCCGGAACATCCAGCAGACGGTGTCGCAGTCGCTGCCGGACCAGAAGGACCGGGTCATCGCGACCAACCCGCCGGCCCACCAGACGTCGGCCATCACCAACGTGATCACGATCATCGTCGGCTCCGGACCGGGCCTGGTGCCGATCCCCGATGTCAACGGGCAGACCGTCGACATCGCGACGAAGAACCTGAACACCGTCGGCTTCACCACGATCTTGACGGCGCCGACCGACAGCCCGAAGCCGGCCGGCGAGATCATCGCGAGCGATCCGCCGGCGGGTACGCCGACGGCCAAGGACGCACCTATCACGCTGAAGGTTTCGCAGGGCAACCAGTTCGTCATGCCGAACCTGGCCGGTCAGTTCTGGACCGACGCCGAGCCGAACCTGCGTGCACTGGGCTGGACCGGCGTGCTGATCAAGGGCGCCGACGTGCAGAACAGCGGTCAGCGCAGCAATGCGGTGGTGAGTCAGATGCCGGCAGCCGGCAGCGGCGTCAACTTCGGCGCGTCGATCACGCTGAGCTTCGCTTCGTAACTCGCGCCGAAACGGCGTTCCAGCAGGCGGCTACTCGCACTTGTCCTGCTGGAATGCCGTTTCGTCGGCTAAGGGGTCAGGCCGTGCGGGTCGCGGCCGAGACGGCGTCGGCGACTTCCTGCTCGAGGCGACTGACCAGTCCCCCGTCGGGCGCCTGACCGCAGAAGGCGAGCCAGTTGGCCAGCATCCGGTGACCGCCCTGCGTCAGGATGCTCTCCGGGTGGAACTGGACCCCGTGGATCGGCAGCTCGCGGTGCCGGACCGCCATGATGACGCCGCTGTCGGTGTGGCCGATGGCCTCCAGCTCATCCGGCAGGGTCTCCGGCAGGATGGTCAGCGAGTGGTAGCGGGTGGCCGTGAACGGGTCCGGAAGTCCTTGCAGCACACCACTATTCGCGTGGTGCACCAGGCTGGTCTTGCCGTGCAGCAGCTCCGGCGCGCGGTCCACCGTGCCACCGAAAGCCACCCCGATGGCCTGGTGTCCCAGGCACACGCCGAGTAGGGGAGTGCGGGTCTCGGCACAGGCGCGGACCAACGGAATGGACGCGCCGGCGCGCTCGGGCGTACCGGGACCGGGACTCACCAGGATCCCGTCGAACTCCTCGGCGACGGCGGCGACGCCCTCGGGGGTGGACACACGCTCGTCGTCGCTACGCCAGACCTGCGCGTGCACCCCGAGCTGACCCAGGTACTGGACCAGGTTGAACACGAAGCTGTCGTAGTTGTCGAGGACGAGAACCTGCATGCCGCCAGGCTACTGGGTCACCCACAGACCCGATCAATCAATATGTGACCGGTCCAGCCGGTTTGGCGTACTGGAGCTTCAGCGGCATCCGGTGGCCGACGACGTCGACCGACGCCCGCGGCTCCTCGGTGTAGCCGAGCCCGAACCGCACCACGTACTGCTTGTACAAGGTCACCAACGGCGCGGCAGCCAGCGCGGCCCGCATGCCCTCGACGTTGCCGATCACCGTGACGACGTACGGCGGGCTGTAGGTACGGCCGTTGAGCAGCAGGGTGTTCCCGACGCAGCGCGGGGCCGACGTGGCCAGGATCCGCTGGTCCTGCATCTGCACGGCCTCGGCACCACCCAGCCACAACGCGTTGAGCACCGCCTGGACGTCCTGCTGATGCACGACGAGGTCGTCGGGGGTGGCGTCGCGCGGGTACTGACCCTGCGCATTGCGCTGTGCATCGTTGAGGGTGATCACCAGGCCCGGTCCACGCATGGGATCGAGGCCCAGCTCCAGGCCGAGCTCGTTGGCGCGGCTCGTGATGGCGCCGAGGGCGGCGTCGGCGCCGGGCGTACCGCCGTGGTGGTTTTCGAGCTGATGCTGCAGGTTGTCGCGCTCGGCGGTCCGGGTGGCGACGGTGCGTTTCGCCTCTTTCACCATGTCGACGAGGCGGGGCGCGTCACTGCGCCGGATCTCGCTGCCGCCGGACACGCTGTGCGTGGTGGCCAGCAGGAGGCCGGCAAGCACACAGACCACCGGCACACCGAATCGCCAGGCGGAGTGGCGGGCCGGCTGGGCAGGTTCCGAGGTCCCAGCCGTCCACCGGGGCCTGCGAGGCGACACGTCTTCTGCGTTAGGCTCTGAGTGCATACCGCTCCATCGTCGCACCGAATTGCCGGTTTTTCTCCACCGGCCCGGATGTGCGGCACCGACTGTCCGCGAAGGTACCAATGCCCAAGTCCAAGGTTCGCAAGAAGAACGACTTCACCATCAACCCGGTGAGTCGGACGCCGGTGAAGGTCAAGGCCGGACCGTCGAGCGTGTGGTTCGTGGTGTTCTTCTGCTCGCTGATGCTGATCGGCCTGATCTGGCTGGCTGTCTTCCAGCTCGCCGCGCTGAACCCCGCCGGCACGCCCCACCTGCTGCAGTGGATGGCCGATCTCGCCCAATGGAACTACGCGATCGCCTTCGCATTCATGATCACCGGTCTGCTGCTGACCATGCGGTGGCGCTGAGCTGCGTGAACGGCCCCGGTTCGTTACATACCGGTCTCGTTACGTAACCCAACTGGCAACCTGGCGGTCACGCAATCACATCGATGTGATTCATCCCCATTGGGGATAGTGCCTGTGGATAACTTGCCCCTGAGGGTGTGGACATCTCATGGAACAAACTCAATGGAGCCCCCCGACCGCCGGCATCGCGGCCTGTGGAGCCCTCGGCGTCGCACTGACGGCAGTGGCCCTGACATCGGTCACTGACCTGCCCGGACGTGTTCTCGGCGGCATCGCGGCCATCGGTCTGCTGGTGTTCGCCGTCATGTCCTGGCGGGCGCGGCCGAAGCTCGCCATCACCCCGGCGGGGCTGGTGGTGCGCGGGTGGTTCAGCACGCAGACTTATACACAGGCCGACCTCAAGAGTGTGCGTATCACCGAATTCCGCCGGCTGACCCGCAAGGTGCGGCTCTTGGAGCTCGACACCGTCGACGACCGGCTCCTGGTCTTCACCCGATGGGACGTCGGCACCGACCCCATCAACGTCCTCGACGCCCTGACCGACGCCGGCCTCATTCCCTAGTTCCCGCCGAAACGGCATTCCAGCAGGACAAGTGCGAGTAGTTGCCTGCTGGAATGCCGTTTCGGCGGGTAGGGCAGCACCCGCAACGCAAACGGCGCGACAGGCCCCGGTAGGGGACTGCCGCGCCGCGCGTCAGGCTGGGATCAGGAAATGGTGACCGAGTCGACGACGACCGCCTCGGTCGGGCGGTCACCACGGTCGACGGACGTGGTGGCGATGGCGTCCACGACCTTCTGCGACTCCGCATCGACGACCTCACCGAAGATGGTGTGGCGACGGTTCAGGTGCGGGGTGGGGCCGACGGTGATGAAGAACTGCGAACCGTTGGTGCCCGGGCCGGCGTTGGCCATGGCCAGCAGGTACGGCTTGTCGAACTGCAGCTCCGGGTGGAACTCGTCAGCGAACTGGTAGCCCGGGCCGCCGCGGCCGGTGCCGGTCGGGTCGCCGCCCTGGATCATGAAGCCGTCGATGACGCGGTGGAAGACAACGCCGTCGTAGAACGGGCCGGAGGTGCCGCCCGAGGCGTTCTCAGTGGAGTAATCCTTGGTGCCCTGGGCCAGACCAACGAAGTTGGCGACGGTCTTGGGGGCGTGGTTACCGAACAAAGCGATCTTGATGTCACCGCGGTTGGTGTGCAGCGTCGCGGTCGCAGTCTGAATGGGGCTCGTCACGGAAAGTCAGTCTGCCACTCACATTTAAGACCCCGAAGTCGCCCCCCACCGAATAACGTGGAAGGCCTAGCGTGAAACCGAGCCCCCACTTCGGAGGCCCGAAGAATTCTTGTCCGGCAGAGAGGTTGGTTGATGAGCACTGTCACCGAGAACGTCCCCGAGGTCAGTAGCCCCAGCTCCGGCGCCCGGCTGGGCCGGGGACTGAAGTACTCCATCGTCGGGCCACTGCTGATCTTGCGCGGGGTGCTCGGGCTCGGCGTCGGCTCCACGCTGGGGACCGCTCGGTGGGTGGGGCGGCGGTGTCGCCGGACGGGCGAGGCTTCCGCCGGCGATCTGGCGGTGCTGGTGGACGCCCGGCCGGCCGGGGCGAAGCGTCGTCGTCCGCTGCTGATGGCCGGAGCCACCGTGGCGGTCCTGGCGCTGGGCGGGATCACGTTCTCGATCGTGCGGCGGTCGATGAAGCCCGAACCCTCGCCGCTGCCGCCCAGCGTGGATGTGACGCCGCACCCCTGATCAATGCCGGCGATCACCGCTATGTGCTCGTACTCGCCATTCCCGCCGGGGCCGACGCGATCCGAGCTGCGTTCTCGGATGCTCGATCCCGTTGGGCACCATGGGTTTTCAGATGGTGTCGAGCAGTCCGACCGGTGTCACGGGGCGCGCTGCGGCAACGGGGCCTTCCAGGTGCCGTCGAGGGCGGCCGACTCGGGCCAGTACAGGCGCTCGACCAACACGAACGGCCCGTCCGGCGCAGGCAACCAGTTGGACTCCTTGTCCGCGCCCGGCGATTCCTTCTGGACGTAGAAGGTGTAGCCGCCATCGGCATCCTTCTTCAGTTCGGGCAGCATCGGCGCGTTGATCAGGTACCGATTGATCGGATTGGCGACCAGCAGGCTTTCGGGCAGCCGGTACATGGTGAGTGACCAGAAACCCTTGACCGGTGGAAGCTGCCCGGGAGCGAACCGGTACACGTACTTGTTGGCCCCGTCCAGCGTGGCGCCCGCCGAATCCGTCCGGAAAATCGGGTACATCGCCTCGGCCACACTGTTGCCGTAGATGCCGTTGATGGCGCCGGCCATGCGGTACAGGTAGTTGGTCCCGAGTGTCTGACGGTCACCGAACAGCTGCGCCGAGGTGACCTCGCCCTTGTCGATCTTGGCCTGCAACTGGTTGTACTCGGTCCAGGCGTCGTTGAGTCCGTCCTGGAACGCCTGCTGCTTGTCCGCCGGCAGTGCGCTGATGTCGAGCTTCTTGTCGGTACCGACCCCGATCGAGGCCAATTTCGCGCGCAGGTCCTTCTCGGTATCGAGCACCGGAGTGAACTGCAGGATGAAATCGAGGGTCTCGAAGAACTTCGTCGACTTCCGCTGCTCGTCCGGGGTCTGCGGAACCACGAAGTCGACCGCCGGCGCAGCTGCCGGGGCCGGCTTGTCCTCGTACTTCGACAGCGGTTCCGCCTTGTACTGCGCCTGGATGGCCTTCACGTTGTCTATGTCGCTGGGACCGAACAGCTGGGTGCGGTACCCCACGAACGCGAAATCGGTCTCCGACCGAATGACCTTGTCGATGCCGATGGGCTTCTCGCCCTTCCAGTTCGGCCCCGCCAGCAAGTACTTCCCGGCCTTGTTGCCGGTGGTGCGGCTACCCACGTAGTCGAAGTTGTACGTGTACTGATCGATGAACTGGAGCGAGTAGTAGCGGTTGGCTTCGATTGTCGGAACGCTCAACACGTACGGCTCTGTGCGCAGATCGGCGCCGAAAAAGCCGTACGGGGTATCCGAGTTGGGCGTCTGAGTGACGGTATCGGCCGGAGTGAACACCTTCGCGAACGAATGCAGCGTGTTCCAGGGCGCCATGAACTGCGGATTCTGCTTGTCCTGGAAGTAGGCGTACTGGATCCGATAGTTGTCCACCATCGGGTAGCCGTAGATGTACGCCTCCTTGGCGATCTCCCGGACTTGCGCAGTGGTCACCTCAGCTTGCTCCTTCGAATCCTTGCCCGAATCCTTGCCGCTACCGCAGCCGGTCAGCGTGATCGCCAGCGTCGTCGCTGCGGCCGCCGCCAGCCAGCGGCGCCACGATTCACCTCGTCGTGTCATGCATTGTCCCCTTCTGTCACCCGAGCCCCGCCCATCGTTGCCTGACGCATGAGTCAGTGTCTTGACTTCGCCGGACATCTTCTTGATCGTCATGGACATGCAGTTGATCCAGGGGTCGTCACTGGTGGGGTTCAGCGTGCTCGCCGCCACCCTCGGCGGCGACCCGGCGGCGTTGCTGCAACTCGCCAACATCGATCCCGCCGACGCCGGTCAACGTGACCGGTACATTCCGTTGCGCCATGCCATCGCGGCGGTCGAAAGTGCCGCGGTGGTGCTGGGTGTGGACGACTTCGGTCGCCGGCTGGCCCTGCGGCAGAGCATCGACATCCTCGGCCCCGTCGGTGTCGCGGCCCGCACCGCCTCCACGGTGGCCGACGCGTTCACCATCCTCGACACCTACCTGGCCGCCTACAGTCCCGGGATCACCGCCCACATCGACGCCCACTCCGACGAGACGTTGTGCCGGTTCGAATTCGACTTCCTCTTGCACCCGCCGCCGCCCCAGGCCCAGGCCGTCGAGCTGGCTCTCGGCGTCACCCTGCGCGTGCTGCACTTGTTCCTGGGCACCACATACCGGCCGGTCGCCGTGCACCTGCCGCACCCCGCGCTGGGCACCAAAGCCGACTACCGCCGCTACTTCGGCTGCCCGGCGCATTTCAACGAGCCGATCGCCGGATTCACCTTGCGCGCCGCGGACCTGGAACGCCCGCTCAACCACGATCCGCTGGCTCATCAGCTCGCCCTGCATTTCCTGTCCAACACCCGCACCGAACATGCGCGCGGCTTCACCGACACCGTGCGCAGCATCATCCGCCAACTGCTGCCCACCGGAGAGCTGACCGCCGAACTCGTCGCCCGCCAGTTCCGCATCCACCCCAAGACACTGCAACGACGGCTCGCCGCCGACGGAATGACCTTCGGTCAGATGGTCGATCAGACCCGTCGCGAACTCGCCAACAGATTGCTGCTCGACACCGATCTGCCCCTGGTACAGCTGTGCCGGCAACTCGGTTACGCCGAACAGAGCGTGCTGACGCGAGCCTGCAAACGGTGGTTCAACGAGACCCCGACGGCGTACCGCAATGCTCGCAGCGGTACGCCGAACACCGAGCGATGAGCGTCGACTCCACCGACGACGCGGCGACAGACGAGAAAAGCGGCCTCGGCTATCTGACCGAGACCGCTTGTGAACTACCTATGTGATTTGTGGAGCCTAGGAGATTCGAACTCCTGACATCTGCCTTGCAAAGGCAGCGCTCTACCAACTGAGCTAAGGCCCCTCGATGGTGTCCGGAATTGAGTGCCAGACCTCTGCGCCATGCCGGGTCCGCCATACGAAGCCGGCGGCGACTGCGACCATGGCACCGAGCACCAGCAGAACCAATCTCACGGTGCACCCTTCCGGTGGGGGAGTCGGTGATACCGACTTCCGTGGGCCTAGGAGGACTCGAACCTCCGACCTCTTCGTTATCAGCGAAGCGCTCTAACCGCCTGAGCTATAGGCCCGAAAGTGGCCTTGCGGCCGAGCGATGAGATTACCGTATGGGGACCTCTGCGCCCAAAACGCGACGTCAGTCGCGCCCGCAGGCCTGCCGACTAGTCACGATCGGCGAGCGTCACCTCAACCCCACCGACCAGATCGGTCGTCAGGTTGTAGACGAACGCCGCCGCGGTGGCCATGGCCGTCAGCAGCACGATGTTGACCAACCCGACGAGGGTCGCGCCACCGAAAATCGTACTGGCAGAAACCAATTCACCGCCGCTGCCGCCACCACTGGTGAGCAGATCGCCGACGTTGCTGTTGAGCTTGCTCCACACACCCATGCCACCGAGGACCAGGTAGAGGAACGCCACCGCGATCATCCAGACGAAGAACAGCGCCACCGACAGCACCAACGAGACCTTCAACACGCTCCACGGATCGACGTGGCGCACCTGCATGCTGGCCCGCACCGGGCCGTCCTGCCGGGCACCCACGCGGCTCCGCGGTGCCGCCGAACGTGCCGGGGCCGGGGCCGGAGAGACGGTGGCGACGGTACTGCGCGGCTCTCGTGGTTCACCCGACGCCCGACGCTGCGGCTGGCGGGACAGATCCGGGATCTCGCTGGCATACGCGGCTTCGGGCCGGGTCTCCGTCCGAACCGTCTCGGTCGCCCGGACGGGCTTCGGCGGCACGTTGCCCGTCGGAGTCACGGCCGGTACCGGGGGCACCGGCGGGACGTCGGGGGTGACGGCCGGCGTGATGGTCGTCTCGGCTTCTGAAGCCGAACCTCCGCTGCCGCTGACGAACCGGTTGAGCCGGTCGTCCAGGCTCTGCCCGGCGGCCGCCGGCGCGTCCGTCGGTGCTCCCGTGCGGGCCCGCTGCCAGGGCGGCGCCTCGCCGCCCTGGTCGGCCGCATGGGCGCCGCCACCCGATCCGGCAGGCCCGTTGTTGCTCGCGGGTCCGTCACCGGTACGGGTGTATCCCGGCTCGTTCGGGGAACTCACCTGGCGGCTCCTTCAATCAGTGCGGCTGCGGGCAGCCGCAGCACTACGTTTCGTCGGTCTCGGTCGCGGTTTCGATCTCGGCGTCGATTTCGTCGCCACCTTCGGCCTCTTCAGCGTTGCGCGCGACGGCAATCAGTGTGTCGCCCTCACCCAGGTTCATCAACCGCACACCCTTGGTCTGCCGCCCGGCCTTGCGCACCTGACGTGCCGCGGTCCGGATGACACCACCGCCGGAAGTGATGGCGTACAGCTCGGTCTCGTCATCGACGATCAACGCTCCGACCAGACTGCCACGCTTCGGGTCGTACTGGATCGTGAGGATGCCCTTGCCGCCGCGGCCCTGCGCGGTGTACTCGTCGATGGCCGTCCGCTTGGCGTAACCGCCCGCGGTCGCGACCAACAGGTAGGTGTCCGGGATCACGACGTTGAGCGACAGCAGCCGGTCGTCCTCGTTGAACCGCATGCCCTGCACACCGGAGGTGGCCCGGCCCATCGGCCGCAGCGCCTCGTCGGTTGCCGAGAAGCGGATGGACTGGCCGTTGGCGGACACCAGCAGCAGGTCCTCTTCGGCGGAGCACAACACCGCCCCGACCAGTTCGTCACCGTCGCGCAGGTTGATCGCGACGATGCCGCCGGAACGGTTCGAGTCGAAGTCGGCCAGCTTGGACTTCTTCACCAGACCGTTGCGGGTGGCGAGCACCAGGTACGGCGCGTCCTCATAGCTCTTGATCTGGATGACCTGAGCGATGCGCTCCTCCGGCTGGAAGGCCAGCAGGTTCGCCACGTGCTGACCACGCGCGATCCGCGAGGCCTCGGGCAGTTCGTAGGCCTTGGCCCGGTACACCCGGCCCTGCGTGGTGAAGAACAGGATCCAGTCGTGCGTGGAGCAGACGAAGAAGTGGTTGACGATGTCGTCCTGCTTGAGCCCGGCACCCTGCACGCCCTTGCCGCCGCGCTTCTGGCTGCGGTACAGGTCGGTCTTGGTGCGCTTGGCGTAGCCGGTCTCGGTGATGGTGACGACGACGTCCTCGCGCTGGATGAGGTCCTCATCGGTGACATCGCCGTCGGCCGCGATGATCCGGGTACGACGGTCGTCGCCGTACTTGTCGGCGAGCTCCTTGAGCTCGTCGTGGACGATGGCGCGCTGCCGCTCCGGCTTGGCCAGGATGTCCTCGAGGTCGGCGATCTCGGCTTCGATCTTGGCCAGATCGTCGACGATGCGCTGACGTTCCAGGGCGGCGAGGCGGCGCAGCTGCATGTCGAGGATGGCCTGCGCCTGGATCTCGTCGACTTCGAGCAGCTCCATCAAGCCGCCCCGGGCTGCGTCGGCGTTCGGGGAGGCCCGGATCAGCGCGATGACTTCATCAAGGGCGTCAAGGGCTTTCACCAAGCCGCGCAAGATGTGAGCGCGCTCGTTGGCCTTGCGCAACCGATAGCGGGTGCGCCGGTTGATGACGTCGAGCTGGTGCGCGACGTAGTAGCGGATCATCTGGTCGAGCCGCAGGGTGCGCGGCACGCCGTCGACGATCGACAGCATGTTGGCGCCGAAGCTGGTCTGCAGCTGGGTGTGCTTGTAGAGGTTGTTCAGCACCACCTTGGCGACCGCGTCGCGCTTGAGGTCGACGACGATGCGCAGACCCACGCGGTCGCTGGACTGGTCCTCGATGTTCGAGATGCCGCCGATCCTGCCGTCGCGCACCTGCTCGGCGATCGAGGTGATGAAGTTGTCGTGGTTGACCTGGTAGGGCAGCTCGGTGATGACGAGCGAGGTGCGGCCCTTGGCGTCTTCCTCGATCTCGACGACGCCGCGCATGCGCACCGAGCCGCGGCCGGTGCGGTAGGTGTCCGAGATGCCCTGCGTCCCGACGATCAGACCGTGGGTGGGGAAGTCCGGGCCCTTGACCCGCTCCATGCACGCTTCGAGGGTGGCTTCCTCGTCGGCCTCGTGGTTCTCCAGGCACCAGTACACGGCCTCGGCCAGTTCGCGGAGGTTGTGCGGCGGGATGTTGGTGGCCATACCGACGGCGATACCGCCGGAGCCGTTGGCCAGCAGGTTCGGGAACCGGCTGGGCAGGACGGTCGGCTCTTGCACGCGGCCGTCATAGTTGGGGATGAAATCGACTGTCTCCTCGTCGATTTCACGCAGCATCTCCATAGCCAACGGCGTGAGCCGGGCCTCGGTGTAACGCATGGCGGCGGCAGGGTCATTGCCCGGCGAGCCGAAGTTGCCCTGGCCGTCGACCAGCGGGTACCGCAGCGACCACGGCTGGGCCATGCGGACCAGGGTGTCGTAGATCGACGAGTCGCCGTGCGGGTGGTAGTTACCCATGGTCTCGGCGACCGAACGTGCCGACTTGGCATGCGAACGATCCGGCCGAAACCCCGAGTCGTACATCGCGTAGAGCACGCGGCGGTGCACCGGCTTGAGGCCGTCTCGGACCTCGGGGAGGGCACGGCCGACGATGACGCTCATGGCGTAATCGATGTAGCTGCGCTGCATCTCCTGCTGGATGTCAACCGGTTCGATGCGGTCGCCCGCGGGCGGCATGGTGTCGGTCATCGAATTCCTTCTGCGGATTGTTTCACGTTAAACATTGCGTTTTGGTGGTCGCGCCGGGCCGGACTCACAGTCTCTGATCGCTAGACATCAAGGAAGCGCACGTCTTTCGCGTTGCGGGTGATGAAGCTGCGGCGTGCTTCGACGTCCTCGCCCATCAGGATCGAGAACAGTTCGTCGGCAGCCGCGGCGTCATCGAGGGTGACCTGACGCAGCACCCGGACCGACGGATCCATGGTGGTCTCCCACAGCTCCTTGGCGTCCATCTCGCCCAGACCCTTGTAGCGCTGGATGCCGTCGTCAGTGTTGATCCGCTTGCCCGCGGCCTTGCCGGCCTCGAGCAGGCCGTCCCGCTCGCGGTCCGAGTAGGCGAATTCCGGTTCGCTGCGTTGCCATTTGAGCTTGTACAGCGGCGGCTGGGCCAAGAAGATGTGGCCGTTCTCCACCAGCGGCTTCATGAAACGGAACAGCAGCGTCAGCAGCAACGTCGAGATGTGCTGGCCGTCGACGTCGGCGTCGGCCATCAGCACGATCTTGTGGTACCGCAGCTTCGACAAGTCGAACTCGTCGTGAATACCAGTGCCCAGGGCCGTGATGATGGCCTGGACTTCGTTGTTCTTCAGCACCCGGTCGATGCGGGCCTTCTCGACGTTGATGATCTTTCCGCGCAGCGGCAAGATCGCCTGGAACATCGAGTCCCGGCCACTCTTGGCCGAACCGCCGGCCGAATCGCCCTCCACCACATACAGTTCCGACTTCGTCGGGTCGGTGGAGCGGCAGTCCGCCAGCTTGCCGGGCAGACCACCGATATCGGTCGCGCTCTTGCGACGCACCAGCTCACGCGCCTTGCGCGCGGCGAGGCGGGCCTGTGAGGACGACACCGCTTTGTTGACCACCGTCTTGGCTTCGGCGGGGTTGGCCTCGAACCAGTGGGTCAGCTGCTCGTTACAGATCTTCTGCACGAAGGACTTGACCTCGGTGTTGCCCAGCTTGGTCTTGGTCTGGCCCTCGAACTGGGGCTGGCGGACCTTCACCGAGACGACGGCCGCGAGACCTTCCCGGATGTCGTCACCGGTGAGGTTGGCTTCTTTTTCCTTGAGCAGTTTCTTGTCGCGCGCGTACTTGTTGACCACCGTGGTCAGCGCGGCGCGGAAGCCCTCTTCGTGGGTGCCGCCCTCATGCGTGTTGATGGTGTTCGCGAAGGTGTGCACCGACTCCGAGTACCCGGCGTTCCACTGCATCGCGATCTCGACCTCGTGGCCTTCGGCCTTGCCGCCGAAGTCGATGATGCTCTGCTGGATGGCGCTCTTGGTGCGGTTGATGTGCTTGACGAAATCGACCAGACCATCCGGGTAGTGATAGACCCGGTGCTTGACCTTCTGCGGACCCGACGCTTCGGCTGCCTTTTCCTCGGCGGTCTTGGGTGCTTCTGCGTGATCGCTGACCACCTCATCGACAACCGCTGCCGCGACGACCCGTTCGTCGGTCAGCTCGATGGTCAGACCCTTGTTCAGGAAGGCCATCTCCTGCAGGCGGCGGGCGATGGTCTCGAAGTCGTAGACCGTGGTCTCGAAGATGTCCGGGTCGGCCCAGAACCGAATGGTCGAACCGTTCTTCTTCGACGGCTCACCCTTGCGCAGGGTGCCGGGGACCGATTTGTCATAGGTCTGGTGCCACTCGAAACCGTCCTTGTGGATGTCGGCCTCGAGCCGCGTCGACAGGGCGTTGACCACCGAGACGCCGACGCCGTGCAGACCACCGGACACCTGGTAGGCGCCTTCTTCGAACTTGCCGCCGGCATGCAGCACGGTCATGACGACGTCAATGGTCGGGATACCGGTGGCGTGCATCGCGACGGGGATGCCGCGGCCGTCGTCGGTGACCTGGACTCCGCCGTCTTCGAGGATGCGGACATCGACCTTGGTGGCGAAACCGGCCATCGCCTCATCGACGGCGTTGTCCACGACTTCCCAGACCAGGTGGTGCAGACCGCGCTCGCCGGTGGACCCGATGTACATACCGGGACGCTTACGGACCGCTTCCAGACCTTCGAGGACCTTGATCGAATCGGCACCGTACTCAGCCGGCGCATCCTTCTTTTGGGCAGCCACGTCGGACGCGTCTCCTTGGGGTTCGCGGGGCGGTGAGGACACCGCACTCAGATCTGTCGACAGTCTACCGGTAGGGGCCGACGGCACTGACTTTCTGACAGCGTTTTGACACGTCTGTTCGCGCCGTGCGGGGAATTTCTCGGGTGACGTCGCGTCCGGACGCTCCAGGGGCGTCATCTTGGACGCATCGGCGCGCTGAGCGACCCCCGGATCCGGCCTCAGCCGAAGGTGTCGCGGGGACCGCGGGCCCCGTAGTTACGTGGACCCTGCTGCCACGTCGGTCCCGACGGACCCAGGATTTTCAGCGACGTGACGACCCCGTCGCCGACGGCCGCCGCGATTTTCGCCAAAATCTGGGACTGCACCATCCGCAACTGGGTCGCCCAGGCGGTGGATTCCGCCGTCACCGTCAGAATGCCCTCGCGTAGGGAGGTGGGGGAGGCGTGCTCCGCGATCTGGTCGCCGACCACCGTCGACCACTGGCCGAACACCGATCCTTCGGCCATCCGGCCCGACCAGCCCCGGTTGCGGGCCATATCCATGGTCGCCGAGCCCAGCAATTGCGGGTCCCGGCGATCAGGCCCGGGACCGGACCAGGTGCGGCGACCGCCGCCGCGGCGCGCCTTGGAGACGGGCGCGTTCCGGCCTCGGCCGACATCTTTTCCTTGGCTCCGGGCCGCGCCGCGGGCTTCCTCCAGCGTGCGGCGCACCAGATCCATGCCCTTCAGATGGGCGAGATGCGGCGGCGGGAAAGCACTTTCCGGCAGGTCGGGCTTCGCAGGCTCGTCTGCCCTGTCCGGTTGATTCGTTCGGTCAGCCTCGCTCATGCGTCCACCACCGAAATCCGCCCGCCGTCGTCGTCGTCGCGCATCACCACATTGATCCGGGTGCCGTCCCAGTCCTGGGGAATGTCATCAGGCACCGCGGCAGTGACCAAAACCTGCTCCGCCGATTGTGCCACGTCAGCGAGCGCCCGCCGGCGTGCCGAATCGAGTTCGGCGAAGACATCATCAAGGAGCAGGACCGGATCGGTGCCGTCCGTGCGCAGCAGTTCGTACGCGCCCAGCCGCAGCGCCAGCGCCATGGACCACGATTCGCCGTGGCTGGCAAAACCTTTCGCGAGCTGATCACCGAGGCGCAGCTCGAGATCATCGCGGTGCGGCCCGACCAGACACACGCCGCGCTCAAGTTCCGCGCTTCGGCGCCGGGTGAGTTCGACGAGCAGTGCGGTCTGATACGCCGCGATGTCGGTCGACCCGGTGCCGGCCTGTTCTTCGACAGCTGCCACGGAACTGCGGTAGCGCACCGACGCGGGCCGCGACGACGGCGCCAGCAGCTGGTAAGCCTTCGTGATCTCCGGGTGCAATTCGTTGATCAGGTCGACGCGAGCGGCGATCAGTTCGGCCCCGTGACTGGCCAGGTGACCGTCCCAGACGTCGAGGGTTTCCAGCGCGCCGGCATCACTGCCGCGAAAACGACTGGCGCCCGCGGATTTCAGCAGTGCGGTGCGCTGCCGGACCACTTTTTCGTAATCCGCGCGCACCCCGCCCAACCGGGGCCGACGGGTGCTGGCCAGTTCATCGAGATAGCGCCGGCGCTCCCCGGGATCGCCGCGAACCAGCGACAGATCTTCCGGTGCGAACAACACCGCCCGAAGGGCGCCGAGAATTTCCCGGGCCGACCGGACGGGGGAGCGGTTCAGCCGGGCTTTGTTCGCGCGGCCCGCGGTGATGTCGAGATCCACCGCGAGTTCCCGGCCCTCGTTGACCACGATGGTGGACACCACCGCCCGCTCACAGCCAGACCGGATCAAGGGTGCGTCGGACGCCACCCGGTGAGACCCGAGTGTGGCGGTATACCACAGGGCCTCAACGATATTGGTCTTGCCGAAACCGTTCTGTCCGACGAACACGGTCCGACCCGGAGCCAGTTCCAGGTCGAGCCGCGGCCAAGATCGGAAGTCGGTCAGGGTGAGCTGTCGAACGAACACCTAGCCGGACTTACTGACCCTCTGTACGGCGTGGCCACCGAACTGATTACGAAGTGCTGCAACGGCTTTCATGGTCGGCGAGTCCTCCTGTCGAGACAGGAACCGCGCGAACAGCGACGCCGCGATGCCCGGCACGGGGACCCGCAACCGGATGGCTTCCTCGACCGTCCACCGGCCTTCACCGGAGTCCTCGGTGTAGCCACTGATGTCGGCCAACTGGGGATCTTCCTTGAGCGCCTTGGCCAGCAGCTGCTGCAGCCAGGACCGCACCACGGTGCCGTTGCTCCAGGCCTGGTAGACCGCCTGCGGGCTGGTGATCAATGGCTCGGCGGCGAGCATCTCATAACCCTCGCCGTAGGCGGTCATCAGCGCGTACTCGACGCCGTTGTGCACCATCTTGGCGAAATGTCCGGCACCGACCGGGCCGGCGTGGACGAAGCCGTCGGCGAGATCTCCCTCGGGCCGCAGCGTCTCAAAGATCGGCATGGCGCGCGCGACGTCGTCGTCACTGCCGCCGATCATCAGGCCGTAACCCTCGGTCAATCCCCAGACGCCACCGGAGACCCCGGCGTCGATGAAGCCGATACCCTTGTCCGCCAACAGTTTTGCGTGAATACCGTCTTCGGTGTAGCGCGAGTTGCCGCCGTCGATCACCAGGTCACCGGAGCTCAGCACCCCGGTGAGATCCTCGATGGTCTCCCGGGTGATCTCACCCGAGGGCACCATGACCCAGACCACGCGCGGCGCTTCGAGCTGCTCGGCGAGGGCCGCGAGTGACGGCACGTCGCTGACCTCGGGCCGCGGGTCGTATCCGATGACTTCGTGGCCGCCACCGCGCAGACGCTCGCGCATGTTGAAGCCCATTTTTCCGAGGCCGATCAACCCCAGCTGCATGTGTGCGTCCTCCGCTGTTCGGTTCCGGTCAGCCCGGCAGGCGCACTGGCATCAACAAGTACACGTAGTCGGTGTCCCCGGCGGGGAACGGTCCGGATCCCGAGTACTGATTCTCCCCGGCCGGACGCAACACCGCAGGCTTGCTGGGGGTGGTGAAGCCGAAAGTGACGCGGTCGGCGTGCAGCGAACCCAACCCGTCGGTGAGATAGGTGGGGTTGAACGCGATGGTCAGCGGCTCACCGTAGAACTCGACCGGCAGGTCTTCCTCGGCGCGACCGACGTCGTCGGCACCGGCGGACAGCCGCAGGATGTCGTCGGCGAACTCCATCCGGACCTGGGCACCACGATCGGCGACCAGCGCGACACGCTTGATGGCTTCGGTGAGCTCGGCGACACCGATGGTGGCCACCGCGGTGTGCTCAGCCGGCAGCAGCTGGCGGAATTTCGGGAATTCGGCATCCAGCAGGCGCGTGGTGGTGCGCTTGCCGTTGCTGCGGATACCCAGCATCCCGTCCTTGCCGACGGCCTGACCGGCACCCAGCGACAGGTGCACCTCGTTGCCGTCGGATCCGGACTTGGCCGACTCCGCGAGGGTCTTGGCCGGAACCAGCACAGCGGCTTCGAGATCCGGCACCGCGGAATTCCACGTGAGCTCACGAACCGCGAGTCGGAAGCGATCGGTGGCCGCCAGGACGACCTTCTCGCCCGAGATCTCGACGCGGACACCGGTCAGCATCGGCAGGGTGTCGTCGCGGCCGGCGGCGACCGCCACCTGGCCGATGGCCTCGGAGAAGACGCTGGCGGGCACGACGCCGGTCTCGTCCGGCAGGGCCGGCAGCGCGGGGTAGTCCTCGACCGCCATGGTCGGCAGCGAGAATCGGGCGCTACCGCAGCTCAGCGCCACCCGGGTGCCTTCGACGCTGAGTTCGACGGGTTTGGCCGGCAGTGCGCGAGTAATGTCCGAAAGCAGCTTGCCTGACACCAAAACGCTTCCAGGAGAAGAGATTTCAGCTGCGACGCGAACTTCGGCGGATACCTCGTAGTCGTATCCGGAGATGGTCAGACCGTCGTCGGAGCCGGTCAGCAGCACACCGGCCAGGACCGGGTTCAGCGGCCGGGACGGCAGGATCCGGGCCACCCAGGCCACGGCGTCGGCGAAATCTTCCCGAACCAGACGGAACTTCAAATCGGTCAGACCCGCTGTCGTCGCCACGTCCATAGCGTCCCTTCGCTGTAACCCCACCACGCTTGCCTGCCGGATCCCGCCGTGAGGCGAAGGCACCACGCATCGGCGTTGGTTCCGGCTATCGAACAACACCGTAGAGCGTTCCGCGTGAAGTTGAAAGCTAAACGATCAGGCCGGAGAGCGCGCGATGACCCCCGGAAACCTGTCGGGATCCGGTTGTCCACCGGGAGTTTCCCCACCGGACTGCTTTTAGAAGAAGATCTAGAGAGATCTAAAGGTATTAGTAATAGGGGTTGTGCACGCTGTGGATGGATCCACGGAGTTGCTGGTGGAGGGCTCACCGGCGGGATCCGGGCCTGTGGGCAGACTGTGCAGGCGCTGTTAATCCAATCCGTGTATTTGTGGAGCGATCTGGCCGTGTGGATTGTTCTGAGCAAAATCCCAGGGTTTATCCCATGTAGTACACAGCGCTGTGCACAGCCGAATCGTGTGACAAAAGATGCCTGTGTTGCCAAAGTTTTTTTGACGAACCGGCGCGACGGCGCGAAAATCGGCCTGGATCTCGTCGGATCCGGGCGATGGGAAGAGCACGCTTGTGCCGAAAAACAACACCGGCCCGCAGGCGTGATCGCCCGGGGCCGGTGTTGGAAGAGACGGATTCAGTGCTTGGAACGCTGCCGGATCCGGGTGGTGAGCTCTTTGACGTGATCGAAAACCTCACGCCGCGAAGCCATTTCCTTCTTGATCTTGCGCTCGGCGTACATCACCGTAGTGTGGTCGCGGCCGAAGGCCTGGCCGATCCGCGGCAATGACAGGTCCGTGAGCTCCCGGCACAGATACATGGCGATCTGCCGGGAGAGCGCGACGGCGCGGGTCTTTCCGGGGCCGCGAAGCTCCTCGACGCTGGTCTCGAAGTACTCGGCCGTGGCCGCCATGATCGTGGCGATACTGATCTGGGTGGTGCCGGCGTCGGCGATGAGATCTCGCAGCACAATCTCAGCCAGGGACTTGTCGATCATCGTCTTGTTGAGCGACGCGAACGCCGTCACCCGGATCAACGCACCCTCGAGCTCGCGGATATTGCGGTCGATGCGACTGGCAATCAGCTCCAGCACGTCGTCCGGGACATCCAGCCGATCCATCTGCGCCTTCTTGCGCAGGATCGCGATGCGGGTCTCCAGCTCGGGCGGCTGAACGTCGGTGATCAGACCCCATTCGAACCGGGTGCGCAGCCGGTCTTCCAGCGTCGCAAGCTGTTTCGGCGGCCGGTCGGACGAGATGACGATCTGCTTGTTCGCGTTGTGCAGCGTATTGAAGGTATGGAAGAACTCTTCCTGAGTGCTTTCCTTGCCTTCGATGAACTGGATGTCATCGACCAGCAGCACGTCGATGTCGCGGAAGCTGCGCTTGAACGACGCCGTCCGGTCGTCACGCAACGAGTTGATGAAGTCGTTGGTGAACTGCTCGGTCGAGACGTACTTCACCCGCATGCCCGGGAAGAGCTTCTGTGCGTAATTGCCCGCCGCATGCAGCAGGTGCGTCTTGCCCAGTCCCGACTCGCCCCAGATGAACAGTGGGTTGTAGGCCCGGGCCGGCGCCTCGGCGATGGCCAATGTCGCGGCATGCGCGAATCGGTTGGACGCCCCGATGACAAAGGTGTCGAAGGTGTAGCGCCGGTTGAGGCTCAGATCAGCGGATTCGTCGGCGGGCGGCCGGTTGAAGTACCGGGGCCAGCTCTCCTCGGCGCTCGAGAGCTCTTCGGTGTCGTCGTCGAGGTCGTCGGCCGCGGTGAGCGGTTCGGGCTCGGCGGCCTCAGCCGGCTCCGACGGCACCGACCGGTCGTCGGTGTCCGGGACCGCGATACGAACGCCCAGGTCAACGCGCTGTCCGAGGTGTCGGCTCAACGCGGCGATGATCGGTTCGCGCAGGTGGCGTTCGATCTCGTTCTGGACGAATTGGGTCGGCACCGACAGCAACGCGAAACCTTCGGTCAGCACCAGCGGCTGAACCATGCGCAACCAGGCCCGTTGTTGGGCGGTCAGCGTCGTGGTGCCGCCGAGGTCACCGTTGAGTTCGGCAACCACGCTTTTCCAGATGTCGGTGAACGATGCACCCGGGCTAGCGGTCAACGACTACTACCCCCTCGGAGCCGCCTGACCGGCGGCTCAATAAAACGACGACAATCTGTCCACATAGTTATCCACAGACTGTGGACAAAGTAGAAGAATGCCGTCGTGCTCGTGTTTTGCATGCAGGAAGCCCGCGCGCTGAGGCTCGTCACAGGAACGTCTGTGGGCTCGTAGCGTCGGGACCTCTCTGGCTTGTTGTCTTGCGCCGTCGTGCAACGGCATTGGCAGAAGCTAACAAGTTTTCTGTTCGTCCGCCAACCGTTCGGCAACATTGGTTCGAGGTTCTTGGGCGTGTCGGCTTGCCACGTTGCGAGTGTTACAACTGTGACGAGCACAAGCGCGTTCCCGCTGCGCTTCCCTCTCGATGCGGTAACGGTTCCTGACGTGGGACGGCGAGGTTTGACCCGGGGAATTCAGATCAGTACCCTCGAACAGTCGCCCACAAGTGGTGATACGGCTGCGACTGGGGAAGTTCTGCCACGAACTTTATCGGTACCGCGCCGGCTAGCAAGCAAGATGCGTGCGCTTACCAGCGACGACCGTGCCCACCGGCATGACTCGTTCATGTCGGTGGCGAGTGCGGGCGTCACATAGTTGAGGAGATATAGCCGTGGCCAAGGGCAAGCGGACTTTCCAGCCGAACAACCGCCGTCGGGCTCGTGTGCACGGCTTCCGTCTGCGTATGCGGACCCGCGCCGGCCGCGCCATCGTGTCGGCACGCCGCGGCAAGGGCCGTCGCTCTCTCACTGCGTGACCTGACGCAGGATCGAAGCACCGTGCTTCCGGCTCGTAACCGGATGACGCGCTCGACAGACTTTCGAGTCACCGTGAACCGCGGTGTCCGTGCGGCACAGCGGGATCTCGTGGTGCATTCGTTGGCACCCGGAGCTCCCGACGGCGCCGAGTCGAACACCGAGGACGCGCCGAAAGTCGGTCTCGTCGTAGGTAAATCGGTCGGCAATGCCGTCCAGCGACACCGGGTGTCCCGTCAGCTCCGTCATGCCAGTCGTGATCTGCTGCCCGAGCTGCGGACCGGCGAGCTGTTGGTGATCCGGGCCCTGCCCGGCAGTCGCGACGCGGCCACCGCCACGCTGCAGGACGAACTACGAGTGGCTGTGCAGCGCGCTCACGCAAAGTCCGGATCCCGGCAATGACGGGGCGGCTGGCCCGCGGGCTGATCTTTCTCATCGAGCTGTACCGCAACATGGTGTCGCCGATGCGTCTGCCCAGCTGCCGGTTCAGCCCCACCTGTAGTGAATACGCCGTCGAGGCGCTCACCGAACACGGTCTCTTCCGCGGTTGTTGGTTGACGACAGTCCGGCTGGCCAAGTGTGGCCCGTGGCATCACGGGGGATGGGACCCCATCCCCGAAAGACGGTCCGCGGCAACCGCCGCGCAGTCAAGGAGCGATTCGCTTGTCTTTTAACTGGTTCAGCCTGGACTACATCTATTACCCGGTATCGGGGATCATGTGGCTCTGGTACAAGCTCTTCGGCGCGATCCTCGGTGCGGAGAACTTCTTCGCCTGGGGCCTGTCGGTGATGTTCCTGGTGTTCACCCTGCGTGCCATCCTGTACCGGCCGTTCGTCCGCCAGATCGAGACCACCCGTCAGATGCAGGAACTGCAGCCCCAGATCAAGGAACTGCAGAAGAAGTACGGCAAAGACCGGCAGCGGCTCGCGCTCGAGATGCAGAAGCTGCAGAGCGAACACGGTTTCAACCCGCTCCTGGGCTGTCTGCCGATGCTGGCGCAGATTCCGGTGTTCCTTGGCCTGTTCCACGTTCTGCGGTCGTTCAACCGGACTGAGGGCGCCGGGATGGGGATCGGGGCGCAGGCACTGTCCCTGGAAGAGAACCGGACGACCGGCAACTACTTCTTCAGCGCCGTCGACGTCAGCCACTTCCTGAACACAGACTTTTTCGGTGCGCCGTTGGGCGCCACCATGATTCAGACCGGCGAGAGCCTCAAGGCGTTCGCCCACTTCGACCGCATGTCGGTGATCCTGGTCGGCATCCCGCTGATGATCGTGTCCGGTATCGCCACGCATATGAACAGCCGCGCGTCGGTGGCCCGGCAGAGTCCCGAAGCGGCCGGCAACCCGCAGACCGCGCTGATGAACAAGCTCGCGCTGTACGTGTTCCCGTTGGGTGTGGTGGTCTCCGGGCCGTTCCTGCCGATCGCCATCCTGATGTACTGGGTGGCCAACAACATCTGGACCTACGGTCAGCAGCATGTGGTGTTCAACCGGATCGAGAAGCGTGAGGCGGAGGAGAAGGAGCAGGCGATCGCGCGTCGCTCCGCCAACGCCCCCGCACCCGGTGTGAAGCCGAACAGGTCGAAGAAGGGCAATCCGCCGGCTGCCCCGGCGAGCACCGGCGCCGACGTCGAACAGACCGGTACGGAGCTCGACGGCGCGACGGAATCCGATTCTGCGGGGTCGAAGCCGGCCCCGGGTGCCAAGCCCAACAAGAAGAAGCGTTGACCGGCCAGAGGGTAAAGACCCTGAGCGACGGCCGGTGCAAGAGGGAGAAGGCAGGGATATGACAGACACAGAAACGCAGGCGGAAGCCGGCATCGAGGCCGAGGCCCCGACGACGACTGCGGCCGCTCCTGCAAGCAAGGGCGAGGATCTCGAAGAGCGCCTGGTCGCCGAAGGTGAGATCGCCGGGGATTACCTCGAGGAACTCCTCGATCTGCTGGACTTCGACGGTGACATCGATCTGGACGTCGAGGGGGACCGCGCGATCGTCAGCATCGACGGTGGTAACGATCTGACGAAGCTGGTCGGTCGCAAGGGCGAGGTGCTGGATGCACTCCAGGAGCTGACCCGGTTGGCCGTGCACCAGAAGACCGGCGAGCGCAGCCGGCTGATGCTGGACATCGCCAAGTGGCGTCGGCAGCGGCGTGATGAACTGGCAGCGCTCGGCCAGAAGGTGGCCGACCGGGTGCTGGCCTCGGGCGAGCGCGAAGAGCTGTCGCCGATGACGCCGTTCGAGCGCAAGATCGTGCACGACGCCGTGGCGGCCGTGGATGGCGTGCACAGCGAGAGCGAGGGCGTGGAGCCGTCTCGCCGGGTGGTTGTCCTGCCTGATTGAGCACCTTAATTACATCGATGTTGTTCGTCGGCGGCGAGCTGGCGGGGAAAGCGGAGGCTGTTTCACGTGAAACATGGTGACGCCCCATCCCCACCGGCCGCCGCCGTCGACGTTTTTGGTGACCGTGCCGAGCTGGCACAGCGCTATGCGGAGATCCTTGCGGGCGACGGAATCGAACGCGGACTGATCGGACCGTCCGAAGTCAGCCGACTCTGGGACCGTCACGTGATGAATTGCGCCGCTATAGGTGAGTTGGTCTCCAGCGGCGAACGAATCGGCGATATCGGCAGTGGAGCCGGCCTGCCGGGAATCCCGTTGGCGCTCGCCCGGCCCGACGTTCACGTGGTTCTGATCGAGCCGCTGCTGCGCCGCGCCGACTTCCTTCGTGAAGTCGTGGCCGAGCTCGGTATCGACGTGACCGTGATTCGCGGTCGCGCCGAGGAGCGGGCGGTGCGGGCCGAGGCAGGGGAGCTCGACGTCGTCACCTCCCGAGCGGTTGCCGCCCTCGACAAGCTGGCCAAGTGGAGCCTGCCGCTCCTGAAAGTCGACGGCCGGATGCTGGCCCTCAAGGGGGAGCGGGCGGCCGACGAAATCGTCGAACACCGTCGGGCACTCAACTCACTCGGTGCTGTGGACGTAAGGGTGGTGAAATGTGGCGTGAACTATTTGACTCCGCCCGCAACCGTGGTCGTGGCGACGCGCGGAGCCAAGCGCGCAGGGACCGGCCGAGCGGTGAAGAACCGGCGATGACATCGCCGGCCAGGGGGAGCAACATGTCCCAGGTTTCGAAAGCGGCCGACCCGGCCGCCACATCAGGAAAGGCAGCAATCGATGCCGATGTTTCACGTGAAACGTGGACTCCAAGCGTGACCATGGATACGCCGATCGGGGCGGAAGCCGAACGTGCGGTCCAGATCATTCACGGAGCAAAGGGACAGCAGCTGCCGCGCCCGGAGCACCAGCGGGTGTTCACGATCGCCAACCAGAAGGGTGGCGTCGGTAAGACCACCACCGCGGTCAACATGGCTGCGGCCCTGGCGCTGCAGGGTCTGAACGTTCTGGTCATCGACCTGGACCCCCAGGGCAACGCCAGCACGGCGTTGGGCATCGAGCACCGGCCGGGTACCGCGTCGTCGTACGAGGTGCTGATCGGGGAGATCACCCTGGAGAGCGCGCTGCAGCGCAGCCCGCACAACGAGCGCCTGTACTGCGTTCCGGCGACCATCGACCTCGCCGGCGCCGAGATCGAGTTGGTCAGCATGGTGGCACGTGAAACACGACTGCGGAACGCGCTCGCCACGCTGAAAGACCACAACTTCGACTACGTCTTCATCGACTGCCCGCCGTCGTTGGGTCTGCTGACCATCAACGCGCTTGTCGCGGCGCCGGAAGTGCTCATCCCGATCCAGTGCGAGTACTACGCCCTGGAAGGTGTGGGTCAGCTGCTCCGCAACATCGAGATGGTCAAGGCGCACCTGAATCCCCACCTCGACGTCACGACCGTCGTCCTCACCATGTACGACGGACGCACCAAACTCGCCGACCAGGTCGCGATGGATGTCCGCGACCACTTTGGCGATAAGGTTTTGCGGACCGTCATCCCACGCAGCGTCAAGGTTTCCGAGGCTCCGGGGTACGGCATGACGATCCTGGATTACGACCCGGGATCACGTGGAGCAATGAGCTATTTGGACGCCAGTCGTGAACTCGCCCAGCGTGGCGAGCACGGAGTGAGGAAGTAACGATGTCGCAGCCACGTAAGCGCAGCGGACTCGGTCGGGGACTGGCGGCGCTCATCCCGACCGGTGCACCCGAAGACGAGCAGCAGGACACCTCGCTGCGGATGGGGTCCGCCGCCGCCGACGTGGTGATCGGTGGAGCACCGTCGATCCCGACCAACGGCACCGCGGCCGCGGCAGCGGCCAAGGCGGAAGCCGAAGCCATCGGTGCGGTGTACCGCGAGATCGAGCCTGCGGAAATCCAGCCGAACCCGCGGCAGCCGCGGACTGTCTTCGACGGTGACGCGCTCGCCGAGCTCGTGCACTCCATCCGCGAGTTCGGCCTCATGCAGCCCATCGTGGTTCGCGAGCTGAGCGAGCCGTCGGGCCCGCACAAGTACCAGTTGATCATGGGCGAGCGGCGGTGGCGTGCCTCGCAGGAGGCCGGCCTCACCGCCATTCCCGCGATCGTGCGCGAGACCGCCGACGACAACATGCTGCGCGACGCGCTGCTCGAGAACATTCACCGGGTCCAGCTGAACCCGCTCGAAGAGGCGTCGGCCTACCAGCAGCTGCTGGAGGAGTTCGACGTCACCCACGAGGAACTCGCGACCCGCATCGGCCGGTCGCGTCCGGTCATCACCAACATGATCCGTCTGCTGAAGCTGCCCATCGCGGTGCAGCGTCGGGTCGCCGCCGGTGTGCTGTCGGCCGGCCACGCCCGTGCCCTGCTGGCGCTCGAAGGGGGAGCGGAGAAGCAGGAGGAGCTCGCCGCCCGCATCGTGGCCGAGGGGCTGTCGGTGCGCGCGACGGAGGAAGCCGTCACTCTGGCCAACCGCGACGGTGACAAGCCGACGCCGGCACCGAAGCGCAAGCCGATCCAGATGCCCGGGCTGCAGGATGTGGCCGAGCAGTTGTCGACCGCGTTCGACACCAAGGTGACCGTGAGCTTGGGCAAGCGCAAAGGCAAGATCGTCGTCGAGTTCGGCTCGGTGGACGACCTTCAGCGCATCGTCGAACTGATGAAGACCGAACAGGGCTAACTGGCCGATTTTGGGGTTTGCGACAACCCGACCAGCCACCAGGACCCGTTACGTCACTGTGACGGTGAGGTTTTTGGGTGTGCGGGACGGGGGAGGGGAACCGCGATGTTTCACGTGGAACAGCGCCGCATTTGGCCGCCGTCGATCAGGACTGAACAAATCGGGTCGGCGGCGCCTGCTTCTCCTATCCTGGAAGGGCAGCCTGATCCGATCGGGCGGACGACGGGAGTCTGGTGACATCACGAATCACGCCGCTGCGCCTCGAATCGTTCGAGCGGCTGCCGAAGCACGCGCGGCGTTGTGTCTTCTGGGAGGTCGACCCGTCGGCGCTCGGCGACAGTGAGCATCTCAGTGACCCCGAGTTCGAGAAGGAAGCATGGCTGTCGATGGTCATGCTCGAGTGGGGATCGTGCGGACAGCTGGCGGTAACCTGCGACCCGGACCGCGCCGAGGACCCCAATGATGACGCGCCCTGTCTGGGCTACGCGTTCTATGCGCCGCCGCGCGCGGTGCCCCGGGCGGGGCGCTTTCCAACCGGACCGGTCAGTCCTGACGCGGTGCTGCTGACGTCCATCGGCGTCGACTCCAGTGAAGACGGCGAGGCGCTGTCGCGCCATCTCATCGCGGCCGTCGTCGCCGATCTGGTTCGTCGCGGTGTGCGGGCGCTGGAAGCGTTCGGCCGCACGACAGAGGTCGCCCAGCTCGGTAGCCCGCACGCGTGCCCGGCAGAGCTGGCGGCGACCGTCGAGGCGTTCGGGGAGTGCGCCGTCGAGCAGTGCGTGATCGAGGCCGACTTCCTGCAAGACAACGGGTTCGAGATCGTTGCGCCGCACCCATACTTCCCGCGACTGAGGCTGGAGCTGGAGCAGGGACTCGGCTGGAAGGCTGACGTCGAGGCCGCGCTGGAGCGACTGCTGGAGAGCAACGCGTTGCAGCAGCCGGTGGGCGCGCTGCCCAGCCCGGTGCTGTGGACACCGCAGCGCTGAGATCGATCCGCGTGGATGCCAGTCCCAACCGAGTGGTTCCACGTGAAACACCGACCTTCCCGTACCCTCGCCGCCATGGGGCGTCGTCGATGAGTCCGGATTCCTCGGGCCTGCTCGATGTCGGCGACGGCAATCGGATGTACTGGGAAACGCGGGGCAAACCGGCCGGCCGCCCGGTCCTGATCGTCCACGGCGGACCGGGTGCGGGCCGCTCGCGCAACGCACACAGACAATTCGACCCGGCGCTCTTCCGCGTCGTGTCTTTCGATCAACGTGGCTGCGGCGATAGCGTGCCGAGCGCGGCCGATCCGACGACGGACATGTCGTGCAACACCACCGAGCATCTGCTCGCCGACATGGAGGCGCTGCGGTGTCACCTCGGCATCGACCGGTGGCTGCTCTACGGCGGCTCCTGGGCGTCCACGTTGATCCTCGCCTACGCGCAGCGACATCCCGAGCGGGTGCTCGGCATCGTGCTGATCGGCGTGACGATGACGCGGCCACAGGAAGTCGATTGGCTGTACCGCGGGCTGCGGATCGTCCGGCCGGTCGAGTGGCAGCGATTCCGCGACGGCGTGCCGGCGGAGCACCGGGACGGGAATCTCGTCGAGGCGTACCGGCAGCTGCTGGAGCATCCCGACGTCGCGGTACGGGAACGAGCCGCCCAGGACTGGTGTGCGTGGGAAGACGCCGCGATCGCCCACGAGACTCTGGGGAAGCCGGGTCAGTACACGGCGAAGATGGATGCAGCGAGGCCGGCGTTCGTGCGGGTCTGCACGCACTACTTCGCCCACACCGCATGGCTCGAAGACGGTCAACTGCTGCGCGAGGCGCATCGACTCAAAGGCATCCCCGGTGTGCTGATCCACGGCCGCCTCGACCTCTCCGCGCCGGTGCGGACGGCATGGGAACTCGCGCAGGCATGGCCCGACGCCGAGCTCCGGATCATCGAGGACTCCGGCCACACGGGCAGCCCCGCGATGGCGGCGGCGATCACTGACGCGGTCGCGCGGTTCATTCCGCGGAGCTGACGGCGCGACGGTTCCACGTGAAACAACGGGGGGATCTGCGCAACGACTTCCCGCCGCTGCGGGCGCCGGGCTCCGTCGTCGCGCATGGACTGCCCGCCGAGTTGACGACCTTCATCGGGCGCCGCACCGAGACGACGGATCTGCGTGACGCCCTGGCCGCCCACCGGCTCGTCACCCTCTGCGGAGCCGGCGGCGCGGGCAGACGCGGCTGGCGGTCCACGTCGCTGCCCGCGCGGTCGGCGACTACGACGACGGCGTCTGGTTCGTCGATCTGGTTCCGGTCACCAATCCCGACGCCGTGCCCCGTCACCGCGGCCCGCGTGCTTGGCCTGCCCGATCAACCCGGCCGCTCCACGACGGACACCCTGCTGCGGTTCGTCCGCGACCGCCGACTCCTCATGGTGCTCGACAACTGCGAGCACGTTCTCGACGCGAGCGCCACGTTCGTGGCGTCTCTGCTCGGGGGCGGCACCGGGAATCACCCTGCTGGCCACGAGCCGGGAGTCGCTCGGTGTCCCAGGGGAAGCGGTGTGGCAGGTGCCGTCCCTGTCGCTCGCCGAAGAAGCCGTTGAGCTGTTCGCCGACTGGTTCAGCGGCATGTTCGGCGACGACCATCTGCCCACCCTTCTGGCGGCGCCTGTGGCCTATGCGCGGGTGCTCGCAGACAAGGCGGTACTCGACGCATGGGCGGGTGACGCGGCGACAGCCCGCGCCGCAGCGGAGGAAATCCGGGATCGATCTCATGGAGGTGACGGGCGACCGGTCCGGCCCGCGTGACTGGGGCCGGCGACGGCGGTGACCACATATGCCCGCCTGGCTGAGGCGGAACTCGCGGCAGGCGATCTCGCCGCGGCCCGCCGTTGGGTCGACGACGCGGTTGGCTCGACATCGGGGCGGCATCACGTGGTTTCACTCATCACCAGGGCCCGCGTGGCGATGGCCCAGGACCAACCGGATCAAGCGTCACGTGACGCTCACGCCGCGCTTGCTGTTGCTGTCGAAATTGGGGCCGCGGCCGGAGTTCCGGAGATCTTGGAATGTCTGGCGGAGCTGGCCGGCGATCATCGGGAGGCAGCCCGGCTCTGCGGCCCAGCAGAGTCGATGCGGGGACACGTCGGTACCGTTCGCTTCCAGGTCCACCAGGCGGGCTACGAGGCGTCGGTGGCGGCCCTGCGGGAGGCGATGGGGGAGACGGACTTCGACGCCGCGTGGGGTGCAGGCACACCTGACCCACATCTACACCGAGCTCGGCCTCAGTTCCCGGATTCAGTTGATCCAGGAGGCTGGACGCCAGGTGCGATGCGAGGGCGGTGCATCGCCGGGGTCACCTAGGTGGTGCTTCGACTCCGGTTTGGGCGAGGTTGGCCGGCAGCAATCGGTCCCCGTGAACAGGGATGGCAGCGACCGCGGTATTGAGCTCGCGGAGTTCGGCGTCGGTGAAGGTGAGATGGTCGGCGCCGAGATTCTCCAGGAGGTGTGGCGTGCGCGTGGTGCTGGGAATGGGCACGATCCAAGGGCGCTGGGCCATCAGCCAGCCCAGCGAGATCTGGGCCGGTGTCGCGCCCTTGCGTACGGCCCAGCGTTGAACGAGTTGCAGCAGAGGCATGTTCGCGGCGAGGTTGTCCCGGGAGTTGCGGGGCACGGTCGCGCGGAAGTCGCCGTCGGCGAATTGGGTGTAGGGCGTGATGGCGCCGGTCGTGAAGCCCATACCCAACGGGGCCCAGGGCACGAACCCGATGCCGAGCTCGTCGCACAGCGCGAGCACGCCGGCCTCGGGGCCGCGCCACAGCATCGAGTACTCGTTCTGGATGGCGGTCAGCGGTTGCACGGCATGCGCGCGGCGCACGGTCTGCAGACCTGGTTCGGACAAGCCGAAATGGCGGACCTTGCCTTGGCCGATCAGATCTTTCACGGTGCCGGCGACGTCTTCGATGGGTACCGTCGGGTCGACCCGGTGTTGGTAGAGCAGATCGATGTGGTCTGAGCGCAGCCGCTGCAACATCGCATCGACGGCCCGGCGGATATGGTCGGGCCGGCTGTTCGGTCCACCACGGCGCTGCCCGGTGTCCGGGTCGATATCCCAACCGAACTTCGAGGCGATCACCACCTGGTCGCGCACAGGTTGCAGTGCCTCGCCGACGATGCGTTCAGATTCCAACGGCCCGTACGCCTCGGCGGTATCGAAGAACGTCACCCCTTGGTCGTGTGCAGTGCGGATCAGCGCGACCATGTCCGAGCGACAGGTGACCGGACCGTAGAGCTTGCCGGGCATGGTCTGACAGCCCAGCCCGATGCCGGACACCTCCAGCGATCCGAGCTTGCGTCGGCCGCCGACGGTGGTTGCCGCGGCGACCGCTGGGTTGGTGTCACGCCGCGGGTTCTCGGTTTCTGGTGCGGTGCCGCAGCCGGTGGCAAGACCTACGATCGCCGGGGCTGCGGCTGCGGCGCCCAGCAGGAAAGTGCGTCGACGATGCACCGATTCTCGGGTGTGCACGTGTAGGTCCTTCTCGTGAGTCAGACGTCGATGTGACGCTTGGAGAACTGGTCGACGATCGCGGGATCGCGGTGGTCGAAGAACAGACTTCTGTCGGTGTCCATCGCCGAGATCTGGTCCATCTGGGCGGCGGTGAGCTCGAAGTCGAAAACGGCGAGGTTCTCGCGCATCCGCTCGGGGCGGACGGACTTGGGGATGACGATCACGTCACGTTGAATCAGCCAGCGCAGCACGACCTGCCCGACCGATCTGTCGTGCGCGGTGGCGATCGCAGTCAGCGTCGGATCGGCGAACATGTTGTTGCGACCCTCGGCGAACGGGCCCCACGATTCGTGGCGCACACCGTAGGCGCTCATCACCCGGTGATCCTCGGCGCGCTGATAGAAGACGTGCGTCTCGATCTGGTTGACGGCCGGAGCGACATCGTTGTGCACGATCAGATCGACCAGCCGGTCCGGCAGAAAATTCGACACGCCTATCGCCCGGGCGCGGCCCTGTGCCAGCAGCTGCTCCATGGCCCGCCAGGCGCCGTAGTAGTCATTGAAGGGTTGATGGATCAGGTAGAGGTCGACGTAGTCCAACCCGAGCCGGTCCAGGGACCGCTCGAACGCGGCCGGGGTGGCGTCCTGGCCGGCGTGCTCCATCCACAACTTCGTGGTGACGAACAGCTCGTCGCGCGGAATGCCGCTGGCGGCGAGGGCACGCCCGACGGGACGCTCGTTCTGATACGACGCCGCCGTGTCGATGTGCCGGTACCCGGCTTCCAGCGCCTGAGCGACGACGTGTTCGGTCTCGTCATCGGGCACCTGGTACACGCCGAATCCCAGGATCGGGATCTCGACGCCGTTGTTCAAGGTGATGGTCTGCACGGGGTGTCCTAGCGTGTCGGGGGTGATTCGGGCGGTGCTCAGCGTTCGTACATCGCCATCTGTTCGGGGTTGTAGCGTTCCCCGACTGCTGGGGGCAGGGTGTTCAGGGCCAGCAGTTGTGCGGCGCTCAGCTCCACCGCGTCGGCGGCGATGTTCTCCTCCACACGTGCGACGCGCTTGGTCCCCGGGATGGGAGCGATGTCGTCGCCTTGCGCCAGCAGCCAGGCCAACGCCACCTGGGCCGGGGTCGCTCCCACCTGATCGGCGACGGCTTTGACCTCGTCGGCGATGCGCAGGTTCCGGGTGAAGTTCTCTCCGGTGAAGCGGGGGTTGTCCTTGCGGAAGTCGGTGTCGTCGAACTGTTCGGGGGAGCGGATGGTGCCCGTCAGGAAGCCGCGGCCCAGCGGGGAGAACGGCACCAGTCCGATGCCCAGCTCACGCAAGGTCGGGATGATCTCGGCCTCCAGATCGCGGGTCCACAGCGAGTACTCGGACTGCAGCGCGGTGATCGGGTGCGTGGCGTGGGCGCGGCGGATGGTTGTGGCGGCGGCCGCCGACAACCCGATGTGACGGACCTTGCCTTCGCCGACCAGCTCCGCGACCGCACCGACGGTGTCCTCGATGGGGGTGTTCGGATCGACGCGGTGCTGGTAGTACAGATCGATGTGGTCGGTACCCAACCGGCGCAGCGACCCTTCGACGGCGGTGCGGATGTTGGCGGGGCTGCTGTCGAGGTTCCAGGCGCCCTCGCCGGTGTGGGACACCAGACCGAACTTGGTGGCCAGCACCACCTGATCGCGACGACCCTTCAACGCCTTGCCGACGAGTTCTTCGTTGATGAACGGGCCGTAGATCTCGGCGGTGTCGATGAACGTCAGCCCTAGATCGAGGGCACGGTGAATCGTCCGGATCGACTCGGCGTCGTCGGCGCCGGCACCGGTGTACCCGTGCGACATCCCCATCGCTCCGAGGCCGATTCTCGACACGGTCAGGTCCCGCAGTTGGATGTACTTCATTGCGCCTCCGGCCAGTTGAGTTCCGCCAACGAGTCAACCGCGTAATCGGCCGGTCGGGGAGGGCCTGCGATGACAGGTACTGCCAGACACCCCCGCAGCCCGGCGCACCGGCCATAGTGTGGGGACCGTGGACCACCGTCGCGAGATACGCGAATTCCTGACCTCGCGCCGCGCCCGCATCACCCCGCAGCAGGCCGGTCTCGAGGTGTTCGGCAGAAAGAGACAGGTGCCAGGACTGCGCCGCGAAGAAGTCGCCATGCTCACCGGAGTCTCCGCGGACTACTACATCCGGCTCGAACGAGGCAATCTGGTCGGCGCCTCCGACAGCGTCCTGGACGCGCTGGCGCGGGCTCTGCAACTCGACGATGCCGAACGCGACCATCTATTCGATCTGGCGCGCATCGACAACGCCGCACGCGCCACGAAACGCGCGTCGACGTCGACGACGCGGATCAAACCCGTTGTGCGGCAGGTGCTCGACGCGATCACCGAGGCCGCCGCTGACATCCGCAATGAACGTGGCGACATCATCGCGGCCAACAAACTTGGTGCCGCGCTGTACAGCGAAACGCATGCCGAGACCGTGCAACCGCCCAACGTCGCGCGCTACACCTTTCTGAACCCGAGCGCGCGGGACTTCTTTGTCGACTGGGACCGCGCCGCCACCGACATCGTTGCGGTGCTGCGAGCTGCTGCCGGTCGTAACCCCTACGACAAATCGTTGTCCGACCTGGTCGGTGAATTGTCCACGCGCAGCGAGGAATTCCGGGTGCGCTGGGCCTCCCACAACGTCCGCCGCCACACGACCGGCACCAAACGCATGCGCCACCACATCGTCGGCGACATCGAATTGAACTACCAGAGCTTCGAATTGCCCGGAGAGCAAGGACTACGCCTGAGCGTCTTCACTGCCGAACCCGACAGCGCCAACCAGCAGGCTCTGCGCTTCCTCGCCAGCTGGGCCGACACCACCACCGGCGCCCTGGAGGCCTCACAACCCGGGTTCGACGCCGTCCGCGATGTCGGCCAAGATGTCGACGACCTCGGATAGCGGACGCGTCGTCTCGATCTCGTGAGTGGCCGACCGCCTCAACAGCGGTTCGGTCTCAGCGATGTCGGCCAGGATCCGGGCGCGCTCGTCAGCGGCCTTGCCGAACGGATTGTTCGTCCGGCGCTGCAGCCTGTCCAAGATGACTTCGGTTGGGGCGGTGAGTAGTACGACCGCGTCGAGTCGATGGTAGAAGCGCCACTGGTTGGCCACGGTGCCCTGAACGAACAACGGCCGGTCTCGCCATCGATTCAGTAGGTCGTCGATCAGCGGCTCTCGCCAGAGGGGCTCGCCGTCGATGACTTCGATCCAGGGACCGTCGTCGGTGTCGACGGTGGCATAGCCGCGTTGCGCCAGAGCGGCGAGCGCCGTCGACTTGCCCACCCCGGACATCCCCGTGACGAGGATCGCCGCGTGGCGACTCATACCGACGGACTAAGCGCCGGCCTGGCCGGCCTGTTCCACCGACATCTCGTGAGCCAGCAGCTCGGCGAACGTGAAAGTGCCTGTGGGACGGTCGTTCTTGCCTAGCAGATACAGCCGCTTCACGGCGGCCAGAATGCCTTCGGCAATGGAGTCGCGGGCACCGGGGGAGGTCAGCAGCTCGCGGTCGTGCGGGCTGCTGACGTAGCCGAGGTCGACCTGCACGGTGGGCATCCGGGTCAGCCGCAGCAGGTCCCAGGTCCGGCCGTGGGTCCGGCAGTCGCGGAAACCGCTGCGCGCCACCACTTCCCGCTGAATGAAGTCGGCGAGGTTGCGGCCGATGGTGGACACCGAACCGTGCGAATTCCCGAAGTAGAACGATGCGACGCCGTTGGCTGCCGGGCTGGGCAGGCTGGCGCAGCGCAAGCTGATCATCAGATCGGCACCGACCGCGTTGGCCGTCGCGGCGCGCTCGGCGTCGGCCGGGCTGCCGCCGACCGGGCGCGACAGGAACGTGTCCATGCCGATGGCCGTCATGCGGCCTTCCAAGCGGCTGGCGAGATCCCAGAGGACGTCGGCTTCGCTGACGGGGCCGGACCGGCTCGTCATGATGAGCCCGCGGTCATCGCCGCCGCGGCCCGGATCGATGATGATCCGCTTTCCGGTCAGGCGGGGGCCGCTGCGTCGGACGAGTTCCTCTTCGCGGATCGCGTGCGGCGAACCGCCGGTGACCCGGGAACCGAGGAAGTACAGGGAGCGCAGCGTCTCCGGACCGCAGATGCCGTCCGGGAACATGCCGTACTCGCGCTGGTACGACATCAGGCCGTTGTGGGTCTGCAAGCCGAAATGACCATCGACGAGACCGGTGTAGAAACCGAGATCCTGCAGCCGCGCCTGCAGGGTGGCGACGTCGTCGCCGTACATGGGGGCACCGAACTGGTGCGACAGCGTGCGCGCCCCCAGGCGGTACGAGGCTTCTTTCAGCGAGCGATAGGTGGCCTCACCGACCATGCCGTCGACGAGGAGCCCACGCTGCTGCTGGAAGGCGCGCACGGCCTCATCGAGATCGTCGTCGAAATAATCGAGAGCGACGTGCTTGCCGGTGGTGAGATCCGCGTCGGGACTGTCCAGCAGTCCCAGGGCGGCCAGTGCGGCCCGAATCTCGGTGACCGAACCTCCCCGGTCACCGCGACGCAGTATCGACATTCCTGGCCTTTCAATCACGGACGCCAGGCGGGCGGACAGCTAGCGCACTGGCGGGACGCCTGCACCCATTGTCGCAGACCCTCCTCAGGATTCCGCAACTTCACAGGCAGCAGCGGTGCGCCCCGCCGAATCCGGCGGGTGCGCAGCCGCTGATGCGGTCAGAGTTCGTCGGCGATCTCGCGCAGCAGTGCCGCCTTGCCCTTGGCGCCGACGATGCGCTTCACGGGCTCGCCGTCCTTGAACAGGATCAGGGTCGGGATCGAGACGACGTTGAAGTTGCGGGCGGTCTCCGGGTTGGCGTCGACGTCGAGCTTGGCGACGGTCAGCTCCCCGGCCTTCTCGCCGGCCAGTTCCTCGAGCACCGGGGCGATCATCTTGCACGGTCCGCACCAGGTCGCCCAGAAGTCGACCAGCACCGGGGTGCCGCTCTTGATCACGTCGCTGTCGAACGAACCGTCGGTGACGGTCAGCGTTGCGCTGCCCTCGCTCATGTATTGCTCCTCTCGGGTGAACTCTGTGGGGGAAGGACGATCAGCCGTGGTGCTCGGCCAGCCAGCGCTCGGCGTCGATGGCCGCCGCACAGCCGCTGCCGGCCGCGGTGATCGCCTGGCGGTAGGTGTGGTCGACCAGATCGCCCGCGGCGAACACGCCGTCCAGCGACGTGTTGGTGGTGCGACCCTCCACCTGCACGTAGCCCTCGTCATCGAGATCGACGGCACCGCGCACGAGACCCGAGCGCGGGTCGTGGCCGATGGCGACGAACACCCCGGTGACGGGCAGCTTGCTCTCCTCGCCGGTGGCGGCGTTGCGCAGACGAAGTCCACTGACCTTCGAATCACCTTCCACCGCAACAACTTCGGTGTTGGTGACGAAGGTGATCTTCTCGTTGGCCTGCGCGCGCTCGAGCATGATCCGCGAGGCACGGAACTCGTCACGGCGGTGGATCAGCGTCACGGAACGGGCGAAGCGCGTCAGGAACGTCGCCTCCTCCATCGCGGAGTCGCCGCCGCCGATCACGGCGATGTCCTGGTCGCGGAAGAAGAAACCGTCACAGGTGGCACAGGTGCTCACGCCCTGGCCGATCAGCTCCTGCTCACCCGGCACGCCGAGGTGGCGCGCAGCCGCGCCCATCGCGAGGATGACCGCGCGGGCCTGATGGGTCTCGCCGTCGACGGTGACGGTCTTGATGGGGCCGTCGAGGGACACCGCGTCGACGTCTTCCATGCGCAGATCGGCGCCGAACCGCAGGGCCTGCTCGCGCATCTCGTCCATGAGCTCGGGGCCGGTGATGCCCTCTTTGAAGCCCGGGTAGTTCTCCACCTCAGTGGTGGTCATCAAGGCACCACCGAACTGGACACCCTCGAAAACCACCGGCTTGAGCTGGGCGCGAGCCGCGTACACCGCTGCGGTGTAGCCGGCCGGCCCGGAGCCGATGATGATCACGTCGTGCACGGTGTCTTGGGTGGTCATGGCCGCCTTTCATCTGGCTCTGGTCAGGCTCATACCTGGTTGGCCTGCTGCCAGAGTCGGTACGCCTATAACACCAGGGTAAGTGCCGGTGTTCCCGGCCGTTTGGCGGGCCACGGGGCGGTCAGCGGCGCGGCTCTGCCGGGGCGTCCCCGATGACGGCATCGGCGATCAGGCCGGCATCGGTCGAGCTGCAGCCGGGAGACACCAGCAGGGCCATCATCGAGCCGGGGTCGGTCCTCGGCAGCAGCAGGAGCACCTGGGCGCGGTCGTGCGCGGTCACGGTGGCGGCGCCCAGCACCGGGGTGGTGGGGGCGTAACCGAGCCCCTGCAGGCAGGACTGCAATCGATCCGGCCCGGCGAGCGGCCCCAACTCGGGCGGTCTGCCCCTCAGCCCCAGGATCTGCCGATCGGCCCACGGCATCCCCGCCTGGCGCTGGACGGTCAGCGACGCCGCGGTGGGGCCCGCCGAGGTACGGGCCGGTTCGTCGGACCCGCTGATCACGACGACGGCGCCGATGCCGACCGCCACCAGTGCGGCAGCCGCCCCGGCGATGGCGATGGGACGCGACCCGCGTGCTCCGTGACCGGCGGAGTGACCGGGGACGACGGTGTGACGTGCCGGTTGGGTTCCGGCGTCGCGCAGGGCGGCTCCGATGCGCGCGGTGACCTCTGCGGGGATGTCGCTCTCGGCGTCGTCGTCCGCCAGGTCATGCAGATCGCGGCGGACCTGTTCGAGCTCCGCGTACCGCCGGGCGACTACTGGATCGTCGCGGATCCGCTGACGCAGTCGGGCAGCCGCGGCGTCGTCGAGCAGTCCTGCCTGCAGGTCGGCCAGCTGCTCGTGGGTGACGGACTCGTCGGTGTGTTCGTCGTCCACGAGCCGAAGCCTAATCCGGTGCGGTGCGTCGGCCCTGCGCTGCTGTGCTTGTCAGTCCGCCGAGTGCGACAGATGCGCCAACGACTGGGCGAGTTTGGCGCGGGCCCGCGAGCAGCGGCTCTTCACGGTGCCTTCCGCGATGCCCAGCATCGCCGCGGTCTCGGCTACCGAGTAGCCCTGCATGTCGACGGCGACGACCGCGGCCCGCTGCTCGACGGGTAGTCGCAGCAGCGCCCGCTCGATGACGATGCTGGTCTCGACGCGGCGTGCCGGGTCGGCGATCCGGCAGTCGGCCTCGTTGAGTTCTTCGGTTCGGTGAAAGCGGTTGTGGCGCAACCGGTCCAGGCAGGAATTCACCACGATGCGGCACAGCCAGCTGCGAACGGAACTGTCGTGCCGGAACCGCGGCGCGTGGCGGTGCGCTTTGAACAGCGCGTCCTGGAGGGCGTCTGCGGCATCCTGCGGGTCGTGGCTGGTCAACCGGGCGAGCCGGTACAGCTGGTGGCGGTGCCGGTAGAACAGCTCCTCGAACGCGTACCGCTCGCCGGCGATGTGCGCCGCGAGCAATTCCGCGTCTGATGCGTCCGACGGTGGCGCCCCGAAACTCCCCACTTCCGAACCATAAAGGGGGTTCTGGAAAGCGACTGACGCAAATTTGCCGGACTGTCGGCAAAATGTGTGCTGATCAGGAACGATGGCGCGCGACGAGCCTGTGGATAACCTGGGGAGCGGCTCTGTCGACGGCCACGTGTGTACGCCGTTCGGCCGATATCGATCGGGGCCGCGGACTTAGTAGCCTCTGCCGATGACGCCCATGGGAAGCGAACTCAAAAGAGTTGCCGTTTGGCTGGCGGTTGCGGCACTGATCAGTACACAGGTGGTCGGGTGCTCGGGTGACAGCAAGCCCGGGCTTGCCTCGAAGGCACCATCTGCGACGGCCACGGGTGCGCCGGCGACCCCAAGTGTCGACGCCGCCAGTTTCAGCGGCCCGGTCATCGAGCATTGCGCCACGCAGACGAAAAGTACGACGTTGAGCAAGCTGAACATCGGGACCGGTGCGCTCGTGGACATCGCCACCTTCCCCGTCAGTTGCAATATCGGCAACGGCCAGATCGGCCGGGCGCTATACAGCCGGGACTTCCACAAACTGGCGCTGGACTCCATCACCCTCAACGATGGCCACGTCCGCTACTACGACTCCGACCGAAAATCGACGGTCGACGTCACGGAGATGGTGCAACCGTCCTCCAGCGGAGATTTCGGCAACCAGCAACGGCCGGACCATCGAAACCCACAATTCGACGAGCAGGGCCTGCTCGTCTTCTACGATGCCCGCGCCAAGATGTTCGATTTCTTCGACACCGACGCGAAGAAGGTGGTGCGGACCAGCCCGACGTACCTGCCGAACTTCCTTCGAAGCGTGGCGATCAACCCGGAGCAGATGGAACACGGCGAAGGCGAACTGCCTTCCGGCGGCAGCCTGCGCATGTGCCCGTGGCTCTGGATGATCGACGACACCCGCTACCTGCGGTCGGTGCACGACGACGCCGGTCACTATCTGGTGATCGACGCGGTGCCGCCGCCTGGTGTCGAGCGGCCGACCTGCAGCGAAACCGACGGGCAACGAATCACGCCGCCGAGCACCGAAATATCCGAAGCTGCAGCAGATCCGGCCGGCACGACGATCATCTTCACCGTGTTCAGCCACGACGACATCAAGGTGTGGAACATGTACCAGGCGAACCTGCAGGACCCGTCGCACCCGACGCAGATCAAGATGTCCGGGAACATCTTGGAACGGGCGGGCTACGACGGCGGCCAGGCGATGTCCATCGTCGGCTGGAACTGACCAGACCGGGGCCTACGCGGCGGCCTTCACCACCACGTTGGAGATGTCGGTCTTGCTCTTGCCGTCGACGGTGCCCAGCGTGGAGATCCAGATCAGCAGGTGCGACGTCGGCTGTGCGTTGCTGATGGTGATGGTGTTGGCGCCGGTCTTCATGGTGGCCGGCTGCGTCAGGACGGTCGTGGCGTCCAGCGAGGCCGGGGTGGCCGACTGGGCGGACCGGATCTGGATCGCGGTGCCCGTGCTGGTCAGGTTCAGGCTGACCGACGCCACGGTAGTGGCCTGGGGCAGGTTCAGCATGAGGCCGACGCCGTTCTTGAAACCGGGGAACGGGGCAGGATCGGTGTAGACGTCGGTGGACCAGGCATCACCGGACGCGCCGGTGATGGCCTTGCCCGCGGTCTCCGGGGAGTCCGCGCCGCCGCCGGGTGAAAACACCGTCACACCAACGGGTTTCACGACATTGCCGGGCGTCGGGGCGCCGCTCGAGGTCGGATGCTGGCTGTTGAGGCCGAGCTGCTGCTTGTCCAGGCCGCCGCCGACGTCGCCGAAGATGCCCCTGAGCACCGACGCCAGCACCAGCAGTGCCACCAGCAGGACCGCGCCGCCGACACCCACACCGATGAGCACGGCCTTGCGCCGCTTGGCGGCCGCCTCGAGTTCTGCCGCGTCCGCGGGCTCCGGGCGCTGGGAGCTGTCGACGGGCTCCAGCAGTTCCGTGGTCTCGGCGACGGTGGTCGCCTGCTGCAGCAGATTCAACAGCGTTGGGGCCGAGCGGATCCCGCCACCCTCCTGCACGGCCCGGGCCGCGGCGGCAGAGATCTGGAAGGGGATGGTCCCGTCGACCGAGCGGGGTTCGACGGGCTGGCCCGCGCTGTTCTGCGTCGCGGGCAGCATGCCGCTGAGGGCACCGGCTTCGGGCAGCGGCCACCGGTTGATCAGCAGCGCGTACAGCGTGGCGCCGACGCCACGGATGTCGTCTTCCGGGGTGGCCGACGGCAGGGTGCCGGGGAAGGCCAGGACCACGTCGCCTTCGATGCTGACGCGGATCCGGCCGGGATGATCGATCGACAACGCGACGCCGGACCGGTGCGCGGACTCCGCCGTCGACGCCAGGGACTGGATGGCGCGGGCGCCGCCCATCGGGGACGGTTCCGTCGCGGCCACCTCGGCCAGGGAACCGCCGCGGATCCACTCGCTGACCACCAGGCCACCGTGGCCGAGCCGGGTGACGTCCAGGATCCGGGCCAGCCCGGGTCCCTCGACATGGCTCAGTTTGCTTGTCCGGCTGAGGATTTCCTGGACCATCAACGCGGGCAGCTCGCCGTCGTGGTCGACGAACGTCAGCGCGACCTGGCGATCGAGTGCGATGTCGAGCGCATGCCAGAACTGCAGATCGGGTGGACCACCGTGGAAGACGAGCAGGCGGTAGCGGCCGTCGGCGACGACCGCGCCGGCCCGCAACGCGGCAGCGTCGCCGCTGCCTGAGGTATCCGAGATGTGGGCGGATCCCTGGTCCGCGGGTGCGTCGGTCACCGCAAATCCTTTCCGAAGCCCGCCCGTGGTACCACCTTCCGGGTTTGCCCCGCCTGTGGCGGACGCGCCGGGCCGCCGTGGTACCGGAGATGAATTGCCGTGTCCAGGGTACGGGACCGCGGTCCGTCCCGAGTCCGGTACAGCCGAGCTGACCTGGACTGCGGGAGTCGGTGCCGGCGTGCCGCGGCCCAGTCGGCGCCGCACGAAAGCCACCGCGGCCAGGGCATCGGGCACCTTGGCGGCCACCAGTACCGCCACGATCACCGGCAGCATGATCAGGCCGAGCAGAAACAGCCGCAGCAACGATCCGGCGGCGCCGCCGTGCTCGGTCAGCCGACCGAACCCCAGCAAGCGGTCGGCGGCATAGGCCAGTAGCCCCGAACCCAGGGAGGCGCAAATGGTCACGAGGATGGTCCGGATCACCGGCAGCTCGATCATCCGGCCGTGCGGCGGCCGCAGTGCCGACCGCAGCAGGACGTAGCCGACCGTCGCGCCGGCCAGGAAGCCGAGCCCATTGGCCAGGCCCAGGTACCCGGCGACCAGTTCCCGGTCATCGGTGAGGTGGGGGGCGATCAGCGAGCCGACGATCTTCACCACGGTGATCACGACGATCAGGACGATCGGGATCCAGGGCTGTTCGCGTGCGTAGAACACCCGAAGTTCCAGCAGCACCATGGAATACGGGATCAGCGTGAACGCCGACAGGGTGACGGCCATGCCGAGATAACCGGCATCGGTGGCACCGAAGTTGCCGTACGCGAACAGGGCACTGCCGATGGCGGGGCCGGCGACGGTCATGAAGGCGACGATCGGGATCAGCGTCACCATGGTCAGCCGGGTGGCCAGGGAGAAATCGGCGAGCACCGCGGGGTTGTCGTTCGCGGCGGCGTTGCGGGACAGCCGCGGCATGACCACGGTCAGCACCGTCACCCCGATCATGCCGAACGGCAACTGCAGCAGCAGCCACGCGTAGTTGTAGATCGCGGGGCCGGATGCGGCTGCGTGGCTGGCGATTTCGTTGCCGACGATCAGACCGATCTGGCTGATCAGGACGTACAGCATCATGGCGACGGCCATGGTCCCGAACTTCTTGAGCCGGTCGTCGATACCCCACAGCGGCCGCAGGCTGATCCGCTGCCTTCGGATCGCCACAAGCAGCACCGCGACCTGGGTGACGGTGCCCATCGTGATGCCGATACCCAGCACCAGCAGCTTGGGATTGCCCATCTCTACCGGATTGATCGAAAGGTGCCCGGGGACCGCCAGATAGAGGAGCAACGTGATGATGGCGACCAGGTTGTTACACACCGGGGCCCATGCCGTCGGCCCAAACACGTTGCGGTTGTTCAGGATTGCCATGAACACCGACGACAAGCCGTAGAAGAAGACCTGCGGCATGAGCAGGTAGGCCAACGCGGTGGCGAGCGGCCGGTTGACTGCGGGATCGTTGCCCAGCATCAAGCTCACCAGCAGGGGAGCGGAGGCGACCGAGATCACCGTCGTGACGAGCAGCAGTGTGGTCGCCAGGGTGACCAGCCGCCGCACGAATCCAGCGCCGTGGTCGGGATCGTCACGTTCGGCGCGGGCCAGCACTGGCACGAAGATCGCGGTGAACGTCGCTTCGAGCACCAGCGCGGCGATCATGTTGGGCAGCTGATAGGCCACTGTGAACGCACTGGACAGTGCCGCACCGAGAATCGCGGCGAGCAACACAATGCGCAGGAAGCCGGTGATGCGGCTGACCAGGGTGGCGAAGGCCATGCCCCAGGACCGGGAGACAACGGCGGAGTCGGACAGTTCGGCTCGTCGCGGGGGCGGACCGGCGGCAGCGGCGGCGGCACGGGGACCGCGCGGGGCGCTCATGAGTCCTCCGGGGCGTGGGCGATGGCGGTGTCGAGTGGATCGGGCCGGATCGGCCGGGCCTGGTGTGGGCGGTCCAGGTCGGCCCGGTCGGGCTGACCGCGGAACCGGTGCCACAGCCGTCGGCCGGCCAGCAGGAACAGCACCGCGCCGGCGGACAGGGTGATGAAGAACAGCACCTTGCCGTAAGCATTGGAATGCACCGACAGCCGGACCGGTTCGCCGAGCGTCAGCCCGTTGGCGGTGCGCAGGGCGACGTCGACGGCGACGCGCTGGGTGAAATGCACCTCGATGGGCACACGCAGCGGCAGGTAGCCCGGGGGCAGTTCGATCTCGCCCATGTCGGTGACGGTCATGCCGGGCGGCGCGTCGATGACCAGCCGCACCCGGATGGGGAGTGGCAGATCGTTGCGCAGGGCCAGGGGGAGGGGACTGCGTTCGGTGGCCAGCGTGTACGAGCCGCCAGGGTTGACCACGGTGACGGCGTGGAAGAGGTCGTTGATGGTGTGCTGCGTGGTGGTGATGCGCTGCTGGGCCAGGGCTTCGCGGACGCTCGGCGGCACCGATTGGGTCAGTGCCCGCAGCATGTCCTCTCGCAGCGGCGCGGTGTACTGGTCGCCCGTCAGCCCGGTCTGGGTGTTGACGGTCAACGCGGCGGTCAGGCCCCAGATCCGCTCCATGGTGGTCGAGATCTGGCTGGTGATGCCGTCGCCATAGCGGGCCTTGGGGTTGCCCGTCCCGTTGTCCGGCGGGGTGGCGGACGAGGTGGGCGGCAGGGCCTGGGCGTCGGCGATGACGGCGGGCATCGGGCGGGCGACGGCCAGCCCGGAGTGGATCGCGGTGGCCACCGACGTCAGGATCGCCTGGGCGTCGTCGGGTGTCACGTCCCAGGCCAGCGGCGGCATCAGGATCTGGTTGCGGGGCTGGGCATCGGGTTGCAGGCCACGCCACAGCACGGAGGCGATGGCGTCCTGGCGGCGCGCCACCGGCGAGTCATGGATGAGCGGCACGTGCAGCGAGGTGTCCAGATATCCCGGCGAGATCGGGGTCCGCCCGGCGCCGGCCAGGGCCGCGGCCACGCACGGGTCGAACGGTGCGACGGTGACCTTGTCGCTGTAGCGGCGCGGTGCGGTGTCGGCCGGCTGCCCAGAATCGTCGGCGGTGACGGGGGCCGCGGCGATCGCGACGGTCGGTTCGGGCTGCGCGGACAGCAGCCGCACCGCCGGGCCGGTGAGCGGGCCGTCGCCGACGACCGTGGCGCCCCGCAGGGACTGGATGCCGAGCAGCTGGTTGACGATCGGGCCGGCGTCGGTGGTGGCGGTCGAGCTCAGGACGGCGTCGCCGACACGTTGCAGCGCGCGCAGGTCGGCCTGGGCGTACACGGTCGGGGTGACGCACACCCGCTGGGCGAGTTGCCGCAGCCGGTTCAGCCACTCGGTCGCGGCTTGTTGTCCGGTGCCCGGGTGCGTGGGTGAGTTCAGGCCGGCCGCCGGGTCGTCGGATACGACGTAGCCGCCGCTCATCGCGTTGACGGTGATCAGCAGGTCGGGGTCGACGGCCAGGCACATCGCGCCGCGGACCAGACCGCCCGGATCCACCTGGTCGTTGGTGGCGAAGTCCGCAGCGGCCAGCAGGGTGTCCAGGCGGCCGCCGTTGGCCAGTGACGTGGCGAGATCGTCGTCGGCGAGGCGGGCGGGTTCGGTGCGCCCGGGGACGCCGGCGGCCAGGTGCGGGCGGTCGGCCAGCGGCCACAACAGGGTCAGCGCGACGGGGTGCGCGGTGTCCGGTGGGACGACGGCGTCGATCGGCTGCTGGCCACCGCCGCCGGCTGAGGTGGCCGGGGTGGCGGGCACGCCCAGGACCGGTAGCAGGAAGCGGGCGTCGTCGAGCCGGGCGGCCGACCCGTAGTCGGGTGTGCCGTTGACGTTGACCAACAGCGGGTACACCCCGGGACGGTCGATGCCCAGGGCGGGATGTTCAGCTGACCGCACCGGGTACGCCAGCCGGAACGGCACGCTCTGCCCGCGCGCGAGATCCTGCGAGACCGTGGTGAAGTCGCCGACGGCGGAGAAGTCCGTCGGCTCCCCGGCGAGCGTCGTCCGCAGCCCGGACGACGACGTCACCGCGGACGCGTGTTCGAGACGCACCATGACGTCGTGCACCGGACGGTCCCCGACGTTGGTGACGGTGCCGCTGACCGTCACCACGGGCTCGCTGGTGGTGGTGACGACATCAGGGGTGACGTGGTCGATGCGCAGCTGCAGGAACGTCGTCCCGCCCGGCTCCCCGGCCGACGAATGTGGCGTGACCGGAGCGGTGAGCAACAACAGCAGGGCGGTGACCGCAAGCACGCGCAGCAGTGCTGTCGAGGCCAGCCCCGACAGCACCGACCTGACGTTCACGACCCGGGTCCGCAGCCGTTCGCGCGGCGGCCGGGCTGAGTATGGGCGGAGTCGTCGGTGCGATGGTTCCGCGTGCGGGAATGGGTCTGTGGGCGGCGGCGCGGCGCGGTGCGCGGCAGCGGCGGCAGGGCGCCCGGTCCATCGGTGTGGAGTTTGTCGATGAGTTCGCCGGCCACTTCGGCGAGCTTGCGCTCGTCGGCGTAGGCCAGGCGGGACGGCAGTTCGCGCAGGGGTACCCACGCCACTTCGGTGACCTCGACGTCGTCGTCGGAGAGTTCGCCGCCCAGGAATCGCATCAGGTAATGGTGCACTGTCTTGTGCACGCGCCGGCCCTCGGTCACGAACCAGTAGTCGATGCTGCCGAGTGCGGCCAGGACGCTGCCCTGCAGTCCGGTCTCCTCGGCGACCTCACGGATGGCGGTCTGTTCGGCCGTCTCGCCGAGCTCGATGTGCCCCTTGGGCAGTGACCACAACATCCGGCCACGCCGGTCCATGCGGCCGATGAGCGCCGCCATCTGGGTATCTTTGGGGCCGTCGAGGCCGTCGATCACCAACCCGCCGGCAGACGTCTCGTGGACGGTGCGCAGCCGGTCGTTGTTGGCCTTGCGGGCGGCCGGTGCCGCGGGAGCCGCGGCGGCAGGGACCGGTTGTGCGCTGTTGTTGCGGGGGGCAGCAGCCGAATCGGAGTCGGTGCGCTGGGCGCTGTCGCTGGGCGGACCTGCCGAGCGTCGACCACGACGTCGCCCGCGGCGTCGTCGTGGTTTGGCACGCTCGCCTTCCGACACCCAAGCGATAGTAGCTGCTCAGGTTGGGCGCTCTGTCCCCACTCGCCGGTCAGTGGCCCAGTTGTGACCGTGCCGCGATGGTCGGTACTCCGGCGGTGGGGTGGGCGCATTAGGCTCATCGGACGTGCCGAACGATGCAAGTGCCGATGCCGGGTTGCTGACCGCTGCTGCGGTCGCACTGAACAAGCATGCGGATTTGCTCGTGGACCTGGGCAGGGTGTTCGCCGCGGCGGGCCATGAGCTCTATCTGGTGGGCGGCAGCGTCCGTGACGCGCTGCTGGGCCGCGAGCTGAACGACCTGGATTTCACTACCGACGCCCGCCCGGCGCAGCTGCAGAAGATGCTGCGCGGCTGGGCAGAAGCGTTGTGGGACACCGGGATCGAATTCGGCACCATCGGTGCGGCCAAGCATGGGGAACGCATCGAGATCACCACCTTCCGGGCCGACAGCTATGACCAGGTGTCACGCAACCCCGAGGTGGTGTTCGGCGAGCGGCTCGAGGACGACCTGGTGCGCCGGGACTTCACCGTCAACGCGATGGCGGTCCGGATCAACCCGGACCTGCCCGGCGGCATCGGCGAGTTCCACGATCCGCTGGGCGGGCTGACCGCGCTGGCCGGCAAGGTGCTCGACACCCCGTCGGCGCCGCAGGTGTCGTTCGGTGACGATCCGCTGCGGATGTTGCGGGCCGCCCGGTTCGTCTCACAACTGGGGTTCTCGGTGGCGCCGCGGGTGCTGGAGGCGCTGCTCGAGATGGCGCCGCAGCTGGGCCGGATCACCGCCGAGCGGGTGGCCGCGGAACTGGACAAGCTGATGTTGGGCGCCGACCCCGTGGCCGGCGTGGACCTCATGGTGCAGACCGGCCTGGGCGACGTCGTGCTGCCTGAGGTCGGCGCCATGCGCATGGCGATCGACGAACACCACCAGCACAAGGACGTCTACCACCACTCGTTGACGGTGCTGCGCCAGGCGATCGACCTGGAAGACGACGGTCCTGATCTGGTGCTGCGCTGGGCCGCGCTGCTGCACGACATCGGCAAGCCCGACACGCGCCGCCACGAGGCCGACGGCGGCGTCAGCTTCCACCACCACGAGGTGGTCGGCGCCAAGATGACCCGCAAGCGCATGCGTGAACTGAAGTACTCCAAGCAGATGGTCGACGACGTCTCGCAGCTGGTGTACCTGCACCTGAGGTTCCACGGCTACGCCGACGACAAGGGCGCCGGCCAGTGGACCGACTCCGCGGTGCGGCGCTACGTCACCGACGCCGGCCCGCTGCTGAGCCGGCTGCACAAGCTGGTGCGTGCGGACTGCACGACGCGCAACCGTCGTCGGGCCGCGCGCCTGCAGGCCAACTACGACGGTCTCGAGCGGCGCATCGACGAGCTGGCCGCCCAGGAGGATCTGGCGCGGGTGCGCCCGGACCTGGACGGCAACGAGATCATGAGGCTGCTGGGCATTCCGGCCGGGCCGCAGGTCGGCGAGGCCTGGCGGTTCCTGAAGGAGCTCCGGCTGGACCGCGGCCCGCTGGACCACGACGAGGCCATCGCCGAATTGCAGAAATGGTGGAACGCCAGGGGCTGATCAGCCGTCCATTCAGGTATGGACTATTGCCTGAGTGATGGGGACGGGTCGGCGTCGTGGTGGCCGGGGGAGCCGGGCGTGGATGCCGATGGTGACGGCACGCTCGACGGCGTGCGGCTGGATGTGGACGGCGACGGATTGTTCGACGACGCGTTGGCCGACTTCGACGGCGACGGCCGGGCCGACCATGCCGTCGTCGACGTGGATGGTGCGCGGGTGGCGTTCACCGATGACGGGTCGGGTACCTGGGCCGTCGGCTCGGGGCTGCGGTGGTTCGGCTTGGACGGCACCGAGCAGAGCGGGGGAGCGATCATCGATTTCGACGGTGACGGCGCGGCCGACGACCGCCTGATCGATGCCGACGGCAACGGGCTCGCGGACCGGGTGCTGGCCGGACCCGTCGCCTACGCGGACACCGACGGCGACGGGCGGTGGGACGTGCAGCTGTCCGACGCCGACGGCGATGGGGCGGCGGACGGTGCCGCGGCGGTGAGCCCGGCCGAAATAGGGAGCGCCCACAACGGGCACCCGCCGAACTAAGGTCACCCTAAATTGGCGCCTGAGGTAGGCGCGGGGAGGGTGATCGTGACTGTCGGACCCGGCTTCTCGCTGATCGTTGGCTACGGCACCGACATGGGCAACGCCGAGGACGCCGCGATGTCGTTCGCCGAGGCTTTCCAAGAGGCCACCGGGATCACCACGGTGGCCACCGAGCTGAACCAGGTTGACGTCGCCGCGCTGGCGTCGGTCAGCCATTTCGTGGCGGTCACGTCGACGTTCGGCGACGGCGAGTTTCCCGACACGGCCACGCTCTTCTGGGAAGCGCTCAGCGCCGACACGGCCGGCCGCCTCGAGCAGTTGAGCTTCGCGGTGCTGGCCCTGGGGGACAGCGGTTACGACCTGTTCTGCCACGCGGGTCGGCTGCTCGACGAACGACTCGAGGAACTCGGTGCGACCCGGCTGGCGGGCCGCGTCGACATCGACGGGCCCTACCGGGAAGAGGCCGCAGCCTGGACCACCGAGGTGGTCAAGCTGCTGATCGAGGCGCAGCCCACCGCGTCCACCGACCGAGTTGTTGCGCCGGCGACCCCGGAACGTGCGGGTCGGTCCGACCCGAACCAGTCGGTCGACGTGCGGATCGCGGTCAATCGATTGCTGACCGCACCCGAGTCGGACAAGGAGGTCAGGCACTACGAGCTGGATCTCGCCGGCACCGGGATCAGCTATGCGGCAGGTGATTCGATCGCGGTGCACGCCACCAATGACCCGATTCTGGTCGAGGAGATGCTGACTGTGCTGGGCGTCGATGGCGGCGAGGGCGTGGACGGCCACGACGTCCCGCTGCGCGCCATGCTCGCCGAGCAGCTGGAGATCCGGTTGCCGTCGCGAGCCTTGCGATCACTGGTGGCCGGCCGGGTGTCAGACGCGCCCGACGCCGATGAGCTCGGCGACGGGCCGGGCACGTGGTGGTACGGCAAGGATGTGCTGGACCTGATCCGGCTGGCCGAGCTGACCCTCGACGAGGTGCTCGACACCCTGCGGCCGTTGCAGGCCCGCGACTATTCGATCGCCTCGAGCCCGCTGCGCCACCCTGACACCGTGCATCTGACGGTGGCGACGGTGCGGTACGCCGAGCCGGATCGTAGCCACGGTGGTGTGGCGTCCACGTTCCTGTGCGACCGCGCCGCAACGACACGCGTGCACCTGCGGCCGAACCATCATTTCCGGTTGCCTGCCGCCGACGTGCCGATCATCATGGTCGGCCCGGGCACAGGGATCGCACCATTTAGGGCCTTCCTGCAGGAGCGGGCCGCCGCCTCAGCTCCCGGCGCCTCGTGGTTGTTCTTCGGCGACCGGCGCCGGGCCACCGATTTTCTGTACGCCGACGAGCTCGCGGGCTTCCTGGAATCGGGCACCCTGACCCGACTCGATCTGGCGTTCTCCCGCGACGGTGTCGATGGTGGGACGAAGGACTATGTGCAGCACCGGATGTGGGAGCAGGCGGCGGAGGTATTCGACTGGCTCGAAGCCGGCGCGTACCTCTACGTCTGCGGTGACGCCGAGCGCATGGCCAGGGATGTCGACGCGATGCTGCACCAGATCGTCGCCGACCGCGGCCGGCTGGACCCGACGGCTGCGCACGCCTACGTCAACGATCTGATCAAGAACCACCGCTATCTGCGGGACGTCTACTAGGTGGTCAGCCTCGGCCCGCTCCCGGCGGCCCGGCGAAGGCCTGGGCGATGGTCAGCCACTTCTGGGCGTCTTCGCCGACGGCCGTCACGTCCAGTTCGCGCAGCGGCCGGCGCTGGGTCACCAGCAGGCAGAAATCCTCGGCCGAGCCGGTGACCCGCTGCGCGGCGTCGTCCGGACCCCAGGCCCACACGCCACCGTCGGGTGCGGAAAGTTCCACGTGAAACACCTCGGCCGGCGGGGTCAGCTCATGCAGTGAGAAGGCGAAATCCCTTGTCCGAACCCCGATGTGCGCGATGGACCGCAGCCGGGCCGTCGGCTCGCGCCGGACCCCGAGGGTGTCGGCGACGTCAGCGCCGTGCGCCCAGGTCTCCATCAGCCGGGCACTGGCCATGGACGCGGCGCTCATCGGCGGGCCGAACCAGGGCAGCTTGCGGCCGTCGGCCACACCTTCGAGCGCATCGTGCAGCGTGGTCCGGGTGGCGCGCCACTGCGCCAGCATCTCGGCCGGCGGAGTCTGCGCGAGTTCCTCGGCCGCCACGTCGACGAACCCGAGCGGGTTCTTCCACGCCTCGGTGAGCGTCGCGGCGAAGGCGTCTTCGTCGGTCACCGCCAGCACGGACACCTGGTCCGTCCACCACAGATGAGCGATCTGATGGGCGATGGTCCAGCCGTCGGCCGGGGTGGCAGTGGCCCATTCGGCGGGCGGCAGATCGGCCACCAACCGGTCCAGGTCGTCACTCTCGGCACGCAGATCGGCGATCACACCGGCAGCAGCATTGGGGGCCATGGCAGCACCCTAGACGGTACCCGCGGTCCTGCTGCGCTTGCCCGCGTAGCGCGGCGCCAGGCCGACCCGGCGGAGACACCGTTGACAGCAACAGAACAGGTTTCAGTCAGTTACCGCACAGAAGTTTGCCAGTTTCGGGAACTTTGTCGAATCCTGCCGCGACTATCCGAGCCGACAGGTACTGGTGTCGACGCGGTCGAAGGCGCGTCGTGCCGAACAGGATTCGACGTGCAGGAGAAAGCGATGCGAACGACACGACCGGTGAGTAAGGCCACGGTGGCCGTCGGCAGTTGTCTGGTGGCGGTGTGTCTGTTCGCTGCCTCGCCGATCGCCCTCGCCGGGGCGCATCCGGGCCATGACCACGGCGGTTCAGCCGACAGTGGGAGTTCTGGCGGGGGTGGCGGATCCAAATCAGGCAGTGGTGGCAAGAACAAGCGTTCCAAGCCGCTGTGCTCCGCGGGCGATCTCGGATCGGCGTCCACCGGCTGCGCACCCGCGGGTCGCTGATCTTCCCCGGCGTCGGTCCGAACCTCACCAGCAGAAGACCGCAGACCGCGCGTCTTCACCTGATTTCCAACGGGATTCGTCATGCCCGAAGTAGAAGAGAAAGGCAAACAATGTCTGTAATCAACCGCCGTGTCGCATCGAGGCCCGCGATCCGGGTGCCGGCCCTTGCCGGCGCCGCTGTGGTCGGAGCGTTGATGGTCATCGGCTCGCCCGCCGGCGCGGCCAATGCACACGGTTACAGCACGGAGTCCGGCGACGCGGTGGGTCGCCCCGGTCTGAAGAACCCTGCGCCCGAGTTGCGGGTGGTGCAGGCGGCTGGAGACCGGGTCTTCAACCAGAGCACGCCGACGAACCGGGCATTGGACAACTCACCGGCGGGGGCTTACTACCACGATCGCTTCGGGACCCCGAACTACGAGACGCCGACCCACGGCAGCAACGGCGATTATCAAACCCTGCTGAACAGCCCGAAGGTCCTCGGTGGGGCACCGGGCAAGCTGTACGACTTCGCACAGGCGAACGGTGCGGCGCTGCCGGACGAGAAGGATATGGATGCCACCTACATCCGACGGCTGAGCGGCGTGCCGCAGTCGGATCACACCCACGGCGGCACGGTGTCGGAGCACCCGCACACCGTGTCCGTGGCGGCGACCACGTGTGGCAAGTCTGTCGGCTCCACGACGATCAGCGCCCAGGGCACCTGCTAGAGGCGCAGTCGGCACGGGATCGCGCCGGGTGGGCGGGGCTGCCACCCGGCGCGTAATCCCTTGCGCCGCAAGGTCGTCAAGTGGTCCTGCTGCGCTTGGCCAGTGTCGCGTGCAGGGCCAGGCCCACCAGGTAGACGACCGCACCACTGGCCATCAGCGCCGAGGACTTGCCGTCGGCCGGAATCACGGCCGCGGACACGGTGATCGCTGCGATGAACGCCATCCAGAACAGCGCGTCCTGGACCGCGAACACGTGGCCGCGCAGGGCGTCGTCGACGTCGAGCTGCATCGCCGAATCCGCGCACAACTTGACCACCTGCCCAACCGTGCCCAGAACCAGACTGCACGCGATCAGCACCGGGATCTGCAGCCCGACACCGGAAAGCTGAACCACTGCGGCGATGGCGAGGGCTCCATTGGCGGTGGCGTAGCGACCCCAGCGTCGTACCGCGGCCGGCATGACGACGTTGCCGAGAAACGACCCGAGACCCGCGGCGGCCACGAACACGACGGTCACCGCGAAGCCCGCGACGTGTTCGCCGCCGCCGTGCCGGACCAACACCAGCACCATGAGGGTGTTGATCCCGAACACCATGCGGTGTGAGGCCAGGCCCGTCAGCGTCGCGGCCACCGTCGGCACGTTGATCACCGACCGCAGTCCGTAGACCCAGCCGGTGACGACGGCGTAGATGGCTGACCCGTGCACCGCGCGGGCGCTGTCATCAGGTCCCAGGAGGTGGGGGTGGAAGCGCACCACCAGCCACAGCGCGAGTGCGACCGGCAGCGCCGCCAACCAGATCACCACGGCCGAGCTGGCGTCGCCCGCGCCGAGCAGCCAGCGTGGCAGCAGCATCAGGTTGGCGCCGGCGAACGCTGAGACGGCCCCGCACGCGGTGACCACCGAGTTCATCGACACCACCTGTTCGGTGGGTACGACGTGCGGCAGTGCGGCCGACATACCCGAGGAGACGAAGCGGGTGAAGCCGTTGATGATCAACGCGCCGAACAGAATCGACGTGTCGCCCGCGGCGGTGGCCAGCAGCGCGCCGACGCCGATCATCAGGAGCAGTCGCGCCAGGTTTGCGACGATGAGTACCTGCCGGCGATCCCAGCGGTCCAGCAGCGCGCCGGCGAACGGACCCAGCAGTGAATACGGCAGGTACAGCGCCGCGAAGGCGCCGGCGATGGCCCACGGGTCGGCCTCGCGCTCCGGATTGAACAGCAGGCCGCCCACCAGACCGGCCTGGAAAAGTCCGTCGCCGAACTGGCTGACCACGCGCAGTTCCAGCAGCCGGCGAAAGTCCGGCAGGGCCTGCACCGCATGCAGGACGACGTGGTGGGGGCGGCGGTCGGTCACTGGAATATTCGTGTCCTGATTTGTGGGTGCCGGGCGTGATTGAAGCGACCTGCTCCACAGTACAAATATCCTGGCAAGCCGTGTGCGTTGGTCACGGCGAGCGCCTGTGGATGCCATGATGGAGGCGTGGCGCAGTCAGAGGAACCGGAGGATTTCATCGCCCCTGCCACGCACCGGATTCGGGCGGGGACGCTGCTGCTCGCCAACACTGATTTGCTGGAGCCGACCTTCCGGCGCAGCGTCATCTACATCGTCGAGCACAACTCCGGTGGCACGCTCGGTGTCGTCCTGAACCGGCCCAGCGAGACGGCCGTCTACAACGTGTTGCCGCAGTGGGCGAAGCTCGCCACCAAACCGAAGTCCATGTTCATCGGTGGTCCGGTGAAGCGTGATTCCGCGCTGTGCCTGGCGACCATGAAAGTCGGCGTCGACGCATCGTCGGTGCCGGGGCTGCGGCATGTGCAGGGCCGCATCGCGATGGTCGATCTGGACGCCGAACCCGAGGACATCGAAGACGCCGTCGAGGGCGTCCGGATCTATGCCGGCTACTCCGGGTGGTCGGTGGGCCAGCTCGACGGTGAGATCGAGCGCGACGACTGGATCGTGCTGTCGGCGCTGCCGTCGGACGTCCTCGTGGAACCGCGCGTGGATCTGTGGTCGCGGGTGCTCCGGCGTCAGCCGATGCCGATGGCGATGCTGGCGACGCACCCGATCGATGTGAGCCGGAACTAGCGGCAAATTCAGCTGCAGGACAGCGTGCAGCTGGCGCAGCTGCCGGCGCAACTGTCACCGGCGGGGGCGTTGTCCCGGGCCATCATGGCGGCTCCGGCCTTGGCGCCCTGGTAGCAGCCCGCGGCGAAGGTGCCGACGGCCCCGATGACGCACACCATCAACACCATCACACCGGTGCTGGGCGGTGCGACGAGAGCGACGGCGCCGCCGGCGGCCAGCATCACGGCCGTCGCCAGTTGGATCGGTGCCACCGAGCGCAGCACGCGCGGCACGGTGTCGGTGGAATGGGGGCGACGCAGCGACCAGGCGCCGACGCCCGCGGTCACCACGGCCGCGCACAGGCACAGCACCGCGGCGATCAGCATGCGTCTCAGGATAGGGGCGGCCGGTCAGCCGCTCCAAACCGGCGACCGGTCAGCGGCCCACGCCGGGGATCGACGCGGTGAGGGGTACGGCCCCGGCGGTGTGCGGCAGGACAGCGGCCGGCGCCGGAACCATTGGGGCGGCAGGTGCCGGGGCGGGAGCCGGTGCGACAGGTGCGGGCACCGCGGCCGGGGCGGGTACTGCGGCCGGTGCGCCCGGCACGCTCACCTTGAACCCGTTGACGATGGCGTCGGTCGCGTTGCCGGAGGCGACGGTCACCTGCGCACTGGTCGTCACCGACAGCGTCACCAGGTAGCGGTCGGCGCCGGACGTTGCGATGAGGTGCCGCCGCGAGGTGTTCAGCGTCATGTTGTTCTCGCGGAACGTGCCTTCGATGATCGCCGACGGCATGCCGTAGAAATCGGCCATCGAGCCGTCGGTGGACCGCCACGCGACCTGCTGCTGGCTGTCGATGAAGCCGTGGCTGATGGCTTCCCTGGGATCGAAGTCGCCCGCCAGCTTGTAGACCTGCAGGGCGGCGTTCGAGGTGTAGAGGCCGTCGCCGCCGACGCGGTCCGCGATGACGGCGAAGGCGTCGGGCACGTTCGGATCCGGGACCGGGGCCCAGCCGGGAGGCACCGGCAGGACGATGTTCAGCGCCGTGAAGCCGGCGGGCGTCTGCCGCTGCATCGCCACGTTGTGGGCGCGGAGATAGTCGACGATGGTGCCCGAGGCGGCCGGCGCGATGGTCGGCGTGGGCACCGGGGCCGGCGCGATGACGGGTTGGGCCACGGCGGGCTGGGGAAGCGTGGCCGGCTGGGGGACCCCGACGGGCTGACCGGCGGGGATGAAGGCGGGGCCGGCGGGCGACGCGGCCGCCACCGGCGCCGGGGCTGCCTGCACGGTGACGGTCTGGGTCACGGTCGCCGGTGCCGGGATGACGGGCTGGGGTGGCAGCGGGTCAGCGGATGCGGTGCTACCGGCAAAGCCGACGACGCCCGCCAGACCTGCGGCGACACCTCCTGCCAGAAGTCGCCAGTGGCGGGCGTTCTCGAACATGTGGCGCCGGTCCTTCCGCTTCACTTCTGCATCACGCGTTGCACTCGAGCCGACTGTATGTAGGTGTGTGCCCTGCCCACCAGGTCCGGCACGCACCTGCAACCGTGCTCTGACCGCACTGCAACGGAACCGAGACCAACGGCGATCGGCTGGCGTGATGCAGGTCGCGCCGGGGGTGTTGACTACCCTGTGCACGTGAGCGAATCCCCGAATGCGCAGGCCAACGCGCGTCCCGAGGCGGCCGTGGCCGTAGACGCCGACAGCCCGCAGCACCGTTACACCGCCGAACTGGCCGGCACGATCGAGGCCGGCTGGCAGCAGGTGTGGACGGACCGCGGCACCTTCAACGTGCCGAACCCCGTCGGCTCGCTCGCGCCCACCGATGGTTCGCCGGTGCCGGCGGACAAGATGTTCGTGCAGGACATGTTCCCGTACCCCTCGGGTGACGGCCTGCACGTCGGGCATCCCCTCGGCTACATCGCCACCGACGTGTACGCCCGCTACTTCCGGATGACGGGCCGCAACGTCCTGCACGCCTTGGGTTTCGACGCCTTCGGCCTGCCGGCCGAGCAGTACGCGGTGCAGACGGGGACGCACCCGCGCACGCGCACCGAGGCCAACATCGTCAACTTCCGCAGGCAGCTGGGGCGCCTCGGCCTGGGGCACGACGCCCGGCGCAGCTTCGCCACCACCGACACCGACTTCTACAAGTGGACGCAGTGGATCTTCCTGCAGATCTACAACGCCTGGTTCGACGCGTCGGCGCAGAAGGCCCGCTCGATCTCCGAGCTGATCGCTGAATTCGATTCCGGTGCAAGGACTCTCGACGACGGCCGGGACTGGTCGGCGTTGTCCGCCGCTGAGCGCGCCGAGGTCGTCGACTCGTATCGCCTGGTCTACCGCTCCGACTCGATGGTCAACTGGTGCCCGGGCCTGGGCACCGTGCTGGCCAACGAAGAGGTCACCTCCGACGGCCGCAGCGAGCGCGGCAACTTCCCGGTGTTCCGGAAGCGCCTGCGGCAGTGGATGATGCGCATCACCGCGTACTCGGACCGGCTGCTCGAGGACCTGGACGTGCTGGACTGGCCCGACAAGGTCAAGGCCATGCAGCGCAACTGGATCGGCCGCTCCACCGGTGCCGCGGTGCTGTTCTCGGCCGGTGACGCCGACATCGAGGTCTTCACCACCCGCCCCGACACCCTGTTCGGCGCGACCTATCTGGTGCTGGCCCCCGAACATGACCTGGTCGACTCGCTGGTGGCCGATGCCTGGCCCGCCGATGTCGACGCGCGCTGGACCTCCGGCGCCGCCACCCCCTCCGAGGCGGTCGCGGCCTACCGCGCCGCCATCGCGGCCAAGTCCGACCTGGAACGCCAGGAGAACAAGACCAAGACCGGCGTCTTCACCGGCGCCTACGCCACCAATCCGGTTAACGGACACCAGGTTCCGATCTTCATCGCCGACTACGTGCTGGCCGGCTACGGCACCGGCGCCATCATGGCGGTGCCCGGCCACGACCAGCGCGACTGGGAGTTCGCCACGGCGTTCGGCCTGCCCATCGTGGAAGTTATTGCCGGAGGGGATCTTTCGGAGTCCGCGCACACGGGCGAGGGGGCGTTGGTCAACTCTGACTACCTCGACGGTCTTCAGGTTGCCGATGCCAAAGCCGCGGTCACCGAGAAGCTCGTGGCGGCCGGCCGCGGCCAGGCCCGCGTCGAATTCAAGCTCCGGGACTGGCTTTTCGCCCGCCAGCGGTACTGGGGCGAGCCGTTCCCGATCGTCTACGACGCCGACGGCCGGGCCCACCCACTGCCGGACTCGGCGCTGCCCGTCGAACTGCCGGACGTGCCGGACTACTCGCCGGTGCTGTTCGACCCGGACAACGCCGACAGCGAGCCGTCGCCGCCGCTGAACAAGGCCACCGAATGGGTGCACGTCGACCTGGATCTGGGTGACGGTCTGCAGCCCTACACCCGCGACACCAACGTCATGCCGCAGTGGGCCGGCAGTTCCTGGTACGAGCTGCGCTACGCCGACCCGCACAACTCGGAAACGTTCTGCGCCAAGGAGAACGAGGCCTACTGGATGGGTCCGCGCCCCGAGATCCACGGTGCCGCTGACCCGGGTGGTGTCGACCTGTACGTCGGCGGTGTCGAGCATGCGGTGCTGCACCTGCTGTACTCGCGGTTCTGGCACAAGGTGCTGTTCGACCTCGGCCACGTGTCGTCGCGCGAGCCGTACCGCCGGTTGGTGAACCAGGGTTACATCCAGGCGTTCGCCTACACCGACTCGCGCGGCGCCTATGTGCCGGCCGCGGAAGTTGTTGAGCGCGAAGGCAAGTTCTTCTGGACCGGCCCGGACGGCGAGATCGAGGTCAACCAGGAGTTCGGCAAGATCGGCAAGAGCCTGAAGAACTCCGTCTCGCCCGACGAGATCTGCGAGGAATACGGCGCCGACACCCTGCGCGTCTACGAGATGTCGATGGGCCCGCTCGAGGCGTCGCGGCCGTGGGCCACCAAGGACGTCGTCGGCGCGCACCGGTTCCTGCAGCGCGTGTGGCGCGTCGTCGTCGACGAAACCACCGGGGAGCCAAGGGTTTCCGACGACGCCCTATCCGACGACACGCTGCGCCAACTGCACAAGACCATCGCCGGGGTGAACGAGGACTACGCGGCACTGCGCAACAACACCGCCGCCGCCAAGCTCATCGAGTACACCAACCACCTCACCAAGGAGGGCGTCACCGCCCGCGCCGCGGTCGAGCCGCTGGTGCTGATGGTCGCGCCGCTGGCCCCGCACCTGGCCGAGGAACTGTGGCGTCGCCTCGGTAGCGAGAAGTCACTGGCGCATGGCCCGTTCCCCGTCGCCGACGAGCGCTACCTGGTCGACGACACCGTCGAGTACCCGGTGCAGGTCAACGGCAAGGTGCGCGGCAAGATCGTCGTCGCCTCCGATGCTGACAAGGCCACGCTGGAAGCCGCCGCGCTCGCCGACGAGAAGGTGCAGGCCTTCCTGGCCGGCGCGGCCCCCAAGAAGATCATCGTGGTGCCCGGCCGGCTGGTCAACATCGTCGCCTGACTCGTGCACAAATCCCACGGATCAGCGCGGGCGGATGATCACCTCGTGCTGGTGGGCGTCGTCCGGGGTGGCCACTACCTGGGCGATCACCTGGGCGACGGTCGACGGCTTCAAGAATCGCTCGGGCTGGTACTCGCCGCCTTCGTACGCCACCAGGTTCCACTGCATGTCGGTGTCGATCCGCCCCGGGTAGACCGTCGTCACCCGCAGGGATGGTTCGTCGGTGCGCAGGGCGTCGGCGAAGGCCCGCAGCGCGAACTTGCTGGCCGCGTACGACGCCAGGCCGGGGGACGGGCTGCGGCCCGCGCCGGAGTTGACGAAGATCACCTGACCCCGGGCCGCGCGCAACGCCGGCAGTAGGGGCAGCGTAAGTCCCACGGCGCCAATCACATTCACTTCCATGGTGGCCCGCCACTCTTCGACCGACGATTCGCCGACCCGGCCGGGGTACGCCACGCCTGCGTTGTGCACCAGCACATCGAGCTCGACGATCGGCTCGACCGTCGCCTCGACGCTTTCATAGTCGGTGAGGTCCATGGGCCAGGTGGTCGCGCCCAGTCGCTCGGCGACGGCGTCGAGTTCGGCCGACGGCCGGCCCGCCAGGAACAGCGTGTGGGTCGGGGCCAAGGCTTCGGCGATGGCCAGTCCGAGGCCCCGGGAAGCGCCGGTGATCATTGCGGTCGGCATGGCGTGAGCCTACCGATCAGCGAATCCCGGAGCCGCGACGCACAATGGACAGCGATGCCACCCGACCACAGCTTCGCGCCCACCCAGCTCTCTGCCCGCGCCGCCTACCTGCTGCGGGGTAATGACCTGGGCGTCATGACGACGGCGGCGCCGCTGCTGTACCCGCACATGTGGAGCTGGGACGCCGCGTTCGTGTCGATCGGGCTGGCGTCGCTGACCGTCGAGCGCGCTGTCGTCGAACTGGACACATTGTTGTCGGCGCAGTGGGCCAACGGCATGATCCCGCACATCGTGTTCGCCAACGGCGTCGACGGCTACTTTCCCGGGCCGGCTCGATGGGAGACCTCCACGCTGGCCATCAACGCGCCGCGCAACCGGGACACGTCCGGCATCACGCAGCCTCCGGTGCATGCCATTGCGGTGCAACGGATTCTGGACCATGCGCGGACGCGTGGACGCTCCACCCGGGTGGTGGCCGAGTCGTTCCTGGACCGCAGGTGGGACGACCTGGTGCGCTGGCACCGCTGGCTGGCCGAGGCGCGTGACCCGCAGGAGCGTGGCCGAGTGACGCTGTATCACGGTTGGGAATCCGGCATGGACAACTCGCCGCGATGGGATAGCTCCTACGCCAACGTGATTCCGGGTGCGGTGCCCGAATACCAGCGCGAGGACAACGCGATCATCACCGACACCAGCCAGCGTCCGTCCGACGTCGAGTACGACCGGTACCTGTGGCTGCTGGAGGAGATGAAGTCCGTCCGGTACGACGACGCGCTGCTGCCGAAGGTGATGAGCTTTCAGGTCGAGGACGTGTTCGTCTCGGCCATCCTGTCGGTGGCGTGCACGGTCCTGGCGGAGATCGGCGAGGACTACAAGCGGCCGAATGCCGATGTGCGCGAACTGTATTCGTGGGCCGAGCGGTTCCGTCAGGGTGTGGTGGCGACCACCGACGAACGCACCGGCGCGGCCCGCGATTTCGATCTGCGGGCCGACAAGTGGATCCCGAGTGAGACCGTGGCGCAGTTCGCCCCGTTGCTCTGTGGCGGTCTGCCGCATGACCGCGAACGCGCGCTCCTGCGACTGCTTGAGGGCCCGCGGTTCTGTGCGCACCCCGACCTCAAGTACCCGCTGATCCCGTCGACGTCACCGGTGTCCCGCGACTTCCGCCCGCGTGAATACTGGCGCGGCCCGGTGTGGCCGGTGATGACGTGGCTGTTCTCATGGTGTTTCGCGCGCCGCGGGTGGTCCGAGCGGGCATCGATCCTGCGCCGGGAAGGCCTGCGGCAGGCCAGTGACGGCACGTTCGCCGAATACTACGAGCCCTTCACCGGGGAACCGCTCGGCAGCATGCAGCAGTCGTGGACCGCCGCGGCTGTGCTGGACTGGCTGGGTTGAGCTAGGCGGTATTGCCGCGCTTCTCAGCGCGGCTCGTTCCTCGCCGCTTGATCGTCGCGCGGCTAGTCGTCGTTGCTGGTGGCCAGCTTCTCCAGTGGCGCAAGGGCCTTGGAGATGTTGTCGATGTCCTCGGGTGTCAGCTTGGCCATCATTGCGATCAGGACCTTGCGACGGGCCTCGAGGGCCTCACGGTGCTGCACGAGTCCGCGCGGCGTCACATTCACCAGGACGGCGCGCAGGTCAGAAGGGTCACGGGACCGCTTGACCAGACCCAGCTTCTCCAACCGCCGGATCGCCACCGTCGTGGTGGGGGTGCGGACCCGCTCATGCGCGGCCAGCTCGGTCATCCGGATGGGTCCGCGATCCAGCAGCGTGAGCAGGATGGACAACTGCGCGAGGGTCAGGTCGGCGCCGGCCTCGGCGTCCTTCGGGATCTCGACGCGTCGGCGCATCACGTTGAACAGCTTGGAGAGGACCTGCTGCAGGTCTCCTGCAAGGTCCGCGACCTGCGGCTCCGTCGACGACATAGTTCGATAGTCTAACGTGTATGCCGGATACTGGCCGGTATTAGACAACCTGCGCCAGAAATTGACGTAAACGTTGAGTTTCTGCGGATTCGAAGATCCGCTCGGGGGTTCCGGTCTCGATCACGCGACCGCCGTCCATGAACACCACCGAATCTGCCGCTGACCGGGCGAAACCCATCTCGTGGGTGACGACCACCATGGTCATGCCGTCGGCACCGAGTTCGCTGATGAGCGTCAGGATGCCCTTGACCAATTCGGGATCCAGCGCCGAGGTGGCCTCGTCGAAGAACATCACCTGGGGGTTCATGGCCAGGGCGCGGGCGATCGCGACACGTTGCTGTTGTCCGCCGGAGAGGGTCGCGGGGCGAACCTCGGCCTTGTGCTTCAGTCCGACGCGCTCCAGCAGTTTCAGGCCGAGTTCGCGGGCGGCATCGGCGTCCAGTCGCTTGAGTTTGCGGGGCCCTAGGGTGACGTTCTCCAACACCGTCCGGTGCGGGAAGAGGTTGAAATGCTGGAACACCATCCCGATCCGCTGGCGCAGTTGATCCGGGTTGTCCTTCAGGACCGAACGACCGTCGAGCAGGATGTCTCCGCGGTCCGGTTCGTACAACCGGTTCAGAGTGCGCAGCAGCGTCGACTTGCCCGAGCCCGACGGGCCGATGACGGCCGTCGTGGTGCCGGCCGGCACGTCCAGATCGACGCCCCGCAGGACCGTGCTGGCCCCGAAGGACAGGTGAATGTCGTTGGCGGCCAGGGAAACCGGCTGCGGGGCGGTCATGCGATCTCCTCGGTCGCGGCGGTGAGCTCGGGTTCGGCGGGCCGACCTTTACTGAGTCGCCGGTCGATGTAGTTGACCAGGTGAGTCAGGGGCACGGTCAGGGCCAGGTAGAACAAGCCGGAAGCAACCAGGGGAGAAAGGTTTCCGGTCTGCGCGTTGAGGTCGCGGCCCACCTGGAACAGCTCGCGCTGACTGGCGATCAACCCGAGGAAGTACACGAGCGACGACGCCTTCAGCAGCGAGATGAACTGGTTCATCAGCGCCGGCAGCACCCGGCGAACGCCCTGTGGCACCACCACCAGGCGCATCGACGCCGGGTAGCCGAAGCCAAGCGCACGCGAAGCCTCGAGCTGGCCGGCGTCGACACTCTGAATACCCGAGCGCAGAATCTCCCCGATGTAGGCGCCCGCCATCAGTCCCAGCGCGGCAATTCCCAAGGGGTACGGGTTGTTTCCGGTCAGCGAGCCCACCACCGGACCGATGCCCAGCCCGATCACCAGGATGATCACCACTTCGGGCAGCCCGCGGAAGATGTCGGTGTACACCCGCGCCGGCCACCGCAGCCAGCGTGACCGGGAGATGCCCGCGATGGCCAGCGTCATACCGATGATCGAGCCGATGATGCTGGCGCTGACGGTCAGGATGAGGGTGTTCGGCAGGCCCGTCTTGAACAAATCCGGGATGGCCTGCCGATACAGGCGCCAGTCCAGAAATGCGTCTTTCAGTTGGGACAGGGTGGATTTCGGTGCGGGACCGGACGTCGGTGCAGCGGACGCATGCGACGCGGCGATGGCGTTGAAGTCGGGCAGTTGCGGCAGCGGAGCGGCCTTCGATCCGGGCTTCCAGCCCGGCGGCAGGGCTCGCGGTACCCAGTCCGAATAGAGCCGCGCCCAGGTGCCGTCGGCGATCACCGCGTCGAGGCCCGCGTTGAGCGCGTCGATCAGCGGTTTGTTCTCCTTCGCGACCGCGTAGGCCACGAAATTGTCCAAGCTGAAGGTGTTTTCGACGATCCGCGCCGGGTCACCCGGTTGCACGGTGCCCGAGGCTTGCTGCGACGGTGCCACCCAGGCGTCGATCTGCCGAGTCTTGATGTTGGCGTAAACCGTGGCGTAGTCCGGGAATTTGACCGGTTCCAGGTGCAGGGTGTCGACGACGTAGGCCTCCTGCACGGTGCCCTGCACGACGCCGATGCGCTGGCCCGCCTTCAGTGCACCGAACCCGTTGATGGCCGATCCGCTCGGCACGACGAGCGAAAAGTAGCCGAAGTCATAGCCATTGGTGAATCCGACGGTGCGGCGCCGGGCGTCGGTGGTGGTGATCGATGACGACCCGACGTCGAACCGGCGGGAGGCGACCTGGGCGAGCAGCCCGGCGAAATCGGTGCCGACGAAGTTGACGCGCAGCCCGATCTTCTCGGCGATGGCCCGCAGCAGCTCGTTGTCGAAGCCGGTGAACTGGCCGCCCGAGTTGATACAGACGCTCGGCGGCGCATCGGACAGCGTGCCGACGGTCAGCACCCCGGGGGTGCCCAGCCCCAAGGTCTCGGGCCGCACCGTCGAAAGCGGTTGGGTACCAGGCGTCGTGTACTTGTCGGTGCCGTCGCCCTGGGCGGCGGTGGCCAGGTTGGTGGGCAGTGCGCTGGCGCTCTGCACGCCCGGCGGGGCGCACTGGTCGGTGGTGGCGCGGGCCGGGACGCCCACGGACAGCGAGCAGACCAGGAGTGCCACCAGTATCGCTACCGCCGCACGCAGGAAAGAGGTCACGCAGGTCAACCTAGCGGGTGCCCGGCCGAATGCAGCGGCTTCAGCTCGCCCGGAATTGATCCGGCCGGGCCGCGTCGGTTACTGGCTGTCGCGCCACCGGCACAGGGCTTCGGCGTGGGTCAGGTCGTAGTCCGGTCCATTGACGCCCACCGTCAGCAACGAAACACCCAGCGCGGTCAGGGCTTCGGCGTTGGCGATCAGGCCGTCGCCGCTGTCGTCCACGCCGGCCGAGCGGACGATGGTGCTCGGGTCGCGGCCGACGTCGGCGCAGTGCCGGTCCAGCACGGCGGCCTTCTCCGGATATGTCGACGCCGTGGTGAAGCTGTGCCACATCTGGGCGTACTGGGCGACGAGCTTGAGCGTCTTGCGTTCGCCCTGGCCGCCGATCAGGATCGGGATCTCGCGCACCGGGGCCGGATTGAGCTTGCCCAACCGCGAGATGATTCGCGGCATCGCCGCCGCCAGGTCGTCGAGTCTGCTTCCGGCCGTGCCGAATTCGTAGCCGTACTCGTCGTAGTCTTTCTCTTTCCAGCCCGATCCGATGCCCAGGATCAGCCGCCCGTCGGAGATGTTGTCGACCGTCCGCGCCATGTCCGCCAGCAGTTCCGGGTTGCGGTACGAGTTACAACTGACCAGGGCGCCGATCTCGATCCGCGAGGTTTGCTCGGCCCAGGCGCCGAGCATGGTCCAGCATTCGTAGTGCGCGCCGTCGGGATCGCCGTACAGCGGGAAGAAGTGGTCCCAGTTGAAGGCGACGTCGACGCCGAGGTCCTCGCTGCGACGGACCGCGTCGCGCATCAGGCCGTAGTTGGGGGAGTGCTGGGGCTGCAGTTGAACCCCGATGCGGATGGGAAAGGTCATGTCCCCACGCTAGCGGCCGAGGACGCCCCGCAGAATGTCCACGAGCGCCGCGGGCTGATCGCCCTGCACCGAGTGCCCGGAATCGGCGACCATGTGGGTCCGCTGGAAACCCGGCGCGCCGGCGGCGAAAGCGGCGGCATCGTCGTCATTGACGAAGTACGAATTGGCGCCCCGCACCAGCGTGGTCGGCATGGTGATGGACGGGACGTCGTCCCACAGTCCGGCAAAGCCGTCACCGACGCGCAGCGAGTCGTAGCGCCAGGTCCAGGTGCCGTCGTCGAGTTGTTTGGCGTTGTGAAAGACGCCGCGTCGCAACGAGTCCCGGCTGCGGTGCGGGGATGCGGCCATCGTGACGTCCAGCATCGCGGCGAAACTGGGGAAGCTGCGGTCGCCCTTCACCAGCGCGACCGCGCCCAGCTGGGCCTTGGTCATCTGCTCGTGCCGTTCCGGCGCCGACGGGGTGACGTCGATCAAGACCAGCGAGGGCACCAGGGCAGCGTCGGTCGCCGCGATGCGCAGCGCGGTCAGTCCGCCCAACGACATTCCGACCACCAGCCGGGCCGACGGCGCGTGCGCGCGCAGCACCGGCCGCAGGGTTTCCGCGTTGAGCTTGGGCCCGTAGTCGCCGTCCTCACGCCAGGCCGACCGCCCGTGCCCGGGCAGGTCGATCGCCAGCGCCGGCAAGCCGAGACCGAGGATCACGGTGTCCCAGGTGTGCGCGTTCTGCCCGCCGCCGTGCAGGAACACGACCTCGGGTTCAGAGGTGTCCCACTTCAGCAGGCTGATCGGCCCGTCCTCGATCCGGGATACCGCCGGCAGCGGACCGGTCGCGCCGATCTGCTCGGCGTTCTCGGGCAACAGCCCGAACTCGTCGAGCGCCAGCAGGTCGTCGTCGGAGATCTCGAGGGCCACGTTTCGGACACTACCCCCGGCGCCGGGGAGCGCTCAGCTGCCGACCGGGGCGGAGGTTCGGATCAGGTGATCGAACGCTGAGAGCGCCGCTGTCGCACCGGCTCCCGCCGCGATGACGATCTGCTTGAACGGCACCGTCGTGCAGTCGCCGGCGGCGAACACGCCGGGGACCGACGTCTGGCCGCGTTCGTCGATGACGATCTCGCCGCGCTTGGACAGTTCGACGCTGCCTTCGAGCCACTCGGTGTTGGGCAGCAGGCCGATCTGGACGAAGACGCCCTGCAGTTCGAGGTTGTGCGACTCGCCGGTGGTGCGGTCCTGGTAGGTCAGGCCGGTGACCTGATCGCCGTCGCCGAGGACCTCGGTGGTCAGCGTGCTCAGCAGGATGTCGACGTTGGGCAGGCTGCGCAGCTTGCGCTGCAGCACCTCGTCGGCGCGCAACACCGAATCGAACTCGATCAGCGTCACGTGGGAGACGACGCCGGCGAGGTCGATCGCGGCCTCCACGCCGGAGTTGCCGCCGCCGACGACGGCGACGCGCTTGCCCTTGAACAGCGGCCCGTCGCAGTGCGGGCAGTAGGTGACGCCCTTGTTGCGGTACTCAGCCTCGCCCGGCACGTCCATCGAGCGCCAGCGGGCGCCGGTGGACAGGATGACGGTGCGAGCGGTCAGCGAGGCGCCACTTTCCAGCGAGATCTCGATGAGCCCGCCCTCGTCGATCGCGGGCAGCAGCTTCGCGCCGCGCTGGGTGTTCATCACGTCGACGTCGTACTCGCCGACATGGGCTTCCAGCGCCGCGGCGTACTTCGGTCCTTCGGTGTGCGGGACGGAGATGTAGTTCTCGATCGCCATGGTGTCGAGGACCTGGCCGCCGAATCGCTCGGCGACCACGCCGGTGCGAATTCCCTTGCGGGCAGCGTAGATTGCGGCCGCCGCTCCTGCGGGTCCGCCACCGATCACCAGCACGTCGAAGGGGTCCTTCTCTGCGATGGCTTCGGCGGTGCGCTGTGCTGCGCCGACGTCGACCTTGCCGATGATCTGCTCGAGGGTCATTCGGCCCGAGTCGAACACCTCACCGTTGAGGAAGACGGTGGGCACCGCCAGCACCTTGCGCTGCTCGACCTCGTCTTTGAACAGCGCGCCGTCGATGGCGACATGGGTGATGCGCGGGTTGAGGATCGCCATCAGGTTCAGTGCCTGCACCACGTCGGGGCAGTTCTGGCAGGACAGCGAGAAGTAGGTCTCGAAGTGCAGGTCGGCGTCGAGGCCCCGTACCTGCTCGAGCAGTTCGGGGGCTTCCTTCGACGGGTATCCGCCGACCTGCAGCAGGGCCAGGGCCAGCGACGAGAACTCGTGGCCGAGGGGGATGCCGGCGAACCGGACCTCGACGTCGGTGCCGGCGCGTCGGATCGCGAATGACGGCCGGCGGGCATCGTCGTCGCCGCGCGAGTAGGTGATCTTGTCCGACATTGCCGCGATCTCGGTGAGCAGTGCGGCGAGTTCGGTGGACTTGGGGCTGTCATCGAGGGAGGACACCAGCTCGATGGGCGCGGTCAGGCGCTCCAGCAGGGACTTCAACTGGCCGGCGAGTGAGGTGTCGAGCATGCGGATCAACTCCATCGATGAGAGGACTGGCTGGGCCATTCGTGGCCCGAAAGATATTGGTGGAAAACAGTTTTGATGGGCGGTGCGGGCCGGATGAACCAGACCCGCACCGTCAACCAACAGTGCAGAGCTAGATCTTGCCGACGAGTTCCAGCGACGGGGCCAGGGTCTCTTCGCCCTCTTCCCACTTGGCCGGGCAGACCTCGCCCGGGTGGTTGCGCACGTACTGGGCGGCCTTGACCTTGCGGACCAGCTCGGCGGCGTTGCGGCCGATGCCCTCGGCGGTGACCTCGGTGAACTGGACGACGCCGTCGGGGTCGACCAGGAAGGTGCCACGGTCGGCCAGGCCCTGGTCCTCACGAAGCACCTCGAAGTTGGTGCTGATCTGCAGGGTCGGGTCGCCGATCATGGCGTACTGGATCTTGCCGATGGTGTCGGACGAGTCGTGCCACGCCTTGTGGGTGAAATGGGTGTCGGTGGACACGGAGAACACCTCGACGCCGAGGCGCTGCAGCTCCTCGTAGTGGTCGGCGAGGTCGCCGAGCTCGGTCGGGCAGACGAAGGTGAAGTCGGCCGGGTAGAAGAAGAAGATCGCCCACTTGCCCGCGATGTCGGCGTCGGACACGGGGATGAAGGTGCCGTTCTTGTACGCGGTGGCGGAGAACGGCTTGATCTGCTTGTTGATCAGGGCCACGGGAACCTCACTTCGGGTCACTATCGGATGTCGGTTACGAGTCCGTAGCTTAGTCCCATTTTCTGGACTAGTTCCAGTTTGAGGAGGGTGGTTGTGGCCAGTCTCACAGCGCCGGCCCTGACCATCCCGGCGCCCCAAATACAAAGTGGGCGGCCAGGTTTCACCTGGCCGCCCACTCTGACGTCGATATTTAACCCTCGATGAAGGCTTCGAGCTGAGTGCGGGCGAGGTCGTCGGCGACCTGCTCCGGCGGGCTCTTCATCAGGTAGGCCGAGGCCGGCAGGATGGGGCCACCGATGCCGCGGTCCTTGGCGATCTTGGCGGCGCGCACGGCGTCGATGATGATGCCGGCCGAGTTGGGGGAGTCCCAGACCTCGAGCTTGTACTCCAGGTTCAGCGGCACGTCACCGAAGGCGCGGCCCTCGAGGCGGACGTACGCCCACTTGCGGTCGTCGAGCCACGCGACGTAGTCCGACGGGCCGATGTGGACGTTCTTGTCGTAGACCTTGTCGGCCAGCGAGCCGGTCAGGTTCGAGGTGACGGCCTGGGTCTTGGAGACCTTCTTGGACTCCAGGCGCTCGCGCTCGAGCATGTTCTTGAAGTCCATGTTGCCGCCGACGTTCAGCTGGTACGTGCGGTCCAGGGCGACGCCGCGGTCCTCGAACAGCTTGGCCATCACGCGGTGGGTGATGGTGGCGCCGACCTGGCTCTTGATGTCGTCGCCGACGATCGCCACACCGGCGTCCTCGAACTTCTTGGCCCACACCGGGTCGGAGGCGATGAACACCGGCAGCGCGTTGACGAACGCGACCTTGGCGTCGATGGCGCACTGCGCGTAGAACTTGTCGGCCTCTTCCGAACCGACGGGCAGGTAGGAGACCAGAACGTCGACCTCGGCGTCCTTGAGTGCCTTGACCACGTCGACGGCCTCGGCGTCGGACACCTCGATGGTCTCGGCGTAGTACTTGCCGATGCCGTCCAGGGTCGGGCCGCGCTGCACCGTCACATTGGTGGGCGGCACGTCCGCGATCTTGATGGTGTTGTTCTCGGAAGCGAAGATGGCCTCGGACAGGTCGAAGCCGACCTTCTTGGCATCCACATCGAACGCGGCCACGAACTTCACGTCGCGCACGTGATACTGGCCGAACTTCACGTGCATCAGTCCCGGCACGATCGTGTTCTCGTCAGCGTTCTGGTAGTACTGCACGCCCTGGACGAGCGATGCCGCGCAGTTGCCTACGCCGACGATTGCGACCCGAACCTCGTTCGACTCAGACATGTGACGGTCTCCTTTTCCTACTCTTTCAGTGCGTTCGCCGGGGCGTGAGCGCTCAGGTTTGGTCGGCGTGGCCTTGTGACGGCGGCGCCGTCGGTCCGGCAGTTGCCACGCGCTCGGCTGCAATCAGTTCGTTGAGCCATTTCACTTCGCGCTCACTGGACTCGAGCCCGAGCTGATGCAGCTGGCTCGTGTAGCGGTCGAGTGAACTACTGGCCCGTGCGATCGCCTCGCGCAGACCTTCGCGACGCTCCTCGACCTGACGGCGCCGCCCTTCCAGGATTCGCATCCTGGCTTCGGCGGGCGTCCGATTGAAGAACGCCAAGTGCACACCGAATCCGTCATCGGTGTAGTTCTGGGGACCGGTGTCTGCGACGAGTTCGGTGAACCGTTGCTTGCCGGCATCGGTGAGTTGGTAGACGCGGCGCGCGCGGCGCACCTTCGTCGAACCGAGGGGTGCGGCGTCTTCGACGATCAGGCCGTCGGCCTGCATGCGACGCAGCGCCGGGTAGAGGGAGCCGTAGGAAAAAGCCCGGAAGGCTCCTAGTAGTCCGGTCAGGCGCTTGCGCAGCTCGTAGCCGTGCATGGGGGACTCCAGCAGAAGCCCCAGGATGGCCAGCTCCAGCACAGTGTCACCTCCCGATTTGACTGACGGCGTCACCTATCAGGCGCTACGACGCCTCAACACCTCGCACAATAGTATCGCGCCGATATATACGGAGCCAATCGAGAGCTCACATGGAGATGAACAGCATTCGATGCGGGCGTCAACGCGGCCCGAACATGGGGCGAATCAGCCGGGGTAGTTGATCTGCTTCTGGTTGCCGTCCGGGTCCAGGTCGATGTAGCCGCTGTTGTTGAACTTGCCGGATACGTAGATCGAGATCTCGACGGTGTCCTGCGGCGCCGTGATGTCCTTGCCGGCCTTGATCGAGATGTAGACGGTGTTGATCTCGTTGCGCTTGATGCCCAGGGTCTCGGGGGCGCCGTGCAGGATTCCGGCGATCTTCTCGACGTTGAATTTGCCCAGGTCGACGACGCGTTCGTCGCTGCTCACCGAGGTGGTGTCGGGGTCGTCCCAGCCGCCGCGGTAGTCGTACCGCAGCACCCGGCGTGGTTCGCCCGGGTCGGGGCGCTCGAGGATCGCGTAGTCCCCGTAGATGTTCAGCTCATAGCCGGTGGTGTCGCCGAACTTCTTCTTCATCTGGGTCAGCAACCCGGTCAGCCCGCCGAGCGACTGTAGCTGGCGCGGCGGGGTCAGCACGATCGGCGCGATCCCGTCGGGCTTGGCGCCGGGGTCTTCGGCTGCGCTCAGCGGCGATTGGCCGGGCGCGGCGTAGATACCCCAGCCGATCGCGAGACCGACCACGAGCATCACCGCGGCGCCGGCGGCGAGCACGCCCCAGCCGGTCGACGGCACCGCGCGGCCCGCGCCCGTCTTCAAGGTGGGGAGCTTGACCGACGAGTTCCCCGTCTGCAGATCGGTCACCAGCGAGCGCAGCTCCCCGAGGGTGACGGCCTTGGTGGCCGTGGCGACGCGCTGACGGTGCTCCTCGGCCGACAGCTGGCCGTCGGCCAGCGCCATGTCCAGAATCTGGCAGGTGTCGTTGCGGTCGCTGTCTTTCGCCCGGGTCGCTGCGGTGGCCACCGGGAAAGAGTAAAGGTCAGGTGGCACGGCCGCGTGAGCCCGGCCACAAGCCGTCTACCACTGCACCTCTCAAGCTGGCTACAACCCGGCTACATGCGTGCCATCACGCATCGGCGTCCAGCTGCCCGACGTACTCTGGTCAACGTGCGATTGCAGCGGCAGGTGGTCGACTATGCGCTCCGGCGCAGGTCGCTGCTGGCCGAGGTCTACTCGGGCCGTACCGGCGTCACCGAGGTGTGTGATGCCAACCCCTACCTGCTGCGCGCTGCAAAATTTCATGGCCGGTCCAGTTCGGTGATGTGCCCCATCTGCCGGAAGGAACCACTGACATTGGTGTCGTGGGTGTTCGGCGATCACCTCGGGGCGGTGTCGGGTTCGGCCCGCTCCACCGAGGAGCTCGTCCTGCTGGCCGCCAAGTTCGACGAATTCGCGGTTCACGTGGTGGAGGTATGCCGCACTTGCAGTTGGAATCATTTGGTCAAGTCATATGTATTGGGGACGCCGAGTCCCCCGAAGTCGGCGAAGCCTCGTGGCACGCGCGCGGCGCGCTCGAAAGCGCGCACCGCCAGTGAGTGACGGAGTGAGTGGGGCTGGGCGTCACAGCCGGTCAGGCGACGACGCGACCAGAGGGCCGGCAGCCGGCGCGCAGCAAGGTCGGCCTGGCCCCGTGCCGCCGGATGACCGGCGCACCATGATCCTGCCGTCGGTCGGGAAGGCCGACGACCCGCGGCTGCGGGATCCGATCGACGCCGTGAAGGCGGCGCTGGACGGCACCAAACGGCCGAGCCAGCCCCCGATGAGCGCGGCCGGCGGCATGAACCCGCCGCCGAAGTCGCCGCCACCACCGCCCCCGCGGACCGGCGGCGGAAAGTCCAGCGGACCCCAGCTGCCGAAGTTCAAGTGGAACTGGAAGCTGTTCCGGCGGCTCTGTTACGCCGGCATCGTCGTGTTGCTGGTGCTGCCGATCGTCACGTTCGGCATGGCGTACCTCATCGTCGACATCCCCAAGCCGGGTGACATCCGCACCAACCAGGTGTCGACCATCCTGGCCAGCGACGGCACCGAACTGGCGAAGTTCGTCCCGCCGGAAGGCAACCGGGTCGACGTCAACATCGACCAGATCCCCGTGCATGTGCGCAACGCGGTGATGGCCGCCGAGGACCGCGACTTCTACACCAACCCCGGCTTCTCGTTCTCCGGCTTCGCGCGCGCGTTCAAGAACAACATCTTCGGCGGCGACCTGCAGGGCGGCTCGACCATCACGCAGCAGTACGTGAAGAACGCGTTGGTCGGTGATGCCCGCTCCGGCATGGGCGGCTTGGTCCGCAAGGCCAAGGAGCTGGTGATCGCCACCAAGATGTCCCGGCAGTGGTCGAAAGACGAAGTGCTGCAGGCGTATCTGAACATCATCTATTTCGGCCGCGGCACCTACGGCATCGGCGCGGCGTCGAAGGCGTACTTCGGCAAACCGGTCGAGCAACTCGACGTGGCCGAGGGCGCGCTGCTCGCCGCCCTGATCCAGCGGCCGTCGACCCTGGACCCGGCCGTCGACCCAGAGGGCGCCGCCGAGCGCTGGAACTGGGTACTCGACGGCATGGTGACCATGGGTGCGCTGTCCAAGGAGGACCGCGCGCAACAGAAGTTCCCGGCCACCGTGCCGCCGGAGCAGGCCCGCCAGGAGAACCAGACGGAGGGCCCGAACGGCTTGATCCAGCGACAGGTGATGAAGGAGCTGCAGAGCATCTTCAACATCAACGAGCAGGCGCTGAACACCGAGGGGCTGCAGGTCACCACGACCATCGACCCGAAGGCGCAGTCGGCCGCCGAGGATGCGGTGTCGAAGTACCTGGACGGCCAGGCGGATGACATGCGGGCGGCGGTGGTGTCGGTCGATCCGCACACGGGCGGCATCAAGGCGTACTACGGCGGCTCCGACGCCAACGGCTTCGACTTCGCGCAGGCGGGTCTGCCGACGGGTTCGTCGTTCAAGGTCTTCGCGTTGGTGGCGGCGCTGGAGCAGGGCATCGGCCTGGGCTACCAGGTGGACAGCTCACCGGTGACGGTCAACGGCATCAACATCACCAACGTCGAGGGCGAGGGCTGCGGCACCTGCAGCATCGCCGAGGCATTGAAGCGGTCGCTGAACACCAGCTACTACCGGTTGATGCTCAAGCTCAAGCACGGCGCGCAGGATGTCGCCGACGCCGCACACAAGGCCGGCGTCGCCGACAGCTTCCCCGGCGTCGAGCACACGCTGTCCGAGGACGGCAAGGGCGGACCGCCCAACAACGGTGTGGTGCTTGGTCAGTACCAGAGCCGCGCGCTGGACATGGCCTCCGCGTACGCGACGCTTGCCGCGTCCGGCCAGTACCACAAGCCGCACTTCGTGCAGAAGGTCGTCAACGGCGACGGGCAGGTGCTGTTCGACGCGTCGTCGCAGGACGGCTCGGGTGAGCAGCGGATTCCGAAGGCCGTCGCCGACAACGTGACCTCGGCGATGCAGCCGATCGCCGGGTACTCCCGCGGCCACAACCTGGCCGGCGGCCGGGCCTCCGCATCCAAGACGGGCACCGTGCAGCTCGGTGACACCGGCGCCAACCGTGACGCGTGGATGGTCGGCTACACGCCGTCGCTGTCCACCGCGGTGTGGGTCGGCACGACGGCCGGGACGCAGCCACTGGTGAACAAGGGCGGCGGACCGGTGTACGGCTCGGGGCTGCCGTCGGACATCTGGAAATCCACGATGGACGGCGCGCTGAAGGGCACCGACAACGAGTCGTTCCCCAAGCCCACTGCCATCGGTGGGTACGCGGGCGTCCCGCAGGCCCCGGTGATCAAGCCACCGGCGCCCGATGATCCGCAGGGGCCGCCGCCGGGTGCGCCCACGGAGACGGTGGTCCAGCCGACGCTCGTCATCGCCCCGGGTATCACCATCCCGTTCGGTCCGCCGACGACCATGCAGGTCGGCCCGCACCAGGATGCGCCGCCTCCTGGCGGCGGTGACCCGAACCAGCCTGGCCCCCCGCCGCCGCCGTGACGGTCGAGGAACCTGACGAGCCCGGCGCCCCGACGGTCTCGCCTGCCCGGCTGGCCCGGGACCTGCGTAGCGCCGACGACCGCGACCTGCCCAGCCGCACCGACGTCCTGGGTGCCGCGCTGTCCGGTGTCGTGGGTGGGCCGGTGGGCCGGCACGCCATGATCGGGCGGGCGCCGTTCCTGACCCCGTTCCGGGTGATGCTGCTGATCGCACTCGTCTTCCTGGGGCTGGGCTACACCACCAAGGCGCCGTGCCTGGTGACGACGGGCTCCGGCACCGCCGATCAGCGGGTGGCGAACTGGCAGAACCAGCGGGCCTACTACGAGTTCTGCTATTCGGACACCGTGCCGCTGTACACCGCGGAGCTGCTGAACCTGGGCAAGTTCCCGTACAAGTCCAGCTGGATCGAGACCGACAGCGCGCACAAGCCGCGCATCCAGTACGACGGCACGCGGGCCATCCGCTACATGGAATACCCGGTGCTGACGGGCATGTACCAGTACGCGTCCATGTCGGTGGCCAAGACCTACACGGCGCTGTCGAAACTGGTCCGGATGCCGGTGGTCGCCGAGGTGATCATGTTCTTCAACATCTCGGCGTTCGGGCTGGCCCTGGCGTGGATGGCCACCGTCTGGGCGACCATGCGAATGTCCGGCCGACGGGTCTGGGACGCCGCGATTGTGGCGGGGTCGCCGATCCTGATCTTCCAGGCGTTCACGAACTTCGACGCGCTCGCGACGGGGTGCGCGGCCGGCGCCATGCTGGCCTGGTCGCGGCGGAAACCAGTGGTGGCCGGCGTGCTCATCGGGGTCGGCGTGGCCCTGAAGCTCTACCCACTGCTGTTGCTGATCCCGCTGGCGATGCTGGCGGTGCGGACCGGCAAGTGGCGGCCCGTGGTCAAGACCGCGATCGCCGCGCTGGTGACGTGGATCGCGGTGAACCTGCCGATCATGCTGATGTACCCGCGCGGGTGGTCGGAGTTCTTCCGGCTCAACACCCGGCGCGGGGATGACATGGACTCGCTGTACAACGTGGTGAAGTCCTTCACCGGCTGGAGCGGCTTCGACACCAACCTCGGGTTCTGGGAACCGCCGACGGTGCTCAACACCGTCACCGCAGTGCTCTTCGTCCTGTGTTGTGCGGCAATCGCTTACGTCGCGTGGACGGCCCCGCAGCGGCCGCGGCTGGCGCAGCTGGCGTTCCTGGTCGTCGCGGCGTTCCTGCTGACCAACAAGGTGTGGAGCCCGCAGTACTCGCTGTGGCTGGTGCCGCTGGCCGCGCTCGCGCTGCCGCATCGTCGAATCCTGTTGGCGTGGATGACCATTGACGCACTGATCTGGATTCCACGGATGCTGTATCTGTACGACGACCCCAAGCTCGGGCTGCCCGAACAGTTCTTCACCACGACCGTGCTGCTGCGGGACATCGCGGTGATCGGCTTGTGTGCGTTGGTGATTCGTGCCATCTACCGGCCGGAGGTGGACCTGGTCCGCTGGGGCGGCCGGGTGGACGATCCGTCCGGCGGCGTGTTCGACGAAGCCGACGACAATCCGCCGCGCTGGTTGCCCGCCCGGCTCCGTCCGCGCCCGGCGGCCGCCGCAGAACCCGATCCCGCGTCCGAGCCTGAACCGGAGCTTGCGCCCACGGCATAAAGGGGCTGCGTTCTGTCGCGCTCGGTGGCAGGGTCGAGGCGTGACTGACCTGACCTTCTCCGATTCCATCGTCGTCGACACCGATCCCGAGACCCTCTATGCGCTGGTCTCCGACGTGACCAACATGGGCCAGTGGAGCCCGCAGTGCAAAGAGTGCTGGTGGGAGGACGAGGACGGCGGCCCGGTGGCCGGCGCCTGGTTCAAGGGTCGCAACGAGGAGGGCGACCGGACCTGGGAGACCCGCAGCCAGGTGGTCGTCGCCGAGCCCGGCCGCGAGTTCGTGTGGGAGGTCAACGGCGGCTGGGTGCGGTGGGGCTTCACCGTCGATCCCGTCGACGACGGCACCCGGCTGACGCAGTCGTGGGAGTTCCTGCCGGCCGGTATCGAGGGCTTCCACGGGCGCTGGCCCGACGACGCCGAGCATCAGATCGCACTCCGCACGAAGTACGCGAAGGAAGGCATCCCGGTGACGCTGGCGGCGATCAAGAAGACGGCCGAGGCCTAGGTTCTTCTTGCCGCGAGTGTGCAGTCGGCGCGGATGTCGCTTGTGCGGCGCGCTGGCCGCACTTTCGCGGCGCCGGTCGCGCTCTCTCCCTTGGCAGCTTCGATCTGGAGCCGTCAGCTTTCCTTGACGTCAAGGAAAGCTGACGGCCCGGGATCGAACATGCCGGGGAGGGCTGGCCCCGACTCAGCCCTGATACGGCGGGTAATACGCGTACTGCGGAAGTTGTTGTGGCGCAGCCTGACTCTGTCCCGCTCTGATCCACGCGGTGGTTGACGGCAGCAGCACCAGGACCATCGTGATGATCGGGAATGCCAGGCCGACAACGGCGCTGACGACACTTTCGGGCGAGTACCAGCCATCCGACGTCACGGCGGTGGTGAAGACGGAGGTCATCAGGTTGCTCACGATGGCCACCGCACATCCACTGACCACGAGCCACCGGCCGAGCATCTTGCGCCGAAAGAGCAGCACTGCGCCGGCGATGAGCAACACGCTCATCAGCGTGCCGAGCACGAACCCGATGATCACCACGGCGACCATTCCGATGGCAAGGACGCCGAAGATGCTGTCGAGGAGTTCGAGATCAGAATGGTCGAAGTTGCTGCCGATCGATGCGATGGCGATCAGGAAGAACAGTGAGACGGCGGTGAGGCCGAGGCCGAGCAATCCGCCTAATGCTGCCAGCACTCCGGCGGTGATCGCGGTGCCGCCGCTCGGCTGGGTCGGTGCCGCCGGCGGGGCGGGGTAGGCGCCTGGCTGCGGGTACTGCGGATACGTCATGTTTCCCCTCTGACGCCAGGTTGAACCAATTAGCCCTGGTACGGCGGGTACTGCGGAAAGTACTGCGGCGCAACCGGATTTCGCTTGGCGTGAATCCACGCCATCGTCGATGGTCGCAGGGACAACACCATCGTCAGGATCGGGAAGAGCAAGCCCAGGACGCCAAATCGGGGGCCGCCTTCGTACTCCGAGATGGCGTTGTGCAGCCCGTAGCTGATCACTGTCCCGGCGATGATCAGCACGCAGCCGGTGACTATGAGCCAGCGGCCGGACATCTTGCGCAGGAGCAACATCGTGGCGCCGACCAAGAGCAACACGGCGGCGAGAACGCCGGACGTGCAGAACATGATCGCGAGGGGGTAGGTCCCGCCGGGAAAGGCGGCGGCGGACTCGCTCCTGATCCTGGCGATCGACGACAAGCCAGACAGTCCCATGCCGCCGTTCGCGAGTGCACCCAGGATCGACAACACAGCAGCGGTGACCGCGGTACCACCGCTGGGCGGCACCGGCTGCATGGGCGGCGGGAAACCGGCCGGATAGCCGCCGGGGTAGGCGCCCGGCTGTGGGTATCCCTGCTGGTAGGCGGGCTGGGGCGGGTAGCCCTGCGGATATCCTGGCTGCTGCGGGTAGCCGGGCTGCCCGGGAAACCCCTGGCCGTAGGGCCCCTGTGGATACGTCATGCGTCCCCCTCGCTGACAAAACGCTGTGAAGTCAGCCTATCGGCCGTGACGCACATGCCGGGGTGACAGAGAACTTCCGCGTTGACTGCGAACTGACGCTGCAAAAGTTCGAGTGGGTGCCTGCGCAGATTCGCAGTCAACGCATCGCGCGCGGCCGGCCCTGACTCAGCCCTGATGCGGCGGCGGGTACTGCGGAAAATGCTGCGGTGCAGCGGTATTGCGCTTGGCCTGAATCCACGCGGCGGTCGCCGGCAGTAGGACCAGCACGATGGTGGTGACTGGGAAGACCATGCCCAGCAGCGGGAGCACTCCCAAGCCTCCGTAGCCCGGGTAGCCGGCCGTTGCGCTGGTACGTACGGCAAAGCCGATGAGGTTGCTCACGATGGCCAGCGCGCATCCGCCGATGATGAGCCAGCGCCCCAGCATCTTGCGCTGAATCAGCATCACGGCCCCGGCCAGGAGCACCGCCCCGAAGAGGATGCTGGCCAGGCTCCCGACGATCAGCAAGGCGTAGACCTCGCCGGAGATCGCGGAGAGGTTCGAGAGTCCAGAGTCACTTTTGATCGCCGCAATACTGATCAGAGCGAGAATCCCGCTGCCGAGGCCTGCCAACGCGCCCAGTGTCGCCAGCACTGCCGCACTGATAGCCGTGCCCCCGCCAGGCGACGCGGGTGGCATGGGTGCGGGCGGAAAGCCGCCCGGATAGCCGCCGGGGTAGGCGCCCGGCTGTGGGTATCCCTGCTGGTAGGCGGGCTGGGGCGGGTAGCCCTGCGGATATCCTGGCTGCTGCGGGTAGCCGGGCTGCCCCGGAAACCCCTGGCCGTAGGGCCCGTGTGGATAGGTCATGCGTCCCCCTCGCCGACAGCAATCGTGCACCCAGCCTATCGATCTTTACGGCTCCGTCAGTGCGGCACTTCTGAGTGCCGATTTCGCAGCTCAGGGGCTCTTCGGGTAACCTGGCCCGGTTGCCGACGCAGGCGACCCTCCTGCCACGGAACACGCCGTGGCCGACACGACCATAGGAGGTGATGGGTTCCACATGCGTCCATACGAAATCATGGTCATTCTCGACCCCACACTTGACGAGCGCACCGTAGCTCCGTCGCTGGAGACGTTCCTGAACGTCGTCCGCAAAGACGGCGGCAGCGTCGAAAAGGTGGACATCTGGGGCCGCCGCCGGCTGGCTTACGAGATCGCCAAGCACGGTGAAGGCATCTACGCGGTTGTCGACGTGAAGGCCGAACCGGCCACGGTCAACGAGCTCGACCGTCAGCTGAATCTGAACGAGTCGGTGTTGCGTACCAAGGTCCTGCGGACCGACAAGCACTAGAAGCACCGAAGCTCTGCGGATTTGTCGCGCGCCTTGCGTAGGCTCGCGCCTAATTCACCCAATCCGTCCCAGGAGGATCTCGTGGCTGGTGACACCACCATCACCGTTATCGGAAACCTGACCGCTGACCCGGAACTGCGCTTCACGCCGTCCGGTGCTGCCGTTGCGAACTTCACCGTGGCCTCGACGCCGCGGATGTTCGACCGGCAGAGCAATGAGTGGAAGGACGGGGAGGCGCTGTTCCTCCGCTGCAACATCTGGCGGGAGGCGGCCGAGAACGTCGCCGAGAGCCTGACCCGGGGGTCGCGTGTCATCGTGACCGGCCGGCTGAAGCAGCGCTCGTTCGAGACCCGTGAGGGTGAGAAGCGCACCGTGATGGAGGTCGAGGTCGACGAGATCGGCCCGTCCCTGCGGTACGCGACGGCGAAGGTGAACAAGGCCAACCGCAGTGGCGGCGGCGGTGGCGGCTTCGGTGGCGGCGGCGGTTCCCGCCAGCCCGCCGGTGGCGGCGGCGCTCCGGCCGACGACCCGTGGGGCAGCGCCCCGGCATCGGGTTCGTTCGGCGGCGCCGACGACGAGCCGCCCTTCTGATCCACGTAATTGGCTGGGAAACCAGCTAGACCCAGAAAGAGAAACACATGGCTAAGGCCACCAAGCGGCGTCCGGCCCCGGAAAAGCCGGTCAAGACCCGCAAGTGCGTGTTCTGCTCCAAGAAGGCGCAGATCATCGATTACAAGGACACCGGACTGCTCCGGACCTACATCAGTGAGCGCGGCAAGATCCGTGCCCGTCGCGTCACCGGTAACTGCGTGCAGCACCAGCGCGACATCGCCATCGCCGTGAAGAACGCCCGTGAGGTTGCGTTGCTTCCGTTCAGCTCGTCGACGCGATAGGGAGGACTGAGAAATATGAAGCTCATTCTGACCACCGAGGTCGACCACCTGGGTTCGGCCGGCGACGCCGTTGAGGTTCGTGACGGCTACGGCCGTAACTACCTGCTGCCCCGCGGCCTGGCCATCCTGGCCAGCCGTGGTGCCGAGCGCCAGGCCAACGAGATCCGTCGGGCGCGCGACGCCAAGACGGTTCGGGACCTGGACCACGCCAACGAGCTGAAGCAGGCGATCGAGGCCCTCGGCCCCGTGTCGCTGGCTGTCAAGGCCGGTGCCGACAGCGGCAAGCTGTTCGGTTCGGTGACCGCGGGTGACGTCGTCGCCGCGATCAAGAAGGCCGGTGGCCCGAACCTCGACAAGCGCACCGTCGAGCTGCCCAAGGCGCACATCAAGTCGGTCGGCACCCACAAGATCGCGGTGCGTCTGCACCCGTCGGTCAACGTGCCGGTGTCGCTGGCTGTCGTCGCCGGATAGGCATGCAGTAGCTCAAACAGCAGAACGCCCGGGTGGAGTCAATCTTTGACTTCGCCCGGGCGTTTTCTGTTGACAGCGGGCGAATTTTTTCAGCCAATCTGCAAACAGTGATCTACGCCGGCTGTTAACCTGCGCGGCCCCTTTCTGCTACGCGCCCGCAACACAACACGCCCGAGATGGCTACCCGGCACGACACGCCGCACCAATTCTCATGCACAGGCTCACAGCCGATATATAGGCCGTTGAGCTGCAAGTTTGGGAATTTACCCGCGGGTATTCCACAAGTTCTCCCCAAGCGGTCAACATCGTTGTCCACGTCTTTCCACATTTCATCCACAAGGTTGCTAACAGGGGCGGTTCCGGACTGCTCCAGCAACGCCTAACGTGGTGCGTCGCACGACAGGTGAGCGGCTTGCGAGCCCGGTCTGTCGGCAGGGTGAAGTACGGTCACGAGTAGCTCGTTCGAACGTTTGTTTGCTGTTGGTTTTCGGGGGAAGAGGAGCGCTTCGTGGCTGTCGCTGACGACCTGGGTCGGTCCGGCATGGAGGAGCCGCCCAGCGAGGATTTCGGTCGGCAACCGCCGCAGGACATGGCTGCCGAGCAGTCGGTGTTGGGCGGCATGCTGCTGTCCAAGGACGCGGTCGCCGACGTCCTGGAGCGTCTCCGCCCCGGCGATTTCTACCGGCCGGCACACCAGAACGTCTACGACGCCATCCTCGACCTGTACGGCCGCGGGGAGCCCGCTGACGCCGTCACCGTCGCCGCGGAGCTGGACCGCCGCGGTCTGCTCAAGCGCATCGGTGGCGCGCCGTATCTGCACACCCTGATCTCCACCGTGCCCACGGCCGCCAACGCCGGCTTCTACGCCGGCATCGTCGCGGAGAAGGCCACGCTGCGCCGCCTCGTCGAGGCCGGCACGCGCGTCGTGCAGTACGGCTACGCGGGTGCTGAAGGCGCCGACGTGGCCGATCTGGTGGACCGGGCGCAGGCCGAGATGTACGACGTCACCCAGACCCGCAGCAGCGAGGATTTCACCGTCCTGGAGGAGCTGCTGCAGCCCACCATGGACGAGATCGACGCCATCGCCTCCAATGGCGGTATCTCGCGCGGCATCCCGACCGGCTTCACCGAGCTCGACGAGATCACCAACGGTCTGCACCCCGGCCAGATGATCATCGTGGCCGCGCGCCCCGGTGTGGGTAAGGCGCTGGCGCTGGACACCCCGCTGCCCACTCCCGGCGGCTGGACCACCATGGGTGACGTCTCGGTGGGCGACGAGCTGATCGACGCCAACGGACGGCCCACCCGCGTGGTTGCCGCGACTCCGGTGATGGAGGAGCGGCCGTGCTACGAGATCGACCTCTCGGATGGCACCACCATCGTGGCCGACGCTTCGCACCAATGGCCGACCGGCCGCGGCATCGTCACCACCGCGACCCTGCGGCCCGGCGCGGACCGGCTCGAGCCGGCATTGACCGCCGGTGGGCTGGCCGTGCTCACCCGCCCCGTGGCGATTGCCGATGTGCGCCGGGTGGATTCGGTGCCGGTGCGCTGCGTCGAGGTCGACAACCCGGCCCACCTGTACCTGGCCGGGCGGTCGATGGTGCCCACGCACAATTCGACGATCGGGCTGGACTTCATGCGGTCCTGCTCGATCAAGCACCAGCAGGCCAGCGTCATCTTCTCGCTGGAAATGAGCAAGACCGAGATCGTCATGCGACTGCTCTCGGCCGAAGCCAAGATCAAGCTGGGCGATATGCGTTCGGGCCGCATGAGCGACGACGACTGGACCAAGCTGGCCCGCCGCATGAGCGAGATCTCCGAGGCGCCGCTGTACATCGACGACTCACCGAACCTGACCATGATGGAGATCCGGGCCAAGGCCCGTCGTCTGCACCAGAAGGCCCAGCTGCGGCTGATCGTCGTGGACTACATGCAGCTGATGACCTCGGGTAAGAAGTTCGAGTCCCGGCAGCAGGAAGTCTCGGAATTCTCGCGGTCGCTGAAGCTGATGGCCAAGGAACTCGAGGTTCCGGTGGTCGCGATCAGCCAGCTGAACCGTGGTCCCGAACAGCGCACCGACAAGCGCCCGCAGGTGTCGGACCTTCGTGAGTCGGGCTGTCTGACCGCATCGACGCGAATCCTGCGCGCCGACACCGGCGCCGAGGTCACCTTCGGCGAGCTGATGGCTTCGGGGGAGCGGCCGCTGGTGTGGTCGCTCGATGACCGCAAGCGCATGGTGGCGCGGCCCATGACCAACGTCTTCTATAGCGGGCACAAGGAAGTCTTCCTGCTGCGCCTGGCTTCCGGGCGTCAGGTCGAGGCCACCGCCAACCACCCGTTCATGACGTTGAACGGCTGGGTTTCCTTGGGCGACTTGGCTGTTGGTGACCGTCTCGCGGTGCCGCGCACCGTGCCCGAGCCGGTTCACACCGAGCGCATGGACGACGCCGAGATCATCATGCTGGCCCACATGATCGGCGACGGGTCCTGCGTGAAGCGCCAGCCGATCCGCTACGCGTCGATCGATGAGGCGAACCTCGTCGCCGTTGCCGGTGCGGCGCGGCACTTCGGTGTGACGGCCGTGCGCGACGAATACCCGTCCGCCCGCGTGACCACGCTGCGGATGCCGGCACCGTACCGCCTGACCCACGGCAAGCGGAACCCGATCGCGGCCTGGTTGGACAAGCTCGGGCTCTTCGGGAAGCGGAGCTACGAAAAGTTCGTTCCTCAACAGGTTTTCGCGCTGCCCAACGATCAGGTTGCGCTCTTCCTGCGGCATCTGTGGGCGACGGATGGATCGGTGCGCTGGGACGCGAAGGTCGGCCAGGGGCGGGTGTCCTACGCGACCACCAGCCGACAACTGGCTGATGATGTGGTGCAGCTGCTGCTGCGGGTAGGCGTGTTGGGCCGCATCGTTCGTGCCAAGAAAGCCGGCTATCGCGATTGCTGGCATGTGCTGATCTACGGTGCCGCCAACCAGCGCCGGTTCCTCACCTTGGTCGGCGTGCACGGCGAGCGCGGCGCCAAGGCCGCTGAATTGTTGGCCCGGTTGCAGGACGTGCAGTCCAACACCAACCTCGACACGGTGCCCAAAGAGGTTTGGCAGCAAGTGAAGTCGACGTTGACGCGCCGCGGCATGTCGCACCGCGAGTTCGCCGACGCGATGGGTACCCAGTTCTGCGGCTCGACCATGTGGAAGCACGCGCCGAGCCGTGGTCGGCTGCATCGCGCGGCGAGCGTGCTGAATGACACTGAGCTGCACGACCTCGCGACCAACGAAGTCTTCTGGGACGAGATCGTCGAGATCACCAGTATCGGTGAACAGGACGTCTACGACGGCACGGTGGCCGGTACACATAACTTTGTGGCGCAGGGGATTTCGGTCCACAATTCGTTGGAGCAGGACGCCGATATGGTCATGCTGCTGCACCGTCCGGACTCCATCGACCGCGACGACCCGCGCGGTGGTGAAGCCGACATCATCCTGGGCAAGCACCGTAACGGCCCGACCGCGAATATCACTGTGGCACACCAGCTGCACTTCTCGCGGTTTACGAATATGGCGCGGTAACCCGCTGCTGTCGAGATGCGTGAAGATTGACACCACCACGCCTGGCTAGGTTGGACACGCCGAAGCATGTCCCATCGGCCCACTAGTCTGCGGCCGCGGACGCGCCAGCAAACCACTGTGCGACCCCGAATCGGAAACATTTTTCTATGTCGATGAACTGGAGGCGATCATCCGCGAATGGGTGACAGCCGTATACCGCCACCGGCCGCATGACAGCCTGTTTGATCCTCGCGTGCCGGGGTTACGGACGTCGCCGGCGCTAGGTGGCCTCGTGGGACGGCTCTTCGGTCGCGGATGGGTGATGTAGTCCGGCAGCGACGATTCCACCGAACGCCATGGAGTAGTACGTGCGCGCGAGGACCCGTCGCCTTTCGCGGTTGTCGCGAGAGAGGTAGTGCAGACACATCGCGGGTCCGCACACGCTGAGGATTTCCACGAGCGCTTCGGCGTCGACCTCGGGCCGGTCGTCGTAGCGTCCGAAGGCTTTGATAGCCAGCAGCGCCCGAGTCACGTCGCCCCACCGCTGAGAGATCGGGGCAAATGCCGATGGTGGTAGGAGGTGCGGCGCGGAGCGCACTATGGCATTGAGAACGGGGCGGTGTGTGTCTAGTTGGTCGAACACACCGGTGATCAGATCGGGGCCTGTCGCGGGGTCCCCTGTTGTGAGCGCGGCCTGCAGGCGTTGGCCGATTCCTTCGACGACGTCAGCCATGATCTCGTCGACGACGACGGCGATGATGGCGTCGCGGTCGGCGAAGTACTGATAGAGGTTCGCCTTCGCAATACCGGAGGCATCGGCGATAGCGCCCATGGAGCTGTGGTCATAGCCACGCTGCGTGAGAACCTGACGGGCGGCCGACACTGCGCCAAGAACAGTCTCACGCGAACGATATTGCTGGGGTTCTCTGCGCAGCTTAGACGTGGTTTCCGGTATCCGAGCCATCGGTTTTCCTAATCTGACTTGTATCCGTCTAGGAGGGTGCGGTCTCGTGGTGTAGCAAGTATCGCTGCACGGACGAGGAGCCCATCGTGACCGTAACTAGCTCTCGGACACAAGATTATTCGCGGGTGCTTGAGCCCGCATCGGGGGAGTACGACGATGTTCTCATCGAGGACATCACGGGCGCGCTGCCGGACGATTTGCTCGGCACGCTCTACAGGAGCGCACCCGTGCGGTGGGAGGCCGGCGGGTTTTACGCACAGCACCTCTTCGATGGCGATGGCATGGTGGCGAAGTTCACGCTGCGGGGCGGCACGCTGCGCTACCGGAACCGCTACGTGCGCACACCGAAGTTCAAGCGCGAGGAGCAGGGTCGCGGCGCTCAGGTGCGGGCACTGGGCACACAGGGTCGCGGCGGGATCCTCGGCAACGCCGGACGTTTGCCGGCCGACCGCGCAAACACCACGTCGTTCTACCATGCGGAGCGCCTCGTTGCTCTCAGCGATGACGGCCGCCCCTGGGAGATGGACCCGGACACGCTTTCCACGGTCGGCCGGTGCGATTTTGACGGCGCTCTGAGCGTACTGAGCACCTTTTCACCACACCCGAAACTGGACCCGCGCACCGGTGAGGCATTCAACTTCGGACTGACGGTGCCACCGATGGGTATCCATCGCGCCGCGATGGGTTTGCGCTGCTACCGCATCAACGCGCAGGGGGCGATGACGACTATCCGTACCGTTGGGCTACGCCACCTCACGATCAATCACGACTTCGGCCTCACCGAGCGGTACCTGGTTTTCGTCCTCGACCCGCTGGTCATCGCGGGCCTTCCCGCGGTCCGCGCGGGGCTGGGGATGATCGACTTCAACTCTGCGACCGCATTTCGTGACGACTTGGGCAGTGAGGTGCTCTTGGTGCCACGCGACGGCGGCGAACCGCGGCGATTCACGATTCCCGCCTTCGCCAAGGTCCACGTCAACAACGCCTTCGAGGACGGCAACGACGTCGTCATCGATGTTGTGCGTTACGCGGACTGGAACGCCACCGCGGCCATGCTCAGCAATTTCCGCGCCTCCTTGCCGCCACGCGGCGGCACGCTCACCCGACTGCGCATTTCGCCGACAAACCGGGTGGAGTTCACCGAGCTTTCGTCCTCGCTCGGCGAGTTCCCCATGCATGACTGGCGGCGCACAACTCGACAGTTCCGCTACTCCTATCTCATGACTTCCGACGGCTGCGCGGCGCCGGAGCTGATCAAAATCGATGGCGAGACGGGCACACAAACCGCCTACAACGGATTCGCCGAGGGCGACGGCGTCGGGGAGCCGATCTTCGTGCCGCGCAGCGCCGACTCGGCCGAAGACGACGGGTGGCTTTTGTTCGTCACCTATCTCGCTGCCGAGCACCGGTCAGCGTTGTACGTACTGGATGCACGGGATCTGCAAGCAGGGCCGGTCGCGCTCGCCCGGCTACCGCATCATTTCTTTCCCGGGTTCCACGGCATGTTTACGCCGCGGGTCTCATCGGCAACCGCGACGGCGTAACGGTGGGTGAGCCGCAATTCGGTGTCGACGCTGGTGTTTCCAACGTGATGTCGACGATGAGGGCGATGCGCAGACTGAGGCCGGACCAGGTACTCGGTCGCCAGGCGCGCAGCCGAGGAGATCATCCGCCGCGCCAGATGGTAGCTACGCCGGCGGGTTGCCGCCGAGCAGGCAGGTGGTTTGGCCGAGTCGGGGCAGAGCTGGTAGCCCGCCAGATTGCAAGAGTGACAAGCGAATCGAAACATCGACCATCGTTCTGCACAGCTGTCAAGAATTCAAGGAGAAGATGAATATGACCACGCGAATGCAGGAAATCCAGCCCGAATTCAATCCGCCGGCTGACTTCAACCCCGAATATTACACAGCCGGGATCAGCGCATTCGTCAATGGAACAGCCAACGTGATCATGCAGTTAAGCCAGGCTCCGATCGGCTACGGGGTGATCGAAAGCCCCGTGCGCAGTGGGAACATCATGTTGCACCCGATTAAGCGGCTGCGGACGACGATTAGCTATGTGGCGGTTGCCCTGTTGGGCACCGACGAGGAGCGTCGCATATATCGCAACGCGGTCAACGTCTCACATCGACAGGTGCGATCCGGACCTCACAGCCCGGTGAAGTACAACGCGTTCGACAGAATCGCCCAAGGCAAACAACTTGTCTGACCGCCAAGCCTATCCACTGCCGACCGGCGAAACGCAGGGCTGCGATGAGCTCTCCACAATGGACTTCCATCCGTTAGGTCCATTGCTATCCCAGCGTGTTCGTTGGCAGTAAACGCCCTCGTGAATCAGGTGGAACCACTATCGCGAACATTGCACCATCCAGGGAAGCGCTGAAATCGCGCATGCAATATCGCATCCAGCTGTGGCGACAAAGCCTCTTCCCATGCGTTCTGACGCCCAGTTTGGGCACTGCTGTTGAGGCACAGGATCAGATACGAACCGGACGCGGCCGCCGCAGGACTGGCCACATGTACGGACCTGCTCCTCTCTGGGAACGGATTCTTTTCCACACACAACACAGTTCCGTGCTCCGCGCTCTGGAGGTGGTGGAATGGTCACACCGTACCGATACCGCGCGGTGCGAGATTCCTTCACGACAACCGTGCCTCGATTTCTGATGATCGACCAGCCAACCCAGGCGTTCTATCCCTCCGATATCGCGAAGAAGAACGCTGGAGCTGTCAACGACGCAGATCGTGAAGCAGTGCTCGCCATGTTCACGGCGATGCGCGAGGTGATCGACCTACTGGCTGTCCGCGCATGCAGATCATTGTGAGCGAACATGCTGACCTGGTCGACGAGAAGTGTCCAAGACGCGGCAAGGCACCGCTGGCGCGGAGGCATTCGCCTTGTGCAGGCCGAATGGCTTCAGGAAGGGAACGCGGCACGCTAGCCGTCAGATGACGGCTAGCGTGCCGCCTCAAGACATCGATGACACGGACGCTGGACCATCCGCCACTGATCGAAGGGGCTATCTCAGCCGGGTACGCGTGACCTCACTTACTCGCGGAGCAACACGATTCGATTGTTGCAATGTCGGGTTGACTGCTGAGTGCCAGACACCGGGCTATGCCGGCTCGGCATACGGGTTCAGCGGAGTCCTGGACTGCCCGCCGTCTCGAACTCCAGGTTGTTGCGGTTGAGGAGGTGGCGCATCGCTTCGACGGCGGCGCTGAATTCTTCAGGGTCGGTGTTTCCGGCGATGCTGTTGAGTCCGTTCATGATGGCCGCCAGCGCACGGTAGAGGGCCTTTTGTCCACGTGGGTCTGGTGTCATGGGGGCGCGTGCTGCGAGTTGGTCGACGAAGTCGCGAAAGGATTGCAGGACGGGGCGTAGTTGGCGGGCGAGTTCGTCGTCGCGGCGGACTTCGATTTGGACGGTGAGTGTCATCGAGGCCATCGTCGGTTCTGAGGTGTGGATGCGGATGGCGGCGTCGAGCATCGCGTTGAGGGCTTGATCGAATCCAGTGGTGGGCTCGACTGATCTGCGCATCTCGGCGAGGAAGAGGGTGTACACCTCCTCGGCGACGGCGACGAAGAGCCCGAGTTTGTTGCCGAAGTGGTGGTAGAGCACGGGGCCGGTGACGCCGGCGTCGTCGAGCAGGTCCTGGACCGCGGTGCCGGCGTAGCCCTGGCGTGCGAATCGGGCCCGCCCGACATCGAGCAGCGTGCGTCGGGTCACGTCCGCAGACGGTCGGCGCGGGCGGTCACGCCGGGGGTCCGGTTGCTTCGCAGCGGTCTGCGACGAACTCATCCGGTGACCCTACCGTCTGCCCGTGACGGGGTGCGGCTGATGTTCGGGCAGAACGTGTTTGGAGTTTTGGCCCCGACATGGCGGGCTGCCGGGCCTGAGCGTCTGCGCGAGTCCCTCGTCGAGCGCATCGGGGTGACCAGTCGGCCAACCCCTTCATTTACTATAGTGTTTGTTATAGTAAATGGGAAGCCAATCGGCGCTCCGATGTCGGGCTAGATGCAGAGGAACCAGAAGTCTTTGATCGAACTCGAGACGATGTACTTCACCGCCGGAACTGGCGGAGTGGGGACGTTGCAGCTGAACCGGCCCGACGTACTTAACGCGCAGACACCACGAATGTGGCTCGATCTAAGCGAGATGGTGCGTCGACTCCAAAATGTCCCGGATCTGCGGTGTCTGGTGGTCGGCGGTGAAGGCCGCTCGTTCAGCGCCGGATTCGACGCGACTGCGATGTCGACACTGGCAGAAGGACTCGCTACCCCTGATGCCCGCGAGCAGCGGCGACTGCTCGGGCTGCAGTGGACCGAGGGGTTCGCCCGGCTCAGCGATGCACCATTCGCGACGATTGCCGCGGTCCGCGGACACGCATTGGGCGCCGGGCTCGAACTCGCCGTCGCCTGCGACCTGCGGGTGACGACTCCGACCACGAAGTTCGCGGTGATGGGCCTGAAGTACGGGTTGATCCCCGACACCGGCACCGCCTACTGGCTGCCGCGCCTCGTCGGTCTAGGCAAGGCCAGGGAACTCATCTTGACCGCCGCCACCATCGACGGCAGGGAAGCAGGTCGGATCGGCCTGGTCGAACATGTTGTCGCCGAGGACGAGTTGGACCACACCGTCGAGGGACTCGCCCGTGCGATCGCCGCCCACTCCGCGACAGGAATTCGAGCCGCAAAGCGCGTGTTAGCCGCAGGTGCGGACCTGTCGTTCGAGCAGGCACGGCAGATGGCTCAGCGTGAACAGGTCGAGTGTTATGCCTCCGACGACTTTCACTGCGCAGCAACCGAATTCGGTGCTCGCCGGGCGGTCCGCCGATGATCGATCACCCGATCTTCACCGACGAGCACCATGCCCTGCGGGAAATGATACGAGCGTTCATCGCTCGCGAGATCACCCCGCACGTGCAGGAGTGGGAACGCATCACGTTTCCCGACAGTGTGTTTACGCGGATGGGCGAACTCGGCCTGCTCGGCCTGGACAAGCCGACCCGATACGGAGGCCAGGGCGGCGACCCCGCCAGCGCACTGGTCCTGGCTGAAGAACTCGGCCGGGCCAACTGCGCGGGGTTGGCGATGGGAATTTCGGTGCACACCGACATGGCGATGCCACCGATTCTCGCGTTCGGCACCGACGCCCACAAAGACGACTGGGTGGTCCCCGCGATCCGCGGCGAGAAGATCCTGTGCCTCGGGATCACCGAACCCGGCGCCGGCTCCGACGTCGCCGCTATCGGCACAAACGCCCGCCTAGACGGCGAGCAGTATGTCCTTGACGGGTCAAAGGTGTTCATCACCAACGGCATCCGCGCCCACGCGATCCTGCTGCTGGCCCGAACCGACGAGGGCGAGGGCTTCACGCTCTTCCTGGTGCCGATGGACACCGCCGGCATCCGCCGCAGCCGACCGTTGTCCAAGGTCGGGCTGCGCGCCTCCGATACCGCCGTGCTCACCTTCGACGACGTCCGGGTACCCGCCGCCGCTGTCGTCGGCGCCGTCGGCCGGGGCTTTCACCACATCATGTGGGAACTGCAAGGTGAGCGGCTCACCGCGGCCGCCTACTGCCTCGGATCCGCGCAATGGCTGCTGGACGCCACGGCCCGCTACGCACGCCAACGCCACACCTTCGGGCGGCCGATCGCCGCACACCAGGCGATCCGGCACAAAATCGCCGAAATGCGCGTCGAACTTGAAGCCGCCCGCCAACTTGTCTACGCCGCCGCGTGGCAGCTACGCCAAGGCGACTATCCCGTCCGCAACATTTCCATCGCCAAACTGTTCGCCACTCGAGCCGCCTGCCACATCGCCGACGAAGCAATGCAAATCCACGGCGGCGCCGGCTGCATGACCGAATACGGCATCGAACGCGCCTGGCGCGATCTGCGGGTGTTCCGGATCGCCGCCGGCACCGACGAAATCATGCTCGAAATCATCGCCCGTGAACCGGGGCCCACAACCAGGAGATCAAATGGCCATCGTTGACCAAAACAGTTCTGACACAATTACTCTCGCTCAAGGCGGCCCCGCCCAGCACCGCCGCCGGGCGCGACCGGTGCTGTGGTGGGCCGCGATCGGGGCCGCGGCTGTCGCGCTCCAGACATACGTCTACATACGGTGGATGAGCTCCCAGCACTTCGACCCGGTCTCCACCGGACCTGACCCGGTTCCCCAGTGGGAGAAGGTCGCCGCCTGGGTCGAGCAGACCGCTTTCACCCTCGCCGCGATCGGTGTCGTCATCTGGGTGATCCGCGGCTGCCTGCGTGCACACCGGATGACATTCGACGCGAAGCTACTCCTAGGCACGATGGCACTGGCCTGGCTCGACCCGATCGGGAACATGGTGCGGATCTCGTTCTTCATGAACTCCTACTACGTCAATCGCGGATCGTGGACACCGTTCATCCCCGGATGGATCAGTCCCAATGGCGCGAACCTGCCCGACCCGATCCTCATCGAATTCACTGGCTACGCAGCGCTACCGCTGGCCGCAGTCCTCGGCTGCTGGCTGATGCGTACCATCGGCCGGCGCTGGCCCTCGCTCGGCACCGTGGGGCTCGTCGCATCCACGTGGGTCTTGATGATGCTGTGCGTCATCGTCATTCACCAGGTCCTCGTCGAACGCTCTGGTTGGGCCGTCTGGACCACACCCCGCGAAGAATTGACCGCCTTCGCCGGCACCCGGTGGCAGCTCCCGCTGGTACCCGACGTCATGTTCTGGGGCGCAATGTTCACCGCCCTTGCCGCGCTACGCTTCTTCCGCGACGCGCAGGGACGAAGCGTCGTCGAACGTGGCCTCGATCGCATCCAAGCGCCCGGCCGGATCAAGACCGTACTCGGCACATTCGCCATCATCGGCTACACCACGGTCGCAATGCTCAGCTACGCCGTCTCCGCGGTCGCAGTCAGCCTGTATCCCGGTCACACGATGCCAGCGAATCTGCCCAGCTACATCGTCAACAACATGTGCGGACCCGACACCAACTACAACTGCCCCACCCCGGGCCTGCCCATCTCCGTCCAAGGGCACCCCGACCGCCTCCCCGCCAGATGAGCACGGATTCCCGCCCTACACCCCGCCCGTCGGATGGTCCAATTCAACGCTTTGGCTCTTGATTGATCATCCGTCGCAGACTCGTTCGCGCGGCGGCCAGGTCGTCCTCGGTGGTCGCCAGCTGCTGCCGGGTGCTAGTCAATTCGCCGGTGAGTTGCGCGACCCGGGGACCACTTCCTATCTCCCGCAGCCAATTTCTCGTCGCCGATCCTGTTTCAAGGACCTGCCGACGTATTTGGACACGTCCGGTCCGTAGTGACTTGACCACGCAGCGGCCGCGCGGGCCCGCCTGATCACCCCTGTTCCTGGCGGAATCGGACCCACCACCATCGCCGTATTGCTGGCCCAAACCGTCGCATCACGGTGACAGCGGGCATCAAACCCGGGACGGTTCAGCGCTCCGCAGTGTCGATAGGCTTTGCAACGAAGATTAACAAGCCCTCGCGACACGCCGAAGTTTTGTCAAAGTAGCCAGCGTGTCTTGTGAATCTGTCTTGCATCTCGACACAAGCACCACCGTCGCGGGATTCGCGGACCGTGCAGCGCGGGCCGCGCGAACATCAGAAACACTGACTGCGGAACGTTTCATGATGACCGCCGAGGCTCAGGAACGACCGTGTTCGTGCGGTGTTACAGTGCGAGCGAGGCTCCACGATGGCCACCTCCGAGCCAGCGCTGGTGTTGGCGCAGAATGCATTTCACCTCCTGCTATGTGTGTCTGTCGATGTTTCGTGCACCACTGCGCCTGGATGGTCTGGGTGCGCGTGTGGGTAGTGGGGTCTGTTGGCCAGCCTGTAGTGCGGCGTTGCGTCGTTCCAGTGCGCTGTTGTCCGATGCGAGTTGGCTGTTCTGATCTTGAAGGTCGCCGTTTTGGTCTTGTAGGTCCAGGATGCGGCCGATGCCGGCGATGTTGACGCCGGCGGCGGCCAGGGTGACGATCCGTTCGATGCGGGCCAGATCATCGGCGCTGTAGCGGCGGGTGCCCCCCTCGGAGCGGGCTGGGGACAGGAGGCCGTGACGTTCCCACAATCGGAGTGATTGTGTTGGGGCGCCGGATAGTTCCGCGGCCACGGTAATCCCGTACACCCCGTGGCCGGGTGCGGGCATCCGCTGTCCGGGTGCCCGGTTCGGCAGGGCGGCGCCGTCATTGGTCAGGTCCACGATCTTTTTCTCGTTCCCTACTTGCATCTGATATCTGCCAGTGCTATATAAAAATCTATACCAGATGGCATAGATAAACCAGCCTGGTTGGCGCAACAGATGGCACAAGGGAAAGGACAGATGGAGGTGGCCACGATGCTGATGCGTACCGACCCGTTCCGGGAGTTGGACCGGTTCACCCAGCAGGTGCTGGGCACGGCAGCACGCCCGGCGGGCATGCTGATGGATGCCTGGCGCGACGGCGATGAGTTCCATGTGGAGTTCGATCTGCCGGGTATCTCGGCAGAGTCGCTGGATCTGGATATCGAGAACAATGTGGTGACCGTGCGCGCCGAACGCGCGCCGGTGGATCCGGCCCGGGAGATGTTGGCCGCCGAGCGCCCCCGCGGGGTGTTCTCTCGCCAGCTGGTGCTGGGCAACAACCTCGACACCGGCCGGATCACCGCGGACTACCACGACGGGGTGCTGCGCCTGGTGATCCCGGTGGCCGAGAAAGCCAAGCCCCGCAAGATCACCGTGGGCCGCCCCGATGCGACCAAAGCGATCGATGAGACCACGGTGATCACCGAGGACGGCGACCAGGTGCGCGGCGGTAGCGCGGTCAAGGAGCCGGTCGGCGCCTGATCAGGGTGTCCCCCGGGGGGCCGGGCTGTCGCTCCCTCGCCCAGCCCGGTTCCCGGTCACCGTTGGTGACCGGTTGACTGCTGCCGCAGCGACATTCAGGTCGCGCGCGGTCGCATCCCGCAATCTTGACTGGCCGACCTGCTGACAACGGCAAGAGGAGGTGAGCACTGATGCAGAGCACCATGATGGCGGCGCCGGCACCGCTGAGCCCCACCGCGCCAGAGGTCCTGGCCATGTCCCTGGGTGTTGATGACCCCACGGGGGTGATGGCGCTGATCGCCGAAGTCGACGCCATCTTCCGCGCGCCTGCGGACGCTCCCCGGTGTCGGCGGCCGGCACCACCAGCGGTCGGGTGCGCCCTTCGCGGGCCCCGGCGCGCTGGTCGGTCTTGCCATCGCCCGGTGCCGCGACCGCACAGTGAGCCGGTCCAGCGTATCGATCCGATGCAGCGCAGCCCTCCGATGCGCAGATCACCTGCCCCGCAATGCAATCCGATGATTCTGCGACCAGTACCGTGAAAGCGAGGTGATGGCATCACCGCGACAGCGGCCGGGCCGGCCCGCCTCCAGGGCCACATCCTGGGCGTCGTCCCCACCCACGCCGGGTACGTCTGGACGCGCCAAAGCCCAACCGAGGCAGCACTTCCCCCACGGCGGGTGAACCCGGCCGCTGCCGACACCGATCACCTGCACGGTGACAACCACCAATCACGCCGCACCCCAGGAGAACCACCCATGACTGCCGAGCCCGAACAAACCGATGTCACCGACGAGCGGACCGCGCAGCATGCACACTCACTCCATCTTCAGCGCGTGTACAAAGCAAACACGGCGGTCCGGGAGGCCCAGACCGCCCTGCGCAACACGGTCGAAGATGCCCGCAAGGCTGGCCACACGTGGGAAGACATCGCCACGGCCTTCAACAGCACCGGTCATTCTGACACCCCCGACGTTCCCGGCCTCAGCGACATTCCCAGCATCAGTGACATCGTCCAGACCGTGCTGGGAACGAGCTAAGCCGAAGAACAGCGCCGCCCAACTGGTGCTGTCTTGGGTTTTGTTGGCGACGTTCGTCTTCTCGACTGCTAAAGCGGTCTAATGAACATGTGGCAGAGCGCGATCGTGATGAATCCGGGCGGCCTCGCAACGATCGACCCCGCGACGCGTTGGGCCGCCCCCTTCCTGTGGGCAGCGAGGGCATTCCCCGCGTGCCAGACAACCTTGAGCTGTCACCGGCCGAGACCCTCGCCTATGCCCAGGATCTATTGAACGCGGGTTTCGCGTTCAAAGCCCATGAGGTTCTCGAGGCCGCGTGGAAGAACGGCCCAGGCGACGAGAGACCGCTCTGGCAAGGCCTGGCCCAGCTCGCAGTCGGCATCACTCACGTCCAGCGTGGCAACCGCAACGGTGCGGTCGCTCTGTTTCTGCGCGGGTCTAGTCACCTGAGCGAGGTGCGCCAGCCGGCGCCGCACCGCGTTGACATCGACGGCCTGGGCTCCTGGGCCGGTGCGCTGGTAACCGACCTTGCCGCATCTGCCGAGATCTCACCGACGCGTCTCCGCCCGCCGCTGACGACCCGCTAGCGAGCGGTGCTGCCGCGAGACAGTCCGCAAACGGCCAAGTCAGCCCTAGCGGGGACACGGCGGTCGTGAGAAGTTGTTGCGGAATTGTCCGTCTCACAATCGAATTCACATTCGGACGATCAATTGCACCTCAGGCGCGAGAATTCCGCAGAGCCAGGACATCAGGGCACAGTCTGCGGCTCGGCGATAGGAGGCGATAGGAAATGAATCGCTTCGTGAGACAAACCCGGTGCAACGGGCGTGAGACAGAACCAACGCCAGAGTGCGAGTCATCCTGAACGAACCGACGAGGAATGCCCCGTGCACCCACGACGTTGCCGAAGCTGACGCGATGAAAGGTGCCGAACTTTGCTGACCCAGCGAGTCAACAAGCTGCTCGACGTTGTCCTGCTCCTGCCGATCTACGCGGTGATCGTCTACACCTTTTGGCTTCCCGGCTACGAGAAGTTGTTCGTCCGGGGTCGCACCGTCCCGTATTACGCCGGCGTCTTCAAGGATTCGATCCTGAATAGGCTGGGTGTGACCGACATCCTGATCACGTCGATGGGCGTGCTCGAGCTGACCATCGTTGTGCTCGCAGTCATCAGTCTGCTCCGCAGGGAGTTCCTGCCGGGGGCATCGCTGCCGTTCTTCAAGCTGGCATTGTTCCTCAGCGCCACCGCATTCGCGATGTTGGGATTCGGGCTGAGACTGATCCAGAACCACGCGGGTGCGGCAAACCAGTTCTACTACTTCGGTTTCGCAGTGTTGTTCCTGGCACTCGTGCAGTGCCGCGAATATCTCGCAGCTCGGCGTGATTCGCGGCCCGAATGACCTGTGTCTGCACCTGATCCGTACCGATCACGGCGCTGCCGTGGCGAACAGTGTTGCGGTGGGGCGGCACTCGTAACCAGTTCAACGGTGAAGGTGAACCCGACTGCACTCGCACGTGCTGTTCAGAGTTCGAAAGGCGCGTCGCCGAGCAACGTACTTCTCAGTACGGATGCTGAATGGCGTAAACGCAGGAAGCCGTGATGTCGGCGTTCGTGCTGAAGCCCTTGTCGATGTAGATGGCTTCTCGAAGTCACCAGCGCGCAATAGATCTCGCCGGACACGATTTACGTGACGGTCGACACGTCACCCGGGCCAATGTGAGTCCAAACACCATGCAGGTGAACAGGTTTCAGCCAACCCCCGATACAGCGTTTAATGACAGGGCGCTTGGCGCCAGGAGTTAGCAAGGAGGTGCGATGGCGGGTCCCAATTCGACGGAACACGTCGATGGGTTGCCACCGCCGCCGATCGCCGAGGGGCAGGTCCACGCCCCGTTGAACCCTGACCGGAGCCCGCCGTACCGGGCGGCAGCGGTGGGGTTGGTGCTGTTCGCTGTGCTGGTGCTAGCACTGACTTGGTCCCAGTTCCGAGGCTATTTCGACACCAAGGCCGTGCTGTATGTGGTGTACAACCGATCCGGGTTGTCGATGGACCCCGGTTCCAAGGTCACCTACAACGGGGTGCCGATCGGCCGACTGCAGGCCGCCGAGGCTCAAAGCGGTAGTGACGGCCGCACTCACGCCAAACTCGTCCTCCGCGTCGATCCGCAGTACCTGAGCCTGTTGCCGAGCAATGTGGACGTTAAACTGTTGGCCACCACGGCTTTTGGTAACAAGTACATCTCGTTCACCTCGCCGGCGAACCCGTCGCCGCAGCGTGTCAAAAGTGGTGACGTGCTCAACGCCGGTGGCGTCACCACCGAGTTCAACACGCTGTTCGAGACCATCACCGCGATCTCCGAGCAGGTCGACCCGATCAAGCTGAACGCGACGCTGACCGCGGCCGCCCAGGCCCTCGACGGGCTGGGTGACAAGTTCGGTCAGTCGCTGGTCAACGGCAACACGATCCTGGCTGACCTGAACCAGCGGATGCCGACCTTCCGGCACGACGTCAACGCTGTCGCCGACCTATCTGAGCTGTACGCCAACGCATCCCCGGATCTGTGGGACGGCCTCAAGAGTGCCGTGACCACCGAGCGCACTCTGAATGACCAGCGCGGCAACATCGACCAGGCGCTGATGTCGGCCGTCGGGTTCGGAAACACCGGTGGCGACATCTTCGAACGTGACGGCCCGTACCTGACCCGGGGCGCCGAGGACCTGTTGCCGACCGCCCGGTTGCTGGACAAGTACAGCCCTGAGCTCGACTGCATGTTCCGCGGTTTCGCCACCGGTGCGCCGGCCGCGGCCAAGGGCGTGGGCGGTAACGGCTACTCGCTGGCGATGAATCAAGAACTGGTCGGCGCCGCCAACGCGTATGTCTATCCGGACAACCTGCCCCGCATCAACGCCTCCGGCGGTCCGATGGGTCGCCCGGGCTGCTGGACAGTCAGCAAGGACATCTGGCCGATGCCGTACATGGTGATGGACACTGGCGCGTCGATCGCGCCGTACAACCATCTCGGCCTGGGTTCGCCTTTCGCATCCGAATACGTCTGGGGCCGTCAAGACGGGGAGCACACCATCAACCCATGACCCAAGCGCCGACCGCTACGCCCACGCAGTCGCGGACACCGACCACCGTGTCGACGCCCGCGCATGCGAGGTCGCCAGCGGTCGTGGGCTCAGCAGGGGGTCAGCCACTGCACCCAGCCGACGACCAAAGCCAGCGTGGCCACCAACGTGATGGCTAACTGGACCCAGTGTCGAACACCCCAAAATGGCCGGTGATCCGGTACGTAGTCCCTCAAGACGAATCCTCATGCTTGCATCCGAATCGGCGTCCGGCAGCAATGACGAACTCTGCAAAGAGGTAGTCGGAATCCGCGCCTGAGTCCGAACGTCAGCGAGCAGTGATCTCGCGCACAATGGCTGACTTGGCACGTTGCGGACCGGTCGGTTGACGTGTGTATGCACGAGCAGGCGGGGACGACTCAGTGTCTGCCGTCTGGCCCGCCAACCCCTAGAGGTGTGTGCGCATCCATTCCACGAGGAGCGCACTTTCGGCGTCGGACAACTCAATGCCGAAGGTGTTCGCCAACAATGCCGGCACCTCGCCGACCTCAACGTCACGTGTGAAGCAGGATCCGTCGGGATTCGTTGTGGTCCAGGTGGTTCCGTCGAGAACATGCTGGACGTCGGCGGCGAATCGCTGGACGAACGGCCGGGCGGTGAACGGTGATCGCGGCGAGGTAGACACGTAGTGATTGCCGACCGCATAGTCGATCGGTACTGCGGGTCGAGCGTGAAGACGTGCCGGTCGAGCCATTCGACCGTGCCGTCCACACTCGACCGCTGCCGCAATGCCCACTGGTCAGGGTGTAGTACGTCGGTGTCGGTGCCGAGCGGCGCACGGGACAGTCGCAACTGCCATCCGTCTTGATCGACCTCGTTTCCCGCGATGAGTTCGATGGGTTCGAGTGGCCCGCGGCCGAATCCGACATCGCAGAGCCAGCGTCGACGGTCGTCGAATTCGACGACGATCAGCGCGCGCGTCCGCGGGCCGACGGCTTCCGCGCCCAGGGTGACGCGGCCGGCGAGCGCGGTGAACCGGAAACCCAGTCGCTCCAGTGCCGCCGCGAACACCGTCACGGTCTCAACATGAACGGGCTGGCCCTATGCCTGTTTGCGCGACGCTGAGTCAACTGCCGGCAGGTAGATGAGGTCGACCAGCTCGGCCAGGCTACTGGATTGAATTGTGTTGCGCCCAAACAATAACTCGTTACGCACGAGTGCCAGGATGCTTGTTGCCACGCGGTCGGGAATTCTGGCAGGTCCTATCTCGCCTCGATCTCGCGCGGCGTCCAGGGTGCGGCGAATCGTGTGATCCGTGTGTGCGGCCACCTTCGTCTGGAAAGTCTCCAGGGTGGCGTCGTCGGCTTCGGCGATAAGACTGCGGAAGGTGTCAAGTCCGATCTGTCGCCACTCATTGACCAGGGTATTGACCATCGTGAGGATGTCCTCGCGAAGGTTCTGAGACGAAGGCACCTCGGCGGGTGGGGTGCGAAGCGTCGGTAGGGCGTCGGTGACCATTTGCGCCCGAGAACTGTAGCGGCGGTATAGGACTGGCTTTCCGGTCTTTGCGCGGCGGGCGACACCTTCGAACGTGACACCGGAGTATCCGTGATCCGTCAGCTCGGCCCAGGTGGCGTCGCGGATGGCGGACATCAGCGCGTCGTCCCGGCGCCGTGATGCAGGCTCGGGCGGCGCGGCCGCGTCTCGATTAGACACGTTGCGTATCTTATCGCGTCGCGCTACCCTCGGCCATAGGGAACGCACCGTTTCTTATGAGCGGCGCCGATATCGACTCCTTTGAAGCGAAGGTGAGGACTCGTGGCTGTTCAACTGCCAAATGTGGAGGACCTGGACTCGGCGCAACGCGAGGTCTACGAGCTTTTCCCGGCGAACCTGTCGAGGGGCTTGGTCATGACCAGATCCAGCGCGAAGCCCTATCTGGCACTTGGCCTTTCATTTCGCACTGGTGCGTTGTCGCCGCAGGTGCGGGAGTTGGTGATCTTGCGTGTCGGTGCAGTGACGAACGCGCCGTACGAGACCCATCACCACGTGCCCGAAGCGCGGGCCGTCGGGGTTTCGGATTCGACGATCGACGACGTGCTGTCGGGGGCTACGTCGTTCGGGGACCGGTCCGTCGACGTCCTCATCGGGTTTGTTGACGACCTCCTGGCGCGGATCAAGGGCGACGGAGCCGACCCGACTGCCATGCAGGAGTTCTTCTCCGACAACGAAATTGCCGAGTTGACGCTGCTGGTCGGCCACTACGTGATGACCGCGATGTTCATCAAGACCCTCGGCATCGTCCCCGAAGAAGATGCGGCTGATGTCGCGAACATTCTGGCCGACGCCACCGCCAAGCTGCACGACGAACGAGCAAAGGACGGACAATGACCGACGAAATCCCTTTTGAGGAAGGCCTATTCGACCTCGGCGGGGGAGCCCACGTCTTTCTCTCCGGCAATGAAGCCCTCGGGTTGGCCAACGCCGGCCTGGTGGTGAGCGCCGGCGAAGCACTGGTCATCGACACGCTTTACGACGTGCAACATGCCCGGGCAATGTGCGCGCAAATGGACGAACATATTGCGACTGCACCGGTCCGGTACGTCTTCAACACCCACACCGATGGTGACCACTTCTTCGGCAATCAGGTGTTCTCCGCCGATACCGAGATCATCACCACCGAAGCCGCCAGTGTGTTGATGACGCAGGAACATGCCGACCTCACCGCAAAACTGCTGAACACGGACACCCAACCGGGCGGCGCCCTGCAGGCCCTCGCACCGCTCGGGCGGCCATTCAACTTCTCCGAGGTGCAGGTCCGGGCCGCTGACACCACGTTCAACGGCGAAAAGGCGCTAAGAGTAGGCAAACTGGACGTCGAGCTCCACGAACTCGGGCCCGCGCACACGGTAGGTGACGCCATCGCCTACCTCCCCGAACTGGGCGTGCTGTACGCGGGAGATCTGTTGACCCACAACGTCGTTGCGGTCACCTGGTCGGGTTCGATCCCGCATTGGATCAAAGCACTGGAGCGCATTCGCGCCTTCGGCGCCAGGAAAGTCGTGGCCGGCCACGGTCCCGTCCTCGTCGGCGGCGAGATCAACGCAGCCATCGATCGCGGAATCAGATTCTGGTCGAGCCTGCATACCGACGCGACGCGTCTCTTCGACCAGGGTGTGCCAGTGGCCGAGGCGGTGGCGCGAATGAACAGCGAAAGCTATCCGGAAGCTGTTGCGACACTTCCGGTCATCGTCACCGCGATCTACCACGAACGCGACCCCAACATCCCGTACTTGGACCTGGCACAGGCAATCGAGTCCATCGCCTCCCAGCTCACGCAGCACGCCCGCCAGTAAGAGTCGGACTACGTCCCAAGAATTCCCCAAGGCGGCCACCGCAACCTTGATGCCGACATGGTGGAGCGACAACAGCGGATGCGCCGTGAAGTCGGCGGCGGACTAACGTGCCGGCTGATTCAAACTCGAGGGAGTCTGATGTCTACAGCAATCCGGTTGACTGCGTTGATGAGTGCCGTCGCGATTGCCGGGGCCACGGCGTGCCAAACGCCGAGCTCTCCGTCGGTGACGACGACGGTCACCGCACCTCCTGCGGCGACCGTCACCGTGCCTGTATCGACCACCACCGCGAGTGCGACACCCAGTGCCACTGCGAGCGCAGCGCCGAGTCGCACGGCTACGCCGACAAGCGCGGCGCAGACGACGCATCCGTGCGACCTGCTCACCCCAGACGTCGCCATGAAATACGTGGGCGACGATGCCCAAAGGCAGTTCTCCTACGACGGTCACCCGCCGGTGCCTGTCGGCGATGGTGCCTGCTACTACACGGGCACCACCCGCGAAATCGAAGTGTCGATTCGGCCGAGGCCAACTGATCCGGCCGCCCCCATCAACCATTTCCACGTCATCAGCCCGGACAACCGAGTCGACGCTCTCGGCTTCGAGGCCTACTGGTTCGGCCCCGGCGAGAGCCTCGTGGCAGTCAAGGACGGACTGGTGGTTTCCGTGAAGGTCGCAAATATCAAGGGTGACTGGTCAGATCAGGATCGCGAAGACGACGTCGAACTCGCGAAGCTGGTCGTTCCGCGTGTCGGCTGACGGCGTATCCCGGCGTGCTAACACTGCCCGCGTGATCGCCGATAGGACAGTCATGATTTCACCGCGAGCTGCCACAGCTCTTGTCGGCGCGGTCTTGGTGCCCTCGCTCTCGATGGGGACTGCCAATGCCGACGCCTTCGCGCAACTGGCAGCGATTCCGGTCGTGGCCTCCCCGACGTGCGGCGGCACCGTCAGCGCCGACGCGCAGGCGGCGCCGGTGCAGATCGGTGACCAGGTGGGGCACGGCGTCGGCGTATCGATCCGCTACGACGCCGGCGTCTACGACGGTTCGTGCACCCTCACCGTGACGGCCGCATGGAAAAACCTCGACACCGGTGCCGCGGGACGCGGCGACATCACCTCGGTGTCGACGATCGACGGCCACTACGGATTCATCGGCTACGCGAGCACCTCGTTCGCAACGGGCAGCGGCACCGTGGTCATCACGCTGAGTTCGCACCCGGGCGCTGAAATGCGGGTCACGGCGTAAGGCGACGGTCAGTCGATGTCGTGCGGCGCCTGGTGCTCGGGCAGGGCCGCGACGTCTTCGCCCTCGTCCACGAGACAGGCGCGGCAGAAGTCGACGCCGAACGGCGTGAGATGGATCGAGCGACGGACGATCTTGTGCGCGCGCACCGAGTGCATCGCGGCCAGTACGTCTGGCTGCGCCTCGACGACCTGATACTCGAGCGGGTCGCGCAGTTGCTCCTGCGAGAACCAGATCAGTCCCAGCCGGAACAGGTTGTTGAGGTAGGCAGGAACGTTGTCCAGATACCGCAGCCCGGCCCGCGGACCGATCATGTTGAGGCCCGGAGCCACCAACCTCGAGGACACCATGCCAATGGGGCCACCCGTGCGGACATCGACCGCCGGCTGCGGTCCGCCGCGCAGGAGTAACAGCAGGATGCGGGCCTCGTCGGGAGCCATCTCCTCGAGGATGCGGGCGTAGGCGGGGTGACCGCGCTCGGTGTTCCACACGTCGCGCGAGCGGCTCAGCAGCGCCTGCCCCTGAGCACGCAACGACTGCTCCATCTGGTGTTGGCGCTCTTCCTCCGCCTCCTGCCGATGCGCGACTTCCTGTGTCGTCACCGTCTTCGTGAGCGAGCCACTGACCTGGACGACGGCCTCCGACACCGAGACGCCATTGGAGACCGCCTTGGCCAGATCGCCGAATACAGCGCCGGCCTGGGCGACTCCGGCGATCAGCTCGCGGGCGGAGTCGGCCGCGGATGCCGGGTCAGCGGCTATCTCGAGTGCGCGACGACCTGTTTTGAGCCCCGCAACCAGCGTCCACTCGGCTGTACGCACCCAGGCCGTCGCGGCCAGGCGGACCAGGCCGGGCAGTGCTTCGCCGACGCCCGTCGGGATGAGCGACGAGGACGGCTCCGGTGGGGGAGAGAACGTGGCGCTGAACGGTCCCCACTGGGCGTGGCGCCGTCCGGAACCCTGACGTCGGTCGTCACTCATGCCACACCAAGTCCCAAGAAAATGCCGTAGTGAAGGAAGCCACCCGCCGCGCCCATGATCGCGCCGTGAGCGTAGAGCATCCACTCATCTTCCTTGATAGCCGACCGCAACATCTCTACGAAGTCGGTAGGCGGAAGTTCTTTGGTGCGTTGGGCAATCAGCGTGCGGATTTTCCCTGACTGCGCCTTCGAGAACTCTTCGTCCTTGAAGGGTGTCAGCGTCCGGCCGACGGCCTCGGCGGCAAAGCCTGCCTTGATCGAGTCGTAAGCCTGGGCTCCGAGTGCCACGCGCGCGGCGCCCCGGATCGGGCCGGCTGCCCGGTCGATGGCCGGGCCCAGCGCGGCCCCCATCAGCTGGCGGGTGCGGTCGCCGCTCGGGCCGTCGATCAGGAAGTCGCCGATGCGTTCCAGCGTGATGACGTCGTCGGCAATGATCCCGGCGTATACCTCGGCGGCCTGGTCTTGCCGCCGGAGGAACAACCCCTGGACCTTGATGCCGAAGTAGCGGGTTGGTTCGGTCGGTTCGAAGATGAGCCACATACCGAGCGCGTTGGTGATCCAGCCGACGAAGACGCCCAGCGTCGGCAGCATCCACCACGTATGGAACCAGTGATCGATGAACGCGACCGGAATGCCCAACACGAACCCGAAGATGAAGCCGAAGTTGACCATCAGGTTGAGCTCGCGCTGGCCGATGTCCTTGAAGACGCGGATGACCAGATCAGGGTTCTTGCGGAAGTGCTCGATGACCATGATCTTGGGGTCGAGCAACTGGTCGATATGGATGCCGATCTCGGTGGTGATCGATTGCACCACTTCCGGCAATTGCGACTGGACCCGGGCGACGATCGCGCGTTTGCCGACGGTAGGCAGGTCGCGCCAGAACTGCGGATCGTTGGCGACCATCACCTCATCGACGAGCTGCGGGATCTCGGGCTGGAAAAGCCTGACGATGTGCTCGGCGATCTTGTCCGGCTCGAGCTGCTGATAGAACTCCGCAGGCGTACCGAGCTTGGCAATGGCCTTGTCGGACGCGATCGAGCCCATCTTGGCCGCGCGCGCCGGCACGATGCCCTGCCAGCCGACACCGCCCTGGAGGATGCCGGGGATTTCCTGCAGTTTGTGCGGCAGCAGCCGTGCCAGCTCCCTCATCCCCGGGATTCTGAACCCGTGGAAGTTGACCGGGTAGAACAGCATGATCAGGCCGGTCCAGTTGATGAGCCAGCCGATCACCGCAGTGAACAACGGGATGCTGAGGAACGCGAACCACTCCATCGGGGTGTGGATCTGGCTCAACGTCCAGTCGCGATTGACCAACCAACTCCAGAATTCGCCGAACGTAGTCCTCACCGCCTTTCGTCGAGCATGTTGATCCGCGACCATGCATGGCTTTGCCGCCTGTGCGAGTGCACATTATCTGTTGCTGCCGCGCCACGTAGCTGTACTGAGCCACGCTTTCGCCTCGGCCCGGTATCAGTCGGCGTGGACACAGTTACCGTGACCGCCGCGTGGACATCGTATTCAACCAATAGGTTGACAACGGTGGTGTCCGCGCGCACACTCGTACTCAACCAAATAGTTGAGGAACAGAATGACGGACCCGTTGTCGAAAGTATTTGCAGCGCTGAGTGATCCGCTCCGTCGAGACATCGTCACCCGGCTGACGACGGCTGACGCCACGGTCAGCGAACTCGCCGAACCGTACGACGTCAGCATGCAGGCGGTCTCCAAGCACCTCAAAGTGCTCGAGGACGCGGGACTGGTCAGCCGCGGCCGCGCGGCACAGACCCGGCCGGTGCACTTGGAAGCGCAGGTGTTCGACCTGATGACCAAGTGGATCGAGCGTTACCAACGGCAGGCCGAACAGCGTTACCAGCGCCTGGATGCGGTGCTGGCAGAGATGAATGACACCGAAGCGAAACCGCGACGAAAGGGCAAAGCATCATGAACACCGCACAGGCCGTGATCGAAGCCGACAAGGATGTGCCACTCATCCGCATCACCCGCGATTTCCATGCCACCCCAGCACAATTGCTGAAGGCACATACTGATCCGGAGGTGTTCGCCCGCTGGGTCGGACCCGACGGTATGGACACCCGGATCCTGGAGTGGGACGCCCGAGACGGCGGCAGCTGGCGTTATGTGGCGAGCCGCGACGGCCAGGAGTTCGGCTTCCGCGGGTGCTTCCACACCGTCGGCGAGGACAAGATCGTGCAGACCTTCACCTTCGAGGGCATGCCCGACGACGTTTCTCTCGAGACGTTGTGGTTCGAAGATCTCGGTGACGGCCGCACCAGGCTGCACGCGCAATCGTTGGTGGACAGCTTCGAGGGACGCGACGCCTGGCTGGCGTCCGGGATGGAGACGGGCGTCGACCAGGGCTACGCGAAACTCGACGCGCTGGTCGGCGGTCTCTGAGCGCCGTGGTTGCCCTCAACGCACTCACGCCCGCCGCCCGGCACCGCGCCATTGCCGCTGACCTCGCCGCTGCCGACGGCCGAAAATCCGGGTTGGACCCCGAATTCGCCGCGCAGATGCTCGCCGGGATGGCCGCGCCGCCGGCATAGCTGTCGTGCAAGAACGGCCCGACGTCTTGGTCAGCGCAGTCTTCGTTGCGCCGTCGAGATCACTAGTTTGCTGCACACGAAAACGGATCTCCCAAACACGGGCACTTCATGTATTGCCGGGTTGCGAGTGGGTAGCGGACCAGTCGATTTCGCTCGGATTGGTCCGGTCTGCTGAAGTTTGCGCAGAATTCTGCGAATTTGCTCACATCGGTTCGATGAACAGATAATCTCCAGGCAGTCCGAAGGGATGCGCGATGAGTTATCTCGAACGGTTGGACGCTGGCACGCCGAAGAAGCTGCTTGCCCTCGACGGCGGTGGCATCCGCGGGGTGCTGACCCTCGAGATTCTCGCCGAGGTCGAAAGGCTCCTGCAAGAGGCCAGTGGCGATGAATCCCTGACGCTCGGAGACTATTTCGACTACATCGCCGGTACCAGCACGGGCGCCATTCTGGCCGCCGGCCTGGCCAGGGGGATGCGGGTCGCCGAATTGCGCGATATCTACCAGAACCACGGCAAGCAGATGTTCCGCCGAGCGTCGCTGTGGCGGCGGGCGTGGTACAAGTACTACAGCCGTGACCTGCAGAAACTGATGCAGGAGACATTTGGTCACGACACCACTTTCGGTGACGCATCGCTGCGTTGTCTGCTCATGGTGATGTTGCGCAATGCCTCCACCGATTCACCGTGGCCTGTCAGCAACAATCCCCACGCGATATACAACGATCGCAGCCGGCCGGATTGCAATCTGAACATTCCGCTCTGGCAGTTGGTTCGGGGCAGCACCGCGGCACCGACGTTCTTTCCGCCGGAGTCGATCGGGGTCGCAACACGCGGCGTAGAGCGTGAGTTCGTGTTCGTCGACGGTGGCGTGACGATGAGCAACAATCCCGCCCTTCAGCTTTTCCTGATGGCCGCCATGCGTCAGTACAACCTGGAATGGCCCACCGGGAAAGACAACATGCTCATCGTCTCAGTCGGTACCGGCTCGGCGCCGCAGGCAAATGAGCGACTGCGCCCGTTCGCGATGAACGTCGTCTACAACGCCATGTCCGTGCCGGGAGTACTCATGGGAGGCGCACTGAATCAACAGGATTTGGCGTGCCGAGTCCTGGGCTACTGCCGTCACGGCGCGGAACTGGACCGGGAGGTCGGCGAGCTGCTCGGTGAGCAGGAGGCCATTCCTGGTGTCGCGCCCTTGTTTTCGTATGTTCGGTACAACGCCAAGCTGACCAGGCAGGGACTGGATGATCTAGGACTGCCCGACGTCGACCCGGTGCGTGTGCAGAAGCTGGACGCGGTGGAGAACATGGCGGACCTCCAGCGGATCGGCAGGGCAGCAGCACTGGAAGTGAGTGGGGATCACTTCCAGGGGTTCATCTGACGGTTGGTCTGGAAGCGGATGTAGCGAGGTGACCTTGTGCGGATCTTCATCAGCCACTCGAGCAAGAACACAAACCAAGCCCGAGCCGTCAAGAAATGGCTGATCGAGGCTGAGCCGAGCCTGGAAGACGAGATCTTCCTTGATGCTGCCGACTTGCTGCCAGGAGCCCAGTGGAAGCCCGCGCTGCAGGCGGCAAACCGTCGATGTGAGGCAGTGATATGCCTGTTGTCGACCGACTGGGAGCAATCCCCGGAATGTCAGCTCGAGTTCCGCTACGGCGAGACTCTCAACAAGGACATCCTGTGCGCCCGCCTTGAATCGACCGCCTCGGCGAAAACCCGCGCGTGGCAGCACTGCGACCTGTTCGTCAGATCCGCTGAGGCTCAATCGATACCGATCAAGCTCGACGATGGGTCCGAGGTCGCCTTCGCGACAGAGGGACTTGAGAAACTGCGCCGGGGCCTGATCGAACTCGGCGTGGTCCGCGACTACTTTCGGTGGCCGCCACCGAAGGACCCTGACCGCAGCCCATACCGAGGGTGGGCGGACCTCGACATCTACGACGCCGCCGTGTTCTTCGGCCGCGACGCCGAGATCGTCTCCGCGATGGACGCATTGAAGGGAATGCACAAGACCGGCGTGACATCGATGCTGGTGATTCAGGGATCGTCAGGGGTCGGCAAATCGGCATTCTTGCGTGCGGGGCTCCTGCCCCGGATTCAGAAAGACAGTCGCTTTCTCTTGATGGACGTCGTGCGTCCCGAGCACGACGTCCTGGCCGGCCCGAATGGTTTGGCCAAGTCGATTTTCAACCTGCGCGAGTCCCTGGGTTTGCGAGAACCAAAGCTACTTGCGATCGAAAAAGGCTGTCAGGCAGGCGATATCAAGCAGATTGTCGAATGGGTCGATGAGGCCCGACTCGCGGCACCCACCTGGGGCGGTGACACGCGACCCCCTGCGGCGCCGACGATCGTGCTGCCGTTGGATCAAGCCGAAGAACTGTTCGGCACATCCCGCCGGGAGTCCGACGCTGTCGACATGACCGAGCGGTTCCTGCAGATCCTTGCCAAACTCTTGCCGCGGCACGACGGCACCGCACCTGCCGTGATGATGCTGGCGACGGTCCGCGCGGACAGCTACGAGCTTCTGCAGAACTCGCCCGCCCTCGCCGGTGTCGGCAGTGTGTCGTTCAACGAACTCACTCCGATGCACCCAACTCTGTTCCGTGAGGTCATCAAAGGCCCCGCCGCCCGCCATACCAAGGACGTCGAACCGCTGGAGCTGGAAGCCGAGCTCGTCGACCGGCTGGTCGAGGACTGCCCTGACGCAGATGCGCTCCCGCTGCTCGCTCTCACGTTGGACCATTTGATCATCCGTTACGGCAAGACCGGGACTCGCACGGTGGATGAGTACGACGAACTCGGCGGTGTCGACAGCATCGTCGACACGTTGGTCGATGAGGTCGTCGGGAAAGGCGCCGGCCCTGAGCGCGACGTGAATCTGAGCATCCTGCGTCGCGCCTTCATCCCCGCGATGGCCAGTATCAACATCTATGACCAACCACAACGGCGCTTGGCAGACTGGGACGGTCTGCCGCGAGAAAGCCACGATCTGCTGACCAGGCTGGCGGACAAGAATGTGCTGACCAAGACCGAGCAGACTGGCGGGACGGTTGTCGAGGTGGCCATCGAAAGCCTGCTACGTCGCTGGAAAGCCCTGAGCAGGTGGCTGACCGATGAGAGCATCTATCTGAAAGCAGCTGAGCGGGTCGAACTTTCGGCTCTTGATTGGGACAAGCATCAGCGCAAATCCGATCACTTGGCACATCGGGGCGAGCGGCTGCGCGACGCTGAGAAGCTCGCCGCCCAGGGCCGGTATTTCACCAATCGCGACGTCCCCACCGCGGACTATCTGGCTGCATGCAGCCGGCGTCGCAGGAGAAGGCTGATCGCCAAGTGGCTGTCCTATGCAACGGCTGCTGCGCTGATCTTTGCCGGCGGGGTTGCAGTCAAGGGATATCGGCAGTCCCACATGCATTTTCGGGAAGCCACCGCAGAACGACTGACGTCGGAGGCCCAGGCCATGCTGTCCGGCGGAGGCCCGGATGGTGACTATCGGGCCATCCAGCAGCTCATCGCCGCCCCGCTGGTGACAAACTCCGAGAAGCTCGGCTGGAGGGATCGGTTGATGACCGACCCGATGAGTGCGTCACCGGCTGTCAGTGGCGCCCTGCTCGATGCCGTCAACGGCCGTCGGGATCTGCGCAAGATCGTGCCGACGAACGCCATGATCACGAGTGTTGCGTTCAGCCGTGACGGCTCCACCATGGCGACGGGCAATGTCGACGGCCAAATCCAGTTGTGGGACACCAAGACCGCAGCTCCGCGTGGCGACACGGTTCCCCGTGACGACAAGTGGCATACCTCGCACGGCGTCGTGTGGAGTGTCGCCTACGCCGGCGACACACTGGTCAGCGCCGCCAACGATGGCACCGTCGAAAAATGGGATTCCGCCGGAAACCCCACTCCGCTGGCCAAGTCGAAGATCGACACGCCGACGCGCAGCATTGTCGCAGCGCCGGACGGCACCGTCGTGGCCGGCAGCGCCGACGGCAAGGTGCGGATCTGGAATGTCGGCCACGAAGAAAAAGGTGTTCAAGAAATTGTTGTCGGAGGTGGTGCGGTGGAGTCAGTTGCGTTGCACGGCAACGTCATCGCCACCGGCAGCACGGATGGCACCGTCCACCGATGGAACCTGCTGGACCCAAAGCATGAGGAGCTCGGTTCGCAGTTCAAGTTCGCCGGCACGGTGTGGTGTGTGGCCTTCAGCCCCGACGGCCGTCGGCTCGCGGTTGCCGGCCGGAGCCCCGAGGTCTGGATTCAGAATCTCGATGTAGATCGCCATGTTTCACTGCCGCATCCGGGTGGAGTGTGGACCGTGGCATTCGACCCAGCCGGGAGTGGGCGGGTCGTCACCGGCGGCATCGATGACACCATCAAGGTATGGGATGCCGGCTCGCAGCAGAAGATCGGTGACCTCGTCACCGGTGATGGGGGCGATGTCAAAGCCGTCGCTTTCGCGGACGGCGGGTTGGTGTCCGTCGGTGACGACAAGACGTTGCGACTGTGGTCCATCCCGTCGCCGCCACCGCCACGACGAGTCGCGGAGGACCCGGTCGTCGGGTTGAGGCTGGAGCCCAACCGGATCGTGACCACCACGGCATCAGGCGTCGCGCGGCAGTGGAATACCGATGGCACACCAGTCGATGCTCCTATCGTGCGAATGCCGGTGGCGAACAACATCCCGCCCGCAATCGATTCGGCAGGCGCGGTCGTAGCCGTGATGACGACACGGAGCGGCGGCGAGATCTGGACTGCCGAGGGGCTCAAGACCGATGACAAAGTCACGCTGCCTGCTGAGCTCGCCGATGCACCTCCACCCGTCGCCACCACCGACACGGTGATTGCGGTTGGCGGCAACCGGTTGGCTGCAATCAGCAGGAGTCCAGACATTGTTCGGTTCTGGGATATCCGTAGTGGCAAGGAAGTCGGACACCGTGTCGACCAACTGGGAGATCGCAAGATTCGGGCGATACGCCTGAGCGCCGACGGACGCCGGCTCGCGACAGCGGACACGGACGGAAACATCGACGTGTGGGACACCGACACCGGAACCCGGATGCCGCAGCCGAAGCCGATGGCGGGAGACGCTGACTACGACAAGAATGCCCGCCACGTCACCCTTGCGTTCAGCGACGACAACAGCCGACTCGTGTCCGGCGCGGTTGGCGACGATCAGCTACGGGTGTGGGACGTCGCCTCGGGCACACAACTCGGTGAGTCGATGTCGGGTCATCAACGTGATGTCACCGCCGTCGCCTTCAGTCACGATGGCCGATTCATCATTTCCGGGGCGTTGGACGGCACCGTGCGGATCTGGGACGCGATCCATCAGCGGCCGGCCGGCCAGGCACTGGCCATCAAGCAACCCCGTGAGATCCCAGATCCGGACCATCTTCCGCTTTTCCCCACTGCGGTTGCGATGAGTCCCGACGGGAACCGCATTGTCGCCGGGCTCAACGATGGCTCAGTACGTACGTGGCCTGGGCCGGAAACCTGGGAGAAGCTGCTCTGCGCCAAGGTCAACGACCCGCTCACCGAGAAACAATGGCAGGAATGGGTCGGATCGAAGGTCAAGCAGTTCGGCACGTGTCGCTGAGCGTTGGGCCGGTCGAGGATGTGAACGCGATCGGTGACGGCAGCCTGACCGGCACGCGGATCGGTGGGTGCGGCAATGCGACGATTGGTCCATGACCGCAACGCTTGTCACGAACAATCTGGCCGGCGGATTTGCCCACCGCACGCTCTTCGAGCGGCTCGACCTGACGGTGGCACCAGGCGATGTGATCGGTGTGGTCGGCCCGAACGGTGCTGGTAAGAGCACGCTGCTGCGGATTCTGGCGGGGGAACTCGCACCGCTCGATGGGGTGGTCAACCTGGCGCCGGCCGACGCATTCGTCGGCTGGCTGCCGCAGGAGCACGAACGGGTGCCGGGGGAGACCGTCGCAGCGTACGTCGCACGCCGCACCGGATGCGCCGCAGCGACGCAGGCGATGAACGCGGCGGCAGAGGCGCTGGCAGATCCGGCGGGGGATCCGGACGGCTACTCGGTGGCGCTGGATCACTGGCTCGCGACAGGCGCTGCGGACCTCGACGAACGACTGCCGGCGGTGCTGGCCGACCTGGGGCTCGATTCCGACGCGGTGCGGCCGGAGTCGACCCTGATGACCGCGTTGTCGGGCGGCCAGGCCGCGCGAGTGGGGCTCGCGGCGCTGATGCTGTCGCGTTTCGACATCGTCCTGCTCGACGAGCCGACCAACGATCTCGACCTCGACGGTCTTGCCCGGCTGGAAGAGATCGTCGGTAACCTGCGCGGCGGTGTCGTGCTGGTCAGCCACGATCGAGAGTTCCTGGCCCGCACCGTAACTCACGTTCTGGAACTCGATCTGGCGCAGAACAGGACCACCATCTTCGGCGGCGGCTACGAGAGTTATCTGGAAGAGCGCGAGGTCGCTCGTCGACACCGTCGCGAACAGTACGACGAGTTCGCCGAGAAGAAGGCCGATCTCGTCGCGCGTGCACGCACGCAGCGGGAGTGGTCGAGTCAGGGTGTGCGCAACGCGATGCGCAAGGCACCCGACAACGACAAGAATCGGCGTAGCGCACAAACGGAGTCGAGCGAGAAGCAGGCGCAGAAGGTGCGGCAGATGGAGAGCCGGATCGCCCGCCTCGAGGAAGTCGAAGAACCTCGCAAGGAATGGACGCTGCAATTCACCATCGGTGCCGCACCGCGGTCGAGTTCCGTCGTCGCGACATTGGACAGTGCCGTTGTGCGGCAAGGTGATTACGTGCTGGGGCCCGTGTCGCTGCAGGTCGACGCCGGCGAGCGGATCGGTATAACCGGTCCCAATGGGGCGGGAAAGTCGACCCTGCTGCGGCTTCTGCTCGGCCGGCAGCAGCCCGATGAGGGCCGGGCGAGTCTGGGCGCCAATGTCGCCATCGGCGAAATCGACCAGGCTCGTGCAGATTTCACCGGTGCCAGCCGCCTCGTCGATCGCTTCGAACAACACGTGCCGACGTGGCCGACCGCGGAAGTGCGCACTCTGCTCGCGAAGTTCGGATTGCGCGCCGACCATGTGGAACGCACGGTCGACGAGCTGTCGCCCGGTGAACGAACCCGCGCGGGCCTTGCCTTGTTGCAGGCACGGGGGACGAATGTGCTGGTGCTCGATGAGCCGACCAACCATCTCGATCTGGCGGCCATCGAGCAACTCGAGGAGGCGCTCGAAACCTATGACGGGGCACTGCTGTTGGTGACCCATGACCGCCGGATGTTGCAGAACGTTCGGTTGGATCGGTCGTGGCTGGTCGAGCGCGGGCGCGTTACGGAGCTATAGCTCGAACTCCGCCAGCCCCGGGCAGACACCACTACCCTTCTGCTTACGCAGCCGGAACGTCCCCTTCGTCTGCGGTCGCCGTACGGGTCACCGCAGGCGCCGCTTCCCGACCGCTGGTCGATTCCCGTGATTGGCCTTCTTCTTCCTGCGGCCGCGCTTGCGATCGGCTCGTTTGGACATCTGATGGTGTCTTTCGGATTTCAGTTCAGCACTGGCTCAAGAAGCCGGCTGGTTAGTTTTTGTAGGCGAATGCGGGCGCGCGGGTTCGCAACTATCGCGGCCGCACGCGCTGGCTCAACACCGTCGTAGAACGCACCGTCGATAACCGGATGGGTGCGTGAACTGAGGGTGGTCAGTATCGTCGCAGCCTCTTCGACCGGCTGACCAGAATCGCCATAGACGGGGAGCATTCGGGTTGCGAACATGCCGGGATGCACGCTGAATGCGGCGAACGAATCGCCGCTGGCTTCGGCAATTGACTTGGTGTGCATCGTGAGTGCGAGCTTCGATTGTGCGTACACCGCAAGCGGCGAGTACTGATGCACCCGAGAGAGGTTGTTCCAGCTGATGCTCCCGCCGCGGTGCATCACCGACGAGAGGTTGACGACGCGCCCGCGCGAGCAGACGAGTTTCGATGCCAGTTTCGTTGTCAACAGGTAGGGCGCGAGATAGTTGACCTGGAAGGCGATTTCGTGGCCGTCTGGGGTGTACGTGCGTTGTTCAGGTCCGGCAACGGCGGCGTTGTTGACCAGCACGTCCAGCTTCGGCAAGGCCTCGGCGAGCGTGTCGGCGAGGTCGGAGACCTCGCCCAGGCGAGTGAAGTCGGCGACGACCAGGTTGAGGCGCTGTGCTTCGGCGCCATCATTGACCAGGCGCGTCAGTGCTTCCTCACCACTGTCGCGATCGGGCGCGTGTAGGTACACCGTAGCGCCGTCGTCGGCGAACTGGCGGGCCGTCGCATAACCGATGCCGTCGGTGGCGCCGGTGACGAGAACGGTGGGACAGGTTGAAAGGGGTTCGGACATGATTACTTTCGCGAGATGGAGCGTTCACCGGCAGCATCGAGAACTGCAGACGGATCGCCGATGGAATGGAAGCGAGATGACGAGCGACTGCGCGTCGGAGTGAATCGCCGAGGGCGACGAATTTCCTTCAGGTGCGCAGGGGCCTGCGCGACGGCGGTTCGTCGTCGAACCCGACACCGTAGCGCTCAATCGTCGAAGGCACGGCACAACAAGTTGCCGTGTGGTGAGCCATACGGTCAATGACAGCGTGCGACCGGCCAGTCGGACAACACATCTCACGAATTCTTGACGGAGCGGTCGTCGTTATTGACGTTCTCTTGACGTGCTCAACGCTCAGCGTGACTGCCAGCCGATCGCCATCCCCAGCGTCCTGCACCGAACTCCGCGCACTCCGCGATTGCGTGAAGCTCATCGGGTGACAAAGAGATTCGCGATCACCGGCGGTGTGGAGTGGCCCCCGACCTCACGGATGCAGGTTCCACTGCCCGACGTCGGAAGCCAGGGCGTCGCTGACGTCGACTTCGAGCCCACCGACCACCGGGCCTGGATTCGATGCAGTGCTCACGATGCGTTGGTACATCACGGCAGCTGGGTAGATCTTGCCGCCCGACCAGGACCTGGTCTGCCAGGCCCACACGTGACCGGGCGTGGTCGAGCGTCCGATGACGCCGTCGGCTGCCGCCCACTGGCAGGTGTTGATGCCGCCGTAGACGCCGGTGCGCTGCGGACCCAAGACTGAATTGATGCCGCGAAACCACGGCAGCGCAACGTTGTTCCACGTCTCGCGGTTGATGTCGTCGTCGACGGAGAAGAAGATGGGTGCGCTCTGGCCGCCGCCCGCCGCGGTGTGCAGCTGCCAGGCGGTCTTGGCGTCGGCGACGCCGCCGGCGTATCCGCGGGTGAAGTCCGACGGCGCAGTCCCACCCGGCTTGCCGTATTGGTAGTTGCTCACGATCGCCAGTCCTGCCGCGGCCAGCGACTTGGCGTAGGGCAGGGTGATCGGTTTGGCGCCCATGGTCGAACCGGGGCGTGACGTCGAGACGTAGTTGACGACGCCGGCGTGGCCGGCGGCCCGAATATCTTGCGCCGGAATCTGCTTCATGGCGAAGTCGATCAGCGTGGGCGCGGCGGCTGACGCCGTCGGTATGCCGAGCCCTGCTGCGCCGAGGCCGGCCAGCGCCGACGCGGCGCCGGCATAGCGCAGCGCGTCGCGTCGCGAGAACGGGCGCCGAAGGCCGGTGGTCTCCGGGAAGTCCTGCATCTCGAGATGTTAACAATGCGACAGATGTGAAAGTTGTGGCCGGTGCTTGCTGAGTTCAGATCGTGACCGGACTGTTTCATCTTCATCGTTGAGCGCGATGGCTCGCTTCGATTCAGAGTGACGCTAACGATGTCCCTAGTCACCTTCCTCGCGAACACTTGGGTTCGGATCGACAAGGGAGAGTGGATGTATCAGGGCCGCGCTGTGCGGGCATCGCAGCTGGTGCTAACGGTGGAGCTGCCCACCGTGTCTGGCGATGCGCTGGCTCAGGTGACGGCCATGATGGACGAGTTCAGCGCGTATCTCGCGTACCGGGTGCCTGGCGCCCGGGTCGAGAAGTCGGCGGTCGCCGCGGGCCCCGCTCGCAACTCTCCACCGGCGCCGATATGTGGATTGGTCATTGACCGCACCACCCGGCAGGTCAGTGCCGACGGCCGCCCGATCGCGATGGCGTACAAAGAATTCGAGCTGCTGGCATATCTGGCACAACACCCCCGGCGGATCATCTCGCGCGAAGAGCTGATCGAAAACGTGTGGGACGCGGGGTTCGCTTCGATGCGGACCGTCGATACCCATGTTCGACGACTCCGGGTGAAGCTGGGTGTCCATGCGCTGACGTTGACGACCGTCCGTGGCAAGGGCTATCGCTTTGATCCGCAGCCCTCGACGCGGTTCCGGGATCAGCGTCCGATCCGGTCGGCCTGATCGTCAGAACGCCGGCACGACGAGGTCTCTGTACGACCGGGTGATGAACGAGCGTACGGAATCTGATTGCAAGGCCGTGGCCAACATTCTGATTGGTTCGCTCAGATGGTTGTCCGGTCGCGCGACGAGATATTCGGCATAGTCGCGGTTCGCCTGGTCGCAGTAGAGCGCCGCCCGCAGGTCGATCTGACGGTCCATGGCGTAATTGCCGAAGAGGAAAACCAGATCGAAGTCCGCGAGGACGTCGGCCAGCTGGGCACTGGCGATTTCTTTGAACAGCAACTGTTTTGGGTTCTCGGCGATCGAGTCGATGCCGGGGATGGACAGTTCGTCGTCACGCAGGGTGACCAGGCCCAGGTCATGAAGGATGCGCAATGCCCGCCCCACGTTCGCGGGATCGCCGGGCAGCGCGACCTGTGCGTATTGCGGTACCTCGCCAACGGCGGCAATCGATTCCGAATAGAGCGCGAACGGTTCGATGTGTACCGGTGCGACCGGTACGAGCCGCTGGGCCGACGAGGCATTGAATTCGTCGAGGAATGGCAGGTACTGAAAGAAGTTGGCGTCGATCGTCCCGGCGACCAGGTGCTGGTTCGGTTCGTCGAAGGTATCGAACACTTCTATGTGGAGGTCGATTCCGTCGCGTGCCAGGGCGGGGCGGACGTGCTCGAGGATTTCGGCGTGCGGTACCGGGGTCGCGCCCACGCGTAGGACGTGGCCGGCGCGATGTATCGATCGAATGGTCCCCACGGACAACCCCTTTGGCTGATGCGCACACGGCGCTGTGTCACGAAAGACTACCGACCCAATCCCGAATCTGACGTGCCGAGTGTTACCGCATGTGACGCATTGTCAGCGCAGGTGTCCCGTCGGCTGGAGCGGGCAGGGTGTGGCCAATAGCTTTTGCATACAACAATATTCACCGAATAGTGAGGGGTCCGGCCATGTCGGTCGAACATACTGCGGTGCGTGCCGGCGGTGGGCCTCCTGCCGTCGCTGAGCGCCTACGCGGAAATCTGGGAATTCCGGCCATCGTCTTCATGGTGTTGGCTGCGGCGGCACCGCTGGGCGTCATCGGCGGACCGGTGCCCTTGGGGATCGCCACTGGCAACGGATCGGGGTTCCCGGCCACGTTCGTCATCGCCACCGTTGTTCTGCTGCTGTTCGCCATCGGCTTCACCGCGATGACGCCTTTCGTCCGCGAGGCCGGCGCGTTCTTTTCGTATGTGCAGCAAGGCTTTGGGGTCACTGCGGCCATCGGCGCCGCCTTCGTGGCGATCCTCACGTACGCCTCGATGGAGGCGGCCGTCTACGGCTTGTTGGGGCCGCAGCTCGGTGGACTGTTGAGCTTGGTCGGCGTACCGCAGTTGCCGTGGCCGGTGTGGGCGTTGGCAGGGCTGGCGGTGATCACTTACCTCGGCTATCGCAATATCGAGCTCTCCAGTCGAGTACTCGCGGTTCTGCTCGTCGCGGAGATCGTCATTGTCGTTGTCCTCGACGCGGTCATCGTCGGCCGCGGCGGCGACCATGGACTGTCAACGGGATTGCTCAACCCGGCGCAGATCGCCTCGGGGGCACCGGGAATCGGACTGCTCTTCGCGATCATCTCGTTCCTCGGATTCGAGGCGACAGCCATCTTCCGAGACGAGGCTCGCGATCCGGACCGCACCATTCCCTACGCGACGTACCTCGCGCTGGCCGTGATCGGCATCTTCTACACAGTGTCGAGCTGGGCCCTGATCTCGGCGTGGGGTGATCGTGAAGCCGTTGAGCGCGCGACGAATTCGGGTGGGACCATGCTCGTGGACACCGCGCAGCGCTACCTGGGTGTGGTGGGAGCGGACATCATTCAAGTCTTGTTCGTCACCAGCCTATTCGCCTGCATCTTGTCCTTTCACAACGTGGTATCCCGCTATCTCTTCGCGTTGTCCGGACGCGGCGTGCTGCCCGCCGCCTTCGGCCGGCCCCACACCCGTCACGGCTCGCCGCACGTCGCATCGCTGGCTCTGTCGGCACTGATCCTCGCGGTAATCGGTGTCGCGACGGTGACTCAGCTGGACCCGAGCACGGAGTTCTACACCTGGCTGTCCGGGATCACCACGGTCGGTGTGCTGGTTTTGATGGTCCTGACGAGTGCTGCGGTGCTCGCATTCTTCGCGAAGGACCGACGGCACTACTCGGTGTGGCGTGTCCGGGTGGCCCCGGCCCTGGGCCTGGCCGGCCTGGTGGCGTTCCTGGGCCTGATCCTGGTGAACCTCAAGGACCTCGTCGGCGGCTCGTCGGGCCTGGCGTTGGCCGTAATCCTGGTGCTCGTAGTGGGTTTCGTGGGCGGCGCCGTGCTGGGCTACCGCCGCGCGCGGACAGAGTCGTTCACCCCGGCAGGAGTGGAGGGCTGACATGTCTGTGACCACCGAAGCCGCAACGGACCAGCGGCACAGGAGCGTTGCCGATCTGCTCGACTCCGGAGTCATCACCGAGGTCGAGGTGGCGTGGAGTGATCAGTTCGGCCACGCCCTGGGCAAGCGGGTGCCCGCCGACCAGTTCCGCGGGCGCGCGGAAACGTCCGGGTTCGGCTTCTGCGATGGCGCGCTTGCGTGGAACTCCAACGCGCGGGTCATCGAAAGCCTCCGGTCGACCAACTGGAACACGGGCTACCCCGACGCTTTCGCGGTACCCGACCTGAGCACCTTCCGAGAGCTGCCATGGCGGCCCGGTGTGGGACACGTCATCTCCGACATCGTCAGCCACGACCGGACGCCGTCGCCGCTCGATCCCCGCGGTGTCTTGCGGCGCGTCATCGAGCGTCTCGAGGCGCTCGGATACACGGCCAAAGTCGGGGCTGAATTCGAGTTCTACCTGCTCAACCCCGACGGATCGATCTTCCAGAACGACGTACACGCCTACTCGCTGCAGAACGCCAACACTCTCGAACCGCTACTCAGCGAACTCTATTCGGTGTTGCGCTCGTTCACCTCGCTGGAGGGCCTGCTCACCGAATACGGTCCCGGACAGGTCGAAGCGAACCTGGTCTACAGTGACGCACTCGATGCCGCCGACAACAGCGCTCGGCTCAAGTACGCGGTCAAGGAGATCGCCCGGCGCAACGGCAAGCTGGCGACGTTCATGCCCAAACCGTTCTCCGAGCACTCCGGAAGTTCTGCGCACCTGCACATCTCGTTGTGGCGAGATGGCGAGCCGGTCCTCGCCGGCGCCGACGGCACCGAGAGCCAGGTCAGCCTCCATGCCATCGCCGGCCTGCTCGAACACCTGCCGTCGATCACGCTGTTCGGGGCGCACTCGGTCAATGCATACCGCAGGTACGTTCCCGGATCGTTCGCCCCGGCAACCTTGACCTGGAGTCGGGACAACCGCACGTCCGCGGTCCGGTCCCTGCTGGAGCCGACGCCGGAGGCCACCCGAATCGAACTACGCACGGGAGCCTCCGACGCAAACCCCTACTGGCTCATCGCATCTACGCTGGCTGCTGTCGTGGCGGGCCTGGAAGCCAGACGCAATCCGCCCGAACCACTGACCGGCAACCTCTACGACGTCGGGGTGCGGCTGCCTGAATCACTTGGCGTCGCCATCGCACTGGCGCGTAGCGATGACGCCATCGTGGATATCTTGGGCACGGACTCCGTGCATGACTTCGCCGAGATCGCACAGAGTGAGTGGGACGAATATTCCGGCGCGGTCACCGACTGGGAGTTCCGGCGCTACCTGGAGAATTCATGACTGCCACATTGACCGCACCCCGATTCGGGGTCTGGGCGCCCGTCTACGGAACCTGGGGCGCCAGAACGCATCCCACCGAGATTCCCGACGCCAGCTACCGGCGGACGCGCGATCTCATCGTCAGGGCCGAGGAACTGGGCTTCGATTCGACGTTGGTGGCCCAACACGTACTGCATCCTGGCGGTGCCGAACACGATGTGCTGGAAACCTGGTCGACACTCGCCGGCCTCGCCGAGGCCACCAGCCGTGTCGAATTGATCGGCGCCATCAAGCCGTTGCTGTTCAATCCGCTGGTATTCGCGAAAACCGTTGCCAACATTGAACAGATCGCCACCGACCGATTGGCCATCAACCTCGTCAGCGGCTGGTTCCTCCCCGAACTGGAGGCGATCGGGCTCGGCGACGTCGACCATGGTGATCGTTATGAATACTCCCGCGAATGGCTTGACGTCGTGGGTCGGCTGTGGCGTGGTGATGCGATCGAATCGGGACTGGACGGGGCCGTCGCGGCCGGTGCTCAGTTGCGGCCGGCGCTCGAACGCACGCCCCGGGTGTACCTCGGCGGCGAATCCGAAGCGGCGCGCGCCTTGGCGGCAGCGCAGGCCGACGTGTTCTTCCTGAACGGACGCCCGCCACAGGATGCCGCAGACCTCATCGACGACATGCGGCGTCGTGAACGGAACAAGTCGGATCCCTTGCAGTTTGGTTTGTCCGCATTTGTGATTGCCCGAGAGTCGGCGGAGGAGGCGGAGCACGAGTTCCGGTACTTGCAAAGTCTCGTCGGTGGGGAGGGGCAACGGGACCGCACGGTGGGAGCCGATCCCGCCACCGCGATGTTCAAGGTGCATGAGGGTGTTGCGCGGGTGGGCACCAACGGCGGTACCCTGGCCGGTCTCGTCGGCAGTTATGAGCAAGTAGCCGAACGGATCACGACGTTCGCCAATCTCGGTATCGACCTGTTCATGTTGCAGTTCCAGCCTCTGGAAACCGAGATGGAGCGTTTCGCGACACACATCTTGCCCTTGTTTCGATGAGTTGAGAAGGAAGCTCCCATGACCGTTACGGCGTTGGCCGCAGGCTCCGTCGCTGACCGGCGGGCGCTATTGGCGTCGGTCGTCGAACAGCTCGGCGACGACGACGCGCACCATGAGCTGAACCGCACGTTGCACTACGAGTCGATTCGGGCGATCGCCGACACTGGCGCACTCGCACTGCGGATCCCACAGGAATACGGCGGACCGGGCGGTTCCATTGTCGACGTCGTCGAGACGGTCATCGACATCGCGGAGGCCAGCTCCAACGTGGCCCAAGCGCTCCGCGCCCATTTCGGATTCGTGGAACGGCTCCTGGGCAACCGGGGCGACGAAGGTCTGCGTGCCCAGTGGTTCCCTGAAGTCCTCAGCGGAAAGATCGTCGGCAACGCGATCACCGAAGCGGTGGGCGCGTCCCCGGCGGCAGTGGGCACCACATTGCGTGCCACCGGTGACGGTCGATATCGGTTGGACGGCAAGAAGTTCTACTCGACCGGAACCCTGTACGCGGATCTGATCGCGGTTTCCGCCGAACGGGAGGCCGGTAGCGAAGTTCACGCGATCATCCCTGCCGATCGGCAAGGCGTGACGCTGTACGACGACTGGGACGGCTTCGGACAGCGACTGACCGCCAGCGGTGCCACAACATTCGATGCCGTGCCGGTCTACGACGATGAGGTCTCGCTGGTCCCTGAGGACCACCGGCTCGCCCACAGCCAGACTTTCCTGCAGCTGTACCTGACTGCGGTGGCAGTGGGAATTGCCAACGGCGTCCTGCGCGATGCCATCTGGTTCGTGCAGAACAAGGCGCGCCCTGCGGCACACGCGCTCAGCCCCACAGCGACGCAGGATCCGTTCATCCTGCAGGCAGTTGGGGAGATCGCGGCCTGGACGTCGGCGGCCACGGCGGTCACCCTCCACGCCGCGGAGACACTGGATCGCGTGGTGGACGCGGGGCAGATCGACGATCAGCGCGCCATCGGTGAGGCCGCGATCGAGGTAGCGAAGGCCCAACTCGTCGCGGAACGACTCACCCTCGACGCCGCGCAGCGGCTGTTCGACACCGGCGGTGCGTCGGCCACCGCGCGAACACTGAACCTGGACCGGCACTGGCGCAATGCGCGAACCATCGCAAGCCACAACCCGCTCGCCTACAAGGCCTGGGCGACTGGAGATTTCGTTGTCAACGGCGCGCTTCCGCCCAACTCTGGATACTTCTGAACCCGTGGCGACAGGAGTGGCCGGACCGGTTGTCGTCGTGCCGCGCCGGTTCTCACTGGGAGACGACCCACGAGTCATCGCGGCGAATGAGCTCTTCGACCGGATTGTCGATCTGGTCGCCGATACCGGGCTGACGCCGCTGGTGGTCGACGACCCGTTCGTCGCCCTCTCCGGCGTCGGCGGACTCGTGCTGCCCGGTGGCGGCGACATCAACCCGCGCCGCTATGGGCAGGTCACTACCGCTGCGGTGTACGACGTCAACGACGAGCAGGACGAACTCGACTTCACCTTGACGGCGCGGGCACAGGCCGCCGGCTTGCCGGTGCTCGGCATCTGTCGTGGAGCGCAGGTGCTGAACGTACTTCGGGGTGGCGATCTCCAGATCGACCTGGTACCAAGCGAAGTCCCGCACCGGAGCGTCACGGTCGGTGAGATGTTCGGATGGCATCCTGTCGACCTGGCGGCCGGGAGTCGCGTTCATGTCGCACACAACGCTGGCCAGATCGTCGTACCGTCGGCGCACCACCAGGGCATCGGATCACTGGGCGCCGGGCTGGTGGCGACGGGCCATGCGGCCGACGGCCTGATCGAGTCGTTCGAGGCCGTCGATGGTTGGGTGCTTGCGGTGCAGTGGCATCCGGAGGCACCGGGCACCAGTGACGCGGTTCAGCGCGCGCCATTCGTGGCATTGGCGCGCAGGATCGATTCGGCTGCAGCGCCCGACCTCAGCGCACCGACAGCCCGCTAGGACAATCGTTCGGCGATGGGGCCCAACGCGAGTGCCGGCAAGTACTCCAGTCCGACCACGATCAGGGCGGCGCCGATCATCAGTCCCACGAACGATGGCTGATGAGTGCGCAGAGTGCCGCCGGTGACTGCCCCGGAACGCTGTCTGGCGAAGCTGGCGGCCAGGGATATCACCAGGATCATCGGCACGAATCGACCGATGACCATTGCCACCGCCAGACCGATGTTGAATCCTGTTGTGTTTCCGCTGAATCCGCCGAATGCGCTGCCGTTACCCGCGACACAACTGGTGAACGCATACAGCACTTCGGAAAGCCCGTGTGGGCCGGAGTTCGTCGTGGCTGCGGCGCCGGCCGGCAGCGCCATCGAGATCGCGACGCCGGTCAGTACCGTCACCGGCGGGGTGATCACCGCCAGGCTGACCAACTTCATTTCCCGGGCGCTGACCCGCTTGCCCAGATACTCCGGTGTCCGGCCGATCATCAGACCGCCGAGGAACACGGCGAGCAGCGCGATGACGACCAAACCGTACAGTCCGCTGCCCGTGCCGCCGGGGCTGATCTCGCCCAGCATCATGTTGGCCATCAGCACCCCGCCACCAACGCTGGTGAAACTGTCATACGAAGAGTTGGCTGCTCCGTCCGCGGTAGCGGTGGCGACTTGGCCGAACTGCGCACTACCGGGTACCCCGAAGCGAATCTCCTTGCCTTCCAGCGCAGTACCGACTGCGCTGGAGACGGTGCCGTGCGGCATCGCTTCCGACATCCCGACGGCGGCGGTGCCCAAGCCGAACAGGACGACGACCACGGCCAGCAAGGCCCAGCCCTGACGCCGGTCGTCGACCATGACACCGTAGGTGCGGACCAGCGACACCGGGATGACGGCCATGGTCACGATCTCGATGACGTTGGTCAGCGGAGTCGGGTTCTCGAACGGGTGCGCACTGTTGGCGTTGAAGGCACCACCGCCGTCGCCGGACATCAGTTTGATGGACTCCCACGACGCGACCGGCGCGGACGGCAAGGTCTGCGAGCCGCCGGCCAGGCTGCCGATCGCCTGTGCCGGACCGAAAGTCTCCATCACGCCGAGCGCGGTGAGCAGGAGCGCGATGAGAACTGCCATAGGGATGAGGATTCGGATGATGCCGCGGACCAGGTCCACCCAGAAGTTGCCGAGCTCGACGGTCTGACGACGCACGATGCCGCGGATCAGCGCGATGGCCACAGCCATGCCGACCGCGGAGCTGGCGAAGGCCTGCACGCCCAGGCCAATGGTGAGGCCGAAGTGACCGAGAGTGGACTCGCCCGCGTAGTTCTGCCAACTGGTGTTCGTGACGAAGCTGATCGACGTGTTCAGCGCGAGCAGCGGGGTCATTCCCTGTGCACCCCAGGGGGCGGGCAGCTGGGTCTGCAGCATCAGTAGAGCGAACAGCACGGCCACGCTGACCACCGAGAACGCGAGCACCGAAGCCGCGTACCAGACCCAATGCTGCTCGCGATCCGGCTGCACGCCAGCTATTCGATAGATCAATCGCTCAGCGCGCCAGTGTCTTTCGCTGGAGTAGACCGATGCGATGTAGTTGCCCAACGGCACGTGCAGCAGTGCCAGGATCGCGACGATCGTGATGAGTTGCAGCCACGCCGCCGGTCCCCAATGCATCGTCACTGCCCCTCCTGCGTCAGCCTGCGGCGTGCCATCCGCCGCGAGGGCCGACGTTAGACCCGCATGAGGCGAATGCGACCCGGTCTTGACGTGATCTGAACGCCCGCTGTGGCGTTCGTTACGGCGACGGTGTGCTGATCAGTGCGATGACGGCGTGATAGGCGCGCGTCACGTCGGCCCGGTCATCGGGATCGACCACTGACCTCACACTGGCCCGCTGGATCCGCTCGGCCTCACGTATCAAGATTGTGCGCCGGCTTCGGTCCGGGGTCTGCTCGGCGACCTTCACCAGCGAGTCCAATTGCCGGATCATCACGGCCGGCATGCCGTCGGCGGCCTGGCGGATCTTTTCGTAGGCCCGCTCGACCAGCCGTTCGAAATCAGCTTGGTAGGCGATCACCCGGATATGTCCGGAGGCATCGCGGCGGATCCGTTGTGGACGCCACGAGGTCGAAATCCGGCATAGGCAGTCGCCGATCCAGTCAACGCAAGTCAGCGCGGTGAACGTGTCATTGACCGCTGGTGACAACGCCCTCAGCGCGATCTCGACCAACTGGTCGAATCCAAACGAGACGTCCTGGGTCAAGGTGCGGTACGGGCCGGTGACGTGGCCGCGCAGCAGATTCTGCTCAACGAAATGCGCCGCCTCGGCCGGCCACACGCGGGCCACCACCTGACCAGCCACCATGAAATGACCGGGGCGATAAGGTAATTGGATCACTGCGTCGGCCGAGGTTGCCACCTTGAGCAGGGTCTCATGCCGAATCACCTGCAGGTACCCGCTGTGGGTGGTGTGGATGTCGGTGCCTGAGGTCAGCAACTTCTCGAGGAGTTCGTCACAGGACGGCCCGCGAGCCGCGCCGATCCCGAACAGTCGACCGTTTTCCTGTGCCGAAATCTCGTCGGCAAGGGTGCCGGCGATCTTGGCGATCACGATAGGCAACTGGATCATCGAGGCGATGTGGTTCAGGAAGTAAATCAGCACGCCGACGTCGAGCAAAGTCAGCACCAGCGCGACGGTGACGGACAGGTGGGGGACGAAGTCGCCACGCGATCCACCACCGATCGATACCAACGTAATCACGGCATAGCAGAACGTAGCGACAAAGGCTCCCAGTGTCACCTGAGTGCCCAAGTCCCGCACAAAGTTTCGGAGCATCCGTGGACCGAATTGGGTGGAGGCCAAGGTCAGCACCACGATGGTGATCGAGAAGACGATGCCCACCACGGTGATCACGGCGGCAGCGACGGTGGTCAATACCAGGCGCGCTGCATCGGCGGTACCGCTGAGCACCCAGGAGGGCAGCGCCAACCGACCGTCATAGGCGGCGCGGTCGATTCCGTAGGTGCCGATGAACAACGCCAGAGCGGTGGTGGTCAGCGCAACCGGTGCCACCCATAAGTTGGTGCGCAGTGCTTCCTGCCGCCAATCTGATGCCAGGTAGGCATGACCCGGCATCAGGGCTGTCGCCTGAGCGCCATGGCTGCGATCCAACACCGTTGGCCTGCTCGGCGGGAGGTTTGTCGGCGTCAACGAATTGTAAAGATTCCGTGGCTTCTATCACGATGCCGCCTTGAGGCGTCAATACAGTGCCCTGACGGCCAGTTGCTGGACTTGTCCGAACCTTGACGCGGCGTGGTTTGCGCCAATGGCGACCGTCAGGATGCGTACGGATTCCGTAAGCATCCCGTCCGCCACTCCGGCGAGCGAGTAAACCGGATACTCATGGAGAACCCGCACTGCGGGGACGGCGGTGATCGCTGGCCCCAGCCGCTGCCCAGTTGGGCGCCCGATTCCACGCATTGGTGGACCCGCCTGTTGGACGGCGATCACGTGTGGGGTTCGTTGAGCGTCTCACCCACCCGGTATGGCGTCACCCGCTATTGGCTGGTCGTGTACCCACCGGGCATCGACAATGTGGAGCGCCGGTGGTTGCGCGCGTGGCGGGCCTGGCCGACGTGGGGTGCCGTCGTGTGGCTGTTTTCCCTTCTGCTGCTTGGCGCTGCGACATCTTGGATGCAGTTCGCCATTCCGACCGTCGTGTGGCTGGGAGTTGGGGCCGCGCTCTTCGCTCGGGTTGCACGATCGCACGCTCAGATTCGGACACGCTGCGTCACCCGGTTTGCCGGCCGACCAGATGAACAATTCGAAGCGGAGTACGCCGAGCTGAAAGTACTGGTGGGCAAGCTCCGGGCCGCGGACATGCTGCGTGATCACGGCCAATTGTCAGCGAGCGCCCACGAAGCAATCTGGTGGCAGGTCTACGACCGGCTCGGCGCAGCCCAAGCCACCAACCAACATCACTGTCCCTGAACAGTTTCGACTGGGTCTGATCGACGGCTGTTCCACTGCACATCAAGGAGATTCTCAATGGTCATGGTTGTGCGTAGTGAGCACGCAGCGGCAACTTCGCTGCTGGCTTCGTGGGTTGCGTTGTCTCGTCGGGGATTTCGGCGGCTGTGGGCCCGACGGAATTTGACCGTCCAAGAGCGGGCCAACTTGTTCGCGTCCTACGCCCCACCCGCGCTGATCACGGCTTCGCTGGGCGGACACGTCGGTTGAGGTGCGGCGGGCCGCTCGAAGTCATGGCCCGCACAGTCACCGTCGGCGGCGACGCTGCTTCCTGAAGGCGGTTACGCCGCGGATTGCGGTCATATAGTGACTGCAATCCGCGGCATAGGCGCCAGTAACCGGCCCGCATTCAGCGCGGCAACGACGCGAGCATGAGGTATGGCGACCTTCTATGCCGAAGATCGGGCGCGCGCCATCCGTGGCCGCGAAACTCGAGTAGTTGATGGACGTCGCCAGCCGGCCGAAGACCACCTCAGCGTTGACCAGATTCGATAGCAGCGACGATTTCTCCGGCCTCCGGTCCGCACACCCGATGTAGGTCAACACCGCCAGCAGTGACGAGATCGTTGATCCGCTGCATGAGATCGCCGGAGGCTAGGTGCGCGTAGAGGTTCGCGCCCGGACATGCGGTCGACGCGAGGTCGCGATGTCCCGCCAAGGTGCTCGGAGCAGCGCCGAATGTCTGTGCGGCCCATGCGAACGCCATTGCAGTGCTGGCGATCTGGGCCTCGGTGAGAGGTTCTTTGTCGAAGTCACCCTCGCAGACAACCAGGAAGTGTCCGGTCGTGTCGTAGTCGGTCGCAGTGTCGCCCGCGAGCTGCGGCGCCCGAAGCTCGTAGATGTGTCCGTTGCGGTCGACGCTAACGTGGTAGGCGATGTCGATCCAGCCGTGGCTGTCCTGGTGATAGCGCTGGTGTTGACGCAGGCGCGACGGTGCATGGGTGTTATCACCTAGAACGACGCCGCTGTGATGAAGTGTCAGTCGGCTCACGGTATGCGGCAGGCCGCCAGGTCGCGCAGGTCGAGCTCCCCACGAATCGCGACACAGCCACGCCGCGGGCGTCGGCTTCACTACCGGTCCGCCTGGCGAAACCGATGCGGGTGGTCGCGCTTGCGTACTCGCGGCAGAGGACGCGGCTGTACCGGTGACCACTGTTGGGTTGTTGCCGCAAGCATCGAGTGTGGCAGCGAGTCCTGCACCACCGATCCAACGAAGCGCCTGCCTGCGGGTCACCCTGCCACCGACTGCATCGGCGGTCGGCAGGTTCATGTCGCACACCCTACGTAGGCCCGACGGTGCCGACATCAATTTCGCGAATGGTCGGGGACTCGCTCGATAGGATGCCGGCATGCCGGTCGCTGAGGGGGAAGTATTCGCTGGCTACACGATCGTCCGCCTCCTGGGGTCGGGCGGAATGGGCGAGGTGTATCTCGCCCAGCATCCCCGGTTGCCCCGGCGCGAAGCGTTGAAAGTTCTTCCTGTCGCAGTCAGTTCTGATGGCGAATACCGGCAGCGCTTCGCCCGCGAGGCTGACATCGCCGCGTCCTTGTGGCATTCGCATATCGTCGCCGTCCACGATCGAGGTGAACAGGACGGTCAGCTGTGGATTGCGATGGATTACGTCGACGGCACTGACGCGGCGCAATTATTGCGAGAACGCTATCCCCACGGGATGCCACCAAAAGAGGTGGTGGACATCGTGTCTGCGATCGCAGATGCCCTCGACTACGCCCATGAGCGGTACCTGCTGCATCGTGACGTAAAGCCCTCCAACATCTTGATGACCGACCCTCGTGCGGCAGACCGACGAATTTTGCTGGCCGACTTTGGCATCGCTAGAGGTATTCATGACACTGGTGGACTCACCGCAACGAACATGACTGTCGGCTCTGTGGACTACGCGGCCCCTGAGCAGCTCACCGGTGGCGCAGTGGACGGCCGGTCCGATCAATATGCGCTGGCGTGCACGGCATTCCACCTTTTGACCGGTGCGCCGCCGTTTGTTCATTCCAACCCGGCCGTCGTAATTGGCAGCCATCTGTCTTCCGTTCCACCGACCTTGACATCGGTGCGCCCCGACCTGGTCGGCATGGAAGAGGCCCTGGTGAAGGCGATGTCGAAGGAACCGGGTCAGCGGTTTGGTACATGCAGGGAATTCGCGACGGCGTTCGCTCGCTCAAGTGTGGGCACAGTTAGTTCGTCCGCAGCAACCCAACTCGCGACACCGGTGTCAGCCTCCTCGATCGGGGCGCAACAGAATCAGGCCACGGCACCACGCCAAAGCGCGAGCCGCCGGACGGCGCTGTTCGCCGGCGCGGCTGCACTTCTCGTTGCCGTCGGGTTGGTCGCGTTCTTTGGTGCTCGGTTAGGGGGCACCTCCTCTAGCCAGCCGTCGACGTCGACAACTAGTGCGGCTTCAGGCGCGGCCGACGAGCGAACCATGGCTGAAACGGTGACTATGACAGCCCCTGCTGTGACCGTGACGCACCCCGGTCTACCGCCCGCAACTAGCGCACCGCAATTGCCGCGCTCTCAGCCGGTTCCCACTGGTGATCTCGGTTTGGCGACGCCGATGACTTCACCACGGTGCAACGGTCAGGCCATCGTGATTCTGGGTTCGGTGACTACTCCCGGAGAATACGAACAAGGCGTGCAGCGGCTTCTGGATGCCAATCCAGGCGCGGGCTACCTGCGAACAGATATGTCGTGCCCATCTCTTCGACAGGCGACTGACGCTGGGAATCCGATCTACGCCGTGTACGCACCCGGGGGGACTACACAAAGTCAGGCGTGTGCCCGGGTGCGCGCCGTGGGCGGAATTGCTTATGGAAAGTGGCTGGATTCGGCCACCGATCCGGGTTACATCATTCCGTGCTGACTTAGCGGACGGTCATTTGGTGGCTGGCACGATGGACCCATGGACCAGTCTGCCGTCGCCGCGGCCAGCTCTCTGCCGCTGGCTGTGCAGTTCAAGCACCTGCACCACGCCGACGAACCGCTTCTGCTACCGAACGCGTGGGACTTCGCTTCCGCGGCGGTGTTCGTCCGGGCGGGATTCAGGGCTGTCGGCACAACCAGTCTCGGCGTCGCCGCTTCCCACGGACTCCCCGATGCGGCCGGCGTCACCGGGCCGGAAACCTTGGCCCTGGCAAGAACATTGGCTCGTCTTCCGGTTCCGGTGACGGTCGATATCGAGGCCGGCTTCGGCATGGATCCGGCGGAATTGGCGGCGGAGCTGACTGCGATCGGGATCGCGGGGGTCAACATCGAGGACGCTCGCGGAGATCACCTCGCCGCAGTCGACGAGCAGTGCGCACTGATCGCGGCGTTCAGGGCTGCCACGCCGCAACTGTTCATCAATGCCCGCGTTGACACGTACTGGCTCCAGCTGCCGACGGACGACACCACCCGACGGGCAATGGCCTACGTCGACGCCGGAGCGGACGGCGTATTCGTGCCGGGTTTGCGCGATGAACGCGAGATCGAGCAGCTCGTCGCCATCCTCGGGGAGACTCCGCTCAACCTGCTCGCCCAGCTGCCCTTCCAGCGGCTCCGGGAACTCGGCGTGCGACGCGTGAGCACCGGGTCACTGCCGTTCCGCGTCGCCATCACGCAGGCCGCGTCAGCGGCGACGGCATACGCCACCGGCGCCCGGACTCCCGCCGCGATGTCCTACGAGGAAGCCCAGGCACTCACTGATGACGTGAATAGCTCACGGTAACAACAGAATTAGGCGGCTGCCGCTGCCAGCTCCGGCATGGCTGCCGGTGCCCGCCGCTGCCGGAGGCGCGGCAAGCGCATCGTCGCGAATCGGTTGGGCAGGGAGAGGCGGAAGACCTTCTTCCACGCCGACCCAACCTGTCGCGGCAGCGAGCCACTGACATAGGTCAGGTCGTAGCGCTTGAACAGTGCCTCGACCTTCGGCGCGATCTCCTGATAGCGATTACTGGGCAGATCGGGGAACAGGTGGTGCTCGATCTGGAACGACAGGTTGCCGGTCATGAAATGCATCCACTGCCCGCCGGAGATGTTGGCCGAGCCGAGCATCTGCCGCAGGTACCACTGGCCGCGGGTCTCGCCGTCGATCGACGTCTTCTCGTACGTCTCAACACCTTCGGGGAAGTGCCCGCACATGATGACGGAGTGGGTCCACAGATTGCGGATGAGGTTGGCCGTCAGATTCGCGGTGAGCGTGGTGAGCGCCGACGGCCCGGACAGCAGCGGGTGCAGGACATAGTCTTTCAGCGCCTGCCGGCCGGTCTTGGCGAGCACTTCCTCGCCTTGACGGCGGAACTGTTCCTTGTCGGTCTTGCCCTTGAGGTAACGGCCGATCTGCAGGTCGTACGCGGCGATGCCGTACTGGAAGAAGCAGGCGTTGATGAAGTTGGTCAGCGGCTGCATCAGGTAGAAGGGGCTCCACCGCTGATCTTCGTCGACGCGCATGATGCCGTAGCCGAGGTCCTGGTCCTTGCCGAGCACGTTGGTGTACGTGTGGTGCAGCTCGTTGTGGGAGTGCTTCCACATCTCGGCGGGCGATGCGCTGTCCCATTCCCACGTCGTGGAGTGAATCTTCGGGTCGCGCATCCAGTCCCACTGGCCGTGCATCACGTTGTGGCCGATTTCCATGTTGTCGATGATCTTCGACACGGCGAGCCCGGCGGTGCCGGCGATCCATGCCGGCGGGAACAGCGAGAACAACAGCACGGCGCGGCTGGTCAACTCGAGCTTGCGCTGGCCGGCGATGACTTTGCGGATGTAGGCGGCGTCTTGTTCGCCGCGGTTGGCGATGACGTCGGCGCGGATCGCGTCGAGTTCGATGCCGATGTTCTCGATGTCGGCCTCGGAGAGGTGGGCGACAGGGTTCTTGGCTTTGCGTTGCATGGCGGTCATGGCGTAACTCCTTGTGTGAAGGCAGTTTTCGATCAGATGTCGATATCGCAGGCGCCGGCGGCTGCGCTGATGCAGGTTTGGATCACGACGCCATCGCCTTCGGCGGCGGTGGTGAGGTCGCCTGTGCGCACGTCGCGCACTGCTCCGCGGCGCAGGGGGACGACACAGCCGAAGCACACGCCCATTCGGCAGCCCGAGGGCATCAGGACGCCGGCGGCCTCTCCGGTGTCGAGCAGCGTCTGATCGCCGGCGGCCTCGGTAGTGGTGCCGCTCTTGGTGAATGTCACGGTGCCGCCGTCGCCGGTCGTGAGGATTTCGGCGCGGAACCGTTCGGTGTGCAACCGGTCGGCCACGCCGTGCTCGGTCCAATGCTGTTGCAGCGCATCGAGTAGCCCGGCAGGTCCGCACGCCCAGGTGTGCCGGCCGGTGAGGTCGCCGACCAGTTCCTGCAGGCGCTTCATGTCGAGCCGGCCGTCGGTGGCGGTGTGGACCTCGATCAGTTGGATTCGGCCACGCGCGGCCAGTTGGCGCAGCTCGCCGGCGAAGATCATGTCGTCGGGCGTGGGTGCGCAGTGCACGACCACCGTGTCGGTGTCCGTCCGCTCGGCGAGGTTGCGCAGGATGCCCATGATCGGCGTGATGCCGCTGCCGGCAGCGACGAACAACAGCTTGTCCGGCGCGGCGGCGGGAAGGACGAAGTCGCCGGCCGCCTGGTCGAGGTGAACCAGCGTGCCGACCGTGGCGCGATGCACCAGATGGTTGCTGACTGTTCCGCCCGCGATGGCTTTGACGGTGATCGCGATGTGTCCATCGCGGCGATCGGTGTGCGAGGTCAGCGAGTAGGTACGCCACTGGCGTACCCCGTAGACGTCGATGCCGATGCGGACGTACTGGCCGGGGATGTGTGACTGCCATCCGCTGCCAGGCTTGATCATCACGGTGACGCAGTCGCGCGTCTCGGGATGAACAGCGGTGATCCGGCCGCGCAGCGGAGCTCCGGAACGCAGGGGTGCGACGAGGTCGAGGTAGTCGCCGGGCAGCAGTGGGGTGGTGATCCGCTCGGCCAGCTCGAGCACACGCCGGCGCAATCCTGCGGCGGTCGGGCGAACTGATGTCGTGGTCATGCTCTTAGCTTCCATGAGCAGCGGATACAAAGTCCTATGCTGTGAGGGTGATAGATCCGGAGCAATTTGTTCGGAAAGAACAGTTATGACGGATCCCGCTGCCCGATTCAGTGGCCTGGACCTCGACGAGGAGATAGTCCGGGCACTCGAAGGGGTGTTGCCTCAGATGGCTGAGCGGACCGTCGCGGCAGTCACCGCCGAGGTGCCGAGCTACACCGACGCGTTCAGCGGTCCGATGGGGCAGACCATCGAGAACGCGGTGCAGCTGGCGCTGGGTGCCTTCCTGCGTCTGACCACCCGGTCCCACGGCACCGATCCGGGGCCGAGGCTGTCTCCGGCGCTCGACGGTGCCTACGACCTGGGTCGGGGAGAGGCCCGCACCGGCCGGTCGATCGACGCACTGCTGTCGGCCTACCGGGTCGGCGCTCGAGTGGCGTGGCGAGAGCTTTCGGCCACCGCTGTCGCGGCAGGTCTCTCGGCGGCGACCACTGCGCGGTTCGCCGAAATGGTGTTCGCGTTCATCGACGAACTGTCGGCGGCCAGCGTGTCGGGCCACGCCGATGAACTCGCCGCCGCCGGCCGGGTCCGGCAACGCCACCTCGATCGGCTCGCCGCCGAATTGTTGGCGGGAGCGCCGATGAACCAGCTGCTCGCCAGTGCCGAGCAGGCAGACTGGAAGCCGCCGAAGACTCTGAGCGCCGTGCTGCTGCCCGAGGTTGAAACACGGAAGCTGTCAGTCCTTTTCACTCAAGAAACCCTCCACACGAGTGTTGACGTGTCTGAGGTGGTTGCCGGCGAATCGCTGGCCGTGGTGCTCGTACCCGACGCCGATGGTCAGCAGCGTCGGCGGGTCCTCGACGCCATGACCGGCAGCCGCGTGATCGTCGGCCCCTCGCGTCAATGGTGGCAGGTGAAATCCTCCTACCTGCGCGCGATGCGCACCCGTGCCTTGGTGGCAGGTGGCTCCGGTGTCGTCGACACCGAAGAGCACCTCGTCGACCTGGTGCTCAGTGCCGACCACGATGCCGTCGACGATCTGCGTCGGCGCGTGCTGGCGCCGCTCGCCGGGTTGCGTCCCAGTACGGCCGAACGACTCGAGGAAACGCTGCGGGCCTGGGTCCTGCACCTCGGCCGCCGCGACGCCGTCGCCGAGTCGCTGTTCGTGCACCCGCAGACGGTCCGTTACCGCATGACGCAGCTGCGCGACTTCTACGGCGACCGCCTCGACGATCCAGACAACGTGTTGGAAATCACTGTGGCACTTGGCCTTACCGGCGCGCGGACACCTGCAGCCACCACGACGCCGGAATCGAGCAGCGGATCAGCTGGCGGCGTTGGGTAGCAACGGAGGGCAGTCCCCGTGGGCATCGGTGGCCAGCTCGAAATGCCAGAGTTCGTTGGCGTAGATCTGACACAAGCCGAAGCGCCCACCATTGGCGATCAGCCACTTGTCGGCGCTCTGGCCGCCGATGTCGACGGCCTGGCCGCTGACATGCTTGGACTGCTGCGGCGTCTGGACGTACTGCCGCGCAGCGTTGTAACTGCCGTAGGTCTGGATCGCGTCGTCGAGCAATTGCTGCTGGAACTCTGGAGAGCGCCAGCCGGAGGTGATCGTCATGGGGATCCCCTCCGCGGCCGCCGCGGTCGTCGCATGCTGGACCGCCGCCAACAAGGCCGGATCAAGCCGGCCGACCGCTGGATCAGAAACATCGAAGGGGCTCGCCGCATCGGCGGACGCGGATGGTATCGGTCCGAGCAGCGTGAGCGCACCTGCCAAGGCCAACGTGGTTGCAGCGAGTCGCATGGCGCCGACTCTAGTCGGCGTACGGTGGCGCCCCAGCTCCCATGCCGATCCGATTCTCCCGCAATGACATCGGCGGAGTCGTCGCCGCTGCGAGCGCTGCCGCGTCGATCGTCTGACAACGGTACGGCAGCGTCTCCAGCCGCGCTGTCATCGTGGCCAGCGGGCTCTCGAGTATCCCGGTGGTTCCCGACAGGAAAGCCCACTCGTGCTCGTCGCTGCCGAAATAGACGACGGTGCCGAAGGTTTCGCCAAAGCGCTCCCACGATCTGATCAGCGTGTCGTTGCGCCACAGCGTGGGGCAGCCCGCCTGGCCGACGACGACGGCGCCGATGTCGCCGCACAACTTCATGAAGTCGGCGCCGTAGAGCCGGTTGTGCTGGGCGGGCTCGGTCCGCTCGTCGGGCAGGTCGATGACGACGACGTCGTAGCGAGGCCCAGTGTGGGTGGCGACGAACTCGTATCCGTCGGTGTAGTGCACCGTGACGGGGCCGAGTCCGGCTTCCGCCCTTGCCAATTCACCGGGTGTGTAGCCGTAGGGCAGATGTTCGGCGCAGAGCCGGACGGCTTCGCGGTCGATATCGACGTGATCGACGTGTACGGCGCCGGCCTCGACGGCCAGCTGGCTGGCCACGCCCTCGCCGGACCCGATGATCAGCACGCGATCGACCTTGTCGGCCAAGAGCATCGGCGGCACCATCAGTGCCTCGTGGTAGACGAGCTGGCTGAACTCGGTGCTTTGGCGATCCGAGTCGCTGAACAAGGAAATCCCTTGCTCCGTACGGCCGATCACCAAATGCTGGAACTCGGTGTGGACGTCGCAGAGCACCTCCGACAAATGCCAGGTGCGGGTGATCCCGGGCGCCATCGGCTCGATGACCTGCCTGCCTGCTCCGCGAAACACGGTCTGGACGTGGGCATCTGAAGCACCCACAGCCTGCCGCAGCAGCCGGACCGCGTGCTCGGCGTCGGCGGACTCACCGCAGGTGAAGACGTCGACGAACATCGCGCCGCGCTCCGGATAGCTGTGAATCGACGCGTGCGACTCCGCCAGCAACGCCAACACCGTCACCCCGTGCGGTTCGAAACGCTTATCCACCATGTCGCAAACGGTGGCCCCGGCGCGGTCGAGCGCGTTGCGCAGGAGGTTGCGCAACCGCACCCGGTCGTTCGCGAGTCCGGGGTCGACGCCGGTGAACTCGGCCAGCACGTGACAGCCTGAGAAGCTGCTACCTGGTTGTGACTGCATCTTCGATCTCCACGAATTGCGTTGACAGAGGGGAAAACCCGTTGAACATCGACGAATAGCTCGCGGTATAGGCGCCGGCCGCGTCGATCTCGACCAGGTCGCCGGCCTGCAGCGTCACCGGCAGCGGATACCGCTGATACAGCACGTCGTCACCATCGCACGTCGGCCCCGCGACGACGGCGTCGTCCACGGGGTCGCTGTCACGGCTGGTGCGCAATCGGTAGCGGATGTACTCGTTCTCGGTTTCCGCCAGGCCGCCGTAGCGGCCGATGTCCAGATACACCCAACGGCGACCGTCGGTGCCCAGCCGTACCGTCACCACCTCGCAGGAGAGCGTGCCCGCCGAGCCGACGATCGCGCGTCCCGGCTCGATGGCGAGCTGGGGGAGTACCGGGAAATGCCGGCGCAGCGCACCGGCGATTGCGTCGCCCACAACCCCGACGTGGGGCACGTGCGAATCGTACGAGACCGGGATGCCGCCGCCCAGGTTGAGCGTCGCCAAGCCAGGCAGTGCACCGAAAATTCCACGTGCGCAACGAATACCGATTTCCCAGGCGTCCGGGTCGAGCTGCTGCGAGCCGACGTGGAACGCCACGCCGTCCGCGTGCAAGCCGAGCCGCCGAGCCTGTGTCAACAACGCGATCGCATCCTCGGGCGAGCATCCGAATTTGTGCCCGAAGGGCGTCACCGACGACGGGAACGCCGGCGCGATGCGGCATTCGACGCTCGACCCCGGTGCGTTCTCGGCGATGGCCGCCAGCCCGTTCGCGGTATCGAATGTGAACCTGCGTACTCCCACGGAATACGCGTACGCCACCTCCGCGGGCTTCTTGATCGGATTGCCGAACGTCATCAGGGCGGCGTCGGCGCCGGCCGCGGCGCACAGGTCGACTTCACCGACCGACGCGACATCGAAGCTGCAGTCCAGGCTCGCGAGCAGTCGCAGAATTGGCGCAGCCGGGTTGGCTTTCACCGCGTAACGAATCTCGGCTGTGGGCAGCGCGGCACGGAGGCCGAGCGCGTTGTTGCGTACTGTCTCGAGATCGATGGTCAGATACGGCCGACGGGGCACAGGCGGCAGACTACTCAACTGAATCGTCCGCCGCTGGCCAAAGCCGCAGCAAGACAATCACCCGACCAGGTTGATGACGAGATTGATCGTGCACGCGATGATGACGGTGCCGTAGATGTAACTGAACAGGCAATGCCGGAGCACTTCTGCCCGGATCTGCGAGGTCGTCACGTCGGTATCGGACACCTGGTAGGTCATCCCGAGGTTGAACGAGAAGTAGTAGAAGTCGCTGTACTGCGGATCGACATCCCGGTTGTTGAAATCGATGCCGCCAGGGTCGCCGTCGTAGTACAGCCGGGCGTAGCGCGCCGTGTACATGGTGTGGAGCGAGGCCCAGGCGGCGAGTATCGCCGCCAGAGACAGGCCCGCGTACGAGGCCTTGTCGGCATCGTTGGCGGACCACAGGAGTATTCCGATGGCGGTCAGGCTCGCGGTCAGGATGAGGAGCAGCACGAGGTCGCCGACCTCATCATCAACATCGGCCTCGCCCGCGTGTGCCCGCGTCCGCTCGGGATCCATGCGCCATAGCACTGCGAGCGCCCAGATCACGTAGCCCGCTGCGGTGGCGATCACGACGGCCAGGAGGCCCACCGGCCAACGATCTGTCAGCACCCCGATCGCGGCGCCGACAATGAGCCCGGCGGTCAAGCTGATCCAGAATCTGTTGGCGCCCGAGAGTGTGGTCACTCGTACATTCTGGATCGTCGCGGTCGTCTCGGGGGTCTTCTGACGTCTGTGCGGCGGATTCGTTGCGGCCGCGAGCAGTTCGGTCACGGTTGTGGTCGGTTGAGTCATGGGCACCGCCGGTCGGTCGCCGTAGCGTTCCGTGCAACCGACTGTGAACGAAGGAGTTCTGCTGTGGTGTTGCATCGCTCATCCTGGATGGACAAGGACCTTGACGCGCTTGCCGATCTGGCGCGCCGGTTCTTCGAGAAGGAGTGCGTTCCGAACGAGGAGCGTTGGGGTCAGCAGCAGCATGTCGATCGCGATGTCTGGCTCAAGGCGGGCGAACTCGGCCTGTTGTGTTTGAGTATCCCCGAGGAGTACGGCGGCGGTGGCGGTACGTTCGCGCACGAGGCCGTTGTCGCGATCGAGCAGATCCGTTCGATGGCACCGAGTTTCGGCGGGGTGCTGCACAGCGCGATCATCGCGCATTGCCTCAGCTCGTACGGCACTGAGGAACAGAAGACCACGTGGTTGCCGAAGATGGCCTCAGGGGAGGTCGTCAGCGCAATCGCGATGACCGAGCCCGGCACCGGCTCCGATCTGCAGTCGATCAAGACCAAGGCGGTCAAGGACGGCGACGACTATGTGATCAGCGGCGCGAAGACGTTCATCTCGAACGGCCAGACCGCGGACCTTATCGTGGTGGCCGCGAAGACGAATCCGGAAGGCCGTGGAGCGGACAGTGTTTCGCTGATCCTGGTCGAGGCCGACCGCGAAGGCTTCCGGCGCGGCCGCAATCTGGAGAAGATCGGCCAGCACGGCCAGGACACCTGTGAGCTGTTCTTCGACGACGTGCGGGTCCCGCAGGCCAATCTGCTGGGCGGTGTCGAAGGCCTCGGCTTCATCCAGTTGATGCAGCAGCTGCCGCAGGAGCGATTGGTGCTGGCGGTCATCGCGGCTGCGTCGATCGAGAAGACCGTCGACGTGACGCTGACCTACACCAAGGAGCGTGAGGCGTTCGGCCGCCCGATCTTCAAGTTCCAGAACACGCAGTTCGTGCTCGCCGAAAGCGACACTGTCAAGTCCGTCGCCTGGAGCTTCCTGGACGAATGCCTGGTCAAGCACCTCGCCGGCGAACTGGATGTGCCGACGGCCGCGAAGGCGAAATGGTGGCTGACCGAACAGCAGTGCCGGGTCGCCGACGAGTGCCTGCAGTTGTTCGGTGGCTACGGCTACATGCAGGAGTACCCGATCTCGAAGTTGTACGCCGATGCGCGCATCCAGAAGGTGTACGGCGGCACCAACGAGATCATGAAGACGATCATTGCGAAGTCACTGTGACGGGGCCACTTTCGGGCGTCAAGGTCATCGAGATCGCCAGCCTGGCGCCGGCGCCGTTCGGCTGCATGGTGCTGGCAGATCTCGGCGCGGACGTGTTACGCGTCGAGCGGGCCGGCGCGCCGGGTGACGGACTCACTCCACCGGATGGTCCGCTCGATCGGGGCAAGCGCAACGTCAAGCTGAATCTGAAGGACGGCGACGATCTGCGAACGCTGTTCGCACTCGTCGAGAAGGCGGACGTCTTCGTCGAGGGGTTCCGTCCCGGTGTGGCCGAACGACTGGGTATCGGGCCCGCAGATCTCGAAAAGCACAATCCGCGGCTGATTTACGGCCGGATGACCGGCTGGGGTCAGCAGGGTCCGCTGGCCAGCACCGCGGGCCATGACATCAACTACATCGCCCTGACCGGCACCCTCGATCTGATCGGCCGCCCCGGTGAACGCCCGGTGCCGCCCGGCAACATCATCGGCGACTTCGCCGGCGGCGGCATGCTGCTGGCCATGGGAGTCCTCGCCGCGCTGTACGAACGCGAACGGTCCGGGAAGGGCCAGGTCATCGACGCGGCCATGGTCGACGGTGCGGCCCTGTACACCGCATTCATGCACGGAATGCATGCTGCAGGGCTGTGGAATGAGCCCCGCGGTATGAACGCACTCGACGGCGGGGCACCGTTCTACGACACTTACGAATGCGCCGACGGCCGGTACGTCGCCGTCGGCTGTGTCGAATTCCCGTTCTACATGCAGCTTTTGGCGGCACTCGGCATCGACGATCCCGAACTGCCGTTCCAGCTGGACCCGACGGGCTGGCCGCAGCTCAAAGAGGTCATCGGAGCCAAGTTCAAGGAGCGCACCCGCGACGAGTGGGCTGCCGTGTTCGCCGACTCTGATGCGTGTGTGACCCCGGTGCTCAGCCCCTGGGAGGCGCACGAGCATGCGCACAACCAGACTCGCGAGGCCTTCATCGAGGTCAATGGGGTGCGCCAGCCCGCGCCGGCGCCGCGCTTCAGCCGTACCCCGGCCGCGCACCCGGAACCGCCCACAGCGGATCAATCGACGGTGCGAAAGATGTTGGCCGACTGGATGTTTCCCGACAGCCAGATAGAACGGCTGCTCGGCTAGCTCTGGTAGGACCCGGGCGGGCTGCCGGTCCAACGGCGGAACGCCCGGGAGAAGGCACTCGGTTCGGAGAATCCGAGCCGACGGGAAAGCGCGGCGACGGTCTCGTCGCCGCGCACCAGGCTCGCGATCGCCGCATCGCGCAGAATCTGCTCCTTGATTTCACGCGGCGACGTGTTCTCCTCGTGGAGCTTGCGCCGCAGCGTCTGCGGACTCATCGCGAGTTCCGCCGCGACCTGGTCAGCGCTGAGCCAATCGCCGGACAGGCCTCGTTCGAGCAGGCGTCTTACCTGGTTCGCGGTCGACGTCGTATGACTTCGGTAGGCCAGCACGCTGGCCGGCGCGCCGCGCAGGAAAATATCCAGCGAAGCGTCGTCGCGAACGATCGGCGCGGACAGTCTGGCGCTGTCGAACACCAGCGCCGGCTGCGCTGCCGAAAACACCACGGGCGCACCGAAGATGAGGTCATAGTCGTCGACCTCCGGACGCCGGTCGTACGGCACTTCGACCTGCCGCAGCGGTATCCGTTTGCCGACGGCCCAACCAATAAAACGATGGGTCACGGCCAGCAGGGTGTCGATCAGCAGGTCGACCGGCCGCTGGATCGCGGCGATATCGATTGACAGCCGGGCCGTGTCACCGTCGACCGTGATCGTGACGGGCGGAGTGCCCGGTACTGCCCGATTGAAATCTTCGAACCGCCGCAGTGCCGCACCCAGATCCGGCGTGTTGACGATCGCGAAGCACAGCAGCCGAAAGGTGCCGCGGGGCACCGGACTCACCCCGAGTCCGAGCAGCTCGTCGTCGGTTTCGCGCCACAGCCGGCGAAAGAGCACGCTTGCCTGCTCGGTGGTGACGCGGGAGCGGCCCTCGGCAAGCAGCATCGGTGAGATACCCGCTGAACCCAACATGGCCTCGATATCCCAGCCCCAGTGCATGGCGAGACCCACAAACGCTTGCACCCGCTGAATCGGGATCGTGTAGGCGGTGGTCGCGTCGGCGGGAGGCACGTGCCGAAGCTACTCCGGAGGGGCGTGCGAAGGAACCAGGGGAGCGGCCGCGTCGCGACGAGCGGTTCGGTCAAGAACCCGAGAAGTTCGGTCATCGTCGGGCAGGCCGCGCGACCGTAGCGTCAAAACCAGATTGCCCGACGATGCGCAAGGAGCGTGCATGGCTGCCAACGAAGGTTTCCACCTCGACCGTCTCGATCAGTGGACCGACGAGCAGGAATTCAAGGTCGAGCGACTTCAAACCATCGCCTACGCGAAAGCCACCAACGACCCGATTGCCGCACATCTGGACGGCACCTACGCACCGCCGGTGTTCGCGGTCGTCCCGGTCACCGCGATCATGGCCGACGCGACGATGAGCGTGGTGCCGGACGACTTGATGTTGCGGATCCTGCACGGCGAGCACGACTTCCGTTTTCACCGCCCGATCGTGCCCGGTGAGGTCCTCACCGTGCGCGCGAAGCCGGTCGGTATCGAGGGCAAAGAGTCCGGTGTCGTCGTCACGACATTGCTCGAAACGCGGGACTCCAACGACGAACTGGTGAACGAGCAGTACTTCATCGGATTCTTCCGTGGCGGCAGATTCGAAGGGTCCTTCGGTGAGAAGAGCCCGGAGCACACCTTCGACGCGGCCCTGCGTGATAGCGAGCCGGCGTTCACCTCGGTGCAGACATTCGACGAGGATCAGACGTTCCGCTACAGCGATCCCGCCGGTGACCCGATGCCGATCCACCTGGACGACGACTTCGCCAAGGCAATGGGGTTGCCGGGCATCATCATTCACGGTCTGTGCACCATCGCGTTCACCTCGCACGCGCTGCTCTCACAGGTGAGCCCCGAGGACCCCACCCGGTTGAAGCGGCTCGCGGTCCGGCTCAGCAAGCCCGCGTTGCCGAACGAAACCATCACCACCACGTTCTGGAACACCGGTGGCGGTAGCTACGCGTTCGAGACCGCCGGCGATGAGAAGGCCGGCAAGTTCGTGATCACCGACGGCCTCGCCGAAATCTCCTAGGAAGGTAAAAGCTATGAGCAACAGGGTATTTGTGGTCGGCGTCGGCTTGACAAAGTTCGAGAAGCCCGGGCGCCGCGAAGGCTGGGACTATCCGGCAATGGCACAGGAGTCCGGTACGAAGGCCCTCGAGGACGCCGGTATCGCCTACGACCTGGTCGAGCAGGCGTACGCGGGATTCTGCTACGGCGAGTCGTGCTCGGGTCACCGAGCGGTGTACAGCCTCGGTCTGACCGGGATTCCCGTGTTCAACGTCAACAGCAACTGTTCGACGGGATCGAGTGCATTGTTCCTTGCCGCACAAGCGATTCGCGGTGGGCTGGCGGACTGCACGCTGGCCATCGGGTTCGAGAAGATGCAGCCGGGCTCGCTCGGTTCGACGTACGACGACCGCGAGCAGCCGATGCAGAAGCACATGGAGGCGATGGCCGAACTGCAGGAGTTCGCATTCCCGGTCGCGCCGTGGATGTTCGGCGCTGCCGGTGTCGAGCACAACCAGAAGTACGGCTCGACCCCGGAGCACTTCGCTCGGATCGCGGTCAAGAACCATGCCCACTCCGTGCACAACCCGTACTCGCAGTTCCAGGACGTGTACACCGAGCAGCAGATCATCGACGCGAAGATGATCTACGCCCCGGGCCAGCTCACCCGTCCGATGTGCTCGCCGACCTCCGACGGTTCGGGTGCGGCAATCGTCGTCAGTGAGGCATTCGTCGACAAGCACGGCTTGGCGTCTCAAGCAGTGGAAATCGTCGGACAGGCCCTCGTCACGGATACCCCCGGGACGTTCGAGAGCAAGAGCATGGCGACCCTCGTCGGTGCCGATATGAGTCGGACCGCGGCGAACCGGGTCTATGAGCAGGCCCAGATCACGCCCGACGACATCGATGTGATCGAGCTGCACGACTGCTTCGCCCCGAACGAGCTGCTCACCTATGAGGCACTGGGCCTGGCGGCTGAGGGCGAGGGACACAAGCTGGTCGACAACGGCGACACCACCTATGGCGGCCGTTGGGTGGTCAACCCGTCGGGTGGACTGATCTCGAAGGGGCACCCTCTGGGTGCCACCGGCCTGGCGCAGTGCGCCGAACTGACCTGGCAGCTGCGCGGTACCGCCGACAAGCGTCAGGTGGAGGGCGCAGCCCGTAAGTCGGGTGTCGCCCTGCAGCACAACATCGGTTTGGGCGGGTCAGCCGTCGTCACCGCCTACAAGTCAGCCGACCGCTGATACCGGTTATCCCGCAACACATTCAGTACAAGAAAAGGAGTAGTTAGAAATGGCAAACGCAAAAGGTTCCCTGGAAATCGCTGCGCCGCAGGAAAAGGTGTGGGCGATCCTGTCCGACCCGGCCCGGTTCGAAGAGTGGCTGACCCTGCACACCAAGTGGAAGACGGCGCCGCCGGCGACCCTCTCGCAGGGCGCGACCATGAGCGAGGTGCTCACCATCATGGGTATGGCCAACACCATCGACTTCAACGTCGACGAATACGACGCCCCGAACACCACGACATTCTCCGGAACCGGCATGGCCGGCGCGAAGATCAGCTTCAGCCTGCAGGTCGAACCCAAGGGTGCGGACGCTTCCATCGTGACCGTCGCCGCCGAGTTCATCAGCCAGATGATGGTCGGTGCCATCGGTGGTGCCATCGAGCGCGCTTCCAACAAGGAAATCGCGGCCTCGCTGGAGAAGCTCGCCGTCCTGGCCGTCTGATCCAATCATCAACTTTCAGAAGGAAACTCACATGGGTTCAATGGAGAACCGCGTAGCACTGGTCACCGGTGCCGGCCGCGGTATCGGTCGTGAACACGCGCTGCTGCTCGCCAAGTTGGGTGCGAGCGTCGTGGTCAACGACCTCGGCGGCTCCAACGAGGGTGCCGGTGCAGATGCCGGCCCCGCGCAGGAAGTGGCCGACGAAATCGTCGCCGCCGGTGGCAAGGCCGTCGCCAACACCGACAACATCGCCACCTGGGACGGTGCGAAAGCGCTCGTCGACCAGGCGATCTCGGAATTCGGCGGCCTGGACATCGTCGTGAACAACGCGGGCATCCTGCGGGACGGCTTCGTCGCATCGATGGACGAGTCGCAGTGGGACAGCGTCATCGCCGTGCACCTCAAGGGTCATTTCGCGGTGCTGCGCCACGCTGCCGGCTACTGGAAGGAACAGTCCAAGGCAGGCAAGCCCGTCAACGCTGCGGTCGTCAACACCGCGTCGGCATCGGGCACGTTCATGCCCAACGCCGGACAGGCGAACTATGGTGCGGCCAAGGCCGGTATCGCCGCCCTGACCGAGGTTGCCGCGCTCGAGCTCGAGCGTTACGGCGTGCGTGTCAACGCGATCGCTCCGGTCGCGCGCACCCGCCTGACCCTCGCCACCCCCGGCATGAACGCGATGTTCCTCGAAGAGGTTCCCGAGGGCGAGTTCGATGCCTTCAGCCCGGCGAACATCGCGCCGATCGTCGCTTACCTGGCGGACGAGAAGTGCCCGCTCACCGGCAAGGTGCTCGCGGTCCAGGGTGGCGCCCTGACGCTGCTCAAGGGGTGGACCTCGGTCGAGACCGTCGAGGTCGACGGTCCGTGGGTCCTCGACGAGCTGCCGAACCAGTTCGACAAATGGGCTGAGCAGGCCTGAGCGCGTGATCAACGAACGACGCACGGTCCACAATGGGGTGGGCACGCGAGAGTTGTTCGTCGAGGGGGATGGCCCGACAGTCGTGCTGTTGCACGGGTTCGGCCATCCCGCCGACGCGTGGCGGCCGGTGCTCAATCGGTTCGCTGAAGCCGGCCAGTCGGCGGTTGCCGTCGATCTGCCCGGTTTCGGCGCTGCCGACCCTGCCGAGCCCGGCGCGTGGCTGCCTCAGGGTGACCGGTTCGTCGCCGAGGTCGTCGCCGCGTACAGCCAGCAGGCTCCGGTGGTGCTGGTCGGGAATTCCCTCGGTGCGTACCTTGCCGTCCGCGCGGCCGCCTCGCCGCTACGGCTGCCGATCGGCGGCATCGTGCCAACGGCGACGCCTGGCTTCGGTTGGACAGCGTTGGTCCGCGCGGCGTTCCTCGGTGGCGGGCGAGCGCTTACCTGGGTGGCGGGTGTGAGTGCCCCCAGGTGGATGCGTGAATGCGGTGCCGACACGCTCATCGGTCACTTTCTCTACGGCGACCGAACCCTCCATGATCCGGAGTTGGTGCGCATTCTCAGTGCGCAGGTGCACAGCCGTCGCGGTGCCCGGGAACTGCTCGAACGGGCCGTATCGATGAAATGTGCAGTCGATGCAGAACCTGCGGTTGTCGGTGTTTCTTGTCCGGCGATTTTTGTGCACGGACGCCGGGATCGAATTGTCGCGTTCGCTTCGAGCGAAGGCTGGCACAAAGCCACTCCGGACAGTCGGCTGGTCGTGCTCGATAAGGCCGGTCACTGCCCGCAGCTGGACGCTCCGAACGAGATCGCAGCTCTGGCAAGCGAATTGGTCACGGCAGCGCGCCGTGATTCCCGCCCCGCGTGAACGGACATGATATGGACAGTCGCAACAGCGAGGTTGCTACGGCAACGGAATCGGCCGGCCTGCCGCTGATCGCCGTGCACAACCCAGCCGACGGTCGGCTCGTCGGTAGCGTCCCGAACGAATCGTCGGCATCGGTGGCCGCCACTGCGCGCGCGCTGCGCGAGGCGCAGCCCGAATGGGAAGCATTGGGACCGAAGGGTCGTGCGCGCTGGCTGTTCGAGCTGCAGGCGTGGTTGCTCGACAACTCCTCGCGCATCGCCGATGTCCTGCAGTCCGAGACCGGTAAACCGCGAGCCGACGCGGAGTTCGAAGTACCGGCGTGGGTGGATCTGATCAACTACTTCGCCCGCAATAGCGGCAAGTATCTGGCCGACGAGCGACCCAACCCGCACAGCCCCATCGGCTGGACCAAGAAGCTCACGACGGTGTTCCGGCCCTATCCGTTGGTCGGCGTCATCACGCCGTGGAATTTTCCGCTCGGCATGGCGGGCCTGGACGTGCCCCCCGCGCTGATGGCCGGTGCCGCGGTGCTGCTGAAACCGTCGGAGGTAACCCCGCTGAGCGCCGTCGAACTCGCACGCGGGTGGGCCGAGATCGGCGCGCCCAAGGTGTTCGCAGTGGCGACCGGCCGCGGCGAGACCGGTGCCGCCGTGGTCGATGCGGTCGACTTCGTCCAGTTCACTGGTTCGACGGGGACCGGAAAAGCCGTGGCACGACAGTGCATCGAACAGCTCAAGCCGTACAGCCTCGAATTGGGCGGTAAGGATCCGGCGCTGGTCCTTGCCGATGCCGATGTCGAGCGCGCCGCCCATGGCATCGCCTGGGGTGCGTTGTTCAACGCCGGCCAGGTCTGTGTGTCGGTCGAGCGCGTGTACGTCGAAGCGCCGGTATACGACGAGTTCGTCACGAAGCTCACCGAGTGGGTCGGGCGATTGCGTCAAGGTCAGGACGACAGAGACTTCCGATTCGAGATCGGCCCGATGGCCAACGCCGACCAGCTCGACATCGTGCGGCGTCATGTCGACGAGGCGACGGCCGCCGGCGCACGGGTGACGATCGGCGGCAAGCCGACCGGTGTCGGTACCTTCTTCGAGCCGACCGTGCTCGTCGACGTCGACCACACGATGGCGTGCATCCAGGAAGAGACGTTCGGTCCGACCATTCCGGTGGTCAAGGTCGCCGACGAGGACGAAGCGATCCGGCTTGCGAACGACTCCCGCTACGGGCTGTCGGCCTCGGTCTGGACCCGCGACAAGGCCCGCGGACATGCGGTGGCCCGCAGGCTCGATGCCGGTGCCGTCAACATCAACGACGTCATCGCGAACCTGTTCAGTTTTGCCCTGCCGATGGGCGGCTGGAAGCAGTCGGGTGTCGGGTCGCGCTGGGGTGGTGCCGCCGGGGTCCGTAAGTACTGCCGGCAGACCGCTGTCACCGAGCCGCGGCTGCCGACGGTGATCGACGAACCCATGTGGTTTCCGTACTCGAAGACGCGCATCCGGCTCGTCTACGGCGCTCTCCGCGCTTTTGGCGCTCAGGGCCTGCAACGTTTTGGTCTCACCAAAGGAGAAGGTTAGATGTCAGATCATTCGGATGTTTTGCGCGGCAAGGTGATAGCCATTACCGGCGGCGCTCGTGGTATCGGCTTCGAGACTGCCTCGATGTTGCGTGGTCTCGGCGCGAAGGTCGCGATCGGCGACGTCGACGAGGTGACGGTCAAGCAGTCCGGTTCCGACATCGATGTGTTCGCAAGCAAACTGGACGTGACGGACCTCGCGTCGTTCACCGCTTTCCTCGATGATGTCGAGCGCGAACTTGGCCCGCTCGACGTGCTGATCAACAACGCCGGCATCATGCCTGTCGGCCTCCTGGCCGACGAGCCGGATGCGGTGACCCGCCGGATGCTCGACATCAACGTCTACGGCGTCATCATCGGTACGAAACTCGCTGCGCAGCGCATGATTCCGCGCTCCGCGGGGCACGTGATCAACGTCGCCTCGCTGGCCGGCGAGACCTACACTCCTGGACTGGCCACCTACTGTGCCGGCAAGTCCGCGGTGCTCTCGTTCACCGATGCCGTCCGTCTGGAGAACCGCAAGACCGGTGTCCAGTTCTCCGCCGTCCTGCCGTCGGTCGTCAACACCGAGCTCACCTCGGGTACAACCGGTATCCGTGGCATCAAGAACGCCGAGCCGTCCGATATCGCGAACGCGATCGTCGGTCTGATCGTCAAGCCGCGTCCGAAGGTCCGCGTGACCCGCCTGGCCGGTGTGCTGATCGGTGCGCAGAAGTACCTGCCGCGTATCGTCGGCGAGGAGCTGAACCGGTTGTTCGGTGGCGAGCACATCTTCACCGACAAGGTCGACAACACCGCGCGCAAGGCCTACGAGGACCGCGCTCGCGGTCAAGCGTGAAAGTGGATCCGGTGACATCACGTACGTTGGTCGAGGCATTCCAGTCCGTCGCCGCACGCCGGCCCGATGCCATTGCGATCCGTAGCGCCGACGGCGCCACCACTGTCACCTGGCGGCAGTACGCCGAGCGGGTGCGCGCCATCGCATCCGGTCTGGCGGCGCTCGGCGTGGTGCCTGGTGACACGGTCGCGCTGATGCTGACCAACCGGCCGGAGTTCCACGTGTGTGACACCGCGGTCTTGCATACCGGTGCGACGCCCTTTTCGGTATACAACACCAATCCGGCGGATGTGCTGGCCTACCAGTTCGATAATGCGGGCAACCGAATCGTGATCTGTGAGAAGCAGTTTCTACCAACGGTTCTCGAAGCAATCGGCCGGGGTGGCAAGGTCGAGCAGGTGATCTGTGTCGACGGCGAAGCCGACGGCGCGCTCAGTCTGGCCGCGATCGAGTCGACGCCGGCTGCCGACTTCGATTTCGACGCCACCTGGCGGGCAGTGCAACCGACGGACCTGCTGACCATCGTCTACACCTCGGGCACCACCGGTCCGCCGAAAGGCGTCGAGCTCACCCACCTCAATTTCATCGAGAACGCCCGCATCACTGATGCTTTCGGCGGTATCGATTCGTCGGATCGCGTGATCTCCTACCTCCCGGATGCCCACGCGGCCAACCGGTGGTTCGCCCACTACATCAACCTGTTGCACGGCGTTCCGGTCACCACAGTGCCAGATGTCAAACAGGTGATCGCCGCGTTGACCGAAGTACGCCCGACCGCATTCCTCGGGGTACCCCGGATCTGGGTGAAGCTCAAGGCAGCGCTGGAACAGCGGATTGCCGATGAACCCAACGCGGTGAAGCGGAACTTGGCACAGTGGGCATTCGTGACCGGGCAGGCCAAAGCCCGCGCCGATTCGGCCGGGCGCTCCCTCGGCGTCGTCGGGGCGATCCAGTACCAACTGGCCGACCGGCTGGTGCTGTCGAAAGTCCGTGCGCAACTGGGCATGGACCAGGTGCGGATCGCCGTCACCGGTGCGGCACCGATCTCGCCGGAAGTGCACGAATTCATTCTTGGACTGGGAGTGCCGCTGTGCGAGGGCTGGGGGATGTCCGAATGCACGGCCGCGGTGACGGTGGGCCTTCCCGGGCGCATCAAGATCGGTACCGTCGGTCTGCCCGTGCCGGGTGCCGAGCTGCGCATCGCCGATGACGGCGAAGTGCTGGTGCGCGGCCCGATGGTGATGCGTGGTTACCGCAAGGATCCTGAAAAAACTGGTGAGGCAATCGATTCCGAGGGGTGGTTGCACACCGGCGACATCGGATCGATCGACGCTGAGGGCTTCCTTTCGATCGTGGATCGCAAGAAGGAACTGATCATCAACGCGGCCGGAAAGAACATGTCCCCGACGAATATCGAGAACATGTTGGTGGCCAGCTGTGCGTTGGTCGGGTCGGTCGCTGCCATCGGTGATGCACGTCCCTACAACACCGCGCTGATCTGTCTTGATCCGGATGTGGCCGCCGCCCACGCCGACAAGCACGGCTTGCCGGACCGGTCGGTCGAGGCGCTTGCCACGGACGGTGGGATCCGGCAGTTGATCGCTGCGGGGGTCGACGCCGCGAACGCCAAACTGTCTCGGGTGGAACAGATCAAGAAGTTCACGATCGTGTCCGAAACGTGGGAGCCCGGTGGCGAATACCTGACACCGACGAACAAGCTCAAGCGCAAGCCGATCGCGGCCGGCTATCGCGACCTCATCGAGCAGATGTATTCGTAGTCGGCTCGGTCACGTTGACCGAGTGGTTCTCGCGAATACCTCTGGGGGCGCTGCTATTTAGCACCTCGTTTCGGATGATGTCGTCGCATCACCATGGTTTGCGGACATCAGTTCGTCGACGTTGTCGCCGATCATGTTGCCGGCGTGGCCGGTAGCGAATGTCTGGGTCGGTGGTCGTTATTCAGCCCGTCGAGCAGCAGCGCCAGGTGGCGGCGCCAGACGTGGGGGTTGCTTTGGCGGGTGGCGTCGGCGAGGGCGCCGACACTGAAGACGATGGCGAAGAAATCGTCGGGCTGTGCGTCGGGCCGTAACGCGCCGCTGTCGTGGGCGCGTTGGACGAGTCTTGCGACCGCCGCTTCGATGCGCTGGCTCTGGGCTTGCGCTCGCTGACAGCCGCTGCGATACAGGACTTCAGTCATGCCGCGACTGCCGGCCATCTTTTCGCATGCGAACTCGAGGTACAGCGCAAACGCGTGCCAGGGGTCATCCCCGGCGGTGGCTTCCTCGGCGGCGTCGGCCATCGCGGAGAAGTTCTGTTCGAACACCGCGTCGATCAACTCGTCCTTGCCGGGAAAGTGCCGATAGACCGTGCCTACGCCGACCCCCGCGTGGCGCGCGACATCGTCGAGGGTGACGCCCAGGCCCCGCGCGGCGAACACCTCGTCGGCGGCGAGGAGCAGTCGCGCGCGATTGCGTACCGCGTCCGCTCGCCGCGGGCGCTCGGGCAGCGTCTTGCTCACTTCACTTCTCTCCTCGGGAACCAGTTAAGCGGAGGCATTGTCACCGGTTATGCTACGTTATTGATAAGCGGAGGAATCTCCACCGTTTATGGCGAGCTGCCGGCCGCATGCAGAAATGCGCTGTGGAGGTACGCCGGAACGACTCCAGAGAAGACGAGGCATCGACATGACCATCCCGAAGAGCTGCGCGGGGCGCGGGCCCCTGTCGATCGTGACCGGCGGCACCGACGGCATCGGCAAAGAAGTGGCCCGAGAGTTGGCTCGCAGGGGCAAGCGGGTCTGGATCATTGGCCGCAATGAGGCCAAAGGCGCTGCGGCAGAGGCGGAATTGCGTGCCGACGGCGATGTGCGGTTCGTGGCCACCGACCTCGCTGTGCTGGCGCAGGTGCGGGCACTATCGGAAAGGATCCTCGCCGACACCGACAAGATCGAGATCCTGGTCCACTCGGCCGGAATCCTGGAGATCCGGCACGGACTCAATGACGACGGCATCGAGAAGAACTTCGCCATCAACTATCTGGCCCGATTCCTGCTCACCGAGCGGCTGCTGCCGGCCCTGATCAAGGGGCGGGCGCGCATCGTGATCATTGCCGGTGCCGGGATGAACAAACTCGATTTCGACTTCGAGAGCTTGCCCGGCATCCCGAACCTGACTCCCTTGAAAACCTTCACGCAATCTCAGGCCGCCAACGATGTCTGGACCCAGGACCTGGCCGCGCGGCTCGGCAGCTTCGGTGTGGTGGTCACCGGCGTCATGCCCGGCATGGTGGAGACCAACATCCGGCAGAACGAGGCCAACAGCTTCTTGCTCCGGGTGGTCGACAGCCGCTGGCTCAAGCCGGTGTTGCGCAAGACCCTGCTGCTGAGCCCGGCCACCGCGGCCATCACGCCGGTATGGCTGGCCACCGACCCTGCAACGGCCACGGTAAACGGCGAATTCTTCGGCCCGAAAAAGAAGCCGATCTCGGTCACCGCCGGCCCCAAAGACCCAGCGCTACAACAGCATTTGCGCGACACCAGCATCCGACTCGTTGGCGGACAAGTCTGAAATCTACCGAGATGTCACGTGTTCGTGAACGCCGGTGTGCGGCGCTGCAATGTTGCGGCGACGCCTTCGCCGACGTCGCTGGTGAGTGAGCACAGGATTTGGGCGCGGGCCTCGGTGTTCAGGTGTTGGCGGAGTTCGCCGATGCCGATGGCGCTGTTGAGCAGATCCTTGGTTTGGCTGACGCCGAATGGGGAGTTGGTGGCGATCCGGGTGGCGAGTTCGATGGCGGCGGCGACATCGGTTCCTTCGTCCACGACGCGTGAGACGAGCCCCAGGCGGTGGGCCTCTTCGGCGTCGAATGACGTAGCGGTGTAGAGGATTTCGGCGGCGTTGGAGAATCCGATGAGGCGCGGCAGCCACCACGAGGCGCCGAGATCGCCGCCCGAGAACCCGAGGCGGGTGAAGACCGGGTTGAAGCGGGCGGTGGTGTCGGCAATCCGGATGTCTGCCATCGCGGCGAGGGCGAGGCCGGCGCCGACGGCGTGGCCGTGGACGGCCGCGATGACCGGTTGCGGGATTTCGCGGAGTGTCACAAACGTCTCGGCGGCGCGGGTGAGGGCATGGTGACGGCTTTGGACGGGTCCCCGGTTGCCGCCGGGGTCGAGTCCCGTGATCAGGTCCAGCCCGGCGCAGAACGCGCGGCCGGCGCCGGTGACCACGACGGCGCGGCAGTGCTCGTCATCGGCCAGTTGATGCAGCGACCGCAGTAGCGATCTGCTCACGTCGTCGGTGAGAGCGTTGAGTTTGTCGGGACGATTCAGCGTCACGACGGTCACCGGGCCATGTTTTTCGACCAGCACCGGATCGGTGCTTTGAGCGGTGGCGGTGGTCATCGGGTTGTCCTGTCGTCGGTGTGGATGTGGTAGTCGGTGAGCAGAAATGCCCGGGTGGCCTGCCACCGGCGGTCGACGGTGGTTTCGAGTCCAGGTAGCCGCCGCATCGCCAGACCGCGTGCGGCGGCGAGGGATAGGTCGAGCAGGGTGCGCCCGGTGTCGTCGCCGAGGAGCGTGGGCAGCATCTCGGCGGCGATCTGGCCGAGCTGGCGATCGAGGGCGCGTCCGAGATCTTCGACCGGCCCTCGCAGGTCGGCGTCGGTGCGGGCCGCCGACCAGAGTTCGGTCGCGGCCTGGAATGCGGGGCCGGTATGGATCGTCCACACGTGGTCGAGCAGCGCGGCGAAGCGGTCACGTTCGTCCGCGTGGTCGCGAACGTCATCACGCGCCTGAGCGGCCAACCGCGTCGTCAGGTGCCCGACGGCCTCCACGATCAGTTCGGCGCGACCACGGAAGTAGTGCTGCTGTGCGCCCTGCGAAACTCCGGCGCGTTCGGCGACTTTGCGCGTGGTCAGCGCCGTGTAGCCGTCCTCGATCAGGCAGGCAACCGCGGCGTCGAGCAGGGCCAGTCGGGTCGCTTCGCGTCGTTCGGCATGGGTGCGCCTGGTCGCCGGTTGCGTCGCGTGCATGCCATCGACTCTAACATATATTGTTCAGTCGACTGAAAAATAAATCACGCCGTAGCGGGTGATTGTGGATTGGCGACAGTGACGTGGCCGTGCCGCCAGTGCTAGTTGCCATAAAGCCGCAGGGCCCGTGCGGCTTCCGTAGCGATATCGCCGCTCAGCCTCGCGATGGGTGGGCCGCCGCGTTGATGGATCACGTTCGCCAGCACCGCCACGTAAGTGTCCGACCCCGGATCGATCCAGAGGGTGACCCCGGTGAAGCCGGTATGGCCGAAGCTGCCGACGGGGAAGACCATGCCGCGCGGCCGTGAGTGCTCGGTGTCGATATCCCAGCCGAAGCTGCGCAACTCCTGTCCCGCGATGGCGGGATAGTTCGGCGCCAGCAGCGGATCCGTTGTGTTGGGGTGCTTTTCGATGGCTGCTCGCGAGGCTTCCTCTGAGGACGGGACCTGGTTGGCGGTGTGCCCAGGCTGTTGCGGAGTCGCCATCAATGCCGCGGTCGACTGCTGGAGTGGGAACGGGCTCGGCCGGCCGGCGAGTCGGTCGAGCAGAGCCTGCGCGTATCGGCCGATGTCGGCGACCGTCGAGAACACGCCCGCGCTCCCCCCCGTGCCGCCCATGCGTCGGGCCGTCGGGTCGTGCACCGTCCCTCGGATCAGGTGATCGAAATCAGGGTTGATGCCCGGGGTGTCGTCGTCATGCGCCGTCGGCGCGACGCGCGCCAACAGGTCGGTGCTCCACGTTCCCGCCGGGCACGGCCCGGAGGGAACGCCCTCGAAAACGACTGCGGTACCGCGAACTCGGTGCGGACCACAGGCCTTGGTGGCCGGGAGATAGCGGGTATCGGAAAGCCCGAGCGGAGCAAAGACGTTGTCCTGCACGTAGTTGTCCAAAGATTCGCCGGTGATCTTCTCGATCAGCGCGCCGAGGATGATGAAGTTGAGGTCGGAGTAATGGAACCCCTCGCCGGGGCCGAACTCCAAAGGCGCGGTGAGCGCACGACGAATACCCTCCGCCTTGTCGGCACTCGTCAAGCCCCATGGTCCTTGGTGACTGAGATCGCCACCGGTGCCGGACGTGTGCGTCAGCATCATGCGCACTGTCACCTGGGCGCGGCGTGGGTCGTTGGCGACGTTGAATTCCGGAAAGTAGGTCTGGATGGGTTCGTCGACCTGCACCAGGCCTTTCTCGTACAGCTGCAGGAGGGCCACCGTTGTGGCGAGGCTCTTCGACAACGACGCGAGATCGAAGATGGTGTCGTCGGTCATCGGCTCGGCCGGCGCGGGTGACCCGTCCAGCCCGGGCTCGTCGCCGAGCCTGCGCGCACCATAGGCCTGCCGGAAGGCGACCTGCCCGGCATGACCTACCTGAATCACCGCGCCGGGCAACCGATGTGCCGCGATCGCGTCATTGACCAGGCGGGAAATGGCGGCGAACGGACCGGTCGGCACGACGCTCGGTACCGGGACGGGACTCGGCACCGCGGCAGCCACGGGCGAGGCCGGCGGCGACGTGACGGATGCCGGTGGCGGCGTCGGACGCCCGCACGCCGCGAGGGCAAGCGCGACGGTGGCTACCCGTGCGCAGCGAGACACCTTCACCACTGCGACGCTAGCGCCTGACTCTGCTCAGCACGATCCCGACGATGAGCAGCCCGCAGAACCATAGTGGCAATGCGATCGCTCCGGAGTGCGACGACGGGTCCTGGGTCATCAGCAGGTAGATGAGCGCGAAGTACCCGAGGCACAGGTAGTTCGTGATCGGTGACCACGGTGCCTTGAAGACGCCCGCGCCCTCGCGGGCCCGGAATCGGAGGTGGCTCAGCACGATGATGCTCCAGGTGATCAGCTCGCTGCCGACCACGACGGGAATGAGGATCGCGAGGGCCTTGCCGGGGAGCACGATGTTCAGCAGCACTGCCACGGCGACGAATCCGGAGTTCAGCAGGAGTGCGCGAACCGGCACGCCCTGCTTGTTGGTGTGCGCGAGGAACCGGGGGGCCTGGCCGCTGGCGGCGAGGTCGTACAGGACCCGCGCGTTGCTGTAGGTCATGACGTTGGCGACGGACAACGCAGCGGTCAGCACCACGACGTTGAGCAGCGTTGCGGCGCCACCGATTCCGAGGCCGACGAGCATCAGCACGAATGGGCTGCCCTCGGTGCCCACCTGGTCCCACGGCCAGATGATCAGCATGACGCCGATGGCTCCGACGTAGAAGACCAGGATTCGCAGCAGCACCTGGTTGATGGCGCGGGGGATGTTGCGGGCGGGTTCTTCGACTTCGCCGGCGGCGGTGCCCAGCGACTCGATGCCGCCGAACGAGAAGGTGATCGCGACCAGCGAGATCATGAAGGCGCCGAGTCCCTTCGGGGCGAAACCGCCATGCGCCCACAGGTTTTGCAGACCGTGCACGTTGTAGTCGCCGGCACCGAAGATGATCGCGATGCCGAGCCCGATCATGGCGATGACCGCCGTCACCTTGATCAGCGTGAAGTAGAACTCGAACTCGCCGAATGCCTTGACGTTGATCATGTTCGCCCCCGTGATCAGCACGAGACAGACGGCAGTCGTGATCCAGCGTGGCAGACCCGGGAACCAGAAAGCCATGAACTCCGAGGCCGCCGTCAACTCCACCATGCAGACGACGACGCAGACGTACCACCAGTTCCAGCCGGCGATGAATCCCGCTGGCTTGCCGAGGTATTCGCGTGCGTAGGCCGACCACGACCCGGCCACCGGATGAGCGACCGCCATCTCGCCGAGCATCCGCAGCACCCCGTAGAGGACGATGCCGGCGATGGCATAGCCGACGAGAACGATCGGCCCCGCGGTCTGCACCGACGTACCGGAGATGAGGAATAGCCCGGTCCCGATCGCCGAGCCGAGCGAGATCATCTGCAGGTGCCGGTTTTTCAGCTCGCGATGCATCGGGGCGTCGGTCGTGGAGACGGCGACCTGCGGTCCCTCGGCGGGACGGGTGCTCGGAGCCATCGGGTTGCCTTCCATTCGGTGGTGGTCGCCTACTGTTCGGGAGTCTCGCCGTGGTTATGTCGGCGTGGCGGGTACGTCGACGCGGGTCTGCAGAACCCGTCCCGTCGACTCTCCGCGCACCAGGCCGTCGTGAGTGGTGTCGTCGACGATCAGGTACAGCGTGCGCCCGTCGGCTCCGCCCAAGGCCGGTGCGACCGCCCAGCCGCTGTCGATCGGGATGCGATGCGTCACCGCGCCGCCGGCGATGACGCGGAGAAACTCGCCGGTGTCGTAACAACCGACCCACACCCCGCCATCGACGTCGATGCAGAGACCGTCGGGGTGGCGACCGTCGCCCAGGTCGGCGAACACGGTGGGGGAGCCGAGGCTGCCATCGGGCTCGGTCGAAAAGGCAAGGAGGCGTGAGCCGTTCGTCTCGCTGACGATGAGGGTCGATCCGTCGGGCAGGAAGCCGAGGCCGTTGGGAACTGCGAGACCGGTGGCAACGACGCGGACGGTGCCCGCGGGGTCGACGAGCCCGATCTCGCCGACGAGCGCATTACCGGTCTGCTTGTAGAGGTCGACGTACGCGCGGCCGTCGGGTGCGACGACGAGGTCGTTGGTCGACCAGGCCAGATCGCCGAGCTCGACCGTCGCCGTGGTGTGTCCTTGCGGGTCGACATGGTGGATCTTGGCCTCGAAGAGCGTCGAGACCACGAGCGTCCCGTCGGGAAGCCAGCCGAGTCCGGAGGCCCGGGCGACGTCGGCTTCGACAGTGAGGTCACCGGTCTCGCCGGCCGAGTACACCCGGCCTGCTGGTCCGTCGCTGAACCACAAGCGGCCGTTGTGCCACCGTGGTCCCTCGCCGTAGACGAACCCGTCGATGAACGGTTCAACAGCTGTAGACGTCGTCGTCGGACCATTCCCTTCGCCGGATGAGTCCGTAGAGGCTATCCCGACGCGCTGGCGCACCGATCTGAATCACGGCACCGGAGTGAGTGCCACACTGGTGCCGTGACGACACCGGACCCGATCGAACCCGATACCAAGGACTGGACGTGGGTGCTGTCTCGCGCCTGCCCGGACTGCGGTTTCGATGCGTCGTCCCTGCAGCCCGCCGACGTCGCCACCAGGATTCGCGACGACGCCGCCGACTGGGTGCACCGACTCGCGTCACCCGCTGTCCGAACCCGACCCCAGGTCGGGGTGTGGTCGACCCTGGAATACGGGTGCCACGTCCGCGACGTGCACCGAATCTTCGAGCACCGCGTCCGGTTGATGCTCACGGAAGACGATCCGCGGTTCCCCAACTGGGACCAGGACGAAACGGCGCTCGCCGATGACTACCCGTCGCAGGACCCTGCCGTCGTCGCGACGGAACTCTTCGATGCGGCGAACATCGTCGCCGCCACGTATGCTAACGTGCCGGCTGATTGCTGGGGCCGCCGCGGATTGCGCAGCAACGGAAGCGAATTCACCATCGCGACCATCTCGCTGTACCACCTGCACGACGTCGTCCACCACTCCTACGACGTCAGCCGCTGACTACTCTGCCGCGGTTTTGATCGCCTGGAGGGTTTGGCGCATCCCGTCGCGCATGGATTCGGTGAAGGCGTCCTGCCCGCCCAGGTAGGCGTCGATCACCTGGACCGTCTCATTCGGGCTGCCGTCGGGGCTCTCGCGCCGCTGCGTGAGTTTGGTCCCGTCCGGGGTGGGCTCCACCTGCAGGGACCAGATGGCCCAGTTCTCCTTGATCCGGAAGGCGATCTCGCGACCGCTGTTCAACCGCACCACGGTTCCGTGCGTCGTCCATTGGAAGGTGCCGTTGGTGTTCAGGTTGGTGAACTCCACACCGTCGGCGACCTGCTCGGCACCGTTGCGCAGTCGGGTTGATTCGACCTGCGGGCTCCAGTCCGCCATGCGGCGGACATCGCTGATCAACGTCCACACCGTGTCCGGAGTGGCGGCGATATCGACGCTCTCCTCGAGCACCGGTTGCGGATTCGAAGTCATGTGGGCACCCCAATCGCGAAGTTAAGCGTCCGATCGGACGCATTTTGGAGCCTAGCGATCGCACAGATTTACGTCCAGTCGAACGTATAAAATGCGGAGGTGGCAACCGACGGTCAGGCGGACGGACGACGCGCTCGCGGCGATGTGACGCGACGGAAGGTGGCTCGTGAGGCGGCCATGATCGCGACGACGCACGGGCTCGACTCGATCTCGGTGGGCGCGTTGGCCGCGGCCACCGGGGTCAGCAAGAGCGGCATCCTCACGGTGTTCGGAAATCGTGAGGCCATTCAGGTCGCCGCGGTGGCCGAGGCGCGGCACATCTACCGCGAAACCGTGCTCGCCACGGTGTACGAGGCTGCGCCCGGAGCGCCGCGACTACGCGCATTCATCGACACCTGGACCGACTACCTGCTCGCCGGAGTGTTCCGGGGCGGATGCTTCATCGCCGCGACCACGGCCGAATATGGCCGCCGAGATGGGCCGGTCGCGGATGAGGTGAGGAAGCTCAAGCGCGGCTGGCTGACGTTCTTGGAAACCGAGCTGACCGCTGCGGGCTCGCCGACCCCAGCTGTCGACGCGTTCAAGATCGACGCGTTTCTCAACGCCGGTAATGCCCGGCGGGAACTGTTTGCCGACGACGCCGAGCTGGTGTGCGCCAAGGACCTCGCGATGGGCGTCGTCGACGTCCTATTGGGCGAGTAGCGGGCAATTCTCCCGTTCTGGGTACTCGCGCGCGTTGCCGGCGTAGCTTCAGCTCCATCTGACGATGCGGACCTGGGGGTTGCTATGGCGTCGAGGACAGGTGGCTTGATGATCGCGGGAGCCGGTATCGCGGCCGCGTCGCTGCTAGGTGTGGGCGGGCCTGCGAGCAGCGTTCTTGCGGTAGGGCCATTTCCGGCCTGCTTGCCGTGGGAACCGCACTGCAATGCGGCGGACTGGGACACTCCGGCGGACGACGGCATCCCGGGCGACAACGCGGCAGAAGGCGGCATCCCTGCCCCGGCCATGGTGCCCAACGTCGACGGTTCGATGAGCCCGCCCGGCATGCCGGGGGCCATGTAGCCCTGACGAGGGTTGGCGGTGCCGTCAATTAATTCGCCAATTCCGATTCCGTGCGGATTGTCCGGCGTACCTTGAGCTACGCCTAACGTCCGAACGAAGGGGCGACTCTCATGGCGGCCGATGTCGACTTTTGTGTCGTGGGTGCGGGCTTCGCCGGATTGGCGGCGGCGCTGCGCCTGAAGCAGGCGGGTCATTCGGTGGCCCTGCTGGAGGCCCGAGACCGGGTCGGGGGCCGCACCTTCACCGAGACGCTCCCGGACGGGACGTGGATCGACCGCGGTGGTGCGTGGGTCGGACCGGGACAGGACCGCATCAAAGCGCTGATGGCCGAATACGGGATCGGCGAATACAAGGAATATGTCGACGGCGACGCCATGATGATCGTCGACGGCAAGAAGCATCGGTACTCCGGGACGATCCCCTGGGCCATGAGCCCGTGGGCCATCGCCAATCTCGGCGCGGGCCTGCTCGAGATCAGCCAGATGTGTAAGTCGATTCCGTTCGACGCCCCGTGGGAGGCGAAGAAAGCGGCCGAGTGGGATCGAATCAGCTTGGGGGAGTGGCTGAATCGGAACATCCGCTCGCACCAGGCGCGCGAGATGCTCGACATGGCCATGGCCGGCATCTACACCTCGGCGGCTTCGGAGACGTCATTGCTGTGGGCGCTGCATCAGATGGGCTCGGGTGGCGGACCGGTGTTCGTCATCTCCAACTCCGGCGGCGCCCAGGATGCCCGGGTGCGCGGCGGCATGGGCGCCATCTCGGGGCCTATGGCCGCCGAACTCGGTGACGCCCTGCATCTTTCGCGGCCGGTGGACCTCATCGCGCAGGACGATGACGGCGTCACTGTGCACTCTGAGCGACTGACGGTCCGCGCTCGGCACGCGATCGTCGCCGTCCCGCTGGCCGTTGCCACCCAGATCGATTATGAGCCAATGCTTCCCGTCGACCGGACCTTCCTGCACCGGCGCATGCCCAGCGGTGCGGTCTACAAGATCTCGATCGTCTATGAAACGGCGTTCTGGCGTACGGACGGTCTGTGTGGGCAGTCGGCCGCACCCGGCAGTCCGGCCACCCTGACCATCGACGCCTGCACGGACACCGGCACGCCGGGCATCATGTGCGTCATCACCGAAGGCCCGGCCGCGCGCAAGCTCGGGCTGCTCGATCCGGCGGAACGCCAGGCCGTCGTCATCAACGAACTGGTTGACCGGTTCGGGCCGAAGGCCTCGTCTCCGGTCAGCTACCACGAGCAGAACTGGACCGTCGAGCGCTACTCCGGCGGCGGCATGATCAGTCACGCGCCGCCCGGCGTGCTCACCGAGTTCGGCCACGCTCTGCGCACCCCGTGCGGACGGATCCACTGGGCCGGGAGCGAGAGCTCGGCCATCATGTGCGGCTGGATCGACGGCGCGGTGCGGTCGGGCGAACGCGCCGCGGCCGAGGTGATGGCCGCCGAAAGCGTTGTGGCCCAATAGGTCAGCGGCTCGCGCGCCAGCGGGTGATCTCGCGGCCGATCTCGGTGTCCGGCGGGCCGTCGAGGAACCATTCCTGGCCGATCCGGTACCAGTTGTTGGTGCTCTGCAGATGTCCGAGGGTGCCGAACGTGAGGAAGTCGGCGCGCCGGGAAAAGACGTGCTCGGGCGGCAGCATCTGCTGCTTCATCCCGGCGAATTCGGTCTGGCGCGGGTCGATGGCTGACATGACGGCGCCGGTGGCCAATTCGGGTGTGATGGTGAGGTCCTCGTCGACCATGTGCCATTCGCTCGCGGCCCAGATGTAGTCCAGGCAATCCTGTGCTGTGACACCGGATTCAGCATCGACGATGCCGCGGTCGAACATCAGGCGGTACAGGTCGTCGGCGCGACCTTCGATGGCGGTGTGGAAGCAGTTCAGCTCGAATGCGACGTTGGCCGGATCCATGCGGTTGTACAGCCCGAAGTCAACGAAACCGACCCGGCCATCGGCGGCCAGCATGATGTTGCCGGGGTGCGGGTCGCCGCAGAACTCGTGGTTGATGAACAGTGACCCGATGTAGAAGCGGTAGATCAGTTCGCCGATGTGGTTGCGGTCGCCGGCCGGTAGCGTCCGCATGTGATCGAAGCCCGCGGCATCAAGGTATTCGGTGACCAGTACCCGCGGCGTACAGAACTGCGGCACGCTGTCGGGGACGACGATGAACGGGTGCCCGCGGTATTGCTCGGCCACCAGGTGCTGGGTGTCGGCTTCCCGCAGGTAGTCGAGTTCGCTTTCGAAGTTTCGGGTGATCTCGTCGAGCATCGCGGTGTTCGCCGACGGCCACAGCCGCCAGAGCTTCATCAGCAGCGCGAGGTTGCGCATGTCGGCCTGGATCGCGCGGTCCACACCCGGGTACTGCACCTTGACGGCGACCTCGCGGCCGTCGTGCAACCGGGCTCGGTACACCTGGCCGATTGACGCTGCGGCAGTGGGGGTTTCGTCGAAATCGGCGAACGCCGCCGACATCGAACCCAGGTCGGTTTCCATCACCTCACGCATGGCGCTGAACGGCGCTTGCGGTGCCTGATCACGCAGTGCGGCAAGCTTTTGCCGGAACTGCTCCCGGTGCGATTCGGGCACCAGGTCCAGTTCGATCACCGACAGCATCTGGCCGAGCTTCATCGCGGCGCCCTTCATGGACCCCAGCACCGTCACGAGGTTCTCGGCCATCTCGATGGTGGCGCGTTCGGACAGCAGCTCCTTGGCGCGTTCCGACCGCCCGACCATGGACAGTCGGGTTCGGCCCCCGCGCATCGCTTGCTTGGCGGCCAGGGCGCCCAACTTGCCGCCGCGCGCAATGCGACCTTCGGGCAGTCGACGTGCCACGCTGCCTCCCCTGGAATCGGTGCAACGACTCCATCAAGCTACCGGTCCGATCAGGCGGGAGTCTCGTGCGCCCAGGACTCGGCTTCGCGGGTGATGCGTTGCCAGGCTTCCAGGCTCGCGAGCCGGGCCCGGGTTTCGCCGTCGAGCGCGGTGGAAAGCTCGAGAGCTTCGACAACAACGCCTTCGGATCGGGCGACCTCGAGGACGTACGTCACCTTGTCGGAGTCGGTGTGCCCGAGCAGTTCGGTGATCGCGGGCCTCGCGAGCTCGGGGTCGATCCGGTTCAGGAGAGACAGCAGCGCGGCCAGAACTTCTGGTTTGCCCGCAGTCGCGGTCCGGGCCATCCGCAGTGACCGGTCGGGGCCGGCCGCACGCATGATGTCGTTCATGACCTTCGTGTCCGACACCAGTACGCCCGTCAGGATGATGCCTTCGTCATCGTCGATGGCCTGCTCGAACGCCACGATGTGGTCGTCGGTGGCGAATTCGACGAATCGCGACGCCGTCAGGTAGTCGCGCCGACGCAGTAGCTCCTTCGCTGCGGGGATCAGCAGCTTGGCTGGCAGACGTGGGGCGAAGTGTGGGATGACCCGGGGATCGACGTACGGCGCCGCGTCGGCGAGGTAGGCGGGTTTGAGGCCCGACAGCACGCCGATGGCGCGGTCTCCGTGAGCCAGTCCCACTGCGCCGCCGACGCGTCCCGCCACCTCCGGTGGCACCGCACGATGGGCGACGGTGACCACCAAGGCATTTGGCACCAACGGCGCCAGCTTGCTGACGCGTGCGAAGGACTCGGCCTGTTCGTCGAACAGGGCGTCGGAGAGGGCGCCACGTAGGGCTTTGAGGTCTTCCGCGCCGAGCCGCTCGAGGCTGGACAGGTTTGCGGCATCGGTCTGTAGCAGCGCGGCCAGCAGTGACAGCTGTGCGCGGGTCAGGATGTCGGCCATCAGTGGGTCACCTTCCGAACAGGATCTTGCGAGCGGCGGGCCGGATCAGCCGGGGCAGGATCTTGAGCCCGTCGTCGAGTGAGTCGTTCAGGCTGCGCTGGTGGGCCACCTTCGCCTGCCTGAGCAGACTGTGCAGCTGCGCTGATTCCTCAGGCGTCAGCTTCTCCAGCACCGCCCGTGGTTGTCCGAGCTCGTCGAGCAGGGGATTGTCGGCACCTGCAGTGGCCATATCCATCCTAAATAACTAGCACATTGGGATTGTAATACTATCCGAAGGTGTGCGATCTCACGAAAAAGCGCCCTTAAGCTGGTTCGTTATCTGGATAGCGGTAGTATCGAGGCTCGTTGCACGGAGGAATCGGAGGACGTGGTGGCTGCTCGGAAGGTGCTGACTCGGGCGGAGAGTCAGGCGCAGACGCGGCAGGAATTGCTGGACGCCGCGGAGCAGCTGTTCTACGCAAACGGGTACCACGCCACGTCCCTGGCTGCGATCGCGGCGGAGGCCGGACGCACCATCGGTGCGGTGTACAGCAACTTTGAGGGCAAAGAAGCACTGTGCCTCGAGGTGATCCGCAATCGCTCCATGGCCGAACTGAATCAACTCCTGGGGCCGCTGGTGGCTGCCGGTGTCTCAACTGACGAGCGGCTCGCGGCCCTCGCAAGTTGGTGGGCGCGCATCGGCGCCGAACCCAACCTCGTCGTGCTGACCGCTGAATACGTGACCAGTACCTTCCACAACCCAGAGCAACTCGCCAAGGCCCGTGAGGCGCTCGAACGGTTCAAGGAATCGACCCGGGTCTTGCTCGAAGACGCGGTGCCGGAAGGGGTTCCGGCCGATCACCCGCTGATGGACGACGCCATCGAGTTGGCCGTGGCCACCGGTGCCGGCATTGCCATGGCCCAGGCGCTGGGGACGATCGATGCCGAGCGGGGCGCCTCGCTCATGGTGGCCAGCATGCGGTTGTGGTTCGATGCGCTCGCCAGCGGCACGCCTGACTAGGCCGTCACCACCGGCCGGGCGGCGGCGCGAAGTGCGCCGACCACGTCGACCCCTGCAGCCAGGTGGGCGGCGTACCGCGCCCGGTGTTCCCACGTAACCCGCCGGCCGCCTTTTTCGACGACGAACACGCCACCGAGCCGGTTCGGATCGCCGGTGCGTTGATACGGATAGATGCCCGCCCGGACGGAGTTGATGAAGGCAGTCGCATTCCGGATCGGGTTCAACAGTCGCCGTCGTGAGGCCAATCCCATTGTGCGATAAAGCGTGTGGTCTTGGGTGACCATCACCGGAAAACGAGAACCGGCCCGTTTTCGGAAGGTGAAGCCCTGGATCGACGTGCCGATTCCGATCAGGATCACCTGCGCGCCAAGCGCTTCCACTTCGTCGAAACGTGAGGTCAACGCTCTGGCCTGCGCCAGACCGAAGGCACTGCCGAACTGCGGCAAGAACACCAGCGCCACCGGCCCGTCACGCCAGAAGTCCCGGAACTCGTGCAGGTGGTGACGGTCATCGAACACGCGCTCGTTGCTGATGACATCGACCCGGCTCATATCCCCACTCCCACAACGGTGTTCGTCTCGTCCGCTGAGTCCGGGTTCGCGGGCGCAAAGGGGCACATCGTGCCGCGTTTGCCCTGCTGCAACTTCAGGCCCGGATCGTGCGTCATCTCCACGAAGCCGGTGCTGTCGGCGTGCCGGATGACGTTGTGCAGGTAGCCCCACATCTCGGGTCCGAAGTAGGGGATGAAGAGCCGGTCGAAAATCGGATTCTCCAGGGCCTTGACCGTCGCCTTCACCAGCAGCGTGCCCAGTCGCGGCCGTATCCGGTAGTCCTCGAGGCCGCAGATCTGTCGCACGTACGGCGTCAGCAGCGGGATGGCTGCCCAGATCGCCACCCGCATCAGCGTTCCGAGGACCACGTTCGGGTACAGCGGCGTGACCGGCGGATGGGTCATGAAATCGGTGAGTTCTTGCGCCGGCCGTGTGAAGGCCATGAGCTCCTGCTCGGCGCGCTGCACCCAGGCTTCGACATCCTCGGGGGTGTCGGGCAACTCGTCGGCCGGCATCCCCATCAACTGGCAGACCTTGATCTGCTCCCGGTAGAACTGCCGCTCGTCTGCGTCCGTCGCGTTCGGGTCGCCGAAGGTCTTGTACGCCCGCCACAGGTGCGGCCAGCCGACCACGTAGGTGAACTTGAGCGTCTCGACGTGGTTGGCTTGAAACAGCTCACCGGTCGCGGGAATCTCGCCGTTGATGTGAGAGTGCTTGCGGAACAGGTCAACTCCCACTTTCTCGGCGTTGACGGTATCGCCGGCGACGGCGCCGGCGAAGAAGTGCAGGCTACGACGAATTCGGCCGATGGTGTCGTAGTAGTAGGTCGTGTGGTGGCCGACGCCGTACGCACCGTCAGGATCCAGGACCGAGATGAAAAGCCCTGAGAGGGCGCCCATTCCGGCGACCATGACGTTCTCGTAGACCTTCCAGCTGATCGACTCGGGCCCGAAGTAGCCGTTGTCGATCCGCGGGGCCTCCGCTATTGCCAGCGCTTTCTTCCCGTTCTTGCCGTGCAGCTTCAACAAGAAGTCGTACCGCCGGTCGATTCTCTGCCGCTCCGCTTTGGGCATCGCAACGTCCTGCAAGCGAACTGCTTTCATGGTTCCTCCTGCTTTGAGATAGCCACGCTATTCGAATGGCGACGTTACCTCAAAATCGAGCGACGGGACAAGGGTTTCCTGCCGTTGTTCTGTCTTGCGGTACGAAAGGGGGAGCCGGCATTCGCCCGCCAATAAGATGCCGGGCACCAACGCGAGGAGAGCCAGGTGTCAGGAGACGTACTGCCGGTTGCCGTGCAACGGCTGGTGGACGCCGAGGAGTTGCGGACGGGTCTGGGCACTTTCGCGCGCCTGGTCGACGGCAAGCGGTGGTCGGAGGTGTCGCAGGTCTTCGCCGACGACGTGACGTTCGACTACGGAGATCAGGGGCAGCAGTCAGGACTGCCGGCGTTGGTGGACACGTTCCGCCGGTGCCTCGAAAACTGCGGTGGCACACAGCATCTCATCGGGTCTATCCAGGTCGAGGTGCGCGACGACGACACTGCCGTGACCCGGGCGTATGTGCAGGCCCGCCATCAGGGCCTCGGGCCGCTCGCGGCCGATACCTTCGACACCAACGGTGAGTACACCGACACCTGGACTCGCCGGCCCGAAGGCTGGCGCATCGTCAACCGGATCAGCCGGTGGTCGGCGATGTCGGGCAATCCGGCGGTGCTGTTCGCGCAGCCTTAGCGGAAGCGGACGTCCATGGTGGCGAGGCCGAAGATCTTCTTGCCGCCCGACTTGGCGCCGACGATGACGACACCGGTGCGGGTCGCCGGGTCCAGCGACTTGATCTTGCCGGTGAACTCGATATCGCAGCCTTCGGTGGCGGGCACGACCGCGGGCGCGGACAGCCGCACCGTGTAGCGGGTGACGGCGCCGGGGTCGCCGGACCACGCCGACGCGTATCCGCCGCCCAGACCCATGGTGAGCATGCCGTGGGCGATCACATCGGGCAGACCGGCCAGTTGGGCCAGCTCTTTGTCCCAGTGAATCGGGTTCGCGTCGCCTGCCACTCCGGCGTAGTTCACCAGGTCGCCGATGGACAACCGCAAATGGCTGCTGGGCAGCTCATCGCCGACGGCCAGGTCATCGAACGACAACGTGCCGGGCGTGCGCGCCGAGTCCTCGGCGATCCGGACCTCGCCCTCGGGGCGCACCGTCTTGTGGTACGCCTCGCTGCCGATATCGAGGATGTTCATGTCGTGCATCATGGCCTTCTGCGCGGCTGCCTTGATGTCGGCGTCGACATCTTCGGCGGTCACGCCGACGACGGTGGTGTGCAGGGTGTGGACCCGCTCGCCCTTGGTGTCGGTGAAGGTGTTGGTCACGGTGATGAAGTCGCGGCCCGCGGTCCGGCGCACCGATGTCAGCTCGACGTCGATGACCAGTTCATCGCCCGCAACGATCGGGCGGTGCTGCTCGAAGACCTCTTCGGTCTGCAGGTAGGTGTCGTAGCCGACGACGATCGTCTCGAACATCCGCCGGTTGCACTTCATGCCGGGGGTCGAGGTGAACGTGATGGGGGCGATGACATCCGCGTAGCCGAGCTCATTGGCAGCAGCGACGTCCCAGTGCGCGGGGTGGTAGTCCTGCACCGCGCGTGCGTACTCCCGGAGCTTCTCGCGGCCGACCAGATAGGTGCCATCCATCTGGTAGTGATGGCCGATCCGCGCTTCGAGCGGCGACGCTTCTGCTGCTGTCGTCATAACTGTGCCCAACTTTTCTATCGGCATGTTCGCTGAGGCCGACCAAAGCACACTACGTGGCGAGGTGCCGACAACACACGTCGATCCGCCGTCTACCTGCGCCGAACATGCACAATTGTGCGGAAAACCACGCGATTCGCGGGACACCCGTGGCTCTTCGCGGGTGCCGGCGGGTCCGTGCTTGACTGGCAGCATGGCCCGCACACCCACTTTGGCCCGTCGGTTGTTCGAGCGATTCGAACCCGTGCACGCGATCACCTACTTCGCGCCCGAGTCGCGGGCTGCCGCTGTCGACCTCGGCTATCGCAGCTTCTGGAGCGGGTACTTCGTCACCCGATCGGCACCGCTGGGGCCGGTGCCTCCGCAGGTCGTTACGGCGATCTTCTACAACTTCGCCTCCCACCGCGTCGCGAAGTCGCTGGCCGGCGCGTGGGACGTCGCCACGCCTCAGCAGGCGCTCGCAGCCAGGGAAACGGGAGCCGTCGCCGCGTTGAGCCGATACGGCCTCACCGCTGACGACAACCTGCGCACCGCCGCCGACTTGCTCGGCCGCGTTGCCCGCGACGCCGCGGTCGACGGCAGGCCGCTGTTCGCCGCGCTGTCCGCCGTGCCCTGGCCCGATGAGCCGGTCGCCGCGCTGTGGCACGCGGCGACTCTGCTGCGTGAACAACGGGGTGACGCCCATGTGGCGGCTCTGGTGGCTGCCGGGATCACCGGCCGCGAATCGAATGTGCTGCACGTCGCCGCGGGGCGGACCACCAAGGACAAGGTCATCACCACCCGCGACTACGACGAGGCCGAGTGGGCTGAGGTGACCGCACAGCTGGCCGAGCGCGGTCTGTTGACGGCCGACGGATCACTCACCGACGACGGACGTGCCCTCAAGGGCGACATCGAGCACCGCACCGACGCCGCCGCACTGCCGACGCTCGACGTGCTCAGCGACGACGAGGTCGAGACCCTGTTCCAGGCGCTCACTCCGATCGCCCGGCAGGTGGTCGCCGGCGGGGACCTGCCGGTGATCACCCCGATGGCGCTGCAGCACAGCGATCTCGACGATCCCAGCGCACGCCTCGGCTAGGCAGCCAGGGCGCCGCGCTTGCGCAGCAGCGGCAGCACACCTTCGGCGAACCAGTAGGCCTCTTCGAGGTGCGGATAGCCGGAGAGGATGAACTCGTCGAATCCGAGGTCGTGGTACTCGGAGATCAGCGAGGCCACCTCCTCGTGGCTCCCGACGAGTGCGGTGCCGGCGCCGCCGCGGACCAAACCGACACCGGCCCAGAGGTTGGGGTAGACCTCGAGGTGGTCGAGCCGTCCGCCGTGCAGCGCCGTCATTCGCCGCTGCCCTTCGGATTCAGAATTGGCGTGCAGGGCAGTGGCTTTGGCGATCTGGTCGGGCGTCAACTCCGCGAGTAGGGAATTGGCCACGGCCCAGGCGGCCTCGGAGGTGTCGCGGGTGATGGTGTGCAGCCGGATGCCGAATCGCAGGGTGCGTCCGCGGGCCTTGGCCAGTTCACGTACCTGCGCGATCTTGGCGGCCGCCGCGGCCGGCGGTTCGCCCCAGGTCAAGTAGACGTCGACGTGCTCGGCGGCGATGGGCAGCGCTGCCGGCGACGAGCCGCCGAAGTAGAGCTGCGGCAACGGGTTCGGCGGTTCGGAGACCCGGGCATCGGTCACGGAGTAGTGCCGGCCGCGGTAGTCGACGGGCTGGCCGCGCCAGACGTCGCGCACGATCTCGAGGAACTCTCCGGTGCGTTCATACCGCTGGTCGTGGCTGAGCCAATCACCGAATCGGCGCTGCTCGACGTCGTCGCCGCCGCTGACGATGTTGAGCAGCAGCCGGCCCTCCGAGAATCGCTGGAAGGTCGCCGCCTGCTGGGCGGCCAGGGTGGGCGGCACCAAGCCGGGCCGGAAGGCGACCAGGAACTTGAGTCGGTCGGTCTGTTCGAGCAGTGCAGCGGACGTCAACCAGGCGTCCTCACACCAGGTCCCGGTGGGGGTCAGCACCCCTTCGAAGCCGAGTCGGTCGGCGGCCCGGGCCACTTCGCCCAGATAGCGCAGGCTGGGCTTTCGGTATCCGGCAGGGACTGTGTGGTGCGACGACGCGTGCGACGCGCCGACGATCGAGCGGCTGTCACCGTTGGTGGGCAGGAACCAGAAGAACTTGGCAGACAAGGTGATTCTCCTATTTCTCGGTGTTCCAGAACTGCGACAACTGGTCGCCGAAACGGCTGTCGACGAAGTGCGAAAAGGTGGGCTTGTGCTCGATCTGTCCGGACTGTTCGAACACGTCGGCCAGCTGCTGCTCGGACGCGATCACCGCGTCGTTGATGGGGATGGCCAGGCGCAGGCTGCGTGACTGCGCGACGCGGGCCACCTGTGGGTCGATTCCGATTGCGGCAGCGTACTTTTGGTACCACTGGTCAGGGTGGTCCTTGGCCCAGCGCGAAGCCCGGGCAACTCGTTGAACGATGTCGGCCAACGCGCTGTTGCGTTTGGCGTCCTGCAGGGCGGCCACCGAAGCGATGCCGAATCCATAGCCATTGGTGACGCCTTGGGCGGTCACCAGGGTGCGCACCTTGAGCTGGTTCTGGGCGAGGGCAGTGTACGGATCCCAGATAGCCCAGGCATCGGCCTGCCCCTGGCTCAGCGCGGTGAAGGCGTCGGCCGGCTGCAGGAATACCAATTGAATGTCCTTGACCGTCAGGCCGGCTTTCTTGAGTTGGAGCAGCAGATGACCGTGCGCGGAGCTGCCCTTACCGACAACGACTTTCTTTCCGCGGAGTTCGGCCACCGAGTGGACGGGCGAGTCGGCGTGGATGAGGATCTGGTCGCCGCCCGCATCGTTCGAATATGCGGCTACGACACGAATTTTCGCGCCCGCCGCGGCTCCGAAGACTGGTGGCGTGTTCCCGGTGACGGCGAAGTCGATCTTGCCTGCGGTGGCTGCCTCAACTTGAGGCGGCCCGGAGGTGAACGTCGAGAACTGGACCTTGTAGGGCACATTGTCGAGCTCTCCGGCAGCACGCAGCAGCGCTTCGGTACCGCCCTTCTGATCGCCCACCTGGAGCGTCAGTCCCGACAGGTCCGATACCGGAACCGTTTGGGGCACCGCCAGTTCGTCTTTGGTGTCGCGGCTGGAAACGCAGGCAGTGAGCAGTGCGCCGGCGGCCAGAACGGATACCAGCAGCGATATTCGTGAACGCGTCACAGTCTTCTCCTGTCAGACACCGAGTTGCGTCAGCAGCTCGGCCCGGTGGTCGTCGGTGCGTGGGTCCCGCACGCCAGGGGGCTGGCGGGGGTTGTCGATGTGCAGGGTGTGCGCCACCCGCCCCTGCTCGAGCACCACGATGGTGTCGGCGAGGGCAATGGCTTCGTCCACGTCGTGCGTGACCAGCAGTACCCCGAAGTTGTGCTGGCGCCAGAGGTTCAGCAGGAGGCGGTGCATGGAGAGCCGGGTCAGTGCGTCGAGCGCACCGAATGGCTCGTCTAGCAGCAGCAGTTGTGGCTCCGCGGCCAGCGCGCGGGCCAGTGACACCCGTTGCGCCTGCCCACCCGACAGGGTCAGCGGCCAGGATTGCGCTTTGTCGGCCAGCCCCACCTCGTCCAGGGCCTGATCGGCTCGTGAAAGTGCTTCGCCGCGAGACAATTTGGCCCGTGTCAGACCGTAGCGCACGTTGTCACGAACGGACCGCCACGGGAACAGTCGCGGCTCCTGGAAGGCGACGGCCGGCGCACCCTGCACCTCGCGCTCGCCCTGAAAATCCCCGGCCAGGCCCGAAAGGACGCGCAGAATCGTCGATTTGCCCGAACCGCTGCGCCCGACCAGCGCGACGATCTCGCCGCGTTTCACCTGGAGATCGACGTCATCGAGCACCCGATTGCCGCCGTACCACTTCGATACCGATCGCAGCACCGCCGCGGGCGGCTCGGATACCGCGGGCGTCTCCACAGGAACTTCGTAAAGTGTTGTCATGGCGTGCCTTTCAGACTCGATAGCGCAAGGCGCGGCGCTCCAGGATTCGCACCAATGCGTCGGTGATGATGCCGAGTAGCGCGTAGACGACGAGACCGAAGATGATGACGTCGATGCGGAGGAAGTCGCGCGCGTTGTTGATGAGGTAGCCGACGCCCGAGTCGGCGTTGATCTGTTCCGCGACGATGAGCGTGAGCCACGAGATGGCCAACGACTGCCGCAATCCGACCAGGACCTGGGGCGCGGCGCTCGGGATGACGACGGTCCGCAGCCGCTGTAACGGTGAAAAGCCGAGTACTGCAGCGGTTTCGAAGAGCTTCGGGTCGACCTGGCGAATCGCCGAGGAGGTATTGAGGTAGAGCGGGAATGCCGCGCCCAACGCGACCATGAGCACCTTCGGCAGTTCGCCGATGCCGAACCAGAGGATGAAGAGCGGGATCAAGCCGAGGTGGGGCAGCGCGCGGATCATCTGCATCGTCGGATCGACTGTGGCATCGGCCCACTTCGAGAAGCCCACGAGAGCGCCGAGGGCGGCGCCGATGACTCCGCCGAGGAGCAGGCCTTCGGCGGCGCGGATGCCGGATATACGTAGTGCTTCGGCGAGCTGACCGTTCCCGATCAGCTCGATGCCGGCTTCCGCGATGGTCTGAGGAGCCGGCAGGATCGCAGGATCGATGAGGCTCCAGGCGCTGCCGGCCTGCCACAGGATGAGGATCGCCAGCGGTGACAGCCAGCGGATGATTTCCCAGCGCCGTGCACGGACGCGGCCCCGCCAGGAAACCGCCTGCACCGCTGCAGGTTCGGTACCGGGGGCCGCGCCGGCCACCGGGGCCTCGCGGGTGGTCATCACGCTCCTCACGTCGACGGCAGTTGGTCAGGCGGGTACGCCGTGACACCGAACGTAGGAGGCCGGCCGCGGGACGTGAAGATTTAGGGTCGCTCTGATTTCACGGGAACGGCGGGCCTCCACCTGGCGGTCGTGCCGTCGGTGGATGCAGGGCGCGTAGTCTCACGCCTGTCAATTGAATCGATCGAGGGGTTCCGCAGGTGGTCTACGTCGAGTCAGCCGTCCGGGGCAGGCAGATCATTGCCGCCGCGCGTGACGTGCTGGTTCGTGATGGCGTCGCCCGGACGACCATGCGTGCGGTGGCCGATGAGGCGCAAATCCCGTTGGGCACACTGCAACACGTCTTCCCGACGAAGCAGAAGCTCCTGCGGGCGGTGATCGAGGACGTGGTCGAGGAGATTGCGGAGGTTCTGCGTACCTCGGCCGATCTCGACAGTGGTCTGGAACATGCTGTCCGGCAAGGTATCCGCGGGTTCTGGGACAGGCTGGTCGTCGGCCACAACAACTTGCAGTTGGTCCAGTTCGAGCTGGTGGTCCAGGCGCTGCGCACGCCCGGGCTCGAAGACCTGGCGCGCTGGCAGTACGAGCGGTATGTCGACGTCGTGGCTCATTGGTGCGAGCAGGCTGCCGCGCGGGCGCAGGAGACGGTGGCAATCGGCTACCGGAGTATCGCGCGGACCGTCCTCGCGGGGATCGACGGACTGATCGTGCAGTACGTCGTCGATCCCGATCCGGCGCGCGCCGAGGAGGATCTCGACACGTTGATCACCATGATCCTCGCGGCCGCCGCGGTGCGGCCGGTCTCGTCAGCCTGATTGGTCGGCCTTGCCGCCAGCGGAGATGTGCCTTATCGTCGAAGTCAGTCAGTTGTATGACTTGGAATTGGGTAAGCGTCAGGAGAACGCCATGGACCGTGTCGACGTCGTCATCGTGGGAGCCGGACTGGCTGGGCTGAGCGCCGCGCGCAAGCTCACCCAGGCCGGAAAGACCGTGGTGGTGCTCGAAGCGCGCGGTCGCGTGGCGGGCCGCAACCTCGGCGGCACCCTCAGCAACGGAGTGCCGGTCGAGATGGGCGGCCAGTGGGTTGGGCCGACGCAGGATGCGGTGCTGGCCCTGATCGATGAGCTGGGGCTGGAGACCTTCGCGTCGTACGACGAGGGCGACGCGATCACCGTCTACGACGGGAAGAACCACCGCTACGCCGACGAGACGTTCGGCCTGCCGCCGGAGACCCTCGCTGAGGTCGGGCGGCTCTGGATGGAGATCGAACAGCTCGCGCAAAGCGTGGACACCGGCTCGCCGTGGACCACCGCCGGTGCGACAGACCTGGACCGCCAGACGCTGGATCAATGGCTGGTCGGGCAGACCACCGATGCGTTGGCGTTGCGGTTCTTCCGCCTGGTCGTTCCCGCGCTGTTCTCCGCCGAGTCGCCTGAACTGTCGCTCCTGCACTTCCTGTTCTACGTCAAATCCGGGACGAGCCTCGAAGTGCTCATCTCGACCACGGGCGGCGCGCAGGAGTCCCGCGTTGTCGGCGGCACTCATCAGCTCTCCGAGCGTATGGCGACCGAACTCGGAGATAGCTTGTGGCTCAACACGTTTGTCAGCGGTATCGCCCAGGACGCCGCCGGGGTCACCGTCACCTATGACGGTGGACAGATTGCTGCGGACTATGCCGTGGTCGCCGTGCCGCAGACTCTGGCCGGGCGGCTGCGCTACAGCCCACCGCTGCCGGCGGCGCGGGATGCACTCACTCAGCAGTTCCCGGCGGGCTCGGTCATCAAGATGAACGTCGGTTATCCGACGCCGTTCTGGCGCGAGGCCGGTCTGTCTGGCTTCGTCATGAGCCTCGACGACGAGTTCAACGTCGTGCTCGACAACTCACCGGCCGACGGATCCTGCGGCGTGCTGGTCGGCTTCCTCGAAGGCGCACACGCCCGGCGGGCCGCGGAGCTCACCGCGGCGGAACGGCGGGACATCGTCATCCGGAATCTGGTGAAGTACTTCGGACCGCAAGCGGCCGAACCGTTCGACGTGCTCGAACAGGATTGGACCGCAGAGGAATTTACGCGTGGTTGTTATGGCGGCCGACTGGGGTCGGGGGTGTGGACACAGTACGGCAAGGCGGTGGCGGCGCCCGTCGGCCGCATTCACTGGGCGGGCGCCGAGACCTCCGACGTCTGGAATGGCTACATGGACGGCGCGATTCGTTCCGGCTACCGCGCCGCCGGCGCCATCCTGGCTGAAAGGGCCTGACCATGAGCGAATCTCAGCAGACCACAGTGGCGATTGTCGGCGCCGGCATGTCCGGACTGATCGCCGCGCGCGACCTGCACCGGCAGGGCATCGAGGTGCTGGTGCTCGAAGCCGCGGATCGGGTCGGTGGGCGGACACTGGCCGAAACATCCGCTCTCGGCACGAGACTCGACCTCGGCGGCCAGTGGATCGGCGACGGTCACCACCGGTTCGAAAAACTCGCGGACGAGCTCGGTGCGGCTCGCTTCCACATGCATACGCCGAAGGCCCCCGCGATTTTCGACGGCTCACAGACCGTCTCGCCGACCTCGCCAGCGATGCTCGTGGCCAATGCGGCGTTGGTTGGCGCTGAACTACTCAGTCGGATGCCGTTGGCGGGCCGGTGGAATACCGCGACCGTGCAGTCGTGGCTGAGCAAGATTCCATCTGACCGGGCGCGTCGACTGCTCGGTGTCCTGGTGGAGATCACGTCGTGCGCAGGCCCTGAGCAAATCTCGGTGCGGGCGTTTCTCGAGCTGATCCGCTATCAGGGTGGACTGCACACCATGATGAAATCCCGAGGTGGCGCTCAGGATTCACTGGTGACAGAGGGCGCGGGGACTCTCGCGGAGCGACTCGCCGCCGAACTCGGTGCGCGCGTGCGGACCGGATGTCGCGTGACAGCGATCCGTCAGACCGCTGACGGGGCAGTGCTCGACACCAGTGCCGGCGTGGTGGGGGCGCAGAAAGTCATCGTCTCGGTACCGCCGCCGATGATGAAGCACATCGCCTTCGAACCGCCGCTGCCGCCCGAGCGGATCGACTTGCAGCGCAACACCGTCATGGGGACGGTGTACAAGGCCGTCGCGGTCTACGACACCCCGTTCTGGCGGGCACGTGGCGATGCAGAATGCGTGCTGCTCGGGCAGCCCAACGTCGCGGTCTTCGACACCTCGCCGCCCGAGGGGCCCGGACATCTCTGCATATTGGTCGGCGGACCGCGGGCCCGCGCTCTCGATGACCTCGATACCGACTGCCGGCGTGCACTGCTGCTGCGCCAGCTGGCTCAACACCTGGGCGACGAGGTGGAGAAACCGGCAAGCTGGCACGAAAAGTCCTGGCACCAAGATGTATTCGCCGGTGGCGGGTATTCGGCGCTGCCCGCTCCGGGCACCAGCGAGGGGTTCTACCCCGTGGCCTCCGCTCCCACCGGGAGGATTCACTGGGCGGGCACAGAGACGGCCGCCGAACACGCCGGCTACATCGAAGGTGCGATCGAATCGGGTGGCCGCGTCGCGGAGGAGATTGTCGCGGCGTTGGCGTGAGTGATGTGGTGGGTTGGTGTGCCCGCCAGCCGGTGCTCTGCCGAATGTGCAGGTATCGGTCGATATTCACGAATCCACATACAAAAGCTGCACACTCGGCGTAGTACCCGGGAGCGAATGTCTAGCCCTCACGCCCGTGCGATCACTGCTTGCCGATGCCTTTCACCTCTGCGCAGTTGACCACGGCCGGCCAGATAGACAACCAAGACGATCACGCATGAATCCCAGACGAAAGCGCATTGATCGTCGCGTGTAGCGTATCTATGTTTTGACCTATGAAGACAGTGTTGATCACGGGTTGTTCGTCGGGCTACGGGCTGGAGATCGCGCGCCACTTCCACGCGCAGGGCTGGAACGTCGTCGCGACCATGAGAACCCCACGGCCCGAATTGTTGCCAGACTCGGACCGCATTCGGGCGCTGGCGCTCGACGTGACGGACTCGCAGAGCATCGTCGATGCCATCGCGGCGGCCGGCCCGATCGATGTGCTGGTGAACAACGCCGGCGTCGGGGTGGTGGGTGCGTTCGAGGCGACGCCGATGGGGACAACTCGGGAGGTGTTCGAAACCAACACCTTTGGTGTCATTGCGATGACGCAGGCGGTTGTTCCGCAGTTCCGCGAGCGGCGGTCAGGTGTCATCGTGAATGTGACCTCCAGTACGACGTTGGCCCCGATGCCGCTCGCTGCGGTGTACACCGCGAGCAAGGCGGCGATCGAGGGCTTCACCGGCTCGCTGGCACTGGAGCTCGAATTCTTCGGTGTGGCAGCCAAACTTGTCGAACCGGGCTACGGGCCGGGTACCAATTTCACGGCCAATGGCGCGTCCCGGATGGACGGTTTGCTGCCGCCGGAGTACGAGGATTTCGCGGCACCGGTCATGGCCGCTTTCGGGGATATCGACGTGTTCACAACGGCGTCCGACGTCGCCGAGGTCGTCTACGCGGCCGCGACCGATACGTCGGGCCAACTCCGGTTCGCGGCGGGCCCGGATGCGCTGGCACTGGTCGCCGCACAGGCCCATTGAGTGTCGCGAGTACCGTGTCGAAATGGCAACGGACCCGCTTGATTTCACCATCGCAGTGTTGCAGCCACGCGCGGTGCGATCGAAGATCGTGGCGGGTGGCGGGCAATGGAGCATCCGCAAGCCGCGGTACGCCGATCCGTCCTTCTCTCTGATCCTCGACGGGACTTGCTGGTTCATTCCGGAGGACGGCGACGCCGTCGAGCTGCATGCGGGCGATTTTCTACTCCTGCCGGAGACACCGAGTTTTGTACTGGCCAGCGATCCGGACCTGCCACCGACGGACACGCCGCTCGACGTCGACGGTGATGTCGCCTACGGTGACGGTGCGCCGACGATGCGGATGCTGGGCGGATACTTCCAATTCGACCGGGCGAATGCCGCACTGATCGTGCAGCTGTTGCCGGCCGCGATCCTGATTCGCCGGGACGATCCAGGCGCCGCCCGGCTCGGTCGCATGGTGGAACTGATCTCCGAAGAGGCCGGCGAGCGAAACCGGTGCCGGGACCTCATCTTGGAGCGCCTGGTGGAGGTGCTGCTCATCGAGGCCTGGCGATTCGAGACCGAACACGGTGCCGTGGAGCGGGGATTGCTTGGGGGACTGGCAGATCCGGCACTGGCCCGCGTCCTGCGGGCGATCCACGCCGACCTGGCCGAGCAATGGACGGTCGAGAAGCTCGCGCGCACCGCGGGGATGTCCCGGGCCGTCTTCGCCGAGCGGTTCTCCCGCGCGGTCGGGATGCCGCCCATGCAGTACGTCACGGAGTGGCGGGTCGTGCGGGCCAAAGAACTGATGTTGGGCGGGAAGCCATCGCTGTCTGCCGTGGCAGGACAGGTTGGTTACGGCTCGGCGAGCGCCTTCAGTGCGGCTTTCACGCGGGTGGTGGGGTGTTCGCCGGCCGAGTTCGCTCGGCGGGCAAAACGCGATGTCGGGTAGCGCCGATCTTCATCGAAAAAGCTTCAGAGACGGTACATTTCGCGCTCCATCGCAGCGTCACCGAGCAACCCGACCAGTGAGGGCGGGTAGTACTCATGTTGTCGTGGTCTTCGTGGGACCCGGGTTCGGGACCACGAGGCTTCAACAATGATTCGTGCGATCCAGCCCCGCAGCTGATGTCCGAGAGTTGGGACGTGTGCCTGTGTCATGTCATCGACGCTACGAACGCACGCGGCCGCAGGCATCGCGCCGCGGACTGATCTTTGTCTCCGCCTACGATATGGCTCGGTATTCGATCAGGGACGGATGCCGCCGTCCACGACTGGCCAGATAGCACACACATCTGCTGCAAAAGCGTGCGGCAACTGGCCGCTCGGCGTTCGGTGCCTAGCGCGTGGGGCCGACGAAATCGTCGAGCGCCGACTCGATTTCGTGCGCGAGTCGCTGCGGGGCCCCGGTGTCTCCCGTGATCAGGTCGCGCAATGCGCGGTGGAAGAGGCCGTCGGCCGTCGCATAGACGATGGCAGGCGTCACGATGACCGAACTTCCGGTCAGCCGCGCGTAGGCGGTAACCGCTTTCCAGGTGAGCGCGGCGAGGCTGTCGTCGATCTCGTTGATGCTCAAGGCGAAGCGATCGTCGAACAGCGCTTGGGTGCGCAGGTCGTACCAGAGTCGGTGCATCACGGCCGACTCGCGCAGTGAGTTGCTCAGCGCGGTACTGATCCGGGTCTTGAGCTCAGGGCCGGAACCACCGTCGATGACGATGGAGCTGTAGCGGTCGATGAAGTGGTCCTTGTATTGCCGCACGCAGCACATGACGAGGTCGTCTTTGTCGTCGAAGTAGTAGTGCAGAACGCCGAGCGATATCGCGCAATGCTGGGCGAGCTCGCGCATGCTGGCCCGCGCGAAACCCAGTTCAGCAAGCCCACTGGTGGCCTGAGTGGCCAACGCCTGACGGCGTGCAGCGAACTTTTGCCCGCGCGGACCCGTCAGTCGGCCAGCAACGCGGCTCGAAGCGGTATCCACAGGGCTCCAGTGGCAGATGAGGTGGCAGTGAACTGACGGGAAATTCTAAGTCTATTCCTCTGAGCAGGCACTTCTGCACTCGGCGGCAAAGTTTGGACGATCGTCTTGAAATGCCCCCGAAGAGTGGCGCAGGTCACTATCATGCTCCGCGGGTGCTCGAAATTCAACGGAAATGGTGCCGATGAGCGAACAAGAAACCGCCGCGAGTTCCGCTGCGGACGACAGGTTGGCGTGGTTGCGGAAATCGGCGGCGGAGGGTCAATCGGGGGCAGTTGACTCGGCATGGAGCTGGATCGTCGAGCTGTCCACGTTGGCCGATAACGACGCGGACGCAGCCGAAGCGCAGCTCAACGACCTTTTCCGGCTGGGGACGCCGCCGGTCGATCTGGACGGCCCGACGGAGGGCATCCTGGTGATGACGACAACGAACCCGGCTCTCGACACCGTGACCCGGGCTGTCACGGCCTTGTGGATGCCGTGGCAAGGCAAACGCTTCGACTCCGACAGCGGTACCGGAGACAACCGGCTGACCCGCAGCACCGGCCTGGTCGGCAAATTGTTGTGGCCGCTGTACTCGATGCGTGACGCCGAATCCGGCAAACTCGCTTTCGATTTCGCCACGTACGTCGAGGCCGGCAAGGACGACCCCGACCGCCAGGTGATGGTCATCGACTACGCCAACGTGGAATCCAACCCGCGCCTGGTGATCCGCAGCATTCGCGACGAACTGGTGGAGCTGGTACCCGGCGTCTACCTCGGCAAGATTCTGTTCAACACCGGCTCCGACCGGTACAGCAAGATTGGATATTTTGCGCTGCGCACGCCTCGCTGACGGACCCCAGATCATCCGACGACCACAAGCAAACTTCGAAAGAGAAACGGCAACAACATGATTCCGTCCCAGTGGCACGAGTACCCCTCTCTCCTGCTGCAGCTGAACGCGCTGGCGAAGACCCGCGACGAGCTGCGCGAGCACAACCTGTACGAGGCGTACGGCATGCGGCCGTCCGACGACCTGGGACAGCCCAACGACGAGGTGCGCCGCGCCCGTCAGCCCGACGGCACCTGGAACGATCTTCAAGATCCGCATATGGGTGCCAAGGGCACCGGCTTCGGGCGCAACGTGCCGCTGTCGATGACCGTCACCGACGTCAAGCGACTTCTCAAGCCGGACCCGCGCGTCATCAGCCGCAAGCTCATGGCCCGCGACGACTTCAAGCCCGCCGGCATCATCAATGCCCTCGCCGCCGCGTGGCTGCAGTTCGAGAACCACAACTGGTTCTTCCACGGCGACGGTGTGCCCGACAAGACCATCGACATCCCGCTGAGCGCCGACGACCAGTTCCCCGAGAACCCGATGAAGATCCGGTGCACCATCCCGTTGCGCGGCGAGATCGCGGATGGTTGTCCTGCACCGGTTTTCGCCAACGCGGAGACGCACTGGTGGGACGGCTCCCAGGTCTACGGCAGTGGCAAGGAACGCCAGTCGGAGGTCCGGACCTTCGTCGACGGCAAGGTCAAGGTCGACCCGAACGGCCGCCTGCCCGAGAGCGACATTCCGGGTATCGACCTGACCGGTATGAAAGAGAACTACTGGGTCGGCACCGGCCTGCTGCACACCATGTTCGCGCGCGAGCACAACGCCGTCTGTGACGCGCTGAAGAAGGCCTATCCGAGCTTCGATGACCAGCGCCTCTTCGAGATCGGTGTGCTCGTCGTCTCTGCGCTGATCGCCAAGATCCACACCGTGGAGTGGACACCGTGCGTGCTGCGCCACCCCGCGTTGCAGATCGGCATGAGCGCGAACTGGTATGGCGCACTGGGGGAGACGTTCCAGGAGAAGTTCGGCCGGATCAGCGACAACGAGGCGATCTCGGGCATCATCGGCTCGCCGACCGATCACCATGGGGCGCCGTTCTCGCTGACCGAGGAGTTCGTCTCGGTCTACCGGATGCACCCGCTGATCCCGGACGACTGGAACTTCTTCTCATTGGAGTCCGGTGAGCACCTGGTCAAGGCGGAATTCACCCAGCTGCAGGGCAGCTACACGCGTGACTTCATGGACAAAATCCAGATGGGCGACATGTGGTACTCGTTCGGCCTGGCCAGCGCCGGTGCTGTGTGCCTACACAACTACCCGAACGCGCTGCGCAACCTCAAGCGCGTCGACGGTCAGGTCACCGACCTCGCGACCCTCGACATCGTGCGCGACCGCGAGCGAGGTGTGCCGCGCTACAACGACTTCCGTGAAGCGCTGCGGATGCCGCGCCGCAAGACCGTCGACGACATCACCCCGAACAAGCAGTGGGCGCGGGAGATCAACGAGGTCTACAACGGCGACGTCGACGCCGTCGACCTGCAGATCGGCATGCAGGCCGAGCAGCCGCCGAAGGGATTCGGCTTCTCGGACACCGCTTTCCGCATCTTCATCCTGATGGCGTCACGCCGACTCAAGAGCGACCGCTTCTTCACCAACGACTTCAAGCCCGAGGTGTACACCCAGGTCGGGTTCGACTGGGTGAACAACAACACGATGAAGGACGTCATGCTGCGGCACTACCCGGAGCTGGATCCGGTGATCGGCGACGTCGAGCGGGTGTTCGCGCCGTGGCCGAAGCTTGGTGCACCGGTGCCGGGGAAGAAGAACCCGGTGGTGCAGCTGGCCGACTCCGTCCGCGCCTACCTGCCCTGGGGCTGACGAACAATGGCCGAGGATTTCCCGCACGCATCCATCGTCGAAGGTGTTCGGTTCACCGCCCAGATCGGTGTGCCGAATGTCCTTCTGGGACTGTTCAACAAGCGAGAGTTGCCGACGCGTATCGCATCTGGGCTGAGTTCGGACTATCTGGGATACCAGCTGGTCGAAGGCATGGTGCGCAGTTACGGCCCCGGCCCGTTCTACGTCCGGGTCGTCGCCGACGAGGCGCTGCTGGTGCACCACCCTGATGATCTGGAGTTCGTGCTGGGTGGATCGCCCGATCCCTTCGCCTCCGACCCCAAGCCCAAACGGGAGGGCATGGCGGCGTTCCAGCCGGATGCGCTGACCATCTCCCGCGGTCAGCCGTGGGAGGACCGCCGCCGGTTCGCCGAAGCAGTCCTGGACACCGGGCACCCAGTGCACCGACTGGCGCAGGCGTTCGTCGAGAAGGTCACGCAGACGGTGGCGGGCCTTGAGTCCGGGGCGCTGAAGTGGTCGGACTGGAATGCCGCATTCCAGCGCCTGACCCGGTGTGTGGTCTTCGGGGACAAAGCCGCCGACGACACCCGGCTCACCTCCCAGCTCAGCGAACTGATGTCGGCGGGCAACGGCATGCCCGGCGAGCCGGCGGCGGGATATCCGGAGTTCCTGTCGCACATCGAGTCCTATCTGCAGAACCCGGAGCCAAACAGCCTGGCCGCGCTCATCGCGGAGACCACCCCGCCCGAGACCGCGAGTCCCGCGAGCCAAGTGATCCACTGGCTGTTCGCGATGGGGGACACCCTGGCGGCCAACGCTTTCCGGGCGCTCGCGGTGCTGTCCACCCACCCCGAGCATCTGCGCGAGGTGCGGGCGGAACTGGAGTCGGCCGACATCGCGTCGGGGCAGGGCATCGCCTCGCTGAAGTACCTCGGCGGGTGCCTGCTCGACACCATGAGGCTGTGGCCGACGACGGGGTTGTTCGGCCGCGTCGCGACCCGGGACATCGAATTCCCCAGCGGTGCAGTGCTGCCCGAAGGGAAGCAGGTGCTCATCTACAACGTCTTCAACCACCGGAACCGGGACCGGATCCCGTACGCCGACCGGTTCTCGCCGGGTGAGTGGGTCAGTGGGGACGCGGGAAGCGACTGGTCATACAACTTCTTGAGCCACGGCCCGCAGGGCTGCCCGGGCGCCGGCCTGTCGGTGTTCCTCGGGCAGGCCTTCCTGGCGCACGTGTTGAAGGGGACCACTCCGGTGCTGCGCGGGGCTACGCTGAACCCGCAGAAGTCACTGCCGCACAGTATCGATCTGTACGGCATCAGCATCGAACGCTAGATGGACCATTCGGTCGTCAACGCGACCGTGCCATGGAGGGGACCCTTGTGACGACGACCGCCGAACATCTCCGCTACGCCCTCGACGGGCGTTGGCGCGAGGTGAAAGACCGTATTCGGCAAGAGCTTTCCGTAGACCTGTTCAAGCCGCACTACACCCCGGACACCGCGGTGGCCCGAGCCAAGGTCACCGAACAGATGAAGTACATGGCGTCGCGCGGCGCCGCCGAGGATGCCTTCGCCAAGGGCCATGGCGGCAATGGCGATGCGGGTGCCACCATTGCCCGCATCGAGATGCTCGCCATGAGCGACCTGTCGCTGATGGTCAAGGCCGGGGTGCAGTGGGGCCTGTTCGGCGGCGCGATCGACAATCTGGGCACGGAACGCCATCACGAGGCGTACGTGCGCAAGGCCATCGATCTGGATCTGGTCGGCTGTTTCGGCATGACGGAGACCGGGCACGGCAGTGACGTGCAGTCCCTGGAGACCACCGCCACGTACGATCCGGCCACTCGAGAGTTCGTCATCGATTCCCCGACCCCCACCGCGCGCAAGGACTACATCGGCGGTGCCGCCGAATCTGCCCAGGTGTCAGCGGTTTTCGCGCAGCTGATCACCGGTGGCGAGAGCCAGGGCGTGCATTGCTTCATGGTGCCGCTGCGTGATGAGTACGGCAACGACCTACCCGGTATCCGGACCTCGGACTGTCACTACAAGGGCGGGCTGCCCGGGGTCGACAACGGCCGCATCCAGTTCGATCATGTGCGGATCCCGCGGGAGAACCTGCTCAACCGCTACGGCGACGTCGCCGAGGACGGGACGTACACCTCGCCGATCGACAATCCGAACCGGCGGTTCTTCACCATGCTCGGCACGTTGATCCGCGGCCGGGTGACGGTGGGCGGGAGCGCCGCGGCCGCCGCCCGCGTCGCACTGGACATCGCTACCCGGTATGCGTTGCAGCGCAGGCAGTTCGAGGCGCCGAAGACCGACGACGAAGTCCTCATCATGGACTACCTCGTGCACCAGCGTCGACTGCTGCCGTTGATCGCCAAGTCGTACGCGCTGCAGTTCGCCCAGAACGAGTTGGTGTCCGACCTGCACGATCTGAATGCGGTCGCCGAACCCGACGGCGAGGTACAGCGCGAACTGGAGGCACGGGCCGCGGGACTCAAGGCGGCCGCGACGTGGCATGCCACCCACGCCATCCAGGAGTGCCGCGAAGCCTGCGGCGGCGCGGGTTATCTGGCCGAGAATCGGCTGATCGCGTTGAAGGCCGACACGGACGTGTTCACCACCTTCGAAGGCGACAACCACGTCTTGACGCAGTTGGTAGCCAAGCATCTGCTCACCGAGTACGCCGACGACATCAAGGGTATGAGCCCGTTCGAGTGGGTGAAGTTCGCCACCAGTACGGCCCGTGAGCGCGTGCGCCGGAGCGCCGGTACCGAGACCATCCTGCAGAGCCTGCTCGACACCCGGCAGGACAATGAGGAAGAGGGCAGCCTCTTCAACCGCGGCACCCAGGCGAAGATGTTCGAGGACCGGGCCGACTACCTGCTGTCGACAGTCGCTCGTCGTTTGCAGGCAAACTCCAAGGAGATGAGCCCGTTCGAGGCGTTCAACTCCGTGCAGGACCACGTGCTGCATGCGGCGTCGGCGCACATCGACCGCATCGTGTTCGAGTCCTTCGCTGCCGGCATCGACGCATGCGCGGATCCTGAGGCTCGCGAGATCTTCGGCCTCGTCTGCGATCTGTATGCGCTGTCGGCGATCGAAGAGGACAAGGCCTGGTACATCGAGCACCGCTTCCTGTCCATGGACCGGGCGAAGGCCGTCACCGCCGCGATCAACGACCGCTGCCGCAAGCTGCGGCCCTACGCCGAAGTGCTGGTCGACGGGTTCGGGATTCCCGAGCAATTGCGCTACGCCGAGATGCTGCATCCGGAGCGCATCCCGGACATCTGAGCGGCGAACGTGACAGTCGTTCCGAAAAAAGTGTCCCCCTGGCGGTGGCTGCGCACTCCTAGGTAATGAACGGAGCCCACGAGGGCGCCGACCAGCCAAGGAGAACGCCATGACCGTTGTATCCGTCCGTCGCCGCTCAGCCGCCGCCGCTGCCCTCGTCGCCGCCGGCGCCATCGCCGGCGCGCTCGGCGCGGCGAGCCCGGCAAGTGCCGGAGTCAACAGGTACCTCGCGATCGCGTTCTCACCGGCGACGGGGCAGTGGGGCTACACGCAGAGCCTGTTGGACGCGAACCAGGCCAAGTTCGACGCGGTGGGGTACTGCCTCAACAAGGGCGGTACCGACTGCCGGATCGTGGTGTGGGGCGACAACGAATGTGCCGCACTCGCGACGAGTCCCAACCCGTTCAACCACAGCCCTCATGTGGGGCACGGGCGTGGCTCAGACGCAGAAGGAGGCGGAGACGAAGGCCCGGTTGTCGACGTCGTTCGGTGCCACTGTCGTCCTGTCGTTCTGCTCGCTCGGCACGGAGCACTGACACGAGCAGCAGCTCACAAACTCCGACGTGGGGCGGTAGCTTCGTCCAATACGGATTGCGGACGGTGAAAGGACCTGCCATGGATCTGAAGAAGGCGACGCTCTTCGCGGCGGCAGGCCTGGCGGCGGGCATCCTTGTCGCCCCGGCCGCGCAGGCCGATATCTGCGACCCATCGGTGACCGTCTGTCAGGGCGGTGAAATCAGTGGCCCAACGTCGGTGCCGGCCGCGTCGCCGTCGGTCATCGCGAGCGATGACGAGTTCCCGTTCGGCGACGACGAGTGGTACCTGTATCCCGGCGCGGGCGTGATCAACCACTGGGGTGGCGGCGGCGGGCACCGCTAGGTCGAGCGCAGCTCTCCCTCGACGCGTTTCGTCGGGAGCCGTCAGCTTTCTTTGACGTCAAGGAAAGCTGACGACCGCAGATCGGGAGTGATGGGGTCGCGCCGACATACCGGCCGAGGTCATCGAGCGTCGTCGGCTTGACGTAGGTCAGGGCGCTCCGGTTGCCGGCCACCTCCAGGCGAGTAGGCGTGGCAAGTCGCCACATCGATCACTCGCACACCAACTTTGGCCCCCGATTGGCGCTTATTGACCAACTCGAACTATTTTCCTTGAGGTGATCTCCTCAGCTGTTGGCGTTGTTGCCCGCTGGACTGCTCCTTTCCTCGCTGTTGCCGCCGTCGCGAGCGTGGGCCTGTCCCTCGATCCGGCTCCGCGCGCCGACGCCCCGGCGATCCGCCTGGTCGACGACAGCAACCCGCTGGCCGGCCGGCCCTTCTACGCGGACCCGATCTCGAAGGCCAAGCTGGCCGCGGATCACGCGGACCCGCCCAGCGCCGAGCTCACCGCCATCGCGAACACGCCTCAGGCGTACTGGTTGGACCAGGCGTTTCCCGCCTCAACCGTCGGTGGCACCGTCGCCGGGCTGACCGGCGCCGCGAACGCCGCGGGCGCCACTCCCGTGCTGGTCCTCTACGCCATCCCGCACCGCGACTGTGGCAGTTACGCCGCAGGCGGCTTCGGGTCGGCCGACAGCTACCGGGCGTGGATCGACAGCGTCGCGGCAGGCCTGGGTGGCTCGCCCGCGGCGATCATCGTCGAACCCGACGCCCTCGCCATGGCCGACTGCCTGTCCGCCGGTCAGCGTCAGGAGCGTTTCGACCTGATCCGCTACGCGGTCGAAACCCTGACCCGCGACCCGGCTGCGGCGGTCTACATCGACGCCGGACACTCGCGCTGGGTGAGCGCCGAGACGATGGCCTCGCGGCTCAACGACGTCGGTGTCGCGAAGGCGCGTGGTTTCAGCCTCAACACGACGAACTACTTCACCACCGGTGAGGAAATCGGCTACGGCGAGGCGATCTCCGGACTGACCAACGGCGCGCACTACGTCATCGACACCTCGCGCAACGGCGCCGGGCCGGCCGAGGGCGACCCGATGTACTGGTGCAACCCCGACGGCCGTGCACTGGGTGCCGCGCCGACCACCGACACCGCCGGCGCGCACGCTGACGCGTACCTGTGGGTCAAGCGGGTCGGAGAGTCCGACGGGTCGTGCGGCCGTGGGGAGCCCGGTGCGGGCACCTTCGTGAGGTCGTATGCCATCGACCTGGCTCGCAACGCGGCGCACTGATTACCGCGCGCCGGGACGGAGGTTTCGGCGAAAGGGCGATACCTTGCCGTCATGCATGGGTGTGGCCCTGACTGCGCCGACAGCGTCGACGCGATTTCCCGGCGGACCGCGATTGCCGCCTCGGTGTCCGCACTGTTCGGCGGCGCTGCGTTGGCGACGTCGGCGGGCAGTTCAGCCGAGCCGCGGGGGAGTGAGCTGCCGCAGAACGCACTGATCACGCTCGGGGTGCAGGCGGGTCCGCCGCCGGTGCCCAACCGGACGGGTATCTCGTCGGCGCTCAAGATCGGTGACGACGTCTATCAAATCGACTGTGGCTTGGGCTCTTTGAACGCATTCACCAATGCGGGCCTGAGATTCGACCAGCTGCGCAGCCTCTTCATCACGCACCTGCACACCGATCACATCGTCGACTACTACAGCTTCTTCCTGTCCGGCGGCTACACCGCGTCGCCGGGCAAGGGCGCGGTGACGGTGTACGGGCCGGGCCCGGCCGGTGGTCTGCCGTCCAGCGAGGTCGGCAACCCGAACCCACCGACCGTCGAACCGGCCAACCCCACGCCGGGGATCGCGGCCATGACCGATGCCTTGCACCGGGCTTTCGCCTACACCAGCAACATCTTCATCCGCGACATGGGCACCGACGACATCCAGAGCCTGGTCAACGTGAACGAAGTCGTCGTGCCGCCCGGCTCGGACTACCGGAACAGGTCGCCGCGCACCGACCCCTTCTCGGTGATGGTGGACGACAATGTGCGGGTCACCGCGACCTTGGTGAGCCACTACGACGTCTACCCGGCCTTCGCCTTCCGGTTCGACCTGGTGAAATCTGCTGTGTCGGTGACCTTCTCGGGCGACACGACCAAGTCCGACAACCTGATCGCGCTGGCTCAGGGCACCGACATCCTGGTGCACGAAGCCCAGTTCAGCCTGGCCGACGGCGGTAACAACAGCAGGTTCCCGCCGGGATATCTGGTCCGTTCGCACACCTCCGCCGAGCAGGTCGGTGACGTCGCCGCAGCCGCGGGCGCCAAGCATGTTGTGTTGAGCCACTATTCGCCCACCGACCTGCCTGACTCGAAGTGGCGAGACGCGATCGGCAGCCGTTACCAGGGCAAGATCACCGTCGCGCGCGACGGCCAAGTGTTCGCTCTCTGACCTATCCTCGGCCTATGCATCTGATCGCGCTGGAAGAGCACTACGCCTGGAATCCGGCGAGCGACGGCAACGTGGTCGCGACGTGGCTGGAGTCCAACAACCACACCGGCTTTGACCGGCTCTACGATCGCGGGCCGCTCCGGTTGGAGCAGATGGACGCCGCCGGCATCGACTTCCAGATCCTGTCGCTGTTCGACCCGGGGGTGCAGGAGTACGACGACGCCGCGCTCGCCGTCGACTACGCGCGCCGCGCCAACGACGATCTAGCCGAGACTGTGCGCCAGTACCCCGACCGGTTCGGGGGCTTCGCCACGCTCGCCACCCAGGACCCCGCGGCGGCGGTGGCCGAATTGCGAAGGGCCGTCGTCGATCTCGGGCTGGTGGGCGCCCTCATCAACGGCCACACCCACGGCCGTTACCTGGACGACCCCGCCTATGAGCCGCTGTTCGCCACCGCCGAGACGCTCGGTGTCCCGCTCTATCTGCATCCGACCACCCCACACCCGGCGGTGATGGACGCCTGGTTCGCGCCGTACGTCGACCAGGGTCTGCACCTGGCGTCGTGGGGCTTCGCCGTCGAAGCGGGCACGCACGCGCTGCGGCTGATCTACTCGGGGCTGTTCGACCGCCACCCGAACCTGCAGATGATCCTCGGCCATCTCGGAGAGATGTTGCCGTTCACCGCTTTCCGCACCGATCGGTACTACGGGTTGGGCGGCTCGGGCGGCCACCTGCAGAAGCTGCCGTCGGAGTACCTGCGGAACAACTTCTACTTCACCACGAGCGGCAACTTCTCACCGCCGGCCATGGCGTGCACGTTGTCGGTCATGGGCGCCGACCGCGTCATGTTCTCGGTGGACTACCCGATGGACGACAATGTCGATGGGGCGAACTTCCTGGCGTCCTATCCGATGGACGAGGCGGACCGGCGCCAGGTCGGCTATCAGAATGCGTTGCGGCTCTTCGGAGACCGCATCCCGGCAATCGGCGGCTAGAGCGCGCGGCCCATCCAGCTCAGGTTGAGCGACTTGCCCACCTGGTTGAGTTGGCTGATGGCCTCTTCGATCCGCCGCCGCGGCACCTCGACCCGCCATTCCGGCATCCGGCCGGTCAGCTGCAAGGTTTCCGGACTGAAGCTGACGGACGTCGGCGCGAGTTCGCGAGGCAGCTTCGGCAGCTGAATCCGGTAGGCGGGCAAGCGGTTCGGCAGGTGCTACCGGGCTTTGCGCAGCGCGACCATCCGTGGCTTGACCAACAGTGTCGACCCGTCGATGGTCGCGTCGACCTCGAGGTGACCGATGTCAGGCTTTCGGGCCCAACGGATTTGAGCGACGCCACCGGCGTCGATCTGGCCGAGGAGTCGCGGCGCGGCGCGACCCGGCAGCGACGACGCCTTGTCGATCATCTTGTCGAGCGCCGTGGTGGACATTTCGATGGTCAGGTCGAGCGGTGCCGCAACCAGCACCGGCGTGTTGCTGGGTTTGATGTGCACGTTGTGCAGGACGGCAGTGGCCTTGTCGAATTGCCATCCGTTCCACACGATGTCGGACGCCGAGATGGAGACGTCGCCCAGTTGTCCGACCGACAGACTGCGCATGTCGAGATCGGCGTCGATCGCGGTGACCGTCAGCGTCATCTCGCCGGACTTGAGCTTGACGGTCATCCGGCGACCGACGACCTGCTTTCGCAACGTGTCGAACAGACTCTTGTAGGCCCCGGCCGGCCCGCTGGTGAGCGCACTGCCCGCGGTCGATGACCAGAACGACGACAGTGCGTCCAGCGGCTTGAACGCATCCCAGTTGGGCAGCGCGTCCCAGCTCGGGAACGAGTCCCAGGATGGGAACGGTCCGGAGTTCGCCATGATCAATCATCGCTACTGCGTCAACCGTCGTGACGCGGTGTGTGCCGCTGACCGGGATACCGGACTAGGCGGTGCCCAGCGACTCCCGGAAGCGACGGCCCAGAATTCCGCGCGCCGCGCGGGTCCAGGTGAACCCGACGTGCCCGGCGTTGACCCAGCGCACATAGTCGGCATGCCACGAATCAGCCAGTGCCTCAGACTGTTCCACCGGGATCAGCCGATCCGCCTTGGCGATGAACAGCGTCCGGTCCCGAGGCGCGACGACTGTCGGCAGCGCCAATGGCGACACCACCTGGAAGACGGTCCGGGCATCGTCGGATGCGATGACGTCCCGATACTCCTCGGGCGGGCCGTGGTGGGTCAGCAGCGCCAACGGATCGGCGAACGGCAGCGCCGCGGCGACGGCGTCGAAGCGTTCCAGGCCGGCCAGCACAGTGGACAGGTAGCCACCGAGCGAGACGCCATAGAGGCCCACCGGGGCATCGGTGGTGCTGCGAATCCAGCTCACCAACCGGCGGACATCCCATACCGCCTGGGTGATGCCGTGCAGCATCGAGGTCAGATCCAGCGACAGCAGCTGCCCGTCGGCGGATTCACGTCGGGGGCCGTGCAATGGCGAAATCGGAAGTGCCACATTGTATCCGAGCTTATGGTGTAGGTAGTTGGCCCAGAGCACGTTCAGGTCGAACCGTGACGAACCCATCCCGAAGCCGTGCAGGATGACGACCCACGGCGCGGGGGAGTCGGGGCGGCGCAGCAGCCGGACCGTGACGGTGTCGTTGCGGTCATTGCCGGGCCAACGGTCCGCGCCCAGCTCGAACGACCGGGCGTCGAATTCTGATGCGAAGGACATCGACTCGTGGCGCAGCGGCCCGTTGTGGGTGCTCCAATGCAGGACGTCGGCGTCGTTCAATTTCGGCGGAGTGCGGTGGTACTTCGATGGTTTGGAGACCCAGCCGCGCCTCTTGAACATGGTCGCGGCCTTGTCCAAGTCGGCGGCGAGCCGTTCCGGAGCGGCTGCTGTCGGCAGCTTCGGCTGGCGCAGGCGCATGACGGCGAGTACGGCTTCGTCGATGGCGATGTGCGGGGCCACAGCCATGCGCTCGTTGATGTCCATGCACTCCGGACGGCTCACCATCGGCGGCTCGGGCAACTCATCGTTCCTCAGTGGGGCAGACACCATTGTCTCCTTGATTGGACGATTGATTGGTCGCCTGTTGGTTATTGACCCATCACGTACTTGACGGTGGGGCCGGTGGTCCAGCCGCCGTCGACCGCGATCTCGGCGCCGGTGACGTACGAGGCGGCGCGGGAGAGCAGATAGGTCACGGCACCGGCGATCTCGTCGGCCTCGCCGACGCGACCCATCGGGGTGTTGGGGTAGTTGCCCTCGCCCTGCAGGATGCCGACCTGCGCCGTCATCGGCGAGTAGGTCATTCCGGGATGCACGGAGTTGACCCGGATCCGGTCGGTGCCCAGTTCGACAGCGGCGATCTTGCTGAGGCCACGGACTGCCCACTTGGAGGCGCCGTAGCCGGCGGTCAGAGCCAGGCCCATCAGGCCGGCGGCCGACGAGATGTTGACAATGGAACCGCCACCGGCAGCGCGCATCGGGGCGATGACGGCCTGGATGCCGTTGAAGACGCCGACCAGGTTGACGTCGAGCACGGTGCGGAAGTGATCCAGTGGCTCGTGCTCGATGAACTGGCCGGTGGAGATGCCCGCGTTGTTGACCAGGCCGGTGATCTTGCCGAACTCGGCGACCGTCAGTGCGACGGCGGCGTCCCACTGAGCGCGATCGGTGACGTCGAGGTGCGCGTACCGGGCCGCGTCCCCGAGTTCGGTGGCCAGTTGCTTGCCCTCGTCGTCGAGGACGTCAGCGATGACGACCTTGCCGCCGCCGGCCACGATGTGCCGGGCCATCGACGCACCGAGACCGCGCGAGCCACCGGTGACGATCGCCACCACGTCCGACAAGCTATCCGAATCTGCCATCGCAGCAACTTCCTTTCGACGTCGTCAGGGCGCGGATCGCTGTCGCGTCCGCCCTCGTGGGAAGGCAATCACATCTATTCGGCGCTGCCGGCAGAACTCCCACCCGGTGGGACTGCGGCATCCTTGGGCGCCGGCTCCACCCAGCCGGATGCGGCGAGCAGCCGGTCGAGTTCGGCCTTGGCGCCCTCGAGGATCTCCCACGGGTCCTCGACGAGGTCCGGATCAGCCTGAATGCCGACGTCGACGTTGCCGCCGTAGCTGAAGACGGTGACGTTGATGCCCATGCCGACGGTGAGCGGACCGACCGGCACGATGTGCTCGATCTTGGCGCCGGCCATGTACAGCTGGAGCGGCGGGCCGGGCACGTTCGAGACGATGAGGTTGCTCGCCAGGGGCAGCTTGTCCTCGAGCTTGGCGGCGCGGAAGCCCTTGAACACCAGGTTCAGCAGCACCGGCGGCGCGAAATCGGTGAGGCCGATGGACTGGCCGGCCTGCAGGTCCTCGGCCAGCGCCTTGGCACTGTTCATGCCGTTGTGGATGGCGGACAGCCGCTCGACCGGATCGTCCACGTCAGTGCACATGGAGGCGATCATGGTGTGCACGTGGTTACCGGGGGTTTCGTCGCCCGCGTCGCGCGTCGACATCGGCACGGTCGCCAGGACCGGGGTCTCGGGCAGCGCATCGCGCTTGGTCAGGTACGTGCGCAGCGCGCCGGCCACGACGCTCAGGATCACGTCGTTGACCTTGACTCCGAGCCCGTTCTTGACGTGCTTGATGTGCGCCATCGGCAGCGACGTGTACGCGAAGCTGCGGTGTGAGCTGAGTGCGCCGTTGAAGCTGGTCTTGGGGGCGCTCATCGGGCGTGGCGGCGGATCGTCGCGCCGCAGGTGGCTGATGGTGGTCACCGCGTTGCGGACGGTCTGGCCGAGGTACTGGACGACCTTCGGCGGCGTGCTCGCTGCGGTCAGCGCGCCCTTGGCGAACAGTTCGAGGCTGGAATGGCGCGTCTGCTCGCCCTCGTTGGGCAGGTCCACGATCGGCTTCGTGGCATCCGGCGTGACATCACACAGGACCGACGACAGGCCCGCGCCGGACACACCGTCGACGATGGAGTGGTGGGTCTTGGCGATGAAGGCGACGCGGCCGCCTTCGAGGCCCTCGACGAACCAGCTCTCCCACAGCGGCTGGTTGCGGTTGAGCTGACGGGCCAGGATCTCACCGACAACATCGGCGAGCTCTTTCTCGCCACCGGGAGCGGGGAGTGCCGCGCGGTGGATGTGGTAGTCGAGTTTGAACGCGGGATCATCGACCCACACCGGCCGGTCCAGGCCCAGCGGAACCTCTTGGATCCGGCGCCGGAACGACGGCAGGTAAGGCAGGCGTCGATCCAGGTGATCCCGGAGGTGCTCGAAGTCGAATCCCGGTGCGTCGCTTGGGTCCAGAATCATCAACCCCAGCGTGTGCTGAGGCCATTCGGTGCCCTCCATGGACAAGAACATGGCATCCATGCCGGACAAGCGCTTCACCGAAAACTCCCCTCGCTATACCACGGACGTGTGGCGGCAATAACGTATCGACACGCGAGAGCTTTGCAATTGCTACTTCCCAGTCAGCGAGATTGAAATTCGCCGCCTATCAGCGGTTCTCTGCTATTCAGTGGGTCGCTACCAAGTGAACTGAGTTAGTTGTTGCACTTTTCCTGCAATTGTCGAAAAGACGTACAACTGTCGCATTCGTGTGGAAAACGACAGCTTTATGTCTGTTCGCGAGAAATATCATGAATCCCTTTTGGCGGGGTGATGCTCTGTTCGAACTGGAATATATTGTCCGGGTCGTACGCGGCCTTGATGGCACGCAGCCGGTCGACATTGGCTCCCCAATAGGCGCGTTCCCAATCGGGCATCCCGGCGTTGGGGACGTTGATGTAGGCGCCGGTTATAAAGGGCTGCAAGGCTTCTCCGAACTCGGTGATCCAGGCCAGGCAGGTCGCCGTCAGTGGGTCATCGGATGCGGGAGCACCGCCGCGGACGCCCCACCCCGCGCCGGGTTCGGCATAGAAGAGGGCGTTGCGGTGAGCGTAGGCCGCGCCGCCGCGTGGCTCACTGGTAGTGACTGCACCACCCAGCGCATTGGTGAAGTAGTTGCAGGCGGACGTGGGCGCAGCCGACATGTAGGCGCCGATGAGTTGCACGGCCTCGGGTGGAAACGGGCGAGAGATGAACTGGGATAAGAACTTCCAATTCGCGGGTTCGTCTTCGGCGGGTATCTGAAATCCGGCGTACGTGGCGGCCCAATCCGAGTCTGTCGCCTCGACGCGGGGTGTGCCCACAGCCAGGATCGGCGCCAGGATCTGCAGCGCCTCGGTCTCCGAACCGGACACAAGGACGCCGATCATCGAAATCTGGTCGCGGAGGATCTCCAATTGAGTGGTGAGACGATGATCCAGGAATGGTGCGCACCGTTGCCATGCCTGGAAAACCGCCGGCAGGTCGTCCAGTCCGGACCACGTGGCGACGACATAAATGGTCTGTGCCAGTGGATGAATCGCGTAGGTCAGTGACGTGACGATGCCGAAGTTGCCGTTGCCGGCTCCCCGCAGGGCCCACAACAGATCCGGGTTGGAGTTCAGGTCGGCGGTGACGGACTCGGCGCCGCCGGTGCCTGAGGCGACCACGACCTCAGCGGCGACCAGGTTGTCGCACGCCATCCCGAAGGCGCGGGTGAGTAGCCCGAAGCCGCCGCCGAGCGTCGCGCCGACCAGTCCGACGGTGCCCTCGGTTCCGGTCGCGGTGGCGAAGCCGGCAGCGCCCAGAGCGGCGACCGTCTCGGACTGGTTGAGGCCGGCACCGACCGTGGCGGTCTTGGTGGCGACGTCGACGGCCACCGACTTCATTTCGCTGACGTCGATCACCAGACCGTCGTCGACTGTGGACCAACCTTCGAGGCAGTGCCGTCCGCTGCGCGCGCGGACGGGTACGCCGTGGTGGCGTGCCCATGCCAACGCGTTGACGGCATCCGTTGTGTCCCTGACGAATACGATGGCTGCGGGCCGATTGGTGTAGAGCAGGTTGAATCCGGCGCAAGCCGCGGCGTATTCGGCGTCATCCGCGCACACCACCCGTCCGGTGAGTGTCCCGGGTCGGGCCGATAACGGGATCATCGGTCGGCCGCCGCCACGGCGAATTCGTCGATACCGGGCTCGGTGTCGAGCACCTCGCGATTGAAGACCAACATCTTGACGAAGTATCCGACGCCGATCGCGATGAGGCCGAGCACGATGAAGCTGGGTACCCGCGCGGAATCGGGTGTCACGAGAACGAACAGGGCGAAGACCACCCAGATCAGTGCGACGCCGGCGACGGGCAATTCGAAGCGGCCCAGCCTGAACCCACCTTCCTTGTGCTCCAGACGTTTCCGGACGGCGAGGTACAGCACGACGATGGCTCCGTAGATCAACGCCGGCAGGATCGTCGACGCGATGATCAGCTGGATGAGCGCGTCTCCGCGGAGGGTCGCCATCAGCACAACCCCGACGATCAGAATCAGCAGGGTCGCGGGCACCGGTGTCTGGGTGCGCGGATTGACCCGGCGCATCAGCGCGTGGGCCGGGAAGCGATCGTCACGTGCCATCGCGAAAACCTGCCTCGAGCACGCCGCCATCACCACCATGCCGGCTCCGAACATGGCGAAGGCAATGCCGGCCAACAAGATTCGTTCAGCGACCGATCCGAGCTGCTCGCGGACGATCATGGCGACCGGCGCACCACTGTGGCTCACCGCGGCGACGTCCTTGATCGAGACGGTCAGGGCGATGAGGAACACCAGACCCGCCACACCCGCCGCGACGACCGATGCCACGATGGCGCGCGGCACGCTCCGGAACGGATCCTTGGCCTCCTCGGCCAGGTTCGCGGCGGAGTCGAAACCGACCAGCGTGGTGAGCCCCATGACCATGCCGGCCATCAACCCGCCGCCCACCGCGAAGTAGTCAGGGGACGGCGACGCGATCCCGCGGCTGCTCAGGTTGTCGACATTGCTGTCGCCGGTAACCGCCATGACGATCCCCAGTGCGACCACGATCAGCACGATGATGGCGAGTTCCAGCCCCACCGCGCCGGAGGTGATCAGGCCGAGCAGGCGAGTGGAGGCGATGACCAGGGCTGTCTGCGCGATTAACACCGCGACCGTGATGACTCGTGCGGTGTCTTCGCTGGGGGTCATGCCGAGTAGCGGCATGACAGCCTGACTGGCCAACGCGTTGTCCACGGCCACCACCGCTATCGCGAGGTACCAGAACGAAAGCCAGCCGAACAACCAGCCGACTTTGGGATCGGCCAACCGCGACGCCCACTGATACGACGATCCGCTGAGCGCGATGCGGGCGGCGAACTGCGCGACGACGAGGGCCACGAGCGTCTGTCCGACGGCGACCAGCACCCACAGCCAGATGCCGACTGGGCCCGAAGTATTGAGGAGGTCGTCGTAGGTGCCGAATATCCCGACCGCCACCGACATGAAGGCGAACGAGACCGCGAAGACCTGAAAGCCGCCGAGGGTCCGTTTCAGCTCTGGTGTGTATCCGCAGTCGACGCATTCTTCGTCGGCTGCGGTCTGGACCGCTAGTCGCTCGGTTGTCATGGCTTGCCCCTTCCGTGGCGCCGGCCGTAATTGTCGCCCCCGTCAACCTTGGATGTCGGGAAACCGCAGATGTCGGCAGGTATTGCCGGTCATCGGTGACGCGCGTCCCGCGGGCCCGCATCTCGATCGACGTCACATTTCGTGATGTCGGGTAGCCAATCCGTGACGAATCTTTGACCGAAATATTGACGCGCCGTACGGATTTCGGCGTTCGCCGGCCCATACCATGACGGAGTTCAACCATGCGGCCAGCGCACGAAGGGGTCGGATAGATGCGGGTGTTTGTACACGGTGTCCTTGCTGTGGTCGTGGTCGCCACGACCACCACTGGCGGCGCGCTCGGTATCGAGACGGCAGGCATTCGACTGCCACTGGGCTCGATCATCGAGTCGACGCAGCCGACGCAGGGCGTTCCGGTAGGCGTCGCACATCCGATCGTCGTGACGTTCAAGCGGCCGATCACCAACCGTGCAGCCGCCGAGCTGGCGCTGGACGTGACCTCGACGCCCGCGATGACGGGCAAGTTCGAATGGCTGGATAACAAAGTGGTGCAATGGGTTCCAGATGGTTTCTGGCCCGCGCACAGCACGATCAAGCTGACGGTCGGCGGCCAGCCGATGGCGTTGACGACGGGCCCCGCGGTCATCGGGACCGCGCACATCGCGGATCACACCTTCACCGTCACGATCGACGGTCAGACTCCACCGGATATGCCGGCGCCACACCATCTTCCGCACCTCGGCGAGTCGGGCGTGCTGTTGGCGACCATGGGTCGTCCGGAGTACGAGACGCCGCCTGGCAAGTACACCGTTTTGGCGAAAGACCGCAATGTACTTATGGATTCGAGCAGCGTTGGCATTCCCGTCGATCATCCGGACGGGTACATGACGGAGGTCGAGTTCGCGGTACGGATCAGCCGACGCGGACTGTTCGTGCATTCGGCGCCCTGGGCCGTCGAGTCGATGGGCTTCGAGAACGTCAGCCACGGTTGTATTGGCTTGGCGCCCGCGGGAGCCGAGTGGTACTTCAACACCGTCAACGTCGGCGATCCCGTCATCGTCGAGCCATAGCCTGCGCCGCAGGACAATTCGCATTCTTGCGTCGCGTTGACCCTGAGTCCACGGCGTTCGTCACTCGCACAACTGCGCCCTCAGTACAGGGTCAGCGTGGGGTGACTGTTGACCCTGAATCCACGGCGGTCGTTACTCGCAGAAGTTCGCCCTCAGTGCAGGGTCAACGCCACCAACGCACGAAGCACCCGAGCCGCGAGGGCTCGGGTGCTTCGGTGAAAGCGGTTGTGCAGCTGGATGGTTCAGTTCTGCGGGCCCGGCTGGGTCGGCAGGTTCGGGGTCGGGCCGCCGGCGTCGACGGGACGCAGGGTACGGGCTTCCTTGCCGTCTGCGATGCCGCCCATGTCCATCGGGATCGCGGCGGGAGCCGCGGCGATCGGGATCGGGGCGCCGAGCGGCAAGCCGGCGGGGATGGGTGGCACGACCGGAGGCACGCCTACCGGGACCGGCGGGACCACCGCAGGAACCGGCGGGACTGCTGCCGGGACCACCGGAGCGGCGGCCAGGGGGCCGATGATGCCCGACGATTCAACGGCGGGGGCGGCGCAGGGCGCGGCAGCTGCTGCCGCGGCGGGTGCCCCGGCTGCAGGTGCTGCGGCGCCCGTGTCGCACGCGTATCCGCCGGTCTTGAGTGGGACTGCCGCTGCAGTCGGGCTCACGGCCACGGCGGCAGCGCACACACCGGCGCTGGCAACTACTTTCACAGCGATTCGACCAAAGCTGATCATCACCGGCGTCTCCTTGAACGTGCCCTTAAATTACCAGCGCCGAAAATTTGCGCAGCTGAACCGTAGAGCACCGCGGGAGACGGATTCAAGGCATGTTCTCAATCGGATGCGCGCTCGACACGGGACTGAGCCGCGACCGTGACCGCACCGTTTCAATCGCCTCAAAGTCCTCACAGAAAGGTCTCAAAGGGTAACGGGTTGGCGCTGGAACCCGTTGTGGCGCCAGCAAACTCGGCGCCCCGCCGAGTGGGGGACCTACCGGGCGTCGGAGCTGTCGGCCAAGAGCCTGGTCAGCTCATCGTCGGCACGTCGCTCGACGAGGAGCGGTACGAAGTCCCGAATCGTGCTGCCGGCGAACTGCTCGCGCGCGCCGTCGATGACGGTAGTCACGCGAGCCGGAGGCAGGTCCGCAAACTTGGCCGTCAGGCGGCTCTCGATTTCGTTGAATACCTGTTCTTCAGTCTTGGCGGACACGCCGTCGATCCTTCTCGGCGGCGTTGACAGCTGTCAACGCAGATGGGGTGACGTGTAGGCGAACTAACAACTACGGGTGTCGTGTGAGCCGCAGGAAATGTCGACGGTGCTCCTACGGTTGTGAAGGGCGGCGGGCCGTTGGGTCCCGCCCTTCACCTGACGAGAGGCTCGCCCATGTCCGGCATCCCGGAGTCCCGACCACCCTTCCCGCCGTTCGACGAAGTGTCGGCGCTGACGAAGGTGCAAGCGGCCGAGGATGCGTGGAACACCCGTAATCCCGAGCTGGTGGCCACCGCGTACACACCGGACTCGGTATGGCGTAACCGCGACACGTTCGTGACGGGCCGCGCTGCCATCGTGGAGTTCCTGACGGCCAAGTGGGAACGGGAACTCGACTACGTACTCCGCAAGAGCCTGGGGGGTTTCCGGGGGAACCGCATGGCGGTCCGCTTTCAATACGAATGGCACGACGGCGACGGGCAGTGGTGGCGCAGCTACGGCAATGAGCTGTGGGAGTTCGACGACAACGGGCTCATGCGGCGCCGGGAGGCCAGCATCAACGATCTGCAGATCACCGAAGCGGCGCGACGGTGGTTCGGCGTGCGGCCGGAGTCGGAACGCGGTCCGGGGCACGATATTCCGCTGCAATAGCTATCGCTGTCGCAGCGCTCCGATGCCCGCCGCCAACATCCACGGCGCCGCCCTCAGTGTCGACGGTGGGTGGGCGGCAGTCTGACGCAGCGCCGTGGCCGGCCCTCATCTCTGAAGTAGATGTCAGCCATCGAAATCTATCGTTGGACACGATATGCAACAGCGGGTGAGATAGGTGCCGTGCGCCGCGGTGGTGAATCGTGGGCGGCCTACCGAGACGCTCTGGAAGGAACGACGAACCGTGAACGGCTTCAGCAGAAGGCAGTTCGGCTTGATGGCGACGGCAGCGGTCGGTGCCGCGTCGCTGGCGGCCTGTGGGTCGTCGTCCGAGCAGCCGGCGGCCGTGAAGACGACGCCTCCGCCCGCACCGGAGCACAACCTGAATGCGGTCAAGCAGGTTCGCGCCGGCGACCTGAACGTCGGATACGTCGAAGCGGGGCCGGCAGACGGTCGGCCAGTCATCCTCCTGCACGGCTGGCCCTACGACATCCACAGCTACGCAGACGTTTCCGCGCTCCTGGCGGATCAGGGCTTCCGAGTGATCGTGCCGTATCTGCGCGGCTTCGGATCGACCCGCTTCCTGGCAGATACGACGGTCCGGAACGGGCAGCAAGCCGCGCTGGCCGCGGATGTCATTGCCCTGATGGACGCGCTGAACATCCCGCGGGCGATCCTCGGCGGCTTCGACTGGGGCGGGCGGTCGGCGAATGCCGTTGCCGCGCTGTGGCCGCAGCGGGTCGCCGGTCTGGTTGCGGTCAGCGGGTACATCGTGGTCAATCGCGCGGCCAACCTGCAGCCGCTGGAGCCGCAGGCCGAGCTGGGGTGGTGGTACCAGTACTACTTCGCCACGCCGCGCGGTGAACTCGGCTACCGCAAGAACACCAAGGAGTTCAATCGCCTGATCTGGGAGAAGGCCTCACCGCTGTGGCACTTCACCGACGCGACCTACGGACTGAGCGCCGGGTCGTTCGACAACCCGGACCACGTCGCCATCGTGATCCACAACTACCGCTGGCGGCTCAGCCTGGCAGAGGGTGAAAGTCGTTACGACGCAGACGAACAACGCCTGCAGACCAAACCGCTGATCCATGTCCCCGCCATCACCATCGGAAGCGACTTCGACGGTGCGGCGAAAGACGGCGCGGGATATCGCTCGATGTACACCGCGGCGTACGAGCACCGTGTCCTCGACGGCATCGGTCACAACGTGCCGCAGGAGGCGCCCACGCAATTCGCGAACGCCATCATCGACGTCAGCCGGATGTAGTTCGGCGGGCGGCTACTTCGTCAGGCTCCGGCTGATCACCAGGCGCTGAATCTGGTTGGTGCCCTCGAAGATCTGCATGATCTTGGCTTCGCGCATGAAGCGCTCCACGCGGTAATCGCGGGTGTAGCCGGCACCGCCGAATACCTGGACCGCGTCAGTGGTGACCTTCATGGCAGCGTCGGTGGCGACCAGTTTGGCCACCGAGGCGTTGCGCGAGTACGGCAGCCCAGCATCGCGCCGTCGGGCGGCATCCAGGTAGGCGGCCCGTGCAGAGTCAACTGCCGCAGCCATGTCGGCGAGCAGGAAGCCGAGGCCCTGGTGATCGATGATCTTGCGGCCGAACGTCGTTCGTTCCTGGGCATAGGCCACCGCCTGATCCAGCGCGGACTGGGCCAGGCCGACGGCGACCGCGGCGACACCGAGTCGGCCGGAATCGAGCGCGCTGAACGCGATCGGCAGGCCCTGGCCTTCGGCGCCGATCAGGCGCTCGGCGGGCAGGAAAGCGTCGTCGTAGTGCGCGGAGGTGGTGGGCACCGCGTGCAGGCCCATCTTCTCCTCAGGCCGGCCGAAGGACAGTCCTGGCGTGTCCTTCGGCACCAGGAAGCACGAGATGCCTTGGGAGCCTTCGCCGGTGCGGGCGAACAGGGTGTAGAAGTCGGCCAAGCCGCCGTGCGTGATCCATGCTTTCGAACCGGTGACGCGGTAGCCGTCGTCGGACGAAACAGCCTTGCAGGCCAGCGCCGCGGCGTCGGAACCGGCCTGCGGTTCGGACAGGCTGTAGGCGCCGACCAAGGTGCCGCTCAGCATCTCCGGCAGCCAACGCTGCCGCTGCTCGTCGGTACCGAACGTCATCAGCGGATGGCACGACAGGCTGTGCACGCTGACCGCGATGGCCACCGAAGCCCACCGCGCCGCGAGCTCCTCGAGCACCTGGAGGTAGACCTCGTAGGGCTGGCCTCCGCCGCCCCACTCCTCGGGGTACGGCAGGCTCAGCAGCCCGGCCTCGCCCAGTGTGGGGAACACCCCGTCGGGGTACGTCTCGTCCTTCTCGTGCTGGTCGACGATGGGATCCAGCACCTTGTCGGCGATGTCGCGGGTGAGTTCGATGAGCGCGTGGGCTTCGTCGTTGGGCAAGAGGCGATCAACAGGCACCGGATACTCCACTAATACGTCAGACAGTACTGAATTACTTCACACAGTACTATTTGAGTAGTACTGAGTAAAGGGTCCGCAGTACTATGCCGTTGTGAGCGCGCGCACGTCCCCGGCATTCGGCACCCGCCGCCGCACCGAGCTGTTCGACGCCCTGATCACGCTGTTCCTCGACGAGGGATTCGCACACCTCACGCTCGACGACATCGCCGGGCGGCTGCGGTGCTCGAAGTCGACGCTGTACACCCTGGCCGGCAGCAAGGAACAGTTGGTCAGCGCCGCGACCGTGCAGTTCTTTCGCCAGGCGACCGACGAGGTGGAGCGACTCGTGGCCGGAGTCGATGGCGCCCGGGCCCGGATCACGGCCTATCTGTCGGCGGTCGGGACGGTGCTGGACGCCGCGTCCGACCAGTTCATGGCGGACCTCGACGCCTTCGCCCCAGCTCGCAGCGTCTACGAGAAGAACACCCAGATCGCCGCCGGCCGGGTGCAGGAGATGATCGCCGAAGGCGTCGAGAGCGGCGAATTCCGCGATGTCCATGCGGCTTTCGCCGCAGACCTGGCGTCGACCATGATGGTGCGCATCCAGCAGCGCCGGGTCCGCGAGAGTACCGGACTCGACGATGCCAGCGCGTATCGCGAGCTGGCCGCGATTCTCACGGCGGGGATCAATGCCTGACGCGTCGGATTCAGCGTCACTGCCCGACAACTGGTTGATTGCAACTCGATAAGCACGGCCCAATAGCCCCATCAAGATCAGTAGCCTCGTGCGGTGGACCGCAGAACCGCTCTCAAGGTGCCGCTGCTGCTGGCAGCGGGTTCTGCCATGGCCGGATTCTCCGGACCGGCACTGGCGTCTGCGGCCGGGGCCCGCTGGACGCCCGAGCGGGCCAACAGTTGGTACCAGGGGCAGGGCTGGCTGGTCGGGGGGAACTACATCACCTCCACCGCGGTCAATCAGTTGGAGATGTTCCAGTCGGGTACCTATGACCCCGGTCGGATCAACGCCGAGCTGGGTGCCGCCCGCTGGTTCGGGTTCAACACCGTCCGCGTCTTCCTGCACGATCTGCTGTGGGCGCAGGACCCGCAGGGCTTCTCGCAGCGGTTGACGCAATTCGTCAGTATCGCCTCGAGCAACGGCATCAAGCCGCTGTTCGTGTTCTTCGACTCGTGCTGGGACCCGCATCCCAAACTCGGCGTGCAGCGGGCCCCGACACCGGGCGTCCACAACTCGGGATGGGTGCAGAGCCCGGGCGCCGACCGGATCGGTGATCCGAATTACCGTGCCGTACTGCAGAACTACGTCACCGGTGTGCTGAACCTGTTCCGCAACGACAACCGCGTGCTCGGCTGGGATCTGTGGAACGAGCCCGACAACCCGGCCGCGGTCTATCGCAAGGTCGAGCGCAGCGACAAGATGAAACTCGTCGCCGACCTGCTACCGCAGGTGTTCGCATGGGCGCGAGCCGTCGACCCCGTGCAGCCGCTGACAAGTGGTGTGTGGCAAGGCAGTTGGGCCAACCCTGCGCAGCGCAGCGCCATCGCGTCGATCCAGCTGGACAACTCGGACATCATCTCGTTCCACAGCTACGCCAAGCCGGCCGACTTCTCGGCCCGGATCGATGAGCTCGCGCCGATGGGCCGGCCCATCCTGTGCACCGAGTACCTGGCTCGCAATCAGGGCAGCACCGTCGAGGGCATTCTGCCAATTGCCAAGCAGCGCAACGTCGGTGCGTACAGCTGGGGGCTCGTGGCAGGCAAGACCCAGACCTACTTCCCCTGGGATTCGTGGGATCACCCGTACCCATCGGAGCCCAAGACCTGGTTCAGCGACCTGCTCTACCCCAACGGGCGGGCTTTCCGCGACAGTGAGGTACTCACCGTCCGCAAGCTGACCGGAGTGCCCGGCCAGACTTAGCGACCCTCTGGCGGTTTCGGCGTGATTTGTAGCGACAAACGCTACGGATCACGCCGAAATCACTGGTCAGTGCGCCAGTAGCAGGATCAGCTGGGCCTGCAGCTCACCGAACAGGAAACCGAGGGTGGCGCCGAGCACGACGACGATCCACTCGTCATCCTTGAACGCCGGCCGCAGCAGGTTCTCGAAGGACAGGGAATCCAGCAGCATCATCTTGGTCACCATGACGTTCTCCAGATCGAGGCGATCCCGCATGTATCCCTCGATGTAGGTGGACGTTTCAGGCAGTTTGTCGATGATCGAATCGGTGATCTGCTTCTTCATGTCCACGTACTGGCGGCCGCCGACGGACTTGATGATCTTGCCGGTGAAGCCCATCTGGGTGTCGATGGTCGCGCTGATCTCGGTGGAGATCATGTCGAAGAACCGGTCCGACGACGGGCCGTTCAGCATGCTTTCCATGATGGCCTGGGGCGTGAAGATCTCCCGGGCCATGAGCGCCGCGTAGCCCTCGACGACCTGCGCGCGCTCGCGCTGGAAGACGCCCTGCCATTTGATGCCGAGGAAGACGTTCTTGCGCTCCAGCGGACGGAAGATCATCTGCAGCGCAACGTAGTCGGTGAGACCACCGGTCAGCAGGCCGAACAACGGCAGCGACCAGTGCCAGTTGGTGATGCCGAACACCACGGCCTGAACCAGACCGATCAGGAAGCCGAAGAGCAGGCCGGACATGATGAGGAACTTGAACGCCGGCTTGCCGATGTCCTGGAACACCGTGTTGAGCGTGACCTTGTCGCGCACCAGGTTGGTGACGACCATGTGCTTGATGTCGAAGATCTGGTCGACCTGGCCGCGCAGCTTGTCGAACATCGCGGCCATGGCCGTCGGGATGCGCTTCTCGACGTTCTTGACGACGACGTCCTTGAGCTGGTCGGGCGTAGCGCGCCAGACCTGCGGCTGGAACGACATCATGATGGTGTCGACCATCTCCGCCGAGGTCTGCCGCAGTGGTTCGGCGAGTTCCTTGACCAGCTCGTTCGGATCGATCTTGTCGAACATCTCCTCGGGTTTGAGAATCTCCGAGGTCAGCGAATCCACCGCTACCGCAGCCATTTTCGGCGCGCGCTTGGGGATCTGGCCCTGCCAGCCGAGGTACGGCGGGATGCCCTTGAACTCGACGGGATAGAACATCATCTTCAGGGCCATGATCTTGGTGATCCAGCCGACGAACGCCGCGCCCAACGGGATGGTGACGTACACCCACCAGGGGTAGGCGAACGCGTTCGCCATGAGATTCTCCACCTGGCTGTCTCCCATCAGTCGCGTCCAGCGAGTAGCTGGACTACGTTAACCGGCGACTACGTGCGAGAAGACTAACGGGCACGTCAGATCCGCAACGCGGGATCGCGTATTTTGTTAACCCCGTTCGAACCGCCTGATAATTCGGTATTGCGTGCGGAAACTGCGCACAGAAACAGTCCGCTGCCTCGCCGCGGAGTGCGGCGAAACAGCGGACGATTTCGCGGCGTGGCCTAGAGGTCGAAGACCGTCGACCCGTTTGCGGTGGAGTAGTCGATGTAGATCCGGTTGTGCAGGAACGGCATTGCACCGGTGTTCATCAACTCGGCGTTGTAGGCGTCGGAGGTCACCACCGGTGTGTACGACGATGTGGTCTTGTACGAGTACAGCAGCGTGCCGTTGCTGTCGTACACCGAGATGACGGTGCCGATGGGCACCGAGGCGCCCATGATCGTCGACGGCAGGGTGCCGGTGACGCCGCCGGAGTCGATCAGCAGGTTGATCGGCGTCTTCGACCCGTTGTTGATGCTGACGGAACCGATCACGTTCGGCGAACCCGACGTGGTGACGCGCGCCGGCAGCGGGTTGGGGCCGAAGGTGAGCGTCTTGGCGGCCTCGTCGATGTAGATGCCGTTCTTCAGTGCGCCGGGCAGGCCGGTGGTGACCAGTCCTGGGCCGGGGCCCACCGCGTTGGTGCCGACACCCAGGACACCCACGACGCCGTTGTTCTTCAGGAAGTTGGCGAACGCGGCCTGCTGCGTCGGGTCGGTGATGACGTCGACCGAGACGGGCGCCGTCACGATGCCGCTCCCGAAGTTCACCGTGGTGTTGTAGGTGTTGTAGTTGTAGGTCAGGCCGCCGCTGTAGGCGCCGGTGCCGGTACCCACCGAGTTGCCGAGGCCGGTCTGGCCGACGTTCTTGGCGTTGACCACCAGGCCGGACGATCCGGTGTCCACCAGCACCTTGATGCTCGGCCCGCCGTTCACCGAGATGGTGACGATCGGCTCGACGCCCGCGTACATGGACAGCGGGACCGAGGCGTAGATGCGGGCGTTGGTGGTGGCGTCGACGATGACGGCCTTGATGTCGCGATTCGCGGCCCAGTAACGCGCGGTCTTCAGCGCGGTCACGGCCTTGCCGACCAGCGCCTCGTTGGTCTTCAGTGCACTCAGGTTCGTCGTGGTCGGGTTCGCCGCGTAGGCGTCCATCAGGGTCTGCTGGTTCGCCTGGTACGTCGTGAGGTAGGTGGCCGCCATCCGCAACTCGTAGCGCGAGTACCCGTTGACCCAACTGGTGCCGAGGAGGGTGCGCGCCTGCGCGATCTCCGTCAGCGCGGTGTTGATGTACTCGTCCGCGGTAACGGTCTGGCCCGGTTGCCACGTCTCGGTGGGCGCCGGTGTGAGAGTTGCTGCGGCACTGGTCTTTTCCGTGGTGGTGGCCAGTGCGGGTGTGATGCCCAGCAGCCTGCTCACGGTCTTGGTCGTGCCAACCACGGCCCCGGCCAGGGACTCCTCGGTGGTCAGGGTGGCGGCGCCGAGTGCCTGGCCGACGGCGGCGAGCACCGAGAGCAGTCCGGAGACGTTGGCGGGAATGGTCGGCGCCGCGACGCTGCTCAACGCCTTGGTGTTGGGAATCGAAGTGATTGTGGCCGAAGGTGTTTCGGCTGCGGCGACGGTGACGTGCGGGGTGCTGGGTGCTGTCGCTTCCGGTGCCGACGCGGCGGCCGGCGTCACCGAGCTCGGCGCGTCCTTGGCAGCGGTGTCCGTGGTCGGCTTCACCGCGGCCGCGGTCTTCAGCGGATTCTTCGTCGACGGGTTGTTGGCTACCGCCTGGGCGGCGGCCGACGGCAGCTTCGCGACAGTCCCGGCGTTCGGGGCGGTCGTCGACCGGCCGTTGTTCTCGGCCTTCGTGCGGCGATTGCGTGCCGGCTTCGCATCGTTATCGGAATCCGCGGACGCGTCAGCCGAAGCCTCGGTGTCCGAGGCGGCTTTGGTGTCCGGCGCCGCCTTGGGGGCCGACGCGTCGGCAGCGGCAGCGGCGTCCTTCTTCTTGTTCTTGGTGTTCTTCTGCGCGGGTGGCTTCTTGGGCTGCGCCGGAGTCGACGAGGACGAGGCGGACTCGGAGTCGGCTGATGGGGTGGCGCTCGCGACCGCCGCGCTTCCCAGCAGTGCCGCGCTGACGCCGACGGCAGCTACACCTGTGCCCAGCCACGTCGATACCGCCAACTTTTTGGGCTGCGAACGGCGGTGCGCACCAGGCATTTCGGGTCCTCCATAGTCACATCGCGCGGCCATCAGACCCCGGCAGATCACCCGCTGCTGCGGTATTACCGCATAGCAGTGTGGCTGACCGGCATCGAGCCGCAGTACAGACAGAAAATTAACAGTTGTGAACGACTGTCGCAGCGCTTCTGGCAAAGAATTTTGGCAGATGCGTCAATACGCGGACTGCGGGCGAAGTCGCGTTTCTGTCGCCGGTAGAGGCCGCCGCCTCACACCTCTGCCATTCGGAGGGTGAAGCAAGTCGGGCAAACCGACCATGGCTACTATCCCCAGGCGTTAATTTGAGTTGGACAGCGCTCGCGCGCGGGCTTGTTGGCACATCCAAAGGGGCGGTCATGGCTGGGCATTTCGGCAATCTCGGGTGGCGGGCAGTGCACCGGGTGCTGACAGTGTTGATTCCGCTCGCGGTGGTCTGCGCGTATGCGGCGCAGTTGGTGCAACCGGTAGCCCACACCGCGGTGACGCCGACGGCGGAGATCGTCTCGGCGCCGTCGACCATCGGGATGGCTGACTCCAGCCTGTACGGGATGTCGCAGCAAGATATCGACACCACGCTTGACATGTTGCAAGCCATGGGTGTGCAGGACGTTCGTGTGTACATCCCGTGGGTGTACACGCAGCCGTTGCCGAACCAGTACAACTGGGCGCCGATCGACGACATCATGAACGCGGCAAAGGCCCGCAACATGGGTGTCCTCGCGATGGTGAACAGCACCCCGGTCTGGGCCGGGATCGACGGCAACTTTCCGGGCGCAAAGACGCCCGACCCCGTCGCCTACGCGAACTTCATGACCCAGGTTGCCACCCGGTACGGCAAGACCATCTCGGCCTACGAGGTGTGGAACGAGGTCAACTGCGTCTGCTTCTACGACCCGGTTTCGCCGGCCAGCTATGCCCAACTGCTGCAGGCCGCTTACCCGGCCATCAAAGCCGCCGACCCCGCGGCGACGGTCATCGCCGCCGGTCTTGGCAGCGTTTTCAGTTTCGGTGGGACGACGATGAACCCCGTGGACTACGTCGCGCAGATGTACGCCGCGGGCGCCAAAGGCTATTTCGATGCGATGGCCTTCCACCCGTACCAGGAGACGTTGAAGTTCTCCGACGGACAGGGCGAAGTCCTAACGCCGTACACCCAGATTCAGGCCATCCACGATCTCATGGTGGTGTTCGGCGACGGGGCAAAGAAGATCTGGATCACCGAGTACGGAGTCCCGACCGATCACGTCAGTGAACAGACGCAGGCCGAGTACATCAAGGACCTCATCGAGACCTGGCAGACGATGTCCTTCGGCGGGCCGCTGTTCATCTACACCACACGTGACGACCAGCCCGGCAGCGGCAAGTTTGGCGTCTTCTATGCGGACTGGATCCCCAAGCAAGCCGCCTTCGTCATCGCGCAAGAGATCCTGCGGCTGAACGGCGTCGGGGGCGTCGAGGGCATCGCGGCTCGGGTACTGGCCGCGGTGCGACTGGCGATCGGCGCGGTCGTGGACGTGGCCGTCAACATTGGACAAGCAGTGGTGAAAGTCGTCGATGCTGCCTGGAATGCGTTTGTCGACGTCGCGAAGGCGGTAACGCAAGCGGTGGTCAACACGGTCAAATGGGTGGCCAACGCAGTTGTCCAAGGTGTGAAATGGGTGGCCAATACAGCGGTCAACGTGACGAAGGCCGTGGTCGCGGGGATCTCGAATGTGATCCAGAAGATCGGCGACATCATCCGGCCGCCGGCATCGTCCGCGGCAGTGCAGCCGACGGCGGCGTTGAAGGCGGTGGCGGCGATGAAAGAGGTTGCGGCGGAACTGGACTCGCCGAAGGCCACCGCTGCCACCAAGCCGGAGTCCGCGGCCGCCCAGGCTGACCTCAAGGTTGCGCAGGGCAAGGGAACCGGGGTGAAGGACGCCGGCAGTCAGGACGCGGTGAAGCCACCGACCGCGGAACCTGCCAAGGAACCGGCGAAGGAACCGGCGACCGAGCCTGAGGTGAAGCCCGCGGACGCGAAGAGTCCGGCGAGCGGGGAATCTGAGGCGAAGACGCCTGACGTCAAGGGCGCGGTGAAGCCGGAGTCCGAGGGCAAAAAGCATGCGGATCAAAAGGATTCGAACGACCCGACGTCTGAAGCGCCGAAGGGCGACAAGGGCACGAAGCCCGGCCAGCACAAGGGCGGCGACGACAAGGCGGCGAACAGCGCGGCGTCCGGCGACAGCCCGAAAGGCAAGACGCCGAAGACACCGAAGACACCGAAGTCGCCGGCGAAGTCCAAGCCAAAGCCGGCGAGGACTGCGGCGGCGGCGGGCGAAACTGCGCAGAGCGCCAAAGCCGACCAGAACTGAGCTGCGACGGGGCCACACGCAGTAGGTTTTGGCTCAGGGCGATTCAATCCGGGTGAACCGAAGCAATTGCGTTGAGTCGACCTGCATCTTCGGTTATTGACGACGTCCTATGCGACTTCTTTTGCGTTGACAGCAAACTGGTGCCTTCCTAACGTCCGGGCCAAGCTCGACGAAAAATGGCACTGGGAGGCAGCTTGTGGCGCAAACGCTTCAGTCGTCTCCGCGCGCCTCCGCGGCCTGGGCGCGTCCCGCTGTGGCGGTCGGCGATTTCATCGTCCTGACCGGCGAGACGTTCGCCGCGATGCTGCGTCCGCCATATGCCTGGCGTGAGCTGATCGAGCAGATCTGGTTCGTTGCCAGGGTTTCCGTCGTCCCGACGGTCGTGCTGTCGATTCCTTACACGGTGCTGATCGTCTTCACGCTCAACATCGTGCTGATCGAGGTCGGCGCCGGCGACCTGTCCGGTGCCGGCGCTGCGCTGGCCTCGGTGACGCAGGTGGGGCCGGTGGTCACCGCGATCGTCGTGGCAGGTGCCGGTTCGACCGCGATGTGTGCCGACCTGGGTGCCCGGACCATCCGGGAAGAGATCGACGCCATGAAAGTCATTGGCGTCAACCCGATTCCGGCGCTGGTCGTGCCGCGCGTCCTCGCCGCAACGTTCGTCGCGGCGATGCTCTATTCGATGGTCGCCGTCGTCGGGCTGGCCGGCAGCTACTTCTTCGTCGTCTATATCCAGCACGTGACGCCGGGCGCGTTCATCGCGGGGATGACCCTGCTGACCGGCCTGCCCCAGGTGATCGTCTCCCTGGTCAAGGCGTTGCTGTTCGGTCTGTCGGCCGGACTGATCGCCTGCTACAAGGGGCTTTCGGTCGGTGGCGGCCCGACCGCGGTGGGCAACGCGGTCAACGAGACCGTGGTCTTCTCCTTCATGGCGCTGTTCCTGATCAACATTCTGGCAACCGCGTTCGGCGTGAAAGTGGCGCCATGACAACCGATGTGGATGTCGACCGCCCGTCTCAGCTCAGCGAACTGGCGGGCCAGGCGATCGCGGCGACCCGTCGGCTGGGCGAGCAGACGGCCTTCTACGGCAGCGCCCTGGCCGCCACAGGGGACGCCGTCCGGCGGTATCCGGGCGAGGTGCTGCGGCTGATCGCCGTCATGGGTATGGGTACCGGGGCGTTGGCGGTCATCGGCGGCACCGTGGTCATCGTCGGGTTCCTTACCTTGTCCACCGGCGCGTTGATCGCCGTACAGGGCTACAACACCCTGTCCAATGTCGGCATCGAAGCCCTCACCGGCTTTTTGGGTGCCTTCCTCAACGTGCGCTTCATCGCGCCGGCCACCGCGGGGGTGGCGCTCGCCGCCACGATCGGCGCCGGGGCGACGGCCCAGCTCGGCGCCATGCGCATCAACGAGGAAATCGATGCCCTGGAAGTGATGGGCATCCGAGTGGTCACGTACCTGGCGGCGACCCGGATCGTCGCCGGTGTGGTGGCGGTCGTCCCGATCTACACCGTCGCGGTGCTGATGTCGTTCCTGGCCACCCGCTTCGGGACCACGATCATCTACGGCCAATCGCGCGGCGTCTATGACCACTACTTCACGACGTTCCTGCACCCGAATGACCTGGCATGGTCGTTCTTCGAGGCGCTGGCCATGGCCGCCGCGGTGATGGCGGTGCACACCTACTACGGCTTCACCGCCACCGGTGGGCCGGCCGGTGTCGGCGAGGCTGTCGGCCGCGCGGTGCGCACTTCGATCACCGCGGGCGTCTTCATCCTGCTGACCATCACGCTGTCCGTCTACGGACAGTCCGGCAACTTCCACCTGGCGGGCTGAGTCGAATGGCGAAGGGCACTAACGGAACTCGGCGTGAGCAGATCGACCCGATCTGGTGGGCGCCGGTGCTGGTGATCGTGGTCGTTGCGATGACCGCGATGACGTGGCTGCTGTTTTCCGGCTCACTGCGGGGATTCGTGCCGTTGACCCTGGTTTCGGATCGGGCCGGTCTGGTGATGGAAGACGGCGCGAAGGTGAAACTGCGGGGCGTGCAGATCGGCGAAGTGGAATCGATCGGCAGCCGCACCGACACTGCGGGACAAGTACTTTCGACCTTGAAACTGCGGATGGACCCCGGTCCCTTCGCGCAGTTGCCCAGCAACGTCGAAGCGCAGATCAGGTCCAGCACCGCGTTCGGCGCCAAGTACGTGGAACTCAACGTGCCGTCGACCGGTCCCAGCGGAGGCCGCCTTCGGTCAGGTGCGGTGCTGCAGTCACGGAATGTGACTGTCGAGGTCAACACGGTGTTCGAGAACCTGCAGTCGGTGGTCCAGGTGATCGACCCGACGAAGCTCAACTCGGTGCTCTCGGCGGTGGCCGAATCATTGCGCGGTAGAGGCGAGGTCATCGGACAAGCCATCACCGACGCGAACCAGGTACTGCTGGCGGTGAATCCGCGCATGGACACGGTGCGCAGGGACTGGCAGTTGTTCGGCCAGACCGCGCAGGCGTATTCGACTGCGGCGCAGGACATCGTGTCCACCCTGGACTCGTTCTCGACGACCGCCACCACTATTGCCGGTCAGTCGAAAGAACTCGACGGACTCCTGTTGTCCGCCGTCGGATTCTCCCGCTCGGGGATCGATACCATCGGCGCGAACCAGACCAACCTGGTGCTGGCGACGAATCTGCTGAGGCCGACCACCGCGCTGCTCGACAAGTACTCGCCGACCTACACCTGCTTGTTCCAGGGCGCCCAATGGTTCCTGGACCACGGCGGTCGGTATGCCATGGGCGGCAACGGGAAATCGGTGATCATGGATGCCGCGCTGCTGGCCGGTGCCGATCCCTACCGGTTCCCCGACAACCTGCCGGTCGTCAATGCCAGCGGTGGACCGGGCGGCAAGCCGAGCTGCGGTTCGTTGCCCGACGTCAGCAAGAACTTCCCGGTGAAGTATCTGGTGACCGACACCGGTTTCGGTGACGGATTGGATATGCGGCCCAACCCGGGCATCGGATTCCCTGGCTTCGCCAACTACTTCCCGGTGACCAAACCACAACCGGAGCCGCCGCGAATCCGGTACCCCGGTGGCCCGGCGCCAGGGCTGCCAGGGGTTGAGATGGGTGAACCCCAACCCGATTCGGGGTCACCGTGAGAAGCCGCATCCGCGGGACCGTCACCCGCGTCGTGATCTTCACCCTGGTCAGTCTGCTCTTCATGTTCGGCCTGCTGACGGTGTTCGGGCAGTTCCGATTCGATTCACGCGCCACCTACCAGGCGGTGTTCACCAACGTCTCGGGTCTGAAGGGCGGCAACTTCGTTCGCATCGCCGGCGTCGAGGTCGGGAAGGTCAAGAGCCTCGCCCTGCACAAGGATGGCACCGTCACCATCGACTTCGCCGTCGACCGGCAGCTGACGCTGACCGAGGGCACCACGGCGACGATCCGCTACGAGAACCTGATCGGCGACCGCTACCTGTCGCTCGACGAAGGGCCCGGGTCGGTGCGGAAACTCCTTCCGGGCCAGACGATCCCGTTGTCCCGGACCGCGCCGGCCTTGGATGTCGACGCGCTCATCGGAGGCTTCAGACCACTGTTCCGGGCGCTCGATCCGGACCAGGTCAACGCGCTGAGCGGCGAATTGCTTCGGGTGTTCCAGGGCCAGGGCGGCACCATCTCGTCGGTGCTGGCCCAGACCTCGGCGCTGACAACGACATTGGCCGGTCGGGATCAGCTCATCGGTGAGGTCATCACTAACCTCAACACCGTGGTGGGCACCTTCGCCGCCCGCGACACTCAGTTCGCCGACGGCTTGGACAAGCTCTCACAACTCGTCCAGGGCCTGGCCGAACGCAAGTCCGACATCGCCACCGGGGTCGCGAACATCAACGCGGCGACCAGATCGGTGGCAGATTTGCTGACCGCGGCTCGTGAACCCATCAAACAGACTGTGCAACAGACAGATCGGGTGTCGGCGCAGATCATGGCGGACCACGACTACGTCGACGACCTGGTGAAGACGCTGCCCGACGCATACCAGATCCTCTCGCGCAACGGGCTGTACGGCGACTACTTCGGCTTCTACCTCTGCGACGCGCTGCTCAAGCTCAACGGCAAAGGCGGACAACCCGTGTACGTCAAGGTCGCCGGCCAGGATTCCGGGCGGTGCACACCGAAATGACGCGAAAAAGGTTCAACATCAAGCCACTAGCCGAGCGCAACCGGTTGGCGGTCGGTGCGACCGGCATCGTGCTGATCGTCGCCATCGTCGCCGCCGCATTCAGCTACGACAAGATCCCGTTCATCAAGGGGACGTCCGATTATCAGGCGTACTTCGCCGATGCCGGCGGCATCAAGACAGGCAGCGACGTGCGGGTGTCGGGCCTCGGGGTCGGACGCGTCTCGGGAATCCATCTGGAGGGCGCCAAGGTTCGCGTGGATTTCACGGTGCGTGACGGCGTCGACCTCGGCGACCGTACCGAGGCCGCGATCAAGACCGAAACAGTGCTCGGCACAAAAGTGCTGGAGCTGACACCGCGGGGCGACCGAAACCTGGCCGGTCCCATCCCGATTGAACGCACCACGTCGCCGTACGATCTGCCCGCTGCGCTGGGTGACCTGACCACCACGATCAGTGGCCTGGACACCACTCAGCTGTCGTCGGCACTCAAGACGCTGGCGCAGACCTTCCAGAACACCCCGCCCGATCTGAAACTGGCGTTGGAGGGCGTGGCGCGCTTCTCCGACACCCTCGGCACCCGCGATGCGAAGCTGCGCCAGCTGCTCGCCGACGCGGACAAGGTGACGTCCGTGCTGGCCAAGCGCAGCGACCAGATCGCACGTCTGGTGGTGAACACGGACGCGCTGCTGAGTGAGATTCTGTCGCAACGTAACTCGGTCGAGACGCTGATGGTCAATGTCAGCACGGCCACCCAACAGCTGTCCGGTCTGGTCAATGACAATCGGACGCAACTCAAACCCGCCGTCGACAAGCTCAACGGCGTACTGGGCATCCTCGACAATCGCAAGCAGGAACTGCAGCGCACGCTGTACCTGCTGCGCCGGTACGCAATGTCGTTCGGTGAAGTGCTGGGTGCGGGACCGTTCTTCAAAGCGTCACTGGTCAACCTGTTCCCGGGACAGTTCGATCAGCCGTTCGTCGACGCGGCGTTCTCCGATCTGGGTCTGGACCCGAATGTACTGCTGCCGTCGCAGCTGACCGAGCCCGGCGCCGGCCAGCCCGGCATCCCGCCCCTGCCGACGCCATACCCGCGTACCGGCCAAGGTGGACCGCCGAATCTGTTTCTGCCCGATGCGATCACCGGCAATCCAGGAGATCCGCGCTACCCGTATCGCGAGCCGTTGCCCGCACCCGCACCGGGTGGTCCGCCGCCCGGACCGCCGGCGCTGGCCCCGGCTCCCGGCGAGGTGCCCGCACCGACCGTCCCGCCGCCCACCCCGCTACCGCCGTCGAGCCATTCGCCCAGCGGTTCACCGGGTGTGGTTTCGGACCCGGTCTCCCCGGTGGGAGGGCGGTGACAATGGCAGTCGACCTCGGTACGAAAGATCATCGCGGACGCGGGATTTGGCGGATCGCCATCGCAGTGAGTCTCGCTGTGACGCTGACCGTCGCGGTCACCGGACTGGCCCGATCCTGGTGGGTCACCGCCACGACGAGCACCTACGTGGCGTACTTCGCGAACACAAACGGCCTGTACACCGGCGACGACATCCGGATTCTGGGCGTCACCGTCGGTACAGTCGAAAAGGTCGAACCGCAGCCGCGTGCCGCCAAGGTCACCTTCTCGGTGGACTCGCAATACGCACTGCCCGCCGACGTCCGTGCCGCAATCTTGTCGCCGTCACTGGTCAGCGCGCGGGCGATCCAGCTGGTGCCCGCCTACACCAGCGGCCCGAAGCTCGCCGCAGGGTCCACCATCGCTTTGGATCGCACCGTGGTGCCAGTGGAGTGGGACGACTTCCGCCAGCAACTCGAGAAGCTGACGGACTCGCTGCAACCGACCAGCCCCGGCGGTCCCAGTGCGGTAGGCGAATTCATCAACAGCGCCGCGGACAACCTGCGTGGACAGGGAGACACCGCACGCGACACCGTGATCAAGCTGTCCCGCGCGATGTCGGCGCTCGGCGACCACAGCACCGACATCTTCAGTACCGTCCGCAATCTGCAGATGCTGGTGTCCGCACTGTCGTCGAGCAGCGACCTGCTCGCGGACTTCAACACCAATATGGCCGCCATCACCACCGCGTTGTCGAGCACGCCGAACAACATCGCCGACGCGACACGCAATCTGGACACCGCGGTCAAGGATCTGCGCGGGTTCATCGCGGAGAACCGGGAAGGGCTCGGGACTACCTTCGACCATCTGGGCGCGATCACCACGGCACTCAACGACAGCCGCACGGATCTCAAACAGGTCCTGCACATCGCGCCGACGGTGTTCCAGAACTTCACCAACATCTACGACCCCGCGCAGAGCGCCATCACCGGCATCCTGGCGCCGGTGAACTTCGCGGACACGGTTCAATTCCTCTGCGGCGCAATCCAGTCCGCGGCGCGGGAGAACTTCGCTCAGTCGGCCAAGCTGTGCGTGCAGTATCTGGCGCCGATCATCAAGAACCGGCAGTACAACTTCCTGCCGATCGGCGGAAACCCGTTCGTCGGCGCAACTGCCCGGCCCAATGAGGTCACCTACAGCGAGCCGCGGTTGCGGCCGGGCGGGGCTGCGCCGCAAGAGGCCCCGACGCCGGGTCCGCTGCCGGCAGAGGCGCCCGCGGCCGCGCCGACCGATCCGAGCCAGGGACTGGCCGGCCTCATGGTGCCGCCGCAAGGGACACAGCCGTGAAGCGCCTCGTGACCGTGACGCTCATCGTCGTCAGCGTGCTGGTGCTGCCGGGATGCCAATGGCGGGGCCTGAATTCGCTGACGCTGCCCGGCACTGTCGGCGACGGACCGGGCTCGTATGTGATCCAAGCGCAGTTGCCCGACGTCGTGGTGATCCAGCAGAACACCCGGGTTCGTGTCGGCGACGTCAACGTCGGCAACGTCACCAAGATCGAGGTGCAGGACTGGCACGCGCTGGTCACCATGCGGATCGACAGAGATGTCCACCTGCCCGCCAACAGCACCGCCAAGGTCGGGCAGACCAGCCTGCTCGGTTCGATGCACATCGAGCTCAGCCCGCCCACCAACGAACCGCCGCAGGGACAGTTGACCAACGGCGCGGTGATCCCGTTGTCCAGGGCCGCAACGTATCCCACCACGGAGCAGGCCCTCGCGTCGGCGTCGATCCTGCTCAACGGTGGCGGGTTGGCTCAACTGCAGGAGATCAACCAGACCTTCGCGAAAGCGTTGGCCGGGCGCGAGAACGACATGCGCAGTCTGCTGACCCAGCTCGACACGTTCATCGCCCGGCTCAACGCCCAGACCGACGACATCATCTCTGCCACAGAGAATCTGAACTCCCTGGTCGGCCAGGTCGCGGCGAACCAGCGCACCGTCGACAAGGCGCTGACCACCATTCCGCAGGCATTGGCCGTGCTGGCCGAGCAGCGCGCGAACCTCGCCAATGCAATCGACGCCGTCGGGCGGTTCGGCGCCGTTGCCTCGTCGACGGTGACGCAGACCAAGGAGAGCCTGGTCGCGAATCTGCGGAACATGGTGCCGGTGTTGCGGTCGCTGGCCGATGCAGGGCCCGCGCTGACCAAGGGACTGGACTTCCTGTCGACCTACCCGTGGGTGAAAAGCAATCTGGGCAACTGGTTCCGGGGAGACTTCGCCAACATCACGATGGTCATCGACCTGACTTTGAGCAGGCTCGACAGCAGTCTGTTCACCGGAACCCGGTGGGAGGGCAACCTCACCGAACTGGAGATGCAGTGGGGCCGCACCATCGGTCAGATGCCCAGCCCATACACCGCGGGCAACCCACTGATCGCTCCCTACCACTTCGGGGGGTACTGACATGTTGCGTCTGCGCTTGTCCCGCACCGTCTGGACCCAGCTGGCGATCCTCGGTGCCGTCACCGTAATTGCGTGCAGCGTAATGGCATTCGGCTTCGTGCACGTGCCGACGCTGCTCGGGTTCGGCCGATACACCGTGACCGTCGAACTACCCGAATCCGGTGGCTTGTACCCGACATCGGTGGTCACCTACCGCGGCACGGAGATCGGCCGGGTCAGCGCGGTCGATGTCACTGCGGGCGGCGTCCGCGCCGAGCTGAACCTCGACTCGTCGATCAAGGTGCCTGCCGACGTGTCGGCCGCGGTCCACAGCCGCTCGGCCGTCGGCGAGCAGTTCATCGAATTGATCCCTGCGGCAGGCCAATCCGACAGTGGACCGGCACTGCGTAGCGGCGCGACCATCCCGGTCGGGCAGGTACGAATTCCGCCCGATATCGGCAACCTGCTCGATGCCACCAACCGGGCGCTGGCAGCCATCCCGCAGGACAATCTGCGTACCGTCGTCGAGGAAGCCGACAAGGCGGTCAGTGGGCTCGGGCCCGAGTTGTCGCGCATCGTCAACGGCTCGACGGCGCTGGCCACCGAGGCCGGCAAGAACGTCGGCCCGATCACGCAACTGATCGACCAAAGCCCCGCGGTACTGAACTCCCAAGTGCAGACCGCGGATTCGATCGCGACCTGGGCGCAGCGGCTGGCCTCGATCACGGGCCAGTTCAAGGCTCAGAACGTCGCATTCGCCGAGCTGCTGAAGCTCGGGCAACCGACCCTGGACGAGGGCCGGGCCCTGTTCGACAGGTTCGCCCCCGCGCTACCGCTGTTGCTGGCCAACATGGTGAGCCTGGGTGACATCGCGGTCACTTATCGGCACGACATCGAACAACTGCTGGTGTTGTTCCCGCAGGGCACTGCGTTGATGTCGGCCATCGCCGTCGCTGATTCGGACCTCAAGACGCCCTACCGCGGCATCTATCTGGACTTCAAACTGAACATGAATCTGCCGCCACCGTGCAACACCGGGTTCCTGCCGATCAAACAGCAGCGGATACCCAGCGAGGTGGACTACCCGGAGCGGCCGGCCGGTGAGCTGTACTGCCGGGTGCCGCAGGATTCCGACCTGAATGTTCGTGGTGTGCGGAACATTCCGTGCGAGAACAACCCCGCCAAGCGGTCACCGACCGTTGAACTCTGCGAGAGCAACGAGCAGTACGTGCCCCTCAACGACGGTTACGTCTGGAAAGGCGACCCCAACGCCACCCTGACGGGGCAGGGGGTCCCGCAGTACGCACCGGGCACCGATCCACGGCAGCGTCCCGGTGCTCCGCCCGGACCGGCGCCACCGGTGGCCTTCGTGCCCTATGACCCCGCGACCGGTGGGTACGTGGGCCCGGACGGCAAGCCATACACCGACTCAGACCTGGCCACCACCACGAAAGGCAAGACATGGCAGAGCATGCTGACGCCGAACAACTAGATGCGATTGCCGATCTCAGCGACACAGTTGATGAGGCTGACGTAGCGGCGAAACCGTCCTTACGGCAACGGTTGCCGCGAATCTCGCCGGTGGTTGCGGCGGGGCTGGTGCTGGTTGCCGCCGTCGGTGCCCTGGTGGGCTGGCTGGGTTTCCGCGCTCACCAAGCGCAGGAGGGGCAAGCGCTGAAGAACTTGTACGTGCAGACCGCGCGCCAGGCAGCGCTGAACCTGACCACGATCAGCTACACGGAGGCGGACACCGATATCCGGCGGATTCTTGATTCATCCACCGGTGCGTTCCGGGAGGACTTTCAGCGTCGGTCGGAGCCGTTCGTCGCCGTGGTGAAACAGGCCCGATCGAAGTCCGAGGGCACTGTTACCGAGGCCGGCCTGGAGTCGGTGACTGGCGATGTCGCCCAGGTGCTGCTCGCGGTATCGGTGCGAACGTCGTTGGCCGAGGCGCCGGCCGGCCCACCGCGAAACTGGCGCATGCGGATCAGCGTCGCGAAAGACGGTGCCGGCGCCAGAATCTCCAACGTCCAGTTCGTGTCGTGAGACACCAGACGGTCAGGGCAACATGAAGGACAGATCATGACAGTGGACATCGAAGAACGCCCCGTGTCAGTCGACGTGGCCGAGGCAGTCGAGGCCGAACCTGCGGTAGCGCAGAGTGATTCGGGGAGACCGTGGGCGCGGTGGGTTGGGGTGACGCTGGCGGCCGTGGCAATGCTCCTTGCCGTCGTTGCGGGATACCTGAAATGGCAAGATGATTCGGTGCGGCTTGCGCAAACCGCCGCCACCGAGTCGGTGCGGGCAGCCAGCGAGGGCACCGTCGCCATGTTGTCCTATCGCCCCGACACCGTCGACACGGAGCTCAAAGCCGCTGCTGACCGCCTGGCAGGAGGCTTCCGCGGCGAGTACACCAAGTTGGTCGACACGGTGGTGGCCCCCGGGGCCAAGCAGAAGCACATCTCGGCGGTAGCGACGGTGCCTGATGTCGCGTCGGTGTCGGCCACCGAAAATCATGCGGTAGCACTGGTTTTCGTGAACCAGACCACCACCATCGGAAATGATGCTCCCACCGGTTCGACGTCGACCGTGCGGGTCACTCTCGACAAGGTGCACGATCGATGGCTGATTTCGCAGTTCGACCCGGTGTGATCCCCGGGATGCTGGTCGTGGTCGCCGCCGGAATCGGGTGGACGGCGCCGCCGGCCCTTGCTGATCCGGTGACCTACGTGAACAGCGTGAACGCGCGGCCGGGGTTCGCGTTCCCGAGCAGCGATGCTGCCATCGCTTACGGGCACGGCGTGTGCGACAAGATTTCCACGGGCCGCAGCTATGCGCAGATCATCGGTGACATCGGGGCCGAAGTGACCGGCGGCGACCCGAACCTGGCCAATTATCTTGTCGGACAGGCCCTGAATGAACTCTGCCCGGAGCTGATATCGCAGCTCCGCAACTCGGCGGCGAACAACCATTTGGGGGCATCGTGAGTACCCGATTGGTCTGGGTGATGCTGGCCGTCTTCGGCAGTGGTGCCGTGCTTCCGGCCGCCGCGCACGCCGACAACTCCCGCCTGAACAACAGCGTGGTCGCGAACGTCTTCACCATTCAGCACCAGGCCGGGTGCACGAACGATGTCGCGGTCAGCCCGCAGCTGCGGCTCGCGGCGGAGTGGCATGCCAACGACGTGCTGAACAACCGCGACCTGGACGGTGACCTCGGTTCGGACGGGTCGACCCCGCAGACGCGGGCCCAGGCTGCGGGCTTCCGGGGCAAGGTGTTTCAGACGGTGGCGATCAACCGGTCGATCGCGATCAACAACCTGGACGTGCTCAACCAGTGGTACTACGACCCGCCGACCTACGCGATCATGGCGAACTGCGCCAACACCGTCATGGGCGTGTGGTCGGAGAACAGTTTCGACCGTTCGGTGGTCGTTGCCGTGTACGGTCAGCCGGGAGCGTAGAGACTCACCGTCTGGGTCTTTCCCTTGAGCGGGACGGCCGGCCTGGGCACGGTGGCCGCACGCGCTGTGGGGCTCAGCAGGTTCCAGGTGTGCTGGCTCAGCAGGATGGTGTCACCGGTCTGCCGCGTGGCTGACTCGACGCGCGCCGCCACGTTGACCGGGTCGCCGATCACGGTGAAGTCGAACCGCCCGGAGCCGCCGAGGTTTCCCGCGACGACTGTGCCGGAGTTCAAGCCGATGCCGACGTCGGGATCGCCGCCCCGGTCGTGCAGCGCGGCGGCGATTTCGCAGGCTGCCGCCAGCGCCCGGTCGGCATGGTCCGAACAGCGCTGTGGCACACCGAAAACCGCGAGCAGCCCGTCGCCGATGAACTTGTCCACGTACCCGCCGTGCTTGCCGACGATCGGCACGACCGCTGCGAACAACCGGTTCAGCATGGCAACCACTTCCCGTGCCGGTCGCTGTTCTGAGTAGCCGGTGAACCCGCGCACGTCCATGAACAGCGCGGTGACCTCCACTTCCTCGCCCTCTGCCAGCCGGCCTCCGTCGTCGGCGAGGATGTGCTCGACGATGGCCTGGTCGTGGTAGGTGATGAATGCGCTCCGAAGGCGTTCTCGTTCGGCCAGACCTTCGGTCATGGCGTTGAATCCCGTGGCCAGTAAGCCGATTTCATCGGTACTGGTGATCGGCACCCGGACGGTGAAGTCACCGTCACCGACGCGGTCCGCGGCCAGGCGCAGGTCGCGGAGCGGTTCGGTCACCGATCGGGTGACCAGGAGCAGCAGAGGGGAAGCGACTGTTACCGAAATGGCCAGCGACAGGCCGACGCCGATGGCCAGGGTTCGGATGGTGTGTGGACCGACGATTCCCGCGACGATCGTGCCGGCCAGTACCGCGATCAACGGGATGGTGCCGAGCAGCCGGTACGGCAAGCCGACTCGGGCCCGGACTCGTTCGCCGAAGTCCGTCACGTGCCGGCTGATGTCGGCGAGGACCGGGCGCATCATCTGTTCGGTGACCAAGGACCGCAGCGTGAACCAGTAGAACCGGAACAGCATGGCGCCGGGGAGGAATAGCAGGAACGTGATCGGCGGCAGGTGCAGCAGGTGGATCAGTACGACGATCCACAGAAAGTTGAGGCCGGCGAGAAAAAGCAACGACGCCGGCCTCAACATCGGCGCCAACGGAATCTCGGCAGCCGTCCGCCAGATATCGGCGGCTTCGGCAGTACCCGGTTCGTCGAACCACCGTTGCAGCTTGCGCAGATGCGGCGTGATCGCCGCAAAGGTCACCAGGTCGTCGATCAGGTAGATGGTCGCGCCGAGGCAGGTGAGAATCAGTAGGTCGGTGCGGGTGAGGCTGGGCGCGAAGAGCCGGACGAACTGCGGTCCGGCGAATGCCCACACCAGAGACGCGACGATGTAGACGAGCAGGATTGCCCGCCGCTGCAGACGGATTCCGCCGTACCGGTACGGCCGCGCCAGCAGGCGCAGCAGTACCAGACGGCGTCGCGGGTCGTAGGTGGTCAAGGGCGCCCTCCGGCTCAGGAGTGTGTGCCCATCTTCCCGTGGCGGCCCGCAGTTTGTCCCCGATCTAGACCAGGTCGCGCAGCTCCTCGATGAGCTTCACCCGGTCGGTGGTCGTCGCACCCATCGGCACCACGTTGAGCACCGTCACGCCGGATTCACGGAATGCGGCCACGCGTTCCTTCACGAACTCGCGGCTACCGATCAGCGAGATGTCCCGAACCAGTTCGTCGGGAACGACTTTCGCGGCACCGTCCTTGTCGCCGGCCAGGTATAGCTCCTGGATGCGGTCGGCTTCGGCGCCGTAGCCGTACTTGGTGGCCACGTTGTGATAGAAGTTCTTGCCCTTGGCGCCCATGCCGCCGATGTACAGCGCGATGTGGGGCTTGATGAACTCTCGCATGCCTTCGACGTTGTCGCCGATGGCGAGCGCCGGTCCGGCATAGATGTCCATGGGCGGCAGCGTCCCGTCGCGCTTGGCGTAGCCGGCATCCAGGGCATCGCCCCAGACGTCCTTGGCCTTCTCCGGCAGGTAGAAGATCGGCTGCCAGCCTTCGGCGATCTCGGCTGCCAGCTCGACGTTCTTCGGGCCGAGCGCCGCCAACAGCACCGGAATACGTTCGCGGACAGGGTGATTGATCAGCTTGAGCGACTTGCCCAGGCCGGTGCCCTGGCCCTCGGGGAGCGGGATGGTGTAGTGCTTGCCCTGATACTGGAGTCGCTCACGGCGCCACACCTGACGGCAGATTTCGACGACCTCGCGGGTGCGTCCGATCGGGTTGTCGTACGGGACACCGTGGAAGCCCTCGATCACCTGCGGGCCGGATGCGCCGAGGCCCAGGATGTAGCGGCCGTCGGACACGTAGTCGAGACCGGCCGCGGTCATGGCCGTCAGGGTCGGGGTGCGCGTGTAGAGCTGCAGGATGCCCGAGGCCAGCTCGACCCGCTCGGTGGCGGCGGCGAGGTAGCCGAGCGCGCTGATGGCGTCGAACGAGTACGCCTCGGGGACGAAAACGACGTCCAGTCCGGCCTTTTCGAGTTCGGCGACCTCGGCCACGACCTCCTTGAAGCCGCCGGCGTAGTTGATGCCCAGACCGATCTTCATGCTCATTGCTCCTTCGCTGCGAGGGCCGCCATCTCTTCAGCGGCCTCCGCTTGGATCTGGGGGAACTGGGCGCCCATCGCCTCGGAGAGTGCCATGGCGCCGGACAGCGGCCGGATCATAACCATGAAGTCGTCGATCAGGCCCTCGTCGTCGACGTGGATGAAGTCGCACCCGTTGACCGTCTTGCCGGCCACGGTGGCCTCGAAAACGAGTGCGTGGCTGCCCGTTTCGGGATCGTTGATTTCACGGACGTAGCGGAAATCCTCGAAAACCCGCATCACGCCGCGAAGGATCGCGGCGGTGATCGGCTTGCCGGGATAGGGCTTGAAGGCAACGGGGCTCGTGAACACCACGTCGTCGGCCAGACACGACACCATCGCCGCGGGGTCGTGGGCTTCGACGGCCTTGCGGAATGCCTGCATCGCATACCTCGCATAGTCAATTTGTTGATTAGGTATCGGTGACGCTAGCGGGACAAGGTCGGCATGTCTATATGTGACTAATCACTTTGTTGACTACTAGACTCTCCAGCATGGCTCTGCGTGACGCCGTCTTGGCGGCCCTGCTCGACAGTGAGGCCTCGGGATATGACCTGGCCAAGGGCTTCGACGCGTCCGTCGCCAACTTCTGGATGGCCACCCCGCAGCAGCTGTACCGGGAACTGGACCGCCTCGCCGCCGACGGGCTGATCGAGGCCCGCGTCGTCGAACAGGAACGCCGGCCCAACAAGCGGATGTTCACCCTGACCGACGCCGGGCGGGCCGCCGTGCACGATTTCACCGAAGCCACGCCCAAGCCGCTGGCCATGCGCGACGACCTGCTGGTCCAGGTCTCCACCGTCGACAGCGGCAATGACGTGGCGGTGTGTGCGGGCCTGCGCGATCGAATCCAGTGGTCCACAAAGCAACTCGACCTCTATGAGCGAATCCGCACCCGGATACTGGGTGGCCGCAGCGAAGCGGTGTTCTTGGCCGAGGCGGATCGGGTCGGGCCCTACTTGACGCTGATGCGCGGTATCTCGTTCGAGCAGGAGAACCTGCGATGGGCGCAAACGGCGCTGGCGGTCATCGAGCGGCGGCCGCCGCGGCGTTAACATCGGGTATGCCCGTCTGGGAGCTGGGTCCGGCGCAGATGATGGTCGTCGGCACCTTCGGCGACCTGGACCTTCACCACCATCCCGCGGTGCAGGTCGGCGTCGGGTTGACCGGCCCGCTGACTGTCCGAACGGACGATGTCGAGGCCCGGAACGGATACGTCGTCGTCATCGCGAGCGGCGCCGGCCACGCGGTCTGGTCTGAACCCACCGATCTGACGTTGGCGCTCTACCTGGCGCCACACAGCTGGCCCGGGGCGGCACTGCACGCCCTGAGCCGCAGCGAGTCCCGCGACGGCATCTGGTTTCCGTCCGGCGGCCAGCAGCTGGCTCGCGCTGTCGAATCGGCGCTCGATGCCGGTCCCGAAACGGCCGCCGCGTGTTTGGTCGACAGTCTGTGCGGTGCCCCCGAGGAACAGCCGGGATTACATCCCCAGCTGAGGCAGGCGATGGACCTGATTTACAGTGGCACAACTGATTCCGTGGATTTGGCATCGGTCGCCCATGAGGTGGCGGTGTCGCCCGACTACCTCGGCCGCCTGTGCCGGCAGCAGACCGGGGTGTCCTTCTCGGCAGCCACCCGCTGGGCCAGACTGATTTCCGGGCTGAAGCATCTCGCCGACGGCGAACAGGTCACCGATGCCGCACACCTGGCGGGATTCGCCGACGGGTCCCATGCCAACCGGGTGTGCCGCGAGATGACCGGCGCTGCGCCGTCGGAGATCGCCCGGGCGCTGCGGAATTCGACGGATCCGTCCAAGCAGTGATGCCGTCGGCGGCTCCATACTCGAAGCACCCTACGAGGAGGAGACCGCAATGCCGGTGATGTCCAAAGTCGAGCGGGCATTCTGCTGCGGCGCCATGTGGCGAACCACCACCCGTGCCGTCCTCGACATGCTGCCCACCGATCGGCTCGGGGAGCAGCTGCTCGAAATCGGTTCAGGCAGTGGCGCGATCGCGGAGGGGCTGTCTTCGGCACGTCCCGGCTTGTCGATCACGGCGACGGATCTGGACCCCGTGATGGTCGACGCGGCGACGCACAGATTGAAAGACAATCCGCACGTCACCGTGCAGAGCGCCGATGCCACCCGCTTGCCGTTCGACGACGATGAATTCGATTCGGTGGTCAGTTGCCTGATGATGCACCACGTCATCGAGTGGGAGGCCGCGGTCGCCGAGATCGCCCGGGTACTCAAACCCGGCGGACTGTTCGTCGGCTACGACCTCACGCGGACACCGGTCGCTACCGCGGTGCACCGGGTGGACCGGTCGCCGTTCCGGCTGGTGAACCCCGATGAGCTGGTTGTCGAGGGGCGGAGCAATGGGCTCCGTATCGATACGAGTACCAAGGTGTTTGGGCACGTGATGCAGTTCAGTGCCACCAAGACCTGACAGTGAGTAGGTTGGTCTGCAGTCGGCGGGGGAGGAACACATGCGGGGTCTGGTCAACTGCGGAGCGGCACTCGCGGTGGCAGTGCTGGCTGCGGGCTGCGGCGGCGGGTCTACACAGTCCAGCCCAGGCACCACCTCGTCTGCCAAACCAGCGACCTCGACGGCACCGCCACCGCCGGCGATCGTCGCCCCGGCGCAGCTGAAGCCGGGGTCCTACCCGGCCAAGGCCCATGAGCCCTACGGCACCGCGGGTGCCCCCGAGGTCGGCGCGAAGGTCGAGGCGCAACAGTTGGCCGGTTACGTGGTAGGGCCGTGGGAGGTCGACAGCACCCTCACCGAGCCTTATCTGTCAACGTATTTCGTGATCGACACGCCGGGTGCGCTGGCGCAGTTCGGACCCGAGAGCATTGCCTCCGCTGCCGGTCGGCACAACTTCATCGACGGATTCGCCTCGGCGCGGGAGTCCGCGACCAAGTCCGTATTGATCAACGGCGTGCTGCGGTTCGCCGGACCGGCGGATGCCACCGCCGCGGCCAGTGAGATGAATGCGGCGGCCCTGCAGCTCAAGATCCGCGGCGCGGAGCCGAAACCTGTTGCACTCCCCGAGCATCCGGATGCGCTGGCGTCGACCTATGACGTCGATTCCCGTGGCGCGAAGGTGACCACCGCCCGGTCGTTCACGGCGCGCGGGCCGTATGTCCTGATCCAACTGGCGCAGTCGACAGGCGGTCCGGATCCGGCCGTCGCGTTGGTGGCCAAGGCGATAGGCGCCCAGGTCGGTGCGATCGAGCCGTTCAAACCGGCACCTGAGCTGGCGGCGGTGCGGGTCGACCCGACGGGACTCCTAGCGTTGACGTTGCTGACCGATTCGCCCCGCAACTCCCAGAACGCCGTCTACTCCGGTACCGGCGCCTTGCACTTCCAGAGCAACCCCATCACTTCGAGCAAGGTGTTCCAGGACAACGGCGTGACGGGGTTCGCGCGGGGGAAGACCAGTGTGTATCAGGCCAAGGACCCGTCGTCAGCGGTGAACGTGGCGAACGCCTTCGGTAAAGAGGTGTCGGTCGACGGGACCGAGACGGCCGATCCGGTGCCGGCACTGACGCTCAGCCGCTGCATCTTGTTGGCCAACCCGAAGCAGTTCTACTGTGTCGCGCCGGCGGGCAATTACGCCATCGAGGCGCGTGGCGCCGAACTGAAAGACGTACACGAACAGGTTGCCGCGCAATACATTCTGTTGACAGCTAAGCCTTAGCGGAGCCGTTCAGCGACAGGCCGGTGGTCGACTGCAAGAGGCAGATGACCGTGCTCGGTAGCGGCGTGTGTCCCGTCCGGTCCATGTTGGAGTCGATCAGGTAGGTCGAGGTGTACCCGCCGTTCTGGCCGGTGTACTGCGTCAGACCCGCCGCGCACCGCTGATCGGCGACACCGGAGACGGCGTCGTTGACCGCGACGCTGGCCCGGAGGAAGACCTCGGCGATATGTGGTGCGGAACAGTCGACCAGGGTCACCTCCACGACGCTCGGGTCGGTGGGCGGGGGCGTGTTCAGGCAGTCGCCGACCTGCAGATCGACCCACTTGGCCTGCCGCGCATTCGGTTTGATCGGCACGATGGGGACCGGTGAGGGTAGCGGGGCCGCGGTCGTGGTCTGCGAAGGTACCGGGCTCGATGTGCTCGCCGACGGCGTCGCCGACGTATTCGAACCACAGGCCGCGAGCAGCGACATTGCCGCGACCTGCCACACGAGCCTATGTCGGCGAACTGTCATGCTGATCATGTTAGTGCTTCGGGGCGGCAATCACGTTGATATCCAACGTGATTGCCGTGGAGTGAAGGTCACTTGCCGCAGCCGGATCGGATCCCGAATATTTCGGCCAGCACCCCCGACAGCGTCGCGGCAGGATCGGGTGGCAATGTCTCGGCACGCCATGCGACGAACGCATCCGGTCGGATCAGCAGGGCACCGTCGGTTTGCAAGCCGGTCGCGGCGAGCCACGCCGGCCGATCATCTGCTGGAATCGTCTGCACAGCAACGCCTTCCGGTGCAGCACGATTCCAGTTGCCGGTGTCGTCCGAGATCAGGAGGGCGCACTCGGTGCCGACGAGATCCAACGTGGAAACGCGGCCGCCTTGCAGCCACACGTGTGGCATCCGGGTACCCGGCTGTCCGCGCAACTCGGTCACGAGCTCGGGTTGCGCCCCGCTGGGTGGGGTGTCGGCGATGACCGCCGTCGACCGGTACCGATACCCCGCCAACAGCGCGAACATCGGCTGTTCTTCATCGACGTCGAAGCCCGAGGGGGCATCGAAGTCCAGGGTCGCGAGGATCGGTCCGGTCAGCGACTGCCGGCTGCTGAACATCCCTACCGGATGCCGTTCGTCGTGATAGGTGGCCAGGAGTGCAGGGTCGGCGCGGCCCTGCAGCGCAGCGGCCAGTTTCCAGGCCAGATTGTCGGCACTCTGGATCGCGACGTTGGCACCACCGGCCCGGAAAGGCGGCATCGCATGGGCGGAATCGCCGACGAAGAAGGTGCGGCCGCACAAGAATGACGCGGCCACCCTTTGGTGCGGCTGCCACGGTGTGACGTCGATGATCTCGATGTCGATCGGCTCGCCCACTGCCGCCAGGATCAGGTCACGGCAGCGTTGCTCGGTGAACTGGTCGGCGGACTGCCCACGCTGCGGAAAATAGGTGGTGATGAACAGGCAGAGATCACCGTCCGCCGGGACGAAGATGCCGTCCACCCCGGTGCTTTTCACTTGCACGCTGGCACCGTCGCCGAGGTGCGGGACGAACTGGAGCCAGGGGCCGCGGAAGTAGATGAACACCACGTAGATCGGCAGCGTGTCGAGGCCGGTCGTGTGGACGCCAAGGGTGCTTCTGATGCTGCTGTGTACACCGTCGGCGGCGACGAGGTAGTCGGCGCGTATCGCGGTTCTCTGGCCGGACGCGATGTCACGCAGCACAGCGCTGACTCCCGATGCGTCCTGGTCGAGGGACGCCAGTTCGGTGCTGTACCGGACTTCGCCGTCACGATTTCTGATGTGGCGCAGAAGGATTGGCTCCAGCCGACTCTGTGGACAGTATTGGATCGCCGGTTCGGGGCTGAGGCGGTCCAGCCCGGCGAAGATGGCGCCGATGTCGAGGGCGGGCAGTTCTTCCGAACTGTTCAGGGCCGGCTTGATCACCATGTCCGCAGTCTGGGCGCCGACCGCGTGCACCTCGTCGGACAGTCCCAACCCGCGCAAGATTTCCAGCGTGCGGAAACTCAGGTTGCGGGCCTTCGGATAGCGGAAGAGCTCTGGGCGCTTCTCGGCGACGAGGGACTCGACACCGTGCTTGGCCAGCAGGGCGGCGGTCGCCAGCCCGGCCGCACCGGCGCCGACGATCAGAACGGGCGTGCGTTGGGTAGTCATCGGGGCCTCCCGAATTGAATGGAACTAATTAGTTCCGTTCAACGGTGACACGGTTTCCGACCGGGCGCAAGCCCTAACAGTCAGGAAGGCGACGCAGTGGCCAGCGGCAGCACCACGTCGTCCAGCACCCGCCGGACGTAGATGCGGTCGATGGGGCGCCCGGAGATCATCCGCAGGATGTTGAGCCCGAGGACTGCGTCGGGCAACAGCGTCAGATCGCGCGCGGTGGAGATCTCACCGCGGGCGACGGCCCGATCGAGGATTGAGCGCAGCACTTGGCGCGGCACGCTCAGCACCAGATCGTCGAGGGCTGCCGACAGTACGGGGTCGCGCATCGCCGCCGTCGCGACCCCGACCACCACGCGAATCGTGTCGATGTCCTTGGCGTCGTAGTCGGGAACAGCATCCACCAGGGCGTCCAGGTCGCCGCGCAACGAGCCGGTGTCGGGGGTGGGTGGCGTCCCGAGCGAGCGTCGCCAGTGCGCGATGGCCTGTGCCACGACCTCGCCTTTCGACGACCAGCGCCGGTAGATCGCCGCCTTGCCGACCCCGGCGCGCGCCGCCAGGTCATCCATCGTCATCCGGTCGTAGCCCAACTCGGTGACCGCCGCCAGGGTCGCGTCGAGGATCGTGGCCTCCAGCGTCGGATCCCAGCGACCGGCCGCACGCTTGGGAGCTCGACTGGTCGGCATGGGACGCTCCTCGTTTCAGTGGAACAAGACAGTTCCGCAACTGTAGAGCGACTCCCCGTCGATGTCCGCGATCTCGCCCAGCCTCTGTGCATCGAACGCCGGCGATGATCGGCCGATACCATCGCAGTACCCGCGAATCCAGGAGGCCGGCATGCCCGAATACACCGTCGGTGACTACCTGCTGGACCGGCTCGCGGAACTCGGCGCCACCGAAATATTCGGGGTCCCAGGTGATTTCAATCTGGAGCTGCTCGACCATGTGATCGCGCATCCGGATATCCGGTGGGTCGGCAGCGCCAACGAGCTCAACGCCGGATACGCCGCCGACGGCTACGGGAGGCTGCGGGGCATGGCGGCTCTGATCACCACGTTCGGCGTCGGAGAGCTGTCCGCGGCCAACGCGATCGCGGGCAGCTACGCCGAGCACGTGCCGGTGGTGCACATCGTCGGCACGCCATCCATCGACGTTCAGGGCTCCCGCCGGGTGATCCACCACTCGCTCGGGGACGGCGACTTCGACCACTTCCTCCGCATCGCCCGCGAAATCACCTGCGCACAAGCCAAACTCGTGCCGGCCACCGCCACTCGCGAGATCGACCGGGTGCTGTCCGAGGTGCATGAGCGCAAGCTGCCCGGCTACCTGATGCTGGCCACCGACGTTGCCCGGTTCCCCGTCGAACCGCCGACCGGACCCCTGCCGCGGTACACCAGTGGCACCAGCCCACGGGCGCTGGCGCTGTTCACTGCGGCGGCCGCCCGTCTCATCGGCGAGCACCAGTTGACCGTGCTGGCGGATCTGTTGGTGCACCGACTGGAAGCCGTCCCGCAGCTGGAGGCACTGCTGGCGGCCGACGTCGTCCCGCACGCCACGCTGATGTGGGGCAAGAGCCTGGTCGACGAGTCGGCGCCAGAGTTCCTCGGCATCTACGCGGGCACCTCCAGTCAGGAGTCGGTCCGTCGGGCCATTGAAGAGGCCCCGGTGCTGGTCACCGCCGGGGTTCAGTTCACCGACATGGTGAGCGCATCGTTCACGCAGCAGATCGACCCCATGCGGACCATCGACATCGGCCCCAATCAGAGCGTCGTGGCGGGTGAAGTCTTTGCGCCACTGGAGATGTCGGCGGCACTCGATGCGATCACCGGCATCCTGAAGGGCCGGCCCACCCGGTCGCCGGCGGTGCCCCAGCCCATACCCGATGGGTCTGATCCGGTGCTCGAGCCGGATCAGCCACTGACGCAGAAAGCCCTGTGGGACAAGGTTTGTGGCGCCCTCACCCCGGGCAACGTGGTCTTGGCCGAGCAGGGCACGTCGTACTACGGCATGGCCCGACACCGACTGCCCAGCGGCGTGGCGTTCATCGGTCAGCCGCTGTGGGCGTCCATCGGTTACACCCTGCCGGCCGCGCTCGGCGCGGGCCTGGCCGAACGGAGCCGTCGTCCGGTGTTGCTGATCGGGGACGGTGCGGCGCAGTTGACGATCCAGGAACTCGGCCAGTTCGGGCGCGAAGGCGTGCCCGCGGTGGTGATCCTGGTGAACAACGACGGCTACACCGTCGAGCGCGCGATCCACGGTCCCACCGCAGAGTACAACGACATCGTCAGCTGGCGGTGGCGCGACATTCCGGCAGCTCTCGGCATCCGAAACCCGTTGTCCCACCGCGCCACCACCTGCGGAGAGCTGGACGCCGCCTTGGCCGACGCGGCAGCACATCCGAACGATCTGGTCTTCATCGAAGCCGTGGTGACCGCGCTGGATGTGCCGCCGCTACTGGAGGAACTCGCCGAGGCAATCGCCAAGGCGAACGAGGCTACTTAGCGCCCAGATAGGCGTCAGCCCAGGCGCCGATGATCCGTCCCGCTCGCTTGGCCTGGCCAGGTCCGGTGAGCAGGTGCTCGGTGCCCTCCAGCGAGACGAAGCTGCGCGGGTGCCGGGCAGTCCGGAAAATCTCACTGGCGTTCTCGATGCCCACGGTGTTGTCGGTCGGCGAGTGCAGGATCAGCAGCGGCAGGTGCAGCTCCTTGATCTTGCTGTGCAGCTTGGCCGCGCGGACATCCTCCACGAAGTCGCGCTTGAGGGTCAGTTCACGCCCGCCGACCATCCACTGTGCGCTGCCGTTCGCGAGCACGCAGTCGAGAATGTCGTCGTACTGCTTCTCGACATGCGATGGGTCGATGGGCGCACCGACGGTCACCACCGCGCGGACGCCAGGCGCCTGCCGCGCAGCGGACAGGACCGACGCCCCGCCGAACGAGTGCCCGACCAACAACGCCGAAGGCGTGCCGCGCTCGGTCATGAACTTGCACGCCTCGATGACGTCGTTGGTCTTGTGGGTGAAGGACCCGTCGCCCCAGTGGCCTTCCGAGTCGCCCAGCCCGATGGCGTCGAAGCGAAGCATCCCGATGCCGTCGGATGCCAGCTGCTTGCAGATGCGTGCCGCGGCGGGGGAGTCCTTGCCGAGCGTGAAGCCGTGGGAGAAGACGCCCCAACCGCGCGGGGTGCCTTCAGGTAGGTCGATGATCCCGGCCAGCATGGGGCCGGTGGAACTCTGGAACTTGACGCGTTCAGCCACGGGACGGGTTTATCACGTGTGGCAAGCCGGACGTGGCCGATTCTTTGCTGGAGGCCATCGGTAGGGTGGAGGTTTCACGGGAAACACGGCCTGCGGGTCGTAGCGGTCAGTGACGCCTGCGCCCCGTATGTAGTCCTGAGATCCGGAGCAGAGTCGTGACCCTGAACACCATCGCCTTCGAACTGGTCCCGCCCAATATTGAGCGCGGTCCCCAGTTTGCGGTCGACGAGGCGCACAAGGTGCTGCTCAACGCCGCGGCCGTCGGCCTCGAGGGCCGTATCCGGCACGTGATGATCCCCGGGATGATCGAGGAAGACGGCGACCGGCCTGTCGAGATGAAGCCGAAGATGGACGTCCTGGATTTCTGGCAGTTGATGAAGCCCGAGCTGCCGGGGATGCGCGGGTTGTGCACGCAGGTGACGTCGTTCCTGGACGAGGATGCGCTCGGCAAGCGCCTGAGCGTGCTGCAGGATGCGGACTTCGATGGCATCGCTTTCGTGGGTGTGCCGCGCACCATGAGCGACGGTGACGGTTCGGGTGTGGCCCCGACCGATGCGTTGACGATCTACCGCGATCAGGTGCCCAACCGCGGCGTCATTCTGATTCCGACGCGTGATGGCGAGCGGGGACGTTTCAACTTCAAGATCGAGCAGGGCGCCACCTACGGGATGACCCAGTTGCTGTACTCGGACACGATCGTGGGGTTCTTGAAGGAGTTCGCGGCGAGCACCGAGCACCGGCCGGAGATTCTGCTGTCGTTCGGGTTCGTGCCGAAGATGGAGTCCAAGGTCGGTTTGATCAACTGGCTGATCCAGGATCCGGGCAATCCTCTGGTCGCCGCCGAGCAGGAGTTCGTGACGCGGCTGGCGGGCGAGGAGCCCGCGGCCAAGCGGACGCTGATGCTCGATTTGTACAAGCGGGTTATCGATGGGGTCGGTGAGTTGGGTTTCCCGATCAGCATCCATCTGGAAGCGGCGTATGGGGTGTCCAAGCCGGCGTTTGAGACGTTCGCGGCGATGTTGGACTACTGGGCACCCGACCAGCCCTAGCCTTCTTCGGCAGACCTTTGGCGCTCAGAGGGAGCGGTTCCGGACCAGCGTGAGTTTTCGGCGGTTGATGCGCCACCCTCCGTCGGTGCGGACCAGTTCGTCGTCGTAGAAGCCGGTTGCGTTGACGTCAGATGTCTTGTGTGGCTTGGCGTCCCGGGCAATCAGCAACACGTCGACGTAAGTACGGGCAGTGGCGGTATCGCCATTGATTTCGATGGCGTGATTGCTCAGCCGGTGCAGCGTGTGCTCGAACGGCACGTGCACCTGGATCATGTAATCGGTGACGCCATCGACTCCATGCCACGAGCCGATCTGGCCGTAGTCCAGCACGCAGTCAGCGGTGAACACCGAGCGAAACAGTGGCCAGTCCTGCCGGTCGATGCCGGTGGCGTAACTGGTCAGCAGGTCGATGATGTCTTCGCGGTCGGCCATGGAGTTCTCCATTCGGGTGCGCAACGGGTGGCGACTTTGAGACTACGTAGCTGCGCCCATGCCTCCGGACGAACGGACAGCATCGGCGGGCGTCATACCGCTTGGCATTGAGGGAGTCCTCGGTTCCGCACGATGTGCGGTGTCGCGCGCCCCGCTGGCCGGATCCGGGCGGGCCGCCGGGCTTTCGGCACGATTCGTCGATGACTGTGGAGTACCGCCGGCGGTCTGCTGCGCGCTGATCGACGTCGCCGGTTGCGACCGCGGTATGGCGCCGGGCGCCATCCGCTGAGCGGGGCTCACCGGAGCGGTAGAGATGCGGCCGTCATTGTTCTGCGCGCTGAGTGAACTGGTCGGCTCGGGGCGGTCGATCACGGGGCCGGGATGGGGCCCCTTCGCGCCGGCGGGCGCCGCGAATGCGATCGACAATGCCGAGACTCCAATGGCGCCCGCTGTCACGAGGCGAACGATGGAACGACGGAGCTCAGTGCCGCTGTGCTGGTTGTGGGTGGTGTTCATGGTGTCGCCTTCCTAGATAGTTGCTTGAACAAGTATCTAGTGACAGCTATTCCACCTGGGGTTACCGCGCGAGGTGGAGGGGTTATGCTGGTTGGACAACTAATGAAAACTGGGGGTGCGTTGATGGCAACGAAGAGCGTTGAAGGCCAGGAGACGTGTGAGGCGCTGGCATCGCCGACGGCGGCCCGCAGTGGCCCCGTCAGTCATGCGGTCTTCCAGCTCACGCGGCTGACCCGAACGATCGTCGCGACGCTACTGCGACCACTCGGTCTGTATCCGGGCCAGGAGCTGGTGATGATGTACCTGTGGGACCGCGGCCCGCTGCGGCAGACGGATCTGGTGCGCCTCACCAGCTCCGACGCCCCCACGATGACGCGCATGATCCAGCGCCTGGAGCACGCCGGGTTCGTGCGTCGGTTCCCGAGTCCCGAGGACAAGCGTGCCCACCTGGTGGAAGCAACGCCCGCGAGCCGCGGATTGCAGCAACAGATCGAAGACGTGTGGAGGCAGCTCGAGGAGATGACCGTCGGCGGTCTGAACGATCAGGAGCGGGACACGGTCCTGCGCGTCGTCGAAGGTTTGGGGCATCGGCTCGCCGGTGCCGCGATGGGCTCCGGCCGCGATCTGCTCACCCCGTGATGTCGGAGTGTGTTGCTGGTTGCTGAAACTCGTTCAGCCCCAGCCTAGTTGGCTGTCTGGTCGGTCTTCGCGGTGGTGTTGCGGACCATCACGTAGGAAGACGTGAGCGCGGCGAGTTCGTCGAGGAATTCGTCGTGGTCGATCGCCGGACGGTCGAGCACATATCGGATGGTCAGATGCTCAACAGCACGGACGGCGATCCAGACCCGGGTGTCGGCGTGGCGAGTGGGCTCTGGGCGCATCCGCAGGTGGGCGATCGCGAGCTCACCGACGCGCTGTTCGAAATCGGCGATCTTGCTACCCAGGCCGAGTCGGGGAGTGTGTTCGATGAGCGCTCGGAGCATCTCGGGTTGATCCATCATCGCGTCGAGCAGGATCGCGATGACTTCGCGCAGGGAGCCGATGTCTTCGGGTTGACCGACCTGCTCCACGAGGCGCGTGGTCACCGTGCGCAGGACCTGGTCGGTGTAGTCATCGATGATCGCCGCGACGATGGTGTCCTTGTTGGGAAAGTACTGGTAGAGGGACCCCGGACTGATACCGGCGACCTCCGCGATCCGATTCGTCGTGGTGCCGTCGTAGCCGCGCTCGATCAGCACTTCTCGGCCGGCGACGAGGATGCGTTCAACCATCAAACGCGAGCGTTCCTGTCGCGGTGTGCGTCGCGGAACGCCCGAGGTGCTGCTCATTGGGCTGTCACGAAACGAATTGTATGCGAGTAAATGCTCGTGTCAGCATTTGAACATGGCCTCATCGACTCAAGAACAACGTCGTTCTATTCCTGGTCGGCACCCTGACCAGCCCCGCGATGTCCCGGCGCTCGTGCGGGCTTTCGCGCTGCTGCTGGGTATTGGCAACCCCAACGCGGAGGAGTGGGAGCGGCTCGGGCAGCGGCTCACGGTCGGCGACGAGCCGGCGGATCATCTTGTCGATTGGATGGTGACCACTGGGACGCAGCAAGCCCGGACCCTGTTTGACCTGGCCCTGGCTGAGGGCATCGCCAACGTGCATGACGCGCCGGAACCGTTGCGGGAGTTCTTCACTCAGATCGAAGACACACCGGACTGGGTGGACCAGGACAAACTGCGTGTCGGTGCGCGGACCTTGCGTCGAGCCGGAGCTGATGGGATGTACATCGCGCGTGATGTGTCCCTGCTGGGCGGCTATCAGTTCTCCGGCTTCAACAAGACGCTGCTGCGCACGGGTGCGCTGGAGAAAGGGTCCAACAAGCGTTTTGCCGAGACCATGCAGTGGGCGCTGGATGTCGTCGCCGAAGATGGCCTGGAACTGCTCGGGGTTGGTTACCGGTCCACGGTCCGGGTGCGATTGATCCACGGGTTCGTGCGCCGCCACGTCGCGGCGATGCCGGACTGGCAGGCCGATGAATGGGGTGTGCCGGTCAACCAGACCGATATGGCCGCCACCCTTATCGGCGCACTTATTGCTCCGCCTGCCGCGGCGATCGGCATGGGATTTGTGTTCTCGCCAGCTGAACTCGACGGTCTCGCGCACCTGACCCGGTATGTCGGCTGGTTGATCGGTGTGCAGGACGAGTGGCTGCCCCGCAGTTTCCGTGACGGTATTCGAATTCTGTATCACACGCTCACCGCATTGGCCGAGCCCGATGAATCAACGAAGCAGTTGGCGATGCCGATGGCTGAGGATCCGCTGGCCTGGAACTACCGCGTCCTACCTGGCCTGCGTCGCCGCATCGCACAGGTCCAGCATCTGTCGGTCACCAGTGCCTTCCTGGGGCCACACGCGATGCGGAACCTGGGCCTGACTTACGTGCTGCCGTGGTATCCGATAATGCGCATTCCGGTAAACCTGGCTCTCAGTGTGGCCGCCCTGACTCTGCCGGGCGGAATGGCCCGCGCCGACATGCGTGGGCAACGCGAGCAAGAAGCGTTGCTACGCACCATGATCGGCGACAGTGCGGCAACGATCGGAGAATCCGCCGCGCACGTCAGCCGTGTTGCATGACAGCGGACGTCGGGGTGAATTCGAAAGTCGGCAAGGTCCGCGAACTCTGAAGCCAACCGACCGTGCTGCAGGTCACCACCTATCCTGGGACCGGTGTCCGACCTTCAGCTGCGCGATCTGCGTGACCGTCTCGATGGTCTGACCATCCGCGATGCCGCGCGGCTGGATCGTCGGCTGAAGAATCTGCGGGGTGACAATCCCCAGAAGATCGCCGAACAAATCGCGGCGGCGGAAGGCGTGATCGCCAGCCGCCTTGCGGCGGTACCTGCCATCACCTACCCCGATCTGCCGGTCAGCGACCGTCGGGCCGAGATCGCCAAGGCCATCACCGACAACCAGGTGGTGATCGTCGCCGGCGAGACCGGGTCGGGTAAGACGACACAGCTGCCCAAGATCTGCCTGGAGCTCGGCCGCGGCATCCGCGGCACCATCGGGCACACCCAGCCGCGCCGATTGGCGGCCCGCACCGTGGCACAGCGGATCGCCGACGAGACCGGCACCGCGTTGGGCGGTGCCATCGGCTACACGGTGCGCTTCACCGACCAGGCCAGCGACTCGACCCTGGTCAAGCTGATGACCGACGGCATTCTGCTCGCCGAGATTCAGAGGGACCGGCGGCTGCTCCGGTACGACACCCTGATCCTCGACGAGGCCCACGAACGCAGCCTCAACATCGACTTCCTGCTCGGATATCTGCGCGAGTTACTGCCGCGGCGCCCCGACCTCAAGGTCATCGTGACATCCGCGACCATCGAGCCGGAGCGGTTCGCCAAGCACTTCGGCGGTGCCCCGATCGTCGAGGTCTCCGGCCGTACCTACCCGGTCGAAATCCGTTACCGCCCTTTGGAAGTTCCCGTCGTTGCCGACGATAGCGACGATCCCGACGATCCGGACCACGAGATCGTGCGTACCGAGACGCGCGACCAGACCGAGGCGATCGTCGACGCGGTGCGCGAACTGGAATCCGAACCGGCCGGTGACGTGCTGGTGTTCCTGTCCGGCGAACGCGAGATCCGGGACACCGCAGAAGCATTGCGCGAGGCGTTCTCCGGCGACGTGTTCCCGACGGAAATCCTGCCGCTGTACGCCCGGCTGCCCACCGCGGACCAGCAGAAGGTGTTCAACGCCAAACCCGGCGGCCCGCGCCGGATTGTGTTGGCCACCAACGTCGCCGAGACATCTCTGACGGTTCCGGGTATCCGGTATGTCATTGACCCGGGCACGGCCCGCATCTCCCGCTACAGCCGGCGCACCAAGGTACAGCGGCTGCCGATCGAACCGATCTCACAGGCCTCGGCCGCCCAGCGGTCCGGCCGGTCCGGCCGCACGGCCCCCGGTGTGTGTATCCGCCTGTACTCGGAGGACGACTTCACATCGCGGCCCCGGTACACCGATCCGGAAATCCTGCGCACCAACCTGGGCGCGGTCATCCTGCAGATGGCGGCCTTGGGGCTGGGCGACATCGAGGCCTTCCCGTTCCTGGACCCGCCGGATGCCCGCAGCATCCGCGACGGCATCCAGCTGCTCCAGGAACTGGGCGCTTTCGATGCCAAGGGTGCCATCACCGACGTCGGACGCCGGCTGGCCCGGCTGCCGTTGGACCCACGGGTCGGCCGGATGATTCTGCAGGCCGACACCGAAGGCTGCGTGCGCGAGGTGCTGATCCTGGCGGCCGCGCTGTCGATTCCCGACCCGCGGGAACGGCCGTCGGACCGGGAAGAAGCGGCCCGGCAGAAGCACGCCCGCTTCGCCGATGAGCATTCGGACTTCGTGTCCTACCTGAACCTGTGGAACTACCTGCGAGAGCAGCGGAACCAGTTGTCCGGCAGCGCTTTCCGCCGGATGTGCCGCGACGAGTTCCTGCACTATCTGCGGATCCGGGAATGGCAGGACTTGGTCGGCCAATTGCGCAGCATCGCCGCGGACCTCGGCATCCGGGAATCCGGCGACGATGCGGACGCGCTGCGCGTCCACACAGCGCTGACCGCCGGTCTGCTGTCGCATGTCGGGCTGCGGGAAGGGGAGACGCGGGATTACCAGGGGGCCCGCAATTCCCGGTTCGTGTTGGCGCCGGGATCGGTGCTGACCAAGAAGCCGCCGCGCTGGATCGTGGTCGCGGATCTGGTGGAGACCAGCCGGCTGTTCGGCCGCATCGCGGCCCGCATCGAACCCGAGACCGTCGAGCGGGTCGCCGGAGATCTGGTGCAGCGCACGTTCAGTGAGCCACATTGGGATGTCCGCCGCGGTGCCGTCATGGCCTTCGAACGGGTGACGCTCTACGGGCTGCCGTTGGTGCCACGCCGTCGAGTCGGGTACGCACAGGTAGACCCGGTGGCCGCGCGTGATCTGTTCATCCGGCACGCGCTGGTCGAAGGGGACTGGCAGACGCGGCACCACTTCTTCCGGGACAACACCCGGCTGCGGGCTGAGCTGGAGGAGCTGGAGGAACGCGCCCGGCGCCGTGATCTGCTGGCGGGCGACGACGAGGTCTACGCCTTCTACGACCAGAGGGTCCCCGAAAGTGTGGTGTCCGCCAAGCATTTCGATGCCTGGTGGAAGAAGCAGCGGCATGTGACGCCGGACCTGCTGACCATGACACGCGCCGACCTGCTGCGTGCGGACACTGATGCCGATCAGCCTGACACCTGGCAGACGGGCGACTTGTCGCTGCCGCTGAGCTACCGGTTCGAGCCGGGGGCTGCTGACGACGGTGTGACGGTGCATGTCCCGGTCGAGGTGCTGGCCAGGCTCGGGGGCGACGGTTTCGCCTGGCAGGTGCCCGCGCTGCGCGAGGAATTGGTGTCGGCGCTGATCAAGTCGCTGCCCAAGGACCTGCGGCGCAACTTCGTGCCGGCACCCGATACCGCACGGGCGGTACTGCCGGACCTGAACCCCGGCGACGGCTCGCTGCTGGAGGAATTGCAGCGTGAATTGCGCAGGCGCAGTGGCATTCTGGTGCCGATCGACGCCTTTGATCTGAGCAAGGTTCCCGACCACCTGCGGGTCACATTCGCTGTCGAGAAGGACGGCGCCGAGGTGGCGCGCGGCAAGGACCTGGGCGCGCTGCACGATCGCCTGGCCGGCTCGGTGCGGCAGGCGGTCGCCGGTGCTGTGGCGGGCGACTTGCAGCGAACCGGCCTGCGGGCCTGGCCCGACGACCTCGATGAGCTGCCCCGCAGCGTCGAGAGTTCGGCCGGCGGCCACACGGTGCGCGGATTCCCGGCATTCGTGGATACCGGTGCGGCGGTGGACATCCGGGTGTTCCCGACACCGGCCGAACAGGCCGCGGCCATGGGCCCGGGGCTGCGACGGTTACTGCGCCTGGCCGCGCCATCTCCGGTGAAGGCAGCCGAACGGGGGTTGAATCCCCGAGCGCGACTGGCACTTTCGAGTAACCCCGATGGGAGTCTGGCGGCGCTGCTGGAGGATTGCGCTGATGCCGCGGTGCGGGTGTTGGCGTCCAAGCTGGTCTGGACCGCCACCGACTTCGGAGCGTTGCGGGACGCCGTCGCTGCCAAGTTGGTCCCGACGACGCTTGACGTCGTCGGCCGCGTCGAACGGGTCCTGACCGCGGCGCATGCGGCACAGGTTGCATTGCCCGACAAGCCGTCTGCGGTGCAGGCCGATGCGATTGCCGATGTGCGCGCCCAACTGGCGCGACTGCTGCCGGTCGGCTTCGTCGCGGCCACCGGCGTCACGCATCTGGCTGACCTGACCCGGTACCTGACCGCGGTCGGCCGGCGGCTGGAGCGGTTGCCCCAGGCCCCGGCCGCGGACCGCGAACGGATGGATCGGATTCATGCCGTCGAAGACGCGTACGACGAACTGCGGCAGGCGCTTTCGCCATTGCGCTGTCAAGGCGAGGACGTCCGCGACATCGCCCGGCAGATCGAGGAGCTGCGTGTCAGCCTGTGGGCCCAGCAGTTGGGGACCCCGCGGCCGGTCAGCGAGCAACGGATCTACCGGGCGATCGACGCCGTCGTCCCGTGATTTGTGCACGATTTTCCGCGGTCGGCGCGGAAGATCGTGCACAAATCGCTCAGGAAGGCGAGGTCGGGGCGTCTGCGATCTTGACCAGCTGCACCTCGGGCCGGTCCGGCACCTGGTCGGTCAGGAACCACCGGAATGCCAGAATGCCCTGCGGATAGTCCAGTGTGGTCAATGAATTCGGGTGCGCGGTGGTACCGCCGGACAGGACTACCGTCACCGTGCCGTCCGAGTTGGGCACCGCGCTGTACCCGTTGACCGAACTGCGGGCGTCACGGACACCAGGGTTGGCCATGAACTGGTTCCACACCACCAGGTTCCAGAACCGGCACGCCGGTGGTCGATGGGTGATGACGAGTGCTTCGTCCTCGGCCAGCACGAAGCTGCCGTAGGAATAGCAGGCATCGCGCGCCGACCAGCCGAAGTTGGCGTCCGGCACTTGGTAGGGCGCGGCGAATTCGTTGGCCAAGTGGGCGACGGAGTGGCCCAGGGAGCTTTCGTCGGGCCGGGTGCCCACCGGCATCGGCATGATCGCGAACAGTGTTCGGAGCCAGGTGGCGCTGGCCCGTAGCGCGGCCGCCGTGGCAATATCGTTGTGCTGCAATGGCTCAGGCGCGTCGAGTGCCTCGATGTGCCAGGTGGCAGCTCGGCCGGTGTCGGGGTCTGCTTGATAGTCGCGGGTGAAGAAGACCGCGGCGTCGGGCAACGGGCCGATCTCGAAGGAGAAGTTGCCCTCGTCGTCGAAATCCATGTCGTCGTCCCGGATTATCGCCACCACACGGTTGGACCAGGCGCCAGGGGAGGGTTCGTTGTATGCGGTCAGCGACAGATAGACGCTGTCACCCTTGTTGCCAGTGATCCGGTAGCGGCCTTGCGGGTCGACCGGGCACATGTAGTAGTGGGCATCGGTGTTGTCGCCGCCCCAGCGACGGTCATGCCGGGTCGGGGAGTTGACCACAATGAACTGGGGTCGGCCGGGCTCGGGATACAGGTAGCAGTCGAGCGCCACTCCGAGTCCGGTTGCGAGCATCCGGTAGCCGTCGGCCACCTGTCGGTCATCTGTGACTGCACGATCTCCTTCCAGGAACGAGCGGTCCAGGCTGCGCAGGGTGTCCAGTAGCTCCCGCCATGCAGCGGCCGATTCGTGGTCAGAGATGATCTCGGATTCGCTCATTTACCAATGCCTTTCAGAATCAATGTGGTGTTTCGGTCGATCCAGTCGTCATCGGGGGCAGCGCTCCGCGTGAGTGCGGCGAGCAGTGCGATGCCGGTGATGACCTCGGTCAGGTCAGCGGCGGTCACGTCGGCGCGGAGCTCGCCGCGCTGTGCGGCGGCGTCGAGGCGGGCGTGCAGTTCGGGTCCCAATGCATCGGCGAACCGGTCCAGCAGAGCGCTGTGCAGGGTGGCGTCGGCGGTCATTTCGCCGAGTAGTCCGGGTAGGGCGGCTCGGGCTGCGGGAGTGCTGAGCACTGTCACGGTGCCGCGGACCATGGCCCGGACGTCTCCGGCCAGCGACCCGGTGTCGGGCAACTCGGTGGCGATGCCGGCCGGGAACACGGCCTCGTGGACGAGATGTGCCTTGCTGGGCCAGCGCCGGTAGATCGCCGGCTTGCTGGTGCCGGCCTGCTTGGCGATGGCGTCCACCGACAGCGCGGCATAGCCCACTGCGCCGAGCAACTGTGCCGTGGCGGTGAGCACCGCGTTGTCGATGCGTGAATCACGGGGACGGCCAAGTTCTTTCATCATTACGAAACTCATAGTAACATAAGTCATGTGACTGACACCACAGATGTTGTCCGGCTCGATGACCTGGCCGAACCCACTTTCACGGCCGAGGCGCAGCAGTTCCGGGACATGATGACGATGATGGCGGCCGACTGTCCGCTCGACGCGGCCGCGCTGCACGCCAAGGCACGTGCCGACACCGGCCTCGATGATTTCGGCCCAACCGACTATCGGGAACGGTTGGACGTGCTGCTCGGCGCGCTGCGGGAGATCGACGACTTCAACGGGCCAGGCGTCGTGAACTTCTACGGCCAGCTGCTGCAGCTGTTGAAGAACAGGCTGCTGCTGACCGATTTGTTGAAGCGGCGCCCCGAGATTCACGATATCGAGCTGCTGCCTCCGGTGGCGATCGTCGGGCTGCCCCGCACCGGCACCACTCATCTGCACAACCTGCTGGCGGCGGCCGGGACGTTCCGCACGCTGCCGTATTGGGAAGCGGCCGAGCCGTTTCCGCTACCGGCGGAAACCGGGATCGAGCCCGATCCGCGGATAGCCCGGATGGATGTCGCGGTGAACGTGATGAACATCGTCATGCCGCATTTCGCGTTGATGCACGAGATGACCACCGAGCACGTCCACGAAGAGATTCAGCTGCTGGCCAACGACTTTTCCACGATGTACTTCGAGACGCTGGCGGACATTCCCGCGTGGCGTGACTACTACGAGTCGCACGACCAGGCGCCGCACTACCGGCACATGGTGACCCAACTCAAGGCTTTGCAGTATTTGCGCGGGGGCCGGCGCTGGCTGCTCAAGTCGCCGCAGCACCTCGAGCAACTGCCGGTGCTCAATGCCGCGTTGCCCGGCGTGGTCGGGGTGTTCACGCATCGCGACCCGATTCCGGTGGTGCTGTCGATGATCGCGATGATCACCTACTCGGCGCGCATGCACCGTAGCCGCGTGCCGGTCGAGCACATCGCGGCGTACTGGGTGGAGCGGCTGGAACACATGCTCGCCGGGCTGGTCCGCGACCGCGAGATCATCGGTCGCGATCGTTCCATCGATATCCGTTTCAACGATTTCATGGCGGACGACCTCGGCACTGCGGAAAGCGTGTTCGCCGTTGCGGAGGAACAACTTTCGGAAGTTGAACGCAACAAGATGACGGATTACCTAGCCGGTCACCAGCGCGGCCGGCTGGGCCGGGTCGAGACGTCCTGCGAGATGTTCGGGCTCGATCCGGACGATCTGAAGGCCCGCTTCGCGCCCTACACCCAGCGGTTCCTCAGCTAGGGCTGCTCCATGGTTGCCGGGTCGGCCAGGGGCACCACCAGGTGCGATGCGTGGACGCCGCCTTGCGAAATCCGGTACACCCCACCGGCCAGTGCTGCCCGCTGCGGGCGGGTCGGCACGAGATGTGGGAAGTCGTAGGTGGTGACGGTCAACCGCAACCGGTGGCCCGGGGCGAGTATCGCTGCGGTGGGGAAGATTTCGATGTCGTAGCGGGTCAGCTTGCCGGGCACGACGGGCTCTACCGCCGACTTGGTGCTGATGTGGTGCGGCCGCAGCGCGGTGCCGTCGGGCAGGAACCAACTGGTGTCGGGGTCGAGGGCGCGGTGCGAACCGAGGAGTGCCCCTTGCGTCAGCGGCCGGCTGACGCCATCAGGGGAGAGGTCGTCGAGGTGGGCCACCCAGAGGGTTTCGGTGCGATCTGCAGTGGCGAAGATCGTCAGCCCGACCGGACCGGCCAGCAGTTGTTCGGTGTCGAACGCCTCACTCGTGTACGTCAGGGCCTGGCGCTGCAACCGGCTGTTGTCCTGGTCGTAGCGGACGCTCCGGCCCGTCTGCGAGACCATGAAACTGCCCATGCCGAGGCTCCACTGCTCCAGGCTGCGCCCGGAAACCGGTCCGCGAGAGAGGTATTGCAGCGTGGCGGTCGACTCGTCGGTCGACGGCGTGGCATGCAGGCCGCCGCCCAGACCGAGGTAAAGCCGGGTCGGCTTTGCTTCCGGGAACGGATAGGCCTTGGTGTGGAACCACTTTGAACTACCGATGGCCCGGAACCGCACGGGCTGGCCGGCGACGGCCGCGGTGTCGTCGTCTTTGAGCCAATATTCGAACCAGCGCAGCTGCAAGGCCTGCAGATGCTGCCCGTCCAAGTCTGAGACGTGGTACCACGGGCCGGCCATCAGCTGGAACTTGTCGGAGACGGGCTGGTCGGCAGTCATGGCAGCGTCGGCGGGACGGCCGGCGAAGGTGTTCTGCAGTGCGGCGTAGTTCAGCGGCGCACCGCGTTGGAACGCGTCGTGCCACCCGCCCACCAGAAAGACCGCGACACCGTTCTCGGCGATCTTCGGTACCACATCCGCCGGGCGCATGGTGTCCCAGAAGGCTCCGTCGAATGCGGTGTCGCCGCCGGCGATCGCGTCCTTGATCAAGTTCTTGAAGTAGCCGCGCTGGTCGCGGCCGCGCTGCCGTACGGCGGAAATGCCGCCGGCCCTGGGCCTTTCGTGCCCACCGCGGTGCGCGAACTCCAGCGCGGGGTTGACCACGTTCAGCAGCGAGTAGGTGGCGCCGTAGGCGCGGACCGTACGCATGTGCGGGACGCCGCCCATGGTGACGGCGTCGCGATAGAAGTCGTTGGCGGCCATCGACGGGAAGATCGCCTTGAGCGGCGACCCAGGGCCCACGGCAGCCGCCGTCATCAGCTGGTTGATGGCCAGATAGGAGATACCGAACATGCCGACCCGGCCATTCGAATTGGGCAGCGACGCAGCCCAATTGACCAGATCGACGCCGTCCTGGACCTGCTCGGGTCCCAGCATCTCGAAGGAGCCGCCCGACACACCGGTGCCCCGCACGTCGGCCATCACCTCGATGTAGCCACGGCGAATCAGATACGGTGTTGCGCCGCCGCCGATCTGGGCAGCCGGAGGGGGCGCCTTCTTGCCGTACGGCGTCATCGACAGCAGTACCGGGAATGGGCCGGAAGCGGGTTCGCCCGTCCCCGGATCGGTCGGATAGTGGATATCCACCCGCAGCAAGATGCCGTCGCTCATCGGCACCGCCACGTTGTGGTGGATACCGACGCCGTACTGCGCCGGCGGGGCTTCCCACGATGGCAGTAGCGGCGATGGGCTGGTCTTGCGTGTGCGGGTTGCGGCCCAACCGGCTATGGCCTTGATACGTGCGCCCACGCCTGCTGTCTCGACATTCGTCTCCACGCCTCGACCGTACGCCGAACCCGAAAGAAGTTATGGCTTCGTGACGGAACCGTGTCTGGGCGCTCGGGGGCGTTCCCAGGGTCGGTCCGTAGCATCCAGTCAGTGACCAGTAGTCCGTGTGAAAGAGACGACGAGGCCAAGGGCGTCGGCTGCATCTCGCGCCGGCGCATGCTGAGAATGGCTGCGGCGGCGCCGGTTCTGGTCGGCATGCCTGCCGTGATGTCGTCGCTCGACGCACCGGTGGCGAAGGCACAGGGTCTTGCCGGTGCGATCGTGTTTCTGGACCCGGGACACAACGGGGCCAACGACGCGTCGATTACCAAACAGGTGCCCACCGGACGCGGTGGCACCAAGGATTGCCAGACCACCGGCACCAGCACCAACGCCGGCTTTCCTGAGCACACCTTTACGTGGGACGTAGTGCTGCGCATACGGCAGCAGCTCATCAACGCCGGCGTGCAGGTGGGCCTCTCCAGAGACAACGACAATGCCCTGGCTGCGTGTGTGGACCAGCGGGCCGCGATGGCGAATGCCCTGCGGCCGAATGCCGTCGTGTCGATCCACGCTGACGGTGGTCCCCCCGGCGGCCATGGTTTCCATGTCAACTACTCGGCGCCGCCACTCAACCAGGTGCAGGCGGGGCCGTCGGTCCGATTCGCCCAGATCATGCGCGATCAGTTGGTGGCCGGCGGGCTGACGCCGTCGACCTATATCGGTAGCAATGGTCTGTACGGCCGGTCCGACCTGACCGGCCTGAATCTCGCACAGTACCCATCGATTCTGGTCGAGTGCGGCAACATGAAGAACGCGCAGGATGCGGCGATGCTGAGCTCTGAGCAAGGGCAGCAGGCCATCGCGAACGCGGTGGCTCGAGGCATCGCCGCGTTCATCCAGGCTGGTTAGAGCTCGGCCAGCGCGACCCCGGTGACACCAGGGCCCAGCTGCGCCAGCTCGCGGTCGGTCCCGTCGGCGAGGTTCACCACGCGGATGCCGCCGGTGCGCAGCTCGCTCACGTAGTACGTCGTGTAGTCGAGGGTGGCCAGACCGATCGCCTCGTGATAGCCGCGGGACACGATGTCGTAGCTCCCGACCGCAGGCTGGACCCGGCCGCGGTTGAGCGTGTTGCCGTCCGGTTCGGCGCCGCGGTCTGTCCAGACCAGGTTCCCGGCGCTGTCGAGATCCAGGTCGATAGGCTCGGGCAGGTCCTGCCACAGCAGCTCGATGTCTTGACGGTCGGCGGCCGTCTGCCCGGCCGGAATTTCGCTGCCGCACCGGAAGATTCGGCCCTGACCGGCGTCGGGCGCGCCCTTCTGCGTCCAATAGACCAGGCGGTTGACGGGGTCGACGGCGATACCCACGCAGTGATTGCGCTCATCCTGCGCGTCGGTGCCCGCGACCACCAGCGTCTCCATGCCCGAACCGTCCAGCCGGCAGCGCAGCACCTGCATGCCTTCGCGATCGCACCAGTAGAGCAACCCTGCATCGAAGTCGGCCGTCAGCTGCTTGCCCGTGGTGAACGCACCCCGCGGCACGATGGTCCGCCGGTCCGAACCGTCCAGATTCACGCGCTCGAGGGAACCGTTGCGGGTGAAGAAGGTGGAGAAGGCACCGCGTCCGGACGCCGGGTCGGGAGTGCCCATGTTGGTCCAGTAGATGTGGCCCCGTGCCTGGTCGACGACGATCCCGTCAGGCGTCTCATCGACGTCGGCGACCACCGTCCGGACCCGCGAACCGTCCAGCGACACGGCCTGAATCTCGCGCTTGGCGATGTGCAGCACCAATAGTTCGGTCATGCCCCGGATTATTCAGCGGGGTCGCTAGCGTTGTGTGACCGGAGTATTCATTGGAGGCTGATTGTGCACATTGATCTGACCGGCAAAACCGCGCTGGTAACCGGTTCCACCCAGGGCATCGGGCTGGCCATCGCGGAGGGACTGGGTGCCAGCGGCGCCCGCGTCGCGGTGAACGGTCGCAGCGAGGAACGCGTCCGGGCGGCGGTCGCGGAGCTGGCCGGCAAGGGCCTCACCGATGTCGTCGGTGTCGCCGCGGACGTCACGACCGCCGAGGGCGTAGCTCAACTCACACAACAACTTCCGGGTGTCGACATCCTGGTGAACAACCTCGGCATCTTCGGGTCGACCCCGGCTCAGGAGATCACCGACGACGAGTGGCGGCGATACTTCGAGGTGAACGTGCTGTCCGCGGTCCGGCTCATCCGCACCTACCTACCGGGGATGACGGAACGCGGCTGGGGCCGCATGATCCAGATCGCCAGCGACTCGGCGATCGTCATCCCGGAGGAGATGATCCACTACGGCACGTCGAAGACCGCGCTGCTGGCGGTGACCCGCGGTTTCGCCAAGGACGCGGCAGGCACCGGCGTGACGGTGAACTCGGTGATCGCCGGCCCGACGCACACCGGCGGCGTCGAGGACTTCGTGTACCAGCTGGTCGACAAGAACCTGCCGTGGGACGAGGCGCAGCGTGAGTTCATGATCAAGTACCGGCCGCAGTCGTTGCTGCGCAGGCTGATTGAGCCCGAGGAGATCGCCAACATGGTCGTGTACCTGAGCTCGGAGCAGTCGTCGGCGACCACCGGTGCCGCAGTGCGCGCCGACGGCGGCTACGTCGACTCGATCCTGCCCTGATGCTTGCGGGTGGATGGCGGCATTGGTCAGAGGGCCTGCCAGGTGATCGATCAGTCAACTCATGTCGGTCGGATGACGTAACTTCCTGCGAACAACCTCGCGATTGGTCGTGAGGTCGGTATTCTCTCGCGCTTAGGGCGGAGAGGAAGGCGGGGGAAGTGAGTGAAGTATCGGGAAATACGCCAGCGGGTTGGTACCCGACGCCGGGTGGCGGTCAGAAGTATTGGGACGGCACTCAGTGGTTGGATCTCCCTGACCCGACTGGCTCGAGTTCGAAGTCGCGACTTCCCAGAAAGAATTTGATCATTGCGGGTGTGGCTCTTGCCGTTCTCGCGGTGGGAGGCGGAATCGCATTCTATTGGAAGACTAGCAACGATACGGCGATGCGTAATGCCGAAATGTCTTCTTCTTCACAGGCATCTGCGTCCGCGGCCGCGGTGGCCGCGGACGCTGAAAGAGTACGGAAGGAAGAGAACGATTCGAAACGCGCCGCACGGAAGCTAGCTGTAACTTCGATCGAAGCGGCGATAAAGACGATGGCGCAGAAGCACATTGATCAAGGACTTTTCGATGGTCCCGTCTTGTCCGTTTCCTGTGATCCCGTCAGCGGCGGATCAACCGATGATCTTACGGCGAAAACAACTGTCTTTGAGTGCTTCGCAGCGACAAAGGATAATGGCGATGGCACGCTGAGTGGACGCAAATACCACGCCACGATGAACTGGGACACCGAGAACTACACATATGGTCTTGGGGCGCCGGGGTAGTCGAGTCGTTCGTAGTACGCACAGCCAGCTCGACCGGAATGCGTTTGGTCGACGCTTGTTTCGGGGGCTTTGAGTGGAGAGCGTTCGATAACATCGGTATGCGTGCTCGGGACAAATCGCAAGTTCGTGGACGATGGGTCGTAGTGTCGGTGCCGTGGACCGCAAACGCATCGTCATTGCCGGGTTGGGGGACAGTGGCATCCTCGCCGCGGTTCGCTTGGCGCCGCACGCCGACGTGGTCGGTATCTCGGTCAAGGATGGCCTGGTCAGCGGTCAGGAGCTTGGCATGCGCGTCTCGCGGCCCGATGCCTGGGCCCGCGACTACTTCATCGGTTTCCGGCGGTTCCGTGGCCTGGATTCGGTGCGGATCGTGCACGGCGTCCTGACGGGTGCCGACCTGGGCGCGCGTACGGTCACGGTGGTGGCAGCCGACGGCACCGCGACCGTCGAGCCGTTCGACGTGCTGCTGATCTCCACCGGTACCACCAACGGTTTCTGGCGCCGGTCGACGCTGCAGACGGCCGACGACGTCGCGGCGGACCTGCGAAAGACGCATGAGCAGCTGGCCGGTGCGCGGCGCATCGCCGTAGTCGGCGGCGGCGCGACCGCGGTCAGCAGTGCGGGGAATCTGGCTCGCACCTGGCCCGACAAGGTGATCGACCTGTATTTCCCTGGCGCCCAGATACTTCCGGGCTACCACTCCGGAACCCAGGTGCGCGTCGCGCAGCGGCTGGCCGAACTGGGCGTCCGGCTGCACCTCGGCCACCGCGCGATCCTGCCCCCGGACCGCGACGAAATAACCACCGGGTCAATCGAATTCAGTACCGGCCAACCGGACGCCGACGTTGATGCGGTGCTGTGGGCCGTCGGCCGGGTTCGACCCAACACCGCGTGGCTGCCGGCTGAGATTCTCGACGATGACGGCTTCGTCACCGTCACCCCGGAACTGACGGTGCCCGGACATCCAGGGGTCTTCGCGGTCGGCGATGTCGCGGCCACCGATCCGCTGCGGACGTCGGCGCGCAACGGTGGCGGCGCGCTGGTGGCGCGAAACATCCTGGCCCAGATCAAGTCTCGGAAGTTGCGGCCCTATCGGCCGCCGGCCGTGCGCTGGGGGTCGGTGCTCGGCCCGCAGCCCGACGGGCTGGAGGTGTTCACCCCGTGGGGGCAGGCGGTCCGGTTCCCGGCGTGGACGGTCGACCGGGTGCTGCAGCGCTTCGTGGTGCGCCGTCAGCTGTACCGGGGCGTGCGGGATTGACGACCGTGTGCAGCTGCCGCCGTTGACTCTGTAACCAGGGCACTCGCTACTCGCGCTTTTGCGCCCTCACTTCAGGGTCAACGAGGCTCACCAGGTGTCGACGAAACCCCGGCGCGGCGGCAGCCCTGCCGGCTCGGCCGTCGCCAGCGTCGCGGCGATCAGGGACCGGGTCTCGGCGGGGTCGATGACGTCGTCGATCTCGAACATCGACGCCGAGTTGAGCGCGGCGGCATTGGCTTGCGCGGCGGCGGTGGCGTCCCGCACTGCCTGCTCGCGGGCGTCGACGTCCGCGATCGCCTCCAGTTCCTTGCGCAGCCCCAGCCGCACCGCACCTTCCAGCCCCATCGGCCCGAGATGCGCCCCCGGCCAGGCCACCGTCAGCAGCGGCTCATGCAGGCTGCCACCGCACATCGCCTGTGCGCCAAGGCCGTAACCGCGCCGCAGGATCACCGCGATGAGTGGGACCCGCAATGCCGCGCCAGCGACCAACAGCCGCGATCCGCGCCGCACCAGCGCTTCGGCCTCGGCCGCAGGTCCCACCATGAACCCCGGGCAGTCGACCAGCGACACCACGGGAATCCCGAAAGCGTCGCAGAGTTGTAGGAACCGGGCCGCCTTGTCGGACGCCGCCGCTGTGATGGCCCCGGCCATGACCATGGTGTTGTTGGCCAGCACCCCAACCGGCCGACCCTCGATGCGGGCCAGCGCGGTCGCCAGCTCGGGTGCGAACTTCTCCCGGAGGAACGTGACCGACCCCTCGTCGGCGAGTGTCTCGACGATGGGCGCGACCCGGTAGGCGCGCCGGGCACGCTCGGGAATGATTGTGCGCAAGGCGGTTTGGTCCGGTGCGATGCCGGGTGTGGCCGGCCCGCGGAAGTAGCCGAGCAGTTTCCGGGCTACCGAGACCGCGGCGGCCTCGTCGGGTACCACCACGTCGACGACGCCGTTGGGAGCTTGCACCGAGATCGGGCCGACGTCGTCTGGTGCGATGTCACCGAGGCCGCCGCCGGCGATCATTGCCGGGCCACCCATGCCGATCGAGGTGTCCTCGGTCGCGATGATCAAATCCGAGCAGCCCGCGATCACGGCATTGCCCGCGAAACAGCGGCCCTTTACCACGGCGATCCGTGGCACGACGCCCGACAAGCCGGCCCACAGCGCGAACGCCCGGACGTCCAGTGACGACACCGTCGGATGGTCGGTGTCGCCGGGGCGTCCGCCGCCGCCTTCCGCGAAGAACACCGTGGGCAGCTTCATCCGGTCGATCAGTTCGAACAGCCGGTCCTTCTTGAGGTGCCCGAGAGCGCCCTGGGTGCCGGCCAGCACGGTGTAGTCATACGACAGCACCGCGCAGGGCTGGCCGTCGACGTGCGCGGTGCCGGCCACGAGGCCGTCGGCCGGGGTGCGGGCCATCAGGTCGTCGAGCTCACGACGCGCGCGCTGGGCGGCGATCGCAAAGCGCCCGTATTCGACGAAGCTGCCGTCGTCGACCAGGTCGAGGACGTTCTCCCGGGCCGTGCGTCCGCCGGCGTCATGCCGACGCTGCACCGCGTCCGGCCGGGCCGCGTCGTCGGTGAGCGCGCGGCGGCGCAGGAGTTCGGTGTGGTCGTCGCGCAACGGTTCGTCGGGCATGGGGACAGCCTGCCAGGCGGCGCAGGTGGGGGTGGGGCATGATCGAGCCATGCAATCCACAGCAACCACCACTGTTGCCCGCCCGATCGACGTTGTTTGGGCGACCCTGATCGACCACGAGGGCATGTCCAACTGGGGTCCGGGCGTCACCGTGACCATCGATCAGCCCGGCACCCCGGCGCCGAACGGCCTCGGCGCCGTCCGCCGTATCTCGGCGCCCGGACCGGCACCGGCGATCGTCGAAGAGGTCGTGACCTTCGACGCCCCCAACGTGTTCGGCTACAAGGCCCGCTCCGGCGTGCCGTTCCCGGGCTACTCGGGTGAGGTGCGGCTGACCTCCGAAGGGTCGGGCACCCGCATCGACTACACGCTGAACTCGACCGCGTCGTTCCCGCCGGTGAAGCTGGCGCTGACGGCCATCAACCAGGTCCTGCTGCGACTGTTCGCGAAGGCCGCTTCCAAGGCTTAGTCCACGCCCAACGGCCAGTTATCGCACGGATTTTCATGATCTGCGTGCGATAGCTGGCCGTTCGGCGTCTAGCGGATTTCCCTGGCGATCGCGTCGAGCAGCGCCGGGTACCGGTTGGCCTCGGGATGCCCGCCCGGCTTGCCGCTGCTGACCACGGCCGCGGCCAGGTTCCGCTCCGGGTCGGCCCATACCGCGATGTTGGTCAGCCCGGTGTGTCCGAAGGCCTCGGGGGCGCCCCGGCCGAACGGGCCGAATCGCTTGGAGCCCAGCATGTATCCGGTACCCCAGCGCATCGGCATCAGTCCGACGGCGATGTCCGGCCGCAGTCGTCGGCACGGGGTCGTCGCGACACGCAGCGTTTCCGGCTGCACCACTCGAACCCCGTCGAGTTCGCCGCCGCGACACAGCATTTCGGCGAAGCGGGACAGTTCGACCGCATTCGACACCGTGCTCGATGACGGCACCACGCTGGTCAAGAAGTCCGGGGTGTTGCTGAACGGGATGATCTGGCTCGGGGTGCCGCCGACGGCCTTCTTGAAGGCTGCCGCCATCGGTGCGGGCAATGGCTTGCCGGTGACGTGGCTCGGCGCGACCAGCGGAACATCTTCCGGCGCAACGCCATAATTGGTCCAGCGGAAGCCCAGCGGGTCGAGGATCTCGGTAGCCAGGATGTCGCGGATGCTGCGACCCGTTGCGGCCGAGACGATTTCGCGAATCAGCGGCCCCCAGGTGAGCCCGTGGTACATGTGCACCAGACCCGGTCGGTAGATCGGCCGCAGATTGCCCAGCATCTCGCGGGCGTATTCGCTGTCGTTCATCCGCTTGAGGTCCGGCCGCGGGCCGGTGGCCAGCGGAACCCCAGCGCTGTGAGTCACGACGTGCCGCACGGTGGTGCGGTCCTTGCCGTGGCTGGTGTACGTCGGCAGGTAGTCGCAGACGCGGGCGTCCAGATCGAGCTCGCCGCGCTCGACGAGCATGTGCACGACGGTCGTACTGATCGCCTTGGCCGCCGAATACACGCAGAACGGGGTGTCGACGCCGACGGGGATCTGCTCGGCGTCAACCGGATCGTCGGGCCCGTTGCCCCAGCCGTGACCGATCGCGCGGTTGAGCACCACCCGGCCGTTCTGGCGTAGGCACACCTGGATGGCCGGGTGCATACCCGCCGCGTACCAGTGCTGTGCGGACTGCCAAATCCGTTCCACCGCTTGGGGATCGACGCCCGAGTGATCCTCGACTCCGATTGCCGTGACCGAATCGAGGTCGGTTGGTACCCGAATGCGGCCGGTTTGAGGCTCGGTCATGCGTCCTTCCGATGCAGAACTGCCGCGAGGTGGTGGCGCAGCGGTATCCCCACGGCGGCCATCCGAACGTTGTAGCTCAACGTGTCTCCGTCGAGCCGGAACCAACGACGTAGGGCGTCAACCTCTTTCGCGGAGTCGGTGCGCCCGATGTCGGTGGTGGCCAGATCGAGGACGAACTCGTCGTCGGTGCTGAGCGTGCCCTGCAGCACCTCGGTGATGCCGGTGGGATGCGCAAGCACCCACTCGACGCGACCGGGCGCGGGCACCCTGAGGTATCCGGTTTCTGCGTGTAGCGGACGTCCGTCATCGGCGGCGCGGGTGCGCTGGCTGTAGGCCAGGAAGGGTTTTCCGACGTGGCCGAAGGTGACCTCTTCGAGGTAGTCGAACGAGGGGATGGTCGGGTACTCACCGGAGCCGGTGCCCGCCCAGGTGCCCAGCAGCGGGGCCAGGACCGCGACGTCGGGATGCAGATCGGGCATGGTCGGCTACTTCGTTCCGACGGTCAGCAGGTCGGACACGATGAGCGTCCACACCGGCCGCTTCACCCGGTGCTGCTCCGAGACCGTGAACCCGGCCCCCTCGAACAGCTCCTTCATCTCCGCCGGCGACGGGTTGTGCGCCGGGTTCAGCAGGTGCGACGACAGCGCGTGCAGCGGCAGCACCTGCCGCGGGCTGATGGTGGTGACGGCGGCGATACCGCCCGGCTTGAGCACCCGGTGGAATTCGCGCAGGGCCGCGGGCTGATCGAACCAGTGGAACGCCGACGTCGTCACGACCGCGTCCAGCGCACCGTCGTTGAACGGCAGCTCCTCGGCGGGTGCGGTGAGCCAGCTGACCTTCGAGGACCGGGCCTTGGCCTGGGCCAGCATGCCCTCGGACATGTCCACGCCGGTCACGACGGCATGCAGCTCACGTTCGATCCGGTCGGCGAAAATACCCGTGCCGCAGCCGATATCGGCGATGGTCAGGGAGTCGTGCGCGCGCAGCTGGGCCAGGACCTCGTCCTGTGCGGGCTGGTAGACGAATCGCTGCAGCACCTCGGTGTCGTAGGCAGGAGCGGCGAAGCCCCAGAAACGGGTGACGGTGTCATTGAATCCCCTGCGTTGAACCATGGCTTCAGCCTAGGCGGCGCGGCAGATCGCATGCGGATAGATACGCTGCCGCTTTATGAGTTCTACTGCGCCCAGCTGGATTGCCCAGCTCCTCGATTTTGCGCGCGACGGTGACACCTTCGTCGCACCGCAACCGACCGAGGGACCGGGACGGTCCCTGTTCGGCGGGCTGATCGCCGCGCAGGCGCTCGGTGCGGCCGGCCGCACCGTCGAACCGGACAAACTGCCGCAGTCGCTGCACCTCTACTTCGTCCGCGGCGGCCAGTACGGCATCGACGTGGAGTTTCACGTGGAACGAACCCGTGACGGCCGGTCGTTCGACACGCGGCGCGTCACCGCGAAGCAGAACGGCAAGACGATCCTGGAGATGATCGCGTCGTTCCACGTCCCCGAACCCGGCGCCGACTGGCAGCGTCCCGAAGTCCTGGGCGTCGAGTTCGACGCGGCAGTGCCCAAAGCGCCGAGCCTGACCGTCGCCGACTTCTTCGACATTCGGGTACGGCCCGAAGACGTCGGAGCCTTCGCGGTGCCCCCGTTCTGGATCCGCACCAAAGACGAGATCGAAGACGACGCCTTGATCCGGGCGTGCACGCTGACCTTCATGTCCGACTTCGGGCCGGTGCCTGTCGCGCGGCCCGACGGCACCGATCTGCGTCAGGGCTTCGCCGCCAGCCTGGACCACGCGGTGTGGTTCCACCGGCCCTTCGTCCCGCTGGACTGGCACCGCTACGAGGTCACCCGGCTGAACAACACCGACTCCCGCGGGCTGGTGACCGGAGCCCTGTACGACACTGGTGGGGTGCTGATCGCCAGCACCAGCCAGGAAGCCCTGTGGCGGCTGTAGTCCGGAGAAGATGATGACCGTCCCGACGCCGACCTGCTATCGGCACCCCAGCCGCCCGACGTATGTGAGCTGCAGCCGCTGCGCGCGGCCCATCTGCCCGGACTGTATGACCGCAGCCGCCGTCGGCCAGCAGTGCCCGGAGTGCGTCAACGAAGGCAAGCGGTCGGTGCGTCAGGCCCGGACCCACTTCGGCGGACGGATCACCCAGGGCGCGCTGGTCACCTACACGCTGATCGCGGTCAACGTGGTGATGTTCGTGCTGCAGCACACCTCGACGCAGATGCAGCAGGACCTGGTGCTGTGGCCGCCCGCCGTGGCCGACGGCCAGTACTACCGCCTGGCGTCGTCGGCCTTCCTGCACTACGGCCTGGCGCACATCGTGTTCAACATGTGGGCGCTGTGGGCCGTCGGGCCTCAGCTGGAACAGTGGCTGGGGCGCTTGCGTTTCGGGGTGCTGTACGGCCTCAGCGGCCTGGGCGGCTCGGTGCTGGTGTACCTGCTGTCGCCGCTGAATTCGGCGACAGCAGGTGCGTCGGGCGCGATCTTCGGCCTGTTCGGCGCGACGTTCGTGTTGTTCCGCCGGCTGCAGCTCGACGTCCGCGGGATCGTCGGCCTGATCGTCATCAACCTGGTGATCACCTTCGTGCTGCCCGCGGTCAGCTCGCAGTCGATCAGTTGGCAGGGGCACGTCGGCGGGTTGGTCACCGGCACCCTGGTGGCGGCGGTCTTCGCGTATGTGCCTGCGCGGCAACGACTCCTCGCGCTGATCTCGGTGACCGCGGTGCTCCTGGTGCTGTTCGCCGGGCTGACGATGTGGCGGACCGAGACCTTGCTGACGATGTTCAGTTGATCCCGGGGTAGGGCAGTAGCGCCATCTCCCGGGCATTCTTGATCGCGGTGGCAACCTGTCGCTGCTGCTGGACCGTCAGGCCCGTCACCCGCCGGGACCGGATCTTGCCGCGCTCGGAGATGAACAACCGCAGGTTCGCGGTGTCCTTGTAATCGAGATGGTCCACGCCGAGCTTGGTCAGCATGTTCTTGACCGGACGCTTCGCCTCGGTTGGGCGCCGGGTGGGTTTGCGCTTGGCCATCACCAGCTCGCTTTCCGGATGCCGGGCAGCTGTCCTTCATGCGCCATTTCACGCACCCGGACGCGAGAGAGGCCGAACTTGCGCAGATGACCACGCGGACGGCCGTCGACCGCGTCGCGGTTGCGCACCCGCACCGCGCTGGCATCGCGCGGCTGGCGGGCCAGCTCCCGCATGGCGGTGGACTGCTCGTCGACAGTGCTCGACGGGGACTTGATGATGGCCTTGAGCTCGGCCCGGCGCTCGGCGTAGCGGGCGACGGTCAGCCGGCGCTGCTCGTTCTTGGCGACCTTGGATTTCTTGGCCATGGTCAGCGCTCCTCTCGGAAGTCGACGTGCCGGCGGACGATCGGGTCGTACTTGCGCAGCACCAACCGATCGGGATCGTTGCGCCGGTTCTTGCGGGTGACGTATGTGTAGCCGGTGCCCGCGGTGGACTTCAGCTTCACCACGGGGCGAATATCGGTGCGGGACATCTAGATTCGCACCCCGTCCCGGCGTAGCCGGGCCACCACGGCTTCGATGCCGTCCCGGTCGATCACCTTGATGCCCTTGGCGCTGACCTGGAGCCGGATGCGCCGGCCTTCCGAAGGCAGGTAGTAGGTCTTGCTCTGGATGTTCGGGTTCCACCGACGCGAGGTGCGCCGATTGGAGTGCGAAACCGTGTTGCCGAAGCCGGGCTGGCGCCCGGTGACCTGGCAGTGCGCTGACATGCTCCATCCTTAATGAAAATCATTTTCGACAAGTGCCGGTCGCCACTGTAGCGTGACGGCAACAGAATTGAAAATGATTGTCGATAAGGGGTGGCGATGAGGACGCCGGTGATCGTCGTGGCTGGTCAGGGACCGACCGGATACGTGACCGAGGAGCTAGTGAAGGTGCCGGGCACGGTGCTCGTTGAGCATCAGTTCGACGGTCACGTCGTGCGCCGTCGCACCATCACGGCACCGCACGGCATCGTCAACGAGACGGAAGCTGCCCTGGAACTGGCCCACGGCTGCGTGTCCTGCACCGTGCGCAACGACCTGCTGATCTACCTGCGCCTGCTGCACCGGCGCGACGACGTCCACCGGATCGTCGTCCACCTGGAGCCGTGGATGGAACCCGAACCGATCTGCTGGGCCATCAACCACGTTCGGGTCCACGTCGGCCCCGGGTACATCGACGGGCCGGCCGCCCGGGACGTGGCGATCGCCGGCGTGGTGACGTGCATCGAATCCGCGGACTGGCTCACCGACGCGCTGGGCGACGACGAGCTGCCCGACGGTCGGACCGTCGCTCAGGTGGCGGTGGGGCAGGCCGAATTCGCCGACGTCCTGGTGGTGACCCACGCCGAACCCGTCCTGCTCGCGGTATGCCGCCGGCTGGCGCCGCGAGCGCAGCTCATCACCGAGCCCGCATTGGTCGATCAAGCGTTGCGCACCGTGTGGCCGGACGCCCGGCTGGGCCGCGCGGACGAGCCGCACGGGCCGCTGCTGGCCGGGCAGCCCAGCTTGAATCCTGAAGGGCCCGTTCAGATTGTCGAGTTCAATGCGCGCCGGCCGTTTCATCCCGAACGGCTGCATGACGCCATCGATCACCTCCTGGACGGCGTGATCCGGACCCGCGGCCGGATGTGGCTGGCCAACCGGCCCGACCACGTCATGTGGCTGGAGTCGGCCGGTGGCGGCCTGCGCGTCAGCAACGCCGGCCGATGGATCGCCGCGATGACCGTCAGTGAAGCGGCCTACCTGGACCGCGAGCGACGAGCCCTGGCAGACCTCATGTGGGACAACGAATTCGGCGACCGGCACACCGCGATGGCGATCCTGGTGTGCGGTGCGCGGTCCGCTGACGTGACCGCCGCGCTGAACGACGCCCTGCTCACCGACGAGGAGTTCGCTGCGCAGGACGCCTGGTCCGGCTACCCGGATCCGTTCGGCGACTGGCACGAGGAGCCGTGCACGACCGGCGAGGTGACCGTCGTCGGCGATGGCACCGATCACGGCATGGCGTGACCCGTTCTGGACTCGATAGTCAAACGCATTGATAACAAGGCGATCACGTGGCGCGTTGGTCACCGGAGCCTCTTCGGCTCGGCGTTAGTTTTCACTCGTGTTGGCGACTCTGGTTGGCAGGAATTTCGGCGTGAAACTGCGGCGACTCGCGGTGGCGGCTGTCGCTGCCCTGGCGGTCCCGGGAATGGCGATGCCCGCGGCGCTGCCGCAGGCGCATGCTGCCGCGAAAGCGGTTGAGGTGCTGAACATTCCGTCACCCGCGATGGGGCGCGACATCAAGGTTCAGTTCCAGGGCGGCGGGCCGCACGCGGTCTACCTGCTCGACGGCCTGCGCGCCCAGGACGACGCCAGCGGCTGGGACATCAACACCGCCGCGTTCGAGTGGTACTACCAGTCGGGCATCTCGATGGTGATGCCCGTCGGCGGACAGTCCAGCTTCTACACCGACTGGTATCAGCCTGCGACCAACAACAATGGCGTCATCACCTACAAGTGGGAGACGTTCCTGACGCAGGAGCTGCCGGCCTGGCTCGCGGCGAACCGCGGCGTACAACCGACCGGCAACGCCGTCGTCGGTCTGTCGATGTCGGGTGGCTCGGCCTTGACCCTGGCCACCTGGCACCCGGCGCAGTTCATCTTCGCCGGCTCGCTGTCGGGCTTCCTCAACCCGTCGCAAGGCCTGTGGCCCACCCTGATCGGCTTCGCCATGAAGGACGCCGGCGGCTACAACCCGACCCAGATGTGGGGCATCGCCAGCGACCCGGCATGGCGGCGCAACGACCCGACCGTCAACGTCCAGCAGCTGGTGGCCAACAACACCGCCATCTGGGTGTACTGCGGCAACGGCATGCCGTCCGATCTCGACACCCCGGGTGACATGGGGATTCTCTACAGCGCCCAGTTCCTGGAGAACCTGACGATCAGCTCGAACCGGGACTTCCAGCGGTTGTACCAGCAGGCCGGTGGCCGCAACGCGGTCTTCAACTTCCCCAAGGACGGCACTCACAGCTGGGGCTACTGGGGCCAGCAGTTGCAGGCCATGAAGCCTGACCTGCTGCGCGTGCTGGGTGTGGGTGCTCCGGTTCCGCCGCCGGCTCCTGCGCCTGCACCCGTGCCCGCTCCCGCCGCGGTGCCAGCGCCCGTTGCGATGGCGGCACCTGTTGCGGCCCCTGCGCCTGTGCCTGTTGCCGCTCCTGCCGCCGTTCCCGCTGCGGTTCCGGCTGCGGTTCCGGCTGTGGTCCCGGCGCCTGCTGCGGCAGCTGCTCCGCCGGTCACCGGCGGATTGGTGCTCGCGCCGACGGGCTAGATCGCTTTTGGTGAGCGCTCACTGGCGGCCGCTTACGTTGACTGCGAACCTGCGCACATGGTCACTCGACCTTTTGCGACCTCAGTTCACACTCAATCTCCGCACTGCCGCTGGCCTGGAGGTCAACCGGCCAGAGAAATACGTAGCGTCAATCACCAAGCGCGCGCAGCCACCGTGGTTGAAACCAGGTACTTTTCCGGGCGCTAGGACGTCCCTGAGTGCAATAACCACCGGCCTATCGCTACGACGATTGCACTGGCGGACTTTCCCACCAGGATCCGGCACTTGATCCGGGTTACCGAAGGACTGGTGCTCGCGCCGACGGGCTGATTCGGCAAGACTCAGGGGTCGGATTCGACTCCTGAAAGGGCGGGACAACCGTGCAGACCACGATCATCCATGGGCCGGGCGATATTCGATTCGAGGAGCGCCCTGATCCGCAGATTCAGTCACCGGGCGACGCAGTGGTCCGGGTGGTGCGGACCTGTGTCTGCGGTTCGGACCTGTGGCCGTACCGCGGTGTGGCACCGACGAACGCGCCGCACCCGATCGGGCATGAGTTCATCGGGATCGTGGAAGCCGTCGGCTCCGAGGTCAAGCAGGTGCGCGTCGGGGATTTCGTCATCTCCCCGTTCACCGACAGCGACGGCACCTGCGTGCACTGCCGCAACGGGATCACCACCTCGTGCGTGAACTTCGGGGTCTGGGGCGGCGCCACCAGATCGGGCGAGGCACTCGACGGGGCCCAAGGCGAATACGTCCGGGTGCCCTTCGCCGACGGCACCCTGTTCACGGTGCCGGAAGCGCCTGACGCAGACCTGTACCCGCACCTGCTGACCCTGGCCGACGTCATGTCGACCGGCCACCATGCCGCGCGGTCCGGGAACGTCCACCCCGGCGCCACCGTGGTGGTCGTGGGCGACGGCGCCGTCGGGCTGTGTGCTGTGCTCGCATCGAAACGCCTTGGTGCGGAACGGATCATCATGATGTCGCGGCACGAAGACCGGCAGAAGTTGGCCCGGACCTTCGGCGCCACCGACATCGTTGCCGAACGCGGCGACGATGGCATCGCGGCCATCGAGGAACTGCTCGGCGGTGTCGGGGCCGACTCGGTGCTGGAATGCGTCGGCACCAAGGATTCGATGCGCCAGGCGCTCGGCGCGGTCCGCCCCGGCGGCTACCTGGGTTTCGTCGGCGTGCCGGCCGGCGCGCCCGAATTGCCGATGCGGCAACTGTTCAACACGAACATCCATGTCGCGGGTGGGATGGCCACCGTCCGGCCGTACCTCGACGAACTGCTGCCGGACGTGCTGTCCGGGGCCATCGAGCCTGGCCTGGTTTTCGATCTGGCACTGCCACTTGCTCAGGTGGCCGACGCGTACACGGCGATGGATCAGCGCACGGCCATCAAGGTTCTGCTCGAGCCCTGATCAGGCCGGCCGGACCAGATGGTCCTCGCCTCCGACATACACGGTGTCGCGCAGGTCGCGTCCGGCGGCGGCGATGGTGATCGCGGTGGCGAATTCCTCGATGGTCGGCAGCGGTCCCTGGCTGCGGCGGGCGCCGACCGCCTCGGGATCGCGACGTTCGTACAACCGGGCGATGATCGTGCCTTCGATCATGTCGCCCGAGACGACGGTGAATCCGATTCGGCACCGGTCGAATTCGGGTCGGAGTGCCCGTAGCGCGTCTTCACCGGCGCGCTTGCTGGCGGCAATCGGCACGTAGTCGTCGGGCACGGGTAGGTGCGGATAGCAGTGGGCCTCGTGGCTGGTGACGAACACGATCTGCGCACCGGCGGGCATCAGGGGGAGCGCCAGGTCGACGAGCCGCAGCTGCGCGTCGCGGTTCAGCCGCATCGCGTAGTCGGGCGCGGCGCCGAACTCGAGGCCACCGGAGGCGTTGAGCACCAGCATGTCCAGGCGCCCGAACCGGCTGTCGATCCGGTCGAGCATGGCTTTGGCGGCAGCGGCGTCGGACACGTCGGCGCCGATCGTGGAGGCTTGACCGCCGGCCGCGCGGATGCCGTCGACGACGGCGTTGGCGCGCTTGGCCTTCTCCCGATAGTTCACCAGGACATGGGTGTCCGGTCCGGCGAGCTGTTGAGCCACGGCGGCTCCGATGCCGCGGGAAGCTCCGGTGACGAGCGCGATCCTGGGGTGCATGGCTTCGACCGTACCCCAAAATTAAGAAAGGTAAGAGAAATCTAAGGTAACGGTAAATGTGTTGTCGGGCGCTTTGGCTGGACGCGGCTCGCGACTGGGACGGACAGTCCCGCTCGACTACCCTTTGGGCGTGACGTTTCCGGTGACGCCTGTGGCGCGGTACGCGGCCACGCTGATCGGACGCCTCCGTTGATCGAACACGCACTTGTGGTGCTGTTCGCACTGTGCGCGGCCGTCTGTGCCGCCGTCGGCATCGTGGTGCGCCAGCGCGCGACCATCGACGTGCCGCCCGAACATGGCGTCAGCGTCGTCATGCTGTCGACGCTCCTGAGCCGGAGACTGTGGTGGGCCGGCACCGGCGCGGCCGTCGCCGGCTATGTCTTCCAGGCCCTGGCCCTGGCGCACGGATCGCTGATGTTGGTCCAGCCACTGCTGGTCTCGGCATTGCTCTTCGCGCTGCCGCTGAGCGCGCACCAGGCGCACCGCAGGGTGACCCGCGGCGAATGGCTCTGGGCCGGATTGCTGACCATCGGGCTCGCCGGATTCGTCGTGCTGGCCCGGCCTGAGCGCGACGAACACCTGGCCTCACCAGGGGTTATCGTTCTGGTCGCTGCGGTGTGTGTCGCGGTGATCGTCGGCTGCGTGCTGTTGGCGGTGCGGTGCAGCGGCTGGCAGCGTGCGGTACTGCTGGCCGTCGGGGTCGGCGTGCTGTTCGGTGTCGTCGCGGTGGTGACCAAGATCTTCATGGCGATTCTGCAGAACCGGGGCTGGCTCGGCTTGCTGACGACGCCGGCGCCATACCTGCTCATCATCTTGGGCGCGGTGGCGACCGTGCTGCAGCAGTCCGCATTCCATGCCGGCGCGTTGCAGACCTCGGTGCCGACCATGCTCGTGCTGGAACCGGTGGTGGCCGTTCTCCTCGGTGCCCTGGTTCTCGGCGAGGGCTTCGACACAACTGGAGTCGAGGCCGTCGCGCTCGTGGTGTCCATCGGCGCCATGGCGGCGGCGACCATTGCCCTCGGCCGGGACGAGGGCGCGTATGAAACGCAGGCGGGCGCGAAGGTGGCGCCGCCGATCGCACCGCAGCAGGTGCAACCGACTTCAGAACGCTGACCTCAGTGGTGTGGTTTGTCACACAGCCGACTCGGGCATATCGTTAGTTTTGCTAACGTTGTATATGGCGACGCTGGTGAACTAATTGATGAGGTTGTTATGTCGAACGAAGAAACCGCACTTACTGACGAGCTGACGCAGCGCATCGCTGACCTCTGCGCCACCGACCCGCAACTTGCCGCCGCCCGGCCGCTCGCCGCGGTCGGCGCCGCCCTCGACGAGCCCGGAATCCGGCTGCCCGACATGATCAGCGCTGTCATGGCGGCCTACGCCGACCGGCCCGCTCTCGGGCAGCGCGCCGTCGAATACGTCACCGATGACGCCGGCCGCACCGTCTCCCGGCTGCTGCCGCGCTACGACACCATCACCTACGGCGAGGCCTGGCGGCAGATCAAGGCCATCGGCAACGCCCTGCTCACCGGCACAGACGACAACGTCCCCGGCGGCGGTCAGTCAATCGTCGCCGCCGGCGACAGGGTCGCCATGCTCGGTTTCACGAGCGCCGAATTCACGATCATCGATACCGCGCTGGCGCGCGCCGGCGTCGTCGCCGTCCCGCTGCAGACCAGCGCACCCGCCGAGCAGCTGCGCCCCATCCTCGACGAGACCGAGCCCGTCGCCTTGTTCGCCGACGTGAAGTTCCTGGACGAGGCCGTCGAATTGGTCTCGGGCTCGGGTGCTGCCGTCAAGCGCGTGTTCGTATTCGACCACCACGCCCAGGTCGATGACGACCGCGAGGCCGTCGAACGGGCCGCGACGCAGTTGGCAGAGCGCGGCATCGTTGTCGAGACTCTTGCCGACCTGGTGACGCGCGGCACCGCGCTCCCGACCGTCGAGCCCGTCGTCTCAGCGGATCCGGACCCGCTGCTGGTCCTGATCTACACCTCCGGCAGCACCGGCACACCCAAGGGCGCCATGTACCCCGAGCGGCTCGTCGCCAACGCCTGGCGGACCGGGCTGACGCATCAGCAGCCCGCGCTGCCGTCGATCGTCCTGAGCTTCCTGCCGATGAGCCACATGATGGGCCGCGGCACCGTCTACCGCACGCTGGCGCACGGCGGCACGGTCTACTTCGCGGCCAAGAGCGACCTGTCCACCCTGCTGGAAGACATCGCGCTGGTCCGGCCGACGCAGATGACCTTCGTGCCCCGGGTCTGGGAGATGATCCACCAGGAGGTGCAGAGCGAGGTCGACCGCCGGGTGATGGGCGGCGTCTCCGAGCAGCAGGTGCTCGACGAACGCAGCGTCAGCCTGATCGGCGGGCGGCAGCTCGTCGCGATGACCGGGTCTGCGCCGATCTCGCCGGAGCTCAAGGCCTGGGTGCAGAAATTCCTCGGGCTGGAACTGATGGAGGCCTACGGCTCGACCGAAGCCGGCGGCGTCATGATCAGCGGCCACGTGAGCCGCCCGCCGGTGATCGACTACAAGCTGATCGACGTACCCGAGCTCGGCTACCTGTCGACCGACCGGCCGCATCCGCGTGGCGAATTGCTCTTGAAATCAACAGATTTGATCCCGGGCTACTACAAGCGGCCCGACGTCACCGCTGACGTCTTCGACGTGGACGGCTTCTACCGCACCGGCGACATCGTTGCCGAACTCGGCCCCGATCACCTGCAGTATCTGGATCGCCGCAACAATGTGCTGAAGCTGGCGCAGGGCGAGTTCGTGACGGTGTCGAAGCTCGAAGCGGCCTTCGGCACCAGCCCGCTGATCCGTCAGATCTACGTGTACGGCAACAGTTCTCGCTCCTACCTGCTGGCGGTGATTGTGCCTACCTCGGAGGCCTTGGCGGGTGTTTCCGGCGCGGAGGCCTTGCGTCCCGAGCTGGCCGACGCACTGCAGACAGTGGCCCGCGAGTCCGGGCTGCAGTCGTACGAGATTCCCCGCGACTTCATCATCGAGACCGAACCGTTCTCGCTGGAGAACGGGCTGCTGACCGGTGTGCGCAAGTTGGCCTGGCCGAAGCTGAAGGCCCGCTACGGCGCCGAGCTGGAGCAGCTGTACACCGAACTGGCCGAAGGCCAGGCCGCCGAACTGCGAGCGCTGCGTTCGTTGCGGGCGTCCGACGTTCCGGTGCTCGAGACCGTGCTGCGCGCTGTCGGCGCCACGCTCGGAGCTGCCAGTTCCGACGTCGCGGGCGACGCCCACTTCACCGACCTGGGCGGAGATTCGTTGTCGGCGTTGACCTTCGGCAACCTGCTGGAGGAGATCTTCGAGGTCGAGGTGCCGGTCGGCGTCATCGTCAGCCCGGCCACCGACCTGGCCGGTGTGGCGGCCTACATCGAAGGGGAGCGCGCGCCCGGCAGCAAGCGGCCGACGTTCTCCACGGTGCACGGCCGCGGCGCCACCGAGGCACGCGCTGCAGACCTGACGCTGGACAAGTTCATCGACGCCGCGACGTTGGCCGCGGCACCGTCGCTGCCCGGGCCGGTGTCCGAGGTACGGACCGTATTGCTCACGGGCGCAACCGGATTCCTGGGTCGCTACCTGGCGCTGGAATGGCTGGAGCGGATGGACCTGGTCGACGGCATGGTCATCTGCCTGGTCCGCGGCAAGTCCGACGCCGACGCCCGGGCCCGCCTGGACGCGACGTTCGACAGCGGCGATCCGAAGCTGCTGGAGCACTACCGGTCGCTGTCCGACCACCTGGAGGTCATCGCCGGCGACAAGGGCGAGGCCAATCTCGGTCTGCCGCAGGATGTTTGGCAGCGGTTGGCCGACACCGTCGACTTCATCGTGGACCCGGCCGCGCTGGTGAACCACGTGCTGCCCTACAGCGAGCTGTTCGGGCCCAACGCACTGGGCACCGCCGAGCTGATCCGGATCGCGTTGACCACGCGGATCAAGCCGTTCGCCTACGTCTCGACCATCGCGGTCGGCGGTGGCGTGGCGCCCGGCAAGTTCGTCGAGGACGCCGATGTGCGCGTCATGAGCGCGGTGCGGTCGGTCGACGACAGCTACGCCAACGGCTACGGCAACAGCAAGTGGGCCGGCGAGGTGCTGCTTCGCGAGGCCAATGACCTTTGCGGCCTGCCGGTTTCGGTGTTCCGCTGCGACATGATCCTGGCCGATACGACGTACGCGGGCCAGCTCAACCTGCCCGACATGTTCACCCGGATGATGTTCTCGTTGGTGGCCACCGGCATCGCGCCGTACTCGTTCTACGAGTTGGCTTCCGACGGCAAGCGCCAGCGCGCCCACTACGACGGGCTGCCGGTCGAGTTCGTCTCCGAGTCCATCTCGACGCTGGCCGTGCAGGTCGCGGCCGGTGCATCCGACTCGACGTTCGAGACGTACCACGTGATGAACCCGTACGACGACGGCATCGGTATGGACGAGTTCGTCGACTGGCTGATCGAGGCGGGGTATTCCATTGCCCGCGTTGATGATTACGCCGACTGGCTGGCCAGGTTCGAGACGGGTCTGCGCGGCCTGCCGGACCGTCAGCGGCAGGCGTCGCTGCTGCCGCTGCTGCACAACTACCAGCAGCCCAGCTACCCGGTACCGGGGTCCATCGCCCCGGTCGAGCGGTTCCGGGCCGCCGTGCAGAACGCGAAAATCGGTGCAGACAAGGATATTCCGCACATCGGTGCACCGGTGATCGTCAAGTACATCACCGATCTGCAGCTGCTCGGCCTGCTCTGATTTGAGCGATTTGTGCACGATTTTCCGCGATGGCCGCGGAGAATCGTGCACAAATCACAGGGAACTGGCAGGAAATCGCCGGAACAACGGCGGCCGCGCCAGCGTCATTCAATTAGTGGGGATGCAACGGGGCGTACCCATTCGATATTTCGATTTTTCGTGAGGTTTCTTCATGTCGATTGACCATGCCGACAGCGCTCTTGCCCGCCGGATCACCGAATTGTCCGCCAACGATCCGCAGTTCGCCGCGGCTGCGCCGCTGCAGTCGGTGGCCCAGTCGGTCGAAATGCCCGGCATGCGACTGCCCGAGATCGTGCAGACCGTTCTCGAGGGCTATGCCGACCGGACCGCCCTCGGGCAGCGCGCCGTCGAGTTCGTCACCGAGAACGGCCGCACCGTCGCGAGGCTGCTGCCGAAATACGACACCATCACCTACCGCGAACTGTGGGACCGCATCCGCGCCGTCGCCGCCGCGCTGCACGCGGACGGCGTCAAGGCCGGCGACCGCGTCGCCATCCTCGGCTTCACCAGCACCGACTACACCGTCATCGACACGGCGCTCGGACTGATCGGCGCCGTGTCGGTGCCGCTGCAGACCAGCTCCGCGGCGTCGTCGCTGCTGCCGATCGTTGCCGAGACCGAGCCGGTGCTGATCGCGGTGAGCGCGGGCTACGTCGCCGACGCGGTCGAACTCGCGGTCGGAGGCCCAGCCCCGGCCCGGTTCGTGGTGTTCGACCACCACGCTGAGGTCGACGACGAGCGCGAGGCTGTCGAGGAGGCGCGGGCCGCGCTGTCGGGTCTGAACGTCACGGTCGAGACTTTCGGCGAGGTACTGGCCCGCGGCCGCGATCTGCCGTCCGTCCCGACTCCGGTCTTCGATGAGGCCGACCCGCTGACCCTGCTGATCTACACCTCCGGCTCGACCGGTGCCCCCAAGGGCGCGATGTACCCCGAGAGCAACATGACGAGCTTCTGGCGGCGGGCCAGCTCGGCGTGGTTCGGCCCGAGCGAGGCGTCGATCAACCTGGCCTTCATGCCGATGAGCCACGTCATGGGCCGCGGCATCCTGTACTCCAGCCTGGCCAACGGCGGCATCGTCTACTTCGCCGCCAAGAGCGACTTGTCCACTCTCCTCGACGATTTCGCGCTGGCGCGCCCCACCGAGCTGAACCTGGTGCCCCGCGTCTGGGAGATGCTGTACCTGGAATTCCAGAGCCGCGTCGACAAGCTGGTCCCGGCTGGTGCCGGCGAGGCCGAGCGCGACGGCATCGAGCAGCAGGTGATGGCCGACATGCGGGAGAACCTGATCGGTGGCCGCTACATCAAGGCGATGACCGGCTCTGCGCCCATCACCGACGAGCTCAAGGCCTGGGTCGAGAAGTTCCTGGGCATCCACGTGCTGGAGGGCTACGGCTCCACCGAGGCCGGCATGGTCTTCTTCGACGGCGTCATCCAGCGCCCGCCGACCCTCGACTACAAGCTGGTCGACGTGCCCGACCTGGGCTACTACCTGACCGACCAGCCGTACCCGCGCGGTGAGCTGCTGGTGAAGACCGAGTACCTGTTCCCGGGCTACTACAAGCGGCCCGAGGTCACCGCGAGCGTGTTCGACGAGGACGGTTTCTACCGCACCGGCGACGTGGTCGCCGAGATCGGCCCGGACCAGATCCAGTACGTCGATCGTCGCAACAATGTGCTGAAGCTGGCGCAGGGCGAGTTCGTCACGCTGGCCAAGCTGGAAGCGGCATTCAGCAACAACAGCCCGCTGGTCCGGCAGATCTACGTCTACGGCAACAGCGCCCAGCCGTACCTGCTGGCCGTCGTCGTCCCGACCGAAGATGCCTTGGCCCGTTGGGATTCCGCCGAGCTGAAGCAGCAGATCAGCGACTCATTGCAGGAGGTCGCCAGGGCGGCCGAACTGCAGTCCTACGAGATTCCCCGCGATTTCATCGTCGAGACCGAACCGTTCTCGTTGGAGAACGGACTGCTGACCGGCATCCGCAAGCTGGCCTGGCCGAAGCTCAAGGCGCACTACGGCCCGGTGTTGGAAGACCTGTACGTGAGTCTTGCTGCGGGACAGGCTGATGAGCTGCGTGCGCTGCGCCAGCACGGCGCCGAGGGCCCCGCGCTGCCGACCGTCATCCGCGCGGCCAGTGCACTGCTCGGTGCGTCCGGCGAGGTGTCGGCCGATGCCCACTTCACCGATCTCGGTGGAGACTCGTTGTCCGCGTTGACCTTCGGCAACCTGCTCGAAGAGATCTTCGGCGTCGAGGTCCAGGTCGGCATCATCGTCAGCCCGGCCAACGATCTGGCGGCGCTCGCGGCCTACATCGAGAATGAACGCAGCGGTGGCGCCAAGCGGCCCAGCTTCAGCTCGGTGCACGGTAAGAACGCCGTCGAGGTGCGCGCCGCGGACCTGACGCTGGACAAGTTCATCGACGCCGCGACATTGGCGGCGGCGCCGTCGCTACCGGCGCCTGCGTCGGAGGTGCGGACCGTACTGCTCACGGGCGCAACGGGATTCCTGGGCCGCTACCTGGCGCTGGAGTGGCTGGAGCGGATGGACCTGGTCGACGGCAAGGTCATCGCCCTGGTGCGCGCCAAGTCCGACGAAGAGGCCCGGGCCCGTCTCGACGCCACCTTCGATTCCGGTGACCCGAAGCTGCTGGCGCACTACCAGGCGCTGGCCGCCGACCACCTCGAGGTGATCGCCGGTGACAAGGGCGACGAGAATCTCGGTCTGCGGCCGGAGGTTTGGCAGCGGCTCGCCGACGAGGTCGACGTGATCGTCGACCCGGCGGCGCTGGTGAACCACGTGCTGCCGTACAGCGAACTGTTCGGACCCAACGCGCTCGGTACCGCCGAACTGATCCGCATCGCCCTGACCACCCGGCAGAAGCCGTACATCTACGTCTCGACCATCGGCGTCGGTGACCAGTTGGCACCGGGCACGTTCACCGAAGAGGTGGACGTCCGTGTGATGAGCCCGGTGCGTGCCGTGCACGACGGGTATGCGAACGGCTACGGCAACAGCAAGTGGGCCGGCGAGGTGCTGCTGCGTGAGGCCAATGATCTTTGCGGCCTGCCGGTTTCGGTGTTCCGCTGCGACATGATCCTGGCCGACACCAGCTATGCCGGACAGCTCAACCTGCCCGACATGTTCACCCGCATGATGTTCTCGTTGGTGGCCACCGGTATCGCCCCGTACTCGTTCTACGAGCGGGACGCCGAGGGCAAGCGGCAGGACGCGCATTACGACGGGCTGCCCGTCGAGTTCATTGCCGAGGCCATCGACACCCTGGGCGTGCGGCCCGCAGGCGAGTTCGTCACCTATCACGTGATGAACCCGCACTCCGACGGCCTGGGCATGGACGAGTTCGTCGACTGGCTGATCGACGCCGGGTATTCCATTGCCCGCGTTGATGACTACGCCGAATGGCTGGCCCGCTTCGAGACCACCCTGCGCGCCCTGCCGGACCGGCAGCGCCAGGCGTCACTGCTGCCGCTGCTGCACAACTACCAGAAGCCGGAGCACCCGCACAACGGGTCCATCGCGCCGGTGGTGGTGTTCCGCGAGGCGGTGCAGGACGCAAAGCTGGGCCCGGACAAGGACATTCCGCATGTCACTGCGCCGGTGATCGTCAAGTACATCACCGATCTGCAGCTGCTCGGCCTGCTCTGACCCGGTGATTTGTGCACGATTTTCCGCGGCAGCGGCGGAAAATCGTGCACAAATCGCTCAAGGGCTAGGGGGCGATCAGGACACCGGCATCGGACGCAGCGTGCTGCAGCTCGTAGATGTCCAGGTCGCCCCAGTCGTTGATCGCCCCGGTGTAGGAGCCCAGCCACGGCACCACACCGGGATCCGGCGCGACGCCCAGGTTGTAGGCCTGCATGCCGGGCAGGTGGTGCTCGAAGAAGTTACCGAGGATGTCGACGGCGAAGATGATGCCGTTGATCGGGTTCGGGCCCCACAGCGCGGAAGCGTTGAACAGCGGGTTCACCGCCTCCGGGTCACCGATCATCACGATGTTGCCGTAGTGCGGCTTGCTGCCGCCGGTGGGGTCGTAGGCCGGCATGAAGGGCTGCAGCCCCGGCAGGTCGGTGGAGAAGTACGCCGCGGTGTCGCCGTAGGTCTCGACGTTGACGAAGTTCGAGTTGACGCCGTTGCCGGGGACCGACGTGTTGAGGCCGGGACCCTCGAAGCCGATGCCGCCACGGCCCGTCTTCTGCGCGACGAACTGAGCTTCCCAACCACCCAGCGAGTGGCCGGTGACGAAGATGTCGTCGGTGGTGTAGCCCTGTTCGAGAGCTGCGGCTTCGACCTTCTGCTCGAACGCCAGGGAGTCCCAGAACGCCTGTGGCGTGGTGTGGGTGAAGATGACCTGCATGTCCGTGAAGATCTGCGACAGCGCGATCAGCGGATGGAACAGCAGATTGGTGCCGCCCGTCGTGCCCTGGTAGGCGACGATGATCTGGCCCTCCGGCGTCACCCACGCCTTGCCGACGGCGCCCGACAGCGGATTGAAGGTCTGCATCTGAAAGCCGTTGACAGTGAACGGTTTCAGATCACCCGGCTGGGCCCCGAGCACGTAGGCATTGGCCGAGGCATTCAGGAACTGCTCCACCGTCGGGGTGTCGCCGCTGGTCGGGCCGGTGTAGGTCAGCTCCGGCACCACGGGCGCAGCGGTCGGGGTCTTACTCAGCCCGAGCATGTCCTCGATGCGCCGGAACCCCGCGAACAGCGCCTCCGAAATGGGCGACCAATTGAACGGGCTCTTCGGGCCGGTCTGCGCGACCGTCAGGTCCAGCACCTGCAGGACGGTGTTGATGATGCGTCCGGGCAGCTGGATGATCTTGGCGATCGGGTTCAGCGGCTGCGGTGGCGTCGGCGTCGTCAGGGTGCCGACGGTGCTGTTGGTGGCGGACATGGCCGCGAGGCGCGTGGTCGGTGCGGGCGTCTTGACCGGCGCGGGGGTGTTGGTCGCAGCGGCCGGCGGCGTGGCCGCAGTGGCCGCGGTGGCGTTGACCGCGGCGTCCTTGGCGGGGGCGGTCGCGGTGGCCGGCTTGAGCTTCGGTGCCTTCTTGCCGTCGCCGGCGGGCTTGATCGCGTCGGAGCCCTTTTGCGCGACAGGGGGTTTCGCCGGCCTGGTCGCGGGCTTGGCATCCTTGACGTCCGGCTTTGTGTCCGGCTTGGCCTCCGGCTCCACGCCTGACTTGTCGGGGTCGGTTGCGGACGTATCAGCGGCGGTGTCCTGCTTGGTGCCGGACTTGTCAGCGTCCTTGTCGGCGTCCTTGCCGGTCTTCTTACCGGACTTCTTCGTGTCCTTCTTGCCCGTGTTCGCCGGCTTGGGCTTGGCGGGGCCGGGCTTCTGGGGTCCGGACTGGCTGGTCGGACTGCCGTTCGAATCGTTGGCCCCGGTCTCTGCCCAGGCAACGTTCTGGCTGGTCGCGGCCGCGATACCCACGGCGGCGGCAAGCACCGCGAGGCGGTATCGATTGGATTTGCGCTGACTGAGCCCCGACCGTGTCCCCACAGGTGTCCCCTTTGACATCCCAGGTGCCCGCTGACGCGCGCACGAATCTGACGACACTATGACATCGGGTGATGTCAGTCACGATCAGGTTTGCCAAATACCTGGATCACCGAGCGAGGTCAGCGGACCCGCGCTGCCGCCGCCTCCGGCATCGGTTCGTACCGGGCGAAAGAACGGGTGAACGACCCGGCGCCGTGGGACAACGACCGCAGTTCGATCGGGTACCGGGTGAGCTCGATCTCCGGAATCTCGGCATCGATGCCTGTGCAGGAATCGCCGGCGGTGTCGGTGCCCAGTACGCGGCCGCGCCGTCCCGAGAGGTCACTCATCACCGCGCCGACCATTTCGTCGGGCACCACGATGTGCACGCTGTCGATGGGTTCGAGCAGATTCACCGACGCGGCAGCAGCGGCCTCACGCAGCGCCAACCCGCCCGCGAGCTGGAAGGCGTAGTCCGACGAGTCCACACTGTGCGCCTTGCCGTCCAGCAGCGTGACGCGGATGTCGACCATCGGGTAGCCGCAGATGCCCCGATCCATCTGGGCGCGAACGCCTTTCTCCACGCTCGGGATGAACTGGCGCGGCACCGCACCGCCGACCACCTTGTCGACGAACTCGAACCCGGCGCCTTCGGGTAGCGGCTCGACGGTGATGTCACAGACGGCGAACTGTCCGTGCCCACCGGACTGCTTGACGTGCCGGCCATGCCCTTTCGCGTTGCCGCCGAACGTCTCTCGGAGCGGTACCCGCAGTTCCGTGGTGTCGACCGCGACCCCGAACCGTCGGGACAGTGCGTCGAGCACCACCGCGGAATGGGCTTCGCCCATGCACCACAAGACGATCTGGTGGGTGTGCGGGTTCTGCTCGATGCGCAGCGTCGGGTCCTCGGCGGACAGCCGCGCCAGCCCCACCGACAGCTTGTCCTCGTCGGTCTTGGCGTGCGGCACGATCGCCATCGGGAGCAGCGGCGCCGGCATGGTCCACGGCCGGCACACCAACGGGGAAGCCTTGTCCGACAGGGTGTCTCCGGTCTCGGCGCAGGTCAGTCGTGCGATGGCGCAGATATCCCCGGCGATCACCTCGGGGGCCGGGCGCTGCTTGCGGCCCAACGGAAACGACAGTGCCCCGACGCGCTCGTCCTCGTCGTGGTCCTCGTGCTCGGCGCACCCGTCGGCCGAATCGGCGAATGAATTGAAATGGCCCGACACGTGAACCGTCGTGTCGGGCCTGATGGTGCCGGAAAATACCCGGACCAAACTGACCTTGCCGACATACGGATCCGACGTCGTCTTCACCACCTCTGCCAACAGAGGTGCGGCCGGATCGCAGGCGGGCGCGGGCTTTTCCACACCGGCCGGCGTGAACACCTGCGGCGGCACATGCTCTGGGGGAGAGGGGAATCCACGGGCGATGACATCGAGCAATTCGGCTGCCCCGGTCCCCGTCGTGCTGCACATCGGGATCACCGGGAAGAACGAACCGCGGGCCACCGCGCGCTCGAGGTCGGCAACCAGCACTGCGTTGTCGATCTGTTCGCCGCTCAGGTACCGCTCCATCAATGTTTCGTCCTCGGACTCCTCGATGATGCCCTCGATCAGGGTCGCGTCGTCCGCCAACAGGGAGACGAGCCCGTCGCCGTCGGGCAGATACAGCGGAATCACCTTGTCCCCGAAGGACTCCTGCGCGGACTCCACTGCACCGGCGAAGCTGGCGCGCGCGTGGTCGAGTTTGGTCACCACGACGGCGCGCGGCATCCCGACGTCGGCGCATTCCCGCCACAAAGACCTGGTGGCAGCGTCCACCACGTCGTTGGCCGCCATCACGAACAACGCACAGTCGGCAGCCCGCAGCCCGGCCCGCAACTCACCGACGAAATCGGCATAGCCCGGGGTGTCCAGCAGGTTGACCTTCACCGGCCCGTGCAGCGGTGAGGCCAGTACCAAAGACGCCAATGCCAGTCCCACCGACCGCTGCTGCTCGAGTTCGGCAGGCTCGTGGTCGCAGACCGTGGTGCCGTCGAGCACCGTCCCCGCCCGCGTCAGCACGCCCGCATGCAGCAGCAGCGCCTCGACCAGAGTGGTCTTGCCGGAGCCAGATGGCCCGACCAGAACCACATTTCGGATCGACGCCGGATTGTCCGCGCTGGGCGCGGCGCCGGATGAGTTATTCGACTTGTCCGCCATGGCGTGCCCCTATCGACGACTCACGTCCACCATGCTCCTGTCGCGACCGTCGGCACAAGACTCAAGCGCAAGACTCAGGCGTGCCAGGAACTCCATCTGGTGATCGCGACCCGGATCACCGGGCCGTCCAGCGCCACCCGGTCGTACTGGTGGTACTTGGCCCGCAGCAGTGAGTAGCCGATGGCCATCTCGTCGCCGCTCGGGTGCACCGTGGCGTTGCCGTCGGCGCGGGCCCACCAGAGCTGGGCCCAGTCGTCGTCATATTCCTCGGCCAGCAGGCTCACGCGCGGGTTGGCCGCGATGTTGTCGAGCCGCCGCAGATGCTGCGTCGACTTCCGCTTGGCATCCACCGCCGTATAGAGCAGGTCCCCACTGACCGCGAAGACGACCGGGACCACATGTGGCTGGCCTTCGGCGGAAACCGTGGCCAGCACCGCGACAGGCGCGGCGGCGAACTCGGCGGCGGCGTCGGACATCAGCGATGCCGCGGGTTCGGGGCGACGCTCATGGGCATCCGGGTCACGTTGATCTCGGGTGGACGGGTAGGTGCGGCCGGCTCGGCCGGCGGGTGGTAGGCCGGGGGCGCCGCGGCGGGCGGCGCCTCGGTCGGGGGTGGGGGAGGCGGCGGCACCGGGCTCGGCGTCGAGCTGACGGTCGTCGTGGTTGTCGTCGTGGTGGTTGTCGTCGCCGGTTCCACCGGTGCCGGCTGGTCAGAATCGGAATCCTTGCGGGTGGCCAGGACAACCAGCGAGACGACGAGGGCGACCACGGCCACCGCCACCACGATCAGCAGCGTCCGGGCATCTTTCGTGCGATACCAGGGCGGCGGCGGTTCGCGGAAACGCCAGGTATTGGTGTTGAAGGCGTCGAACGTGTCGCCGGTCGGCTCCGGTTCGGGGATGACGAACGAGCCGGTCGTCGGGCCGGCAAACGGTCCGGTGCCGTGCGGGCCAGGGTCGACGGCGCGGAACGGATCGGTGTCCGGGTCGCCGCCGGCCGCCTCAGCGGGTGATTCCAGCACGCCACCCGGCGATGGATCGCGCTCTGGGTCGTCGCTGTCAGCCACCTTCCAGATGCTAGGGGTGGCTCGCGCCAATTGCTCGGTATCGGCGCGCGTGTCCCAAGCTTTAGACGTCCTGGACCGGTTCGATGCCCAAATCGCGGTAGCTGACCAGTGCGGCAAACGGCACGCCACGCTTGGCGAAACGCTCCGTGGCGATGTCGCCGCGGTCGACCATCGGGATGACACCGGTGACGACAGCGCCGACGGAGGTGACGCGCTCGTAGGCGATTTCGGTCGAGCCACCGGTGCTGATCACGTCGTCGACGAGCAGCACCCGGGTGCCGGGCTCGATGCGGGTGCCCTCGATCCACTGCTCGCGGCCGCGGGCCTTCTGTTCCTTGCGGACCGAGAACCAGGCCTTGCCGGTGACCATCGCGACGCCGTGCGCCAGCGGGTCGGCGCCCATGGTCAGGCCGCCGACGGCGTCGAACTCGATGCCGCGCAGGGCGGCGAGTTCGGCCACGGCCTTGCTGACGATCGTCAGGCTGACGCCGTTGTCGATGGCGAACTTGCCGTCGATGTAGTCGTGGCTGAGCTGTCCGCTGGCCAGCCGGAACGGCTCTTCACGGCGCTCGTAGCCGCGGGTGCGGATCAGGTCGAATGCGGCTTCCCAGCTCTGCGGGCGATCAGACATGATGCGAATCCTAAACCTGGCGGGACAGTCGAGCCAATTCGACTGTCGCTGAACGTAATTCGTCGATTGACTGCAGCGGCTGTGCGTATCCGATGCGGGTGTAGGCCATGCCGCGAGCGGTGTCGACCCGCAAATCCAGGCCGTACCGGTCGGCGCCGGTGCAGGTCGCGGACTCGGTGTCGGGGTATCCGCCCAGCACCCGGGCCATCGCCGCGAGCGAGTCGGCGTGGTCGGCGTTCAGGTGCGCGACGGCCCCGGCGGCCGACGGCGTCACCGGATCCGGCTGGGCCGCAGCGTAATCCGCGCCCGTGGTCGAATCCATGCGACCGTAGCCGCCAACCCACCGGACGCGATCGACGTGCAGCACCCACAGCGCGAAGTCGCTGTAGTCGATGTAGTACTTCGCGGCCGGCACCGCAGCCACATGGGCGTCCCGGGCGGCGTCACGCTCGGCGCCTGCTGGCCTCGCCACCCGTCCGGCCAATGTGACGCGACCACCGGCGAGGGGGTCCTTGTCGGTGCTGGCCGCGATGATCGAGATGCTGGCCCGCTGGTCGCCGGCGAGGTTGCGGCCGTGCTCGGCCAGATTCGACACGCACAGCACCGGTGCGCCGTCGAGCAACCCATAGGTGACCATCGACGCCCACGGATCGCCGTCCGCGGTCAGGGTCGCGAGGGTTCCGGTGTTGGTCGAGGCTGCGATGGTGCGGGCCTCTTCGGCGGCCGAGGGCCGGGTCGGATTGACGATTTCAGCCAACGGCGGCGGGATCGTCGGGGCATCACCTGGGTCACCATGATCGCGTGTCGCCACGCTTGCACCCTACTGCGGCACGGGTACGTTGGTTGTCGATGGACGCCTCCAACGGTGGCGTGGAACATCCAAGCGCCGCGGACTTCGGACATGCGCGGGTCCTCCCCGAGGACCGCACCTGGTTCAAGCGCGCGGTTTTCTATGAGGTGTTGGTCCGCGCCTTCTACGACTCAGACGCTGACGGCTCAGGCGACCTCCGGGGTCTGACCGAACGACTCGACTACTTGAAATGGCTTGGTGTCGACTGCATTTGGTTGCCGCCGTTCTACGATTCACCACTGCGCGACGGCGGCTACGACATCCGCGACTTCTACAAGGTGCTGCCCGAATTCGGCACCGTCGAGGACTTCGTCGCCCTGCTCGACGCCGCGCACCGGCGCGGCATCCGCGTCATCACCGACCTGGTGATGAACCACACTTCGGACACCCACGCGTGGTTCCAGGAGTCCCGCCGCGACCCCACCGGGCCCTACGGCGACTACTACGTGTGGAGCGACACCAGCGAGAAGTACACCGACGCGCGCGTCATCTTCGTCGACACCGAGGAATCCAACTGGACCTTCGACGCGGTGCGCAAGCAGTTCTACTGGCACCGCTTCTTCTCCCACCAGCCCGACCTGAACTACGACAACCCCGCTGTGCAGGAAGCGATGATCGACGTGCTGCGCTTCTGGCTGGGCCTGGGCATCGACGGCTTCCGCTTGGACGCGGTGCCGTACCTGTTCGAGCGCGAGGGCACCAACTGCGAGAACCTGCCCGAGACCCATGCCTTCCTCAAGCGCTGCCGCAAGGTGATCGACGACGAGTTCCCGGGACGGGTGCTGCTGGCGGAGGCCAATCAATGGCCGGCGGACGTCGTCGCATATTTCGGCGATCCGGAGACCGGTGGCGACGAATGCCACATGGCCTTCCATTTCCCTTTGATGCCAAGGATTTTCATGGCGGTCCGCCGGGAGTCCCGCTTCCCGATCTCGGAGATCCTGGCGCAGACTCCGGAGATACCGGACCTCGCTCAGTGGGGCATCTTCCTGCGCAACCACGACGAGCTGACCCTGGAGATGGTCACCGACGAAGAGCGCGACTACATGTACTCCGAGTACGCCAAGGACCCGCGGATGAAGGCCAACGTCGGTATCCGCCGGCGCCTGGCGCCGCTGCTGGAGAACGACCGCAACCAGACCGAACTGTTCACCGCGATGCTGCTGTCACTGCCCGGCTCGCCGGTGCTGTACTACGGCGACGAGATCGGGATGGGCGACATCATCTGGCTGGGTGACCGCGACGGCGTGCGGACCCCGATGCAGTGGTCGCCGGACCGCAATGCCGGCTTCTCCACCGCCAACCCCGGCCGGCTGTACGTGCCGCCGAGTCAGGACCCGGTGTACGGCTATCAGGCGGTGAACGTCGAAGCCCAGCGCGACACCACGAATTCGCTGCTCAACTGGACGCGCACCATGCTCTCGGTGCGGCGGCGGCACGACGCGTTCGCCGTCGGATCGTTCCGGGAACTCGGCGGGTCCAACCCGTCGGCACTGACCTACGTGCGCGAACTCGACGGTGACACCGTGCTCTGCGTCAACAATCTCTCCCGTTTTCCGCAGCCGATCGAACTCAACCTGCAGCATTGGAACGGCTACACCCCGGTCGAACTGACCGGCCGGGTTGAGTTTCCCCGAATCGGGGAACTGCCGTATCTGTTGACGCTGCCCGGGCACGGCTTCTACTGGTTCTCGTTGCGCGCGCCCGTCGGTGAGGAGCCGTGATGGATCCAGAGTTGATCGAGTACCTGACCCAGCAGCGCTGGTACGCCGGCCGCAACCGCGAGCTGACCGGTGCCGAACCGGCGCTGGTGGTGGCGTTGCGCGACGACGTGGACCTCGTGCTGCTCGATGTCAGCTACGACGACGGTCCCGGCGAGCGGTACCAGTTGCTGTTGCGCCGGCTGCTGGACGGCGATACGGCGTTCGATGCGATGGGTGACCCCGAGGTCGCGAACCTGCTGCTGGGCCTGATCGCGGAGTCGGCGACGGTCGGTCCCGTTGCTTTCGCCGCGGAGCCGGGAGCGGAGCTGCCGGTGGGGGCACCGTCGCGGGTGGTCAGCGCTGAGCAGAGCAACACCAGCGTGGTGTTCGGTGAGGCCGCGATCCTCAAGGTGTTCCGCCGCGTGGCGTCCGGGGTGAATCCCGACATCGAGCTGACCCGGGTGCTGACCCGGGCCGGCAGTCCGCATGTGGCGCCGCTGCTGGGGACGATGTCGCTGGAGGGCGGCCCGGAGACGGCGTTGGGCATGGTGGCCCGATTCGCCGACAATGCCGCCGAGGGCTGGGACATGGCCGTCGCCAGCACTCGCGATCTGTACGCCGAGGGGGACCTGTACGCCGACGAGGTGGGCGGCGACTTCGCGGGGGAGTCGGAACGGCTGGGGCAGGCCGTCGCAGCGGTGCACGCCACGCTGGCCGCGGAGCTGGGCACCGCCACCGCGCTGTTCCCGGTGGCGACGATGCTGGAGCGGCTGGCAGAGGTGACGGCGTCGGTGCCGCAGGTCCGCGAGTTCGCCGCGGCGATCGAGGCGCGCTACCGCGCGCTCGAGGGCCAGCCGATCACGGTGCAGCGGATTCACGGCGATCTGCATCTGGGCCAGGTGCTGCGCACCCCCGAGACCTGGCTGCTGATCGATTTCGAAGGCGAGCCCGGACAGTCGCTGGAGCAGCGCCGGGCACCGGACTCACCGCTGCGCGACGTCGCGGGTGTTCTGCGGTCCTATCAATACGCGGCGTTCCAGCGCCTCACCGAAGGCGGCGGCAACGAACAGCGGCGCAAGCAGCTCGCCGCGCGGGCGCGCGAGTGGGCCGACCGGAACCGGACGGCGTTCTGCGCGGGCTACGCCGAGGGTGGCGGCATGGACGCCGATGCTGAGTTGCTGGCCGCCTACGAACTCGACAAAGCGGTGTACGAAGCCGGGTATGAGGCCCGGCACCGGCCGCACTGGCTCGACCTGCCGCTGGGGGCCATCGCGAACATCGTCAGCGGTTAGGCCATGGCCTTCACGGCCGCCTGAGCCGGCTTCGGGGTCCAGTCGGAGCGGTACACACCGATGGATTCCTCGGGGTTCGAGCTGCCGGTGACGCGGTCGCGCGTGGTGTAGATGTACGCCGGGCCGGCGTAGGGCAGGGTGCGCCACTTGGCGAGGAAGTCGCGGATGTAGTCGGCCTGGGTGCTCTCGTCGACGGCGGAGTTGGGCTCGCCGTACTCGGTGGCCCAGATCTTCTTGCCGCCGTCACCGTTGGCGGCCATGGCCTGGTGGATGCCGTCGGTCTGGCTCAGCGGCGAGTTGGGCACGCCGGCACCGGCCGAGAACTTGAGGTTGTAGTGGTACGGGTGGAAGGACAGTGCGTCGAACGAACCGGCCGCACCGGCGGCGTACATCTTCTGCACGAACGTGACGGGATCCATCGTCAGCGCGAAGAACGACACCACCGCGCCGACGACCCCGCCGATCACCACGGCGCCTCCGTCGGCGCCCTTGATCTTCGGGTATGCGGCCTTGAGCATCCCGGCGTAGACGTCCGGCTGGGGGCCCTGCGGGCCGGAGGTCCAGGACATCACGGCGTTGGGTTCGTTCCAGATCTCGTAGGCGCCGACGCGGCCGCGGAAATGACTCGCCACAGCGCCGGCAAAATCGCCGAATGCCCCGGCGGAGGCTGGGGGGCTGCTGATCGCGTTGGTGCCGGGCGCCACGGCCCAGCCCGGCGTCGCCACCAAAGCGCCGACCACCGACAGGCCGTGCGCGTTGGCCGCACCGACGACGGTGTCGACCTGACCCCAGTCGAAGTTGCCCTGGGTCGGCTCCACGCCCGCCCACGGAATGATGATCCGGACCGAGTGGACACCGGTCGCCGACATCAGATCGAACGTGTGGTTGATGTCGTCGGCGTTCATGCCGTAGACGTCGGAGTCGGCGAAGCCGACGCTGCTGGCGGACTGGCTGATGCCCGTCGGGATGAACGGAATGGTGACCGGTGAGCTGGCCAGGGTTTCGGTCGCGGCGGCGGAGACCGCGGCGACGGTGAAGACGGCTGCCGCGATCTTGAGGGCGTTACGCAACGTTCGCTCCAATCTGTGGCCGTGCTTGGCCGATTGGCTCGAACCTAACAGGATTCAGGCTGACGCCGGCAGGACTGATCGATACAGCTTGGGGTCGACGATCATGTCGACGCGGCCGAACCGGGCACGGGTCAGGGCCAGCACCTGATCGAACTGGCGCCGATCGTGGGTGTCGGCGGCCAGCGCGTAGACGCGATCGGCGGGGTAGCCGTGGGTGATGCGGACCAGTGCGCCGGGCTGCCGGGCGGTGACCACCACGCGGTGTCCGTCAGCCAGCAGGCTGTGGGCGGTGGCCAGTCCCGCGTCGGTGCCGGCGTCCAGGACGACCGCGACGATGTCGTGCTTCATGACAACGAGTCAACTCGCGCCACCTAGGTGTCAGATGAGAACCGACTAGGTGCTCGAACAGCGTTCGACGAGTGGCCCGATGATCGCTTCGAGGTAGCGCTCGCGCCCACCGCAAGCGGAGTCGACATATCCGGCGTCCGGTACGAGAACCAACGACATGACCACGCGAATCACGACATCGGCGACGAAATCGGCGTGGCCCGGCGACAACGGGTCGTCGAGATGTTGATCCTGCAGCAGGTGTGAGAGGAAAACCCGCCCCAGCGTCTGGCCGGGGCGGTCGCCGTCGCGCCACAGCTGGATGACCGCCTCGGGCTCCACTTGGACGAAGCGAAGCACCGCAGGCATTTTCGTCGAGTGGACGACCAGGCTGGCGCCCACGGCCGTCGCGCATTCCAGCGCGGTGGCTGCTGCTTGGGCCTTTTTCGCCACGTCACGCAGCACCGTGGCGACGCCGCGCCGGTTGGCGGCATGCAGCAGATTCTGTTTGCTCCCGAAGCGCCGGAACACCGTTTTGCGCGACATCTGCGCGCGCTTGGCGACCAGATCGATGGTCAGCGCTTGTTCTCCGTGTGTGCCCAGCACATACATCGTGGCGTCCAGGATCTTGACGTCCGACGGGGTCAATTCGGGCTCGGTGGCATCGGTGTCGCCCAACAGAGCCAGGGCGATCAGCGCCTCCGGTCCGTCAGATGACTCGTCAGCGGGCATGCGACCGATGATGTCACGGCGCTTTCCGCCAGAACCTGAACGCGCGCGAATCCGCTATTGACTAATGTCCCTCATTGAGTGACTCTAGGGACATGTTCATGGTGACAACAGATGTAGTCAAACTGGCGGGTGCTTTGTCGCCGGGTGAGGGTGGAGTACCGGTCGCGCCGGTACTCCACGCGAATCAGGCGATGGCGTGGTTGATTCACGTCGCGGCGTACGGCGGCTTCGCCGCCGCATTGGGGTGGGCATTGTGGCGCCTGGCCCGGCGACGCGAGGTCCTACCGTTGGTACTGGTGATCGCCGGCACGGTCGCGGCCAATATCGAACCGCTCGGCGATTTCGTGGGCGCCATCGTTTATGCCAACGACATCCCGTGGTTCGGCTACACGGTGATGGGCCATCGCATGCCGGCATTCATCTTGGTGGGCGCATCGACCTACGTGGCGTTCGGCGGCTACCTGGCGTATCGGTATCTGCAGAACGGCAGATCCCTGCGGGACATCTTCGTGCTGTCCGCGGTGTATGTCGGGCTTCCGGAAATCGTGCTGGAAATGGCCTGGCACCATTTCGGCATCATCGCCTACTACGGCGACAATCCGACGCGGGTGCTCGGCATTCCGTTGTACTCGATCGTGCAGAACACGACGCTTTTGCCGGTGTACGGCGTGGTCATCTACTTCGCCGCGAAATACCTTACGGGTGCCCGGATTTGGTGGCTGGTGCTGTTCATTCCGGCAACCACCATCGGGTACATCGTCGGGGTGAGCTGGCCTGCCTACCAGGCCGTGCAGTCGTCCGCGCCGGCACCGGTCGTGTGGGCCGCCGCCGTGATGGTGATCGCCACCTCGATCAGCGCCGCCTATGCGCTGCTGCAGATACCGGAACTGCGACAACTCCGCGATGAACACGCGCGCGGCCGCCACGGCGTCTTGTCGGTCAGCGGGGTCTGAGGCATGTCAGTTATGTTGCCGCAGAATATATCTGGACTCAGCGCTCCGCCGCCCGGGCCGACCGGCGTCGGAAAGTACGCGGCTCTCGCGCACCTGCTGCGCGACCCGTGGTTCTACCCGCTGGAGCTGACCAAGAAGTTCGGCGACGTCGTCACCGTTCCCGCGCCATTTGCCAAGGTCGTGTACATCGGCCATCCGGACCACATCGATCACATTCTGGTCAAACATGCTGATAGGTACCGACGTTCGGACATGGTCGCCGCGCAGATGGTGCCGCCGGAATTGGGACACAACTTCTTCGCCTTCGCAGACGACGCGGAATGGCAGCGGGGACGGTCGCTGTACCGCCCCAGTTTCACCCACAAGAACCTCAGTGCGCTCGGCGATCTGTTCACCGAATCGATCAGCGAGCAGGTCGGCGGGTGGGCCGATGCGGCCGGCTGCGACGGCGTCGTCGACATCGAAGAGAAAACCCGCGAGCTTGCCTTGGCGGCACTGTTCAATGCGATGTTCGACGAGTACCTGTCGCCGCGGCTCCTGGGGTTGTCCAGCGGCATTGCGATACCGGTCATGCTGGCCACCACGGTGCGCGTGGTGATGTCGTCACTGCCGGGCTGGGTGCCGCGCCCGTTCCAGCGCAAGGCCGCGGCAATGCTCGACGCCGGTTTGGCTGCCGCCGACCACGTGATCGAGACCCGCCGGCGGCACCCCACGGGACGCGCGGACATCCTCAGTCTGTTGGTGAACGCCACCTACGACGACGGCACACCGTTGGAGAACGAGAAGATCGCCACGGAGATGATGGGCATGGTCGTCGGCGGCCACGAGACGACGGCAGCCGCGCTGGCGTGGACGTTCGCGCTGCTGGCCCAGCATCCCGGCATCGAGGAGCGGGTGATCGCCGAGGTCGATGCGCTCGGTTCCGGCCGCGTGACAATCGACGACATGAGCAAGCTGCCGTTCGTGCGGGCCTGTTTCGACGAAGCGCAACGCATGCAGGGTGGTCTGGTGATCAATCCCAAGACCGCCGTGGTCGACGATGAGATCGGTGGCTACCACATCGCAAGCGGGACAACGGTTCTGTACTCATCACTGGCGATGCAGCACGACCCCAGATTCTGGTCGGAACCCCACCGCTTCAACCCTGACCGCTTCAAGGATGCCGCCAACAACGACGTGCGCGCGCTCGTCCCGTTCGGTCGCGGGCAGCGCATGTGCCTGGGTAAGAACATGGCCTATATCGAAGGTGTGCTGACCATCGCGACCGCCTATCGGCGGTATCGATTGACGCTCGAACCGGGATACCGGCTACGCCGCCAGTACCGGATGTCGATGGGGCTCAAGGGCGGATTGCCGATGACGGTCGTGCCGCGGTGACGGCCAAAGCTCAGCGGACCAGGCGGCGCAGCAGCGCCGATGCAGCCGCGATGCCGAGCGCTGCCGCGACGGCGAGGACCGTGACGTCCAGCAGGGTGTTGCCCGGGGTACCCAGCAGTAGTGAGCGCAGTGCATTCACCTCATAGGACAGCGGGTTCACGGTGGACAGCGCGTGCAGCCAGCCCGGCATGATGTCCACCGGATACAGCGCGTTGGAGGCGAAGAACAGCGGCATGGTGATGGCCTGGCCGATGCCCATCAGGCGGTCGCGGTTGCGGACCAGTCCCGCCAAAGTCATTGACAGGCAGGCGAAGAACGCCGACCCGAGCATCACCACCGCCATGGCGGCCAGGATGCGCAGTGGGTTGAAGCTCAGGTGGATGCCCATCAGCAGCGCGATCACCAGCACCCCGATCACCTGGGCTATCGATCGGACTCCCGCCGCGAAGGCCTTGCCGGTGATGAGCGCCGACGCGGGCGACGGGGTGACCATCAGCTTGGCCAGAATGCCGGCGTCGCGGTCCCACACGATCTGGATGCCGTAGAAGATCGAGATGAACAGTGCCGACTGCGCGATGATGCCCGGCGCCAGGAACGACAGATACGGCACGTTGCCGGTATTGATGACGTGCAGTCGCGAGAAGGTCTGGCCGAAGATCAACAGCCACAAGGCAGGCTGAATCGTCCGGGTGACCAGCTCCGTGCGGTCGTGGCGGAGCTTCTGCAGTTCGACCAGCGCGAAAGCGCCCATGCGGCGGGCCAGGCCGGCGACACGCTTGGCGCCGCGGGGCGCGAGGACCAGTTCGACGTCAACTGACACGGCGGGCCGTCTTCCTGCCGGCGCGGACCTCCCGCAGGGACTGACGGTCGTCGTCTCCCGCGCTCTCCCCGGACAGGTCCGACTCGGCATAGTGCCGGAACACGTCCTCGAGACTGGCCGTCGGGCCGAGTCGTGTTTTCAGATCCGTGGGGGAACCGACGGCCTGCAGCGTGCCGCGGTGCATGAGGGCCACCCGGTCGCACAACGCATCGGCCTCCTCCATGTAGTGAGTGGTGAGCAGCACCGTCATGCCGAACTCCTGCTGCATGTTCGCCACCTGGGTCCAAACGCTGTCGCGGGCAATGGGATCCAGGCCGACCGTCGGCTCGTCGAGGATCAGCAGCGAGGGCCGGTTCACCAGGGCCTGGGCCAGCTCGAGTCGGCGGACCATGCCGCCGGAGAACGTCTTGGCGGGGCGGTCGGCGACATCGAGCAGCTGCATGGCACGGAGCGCGTCGTCGACCCTGGCTCGGCGCTCCCGCCGGGGCACGTCGTACAGGCGCGCGAACAGGTCGACATTCTGGCGCCCGGTGAGGGTAGACTCGATCGAAAGCTGTTGTGGCACATAACCGAGGTTCTGGCGGATATCCATGGTGCGGCGTCTCGTGTCGAGTCCGAAGATGCGGACCTGCCCGTCCTGCACCGGCGTCAGAGTGGTGAGCAGCCGCACCAGCGTGGTCTTGCCGGCCCCGTTGGGACCCAGTAACCCCATGGTTTCGCCCACGGCGACGGTCAGACTCAGGTCGTCGATCGCGGTGAAGTCGCCGTAGTGGTGGGTGACGTGGTCGCATTCGATGGCGGGAGTGCTCATGGCTGACTCTCCTGAAGCATGCGGGTCATCTCGGCCAAAACGCTCAATCCTTTTGTCAGATCGTCGATCTGCTCGTCGTCGAGTTGGTTCAGCACAGCGCCGAGTGCCGACCGGCGGGCGGCACGGGTCTGGTCGGCGAGTTGTTGGGCGGGTTCGGTCAGCTGGAGCCGGCCGATCCGGCGATCGCCGGGGTCGGTGCTGCGGACCAGGAGGTTGTCGGCGGTCAGCTTCGAAACCAGCGTCGATGCGGTGTTGGCGGCCAGGCCTAGTTCCTCTGCAGCCTCGCGTACCGAGATGCCTGGTTGGCGGCCGACGAGCCGGAGCAGCTCGGCCTGTGACTGGGTGACGCCCGCGAAGCTCCCTCCGGCGGTCCGGCGCAGTTGCCTGCGGAACCGGCCGACGGTGTGGAACAGGTCGGTGGCGAGGTCGGCGGTGAGGTCAACGCGGGCGGGCACATGTCCACAATACCTCTGTTACAGAGGTATTGCAGCGGCGTGGTTTACTCGGGCGGTGTTCCCTGATTACCGCACGCTGCTGACCCAGTTCGACAGCGGTGTGGTGACGCTGACGCTGAACCGGCCGGAGCGGCGCAACGCTTTTGGTGACGGGATGCGCGACGAACTCGCCGACGCCTATATCCGCAGCAACGAGGCCGACGACGTGCGCGTCATCGTGCTGACCGGGGCGCCGCCGGCGTTCTGTGCCGGTGCCGACCTGGCCGCGGGTGACCAGACGTTCGCCGAGCCAGGCCCGGAGTTCAGTGCGGCCGGCATCCCGGTCCCGGCGTGGTCGTTGAGCAAGCCGGTGATCGCGGCGGTCAACGGGCACGCGATCGGGTTGGGGCTGACGCTGGCGCTGCAGTGCGATATCCGGATTTTCGCCGCCGACGCGCGGTATGGCGTCGTGCAGGTGCGCCGCGGCGTGGTCGGCGACGCCTACTCGCACTGGGCGCTGCCGCGCCTGGTCGGCATTGCGCGGGCCGCCGAAATTCTTTTGACCGGAACGACTTTCGATGGTCACCGCGCGGCGGAGCTGGGCATAGCCAGCCGGGTGCTGCCCGCCGATGAAGTGCTGCCGGCGGCGCTGGCGGTGGCCCGTGACATCGCGGACAACACCGCGCCGATGTCGGTGGCGGCCAGCAAGCGGCTGCTCTGGGATTCCTTCGAGCTGTCACGCGACGACGTGGGCGAGCGCGAGACCGAGATTCACCGCGCGGTGATGGCACACGACGACGCGAAGGAGGGCGTGCGGGCCATGCAGGCGGGGCGGCTGCCGCGGTGGTCGGGCCGGCCGGTAGATCCGACGGACTAGACCACCGTCACGCCGGAATCTTTCAGGGCGGCAACGGCATTCGCGGTGCCGTCGGCAGACACGCCGGCGGTGTAGTCGAGCAGGACCCGGGTGCGGAACCCGGCCTTGGCGGCGTCGGCAGCCGTCGCCTTGACGCAGTAGTCGGTGGCGATACCGACCACGTCGACCTCGTCGACGCCACGGGCGTGCAGCCAGTCCGCGAGTCCGGTCCCGGCCCCGTCGGCGCCTTCGAATCCGCTGTACGCCGCCGAGTAGCGGCCCTTGCGGAAGACCGCCTCGACCGTGGCCACATCGAGGTCGGGGTGGAACTGCTCGCCCGGGGTTCCGGCGACGCAGTGCGGCGGCCACGACGTCAGGTAGTCGGGTTCGTCGGAGAAATGCGCGCCCGGGTCGATGTGATGGTCGGCCGTGGCCACGACGTGCTGATACTCGCGGGCGGCCAGCAGCCCGGTGATCGCGCGGGCCACGGCGCTGCCGCCGGACACCGCGAGGGAACCGCCCTCGCAGAAGTCGTTCTGCACGTCGACGACGATCAACGCCCGCATGTGTCCACGGTAGACCGGTTGCTGCGCAACGTCCGGTGCCGTAGCGTCCGGACACGTGTCTGAACAGGCGCTTGAGCCCACCCGGCGCCGTTTGACGGCCAAACAGGCCGATACGGTCGACCGGCTGAGCCGTGCCGCCCTCGATCTGCTGCGCCGCGACGGCTTTGCGGGTCTGACGGTCCGCCGGGTCGCGGCCGACGCCGGGGTCGGCGCCGCGACGGCCTACACCTACTTCTCATCGAAGGAACACCTGGTCGCCGAGGTGTTCTGGCGCCGGTTGGCGGCCTCGCCGGCCGCGGCGCACGACTCCGATGATCCTGCCACCCGGGTGACCGAGGTGCTGCGGCACATCGCGCTACTGGTGATCGATGAGCCGGAGTTCGCGGGGGCCGTGACCAACGCGCTGCTCGGGCGCGACCCGGACGTCGAGGTGCTGCGCCAGCGCATCGCCGGGGACATTCGCTCCCGGCTCGCCGTTGCGCTCGGCCCGGACGTGGACGAGGACGTCATCGAATCGCTGGAGATGCTGTATTCAGGCGCGCTGGTCCGCGCTGGGATGGGGTTCACGTCGTACGACGAGATCGCCGAGCGGCTGGAGAAGTCAGCCCGGCTGATGCTGCGCTGACGACCTGGCACCCAGGATCGCGAGCGCTGCGGTGAGCGCGGGCTCGGTGAGATCCGCGACGTCGCGGCCGTCCTCGACGAGCAGTGCGGTGAGTTCGCGGAAACCCCCGAGCAGGATCAGGGCCACTGGACGGCTGATCGGGGACAGGCCCGCGCGCTGAAATCCCGCGCCGCTGCTGAGGTCGACGACCATGTCGGTGAGTTGCTCCATGGCGTGCCGGTTCAGCGGCAGCGCCACGTCGCCGAGGGCCGGCGCTTCGCGGATCCAGCTCAGGGTGATCGCAGGCCGGGAGGCGATGTGCGCGACGTACGCGTCGACTGCGTTGCGCACCTGCTGTTCCCAGTCGGCGTCGGGGTCGATGGCAGCGCGGATTCGCGCGATGAGGTCCTCGTTGTTGGAGCGCAGCAGCTCGACGAAGCACTCTTCCTTGCTGGCGAACTGGTCGTAGAACGTGCGCTTGGAGGTCTTGGCGTTGCGGACGATGTCGGCGACGGTCGTGTCCCGGTAGCCGCGGGTGGCCAGCGAGGTGGCGAGCCCGTCGAGCAGCCGCCCGCGGAACGGCTGTGCACCCGATTGTGCCGCGTTGACCTCGCCGACTGCCATCTGTCTCCCAAAACCCTTGCCTACCTGTGGTACTAGCCGGTACCGTACCGGACAACCCCGTGGTACACCGTGGTACCGCGTAATCAGTGGCTTGGAGCGTGCCATGACCGAAACTGTCACCGCTGAACTCACCGAGTGTGCCCCGGCGATCCACCTGCCACCGGCGACCGGAGTCCCGAAGTTCTTCCAGGGCGTGGCGTTCGCGACCAATCGGCGCACGTTCGTCAACCGCATGGTCCCGCGGGTCGGCCCGGTATTCACCTGTGATGTACCGGTTTTCGGCCGCGCCGTGATGGTGACCGACCCGCAACTGGCCAAGCAGCTGTTCGCGGCGAACCCCACCGACGTCGGCAATATCCAGCCGAACCTGTCCCGGGTACTCGGCAGCGGATCGGTGTTCGCGCTCGATGGCTCCGAGCACCGGCTGCGCCGCAAGCTGCTCACCCCACCGTTCCACGGCAAGAGCATCAAGAACTACGAGCGCATCTTCGAAGAGGAGACGCTGCGCGCGGCCGCGTCCTGGCCCGAGGGGAAGTCGTTCCCGACGCTCGAGCCGATGATGCACATCACCCTCAACGCCATCCTGCGCGCGGTGTTCGGGGCTGACGGTCACCATCTCGACGAGCTGCGGCGAATCATCCCGCCGTGGGTGACCTTAGGGTCGCGGCTCGCCGTGCTGCCCATGCCGCAGCGGACTTACGGCCGATTCTCACCGTGGGGCCGGCTGGCCGAGTACCGACGCCAGTACGACGAGGTGGTCGGCAGACTGATCGACGCGGTGGCCGCCGATCCCGGTCTCGAGAGCCGCGACGACGTACTGGCGCTGCTGCTCCGCAGTACCTACGAGGACGGTACGGCGATGTCCCGCAGCGACATTGCCGACGAACTCCTGACGCTGCTCGCCGCCGGCCATGAGACCACCGCGGCCACCCTGGCGTGGGCCTTCGAACGGATCTCCCGGCACCCCGAGGTGCTGCGGCGGCTCGAAGACGAGGTAAAGACGGGCGAGACCGACGAGTACCGTCAGGCCGTGCTGCTGGAGGTGCAACGCATCCGCACCATCATCGATTTCGCCGGCCGGCACGTGTACGCCCCGGCGTTCCAGCTCGGAGAATGGGTCATCCCGCGCGGCTTCTCGATCATCGTCGCCATCGACCACATGCATGAGGACGCAAAGGAATTCGTCGACCCGGAGCGGTTCAGCCCGGAGCGTTTCGTGGGGCACCGGCCGCCGCCGGCGTTCCTGCCGTTCGGCGGGGGCACCAGACGCTGCGTCGGAGCGGTGTTCGCGCAGGTCGAGATGGACGTCGTGCTACGGACGGTGCTGCGACATTTCGCGATTCAGGTCAACAGCGCACCGGGGGAGAAGATCTTCTCGCGTGGCGTGGCCTATACGCCGAAAGACGGTGGTCGCGTGACCCTACGCCGCCGCGTCAACCCGCTGTAGATTCATGCTGTGACCGAACGGATTTCGCAGTATCGCAACGACGGACTGACCTTCGACGTGGTCGACTCCGGCCCCATCGACGGCGACGTCGTGGTGTTGTTGCACGGCTTCCCGCAGACCGCCGAGTCCTGGTCGGCGGTGTCGGAGCTGTTGCACGCCAACGGTTTCCGCACCCTGGCGCCGAATCAGCGCGGCTATTCGGCCGGCGCCCGCCCGCGGGGCCGGCGGCAGTACACGATTCCCAAACTGACCGGTGACGTCGCGGCGCTGATCGACCTGGTCGGTGGACCGGTGCACGTGGTCGGGCACGACTGGGGCGCAGCCATCGCCTGGGCGCTGACCGCGACGAGACCGGAGCTGGTGCGCACCCTGACCGCGGTGTCGGTGCCGCACACCGGTGCCTTCCTGAAGGCGATGGCCGTCGGGACGCAGGCGCTGCACTCGTACTACATGCTGATCTTCCAATTGCCGTGGCTCGGCGAGCGGTTCGCGCAGTTCGCCATGCCGCGCAGCGGAATGACCGATGCGGCGCTGGCCGTCACGCGCGCCGAGGTGTTCGACAGCGGGGCGCTGACGACTGCACTCAACTGGTACCGCGCCATGCCGTTCGTGAATCCGAAATCGGCGTTCACCCCGGTGACCCGGCCCACCACCTACATCTGGAGCGACGGCGACATCGCCCTCGGCCGCAAGGGCGCCCTGCTGACCGAGCAGTTCGTCCACGCGCCGTACAAGTTCGAGATCGTGGCGGGTGCCAACCACTGGCTGCCCGATCAGCATCCCGAGCTGGTCGCCCGGCTGATCACCGAGCGCGCCGCCACCTGATCACGCGCGTTTGGGCAGCTTCCAGCCCGGCCGCGGGAAGTGGCAGGTGTAGCCGTTGGGGATGCGCTCCAGGTAATCCTGATGCTCGGGTTCGGCGTCCCAGAACGGGACTGCCGGCGTCACCTCGGTGACCACCTTGCCGGGCCACAGGCCTGACGCGTCGACGTCCGCGATGGTGTCCACAGCGACGCGCTTCTGCTCGTCGTCGGTGTAGAAGATCGCCGAGCGGTAGCTCGTACCCACGTCGTTGCCCTGCCGGTTCACGGTCGACGGGTCATGGATCTGGAAGAAGAACTCCAGCAGTGCCCGGAAGTCGGTCTGGCTGGGGTCGTAGACGATCTCGACGGCCTCGGCGTGGCCGGGGTGGTTGCGATAGGTCGGGTGATCGTTGGTGCCGCCGGTGTAGCCGACCCGCGTGGTCAGCACGCCCGGCTGCTTGCGGATCAGGTCCTGCATGCCCCAGAAGCAGCCGCCGGCCAGGATGGCGGTTTCGGTGTCGGTCATGACTCCAGAGAACCGAACTCCCGGCGACTGCGCAAGTGCTCGACAAACGTCACTAGAACGTGTTCTAGTTTTCCTGTGACGGGCAACACCTTCAGCCGTGAGGAACTCATCGCGGCATTCGACGTCTTCGAGCAGACCGTGGACCGCGCGGCCCAGACTCGCGACTGGGATCCGTGGACCGACCACTATACCGAGGACGTGCTGTACATCGAGCACGCCATGGGCACCATGCACGGGCGCGAGGAGGTGCGGCCCTGGATCTGGAACACCATGGAGAACTTCCCCGGCAGCTACATGACGTCGTTTCCGTCGCTGTGGAAGGTCTACGACGAGGCCACCGGCCGCGTCATCTGCGAGTTGGACAACCCCATGCGTGATCCCGGCGACGGCACCATCATCGGCGCCACCAACATCTCGATCATGACCTACGCCGGTGATGGCCTGTGGAGCAAGCAAGAAGACATCTACAACCCCATGAAGTTCCTCGAGACCACCATGGCGTGGTGCATGAAAGCGGAAGCGCTGGGCACGCTGCCGGAGGTGGCGCAGGAGTGGATGCGCAAGTTCGGCGGCAGGGGACGCCGGTGACGGTCCTCGTCGTCGGGGCCAACGGCTACCTCGGCTCGCATGTGACTCGGCAGCTGGTGGCGGCCGGGGAGGATGTGCGGGTCATGGTGCGGGCCGGCGCCAACACCATCGGCATCGACGACCTCGACGTGACCCGGTATGAGGGCGACATCTGGGACAACGACACCCTCCTGGCCGCGATGACCGGAGTCGACGTCGTCTACTACTGCGTGGTCGACACCCGCGGCTGGCTCCGGGACCCGGCGCCGCTGTTCCGCACCAACGTCGAGGGCACCCGGAACGTGCTGAAGGTCGCGGTAGAACCCGAAATCGCCTCGGACCTCAAGAAATTCGTCTTCACCAGCAGCTATGCCACGGTGGGACGCAAGCGTGGTCTCGTCTCCACCGAGGACGACATCGCCGACGAGCGCACACTGCCCCCGTATGTGCGCTCGCGCGTGCAGGCCGAGAAACTGGTGCTGGAGTACGCCCGGGAACGCGGGCTGCCGGCCGTCGCGATGTGCGTGTCCACCACCTACGGCGGCATGGACTGGGGCCGCACACCGCACGGCGCCATCATCGCCGGCGCCGCGTTCGGGAAGCTGCCGTTCGTGATGAGCGGCATCGAGCTGGAAGCGGTCGACGTCAACGACGCCGCACGCGCGCTGATCCTGGCGGCCGACAAGGGCCGGCCCGGCGAGCGATACCTGATCTCCGACAAGTTGATCAGCAATGCCGAGGTGGCGCGGATCGCCGCAGCCGAGGCGGGGGTACCGGCGCCGGCCAAGTCGCTCTCGCTGCCGGTGACGTACGCGCTGGCCACCATGGGCACGATCAAAGGCCGGCTCAAAGGCAGCGACGAACACATGTCGCTGGCATCGCTGCGCCTGATGCGTGCCGAGGCGCCGGTCGACTGCTCGAAGGCCAGGACCGAATTGGGTTGGGAGCCAAGGCCGGTGGAGGATGCGGTGCGTGAGGCCGCGCGGTTCTGGGTCGGTCTCCGGAAGGCCCGTCAAGCCCAGAAGTCCAAGGGCTGAACAACGCGCCGTACGGCGTTAAGTCGTGGCGCAGCGGTGTGGGTCACGGTTAGCGTCGAATACATGACGGACAGATTGCAGGTGGACCTGACCGGTGCGCCGCAGACCATGCTGGCCACGCTGTACGGCAAGGCGCTCGACGCCGACCTGCCGAAGTCGGTGCTGCACGACACCTACGCCAGGGACGTCGTTGCCCGCATCGACTACGACTGGTCGAAGACCACGATCACGGCGGCCAGCTCACCCGGGGTCACCCTGCGGTCCGCCTATTTCGACAAGACGGCCCGGCAGTTCCTCGCCGTGCATCCGGAAGCCGTTGTGCTGCACCTGGGTTGCGGGCTGGACAGCAGGTACTACCGGCTGGACCCGGGACCCGGCGTCGACTGGTACGACATCGACTACCCGGAGGTCGCCGACCTGCGCCGCAAGCTGTATCCGGCCCGCGAGCACTGCCACATCGTGTCCGCGTCGGTGACGGACCCGGCGTGGCTGGCCGATATCCCCACAGATCGCCCGGTGCTGATGCTCGCCGAGGGGCTCACGATGTACCTGAGTGAGGCCGACGGGCAAGCCCTGCTGCGCCGCATCGTCGATCAATTCCCAAGCGGCGAACTGCAATTCGACGCTTTCAGCCGGCTGGGCGTCAAGCTGCAGTGGACGAACTCCGTGGTCCGACGTTCGGGTGCCACGTTGCAGTGGGCGATGGACGGCCCAGGCGACGTGCTGTCAGCGGTGCCGGGGCTGCGGTTGCTGTCGTGGGTCTCGGCCTTCGACACCGACGGCTACGACCTGCTGCCGACGGGGCTGCGCGTGATGGCTGCCGTCATGCGCGCTGTGCCCGGTATGCGTTATATGTCGCAGTACCACCGGTATTCGTGGGGCTGACCGCTGAGTCCGATGGCTAGGCGACTTCGGCGCGGGCCTTCAGGCGTTCGAGCGTCAATCGGATGTTCTCGGCGTTGGCCGCGTCGCGGTCCTGGACACCGGTCAGCGAGGCGGCGAACATCTTCAACAGGCCGGGCCGGTTGTCCCAGGTGGACTCGGCGACCCGGCAGCCATTCGTGGTCTCGGTGATGTCGTAGCGCCAGTGCGCGATGGGCACGATCGAGGACTTCACGGCGAAGCCGAACGTTTTACCGGGTTCGGCCTCGGTGACGGTGCAGCTGGTGGTCCACGTCTTCGAGCCGTTGCGGTTGTATCCCTTGAACACCGCGCCCGGTACGGCTGACGACCCCTTCTGCCACTCCATGGTGTGGGCCTCCTCGGCCAGCGACGCCATGGTGGGCAGATCGGTCAGCAACGCGTACACAGCTGAGGGGCTGGCGGCGATCTCGATGGCGGCGGTGACGGAGGCGGGGCCCTGTGCGGTCATGGGGCGATCGTAGACAGACCGCCAGGGGTTCTGGCAAGCGGTAATTGTCGGCGGCGCAACAAGAATGCCCGATCTTGCGGGTAACCGTTTGGGGGTATCCCGGCGATATACCGCGTGACGGCACCTTCCAACGAAGGAGTTGGGTTGATATGAGCAAAAAAGCGTTCGTCATTACGACGGCGCTCACCAGCGGGGTGAGCGCGGCGATTGTGGGATTAGGAGTCAATATCGCGCAGGCGAAACCTGCACCGCCTTGCCCGCCCATGCAGGTATGCAATGGCCCGGGCAATGGGCACGGGCCGGGTGGTGGCGGTCCGCCCGGAAACCCCGGCGGTCCGCCTGGAAACCCGGGCGGTCCTGGCGGTCCCGGTGGGCCGCCGCCCGGTAATCCGGGCAATCACGACGACTGGCACCCAGGTGATCAGGGGAATTGGCATCCGGGGGACCAGGGGAATTGGCATCCGGGGGACCAGGGCAATTGGCATCCCCGCCCCGGCGATCCGGGTCCTGACGACTGGCACTGGCGCCATGGCCCGCCACCATGGGGCCATGGTCCGGGGCCGTGGGGCTGGGGACCACCGCCACGGCCGAACATCATCTGGGTGGCGCCGCCGCCGTGGGCACCACCGCCTCCGCCATTCGATTACTGGGGCTACACCGTGTACCCGGTGTGGGACCCAGGATTCGTGGCGTGGGGTTTCTGGTTCTTCGGCATCTGGATTGCGTTGTAATCCGTCAGTAGTTGCCGTCTGATGACTGGGCCTGTCACTGGTGACAGGCCCAGCGTCATGTCGGGAATCGGCGCTGCCGAGAAAGGTGTTGCAATGAGCATGACCGAGCGCCCCGTGCTGCAGCCCAGTGCGGCTCACCCCATCACGATCACGCCGACCGGCGGGCGCGTCACCGTCACGGTCGACGGCCGGGTGGTTGCCGACACGACTGACGCGATCACATTGCAAGAGTCGAATTATCCAGCGGTGCAATATCTTCCGTTGACGGATGTCGACCATTCGGTGCTCACTCGGAGCGCCACCACCAGCTACTGTCCATACAAGGGTGACGCTGGCTACTACCACGTCGGCGACGTCGAGGACGCCATCTGGACCTACGAACAGCCGTACCCGGCGGTGGCAGAGATCGCCGGCCGGGTGGCGTTCTATCCGCAGAAGGCCGACATCGTGGTGCGCCCCGCCTAACCTGAACCCGTGCCCACCGCCAGCCTGGTCCTGGACGGCCCGGCCGGCCTGGGCCTGACGTTGTCGCCACTGCGCCGCGGCGGGTCCGACCCGACCTTCCGGACCGTCGACGGCGTCATCTGGCGCACCAGCCTGATGCGCACCGGCGGGGTGACGGCACGGCTCAGCTCGCCGCGGCTCGATACCGTCGACTGCGAAGTCTGGGGCGACGGCGCCGCCGAGTTCCTCGACCGGTTGCCGGGACTGATCGGCGCCGACGACGACCCGACGGGATTCGCGCCGACCGAACCGACCATCGCCGAAGCCTGGCGCCGGGCTCCGCACCTGCGGTTGGGCCGGACTGGCCGGGTACTGGAGGCGCTGGTGCCCGCGATCCTCGAACAGCGGGTGCACGGCATCGATGCGTGGAGCGCGTTCCGCAAGCTGGCCACCAAGTACGGCGCCCCGCCGCCCGGCCCGGCGCCGGCCGGGATGCGGTTGCCCCCGACCGCCGACGCCTGGCGGCGTGTTCCGTCCTGGGAATTTCACCGGGCCAACGTCGATCCCGGCCGGGCGCGGACCCTGGTCGGCTGCGCGCAGCGGGCCGATGCGCTGGAGCGGCTGACGCCGGATACCGCCACGACGGCACTGATGTCGCTGCCGGGCGTCGGGGTCTGGACGGCGGCCGAGACCGTGCAACGGGCTTTCGGCGACGCCGACGCCCTCTCGGTCGGCGATTACCACCTGGCCAAGATGGTCGGCTGGACCCTCTTGGGGCGCCCGATCGATGACGCCGAGATGGTCGAACTGCTGGCACCCCTGCGGCCGCACCGGCATCGGGCAGTGCGGCTGCTGGAGGTCAGTGGCCTGGCGCGTAACCCGAGATTCGGTGCGCGCCAGGCGATTCCAAGCCTGAAGGAAATCTAGTCCCGTTCTATTCGTCGGCCTTACCGAACAGCAGCGGGTAGGCGACACCGGCGACCGCGGCTCCGACCAGCGGTGCCAACCAGAACACCCACAGCTGCGTCGGCGCCCCGTTGCCGTTGAAGAACGCCACGGCGGTGGAGCGGGCGGGGTTGACCGAGGTGTTGGATATCGGAATCGAGATCAGGTGGATCAGGGTCAGGGACAGGCCGATGGACAGGCCGGCGAACCCCTTGGGTGCCCGGGCGTCCGTGGAGCCCAAGATCACGAACAGGAACATCGCGGTCAGGACGATTTCGGTGATGAGCACGGACACCAGGCCGAAATGTTCCGGTGAGTGGTCACCGAAACCGTTCGCCGCCATGTTTCCCGTTGCGGACCAGCCCTGCTGGCCGCTGCCGATCCAGTAGATCACCCCGCCGGCGATCAGTCCGCCGACGACCTGGGCGACCCAGTAGGCGGGCAGCGCTTTCCACTCGATCCGGCGGGCCAGCGCCGCACCGAGCGTGACTGCCGGATTGAAATGACCGCCGGAAATGCTGCCGAATGCGTAGACGCCTGTCAGTACCGTGAGGCCGAAAGCGATTGCGACGCCGAGGAATCCGATGCCGACAGAGGTGTGTTCGCTGGGGTTGGCGGCAAAGACCGCTGCGCCGCAGCCGCCGAGGACGAGCCAGAACGTGCCGACGGCCTCCGCTGCCAATTTGTGTGTCATCGTGGGAGCACTCATTTGGTGAAACCCTCCAGTTCGAGTCGAAAAGCCGGGTCAGCAAACCGCCATTCGAGCGTCCCACCCATAGACTGCGCAGCCCGCCGTCGTTGCTGAACAGCGGCTCAAAGGTGACCGGAGGTTGCCCCGCGGGAGCCCGCGAATCTAAGAATCTGAGCAATCTTTGTAGCAAATAACCATTTGATAACAGCCTGCGGAAATGTGATTTGTAGCAAACTTAGATGGGGCTTAGTGACCAGTGGTGTGGGTGAGTGTCGCCCGGGTGTGACGCGAATCGATTAGCGAAAATGCAAGTGCTCCAATAAAATTGGACCTACCGACCGGTAGCTTTCGAGTGTTGTGAACCACGTTCGCAGCAACCTCATTAGGCCTACCTAAGTTGGCATGTCAGGCCGGGTTTGTCATATCGTTTTGTCTCAATCGAGGCGAGCGGGACGGCCCGTCGTTCAGTGCTGCACGCTGGCATACCGTCGCTCAGTCCGCTGGCGCCGCCATAAGCGGCGGTCAAGCGATGCTTCGTAATGAAGATGGTGAAGGGTTAGGTGGGAATGACGCCGCAGCACGGCGGACCCAGCAAGGTCGGGCTGTACAACCCCGCGCATGAGCACGACGCCTGTGGCGTCGCCATGGTCGCGGACATTCACGGACGTCGGAGCCGCGACATCGTCGACAAGGCGATCACGGCACTGCTGAACCTGGAGCACCGCGGTGCTGCAGGTGCCGAGCCGAACACCGGCGACGGCGCAGGCATCCTGCTGCAGGTTCCGGACGAGTTCCTCCGCGCCGTCTGCGCGGAAGAAGGCTTCGAGCTGCCTGCCGAGGGCAGCTACGCCACCGGTATCGCATTCCTGCCGCAGTCGGCCCGCGACGCCAAGCTGGCGTGCGAAGCCGTCGAGAAGATCGTCGAAGCCGAGGGCCTGCAGGTCCTGGGCTGGCGCGACGTCCCGTTCGACGAGTCGTCACTGGGTGCGCTGGCGCGTGACGCCATGCCGACCCTGCGTCAGATCTTCATCGCCGGCGCTGACGGCATGCAGCTCGAGCGCCGCGCCTACGTCATCCGCAAGCGGGCCGAACACGAGCTGGGCACCAAGGGCCCGGGCCAGGACGGCCCCGGCCGCGAGACGGTGTACTTCCCCAGCCTGTCCGGCAAGACCATCGTCTACAAGGGCATGCTCACCACCCCGCAGCTCAAGGCGTTCTACCTGGACCTGCAGGACGAGCGGATGAAGAGCGCGCTGGGCATCGTGCACTCGCGCTTCTCGACCAACACGTTCCCGTCGTGGCCGCTGGCGCACCCGTTCCGGCGGGTCGCCCACAACGGTGAGATCAACACCGTCAACGGCAACGAGAACTGGATGCGGGCCCGTGAGGCGCTCATCCACACCGACGTGTTCGGGTTCCACAACGACCTGAACAAGATTTTCCCGGTCTGTACGCCGGGCGCCTCGGACACCGCACGGTTCGACGAGGCGCTCGAGCTGCTGCACCTCGGTGGTCGTCCGCTGCACCACGCGGTGCTGATGATGATCCCCGAGGCGTGGGAACGCAGCGAGACCATGGACCCCGCGCGGCGGGCGTTCTACCAGTACCACTCGTCGCTCATGGAGCCGTGGGACGGCCCGGCGTCGGTGTGCTTCACCGACGGCACCATCGTCGGCGCGGTCCTGGACCGCAACGGCCTGCGTCCGTCGCGCATCTGGGTCACCGATGACGGCCTGGTCGTCATGGCCTCCGAGGCCGGCGTCCTGGACCTGGACCCGTCGACCGTCGTCAAGAAGCTGCGCCTGCAGCCCGGCCGCATGTTCCTCGTGGACATGGCCGAGGGTCGGATCGTCGACGACGAGGAGATCAAGGACAAGCTGGCGGCCGAGCACCCCTACCAGGAGTGGCTCGACAACGGCCTGTTCCACATCGACGACCTGCCCCCGGGTGACTACGTCAAGATGCCGCACCACCGCGTGGTGCTGCGGCAGCAGGCGTTCGGTTACACGAACGAAGAGGTCACCCAGCTGATCGTGCCGATGGCACGCACCGGCGCCGAGGCGCTGGGCTCCATGGGCACCGACACCCCGATCGCTGTGCTGTCGCAGCGGCCGCGGATGCTCTACGACTACTTCCAGCAGCTGTTCGCGCAGGTCACCAACCCGCCGCTGGATGCCATCCGGGAAGAGGTCGTGACCAGCCTCTCGGGTGTCATCGGCCCCGAGGGCGACCTGCTGAACCCAGACGAGAACTCGTGCCGGCAGATCGTCGTACCGCAGCCGATCCTGCGCAACGGTGACCTGTCCAAGCTGATCTGCGTCGACCCCGACCACGAGATCCGGGGCCGCAAGCACGGAATGCGGGCCGCGGTCGTCAGCTGCCTGTACCCCGTCGCCGACGGCGGTGACGGCCTGCGCCGCGCCCTGGAGGACGTGCGCACCAAGGTGTCGCAGGCCATCCGCAACGGCGCCCGCATCATCGTGCTGTCGGACCGTGAGTCCAACGAATGGCTCGCGCCGATCCCGTCGCTGCTGTCGACGGCGGCCGTCCACCACCACCTGGTCCGGGAACGCACCCGCACCCAGGTCGGCCTGGTGGTCGAGTCCGGTGACGCCCGTGAGGTGCACCACATGGCCATGCTGGTGGGTGTCGGCGCTGCCGCCATCAACCCGTACATGGCGTTCGAGACCATCGACGACATGGTCGACCGCGGCGTCATCTCCGGTCTGACCAGTGACAAGGCCAAGGCCAACTACGTCAAGGCCGCCGGCAAGGGTGTGCTGAAGGTGATGTCCAAGATGGGCATCTCGACGCTGGCCTCCTACACCGGCGCCCAGCTCTTCCAGGCCGTCGGTATCAGTCAGCGCGTGCTCGACGAGTACTTCACCGGCATCTCCTGTCCGACCGGCGGTATCGACCTCGACGACATCGCGGCCGACGTCGCGTCGCGGCACAGCCTGGCCTACCTGGACCGGCCCGACGAGTGGGCTCACCGCGAGCTCGAGGTCGGCGGCGAGTACCAGTGGCGTCGTGAGGGCGAGTACCACCTGTTCAACCCGGACACGGTGTTCAAGCTCCAGCACTCCACCCGCACCGGGCAGTACTCGGTGTTCAAGGAGTACACCAAGCTGGTCGACGACCAGAGCGAGCGCATGGCCTCGCTGCGTGGCCTGTTCACGTTCAAAGACGGTGTGCGCGAGCCCATCTCGATCGACGAGGTGGAGCCCGCCAGCGAGATCGTCAAGCGCTTCTCCACTGGTGCGATGAGCTACGGCTCGATCTCGGCCGAGGTGCACGAGACCCTCGCGATCGCGATGAACCGCCTTGGCGGACGGTCGAACTCGGGCGAGGGCGGCGAGAACGTCGAGCGATTCGACCGGGACGCCAACGGCGACTGGCGACGCAGTGCCATCAAGCAGGTGGCGTCGGGCCGGTTCGGTGTCACGTCGCACTACCTGACGAACTGCACCGACATCCAGATCAAGATGGCCCAGGGCGCCAAGCCCGGTGAGGGCGGTCAGCTGCCGGGACACAAGGTGTACCCGTGGGTGGCCGAGGTCCGGCACTCGACCCCGGGTGTCGGCCTGATCTCGCCGCCGCCGCACCACGACATCTACTCGATCGAGGATCTGGCGCAGCTGATCCACGACCTGAAGAACGCCAACCCCGAGGCCCGCATCCACGTGAAGCTGGTGTCGGAGAACGGTGTCGGTACGGTCGCTGCCGGCGTCTCGAAGGCACACGCCGACGTGGTGCTGATCTCCGGGCACGACGGTGGCACCGGTGCCACCCCGCTGACCTCGCAGAAGCACGCGGGTGCCCCGTGGGAGCTGGGCCTGGCCGAGACGCAGCAGACCCTGCTGCTCAACGGTCTGCGCGACCGGATCGTCGTGCAGGTGGACGGCCAGCTCAAGACGGGCCGCGACGTGGTCATCGCCGCGCTGCTCGGCGCCGAGGAGTACGGCTTCGCCACCGCGCCACTGGTGGTCTCGGGCTGCATCATGATGCGCGTCTGCCACCTCGACACCTGCCCGGTGGGTGTGGCCACCCAGAACCCGGTGCTGCGCGAGCGGTTCACCGGCAAGCCCGAATTCGTCGAGAACTTCTTCCTGTTCATCGCAGAAGAGGTCCGCGAACTCATGGCGCAGTTGGGCTTCCGCACCATCAACGAGATGGTCGGCCAGGTCGGCGCGCTGGACACCAGCAAGGCCGTCGAGCACTGGCGGGCGCAGAAGCTGGACCTGACCCCGGTGCTGTACGAACCGGAGTCGGCCTTCATGAAGCAGGATCTGTACTGCACGTCGGGCCAGGACCACGGTCTGGACAAGGCGCTCGACCAGCAGCTGATCGCCGAGTGCCGGGACGCCATCGAGTCCAAGGTTCCGGTGAGCCTCGCCATGAAGATCACCAACGTGAACCGCACCGTCGGCACGATGCTGGGCCACGAGGTCACGAAGGTCCATGGCGGCCAAGGGCTTCCGGACGGCACCATCGACATCACGTTCGACGGCTCGGCGGGTAACAGCTTCGGCGCCTTCCTGCCGAAGGGCATCACTCTCCGGGTGAATGGCGACGCCAACGACTATGTCGGCAAGGGTCTTTCGGGTGGCCGCATCGTGGTCCGCCCGTCGAAGGACGCGCCGGCCGGTTACGTGGCCGAGGAGAACATCATCGGCGGCAACGTGATCCTGTTCGGTGCCACCAGCGGCCAGGCGTTCCTGCGCGGTGTCGTGGGCGAGCGGTTCGCGGTGCGTAACTCGGGTGCGCAGGCGGTCGTCGAGGGCGTTGGCGATCACGGCTGCGAGTACATGACCGGCGGCAAGGTGGTCATCCTCGGTGCAACCGGCCGTAACTTCGCCGCGGGTATGTCGGGCGGTATGGCCTACGTCTACGACCCGCAGGGTGCGCTGCCGGGCAACATCAACGGCGAGATGGTCGATCTCGATGCGCTCGACGCCACTGACGAACTGTGGCTGCACGAGATGATCACGGCCCATGTCGACGGGACCGAATCGGCTGTGGGACAGCGGATTCTGGCCGACTGGCAGAATCAGAAGGAGCAGTTCATCAAGGTGATGCCTCGCGACTACAAGCGGGTACTGGAGGCGATCGCCGGGGCCGAGGCCGCCGGCGAGAACGTCGAGCACGCGATCATGGCGGCGGCTCGTGGCTGATCCGAACGGCTTCCTCAAGCACACCCACCGCCAGACCCCGGTTCGCCGGCCGGTCGACCTGCGCCTCAAGGACTGGAAAGAGGTCTACGAGGAGTTCTCCAAGGAGACCCTGCAGGTCCAGGCCTCGCGCTGCATGGACTGCGGTATCCCGTTCTGCCACAACGGTTGTCCCCTGGGGAACTTGATCCCCGAGTGGAACGACCTGGTGTACCGGGACCGCTGGCGTGACGGCATCGAGCGCCTGCACGCAACCAACAACTTCCCGGAGTTCACCGGGCGGCTGTGCCCGGCGCCGTGTGAGGCGTCGTGCGTCCTCGGCATCAACCAGGACCCGGTGACCATCAAGCAGGTCGAGGTCGAGCTGATCGACAACGCCTTCGACCAGGGCTGGGTCAAGCCCATGGTTCCGGACGTGCTGACCGGCAAGACGGTCGCCGTCGTCGGTTCCGGACCGGCCGGTCTGGCCGCTGCCCAGCAGCTGACCCGCGCCGGCCACGACGTGACCGTCTTCGAGCGGGCCGACCGCATCGGTGGTCTGCTGCGTTACGGCATCCCGGAATTCAAGATGGAGAAGCGGCACATCGACCGCCGTCTGGAGCAGATGGAGGCCGAGGGCACGAAGTTCCGCGCCAGCGTGAACGTCGGTGTGGACATCACCGTCGAGCAGCTGCAGGAAGACTTCGACGCAGTGGTGTTGGCCGGCGGTGCGACCGCGTGGCGTGACCTGCCGATCCCAGGCCGCGAGCTCGAGGGCATCTACCAGGCCATGGAGTACCTGCCCTGGGGTAACCGGGTGCAGCTCGGCGACGACGTCGTCGACGCCGACGGCCAGCCGCCGATCACGGCCAAGGGCAAGAAGGTCGTCATCATCGGTGGTGGTGACACCGGCGCCGACTGCCTGGGCACCGCCCACCGGCAGGGTGCCGAGAGCATCCACCAGTTCGAGATCATGCCGCGTCCGCCGGAGGAGCGCGCCGAGTCGACCCCGTGGCCGACCTACCCGCTCATGTTCAGGGTGTCCTCGGCACACGAAGAGGGTGGCGAGCGCGTCTTCTCGGTCAACACCGAGGAGTTCGTCGGCGCCGACGGCAAGCTCACCGCACTCAAGGTGCACGAGGTCGTCATGAAGGCCGGCAAGTTCGAGAAGGTCGAGGGTTCGGACTTCGAACTCGCGGCAGACATCGTCTTTCTGGCCATGGGCTTCGTCGGCCCGGAGCGTGAAGGCCTGCTGAACGAGCTGGGCGTCGAGCTGACCGACCGCGGAAACGTGGCCCGGGACAACGACTTCCAGACCACCGTGCCCGGCGTCTTCGTCGCCGGTGACATGGGCCGCGGCCAGTCGCTGATCGTGTGGGCCATCGCCGAAGGTCGCGCCGCGGCCGCCGGCGTGGACCGCTACCTGATGGGCGAGTCGGCGCTGCCGAAGCCGATCCGGCCGACGGCTGCTCCGCAGCGGTAGTTCGCTAGGCATTTCGTTCGCCGGTCCCAGGTTGCCTGGGGCCGGCGAACTGCTATTTGAGCCGGCTCACCAACTCGGTTCGTGAGCGCACGTTCGACTTCCGGTAGATGTGCTGCAGATGGCTCTTCACTGTCGGCACGCTGATGAACAGCGCGCGGGAGATATCGCTGTTGCTCGCGCCCTGCGCCAGGAGTTCGACGACGTCGCGCTCGCGGGCCGACAAGCCCCAATGTTCTGGCACCGCAGCAGGATTCGGCGGACTCGGCAGTTCACCGAGCATGCAATAAGACTGTTCGACGAATGCGTGAGACTTCTGCAGGAACCCGATCTCGTCCTTCGTGAAGTCGCCGTCCTTCGCGCTCTTGAGTAGCGAGATGCCGGCCACGATGCGGCCGGCATGGCGGAGGTACAGCTCGGCTTCGTACCGGTAGCCCATGGGGCGGAAGAACTCCGCGTAGTAGTCGGTGCGGTCCAGGCGCTGTGCGAGGTCGTTCGAGGTGGCGAGGTCCGCGCCGGTCGCGGCGAATCTGCGGGGATGGAACGGGTCCAGTTCGTGGAAATAGCCGTTGTAGCGGCCGTTCTCCTCGGGGTGGATTCGGTCGAACACGTGCTCGCCGGCGTTCATGCCGTGATCCACCGAGTAGAAGACCAGGCCCGAGACCCGGACGAACCGGGACAGGAACCCCATGGTGTTGCGCTTGAACTGAATGTTGCGCTGGACCGGGTGATCGGTGAAATCCGCGGCGACCACCGACATCTCGCACTCCTCGATACCCGTACTTCATCCTTTGGGATGATTCTCCCCAGGGTAGGCCGCTCATAGAGTTTCGCGTGTGAGCAGAACAACATTGATCCGGTCGTCGAAGATTCTGACCTTCGACGAGACCAGGCCCACCGCGGAGGCTGTCGTCATCGAGGACGGCGTCATCCGCGAGGTCGGCAGCTTCGCGGAGCTGGCCCAGGGCGATGCCGAGATCATCGAGGCCGGCGACGCGGTGGTCATGCCGGGCCTGATCGACACTCATCCGCACGTCATGCATTTCGGGGCGCTGCGCGGTGGCCTCGTCGATCTGAGCGACGCCGTCGACCACGCGGACATCGTGGAACGGATCCGGGCCCGCGCCGCCGATACCGCGCCCGGCGAATGGATCTTCTGTACGCCCGTCGGTGAGGCCCACTACTTCATCCGTCGGTCCTGGCGTGATCTTGCCGAACGGCGTCTGCCCGACCGTCATGTCCTCGACCTCGCCACAAGCGAGCATCCGGTGCTCATCCAGGCGTGGGCGCCGCGTACGCCGAACATCGTGGCGTTCAACAGCGCCGGCCTGCGCGCCGTGGGGCTGTCGGACTTCATCCCTGATCAGGTGTGTGACGTCGAGATCGACAAGGACGAGGCCGGCCGGTTGACCGGCATCCTGCGCGGGCCCGTCAACAACTACTACACATACGACCCCTTCTGGGGTCAGATTCTGCTCAAGCTCCCGCCGATGGATCCGGCCCACGCCATACCCGGCGTCGTCGATGAAATGGCGCGGTTCTCCGCCAACGGCGTCACCACGCTGTACGAGGGGCACGCGATGGAGCCGGTTCATCTCGCGGGGTATCAACAGCTCCGTGCTGCCGGGATGCTCACCATGCGGGTGCAGGCGACGCACGACGTGGAGTCGGCCATCTTCTATCCCTTCGATCCGTTGTCGCTGGCGGATTTCAATGAGCGCCTGAATTCCCTGGCGCCGCAGTCGTTGGACCTCTCCGATGACCTGTTCCGCATCGCCGGCATGACCATCAGTCCGGGCGGGCCCTGCTTCGCAGGCCATTTCGCGATGCACGAGGCGTATTCGGATCCGTTCGGGCGGCCGACCAAGGGAAATCGCTTCGTCTCGCTGGAGAAGGAAGAGTCGTTCGTCCGGTTCTGTGCGCAGCACGGCATCAGGGCGAACATCTGTGTCGGCTCGTACCGGGAGCACGACGACTTCCTCGAGATCGCCGAACGCGTGGTGCGCGAGTACGACTTCCGGGACAAGGCGTGGATTCTGCAGCACGCCATCACAATCAGTCCCGATCATGTGCGCCGGTACCAGGCCCTCGGTTTTCAGGTCACGACGTCCGTCGGATTCGCGTGGGGCAAAGGCGCGATGTACGACGAGCGCATCGGTCGGCACATCTGGCGCGACATGGTGCCGCTGCGGCGGATGCTCGACGCGGGTCTCGATGTATGCGGTGGATCGGATTGGGGGCCCAAGAACCCGTGGGAGCAGATCGCCCTGGCGCAGACACACGAAATCGCGGGTACCGATCTACGGAACGACGGGCCCGATCAGGTCATCACGCGCGCGGAATCGCTGGCCATGTGGACGACGAATGCGGCGAAGGTCCTGGGCTGGAACGAAATCGGGTCCATCCGCCCAGGCAACCACGCAGATCTGATCTTCATCGATCGGGATCCGTTGACCTGTGACCTCGAGGATTTGAAGGAGACTCGCATCCATCGAACCCTGTTGGCGGGGAACGTTGTTCACGATGACGGAGGCCTGGCGTGAAGGCGAGTGAGTACGCGGGATACGACGCGACCGGACTGGCTGCCCTGATCCGTGCCGGCGAGGTCTCGGTGGCCGAGGTGCATGACGCTGCCCGAGCCGCGATCGAGGCGGTCGACGAGACGCTCAACGCCGTCGTCTCGGGGCCATGGGATGCGCCGCTTGCCTACGACTCCGCGGGGACACTCGCAGGGGTTCCCTTCGCGCTCAAGGATTTCGCGATCCACGCGGCAGGGGTGCCGACCTACTTCGGCAGTCGCCTTGCCGGGGCGGGGGTGGTGTTTCCCCACGACACCGCGCTGATGACAAGGTTCCGCGCGGCCGGCCTGGCCACCGTGGCGTCGACCACCACACCGGAGTTCGCGTTCAACGGAAACACCGAGCCCGTGGCGCACGGGTCGACTCGAAATCCGTGGGACCCTAAGCGCAGCGCCGGCGGTTCCAGTGGCGGTTCGGCGGCGCTCGTCGCCGCCCGCGCCTTGCCGGTCGCACACGCCACCGACGGCGGCGGGTCGATCCGAATTCCCGCTTCTGCCAACGGCTTGGTCGGATTGAAGCCGAGCCGCGGACGCGTGTCTCCGGGGCCGGATGAGAGCGAGCCGCTGTCGGGGCTGGGTGTCGAGTTCGGGCTGACCCGGTCGGTACGTGACTGCGCAGCACTGCTCGACGCCGTCAGCGGTCCGGTTCCCGGCGACAAGTACGTCGTTCGTGATCCGGTGCGACAGTACGTCGAGGAGCTCAGCCGAGATCCCGGGCGACTGCGTATCGCCATCCATACCGAGTCTTGGGCCGACGGCCCGGTCGACGAGGAGGTTGTCGCTGCGGTCACCGCCGTCGGGGCCGCGCTGGAAGGTCTGGGGCACCACGTGGTTCCGGACTCGCCGGTGTTCGACTGGGGGCAGTTCGTCGACGCCAACCTCCCGGTGTGGAGTGTGTCGCTCGCCGAGGGAATCGACGCCCTTGCAGCGGCTTTCGGCACCACGCCTGGCCCGCACAACCTCGAAGCGGCAACCCTGGCCTGCGCCCAGTACGGCCGTGAGGTGACCGCCACACAACTCGGTGGGGCCCTCGCCGTCTTCAATCAGATTTCTCGCTCCGTCGGTTCGTTCTTCACCGAATACGACCTGCTGCTGACGCCCACGCTGAGTGCGCCGCCGCAGCTGTTGGGGGAACTCGACTCCAACGACGCGTCGCTCATGGCTGCGCAGTGGATGCAGAAGCTGCTCGGGGTGTGTTCCTTCACGCCGCTGTTCAACGTGACCGGGGGACCGGCCATCAGCCTGCCGCTCGGGTGGACCCGGTCCGGCCTGCCGATCGGCGTGCAGCTGGCCGCGCCCATGTGCGACGAAGGCACGCTGATTGCTGTTGCGTCCCAACTGGAGTCGGTGATGCCGTGGGCTGATCGGATGCCGGGGGTGAACGCCGGTGGCTACTGAGCGCAGGACGCCGACCGCCCCGTATCTGGCCGTGGGCCTGTCGACGGTGGTCCGTAACATCGAACGACGCTCGCAGATCCAGGCGAACCTCGATGTCATCGAAGACACGATTCATGCTGCGGTATCGACGGTTTCGATCAATATGCCGGTCAAGCTGGTCGCCCTCGCGGAGGGGGCGCTGACGGGCTTCGGTGACGAGGCATTCGACATTCCCCACGTGCAAGCCGCGCGCGAGATGTTCATCGACATCCCCGGTCCCGAGACCGAGCGCCTCGGCGCACTGGCCCGAGAGCACGGCGTCTACCTCATCGCGCAATGCAAGGCGCGATGGCCCGAGGTGATGCCGGACCGCTACTTCAACTCCATGATCATCATCTCGCCGACGGGCGAGGTGGTGCACCGCGCGACGAAGAATCACGTCTGGTGCCGCGAACGCTCCTGCACGCCGCACGACGTGTACGACCGCTGGGTTGAACTGTTCGGCGACGGGCTCGATGCGTTCTACCCCGTGCTGCGCACGCCGGACATCGGGACGATCGGGACCATCTGCTGCAGCGATGGCGAATATCCGGAAGCGGTACGGGCGTTGGCATTTCAGGGCGCGGAGGTGGTGTATCGGCCGAGTGAGGCGGTACCCATGACGCAGGCCGGTCCCGATCCCGGCGGCACGTGGCTGCTACAGAACCGCGCGCACGCGCATTTCAACAGCCTCTACATGGTCTGCCCGAACACCGGCCCGGTGTATGCGACGCAGGACTCGGCGCACCCCTTCGACATCGCCGGCGGCAATTCGCACATCGTGGACTACAACGGGGCCGTCCTCGGCCACACCGCCTCCGGATTCAACTCGGTCGTCGCCGGCGTGATCGACATCGAGGCGCTGCGCCAGTTCCGGGTGATGAACCTGAACTCCAACTGGCTCAAAGACCTGCGCACCGAACTCTTCCGTGACATGTACGACGCACCGATCCACCCGAAGAATCTGTGGCTCGACCAGGAACCGGTGCTGCACGCCGAGGCCGACGAGATATACCGGGCGAACATCGCGCGGCTGATCGGGCGTGGGGCCTATTCACGGCCGGCTCACAGTTTTCCTGGCGCGGGCGTCCAGTGAATGGCATTGGTAACAGCTCGATACCACCGGGTGTGTCGCATGAGGCTGATGGGACTGGAGTTGCACAATGGATCGGTTCGGGTCCCGATCGACCAGAACTGAATATCTATGGCGAACTACTCCACTACCCCCGGATCCCTGTTCGCCGGCTCCGAGCTGAGCCGGCGACGCTTTCTGGTGGGCTTGTCCGCCTCGGTGGTGGCCGGGGTGGGCCTGGCCCGGTGCGCCGTCGACGGGCCGACAGCCGCTGTGGCCGCGGCACCACCGACGTCTCCGTCGGAGCCGGTGCGGCACGGCATGGGATTGGCGTTGCCTGGTGGCGGTGAGCTCAGCAGCCTGCCCGACGTGGCCGGCAACCGCGTGGCGATCACCCTCGACGACGGCGTGAGTTCCGAGGTGGTGCGCGCGTACACCAAGCTCGCGCGGGACACCGGGATGCGGCTCACCTATTTCGTCAACGGCAGGTACCAGTCGTGGACCGAGAATCGGGACCTGATGCTGCCGTTGGTGGAGTCGGGGCAGATTCAGCTGGGTAACCACACCTGGTCGCATCCGGACCTGGCGAAACTCTCCAAGGACGAGATCGTCGATCAGCTGGAGCGCAACCACAAGTTCCTGCAGTCGACCTTCGGGATCGACTCCCGGCCGTACTTCCGGCCGCCCTATGGCAGCCACAATGCGATCGTCGACAGGATCGCCGCGGAACTCGGCTACTCGACGCCGACCATGTGGACGGGATCGCTGGGTGACGAGAACATCGTCACCGAGGATTACATCCTCAAAATGGCGGGCAAGTACTTCACGGAGCAGACCGTGGTCATCGGTCACCTGAACCACCTGCCGGTGACGCACGTGTACGGCCAACTGGTCGACCTGTTGAAGGAACGCAACCTGCGGACGGTCACGCTCGACGACGTGTTCCGGAAGCCGCGCGAACTGCCCGTCTGATCCGCATGGTGACGTAGCTCATATTGTCTGGTAGGTCACTTTGGTCGGCGCGCCACTCTTAAATTAAGAAGGCGTTAAGGGTATCTCGCGCAACATGAATCACATCAGTCACACCAGAAACGCGAATGTTACTTTCGGCGCGCCCCCGGAGGTTTGCCGGTGACCGGCGTTGTAATGAAATCGCGAGGGCCTTGCGATAGTCTGGCCCCACGGTGCAACCAAACGCCGACCGCAGGAGTGATCACCGTGTACAACAACCCGCTAGCGCGCACGCGTATGGGACGTATTGCCTGGTCCCTGTTTCGCCACCCAGTCAAGAGCCGCGAGTTTCCGGCCAAGAACGAGCGTCTGGTCACCGCCGCGGACATGGTCCGCTTCGGCGTCTAGCGCCAGATCGACCGTCCTGGCCGACCGTATTCGGCGGTAACGTCAGCTGCTTTGCTGACCGTTATCAATTTGTGACCTCCGCGATAATTAAGAACCTAGCCCGCCCGGAACCGATCTCTCGGCTCCGGGCGGTTGCCGTGTCTCAGGCGGTCAGTAGCCCGGAGTCCCGGATGGCTTCGGCCAACGGCTCCAGCACGGCCGGGTCGTGCGGTTGTGGGATGTAGATGATCGCCAGATCCAGGCCTTCAGCGCCCAGGCCCGCCGCCTCGTCGACCACCTTGCGATAGTCGCGGTCCTGGCCGAGCCGGACATGCGCCGACAGGGTGATCTCCTTGGGATCGCGGCCGATGTCGGCGCAGTGCGCGGCGAGCACGTCGCGCTTGCGGGCAAACTCCTCCGGCGTCCCGCCGACGAAGTTCCAGTGATCGGCGTACTTGGCGGTGATCTTCAGGGTGCGCTTCTCGCCGCTACCGCCGATGCAGAACGGCGGATGCGGCTGCTGCGGCCCCTTCGGTTCGTTGCGGGCGTCCTTCAGCTGATAGAACTTGCCGTCGAAGGTCGTGGTGTCCTGGCTGAGCAGGCCTTTGAGCACCTCGCAGGCCTCTTCGAAGCGGTCGAACCGCTCTTTGATGGAGCCCAGCTCGATGCCGTAGGCGCCGGACTCCTCCTCGTTCCAGCCGGCGCCGATGCCCAGCTCCAGCCGGCCGTTCGAGACGATGTCCAGCGCGGACGCCATGTTGGCCAGCACTGCCGGGTGTCGATAGTGGATGCCGGTGACCAGGACTCCGACCCGCAGCCGTTTGGTGGCCTGCGCCAGCGCGGTCAGCGTGACCCAGCCCTCCAGGCAGGGTCCGGTCGAGTCGGAGAAGATCGGATAGAAGTGGTCGAAGGTCCAGCCGGACTCGAATGCGTCGATGTCGTCGGCGGCCTGCCAAACGGCGAGCATGTCCGACCAGGTGGTGTCTTGCGGTGAGGTTTTGAAGGCGAATCGCACACTTACTGAAACTAGTCAGGACCGTCGACTAATTCCTGTGAGTTTCCTCGACGCGTTGGCAGACTGGACCCATGGACCCGGTGGCCGCGCTGCGAGAGATCGCCTTCTACAAGGATCGTGCGCGTGAGGAATCCCGCCGCGTCATGGCCTATCGCAGAGCCGCGGACGTGGTGGAGGCGCTGACTCCCGAGCAGCGCGAAAAGCTGGGCCGGACCAACGGCTGGCAGACACTCGCGGGTGTCGGACCCAAGACCGCCGCGGTCATCGCCCAGGCGTGGGCAGACCGTGAGCCCGATGCACTCGTCCAACTGCGCACTGCGGCAGCCGATTTGGGTGGGGGAGCGCTACGAACGGCGCTGAAGGGGGATCTGCACCTACACTCCAACTGGTCCGACGGATCGGCGCCGATCAGCGAAATGATGGCTACCGCACAACGTTTGGGCCACGAGTACTGTGCACTGACCGACCACTCGCCGCGGCTGACCGTGGCCAACGGCCTGAGCGCGGACAGGCTCCGTCAGCAGCTGGACGTCATCGACGAAATCCGTGACCGATTCGCACCGATGCGGATCCTGACCGGTATCGAGGTCGACATCCTCGACGACGGTTCGCTGGACCAAGAACCCGAGCTGTTGGAGCGGCTGGACGTGGTGGTGGCCAGCGTGCACTCGAAGCTGTCCATGGATGCCGCCGCGATGACCCGGCGCATGGTCCGCGCGGTGTCAGGTGGCCGGGTGAACGTGCTGGGCCACTGCACCGGCCGTCTGGTCGAGGGGTCGCGCGGCACCCGACCGGAGTCAAAGTTCGACGCGGCAGCGGTGTTCGCGGCGTGTGCCGCCAATAATGTTGCGGTGGAGGTCAATTCGCGTCCCGAACGGCGTGACCCGCCGACCCGGCTGCTGAATCTGGCATTGGACACCGGTTGCCTGTTCTCGATCGACACTGATGCCCATGCGCCTGGCCAGCTGGACTTCCTGGGTTATGGGGCGCAGCGCGCACTGGATGCCGGTGTGCCGCAGGAGCGGATCGTCAACACCTGGCCGGTCGAGCGCCTGCTCGCGTGGACCGCGTAGCGTCGGAACCATGGTTCTCGGTACCGCCACGGTCGTCACGGTCTTTGCGGCCGGCCTGATCTTCCTGCTGGCCCTGATCCTCGGCATCTGGAAGTACCGGCAGATGGCCGTCAACCCGAATCATCTGGCGCACCCCTACGTCGACATCGCGCACCGGGCCGCGCTGATGTACTCGTTCTCCACGTTGCTGGTCGCGGTGTTCGTGCAGCTCAGTGCCTGGTCGATGTGGGTGAATCTCACGGCCGCAATGGTTTTGGTGTTCTTCTTCGTGATCGCGATCGCCGCGTACATCCAGCACGGATTTCGGCGGGACACCACCAATCAGTTCGAGCACCCGAGCGGCGGTCTGCACGCCGGCATGGTGGCGCTGATCCTCGGTGAGGTCGGTGGTTTTCTGGTGCTGCTATCGGGTTTCGTGGTTGCGCAACTCTGAGCCGAGGGAGTTCGACATGGTCGGTCGATCGAAGACGCAGTGGGTCGCCGCGGTGGCCGCCGTGGGCTTGCTGACCTCATGCTCCTTCCATGTCGGCACTCAGGCGACCACCATGCCGAAAGACAAGCTGGAGGCCGCGGTCAAGAACAACCTGAGCACCAAGACCACATCGAACATTGATTCCGTGGTCTGTGATGGTGGCCTCGAGGCGACCGTGGGCGCGGCTCAGACCTGCACCGTCGTGACGGGCAAGACGAGTCGCCGGGCATCGGTGAGAGTCGCCGACATCCGAGGGTCCGACATCGGTCTCAGTATCGAGCTCATCCCGGGCAAGTGACACTTCACGACTGCCTGCTGCAGCTGAACAGCCCGGCGCGCCCATGGTTGATCCGCGACGGTGCACCGGAGGGCGTCGACCTGGTGGCCGAATGGAAGTCCGACGACCCGGACTGGCGACAGGTGCTCGACGATCTCGCGGTGGCGCTGACCTTCCAGATTCACCTGCGGCTGGACGCCGAGGGCCGACTCCTGCACGCGGTGGATCACCTGGTCGAATGGCGGCAAGACGCCGAGGGCCAGTGGATCGAATGCCACGACACCGGCGACCTGCAGCTGTTCTGGTCAGGCAACTCGAATTGCATGCACCACTTGATCACCACCGACGACATCAAGATCCCGATCCAACAGTGCGTCGCCGACGCGGGGTGGACGTACCGCGTGGGTTAGCGGGCCGTCGGGGTCACCCGGTCACACCTCGTCAGAGAAATCGGCGGTGAGCCACCGGTCGGGACGGACGGTGAACAAGACAGTGGCAACACCTGCCATCGAGCGGACGAACTCGCGCCCGGCCTCTTCGCCCAGATATCGGACCGCGATTTCTTCACGCGCGTCCTCCGGTGCGGGAGTGGCGGTGTCGATGACCGAGCCTTCGATGATCACGTATTGGTAGGGCGGCTCTTCCCGCTGGACCACGAGGGACACCACGCCCGCCTGCTCGATCAGCTTCGCCTTGCGACTGCCGGCACCGGTGTTGATCCGGATCAACCCGTCAGGGGTGTAGTCGTACCAGATGGGGACGCTCGACGGCGGCCGGCCATCTTCGGCGGCCACGGACAGCACCGCTACATGCTTGTCGGCGAGGAACTGTTCGCGCTCTGTCTTGGTCAGGTTTCTCGGCATGACCCCGGCAACACCACGTTGCCCCGCGCTATTCCGGCAGCATCGGCATGTCCCAGCCCGGGTCCGCGCCGACCAGCACGCCGCGGGTGAGGCACGCATTGCCGAACTTCTGACGCACCAGGTCGACGGCGCAGTCCACCGCCGCTGTGTCGGGCTCGCCGTCGAACGGCAGCTCGAGCTGTTCGGTGCCGGCGTTGTCGACGTTCGACACCGAGAACCCCATCATGGTCAGCCCCCGCTCGGCGATGACTGGAACCGCAGCGGCCACCAATCCACGTGCGGCCGTGAGGATTTCCTCGGTCGACGCCGTTGCGCGACGCATGGTGTGCGAGCGCGTGACGCGACTGTAGTCGTCGAACCGCAGGCGCAGGACCACCGTGCGTCCGGTCCGACCGCTGCCGCGCATGCGGCGGGTGATGCGGTCGATCAGATTGATCACCATGGCATCGATCTCGTTGTCGGACATCGTGTTTCCACGCCGCCCCACCGCCCGCTGGGCGCCGACCGAACGGCGCCGGACGCCGGTCGTCACCCGCCTGCGGTCGATGTTGTGCGACAACGCGAACAGCTGGCGTCCCATGGCCGCGCCCACCATGGTGCCCAGTTCGGACTCGGTCAGGGCCGCGACATCGGCCACGGTGTCGACGCCGTGTGTCCGGAGCTTGTCCGCGGTCTTGGCTCCGACGCCCCAGAGATGTTGCACCGGAAGGGGATGCAGGAAGGCCAGCTCGCGGTCCGGCGACACCAGCAGCAGTCCGTCGGGCTTCGCTTCGCGGCTCGCGACCTTCGCCAGGAACTTGGTACGAGCGATGCCGACGGTGATCGGCAGCCCGACGCGCTCGCGAACCGCCTCACGCAGCGCCGCGCCGATCTGGACCGGGGTGCCCGACACCCGGCCGAGGCCGCTGACGTCGAGGAAGGCCTCGTCGACCGATAGCGGCTCGACCAGCGGGGTGGTGTCGTGAAAGACCTCGAACACCGCCTTGCTGGCTGCCGAGTAGGCCGACATCCGGGGCGGCACGACGATGGCCTGCGGACACAGGCTGCGGGCCTGATGCCCGCCCATCGCGGTGCGGACGCCGAACGCCTTGGCCTCATAGCTGGCGGCGAGCACCACACCGGCGCCGACGATCACCGGTCGGCCGCGCAGCGCGGGATCATCCCGCTGCTCGACCGAGGCGTAGAACGAGTCGAGGTCGGCATGCAGGATCGCAGCTGCTTCGGCGTCCGACACCGATCAATGTTCGCACATACGTTCGCATTTTGCGTAGGCCTGGCACTCGACTAAACAATTGTTTACATTGGTGAACATGCATTTACTTTCGGCCGACGATCGGACAGCGCGGGCAAGGATTCGCGATGAGGCCCTGCGCCTGTTCGCCGAGCGCGGTCCCGACGCGGTCACCATGCGCGATATCGCCGCCGCGGCCGGCGTCTCACCGGCGCTGCTGATCCGGCACTACGGCTCCAAAGACGGACTCGTAGAGGCGGTCGACGGTCACGTCGTCCAGACGCTGGAGGCGCTCTTGATCCAGGTGACGGGACAGGGCCGCGCCGACGACCCGCAGCCGTCCGCGACGCCGACGATGCTCGAGGCGTTTGCCGTCCATCTGCCGCCGCAGTCGCCGATACCGGACTACCTGGGCAGGTCGCTGATCGCCGGCGGGGCGGTGGGATCAGCCCTGTTCGCGCGGCTGTACGACATCAGCAGGGACGCGCTGGATGCGATGGTGGCGGACGGGACCGCAGACGCCGGCGACGATCCCGCGATGCGGGCAGCCTTCTTGATGATCAACGACCTGGCGGTGCTCATGCTGCGTCGGCGCCTCACCGAAGTGTTCGGTGTCGACCCGCTGACTGCCACGGGCATGGAGCGCTGGGCCACCGAGGTTTTCGCCATTTACCGCGACGGACTGCGGACCCGCTCATGAAGATCGCCATCAGTGGTGCCGGTATTGCCGGACCGACACTGGCGTACTGGTTGGCTCGCACCGGCCACGAGCCGGTGCTGATCGAGACGGCGCCGCAGTTGCGCACCGGCGGCTACCTCATCGACTTCTGGGGCGTCGGCTATGCGATCGCAGAGCGGATGGGCCTGGCGGAAGCGATACAGGGCGCCGGCTACGGGATCGAGCAGGTCCGGCTGGTCGACGGACGCGGTCGCAAGGCGGGCGGGTTCGCCGTCAGCCCGTTCCGGCGGGTTTTCGGCGGGCGATACATCAGCTTGCCGCGCGGCGAGCTTGCGCGGTTGATCCATGGGGCTGTCGACGGCGACGTCGAGACGGTGTTCGGCGACAGCATCACGGCGATCGATCAACATGACGAGAGAGTGCACGTCGGGTTCGAGCACGGCGGGCACCGCGAGTTCGACTTGGTGATCGGCGCCGACGGCATTCATTCGGCGGTGCGCGGCTTGGCTTTTGGCGCCGAACCCACCCTCGAGAGGCAACTGGGCTATTGGGTCGCGGCGTTCGAATCCGACGGGTACCGCCCGCGCGATGAACTCGTCTACCTCGCCCACGGCAAGCCCGGGCGCATGGTGGCCCGGTTTGCGCAGCGGAACGACCGGACCCTGTTCCTGTTTGTGGTGGCCGACGATCAGCTGACCGGAATCGAGCCGACTGACGACACGGCTGCCAGGCGAGCCCTGCGCCAGGTGTTCGGCGGCGACGGATGGGAGTGCCCGGCGATCCTCGCCGCGCTGGATCGGGCCGAGGATCTGTATTTCGATCGCGTCAGCCAGGTCAAGGTCGACCGATGGTCGGCGGGCCGCGTCGCGCTGATCGGGGACGCGGCGTCGTGCGTGTCGTTGCTTGCGGGCGAGGGGACCGGACTGGCGATGCTGCAGGCGTACGTGCTCGCCGGCGAACTCGACAGGGCCGACGGCGACCACCGAACGGCGTTTCACCGCTATGAGCACCTGCTCCGACCGCTGATCGAGGGCAAGCAGACGTCGGCCCGAGTGTTCGCCGGCGTATTGGCGCCCCGGACCTCGGCCGGCCTCCGGATCCGGAACCGGGTCAGCCGGCTGCTGGACATCCCGGCACTGGCCACCTGGGCGATCCGACGAGAATTCCGCGACGACATCGAACTGCCGGACTACGTGATGTAGCGCCCGCGAGACGGGTCAGCTGTAGATGCTGTTCAGCCAGATGTGGGTGAGGGTGTTCACGACGTCGTCGTGCGCGACGGCCCCGGGCTCGCCGGCCAGAGTGGCCATGATCATGCGCTCGTTCATCAGGTTCAGCGAGGTCGCCAGGTCCCGGGCGGGCAGGGTCTCGGGTGCGGCGCCGCGCGTGCGCTCCGCGGTGATCAGGGCGGCGGTCAGGTTGATCCACTTCTGCATGAAGCCGGCCCAGACCTCACGGAATTCCGGAACCGTTCTGACGGCTTCGACGCCGGCCCGGGCGGTGGCCGGGTGGGAGCCGAACGAGCTGAAGAAGATCTCGATGCCGTGCCGGATGGCCTCCCTGGGGTCGGCCGGCATGTCTTCGAGCGCGCCGTCGAAGCCGGTGTCGGCCCGCTTGATCAGCGGATCGAGCAGCGACAGCAGCACCGCTTCCTTGGACGAGAAGTAGAAGTAGAACGTCGGCCGCGAGATGCCGGCGCCTTTGGCCAGGTCATCGACAGAAATCTCGGCGAAGGAGCGCTGCTGCAGCAGGGTGGTCGCGGTGGCCAGGATGGCCGCTTCGCGGTCGTCGCCCGAGGGTCGAGCCGCGCGTCTGCCCCGGGGTGTCCGGGTCTGTGCGGCGGTACTCATGCAGCTGAGCCTAACAGTTTGTCGAACTTTTCAACACACTGTTGACCGACTCAACACCGTGTTGATACCGTCGGTACCATGATCGAACACTTCGATGTTGTCATCGTCGGCGCCGGCATCTCCGGCATCAGCACCGCCTGGCACCTCCAGGACCGCTGCCCCACCAAGAGCTACGTGATCCTGGAACGCCGGGAGAACATCGGTGGCACCTGGGACCTGTTCAAGTACCCCGGCATCCGCTCGGACTCCGACATGTTCACCCTCGGCTTCCGGTTCAAGCCGTGGGAGTCGGCCAAGTCGATCGCCGATGGCCAGCACATCTGGGACTACATCAACGAGGCCGCCGACGAGAACGGCATCCGCCAGCACATCCGCACGGGTCAGCAGGTCACCTCGGTGGACTGGTCGGACGCCGACAACCGCTGGACCATCGACATCGTGGCCGGCGGCGAAGCCAAGCAGATCACCGCGTCGTTCCTGTCGGTGTGCAGTGGCTACTACAACTACGACCAGGGCTACTCGCCCGAGTTCCCCGGCGCCGCCGACTTCAAGGGACAGATCATCCACCCGCAGCACTGGCCCGAGGACCTCGACTACACCGGCAAGAACGTCGTCGTCATCGGTTCCGGCGCAACGGCCGTCACGTTGATCCCGTCGCTCGTCAACGGCGGCGTCGGTCACGTGACGATGCTGCAGCGTTCACCCACCTACATCGGCGCGTTGCCGCTGGAAGACCCGGTGGCCAAGCAGACCAACAAGTTCCTGCCGAAGCACTTGGCGCACTTCGTGAACCGCTGGAAGCAGATCGGCTACAGCACCGGGCAGTACCAGCTCGCCCGCAAGTTCCCGGCCGTGTTCAAGAAGGCGCTGCGCCAGATGGCTGAGCGTCGACTGCCCGAAGGCTTCGACTACGACAAGCACTTCAGCCCGCGCTACAACCCGTGGGACGAGCGAGTCTGCTTGGCGCCCAATGGCGATCTGTTCAAGGCCATCCGCTCGGGCAAGGCCGGCGTCGTCACCGACACCATCGCGACCTTCACCGAGAACGGCATCAAGCTTGCCTCCGGCGAGGAGCTGCAGGCCGACATCATCGTCACCGCAACGGGTTTGAACATGCAGCTGTTCGGTGGCGCGACCGCTCACCGCAACGGTGAGCCGATCGACCTGCCCGGCTGCATGACCTACAAGGGCCTGATGCTCTCGGGCGTGCCGAACATGGCGATCACCTTCGGGTACACCAATGCGTCCTGGACGCTCAAGGCCGACCTGGTGTCCGAGTTCATCTGCCGCGTGCTGAACTACATGGACGCCAACGGTTTTGACCGCGTCGAGCCGCAGCACCCCGGTGGCAGCGTCGACGAACTGCCGTTCATGGACTTCACCCCCGGCTACTTCAAGCGCGCCATGGACAGCCTGCCCAAGTCGGGCTCGGAAGCGCCTTGGAAGCTGAAGCAGAACTACTTCTTCGACATGCGGACCATCCGGTACGGCAAGGTCGACGAGCAGTCCCTACAGTTCACCAAACACCGTGTGGCCGTGAACGTTTAGTTCGCTGCCCAGCAGATGCAAACTGCCCCTTCTCGAACGAGAAGGGGCAGTTTGCGTTTGTTCGTGATTACGGGGTAACGACGACGATGCCGTCCTCGTCGCAGTAAGCGATGTCGCCGGGGACGAAAGTGACGCCGCCGAAGGTGACCTCGACGTCGCGGTCGCCCGCTCCGGTCTTGGTGCCCTTGCGGGGGTTGGTGCCCAGCGCCTTGATGCCGACGTCGATGGTGCGCAGCGTCGACGCGTCGCGCACCGGGCCGTTGACGATGACGCCCGACCAGCCGTTGTCGTGGGCGAGACCGGCGATGATGTCGCCGACGAGGGCGGTGTGCAGTGATCCGTCGCCGTCGACCACCAGGACGCCGCCGTCGCCAGGCGTCGATAGGATCGACTTGAGCAGGGCGTTGTCCTGGAAGCACTTCACCGTGGTGATCCGGCCGGCGAACATGGTCCTACCGCCGTAATTCTGCAACTGCAGATCGCAGCTGCGGACATCGGGATAGATCTCGTCGACGAGGTCAGCGGTGGCGCGGGGTTCGATGGTCACCCGCCGATTATCTCAGGGGCGCTGTCAGTCGGCGGCGCGGCGTCGGACCAGCAGCACGAGGAGCAGGGCCAGCACGGCCGCGGCGATCACCGCGGCCGCCGGCACCCCGGAGCGTTGGGGAACAGGCGGGGCCAGCGTGAGGACGGGCAGTACGGCAGGTGCCGCTTCGACGGGCGTCGGCGGTTCGGGGGCCGGGAGTTGGGGAGCCGGGGGTTCGGGGACCGGCGGTGCCGGTGGCGCGACCTTCGGCGGAGCCTTCTTCGCGGGGGCCTTCTTGGCCGGGGCGGTGGTCGCGGCCTTCTTGGCGGGTGTCTTCTTCGCCGGCACCTTTTTGGCGGGCACCTTCTTGGCAGCGGCCTTCTTCGCCGGCGCTTTCTTGGCGGGAGTCTTGTTGGCCGGCGTCTGATTCGCCGGAACGCTGGGCTGCGACTCGTCGGGGGAATTCTGCTCGTCTGCCATACGGGTGCTCCTCCGAGCGGTCAGGACACCCCGAGGCGGGCCAGGACGTCTGCGTCGATGCCGTTGAGCTGGTTGTCGATGGCGGCGTGCGCGGTCCGTCGCTGCGGGGCCGGCATGTTCTCCGCCGCCGTCACCGCGGCAGAGAGGTCGGCCAGCTTGCCCGTCAGCGTCGTCACGAACTGCTTGGTCTCGGCGTCCTTGGGCTTGTTCTCGGCCACCTGGCGCAGCGAGCGCTCTGCGCCGGCGATCCGAGCGGACAGCGCGCCGCCGGTGCCGGAGAACTGGCCGATCTGGCTCAGCGGAACGCCCAGCTGGTCCGCGCGACGTTGGTCGATGACTCCGCGCGCGGAGATCGCCGCCCGGTAGGCCACCGGCACGACGACAGGCGCGAGGATTCGCGACACCATCAACAGCCGGCGAATCTTGGTCGGCGAGAGCAGCTTCCCTTCGCGGACTGCTTGCAGCCGCGTTTCAGCAACTTTGAGTGCCACTTTGTCGCTGTCGCGCTGGGCCTTGACGCCGGCCCGGTCCCGCTTGGTTTGCCGGCGGCCGTCCGCCTTGATGCGCCGGGCCTCGTTCTTGGCAGACAGCCGCGCTTCGAGTTTTGCCTTCGCCTTGATCGCCTTTGCCTCGGCGCGGCGGGTTGCCCGGCTCTTGCGTCGCTTGAACAGGCCCATTCCGGCTGACCTCCCGGTCGTCTCGACACGTGTGCACGATCTTGCTGCGATGGTGACGCCACCCTATCGTCCGTGGGCTGGAATCGGGCACCGGGTCGCAGGTCGAATTACGCCGCAATTCCAAGGTGGAATATCCCACATTTCTGACTACTTTATCCAGCAAACAAAGTCGGGCAGTTGTGCGACAATTATTCAGAATTCAGCAGAGCGGGTTTTCGATGCCATGAAAGCGGAGGGGACGATGGCGCCACGCCAACGAATAGCTACAGCTGCCGCTCTGACGGCATCTGGGCTGTTGATCGCTGGCATGGGCGGTGCAAACGCCTTCGCTGACTCTGCGGCTTCCGGTAGTGGCTCGAGTGACCACAGTGGCGGAGCTTCGCACCAGGCTGACAAGCCCGGCGGCAGCTCAACCGCTGGTGGCGGGCACAAGGCCCCTGGGCGGCCGACCAAGCCGACGGACGGCCAGTCGCAGACGCCGTCGACCGGTAGTACGGGTTCGGGCGCGAAAACAGATAAGCGCGGCGCATCGGGCGGCGTTGCCAAGGGTGGTTCCGAAGCGGGTGTTCACGGCCCCGGCAATACTGGTGAATCGGGCAAGGATACGTCCGAAAGCAATCCTTCCAGCAAACAAAACAATGCAACTTCGCCGAGTCGATCCGAGGAATCTGGAACATCAAACCCGGCCGCTGGCGAACATCAGCCGTCGGCCGGCTCGTCGACTCAGCAGACGGAAACCGGAACGACCACCGGCACCACCGCGCCCGCCGCAACGGGCGGGACAAGCCAACCGGAACCGGCTGGCACGTCGGGCCCGGCGCCTGCCACCGCCATCCACCTCCCTGGCATCAGCCTCCCCGGTATCAAGCTCCCCAGCCTGCCGAGCCTGCCCGGACTTCCTGGTCTACCGGCCCTTCCGCACCTGCCCGGTCTGCCCGCTCCGGGCGGTGTCAGCCCAGGCAGCGGCTCGGCAAGTCCCGCGTCGCCGACGTCGCCCACCAAGACTCCCGCCAAACCGAAGCCGGCCGCCGCGACGACCACCATCAACCTGGGGGGTCTGACGTTCTCCCTGCCGTCCGCGGCGGTCCACACGTCGCCGACCGGCGCCGTGCAGGGCGTGGACCTGACGAAAATCCCGCTGGCGGCACTGGTACCGCGGTTGCCGCGGTGGGATCAGCTCCCGCAGCTGCCCGACATGTCGAACATCCCGGTGCTGGCGCAGCTCGCCGCGATTCCGGTTTTCGTCCTCGCCCACATCGAGCCGGTCTATGACTTCGTCGCAGGGCTCACCAACGCCACGCTCGATGCCGCGACGTCGCTGCCGTTCATGCAGACGTCGATTTCGATGCTGAGCGAGCAAGTCGTGCCGGGCATGAATCTCGGACGCCCGAACCGCATGCCCGTGCCGACGGGGAGCCTGCCGGTGGCGCCCGTACTGGATACGCCGGCATTTCCCGCGCTGAAACTGGACAGCCCGGTCGTCGTCAGCGCGCCGGCCGAAGTTCCGGCGGTGCGGTCACCGCAACCGACCACTTTCGGCACAAAGAACGAGATCGTCGCCGAACCCGCATTCCGCGCCGGATATCCTGACTACCTGCGCGCAGCCGGTCTCAGTGAGGTGGCGGCGGTGGCCGTCCCCGGCTTCACCGGCATCCTCATCCTGACGGGCGCCGGTGGGCTGGTCGGGTACCGGCAAGCGCGCGCTGGTCACGTGGTCCGCCGCAGCGGCACTGCGCGATTTATGACCTGACAGAACGGGTCTGCGGCACAATTGATGGCAACCGTGCCAATCGCAGTGAAAGGGGGTTCGGCATGCCCGCGAGCCGCCGCGTCACACGCGCAGTCAATTCGGTGCTGGATCTTGCCCCGCGACGTGGTGAGGTCTCACTCGCCCGTCTCGTCGACGCGGTCAGTGAGGACCGTGGCCGCCCCATCGAGGTGACCATGGCCGACCTGCCCGCCGGTGTGTGCGGACAGTGGCGCCAGTACAACGACCGCGATGTGTTCCTCTTGCAGAAGGGACTCCCGGCCGGTGACCGGACCCTCGCCCACGAACTCGGCCACCTCGTTCTCGGCCATGACGGCGTCTCCGTTGTCGAGGCCGCCCGGGACTCCATGGAGCTGGCGAGTTCCGATCTCATCGGTTACATGCTGAATCAGCGGACCGGTTGCATGGGGCCGGCCGGTGAGGAAGCCGAACAGGAAGCCGAGGACTTCGCCGCGCTGCTGATCCACCGGCTGGGTCGTCTGCCCTCTGACCGGTCCTCGATCGTCCAGATCCGTCTCGGCGAGGCGTTTGGTTGATCATCTGGGTAATCGCCGGCCTGCTCGGCCTGGCGACCGGCCTTCGTATCGGTTGGGCACTGGTCAACAAACAGTCGCTCGTCAGCGCAGCGATGATCGTCGCACTCGGCAGTCTGGGTTTGGTCGCGGCGCTGAACTGGGAGCCGCTCACACTGCTCCTCGACACCATCCTGCACTGGCCGAACGTGTCCAGCATGCTCAGCCAGGTGGCGCTGATCGCGTGTGCCGCCGGCAGCTGCGTCATGATCACCTCGGCGTCGTCGAGCCGTAAACCGTTGGCGATCCGGCGCATCGCCATGGCCCAGTACAGCGTCGCCGCGGCCATCGCGGTGCTCACGCTGGTGCTGTTCTTCCTGACCCCGCGGCAGCCCGAGATGGCGCCGGAGGAGTACCTGCGCCGGAATCTCGGTTCGGGCGGCAACTCGCTGTCGTGGCTGCTGCCGTTGCTGTATGTGCTGTTGGCGCTGACGCTGGTCGCCTGGGCAGGGGTGCGTAACTCCAACCGGACCCGGCGGGGCCGGGCCTTGTTCGTCTTCAGCATCGGCATCGTGCTGATCGTGCTGGCCAGTGCGTTCATTCTGCTGCGCGCCGTGGGCAGCACCCAGCTGGTCGGAGTCGGCGCGGCAGCGACGATCCTCGGCTGCGCCATGCTGGTGGTGGCCAGTGGCTCACTGCTGCCCAGCGTCGAGGACTGGTTCGGGGCCCGGCGGGAACTGCGGACCATCGCTCCGCTGCTCGCCGAGCTGAGTCGCCGTCACCCGAACATCGGGATCGGCGTGCGCCCGCGCGGGCCACTGTTGTTTCGGGTTGCCGAGCAGATGTCGCTGATTTCGGACGCGCTGTACCTGGAGGCCACCGCTGTGCTGGACGGTGGCGGCGCAGGGGGCAGTCAACGCGTCGACGTCGCGCCCGATGCACAGGCACGGCGGGTGGCCAGCTGGATCTACGACGGTCGCAGCGACCGGCCGAAGGGCGCGTCGCGCACGAAGTTTCCCGGGCCGAGCTGGCTGAGGCAGCCCGCGACGTATTCGGATCGGGAGTGGATTCTGGCGATTGCCGCGGAGTTCCGCGGGCTGGAGCGGCAGGGTAAGGCTGACGCGACCGGAGCGGCCGCCAAGGCGCCGGTAAGTCGGGTTAAAGCAGTACGACCAGCGGATTAACGGAATCCGCTGGTCGTAATGTGGTCTAGCCCGGTCAGGCTAACCGGATTAGCTGTCGAGGTTCTCTTGGCGACGCAGCTCGTCGACCTTGTCGGCGATGTCCTTCTTGGCTTCCGGGGACAGGCCGACGGTACGAGCGGCAATGCGGCGGATGCCCTCATCGCGCATGTTGGCGAGCCAGGTCAGCTCCCGGTCGAGCTTCTCGTAGTACTCGTCGTCGGTGAAGTAGGCCGGCTTGATCCTGAAGAAGTTGGCAAGCGCGGCCATGGTCGCGACGGACGGGTTGGTCCGGTTGCCCGAACGCAGCTGCGACAGGTACGGGGCGGACATGGTCACACCTTCGGCCTTGAGTGCAGCGATGACCTCGGCAGATGTGTGTGCACCGCGTCCTGGCGGGTAGACGGTGTCAAACAGCCGGTTCAGCCGAGCGGCGAACGTCATGCTCATCGGTTCTTCCTCCACTTAACGATATCTCTAGGCGTCAGTGTCACTATTTGCTGACTATCGTAGCGAGAGTTGCGCCGGGAGCCAAGTGCAAACCACGGAAAACTCGATCCAGCTACCAAATTTGTCGACCTAAAGGCCTCCGAACAGGGATTCTAAGCGCGGATCTCAGGGCCTGCCTGCAGTCGGAGGAGGCAAATTTTGACGCGTGTGCTATTTTGCCCGGACCTCGGCCGCGCGACGCACCGCAGTCTCTGTCGGGTGGTGGACGATTCAGCAATCCGGGGGCAGTGCAGTCGGAATCGTCCTCAGTGTTTGCCGTTAGCCTACCGGCCATTAACCATGGCGGCAGGACGTGGCAACCGCCCGCGCTGATGGTCGAGTGCGCTGGGCGGCATGGCGCCGACGCGGCAATAATGCGTACTTCTTTGCTGTTAACCCACTGTTGGGTTAGGCGGCAAGCAGCATCGCGAGAATCGCGGTATCGGGGTGGCTGATGGGGTCCACTCCGACCCTGCTCACCATCGATGTGATGGTGCCATCCGCTTCAGCTTCGACCCAGGCGGCCCGGTGGTCGAGTCCCAGGTAAGGAAGTCCGGGCAGGAGCAGGCAGCCGGATGCGGCACCGCGGCACTCCGGGAGGGAAGGCGTCGTCTCGGCGGGCGGATGGAGCATCAGCAGTGCCGTCGGCTGGTGGTCGGCGAAGTATCCGGGTGGCACCGCGGCTTCGCCAACAACGGGGCCTTCGGCGAGAACCAGGCCGACCGTTCCCGGCTGCGGATGTTCTGGAAGTTCTTCGCGCGCCCCGAAGATGGTGGTGGTTGCCAGCAAGCCGGGCAGTGAGGCCACCCGCACGGCGACCATCAGTAGCTGGGCCCATTCCTTGGTGGAATCCGGCCACCGCCCGGAGACCACGAACCCCTTCAGTGCACCGCCGGAATGGAACGGTGCAATCTCGACCGCTTGACCAGACCCGCTGTCCATGGCTGCCTCCGGGTGCTCAAACAACAATCCATCGATACGACAGTGGATCGCTGATTCCAGGGTGCGGCAGTGGCGGGTTAGCACGCAAGAGTGCCCGAGTGCCAGAAGTGTCACGTGAGCCGAAAGTGGATTTCGGCTCGCGCAGTTGGAGTTCCGGTGGTAACGAGAACGGGGCGCCGCGCACAAGCGCGACGCCCCGTTGCCCTTCAAACGCGAGATCAGCCGAAGATCAGACCATTGGTCTTCGTGGTGGCGGCGGCGAAGCGCTCCTGCACGTCGGCCCAGTTGACGACGTTCCAGAAGGCCTTGACGTAGTCCGCCTTGACGTTCTTGTACTGCAGGTAGAAGGCGTGCTCCCACATGTCGACCTGCAGCAGCGGGATGATGCCGAGCGGCACGTTGGCCTGCTGGTCGTACAGCTGGAAGGTCAGCAGCCGGCCGCCGAGGCTGTCGTAGCCGAGCACTGCCCAGCCCGAGCCCTGCAGGCCATTGGCGGCCGCGGTGAACTGCGCGCGGAACTTGTCGAACGAACCGAACTGATCGTCGATCGCCTGTGCGAGCTCGCCCGTCGGCTTGTCGCCACCGTTGGGGGACAGGTTCTTCCACCAGATCGAGTGGTTGACGTGGCCGCCGAGGTGGAAGGCCAGGTTCTTCTCGTTCAGGAAGATCGCAGCGTGGTCGTCTCCGGCCCGCGCCTCCTCGAGCTTGGCCACCGCATCGTTGACGCCCTTGACGTAGGCCGCGTGGTGCTTGCTGTGGTGGATTTCGTTGATCTGACCGGAGATGTGCGGCTCCAGAGCGCCGTAGTCGTAGTCCAGTTCCGGCAAGGTGTACTCAGCCACAGGATTCCTTCCTTAGATGATCGCGTGCGGGATCAACGACCCTAGTCGGGGTTCGTCCACAGATCCGAGACCACATTGCTCCATCGCTGCGCGCACCGCAAGGACACCCCCGTAACAGGGGTGGGATCGATGCCCGTTGGGGCTTTAGACCAGAACGATCAGAACAAGCACCAGCAGCAGGACCAGCGCGATGATGCCGGCGCGGATGCAGGCGACCAGTTGGCTGTTGGTGCGGGATGGGAAAGCGGAATGCCACTCCGGCGATGCGCCCGAACCTGGACGCAACGGATGTGCCGCCATTGCATGCTCCCTGACCTGCCAGAACAATCCTGGGTTCCCGATTTCGAGCGGAGTGAGGATTGTCACAACCGGATGTTGTGACGCCGATCATAACCATTTGCCGGCGGGACGGGGAAATCGGGCGCCATCGGCGGCGGGTCGGGTCCGCGGCCCCAAAAGTACTTAGCTCGACAAGCTTTTTCGCTCAGTCCGCGTGTCGGCCTGTTGATCAATCGGGTCGAGCGGCCACGCGTTTATCCCCAGTCAATTACGGGTTTGGCGCGCTACCGCCGGTACGGGCATCCGCTGGCGGGCCGGTGCCCTGTGGATGAACCTGTGGAAACTGTGGATAGTTCGGCGATTGCTGTGGTGGCGTGCCGTGGTGGCGCAAGTGCTCCCCGTGCCAGCATGTACCCATGGACGATGTGCACGTGCCAGAGATTGACGTCGATCAGTTGCCCGCCGAGTTCGACTCGACCGCGGTCCTGCTCGACGTACGCGAAGACGACGAGTGGGCCCGTGGCCATGCCTCCGGGGCGCAGCACATCCCGATGAGCGAGGTGCCTGCCCGATTGGGCGAGATCGACGGTGACGCCACGCTGTACGTCATCTGCCACGCCGGTGGCCGATCGCTGAAGGTCTCGCACTACCTGGCGCGCAACGGGTTCGAACCGACAAACGTCAGCGGCGGGATGCTGGCCTGGGCCGGGTCCGGCCGGGCCATCGTCACCGACGACGGCGCCCCCGGCGCCGTCTGACGGCCCGTAGGCTGGTCCCGTGATCCAGGTCTGTTCCCGGTGCTCGACGCGTTGGAACGTGCGTGATCGCCAGCGCCAGTGGTGCCCGCGCTGCCGCGGTCCGCTGTTGGCGCCCGTCGCGCAGCTGCCGGCCGCCGGGCAGGCGAAGTCGGCGCGCGGATACCGCTGGATCGCGGTGCGGCCCGGCCCGGCGCCGAAGCCGCGTCGGCACCAACCGCCGTTGGGGCCGACGCCCCATTACGACCACATCCCGCGCTGGGGCCTGACCGACGAGTTCACCGAACAGGACCCTGGGCAAGCCGTTGGGCCGGACGCATCGCATCGCGGACCGTCGACCGCGGTGGTGCAGACGGTCGCGGCCGTCACGATGATCGCGCTCGGGGCCGCGGCGCTGATGCACGTCGTGCGCTACATCTTGCTGCTGATCAACCGCACCGTGCTGCTCAATCCGTGGGTCGCGATCGCGGGCAGTTGGCTCGGCGTCGCGGCAAGCGTCGTCGCGTTGTTCACGGTGCTGGCGATGGCCATCGTGTTCACCAACTGGCTGATCGCCCGCCGCTCGGCGGCCTATCACCGGGCGGGCACTTCCGAGCCACGCCGCCGCTGGGTGCTGTGGGTGGGCTGCCTCGTCCCGGTGGTGAACATGTTCCTCGCGCCGGTGTTCGTCACCGAGATGGCGACGGCGGAGAACCGCATGAACGCGTTGCGTCGCCCGATCGGCATCTGGTGGGCGATCTGGGCCGTTTCCGGTCTCGTCGTCGCGTGGTCCATCTGGGGCATGTTCGCGACCGATCCGCAGGGCATCGCCGACAGCACCGAGGTGACGATCATCGCGTACCTGATGGGCATGCTGGCGCTGGCGATGGTCCTACGCGTCTATCACGCCTTCGAGCGGACGCAGGCCGACGCACCGGCACGGCGCTGGGTCGTCGCGGGCGCCGAGGAAAGCGTTGGGAAAGCGGAGGCATCGGCCGCGGATTCGTCCGTTCCGGTTGAGGCCGCACCGGAGGAACCGGCAGCATAGGACCATGGCCTCGGACGGGCAGGACGGCATACTCGGTCACCCATTCGTGGTGGCACACCGTGGCGCGTCGGCCGAGCGGCCCGAGCACACGCTGGCGGCCTATCAGCTGGCCCTGAGCCAGGGCGCGGACGGCCTCGAATGCGATGTCCGTCTGACCCGCGACGGGCACCTGGTGTGTGTGCACGACCGCAAGGTGGATCGCACGTCCAATGGCACCGGGCTGGTGAGCGAGATGAGCCTGGCGCAGCTTCGCGAATTGGATTACGGCGCATGGCATTCGAGCCGGACCGACGGCGGTCAGAGTTCGGCCGGCCTGCTCACCCTCGACGAGCTGATCCGGCTGGCGCTGGACTGGGCCCGCCCGGTGAAGCTGTTCATCGAGACAAAGCATCCGGTGCGGTACGGCGCGCTGGTCGAGAGCAAGGTGCTTGCCCTGCTGCACCGGTACGGCATCGCCGCGCCGGCCTCCGCGGATCTCGCTCGCGCCGTGGTGATCTCGTTCTCGGCCGCCGCGGTATGGCGGATCCGCCGCGCCGCGCCGATGCTGCCGACGGTGTTACTCGGCGAGACGTCGCGGTACTTGGGTGGCAGCGCGGCGACGACCGTCGGCGCGACGGCGGTGGGGCCGTCGATCACGACGCTGCGTGAGCATCCCGAACTGGTCGACCACGCCGCCGCGCATGGGCGTGCGCTGTACTGCTGGACCGTCGACCACTACGAGGACGTGCGCTATTGCGCGGATCTCGGCGTCGGCTGGATCGCCACCAATCACCCGGGCCGAACAAAGGACTGGGTGCAGAACGGGCTGACCGGCGCGGGCCGGGACACCGGCCAGGATGCCGAAGGCTAGAGATTGCCGCCGGCGGCTTCGGGAGCGGTCGGGTCGACGGCGCCAGCACCGGCGAGTTCGCGGGCGACGAAATCCTCGAGGTTGAACAGGTTGTCGCCGGCCCGGTCGGCGATCTTCACGAGAGTGGTGATGGTCGCGACCTCTTCGACCTGCTCCTTGAGGAACCACTGCATGAACTGCTCGCCGAGGTAGTCGCCTTCTTCGCGGGCCACACTGGCCAGCCGGCTGATCTGCTCGGTGACGACGCGTTCCTGCGCCAGCGCGAGCTTGAGGGCGTCGGTCGGCGACGTGAAGGCGTTACGCACCGGGTCGACGCCGGGAATCTCGACCTCGATGTCGCGGTCGAGCAGATACTTCACCAGCATCATGGCGTGATTGCGCTCCTCGACGGCCTGCGCATAGAAGTGCTTGGCCAGCTGCGGGAGGTCTTCTCCATCGAAGTAAACAGCGACCGCAATGTATTGCTGAGAGGCGCCGAATTCGCTCCGGATCTGTTCCTGGAGGAGTTGGTGGAATTTCGTCTCGAGGCGCGTCACTTCGGTCATGGAATTCAAGATAATGCAGGTCAAAGGGCCTTGTCATGCAAGGTCAACCTAATTCAGGAAAGGATATCCTTACCCGGTGTGACGGGCGCAATATATTCAAATTCGAATTGCTGAATGGGAATAAAGGTAAGCCTTGGCTGGCGTCGCCAGAATTAGGGTGAGTGCAGCCAGCCCAGATGGCGGGCGGCCAACGCGTAGCCGACGAATGCCACCGTGTCGATCACGCCGTGCCCGATGATCAGCGGCCACAACCGGCCGGTGCGCCGCCAGGTGTACCCGAACACCAGCCCCATCACGATGTTCCCGAGTCCGGCGCCGAACCCCTGGTACAGGTGATAGCAGCCGCGCAGCAGCGCCGACAGCGCCAGCGACTTGGTCGCCGAGACGTCCAATTGGCGCAATCGGGTCAGCAGGAATCCGACGACGATGATCTCCTCGGCCCAGGCGTTGGCGAACGCCATGAGCAGCAGAACCGGAATGCGCCACCAGGTGTCGCCGAGCGTGCTCGGCACGACGTCGACGCCGATGCCCAGGGCCCGGCCGGCCACGTACAGCCCGAGTCCGGGCAGGCCGATCAGCGCGGCGAGTCCCAGGCCGCCCAGCAGATCGGGCCGCCAGTGGAAGCGACCAAGCCCGATCGCCGAGGGCCGGAAGCCGGTGCGCCACAACAGATACAGGGCCAGGGCGCCCCAGCCGACCAGGGTGAAGACCGGGCTGAGGTTGAGCAGGAAGTCGATGAAGTCGATCGGGGAGCGACGGTGGTTGAGCGCCACCTTCTGCCCGGACAGCCCGAGGATGACGGCCTCGGCCAGGCTGACCACGGCCGTGTAGGCCGACAGCCCGAACGTCACCGCCAGCACCACGGCGACCTCGATGCGCAGTGCGCGTCGTTCGTGGTCCTGCTGCGGTCCGGTCATCGCAGCAACGGTAACCGCGCTTGTCTAATGCTCTTCGCGCAAGCGGCTCATCGGTGCGCTCAGAGCTTGCGCGCGCGCAGCCCGTTGAGGAACGGGCAGCCCATCAATGTGCGGATGGCCTGGCTGAGGCCGGTGACGTCGTCGACGGGCTTGCTGAACGGCAGTCGGACGTCGTGGTCGCCGTCTTCGCGTTCGATGCGCAGCTGTACGCCGTAGCGGTCGAGGCCCAGCGGGCGCACGTGGCCGTGGCGCAGCGTGATCGGCAGCCGGCTGGCGAGCCGGTCGACCATGTCGCGGTGTGAGCTTTCCATGTGTTGCACCCAGTGCGATTCCATGGCGCAGAACGGATCGGGGCGAGCGTCCAGGAGTGCGCCGACGGGCACTGATTCGGCGCCGGTGGCGTCGGCCACCACGACGGACTCGACCTCGAGACGGACCAGCATGTACGGGGTGTCGGTTTCATCGTGGCCGGCGCCATTCACCTGGAGCAATGCGGGGTGAGGATTCTCGGAGGCGACCAGGTCGAGCATGGCCGGGACGCGTGCCGCGGGCACGTCGTAGAGGCGGCCGCGGAACCAGACCAGCGAGCGCACCCGTTCGCGCAGCGGCAGGGCGGCCAGGTCGGTCAGCTCCAGCATGGCGGCGACCCCGCCGGCTCCGGCGGCGGTGACGGTGGCGGCGAGCAGTCCGGCGGCGGGCACGGTCAGGACGACGGAGCCGTCGGCCAGCAGGTGGTGCACCGGTGTGGTCGTCGGGGTGACGCCGTCGGCGGCCAGCGTCGCGTCGGCGGCCCGGGTGCACGCGCTGCGGACGCGTTCGGCCGTGGTCGGTGCTGCGATTGTCGTCGTGAGGTCGCGCATGTCCCGCCTTCGCTAGTAAGTGAGGTAAGCCTAAGTTAACTACCGACGGGTGTTGGCGCAAGGCCTATCGAAAGGCCCGCGTCGCGGGCTCTGGCGGGCGGGCAGCCAGTAGGGTTGCGGCGTGGCACGCATCGCCTATCTCGGGCCGCAAGGCACTTTCACTGAAGCGGCCATGCTGCAGCTGGTCGCCGGCGACCCGGATTTCGAACCGATCGCCTGTGACAGTTCGAGCGCGGCGGTGGAAGCCGTTCGCATGGGGGCCGCGGATTACGCGTGCGTGCCGATCGAGAACTCCATCGAGGGTTCGGTGCTGCCGACCATGGACAGCCTGTCGTCCGGCAGTGGAGTACAGATTTTCGCCGAGCACACGCTCGACGTCTCGTTCAGCATCGTCGTCCGTCCGGGAGTGGCCGCCGACGCGGTGTCGACCGTTGCGGCGTTTCCTGTGGCCGCGGCTCAGGTTCGCCGCTGGCTGGCCGAACGGTTGCCGCACGCCACCCTGGTGCCTGCGATCTCGAATGCCGGTGCGGCGCAGCAGGTTTCCGAAGGCCTGGTGGATGCAGGTGTCAGTACCGCGCTGGCCGCCGTGCGGTGGGGGCTGGATTCGCTGGCCGACGGCGTGGTCGACGAGCCCAATGCCAGAACACGTTTCGTGCTCGTCGGCCGTCCCGGCCCGCCGCCGCCGCGCACCGGTGCCGATCGGACGTCCGTCGTGCTGCGGCTGCGCAATGAACCGGGCGCCCTGGTGTCTGCCATGACTGAGTTCTCGATCCGGGACATCGATCTGACCCGCATCGAATCTCGACCCACCAGAACGGAATTGGGCACCTACATCTTCTTCCTGGACTGCGTCGGGCACATCGACGACGTACCGGTCGCCGAGGCGCTGAAGGCGCTGCACCGGCGGGTGGCCGAGGTGCGGTACCTGGGGTCGTGGCCGACCGGGGTGGCCGCAGGTGCGGCGCCGCCGGTCACCGATGAGGCGACACAGTGGTTGGCGGGGTTGAGAGAGGGGAACCGCGCATGAGCGGGCGCTTGGTATTGGTGCGGCACGGGCAGTCGGAGGCGAACGTCGCCAAACGGTTGGACACCCGGCCGCCGGGGGCGCCGCTGACGCAACTCGGTCATCAGCAGGCTCGCGATTTCGGGATCGACTGGGCGCATCCCGTTGGCCTGGTGGTGCATTCGGTGGCGCAGCGGGCCGTCCAGACGGCCGCCGACATCGCGGACGGCCTGGGTCTGGACCCGGCCGAGGTCCACGGCATCCACGAGGTGCAGGTGGGTGACCTGGAAGACCGCAGTGACGCCGACGCCATCGCGCAGTTCGACGCCATCTACGACGAGTGGCAGCGCGGCACCCTCGATGTCGCCATGCCGGGCGGTGAGACCGGTCTCGAGGTGCTGGACCGGTTTCTGCCGGTGCTGACGCATCTGCGGGTGCGGTACCTGGACGACCACGAGTGGGCGGGCGACATCCTGGTGGTGAGCCACGGTGCGGCCATCCGGCTGGTGGCCGCCCAAATGGCCGGTGTGGACGCCGATTTCGCGTCGGAGCATCACCTGGTCAACGCCGAGTGCGTGGTGCTGAGCCCGATCACCGATGGCCGGTGGAGCTGCGTGCAATGGGGCTCGGTGCTGCCGCCGTTCTACCCGGGACACGACCCCGAGGCGCCGCCGGCGCCTGACCCGATGGGCTGACTACCCCGCGGCGCGCAGGCCAACCGCGGGTTGTGCGCAGCCGCAGGCGACCACGTCGCAATCGATGCGCAGAGTGTGCTCGGACTCAGGTAGCGCGCAGGTCTCGTCGGTGCACTCGGCTGGCAGACCGGCGTGCACGATGACCGTGCCGTGGCAGTGCGCCAGCCCGTCCACGCAGTTGCGGCAGGCGGTGGTCATGGACTCAGTTGTAACACCGCGGTCCGACAAACTCGCGGTGCCGCGCTGCTCAGCCCCAGCCCAGCTCGTGCAATCGATCGTCGTCGATGCCGAAGTGGTGGGCGATCTCGTGGATCACCGTGATGGCGACCTCGTCGACGACCTGCTCCTCGGAGTCGCACATGTCGAGCAGGGCGTCGCGGTAGATCGAGATGGTGTCGGGCAACGCGCCCGCGTAGAAGGAATCGCGCTCGGTGAGCGCGACCCCTTCGTACAGTCCGAGGATGTCGGGGTCGTCCGGATTGCGCGGCTGCACCAGCACCACGACGTTGTCGAGCGCCGCGGCGAGTCGGGGTGGGATGAGATCGAGCGCGTCGGACACCAGTTCCTCGAACCGCTGCTGCCCCATGCGTACTGCCATGGTTACGGAGCGGGCGGTGCGGCCGGTCCGGGTGGCGCACCCGCCCCCACCGGTCCGGCCGGGGGCGCCGGTGCTGCGGGCTCGTCCTCGATCGGACCCTCCAGGGGAGCGCCGCTGCCGGGCACCGGCGGAGCGGGCGGCGGGCCGTTGAGGAACGTGTTGCCCTGCTGCTGCTGAGGCGTACCGGGGGTGGTGTTGCCGTGCTGGTTCGAGGTGTCGGGCTGACCAGGCATGTGCTGGTTGCCCTGCGGCGTCTGCGAGGTCTGCTGGCCGCGCTGGTTCTGCCCGGACTGACCGGACTGCGAACCCTGCGACGACGATGACGACGATGACGACGAGCCCTGCGACGACGTGTCCACCGGCGGCTCGATGACCGGGATCGGCGGGAGGTTCAGCCGTTCCTCCGGGATGGCCGGCGGCGCGACGGGCGACTGCCCGTTGACCATCAGCGGTCCCTTGGCGCTGTTGATCAGCGTCGACCAGCCGCCGTTGCCGAGCGACGTGCCGATACTGCACGACACCTGCCGGCTGCCGGCCGTCCAGCTGGGCAGCGCGATCGAGCTGTAGATCAGGGTCAAGGTGGTGCCCCGCAGCTGGACCGGGGCCAGGTAGGCGTCGGTGGCCTTGGTGCACTCGTCCTTGATGTACCCCAGCTGGTCGGGCTCGGTGGGCATGACGTCGTGGTACTTGTCGGCGAGGTTGACCGCGCCGGTGACCTCCATGGCGTGCGGCGCCGAGCAGTCGACCGGGATGTCGATGGGCTGGTTGGTCGCTGGATCGATGCCGAGGCAGGTGCCGGCCGGCCACACCTTCGACTGGTCGACGTCCGCGACCTTGCCCTTGTAGGCCAGCTGCTGGCTGTTCGGGCCGAGCAGCTGCAGGCCGCACAGCATGCGGCGCTGCCCCTTGGTCTTCCAGGCCTTGTCGCCCGACCAGACCAGGCTCACCGCGAACTTGCCGTTCGGGTCGAAGCGCGGGCCGAGGTAGTCGCGCGCTGCGTTCTGGCACTGCTCCTGGCTGATCTGCTTGATCCGGGAGTCCGACGGCGGCGCCGCGTTGGGACCGTATTCACTGCCCGGGAACGTCCGCATGTCCAGGGACTCTGCGACTTCGAAGCGGTGTTCGTTCTTGCAGTCGACGATCTCGACGGCGTCCGGCGAGCGCTCCGGCCAGTTCAGGCAGTCGCCGGGTTTGGCGTGGTCGAGGGTGTCGCTGACGCGGCCGGCGTTGACGCGCCCGGTGCTGAAGCCGAGCCCCGTCGGGCCGAGTGAGCCTTCAGGCAGGACGGTGAGGACACCGGCGATGAGCAGTCCGCCGAGCGCGGTGAGGACGAGCGCACGTTGAGTCCCGGTGACATGCATGCCGTGCATGCGTTGTCGCCAGGTGGTCGTCGTCTTCGGCGCGTCTGGGGGTGTGTCCAGGCCCAGTTCGACCGCCGCGGGTGCGTCCAACATCGGTTCTATTGTGACAGCCGTAGCTGGAGCTGTGACAAGAGTTGCAGTTGTACCGTTATGTGGTTGTGGCCGGGCCCGGCTAGTGGCCCCTCGACATTCCACGGTCGCGGTGAGAAAAGTAGTCTGACGCCCGTGATCGACCTCAAGCTGTTGCGCGAAGATCCAGACCGGGTGCGGGCGTCGCAGCGGTCCCGTGGCGAAGACCCTGGCCTCGTGGATGCGCTGCTGGATGCAGACGCGGCCCGGCGCGCCGCCATCGCTGAGGCGGACACGGCGCGGGCCAACCAGAAAGCAGCGAGCAAGCTCGTCGGTGCGGCCTCCGCCGAAGAGCGGCCCGCCCTGCTGGAGAAGGCCAAGGAACTCTCCGCGGCGATCAAGGCCATCGAGGCCCGGCAGGCCGAGATGGAGGCGGCGTTCACCGCCGCACACATGGCGATCGGCAACGTCATCATCGACGGCGTGCCCGCCGGCGGCGAGAGCGACTTCGAGGTGCTCGAGGTGGTCGGCACACCGACCACCCTCGAGGCTCCCAAGGACCACCTGGAACTGGGCGAGGCCATCGGCCTGCTCGACATGGAGCGCGGCGCCAAGGTGTCCGGCTCGCGGTTCTACTTCCTGACGGGCCAGGGCGCGCTGCTGCAGCTCGGGCTGCTGCAGCTCGCCGTCCGGCTGGCCACCGAGAACGGGTTCACCCTGATGATCCCGCCGGTGCTGGTGCGCCCAGAAATCATGCGCGGCACCGGATTCCTGGGCGCGCACGCCGACGAGATCTACCGCCTCGAAGCCGACGACATGTACCTCGTCGGGACATCGGAGGTGCCGTTGGCCGGTTACCACTCCGACGAGATCCTCGACCTGTCCGAGGGACCGCTGCGGTACGCCGGCTGGTCGTCGTGCTTCCGCCGGGAAGCCGGCAGCTACGGCAAGGACACCCGCGGCATCATCCGCGTGCACCAGTTCGACAAGGTCGAGGCCTTCATCTACTGCAAGCCCGAAGACGCCGAGGCCGAGCACCAGAAGCTGCTCGCCTGGCAGCGTCAGATGCTGGCCATGATCGAGGTGCCCTACCGCGTGATCGACGTCGCGGCAGGCGATCTCGGCTCGTCGGCAGCGCGCAAGTACGACTGCGAGGCGTGGGTGCCGACGCAGCAGGCCTACCGCGAGCTGACGTCGACCTCGAACTGCACCACGTTCCAGGCCCGGCGGCTCTCGACCCGCTACCGCGACGAGAACGGCAAGCCGCAGACGGCGGCCACCCTCAACGGCACCCTCGCCACCACCCGCTGGCTGGTGGCGATCCTGGAGAACCACCAGCAGCCCGACGGCAGCGTCCGGGTACCCGAAGCCCTGGTGCCGTACGTCGGCACTTCGGTGTTACAGCCCAAGTAGAAACCACGTCGGCGGGGGCATGACGGTGGAATACCCGGTGCGGGTGACGGTGCTCGGTCCGGTGCAGGCGTGGGTCGGTGACGATCCGGTGGACCTGGGTGCGCGGATGCAGCGGGCGCTGCTGGCCCGGTTGGTCGCCGCGCGCGGCCACACGGTGTCCGTCGACCGGCTCATCCACGACCTCTGGGAAGGCGAACCGCCACCGAAGGCACTGTCGGCGTTGCAGGTCTACGTCTCCCATCTACGCCGCGTGCTCGAACCCGACCGGCAGCGCCGGGCGCCGGCCCGCATCCTGGTCAGCGCCGCGCCCGGGTACTGCCTGCGGTTGCCGGACAACGCCGTCGACTCCTGGCGTTTCGAAGCAAAAGTTGCTGCGGCACAAGAGGAATCGGATTCGCGAAACCGTGTGCAACTGCTCGACGAGGCACTCGCGGGCTGGGCGGGCGAACCGTTCGCGGGGGCCGGTGACGCCTTGTGGGCGGCGCCGGAGGTCTCGCGGCTGACCGAACTCCGGCTGGCGGCGGTGGAAAGCCAGGCCGCCGCACTCGTCGACCTCGCCCGGTACAGCAGCGCCATCGCGGCGCTGGAAGGGCACGTCGCCGAGCATCCGGGGCGCGAAGGGGCCGCCGCGGTCCTGGCGACCGCGCTGTACCGGACCGGGCGGCAGGCTAATGCGCTCGAGGTGCTGCGGCGCACCCGCGAGCACCTGATCGACGAGCTCGGTCTGGAACCGGGCCGGGCCCTGCGCGATCTCGAGCGCGACATCCTGCGCCAGGCCGATCATCTGGAACCGTCGCGGCCCGCGCCGGTGCGGTCGACGACGCCGGCGGCCCCGGCTGCCGCGCCGCGGGAACCTGTGGGTCACGTCGCATACGGCCGGGCCGAGGAGCTCGCGGCGATCGACGCCACCGCCCGTGGCGTCGCCGCGGGTGCCAGCGCGGTGCTGTGGATCGGCGGCGAAGCGGGCTCCGGTAAGACCACGCTGGCCGCGGCCGCCGCGGCCCGGTTGCGGGCGGCCGGCTGGCGGACGGTGCACGGCCGGTGCCAGGAGGTCCATGGCGCGCCCGCAGGCTGGGCGTGGACCGAGGTGCTCCGCGAGCTGGTTGATTCGACCGATCACGACCGGCAGGCGCTGGCCCCGCTGCTGCACGACGGCGCCGCCGCCGAGCAGGGCACGTTCTGGCTGGGACAGGCGGTGGCCGACGCGCTCGGCACCGTCGCCGACGACCAGCCCCTGGCCGTCGTGCTCGACGACCTGCACCGCACCGACGGCCTGACGCTGGAGCTGCTGCGGCTGGTGGCCGACCGTGTTCAGGACCGCCGCGTGCTGGTCATGGCGACGTACCGCCCGTCGGAGGATCGCGGCGAGCTGGAGGTGGCCCGGGCGGCTCTGACGGTGCATACGTCCGCGCATCTGATCCTCGGCGGTTTGGACGCCGCGGCCACCGCTGCCGTCGCCGCCGATTGCGGACTGACGACCAGCGGCGAGGCCCTGCGCCTGCTGCGGGAACGCACCGGTGGCAATCCATTGTTCGTGCGCGAACTGGCCCGGCTGATGGCCGCCGAGGGGCCGGACGCGGTGTGGGCGTCGGTGCCGGTCGGGGTGCGCGACGTACTGCGGCGCCGGCTGGCCCGGTTGCCCGGCCCGACGGTCACCGCCCTGCGGCAGGCCGCCGTGCTGGGCCGCGACATCGACGTCGACCTGCTGGCCGAGCTGGGTCGCAGCGACCCCGACGATCTGCTCGATGCGCTGGAACCGGCCGTCCTGCTGGGCCTGCTCGACGAGCCGTCGCCGGGCCGGCTGCAATTCGCGCACGGGCTGGTCCGCGACACCCTCTACGAGGACACCTCGAAGCTGCGCCGGTCCCGGTTGCACGGCGCCGCGCTGGAGCTGTTGCGCGCACCCGGCCGCTCGGTCGACCAAGCTGCCCTGGCCCACCACGCCGTCGCCTCGGCGACTGCCGAAACCGCTTCGGCGGCAGCGGATTTCGCCACCGCCGCGGCGCGGGACGCCGGTTCGGTCGGGGCCCACGCCGAAGCCGCCCGGCAGTGGCGCGCCGCGGTCCAGATGCTCGAACTCGCGGCCGGCCGGCAGCTGGCGCCGAGCGTGGCAATCCTGGATCAGGACATCGAGGTCCGCTGCGGACTGATCGCCGCGCTGGCGCAGTCCGGCGACGCCGTCACCGCGCGCAGCGAGATGAAGTGCGCGCTGCAGCTGGTCTCCGGCCGGTCGCGCGACGACCTGGTGGTGCGCATCCTCACCGCGTGGGACACCCCGCTCGTGTGGCGCGACCGCGAGTACGACGAATCCGACGGCCAGATGATCGGGCTGTTGCGCCACGTGCTGGCCGGCGACGTTGCCGCCGCGGACCGCATCCGGCTGCTCAAAGCGCTCTACGTCGAGTTGGAGGGCAACGACCCGGACGGTGCGCTGGCGGCCAGCACCGAGATGCTTGCGCTGGCGCGGCAGGTGTACGCCGACGATCCCGGGGCGGGCCGCCTGCTGTGCACTGCCCTCAACGTCCACGCGTTCTGTGCCCTCGGACCCGACCTCGACACCGAGCGCGACGTGCTCGCCGCCGAACTACTGCAGACCGCCGAAGCCGCCGAGCAGGCCGACTACCAGGCGGTGGCGCACTGGCTGCTGTCGCTGGCGGCCGGCAACCGCTGCGATCTAGCGACGGCCAAGCGCCACGTCGACCTCGCGGTGGCGCGCGCGAGCACGGGTCAGCTGGTCCACCTGCTGGGGGTGCTGGGTCTGTTCCGCGCCCGGATGTACCTGTTGGCCGGCCGCCTGGACGAGGCAGTGAGCGCCTACACCGACCTGGCCGCACGCATGGCCGAGAACGGCGCCGCCAACGGCGCCAAGCTGGCGATGGTCGGCCGGACGACGGGCGAATTCTGCCTCGGCGACCTCGGCACACTGGCCGACGAGTTGCTGTTCTTCTACCGGGAGATTTCCGTCGCCGCGCTGGACGCGGCGGTGCTGGCGCTGGTCGCGCGGGGCCGCGAGGCCGAGGCCCGGGAGCTGTGGCCGGACCGAAAGCCCATCGAGCGGGCCTATTTCTGGGTGCCGTTCACCGTGCTGCGGGTCAACGCTGCGGTGGCGATGGGTGACCTTGACGAGGTGCGGGCCCGCTCGGCCGAACTGGCGCGCTACTCCGGCAGTATCGCCGGGCTCGGGGTCGACGGGTTGATGGTCGGCCCCGTCGACGACGCGCTGGCCGCGGCCGCCGACGTGCTGGACCGGCCCGACGAGGCCCGCGACTACCGCAAGGCCGCCGAAACGCTGCGGGACCGGCTGGCGGCCGAGGCCCGCAGCTTCATCGACTAGTCGGCCAGGGCCTCGAGCCGGCTCTCCGCGAGGTCGCCGAAGACCGCGCGCATCACGCGCCGGTGCCGCAGCGCCAGCACCGCCAGGAATGCCCGCAGCCCGATGCCCAGCTGCCCTGCCATCGAGGCCCGCTCGTCGTCGGTCATCACCGCGAGCGAGCGCGGACCGTCGAACGACATCCGGCTGCCGGCGCGCGCGGCCGCCTCCACCGCCTCCCAGTCCGCGACCGACACGTGCTCGGTGATCAGCGGGAACAAGTCCAGTTCCTCGTCGTTGATGTGCTCGGTCAGCAGCGCGGTGAGTTCCGCCAGCTCGAAGGCCATCAGGAATGCGACCTTGCGGTCACCGTTCGACAGCCGGAACGCCGCGGCGCGGGCGCGCAGCTGGTCCAGGCGCGGGTCGAGCGCGGCGTGGTCGTCGGTGAGTTCGCTCAGATCCAGGTGATCGCCGACGCTGGCCTGGATCACCGGCCACAGCACGGTGTCCTCGGTGTTGTGGTGGTGATGGATGGAGTCGCACAGCATCTCGATGTACTGCGAGATGGCGCGGGCCCGGGCGGGCGTGCAGATCACGTCCCGGTCGCGCACCGCCCTGGCCAGCTCGGTGAGACGGACCAGGTCGACGAGCATGGCGCGGTGCGCCAGCGTGATACCCAGCAGATCGGGCTTGGGTTCGCCGGCTTGGCGCGGTGCGACGGTGGTGGTGTGGACGGAGGTGGGCACAGCGGACTCCTTGTGATCAGGTTGTGCACAGCCTGGTGCCCGTGACTTAAGCGCGACTTGGTTGTGGCTTGTCGGGGCTGGTCACGGCCGAAGTAGGGTGGCTGCCATGATCGATCTCGACCTGGACGACATGCGTGGCTGGTTCGGCTTCGGGGTGGCGGGCAACTTCGCCGGGCACCTCGAACAGGCCGGGGAGGCAGTCGATTTCGTCAACGTCAGGTCGGAGGGCGGGGCGCCCAAGGGCATTTTCCCGTGGTACGCGCCGGGCAGTGACACCTTCCTCGGTGAGTTCCCGCTGTCGACGGACGCCGTCCAGCTGCCCGTGAGTGACACCCCGCTGAATCTGCAGATCGAACCCGAGGTCGGGCTGGCGTGTGAGGTGTCGTGGTCGGGCGACCGGGTGGTCGGGCTGCGGCCGTTCGCGCTGGGCGCGTTCAACGACTGCTCGATCCGCCGGCCCAATGCCCCGAAGATCAGTCACAAGAAGAACTGGGGTCCGGCGTCCAAGGGCGTGGCCTCGCAGTTCTTCGAGATCAGTGACCTGAGCCCCGACGGCCCGACGTCGTCGTTGCGGCTGGCCAGCTTCCTGGACGACGGCAGTGACGATGGGGCTGGCACCGAGCACGCGTACGGCCAGGACAGCCCGTTGCTGGGCTACTCGTACTACGGCACGCAGCTGCTGGACTGGATCGTCGACCGGCTGGCCAACCAGAAGGGCTCCGACGACACGCCTCTGGAGGATGTCGGCGCCCTGATGGTGGCCAGCGGCCACCCGTCGCACCTGCTCGTCGGCATCGGCGCGACGCGGTACACCGAGCTGGGGGAGTCCACCTACCTCAAGCCGGGCGACCAGGCCATCGTGCGCGTGTACGACACCGCCTCCGACGACGCCTCGGTGCTGCGGCAGACGGTGCGGGCCGCGCAGTAGCTCGGATTGCTACCCGAACCCGGCGTAGCATTGGTGCACGTCGGGGCCATCGGCCGGAGGTATCCATGATGCTCAACTCGACCCGTTCGTTCGTCATCACGTCGGCGGCAATTCTGGCGTTGAGCGGCAGCAGTGCTGTCGCCGCAGCCGATCCCCCAGCGCCAGGTACCCCGTGCGGCGGGGACAAGGTGATCACGTCCATCAACACCTGCGAGCCGCTCAATTCGTCCTGCACCGGCTACGACGGGATGCTCATCGGCCGCGTCGCCGCGGACGGGCGGTGCGTGATTCCCGGGCTCGCCGGCACTACCTGGTAACGGCGGCCGTCAACGGCCCGCTTGTTCCTTCAGCAACACGTCGAGCGTCGCCAGAAACTCCCTGGGTCGCAACGGGGTACAGGCCGGCGCCGGGGTGGTGCCGACGACGTCGAGGGTCACCAGCGTCGACTTGATGGGCCGCCAGATGTCCAGTGGCAGCCAGCGCCGCGGATCGGTGCCGCCCCAGATCAGGAACCGGTCCATGATGAATCCGAGTGATTCGGACTTGTAGCCGCGGATCGCGCTCAGTGGGATGATCTTCGACGTGCCCGATGGAAAGTGGTAGCGGCGCAACGTGATTGCCTGCCGATCCAGGAAAATCTGGCCGTCGTCGTAGTGCGCGTCCGAGCGAGCGCCGGAGTGGGCGCTGGTCACCGTTTGGCGCTCCGCAATTCGTGACCCTTGGAGGTCAGGCAGCGGCCGTTGTCGAGGTTCCACTGCCAGCCGTGCAGGTTGCAGGTCAGGGTGTTGCCCTCGACGATGCCGAACTTCGACAGGTCGGCCTTCAGGTGCGGACAGCGGCGCTGAATCTCGTAGCCGCCCAGGTCGATTGACGCCGACGTGTCGTGCGCCTCGGCGAACCAGCCGTCGGCGTAGGCGATGCGCTCGTCGGTCAGGCACTTGAAGAACGTGTAGAGGTATTCGTTGTAGCCGCCGACTCGCCACGCCTGGAAGCGGGTGGACAGGAAGATGGTGTTGACCCAGTCCGGCTCGTCGTCACGCAGCACGGTCCGCACCAGCTCGGGCGCGATGCCGAAGCCGTAGCGGAACTTCTCGTCCGGAATCGCTTCCCGCACAGCTCGTTTCGGAAAGTCCAGGACGACGGTCTGAGAATCGACCCCAGTGCCGATCTTCAATTCCACGGGGTAGCCGATGCCGTCGCAGATCTGGTCGCTCTGCACCATGATCGGCTCGAACTTGGCCCGCAGCGGCTCCAGCAGCGAATCGCCGGAATCCGTTGCCCACGAGGACTTTTCTGCGGCCAGCACCGGTGCCATGCGCTGGGCATAGGCCTCGATGTACTCGGCCTTGCCGGTGGTGAAGATCGCTTCGGCCTCGGCGTCAGGGATCGGGTGCGTCAGCGAGTCCAGCGTCGAACCGGTGAACGAGGCCACCGTGCCCGGGATCATCAGCAGCCCGCGGTCGTGGCCGTGCCGGCGCAGCTGGTCCAGGAACACCGCCTGGTCCGGGAAGATGTTGGCCGGATCGTCGTGATCGTCGTTGAGCCAACGCAATTCGGGATCCAGGAAGCACGGCGGACCGGCCGACGGCACCACCCAGGTGGCCCCGACCTGCGCGATGTACTGGCGGGACCGGTCCATCTGCCGCTGCCGCTTCTGGGTGCCGAAGGCCTCCTTGGCCCGGGCCGGCATGTCGTAGACCATCGGGTACCAGATGGCGCCCGAGTACTGCAGCATGTGCACGTCGACGTCGCCGAACTCGGTGGCCACCATGTCCAGGTCGATCGGGCGGGCGTCGTTCATGTTGAACGCGACGGTCTCGCCGTCGGAGACCACCAGGCCCGAGTCGCCGATCGGGCCGTCCGCCGGGGCGCGCAGGGCGATGATCATCACGTCCAGGTCGCCCTTCGGGCCGCTGACGCGGTGCTTCACCGAATCGGTGGTCTCGAAGAACGTGTGGAAGCCGAGGGCCTCGAGCTCACGGCGCAGGTCCGGCACCGGGTAGTCCGGCAGCAGTACCGTCGCGTCCTTGTTGACGTGGGCGCGCAGGTGCTCGGGATCGAAGTGGTCCTTGTGCAGGTGGCTGACGTACAGGTAGTCGCAGTCGCCGAGCGCGTCCCAGTCCAGTCGGCTGTTGTCCGGGAACGGGAACCACGACGCGAAGTAGGCAGGGTTCACCCACGGGTCGCACAGAATGCTGCCCGCAGCGGTGTCGATCCGGAATCCTGCGTGTCCAACGCTTGTGACCTGCACAAATGCCCCTTTTGGCGGTGGAGAGTTCGCCAGCGAGTCTAACTGGATGTCGAGGTGTGTCAGCCGGCGTCCCAGAGCGCGCGATAGTAGTCGATGCGTGCGTCGTCCCGCGTCACCCCGTAGGCGTCCAGCAGGGCGGCCTCGTAGTTGCCGGGGTAGTTCCAGTCCAGCGACATGGTGGCGATGGCCAGGTCGGCCCACCGGTCGGCCACCCCGAGGTCCCCGATGTCGACGTGCCCGACGAACGCGCCGTCGTCGCTGATCAGGGTGTTCGGTGCGCAGGCGTCGCCGTGGCAGACCACGAGCCGGTCCGGATCGGGGACGTCGGCAACCCAGGACGGACGCCCGAACGGGCAGTCCTCGACCGGCAACGCGTCATGCATGACGCGCAGGCCCGCGCCGATCGCGCGGGCCGCGGTCTCGGGATCGTCGGACCACAGCGGGTCGACGGCGGAGCGCCCGGGCAGGCCCGCGGTGTGCAGCCAGCCCGCGCCCTCGCCGAGCACGATCGGCACGGCGATGTACTTCCCGGCCCAGCTCAGCCGGACCGCTTCGGCGGTCAGCAATGGCGCGTGCTCGGCCGGGTAGGTCTTCACGTACTCGTCGCCGGCGCCGATGGCGAACGTCACGCCACCGAGTTCGTTCTCCCACACCGCGGTCACGGGACGGCCGACGGCCAGCGCGTCGACGACGTCGGGAATCGGTACGGGGCCGGTCGGGAAGGTCACCCCTACAGCCTGGCCTACCTTTGTAGGCGCGGTACCGACGGTCCGCACTAGGCTGGTGCTCGTGGAACCGGTATATGGCACGGCAATCAAGCTGGCGCGCACGGTGTGGCGCGTGCAGGGCTTGAAGTTCACCGTCACGGGCACAGAGAACCTGCCGGTCAGTGGTGGTGCGGTGGTCGCCATCAACCACACCAGCTACTTCGACTTCACCTTCGCCGGGTTGCCCGCCGTCCTGCAGAAGCGGGGCCGCAAGGTGCGGTTCATGGCGAAGAAGGAAGTCTTCGACAACAAGTACGGCGGGTGGCTGATGCGCAAGATGCGCCACATCCCCGTCGACCGCGGCAGCGGCGCCGACTCGTACTCCGAGGCGGTCAAGCAACTCAAACTCGGCGAGCTCGTCGGCGTCTATCCGGAAGCCACGATCAGCCGCAGCTTCGAGATCAAGGCATTCAAATCGGGCGCGGCGCGGATGGCTATCGAGGCCGACGTGCCGATCGTGCCGCACATCATCTGGGGTGCCCAGCGGATCTGGACCAAGGGCCATCCGCGCAACATGCGCCGCCCCAAGGTGCCCATCCACATCCATGTCGGTGAGCCCATATATCCGACGCTGCCCGCGGCCGAGTTGACCGCGCTGCTGCACGCCCGCATGCAGCATCTGCTGTCGGAAGTTCAGGACGCGTACGGAGAGCACCCGGCCGGCGAATTCTGGGTGCCGCACCGGTTGGGTGGCGGGGCGCCGACGCTGGCCGAGGCCGACCAGATGGATCTCGACGAAGCCCGCGAGAAAGCGGCCCGCCGGGCGGCGCGGCAGGCGGAAGGGGCGCCGGAGTAGCGCCATGGAGCCAGTCTTCCGCGGCATCGAGATTGCCGCCAAGGCGGCGGTTGCCGCCACCGGGACTCGGATCACTTACCAAGGGCTGGAACACATTCCGGATACCGGTGGCGCGGTGATCGCGATCAACCACACCGGTTACGTCGACTTTCTGCCGGTAGGGCTGGCCGCCACGCATCGGAAGCGCCGGGTCCGCTTCATGCTCAAGGCCGAGGTCCAGCAGGTGCCGATGGGCAATTTCCTGGTCAAACGGGCGGGGCTGATTCCGGTCGACCGCAGTTCCGGCGGTGACGCGTATCCGGTCGCCGTGGAGCGGCTGCGCGCCGGGGAACTGGTCGGGGTGTATCCGGAAGCCACGATCAGCCGTAGTTTCGAGCTCAAGGAATTCAAGACCGGGGTGGCGCGGATGGCGCTCGACGCGCAGGTGCCGATCATTCCCGTGATCGTCTGGGGCGTGCACCGGGTGTGGACCAAGGACCACCCGAAGCGGTTGGGACGCAAGAAGATTCCGGTCATCGTTCGGGTGGGTACGCCGATCCTGGCGACCGGTCCGGTCGCCGAGGTGATGGCGATACTGCAGCAGACCATGACCGATCAGCTGCACACGGCGCAGGAGGAATACCCGCACCCCGAAGGTGCGTATTGGGTGCCGCGCCGACTGGGCGGCAGCGCCCCGACGCCTGAGGAGGCCGAATTGCTGGAGAAGGCCGAACGGGCCCGTCGGGAAGCCGAGGGCCGGTGATGCTGCCCGCGCTGATCGCCACCGACGTCGACGGCACCCTGCTCGACACCCATGAGCGGGTGACGCCGCGGACCCGCGCCGCGGTGCAGGCCGCGGTCGCGAACGGCGCCAGGTTCGTGCTTGCCACCGGCCGGCCGCCGCGCTGGATTCCACCGGTGGCGGAGGGCCTCGGGTTTGCCCCGATGGCGGTGTGCGCCAACGGTGCGGTGGTCTACGACGCCGCGACCGATCGCGTCGTGTCGGCGCACACCCTGTCGCCCGACGCGCTGGGCGAGCTGGCCGAGATCGCCGCCCGGGTGATCCCGGGCGTCGGGCTGGCGGTCGAGCGGGTGGGCCGTACCGCGTTCGACGAATCGATACCCCAGTTCGCGAGTTCGCCTGGCTACGAGCATGCCTGGCACAACCCCGACAACACCGAGGTCTCGGTCGAGGACATGCTGAGCGTGCCCGCGGTGAAGCTGTTGATCCGCAAGGCCGGCGCGCACAGCGCGGATCTGGCGGCGGCGCTGGCGCCACATGTCGGCCTCACTGGCGACCTGACCTACTCGACCAACAACGGGCTGATCGAAGTGGTGCCGCTGGGTATCAGCAAGGCCACCGGCGTGGCCGAGGTCATCCGCCCGCTGGGGATCAGCGCCGAGGACGTCGTGACATTCGGCGACATGCCCAATGACGTCCCGATGTTGACCTGGGCCGGGCTCGGTGTGGCGATGGGCAATGCGCATCCGGAGGCCCTGGCGGCCGCCAATGAGGTCACCACGACCAACAGCGACGACGGCGTCGCGCGGGTCCTCGAACGCTGGTGGCTGTAGCCCTAGCTCTGCATCTCGATCCGGCTGAACCGCTCGAGCTGCACCGGCTCCTGCTGCGGTAGCGGCGGAAGTTCTTGTGGCACACCGTCGATGACGCGGGTGACCGTCCCGTGCTCGCGGTCGAAGTTGAGGGTGCCGTGCTGGAAGTTCTGCACGATCCACTGCGGTTCCGGAATCTCCCCGCTGGTCGGCAGTCCGAGGGCGCCGCGTTCGAAACCCAGTGCGCCCCAGGCGTCGTAGAGGGATCCGGTCAGAGGCTGGGCGCCGGTGGCGGGCGACCAGTACATGGCGCCGTGGTCGAAGGTCGCGTAGCGGGTGTGGCCGTCGGCCGCGGCCTCCGGCGAGGTGGCGACGCCGAGCGGGCTGGCCGCCCCGCCCATGGCCTGCCACTTGTCGAAGATGGCGCCGCCGCGCAGCATGTCCATGGCGCTCAGGGCGCCCGGCGGTGCGGTGACAGATGCTGCGATGTCCCGCAATTCGCCCATGGCGGCGTAGGCGGCGTTGCCCGGGCAGTCGGTGTTGCCGACGTCGCGGTGGGTGAAGATGGTCGGCAGGGTCGGCGTCGCGCCGGCGGGGAAGTGGGTGAAGGTGCCGCCGCCCGAGGTCAGCACCACGCTGCCCAGGGGATTGACGTGGTCCAGACTCAGCCGCCAGCCGATCAGCCGGCCGGTCATCTTCAGCTGTAGCGGGGTCGGGGGCACGACGTCGAAGTCACCGAGCATGGCCACGCCCCAGGTGTCCACGTTGAATCCACCGGTGTGCGACCCCTCGACGGGCCTCGTCATCCCGCCGAAGCGGCCTTCGAAAACCTGACCGTACTTGTCGACGAGCGCGTTGTAAGCGATGTCGCACCAACCCAATTCGCGGGTGTGGTACTCGTAGATCGAGCGGACGATGCCCGCAGAATCCTCCGGTGCGTAGTCGTTGCTGCCGGCGGTGTGGTGCACGATCGCGGCGCGCACACCCTTGTCGTAGACCGGCTGGCCGCAGCGGACGCCCTCGTTGGCGCCCCACTGGGCGCGGCTGATGATGTTCGGCGGCTGGTTCGGTGCCGAAACCGCGGTCGGCTGGAACTGGACGTCGGCCGGCGCCTCCGGCGGGCTGATGAGCACCGCTTTCATGCTGGGGCCCAACGGCTTTTCGACATCGACGGGGCGGTACCCCAGTCCGGGACCCTGCGGTCGGCCGGCGTCCGGCGGTGTGGCGGCCGCTTCGGCGGGCCGGGTCACCGCGATCTGGACGGTCGTGGTGCGGCCGACGAACACCGGCTCGGTGCCGCGAGTGGTGGCGCGGGCCTCGCCGACGCCGTCGGGTGCCTCGACTTCGTACCAGGGTCCCCAGGACCCGTCGGCTTTCTGGGCGCGCACGCGGGCCGAGGTGCCGGTGAAGTCCGATGCGGTGAGCGCGACCAGGGAGAAGGGGGTGTCCTGGTGGATTTCCCGGACGGTCTGTCCGCCTCCGACACCGGCCAGTGGCTGCGTGCGCAGCTCCGGTGCCGACGGCTTGTCGTCCGTCAGGCCGGGGATGCCGGGGATGCCGGGGATACCACTGACGGCCAACGGCACCATCACGACGGTCGCCGCCAGGGCGGACAACAGTATTGACGGTGCGGGTCGACGGCGCGGCACAGCGCGAATGTTACGTATGTGTCAGCTGTTACCAGTGTTTCGACACGGGTTACTGAACTGTCAATTCTCGGCGAGACGCCGCAACGGCACCGCAGAGCCGTGGGGCTTCTGCGGTGCCGTCTTGGTTACAGGTCTTCAGTTGTGTGTGACGCGATGTCAGACCGCGGGTGCCGGCAATGCCGGTGCGGCCGCGGCGGCTGCCGCGGGGGCGGCCTGAGCGGACTTCACCGCGGAGGTGATGGCCGGCATGACCATGCCCTTGAGCAGGTCGATCGCCTGGGTCGCGCCCAGCTGGTTGGCCGCGCTGGTCAGATCGCTGATCAGCCCGCCGCCGCCGCTCGGAGCTGCGCCGAGGCCGAGGCCGTCGCCGCCACCCAGTCCGACCGACGGGTCGCCGAGGATCGGGTAGCTACCGCCCAGTCCCTGGCCCGGGCCGAGGCCCAGGCTGGCGTTGGGATCGGTCATCGGCATCCCTGCCGTGCCGAGCCCTGCCGGGTTCGCGCTGATCGACGGCGTCGTCAGGCCAGTGGCGTTGAGACCGGGAGCCGTCAGCCCGGGCGTGCTCACGCTCGGGAGGGTGGCGCCCTGGGTCGTCAGGCCGGCGCTGGGCAGGCCGCCCAGTCCCGGGGTCAGCGCCGATGGGCTGGTGGTGCCCAGGCCGGTCGGCGGGGTGAGGCCAGGTGCGGTCGCCCCGGTCGGTGGGGTCAGACCGGGTGCGGTCAGGCCGGTCGACGGGGTGGTGCCCAGGCCAGGGGTCAGGCCGGCCGGCGGAGTGAGCCCACCAGCGGGCGTCAGGCCGGTCGGCGGCGTCAGGCCTGGGGTGCTCAGACCGGGGGTCAGGCCCGGAGAGCTCAGTCCCGGGGTCAGGCTGGTCTGCGGCGACAGTCCGGTCAGGGGGCTGGTGGAGCCGCCGGCGCCACCCATGAGGTTCGGCAGGTTGACGCCGAACTGGGACAGGCCCTGCGACAGCGCGGACATGACCTCGTTGGGGAGGTCGGTGACCAGCGCGGCCTGGACGAATTCGCGGTGCTGCGGAGTCGGGTTTGCCGGGGTCATCTGGGCGACCGCCACGAGTGCGATCGGACTTGCGACGGCCACGGCGGCGACTGCGCTCATGGCTGTCGAGAGCTTGCGTCGACGTCGGTTAGGCACGGAAGTCTCCTCGGGTCGTGTGGGGCACGGCTCGAGCTGGCTTGCCGAGTCGTCGGTACTGACGGATTCGATGTTAAAGCTGTGATTGGTGGGATTAGAGTGACGATGCGGAATCGTGAGCGAATTGCGACCGGCCCGCGCACTGGCTGGGCCGACAGGGTGTTTTCGGGCCGAACGGCCTCTGTCGGATACCCTGAACGCCGATGACCTCCGCTGATTCCCGGGGCGCTGTGACCCAGTCCTCCGGCCCATATGACCTCATCGTCGTCGGCTCCGGATTCTTCGGCCTGACGATTGCCGAGCGCGCGGCAACCCAACTCGACAAGCGGGTGCTGGTCGTCGAGCGCCGGCACCACCTCGGCGGCAACGCCTACTCCGAAGCCGAGCCGGAAACCGGCATCGAGGTGCACAAGTACGGTGCCCACCTGTTCCACAACTCCAATCAGCGGGTGTGGGACTACGTGCGGCAGTTCACCGACTTCACCGGCTACCAGCATCGCGTCTTTGCCATGTATGACGGCCAGGCCTACCAGTTCCCGATGGGGCTGGGTCTGGTGTCGCAGTTCTTCGGGCGCTATTTCAGCCCGGAGCAGGCCCGCGCCCTGATCGCCGAGCAGTCCGCCGAGATCAACACCGACGATGCGCAGAACCTCGAAGAGAAGGCCATCTCGCTCATCGGCCGGCCGCTCTACGAGGCCTTCGTCAAGGGCTACACCGCCAAGCAGTGGCAGACCGATCCGAAGGACCTGCCCGCGTCGATCATCAGCCGCCTGCCGGTGCGCTACAACTTCGACAACCGCTACTTCAACGACACCTACGAGGGTCTGCCGGTCGACGGCTACACCGCCTGGCTGCAGAACATGGCCGCCGACGAGCGCATCGACGTGGTGCTGAACACCGACTGGTTCGACGTGCGGGACTCGCTGCGCGCCGAGAGCCCGGACGCCCCGGTGCTGTACACCGGTCCGCTCGACCGTTACTTCGACTACTCCGAGGGCCGGCTGGGCTGGCGCACCTTGGACTTCGAGATGGAAGTCCTGCCCATCGGTGACTTCCAGGGCACTCCGGTGATGAACTACAACGACCCCGACGTGCCGTTCACCCGGATCCACGAGTTCCGGCACTTCCACCCCGAGCGGGAGTATCCGACCGACAAGACCGTCATCATGCGGGAGTTCTCGCGCTTCGCGGGCGACGACGACGAGCCGTACTACCCGATCAACACCGATTCGGATCGCGCGATCCTGGCCGCCTACCGCGCCCGGGCCAAGGCCGAGACCGATGAGAACCGCGTGCTGTTCGGCGGCCGCCTCGGCACCTACCAGTACCTCGACATGCACATGGCCATCGCCAGTGCGCTGAACATGTACGACAACGTCCTGATGCCGCACCTGCGTGACGGCGCGGCCCTCGGCGACGCCGTTGCAGAAAGTAGCTGAAAAACCATGAGCGACATTCCGTCCGGCGCGCTGGCGTCGGGACAGTCCCGCGCCGTGAGCCTGCTGTCTCGGGTCATCCTGCCCCGGCCGGGTGAGCCCCTCGACGTCCGCAAGCTGTACATCGAGGAGTCGTCCACCAACGCCCGGCGTGCGCACGCCCCGACCCGCACCACGCTGGAAATCGGTGGGGAGTCCGAGGTTTCGTTCGCCACCTACTTCAACGCGTTCCCGGCCAGCTACTGGCGCCGCTGGTCGATCCTGACCTCGGTGGTGCTGCGGGTCGAGCTGACCGGCAGCGCCCGTGTCGACGTCTACCGGTCGAAGGCGACCGGTGCGCGAATCACCGTGGGCGGCAGTGAAATTGCCAGTGGTGACGACGGCCTCCCGGCAGTGGTCGAGTTCGAGATCGGCTTGGAGCCGTTCGAAGACGGCGGCTGGATCTGGTTCGACATCACCACCGACAGCGCGGTGACGGTGCACAACGCCGGGTGGTACGCACCGGTGGCAGCGCCTGGCCGGGCGAACATCACGATCGGCATCCCGACCTTCAACCGCCCGGCGGACGCCGTCAACGCGCTCGCGGCGCTGACCTCGGATCCGTTGGTGGACCAGGTGATCGGTGCGGTCATCGTGTCCGATCAGGGCGCCAACAAGGTCAAGGACCACCCCGACTTCGCGGCCGCGGCAGCCCCGCTGGCCGACCGGTTGTCGATCCACAACCAGCCGAACCTCGGTGGCTCCGGCGGCTACAGCCGGGTGATGTACGAGGCGCTGAAACACACTGACTGCGAACAGATTCTGTTCATGGACGACGACATCCGCGTCGAGCCCGACTCGATCTTGCGGGCGCTGGCATTCAACCGGTTCGCCAAGACGCCGACCCTGGTCGGCGGCCAGATGCTCAACCTGCAGGAGCCCTCGCACCTGCACGTCATGGGTGAGATGGTCGATGCGGCGAACTTCATGTGGAGCGGCGCGGTCAATACAGAGTACGACCACAACTTCGCGAAGTACCCCCTCGCCGACGAGGAGGAGTACCGCAGCAAGATCCTGCACCGCCGCATCGACGTCGACTTCAACGGCTGGTGGATGTGCATGATCCCGCGCGCGGTGGCCGAGGAACTGGGGCAGCCGGTGCCGCTGTTCATCAAATGGGACGACGTCGAGTATGGACTGCGCGCCGGTGAACACGGCTACCCGACGGTGACCCTCCCCGGCGCGGCGATCTGGCACATGGCGTGGAGCGACAAGGACGACGCCATCGACTGGCAGGCGTACTTCCACCTGCGCAACCGCCTCGTGGTGGCGGCGCTGCACTGGGACGGCAACATCCGCGGCCTGGTTGCGAGCCACTTCAAGGCGACTGTCAAACACCTTCTGTGCCTTGAGTATTCGACGGTGGCGATCCAGAACCGGGCCATGGACGACTTCCTCGCCGGGCCGGACAACCTGTTCACCATCCTCGAGTCCGCGCTGCCCGCGGTGCGTGCCATGCGCACCGAGTACCCGGACGCGGTGGTGCTGGAAAGCGCGACCACGCTGCCCGCTCCGTCGGACAAGAAGTGGCGCCGGAAGGTCAAGATTCCCACCAGCTTGCCCGCCATCGCCGTACGGCTGACCCGCGGTGTGGTGAACCAGCTCAAGCCGCACGATCCGGAACACCATGTGCGGCCGCAGATCAACGTGGCGACGCAGGATGCGCGCTGGTTCTCGCTGTGCATGGTCGACGGTGTCACCGTCACCACCGCCGACGGCCGCGGCGTGGTCTACCGGCAGCGCGACCGCGAGAAGATGTTCGAGTTGCTGCGTGAGTCGCTCAAGCGCCAGGTGCTGTTGGCCCGCAAGTTCAACCGCATGCGTCGGGTGTACCGCAACGCACTGCCGGAGCTGACGAGCAAGGAGCGGTGGGAGTCCGTGCTGCTGGCCTCCCAAACCGAATCGGCCGGTGCCAGATGAGCTTCGAAGGTATCGAGGGCGATGCCGCCCCTGGTGCTCCGCACGGTGAGGACGCCATCCTGGTCGGCGTGCAGTCCGCGCTGACCGGACGTCCCGGGGTCCTCGCCGGCGCCCGCGTGCTGTCGTACTTCGGTGAGCACAGCCTCGGCTGGTTCGCCGTTTGCGGTCTGGGTGCGGTGCTGCAGCCGCAGCGTCGCCGGGCCTGGGTGACGGCCGGTGTCGGCACCTTCCTGGCCCATGCGGCGGCCGTGCTGATCAAGCGTGTGGTCAAGCGGGAGCGCCCGCAGCACCCGGCCATCGCCGTCAACGTCGGCACCCCGAGCCGGCTGAGCTTCCCGTCGGCGCATGCGACGTCGACCGCTGCGGCCGCGATCCTCATCGGCCGGGCCACGGGCCTGCCGCTGCCGTGGTTCCTGGTGCCACCGATGGCGTTGTCGCGGCTGGTTCTGGGCGTGCACTATCCCACTGACGTGCTGACCGGTGTCGTGGTGGGAACCGCGGTCGCCGAATCAGTCGGCGCGATTTCCGAGCGAACCGCAAAGCGCGAACCAAAGGCTGGGGCATGACCGAAGTGACGCAGGAGCTGGGGCCGCCGAAGAACCTGGCCGCCGGCCTCGTCAAGGCGCTGCGGCCGCGCCAGTGGGTGAAGAACGTCCTGGTGTTGGTCGCACCGCTGGCGGCCCTTGGTGGCGGGGCGCACTACAGCTACGCCGATGTGCTCAAGCACGTCGGCGTCGCGTTCGTGGTGTTCTGCATGGCCGCGTCGTGCATCTACCTGATCAACGATGCCCGCGATGTGGAAGCGGACCGCCTGCACCCGACCAAGCAGTATCGGCCGATCGCGGCCGGCGTGGTCCCGGTGACCATGGCCTATGGACTGGCCGCTGCACTGGGTGTCGGCTCGCTGGCCATCTCGTGGTGGCTCACGCCCAGCCTGGCGATCGTCATGGCCGTCTATATCGCGTCCCAGCTGGCCTACTGCTTCGGCCTGAAACATCAAGCGGTGCTGGACATCTGCATCAACGCCTCCGGATTCCCACTCCGTGGCATCGCCGGTGGTGTCGCCGCCGGGATCCCGCTGTCCAAGTGGTTCCTGCTGGTGTTCGCGTTCGGTTCGCTGTTCATGTCGGCCGGAAAGCGTTACGCAGAACTGCAACTCGCCGAACGCACCGGCGCCAAGATCCGCAAGGCGCTGGAGTCCTACACCAGCAGCTACCTGCGGTTCGTCTGGACGTTGTCGGCGACCGCGGTGGTGCTCTGCTACGGCCTGTGGGCCTTCGAGGGCAACAAGGGCCCGTGGTTCGCGGTGTCGATGGTGCCGTTCACCATCGCGATCCTGCGCTACGCCGTCGACGTCGACAGCGGCGCGGCGGGTGAACCCGAGGAGATCGTGCTGAACGACCGGGTGTTGCAGCTGCTGGGCGTGGCCCTGGTCGCAACACTCGTCGCCGCGATTCTGCCCGGACTGATCCGGTGAGTGACTCGCCCGCCCAGCAATTGCTGCGCGGGCCGGTCTTCCCGTATGGCCGGGCCGCGCGGATCAGCCTGTGGCTGAGCGTCGCGGTGTCTGCCGCCCTGTTCGGTTGGGGCGCCTGGCAGCGCCGGTGGATCGCGGACGACGGCCTGATCGTGCTGCGCACGGTGCGAAACCTGTTGGTCGGCAACGGCCCCGTCTTCAACGCCGGTGAGCGCGTCGAGTCCAACACCTCGACGCTGTGGACCTATCTGGTCACGCTCGGCGCCTGGATCGGCGGCTCGGTGCAACTCGAGTACGTGGCCCTGGCGCTGGCCCTGACGTTGAGTGTGGCGGGCCTGGTCTTCGCGATGCTCGGCACCGGCCGGCTGTACGCCCCCGGGCTGCGGGGCCGTCGTGCACTGCTGGTCCCGGCCGGCGCCCTGGTCTACATGGCGGTGCCGCCGGCGCGGGACTTCGCCACGTCGGGCCTGGAGAACGGCCTGATCATGGCCTACCTCGGACTGCTCTGGTGGATGCTGGTGTGCTGGGGTCAGGGCCCGATTGCTCCTCGCGTCCGCGGTGCGGTGCGCGCGCCCGGTGCCGAAGACCGCGAAGCCGACGCCAACGTCACCAGCGCCCGGTTCGACGGCTCGTTGGCCTGCCTGGCCGGGCTGTCGGTCCTGGTACGCCCCGAGTTGGCGCTGATCGGCGGGGTGGCGCTGGTCATGCAGCTGGTCGCCGCCCGCGGCCGGCGCCGGCGGCTCATCATCGTGGTGGCCGGTGGTCTGCTGCCGATCGGCTACGAGATCTTCCGCATGGGCTATTACGGCCTGCTGGTGCCGATCACCGCCCTGGCCAAGGACGCCACCGGATCCAAGTGGCAGCAGGGATTCGTCTACCTCAGCAACTTCAACGGGCCGTACTTGTTGTGGGTCCCGGCGGTGCTGACCGCGGCACTCGCGATTGTGTTGTTCGTCACTCACAGCCGGCCGTGGTGGGGCCAGGCGGCGCCGCGCGGCTACAGCACCTTGGCGCGTCGGGTCCAAAGTCCTACCGCGGTAGTGATTTTCATGGTGGGCAGTGGTCTGGTGCAGGGGCTGTACTGGATCCGCCAGGGCGGCGACTTCATGCATGGCCGGGTGCTGTTGGTACCGCTGTTCTGCCTGGTCACGCCTGTTGCGGTGATTCCGATCGTGCTTCCTGACGGCAAGAACATCGCCCGCGAGGTCGGCTACGCGCTGGCCGGTACGACGACGGCCCTGTGGCTGGCGGTCGTCGGCTGGTCGCTGTGGGCGGCCAACTCACCGGGCCTCGGATCCGACGCCACGCGGGTGACCTACTCCGGCATCGTCGACGAGCGGCGCTTCTACTCGCAGGCCACCGGCCACGCGCACCCGCTGACGGCCGCGGACTATCTGGACTACCCGCGGATGCGGGCGGTGCTCGCGGCCATCGACAACACCCCGGTCGGCGCGCTGCTGCTGCCGTCGGGCAATTACGACCAGTGGGACGTGGTGCCGGCGATGCCGCCCCCGGTGCCGGACCCGACCTTTCCGGCGCCGCCCAACTGGTTCGAAAAAGGGCCGCACACAGTCTTTTTCACCAACCTGGGCATGATGGGCATGAACCTGCCGCTCGAGGTCCGGGTGATCGACCAGATCGGGCTGGCCAATCCGCTGGCCGCCCACACGGCGCGGCTGGACGATGCGCGCATCGGTCACGACAAAGAGCTGTTCCCGGACTGGGCGGTGGCCGAGGGTCCGTTCCTGCGGAAGCCACCGTGGATTCCGACGTATCTCGACCAGGACTGGGTGGCGCAGGCGGCGGTCGCCCTGACGTGCCCGGAGACCGAGACGATGCTGAGTTCGGTACGCGCTCCGATGGGCGTACATCGGTTCATGTCAAATCTGGTACACGCGTTCACATTTACGCGTTACCGGATTGATCGCGTGCCGTTATACGAGCTGTATCGCTGCAAGCTCGATGTGCCTCCGAGGCTGTCGACCCCTTACACTGGCTTACCGGCTACCGGGCCGTAGTTTGGGCGCATCAGCGCTGACACGGCCTGAAGCGTAGGTAACGCCGGGGAACCATGCGGCGATAACCACTCGGGCGACTGCGCCCGGCCTGATCGTCACCTCAACGGCAGAGGCGGTGGTGAGGGTTGTCCGTACGCCGTCATTGGAAATATTAGGGAGCGGTATGAGTTTCGTTGGAAAGATGCGGTCCATGGCCAAGGCCATGCCGCGCCGGATGGCGGTCGCGGCCGTTGCCGCGGCAGCGCTGCCCGGTCTCGTCGGTGTTGTCGGTGAAACGGCGACGGCAGGGGCTTTCTCGCGTCCCGGTCTGCCGGTTGAGTACCTGCAGGTTCCGTCTGCGGCCATGGGTCGCGACATCAAGATCCAGTTCCAGAGCGGTGGCGCCAACTCGCCCGCCGTCTACATGCTCGACGGTCTGCGTGCGCAGGACGACTACAACGGCTGGGACATCAACACCGCCGCGTTCGAGTGGTACAACGGCTCGGGCCTGTCGATGGTCATGCCGGTCGGCGGCCAGTCCAGCTTCTACAGCGACTGGTACAAGCCGGCTTGCGGTAAGGCTGGTTGCTCCACCTACAAGTGGGAGACCTTCCTGACCCAGGAGCTGCCCGCTTACCTGCAGGCCAACAAGTCGGTCAAGCCGACCGGTGGCGCTGCGATCGGTCTGTCGATGGCCGGTTCGGCCGCGATGACCCTCGCGATCTACCACCCGCAGCAGTTCATCTACGCGGGCTCGATGTCGGGCTTCCTGAACCTGTCCGAGGGCTGGTGGCCGTTCCTGGTCAACATCTCGATGGGTGACGCCGGTGGCTACAAGGCCGACGACATGTGGGGCTCGACGGGCTCCCCGGACAACGCCTGGAAGCGCAACGACCCGTTCGTGAACATCGCGACGCTGGTTGCCAACAACACCCGTCTGTGGGTCTACTGCGGCGATGGCAACCCGAGCGACCTCGGCGGCAACAACGTGCCGGCCAAGTTCCTCGAGGGCCTGACCATCCGCACCAACCGGACCTTCCAGGAGACCTACCTGGCTGCCGGTGGCACCAACGGTGTGTTCAACTTCCCCAACAGCGGTACCCACGACTGGGGCTACTGGGGCCAGCAGCTGCAGGCCATGAAGCCTGACCTGCAGCGTGTGCTGGGTGCTTCGGGACAGGCGTAAGCCCTGAACCTGAGGTAAATCCTCCGGCAACAACTCGCACTGGCGGCGGCGACCTTCACGGGTCGTCGCCGCCAGTCGTTTGTGTCGAGGTAGACGCACATCACCCCAGCCGCTGGCAACGTTCCCTCCCATTGTTCGGTCACCATCTGTCGAGGTGATGTGGTTCACTACAACGCGGGTTCAGACGCTCGGACGACACACGACAGGTGAGGTTGGTTATGGGGCTGCAGGCAATGCGGGGGATGTTCCGGACGATGGCCGCCACCGCGGCTGCTGTGGTGCTCGCCGGCGGCATGCTGACGGGCGCCGGGACCGCCCACGCTGCGGGTGTGGAGACATTGATGGTGCCCTCTGCCGCGATGGGCCGGGATATCCCCGTGTCGTTCCAGGCCGGCGGTCCGCACGCGGTCTTTCTCCTCGATGCCTTCAATGCCGGCCCGGATGTCAGCAACTGGGTCACCGCCGGCAATGCCATGGGCACGCTGGCCGGTAAGGGCATCTCTGTCGTGGCCCCGGCCGGTGGCGCGTTCAGCTTCTACACCAACTGGGAGCAGGACGGCTCCAAGCAGTGGGAGACCTTCCTGAGCCAGGAGCTCCCGGACTATCTGGCCGCCACCAAGGGTCTGGCCCCGAACGGCCACGGTGTGGTCGGTGCGGCCCAGGGCGGCACCGCCGCTTTGTCGCTGGCCGAGTTCCACCCGGACCGGTTCCGCTTCGCCGGCTCGCTCTCGGGCTTCCTGACCCCGTCGTCGACGACGTTCAACGGCGCGATCACCGCCGGGATGCGGGAGTTCGGTGGCGTGGACACCTACGGCATGTGGGGAGCCCCGCAGCTGGGCCGCTGGAAGTGGCACGACCCCGATGTGCACGTCAGCCTGCTGAACCAGAACAACACCCGGATCTGGGTGTTCAGCCCGTCGACGGTGACCTGCAGTGACCCGGCGGCCATGATCGGCTACTGCGACCAGGCGCAGGGCAGCAACCGGGCGTTCTACGCGCATTACCGCAGCGTCGGCGGCCACAACGGGCACTTCGACTTCCCGGACGGCCCCCAGCACGACTGGGGCAGCTGGAGCGGTCAGCTCGGCGCCATGTCAGGCGAATTGGTGAGCGTCATCCGCTAGCTCTCACCGGAGTGATCTTGCCGACGGAACCCGTCGGCGTGACCTCGACGTGACGAGCGCTGAGTACATTCGGATCGCAACCGGATCGACTCTGCAAGCGGGAGAACCTCACACCACATGGCCACCAACAATCGGCGTCGCCGCCACCGCATCCTTGCCATCGCCGCGGCGGGCGCTGTAGCACTGCTGGTCATCGTGGTCGCCTTCGCGATCGTGGTGTGGCTGCGTCAGCCGGGCGAGATTCCCGGACCGACTCCGCCGTCGGCGCAGCCGCCCACCTCAGGGCCCACCACGAAGCCGTCCAAGCCGCGGCCGGCCTACCAGTCGGCCGACTGCCCCGATGTGCAGCTGATCTCGATCCCGGGTACCTGGGAGTCGTCGCGGGTGCTCGACCCGCTGAACCCGACGCCGTCGTTCCCGATCGCGCTGCTGCTGAATGTGAGCAACCCGCTCGGCCAGGATTTCGGTGCCGACCGGCTGGCCCAGTACACGGTGCCCTACACCGCGCAGTTCCATAACCCGCTGGCCGCGGACAACCAGATGTCGTACAACGACAGCCGCGAAGAGGGCAAGAAGAAGGCCGTCGAAGCGATTACCGACATCAACAACAGGTGCCCACTGACCAGCTTCGTGATCATCGGCTTCTCGCAGGGCGCGGTCATCGCCGGCGACATCGCCAGTGACATCGGTAACGGGCGCGGTCCCATCGACCAGGACCTGGTGCTCGGCGTGACGCTGATCGCCGACGGCCGGCGCCAGCCCAACGTCGGCAAGGACGTCGGCCCGAACCCGCCGGGGCAGGGCGCCGAGATCACGCTGCACGAACTGCCGCTCGGGATGCTCGGCCTGAACATGACGGGACCGCGCGTAGGTGGCTTCGGCGAGCTCAACGACCGGGTCAACGAGATCTGCGGAAAGGGCGACCTGATCTGCGCCGCGCCGACCGAGGCGTTCAACGTCGTCAACCTGCCCAGCACGCTCGCCACCCTGTCCGGCAGCGCCGCGGGACCGGTGCACGCGCTGTACAACACCCCGCAGTTCTGGACCCTCGACGGTCAGACCTCGACACAGTGGACGCTGGACTGGGCCAAGCAGTTGGTGGACAACGCGCCGCATCCCAAACACGGCTGACATCACAGGTTGGCTACTGGCGAGTACAAAATCGGTGGGGTGATTTGGCCTGCGAATACGCGTCACCTAACATTAAGAGATAGCTAAGAGCACGGCCTTATCATTGACCGGTGCATCTTGGGGTGGCATATCGCTACTGCCCGGTACCATTTGCCGGGATTTGGCGTGACTGGCCGCACACGACGTAGCCAGCGCGGCAGGCTGTGACAGGAGATTTTGATGGCGTTCCACAACCCGTTCATCAAGAACGGGAAGATCAGCTTCCCGGACAACGCGAGCATCGTCGGACACGTCGAGCGCTGGGCGAAGGTCCGTGGTGGCCGACTGGCGTTCCGGTTCCTGGACTACTCCACCGAGCGCGACGGCGTCGCCCGCGATCTGAACTGGGCCCAGTTCAGCGCCCGCAACAAGGCCGTGGCCGCACGCCTGCAGCAGGTCACCGAGGTCGGCGACCGTGTCGCGATCCTGTGCCCGCAGAACCTGGACTACCTCGTCGCGATGTACGGCGCCATGTACGCCGGCCGCATCGCCGTGCCGCTGTTCGACCCGTCCGAGCCGGGCCACGTCGGCCGCCTGCATGCCGTCCTGGACGACTGCAAGCCGTCAGCCATCCTGACCACCACCGCCGCCGCCGAAGGCGTGCGCAAGTTCTTCCGCAGCCGCCCGGCCAACGAGCGTCCGCGCGTCATCGCGGTCGACGCGGTGCCCGAAGAGGTCGCCGCCACCTGGATCCCGTTCGACGACATCGACGAGAACACCGTCGCCTACCTGCAGTACACCTCGGGCTCGACCCGCATCCCGACCGGTGTGCAGATCACCCACATGAACCTGGCCACCAACGTGGTCCAGGTCGTCGACTCGCTGGAGGGTGAAGAAGGCGACCGCGGCCTGTCCTGGCTGCCGTTCTTCCACGACATGGGTCTGATCACCGCGCTGATCGCGCCGATGATCGGCCACAGCTTCACCTTCATGACGCCCGCGGCCTTCGTGCGCCGGCCGGAGCGCTGGATTCGCGAGATGGCCCGCAAGGACACCGACACCGGCGGCGTCATCTCGGTGGCCCCGAACTTCGCCTTCGATCACGCCGCGGCCCGCGGTGTGCCGAAGGAAGGCCCCGGCTCCATCGATTTGTCCAACGTCAAGGCCGTGCTGAACGGCAGCGAGCCGATCTCGGCCGCGACCGTGCGCCGGTTCAACGAGGCCTTCGGCCCGTTCGGCTTCCCGTCCAAGGCCATCAAGCCGTCGTACGGCCTGGCCGAGGCCACGCTGATGGTGTCGACGACCCCGTCCGCCGCGGAGCCGACCATCGTGTCGGTGGACCGCGACTGCCTCAACACCGGCACCTTCGTGGTGGTCCCGGACGACTCGCCGAAGGCGGTCGCCCAGGCGGGCGCCGGCAAGATCGGCGTGGACGAGTGGGCCGTCATCGTGGACGCCGAGACCGCCACCGAGCTGGCCGACGGCCAGATCGGTGAGATCTGGATCAGCGGCGCCAACATGGGCACCGGCTACTGGGGCAAGCCCGAAGAGACCATCGAGACCTTCCAGAACACCCTCAAGTCGCGCACCAGCCCGTCGCACGCCGAGGGTGCGGAAGACAGCGCCACCTGGGTGCGGACCGGCGACTACGGCGCCTACCACGACGGCGAGCTGTACATCACCGGCCGTGTCAAGGACCTGGTCATCGTCGACGGCCGTAACCACTACCCGCAGGACCTCGAGTACTCGGCGCAGGAGGCCAGCAAGGCACTGCGCGTCGGCTACGTGGCGGCGTTCTCGGTGCCGGCCAACCAGCTGCCCGACGAGGTCTTCGCCGACGCGCACGCCGGCCTCAAGCGCGACAAAGACGACACCTCCGAACAGCTGGTCATCGTCGGCGAGCGTGCCGCCGGTGCCCACAAGTTGGAGATCCAGCCGATCATCGACGACATCCGCGCGGCCATCGCGGTGCGTCACGGCGTCACCGTGCGCGACGTGGTGCTGACCGCGGCCGGCGCCATCCCGCGTACCTCCAGCGGCAAGATCGGCCGCCGCGCCACCCGTTCGGCTTACCTGGACGGCACGCTGCGCAGCGGCAAGGTGGCCAACGCGTTCCCCGACGATCTGAACTGAACTCCTCTATCCCGGGCCCGAACCATCCCGTCCGGCGGCGAAAGTGAACAGTGAAAATGACTGACACCGAAGACAATTCGAACGAACTCGACACTTCGCCGCAGGAGGGTGACAGCGCGCCTGTGTCGCGCGCCAACGGCATGTCCGTGCCGGAGGTGCGTGACTGGCTGCGCAACGCGGTCGCGAAGGCCACCGGTCAGTCGCCGGACTCGATCGACGAGAGCACACCGCTGGTGGAACTCGGCCTCTCCTCGCGCGACGGGGTGGCCATGGCCAGTGATCTCGAGGACCTCACCGGGGTCACGTTGAATGCCACGGTGCTGTTCCGGCACCCGACCATCGAGACGCTGGCGCAGGTGATCGTCGAGGGCGAGCCGGAGGTGGACACCGCCGCCGCGAACGCCGAGGACTGGTCCCGCGACGCTGACGACGACGCGATGAACATCGCGGTAGTCGGTCTGGCCACCCGCTTCCCGGGTGACATGAACACCCCCGACGAGATGTGGCAGGCGCTGCTGGAAGGCCGCGACGCCATCACCGATCTGCCCGAGGGCCGCTGGGAAGAGTTCCTGGCCGAGCCGCGGATCGCCGAACGCGTGGCCCAGGCCCGCACCCGCGGTGGGTACCTGTCGGACATCAAGGGCTTCGACGCCGAGTTCTTCGCGCTGGCCAAGATGGAAGCCGACAACATCGATCCGCAGCAGCGGATGGCGCTCGAATTGACCTGGGAAGCACTGGAATTCGCCCGCATCCCGGCGTCGGCGCTGCGCGGTGAGGCGGTCGGCGTCTTCGTCGGCAGCTCGACCAACGACTACAGCTTCCTGTCGGTCTCCGATCCGTCGATCACGCACCCGTACGCCATCACCGGCACCGCGAGCTCCATCATCGCCAACCGGGTTTCGTACTTCTTCGACTTCCGCGGGCCGTCGATGACCATCGACACCGCGTGTTCCTCGTCGCTCGTCGCGATGCACGAGGGTGTGAAGGCGCTGCGCTCCGGCGAGGCCGACGTCGTCGTGGCCGGTGGCGTCAACGCCCTGGTGACCCCGATGGTGACGGTCGGCTTCGACATGGTCGGCGGCGTCCTGGCGCCGGACGGCCGCATCAAGTCGTTCAGCTCGGACGCCGACGGCTACGCCCGTTCCGAGGGCGGCGGCATGGTCGTGCTCAAGCGCGTCGCCGACGCCCGCCGCGACGGTGACGAGATCCTCGCCATCATCGCCGGTTCGGCCATCAACCACGATGGCCGCTCCAACGGCATGCTGGCCCCCAACCCTGACGCTCAGGAAGCGGTGCTGCGCAAGGCCTACAAGGACGCCGGCATCGACCCCAAGACCGTCGACTACATCGAGGCGCACGGCACCGGCACCATCCTGGGTGACCCGATCGAGGCCGACGCGCTCGGCCGCGTCGTGGGTCGTGGCCGCGCCGACGACAAGCCCGCGCTGCTGGGTGCCGTGAAATCCAATGTGGGACACCTGGAGTCGGCCGCGGGTGCGGCGAGCGTCGCGAAGATGACGCTGGCGCTGTACCACGACAAGCTGCCCGCCTCGATCAACTACGCGGGCCCCAACCCGTACATCGACTTCGACAAGGAACACCTCAAGGTCAACGCCGAGCTGTCGGACTGGCCGCGATACAGCGGTCACGCCGTCGCCGGGGTGTCCGGTTTCGGTTTCGGTGGCGCCAACGCACACCTGGTCATGCGCCAGGTGCTGCCCAGCGACCTCGTCGAGCCGGAGCCCAAAGAGGTTGTGATTGAAGAGAAGTCGTCGGATGACGCCAATGCCGTGTACGTCGGCGGCGTCAAGATGGACGAGTACGGCGAGTTCATCGACGATGAAGACGACAAGCGTGGCGACGCGGATTTCTACGGCTACGAGACCGACGACGAGCCCGAGCTTCCCGGTCTGACAGAGCGGGCGCTGGAGCTCATCGAGGCGGCACGCACCGAACTCGAGGCGGCCGAGCCCGTCAAGCGCATTGTGCCGCTGGCGGTTTCGGGCTTCCTGACCTCGCGCAAGAAGTCCGCCGCTGCTGAGCTGGCGGACTGGATCGACAGCGAGGCGGGCCGGTCCCATTCGCTGGAGTCCATCGGTCGCTCGCTGTCGCGGCGGAACCACGGCCGTTCGCGCGCAGTGATCCTGGCGCACGACCACGACGAAGCGGTCAAGGGTCTGCGCGCCCTGGCCGAGGGCAAGCAGAACCCGCTGGTGCTGGCCGCCGACGGCCCCGTCACCAACGGCCCGGTGTGGGTGCTGGCCGGATTCGGTGCGCAGCACCGCAAGATGGGCAAGAGCCTGTACCTGAACGATCCGATCTTCGCGGAGTGGATCAACAAGGTCGACGCCCACATCCAGGACGAGCGCGGCTACTCGGTCGTCGAGTTGATCCTCGATGACGCCATCGACTACACCAACGAGACCTGCGAATACCCCATCGAGGTCGTCCAGACGGTGATCTTCGCCCTGCAGATCGCGCTCGGTGAGCTGCTCAAGGCGCACGGTGCGAAACCCGGTGCGGTGGTTGGCCAGTCGCTCGGTGAAGCGGCCGCGGCGTACTTCTCAGGTGGCCTCTCGCTGGCCGACGCCACCCGCACGATCTGCTCGCGCGCCCACCTCATGGGTGAGGGCGAGGCCATGCTGTTCGGCGAGTACATCCGCCTGATGGCACTGGTCGAGTACTCGGCCGAGGAGATCAAGACAGTCTTCGCCGACTTCCCGGGCCTCGAGGTGTGCGTCTACGCCGCCCCGACCCAGACCGTCATCGGCGGCCCGCCGGAGCAGGTCGACGCGATCATCGCCCGTGCCGAAGCCGAGGGCAAGTTCGCCCGCAAGATGCAGACCAAGGGCGCCAGCCACACGCAGCAGATGGACCCGCTGCTCGGCGAACTGTTGGCGGAAATCCAGGGCATCGAGCCGCAGCCACTGGCCACCGGCTACTACTCGACGGTCCACGAGGGCAGCTTCCTGCGCGCCGGCAGCGACCCGATCCACGATGTCGAGTACTGGAAGAAGGGGCTGCGGCACAGCGTCTACTTCACCCATGGTATCCGCAACGCCGTCGACAACGGGCACACCACCTTCCTGGAGCTGGCCCCGAATCCGGTGGCGCTCATGCAGGTTGGCCTCACCACCATGTCGGCCGGTCTGCACGACGGTCAGCTGATCCCGACCCTCGCCCGCAAGCAGGACGAGGTCGACTCCATGACCAACGCCATGGCTCAGCTGTTCGTGCATGGCCATGACCTGGACTTCCGGACGCTGTTCTCGCCCGCCGAGGATCCGGCGACCGACTACGCGCCGATCCCGCCGACGCGCTTCAAGCGCAAGCCGCACTGGCTGGACGCACACTTCACCGCCGACAGCTCGGCCATCGCGCCGGGTAGCCATGTCGCCACCCCGGACGGCAAGCACGTGTGGGAGTACGGCCCGCGCGGCGAGGTCGACGCTGCCGCGCTGTCTGCGTTGGTGAAAGCCGCTGCGGCACAGGTGCTTCCGGACGCCCGGTTGACCGCCTTCGAGCAGCGCGCCATTCCGGGTGAGGGTGCCCGCCTGGTCACCACGCTGACCCGCCACCCCGGCGGCGGCACGGTGCAGGTGCACGCCCGCATGGGCGAGTCCTTCACCCTCGTCTACGACGCGGTCGTCAGCCGCGGCGGTGACGGCGCGGCTCTGCCGGTCGCTCTCGGTGGTACGGCGCTGCCTGCGGCCGTCGGCGCTTCGGTGGCCGAAACCGCTGTTGCCGCACCGGAACCCGTCGAAGATGACGCCGCCATCCTGCAGGACGATCTGACTGCAGGCGCAGGCCTGGCTGCCGGTTTCAAGAAGTGGTCGCCGGATTCCGGCGAGACCATCGCCGACCGGCTGGGTGCCATCGTCGGTGGCGCAATGGGCTACGAGCCCGAGGACCTGCCGTGGGAGGTGCCGCTGATCGAGCTGGGTCTGGACTCGCTGATGGCGGTCCGGATCAAGAACCGCGTCGAGTACGACTTCGACCTGCCGCCGATCCAGTTGACTGCGGTCCGCGACGCCAACCTGTATGCGGTGCAGAAGCTGATCGAGTACGCGATCGAACACCGCGACGAGGTTGACCAGCTCGCCGAGGCGCAGAAGGGGCAGAGCTCCGAGGAGATCGCCGCCGCGCAGGCCGAAATGCTGGGTGGCGCTACGACCGTCGCCGAGCTGGAGGCCAAGCTGGCCGAGGCCGGGCACCCCCTCGCCGCCAAGGACGAGGCGAAGCCGGCAGTCGAGATCGCCACGGATGCCGCTGCCGCGCTGGAGATTCCGGCACCGCCCACGAACCCCTCCGGCCCGGCAGTCCCGCCGCCGCCGACCAACCCGTCGGGACCCGCCGGAACGAGCCAGGCGACCGCGGCCGCGGCTGCGGCCAAGGTGCTCACGCAGGAGGCGGTCACCGAGGCGCTGGGCGCAGACGTACCACCGCGCGACGCGGCTGAGCGGGTCACCTTCGCGACGTGGGCGATCGTTACCGGCAAGTCGCCCGGCGGCATCTTCAACGAACTGCCCGCCGTCGACGATGCGATCGCCACCAAGCTGTCCGAGCGGCTCTCCGAGCGCGCCGAGGGCATCGTGACGGTCGAGCAGGTGCGCTCGGCCAAGACCATCGAGCAGCTGTCCACGATCGTGCGTGATCAGCTGGAGGACGGCGTGGTCGACGGGTTCGTCCGTACGCTGCGGCCGGTGAAGGAGGGTGGCCCTGCGGTGCCACTGTTCGTCTTCCACCCTGCCGGTGGATCGACGGTGGTCTACGAGCCGCTGTTGAAGCGCCTGCCGGAGGACATCCCGGTCTACGGCGTCGAGCGCGTCGAGGGTTCTATCGAGGAGCGCGCTGCCGAGTACGTGCCCAAGCTGCTGGCGATGCACAAGGGCCCGTTCATCCTGGCCGGCTGGTCGCTGGGTGGGGCGCTGGCCTACGCGTGCGCGATCGGCCTCAAGCAGGCAGGCGCCGACGTCCGGTACGTCGGGCTGATCGACTGTGTCCGGCCCGGTGTGCCGATCGATAAGACCCAGGCCGGCATGCGGGCACGCTGGGATCGGTACGCCCGCTTCGCCGAGCGCACCTTCAACGTCGAGGTTCCAGAGATTCCGTACGAGGAACTGGAGAAGCTCGACGACGAGGGCCAGGTGAAGTTCGTGCTGGACATCGTCGCGCAGAGCGGAGTGCAGATTCCTGGCGGAATCATCGAGCACCAGCGCACGTCGTATCTCGACAACCGCGCGCTGGACACCATCGACATCCAGCCGTACGACGGCCATGTCGTGCTCTACATGGCGGACCGCTACCACGACGACGCGATCGTGTTCGAACCCGCGTACGCCACCCGCCAGCCTGACGGCGGTTGGGGGGAGTTCGCCTCCGGTTTGGAGGTCGTGAATATCGGCGGCGAGCACATCCAGGCGATCGACGAGCCGTACATTGCCAAGGTGGGGGCGCACATGAGCCAAGCCATCAACGAGATCCAGGCCGGGAAGTAGTAGGAGAACCGTGACCGAAGTTACCGAAACGCGCAGCCCTTCCACCACGGCTGAGAAGCTCGCCGAGCTTCGCGAAAAGCTGGAGCGGGCAGCCGATCCCGGCGACGAGAAGGCCAAGGCGCGCCGCGACAAGAAGGGCATCCCTTCGGCTCGCGCCCGCATCCACGCGCTCGTCGACCCGGGCAGCTTCTTCGAGATCGGCGCGCTGGCCAAGACGCCCGGTGACCCGAACGCCTTGTACGGCGACGGTGTGGTGACCGGCCACGCCACCATCGACGGCCGCCCGGTCGCGGTCTTCAGTCACGACCAGACGGTGTTCCAGGGCTCGGTCGGCGAGATGTTCGGCCGCAAGGTCGCCAAGCTCATGGAGTGGGTGGCCATGGTCGGCTGCCCGATCATCGGCATCAACGACTCCGCCGGGGCCCGCATCCAGGACGCTGTGACGTCGCTGGCGTGGTACGCCGAGTTGGGCCGCCGGCACGAGATGCTCCGCGGCACTGTGCCGGAGATCTCGATCATCCTGGGCAAGTGCGCCGGTGGTGCGGTGTACTCGCCGATCCAGACCGACCTGCTGGTGGCGGTGCGCGACCAGGGCTACATGTTCATCACCGGGCCGGACGTCATCAAGGACGTCACCGGCGAGGACGTGTCGTTCGACGAGCTCGGTGGCGCGGACGTCCAGGCTCAGCGCGGCAACATCCACAAGGTGGTCGAGGACGAAGCTGCCGCCTTCCAGTACGTCCGTGACTACCTGAGCTTCCTGCCGGCCAACACCTGGGACTCTCCGCCGATCGTCAACCCGGGTCTGGAGCCCGAGCTCACCCCGAGCGACTTCGAGCTGGACAAGATCGTGCCGGACGCCGACAACGCCGGCTACGACATGCACGACATCCTGCTCCGTATGTTCGACGACGGCGACATCTTCGAGATCGCCGACCAGCGCGCTCCGGAGATGATCACCGCGTTCGCGCGGGTCGACGGCCGGCCGGTCGGCGTCATCGCCAACCAGCCGCTGTTCATGGCGGGTGCGATCGGTAACGAGGCCTCCGACAAGGCGGCCGGGTTCATCCGGTTCTGCGACTCCTTCAACCTGCCTTTGGTTTTCGTCGTCGACACCCCGGGCGCGCTGCCCGGTGTCGCCGAGGAGACCGGCGGCATCATCAAGCGCGGTGGCCGCTTCTTCAACGCCATCGTCGAGGCCGACGTGCCGAAGGTGACGTTCGTGATCCGCAAGGCCTACGGCGGTGGCTATGCGGTCATGGGCTCGAAGCAGCTCACGGCTGACCTGAACTTCGCCTGGCCCACTGCCCGTATCGCGGTGATCGGCGCGCAGGGCGCGGCGCAGCTGCTGGTGAAGCGCTTCCCCGATCCGACGGCGCCTGAGGTGCTGAAGATCAAGGCAGACTTCATCGAGGGTTACAACGCCAACTTGGCGATCCCGTGGACGGCGGCCGAGCGCGGTTACATCGACGCGGTCATCCAGCCGCACGAGTCCCGGCTGCTGCTGCGCAAGTCGCTGAAGTTGTTGCGCGACAAGCAGAAGCACGACCGCATTGCCCGCAAGCACGGCCTGACCCCGCTGTAATTTCGTCGGACACCCTGTGACCGAGCCGGCGGGCAGCCCCCAGAATTCTGCGGTGCTGCTCGTCGCCGGGGTGGCGGCGACGGTAGCCGGCGGCGCGGTCGCGGTGTACCGCGGCGCGGAGCGGCTGCCGGTCGTCGGAGATGTGTTGCGACGCACCCAATCCGATCTGGTGGCGCGCGGTGAGCGCGCGTTGGGGCCCATCAAGACGTTGATCGCCGACGTCGCAGCCCAGGTCGTCGAGCTCGTCCTCGATGAGCTGGACCTCAACGAACTGGTGCGTCAGCGTGTCGATCTGGTCGGGCTGGCCAACGAGGTGATCGACGGCATCGATCTGCAGTCCGTCATCCGGGAGTCCACCGACACGATGACGAACGAGGTCATGTCGGATGTCCGTACACAGGGGGAGCGGGCGGACGATGCGATCTCCGGATTCGTCGACCGGTTGCTGGGCCGGGACCGCCGATGAGTGACCGGCCTGCCGGGATCGTCAGCCGAGGTGTGGCTGCCGTCATCGACCTGATGGTGGTCGGCGCGCTGCTCGGCCTGATCTACGGCGGACTACGCCTGTGCGAGTTCATGTTTCGCCCTGTCATGTTCCACGTGCCGACGTTGTCCTTTGTCTATTCGACGGCGGCGACGTGCGTTGTCTCGGTGCTGTATCTCACCGGGTGCTGGGTGGTGTCGGGTAGTACGGTGGGCGCGGTGGTGATGGGTCTGCGGGTCACCGGTCTGCGCCGGGAACGGCTGGCTCCGCTTCGGGCCTTGCTGCGCGCCGTGGCCTGTGTGCTGTTTCCGGTGGGACTGCTGTGGGTAATGGTGGACCGGCGTCGAAGGTCGTTGCAGGACATAATTTTTCGTACCAAGGTGGTTTACGCATGGCAGTAACGGAATCGAGTCCCGACGACAGTGTGCTGCCACCGGTCTCGCCGCGGGTGCGCCGGGCCTTCTGGTGGCTGGAGCGCTTCGCGCCGGCGATCGGTGCGCGCTGGGCAACCGAATTGTGGTGCACGGTGCCGGATGTCGACCTGAGCACCAAGATGCCGCCCGGTCTGCCGGACAGCACGCCGCTGGAAGCGTCGTGGGATGGGCACCGCATCGCCGGACAATCGTGGGGCTCGGGTCCGCTGGTTTACCTGGTGCACGGGTGGGGTGGGTGCCGTGCGCACATGGCGGTGTTCGTCAAACCCCTTGTTGTGGCGGGATATCGGGTCATCGCGTTCGACCTCCCCAGCCACCACGACTCGGAGCCGGGGGCGCTGGCACCGGGGCGCACCACCATCGTCGAGTGCGCGGAAGCGGTGCGGGCCGTCATCGCCAAGCACGGTCCGGCACACGCCGTCATCGGTCATTCGCTGGGTGCGAAGGCGGCCGCGCTTGCCGCGGCGCGGGGCGCCGCGGCCCATCGGTTGGTGTTCCTTGCGCCGATGGGCGATTTCACTTGGTATCTGGACGTTTTCGCCGAACGGCACAACTTCGGCAGGCGGATCCGGGACCGCCTGCACCGGCGCCTGGACCGCAGGATCGGAATGCCACTGCTGGACACCGACATCACCGCGTCGGCCGAGCATGCCGGGGACCGGCCGCTGCTGCTCATCCACGACCCCGACGATCCGGACAGCCCCTACTCCTCCAGCACGGAGATCGCGCAGGTCTGGCCCGACGCGCGGCTGGAGACCACGAAAGGTCTGGGTCGGCTGGCGCACTACCGGATTCTGCGGCACCGCCCGGCCATCACCGCCGGCGTCGAGTTCATCGGCACGCCCTAGGGCGTTGCTGAATGCGGGGGCCTTGATGTTCGCGCGGCGGATGCGAATTCCACCCGCCGCCCGAGCATGAGGGCCAGGTACACTATTGAGTTATCAAGGTGCACAGCATGTTTGAGGACACATCTGTGTTGGCTAGGCGGCCACGTCGAGTCGCATGGTGCGTCGGTTGTGGGCCAGGCTGGTTTCGCCATCGTGGGTCCAGTGCACGATGTGGTGGGCGTGGGTGCGTCCCGGTGGTGCGCCGCATTTGATGCAGCATTGATCCCGTAGGTACAACGCTTTGCGCAGATGCGCCGGAAACAGGCGCTTCTCCCGCCCCATATCCAGCGGCACCTGCTCGCCGTCCACCAGCACCGTCGTGACCGTGGTGTCGCAGGTCAGCCGACCCAGGGTCCCGGCACTGATCGGCCCCATGAACTCCAACTCCGCCAGATTCGGGGTATCAGCAGGCACCGTCACCAACAACTGCGTACGCGGCGCACTGGCGACGTCACCACCGCGGGCCGCGATATCCAACACCGCCTCCCACGCATCAGCACGCCGCCGCCCCGCCGACCGCACATCCGCGCTGCCGTCGGGCTCGGGTCGCGGCGCCGACAACTCCTCCATCGCCGCCACATATTTGGCACCGACCTCGGCATCCAGATCCGCACGCACCTGCAACCGCCCGTCACTGGTCACCCGATGGTCCACGGTGTTGATCGACCGGTCCTCCGCCGCCGGCAACCCACCCCCGGCGGCGGCCACCCGATTCCCCAACCGGCGGGCCCGGTCACCGATCTGGGCCGGCGTGGCCCCCGAGAAGAACTGACCCAACAGGTCGGTCACCTGCCGGAACCGGGCTTCTGCATCCACCGGACCGGGTGCACGTGTCTGAATGTGGTTGATGTCCTTGACGATCGCATCGACATGCTCACCCGAGACCGCCCCATCGGCGGCATGAGCGGCCAGTGTCGGCAGCATCGGCAATGCCGTACCGACACGCACCAGCCGCTCCGCCACACCTGGCGCACAACCAAGACTGATCAGCAGCTCCCGCGTCGTCCGCCCCTGCGCGGCGGCTACGCCCAAGCGGTCCAGTTTCCCGCTCACCGTCGCGGCCAGATGATCAACCACGCCCCGGAGCATCAGCAGTATCCGCATCGCGTTGAAAGCGTCATCCCCTGCCATGTCCTCAGGGACAACCACCTCACGCAGCTGATCAAGAAGAGGGTTGAGATCCGGTGCGATTCCCATAGCAAATTGTTTCGAACAAATATTCGAACATGCAAGGGTGAATCTGCTGCGTTGTGTGATGAATCAGGACGTCGGTGACAATGCCGGTGGTCTGTCCTTCGGGGGAATCTGTCGTTCCGGACACCGGCCGCGGTTTGTTACCGCGCTGAAAAGAATTCCGGTCGCAACCCTGCGGCATTGTGACCGGCGACGCAGCCCGCTGCTTCGCTTTCGCCCCAAATCCACAAATCGCCGCAGGTAGGAACCGCGATGCTGAGATCGCGCTTGTTTCATGACATGACGGCGCTGTTAACGCGGTCGCACAGGCTCGAAAGGGGCCTGTGCGTTCTTTTGACAGCTGTCTGACCGGTTCTAGCCTCATGTTCCGACGGCTCGAAAGGAGGGCTTTGTGGCCGAACCACGGGTCGACAACAAGGCGTCAGGTGACGCGTTGCTGCGATTGTCCAAGTACTTTCACCGCGGCGAGATCTCCGGTGACCAGCGCACCATTCACAAGGTCGGTGGGCGGTCGGCGGATGATTTCTATCGCGACCGTTGGGCGCACGACAAGGTGGTGCGCTCCACCCACGGCGTCAACTGCACGGGCTCGTGCTCGTGGAAGATCTACGTCAAAGACGGCGTGATCACCTGGGAGTCACAACAAACCGACTATCCGTCGATCGGCGCCGACAAGCCCGAATACGAGCCGCGCGGCTGCCCCCGCGGCGCGTCGTTCTCCTGGTACACGTATTCGCCTGCGCGCGTGCGGTATCCGTATGTCCGCGGCCTGCTGCTCGACTTCTACCGCGAAGCCAAGGAGCGGCTGCAGGACCCGGTGCTGGCGTGGGCGGACGTCGTCGAGGATCCCGTGAAGGCCAAGGCCTACAAGTCTGCCCGCGGCCGTGGTGGTTTCGTACGCGCCGAATGGTGGGAGGCCGCCGAGATCGCCGCGGCTGCGCACGTCTACACCGTCAAGACCTACGGCCCGGACCGCGTCGCCGGCTTCTCGCCGATTCCCGCCATGTCGATGGTGAGCCATGCCGTTGGGGCACGGTTCATTTCGCTCATGGGTGGGTCGATGCTGTCGTTCTACGACTGGTACGCCGACCTGCCGGTGGCATCACCCCAGGTGTTCGGTGACCAGACCGACGTGCCCGAATCCGCCGACTGGTTCGACGCCGGCTACCTCATCATGTGGGGTTCCAACGTCCCGGTGACGCGCACGCCCGACGCCCACTACATGACCGAGGCGCGGTACCGCGGCCAGAAAGTCGTTGTGGTGTCGCCGGATTACGCAGACAACACCAAGTTCGCCGACGAATGGTTGCCGGCCAACCCTGGCACCGACGCCGCCCTGGCCATGTCGATGGGCCACGTCATCCTCAAGGAGTTCTTCCTCGAGAAGAACACCCCGTACTTCACCGACTACGTGAAGAAGTACACCGATCTGCCGTTCCTGGTTTCGCTGACCGAGCGAGACGGACGGTTGGTACCCGGAAAGTTCCTCACCGCAGCCGATCTCGGCGGCGAGTACGCAGACACCGAAGCCGCGGTATCCAAGCCCGTCCTGCTCGACGCCGACGGCACCCCGGTGGTGCCCAATGGGTCCCTGGGTCATCGCTTCACCGCCTCCGGTGAAGGGAAATGGAACCTGGACCTGCAGGGGATAGACCCCCTCCTCACGCTGCACGGTGGCGCCAACGATGCCGCTACCGTTGCACTACCGCGATTCGATACCGACCAACCCGGTGTCCTGGAGCGCGGAGTGCCGACCAGAATCGTTGCGGGACAGCGTGTCACGACGGTCTTCGACCTGATGCTGGCGCAGTACGGCGTGGCCCGTGACGGCCTGCCGGGCACCTGGCCCACCGGCTATGACGACGCCACCGAGCCGTACACGCCGGCGTGGCAGGAGGCCATCACCGGGGTGCCGGCGCAGGCCGCTGAGCGCATCGCCCGCGAATTCGCCGACAACGCAGAGCGTTCCAAGGGGCGCTCGATGATCCTGATGGGCGCCGGTACCAACCACTGGTTCCACTCCGACCAGATCTACCGCACGTTCCTGTCCCTGGTGATTCTGACCGGTTGCCAGGGCGTCAACGGTGGCGGTTGGGCTCACTACGTCGGCCAGGAGAAGTGCCGGCCGGTGACAGGCTGGGGCACATTGGCATTCGGGCTGGACTGGCAGCGGTCGCCGCGCCAGATGCAGGGCACCGTGTTCTGGTACCTGGCCACCGACCAGTGGCGCTACGACCGGTTCACCACCGAGCCGATGACGTCACCGCTCGCCACGGGAACGCTGGCGCGCCGGACCGCGGCCGACAACATCGCCCTGGCCAGTCGACTGGGCTGGATGCCGAGTTACCCGACGTTCAACCGCAATCCGCTGGATCTGGCCGACGAGGCCGACCGGCTCGGCAAGGACGCGGCGCAGCATGTCTTGGACGGCCTGAAGTCCGGGCATCTGCAGTTCGCCTGCGAGGACCCTGACGCCCCGGAGAACTTCCCGCGTTGCCTCACGGTGTGGCGGTCCAATCTGCTGGGCTCGTCGGCAAAGGGCAACGAGTACTTCCTCAAGCACCTGCTGGGTGCCGACTCCAACGTCGCGGCAAGCGACGAGGACGGGGTCCGGCCGCAGGAGGTGCGCTGGCGCGACCAGGCGCCGGCGGGCAAGCTGGATCTGTTGCTGTCCTTGGACTTCCGCAACACCAGCACGACGCTGTACTCGGACATCGTGCTGCCGGCCGCGACGTGGTATGAGAAGCACGACCTGTCCAGCACCGACATGCACCCGTTCGTGCACGCGTTCTCCCCGGCGATCTCGCCGCCGTGGGAGACCAAGACCGACTTCGACGCCTTCCACCGGATTGCCCGCGGCTTCTCCTGGCTCGCCGAGAAGCACCTCGGCAAGCGCAAAGACATCGTCGCGATGCCGCTGCAGCACGACAGCTCCGATGCCACGGCCCAGCCCGGCGGCAAGGTGCTGGACTGGAAAGCCGGTGAATGCGAACCGATTCCAGGCAAGACCATGCCCCGACTGGTGACGGTCGAACGCGACTATCCGGCACTGGCCGACAAGATGGCCGCCCTCGGCCCACTGGTGGAAACCCTCGGTCTGACGGTCAAGGGCGTCACCACTCATCCCGACGAGGAGGTCGAGTACCTGCGCGGCATGAACGGCGTGTCGGACCGTGGCGTGGCCGCGGGTCGGCCGTCGCTGGCCAAGGACACCCATGCGGCCGAAGCCATCCTGGCGCTGTCCGGCACGACCAACGGACGCCTCGCGGTGGAAGGCTTCGAAGCCCTGCAGCGCCGCACCGGAACCGAACTCGTGGACCTGGCAGCGGAGAACGAAGGCAAGCGAATCACGTTCGCGGATACGCAGTCCCGGCCCATGCCGGTCAACACCTCGCCCGAGTGGTCGGGGTCGGAGACCGGTGGCCGCCGCTACTCGCCGTTCACGATCAACACCGAGCGGCTCAAGCCGTGGCACACCCTCACCGGTCGCCAGCACTTCTATCTCGACCACGACTGGATGGACGAGATGGGCGAGCAGCTGCCGACGTTCCGCCCGCCACTGGATATGACGGCGTTGTTCGACGAGCCCGTCGTGGGTGCTACAGCCGGTGACGCGACCAGTCGTTCCATCACGGTGCGCTACCTGACCCCGCACTCCAAGTGGTCGATCCACTCGGCGTACCAGGACAACCTGTACATGCTGACACTTTCCCGTGGTGGACAGGCGATCTGGATGTCTGATGTCGACGCCGCCAAGATCGGGGTCAAGGACAACGACTGGATCGAGTGCACCAACCGCAACGGTGTGGTGAATGCCCGAGCCATCGTCAGCCACCGGATGCCCGAGGGTCTGGTCTTCATGTACCACGCTCAGGACAAGGCGGTGGACGTGCCGCGTACCGAAAAGACCGGCAAGCGTGGCGGTATCCACAACGCGCTGACCCGCATCATGATCAAGCCCACCCACTTGATCGGCGGCTATGCCCAGCAGTCCTTTGCGCTGAACTACCACGGCCCCACGGGAAATCAGCGCGACGAGGTGACGACTATCCGTCGCCGTTCGCAAGAAGTGGAGTACTGACATGAGAGTCATGGCACAACTTGCGATGGTGATGAACCTCGACAAGTGCATCGGCTGTCACACCTGCAGCGTCACCTGCAAACAGGCGTGGACCAACCGCAGCGGTGTCGAGTATGTCTGGTTCAACAACGTGGAAACCCGTCCCGGACAGGGATATCCGCGGCAGTACCAGGACCAGGAACGCTGGAAGGGCGGCTGGACGCTCAACAAGCGCGGCAAGCTCACGCTGAAGTCGGGCTCCCGGTTCAAGCGGCTGCTGAACATCTTCGCCAACCCGGACCTGCCCACGGTCAGCGACTACTACGACCCGTGGACCTACGACTACGAGAACCTGCTGTCGTCCCCGCTGATGGACACCACACCCGTGGCGCGGCCGAAGTCGCTGATCACCGGGCAGGACACCAAGGTCACCTGGGGCGCCAACTGGGATGACGACCTCGGTGGCGGCCCTGAACAGGTGGGCCGGGATCCGTTGCTGGCCAAGGTCGAAGAGGTCAGCCAGAAGGTCAAGCTCGAATTCGAGCAGACCTTCATGTTCTACCTGCCGCGGATTTGCGAGCACTGTTTGAATCCGGCGTGTGCCGCAGCGTGCCCCTCGGGCGCCATCTACAAGCGCGCCGAGGACGGCATCGTGCTGGTGGATCAGGACAAGTGCCGTGGCTGGCGGCAGTGCGTCACCGGCTGCCCGTACAAGAAGATCTACTTCAATCACAAGACCGGCAAGGCCGAGAAGTGCACGTTCTGCTACCCGCGCGTCGAGGTGGGCATCCCCACCGTGTGTTCCGAAACCTGCACCGGCCGGTTGCGGTACATCGGCGTCATGCTCTACGACGCCGACAAGGTGCTGGAAGCTGCCTCGGTCACCGATGACAAGGACCTCTACCCGTCGCAGCTCGGCGTGTTCCTCAACCCGCACGACCCGCGCGTGGTCGCCGAAGCCGAGCGTGCCGGTATCTCGCCGGAATGGATTGAAGCCGCGCAGAATTCACCGGTGTACCGGCTGATCGTCGACTACCAGGTGGCGCTGCCGCTGCACCCGGAATACCGCACCATGCCGATGGTCTGGTACGTCCCGCCGCTGTCCCCGGTCGTCGACATCCTCAAGGAGACCGGCCACGACGGCGAGAACAAGAACAACCTGTTCGGTGCCATCGACACCCTCCGCATCCCGATCGAGTACCTGGCCGAGCTGTTCACCGCCGGTGAGGTCGGGCCGGTCCGGGCGTCGCTGCAACGGTTGGCGGCGATGCGCGCCTACATGCGGTCGGCCAATCTCGGCGAGGAGTTCGACGAGACCATCCCCGAGTCGGTGCGCCTCACCGGCGAGGAGATCGAGTCGATGTACCGACTGCTCGCCATCGCCAAATACCAAGACCGGTACGTCATTCCGAGCGGTGCGGGCTCCGACGCGCACCGGCTGGACGCGATCGCGACCGGCTGCAGCCTCGACGGTGACGGTGGTCCGGGTATGACGGCCTTCGACACGATGGCCGACAAGTTCCACCTGGTCGACACCAACAGCGCTGTGCCCAAGGATGATCCGAAGCGGGTCAACCTGCTGAACTGGGACGGCCGCAGCCCCGACGGGCTGGTGCCGACCCGATGAAGCTCCTGTCCATCGGGCGCCGGACGGCGACCGGTCCCGACCTCTCCGACCATCAGCAGCGCTTGGTGTGGCGCGTGACGGCGCTGTTGCTCGACTACCCGACCGCTCAAACCTGCGCACTTACCGACGAATTGGCGTCGGCGGCAGATACATTGCCTGAGCCGATCCGCACGCAGGTGACCGACTTCCTCCGGTACTTCTGCGAGACCGACGCGACCGAACGCGCCTGCCGGTACGTCGAGACGTTCGACATGCGCCGGCGGGCCAGCCTGCACCTGACGTACTACGCCTACGGTGACACCCGGAAGCGGGGGATGGCGCTGCTGCGGTTCAAGCATGCCTACCGGCAGGCGGACATCACCATCGGCGACGAAGAGCTGCCCGACTACCTGCCGCTGGTACTCGAATTCGCCGCTACCATCGACCAGGCGCGCGGTGAGCGACTGCTGGCCGAGCACGTACCGGTGCTCGAGCTGCTGCGACTTTCCCTGCAAGAGAGTAATTCTCCGTACTCCGGCTTGCTGGCCGCGGTCCTCGCGACTTTGCCGCCGATCAACACCGCCGACCGTCGGCGGATCACCGAACTCGCCGCCGACGGCCCACCCGACGAAGACGTCGGTCTGGACCCGTTCGGCATGGATCCGATGATGATGGATCCGGCCATGACCGGAGGCCGACGATGACCAACCTCTTGTGGATGACGCTGCCGTACATCGCCTTCACGTCGTTCGTGCTGGGCCACATCTGGCGGTACCGGACCGACCAATTCGGTTGGACCACAAGGTCGTCGCAGATTTACGAAAGCCGGTTGCTTCGGCTGGGCAGCCCGCTGTTCCACTTCGGGATCCTCGGTGTGCTGGGCGGACACGTTGTCGGCCTGCTGATTCCGGAGTCGTGGACCTCGGCGATCGGGATTTCCGAACACACCTACCACCTGATGGCGATCGGCATGGGCGCGCCGGCGGGGTTCGCGGTGATCGCGGGGGCCGCCATCCTGCTGTACCGCCGGGTCACGGTGCCGGCGGTGCGTGGCGCTACCACCATCAGTGACAAGCTCATGTATCTGCTGCTGGTCGGTGCACTGGTGACCGGCATGGTCAACACTCTGGGCAACGTGGTGTCGGCCTACAACTACCGGGAGACGGTGTCACCTTGGCTACGTAGCCTTTTCACGCCGCACCCGACACCCGAGCTGATGGCGACGGCGCCCTTGTCCTTCCAGGTGCACGTCATCATCGTCCTGACGCTCTTCGCCATCTGGCCCTACACGCGGCTGGTGCACATGTTCAGCGCCCCGATCGGCTACTTGGTGCGGCCGTATGTGGTGTACCGGAGCCGGGATCCGCAGCGCGGCAGCAGCAGTCGGTACGCGAAGGCCTGGGAGACGCCGCAGGCACCGCCACCCCGTAGCCGCTGGGTGTGAGCCGCATCTCTTCACAGCCCTGCTGCATGATCGGTGAGTGAATCTTCACGATCGGGACATCACTGAGCGCCTGCGGGAAACATGTAATTTCTAGATTTGCAGCATGTTTCGATCGCGAACCATCACCGACTGGGATCCGGAAGACATCGTTGCCTGGGCAGCCGGCAACAAGAACGTCGCCCGGCGGAACCTGCTGTGGTCGGTGATCGCGGAGCATATCGGCCTCTCGATCTGGACCATGTGGTCGGTCATGGTGCTGTTCATGCCGCAGTCGGTGTACGGCTTCACGGCCGGTGACAAGTTCCTGCTCGCTGCCACCGCGACGCTCGTCGGCGGCTGCCTGCGCATCCCGTACACCATGGCGACTGCCACCTTCGGTGGCCGCAACTGGACCGTCTTCTCCGCGCTCGTACTCCTGATTCCGACGCTGGGCAGCATGTGGCTGCTGGCGCACCCCGGACTGCCGTTGTGGCCGTACCTGTTGTGCGCGGCCCTCGCCGGCCTCGGTGGCGGCAACTTCGCGTCGTCGATGACCAACATCAACGCGTTCTACCCGCAGCGGCTCAAGGGCTGGGCGCTCGGAATCAACGCCGGCGGAGGCAATCTCGGCGTGCCGGCCATCCAGGTCGTGGGCCTGCTGGTGATCGCCGTCGCCGGTAACCGCGCGCCCTACTGGGTGTGCGCGATCTACCTGGTGCTGCTGGCCGTCGCGGCGGTCGGTGCGGCGATGTTCATGAACAACCTCGCGCAGCACCGAATCGATTCCACCGCAATGCGTTCCATTCTCACCGTGCCAGACACCTGGGCTGTCGCGTTCCTGTACATCGGCACCTTCGGATCCTTCATCGGCTTCTCTTTCGCCTTCAGTCAGATCCTGCAGATCAACTTCGTCGCCGGTGGTCAGAGTGCGGCGCAGGCGGCGCTGCATGCGGCCCAGATCGCCTTCGTGGGACCACTACTCGGCTCGATCGCGCGGGTCTACGGCGGCAAACTCGCCGACCGTATCGGCGGCGCCCGGGTCACCATGGCGGCCTTCACCGGCATGATTCTCTTTGGTGCGCTGCTGATTTCGGCATCGACCTACCACGACCACACCGGCGGGGCCGTGGATGCGGCTACGCTGACGTGCTTCATCGTCGGCTTCGTCGCGCTGTTCGTGCTATCGGGCGTCGGCAATGGGTCGGTGTACAAGATGATCCCGTCGATCTTCGAGGCCCGTAGTCGCTCGCTGGTGGGCAGCGAGACCGACCGCCAGAACTGGTCCCGCGGGATGTCCGGTGCCCTCATCGGTTTCGCGGGCGCCATCGGCGCGCTCGGGGGAGTGGGCATCAACCTGGCGCTGCGGCAGTCCTACCTGTCCAGTGGCTCGGCCACCGCGGCGTTCTGGGTCTTCGTCACCTTCTACGTCGCCGCGCTGACCCTGACGTGGATGCGCTACATCCGCACCCCGCTCGCCACCGCGCCTCCCGTGCGGACTGCTGAGGCCGTCAGCGTCGCCTGACGCCGATCTCCGGCAGCGCCTGGTGTTTCCCGCAGTGGTCACGGTGAGGGTTGGTTTGCGGCCGATGTCATTCGCCGCTGGCGGCGGCCAGTTTGGTCCGGCCGGAAATGCCAAGTGCAGAAACGCGTTCGGATTCGGAAACTCCGCCCCAGGTGCCATAGGGCTCAGGGGACAGCAGGGCGAAGGCGGCGCACGGGGCCTTCACCGGGCATTGGTAGCAGATCTGTTTGGCCTGTTGTTCGCGTTGCCTGCGAGCGCGGCCCCGCTCGTTGTCTGGATGGAAGAAGATGCTGGAATCCATTGTGCGACAATGGGCTGACTGCTGCCACTCCCATTCGTCGGCCATCGGTCGGATGGACGGCGCGGGTAGCGGCAATGCCGTTCGCTTACCGCTCATGGTGTGACTCAAACCTCCTGGTTGTTGATTACCGGGTTACCTGCTGGCCCTTGCCAACGGCGGTCACTCCGCCTTCGGATACGGCGAAGCCGCGCGCCAGGTCATGCTCTTTGTCGACACCGATCTGCGTGTGGGGTGGAATCACGACGTTCTTGTCGATAATGGCGTTGCGTACCAAGGCATTCGCGCCAACGATGGTGTTGTCCATGATCACCGATCGCTCCACTGTGGCGTGTTCCTCGACTCGGACACCGGGTGACAGCACCGATTCGCGCACCAGCGCGCCGGAGATGATCACCCCGTTGGAGATCACGCTGTTGACGGCGCGGCCGACTCGTTCACCGTCTTCGTGGACGAACTTCGCCGGCGGGTGCGGCGGGATATGGGTGAGGATCGGCCATGCGCTGTTGTACAAGTCGAAAGCGGGTACCACGGCGCACAGGTCCATGTGGGCGTCGTAGTAAGAGTCCAGGGTTCCGACGTCACGCCAATAGCCGTTGTTTCCGGCACGGGCACCCGGCACCTGGTTGCTCTGAAAGTCGTACACCTGAGCGAGGCCCTGTTCGACCATCATCGGCATGATGTCGCCACCCATGTCGTGCTTGCTGAACTCGTCGGCGGCATCGGCGTGCAACGCGTCGATGAGCACTTCGGTCGAGAACACGTAGTTGCCCATCGAGACGAACGATTCGTCAGGGGAGTCGGGCAGGCCAGGCGGATCAGCAGGCTTCTCCAGGAACGCTTCCACCTCTCGGCCGTCAGCGGCTGTCTTGATGACGCCGAAGGCGCCGGCCTCATGTCGTGGCACTCGGATGCCGGCGACAGTGGCGCCTGCACCGCTGTCGAGGTGCTGGGCGATGATCTGCCGCGGGTCCATGCGGTAGACGTGATCGGCGCCGAAAACGATGACCAGATCGGGTTTTTCGTCGTGAATCAGGTTCAGCGACTGGTGGATCGCGTTCGCGGAGCCGGAATACCATTGCGGGCCGAGGCGCTGTTGGGCGGGCACCGGGGTGACGTAGTTTCCGAGCAGGCTGCTCATCCGCCAGGTGGTGGTGATGTGGCGATCGAGGCTGTGGCTCTTGTACTGCGTGAGTACGGCGATCCGAAGGACTCCGGCGTTGACCAGATTCGATAGGGCGAAGTCGATCAATCGATACAGTCCGGCGAACGGCACCGCCGGCTTGGCCCGGTCGAGCGTAAGTGGTGACAGACGCTTGCCCTCACCGCCGGCCAGGACGATGCCGAGGACTCTCGGATCGGCCATGTGGGCTCCTTTCGGACAGCACGCGACGACACGTGATGGGATCACCGACGGCTGAAGGTGAACTTAGAAATCTGCGAAAGTGGTTGGAACGTCGCGGAATATCACGACCGCTCCACGATCAAGCCGGGTGCGGACAGTTCGGAGAGCTGAAGATCGTCCAGGCCGCTATCAGTGATCAAGAGGTGGATGTCTGCCAACCGCCCGTATTGGGCTCCGGTGATGGTCCCGAACTTGCTGTGGTCGGCAAGCAGGATGCGTCGGTGGGCACAGGCGAGCATCCGTCGTTTCACGGCTGCTTCGGACGGTGCGGGTGTGGTGAGTCCGCGGTGTGCGCTGATTCCGTTGGCTCCCAGGAATGCGACGTCCACGTTGATCTCAGCAAGCGCGCGGGCGGCCCAATCATCAACTTCGGCAAAGGTTTTCGAGCGTACCCGGCCGCCCAGGGTGTATACCGTCAGCAGTGGCCGGCTGAGCAGGGTCAGCGCCTGTGTCAGTGAATTCGTGTACACCGTGAGCTCGCGGTCGCCGGGAAACATGTCGACCAGCTGTGCGGTGGTGGACCCGGCGTCGATCAGAACAGATCCGCGTTCCGGAAGATGTGCCAGGGCGGCTTTGGCGATGCGGGTCTTTTCGGCAAGGAACTCGGTCCGCGTCTCGACGGCCGGTTCGTAGGAGAGGTAGTCGACCGGCACGGCTCCACCGTGCACCCGTCGCAACAGGCCCTGGCGTTCCAGGAGGATGAGGTCCTTGCGGATGGTTTCACCCGTAACGCCCAGTTCGGCGGCGGTGCCGGCGGCATCGATCCGGCCGTCCCGGCGCAGCACCTCGAGCAGGTGTTGTTTGCGCTGGTCGGCGTAGAGGGCGCCCGTCGTATCGCGCTGAGCGGGCCCTGTGGACGGCATCACACCTCCCATGTGTTGTGATCTATACCACTTGGAATTGATTGCTAATCATTGTGTTTGATTGGGAATCTGTCAAGGGGTCGGCCGACCTGGGAGCTGGCCGGGCATCGTGAGACGCGACCAAAACGCCGAGTGGCCAGTTACGACACAACTTTTCGAAAAGCGCGTGTCATAACTGGCCACTCGGCGGAACGGGTTAGGGCTTGATGCGCATCTTCCCCGGCGAATACAGCCCGCTGTGGACGGCGGTGCCCAGGTCCAGCTCGGCCGTCGTCGCATCCACGACGGTCGTGAAGGCGCGCAGCGAGCCCCAGTCCCGGCCCCAGTCGTCGGACAGGTACGTCGACATCACGTGCGCCTTCAGCAGCACGTCGGTGATGCCCAGCAGGCCGCCGTTGATGCCGTCCTGCCAGGTGTCGGTGTCCTGCTTCTTGGCGGTGTAGTCCGGGGTGATGCGGAACTTCGGCACCTCGGTCACGCCGTTACGCACCAGCATCGGCTGCTGACACGGGAACGCCAGGCCGACGGCCCAGTCCATCAGCACCGGCTGCGTCTTGCCGATGAACTGCTCGAGGGTCTTGAGCTCGGGCACCCGCGGCGGGGTGACCGCGATCCAGTCGCCCTCGTTGAGCGAAAGGTTCACTGCCACAACACGAACGAACGTGGCATCGGCCGGAATCTGACGACGGTCGAACCGCAGGTTGCGCCACGACGGCGTCGGACCGATGTCGTAGGGCACGACGCGTCCGCCCGCGACGGGGTGGCCGTCCGGACCGGTGCGGCCGTACTCCAGCTCGACGGTCTGGCCTTCGGTGCGGCCCTTGAGGGAGCTGTTGCCGGTGATGGTGCCGGCCGCGGTGACGACCACCAGCGGTTGCGCGGCATCGGCGGCGGGCAGCCCGTACCAGGCCGACGTGAGCTTGGCCTGCGAGTGGGGACCGGTGGTGTAGGTCCCGGCGACGGGCACCCGTGCGGGGTCGAGGCCGTAGGGCAGCGGCACCGTCGAGCCGTTGATGCCCGGCGTCTTGAGCTTCACCGCGGCGTCCCAGTCCGAGTCGGTGCCCGGCATCGGGAAGTCGAGCCGAATCGCTTCGGCGACAATGTGATCCGGTACCCCGTTGGGCGTGAAGCCTGCCGCTCCCACGCCTCCCAGCGCGCCCAGCGGCCCGTAGTCGCCGGCCTGCGGGGTCAGGAACCCGGCGTTCGAATCGGGCTCGACGAGCACATTGTCGGCCAACCCGCAGCCGCCCTTGAGCGCCCGCAGATTGCTGGCCAGGTTCGAGTACGTCGGGTATTCGCGCACCGCGCCGATGGCCATCGATGCCACGCAGACCACGACCATGAACGCGGCGGCCAGCGGGATGGGTGCCGCGGTGACCAGCCGGGTGAGCCGGCCTTCGGGGCGGTCGCTGTTGAAGTGCAGCCAGAACGCCCACAGCGCGGTGATCACGAACAGCGCCAAGAAGATTGTGCTGAGCTTGATTCCGCCGACCGCCACCATGTCGTTGTTGAACGGCACGCCGTAGCTCGACACGTACCACCAGCCGTTGGTGGTGGCCGAAACCAGCGCCAGCAGGAACAGCACCGCGGAGGTGACGGCCATGCGGTTACGTGCCGACTTCAGCACCGACCGGGACACCAGCACGGTGGCCACCGCGGCCATCGCCGCGCCCACGGCCGCGAACAGCCCGAAGTGGTGCACCCACTTGGTCGGGGTGAACATCAGGCAGAACATGGTGGCGAAGATGATGCCCATCAGGCGCCACACGGGGCCGCGGGCGATGCCGGGCACCCGCTTGCGCCGCAGGATCATGAACATCGACGTGAACAGGCTCAGCGCGGTCAGCAAGAAGCCGAAGCGCCGGGTCATCGAGCCGTCGACGGTCGGCAGGAACAGGTAGTAGTACCGCAGATTCTCGGTGTACCAGGCCTGACTTGGGCCGATCGCGGTGCGGATCCTGGTGGCCTCCAACACCCCTGCCGCAGTCTGGTTGACGAACACCACGGTCAGGATGACGAAGCCGGCGGCCAGCAGCGGCAGCACGAGCGGCCAGGTGCCGACCTCTCGGCGCCGACGGACCAGGATGCGCAGGATCGGGCGGCCACCGGCCAGCAGGGCCGCCACGGCGATCAGTCCGGTCGGCTGAATGCCCAGGGTGAACGCCGCGCTGATGATGGCCAGGGCGGCCGGGGTCAGCCGGCTGGTGCCGATGGCCCGTTCGATCAGGACGTAGGTGATCAGGGCGCCGGTGGCGATCTGGCCCTCGGGGCGCAGGCCGTTGTCGAAGGGCATCCAGGCGGCCATCAGGACCAGGCCCGCGGCCCACATGGCCGCCTTGCTGCCCGCGACCGCCGGGCCGAGCCGGGGGAGCACCTCACGCGACAGCAGCAGCCAGCAGATCAGCGCACAGAGCAAGTCCGGCAAGCGAATCCATATGCTCGCGTCGCTGACGTGCGTCATCAGGGCCAGCACGTTGTAGTACCAGCCGAACGGATCCTCGGGGCTGCCGAACCAGCGGAAGTAGTTGATCATGTACTGCGCGTGCGGCGCGACGCGCGCCATCTGCAGGATGTAGCCGTCGTCAGATGACCCGGCACCCAACACATGCCAGAGCAGGAACCCGCCGACCACGACGCCGTCGACCAGGCTGAAGGTCCGCCAGCGGCTGGGGATGAGGCGCTGCATGCGGCGCCCGTCCATCCGGTCCAGGCGCCAAAGGGCCAGCAGCGCAACGATGGTCGCTGCGATGCCACCGAACATGGCGGTGTACTTGATGATCGTCGGACGGTTGATGAACCGGGTGTCGATCGTCGCGGACACCGAAAGGCCTTGCGGTGCGGCGCCCTTCAGGTCGGTGAAGATGCCGACGACGGTGGGACGCAGGTTCGGGTCGGCGAACCCGGTACGCAGTTCCTTGCCGTCGGTCCCGGTCAGGCCGACGAACGTCGCGAAGGTCCCGTTCTTGTCGGCGATGATCTCGATGCGTGAACAACCCGGATTACCAATGGCTTTCAGGCGCGGCACGCTGGCGATCACCACGTTGCGGTCGGTGATGTCGACGCGGCTGCTCGAGACGTTGACCAGCAGGCCGTTCAGCGCGGCCTGCTTGCCGTCCTTGGGTACCGTGCCGAACACCAGCCCGCCCGAGGGTGGCAGCGTCCGCAGCACGTCGCACGGAATCGTCGCCTTCATCGTCACCGGTGTCTGCGAGATCAGCGGCGCGGTCACATTGCCGAACTGGCCCTGCTGCGGCCAATTCAACTGCGCGGTCGTCTGCACCACCGGCAGCAGTGGCGTCAGCGCCGACAGCACGAAGCCGATCAGGCCGGCGACGATCGCCACCCACCGGGTGACCTTCACTTGCTGTGCGTTCATTCCCGTCCCGGTCATGGCAGGGCCCGGATCGGGCCGCGGCGGCTCCAGCCATTGACGGTCATGGTGCCTTGATCAATCGCTGCGGGCGGTGCCATTGACGGCGGCACCACCGGGTCGTACCGCTCGATCGAGCCCCAGTCCCGGTACCAGTCATTGCGCAGGTAGGTCGGGATGGTCGACGTCCGCAGCAGCGCCTGGATGAACAGGAAGGGGCCACCCTTCTGCGCGGACTGCCACATGTTCGACGACACCACGACCTGCTTGGTGTTGGGCAGGATGCGGTACTGCGGCAGCTCCGCGACGCCGAGATGCTCGGAGAACGGGCGCTGGCACGGGAAGTTCGCGGCGGTGGCGATGTCCATCAGGATGGGCGTCTGCGACCCGAGGAACTGCTGCGCGGATTGCAGCGTCGGCACCCGCGGCGGGGTGAAGCCGAACCACTGGTCCTCGGACAGGTTCGGATCGTCGGCGACGATCCGGGCCACGTTGGCCTCCGGCGGTGCCCACGCCAGCGGGAAACGCAGGTTGCGCCAGGCGTACTGGGCGAAGGTGTCGATGGGCTGCACCTCGCCGAGGGCCTGGTAGCTGCCGTCCGGCCGGTGCACACCCCACTGCAGCTTGAGCGACTGGCCGTAGTGGAACTCGTGCTCTTCGTCGTAGTACCAGATGGCGCCGGCGGCCGCGACAGTGACGAGCGGCCGGTCCGCGGAGCGCGGCGGGAGTTCGTACCAGGCCGACGTCGCCTTGGCGGCGACACCGTTCTCCTTGAAACTGCCCATCACCGGGGTGCGGGCCGGGTCCAGACCGAACGGGAGGAAGACGTTGGAGCCGTTGACGCCCGTCGGGCCGTAGCCGCCGCCGGTACCGGCCGCGAAGGCGACGCCGACGTTGGGCTTGTTGGGCGAGCCGTCAGAGTTGACGGTGCCGGGGTTGGCGACCACCGGGTGCGGCGGGGCGAGCGAGTCGCTGACGCCGTTGGGGGTGAAGCCGACGGGGTTCTCGCCGCCCAGCGGCCCGTACTTGCCCCAGGTCTGACCGGGCACGGGCTGCAGGGTGCCGGCGTTGATATCGGCCTCGACCAGCACGTCGTCGGCCATGGCGCAGCTCTTGTCGGACAGCCCGGACGTCACAGCGTTCAGGTTCGCGCGGGCCGTCGTGTACTGCGGGTAGCGCTGCACGAAGCCCTTGGCCATCGAGCCGACCTCGAGCATGACCATGATCACCGCGACGATGAGCAGCGGCGTCGACGCCAGCGCCCGGTTGCGGCGGGTCTCGGCGACCTCGGTGTGGCCGGCGTAGTCGATGCGGAAGTGCAGCCAGCCCGCGAGGAGCGCGGTGATGATCGCCAGCACCAGGAACATCGAGGTGACGGGGTGGCCGGCCAGCACGGGCTGCCGGTCGAACCACGGCACGCCGTAGTTGCCGACGTAGAACCAGCCGTTGATGCCGGACGTCGCCCAGGCCAGCACGAACAGCAGGGCCGTCACATAGAGCGCCAGGTTCCGTCGGCTGTGTAGGCCGACGGTCGCGAACGCGAAGGCGATGATCGCGCCGAACGCACCCGACAGCCCGGCGAACGCACCGAACTGCACCGCCCACTTGGTCGGGGTGAAATGCAGGAGCAGCAGGCCGAGGATGGTGCTGCCGAGCAGGCGCCACACCGGACCGCTGGCCAGGCCGGGCACCCGGCCCTTGCGCAGCAGCAGGGTCAGCGTGCCGAACAGGCACACCAGCAGGATCAGCACCGAGAAGCGGCGGGTCATCGAGCTGTCGACGCTGTCCTCGACGGTGAGGAAGTAGTAGCGCAGGAATTCCTGGTACCAGGAGATGGTCGGGCCGACGGTGTACTTGATGCGCGCCGACTCGGCGACCGTGGCCAGGGTCTGGTTCCGGAAGATCACCGTCAGGATCAGCGACGCCGACGCGGCCAGCGTCGCGATCGGGGCCAACAGGCCGGTTCCCGCCCGGCGGCTGCGGATCGTGCGGACCAGGGCGCGGGCGCCGATGAGCAGCGGTGCCAGCGCGATCAGGCCCTGCGGTGCGGTGGTCGCGGTGAAGGCCGCCACGATGATGGCGACGGCCGCCGGGGCCAGGCGCCGGGTGGCGATGGAGTATTCGATGAGCACCCAGGTCGCGATCACCCCGAAGGCGATCAGCGGTTCGGGGCGCAGGCCGTTGTTGAACGGGTACCAGGCGGCCAGGAAGACAGCGGCCGCGGTCCAGATGGCGATGGCGTTCGAGGACACCCCGCGGGCGCCGGGGCCCAGGCGCGGCAACACCCAGCGGGACAGCAGCGTCCAGGTGGCCATGCCGGCCAGCAGTGCGGGCAGGCGCATCCACACGCCGGCGGTGCTGACGGTGGCCAGGTGCGCGAGCACCGACTGGTACCAGTCGAACGGCGCCTCGGAGGTGCCGAAGTAGCGGAAGTAGTTGGCGACGTAGCCGGCCTGGCTGGAGACCCGGGCGATGGTGAGGTTGTAGCCGTCGTCGGAGGAGATCGCGCCGATCAGGTGCCACCCGGCCAGGCCGGTGAACACCGCGATGTCGGCGAGCCAGTGCCAGCGGCTGACCTTCCAGAAGCGCTGCCACGCGTCGTGCACGCGGCGGCCGTCCAGCCGGTCCAGCAGGGCCAGCGCGAGGATCGAGACCAGCGTCAGCAGCACGCCGAGTGCCATCGCGGCCGACTTCACGAACGTCGGGACGACGATGAACCGGGTGTCGATGTCGACGCGTGCCGACAGGCCGGGCTGTGCGGGGACCTTGAGGCCGGTGAAGATGCCGGCCACCTGGGGCTTCTTCTCCACACTGCCGGTGCCTGCGGCTCCGGGCAGGCCGATGAAGTCGGCGCCGACGCCGCTGTTGGTGGCCCAGAGATGCAGGTTGCTGCATTTCCCGATGTCGGCGCGCTTGGCGACGGCAGCGACGGTGTCGCGGAAGGCGACGACGACGTCGGTGGCGTTGGCCCGGACGAACAGGCCGTTGCGGCTGGCGTCGATACCGTCGGGCGGGATCGTCGAGAACACCAGACCGCCGGCGGCCGGCAGCGTGGCGATGGCCGAGCACGGGATGGAGACATCCAGCGCCAGCGGCGCACCCGACACCAGCGGGGCGGTGAGATCGGAGACATTTCCGCTCACACCCGGGGCCTGAGGCCACAGGATGGTCGCGGTGGTCTGTTTGACGGGCAGCAGTGGGGTCAGCGCGCAAAGCAGCAGACCCGCTAGGCCCGCGATGATCGCGACGAGACGGGCAGTCCTGGCAGGCACGAGGCTCAAGACTAGGCGACAGTTATATGTGGCCTGGCGCACTGACTGGGAATGTCGAGGTAGTTGGCCGGAATGTGACCGTCAGTAGAGCTTGCTGCCCTGGGCAGACAGCCGGAAGCCGTGGGTCTTGAAGTCCTCGAACTCGGAATGTTGGATTTCGCAGATCAACGAGCTGTCGCGGCCTACCGCGCACACTTCGTCGTTCATATCGACGCCACTGCCGCGGCGAGAGCCGGGCACGATGATCTTCTGGCCTGGTGCCAGTTCGCGGTACCTGCCCGGGTCCACCGGTGAGGTCTTGAAGCCCACCTCGTACTGGGTCTCAAGGTTCTCCAGGTCGGCCTTACCGTAGACGGGGACGGATCCCGGTTCGAGAGTCACCAGGGTGGCGCCGCCGAGCACGCCCGGCAGCGGACCCCAGCAATTGATGCTCGAGTAGTACTGGAACGAGTTGGGCCCGTCATAGAGCTCGCAGTGCACGCCGTCGGCGGTCTTGAACCGCAGCGATGACCAGCCGTAGTGACTCGGACCGGGGTAGTCGCAGGTGCGGACTTCGGTGTAATCGTCGAATCCGATGGTCGCAGCGGGTAGTGGCTTCGCCGGAGGCGCTGCGGCAGCAGCGCTATCGACGGCCGCGCAGTCGGATAGCGGTTGCGCGGTGTGGTCCGGCTCCTTGGCTGTCGATGAGCAGCCGGTTGCGCAGACGGCCATCACCGCTGCGATATGGAGGTGAATTCCCCTGTGTCGCAAGCTGTTACCTGACGTCGCCCCCTGTAGTGCCATTTCCAGGATAAACCCGGTCACAGCACCGTGCGGACGCGAATTCCGCGCAGGGAATCACGCGATCCGCGCCTAACGGGCAGCCCAGAACAGCACGCCCGCGGCCGCCAGTTCCACCAGGCAGTAGAACCAGTTGGGGTAGAACGATGTCCGGTCGTCGATCACCGCTGACACGATGCGGCCCAACGCCATGCCGGCCAGGGCCGCGGCCACGGTGAACAGGACGCCGGTGCGGACAGCCCCCGGGGTGGCCGCGGCGTACCCGAGGATGCCGGCGATCGCCAGGCCGAAACCGCCGTACACGGCGCGCACTTCGGCACGCGCCGCGGCACCGCCGAGCGTGAAGCCGAACGGCCGCAGGATCGCGGCGGGGGCGGCCAGCGCGTACACGCCCATGCCGAGGAAGAACACGCCTACGACGGCGATGATGACGATCTGCACGGTAGCCTCCAGTCGAGATTGACCATGGAGTCCAGCATGTCGTCCCGTACACCTGCCCCGCTTCCACAAACCTGCTGCCCGACGGTGTGGCTGTGGCCGGGCCAGGCCCTGTACGCCGGACCTGGCCTGGGCTTGCAACCTCATTCGGGATCGGTGTTCTGCCTGGCCGTCGGGATCGATGCGCCACTGTCGGTGCAGACGGATCAGGCGACGACGGTGGCCCGCACGGTGTTGATCCCGCCGCGGGTACGCCACCAGCTGACGGTGCAGGGAACGCTGGTGTCCTGCTACCTGGATCCGGCCTCGGCGCGCACCGCGTCATGCCGGGAGTTGTTCACCGACACTGACACCGACGGCATCGGCGTGCGGCACCGCGCCGAACGCGCGCTGCTGAACGTGCCGCCCGACGATATCGCCGCCCTGCGTTGGCTGGATACCGCCGCACCTACCCAGGTGCAGCGGATGGATCCGCGGATTGAACTGGTGGCCAAGCAGATTCGCGACGACCCCACGCACGTCGAGTCGGCCGGCGACCTGGCTGCCGCGGTCGGTTTGTCCGAATCCCGGTTCTTGCACCTGTTTCGCCAGGAGACCGGATCCAGCCTGCGCCGCTACCGGTTGTGGAGTCGGCTGACCCGCGCCGGCGCCGAGATCGCTGCCGGGCAGAGCCTGACCGTGGCGGCGGTCGAGGCCGGGTTCACCAGCCCGTCGCACCTGTCCGACCGGTTCAAGTCGACCTTCGGACTGTCGGCGACGGCACTGCTCGCGACCGGCGTGACCATCCGGACGCCTTGAACACCAGCGTCATTGGCCGCTGATCAGGAATGGCGTAGCGGCGCCGGGCTCCACAGCCCGCTGCGGGTGGCGGTGCCCAGATCGATCTGGGCCGGCTGTGCGTCCGGGTAGTACTGGGTGAACTGCTGCAGCGAGCCCCAGTCGCGGAACCAGTCGTCCTTCAGGTATGTCGGCACCGGGGTGGCCTTGAACATCAGCTCGGTGATGCCCAGCGGGCCGCCGCCGAGGTAGTCCATGACCGGCGAGTTGGCTTCGGCGCCGAAGCGGTCCGGCAGGATGCGCCACTTGGGCACTTCGGTGACGCCGTTGTCGTGGCCGAACGGGCGCTGGCACGGGAACGCCAGACCGACGAGCCAGTCCAGCATCACCGGGTCCTTCGAGCCGACGACGTCCTGCAGGGTGCGCAGCTTCGGGATCCGCGGCGGCGTCAGGGCGATCCAGTGCTGGGGCGCGAGATCGTCGTCGGTGGCGACGATGCGGATCACGGTGGCGTCCGGCGGGATGGCGGCCATCGGGGCGCGCAGGTTGCGCCAGGCCGGTGCCGCGCCGACGTCGGCGAAGCCGACGGCCCCGGCGATCTTGCCGGCCGCGGCCTGAGCGTCATTGGCGAATTCGACCCGAACCTCGCCCTGGTTGAAGCGGCCCGCGGCGGCGGCGACCAGCAGCGGTCCGGCCTGATCGCGCGGCGGCAGTTTGTACCAGCCCGAACGCATGCGTGCCGGGATCTGGACGCCGCCGCGCCAGCTGCCCAGCACCGGGGTGGTGGCCGGGTTCAGGTTGTAGGGCAGCTTGGCACGCGAGCCGTTGACACCCATTCCGGCAGTGGTGCCGCCCTCGGTGCCCGGCTCCGCGCCGCTGGTGGGGCCGCCGTCGTTGTCGGCGAAGTTGGTGCCGCCCGGCGGTTCCATCACGGGGTCTGCGGAGACGTCCGAGGGAATTCCGTTGGGGGTGAAGCCTTCTGCGCCGCCGGCGCCCAGCGCGTCGGCGAGCGTCGTCGACTGCGGGACGAGCATCCCGGCGTTGGGGTCCTGCTCGACCATGACGTCGTCGGCCAGGCCGCAGGTCTTACCGGTCAGTGCCTGCAGGTTGGAGCGGCCCACGGACCAGGCCGGCCACTGCTGCGTCATCCCGAGGGTGAGGGACAGTACTTCGAAGAACACCACGATCCACGACGCAATTGCCAAGGGCGCCTGGGGAACCCAGCGACTCACCGGCCGGTCGGGTGTGTGGTCGTAGAAGTGCAGCCACGCCGCCCACAGCAGAGTCAGGAACGACAGGCCGAACAGGAAGGTGGTGAAGCCGAAGTGCCACTCGGGGAATTGATTCGACCACGGCACCCCGAAGTTGGAGACGTACCACCAGCCGTTCACGGTGGCGAACGACAGTGCCAGGACGAACAGCACCGTCGCGGCGAACATCGCCCGGTTGCGGCGCGAGCGCATGGCGGCGGTGCCGACCGCGATGGCGGCCAGCGCGCCCAACGATCCGGCCAGCCCGGCGAACACGCCGAAGTGGTGCGTCCATTTGGTGGGCGTGAACATCATGGCCAGGAACGAGATGATGGTGATGCCGACGATGCGGCGGGCCGGACCGGCGGCGGTGCCCGGAATTCGCCCCTTGCGCAACGACATTGCGAGCGAGACGGCCAGCGCGAGCAGCAGGGTCAGCACCGCGAACCGGCGGGCCACCGAGCCGTCGGGGCTGGTGGTGAACAGTCGCTCGTAGCGGATGTGCTCGTCGAACCAGCTCAGCGCGGGGCCGACGGTGGTCTTGAAGGAGCTGGCGTCGATCTCGGCGGCCAGGGTCTGGTCGCGGAAGATCAGGATCGCCGTCACCGTGCCCGCGGCCAGGATCGGTGCCAGTAGAGCCAGGTAGCCGAAGCGCGAAGTGTGCCGCGCCACAATCGTTTTCAGCGGTCCGACGGCGACCAGCAGGGCGCCGATCGCGGCGATGCCGGTCGGGCCGGAGAACAACGTCAGCGCGCCGATGATGATGGCGATGGCCACCGGCAGCAGCCGGCTGGTGGCGACGCCGCGCTCGACGGAGCACCAGGTCAGCAGGATGCCCAGCGCGATGATCGGCTCCGGTCGGATGCCGTTGTTCAGTGGCAGCCAGAACGCCAGGAACATCCCGGCGGCGGTCCAGGCGGCGGCGCGGCTGTTCTTGACGGCGTGGCCGAGGCGGGGGAGCACCTCGCGGCTGATCACCCACCAGCACGCCAGTGCCATCAGGAGGGTGGGGAGGCGCATCCAGATGCTCGACGTGGACACGTGCGCCCACAGCGCCAGCAGGTCGTAGTACCAGCCGAAGGGCGCCTCCGGGGTGCCGAACCAGCGGTAGTAGTTGGCCATGTAGCCGGCGTGTTCGGAGACGCGGGCCATGGTCAGGATGTAGCCGTCGTCGGAGGTGTTGGCGCCGACGAAGTGCCACCACACCAGGGTCGCTGCCACGACGCCGTCGAGCGGCTTCACCGACCACCAGCGCGGTGGCAGGAACCGCTTGTGCGGGACGCCGTCGGCGCGGTCCAGTACGTGCAGGGCTCCCAGTGCGACGACGGTGAGCGCCACGCCGAAGATCATCGCGAGCATCTTCAGCAGCGTCGGGGAGGTGCTGTAGCGCGAGTCGATGGTGGCTGAGAACGTCAGTCCGGCCGGCGCCGCGCCGGACAGGTCGGTGTACACGCCGACGATCTGTGGGCGGAAGTCGTAGCCGCTGAGCTCGCCGCGCAGCGGCTTGCCGGGGTTCTTGTCCTTCGGGCCCTGCACGAGACCGACCAGCTCGCCGGTGACCTTGTCGTCGTGCGCGGTGAACTTCAGTTCCTTACAGGCCGGGCTGAGTACCTGCGTCAACGGCGCGCTGACGACCGGGGTGTTGCGCACGATGACCAGCAGGTCGCCGCCGACGCGCTCGATCAGCAGGCCGCGGTCGACGGCCTTGGGCGCCTGTTTGGGCACCGTGGACAGCAGGGTGGTGGCGGGGCCGGTGAGGCCGGCAGCCGCCGAGCACGGAATCGTGATGGTGAGGTCGGTCGCGACATAGCCGATCAGGGGCGCGTCGACGCTCTTCAGCACGCCTGCCTGCGGCCAGTTCAGCTGTGCCGTGGTCTGGGTGACCGGCAGCAGCGGCGTCGCCATCGCCAAGAACGCGCCGAGCAGTCCGGCGACGATCGCGATCCACCGAGCCGTACGGTGATTGCGCTCTACCTCAGGTTCCCCGGCCACGGGCCTAGATGTTAGTGGCCGCTACGGATGGCCAGCACAAACGGGCCGATATCGGTGACCTGCCAGTGCTTGCTGTGAAACAGCCGCTCGTCGAGTGCCACCTGGTAGCGGCGCACGTTGGGCTGGTTGGGGTAGACGTCCTCGGCCAGTCGCAGCGTGTAGGTGCCGGTGCCGCCGTGGCGCATCAGGAACACCGTCGGCGCCTGCCAGGGCATCGTGTCGAGGGCCTTGACGAACTCGTCGGGGCTGGTCATGGTCGCCCAGCTCTCGATGGCGCCGGAGCGTTCCTTGAACTGCGCCAATGGGTTGGCGTAGTGCGACGTCAGGCCCTGGAACCCGTAATAGGGGTAGTAGGACAGGAAGCTGTAGTCGGCGGTCATCACGACGGTCTCGTTGCGGGGCCGGCCCGTCGCCGCGGTGATCTTCCGGTCGATCTCCTGATAGAAGCGCTCGGAGCCGGGCGGACGACGGTCGGCGCGCTGGCCGGAGCCGTCGGTGTCCGTGTAGGCGACGGCGATGTCGGGCCGCAGGATGTCGGGGATCGCCTGGCTGAACGACACCGCGCCGATCGCGCCGATGGTGGCGGCCACGGCGATGACGCGGTTGGTGGTCGGCTGCGCATAGTGGTGCGCCAGCCCGCGGGCGGCTTCCAGGAAGCCGAAGGTGCCGGCCGCGACCAGCAGCACCAGCAGGGTGGGTTGCAACCGGAACGACAGCAGCGTGGTGCGCGCGAGGGTGGCCAGCATCGACAGCAGCGACCACGCGTACACCGACCCGACGGCCATCGCCAACGCCGCGGCGCGGGTCGAGCTGCGAGCCTTGACCACCAGCCACAGCGTGCCGATGAGGCACATGACGCCCAGCAGGGTGGCGTCGAGCATCGGGAAGGTCAGCTGTGCACCGGACATCGGCAGGTAGTGGAGCGCCGTGTCCTTGTCCTTGGGGTGGCCACGCAGTATCGCTAGGTAGTAGGGGCCCCAGTGGATCAGGACAATGACGGCAGATGTGACCGCGATGACGACCAACCTGGCCAACGGCTGCCACTGACGGCGGCTGACGGCCAGCAGCAACGCCATCAGAGTCAGCGTGAACGCGGCGTAGCCCAGCAGCAGGGTGTAGAACAATCCGGCGATGCCGAGGAAAACCCCGGTGCCGATGACGGCTGCCCATCCCCGGCCGGTCGCTTTCAGTCCCGACCAGGCCAGCACGAACACCGGCGGCAGCAGCACCACGATGACCGCCGAGTACGGCTCGGTCGACGAGTAGGCCAGCGTCACGGCGGCGGTCGCCGTGGTGACGGCCAGGGCGTACTCGAAGCGAATCATGGCCGCCCACAACACGAATGCGGCCACGATCGCCGCGGTGATCGACACGACCGCCCACGGCTTGAACATCTCCCATGCGGGGGTTCCGGTCAGCGCGGCCACCCGGCCGCCCAGCCAGAACCAGCCCGACGGGTAGTACGGCGGCAGGCCCAGATACGTCATGTCGTGCGGCACAGCGGTATCCGCCAGGCGGGTCAGATACTCGGTGCGGAACTGCTGGTCCACCGAGACGCCGAACAGGTACAGCTTGGTGGCGCCCAACGGCATGCCGAGGGTGACGACCGAGAACGCAGCCAGCAGCGACGTGGCCGCCAGTTTGGCGCTCTTGTGCCAGCCGCGGCGCCAGGCCCACCCCGTCAGGAGCAGTCCGATCAGCACGGCGCACTGGCCCGCGGTGGTGAGGGCGTGCAACTGGTTCGACGAGTTGAACGCCGGCCACTGGACGCGGGCAATCGCTTGCAGCGCAATGACCGTGATGAGCACCGCCAGTGCCATGGCGGCCAGCATCTGGCCGCTCACCCTGGCTCCCGCGGCCAGTGCGCTGCGCATCAGAGCGGGAGTTTGCGGAAGATCGACCGCGGGATGTGCCGGATGACGGCCATCAGGTAGCGCACCGGGTTGGGCGCCCAGATGAGCTCCTTGCCCTTGGCGGCGGCAGCGACGGCCTGGTTGGCGACGTCTTCCTTGTCGACCGTGAACGGTGCCTCCTTGGCGCCGGTGGCCTTCCAGTGATCCAGCGTCGTGGTGGTGCGGACCTGGCCCGGGCGGATGACCAGTACGCGAACCCCGAACTCCCGCAATGCTTCTCCGAGACCCAGGTAGAAGCCGTCGAGGCCGGCTTTGGTCGAGCCGTAGACGAAGTTCGAGCGCCGGACCCGTTCACCGGCGACCGACGACATCGCAATGATCTGCCCGAAGCCCTGCGCCTTCATCTTGTCGCCGACCAACACGCCGACGGAAACCGCCGCGGTGTAGTTGATCTGGGCGGTCAGCACGGCCTTGGACTGGTTCTGCCACAGCTCCTCGGCGTCACCGAGGATGCCGAACGCGACGATCGCGACGTCGACATCGCCCTGCGCCCAAGCGGATTCGATGATCTCCGGATGGGACTTGGTGTCCAGCGCGTCGAAATCGAGGTACACGACCTCCTTGGCGCCGGCAGCCTCGATCTGTGCGATCGCGGCGTCGCGCTTCGGGGCGTTCGGCAGGTCGGCGAGGATCACCCGCGCCTTGGCGTTCTTGAGGTAGCGCTCGACGATGGCCAGGCCGATCTCCGAGGTACCGCCGAACAGCAGGATGGTCTGCGGGTTGCCGGTTGCGTCAATCATGAATCTCCTAGAGAAGTTCGAGGCGGCGGGCCATGTCGGAGGCGAACACGCCGTTGGGGTCAGCCTTGCGGCGGGTGGCGATCCACTCGTCGATCCGCGGGTACATCCGGTGGAAGCTCTCGGCGCTGACGCGGGAATCCTTGGCCGTGTACACACGGCCGCCGAATTCCATTGCGCGCTTGTCGAGTTCGTTGAGGAACTCGTTGACACCCGGCCGGTTCGGGAAGTCCAGGGCGACGTTCCAGCCCTGCATCGGGAAGCTCAGCGGCGCCTTGTTGCCCGGGCCGAACAGCTTGAAGACGTTCAGCGCCGAGTACTGCTTCTGGGTGTGCATCCAGCGGATGATGCCCTTGAACTCTTCGAGCGCGTCGGGCGGAACCAGGAACTGGTGCTGCGCGAAACCCGCTGGGCCATAGGCATATTGCCAACCCGAGGTGATGTCGAGCATGTGGTAGAACTGCGTCAGGTTGACGATCTTGCCCTGGTAGTTACCGCTCATCCGGTAGAACGCCTCGCCGATCGCCGACAGCGAGAGCTTGTTCATGAAGCTGACCGGGAACAGGTTCGGGATCGACGGCAACTGCGGCGCGGTGAACTTCAGCGGGTCTTTCGCCAGCTTGGCGGGCAGTTGGTCGACCTTGGCCAGGCTGCCCCGGCTCACCGCGGCGCGGCCGAGCTTGGGCTCCGGGCTGATCAGGTCGAACCAGGCGCTGGAGTACGTGTAGTTGTCCTCGCTGCCGTCCTGGTGCACCGCGACGGTTTCTTCCAGATCCGCGGTGGCGATGCCGTCGGCGATGAAGTACGCGCTCTCCGTGCGGGTCATCTTGATGCGCGCCCGGATCACGATGCCCGTCAGCCCGTTTCCGGCGACGGTGGCCCAGAACAACTCGCTGTCCGGTCCGTCCGGCGTCAGCGTGTGCACTTCACCGTCGGCCATCAGCAGATCCAGCGACAGCACGTGGTTGCCGAAGCTGCCCGCGCTGTGGTGGTTCTTGCCGTGGATGTCCGAGGCGATCGCGCCGCCGACGGTGACCTGCCGGGTGCCCGGCAGCACCGGGACCCACAGCCCGAACGGCAGCGCGGCCTTCATCAGCTGATCGAGGCTGACGCCGGCGTCGACGTCGGCGACGGCGGTCTCGGAGCTGATCGAATGGATCCGGTTCAGCGCCGTCATATCGACGACGATGCCGCCGCCGTTGCAGGCCTGGTCACCGTAGGACCGGCCGAGACCGCGGCCGAGGATGCCGCGGCGGAGGTGGGCGGGGCTGGAAGAGTTTGCGTCCGCAACCCGCTTGACCGCCTCGGCGATCACTGAGACATCGGGTGTGGACAGCACGTTTGCCACGGACGGTGCCGTGCGGCCGAACCCGGTGAGGGCGCGGCGCGTCAAGGGCAGCGTGGCGTCAGGCTGGGTAGACATAACGGTCAAAGGGTACCGGGCAACGTCACTTCAACCGGAAAATCACGGCTCGCTGCACCACGAAGTTGATCACCGTCGCCGTGCCCTGGGCGATGACAAAGGCCACAGGCCGTCGCCAGGACTCGCCCTCGAATTGCAGATAGAACAGCTGATTGATGCCGACCTGCAGTCCGAAGGTGACTGCGTACAACATCACAACCGCGATGAATCGCGCCCGGCTGGGTTCGGCCTGGAAGGTCCAGCGCCTGTTGATCAGGTAGGCCGTCGTCGTGCCGGCGATGAAACTGAGCGTCTTCGCGATGAGCGTGGCCCGCGCGTCGGGCATGCCGTTCGCCACGAAGACGGCGCTGAGCAGCGCATACAGGCCGTAATCGACCACCGCGGACAAGCCGCCGGTGACGACGAACCGCCACGCCTGCGTCACCAGGCCCAAGGATGCCTCGACGGCTTTCTCGGCGCTGTGTTCGGCGGGGATCTCGACTGGCTCGGCCACCCGGGCAGCTTACGTGCACCATGGACACGTGACCGATTTGCTCCAGGCATGGCACACACTGCTGGCGCGGCATTCTGTGTCGCCGCGTGTCGACGACGTCGGGGCGTCGCTGCTGGGTCGCTGGGCCGAGCCGCACCGCAGTTACCACGACCTGAGTCACCTGCGCGGCATCCTGTCCGGAGTGGACGCCCTGGAGGGCTTCGCGGACGATCCTGACGCGGTGCGCCTGGCCGCGTGGTACCACGACGCGGTGTACGCCGGGCAGTCTGATGATGAGGAGAACAGCGCCCTGCTTGCCGAGTCGGACCTGGCTGATCTGGGCGTGGAACCGGCATTCGTGGCGGAGGTGGGGCGCCTGGTGCGGGTGACCATCACCCACGACCCGGCGGCCGACGACCACAACGGCCAGGTGCTGTCCGACGCCGACCTGGCGGTGCTGGCGGTGCCGCCGGCGGACTACCAACACAACACCGCGCGGGTGCGGGCCGAGTACCGCCACGTCAGCGACGCGGACTTCGGAATGTGGCGGGGCCGGATGATCGCGGCGATGCTGGCCGGGCCGTCGCTGTACCGCACGGTCGAGGGGCAGCGGCTGTGGGAGGACGCCGCCCGGGCCAATCTCGAGGCGGAGTTGGCGTCGCTCATCGGCTGACGGCTGCCAGCACGGCATGCAATGCGTCGAGCGCGGCGTTGAACTCGTGGTCGGCCGGCGTGCCGAAGCTCACCACCACGCCGTCCTGGTGCGGGGTGTCCGGCGGGGCGTCCGGGTGCCGCAGCAGCGCCAGCCCGGACAGCGCGATTCCGGCGTCGGCTGCACGCCGCATGACCTCGTGTTCGGTGCCGTCCGGCAGCCGGATCAAGGCATGCAGTCCAGCTGACAGGCCACTGATTTCGACATCCAGCCCGGACAGCTTGGCCGCCAGCGCATCTCGCCGTCGCCGGTAGCTGTTGCGCATCCGGCGAATGTGTTTGTCGTATTGGCCGGATTCGATGAAGTCGGCCATGGTCAGTTGGTCGATGGCATTGACGTAGAACTGTTGCCCGCCCGCCGCGGCCAGCACCGGGTCGATCAGGTTGTCGGGCAATACCATCCAGCCCAACCGCAGCACGGGCGACAGGCTCTTGCTGGCCGAGCCGAGATAGGCCACTCGGTCGGGATCCAGCCCTTGCATGGAGCCGATCGGTTGTCGGTCGTAGCGGAACTCGCCGTCGTAGTCGTCTTCCAGGACATAGCTTTTCGTGCGGACCGCCCAGTCGATGGCCTGGGTGCGCCGTGCGGGATGCAGGGGCACGCCGTGCGGGAAATGGTGCGCCGGGGTGAGCAGAACAGCTGCCGCGCTGGTCGTTTCGAGGTCCTCGACGATGGCACCGTGGTCGTCGATCCGGATCGGCACCGTGCCGGCTCCGTTCTCGGCGATGGCGTCCCGGAACAGGAACAGTCCGTAGTCCTCGACGGCAATGGTGCCCGGTGCGAACACTTTCGACAGCAGCTCGACGGCGTGGCGGGTGCCGGCGCAGATGACGATCGATTCGGCCGTGGTGCGGACGCCGCGGGCCCGGGCCAGGTAGGTGGCCAGCGCGGCGCGCAGTTCCGGGCGCCCGCGGGCGTCGCCGGTGCGGAGCGCTTCGGTCGGGGCGTTGGTCAGGGCCCGACGCGCCGACGCCAGCCAGGCCTGCCGAGGAAACGCCGCGACGTTTCCCGAACCCGGCATGAGGTTGTGCGTGGGGGTGCCCGGTTGGGCGCGCTGGGTGACCGGCGCCGATTCGGTGTGCGAGCCGATGACCCACGTGCCCGCGCCCTGGCGCGAGCCCAGCCAGCCCTCGGCGACCAATTCGGCGTAGGCCTCGGCAACGGTGTTGCGGGCCAATCCGAGGTCGGTGGCCAGCGATCGGGATGGCGGCAGCATGGTGCCGGCCGTCAATCGACTTGAGCGGACCGCGTCTCTCAGCGCCCTGATCAGCTGGTCACGAGTGCCGCGTCGGCCCGGGTGGACGGTGTGGCCGAGGTCCAGATGCAGGTCCAACCCGGTGCCGTCCGCCGCAGAATTGGCCCATGAAACCACGTACAAATTGAACCATGTTCGCGGGTTTTTGGTGGCTAACGTGGATGCTATGACCGAGACACTGAATGCACCGACCGCCACCACCCACGTCAAGCGCATCGATATCTACGACGTCGCTCCCGAGCTCTACGCCGGGATGATGGCCTTCAGCAATGCCGCGTCCAAGGAGCTCGATTCGACCATCGGCGAGCTGATCAAGATTCGCGCCTCGCAGCTCAACCACTGCGCCTTCTGCCTCGACATGCATGTCCACGACGCGCGCCGCTTCGGCGAGACCGAGCAGCGCCTGGCCCTGGTTGCGGCGTGGGAGGAAGCCGGCGATCTGTTCACCGACCGTGAGCGGGCGGCGCTGGCCATCACCGAGGCCATCACCGATCTGAGCCACGGCCCGGTTCCGGACGATGTGTACGCCCAGGCCGCCGCGGTGTTCACCGAGCGCGAGCTGGCGCACGTCGTCGGCATGGCCACCGTCATCAACTCGTGGAACCGGCTGAACGCCGCTACTCGGAAGGCTGTCGCGCGCCGTCGCTGAACGTGCGGATCGCAGCGGCGAATTCCTCGGGGGCGTCGGACTCGACATAGGTGCCGGCGCCCTCGACGATGACGGTCGTGTGGTCGGGGAACGTCGCTTCCAGCCGTTCACGCTCCTGGGTCCGGAAGGCGATGTCGGCGTCACCCCAGACGATGAGTGTCGGCAGGTGGGCGACATCCGGCAGCCCGGCCTCGACCTCGGCGAAGAAGTCCCGGCTCGCGAGCACCCGGCCGGGGAGCACGGCAGATGCCTGGCGCCGGTCCGCGGTGTCCAGCGCCCGGCGGTAGTGCTCCATCTCGGCGTCGGTGACCTTTCGTCGCCGGTGGCCGGTGGGAATGAAGGCATTGACGAGCAGATTGAACTGCCGGACCAGGAAGCGCATCGGCAGCCCACCCATGATGCGACCGAAGGCTTCGAAATGCAGGTCCCCGTTGACCGGCCACGCCCAGGTGTTGGCGAGTACCAGCCGATGGAAGACGCCCGGCCGCCGCTGCGCCACCGCAAGGCCGATCATGCCGCCCCAGTCCTGCCCGACCAGCGTGACGTCCTTCAGGTTCAGAGTGTCGACAAACACGGTGACCACCTCCGCGTGCTGCTCGGGTAGGTAGCGGTAGCCGGGCCTCGGTGTGGACAACCCGAAGCCTGGGTAGTCGAGCGCGATGCACCGAAATTCCTTGCGCAGCAAGAGGATTACCTCGCGGAACAGGAACGACCAGGTCGGATTGCCGTGCAGCATCAGCAGCGTTGGGCCTGAACCCTCATCGACGTAGTGCACGGTGTGGCCGTCGATCTCGATGAAGTGGCTCTCGAACGGGAACAGATCGTCGTCGACCCAGACAGGCCGTGTGGTTTGAGCGGTGTTGGTCATGGCGACCCCTCGTCGAATCAGCTTCCGGGTATGCTTGAACATCTCATAGTCACTTGAGAAATTCAAGTAGAAGGGCGGAGTGATGCGCAGCTACGACCAATACTGTGGGCTCGCCCGGTCCCTCGAAATCGTGGGCGACCGATGGAACCTGCTCATCGTTCGGGAACTGCTCATCGCACCCGCCCGCTATCGCGACCTGATCGATCGTCTCCCGGGTATCGCAACCAACCTGCTCGCTGACCGGCTCCGCGATCTCGAAGCGGCAGGGGTCGTCGAGCGCAGGGTGGCCGGCGAGGGCAGCGTGGTCGAGTACACCCTGACTCCGTGGGGTGCGGAGCTGCGTCAGCCGATCGAGAGCCTGCTCCGCTGGTCCACGCCGTTGATGATCAATGGTCCCGCCGGCAGTGACTCCTTCCGGCCGGAGTGGCTCACCCTCGCCGTCCCGGCCCTGCTCGACGGCCGGGTCAAGGTCCGCTCCGCGGTGACGATCGGTCTCGTGATGGGCGAGCAGTCCTTGCAGCTGCGCGCGACCCGATCCGGCTTCGAGGTCGGTCCGCCCGACGGCCGCAAGCTCGATGCCTCGATCAGCGCGGGCCCCGCCTGCATCCTTGGTCTCGCTGCGGGTGCTCTCGCCCTCAGCGATGCCCGTGCACTCGGACTCGTCGAAGTCGACGGCGATGAGGCCGCCGTCCGATCAGTCTTTGCGGATTGACTCGGACAGTGGTGACATGTCGTTTTCGGCCGCTTCGCGGGCTGCGTGTCTGCGGTCGGCGGCTTCTTGTGCCGCGGCGATTTCTTGGAGGTCGGCGTCGTTGAGGGCGCGTTCGTAGGCGATGCGTTGGGCTTGGTTGTGGGCGCGGGTGCGCTGCCGGATGGGCATCATGATGCCGCGTCCGGGTGCCGGCGGGGTGTCGAGGTCGGTGACGTTCGGCGGTGGCCCGTCCGGCAGTGGTGTATCACACTGCTTGTGGGGGAACAGGATTCGGCTTTCGGGCACGCTGGTGTAGGTGTGGCCGGTGGGTGCGGTCCACACGATGGTGCCGTCGGGCTGTTGGCGGTCCCGCCACCCCTCGGGCCCGCTGTAGAAGGTTTTGAGTAGGTGGTGTTTTCGGCATTTCGGGCTGAGGTTGCCCGGATGGGTCGGCCCGGCCGGCCACGGGATGGTGTGGTCGAGGTCGCAGGCGGTCGCGGGTTGGTCGCAGCCGGGGAACATGCACGTCATCGCCCGCATCCGGACGAACTCGTCCATGGCGACCGATGGCCGGTACCGCGGCACCGCGGCCAGGCCATTGGCTGAGGCGACGGTGCGGACTGTGGCGCCGCGGGCCACCAGGTCAGCCAACAGCGCCGGTGGCACCACCGCCCCGCCGACCATGTAGCCGACGGGCGTGCGTACCGGAGCAGGGGCTCGGACAGGTGCCGACGCGGGGGCGGGCACCGGCATCGGTGCCGCTTCGCGCGCGGTTTCGTGCGCCGACTCCGACTCCGGTGCTGGTGTTGGGGCCGGGGTGTTGTACGGCGTGGTGGCCGGCTGCGGATCGCTCACCGGTGCGGGCTCCGACGCCGGCGCCAGCGCGGCGTCGGGCTCACGCTGGGGCGCCGGCGGTATGGGAGCCAGGGGCGCGGCCGGGTCACCGCTGAGCAGCGGATCCGCCACCGGCGCCGGTAGCGCGTCGGTCAGGACGTGGATCACCACGGCGGTCGCCCGGGCATCGGGCCCGGCGGCCGGGCAATCCGGCGCACCGCATTGGCACGCCAGGCGGTCACCGCGCGCCGCCAGCACACCCAGAGCATCGGCACGCCGTTGCCCGAACGTGCGGGGATCGTTGGCGCACACCTGCCGCGCCATCTCGGTCAGTACCCGATCCAGCAGTTCGGCGTCGGTGGCCAGCAGCGCACCCCAGATGGAGGCCACCCCGGTGTCGTCGTCGGGTTTGCCGACCCCGACCCCACGGCGGCGGGCCGCGGACCGGACTTTGAGGACCGCGGCCGGATCGAATTTGTGCACCCAACCGTCGATCTTCTTCTCGATCTTCTTGCGCGACAGGCCCGCCCACTCGGACAGTGCCCCGGCCAGCGCGGCATCGATCACGGCCATCAGGTTGGGGTCTTCGACCAGTCGGGTGCGCCAGCAGATGGTGCCCACCGTCCGCGCGGACACCCCGCCGTCGGCGAACGCCGCCGCCACCCGCGGGAGCCGGTACCGCAACGCGACGGCGATCGACAACTGCCCCGACGCTTCCTTGGGACCGATCCCTAGCGCGGCGCCGACTTCCGCGCAGGCAGCGTCCCAGCCATCGCAGGCCCACCACTGCCGATCACCCTGATTGTCGACGCGCAGCGCGACCAGGTCGGCGATCGCCACGAACCGGCCTGACGCGGCCACCGCTTCGACCCGCGCGTAGTGCGTCATGGCATCGACCGTTGAGACATCGTGCACGAGGACTCCCGTGCCGCTGATGCCACAGTGATCGAACATGTGTTCGAGTTTACTCGTGGATCTGGGTCATCGCAACAGAGTTCGACGAGCCTGTGGATAACTCGCTACAGGGGGTGCATCGGAGTCGGCTGCGGAATGCAGCCGACCCCGAGCGTCGCGGTGAATCAAGCAGTGGTGTCGAAAGCGTCCCGGATGCTCTCGCGGGTGACGGTGATCTGCGCTTCGACCGCTTCGCGGGCCGATGTGGCGGTGGTGCGCAGCTCGCTCCATTCGCGGCTGGTGACCTCGCGCACGTCGTCGGCGCCCTGGGTGGCGGTGCCGGCCACGGTGAACAGTCCGTCCACGGCGGTCGCGGTCAAAGCACCCTGGGCGCGAACCAGCGAGCCGGCCACGTGCGAGGCGCCGGCGATGATCGCGTTCGGGCCGACGGCGTTGCGGCCGACGTATTCGCCTACGGCGCTGCGGATGTCGCGACCCGATTCGGCCAGCACGTCCTGAACGGCCGAGCCGGTCTCGGTCACCGCATCCGGCAGGGTGGCGCCGTCGCGGACGGACGAGAGGACCTTGGCCGGAGACTCGACGACGGCCTCGGCGGCCGCGGAGGTGGCGCTGACGAGCTGACGGGTGAGGCTGTGGCCGGCGTCGAGCTGACGCTCCAGCACACCGCTCAGCACCTCGCGGATGGCGAGGCCGGTGTTGGCCTCCTCTTCGGCGGCGTCAGCGGCCTCGACGAGCTCGGCCTCGATGACCTGCCCGTTCGCGGTGTCGTTGGTGGTGGGGGTTTCGGTGATGGTCATGATTGCTCCTGGGGGACGCGGAAAGCCGGTAGCCGCAATTGAACTCCGCGCCACCGAACCCGAGGTGACGGTCAAGTGGCCGGCAGGAACCCCGGAGACAACGAGCTGAGCCCGGGGTAGTGACCTACGCGACACTCTGCCGCGGAGACCCAACGACGCGCTGCTTCAGCTGGTGCGACTAGGAGGCTGGGACCGTCGCGGGGGTGCCCGCCGCCAGCGCATTCCCCAGTTGGCCGAGGAAGTTACCAGTTTCCACTAAAAGCGTTGGTAACAAAGCGCCATTGGTCGGTGCCGCGGTGGACCCAGGCATTGCGGTTGTGGGTGTCAACGGGCTGGGCGTGACCAGCGACGGCGTGGCAAGAGTTGAGTCGGCCATGGCCGGCAGAGTTTCGGACGGAGTGGTCAAGGCCGAATCGGCCGTGGACTGGGAGGTGAATGCTCCCGGATCGGGCGTGGGTATGACGGAGTTGTCAGCGCCGGCAACTCCGCTCGTGAAGCTCAGCATGGTTGCGGCGAGGCCGGTAACCATTGTCGCCAGATAGGCGTCCCGCGAATTCAGCGGCAATATAGACATATGGTTTCTCCCTATCTGGATAGAAATGAACACGAGGGAATTCGAGTCACATGGAGCACCTTGGACCATCGATATCACTACTTTGGCTCGAAACAATTGCGATGAGTTCACAGAATTGCCCCTGGAGCCGCAGCGAAAGTCTTCTACCTGCGTATATAGGTTCCATAAGTTGCTTGAATAAGTGCGCCAATAATACCTGTAATAATACGAATTTAAATGCATTGAACAATTATTGAGGCCGCCAATATATTCAGACACGCCGATAGCGATAGGCCGATCTGCAAATGTTCGATGGCTATATTCGCCGGCATGTCTGAGATCGATCGCCGCAGTTTGATGAAAATGGCGGGGTTCGGCTTGCTCGTAGCCGCGGCCCCTGTCTCCGTTGCTCACGCCGAGAGGACAGGGGGTGGCTCGCTTGCGAGCGCCCTGTCGCTGGGCGGCGCGCAAGGACACCCGCTCTTCGCGGACGAGTTCGACGGTCCGGCCGGAACTCGTCCGGACGGTGCGAAATGGGAGGTTTCGCCCAGTGCCTTCCTCGACGGCAATTCGAACCTCGTCGTTCGCGCTACCCGCGAGGGCGACCGGTATGTCGGCGGGACCGTCGTGGCCAACTGGCAGGGCGGGGCCGGCACCACCTGGGAAGCGCGGGTGAGGCTGCAAGCCCTTCCCGACACGTCGGACCGCCTGCGGCTGTCTGGGTGGTACGGCCACATTCAATGGATGGGCGCAGGTTCATCCGATTCGTATCGGATGGATGTCGATGACCAGTGGCACACCTGGCGTGGGCAGTTGCACCAGGACCAGATGTACGTCTGGTCCGACTACGCCAAGGGTGCGCAGCCGTCGTTCGTAGTCCCCGCGCCCTCGGTTCCCAATTCCCGGATCGTTCCGATCCTCAGTCTCACGGCGCCCAGTTCGGGAGCCGTGTATCCGGCGCAGATGCTCGTCGACTCGGTGCGTGTCTGGTGACGTCGGATTCGTCAGCAGTGAGCCAGAGCTGCTGTCTCACAACAAGAAAGGAGTCGGTGAATGGCTAAACCAATCTGGGTAATCGACGACATCACGGTAGCTCCGGGACAGGGGCCGGCGTTCGTCGACGCCTATATGAAGCAGTACGTGCCAGGAGCGCAGAAGCGTGGCATGACCCTCGCGAATCGGATGGTTCTGCCGTGTGAGTGGTTGGTCGACGGCGAGCCGAGTTCGAATCGAATTCTCTTCGTGTGGACCGTGCCGGACGCCCTCGGCGTCTGGGGCTTCAAGTTCGCCGGCCGGAATGATCCGGCGGTACTGAGTTGGTGGCGCGACAAGGCGCCGAAACTGTGTAAATCCCGGTCACGGATGATCCTGGCCGACGTCGACGATCTTGCGGGGCTCGCGAATGTATAACTGGGTGTTGGTAATTGAGTTCCCCAAGGGAATGGATCCCGCCGGGCGAACGGCGGCGACGGCGAAGTTCCAGTCGCTGATGCAGGGCCTGCCCAGGGTCAAAGCGCCCATCGCGCAGGCGTCACCGCAGAACCAGTTCAAACTCAACGGTGGCGACCTGGTGTGCCGCGCCTCCTTTGCGAACCGGGGCGGATATGAATCCGCGTCGAACAGCAAGCAGGGCAAGGACTTACGAGCCTTGCTGAACGACAAGAACACGGTGGCGTCGCTCAACGAGGTCACCTACAACGGCGGACTGTCGGGAGGCACTGCCAACGGCCCGACGATTTACCGGGTTGCGTTCTTCTGCGCGAACGTCAACCCGACGCGTGAGCGGCTTGATCAGTGGAGCAAGGAAACGTCGTCGATGCCCAAGTACATCAAGACGATTCAGCGCTGGCAGCTGTCGACGGTCTCGAAGCCGGACACGGCTACCGGCCTGAATCCGTGGACCCATGTGTGGGAGCAGGAGTACGCCCAGTTGCCCGGCCTCGTCGGAACGTATCTGATGCACCCGGACCACTTCGCACATGTGGACCGGTGGTTCGACCCCGAGTACCCCGAGTTCCTCGTGGACCCGGTGTTGATGAACACGTTCTGCCCGATCACCTCTTCGGTCATCGCGTAGCGCTGTTCGCCGTGCGCGGCGGGAACCATCTGCCGCGCACGGCAACTCGGCTGCGGCCGCGTCAATTTTCCAATCAGGAGGCAATCATGATCGCCAATTTCGGTCCATGGCATTGGCTGGTTCTGGCGGTGGTGGTGGTTGTGCTGTTCGGCGCCAAGAAGCTCCCGGATGCCGCGCAGGCGGTCGGCAAGTCGCTGCGCATCTTCAAGTCCGAGATTCGTGAGTTGCACCGCGAGGCCGATTCCGACACCACTGCGGCACCTCGATGACCCGTCCGGTCATCGGGACGAGTCCTTTGCACGGGGTTTGGGGATGGTAACCATGTCGTGTGCGCGGGAACTGGCACTGCCGAATACTTCAACGGTAATGGTGGCTGTGGAGATGACGGCGCGCGGCGGCAGGCCGGTTGACAAGCTGACGTTGACCGACGAGGAACGCCGAACGCTCACCCAGTGGGCGTGGTCCGCGCACTCGCCGCGCGCGCTCTCCCAGCGATGTCAGATCGTATTGGGCTGTGCTGCAGGTAAGTCCAACAAACAAGTGAGCGCCGAACTGGGTATCTCGCAACAGACGGTCGGGAAATGGCGGCGGCGGTTCCTGTTGAAGCGGCTCGACGGGTTGACCGATGAGCCACGCCCGGGCGCGCCGCGCCGGATCAGCGACGAGCAGATCGAACAGGTGGTCGCTGCGACGTTGAGCGGTTCGTCGTCCGGCGCCGAGCCGTGGTCCAGGGCATCGATGGCCGACGCGTACGGGCTGTCCAGATCCACGGTGGGGCGAATTTGGAAGGCGTTCGGGCTGCAGCCGCACCTACTCGACAACGCTGAGGCCGAGTCGGACCCATGACGCCGGTGGGCCTACACCCAGTACGGCACGCGGGCCCGGTACTGCCGCATCGCGATCGCGGCGACGACCCAGCCCAGGATGGTCAACGTGATCACCACGACCCAGTGCCGCAGTTCCTGAGGTTCGCCCAACAACGGCGCGCGGACGATGTCCACGTAGTGCAGAAGGGGGTTCAGCTCAATGATTTTCGCCCACGTGCCCGCGCCCTGGAGGCGCAGCGTCTGGTCGTTCCAGATGATCGGGGTGATGTAGAACAGCAGCTGTACCAGGCTCGCCAGCAGCGGGCTGATATCCCGGTAGCGGGTGGCCAGGATGCCGAAACACAGGGCGACCCAGACGCAGTTGGCGACGATCAGGGCCAGGGCCGGGATCACCGACAGGTCGGCCCAGGACCACGGCTTCGGGAAGATGATCGCGATGATCACGAAGATGATGATGTTGTGCGCGAAGAGCAGCACCTGGCGCCACACCAAGCGGTAGACATGCACCGACAGTGGCGTCGGAAGTTGTTTGATGAGGCCCTCATTGGCGATGAACACATCAGCGCCTTCGAGGATCGACGCGTTGATCAGGTTCCAGATGATCAGGCCCAGCGTCACATAGGGCAGGTGCTCGGCCAGCGGGAGGTGGAACAGCTGGGAGTACAGGCCACCCAGCGCCACGGCCATGGTGCCGGTAGCGATGGTGATCCAGATGGGACCGAGCACCGAGCGTCGGTAGCGCTGCTTGATGTCCTGCCAGCCCAGGTGCAGCCAGAGTTCGCGCTTGCCGAAGCCGCTCACCAGGTCGCCCCAAGCGCGGCGCAGCGTCTTGGACTGCGCGGCCGCGTCGGTGAACGTCATCGCTGTCCTCCTGAAATGGGTCCGCCCGAACCGGGCCTGCTGAACTTCTCGTCTCGTCCCAAGCGGCGCAATCGCATCCAGTCGCGCAGCCCCGACGGATCCCGCCGGGTGATCAGGAAGTACCAACCGAACCGCACCCACTCCTGGGGGACCAGCTTGCGCATACCCGGCTGGGACTGCAGATATCCGCGGTTGCGGTAGGTGAAGTAGCGCTTGGTGGCGTCGTCGGGGTACTGCGTGTGCATGCGGCCGCCGAGGATCGGCTTGAACTCGTCGGAGCCCTGCGGGTGCAGGTACACCGCGCCCAGACAGGTGCCGAACGGCAGGCCGGAGCGGACGAGCCGGCGGTGGACCTCGACCTCGTCGCCGCGGACGAACAGCCGGATATCCGGTACGCCAACGGCTTCCAGTGTCGCGGCCCGGAACAGCGCGCCGTTGAACAACGACGCGATGCCGGGGAGCAAGTCGACCCCGGCATTCTTATCGACCTGCAACTCGGAGACGTGCCGCCGCCACACCAGCCCGCGGCGCAACGGAAAGGCCAGCCGCGCAGGCTCGTTCAGGTCGCACACCATGGGCGACACCTCGGCCAGGTCGTGCTTCGCCGCGCAGTCCAACAGTGTCGCGAGGACCGACGAATCAGCGGGACGCCCGTCGTCGTCGGCCAGCCACACCCACTCGGCGCCCAGCGCCAGCGCATGCAGGATGCCCAGCGCGAAACCGCCTGCGCCGCCGAGGTTTCGGGCCGAACCGAGGTACGTGGTCGCGACCGGCTGGGATTCCACCAAGGTCCGCACCGCGGGGTCGTTGTCGTTGTCGACGACGATCACGTGATCGGGCAGTCGCGTCTGAGAGCACACCACGGCAAGGGATTTCGCCAACAACTCCGGACGCCGGTGGGTGACGATCACCGCGCACAACATGTCGGTCACGTCTGGCGCTCGCGCTCGTTCTCTTCGAGCACCTCGCGCACGTGCCGTGCCGCGTCGTCGCCCTCGTAGGCGCGGACGACGTCCTCGATGCCGCCCGTCATCCGGATGGTGCCGTGGTCGACCCACATCGCGGTCTGGCACAGCCGGGCCAGGAATTCGTTGGAATGGCTTGCGAAGACCAGGATTCCGGACCGTTCCACCAGGGCTTGCAGCCGGGTGCGGGCCTTCTTCAGGAACTCCGCGTCGACGGCGCCGATGCCCTCGTCGAGCAGCAGGATCTCGGGATCGATGCTGGTGACCACGCCCATCGCCAAGCGCACGCGCATACCCGTCGAGTAGGTGCGCAGCGGCATCGACAGGTAGTCGCCGAGTTCGGTGAACTCGGCGATCTCGTCGACCTTGGCTTCCATCTGCTTGCGGGTCTGGCCGAGGAACAGTCCGCGGATGATGATGTTCTCGAATCCGGAGATCTCGGGGTCCATGCCGACACCCAGGTCGAACACCGGGGCCACCCGGCCGCGCACCGTCGCCGAACCGCGCGTCGGTTCGTAGATGCCCGACAGCAGCCGCAGCAGCGTCGACTTACCGGCGCCGTTGTGCCCGACCAAACCCACCCGGTCGCCCATGTTGAGCGACATGGTGATGTCCCGAAGTGCTTCGATCACAACGACATTCGACTCATTGCGGTTGATCCCGCCGCCGGCCTTACCGAGGAAGGCTTTTTTCAGCGATCGGGACTTCGCGTCGAAGATCGGGAATTCGACCCACGCGTTCTGTGTGGAGATATGCGGCTCGGACACGGTCTACAGGTACTGGCCGGTGCCGGAGTGGAACGGGCCACGACCGCCGTCGGCTCCGGGCGGCAGTGCGCCCTGGCGCATCTGCTCGAGCTGCGCGCGGGCCGCCATCTGCTGGGCGAACAGGGCCGTCTGAATGCCGTGGAACAGACCCTCGAGCCAGCCGACCAGCTGGGCCTGCGCGATGCGCAGCTCGGCGGCCGACGGCACCTTGTCCTCGGAGAACGGCAGCGACAGCCGCTCCAACTCCTCGGTCAGTTCGGGAGCCAGGCCGTCTTCGAGCTCCTGGATGCTCGACCGGTGGATGTCGCGCAAGCGGTTTCGGCTGGCCTCGTCCAGCGGCGCGGAGCGTACTTCCTCCAGCAGCTGCTTGATCATGGTGCCGATCCGCATCACCTTGGCCGGCTGCTCGACCAGGTCGGTCAGCGATTTGCCTTCGTCACCCTCGTCGGGGTCCTGCCCGAGGTCCCCGCCCAATGCCAGGTCCCCGCCGATGACCTCGATGTTGTCGTCGTCTTCTGGTTTCAGCGTCATGCCTGCACTGTTCCTATCTGTTCGCCGGTGCGGCGGTGTCGCCGCGCCACTCGTAGATGCGGGACCGCCCATTGTCGTAGATCTTCGCCCACGACTTCGACTTATCCAGCGACACTAGTCCGTCGGGCATGACGAACCCTTTGACGATGGTCGAGCTGGTGATCACGTATCGGATGTTCAGGGCACGCACGGCCTGCGCGATCCGCGGATCGGTGTCGGCGTCGTCGGCGTAGGCCCAGAAGATGAAGCGGTTGTAGCCCGGGCCCTGCTGCTGCGGATAGTCGTAGTGCGTCCACAGCGGGTGCAGGCCTGCGACCGCATACATCCAGGACGTGCCGTCGGTGTTCGCGTTGCCGATCAGGGTGTCCTTGGCGCCGGGCAGCGTCGCCAGATAGGCGAAGGCCTCGAGGTTCTTGTCGTTGACCATGATCCGGTCGTACTTCTGGCCGATCAGATAGCGGTGCCGGGGGAAGTAGTGCCAGGCCAGCACGAGGGTCGAGACGAGGAGCAGCGCCACGGTGGTGACGGCCCAGAACCGTTCGGTGCGGGGTGCCCGCTTCTGCAGCCAGTCGACGACGAACTTGACGATGGCGAACAACGCGATCCCGGCGAACGGGGTGATCAGCAAGGTCACCACGGCAGACAGGCGGCGCGGGTCGCTGTAGTAGAGGTCTGCGTATGTCCCGATCAGCGCACCGATCGGTCCGCCGAAGGGCGCGCCGGAATGCACGATCGCGATCATCAGCACCGCCCAGACCACCGCCGGCCACCAGACTCGTTTGAGCAGCAGGATCAGCCCGCCGATGCCGCCGAGCGCGATCAGGAAGTTCTGAATCGGGTAGTCGTTGAGGTGCCGCGTGTGCTGTACGACGGCGTTGAACAGCACCCGAAGTCGGCTCTGATGAGTGACGAATGCATGCCCGACGATGATGTCCGCTTGCGCCAGCACCGCGATGAACTGGGGAATCAACAACAGCAGTGACGGCACCGCGACGGCCAGCAGGCTCACGAAGTCGGTGACCCGGCCGCGCACCGGATGTCGGAGGGTGTCGCACAGCCACCACGCGCCGACGAAGGTGACGACGACGACGCCGCCGGTGATGTGGGTGGAGAACACGCCGATCAGGGCGATGACCGCCAGCGGAATCCGGTCCCGGTGCCGCAGGCACGACATGATCAGCACCGTCGTCGGCCCGGCCAGACCGTAGGCCACCAGGTTGGGGACGGCGGCGACGTCGAACTCGACGTAGGGGAGTGCGGTGAATGATGCGGCCAGAGCGCCCGCCGCGGCGGCAGCTCCGGCGCTCCAGCGCTGGCAGGCGTAGGGCCGAACCACGGCCCAGGTCAGGCTCGCGGCGCTGACCGGGAACAGCCAGACCGAGGCCGCCAGTGAGGACACGGTGTAGGCCGTCGCGGGGGCGGCGCCGGTGAGTTGGCACAAAACCGCGGCGAGAGCGTGGAACGTCGACGGGTAGTAGAGCAACGCGTGGGTCTCCACATTGCGAAGCTCGCCCATGTGCATCGGCGAGGCCTGACCGACGTCGAGAATCCAGCGGATGGTGTTGCCGTGCCAGACCGAGTCCCAGGTGCTCGGAATGGATTGCCAATGCGGCATGCCGACGATTGCTGAAATTGCGATCGCCGCCACACCGACGCCGATGCCGGCAGCCACGAACAGGGCCGGGCCGCGGGTGATGGCGAGTGCTTCCGCCGCGGTGTCGCCGAAGCGTCTCAGGGCACGACGAAGCCCGGCAACCACCGCCACCACGATGACGAATGCCAGCAACGCTGTCCAGCCGTTCCACGGAACGCCGACGGCACCGAGTGGGATGACGGCCAAAGCTACGATGCCGTAGGTCACTGCGGGGCCGACTGCGATGGCAACGGGCCAGGTTAGCTGTGCTGCACGGGCGGTGATTGCTCCAGGGATCACCATGATCAACAGGGCGACAAGGACGCCGGACGCCAAGCTCACTGCACTAGTATGGCTGTTCGGGTGGCCCGGCTTTCGCCGGCGTGTGCAGCGGGGCACGCCCGCCGGAAAAATTTGGCTGGCAGGCCTGAATCGCTCGAAGGTTGGCATGGCATGGCATACGACGTCGCCCGGGTGCGCGGTCTGCACCCGTCACTGGGCGGCGGGTGGGTGCACTTCGATGCGCCGACCGGAATGCTGCTGCCGGACTCGGTAGCGACCACCGTTTCGACCGCTTTCCGCGGTTCCATGTCGTCGGCCGCCGGACCGCACCCGGCCGCGCAGCGCAGCGCCGCGGTCCTGACCGCCGCGCGCCAGGCCGTCGCCGATCTCGTCGGTGGCGATCCGCGCGGCGTGGTGTTCGGTGCCGACCGTGCCGTCCTGCTGAACTCGCTGGCCGAGGCGTCGGCATCGCGGTCGGGCCTGGGCTACGAAGTGGTTGTCACACGTCTGGACGACGAAGCCAACATCGCACCGTGGTTGCGGGCCGCAAACCGCTATGGCGCCAAGGTCAAGTGGGCCGAGGTCGACATCGAGACCGGCGAACTGCCCAGCTGGCAGTGGGAGACGCTCATCACCCGGCCGACCCGGTTGATCGCGATCACGTCGGCATCGTCGAAGCTCGGCACCGTCACCGATCTGCGGCCCGTGACAAAGATGGCGCGGGAGAACGGCGGCATGGTCGTGGTCGACCACTCTGTGGCCGCGCCCTACCGCCTGCTGGACATCAATGACGTCGACGCCGATGTGGTGGCGCTGAATGCGATTGCGTGGGGTGGCCCGCCGATCGGTGCGCTGGTGTTCCGCGACCCCGCGATGATCGACACCTTGACGACCGTTTCGCTCGATCCGAACGCCACGGGAGCCGCGCGCCTGGAAGTCGGTGCGCACCAGTTCGGACTGCTCGGTGGGGTCGTCGCCAGCATCGAATACCTGGCCAACCTCGACGACGCCGCAACCGGCTCCCGCCGCGAACGGCTCGCGCGCTCAACGCAATCGGCCGAGGCCTACCTGAGCCGGGTGTTCGGGTACCTGCGCAACTCGCTGCGGTCGCTGCCGCTGGTGATGGTCCTCGGTGCGCCCGAGGCCGGCATTCCGGTGCTGAGCTTCGCCGTCCAGGGCGTGCCTGCCGACCGCGTGATCAGCCGGCTCGCCGACAACGGCGTACTGGCCGTGTCGGACAGCAACTCTCGGGTGCTGGAGGCCATCGGCGTCAACGACATCGGTGGCGCCGTGACGGTCGGTCTCGGGCACTACACGACGACCGCCGAAGTCGATCAGCTCGTTCGCGCGCTGGCGTCGCTGGGTTAGTTACTTGTAGTCCAGCGCATCGAGCAGCAATTGCGGCGGCTCGATCTTGCCGGAACCGTCCGTGGCGATGCAGACGTAGACGGTGCGTGCGGTGACGATGGGCTGTGTGGCATCGCCCGCGTGGATGAGGAATTCGACGGTGAACGAGGTACAGCCCCGGGCGGGGACGGTCACGTCGACGTGGATCTGGTCACCCCACTTCAGGGAACCGGACCAGTCCAGTTCGGTGTGGACCACCTGAGCGTCGACGCCGGCGTCGAAGACGTCGTGCCAGGAAGCCGTCTGGGCGACGAACGCGCCGAAGGCCTCGTCCATGTAGGCCAGGTACCACATGTTGAAGACCACGCCCTGCTGGTCGACCTCCAGATAGCGGACGGGCGCGGTGTAGGTGAACGTCACTACGCGAACCTAATCGCGCACCTGCAGAAGCACTTTCCCTGATACCGCACCAGCCTGCAGGAGCTGATGGGCGGCCGCCGCCTGATCGATGGGTAGCTCGGCGCCGATGATCGGGCGCACCCGCCCGTCGGCGATCATCGGCCAAACATGCTGTACCACTTCGGAAATCACGGCGGCCTTGCCGGACGGCCCGTCGACGGGGCGGGAGCGCAGCGCGGTGGCGATGACGCCGGCCCGCTTGCCCAGGAGCTTGGCGATGTTCAGTTCGCCCTTCACGCCGCCCTGCATGCCGATGATCACCACGCGGCCGTCGGGCGCGAGCGCGTCGATGTTCCGATCCAGGTACGAGGCGCCCATGATGTCGAAGATGACGTCGGCGCCGCCCACTTCCGTCATTCGCTCGACGAAGTCCTCGTCGCGGTAGTTGATCAGGATGTCGGCACCCAGTTCGCGGCAGAGCTCCAGTTTTTCGAGTGACGCGGTGACCGCGACGCGGGCGCCCAGCGCGTGCGCGACCTGGATGGCGTGCGTGCCGATGCCGCTGGCGCCGCCGTGCAGCAGCACCAGCCGTCCGGCCTGCAGGTGGGCGGTCATGGCCAGGTTGGACCACACAGTGGCCGCGACCTCCGGCAGGCCCGCCGCGTGATGCAGGCTCACGCCTGCCGGGATCGGCATGACCTGGGCCGCGGGGACGGCCACCTTCTCGGCGTAACCGCCGCCGGCCAGCAGCGCGCACACCTGGTCGCCGACCGCCCAGTTCCCGACGCCGGCGCCGACCTCGGAGACGACGCCCGAAACCTCCAGTCCCAGGATGTCGCTGGCCCCCGGCGGCGGCGGATAAAGGCCGGCGGCTTGCAGCAGATCAGCCCGGTTCACTCCCGCGGTTGTGACGTCGATGACGATCTCGCCGACCGCGGCCGTCACGTCCGGTACCTCGGACCATGCCAGTTGACCTGGGGATTCGACGACGATGGCGCGCATGGCCGCAACGCTACACACGGACCCGACAGGCTCGCGCGGGGCTGGACCCCTTAGGCTGTTCGGCGGTGGCGTGGCAGAGCGGCCTAATGCACTCGCCTTGAAAGCGAGAGTTGGTTAAACCCAACCGGGGGTTCAAATCCCTCCGCCACCGCCAAATGCTCGACCTTCGAACCCAGCGTCAGCTGGGTTCGCCTTTTTCATCAAAACTGATCAGAACGGCGTTCTGAGCGTGCCGCTTTGCCTCCTGGACCGCTTTCTCGCCGCGTGATAGCAACCCAGGGATCGGTAGGCGTCCGTCGGTGCCGGTGTGTGCAAGATCGGCGTGTAGCGCGTCCTCGGGCCGGACTGCAGCTTGTTCGTTGCGCTTCACGCTGGAACCTTCACCACGTGCCATCAGCTGCACGAATGGTTCTTGCAGTTCGGCGTAGTCGACGCTGCCGCCCTCTGCGATAGAGCCGGGTGAAGAAGCCTTGGTTGAACAGACGTCGTTCACGTCTCTCCACCGTTTCGTCGAGCTCATAGCAGTGCGTCAGCATGAGAGCGGCATCAAGAAGACGGGTGAGTTCTTCTTCGGACTGCGCGACCGTGTTGGCCCGGGTGTCCGCTTCGTGTAGCTCCAGGGTGAGTTGACCCATCTCGCGTTTGAGCATGTCGAGGGGTACAGCGCCGGCGTAGTGGGCTTCGAGGAGTTTCTGGCGTTCGTTCTCGAGCTGTGTGTGCTGGCGGCGGGCTTCGGCGACGTCGCGCGCCGCCTGTTCGGTTTGTGTGGCGAGTTCGCGGAGGATCGGCTGTCGGATGAGTGCCGCTCGGTCTTCGCTGAGTTGCAGCGAGCGGTAGAAATCGATGACGCCATCTTCCACTTGCTTGACCGCGACATATGGTCGGGAGCACCGGTTTTGTTTGTCCCGACGGCCCATGCAGAAGAAGTAATCGTAGGTGCCGCCGCGCCCCGTGTTCCTCGAAAAAATTAGACGTTGGCGACAGTTACTGCACCAAACCGCGCCTTTCAAATATTGGGAGTGGCAGCTTTCTTTTTCGCCTGCGTGGTTGTGGGCCTTCAAGACGTCTTGAACGCGCAACCAGGTGTCGACGGATATCAGCGGTTTGTGCGTGCCTCCTTGATAGACGCCCCTGAGCTCTGCGTTGGTTGGTCCCGGATGTTTCTCACCACCTGCTGTTTGCGAGGCGATCGCCTACGCCGCTCACACGCCAAACTGAATCGTCCACTCAGCGGTAAACGCACGCCCTCATCCATGTCGGACCCGCGAGCTAATGTCACGCTGGCAGTAGTCGCATCCAGGGGAGGGCATGTGGGCGAACATCGGGATGAAGCCGGACGAGGGCGAAATCTCCACGGCATCCGGGCTCTTGTCGAACAACGACGGTCGTGCATGGTGGCGGCGGACTTGGCGGAGTTGCAACTTGGTCGTGAGTTGGCGTTGTACGCCGAGTCGTATGCGGTATCAGGTAAAGAACTGGCGAGCGTGTTTGGGCTTCGGGAGTCAACGGTCGTGGAGTTGCAAAGTCATTGCCGGGGGAAAAATACGGCCGTGAATATTGACGGAACGATTCCGTCAATAGACTATTGGGGAATCCCTGAAATGGCCAAGCGCTATGGCCCGGTAACCCGCGTGATTGGGCATAAAGGATCGGATTTGGTTCTGTACGAGTCGGAGTTGGGAATACTGCCTTTCCGTCGGTCCTCCGAACGTATCAACGGGTACTTGCATTGTGAACATATGCTCATGCGTTTCGGTGACAATGCATGGGTCCAGATCAAGGGAACCGAGTACGGATATGGTGGCGTGGGACCGACCACCGCATTCCGAGCATTACAGCTAGCGGGCTTGCCAGAAAAAGCCGCACAGACTGTCTTCTCTGAAGTGGGCATCAACTATGACATCGATGACAATGGCGCGGTTCGGGAACGGGAATTTCAAGAATGCCCGCCCGGCCTGCCAAAAATGGCGAATGACGGCACTCTAGTCGTAGTTATTCGTGGCTTCAGCTGGAATGATTCTGCACTCCACCAGATGAGCTGGTGGTTTGATTATCTCAATCAAGAAGGAATTTCTCTGCCATGGAATGATGGACCTCTGCGCGTCAGTCTCTATGCGAGGCGCGCGGACGCCGCTCAAGTCGGATTTCGCACGTCTGACGGTGATATTCCGCAGTTAGTCATTGAACGGGGCGACCTTCAAATATGGCTAGTGGAGTTCGTTAAGGATGATCCTGCCGTATGGATTCCACGTCAATTCCGTCGGTATTTGACGATGTTGAACCTTTTGCCTACCGACGTTGTCGCCCTCGATGACGCGTCGCCCCGACAGCGTTGGCTGGCCAGCCACGCCAAACGCCGACCGCCGATCATTCGGCTCAGCGTGGAACAGGCCACCCGCGTTCCTAACCTCGGATAAGGAAGCCGTGCCATGCTGCCTTCTCACACTGATCCCGTCTTGATTGCTGGTCTGGGTGCATGCCTGTGGCTTGCCATCTGGTTCGGAGCACGCGATACGGAATTACGCAAAGGAATCATCGCTATTGGGTCCCTCTTTGCAGTGACCGGAGGATGCGGTGCGGTGCTGGTCACCAGCCAGAGCATTGCGGCTCCGAGTCTGTGCGGACAGGGGCTCGCGCCGTGTGGCGACCTGGCGCGGGGATTAAGGTCGTGGATACCGATGGCGGCTTCGCTGGCCGCGGTGGGACTGCTGGCTTTCCTGATGAACACTGCGGCGGCGCAGGAACGGATGGGTCATATCCTAGAAAATAAGAAGGACGCAACCGCTTTTCAATACGGCGTAGCGCTCATTATGCGCATACAGCCGATTCTCGTCGGCTTCGTCGGCGTGGCGACATTATTTTGGTCGGGTGACCGAACCTCGGGGCTGGCTGTGTTAGTCATCATGGTCCTTCTGTTCGCTCTCTACGCAGGGTCATTGTTTTTCGTCTTGCGACTCGTGCTGGGGATCGAACAACTACATAAATATGTGAAAGCTGCCGGATTGATATACGCCGTCGCGCCCGTAGTTCTTGCCATCACGTTGCTATGTAATCTAAATACATTCCATCTGCGTGAAGCCCTTCAAGTTGACGGGGGTGACTCTCGTTATTTTGCCCTACTTGTCAGTTTTGTATGCATTTCAGGCTACGCGCTATTTGGTGTTCTTCTCATCAAGAGGCTGCTGAAAAATCTGGAAAGTGTCAGCATGCTGACCGCGGGCTGGGTGGGAGCGGCGTCACTGGATCAAAATATCCTGTTTAGCAAGTTGCGTGGAGCGCAGCGCTCTGCTCACGCCGTTGCCGTCATCGCGATAGGTATCGCTGTCGGTTTCCTTCCCCCGGCTTTTCAATTACCAGATGTGCTGGGGATGATTATCGGCGTCGGATGCGTTGCACTCATTAGTTTTCTCGACGCGGAGCTGGCGTCACGACATCTGGATTGACTGGTACGAGCATAAGATGGCGTGATTTAGCCGTGTTAAGTTCCTCGCATGGGGAATCTGGACTCGGGGAATCAGCGACCGCACTGGACGGCGTACGGCACTTTTCTAGCAGCCCTGGCAGCAACGGCTGCCGCGTTCGGGGCCGCCTGCGCGGCCTGGGTGTTACCGGCGGCAATCGACGGGATAGTTGGTGGTCTTGGCGGCGCAGCTCGCCCTCTCCATCAGGTGGCGTGCATGGCCTACAGCGATTTTGTGCTAACCCAAGCCCACAATGGCTATACGCCCGAGCAGATACAGCACGTGCTTGATTACGCCGCCAGCCATGCGTCGGCCGACGACCTTCCAACGGAAGCACCTGCGCTACCACCTTCGTCAGTTTCTACGCCAAACCAGACGGCCTCCGCCGCAGCGCCGACATCAGCGCTGCCGCCATCTCCTCCGTCGAGTCGTCAGCGAGAACACAACCTGCCACCAATCACGGACGCAAAGGCGTGTGGAACACCCGCCGAAGTGCTTCAAGCTGCTGGTATCGGCAAGCCACCGAAGTAGCCGTCCAAAACTAGTGCCCGGCTATTTCCGCGCCTGATGACTGGTCTGCTGAGCGCGTAGTCGCAGCGATGATGGAGACGCTCGCCGCGAACGAACTTGATGAAGTGCCGCACTAGCCTGAAGGAATGCAGATGGCCGCAAGACTTGCGTGGGTCAGTCAGCACATGTTCGAGTTCCTAGAGAACTACCGAAATGTCGTCGTCCCGGCACCGGAGATGGACGGCGTCGTACTGACATGCCGTCTTGCCGACGGCATCGCTGGCGACGGCGTCCCGCAGGATGCCCCTGCGCAGCTGCGCGAGCTATGGTCGCGGACATCCGGCGGCCCACTCCTGGTGGACGAACAGTTCGGCATCTGCGGGTTGATGTTGTATAGCCCAGAGGAGTCGAGGAACCGCGCAATTGAACGTGCGGAGGCAGGTTACGAGATTTCGGCAGAAGACTGGGTACTGGGCGAATTCGTTGGCGACACCGACATGCTGGTCATTGACGGCGACGGTGCGGTGCTGATTTCAACGGGTTCGTATGCCCGTGACAACTGGTATCGGTTCGAGTCACTCTCCGACGTGCTGAGTCGATATGTGGAGGAACACGCCGAGAAGTATTGGGAACGAGTTCCGTGATTGACGCCGTGCTCGGAAATCTTGCCTTTACCGAAGCCCGCGGGTGGGAAGGTGTGTACACCTTTGCCTGCTTGGGACGCGAAGTGACAGTGCCGCTCGTGCTCGGCGGTTGGCATGAGGCCGAGCCGGTCGAACCACTGCAGCGAGAAGCGGTGCAAGCGTTCAACTCGCGTAAGGACGAGCTGTGCGCCCAGGCCGAGGATGCGCTGTACGCCGAATACCTTGAGCGTCGTCCCGGCTTGCGTGAACAGTTCGGTGACGCTGCGGACAAACTCATGCCGATCATCAGTGACAAAAGCGGCTTGACCCAATTGTTCATGCCGACCACGCTTTTCGTTCCGGTTCCTGTTCGCAACTCCGATGAGCGCGTGATCGGGCTGTTGTTCGACTGCACGTGGGAACCAGAGCTGGGCGTGGCTGCGAAGTTCGTCGATGAGAAGGTCGCCGAAGTCGGTCCGCAGGACATAGTTCTCTAACATGATAGCGGCGTCCCCCGTCTGGGCAAGCAAGTCGTTCATGAACGCGTTCTGGATCGCTATCGGCGAGACACCTGAATGGATTGCTACGCGCACCGATGCACTGGTGGCGCAGCTCGGTGTGAATCTGCGGATCACACACTGGGACATGCCGAGGGGCACCGTTGGGAGAGCTGGGAGGGCACCCCCGAAGCGTTGGCCGACATCGTTCGCAGAAACCCGGTACGTGAGGCACTACCCGATGGGGAGCGAGGTGAGCCTCTGCCCGGGGAGGGTTACTCGCTGGTCTTGATGGGTGTCGGTCCCGCCATGAGTGCCAAGGTCGCGATACATGCTTGGCACCTCGGTCTCGGCCGGCGATTGCCTGCGCGTCACCTCCACATCGATTTGTGGGAGACGACGCCCGGCAGCGTCACCAGCGAAACCGCTGACGCGGTGTGTGGGGCTGCGGCGTCCACGTGGCAGCCGGCGACGCTGACGCTTACCGACTCTGCGGCCAATCGCCTTGCGCGGCGTGGCAACTGGAAGATCGGAGCTGGCTACCGCACCTGGATCGGTTCCGAGGTCGGGGCGGTCAATCACGTTGCCGAGGGAGTCACGGCAACGGAACTGGCTGGGGGGACATTGATTTCAGCGCCCGATGATTGGCCCGCTGAGCGCGTGGTGGCTGCGTTGACGGAGACGCTGGCTGCGAACGGGCTGGACGAAGTGCCGCACTAAGCGGCTCCGAAGGGAGGGATGACATGGGCTACTTGGTGGGGCAGCTGTTCTTTTTGTTGGTGGTCGCTGCGTTGATAGGCGGCGTGATCTGGGCGGTGGTGGTAAAGCGAAGGCCTCGCCCTCCTCTGCAAGAAGATGACGACGATTGGTGACGCGGGACTCGAGGACCTGACGTGGATTATTCCTTCGACCCGCTGGTCCGGTCGTCGGACGATTGGCGGCCGAACCTCTTCGGCGGCTACTTCGCCGATCAAGGTTGGTGTGGTCGCTCGCTCAATGGTGGGCTCCTCCGGTTCCACGATGCGATGTCAGCGCCGATCGGCCAGGAGCTAGTCGATGCGATGTTTCGCACGAGAGGCCTTGTCGCAGACGTGTTTGCATTCGACTGGCTGGCTCGGCAGTATGCCGTCACGAGTCGGCTCACCCCCGAAGGCATGCCTGACCGCACCGAATCAGCTCGAACGGTCGTGGTCCTGGACGCCTTCGATGGTTCGGTGACGCCGTGGGTTGATGTTCATCGATTTGAACAGGCGCTCGGCACGACGATGGCCCAAGACTTCTTGTTGCCCAACTTATTTCAAGAGTGGTTGGTCAAGGTTGTCATCGATCGCCTCGAATTCGACTGGTGTGCCGGTGCCAACGTTCCGGCTTTCTATGGTGGGAAACGTGAACTGTCTAACCTGAACCACGATCCGATCGAGGTTTACCTGCACTTCACCAGGCAGCTGTGGGACCACGGGAACGAACACGGACCCGGTTCGCCACCGCCGCACGTCAGACGAGCGAACACTTAGGAGGCGCTGTGGGTTTTACGCTCTTGCGGATTGTTGAGGTCGATGAGGCGGTCGGACCGAAGCCGTGCCCGCGAACGCGCTCGACGAAGTGCCACAGTGAGCGGCTCCATGACTGACCAACCGCCGTACCTGGTACGAATAGGCCTCATCCAGGAACACGCTGGCAAGCTACTGTTCTACATGCTGCCCGAGGACGGCTGGACGCACCGGACTTTGGAGTATCGGAAGGCTGGTCCAGTTGGTGAATCACTGCTCACGGTCACCTTCCCCGATGGCCGAACCGAGTCGCTGGAGGTCCCGAGTGAACTCATTCGTGTGATGAACGAGCTGCGTCACGAAATGGCGAGCCTGGGCAAAGGTGCTTGGTTATCAACCGTTTTGAGCGTCACTAGTGGGGGAAACTTCAGATTCTCGTTCAACTACGACGATAAGCCAGCCTGGTTCGCCCCGGTCGAGGATGCGTTGTACATCGAGGACTTGAAGAAGTATCCGCGTCCGCCGGAAGCGACTCCGCCCTGGTACCCGAGAGTTCCTGAGGCGTAGCGAATTATGGCCGACTACATCGAGTTCATCCCCAAATCGGGCGCCTGCCTAGCAACGGAAAGCGTGCTGGAGCGTCGGGGTCAGGTGCGATACATGGTGCGCTACCCGTCGACCGGCGGCGCCGACAACGGCTGGGCCATCATGAGCGACATCGACACCAGCGAATACCTGGACGACAGGAGCAACTGGCGGTTTGTGGCCTTCAACGACGTCTGCAACATTGAGCCGGCATTGATTGGCATCTACGACTTCCCGGTTGGGTCTGAACTCCAGATCATCCGCGATGACCGAGGTATTCATATCGTTGATACGCCAACTGGGCGCGAGATACCGCATGAGGAGTTCTATGTTCCGCCGCAGCTCCGCACCTAGATTCAAAGGTGCTCATTAAATCTCGCTGGTACAGTGTCAAAAAACTGCCAGCGGAAAAAGGATTGATTAATGGCCGAGCGTATTCTTCGCCAACTGATTGACGATATCAGTGGCTCCGATATTCCGGACGGCGCAGGAGAGCGGGTCACATTCTCGTTGCGCGGCGTCGACTACCAGATTGATCTGTCGGAGGCGAATGTCGCGAAGCTGGACAAGGCACTGAAGCCCTACGCTGATGCTGCCACTAAGGTTGGTGGACGACGCGGCCGCCGAGGGGCCAAGTCTGCCAGCGTATCTGGTTCGACTTCGAAGGAACAGCTGGCAGAGATTCGTGCCTGGGCCCGTAAGAAGGGCTACGAGGTGTCCGACCGTGGACGGATCAAGGCCGAGATCGTCGAGGCGTTCGAGGCGGCCCAGTAGCCGCGAGAGTTGCCTGTTAGGCAACAACCCACCGACCTTTGGCGGTGGACAAAATCTGTAAGTCGTCGGGGACAGTGAGAGTGTCTGCGAACACTACAAATTCTGTGCCGACATGATTGACCTGGGCGGTGTGCTTTATGTCGAATTCCGCGCATCTGAAGTTGACGTAGAGTTCGTCCGTCACGCGATCGTCGGCATCGTAGGTCAGGAACCACTTCAACTTGGAGTGCTGCAACCTAGTCGCCAGGTCGTGATGATCTTCGGCGCTGAGCCGATCGAGATAAAGGTCATCACCTTGACCAAGGTACGGCGGGTCAACGTACACGAGCACGTCACGTCGGTGGGGGGACAAGGTGGCGAGGAAGTCTCGGGCATCAAGTTCGGTCAGCTCGACACGGCGCCGATATGAACCGATGTAAGCGATTCTCTCTGTGAGATTCTGGCGGTTGAAGCGAGCATCAATCTTCCATTGGCCAGTCTGCTCTAGGCCGCCAATGGGCCGGGCATTGAGTATCCCAGATCGGTTGCAGCGGTTGAGAAAAAAGGTCGAGAATCCCAATTCCAGATCGCAATGCCGCTTTGGGTGATCATAGATTTCGCGGGCCAGATACCAGGTCTCCAGAGTTACGTCGGTATCCTCGATTCGCTTGATTAGCCGCTTGGTCTGATTGAAGACACATCGCCAGAACGCTGCTATCCCGGGATTGAGGTCGTTGATGTGGATGGCATCGACATGCTCTCCGACAAGGAGTGTGAGCGCACTTCCTGCGCCCCCGGCGAACGGCTCAGCGTAGCGGCGCGGTCGGGGATTCTGCGATGCCAAGAGTTCCGCGGCGAACGGAGCGATGCGAGCCTTACCGCCAGGGTATCGGAGTGGGCTGATGTACCTCATAATGGCAATGGCCTTGATAGGCAACGCATCCGACCGCTATACACGTGTTGATGATATCGCGTCAGTTCGGTCGTGGCCACCACGCTCACAGTGCTGCGTCCAGGTCCTCCAAAAGTGGCCGATAGTGCTGGCTGAGTGCCCGTACGTCGGCTGGTCCCCCTCGCTGCGTGAAGCTGTGCACATACGCGTTCATCATGTCGACACCCAGCCCGTTGGCGGCGTTGTCCTTCTGACTATCCATCCACGCGGCTGCGAGGCGCGGCCCGCGGTTCTGTGAATGTTCGATCTGTGGGTCAAGATATATCAGAACGGTTTTTAGCTTATTCCGTAATGAAGAACGGCCGACCACGGTCAGGCCGAGTTTGTCGATTGCCTCAGTGACGCAGAGTTCGACGATAACGCGTGTCATGACGCCAGCGATTAACGTCATTTCATCAATGTCGAGCCGCTGTGCCTGAATGAGGGTGTCGGAAGTGCGGAGCTGGAACTTCGTGAGGCGTAAGCCCTGGAAGATACGTTGTTCGGATCGTGGTCGCTGCCGCCGCCCGGCGGGTGCGGCTGGAGGTGATGGTGGTGTCGGCTGTGGACCACCGATGGGCGCAGATGGTGTGCTTGGGCCGGTAGTCGGCGATGGCTGACCAGCTGGCGGCGGTGCGGAGTTGGGCAAACTCGGGGGACTCGAGCCATCGGGTACCTTCAGGTGCGCGATGCTGTCGATGTAGTTGCCGACCAGGTCCTGATTGTTGATGTCGCGAGCAGTCATGCCTTCGGACACATCGAAGATAATGCGGCGGAAGGCCGCGTGCACTGCCTGCTCCGGACCGACTACGCGGATCGCACCGCTTGCACGCTCGATCTTGTAACCGAACGCCTCTTGCATTTGCTTGGGCAGAATGAGACGCCCCAGGGTTGTGACACGGCGCCGCACCCGAGTGCCGGCTGTGTTGTACCCGCCACGGAAGATCGTCGTGAGATGTCCTAGCAACTGGGCATCGTTGGGGTATGCGTTTGCCATCAGATCGCGAAGCTGCAACGCGAGGCCAGTTTGCGAGCCTGGAGTGGGGTTGAACCTCTCGGACATATCAGTTGTCCAAGGGCTCAGACCGCGACCTTCGTTCTCGCCGGTATGGCGTAGTTCGATCCATCGTCTTGCCGATTCTCGGTTCTCGAACAGCGAGCAGGCAACGTCGTTGGGTCCGTCACCGTTTGCGGAAATGATCGCCTCGACGCGGCGGCGAATCCGCTGGTCATCAATGAGCTCTGGGGATTTGAGCATCTTCAACGCTGCCACCCGACGGTTCCCCTCTACCACGATGTACACGCCCGCTTCGAGGATCACCCCGGGGAGCTCGAACGGATTGAGGGTTCCGGACTCGGCGATGTCACGCGCGATGTTGATTTGCTTTGTCGGTTCGAGTTCGATCAGGGCGTTGATTGATTCCCGTGTGGTCTCGCCGCCCTCCTCCAGGCGTGGATTCTCTTCATCCAGGACCAAGTCCGCCCACGAAAGGACGACCAGCCGAATGTGTCCGAGTTCCGCGACCTGCGGCGCTGCCTCACTAGACATCCTGCTCCCGCCGAGTCTGCCCCAATGTCGAATGCGTGAGCTGCGAGTGTAACCAGCATGGTCACGGCACCGTCGGCCATTCGAGGACGGCGCGCAGGCTCAGACCAGAGTGTGTCGCCGAAGCTCATTCCAGTTCAATGGATGTTTGCAGGCGGTCTCCCGCGGCCACTTTATTGCGTTGCTTACGCGAATCGCCTGTTGCGGGATACGGCTTGCCGGGAAGTAAGGTGCCGTAGGCCAGACATAGCGTATGAATTTGCGCTCGTCACAAGGCCAGTCAGACAAGACTCGGTCGTTATGAACGGCACTGTTGCGATACGTAGGAGCAAAATCTGTTTATGCTCTCTCACACAGTCTCGCCGATCATCATCCGGCGCGGCGGTGATGATTGGCCTGGCATGCGCCCCGTGTCGGGGATCATCCTGACGAAAGGTGCGCATCTACGTGAACCCGTGCCGCAGCACTCACTCGGAGCTCGCTGATGCCTAAGACGCAACTCAAGAAGTTGTTGATCGAGCGTTTCCGAGCACTTCGCAATGTTGAAGTCGAGTTGGGGGACCGCATCACTGTCGTATGCGGGAAGAATGGTACATCAAAATCTTCGATTTTGGGTATCGCAGCGCAGATTTTCAGCTTCGAAAAGGACTATGTCACAGATACCCCGCTTTCATTTCAGCAAATCGCCGGTGGTGCATTCAAATCACTGTACAGCGAACATTTTCGAATGTCTGACACATTTGACGTTCCTGGATCGATGACCGTAAATATTGAACTGCACGACGGCTATACTGATAAAGCTGCTACAGCCAAACTCGGGCTTGTGCGGCGACAGAACAAGCCGCGGCCGGTGGTTAGGAATAACAGTACGGCATATGGCAAGCAAAATGCCAGCAGAAACTTCACGCATCCCGTCGTTTTCTTGAGTTTGAAACGTCTATATCCCATTGCGGCCCGCGAATACAACGTTGGGAACTTCAGATATCTGAACGACCATTCACAGGACTTTATTCAGCTCACCAACGAACTCCTTAATAAAGATTCCGCGCATGTCACTGGAACAGATGGAACCATCAGCTCCGCTGTAGCGCATGGTATTGACTACGATCAGGAATCCGTGTCGGCGGGCGAAGATAATGCAGGTCAAATTGCGCTAGCGTTGATGTCGTTCCGGAAGTTGAAGGAGGAATATGCCGATTACAAAGGCGGCCTGTTGTTGATCGATGAGGCTGACGCTGGGCTATTTCCGTCGGCGCAGATCAACCTATGGAAGGTTCTTGCGCGTGAGTGCGGCGATCTGAACCTGCAGGTCATTATGACTTCGCATTCTCCAGTACTAATAGAGCACGCCTATGAGCAGAGCCAACAATATCGAAGATGGTATAAGACGATCTATCTTACCGACACATATGGCGATGTTCAGGTCATGTCTGATTGGTCGTGGGCGAAAATAAGCGCCGACATCTCGATGAAGACTATTGTGGCTGAGCCCGGAATCTCGCTGCCTCATGTTCGTGTCTATTTTGAGGACAAGGAAGCCGCAGATTTCTTCGCGGCCCTTGTTTATAGGCAGCCGATCAAGAAATTTACAGCTCCATTGCCACAAATTACCATGGGTTGTTCGAATTATGTCCAATTGATCAAAAATAAGATTCCGGAATTCGCGCAAAACAGCATCGTTTGTCTTGATGGTGATCAGACTGAGGTAGTGGCAAAAACGGTGGTTGTGCTGCCTGGCGAGCTGCCGCCGGACCAGCTCATATTCCAGCATCTCTACAATCTTCCGAGTAGTGATCCTTACTGGGATAATGACCTGCAGTTTACGCGCCAAGTCTTCACAAATGCTGCTCGCGACGTGATCAGGGAGTTCGCTGTTACAGGCGCTGTAGTTGATGTCAAAGAACGTTTGCGTGCTTATGCCGGCACCAAGAAGCCACGTGAGGTCTTTAAAAAGTTCTACCAGGGTGAACAGTTCCGCCAGGTGATCGCGGCCACTGCGAAACCGTATAACCCGTGGGGTCATTGGATTCAAACAAACCCCGAAAAAACGAATGAATTCCTCGAGAAGCTGAAGGCCGCAATGCATGGAGCTATGCGTAACGGCTACAGCGTGGACGTGGGAAAATTGCAGGCGCTTGAAATCAAGCCGAAAAGAGTCGGCTAAATCCAGCGTGACTGAGATGTACCCCTGGAGTCAACTTGTCCGCGCGACTCGTTTCGCACTGTCGGGGTATGAACCAGTTTTGAAAACGTGTAGGACTGCTGCCGATTGCAGAGTCTGAACGACCCGCGAGAAGAGCATGGCCGACCGTAAGATGCGAGCGCGACAACACGTCACGGCACGAGTCGCAGTTAATGTCGTTCGTTCATTTCTCGAGGAGCGCGGCCAGATATATCACGAGGTCGATCAGGCGAACGACTACGGCAAGGACGCATACGTTGACGTCGTTCTGAACGGTGGCGTTACCGGCGATGTGATCGCGCTGCAAGTGAAGGGGGGACCTTCGTACAAGTCCAGAGCTGGTTATTTCATACCGTATGGCGCGGCGGACAAGGAGCTGTGGGCTAATTCATCGGTTCCCGTATTCGGCATCGTCTGTGATCTTGAGGACCGTGCGCTCTATTGGGTTTGTTTGACAGACGTCCTTTCGAAGCCCAACGTGCCTGGCAAGGGAAAGATCGCGGTTGACGGTCGGCTCGCCAGCGACACTTGGCATGATTTCCTTTCGAACGCGCTGCACGAATCCAAACGGCGCGGAGCCGGCCTTTTGGGTATTTACTCGCGCGATCCGGATCAACAGCTAGTTGCTATCCGAGACGCGTTCGCGATTGGTCGGCACGATGCGCGCGCGATGATCATGCTTCGGCGATCCTTGTGCGAGCTGGATGAGCGAACGCTGCCGTATGCCATTGACGCTCTCGCGCACTGCGTCCCGTTTCACCCGGACATAATGTGGCACTCTATGAACACGGTGTTGTATTCAGTTAAGGCAGAAGTATGCAGGGAGTTCAACTGGACGCTCGACGACGCATTCTTGCTATTGCGCGCCGTGGATTCTGAGGAATTATTCCGGCGAGGGACACTGGGTGAACATGTTTACCTCCTCCTCTCTGAAGGCTGGCTACCCGACGTCGTCGACCTCTTCGCTCGGACTTTGTCGCGAGCTGTGGCGGTTCGGGATGACGATGTCGCATACAAGGTCCTGATCCTTCTGCAGTATCAAGCTGGCGAAGATGCGCGCGAATTGCTCCAATCGGCAATGGATAAGCACACAGAACTTCAATCCATTCCGATGGTGCTTGAGCTTGTTAGCGCGGTAAGGGAGTTTGGCTGGGTGGACATCGAGTGACGGATTTCGAGGGGAATGAGGCGGTCTACGATTTTGCTGGCCAACCTGTCCGGCCACTGGATTCGTGGAACGCGTTAGGGGAGGCTTCGCTCGTCTCCGAGCAGGGTGATTCCGCGGTCAAACTGGCGCTTTGTCTCTGGGGAGAGGTTCGAAAATCCTCTACTTGCCTCCGCCAAGTTTCACGGGGTTTCCGGCGGCAAGCCGGGCCGTGTGTTGCTGTCCGGGGTCAGCTTCCTGCCGCCGCCCGCTTCGCAGTCTCGAGTAGACGACCCGCCGCGCGGTTCATCTTCTTGCACTCCGCGGAGGAGATCGGCTCGTGCGTGTATGCAGCCTTGTTTGTGAGGCTCAGCAAGGTGGCGAGGTGCCTCTCTGACCCGCTGTCCGCTTTCTTTAGTAGCGCACGGGCATCGCTGTGGTTACTGGTGTTCGAGTGCACGCCGAGTCGCGCGCAGCAGATCACGTCGGCAGCAGCGATGCCGGCGTCGATATACAGGTCACCAGCCGCGCTAGGCATCTCGTCTTCCAGATGTTCAGCCGCGTCGAAGAACTCGTTCGCCTTGGCCAGTCGCCCTGAGGTGACGGTGGCGTTGCACGGGCGTTGATCCGACATCAGGACCTCCCCGCCGGGGCAGCCTTGCCGATCGCGCGCAGCTGCTTGTTAAACCAGGCCTGCGTTCCGGCGATGGTCAGCCCCTGCTTGGACACGTCTTCGAGGAGCGGCTCGCCAGCCGCAGCCGCGGCACGGAGTTCGTCCTCGGTGTACTCGACGATGCGGCCGTCGTTCCCGGTCCACGCTGTGACCTGTCGGGCGAGTTCGGCCACCTGCTGCTCCCACACGTCGTCGTGGTCGGAGACGGCGGCGCGTACAAGGAACAGGTCGATGTCGCTGTCGAGAGTCATCTGGCCGGTCGCCGCTGAGCCGAACAGTGCGGCGTACTTTAGCTCGGCGCCCCATCTGCCCAGGTGCTCTTCGAGGCGATTCAAGAACGTCGAGGTCAGCTGTGACAGCGCCATAATCGGCTCGGCTGCAAGGTGTTCGGTGTTGAGCCGGTAGGTGTTGGTTCGGCCCACCTGATCGCGCAGCACCACACCTTGGGTTGTTAGGCGAGTGAGCACCTTGCGGATACCTTCGCCCGATGCGGTGGTCAGGATGCGCTGGATCTGGCTGATCGTGAACGTCACATCCGCGCTTGCGAGGACAGTGAGCACGGCACCGTCCAGCGTTGGGGTCACCGTCGCGAACGGCTTGTTCAACTGCATCGCCAGCACCTCTAGGTTTCCAATTAAAGTTTGAGTATCACAACTATAGTTGTAATTGTCCGCTCCGCCCCTGGGTGCGACGCGTAGCCTGAGCAGCTACGAGGGGGAGGTATGGCGGTGGGCTACATGGCGGGGCAATTGGTCTTCTTGGCGGTCGCCGCAGCGGTACTCGGCGGCGTGATCTGGGCGGTGATGGTGATGCGGAAACCGCGCCCGCCGCTTGAAGACCGCAACGACGAAGACGACGAGACGGCAGCGCGGTGAGTGGGCGCCTGTGATGAACGGGTTCACCCACGTCCTCACCTACGACGGCGGTGTCCAGACCGCGGAAATCTCTGCGCGCCAAGATATCTCGACGTTCTTGAACCCATTGCGCCACTTCAACGGTGACGACCAGTGGGGGCTCGGCCTGGCACAGCTGCCGCCGGACAAGAGCTACAGCGACATGCTCCGGGCTGGTCAGCTGTCGACCGAGTACATCCAGGCTGGCGGCCTTCCCGACGCGATGACCGTGGAGATTCGCAAGCCGGGCGGTGAGCAGTGGGGCGCTGCGTGGATGCGGTACACCGTCGGGCATCCGCAGACCGGACCAGATCTCAGCGATGTTCCGATCCGTGTGGCCAACGGTGTCAAGATGATCAGCCGGTCGCAGGTGTTCGACGCTGACGAGACCGCGCGGCTGTTCTTCGCCTACTACAAGACCGGTGACATCCCTGCCGAGTACGACCTGCAGCCGATCGAGGGGTACCGGGCCGACGGAAGTGTCGTGACCGGCCCGCCGCCGTAGGAATTCGCCGCCCCACCACAACCGTCGAAGGAGCCGGAGAAGTTGTTTCGTGCCGTCCCCGGGCACCTGCCCGCCGCTGACACCCGTGACCTCGCGGGGATCGCCCTTCCGCCGGGCCGGATCGTAACGGCTGCGCAGGGCGCCGGCGCACCCGTGGCCTGGGTCAGTTCCGCGGCGTTGCCCGAAGATCGCCTGATCGAACTCGTCCGTGCCCTCGCCGAGCACTACGCGTTCTGCCCCGACAACATCGACCAGGGCATGTCCCCGGATGCGTTCCGCCTCGGCCTGGCCGAGTGGCCCTACTGGAACTTCTGGTGGGACTGAGATAAGCGGTACACCGTCCAGCCCAAGTGGACGGGAGCGGCTGAGGCGCCGGGGAGCGCCACCAGGCCACCGCGCTGTGGAACCATTCGTCCCATGAGCACGACGGGAGCCGAACCGGACGCACCTCGCCCGCGCCATCGGGTGAAGTACGTCGTGGTCGTAGCTGCCGCGACGGCCGTCGCGATCATCGCGGTGATGGCGGTAATCATCGACGCGCCGGGTCGGATCAGCCGCGCGTTGAGCGGCGCGGCGCACGAGGACCTGTTCTCCTCGCAGAGGCTGGACGCGGAACTGGATGTGGTGCGTGCCCGGCTCGGCGACCTGCCGATGCGGCGAGTGGATGTGACCTCCAACCTGATCTCGGTTGAGGCCGTCTCTGCCGATGGTCAACTCCACCTCTACTGGGTGCGCGACGGCGAGGTGGACGACATGGACTCGATCACTGACCTGCACGCCGGGGAGACGGCATTCACAGCGGCAGATCTATCGGGGCAGCGGATGCGCGCGGCGGTGTCCGATGTCCGCAGTCTCGGGAAGCCTGGCGAGATCCAACTGGTCTCCTACATTCTCCGCCCGAAATATCCGTTGTCGGTTGCCGTATGGATCCGGAGCGACCCGGTCAGCAAGGTGCTGCACTTCGACCCGCGGGGCGGGTCCACCGTGGTGCGCGAGGAGTCGATCGACACCGACGAGCACACCTCGTCGTTCGGCGGCTGTTGGTGTTGAGGCCGCGGCTGGGGCTCGAAGCCGTCAGGCCCCGATGATCAGCTGGGTATGCACCGGGGTTGCGCCGGTCGTCAGATCCAGCACCGGGCAGTGCGCGTCCACCGTGTCCTGCAGTTCGCGGTACCGTTCGGCGGTCTCCGGGCCGGTGACATTGACGGTGACCCGGATCTGCTGAAAGCCGGGGCGGACGGTGTCGTCCAGTCCGAAGAAACCGCGCACATCGAGATCGCCTTCGGCGCTGGCGCTGAGGGAATCCACCTGGATGCCGAGCCGCTCCGCCCAGAACCGGTAGGTCACCACCTGGCAGGACAGCAGTGATGCGAGGTAGTACTCGACGGGGTTGGGTGCGGTGAGCTGCCCGCCGAGGGCGGGCGGCTCGTCGACGCGCACCTGGTACTTGCCGAGCGTGATCTCACTGCCGACGGTGCCTTCGGGCTGAGCGGAAGCCTTGAACACCACGGTGGCCGCGGCGGGATTGTCGGCAACCGCAGCCCGGGTGGCGTCGGTGATCGCGTTGAGGGAAGTCACAGGAGCAGTCACAGTGGCGATGTTATTTGCGCTGGCGTCGGGGTTCCACCGTTGTGCCCACGATGAATTCAACTTGCGAACTACGCTTGACCAACAACGATTGGACGAATAGATGCCTAGTAATGCCGTTTCGGCCATGAGCAAGTTGATGTTTCGTGGCATGGACATGCTGCGCCACCGCGAGGCCTTCGACATCGGGGAGCCGACCGCAACCGATTTCACCGGCTTCGACCGGGCGCGGCAGATCGTCCTGGTCACGTTCAAGCGGTCCGGTGAGGCCATGCCCAGCCCGATCAATCACGGTGTCGCCGACGGGAAACTGTACGTCCGCACCGATGCGTCGACGGGCAAGGTGAAGCGGATTCGCAACAATCCGCGGGTGGTTGTGGTGCCGTGCAACCTTCGGGGCAAGCCGATGGGACCGCCGGTTGCCGGCATCGCCCGCGTCCTGCCTGAGGCCGAGCACGCGCACGCCGACGCCGCGATCGCCGCGAACTGGTCGCCGGCCATGAAGGTGTTCGAGCGGACCCTCGAGAAGAGCAGTTCCGCTTTCGACATCCCGATGGGCTACATCGAGATCACGCCTGCGCCGGCAAGTGCGTCCTGATCTATCAATATTGGTATTACCACTAGACCTCTTACCTTTGACGGGTTAGTGTCGTCGGCATGGAGTTGACGTCGATCAAGCGGCGCTCGGCGGCCGATGAGGTGCATGACCAGTTGCTCAAGCAGCTCGTCGCGGGCGCCCAGCCGCCGGGTTCGCGCCTGCCGAGTGAGCGCAAGCTGGCCGAAGTGCTGGGTGTATCGCGGCCCGTGGTGCGCGAGGCGATCCAGCGTCTGGTCACGTCCGGTCATCTCGACGTGCGGCAGGGCGACGGCGCCGTCGTCAACGACATCACGCGCACGGGTGGGCTCGATCTGCTGCCGCATCTGCTGGTCGATGCACCCGACGGGGCGATGGTGAACCCGGCGGTGGTGCGCAGCGTCCTGGAGGTGCGCGAGTACCTCGGACCGTGGATCGCGGAACGCGCGGCGGCGCGGTCCGCGGGCAAGCTCGCCGAACCGCTGGCACGCGCGCTTGCCGACATCGAGCGCGCGCAGAGCGGACCAACGCAGCAATTGGCCGCGCTCGATTTCTGGGATTGCCTTGTCACCGGCGCGGATTCGATCGCGATGACGCTCATCTTCAACGGGATGCGCCGGGTGTACGAACCGATGCTCGCGGCGGTCGCCGACGCCGTCGCGGCCGCTGAACCCGCGTCCGCGTATCGCAAGCTCGCGGATGCGGTGACGTCGGGCGCCGCACTGAAAGCCCGCCGAGCCGCATCGACAGTGCTCGGTGGCGCCACGGCGGTGCTGACCGAATTTCTCGACCAGATGGAGGCGCAGTGACGACCACCGGCACGCGAGGAGTGACGCTCGGCCAGGCGGGCCGCGAGTTTTGGCGTCATCCGACGCCATGGATGATCTTGGCGTTGGTGGTCGGAGCGGTGGGCGCGCGGACCGTCGTCGGCGGGCTGGCGTTACGCGACCTATGGGCGCCGCTGGTGCTGGCGCTGCTATTTCCGTTCGTGGAGTGGGTGATTCACGTTTTCATCCTGCATTGGCGACCGCGCGATATCGGCCGGATCACGGTGGACACCCTGGTGGCCCGTGACCATCGACGCCACCACGCGAATCCTCGCGACATCGACTTGGTGTTCATCCCGACGCCGACGCTGCGATGGCTGATCGCGGCAATTGTGGCGCTGCCTCTCGGTATTGGCGCCGTCGCGGGTGTACCGATGTCGGCCACGCTGTCATTCATCGTGGTCGAGTCGCTGATCCTGATGGGCTATGAGTGGACGCATTACCTGGTCCACACCGATTACAAGCCGCGCCACCGGTTCTACAAGGCGGTGTGGCGCAACCACCGGTTGCACCATTTCAAGAACGAGCACTACTGGTTCTCGGTCACCACCTCAGGCACTTCCGACCGGGTGCTCGGCACCTACCCGGACCCGGCAACCGTCGAGACCAGCCCGACGGCGAAGAACCTGCACGGGTCCCTGAACTAGCCGCCCTTACATGAGATGTCCACCCACACCGTGGTCATCTTCGTGCGGTCGATGATGGCGCCGGACGAATCGACGTTGTCGTTGCGCAGTTACAGGTGGAGATCGCCAGGGTGAGGGCTATGCACGCAGATTCGCTGATTTGCGTGCACAGCAATCACATTCGCTGCGTTTCAGCGCAGCGTCAGCCAGGCCAGACTGCCCAGGCCGGCCACCGCGCAGTAGATCGCGAACGGCGTCAGTGTGCGGGTTTCGAAGTACTTCACCAGGAACCGCACCGACAGATAGGCCGCGACGAACGCCGCCGCACTGCCGGCCAGCACCTGGCCGCCGATGCCGTCGCCGGCCGGGCCGAACAGCTCCGGAATCTTGAGGGCCCCCGCGGCCAGGATCACCGGGGTCGCCAACAGGAACGAGAACCGCGCGGCGTCTTCGTGGGACAGCCCGCGCAGCACGCCGGCGACCATGGTTGCGCCCGATCGGCTGATGCCGGGCAGCAGGGCCAGAATCTGGGCCGCGCCGATACCCATGCCTTCGGCGATGGGCAGCCGGGCCAGTCGTTCGTCGGACGCGGACAGCCCCTCCGTATGCGCGGCGGCCGGTACCGCCGACGCTGTGCGATGCCGAAGTCGTTCGCCCACAAAGAGAACGACGCCGTTGATCGCCAGGAAGGCCGCCGCCGGGATCGGCTTGCCCAATGACGTGCGCAGCGCGTGGTCCAGCGCCAGTCCGGCGATGCCGACCGGGATGGTGGCCAGGATCAGTAGCCACGCCAGCCGCTCGGCGGAGGTGGTGATCTTTCGGTTCTTGATCGACGTCACCAACCCGCCGGCGACCGCGACCCAGTCCCGCCAGAAGAACACCAGCAGCGCCACGGCGGTCGCGACGTGCACGGCCACCAGGAACGCCAGGTACGGCGACTTCTCGGCCGTCATGCTCAGATCCTGGGCCCATTGACCGCCGACCAGGGCCGGCACCAGGATCGAATGGCCCAGGCTCGACACCGGGAACAGCTCGGTGACACCCTGGAACGCGCCGACCACGATCGCTTCGATGTAGTTGAGACTCAAGGTGATTGGCCTTACTCGCCCTTGAATTCCGGAGGACGCTTCTCGAACATCGCGGTGATGCCCTCGGACAGATCCTTGGACGCGATGAACGCCGAGTTCCAGGCCGCCACGTACCGCAGGCTGGCCGAAACCCGTTCCGTGCGTTGCTCGTCCAGCACGTCCTTGACGCCCTGCACGGTCAATGGCGGGTTGGCGGCGATCTCCCAGGCGGTCTCGTGCGCGGCGGCCAGCGAGGCATCGGCGTCGGCGAACACGTCGTTCACCAGGCCGATCTTCTCGGCACGTGCCGCATCAATGTCCTTGCCCGTCAACGCCAATTCGCGCAGATGCCCGTCGTTCAGGATCAGCGGCAACCGGGCCAGCGAGCCCACATCGGCGACGATGGCCAGCTTGACCTCGCGCACTGAGAACTTGGCGTCGGCGCTGGCGTACCGGATGTCCACCGCGGAGATCAGGTCGACGCCACCGCCGATGCACCAGCCCTGGATCGAGGCGATGGTGGGCGTCCGGCAGTCGGCGACGGCGGTGATCGCGTTCTGCATGCCGCGCACCATGGTGTGGAACTCGGCCCGCTCCTTGGCCAGCCCACCGCCCAACATCGGCGCCAGCATGCCGCCCATGGCGGGCAGGTCCAGCCCGTAGCTGAAGTTGCGGCCCGAGCCGGTGAGCACGATGGCCCGCACGTCCGGATCGGCGTCCAGGGCGGCGAAGGCCACCGGTAGTTCGGCCCAGAAGTCCGGGCCCATGGCGTTGCCCTTGCCGGGGCCGGTCAGCGTCACTTGAGCGACGTTGTTGTCGATCTCGACGGTGAGCGATTTGTAGGTTTCAGCCATGATCGGCAGGCTAGCCGGTGAACCTGGGCGTAGCGTCTCGCCCATGGCAATTCCGTCTGACGTGATCGAGGCCGGCGAGGCCAGTCTGGATGTCCTCGAGCAGGTGTTGGCAGGTCTGTGCCCCGACGACGCGAGCCGGCAGACCCCGTGCACCGAGTTCGACGTGGCAGGCCTCACGGACCACCTGATGAACTCGATCACGGTCATCGGCGGCATCGCCGGTGCGCAGCTGCCGGATCGTGATGCCGCAGCGCCGATCCTGGACCAGGTGACCGCTGCGGCGCGCCCCGCGCTGGCGGCGTGGCGCAGCCGCGGCCTGGACGGCACGGTGTCGGCAGGGCCGGGTGAGATGCCTGCCGTGCAGATCGCGGGCATCCTGTCGCTGGAATTCCTGGTCCATGCCTGGGACTACGCCACCGCGGTCGGTCGCCAGGTGGATGCCCCGGACGATCTGGCCGAGTACGTCCTCGGTATGACCAAAGCCGCGGTCAGTCCCGCGGCACGGGCTGCCGTCGGGTTCGACGAGCCCGTCGAGGTCCCGGCGGACGCGAGCCCGCTGGATCAGCTGATCGGCTTCACCGGCCGCCGCGCCAACTGACAGCGAAGTCCAGGAACAGGTTGTTCTCGCGCGGCACCGTGACGGTGACGCGCACGCCCTCCTGTCCGTAGGGGCGCACCAGCAGCTTGTTGTCAGCGGCCGCGTCGACGAAGTCGACGGTGTCTTCGGGGCTCAGCGGCAGCCAGACGAAGTTGGCCTGGGAATCAGGTAGTTCGAAGCCGGCGTCGCGCAGTGCGGCGCTGACCCGGGTGCGTTCGGCCACCACTGCGTCGGTGCGGGCCAGCAGTTCGTCGGCGGCGTCCAGGCAGGCGATGGCCGCGGCCTGGCTGACGCTGGTCGCGGTGAACGGCACGTACACCTTGCCCAGGGCGGTGACGATGTCCTCGTGCGCGACGGCGTAGCCGATCCGCAGTCCGGCCAGCCCGTATGCCTTCGAAAAGGTGCGGAGCACGACGACGTTCGGGTGCTTGCGCACCAGCGCCAGGCTGTCCGGCAGCAGGCCGTCGCGGATGTATTCGACGTACGCCTCGTCCAGGACCACCAGGATGTGCGGCGGGACCTTGGCGACGAACTCGGCCAGCTTGGCCGGGTCGACGACCGTCGAGGTGGGGTTGTTGGGGTTGCAGACGAAGGTCAGCCGGGTGCGGTCGGTGATCGCCGCCAGCATGGCGTCCAGGTCGTGCGTGTTGTCCGTCAGCGGGACCGGGACGGGCGTCGCGCCGGCGGTGCGGACCTGCAGCGGGTAGATCTCGAAGCTGCGCCACGCGAACAGCACCTCGTCGCCGGCCGCGGCGGTGATCTGGATGAGCTGCTGGCAGAGGCTCACCGACCCGCAGCCCACCGAGATCTGGTTCGGTGCGAACCCGACGTAGGCGGCCAACCGCTCGCGCAGCGCCGCGTAGCCGTTGTCCGGGTAGCGGTTGATGTTGTCCATCGCCGCGACGATGGCTTCGCGGACGCTGGGCAGCGGGCCGTCGACGGTCTCATTGCTGGCGATCTTGATGGCGCCGGGCACGGTGCGGCCGGGGGTGTAGGCGGGCAGAGCGTCCATCTCGGGGCGTAGGCGGGCGGTCACCCGGGACAGTCTAGGTGGACGGCAGATAGCCCTCTGGCGTCGCGCTTTGCCTTTGGCGGTGTTGACTGTGTACCGTATGCCCTCGGCGGTTCCGGGGTGCAAGAGCCCGGTAACCTCGGAGCGTTCAGGAGGCGTGCCAGAGCGGCCGAATGGGACTCACTGCTAATGAGTTGTCCCCCTTACAGGGGACCGGAGGTTCAAATCCTCTCGCCTCCGCCACATAACTGAATAGTTGTAGCCATGCGCCCGTAGCTCAATGGATAGAGCACCTGACTACGGATCAGGAGGTTAGGGGTTCGAGTCCCTTCGGGCGCACAACACACAACAGGCCAGAAGCTGAAGCTTCTGGCCTGTTGTCGTTTTCGGACACAATCCTCAGCGCGAGGCCTGCAGTACCGGAATCAGGTAGCGGCGGGCGAATTCGCGGGTTTTCTCGTCGTCATCGGTAGGCAGGAATTCCGATGGCGCGATCAGCAATGTCGCGGTGACGCGCAACGAGAAGTCGAGCGCCCGTTCGGCAGCGGCCGCTGGATAGTCGCTGTCGGCCAGGAACATGGCGAGCACGCTGATCATGCTGCGGTATCCCGGCGTATCCAGGGTGAACAGGCGCCGGGTGAACGCCTCGTTCTCGAAGTCTTTGAGCGCCTGCACCAATGGGTGTTCGCGGCATTCCCGCATGCCCATGACGAAGATCTCCACCAGTTTGTCTTCGGTGGTCTGCTGAGTCGCTATGGCGGCAGCGCCGCGGGTGAAGAAGTCGATCACTTCCCGCTGCACGACGGACGCCACTATCTGGTCCTTGTCGCCGCATTGACGGTAGAGCGTCGGCCGGGAAACGCCGGCTCGGGTGGCGATGGTGGCGACCGAGGTGCGCGCGATGCCGTGGTTGATGAACTCTGTGCGCGCTGCGTCGAGCATGCGGTCACGGCCGTCGTTGGCATCTCCGTGGCCGCCGGCCAATACCGCGGCCGCGAGTGACGGCAGGTCGACCATGTCTCAGATGTTAGAGCATCGGCGGTCCTTGAATCAGCGAATGATCTTTGATTCACTGATTCACATGGTTGCACCAGAATCGATAGACCGGTCCGTTGAGTCGATGAACGCGCCACGGCCACCGGACCCGCCGACGTTGCCCAGGCGGGACGCGGTCAGGCTCGCCGCGTCGTGCGTGGGTGATCCGATGCGCCTGCCCTACACGCTGTTGCCCAAGATCGCGGCCAAGTACGGAGACGTGGTGCGGCTGCACAACTCACGCCGGCCCGAGTTCACAGTGACGCTGATCAATCACCCGGAGCACATCGACCACGTCTTTACGCGGCATCACGACCGGTACGTCAAGCATGAGGCCGCGAACGAGTTGGTATCGGGAGAACCGGCAGCCCTGCCGCTGCTCGAAGGGGCGGAGTGGAAGCGGGTCCGCACCACCTTCAATCCGTTCTTCGGGGAGAAGGCCCTGGCTGCCGCGACCCCGCTGATGATGGAAGGGATCACCGATCGAGTCGATGCTTGGTCTGGGTATGCGGCGGACGGGCGCGAGGTCAATCTCGAGCACGAGCTGGGTGCCGTCGTCATGGACGGCCTCATGCGCTCGATGTTCAAGGTCGAGCTCACCCCGGCGGAAATCGACGTCGCGGTCGATGGCGCGCGAGAATACGGCGCATATGTGATCAGCCGGGTCGGCTTCCACTATCTGCCGAGCTGGGTGCCGAACCCGTTGCGGCGCAAGGGTGAAGCGGCGAAGGATGAACTGTTCGGCATGCTCAACCGCTTCGTGGACGAGCGGCGGGGTTGTCCAGTCTCGGGTGCGCCCGACTTGGTCGACACCTTGATCGGCATGGAGTTCGAGGGATGCCCAGAACAACAAGACAGGCGGCGGCGATCAGAAGCCGCCGGCCTGGTGTTCGCCGGATTCGAAACCACCGCAGCCGCACTGGCGTGGACCATCGCGCTGTTGTGCCGCAACCCCGGTGCGTTGGGCAAGGCGTATGCCGAGGTTGACGCGCTGGGCGAAAAACCGTTGGTGTACGACGATTTGCAGAACCTCACGTATCTACGCGCCTGTTTCGATGAAGCGCAGCGGTTCCAGGCCGCACCGGCGAACATCCGCACGGCGGTGGTGGACGACGAGATCGGTGGGTATCGCATACCCAAGGGATCGCAAGTACTGATCACACCCTATGCGCTACACCGTGATCCGCGATTCTGGACGCGGCCCGACGACTTCTGGCCGGACCGCTTCTTGACCGAGAAGGTCAATCGCAATGCCTTCCTGCCGTTCAGCATCGGGCCGCGCAAATGCATGGGCACCCGAATGGCCTACATCGAAGGCACGTTGGTGCTTGGAACCATCCTGCAGCGCTTCGCCTTCCAGGTGCGCGACGGCTGGACGCCGCGCCACCTGGCGCGGGTCTCCACCGGCCTCGCCGGCGGCCTGCCTGTGCGCCTCTACGCCCGCTGAAATCGCAAACCAACCAAAACCCTTGAAAGGAAACATTTTCATGACCAAGATCAGTGAACTCGGGCCGTCACCAGAGCACGCCAAGTACCAGACGCTGATGCCCAAATTCTGGGAACGCGTCGCGCACCAGGAGAGGCTCGCCGTCGAGCGCGGTCTGCCCGCCGAGGGGATGTTCGACTTCGCGCAGGTCTGGTTCTCCGCCTGGGCCGAACAGGACATCAAGAAGATCGACTACTGCCTCGCCGACGAGTGCAGCTACATCGACAGCTCGACATTCCAGGTGAACAAGGAAGGCCGGCAGTTCACGATCGACAACTGCCAGGCCAGTTTCGACATCTTCCCGGACTTCGCGTTCTACCCGCAGGACGGCACCATCCGATCGCTGCCCTATGCCGACTATTTCGACGGACAGTGGCGCATCACCATCCCGTGGCGTGGAATCGGCCGGATGACCGGCGAAACCGTCCTACCCGGTCTGGAGGTGACGCTGCGCGGCACAGGTCGCTGCCTCAACTTCATCGGTATCGACCGCTACACACTGACCGACGATTTCAAGATCAGCCATATCGACACCGACTGGGACATGCTTTATGGCGCAGCGCAACTCGCCGGGCTCGGCTCGCTGGTCCACAGCGAGCGCCTGCAGAAAATCGGTATTCGTACGGCTTCGGTAGCTTCCCCGATCATGCGAGCGCTGACTCGACTGACAACCCGATGACCCCGGTGCTGGACCAGAATTCGCTGCTGTGGCGATGGGCCGGCGATATGCGCATCGCCTTCGAAGGCGGTGCGGCAGGGCTACTGCAGACGATGCATCCGGCAATCGGCTACGCACTGATCGAGCATTCCAACTTCTTCGATGACCCGGTGGACCGAGTATTCCGTTCCCTGCCAGGGATTCTCGGCACCGTCTATCGCGCCGACGGTGCCGCCACGGGGTTGGGGGTCCGTGACTACCACCGAGAGATCAAAGGCGAGATGCCCGACGGGCAGCCGTACCACGCGCTGAATCCGAAAACCTACTGGTGGGCGCACGCCACCTTCCAGCGGATGGTCGACCGAGTGGCGACCTATTGGGACACCTACCCGTTGACCGATACCGAGCTACAGCAGCTCTACGACGAGGGCTGCCTCTGGTATCACCGATACGGTGTCAGCGACGCACCGTTGCCCGCCGACCGCCAGGCGTTCGAGGCAGAGTTCGAGCGCTACTGCGCCCAAGTGCTGGAACCGAATCCAGCGTCGGACTACCTGATTGCCTTCATCAAGCGGCAAGCCATCCCTGACATGAGCGCTTCGCCGTTCTTCCCCGCGTTGCCCGGCTTGACTGCGGTGACCGACCGCCTGCTGCCGATGCGCTCGACCCGAACGGTGCTCGCGCCGCCGATGCGATTGACCATCTTTGGTGGGCTGCCTGAGGTTGTGCGAGAACGATTCGAGATTCGATGGACCCGCACCGATGAGCGGGCGTACCGTGCCATCCGGGCAACCATCCGACACGGCTGGCCGCTGGTGCCCAGGCCATGGCGTTGGCACGAAGAAGCACGGATGGGTTGGTCGCGGGTGAGACGAGGTATCTAGGAGCATGAATGCCGACAGTTGAACATTCCGCCGAGTTCTCGGTACCCGCCGACGTGTGCTTTGCATACATCGATAGCGCCGACAACGTTCCCAAGTTCGTGTTCGGGGCCAAGGCATTTGACTATCTGGTGCCCACCGAGCCGCGGCTCGGCGCCAGATTTCTGTTGCGCATGCAACTCGGTCCGATCAAGTTCACCCTGAACGGTCACATATCCGAGTACGCCGAAGGTCGGATCATCGCTCTGTCACTCGACGATGGCCTGATCACCGGGACCGTGGTGTGGGGTGTGACGCCGGTCGACGCCGAACGGTGTTCGACTTCCGCGGAGATCAGGTACCAGGTCGGAGGTGGCTTGGCAGGCCGTGCTCTATCCAAGGTCATTGATTCCATACTCGAGCCCGGCATCAAGTACACCGAGTCGAAATTGCGTGAACAGGTCACCGCGCACTTTCGAGCCCTCGCTACGGACTGACTCAGCGGGTTCGCTTCGGGGCGGAATCGACAGCTGACGTGCGCCTTCAGCGATACGCTGCCGGACATGTCGCCCGGGACAGCGTCCGCAGAAAGCCTCGCGCGCCGTCGACGGGTGCTGACCGTGGCCGCCCGCATCGGTGCGGTGGTCGCTGTATTCCTCGGCGGATTGGCCATGCTCGCCGGCGAGCATGGCCTGTGGATCGGGGCACTTGCCGTCGTGTGCGCCCCGGTCTATCTCGTGCTCCCCAGGCTGTATCGCTTTGGTGAACTCCACGCTCCGTTGATCTTCATCGGCATCGCGTACTCCCTGACCACTCTCGTGACGGCGTATATAGGGCGCGGATCGGGGCAGCAGCTGTACTTTCTGGTCGCCGCGTCGCTCGTCGTGCTGATTCTCGGAATCGAGCACATCGTGCTGGCATCAGTGGTGGCGGCAGTTGGGGCCGGGCTCACCATTGCGCTGCAGTTCCTGGCGCCCGTCGACACCGGGGTACAGCCGACATGGGCGACGGCCCTCGGGTTCGTCATCTCGGTGGTGTCGTCGTGGATCCTGGTGGTCGCGACCATCTGGTATGCGATGCGCGAAATCGGCCGTGCGGAAACCGCTTTGGCGAGTGAGTACGAACGCTCCGAGTCGCTGTTGGCCAATATCCTGCCGGCGAAGATCGCGCAGCGGTTGAAGGATCCGTACCGGGATGTCATCGCCGACAGGTACGACGACGCGTCGGTGTTGTTCGCCGACATCGCCGGATTCACCCAGCGCGCAAGCGATACCACGCCCACCGAACTGGTCCGTTTCCTCGATGGCCTGTACACCGACCTGGACACCCTGGTGGATCGGCATGGTCTGGAGAAGATCAAGACCAGTGGCGACTCCTACATGGTCGTCAGCGGGGTGCCGGAACCCCGCCCCGACCACCTCGAGGCGCTGGCCGATCTGTCCCTGGATATGGTCGATGCGGTGACCGAGTTGACGGACCCCAACGGGCGGCCGGTGCCGCTGCGCATCGGGCTGGCGGCCGGCCCGGTGGTCGCCGGCATCGTCGGCGCGCGGAAGTTCTTCTACGACGTCTGGGGTGACGCCGTCAACGTCGCGGCACGGATGGAGACCACCGACGTCGAAGGCCGAATCCAGGTGCCGCAGAACGTCTATGAGCGACTCAAGGACTTCTTCGTGTTGGAGGAACGTGGGCCGGTCGAGGTCAAGGGCAAGGGCGTGATGCACACCTGGTACCTGGTCGGACGCCGGGACTAGGCGGCGGCCTGCTCCAATTCATCGAGTGCATCGCGGGCATAGACCGCCAGGCGCTGCAGGTGTGGCACGGTGTCCCGGCAGCCGACGAACCCGAGGATGACCTTGTCGGTGTAGCCCACCAAGGTGATGTTGAGCCCGTAGCCGTCGCACAGGAAGGAGACGGGGGCGATCAATTCCAGCTGCGCACCGCCGAGGTAGAGCGGGTCCTTCGTCAGGACCACGTTGGACACCGTGAGATTGAACAGCGGCGGAATCTTGGTCAGCGCACCGGTTTTCTGGCCGATGGTCAGCGGCAGCAGCCCCATCAGCGTGTAGTGGTTCAACGCGTTCGGTGACATCGCGAGCAGTTCCTTCTTGCCGCGGGTGGTCGAGGCGTTGATCACCGCCAGCCGCTGCAGCGGGTCGGATTCTGTTGTCGCCAAAGGACAGACGAAACCGGCGGCCGCATTCAAGGTGTCCTCGTCCCGCTCCCAGCCGACCGGCACCGAGGCGGTCAGGGTTTGGTCGGGCAGCTCGCCCTGCTCTTCCAGGTAGCGGCGCAGGGCCGCGCCACAAACGGCGAGGGTGACGTCGTTGACGGTCGTCTCGGTGGCTTTGGCGATCGCCTTCAGGCGGGACAGTTCGAGAATCTCGACGGCGAGTCGACGCTGCGGGGTGAGAGTCGCGTTGAACGGCGCCCGCGGTGTGCCCAACGTGGCGCCCACGTGGCTGTTGTCGCCGCCGATCATGCCGACCAGGCTCTTCACCAATTCGGCGGAGCCGGTGACACCGTCGGCTGTCCGGTTCCACAGTTCGTACGCAACCGACGCGACCCGGTTGCGGTCGGGCACCTCGGCTTTTGGCCCGGCCTCGGACAGTGGCACGTAGCGGTCGGGTTCGGTGCTCAACCATTTCTTGATGGTGTTGATCGCGCCCATGCCGTCCACCGCACAGTGGTGGGCCTTGAAGTACATGGCGAAGCGCCCGTCGGACAGGCCCTCGATGAAGTGCGCCTCCCACAGTGGCCGGCGCATGTCGAGCGGGTGCGCGTGCAACCGGGCGACGAGCGTGCCCAGATCGGCCTCACTTCCCGGATAGGGCAGTGCCGACAGCCGGACGTGGTACTCGGGGTCGGGGTCGACAGTGCGCCACTCGGGCAGCAGGCCTTCGGCGACTTCGCTGTCGAACGGGAACGGCAGGAACGAGAGTGTGGAGAACGCCTCGTACAGCTTGCGGACGTAGTCCGGGCCTGCGCCGTCGGGCAGCCGGAACGTCAGCAGGGCGCCGATGTGCATGGGCGTCCGGTCGGACTCCATGCGGTAGAACATCGTGTCGACAGCACTCAACAACCGCATGGCAGCACTATGACAGGGTCGCCAGCTGGACCGCGACGAAATCCACCATCAAGTCCACTCCCGACGCGAATTCTTCGTCCCGGTCGAACCGGGCGAGAAACGGGGCGCAGGCAACGACTTCCGGCAATGCGGACCCTTCGAGTTCCGAGTGCCGGGTGGCAATGTCGGCAGGGTTCCCGCTGCCGAACGTAGGGCCCGCGGACACCTCGCGAAGCAGCATCCCGACTACTGCGGCCACCAGGACGCGGGTGAGTCGCACGGATTGCTCGGGGTTGGCGCCGGCCTGCCGCAGTATCGACAGCAGCGCATCGACGGGCGTGAGCCCGGCGAGCGTCGACATCTGCCGGGTCAGCACGAGCGTCGCGGCCTCGGGATGGGCAAGGGTCACCCGCCGGAACTCGTAGGCCAGGGCTCTCAGGTCGGTCCGCAGGTCGCCCGTCGGCGTCGGTGGCCGTAGCTGTCCGAGCAGATGTTCGGCGACGGCGTCGAGCAGATCGTCCTTGTCGGCGACGTGGTGGTAGAGGCTTTTCGCGTCGACGCCGAGCAGTCGGCTGACCGATCGCATACTCACCGCGGCGATGCCGTCGTCGTCGATGACCTGCAGCGCCGCTTCCCGAATAGTCGATCGCGTCAACTGTGCCAGTGCTTTTGGTGGCCGTCCGCGGCGAGGAGCTGGGGTGACCGCGTTCATTGCGCCATTCTTGCGCAGACCCTTGCAAATTTCCACACCGTGGGATTATTGTCAGTTAATCCCACGGTGTGGAAATAGATCGCAGTTCCAGGAGGACTCCATGACGCTCCGTTTCGCCATCCCGTCCGTCGAGGTGTTGCGGGCCCGCGAAAAGCTTGTCCTCGACCACTTTCATGACGAGGTCCGCCAGGACTGGGACGACGTGCTGGCCACCTTCCCGCATCCGCACTACGAGATCATCCCGACGCTGACTGTTCACGATGGCGACGCCGACGTGCGCGGCTACTACCACGACACCCGGGTCGCGTTTCCCGACCAGGACCACGAGATCATCGCGCTGCGGCACAGCGCCGACGCGGTGATCGTCGAATTCTGGCTACTGGGAACGCATCTGGGGCCGCTGGGCGGAATCCCGGCCACGGGCTCGCGGCACCGGACCCGGATGACGGCGTATTTCGTCTTCGACGAGAACGAGAACCTGGTCGCCGAACGCATCTACTTCGACACGCTGACGATGCTGAAACAGCTTGTGGGAGGCCTGAATCTGCGTGATCCGCGAAACTGGCCCGTCGTCATTCGGGGGCTTCGCGGGTTGTTGGCCATGTCCAGCCGGCCCGATGCCGGGCTCATCGACACCCCGCCCGCTGATCTGACCGCGTCGCCATGAAGGTCCACCACCTGAACTGCGGCACCATGCACCCGCGCTTCGTTCCCGACGGGTTGGTGTGCCACGTGCTGCTGGTGGAAACGCCGGGCGGTCTCGTGCTCGTCGACTCCGGACTGGGGCTGCGGGACGCAGAGTCTCCGGCCAGCCGCTTCGGCCCGGCCCGTTTCTACGTCCGCCCGGTCTTCGACCCGGCCGAAGCCGCCGTCAACCAAATCCGCGAGCTCGGATTTCAGCCCACCGATGTCCGGCACATCGTCCTGACCCACTTCGATGCGGACCATGTGGGTGGTCTGGCCGACTTTCCTTGGGCCCAGGTGCATCTCACCAGCGCCGAAGCATTTGCGGCGCTGCATCCCAAGACCCTCGTGGAGAAGCAGCGGTACCTACCGGCCGGCTACGCACACGGCCCGATCCTGGTCGAGCATGCCCCCGCGGCCGCCGAGTCCTGGCGCGGTTTCGCCGGCGCCAAAGAACTGACCGAGATCGCCGCCGGCATCGTCTTGATCAACCTCCCTGGGCACACGCGTGGACACGCCGCGGTGGCCGTCGACGCGGGGGACCACTGGATCCTGCACGCCGGCGACAGCTTCTACCACCACGGCCAGCTCGACGGCAGCGGTAGCGCACCAAGGGCCCTGCGCCTGATGGAACGCTCAGTCGCGTTCGACTGGAAGAAGGTTCAGGCCAATCATCAACGGTTGAGCGAACTTTGGGTTGCACGGCAACCCGACCTACTGCTGGTCAACGCTCACGACCCGCAGCTGTTCCGGCGGGCAGCCACCTAGCCTGGTACGGCGGCAGCGGTCGCTGCCGGACGAACGTCGGCCACCAGAACCACGGACCCAGCAGCCGCACCAGACACGGCACGATGAACGACCGCACCACCAGAGTGTCCAGCAGCAGGCCGATGCAGACTGTCGATCCCATCTGGCCGATGGTGCGCAGATCGCTCGAGAGCATGGCCAGCATGGTGAACGCGAACACCAGGCCCGCGGACGTCACGACGCCACCGGTGCTGCCCAGCGCGCGGATGAGGCCGGTGTTCAGGCCGGCGTGGACTTCTTCTTTGAGTCGGGCCACCAGCAGCAGGTTGTAGTCCGAGCCGACGGCCACCAGCACGATGAACGTCAGCGGCAGGATCAGCCAGTGCAGATGTAGGCCGATCAGGTGCTGCCAGATGAGCACCGACAAACCGAACGCGCCGGCGTAGGAGAAGGCCACGGTGCCGGGAATGACCAGGGCAGCCACCAGCGATCGGGTGATGATCATCATGATCAGGAAGATCAGGACGAAGGCCGCGATGGCCGCGATCATCAGGTCGTTCTTCGAGTACAGCTGGATGTCCTTGTTGTTCGACCCCGAGCCACCGATGTAGATCTTCGACCCGGCCAGCGACGTTTCCTTCAAGGCGATCTTGATCGCGTCGGGGAACAGTTCGACGTGCTCGATGCCCTCGGGGCCCATGGCGTTGCCCTCGTGGGTGACGATGAAGCGCGCGGCATGTCCGTCGGGCGACATCATCAGTGCCATACCGGTTTTGATGTCGTCGTTGTCGAAGGCTTCGCGCGGGATGTAGAAGAAGTCGTCGCTGCGCGACGCGTCGAAGTCGTTGCCGACGTTGATCATGTCGTCGAACGTCTGGTCGGTGTTCTTGTTCTGGATGTCGGTGGGGCCGTAGTTGTTGACGACCAACGCCAGAAGCGCCTGATTGTCGGACACCGTCTGCCGGAGCAGTGAGACCATCTGCGGCATCAGGCTGTCGATCACCTGAAATGAGCCGACCGCCTTGCCGATGTCGGCGGCCAGGTTGTCGACCTTGTCGATCACGTCGAACAGCGACCGGAACGACCAGCACACCGGAATGTCGAAACAGTGTGGTTCCCAATAGAAATACGCACGGAGCGGGCGCATGAAGTCGTCGAGGTTGGCGACCGCGTCACGCATGTCGTTGGTGACCTGCTCCATGTCCTCCAGGGTCAACACCGTGTTGTGCAGTTCGTCGGCGAGTCGCTGGGTCAGGTCCGCCGTCTTCTGCAGCACCTCGATGCTGTGCGCGGTGATCTTGGCCTGCTTCGCGGTGTTCTCGTTGTTGTGCTGGGTGAACGGCAACTGCTGGCCGTTACCGCTGCCCTGCGTGGTGAAAAGGTAAGGGATGGAGGCGTGTTCGAGTGCCCGGCCCATGGGGCGGGTGATGCTCTGCACCATCGCCACGCCGGGTAGTCGGATCAGGGCCTTGGCCACCCGGTCCAGCGAGATGAAGTCCGCCGAGTTGCGCATGTCGTGGTCGGCCTGGACCATCAGCATCTCGCTGAACAGCTTGCTCTTGGGGAAGTGCCGGTCAGCGGCCTGAAATCCCTGATTGGCCGGAGCATCTGACGGCTGGTAGGTGCGATCGTCGAAACTGACCCGGTACGTCGGGACGAACACCGCGCCCGCCGAGACGACGGCGACACTGGCCACGAGAATCGGCTTGGGCCAGCGCACCACGGCGGTGCCGATGCGTCGGTACAACTTGGCCTTGACCGCTTGCTTCGGGTCGAAGAGCCCGAAGAGGCTGCCGACGCTGAGCAGTGCGGGCCCGATGGTCAGGGCACCGGCGATGGTGATCAGCATGCTGACCGCCACAGCGGGACCCATGGTGTGGAAGTAGTTCAGCCGGGCGAACGTCAGGCAGGCGCAGGCGCCCGCGATGGTCAGCCCGGAGCCGACGATGACGTGCGAAACACCCTTGTAGGCGGTGTAATACGCGTCCTCACGACTCTCGCCGGCCAGGCGGGCTTCGTGATATCGGCCGATGAGGAAGATGCCGTAGTCGGTACCCGCACCGAGGGTCAGTGAGATGACCATGTTGGTGGCAAACGACGACAACGGGATGAAGCCGTAGTGCCCGAACGCGGAGATCACGCCCTTGACCGACAGCATCAGCAGGATCACCCCGAAGAACGGCACCAGCATCGTGACGACGGAGCGGTAGACCAGCAACAGCATGAAGATGATCAGGAACATCGTCGCGATGGTGATGTTGTTCAGGCTCGAGTTCGCGATGAGGACGGTGTCGGCGGCCAGTGGCGCCGCGCCACTGACGTAAACCTTCAGTCCGGCAGGCGGATTGGAGCTGTCGACGATTTTCCTGACAGCGTTGACCGAGTTGTTGGCCTCCATCTGCCCGATGTCGCCGGCCAGGCGGAGCAGGACGTAGGCGGCTTTGCCGTCGAGGCTCTGCGCGCCGGCGGCGGTGATCGGTTTGCCCCAGGTGTCCATGACGTACTGCACGTGCGTGCTGTCCGCCTTGAGCGTGTTGACCAGCCCGGCGTAGTAGTCACGATCCTGCTCGGTCAGGCCGCGGTCGGCCTCCAGCACCAGCATGGTCAAGCTGGTCGAGGTGGATTCGTGGAATTCCTTGCCGATGGTCAGCATCGCGACCTGGGATGGCGCGTAGGTCGGCACCATCGGGCCGGCGAGCTCCTCGGCGACGCGTTCGATCTGCGGCACAAAGGTATTCGTGATCACCGCGAGCAGCGCCCAGAAGACGATGATCGGGATGGCCAGGAAGCGAACGGTTCTGGCGACGAAGGGGCGCTTCGCCGCGCTGTGTGCGGGGCGGGTGATCGGGGCGGTGTCGGTATCGGTCACGCGGACTTCACCCGGCAGGCGACGTCGGCGTTGCCGTGGTCGTCGGATTGTTCATCGCGGACTACGTCATTCACCTTCATCCGGCAGCCGACGGTGCCGCCGTGCACCTGGATCGAGATGCTGCCGGAGACCACGGTGAGGGTGGTGGTCTCGGTGTGTGACCACGGCAGTTCTGTGAGGTCGACCTTGTGGGGGTGCCCGCTGATGTCGACGTACGACAGCAGGCCGCCGGAGCCGAGGGTGCCGAAGACCTCATAGGTGAGGGTCTTGGGGGTGAACTCCGGAGGAGCCTGCGGCGGGTTGACCGCCAGCACCGGTCCCGGCTCGGAGAATTCGTGGACCTTGACCATGCACAGCACGCCGACGGCGATCGCGATGAGGGCGACCAACGGCATCCAGGCGCGTGCGAGGAATCGTCTGCCGGTAGAGCGCTGGCTCACTCGATCACCTTTCGACATCAGAGTTCTATATCAACTAGATTGAGATGAGTCGGCGTAAAGACTATCAGTCAATCGACGCCGGAGAAGTCCCACATATTCCGCGCCATAGAAAGGCGAGGTGAGAGCGTCCAGCTAATTCCCAGAATTCACCAAGGTGACGGTCGCGAGGCGCTTTTTCAGTTTGACCACCCGGAAGATCTGCGTCGTCACATTGATGGACGAGATCATGGCGATGATCCCGAGAAAGGTGCGCTCCGAAGGGGTTGCCCCGTGCAGTTGTTCCAGGCTGCCGAGCACGTAGAAACAGCCCAGCGAAAAGATTGCGAGGGGAATTGCGAAAGTCATCAGGGTCCGCTGATTGTTGACCACCTGGGTCGCATATTCCAGTTCTTCAGGGGTCATCGGCTGGCGCTTTCGGACCTTGGTGAGCACCGTCTGCTTGGCCCGCACGCCCTCGGCCATCGGCAACTGGGGTTGTTTTCGGAGGCGCTGGATGTAGAAGAACATCACAGTGGCGGCGAACAGCAGCGTCAGGAGGGCAACGTCGGCCAGCTTGCCGAACAGGTGCCAGTCGGTGCCGAGGAAGTTCCAATCCATGCGGACACTCCTTTGCGGTTCTGGATGTGTGGGACGTTACCTCAGCTAACTGGGAACATGTGGGCGGTGTCAACTCGATTGACATGGGGTTCTTGATGCCCGACCGTCGATGGCACAGACTGGCGGTGATGACGAACGTGGAGACCGTCAGGGGCCCGGTGCCTGTCGACCGACTCGGGGCGACGCTCATGCATGAGCACGTGTTCATCCTGGGCGACGAGATTCGGCAGAACTTCCCCGACTATCCGTCGCCGTGGGACGAGGAGACCCGCGTCGCCGACGCGATAGACCAACTGCGCCAATGCAAGTCACGTGGCATCGACACGATCGTCGACCCCACGGTGATCGGTCTTGGCCGCTACCTGCCCCGCATCCAGCGGGTCAATGAGCAGGTCGACATCAACATCGTAGTGGCGACGGGCATCTACACCTACAACGACGTGCCGTTCCAGTTTCTGCACACCGGCCCTGGCCGGCTGTTCGACACTCCGGAGCCGATGGTCGAACTGTTCGTCCGAGATATCCGCGAGGGCATCGCCGGCACCGGGGTCAAGGCGGCGTTCCTGAAATGCGCCATCGAGCACCAGGGGCTGACGCCGGGCGTCGAGCGGGTGATGCGCGCCGTCGGCCAGGCCCACGTGGAGACCGGTGCTCCCATCACCGTGCACACCGACGCGCACAGCCGCTCCGGCCTCGTCGCGCAGCAGGTGTTCGCCGAGGAAGGTGTCGACCTGACCAAGGTCGTGATCGGGCACTCCGGCGACAGCACGGATCTCGACTACCTGTGTGCGCTCGCCGATGCCGGGTCGTACCTCGGTATGGACCGCTTCGGGCTCGACATCCTGCTGCCGTTCGAGCAGCGGGTCGACACCGTGGCGGCGCTGGCCAAACGCGGCTATGCCGAGAAGATGGTGCTGGCGCATGACACGTCGTGCTTCATCGACTGGTTCTCGCATGAGGGCAAACTGGCCGCTGTGCCCAACTGGAAGCTGACCCATATCAGCGACGACGTGCTGCCCGCACTGCGGGAGCGTGGCGTCACCGACGAACAGCTCACCACCATGCTGGTGGACAATCCGCGCCGGTATTTCAGCAGCGAGATAGCTTGAGCTGCAGCGGGATGCGTCTACTGCTGATCTCTGACACCCACGTGCCCAAGCGGGCCCGGGATATGCCCGCGCAGGTCTGGGACGAAGTGGCCCGCGCCGACGTGGTGCTGCACGCCGGCGACTGGGCGCGCTGCCCGTTGCTCGACGAACTCGAGCAGCGGGCAGCGCGCCTGGTCGCCTGCTGGGGCAACAACGATGGCGACGATCTGCGCGCCCGGCTGCCCGAGCGGGCCGACGTCACGCTCGACGGCGTGCGGTTCACCATCACACATGAGACCGGCGCGTCCGCCGGACGCGCTGCCCGCATGGCCCGGCTGTACCCCGACACCGACGTGTTGGTGTTCGGGCACAGTCACATTCCCTGGGACAGCACCGCGGCCACCGGACTGCGGCTCCTCAACCCCGGCTCACCCACCGACCGCCGGCGCCAACCGCACTGCACCTACATGACCGCAACGGTCGCCGCCGGCGCACTCACCGATGTGACCCTGCACCGCTTGTAACCCGCCGAAACGGCATTCCAGCAGGGAAAGTGCGAGTAGTGGCCTGCTGGAATGCCGTTTCGGCAAGAATGGGCGCATGGAGCAGAAGCCGCCAACCGATGCCATCGCCGCCGCCAACCGCGCACACACCGCGTCACTTCCGTTCGCGGACACCCGGGACTTCGTGGATGCCGACCGCGGATTCATCGCCGCGCTGGAACCGTGCGTCGTCACTGCCGCTGACGGAAGAGTGGTGTGGGACAACGACTCCTACAACTTTGTGAACGGCGACGCGCCGGACAGCGTGCACCCGAGCCTGTGGCGGCAGTCCCAGCTGTGCACCAAGCAGGGCCTGTACGAAGTGGTGCCGGGCATCTATCAGGTCCGCGGTCTGGACCTGTCGAACATCAGCTTCATCGAGGGCGACACCGGTGTCATCGTCATCGACCCGCTGATCTCCACCGAGACCGCCGCCGCGGCGCTCGCGCTGTATCGCGCCCAGCGCGGTGATCGTGAAGTCCGGGCGGTCATCTACACGCACAGCCACGTCGACCATTTCGGTGGCGTGCTCGGCGTGACCTCACAGGCCGAGGTCGATACCGGTGCCGTCGCGATCATCGCTCCCGAGGGCTTCACCGAGCATGCTGTGCAGGAAAACGTCTACGCCGGAACGGCGATGGCCCGACGCGCGGGCTACATGTACGGCGCGGCACTCGATCGCGGTCCGCAGGGGCAGGTCGGCTGCGGCCTGGGGCAGGTCGGGTCGACGGGTGAGGTGGCACTGATCGTGCCGACCCTCGATATCAAGGCGACGGGTGAGACGCACACCATCGACGGCGTCGAGATCGAGTTCCAGATGGCGCCCGGCACCGAGGCCCCCGCCGAAATGCATTTCTATTTCCCGAAATTCCGGGCACTGTGCATGGCCGAGAACGCCACCCACAACCTGCACAACCTACTGACGCTGCGTGGCGCACTGGTGCGCGACCCGCACGGCTGGGCCGGTTACCTGACCGAGGCCATCGACACCTTCGCCGGCCGGGCCGACGTCGTCTTCGCATCCCACCACTGGCCGACCTGGGGCCAGGACAACATCATCGACTACCTTTCGGTGCAACGGGATCTGTACGCCTACCTGCACGACCAGACGCTGCGGCAGCTCAACCAGGGCTACACCGGCATCGAGATCGCCGAAACCTTCCAGATGCCACCGGCTTTGGAGCAGGCCTGGCACACCCACGGCTACTACGGCTCGGTCAGCCACAACGTGAAAGCGGTCTACCAGCGCTACATGGGCTGGTTCGACGGCAACCCGGGCCGGCTCTGGCAGCATCCGCCGGCTGCGGCGGCGCCCCGCTACGTGGCGGCCATGGGCGGTATCGACCGGGTCGTCGAGCTGGCGCAGGCCGCGTTCGACGAGGGTGACTTCCGTTGGGCGGTAACCCTGTTGGATCACGCGATCTTCACCGACGAGCACCACGCCGCCGCCCGGGAGCTGTACGCGGACACCCTGGAGCAGCTGGCCTACGGCGCCGAGAACGCGGTGTGGCGCAACTTCTTCCTGTCCGGCGCCACCGAACTGCGCGTCGGCAACTTCGGCACCCCGACCCAGTCGGCATCACCGACGATGCTGGCGCAGTTGACGCCTGAGCAGATGTTCGACACTTTCGCGATCAACGTCAACGGCCCGCGCGCGTGGGACCTGAACCTCGCCATCGACGTGACGTTCCAGGACGTGGCCACCAACTACCGGCTGGCGCTGCGCAATGGAGTTCTGGTGCACCGCAAGGTCACGGCTGACCCGGGCACCGCGCAGGCCACCGTCACCCTGGCGAACAAGTTGCGGCTCTTGGCATTTGCCGCCGGAGACACCAGCTCGCCAGGCGTGGAGGTGGCCGGTGACACCGCCGCACTCCCGACACTGCTGAGCGTCGTCGACCGGCCCGACCCGGCGTTCAACATCATCACCCCCTGACGCCGAGTGGCCAGCTACAGCACGCAATTTCGTGAAAAGCGTGCCGCAACTGGCCTTTCGGCGATCAGGCGGTCGGCACCCAGTTGCCGTGGAATCCGGCCGGTACCCGGTGCGGAATCTTGATGCTCGCGACGTCCTCCAACGTCTGTGCGTCGAGGATCGCGAGCTCGCTGCGGTCGGTCGGCTGGTCGTAGACGTAGCCCATCAGCACCCCGTCGTCTTCGGCCGCGGTCGGCGATGACGGGTGGAAGACGAACTCGCCCAGCATCTTCCCGGCGCCGAAGAAGCGCGTTGCGGTGCTGCCGGCGATCAGGTCGTGCTTGAGCAGGGTGTCGCTGCCGCCCGCGCCTTCGCTGACGGTGGGTGCGTAGCCGTAGCGGTGGCGCTTGCCGACCAGGCGCTCGTCGAGGCGGGGGAACTCCTGCGGATGATCGTCGAAGCGTTCCTCGCGGACCTTGCCGTCGCCCAGGTCGACGGTCCAGCGCTCGAGGGTGGGCGACCCCTCGTTCGGCCCCAGCTGGTCGGTGTCGAACATCTTCGGGTGCCGCACGACATCGAGGATGATCGTGTTGTCGTCAGGGGAGTCGTACGCGTTCAGCGGGTGGAAGACGTAGCACGGCTCGACGTCGAACCAGCGGACGTCGGCGCTGCCGCCATCGCGCGGCATGACGCCAACGCGTGCCGGATATTTCGGGTTCCACGAGTACGGCATCCGGCGGTCCCGCTGGTTGAGGTTCGGCTGCCGGGCGGTGACGGGGTCGGGGATCTTGACCCGACCGATCAACGAGGACAACAGAAGTCGCGCGGGCACCCGCAGTGCCTTGGGCACTGCCATCTCTGTGACGATCCGGGCGTCGAACGTCACGGGCAGGTCGTAGAAGATCACGTGCCGCTCGGTCAGCGAGAAATCATGCATCATCGGGCTGCCGTGCACCTCGATGTCGACGGTGCGCTTGGCGCGACCATCGGTGCCGATCACTGAGTACTGCACGGTGTTGCCGCGCGCGAAGCTGTACGAAACAGCATGCAGCTCACCGGTTTCCGGGTCGCGTTTCGGGTGTGCGGTGTAGCCGCCGCTGAGGGTGCCGTCGAAATCGCAGACGCCGACGGTGTCCAACTCCTCGCTGAGTTCGTAGTTGGCCAGGCCGCCTTCGACCAGCGCCAGCGTCTTGCCTGCGTGGCCGAGCACGTTGGTGTTGGCGCCGATGCCGGACGGGCCGAAATGTCCTTCGGGGGCCGGCTCGCCCAACGTGTGGGCGGTCATCGGGCCGCGGACCCACCGGTTGCGGTACCACTCGGCCTTGCCGTCGCGGATGCGGACGCCATGGACCATGCCGTCGCCGATGAACCAGTGGTAGAGCTCCGGATCGATCTCGCCGATCGGGTTCGGGCCGTTGCGCAGATAGCGACCGTCGAGATAGTCCGGGATCGTGCCGGTGACGGTCAGGTCGGTCAGGGTGAATTCGTCGTGCAGTGGCGCGAACGCGCCTTCCAAGTAGCGGTTGGTCATCCCAGAACCTCCATAACAGTGTTATTGGCTGTGGTTACTGGTATAACACTGTTATGAGAGGTGCGCAAGGGTGAGCGATGAAATTCGTCGGCAATTGATCGAAGCCGGTATCGCGATTCTGGAGCGCGACGGCATCCAGGCGCTGAGCGTGCGCAAGCTCGCCGCCGAGGTCGGCACGTCAACCATGGTGGTGTACACGCACTTCGGCTCGATGACGGGCGTGGTCGACGCCATCGCAAGCGAGGCGTTCGACCGGTTCGCCCAGGTGCTGGCCGGGGTGCCGGAGACCGACGATCCGGTGGCCGACTTCATCTCGATGGGGTCCGTGTATCACCGCTTCGCGATGGACAAACCCCAGCGCTACCAGCTGATGTTCGGCACTGTCGCGCCGGCGGCACTGCTGACTCAGCGCAATGATCTGACCGTCACCGGGCACGCCGGAAGCTCGGACGCGTCGTTCCAGACGCTGCGTCGTTCGGTTCGCCGGATGATCGAGGCCGGACGTATTCGCGACGGCGATGACGCGGCGATCGCGGGCCGTATCTGGAGCGTCATCCACGGCGGCGTAATGCTGGAGATGGCAGGGTTTTTCGGCCATGAAGGGCACGGCTTGATGGAAATCCTGACGCCGCTCATCGTGGACGTTCTGGTCGGGATGGGTGACGAGCGCGCGCGAGTGGAGGCATCGCTGGCCGCCGCCATCAGTGCCTTGGTGGCGGCCAGATCCAGCTAGGCGAAACCGCCGTCGGCCCGCAAGATCGAACCGGTGGTGAAGCTCGATGCATCGGACATCAAAAACAGTGCGGCGCCGACGATTTCGCGCGGGTTACCGGCGCGTCGCAGAGGCAGTGACCGGAAGGCGCTGGACGTATCCGCACCCCAGGCCTTGCTGATGTCGGTGAGGAACGGCCCGGCCATCAGGGTGTTGACCCGCACAGTCGGGCCGAATGCCTTCGCGAAACCCTCTGTGAGCGTGTTCAATCCGGCCTTGGCGGCGGCGTACGGCAGCATGTAGGCATCGGGGCGCAGCGAGCCCGACGAGCTGATGTTGATGATCGACCCGCCGCCGTCGGCCACCATGCGCTCGCCGACCAATGCCGACAATCGGAACGGCCCCTTGAAGTTCAGGTTCACCACCGCGTCGAACAGCTTCTCCGGCACCGAGCCCAACGACTCGTACAGCGGTGACATCCCGGCGTTGTTGACCAGCACGTCGACCTTGCCGAACCGGGCATACGCGGCATCGACCAGCACGTCGAGCTCGTCCCAGCGTCCGACGTGCACCTGGTGGGCAAGCGCCGCGCGTCCCGTCGCCTCGACGATCTCGTCGGCGGTGGTCTGACACGACTCGAGGTTCCGGCTGGCGATGATGACGTCGGCGCCGCAGTGCGCCGCCGCGAACGCCATCTCGCGGCCGAGTCCGCGACTGCCCCCGGTGATCAGGACGACCCGGTCGGTGAGGTCGAAGAGTTCGTCGGCGTACCCCATGGCGGCTCCTTCGGTGCTGGGCCGGGTGCTGGTGCCCCATGCTGCCATGGCAGTCGGGATGTCACGGGCAGTGGGCCGACGGCGTCGTTTCCCGCGAGTTCACTCTCCGTTCTACTTATATATACGAGTACTGAATTCGCCATAACTTGTATTGACAACTGACCTGACGTGCCGCACTGTTGTTGCCATGCCAAATCAACGAAGCTACGACGTCGTCGTCGTGGGAGCCGGAATCGTCGGTCTCGCGCACGCCTATCACGCCCACCGCCGCGGGCTCTCGGTCGCCGTGGTGGACCATGCCGCGGGAGTGGTCGGCGCTTCGGTGCAGAACTTCGGTCATGCGTGCATCACCGCACAGGCCGGCCTCGCTCTCGACTACGCCCGAGTCGGCCGTGAGCACTGGCTCGACCTATCTCGGCAAGCCGGGTTCTGGTCGAAGGAGGCCGGTACGTACTGTGTGGCCCGCCATGAGGACGAGCTGGCCGTCATGCGTGAGTTCGAGGACGTCCGGCCCAGCGGTGACGTCCGGGTGCTCGACCGTCAGCAGATGCTCGAACGCGTCCCGGTGCGCGACCCGCGCGTGGTCGGTGGCATGTATCTGCCCAACGATCTACAGGTCGACCCACGTACCGCTGCGCCGTCCATCGCGCGTTGGCTGGAATCGGTGGGTGTCGAATTCCTTTGGCGTACAGCCGCATCCGGCTTCGAGCCGGGCATCGTGCACACCTCTCGAGGCCCGCTGCGCGCCGAGACGACCTTCATCACCGTCAACTACGACATCGACCGGTTGTTCCCTGAGCTCGCCGAACGCGATGGTCTGCTGCGCTGCCGGCTGCACATGATCCGGGCCAGGGTGCCGCTGGAGTTCGCGCTGCCCGCGCCGCTGTTCACCGGCTGGTCGCTGGTGCGCTACGCGGGCTTCGAGGACCTGCCGGGCGTCGGCGCCGTCGCGCAGCGACTGCGGGCCGAGCATCCCGACGCTTCCGACATCGATCTGCACCTGATGTACACACCGCAACCGGACGGCTCGCTGCTGATCGGCGACACCCACATCCGGGAAGTCGCGGCAGAGCCCTTCCAGTCCGAGCAGGGCTTCGACATCCTGCTCGACCACACCCGAAAGTTGTTCGGCGTCAACGATATCGAAATAGGCGAACGTTGGCAGGGCGTCTACTGCGCGGCCCCCGGGCAGGAGTTCCTCCTCGAGGAGCCGGTGGACCGCACACACGTCGTGACCGTCACCACCGGGATCGGCATGACCACGAGCATGGGCCTGGCGGCCGACAGCGTCGAACGCGCGCTGTCGGCCACGGGTATCCCGGCTGCTGTCTGAACCACCTCAAAACCCAATCACCACAACGGGAAAGGACCCGAGAAGTGACCAACCAATCAGCATCAGGAATCAGTCTGGTCGTGTTCGACATGGCCGGTACGACGGTCGAGGACACCGGCCTGGTACAGCAATCGTTCCTTGCCGCCGACAGCTACGCCGGGCTGTCGAAGACCGACGCGGACCGCGAGGAAATGCTGCGCTACGTCTCCGACACGATGGGGCAGTCGAAGATCGTGGTGTTCCGCCACCTCAGCCGCGGCAATGAAGAGCAGGCGCAGGCAGCCAACAAGGAGTTCGAGCGCTGCTACGCCCAGCTGGTGACAGACGGCCAGTGCAGCCCTATCCCGCAAGCCGAAGATGTCATTACATCTTTTCGATCCGCGGGCATCAAAGTCGCGCTGACCACCGGCTTCGCCAAGGAAACCCAGAACGCCATCATCGATGCGCTGGGCTGGCAGGGCATCGCGGACGTGGTGCTCTGCCCCCAGCCCGGGGTCCGCGGCCGTCCCTACCCCGACATGGCGCTCAAAGCCCTCATGCAAACCGAGACCGATTCGGTGCGGTCGATGCTCGTCGTCGGTGACACCTCATCGGACGTCATCACCGGATTGCGTGCCGGTGCGCGCGCATCCGTCGGCGTCCTCACCGGTGCCCACAACGCCGCTCAATTGGCCGAGGCCGGCGCCACTCACATCGTGGACAGCGTCGCCGACCTGCCCGGTTTGGTGGCCGGCTTGGGCTGATTCCGACGATATTCTCCGCGGCGGTCTGGTATCGCACCCTCGGTCCCGACCGCCGCCATCTTCGCCGCCTCTGCTTCTCGCTTCAAAACTCTTGCCTCGCCGACGATCTCAATGCCGCGATCCGCGCCTCCAGTCGGCCCTTGTGCTTTCCCACACCCCGCATTCTCGAACCGCACCCAGTGGAAGTGAACAGCCATGTCGCAGACCGTGCTCTCCAAGTCGCGCACCACCAATCCGATGTACGAACGCTGGCGTATCCGCATCTTCGCCATCACGTGGATCGCCTATGCCGGTTTCTATTTCACCCGTCAGGCGTTCTCCGTCGCCAAACTCGGCATCCTCGAAGACCCTGTCCTGCACGTTCACCTGACCAAGAGCGTCCTGGCCGATCTCGACGCCGCTTACCTCACTGCCTACGCCGTCGGCCAATTCGTCTGGGGACAGGTCTCTGATCGGTTCGGCCCACGGGTGGTCGTGCTCGGCGGCCTGGCCATCTCGGCGATTGCCACCATGTTCATGGGCCTGCTACCGGCAGTGGTCTTTCTGCTGCCGTTGATGGTCGTGCAAGGGCTGGCGCAGTCGACCGGCTGGTCTGGCACATTGACCAACATGGCCCAGTTCTTCTCCATCGGGGAACGCGGCCGCGTTCTGGGACTGTGGAGCACCAACTACGCCTTCGGCGGCCTGGTCGCCGCACCGGTGGTCGGGTGGTTCGCCTACCACGTGTTCGGCAGTTGGCGCGCAGCATTCTTCAGCGGTGCGGGCATCGTCGCCGTCGTGTTCGTGCTGTTCTTGGTCTTCCAGCGCAACCGGCCCGAAGACATCGGCCTGCCGCCGATCGAGGAGTACCGGGCAGCGCAGGACGCCAAGGAGGGTATCGAGCTCGATGACTCCCATGCGGTCGAGGCCATTGCCGAGCCCAGCTCGACCTGGCGTGAGGCGCTCGCCGTGGTGCTGAAGGATTCGATGGTGAGAACCCTTGGGGCAGCGTACTTTCTGCTCAAGCCGGCGCGCTACGCGATCCTGCTGTGGGGCCCTGTGATCGTCGCCGAGCGGCTGCACGACAGTGACAAGTTCACCGCCGTTGCTGTTCCGGTGGCGTTCGGCGTCGCCGGCATCGCCGCCCCGATCCTGCTGGGCCGCGTCTCCGACAAGGTGTTCAAGGCCCGTCGGATACCCGCAAGTGTGATCAGCCTGGGCCTGCTGGTTGCGTCGCTCGCGCTGTTCGCGCCGCTGACTGCGACCGGCAACGTCTGGGTCATGGTCGTCGTGCTCGGCATGATCGGGCTGACCGTCTACGGTGCCGACGCCATGATCTCGTGTGTCGCGGCCGTCGACTTCGGGACCACAAAGCACGCCGGCACCGCCACGGGCATCATCAACGGCTGCGGCTCGGTCGGCGCGATCCTCGGCGGCCTGCTGCCGGGCTACCTGAGCACCTCGACGCTGTTCTACGGCTTCGCCGGAGCCGCGTTCATCGCGCTGCTGCTGCTGGTCCCGCACTGGGGCCGGATGCCCGCGGCCGACTAGGCAACCGCGCACAGTCCCCCGCGAGTTCGCTTGCGGGGGACTGTGCGTCAGATACGGACGTCGATCGTGCGCGCATTGACGATGCTGAAGGCCACCACGTCGGGCCGGTAGCGGTCGTCGGAGTATTCGAACGCCACCCCGAACTGGTCGCGTGAGGTCCGACGCTCACGCAACAGGGGACTGCCCAGCTCGATGTGCAGATTCTCGGCATCGACGCCGTCCGCGGCGACAGCGTCCAGCACGTGCTCCATGGCCTCCCAATGCACACCACGGTCGGTCAGATAGTCGGTGATCGATCCGGAGTCGGTGTCGAACTCGAACAGCAGCGAACCCACCGCGTCGGTGAAACTGCTCCGTTCGATCATCGCCGGCTCGCCGTCGAGCAGTCGCACGCGCAGCACTTCGACGACGAAGTCGTCGGTGGTCAGGCTGAGCGCGGCGGCTGCGGTCTCGCCGGCGCGTCTGCGCGAGACCTCCAGGGTCCGGCTCCCTGCGGTGCGGCCATTGCGTTCGGCCCACTGGGTGAACGGCGTGAACGTGTCCAGCGTCTGGCGGACGTCGTGGCTGCGGACGGTGGCGGGCTTGCCCCGCGAAATGCGGATCAGGCCTTCGTTTTTCAGTGTCGCGAGGGCCTGACGGACCGGCCCTCGGGATACGTCGAACTCCGCGCACAGCGCGCTCTCGGCGGGCAGTGACTCACCGATCTGGTACTCGTGTCGCGTGATCCGTTGCCGCAGCACCGCCGCGACATGCTCATGGCGCGACTTGGAGCCGACCATTGGTGTACCACCTCTCGGTGTCTTGTCATGACAACTTAGCTGCATAGTATTGCCCGTCAGCGCACAACCGCTGTGGAGGAAACCGCTATGCAACTGCTTCTGATCCGTCATGCCCTGCCGCTGCGCAATGAGCCCGGCGAAGGTGCCGACCCCGACCTGTCCGAGGAAGGCATCGCCCAGGCCGGCCGGCTGCCCGACGCGCTCAAGCGGTACCCGATCACCCGGCTGATCAGCAGCCCGCAGAAGCGCGCCATCCAGACCGGCCAGCCGATGGCGGACGCGCTCGGGCTGCCCATCGAGATCGATGACCGGCTCGCCGAGTACGACCGCGACATGGAGCAGTACATCCCGATCGAGCAGATCGCGGCCGAGCACCCCGAGGAGATGGCCCGGCTGATGTCCGGCCACCTGCCCAGCAGCGTCGACGAAGACGCGTTCCTGGCCCGCATCGCCGAGGCCATCGCCGACATCGCGAGCGAAGCCGAGGCCGACGACACCGTCGCGATCTTCAGCCACGGCGGCGTCATCAACGGGCTGCTGCACGACATCCTGCCGACCGAGCGCATCCTGTCGTTCCAGGTCGACTACACCGGCATCACCCGGCTGCTGTCCTCGCGCAGTGGCCGGCTCGCGGTCGCCGGCGTCAACAGCGTCGACCACGTGTGGGACCTGCTGCCGAGAAATCAGCGGTGGTAGACAGATCGGGTGACCAGTCTCGACGGTTTGGATCTGACTGCCCTCGACGCGCACCTGCGTGACATCGGGGTGGCCCGCAGTGGTGAGTTGCGTGCTGAGCTGATTGCCGGGGGCCGGTCGAATCTGACGTTCCTGGTGTTCGACGATGCTGCCAAGTGGGTGTTGCGCCGGCCGCCGCTGCACGGTCTGACGCCGTCGGCGCATGACATGGCTCGTGAGTACAAAGTCGTTGCGGCGCTGGAGGGTACGACGGTGCCGGTGGCGCATGCGGTGACGATGCGCAACGACGATTCGGTGCTGGGTGCGCCGTTCCAGATGGTTGATTTCGTGCCTGGCCGGGTGGTGCGGTATTCGGCGGAGCTGGACGCGCTGGGGGATCAGCAGGCCATCGACGCTTGCGTGGAAGCGCTGATCACGGTGTTGGCCGATCTGCATGCCCTGGATCCGGAAGCTGTCGGGCTGGGGGACTTCGGTAAGGCCAACGGGTATCTGGAGCGGCAGGTGCGGCGTTGGGGTTCGCAGTGGGATCTGGTGCGGCTGCCCGACGATCCGCGCGATGCCGATGTGCGTCGGTTGCATGGCCTGCTGGCTGAGAAGCTGCCGCCGCAGAGCCGGGCGGCGATCGTGCACGGGGACTACCGGATCGACAACACCATGCTCGACGCCGTCGACGCCACGAAGGTGCGGGCGGTGCTGGACTGGGAGATGTCGACCCTGGGGGATCCGCTGTCGGATGCGGCGTTGATGTGCGTCTACCGGCACCCGATGTTCTCGATGGTGCATTCGGATGCGGCCTGGTCCTCGGACAAGATTGCGCCGATGGACCAGCTGGCCCAGAAGTACTCGGTTGCGGCCGGGCAGCCTTTGGATCATTGGGAGTTCTATCTGGCGCTGGCGTACTTCAAGCTGGCGATCATCGCGGCCGGTATCGACTTCCGGGCCCGGATGGCCGCCGGCGGGGCGGGCCACGACGACCCCGTCGGTGAGGCCGTCGCGCCGCTGATCGCCGCCGGGCTGGCGGTCCTTTAGAGCCCGGCCTTCAGGTTCTTCTTCGCGGCCAGCCGCAGTTGCAGGATCCTGGTGGTGGCGACCGCGAAGGTCAGCAGGCCGCCGGCGATCGCCGCGAGCAGGATGGTCACGCCCAGTTGCACCTGGTGCAGCTTCCAGCCGAGCAGGACGATGTCGACCGGGGTGTCGTTCTGGATGACGAACACCAGCAGCAGGATCAGGATCAGGAAACCGAGAACCAGCGCTGACCACAGGGCCGCCGTTCGGGTGAACTTCACCGCCGACTCGGGAGTCTTGGGCGACTTCGACGATTTGGGCGACTTGGGCGCCGCAGGTTCGGCGTGGGTGGGCGCGGCCTCGGGCGTCGGCTCGGTCGGCTCGGGGGTCGACGCGTGATCGCTACTCATAGCCACCATCTTGACTGTTCTGCGGGCAGGATGCCGGGAACTGCGGCACCAATTTTCGAATAACGCTAGGGTCGGCCTGAGTGCACGACGCCGAAAGGACGTTCGGATGGACTTTGGGGGAGCCGGGGCGCGCACTGCCGCACCGCGCAGACTTCTCGCCGCTCTGGTCCTGCTGCTCGCTGTCCTGCTGACCGGATGCGGCAGCGCCAATCCCCTCGGCGGGGGCAGTATCTCGGGTGATCTCAAGTCGATCGTGGTGGGGTCCGCCGACTTCCCCGAGTCGAAGATCATCGCCGAGATCTATGCGCAGGCATTGGCCGCCAACGGCTTTACCGTCGGCCGGCAGTTCGGCATCGGCAGCCGCGAGACGTACGTCCCTGCGGTGAAAGATCATTCGATCGACCTCATCCCCGAATACACCGGCAATCTGCTGCAGTACTTCGATCCGAAGACCACGGCCACGGCCGCCGATGACGTCGAATTGGCGCTGGCGCGAGCGCTTCCCGGCGATCTGTCGATCCTGACCCCCTCCCCGGCCGCCGACACCGACACTGTGGCCGTTTCGGCGGAGACCGCCAAGAAGTGGAACCTGAAAACCATCGGTGACCTGGCGCAGCATTCTGCCCAGGTGAAATTCGGTGCGCCGTCGGAATTTCTGCAGCGGACCGAAGGCCTCCCGGGGCTGAAGGCCAAGTACGGCCTCGACATCGCACCGGTCAACTTCATCGCCATCAGCGACGGCGGGGGACCGGCCACGGTCCGGGCACTGGTCGACGGAACCGTCACCGCGGCAGATATTTTCAGTACCTCGCCCGCCATCGTCCAGAACAACCTGGTGGTACTCGACGATCCGAAGCACAACTTCCTGGCCGCCAACGTGGTGCCCCTGGTGGCGTCGCAGAAGAAATCCGATCTGCTCAAGACGGTGCTGGATGGCGTCAGCGCGAAACTCACCACGAAAGCGCTGATCGAGATGAACACCGCGGTATCCGGTAACAGCGGTGTCGACGCGGACCAGGCCGCGAGAAAATGGGTGCAGGACAACGGGTTCGACAAGCCGGTGAGCCGATGATCACGTTCGACAAGGTCACCAAGAGCTACGGCAGCGCCGTCGCTGTCGACGAGCTGAGCCTCGAGATCGCCGAGGGCACACTGTCGGTGTTCGTCGGGCCGTCCGGCTGCGGCAAGACCACCTCCATGCGGATGATCAACCGGATGATCGACCCGACATCCGGCACCTTGACCGTCGACGGTGCCAACGTCGCCACCGTCGACCCGGTGCGGCTGCGCCTCGGCATCGGGTACGTGCTGCAGAGCGCCGGGCTCATGCCGCACCTGAAAGTGGTGGACAACGTCGCCACCGTGCCGGTGCTGAAAGGCGAATCACGCCGCAGCGCAAGGAAAAAGGCGCTGGGTGTGTTGGAGCGCGTCGGACTCGACGTCAAGCTCGCCGACCGCTACCCGGCCCAATTGTCGGGCGGACAGCAACAGCGGGTCGGGGTGGCCCGGGCGCTGGCCGCCGACCCGCCCATCCTGCTGATGGACGAGCCGTTCAGCGCGGTGGACCCCGTGGTTCGTGAAGATCTGCAGGCCGAAATCCTGCGGCTACAAAGCGATCTACGCAAGACCATCGTGTTCGTCACGCACGACATCGATGAAGCCGTCAAACTCGGCGACCGTGTCGCGGTGTTCGGACCTGGCGGCACGCTGCAGCAGTACGACGCACCGCAGCGGCTGTTGTCCAACCCGGCCAACGCATTCGTCGCCGGATTCGTCGGTGCCGACCGCGGCTACCGGGGCCTGCAGTTCCGCGACACGACCGGACTTCACCTGCGCGACATTCGTACCGTCGCCGAACCCGCGGTCGACGCACTGGAACTCGGCGACGGCCAATGGGCGCTGGTGGTCAACGCCGACGGCACCCCGTACGCGTGGATCAACGCCGACGGGGTGCGCCTGCATCGCATCGGAAAGTCCTTGTACGACAGCACCATCGCCGGTGGCTCACTGTTCCGACCCGACGGCACCCTGCGACTGGCGCTGGACTCGGCGTTGTCGTCCCCGTCCGGGCTGGGGGTGGCGGTCGATGAGCAGGGCCGCGTGATCGGTGGCGTGGGCCTCGATGATGTGATGGCTCTCATCAAGAGCCGTAAAGGCCCCCAATGCGATACCTGCTGACCCACCTCGAGACCGCTTGGGTGCTGACGCAGATTCACCTGCGGCTGGCCCTGCTGCCGTTGTTGATCGGGGTGCTCATCGCGGTACCACTGGGTGCCTATGTGCGGCAGCGGCCACGGCTGCGGCGGGTCAGCACCATCACAGCCAGCATCATCTTCACCATCCCGTCGTTGGCGCTGTTCGTGGTGCTGCCGTTGATCATCCCGACGCGGATTCTCGACGAAGCCAACGTCCTGGTCGCCCTGACGCTGTACACCGTGGCGCTGCTGATGCGGACGGTGCCCGAAGCGCTCGATGCCGTCCCGGCGGAGACCCGGGAGGCGGCCACCGCCATCGGCTACCGGCCACGCACCCGCTTCTTGAGAATCGAACTGCCCCTGGCGATTCCGGTCCTCACGGCCGGGATGCGCGTGGTCGCCGTCACCAACATCTCGATGGTGTCGGTCGGTTCGGTGATCGGCATCGGCGGGCTCGGCACCTGGTTCACCGAGGGCTATCAGGCCGACAAGAGCGACCAGATCGTCGCCGGCATCATCGCGATCTTCGTGCTGGCAGTGGTCGTCGACCTGCTCATCCTGGCCGCCGGCCGCCTGGCCACGCCATGGACCCGGGCGAAGGCACCGGCATGAACTTCCTGCACCAGGCCCTCGCCTACATCTTCACCGCGGCCAATTGGACCGGCCCGGCGGGCCTCGGCATGCGGATGCTGGAACACCTGGAGTACACCGGCATCGCGGTGCTCTGCAGTGCCCTCGTCGCCATTCCCGTGGGCATGTACGTCGGGCACACCGGCCGCGGCACGGCCCTGGTGGTCGGCGGCGTCAACGCCTTGCGCGCCCTGCCCACCCTCGGTGTCTTGCTGCTCGGCGTCCTGCTGTGGGGCCTGGGCCTGCTGCCACCGACCGTCGCCTTGATGCTGCTGGGCATTCCGCCCCTGCTGGCCGGGACGTACGCCGGGATCGCCAACGTCGATCCGGTGGTGGTCGACGCCGCCCGCGCCATGGGCATGACCGAGCGCCAGGTACTGCTGCGCACCGAGGTGCCGAACGCCATGCCGCTGATCGTCGGCGGGCTGCGGACCGCGACGCTACAGGTGGTGGCCACCGCGACTGTCGCGGCCTACGCCAGTCTGGGTGGGCTCGGACGGTTCTTGATCGACGGCATCAAGGTTCGGCAGTTCTATCTCGCGCTGGTCGGCGCCCTGCTCGTGGCAGTGCTCGCCCTGGCTCTCGACGCCGCGTTGGCGTTGGCGGTGCGGGCATCGCGGCCGGGACCGTCCGGACTTGCCATCGCGGCTGCAAAGCCGGGCCTTCGTCGCCTACGGTAGACGGGTGAGCGCAGCCCAGTCCGATGCCACCGAACCCGCCTGGCCGGCGATTCTGACCTGGCGCGCGCAGGATGTGTCGCGCATGGAGTCGGTCCGGGTCCAGTTGTCCGGCAACCGGATCAAGGCCTATGGCCGGATCGTCGCCGCTGCCACCGACATACATCCCGCGTTCAGCGCGTCCTATGACCTGGTGACCGACGAAAGCGGCGCGACCAAACGGCTGTCACTGACCGTGACCCTCGCGCAGCGCGAGCGGCAGCTATCGATCGCCCGCGACGAAGAGAACATGTGGCTGGTGCAGGACCACCAGAACCAGACGCGCCGCGCCGCCTACAACGGAGCGCTGGACGTCGACGTGGTCTTCAGCCCGTTCTTCAATGCGCTGCCCATCCGGCGTACCGGGCTGCACAACCGCACCGCGTCGGTGTCGCTGCCCGTCGTCTACGTCCGGGTGCCGGATCTGACGGTCGAATCTGTGACCATCGGCTACACCAGCGCAGGTCCCGGCAACCCGATCAAGCTGGACTCGCCCGTCGCCGACACCTCCATCACCGTCGACGACGACGGCTTCATCCTCGGCTACCCCGGACTGGCAGAGCGGATCTGATCACCCCACCGGCCCGGCCCTGCGCGGCCAGCTCTTCGCGCCAGCCGTCGGCCCCGATGGTCGTCGTCATGATCTGTGGCCGGGGGAAGTTGTCGTAGCGGACCCGGGCGGCATGGCCACCGTCCACCAGCTCAGCCACCGATTGGGCCTCGACGAGCGACGAGCGGGCCTGGCTCAGCAGCTCCATGGCCCGGTCCAGCATGACCGTCAGCTCGGCGGCGTTGGCCTCGCACATGGCCCGGACCAGGTCGGGTGCGGTGGCCGCGACCCGGGTGCCGTCCCGGAACGAGCCCGCGGCCAGCGCGAACGCCAGCGGGACCTCGCCGGCCGTCGTGGCCAGTGCCTCGGCGAGCAGATGTGGCAGGTGGGAGATCGCGGCGGCCGCCGCGTCGTGTTCGTCGGAGCGGGCCGGCACGATCACCGCGCGGCAGTCCAGCGCCAGATGCATCACCTGGGCCCAGACCTGTGGGTCGACGTGATCGTCCACGCTGACCACCCACGGCGCGCCGGCGAACAGATCGGCGGCACCGGCCGTCCAGCCAGAATGCGCAGTGCCGGCCATCGGGTGTCCGCCGACGAATTTGTCGAGCAGGCCGTACTCCTGAACCTGTTGCAGCACATTGCCTTTGACGCTCACCACATCGGTGAGCGGGCAGTCCGCCGCAGTGTCGCGGATGTGCTCGAGCATGATCGGCAGCGCGGGCACCGGCACCGCCAGGACGATCAGCGCCTCGCTCAGCGCGGCACGTTTCAGGGCGGCAGTGAGGTCGTCGGTCGCGTCGAAGCCGTCTGCCGTCGCAGACTTCACCGCATCGATGGAGCGGTTGTATCCGAAGACCTCGCGGCCCGCGGCCTGCCCGGCCCGCATCAGCGAACCGCCGATGAGGCCCAAACCCAGCACACACACCGGAGTTGTCACCTTCCAAGGTTTGCACACTGCCCAGGCCGGGTACATATGGGACCGCTGGTCAAGTTGCAGAGCGCGGACTAGCGTTATCTGCATGGGAGTACAGCGCGCGCAGGCTCAGCAGCAGGTGGCCGATCTCCCCGACGGCTTCGGTGTCGCGGTCGTCCGGGAGGACGGCGCATGGCGTTGCGCGCCGCTGAAGCGCTCGGCGCTGGTGGACCTGACTGCCGCTGAGACTGAACTTCGTGAACTCCGTTCTGCCGGTGCGGTTTTCGGCCTACTGAATGTCGACGACGAGTTCTTCGTGATCGTCCGCCCGGCCCCCTCCGGTGCCCGGTTGCTGCTGTCGGATGCCACTGCGGCGCTGGACTACGACATCGCGGCCGACGTGCTGGAGAAACTCGACGCCGACCTGAGCCTGGAAGAGCTCGAAGAGGACGACCCGTTCGAGGAAGGCGACCTCGGGCTGCTGGCCGATTTGGGTCTGCCCGAGGCGGTGCTCGGCGTGATCCTCGCCGACGACGAATACGCCGACGAACAACTCAGCCGCATCGCCCAGGAGATGGGCTTCAACGACGAACTCGTGGCGGTATTGGACAAGCTGGGGCGGTGAGCTCCGCTGATGAACGGCTGATCCGGCTGGCGCTGGAGGCCGCCGAACTGGCCGGAGCCGACGACGTACCGATCGGTGCGGTGGTCTTCTCGGCAGACGGGGTAGAGCTGGCCCGGGCGGCCAATGCCCGCGAATCACTGGGGGACCCGACCGCGCACGCCGAAATCCTCGCGCTGCGGGCGGCCGCCGCGGTGCACGGCGACGGCTGGCGGTTGGAAGGCGCGACCCTGGCGGTCACCGTCGAGCCGTGCACCATGTGCGCCGGCGCGCTGGTGATGTCCCGCGTGGCGCGGGTGGTGTTCGGAGCCTGGGAACCCAAGACCGGCGCCGTCGGCTCGCTGTGGGACGTCGTCCGTGACCGCCGGCTGACGCACCGGCCGGAGGTCCGCGGCGGGGTCCTCGAGGCCGAGTGCGCGGCGCTGATGGAGCAGTTCTTCGCCCGCCAGCGGTAGGACCGCTGGTCAGAGCCCGATTAGGGCAAGGCAGCCTGCGGCCGGTAAGCTGCCACACGGTGGCGTGTCCGAGCGGCCTAAGGAGCACGCCTCGAAAGCGTGTGTGGGGTAACCCCCCACCGAGGGTTCAAATCCCTCCGCCACCGCCATAAGCCCCTCACCTGTCACCGCAGGTGAGGGGCTTTTTTGCGAATTTTCCCGGCCTCGGGTTTCGCGGCTGCCGGCCGATCGCGAGCTCCCGGGATCCTGTTGGAACGTACGTGAGTGCAATCGTGGTTGCGATTTGCGGTGGTTTTTGCAGTCAGGGACCTCTGACGCCCGGAAGAAGTACCTGGGTTCAGTCGGGGTAGCTCTGCGCGCTTGGCGATTGACGCCATGGATTTCTCGGGCCGAGTTTTCTCGTCCCATCCGAGCTAGCGTCAACCGCATGATGCGGCGACGGCTCCTGCAGGCGGGGATGGCGGCGATAGGGGCGGTGGTGCTCGCCGGTTGCGAGGAGACGGACTCGTCGGCGCCGCCTTCGGCACACAAAGACGACACCGGCCCGTGGGTGATGCCGGACGAGGGCGACCCGCACAAGCGAACGTGGATGGCGTTCGGGGCCAGTGAACGGATCTGGGGACGACGGCTGCTGCCGCAGGTGCGTCGCGACCTCGCGACCATCGCGACCACGATCGCCCGGTTCGAGCCGGTGTCGATGCTGGTGCGCTCGGAAGAGATGGACCTGGCGCGCGAACTGATCGGAGCGTCGAACGTCGAGCTGATCGCCGCCCCGATCGACGACCTGTGGATCCGCGACACCGGCCCGGTGTTCGTGAAGGGCGCCAGTGGTTGGGGTGGGGTGGACTTCAACTTCAACGGCTGGGGCGGCAAGCAGGAGCACCGGCGCGACGGCAAGGTCGCCGAGTTCGTGGCCGCGCGCGCCGGCGTGGCGACCGTGCACACCGACCTGGTGCTCGAAGGCGGTGGCATCGAGGTCGACGGCCAGGGCACCGCGATCATCACCGAGAGTTGCGTGCTCAACGACAACCGCAACCGCGGCCGGGCCAAGCACGATGTCGAGACAGAACTCAGTCGTGTGCTCGGGGTGCAGAAGGTGATCTGGCTGCCGGGTATCGCCGGGCATGACATCACCGACGGCCATACCGATTTCTACGCGCGCTTCGCCAGCCCCGGCGTCGTCGTCGCCGGCCTCGACACCGACCCGAAGTCTTTCGATTACGACGTCACCCGTCGTCACCTGGACGTCCTGCACGCGGCGACCGACGCGCACGGTCGACAGCTACAGGTCGAGGTGATCGAAGGCCCGTCGACGGTGCGAGAGAAGTTCGAGGACGACGACTTCGCCGCCGGCTACATCAACTTCTACGTCTGCAACGGCGCGGTGATCGGGCCGGAGTTCGGCGACGCCGAGTCGGACGCTGCTGCCAAGGCCACCCTCGAACGGCTCTTCGCCGGCCGTCAGATCGTCCAGATCAACATCGACGCCATCGCCGCCGGCGGCGGTGGCATCCACTGCACCACTCAGCAGGAACCCACCCGCTGATCCTTGAAACACAAAGGCCAGACACCCCAGCGGGGTGCCTGGCCGGTGTGATCACGGACTAGCTGTACTGACCTGAGAGGTTAGGTACGCGGCTGGCGGGTGGTTGACCGCCCAGTGCGGTGTGGCCGCGGTGGTGATTGTAGGTGTGTAGCCATCGGGGGTACTCGGCGCAGCGTTCGGCGTCGCTGGTGTAGAGCCGGGCGTAGGCCCATTCATCGGCCAAGGTGCGGTGAAATCTCTCCACCTTGCCGTTGGTCTGGGGCCGGTAGGGACGTGTTCGGCGGTGTTCGATGGCCCCGAGTGCGTCACGGAACGCGTGAGATCGATAGCAGGATCCGTTGTCGGTCAACACCTTCGACACCGTGAACCCGCATTGGTTAAACCATGCGTTGGCCCGGGCCCAGAACGCTGACGCTGTCTCTTTGCGCTCGTCGGCCAGGAGCTCGGAGTAGGCCAGCCGTGAGTAGGCATCGATCGCGGTGTGCAGGAAGTGATGGCCCTTGATCGGGTGACCGTGCTTGCTGACGCGTCCGGAACTCTTATCGGCGCGCGTGTTGTGATTGCCTGCGGTTCGGCCCAGCATCCGCCAGCCCCCGCCGGCAGGAATTTTGCCCAGCTTCTTGACGTCAACATGCACCAGTTCGCCGGGTCGCGCGGCGTGAATTCTGCGGATCACCGTGCCGGTGGGCCGGTCGAGCCAACGCAACCTGGCCACCCCGTAACGGGTTAGCACCCGGTGCACGGTCGAGGGATGAATTCCCAGCAGATAGCCGATTCGTGCTGGCCCCCAACGCCGGATGACCCGCACTTTGATGATCCGGCGCTCGGTACGAGTCGGTGTCTGGTTGGGGCTTCGCTGTGGACGTGAACTGCGATCGACCATGCCGGCTGGGCCCTGCTCGCGGTAGCGACCCGCCCAACGCGCCGCTGTGGTGACCGCGACTTGGAATCGCTCGGCTGCGCGGCGCAGCGACCAGCCGTCCTCGACGACACAACGGGCCAAGCGCAGACGACCAGTTTCCGACAGCGGAGCATTACGGTGGGACACGAAGACCTCCGAGATTGAGTTGGTGCGTTCCTAGACAGCTCGCACTTCACTCGGAGGTCTTCTTCATGTCACCACGCCACGCCGTACCTAACGTCCGTGGTCAGTACAACTAGCGGCCGAAGGTGAAGGCCGATCCGCTGTTGAAGTTGGAGCCGCCGACCGGGGTCGCAACGCCGGCACCGGAGTTGGTGCTGGTGCTCGCGCCGTCGGGGCCGATCTCGCTCGAGCCACCGGTGTTGAAGCCGCTGCCGCCGACCGGGGTGTTCACGCCCGCGCCGCCGCCGGCGTTGACGCCGCCGTCGAAGGTCGGGAAGAAGTCAACCGGGTTGGGCAGGTTGAAGTCGGTGGCTGCACCGGTGTTGAAGCTGCTGGCGCCGATCGGGGTGTTGACCGCGGCTCCGGTGTTCGAGTCGAAGCCCGCGCCGCCGAAACCGGCTTCGGTGCCCGTGGCGGTGTTGAACTCGCCGCCGCCGAGCGGGGTGTTCATACCTGCGCCACCGCCGGCATTGCTGGAGGCGTCGAACGGGTGCCAGAACGGGTTCTCCACATTGAAGCCTGCTCCGCCATCTGCGTTGCCACTGCCGACCGGGGTAGCGACCGCGGCGCCGGTCTCGCCGGAAACCTCGTCGTCGGCCCATGCCGGGGCGGCGACGGCAAGCGGGATCAGCGCGAGGGCCGATGCCGCAGCAAATCCGACCAAACGTCCTGTGTTGCGCATTAGTGAAACTCCAATCGTGGTTCTCTCGCGTATGGCCGGTGGACCCTACTAGGTCGTACTCGGTTCATCCGACCACTACCCTGATATCGCCGGCCTCGGTGTATCCGTTACAGCAGTGAACCAGCTGGTTAACACATAGCGATTTGCTAACGGTCTCGATACGGACACTTAACCCGTGAATATGCCGGATATATCGATTGAGGTTGTATTCGCTGCCAGGTGATCCGCTACTCGCTATTCAGGACTGCCGCTTCATACCAGTGGCACAGCAGCAGCGCCATCTCGACGTCCAGCCGGTCGTCGCCGAGCGGCCGACCCCGGCGTTCCAGTGCCCGCCCGACGCGGTACTTGACGGTGTTGAAATGCACCACCAGCTCGTCGGCTGCGGCAGTGTAGCTACCGCCGTGCCCTAGAAACACGCGCAGGGTCTCCCTCAGGCGGGCGTCGTTGGCGCCGGACCCGGCCAGCGGCCCGAGGACCGCGTGGACGAACTCGCGGGCGTTGTCCTGGTTCTCGCCCATCAACGCCGCCGCGGCGAAGCCTGCCGCGTCGGCTGAGGTGACGCCCGCCAGGTTGGCGGTCACCGCGACGCCGTGCGCGCGAAGGGCCTGCCGGTGCGACCGCCGGAAGCCCTCGACACTGGGTAGCGGCGTCCCCACGGCGACGGCGGGGGCGCCCGGATGGGAGTTCGCGAACTGTGTCAGCTGTGCAGATGCCCCGGGTGCGCCGGCGCTGGACAGCGGCAGCCAGCCCCAGCCGGTCCGCTGGTCGACGGCCAAAAACAGCGGACTGCCTTGCGTGCCAACATGATCGGCGGCCGCGCGCAGGAACTGTTCGAGCTTGGCCAGCGCATCGTCGTGCCCGGCGACGGACCCACCGCTGGTAGGCCACCACAGCACGACAGCCAGATGGTGGCGCCGCATCGGATAACGGATCGCGGCCGTCACGGCTTCGGGGTCGGAGTCGTTGCCGGACAAGACTTCCCGCACCCGGAGCGCTTGAGTGCTGTTGCGGTTGGCCAGCCAGCGATCGCGCTCGTCCTCGTAGACCGTGACGACCTGCTGTGAGATCCAGTCGATGTAGCGGAACGTCACCGACGTCAGCCGCTCGAAGATCGCCAGGCTGGTCTGCGGTGCGAAGCCGGCCCGGTTGATCTCCTCGCCTGCGACGTCGAGTACCAGCGCGTGGCCGATGCGATAGGCCCGAGTGAGGGCGTTCATCGGCACTCCGCGCTGCGCGAGCCGACGGGCGTACTCCAGCGCAGCGGTCGGCGCTTCGATGTTGTCCAGAGATATGTCGTAGCGCAGCGCGTGGAAGATGGTGTCGACGTTGCCTGCGACGCTGGCGCGGAGCAGCTCGATGATCTCGGAATCGCCGCGGAGTTCGGTGATATCGCTGGCCAGGCGGTGCCCAACCGAGCGGGCCACTTCAGCCTGGCGCGCGATCAGACGGGCCATGATCGTGGTGTTGGCCTCGCTGACCGCCGGATCCATGTGCCGACTGTAGAGCCAAGATTTGTGTTGAGCGTACAAATCACGCGACAAATTTGATCGGCGCGCGACGGAGTGGCGCACGCCACAAACTCTTACCTTTATGACATGAACCTCGCCACCCTGCCCGACCGTCGCGCTGCTGCGGCACCCCACGCCCCGGCCGTCGCCGACGACCACACCGACCTCGACAACGCCGCATTCCTCGACGCCGTCCAGCGCGCCGCCGGGGCGCTACACCAGCGCGGTGTCCGCGCCGGCGACGTCGTCGGCATCATGCTCCCGAACCGCGTGGCCTTCGTGGTGGCGTTGTTCGCCACCTGGCGGCTCGGCGCCGTCGCGACCCCCATCAGCCCCACCCTGGTACCTGCCGAGGTCGCCTACCAGGTGGCTGACGCCGGGGCCGTCGTGCTCGTCGTCGACCACGACGTCGACTCCGACATCACCGTGCTGCACGTCGATGATCTGGGTGGCGAGCCCCGGACCGACGCGCCGGTGGTCGGCAACGACGACGACCTGGCCCTGCTGATCTACACCAGCGGCACGACCGGCCGGCCCAAGGGCGTCATGCTCGACAACTCGAACCTGAACGCCATGTGCGCCATGGTGATCGAAGGTTTCGAGTTGACCGACGCCGACCACAGCCTCCTCATCCTGCCGCTGTTCCATGTGAACGGCATCGTGGTCAGCGTGCTCTCGCCACTGCTCGCCGGCGGCCGGACCACCATTGCCGGCCGGTTCAATCCCGCGACCTTCTTCGAGCGCCTGGAATCCAGCCGCGCCACTTACTTCTCCGCGGTGCCGACCATTTACACCATGCTGCTGGGTCTGCCGCCGGAGGTGCGGCCCGACACGTCCGCGGTGCGGTTCGCCGTGTGCGGGGCGGCGCCGGCCAGCGTCGAGCTGCTCGACGGATTCGAAAAGCGTTACGGCATAGGCCTGGTCGAGGGCTACGGACTGTCCGAGGGATCGTGCGCCAGTACAGGCAACCCGCTGAGCGGGCCGCGCAAGGTCGGCACCGTCGGAATCCCGTTGCCAGGTCAGGAGATTCGCATCGTCGACGTCGCCGGTGCCGAAGTCCCGCAGGGCGAGCTCGGCGAGGTCGTCATCAAGGGCCCCAACGTGATGCGCGGCTACCTGAACCGCCCCGAGGAGACCGAGAAGACCTTGAAGGGCGGCTGGCTGCACACCGGCGACGTCGGCCGTTTCGACGAGGACGGCTACCTGGTCCTGGTCGACCGGGCCAAGGACATGATCATCCGCGGCGGCGAGAACATCTACCCCAAGGAGATCGAGACCGTCGTGCACCAGCTGGCCGGGGTCGCCGAGGCCGCGGTGGTCGGACGGGCCAGCGGACTCTACGGCGAAGAGCCGGTGCTGTTCGTCTCCGCGCATCCTGGCGCCGAACTCGACGTCGACAACATCGCCGCGCACCTGAAGGCGTCGTTGTCGAAATACAAACTGCCCGTGGACATCACCGTTCTGGCGGCACTGCCGAAGAACCCCGTCGGCAAGATCGACAAGCCGTCGCTGCGCAAAACCCTCACCACCACCGATCCGCGAATCTAGCCTGATACCAGCAAAGGAGCTCACCTCATGGGATTCATCAAACCGACCTTGCCGAAGGTCGACCTGGAAGAGTTTCTCCGGATGCCGCTGCAGGAGCGGCTGCGGATCATGTGTCTGAAATGGGTGGACGACGGATACGGCGCGCCGCGCATGATCCACGTCCTGTACATCGTCAAACTCGTGTTCTTCTACGCTCTGGGCGGCGTCGTGATCGCTACCGCGACGTCGCACCTGCCGGCCTTCTGGCACGTGTCGGAATGGTGGAACCAGCCCATCGTGTACCAGAAGGTGATCCTGTGGACCGTCCTGCTGGAACTCGTCGGGTTCGCGGGCTCCTGGGGTCCGCTGGCCGGCAAGACCAAGCCGATGACGGGTGGGTTCCGGTTCTGGGCCAAGCCCAACACCATTCGGCTGCGGCCATGGAAGGCAGTGCCGTTCACGAACGGTGACCGGCGCACCTGGTTCGACATCATCGTGTACCTGGCGCTGATGGCCACCGTGCTCGTCGCGATGGTGCTGCCCGGCGTGCCCAGCGATTCATTGTCGAAAGCGTTGCCGGACAACACCTCCGGCTTGGTCAACCCGGCGCTGCTGATCGCGCCGATCATCCTGTTCATTCTCATCGGACTGCGGGACAAGACGATTTTCCTGGCCGGCCGCGGTGAGCAGTACCTGCCCGCGCTGATCTTCTTCTCCGCGCTGCCGTTCGTCAACATGATCATCGCCGGCAAGCTGCTGATCGGCACGGTGTGGTTCTGGGCAGGTATCTCGAAGTTCGGCCTGCACTTCACCAACGTCATTCCGCCGATGGTGAGCAACAGCCCCGCGATCCCGTTCAAGTGGCTCAAGCGGGCGCACTACCGCAACTTCCCCGAGGACCTGCGTCCGTCGCATCTGGCGACCTTCATGGCGCACGGCCCGGGCAGCATCGTGGAGATCGCCGCGCCGCTGGCCCTGCTGTTCTCGCCGTGGCCGTGGCTGTCGATCGCCGCCGCCGCCATCATGGTCAGCTTCCATCTGTTCATCATCTCGACGTTCCCGCTGGCGGTGCCGGTGGAATGGAACGTGCTGTTCGCCTACGCCACCATCTTCCTGTTCCTGGGCTTCCCGAACGGGGACGGCTACGCGGTGTGGGACATGAACCCTGGGTGGCTGGCCATCGTGCTCGCCGCGGCCCTGTCGTTCTTCCCGATCCTGGGCAACCTGCGCCCCGACCTGGTGTCGTTCCTGCCGGCGATGCGCCAGTACGCCGGCAACTGGGCCTCGGCGGTGTGGACCTTCACGCCCGGCGCGGAGCAGAAGCTGAACCGGGTCACCCGGTCGTCGCCCAACTCGGCTGACCAGTACGTCGCCTTCGGCTGGGACCCGATCACCGCCGAGGTGTTCACCCAGCAGGTGACGGCATGGCGGGCCATGCACAGCCAGGGCCGCGGCTTGTATTCGGTGCTGCTGAAGTGCCTGCCCGACATCGACACTCGCGTGGTCCGGGAAGGCGAGATGTCGTGCAACACCATCATCGGCTTCAACTTCGGCGACGGGCACCTGCACAATGAAGACCTGATCCGGGCTATCCAGTCCGAGGCGCAGTTCGAGCCGGGCGAGTTCGTCATCGCCTGGGTGGAATCGCAGCCGATCCACAAGATGACTCAGGAGTACAAGGTGATCGACGCGGCCCTCGGTGTGATCGAGCGCGGTACCTGGAACGTGAAGGACCTGGTCGACGAGCAGCCGTGGCTGCCCAACGGGCCGATCCCGCTCAACGTCACCTGGCAGCGTGCGGGAGTCCACCAGTAATGAGTACCGCGGTTGTGGTCGGCGCCGGGCCCAATGGGCTCGCCGCCGCCATCACCTTGGCTGCCAAGGGGATCGACGTCACGGTGCTGGAGGCCACCGACCGGATCGGCGGCGGCGTCCGCTCCAGCGAGTACGTCCTCCCGGGCCTGGTGTTCGACGATTGCGCCGCCATCCACGTGATGCCTGCCGGTTCCCAGTTCATCAAGGGCCTTGAGCTGGATCGCTATGGCCTGCAGTGGAATTGGACCGAGATCGATTGCGTCCACCCGCTCGATGACGGCACCGCCGGGGCGCTCTACCGATCGGTCGAGACCACGGCCGACGGGCTCGGGGTCGACGGGTCGCGGTGGCAGCTGCTGTTCGGTGGACCGTCGCGCCGGTTCGACAAACTGTCCGAGGACATCATGGGCCCGCTGCTCCGGGTGCCGCGGCACCCGTTGGAACTGGTCAGGTTCGGGGCGCCGACGGTGCTGCCCGCAGCAGCACTGGCCCGGGCCTTCCGCACACCGCAGGCCCGCGCCCTCTTCGGAGGCGTTGCCGCACATACCTTTCAGCCACTGCACCACCCGCTCACCTCGGCGATCGGGCTGGGCATCATCACCGCCGGGCACGCCAACGGCTGGCCGGTGGCGGCCGGGGGATCGCAGGCGATCACCAACGCGTTCGAGGCCGTGCTGACCGAACTCGGCGGCAAGATCGAGACGGGTGTGCGGGTCACCTCCGCGTCACAGTTGCCGCCCGCCGACGTCACCGTCTTCGATCTGTCGCCCACCGCCATCGCCGGGATCCTCGGAGACCGGTTGCCCACGCGGGTGCGCCGCGCCTTCGACCGATTCCGGTACGGCCCAGGTGCTTTCAAGGTCGACTTCGCCGTCGAGGGTGATGTGCCGTGGACCAACGCGGCAGCCCGGCAGGCCGGTACCGTCCACCTGGGTGGTGATTTCGCCGAGATCGCCACGACCGAGCGGGACATTCATGCGGGCCGGATGCCGCAGCGTCCGTTCGTGCTGGCGTTCCAGCAGTATCTGGCCGATCCGGGACGTTCCGTCGGCACGGTCAACCCCGTCTCCGCGTACGCGCATGTGCCGAACGGCTACAGCGGCGACGCCACCGAGGCGATCATCGCGCAGATCGAGCGCTTCGCTCCCGGGTTCCGTGAGCGCATCGTCGGGCAGGCCGTGCGGTCCACCACCGAGATGTCGGTCTACAACACCAATTACGTCGGCGGCGACATCAACACCGGCGCCAAGGACATTCGCCAGCTGGCCTTCGGTCCGCGAACCACGTTGTCGCCGTACACCATCGGCGTACCGGGAATGTACATCTGCTCGGCGGCCACCCCGCCGGGACCGGGTGGGCACGGCATGTGCGGCGCCAACGCCGCCGCCGTCGCACTGGCCCGGTTGGGGCGGTAGCTACACGTTCACCGCAATGGTGTGCATCTCCCAGACGAGCAGCTCGGCACCCGCGTCGGCTGCGGTGATGCGTTGTCCACCAGTTGCGGTGAGCCGCACGGCATCACCGGTATAGAGCGGACCGCTGTCTTCGAACTCGGCTTGCCCGCGAGTGACGAAGACGTGGCCGTACGGCGCGTCGGGTACCTCGATCGCGCTGCCGGCATCCAGCCGGGCGACGTGCAGGGTGGCGTAGCTGTTGCCGAACGTGATCGCGGCGTCGTCGCGGTACTTGGGCATGCCCGAGGCCATCGGGATGAGGGCGTTGCCGGTGAGCTCGGTGCCGATATCGGATTCCTGATAACTCGGTGCGCCACCGAGTTCATCGGGCGGAATCCACATCTGGACGACCCGCAACGGCTGACGTTCCTGGCGTCCCGCGCCGTTGCGCTCAGAATGCCGGATGCCGGTGCCGGCACTCATCCGCTGCGCCAGTCCCGGGTAGATGACGCTCTCGTTGCCCAGCGAATCCTTGTGCACCAGTGAGCCTTCCAGTACCCATGTGATGATCTCCATATCCCGGTGGTCGTGCGAGTCGAAGCCTTCACCGCCGTTGACGGTGTCCTCGTTGTTGATCATCAGCAGGCCGTGGGCATTGGCCGCCAGATCGAAGTTGCCGGTCGCTGGAAACGACTGCCACGATTCCAGCCACTCGTTCCGCCAGTGCCAGCGCTCAGCAGCGCGGATGACGCGGACGGGCGTGGCTGTCGCTTGGTTCACCGCTCAATTCTGGCAGGGTGCACCATGGGAGCATGATCCGTTCGTCATTGCGGGTATCGATGGCTGTGCTGGTGGCCGCCGCGCTGCTGGCGCTGGCAGGTTGCGGCGGACATCGGGCGGCCGGTGCGCCGACGAACGGCATCCCGGTGGGACGGTCCGACCAGTCGGTGCAGGCCGGCGGGCTGAACCGCACCTTCCATCTCTACCGGCCCGACGGCCTCGGTGGCCCGGCGCCGTTGGTGGTCATGCTGCACGGCGGCTACGGCGACGGGGCGCAGGCCGAACGTGCCTACAACTGGGACGGCCAGGCCGATGCGGGCCGCTTCCTCGTCGCCTATCCCGACGGCCTGGATCGCGCCTGGAACGCCGGAACCTGTTGTGGCATACCGAAGAATCGTGATGTCGACGACGTCGGTTTCATCACCGCGATGGTCGCCGCGATCGAAGCGCAGATGTCTGTCGACCCCGCCCGCGTCTATGTCACCGGGATGTCCAACGGCGCCATGATGGCGCTGCGCCTCGGCTGCCAGACGGACCTGTTCGCCGCCGTCGCCCCGGTCGCCGGGACGCTGTTGACCGATTGTTCGCACGCCACTCCGACATCGGTGCTGCAGATCCACGGCACCGCGGACGATCGTGTGCCCTTCGACGGCGGACCGGGCAAAGCCAAGACACTGTCCGGCGCACCCAATGTCGACGGGCCGGCGGTGCCGGCGGTGAATGCGACGTGGCGCGGTATCGATGGCTGCGGGCCGCCGACGACGTCGACTGCCGGCTCGGTGAGCACCCAGACGGCAGGCTGCCCTGGCGGGCGCACCGTCGAACTGATCAGCGTTGCCGGAGCCGGCCATCAGTGGCCAGGCGGGGTCCCGAGCCCGCTGGCGCAACGGTTGGGCGACCTACCGCCGCCGTCGACCGCGCTCAACGCGACCGACACCATCTGGCAGTTCTTCGCGGCGCAACACCGCTGAAACTCGTCCGGCATCGTGACCGGCGTAGATGTACAGAATGTCGATAAGCTCCGCTGAAAATCCCCGGATTGTCCGATGATGGCGGGTGTGTCCTGGCGCACACTGGGGCCTCCAGAGACTTGCTGAGGGGTGAGATGAGTCGACAGTGGCGGGTTGCCCTTGTCCAGGCCAGCCCATTGCGGGGCGACGATCCGGTGGCCGAGATGGCCGCCGACCTCGCTGCGATCCTCGCCGAGCACCCCGAAACGCAGATGGTGGTGTTCCCCGAGATTCACCTGCTGGGCGCGAGCGACGGCGAGGACGACCTCCGTACCTATTTCGACACCGTCGCCGAGCCACTCACCGGACCGCTCGTGCAGGCGCTCGGCGCCATGGCCGCAGACTCCGGGGTCTGGCTGGTGCCCGGCTCGATCGCCGAGCGCGGCGAAGACGGCCGGGTGTACAACACCGCCGTCGTCTTCGATCCCGACGGTCGTCTGGTCTCGTCGTACCGCAAGGTGTTCCCCTGGCGTCCGCACGAGCCGTGGGCGTCAGGCGCCGGCTTCACGGCCTTCGACGTACCCGGTGTCGGCCGGATGGGCGTCAACATCTGTTACGACAGCTGGTTTCCCGAGGCGACCCGGCAGATCGCGTGGCTCGGTGCCGAGGTCGTGTTCAACATCGTCAAGACGACGTCCGACGACCGCGAGCAGGAACTGGTCCTGGCCCGTGCCAACGCGATCACGAACCAGGTCTACTACCTCAGCGTCAATGCCGCCGGGCCACTCGGGCGAGGGCAGAGCATCTACGTCGGACCGGAGGGCGAGGTGCTCGCTCAGGTGGCACACGCCGAGCCGGAGGTCACGCATCTGGCGATCGACCTCGACCGGGTGACAGCAGTGCGGACCCACGGCACCGCCGGGGTCAATCGGGTGTGGGAACAGTTGTACGCCGACGACGACCCCATCGAGCTGCCCGCGTACGGCGGCCAGCTGGTTCACCGCCGGTGGCAGCCTCAGCACGTCAACCTCGAAGGACGCTCATGACCGAAACCACCAAGCTGCCCGGTGAGACCGGCCACCTCAACGCAACCCTCGGCTTGGGCGGAGTGACGCTATTCGGCCTCGCCTACATGGCGCCGATCATCGTGCTGGGCATCTTCGGCGTCATCGCCGAGGCGTCCGCGGGCGCCAGCGCCGGCTCGTATCTCCTGGCCACCGTGGCCATGCTGTTCACGGCCGCGAGCTACGCGAAGATGTCGGTGCACTATCCGGTCGCGGGGTCGTCGTACACCTATGTCCGCAAGGCCCTGGATTCGCGGCTCGGATTCCTGGTCGGCTGGACGATTCTGCTCGACTACCTGTTCCTGCCCTTGGTGATCTGGTTGATCGGCGCTGCATACCTCACCGGTGAGTTTCCGTCGGTGCCGGCGTGGGTGTGGATCGTGGCGTTCATCGTCATCACGACCGCCCTGAACATCGTTGGACTCAAAGTGGCGGACAAGGCCAACTTGATCCTGATGGTCTTGCAGTTCCTGGTGATCGCCCTGTTCGTCGGGTTCGCGGTGGCGTACATGGTGTCTCACCACGGCAGTGGCTCGCTGTTGTCCGTCACGCCGATCACCGGCAGCGGCGGTTTCTCGGCGATCGCCGCGGGTGCGGCCATCGCGGCGTACTCCTTTCTCGGGTTCGACGCCGTCAGCACGCTGACGGAGGACACCAAGAATCCGCAGCGCAACATCCCGCGCGCGATCATGCTCGTCGCGCTCATCGGCGGGGTGGTCTTCGTGGCGGTGGCTTACACCCTGACGCTGGTACAGCCAGGCGGCACGTTCGCGAACGCCGACTCGCTGGCCGCGGACACGGCCAGGACCATCGGCGGGGCGTTGTTCGCGGCGTTCTTCGTGGCCGGCCTGATCATCGGTCAGTTCACCTCGGGCCTGGCAGCGCAGGCCAGCGTGTCCCGGTTGCTCTACGCCATGGGCCGGGACTCGGTGTTGCCCAAGAAGTTCTTCGGCCGGGTATCGCCCCGGTTCTTCACACCCGTCTTCAACATCGTGCTGTGCGGGCTGATCGGGTTGGGTGCGGTGTTCCTCAGCGTCGCCACGTCGACGTCGTTCATCAACTTCGGCGCGTTCACGGCCTTCACTCTGGTGAACCTGTCGGTGATCGGCTATTACGTCCGGCATCGCCACCAACAACGGCTGAATCCGTTGACGTACCTGGTGATTCCGCTGATCGGCGCGGTCGTCGACGTCTACCTGCTCACCAAACTCGGCAGTGCCGCACTGACCCTCGGGGTCATCTGGATGTTGATCGGCGTGGGGTATCTCCTGGTCCTCACCCGTGGTCTGCGCGTTCCGCCACCGGAGTTGTCACTGGCCGAGTAGACGTGCCCGGCTTCGGCCTCCGTTGCGCGCAGTGCATCAGCTGATCGGCGTATTTGGTTGGCGCACTACAGAGATATGGCGAGCAGCGTTCGGACGAGCTCGGCCTGCCGGTGGGTGCCCGTCTTGTCGAAGATGTGCTGGACGTGGGTTCTGACGGTGCCGGCGGACAGGCACATGCTCTCGGCGATCGGCTTGATTCCGTCACCCTGTATCAGCCTGATGGCCACCGCAGCCTCGGCCGTCGTCAGCCCGTACAGGCGGCGCAGCATCTCGACGTCCGGTTGCGGGTGCTGCTCGGGATCCAGGATGAGCACCAGGGCCCGTGATTCGGCCAGTGGAGCCGTCACGTGCTGGAACGGCAGGACGTGAATCACGTAGGGCCGCAGGCCGGATGGTCGCGGGCACAGCAGCGAGGTGGTGCCGCGCACGACCGCCCCGGTCTGTCCGAGTGCGGCGTTGATGCCGAGCCGCAGAGCGGCGTCAGCGGGCGGATGCGCGAATTCGAACGATCCGTCACGAATGGTCAAGCCGTCGTGGCGGCGGACGATGTTCTCCGATGCCGTGTTCAGGTAGCGCACCGACAGCAAGCAGTCCACCACGGCCATCCCGATGCGGGTGACGTTGTCCATCGCCGACGAGATGTTGCGGATCTGGTGGGTGGCCTCACTGAGGTCGTGCTGGATGCGCATCGCGCGCTGGAAATGCGGAACCAGCGCCTCGGCCAGTCGTACGCGTTCGGTGGTGTCGAACGGCTCGGCACGCTTCTCGGTGGCCACCAGCCAGGTCGCGGGGTCGGGCCCGTCCGTCAGCCGGACGAACAGCCCGTCTTCGAGTCGGTGCGGGCGCATCCAGTCCATGTGGAACTCGGCGTTCGGCTGCAGCGCGGTGAGCTCTTGGCTGCCGTGTACCAGCCCGACAGGCCCGTTCTCGACGGCCTCGAGGATGTAGTCGATGTGGCGGTAGTAGTCCGCATACTCGGTCAGGGCGTCGGTCGGGATGGTGACGCTCTGGGGCGCCCGGCTCACACTGTCCGCCAACACCAGAGCGGCCCCGCCGGTCGCACCGAACGTGGTTTGGAGCTCGGCCATGGTCGCGGTCCATTGCTCGGGTTGGACCGCGGAATCGTAGATCGATGAGACTACGCGTGAAAAGGCCTCGACCGTGACCACGGTCGGTACTCCCTGACCAATGTAGGGCTCACGCCTTGCGCCTCTCGCGACGTGATCTACCTGCGGTAGCGCCGCAAGCACTGCAGAAATCGTAATTCAAGACCAATGGTATGTAAAGTGTTCCTTGGCGGTTGCTGAGAGTCAGATCGGCGCCGCCGAACGAGCGGGCAGATCGCGGTTAGCGGGGGATCGCGATCTGTTCGCACCGTCGATGTCGGGCACTGCGTCAGGCCGCCGCCGACGTCTCCGAGTGCGCGGCAGCCTTGGACCCGCCGCCCTTCGGACTCGTCTTCGGTGTGTCCTTGGCATCGTTGTCGGATGACGTCGCCGGCTTCGGGTCGCCGGCGTCCGTCTTCGGCGTGTTCTTCGTTTTCTTCGGCTTGGCCGGTTTCACCGGCGGTGCGTCGGGATCGGTCTTCGGTTTGGTGGAGTTGACCGGCGGAATATCCGAATCATCATGCGGCTTGGGCGATTTCACCTGCGGCTCATCCGGGGTGGCGGGCTTCTGGTCGGTGTCGGTGTTCGGTGTCGAGACGGGGGACTGCGGCTGCTCCGTCTTGACGTCGGCCTTCACGTCGGTCTTCAGATCCGTCTTCTCGTCGGCCTTCGTGTTCGCCGTCGGCTTGTCCTCGGCCGTCGCTGCCACCGGCGCCAGGGCCGCCGGCTTCTTGGCGGAGACGTCCAGCGGCGTGACCGGCGGCGAGCTCGCCGGCGTGGCAGCCAGGCCCGGCAGGTGCAGTTGGGACTGGATATCGGTGACGAAGTTGTTGGCGCCTTCCTGCAGCGCGCCGGGAATCGCGTTGAGCGTCTCGATGATCTTCGACAGGGGAGTGAACAAGGAGAACGGCGTCTTCTTCGCCGGATTCAGGTTCCCGCGGTCGGTGTATCCCATGTCGACCAATACCCGCAGCAGCGGCTCGACTGCGTCCAGCAGCGGTTTGACCAACGGCGTCAACCCGATGGCGCCGGCGCCGATGCGCAGGGGCACCAACAGCGGCAGGTCGGGATTGTTGATGAAGACGTAGGTGTCCGTCCCGCCCGCACCGTTGTCGGGCACGACCGTGATGATCGCGGGCGTGGTGCCGGGGACGTACGAGTCGTAGTACGCGTCCGGGTGGGCGTACATGACGCCGAGCAGGCTGTTGGCCAACGAGAGTGGGTTGAAGTAGGCCGGGAAATCGGCGTACGGGTCGTATTCCCGGGTGTAGAACGTGGTGTCGTATGGCGATGGCGCGGCCGGGCCCTGGTTGTTGACGATGAACGGCACGTTGATGCCCGGGAAGCGTTCGAAGATGCCGCCGTTGCCGGCGAAGGGCGAGCCGATCATCACGAACGACAGCTGCGACGGCGCGGGGCCGGTGCCATTGGCCAGTAGCCGACGTTTGGCCCACTCGGCGCCCAGACTGCCTTCCGAATAGCCCGCGACGATCAACTGCTCACCGGGTCGCGAGGTGATGGCGTTGTACACCTTCGGCCCGGAGACGGTGGTGCTCGCCGACAACTGGATGGACGCCGGGTAGTTGATCGGCAGGTAGGTGTAGCCGGGCGGCACCACGGTGCCGTTGAGCTTGGCCGGGATGTTGGCCGACGTGGGGTCGCCGCGTCCGCCGATGCCGATCACGGTGTTCATCAGGCCGACGACGAAGCTCGACGTGATGTTGGTGGCCGGACTCATCAGCAGCGCGCAGCACAGCGCGACCAACAGGAAGACGCGCGGCACTCCGCGCACGGCAGGACTGGTGGTCGGCCATATCTGGACTGACATCGACGCTCCCCCGACTAGGCGTGAACCGGACGCTACTCCCGGGACCAGGGCTTTAGACGGGAATTTGCAACTTCCCCGGAACGCAGAACGGGTGGTGTTCCGGCGAACCGGAACACCACCCGTGCTGTGCGGATACCTGCTAGGGGCAGGTCACCTCGATCTCGAAGGGCTTCTTGGCGGGCTCCATCGGGTTGGCCATGTCGACACCGGTCGCGGTGCCGCTGATCTTGTAGGTCTTGCCGTCCTTGGTGGCCTTGGCTTCGCCGCCGGGCACACCGTCGGTGTAGCCCAGGGTGATACCGCCGACGCTGCCCAGGCCGACGGTCTTGACGACCGGCGGGTCGGCGTCGGTCAGGGTGACGCCCAGGCCGCCCGAGGCGTTGCCGATGGCGATGACCACGTTGCCGGCTGCCGTGGTGCAGCCGATCTGGCCCTGGACATCCTGGGCCTTGCCGTCGATGCTGACCTTCGCGGTGCCGGAGCCTGCACTGGAGTTACCGCCGCCCGGCACCGATGCCGAGGCCGATGCGGTGGCGGACGAACCCGACGACTTCTTGTCATCCTTGGAACAGCCGGTCAGGCCGGCGGCCAGAACCGCGGCACCTGCGACCGCGACAACCAAACCACGTTTCATAACTTGTGCTCCTCTGTAATGCGAACCGTCCCGAACGGCGGGTCATCCAGTGCATTATGGGGTTCGCCAACCGGCTGTTCATGGTATTCACAGAAAATCCCTATAACCGTCCTGACCTGTTTGTTTCCGCGTCGTCAGCCGGCATTCGGGTGTCGGGCCGGGGAATTGATTGAATACAGCGGTGAATCAGCAGTTCTTCGAGGTCACCGCACAGCTGCCGGGCCGGCGTGGCCGTGCCGGGGTGATCCACACCCCGCACGGTGATATCCAGACCCCGGCGTTCATTGCCGTCGGCACCGCGGCCACGGTCAAGGGTGTCCTACCGGAGACCATGAAAGAACTTGGGGCGCAGGCGCTTCTGGCCAACGCCTACCATCTGTACCTGCAGCCCGGCCCCGATGTGGTGGACGAGGCAGGTGGCCTCGGCGCCTTCATGAACTGGCCCGGTCCGACGTTCACCGACAGCGGTGGCTTTCAGGTGATGTCACTCGGCGTGGGTTTCAAGAAGGTGCTGGCCATGGACACGGCCCGTTTGCAGGCCGACGACATCATCGCCGAAGGCAAGGAACGACTGGCGCACGTCGACGAGGACGGGGTGACGTTCCGCTCGCACCTCAACGGCGACAAGCATCGCTTCACGCCGGAGGTGTCGATCGGCATTCAGCACCAGCTGGGCGCGGACATCATCTTCGCCTTCGACGAGTTGACCACCCTGGTGAATACCCGTGCCTACCAAGAACGTTCGGTGGAACGCACCCACCGGTGGGCGGTGCGTTGCCTGGCCGAACACCGTCGCTTGAGCATCGAACGAGCGGGCAAGCCGGCTCAGGCGCTGTTCGGCGTGGTGCAGGGAGCGCAGTACGAGGACCTGCGCAGGCAGGCCACCAAGGGGCTCGTCGGGATCGTCGACGAGGACGGGCATGGCTTCGACGGCTACGGCATCGGAGGCGCGCTGGAGAAGCAGAATCTGGCGACGATCGTCGGCTGGGTCACCGACGAACTGCCCGACGACAAGCCCCGGCATCTGCTCGGCATCAGTGAGCCGGACGATCTGTTCGCCGCCATCGAGGCCGGAGCCGACACCTTCGACTGCGTGTCGCCGTCGCGGGTTGCTCGCAACGCCGCGATGTACTCGGCGACCGGCCGCTTCAACGTCACCAACGCCCGGTTCAAGCGCGACTTCAATCCCATTGACGCCGAATGCGATTGCTATACCTGCGCCAACTACACCCGCGCGTATCTGCACCATCTGTTCAAGGCCAAGGAGATCCTGGCGTCCACGCTGGGCACGATCCACAACGAGCGGTTCATCATCCGGCTCATCGACCAGATTCGCGCCGCTATCGGTGCGGGCGAGTTCGACGAGCTGCGGGACCACGTGCTGGGCCGCTATTACGGGAGCTCATAGGGCACCACCTGCACCGATGCGGGCGAGTGCAGAATGGCGGGATGACTGGTGGACCTGGCGTGATCGACCCGCAAACGCTGCTTCTCGGGTTGATGGATCCGGGCAATCGGGCGGACCCGTACCCGCTGTACGAACGATTCCTGGACTGCGGCCCGCTGGCGATGCCCGACGCGAATCTCGTGGTGTTTCCGGGCTTCGCCGAGTGTGACGAGGTGCTGCGGCACCCGGCGTCGGCCAACGACCGGTTGAAGTCGACGGTGTCGCAGAAGCAGATCGCCGCCGGCCAGCGGCAGGCCCGGCCGTTCGGCGAACCGGGCTTCCTGTTCCTCGATCCGCCGGATCACACCCGGCTGCGTGGGCTGGCGCAGAAGGCGTTCGCGCCGAAGGTGATCAAGGCACTCGAGGCCGACATCGTGACGATGGTGGACGGGCTGCTCGAGGGCGCGACCGGCACGATCGATGTGGTGGCCGACCTGGCTTATCCGCTGCCGGTCGCGGTGATCTGCCGGCTGCTCGGGGTACCGATGGCGGACGAGCCGCTGTTCAGCCGGGCGTCGGCGCTACTCGCGGGCGGACTCGACCCCTTCGTTGCAGTGAACGACGAAACGGCCGACGACACCGCCGACCTGATGGAGGCCGGCCTCTGGCTGCGCGGGTATCTGCGCGACCTCATCGAGGAACGGCGTAGCTCGCCCGGAGAGGACCTGATCTCCGCGCTCATCGCCGCCGAAGAGGACGGCGACCAGCTGACCTCCGAAGAGATCGTGGCGACCTGCAATCTGCTGCTGATCGCCGGGCACGAGACGACGGTGAACCTGATCGCCAACGCGGCGCTGGCCATGCTGCGGCACCCGCAGCACTGGGCGGCGTTGGCGGCGGATTCCTCGCGGGCGTCGGCGATCGTCGAGGAAACGCTGCGTTTCGATCCGCCGGTGCAGCTGACCAGCCGCGTCGCCGTCGAGGACATTCAGATCGGCGACGTCGCGGTGCCGAAGGGCGACATCATGATGCTGCTGCTGGCTGCCGCGCAACGCGATCCGCGCATGTACGACCGGCCCGGCGAATTCGACCCGGACCGCGGGGCGATCAAGCATCTCGCCTTCGGTAAAGGTCCGCACTTCTGTCTCGGTGCGCCGTTGGCCCGGTTGGAGGCGACTGTCGCGCTGTCGGCGCTGGCGGCCCGATTCCCGCACGCGCAGTTGGCGGGTGGGCCCGTCTACAAGCCCAACCTGACCCTGCGGGGCCTGGCCACGCTGCCGGTCTCCGTTTGATCCCAGCTACCCTCGCGCGTATGCCTTCAGTTCTCGTCACCGGTGCCGGACGTGGCATCGGGCTGGCCATCACCCAGCACCTCGCCGCGACCGGATGGGACGTCATCGCCGGGGTGCGCTCCAAGGCGGACGCGGCCGCTGTCGTGGCGCTGGCCCCGCAGCGGATCTCGGCCGTGATCCTCGACGTCACTTCCGAAGATGATGTCGAAGCACTGGCGGCGACTCTGCCGGACCGGCTGGACGCGGTGGTGAACAACGCGGGCATCGTGGTCGCCGGTCCCGTGGAGACGCTGACCCCCGCGGACTGGCGGAAGCAGTTGGACGTCAACGTGGTTGGCCAGTTCGCCGTGACTGCGGCGGTGCTGCCCAAATTGCGGGAGTCGCGCGGCCGGGTGGTGTTCATCTCCAGTGTCAACGGCCAGCTGTCGACGCCGATGCTGGGTGCCTACGCGGCGTCGAAGTTCGCGCTGGAAGCCGGTGCCGAAGCACTGCGAATCGAACTGCGGCCCTGGGGTGTTCCGGTGGTGGTCGTGGAACCCGCGCAGACCGATACGGACATGTGGCGCAAGGCCGACGACATGGTCGTCGAGTTGGAGGCCGCGACCTCCCCCGCGCACCGCGCCCTGTACGGCGGGCACATCGCCGGCATGAAGAAGATGGTGCCGCTGTCGCAGAAGATGGCGGTCGACCCGGCGAAAGTTGTTGCGGTGGTAGAGGAAGCGCTCACCGCACGGCGGCCCAAGGCGCGGTACATCGTCGGATTGGGGCCCAAGCTTCAGGCGGCGCTGATGACGAACATCCCCGCGTCAGTGCGAGGGTTCTTGCTGGCCAAGGTCTTTGGAGTGCCGCGCCGGGTGTGAGGCTCTGCTGAAGTACCTGAGTGCAGTCGCGGTCGCGATCTGCCGGTGATTGTTGCACCGGGGGAGATCTGGCGGCTGCAAAAGGTACCTGAACTCAATCAGGGTGGCGGCTAGGACCTCGTGATTGCCGCCGCGTACTTGTCTCGCCGGGTCCCCCGGCAGCTAGAGGGTCTTCCAATCCACCCGCTGAGCACTCGACTAGCAAATCCCCTGCGGCAGTTGAGATTGCGCTGACGCAGCAAAAGTTCGAGTAGCGATGTGCGTAGATGCACAGTCAACGTGCCTGGGCTAAGGCCGGAAAATCCAGGGCTCCCGCGGCAGTCTGGCGGGATCGAACTCGACGAGCATGCCGTCCAGAGTCGTCGCGATGTAGCCGAGTGACGCCGCGATCTGCGCCATTGCTGATTCTGCGCCGATCTCGGAAACCGTCACCGCGCCATCGCGTTTGGCCAGCCTCTTACCGTAGGCGTTGAGCACCAACGGGACGTGGGCATAGACGGGCTGCGAATAGCCCAGCAGCGCAGCCAGATACGCCTGCCGCGGGGATGATGGCAGCAGATCTTCGCCGCGCACCACCTGGTCGATGCCCTGGGCGGCATCGTCGACCACGACGGCCAGGTTGTAGGCCGGTACGTTGTCGCCGCGGCGCAGGACGAAGTCGTCGACCACGCCGGTGTAAGTGCCGTGCAGCAGATCGGTGACGGTGTATTCGGCTGTGTCCGAACGCAATCGGATGGCCGGTGGCCGGCCCGCGGCGCGGCGCTGGGTGCGTTCGTCGTCGCTGAGATCGCGGCAGGTGCCCGGGTACGCGCCTTCGGGGGCATGCGGTGCCCGCGGCGCCTGCAGGATGTCCTTTCTGCTGCAGAAACATTCGAAGGTCAGGCCGCGTTCCGTCAGCTCGTCGACGACGGCGAGGTAGCGGGCCTCGTGCGAGGCCTGGTACTCGGGGAGCTCGTCCCACGTCAGTCCGACGGCAGCCAGATCGTCCAGTTGCCGCTGCGCCACCTCGGGGAACGTGCGGTCATCCAGGTCCTCCACCCGGACCAGGAACCGGCGACCCGCCGATCGCGCGAACAGCCACGCCAGCACCGCAGTGCGCACGTTGCCGATGTGCAGGTCGGCGGACGGACTTGGCGCGAAGCGGCCGGCGGAGGAATGGGGCACGACCGCAATGTAACGCGCCGTGCGATGAGATTGCCCACCCGTGCTGGTCTGCACGAGTATGGAAACCGTGGACTTACCCGTGCAGCCACCGATAGACCCCATGCTGGCCAAGGCCGCCGTGAAAGTGCCGGAGGAGGCGGGGCTGTGGTCCTACGAGCCCAAGTGGGACGGGTTCCGCGCCCTGGTGTTCCGCGACGGCGACGAGGTGGTGCTGCAATCGCGCAACGGCAAGGAGTTGGGCAGGTACTTCCCTGAGTTGCTCGCGGCGTTGCGGGACGAGATCGCGCCGCGCTGCGTGCTCGACGGCGAAGTGGTGGTGCCGCGGGAGATCAACGGCCGGATTCGGCTGGACTGGGAGTCGCTGAGCCAGCGCATCCATCCGGCGGCGAGCCGGGTCCAGATGCTGGCCGAACAGACGCCGGCGCACTTCATCGGATTCGACGCGCTGGCTGACGGCGACCGCAGCCTGCTGGCCGAGCCGTTCCGCGTCCGCCGGGCCGCGTTGCAGGACCTGGTGAGCGAGAAGCAGTGGTGCCACGTCACGCGGACCACCGAGGATCCCGAGCATGGCGCGCATTGGCTGACGACGTTCGAGGGCGCCGGGCTCGACGGTGTGATCGCCAAACGCCTTGACGGCGCCTACCTGCCGGGCAAGCGGGAAATGGTCAAGGTCAAGCACGCCCGCGATGCGGATTGTGTGGCCATCGGTTACCGCATCCACAAGAGCGGTGAGGGCATCGGATCGATCCTGTTGGGTCTCTACAGCGATGGCAACGTCCACATGGTCGGTGGCGCAGCGTCTTTCAGCGTCAAGGACCGGATCGCGCTGCTGGCCGAGCTGGAGCCGCTGGCCACCGGGGACGCCCAGGATGGCGAGCCGAGCCGCTGGAACTCCGCGGCCGACAAGACCTGGATTCCGATTCGCCCGGAGCGGGTATGTGAGGTGGCATACGACCAGATGGAGGGAAACACCGTGCATGGCAGACGATTCCGGCACACGGTGAAGTTCCGGCGCTGGCGCCCGGACCGGGATCCGGAGAGCTGTACCTTCGACCAGCTTGATGTGCCACTGAACTACGACCTGTACGACGTCCTGGAGAAGAACTGATGGCAAGCGCCGCAGAAGAACTCGACGTTGACGGCGTCGCCGTCCGATTCACCAACCCCGACAAGGTGTACTTCCCGCAGTTGGGCAGCAAGGGCACCAAACGCACGATGGTCGACTACTACCTGGCCGTCGCCGACCGGATGGTGACCCTGCTGCGCGACCGGCCCACCCACCTGCAGCGGTTCCCCGACGGCATCGAAGGCGAAGAGATTTACCAAAAGCGAGTTCCGGTAAAGCATCCCGAGTATCTCGAGACCTGCACGGTGACCTTCCCGTCAGGCCGCACCGCCGACGCGCTGAAGGTGACGCACCCGTCGGCCATCATCTGGGCCGCGCAGATGGGCACCATCACGCTGCATCCGTGGCAGGTGCGCTGTCCGGACGTCGAGCATCCCGACGAGCTGCGGATCGACCTCGATCCGCAGCCGGGCACCGGCTTCAAGGAGGCGAGGGAGATCGCGACCGGTGTGCTCAAACCGATCCTCGACGAACTCGGCCTGACCGGGTATCCCAAGACCTCCGGCGGTCGGGGCGTCCACGTCTTCGTCCGGATCAAGCCGGACTGGGACTTCATCGCCGTGCGCCGGGCCGGTATCGCGCTGGCCCGCGAAGTCGAGCGGCGCGCGCCCGACGAGGTGACGACGTCATGGTGGAAGGAAGAGCGCGGCGAGCGGCTGTTCATCGACTACAACCAGAACGCCCGGGACCGGACCTTCGCCTCGGCGTACTCGGTGCGCAAGACTCCGATCGCCACGGTGTCGACGCCACTGTCCTGGGCCGAGCTCGCCGACGCCGATCCCGACGACTACACCATGGCCACCGTGCCGAATCTGCTTGCGCAGCGCGATGATCCGTGGGCCGGCATCGACGATGTCGCGTATTCACTGGAGCCGCTGCTCGAGATGGTGGAGGCCGACGAGGATCGGGGACTGGGCGATCTGCCGTACCCGCCGAACTATCCCAAGATGCCAGGGGAGCCGAAGCGGGTGCAGCCGAGCAAGGACCGGGACCTACGGTGAGCAGGTGTGCGCCGCACCCTGCGGGCTGGGCAGTGCCTGCAGATCGTCAGTACCGCACCCGAGTGCCGTTGCCGAGATCAGAAGCGCCAGCACAGCGAGGTACCGGAGTGGCTTTCCGCGCATTGGATGGGTATTCACCTGGTGTCCCGATGAGTCGCTGACGCAGACCAAAATATTTTGCTGCCGTCGCACGATGACACCTCCTTAGCGTGAATATCACCTAGTAAATGGCAACCTACCGGCGACTGCCATTTGGTAGCCAGAAATGATCGAACAAGTTCGCTGAGATCGTACATCGGCGCATATTGACGATCGTGCGGGCTCCAGGGCGATCCACTGGGTAGATTGCTGCCCATGACTGGAAGCTGGGGCACCGTGTTGACCGGGCTCGTTCCGCTCGGACTGGTGGTGGCACTGTCGCCCATCACCGTCATCCCGGCGGTGTTGGTCCTGCAGGCCCCGCAGCCCCGACCGACGGGACTGGCGTTCCTCGCCGGCTGGACGGTCGGCTTGGCGGCGGTGATCGCGGTATGCGTCCAGGCCTCGCACATGCTCAGCGACGTGCACAAGTCACCGCCAGAGTGGGCGTCATGGTTGCGAGTCGTGCTGGGTGCCGGGCTCATCGTCTTCGGCGTCTATCGCTGGTTCACGCGCGACAACAGCTCCGATTCGCCGGGCTGGATGAGGAAGGTCGCGACCGTCACCCCGGCGCGGGCTGCGGCGATGGGTGTGGCGCTGGTGGTGGTGCGCCCGGATGTCGTATTGATCTGTGTGCCAGCCGGATTGGCGATCGGCACCGCAGGACTCGGGCTCGAGGGTGACTGGTTGGCTGCGGCCTTCTTCGTGATCGTCGCCGCCTCGACGGTGGCGATTCCGACCCTGGCCTACGCGATTGCCGGTGCCCGACTCGATGACACCATGCGACGACTCAAAGACTGGATGGAGAAGAACAACGCCGCGTTGATGGCCGTGATCATGGTCGTCATCGGCGCGATGGTGCTCCACAACGGCGCGCGTGCGCTCGGGTGGCTTTAGACCGGCGCCCAGCCTGGCCGTGGTGCGCGCGGCATGAGATGCACCGTGGGCACCGTCGCGCGGATGCCCAGGTCAGAGGCCTGAGCATCCGCCGACAGCGTGGAGAAAGAATTGTGGGCTGGCGCGAAGCGTTCCGCACCAGCCCTCTGAGCTTTGCAGCTCAGTTAGACCGCAGTAACTCCGGTCGCAGCCGGGCCCTTGCTGCCCTGACCCACCTCGAACTCGACCCGCTGGCCCTCATCGAGGGTGCGGAAGCCGTTGCTCTTGATCTCCGAGTAGTGGACGAACAGATCCTTGCTGCCGTCGTCCGGAGTGATGAAGCCGAAGCCCTTCTCACTGTTAAACCATTTCACAGTTCCCTGTGGCATATACCAACTTCTCTCATGTAGAGCAGGACGTTAGGAAGAAACGTCCGCCCGGAATCTTAGCTCAGACAGTTGCGTGTGTGCACCCTGAACAGCGGATATCGATGTCAGGTGTGAATGGGTAGTTCAGCGGGTATGGGAAACGCACAGGAGTACGCCGGCCTCCGCTGCTTGCCGGCCCGGCCGGGAAGTGATGGACATGCGACTGGTTGCGGCCGTGTGCGCAGCGGTTTTCGTCCTTTTCGCGGTCGCCTGTACGCCCGCGCACCGCGTTGACCTGGGCCGGGACGCGGGCTACCTGATCGCCGCGATCTCCGGCGAGCCCGACCAGCTCGACCCCCACAAGACCAGCGCGTACTTCTCGTTCGAGGTCCTTGAGAACGTCTTCGACACCCTGGTGGAACCGGACGCCGATCTGACCATGCGGCCCGGTCTGGCGCAGTCGTGGACCACCTCGCCTGATCAGCTGTCATGGACGTTCCGTTTGCGGCCCGGCGTGACGTTCCACGACGGCAGCCCGCTCACCGCGTCCGATGTCGTCTACTCGTACCGTCGGATCATCGACGGCAAGCTGGCCAATGCCGACAAGCTCAGCGCTGTCACCGGCGTCACCGCGACCGACGACCACACGGTCCGGATCGTCGTGGCCCACCCGACACCGAACCTGCTGACCAATCTCGGCGGTTTCAAAGGCATGGCCATCGTGCAGCGCCGCAACGTGGAGGACGGGCAGATCGCGAGCCACCCGATCGGCACCGGGCCATTCGCCTTCGCCGGCCAGCGCAGCGGCGATGCGATCACGTTGCGCGCAAATCCGCGCTACTGGGCCGGTGCTCCGCGGATTCCGGGCGTGACGTTCCGCTTCATCAGCGAGCCGTCCACGGCGCTGGCGGCGCTGCAGGCCGGCGAGATCGACTGGACCGATGCGGTGCCTCCGCAGCGGGTCGCTCAGCTGCGGGGCGACGATTCGATCCACCTCGCGGTGACGCCGAGCAACGACTACTGGTACCTGGCGCTCAACGAGGCCCGGCCGCAATGGCAGGACGTGCGCGTGCGGCAGGCTGTCGCGTACGCCATCGACCGGCCGTCGATCGTGCAGGCCACCAGTTACGTTGCGGCGCAGGCCAATCAGCTGGCGATCCCGCAGGGCAACCCGTGGTACACGGCGTACGACCGCTATCGCTACGACATCGACCACGCCAAACACCTGCTGGCGCAGGCCGGCTCGGCGCCGGCTGCCATGGACCTGCTGGTCACCAGTGAGTACCCGCAGACGGTGACCGCCGCCCAGGTGATCGCCGACAACCTTGCGCCGCTGGGTATCCGGGTCACCATCCGCACCGTGGATTTCGGCACGTGGCTCGACGAACAACACACCGGGCACTTCGACATGTTGATGATGGGCTGGCTCGGCAACATCGACCCCGACGATTTCTACTACGCGCAGCACCACACCGGCGGTGCCAGTAACGCCCAGAAATTCTCCGACCCGCGCGTCGACGCGCTGCTGGACGCCGGCCGCACCGAAACCGACCAGCACCTGCGGCACCAGGATTACGCGCAGGCCGCCACACTCATCGCGGACCAGGTCAGCTACCTGTACTTGTACAACCCTGCGGTCGTGCAAGCCTGGTCGCCGAAGCTCACCGGGTATGAGGCCAGGCGCGACAAGGCGATTCGGTTCCGCGATGTGGTGCTCGGCGGTGGCCGGCCATGATCATCCTGCGGTTCCTGGCCCGGAGGCTCGTCTACTCGCTGGTGGTTCTGGTGGGTGTGCTGATCGTGGTGTTCGCCCTGGCGCATCTGGTTCCCGGTGATCCGGTGCGGATTGCCCTGAGGACGCGGTACACGCCCGAGGCGTATGACGCGCTGCGGCACGCGAGCGGCCTGGACCGGCCGCTGCCCGACCAATTCCTCAGCTACCTCGGTCACGCCGCGACGGGGAATCTCGGCGTCAGCTTCCGTAGCGGCGACCCGGTGGCTCAGGTGCTGGCAGAGCGGTTGCCGGCCACCGTGTCGCTGGCTGTCGTCGGGATCGCGGCGGCACTGGTGATCGCGCTGCCAGCCGGTATCTACGCCGCCACACGCGAGGGGCGGCTCAGCGATGTGATCGTCCGGGTCACCAGCCAATTCGGGGTGTCGATCCCGGACTTCTGGCTGGGCATCCTGCTCATCTCGCTGTTCTCCACGACCTTGGGCTGGCTACCGACGTCGGGCTACCGGTCGCTGTTCGACGACCCTGTCGGCTGGTTGCGGCACGTGATCTTGCCCGGCTTGACCGTGGGTCTGGTGGCCGCTGCGATCATGACCCGCTACGTCCGCTCCGCGGTGCTGGAGGTGTCCGCGATGGGATATGTCCGGACGGCGCGCTCGAAAGGCCTGCCGCCACGGGTGGTCACGCTGCGGCACGTCCTGCGCAATGCCCTGGTGCCGATCCTCACCATCGCCGGTATCCAGCTGGCGACGATCCTCGGCGGTGTCATCGTCGTCGAGGTGGTGTTCGCCTGGCCGGGGTTGGGCCGACTGGTCTACCTCTCGGTGGCCGCGCGCGACTATCCCGTGATCCAGGGCGCGGTGCTGCTGATCGCGGTGCTGTTCCTGGCGGTCAACCTGTTGGTGGATGCGCTGTACGCCCTTGTCGATCCGCGGATTCGGCTGTCATGAGACTGGCCGCCAATCCCGTCACGGTGCTCAGCGCCGTCGTCGTGGTCGCCGCCGTCGTCATCGCTGTGGGCGCCGAGTGGCTGGTGCCGTACGGCATCAACGACGTCGACGTACCGCACGCGCTGCGGCCACCGAGCGGCGCGCACTGGTTCGGCACCGACGAACTGGGGCGCGATGTGTTGTCCCGGGTCCTGACGGGGCTGCAGGCGTCGATGACGGTCGCGGTGGTCAGCGTGGCAGGCGCGGCCGTGGTCGGCACCGTGCTGGGCGTCGGTGCCGGGTACCGCGGTGGGTGGCTGGACACCGCGGTGATGCGGGTCGTCGACGTGATGTTCGCGTTCCCGGTGTTGCTGCTGGCCATGGCGATCGTCGCGGTGCTCGGGCCGGGCCTGGCCACGACGATCGCCGCGATCAGCGTCGTCTACGTGCCGATCTTCGCGCGGGTGGCGCGGGCCAGCACGCTGGCGGTCCGGGAGGAGCCGTACGTGGCGGTGTCGAGGACCATGGGCACCGGCACGGGCTACATCCTGGCCCGGCATGTGCTGCCGAACATCACCGGCCCGCTCGTCGTCCAGACCTCGCTGTCGCTGGCGTTCGCCATGTTGTCCGAAGCTGCGCTGTCCTTCCTGGGGCTGGGCATCCAGCCGCCTCAGCCGTCCCTGGGCCGGATGATCTTCGATTCGCAGGGCTTCGTCACGCTGGCGTGGTGGATGGCGGTGTTCCCCGGGGCGGCCATCGTCGTCATCGTGCTGGCCTGCAACCTGCTCGGAGACGGGCTGCGTGACGTGCTCGATCCCAAGCAGCGCACCATGATCGAAGCACGGCGGCGGTCATGAGCGTGCTGTCGGTCGACAACTTGTCGGTTCGGATCGGGCGTCGTGAGATCGTGCGCGGGGTCTCGCTGGGAGTCGAGCCCGAGCAGACTCTCGGCATCGTCGGCGAATCAGGTTCCGGGAAGTCGACGACCGTGTTGGCTGCCACCGGCTTGCTCGACGCGCCGGGTGCGGTCGTCGCCGGCTCGAGTGTCCTTGCCGGACAACAGGAACTCGTCGGTGCTCCGGCGCGGACGTTACGTCGCGTGCACGGCGGACGAATCGGTTTCGTCTTCCAGGATCCGGGTACCTCGCTGAATCCGCTGCTGACCGTCGAACGGCAGATCACCGAATCGCTTGAGACGCACCGACAGCTGACTCGCCGCCAGGCCCGCGTGCGCGCGCTGGAACTGCTGGAAGCCGTGGGCCTACCCGACGTACAACACCGGTTGCGCAACTATCCACATCAACTTTCCGGAGGCCAGCGCCAGCGGGTGATGATCGCGATCGCCCTGGCCTGCGACCCGGAGCTGCTGATCGCCGACGAGCCGACCACGGCGCTGGACGTCACGACCCAGGCGCAGATCATCGCCTTGGTGCGGGACTTGCAGCGCGAGTTCGGTACCGCTGTGGTGTGGATCAGTCACGACCTCGGGGTGATCGGCGAAGTCGCGGACACTGTCACCGTGCTGCGCGGTGGCGAGGCCGTCGAACAGGCGCCGGTCGACTCGATCTTCGACGCACCCCGGCAGGCGTACACCCGCGAATTACTCGACGCCAGGCCGGTTTTGGGGCAGCCTATCCGCGCCGTACCGGACACCGCGACGCTGCTCGACGTCTCCGATCTGGACGTCAAGTTCTCCGTGAGCACGCCGACCGGCCCGATGGTGATCCACGCGGTCAAGGACGTGTCGTTCCAGATCCGGCGCGGGACGACGCTCGGTCTGGTGGGCGAGTCGGGTTCGGGGAAGTCGACCGTGGCAGCGGCGCTGACCGGTCTGCTCAAACCCGACGGCGGTCGAGCACTGTTGGGCGACACCGACTTGTTGGCAGTCAAACGCCGAGACCGCAAGGCAGTACGCCGCCGGATCGCCCTGGTCTTCCAGGATTCGTTCTCGTCGCTGAATCCCCGTATCCCGGTGGGTGTTTCGATCGCCGAGCCGTTGACGGCGCAGGCCGGGGAGCGGCAGGCGCGGGTACATGAGCTGCTGGACTCCGTCGAGCTTGCGGCCGACTACGCGGCGCGGTATCCGCACGAACTGTCCGGCGGCGAGCGTCAGCGCGTCAACATCGCCCGGGCGCTGGCCGCGGCGCCCGAGCTGTTGATCCTCGACGAAGCCACGGCGTCGCTGGACGTGTCGGTGCAGGCCAAGGTGCTGGATCTGCTGACCAGGCTGCAGCGCGAACGCGGCCTGACCTACCTGTTCATCGGTCACGACCTGGCGGTGATCGAGCGGATGAGCCACGACGTCCTGGTGCTGCGTGGCGGTGAATCGGTCGAATATCGTGCTGCCGCAGAGCTGTTCGCGCATCCGGAACACGACTACACCCGCACGTTGCTCGCTGCTGTGCCACCGGCTCGTCCGGGGCGTGCGACGATGGCCTGATGCGTGCGGTGATCTTCGAAGAGTTCGGCGGGCCGGTGGACGTGCGGTCGGTCGCGGACCCCACGCCGACGCCCGGTGGCGTGGTCGTTCAGGTGCACGTGACCGGGCTGTGCCGCAGCGACTGGCACGCCTGGGCCGGCCACGACGACGGTGTCGCGCTCCCACACGTGCCCGGACATGAACTGGTCGGGGAAGTGGTCGCGGTGGGCGCCGGCGTCCGGCGCTGGCACGTCGGTGATCGGGTCACCACGCCGTTCGTGTGTGGATGCGGCCGCTGCGAATGGTGTGCCGGCGGTCAGGCGCAGGTGTGTCCTGACCAGACCCAGCCGGGTTTCACCCATTGGGGCTCATTCGGTGAATACGTGGCCCTGCACGCTGCGGACACGAATCTTGTTGCCGTGTCGGAAGATATCGACGACGCCGCGGCAGCGGCGCTGGGGTGCCGGTTCGCCACCGCGTACCGCGCACTGCGGGCCCGTGCCGACGTCCGGCCCGGCGAGTGGGTCACGGTGATCGGCGTCGGCGGTGTGGGGCTGAGTGCCGTCCAGGTGGCAGCCGCCGCCGGTGCCAACGTCATCGCCGTCGACCGCACCCCGGCCGCGCTGGAACTGGCGCGCAGTCTGGGCGCGACCGAAACCGTGCTCGCCAACGGCGCCGACGTGGCCACGGCGGTGCACGACATCACCGGTGGCGGCAGCCACGTCGCGGTCGACGCGGTGGGCACCGCGGGGACGTGTGCCGACGCGATTCACAGCCTGCGCAGGCAGGGCCGCCACGTCCAGGTGGGCCTGCTACCCAACATCGACGGGCATCCGCAGGTGCCCATGGACCGCGTAATCGCCTGGGAATTGGACGTTTTGGGCTCACACGGCATGGCCAGCGCCGACTACCCCGAGATGCTGGATCTGGTCGCCGCGGGCACGCTGCGCCCGCAGACGCTGGTCGAGCGGGTGGTGGGGCTGGCCGAAGGCGCGCGCCTGCTGCCGGAGTTCGGTGCCGCCAGCCCCGTCGGAGTCACGCTGATCGACCCGCGCCTGCCCTGACGGTCAGGGGACCGGCACGCCTTCCCGGAGGAAGTAGACGCCCGCGATGGTGCCGTCGGGGTGAATCTTGACCCGGAACTGGCCGGGCATGCGATCCATCTGCAGCGGGATGTTCACCACGGTGAGGTCGCCGCGGGGCGTGTCCTCGGGACCGCCGTGGGACTGGTACGCCCCGAACGTGCGCTGGTAGCTGTCCCACACCTGCTGTAATGCCTTGACCGACAGCTTCTTTTGCAGCTCCGGGTCGAACCGGGCGCTGACCGCAGCGTAGTTGCCGGCCGCGATGTCGTCGATGGTCGTCATCGCCACCTGATCGGGGGCGTCGGCCGCCGTAGCGGCCGGCGCCGCGCCGAGTGCGACGCCGGCGCCGATTCCGAGCGCCGTGATCGCAGCTGCCAGTGTGTTCCGACCCTGATGCTTGGACTGTTCTCCCCGCCACATGAGGGCCAGCCTATGCGCTCGCATCCGTTTCGCCATTGACGAGACCCCGGGTACCGCCTAGTTTTGACTACATACGTTGTCAATGATGACAAGGAGTTGAGCCTGATGTCCCTGCCGATCCCGGCACGCCATCCCGACCGGCCGCAACCGGTACCCGCGGCGATCAGTTCGTTCGCCACCATGCTGGCCATCGGGAAACCCGATTCGGCGGGGTGGCAGCGGCTGGGTGAGCGTCTCAACGCCGGCGACGAGCCCATGGATTCACTGGTCGCCTGGATGTCGGAGGCGGGAACGAAGCAGCTGCGGCCGTTGTTCGACCGCGCCCTTGCCGACGGTATCGCCAGCGTGCCGGAGGCGCCGGAACCGCTGCGCCAATTCTTCGAATCGATCGAGGCCACGCCCGATTGGGTTGACCACGAAGCGCTGCGGATCGGGCAGCGGGCGCTGCGTCGTGGCGGCGCCGACGGCATGTACATCGCGCGGGATGTGGCACTGCTGGGCGGCTACCAGTTCTCCGGGTTCAACCAGACCCTGCTGCGGACCGGAGCCCTGGAAAAGGGCTCCAACCAGCGGTTCGCCGAGACCATGCAATGGGCGCTCGACGTGATCGCTGCCGGTGGGCTGGACAAGTTCGGTTCGGGGTACCGGTCCACGATCCGCGTCCGGTTCGTCCATGCCATGGTGCGCCGGCACGTGCAGGCGCTGCCGGATTGGCGCGCCGAGCAGTGGGGCCTGCCGGTCAATCAGACCGACATGGCGGCCACGCTGGTCGGTGCGCTGATCGCGCCGACCCTCGGTGGCCTGGCCATGGGCATCGTGGCCACTCCCGCCGAGTTGAGCAGCATCGCCCATCTCACCCGGTACGTGGGCTGGCTGATGGGTGTGCAGGATGAATGGCTGCCGCGGTCCTTCCGCGACAGCGTGCGCATCCTCTATCACACGTCCACCGCGCTGGCGGTCTCCGACGAAACCACCAAGCAGCTGTCGGTACCGATGGCGCGCGACCCGCTGAGCTGGCATTACCGCGGTGCGGCAGGCCTTCGCCGGCGGCTGGCCTGGGCGCAGCACCTGTCGGTGACGACGGCCTTCCTGGGGCCGCGGGTGATGCGCACGCTGGGGCTGCCGGCCTATATGCCGCCGTGGTATCCGTTGCTCCGCATCCCCGTCAACGGCGTCCGCAGCGTCGCGGCGCTGGTCCTGCCGGGCGGTTCGGACCGCGCTGCCGACCGTGGATCGCGTGAGCAGAAAGCTCTGCTGCACACCATGATCGGCGAGGACCGCGCCAGCATCGGGGCGTCCGCGTCCCACCTGCGCGGGGTGGCTTGAGCGCTACGTCAGCGGCGCGACAGTGGCGACGTAGGCCGGCTCGACAGGAGCCGGGTCGCGCCAGGCGTGGCTGCCGGACATCAACGCAACGGTGAACGCTTCCAGGACGCCGACCACGACGACGGGCCACATCGCTCCGGCCAGCACGCTGGTGAGGGCTTGGTGGTCCGGCCGTTCGTCGTTGCTGAATCGGCGGCCGAGGAGATACGTCGCCAGTGTCACCACAGCCCAAATTGCTGTGTACGCCTCCACGTAGAGGTGGACCACTTGGCTACTCCCTTTGACCGGGTAACCGCCGCGTGAACAGCTGTGACCGAAGGCTCATTCCGTCTCTGATGTCGCCAATCTAACCCTCGACGCGGCCCCCGCCAAGGGCTTCACCGGCCTGCGGAACGCCATTGCGGGACGCCGCGTAGCAGTGGCAAATTGTCATACGGGTAAGTACCCGGTTAACACCTGTAGCCAGCTACTTTGACGAGCTAGTCGAATTTGTTGCCAGAAATTTGCGTGTCAGGACGTCAGCGTGGTCTTGGCGGTGTGCTGCTGGCCCGCGCGGTCGATCCAGAACAGTTCGACGACGTCACCCGCGTAGTGCCGGTCCAGCACGCTGGTGAGCGCGCCGGCCGAGCTGACGGTGACGGCGTCGATGCTCACCAGCACGTCGCCCGGAACCATTCCGGCGATTTGCGCGGGCCCGCCGCTGATCACGTCGCGGATCAGCACGCCGGGCAGCTGCGAATGCTCATCGGTGCCGCCCACCCCGACACCGAGCAGCGTCGGCTGCCCGATGTGAATGTTGTTCGACGCCGTACCCGCCCGGATTTGCGCGGCTGTCGCCAGCGCCTCGTTGATCGGGATCGCGAAACCCTCGCCGCCCGGGCCCATGCGGAAGTTCAACGTCGCCGCGACCGTCATCCCGACCACCCGGCCGTCGGTGGAGACCAAGGGGCCGCCCGAATCACCGGCCCGGACCGGGGCCGCGAACTGGATCAGGCCCGTCACCTGCTCAGAACTGCCCGTCAGCTCATCTCTGGCAGTGATGGTGCGGTTCAGCCCGATGATGTGGCCGGCCTCGTGAGTCAGTGAGCTGCCGCTGCCGTCGGCGTTGCCCAGCGCCACGACCTCGTCGCCGACAGCCAACGTCGACGAGTCGCCCAGCGAGGCCACCGGCAGGTCGGCTGCGCCGCGCAACTGCAGCACGGCGATGTCGCGGTGCCGGTCGTAGCCGACCAAATCCGCGCGGAACGGTCGCCCGCCGACGGTCGCGGTCACCTTGTCGGCACCCTGCACGACGTGGAAATTCGTCAGCAGCGCGCCGTTGGAATCCAGCACGAAACCGGTCCCGGCGCCGATGGCGTGCTGGTAGTTGATGACGGTGTCGACGCGTGCGGTCGCCGGTTCGACGGTGTCGGCCGCGGACGGGTCAGCGTGGGAGAGCGGGGCAAGGCTGATGGCGGCCATGGCAACAGCTGCCGCGGTGACCGCGGTGCCGAACCGACCGCAGAAGCGGAACCCGCCCATGTGCTGTCCTCCGGACTGCGAGGTGATGGCCCTGAAGGTAGGCCCTTAGGCTCCGCGCCCGAACAAGCCGGAACCCTTGCCGGAGCGACGGTTGCGCAGCTTACCGGCGGGGGCGTCGTCAGTCGCCTTTTCTTCAGCCTCGTCCTCGTTGGTGTCGGCGGTCTCTTCGCCGGACGTCTTGGCGTCTTCATCGGACTCGGCTTCGTCGGCGTTACCGGCGTCGTCGCTCTCAGCTGCCTCGGCCGCGTCTTCGTCGGCCTCAGCGGTGGTCTCTTCGCCGGACTCGGAGTCGGCATCGGCGGTGACGGCGGGGGCCGCATCGCCGGCCGCGTCGTCCTTGCCGCGGCCGCGGCGCGTGCCGTCCTTGACCTTCAGCGGCGCCGGGGGCGGCGGCGGCAGTTCGGCGACAAACGCCAGGTAGAACGCCAGGGCGGCGAGCAGGGCCAGGCCGGCCGCGCCGCCGTAGATACCGAACAGCCAGGTGCCGGCCTGATCCAGGGTCAGCCAGATCTCGCTGATGGCAGCGCCGATGATCAGGACGCCGGCCACGATGTGCAGGACGATCGACCAGGTGCGCAAGGACTGCGCCAACTCGGGGGTGGCGTACTCGGGCAGGGCGGTGCGCTGGCGGGTGAACAGGACCGGCAATGCCGACAACGCGACGAGCAGGCCGCACACGATGCGCATCGAGGTGCCGAGGCCGTGCGACCAGTCGCCGGTCAGCTCATTCCAGCGAGGCAGTGCGAAGAAGAAGTACAACAGCCCGGCGAGCACCAGGAACGACGCGTGCCAAAGGATCGCTACCGGCCGCCGCATGCTGCTCCTTGAGGTTTTTGCTTCGATGTGCGGCCGGGGTGCGACCTGCTGATCAGCTGGTCGCACCCCGGACCGAGTGCGGAGGATAGGGGATTTGAACCCCTGAGGGCTGTTAACCCAACCCGCGTTCCAGGCGAGCGCCATAGGCCACTAGGCGAATCCTCCGTCGACAAGGGTACCCGACCCGAATCCGACGCCCTACCGGCGTGCCACTGGGTGGGTACTACACTCATGGCCGGACCCCGCGCGGCGTCCATCCTGTGAACTCCCCCAGGGCCGGAAGGCAGCAAGGGTCAATGGGCTCTGGCGGGTGCGCGGGGTCCCCTATGTTTTCGCGATCTGATGCGAAAGGCGCGCCGTGTCGTTTCTGTCCCTCGGCCGTGACGAATTGCAGGCCCAGCACGATCTGCAACAGCGCAATTACGCCGAACTGCAGGCCCGCAACCTGACGCTCGACCTGACCCGCGGTAAGCCGGCGGCGGAGCAGCTCGACCTGTCGAACGCGATGCTGAGCCTGCCCGGCGAGGACTACCGGTCCGCCGATGGTGTCGACACCCGCAACTACGGCGGCCTCCATGGTCTGCCCGAGCTGCGGGCCATCTTCGGTGAACTGCTCGGCCTGCCGGTGTCGAACCTGATCGCCGGCAACAACGCCAGCCTGGAGCTGATGCACGACGTCATCGTGTTCTCGCTGCTGTACGGCGGCGTCGACTCGCCGCGGCCGTGGGTCCAAGAAGCCGTTCTGAAATTCCTGTGCCCGTCGCCCGGGTACGACCGGCACTTCGCGATCACCGAGAGCTTCGGCATCGAGATGATCCCGGTGCCGATGCTCGAGGACGGGCCCGACGTCGACCTCATCGAGGAACTGGTCGCGGCCGACCCGGCGATCAAGGGCATGTGGTGCGTCCCGGTCTTCGGTAACCCGACCGGCGTCACCTACTCCTGGGAGGTCACCCGGCGCCTGGTGCAGATGCAAACGGCGGCACCGGATTTCCGGCTGTTCTGGGACAACGCCTACGCCGTGCACACACTGACGCACGAATCGGTACCGAACATCGACGTCGTCGGCCTGGCCGCCACCGCGGGCAACCCGAACCGGCCGTACGTGTTCGCCTCGACGTCCAAGATCACCTTCGCCGGGGCCGGGGTCAGCTTCTTCGGCGGCTCGCTCGGCAACATCGCGTGGTACCTGCAGCACGCCGAGAAGAAGACCATCGGCCCGGACAAGATCAACCAGCTGCGGCATGTCCGGTTCTTCGGTGACGCCGACGGCGTGCGCCTGCACATGCAGCGCCACCAGGCGCTGATGGCGCCGAAGTTCGCGGCGGTCGCCGAGATTCTCGACGACCGGCTCAGCGAGTCGAAGATCGCATCGTGGACCGACCCCAAGGGCGGCTACTTCGTCAGCCTGGATGTGTGGCCGGGCACCGCCAAGCGGACCGTGGCCCTGGCCAAGGACGCCGGCATCGCGGTGACCGCGGCCGGCGCGTCGTTCCCGTACAAGAAGGACCCGGAGGACAAGAACATCCGGATCGCACCGACCTTCCCGTCACTGCCCGACCTGCGGGTCGCCATCGATGGGCTGGCGACGTGCGCGCTGCTGGCTGCGACCGAGGTGCTGCTGAAGGACTGAGGTCCTTGCGTTGACCCTGTACCCAGGGCGCAATAGTGCGAGTGGGATGCGCCGCCACGTCAGGGTCAACTGCTCCGGTTGGTAGTCGGCTACAGCCGGTCGACGACGTCCTTGGCCTCTTTCAGGCCCATCCCGGTTTCCTCGCGCAGATGTTTGATGGCCTGGATCTTCTGTCCGGAGGCCGCCAGCCGCCAGACTTCCTGGCTCTCCCCTCCTGCGTTGACTGCGAACTGACGCCCCAGTTGTGCGAGTGACGGTGTGCGTGGATTCGCAGTCAACAACCGCGTTCGAGTGGGGGACCGTCGAGGGGCACCCGGCGCGGGCTGATCCTGAGCCCCGGTAGCCAGAGGCGATCCCATTCACGCTCCACCCGGGCGATGATGCTGGGCCGCCGATGTCCAGCTGCAACCCTGATGTGGGTCCAGCCGATTCTTGTGAGGTAGTCGCCCCGGTTGATGTCGTAGCCCAGTTGATTTGCGTGCTGCATTCCGTCGTATTCGACCGCCAGGGTCAGCTCCTTCCAACCCATGTCGAGGTAGTACATCGGGTGGCCATCGGGTCCCAGCACGGGAATCTGCGTCTGTGGCGGCGGAAAGCCTGCGTGGATCAGCATCAGCCGTAGGGCGGTTTCCTTGGGGGACTGGCTACCGGCGTCGAACAAGTCCAGCGCTTGCTCGAGCTGTCGCAGGCCGCGCGCGTGGCGGTGGTGTTCCGCCAGTGCGAGGACGTCGTCGGCCTTGAATCCGGTGGCCCGCGCAATTGCGTCGAGTCGAGCGACGGCGGCACCGATCAATCCTCGCCGCCCCAGATCGAAGGCGGTGCGCTCTGCGCTCGTGACCGACAGCCCGCCGATCCGGGTGATCTCACCGTCGCAGATCAACTCTCGGCGGGCGATGACGTTCCTCGGTGGCTTGGTCTTGGTGGTGATCAACTCGATCGGAACGTCGTCGGCTACCCATTTTGCGCCATGTAGCGCAGACGCGGCGGCCCCGGCGATCACCGCGTCGCGACCCGACCACAACCATGCCGCTGTTGTGCGTTGTTGTAGCGATAGAGCAGTCCGCTTGTCCGCGTATACGTTCGGCAGGACCGGGCGGTGGTAGCGGCGCAGTTCGTAACGGTTGATCAGACCGGCCGCCAGGGCTTCGCTGCCGATGAATGGTTCGGTCATGCCGGAAGCGTCGCGACCGACGGGGACGGAATCGAGAGTGTGCCGTACGTTGCGGCCCCGGCTGTGGATGAATCCCGCTCTGTGCAGAACACTCCGTTGACTGCGAACTGACGCCCCAGTTGTGCGAGTGACGGTGTGCGTGGATTCGCAGTCAACGGGCAGCAGAGCGTCAGTCGGACCCGCTCGGTAGCCTTCTCCCGTGGCTCTCTACCGCAAGTACCGACCGGCAAGTTTCGCTGAGGTTGTCGGGCAGGAGCATGTCACCGAGCCGCTGTGCAACGCGCTGGAATCGGGCCGGATCAACCACGCCTACCTGTTCTCCGGGCCGCGTGGCTGCGGTAAGACGTCGTCGGCGCGCATCCTGGCCCGCTCGCTGAACTGCGAGCAGGGCCCGACGGCCAACCCCTGCGGCGAGTGCCATTCGTGCGTGGCGCTGGCGCCCAACGGGCCGGGCAACATCGACGTCGTCGAGCTCGACGCGGCCAGCCACGGTGGCGTCGACGACACCCGTGAACTCCGGGACCGGGCGTTCTACGCGCCGGCGCAGTCCCGCTACCGCATCTTCATCATCGACGAAGCGCACATGGTGACCAATGCCGGTTTCAACGCGCTGCTCAAGATCGTCGAGGAGCCGCCGGAGCACCTGATCTTCGTGTTCGCCACCACGGAGCCGGAGAAGGTGCTGCCGACCATCCGGTCGCGTACCCACCACTACCCGTTCCGGCTGCTGCCGCCGAAGACCATGCGCGGCCTGCTCGAGAAGATCTGCACGCAAGAAGACGTACAGGTCGACGACGCGGTCTACCCCTTGGTCATCCGCGCGGGCGGCGGTTCGCCCCGCGACACGTTGTCGGTGCTCGACCAGCTGCTGGCCGGTGCCGAGGAGAATCGCGTCGTCTATCAGCGGGCGCTGTCGCTGCTGGGTGCCACCGACATGGCGCTGATCGACCGAGCCGTCGACGCGCTGGCCGCCGGCGACGGTGCGGCGCTCTTCGGGGCCGTGGAGTCGGTGATCGACGCCGGCCACGATCCGCGGCGGTTCGGTACCGATCTCCTGGAGCGCTTCCGGGATTTGATTGTGCTGCAAATAGTTCCGGACGCGGCGGCCCGCGGTGTGGTTGACGCCCCCGAGGACATCATGGAGCGCATGCGGGACCAGGCCGCCCAGATCGGCACCGCGACGCTGACCCGCTACGCCGAGGTGATGCACGCCGGGCTGGGGGAGATGCGCGGCGCGACGGCACCCCGGCTGCTGCTCGAAGTGGTGTGTGCCCGGCTGCTGCTGCCGTCGGCCAGCGACACCGAAGCCGCGCTGCTGCAACGGATCGAGCGCATCGAGACACGGATGAACGTCTCGATCCCGGCGTCTGAGGGCGGGGTCGCTGCTGCGCCGCGGCAAGCGCCCGTGGCGGCCCCGACCCCGGCTGCGGCGCCGAGTGCGGCGCCGGTTGCCGAGTCCTTCACGGACGCCTCGCCTGCTCCGTCGGCCGCATCTGCCGCGGCGAGCAATCGGCAGTTCATGCGGAGAAGTCAAGCGTCGCCGTCGGTTTCGGCGCCGGAACCCGAGCCCGCTCCGGCGCCCCCGGCGCCGCCCGCTCCCCGGCCCGAGCCACGTCCGGCACCTGAACCTGCGCCGGTTCAACGTGAAACATCACCGGAACCCGTCGCGCCGCCGGCGGCCGAACCGGCAGCCCCGGCGCCCGAGCAGCCGGCCGCGGCCGCTACGGGGACGCCCGGTGAGCCCGATGCGGCCGCGGTGCGGGCCATGTGGACGACGGTGCGCGAGAAGGTCCGTGCCCGCAGCCGCTCACTGGAAGCCATGCTGATGGAGGCGACGGTCCGCGGTATCGAGGGCGACACCCTGGTGCTGGCACACCCGGCCCCGCCGTTGGCGAAACGACTCAGCGAGCAGCACAACGCGGACGTCATCCGCGAGGCGCTCAAGGACGCGCTCGGGGTGAACTGGCGGGTGCGGTGCGACGCCGGTGCCGCGCCCGCGGGTGCGGTGGGGGCCGCGCCTGCCGCGTCGGCGCCACGCGCCGCGGCCCCGACGCCCGAGCAGCAGGCGGCCGTGGAGCGTGCCGAAGAAGAGGACATGCTGGCCGACGCCGCCAACGACCGCGGCACGGACGTGCCACGGCGCGATCCCGAAGAAGTGGCGCTGGAACTGCTCAAGAGCGAGCTGGGCGCCCGGCCGATCGGGGAGTGATCAGGGCGTCCACCACGGCCGCAGCGGCAGCCCGCCGTCGGCGCCGTGCTCGTCGAGTTTGACGGCGAGAACCTGGTGCAGCTGAACCACATCGGTCTCGAAGCCCACGCGTGAACCGGCCATGTACATGCCCCAGACCTTGGCTGTGGCCAGGCCGACCTCGGCGACCGCGTCGTCCCAGTTCCGCACCAGGTTGGCGCACCAGTCGCGTAGCGTCAGGGCGTAGTGCTGGCGCAGGTTCTCCTCGTGCAGCACCTCCAGCCCGGCGTCCTGGGCGGTGGCGATGATATGGCCCGAGCCGGTGAGTTCCCCGTCGGGGAAGACGTAGCGGTCGATGAATCCGCCGATGCTGCCGGCGTGGTTGTGCGGCCGGGTGATGCAGTGGTTGAGCAGCAGCCCGCCCGGGCGCAGCCGATCGCGCAGGAACCGGAAATACGCCGGGTAGTTGGCGACGCCGATGTGCTCGGTCAGGCCGATCGAGGACACCGCGTCGAAGCGCCCCTCCCGCACGTCGCGGTAGTCGCCGTGCAGGACGCGGGCGAGGTCGGACAGGCCCTCGTCGGCGATGGCGCGCTGGGCCCAGTCGGCCTGCTCCGCGGACAGCGTCACCCCGATGGCGTGGACACCGTGGCGGGCGGCGTACCGGACCATGCCGCCCCAGCCGCAGCCGACGTCGAGCAGCCGGTCGCCGGGCTGCAACCGCAGCTTGTCGAACACCAGCCGGTACTTGTTCTCCTGGGCTTCCTCGAGCGTGGCGTCCGGGTGCGGGTAGCAGGCGCATGTGTACGTCATCGACGGGCCGAGCACCCGCTCATAGAAGGCGTTCGACACGTCGTAGTGGTGGTGGATGGCCTCGGCGTCCCGGATTCGGCTGTGCCGCAGCCCTTCTGCCATCCGGCGCCATTTCGGCAGGGCCTCCTGCGGCGGTGGGGCGATGGGCAGCAGGTGTTCGAATCCGATGGACCGCACGATGTTCGCCAGCACCCGGAGCGGCGGACGCTTGAACTCCACCTTGTCGCCCAGGGCTTTGATGAGCTCGTACGGATCGCCCGGATGGACGCCGAGGGCCGCGAGGTCACCCGCGACGTAGGCGCGCGCCAGGCCCAGGTCGCCGGGTGCGGTCGCCAGGTACGTGGTGCCGCGTGGCGTGAGCAGATTCAGTCCCAGTTCAGCGTCCTCGGGGCCGGCCGAACTGCCGTCGTACGCTTCGAATTTCAGGGGCAGCCGACCGCTCGAGAAGCTCTCCAGCACCTCGGCCAAGGTCAGCTTGCCGTCGGTCGTGCCGCGGTCGTCAGTTGTCGTCATTGCCGTTGTACCGCCTTCGCATAGAGACCTAATAGCCGCGATTCAGGGTCGTAAACGTCCTTGACCTTCTGGTACTCGGCGCCGCCGTAGCGCCGGTCGAAATCCTCGGGCGAATAGAACGATTCGGAGTACAGGGATTTGTGGCCGCCGCACTCGTCGACCTTGTCCTCGATCAGCCGGTTCGTCTCGCCGGCCACCCGTCCGGCCGGGACCGATGACCAGAACCCGAGGTTGACGTAGCTGCGGTGGGGCTCGATCGGATACAGCGGCCAACGGGTGTCGCCGCGTAACCGTAACGGACACAACCAGATCGGGGTGATGGGCACGTGCTGGAGGAACCACTCGAGAAAGTCGACGACGCGCTCGACCGGCACCTCGACGTCCTGCACCACCCGCTCGCGCAGGGGCTGATCCGGGGCAAGGATGCTGTGCCGCTCGATGCGGTCGGCGATGCGGAATCGCTGGTCCAGGCCGACGAGCTTCCAGTAGACGCTGCTGCGCCGGTACCGGCGAGGCCACAGCCGCCGCACGAGCGGACGTTGCGCGCCGAACGCCTCGGAGCACCAGAACCAGTCGGTGTCCCAGCGCCAGAGGTAGTCGCCGGTGGTCAGCCGGTCGTGCCGCTCTCCGGAGTCGTGCTGGATGGAGCGGTAGAAGATGTGCTGGCCGGTGTAATCGCTGACCGGGCCGTCGGTTCCGGTCTTCATCCCCAGACACAGGTAGCTTTCGTCGGGACCGAACACGACGCCGTCGAGATAATCGACCTGGACGCCGTCATATCCGCCGGTGTCGAGGATGCGCTGCAGTGCGTCGACCAGGTCTGCCACACGGTGAAAGCGCAGGTGCCTCAGCTTGACGAACGGCCGCACGGGCTCCAGTTCGATGCGCAGCCGCACCGAATAGCCCAGCGTCCCATAGGAATTCGGGAAGGCATAGAAGAGATCCGAGTGAGTGTCCGGGGATGCGGTGACCAGCTCACCGGCGCCGGTGAGGATGTCCAGCTCCAGCACGGACTCGTGCGGCAGGCCGTTGCGGAACGACGTCGATTCGATGCCCAGCCCCGTCACCGCGCCACCGAGGGTGATGGTCTTGAGTTGCGGCACGACCAACGGCGCCAGGCCGAACGGCAGCGTCGCCGCCACCAGCGTCTCGTAGGTACACATGCCCTGCACGTCCGCTGTGCGGGACTCGCTGTCGACGGCGAGCACGCCGTCGAGCCCCGTGACGTCCAGACCCTTGGTCTTGGTGCGCGCCCGCGCCCGGAACAGGTTCGATGTCGGCTTCGCCAACCGCACCGTCTTGCCCCGCGGGATGGCGCGGTAGCTGTCCAGCAGTCGCTGAACGGCCGCCTCGTGGGCGGCCTGCGCGTCGGTCGTGACAGCTGTCACACCTATACGCTAGTCCGAGACAGCGGTCCTCGCGACCGCACAGTGATGCCATACGAACAGGAGTTTTGCCTGATGGGACAGGTCAGTGCGTCCAGCACCGTGTTGATTCTCGCCGAGCCGGAGAAGGTGCTGGCTGCGGTCTCCGACTACCAGACGGTGCGCCCGAAGATCCTCTCGTCGAACTACAGCGGGTACCAGGTGCTCGAAGGCGGCCAGGGCGCCGGCACCGTCGCCACCTGGAAGCTGCAGGCCACCAAGAAGCGTTCGCGTGAGGTGAAGGCCACGGTCGACGTCGCGGGCAAGAGCGTCATCGAGAAGGACGCCAACTCGTCGATGGTGACCACCTGGACCGTCGCCCCGGCGGGCACCGGCTCGACCGTCACCGTCAAGACCGCTTGGCAGGGTGCCGGCGGTATCGGCGGCTTCTTCGAGAAGACCTTCGCCCCGCTGGGCCTGCGCAAGATCCAGGACGAGGTGCTGGGCAACCTGAAGAAGGTCGTCGAAGGCTGAGCCTTCGGTCAGATACCGAAGGCTAGTTCTTCGGCGCGCGCAGATTTTTTCGCGGCCAGTCGGTCGCCCGACTTTCTGTCGGGCGACTAGGCTGGCGCGTAAACCCGATCATCGAAATCTGAGGGGATCACCATGCAACCCGGTGGCCAGCCTGATATGTCCGCGCTGCTTGCGCAGGCGCAGCAGATGCAGCAGCAGCTCATGGCGGCGCAGGAATCGCTGGCCACCTCGTCGGTGGTCGGCCAGGCCGGTGGTGGTCTGGTCAAGGTCACCATGATGGGCAGCGGTGAGATCACCGCGCTCACCATCGACCCGAAGGTCGTCGATCCCGATGACATCGAGACGCTGCAGGACCTCATCGTGGGTGCCCTTGGTGACGCTTCCGAGCAGGTGACGCTGATGGCGCAGCAGCGCCTCGGCCCGCTGGCCGGCGGCATGCAGGGCATGGGCCTGCCCGGGTTCTGATGTGTTTGAAGGACCCGTACAGGATTTGATCGACGAGCTCGGCAAGCTGCCGGGTATCGGTCCGAAGAGTGCCCAGCGCATCGCGTTCCACATGCTGTCGGTCGAGCCGCCGGAGATCGACCGGCTGACCGCGGTGCTGAACCGGGTGCGCGACGGCGTCAAGTTCTGTGCGGTGTGCGGCAACGTGTCCGATGACGACCGGTGCCGCATCTGCAGCGACCCGCGCCGCGACGGCACGTTGGTGTGTGTCGTCGAGGAGCCCAAGGACGTCCAGGCGGTGGAGCGCACCCGCGAATTCCGCGGGCGCTACCACGTGCTGGGTGGGGCGCTGGATCCGCTGTCCGGGGTTGGCCCGGATCAATTGCGAATTCGTGAGCTGCTCAACAGGATTGGGCAGCGGGTCGACGGTGTGGACATCGTCGAGGTGATCATCGCGACCGACCCCAATACCGAGGGCGAGGCCACTGCCACGTACTTGGTGCGCATGCTGCGGGACATTCCGGGGCTGTCGGTGACGCGCATCGCGTCGGGTCTACCGATGGGTGGCGACCTCGAGTTCGCCGATGAGCTGACGCTCGGCCGGGCCCTGGCCGGCCGCCGCGCCATGGTCTGATTCGCGGCTCGGCCGCGGTGGTTTTACTCGGTTTAACTCTCCGCTCGCCGAAACTGCATTCCGGCAGGCGCCCACTCGTACTTTTCCTGCTGGAATACCGTTTCGACGGAATCAGCTAACTATCGGAAATGCCAACTAGGTAGCGCGGCCAGCAAAGTCGGTACCACCGTTGGCATCAGGCAAAGAATGTCGCGAAACTCGTTACGCCATCGGTGATTTCGGACGGATTGCTCGATCGCGGCGCGCCGGGGCCAGTTTATTGACGCCCGTTTGTAGACATAGCGCGGGCATGTAGCATTCGCCCACGGGTCGAGCGGAAATCGCAACGCCCAATTATCTTGAGCGTCAATTCTTTTGGGAGCACCATGAGCACCAACCCGTTCGATGACGACAATGGATCTTTCTTCGTGCTGATCAACGACGAAGAGCAGCACAGTCTGTGGCCGACGTTTGCTGATGTTCCAGCGGGTTGGCGAGTGGTCTTTGGCGAGGCAGATCGCGCCTCATGCCTGGAATACATCGAGCGGGAGTGGACCGACATCCGTCCGAAGAGCTTGCGCGACCGACTGGCGGTGGGGCAGCGGCTCTGATCGTTCGTTAGATCGAGGGTAATTCGGTATTTCAGGGTTAGGGATGGATCTCGGCGATTCGTCGTGGCCGGTCACGCGTGGGCAGTTGGATATCTGGCTCGCGCAGGAAACGGGTCAATCGGCTGCGGAGTGGCAACTCGGCATCTTCGCAAAGATTGATGGACCAGTCGATTTTGGGCTGTTCGAGCAGGCGATCCGTCGCGTCGTCGGGGAAGCCGATCCGGTACTGGCGACTTTCTCGGAGACCGATGGTCAGGTCCGCCAGCGGGTCCTCGATGCCGCCGATTTCGATGTGGCTTTCGTCGATCTGACCCACGCCGACCAGCCGATGGTCGAGGCGCGCGCCATGTCCTCGGCGCTGCAGCGCACCCCCATGCCGCTCGACGGCCTGCTGCTGCGTTTCGCGTACTTCCAGGCCGGTCCGGCCGAATCGTTCTTCTTCGCGTGCTGCCACCACATCGTCGCCGACGGCATCGGACTGGCGCTGGTCCTGCAGCGGATCGCCGCCGTATACTCGGAAACCGTTGCGGGCGTGGCGATTCAGCCGTCGTACTTCAGTTCGCTGCGGGATCTGCTCGACTGTGAAGCAGCGTACGAAGCCTCCGCGGACTACGCCGAGGACGAGGCGTACTGGACGGCGAACCTGCCGGCAGAGCCCACCCGTGAGCTCCGGCTCGGCGACGCGGCGGATGCCGAGGACGGCTCGTCGGAGCCGATCCAGCTCGCCCCTGCACTGTTGGCTCAGGTGGAACAACTGTGCGAGGCCTGGGATGTGCGCCGGTCGACGGTGCTCATCGCCGCCTGCGCGCTGGTCCTGCGTGGCCGGTCAGCTGACGGCCACGAGGTGGTGCTGGACCTACCGGTGACCCGGCGCGTGCTGCAGGTGTCGAAGACGTTGCCCGGCATGGTCGCCGGGGTGGTGCCGCTGGTCCTGCAGGTTTCCCCCGATGCCACCGTCGCCGAGTTCTGTGCGCATGTACACACTCGCACCCGAGAAGCGGTGCGCCATCAGCGATTTCCGGTACAGGCCCTCGAACGCAAGATGCACGGCGTGGGCGCCGACCGGATCGTGGTGGACTTTCTGCCGTCGGGGTTCACCGTGCCGCTGGGCGAGGCCACCGCGGCAGCGCAACTGATCTCAGGTCTTGGGCGAGGCTCCGGACTCGCGTTCTCGGGCACGGGCGACGAGCTGTCCGTCACGACGTTCGGCACCCGCCAGCTCGACGTCGTCGAATTGGCGGACCAGCTGGACCGGGTGCTGACCGCGATGACGGCAGATCCAGCTCAGCGCCTCTCGTCGTTGCCGGTGCTGGGTGCACCGGCCGAGGAACGGCTGGCTGAACTCGGAAACTGGGCGACGCTCGCCACCGAGACGGACCCGCCGGCATCGATTCCGGCGCTGTTCGCCGATCAGGTGGCTCGCGTGCCCGAGGCGGTCGCGCTCAGCGGCGACGGACGGGCGCTGACCTACCGGGAACTCGACCGCGCGTCGAACCGGATGGCTCAGCTGCTTGCCGACCGCGGCGCGGGTCCGGGTCGGCGCGTGGCGGTGATGCTGCCGCGTTCCACCGAGGCCATCGTGACGATCCTGGGCGTGCTCAAGACCGGTGCGGCATATCTGCCGATCGACCCGGCGCTGCCGGCGTCCCGAATCACCTTCATGCTGGACGACTCTCAGCCGTTCGCGGCCGTCACCACCGCTACGCTGGCAGACCGGTTCGACGGGTTCGACGGCATCGTCGTCGATGCGCGAGAGCGCGACGCATTCGACGAGACCGACGACTGGCCGGCCGCGGCCGGGCCCGAGCCCGACGATGTCGCTTATGTCATCTACACCTCGGGAACAACCGGCACGCCGAAGGGCGTTGCGATCGCCCATCAGAACCTGACCCAGCTGATCGCGTCGCAGGACGCCGGCCTGCCGTCCGAGCAGGCCTGGTCCCATTGGCATTCGTACGCCTTCGATTTCTCGGTGTGGGAGATCTTCTCCGCGCTGCTGCGCGGCGGCCGACTGGTGGTGGTGCCCGAGTCGGTGTCCGCTGATCCGGCCGAGTTCCATGACTTCCTGATCGCCGAAAAGGTCACGGTCCTCACCCAAACCCCTTCTGCCATCGGCATATTGGACATGACGGGCCTCGAGTCGTGCGCTCTGGTGATGGGCGGCGAGGCGTGCCCGGCCGAGGTGGTCGACCAGTGGGCCCCCGCGCGCGTGATGGTCAACGGCTACGGCCCGACCGAGACCACCATCTACGCGGCGATCAGTGCGCCGCTGGCGGCCGGCGGCGGCGCGGCGCCGATCGGATCGCCACCGAGCGGCGCGGCCCTGTTCGTGTTGGACGGCTGGATGCAGCCGGTGCAGCCCGGCGTCGTCGGCGAACTGTATGTGGCCGGCGGCGGCGTCGGTGTCGGGTACCTGCACCGGACCGCATTGACCGGATCCCGCTTTGTGCCATGCCCGTTCGGTAAGCCCGGCGAGCGCATGTACCGCACTGGAGACCTGGTGTACTGGGGCGACGACGGCCAGCTGCGGTACGTCGGCCGCGCTGATGCGCAGGTCAAGATTCGTGGCTACCGCATCGAATTGGGCGAGGTACAAACAGCTTTGGCGGCGCTCGACGGCGTCGTGCAGGCGGCAGTGATCGTCCGAGAGGATCGTCCCGGCGACAAGCGCCTCGTCGGCTACGTCACCGGCACCGTCGATCCGGTCGAAGTGCGGGCCGCCCTGGCGGATCGGCTGCCGGCGTACCTGGTCCCCGCCGCGGTGGTGGCGCTGCCCGAACTGCCGCTGACCACCAGCGGCAAGCTCGATACCCGCAGCCTGCCGGCCCCTGAGTACACGGGCGACGACTACCGTGCGCCCGACAGCCCGGTCGAGGAGATCCTGGCCGCCATCTACGCCGAGATCCTCGGCCTGGAATCGGCAGCCGTCAGCGTCGACGACTCGTTCTTCGAATTGGGCGGCGACAGCATCCTCGCGATGCAGGTGGCGGCGCGGGCTCGGGCCGCCGGTCTGGCGTGCCGCCCGCGTGACGTGTTCGTCGAGCAGACGGTGGCGCGCCTGGCGCAGACGGTGACCGTCACCGATGGCGCGGATGATGTGGTCGACGAAGGTATCGGACGGGTACAGACCGCCCCGATCATGCGGTGGCTCACTGGTGTCGAGGGCCCGGTCGACCAGTTCAACCAGACCTTGGTGTTGCAGGCGCCGCATGGCGCCACCGCGGCCGACGCGGTGATGTTGTTTCAGGCCTTGCTGAATCGGCACGCGATGCTGCGGCTGTGCGTCGGCGCCGATGGGACCCTGGAGGTACCCGAATCCGGTTCGGTCGCTGCCCATGAGTGCGTCATCGAGGTCGATGAGCTGTCCGAAGCAGCGGTGGCTGCGGCGCGTACCCGGCTGAACCCGAATGTCGGGCTGATGGTGAGCGGCTTGTGGGTCGGCGCCACCGGACAGCTGGTGCTGATCGTGCACCACCTCGCGGTCGACGGGGTGTCGTGGCGAATCCTGCTGGAAGACCTCAATATCGCGTGGGCTCAGCACCGCGCCGGCCAGCCTGTGGAGCTGGCGACGACCGGAACGTCATTCCAGAAGTGGGCCGCGCTGCTCACCGAGCACGCGCACCAGCCGGACGTGCTGGCGCAGGCGGCGGCCTGGCGCCACGTCGCTTCGGTACCCGCGGCCTTACCGGCGGCGGACCATGCTGCGGACACCTACGCCACCGCGGGCCAGTTGTCGGTCACCCTGGACGCCGACCACACGCATGCGCTCCTCGGCGAGGTCCCGGCGGCATTTCACGCTGGGGTGCAAGACATTCTGCTGATCGGGTTCGCCCTCGCGGTTGCGGAATTCCTGGGCAGCACCGGCGCCCCCATCGGCATCGACGTCGAAAGCCACGGGCGTGACGAAGACATCGCGGCCGACGTCGACCTGTCGCGGACCGTGGGCTGGTTCACCGCCAAGTACCCGGTGGCGCTCTCGATGGGTCAGCTGACCTGGACGCAGATCATCGCGGGCGACGAAGCGCTCGGCGCAGTTGTCAAAGCGGCCAAAGAACAGCTCCGGGCCCAGCCCGCCGGTCTGACCTACGGCGTGCTGCGGTACCTGAACGACGACATCGATCTGGACGGCGCCGATCCGAGCATCGGGTTCAATTATCTGGGGCGCCTTGGCTTCCCGCAGATCGCCGGGATCGACGAGCTGTGGCGGCTGGGGCGGGACGAACTGTCCCTGGCCGGCGCCGCGGCACCGCTGCCGCTGTTCCATACCGTGGAGCTGAACGCCGGAACCGTCGACACCGATGCCGGTCCGCAACTGCAGGCCGATTGGACGTGGGCGACGTCCGTCCTCGACGACGCCCAGCTGAACCGGTTGAGCCGGCTGTGGTTCGAGGCGCTGGCGGGCATCTGCGCACACGTGCGGGTCGGTGGTGGCGGGCTGACACCGTCGGATATCGCACCTGCGCGCCTGGGCCAGCAGCAGATCGACCAGTTGCAGCAGCAGTACCGCGTCGCCGACATCCTGCCGCTGACGCCGTTGCAGCAGGGCCTGTTGTTCCACAGCAGCACCGCGCATGAGCGGGCTGACGTCGCGGCCGAAATGTATTCGGTACAGCTCGATTTCACGCTGACTGGTGCACTGGATCCACAGCGACTCCGCGATGCGGTGCAACGCACGGTCAACCGGCATCCGCACCTGGCGGCCACGTTCTGCCAGCAGTTCGACGAGCCGGTTCAGGTGATCCTGACCGAACCCGAAATCTCTTGGAAGTTCCTCGATTTCGGCGTGACTGGGGCGTTCGAGGAAGACGAGATTCAACGGCTGTGTGCCGCTGAACGCATCGCCGTCGGCGATCTCGCCGGTGAGCCGCCGTTCCGGGCCCTGCTGATCCGCATCGCCGAGGACCGGCACCGTTTCGTGCTGACCAACCACCACATCGTGCTCGACGGCTGGTCACTGCCGATCCTGCTGCGTGAGATCTTCGCCGGTTATGCCGGGCACCGGTTGCCGCCGGCGGCGTCGTACCGGAAGTTCATCACCTGGCTCGCCGATCGGGACCTGGATGCGGCACGTGCGGCGTGGGGCGCCGTGCTGGCGGGCTTCGATACGCCGACGCTGGTGGGCCCACAGGACCGGCTGCAGGACCGGCTGGGGCGGGGCGGGCGCGGCTTTGCGTCGTTCGAGATTCCGGCAGAGACCACTCGCGCACTCGGGGAGCTGGCGCGTTCCTGCCAGACCACCGTCAGCACTGTGCTGCAAGGGGCCTGGGCCGTGCTGTTGACGTCGCTGACGGGCAAGCAGGACGTGGCATTCGGCACCGCGCGGTCCCGGCTCGGTCAGCTGGACATGGGCGACACCGAATCGATGGTGGGCCTGCTGATCAACACCGTGCCGGTCCGCGCCAACCTCGCCGCGGGTACCACGGTGACCGGCCTGCTCGATCAGCTGCAGACCGCGCACAACGAGACACTCGATCATCAGCACCTGGCGCTGGGCGAGATTCACCGCGTCGCCGGTCACGACCAACTCTTCGACACGTTGTTCGTGTACGAGAACTATCCGGTCGAAGCCGGGGTGTCGGTCGGCGGTGAAGATGGTGCCGAGCTGACGATCTCGTCGTTCGCGAACCGGGAGTTCAACCACTACCCGCTGACGGTCGAGGCGTTCCCGGGCGATGAGCTCGGGCTGCACATCGAATACGACACCGAGGTGTTCACCGAGGCCGGCATCGAGGCGATGATCGGCAGGTTGCGCCGGCTGTTGGTCGCGATGACCGAGGATCCGACGCGGAAGCTGTTGTCCATCAACCTGCTCGACGCGGCCGAGCAGGACCGGTTGCTGCACTGGTCCGGGGCCGGGACCCGGGCACCGGTCGGACTCGGGCCCGAGCTGCTGGCCGCTGCCGTCGCGGTCGATCCGGCCGCCGTCGCCGTCGTCGACGGGGCACGCGAGATGTCGTACTGCGAACTCGACGAAGCCTCGAATCGCTTGGCGCGCTTGCTCATCGACCACGGTGTCGGTCCGGAACGCGCGGTGGGCGTGGCCATGGATCGGTGCGCCGACCTGGTGGTGGCGTGGTGGGCCGTGCTCAAGGCCGGCGGCGTGTACGTGCCGGTGGACCGCACCCATCCCGTCGAACGCATTGCCACGGTGCTGGATTCGGTCGCCGCCACCTGCGTTCTCACGCGAGACGTCGACCAGGTCGGTGGCGCGGGCGCGCGCCCGGTGATCCGGGCGGACGTCGACCTGTCCGGCTACCGTGCCGAACCGATCACCGACGCCGACCGCGCACTGCCGCTGACGGTCGACAACACCGCCTACGTCATCTTCACGTCGGGCTCCACAGGCGAGCCCAAGGGCGTCGCCGTCAGCCACGCCGGCTTGCTGGGAGCGGCTGCGGCACAGCGTGACTCGTACGGCTTGGCCACCGACGACCGCGTGCTGATGGTCGCGGCGCCGACCTTCGACGCGTCCCTGTTCGAGATGCTGATGGCGACGGGCGCGGCAGGCGCGCTGGTGGTGGCACCGCGGGACGTGTACGCCGGCGAGGCGCTCGTCGACCTGATGCAACGGCAGCGGGTCAGCGCGACACTGCTCACCCCGACGGTGGTGGCGTCCCTGGACCGCACGCGGCTCGACGGCCTGACGACGTTGATCACCGGCGGTGAGGCCTGCCCCGACGAACTGGTGCACGCCTGGGCGCCAGGTCGCAGCATGTTCAACGCCTACGGGCCTAGCGAGTCCACCATCTGGGCCACCGGCACCCCGCTGCTGCCGGGCCGGCAGGTGAACATCGGGACGCCGATCGCGGGTACCCGGACCCTGGTGCTCGACGCACAGCTCAACCTCGTGCCGCCGGGTGTCACCGGCGAGCTGTACCTCGCCGGCCCAGCGGTGGCGCTCGGCTACGTCGGCCGACCCACCCTGAGCGCCGAACGGTTCGTCGCGAATCCCCATGGTGGGCCGGATGATTCCGGCAACCGCATGTACCGCACCGGCGATCTGGCGCGCTGGAACGCCGACGGCACACTGGATTACCTGGGCCGGGCCGACACCCAGATCAAACTGCGCGGTCAGCGCATCGAACTCGGCGAGATCGAAAGTGCGCTGCTGGCCTGCCCGCAGGTCAGTCAGGCCGCGGCCACCGTGCACCACGGCACCGGCGGCGCCCAACTGGTCGGCTACCTCACCTTCGAACACGCTACCGACGGCAAACGCGACACCGAACATGACGCCGAGATCGTCGGGGAATGGCAGGACATCTACGACGAGCTGTACGCCGCCGCCGACGCGGAAGGTGAAGCGCCCGAGTTCGGTTCGGACTTCCGGGGCTGGAACAGCAGCTACACCGGCGAGCCGATTCCGCTCGTCGAGATGCAGCAATGGCGGGCCGCCACGATCGACCGCATCATGGCGCTGCATCCGCGGCGGGTACTCGAGATCGGCGCCGGCTCCGGCCTGATCCTGTCCCAGATCGCGCCGCACTGCGAGCAGTATGTCGCCACTGATGTGTCGTCGGCTGCGGTCGACAAATTGGCACATTCGTTGCAGCAGTTGCAGATTCCGTGGCGCGACCGGGTCGAGTTCATGGCCCGGGCTGCGCACATCACCGACGGGCTGCCTCGTGGTCATTTCGACACCATCATCGTGAACTCGGTGGTCCAGTACTTCCCCAATGCGGCCTACCTGACCGAGGTCATCGACAAAGCGGTGGAACTGTTGGCGCCAGGCGGCACCCTGTTCCTCGGCGACATCCGTAATCACAGTCTGCAGAACGCTTTCCAGACCGCCATCGTGGTGGCCCGTAGTGAGGGCGAGACCGATGCCGCGGTCCTGCGCCAGCGCGTCGAGCATGCCGTGCTCGGTGAAGCCGAACTGCTCCTCGCGCCGGAATTCTTCACGACCTGGGCGGCGCGGCGGGAATCGGCTGTCGGGCTTGGTATCCGGATCAAACGTGGCACCGCGGACAACGAGCTCAACCGATACCGCTACGACGTCACCATCCACAAGGCGCCCGCCGCCGGCCGTTCGGTCGCCGACATCCCCACCTGGATGTGGGGCGAATGCGCCGACCTGGCCGGGCTGCAGCAGCGGTTGACCGGCCTGCGGCCGGAGGCGGTCCGCGTCGCCGGCATTCCTCGCGCGGGAGTGCGCATCGACGTCCGGCTGGAACAGGAACTCGCCGGCATCCGGGTGGACGCCGAAACCGCCGAGACCACAACGGAAGAACTGCACCGCGTCGGTGAGGACGCGGGATACCAGGTCGCCGTCACCTGGGGTGCTGAGCCCGGCTGTGTCGACGCCGTCTTCGTCAGCCCGGGCGATGCTGGTTCGGCAGGGGTGTCGCTGACGGACTTGTATCGTCCGCACGCATACCCCGGGGTCCACGCCAACGAGCCGCACAGCAGCACGAAGATCAGCGCCGTCCGGAACCGGCTGAGCGCGTGGCTCCCCGACTACATGGTGCCGCAGCACATCGTGGTGCTCGACGAGATGCCACTGACGACATCGGGCAAGCTCGACCGCAAGGCGCTGCCGGCGCCCGAGTACACGGACACCGACGGCTACCGGGCTCCGGCCGGCGTGGTGGAAGAGATCCTCGCCGACATCTACGCCCAGGTGCTGGGTGTGCAGCGCGTCGGCGTGGACGACTCGTTCTTCGACCTGGGTGGCGACTCGCTGTCGGCGATGCGGCTGATCGGTGCCGTCAATTCGAGCTTGGCCGTGGACCTTTCGGTACGCGCACTCTTCGAGGCACCCACCGTGGCGCAGCTGGCGCCGCGGATCGGCGGGGACGCGACGCGGCTGGCGCCGCTGGTGGCTGTCCCGACCGATGCGCGGCCGACCGCACTGCCCTTGTCGTTCGCCCAGAACCGGCTGTGGTTCTTCGACCAGTTGCAGGGACCGTCGGCCATCTACAACCTGGCCGTGGCCCTGCGGCTGCGCGGCCGCCTCGACACCGACGCGCTGGGCCGGGCACTGGCCGATGTGGTGGCCCGACACGAAAGCCTGCGAACGTTGTTCGTGGCCCCGGAGGGCACCGCCGAGCAGGTGATCATTCCGGCGGGCCAGGCCGATATCGGGTGGCAGACCATCGACGCCGGCGGCTGGCCGGCACGCGAGCTGGACGACGCGGTGACCGCGGCGGCCCGGCACACCTTCGACCTGTCCACGCAGATCCCGTTCCACGCCAAGCTCTTCCGCGCCACCGACGACAACCACGTCCTGGTCATCGTGGTGCATCACATCGCCGCGGACGGCTCGTCGGTCACCCCGCTGGTGCGCGATCTCGGGTTGGCCTATGCCAGCCGGTGTGCGGGTCGGGCCCCGGACTGGTCGCCGCTGCCGGTGCAGTACGTCGACTACACGCTGTGGCAGCGTGCGCAATTCGGCGAACTCGATGACGCGGACGGCCCGATCGCCGCGCAGCTGGACTTCTGGCAGGAGACCCTGACCGGACTGCCCGAGCGCCTCGACCTGCCCACCGACCGTCCGTATCCGCCGACGGCCGACCACCACGGCGCCCGGGTGACCGTGCAGTGGCCGGTCGCCCTGCAGCAGCAGATCCGCCGCGTCGCCCGTGAGCACAACGCCACCAGCTTCATGGTGATCCAGGCGGCGTTCGCCGCGCTGCTGGCGCGGATCAGCTCGACTTCCGATGTGGCGGTGGGCTTCCCGATCGCGGGCCGGCGTGACGCCGCTCTCGACGAACTGGTCGGCTTCTTCGTCAACACCCTGGTGTTGCGGGTCGACCTGGGCGAGTTCGCCGGCGGCGACCCGACGTTCGCCGATCTCCTGGCGCAGGTGCGCCGGCGGAGCCTGGCGGCGTACGAGCACCAGGACGTCCCGTTCGAGATGCTCGTCGAGCGGTTGAACCCGACCCGGAGCCTGACCCACCATCCAGTGGTCCAGGTGCTGCTGGGCTGGCAGAACTTCTCCTGGCAGGCGGGGGATGCGGCCGGGCTGGCCCTCGGCGATCTGCAGGTGACCCCGCTGACGGTGGATACCCAGACGGCCCGCATGGATCTGGCGTTCTCGCTCGGCGAGCGCTGGGACGGCGACGGGGAGCCCGACGGGCTCGACGTGATGGTGGAGTTCCGTACTGACATCTTCGACGCGGAGAGCATCCAGGCGCTCGTGGGCCGATTCGAGCGAATGGTGTTGGCGTTCAGCGCCGATCCGGCGCAGCGGTTGTCGTCGGTGGATCTGCTCGACGAGGTCGAGCAGGCCCGGCTGGACCGCTGGGGGAACCGTGCCGTGCTGGGTCAGCCGGCAGCGGCGACCACCGTGCCCGAGGTGTTCGCCGCGCAGGTTGCCCGCACGCCGGACGCGGTCGCGGTGGTCTGCGGTGACCGGTCCCTGACGTACCGGGAACTCGACGAGGCGTCGAACCGATTGGCGCACCTGCTCACCGTGCAGGGTGCCGGACCGGGACAGATTGTCGCGCTGCTGTTTTCGCGATCGGCTGAAGCGATCGTCGCGATTCTGGCGGTGCTCAAGTCCGGCGCCGCATACTTGCCGTTCGATCCGGCGCTGCCGGCGGCCCGCATCGAGTTCATGCTCAGCGACGCCGCACCGGTCGCCGTCGTGACCACCGGCGATCTGGCGGACCGGTTCGACGGATTCGGCGTCACGGTCATCGACGTGGCCGACCCGGCCATGGCGGCGCAGCCGGGCACGCCGCCGCACGGGCCCGCGCCCGATGACGTGGCTCACCTGATCTACACCTCGGGCACCACCGGTATGCCCAAAGGCGTCGCGGTCACGCAGTACAACGTCGTTCAGTTGTTCCAGGGCCTGGAGATCGGCATCGAGCTGTCGGCGGAGCAGGTGTGGACGCAGTTCCACTCCTATGCGTTCGACTTCTCGGTGTGGGAGATCTGGGGCGCGCTGCTGCACGGCGGACGGCTCGTGGTGGTGCCCGACGCCGTAGCCCGCTCCGCTGACGACTTCCACGACCTGCTGGTTCGCGAGCGAGTCACGGTACTGACCCAAACACCCTCTGCCGCAGCGGTGTTGTCCACCGAGGGGCTGGACGCGGCCGCCCTGGTCATCGGCGCCGAGGCCTGCCCGCCCGAGATGGTCGAGCGCTGGGCACCGGGCCGCACGATGGTCAACGTTTACGGCCCCACCGAGACGACCATGTGGCTGTGCAAGAGCCTGCCCCTGACCGCGGGCTCTGGCGCACCACCGATCGGTTCCCCCACTGCGGGTGCGGCGTTCTTCGTGCTCGACGAGTCGCTGCGCCCCGTCCCGCCGGGCGTGGTCGGCGAGCTGTACCTCGCCGGGCGCGGCGTCGGTATCGGCTACTGGCGCCGATCTGGCCTGACCGCAACACGTTTCATGGCCTGCCCGTTCGGTGAACCGGGCGCTCGCATGTACCGCACCGGAGATCTGGTGTCGTGGCGCCCCGATGGGCAGCTGGACTACTTCGGCCGTGCCGACGAGCAGGTCAAGGTCCGCGGCTACCGCATCGAATTGGGTGATGTCCGTTCGGCATTGGCCGAGCTGCCCGGCGTCGAGCATGCGGCGGTGATCGCCCGCGAAGACCGACCCGGGGACAAGCGCCTGGTCGGTTACATCGTCGGCACGGCAGACCCGGCCGAGGCGCGCACCGCGCTGGCACATCGGCTGCCGGGCTACATGGTCCCGGCTGCTGTCATCGGCGTGCCGGCGCTGCCGGTCACCGTCAACGGCAAGCTGGACACCAGGGCGCTGCCGGCTCCGGACTACCAGGACGCCACCCGATACCGGGCCCCGTCGGGCGCGATCGAGGAAACCCTGACGGCCATCTACGCCGAACTTCTCGGTGTCGAACGGGTCGGTGTTGACGACTCGTTCTTCGACCTTGGTGGAGACTCGTTGTCCACCATGCGGTTGATCGCCGGGATCAACGCGGCGCTCGACGCAGAGCTGCCGGTGCGGACCGTCTTCGAGGCACCCACCGTGGCTCAGCTCGCGGCGCGGATCGGCTATGGCGCGACGCGGCGCGAGCCGCTGGTGGCGGTCGAGAGGCCGGCCGTCATCCCACTGTCGTTCGCGCAGAACCGGCTGTGGTTCGTCGACCAATTGCAGGGCGCGTCAGCGCTTTACAACATGCCGGTGATGCTGCGGCTGCAGGGTCAGCTCGATGCAGAGGCGCTGCGCGCGGCGCTGGCCGACGTGGTCGACCGGCACGAGAGTCTGCGCACCGTGTTCACCGCGACGGACGGCACGCCCCAGCAGGTGATCGTGCCCGCCGACGAGCTCGAGCTCGGCTGGGACGCCATCGATGCCGGTGCCTGGACCGACGCACAACGAGCGGACGCGGTACGCGTCGCCGCGCAGTACGCGTTCGACCTGGCCACCGAAATCCCCGTGCGCGCCAGCCTGTTCCGCCTCGCCGACGATGAACACCTGTTGGTGGCAGTGGTCCATCACATCGCTGCGGACGGCTGGTCGCTGCAGCCACTGGTGACCGACCTTGGCGCGGCATACGTCAGCCGCTGCGCCGGAGAAGCGCCCGGCTGGGCGCCGCTGGCTGTGCAGTACGTCGACTACACGCTCTGGCAGCGCGGGCAACTCGGCGAACTCGACGCTCCCGACAGTGAGGTCGCGGCCCAGCTCGGTTACTGGGCCGACGCCCTGGCCGGCATTCCCGACCGGATCGACCTGCCGACCGACCGCCCGTACCCGGCGGTCGCCGACCTGCGCGGTGCCACGATCGAAGTGGACTGGCCCGCCGAGTTGCAGCGGCAGATCGCGCGGGTGGCGCGCGAACACAACGCGACCAGCTTCATGGTGGTGCAGGCCGCGCTGGCGGTCATGCTGGCCAAGCTCGGCGCCAGTTCCGATGTCGCCATTGGCTTTCCGATCGCCGGGCGGCGTGACCCTGCCCTCGACGATCTGGTGGGCTTCTTCGTCAACACCCTGGTGTTGCGTGTCGACCTGACCGGAAACCCCACTGTCGAAGAGCTCTTGGCGCAGGTGCGAGCGCGCAGCCTCGCGGCCTACGAACACCAGGATGTGCCTTTCGAGGTACTGGTCGAACGCCTGAACCCGGCGCGCTCCCTGTCCCACCATCCACTGGTCCAGGTGATGCTCGGCTGGCAGAACCTGCCGTGGCAGCACGTGGGCAGCACGGGCAACCGCACCCTGGGCGACCTGACGGTCACTCCGCTGCCGGTGGAAACCCAGGCGGCGCGCATGGACCTGGCGTTCTCTCTGGCCGAACGGTGGAGTGCCTCAGGCGAACCCGCCGGCATCGGCGGCATCGTCGAATTCCGCACCGACGTTTTCGATGCGGAGAGTGTCGAGGCGCTGGTGCGCCGGATGCAGGCAGTGCTGGCGGCCATGACCGCCGACCCCAGCCGAGCCCTGTCCACGGTCGATCTGCTGACGCCGCACGAGCGCGCCCGGATCGAGGCGATCGGTCATCGGGATGTCTTGACGCGGAGGGCTGATCAGCCGTCCGTTCCGGAGTTGTTCGCGACCCACCTCCGTCGCGCTCCCGACGCGGTGGCGATCTCCGATGCCGGCACGTCGATGACGTACGCGGAACTGGATGCGGCGTCGAACCGGATGGCCCACCTGCTGACCAGCCACGGTGTCGGACCGGGTTCAGTTGTCGCGCTGCTGCTTTCCCGCTCGACCGACGCCATCGTCGCGATACTGGGCGTGCTCAAGACGGGCGCGGCGTACCTGCCGGTCGACGTGGCGTGGCCGTCGGCGCGGATCGAGTTCGTCCTCGACGATGCCGCCCCGGTCGCGGCGATCACCACCGACCCGGCACTGTTGTCGGGTTTCAATGGAGCGGTCGTCTCGGTCGCCGACGCTGCGGCACAGCCGGATTCAGCGCTGCCGTTGCCGAACGCCGACGCGCTGGCCTATGTCATCTACACCTCGGGCACCACCGGTGTGCCCAAGGGCGTCGGGCTCACCCACGCCAATGTGACCCAACTGCTCGGCACTCTCGATGCGGGCCTGCCGGCCGCTGGGGTGTGGAGCCATGCGCATTCGCTGGCGTTCGACGTGTCGGTGTGGGAGCTCTTCGGCCCGCTGCTGCGCGGTGGCCGGGTGGTGGTGATCGGCGACGATGTTGCCCGGTCGTCGACGGATCTGCACCACACCCTGGTGGCCGAAGGCGTCACCGTCCTGACCCAGACCCCAACAGCGGCAGCAGTGTTGTCTCCCATCGGACTGGAGTCGGCGGCGCTCGTCGCGGTGGGTGAGGCCTGCTCACCGGAGGTGGTGCAGCGCTGGGCGACCGGCGGCCGCGTGATGGTCAACGCCTACGGGCCGACCGAGACGACGATGTGCGTCGCGATCAGTGCGCCGCTGACGGCAGAGTCGGTGGCGGAATCCGCAGTGGTGCCGATCGGTTCGCCGGTGGGCGGCGCCGCACTGTTCGTGCTCGATGATTCGTTGCGGCCGGTGCCGCCCGGGGTGATCGGCGAACTGTATGTCGCCGGTGCCGGGCTGGGCGTCGGCTATCTGCGCCGCGCCGGACTGAGTGCCTCGCGGTTCGTGGCCTGCCCGTTCGGGGCCCCCGGACAGCGGATGTACCGCACCGGCGACCTGGTGCGCTGGGGTACCGACGGGCAGCTGACCTATCTCGGCCGCGCTGACGAGCAGGTCAAGATCCGTGGCTACCGCATCGAACTCGGCGATATCCAAACAGCTTTGGCGGCGCTGGACGGTGTGCAGCAGGCTGCGGTGATCGCGCGCGAGGACCGACCCGGTGACAAGCGCCTCGTCGGGTACGTGACCGGGACCGCTGATCCGGCCGCGGTGCGAGCCGAGCTGGCCGGGCGACTCCCGGGGTACATGGTGCCCGCGGCGATCGTGCCGCTCGACCGTTTGCCATTGACGGCCAACGGCAAGCTGGACACCCGCGCCCTGCCCGCACCCGACTATGCCGCGGGCGAGTATCGGGCGCCGGCGACCGCTGTCGAGGAAATCCTGGCCGGCATCTTCGCGGATCTGTTGGGACACAGCCGCGTCGGCGTCGACGAATCGTTCTTCGACCTCGGTGGCGACAGCATCGCCGCGATGCGTCTGATCGCGGCGATCAATGCTGCGCTGGATACCGACCTGGCAGTGCGCACTGTGTTCGAGGCCCCCACCATCGCCGAGCTGGCGCCGCGGATCGGGACGTCCACGCCGCGCCGGGATCCGCTGGTCGCAGGAGAACGGCCCGCGGTCATCCCGTTGTCGTTCGCGCAGAACCGCTTGTGGTTCCTCGAGCAGCTGCAGGGCCCGTCCGCGACGTACAACCTCTCGACGGTGCTGAAGCTCGCCGGGCGATTGGACGCCGAAGCACTGCGCGCCGCGTTGGTCGACGTAGTCGCCCGGCACGAAGCGCTCCGTACCGTGTTCGTCGCACCGGACGGCGTGCCGCAGCAGATGGTGCTGCCGGCGTCCCAGGCCGACATCGGTTGGGAGAGCACCGATGCGACCGGTTGGCCGACCGCTCGCCTGGACGCCGCCGTGGACACCGCTGCGCGCTACGCCTTTGACGTGTCCACTGAGATTCCGTTGCGTGCCAGCCTGTTCCGGGTATCCGCGGACGAGCACGTGCTGGTGGCCGCGGTGCACCACATCGCGGCCGACGGCTGGTCGATCACGCCGCTGGCGCGCGACCTCGGCATCGCCTACGCGAGCCGTTGTGCCGGACAGGCACCGCCGTGGTCCGACCTGCCGGTGCAGTACGTCGACTACACGCTGTGGCAGCGTGCGCAATTCGGCGATCTGCACGATGGTGACGGTCCGATCGCGACGCAGCTCGCCTACTGGCAGGATGCGTTGGCCGGGCTGCCCGAGCGGCTGCAGCTGCCGACCGACCGCCCCTACCCGCTGGTGGCCGATCAGCACGGCGCGACCGTCGCCATCGACTGGCCGGCCGAGCTGCAGCAGCAGATCGCGGGGGTGGCGCGTGAGCACAACGCCACCGGATTCATGATGGTGCAGGCCGCGCTGGCCCTGCTGCTGTCCACGGTCAGCGCGAGTTCCGATGTCGCCGTGGGCTTCCCGATCGCGGGCCGCACCGACCCGGCGCTCGACGACCTGGTCGGTTTCTTCGTCAACACCCTGGTGCTGCGCGTCGACCTCACCGGCGATCCGACCTTCATCGACCTGCTGGCGCAGGTACAGCAGCGCAGCCTCGCGGCATACGAGAACCAGGACGTGCCGTTCGAGGTGCTGGTCGAGCGGCTCAACCCCACGCGCAGCCTGACGCACCACCCGCTGGTGCAGGTCTTGCTGGCGTGGCAGAACCTGCCCGGCCAAGGACAGCACGGTGCCGGGCTGACCCTCGGCGACCTGGAGGTGACGCCGGTCCCGGTGGACACCCAGACCGCCCGCATGGACCTGACGTTCTCGCTCGGCGAGCGCTGGACCGACGACGGTGCGCCGGCCGGTATCGCGGGAACGGTCGAATATCGCACCGACGTGTTCGACGCCGGCAGTATCGAGACGCTCATCGAACGGTTGCAGCGGGTGCTGGCCGCCTTCAGTGCCGATCCCACTGCGCCGGTGTCTGCGATCGAGATGCTCGACGACGCCGAGCGCACGCGTATCGACGCCATGGGCAACCGAGCGGCACTGACCCGGCGCGCCGACGATGCCACGATTCCGGGGCGGTTCACGGCAGCGGTCGCTCGGACCCCGGACGCCATGGCACTGAGCTGCGAAGGCCGCACGCTGACCTACGCGGAACTCGATCAGCGAGCCAACCGCTTTGCGCACCTGCTCGCTCGACACGGAGCCGGGCCGGGACAGACCGTGGCACTTCTGCTTCCGCGGTCCGCGGAAGCGATCGTGGCGATCCTCGCGGTGCTCAAGACCGGTGCGGCGTACCTGCCGCTCGATCCGGCGCTGCCGGCCTCCCGCGTCGAATTCGTGCTCGCCGATGCCACGCCGGTCGCGGTGGTCACCACGGGTGGCCTGGCGGACCGGGTCTCCAGCCTGGACGTGGCCGTCGTCGATGTGGATGACCCCGCCGACGCCCAGCCCGACACGGCACTGGCCGGGCCCGCCGCAGACGATGTCGCGTACCTGATCTACACCTCCGGCACCACCGGTGTCCCCAAAGGCGTTGCGGTGATGCACCGTAACGTCACCCAGCTGATCGGCGCCCCGGACTCCGGCCTGCCGACCGCGGGCGTCTGGAGCCAGTGGCACTCGCTGGCGTTCGACGTGTCGGTGTGGGAGATCTTCGGCGCACTGCTCAACGGCGGCCGACTGGTCGTCGTGCCCGAGTCCGTCGCGCGGGCACCGGAAGACCTGCACGCGCTGGTGGTGGCCGAGCAGGTCACCGTACTGAGCCTGACTCCTTCTGCAGCAGGCGCACTTTCGCCCGCGGGCCTGGACGGGGTCACGCTCGTCGTCGCAGGCGAGGCATGCCCCACCGAACTGGTCGAGCGCTGGTCTCCGGGCCGCGTCATGATCAACGCGTACGGTCCCACCGAGGCCACCATCTACGCCGCGATCAGTGCGCCACTGACGCCCGAGCAGCCGACGGTGCCGATCGGCTCGCCGGTACCGAACGGCTCGACGTTCGTACTGGACAGCCATTTGCGGCCGGTGCCGATCGGTGTAGTCGGTGAGCTGTACCTGGCCGGTGGCGGCATCGCCGCGGGATATCTGCGCCGCGGCGGGCTGACCGCTTCGCGCTTCGTGGCCTGCCCGTTCGGCGGGCCCGGCGCCCGCATGTACCGCACCGGTGACCTGGTGCGCTGGCGCGCCGACGGTCAGCTGGATTACCTGGGCCGAGCAGACGATCAGGTCAAGATTCGCGGCTACCGCATCGAATTGGGCGATATCCAAGCAGCTTTGGCGGACCTCGCCGGAGTCGAGCAGGCCGCCGTCGTCGCCCGCGAAGACCGGCCGGGGGACAAGCGGCTGGTCGGCTACCTCACCGGATCGGCCGACCCGGCAGCAGTCCGTACCGCGCTGGCAGATCGGTTGCCGGCGTACATGATTCCGGCCGCTGTGGTCGTGGTCCCGGAGCTGCCGTTGACGGCCAACGGCAAGCTCGACATCCGTGCTCTGCCGGCGCCCGAGTACGCCGCGGGCGACTACCGGGCGCCCGGCAACGCGATCGAAGAGATCCTTGCCGGCATTTATGCCGCGGTACTCGGCGTCGAGCGCGTGGGCATCGACGACTCGTTCTTCGACCTTGGCGGCGACAGCATTTCGTCGATGCAGGTGGTCACGCGGGCGCGGGCGGCAGGCCTGACCTGCCGGACCAAGGACCTGTTCGTCGAGCAGACCGTCGCCCGACTGGCCCGGGTGGTCGAGGTCAGCGAGACCTCAGGCGGGGATTCGGACTCGGGCGTCGGGCCACTGCCGGCCACCCCGATCATCGAATGGCTGCGCAGTGTCGACGGGCCCACCGACGAGTTCAACCAGACCGTGGTGGTGCAAGCACCGGCGGCTGCCACCGAGGCCGACGCGGCATACCTGTTGCAAGCCTTGCTGGATCGCCACGCCACGCTGCGGATGCGGGTCGACGAAGACGGTGCCGGTGGCTGGTCGCTGACCACGGCTGAACCGGGCACCGTAGACGCGCGGGAGTGCTTGCACACCGCGGACACCTGGTCCGACGCTGCACTGGCAGCGGCTCGCGCGCAGCTGAATCCGACTGCGGGGACGATGCTCGCCGCGCTGTGGGTGGCGGACACCCGGCAGCTCGCGGTGATCATCCACCACGTGGCCGTCGACGCGGTGTCGTGGCGAATCCTGTTGGAAGACCTGAACATCGCGTGGGCGCAGCACCGGGCCGGTCAGCCGGTGGTGTTGCCGGCGGGCGGCACGTCGTTCCGGCGCTGGGCGGAAGTCCTCGTCGAGCGTGCCCAGGATCCGAGCGTCGTCGAACACGTCGCCACGTGGCAACAGGTGGCGCAGGCTCCGGCCGTATTGCCGGCTGTGCAGCCCGCGGTCGACACCTTCGCCACCGCGGGGCACCTGGCGGCCGAATTGGATGCCGAGACCACCGCAACGCTGCTCGGCGCCGCCCCCGCGGCGTTCCACGCCGGCATCAACGACATCCTGGTGATCGGATTCGCCTTGGCGCTGGCCGAATTCGCCGGTACCCACGGCGCGCCGATCGGCATCGACGTCGAGGGACACGGGCGTCAGGAAGAACTCGGCTCCGACGTCGACCTGACCCGGACCGTCGGCTGGTTCACCGCGAAGTCCCCGGTGTCGATCACCCTCGGGGACCTCACTTGGGCGCAGGTGATCACCGGTGACACGGCGCTGGGCGCTGTCATCAAGGACGCCAAGGAGCAACTGCGCGCGCTACCGGATCCCCTGACCTACGGGCTGCTGCGCTACCTGAACTCGGATGTGGTTGTCGCGGGGCCGGATCCGGCCATCGGCTTCAACTACCTCGGGCGCCAGGGTGGTACCGCCGAACTCTCCGAGGACCTCTGGCGCATTGGCGACGGCACGTCGGCCGTCGCAGCGCTGGCCATCCCCATGCCGCTCATGCACACCTTGGAACTGGGTGCCGGAACCATCGAAACCCCCGACGGCCCACGGCTGCACGCCAATTGGACCTGGGCTCCGTCGGCACTCGATCAGGAACAGGTGACCCGCCTGAGCCGGCTGTGGTTCGAGGCGCTGTCCGGCATCTGCGCCCATGTGTCCGACGGTGGGGGCGGACTCACCCCGTCGGACATCGCGCCGGCGCGCCTCAGCCAGCAGCAGCTCGATGAGCTGGAGCAGCACCACGGCGTCGCCGACGTGCTGCCACTCACCCCGGTTCAGCAGGGTCTGCTCTTCCACGCCACCACCGCCCAGGGCGGCGAGGACCTGTATGCCGGACAGCTGGACATCGGGATCACCGGGGAAATCGACGTCGACCGGCTGCACGATGCCGTGCGCGGCGTCATCGCCCGGCACCCGCACCTGGTGGCGAGCTTCCACCCGCGGTTCGGACAGCCAGTGCAGGTGATCCCGGCTGATCCCGTAACCGATTGGCGCTACCTGGAACTCGATTCCGAAGCGCACCTGGCAGACATCCGCGCGGCCGAGCGTGCCGCGGTGTGCGACCTGACCACGGGCCCGGTCTTCCGCGCCGCGCTGATCCGAGTCGCAGCCCACCGGTACCGGTTCGTGCTGACGAACCACCACATCGTGCTCGACGGCTGGTCGATGCCGATCCTGCTGGCGGAGATCTTCGCCGGCTATCACGGCCACCGGCTGCCGCCGGCCACGCCGTACCGCAACTACGTCAGCTGGCTGGCGGACCGGGACCACGACGCGGCCACCGCCGCCTGGGGCGAGCTGCTCCGCGGTATCGATACCCCGACGCTGGTCGGGCCGACCGGCCGCACGGAGTCGGGGCCTCGGTCCGTCGAGACCGTCACGCTGCCCGCGGAAATCGCCACGGCCGTCGGTGAATTGGCGCGGTCACGGCACACCACCGTCAACACCGTGCTGCAGGCGGCGTACGCGCAGCTGCTGTGCTGGCTGACCGGCAGCCACGACGTGGTGTTCGGCACCACGGTGTCGGGGCGGCCAGTGGAAGTCTCCGGCGTCGAATCCATGGTCGGCCTGTTCATCAACACCGTGCCGGTCCGCGCCCACCTCACCGCGACGACCACCTCGGCGGACCTGCTCGATCAGCTGCAGGGTGGCTACAACGACACCCTCGACCATCAGCACCTGGCGCTCAACGAGATTCATCGCATCACCGGTCAGGACCAGCTGTTCGACACGCTGTTCGCGTTCGAGAACTACCCGGTCGATACCGCGGCGCTGTCGAGCGACTCCGAGCTGGCCGTCACGGATGTCGCGACTCACGAATCCACGCACTATCCGCTGACGGTGCAGGCGCAGCCAGGCCGTGAACTGACCATCCGCGTCGAGTACGACACCACGGTGTTCGGCGCGCCCGACATCGCGGCGATGATCGAGCGGCTGCAGACGGTGCTGGTGGCCATGACCACCGAACCGGGACAAGCGGTCTCGGCCCTCGCTGCCCTCGAGCCGGACGAGCAGCGCACGGTGGATCAGTGGAGTGGGCGGAGTGTCCTGGCGGAACCCGTTGCCGGCGAGACGGTTCCGGGGCTGTTCGCCGAGCAGGTGGCGCGCACGCCCGATGCCGTGGCGCTGACTTACGACGCGTCGGCGTGGACCTATCGGGAACTGGACGAGGCGTCAGACCGGTTGGCGCACGCGTTGGCCGCCCAGGGTGCGGGCCCGGGCCGGGCTGTGGCCCTGGTGTTCGGCCGCTCGGCCGACGCGGTCATGGCGATCCTGGCGGCGCTCAAGACCGGGGCGGCGTACCTGCCGATCGACCCGGCGCTGCCCGCGGACCGCGTCGAGTTCATGTTCGCCGACGCGGCACCGGTGGCAGTCGTCACCACCGCGGAACTGCTCGACGAGATCGCCGGCCTCGGCGTGCCAGTGCTGGACGTCGCCGCCGCCGGAGATCGCGAAAACGACGTCGCGGCACCACTTTCGGGACCTCGACCCGACGACATCGCGCACATCATCTACACCTCCGGAACCACCGGGCTGCCCAAGGGCGTCGCGGTCACGCACCGCAACGTGACCCAACTCTTCGCGGGGCTGGACCTCGGATTCGAGCTCGGTCCCGATCAGGTGTGGGCGCAGTTCCACTCCTATTCGTTCGACTTCTCGGTGTGGGAGATCTGGGCCGCCTTGCTGCACGGCGGGCGCCTGGTGGTGGTGCCCGACGCGGTGGTCCGCTCCGCAGATGAGTTCCATGCCTTGCTCGTTCGCGAGCACGTGACGGTGCTCGCACAGACTCCGTCCGCGGTGAGTGTGTTGTCGCCGGAAGGCCTGGAATCGATGGCGCTGCTGATCGGTGCCGAGGCCTGTCCGCCGGAGCTGGTGGACCGGTGGGCGCCTGGTCGTGTGATGCGCAATGTCTACGGTCCGACCGAGACGACCATGTGGGTGACCAAGAGCACGCCACTGGCGGCGGGTTCTGGTGCGCCACCGATCGGTTCGCCGGTTCCGGGCGCCGCGCTGTTCGTGCTCGACGCCTGGCTGCGTCCTGTGCGCCCCGGCGCGATCGGCGAACTGTACGTCGCGGGCCGCGGTGTCGGCGTCGGTTACTGGGGCCGATCGGCGCTGACCACAACGCGTTTCATGGCGTGCCCGTTCGGCGCACCGGGAACCCGGATGTACCGGACCGGCGACCTGGCGAGTTGGGGCCCTGACGGGCAGCTGCGGTACCTCGGCCGCGCCGACGAACAGGTCAAGATTCGCGGGCATCGGATCGAATTGGGCGAAGTGCGTTCGGCTCTGGCCGCCGTGGCCGGCGTCGAGCAGGCGGTGGTGATCACGCGCGAGGACCAGGCCGGCAGCAAGCGGCTGGTGGGTTACGTCGTCGGGTCCGCGGATCCGGCGCAGGTGCGCGCGACGCTGGCTCAGCGCCTGCCTGGCTACATGGTCCCGGCCGCCATAGTCAGTCTGGCCGGGCTGACCGCTTTGCCCGTCACGGTCAACGGCAAGCTCGACACCCGCGCGCTGCCGGAACCGGAATACGTTGCGGGCGTATACCGGGCCCCGGCCAGTCTCACCGAGGAGATCCTCGCCGGTGTGTACGCGCAGGTGCTCGGCATCGAGCGGGTCGGTGTCGATGATTCGTTCTTCGATCTCGGCGGAGACTCACTGTCGACGATGCGGCTGGTCGCGGCGATCAATTCCGCATTGGACGTTGATCTTCCGGTCCGCGCGGTGTTCGAGGCACCGACCATCGCGCAGCTGGCTCCGCGCAGCGTCGCGGGTGAGCGCGGCCTACAGCCGCTGACCGCGGGCGAACGTCCGGACGTGGTGCCGTTGTCGTTCGCGCAGAACCGGCTGTGGCTGGTCGACCAGGTGCAGGGACCCTCGCCGGTCTACAACATGGCGACGGCCTTGCGGCTGGGCGGAACGCTGGACGTCGATGCGCTCGGCGCCGCGCTGGCCGACGTCGTCGGCCGGCACGAGAGCCTGCGCACGCTGCTCACCGCACCTGACGGCACCCCGCAGCAGGTGGTGATCCCCGCGACGCGTGCCGATTTCGGTTGGGACGTGGTCGATGCGACGGAGTGGTCGGCCGGCCGACTGCAGGACGCCCTCGAGGCCACCGCGCGCGGCACCTTCGACCTGGCCGTCGATATCCCGTTGCGGGCGCGCCTGTTCCGCGTCGCCGGTGACGAGCACGTGCTGGTGGCCGTGGTGCATCACATCGCTGCCGATGGTTGGTCGCTGCGGCCGCTGGTCGCCGATCTGGGCCTGGCCTACGCCAGCCGATGCGCCGGTCAGGCGCCGGACTGGGCGCCGTTGCCGGTGCAGTACATCGACTACACGCTATGGCAGCGTGCGCAATTCGGCCGTCTCGACGACAGCGGCAGCCGGGTGGCCGCGCAGCTGGCGTACTGGGAGGACGCGCTGGCCGGGCTGCCCGAGCGCGTGCAGCTGCCCACGGATCGGCCCTACCCGCTGGTCGCCGACATGGCCGGTGCGACGGTGGCCGTCGAATGGTCTGCCGAGTTGCAGGAGCAGGTGGCCCGGCTGGCGCGGGAGCACAACGCGACCACTTTCATGGTTGTGCAGGCCGCACTGTTGGCGACGCTCGCGAAGGTCAGTACGAATGCTGATGTCGCCGTGGGCTTCCCGATCGCCGGACGGCGTGATCCGGCTCTCGACGATCTCGTCGGCTTCTTCGTCAACACCCTGGTGCTGCGCGCCGACCTGACCGGCGACCCGACGGTCACCGACCTGCTCAACCAGGTCCGGGCCCGCAGTCTGGAGGCCTTCGAGCACCAGGACGTGCCGTTCGAGGTATTGGTGGAGCGGCTCAACCCCGCACGTAGCCTCACCCACCATCCGCTGGTGCAGGTCATGCTGTCCTGGCAGAACTTCACCGGGCTGACCGATCCGGCCGCCGGTTCGGGGTTGAAGGGTGTCGACGTCACGTCGATCCCCTTGGGCACCCAGTCCGCCCGTATGGACCTGACCTTCTCGCTGTCCGAACGTTGGACTGCGACAGGGCAACCCGCCGGCATCGGCGGCGAGGTCGAGTTCCGGACCGACGTGTTCGACGCCGAAACCGTTGCGGCCCTGATCAACCGGATGGAGTTGCTGCTGGCGGCGATGACCGCCGACCCACAGCGGCCGCTGTCGTCGGTGAGTCTGGTCGACGACGCCGAACAGGCGTACCTCGACACGCTCGGCCACCGCGCGGTCCTGACCGCGCCGGCCGCAGCATCCGGGTCCGTCCCGGAGTTGTTCGCCGCCCAGGTCGCCCGCACCCCGAACGCCGGGGCGCTCACCTGGCAGGGCCGGACCCTGACGTACGCGGAGCTGGATACTGCGGCAAATCAGTTGGCGCACCGGTTGATCGCGCACGGCGTCGGCCCCGGCCAGACCGTGGCATTGCTGTGCCATCGGTCGGCCGAATCGATCGTCTCGATCCTGGCGGTACTCAAGGCCGGCGCGGCCTACCTGCCGATCGACCCGGCGCTGCCGTCGGCCCGTATCGATTTCATGCTCGACGACGCCACGCCGGTCGCTGCCGTCACCACCGGTGATCTGGCCGAGCGGCTGGCCGGGTTCGGCCGACCGGTCATCGACATGGCCGACGCCGACATCGAAAACCAGCCCACCACAACGCCTCCCGCGCCCGACGCGGGTGACGTCGCCTACCTGATCTACACCTCCGGCACCACCGGCGTGCCCAAGGGCGTCGCCATCACGCACCGCAACGTCGTCGGACTACTGGGGCAGCTGCACGACCAACTACCGACGTCCCGCGTCTGGAGCCAATGGCACTCGCTGGCCTTCGACGTCTCGGTGTGGGAGATCTTCGGAGCCCTGCTGCACGGCGGACGCCTGGTCGTGGTGTCCGAGACGGTGGCCCGTTCGCCCGAGGAACTACACGAACTCCTGGTGGCCGAGGGCGTCACGATGCTGACCCAAACCCCCTCCGCCGCAATGATGTTGTCCCCGCAGGGGCTGGAATCGACGTCGCTGGTGGTGGCGGGCGAGGCGTGCCCACCCGAACTTGTCGACCGCTGGGCGACCGACAGCAACAACACGGGCCCCGTCATGATCAACGCCTACGGCCCGACCGAGGCCACGATCTACGCGGCAGTCAGTGCGCCGCTCACGTCGGGTTCACCCACCGTGCCGATCGGCACGCCGGCCTCAGGGGCCGCAGCTTTCGTCCTGGACGAGCGGTTACGTCCGGTGCCGGTCGGTGTGGTCGGTGAGCTGTACGTGGCCGGCTCAGGTGTCGCGGCGGGCTACGTGCGGCGCGGTGGGCTGACCGCCTCGCGCTTCCTGGCGTGCCCGTTCGGCGCACCGGGACAACGCATGTACCGCACCGGCGACCTGGTGCGGTGGGGCAGCGATGGTCAACTGCAGTACCTGGGCCGTGCCGACGAGCAGGTCAAGATTCGCGGTTACCGCATCGAATTGGGCGACGTGCAAACGGCGTTGGCCGGTCTGGACGGCGTCCGGCAGGCCGCGGTGATCGTGCGTGAGGACCGTCCCGGGGACAAGCGATTGGTCGGCTACATCACCGGCACCGCGGACCCGGCCGAGGCGCGGACCGCAGTGGCCAAACACCTTCCGGCGTACATGGTTCCGGCCGCCGTGGTGGGGCTGGCGACGCTGCCGCTGACCCCCAACGGCAAGTTGGACCGGCGGGCACTGCCCGCTCCGACCTACGGCAACGTCGACCAATACCGGGCGCCGGGCACGCCGGTCGAGGAGACGCTGGCCGCGGTCTACGCCGACGTCCTCGGCGTCGAGCGGGTCGGTGTGGACGACTCGTTCTTCGAGCTTGGTGGCGACAGCATCATGTCGATGCAGGTGGTGGCCCGGGCGCGGGCGGCCGGCCTGACCTGCCGGCCGCGCGACGTCTTCGTCGAGCAGACGGTGGCCCGACTGGCGTTGGTCGTCGGGGCCGTCAGCGATGCGGCCGATGTCATCGACGACGGGGTGGGGCCGGTGGTCGCAACGCCGATCATGCGGTGGCTGGCCGGCGTGGACGGCCCGACCGGCCAGTTCAACCAGACCATGGTGGTGCAGGCTCCGGCGGGCGTCACCGAGACCGACGTCGCAATGCTGTTGCAGGCCTTGATGGATCGGCACGCGATGCTGCGCCTGCAGGCCGACGCGAGCTGGGAACTGCAGGTGCCCGAAGTGGGCTCGGTCGATGCCCCGGATTACCTGCGCACGGTCGACGAGCTGACCGAGGTCGCCGTGGTCGCGGCGCGGTCGCGGTTGAACCCGGCGGCCGGCGTGATGCTGAGCGCGCTGTGGGTGGCGCCGGCGCGTCAGCTGGTGCTGATCATCCACCACCTGGCGGTCGACGGGGTGTCGTGGCGAATCCTGTTGGAGGACTTGAACGTCGCCTGGCTGCAGTCCCGTGCGGGCCAGTCGATCGAGATTCCGGCGAACGGCACCTCGTTCCAGCGCTGGGCGCAGGTGCTTGTCGAACACGCCGCCGCGCCTGAGGTGGTTGCACAGGCGGAGGCCTGGCGACAGGTGGCGGCGACGCCGGCGCTGCTGCCGGCCGTTCAGCCGGAGCGGGATACGTTCGCCACGGCCGGGCAGCTGTCGGTCACGCTGGACGATGTCGACACCGTGCAGACGCTGCTGCGCGAGGCACCGGCGGCGTTCCATGTCGGCATCAACGACGTGCTGCTGATCGGATTCGCCTTGGCCGTGGCCGAATTCGTGGGTGGCGGCCGCACCATCGGCATCGACGTGGAGGGCCACGGACGCCACGACGACATCGCCGATCAGCTGGACCTGTCACGCACCGTCGGCTGGTTCACCACCAAGTACCCGGTGGCCGTCACGGTCGCTGACGTGTCGTGGGCGCAGGTGACATCCGGTGACGCCGCGCTGGCCGCGGTGCTCAAGAACGCCAAGGAGCAGCTGCGGGCCCTGCCCGATGGGCTGACCTACGGTCTGCTGCGATACCTCAACGACGCTGTCGATCTCGAAACCGCCGATCCCGCAATCGGATTCAACTACCTCGGCCGACTCGGTGGGTCCGAGCTGTCCGACGAGCTGTGGCAGGTCGGCCGGGACAGTTCGACAGCAGCCGAGATCACCGGCGCGGCCACTGCGGTATCGATGCCGCTCATGCACACCGTGGAGCTCAACGCGGGGACCGTGGACACCGAAGCCGGCCCGCAGCTGCATGCCAATTGGACGTGGGCGCCGTCAGCGCTGGACGGCGAGCAGGTCGAGCGGCTGAGCTGGTTGTGGTTCGACGCGCTGACAGGTATCTGCGCACTGGTCCGCTCCGGTGGCGGCGGTCTGACGCCGTCGGATATCGCACCGGCGCTCCTGGGCCAGCGGCAGATCGACGAGCTCGAGCGCGAGTACCCGGTCGCCGACATCCTGCCGGTGACCCCGTTGCAACAGGGACTGCTGTTCCACGCGGCGCAGTCCGGTGTGGACGCCGATCTGTATGCGGTGCAGCTAGACCTGACCCTGGCCGGACCGCTCGACCCCGACCGGCTGCGGGATGCCGTGCAGATGGTGGCCGAACGTCACCCGAACCTCGCCGCCCGCTTCTACCCCGGACTCGATGTGCAGGTCATCCCGACGGCGCCGGAAATCGCCTGGCGCGTCATCGATCTGACCGCAGCGGTCGGCGCAGACGCCGAGGTGGAGCGCATCCGCGCCGCCGAACGCGCGGCTGTCTGCGAGCTGGTCGACCAGCCGGCGTTCCGGGTTGCGTTGATCCGCATCGGAGAACACCGGCACCGGCTGGTGCTGACCAACCACCACGTCGTGATGGACGGCTGGTCGTTGCCGATCCTGTTGCGCGAGATCTTCGCCTGCTATCACGAGTACCGGCTGCCCGCGGCGGTGCCGTACCGCCGCTTCGTCACGTGGCTGGCCGGGCGGGACCTCCATGCCGCACGCACGGCCTGGGCCGAGGTGCTGGCCGGCGTCGACGACCCGACGCTGGTCGCGCCACGAACGGCAGCAGGTGCCCGCGGCGTGAAATCCGTTGCGCTGTCGGCCCAAACCACCCAGGCCGTCGGCGAGCTGGCACGCTCGCGTCACACCACCGTCAACGTCGTCCTGCAGGGCGCCTACGCACAACTGCTCATGCAGCTGACGGGCCGGCACGACGTCCTGTTCGGCACCGCCGTCTCCGGTCGTCCGACCGATGTGGCCGGGGCGGACTCGATGGTCGGTCTGATGATCAACACCGTGCCCGTGCGGGCCGCGGCCACCGCGACCACCACCGCTGCGGACCTGCTCGACCAATTGCAGGGTGCGCACAATCGGACCCTCGATCATCAGCACCTGGCGCTGGCCGAGATGCACCGAATCACCGGTCAGGACAGGCTCTTCGACACGCTGTTTGCGTACGAGAACTACCCGCTGGGCGCCGCTGCGTCAGGCGGTGTCGGCGAGCTGACCATCACCGAATTCAGCAGCCATGAGCAGAATCACTACCCGCTGACGGTGCAGGCCATGCCGGGCGAGGAACTGGGCCTGCGCGTCGAGTACGACACCGAGGTGTTCGGCGCGGCCGCCGTCGACGCGCTGGTCGAACGGTTCGAGCGGGTGCTCGTGGCCATGACGACCACGCCCACCCAATACCTGTCGTCGGTCAATCTGCTTGCTGCCGAAGAGCACTCGCAGTTGGATCAGGCCGGCAACCGTGCCGCCGCGGCCGCTTCTGTTGCACCGGCTTCGATCCCGGAGCTGTTCGCCGCCCAGGTCGACCGGACACCGGACGCTGTCGCGCTCACTGCCGCGGGCCGCTCGCTGACCTACCGCGACCTCGACGAGGCCTCGAACCGGTTGGCGCACCGGCTGATCAGCCACGGGGCGGGCGCCGGCCAGCCGGTGGCGGTGCTGTTCGGCCGGTCGATCGACGCAGTCGTGGCGATCCTCGCGGTCCTCAAAACCGGGGCGGCCTACCTGCCGATCGATCCGGCACTGCCCGTGGAGCGGCTCGCGTTCCAGCTGTCCGACGCGGCGCCGAATGTCGCGGTCACCACGGCAGATCTGGCCGGCCGGCTGGACGGCTTCGGCGGTGCGGTCCTCGTCGGTGAGGCGGACGAAAACCTGCCCGCCACACGACTTCCGCTACCGGACGTCGACAGTGTCGCGTACCTGATCTACACCTCCGGCACCACCGGCGTGCCGAAGGGTGTCGCGGTGGCGCACGGGAACGTGGCCCGGCAGTTCGGGGTTCCGCTCGCGGGTCTGCCCGCCGACCCGGTGTGGACGCAGTGCCACTCCTACGCGTTCGACTTCTCGGTGTGGGAGCTCTGGGGCGCGCTGCTGCACGGCGGCCGCCTGGTGATCGTGCCAGAGTCTGTGACTGCCGCAGCGGATGAGTTCCAGCGACTGCTCGCCGCCGAACACGTCAATGTGCTCACCCAAACCCCCTCCGCGGCAGGTGTATTGGTGCCCGAGGAGCTGGGACCGCTGGCGCTGCTGCTCGGCGGCGAGGCGTGCCCGGTCGAGTTGATCAACCGGTGGACAGCGTGCCGGCACTCAGTCGTCAACGCCTACGGTCCCACCGAGAGCACGGTGTACGCGGCGATGACGGGAATCCTCACGCCGGGAACAGGTTCGGTGCCCATCGGTGCGCCGGTGCCCGGCACGACGTTGTTCGTGCTCGACGGCTGGTTGCGCCCCGTACCCGCGGGTGTCGTCGGTGAGTTGTACGTCGCGGGCGACGGCGTCAGCGTCGGCTACGCCGGCCGATCGGCGCTGACCGCCGGCCGCTTCGTGGCCTGCCCGTTCCACGGCGCGGGCGAGCGGATGTATCGGACCGGGGACCTGGTGCGGTGGGATACCGACGGCCTGTTGCACTACGTCGGCCGCGCCGACGAGCAGGTCAAGATTCGCGGCTTCCGCATCGAACTCGGTGAAGTACAAACGGTTTTGGCGAGCCTCGACGGCGTGGAACAGGCGGCGGTGATCGCCCGCGAAGACCGCAGCGGCGACAAGCGTCTCGTCGGGTACGTCACCGGCACTGCCGATCCCGCGACGCTGCGCACCCAGTTGGCCGAGCACTTGCCGGCCCACGCGGTCCCTGCCGCGATCGTGGTGCTGTCTGCGCTGCCGGTGACGACCAACGGCAAGCTCGACGTCCGCGCCCTACCGGCGCCCGAATACCGGGCCGGGGCCTACCGCGCTCCGGGCACTGCCACCGAGGCAGCGCTGGCCGCCGGCTACGGAACTGTGCTCGGCGTCGAGCGCGTCGGTGTCGACGAGTCGTTCTTCGACCTTGGCGGCGACAGCATCTCGGCCATGCACCTGGTCGCGGCGGTCCGCGCGGACCTCGGCATCGAGCTGTCGGTGTCGGCCGTGTTCGAGACGCCCACGGTGCAGGCGCTCGCCGAGCGCGTGACGACGGACAGTGCGGCCGCACCCGAGATCGCGCCGGTGCAGGTACTCAAGACCGGTACGGGCGTCCCACTGTTCTGCCTGCATGCGGTGAGCGGCGTCAGCTGGCCGTACCAGGTGCTCGGCGGCTACGTCGACGCCCCGATCATCGGCATCCAGCAACCCGTCACCGACCAACCGCGGTCCATCGGCGAGATGGCAGCGACGTACGCCGACCGGATTCAGGCCGAGCAGCCGTCGGGCCCGTACCACCTGCTCGGCTGGTCGTTCGGCGGTGTGGTGGCGCACGCGGTCGCGGTCGAGCTGCAGCGGCGCGGTGCCGTGGTCGCCCGGCTCCTACTGCTCGACGCCGAGCCGAGCCTGCGCGTCGCCAACCAGGCCGTCGACCGGGATCAGCTCACCGGTGTTGTGGACGGCGGGTTGCTGGACCTGTTGGTGCACAACTTCGACACCAACGTCGCGCTGTACCGGGAGCACGAGGCCGGGCAGTTCCACGGTGATGTCGTGGTGGTCGCGGCCGCCCGGGACGACGCTGATCGCGGCACGTTCCTCGAGCAGAGCTGGCGCGAGCGGGTGACCGGCGACGTTGCCGTGCGCGCGGTGGCGTGCGGCCACCATGAGATGCTGACCGTCGAAGCGCTTGCCGAGTACGGCGAGCATCTGGGCGGTGAGGCAAAGTGAAGGTTCGGTCGGGCATGGGTGTGTTCACCGGGGCTTTCGAGCTGCTGGCGCGGCTGGTGCTGCGCCGGCCGTGGGCGGTGATCGGCGCCTGGCTGCTGCTCGTCGTGGCGCTGTCGGTGGCCGTGCCGCCGTTGATGAAGCTGGCGAGCGACCGCAACCAGGAATTGCTGCCGGCCAACTCGGCGGTGATGGCGGCGACCCGGGACATGACGTCCGCGTTCCACGAACCCGGGATTCAGAACATCGCGCTGGTGGTGCTCACCGACGAGAGCGGACTGACCAAAGCCGACGAAGACGTCTACCGCACCCTGGTCGACAGCCTGCATCGCGATACGCACGACGTCGTGATGGTGCAGGACTTCATCTCCCAGCCGCCGATGCGAGAGGTGTTGGCCAGCAAGGACAACAAGGCGTGGTTCATCCCCGTCGGCATCCGGGGCGAGCTCGGCTCACCGGAATCCAGTGAGGCCTACAAACGCGTCGTCGGCATCGTCGACCACACCGTCGCGGGCTCCACCCTGACGGTCCACATGACGGGCCTGACCGCCACCGTCGCCGAACGCGAACAACTCGGGTTGCGCGACCTGCGGGTCATCGAGACCGCCACGATCGCCATGGTGCTGCTGATTCTCTTTGTGGTGTACCGCAATATCGTCACCATCCTGGTGCCGCTGGCGACCATCACGCTGTCACAGGCCGCCGCGACGCAGGGGGTGGCGGCCCTCGCGACGTGGGGCCTGCCCATCTCGCAGCAGACCGTCGTCTTCATGAGCGCCATGATGATCGGCGCCGGGGTCGACTACGCCGTCTTCCTGATCAGCCGCTACCACGAATACCTCAGGCAGGGACTGACTTCCGACGACGCCGTCGCACGGGCGCTGACCGCCATCGGCAAGGTGATCGCGGCCTCCGCGGCCACCGTCGCGGTGACGTTCCTGGGCATGAGCTTCACCACCCTCAAGGTGTTCTCGACCACCGGGCCGGCGCTGGCCGTCACGATCGCGGTGGCGTTCCTGTCGTCGATCACGCTGTTGCCGGCGATCCTGACGCTCGTCGGACGGCGCGGCTGGGCCCGGCCCCGGAAGGAACTGACCAGCCGCTTCTGGCACCGGTCCGGGATCAACATCGTGCGGCGCCCGGTCGTGCACCTGGTCGGCAGCCTCGTCGTGCTGATCGCGCTGGCCGCCGGCGTGGCCTGGCTGCACACCAGCTACGACGCGCGCACCGCGCTGCCGGCCTCGGCCGAGAGCAACATCGGCATGGCCGCGATCGAACGGCATTTCCCGGCGAGTGTGACTGCACCGCAGTACCTTTTCGTCCAGTCTCCGCACGACCTGCGGACCACCAAGGGGCTCGCCGATCTCGAACAGATGGCGCAACGCGTCGCGCAGCTGCCTGATATCGCCGCAGTCCGCGGTGTCACCCGGCCGACCGGCGCCCCGCTGGAACAGGCCACGCTGAGCTTCCAGGCAGGCGAGATCGGCAACAAGCTCGCCGAAGCCACGTCGAAGATCAATGGCAGCGTCGACCAACGTGAGGCTCTGGTCGGCGGGGCCGGCAAGCTCGCCGACAGCCTGGCCACCGTGCGTACCCAACTGACCAAGACCATGGGCGTAATCGACAACCTGAACAAGAGCATGGCGAGCATCAAGGACCAGCTCGAGAGCTCGGAGGAGTTCCAGGACGCGCAGCGACAGCTGGACAGCGTGCGCAATTCCGGCGACGTGCCGAACATCCCACCCAGGTCGGGCAGTCAGAACTTCCAGGACATGGTCGCGATGGCCGATGCGCTGCTGGCGCAGCGGAAGGACAACCCCGGTTGCGACAGTGATCCGGATTGTGCGGGACAGCGGGACCAACTGCAGCGGCTGTCCGACGGCCTGCACAAGATGCAGCCCTCGTTGGACTCGGCGGCCAAGGCCCTTCGCTCCCTTGGCGGGAGCGGTGGAAGCGGTGCGAGCAGTAGCCCGGGTGGGATGAAGCAGAACATGGCGGCTCTGCAGGAGGGCGCCAACGCGCTGGCCGAGGGCAGCCGGAAGATCGCCGAAGGGCTGCGGGTCCTCGACGACCAGACCAAGCAATTGGGCGAGGGTCTGTCGCACGCCTCGGCGTTCCTGCTCGCGATGAAGCTGCACGCATCCGAGCCAGGCGCGGCGGGTTTCTACATCTCGCCGGAAATCCTGGGCAACGACAAATTCAAAGACCTGGCACGGGTTTTCATGTCGCCGGACGGGCATTCGGCGCGGTACCTGGTCGAGTCGACGCTGAACCCGTACGACACCAAGGCCATGGATCAGGTCAAGGCGATCCTCGCCGCCGCGCAAGGCTCACAGGCGAATACGTCGCTCGCCGACGCGAAGATCGCGATGTCGGGCATGACCCCGTACTACGCGGAGCTGCGGGACTACTTCAACAAGGACCTGCGGTACATCGTGCTGATGACCGTCATCGTCGTCTTCCTGATTCTGGTATTGCTGCTGCGCGCCATCGTCGCACCGCTGTACCTCGTTGGCACCGTGATCCTTTCGTGCCTGTCGTCGCTCGGCATCGGGGTGATCGTGCTGCAGATCTTCGGCGGCCAGCCGATGGCGGCGAGCACGCCGGGTATGGCGTTCATCGTGCTGGTGGCCGTCGGCGCGGACTACAACATGCTGCTGATCTCCCGCATCCGCGACGAATCCCCGAACGGTATCCGCTCGGGCGTCATTCGCACCGTCCGGAGCACCGGTAGCGTGATCACCTCTGCCGGAATGATTTTCGCCGCGCCCATGTTCGCCATGCTGTTCAGCAGCATCGGCTCGATGGTGCAGGGCGGCTTCATCATCGGCGTCGGCCTGCTCATCGACACCCTGATCGTGCGCACCGTCACCGTGCCGGCGCTCGCCGTGCTGGTCGGCAAGTACAATTGGTGGCCGTCGCGCCGGACGGCTGCTACGCCGTAACGGTGAGCTCGACGCGGCCGTCGGTGCCGAGGGTTTCGCGCTCGGACGTCACCGTCGTCTTGGCGACCAGCCGGACGCGGTCCGCCCGGAACAGGTCCTCGGAGTACTCGAACGGCTGACCGTCGGCGTCGCTTGTGACGCGCGTCATCGCCAATAGAGGAGTGCGCGTGGGGATTTCGAGCCACGCGGCCTCACGCGGATTGGCGCTGACGACCTCGATGCTCTCTACTGACGACGCCGGGGCCAGGTTGTAGCGGACCGCCAGAATGTCGTAGATCGAGCCACCGAGGGGCTGCTCCAGCAGGTCGGGCACCCGCTCGGCGAGCAGGTGCGCGCAGTCGACCGACAGCGGGAAACCGTCGGCGTAGCGCAGCCGCTGTACGACGACGAGTTCGGTGTCCGGTTTGACGCCCAGGCGCTGTGCTTCGGTGGCGGTGGCGCCGCGCAACGCCGTGGCGAGCACCCGGCTGCGGGTGGTGGAATGTCCGCCTTGTTTGAGCCGGTTCGGCAGGCCGGACAGTTCGGCGACATTGCGTTCGACGAGCACGGTCTTGATGAAGGTGCCGCCCGCGCGGCCGCCCCGTCGTTCCAGGATTCCGGCGCGGCTCAGGGGAACCAGGGCACTGCGCAGCGTCGCGCGGGACACAGCGAACCGCTCGGCCATCTCGCGTTCGGAGCCGAGGCGGTCACCGGGCCGGAGGGCACCTGCATCGAGCATGCTGACGATGCGGCGCCGCACATCCTCGGCGACCGGGCCGCCCTCGGACTCGTCCATGTCGTTCACCGTACCGACCGACTGTCAGCCCGCGAGGGCGTCCAGGGATTCGGGCAGGATTTGCCCGCCGTCGACGACGATGGACTGCCCGGTGATGTAGCGGGCCTCGTCGGTGGCGAGGAACGCGGCGAGGTGGCCGATGTCTTCAGGGGTACCGAGCGTGCCGGCCGGGATGGACCGGGCCATGCCGGCGAGGTAGTCCTCGCCCATCTCCTGCAGTCCCTCGGTGAGGATGTTGCCGGGCAGGACGGCGTTGACGGTGATTCGCTTGGCGGCGAGTTCGATTGCGGCGGTGCGCATGAAGCCCAGTTGCGCGGCCTTGGAGGCGCCGTAGTGCGACCAGCCGGGGAACCCGGTGACCGGGCCGGTGATCGACGAGGTGATGACGACGCGTCCGGAGCCGCTCTTGGTCAGTGCCTCGAGGCAGGCCTGCACGCTGTAGACGGTGCCCTTGACGTTGACGTCGAGCACGGTGCCCAGGTCCTCGGGCATCATGGTGGCCAGCGGTGCCTCGGGGAAGATGCCGGCGTTGGCGCACAGCACGTCGATGCCTCCGAAGGCGTCGACGGCGGCCGCGGCCATGGCCTGGCAGGACCGGGGATCGGCGACATCGACGGAGACGCCGATGACCTTGCCGGACCCCAGGCCGTCGAGGCCGGCGACTGCGGTGTCGAGGTCGTGCAGCGACCGGGCGGCGACCGCGACGTTGGCCCCCGCGGTGGCGAAGACGGCGGCGATGCCGTAGCCGATGCCCTTGGTGCCGCCGGTGACGATGACGTTCTTGTTGGTGAGATCGAACACGGGTTGTCCTGTCGTCAGTGGATGAGAGTCGGTGCAGCGGCGGGAACGTCGACCCGGAACCAGGATGGGTCGGTGAGGTAGGCCTGCGCCAATTGCGCTGTGCCGGAGGCATATCGGCCGCCGAGGGTCTGTGCAGGCGCGGATTCGGGATGGGAGCCGATCCAGGCCGTGAGCATCAGGCGGCGCAGCATGACGAAGGTGGGGATCTCGACGAGGTCGGCGGCGGGAATGTCGCGGACACTGCGGTACCCCGACAGCCACTCGTCGACGATGCGCGCGGCGCCGGGGGAGTCCTCGACGAACGACACCACGGCACCGAGGTCGGCGAGGTACCACGACCAGCCGCAGTCGTCGAAGTCGATGACGGTGATCTTGCCGCCGTGCACCATCAGGTTCGACATCCGCAGGTCGGCGTGGACCAGCCCGAAGCGTTCGGGCCCCATGCCGTACTCGGTGAGCCGGTCGATGACCTTGCGTTCGGCTTCTTCGATGACGGCGGCGTCCTCGGCCGTCAGGGCCGGGGCGTCACGCCAGTTGCCCCACCGGCCGGCGGCGCCGAGCATGGTGTCGAGATCCCAGCGGAACCGCGTGAAGGTCTCCGGTCGCTGCCAGCGCTGGACGTGCTCGTGCAGTGTCGCGGTGATGGCGCCCAGCTCGCTGAAGCTGATGTCGGAGGCGTCGTCCTCGGCGATGGTGCCCTCCACGAACGTGAACAGATCGACCAGACAGCTCTCGTCGTCGATCCGCGCCTCCACCACGCGGCGGCCGTCGGGAGCCGCGATCACCTGCGGCGTCGTGATGGACGAGTCGGTGCGCAGGCTCTCCATCCAGTCGAGTTCGGATTCGATGGCGGGCAGCGAGTGGTAGCCGGGTCGGTGCACGCGCAGGACCTGTCGCTCATCCTCTGATTCCACCAGGAAGGTGCCGTTCTCCGAGTAGCTGAGCAGCGTGACGGTCGCCGCGTCGAGCCCGTAGTGCTGGAGCGCGGCACGCGCGAAACGTTCGTAGTCGGCGGCGGCCATGTCGCTCATTGTGGCTCTCCTGAACTGGCGGTGTGGGCACGGTCACGTTTTGGTCTGGTCAGTTGTACCGCACTTCGGGCCGAAAGTGAACCAAATCCAAAAATTGGTAACGACGGATTTACGCGCCGGAAACGCGGCAAGATTGGGGTATTGACCACGCTAAACCGGTCTGGTACCAATAGCGCTGTGCCGATGGCCTGGGGGTCCATTGGTCCACTGGATAGCTGAACTGCCGCTCGATAGAGCAGACCAAATAAACCAAAACCAGATCCGGATCGGTTGGCACCCATGAGTGAGATCGACGATTACCCACGAACTGCCCCAGTCACGGCGGCGCCGGATGGCGCCCCCGGAGTGCAGCGGCTCAAACGCGACGCCGTCGGCTTGGTCGGCGTGCTGTTCATGGCGGTGGCCACTGCCGCCCCCATCACCGCGATGGTCGGCAATGTGCCGATCGCCATCGGGTTCGGCAACGGCGCGGCGGCCCCCGCGGGGTACCTGATCGCGACGATCGTGCTGGGGCTGTTCTCCGTCGGCTACGCGGCGATGTCGAAGCACATCACCGCGACCGGCGCCTTCTACGGCTACATCTCCCACGGCCTCGGCCGGGTGGTTGGCCTGTCGGCGGGTTTCCTGACCATGCTGGCCTACGTCGTGTTCGAACCGGCTCTCGTCGGCATCTTCGCGTTCTTCTCCCGAGACCTGTTCACCTCGCTCTTCGGCGTCAAGCTGCCGTGGCTGATGTTCGCGGTGGCGATGATCGTCGCCAATGCCGTCCTGACCTACTTCGACGTCAACCTGGCCGCGAAAGTGCTTGGCGGACTACTGGTTACCGAGATCGTCATGTTGACCCTGATGGCCGGTTCGGTGGTCGTCAGCGGCGGCGGCCCGGAGGGTTGGTCGTTGGGGTCGCTCAACCCGATCAACGGCCTGAAGGGCCTCAATGCCGTCGTGCCGAACGTCAACGGTGTGGGCACCATGGCCGTGGTGGGGTCGGCCGGCGTTGGCCTGTTCTTCGCGTTCTGGTCCTGGGTCGGGTTCGAATCCAGCGCGATGTACGGCGAGGAATCCAAGAACCCCAAGAAGATCATCCCCATCGCGATCATGTCGTCGGTGCTGGGCATCGGTGCCTTCTACGTCGTGGTGTCGTGGCTCGCGATCGTCGGCACCGGACCCGCCAAAGCCATTGCGCTGGCGCAGGATACGAACACGGCCGGCGAGATATTCTTCGGTCCGGTGCGCGACCACCTCGGCGGGTGGGCGGTGACCATGTTCCAGATCCTGCTGGCCACCGGCTCCTACGCGTGCGGCATGGCCTTCCACAACTGCGCGGCGCGTTACATCTACGCGATCGGCCGCGAAGACATCATCCCCGGGACCGCGAAAACCGTTGGGCGCACCCACCACATCCACGGCTCGCCGCACGTCGCCAGCTTCGTGCAGAGTGGCCTCGCGCTGCTCATCGTCGTATGGTTCGCCGTCTCGGGCCGTGACCCCTACAGCGGGCTGTACGGCCTCGGCGCCCTCCTGGGCACCGCTGCCATCCTGATCGTGCAGGCGCTGGCGGCGTTCTCGGTGGTCTCGTACTTCCATGTGCGCAAACAACATCCGGAGACTGCGCACTGGTTCCGCACCTTGGTGGCGCCCGGACTGGGCGGTGTCGGGATGCTCTATGTGATCTACCTGCTGATCAAGAACGCGTCCTTCGCCGCCGGCACTGCATCCGAGGACGTCGTCTTCACCTCGATCCCGTACGTGGTCGGCACCACCGCCACCGTCGGAATCGTCATCGCCCTCGTACTGCGGGCCCGATCCCCGCAGCGCTACGACCGGCTGGGCCGCGTCGTACTCGACGACGAACGCTGAACGCCGCAGGCGTCAATCAACATCGGCCGCCGCATCGTCATCCAGCGCCGATCGCCACTATCGCAAGGACAACGAACATGGCTTTCTCCACAATCATGGACTCCAACAGCTACACCGGCGGGGAAGCGCTCGACCCCGCCACCGATGCCATGGTCGAGAAGCGGCGCAGGGCGCTGGGTCCGTCGTACCGGCTCTTCTACAGCCGGCCGGTGCACCTGGTGAAAGGCGCCGGCGCCCACCTGTTCGACGCCGAGGGCAACAAGTACCTCGACGCCTACAACAACGTGGCCAGCGTGGGGCACTGCAACCCGCGGGTAATCGAGGCGGTGACCCGCCAGATGTCGGAACTGAACACCCACACCCGCTATCTGCACGGCGGCATCCTCGACTACTCCGAGCAGTTGCTCGCCACGTTCCCCGCGGAAATCTCCTCGATCATGTTCACCTGCACCGGATCTGAGGCCAACGACCTGGCCGTCCGGGTGGCCGAGCAGTACACCGGCGGGACCGGGATCATCGTCACCGAGGAGGCGTACCACGGCAACAGCGCGCTGATCTCGGCGATGTCGCCCTCGCTGGGCGTCGGGCTGCCGCTGGGCTCCAATGTCCGCACCGTGCCGGCCCCGGACTCCTACCGTGTCGATCCGGCGGAACTGGGCCGCTGGTTCTCCGACCAGGTCAGCGGCGCGATCGCCGATCTGGAACGGCACGGCCACAAGTTCAGTGCGCTGCTGCTGGATTCGATCTTCTCCTCCGACGGCATCTACGTCGACCCGACAGTGCTGGGTCCGGCCGTCGAGGTGGTCCACCGCGCCGGCGGCGTATTCATCGCCGACGAAGTCCAGCCGGGCTTTTCGCGTACCGGAGAGGCGATGTGGGGTTTCCAGCGGCACGGCGTCGTCCCCGACCTGGTGACGATGGGCAAGCCCATGGGCAACGGCATTCCGGTCGCCGCGATGGCCGCCCGCCCGGAGATTCTCGATGCCTTCGCGCGGGAGACCCCGTATTTCAACACCTTTGGCGGAAACCCGGTGTCGATGGCCGCGGCGCAGGCCGTCCTCGACGTCATCCAGGGTGACGGACTCGCCGCGCACGCCGTCGAGGTCGGCGATCAACTGCGCGCCGAACTGCGCGCGCTGGCCAAGGACCACCCGTTCGTGGGTGACGTACGCGGCACCGGGCTGTACACCGGCGTCGAGATCGTCACCGATCCGGCGAGCAAGGAACACGACCGGGCCCGAGCGCAGCGCATCGTCGACTTGATGCGGGAAAACCGGGTTCTGATCTCTGTATGCGGTGGACATGGCAACATCCTCAAAGTGCGCCCACCTCTTGTGTTCTCGATGTCGGACCTGGACTGGTTCATGACGGTGTTTTCCGCCGTGGCCAAGGAGGTCTCGTGAGCGCCTATCGCGAGGCGTTCGAGGCCGCTGCGCAGCGGCCCGACGACTTCTGGCTGACAGCCGCCGAGGCCATCGACTGGACCGTTCCGCCGACCCGAGCGCTCGACGATTCCGCGGCGCCGCACTACCGCTGGTTCCCCGACGGACAGCTCAACACCTGCTACAACGCCCTCGACCGGCACGTCGAGGCCGGCAACGGGGACCGCACCGCGCTGATCTACGACTCGGCGATGGTTGGCGTGCAGCGGTCCTTCACGTACGCCGAGCTGCTCGACCGTGTGGCACGCTTCGCCGGAGCGCTTGCCGCACAAGGCGTCTCCAAGGGCGACCGCGTCGTGGTGTACATGCCGATGATTCCCGAAGCGGTCATCGCGATGCTGGCGTGCGCCCGCATCGGCGCCGTCCACTCGGTGGTTTTCGGTGGATTCGCGGCCAATGAACTCGCGGCCCGCATCGACGATGCGCGGCCGGTGGCCCTGCTGACGGCCTCGGGCGGTCTGGAGCCGGGGCGGACGGTCGAGTACCTGCCCGCCGTGGCCAAGGCGCTGGCGTTGTCGTCGTCGGCGCCGGCGACGGTGATCGTCAAGAACCGCGGCGATATCGCCGGCGAGGCCACCGACTACCCGGGCTACCTGGACTGGGACGAGCTGGTCGCGGACGCCGCGCCGGTCGCTCCCGTCCCCGTCGCCGCCACCGACCCGCTGTACATCCTCTACACCTCCGGAACCACCGGGAAGCCCAAGGGCGTGGTGCGCGACAACGGTGGGCACGCCGTCGCGCTGGCCTGGTCGATGAAGAACGTCTACGACATCAGCGCCGGCCAGGTGATGTGGACCGCCTCGGACATCGGGTGGGTCGTCGGCAGCTCGTACATCGTCTACGGACCCCTTATTGCCGGTGCGACCACGGTGCTCTACGAAGGCAAGCCCGTCGGCACCCCCGACGCCGGCGCCTTTTGGCGCGTCATCGAACAGCACGGGGTGGAAGCGCTGTTCACCGCACCGACCGCGCTGCGCGCCATCCGCAAGGCCGATCCGAACGCGTCGATGCTTGCGGGACATGACATTTCGACCTTGCACACGCTGTTCGTCGCGGGCGAACGGCTGGACCCCGACACCTATGAGTGGGCGTCGGAGGTGCTGCATTGCCCCGTCGTCGACCACTGGTGGCAGACCGAAACCGGCTGGGCCATCTGCGCCAACCTGCGCGGGCTCGAACCGATGCCCATCAAGGCCGGATCGCCGACCGTGCCGGTGCCCGGCTACCAGGTCGGCATCGTCGACGCCTCCGGTAACCCCGTCGCGTCCGGCGTCGAAGGCAACATCGTCATCAAGCTGCCGCTGCCGCCCGGCACCCTCGCCGGGTTGTGGCAGAACCCCAAGGGATTCGTGCAGTCCTATCTGACCGCGTTCCCCGGCTACTACCTGACGGGCGACTTCGGCTACGTCGACGACGACGGATATCTCACCGTGCTGGGCCGCACCGACGACGTGATCAACGTTGCGGGACACCGGCTTTCGACCGGGAGTATCGAGGCGGTCATCGCCGGGCACCGGGCTGTGGCCGAGTGCGCCGTCATCGGTATCCACGACGACCTCAAGGGGCAACGGCCAAGCGGTTACGTCGTCCTGAAAGCCGGCGCGGACATCGACGGCGCGGTACTGCAACAGGAACTCGCGGCGATGGTGCGCGACCAGATCGGGGCGGTCGCCACCTTCCGCGACGTCACTGTCGTCGGCGCCCTGCCCAAGACCCGGTCGGGGAAGATCCTGCGAAAGACCATGCGGCAGATCGCCGAAGGCGTCGACTACGTCGTCCCGTCCACCATCGAGGACAGTTCGGTGATCGACGCGCTGATCCCGGTGCTGCGGCCGACCTCGTAACCCGCGGCGCCGGGTCCCACCCCTCCGCCGAAACGGCATTCCAGCAGGCCTCTACTCGTACTTTTCCTGCTGGAACGCCGTTTCGGCGTGACGGGCTACTTCGCTGGGACGGTAAGTTGGCGGCAATGTGGGGTTCTGTGGCGGTGCTGGCGCTGCCGATCGCGTTCGACCCGGTGCGCCTGGGCGTCAACCTGCTGCTGATCTCCCGGCCGCGGCCGGCGCAGAACCTGCTGGTGTACTGGGTCGGCTGTGTGGCCGCGAGCGTCATGCTGCTGTTGCTTCCGCTGCTGGCGTTGCACGTCACCGATGTCGCATGGGTGCACGACCTGGCGAACCCGCGGACCACCGCCAGCGCCACGATGCGGTACGTACAAGTGTTTGTCGGGGTGGTGCTCCTGGCCATCGCGGCGGTGATGGCGGTGCGGATGGTGACGCGCAAGCGCGCAGCGGACGCGGACGTCTCACCCATCTCGAAGTTGTTGCAGCGGGACCCGGACGCGCCTGCGCGGGGCGGATTGCTGGGACGCGCTCAAAGAGCCTGGGAGAGCGGGGCGCTGTGGGTCGCGGCGGTGATCGGCTTCTGGGCCGGCCCGAACCCGTCGCTGGTGCTGTTCGCCCTGACGACCATCCTGGCGTCGGGCGCCGCGATCGGCACGCAGCTCGGCGTCGCGGTGGTGTTCATCGTGGTGAGCCTCGCCGTGGTCGAGGTGGTGCTGCTCTGCAACGTCGTCACCCCGGCGAAAACCCAAGCAGCGCTGCGGAAAGTGCACGACTGGGCGCGCGGCTATCAGCAGCAGATCGTGGTGGCGATCATGACGCTCGTCGGCCTGGCGTTCGTGGCGAAGGGCGCCGGCCTACTGTCGTAGGTCCCGGCGAAACGGCATTCCGGCAGGCTGCTACCCGCACTTTCTCTGCGGGAATGCGGTTTCGGTGGTCGTCCCGTCCCAGCTTCGCGCATGCAGAGCTCGTACGGCACGCGAAACCACGTCGGCCTTCCGGTCTTCCTTGATCACCTGCATCACGTCCCAGCCGAGCCGAGCCAGCTTCGGCAGCACGCGGAGATCCTTGACGTACTGGTCGCGGTCGGTTTGGTGCTGGCCGCCGTCGTACTCCGAGGCCACCATGAATTCTTCCCAACCCATGTCGACCGTGCGGACCACACGGCCCCACTCGTCGCGGATCGGGATCTGCGTCGTCGGCCGCGGCAGACCCGCGTCGATATAGAGCAACCGCAACCGAGTTTCGGGAGGTGACGCCGCACCGCCGTCTACCAGCGGCAGGATTTCCTTCAACTTGGCCACCCCACGGGCGCCCTTGTATCGCTCGGCGAGACGCATGACATCGCCGAGCTGAAACGGGCGCGCACGAATCAACGCGTCCAATCGCTCGAGCGCCTTACCGCGCGGAAGGAACCGGCCGAGATCGAAGGCCGTCCGGGCCGGTGTCGCTACAGGAAGTCCGGCGACACAGGTTATTTCGTTGTCGGAGATCCGTTCATCACGGACCACCAACCCGCGCGGCAACCGGTTGTGCGGCGCGATCAACTCGACGGTGACGTCGTCTTCGACCCATTCCGCACCGTGCAGGGCTGACGCCGCTACTCCCGTCACGATGCCCGCGCGGCGGGTCCACAACCACGCGCCAATCGTGCGGTCCTCCAGTGACGGTTCAGCGTCCTTCCGTACGTGGACGTCCGGATAGATCGGCCGATACCACCGCTGCAATGCGTGCTTGGTGACGACGCCGTTGGCGATCGCCTCTGACCCGATAATTACTTCCCCCATGGCGCGATATTGGCGCCAGGGTCCGACATTGATGATGAAAGAGCGTTACCGCGCAGGTCGTGACCCTGGGTCTGACTGACGCTCTGCTGGGTTGTCTTTAACTTGATCTGTCCGGCCTGTGTGGTGCGCGTCTTGTTCACGCCGGACAGGACGGACATGACTTAATCAGGAGCTTGGCCGTTCCTCACCAATGTCTTGTCTGCCCGCCCTGGCCGGTGTGCCCCACCTAATGCTGGTCAGAAGGGACACCATCATCTTGACAGAATCTGCGCGCATCGTTGCCGGTGCGGACACCCATGCCGACACGATCCATGTCGCCGCGATCACCATGACTGGTGCCGCTGTTGATGATCGGGAGTTCCCGACCACGCGCGCCGGATACAGCGCGGCCATCGGCTTCCTGACCTCACTGGGTCAGGTTGAACGGATCGGTGTGGAAGGCACCGCCAGCTATGGTGCCGGATTCACCCGGGTGCTGACCGCGGCTGGCGTTGAGGTCGTCGAGGTGACCCGGGCGGTTAAATCCACTCGCCGCCTCAGAGGCAAATCTGATCCGCTCGATGCCTACAGCGCCGCGCGGACCGCGTTGGCCGGTGACGGGCTGGCCACCCCGAAAGACGACACCACCGCCGGCCTGCGGGCCCTGCATGTCGCTCGTCGGTCGGCGGTCAAGCACCGCACCGCGGTGATCAACCAGATCAAAGCCATGCTGGTATCGGCGCCCGATGTGATACGCGAAAAATACCGTGGTTTAACGACATTGAAGATGGTCGAGGCGATCGCCCGCTGCCGCCCCGACACCCAGCCCGAGCCGTGGGCGCAGTCGATGCTCAGCGCAGCCAAGCTGCTCGCCCAACGCGTGCAATTCCTCGAAACCCAAGCCGAGGCACTCGGCGCCCAGATCGACGCATTCGTCACCGCGGCCAATCCCGCACTACGCGCGGCCCACGGCGTCGGCGCGGACACCGCCGCTCAGCTATTGATCACTGCCGGGGCTAACCCGCACCGGCTGCACAGTGAAGCTGCGTTCGCCGCGTTGTGTGGGGCCGCGCCGGTACCGGCGTCCTCGGGTAAGACCAACCGACACCGACTCTCTCGCGGTGGTGACCGCGCCGCCAACAGCGCACTGCACCGCATCGCACTAGTACGGATGTCCAACCACGATCGGACCCGCGATTACGTGCAACGCCAGGTCACAAAAGGGCACAGCAAAAAGGAGATCTTGCGCAAGCTCAAACGAGCCATCGCCCGAGAAATATTCACCCTGCTGACCCGCCAGATCGACGTGCCCGAGTACACCGACCTGCGCCCGGCTCGGCAAGCCAAGAACATCACCGTGACCGCCGCAGCCAACCATTTCGGGGTCTGGCCCACCGTGATCTCCCGCATCGAACGCGGACTACAACGCGACGACACCTTCGCAGACACCTACAGAAACTGGCTCAACGCGGCTTGACATGAATAGGAGCATCAAGCTGGCTAGCCGCGCGCCGAAACTGCATTCCAGCAGGAAAAGTGCGAGTAGAGGCCTGCTGGAATACCGTTTCGGCGGAGATCAGGCCCGACGGGGCGCGGCGAGGCGCTCGGTGCGGAGCAGGTCGACCTCGGGCAGTTCCAGGGGCGGCAGGTCGCCGACCACCTGGGCCAGCAGGTAGTCGGCCAGCTCCGGATTACGGGCCAGGCACGGGCCGTGCAGATAGGTGGCGACCACGCTGCCTTGCACGACGCCGTCGTAGCCCGAGCCCGCGCGGTTGCCGGCGCCTTTCTCGACCCGCGCCAACGGCTTGGCCAGCGGGCCGAGATCGGTTCCACCGCGGTGGTTTTCGAAACCGGTGAGCTTGGTGGACAACCCGTCGATCACCGGGACCGAGGTCACCTCACCGATGGTGCGCTCGGGCTGTGGCGACGTGGTCACATCGAGTAGGCCGACGCCGTCGACGCGCTCGCCCGACGACGTCTCATACCAGTGCCCGAGCACCTGGATCGCCGCGCAGATCGCCAGTACCGGAGCGCCGCGCTCGGCCGCGCGTTGCAGGCCGGGGTACTGCAGCAGATGCCGGGTCGCCAGGCGCTGCGCGTAGTCCTCGGCACCGCCGAGCGTGTACAGATCCATCGAGTCCGGCACCGGGTCGTTGAGGGTGATCGCGACGATCTCGGCGTCAATTCCCCTGAGCCGCAAGCGCTGTCGCAGCACGACGGCGTTGCCGCCGTCGCCGTAGGTGCCCATCACGTCGGGGAGGACGAGGCCAATCTGCACCGTCATGCCAGCTCCCGATTGAGTTGCAGGAACGCCGTGTAGTTGGCGATCACCTCGACATGCCCGGGTGGGCACGACTTGATGGCGGCCAACGTGTCGTGCACCAGGGTGTGGTCGACGCCCGCGTAGCCCAGGCGCACCGCGAGGTCGGTGCCGCGCTCGCCGGCCGACACGATGGGCGCCGGGAAGTCGACGAAGTGCTCGAAGTTCACGTCCCACAGCCAGGACAGGTCTTCGCCGTCGGGCACCTGGCCGTTCACCGAAATGACCGCTCCTGCAACATCACTGGAGACCATGGACAGTGCCTCCTGCCAGCCGGCGGGGTTCTTGGCCAGCAGCATGCGCACGGTGTGTTCGCCGACCTGCAGGGTCCGGTAGCGGCCGGCGACCTCGTCGACCGTCGACACCGCAGCCACCGCGGCCGCAGGCGACGCACCCAGCGCCACCGCGGCGGCGACGGCCTGCGTCGCGTTGCCACGGTTCACCGTGCCCGGCAGGGCCAGCGTCATCGGCGCGGTAAAGCCTTCCGGCCCATAGATATTCGTCTCGTCGTACCACCACTGCGGAGTCGGCCGGGAAAAGTCGGTACCGGTCGAATGCCACTGCCCGTTCTCGCGGACGATCACCTCACCGCTGCGCGGACAGCTCACCGAGTCGCCGGACCAGCCGCCGCCGGCGGCGACCCACACCACGTTGGGACAGTCGTAGGCCGCCGACGTCACCAGCACGTCGTCACAGTTGGCGACCACCACAGCGGAAGGGTGACGGGCCAGCCCGGCCCGCAGGGTCCGCTCGATGTGGTTGATCTCGCCGACGCGGTCCAGTTGGTCGCGGGACAGGTTGAGCAACACGATCACCGACGGGTCCACCGCGTCCGACACGTGCGGCACGTGCATCTCGTCGACCTCGAGCGCGGCGAGCGTCGCCTTGCGCGACCCGGCCAGTGCGGCGATCAGCCCGGCGTCCATGTTAGCGCCCTCGCTGTTGGAGGCCACCGGCCCGATGGTCGACAGCGCGGCGGCAGTCATGCGCGTCGTCGTGGACTTGCCGTTGGTGCCGGTGACGACGACCGAGCGCCGCCCGGAACCCAGCTGTCCCAGGATCGACGGATCCAGCTTCATGGCGACGAGCCCGCCGATCATGGCGCCGGCACCGCGGCCCGTCACGCGCGACGCCCAGCGGGCGGCGGCGCCCGCGCCCAGCGCGACGTGTCCTCGTGCGGTGATCATCCCGGGAATTCTAGGAGGACCGCCCCGGATGTGACGACACGTGTGAGGGCGCCCACTCGCGCTCCTATGGCAGACGGATGCTGGGCCGCCGCCGCACGATGCCGTCATCGAGCATCTGCTGGAAGTGGTCGGTGACGGTCTGCTCGATGGGCCGGTACACCAGCCCGAGCTCGCTCTGGCTGCGGCTGGCGTCGAAGACCAACGGGTAGCCGACGTTGGTGTCGACGAACTCGCGCGTCAACCCGATGACCGGCGCGACGGCCTTCACGGCCACCTTGGGCACGTTCAGCCAGGGGAACGGATACAGCACGCCGAACTTGCCGCGCAGGATCTGGCCGATCTCCAGCAGGCTCAGCGAGGCGGCGTTGACGAGGTAGCGGTCGTGCGCCGTGGGGGTGAAGCCGGCGCGCACGTGGGCGTCGGCGACATCGCGGACATCCACGATGCCGGAGGTCAGCTCCGGCGCGCCGGTCAGCATGGTGCCGTCGGCGAACTGCTTCATGGTGGCCAGGCTGGCCGAGTCGCTGGCGCTGGTCAGCGACGGCCCGAGCACCAGGCCCGGGTGGATGGTGACCAGGTCCCAGCGGTCCTGCGCCTGCTGGTACCGCCAGGCCTCTTGCTCGGCCACGGTCTTCGAATACGAATACGGCTGGTGGTCGACGCTGCTGGTGGTGTTCCACTGGTCCTCGGTGAAGACGCCGCCGGGCACCTCGCGTGATTCACGGGCATCGCCGTATATGGCCACCACGCTGCTGGTCAGCACCACGCGCTTGACGCTCTCGGTGCGGTTGACCGAATCCAGCACGTTGCGGGTGCCCTCGAGCGCCGGGCGGACGAGCGCCTCGGCCGCATCGGTGACGCCCTGCAGCAGGAACGGCGACGCGGTGTGCATGACGAGCTCGCAGCCGGCCATCGCCTCGTCGAAGCTGCCGGTATCGAGCAGGTCCGCCTTGAACAGTTTGAGCTTGCCGGGATGGTCGGCCGACAGCTTGTGCAGGTGCTCCAGGCCGGTTGGCTTCTGCGGATTGCGCACCGTGCCGTGCACGGTGTGACCGGCTTCGAGGAGGTAGCGGACGATCCAGCTGCCGATGTACCCGCTGGCGCCCGTGACGAGGACGGGGGCGTCGGGGTCGATCGTGGTCATGACCGTGACGATAGCCGCGACCACGTCGTCGACGGAGAGCATCGCCTGATTCGGGCCGCGACACGCTGCGGTGCCCACCGAATCTGTCAGGGGGCCGTGCCATCCTTGCCACGTGGACGAAACCAACCTCGGCTGGGGCCGACCGGCCACCGAGCCGGGCGCGGGTTGGGCTGTCGTCGACGTCGAGACGTCGGGTTTCGATCCCGGGCACGCCCGGGTCATCAGCGTCGCGGCGCTGGCCCTCGGGGACGACGGGAACGTCGAGCACTCGTTCAGCAGCCTGCTCAATCCGGGCGTCGATCCCGGCCCCACACACGTGCACGGGCTGACCCCCGAGATGCTGGCCGGCCAGCCGACCTTCGGTGAGGTCGTCGGCGATCTGGCCGCCGTGCTGTCCGGCCGTACTCTGGTCGCCCACAATGCCGGCTTCGACTACGCCTTCCTGGCTGCCGAATGCGAGCGCGTCGGCGCCGTGCTGCCCGTCGACAACGTCATGTGCACTGTCGAGCTGACCCGCCGCCTCAACCTGGGCACCGAGAACCTGCGTTTGGAGACCCTGGCGACCCACTACGGCGCGACGCAGATCCGCCCGCACGATGCCCTGGACGACGCCATGGTGCTGGCCCAAATCCTCAAGCCGGCGCTGGCCGCCGCGCGCGAGCACCGGCGTTGGCTGCCGATCCGCAACGTGGGCCGCAAGCGCTGGCCCAGCGGCGCCATCACCCACGATGAACTCCGGCCGCTGAAGGTCCTGGCTTCCCGGCTCCCATGCGCCTATGCCAACCCCGGCCGATTCGTGCCGGGACAGCCGTTGGTGCAGGGCATGCGGGTGGCGCTGTCGGGCGAGATGCTGCGCACCCACGAAGAAGTGATCGAGCGCATCGTGCACGCCGGACTGTCCTACTCCGACAGCGTCGATGCGCAGACCTCGCTGGTCATCTGCAATGACCCGGCGCCCGCGCAGGGCAAGGGCTACCAGGCTCGGGAGCTCGGTGTGCCGCTCGTCTCCGACGTGGACTTCATGGGGCTGCTCGGCCACGTGGTCGGCGGCTCGGACGTCGAGGAATTCGTCGACCGGACACCGGCCGGCGACCAGTTCATGTTGTTCTAGCCTTCGCCGAAACTGCATTCCAGCAGCGAAAGTGCGAGTAGTGGCCTGCCGGAATGCCGTTTCGGCGCGACGAATCTAGCCCGCGATGCACCGGCTGAACGTGCCGTGGAACCCGATCGGCAGATGGTGCTCCAGATGCGCGGTGGCCAGCGGGCCGTCCTCGATGGTGCGGGCATCGAAGATCGCCAGTTGCGAACGGTGGCTCGGCAGATCGTGATTGAGCACCAGCAGCCAGCCGTCGTCCTCGGCAGCGGTGCGGGAGCGGGGCACGAACAACGGCTCGCCGGTCTGGGCCAGGCCGAAATCGAAGGTCGTCCGCGTTCCGGCGGCGTGGTCGAACTTGGTCACGGCGTTGTAGTGGCCGACGTCCTCGGTGGCTGCGGCGGCGTACGTGAAATTGTGTTCGCGCGTCGACCGACGCCAGTCGTACTGCGGGAATTCCATTGGCGCACTTTCGGATAACACGGTCTCGGTCACCCGCCCGGACTTGCTGATCCGGAATCGGGACAGCCGCCCCGAGGGCCATTGATCGATGGTCAGGTGTGCGCGTGGGTTGGTCGGATCCGCCGGTTCCTGCCATGTCTTGCCCAGCTGCCCGAAGATGTCCGGGTCGTCGAACCGGACGAACTCGACCACGGTGTCCGTGCCGTCTTCAAAGGCATTGGTGACGTGAATATGTGCCATCGGTTCGTGCTCGATGACGCGAGGTTTGGAGCCATCACGCGGCACGATGGCGAACCGCGTCGACCCGTTGCGGGCTTGGTAACTCAGGGATTGCTCCAGCGACCGGGTCCGTAGAAACGTAGGGATGTTGGGTCGCAACGGATCCAGGACGAACACCAGGTTGTGTTCGGTGAGGGCGAAGTCGTGATTCCAGACGAAGTCCCACAATGGAAGTGAATTGATCTCGGTATTCCGGCCTTTCGCGTCCACGCGATAGCACCGCAGCCGTGGGGTGGGCAAGAGGTCGAAGCCGAAGTTGAACACCTCGCCCGTGCGTGGATCCCATTTGGGATGTGCGGAGAACGCCCCGAGATATCCGAAGCGATCACCCTCAAAACGCTTGTACCCCAGGGTTTCCAGGCTGTCGGGATCGATCTTGTACGGCGGGCCGCCCTCCCACAGGGCCAGCAGGTCACCGCAGATGTTGGCCATGTTGGTGTTGCCGGTGTTGGCCGGCGGTTGGAGATTGCCGCGCAGCGTGGGGGCGTTGGTGGTGATGCCGCGCTGGCCCATCTGGTTGCCGCTGCGGTACTGGCGCGTGCGGACGTAGCGGTTGGTGAAGCGGACGGTCTTACCGTCGAGCACGAACCGCGACACCATGCCGTCGCCGTCGAACATGGTCTTGAGGACGGTGTCGCCGACCTCGAACTTTCCGGGGCCGACGCGGAACAGGGTGCCCGTCAGGTCGGCCGGCAAGGTCCCGTCGACGCGTTTGACCTGGTAGTCCATTTCGTCGTAGAGGGACTCGAACGGACGGCCGTGCAGCTGCTTGAGTGTCGGCTCTACGGTGGCGGTCATGCAAACCCCAATCTGAGGACGGATGTCCTCAGTTTCGTGTCGCGCCCCGACGATGTCAAGGTTTCACGCCGAATGGCCACCTGTGACACGGAAATCTCGGAGATTCGTGCGATAGGTGGCCACTCGGCGGAGCGGGCGGGCAGCTAGCCGCCGAAGAGCAGGTACAACCCGGTGAACGTGTAGCCGACCATCACCAGCATCATCGCCAGCTGCCCGGTGAGCTGATGCCGCTTGGGCAGGATGCGCAGCGCACAGTCGTGGGCGGCGACGACGCCGGCGATGTGCCCGGCCACCACGAACAGCACCTTGGTCGTGGCCAGCACCGAAGGGTGCAGGGACAGTACGTAATAGACACGCGCGTCGTGCAGGCCGAGTAGCAGGTAGACGGTCTGCTGGCCCTTCTCCACGAGATAGGTCAGGTAATGCGCGAACACATAGCCGATGACGATCGGGATGAGGGAGTGCGCCAGCAATCCTGGCAGCTGCCGGCGGCGCGCCCGGTCCACCCCGCCGGTGGCACGGGCGGCGAGGCTGAACGACAGCGCAACCGTCGTGACAAACACCGCCAGCCCAACGGTTTTGAGTGCCGTGGCTTGCCAAGCTCCGTTGGTGTGCGCATCGACGAACCCCCGCCACGCCGGCGTCGCCGAGAAACTGTCGAAGGCCGTCGAGCCCAGCAGCACCGCGAGCACCGTCACCGTCGCGGGCCGGATGGGCAGCGTGGGCAGGTGGTTGAACGGATTGCCGACGGCGATCTGGCCATCGGCGTTGCGCCGAAGCGGGGCACACCGCGAGGCCACGACGCTGTACACCTCGAACGGGTCGGCATGTGAGCACCATCGGGTACCGCACGCCGCCGCCCCGGCCAACGTCACCGCAAGGTAGGCCAGTAACCAGATACGCACGGCGCCAACAGAACCCGGGTCGGGGCTGGCCAGCTCGAGCCAGACGAACGCGAACAGCCCGGCGGCCGCAGGCCAGTAGCCGAGGCGGGCGGGATACGCATCCCGGCTCAGTCGCAGCAGCCGGGCGATGGTCCGCACCGGAGACAGCACCCGCCACACCGGCCCGAAAAGCACTGACAGCGCGACGATTCCGACCCACAGCAGCACGTAGAACACGCCGGGTAGCGGGTTTCCGGAGCCGGGCGGCCCGACGATCGACGCCACGATGACCCACCCCGCGAACGCCAGCGCCAGCAGCCCGACCGTCCATCGGGTGGCGGGCGCGTCCACGGCCGTCGTCACCCAGCGCGGCAATGCCCGCCCGGGTGTCTCGGGATCGAATCGCGGCTTGCGCCAGGCCAGCGCCACCACCGCGAAGGTGAACGTCAACGCCCACGCCGCGCCGATCAGGGCGTAGGTCAGCGGGATCGGAAGATCACTGGATCCGCCCAGCCCGTGCGCCAGGACGGCCGAGGTCACTGCACCGTGATGGTGGCGACGGTCTTGTCCAGGTGGTGCAGTTCGACGTCGACCTTACCCGGCACGTCCACGGTGAACTGGAACTGCTGATCCTTCTCCGCTTTGATGGCGAAGGTGTGCTCGGGATTCGAATGCACGTGCAGCTGGTCGACGGCGTCACTGTTGACGCGGACGATGATCGGCTGGCCCAGCTTGGCCTCGATCTGCTGGTTGAGCGGTGTCGCGGTGCCGCCGGCGATGGTCACGTCGATGTAGACGCGCGCGGGCGGGGCCTGCGGGTTGCTCAGTTGCGTTGTGGCCGTTGCCGAGGCGCTCGACGAGCCGCTGGGCGCCGTCTCCTTGTTGCTGCAGCCGGCGAGTGCCAGGGCCACGACGCCTGCCGCGGCGAGGGTCTTCACAAAGGTCACGCGGAACCATCCTCATCAGTCGAAACTGCTGTCTCCGAATCGGTTTCGTCACCGTCGGAGCCGGCGCTGTCTGCTGCTCGTCGATCCTTCATGGCCACCCAGGCCACGACCCCGGCGACGACGAACGCAGGGGCAAACGCCGGCAGTGCCAACAATAGCGAGTGATCGGCCAGATAGGTCACGGCTGTCCGACGGGTTCCTTCGTCTCGGCGGGGCTGAACTGCTCACGCGAATTGATCCGTCCCGCACCCCAACTCAGCAACGCGATCAGGATCAGCGAGCACACCAGCACGATCAAGGAGGCCGCGGAGTACAGCCACGACGGCACGTCGAGGTTGCGCTCACGCTGCAGGACCTTGATCTCCTCCATGAAGTCACGGGTCGTCGAGAGCGCCGGCGTCTCCTCGGCGCCGATGCCGGGGTCGGCGGGCAGGAAGATCGGGACAGCGGCCATGGTGCGTCCATCTTGCACGCGCAGCACTGTCTTCCAGGTGCCCCACACCGGGATCGGCCGGGTGGACCGGTAGTGGCCGGGGCCGACCTGCTTCAGATGATCGACCACCAGGCCGCGGTCATGGGCGAGCTTGCCCTGCCACGCCATCAGGCTGACCCACTCGGGGTTGTCGCTGACCAGGTTGGTGGGCGTGATCTGGATGTCGGCGTTCACCAGGCGCTGACCGGCGGGGCTCGGTGCCTCGGTGAGGGTGATCTGCGCCCGGGCGTGCTCCGGGACGGTGATGGTCAGGCCGTTGGCGACGGCGCCGCCGACGACCAGAACCGTCGCGACCACGACGGCGATACCGATCGGACGCGCGGGCAGGCGCTGGCCGGACAAGACGACGGCCAGCAGCGCGCCGCACATGCCCATACAGATGGCGACTGGTGTGGACATCGCCAGCGCCTCGCCCCACATGCTGGTGGGCCACGGGGTACGGAACACGGCATCGACCCAGAACGACTCCAGCCACATACCGACAGTGCCCACGCCCAGGCCGGCCACGGCGCCGAACAGGATGGGGCGGTTGACCAGTGGCGTCAGCCCGATCAGCTCGACGACGATCGCGGAGCCGAGGTAGAGCGCACACCAGCTGTACGGCGAGCCAAGGATGGGGCCGACGGCCAGCGCGACGAGCCCGCGGATGAACAGCGCGAAGGCGATGGCGCCGAAGGTGGAGTACCGGCCCAGTGTGAGCCGCGTGGCCACCAGCGACATGGCTGCTGCGCCGGCGATCAGCATGGGGTGCAGCACCAGCCGGAACTGTTCGACGCCGAAGTCGTATTCGACCGGGAACACCGACAGGCCGATCACCAGACCACCGAAGGCGAAGTACGGCAGCACCTTGTTGCGGGCGGGTGGTGCGTCGGCGCCCATGGCGATATCGCCCTCGCGCTCCAGTAGCAGCATGGCGACCAGGGACAGGCCCGCGCCGCCGATGAGCATCAAATGCGTTGGGCCCCAGAGGGTGACGTCCTGACCGAAGATGCGGTGCCAGATGTCGTCGAGCGGGAAACCGATCAGCGCGTACAGGCCGCAACCGGCCATCAGGATGCCGCCGACGGGCGCGTACCAGGTTTTGGTGATCTTGATGGCGGCCGGGCCGGGCTTGTCGTACGGCAGGATGATCGACAGCGATCCGGCGATGAACAGCAGGAACAGACCGACCAGGATGAAGTAGTGCGCCGGGTTGGCCAGCGGCCCGGCGTCGCGGCCCTTGCCGATGTGCAGGCTGACGTCCCAGATGAAGCCGAACATCGCGCAGATGATCGTCGAGATGAACAGCAGTGAGGGCAGGGCCACCCAGCTGGGTCGGTTCATCTTGCGGCCGGCCGCCTCGGCCAGGTCCTGCAGCCAGGTGATGCGGCGTTGCCGATGCAGATACCCGATCCACAACAGGCCGGCGGTGATGATGCCGGTCGCGATGGACATCCCGAGGACCTGGTCGAGGGCCGCGCCCCCGCCTTCGGTTCCGGCCGCGGCCACTACGGTGACCTGCCCGGCGAGCTGTGCTGCCATGTTCCACCCCGCTGTGTAGATGAAGCCTGAACCTTACTCGTCGGTAATGTTGCCAGAAGATGGTGTTTGAAACGGGAGTCCGTCTTCCTTCCTCGGATTTTGACATCATGAGCCAGTCGGGGGGAGGGGTTGCGCCAGATGGCTGATAACGGATCGGGCAGCGCGCCGGAACGTAAGTACTCCGGCAGGTCCGCGGAGCAGCGACGCGCCGATCGGCGACGGCTGCTGCTGGACGCGGCCGAAGCGCTGTGGCGCGAGGGCGGACTGTCGGCGCTGAGTGTCCGGGCCGTCGCGGCGCGCGCCAAACTGACCGACCGCTACTTCTATGAGCAGTTCGCGGGGTTGGCCGCGCTCATCGGCGCGGTGATCGACGACGTACTGGAGGGGCCCTTCGCCGCGATGCTGGCCGGCGGGAGTGCCCCCGAGTCGGCGACCGTCCAGACGCGGCTGACGCTCGGCCTGGCGGGGTTCATCGAGCACGCCGAGAGCGACCCGCTTGCGGTGCGGATCTTCCTGACCGATGCCCGGCATATCGAATCGGTGGCCGAGCACATCCGGATCGCGCAACACCGTGTGGCCGCCGCAATCCTGGCTTTGCTGCAGCCCGACCGCGACGCCGACCGGGAGAGCTGCGACGCGGCGCTGTTCTGCGTCGGCGGGGTCGCGACCCTGATCAATGAGCGGCTCCTCGACGAGGCGAAAACCGTTACCGCACAAGACTTTGCGGAGCAGGCGGTCAGCTGGTGCGCCCGGGTGCTCCGGGTGGCCGAGGGGCCGGACGCGCCGGACTGACGTCCTGCGGCAACTCACTCTTGTAACCACTACGTTCGTAGTGATAATGTCAGCGCATGACAACCACTACCGATGTAGTACATCGATCATTTCGGCAGGCCTGCCATCGCCGCGGCTATTTCTTCCGCGAAGCGGCGATGCTGACCATCGCCATGGGCGTCTGCCTGCATCTGTTCCGCGTCATCTGCGGTGACGCGGCCACACTGCGGTACGCCATGACACCGCTCACCGACGCGATCCTGCTCGTGCCGATGACCTATGCCGCCGTCACCGGCATCCTCACCCGACGGCGCATGGTGTTCGTGAACCGGCCGCACATGATCGCGGTGACGGCCGCCATCGCCTACATCAGCCTGAGTGTCCCGCTGCACCTGTACGTGCTGCTGGTCATGAAGGACGTCTCGTTCTACGTCGGGATGGCCGGGCCATGGTTCAGCTATCTGCTGCTGTGCGCCATCTACCCGGTGTTCTTGGCGATGCTGTGGCGGGTGCGGTACAAGAACTAACCAATGGCTCCCAACCCTGAACGACGCGCCCGGCTTCTCGATGCCGCCATCGAGGTGCTGGGCGACGCCGGCGTCGGCGGACTGACCCACCGTGCCGTCGACGACCGATCCGGCGAGCCGGCCGGCACCACCTCCAACTACTTCCGCACGCGCAGCGCGCTTCTCGAGGCGACGGCGCAGCGCATCGTCGACCTGCAGTGGCAGTACGTCGGCACTCTGCAGGCGGGCCTCGGCCCACTCACCCGCGACACCCTGGCCACGATGATGACGACCATGGTCACCGATCTCGCCGGCGCCAACGGACGTCGGCAGTTGGCTCGCTACGAACTGTTCAACGAAGGCGTGCGACGCCCCGAGCTAAGGCCGTTGATCGCCGAAATGCAATCGGGCGCACTGCGATTCGCGCGGATCATCCTCGAAGCGGCAGGCCTGGAGCCCTCCGATGAACAGGTCGGTGAACTCGCCCGGCTACTGGGTGGCCTGGCCTACAGCAACCTGACCTTCACCGCGGACCAGCCGGGCCTTGGGGACCCGGCCGGTCTGATCGAGCGGATGCTCGCGACGGTCTTCGGTTAGCCGCGCGCGGCCCGGTTCACGGCCGAGACGACGGCCCGCAGCGACGCCGTGGTGATCGACGGCGCGATGCCGACGCCCCACACCGTCTTGCCGCCGATCGATGCCTCGACATAGGCCGCGGCCTGCGCTTCCTCACCGGCCGACATGGCGTGCTCCGAGTAGTCCAGCACGTTGACGTGGAAGCCGACGGCACCCAGCGCATCGGTGAAGGCCGCCAGCGGGCCGTTACCGGCGCCGACGATCTCGCGCTCTTCCCCGTCGATCTTGACGATGGCGGTGATGGTGTCGGTGCCGCCGTCCTCTTCGGACGCGTCGACCTTCTGCCGCATGCGCTCCAGCGGCGTGATGGGCGCCAGGTACTCCTCGTTGAAGACGTCCCACATGACCTTCGGGGAGACCTCGCCGCCCTCGCCGTCGGTGATCTTCTGGATGGCCTGGCTGAACTCCATCTGCAGCCGGCGCGGCAGCACCAGTCCGTGATCGGCCTTCATGATGTAGGCGACGCCGCCCTTGCCGGACTGCGAGTTCACCCGGATGACGGCCTCGTACGTGCGGCCGACGTCCTTCGGGTCGATGGGCAGGTAGGGCACCTGCCACAGGATGTCGTCGATGTCCTGATCGGCCTCGTCGGCGTCGATCTTCATCTGGTCCAGGCCCTTGTTGATGGCGTCCTGGTGGCTGCCCGAGAACGCCGTGTAGACCAGGTCACCGCCGTACGGGTGCCGCTCGGCCACCGGCAGCTGGTTGCAGTACTCGACCGTGCGACGAATCTCGTCGATGTTCGAGAAATCGATCTGCGGGTCGACGCCGCGGCTGAACAGGTTCAGGCCCAGCGTCACCAGGCAGACGTTGCCGGTGCGCTCGCCATTGCCGAACAGGCAGCCCTCGATGCGGTCGGCACCGGCCAGGTAGCCCAGCTCGGCGGCCGCGACGCCCTCGCCGCGGTCGTTGTGCGGGTGCAGGCTCAGGATGATCGAGTCGCGCGGCGCCAGGTGCCGGTTCATCCACTCGATCGAGTCGGCGTAGACGTTGGGCGTCGCCATCTCGACGGTCGCCGGCAGGTTGACGATCAGCGGCCAGTCGGGAGTGGGCTGCACGATCTCGGCGACCGCGTTGCAGACCTCGACGGCGTACTCCAGCTCGGTGCCGGTGTACGACTCGGGCGAGTACTCGAACCGCCACAGCGTGCCCGGGTACTTCTTGGCCTCCGCGACGCACAGCTTCGCGCCGTCGGTGGCGATCTTCTTGACGGCCTCGCGATCCGCGCGGAACACCACACGGCGCTGCAGGATCGACGTCGAGTTGTAGAAGTGCACGATGACGCGCGGGGCGCCGGCGCACGCCTCGAAGGTGCGCTCGATCAGCTCGGGCCGGCACTGCGTCAGCACCTGGATGGTGACGTCCTCGGGGATCGCGCCCTGCTCGATGATCTCGCGGACGAAGTCGAAGTCGGTCTGGCTGGCCGACGGGAAGCCGACCTCGATCTCCTTGTAACCCATGCGGACCAGCAGGTCGAACATCCGGCGCTTGCGCTCCGGGCTCATCGGGTCGATCAGGGCCTGGTTGCCGTCGCGCAGGTCGACCGCACACCAACCGGGTGCGACGGTGGCGACCTTGTCGGGCCAGGTGCGGTCAAACTGCGTAGATGGCTCGCCCCCTGGAACTTCCAAGGCGAACGAGCGGTACCGGCTGACGGGCATCGACGAGTTGCGCTGGGTGTTCCACGACGGCTGGCCTTCGCGGCGCGGGCCGGACGGGGTGGTGATGGCGCGTACCGACGAGAAGGAGTCGGCAGATGAATCGGGGGAGTAAGTGGTCACGGTTTTTTGCTCCGGTCTGTCTGGATGGGACCTGGAAGGTCAGGACCGGCGCATCTCAAACCCCCGCGACGGGAGGCCGGTCGGATCAGACCCCGTCGCGGCGTCCGAGGAGGAGCACCCGCGCGATAAACATCACTGGCGAGTTTACTCCCGTCCAGTAGTTCGCCAAAACCCGGTCGCGCTGTCCGGGATCAAGCTCCTGGCCAGGCGTAATGGGCATGGTGCTGGCTGTGCCGATACAGTTCGACCGTGTTGACGAGATGGTTGTTGAGCCTGGACCGCAGCTGGAAGATCGGCATCGCGGTCGCGCTCGCCGTCGTCATCGGCCTGGTGGTGTGGCAGACCGAGTTCCGCGGGCCGACGCCGGAGTGCAAACCGGTGCGCGACATGCTCGATTACAACAAGGCCCAGGCCGTGCAGATCGAGTCGAAGATCGACAAGAATTCGGGCGGGGTCCCGACCATCGCCGAAGAGACGGCCTACCGGGCCTGGGCCGACGGTATGGCTGAGCGGGCGCAGAAGGTGACCGGCGACAAGGTCGCGGCCAACGCGGTGCAGTTGGCGACGCTGGCGTCGCAGTTCGCCTCGGCGCTGGACTCCTACCGGATCGCCGCGCAGGGCCGGGCACCCGGCGCCCCCGCGCCGACCGAGGCCTACCAGCTGTCGGCGATCAACGCGCAGATCACCGATCAGATGAAGGCGCTGAGCGACGCCTGCCCGGCGCAGCGGAAGCTGACCGACCTCTTCTGACGCGGGCGAGAGTGACGAACGTCTCGCGCGTTGCAGGTCCGGCAGACGACCGGGCAACAAAATTGGCTTCGGCCCTCCCTTATCCTTGGAGCAGCATTGATGCGAATGCTTGCTGCCAATTCAGAGAAGGAAACGCGAACAGTGGCGCTCGTCGTCCAGAAGTACGGCGGATCCTCGGTGTCGGACGCCGAGCGAATCCGTCGAGTCGCCGAGCGGATCGTCGAAACCAAGAAGGCCGGCAATGACGTTGTCGTCGTGGTCTCGGCCATGGGCGACACCACCGATGATCTGCTGGATCTGGCCCGCCAGGTCTCCCCGGCGCCACCTGCCCGGGAGATGGACATGCTGCTCACCGCAGGTGAGCGCATCTCGAACGCGCTGGTCGCCATGGCCATCGAGTCCCTCGGCGCGCAGGCCCGATCGTTCACCGGTTCGCAGGCCGGCGTGATCACCACGGGCACGCACGGCAACGCCAAGATCATCGACGTCACCCCGGGCCGCCTGCGCGACGCTCTCGACGACGGCATGATCGTGCTGGTCGCCGGCTTCCAGGGCGTCAGCCAGGACAGCAAGGACGTCACCACGCTGGGCCGCGGTGGCTCGGACACCACCGCCGTGGCGCTGGCCGCCGCGCTGAACGCCGACGTCTGCGAGATTTACACCGACGTCGACGGCATCTTCACCGCCGACCCGCGCATCGTGCCGAATGCCCGTCACCTGGACACCGTCTCCTTCGAGGAGATGCTGGAGATGGCGGCCTGCGGTGCCAAAGTGTTGATGCTGCGTTGCGTGGAATACGCCCGCCGCTACAACGTTCCGATTCACGTCCGGTCGTCGTACTCCAACAAGACCGGAACCATTGTCAAAGGATCGATCGAGGACATCCCCATGGAAGACGCAATCCTCACCGGAGTCGCCCACGACCGCAGCGAGGCGAAGGTCACCGTTGTCGGCGTCCCCGACGTTCCGGGATATGCCGCCAAGGTGTTCCGTGCGGTTGCTGATGCCGACGTGAACATCGACATGGTGCTGCAGAACATCTCGAAGGTGGAGGACGGCAAGACCGACATAACCTTCACCTGTTCGCGCGAGAACGGCCCGGGCGCCGTCGAGAAGCTGACCTCGCTCAAGGACGAGATCGGTTTCTCCCAGGTGCTGTACGACGATCACATCGGCAAGGTGTCGCTGGTCGGCGCCGGTATGCGCAGCCACCCAGGCGTCACCGCCAAGTTCTGCGAGACGCTGGCCGAGGTCGGCGTCAACATCGACCTCATCTCCACCTCCGAGATTCGAATCTCGGTGCTGGTCAAGGACACTGAGCTGGACAAGGCCGTCGCGGCGCTGCACGAGGCCTTCGGCTTCGCCGGCGAAGAAGAGGCCGTCGTGTACGGCGGGACAGGGCGTTAGTCATGGTGAACATCGGTGTGGTGGGCGCGACCGGTCAGGTCGGCCAGGTCATGCGCAGGCTCCTCGAGGAGCGCGACTTTCCGGCTACCAGCGTGCGGTTCTTCGCCTCGGCGCGGTCCGAGGGCAAGAAGCTGACGTTCCGCGGCCAGGAGATCGAGGTCGAGAACAGCGAGACCGCCGACCCGTCGGGTCTGGACATCGCCCTGTTCTCCGCCGGCGCGACCATGTCGCGGGTGCAGGCGCCGCGCTTCGCCGCCGCCGGAGCCATCGTCGTCGACAACTCGTCGGCATGGCGCAAAGATCCCGATGTGCCGCTGGTGGTTTCGGAGGTCAACTTCGACCGCGACGTCCGCGGCAAGCAGCTTGCCAAGGGCATCATCGCCAACCCGAACTGCACCACGATGGCCGCCATGCCGGTGCTCAAGCCGCTGCACGACGAGGCCGGCCTGACCCGTCTCATCGTGTCGAGCTACCAGGCCGTGTCCGGTTCGGGGCTCGCTGGGGTGGACGAACTGGCCTCGCAGGCTCGCGCAGTGATCGCCGGTGCCGAGCAGCTGGTGCACGACGGATCCGCGCTGGAGTTCCCGGCACCCGTGAAATACGTTGCGCCCATTGCCTTCAACGTCATCCCGTTGGCCGGTTCGCTCGTCGACGACGGCTCGGGTGAGACGGACGAGGATCAGAAGCTGCGCAACGAGAGCCGCAAGATCCTCGGCATCCCGGAGCTTCTGGTCAGCGGAACCTGCGTGCGCGTGCCCGTGTTCACCGGGCACTCGCTGTCGATCAATGCCGAGTTCGCCCGGCCGATTTCAGTGGAGCGGGCCCGGGAGCTGCTGGCCGACGCGGCCGGTGTTTCGCTGGTCGACGTGCCGACGCCGCTGGCTGCCGCCGGTGCCGACGACTCGCTGGTGGGCCGTATCCGCCAGGACCCGGGCGTGCCCGACGGTCGTGGCCTCGCGCTGTTCGTCTCGGGTGACAACCTGCGAAAGGGCGCGGCGCTCAACACCGTTCAGATCGCCGAACTGCTCGCTGCACGCTGATCTTGCGCGCGCTCGCGGCCATTGCGTCGATCTCGACGTTGCTGGCGGCGTTCGGGGTCGCTGCGGCGCAGGCTGATCCGCCTGCGCCGGTGCCCACTCCGGTGCTCAAACCGCTGACGGTCGGCGAGGTGACGCGCATCGGTCCGGTGGCCGGAACCGGTACACCGACAGCCGATTACGGCATCGGGGCGACCGATCTGTGCGAGTTCATGGAGTTCCCCAGCGGCATCCTGCAGATCTGCGGCGACAGCTTCGCGGGACAGGGCGTCGGATTCGGCGGCTGGTACGCGCCCGTCGCGCTGCACGTCGAGACCGACTCCATCAACTCACCCGACGGACTTCGGTACCGCGGCGTCACGGGCGTCGACAAACCGCTGCTGGCCGACGCCAAAGTTCCTGGCACATCTCAACTTCCGGCCGGGGTGGTGAGCATCAACCGGGAGAACTACCTGTTGATCACCACCACGCGCGACCTGAAGCCGGCGAGTTCGCGACTGGTCAAGGCCGACCCGGCGCGCGGGTCCTGGCCGACGGTGCCGGGGTCCGTTCGGGCGGCCGGCTACGCCGGGGGAGCGCAGAGCCAGATCACGGGCTACTACGACCCGGTGCCCACTGCCGACTCGCCGCGCGGCTGGGTGTACATCGTCGCCAACAACTTTGACCGCAGCAGCGCGCCCTTCCTGTACCGGGCCACGCCGCAGTCGTTCACCGACCGGTCCAGCTGGCAGGGCTGGTCCGCGGCCGCCGGCTGGGGCAAGCCGCCAACCCCGTTGTGGGGCAACCTGATCGGTGAGATGAGTATGAAGCAGGTCGACGGCAAGACGGTGCTGTCCTACTTCAACAGCAGCACCGGCAACATGGAGGTCCGGGTCGCGAATGCGCCGACCGAGTTCGGTGCCGCACCCGTGACCACCGTCGTCGTCGCCGGCGGTTGGCCGGAGCAGGCCGACGAACTTCCTGTGCCGCAAGACAATCAGCTGGCCCAGCCGTACGGCGGCTACATCTCGCCGGGCTCGACGCTCGACGAACTGCGCATCCTGGTCAGTCAGTGGAACACCAAGCCGCGCGACACCGCGCCGTACCGCGTCATCCAGTTCGCGGTGAATCCGGTGAAGCCGTAGGCGACGGTCAGCGCAGCACCAAGTCGATGCCGGCACTGTCGAACACGTCGAGCAGCCCGCTCCAGGTACGGGAATCCAAGGCCTTCTTGGCTTTTGAGCTGTCGGTCAGCACGAAACGGAACGGCTCGTCGTCCGGGGTGCCGAAGCCGCCACCGAGGCAGTCGGCCAGCGCGTCGAGATTGCTGCCGAAATAACCGCCGGTGCCATTGACCGCGTGGCCCAGCTCGGTGAAAAGGTCTGCGCGGGAATGGATCCGCGCACCTCGCACGGTGAACGTCTTCACGCTCCTCCGATCTGGCAGAACGTCTCGTAGTGATCTCCGGTGTAGTAGAACTCCGGAGGGTTGGCGGGCGGTTCACCGCCGGTGATGACGCGCCGGGCGCCGCGGGTCTTCGCGCCCGGCGTCGGCACGGTGTACTCGTGGTAGTAACCGCGCTGCTGGTTGGGCAGCCGGCGCTCGAAGTTGCCGAACACGATGCCGTCGCGCGAGTACGGGAACGGCCCGCCGCGGTGGATCAGATCGACGGTGCTGCCGGCCTCGGCCGGCAGCGACGACAGCTGACAGACGGGCAGCCCGGACTTGCTCTTGGTCGTCGTCGAAGGCCCTGCGGGCGGCGCGTGCGAGGCCGCTGTCGGCGACGCCGTCGGAGCCGGCCCGGTGAGCACCGCCGACTGCTTCGTACATCCCGGGGTGATGGTCAGCAGCAACGTGGTGCCACAGGCGAGGGCCGCGACGCGCAGGGTGGTTCTGGACATCGCACCTTTTCTGCCGCGTTCTGATATCGGAGCTTCGGCCGGCCCCCAAAGCCCGGCCGACGCTCCGGTACACAGCCCACGCTACCGCGCCGTGAGCCTCATAGCTGATTCTTACGCGCAACCCAGCCACGGCAGTGGTTGATGGACGGATCATCGATGACATGAGTGACGAAACCCCTAGAGAAACGCCAGAGACGCCGGATACCCCGACGGACTCTTTCCCGCCCGTAGCAACGGCCACCGCAGTGGCCGCGCCGCCCGCCGAGCACAAGCCGAGCAAGCTCAACAAGGTGCTGGCATGGGTCGGCATCGTCGCCGGCATCGTGTTCATCGTCGCGACGATCTTCTTCTCCGGCTTCATCCTCGGCTCGCATTCCGGCGGTGGCCACCACGGCTGGCACAAGCACCACCGCGGCCATGACATGTCGGAATTCCGCGAGGGGCACAACGGGCCGCGCGGCGGTGGCATGTGGCATCCGATGTTCCCCGGCGGCCCCGGCTGGCAGGGACCCAACGGAGGCTGGCAGGGTCCCGGCGGACAAGGTCCCGGCGGTCCCGGACAACAGGCGCCCGGCCAGCCCGGCCCGGCTCAACCCGGCCGCTGACCCAACCAGTCCTGCATCAAGCGACAGGCCGTGCCCGTACAGGGTGCGGCCTGTCGTCTGTGCTACGGCTGTTGGTCGGTCGTCGCGCGGTTGGCTGACACTGCTCGATACCCGGCCGTCAGAAGTTCGACCATCCGCTCTTCGAGTTCGGCGGAATCGTCGTCGGCGGCGATGGTGGACACGTACATCGCCGCACCCGCAGCCATGATCAGCACGGCGCGCGCATCCAATTCCGCGCTGCGTCGCTCGTCGACGGTCTGTGCGTCGACGTCGTCGGCGAACAGGTCGACCGCCGGGCCGGTGAACCGATTCCACAGCGACCGCCCCTGCTCTTTGTCCTCGAGTAGGGCCAGGCTCAGATCGGGCGCCGCCGCTTTCATGTCCGGGTGGTTGAACAGTGCGCGGCTGCCCCGAACCACGAAATCGATCCAGCCGTAGACATCGGTTCCGGCAAACGGCGTGAGGTCGGGTGTCGTGCCCATCACCGCGTCGATCACCAACGCGGCCTTCGACGGCCAGCGCCGGGCCAGGCTCGCGCGCGTGACGCCGGAGCGTTGCGCGACGAGCCGCATGCTCAATTGCTGAAACCCGCCCTCGGACAGGAGCTCCCGGGTCGCCGCGAGGACGCGATCGTCGATGCTCGCGTCGCGTGGCCGTCCGGGGCCTGACTGAGTGCTCACGCTTCCATCATCACAGGAGCCGAGGGGCCGACGTGACATCGACGCCAACCTCAATTAGGGTGCCAGTGGATCACTAATCAATGGGGTTCCCGATGACCGCGGTGGTGAAGGTGACTCGTTGAACGCGCCACGACGGGCGAGCCGAAAGACGTTGCGGTATCAAGACTTACCGAAAGGACCACGGAAAGCATGGCACCCGACCCCTTCCAGCCGGCCAAGCTCGGTCCGATCACGTTGCGGAACCGGGTTATCAAGGCGGCGACATTCGAGGCGGCGACCCCTGATGCGCTGGTCACTGACGATCTGATCCGCTACCACCGGTTGCCGGCGGCCGGTGGGGTCGGGATGACCACAGTGGCGTATTGCGCGGTGTCCCCGGGTGGGCGTACCGATGGGTGGCAGTTGTGGATGCGCCCGGAGGCGATCCCGGGGCTGCGGAAGTTGACCGACGCGGTGCATGCCGAGGGAGCGGCGATCAGTGCGCAGATCGGGCACGCCGGCCCGGTGGCGAACCCGCGGACCAACAAGGCTCGGGCGCAGGCGCCGGTGCGGTTCTTCAACCCGCTGTCGATGCGGTTCGCCAAGAAAGCGACTCGCGCCGATATCGATGAGGTGATGGCCGCGCACGCGAACGCCGCGCGGTTGGCGATCGAGGCCGGCTTCGACGCCGTCGAGGTGCACCTGGGCCACAACTACTTCGCCAGCTCATTCCTGTCCCCGCTGATCAACAAGCGCCGCGACGAGTTCGGCGGCTCGCTCGAGAACCGGGCCAAGGTGGCCCGCGGGACGGTGCAGGCCGTGCGCGAGGCCGTCGGTGGGCAGATCGCGGTGATCGCCAAACTCAACATGAGTGACGGGGTGCGCGGCGGTATCCCCGTGGAGGAGTCGTTGCAGACCGCGAGATGGCTGCAGGAGGACGGGGCGCTGGATGCGTTGGAGTTGACTGCGGGTAGCTCCCTGGTCAATCCGATGTACCTGTTCCGCGGGGATGCCCCCGTCAAGGAGTTCGCCGCGAACTTCAAGCCGCCGCTGAGTTGGGGTATCCGGGCCAGCGGGCACAAGTTCTTCCGCGAGTACCCGTATCGGGAGGCGTACCTGCTCGAGCAGGCCCGTCAGTTCCGCGCGGAACTGACGATGCCGTTGATTTTGTTGGGTGGGATCACCAACCGCGAGACCATGGACCTGGCCATGGCCGAGGGGTTCGAGTTCGTCGCGATGGGTCGGGCTCTGCTGGCTGAACCCGACCTGCTGGGCCGTATCCAGGCCGACAAAACCGTGAGATCGGGCTGCACACACTGCAATCTGTGCATGCCCACCATCTACAGCCATACCCACTGCGTGGTCACCGGCAAGCCGGACTCGGATTAGGAGAAACATGGGCGACTTTGCTGGCCGCGTTGCGCTGATCACCGGCGGGGCACGAGGAATGGGCCGATCGCACGCGGTGGCACTTGCCGAAGCAGGTGCGGACATCGCCATCTGTGACCGGTGCGAGAACAACGAGCAGATCGCGTACCCGTTGGCGACGGACGCGGATCTGGCCACCACTGCGGAACTCGTCGAGGCAACCGGAAGGCGTTGTCTGACAGCAAAACTGTCGACAGCCGACAGGGGCGCGCTGGAGCAGTTCGTGGCCCGCGTCGAGTCGGAGTTCGGGCACTTGGACATCGCCGTCACCAATGCCGGCGTCAGTGCGATCGCGATGCTGCCCGATGTTCCGTCGGCGCAGTGGGATGAAGTGATCGGCTCCAACCTGACCGGCACGTTCAACACGATCGCCGCGGTGGCGCCGGGGATGATCGCGCGCGGGTTCGGCCGGATCGTCACCGTGTCCTCGATGCTGGGCCGCAGCGGCAATTTCGCGCAGGCCGCGTACGCCGCGTCCAAATGGGGCGTGATCGGGCTGACCAAGGTCGCCGCGCACGATTTGGCCGGGTACGGCATCACCGTCAATGCCGTGGCGCCCGGCAACGTCGAAACTCCGATGACCTTCAACGATGCGCTGTTCGGAGCCATGCGTCCCGATCTGGCACAACCGACGTTGGCCGACGTCGAATCGGTGTTTGCCTCGTTGCATCTTCAGCCGGTCCCCTTCCTGAAGGCGGCGGAAATCACCCGCGCGGTGATGTTCTTGGCGCACCCCGACAGCACCCACATCACCGGGACGGTGCTGCCGGTCGATGCGGGGGCCACAGCCCGGTTGACCGGCTGACATCACGCGACTGGTCACGCCGGCCGCAACTGGCATCATCGGAACCATGACTGCGCGCCCGATCTGGTTCACAGCCTGCGTCACCGCTGCACTCGCCCTGGCGCCGACCGCGGCCGCCAGACCGTCGGACCCCGGTGTCGTACGCGGTCCTGGGCAAGGGCTCGGTCGGCAATGTGGTCGGCGCCCCGATGGGCTGGGAGTCCACTTTCACCACGCCGTACCAGGGCTTCTTCGTCGACCTCCCGGTGTGCAACAACTGGGGCGACATCGGGCTGCCCGAGGTGTACGGCGACCCCGACCTGGCGTCGTTCAACGGAGCCGTGGCGCAGACGACGGCCACCGACGACAGGCACTCGGCCAAGCAGGCGGTGGGCGTCTTCGCCACGTCCGAGGCGGCTGCACGCGCGTTCCACCGGGTCGTCGACCGGACCGTCGGATGTTCGGGGCAGACCACCGCGATGCACCTCGAGGACGGCCGGACCGAGGTCTGGAGTTTCGCGGGCGCACCGGCCGGCCCGACCGACGTCGCCTGGGTCAAGCAGGAGGCAGACACCGATCGGCGTTGTTTCGTGCAGACCCGGCTGCGGGAGAACGTTCTGCTGCAGGCGAAAGTCTGCCAATCCGGCAACGCCGGTCCTGCGGTCAACGTACTGGCCGGGGCCATGCAGAACGCCTTGGGGCAATGACGGTGGCCGGGGTGAGTCAGGCCGCGCGGATATATTGCACAGATTTTTGTCGGTACCTCATGGCATCGTCGGACGAACACTAGGGAACACCAACCAACGGATGCGGGGGTCGACCCGGATCTCGGAAGGGGATGTTCAGATGGGCACCGCTACCGCCGTGCGTCGACCGCACGCCGAATACCCCGAGTTGTCCAGCGCGTACGGCGCCGCCCTGCTGGCCGGCGGCGGGTGCTTGCGGGACGGGCCGGTGGGCCGCGTCGGCCTCGAAATCGAGGCGCACTGCTTCGAACTGTCCGACGTGACGCGGCGGCCGGGGTGGGATGAACTGAGCGAAGCCGTGGCGGCCGTTCCGCAGCTGCCCGGCGGCAGCGTGATCACCATGGAACCCGGCGGCGCCATCGAACTGTCAGGGCCGCCTCTGGACGGCGCCGGGGCCGCGATCGCGGCTATGCAGGCCGATCAGACCGTGCTGCGGGAATCGTTGCGGCGCCGCGGACTGGGCTTGCTGCCGCTCGGCGTGGATCCGCTGCGGCCGCAGGCCCGGGTGAACCCCGGCGGTCGTTATCGGGCCATGGAGGCGTTCTTCGCGGCCGGCGGGACGGGTGCGGCCGGGGCGGCGATGATGACCTCGACCGCCTCGCTGCAGATCAATATCGACGCGGGCCCGCGTGACGGTTGGGCTGACCGCGTCCGGCTGGCGCACGCCCTGGGCCCGACCATGATCGCCGTGTCGGCGAGCTCGCCCATGCTGGGCGGTGAGTTCACCGGATGGCAGAGCACCCGGCAGCGGATTTGGGGACAGCTGGACACCGCCCGCTGCGGGCCGATCCTCGGCGCCAGCGGTGACGATCCCGCCAGCGACTGGGCGCGCTATGCGCTCAAAGCGCCGGTGATGCTCGTGCACACACCCGAGGCGGAACCGGTCACCGAATGGGTGCCGTTCGCGGACTGGGCGGACGGCCGCGCGCTGCTCGGCGGCCGCCGGCCGACCGAGGCCGACCTGGACTACCACCTGACGACGCTGTTCCCGCCGGTTCGGCCGCGGCGCTGGCTAGAGATCCGCTACCTCGACGCCCTGTCCGACGACCTGTGGCCGGCAGTGGTCTTCACCTTGGTGTCCTTGCTCGACGACGCCCGGCTGGCGCAGATCGCTTGGGAAGCAACGGAATCGGTGGCCACCGCGTGGGACCAGGCCGCGCGGGTGGGGCTGGCCGATCCGCGGCTGCGGGCCTCGGCGGTGCAATGCGTGCAAGCGGCTGCCGAGATTGCGCCGGCTGGTGTGGCGGGCTCGATGGACCGGCTGCTGCGGCAGGTGACGCAGGGGCGTAGTGCGGCCGACGATTTCGCGGACCGGGTCGTCGCGCACGGAATCGATTCGGCGATCACCGGGTTGGCACTTGATGACCGGCTGAAAGGTGGGGTGTGAGTACGCGCGAGCTGTTGGCCCGAGGGCTGACCCGAGCCCGGGACCGGACGCTGGCCCTGGTCGAGTTCGACGATGCCGAACTGCTGCGCCAGTACGACCCGCTGATGAGTCCGCTGGTCTGGGATCTCGCGCACATCGGCCAGCAGGAAGAACTGTGGCTGCTGCGCGGCGGCGACCCGAATCGTCCCGGGCTGCTGCCGCCGGACGTCGACAGCTTGTACGACGCGTTCGTGCATTCTCGCGCCAGTAGGGTGTCCCTGCCGCTGCTACCGCCGACCGATGCGCGCGCCTTCTGCCGCACCATCCGGTCCAAAGCCCTTGACGCCCTTGACCGGCTGCCCGACGAGGCCGGCGCAGAATTTCCATTCGCTCTGGTCATCAGTCACGAGAATCAGCATGACGAGACGATGCTGCAGGCCCTGAGTCTGCGCAGCGGGCCACCGCTGTTGGGCCCGGGCGCCGTTTTGCCGCAAGGGCGCGCCGAGGTGGCGGGCACGTCGGTGCTGGTGCACGGCGGACCGTTCGTGCTCGGCGTCGACGCATCCGATGAGCCTTTCGCGCTCGACAACGAGGGACCCGCGCACGTCGTCGATGTGCCGTCCTTCCGGATCGGCCGGGTGCCGGTCACCAACGCAGAATGGCGCGAGTTCGTCGCCGACGGTGGTTATCGGCAGGCGCGATGGTGGTCCGCCGCCGGCTGGGAGCATCGGCAGCAGGCGGGCCTGGTCGCGCCGCAGTTCTGGAGTGCCGACGGCACCACACGAGTCCGGTTCGGGCATGTCGAGGAACTGCCCGCCGACGAACCCGTGCAGCATGTCAGCTTCTACGAAGCCGAGGCCTACGCCGCCTGGGCCGGTGCGCGGCTGCCCACCGAAGTCGAGTGGGAAAAGGCCTGCGTCTGGGATCCCGCTGTGCGGGTGCGGCGCCGATATCCCTGGGGTGCAACCGAACCCGACGGGAACCGGGCCAATCTCGACGGCGCCGCGCTGCGGCCGGCGCCGGTGGGGGCTTACCCGGACAGCGCGTCGGCCTACGGTGTCGAGCAGATGTTGGGCGACGTGTGGGAATGGACCACGTCCCCGCTGCGGCCCTGGCCGGGATTCACCCCGATGATCTACGACCGGTACTCGCAGCCGTTCTTCGAAGGCACGGGCAGCGGTGACTACCGGGTCCTGCGCGGGGGTTCCTGGGCGGTGGCGGGCGACATCCTGCGGCCCAGCTTCCGCAACTGGGACCACCCGATCCGCCGGCAGATTTTCTCCGGTGTGCGGCTGGCCTGGTCGGTGACCGACTGATGTGTCGTCACCTGGGCTGGCTCGGCGACCCTGTCTCGGTGTCGTCACTGATCCTGGAACCTGCGAACGGCCTGCTGGTGCAGTCCTATTCGCCTCGACGGCAGAAGCACGGATTGCTCAACGCCGATGGCTGGGGCGTCGGGTTCTTCGATGGCGCGACACCGCGACGCTGGCGCAGTGGGGCGCCCCTGTGGGGCGATGCGTCACTGGCGTCGGTGGCGCCGGCGTTGCGCAGCGGATGTGTGGTGGCCGCCGTCCGCTCGGCCACGGTCGGGATGCCCATCGAGCCGTCGGCGTCGGCGCCGTTCACCGACGGCGAGTGGCTGTTGTCGCACAACGGCGTCGTCGACCGGGCGGTGCTGCCGGTGTCACGGTCCGCTGAATCGACGGTGGACAGCGCGATCCTGGCCGCCCACATCTTCGCCGAGGGGCTGGACAACCTGGCGGACACCGTGCGCAAAGTCGGGGAATCAGACCCGTCGGCGCGGCTGAACATCCTGGTGGCCAACGGTTCTCGGATGCTGGCCACCGTATGGGGCGACACGTTGTCGGTATTGCGCCGACCTGATGGAGTGGTGCTGGCCAGCGAGCCCTATGACGACCACCCGGACTGGCAGGACGTCCCGGACCGGCACCTCGTCGAGGTGACGGCCGCCGGTGTCGAGGTGACGGCACTGGCATGAACTGGAGAGGACCACAATGACACCGAGCAAGACGGCACCGCTGCTGACCAACCATCTCGCCGCCGATTGGGCACCTCGTGCCCTGCGGCGGGATGTCCGTGACGGCCTGTCGCAGTCGCCGAAATCCTTGCCGCCCAAGTGGTTCTACGATGGCGTCGGCAGTGACCTGTTCGATCAGATCACCCGGCTGCCCGAGTACTACCCGACTCGCACCGAGGCGCACATACTGCATGAGGCGGCCGGTGCGATCGTGTCGGCATCCGGTGCGGACACGCTGGTCGAGCTGGGCAGTGGGACGTCGGAAAAGACGCGCATCCTGCTCGACGCCTTCCGGGACGCCGACGCGCTGCGCCGATTCGTGGCGTTCGACGTCGACGAGAACGTGCTCAGCGCGGCGCTCACCCAGCTGTCCGACGAGTATGACGGTGTCGAGATCAGCGGGGTTCGAGGCGATTTCGAGCAGCACCTGGGCGAGCTGCCCGTCGTGGGCCGCCGGCTGATCGTGTTCCTCGGGTCGACGATCGGCAATCTGACGGCCGGTCCGCGGGCGGAGTTCCTCGCGAGCCTGGCCGAGGCGATGCGACCGGGCGACACGCTGCTGCTCGGCACCGACCTGGTGAAGGACACCACCCGGTTGGTCGCGGCCTACGACGACGGCGCCGGGGTCACCGCGCAGTTCAACCGCAATGTCCTGGCAGTGGTGAACCGGGAGCTGGACGCAGATTTCGACCTCGATGGCTTCGAACATGTGGCACGATGGAACACCGAATACGAACGTATCGAAATGTGGCTGAGGTCCGTTGCCGCGCAACGGATTCAGATACGCGAGTTGGGTCTGTCGGTGGAGTTCGAGGCGGGTGAGGAGATGTTGACCGAGGTGTCGTGCAAGTTCCGCCCCGAGGGCGTCGCGGCCGAGTTGGCGGCCGCCGGGCTGCAGCAGACCGAGTGGTGGACCGACCCTGCCGGGGACTTCGGGCTGTCACTGGCGGTCAAGCCGGACCTGCGGACGTGAGCGGGGCCGATCCCACCGTCGCGCGCCTGTGGCGTGCCGCCCGGCCCAAACCGCTGGGCCTGCATTTCGACAACGCCGCCTGCTCGCGGCAGAGCTTCGCCGTCATCGACGCCGCCGCCCAGCACGCCAGACTGGAAGCGCAGGTCGGCGGTTATGTCGCAGCCGAATCCGCGGAACCTGTCCTGCAAGCCGGGCGGGCCGCGGTGGCCGCGCTGACCGGGATGTCCGCCGGTGACGTCGTGTTCACCACCGGGTCGTCCAATGCACTCAATCTGCTGCTCAGCAGTTGGGATGGCGAGAAGACCATTGCCTGCCTGCCGGGCGAGTACGGCCCGAACCTGGTGGTGATGGCAGCCAACGGGTTCACTGTCCGCGAGCTACCGGTCGATGAACAAGGGCGGCTCGACGTCGAGGTGGCAGTCGCGCTCTTGCAGAGCGATCCGCCGGCCCTGGCCCATCTGACGGCGCTCGGCAGCCACCGCGGTGTGGCCCAGCCGTTGTCCGAGTTCGTGCCGGCGTGCCACGCGATCGGCGTGCCGGTGGCAGTCGACGCGGCACAAGCGCTGGGCCATCTGGACTGTGAGGTGTCACCCGACGTCATCTACGCGTCGTCGCGCAAATGGCTGGCCGGGCCACGCGGGGTCGGGGTGCTGGCGATCAGTTCGTCTGTGTCGCACCGGCTTCGGCCGCGCATTCCGCTGCCGGAATGGGGTACGCCGTTGCCGGTGCTGAAGCGGCTGGACCTCGGCGAAGCCAATGTGGCTGCCCGCGTGGCCTTTTCAACGGCGCTCGAGGAACATCTGGTGGCCGGGCCGGAACTGGTGCGGGCGCGGTTGGCCGAGGTGGGACGGCTCACGCGGACCGCGCTGGCGGCCCTGCCGGGTTGGCGGGTGGTCGAGAATGCCGATGAGCCCACGGCCATCACGACGATGGAGCCGACGCGCGGCGCCGACCCGAACGTCGTGCGGGCCAAACTGATCGCCGACCACGGCATCGTCACGACCGTGGCGGGAATCGATCGGGCCCCGCACGAGATGAAGATTCCCGTGCTGCGGGTATCGCCGCACGTCGACGTCACCGGCGAAGAACTGGCGTCCTTCGCCGGTGCGTTGACTGCCGCGTCGACCTGACGCTCAGGCCTTGTGCGCCGTGAGCAGGAACGCCGGCATCTTCAGGCGGCCCTTCTCGTCGAGGGCGTGTGGCGGCATCTCGAAGGTGGGCTGCCCGGGACCAGCGGGTGCTCGGCCAGGCATGCTGGCGTGGATGAACGCCGGCCGGATTTCGTCGATCGCCCAGTACTTGCCGACGGCCTCACGCAGCTCGGCCTCGGTGACCTCGTTCGGCTTCTGTTCTGCCTCGGCGGGGAACGCACCCTTGGCGAACACGAGGATGTAGTACTTGGCGCCCGGCGCGGCGGCGCGGAACACGGACTGCTGATAACCGTCGCGGCCCTCCACCGGAATGGAGTGGAACAACGTCGAATCCATGATGGTGTCGAACCGGCCGTCGAACCCGGTGAACGACGTGATGTCGTCCTGGACGAACGTGGCGTTGGTCAGATTCCGTTCGGCGGCAGCTTTTTTCGCTGCAGCCACTGCGGTGGGCGTGAGTTCGATGCCGACCACGGTGTAACCATCCGCAGCCAGCGCGAGTGACAGTTCGGCGTAGCCGCACCCGGCGTCGAGTACCTCGCCGGTGACCTTGCCTGCGGCGATCAATGCGGCCAGCTCAGGCTGCGGTTCGCCGATGTTCCACGGCGGCGGACCCTCGAATTCGCCTTCTTCACGGTATGCGCTGTCCCAGTCCATCACTTCGTTGGAGGAGTCCGTCATGGGTTCCAACGTACGCGGACCTACCTGCGGGTGGCGATGGCGATTTGCGGCGTGCACAGGCCGCCGCGCAACTCGATGTCGACGCCGGCTCGTTCGGCCAGCGCCCGCAGCGCGGCGGGGCTGTAGGCCCGCAACGAGCTGATGACGCCGTCATGCACGAACGGCACGAACGGGGCCAGCGGGAGCATGGCGGCGAGCCGCATCACGTGCAGCGGTGACGGTGGCCGGGGCAGGTCGATGATGAGCAACTTGTCCGCCACCCGGGTGCCCTCGGCGAGCACCCGGACCGCGGCGGACGGGGGCAGATGATGGAACGACAACGCGAAAACGGCCAGGGCGTAAGCACTGTCGGCCGCGTCGATGGCCGTCGCATCCATGTCGCGCACCGTCACCCGAGGATCGGAACCCAGGTCCCCTGCGGTGATGGCGGCAACCGAATCAGGCTCCAGATCGGTGACCGTCAGGATTGCCGTGGGGTGCATCTCCAGCACCTTCTTCGACAGCCCGCCGTGGCCGGCCCCGAGCTCGAGGATGCGCGGGTCCGGGACGTCGGCGACCTCTTCCATCGCGATGTGGGCGAAGCGCTCATGGAGGCCGAACCAGTTGCCGGTGAGCTCCAGAGCGCGGACCACGCTGCGCTTGACGGCGGGGTCGACGTCGTCGCGGTCGAGATACTCGGGCAGGTCGGTCTGCAACGCCCGATCGAGGCACGACGCCTGCGGGCCGCCGCGCGGCATGCGATCGATGTCGGTGCTCATCCGAGCGCGGCTGTCAGCGCGGCGGGTACCTCGATATCGGCCACCGCGAGGTTCTCCTCCAGGTGCGCGACAGAGGACGTGCCTGGGATCAGCAACATGTTGGGTGCCGCCGCCAATGTCCAGGCCAACGCGACCTGTGCGGGAGTGCGGCCGAGTTCGCTTGCGGCCTGGCGTATTTCGGGGTGGCCGAGCACGGGGTTCTCCGGATTGAACGCCGATCCCAGCGGGAAGAACGGGACGAACGCGATGCCGCGCGCGGCGCAGGCGTCCAGCACCGGCTGCGAAGAGCGGTCGAGCAGGTTGTATGCGTTCTGCACACACGCGATGTCGGTGCGCTGCAGCGCGAGCTCCAGGTGTTCGAGCGAGATGCTGCTCAGGCCGATGCCGCCGATCAATCCCTCGTCGCGGGCGGCGATCATGGCGGTGAGCTGGCGGTCGAACAGGTCGCGGTCGACCTCGCCCGGTGCGCTGGGATCACCGTCGGGGCCCATCACCCGCAGGTTCACCGCTGCCAGTCGGTCTGTGCCGAGGGTCGCCAGGTTCTGCTCGATGGCAGCCCGCAGCTCGTCGGGCTGTTGTGCCGGTAGCCAGTTGCCGGTCTGGTCGCGGCGGGCGCCGACCTTGCTGACCAGAGCGAGGCCCTGCGGATAAGGGTGCAGGGCCTCGCGGATCAGCTGGTTGGCCACATCGGGGCCATAGAACTGCGCGGTGTCGATGTGATTGACGCCGAGCTCCACCGCGCGTCGCAGCACGGCGATCGCCTGGTCACGGTCGCGTGGTGGACCGAAGACGCCGGGCCCGGGCAGCTGCATGGCCCCGAATCCGACCCGGTGGACCTGGTACTGACCGAGCGCGTACGTCGTCATGTAGCCAGGCTAACGCTAGTCGGACTCGCCGAGAATCTGATAGATCTCGCGGCGGGCGTTGTTGACGATGTCCAGGATGCGTTGCTGCTGTTCGGCATTCGCTGAATGCACCGACTGAGCGACCGCGCCGAACAACTGTCCGAGCGCGTTGCGCAGGTTCATGGCGGCGGGGTCGGCACCCTCGGCGATCTCTTCCCACGGAGCGGTCTCGATCGCATCGGCGGCCGTGCGGCCGTCGTCGGTCAGCTCGAAAGTCTTTTTGCTGCCGGGACTTTCGGCGGGCGTGATCAGACCCTCGTCCTCCAAGAGCTGAAGGGTGGGGTAGATCGAGCCGGGGCTGGGCTTCCACAGGCCGTCGCTGCGTGCGGCGATCTCCTGGGTCATCTCGTAGCCGTGCATCGGCCGCTCGGTGAGCAGCTTGAGGATGGCGGCGCGAACGTCGCCACGCCGGCTGCGGCCACTGGGACGTCCTCGGCCGCCATGACGTCGTCCGCGGGGACCGCCCGGTCCGAAGGGACCCGCGCCGAAGCCGGGACCAAAACCGAATCCGGGGCCGCCGAAGCCTGGGCCGAAGCCAAAGCCGGGGCCGCCCTCGCCGCGGTGTTCCCGCACGTGGTCACGGAACTGTTCGCGCATGTCCCTGCGGGTTGCGCGGCGCTCGTCGTGCCGGGCGCGCCGGTCAGCGGGGCCGACGAACGGTGAACGATCGCCGGGTGCGAAACCGAAACCGCCGCCGTGCGACGGGCGATTGAAAGGGCCGCCGTCGAACGGGCGGCCAGGTGGAGTGAATGGGGTGTCCATAGATGTGTTCTTCTTTCGGGAGGGAGGCGCCTAGCGCGCCTCCGATGCATTAACGATATATCGGAAAGTATCGGAAGGCAACAGGTCGGGCTGTGATGTACGCCGATGCCTGCCCGTCCGCTGAGAGTTCACCGCGCGCAGCCCGCACCGGCGCGGCCGCGATTAGGGTGTGGCGATGGCGGTGCAGTGGCTGAACGAACCCGAGGATCATGACTACGACGCGGCGGCCGACTACCTGACCATGCTGGCCTCCAAGGACGAGGTGGCCAAGGTGGTCGCAGCGCTGAAAACGGCGAAGACGACGACACGGAAAGCGAAAGACATCCTGCGTGCGGCACAACTGCCGTTGCTGCCGGAGGCGAACGCCCATGTGCGGGCCGACCTGAGCAAGATCAGCGACGGCAAGAAGCTCTCGCCGATCCTGTTGGTACGCGGCGATGTTCACAGCGGGGCGCCATTGCAGATCGGCGACGGCTACCACCGGGTGTGCGCCAGCTATCTGACCGACGAGAACACCGGCATCCCGTGCCGGCTCGTGTCGTGGCAGTCCTGACCATGGCGTTGTGACCGGCTGACCGATGGGCGATTTCGGATTCCATGCCCTGGCGCTGCTGGCCGTCATCGGACTGGTGGGGCCGCTGCTGGCGGCGGTGCCGAAGCTGCGGGTGCCGGTGATCGTCGGCGAACTCGTGGCCGGAATCGTCGTGGGGCGGACCGGGTTCGGCATCGTCGACGCGGACAACCCGACGTTCGTGATGCTGGCAGACATCGGGTTTGCGCTGGTGATGTTCATCGTCGGCACGCATGTGCCGGTGCGGGACAAGTCATTACGCGGGGACCTGCCCAAAGCGCTGCTGCGGGCGATCGTGGTGGGTGCCTTCGCGGCGGTGGTCGGTGTCGTCATCGCGCATCTCTTCGGCACCGGGCACGCCCCGCTGTACGCGGTACTCATGGCCTCGTCGTCGGCCGCGCTGGCGCTGCCGGTCATCCAGTCGCTGGGTCTGACGGGGCCCCCGGTGCTGTCCGTTACCGCCCAGATCGCGATCGCCGACGCCGCGTCGATTGTGTTGTTGCCGTTGGCCATCAACCCGGCCGGTGCTGCGCGTGCGGCCGTGGGGGCGCTGGCGATCGCCGCGTGCGCGGTCCTGCTCTACTTCTTTCTGCAGTACGAAGCCAAGCGCGGATGGCTCAAGCGGATGCACAAGTACTCACACAGCCGGCACCTGGCGCTGGAACTGCGGATCAGCCTGATCGTGCTGTTCGGCCTGGCGGCGCTGGCGAAGTCGACGCACGTCTCGATCATGCTCGCGGGTTTTGCGCTGGGACTGTGCCTTTCGGCGGTCGGCGAGCCCCGTCGGCTGGCGCGCCAACTGTTCGGCATCACCGAGGGGTTCTTCGCGCCGTTGTTCTTCGTCTGGCTCGGCGCGTCATTGCAGGTGCGGGAACTCGGGGAGCATCCGGATCTGATCGCGCTCGGCGTGGCGCTGGGCGTGGGGGCGGTGCTTGCGCATCTCAGTGGCCGGCTGTTCGGGCAACCGCTGTCGCTCGGGGTCCTGGCGGCAGCGCAATTGGGTGTTCCGGTGGCTGCTGCCACGTTGGGTACCCAGCAGCACCTGCTGAGTCCGGGGGAGCCGTCGGCGCTGATTCTGGGCGCATTGTTGACCGTCGTGGCGACGTCCGTTGCCGGCAGCATCGCCAAGCGTCGGCAAACTGTCGCTGCCTGAATTTCGCCACGCCGTAGGGCTCGACGCACCGTCTCAGTATGTGGACGCGGGGCCGGCGTCGAGCGTTCCCGGAATGTTGCCCGCGGCTATGAATGACGCTTACGAAAATTACGCGTAGCGAAATTTGCTGAAGTCGCAATCTATCGACGGCTCGCATTTGCGGTCCGCCACTCAATTGTGGGTGTGACGTGGGTCTCGTTGTGTTGTGAAGTGGCGGTGACGTGGTCCATTCGAATTTGGGCGGTCCTGCCGGCCAAATTTGCTGATTCTGTAGCACGTCTAAGTTGCCTGTTGGAACAGCAATCTAACGCAATTGACAATTTCCCGATCGATCGATTCTGGTTAGCTGGAAAATGTGTGCGTTCGTCAAAAACACCCATTTACTAGGGGTAAGTTTCTGCGTCACACGGGTGTCGCGATAACTGGGAGGATTCGAATGCAGCTCACCATGAAGCCGTATCTCACTGCGGGCGTTGCTCTCGCGGGGGCGAGTGTGATTGCTGTGGCGCCGATGGTGCCGCAAACGGCAACGCACCTGCCGGCAGTTCCTCACGTGCAGGTATCCGACGTGCACCTGACAGCCTTGGTCAACCCGATCGTGGCGCTGGGGAACATCTACAACGCCCTCGCCGAGACGGTCGGGCAAACCAGCTACATGGTGGAGACCAGCGTGAATCCGCTGGTGCGCCAGGTGGTGCTCGATGCGAACTACGGCGTGCAACAGGGCATGCAGTTGATCGGCAACATCACCGGCGCGACGTTCACCCTCGGTGGCGCGTTGCCGGGCACTCTCGTCAATGTGCTGGGGAACCTCGGCACGCTCAACGTCAACGGCGCCATCGACTCGCTGGTGGGTGGTCTGCTTCCCGGCGGACTGCAGTTGATCACCGGCATCAACGGCCCGGTGCAGAACATCCTGCAGCAACCGTTGGCAGTGGGTGAGGCATTGGTTCCCGCGGTGCTTGATTCGGTCACCGCATTGGTCGCCGGCCTGGCGATTTCGACAGTCGGCATCGGTTGCGGCTCCTGCCTCGGAACAACTCCGGTAGTTCAGCAGGTGGTCAAGAGTGTGACGGGAATTCTGCAGTCGGTGCTCACCCTGAATCCGGGCACGATCTACAACGGCGTGCTCAACAATGTGGTGAGCCTCGTGCAGAACATTCAGAAGAATGTCACGGATTTTGAAACCGGCACCGTGCCGTACATCGTGAATCGGATCATCACGGCGCTGAACGTGAACCCGAATGCTCCGGGTGGCGTGACCGTTCCTCTTGCCGCCGCGCCGGTTGCGGCACTGGCGGCGGGCACGGCGGCCGAGAGCTCGAAGACGGCGACGGACACCTCGGCGGCAGACCCGACTCCGGCGACGACCAAGAAGGCGGCCACGGCCACTGCGGCGACCTCGACCGAGGCGGCACCGGCCACCGACGCGGCGAAGGACACCTCGGCGAAGGACACCTCCACCAAGGACACCTCGACCAAGGACACCTCGACCAAGGAAGCCGACGCCAAGGCCGCTGATGGCAAGGCGACCGACGCGAAGGACGCCGACAAGAAGGACGCCGACGCCAAGTCTGCTGACGCCACGGGCACCGACACCAAGGGTGCGACCAAGGATGCCGATGCCAAGGGCACTGACACCAAGGGCACCGACAAGGTGACGACACCCAAGGACGGTGCGCCCAAGACTAAGAAGGCGCAGAACCCCGTGTCAAAGGTGGCGAAGTCGATCACCAACGCGATCAAGGGTGCCACCAAGGCTCCCAAGGGCAAGACCGGCAGCAGCAAGTAACCGAATAGCGGACTGTCGCCCCAACGCCGAAAGGCGTTGGGGCCACAGTACGTTCAGTGACTATTGCCGGCCGCGGAAGGCGGCGGCGACGATCGCTGCGGCGACCAGTGCCAGCGCCGCGGCGGTCGCCGCGGTGGCGCCGATCCCCGAATCGAAGGCGACGCGTGCCGACTCCATCAGGTGGTTGCCGAGCTCGGTCGGCAGGGTCCGGGCCACCGAGATGGCGCCACCGATGCTCTCCCCGGCGTCGGCCGACTGACCGGGTGAAAGGGCCCCGGGCAGTTCGACGTTCGCGCGATAGAACGCGGTGAACATGGTGCCCAGCCCGGCGGTGCCGATCACCGCACCCAACTCGTAGGCGGTCTCCGACACCGCTGACGCCGCGCCGGCCTTCTCGGGCGGCACCGACGCTACGATCGTGTCGTTCGAGATCGTCTGCGACACACCGACACCCAGCTCGAGCACGGTGAACGACGCGATGACCCCGACCATGGTCAGGTCGTGGCGGAACATCAGGATCAGCAGGAAGCCGGCGGCCACCAGCAGCAGGCCGGTCACCATCAGCGTCTGGGGCGCGAACCGCTTGGCCAACCGCACCACGCCGATGCCCGCGATCGTCGAGGCCGCCGCACCCGGCAGCATGACCAGCGCAGCGGTCAGCGGGTCGAGCCCGAGTACCAGCTGCAGGTGCTGCGAGACGAAGAACAGGAACCCGATGAGGCCGACCATCGACAGGAAGTTGGCCAGGATCGACGCCGTGAAGGGGCCGTGACCGAACAATCGCATGTCGAGAATCGGTGTGGCACTGCTGTTCTGCCGACGCACGAACCAGATGCCCGCGGCGATGCCGAGGGCGACGGCGGCGAGCGTCAGAGCCGAGATGCCGTCGTGCGCGGCGGTCTTGATCGCCCACACCACCGGCAGCATGGCCGCCAGCGACAGCAGCACGCTGGGCGCGTCGACCGGGCCCGGGTTCGGGTCCCGCGATTCAGGCACCAGCTTGGGCGCCAGCACCAGCAGCGGCAGCAGGATCGGCACGGCGATCATGAAGACCGCGCCCCAGTGGAAGTGCTGCAGCAGCAGGCCGCCGACGATCGGGCCGAGGGCCGATCCTGCCGCGAAGCACGACGCCCAGATGGCGATGGCGAGCCGGCGCGACGTGGCTTCGGTGAAGATGTTGCGGATCAGCGACAGCGTCGACGGCATCAGCATGGCGCCGAAGACACCGAGCGCGGCACGCGCGGCCACCAGGTAGCCGGCGCTGGGCGCGAACGCCGCGGCGGCCGAGATGACGGCGAACCCGACGGCGCCGATGAGCAGCAGCCGGCGCCGGCCGAACCGGTCGCCGAGGCTGCCCATGGTCACCAAAAGTGTTGCCAGCACCAGGGAATAGATGTCGACGAGCCACAGCTGCGTGGCGGCTGACGGGCGGAACTCTGCGGCGATGCTGGGCAGCGCGAAGGCCAGCACCGTGTTGTCGATGGAGATCAGCAGCACGGGCAGCATCAGCACTGCCAGCGCCCACCAATGGCGTTGCGGTGTCCGGTTCGTCACCTCGTTGGTGACGAGACTGATGGACATGGGAGTTACCTAACTTGTTGAGGGGAAAGCAAATTCGGGCGGATCAGGATGGATCCGGGGTGATGGTGCCGGCCGTCAGGCTGGCCATGATGGCGTCGACGATCTCGACCCGCGGCGCGATGTTCCGGCGCAGTGCCTCGTATCCGGCGTCGAGCAGGGCCCAGAAAACCAGGCGCGGCCACTCCGGTGGGCTGGTCTGCGGTCGTGCCGAAACCCGCGCCAGCACTTCGGCTATCGCCTCGTCGCCGGTGTCGAGGATCGCGGACAGCTCCGGATCGGCGACGATGGTCGGCTCGTTGTAGACGAAAGGCACGATGGGGCCGAGGTCCAGTTGGGATTCGACCACGCGGCGCAGCGCCGCGAGCGGCGGGCCGCAGGTCGGCTCGGCTTTGTCGATGGCGGCGTTACATATCTCGTGCACGTACAGGGCGACGGCGCGGATCAGCTCGGAGCGCTCGGCGAAGTAGCGGTGCAGCGTGCTGCGGCCGACGTTCGCGGCGGTGGCGATATCGCTCAACGACGCCGCGGGGTTGGTCGCCAGGACGGCGGTGGCGGCATCGAGGATCGCCTTCCGGGTACGCGAACGCACACCGGTGTCGAGCGATTTCAGTTCAGCCATGCGTCAAAAATAGCACGAGTGACCGAAAATAGGACATAGATGTCCCAATATAGAGATAAGGCTCACCGCGAGCTGCTGAACCAGGTCCTGAAACAAAGCAGGCCCCGACCAGATTTCCCTGGTCAGGGCCTTGCTCACTTGTCGGGGTGGCGGGATTCGAACCCACGACCTCTTCGTCCCGAACGAAGCGCGCTACCAAGCTGCGCCACACCCCGTGTGAAGCCACGACAGCGTATCGCACCGGTGCCCTCAGAAGCCAAACGGCCCTTGCCGGGTGACGTAGCCGCAGGTAGATGGGGCTAGCGGCGAAGATCACGTCCGATATCGGGATGCATTTACCCGCATCGTGCGTTTAATCCGGTAACTGTGGTGAAACAACCGCCGAACGCGACGAAGCGAGGGACGAACATGACCGGATTGGGAGCTCTGCTCTACTGCGGATTCTTCGGTCTGGCAGCGCTGTGGCTGTTCGCGACTTCTGACTACCGGACGGCCTGGGTCGGCCGCCAGGGTCACGCCCAGCGGCCGGAACGCTCGAACTCCGTCAGTGCCGCCACGGCATCGGTGGAGTCCAGTCCGCGGCTGCTGACCCACGCGTCGTCGAAGTAGGTGTCGGCGTAGCGGTCGCCGCTGTCGGCGAGAAGCGTCACCACCGAACCGCTGCGGCCCTGCGCCACCATCTCGGCCAGCAGCCCGAACGCACCCCAGATATTCGTCCCCGTGGACGGACCCACCCGGCGGCCCAGAACCTTGCTCACGTGCCGCGCTGCGGCCACTGAGCCCGCATCGGGCACGCACACCATGGCGTCCACCACGCCGGGCAGGAACGACGGCTCCACCCGCGGCCGGCCGATGCCCTCGATGCGCGACGACGCTCCGGTGAACACGTCCCGGTCGCCCGTGGCCCACGACGGATAGAACGCAGAATGCTCCGGGTCCACCACGCAGAGCCGGGTGGCATGGCGCCGGTAGCGCAGAAACCGTCCGATCGTGGCGCTGGTGCCGCCGGTGCCGGCGCCGACCACGATCCATTCCGGAATCGGATGGGTCTCGTCGCGGAGCTGCGAGAAGATCGACTCGGCGATGTTGTTGTTGCCGCGCCAGTCGGTGGCCCGTTCGGCATTGGTGAACTGATCCAGGTAATGGCCGCCGGTCTCGCGCGCCAGCCGTTCTGCCTCGTCGTACACCTGAGACGACTGCTCGACGAAATGGCAACGGCCACCCTGGTTTTCGATGAGCTCGATCTTGGTCGCGCTGGTCGACGACGGCATCACCGCGATGAACTCGAGCCCCAGCAGCGCCGCGAAATACGCCTCGGACACCGCGGTCGACCCGGACGACGCCTCGATGACGGTCGTCTGCGGGCCGATCCAGCCGTTGCACAACCCGTACAGGAACAGCGACCGAGCGAGCCGGTGCTTGAGGCTGCCGGTGATGTGCGTGCTCTCGTCCTTCAGATACAGCTGGACGTCGACGCCCGCGCTCCACGACGCAGGCAACGGATAACGCAGGAGATGGGTGTCGGCGCTGCGCCGGGCGTCGGCCTCGATCAGGCGGACAGCGTTGTCCACCCAGTCCCGGTCGACGTTGCGCGACGCCACCGGTGCGGTCACCGTGCCGAGACGGCCGGCTGCGTCATGTCGGCGCCGATGCCGGCGTGCCCGCCACCGGTCGGTGCGGCCACCAGCGTCAGCAGCGTCACCTCCGGCCGGCAGCAGAAGCGCACCGGCGTGTACGGCGAGGTGCCCAGACCGGCGGACACATGCAGCTGCGTGTGCGCGCCCCAGCGGGACGGACCCTTCACCCGGGAGGTGTCGATGTCGCAGTTGGTCACCAGCGCGCCGTAGAACGGCACGCACAGCTGCCCGCCGTGCGTGTGTCCGGCCAGCACCAGCTGGTAGCCGTCATCGGCGAAGCGGTCCAGGACGCGCGTGTACGGCGCGTGGGTGACGCCCAGCGACAGATTGGCCGCGGGGTTGGGCCGTCCGGCGACGGTGTCGTAGCGGTCGCGACCCAGATGCGGGTCGTCGACCCCGGCCACGGCGATGAGCTGACCGTTGACCTCGATCTCACGCCGCGTGTGGGTCATGTCCAGCCAGCCGCGCTCGGTGAACGCCGCGCGCAGGTCCTGCCACGGCAGCGGCCGGCCGGTGATCCGCTTGTGCTTGCTGAAGAGGTAGTTGGCCGGGTTCTTCGGCTTCGGCGCGAAGTAGTCGTTGCTGCCGAACACGAACACGCCGGGCACTGCCAGCAGATCGCCCATCGCCTGCACCACGGCCGGCACCGACTTCGGGTGCGAGAGGTTGTCTCCGGTGTTGACCACCAGATCCGGCTCCCAGCGGGCCAGCTCGCGCAGCCACGCCTGCTTACGGCGCTGCGCCGGCATCATGTGCAGATCGCTCAGATGCAGCACCCGCAGCGGCGACGAACCGGGCGTCAGCACCGGCATGGTGACCTCGCGGACCACGAACGCGTTGCGCTCGATGAGCGACGCGTAGGCGAGGCCTGCAGCAAGTGATCCGGCGACTGTGACGGCAGCGTTGCGGGCGATGGCAGACATGCAGGCAGCCTACTTGCTCACTGCGGCAATTCGCCCGTTGTCGCTGGTCATCGTTAGAAAGCCCACAGGGTTGGCTTAGGTCGTTCTGAGGTTTCGGCCGGGCCTATGGGGGCGGGGGACCGAGCACCGGCACGGTGATCGGCGGCAGGCCCGGAATCTCCACGACCGTCGACCCGATCTGCACCGGCGGCAAGCCGTCGAGGCCCGGAATCCCCACTGGCGGTGGTGGCGGCGGAGGCGGCGCGATGCCGTTGCTCACCAGGATCGTGACGATCGAGCCGGGGATGGTCTGTCCCGACGGCGAGGTTCCGATCACCGAACCGGACGGCGACGCGCTGTTGACCCACGACGGCTGCGGGGCCAGCTGGAAGCCGGCCTCCTTCACGCGGGTCTGCGCCAGGTCGATGTCCATGCCCGCGACGCTCGGCACCTTCGACCCCGGTCCACCGTCCACGTAGCGCGGGTCGGTCGGCGGCATCACCACGTTGGGCGGGGTGAACTGCTTCATCGCGGTGAACCAGGTCCGGGCCGGCTCGTGGCCGCCGTACAGATCACCGCGGCCGCACTGGCGCAGCGGAAACGAACACAGGTCGGACGGCGTGGTCGAGTCGTCGTAGATGTAGTTGGCGGCGGCGTAGGCACTGGTGAAGCCCAGGAATGCCGACGACCGGTGGGCCTCGGTGGTACCCGTCTTGCCGGACACCGGGAGGGACCAGCCCACCGATTGGGCGGCGGCGGCGCCGGTCCCGCTGACGGCGTCCTTGTTCATCGCGTTGGCGAGGGTATTGGCCAGGCCCTCGGGGACCGCCTGCTCACAGGTCTGGGTGGTCACCGAGACCTCGTTGCCGTGCCGGTCGTACACCTTGTCCACCGGGTTGGGCGGGCACCAGGTACCGCCCGACGCCAGTGTGGCCGCAACGTTGGACAGTTCAAGAGCGTTGACTTCGAACGGCCCCAGGGTGAAGGAGCCGATGTTCTGCCTCTTGATGAAGTCGGCCAGGCTCTCGTTGCTGTTGGGGTCATAGGCGCGGGCACTGCCCGGCGCGGCGTAGGACCGCAGACCCAGCTTGACCGCCATGTCGATGGTGCGCGCGACGCCGATCTGCGAGATCAGTTTGGCGAACGCGGTGTTCGGCGACGTCGCGAGGGCTTCGCTGACGTTCATGGTGCCCCGGTAGCGGCCGTCGTTCTCGACGCACCACTTGTCCTTCGGGCAGCCCTTGGCACCACCGCTACCCAGGCCCTTGGCCTCGAACCGGCCGGGCACGTCCAGCTGCGCGTTGATGCCCATGCCCATGTCCATGGCGGCGGCCGTGGTGAACAGCTTGAAGATGGACCCGGCGCCGTCGCCCACCAGTGAAAACGGTTGCGGCTGCATGGTTTCCCCGGCCGCGGTGTTCAGGCCGTAGGTCCGGTTGCTGGCCATCGCCACCACCTGGTGGTTGTCCTTGCCGGGGCGGATGACGCTCATGACGCTGGCGATGCCGTCGATGCCGGGGGAGGCGATGCCGTCGATCGACGACTTGACCGAGTTCTGGATGTCCGGGTCGATGGTGGTGCGGATCAGGTAGCCGCCCTTGGCCACCTGGTCCTTGCTGATCCCCGCCTTCGACAGGTAGTCGAGCACGTAATCGCAGAAGAATGCGCGGTCACCGGCGGCGATGCAGCCACGGGGCAGCTGGTTGGGCTGCGGCAGGATGCCGAGCGGCTCGGCCCTGGCGGCCCGCAGCGCTTCGGCTTCCTGGGGGACGTTCTGGATCATGGTGTCCAACACCAGGTTTCGACGTGCCAGGGCGCCGTCGGGATTGACGTACGGGTCCAGTCCGCTGGTGGACTGGACCATGCCGGCGAGCAGCGCGGCCTGCTGCCAGTTCAGCTGGGAGGCGTTGACGCCGAAGTACGTCTGGGCGGCGTCCTGGATGCCGAACGCCCCGTTGCCGAACGACACCAGGTTCAGGTAGCGCGTCAGGATCTCGGACTTGGTGAACGTCTTGTCCAGGGTCAGCGCCATCCGGATTTCGCGAAGCTTGCGCGCCGGGGTGGTCTCGATGGCAGCCCGCCGTTCGGCGTCGGTCTGGGACACCACGAGCAGCTGATAGTTCTTGACGTACTGCTGCTCGAGGGTCGATCCACCACGCGTATCGGCGGACCCGGACATATAGCCGGACAGGCCCGTCAGGGTGCCCTTCCAGTCCACGCCGTTGTGCTCGGCAAACCGTTTGTCCTCGATGGAGACGATGGCCAGCTTCATGGTGTTGGCGATCTGATCGCCCGGAACCTCGAAGCGACGCTGCGAATACAGCCAGGCGATGGGGTTGCCCTTGGCGTCCACCATGGTGGATACGGCGGGCGCATCACCTTCGACCAGCTGGGCCGAACCGTTGGCCACAACGTCGGATGCCCGGTTGGACATCAGGCCGACACCCCCGATGAGCGGGAACATCATCGCGGCGAGGACCACGCTGGCGAGCAGGCAGCACCACGTCATCTTGATGACGGTGACCGCGGTCGGCGGACGATTCTGCGGTCGCTCGGACATGGGGTACAGCCTAGCGACCGTGGTAGCCAGCGGCCGAGTGCTGGTCGATTACCACGTCCTTACGGCATCTAGGGGGCTGCGACACGGGCAAAAATTAACGTTTGGACACACGTCCCAAAAAAGCGGCCCCAGACCCATTGCGCAATCGGCCCCTGACCACCTAACTTGAACACACAATGCGATCTAGGTAACACTACTAGCCGCAATGTGGCGTAGATCGCATCAGTGGTCTACTCGGGAGGACTCAGCCGTCGGGAGACGGTGTGACGAAGGGATCGCTGGTGGCAGGTACACAGCCAGTAGTTCGCGCGACTATCGCTCCCCAGGCCGGAAACGGCGCGATGCAGGGTGTGGTCCAACCTGAAGCTGAAGCCAGAATCGCCTGGGTTTCCCAGGCCCGATGCCGACAGGCCGACCCGGATGAGCTGTTCGTCCGCGGCGCCGCGCAGCGCAAGGCCGCGGTCATCTGCCGGCACTGCCCGGTGATCGTCGAATGCGGTGCCGATGCCCTCGACAACCGCGTCGAGTTCGGCGTCTGGGGCGGCATGACCGAGCGTCAGCGCCGTGCCCTCCTCAAGCAGCACCCCGAGGTGGTGTCCTGGGCGGAGTTCTTCGCCACCCAGCGCAAGCACCGCAACGCGGTCTAATTTTCTTCTAGCGCAACGCATTACCGCAGTTCCCCGCGGTTTTCTGCTGCCCATCACGCCATGCCCCGGGCTACCGCGGTGAGAACGTTCATTGCTGTGCTCGGCTGCGTCCTGCTCGGTGCCGCATGCTCACACCCGACACAGGGAGTAGCCGTGGCCGCGCCGAAACCCCAGGACGTATGGCAATTGGCCGAGCAAATGGTGGCCCGAACGCCGCTCACCGCAGACAAGTTCGCGGAGTTGCTGGGCACCGACCTGCAGCCCGACAAGGCGAATCCGGTACGGCTCAACGGCGGTCCGGTGCAGCTGAGCCCGACGTTGCAGGTGTCGTCGTCGGTGATCGCGATCAACGACGGGCGGTGGCTGTTCGCGTCCGTCGACATCGACCCGAACCCGTGCATCACGACGGACATGGTGCGTGCGCGGTATCCGGCTGCGGAACAGACGCACGCACCGACCGGCCACTCCGCGTACGAAGAGTTCGTGTGGAGCGTCAGCTACGGCTGGGGCAGTCTCAACTTCGGGATCCGCGAGAAAGAACAGTGCCTCACCGGAATCTCCGTCGAGCGCGCCGGAACCTGAACGGCGCCAGCGCTCAGGCTTTGACGATGTCGCCGGTGATCTGATCGGCGATGGCCCGCAGCGCCTCCAGGTCGGACACCTCGAACGGCAGTGACGGCACGCCCACCAACGCCACGTGCGGGTTGGCCCCGGTGAACCGTGACAGCAGCCGAACCTCACGCTTGGAGATGATGGTGCGGTTCGCGTGGATCCGCAGCGTCGCCGCGGCCAGGCCGTCGCCGTCGGTACCGGACTTCTCCAGCTTGGCTGCAGCCTCGTCGGCTGCGTCCGCGGTCAGTTCACACAGCATCGGGTGGGTGCGGTTGAGGATCAGGCCGGCCAGCGGCATCTGCTCCTGAGACAGCCGGTCGACGAAGAACGACGCCTCCCGCAGCGCGTCGGGCTCGGCGGCCGAGACCACGACGAACCGCGTGCCGGGGCGCTTGAGCAGTTCGTAGGTGCGGTCGGCCTTCTCGCGGAATCCGCCGAACGTGGCGTCCAGGGACTGGACGAAACTGGCCGCGTCCGAGAGCATCTGCGAACCCAGCACGGTGGACAGCGCCTTCATCGCCAGGCCCATGGCCCCGGTGACGAGACGGCCGATGCCGCGGCCCGGTCCCAGCAGCAGTTTCCACAGGCGGCTGTCCATGAAGTTGCCCAGCCGCTTCGGCGCGTCCAGGAAGTCCAGCGCGTTGCGCGACGGCGGGGTGTCGACGACGACCAGATCCCACTTGTCCTCGGCCAGCAGCTGGCCGAGCTTCTCCATCGCCATGTACTCCTGCGTGCCCGAGAGCGACGTGGCGACGGTTTGGTAGAACTGGTTCTCCAAAATCGAGTCGGCGCGATCCTCGCCGGAGTACTGCACCACCATCTCGTCGAAGGTGCGGCGCATGTCCAGCATCATCGCGTAGAGCTCACCCGGCACCTCGGGAGCCAGCGGCACCCGCTGCGGGGTGTTGCCCAGGTCCTTGATGCCCAGGGCCTGCGCCAGGCGCTTGGCCGGGTCGATGGTCAGCACCACGACGGTGCGGCCGTACTCGGCGGCCCGCAGCGCCATCGCGGCGGCCGTGGTGGTCTTGCCGACGCCGCCGGCGCCGCAGCACACCACGACGCGGTTCGCGGTGTCCGACAGGATCGCGTGCATGTCCAGCTTCAAGGGCTTGCCGCTCATTTGGTGCCAACCCCTTGCTGCTCGAGCGCTTCGGCGAGTTCGTACAGGCTGCCCAGATCGACCCCGTCGGGGAGGGCGGGCAGTTCGAGGCGGGGCACTTCGAGGGCGTCGAGCTGATCGGCGCTCTCGGCGCGCGCCATCATGCGCGTCGCGTGCTGGATGGTCTCGGTGAGCAGTCCGGCAAAGTCGCTGTCGGACAACGTGATTCCGGCGTCGGACAGTCCGGCGCGCACCGCGTCGGCGTCGACGACGCCCTCGGCTGCCTTCGCCAGATCGTCCGGTGACAGGTACGCCGGGATGTTGCGGTTGACGATGACGCTGCCGATCGGCAACTCGAGCTCGCGGAGCTCCTCGATGGCCTCCAGGGTCTCCTGCACGGGCAGCGCCTCCAGCAGCGTGACGAGGTGGATGGCGGTGAGCTCCGAGTGCAGCAGCTTCACCACGCCGTCGGCCTGCGAATGGACCGGGCCGCCCTTGGCCAGGTCCGAGACGGCCTTGGTGACGTCGAGGAAGCGGGAGATGCGGCCCGTCGGCGGGGCGTCGACCACGACGGCGTCGTAAGGGCGCTGTCCCTTGAGTTCCTTGGCGGTCTTGCCGTTGCGGACCACGACCTCTTTGATCTTGCCGGTGAGCAGGACGTCACGCAGGCCGGGAGCGATCGTGGTGGCGAACTCGACGGCGCCGATGCGCTTCATGGCGCGGCCGGCGATGCCGAGGTTGTAGAACATGTCCAGGTATTCCAGGAACGCGGCCTCGGTGTCGATGGCCAGCGCGTTGACCAGCCCGCCGCCCTCGGCGGTGGCGATCTTCTGTTCCCCGTACGGCAGCGGTGGCACGTCGAAGAGCTGGGCGATGCCCTGGCGTCCCTCGACCTCGACCAGCAAAACGCTGCGGCCGCGGGCGGCCAGCGCCAGTGCCAGCGCCGCGGCGACCGTAGTTTTGCCGGTACCGCCCTTGCCGGTGACGAAATGGAGGCGCGCTTGGTCCAGGCGCGCGGGCCAACCGGTATGGGTTTGGCCCGTGGATTCGGAGGTCACCCCAGCATGTTAACCATGCGGTACCCCTCGGCCGATAAGCTCGGCGACATGAGCGAACCGACCCGGTGGGAGTACGCCACCGTCCCGTTGCTGATCCACGCCACCAAGCAGATCCTCGACCAGTGGGGCCAGGACGGGTGGGAGCTGGTTTCGGTACTGGCCAACCCGAGCGGTGAGCAGCACGTCGCGTACCTGAAGCGGCCCAAGTGAGCGTCTCGGACCGATTGGCCGAACTCGGCATCGAGCTGCCGGAAGTTGTTGCGCCACTTGCCGCTTACGTTCCCGCCGTCCGGACCGGGAACCTCGTCTACACCTCCGGCCAGCTGCCCATGCAGGGCGGCAAGCTGCCCGCCGAGGGCAAGGTCGGCGCTGAGGTCACCGCGGACGACGGCAAGGCGCTGGCCCGGATCTGCGGCCTCAACGCGCTGGCCGCCGTGCACGCGCTGGTCGGCATCGACTCGGTGGTGCGGATCGTCAAGGTTGTCGGATTCGTCGCCTCGGCGTCTGGCTTCAACGGCCAGCCCGCGGTGATCAACGGGGCATCCGAATTGCTGGGCGAGGTGTTCGGCCCGGCCGGCGCGCACGCCCGGTCGGCGGTCGGCGTCTCCGAGTTGCCGTTGAATGCTCCCGTTGAGGTGGAGCTCATCGTCGAGGTCGCATGACCCATCCCGCGTATGGCGTGCTGCGGCCGGTAACGGAGTCGGCCTCGGTGCTGCTGTGCGACAACCCGGGGATCATGACGCTCGACGGCACCAACACCTGGGTGCTGCGCGGGCCGGGTAGCGACGAGATGGTAGTCGTCGACCCGGGGCCCGACGACGATGCGCACCTGGAGCGGATCGCGGCGCTGGGCAAGATTCCGCTGGTGCTGATCAGTCACAAGCACGAGGACCACACCGGCGGCATCGACAAGCTGGTCGGCCTGACCGGGGCAGTGGTGCGGTCGGTGGGCAGCGGGTTTCTGCGGGGCCTGGGCGGACCGCTCACCGACGGCGAGGTGATCGACGCGGCGGGGCTGAAGATCAAGGTCATGGCGACGCCCGGGCACACCGCGGATTCGCTGTCGTTCGTCGTCGACGATGCCGTGCTGACCGCTGACACCGTCCTGGGCCGCGGCACAACCGTCATCGACAACGAGGACGGCAGCCTGCGCGACTACCTGGAATCGCTGCGGCGACTGCAGGGGCTGGGCGGGCGGACCGTCCTGCCCGGCCACGGTCCGGACCTCGCCGACCTCGCCGAGGTGACGGCCATGTACCTCGCACACCGCGAGGAACGACTGGATCAAGTGCGCGGCGCCTTGCGGGTGCTCGGTGACGAGGCGTCGGCGCGGCAGGTCGTCGAACACGTCTACACAGACGTCGACCAGAAGCTGTGGGACGCCGCCGAGAAATCGGTGCAGGCCCAGCTGGATTACCTGCGGACTGCTTAGCCCAAAACGCCGAAACGGCATTCCAGCAGGAGAAGTTCGAGAACTGCCCTGCTGGAATGCCGTTTCGGCGGGAAAACTAGCGGGCGCGGCGCGCCAGACGCTCCGAGTCGGAGATCAGCACGCTCTTGCCCTCGAGCCGGATCCAGCCGCGGTGCGCGAAGTCGGCGAGCGCCTTGTTCACGGTTTCGCGGGAGGCGCCGACGAGCTGGGCGATCTCTTCCTGGGTCAGGTCGTGGGTGACGCGCAGCGCGCCGCCCTCCTGCGTGCCGAACCGCTGGGCCAGCTGCAGCAGCTGCTTGGCCACGCGACCGGGCACGTCGGTGAAGATCAGGTCGGCCAGGTTGTTGTTGGTACGGCGCAGCCGGCGGGCGAGCACGCGCAGCAGCTGCTCGGCGATCTCCGGGCGGTCCGCGATCCACGCCCGCAGCGCCTCGCGGTCCATCGAGACCGCGCGCACCTCGGTGATGGTGATGGCGCTCGACGTCCGGGGACCCGGATCGAAGATCGACAGCTCACCGAACATGTCCGACGGACCCATGATGGTCAGCAGGTTCTCGCGGCCGTCCGGTGACCGGCGGCCGATCTTCACCTTGCCGGAGATGATGATGTAGAGGCGGTCGCCCGGCTCGCCCTCGGCGAACACGGTGTGTCCGCGGGGGAAGTCGACCGGTTGCAGCTGTTTGGTCAGTGCGGATACCGCGGTGGGCTCGACACCCTGGAAGATTCCGGCCCTCGCCAGGATCTCGTCCACGTTGCTCCCTAAGGCTGGTGAGTGATAAAAAACGCGCGCAAGCTAGCCAGTGAACTGGTTAACAAAGTCAGTCTAGTGGTAAGCCGTTTCGCAACCAGCCACGCTACACACGATTCGCCTGGCGAGTCTCGCGAAATTGCGGATTGCTCGCATAGTGGGCATAGGTGCGGCTGGGTAGTTCGGGTTCACCGAAGGCTCCGAGCGGGTTGTCCCGCGTCGGCGACGGGGCCGCCAGCGCGCGAGGTTCCTCGAAACGGGGTGCCGATCGGTGCGGCAATGTGTCCGCGGCTGCGGCCTGCTGTGACCACGCGGTTTTGACCTTGTCGACGAACGCTTTGACGTCGGCTGCGGTGTACGTCTCCTTGGACGTATCGAGCATGGCTTCGAGGCGGCTCAACCCGAAGGTTGCCAACATCAGCAACCCGGGAATGCACACAACCAGCAACCAGGACACACGCAGAAGTAAACACGCCGAATGTCTCAGGGTGATCACGAAACGACGCCGGTCAAAGTATCCTTACCGACTTCTCTCAGTACGCTTACCGGCGTGCCTGCGCGACGATCCACCGCAAAATACGACCGCGAAACCCACCTGGGTCTGGTGCGTCGCGCTCGGAGAATGAATCGTGAACTCGCGCAAGCGTTCCCGCACGTCTACTGCGAGCTGGATTTCACCAATCCGCTGGAGCTCGCGGTGGCCACCATCCTGTCGGCGCAGTGCACGGATAAGAGGGTGAACCTCACGACGCCGGCGCTGTTCGCCAAATACCCGACCGCGCTGGACTATGCGCAGGCCCACCGGACCGAACTCGAGGAGCTGATCCGGCCCACCGGTTTCTACCGCAACAAGGCCAACTCGATCATCGGGCTGGGTCTGGAATTGGTGGCCCGCTTCGACGGCGAGGTGCCGGACACCCTCGACGAACTCGTCACGCTGCCCGGGGTGGGCCGCAAGACCGCCAACGTCATCCTGGGCAACGCCTTCGACATCCCGGGCATCACCGTCGACACCCACTTCGGCCGGCTGGTGCGGCGCTGGCGCTGGACCGCCGAAGAGGACCCGGTCAAGGTGGAATTCGCGGTCGGCGAATTGATCCCGCGCAAGGAGTGGACCCTGCTGTCGCACCGCGTGATCTTCCACGGGCGCCGGGTCTGCCACGCCCGCACGCCGGCGTGCGGCGTGTGCGTGCTGGCCCGCGACTGCCCGTCCTACGGCATCGGGCCGACGGACCTCGCGGCCGCCGCGGACCTGGTGAAGGGACCCGAGACGGAGCATCTGCTGGCGCTGGCCGGGATCACCGAGTGAGTCGGTCCGCCCGCTGGACCGTCGTCGTGCTGGCGGTGTTCGTCGTTCTCGGTGTGGCGCTGTGGCGTCAACTCGGCGACGACCGGACCGCATCCGGGCCGTCGGGCCGGCAGACCGGCCAGCTGAACGGGACCCGCGCCCATCGCGACGCCGACACCCCGGCGGCACTGGCCGGACCGCGCGCCACGGCGGCGCTGCCGCCGTGTCCCGCGCCGCAGACGGGGCCGGGACCGCAGGCCCTGCAGGGCATCACCGTCGACTGCGCGGGTGACGGTGTGCCGGTCGACGTCGCGAAGGCCGTCGCCGGCCGCGCGGTGGTGCTGAACCTGTGGGCGTACTGGTGCGGCCCCTGCGCCGACGAACTGCCCGCGCTGGCCGAGTATCAGCGCCGCATGGGCGCCAAGGTGACGGTGCTGACGGTTCATCAGGACGAGAACGAGACCGCCGGCCTGTTGCGGCTGGCTGACCTCGGCGTCAAGCTGCCGATGCTGCAGGACGGCCGGCGGCTGATCGCGGCCGCACTGCGCGTGCCCAACGTCATGCCTGCGACCGTGCTGCTGCGTCCGGACGGTAGCGTGGCGCAGGTCCTGCCCCGGCCGTTCACCAGTGCCGACGAGATCGCCAGTGCAGTGAACCCACAGTTAGGAGTTTCGGGGTGAACGTGCCGAACCCGCAGGCCGCCCCGGCCTGGCTGCGGCCACTCGTCGACAACGCACCGGACCTGCCGCAGGCCTACCGCCGCCGGGTGCCGGCGACCGTGCTCGCGGCGATCACCGCAGCGGGTGCCACCGCGACACTGACCGGCAACAAGCGCGACGCCGCCGTCCTGGTGCTGTTCTCCGGGGCGCCGGACGCCCCGGCCGGTGCGCTGCCGCCCGATGCCGACCTGCTGGTCACCGTGCGCGCCTCGACGCTGCGGCATCATGCCGGGCAGGCCGCGTTCCCGGGCGGTGCGTCCGACCCGGGTGACGACGGTCCCGTCGGAACCGCATTGCGCGAGGCGACCGAGGAAACCGGTATCGACACGTCCCGGTTGCAGGTGCTGGCGACACTGGACCGAATGTTCATCCCGCCCTCGGGTTTTCACGTTGTCCCGGTGCTCGCGTACTCGCCCGATCCCGGTCCGGTCCTCGCCGTCGACCCGGCGGAGACCGCGATCGTGGCGCGGGTTCCGGTGCGCGCCTTCGTCAATCCGGAGAACCGGTTGATGGTGTACCGCAAGGAGAACACCCGGCGGTTCGCCGGACCGGCATTTCTGCTCAACCAGATGCTGGTGTGGGGCTTCACCGCTCAGGTGATCTCGGCGATCCTGGACGTGGCGGGCTGGGCACAGCCTTGGAACGCCGAGCGGGACTACGAACTCGAGGCGGCAATGGCGCTGCTGGGGGACTCCAACGGCTACCGTGTGGATCAACCATGACATCTTCACAATGGCTGGATCTGGCCGTTCTGTCCGTCGCCTTCGTCGCCGCCGTCTCGGGCTGGCGGTCCGGGGCGCTGGGCTCGCTGCTGTCGTTTCTCGGTGTGGTGCTCGGCGCGGTGGCCGGCGTGCTGCTCGCGCCCCATGTGGTGGCGCACGTGGACGGCGCCCGCAGCAAGCTCTTCATCGCGCTGTTCCTGATCCTGGGTCTGGTCGTGGTCGGCGAGATCGCCGGTGTGGTGCTGGGCCGCGCGGTCCGTGGCGCCATGCGCAACGAGGTGGTGCGCGGTCTCGACTCGGTCGTGGGCATGGCCCTGCAACTGGTCGCGGTGCTGGTCGCCGCCTGGCTGCTGGCCACGCCGCTGACGTCGTCCGACCAGCCGAATCTGGCTGCGGCGGTGAACGGCTCGCGGGTGCTCTCGGAGGTCAACGACCTCGCGCCGGCGTGGCTGAAGCGCGTGCCCACACGGCTCTCGGCGCTGCTGAACACCTCGGGCCTGCCGTCGGTGCTGCAACCGTTCGGTCGCACCCCGATCGTCAGCGTCTCGGCTCCTGATCCCGCGCTCGTGGGCGATCCGGCGGTGGCCGAGGCCAAGGGCAGCGTCGTGAAGATCCGCGGTGTCGCGCAGAGCTGCCAGAAAGTGCTCGAGGGCACCGGCTTCGTCGTCGCGCCCGGCCGGGTGATGTCCAACGCCCACGTGGTGGCCGGCTCCAACAGCGTCACCGTCCAGGTCGACGACAAGAGCTACGACGCCAAGGTCGTCTCCTACGACCCCGAGGCCGACATCTCGATTCTCGACGCACCCGACCTGCCCGCACCGCCGCTGAAGTTCGACATGCAGGAGGCCGCGACCGGGACCGGCGCGGTGGTGATGGGCTACCCGGGCGGCGGCGAGTTCGCCGCGACCCCGGCCCGCATCCGCGAGGTTATCAAACTCAACGGGCCGGACATCTACCACTCCACGACCGTCACGCGTGAGGTCTACACCATCAGAGGTAATGTCCGCCAAGGCAACTCGGGTGGCCCGCTGATCGACGGCAGTGGCAAGGTGCTCGGTGTCGTGTTCGGCGCCGCAGTCGACGACGCGGATACCGGCTTCGTCCTCACCGCCGACGAGGTGGCCAAGCAGATGGCCAAGGTCGACAACTCCGAAGCGGTGCCGACCGGAAAGTGCATCTCAGCCGGGTAGCTGGTGCAGGAACGTCGACAGCTCCGAGGTGACGGTCGACGGCTGCTCTTCGTGCGCGAAATGGCCTGCACCGGTGACGGATACGAAGCGGGTCTGCGGGGCGTAGCGCTGGGTCCGGCGGACCGGATCATCGAGCACGTAGGGATCTGCGGTGCCGTGCAGGTGCAGGATCGGTACCGGGGTGCGCTGTTTCATCGCCCGCATGAAGCGCCGGCCCTCGCCGCGCACCTGACTGCGCGCCGCCCAGCGCTGGTACTCCAGCGCGGAGTGCGCCGCCGAGGGGATCTGAATCGCGGTGCGCAGGTGCGCGGCGGTCTGGGCGAAATCCTCCGACGCCGGCCAGGCAGCGCCGGCGCGGCTGCGGACCAGCTGCTCGACGGCGGCGCCGCCCCGGCGGGTGAGGACATGTTCGGGCCACCATGGCACCTGGTTGCGCAGCATCGCGGGCAACAGGGCCGCGCGCTGTTCTCGATCGGTCAGCGTCGATGACCGCAGCGCCACCGGATGCGGTGAACTGACCAGCGCGATACCCCGCACTGATCGCGGATGCAGCATCGCGGTGGCCCAGCAGACCAGGCCGCCGTCGGCGTGCCCCACCAACACGGCGGAACTGTGTCCCAGAGCGCGCACCAGGCCGGCGGTGTCCCCGGCCAGCGTCCAGCCGTCGTAGCCGGTCGGCGGTTTGTCGCTGCCGCCGTAGCCGCGCAGGTCCACCGCGACCACGCGGGCGCCGCGCAGGTCGCGCAGCTGATGCCGCCACGAGTACCAGAACGAGGCGAATCCGTGCAGCAGGATCACCAGCGGGCGCTCGCTGGACGAACCGGTCTGGCTTGAGCCCGGATCTGCCTCCACGACGTGGAAGCGAATCCCGTTCGCGTGCACCTGAAGGTGTCGCCACGGACCGTCGATCCGGACGACCGACGGATCAGGTGGCGGCACTACCAGCCTGAGGTGTCGCTAGAGGCCGAGCGGGCGGTGATCTGACTCGAGGGCTTGTCGTGGCCAGGCGTCAGCGCCACCTTGGCCTCCTTGACCGTCGCGATGGTGTCCCGTGGGCCGCGGATCTTGCGGACCTTCAGGAACCCGACGAACGCCAGCGCACCGGTCGTCAGCACCATGAGCGCGAAGACGATCAGGTACGACGCCCAGCTCGGCAGCCACAGCTCCAGCAGCGAACCGAGGAAGAAGAAGAAAAAGAACGTCGAGTAGAACAGCACCACGAGTGCGGCGATGAACAGGACGCTGCCGGTCAGGCCCTTCTTCACATCGGCGGTGATCTCGGCGCGCGCCAGTTCGACCTCGGCCCGCACCAGCGTCGACATCTGCGCGGTGGCTTCCTTGACCAGATCGCCGATCGACGGATCAGCCTTGGGCGCATGCGGATCCACCAGCGGGATCGAGGTCACCGTGGCTGGAACTGCGCCATTCTTGCGATCGCCATTGCTCACGAACACGTCCTCCCGGCGTCGGTGTAGTCCTGGCATATGTTGCCACGTAGGGCGCCGGTTAACGATCCGGGCCAGCGATACACTGCCCCGATGCGTTCGGCACCCGTGCTTGCTTCGATGTTTGGGATGGCCATTGCCCTGTTCGGTACGTCGGTCGGGGTGCCTGCCCACGCGGACGCACCGGTCCCGTTGGGCGGTGGCTCGGGCATCGTCGTGGACGGCGACACCTTCTGCACCCTGACCACGATCGGGCACGACAACCGCGGCAAGCTGGTCGGCTTCACGTCCGCGCACTGCGGTGGTCCCGGCCACCTGGTGTCGGCCGAGGGCGCGGAGAACCGCGGCACGCTGGGCGTCATGGTGGCCGGCAGCCAGCCCCTGGACTACGCCGTCATCGAATTCGATCCGGCCAAGGTGCAGCCCCTGGGCAACGTCAACGGATTCCAGATCGACGGCATCGGCCCCGACCCGGCCTTCGGTGAGGTGGCGTGCAAGCTCGGCCGCACCACCGGCTACACCTGCGGTGTCACCTGGGGCCCGGGCCAGGACCCGGGCACCATCGTGGACCAGGTGTGCGGCCAGCCGGGCGACTCGGGTGCGCCGGTCACCGTGAACAACAAGCTGGTCGGCATGATCCACGGGGCCTTCAGCGACGACCTGCCGACGTGCGTCGTCAAGTACGTGCCGCTGCACACCCCGGCCGTGACGGTGTCGATCAACGCGGTGATCGCCGATCTCGACGCCAAGAGCCGGCCGGGTGCGGGTTACCAGCCCATCTAGCCCAGCAATGTGAAACGGCCCCTTCTCGTCAGAGAAGGGGCCGTTTCACGTGGACCTACTTGCTGGCGCGGATGGCCTCGAAGACGCTGGGGTCGACCAGGGTGGAGGTGTCACCGAGGTCGCGGCCTTCGGCGACGTCGCGCAGCAGGCGGCGCATGATCTTGCCGCTGCGGGTCTTGGGCAGCTCGGGAACGATGTGGATTTCCCGCGGCTTGGCGATGGGGGAGATCTCGGTGGAGACCTGGGCCCGCAGTTCCTCGACGATGTTGTCGCTGCCGCCGTGCGCCGATTCCTTGAGGATGACGAACGCGCAGATGGCTTGGCCGGTGGTGGCGTCGGTGGCGCCGACGACGGCGGCCTCGGCCACGCCGGAGTGCCCGACGAGGGCGGATTCGACCTCGGCGGTGGAGATGCGGTGGCCGGAGATGTTCATGACGTCGTCGATGCGGCCCAGGACCCAGATGTTGCCGTCGGCGTCGTAGCGGGCACCGTCACCGGCGAAGTACCAGCCCTGCTCGGCGAAGCGGGACCAGTAGGTGTCCTTGAAGCGTTCGTCGTCGCCCCAGATGCCGCGCAGCATCGATGGCCACGGCTTGTCGAGCACCAGGTAGCCGGTGACGTGCTCGTCCTCGTCGGCGCCGGGGACCAGTTCGTTGCCGTCGTCGTCGACGATCTTGGCGCTGATGCCGGGCAGCGGGGTCATGGCCGAGCCGGGCTTGGCGGCGGTGACGCCGGGCAGCGGGGAGATCATGATGGCGCCGGTCTCGGTCTGCCACCAGGTGTCCACGATCGGGGTCTGGCCGGCACCGATGTGTTCGCGGTACCAGCGCCAGGCCTCGGGGTTGATGGGTTCGCCGACCGAGCCCAGCACCCGCAGGCTCGACAGGTTGTGCGCCTCGGGGATCTGGTGGCCCAGCTTCATGAAGGTGCGGATCAGCGTCGGCGCGGTGTAATAGATGGTGACGCCGTACTTTTCGATGATCTCGAAGTGCCGGTGCTCGTTCGGCGAGGTGGGGGTGCCTTCATAGACCACCTGCGTCACGCCGTTGGAGAGCGGGCCGTAGACGATGTAGGTGTGCCCGGTGACCCAGCCGATGTCGGCGGTGCACCAGTACACGTCGTCGGCCTTGATGTCGAAGACGTTGTGGTGGCTGTAGGACGCCTGGGTCAGGAAGCCGCCGCTGGTGTGCACGATGCCCTTGGGCTTGCCGGTGGTGCCGGAGGTGTACAGCAGGAACAGCGGTTGCTCTGCGTCGAACGCTTCGGGGGTGTGCTCGGTTGACTGCGCGTCGACGGTCTCGTGCCACCAGACGTCGCGGCCTTCGGTCCAGTCGACGTCGATGCCGGTGCGCTTGACCACCAGGACGTGCTGCACCGACGGCTGGCCCGCGACGGCCTCGTCGACGGCGGACTTGAGCGAGGCGGCTTGGCCGCGCCGGTACTGGCCGTCGGTGGTGATGACGAGCTTGGCTTGGGCGTCTTCGACGCGCGCGGCGAGCGCGGTGGCCGAGAACCCGGCGAACACCACCGAGTGCATGACACCGAGCCGGGCGCAGGCCAGCATCGCGACGATGGCTTCGGGCACCATCGGCATGTAGATGGCGACGCGATCACCGGCGCTCAGGCCCAGGGCGGTCAGGGCGTTGGCGGCCTTGCTGACCTCGTCCTTGAGTTGGGCGTAGGTGAGGTCGCGGGCGTCACCGACCGGCTCGCCTTCCCAGTGGATCGCGACACGGTCGCCGTTGCCGGCCTCGACGTGGCGGTCCACGCAGTTGTAGGCGACGTTGAGCTTGCCGTCGCCGAACCACGTGGCGAACGGTGCGCCTGACCAGTCCAGGACCTCGGTGAACGGGGTCGCCCAGGACAACCGCTCACCCTGGCGGCGCCAGAAATCCAGGCGGTCGGCGTCGGCCTCTTGGTACAGCGCGGCAGTGGCATTGGCCTGCGCGGCGAACTCGGCAGGCGGCGGGTAAGCCTGTGGCACAGCGGTGTCTTGTGTCATGGCTGTGAGCGTAGTCACTGGCAGGTTGCAACGACGTTGGTGGTGGACACCTGGTGGCACTACCCTGTGCGGTCGTGGCTGCACCTGACCCGCTGGCTCCTTTGGCAGAACTGCCCGGCGTGGCCGAGGCCGGAGACGAGGCGCGTGAAGCGCTCGGCAGGGCCCATCGACACAAGGTGAACCTGCGTGGTTGGCCGGCCACCGCGGCCGAGGCCTCGATGCGGGCTGCGCGGGCGTCGTCGGTGCTCGACGGTGGCTCGCTGAGTTTCAGTAAAGACGGCGAGGCCCCGGCGAAAGGCGAGCGTGCCGACGCGGTGCTGGCCGGGGCGCTGCGGGTGGCCGAGGCACTCGAAGGTGGCGCGACAGCGCTGGTCGGGGTGTGGCAGCGGGCGCCGCTGCAGGCGATGGCCCGGTTGCACTCGCTGGCGGCCGCGGATCTGACCGACGCGGACCAGCTCGGCCGGCCCCGTACCGATGACCCCGACGTGGGCCGGCGGCTGGAGCTGCTCGGCGAGCTCGTGGGTGGCGGGAGCCGGGTGCCGGCGACGGTGCTCGCGGCCGTCGCTCATGGCGAACTCCTGAGCCTGGCTCCGTTCGGGGTGGCCGACGGTGTGGTGGCGCGCGCGGTGTCCCGGCTGATCACCATGTCCAGTGGACTGGATCCGCACGGCCTCGGCGTGCCCGAGATGTACTGGATGCGCGAGGTCGGCCAATATCGTGCCGTGGCACGGGGCTTCGCGTCGGGGACGGCTGACGGGCTGACCGCGTGGTTGATCTTCAGCAGTCGCGGTCTGCATTCCGGGGCTCGCGAAGCGCTGTCGATCGCACAGGCTTCCGCCAAGTAGCGGCCCGGCGCGACCGCCCCTCCAGCAAACATGCAGACATAAAAGCGGGCGGCGCTCCGTCGTCAGAGTGCATCTGACTCGGCTCGCCGCCCGCTAGCACGGAACCCCGGTTACCAAGCGTGCTTGTCGGGTTGTGTGGGTGGCCTCGGCGTCCCTGCAATGCGCTGCGGCTACAACTCCACCCAAGGAATTCTCTTAGCCGTTCGCTCTTCGCAATTACGCAGGCCCACAACGCTTTTACCATTGTCGCGGTATGTGCTCCGCGTGGGTGCCGGCATTCCGTGCTGGGATGCCCGCTTCGGGAGGTCGAACCTTCTCTTCCGGTTCGGTCTTGGCCTTGGGGGCTTCCGTGCTTCCTTTGTACTACGTGACCGCAGTCACATCAAGGGTCAATCACCGGCGATTTGTGATTGTTACTCCGAGGGACTCAGCAACTCGCCAGTAGCTTTCAGAAGTTCAGGCGGCGGAGCAGCGAGTACGTCACCGCGCCGGCGGCGAGGGCACTGGCGCCGACGGCCAGCGTGGTGGCGACCGCGGCGCCGGACGGAGCAGGCAGCCGGTCCCGCAGCGAGACCGGACGTGTGAAGGTCAGCACCGGCCAGCCGCGAGCGACGGCCTCCTTGCGCAGGGCGCGATCGGGATTGACCACCGCCGGGTGACCGACCGCCGTGAGCATCGGCAGATCGGTGATCGAGTCCGAATACGCGTAGCAGTGCTCGAGCACATAGCCTTCGCGGGCGGCCAGCTCCTCGATTGCCTGGACCTTGCCTTCGGCGAAGCAGTAGAAGTCGACGCCGCCGGTGTACTTGCCGTCCTCGACCACCATGCGCGTGGCCATCGAGTGGTCGGCCCCGAGTTCGCGGGCGATGGGTGCGACGATCTCCTCGCCGGACGCCGAGACCACGACGACGTCGCGACCGCACAGCTTGTGGTCGGCGATCAGGTTGGCCGCCTCGGCGAAGACCAGTGGGTCGACGATGTCGTGCAGCGTCTCGGAGACGATCGACTTGACCTGTTCCACGTCCCAGCCGGTGCACATGTTGGTCAGGTAGGACCGCATGCGGTCCATCTGATCGTGGTCGGCACCTGACATCAGGAACAGAAACTGGGCGTAGGTGGACTTGAGCACGGCTTGCCGATTCAGCAGACCTTGGTTGAAAAAAGGTTTGCTAAAAGCGAGAGTGCTGGACTTGGCAATCACCGTTTTGTCGAGATCGAAGAAGGCAGCGGTGCGCACCGGACCGCTCGACTCAGCTTCCTGGCGCGGCGCGGCCGCGGCCTGGGCGGCCGGATCGGATGCGGTCACGGCTCCCAGCATATGCCCCGGAACGTCAGTACCGGGTTGGCGACGGTGTCGCCGTGTCGGTCGCCGGTGGCGTGACTGTCGCGGCGATTGACGTGCTGACACGCCCCTTTCACAGACAATCAACAGTTGCGCAGAGCCCTGTTGACGTGTGTATAGTGGGGTTTACCCGGCTAGCGCCGGGTGTGCATCAGCCCGACCCCCCGGGGCTGATCCACGACGACCTCCGCCTCCTCCCCCCCCTGGCGGGGGTCGTCCCTTTTTCAGGGGTGGTGAATTTTCCCGAGGCGGGGCCTCTTCGGCGCCTTTGTATCGGCGCCAGACTCTTCTTTTCCGCGTGTGGCGCGACCACCGCAATCCCGGTTCGTCGAACGTTGCGGGTAGTCCGCGAAAAGTTGCGGAACGACATTCTCACGAGTCCGTCAATAAAGTTGTCCACAGTTTGCGATCCATCCACATTTTGCATGCGCGCTCTGGTGCTGTGGCCTGCTGCGCAGCACGGTGGACCCATGGCAACCACCGGGGCGTTGGCGCTGATCTCCGACGCCGGACTGCGCGCTGAGATCGAGCGGATCGCCGCGGCGGCGGGGATCCGGGTGGTGTACGCGGCAGAGCCTTCCGGCCGGAAAACATGGGTCGGCGCCGCGGCGGTGCTGCTCGATGTGGAGGCAGCGCAGCGCTGTCGCGAGCTGGGGATGCCACGGCGGCCCGCGGTGCTCTTGATCGCCGCCGACACGCCGGGGCCCCGCGAGTTCGAGGCCGCCATGCTGATCGGTGCGCAGGCGGTCATCACCTTGCCCGGCCAGGAGTCCGGACTGGTCGGTGTCCTGTCCGACGCCGCGGCCGGCGAATCCGATGGGCGCCGCGGCGCCGTCGTCGCGGTGATCGGTGGCCGCGGGGGCGGCGGGGCATCGGTGTTTGCGATCGCGTTGGCGCAGGCCGCGGCCGAACCGGACCGCGAGTGTCTGCTCGTTGATGTCGACGTCTGGGGCGGCGGCATCGACCTGGCCCTCGGCGCCGAGTGCGATATCGGTCTGCGCTGGCCGGACCTGGTGGCAGCGGGCGGACGGCTGAGCTTTCCGGCCTTGCGTGATGCGCTGCCGCGCCGGCGCGGGGTGGTGGTCCTGTCGGCCGGACGCACCGGCGTCGAGCTGAGGCCGACGGCGCTCGCCGCGGTGGTCGAGGCCGGGAGCCGCGCCGGCGCCACCGTGATCTGCGACGTGCCGCGGCAGTCGTCGGCCGCGGCCGAGACGGTACTGGCGGCAGCCGATCTCGTGGTCGTGGTGGCACCGGCGGAGCTGCGGTCCTGCGCGGCGACCCGGGTGGTGGCCGACTGGGTGACGGCGGTCAACCCGAATGTCGGCCTGGTGGTCCGGGGCCCCGCGCCCGGTGGCCTCCGCGCCGCCGAGATGGCGACGATCCTGGGGCTGCCGCTGCTGGCGGCCATGCGTGCGGAGAGCAACCTCGACGGTGCGCTGGAGCGGGGCGGCCTCGGTCGTAGTCAGCGGCGTCGATCACCGCTGGCCGTGGCCGCCCGCCGCGTACTCGCGGTGCTGCACCAGCAGCCGGGGGAGGCGGCATGACGTCGTCATTGGTGGACCGCGTCCGGGAACGACTGGCCGCGCAGACCAGCGGTGCGCTGCATCCGAACGCGGTGGCTGCCGCCATCCGCGCCGAGTCCGGCGGTGTGCTCGCCGACAGCGACGTGCTCGCCGGTATGCGGCTGCTGCAGACCGAACTGACCGGTGCCGGGATTCTGGAACCGCTACTGCGGGCACCAGGTACCACCGACGTGCTGGTCAGCGCGCCCGACCAAGTGTGGGTAGACGATGGAAACGGGTTGCGCCGCAGCACGATCCGTTTCCCGGACGAGACCGCCGTGCAGCGCCTGGCGCAACGGCTGGCGCTGGCTGCCGGCCGCCGGCTGGACGACTCGCAACCCTGGGTCGACGGCCACCTCGGTGGGATCGGCGGCGGCCTGAATGTGCGGTTGCACGCCGTGCTGCCCCCGATCGCCGCGGCAGGCACCTGCCTGTCGCTGCGGGTGCTGCGACCCGCGACCCAAGACCTGACCGGCCTCGTCGGGTCCGGGGCCATCGCGCCGCCCGCAGCCTCGTTGATCACCGACATCGTCGCGGCGCGGCTGGCCTTCCTGGTCTCTGGCGGAACCGGAGCCGGAAAGACCACCATGCTGTCGGCGCTCCTGGGGGCCGTCGATCCCGCCGAGCGGATCGTCTGCGTCGAGGATGCCGCCGAGCTGGCTCCGCGCCATCCGCACCTGGTTCGCTTGGTAGCTCGCGGCGCCAACGTCGAAGGCGTCGGCGCGGTGACGGTGCGCGACCTGGTTCGGCAGGCCCTGCGGATGCGCCCCGATCGCATCGTCGTCGGCGAAGTGCGCGGTGCGGAGGTCGTGGATCTGCTCGCCGCACTCAACACGGGCCACGAGGGCGGTGCCGGGACGGTCCACGCGAACAGCCCCGCCGAGGTGCCTGCCCGCATGGAAGCGTTGGCGGCGGTCGGCGGGTTGGACCGGGCGGCGCTGCATTCGCAACTGTCAGCCGCGTGCCAGGTGGTGCTGCACACCGCGCGTGCCCGTGATGGGCGACGGCACCTGAGCGAAATCGCGGTGCTGCGCCGCGCCCCGGACGGGACCGTGACGGCCGTGACCGCATGGCACGTCGACCGGGGCCTCGGCCCTGGGCGGCCCGCACTGGGTGAGCTGCTGGCAGCTCGGGGCCGGTCGTGAGTCCGGCGCTGATGCTGGCACTGGCCGTGCTGGTCGCGCCCGGGCCGGGCGGCGCCAGGCGCCTTGGGCAGCGAAAACGGTTGGTGGAATTCGGGTCTCGCGGTGGAGCGCGGATGCCATGGTTGGTGGCGGCAGCGGTCGTAGTGACGTCGCTGGTCGTCCTGCCGCTGCCGGTGACGCTGGCGGGTGCGGCCGTGGTCGGGACCGCCGGGCTCCGCTGGCAGCGGTCGCGGCGGGCGGCGGAACGTGCCAGAGAAGCGCAGACCCTGCAGGGCGCACTCGGCATCCTGGTCGGCGAACTGCGGGCCGGGGCGCATCCGGTGGCGGCGTTCGACGCCGCGGCCCACGAAGTGGACGGACCCGTTGCCGCGGCGTTGGGGGAGGTCGCGGCGCGGGCCCGGCTGGGCGCCGATGTCTCGGCCGGTCTGCGCGCGGTCGCGGGATCGTCGGCACTGCCCGCCCACTGGCAGCGCCTCGCCGTGTACTGGCAACTGGCGCTCGACCACGGCCTGGCGATCGCCCCGCTGATGCGTGCCGCCGAGCGTGATGTCGTTGCGCGCGAACGTTTCTCATCGCGGATCAGGGCCGGTATGGCCGGAGCCCGAACGACGGCGGCGGTGTTGTCCGGACTGCCCGCGCTCGGAATTGTCCTGGGGCAGCTGATCGGTGCGCATCCGGTGCGCTTCCTGCTGGGCGACGGCTCGGCCGTGCTGGCGGTCGGGGTGGTGCTGTGCTGCCTCGGACTGCTGTGGTCGGACCGGATCATCGCAGGGGCGCAGCGATGAGCGGAATCTTCCTGATGGCGTTCGCGCTCTTGCTGCTGCCCGGCCCAGCGGTGCACCGAATCCGTCCCCGTCTGCTGGACCGGTCGTCCCCGCCGGCGGCGCCGCGCGACGACCCGCTGGCGGTGCCATCGAGCTTGGACGTGCTGGCGGCCTGCCTGTCGGCGGGCATGGCGACCAGTGCCGCGGCCGCGGCGGCGGTGTCGTCAGCGCCTTCCGGTCTGGCCACCGTGCTGCGGCGTGCGGCCGAACTCCTGGCCCTGGGCGCCAGTCCGGCGACGGCCTGGTCGGAGCCGGGTGGCGGTACTGACCCGCACCTGGTCGCGCTGCTCCGGCTGGCGCGACGGTCGGCGTCGTCGGGAGCCGCGATGGCTCAGGGCGTCGCCGAACTGGCCGAGCAGGCCCGGGCCGACGCCGGTGACGCGGCGGACGCGGCCGCCGAGCGGGCCAACGTGTTGATCGCCGGTCCACTGGGGCTGTGCTACCTGCCGGCATTCGTCTGTCTCGGCATTGTGCCGGTGGTCGCCGGCCTGGCCGGTGACGTGTTCCGGTCGGGGGTGTTCTGATCACAACAAGGGGAGGAAAAACCATGAAAATCAACAGCTTTCGCAACTGGGAAGCTCGGGCGACCCTGCTGCTCACCGATGAGAGCGGCATGTCCACCGTCGAGTACGCCATCGGCACCGTCGCGGCCGCGGCTTTCGGCGCCATCCTGTACACGGTGGTCACCGGGGACTCGATCGTCAGCGCCCTGACGGGCATCATCTCCCGTGCTCTCACCACCAAGGGATGACCGCGGCGGCGTCACGGTCGAGGCGGCGTTCGCGGTTGCCGCCCTCATCGCGGTCGCGGTCCTCGGTATCGGCGGGCTGGCGGCGGTCTCGATGCAGGTGCGCTGTATCGACGCGGCCAGGGAAGCGGCCCGCCTCGCGGCCCGCGGCGACGATCGTGCCGCCGTCGATACGGCCCGGCGTACCGGACCCGACGGCGCCTCGGTCGAGGTGCGGCGCGACGGCGGGCGGGTCGTGGCCCGGGTCCGTGTTCCCGCCCCGCTGCTCCCCGGCGTCACGGTGGGGGCGGAGGCGGTGGCGGCGCCCGAACCTGGCGCATGACGACCGGGGCACGGCGACGGTGTTCGCGGTCGCGCTGATCGTGGTGCTCGTCGGGATCATGACCGGCGCGGCCGCCGTGGGCACCGCGGTGATCGGCCGACACCGCGCGCAGTCAGCGGCCGACCTGGCCGCGCTGGCTGCCGCAGGCGCATTGGCCGCCGGACCCGGCCAATCCTGTCGCCGGGCCGCCGCCGTCGCCGAAGCAATGGACAGCCGGGTTGACCACTGCTCGGTGCAGCGGCTGGATGTGGTGGTCGACGTGGAGGTGCCGGTGCGGTTCGGCCGGTGGCACCTGGGCGAGGCGCACGGCCGGGCCCGCGCCGGGCCAGGCTGAGGGCAGTCCGGTGGCCACAACGATCAGAAGGCCGCAGAAGAACACATCACCCCACCCGGGTTTGACCGCGGCCCGATCTGCTGTGTCACTTCGCATGTCACCACCGTAGAATCTCAACTATGGTTGAGATCAAGCGTATGGGTCCGACCGATCTGCTCACCATCGGGGAGATCGTGAAACGGACGGGGGTTCCCGCGTCGGCGCTGCACTTCTACGAGCGAAAAGGGCTGATCCATCCCGAGCGCACATCTGGCGGGACGCGGCTCTATCCACGGCACCTGGAGCGTCGGATCGCCGTCATCCAGGTGGCCAAGCGTCTCGGCATTCCCCTCAGCGAGGTCGCCGAGCACTTCCGGACGCTGCCGGATGACAGGATGCCGTCACTGCGGGACTGGACCAGGCTCAACAAGAGATGGCGTGCGCAACTGCGTGAGCGACAGCTCGAGCTGGAGCGGCTTCAGTCGGAGATGGACCAGTGCATCGGGTGCGGGTGTATCTCTCTGAACCACTGCCTGGTCATCAACCCTGGGGACGAGCTCGCCGCCGAAGGGCCGGGAGCGCGGCGTTTGATGCCCATCGACGAATCGAATTAGGCAGGTGCCGAACAGGTTTCGACACCGTCAGGACTCGGGCACCTCGTCGTCGGCCAGCCGGTCTTCGGCGGCCATCAGTTCGCCGTAGGTGGGCAATCGCAGCGACAGCAGCCCGGCGAAGGTGTCGTCGGCGACTTCGAGTCGGTGCGCGGTGACGTGAATCGGCACCCAGCCGCCGTCGTGCGCACGCAGTCGCAGTACCCGTGACGTCGGCCCGCTGGCGAACTCGACTGTCATGACGGCCATTTCGGGCAGCTCGTTCGGGTGCACCACCAATTCGGGCTTGTTGTCGGCGCTCCAGTCGAACAGCGGACAGGTTTCGTCGATCCACTTGATCAACTTCCAGCTGTTCAGGTCGACCATGGCGCGGTAGACCCCGGGCACTGCCGGGCCGTTCATGATCTGCCGTGCCCGGTCGAGCGGCGTGGCAGACGAATTGTCTCGGACTGCCCGCCAGTTCATGGCCCGGCAGATGAGCTGGTCCTCTCCGTCTTCGTCGGGCTCGTTCAGTACCCGCGCGGCGAACCCGACCGAGATCGGGCGCCCCCGGAAGTCGGTCATCTCCCAAGTGCTGGTGAAGGTTTGGCCGGGCTCGGGCTTGATCACGGCCGAGATGACCCGCGCCTCGTTCGGCTTGAGCTTGCGGGTCTGCAGGTCGTCGGCGAAAGCACGGCCGTGGGTGGCCTCGGCGGCCGGGTTGAGGCCGCTGTTGGCCAGCGACTCCATGGTGTCGGTCGCGATGCCGTTGGTCAGGTCCCACTTCAGCGGGCCCGGGATGATCCGGTCCGGTGGATCGGCGTCGGGCGTGCCGACCCACACGTGGACGCCATGGATGCGGCCGTCGGTCATCTGCACCACTTCGGTCCGGATCACCCGGTCGCTCTTGGGCGTGATGCTCGTCAGCGGCAGACCGGCGCGCACGGTTTCCCCGATCGCCGACTGGATCGCCATCAGACTGGAGTTGCGCCGCAGAAAAGCGCTGATGGGCACCATGTCTACGGTTTGCTGCCCCTGCGCGACGACGGCAGGTTCGGCGCCGAGGGTCTCGACGAGGAGCCAGTCGTCCGTCATGGCCGTAGTTTATCCGTTTCAGCGCGCTTTGCTCTGCCCGATGTCGGGCGGCGGCCTACTTTCCGTGGGCCGCCAAAGTGCGGACAACCAGGCGAAGTACCTGGACAGCACCGGCTTTGTCCAGCGGATCGTTCGCATTGCCGCACTTGGGCGATTGCACACAGGAGGGGCAACCGTGACGGCACTCACATGCTTCGATCGCCGCGGCCGTGGCGGACCACCAGGTGGACAGCTGCCGGAACCCGCGGTCGGCGAACCCGGCGCCGCCCGGATAGCCGTCGTACACGAAAATCGTTGGCAGACCGGATAAATCGCCGGGTGCGGGTCCGGATGCGGTGGACACACCGCCGATGTCACCCCGGTCGCAACTGGCCACCAGCGGCAGCAGGCCGATCGCGGCGTGCTCGGCGGCGTGCAGCGAACCGGGCACCCGTAGTGGGTCAATCCCGTTGTCGAGCAATACTTCCGGGGTCATCGTGCACATGACCGCCATGGTGTCCAGGGTGCGGGTCGGCATATCGAGGTCGACGAAATCGAGCACAGTGCCGTCCATGGCGCGGCGCAGGAAACCCACCACGGTGTTGGACACCGACACCGGGACCAGGCCGATGGCCACCGGCCCGAACCGGCGAATCTCACCGGTCCCTCTCACGCTGATATCCGTGACCTCCCGGGCGGATGTGGTGTAGCCGGGATTCTCGGCGTGGACGAAGGCGACTCCGGCCTCGAAGTCGAGGGCGTCCACCAGGAAGGTCTCGCCCTGGTGCAGGTGGACGGCGCCCGGGTGCACCGAGGCCGGTGCCTGTCCGGCACCGGTGCTGCCCAGCATGCGTCCGGTACCGGACTCCAGGATGGCGATCTGCCCGCCCGATGAACCCCGGATGTCCACGGCAGGGTGCGGATCCACGCCGGGCGCCGGAAAATAGCCGGCGGGGCGTTTGCGCAGCAGGCCGTCGTCGACCAGTGCTTCGGCGACCGCCTCGGCGTCCCACATCCGCACCTCGGCCGGTGTCAGCGGGAGTTCGGTTGCCGCGCAAAGCAATTGTGGCGACAGCACGTACGGATTCGCGGGATCGATGACGATTCGCTCGATGGGCTTGTCCAGCAGCGCGGCGGGATGGTGCACCAGGTAGGTGTCGAGCGGGTCGTCGCGGGCGATCAGCACGATCAGCGCGCTCTGGCCGCGCCGCCCCGCACGGCCGGCCTGCTGCCAGAACGAGGCCACCGTGCCGGGGAACCCGGCCAGCACCACCGCGTCCAGTCCGGCGATGTCGACGCCGAGCTCCAGCGCGTTCGTGGTGGCCAGTCCGCGCAATTCCCCTTCCGTCAGGGCATGTTCCAGGGCCCGACGGTCCTCGGCCAGGTACCCGGCACGGTAGGACGCCACCAGCGGGGCCAGGTCGGGAGCGATGTTCTCGAGCCGGGCCCGCGCGCCGAGCGCCGTCAGCTCGGCGCCGATGCGCGATCGGACGAAGGTCAGGGTGCGGGCGCCTTCGGCGATCAGGTCGGCCATCACCCGTGAGGCCTCGGTACCGGCGGACCGCCGGACCGGGGCGCCGTTTTCACCGACCAGATCGGTGAGCAGCGCGGGCTCCCACAGCGCCACCGTGCGGCCGCCGTGCGGCGACCCGTCCTCGGTGATCGCGGTGACCGTCTGGCCGAGCAACTCGGACGCCGTCTGTGCCGGGGCGGCGGTGGTGGCGCTGGCGAACACCACCGTGGGTGCCGACCCGTAGCGATCGCACAGGCGCAGCAGCCGGCGCAGCACCATCGCCACGTTCGAGCCGAAAATGCCCCGGTAGTAATGGCATTCGTCGATCACCACGAACTTCAGTTGACGCAGGAACACGGCCCAGCGGGAATGGTTGCGTAGCAGGGACAGGTGCACCATATCGGGATTGGAGAAGATCCAGCGGGACCGTTCCCGGGCGAATTGCCTTGCCTCTGTTGAGCTGTCACCGTCGTAGGCGGACGGGGCGACGTTGCCGAGGCCGGGAATCGAGGCGCACAGCGACTGGGCGGCACGGAGCTGGTCGTGGCCCAGTGCCTTGGTCGGGGACAAGTACAGGGCGCGGGCGTGCACATCGGTTTGCATCGCGTGCAGGATCGGCAGTTGGTAGGCCAGGGATTTGCCGGATGCGGTGCCCGTCGCGATCACCACGTGCCGGCCGGCGTGCGCCGACTCGGCCGCGGATACCTGATGCGACCACGGCTGCGCCACACCGCGATCGGTGAAAGCGCGCACCACGTCGTCGCCGACCCAAGTGGGCCAGGGCATTCGGCGAGCCTGTCGTGGGGCCAGGTCGGCGACGTGCCGCAGCGGCTGCTCGTCGGCCGGGGTGCCGTCGAGTGCGGAGGACAACAGTTCACGCCCGAAGTTCGGCTGCGCTGCAGCGTCATCGGACTCCGCGTGTGTCACTGTGATCCCTTCTCAGCCATGGCTGCTGCCCGGTGCAGCGCGCCAAGATGAATTGTTAACCACACATCGTCGTGTGACTGTTGCGACAGCGCCCGACATGGTTGACTGAACTCGGTCGCAGCTGCTGTATTCGTGTGTCAACACCCGCGAACGTCGTTGCGCTCCCGGTACATCGGAAGACTCGGTGGATCGCACCCGCAGTAACAGAAGGAAATGAACGACAAATGCCACAGGGGACTGTGAAGTGGTTCAACCCGGAGAAGGGTTACGGCTTCATTGAGCAGGAAGGCGGCGGCGGCGACGTCTTCGTCCACTACAAGCAGATTCAGTCCAACGGGTTCCGCACCCTGGAAGAGAATCAGAAGGTCGACTTCGAGGTCGAGCAGGGCGCCAAGGGCCCGCAGGCTCTCAACGTCCGCCCCATCTGAGGCTGAGAGACTGACAAACGCCCCCGCATCGTCTGTGACGGAGTGGGGGCGTTTCGCATAGCGCCGCCTGATCGCCGCGCGGCTTTGCCTCCACGCCTTTCTTTGTGGGCTGGCCTACTGTCGGCAGGGTGAGCCAGCTGTCCTTCTTCTCGGCCGAGTCGGTGCCGCCCGAGGTGGCCGACCTGACCGGGTTGCTCGCTGCGCCGGGACAGCTGGTCCAGGCCGGCGATGCGGCGGACGGCCGAAAGGTCCGCTTGTCCGTCGTCGTCGACGCGTTGTGGCGGGCCGAGGCGCTCGCCGAGATGATCGCCGAAACGGGCTTGAAGCCGGAGATCACCCACACCGACGAGAAGACCCCGTTGGTGCGCACCGAAGCCGACGCCAGGCTGGCGCCCATGGCGGAGGACTGGACTCGCGGAGCCGTCAAAACCGTCCCCGAAGGGTGGTTGCCGGGCCCTCGGGAGCTGCGCGCCTGGGTGCTGGCCGCGGGCATGGCGGAACCGAACGGCTACTTGTTGGGTTTGGATCCCCACGCACCGGATACTCATTCGGCGTTGGCGTCGGCACTTATGCGAGTCGGTATCGCGCCAACCTTGATCGGGACCCGAGGCCATCATCCGGCCCTGCGGATTAGCGGCCGGCGGAGGCTGTTACGCCTGGTAGAGAACGTGGGGGAGCCACCCGGGTTCACCGAGGCGTTTCTCCAATGGCCCCGGACTTAGTGGGTGCACACCGTATATTTTGGCCGCAACCGGTTTGCGTAGGCTCGCGCGGAGTGTCAAATTGTGACTTGCCTTGGGACCGGATGACCGTTAGGCATTCATTCGGTGTCGTAACGCAGACCAAGAAGTGGAGCGGATAGATACGGTGGCTGACCTCGATGGTGCCGGTAGCGGCAGCCGGGTCCGGCGACTCGTCATAGTCGAGTCGCCTACCAAGGCGCGCAAAATTGCCGGTTACCTCGGCGCCAACTATGTCGTTGAATCGTCGCGCGGACATATACGTGACCTCCCGCGGAACGCCGCGGACGTGCCGGCCAAATATAAAGGTGAGGCGTGGGCCCGCCTCGGCGTGAACGTCGACGACAACTTCGAGCCGCTGTACATCGTGAGCCCGGACAAGAAGGCCACGGTCACCGAGCTCAAGGACCTGCTCAAGGGCGTCGACGAGCTCTACCTCGCGACGGACGGTGACCGCGAGGGTGAAGCCATCGCGTGGCACCTGCTGGAGACGCTGAAACCCAAGGTGCCGGTCCGGCGCATGGTGTTCCACGAGATCACCGAGCCCGCGATCCTGGCGGCCGCCGAGAACCCGCGCGACCTGGACATCGCCCTGGTCGACGCGCAGGAGACCCGCCGCATCCTCGACCGCCTCTACGGCTACGAGGTCAGCCCGGTGCTGTGGAAGAAGGTTGCGCCGAAGCTGTCGGCCGGCCGCGTGCAGTCAGTCGCGACCCGGATCATCGTGCAGCGCGAGCGTGAACGCATGGCGTTCCGCAGCGCCGGCTACTGGGACGTCACCGCCGAGCTGGACGCCAGCGTGTCCGACGCGACCGCCTCGCCGCCCAAGTTCACCGCCAAGCTCAACTCCGTCGACGGCCGACGGGTCGCCAGCGGTCGCGATTTCGACTCCCTCGGCGCGGTCAAGAAGCCCGACGAGGTGCTGGTGCTCGACGAGGCCGGCGCGGACGCCCTGGCCGCCGGACTGCGTGGCGAGTCGCTGACCGTCAGCTCGGTGGAGCAGAAGCCGTACACGCGCAAGCCGTACGCGCCGTTCATGACCTCGACGCTGCAGCAGGAAGCCGGCCGCAAGCTGCGGTTCTCCTCCGAGCGCACCATGAGCATCGCGCAGCGGCTGTACGAGAACGGCTACATCACCTACATGCGTACCGACTCCACGACGCTGTCGGAGTCGGCGATCAACGCCGCGCGTACGCAGGCCGGGCAGCTCTACGGCCAGGAGTACGTCCACCCGACGCCGCGGCAGTACACGCGCAAGGTCAAGAACGCGCAAGAGGCACACGAGGCCATCCGCCCCGCCGGTGACGTCTTCCAGACGCCTGGCCAGCTGCACGGCGCCCTGGACACCGACGAGTTCCGGCTCTACGAGCTGATCTGGCAGCGCACCGTCGCCTCCCAGATGGCCGATGCCCGCGGCACGACGCTGTCGCTGCGCATCTCCGGCACCGCCCGCACGGGCGAGCAGGTCGTATTCAGCGCCTCCGGCCGCACCATCACCTTCGCCGGCTTCCTGAAGGCCTACGTCGAGAGCCTCGACGAGCAGGCCGGCGGCGAGGCCGACGACGCCGAGAGCCGCCTGCCGAACCTGACGCAGGGCCAGCGGGTGGATGCCGCCGAGCTCACCGCGGACGGGCACACCACCAACCCGCCGGCCCGGTACACCGAGGCCTCGCTGATCAAGGCGCTGGAAGACCTGGGTATCGGTCGTCCGTCGACCTACTCGTCGATCATCAAGACCATCCAGGACCGCGGCTACATCTACAAGAAGGGCAGCGCCCTGGTGCCGGCCTGGGTGGCGTTCGCCGTCATCGGGCTGCTGGAACAGCACTTCGGCCGTCTGGTCGACTACGACTTCACCGCCGCGATGGAGGACGAGCTCGACGGCATCGCCGCCGGGACCGAGCAGCGCACCAACTGGCTGTCGAACTTCTACTTCGGCGGCGAGCACGGCGTCGAGGGTTCGGTCGCCCGCGAGGGTGGCCTGAAGAAGCTGGTCGGCGTCAACCTCGAAGGCATCGACGCGCGAGAAGTCAACTCCATCAAGCTGTTTGACGATGCCGAAGGCCGCGCCATCAACGTCCGGGTGGGACGCAACGGTCCGTACCTGGAGCGGATGATCGCCGATGAGGAGAACCCCGGTGAGCTGAAACCGCAGCGCGCCAACCTCAACGACGACCTGACGCCCGACGAGCTCACCCTCGAACTGGCTGAAAAGCTTTTCGCCACACCGCAAGAGGGCCGGGTGCTGGGTGTCGACCCGGCGAGCGGGCACGAGATCGTCGCCAAGGACGGCCGTTACGGGCCGTACGTCACCGAGGTGCTGCCTGCGCCGCCGGAGGAGCCCGACGCCGGCACCGGGGCGAAGAAGACGAAGAAGCCCGTCGGACCCAAGCCGCGCACCGGATCTCTGCTGCGCTCAATGGATTTGGAGACGGTGACGCTCGACGACGCGCTGAAGCTGCTGTCGTTGCCGCGCGTCGTCGGCGTCGATCCGGAGAACAACGAGGAGATCACCGCGCAGAACGGCCGCTACGGCCCGTACCTCAAGCGCGGCACCGACTCTCGTTCACTGGCCACCGAAGAGCAGATGTTCACCGTCACGCTCGAAGAGGCGCTGAAGATCTACGCCGAGCCGAAACGTCGTGGGCGCCAAGGTGCGGCGACGCCGCCGCTGCGCGAGCTGGGTACCGATCCGGTGTCGAACAAGCCGATGGTGATCAAGGATGGTCGCTTCGGTCCGTACGTCACCGACGGTGAAACCAACGCGAGTCTGCGCAAGGGCGACGACGTCATGTCGATCACCGATGAGCGGGCCTCGGAATTGTTGTCCGACAGGCGGGCTCGTGGCCCGGCGAAGAAGGCTGCCAAGAAGACTCCGGCGAAGAAGACGGCGGCCAAGAAGACCGCCGCCAAGAAGGCGCCGGCGAAGAAGGCCGCCGCGAAGAAGGCCTGATCAGCTACTCCAGCAGCTGATTACGCATCGCCACCGCGACGGCCGCGCCCCGGTCGGCCACGCCGAGCTTCTCGTAGAGGCGCCGGATGTGGGTCTTGACGGTGGCAGGCGCGACGATCAACTCGGCAGCGATCGTGGGCACCGACTTCCCGTCGGCGATGAGGCGCAGGATCTGACGTTCGCGGTCGCTGAGCACCGGTGCGTCGCCGGAGGCCTGGCGGTGTACCTGTGTGGCCAGCGTGGTGACGAGCTCCGGTGGCAGCACGCTTTCGCCGCGCGCGCAGGCGATCACGGCGGCCACGATGTCGTCACGGTCGGCCGACTTCGGCAGGTAGCCGGCCGCGCCGTCCTGGATGGCCCGGTAGACCACCGCGCCCTCGGTGCTTGCCGACAGCAGCAGCACCCGGGTCGGCAGTCGGTCCCTGACCACAGCGTGTGTGACGGCGATCCCGTCGATACCGGGCATGTGATAGTCCAGCAGCGCCACATCGGGGAGGTGCTCCCGGATTCCGGCCAGTGCCGCGGTGCCGTCGCCCACCGCGCAGACCACCTCGGTGCGACCGCTGCCCGCCAGGGCGCGCACCACGCCGTCGCGGTAGAGGGGATGATCGTCGCCGACCAGCACCCGCACCTTGCGATCTGCCATCACGTCTCCTGTCGGTGGAGGTCTTCGTAGCGTGCCGGGATCTGCACGCGCACGGTCGTTCCTGATTCGATGGCCGGGAAATCGATTCTGCCGCCGATGGTCTCGACCCGGGCGCGGTGCGATGCCAGGCCGATGTGGCCTTCGCTCAGGCGCTTGGACAGTACGCGCGGATCGATGCCGATGCCGTTGTCGCGCACCACCAATGTCACGTCATCGCCGTGGTCGCGCAGCTCGAGCCTGACCTGGCTCGCGCCGGCATGCCGCCCGATATTGTTGAGCAGCTCGCGCGCGACGCCGTAGAGCATCGCGTCGTCGGGATGATTGAACGGGTAGTCCACCACCAATTCCACTGGCACGCCGGTGCGTTCGGTGAAGGTGTGCGCCAAAGTGGTGACCGCCGCGCCCAGGCCGGCTTCGTGCAGTACCGCCGGGTGCAGTTCGCGGGTGACCTGGCGCAGCTCCTCGGATACGTCGGCCACCAGTTCGCTGGCCCGCTCGACCCCGGCAGGGTCCTTGCCGCGCAGCACATCACGCAGGTCTTGCCGCGCGACCAATAGCGTCTGCAGGGCCCCGTCGTGCAGTGCCTCCGCGATGCGTCCGCGTTCGCGTTCCTCGGCGGTCATCACATCAGCCAGGAGCAGCGACCGGCTCGCGGTCAGCTCGGCGACGCTGACCAGCCTGCGCTGCTGGACCCGCGACACCGTATACGAGCACAGACACAGCAGGCTGAGCATGCTCAGCAAGGTCAGGTTCTCCAGCGCGGAGAGCTCTTTGCGAAAAGTCGGGTCCGCCACCACCGCGATGGCGCCGGCGATGATCGCACCGATGGATGCGACGGCAGCGCGGGCGCCGGTCTGGGTGGCGATGAAGAACGGCAGGAATGCCAGGAGGCCCAGCACCAAATAGCTTCCGGTGGAAAGGAATTGCAGGCCGCACAAGGCCGCTACATCGACCGTCACCATGGGCTCGAGTTTGCGCAGCCGGCGCGCCCGCTCCGGGTGGCGCAGCCACAGCCACGCCGCGGTCACCGATAGCGCTCCGTAGCCGGCGATCAACAGGAGCTGGGCCTGCCAGGTGTCCGAGGGGGTGCCGCTGCAGACCGCCAGCACCATCAGCGCGACCAATGCCAGGCGCAGGATGCTGCGTTGTCGCCGGGTCTGCCGGTCGAAGGTGCGGAAGATCGCCCGCACGGTGTCGTCCGGGGCCGGGGGGACTGGGGACCCGCTCACCGCCGAGCGCACATCGGGAGTCTAGCGACGCGACCGTCGTCGTGCGCGTAGTCCGGGAGCACGCTGGCCAGCGCCGATTCGAACTGCGCGGCGCCGCCCTGCCCGCGCCGGAGGGTCCCGGTCACCACTGCTGCCGCGCCGGCGCGCGCCGCGGTATCGGACACCGCTGCCGTGAGGACCGGGTGGGCGCTGGATTCGATGAACACCCGTTCCCCTTCGACGAGCAGCCGGCGGATCACCGGCTCGAACAGTACGGGCCTGCGGGCGTTTTGATACCAGTACGCGGCGTCGAGCTCGGTTCCGGTGACCGGCCCGCCCACCGTGGTCGAGTAGATCGGCAGATGGGCATCCCGCGGGTGGATGCCGGACAACAAGGCGCCCAGGCGCGCCCGCAGCGGCTCGATGAACGCGCAGTGCGACGGGATGGACGCCGGTACGACCTTGGCGGTGATGCCGAGCTCGATCAGGTGGGCGGTGAGGTTGGCCAGAGCCGTCGCGGCCCCGGCCGCGGTCGCGGTGTGCGGACCAATGACGCCGGCCAGCTCGAGAGCGCCCGCGTAGGGCACCAGCAGCGGCTCCAGTTCGGCTGCCGGCAGATCGACCGACGCGATGCCGCCGAGTCCGACGAGGTGGTCGGCGAACAGCTGGGACCGGCCCACGATGACCCGGGCGGCATCCTGCACCGTCAGCGCTCCGGCGACACAGGCCGCGGCCACCTCGCCCTGGGACTGACCGACCACGGCGCGCACCTGCAGACCGCGGGACTGCCAGAGTTCCGCGAGGGCGACGTGCACGCTGAACAAGGCCGGTTGCACGACCTCGACCCGATCCAATCCCCGGGCTCCAGGTCGTCGGCGTAGCACGTCCTCGACCGACCAATCGGCGAATTCGCTTATCGCGCTGTCGCATTCACGCAAGCGGGCGGCGAACACCGGTTCGGCGTCCAGAAGCTCGGTTGCCATTCCGGCCCACTGCGAGCCTTGGCCGGGGAAGACGAGGACCGCGGCCGGGACCGCGGGAGATACGAGGGCAGTAGTCATGTGAATGAGCCTGCTGCCGCGGGCGATTCGGCGGCAGCCGCCATTTGAGCTAACCGCGTGATGAATCGGGTGTCATCCGAATTGATGACACCCGCTATGAGGCCGCGCCGTCGGCGAGCTGTCGCGGTGAGGCCAGCGACAGCGGCCGCGCCAGCTGGGTGGGTGCGGACCGGCCGCGCAGTTCGACGGTCTCGCCGACGTCCCAGCACAGTGCCTCGGCGTCCAGCGCGCCGCTGACGGCGATCGCAGAGGCCAGCACGTGGCCCTCTTCGAGCTTCGCGAGCTCGGTCAGGCGGGCGGCCTCGTTCACGGGGTCGCCGATCACGGTGTACTCGAAGCGGGCCAGCGCGCCGATGTGGCCGGCGATGGCCCGGCCCGCGGAGACGCCGATGCCGAATTCCGTGGTGCCCAGCACCGTCACCAGCTCGTCGTGCAGCTCGCGGGACGCGGCCAGCGCCGCGCCCGAGGCGTCGGGGTGCTCGATGGGAGCGCCGAAGATGGCCAGCGCCGCGTCACCCTGGAACTTGTTCACGAACCCGCCGTGCCGGTTCACGGTGTCCACGATGATCCGGAAGAACTCGTTGAGGATCGACACAACCTCGGCCGCGGGCCTCGTCGACGCCAGCTGCGTCGACCCGATCAGATCGATGAACAGCACCGCGACGTCACGTTCCTGGCCGCCCAGCTCGGTGCCGCGCTCCAGCGCGCGGCGGGCGACGTCCTCACCGACGTAGCGGCCGAACAGATCCCGGAGCCGTTGCCGTTCGGACAGGTCACGCACCATGTCGTTGAACCCGGCCTGCAGCAGGCCCAGCTCGCTGGCGTCGTAAATCTGCATGTGCGCGTTGTAGTTGCCGCGCTGGACCTCCCCCAGGGCCCACCGCAGCTGCCGCAGCGGGTCGGCGATCGACATGGCGACCAGCACGTTGCCGGCCAGGCCGACCGCCAGGGCGGTGATCGCCAGCAGCAGGATCGGGGTGTCGAGCTGGTGATTCTGGGTGATGAAGGGCGTGTACTGGCCGGCGAGGCGGGCCACGATGATCGCCAGCAGCGGAACGCCCGTCGACAGCACCCAGGTCAGCACCTGGCGCTGGATGACGCCGGGCGCCTTGAAGTTCTCCGGCACGCCGTCGCGCAGCGCGGCGACGGCGACGGGCCGCAGCACCCGCTCGGACTGCAGGTAGCCGATGATCGCGGTGGCGGTGGCACCGAGCGCGCTCGCGACCGCGACGAAGGGCGCCGAGCGGCTGGCCACCGGCCAGCTCGCGATGATGAACACCACCGAACCGAGGAACCAGTTTCCGACGCTGATCAGGGTCCGGTAGTACGGCATCTTGAGCGCCCGGGTCCGGGCCAGCTCGGTGAATGCCGGGTCGGTGGCGTCGCCGTGCAGGGTGTCCCGCCTTTGCCAGCGGATCACCGGGATCAACAGCCGCAGACTCAGCCACGCGGCCACCACGAACGAGACGAACAGGACGGTGAGGAACACCGCCAGGTTCACCGCCGGCAGGTCCTGTAGCTGGATGCGGTCTTCGGCCGGCAGACCGAACCGCAGGAAGCCCAGAACGAACAGCGCGCCGATGATGTCGGCCTGCAACAGGCTCAGCGTGAACACCGGCCACGGCGTGCGCGCCACCCACCGGACGAACCCCCTGATTCGCCCGATGTTCTTCACATCGGTGGCCACCCGCTAACCGTATCCGGCCGGGGCGACGGATATTGCCGCTGCGCGCAGGTTCGTGTCGCCGGCGACGGTTACTGTGGGGCCCGATGAGCGGAGTTTTCTCGCGTTTGGTCGGCCAGGATGCCGTGGAAGCCGAGTTGGTGGCCGCAGCGCGAGCGGCCCGGGGTGATTCGGCTCACAGCGGCGTCACAACCGGCAGCATGACGCATGCCTGGTTGATCACCGGGCCGCCCGGTTCGGGCCGGTCCATCGCTGCTGTGTGCTTTGCTGCGGCGCTGCAGTGCACCGCGGGGGCCGCCGAGGGCGGTCCGGGCTGCGGGGCCTGCCGGGCGTGTACGACGACGATGGCGGGCACCCACGCCGATGTGCGTCGCGTGATTCCCGAGGGGCTGTCCATCGGTGTCGACGAGATGCGCGCCATCGTGCAGACCGCATCCCGGCGGCCGGGCACCGGGCGCTGGCAGATCGTCGTGGTCGAAGACGCCGACCGGCTCACCGAGGGCGCGGCCAACGCTCTGCTCAAGGTCGTCGAGGAGCCGCCGCCATCGACGGTGTTCCTGCTGTGCGCACCGTCGGTGGACCCCGAGGACATCGCGGTGACGCTGCGGTCGCGGTGCCGGCACGTCGCATTGACGACGCCGCGGGTCGACGCCATCGCCCAGGTGCTGATGGACAACGACGGACTGCCCGAGTCCGACGCGCGCTGGGCGGCGTCGGTCAGTGGCGGCCACGTCGGCCGGGCCCGACGGCTCGCCACTGATGAGCAGGCCCGGTCGCGCCGGGAACGCGCCCTGGGCCTGGCCCGGGACGCGGCGACGCCGGCGCGGGCATACGCCGCGGTCGAGGAGCTCGTCGCGTCGGCCGAGGCCGAGGCGGTGGCGCTGACGGCCGGCCGCAACGAGACCGAGACCGAGGAGCTCAGGACGGCGCTGGGCGCCGGTGGCACCGGAAAGGGTGCGGCGGGCGCGCTGCGGGGCGCCGCGGGTGCGCTGAAGGACCTGGAGAAGCGGCAGAAGTCGCGGCAGACCCGGGCGTCGCGCGATGCCCTGGACCGGGCGCTGATCGACCTGGCCACGTACTTCCGCGACGCGTTGGTGATCTCGTCCGGGGCCTCGGGTGTGGCGGCGGCCAACCATCCGGACATGAGCGACAAGGCGGCGGCGATGGCCGCCCACGTGCCTGCCGACCAGCTATTGCGCTGCGTCGAGGCGGTCCTGGCCTGCCGCGAGGCGCTGGCCACCAACGTCAAGCCGAAGTTCGCCGTCGACGCCATGGTGGCGACCATGGGACAGGCCCTGCGGGCCGGAGGGCGGAACTGACTTTGGCGGCGTGCGGGCCGTCCCGTAGACTCGTCCCGCCCCGCCTCGGTGGGGCACGCCACCCTAGCTCAGTCGGTAGAGCAATTCACTCGTAATGAATAGGTCAGGGGTTCGATTCCCCTGGGTGGCTCCATGATTTTCGGGCTCTGATGATGAGCGTCGCGACGCCTACTGCGCCGACGATCAGGAGGCCGGGTAGCAGGAGCCAGATTCCCACGGCGATCTGGCCGTCGGCGTCGTTGTGCTGCACTGCCCGCATGCCGTCGATATCGCGCACCATTATCCGGTCGCGCGGTTGCAGGTTGGGTGGCAGCACTCACTTGGGCGCCAGGAACCCCACCGGCCCGGACGCGACGCACACCGACAGCGCTGACGTGTTGGCCTTCACCTGAATCGACGCCCCGGCACCGGGCAGCCGGACGAACACCCGGTTCAGTCCGGGGTGCACCGGCACCCGTGCCTCGCGCCCCTCGGGCAGGGACATGGTCAGGGACCCGTCGCTGTTGGCCAGGTAGTTGAGCTCGGCGGTCCAGTCTGCCGGCAGCAGCGGGCCGTCGAGCGGCATCGTCACCGGTGCGTCGGTCTGCACCAGGTAGCCGCAGTTCGGTGCCGGGCCGGGGGCGATGGTGCGGGTCCAGGTCACCTTGGCCGGCACCAATTGTCCGGTCGCGGTGAGCATCTGCAAAGACGTTGTGCTGGCAGCGAATTCAGGCCGGTCGCGGAGGAGGGCGAACATATGACTGGCCAGGTTCTCCGGAAACGCCACGCGTTGCAGCACCAGCGGGTCGACTTCCTGGTCGAGCAGCGGCACGCCGCGGGGCGCGGCGGCCAAGGATGCCTCGGCGTTGACGAGATAGGCGCGGGTCGGATTGTCGCGCCAGCTGGGCAGGAAGGTCGCCCACGAGTACAGGCTGCTGGCCACGAATAGCGTTGCCGCACAAGCAACCACGACACGACGGCGCACGGAGTCGTCGAACCGGGTGCTGCGGTTCGGCGCACAGAACGCGACCGCGGCCAGCAGCGCCAGCACCACCACCAGATCGGAGAGGTAGCGCAACGTCTGCGCCAGTTCGAGGGCGGTGAACTTCGACGACCGCATCAGATAGATCGGCACCTGGCACGCCACGATGTATCCCACCGCGGACAGCCAGACGGGTCCCAGTCGCCGCTTTCGCAGCAGCGACACCGCAACCACGCCGACCAACACCAGCCAACCCAACGCCATCACGACCGGGCCGGGCGTCGCCCACGGTGACGCGGGAGCCCAGCGCTGCCAGTCCCACGGCCCGCCGGCCAGCGTCGGCACCAGACCGTGCGTGACGGAACGCGCCAGCAGCTCCCACGTCATCGGCAGGTCCAGGGTCCAGCGCTTCTGGTTGACCACCAGCAGGTAGACCCCGACCCACCCGATCGTGATGGTGAGGAGCCCCAGCCACAGCCGCAGACCCGTGCGCCACACGGAGACCCGGGTCCCGGTCACGTACATCAATAGCCAGCACACGGCGAAGGCGGTGAACGGGATCACCGCGGACTTCTCGAAGAACAGCAGCCCGCCGAGATAGGCGAGACAGCCGGTCCAGACGTACCGCGGATTTCCGGTGCGCACCAACAGGATGGCGTCGGCGCAGACCCACGCCATGGCCGCCGCCATCGGCAGCGCGTTGAGCCCGGCCGACCACCAGGCGAAGGCCGGCACGCCCAGGGGCGTGAACAGCGCGAACGTCAGCGGCACCAGCAGCACCGGACGCCGGCCGAGGATCACCCGCAGGGCGCGCACGAGCGCCAGCGAGGCGACCAGTTGCAGCAGCACCAGGCTCAGCGCCGGCCAGAACCAATTCAGTGGCGCCAGCCGCGTCAGCGCTCCGGCCAACAGGAACCCGGCAGGCATGACGTGCCCGTCGTGGTCGTTGAACAGGAAGTCGGGCGACAGCAGGGAATGGGTGCCGGCCTGGCCGAGCAGGATCAGGTCGTCCCAGTAGAAATAGCCGCCGAAAGCGAGAACCGCCCGCAGTATCAGCTGCAGCACCACCAGTGCGGCGGTGGTTCGGGCGACCCAGTTCACTCTTGTCGACTGTACGGGGCAGTCGGCAGTGACCGTCGGTATGGTTGCCCCGTGCGAACACTTGTCACTGGTGCTGCCGGGTTCATCGGGTCGACGCTCGTCGACCGGCTTCTGTCCGAAGGGCACGAGGTCGTCGGGCTCGACGATCTCAGCAGCGGCAAGGTCGACAACCTCGCCGATGCCGAGGGCAACGCCCAGTTCCAGTTCGTCAAGGCGGACATCGTCGACGCTGATCTGCACGGCATCGTCGCCGAGGTCAAGCCTGAGGTGATCTTCCATCTGGCCGCGCAGATCTCCGTCGCGCGGTCGGTGAACGAGGCGCCGTTCGATGCCGGGGTCAACGTCGTCGGCACCGTGCGGTTGGCCGAGGCGGCCCGCAGCAACGGCGTGCGCAAGGTGGTCCACACCTCGTCGGGCGGGTCCATCTACGGCGTCCCGCCGGGCTACCCGACCAACGAGGACATGCCGGTGGACCCGTCGTCCCCGTACGCCGCCAGCAAGGTGTGCGGCGAGGTCTACCTCAATATGTTCCGCAACCTGTACGGGCTGGACTGCTCGCACATCGCGCCGGCCAACGTCTACGGCCCGCGCCAGGACCCGCACGGTGAAGCCGGTGTGGTGGCGATCTTCAGCCAGGCCCTGCTGGCCGGGCGGCCCACCAAGATTTTCGGTGACGGCAGTGACACCCGTGACTACGTCTTCGTCGACGACGTGGTCGACGCCTTCGTCCGCGCCGGCGGGGAGGCCGGGGGCGGGCAGCGGTTCAACGTCGGGACCGGGGTGGAGACGTCGGTGGCGCAGCTGCACACGGCGATCGCCGCGGCCGTCGGCGTGCCCGACGCGCCCGAGTTCCACCCGCCGCGCCTTGGCGACCTGCGTAAATCCTGCCTGGACATCAGCCGGGCGGGCGCTGTGTTGGGGTGGAGTCCCAAGGTGGCGCTGACCGAGGGCGTGTCCCGGACGGTGGACTTTTTCCGCGCCTGACCTGTGGGTATGCAGAAAAAGATTGTAAGTACTCACTTTCTGGGTTAGCGTCACGTCATGACCTACGACGTGATCGTCAAAGACGGCCTGTGGTTCGACGGCACCGGCCGCACGCCGCAACCGCGCAATCTGGGTATCCGCGACGGTGTCGTCGCGACGGTGTCGGCGCAGCCGCTCGATGAGACGGGCTGCCCCGACGTCATCGATGCCAAGGGCAAGTGGGTGACGCCGGGCTTCATCGACGTCCACACGCACTACGACGCCGAGGTACTGCTCGACCCGGGCCTGCGTGAGTCGGTCCGGCACGGCGTGACGACGGTGCTGCTGGGCATGTGTTCGCTGTCGACGGTGTACGCCGAGAACGAGGACGCAGCCGACCTGTTCAGCCGCGTCGAGGCGGTGCCGCGCAAGTTCGTCGTCGGCGCGCTTGAGCAGAGCCGGTCGTGGTCCGGACCCGCCGAGTACGTGCAGGCGCTCGAAGCGCTGCCGCTCGGTCCCAACGTCAGCTCGCTGCTGGGCCACTCGGACCTGCGCACCTCGGTGCTGGGCCTGGACCGCGCGACGACCCCGAACGTCACCCCGACCAACGCCGAGCTGGAGACCATGGCGTCGCGGCTCGAGGCGGCCCTGGACGCCGGCATGCTCGGCATGTCCGGCATGGACGCCGCGATCGACAAGCTCGACGGTGACCGCTTCCGGTCCCGTGCGCTGCCGTCGACCTTCGCCACCTGGCGGGAACGCCGCCGCCTGATCAAGGTGCTGCGGGGGCGCGGCCGCATCCTGCAGAGCGCGCCCAACGTCGCCAAACTGCAAGAGGCACTGAACTTCTTCCTCGAGAGCAGCGGCTGGTTCGGTCGTCGTGCCGGCGTGCGGATGAGCCTGCTGGTGGCCGCCGATGCCAAGTCCTCGCCCGGCGCCGTGTACCTCCTGGGCCCGGTGACCCGCCTGGCCAACAAGGTCCTGAACTCGAAGGTGCGCTTCCAGCATCTGCCGGTGCCGTTCGAATTGTATTCGGACGGAATCGATCTCCCGGTTTTCGAGGAGTTCGGTGCGGGTACCGCAGCGCTGCACCTGAAGGATCAGTTGGAGCGCAACAAGCTGATGGCCGACCCGGAGTACCGGCGCCGGTTCCGTAAGTCGTTCGACAAGAAGGTGCTGGGTCCGACCCTGTGGCACCGTGACTTCCACGACTCGACCATCGTCGAGTGCCCCGATAAGTCGTTGATCGGCAAGAGCTTTGGGCAGATCGCCGACGAGCGCGGCAGCCACCCGCTCGACGCCTTCCTCGACGTCCTGGTGGAGCACGGCGAGCGCAACACCCGCTGGACCACCATCGTGGCCAACCACCGCCCCAAGCAGCTCGACAAGCTGGCCACGGAGCCGGCGGTCCACATGGGCTTCTCGGATGCCGGTGCGCACCTTCGCAATATGGCGTTCTACAACTACGCGCTGCGGATGCTGCGCCGGGTACAGGACGCCGACAAGAGTGGCCGGCCGTTCATGACCACCGAGCATGCCGTGCACCGGCTGACCGGCGAGGTCGCCGACTGGTTCGGCCTGGAGGCCGGCACCCTACGGCAGGGCGAGCGCGCCGACTTCGTGGTGATCGACCCGGCCGGGCTCAACGCCGAACTCGAGGCGTACCACGAGGATTCGGTCGAGTTCTACGGCGGCCTGAGCCGCATGGTCAACCGCAGCGACGCCGCCGTCGTGGCGACCGGTGTGGGTGGCCAGGTGGTGTTCCGCGACGGTGAGTTCCGTGACGGCTACGGCCAGACCGTGAAGTCCGGCCACTACCTGCCGGCGCGCGGGGCGAAACTACCGGTGGCGCAGCCGGTCTGACATGGCCAGAACGCAACAGCAACGCAGGGAAGAGACGCGGGCTCGGCTCCTCGACGCCGCGATCGAGACCATCGTCGAGGTCGGCTACGCCCGCGCCTCGGCGGCGGTGATCGCGCGTCGTGCCGAGGTCTCCGACGGTGCGCTGTTCAAACACTTCGCCACCATGGGCGACTTCATGGCCGCGACGGCGCTCGAGGTCATGCGTAGACAGCTCGAGCAGTTCAGCAAGCAGATCGCCGAAATCCCTTCGGACCGGCCGGCTCTGGAAGGCGCGTTGATCGCGCTGCGGGACATCAGCGGCAACGCCACCAACGCGGTGATGTACGAGCTGATGGTCGCGGCGCGCACCGACGAGAAGCTGCGGGCGACGCTGCAGGGCGCCCTCGTCGAGTACGGCCGCAACATCTACGAGACGGCGCAGGAGATGCCCGGCGCGGATCAGTTGCCGCCGGAACTGCTGATGCTGATCGTCGCCGTGATGGTCAACACCTTCGACGGTGCGGCGCTGATCCGTGCCGTGCTACCGCAGCCCGAACTCGAAGACGGCCGCATCCAGCTGCTGGCCACGATGCTGGGAAGCCTTCAGACCTGACGGGTCGGCGGATCGGGCTCGGGGACGCGCGCGCCTTCCAGCGCCACCGCCCGGGCCAGTTGGGCGTAGCGCAGTTCGAGGTCCTTGAACCGCATGTATGCGCTGATCGTCGTGAACAGGAACGCGATGACCAGCGCGTACAACAGGAGATCGGCGCCGCGGCCGATGCCGAGCCAGTGCGCCACCACCGTGGTGTCGTTGGGGCGCAGGATCGCGTAGATGGCGCCGACCACGAACAGCACGTAGCCGACCTTCACCCACGCCCGCGACTGTGCGTTGCGCCGGGAACTGAACAGGTAGGCCAGCAGCAGGACCACCGCGCCGATCAGCAGTGCCTTGGTCCAGATCATCGGCGCAACCTTCCGCGCAGCAGCCCGTCGACGACGATGTTGACGCCGTTGACCAGCGGTTGACCCTTCGACATCGAATAGTCGGTGTACAGGATTTGCACCGACTGTTCGGCGACCCGCCAGCGGTTCTCCACGATGAGGGAGACGAATTCGCTGGCGTGGCTCATGCCGTTCATGGTCAGGTTCAGCCCGTCGGCCACCGTCTTGTTGAACACCCGCAAGCCGTTGTGGGCGTCGGTCAGGTGCAGCTTGCGACTGGACCGGCTGAGCTTGGCGACGATCGGCAGCAACAGCCGCTTCAGGATCGGCATGCGTTCGGGCGGTTGGTCGGCGAACCGGGTGCCGATCACGATGTCCAGCTCCTCGGTCCGCAGCCGCTCGATCATCCGCACGACATCCTTGACCCGGTGCTGGCCGTCGGCGTCGAACGTGGCGAAAACCTCTGCCCCAGGCCGGGATCGGGCGTACTCGACGCCGGTCTGGATGGCCGCTCCCTGACCGAGGTTCACCGGGTGCCGCACCACGTGGGCGCCGGCGGCGAAGGCCCGGTCGCCGGTGTCGTCACGGCCTCCGTCGTCGACGCAGACGACATTGGGGAAGACGGCCCGCACATCAGCGACGACGTCGGCAATGACGCTCGCCTCGTTGTAGGCGGGGATGACGATCCAGACGTCGCGATACAAGGACATGTTGATGCCGAAAATACACGCTCAGCGGCGCCTGATCGCGCCAAGCGCGGCCAGGTGGACGACGATGCCGACCAGCGGCCCGCACATCAACGCGACAATGGTGCGGGTCTGCAGGTCCAAAGGCAGCAACAACAACAGTGCCGCGGCCACCGTGGCACTCACCCAACCCACCGCGTAGGCCCGGTGCAGCGCGGCGGCGACCGTCGCGGCCCCGGTCAGCGTCAGGAAGGCGATGGCGACGGCGCCGGCCGTCAACCAGGCCAGCAGCGCACCGCTTGCGGCGTACTCGGGACCGAACAGCGTGCGCAGCAGCCACGGCCCGGCCAGCCCGGCGGCCAGCACCGCCAACGCGCCCAGTCCGGCGAGCACCAGGGCCGGGGTGAGCAGGGCTCGCAGTCGCCGGTTGTCGACGAAATGCGCGATCAGGTTGCCCTGCATCGCGGTCAGCGGCACCAGCAGCGGGGCGCGGGTCAGTGTCACCGCCAGGATGATGACGCCGCCGGTGGCTCCCAGGTCCCGGGACGTGGCCTGTAGCAGCACCGGGAAACCCATCACGAGGACGGCGCTGGCGCCGGCGGCGGCGATCGAATGTGCCGACCCGGTCAGGAAGGTCCGGGGCGTGCCGGGGGTGTGGATGGCGACCGCGGACCGGGCCACGCGGGAGGCCAGCAGCAGGATCAGCCAGGACATCGAGCCGGCGACGGTGGCCCACAGGTAACCGTCCAGCCCCCAGCCCAGGACGAACGCGGCGACGGCGACGGCGACCCGGATGCCCGCGTCGGTCACCATCAGCGTGCCGTACTGCGTCCAGCCGTCCGCTCCGGCAAGGACACCCAGCAGGGTGGCGTGCAGGCAGAAGCCCGCCAGGCCGACGCTCAGCAGCGTCACGCTCAGCGGGGTGGATTCGACGAACACGTGGCCGGCCCACAGTGGGGCGGTGCCGGCGATCAGCAGCCCCGCGGCGACGGCCACCAGCGCGGCCACCCGGATGGGCTGCAGGTGCGGCCCCGGCTGGGGCTCGGCGGTGCGGGCGATGCGGACCTCGCGCGTGGCTTCCTGCAGCAGGCCGTTGGCCGCTCCGGTGAACAACCCGAACGCGCCCCAGAAGACGCTGAAGACCGAGAAACCGGCGGGGGCCAGGTCGCGTGCGGCGAGGTACAGGATCGCGTAGCCGCACAGCGCGCTGAGCACCGTCGCGACTGCGACCCGCGCCACACTGCTGGGATTCACAGCGCCGGCAGTTCCACCGTGTAGAGCCACGCGGTCCACAGTCCGCGCAGGGACTGGTCGGTGTAGTTCGCGGCCAGGCCGGTGAAGTCGTCGGTCACCGCGGTCGAGTGCCGGTAGCGGGTCGTCCAATCCCGCAGCAGTGCAAAGAAATTCGCATCGCCGATGGTGCGCCGCAGGGCGTGCAGGGTGAGGGCGCCGCGCTTGTAGACGCGGTCGTCGAACATGTCCTCCGGGCCCGGATCGGCCAGCAGCAGATTCTGCGGCAGGCCCCGCAGCTTCTGCAGGTTGTGCGCGGCCAGTTGGTCGGCGGTCCGCCAGCCCGACTCCTCGGCCCACAGCCACTCGGCGTAACAGGCGAATCCCTCATGGAGCCAGATGTCCCGCCAGCGCCGCACTGTCACCGAGTTGCCGAACCACTGGTGGGCCATCTCGTGCGCGATCAGCCGCTCGGCGCTGCGGCGGCCGTCGCAGTGGTTGGCGCCGAAAATCGAAACGCCTTGCGCTTCAAGCGGAATCTCCAGCTCGTCGTCGGTGACCACGACGCTGTACCCGCTCGACAACGGGTACGGCCCGAACAACCGGGTGAACAGCTGCATCATCTGCGGCTGCCGGCCGAAGTCGTACTCGAAATTGCGGATCAGCCGCTGCGGCAGGGCCGCGGACATCGGCACCGGCGACTTCGACAGCCGCACCGACTCGTACCGGCCGATCTGTAGGGTGATCAGGTAGGTCGACGTCGGCTCGGCCAGCTCGTACACCCACATGGTCTGTGCCGCACGGGTTTTGCGGCTCACCAGCTCGCCGTTGGCGACAACCCGGTACGGGCTGTCGGTGCTGACCGCGATGCGGTAACTGGCCTTGCTGCTCGGGTGGTCGTCACATGGGAACCAGGACGCGGCACCGTTCGGCTGCCCGGCGACCAGGGCGCCCTCCGTCAGCTCCTCGAAACCGACCGTGCCCCAGATGGATTTGATCGGGCGCGGGTTGCCGCCGTAGCGCACCGTCACGGTCATCGCGGCCCCGGCAGGCAACGCGCTCGGCAGGGTGATGTGCAGCTTGCCGTGGACGGTGCGGTACTTGGCGGGGCGACGGCCGTTCACCTCGACCTTGGCCACCGCCAACGCGTCGGACAGATCCAGGGTGAACCAGTGCAGCGACGCCAGGGTGACCGCGGTGATGGTGGCGATGCCGGTCAGCCGGTTGCTCTCCACCCGGTATTCGAGGCTCAGTTCGTAGCGGGACACCCGGAAGCCGAAGTTGCCGTTGTTCGGCAGGTATGGATCGATCACCGGCGCAACGCTTTTGCGGTCCTTCTTGTTCGTCCGGGTCATGCGGCCTGCGCCTTTTGCCGGCCGCCGGACTTGCGTTTCTTGCCGACCCACGGGGCAATCGGATTGCCCTGCCAGCGAGTCGACGCCGGCACCGCGTCGCCGCGCATCACCAGTGACGCCGGGCCGACCGTCGCGCCGGCGCCGATACTGGCCGCGGGCAGTGCCACGCAGTGGGTACCGAGCGTGGCGCCCGGCTCCAGCACCACGGTGTCCAGCTGCATGATGCGATCGTGGAACAGGTGGGTCTGCACGACGCAGCCCCGGTTCACCGTCGCGCCCCGGCCCAGCGTCACCAGATCGGCCTCTGGCAGCCAATAGGTTTCGCACCACACACCCCGGCCGATGGCCGCTCCGAGGGCCCGCAGCCACAGGTTCATCACGGGGGTGCCGCTGGCGGCGCGGGCGAACCACGGCCCGGCGACGGTTTCGACGAAGGTGTCGGACACCTCGTTGCGCCACACGAACGGGGACCACAGCGGATGCTCGACGGCCCGGATGCGCCCGACCATCAACCATTTCGCGACCACGGCGATGGCACCGGCGACCGCACCCGCGTTCAGCAGCACCAGTCCGGCGCCCAATGCTGCCCACAGCCAACCGAATTCGCCGGCCAGGGCCTGCAGGACGCCGAGGACCGCGACGCCGATGCCGAACGTCACCATCACCGGCACGATCCGCAGGGTCTCGACCGTCGACCGCATGATCTTCAGCCGCAGCGACGGGTGGAAGGTGCGCAGCGTGTCCGATTCAGTTGGCTGGCGGCGCAACCGGATCGGCGGGCTGCCCAGCCACGACGACCCGGCCTTGGCCTTGTGCGGGGTGGCCGACAGCACGGCGACCAGTCCGTCGTCGGGGACGCGGCGTCCCGGTTGCGTGATGCCGGAGTTGCCCAGGAACGCGCGGCGGCCGACGGTCGCCTTGGCCACGTGAATCCAGCCGCCGCCGAGTTCGTACGACGCCACCATGGTGTCGTCGGCCAGGAAGGCGCCGTCGAGCACCTCGGTGAACTTGGGCGTCAACAGCGCTGTCGAAATCTCGGTGTCCTTACCGACTTTCGCGCCGAGGATCCGCAGCCACCACGGCGTCAGCAGGCTCGCGTAGATCGGGAACAGGTAGTTGCGGGCGGCATCCATCAGCCGCTCGGTGGCCCACAGCTGCCAGCCGACCCGGCTGCGCACCGGGTGGTAGCCCTCGGTCAGGCCGAGGGCCAGCAGGCGCACCCCGATCACAGTCAGCGCGGCGTACACCGCCATGGCGGCCACCGCGGCGACGGGCGTCCACAACGCGACCGGCACGATCGCCTCCGGCAGCGAATGGGTATGGCGCACCGGCAGAATCAGCACCGCCAGCCCCGCGGCGAGGGCCAGGATCGGCAAACCACCCAACAGGACCGACGTCAGCCCGTACATCGCGATCCACTGCGGGGCGCGGCCCGGCCGTTCGTCGGGCCACGGGTGGTGCGCCTTGCCGGACTTCACCGCCGGTGAGCCCTTCCAGTACTGCCCTGCCTTGACCTTGCCGATCACGCCGGAACCTGGTGCGACGTCGGCGTTCTTGCCGACCACCGCACCCGGCAGCAGCGTCGTACGGGCGCCGATGGTGGCGTCGTTGCCGATGCTGATCGGGCCGACGTGGAACAGGTCGCCGTCGATCCAGTGCCCGCTGAGGTCGACTTCCGGTTCGACCGAGCAGCGGTCCCCGAGGGAGAGCATGCCGGTGACCGGCGGGGCGGAGTGCAGGTCGACGCCGTTGCCGACCTGGTTGCCCAAGGCGCGGGCGTAGTACACCAACCACGGTGCGCCGGCCTGGTTTTCGGCACCGCTGGCCTCACCGAGGCGTTCGGCGAGCCAGACCCGCAGGTGTTCGGAGCCGCCGCGCTTGTAGGTGCCCGGTTCCAGACCGGACAGCAGGGCGCGGGCGCAGAACACGGCGATACCCATACGGCCGATCGGCGTGACGAACACCAGGAACCCGACCAGGATCACCCACCAGTTGACGGTGTGGGCCCAGGGCAGCAGGTGCAGAGCGGCGGCGATGTTGTTCAGGATTGCCAGCCAGACCACCCACTGCATGCCGGCCAGGGTGGCGAGCGGGATCGCGACGAGGGATTGGATCAGTTGGGTCGTCAGCGGAACCGGTGTGACGCTTCGGGTTTCGACTGCCGGCGGCGGGTCGAGCTCGTCCAGGTAGCCGGCCAGTGAGCCCAGCCGCGGGTGGTCGTAGAGGTCGGCGACGGTGACCTGCGGATACTTCTGGCGCAGCAGCGAGACCAGCTGTGCCGCGGACAACGAGCCGCCGCCGAGGGCGAAGAAGTCGGCTCCGGGCCCGTCGATGGGGGAGGCCAATACGTCGCGCCACAGCCCGGCGAGCCAGCCCATGGTGCCGTCCAGATCGGGGCTGTCATCGCCCGCGGAGTCGACGGGCCAGGGCAAGGCGTTGCGGTCGACCTTTCCTGATGTGCGCGTGGGCAATTCGTCGACCAGGACGAGCCGCGGAACGAGCGCGGCGGGCAGCGACTCGGCAAGTGTCTTGCGAGCGTTGGTGATATCGAATTCGGGGTCGGCACTGGCGATGTAACCGACCAGCAGGGGAGTGCCGGTGGCCGTCTTGCGCACTGCGGCGGCGCCGCCGCTGACGCCGGGCAGGTTGACGAGTGCGGCGTCGACCTCGCCGAGTTCGATTCGCCGGCCGCCGACCTTGACCTGATCGTCGGCGCGCCCCTGGAAGTAGAGACCGTCCGGCTCCAGCCGGACCAGGTCACCGCTGCGGTAGGCGCGGCCCCAGCCGAGAGTCTCCATCGGGGCGTACTTCTCGGCGTCTTTCTCGGGGTCGAGATAGCGGGCCAGACCGACGCCGCCGATCACCAATTCACCGACGTCGCCGTAGCCGACCTGTAGGCCGTCCTTGTCGACGACGGCCAGGTCCCAGCCGGGCAGGGGCAGCCCGATGCTGACCGGCCCGCCGCCCAGCGGCGCGAGGCACGCGACGACGGTGGCTTCGGTGGGGCCGTAGGTGTTCCACACCTCGCGGCCTTCGACAGCCAGACGCTCGGCCAGTTCAGGCGGGCAGGCTTCGCCGCCGAAGATCAGCAGCCGCACGGCTTCGAGGGCCTCGGCCGGCCACAGCGAGGCGAGCGTCGGGACCGTCGAGACGACCGTGATGTCACGGGAGACGAGCCAGGGGCCCAGGTCCATGCCGCTGCGCACCAGCGAGCGCGGCGCCGGGACGAGGCAGGCGCCGTAGCGCCAGGCCAGCCACATCTCTTCGCAGGATGCGTCGAACGCCACGGACAGTCCCGCCAGCACCCGGTCGCCCGGGCCCAGCGGATTGTCCTTCAGGAAGATCTCGGCCTCGGCGTCGACGAACGCTGCGGCGTTGCGGTGCGTCACCGCGACGCCCTTCGGGGTACCGGTGGAGCCGGAGGTGAAGATGATCCAGGCGTCATCGCGGGTCAGCGGCCTGCCTGCCTGCCAGCCGCGGGTCGAGCCGGGTCCCCGGACCAGGCCTTCTTCGGTGATGACGCCGACCACACCGGCCTCGCCGAAGACCAGCGCGGCGCGTTCCTCGGGATCGTCGGCGTCGACCGGGACGTAGGCGGCGCCGGTCGCCAGGGTCGCCAGGATCGACACGTACAGCGCGTAGCTGCCCGAGGGCATGCGGATGCCGATGCGATCACCGCGGCCGATGCCCCGTGCGGCCAGCCAGGCCACGCTTTCCTCGACGTCGGCGATCAGCTCGGCATAGGTGAGCTGGACGGTGCCGTCGTCGATGGCCGGCGCATCGGGATATTGAGCGGCCGTGGCGTAGAGGATGTCGATGAGTGTCCGGGCCTGCGGTGCGTTCGCTGAACGCACGTACTGCGGGGGGATCTCCTGATGCACGGGTACAAACTACTAAGGCTTGGCGAACTGTTCCTGGCGGCGGGCTTGCCGTGGCAGCTTCGTTACCAGTTGTTGTAGCCGCCCTCGGGTCCCAGCATGCGCTCCAGCCGGGTCCGATTGATCCGGGCCAGCTCGTTACGGACCACCTTGCGCTCGGTCTCGTGGTCGTTGTGCATCCGGTCGGCCATGTGGGTCAGTACTTCGTCGGCGCTCATGGCGCCGACGAACATCACGAAATCGAACCCGAAGTGGTCCCGGTAGGTCGATGCGTTGGTCTGCAGCGTCGCCATCAGCCCCGGGTCACGGTCGCACACGGCGCACTGCTCGAATTGCGAGCGGGCGCTACCCGGCCGGCGTCCGACCTGCGGGTAGGCCTGCAGGATCGCATCCACCGAGGTGTCACCCAACGCGAACAGCAGGTCGTCGGCCCGCCGATACAGATGGTCGTGGTCGTCGTAGATTCGCCCGTCGGCCAGGCTGCCGGCCAGGGGCACGCTGTAGCAGCATTCGTACAGTGCGTGCACCGCCCGCTGCTTTGGCATGGCGTTGAACGCGTCGAGACCAATGCCCTGATGCATCAACACATGGACATCATCGAATGTGCAGGGTACGTGCAGATTTTCTCCATGTTAAAGCCGCGAAAACTGGTAGCAGGCGACCCTGTTTATTCACAGATCCGCATTCATCCACAGTCGGCGCCTGCCAGAAAGTTTGAGTCAGTAGAAACGCGCATATTCGAACATATGAGCGAAGCATTGGGTCCCGGCGCCGATGAGGCGGCGTTGTTGGGTCGCGTGGCTGAGCTCGAGCGGGCGAAGTCGGCTGCGGCAGCCGAGCAGGCGCGGCTGGCGGCGGCGTTGGAGGCGCGGCGGGTGGCGGCCGCACGGGCGGGTGGGCCGCGGGTGTCGCGGGCGGCGTTGGGCTCGGAGGTCGGCCTGGCTCGGCAGGAGTCCCCACACAAGGGTGAGCGGTTGATGGCGATGGCCCGCATCCTGGTCGCGGATATGCCGCGCACGTTGGCCGCGTTGGAGTCGGGTGTGCTGTCGGAGTATCGGACCGAGTTGATCACCAAAGAAGCGGCGTGCCTGTCGCCGTTGGATCGTCAGCTGCTGGATGTGGAGCTGTGTGGGGATCCGGGCCCGTTGGCGGGGTTGGGCAACGCCGAGATCACGGCGGAGGGCGCGCGGATCGCCTATGAGCTGGATCAGCAGAGCGTGGTGGAGAAGATGGCGCGGGCGCAGGCTACGCGGCATGTGCGGTTCCGGGTGACCGGTGACGGCATGATGTCGATGACGGTGCGACTGCCGGCCGCCCAGGGGCAGTTGGTGCGCCAGACGCTCGCACACGAGGCGGCGTCGGTGGTGGCGGCGGGGTCGGAGCGCAGCCGTGCGCAGGTGATGGCCGATGTGGTGGTGGAGCGGGTCACCGGCCGCGATCCCGTCGAGTCGCCGGTGCCGGTGACGGTGAATCTGGTGCTCTCGGATGAGACGCTGCTGACCGGGGGTGAGCAGCCCGCGCAGTTGGACGGCTACGGACCTATCCCGGCGGCGGTGGCCCGGGATTTGGTGCTGGCCGCGGCGGCCGATGCGACGGTGGGGGCGGCGTTGCGGCGTTTGTACGCCCAGCCCGGGACGAACAAGTTGGTGGCGATGGAGTCGAGGTCGCGGGCGTTTCCGAAGGCGCTCGCGACGTTCATCAGCCTGCGCGATCAGATCTGCCGTACCCCGTTCTGCAATGCGCGGATTCGGCACACCGACCACGTCACCCCGCATGCCAAGAGTGGGCCCACCAGTGCGCACAACGGGGATGGGTTGTGTGAACACTGCAATTACGTCAAAGAAGAACCGGGTTGGCAGGCCGCGGCGAGTTATGACCGGTACGGCCGGCACACCATCGCGCTGACCACGCCATCAGGAGCGGTGTACACCTCCACCGCGCCACCGACACCCGAAGGCCTCCGCATCTTCACCCACGATGTCCACATCGCGCGGATCAATCCCGCCGCCTAGCCAGGTGTGTGGCGACTCACGGCCGCGGATGTCGCTCGCCAGCGCATGATGAGGTCATGGACGGTGTGCTGTTCTTCGACGGCAAGTGTGGGATGTGTACCCGCGCGCGTAACGCGCTGCTGCGGATGAATCGCACCGGTCGGGTCCGTACCGAACCGTTCCAGAAGCCCGGCACAGCCGAGAGGCTCGGCGTGGCACCAGAACATCTCATGGAATCGGTGTGGTGGCTGGATTCGTCCGGCGAAGTGTTCGGCGGTGCGAAGGCTGCCAACGCCGCACTGTCCGCGGCCCTGGGCACTCGGTTGCCGTTGTGGGTCTACGCCATTCCGGGAGTCGGTGCGCTCCAGGAGCGTGTCTACCGTTGGATCGCCACGCATCGGTACCACTTCCGTGGCGTCACGCCGTGGTGCGAATCCGCGCCGTCGGAGTGTGTTTCAGCCTAGCTGCGCCATCGCGCGGTATCCCTCGGCGGCGCTGGGGTACCGGGGCCGCCAGCCCGAAACGTCGCGAAAGCACTTGTTGCTCACGCGAAGTGATCGCGTTATGGACGTAAGTCGGTCGCCGAGCAGAAGTCCCACTCGTCCCGGCCCAGTTATCCAGATGCGGTGCCCGACGGCCGCGGCGCAGGCGTCCGCATATTCGCGTTTGGTCAGCGGACTGTCGTCGACGATGTTGTACGTGCCACCGGGGACCGCGAGCGCCGCGACGACGGCATTCGCCGCATCCGCGACGTGGATCGACGAGATATAGGTACTGCTTCGGCCCGGGACAAACCCGATGTGCCACTTGGCCATCTCGAGGATCTGTTCACTGTGTGCGGCGTGCGGACCGTAGAACACCCCGAACCGAAGGATCGTCGACTGCTCGCCGAACCGTCGCGCGCTGGCTTCGGCGGCGTGGTTGCCACGCGTGATGGGGTAGTGGTCGACGGGCTGGTCTTCGTCGACCCAGTCGCTTCCACCGTCGCGGTAGATCATCACGACAGACTCTTGAATCATCCTCTGTACACCCGCATCTCGGGCCGCGTCGACGACGGTGGCGGAGCCCTCTGAACGCACCCGCTCGCATTCTGCCCACGCCGATTTGCGGATGAACGCCGTTGTGGAAGGGAGCGCTGATGCCAGGTTGACCACCGCATCGTGGCCGGCGAATGCATCGGCCAATCCGCGGCGGTCGAACAGCGACACCGAAACCGGTTCGGCGCCTTGGCTCCGCAACACCGCGGCCTTGGCGTCACCGCGGGCCAGAGCGGTGACGGAGTGGCCGGCAGCGACCAGTGCGGGGACGGTATGGGTGCCGATGGCACCCGTGCCTCCGGTCACGAACACCCGCATCAGCGGAACACCACCGGCAACGTCTGGGGCCCGCGGATGGCCGGCGTATCCCGCCAGGTAACGGCCCCGCTCATAACAGGTTGGCGGGCAATGACTTCCCGCAGCGCCACGGTCAACTCCAGCTGGGCCAGGGCCGAACCCAGGCAGTAGTGCGCTCCGTATCCGAAGGCCACGGGTGCTGGGCCGGTGCGGTCCACGCGGAAGCGGCCGGGCTCCTCGAACACCGCCGGGTCACGATTGGCGGCCGCCACCACCACGACGACGCTGTCTCCGGCCGCGATATCGACGCCGCCCAGTCGGTGGTCCTCGGTGGCGGTACGCACCGTCGACTGCACGGGACCGTCGAGCCGCAGCAGTTCGGTGATCACCGCCCCGTCCACGGTGTCGACCCGTTCATCCACGAGCCGAATCAGCCCCGCGCCAAGGAGATTCGCCGTGGTCTCGTGCCCGGCGACCGCGATCAGGATGGCTGTCACCACGACGTCCTCGAGGGACAGCTCGGGGTCGGTGGCGATGAAGCTGAACAGGTCGTCGCCGGGATGCGCCCGGCGGTCGGCGGCGAGTGGCAGGAACTCCGCCATCAACGCGGCGGCCGCACCGAACCCCTCTGCCACCTCCACGGGATCGGCGAGGGTGCCGAGCATCCGGATGATCGACGGCGACAGTTCACGCAGTGACGCCGCGTGCGCCGGATCGAGTGCGAGCCATTCACCGACCACCGCGATCGGTAGGGGCAGCGCGATCTGCGACATGAAATCAAACGGCTCGCCGGTGGGCGCCTGTGCGATGACCTCGGCGGCGATCGTCTCCACACCCTCGGTCAATCCGGCCACCGTGCTGCGCGTGAACGCGTCCCGGACCGCGCCGCGCAGCCGGTCGTGATCGGCGCCGTCGGTGAAAAGCATTGAGGCCTTGGTGAATTCCGGTGCCATCATCATCATCGATGCGCGCGCCACCGGGTTGGCCAGCGGATCGCTGGTCCAGCCGGACCCGCCGAGCACCTGTCGGGCCGCGTCGTAGCTGAGCACCAGCCAACCTTGGGCGACGCTGTCCCATACGACATCACCGTCGCGCCGGCGGGCCTCGTAGAAGAGGTAGGGATCAGCGGCGTCCCAGGGCAGCCGGGCCGCTGCGACGTCGTTAGGCGACATGATCGTCCGTCCCGTGTGGCAGTCCGCGGCGCTTGACCCACGCCTCGTGTTCGAGGCCCAGATCGGTGACAGGCGCTGCGACGCCATCCATTTCGTCCAGCATTCCGCGGGCGTGGAAGGTGGCGTTCAGTGCGGTGAAAATCGCATTCATCGACAGGTTCAGGCGCGAGAAGAACACGAAATCGGCGGGCACCCTGATGTGCCGCATGGGATGGTCCGCCTCGCGGACGTCCAGCATCGAGGCGATGGCGCGCCGCGATGCCTCGTCGGTGTAGGTCACCGGCTGCGGCGCCAGGATCTCGTAGATGATGCCCTCCCACCAGCGGTAGGCATCATCGGCGGTCAGTACCGAATCGGTTGCGAAGAAGCCGCTTTCGACCATGCTCGACCGCAGATCGTCGCGGCGCCCTTCGACCGCGCAGCGCATCAGGTTCACGATGCGCCGGCGCTGACCTTCGGGAAGGATCTTCGCGCAACCGAAGTCGACGAATCCGACGGTGCCGTCGAGGCCGAATCGGTAGTTGCCCGGGTGCGGGTCGGCGTGGAACAGATGGCCGTGCCGGTAGGAGCCGGTGACGAACCGCGCGATCACCTCGGACCACGTGTCCTTGGTATTCTGGTCGGCGTCTTGCGCTGCGCCCCAATTCAATCCGTCGAGGTACGTCATGGTCAGGACGCGGTCGCCCGATGCCTCGCCGACCAGTTCGGGCACGCGAACGTAGGGGTGGTCACGCCAGAGCTCGCTGAACGCGGTGATGTGGGCGGCTTCCCGGCGGTAGTCGATCTCCTCGGAGATGCGTTCGGATATCTCTGCGGCGATCGGGGCGACATCGGGCAGGATTGTGCCGAGCGTGCTGGCCGCGCCGGCCGCGAACCGGAACATGGTCGCCAGCAACTCGGTGTTCGACAGATCGTCGCGAATCGCTTGTGCCACACCGGGGTACTGAATCTTCACCGCGACGTCACGGCCGTCGTGCAGGACGGCCCGGTGGACCTGTCCGATGGACGCGGCCGCCATCGGTTCGTCGGAGAACGACGCGAACACCGCGGAGATCGGGCGTCCCAGGTCGTCCTCGACGATGCGCCGGGCCAGCGCTGAATCCATCGGCGGCGCGTCGGCCTGCAGCCGGGTCAGGGCCCGCTGGTACGGCGAGAGTTCGCCCGCGCCAATGGCATTGGCGTCGACCATGGACATCAGCTGGCCGGCCTTCATCAGCACGCCTTTGGAGTGGCCGAGGAGTTCGGCGTATTGCTCTGCGGTGCGCTCGTGGAACCGTTCGACCGCGCCGGTGTTGCCGGCCCTCTCCTGCAACGCCGCGACCATCCGCCCACCCGCGGCGCGGGCGGTGAAGCCGGCGACCGGCATGGTGCGGCGGATACGTCCGCGCGGCACATTTCCGGCCATTGCGCCTCCAAGCGTTGTATGGTGACCTAGTACGAAATATATGACCCTTCTTATATGCAGTCAATGGTGGGAGTCAATGGTGGAAACCTCGATCAAGGAACGGACCAGGGAACGTCTGGTCACCGAGGCCATGCGGCTGTTCAGTGAGCAGGGCTACCAGGCCACCAGCATCACTGCGATCGAGAAAGCCGCCGGCCTGGTGCCCGGCTGCGGCGCGCTGTACAACCACTTCAAAACCAAAGAGGCCCTGCTGGCGGCAGGCATCGACAGGCAGCTGGACCGGCGGCGGGCGATGCACGACATCAGCGCGCTGTTCGCCGGTGAGGGGGAGCTGCGGACAGAACTCACGCTGCTCGGCCGGTATGTGCTCAGTGTGCTGAACCAGGAAAGCCAGTTCCTGCAGGTCGCGGCTCGCACGCCGGCGGACCGGTCGGACCGGCTGAACGCCGCCTATGCCGCCCTGGTCGACGGCCTGTACAGCGAACTGGCCGACTGGATCGGGGGTTGCGCGCCTGGCCTCGATCAGGCCGAGGCCAGGCGCATCGCAGTGGTCGGGGTCAACGCGCTGCTGGGCAAGCAGGCGACGCGCGTCGTCTTCCATGCCCCGCAGGCGGACACCCCGGATGAGGAGTACATCGCGGACTGGACCGCGATGCTGGCGGGCCGGATCGAAGCGGCCCGCTGAAACTCAGTGCTCTTCGGTCTCGAACCGGGCGATCGAGCGGGCCAGCTCTTCTTCGGCCTCTTTACGGCCGACCCAGTCGGCGGCCTTGACGAACTTGCCGGGCTCCAGGTCCTTGTAGTGCACGAAGAAGTGCTTGATGGCGTCCAGCTCGAACTGCGAGATGTCGCCCAGGTCCTGGATGTGATCCCAGCGCGGGTCGCCGGCGGGCACGCACAGCAGCTTGTCGTCGCCGCCGGCCTCGTCGGTCATCTTGAACATGGCGACCGGGCGGGCGTCGACGATGCAGCCCGGGAAGACCGACTCGGTGAGCAGCACCAGCGCGTCCAGCGGGTCGCCGTCCTCGCCGAGGGTGTTCTCGAAGAACCCGTAGTCGGTGGGGTAGCCCATGGGGGTGAACAGGTAGCGGTCGAGCTTCACTCGGCCGGTCTCGTGGTCCACTTCGTACTTGTTGCGCGAACCCTTGGGGATCTCGATGACGACTTCGTGCTCCACCGGGAGGCTCCTTAGCTCTGTGCTGATAACCGGGTACACCTTAGACGAGCGATACCCTGCTCAGTGACCCGTACGAGTTCAGGAGCAACATGCGGCCCACCCGGTGGCGCCGATCGACCCACTTGGCGATCGGTGTGGCAGTTCTGGTGCTGGTTGCCGCGCTGGTGGCGGCGGCCGCGGTGATGACGCGGCATGAAGCCGTCCCGGCGGCCGGATCGGCCGTCAAGCCGCAACCTGCGCTCGTCACGGCTCAACCTGGGGTGCAGCCGGTCTCCGACGCCGCGGCGCAACCGGTGCCCGCGCAGCTGGCCGCCGTACTGGCGCCGCTGGCGGCCAACCCGAATCTCGGCATGCTGGGCGGCCGGATCACCGATGCCCTGACCGGGACGCAGCTGTGGGCGCAAGGCGCGAACATTCCCCTGCAGCCCGCGTCCACCAACAAGACGCTGACGGCGGCCGCGGCGCTGCTCACCCTCGATCGCAACGCGCGGTTGACCACCACGGTCGTGTCGGGTGACACGCCGGGCGTGGTGGTCCTCAAGGGCGGCGGCGACCCGACGCTGTCCGCGGCGCCGCCCGGCACCGACACCTGGTACGGCGACGCGGCCCGCATTTCTGACCTGGCCGACCAGGTCCGCAAGGCGGGCGTCACCCCCACCGCCGTTCAGGTCGACGTCAGCCTCTACTCCGGCCCGACGATGGCGCCGGGCTGGGACGTCGCCGATATCGAGGGCGGCGACTGGGCCCCGATCCAGTCGGTGATGGTCGACGCCGGTCGCGTCCAGCCCACGACCGTGGAGTCCAAGCGGTCGACCACCCCGGCCCTCGACGCCGGCCGCGCCCTCGCCGCGGCGCTGCGGGTCGACCCCACCAACGTGACGGTCCGCACCACACCGGCTGCCGGCCAGCAGATCGGTGCGGTGCAGTCCCCGCCGCTGATCGAGCGCCTGCGCGAGATGATGTGGGCGTCGGACAACGTGATGGCCGAGTCGATCGGCCGTGAGGTCGCCGCCGCGGTGAACCAGCCGGAGAGTTTCGACGGCGGAGTACGTGCCGTCCTCGGCCAGTTGTCGAAAGCGGGACTGACCACCTCGGGCGCGACGCTGTTCGACGCCAGCGGCCTGTCGGTCAACGACCGGCTCACCGCAGCCGTCCTGGACGACGTCGTCAACGCCGCGGCGGGCAACAGCGAGCCCCGGCTGCGGCCGCTGCTCGACGTCCTGCCGATCGCCGGCGGCAGCGGCACGCTGTGGAACCGCTACGTCGACACTCCGTCTGCCGGATATCTGCGGGCCAAGACCGGCTCGCTGACCGGGACCAACGCGCTGGCGGGCATCGTCACCGACCAGAGCGGACGGGTCCTCACCTTCGCGCTGATCTCGAACAACGCCGGTCCGGAGGGGCGTACCGCGCTCGATGCGCTGGCCGCGGCGTTGCGGCCCTGCGGGTGCGGCTCGTGAGCCGGACGCCGACCGTCGGCCGCGCCGTCGACTGGGGCTTCGCCGCCACGGTCGGCGCCAAGCTGACCCGCCCGGAACCGGCGACCACCGACTACACCCGCAACCAGGTGCGTGAGCAGCTCGCCGATTCCGCGCGCCGGGCCGAGCTCCCGGTGCGGGAGGTGACGTTGCTCAACGAAGGTGCCGAGGTGCCCGAAGCCCGCGTCGTCGACCGCCAGGACTGGGTCCGTGCCGCCACCGAATCCATGCGGGTCATGACAGGCGGTGAAACGTCAAGTGCCACAGGCCTTGCCGCGATGTTGGCCGGTCGGGTCACCGGCGCGCAGACGGGCGCGGTGCTGGCGTTCGTATCGTCGGGCATCCTCGGGCAGTACGACCCCTTTGCTGCCAATGGTGGCGAGCTGTTGCTGGTTGCCCCGAATGTGCTTGCCGCAGAACGGCAATTGAAGGTCGACCCCGCTGACTTCCGGCTCTGGGTGTGTCTGCACGAGGTGGCGCACCGCGTACAGTTCCGCGCCAACCCGTGGCTCACCGAGCACATGTCGCAGGCGCTGGCGGTGCTGACCGACGAATCCGGTCTGGATGCCGGTGACATCGCCGGCCGGTTGGCCGAGTACGTGCGGACCCAGAGGGGCGGCGAGTCCGACCCGAATTCGCAAGGCATCCTTGGTGTCATGCGGATCATGCAGTCCGATGAGCAGCAGCGTGCGCTCGATCAACTGCTGGTGCTCGGGACGCTGCTGGAAGGTCACGCCGATCACGTGATGGACGCCGTCGGTCCGGCGGTGGTGCCGTCGGTGGCCGCCATCCGCAGCCGGTTCGACGAGCGCCGCCATCGCAAACAGTCTCCGCTGCAACGGATCGTCCGTGCCCTGCTGGGGGTCGACGCCAAGATCGCCCAGTACACTCGCGGCAAGAAGTTCGTCGACGAGGTGGTGTCGACCGTCGGCATGAAGCGGTTCAACGCGATCTGGACCGATGCCGAAACCCTGCCGCTGCCAACCGAAATCGACGAGCCGCGGCGATGGATCGATCGAGTGCTCTGAGTCGACTGCGCCCTGCGGTCACGGCGTTCGCGCGCCGGCATCCGGCCGACCGGTGGTGCGTCGGGCTTTCCGGTGGTGCCGACTCGCTGGCGCTGACCGCGGTCGCCGCCGCCCTCAGGCCGACCACCGCCTTGATCGTCGACCACGGTCTGCAACGTGGATCGGCCGATGTGGCAGCCACTGCGGCCGCTCAAGCCAGGCAGTTGGGTTGTGTTGATGCCCAGGTGATTTCCGTGCACGTGGGCACCGACGGCGGCCCGGAGGCCGCGGCCCGCACCGCGCGGTACGACGCACTGGATGCTGCGCGGGACGGCGCGCCGGTGCTGCTCGCGCACACCCTCGATGATCAGGCCGAGACCGTACTGCTCGGGCTGGGTCGGGGTTCGGGCCCGAGATCCATTGCCGGCATGCAGGTTTGGGACCCGCCGTGGGGACGGCCCCTACTGGAGATGCGGCGCGCCGACACCGTGGCGGCCTGCGCCGAGCTCGGGCTCACACCATGGCAGGACCCGCACAACACCGACCCGCGCTACACCCGGGTCCGCTTGCGCACCGAAGCGCTGCCGCTGCTGGAGGACGTGCTGGCGGGCGGCGTCGCGCCGGCCCTGGCCCGCACCGCCGCCGCGCTGCGGGAGGACAACGACGCCCTCGACGCCCTGGCCGCCGGGCACCTGGCCGCCCTGCGCACCGGCGACGGCCTGACGGTCGCCGGGCTCGAAGACCTCCCCGCCGCGCTGCGCCGCCGGGTGATCCGCGGCTGGCTGCTGGGCGTCGGGGCGACGGCGCTCACCGACGTACAACTGCGCGCCGTCGACGCGCTGGTCGGGGACTGGCACGGGCAGGGTGGCGGTGCGGTCAGCTCTTCGCTGCGGTATCAGCGATTGGTCGTCACCCGCCGCGCCGGACTACTCACAGTGGCTGCCCGACCTGTGTGAGCGACCGCCGAGCGGGACGGTCTTGGTGCTGGGCCAGGCGGCATGGCACGCTGTTGCCGTGGAGCTGTATCCGGGTGACATCAAGTCAGTTCTCCTGTCTCAGGAGCAGGTTCAGGCGCGCATCGGCGAGATGGCTGCGCTGATCGCCGAGGACTACCGAGCCGACTCCGGCGACCAGGATCTGCTGCTGATCACCGTGCTCAAAGGTGCGGTCATGTTCGTCACCGACCTGGCCCGCGCGATCCCGCTGCCGACCCAGCTCGAGTTCATGGCCGTCAGTTCGTACGGGTCGTCGACCTCGTCGTCGGGCGTGGTGCGCATCCTCAAGGACCTCGACCGTGACATCAACGGCCGCGACGTGCTGATCGTCGAGGACATCATCGACTCCGGGCTCACCCTGTCGTGGCTGCTGCGCAACCTGGCGACGCGCGGTCCGCGTTCGCTGCGGGTGTGCACGCTGCTGCGTAAGCCCGACGCCATGCGCGCCGACATCGACGTCGCGCACATCGGGTTCGACATCCCCGACGAGTTCGTCGTCGGTTACGGCCTGGACTACGACGAGCGCTACCGCGACCTGCCCTACATCGGCACGCTCGATCCGAAGGTCTACAGCCCGGAAACATCGCTCGGCTGAGTTAGCCGTAGTTAGCGGTTGAGGCACTGTTCTCGGCATCAACGCACTTAAGTGCCCGCTGTGAACAGTTAGCGTAAAAAGATGATCCTTTGCTGGATGTGGCTGTTCCACTAGCATCCAGATGTGCGGCTGACTACCTGCCTGGCCTGGCTCCGGGACTGGTTCAGCCTGCCGATTCGGTACGACTGGTTGCGTAACTACCTGGAAGCCCGCGGCCTGGAACGGATGGCGCGGCACTCGGCGGCAGCGCTGTGCCTGGCGTGCGCCCTGCTGTGGTCGCTGATGGTGTTCGGCGAGACGCGTGCCATGGCACCGCTCGGGATCGCTGTCGCGATCGGGAGCGCAATCACCTGCACCGGTTTCAGCATCCTGTGGGCGGTGTGCTGGCCCAGCGCCGCCATGTCGAAGGCCTTTGTCCTGGCATTGGCGGTGTTGGGCGCGTTGCTGTTTCTCTCCCAGCGGGCCCACCCGGTGGACGGCGCCGGCATCGTCGGTTTCTTGTTCGTCAACAGCTATGCGGCGTGCGTGCACACCCGCCGGTTCCTGGCTGCGCCGATCGCGATCGGGGTGGCGGTCACGGGCGTGTACTTCGTGCGGGTGACCGCGGAGGGTGATCTGATCCGGGCACTCAGCGATTGCGCCTTCTACCTGGTGGCGATCGTGGTCACCCCACTGTGCTTTCAGTACATGGTGTATCTGCTCAGCAGTGACGCCGACGATTCGGACTTCGACCCATTGACCGCACTGCTCAACCGGCGTGGGTTCGATCGGGCGGTACGGCAGATGGTCGGCGCCCCGACTGCGGACCGGACCACGGATCTGTCATTCGTGATGATCGACCTGGATCGCTTCAAGTCGATCAACGACACTTTCGGCCATACCGTCGGCGATCAGGTGCTCATCATGGTCGGCGAGATTCTGCGGCGGGCCTGCCGCGGCAGCGCAACATTCGCGCGTATCGGCGGCGAGGAGTTCATCGTCGCCTACGCGGGTGATCGCAGCGTTGCTTGTACCATCGCCGAACACGTGCGCCGCCAGCTCCTCGATACCCGGTGGTGCTTGACGGCCAGCTTCGGTATCGCTTCGGCCCCGCTGCTCGACGGTCAGACCGGTGATACCGAATGGTTCACCGAACACCTGCTGCGAGTCGCCGATCAGCTGATGTACACAGCCAAACGGGCCGGCGGGGATCGGATCGAGTCGATCGAATTCGGCGGCGAGTACGAGCTTCGCCGAGCCGGCTGAGCCGCAGGTATCCCAACGGGCACTTACCAACGGGCGCGGCGGGGCGCAGAATCGCAACCATGCCTACCGCGCTCCGGATCTGCCCCTTCTGCGAAGCCACCTGCGGCCTGACCCTCACCATCGACGACGGCCGCGTCACCGGCGCGCGGGGTGATCACGACGACGTGTTCAGCGCAGGATTCATCTGCCCCAAGGGGGCCAGCTTCGGTGAGCTCGACAACGACCCCGACCGGCTGACGCGCCCGCTGGTGCGCCGGGACGGCGTGCTCACCGAGGCCACCTGGGACGAGGCCTACGCCGTCGTCGCCGAACGGCTCGGTGCGGTGATCGCCGCGCACGGCGGTGCGGCGGTCGGGGTGTACCTCGGCAATCCGAACGCGCACACCGTCGCGGGCGCCCTGTACGCGCCGCTGATCCTCAAAGGTTTGGGCACCCGTCAGGTGTTCAGCGCCAGCACCCTCGACCAGATGCCGAAACATGTTGCGCTGGGCTTGATGTACGGCAGCCCCATCGCGTTCACGGTGCCGGACCTGGACCGCACCGACTATCTGGTGATCATCGGCGCCAATCCGCTGGTGTCCAACGGCAGCGTGACCACCGCCGCCGACTTCCCCGGTAAGCTGCGGGCGCTGAAGAAGCGCGGCGGCAAGCTCGTCGTCATCGACCCGGCCCGCACCCAGACCGCCAAGCTCGCCGACCGCCACCTCGCCCCGCGCCCGGGAACCGACGCGGCGCTGCTGCTCGCCGTCGTCCACGTGCTGTTCGACGAGGACCTGGTGGACCTCGGTGGCGTCGCCGAGCACGTCGTCGGCGTCGAGCAGGTCCGGGCGCTGGCCGTCGACTTCGCGCCGGAAGCCGTCGAGCAGGCCTGCGGGGTCGGCGCCGACGAAATTCGTGAGCTGGCCCGTGATCTCGCGGCAGCGCCGACGGCGGCAGTGTACGGCCGGATCGGTACGTCCACCGTTGAGTTCGGCACGATCGGCAGCTGGCTGGTCGACGTGATCAACGTGCTCACCGGCAATCTGGACCGGCCGGGCGGGGTGATGTTCCCGCTCGGCGCGGCGGTAGCGGCGCCGCGGCCGCCCAAGCCCGGTCGTGGGTTCCGGACGGGACGGTGGGCCAGCCGGGTCTCCGGCTACCCCGAGGTGCTGTCCGAGTTGCCGGCTGCCGCGCTCGCCGAGGAGATCGACACCGCGGGCGACGGGCAGATCAAGGCGATGATCACCATCGCCGGGAACCCGGTGCTCTCGGCGCCCGACGGCGACCGGCTCGACAAGGCTTTGGACAGTGTCGAATTCATGCTGTCGGTCGACCCCTACCTCAATGAGACGACGCGGCACGCCGACGTCATCCTGCCGCCGCCTCCGCCCGCGCAGAGCCCGCATTTCGACTTCGCGCTCAACAACCTGGCGGTCCGCAACAACGTGCGCTATTCACCGCCAGTGCTGCCCCTCGCGGATCGGCCGGACGAGGCGGAGATCCTGTCGCGCGTCGCGCTGGTGCTGTACGGCATTGGGGTACAAGCAGATCCCGTCCTGGTCGACGCCCAGGTGATCGTGATGACGCTGACCAAGGAGGTGTCCGACCCGGATTCTCCGGTCGCCGGACGGGACGTCGACGAACTGACCGCGATGCTCGGTACCGGCCCCGGATATGAACGCCGGCTCGACATGATGCTGCGGCTCGGCCCCTACGGCGATGGGTTCGGTACCAGGCCCGACGGGCTCACGCTGGAGAAGCTCAAGGCCAACCCGCACGGCATCGATCTGGGGCCGCTGCGGCCGCGGATTCCGGAAGTGCTGCGAACCCCAAGCGGGAGAATCGAACTCGCGCCCGAGCCCGTCGTCACCGACGTGGCACGGCTCCGGGATGCGCTCAGCCGCTCGGCCGGTGGTTTCCTGCTGATCGGCCGGCGGCATCTGCGTTCCAACAACAGCTGGATGCACAACCTGCCGGCGCTGTCCGGCGGGTCCAACCGGTGCACGCTGCAGATCCACCCCGACGATGCCGCCGACCTGGGCCTCACCGACATCGCGATCATCAAGGGTCCGGGCGGTGAACTGCTTGCCCCGATCGAGGTGACCGACGTGATGCGACGCGGCGTGGTGTCGCTGCCGCACGGCTGGGGCCACAACCGTGGCGGCACCGGTCAGCAGCTCGCGAACAGCCATCCCGGGGTCAACGTGAACCAGCTCAACGACGGTACTCACCTGGACCGGCTGTCGGGTACCGCGGTGCTCAACGGGATTCCGGTGGAGATTTCTGCAGCTGGCTGAGTACCGACGCGGGTAAATTGCTTGCATGGGGGGAACTTTGCGTGTCGACCCGGGCTCGCTGCGTGACGCGGCGCGGGCACAGACAGACGTCGGTGCGGCTGTCTCGGGCATGGGTGTCGGGACGTCGATGTCCGCCGCGGGGACCGGGGTGCCCGGTTTGGCATGTGCGGGAGCCTGCGAGTTCGTGGGGACAGTCATCGACACTGCGCTGGGTACCGTCGGCGACGAGTTGACCGTCCATTCGGAGAAACTGCTGCGCGCCGCCGATCTCTATCAGCAGGGCGACGAGCGAGGCGGTCAGCGCATCGGCAGGCTCATCCGGTGACGGGTCCGGTGTCATGCCGGTGACCATTCCCCAGGTGAAAGCCTCTCGCCCCGAGGCCCTGACCGAAGCGGCCGGCGAACTCGGTCAGAAGGCTTCGGGTTTGGCCACGCAGATCGACACCCAACGCGCCACGATCGACGGGCTGCGGACGCGGTGGCGCGGCACCGCGTCGGACGCTGCGGCCGCGAAAGCCGAACCGACACTGGCACGGATGCGGCAGGTGCACGATGCGTTGAGCCGGGCCCAACCGGTGCTGCGTGACGGTGGCGGCCGACTCGGCCAGACCCGGACCGGCCTGCTCGGTGCCGTCTCGCAGTTGCAGAGCCAGGGTTGGCAGGTTTCGCCGGACGGCTCCGTGTCGGTGCGGCCAGGTGGTCCGCTCGACCAGTTCGCCAGGATGAGTCCGGTCGCCGCGATGCAGGTGTTGCAGTTGGCCGCGGCCAACTCCGTGGACCTCAAGATGCGGTTGGCGGAGTTCGACACCACCGACCGGGAACTCGACCGGAACTTGCGCCGCGCGGTCGCGGGTTTGGGGGACATGCCCCGGTCGTCGGGGATCGGTGATCTCCCGCAGGACGTGCCTTACGACACCGGCGCCGAGATCCCCGAGGGTAAGAGCGCTGAGGAGGTCGATAGGTGGTGGAAGTCGCTGCCGCAGGACAAGAAGGACTATTACCTGCAACATTGGCCGGACAAGTTGGGCAACCTCAACGGGGTTCCGGTCGCTGATCGGAGCACCGCGAACAAGACCATCCTGCAGCAGGATCTCGATCGCCCCGCTCAGGTGGCGGCCGCGCGTGGGGTGACCAAAGAGGAAGTGCTGGCCCACCCCGAGAAGTACGGCATGGCTGGGCAGATGATGACCAGGTACAACAATGCACTCAAGGTTCAAGAGGCCCTAGACAAGGATGCCAAGGACGCGCGCGACGCCAAGAATCGCCGCCCCGAGATTCTGCTGATGAAGTACGACCCGGAGGCATTCGACGGCGAGGGCGCCGCCGCCATCGCGATCGGCAATCCGGACAAGGCCGCGAACACCACGGTGATGGTGTCGGGGTTGACGACATCGGTCGCGGGCGGGACGTTGTCCGATGGCAGCGGGGTCAATGTGTACAACGAGGCGAATCTCGCCGATCCGAACAATTCGACCGCGGTGGTGCAGTGGATGGGTTACAACGCGCCGGACATCGACCTCGACCTGGACACCAATGCCATCGGTGTCAGTGAGCCGTTCATGGCGCGTGCGGGTGCACAGTTGCTGGCCCCCGATGTGAATGCTCTCGCTGTCACCCACGAGGGAAATCCCGCGCATACCACGGTGATCGGGCATTCTTACGGCTCGACGACGGTCGCCGACGCCGCCGCCGGCTACGGGATGCGGGCCGACGACATCGTGCTGGTGGGTTGTCCGGGAACGGATTTGGCGCGCTCGGCTGCCGACTTCCACCTGCCGCCCGACGGCCATCTGTATGTGGGCTCGGCATCCACGGATTTCGTCACGGGTCTCGGCCGCGAGCACATGAACATTCCAGGGGTCGGGCTCGGCAACGATCCCTCGATGGACGGGTACGGCTCGACGCGGTTCCATGCCGAGGTGGCCAAGGTCGGTTTCAACCCGCTCGATGAGCACACCTCGTACTTCGTGGAGGGGTCGGAGTCGTTGTACAGCATCGCCGACATCGTGTCCGGCCACGGCGACCAGCTGCAGCAGCACGGGATGACGGCCGATCATCGGGTGAAGACGCCGAGTCTGCCGTTCCCCTTTCCGGGGCCGCCTTCGGTGGTGGTCGATCCGGAGTTGGTGCACCCCTCGAACAATGAACACCACCACTAGCGATGAGGTCGAGATGACGGGGGCTGGGACTATTGAGAATTCGATTCGCTGTGCTGTGGACAGTGCTACTGACGTTGGTGGGGTGTTCTGAGCCAGTGAGGAATTCGGTTTCTCCTGAGGAGACGCGCCGTCAGGCCATCGAGGTTTCCCGGCAGATCGTGTCTGATCTCGGTGGCCAGGTGGCTGATGCGCAGTTCGGTTACGACTCCTGCGGTGTCAATGGCACGCCGCCGTTCCAGGGCCATGCCCACCTGGGGGTGTGGATGCCGGGGGCGGATCGGTCGCGCGAGGTGACGGCTGAGTCGGTGGTGACGCGGTTGCGCCAACACGGTTGGGATGTCGACCCGAACTATCACACGCATGCGATGGCGTTCAAGCGTGACGGGTTGAAGGTGAAGGTGTGGGTGATACCGCCACCCGATCCGGGCGAACCGCCGAACTCCCACGTGATGATCGACGTCTACACCGAGTGCCAGGACACCTTCGACCACCGAACTGATCGGTCGGCATTCACGGCCACCGACATCACTGGCGAACTGACGCGCTAAGCGAGCTCCCAGATCACCGTCACCGAGAAGTTGACGGTCTGCTGGCCGGGGGACAGCGGCACGGCTTCGGCCATGGCCATCCTCGGGGCCGGCATGGGCGTCGGGGTGGTGCCGCCGGTTGCCTCGGAGATCGAGACCACCTTGCCCAGGTTCAGCCCGGACAGCTGGGCGTACTGCTGGGCGCGGTCCTTGGCGTCGTTGAAGGCGCGGGTGCGGGCATCCTTGACCAGCTGCGAGTCGTCGTCGATCGAGTAGGCGACGCTGTTGATCCGGGTGGAATTGCCACCGGCAGTGACGATCTTCGCCAACACCTGTGATGCGGTGTCGAGCTTGCGGACCTTGATGTCGATGGTGTTGCTGGCCCGGTACCCCGTGATGACGGAGTCGCGGTAGTCGGGCTGCAGCTCGACCTGCTTGGTGGCGATGTCCTTCTTGTCGATGCCGGCGCCGGCCAGTGCGTCGATCACGGCCTGCTGGCGGCTGCTGGTCTGGTTCATCGCGGCGGTGACGTCCGGCGCCGTCGCCTCGATGGAGGCGGTGACGTTCAGCGTGTCCGGCGTGCCCTGCACCTTGCCGCTGCCGACGACGGTGACTTCGCGGGTGGCCGGTTTGGCATCGGAGTCGGAGCCACAGCCGGCCACGCCGACGGCGCCGGCGATAGCAAGTCCGGCGAGGGTGAGGGCGGCGGTACGTCGGGTCGCAAGTGGCATGACGTCCACCGTACCCATCGTTCAGGAGTCGCTGGTGTGCTCGGCGATCGCGTTGATGACGGCTTCGCCGACCCGGCCGAACAGCTGGTCGCGCATGCCCTTGGCCCATTCGTGCGAGGCGTGCGGCGCGGTGAGCTGGCCCTTGAAGTGGGGGATCACCTCGCGGGCGAACAACTCGTACGAGTGCATGGTGGCGGCCGGTGGCGCCCAGTCGTGGCCCAGCATCAGGAACGTGCCGAAGCCGCCGGAGCGGTCCAGCATGTCCTGGATGTAGCCGATGCAGTCGGCGGGTGTGCCGATACAGCAATTGCCTTTGGCCGCATAATCTTCGACGAACTGCCGGGACGTCGGCGCCGGGCCGGTCTGGCTGCCCAGCGGCACGAACCCGGCCGCGCCGAAGTAGTTCGAGAAGTCCTCCAGGCCATAGGTGCAGTCCTCGATGGCCTGCTCGCGGGTGTCGGCCAGGTGCACCACACCAAGCACCCGCCAGCCCTTTCGGTCCGGCTCGGGCCGGCCGGCCTTCGCGGCCTGATCGCACACGAGGTCCCAGGTGGTCTCCAGCGCGGCGTAACCGCCGGGCACCGATATCGACAGCGACAGCAGCGACGTGCCCAACTGCCCGGCCAGCCGGGGCCCTGACGGGGAAACCATTGCCGCCGTGGATATCTCGGGATGAGGCCAGGTGTACGGCCGGATGTGCAACGCGGCGTCGCGCAGGGTGAACCAGTCGGTCTCCCGCGAGATTCGCTCGTCGGGCGCGGCCCGGAACAGGGCCAGGATGGCTTCGAGGGACTGCTGCATCATCGGCCGCTGGTTCACCGGGTCGATGCCCATCATGTAGGCGTCCGACGGCAATGCCCCCGGACCGGTGCCGAACATGACGCGGCCGCGGGTCAGGTGATCGAGCAGCACCCAGCGGTCGGCGACCATCAGCGGGTGGTGGTAGGGCAGTGACACCACGCCGGTGCCGAACCGGATGTTCCTGGTGCGTTCGGCTGCCGTGGCGATGAACACCTCGGGGCAGGCGATCAATTCGTAACCGCCGGAATGGTGTTCGCCGAACCACACCTCGTCGTAACCCAGCTGGTCCAGCTTGACGGTGCGTTCCAGGTCGTATTCCAGTGCAGTGGTGGGAGATTGGCCGACCGGGTGGAACGGGGTGATGAAAGCGCCGAAATCCAGTGGGCGACCCGTCATTTCAGTCCTTCGATGAATTCGATGAGTGCGGCGTTGACCTCGTCGGGGCGCTCCTGCTGCAACCAATGCCCGGCACCAGGGATCATCACCTCGCGGTAGTCGCCGGCGACCACGTCGCGCACCCGGTCGCGCGGGGTGAAGCTCAGCACCGGGTCGGCGGTGCCGGCCAGGAACAGCGTCGGAACGGTGATGTCCGGGGCGGGGGTGGTCGCCGTCAGCTCCCAGTTCCGGTCGAAGTTGCGGTACCAATTCAGCGGACCGGTGAAGCCGCTCTCGGTGAAAGCTGTTACGTACGGCTCGAATTCGTCTGCGGTGAGCCAGTCCGGCAACGGCGGCAGCGGGTCATCGGCGAGTGCGTCCGGCGGTGCGGACAAGCCCTCCTCCGCGATCATGCGGCGCATCGTGCTCCGCGGATCGCGACCCAACGCCGCGTCGGCGACGCCGGGTTCCTGGAAATACAGCATGTAGAAGTAGTTGTCGCCGACGCGCCGGCGCCAGATCTCGGTCGGCGGGGCAGCCGCGCGCGGCACCGGCGGCACGCTCAGCGCGGCGACCGCACTCACCCGGTCGGGGTGCAGCAGCGCGAAGTTGCACACCACCGGCGAGCCCCAGTCGTGTCCGACGACCACCGCGCGCTCGGCCCCGACGTCGTCGAGCAGCCCGGCCAGGTCTGCGGTGAGGTGGACGATGTCGTAGTCCTCGACCGCCGGCGGGCGTGACGAGCCGCCGTAGCCCCGCTGGTCGGGGGCCAGGACGTGGTAGCCGGCCCCGGCCAGGGCCGGGATCTGGTGCCGCCACGAATGCGCGAGTTCGGGAAAGCCGTGCGCCAGCACGACCACCGGGGCGCCGCGCTCGCCGGCTTCGGTGACCTGCAACTGCACGCCGTTGGTTTCGACTAACCGCTTGGTGGACGTGATCACGGTCTCACCAAAGCACAGCGGCGGTCCGGCCGGAAGGAGGTATCCCTGCCGGGAACTGCCGATCGTTTGCATAGCGGTAACCTGTGAACTATCCCGCATCTGTGTATCGGAAGGACCTGGCCGACGAGTATTCGCCGGCCGAAATATGTCGATGAAGCGAAAAAACGTCATCCGCACCCTGACCGTCGTCGCGGTCGTGTTGCTGCTGGGTTGGTCTTTCTTTTATTTCAGTGATGACACCCGTGGTTATCACCAGGTCGACACCTCGGTGGCGGTCGCCCAGATCAACTCCGGGAACGTCACCGGCGCCCAGATCGACGACCGGGAACAGCAGGTCCGGCTTGATCTGAAGAGCGTCACCCCGGACACGGACAACAGCAACAAGATCATCACGTCGTTCCCGACCGGCTACGCGGTGCCGCTGTTCGACGCGCTCAACGGCAAGAACGTCAAGACCAAGACGGTGGTCAACCAGGGCAGCATCCTCAGCTCGCTGCTGATCTACCTGCTGCCGCTGTTGCTGCTGGTCGGCCTGTTCTTCATGTTCTCCCGCATGCAGGGCGGCGGCCGGATGGGCTTCGGCTTCGGTAAGTCGAAGGCGAAGCTGCTCGGCAAGGACATGCCGAAGACGACGTTCGCCGACGTCGCCGGTGTCGACGAGGCAGTCGAAGAGCTGTACGAGATCAAGGACTTCCTGCAGAACCCGAGTCGCTACCAGGCCCTGGGCGCCAAGATTCCCAAGGGCGTGCTGCTCTACGGCCCGCCCGGAACGGGTAAGACGCTGCTGGCGCGTGCCGTCGCGGGTGAGGCCGGCGTGCCGTTCTTCACCATCTCCGGCTCGGACTTCGTCGAGATGTTCGTCGGTGTCGGTGCCTCCCGCGTGCGCGACCTGTTCGAGCAGGCCAAGCAGAACAGCCCGTGCATCATCTTCGTCGACGAGATCGACGCCGTCGGTCGTCAGCGTGGTGCCGGCCTGGGTGGCGGCCACGACGAGCGCGAGCAGACGCTGAACCAGCTGCTGGTCGAGATGGACGGCTTCGGCGACCGCCAGGGCGTCATCCTGATCGCCGCGACCAACCGGCCCGACATCCTGGACCCGGCGCTGCTGCGTCCCGGCCGCTTCGACCGGCAGATCCCGGTGTCCGCACCCGACCTGGCGGGCCGCAAGGCCGTGCTGCGGGTGCACTCGGCCGGCAAGCCGATTGCCCCCGACGCCGACCTCGACGGCCTGGCCAAGCGCACCGTCGGCATGTCCGGCGCCGACCTGGCCAACGTGATCAACGAGGCCGCGCTGCTGACCGCTCGCGAGAACGCCACGGTGATCACCGGGCCGGCGCTGGAAGAAGCCGTCGACCGCGTCATCGGCGGTCCGCGCCGCAAGGGTCGCATCATCAGCGAGCACGAGAAGAAGATCACCGCGTACCACGAGGCCGGGCATACTCTGGCCGGCTGGGCCATGCCGCACCTGGACCCGGTCTACAAGGTGACGATCCTGGCGCGCGGCCGCACCGGCGGGCACGCCGTCGCCGTCCCCGAGGACGACAAGGGCATGCAGACCCGCTCCGAACTGATCGCCCGACTGGTGATGGCGATCGGCGGACGGGCCGCCGAGGAGCTGATCTTCCGCGAGCCCACCACCGGCGCGGTGTCCGACATCGAGAACGCCACCAAGATCGCCCGCGCCATGGTGACCGAGTTCGGTATGAGTGCCCGGCTGGGCGCGGTCCGGTACGGCACCGAACACGGCGACCCGTTCCTGGGCCGCACCATGGGCACCCAGGCCGATTACAGCCACGAGGTGGCACAGCTCATCGACGACGAGGTGCGCAAGCTCATCGAGGCCGCCCACACCGAGGCCTGGGATGTGCTGACCCACTACCGCGACGTCCTGGACAAGCTGGCCGGCGAGCTGCTCGAGAAGGAGACGCTGCACCGGGCTGATCTCGAGGTCATTCTGGCCGGCGTCGAGAAGCGTCCTCGCCTGACCCTGTTCGACGACTTCGGTGGCCGCGTGCCGTCCGACAAGCCGCCGATCAAGACGCCCGGCGAGCTGGCCATCGAGCGCGGTGAGCCGTGGCCGCCGCCCGTCGAGGAGCCGGCGTTCAAGGCGGCGATCGCTGCGGCCAGCCAGGCCGCGGGCACCGTGAACGGCACCAACGGCGTGCATGCCGCGCCGAACGGTCAGCCGCAGCACGGCCAGACCCAGCCGAACTACGGCGCACCCGCGGGCTGGCAGGCCCCGGGCTGGCCGCCGCAGGGACCGCCTCAGCATGGCCACCACCCCCAGCAGGGCCAGTGGTACCCGCAGCAGGGCTGGGGCCAGCCCACTCCGCCGCCCGGCTACCAGCCCTACCCGCAGCAACCGGCGCCGCCGGCGGCCAAGCCCAACGACGAGTAGGCGCACAGATGACGCGGTCGCAGATCCATTCGGCCAGGCTCACCGCCCCGAAGTTCGATCATGATCGAGCCGAGGCCGCGGTGCGCGAGCTGCTGCTCGCGGTGGGCGAGGATCCCGACCGGGACGGGCTGCGGGACACGCCGGGCCGGGTGGCGCGCGCCTTCGAGGAGATCTTCGGCGGGCTCTACACCGACCCCGATTCGGTGCTGAACACCACCTTCGACGAGGGTCACGACGAGCTGGTGCTGGTCAAGGACATCCCGATGTACTCGACCTGCGAGCATCATCTGGTGTCGTTCCACGGCGTCGCGCACGTCGGGTACATCCCGGGTGAGGACGGCCGGGTGACCGGGCTGTCCAAGATCGCCCGCCTGGTCGACCTGTACGCCAAGCGGCCGCAGGTGCAGGAGCGGCTGACCGGCCAGATTGCCGACGCCCTGATGCGCAAGCTGAACCCGCAGGGCGCCATCGTGGTGATCGAGGCCGAGCACCTGTGCATGGCGATGCGCGGGGTGCGCAAGCCCGGCGCGGTGACCACCACCTCGGCTGTGCGCGGCCAGTTCAAGACCTGCGCTTCGTCACGAGCCGAGGCGCTGGACCTGATCCTGCGGAAGTGAATCCCGTCCGCACGCGCGTAATGGGCGTGGTCAACGTCACCGCCGATTCGTTCTCCGACGGGGGACGGTTCCTCGACCACGATCGGGCGATCGAGCACGGTCTGGCGTTGGCTGCCCAGGGCGCGCAGATCATCGACGTCGGCGGGGAATCGACGCGGCCCGGTGCGGCCCGGCTGGACCCGGAGGTCGAACGCGGCCGGGTGCTACCGGTGATCAAAGAGCTTGTCGCCCAGGGCATCACAGTCAGCGTCGACACCATGCACGCCGACGTGGCCGAGGCCGCCCTGGAATGTGGCGTCCACATCGTCAACGACGTGTCCGGCGGACGGGCCGACGCGAACATGGCGCCGCTGCTGGCCGGCGCTCGGGTGCCATGGGTCCTGATGCACTGGCGCGAGGTCGACGCCGCGCAGCCGCACCGAATTCCGGAGTACTCCGACGTGGTGGCCGACGTGCGGGCCGAACTGCTCGCCGCGGTCGACGACGCCGTCGCGGCCGGGGTGGAACCGGAGCACCTGATCATCGATCCGGGTCTGGGTTTCGCCAAGTCGGCACAACACAATTGGGCTCTGCTGCGGGCGTTGCCCGAGCTGGTCGCCACCGGCATCCCGGTGTTGGTCGGGGCGTCTCGCAAGCGATTCCTCGGCACCCTGCTGGCGGATGCCGACGGCACGCCGCGCGAGCCCGACGGCCGGGAGACGGCCACGGCGGTGATCTCGGCGCTGGCCGCGCAGCACGGTGCATGGGGGGTGCGGGTACATGATGTGCAAGCCTCGGTGGACGCGGTGAAAGTGGTGGGGGCCTGGCATGGCTGATCGAATCGAACTGCGGGGCTTGACCGTTCGCGGGAATCATGGGGTCTTCGACCATGAGCGCCGGGATGGGCAGGACTTCGTCGTCGATATCACGGTGTGGATCGACCTGGCTGCCGCCGCGCTGAGCGACGAGTTGTCGGACACCCTGGACTATGGCGCGCTGGCGCAGCAGGCGGCGGACATCATCGCGGGGCCGCCGCGGAATCTGATCGAGACGGTGTCCGCCGAGATCGCCGATTCGGTGATGACCGATCAGCGCGTCCATGCCGTCGAGGTGGTGCTGCACAAGCCCAGTGCGCCGATCCCGTTGACGTTCAACGATGTTGCAGTAGTGGCGCGCCGGTCCAGGCGGGCTGGTCGTGGCTAGCGTCGTGCTTTCCATCGGTTCCAACCTGGGCGACCGGCTCGCCCGTCTGCAGTCGGTGGTCTCTGGGCTGCGCGGCGCGGTCCGGGCCGTCTCCCCGGTCTACGAGACCGACGCCTGGGGCGGCGTCGAGCAGGGGCCGTTCCTCAATGCCGTGCTACTGGCCGACGCTCCCGACCTCGACGGTCCGGGCTGGCTGCGCCGGGCCCACGAGTTCGAGAACGCCGCGGGCCGGGTGCGCGAACAACGTTGGGGCCCACGCACTCTCGATGTCGACATCGTGAGCTGCCACGACGGCGATGCCGAAGTGCGCTCTGACGATCCGGTCCTGACGCTGCCACACCCGCTGGCGCATCAACGCGCCTTCGTGCTGGTGCCGTGGCTGGCCGCCGCACCCGACGCGGTGCTGACGGTGGCCGGGCAGCCGGTGCCGGTCGCCGATCTGCTGGCTGCGCTGGCTGCCGGCGATCGCGACGGCGTGCGCCGCACGGACCTGGTGCTGGTGCCCTGATGGGGCCCACGCGGAAGCGCGATCTGGCGATCGGTACGGCGCTGGCCACGGTCGTCGCGTATGGGCTGGTGATCCTGGTGTACGGCTGGCTGCCGCCGATCACGGTGTGGACGGGGTTGTCGCTGTTGGTTTTTGCCGGCGCTGAAGCGGGGTGGGCGTTCTACGTGCGCGCCAAGATCCGTGCCGGTCACATCGGGGTGGGCGGCGGCCGGATCGATCCGCTGGCGGTGGCGCGATCGGTGGTGGTGGCCAAGGCGTCGGCGTGGGTCGGCGCGATGGTGCTGGGTTGGTGGCTCGGCGTGCTGGGCTACCTGCTTCCGCGACGGTCGCAATTTGCGTATCCCGCGGCCGCGACGCCCGGTGCTGTGGTTGCGGCGATCAGCGCGCTGGCGCTCGTGGTCGCGGCGCTGTGGCTGCAGCATTGCTGCCGCGCTCCGCTGGACCCGCAGGAGAAGTCTGACGGCGCAACCGAATAGGTAACGATCCGACCGGACCGGGTGTCGGTCAACCTGCGAGGGGAACGCAGAACGGTACAGTCAGCGCATGATTGATCCGACCCGGACGGCGCGCGGCAGGCGCGCGAACCGCAGGCCGGGTTGGTTGCTGCTGACGGCGTTGCTGGTGCTGGCCATCGTCGCCAGCTCGGCGCTGGTGTTCACCGATCAGGTCGAGTTGCTGAAACTGGCTGTGGTCATTGCCTTGTGGGCCGCGGTGGCGGCGGCATTCGCGTCGTTCGTGTACCGCCGTCAGGCCGATCTGGACCAGGCCCGGGCCCGCGACCTCAAGCTCGTCTACGACCTACAGCTGGACCGCGAGATTTCGGCGCGCCGCGAATACGAGCTGTCGCTGGAATCGCATCTGCGCCGTGAGCTGGCATCCGAACTGCGCGCCCAGTCGGCCGACGAGGTCGCGGCGCTGCGCGCGGAGCTGGCCGCGCTGCGCGCGAACCTCGAGTTCTACTTCGACGCCGATCTGGCGCACCGCCCGGCGCTCGAGACCGACCGCAGTGGCCAGGCCGTGCCGGTCGGCCGCGTCGTCGCCAGCCGGATCGACACGGAAGACCGGCCGGACCTGATGTCGGAGCCGAACACCGAAGAGAGCCCCATCATCGACGTGGCGGCCGAGCCGCATGTGCCGCCGGACCCGTGGGCACCGCCGCCTCCGCCGCCGCAGCCACCGTTCGGCGGGGCGCACCGCCTCACCCCGCGGCCGGCACCGTCCGACTGGCAACCCTCCCCGGCCGAAGGCCAGTGGATCCCGGCCGGCCAGCCGGGCAGCAACTGGGCACCCGCGGCGCCGGAACCCGCGCAGCCGCCCGTGCCGCCGGTCCAGGACCGCGGACCCGAACCGACGATGACCCTGCCGGTCGTTCCGCCGGTGCCGACGTACACCCCGGAACCGACGCCGCAGCCCCCGCGCCGGGGCCGCCACGGCGCCTCCGAAGAGCCTGCCCAGCCAGAGACCCCTGTCACATCCGGCCGTCGGCGTCGTGCCGAACCCGACGATGAACCCGCAGGTCAGCACGTTGGTGGGCAGCCGGCGGCCGAATTGCTGGCGCGGCTGCAGGCCAACACCAGCGGCGGCGGCCGTCGACGTCGCCGCGAGGACTGAGCTACGCTCTGCGGTGACCGTCCGGTACCTGCCAGGCAGGACTGGAACGACTGATACCACCACTTTGTGAGGTCGCTGCAATGAAGCAGCTCGACGGACTGCGTCCGGCCCGGCTCGCTGTCGGAATCATTTCCGCAGGGCGGGTCGGCAGTGCGCTGGGTGTTGCGCTCGAGCAAGCCGACCACGTCGTCGTCGCGTGTAGCGCGATCTCCCATGCGTCGCGCGGACGTGCCGAGCGCAGGCTGCCCGACACCCAGGTGCTGCCCGCTCACGACGTCGCCGCCAAAGCCGAACTGCTGCTGCTGGCCGTGCCGGACGCGGAGCTGACGTCCGTCGTCGCCGGACTGGCTGCCACCGGATCAGTGCGTCCCGGCACCATCGTCGTGCACACCTCGGGCGCCAACGGCATCGGCGTGCTGGCCCCGCTGACCGAGCAGGGCTGTATTCCGCTGGCCATTCACCCGGCCATGACGTTCACCGGCGCCGACGAGGACATCGCCCGGTTGTCGGAGACCTGTTTCGGGATCACCGCGGCCGACGACATCGGCTACGCCATCGCCCAGTCCCTGGTTCTCGAGATCGGCGGCGAACCATTCCGGGTTCGCGAAGACGCCCGCACGCTTTATCACGCGGCATTGGCGCACGCCGGCAATCACGTCACCACCGTCGTCCTCGACGCCGTGGAAGCCCTGCGCGGCGCGCTGGCCGGTCAGGAACTGCTCGGCCAGGAACTGGTCAGCGGCGACCCCGCCGGCATCGCCGAACGCATTCTGGCGCCGCTGGCTCGCGCATCCCTGGAGAACGCGCTGCAGCGTGGACAGAGCGCGCTGACCGGTCCGGTGGCCCGCGGTGACGCCGCCGCGGTCGCGGCCCATCTGCACGCGATGAAAGAAACGAATCCCGAACTGGCGCAGGCATATCGAGCCATGTCGCTACGCACCGCACAACGTGCCCATGCACCTGCCGAAGTTTTCGCCGTGTTGACCGACTCTGGGAGTGCGCAGTGACCGATCGCAGGCCGCCGAAGTTCACCGCCGGCGAGCTCAACCTCTACACCAATCCGACCGACGTGTCGGACGTGTCGCGGGTGCTGCGCGCCACCGGGCGGCGGGTCATGCTGGTGCCGACCATGGGCGCGCTGCACGACGGCCACCTGGAGCTGGTGCGCGCCGCCAAGAAGGTGCCCGGCGCTGTCGTGGTGGTGTCGATCTTCGTCAACCCCTTGCAGTTCGGCGCGGGGGAGGACCTGAACGCCTACCCGCGCACCCTGGACTCCGACGTCGAGCAGCTACGCGGCGAGGACGTCGACATCGTCTTCGCGCCCAACGCCGCCGATATGTACCCGAACGGCCGGCGCACCACGGTCATGCCGGGTCCGCTCGGCGCGGAGCTGGAGGGCGGCTCGCGGCCGACGCACTTCGCCGGGATGCTGACCGTGGTGCTCAAGCTGCTGCAGATCGTGCGCCCCGATCGCGCGTTCTTCGGCGAAAAGGATTATCAGCAACTGGTTCTGGTGCGCCAGATGGTCGACGACCTCGACCTCGACGTGCGCATCCAGGCGGTGCCGATCGTGCGCGAGAACGACGGGCTGGCCATGTCGTCGCGCAACCGCTTCCTGGATGCCGAACAGCGCGAGCAGGCCGGGGCGCTGTCCGCGGCACTGCTCGCCGGCAAGTACTCCGCGCCGCACGGCGCGGCCGCCGCACTCGATGCGGCCCGGGCGGTCCTCGACGAGGTACCCGCCATCGACGTCGACTATCTGGAGGTCCGGGACCCCTGGCTGGGTCCGGCACCGGTGTCCGGGCCGGCCCGGATGCTGGTCGTGGGCCGTCTCGGCAAGACCAGATTGTTGGACAACATCGCCATCGACATCGGCGCATCCGCAGGGATCGACGGTCACCCCAATGTGGGGTCTGCCGCCGGCCATGACGGAGCCGAGACCGGTAACAACGAATTACCCTGGAGGAACTGATGTTTCGCACCATGCTGAAGTCCAAGATTCACCGGGCCACGGTGACCCAGGCGGACCTGCACTACGTCGGCTCGGTGACCATCGACGCCGACCTGCTCGACGCCGCCGACATCCTCGAGGGTGAGCAGGTCACCATCGTCGACATCGACAACGGCAACCGGCTGGTCACCTACGCCATCACCGGTGAGCGCGGCACCGGAATCATCGGGATCAACGGTGCCGCAGCACATCTCATCCACCCAGGTGACCTGGTGATCCTGATCGCCTACGCCACGATGGACGACGCCGAGGCCCGTACCTACCAGCCGAACGTGATCTTCGTCGACGCGCAGAACCGGCAGATCGACTTCTCGCACGACGCCGCGCACGTCCCGGACGGTGTCGACGGCCTGCTGTCGCCGCGGTAACGCCGGTGCTGCTGGCGATCGATGTCCGCAACACCCACACCATCGTCGGGTTGATCTCCGGTTCGGGAGATCACGCAAAAGTGGTGCAGAACTGGCGGATTCGCACCGAGTCGGAGGTGACGGCCGACGAGCTCGCGCTCACTATCGACGGCTTGATCGGTGACGACGCCGAAAACCTGCTCGGCGCAACGGGTTTGTCGACGGTGCCGTCGGTGCTGCACGAAATCCGGGTGATGCTGGAGCAGTACTGGCCGTCGGTGCCGCACGTCCTGATCGAACCGGGTGTGCGCACCGGCATCCCGCTGCTGGTCGACAACCCGAAAGAGGTCGGCGCCGACCGGATCGTCAATTGCCTTGCGGCGTATCACAAATACGGTACCGCGGCCATCGTCGTCGACTTCGGCTCGTCCATCTGCGTCGACGTCGTCTCGGCCAAGGGCGAGTTCCTCGGCGGCGCCATCGCGCCTGGCGTCCAGGTGTCTTCGGACGCCGCGGCGGCCCGCTCGGCGGCGCTGCGCCGGGTCGAGCTGACCCGGCCGCGGTCGGTGATCGGCAAGAACACCGTGGAGTGCATGCAGGCTGGTGCGGTGTTCGGTTTCGCCGCCCTGGTGGACGGTTTGGTGAACCGGGTGCGTGAGGACGTCGACGGCTTCGACGGCCACAACGTCACGGTGGTCGCCACCGGTCACACCGCGCAACTGGTGCTGCCCGATCTGCGCACCGTGCAGCACTACGAGAGGAACCTCACCCTCGACGGCCTGCGCCTGGTCTTCGAGCGCAACCAGCGCACTTCCCGCCGCGCCTAGAAGAAGGTCCGGACCAGCTCGACCACCCGGTGGTCGGCGTCGAGCACCGGGATCAGCTGCCACTTGTCGAACACCGTGCAGGGGTGCGAGACCCCGAACTCCAGCCAGTCACCTACCTGGAGGCTCTGATCGGTCGGCGCCAGCCGTAAGTACCCGTGCTGGTCGTTGAGCTTCTCGACACAGCTGTCGGGCCGCCCGTACGGCATGGGCAGGTCCTGGTCGAACGACACGTCCCGGCGGCCCATGCCCACGATGGCGAGGTCGGGCTCGGGCCGTGACAGCACCTGCGCCCACACACTCAGGGCGGGTTCCAGATGGCCGTCATCGGTGCGGCCCAGCGGAGTCGTGCGGGCATAGAGGCCGTCGTCGTGCGTCAGGTAGCAGCCGCTGCGCACCACGGTGCGCACGGACATGCCGTCGGGCCAGCCGGTCAGGATGTCGGCGACCAGGTCGAAGTAGGTGCTGCCGCCGGCCGTCGCCATGATCTCGTCGGTCTCGAACATCGGACGCAGCCGGATGACGGCGTCGCGCAGAGTCTGGAGATACCCGGCCACCGCGGTCACCGCGGCGTCGCTCACCTCGTGGCCGGTGGCCGCCTCGTACCCGGCGACGCCGACCAGTCGCAGCCGGTCCGAGTCCACCACCGCACGCGCCACCGCGTCCACGGTGTCGGCGTCGCGGCAGCCCGTGCGGCCACCCGGCTGGCCGACCTCCACGCAGACGTCCACCGGGCGGCGCCGGCCCGTCAGGGCAGCCGTCATCAGCTGCACCCCGCGGACCGAGTCCACCCAGCAGGTCAGTTCGAAATCGGGGTTGGCATCCAGCTCGGCGGCCAGCCAGCGCAGGCCGGTGGCGTCGACCAGTTCGTTGGCCAGGATGATCCGGCGGACCCTGAACGCCCGGAACACCCGGACCTGGCTGATGGTGGCGGCGGTGACGGCCACCGCCCCGGCGCCGAGCTGGCGGGCCAGCAGCTGCGGGGCCATGTGGGTCTTGCCGTGTGGCGCGAGCTGTACGCCCCGGCGTCGGCACCAGCGCGCCATGGTGACCATGTTGTGCACCAGCGGCTGGGTGCGCAGCGTGGCGACCGGCGAAACCGCGCCATCGTCGAACAGGCTGGGCCGCCGGCGGCACACCTGGGCGGGCGTCTGGCCCCACCACGAGGACGGCAGGCCCTTGTATTTCCAGTCGATCGGTTCGTGGTCCAGGGCGTCGACGGTGGACTGCTCCAAACTGGCTGCCATGACCTTCATTTAAGCTGGCATTTCGTGAGCGACGCCGAAAGCCCCGACATTCCCGAGCAGTTCCGGATCCGCCAGGCCAAGCGTGAGCGGCTGCTCGCCGAGGGCCGCGACCCTTATCCGGTCGAGGTGGCTCGTACCCACACCCTCGCTGAGCTGCGCGCGGCGTATCCGGAGCTCGTCGCGGACACCGCGACCGGCGATATCGTCGGCGTGGCCGGCCGCGTCGTGTTCGCCCGGAACTCGGGCAAGCTGTGCTTCGCCACGCTGCAGGAAGGCGACGGCACCCAGCTGCAGGCCATGCTCAGCCTGGACAAGGTGGGCCAGGATTCGCTCGATGCCTGGAAGGCTGACGTCGACCTGGGCGACATCGTGTTCATCGAGGGCGAGGTCATCAGTTCCCGGCGCGGAGAATTATCTGTGCTTGCCCAGAACTGGCAAATTGTGTCGAAGGCCCTGCGACCGCTTCCTGTCGCGCACAAGGAATTGAATGACGAGACCCGGGTCCGGCAGCGGTACGTCGACCTGATCGTGCGCCCCGAGGCCCGCAATGTCGCCCGGCAGCGTATTGCCGTGGTGCGGGCATTGCGGTCGGCGCTGGAGCGACGCGGCTTTCTCGAAGTCGAGACCCCGATGCTCCAGACGCTGCCCGGTGGCGCCGCGGCGCGCCCATTCATCACGCACTCCAACGCGCTCGATGCGGATCTGTACCTGCGCATCGCGCCGGAGTTGTTCCTGAAGCGCTGCCTGGTCGGTGGTTTCGAGAAGGTTTTTGAGCTTAATCGGAACTTTCGCAACGAGGGCGCGGATTCCACGCATTCACCGGAATTTGCGATGTTGGAGACATATCAGGCCTACGGCACATATGACGATTCCGCGATAGTGACGCGTGAGCTTATTCAGGAGGTTGCCGACGAGGCCATTGGTACCCGAATGGTGCCACTGCCGGACGGCTCCACCTATGACCTCGATGGTGAATGGGCGACCGTCGAAATGTATCCCTCGTTGTCCGAAGCGCTGGGCGAGGAGATCACGCCGGAGACTTCTGCAGAGTACCTGTGGAAGGTGGCCGAGCGACTCGGCGCCGAGATTCCCCGGGACCGTGGATACGGGCACGGGAAATTGATCGAGGAACTGTGGGAGCACACCGTCGGTGAGCACCTTTGGGCGCCGACCTTCGTCCGGGATTTCCCGGTGGAGACGACCCCGCTGACTCGGGCCCACCGCAGTATTCCGGGGGTTACCGAGAAATGGGATCTATATGTCCGCAAGTTCGAGCTCGCCACCGGATATTCGGAGTTGATCGATCCGGTGATTCAGCGGGAGCGTTTCGAGGCGCAGGCTCGTGCCGCTGCTGCCGGTGATGACGAGGCAATGCGACTTGATGAGGATTTTCTTATCGCATTGGAGTATGCGATGCCGCCGACCACCGGAACAGGAATGGGACTCGATCGCTTGCTGATGGCGTTGACGGGGTTGACGATTAGGGACACGGTTTTGTTCCCGATTGTGCGCCGTCAGGGCGACTGAACACTGCCTAACCCTGGACTTGTTGAAGGAATTGCAGTCCTATGCCAGCATTGTTGTGGCAGAGTCGTTTCTGCGTTCTTATCGAGGCAGAAGGGTTAGTGTGGGCCGATGGCAAAGAAAGTGACTGTCACTCTTGTCGATGATTTCGACGGTGAAGGTGCGGCAGATGAGACGGTCGAATTTGCTCTCGACGGGGTGAACTACGAGATCGACCTCACCACCAAGAACGCCACCAAGCTTCGGAATGATTTGAAGAAATGGGTGGAGGCCGGCCGTCGTGTCGGTGGCCGCCGTCGGGGCCGCGCCAGCACCGGCTCGACAGGCCGCGGCCGCGCGTCCATCGACCGCGAGCAGAGTGCCGCCATCCGGGAATGGGCTCGCCGCAACGGCCACAACGTGTCCAGCCGCGGTCGTATCCCGGCGGAGATCATCGACGCGTTCCACGCCGCGACCTGAGTCTGCGGGCAACGTCATTCAGGATTGCCCGAGGTTTTTCTGTTCGCTTTCGGCGTAGCCCGGTCGGGCCGATCCGGGAAACGTTTCGAAGCCGCAGCGCGTTGGTGTTTTCGCAGCGCTGAGTGGCCTTGCGAGCTAGGGGATACCGCAGGGCACGCATGGTCGCCGCCCATTAGAGTGGACGGTAGGCGCACAGCGTCGCGACACGCGAAGTGACGTGGCAGGAGCTGCGCTACGAGGGAGAGCAGGTAACCACCGATGTTTGAGAGATTCACCGACCGGGCCCGTCGGGTCGTCGTCCTGGCTCAAGAAGAAGCCCGGATGCTCAACCACAACTACATCGGCACCGAGCACATCCTGCTTGGACTCATTCATGAGGGCGAGGGCGTCGCCGCCAAGTCTCTGGAATCGCTGGGCATCTCGCTGGAAGGCGTGCGCAGTCAGGTCGAGGAGATCATCGGTCAGGGCCAGCAGGCACCGTCCGGGCACATCCCCTTCACTCCGCGCGCCAAAAAGGTCCTCGAGCTGTCGCTGCGCGAGGCGCTGCAGCTCGGCCACAACTACATCGGCACCGAGCACATCCTGCTCGGCCTGATCCGCGAGGGTGAGGGCGTCGCTGCTCAGGTGCTCGTGAAGCTGGGCGCCGAGCTGACCCGCGTGCGTCAGCAGGTCATCCAGCTGCTCTCGGGTTACCAGGGCAAGGAGACCGCCGAAGCCGGCACCGGTGGCCGCGGTGGCGAGACGGGCAACCCGTCGACGTCGCTCGTGCTCGACCAGTTCGGCCGCAACCTGACCGCCGCCGCCGCCGAGGGCAAACTCGACCCGGTCATCGGCCGCGAGAAGGAAATCGAGCGGGTCATGCAGGTGCTGAGCCGCCGCACCAAGAACAACCCGGTGCTGATCGGTGAGCCCGGTGTCGGTAAGACCGCCGTCGTCGAGGGCCTGGCGCAGGCCATCGTGCACGGCGAGGTCCCCGAGACGCTCAAGGACAAGCAGCTCTACACGCTGGACCTCGGTTCGCTGGTCGCCGGCAGCCGCTACCGCGGTGACTTCGAAGAGCGCCTGAAGAAGGTGCTCAAGGAGATCAACACCCGCGGCGACATCATCCTGTTCATCGACGAGCTCCACACGCTCGTCGGTGCGGGTGCCGCCGAGGGCGCCATCGACGCCGCCAGCATCCTGAAGCCGAAGTTGGCCCGTGGCGAGCTGCAGACCATCGGTGCGACCACCCTCGACGAGTACCGCAAGTACATCGAGAAGGACGCCGCCCTCGAGCGCCGGTTCCAGCCGGTGCAGGTGGGTGAGCCGACCGTCGAGCACACCATCGAGATCCTCAAGGGTCTGCGCGATCGCTACGAGGCGCACCACCGCGTCTCGATCACCGACGGTGCGCTGGTCGCCGCCGCGACGCTGGCCGACCGGTACATCAACGACCGGTTCCTGCCGGACAAGGCCATCGACCTGATCGACGAGGCCGGCGCCCGCATGCGCATCCGCCGGATGACCGCTCCGCCAGACCTGCGCGAGTTCGACGAGAAGATCGCCGACGCGCGCCGGGAGAAGGAATCGGCCATCGACGCGCAGGACTTCGAGAAGGCAGCCCGGCTGCGCGACTCGGAGAAGACGCTGGTCGCCCAGCGCGCCGAGCGTGAGAAGCAGTGGCGTTCGGGTGACCTCGACGTGGTCGCCGAGGTCGACGACGAGCAGATCGCCGAGGTCCTGGGCAACTGGACCGGCATCCCGGTGTTCAAGCTGACCGAGGCCGAGACCACGCGCCTGCTGCGCATGGAAGACGAGCTGCACAAGCGGATCATCGGCCAGGTCGACGCCGTCAAGGCGGTCTCGAAGGCCATCCGGCGTACCCGCGCCGGCCTGAAGGACCCGAAGCGTCCGTCGGGCTCGTTCATCTTCGCCGGCCCGTCCGGTGTCGGTAAGACCGAGCTGTCGAAGGCGCTGGCCGAGTTCCTGTTCGGCGACGACGACGCGCTCATCCAGATCGACATGGGCGAGTTCCACGACCGCTTCACCGCGTCGCGGCTGTTCGGTGCCCCTCCGGGCTACGTCGGCTACGAAGAGGGCGGCCAGCTCACCGAGAAGGTGCGCCGCAAGCCGTTCAGCGTGGTGCTGTTCGACGAGATCGAGAAGGCTCACCAGGAGATCTACAACAGCCTCCTGCAGGTCCTCGAAGACGGCCGCCTGACCGACGGTCAGGGTCGCACCGTCGACTTCAAGAACACCGTGCTGATCTTCACCTCGAACCTGGGTACGAGCGACATCAGCAAGGCGGTTGGCCTCGGCTTCACCCAGGGTGGCGGCGAGAACAACTACGAGCGGATGAAGCTCAAGGTGCACGACGAGCTGAAGAAGCACTTCCGCCCGGAGTTCCTGAACCGTATCGACGACATCATCGTGTTCCACCAGCTGACGCAGGACGAGATCGTCCAGATGGTCGAGCTGATGATCGGCCGGGTCGGCAAGCAGCTCAAGGCCAAGGACATGGAGATGGAGCTGACGCCGAAGGCGAAGGCGCTCCTGGCCCGTCGCGGTTTCGATCCGGTGCTCGGTGCGCGCCCCCTGCGTCGCACCATCCAGCGCGAGATCGAGGACCAGCTCTCGGAGAAGATTCTCTTCGAAGAGGTCGGCCCCGGTCAGCTGGTCACCGTGGATGTCGAGAACTGGGACGGCGAGAGCGCCAACACCGAGGACGCGAAGTTCACGTTCGCCGGACGTCGCAAGGAATCGGCCGACCTGGCCGAGGCCGCAGCTACCGCCGCCGAATAACGGATCACGAAAAATACCCTCCCCGAACTTCGGGGAGGGTATTTTTCGGTGGGGGTGTATCTTGATCCCGGTATGACGGGGCATGGAAGCCGGTGAGAATCCGGCACGGTTGCGCCACTGTGAAACCCCCGGGGTGAGTCAGATCTTTCGCCGTCGTACAAAACCGAACACGTAGGGGCGCGTGACCCCATAGGAGGTTTGACCATGACGAGCATTTCGGTTTCGAAGCCGGGTGTTTCCGCCGAGGCCCACAGGGCACTCTCGGCCACTCGGGTAGCGGTGCTGCTGGGTGTGACGATCTTTCTGGCCGTGCTGGCGTACTACCTGGTCGGTGTCGACGAGGGCATGATGTCGATGTTCGGCAAGACCGTCGTGGTCCACGAGTGGGTGCACGACTCGCGGCACTTCCTCGGCTTCCCCTGCCACTGATCAGGGGACTCTTGTGGAAATCCGCGTTATCGGGCGCGGAGCCCTCGCCGGCCTGATCGCCGGCATTCTGGGGTTCCTGTTTGCCCTCATTTTTGCTGAACCCGCCATCGACAAGGCCATCGACTACGAGTCGGGCCGCATGGATGTGCTCTCGACCATTCACACCGCCATGGGCCATCCGGTCGAGCCGGATGGACCGGAGCTGTTCAGCCGCTCCATCCAATCGGGTGTCGGTGCCGCCACCGGCATCATCGCCTTCTCGGTGGCGATGGGTGCGCTGGTCGCCGTCGCCTATCTGGTGCTCCACGGCCGCTTCAAGGTGCGGCCACTGGTGCTGGGCTGGACCGTCGCCGGCTTCGGTTTCCTCGGCGTGTACCTGCTGCCGTTCGTGAAGTATCCGGCGAACCCGCCGGCCATCGGCCACGAGTTCACCATCGAGACCCGGGGCTTCCTGTACCTGGGCATGGTGTGGGGATCGCTGACCTTGCTGGGGCTCGCGGTGTTCGCCGCGCGCAAGCTGTCCGCGAAGGTCGGCTGGGCACGTGCGGTCGGGATCGCGGTGCTCGGGTTCTTCGTGGTGTTCGGCGGCCTGCTGGCGGCGCTGCCGTCGCTCGGGGATCTGGCCGCCAACGTCGAGCACTCCGGCGAACTCGGCTTCGCGCGCGCCGCAACCGAGACACCGCAGCCCATCACCAACACCTTCACCACGCCGGTGACCATCGACGGCAAGGTCTACGCCCCTGGGCAGCTGATCTACCCGGGCTTCGACGCCGACCTGCTGTGGAAGTTCCGGTGGTACTCGCTGCTCGATCAGGCACTGATCTGGGCGGTCATCGGGCTGGTGTTCGGCGGGCTCGTCGAGCGTTATCTCGGTGGCGCGAAGCAGGCCGTGCCGGCAAAGGATGTGGCAGCAGCCGTCTGACGATTCCGGTTGCTGCGCACTACAGTTCGAGGCGTACCGACCAACGAAAGGCTGCAGCATGCTGGTTGTCACGACGAATGACCTGCCCGGGTGGGAGATTCAGCGAGTCTGCGGTGAGGTGTTCGGCCTTACCGTCCGGTCCCGGAACGCCTTCGCGCAGATGGGCGCCGGCTTCAAGGCGATGTTCGGCGGCGAGCTGCAGGGCATGACCAAGAACCTGGCCGAGAGCCGCAACGAGGCCATGGGCCGGCTCCTTCAGGAATGTCAGGCCCGCGGCGGCAATGCCATTGTCGCGATGCGGTTCGACACCACCGAGATCGGTGATGTGTGGACCGAGATCTGCGCGTATGGCACTGCGGTGCAGGCGGTTCCGGTCACCGATGCCGCTCGCTACACGGCGCAGCAGCTGGGCTACGGCGGCTGAGCCGACGAGGCGGACTATCGGTCGGGACGGCCGGATTGGTCCAGCTCGTGCTGAATCAGCCTGGAACTGTTGGTGACGACGGCGACGGATGAGGCGTTGTGCAAGATGGCGGCCAAAACCGGGGAGAGGCCGCCGAATGCGCCGAGGAGCAATCCGAAGGCATTGACCGCGATCGACATGGCGTAGTTCTGCCGGATCACGGCCACGGCACAGTCGCTGAGAGCGCGAACTTCGAGCAGGCGGCGCAGATCGTCGGTGGCGAGGGCGACGTCGGCGGTCTCGACGGCGACGTCGGTGCCGGCCAACCCCATGGCGATACCGATATCCGCGGCGGCCAGCGCGGGGGCGTCGTTGACGCCATCGCCGACGACCGCGACGGTGTAGCCCTCATCGTGCAGAGTGCGCACCAGCGCGAGCTTGTCCTCCGGTAACGCGTTGGCCCTCCACTCGGTGATACCGAGCTCCGCGGCAACAGCCTGCGCGGTATCCGCGTGGTCGCCGGTGAGCATCACTATCCGTTCCACGCCCGAGGACCGCAGGTGCGCAAGCACTTTCGCCGCTTCCGGCCGCACTTCGTCGCGCAGGCTGAGCAATCCGACGAGGTCTCCGTCGACGGCCAGCAGCAGCGGTGTCTCGGCTTGTCGCCGCAGCCGCTGCACCCACTGGTCGGCCTCGCCGTCCATGGCCACGTTCTCACGTGCGAGCAAGGATGGGTTGCCGAGCAGCAGGGTGCGGCCGTCGGCGCGCGTCCGCATGCCCAGTCCGACGAGGACTTCGCACTCCTCGTGTGGCGGAATCACGATGTGTTTGTCTTCGGTCGAGCGAATCACCGCTTCCGCCAGCGGATGCCGTGAGTGGATCTCCGAGCTCGCGGCGTAGGCGAGGATGGTTTCGGGCGCCCAGTCATCATGGAACGACACGACATTGGTGACGATGTGCCGACCGAGGGTGAGCGTGCCGGTCTTGTCGAAGACCACCGCGTTCGCGCGGCCGGCGGCCTCGAGGTGTGAGCCACCTTTGATGAGAATGCCGCGGCGGGCCCCGTTGCCGATCGCCGCGCTGATCGCCGTCGGGGTGGACAGCCCCACCGCACATGGGCAGGCCACCAAGAGCATGGTCATCGCTCGGCGCACGTCTCCCGTTGCCAGGAACGTTGCCGCAGCCAAGAGGAACGAAGCGGGCACGAATCTGCGGGAGAAGTTTTCGCCCACAGTCTGGATCGGCGCCCGATCACGTTGTGCCTCTTCGACTCTGGCCACGATCCGGCCGAGCACGGTGTGGTGGCCGACCGCGCGGGCGCGAACCACCACGCGGCCACGGACCACCACGGAGCCGGCATGCACGGTCGCACCGGTTGTCACCGCCACCGGGAGGTTCTCTCCCGTGATCGCGGACTGATCGATGACGGCGTCTCCCGACAGGACGTCGCCGTCGATCGGGATGGCGACCTGCTCGTGGATGATGACGACGTCGCCGACGCGCAGCGAGTCGGTGCTGACCTGGATTTCACTGCCGTCGTCGAGTTGCAGCCATGCCGTGTCCTGGGCTCCGCGCAGCAAGTCGGCGATGGCTCGGCGGGTCCGGCGCAGCGTCAGATCTTGTAGGTACTCACCGATATTCAGCAGCCACAGCACGGTCAGGGCGACGACGTTCTCGCGCAGGATCAGGCTGGCGATGGTGGCGGCCGAAACCAGCAGGTCGGTCCCCGGCGACCGCCCACCCCGCAGTGACCGAAGGGCCCCGCGCAGGAACGGGTATCCGGTGATGATGGTCGCACCGGTGGCGAATGTGCGGCTGGTCGGTCCGAGGATTCGGGGTCGGGAAAGCCCGTAGCGGCGGATTCCCAAGAGCCCCAACGCCACAGCGCCGAGCGCCATCCGTAGGACGTCCGCGTTGTGAATGTCGGCCGAGCGCGGCGAACGGGTCGGCACCAGCTGGGCCGGGATGGACCGTGCGGCCGCGATCGCCTGCAGCAGTGCAGCGGTGTCACAGCGCTTCGGTGAGTACCAGATCACCACCGACGCGGTACGTGGGTAGGCGTGCACGGTGCGGACGCCGGTGATCTTGTCGATGGTGTCCTCGACCGCGACGGCCCGGACCGCGTCGCCCCGCAGCCACGGAGCGTGGACCCGAATGCGGCCCGCTGCAACGGATATCACCGTCAGTTCTGACACAGCATCGGTGGCCGGAGCGTCGGCCTCCACCATCAGGACGTCAGTGCTCATGCGCATGGTCGGTGTCGGCCACCGCGGGAGGAGCGACCTCCTCACCGATGCGTTCGCGGGCCTCGGCCATCACATCCGCGACCTTCAGTCGGGCGCTCTCCGCGGCTTCCTCGGCTTTTCGGGTGCCTCGCAACGCCCATGACGCGGTCGTCACGCTCGCCTCGTGAATCGGGGCTGTGCGCAACGCCTTACGCAACACATCGTATGCGGCGACGCCGACGACTCCGGTGACCACGGTCTGTGCGGCTTTGACCAGTGTGGGGTGTATGGACATCGGTGCGTCCCCTTCCATCGTGTGATGTGTTGTGCAGTTGTGGGTTTTGCTCGCAGCTCGGTGGCGACGCCTGCTGCGCGGCGATGATCACAGCGGACCGGGTCGACACCGTGGGCACGTGCCGTACAGGTCAAGATAGTGCGTGATGTCGGTGTAGTCGTGCGCTTGCGCCAATCGGCGGGTGTGACCTTCAACGTCCTCCATCGCAAATGCGACCGCGCGGCCGCACCGCCGGCACAACAGGTAGTGGTGATGTCCGTCGGTGCGCCGCAGGCGGTACAGGGTTTCACCGTCCTCGGCGCGCTGAGTCTCGGCGATGTCGTCCTCGGACAGCGCGCGCAAGATGCGGTAGATCGTGGTCAAGGCCATCTTGTCGCTGTCGGAGCCACGCTGACCGTGGTACATGTCGTGGAACAGTTGCTGAGCGCTGCGGAACCGCTCGCTGCGCCCGAGCTGGTCCATGACCGCTTCGCGCTTCGAACTCTGCCGCCTGCGCGGTGTCGATTCGGCACCCATCGGCACAGTGCTCACCGCTGGCCTGCGGCAACGACACCGACCTCGTGCCGCGACGTGCCGGCGCGCCGCCAGGCCGCTGCGGCCACGTAGAGGACGGTGGCTGTGGTCATGATCGTGAAGCTGGCCGGGGCTTTCGGGATGACGTACGCCAGCGTCACGCCGATCCAGATCGAGGCGACTGCCAGTCCGCCGGCCAGCCAGAAACCCCGCCATGGGTGGGTGGTCAATCGGGCGGCGGCCGCTGCCGGTGCGGCGAGTAGCCCCAGCACCAACAGCGCCCCGACGATTTGGGTGGCTTCAGCAACGGTGGCGCCGACGATCGCCAGGAACACTGCTGCGAGCAGTCGTGTCGGGACCCCGGCAGCCGCGGCGATGGCCGGGTCGACCGTGGCGAACAACAGCGGCCGGGAGATCGCGATGAGCAGTAGCCCCAGCGTTACGGCCACCACCACCGCCACCACGGTCGACCGATAGTTGAGTCCAAAGATGCTGCCGAACAACACATTAACGTTGGCCGCGCCATTGCCGGTGCTGGCGTGGGTGGTGTAATACGTCAGCAGCAATGCGCCGAGACCGAGAATCCACGAGAAGAACGAACCGATCGCGACGTCGTCCGCACCGCGCGCGCCGCCGATGCCCAGCGCGATTCCCACGGTGATCGTTGCCACGAAGAGACCGGTCCGCAGGTCCACGCCCGCCACCAGCGCGGCCATCGCACCGGTGTAGGACACGTGGCCGAGCGCGTCACCGGCGAACACCTGCCCGCGGAGCACCAGAAAGTATCCGGCCAGACCGCACAGCGCGGCGACAGCTGTCCCGGCGACCAGTGCATGAACAATGAACGGATGGCTCAGCATGGTGCCGTGCCTCCCGTTGACGTTGAGCTCGAAACCCGCTGTGGGGCAATGATTGTGCTGCCTCGGCCATTGCGTCGTCGACTGCGATCGACCAGCGCCCGGGTAGCTGCCGCGATCAGATAGGTCGCGTAGGCAAAGGTGGAGACCCAGAAACCGATCGGATACGGCCAGAAGAACGCGCACCCGATACCCAGCCACGTCACGGTCAGGGCGATCGCCACCGAGATCGCGATTCCGTAGCCCGGGTGTGCCGTGATACTGAACGCTGCTGCCGCCGGAGCCACCAGCAGCGCGAAAACCAAAAGGCTGCCGGTGATTTGGCTGGCCCCGGCCGCTGCGGTGCCCAGTACCACCATGAACATCACCGACAGTGGCCCGCTCCTGACCCCGGCGGCGGCCGCAGTATCCGGGTCGATCGAGGACCACAACAGCGGCCGCCCGATGACCGCCATCGCCGCCAGGCACACCACCGCGGCGACCAGCAACATCAGTACCTGTGGCCGGGTGACCCCGGCGATCGTGCCGAACAGCAGACTCGTCAGCCCGCTCAAAAAGCCGTGATACAAACTGACAAACAACAATCCGGTGGCCAGCGCAAAGGCCTGAACAGTGCCGATCACGGCGGATTCCTCGGTGAACCCGCCCAGACCGCCGGCCCGGTTCGCGGGTGAGAACGCGACGATCGCGATCGCCGCCGCGATACACGCGACGAAATAGCCGTCGCCGGTCGCCACGCCGAGCCACGCCGCTGCCGCCGCCCCTGGAAAACCCACCATGGCCAAGGTGTGCCCGGCGAAGCTCTCCCGGCGCAGCACCATCATCCAGCCGATGACCCCGGCCACGATCGCCACGATGGTGCCGGCTTGCAATGCGTTGACGATGAATGGGTACGCCAGCATCTGTCGGAGGTCGGCGAGCAGGTCCCAGGACGGATCCACGCTGTTCACGTCATGCTTCCCCGGTGCTCCGGCGGTACGTCTGGTTGACCGACGACGAATACCCGGCCCGAACTGTCGCGGAGCACTTCAATCGGCATTCCGTACAGCGCGCTGAGTTGCTCGGCGGTGATCACCTGTTGAGGTGTGCCACTGACCGCCGTGCCTCCGGCGAAATAGATCACCCGGTCCAGATACGCCAGGATCGGGTTGACGTCGTGCGCCACCATGACGACCCCGACGCCCTGCTCGCGGCAGATGTCCCGCACCAGCGCGCTGATGCCTGCCTGACTGGGTACGTCGAGGCTGTCGAGTGGTTCGTCGAGCAGCATCAGTTTCGGACGGCGCAGCAGAGCTTGGGCGATCAAGAGCCGTTGTTGCTGGCCACCCGAGCACTGCCCGATGGGCCGTCGTGCGTAGTCACTGCCGCCGACCCGCTCGATCACCTCGGCCACCAGCCGCTGCTGCTGCTGAAACTGCCGGGGCCGCACCAATCGGGTGAGCCACGGAACCGGAACTCCCCAGCGAGCGCCGTCCAGTCCCAACCGCACGATGTCGACGCCCCGGATCCGCAGGTTGGCATCGAACGCACGGCGTTGCGCCACATAGGCGATTCGACGATTGGCGCGGCCGGGGCGTTCATCCAGCACCTCGACCTGGCCGCCGACGGGCGTCAGCCCGAGGAGGGCTCGCAGGAGCGTCGACTTACCGGACCCGTTGGGTCCCAGCACGGCGACGAATTCGCCCGCAGCGATGTCGATGTCGACATCGGACCAGATGGTGCGGCCACCCAGGGTCGCCGACGCACCGCGCATCTGTACGACTCTGCGTACGGATTGTTTTGGTGCGGTGGACAATTCGTGGTCGAATCGAGCGGTGGCCGGTTCCATTTCTACTTGCCGGTGGCGGTGTGCAACGCGTCGGCCAGCGCCGACAACTGTGCGGTCTGCCAATCCTGGAACGACGCGTTGGCCGGCGCAAGCGTTTCGGTCACGGTCGTGACCGGGATGTTCTGCTTGCGTGCGGCGTCCACCTGGGCTGCGATGTCCGGCGTGCTGTTCTGGGTGTTGTAGACGTACGTCTTGATCGCCTTGGACGCGATCTGCTGATCAACGGTCGCCTTATCGGCTGGGGCCGGATCGGTGCCTTCGCTGATCGCCTTGAGGAAATCCGGCGGGGTGATGAGGTTCAGGCCCAACGCATCTGACAGTGGTGCGAAGATCGATTCACTGGCCCCGACGGGCGTGCCCGCGTACTTGGCCTTGATCGACGCGATCTGGTTCTGGTAGTTGGCCAGACCCTGGTTCACAAACTTGTCATGCTGCTGGTCGAAGTAGCCGGCGTCGTTCGGGTCGGCCTTCTTGTAGGCAGCTGTGATGGCATCGACGAATTTGCTGACCGAAGGGGGCGAGTACCACTGATGAGGGTTGCCGCCGTCGGCCACCCCGACCACCTGGCCCACGGTCACTTGGGCCCGCTGGGGATTGGGATTGGCGGCTACCAGCTTGTCCGCCCAACTGTCGTAACCGATTCCGTTGTTGATCACCACGGCGGCAGTTGCCACTGCTCGCCCATCGGCGGCCGAGGGCTCGTAATCATGCGGGTCGGTATCGGGATTCGTGATGAGCGACGTCTCCTGGACATGGTCGCCGCCGAGCTGAGCGGCGATACTGCCCCACGCGTTGATCGTCGCCACCACCGCCAACTTGGCCGGCGCTGCGGTGCCGGTGCTCGCCGAGTTGGAGCTCGACGTGGCCGGGCTGCTCCCACCGCCACAGCCCGACACCAGGAGCATCGCCGCCACCGCACCGGCCGCAGCTATGGAAAGACCAGGATTTCGCGAGCCGTGCATGGTTGCGCCTCCGATTTATGAAAATGATTGTCATTTGCGATTCGCAAGCTAGCACTCGCCCTGCCGCATGGGAATCCGTGCACCCAAACTGACAGCTGACCCCCAGGAAGAGGCGACAAGGTAATCTCCGGTACGCAGCTGGTTTGCCAACAGCGCTTCGGCGTTTGCGGCATCGAATGGCGGGTAGTCCGCCATGAGAGGGAACCCGGTGAGAATCCGGGACTGTCCCGCAGCGGTATGCAGGAACGACCGCCGTCATCCGCACTGATCCACCGGATTGGGAAGCGACGGCCACTAGGTGCACTTGAGGGTGCGCGCCTGCGAGTCCGAAGACCTGCCAGCTGTGCCGGATGCGCCGCGTCCGGCGGTGCATCGCCTCGTGGAATGGGCAATCGCCGAGGGCGGTTCGCGCTGCCCTCGAAGGATGTCCTTGGGCTGTGCGCACTTCCGTCGCATTTGAAGGACCCTGAAGTTGCCAACACCATTCACCGCCACCATCCTGGGCGCGCCTCGTATCGGCCCGAACCGCGAACTCAAGCGGGCCGTCGAACGCTACTGGGCGGGCCGGATCGACCGGGCCGCTCTCGAAGAAATCGCCGCGGGCCTGCGCAGAGACACTCTCGTCGCGTTGTCGGCCGCCGGTCTGGATTCCGTTCCGGTCAATACGTTCTCCTACTACGACCAGGTACTCGACACCGCGGTGCTGCTCGGTGCCCTGCCGACCCGGGTGCGCGGCGTGGCTGACGACCTCGACCGCTACTTCGCCGCAGCCCGCGGTACGGCGGATATCGCACCGCTCGAGATGACCAAGTGGTTCGACACCAATTACCACTACATCGTCCCGGAGATCGGTCCGGACACCGCATTCGCGCTGAATCCGGCGAAGGTGCTCGCCGAACTCAAAGATGCCCAGGCGCAGGGTATTTCGGCTCGACCGGTGATCGTGGGACCGATCACCTTCCTGGCTCTGAGCAAGGCGGTCGACGGCGCCGCGGCACCCATCGAGCGCCTCGGTGAGCTGCTGCCGCTGTATGCCGACCTGCTCGCCCAGCTGGCCGAGGCGGGCGCCGAGTGGGTCCAGATCGATGAGCCGGTGCTGGTCACCGACATCCTCGACAACGGCGCCGAACTGGCCGAGCAGGTTTACACCACGCTCGCGGGCGTGGCCAAGCGCCCGGCCATCCTGATCGCGACCTACTTCGGCGAGTTGGGCGCCGCGCTGCCTGCGCTGGCCCGTACCCAGATCGAAGGTATCGCAGTCGATTTCGTCGCGGGTGGCGATCAGCCGGTTGCCGGAGTTCCGGGCCTGGCCGACAAGCTGCTGGTCGCCGGCGTCGTCGATGGCCGTAACATCTGGCGCACCAACTTGGAAACAGCGCTGGCGCGGTTGAGTGCGCTGGTCGGGGCAGCGAAGACCGTTGCGGTGTCGACATCATGCTCGACTCTGCACGTGCCGTACTCGCTCGATCCGGAGGACGGCCTCGACGATGCACTGCGCAGCTGGCTGGCGTTCGGTGCGGAGAAGGTCCGCGAGGTGGCGACGCTGTCGGCAGCGCTGCGGGACGGCCGGGACCAGGTTGCCGCCGAAATCGAGGCGTCCAACCAGGCCGTCGCGTCGCGGGCACAGGATCCCAGGCTGCACAACGACGCCATCCGGGCACGGTTGCAGGCCGCATTGGCCGGCGGCATCGAGCGTGGGCCGGCCGTTGAGCGTCGTCAGGCCCAGGATGCCCGACTGAACCTGCCCTCGCTGCCGACCACCACCATCGGTTCGTTCCCGCAGACCGTCGAGATCCGCAAGGCGCGTGCCGCACTGGTGGCCGGCGAGATCGGCGAGGCGCAGTACACCGACCAGATGAAGGCCGAAGTCGAGACGGTCATCCGGCTGCAGGAGGACCTGGGCCTGGACGTGCTCGTGCACGGCGAGCCCGAGCGCAACGACATGGTGCAGTACTTCGCCGAGCAACTCGACGGCTTCTTCGCGACGAAGAACGGCTGGGTGCAGTCGTACGGCAGCCGCTGCGTGCGTCCGCCCGTGCTGTTCGGGGATGTCACGCGCCAGCAGCCGATGACGGTCGAGTGGGCCAGGTACGCACAGACGCTGACCGAAAAGCCGGTCAAGGGCATGCTCACCGGCCCGGTGACCATCCTCGCGTGGTCGTTCGTGCGCGACGACCAGCCGCTGGCCGACTCGGCCAACCAGGTGGCCATGGCCATCCGCGACGAGACGGTCGATCTGCAGTCGGCTGGCATCGCGATCATCCAGGTCGATGAGCCCGCACTGCGTGAGCTGCTGCCGCTGCGGAACGCCGACAAGGCGGCCTACCTGAAGTGGGCGGTGGACGCGTTCCGGCTGTCGACCTCGGGCGTCAGCGACGAGACCCAGATTCACACCCACCTCTGCTACTCGGAGTTCGGTGAGGTCATCGGTGCCATCGCAGACCTCGACGCCGACGTGACGTCCATCGAGGCGGCACGTTCGCACATGGAGGTGCTCGACGATCTCAACGGCATCGGATTCTCGAACAGCGTCGGCCCGGGCGTCTACGACATCCACTCGCCGCGGGTTCCCACCGCCGACGAGATGGCCACGTCACTGCGTCACGCACTGGATGCCGTTCCGGCGGAACGTCTTTGGGTGAACCCGGACTGCGGTCTGAAGACCCGTAAGACCGATGAGGTGACCGAATCGCTGCGGCACATGGTGCAGGCGGCGCAGTTGGTCCGCGCCACGCAGTAAGGCAAAGGCGATGCCCCGGAATCTGATTCAGGTTCCGGGGCATCGTCATGTTTCATGAAATAAATCCGGCGATCGACAGCTTGTCTTCAGGAGACCGGCGAGACTGCTGTCGGAACCCGATTGGAGACGGATAGATGCCGAGAATTGTGCAGTTCGCCGAGTACGGCGCACCCGAGGTCTTGCAGGTGGTCGACGCTCCACCGCCGGCTCCCGGACCGACCCAGGTACGGATCGCGGTGCGCGCGGCCGGGGTGAACCCGATCGACTGGAAGATCGTCGCCGGGTACATGCGTGAACTGATGCCGCTCGAACTACCCGCCGGTGTGGGGTCCGATGTCGCGGGTGTCGTCGATGCCGTCGGTTCCGAGGTCACCGAGTGGGCGGTTGGCGACGAGGTTCTGGGCCGGTCGACGACCGGGTCGTTCGCAGATCTTGCACTGGCCGAGTCTGCCGAGCTCGTCCGTAAGCCCGAGGGTGTCAGCTGGGAAGTGGCGGGCTCGCTGGCAGGCGCGGGCGGTACTGCGTACGCCGTGCTCGAGAAGCTCGGCATCAAGGCAGGTGAGACGCTGCTGATCCACGCCGCTGCGGGCGGCGTGGGCACCTTCGCGGTCCAACTCGCAAAGGCTCAGGGCGTCAATGTCATTGGCACGGCGGGCGAATCCAACCACGACTACCTGCGGTCGCTCGGTGCGACGCCGGTCACCTACGGTGATGGATTGCTCGAGAGGGTCCGCGCCGTCGCGCCGCAGGGAGTCGATGCGGTGCTCGACGCCTCGGGCCGCGGGGAGATTCCGTTGTCCATCGAACTCACCGGAGATCCCGCTCGCGTTCTCACGTTGGTCGCCTTCGACGCCGCCAGCACTGGTATCCAAGTACACGTCGGCGGCGCGGCAAGCGAGCTGGGTGCTGCCCTTCGGGAGCTCGCCGCGCTTGTCGCCGACAAGCGCCTTGTCGTTTCGATCAGTCGGACGTACCCGCTGACCGAAGCCGGTGCCGCGCTCTCCGCGAGTACGACGGGCCATGGTCACGGCAAGATTGCCATTGTGCCGTGACCATGGCCTGGGTCAGCTCACCACCACGAGCAGGTCGTTGCCTTCGACACTTGCTGTGGGAGCCACCGCAATTCGCTTGACGGTGCCTGCTTTCGGCGATGTGATCGCCGCTTCCATCTTCATCGCTTCGATGGTTGCCACCGTCTGACCGGTGTCCACGGTGTCCCCGACAGCCACCCCGATCGTCACCACGCCCGCGAATGGTGCGGCGACATGTTCCGGGTTGCCACGGTCGGCCTTCTCGGCTGCCGGGACGGCGCTGTCGATCGACCGGTCCCGCACCAGGATCGGACGCAGCTGACCGTTCAACAGACACAGCACGGTCCGCATCCCACGATCATCGGGTTCGGAGATGGCCTCCAGCCCGATGAGCAGCTCGACGCCCTTCCCCAACTTGACCCGATGCTCTTCACCGCGGCGCAGCCCGTAGAAGAACTGGTTGGCGCTCAGACTCGACGTGTCGCCGAATCGCTCTCGGTGCGAAAGGAATTCGCGGGTCGGCCCGGGGAACAGCAACCGGTTGAGGGCGGCTTGGCGGGTTGGCCCGGGTTGGGCGAGTTCGGCGTGATCCTCGGCCGTCAGCTCGGCACTTGGCTTTTGCTGTGCGCGACCCTGAAGGGCCTTGGTGCGCAACGGCTCCGGCCAGCCACCGGCCGGGTCGCCGAGTTCGCCGCGGAAGAAGCCGATCACCGACTCCGGAATGTCGTAGCGATCGGGATCGGCTGCGAACTCCTCGGCACTGATCCCGGCACCGACCAGTGCCAGCGCCAGATCCCCGACCACCTTGCTCGACGGGGTCACCTTCACGAGCCGGCCCAGGACGTGATCTGCTCCGGCGTAGGCGTTCTCGATGTCCTCGAACCGGTCGCCCAATCCGAGGGCGCTGGCCTGGGTGCGCAGGTTGCTGAGTTGTCCGCCGGGAATCTCGTGGGTGTACACCCGGCCGGTCGGGGACGGTAGTCCCGCCTCGAACGGGGCATAGACCCGGCGCAGCGCCTCCCAATAGGGTTCCAACTCACACACATTGGTCAGTGACAGCCCGGTGTCGTGCTCGGTGTTCGCCGCTGCCGCAACGATGGACGACAACGCTGGCTGGCTGGTGGTACCGGCCAGGGGAGCCGCGGCACCGTCGACAGCCGAGGCGCCGGCCTGCCAGGCAGCAAGGTAGGTCGCCAGTTGCCCGCCCGGGGTGTCGTGGGTGTGGACGTGCACCGGCAGGTCGAATCGGGAACGCAACGCCGACACCAGGGTTGCCGCCGCCGGTGGCCGCAATAGCCCCGCCATGTCCTTGATCGCCAGCACATGCGCACCGGCGTCGACGATCTGCTCGGCCAGCTTAAGCCAGTAGTCCAGCGTGTACAGCGTCTCGTTCGGATCGGACAGATCGCCGGTGTAGGACATCGCCACTTCGGCGACCGCGGAACCGGTTTCGCGCACGGCATCGATCGCGGGACGCATCGAGTCCACGTTGTTCAGCGCATCGAAGATCCGGAAGATGTCAACGCCGGTGGCCGTGGCCTCCTGTACGAACGCAGACGTCACCGACACCGGATAGGGCGTGTAGCCCACGGTGTTGCGCCCGCGTAGCAGCATCTGCAGACAGATGTTGGGCATCGCTTCCCGCAATGCGGCGAGCCGCTCCCACGGGTCTTCCTTCAGGAACCGCAGTGCCACATCGTAAGTCGCGCCTCCCCAGCATTCGACCGACAGCAGCTCGGGCATCATTCGGGCCACGTAGGGCGCCACCTTGACCAGGCCCGACGTACGCACTCGGGTGGCCAGCAACGACTGATGGGCATCGCGGAACGTGGTGTCGGTGACCCACAGTCGCGGCGATTCCCGCAACGCGGCTGCGAAGCGCTCCGGCCCCAACTCGGTCAGTAGCTGCTTGCTGCCCGCCGATGCCGGCGCGGACAGGTCGATCTCGGGCAGCTTGTCCCGCGGATACACCGCGGACTGACGCACGCCGTGCGGTTTGTTGACTGTGACATCGGCGAGGTAGTTGAGGATGCGGGTGCCGCGATCCTCGGGGATATGTGCGGTCAGCAGCTGCGGCCGCTCGTCGATGAATGACGTCGACACATTGCCTGTGGCGAAGTCGGGGTCGTCCAGAACCGCTTGCAGGAACGGGATGTTCGTCGATACCCCGCGGATGCGGAACTCGGCAAGAGCGCGGCGGGCACGCCTGACCGCGGTCGCGAAGTCGTGACCGCGGCAGGTGAGTTTGACCAACATCGAGTCGAAATGAGCACTGATCTCGGCACCGACATTGGTGCCGCCGTCCAACCGGACTCCGGCGCCGCCGGGACTGCGGTAGGCGGTGATGCGGCCGGTGTCCGGCCGGAACCCGTTGGCGGGGTCCTCGGTGGTGATCCGGCACTGCATGGCAGCGCCGCGGATCCGGACGCTGTCCTGACTCAGTCCTAAGTCGGCGAGCGATTGGCCGGCCGCGATCCGAAGCTGGGAAGCCACCAGGTCCACGTCGGTGATCTCCTCGGTCACCGTGTGTTCCACCTGAATCCGGGGATTGCATTCGATGAACACGTGGTGGCCGCGCTCGTCGAGCAGGAACTCGATGGTGCCGGCGCAGGAGTAGCCGATTTGGCGGGCGAATCTCACAGCGTCAGAGCAGATGCGGGTCCGCAGCTCGTCGCTGAGGTTCGGGGCCGGTGCCAGCTCGATGACCTTCTGGTGCCGGCGCTGGACACTGCAGTCCCGCTCGAAAAGGTGGATGACGTCGCCGGTGCCGTCGGCCAGAATCTGTACTTCGATGTGCCGAGGGTTGAGGACTGCCTGTTCGAGGTAGACCATCGGGTCGCCGAACGCCGATTCCGCTTCGCGTGACGCAGCTTCGATGGCCTCGGCCAGATCAGCGCGTTCGGCCACCCGCCGCATGCCGCGTCCGCCGCCACCGGAGACCGCCTTGACGAACAGCGGGAATTCCATATCGGCTGCGGCGGTGAGCAGTTCGTCGACCGATGCCGATGGCTCGGATGAGGTGAGCACCGGCAGTCCGGCGGCCCGGGCCGCCGCGATGGCACTGGCCTTGTTGCCGGTCAGCTCCAGCACGTCGGCGCCGGGGCCCACGAAGGTGATGCCGGCGCTGGCACACGCCGACGCCAATTCCGGGTTCTCCGAAAGGAATCCGTATCCCGGGTAGACGGCGTCGGCGCCGGACAACTGGGCCACCCGGATGATCTCGGGTACCGAGAGGTAGGCCCGTACCGGGTGGCCCGGTTCGCCGATCTGGTAGGACTCGTCGGCCTTCAAGCGGTGTGGCGAGTTCCGGTCCTCGTACGCGTACACCGCCACCGTCGCGATGCCCATTTCGTAGGCTGCGCGGAAGGCCCGGATCGCGATCTCACCGCGGTTGGCAACGAGGACTTTGCGGATTGCGTGCTCAGGCAATGGAACGCTGCGGTTGGCCCGAGTATTCGCTCAGGGGACGGATCAATGCGTTCGAAGCTGCCTGTTCCATGATGTGTGCGGTCCAGCCGGTGATGCGGGACATCACGAAAAGCGGTGTGAAGACCGGGATATCGAACCCCATCAGGTAGTAGGCCGGTCCGGTGGGGAAGTCGAGGTTCGGTTTGATCTTGGTTGCGACGAACATCTCGCGTTCCAGCACGTGGTAGATGTCCAGCCATTGCTGACCGCCGCGCGCGGCCACCACGCGGTCCAGCGCGGCCTTCATGGTCGGTACGCGCGAGTCGCCGTTCTTGTACACCCGGTGCCCGAAGCCCATCACCTTGTCCTTGCGGGACAGCTTGCCGTGCAGCCATTTCGCGGCACTGTCGGCGGAGCCGATCTCCAGCATGTCGTGCATGACCGCTTCGTTGGCGCCGCCGTGCAGCGACCCCTTGAGCGCTCCGATGGCAGCGGTCACGGCGCTGTAGATGTCCGACTGGGTAGAGGTCACGACCCGGGCAGCGAAGGTCGACGCGTTGAAGCTGTGCTCGGCGTACAGCACCATCGACTGGCTGAACGCCTCGACGATCGCCGGCTCGGGCACCTCGCCGAAGCACATGTTCAGGAAGTTCTCCGCGTATCCCAGGTGGCTGTGCGGCGCGATGGGCGGCAGGCCCTGCCGCCGGCGGATGTCGGCGGCCACGATGGTCGGCAGCACGGCGAACATCCGAAGTGACTTGGCGTAGTTGGCTGCTGGGGTGCTCACGTCCTCTTCGGGATCTTCGGCGCCCAGGTAGCTGATCGCGGTGCGCACCACGTCCATCGGGTGGCAGCTCTCGGGCAGCTTGGCCAGCAGCGAGTACATCGACCGGTCGACGCGGCGCGATGCGCGTTCGCGCTGGCAGAACAGCGCCAGCTCCTGGTCGGTCGGCAGCTCGCCGTGCCAGAGCAGGTAGGCCACTTGCTCGAAGGAGCAGCGCGCCGCCAGATCCTGCACCGGATAGCCCCGGTAGGTCAGGCTGTTGGTCTCGGGGACGACCTTGGAGATGGCGGTGGTGTCGACGACAACGCCCGCCAGGCCCTTGCGAATGTGAGACGTTTCGGTGGTCATGCTTTCACGTCCTGGAGGGGGAAATTGAAGATGTCTGAATCGAATTCGTTGTATTCGGCATAGCGCAGCAGCTCGTAGAGCCGGCTGCGATGCTGCATCTGGTCCAGCAGGCCGGCTTGCGTTCCAGCGGTGTGGATTTCGCGCAAGCCGACCTCGACCGCGTACATCGCCAGGCGCAACGTGGTGACCGGGTAGATCACCATGTTGTATCCGATGTCGGACAGCTGCTGGGCCGTGACCAGTTCGGACTTGCCGAACTCGGTCATGTTGGCCAGCAATGGCGTATCGACCGCTGCCCGGAAGCGCTCGAATTCGCTTGGGCTGGAAAGTGCCTCGGTGAAGATCAGGTCGGCGCCGGCATCGGCGTAGGCCTTTGCCCGGTCGACGGCGGAGTCGAGGCCCTCGATGCCTGCGGCGTCGGTCCTGGCGCAGATGACGAAGTTGGGGTCCCGGCGGGCCGCGACCGCCGCGCGCAGCCGTTTGATCATCTCGGCGGCGGGCACCACGGCCTTGCCGTCCAGGTGGCCGCAACGCTTCGGGTTCACCTGGTCTTCGAGGTGGCAGCCGGCCAGCCCGGCATCCTCGAGGATGGTGATGGTGCGGGCAGCGCTCATCGGCTCACCGAAGCCGGTGTCGGCGTCCACCAGGGTGGGCAGGTCGGTGGCCGCGGCAATTTGGGCGCTGCGGCCGGCCACCTCACTGAGGGTGGTCAGCCCGATGTCGGGCAGTCCGAGATCGGCCGACAGCACGGCGCCCGAGACGTAGACCCCCTCGAATCCAATCTCGGACACCAGCTTTGCCACCAACGGCGAGAATGCACCCGGATAGCGTTGCAGCTGCCCGGAATTCAGACCGGACCGGAGATGGGCGCGCTTATCGGCCGCGGAGACCGCCGAACCCAGCAGGCCGGCGCTCATCGGAAGATCCCCGAGGGGATCGTCGGAGCCTTGTCCAAGACGACCTGCTCGACCCGCAGGTTGAGCGCGTCGAGGCTGCCGGGCTTCAGCGTGCTCAGCCCGTCGACGACGGTCAGGAACCGCTCCTGCTCGCCCTGGGCGATGACGCCGTCGGCCAGCACGGTGAACTTGTTGCGGTACTGCTCGCGCTCGAACGGACGGGCACCCAGCGGGTGGGCGTCGGCGACGGCCAGCTCGTCGGTGATGACCTCGCCGCTCTTGAGTGTCACCACGGCGCGGGCGCCGAATGCCTTCTCGGCCGGGTCATTCGAGTGGTAGCGCCGGGTCCATTCCGGGTCCTCGACGGTGGAGATCTTGTTCCACAGCTCGATGGTGTCCGGGCGATGCGCACGCTCGGGGGCGTACGACCGTTCGTGGTGCCATTCGCCGTCCTGCAGTGCGACCGCGAAGATGTACATCACCGAGTGGTCCAGCGTCTCGCGCGAGGCGTCCGGGTCGAACTTCTGCGGGTCATTGCTGCCGGTGCCGATGACCACATGGGTGTGGTGGCTGGTTTGCAGCACGATCGTGGCGATCTGATCGAGATCGCCGATGCGCGAACGCATCCGGCGGGCCAGGTCGATCGGAGCCTGGCTCTGGTACTCGGCGCTGTGTTCTTTGGTGTAGGTGTCCAGGATCGCGCGCTTGGGCTCGCCGGCCTCGGGCAGCGGCACCTGGTAGGTGTGCTCAGGCCCGGACAGCAGCCAGGCGATGACACCGTCTTCGCCTTCCCAGATGGGTGCGGGGGAGCCCTCACCGCGCATGGCGCGGTCGACGGCCTCGATGGCGACCTTGCCCGCGAGTGCCGGGGCGTAGGCCTTCCAGCTGGAGATCAGGCCCTTGCGGGACTGACGGGTGGCGGTGGTCAGATGCAGGGCCTGGCCGATCGCGTCGTAGATGGTCTCCGGAGCCAGCCGCAGCATGGTGCCGATACCGGCGGCCACCGCGGGCCCGAGGTGGGCGACGTGGTCGATCTTGTGCTCGTGCAGGCAGATTCCCTTGACCAGGTCGACCTGCACCTCGTACGCGGTGGCGATGCCGCGGATCAGGTCACTGCCGCGGATGTCGAGCTGCTGGGCCACCGCGACCAGGGCCGGGATGTTGTCACCCGGGTGCGAGTACTCGGCGGCCAGGAAGGTGTCGTGGAAGTCGAGTTCGCGCACGGCAACCCCGTTGGCCCAGGCTGCCCACTCCGGCGAGTAGGTGCCGTCGATGCCGAACACGGTCGCGCCGCGCTGCGTGCGGTGAGCCTGGGCCTGGGTACGGGCGACGGTGACGGGGCGCCGGATGACCGACGCGGCAGAGACGGAGGCGTTGTCGATGATGCGGTTGATGACCATCGCCTCGACTTCGGGCGTGACCTCGACCGGGTCGGCGGCGATCTCGGCGATCTTCCAGGCCAGGTGTTCCGAGCGGGGGAACTCTTCGGCGCTGCGTCGGGTGCGTACCTCGTGTGTCTGCATGGTTCGCACGGTACGCAGCTGGTTGGGTGCATAAAAGCCCCTGTAAATGCGTAATTTTGTGTCCTCGTACGGAGGAGTTTGCAAACTTTGTGTAAGTGGATCGCGTTACGCTGGCGGCAATGCCGAAGACATTCGTGGGCGCCCGTCTGCGACGGCTGCGCGAAGAGCAGGGCCTGACCCAGGTCGCGCTGGCGCGCGCCTTGGATCTGTCGACCAGCTACGTCAATCAGCTCGAGAATGACCAGCGACCGGTGACGGTGCCGGTACTGCTGGCACTGGCTGAACGGTTCGAACTGCCGACCAACTACTTCGCGCCCGATTCGGATGCGCGGTTGGTGTCGGACCTGCGCGAGATCCTCGTCGACACCGCGGCCACCGTCGGCCAGATCGAGGAGCTGGTGGCGAGAATGCCGGCCGTCGGTCAGATGCTGGTCAGCATGAACCGCCGATTGTTCGACGCGACAACCGAACTCGACGCCATGCATACCCGGGCGAATGTGGACACCTCGATGGCCGCGCAACAACCGATGCCGTTCGAGGAAGTACGAGACTTCTTCTACGACCGCAAGAACTACATCGGTGAACTCGACGAAGCGGCCGAAGCGTTGTTCGTCGCGAGCCGTCTGCGGCTCGGGGGTCTGGACGCTCAACTCGCCGATCTGTTGGCAGAGGAGTTCGGGGTCATCGTGGTGATCGATGACGGTGATGTGTTGGGCCCCAACGCACAACGGTCCTATCGGCCCGACACCGGCGTGTTGTACATCGCGCGCTGGCTGCATCCCGGGCAGCGCGCCTTTCAGCTGGCCACCCAGGTGGCACTGCTGAGGCATTCGGAATTGATCTCCGCCATCGTCGCCACGGCCGACCAACTCAGTTCCGAGGCAACGGAAGTCGCGCGCATCGGCCTGGCCAACTACTTCGCCGGCGCGTTGCTGTTGCCGTACCGGATGTTCCTGGACGCGGCCGAGGAATTGCGTTACGACATCGATCAGCTGGCGCGGCGGTTCGACGTCGGGTTCGAGACCATCTGTCACCGTCTTTCGACGTTGCAGCGGCCGGATGCGCGTGGCGTGCCATTCATCTTCGTTCGCACCGATAGTGCCGGGAACATCTCGAAGCGTCAGTCCGCCACGGCATTTCACTTTTCCCGCGTGGGTGGTAACTGTCCGCTGTGGGTGGTGCACCATGCCGCCGAGCGGCCCGGTGAGTTCATCACCCAGGTCGCGCAGATGCCCGACGGTCGGTCGTACTTCTGGATCGCGCGCACCACGTCGTCTGCTCCGAGTCGATATCGCGGCCCCCGCAAGCGTTTTGCCATCGGATTGGGCTGCGACCTGGTCCATGCCGAGAAACTTATCTACGCGGCGGGAATCGATTTGGCAGATCCCGACGCGGCGGTGCCGATCGGGGCGGGCTGCAAGATCTGCGACCGCCCGGCGTGCCCGCAGCGGGCGTTCCCGTATGTCGGCCGGCCCGTGCACGTCGACCCGTACAACAGCAGTGACCTGCCATACTCGTCCGCCGCGCAGGCGTGACCTTCCCGACTGTCTTCAGAGCTGGAGTTCCCGAATGTCCCTGAAAACCATTGCGCTCGAACTGGTTCCGCCCAACCTTGCATTGGGTTTACAGGTCGCGGTCGACGAGGCGCACAAGGTGCTGCTCAATGCGGCGGCGGTGGGTATCGAGGGCCGTATCCGGCACGTGATGATCCCGGGGATGATCGAGGAGGACGGCGACCGGCCTGTCGAGATGAAGCCGAAGATGGACGTCCTGGATTTCTGGCAGTTGATGAAGCCCGAGCTGCCGGGGATGCGCGGGTTGTGCACGCAGGTGACGTCGTTTTTGGATGAGGATGCGCTCGGCAAGCGGCTGGCGGTGTTGCAGGAGGCGGACTTCGATGGCATCGCGTTCGTGGGTGTGCCGCGCACCATGAGCGACGGCGAGGGTACGGGTGTGGCCCCGACCGATGCGTTGACGATCTACCGCGATCAGGTGCCCAACCGCGGCGTCATTCTGATTCCGACGCGTGATGGCGAGCGGGGACGTTTCAACTTCAAGATCGAGCAGGGCGCCACCTACGGGATGACCCAGTTGCTGTACTCGGACACGATCGTGGGGTTCTTGAAGGAGTTCGCGGCGAGCACCGAGCATCGGCCGGAGATTCTGCTGTCGTTCGGGTTCGTGCCGAAGATGGAGTCCAAGGTCGGCCTGATCAACTGGCTGATCCAGGATCCGGGCAATCCTCTGGTCGCCGCCGAGCAGGAGTTCGTGACGCGGCTGGCGGGCGAGGAGCCCGCGGCCAAGCGGACGCTGATGCTCGATTTGTACAAGCGGGTTATCGATGGGGTCGGTGAGTTGGGTTTCCCGATCAGCATCCATCTGGAAGCGGCGTATGGGGTGTCCAAGCCGGCGTTCGAGACGTTCGCGGCGATGTTGGACTACTGGGCACCCGACCAGCCCTAGCCTTCTTCGACAAAGAGGGCTTGCCGAACCGGTTGGTTCGGGATTACAGTCAGTTTCCGAACCAACTGACTCGGGAGGTCCTTGTGGACGTCGATACCGCTCGTGCTCGCTTCACCGAACTGCGGGGCCAGGATCATGTCGATTCGGCCGAGCTGGACGAAATCTGGGCGTCGCTGCAGCCGGTCCGTGCCGAAGACATCGTCGGCAACTGGAAGGGCGACGAGTTCGACACGGGACACAAGATGAACGGCCAGCTCCAGGCCGCCCGGTGGTACGGCAAGATCTTCAAATCGGTCAACGACGTCGAGCCCATCGTCTGCTACGACGAAGCGGGGCAGCTGTTTTCGAACCGCGACCTGAGCCGCGGCGGAGCATCCTTGTGGGACATCGAGTTTCGCGGCGAGGTCACGGGGACCATGGTCTACGACGGCCAGCCGGTGTTCGATCATTTCAAGCGGGTCGATGACGACACGCTGATGGGCATCATGAATGGCAAGCGCCAGCGGACCGGCGACAAGTTCCTGTACTTCTTGTTGGAACGTGACCAGTGAGGTAGCTGGCTGTTACCCTGGCGATTGCTATGAGGGCGGCCGGACATGCAACGCGTGAGCGCATCATGGCTGCAGCCAAAGCGGAGTTCTCGGCCCTCGGGTTTGCCGGTGCCCGACTGAATCGCATTGCGGCCGAGGCCAATGCCAGCAAAGAGCGGCTGTACAGCTACTTCCAGAGTAAGCAGAACCTCTTCGAGGCAGTCGTCGAGCAGTGGATTCAGGACGCGCCGTACGACGCGATCTTCAAGCCCGACGACGTCCCGGCGTACACCATCGCGCTCTTCGACTACATGGTGGCCGATCCGGTCGGTGCGCGTCTGCAGCGCTGGATCGAGTTGGAGGCGGCCGGCGGGATGTTCGGTGACCACGTGCTGCGCCGCATCTTCCAATCCAAGCTCGACCGCATCGCCGAAGCGCAACGCAACGGGATCATCGACCCGTCCTGGCGCCCGATCGACCTGCTGATGTTGCTCAACGACATGACCTACGCGCTGGCCGCGGGCGGATTCGGGATCGACCGCATCGTCGATCAGCCGATGTCGCCGGAAACCGCCGCCGTGCGCCGGGCCGCTGCCGCCGAAGCCGCTCGCCGGCTGGTTCTGCACCCCCAACAGTGAACGACCAGTTGGCCGCGTTCGGCCCCTTCTTCGGCGTTGTGTGGCAGGCCGATTCACCGGCGGCACCGTGGCGGCCGATGGCCGAGCTTGCCGACGATCCCAGCGTCTTGGCGGCGCGAGTGGACCGCGTCCGGTCGGCGCTGGCGGCCAGTGGACAGCGCCAGCCCGAGCAGATCGACGGCCGCGTCGCTGCGTCGGTCGCGCATCTCGGGCTGGTGGCGCGGCTGATCGCCCCGATGATCGGCGCTGCCGCTCTCGGCGAACCGGTGTCATGGTCGCTGGCCGACCTCGCGTGGCAGGACCAATTGGGCGGACCCTACCCGCTGGCGGTATCGACTTCCTCCACCGCAGGCCCGCCCGCGGTCGAGGACATCACCGAAGCGTTCGCACCATTCGGCGTCAGCCCAAAAGTTCTGTGGGGCAACGTGGGATCGGCAGCCAACAGTGCGGCCAAGCAGATCATCCAGGCGCGGCCGGACCTGACCGGGCCGGCCGGAAAGGCGGCCGACGCCGTGCTCGCGGACTCCAGGGTCGACGGGGGAGTGCTGCGGTCAGGGCCCGCATTCCGCCGCAACAGCTGCTGCCTGATCTACCAAGTGGCAGACGGCGCGGGCGGTTACTGCGGCGACTGTGTGCTCACTGCACCGGGATGAGATTGAACGCCTGCTTGATGATGCTCAGCAGCCACTGCGCCGCGGTCTGACCCTTGAACGTCGGCCAGGTCAGCTGGAAGTTCACTACCCATGGCTGGCCGGTGTGGTCGACGGCGTACCAGCTGAAGCCGAGGTCGCCGGGCAGGTTGCCACCCTTCGAGCCGAGGTAGGGCCACTTGGCTCGGTCCAGGTCGATGCCGGCGACCTTGGACATGATGTCGCGTACCGGCGCGGCGGGTCCGACAGCGGCAGCCTGCACCGCGACGTGCTCGCGGCAGATGTCGGCGGCGCTGCCGTACCACTCGGCCCCGATGCTGGACGCCGGCGTGCGGGTGCGGTACGGATCCGGCTCGTACGGGCGCGAACTCACCTGCTGCAGCAGGGCCGTGCGCTGCTCCTTGGTGCCGTTCTTCCACTGGTCGCGGACGTCGGGCTTGCCCCAGCCGATGGAGAACAACTCGTGCATGGTCGGGTAGGGCGTCAGGCTCGCCGGGTCGTGATGCCCGGCGACGACGAGCGCCTCGTCCACGGCGGCCGGACCCACCTTGTTGATCAGCATGTCGGTGGCCATGTTGTCGCTCACCGAGATCATCTGCTGGGCGGCCTCGTGCACCGTCACCTGCGTGCCAGGGGCGAGGTTGTCCAGGCCGGCCGAACCGAGCTTCTTGCCTTCGGCGGTGACGGTGACCTTGTCGTCCCAGCTGAGGGTGCCGGCTGACACCGCGCGCGCAACGGCAAGCAGCACATAGATTTTCATGATCGACGCCAGTGGCATCGGTTCGTCGACGTTGGTGCCGGCGACCTTGACGCACTTGCCGTCGACGACCTTGGCGACCTGGTACGAATAGTGGGCGCCGGACTTCGCGATCTGCGTGTCGACGTCGGCCCAGGACTTGACGGGCGGCGGCCGCAGCGAGACCTCCATGCGGTCGACGGTGCCCTTGCTGTCGACGTGCAGCTCGATGTCCTGGTTCACGCCGTACGAGTTGGTGACGTGCAGGGTCGAATGTCCGGCGCCGATGTCGATGCCCGTGAGCTTGAACGGGCGGTCCCACCAGATCCACTTCATCCGGTAGGTGATGTCGTCCACCTGGTCAGGCGCCGCGAGCGTCTTGACCCCGGCGGGCTCGATGGACCAGTCCGAGTTGAGCATGTCCATCGTCTGCCTGGACCGCATGCCCTGAGGCGTGCTCATGTCGATCAGCGCGCCGTAGGCAGCGCTCGACAACGGCGGGGCGGCTGCAGGCGTGCTGCAGCCACCAAGTACCACGATGACTGCGCCGGCCAGGGCCAGCGCAGTGCGGGTCTTACGACTGCTGGTCGGAACCGGCAACGTCCAACACAACCTCGAATTCGAGAAGTGATGCTCCGGTGGCGACGGGGTTGGCCCGCTGCCCGGCGTGTGCCTCGACGGCGGGGCCGGTGGCCCAGGCCTGGAACGCCTCGTCGGACTCCCACTGCGTCACCACGAAGTAGCGGTTCTCGCCCTTGACCGGGCGCAGCAGCTGGAACCCGAGGAAGCCGGGTTGGCCGTCCACTGCGTGAGCACGGTTCGCGAACCGCTTCTCCAATTCCGGACCGGCGTTGGGCGGAACTTCGATCGCATTGATCTTCACCACAGGCATGTGGTTCAGGCTACCGCGCTGGCCCGCAGGCAGGGTGGGCCGCTGCCGGCAGGCAACAGGGGCGCTGCCGCCAGGCAATATAGGGCTATGACGACCGACCTGCTCACCGCCCGCGGTGGTACCGGCGAGCCGATTGTGCTGGTGCACGGATTGATGGGCCGGGGGACGACGTGGGACCGGCAGTTGCCTTGGTTGACCGACCTGGGCGAGGTCTACACCTACGACGCGCCGTGGCATCGCGGCCGCGGGGTCCACGATTCCGAGCCGATCAGCACCGAACGGTTCGTCGCCGACCTGGCCGACGCGGTCGGCTCGCTGGGGCGCCCGGCGCGGTTGATCGGACATTCGATGGGTGGGCTGCACAGCTGGTGTCTGGCTGCGGCCCATCCGGAACTGGTCACCGCGCTGGTGGTCGAGGACATGGCCGCGGACTTCGTCGGCTTCACCATCGGCGCCTGGGATCCGTGGACCCACTCCATTCCGGCCGAATTCAATTCGGCGCAAGAGGTTTTGGACCTGTTCGGCCCGATCGCCGGCCAGTATTTCCTGGACGCCTTCGACCGCACCGAGACCGGCTGGCGGCTGCACGGCGAGGCCGGGCACTGGGTGGCGATCGCCGCCGAATGGGGCACCCGGGACTACTGGCAGCAGTGGGCGGCAGTGCGGGTGCCGACGCTGCTCATCGAGGCAGGGAACTCGGTCGCACCGCCGGGGCAGATGCGCAAGATGGCCGAGATCGGCTACCGGACAACATATCTGGAAGTTCCGGGCGCCGGGCACCTGGTGCACGACGACGATCCGGACGCGTACCGCCGTGCGGTCGAGGATTTTCTCGCGTCCGTCTGACTAGTCGAATCGGGAACGGACCGCGGCGAGGTCGTGCGCGGCGCGGTCCAGGTCGCGGCTGTCGCCGACGTCGGTCCAGTTGAAGTTGCCGAAACCATTGCGCGCACCGGGATTTCGGGTGATGGCGCTCAGCGCGGCGCCGAGTGCGAATGGGGCGACCATGATCGCGACCATCGCGACCAGGGTCAGGACGGTGTTCATGTCAACAATTGTCGAATCGGGGGCAACCGAATAAACAGTGGCAGTTCGGACGGCATTCGATAAAATGCTGCCATGATCAACAGTGTCTCGGTCCTGGTGATGGACGGGGTCGCGCCGTTCGAGTTCGGCGTGGTGTGTGAGGTGTTCGGCATCGACCGATCGGGCGATGGCGTGCCCAACTTCGATTTCAAGGTGTGCGGACCGGAGGCCGGGCGGCCGGTACGAACGTCGGTCGGTGCATCGTTGATTCCCGACCACGGCATCGACCAACTCCTGGGGGCCGACTTGGTCGCCATTCCAGCGGTGGCGGGTCCCAACTATCCGCAGTCGGCGCTGGATGCCGTGCGCACCGCCGCGGACTCCGGTTCGATCATCCTGACCATCTGCTCGGGAGTCTTCGTCGCAGGCGCAGCGGGACTGCTCGACGGTCGCGCCTGCACCACGCACTGGATGCACTCGGATCGGCTGGCCCGGCAATTCCCGACCGCGCGGGTCGATCGCGACGTCCTGTTCGTCGACGACGGGAATCTGATCAGCAGCGCGGGGACCGCGGCAGGCATCGACGCCTGTCTGCATCTGGTGCGCCGCGAGTTGGGCAGCGAGATCACCAACAAGATTGCGCGGCGCATGGTCGTGCCGCCGCAGCGTGACGGCGGGCAGCGTCAGTTCATCGAGCAGCCGATCCCGGTGCGGTGCTCGGAAGGCTTTGCGCCCCATCTGGATTGGATTCTGACCAACCTGCGCGTCCCACACACGGTGGACAGCCTGGCCAAACGGGCGAGCATGTCGGGGCGTACGTTCGCGCGACGTTTCGTCGAGGAGACCGGGCGGACGCCCATGCAGTGGGTCACCGACCAGCGTGTCCTCTATGCCCGCAGGCTGCTGGAGGAGACGGATCTCGATGTGGATCGGGTGGCCGACAAGGCCGGATTTGGTACCGCAACTCTGCTGCGGCACCATTTCCGGCGCGTTGTCGGCGTCAATCCGTCGGATTACCGTCGACGGTTCTCCTGCCCGATCGGGCTTGCGTCACAACGGGATGGCTAGCCCTGCGGCCGGCACTGCACGTTGACGTACACGGTGTCGAACTGGCCGGAGTTGATTCGCTGGCCCCGGTTGTCGACGTTGGAGCCGGACAACCCGTGCACATCGGTCACCGAGCACGCGGACAGCGGCCCAGAGGTGCTGGTGTTGACCTGGACGTGGTAGCCGCGGGACTGCAGCTCATTGATGGTGTCGACGGCGGACCCTCCGCCGGTCGGCAGCGCCGACGCTGTGCCCACTGCGGGCGAGATGGCCACTGCGGCAAAGGCGGCTGCCGCGGCTCCAGCGATGACGAGGCCGCGACGACGGTTGTTAACTTTCTGTTCACCTGAAATTCGGTATGCGGTCATGCTTCCGTTCTATCCGAGGATCACGGCGTGTGGTACTGACTCATGCCGTTCTCATCGGAAAGCGCGTGATTTCATGCCGTTCTCATGTAAAGCGGCGATCGGTGTTAGTTCTCGCCCTCGCCTGCCAGCGCATATCGGTCATCGGCGGTTTGCTCGACCAGGCCGTCGACCAGCAGTGAGTCCAGTGCCCGGTCACGTTGCGCGGTATCGGTGAGCCAGGCCACATCCAATTGCGCCCGGGTCACCGGAGTTGCGCTGCCGCGCAACACATCCAGTAGCCGGCCGCGAACCTGGCGATCGGTGCCGGCGTATTTCTGCACCGGACGCGTCGGCGTGTCCAGCTCTGGATGACCTGCGCTCCGCCAGGCGCACGTCGTCAACGGGCATACCCCGCATTTCGGATTGCGGGCAGTGCAGACGATCGCACCGAGCTCCATGAGTGCCGCCGAAAACACATGCGCCGTAGCGTCTTTCGGCAGGAGTGCCGCGACGTCGTCGAGGTCGCGGGTGCGCGCCGGGGTGTCGGCCACGCCGCGCACCACGCGCGCCACCACCCGGCGCACATTGGTGTCGACCACGGGGACGTCCTGTTGATACGCGAAACAGGCGACGGCCCGCGCGGTGTAGGCACCGACGCCCGGCAGCGTCAGCAGGGTCTCGACGTCGCGGGGCACCACGTCGCCATGCTCGGTGCTGATGACCTCTGCGCATTCGTGTAATCGCTTGGCGCGGCGCGGATAACCCAGCTTGCCCCAGGCCCGGAGTACGTCCGCCGCGCCGGCCGCGGCGGTCGCGGACGGGGTGGGCCAGCGCGCGATCCAGTCCCGCCAGATCGGCTCGACCCGTGACACGGGGGTCTGCTGCAACATGAATTCGCTGACCAGAATTTGCCAGGCAGTCACATCCGGGGCGCGCCACGGCAGGTCGCGTTGTGCAGTGCGGTACCAACCCAGGAGCTCGTCGGCAGGGATGAGAATTTGCCCTGAACTCATTGCGCAGCGTCTATGTGTTGAGGGCACAATGGGCGGCATGCCCAACTCGAACCCGATAAACGCCTGGAAAGCACTGAGAGAGGGTAACGAGCGATTCGTTGCCGGTGAACCAGCGCATCCCAGCCAGAGCATCGAGCGTCGGACGCAGTTGGCCGGTGGTCAGAAGCCGACTGCAGTGCTGTTCGGCTGTGCGGACAGCCGCGTCGCCGCCGAGATCATCTTCGATCAGGGCCTCGGCGACATGTTCGTGGTGCGCACCGCCGGCCACGTCCTGGATTCCGCGGTCATCGGGTCCATCGAATACGCCGTCGTAGTCCTCGAAGTACCGCTGATCGTGGTCCTCGGCCACGACAGCTGTGGCGCGGTGAAGGCCACCATCACCGCGCTGGACGACGGTGCGGTGCCCGGCGGGTATGTCCGCGACATCGTCGAGCGCGTCACCCCGTCGATCCTCGTCGGCCGGCGCGAAGGGCTGACCGAGGTCGACGAGCTCGAAGCCAAGCACGTCAACGAAACGGTGCGTCTGCTGAGCGAGCGGTCCAACATGATCGCCGAACGGCTGGCATCGGGCAAGGTCGCCATCGTCGGTGCGACCTATCACCTGGCCGAGGGTCGGGTGACCAAGCGCGACCACGTCGGTGACATCGGCGAGTAGTCGGCCCGCCGACGTGGCGAGTAGCCGGCCCGCCGACGTGGCGAACAACACCGCAGTTCACAGGCGACACGCCGCACCGGGTCAGGGCGCACTACGTTTCGTGCCCTTACCGTGACAATGTGCCGGATCTAGAACCGCATGGCCCGCTGCCATCCCAAATCTATTGGCGACGGCGGATGCTGGCCATCGGTGTCGGCGCTGTCGTCCTGCTCCTGGTTGTGATCATCGGGGTCGTGGTCTTCAGCAACAGCACCGGCGACTCCAAGCAGACTCAGCCCACCGCGAAGACGTCGACGTCCGCGACACCGCTGCCCGGCGAGACGCCCGGGGTGAAGAGTCCGATCGAGCCGCCGCCGAACGCGTCTCCCGCGCCGACGCCGACCCCGACCACCGCGGTCACCCCGCCGCCGGTGCTCAAGGCGGGCGACGACTGCCCGGACACCACGCTCGCGGCCAAGGGCATCACCAACCAGCCGAACTACGTGATCGGCGATCAGCCGAAGTTCACCATGGTGGTCACCAACATCGGCCTGGTCGAGTGCAAGCGTGACGTCGGTGCCGCTGTGCTGGCCGCATACGTCTACTCGCTGGACAACAACCGGCTGTGGTCCAACCTGGATTGCGCGCCGTCGAACGAGACCCTGGTCCGCGCCTTCAAGCCGGGCGAGCAGGTGACCACCGAGGTGACCTGGACCGGCATGGGCTCGGCGCCCAACTGCCCGCTGCCGCGGCAGGCGATCGGGCCGGGCACCTACAACCTGGTGGTCCAGCTGGGCAACCTGCGGTCGGCTCCGGTGCCGTTCGTGCTGTCCGAGGCCCAACAGCCCGGACCGGGTGCGCCGCCCGCGGGCGAGGCTCCGCCACCGCCGGCTGCACCGGCGCCCGGCGAGCCGACGCTGCCCGGACCCGCCAACTGATCTCAGGCGAGCCGGTCGGCGATGGTCGATTCGGCGAGCAGCGACAGACCTTCTCGGATGTGGCGGGCCCACATGGACCCGATGCCCTCCACCGACTGCAGGTCGTCGGCGCTGGCGGCCAGTAGTCCCTGCAGCGATCCGAACGAGCGCACCAACAGGTCGACGTGTGCGAACTGCAGGCGCGGGATGCCCGCCATCGCGCGGTAGCCGCGCGAGCTCATCGCCGAATCCTGTGCCTCTGGCGTCGACGGATAGCCGAAAACCCTTGCCAGCGTGGTGAAGTCGAGAAGTTCGTTGTCGCTCAGCGCATCGAGTTCCTCGAGCGTTGCGGTCACCTGATCGGCGGCCGGTGGGTCGGGGTTGGCGTGGTAGTCGCGGACGATCAGTTCGCGGGCGGCGTCGTTGTCGCCGACCAGTTCGTCGAGCTGCAGCTTGAGCTGACGCCCGTCGGTACCGAGCTCGACGACGTCGGCGTCGATCTCGAGGCTGATCCGGCGAACCATCTCCATGCGCTGCACGACGGTCATGACGTCGCGCAGTGTCACGAAATCCTCGATCTCGGCCATCGACAGCTGCTTGCTGACTTCGTCGAGCCGGAACTTGTAGCGCTCCAGGGTCGCGATGGTCTGGTTGGCGCGCGACAGGATGGTCGGGGTTTCCGGTACGACGTGGCGTTCACCGGCCACGTAGACCGTCACGATGCTCATCGAGTGGCTGACGGACACCACCGGGAATCCGGTCTGGATGGCCGCGCGCTCGGCAGAGCGGTGCCGCGTGCCGGACTCGTCGGTGGGGATGGAGGGGTCGGGCACCAGCTGCACGTTGGCCCGCAGGATCCGGGTCAGGTCGCTGGAGAGCACGACGGCGCCGTCCATCTTCGACAGCTCGCGCAGCCGGGTCGGTGCGAACCGGACGTCCAGCGGGAAGCCACCGTCGCAGATGGCCTCGACGCTGTCGTCGTAGCCCAGCACGATCAGCCCACCGGTACGGCCACGCAGGATCCGCTCCAGACCGTCTCGCAGCGGCGTTCCGGGCGCCAGCTTGCCCAACGTCTCGCGCAGCGTCGGTCGGGCCAGGTGCACGACGTTGCCCCGTCCGGACCGATTGGCCGATTTCACCGACATCGGTGTACTCCTCGGGTTTCCGGCCGGGCTCTACCCGGTCCGGTCCACATTCTCTGTGATCTTGCGCAACACCCGCAACGCCGCGGTGATGTTCTCGGCCGGCAGGACCCGAAGACCGCGCGGTGGCGACTCGGTTCCGGTGGGCACCACGGCTGTCGTGAAGCCGAGTCGGGCGGCCTCGGCGAGCCTGCGGTCCATGCCGGTGACGCGGCGCAGATCGCCGGCCAGACCCACCTCGCCGATGGCGATCGCGGTGGCCGGCAGCGGCAGGTCCGTGTACGCCGACGCGATGGCCAGCGCCACCGCCAGATCCGACGACGGGTCGGTCAACCGCATACCGCCGACCGTGGACAGGTAGATGTCGTTGGTACCGACGGGCAGGCGCGCCCGCTTCTCCAGCACCGCGGTGATCATGGCCGCGCGGGCCGAGTCGATGCCGCTGACCGCGCGGCGCGGTGAGCCTGCCGACGGCGATCCGATCAGTGCCTGCACCTCACCGATCAGCGGCCGCTTGCCGTCCAGGCTGACCGTCACCGCGGTGCCGGACACCGGGGCCGGCCGCTGGTCGAGGAACAGCCCCGACGGGTCGGCGACGCACTCGATTCCGTTGTCGTGCAACATGAAACAGCCGACCTCGTCGGCCGCGCCGAAGCGGTTCTTGACGCCGCGGACCATGCGCAGAGTCGAGGCGCGGTCGCCTTCGAAGTGCAGCACCACGTCCACCAGGTGCTCGAGCGAGCGCGGCCCGGCGATGGCGCCGTCCTTGGTGACATGGCCGACCAGGACCATGGCGATGCCCGTCGTCTTGGCGGCCATGGTGAGCGCGGCGGTGACGGCGCGGACCTGCGTCACGCCGCCGGTGACGCCGTCGGTCTCGGCGGTCGACATGGTCTGCACAGAATCCACCACCACCAAAGTGGGCTGGACCGCCTCGATGTGGCCGAGCGCGGTCTGCAGGTCGGACTCGGCGGCCAGGTAGACGTCGTCGTGGGTGCAACCGGTGCGCTCGGCGCGCAACCGGATCTGCCCTGCCGATTCTTCGCCGGACAGATAGAGCGCCCGTCGCCCGGACATGGCCCAGCGATGTGCGACTTCGAGCAGCAGCGTCGACTTGCCGACGCCGGGATCGCCGGCCAGCAGCGTCACCGAACCCGGCACCACACCGCCGCCCAGCACCCGGTCCAATTCGCTGATCCCGGTGTGGAAGTGCCTGGTGGTGCCCGGATCGATCGAGCTGATCGGAACGGCAGGGGAGGTGGGCGCGACAGCCCGGTGCGTCGCGGGCGTCAACGAGCTCAGAACCGCTACTTCATTGACCGTGCCCCAGGTGCCGCAGTCCGGGCAGCGTCCCACCCATTTGGCCGTGGTGTGCTGGCACTCCGAGCACCGAAACTGCGAACGTACTTTCGAACCGGTTCTGGCCATGCCGCGAACTTAGTCGTTGGTACCGACAGAATCGCGCAGGCGCGAAGGGGTTAGTGGTGTCCCTCGCCGCCGCCGGCGGGGGCCGGAGCAGCTTCTCCGGCGCCGGCCTCGCGGCGCGGGGCTTCGCCTGCGGAGATCGGGACCTCGATGGTCTTCTCGCCGGCGTTCTGGAACTTGAACGTGAAGCTGTAGTTCAGGCCGTTGGAGATCGGCTTGGTCAGCGCCACCATCGCGATGGAGGTCGTGGCGTCCTCGGAGCGCGGCAGGGTCTGCTTCTGGCCGTCCGGGGTGCCGACCAGCAGCACGCCGCCGGCGGGCACGGTGGTGCCGCCGTTGACCAGCACCTCACCGGTGTCCGAGGTGATGCCGACCAGCTTGTCGGGGTTGTCGGGCGACTTGTTGGTGGCGACGAACAGCAGCTCGACCATGGTGCCGGGCTTGACGAAGTCGCGGGTCTGCGGGGCGCGCAGGTACACGTTGCGCAGGTCCACACCGGCCTTCTCGTCACCGATGCTGGTGGCGGTGCCGTTGACCGCAGGCAGCTGGTTCGCGCTCTGCGAGACCTGGCCAGCGCTGCAGCCGGTGAGCGTCACCGCGGTGGCCAGCCCGAAGGCGGCCAGCGTGACGGCAGAAGTGCGCGATTTCATGCGGTTCACTCAAGCCTCCTGCTTGGGCGCCAGCGGCGATGCGCGTGACGGCCTTGGGTATGTCTGCTGTGCTCCCCGGACTGGTCCGGCGTTCGACTATGCAGAGTAGTAGGTGGCCGTGGGCGGCGGTAGCGGAGGCCCGCTATCGGCCTGGTTCAGGCGTGGTTCCGGCCGCGAATGACCGGTGAATGGGACGTTAATCGGGTGCAATTCGGCCGTATTGTGGCCCTCGCCACTGCACGTAAATGCCGCCCTGTCAACCCCTTTCACGCATCTGCATGGCCCCTGACCTGCATTGTTGATCCGCGGGTGTCCGACGCCCGTGCTAACATTGCTATGTGAAAGGGGCCCGAATCTGATGATTTTCAAGGTCGGAGACACCGTCGTTTACCCACACCACGGTGCAGCATTGATCGAGGCGATTGAAACCCGGACCATCAAAGGCGAGCAGAAAGAATATCTCGTCCTCAAGGTTGCGCAGGGCGATCTGACCGTTCGAGTACCCGCAGAAAACGCTGAATACGTCGGTGTTCGCGACGTGGTGGGTCAGGAAGGCCTCGACAAGGTGTTCCAGGTGCTGCGCGCCCCGCACACCGAGGAGCCGACCAACTGGTCCCGTCGATACAAGGCGAACCTGGAGAAGCTGGCCTCCGGTGATGTGAACAAGGTCGCCGAGGTCGTTCGCGACCTGTGGCGTCGTGATCAGGAGCGCGGTCTGTCCGCCGGCGAGAAGCGCATGCTGGCCAAGGCTCGTCAAATCCTGGTCGGTGAACTGGCTCTGGCCGAGAACACCGATGACGCGAAGGCCTCCACCATCCTGGACGAGGTCCTCGCCGCGGCGTCCTGAACGCCAGCCCCAACGGAGCAGTGAACTTCCGTATCGGTCTCGGTACCGACGTACATCCCATCGAGGCAGGGCGGCCGTGCTGGCTGCTCTGCCTGTCATTCGAAGGTGTTGACGGCTGTGCCGGGCACTCTGACGGCGACGTGGCCGCGCACGCACTCTGTGATGCTCTGCTGAGTGCGGCCGGGCTCGGCGACCTGGGCAGTGTCTTCGGCACCGACCGTCCCGAATGGCGCGGCGTCACTGGCGCCGACATGCTCAAACATGTCTCCACGCTGCTGGCCGCTGCCGGATTCCGCGTGGGCAATGCGGCGGTCCAGGTGATCGGTAACCGCCCGAAAATCGCTCCCCGCAGGGAAGAGGCGCAGCAGGTGCTGTCGGCGCTGCTGGACGCTCCTGTCTCGGTTTCGGCGACCACCACCGACGGCCTCGGACTGACCGGCCGGGGCGAGGGTCTGGCCGCGATTGCGACGGCGCTGGTGGTCTCGCTCGATTAGGCCGGTAAGCTGGCCCGTCGTGACCGAACACCGTCTCGAGGGCCTACGGCTCTACGACACCATGACCGGTGCCGTGCGGGACTTCACCCCGGTGCGGCCCGGACACGCATCCATCTACCTGTGCGGCGCAACTGTGCAGGGCCTGCCCCATATCGGCCATGTGCGCAGCGGCGTCGCGTTCGACGTGCTGCGGCGCTGGCTGACGGCCAAGGGCTACGACGTCGCGTTCATCCGGAACGTCACCGACATCGACGACAAGATTCTCAACAAGGCTGCCGACGCCGGCCGGCCGTGGTGGGAGTGGGCCGCCACCTTCGAGCGGGCCTTCACGGCCGCCTACGACGCGCTGGGGGTGCTGCCGCCGTCGGCTGAGCCGCGGGCGACCGGACACATCACCCAGATGGTCGAGGTCATCGACAAACTGATCGAGCGCGGGCATGCCTACGCCGCCAATGGCGACGTCTACTTCGACGTGTTGAGCCTGCCCGACTACGGCAAGCTCTCGGGCCACCGCATCGACGACGTGCACCAGGGCGAGGGCGTGGCGACCGGCAAGCGCGACCCCCGGGACTTCACCCTGTGGAAGGGCGCCAAGCCGGGCGAGCCGTCGTGGCCGACGCCGTGGGGCCGGGGCCGCCCCGGCTGGCACACCGAGTGCGTCGCGATGTGCCAGGAGTACCTGGGCTCCGAGTTCGACATCCATGCCGGCGGTATGGACCTGATCTTCCCGCATCACGAGAACGAGACCGCCCAGGCCAACGCCTGCGGTGACGAGTTCGCGCGATTCTGGCTGCACAACGGCTGGGTCACCATGGGCGGCGAGAAGATGAGCAAGTCGCTGGGCAACGTCCTGGCGATTCCGGCTGTGCTACAACGGGTTCGGGCTGCCGAGCTGCGCTACTACCTGGGCAGCGCGCACTACCGGTCCATGCTGGAGTTCTCCGAGAACTCACTGCAGGACGCGGCCAAGGCCTACACCGGCATCGAGGAATTCCTGCACCGGGTCCGCACCCGGGTGGGTGCCGTCGAGGTCGGTACCTGGACCGAGAAGTTCGCGGCCGCACTGGATGACGACCTGGCGGTGCCCGCGGCGTTGGCCGAGGTGCACGCCGCCCGCGCGGATGGCAACCGGGCACTGGACGCCGGTGATCACACCGGCGCGATGGAGGCTGCGTCGTCGATCCGGGCCATGATGGGCATCCTGGGCTGCGATCCGCTCGATGAGCGCTGGGAAACCCGCGACGAGACGTCCGCCGCACTGAATGCTGTTGACGCCCTGGTGCAGTGGGCGCTCAAGAGCCGCACCGAGGCCCGCGAGAACCGCGACTGGGCCGCCGCCGACGCGATCCGCGACCAGTTGAAGCTGGCCGGCATCGAGGTCACCGATACCGCTGATGGCCCGCAATGGGCCCTGACTGATGGGGCCTGACGATGGCTGGAAACTCCCAGCGCCGCGGCGCAATTCGTAAAGACGGCACCAAGAAGGGCCCGACCGTCGGCTCCGGGGGTCAGCGTCGTCGCGGCCTCGAGGGCAAGGGCGCAACCCCGCGTGCCGACCAGCGCCCGAATCACAAGGCGTACAAGGTTGCGCAGAAGACCGCGCGCTCGAATCAGGGGCGGCACAAGAAGACCGACGATGTCGAGGTCGTGGTCGGCCGCAACCCGGTGGTGGAGTGCCTGCGGGCCGGCGTGCCCGCCACCGCGCTCTACGTGGTGCTCGGGACCGAGGCCGACGAGCGGCTGACCGAATCCGTCACTCGGGCAGGCGATGCCGGCATCGCGATCCTCGAGGTGCAGCGCCACGACCTGGACCGCATCACCAGCAACGGCATGCACCAGGGCATCGCGCTGCAGGTGCCGCCGTACCAGTACATACATCCGGACGATCTGCTGAAGTCCGCGACCACCGACTCCATGCCGGCGTTGTTGGTCGCGCTCGACAACATCTCGGACCCGCGCAACCTGGGCGCCATCGTGCGCTCGGTGGCGGCGTTCGGCGGGCACGGCGTGGTGATCCCGCAGCGGCGTTCGGCGTCGGTCAGCGCGGTGGCCTGGCGCACCAGCGCCGGCGCGGCGGCCCGGCTGCCGGTGTCGCGGGCCACGAATCTGAACCGGACACTGAAGGATTGGGCCGATGCCGGCTTGACGGTCGTCGGGCTCGATGCCGGCGGCGACACCACGCTGGACGAGCTGGACGCCTCCGGACCGATGGTCGTCGTCGTGGGCTCCGAGGGCAAGGGCCTGTCGCGATTGGTGCGGGAGAACTGCGACCACATCGTCTCGATCCCGATGGCCGGACCCACCGAGTCGCTCAACGCGTCGGTGGCAGCCGGTGTGGTGCTCGCCGAAATCGCCCGGCAGCGAAGGGACTAGCGGTCTGTGCGGGGCCGCGTGAGGGTGAATTTGTCGACCGCCCGGACCTCGCCGAACGGACCGCTCACCGCGTAGTAGGTGGCGTCCATCGACGTATTGCCGCCAGGCCGGCCGGGATCGACATCGAAAGCCACGAAGCCGCAGGGATTTTCCCGGTCCCGGAAGACCGACCAGGGCGCCACTTCCTCGGTGTAGTTCGGCGTCTTTCTTCCGGTGCCGGGGTTCACCTCGCCCACGGACATGAGGACGCGGCATCGCGGCTCGGGAAAGAGCATCGCGTTCGACGGAATCGACGTGCCACCGCCGCCGATGACCAGATGTACTGTGCCTTTGCTGGTATCGATCGAACCAGATTGTGCATCAACCGGATTCGGCGTCAGGGTGTCGGTCGGTAAGGTGCCGCGAAGTGCATGGCTGCGCTCGTAGTGGTGCTCGTGCCCGCAGACCACGAGGTCGACGTTGAACCGGTCGAACAGAGGCAGCCAGTTCTCGCGGATGCCCAGGTCGGCGCCGTTGGTCTTGTTGCCTGTGGAGACCGCCGTCTGGTGCATGCACACCACCACCCAATCGATCTCTTTGCTGCTCCGAGTCCGCTCCAGTTCTTGTTCCAGCCAACGTTTTTGGGCTCCGCCCGAGTAGCCGCGCACGTATGAGTTGCCGCCGTCCTGGTAGCACACGTCGTCGTTGGCCAGGATGATCACGCGGACCGAGCCGGCAGTGAAGGCGTACCACAGGCCGCGGAGTTCGGGATCGGAACCGGAGTCCGGCAGCCCGAAATAGGCCTGGTAGGCGCCGTAGCCGATCGGACCGTTGCCCAACTCGTTCTCGTGGTTTCCCGGCGCCGGCATCCACGGTCGATACCGCGCTGACCGGGTATTGTTCTCGAACCACTCCGACCAGGTGCGGACCCGGTCGTGAGCGAGGTTGGCATAGCAGAGGTCGCCGTTGACCAGGTGGAACAGCGGGGCCACCCGCTCGACGGCGGTCGTGATGTCACCCGCGGCCGGGGACCCGACGTGGTCGCTGCCGAAGGATGCCGCCACCTTGGCGTCCAGCATGGGGGTCGACTGATCGCCGAAGCTGCTGAAACGGATGGGCGCCCGGCCCCGAGGTGCGGTACGCACTGTGCCCAGCTCGGGACTGGCGCCGTCATGTACAGCGGCGTAGACGTAGTCGGTGTCGGGTGCCAGGCCGGTCAACCGGGCGTGGTGGACGCGAATCTCGGTGCGGGAGGCCGCATCTCGGTAGGTGACGGTCTCGGCTGCGACGGCATTGCCGAACCCGTCGTCGGGGGTGCCCACCGTGATGCGGGGGTTCCTGACCGCGGCGGCGGTGTGCCAGGACACCACGGCCTCGGTGGCTGCGTCGGCGCCGAACTGGGTGTGCAATCCCGTGACCGGTGGTGCGCCGCTGTGGTCAGCGCGCTGCCACAGCATCGGACCGGTGTGCTTGGTGGCGAAGTACCCGGTGGCGCCGGCTCCGACGCCTGCGCCGACGAGCGCCGACGTACCTCCCACAATCAGCGTTCTGCGGCTCACGTCCACGACTGCCATCTTGCCTACGAAGCGCCTGGTCCGCTCGGCCGCAACGCCGCCCGGCTACGAATCGACGGGCGCTGTTCTCGTCCAGGTAACCGCGCTGATTCAGCGGCGCTGCAGCTCGAAGACCGGGATGAGGCGGTCGGTCTTCTTCTCGTACTCGGCGAATCCGGGCGCGCGCTCGACGATGTGGGCGTAGGCGGTGTCGCGCTCCGCACGGGGCAGTTCACGCGCCACGACGTCGTATTCGTCGGTGCCGATTTCGACGTGGGCGTTGGGGTTTGCCCGCAGGTTGTGCACCCACGCCGGGTCGGCGTCCGCGCCGCCGGCGGAGCCGACGATCCACAGCTTGCCGTCGACGTCGAAGGTGGCCGCCGGGTTCACCCGCGGCTGACCGCTCTTGGCTCCGGTGGTGTGCAGTACCAGCAGCGTCAGGTTCGCGAACTGGCCGCCGACCTTGCCGCCGTTGGCGCGGAATTCATCGATGATCTGCTGGTTCCAGCTGTCGGCCACGATCTGCCAAGCCCTTCCGGTATCAGTGCATCCCCAACAACGAACAGCCCAACCATAATCCGGTCACCGCCAAAACCAGCGTGACCGGCACCGTGACCAGCCCGACGGCCGTGAACTCCCGGGTCCTCGCGGTCATCTCTGGGCGGACCACGTTGCGCCACAACAGGTTCGACAGCGATCCCGGGTAGGTCAGATTGGGGCCGATGTTGACCCCGATGAGTACCGCAAGCACCGCGACCGGGCCGCCGCCGGCGACCAGCGGCAGCAGCACCAGCACCGCGGGCAGGTTGTTGATCAGATTCGACAGCACCGCCGCCACGGCGGCGATGCCGAGCAGGGCCGGCAGCGTGGTGCCGTGCGGCAGTAGCGCAGACACCGCGCGGCCCAGGCCGAGGTCGAGTACCGCGCTCACCAGCACACCCAGCGCCAGTACCGCGACGAGGAACGGCACGTTGGCTGCCCGCACGATGCCGAACACCGTCTCGTGACCGCGGACGACGGCCCGGATGGCGAGCACCGCGGCGCCGGCGAACGCGGCCCAGGCCGGTGCCAGTCCGAGCAGCGACGTCGCGCCGAAGCCGATGAGCGTCAGGATCAATACAGTCAGGACGAAGTACGGGATCTCCGGCGGGGGTGGGGCCGGCCGGTCGACCATGGCGACCCGTAGGTCACGCCGGAACAGCCACCGCAGCAAGACAAATTCGGCCGCTACAGCGAGCAGCCAGGGCAGCGTCATCGCCGCGGTGAACCTGGTGAAGCTCAGGCCCGCGGTCGAAAACGCCAGCAGATTGGTCAGATTCGACACCGGCAGCAGCAGCGACGCGGTGTTGGCCAGGTGCGCCGCGGCGTAGCCGTGCGGCCGCGCCGGCACCCCAAGCGTGCGTGCGGTCGACAATACGACGGGCGTCAGCAGTACGACGGTGGCGTCGAGGCTCAGCACGGCGGTGGTCCCGGCCGCGATCAGGAACACGGTCGCCAGCAGTCGCCGGGCTGCGGACTGTCCCGCGCCCCAGCTGTGCCGGGCCATGTAGACGCCGGCGGCGTGAAACAGCCCTTCGTCGTCGCAGAGTTTGGCGAGCACCAGGACGGCGGCCAGGAATCCGACCACGGGCAGCAGTCGGCCGACTTCCTGCAGCGCGGTGTTCACAGCCAGGGATCGGCGCGTTGCCAGAGCGTCGGAAGATTCAGGGGCAGGCCATCTTCGGCGGCCAGGCGGCCCAGCACCCGCATCGAGACGTCCAGGTCGTCGCCCACGTAGGGCAGGGCGCGCAGCGGTTCGTGCAGGGGTCGGAAGAAGTCGTCCCAATGCGTCAATATGACGCGCCGCGCATTCACCAAGCGGACCGTCTCGTTCCAGTAGTCGACGAGATACCGCTCGGGCTGCAGGCCGAGTTGCCCGATCCCGAGGTACACCACGTCGGCGTGCTGCCCGGCCAGGGCGCCCGGCACGAACCCGGCGCTGCCGACGGCAAGCAGGCTGCGCCCGCTGGTGCGGTGCGCGATGAGCGTCGACCAGGCCTCGCCGCACTTGTACGCCGACGCCCGCACCGGCGGCACCACCGGGGCGGTGATGGTGCCGGGGAACCGGTCCGGCGGGCAGTGATGACCGGTGAACAGCGTTACGTCGAAGGCGCCCAAGGCGATCGACTCGCCGGGGGTGGCAACGGTCAGCTGAGAGTCGGTGAGCCCGCCGCCGCGGCCGATGAAGGCGGCCGAGGTACCGCCGACCAGTTTCGCGCCGGTCCGCGCTGCGACGGCCGCGGAGTCCATGGCGTGGTCGAAATGGGTGTGCACCGGCAGCACCGCGTCCAGTCGGTCGATGCCGAGCCGGTGCAGGCAGCCATCAATGCGAGGTAGTGCCGGGCTCAACTTGCCCAATCCGACCGACAGCAGACTCGGCCGGGAGAAGAAGCCGTCGGTCAATAGGGCTGACGTCGAACCGGCCGAATCCGTCGCGGTGACCAGCATCGTGGTGACGCCCGCCCAGGTGACGGTCAGCGGCGAGCCGACGTCTGCGGCAGGCTGATCGAAGTAGCGGCTATAGGAGGCCAGGTCGGGCCGGCCAAGTTTCAGTCGCATCAGCTGAAGGCCTCGATCTGTACGTTCTCTGCGGTCAGGCGTTCGTGGACCGCGCGGGCGATGTCGACGGCGCCAGGCGAATCGCCGTGGACACAAATCGAATTCACGGTGATCTTGATGGTGGAGCCGTCGACGGCGGCAACCCGTCCCGCGGTCACCATGGAGGCCACCCGATCGGCGATGGTCGAAACGTTGTGCAGCACCGCATTGCGCCCCGTGCGCGGCACCAGTTGTCCGTCGGGGCGATACGAGCGGTCTGCGAAAGCCTCGGGCACGGTGCGCAATCCGAGCTCGCCGGCGGCGGCGAAGAATGCCGAACCGGCCAGCCCCAACACCGGCAGCGAAGGATCCACTGCATGCACCGCGGCGGCCACCGCGCGCGCCTGCGCATGGTCGGTGACGATCGTGTTGTACAGGGCGCCATGGGGTTTGACGTAGCTGACGGTCGACCCGGCAACCTGGGCCAGGGCCTGCAAGGCGCCGATCTGATAGATCACGTCAGCGGTGAGGTCTTCGGCGGCGACGTCGATGTGGCGGCGGCCGAAGCCCGCCAGATCGGGATAGCCCACCTGCGCGCCGATCCGAACGCCGCGCTCGGCGGCGGCCCGGCAGACCCGCAGCAGCCCGGCCGGGTCGCCGGCATGGAACCCACAGGCGATGTTCGCGCTGGTGACCAGATCGAGCATGGCGTCGTCGTCACCAAGGCGCCACACCCCGAAGCTTTCGCCGAGATCGGCATTGAGGTCCACCGCTGACATGTCTGCCAGCCTAGGCTTGCCGCCATGTCCACTCGTGACGACGTTCTCATCACCGCCTTCGGTCTGGCCCAGCTGATCGCCGCCGGCGACGTGACGCTGCTCGACGTGCGCTGGCAGCTAGCGAAGCCCGACGGCCGCGACGACTACCTGGCCGGGCACATTCCCGACGCGGTGTACGTCTCGCTGGAGGACGAGCTGTCCGACCACACCGTGACAGGGCGGGGCCGTCATCCGCTGCCGTCGGGTGCCGCGGTGCAGGAGGCCGGGCGCCGGTGGGGTGTCCGCCAGGGCGTGCCGACTGTCATCTACGACGACTGGAACCGCGCCGGCTCGGCTCGCGCCTGGTGGGTGCTGCGCGCCGCGGGCATCGAGAACGTCCGCATCCTGGACGGCGGGCTGGCGGCGTGGACCACCTCGGGCGGGCCGCTGGACCGTGGCGACGTCGAGCCGGAACCGGGCGACGTCACCGTCACCCACCAGGACCTCTACGCCGGTGCGATGCCCACCTTGACCGCCGATGAGGCCGCTGCGCTGGGGCCGCGTTTGGGTGACGTCCGCGCGCCGGAACGGTTCCGCGGCGACGTCGAACCCATCGATCCCGTGGCTGGACACATTCCGGGCGCGGTCAATCTGCCGAGCGTGCTGGCCGCCGACGGCACGCTGCGCACCGACGGCGCCGACGTGGACGCTGTCTATTGCGGATCGGGCGTCACCGCGGCCGTGGCGGTGGCCGCGCTGGCGGCCGCGGGTCGAGAGGTGGCGCTGTTCCCCGGCTCGTGGTCGCAGTGGAGCAACGAGCCGGGCCGAGCGGTGGCTACCGGCGACTGAGCTTTCCGGCGCCCCAGCACAGCAGGTAGATACCGAACGAGATCGACGTCACGAAGACCGACACCGGGACGCCCGGCGCCAGTGACAGCACGATGCCGCCGACTGCGGCGATCTCGGCGAACACCACCGACGCCACCATCGTGGTGATGGGGGAGCTGAACACCCGGCCCGCCGCGGCGGCGGGGGTGATCAACAGCGACATCACCAGCAGTGCCCCGACGATCTGCACGCCCTGGGCAGCCGCGACGCCGACCAGTGCGGCGAACACGATGCCCAGCGCCCGCACCGGAACCCCGCGTGCGGCAGCCACTTCCGGGTCGGCGGTGGCGAACAGCAGCGGCCGGTAGCAGGCCGCGAGGATCGCGACCACCAGCACGGTGACCACTGCCAGCAGCGTCAGACCCGAATAGCCGACGCCGACGATCTGCCCGGTGAGCAGCGCGAAACTGGTGCCGGTCCGGCCGGGATAGAGGTGGATGAACAACACGGCCAGGCCCAGGCCGAAGGCCAGCACGACGCCGATGGCCGAGTCCCGTTCCCGCGACCGCTGCCCCAGGATGCCGAAAAGGATTGCCGCCAGGGCACTTCCGACCAGGGCACCGAGGCCGACGTTGAGCCCGGTCAGCAGCGCGAACGCGGCGCCGGTCAGGGACAGCTCGCTGGAGCCGTGCACCGCGAACGACATCTGCCGCATCACGATGAACGGACCGATCAGGCCGCCGAGCAACGCCAGCAGCGCCGCGGCCAGCACCGCCTGCTGGACGAAGTCACGGCTCAGCAGGTCCGCGGTCAGCGCGGGGTTCCAAAAGGCATTCACAGCCTCATTCATGACAATGCCCGCTCGCATGCTCGGAGTTGTCTACGCCTGCACCGTCCTGGCCGACCACGACGTACTGGCCGCCGATCCGCGCGACCTGGATGTCGGCGCGGTACAGCGCGGACAGCGTCTCGGACGTCATGACCTCCTCGACGGTGCCGATCCGGAAGCGGCCGTCGACCAGGTACAGCACCCGGTCCACGTACTGCAGCACGGGATTGACCTCATGGGTGACGAACAAGACGGCGGTGCCGGCGTCCTTGCGGCGCTGGTCGATCAGGCCCGACACCAGCTTCGCGTTGGCCGGGTCGAGGTTGAGCAGCGGTTCGTCGCACAGCAGCAGCGCGGGATCGGAGGCCAGGGCCTGCGCGATGCGGACTCGCTGTAGTTCGCCGCCGGACATCACCGACACCGGGACGTCGGCCAGCCGGGCGCCGTCGACCTGGCCCAGGGCCTGCGTCACCACGGCGCGCCGCTGTGCCCGCTTCCGTGGGCCGGCGAAACCCCAGCGGTGCCCGTCGCAGCCGAGCCCGACCAGATCGCGGCCGCGCAGCGTCAGCCCGGTGTCCAGCGAGCGGTGTTGGGGGACATAACCGATGGCGCCGGTGGTGGTCATCCGGCCGGCCGTCAGCAGCTGTTGGCGCAGCAGCACCTTGAGCAGTGAGGTCTTGCCGGTGCCGTTCGGGCCGAGCACCGCGATGAACTCGCCGCGGCGCACCGTCAGATCCAGCCGGTCCCACAGCACGCGGTCACCGAATGACAGCCGCGCGCCGGTCAGTTCGGCGACCGCCGTGGTGGACGAGGGATCAGTAGGCACGGGTTACAAATTATCTCGGCTTATCGCGCCGCAACGGCTGCGGTATCCAACTGGTGTGCCAGTGCCTCGGCGGTCTGGCGCTGCCAGGTCAGGAAGTCCTGTCCGGCGGGCAGCGTCTCGGTGACCTCGACGATGGGCACTGCCGCTTTGCGGGCGGCATCCTGCAGCTGCTTGGTGACGGCGGTCTCGGTCTGCTTGTTCACCACCAGCGCGTCGACCTGGTGGCCGTTGATCAGGTCGAGCACGGCGGCCACGTCGGCCGGGGCGGGGTCGTGGCCTTCTTCGGCGGCGGCGGCGAACCCGTGCGGGGTGCGGTCGACGACGCCGGCGGCGGACAGCAGGTAGTGCGCGACGGGTTCGGTGGAGACCACCGCGCTGCCGGGATGCTTCTGACCGATGGCGTGCTCGGTCGCCGCGATCTCGTCGGTCTTCTTGCCGAATTCCGCGGCATTGGCCCGGTAGGCGTCGGCGTGCGCGGGATCGGACCCGGCCAGGTCGTCGGCGATCTTGGCGGCGACGGCCTTGGCCACCGCCATGTTGTAGAAGACGTGCTCGTTGGCCTCGCCCGCCGCGCTGTGGGGCAGCAGCGAGTACGCATCCACGGTGGTGACGTTGTTGTGGTTCTTCAACACGTCGTCGGCCCAGTGGTCGTAGCCGCCGCCGTTGATGACGACCAAGGTGGCGTCGGCGATGGCTGCGGCGTCGGCCGGGCTCGCTTCGAACGAATGCGGGTCGGCGGCGTCGTTGGTGAGGATCGCCTTGACGTCGGCATGCCCGCCGGCGACCGCGGTGGCGACGCTGCCCCACACGTTGGTGGTGGCGACGACCTTCGCCGAACGGGCGGAGTCGCCTTGCGACCCGCAGGCGGCGATGGTCAGCGCGGTGAGGGCGGACAGGGCGATGAGGCTGGTCCGGGTCATGGCGGCTCCTGCGGGCTAGTGTTAATGAAAACCGTTTGCAATAAATCTAGTGCACCGTTGCCTTGCGGCGCGAATCGGATGCGCTAGCGTCACAAAGATGCCGAGGAGTCCAAACCCGAGGCGTCGGGCCACCCTGGCCTCGCTGGCTGCCGAATTGAAGGTCTCGCGCACCACGATCTCCAATGCCTACAACCGGCCCGACCAGCTCTCCGCCGACTTGCGCGAGCGGGTGCTCGCCGCGGCCAAGGAGATGGGCTACGCCGGCCCCGACCCGGTCGCACGCTCCCTGCGCACCCGAAAGGCCGGCGCCTTCGGACTGATCATCACCGAGTCGCTCAACTACTCGTTCCGCGACCCGGCGGCGCTGGATTTTGTTGCCGGGCTTGCCGAATCGTGCGAGGAGGCCGGGCAGGGCCTACTGCTGGTGGCGGCCGGCCCGAATCGGTCGGTCGAGGAGGGCGCCGCGGCGGTGCTCTCCGCCGGGGTCGACGGGTTCGTGGTCTACGCCGCCTCCGACGACGATCCCTACCTGGCGGTGGTGCAACAGCGCGGCGTCCCGATCGTCATCGTCGACCAGCCCAAGGACGTCCAGGGGGCCTCCCGGGTCTGCATCGACGATCGGGCGGCCATGCGGGAGATCGCGGAATATGTTGTGGGACTTGGTCATCGGGAGATCGGCCTGCTGACGATGCGGCTCGGGCGGCACTGGCCGCACGGCGATGCGCAGTCGGCCGTCGCGGACCCGGAGCGGCTCACCTCGCAGCGTTTTCACGTGCAGTGCGAACGGATTCTCGGTGTCCGCGACGCGATGGCGGGCGCCGGGCTGAACCCCGATGCCCTGACCGTGGTGGAGACCTACGAGCATTTGCCGAGTTCCGGCGGGTCCGCTGCCGCTGTTGCGCTGCAAGCCAATCCGCGCATCACCGCATTGATGTGCACCGCCGACGTGCTGGCCCTCTCGGCGATGGACCACCTGCGGTCCCGCGGCATCTATGTGCCGGGCCAGATGACTGTCACCGGATTCGACGGCGTCCCCGAGGCGTTGGCCCGCGGGCTGACGACCGTGGCCCAGCCGAGCCTGGAGAAGGGCCGGCGGGCCGGATACCTGTTGAACAATCCGCCGCGGTCGGGGATCCCGGCGATCGAGGTGCTCGACACCGAGCTGGTCCGCGGCCGCACCTCGGGCCCACCGGCCTAACGCGCGCGGCGCCCCGCCAGGTACGCCAGCGCCTCCGCGACGTCCTCGGGGGAGTCGATGCGGTACTGCGCGGCCGACGGCCCCGGACCGACCTTCACCCCGACGTCGCCGTCGCGCAGCCGGGCGAAGGCCTTCTCGTCGGTGACGTCGTCGCCCAGGAACACCACGGCGGTCGCGTCGTCGCGCTCCCGCAGTGCATCGATGGCCGAGCCCTTGTTGGTGGTGATCACCGCGAACTCCAGCACCGCCTTGCCCTCGGTGGCTTCGGCGGTCCATTGCGTGCCGGCCGCGCGCGCGGCGGCCAGTGCCGCGTCGCCGTCGTCAGCCGAGGCGTTGCGCACGTGCAGGGCGACGCTGGCGGGTTTGGTCTCGACATTGACGCCCGGGTACCGACTTGCGATCTCGGTGAGTGAATCGACGATCTGGGCCAGCAGCGCGCCGTCGACGGTCTGGGTGAACCCGGTGTCGAACTCGGCACCGTGGCTGCCGACCAGATGTACCGACGCGGGCATGCCGGAGAGTTCGCGCAGGACCTCCAGCGCACGACCCGATACCAGCGCGACGAAGGTGTGCGGCAGGTCCGCCAACGCCAGCAGGGCGGCAGACCCGGCAGGCAACGCGCGCGCGTCCGCAGGGTTGTTGACGATCGGCGACAGGGTGCCGTCGAAATCGGAGGTGACGAGCAGTCGGGGCGTCGCGGCGACGGTGTCGAGCGCCGCGATCAGATCAGCCGGGAGCACCGGTCAGATATTAGGTTGCTCCCCATCACCGATCAGCAGGCGCACCGCCAGATCGAGTCGCTTGCTGACGTCGGTGGCCGACGCGCGACGGGTCAGCCAGGCCAGCAGGTTCGACAGCCAGACATCGGAGATGACGCGGGCGATGTGGTACTGGTCCTCGGTGGGCTCGCCTTCGCTCATAGCGCGGGCGAACATCGAGTCCATCAGCTTGCCGACGTGATCAACCTCACCGGCCGCGGACGCGTCAGCGAACACGAATGCGCGCGTCATGGCCTCGGTCAACAGCGGATTGCGCTGCATCGACCGGTTCAGCTTGCCGACCATCGCATTGAGCCGCTGGTACGGCGTGCCGCCGGTCAGCGCGGCGCGATCGGTCTTGGCGTCGATGCGCTCGAACTCGCGGCCCAGCGCGGACACCAGCAGGTGCACCTTGGACGGGAAGTAGCGGTACAGCGTGCCCACCGCGACATCGGCGCGTTCTGCCACCGCACGCATCTGAACAGCCTCGTAACCGCCCTTTGAGGCGATGGCCAAGGTGGCGTCGAGGATGCGCTTGCGGCGCTCGCGCTGCGCTTCGGATCCGAGTTCGGATTCGGCGAGTACAGCCATGGTCGTCACCTCCCTCGGGCGAACGGCGGAATCGGATTCAGGTGTTGCTGGCGTCGGCATGCGGCGGTCAGCTCCTTCGGGTAGCGCATTGGGTGAAAACGATACGCAAAGTGTGCGGTAATTTCCCACCTCCAGGCGCCCCGGGACACCCAAGTGTCCTGCTGTAATGGCGATCGACTTGACGTCTGATTGCTGTCACCATTAGAACACGTTCTAGTGAGAAGCGTGTTCTTCTCGCCCAAACGCTAGGAGCGCATGGTGTCCATCACTTCCACAACTATCGACTCTGAGCGGGCCGAGGTCCGCGAAATGGTCCGTAGCTGGGCTGTCGCGTCGGGTTCCATTGATGCGGTCCGGGCTATGGAAGGCGCGGCGGGGGATTCCGGAGCTTCCTGGCGTGGCCCGTACAACGGTCTGGTCGAACTAGGGACCTTCGGCGTCGCGGTGTCCGAAGACCTCGGCGGCGCCGGTGGATCGATCGCGGACCTGTGCGTGATGGTCGATGAAGCCGCCGCCGCACTCGTGCCCGGTCCGGTGGCCACGACCGCTCTGGCAACCCTGGTGATCACCGACGCCGCGCTGCTGGAGGCGCTGGCCTCCGGGCAGCGCACCGCCGGCCTGGCCCTGAGCTCCGACATCGCCTTCGACGGCCAGTCCGCGACCGGCACCGCCAAGTTCGTGCTGGGCGCCCTGCCCGACGGCCTGCTGATCCTGCCCGCCGGCGACGTCTGGCTACTGGTCGACGCCACCGCGCCCGGCGTCACCGTCACGCCGCTCGCGGCCACCGATTTCTCCCGCCCGCTGGCCCGGGTCGAGCTGGACGGCGCTGCGGCGACCGTCATCGACGCGCCGGTGGCCGACCTGGCCGTGACCGTGCTGGCCGCCGAGGCCGCCGGTCTGGCCCGCTGGCAGCTGCAGACGGCTGCCGACTACGCCAAGGTGCGTGAGCAGTTCGGCAAGCCGATCGGCAGCTTCCAGGCGGTCAAGCACATGTGCGCCGAGATGCTGCTGCGCTCGCAGCAGGTCGCGGTCGCCGCGAGCGACGTCGCCGAGGCCGCTATCGACGGTGATGCCACGCAGCTGTCCATCGCCGCGGCGGTGGCCGCCGCGGCCGCCATCGACGCCGCGAAACACAATGGGCGCGACTGCATTCAGGTGCTCGGCGGCATCGGCTTCACCTGGGAGCACGACGCGCACCTGTACCTGCGGCGCTCGTACGCCACCGCGCAGATCCTCGGCGGCCACAGCACCTGGCTGCGCCGGGTGGCCGCGCTGACCCGCTCGGGGCTGCGCCGCCAGCTGCACGTCGACACCGGCGAAGCAGAGTTGACCCGTCCCGAGATCGCCGCCGCGGTGGCCCAGATCGCCGCGCTGCCCGTCGAGAAGCACCAGGCCGCGCTGGCCGAGGCCGGACTGATGGCGCCGCACTGGCCCACGCCGTACGGTCGCGCCGCGTCGCCGGGCGAGCAGCTGGTGATCGATGACGAGCTCAGCGCCGCAAGCGTTGTGCGTCCGGACATTTCGATCGGCTGGTGGGCCGCGCCGACCATCCTGGGTCACGGCACTCCCGAACAGATCGACCGCTTCATCCCCGGCACCCTGACCGGTGACGTGTACTGGTGCCAGCTGTTCAGCGAGCCCGGCGCCGGCTCGGACCTGGCGGCGCTGCGGACCAAGGCCGTCAAGGTCGACGGCGGTTGGAAGCTGACCGGCCAGAAGGTGTGGACCTCCAACGCGCACCGCGCCAACTGGGGAATCTGCCTGGCGCGCACCAACCCTGACGCGCCGAAGCACAAGGGCATCACCTACTTCGTCGTCGACATGAGCTCGCCCGGCATCGATATCCGTCCGCTGCGCGAGATCACCGGCGAGGCGCTGTTCAACGAGGTGTTCCTGGACGACCTGTTCGTGCCGGACGACTGCGTGATCGGCCCCGTCGACGGCGGCTGGGCGCTGGCCCGCACCACGCTCGCCAACGAGCGCGTAGCCATGGCGGCCGGTGGCGCGCTGGACAAGGGCATGGAGCACTTGCTGGACGTGCTCGGCGACCGCGAGCTGGACGCCGCCGACGCGGAACGCCTTGGCGCACTGATCGCCCAGGCCCAGGTTGGTTCGCTGCTGGATCAGCTGACGGCGCAGATGGCCGTCGGCGGCCACGACCCGGGTGCCCCGTCGAGCGTGCGCAAGCTGATCGGTGTGCGCTACCGCCAGGCCCTGGCCGAGACGATCATGGATGCCCAGGACGGTGCGGGTATCGAGGATTCGCCGGACGTCCGGTACTTCCTGAACACCCGCTGCCTGTCGATTGCCGGTGGCACCGAGCAGATTCTGCTGACCGTGGCCGGCGAGCGCCTGCTTGGTCTGCCGCGCTAGCGGCCCCTACGGAAGTCTCGCGGGGTCAGGCCGACGCGCTGTCGGAATGTCGTGGCGAAGTGGTTGGGTGTCGAAAACCCAACCGCGGCACTGATTTCGGTGATCGACAGCCGCGTCGAGGACAGTAGCGTCTTCGCGCGGTCGATGCGGCGGTCGAGCAGGAACTGGTACGGCGTCGTGTGAAACGCGGCCCGGAACGCCTTGATGAACGTTGCCACCGACATCTGGGCAAGGCGCGCAAGCGATTCCAGATTGATGTCGGATTCCAGGCTGCCTTCCAGGAACTCGATGATCGACGCCCGCGCTGACGGGGGCAGGGCGTCGCGCTCGGTATCCGGCGGTGGCGCGACCGTGTAGGTGTCGCGGATCAGCAATCGCAGTGTCTCGCCGGCGGAATCGAGCAGCAGCCGGGCCACCGCGTCGTCGCGGCCCGCGACGCTGCGCATCTTGGTCACCAACGCCAGCATCAGTGGATCGTGATGCTTGCGTCGGGGCACGTGCACGACCTCGCCCAGTGCGTTCTCGGGTATCGAGATTTCACAGAAGCCCGAGATGTCGCCCGTGACCACCGACGTGCAGCGCACGCCCGCAGGCACCACCCAGGTATCGCCGATGCGCGGCAGCGTGCGGTCAGTCGGGCCCCAGTCCAGGTTGGTCTCCATCGATCGGAGTTCACCGTGCCGGTGGATGTAGATGAGGTGTCGACTCGAATCGTGGCAACACCAGTCGGCGGGGCGTTCGATCCGCTCGGTGGCGAACCGCAGCGACATACCGCGACTGTCGACGGACCTCTCGCCCACCACGATGCGTGGCGTCATGGGGCGGTCGTCATTCCATGGCTTGAGGGCCATGTAGAACCTCCGGGTGTCCAGCTTGGCCACGATCATGCGCTCTGGTCTGCGGGCTCGTGACGGCTTTCTCCGAACATCCTGTGAGAAATCTGCAAACACGTCAATAGAAATTAGAACTTGTTGCAGATTTCGAATGTTTGTTTTCGGCTTGGCAACTACCGTCTGCGCGGCCAGAAGTGCTGACACCTCAGAGTCCAAGGAGAACGAATGGCATTCGAGCTGCGCCGATATTCGACGGCGGGAATCGCAGTCGCGACCGCCGGCGTCATCGCCATCAGTCCGGTGGCGGTCGCGCCACCGGAACTTCAGCTACCGGCGCCGACGAGCATCGTGGCGACCCGGACCGTGGACCTGACCGCGTTCGTCAACCCGCTCGCGGTGTGGGGAGATGTGCTGACCACGACCGTCACCGACATCGGGAAACTGGGGCAGACGTTCGCCGCCGACCCGTTCCCCCTCGCGAAACAGGTGATCGCCAACCAGGTCCGCTACGCGAACCAGCTCCTGACGATCGGTCAGGGAATGGGCAAGGGCCTGGTCAACTGGGCCAATACGGTCCCTGATTCCTTGCGGACGATGGCCCAGCAGCTGGCTGCCGGTCAGGTCTCCGATGCGGTGATGTCGGGTTGGGGCATCTTCGTGAACGGGGTTGTTGGCGTCATGTTCCCGGCTCTGGGGCTCGACATCCCGCAGCAGGTCACGCAGAACATCGCCAACGTGGTCAAGGCGCTCACCCCGGTTGTCGTGCAGGTGGGGTTTGCGGTGCTGAACACTATGTATCAGAGCACGGACGCATTCGCCCATATCGCGCAGAACTTCGTCGACGCGGCCAAGGTCGGGGATATCGCCACTGCCGCAAGCGAATTGATCAACGCTCCGGCAAACCTGCTCGGGGCTGTCCTGAACGGGTACGGCGAGGGAAGCAAGGGCGTGTACGGCGTCTTCGGGTCGTCCGGGGTCGTCGCCGCTGTCATGCAGGGTTTCAAGACCATCGCCGACGCCATCAAGCCGCCTGCCACCACTCCGCCGCTCGCGGCGACCACGGAAGGCCCGGCAGCTGTGCCGGCCTCGGTCACCAAGGCTCTGGCCCCGGCGACCACGGCGGCGACCACCGCTGCGGTGGAGGCAGGTGCGACGGTGAAGGAAGCTCCGACTCCGGCCAAGGTCAAAGCGTCTGTGGCCAAGGAGGATCCGATGCCTGCAACCCCGGTTGTGACCGAGGCTCCGGAAACGCAGCCGGTGAAGGTCACGGAGCCGAAGAAGGTCGACACGTCCACCCCCGCTGCGGAACCGGTGTCAGCCGAACCGGCCAAGGTCGAGACCACCAAACCGGTTCACCAGGACAGCACCAAGTCCGAACCCGGTGCCAAGCCGGCGGGCGCAACCTCGTCGGACTCCGATTCGGCAGGCAAGACGGACAAGCCGGCTAAGAAGGCCGAGAAGGCCGAGAAAGCACAGAAGGCGCCGAAGACCCCGAAGGTCGCGAAGACCGGTAAGCAGGGGAAGACGGCGTCGTCGACACTTCAGGCGGCCAACGCCGGCTGATCGGGGGCGAGATCGGCGAAATGGTTGCGAAAGCCGTTCGGTCAGCGACCATTTCGTCGATCTCGGCCGAGTTCTTCAGCGCCGCATGCGATGTGCGCCGGCGACGATGGCGTCGTGCAGCGCGACCTCGGCTTCGGACGGCGTGCTGCGGCGGTGCAGCAGGACGAATTCCAGATGGCCGAGATTCGGCAGTCGGCTGTCGGTGAGCGGTTGAAGCCCTGGCGGCAGAACCGATTCGGAATGGGCGATGATGCCGAGTCCGGCAAGTGTCGCGGCCTGCAGGCCGAGCAGGCTGTCGCTGACGCAGGCGATCCGCCAGCTGCGGCGCTCACGTTCCAGTTCACGTAGTGCGACGTGCCGGGTCAGGCTCGGCGGTGGGTAGGTCACGATCGGTACCGGGTCGGTGATGTCGGTCAGGCCGGGCCGGCCGGCCCACACGAGGCGGTCTCGCCACAGCAGTTCGCCGTGTTGCTCGCCGGGCAGCCGCTTGGCCACCATGAGGTCCAATTCGCCTGCGGCCATTCGGGTTTTGAGGTTCTCGCTCAGGCCCACCACCAGCTCCAGGTCGACGCCGGGATAGGACCGCCTGAACTCGACCAGCACGTCGGAGAGCATCCGGCCGACCAGATCGTCGGAGGCGCCGAGCCGGATCAGGCCCGTGGGTTGCGATTCGGAGAAATAGCGGTCGGCTTTGGCTTGTGCGTCCAGGATGTCGTGCGCGAAGCCCACCATCGCCGCGCCGTCGGCGGTGAGTGCCAGATTGCGGGTGTCGCGCCGGAACAGCTCGCGGCCGACGGCCTGCTCCAGCCGTGCGATGTGGCCGCTCACTGTTGATTGACGGAGCCCCAGCAGGTGGCCGGCGGCAGTGAATCCGCCGGCGCGGTCGACTGCGAGGAAGGTGCGAAGCAGTTCGGGGTCGAACACATTCATCACGATATCCGGTTAGAGATATCAGATCTATCGTCTGGCGCTATGAGTTGGCAGGGCAGTACGTTCTTCCCGTGAACCTGCTCGCCAAGCTCCGCATCGACGGCTTCCTGCTCGGGCTGTTCGCGGCGATGGCCATCGGTGTGCTGCTGCCGGCCCGTGGTGACGCAGGTCAGGCAGTCGAGACGGCGACCAAGGTCGCGATCGCCGTGCTGTTCCTGCTGTACGGCACTCGCCTGCACCCGCGTGAGGCGCTCGAGGGGCTGAAGCACTGGCGGCTGCACACCACGGTGCTGGCCGCGACCTTTGTCCTGTTCCCGCTGCTCGGGCTGGCGATGAAGCTGCTGGTGCCGTCGGTGCTGACCGACGAGCTCTACACCGGCATGCTGTATCTGTGCCTGCTGCCGTCCACGGTGCAGTCGTCCATCGCATTCACCTCGATCGCCCGTGGCAACGTCGCGGCGGCTGTCGTGAGCGCATCGGCCTCGAACTTGCTGGGCATCTTTCTCACCCCGCTGTTGGTGACCCTGCTGATGCAGACCACCGGCGCTGACACGGTGTCGGCGAACTCCGTCCTGGAGATCGTCGTGCAGCTGTTGCTGCCGTTCCTCGCCGGTCAGCTGCTGCGGTCCAAGCTGCACCGGGTGCTGTCTCACACCACCCTCACCAAGGTCGTCGACCGCGGTTCGGTCTACCTCGTCGTGTACGCGGCGTTCAGTGCCGGTATGGCCGAACACATCTGGACGGGAATGAAGGTCACCAATGTGCTCGCGGTGATTGCCGTCAGCGTGGTGTTGCTTGCGGTGGTGCTCGGCATCACCGCGGGGGTGGCGCGGTTGTTGAAGTTCGACCGCGCCGACCGCATCGTGATCATCTTCTGCGGATCGAAGAAGAGTCTCGCGACCGGGTTGCCGATGGCCACCGTGCTGTTCGCCGGACACCCGGTGGGCCTGATTGTGTTGCCGCTGATGATCTTCCATCAGATTCAGCTCATCACCTGCGCGACGTTGGCCGCTCGGTGGGGACGTCAGGCCGATGCCGCGGCAGCGGAACGGGACCTCGCGGCGGCGCGGAGCTGAACCGAATTCGTCAGTCGCCCCGCAGATGTGCGGCGAGCATCGCGACGATCGAATCCTCCAACTGCTGTGCGTCGGCGGGCTGCGCGCAGGCAATGAGCCGGTGGGTCAGCGACTCGATGGTCGCGACCGTCATCCGGGCCGCGAATTTCAGATCGGGGACCCGAACCTCGGGATGTCGGGCGAGCAGAGCGTATGCGGCCGCCACCGCGGTTTCTTCGGCATCGCGCAGCCGGGCCAGAAGCGCGGGTGACCGGGGTGCCTCCGCGAACAACACCTGGTGCAGATGCGGATCGTCCCGGTGGTTGTCGATGGTCGCGCGCGTGAACAGCCGCAGTTGGTCCTCGAGCGCGGACGGCAACCCCGCCGCCGCCCGTGTCGTCAGCAGTGCCGCCCCGGCATCGATGTGGGCATCGGTGAGCGCGGCCAGGATCGCGTCCTTGTTTGGAAAGTATTGGTAGAGCGAGCCGATCGAGATGTTCGCGGCCTCGGCAATGCGATTGGTGGTGCCGCCGCGGTAGCCGAACTCGGCGAAAACGCGAGCAGCCGCATCGAGGATTCGTTGCCGGGTCTCGGCAGATCGTTGTTGTTTCGGCTGCTTGCGGGCGCGAAACCGATCCGGTGGTGCCACGGTCACCTCCGCGCGGAAAGCGAGTAGTCACCGGCTTCTCACCGGCTGATGATTAGGTGACCCTAACTCAAAGGAGCGTCATCGTGAAGACGGTGTACATCGAGTCCGAGCTGGCCGCCGACCTGGATCGGGTATGGCGTGACATGCAGCTGCCGGCGACCTTCCTGTACCTGTGCCGAGGTCTGTTCGGGGTCCCGGTGCTCGCCTGCCGCACCGAACCTCTACACGCGGGGGAGCGCGGGACCGGCTGGCTCATGGCATTTCACGTGCTGCCCGCCTACCGGCACACCATCGAAGTGCTGTCGGTCGACGAGGCCACACACACCATTCGCACCCATGAGTACGGCGGGCGGATCAGGTCGTGGAATCACACTCTGCACGCCGAGTCGATCGGCCCGGGGCGGTGCCGGTACGCCGACACCATCGACATCGATGCCGGGTGGTTCACCGGTGTGGTCGCGCTGGGCGCAGCCGGCATCTTCCGCTACCGGCATCGCCGGTGGCACAAGCTGATTCGGTCTCAGACGACGGTCAGGCTCGAGTCTGACCGTCGAACGTGAACTAGCTGTACTGACCTGAGAGGTTAGGTACGCGGCTGGCGGGTGGTTGACCGCCCAGTGCGGTGTGGCCGCGGTGGTGATTGTAGGTGTGTAGCCATCGGGGGTACTCGGCGCAGCGTTCGGCGTCGCTGGTGTAGAGCCGGGCGTAGGCCCATTCATCGGCCAAGGTGCGGTGAAATCTCTCCACCTTGCCGTTGGTCTGGGGCCGGTAGGGACGTGTTCGGCGGTGTTCGATGGCCCCGAGTGCGTCACGGAACGCGTGAGATCGATAGCAGGATCCGTTGTCGGTCAACACCTTCGACACCGTGAACCCGCATTGGTTAAACCATGCGTTGGCCCGGGCCCAGAACGCTGACGCTGTCTCTTTGCGCTCGTCGGCCAGGAGCTCGGAGTAGGCCAGCCGTGAGTAGGCATCGATCGCGGTGTGCAGGAAGTGATGGCCCTTGATCGGGTGACCGTGCTTGCTGACGCGTCCGGAACTCTTATCGGCGCGCGTGTTGTGATTGCCTGCGGTTCGGCCCAGCATCCGCCAGCCCCCGCCGGCAGGAATTTTGCCCAGCTTCTTGACGTCAACATGCACCAGTTCGCCGGGTCGCGCGGCGTGAATTCTGCGGATCACCGTGCCGGTGGGCCGGTCGAGCCAACGCAATCTGGCCACCCCGTAACGGGTTAGCACCCGGTGCACGGTCGAGGGATGAATTCCCAGCAGATAGCCGATTCGTGCTGGCCCCCAACGCCGGATGACCCGCACTTTGATGATCCGGCGCTCGGTACGAGTCGGTGTCTGGTTGGGGCTTCGCTGTGGACGTGAACTGCGATCGACCATGCCGGCTGGGCCCTGCTCGCGGTAGCGACCCGCCCAACGCGCCGCTGTGGTGACCGCGACTTGGAATCGCTCGGCTGCGCGGCGCAGCGACCAGCCGTCCTCGACGACACAACGGGCCAAGCGCAGACGACCAGTTTCCGACAGCGGAGCATTACGGTGGGACACGAAGACCTCCGAGATTGAGTTGGTGCGTTCCTAGACAGCTCGCACTTCACTCGGAGGTCTTCTTCATGTCACCACGCCACGCCGTACCTAACGTCCGTGGTCAGTACAACTAGATGCCGAAGAAATCGCGAAAGTCCGCGATCTACTTCACTTTCGGCGACTCAGAAATGAGTGGTGGCGCAGGCCGTCGGCGTGGTGAGGTTTACCCCGGGGTAGGTGACCTGAATGTCCGCGCAGGCAATGAAATTGGACTCGGTGTTCGGCCTGCCGGTCCGGACGTCGAGCGGCAGGGAGGTGCCGTCGACCGCGAACTCCTCGAACGTGCCGCCGCCGTTGAAGGTGACCGAAACCAAAGCGCTGTTCTGCGACTTGAGCTGTCGCGAGTTCACCGGTCCGTTCCACGAGCCACGGTTGATGGGCGGCGCGCCGGTCGGTGCGCTGTACGACACGTCCTGGTACACGTTCCGGTTGGCGCTGCGCAGCGTGATGTTCTCGCGAGCCCAGGTATTCGGCGGCAGCGGAACCGGATTGCCGCCGACCACCAGGTTCGTGGCGGTGTTGAAGGTGCACGCACCTCCCGAGCACTGCGCGGTCACGTGAATCTGAATCTTGGTGCCCTCATCGACCGGCACGAAGGCGTCGGCCGAATTGACTGCGGCAGCAGCCGTCACGGGGGACATCAACGCCGTCGCGGTCAGCGCAGCGGCCGCACTTGCTGCAGTAAGCCGGTTCACAGTCAAGAAAGTAATCCGTTCGCTACTCGTCGTAGGTGACTTCGACGGAATCCGTCTTGGGCACCGCTTGGCAACCGAGGATGAGGCCCTCTTCGAGGTCGGACGGCTCCAACACGTCGTTGATCGCCATGTCGACGTCGCCCTTCTTCATCAGCACCGCACACGCTCCGCAGTGCCCCTCGCGGCAGGAGAACGGTGCGTCCAGTCCCTTGTCGAGCAGCACGTCGAGCAGTACGGCATTGCGCGGCCAACGCAGCTCGTGCGTCTCGCCGTCGAGCGTGACGATCGCGGTGGCCGGGCCCTCATCGCTGTCATCTTCGGCGAGCACGACAGCTGCGAATGGGTCGGAGTCCAGTGACTGGAACACCTCGAGATGGACATTGCTCTTGTCGGCGCCGGATTTGAGCAGCGCTTCCTCGGTGGCGGCCATGAACGGCGCCGGGCCACAGATGAAGGCCTCGCGCGTGACGTAGGGCGCCAGCTGGGTGGCCAGGATGGTCGGGTTGGGCAGCCCCTGCACCGACTCCAGCCAATGCACGACGGACAGCCGGTCGGGGTACAGCGAGGTCAGCTCGCGCAGCGCCTTGCCGAAGATCACCGAGTTCTCATTGCGGTTGGCGTAGAACAGCGTCACCTTGCCGGTGCCCTCGGACAGTGCGGACTTGAGGATCGACAGCATCGGGGTGATGCCGCTACCGCCGGCCAGCAGCAGGAAGTCGGCGTCCAGGTTCTTGGGGACGAAGGTGCCGGACGGCGCCAGCACGTGCATCCGCATGCCGACGTGCGCGTTGTCGCACAGCCAGTTCGACGCGTAGCCGTCGGCGGTGCGTTTGACCGCGACGGTCAGCGCCTGGTCGGCGTACGGCGAGCTGCACAGCGAGTAGCAGCGGGCCACGGATCCGGTGCGGGTGCTGGGGACGCGCAGGGTCAGGAATTGACCGGGGGAGTACTTCAGCCGGTCTGCCGGGATGTCGCTGCCGTCAGGCGTCTTGAACACCAACACGCGTGCGTCGGCGGTCTCTGCGACGACGTCGGCCACCACAAGTTCCAGCACGTGGCTGCCCAGCGGCTCGTCCACAACAATCACCCTTCTCTCAAGCCAGCCCACGGTCAGTAACTAGAACAGGTTATAGAAGCGCACTTTTGCGGGTCTACCTGCTGTAGAAGAGCCGTGCTCGACACAAATCGTAACGTGTTCTAATCTTCTGTCTAGATGACCACTCCCCGGGAGGCAATCCGTGACGTCAATTGAACAACGCGACGTGCAGGCCGTGCTGGCCGGTATCGACGACCTGTTGCCGGTGCTGCGCGAGCGCGCACAGCTGACCGAAGACCTGCGCCAGGTGCCGCAGGAGTCTATCGACAGTCTGAACGACATCGGCTTCTTCAAGCTGCTCCAGCCCGCCCAGTGGGACGGCCTGGAGGCTGATCCCACTCAGTTCTACGAGGCGGTCCGCCGCATCGCCAGCGCCTGCGGTTCGACCGGTTGGGTCGCGTCGATCATCGGCGTGCACAACTGGCACCTCGCGCTGTTCGATCAGCAGGCCCAGGAAGATGTCTGGGGCGACGACTCGACCGTCCGCATCTCGTCGTCGTACGCGCCGATGGGTGCTGGTGTCGTGACCGAGACCGGTGACGGCTACATCGTCAACGGCGCCTGGAACTGGTCCTCGGGTTCGGAGCACGCCACCTGGGCGTTCCTCGGCGGTCCGGTGATCAAGGACGGCCGACCGGTCGACTTCGGCAGCTTCCTGATCCCGCGCACCGAGTACACCATCGACGACGTGTGGAACGTGGTCGGCCTGCGTGGCACCGGTAGCAACACGGTCGTCGTCAAGGACGTCTTCGTGCCGCGCCACCGCTTCCTGTCGTACAAGTCGATGAACGACGGCACCGCCGGCGGCTACCAGACCAACACCGCCCCGGTCTACAAGATGCCGTGGGGCACCGTGCACCCCACCACCATCTCGGCGCCGATCGTCGGTATGGCCTACGGCGCCTACGACGCGCACGTCGAGCACCAGGGCAAGCGCGTCCGTGCGGCGTTCGCCGGTGAGAAGTCCAAGGACGACCCGTTCGCCAAGGTCCGCATCGCCGAGGCCGCCAGCGACATCGACGCCGCGTGGCGTCAGCTGATCGGCAACGTCGCGGACGAGTACGCCCTGCTGGTCGCCGGCAAGGAGATCCCGTTCGAGCTGCGGGCCCGCGCCCGTCGCGACCAGGTGCGCGCCACCGGCCGCGCCATCGCGTCCGTCGACCGGCTCTTCGAGGCGGCCGGCGCCACCGCGCTGGCCAACGGCACTCCGCTGCAGCGCTTCTGGCGTGACGCCCATGCCGGTCGGGTGCACGCCGCCAACGAGCCCGAGCGGGCCTACCTGATCTTCGGCAACAACGAATTCGGTCTGCCGCCCGCAGACACCATGGTCTAAGGGGATATTCGGTCAATGACTGTGATCAAGGCCCTCGGCTACATGCGCATCGAGGCCACCGACATGGCGGCCTGGCGCGAGTTCGGGCTCAAGGTGCTCGGCATGATGGAGGGCGAGGGCACCAACCCTGACGCTCTCTACCTGCGGATGGACGACGTCGCGGCTCGCCTGGTGATCGTGCCGGGCGAGAAGGACCGGCTGCTGGCCTCGGGCTGGGAGGTCGCCGATGCGCCTGCCCTCGAGCAGCTGAAGGAAACCCTGACCGCGAATGGTGTCGCCTTCTCCGAGGGCACCAAGGACGAGTTGCTCGACCGCAAGGTCGAGGGCATGATCAGCTTCCAGGATCCCGCCGGCAACACCCTCGAGGTGTTCTACGGCATCCAGTACCTGGGTCGTCGTTTCGTCAGCCCCTACGGCCACAAGTTCGTCACTGCTGAGCAGGGCCTCGGCCACGTCGTCCTGACCTGCAACGACGATGCCGCGGCTCAGGCGTTCTACCAGAACGTCCTGGGCTTCCGGCTGCGTGACTCGATGCGGCTGCCGCCGCAGCTCGCGGGCCGCCCGGCCGATGGCGACCCGGTGTGGCTGCGCTTCTACGGCTGCAACCCGCGTCACCACGCGCTGGCGTTCATGCCCATGCCCAACCCGACGGGCATCGTGCACCTGATGGTCGAGGTGGAGAACTCCGACGACGTCGGCCTCTGCCTGGACCGCGCCAACCGCAAGAAGGTCAAGATGTCGGCCACCCTCGGCCGGCACATCAACGACAAGATGCTGTCCTTCTACATGAAGACGCCGGGTGGCTTCGACATGGAATTCGGTTGTGAGGGACTCGAAGTCGAGGACGAGAGCTGGATCGCCCGCGAGAGCGTCGGCATCAGCTTGTGGGGCCACGACTTCAGCGTCGGGTTCAAGTAGGCTCGCGCGGCATGACCGAGACACCGCAGATCGACCCCCGCACATTCCGAAATGTGCTCGGGCAGTTCTGTACCGGCATCACCGTCATCACCACCGTGCATGACGGTGTGCCGGTCGGTTTCGCCTGCCAGTCGTTCGCGGCGCTGTCGCTGGATCCGCCGCTGGTCCTGTTCTGCCCGACGAAGCACTCGCGGGCCTGGAAGGCCATCGAGGCCAGCGGCAAGTTCTGCGTCAACATGCTGCACGAGAACCAGCAGCACGTGTCGGCGCAGTTCGGTTCCCGGGCCGAGGACAAGTTCGCCGGAATCGGTTGGAGCCCTTCGGAATTGGGTTCCCCGGTGCTCGACGGCACGCTCGCGCACATCGACTGTGAAGTGCACTCCGTACACGACGGTGGTGACCACTTCGTGGTGTTCGGCGCGGTGCAGTCGATGTCTGAGCCCCCGGCCGTCAAGCCCCGTCCGCTGCTGTTCTACCGCGGCGAGTACACCGGCATCGAGCCGGACAAGAACACCCCGGCGCAATGGCGCGATGATTTGGAAGCGTTCTTGACCACGACAACCGAGGACACCTGGCTATAGTCGCGCCATGAGCGCGCCGATCCGGTCCGGATTGCGTCGGGTTGTCCTGGCCTCCATGGCCGGCACCGTCGTGGAGTGGTACGAGTTCTTCCTGTACGGCACCGCTGCCACGATCGTGTTCAGCAAGGTGTTCTTCGGCCAGAGCGGCAGCGATCTCGACGCGATCTTCGCGGCGTTCGTTACCTACGCGGTGGGCTTCGTCGCGCGCCCGCTCGGCGGTGTCGTGTTCGGTCACTTCGGTGACAAGTTCGGCCGCAAGACGCTGCTGCAGTTCTCACTGCTGCTGGTCGGTTCGGCCACCTTCCTGATGGGCTGCCTGCCGACCTTTGGGCAGATCGGTTATTGGGCGCCGACCATGCTGGTGGTGCTGCGGTTCATCCAGGGCTTCGCGGTCGGTGGTGAATGGGGCGGCGCGGTGCTCCTGGTCGCCGAGCACAGTCCCGCGCAGAGCCGGGGATTCTGGTCCAGCTGGCCGCAGGCCGGGGTGCCGGTGGGCAATATCCTGGCGACCGTCGTGCTGCTGACTCTGACCGGAACGCTGCCCGAATCGGAGTTCCTGTCCTGGGGCTGGCGGGTGGCGTTCTGGCTGTCGGCGGTGGTGGTGCTGGTCGGCTACTACATCCGGACCAAGGTGACCGATGCGCCGATTTTCGTTGCGGCGCAACAGGAAGTCGAGGCGTTCAAGGCATCGTCGTTGAGCGTGGTGGAGGTGCTCCGGTACTACCCGGGCAAGGTGCTGACCGCCATGGGTCTGCGGTTCGCCGAGAACATCATGTACTACCTGGTGGTCACGTTCTCGATCACCTATCTGAAAGTGCATGCGGGCGTGAGCACTTCGTTGATCCTGTGGTACCTGCTGGTGGCCCACGCGGCGCACCTGGTGGCAATCCCGTTGGTGGGAAAGCTCTCCGACCGCATCGGCCGCCGGCCTGTGTACTTGATCGGGACACTACTCACTGCGGTCTGGGGCTTCGTCGCGTTCCCGATGATGGACAGCAAGCACTACTTCGTCATCATGAGCGCGATCACCGCGGGCCTGGTGGCACACGCCTTCATGTATGCGCCGCAACCCGCGTTGATGTCCGAGATGTTCCCGACCCGGATGCGCTATTCCGGTGTGTCCCTTGGCTATCAGGTGACGGCAATCTTCGCCGGTTCACTCGCACCGATCATCGCGGTGCGGCTGTTGAAGGACTTCCACTCGTCGGTGCCGATCGCGCTGTATCTGGCGGGGGCCTGCGTGGTGACGCTGGTCGCGCTGGCGTTCGCCAAGGAGACCAAGGGCATCGACCTGGCGGACGTGGATCGCGCCGACAGCGAGCGAGCGGTGGTCGGGTGAGCTAGGACCCGTCCTGCATCGCGGCTTCCCACAGCCCGCGCCCGAGTTCCGACAGTCGCAGCGCAAGCTTCTCAACGCGCGCCGGGAAGGGGCCGCGCGAGGCGTCCTTGATGGCCTTCAGCACCATCGATTCCGCGCTGAGGATTTCGTAGTCGGCCTTCAGATCCGGATCCTCGGGGACGGTCTCGACCAACCCGAGCGCCAGCAGGTGACTGACGTACTGCGGCACCATCAGGGGCAGGGCGACATTGGCGGTGCGGCCGATGAGGCACGCGTTCTCCAGCGTCGCGACACTGCGGTTCCGGGGGTAGATGTTCACCAGCGGTGACGACTCGTTGTCGGACAGCGCGCCGACGATGCGGGCCTCGTCGGCCACCAGCTGATCGAGCAGTCGGTGATAGAGCTCGGTCTTACCGTCGGAAGTGCTCTGATCGAGGGCACGGTCGAGCAGGCCGCCGAGCTTGCCGTGCAGTGACTGGGTGGCGGGCTGCTTTTGCTGCTTTTGCGGCGCCGGCGCCGGGTCGCGGTCCGGCGACATCTCGATGGCCTCGACGGTGGTCTTGGTCGCGATCGCAATCTGCTCGCCGCCCCAGGCCGCCAGCTTGAAACCGAACTTCGCGACGCCGAGGGCGCGGTTGGCCAGGCCGAGCGGATCGAATCGCTTCGGGATCGCCAAACCACCGCGCGGCGTCGAGATCGCGATGGCGATCTCCCCGATGGGCGTGGACAGCTTGATGCCGTGCCGTTCTAGGCCCTCGCGGTTCACCGGTAAGTCGTCAGTAACTTCCGGTTCTGGGTTGTCGGTTTCCTGGGACATTGCGGACCGATGGTACCGGGCGGCCGTCTGATCTCGGTGGTTGTGTGGCAAACGCCTCAGCGGCCGGCAACAGGCACGTCAGTACGCGGCGAGCCAGGGACCCAGGCGGCGCAGCGCTTCTTCGATGTCGGACTTCGGTCCGGCGAACGACAACCGCACGAACGAGCCGCCGTGCTGAGTGTCGAAGTCGACGCCCGGTGCGATCGCCAGACCGGTGTCGGCCAGGAGCTTCTCGCAGAACGCGAGCGAGTCCGTCGAGTACTTCGAGATGTCGGCGTACACGTAGAACGCACCGTCGGCCGGCGCCAGTTTGTCGAGACCCACCTCAGCGAGCCCGGCGAGCAGCAGCGCCCGATTCTCCGCGTAGTGGTGCACCAGGGCGTCGGCCTCGGCGATGGCCTCCGGCGTGAACGCCGCGACGGCGGCGTACTGCGGCAGCGTCGGTGGGCAGATGGAGAAGTTGCCGGTCAGGCAGTCGACGGCCCGGCGCAGCGGCTCGGGTACCAGCAGCCACCCCAGCCGCCAGCCGGTCATGGCGAAGTACTTCGAAAAACTGTTCACCACAATGGCGTTGCGCGAGGTCTCCCAGGCGCAGCTGGTCGCGGGCGCGTCGTCGTAGATGAGGCCGTGGTAGAGCTCGTCGCTGATCAACTGCACGGAGTTGTCGTCGCACCAGGTGGCGATGGCAGCCAGATCCTTGGCCGGCAGCACGGTGCCCGTCGGGTTGTTGGGGCTGGCGATGATCAGTCCCTTAACCGGCGGGTCCAGCTGCTCCAACATGGAAATGTTTGGGTGGAAACGGGTTTCGGGGCCGCAGGGTACCTCGACGACCTCACAGCCCAAGGCCGACAGGATGTTTCGGTAGCAGGGATAGCCCGGGCTGGCCACCGCGACGCGGTCGCCGACGTCGAAGCACGACAGGAACGCCAGCAGGAAGCCGCCGGTGGACCCGGTGGTGATGACGACCGCGTCCGGTTCCACCTCGACGCCGTACCGGTCGAGGTACGACTTGGCGATCGCCTCGCGCAGCTCCGGAATGCCCAGGGCGACGGTGTATCCGAGGTTGTCGTTGGCCAGCGCTTCGGCGGCAGCGGCCCGGATGGGCGCCGGTGCCTGTGCGGCGGGTTGTCCCGCCGACAGGTTCACCAGGTCACCGTGACTGCGCTGGCGCTCGGCCGCGGCCAGCCACACGTCCATGACATAGAACGGTGGGATGCCCGCGCGCAGCGCTACCGGATTGGTCATGCTTCGACGTTAAAGCAGGACCACGTCAGAGCAGAACTTCGGCTTCGAGGCGACGCAGGTGCTCCCGTGACGACCCGAGCAGCTGGGCACTGCCGTGCGCGCGCTTGAAGTAGAACTGGATGTCGCTTTCCCAGGTGATGGCGATGCCGCCGTGCATCTGGATCGCCTCGCCGGCAACGGCATTGAACGCCTCCGTGGCCATGTAGCGGGCCAGCGACGCGTTCGTGGGCGTCGGGTCGGCGATGGCGTCGTTGACGATCGACCGGGCGGCCGACACCTTGACATACAGGTCCGACATGCGGTGCTTGAGCGCCTGGAAGCTGCCGATCGGGCGGCCGAACTGCACGCGATCCTTGGAGTAGGCCACGGTCAGGTCCAGGCAGCGGCTCGCGGCAGCCACCTGCTCGACGGCCATCAGGATGGCCGCGGTGTCCGCCAGGCCGGGGTCGGCACCGAGGGCAGCGGTCCTGCCGGGCGACACGGCGGCGAGCCGGCGGGTCGGGTCCATCGCGGTGGCCGGCGTGACGGTGTTGTCGGTCCAGCGGGTCAGCTGGCCGTCCTGCGCGGCGATCACCACGTCGGCGATGGCGCCGTTGATGACGTAGCCGGCGTCGAAAACGACTGTGCCGATGGACGTTCCCTCGGCCAGGCCCTCCAGCGGCTCTTCCTCGCCGACGGCGAGCAGGGCCAGTTCGGCCAGCGTGGTGCCGAGCAGCGGTGTCGGGACCAGGTTCTTGGCCAGCTCCTCGAGCACGACTGCGGCGTCGCCCAATTCGCCACCGGCACCGCCGAGGTCCTCGGGCACGACCAGCGCCGCGGCGCCGACCTGCTCGCACAGCATCTGCCAGAGCTTCTCGTCGTAGCCCTTCTCGGACTCGATGGCTGCGCGGACGGCCTCAGGGCCGGCGTGCTTCTCGACCAGCGCCGCGACGGTGGCGCGCAGCATCTCCCGTTCTTCGCTCATACTCATAGCCCTTCCAGTACGCGGGTCCGGTGCCACGCCGAGTCGCCCCACGCCGAGCGCAGCGCCTGGGTGCGCAGCAGCAACAGGGACAGGTCGTGTTCCTGGGTGAAACCGATGGCGCCGTGGGTCTGCAGCGACGAGCGCGCGGCCAGCAGTGCGGCCTCGTTGGCGGCCACCTTGGCGGCGCTCACGTCGCGGGCCAGGGTCGGCGAGCCGTCTGCCAGGGCCAGGGCAGCGCTGTAGACCAGCGGACGGGCCAGCTCGACGGCGATGTGCACGTCGGCCAGCTTGTGCTTGATGGCCTGGTAAGTGCCGATCACGGTGCCGAACTGCGTGCGCTGCTTGGCGTACTCGACAGCCATGTCGAGCATCGCCTGACCGGCACCGACCAGCTGCGCGGCGGTGGCAAGCGCACCGAACTCGAAAGCCTTTGCGGTGTCGGCCGGTTGGGCCTCGCCGGTGGCGGTCACGTCGAACAGGTGGCGGGCCGGGTCGACGGACTGGTGCTCGGTACAGATGGTCGCGTCCTGCACCTGCCCTTCTGAGGCCAGCAGGATCAGCCCGGCGGTGTCGGCGTCGACGGCCCGCGGGGCCAGCGGGGGCTGGGCCACCGTGGCGATGAGCTCACCGGACGCCAGCCCTTCCGAACGCTTGTCCGACGCCAGCAGCACCGGGGCGACCGCAATGGATTCGGTGACCGGACCGGGCACGGCCCAGTAGCCCAGACGCTCAAGGGCGACAACCAGATCCACCGGATGCGCGCCGATGCCGTCGAATTCCTCCGGCACGTTCAGTGCGGTGACGCCGAGATCGGCCAGGGTTGACCAGACCTTGCGGCCGGGCGCGGCGTCGGCGGCCTTCTCGACCCCGCCCCATGCGCGCACCGCGGCGGGGACATCGGCGGCACCCAACGCGGCATCGATGCTCGCTGCGAAATCGCGCTGCGATTCGTCCAATTCAAAGAACACGTCTCTGTTTCTCTCTTATTTGCGGGGCAGGCCCAGCAGGCGCTCGGCGATGATGTTGCGCTGAATTTCGTTGGTACCGGCGTAGATCGGGCCGCCCAGGGCGAACAGCAATCCTTCGGTCCAGTGGTCGTACAGCTCGGCGTCGGCGCCGCGCAGATCGAGCGCGGTCTGGTGCAGCGCGACGTCCAGCTCGGACCAGAACACCTTGGTCACCGAGGACTCGGCGCCCAGTTCGCCACCATTGGCGAGCCGGGTGACGGTGCCGAAGGTGTGCAGACGATAGGCCTGGGCCTTGATCCAGGCGTCGGCGACGCGCTCGGCGTAGGCCGGGTTCTGGTCGACCTTCCATTGCGCGACAAGGCGTTCGGCCGGCGCGACGAAGCGGGCCGGGCTGCGCAGCGACATGCCGCGCTCGTTGCTCGAGGTGCTCATGGCGGCGGTCCAGCCGTTGTGCACCTGACCGATGACGTCCTCGTCGGGGACGAACACGTCGTCGAGGAAGATCTCACCGAAGCCGGTCTCACCGCCCAGCTGGGCGATCGGGCGAACCGTGATGCCCTCGGCCTTCAGGTCGAACATGAAGTAGGTGAGACCCTTGTGCCGCTGGGCTTCCGGGTCGGAGCGGAACAGGCCGAAGCCGCGCTCGCCGAACGGAGCGCGTGAGCTCCAGATCTTCTGGCCGTTGAGCTTCCAGCCGCCCTCGACCTTGGTCGCGGTCGAGCGCAGGGAGGCCAGGTCGCTGCCGGACTCGGGCTCGGACCAGGCCTGCGCCCAGATCTCTTCGCCGGAGGCCATTTTCGGCAGGACCCGCTGCATCTGCTCCGGGGTGCCGTGCGCGAACAGCGTCGGCGCCAGCATCGCGGTGCCGTTGGCGGAGGCCCGGCCGGGAGCGCCGGACTTGAAGTACTCCTCCTCGTACACGACCCACTGCAGCATGGTGGCGTCGCGGCCGCCGTACTCCTTGGGCCACGCGATGACCGACAGGCCAGCGTCGAACAGCACCTTGTCCCAGACCCGGTGCTGCTCGAAGCCTTCGCGGATGTCGTAGGACTTGGTGGGGAACTTGTCCCTGTTGGACGCCAAGAAGTCGCGGACCTCGGCCCGGAATTCCTCGGTTTCGTCGTCGAATGTCAGATCCATTTACCGACTCGTCTCTCCGTTTGTCTTTCCCGTCGCTTCGCTCGCCCTGAGCAGCGGTTTGACCACTTTGCCCCCAGGGTTACGTGGCAGCGTCTCGAGGAACGCCACCGACCGCGGCGTCTTGAAGTTGGCCAAATGCTCTTTGGTGTAGGTCTGCCGACCGGGCTGCTGGGTGCCGTCGGACCCACTCATCGGAACTCCCTCTAACAAAGCAAGTGCTTGGTAGGTTAGCCTATAAGGGTGATAGAGGTCCAGACGTTCCGGGCTGAGGTCCGGCAATGGCTCGCAGACAATCTCGTCGGTGAATTCGCAGCTCTCAAGGGCCTGGGTGGCCCCGGTCGTGAGCACGAGGCTTATGAAGAACGACGTGCGTGGAACCAGCATCTGGCTGCGGCGGGGCTGACCTGCCTGGGCTGGCCGGAGGAGCATGGTGGCCGCGGCCTGTCGGTCGCGCACCGCGTCGCCTTCTATGAGGAGTACGCCAAGGCGGACGCCCCGGACAAGGTCAACCACCTCGGTGAGGAACTGCTCGGGCCGACGCTCATCGCGTACGGCACTGAAGAGCAGAAGAAGCGCTTCCTGCCGAACATCCTCAACGTCACCGAGCTGTGGGCCCAGGGTTACTCCGAGCCCGGCGCCGGTAGCGACCTGGCCAACGTCTCGACGTCGGCTGAACTGGTCGGCGACGAATGGGTGATCAACGGCCAGAAGGTGTGGACCTCACTGGCGCACTGGGCGCAGTGGTGCTTCGTGGTGGCCCGCTCCGAGAAGGGCTCCAAGCGCCACCACGGCCTGTCGTATCTGTTGGTGCCGCTGGACCAGCCGGGCGTCGAGATCCGTCCGATCGTTCAGCTGACCGGTGACTCCGAGTTCAACGAGGTGTTCTTCGACGACGCCCGTACCGACGCGTCGCTGGTGGTCGGTGAGCCCGGGCAGGGCTGGGGCGTGGCGATGGCCACCCTCACCTTCGAGCGTGGTGTTTCGACGCTGGGCCAGCAGATCCGTTACAAGCGTGAGCTTGAGGGCCTGATCGACGTGGCCAAGCGCACCGGCGCCATCGAGGATCCGCTGGTCCGTCTGAAGCTGACCGAGTCCTGGACCGGCCTGCAGGCCATGCGGTCCTACGCGATGGCGACCATGGACGTCGAGCAGCCTGGCCAGGACAACGTGTCAAAGCTGTTGTGGGCCAACTGGCATCGTGAACTCGGCGAGATCGCCATGGAGATTCAGGGCATGGCCGGGCTGACGCTGCCCGGTGGCGAGTTCGACGAGTGGCAGCGCCTGTTCCTGTTCTCGCGTTCGGACACCATCTACGGCGGGTCGAACGAAATTCAGCGCAACATCATTGCCGAGCGGGTGCTCGGCCTACCCCGAGAGGCTAAGGGCTGATGGACCTTTCTGTAGCTCCCAACGAGATTGAGGGCCACGGCCTGCTCAAGGGCAAGGTTGTTCTGGTGACTGCCGCCGCCGGTACAGGCATCGGTTCGTCGACCGCGCGTCGTGCGCTTCTCGAAGGTGCCGACGTTGTGGTGTCGGACTATCACGAGCGGCGCTTGAATGAGACCCGTGATCAGCTGGCCGCACTCGGTCTGGGCAAGGTCGAGGCCGTCGTCTGCGACGTCACCTCCACCGAGGCTGTCGATGCCATGATCGCCGCGGCCGTCGAGAAGATGGGCCGTCTGGACGTTTTGGTGAACAACGCCGGCCTGGGCGGCGAGACACCGCTGGTCGACATGACCGACGACGAGTGGGACCGTGTCCTGAACGTCACGCTGAACTCGGTGATGCGGGCGACCCGGGCGGCGCTGCGGTACTTCCGCGGCGTCGAGCACGGTGGTGTGATCGTCAACAACGCGAGCGTCCTGGGCTGGCGCGCGCAGCACTCGCAGTCGCACTACGCCGCGGCCAAGGCCGGGGTGATGGCGCTGACCCGGTGCAGCGCAATCGAAGCCGTCGAGTACGGGGTGCGGATCAACGCCGTCTCCCCGAGCATCGCGCGGCATAAGTTCCTGGAGAAGTCGGCCGATGCCGCGCTGCTGGACCGGCTGTCCTCCGACGAGGCATTCGGCCGTGCCGCCGAGCCGTGGGAAATCGCCACCACCATCGCGTATTTGGCCAGTGACTACTCCAGTTACCTGACCGGTGAGATCATTTCGGTTTCCAGCCAGCGCGCGTAGTTTTCATCCGGCCGCGAGGTTCGGATATATGCACTTGCCCGCCCAATTGGAGTAGCAGGAGATCATGAGCACGACACAGCTTGCCCTGGAGGGTATCCGGGTCATCGACATGACCCGCGTCTTCGCCGGCCCGATCAGCGCGCAGATACTGGGCGACCTCGGCGCTGACGTCATCAAGGTGGAGCGACCGGGCAGCGGTGACGAAGGGCGCGGTTACGGTCTTGCCTCGGTCGAGGGCAAGGATGGCAAGGACCTTCGCCAGTCCGGCTTCTTCACCGCGTCGAACCGCAACAAGCGGTCGATCACGGTCAACCACTCCAAGCCGGAGGGGCAGGACATCCTGCGTGCCCTGGTCAAGACCGCGGACATCCTGATCGAGAATTACAAGGTCGGCGACCTCAAGCGGTTCGGGCTGGACTACGAGAGCCTGAAGGCGATCAATCCCCGCCTCATCTACTGCTCGATCACCGGCTTTGGCCAGACTGGGCCGATGGCGGCCCGCGCGGGCTACGACGGGTTGTTCCAGGCGAGCGGCGGCATGATGGCCGTGACCGGCATCCCCGAAGGCCAGCCCGGCGCCGGGCCGGTGAAGGCCGGTCCCAGCCTGGTCGATTTCGTGACCGGCCACAACAGCGCCATCGCGATCCTCGCCGCGCTGAACCATCGCAACAGCACGGGCGAGGGCCAGCACATCGACATGGCGCTGCTTGACAGTTCCGTGGCGATGATCTGCCACATCATGCAGGACTATCTGATCAACGGCGTCCAGGCGGAGCGTCTGGGCAATGGCGGCAACGGCGGCGGACCCGCCGACCTCATCCATGCGCGCGACGGCATGACGTACATTACGGCCGGCAGCGACGCCCACTGGCGGCGCATGTCGGAGTTGATGGGCCGGCCCGAGCTCTACGCCGACCCGCGCTTCGACACCAACGCCAAGCGGGCCAAGATCAATCGCGCGGAGTTGATCGACATCATCAACGTGTGGAGCCGGCAGTTCACGACGGAGGAGCTTCAGGCGAAGTTCGACAGCGTGGGCATCCCGGCCGCGCGCTATAACGATCTAGCAGAGGTCTGGGATGATCCGCAGGTGCTGCACCGGGGCCTGCGCGCCACGACTCCGCACATGTGGGCCGCCGCCGGATCGGTCGACCTGATCGGCAGCCCGCTGGCGGGCATGGGCGCGACGCCTGCGACGATCCGCCTCGCGCCGCCGCTGATCGGCGAGCACACCGCGGAGGTACTGGGCGAACTGGGCTATGACGCGGCGCGGATCGCGAGCTTGCAGGAGCAGGCGATCATCTGATCGAGAGGGTCCGCCAGCAGGTCAGGCTCGCGAGGTCGCGATCCAGCCACACATGAAAATGCCCGCCTAGTTGCGACAAGATCGTCGCATCCATTTCAAATCGTGCTGCGCGCAATCATAAGGCTCGAATCGAAGTGCCCGACGCTTTGCGCACCCCATCTATGCGTTTTGGTGAACAACGCCGGCCTCGGTGGCGAGACACCGCTGGTCGACATGACCGACGACGAGTGGGACCGTGTCCTGAACGTCACGCTGAACTCGGTGATGCGGGCGACCCGGGCGGCGCTGCGGTACTTCCGCGGCGTCGAGCACGGTGGTGTGATCGTCAACAACGCGAGCGTCCTGGGCTGGCGCGCGCAGCACTCGCAGTCGCACTACGCCGCGGCCAAGGCCGGGGTGATGGCGCTGACCCGGTGCAGCGCAATCGAAGCCGTCGAGTACGGGGTGCGGATCAACGCCGTCTCGCCGAGCATCGCGCGGCATAAGTTCCTGGAGAAGTCGGCTGATGCCGCGCTGCTGGACAGGCTGTCCTCGGATGAGGCGTTCGGCCGTGCCGCCGAGCCGTGGGAAATCGCCACCACCATCGCGTATTTGGCCAGTGACTACTCCAGTTACCTGACCGGTGAGATCATTTCGGTGTCGAGCCAGCGCGCGTAGGTCCTGCTGTCCCGCCGAACGTGAGGAAGATTGCGAGATTTCGGCGATTTTTCGCCATCAAACTCACGTTCGGCATCTGATTTGACGTCAGTGTCGATGGCCAGATCAGTCGGCGTGGAGTAAACCGCGACGTACGTAGACGGTGATCCCGGCCCCATGCACATAGCCCACTCTGTGGCACGACTGAGGATCTCGCTCGTTTGGTGCAAGTTGATCACTGCCGGACTACCGCACGCGGCAGTGATCCACACGAAGCCCTTCTCAGATTGCAACGGTGACGACGCCGGCGCGACCGACGATGACGGGACTGCTGACGATGTGGTTGGTGTCGACGACACCGACGTGGATGCGGCTGAAGTTGAAGCGGCGGGAACCGCCTTTCCGCCCGTCTGCCCGCAGCCCGCCAGTGCTGTGGTGACGGCCAAACCCAGCCCAGTCAGCGACAATCTGACGGTTGAACGAGGTACACGAGCTTCCTTCACTACCGGAAGCCTAGTTGCGGGCGCTCGTCCGAAGTCTCCACAGTTTCTTCACAATCGCTGCCGGTAAGCCCCACAACCGGCGCATACAGTCGAAAACGTGAAGCGAATCCTGGTGGTCGACGACGAGCCGACCATCCTGTCCTCGGTGGCGACGCGGCTGCGCGCCGAATCCTTCCAGGTCGAGACGGCCGTCGACGGACCTTCGGCGGTGGCCGCGGCGGCCGCGACGCTGCCCGACCTGGTGGTGCTGGACGTCATGCTGCCCGGCTTCGACGGGCTGGAGGTGTGCCGGCGCATCCAGGCGGAGCGACCGGTGCCGGTGCTCATGTTGACCGCGCGCACCGACGAGACCGACATGCTGATCGGTCTGGGGATCGGGGCCGACGACTATCTGACCAAACCGTTCAGCATGCGCGAGCTGGTTGCGCGGGTGCGGGTGTTGCTGCGTCGCGTGGACCGGGCGACCGGAGACCAGCCGCTGTCGGTGGGGGAGTACCGCATCGATCTCGCTGAGCGTCGCGTGCATCAGGGCGACACCGAAATCCATCTCACCCGAACCGAATTCGATCTGCTGGCCTTCCTCGCCGGGCGTCCCCGGGCCGCGGTGGCGCGGGAGACTCTGCTGGAGCACGTCTGGGGCTGGGGGTCGGGAGCCGAGACCCGCACAGTCGACAGCCACGTCAAGGCGTTGCGCCGCAAGCTCGGTGCGGAACTGATCCGGACCGTCCACGGAGTTGGCTATGCCCTCGAGGTGCCGCGGTGAGCGCCCTTGGCGATCTGTGGGACCGGCTGCCCAGGCCGCTGGACCCGTTCGCGTCATTCAAAATCAAGATGGGACTGCTGGTGGGCGGGGCAATCCTGTTGGCTTCGTTCACCTTCTGGATCGGCGCGAGTTGGCAGTTCCGGTACGCGCTGCTGTCCGCACTGCTGACCTCACTGCTGTTCACCCAGTTTCTGGCGCACGGCATGACCTCTCCGCTGCGGCAGATGACCGCCGCCGCCCGCGCTATGGCCAAGGGTGACTACAGCATTCGGGTCCGCGCCACCTCGCGTGATGAAATCGGCCAACTGGCAACGGCATTCAATCAGATGGCAGCCGACCTCGGCGCCGCCGACGAGTACCGGCGCGGGCTGATCGGCAACGTATCCCACGAACTGCGCACGCCCATCACCGCATTGCAGGCGGTACTGGAGAACGTAGTGGACGGTGTGGTTGAGCCCGACGCGCCGACGATGCGGTTGGCGCTGTCGCAGACCGAGCGCCTCGGCGAGCTGGTGACCGATCTGCTGGACCTGTCCCGGCTCGAAGGTGGGGCAATTCCATTGCAGATCAGTCGGTTTGATGTAGACGCATTCCTGCGCGCGGCCGTCGAGCACGTTTCGGTGTCGGCCGGTGACGTGCCGGTGGTGGTCGAGGCGTCACCGCCGGGGCTGACGGCACTGGCCGATCCGGCACGGTTACGACAGGTGGTGGTCAACCTGGTGGACAACGCGATTCGGCACAGCCCGGCCGGCGGCAGAGTGACGGTGCGCGCGACGCGCGATGCCACGGGGTTGCGGCTCGAGGTGGCCGATCAAGGGCCGGGTATCGCGCCGGCCGAGAGCGAGCGAGTCTTCGAACGATTCACCCGCGGCGCCACCTCGGACGGCGGCACCGGGCTGGGCTTGGCGATCGCCCGGTGGGCGGTCGAGTTGCACGGCGGAGCGATCGACGTGGTGGAGACGAACGTGGGATGCCGCTTCAGGGTGAGCATTCCGGAACAAGAGGAGCGGTCCGCATGACGATGCTGATGGGATATCCAGGGCAGCCGGTGATTCCGCCGCTGATCGGACCGGTGCTGCCGCGGCGCGGTGAGCCCGGCTGGACGATGTTGCCGCGGCGGGTCTGGCCGATCAGCCCGCTGGCCGCAGCGCCGCACCGGGTCGTCCTGCTCGCCGCGGTGGCCGGTCTGCTCGGCACCGCGCTGTGGCGGCCGTCGGCGCTGAGCATCGGTTACCTGGTTGTCGGCGTGATGGTGTTCGCCGTGGTGTACGGCACCGCGGAGCGCCGGCCGACGCGCACCGAGTGGGTCGGGATGGCGCTGACCCTGGCGTTGCTCGCGGTGCCCGCGCTGTTGGCGGCCGACTGGCTGGGCGTGCTGTGCATCATGGCGGCCTGGATCGTCGGATGGTGCACGCTCTTCGGTGGGCGCACCTGGACCGCGGTCCTGACCGCGCCGTTCCTGGCGTGGGCGCTGCCGGTTCGCGTCCTCGGTTGGGCGCGCCGCGGAGTATCGGGTCGGGTCGGTATCGCCAACCCGCTTCGCGTTGCCGCCGTCATCGGGCTCACCGTGCTGCTGACGGTGGTGTTCGGCGCGCTGTTCGCCTCGGCAGACGCGGCCTTCGCGCATCTGGTGGGCAAGCTGGTGCCGCGGTTCGACGGTGTCGACGTCGTCGCCCGCATCGTGGTCTTCGGCATGGTGGCGGGCTTCGTCCTCGGGGGTTCTTACTTGACGCGGTTCGCGCCGCGGCTGGATATCCTCGCGCCTAAACCGATGAAGCCGCTGCCGCGCTGGGAGTGGGCGGTGCCGCTGGGGGTGCTCGACGCACTGTTCATCGCGTTCGTGGCGGTGCAGGCCGCGGTGCTGTTCGGCGGTCACACCCACGTGCTGGAAACCGAGGGGCTGACCTACGCCGAGTACGCGCGGCAGGGCTTCTGGCAGTTGCTGTGGGTATCGGCGCTGACCCTGTTGGTGCTCAGCGGGGTGATTCGCGTGGCGGGCCGCGTGACCGCCGGCGACCGACGCGTGCTTCGGCTATTGGCCGGAATTCTTTGTGCCACTTCGGTTGTCGTGGTCGTTTCGGCGATCCACCGGATGTGGCTGTATCAGCAGGCGTACGGATTCAGCACCGACCGGTTGATGGTGATCACCATCGAACTCTGGTTGGGTGCGGTGTTCCTACTGGTCGCCGTTGCGGGGGTGCGGATGTCGGGGCGCTGGCTACCGCACGCGGTGCTGGCCGCCGGCGTGGTGGCACTGCTGGGGCTGGCGGCACTCAATCCCGAGCGACTCGTCGCCGATCGCAACATCGACCGCTTCGAGCAGACCGGCCAATTCGACGCCGAGTACCTGTCCCGGCTGTCGTCGGACATCGATCCGGCACTACACCGATTGCCCGAACGTCTCCGCGCGTGCGTGCGAGCAGACCGCGCGCACGACGACCCGTGGTACCTGTTCAACCTGTCCCGGTCGAACGCGGACAGACCGGTCGGGACCGACCTGCCCGACTACTGCGATCAGTACTGGTCATCCCGCTACTAGCGGATCGCCGAACGTGAGCAAGATGGCGAGGTTTCCGTGATTTTTCGCCATCTTCTTCACGTTGGGCGGTACAAGTGCACAGTGGTGACAGTCACTAGCCACCACAATCGACCTAACAAGCGCTTGGTTGCTATGCTGTGGGGATGGCGTCTGAACCGCTCAGCCAACCCGCGAGCAGGCGCGACGAGCTTCTCGTGCTCGCCGCGGCGATGTTCGCTGAGCGCGGGCTGAAGGCAACCACTGTCCGGGACATCGCGGACTCGGCAGGCATCCTGTCAGGCAGTCTCTACCATCACTTCAAATCGAAGGAACAGATGGTCGAAGAGGTCATGCGGGACTTCCTCGATTGGCTGTTCACCCGGTACGAGCAGATCATCGCCACCGAGCCCGACCCGCTGGCCCGCTTCAAAGGCCTTTTCATGGCGTCCTTCGACGCCATCGAGCACCGGCACGCGCAGGTCGTCATCTACCAGGACGAGGCCAAGCGGCTGGGCATCCTGCCGCAGTTCGGCTTCGTCGACGAGCGCAATCGCGAGCAGCGCAAGATGTGGGTCGAGGTCCTGAAGCAGGGGATGGCGGAAGGCGTTTTCCGGTCCGATCTGAACGTCGACCTGGTGTATCGGTTCATCCGCGACACCACGTGGGTCTCGGTGCGCTGGTACCAGCCGGGCGGCAAGCTGACCGCCGAGGACGTGGGTCGGCACTACCTGAACATTGTGCTCGGCGGTGTTGCGGTAACGCCGTAACACCTTGCCGCCAAATGAGTTTCACCCAAAGAAGGAGATGAGAAATGGCCGCATCTGAGGCGTACGTCATCGACGCTGTGCGCACCGCCGTCGGCAAGAAGGGTGGTGGCCTCTCCGGTTACCACCCGATCGACCTCGGCGTGGAGGCGTACCGCGGCATCTTCGCCCGCAATGACATCGACCCCGCTGCGTTCGACGACGTCATCGTCGGTTGCGTCGATGCCATCGGTGGGCAGGCCGGAAACATCGGCCGCCTCACCTGGCTGGCCGCCGGCTACGACGAGGGCGTCCCCGGCACCACCGTCGACCGGCAGTGCGGTTCCTCGCAGCAGGCCATTTCCTTTGGCGCGCAGGCCATCATGTCCGGCACCGCCGACCTGATCCTGGCCGCCGGTATCCAGAACATGAGCCAGATTCCGATCAGCTCGGCCATGATCGTCGGCGAGCAGTTCGGCTTCACCTCGCCGACCAACGAGTCGAAGCGCTGGGTGGAACGCTATGGCGACCAGGAGGTTTCGCAGTTCCGCGGCGCCGAGATGATCGCTGAGCAGTGGGACATCTCCCGCGAGGACATGGAGCTGTTTGCGTTCAACAGCCACCAGCGGGCGTTCACCGCGATCCGCGAGGGGCGCTTCGACAACGAGATCATCCCGATCGACGGCTTCAAGGTTGACGAGGGTCCGCGCGAAAGCACCCTGGAGAAGCTGGCCTCGCTGAAGGTGCTGGTCGAGGGTGGACGGCTGACCGCCGCGCTGGCCAGCCAAATCTCCGACGGCGCGTCGGCCACGCTGCTGGCCTCCGAGGCGGCGGTCAAGGCTCACGGCCTCAAGCCGCGGGCCCGGATCCACCACATCAGCTGCCGCGGCGACGACCCGGTGAAGATGCTGACCGGCCCGATCCCCGCGACCAAGTACGCGCTGGAGAAGACCGGCCTGACCATGGACGACATCGACGTCGTCGAGATCAACGAGGCCTTCGCGTCCGTCGTGCTGGCCTGGGCCAAGGAGCTCAACGTCGACCTGGCGAAGGTGAACCCCAACGGCGGCGGCATCGCGCTGGGCCACCCGCTCGGCGCCACCGGTGCCAAGCTGTTCGCCACCATGCTCAACGAGCTGGAGCGCACCGGCGGCCGCTACGGCCTGCAGACGATGTGTGAGGGCGGCGGCACCGCCAACGTCACCATCATCGAGCGCCTCTGATACCTGTGCCCGCAGGCACAAACTGCCCCTTTCCTTATGGAGAGGGGCAGTTTTGCGTCTGGCCAGATTGTTTACGCGTTCAGCTGACCGGGCATTCGGGAAGGATGTTCAAATCCGTCGTCGTCATGGCCGTGGCAGCTTTCCTCAGCGCAAGTGCCTGTTCGTCTGAGTCGCCGCCGCCGTCGAAGCCCACGTCCAGCACGAGTACGACGGTGACTTCGACGGAGATCATCCCCGGAGTTCCGGTCGGTCCATCGACGCCGCCGACGACACCGTCGACGCGCGCCAGCACCAGCACCGTCACGGTCACCGTGCCGCCGGCGCCGGTTGTTCCCGTCCCGCCCGGGGTAGGGCGCTGACTACGCGGGTCGGTGACCCAGCAGCGCGCCGATGGCCTGTTCGGCCTTGCCGACCTCCAGTGGTTCGCCGGTGATGATGTCGGCGTAGACGAACGACTCCACGATGCGCACGATGAGAAACGCGAGATCGCGCGACGGGAGTGGCGGGTCCAGCTGACCGGTCGTGATCTCGTCGTTGAGCAGCTCTTCGATCGCCGCGACCAACCTGCCTTGGAAGGTCCCGGCGCGGGTAGCCAGAATCCGCAGCGCACGTTCGGGTTCGCGCCGCAGGAAGGCCTGGAAGAACCCGGACTCGTCGATCACGGTGGCGTAGTGGCCGACGGCCCGCGCGATGTGTGCGGCGCCGTGCCCGGGTGCCGCGTCGATGGAGGCCCGCAGGGTGGGTTCGGCCAGCGACCACAGGATTTCGGCGAGCAGTTCGTCGCGGCCGCCGACCCAGCGGAACAGGGTGGCCCGATTGATGCCGAGTTCGGTTGCCAGTTCCTGCATTTCGATGCGGCGACCCTCGAGGAACCAGCGGCGCGCGATGCGGAACGCCTCGATCGGGTCGGGGCGTCGGTCGGCCGACGCGAGCATGCGTCCCAGCGGTGTCTCGGTGATGCCGCACCTCCTGTGTTGTCGCGGGCACCTCGCATCATGGTAGCCGTTGATGTTCGAGTGAGATATATCTCCATCAGTCTCGTATGTGCAACATATCTGGATATGATGCACGAGTGACCCAGAGCGCCGCAGCTTCGATCCTTGATCTGTTCCGCCTCGACGGCCGTGTCGCGGTCGTCACCGGTGCCTCGAGTGGCCTCGGCGTCGGGTTCGCGCAGGCACTGGCCCAGGCGGGCGCTGACGTCGTACTCGGTGCACGACGCGAAGATCGGCTCGCCGAGACCAAGGCGCTGGTGGAAGCCGCAGGTCGCAAGGCTGTCGCGGTGCGCACCGACGTCACCGACCCCGACGACTGCAAGGCACTGGTCCAGGCTGCCGTCGATTCCCTGGGGCGCGTCGACATTCTGGTGAACAATGCGGGAGTGGGCACTGCCGTCCCGGCGACGCGCGAAACGCCCGAGCAGTTCCGGTCGGTCATCGACCTGAACCTGAACGGGTGCTACTGGATGGCGCAAGCGTGCGCCGCGCACATGCGGCCGGGCAGCTCGATCATCAACGTCAGCAGCATCCTCGGCCTGACGACCGCCGGACTTCCGCAAGCCGCCTACGCATCGTCGAAGGCCGGGCTGATCGGCTTGACCCGCGACCTCGCGCAGCAATGGACGGGCCGCAAGGGCATCCGCGTCAACGCCCTCGCGCCGGGCTTCTTCGCCTCGGAGATGACCGAGCAGTACGAGGACGGCTACTTCGATACGACCATCCTGCCCCGGACCCTCGCCGGAAGGCTCGGGCGCACAGAGGAACTCAGCGCCGCCCTGATCTTCCTGGCCAGCGACGCCAGCAGCTACGTCACCGGAATCACCCTGCCCGTCGAGGGCGGACTGCTCACCAGCTGAGCTCAAAACCCATCAAGGAGAAGAACACTCGTGAAGCAGCTCAGCGGCCTCGACGCCACGTTCCTGTACCTGGAGACGCCGACGACGTTCGGTCACGTCAACGGGCTGATGATCTTCGAGCGGCCCAACGAAGAGTTCGACCCCTACGCCGCGGTGTACGCGAAGTTCGCGTCGCTGGTCGGTGAGCTCGCGCCGCTGCGGCGGCGGCTCGTGGAGGTGCCGCTCGGGCTGGACCATCCGTACTGGATCGATGACCCGAACTTCGACCTGGACTTCCACATCCGCGAAATCCATTTGGCGCGACCGGGAATGGTCGACCAGTTGGCCGACCAGGTGTCCCGCATCGTCGGGCGACCGATGGACCGCAGTAGGCCACTGTGGGAGGTGTACGTCATCGACGGGCTCGACACCGGGAACTGGGCGATGCTGACGAAGTACCACCACGCCACCATCGACGGCGCCGCCGGGCAGATCATGCTCAACGCCCTCACCGATACGGTGCCCGACGCAGCCCCGCCGGGACCGGGCCCCGATTGGGAAGCCGAAGCAGTGCCCGGCAGCATCGAACTCTTGCGGAAGGCCGTCATCAACCTGGCCGGTCATCCCGCCAAGGCGCTGCGGTTCCAGACGCGGCTGGTCGGTCAGCTCGCCGACGCGGCCGGCATCGACAGCGTCGGCAGCGCTGCGAGCAAGGCTGGCTCGGCCATCAAATCCCTTGCCCGCCTTGGCAAGGAAGACGGGCCGAAGATCCCGCTGCCGACCTCATCCGCGCCTCCCACGCCGTGGAACAAGACCATCACCGGACACCGGCGCTTCGCCATGCGCACAGCGTCGCTGGACAACGTCAAGCAGCTCAAGACGGCCACCGGTGGCACGGTCAACGACATCGTGATGGCGATCTGCGCAGGTGCTCTGCGCCAGTACCTCCTGGCTCACGACGCACTGCCCGACGGACCGTTGCGCGCCATGGTTCCGGTGTCGATCCGCACCGGTGACGAAGAGGACCCGTGGACCAATCGGGTTTCGGCGATCTTCCCCGAACTGCCGACCGACTGCGAGGACCCGCTCGATCGCGTGGCCCGCTGCCGCGAGGCGATGCTCGATGCGAAGCGACTGCTGGACCTCGTGCCCGCCAGTCAGCTCGGCGACATGGCGCAGGTCTCGGCCCCGGTGCTGTCGACGTCGGCGATGCGGCTGGCGTCCCGTTTCGGGCTGGCCCACCGGATTGCCGCTACGCCGTTCAACCTGGTGATCTCGAACGTGCCCGGTCCGCGCAAGCCGCTGTACTTCGCGGGGGCGCAGCTGGTCAATCAGTTCCCGGTGTCGATCGTCACCGAAGGACAGGGGCTCAACATCACCGTGGTGAGCTACCTGGACCGCCTGGACTTCGGCTTCATCGTTGACCGCGAACTGGTGCCCGACGTGTGGGACCTGGCGGACATGCACATCGAGGAGATCGGCCGGCTGATGGAGGCCAGCGGCGCAGAGTGGGCGCAGGAGCCGCAGCCCGCGGCACCGCGCCGCGGACCTGTCCGGGCGGTTCAGCCCGGCGACGCCTACTGACGGGCTCTACTGTTCAGGGCATGAGTGATCCGGGCGACGAGAGTCTCCTGACAGTCGTCGTCGCGCTCGGTGCCAATGCTCTGATCGCGGTGTCGAAAACCGCCGCGGCTGTCGTCACCGGGAGCGCCTCGATGCTCGCCGAGTCCGCGCATTCCTGGGCCGACACCGGCAACGAGGTGTTCCTGCTGATCGGCACCCGCAAGTCCGACAAGCCGGCCGACGCCGAGCATCGACTGGGCTACGGCAGAGCCGGATACATCTGGTCGATGTTCGCGGCCTTCGGGTTGTTCACCGTGGGCGCCGTGGTGTCGATCTGGCATGGCATCCAGTCACTGCACGGCGAGGCCGAGGCGACGTCCTACGGCTGGGCCTATGCGGTGCTCGCGGTCTCCTTCGTCTTGGAGGGGTCCTCGTTCCTGCAGGCGTTGTCGCAGACCAAGTCTGGCGCGCTGGAGCGACGAATCCATCCGCTGCGCTATATCCGCGTCACGTCGAACCCTATGCTGCGCGCGGTCTTCGCCGAGGACCTCTCGGCCCTCATCGGCCTGGTCATCGCGACGTGCGGCATCCTGGCGCATCAGCTCACCGGCAATGCGGTCTGGGATGCCATCGGCTCGATCCTGGTTGGTGTACTCCTCGGCGCTGTCGCGCTGTTTCTCATCGGGCGCAACATGGATTTCCTGACGGGGGAGAGTGTCACCCCGCTCGCCCGCAACAATGCACTGCGCGCCCTGCTGGACCATGAGGACATCGAGCGGGTCAGCTATCTGCACATGGAATGGGTTGGCGCGGATCGGATTTATCTCGTCGCGGCCGTCGACCTCGTCGGCGACGCGGCCGAATCGAACGTGGCCGCCCAGCTCAACCTCGTCGCCGACGCGTTGGCGGCCCGCCCCGAGATCGTGCGGGCCGTGCTGACGTTGACTCGCCCGGGTGACACCACGGATCTGCGCCCCGTCCAGTTGCCCGATTGGTATCGCTAGTCGGGGCTGATCGTTGCGCGGTGCGTGGTTGCGACCAACGCGCGCGCCAGCACCGAGCCGGGTTCGGCGGCGCTGGTGACGAGCGCGACCGTCGCCGTCACCTGGGGGTCGTCCAACGGCACCGTCCGCACTCCGTCCGGCGTTCGCAGCGTGTGCAGCCAGGTCTGCGGGATGATGCTCGCCCACCGGCCGCCGCTGACGTGGGCCAGCAGGGATACCACCGAATCGGCCTCGAGCCGTGGCGTCGCGGTCAAGTCGTGGGCGGACAGCGCGTCGTCGAGCAGCTGCCGGCCCCGCATCCCGGTGTTCAACAGACACAGTGGCAATTGGAGGGCGTCGGCCCACGTGACTGGATCGGCTTGGCCGGCAAGCAGTTCGGCGCCGGCGATGAGCACCTGTCGTTCCTCGTACAGCGGCGTCACCGTCAGGCCCGCGGTGTCGACGCCGTCGGGGTAGATGACTCCAGCGTCGAGCTCGAAGCGGCGGATGCGTTCGACGATGCCCGCCGAACGCAGGCTGCTCTCCAATTGCACTCGTACCAAAGGATGTTCGAGGCAGAATGGATCGGTCAGGAGCGCCACGGTGCCGGAGGCCGCAGGGATGACGCCGAGCCGCAGCTCGCCGGTCAGGCCGGTCTGCAACGCGGCGACCTCGTGGATGAGCGCGTCGTGATCGGCCAGAATCCGGCGCGCCCACAACACCAGCCGTTCACCTTCGGGTGTCAGGCCTTCGTAGTTCTGCCCGCGCCGCACCAGCGGAACCTTGAGCTCGTTCTCGAGCTTGCGGATCGCCTCGGACAGTGCCGGCTGCGACACGTAGCAGGCCGCAGCCGCCCGCGCGAAATGCTTCTCGCGGGCGAGCGCCACGAAATATTCGAGCTGACGGAAGAGCATGGACTATTCGACCACGTCTGATAGGCGGCGCCTATCAGACTCACGGAAATTGCCCTTGGACTCGGGTGTCCTCCGCCGAGCAGACTTGACCCTATGACCGACCGGAGCACTGAGCAGCGTACCGAGTCTGACGAGCACGGCGAACCTGAGTTCAAGCCCTATCATCATCCCGCCGCCGGCTGGGGCGCGGCGATCAGCGTCACGAAGTTCCTGGCCCGCGAGCGCGAGCCCATCAGTGGGCCGCACGCGATCATGAAGATGAACCACGAGGACGGCGGCTTCGACTGCCCCGGCTGTGCCTGGCCCGACGACATGAAGGGCCTCAAGCTCGACATCTGTGAGAACGGCATCAAGCACGTCACGTGGGAGATGACGCACAAGCGCTGCGGGCCGGAATTCTTTGCCCAGCACACGGTTTCGGAACTGGCGGAGTGGAGCGACTTCGCGCTCGAAGACACGGGCCGGCTCACTGAGCCGATGGTGTACGACGCCGCGACCGACCGGTACAAGCCCATCAGCTGGCGCGACGCTTTCGATCTCGTCGGCCGGGCCCTGGCCGATCTCGACGACCCGAACCAGGCGTCGTACTACACCTCGGGCCGGCTCGGTAACGAGGCGACGTTCCTCTATCAGCTGTTGGCCAGGGAGTTGGGGACCAACAATCTGCCCGACTGCTCCAACATGTGCCACGAGGCCAGCGGCCGCGCCATGCAGGCGTCGCTGGGCACCGGCAAGGGCACCGTCGATCTCGAAGACTGGGAGGCCGCGGACGCCCTGTTCGTCATCGGCGTCAACGCTGCCTCCAATGCGCCGCGTATGCTCACCGCGCTGTCGGAGGCCTACCGCCGCGGCGCGCAGATCGTGCACATCAACCCTCTCGTCGAGGCCGGTGCCACCAAGACCATCATCCCGCACGACTTCCTGCGGATGGCGACGTTCAAGTCCACCAAGACCAGCACGCTGAACCTGCAGCCCAGGATCGGCGGGGACATGGCCCTGATCCGTGGCATCGCCAAAGTTGTTCTGGAACAGTCGGAAACGGACCCGAAAGCGCTCGACATCGAGTTCATCGAGCGGTACACCACCGGGTTCGAGGCCTACCGGGCCGCGGTCGAGGCCACGTCGTGGGATGAGATCGTCTACAAGTCCGGGGTGTCGGAGCGCGATATCCGCAGGGCCGCCAAGATTTACCGCGACGCCGACCGCAGCATCATCAGCTGGTGCCTCGGTGTCACCCAGCACGAACACGGCGTCGACAGCGTCCGGGAGATCGTGAATCTGCTTCTGCTGCGCGGCAATCTGGGCCGTGAGGGTGCCGGCCCCTCGCCGGTGCGCGGCCACAGCAACGTGCAGGGCAACCGCACCTGCGGTATCGACCACCGGCCGGCCGAGGCCTTTCTGGAGCGGCTCGGCGAAGTCTGCGGTATCGATCCGCCGCGCGCGCACGGCCTCGACACCGTCCACACCATCGAGGGCATGCACACCGGCGACGTCAAGGTGTTCATCGGCATGGGCGGCAATTTCGCCAGCGCCGCACCCGACACCGCGTACACCTTCGAGGGGCTGCAGAAATGCGACCTCACCGTGCAGGTCAGCACAAAACTCAACCGCAGCCACGTGATTCACGGTCGGCAGGCCCTGATCCTGCCGTGCCTGGGCCGCACCGAGAAAGACCACCAGAAGGAGGGCATCCAGTCCACCTCGGTCGAGGACTCGATGAGCATGGTGCACCTGTCGGTCGGCATGAAGAAGCCGGCATCGCCGCACCTGCTGTCCGAGCCGGCGATCATTGCCGGTATCGCCGCGGCCGCGCTGCCGCAGAGCCAGACGCCGTGGCACTGGTACGTCGAGGACTACGACCGCATCCGCGACACCATGGCCAAGGTGCTCAACGGTTTTGAGGACTTCAACCGTCGGGTTCGACTGCCGCTGGGCTTCCGGATCAAGCAGCCCGCACGGGAGCTGATCTTCCTGACCCCGTCCGGCCGCGCCGAGTTCTCCGCGGTCGAGTTGCCCGACGACACCGTCAGCGAAGGCACCCTGATCCTGGCGACGCTGCGGTCGCACGATCAGTGGAACACCACCGTCTACTCCGACAACGACCGGTACCGCGGCATCAAGAACCTGCGCACGCTGATCTTCATGAACGAGCGGGACATGGGCGACCGCGGGATCAAAGAGTTCGACGACGTTGACATCGTCGCGACGGCGCGTGACGGCAGCGTCCGCTCGCTGCGCCGCTACAAGGCGGTGCCGTACGGCATCCCGCGCGGCAACGCAGCCGGGTACATGCCCGAGATGAATGTGCTGTGCGCCATCGGCGATTTCAGCACGCAGAGCGACCAGCCCATCATGAAGAACGTCAAGGTGACGGTGACGAAGTCGGCGGGAGGCTAGAAGCTTCTCGGCGCACCCGGGCTTCACACCCGGGGTGTTTTCAGGAGCGAAAACTTGTCGGTGCCTTCTGCTTTGATGGTGTCATGTCCACCGCTGCAACGGCTTTCGATGTTGAGGTGTCGCCGTGTGAGCGTATGGATGCGTTTTTCGATGAGATCGGTGAGTTGACTGGTCAGCGCAACGCGATCGATGCGCGGCTGGTGGAGATTGCGGCCGAGATCGATCGCGATGGGTTGTGGGGTGCGACCGGTGCCCGGTCGCTGACGTCGTTGGTGGCGTGGAAAACGGGTGTGTCGCCGCGTAATGCGGAGGTGATGGTGGCGGTCGCGCATCGGATCGAGGAGTTCCCGCGGTGCGCTGAGGCGATGCGTGAGGGTCGGTTGTCGTTGGATCAGGTCGGGGTGGTCGCCGAACACGCCGCGGACGGTTCTGATGAGCACTATGCCCAGTTCGCAGAAAGTGCGACCGTCACCCAGTTGCGTAAGGCCGTGAAGCTCGAGCCGCGCCCGGAGCCCGAGTCGGAGTCGAAGCCGGAACCTGAGCGGTCGATCAAGAAGACCACGCACGTTGACGGGTCGACGACGTACACGATTCGGTTGCCGAAGTTGGAGGCGGCGAAGGTCGATGCCGCGCTGGCCTCGCACCAGGATGCGTTGGTCGCGGACTGGAAACGTGACCACGAGAACGACGAGCGTGTGTCGGAGGCGGCGCCGCCGTTGCCGAATCAGGTGGACGGGTTCATGAGCCTGGTCGAGGCCGGGTGGGACAGTGACGTGCAACGGCGGCCGCACGGGCAGCACACCACCGTCGTGGTGCACCTGGACCTCGACCAGGACTCTGCCGCAGTGCATGTGGGGTCGGTGCTCACCGATGAGGAACGTCGGCTGTTGTTGTGTGATGCGACCTGCGAGGTGTGGCTGCAGCGGCATGGTCGGCCGATCGGTGCGGGCCGCAGCACCCGCACCATCAGCCGCCGGCTGCGCCGGGCGCTGGAGCATCGCGACCGCTGCTGTGTGGTTCCGGGGTGCGGGGCCACCCGGGGTTTGCATGCGCACCATGTCATTCATTGGGAGGACGGTGGCGTCACCGAACTCGGGAATTTGGTGTTGGTGTGCCCCTATCACCACCGGTTGCATCACCGCGGTGGCATCACCATCACCGGACCTGCCGACCGGCTGGTGGTGACCGACGCGGCAGGACGGCCCTTGAGCAACCGATCGCTGGCCCGGCCACCCACCACACCGCGACCTGATGTGCTGCCGTGCCCCGGCCCGACCGGGGAACGCGCCCAATGGTGGTGGTACCAACCATTCGAGCCACCACCAACACCGTCAACCAACTAGGCGGAGCGCCAACGGAACTGGCCACCCGCGACGCCTACTCGCGCGTGCCCGGCAGCAGCATCGACACAGCGATCGCGGCGGTGACGCCGATGACGGTGTCGATGCCGCGATCGGCCAGCAACACAAGCGGTTCGGTGGGCACGGCCAGATCGGTCATCAGCATGATCAATGGCGTGAAGAAGCCGAGCGCGACCGCATGGTGGTGGGCCATGAACAATTCGGTGGGAAACAGCAGCGCCATGACACAGATGGCCAGCACGTACTCGCTGGGCCCGGGCACGAGTAGCGCGGCCGCCACGGCGAGGCCGATGAAAGTGCCACCGAGGCGGTGGATTCCGCGCCTGATGCGACCGCTGGCATCCGCCGCGGCGAGCGGCCCGGCTGCCGCGGCGATGGCCCAGTTGGCATGGTCGACACCCAAAGCCAGGCCGGCGGTACCCGCCGCGGTGATGGAGAGCGCGTAGCGGCCCGCGTGGATCAGCACGTCGCGACGGTTCGGCAACGCCAGTCGGGTCACCGGCTCCGACGCGCGGGGCGCATCGAGAATGCCGAGCAGGACAGACAGTAGAGCTGTTGCAGCACAGAGCAATATCGCGGACGCCGGCGCCACCCGGCCGGCAGGCACCGTGGCGATGGCGCCAAGCGCGAAGACGCCGTAGAACGGACCCTCCGGTTTGAGCGCGAGGTAGTCGGTCACCACCGATCCGACGGACGCGAACGTCACGGCGGCGATGACCAGGACCACCGGTGGGACATGGGAATTCGCCAGCACCACCCCGATGGTCACACCGAGGACCAGGATCACCGCGCCCTGCGTCTGGTGTGCGAACCGGCGGCCGCGGGTTTCGGTGCGGCCGTACATGCCGGTGATCGCACCGAACACCGCGTAGATGATCAGGTCGGGGCGCCCGGCTGCCAGCAGGGCGATGCCGGGGATAGCCAGACCGAGCGCCACCCGCAAGGCCGGGCGGTGGTCTTCCATCGGCGGGATCATGGCCCTGCGCACGCGCGTATAGACGGTGCGCATGGGCCCACTCCGATCGATGAACGACTGACTCAATCAGGTTGTCGCACCCGGGGAGTGACCGTCAAAGTGGAAACTCCGAGCAACTGATCGGCTGCGCCTATCACCCGAGCACGGGGAAGCTGCGGCGCTTGGCCAGCCGGTCCATGCCGGACTGGATCGCGAACTGCACCTCGTCGTACACCTTGTCGACATACGCGGCATCGTTCGCCCGCTCGGGGTCGGTGTCGACGTAGATCGGGTCGAGCAGTTCGGTGCGAATCTTCGCGGGTAGCGGCAGATGCATCGGCAGCACCTCGACGGCGAGCGGGAACGGGAAGCCGGCGATGATCGGCATGTTGGCGCCGCGCAGGCGCTTGCCGAGGCCGCTCCACTTGGCGAGGAACTTGCCTTCGTTCAGCACGAAGACGGTGTCGTGCCCACCGATCGTCGCGACCGGGACGATCGGCACACCGGACCGGATCGCCTGCTTCACAAAGCCTTTGCGGCCGGCGAGGATCGCCTTGTCGCGGTCGCGCCAGGTGCGCATCGCGTCGAGCTCGCCGCCCGGCCACACCACGACGTCACGGCCGGCGGCCAAGGCGCCCGTGACACCGTCGCGCGAAGCCGGGATGACCCCGACGGCGCGGAAGTAGTCACCGAGACCGGGCGCGCCCATCAATACGTCGTGCGCGGTGCCGTGCAGGACCCGCTGCCCGTCGAAATGCCGGTACCAGGAATGCACCAGGGTCCAGGCATCCATGGTCAGGGAGCCGCCGGAGTGGATCCCGATCAGCAGCGACGGCTCGTCGGGCACCTTGTGCCAGCCGTCGATCTCGAGCCGGAAGTAGTGGTCACACAGGAAGTTCCAGATCGGGTTCTGGACGTACCGCATGAAGGTCGGGTTCGGGACGCCCGGGGCGGTGGCCGGGTTCGGGGCGGCGGTCAGCGTGGTCATGAGTCCTCGTTTGCGGGGTCTGGCCGTCCGCGGCGCCTACCGACCGCGCGGACTATGGCGTTGATCGCGGCAAGTGTCAGAACGGGGAGCAAGGTGACGACGACGTATGCCACACCACCGATGACAGTCATGCGACGCCTCTCTGGTGCGGATGTCGAGCCTGTTATTGCAGGTAGGAACCTTACCGCTGTGGTCGATGGCTACGTTACGGAGATCGGATGGCGGCGGCGACATCCCCAGCGGCCGAAGATCTGACGCAATTGCGCGGATATGTTGTCGCGAGAAGCCAACGCGATCCCCAGCAGTTGACGGACCGGGAGAATGTTGCTGTGGACCAGCCTAAGGCCGGTGCCGCGGGTCGTAGTTGTGCGTCAGCGTCTCCGGTTCGGCAACCGCGAAGTCCCCGTCGGAGAACGTGTACCGGTACCACGGCGCGTCGTCGCAGCGGCCCAACTGGGGTCGCAGATTGCTGAACGCCCGGTAGATCGTGCGGTAGGGCTGGCCGTTGAAGTGCTCCAGGATTTCCTTCCACGCGCGCGGCTGCTCGCGGATGAGGTCGGCCATCGCAGCGGTCAGGTCTTCCTCCGCCAGCGTCACGACGTCGGCCGGCGGGTCCGGCAGCACGAACACCGAACTGCGGTCGAAGCTGCTGCGGGTGAACTGCGGCCCCATCGGGATGGTGCAGTCGAAGCCGATCTTCGACGCGGTACCGGGTGCGACGTCGGACCCGATCATCGGGTCGACCGTCATGGTGTTTCCGCCCGGCAGCAGCACGGTGTCGAGGTGCGGCATGTACCGGAACGCCATGGCCAACTGCACGGCGTTGTCGTCCCAGATGTCGATGTCCTCGTCGAACACCATCGCGATCTTGGGCAGTGCCAGCTTGGAGCAGGTCAGCATGATGCCGAGGGCCTGCTTCGCATCACCGCCGCCGTTGGGTTTGATCTTGGCGTAGGCGATGTTCGAGAGACCACCGAGCGGGCACCGGACCTCTTTGACGTTGATGCCCGCGAACTTCAAGGCGCCGAAGATATCTGCTTCCACCGCGGGCAGCTGCAACATGTTGTCGGTGTACCAGGGGTGCGCGCCGCCGATGGTGGCGTGCTGGAAGATGCCGCCCTTGCGATACGTCATGGCCTTCACCACGGCTCGGTAGTTGTGCTTGATGCCACCGCCGTACATGCCGCTGAACTCGCCGTATGGACCCTCATCGTGCGTCAGCCCCTCAGACGCCATCAGCTCGCATTCCAGCACGATCTCGGCGTTCGCGGGCACCAGGACGTCGATGGTCTCGCACTTCACCAACCGGGCCGGGTGCCCGTAGAAGCTGCCGAGCACCTCGAAGTCGTCGGTGTCGGCCGGCACGCCCGTCAGCGACGCCACCTTGTCGAGGATCGGGCCACCGAGGACGATGGCGACCTCGAGGTTCTGCCCTTTCTCTTGTGCCGCAATGGCATTGATGCGCGCTCGGTGTGAGGTGCACGTCATGTCGAACATCTTCTCGGTCTTTGACCGGAACATACTGCGGTAGATACCCCAGTCGTGAATACCGGTGTCCGGGTGCCGGCTGACCACCAGGTTGTCGTTGGTGTACGCGTGCCCGTCCCGGTCGTGGTGCAGGAACAGCGGCAGCCGGGTGAGGTCGACGTCGTCACCGGTCAGGATGACTTCCTTGCATGGCGCGGTGTCGACGATCTCCGGCGCGATGCGGCCCTTGGCGAGTTCGCTCATCATGAAGCCGCTCTGGCTCTTGTCGCAGCCCAGTCCCCACGCGTACTGATCCTGATTGGAGTACGCGTTGGCGAGGAACTGGAATTCGCAGTCCTTGACGTTCTCCACCAGCACGGCCGTCAGCGGGTTGGCCTCCATCACTGCGGGGAGTTCGTCGACCCGCTTCTCCTCGGTGACGCGGACCAGTAGACCCGCCTTCTCCATCTCCTCGACGAACTCGGTCAGAGTCTGCTGCGGCATCGCGCGTCCTATTCAGAAGTGGTTGTGGGACGGGTCTTTTCGTCCAGCTCCGGAAATTCGTATTCCCGCCAGCCGGGCACATCGGCGACCTCGACGACGCGGCCGCCGTGTTCCTCGAGTGCAGGTCCGCACACGTCGCCGACTTTCTTGACGATGGTGCCGTAGGGATAGGTCGCGTCGGTGCCGATGGCGGACCCGGTGCGCTGATCTTGCGGCAGGGATTCGTCGGCCGTCGGGTCCAGCGGGCCGCCGGGCAGGCCCTCGACGATGATGACATCGCGCGCCGGTTGAGTGCGAAACGCCATGGCCCACTCGACCTGTTCGGAGTCGTAGACGTCGATGTCGGGGTCCACCACGACGACCTGTTTCGGTCGCAGGTTGCTACCCATCGCGGCCAGGATGAGGCTGCGGGCCTCGCCGGCGAAGCGCTGGCGCATGGAGATCACCACGCGAAAGTAGACGCCGCCCGACGCGGGGATCGACACCTTCTCGATGGTCGGAAACTGCTGGCGCATCATGTCGAAGAACGACGCCTCGAACGAAAGCTGTTTGAGGATATGGTTTTCGGTGGTCGGGCGGCCGGTCAGCAGAGCCTGGAAGTAGGCGTCGTTGCGATGGGTGATCGCCGTCGGCCGCACCACCGGCTTCGGGGAAGCTGGGGTGTAGTAGCCGGTGTACTCGCCCAGTGGTCCTTCGGTGACGGTCTCGGTGAAGTCGACCTCGAACTCGATCACGACCTCGGCGTGCGCCGGCACCGACACGTCGTTGGTCCGGCATTTCACCAACTCCACTGCTGCGCCGCGCATTCCGCCGACGACTTCCCAGTCGTTGGTGTCCTCGGGCACCTGGATCGGGCCCGTGTACGCGATCATCGGGTCGACGCCGATCACCAGCGCCGCCCGGAAAGTCTTGTGCCCCATGGAAAGTGCTTTGGCCTGGTTCTTGGCGAACCGGTGGTTCGGGATGGCCATCAGCGTCATGGTCTTGCTGTCGATGATCTCGCAGCGGTAGTGCCCGATGTCCGGCACGCCGGTCTCCGGGTCGTGGCTGACGATGATGCCGGGAGTGATGTACGGGCCGCCGTCGTCCGGGCTGTACTTCGGTACCGGCAGGATCGACAGGTCGATATCGTCGCCGAGGATCACGTTCTCGTGCACCGGACCGTCATCGACGTACACCGGTGGGATGCGGGTCTTCAGCCGATTCACGATGTCGCCGAACGCATTCTCCTCGGTGCAGCCGTAGGCCAGCAGCGCCTTGGCGCGCGAGTTGTAGATGCCACCGACCAGCGGGAACTTGGTGCCATTGTTGTTGAAGACGATGGCCGGTCCGCCGGTAGCGGCGCTCTTGCGCATGGCCTTGGCGACTTCGAGGTCGAGGGCCACCGGCCGGTCGACTTCGATGAGTTGCCCTTCGTCGCGCAGCGCGGTGAGAAACGAGCGGAAGTCGTCGAAGGGCATCGTCCAGCGCCATCCTTACTCTGGTCTTTCTCGGTCGCGGCAAATATCTGTCTACTACGACTAGCCAGGTCGGGCCACCGAACACCACAATTGGTCACCGTGCAGTTACCAGATTTTGCTCTGCGGGTACATCGCGAAGCCGGGGTCGAGCAGGCGTGCGTGCTGTTGCAGGACCGCTTCGGTCTCGACGTGAACCTGCTGTTGTTCGCGGCTCGGGTCGGCGTCGCAGGTCAGCTGACGACGGACACATTCGTGGCCGCGAGCGAGCGAGTGGCCCAGTGGCACAGCGAGGTCGTCCGTCCGCTGCGTGCTGTGCGACGGCGGCTCAAGTCAGGGCCACCGCCGGCACCCAACCCGGTGACCACCGAACTGCGAGAGCAGCTCAAGGCCGTGGAGATCCGCTCCGAGCTGATCGAGCTCGATGAATTGGACGCGCTGGTACCTGATATCGAGCCGGCCGATGGGGACACTGTCGCGCGGGTGGCCGAGGCCCTGACGTTGGTGGTGCGGGCCCAGTCGGACCGGCCATTGACCAGCGACGAGGACGCGGCGCTGGCTACGATCGCCGCAGCGGCTGCAAGAGTGGGGAACACATGAAGCGACTGATCGTGGCGATCACCGGTGCGTCGGGCGCCGTCTACGGCATCCGGGCACTCGAGTTGTTGCGCGACGTCGCCGACGTGGAGACGCACGCCATCGTCACCACCGCGGCGCACCGCACCATCGCCCAAGAGACCAAGTACACCCATGAGTACGTCCGCGACCTCGCCGATGAGGTACACAACCCACGCGACATCGCGGCGACCGTGTCATCCGGTTCGTTCATCACCGCCGGCATGCTGGTCGCGCCGTGCTCCATCAAGACCCTGAGCGGAATTGCGCAGTCCTACAACGATTCTCTCGTCGTGCGGGCCGCCGACGTCTGCCTCAAGGAGCGGCGCCGCGTGGTGCTGCTGCTGCGCGAGACGCCGCTGCATGCCGGGCATATCGAGTTGATGGCCCAGGCGACCCGCAACGGCGCGATCATCATGCCGCCGGTGCCGGCGTTCTACACCGTCCCGCAGACCCTCGACGACATCGTCAACCAGACCGTCGGCCGCGCCCTGGATCTGTTCGACATCACCCTGCCTGACGTCAAGCGCTGGCACGGCATGACGGTGGTCCCTGCCGAGCAGACGTAAAACTGCCCCTCTTCACGTGAAAAGGGGCAGTTTTATGTCTGCTCGCGCAGAGAAAGCGACCTACACGATGTAGCTGGTGGCAGCCTGCAGGTGCTCGATGGCCTCGGCGGCGATCTGGGGCACCAGCTCGGCGCACGACGGCAGGCTGTCGATGATTCCCGCCACCTGGCCCGAGGCCAGCACGCCCGCCTCGGTGTTGCCTTCCACCAGACCGGCTTTCAGCAGCATGGGGGTGTTGGCCGCCATCACGACCTGCGACCAGGTCAGGTCCTTGCCGTGGCGCATGGCCAGGCCGTCCTTGACCATCGACCGCCAGGTCATGCCGGACATCTTCTTGAACTTCTGGGCGTTGCCGATCGCGGCGGCGAAACCCCTTACCGGGGAACCGCTTTCGAGCTTCTCCACCAGGCCCGTTCGCAGCACCCGGTGCGGCATGCCGTCGACGCGGGTCGACACCACGGTGCCGTCCAGCGCGGCGTCCAGGTACCGCTGCTTGACCGCATCGGGCACCGTCGAGTCCGAGGTGAGCAGGAACCGCGTGCCCATCGCGACGCCGGCGGCGCCGTAGGACAGCGCGGCCGCCAGGCCACGGCCGTCGAAGAAGCCACCCGCGGCGATCACCGGCATGCCGGTGTCCTTGACCGCGTCGAGCACCGACGGCAGCAGCAGCGTGGTGGCGATCGGGCCGGTGTGGCCACCGCCCTCGCCCCCCTGCACGATCACCGCGTCGGCACCCCAGCTCGCCACCTTCTTGGCATGCTTGGCCAGGCCGACCGACGGGATCACCACGACGCCTGCGTCTTTCAGCTTGGCGATCAGCTCGGGCTTGGGAGCCAGGGCGAAGGAGGCGACTTTGACTCCTTCGCGGATCAGGAGGTCGCAGCGGGCAGCCGCATCGCCGGCGTCGGCGCGCATGTTGATGCCGAACGGCTTGTCGGTGGCCGCCTTGACCTTGGCGACGGCGGTCTGCAGCTCTTCCAGCGTCATCGTCGCCGAGGCCAGAATGCCGAGACCGCCGGCGTTGGAGGTGGCCGCGACCAGACGCGCGCCGGCCACCCAGCCCATGCCGGTCTGCACGACCGGGTACTCGATGCCGACCAGCTCGGTCAGCGGGGTCTTGAGCTTGGACATCAGGACTAGACCGCTTTCACTTCTTTGTCCCGCAGCGACTTCGGGTCGATGACCTCGCGCAGCAGCTGCAGTTCGTCGGCGGTCGGCAGGCGGGTCTCGCCGGCGGCGTCCAGGCCGTGCACCGCGAACGAGGTGTTGTCGGCGACCTCGTCGGCCGTCACGCCCGGGTGCAGCGACACCGCGCGCATCTGGTGCTCGGGGCCGTTGAAGTCGAACACACCCAGGTTGGACACCACCTGGTAGACGTTCAGGAAGCGGAACGCCGGGTTGGCCGGATCGACCTTGTCCCAACCGATTCCGGAGACGATGTCGACCGAGTCGGCGAACACGCGCTTGGTGTGGTTGCCCACGAAGTAGCTGGTGGCGTGGTTGATGCTGTTGCCGGGCGCGCCGCGGACACCGAACATCTGGCGGGTCGGCTGCTGGATCGGGCCGAAGGCCGACAGGTTCTGGTTGCCGTAGCGGTCGATCTGGTTGGCGCCCATGACCACATGGCGACGGCCCCAGGCCAGGGTCTCGAAGACGCGGTTGAACGGCATCCAGCCCTCGACGGCGAACGGGGCGCCGATCGCCGGGGTGTCGGCCAGCATGCGGGCCTCGCCATCGGTGATCACGATGTCGGGAGAGAAGGTCAGCCGGGCCAGACGGGCACCGATCTGCACGACGGTCGTCATGGGGCTGGCCATGATTTCCCCTGCGTCACGGAACAATTCGGCACAGGCGACGGCACAGACCTCGGCGCGGGTTGCGTCACTCACTTGGCGGCCTCCTTCTGGGCTGCTTGAGCCTCGGCGAACTTACGGACCGCGGCCTGGTAGTCGGCTTCGGTTCCGGACAGGTAGGTCTTGACGAACTCGGCCCACGTCTCCTCCGAGCCGGCGGCTTCGGCGTAGTGGCGCTGGAACTTCTCGTCGCGCCGGTAGTCGGGCTCGTTGGTGGTGAAGTGGGCGCCATTCGGGGCCTCGACCACGGTGTCGACCATCATGCGGTTGATGACCTGCTGCTGCGGCACAACCGATTTCACGAGCTCTTCGGTGGAGACGATCTTCTCGACCGACAGGTGACGGCGCTTGGCCGACATCAGGAACAGGTCGTCGAAGTAGGGGTCGATGCCGGTGTAGGCGGCATTGCCCTTCACGTCGCCGAGGTTCATGTGCACGAACGCGGCGTCGAGGTTCAGCGCCGGCATGGCGACGAGTTCCTCGTGCGCACCGTCGGTCTCGTACGGCGAGGTGACGGTCTTGAGTTCGTCGCCCCAGAAGGCGCGGACGTCGCTGCCGAGTCCGGCGCGGATCGGCAGGAACGGAAGACGTTGTGCGGCAGCCTGCAGGCCACAGCGCAGCATGCCCTCGTCCATCTCACGGGCCTCGATGGTGCCGTTCATGCGGGCCTTGGCGAACCACGGGTCGTAGAACGGCGGCGAGTCCAGCGACACGAAGCCGTAGTAGACGCGCTTGACCTTGCCTGCGGCACACAGCAATCCGAGGTCCGGCCCGCCGTAGGTAACGACGGTCAGGTCGGTGACGTCGGTGCGCAGCAGCGCGCGGATGAACGCCATCGGCTTGCGGCGGGAACCCCAGCCGCCGATGCCGATGGTCATGCCGCTTTCGATCTCGGCGACTGCGGCTTCGAGAGTTGTTGTCTTGTCTGCCATTCTATTTGGCTCCCTTGTTGGTCCCCGCGAACTCGTCGCGGTGCTCGTCGGACACGCCGGCCAGATTCAGTTCGAAGGTGAAGCCCTGCTCCATGCGGTAGCGCGCGTTGACGGGCTGCACGTCGATGAAGTTCAGCGCCTCCTTGGCGGCGCGGATGACGCGGGTGTCCTTGCTGGCGATGTCGCGGGCGACGCGCAGCGCGGCCTCGTCGAGCTCTTCGCGCGGGACGACCTCGTGCACCGAACCGAAGTGCTGCAGCGTCGTCGCGGGCACGGTGGCGGCGGTGAAGAACAGCCGGCGCATCATGTGCTGCGGGACCAGGCGGGACAGGTGGGTCGCCGCGCCCAGGGCGCCGCGCTCGACCTCGGGCAGACCGAACTTGGCGTCGTCAGAAGCGACGATGACGTCGGCGTTGCCGACCAGGCCGATGCCGCCACCGACGCAGAAGCCGTTGACCGCCGCGACGACCGGGACCTGGCATTCGTACACCGCGCGGAACGCCTCGTAGCAGCCGCGGTTGGCGTCGATCAGCGCGCCGAAGCCCTCGGTGTTCTGCATTTCCTTGATGTCGACGCCGGCGTTGAAGCCACGTCCCTCGGCGCGCAGGATCACCACGTGGGTGCTCTTGTCGCGCCCGGCCGCAGTGATCTGGTCGGCCAGCTCGAACCAACCTGCCGACGGGATGGCGTTGACCGGCGGGTAGTTCACGGTGACCGAGACGATGCCCGGTTCGACTGTTTTGGTGGTGATGGTCATCAGTCACTTCCTGGGGGACGGGTACCTAAGCAAGCACTTGCTTGGTACGCTAGCACAGTGACTGCTGGAATCAATCTGCAATTGGCCGGGCGCGTGGTGCTGGTCACCGGCGGTGTGCGCGGCGTCGGAGCCGGCATCAGCGCGGTGTTCGCCGAGCAGGGCGCGACCGTCATCACCTGCGCGCGGCGCGAGGTTGAGGGGTTGCCCTACGAGTTCCACGCCTGCGACGTTCGTGACGACGCGGCGGTCAAGGCGATGATCGACGCCATCGTCGCCAAGCACGGCCGGTTGGACGTCGTCGTCAACAACGCGGGTGGCTCGCCGTTCGCGCTCGCCGCTGATGCGTCGGCCAAGTTCAGCACCAAGATCATCGAGCTCAACCTGATTGCGCCGCTGCTGGTTTCGACCCACGCCAACGCGGTGATGCAGCAGCAGCCCGAGGGCGGCGTGATCGTCAACATCTCCAGCGTCAGCGCCCACCGGCCGACCCCTGGCACCGGTGCCTACGGCGCTGCAAAGGCGGGCATCGACAGCCTGACCACGACGCTCGCCGTCGAATGGTCGCCCAAGGTCCGGGTCAATTCCGTGATCGTCGGCATGGTCGAGACCGAGCAGTCCGAGCTGTTCTACGGCGATGCCGAGTCGGTCGCCGCCGTCGCCGCGACGGTTCCGCTCAAGCGGCTGGCCAAGCCGGCCGATATCGGCTGGGCCGCAGCATTTTTGGCCTCCGAGGCCGCGTCGTACGTCAGCGGTGCGTCCCTCGAAGTGCATGGCGGCGGCGAGCCGCCGCAGTATCTGGAAACGTCAAGCGCCAACAAGTAAAGGGAGATATCAAATGGGATTGCTCGACGGCCGCGTGGTCATCGTGACGGGCGCCGGTGGCGGAATCGGGCGTGAGCACGCGCTTGCGTTCGCCGCCGAAGGCGCCCGCGTCGTGGTCAACGACATCGGTGTCGGCCTGGACGGTTCGCCCGCCGGTGGCGGTAGCGCCGCGCAGAACGTGGTCGACGAGATCGCCGCGGCCGGTGGCGAGGCCGTGGCCAATGGCTCGAACGTCGCCGACTGGGAGCAGGCCGCGGCCTTGATCCAGCAGGCCGTCGATACCTATGGCACGCTCGACGTGCTGGTGAACAACGCCGGCATCGTGCGCGACCGCATGTTCGCCAACGCCACCGAAGAGGAATTCGACGCCGTCACCGCGGTGCACCTCAAGGGGCACTTCGCCACGATGAAGCACGCCGCGGCGTACTGGCGGGCCAAGGCCAAGGCCGGCGAGACCGTGGACGCGCGCATCATCAACACCAGCTCGGGCGCCGGCCTGCAGGGCAGCGTCGGCCAGGCCACCTACAGCGCGTCCAAGGCCGGCATTGCCGCGCTGACGCTGGTCGCCGCGACCGAGATGGGCCGCTACGGCGTCACCGCCAACGCCATCGCGCCGTCGGCCCGTACCCGCATGACCGAGACCGTCTTCGCCGACGCGATGAACACCCAGGATCAGGCGTTCGACACCATGGCCGCCGAGAACATCTCGCCGCTCGTGGTGTGGCTGGGCAGCGTCGAGTCGCGCGATGTCACCGGCAAGGTGTTCGAGCTCGAGGGCGGCAAGATCCGCGTCGCCGAGGGCTGGGCGCACGGTCCCGAGATCGACAAGGGCGCCAAGTGGGACCCGGCCGAGCTGGGCCCCGTGGTCGCCGATCTGCTCACGAAGGAGCGTCCGCCGGTTCCGGTCTACGGCGCGTAACTATTGGACAAAAAAGCTCCCCCAGAACGAATCTCGTTCTGGGGGAGCTTTTTTGCTGCTGCTACTTGGCGTCGCCGTGGCCGGCGGAGGCCTTGTCCTCCTTCTGCTTCTCGGTCTTCTTGGGCTTCTCGACCTTCGGCTTGTCTGCCTTTTCGGACTTGTCCTTCTTCGACTTGTCCTTCTTGACCGTGGTGCCCTTGTCGTCGGCAGCCTTGTCGCCCGCGTTCTGCTTCGGGCTGTCCTCGGCCTTGGTATCACCGGTCTTGGTGTCGCCGGCCTTGGCGTCGTCGACCTTGGTGGTGTCGACCTTGGTTTCCTCGGTGGCCTTGACCGTCTTGTCCTTGGCGCCGGTCACGGCAGGCTTCCTGGCGGAGACCTGCTTGGTGATCGTCGGCGTCACCGAGGGCTTGTCGGCGCTGTCGGTGTCCTTCGCCGCGGCGGCAGCGTTGGGCGTGACGGCCTGCACCGACGCCGGCGGCGGCGCCGCCTTGAACACGGTGCCGGTCTGGACGGACTTCACGACGCTCTTGACCACGTTGATCGGGAGGTTCACCACGGCCTTGGCGGTGTCGAACACGCCGTCGCGAATGGCGTTGGCGATGTTGGCGATGTTGCCGGTACCGAGGGCCTTCGCGACGTTGTACAGCGCCATCTGCGGCACCTTGACGGCGTCGCGGACGTTGACGAACAGCTTGGTGGGCAGCGCGGGATTCTGCGTGACGGCGACGCCGCCCCAGTTCTCCAGGGTCCAACCATCCTCGGGGTTGCCGGTCACCTTGACGATGTCGGTGTTGCCCAGGGGGTGCTTGAGCATCAGGGTGAGGTCGGGGTTCTCCACGTTCATCAAGGTCCAGGCCATGATCGACATGCCGTGTGCGAACGCGACGGGGTTCTGTGCGCCGCTGGCGTAGATGTCGTCGACCGCGCCGTTGAACCGGTCCTGGAAGACCGCGCCGTTGGCGTCGGGTGAACCGGGCATCGGCATCAGGAGGTTGCCGGTGGCCCAGGACAGTGGGATCAGCGCGTACAGGATGCGGGCGAAGCCGGAGTCCTGCGACTGGCCTTCGAAGATGCCGGCCTGGACCTCGTGGAGGCCGCTCAGCACCGTCACCGGCATGCCGGTCGCGGTGGCGTACGGCGCCGCGGTCTGCTGGGTACGCACCATGTCGGAGGCGAAGATCGCGTCGTGCGCCAGGCCGTCATTGGCGAGGACGCCTGCCACGGTCTGGGCCTGGGTCTGACCTGTCGCGGTCAGGTCGGGGCCCGGGATCTTGGTGTCGATGAGGCCCGAGGCGTTGCCCTGGGATTCGCCGTGGCGGACGAATGTGATGGTGATGTTGGTCGCGGCCCAGGCGGAGAACGCCGAGGCCAGGAACATGAAGGCCGCGGTGACGACGACCGCCACAGCCTGTCCTGCGCGTTTGAGTGTTCGAGTGTGGGGAATCCCCGTGCGGAACGTTGATGACATAGACGGCTCCAGATGTGGCTCAGGCTGTGTGTGGGCGCACATGCGGCATTGCACGTGCGCCACGCCACACTATGTACACATCTGTGAATCTGTCTAGCCTCCGCCGTCAATTAGCCCGAAAATTTGCTGACCACCACGCGATCGCCAGGCTTGGCCGGTTCAACGCGGGCAACCTTGTTGCGGATCCAAAAACTCCCCTGGCGCGAATGCGGTCCAGGGGAGCTTTTCGGGGCTGTGATCAGGCCGGGTCGAGCAGGACGATCGGGATCTTCCGGTCGGTGTGCGAGCGGTAGTCGACGAAGTCGGGGTACATGGCGTCGAGCTTGGGCCAGTACTCGTCACGTTCGGCGTCGGTGGCTTCGCGGGCGGTCAGCTGCAGCTTTTCGCCACGCACCTGGAACTTCACGCTCGGGTTGGCGACCAGGTTCAGGTACCACATCGGGTGGGTGTCGCGGCCGCCCTGCGAGGCGACGACGACGATGCGGTCGCCTTCGCGCAGGTACAGCAGCGGGCTGTCGCGGGGCTCGCCCGACTTGCGCCCGATGGTCGTCAGGATGCCGACCGGAGGAGGCGTGGCGACAGGCTTGGAGCCGAGCCGCCACTTGGCGCCGACGCGGCCGTCGGTGGCGCGGAATGCCCAGGTGTTGATCCGCGACATCCACTTGAAGCCGACCTGCATCCCCTTGGAATTCAGGATCTTCAGCTGCCTGTCGTTCATTTCCCCGTCGGCCATGGTGGCGACCCTGCTCCTAGATGCGCTCGATGATCGTGCCGGTGGACAGCGCGCCGCCCGCGCACATCGTGATCAGCGCGGTCGACTTGCCGGTCCGTTCCAATTCATGCAGCGCGGTCGTGATGAGCCGCGAGCCGGTCGAACCGACCGGGTGGCCCAGCGCGATGGCGCCGCCGTTGACGTTGACCTTATCCATGTCGGCCTTGTGCACCTGAGCCCATGACAGCACGACGGACGCGAAGGCCTCGTTGATCTCGACCAGGTCGATGTCGGCCATCGACATGCGCGCCTTCTCGAGCACCTTGGCGGTGGACTGCACCGGACCGTCCAGGTGGTAGTAGGTCTCGGCGCCGACGTTGGCCTGCGCGATGATCCGGGCGCGGGGCTTGAAGCCGAGCGCCTTGGCCTTGTCCTCGTCCATCCACAGCACCGCGGCGGCACCGTCGGAAATCTGCGACGAGGTACCGGCGGTGTGGATGCCGCCCTCGATGACCGGCTTCAGCGAGGCCAGGCCCTCCAGGGTGGTGTCGCGCAGACCCTGGTCGCGGCTGACCCAGTTGAGCTCGGCGGTCGGCTGCTTGTTCTCGTCGATGACCGGCGCCTCGATGGGCGAGATCTCGCGGTCGAAGCGGCCTTCGGCCCAGGCCTGCTTGGCTTTCGCCTGCGAGGCGAAGCCCAGCGCGTCGATGTCGGCGCGGGTGATGCCCCGGCGGTTGGCGATGCGCTCGGCGGCTTCGAACTGGTTGGGCAGGTCGATGTCCCACGACGCGGCGCGGGCGCCACCGCCGTTGGCGCCCAGGGGAACCCGGCTCATGGCTTCGATACCGCAGGCGATGCCGATGTCGATGGCGCCGGTGGCGATCAGGCCCGCGATCAGGTGGTTGGCCTGCTGGGCACTGCCGCACTGGCAGTCGATGGTGGTGGCACCGACATGCTCGGGCAATCCGGCGACCAGCCAGGACTGCCGAGTGATGTTGTTGCCCTGCTCGCCGTACTGCGTGACGCAGCCGCCGATGAGCTGCTCGACCTCGCCGGCGTCGAGCCCGGCCTTCTCGACGAGTGCCTTCTGCGTCGCGCCCAGAAGTTCGGTTGCGTGCAGGCCGGACAACCAGCCACCCCGCTTGCCGATCGGGCTACGGGTGGCTTCAACGATGACAGGATTACCCATGAGGTCAGGCTAGAACACGTTTCATTAGTCTGACAAGCAACGATTGGGTTGGGCCTTTGATCTGCGGTGAAGGCATGTTTCAATGGTCGCAACAGGAACTAGAAGGATTTGTCTCAGGACCGTGTTCTGAGGCGTTGGATTCCCCAAGGAGACACCATGCCCTGCCCGATCCCGTCCGATCTCGACTTGTTGGACGCGACCCGCAACCTCCAAGGCCTCCCCATTGAAGAGCTGGCCGAACTGCGTAAGTCCGAGCCGGTCCACTGGGTGGACGTGCCCGGCGGCACCGGTGGCTTCGGTGACAAGGGCTACTGGATCGTCACGCGCCACGAGGACGTCAAGGAGGTGTCGAAGCGCAACGACATCTTCGGCAGCGCGCCCGATGGTGCGATTCCGGTCTGGCCGCAGGCCATGACCCGCGACGCCGTCGACGTGCAGCGCGCGGTGTTGCTCAACATGGACGCTCCGCAGCACACGCGGCTGCGCAAGATCATCTCGCGTGGTTTCACGCCGCGCGCCATCGGCCGGCTGCAGGCCGAGCTGAACGAGCGGGCCCAGAAGATCGCCGAGACCGCGGCGGCTTCCGGTACCGGCGACTTCGTCGAGCAGGTCTCCTGTGAGCTGCCGCTGCAGGCCATCGCCGGCCTGCTCGGTGTGCCGCAGGAAGACCGCGACAAGCTGTTCAACTGGTCCAACGAAATGACCGCCGGTGAGGATCCGGAGTACTCGCATATCGACCCGGCCGCGTCCTCGTTCGAGCTGATCACGTACGCCATGAACATGGCCGCGGAGCGGGCCAAGAACCCGACCGACGACATCGTCACCCAGCTGATCGAGGCGGACTTCGACGGCGAGAAGCTCTCGGACGACGAGTTCGGCTTCTTCGTGGTGATGCTCGCGGTGGCCGGCAATGAGACCACCCGTAACTCGATCACCCACGGCATGATCGCCTTCGCGCAGAACCCGGAACAGTGGGAGCTGTACAAGAAGGAACGCCCGGAGAGCGCCGCGGACGAGATCGTCCGTTGGGCCACACCGGTTACCGCGTTCCAGCGCACTGCTCTCGAGGACACCGAGCTCGGTGGCGTGACGATCAAGAAGGGTGACCGGGTCGTCATGTCCTACCGCTCGGCCAACTTCGACGACGAGGTGTTCGAGAACCCGCACTCCTTCGACATCCTGCGCACGCCGAACCAGCACGTCGGCTTCGGCGGCACCGGTGCGCACTACTGCATCGGTGCCAACCTGGCGCGCATGACCATCAACCTGATGTTCAACGCCATCGCCGACAACATGCCCGACCTGGTCTCGATCGGCGAGCCCGAGCGGCTGATGTCGGGCTGGCTCAACGGCATCAAGCACTGGCAGGTCGATTACACGGGCAAGTGCCCTGTCCAGCACTGACGGCAACTGAGCGAGTAGCCCGGTAACACGAATCAAGGAGGATTCGGGTGGATTTCACACCGAGCCCGGAGCAGCAGGCTGTCGCCGACGTGGTGACATCCGTGCTGGAGCGGGAAAACACTTGGGACGCACTGGTTTCCGGTGGCGTCGTGGCGCTTGCGGTGCCCGATCGACTGGGCGGTGACGGGCTCGGGCTGCTGGAGGCGGCCACCGCGCTGACCGAGATCGGTCGGCGCGGCACCACCGGACCGGCCCTGGCCACCATCGGGCTCACCCTGGTGCCGCTGCTGGAACTGGCGACGGAAGCGCAGCAGGACCGGTACCTGGCTGAGGTGGCCAAGGGCGCGGTGATCTCGGCCGCACTGGACGAGCCCGGTGCCCAGTTGCCCGAGACGCCGTCGACCAGCTTTGCCGGTGGCAAGCTCAACGGCACCAAAATCGGTGTGGCCTATGCCGAAACCGCGCAGTGGCTGCTGGTCACCACCAACAGCGGTGTGGTCGTGGTGTCACCGCAAGCCGCCGGTGTCACCGTGACCGCGACCCCGACGGCCAACGGTTCCGACGAGTACGTGGTGACCTTCGCCGACGTCGCGGTGCCCGATGAGGACGTCCTGACCGGCGCCACCGTCGCGCGGATGAACCAGTTGGCGCTGGCCATGATCGGCGCGTTCGGTGCCGGTCTGGTGGCCGGCGCGCTGCGCCTGACCGCCGACTATGTCGCGACCCGGGAGCAGTTCGGCCGTCCGCTGTCGACGTTCCAGACCGTCGCTGCGCAGCTGTCCGAGGTCTACATCGCTTCGCGGACAATCGATCTGCTCGCCACATCGGTGGCATGGCGGCTCTCGGAGGGGCTGGACGCCGCCGAGGATCTGGAGATCCTCGGGTACTGGCTGACCTCGCAGGCCGCACCGGCCATGCGGCTGTGCCACCACCTGCACGGCGGCATGGGCATGGACATCACGTACCCGATGGACCGCTACTACTCGTCGATCAAGGACCTGACCCGACTGCTGGGTGGTCCGTCGCACCGTCTGGACCTGGTGGGAGCCTGATGTACATCGAACTGACTCCGGAACAGCGCAAGCTGCAAGCCGAACTGCGCGAATACTTTTCGACGCTGATCAGGCCGGAAGAGGCGGCGGCGATGGAGACCGATCGCCACAACGACGCCTACCGCGCCGTCATCAAGCGGATGGGTAGCGACGGCAAGCTCGGCGTGGGCTGGCCCAAGGAATACGGCGGCCTGGGCTTCGGCCCCATCGAGCAGCAGATCTTCATCAACGAGGCCAACCAGGCCGACATCCCGCTGCCGCTGGTCACCCTGCAGACCGTGGGCCCGACCCTGCAGGTGTACGGCACCGAGGAACAGAAGAAGAAGTTCCTGCCCGGAATCCTCTCCGGTGACATCCATTTCGCGATCGGTTACTCCGAGCCCGAGGCCGGTACCGACCTCGCCTCGCTGCGGACCACCGCGGTGCGGCACGGCGACGAGTTCATCGTCAACGGCCAGAAGATGTGGACCACCGGCGCCCATGACGCCGACTACATCTGGCTGGCCTGCCGCACCGACCCGACCGCGGCGAAGCACAAGGGCATCTCGATCCTGATCGTCGACACCAAGGACCCGGGCTACTCGTGGACCCCGATCATCCTGTCCGACGGTGCCCACCACACCAATACGACGTACTACAACGACGTGCGGGTGCCCGCCGACATGCTGGTCGGCGGGGAGAACGGTGGCTGGAAGCTGATCACCACCCAGCTCAATCACGAGCGGGTAGGGCTGGGGCCGTCCGGTCGCGTCGCGGGCATCTACGACCAGGTGCACTCCTGGGCCTCCAAGCCTGGGTCGAACGGCGTCACACCGATCGACAATGCCGAGGTACGCCGGTTGCTCGCCCAGATCAAATCGATCTGGCGCGTCAACGAACTGCTCAACTGGCAGGTCGCATCCTCCGGCGAGACCATCGCCGTCGCCGACGCGGCGGCGACGAAAGTCTTTTCCACCGAACGCATTCAGGAAGTCGGACGGCTGGCCGAGGAGATCGTCGGCCGCTACGGCAACCCGGCTGACGCGGACACCGCGCACCTGCTGGTGTGGCTGGACAAGATGACCAAGCGCAACCTGGTCATCACCTTCGGTGGCGGGGTCAATGAGGTCATGCGCGAGATGATCGCGGCATCGGGCCTCAAGGTGCCGCGGGTCTCGCGGTAGGAAAGGCAAGCGATGAGTGACCTTCAGGCCGGCATCGACGAGATCGTCGCCGCCGGGCGCAGCAAGCCGACCCTGAGTCGGGATCCGGTGAACCAGCCCATGATTCACCATTGGACCGATGCGATCGGCGACAAGAACCCGATCTACGTCGACGAGGAGGCCGCCAAGGCTGCCGGGCACCCCGGCATCGTGGCGCCGCCGGCCATGATCCAGGTCTGGACCATGATGGGTCTGGGCCGCACCCGGTCCGACGACGATCCGCTGGCCCGGATCATGAAGTTGTTCGACGACGCCGGATACGTCGGCGTCGTCGCCACCAACTGCGACCAGACCTACCACCGCTATCTGCAGCCGGGGGAGCGCGTCAGCATCAGCGCCGAGGTCACCGACGTGGTGGGCCCGAAGCAGACCGCGCTCGGCGAGGGCTACTTCGTCAACCAGAAGATCCGCTGGCATGTCGGTGACGAGGAAGTCGCCGACATGGACTGGCGCATCATGAAGTTCCTGCCCGCCAACAAGCAGGGCAAGGAAGCTGCCGAAACCGGTTCGATCCCAGCCGATCTGGACCCGGACAAGCTGATGCGTCCGTCGTCGTCGCGGGACACCCAGTTCTTCTGGGACGGCGTCAACGCTCACGAACTGCGGATCCAGAAGCGGCCCGACGGCTCGCTGCAGCACCCGCCGGTGCCCGCGATCTGGCAGGACAAGGACGCCCCGATCGACTACGTCGTCTCGTCGGGCCAGGGCACCGTGTTCAGCTACGTCGTGCACCACGCGCCGAAGGTGCCCGGCCGCAGCCTGCCGTTCATCATCGCGCTCGTCGAGCTGGAAGAGGGCGTGCGCATGCTCGGTGAGCTGCGCGGCGTCGAGCATGACGACGTGAAGATCGGGATGCCGGTCTCCGCAACGTTTATCGACTTCCCGGACAGCGACATCAGTCCGGCCTGGACCCTGTACGCATGGGAGGCCGCAAAGTGACCGCCACCGTGGGCACCAAGCTGCCCGAGCTCTCCATCTACGGTGACCCGACCTTCATCGTCTCGACGGCCATCGCCACCCGGGACTACCAGGACGTGCACCACGACCGGGACAAGGCGCAGGCCAAGGGCTCCAAGGACATTTTCGTCAACATCCTGACCGACACCGGTCTGGTGGGGCGTTACGTCACCGACTGGGCCGGCCCGAACGCCATCATCAAGTCGATCAAGCTGCGCCTCGGTGTGCCGTGGTACGCCTACGACACCATCACCTTCCGCGGTGAGGTCACCGCTGTCGAAGGCGACCTCGTGACGCTGAAAGTGGTGGGTAGCAACAGTCTTGGCGATCACGTCATCGCCACGTCCACGCTCACGATGGGAGCCGCGCAGTGAGCATCTCCGGCAAGGCGGTCATCGCCGGCATCGGCGCCACCGACTTCTCCAAGAACTCCGGCCGCAGCGAGCTGCGGCTGGCCGCCGAGGCGGTCACCGACGCTCTGAACGATGCGGGCTTGTCGCCCAAGGACGTTGACGGTTTGGTGACCTTCACCATGGACTCCAACCTGGAGACCGCGGTGGCCCGCTCCACCGGTATCGGCGAGCTCAAGTTCTTCAGCCAGATCGGCTACGGCGGCGGCGCCGCGGCCGCGACCGTCCAGCAGGCCGTGCTGGCGGTGGCATCCGGCATCGCGGAAGTCGTTGTCGCATACCGGGCTTTCAACGAGCGTTCGGAGTTCCGCTTCGGCCAGGTGATGACGGGTCTGACCGTCAACGCCGACTCCCGCGGCGTCGAGTACAGCTGGTCCTACCCGCACGGGCTCAGCACCCCGGCCGCCTCGGTGGCCATGGTTGCGCAGCGCTACATGCACGAATACGGCGCCACCAGTGCCGATTTCGGTGCGGTGTCGGTGGCCGACCGCAAGCACGCGGCGACCAACCCGAAGGCGCACTTCTACGGCAAGCCGATCACCATCGAGGACCACCAGAACTCGCGGTGGATCGCCGAGCCGCTGCGCCTGCTGGACTGCTGCCAGGAGACCGACGGTGGCGTCGCGATCGTCGTCACCACGCCCGAGCGTGCCAAGGACCTCAAGCAGCGTGCGGTCGTCGTCGAGGCGGCGGCGCAGGCTGCCGGCGAGGACCAGTTCACCATGTACTCGTACTACCGCGACGAGCTCGGCCTGCCCGAGATGGGCCTGGTCGGTAAGCAGCTGTGGGGTCAGAGTGGCTTGACGCCCAATGACATTCAGACCGCGGTCATCTACGACCACTTCACCCCGTACACGCTGCTGCAGCTCGAAGAGCTCGGCTTCTGCGGCCGGGGCGAGGCCAAGGACTTCATCGCGGGTGGCGCGATCGAGCTCGGTGGCAAGCTGCCGATCAACACGCACGGCGGCCAGCTCGGTGAGGCGTACATCCACGGTATGAACGGCATCGCCGAGGGCGTCCGCCAGCTGCGCGGCACTTCGGTGAACCAGGTGCCTGATGTCGAGCACGTGCTCGTCACCGCCGGCACCGGCGTCCCGACGTCGGGCCTCATCCTGGGCTGAGTCGCCTTCACGAGCAGACACAAAACTGCCCCTCTTCTACGGAAGAGGGGCAGTTTTGTGTCTGGTGACGATCGGTGGTCGGGTAGTCCTACTCATCCGGATCGGGGTCACTCGGCGCGATGATGTCACGATGACCGAACCGCAGCGGGCGATGGTTGCCCGGCTTTCCCAGGATGTCGCAGCGATGTCCCATCATTTGGCCTGGGTGTCGGCCTGCCTCACCGAACTCGATCGGTCGATGGCACACCAGCAGCCGACGCCGCAGCCCGTCGCGTACGCCGCACCGCAGCCCGTCGCGTACGCCGCACCGCAGCAGTATTGGCAGCCGGCCCAGGCCGCGCCGGTCACGGCGCCGGCGCCGCAGCCGGCACCTCAGCCCCAGCCGCCGATGGCGGTGCCGTACCCACAGCCCCAGCCACAGCAGCCATCCCGGCCGCGGCCCGAGCGCTCGGAGGGCTGGATCGGCAAGGTGCTGGCCGCAGCTGGTGTCGCGGTGACGCTGATCGGCGTCGCCTTGCTCTTGGTCCTGGCCGCACAGGCCGGGCTGTTGCGGCCCGAGTTCCGTGTCGCCGCGGGGGCGGTGCTGGCCGCCGGTCTGGTGGTCGGAGCGATCCGGCTGAAGACGCGGCCCGGTGGGACGGTGGGGGCGGTTGCCCTGGCCGCCACCGGTATCGCCGCGGCGTACATCGACGTCGTCGCGGTCACGACGGTCTATGAATGGCTTTCTGCGCCAGTCGGTTTGGTCTTGGCGGCGGTGATCGGCGGCGGCGGTCTGACCCTGGCCCGGCGCTGGGACTCTCAGCAGCTCGCGCTGTTGGTGCTGGTGCCCTTGGCGGTGCTGGCGCCGGTGGTGGCCGACGGTGTCTCGCTGTTGCTGATCGGGTTCATGCTGGCGCTGTCCGCGGCGTCGCTGCCGGTGCAAATCGGCAAGGACTGGGTCTGGATGTACGTGGCGCGGACCGTCGTCTGCACATTTCCACTGCTGCTGGCGCTGGCCTCGGCCTCATTCGGCACCAACCGCGGTCCGGGACTCGCGGGCGCCTGCGCAGCTGCAGCCGTCCTGGCCGTCGCCGGCGCGCTGATCCTGTTGCCCAAGACCACCAACCGCACACTGCTGGCCCTGGCCACCGCGGGCGGTGCGCTGCCGGTCCTGTTCATCGCCGGGGTGGTCCGCCCGATGATCGCCGCGTCGATCATCGCCGCGGTGGCGGCCCTGTTCCTCGCGGTCGTGCTGGCCGGGAACCGGCTGCCCGGTCTCGCCGGTGTGGTGCAACGGATCTGGTCGGCGGTGTCGGCGGTGTGCGCGCTGGTCGCGGTGCTGGTGGCCTGCGACGGCAGGACCGGCGGTGCGGTGCTGCTCGCGATGTCGGTCGTGGTGGCCGTCGCAGGCCGTCGTGACCCGATCGCCCGCTGGGTGGCTGTCGGGTTCGGCGCCGTCGGCGGTGCCGTCTACCTCAGTTACTCTCCGCCCGAATTGTTGTTCCGCGCGGTGGAACTGAGCACGCGCAGCGCGGTCTCCACGATCATCTCCAGCATCTTGGCCGTGGCTGCGGTGGTGGCGGTCGTGTGGTCGTGGGCCGGCAAGCGTGACGATGACGAAGTCCGGCTGATGTGGGCCGGCGCGGTGGCGGTCGCCGCCTACGCGTCCACCATGCTGACCGTGACCGCCGGCGTACTGATCGGCGGCGTGAACGGCGGATTCTTCGCCGGCCACATGGTCGCGACGATCGGCTGGATCGCGGTGGCGGCCGCACTGTTCGGGTACGCGGCGCGCCAACAGAAGGTGCAGCGGTCACTGCCGATCGGCGGGGGCCTGGCGCTGGTGGCCGCGGCGATGGCCAAGCTGTTCCTGTTCGATCTCGGCACCCTGAACGGCATGTTCCGGGTGGCGGTGTTCATCGTCGTGGGCCTGGTGCTGCTGGCCATGGGGACCGGCTACGCCCGGCTGCTCGCCCGGCAGGATCAGCCGAATCCATAGGCGCCCCGCGCAAACGACCGCACCATCATTTTGCGTCGGGTAGGTGCCCGTCGGGGCGGTAGGCTCGAACGGACGCGGTATGTCTGGGGAAGGGGGCCGTGTCTATGGGGATTCAGCCGGACAGCAGTCCGTTCGGATCGCAGACGGTGACGGGGCCGGGATGGCCCAACGTCAATGAGGAGCAGCTCGAAGAAGCGGCCGCGCACTATACGAAGCTGGCCACCAAGATCACCGGTCACGTGGTGCCGCAGCAGACCAGCCAGCTGATGAATCTCACCGGCCAGTGGATGGGCGCGGCGTCTGCGGCGGCGGCAGGCGAGGCCGGCACCATCATCGGCGGTCACGAGGCCAACGGCGCGCAGGCGGCGGCCATCGCTGCCAAGTTGCAGTCCATGGTGGCCGCGGTCATCAAGACCAAGAACCTGGTCAACGCCACCGCCGAGGAAGTCCAGGCGGAGTGCATGGCCCTGTCGGCGGCGCCGTTCCCGAACGTGCAGGAGTTGATCCAGAGCCGGATCAAGATGGGCCTGTCCCAGAACATCGCCGCGGTGACGGCCAGCGCCACCGAGGTGGCCAATTTCGTCGGCGCACCCCCGAGCATCCCGACGCCCGGCGTGCCGCCGCAGGTGGCGGAGACGGCGCAGAAGACCGCGGAGTCGGCGTCCAAGGGTGGCGATCAGATGGGTCAGATGATGGGCCAGATGATGCAGATGGCCGGACAGCTCCCGCAGATGCTCGGGCAGCTGCCGCAGCAGGCCATGCAGCCGCTGCAACAACTTTCGCAGCCGCTGCAGCAGTTGACCTCCTTGTTCTCCGGCGGCGGCCAGGGCAAGGCCGGGCTCGGCGCCTCGCCGTTCGGCGCGTTCTCGAACCATCCGTTGGCCGGCGGTTCCGGTGCGGCGACCGGCGCCGGCTTGATGAAGGGCGGCATGCCCGGCGGCGGTGGCGGCGGTGTCGGCGCGGCCTCCGTGCAGACGCCTCTGCTCGCCAAGATGGTCGGTCCCGGTGCTGGCGGACCCGGAGTGATGCCCGCGGGCGTGGCAGGCGGCATGGGTGCCGGTGGCCTGGCCCCGGTCGCAGCCGCAGCTGGTGCCGGCGGCGCGATGGGTGCCATGGGCGGCATGGGGCACCGCGAAGGTGGTGGTGGCGGCGGTCGGATCAACCAGCTGGCCGTGCCCGAAGCGCTGGACCATGGCTCATATGACGAAGATGTCGACGACGACTGGTGATTAGGGGGGATATCTGATGGGTTCACCGTTGCAGACACCGGACAACATCAGCTGGAATGCGGCGTCCGTCGAGCTGCCCGACATGCCGATGATCCAGCCCGGCGAGGACGCCATGAGCGCGACCATCGCTGCCGTGCTGCCGGCCATGGCCGCTGACATGACCGCCAACGTGGCCTCGTTGCAGGCCAAGGAGGGCATGTTCTCCGGCAAGGTCGATGCCGCCCAATCGGCATACGACAAGGGCGACAGTCAGGGCGGGCAGGGCGTCGGTCAGCTGGGTCAGATGCTCGGCCAACTCGGTCAGATGGGTCAGCAGGCGGGTCAGATGGCCGGCCAGGGCGGCGGCATGGGACAGATGGGTCAGCAGGCCGGTCAGTTCGGCCAGATGATCCAGCAGGCCATGGGCAAGGGCGGCGGCAAGGAAGGCGGCATGCCGGGCGGGGAACCCTCGGAAGGCCAGCCCGGTGGCCCGGCCGGCGGCGGCGCACCGATGTCCCCGGAACAGCGTCAGGCGCAGCAGGACACCCGGGAGAACCAGCAGAACGACCGGCAATCCCAGCAGGACAACCGGCAACAGCAGCAGGACAACCGGCAGTCGCAGCAGGATCGGCGCGAGGCTCAGCAGGATGCCCGCGACTCCCGTCGGCACACGTCCGCTCCGGTCCAGCCGCCGGCAGCGGGCCCCAGCGCGGGCACGTCCAACCCGGGACCCGCGCCGATCGCCCCGGTGGCTCCGCCGCCGCGTGGCGGTGACGTCAGCCGTCAGATGTAGTTACGCCAAACAACAAGCCAGATAAAGAAATTGGGGCCAGTCGCGAAGATCGCGACTGGCCCCAATTCGATGTTCGACCGTTAGGACGCCGGTGCCGGGGTCGGGATGACCGGGGCAGCAGCCGGAGCGGCCTGCTGGTTGCCGGCCGGGGCGGCGGTGCCCTGACCCGCGCTGGACGCGGGCTGGCCGGCGATGGCCTGGCTCGGCGCCGGGGCCGGAGCCGGGGTCAGCGGAGCCTGCGAAACGGCGCCACCGGCAGTGGCAGCGGTGCCCGGGCCGCTTTCGGCGGCGGTGGGAACCGGAGCAGCTTCCGGAGCCTGGCCCGCGACCGGAGCCGTGGCCGGGGTGCCCGCCGGAACCTGAGCGCCGGCCGGGGCCGGAGCGTCAGCCGCCGGGGTGCCGGCCGGCGCCGGTGCCACCGCCGGGGTACCGGCCGGAGCCGGAGTGCCGGCGGGAGCCGGAGTGCCGGCGGGAACCGGGGTACCGGCCGGGGTGGCAGCAGGGGTCTCACCGTTCGGCGTCGCCGCCGGAACCGCACCGGTGGTGGTGCCGGCCGTAGGCTGCGCACCTGTGGCGGCCGGAACAGCGCCCGCCGGGGTGGCGCCGGGCACGGCGCTGCCGAGGCCGGCGGGAGCAGCTGCCGGGGTGGCAGCGGGAGCGGCGGTGGGTGCAGCAGCCGGAGTCGCGGCGGTGACCGGGGTGGCGCCACGGGCCGGTGCGGTGCCCGGAGCGGCAGCAGCGGGGGCTTCAGTGCCCTGCCACTTGATCACTTCGCGGTCTCCGTCGGTGTACACGACGCTGGTCGGAGCAGCACCCGTCACGTCGAAGTAGATCTTGCCCTTGGATTCCTGACCTTCGGAGAGTCCGGCGGGGTTGATGCCCTGCGGGGAGGCAACGCCCCACAGCACGCGGTAGTTGTCACCGCTCGCGGTGCGGGCGTTCAGGTTCGGCACGAACGGCTGCGAGTTGCCGCGCTCGGCCGTGTACTCCGCCGTCGCTTCCCACAGCGTGCCGTTGAGATGCTCCGACAGGACATCGGTGCTGGGCTTGAGGTTGCTGATCTCCCATTCCCCGACGGTGTTTCCGTTGACGAGCTTGCCGTCCGCGCCGAACGCCACGGTGGTGGGTGCGGGCGCGACACCTGCGGGCTGAGCGGAGTCTGCCAGCGCGAACGGTGTGGCGATCAGGCCGAATGCGGCGGCTGCGCCGACAGCGATGGTGATCTTGCGGGTATTCATGGTGATGTGGCTCCTCTGTCTCCAAGTCGTCCGACGGGCGGCTTCCCCCACGGAAGTTGAGTCTCGTGTAGTCGGATGAATACTGACTACTACGCAAGCTAGCAGGTTAAGCGTCAGCTGTGGATGCAGGCAGACGCCGCAGCGGTGACCCGGCCGCTGCCCCTAGTTTGCCGGAATCGGCCGCCGTTTGGGCGGCCGATTCCGAATATGTCCTGTTCAGGACGCGGTGAGTTCGATTCCAGCAAGCACGACGACGTTGTCCCGGCTGGGCGCGGTCAGCACGCCGGTGATTCGTTCACCGTCACGCCAAAGGTTGGCCTGCAAGGTTTCACCCGGAATCACGGTGCCCGCGAAGCGCGCGCCGTAGGACCGGACCCGGCCGGCGTCGCCGTCGAGCACGTTGTCGACGATGGCCTTGCAGCCGATGCCGTAGGTGCACAGGCCGTGCAGGATCGGGCGGTCGAAGCCGGCGGCCTTGGCGAACGCCGGGTCCGAGTGCAGCGGGTTACGGTCGCCGCACAGCCGGTACAGCAGCGCCTGCTGCGGCAGCGTGGGCAGGGAGATCTGCAGGTCCGGTGCCCGGTCGGGCTCGGCCGCCGAGGTCGACGGACCCCGGTCGCCGCCGAAACCGCCCTCGCCGCGGGCGAAGATGGATCGCTTCTGCTTCCACAGCGGAGCGCCGTCGAGGGTGGTCACCGTGGTCTCCGACCAGATGACCGCGGCCTTGCCCTTGTCCCAGATCTCGGTGAAGCGGGTGACGGCGCGGCCCGTGCCCGACGGCGGGATCGGTGCGTCGGTGTAGATCGCCTCGCTGGCATGCAGCACCCGGCTCAGTTCGATGTCGATGCCCGGGAACTTGACCGACGGCGCCTTGGTCTCGTGGAAGCTCTGTGCCACGTTGCCGAAGGTCGGCAGGACCTGAGGCTTGTCGTCGATCAGGTAGCGCAGCTCGCGCTCGCTCATCGGATCGGCGCCGGCGCCCAGGCCCAGGTGGTACAGCTGCACATCGCTGCTGCTCCACGAGAATTCGACGGGTGCGAGTTCGGCTCCGATGGCCTCGTTCAGATTGATCGGCATATCAGCCCCCTGCGTTCGATGTGGCCGGCCCGGCCGCTGCCACGTGCAGCGCCGCGAGGTATCCGAAGGTCATGGCGGGGCCGATGGTCCCACCGGGGCCGGGGTAGGTGTGACCCATCACCGGTCCGCTGGCGTTGCCCGACGCGTACAGGCCCTCGATCACCGAGCCGTCCTCACGCAGTGCGCGGCCGTGGATGTCGGTGACGATGCCGCCCTTCGTACCCAGGTCGCCGGGCACCATCTTGGCCGCGTAGAACGGGCCGTGCTTGATCTCGCCCAGGTTCGGGTTCGGCTTGTTGGTCGGGTCGCCGTAGTAGCGGTCGTAGGCGCTGTTGCCACGGCCGAAGTCCTCGTCGACGCCGCCGCGGGCGAAGCCGTTGAACCGCTCGATGGTCGCCTTGAGGGCATCGACCGGCAAGGAGGTCAGCTCCGCCAACTCTTCGATGGTGTCGGCCTTGACGACGACGCCGGCCTCGGTCCACTTCTTCGGAATGCGTTGTCCCGGTTGCAGACCCGCGAAGATGTAGCGGTTGCGGTACTGCTGGTCGAAGAGCAGCCAGGCCGGCACGTTCTCGCCGGGGCCATCGCCCTGGCCGTACTGGCCGCCGTACATGTGGTGGCAGGCCTCGACGTACGGCATGGATTCGTTCATGAACCGCTTGCCGCTCAGGTTCACGATGATCGAGCCGGGGGAGTTGCGCTCGGACAGCGCGAACCACGGGTTGTCGGGTAGCGGCACTGTCGGGCCCCACCACGCGTCTTCCATGATTTCCAGTGCCGCACCGAGCTTTTCGGCGGCCAGGATGCCGTCGCCGGTGTTGGCCTTGGCGCCCACGGTCCAGTCGGTGGTGATCGGCTGGCGCTGGTACTTGGTGCGCATCTCCTGGTTCTTCTCGAAGCCACCGCTGCCCAGGATGACCGCCTTGCGGGCCCGGATCAGTTGCGGTTCAGCGCTTTCCGGCGCATTCGTGTCACGGACATAGATGCCCGCAACCCGGCCGTCCTCGTAGTAGAGGTCGGTCAGCGCGGTGTTGAGCTCGACGGGGACGCCGGCCTGCTGCAGGCCGATGCGCAGCGGCGCGATCAGGGCGCGGCCCATGCCGACCAGGTTCTTGCCCGTGATGCCGGCGAAGGTGGCGCGGATGCCGACCTTCAGGCTGCGCAGCACGCCGCGCGGGTGGCGCTTGAGCTGGTTGAGCCGGACGTAATCCTGTTGCATCACAACCATGTTCAGCGGCACCTTGCCGTACGCCGGCTCCAGGCCCTTCTCGTCGACCCCGAGCTTCTTGGCGTTGAACGGCTTGGGCTCGACGGACCGTCCGCCGGCGCGGCCGCCCTCGGTCTCCGGGTAGTAATCGGAGTAGTTGGGCACCCAGCACAGCTTCAGTGGCGAGTTCTTGAGCACGAACGACAGCATCTCGGGGCCGCGCTGCAGATAGGTGTCGATCTTCTCTGCGGGCACCACGTCGCCGACGATCTTGTGCAGGTAGGTGCGGGCCGCTTCCGGGGTGTCCTTGACCCCCGCACGCTGCAGAATCTCATTGTTCGGGATCCAGACGCCGCCACCTGACCGCGCAGTGGAACCTCCATAGTGTGGGGCCTTTTCAACGACTACTGTCGAAAGGCCCTGATGGGCTGCGGTGAGGGCGGCGACCATACCGGCTGCACCGCTGCCGACGACGACAACGTCGTACTCCTGTCCAGTCATGTAGAACACGTTATAGAATTGCCCGGCCTGTGGACAACTGCGCCGGTCCATGAAGTTAGGGGAATTCACGAATGCTGTCCGACAACGTGCGTGCCGAGCTCGCCGCCTCGCTGGCTCAAGCTGAGCGCAGCCGGGTCGCGATGTCGCCGATGACCGACACGTACACCGACATCGACGTCGTCGACGCGTACGAGATTCAGCTGCTCAACATTCGTCAGCGTGTCGCAGAAGGTGCCCGCGTGGTGGGACACAAGGTTGGCCTGTCCAGCGAGGCCATGCAGAAAATGATGAATGTGGATGAACCCGATTACGGGCACCTCCTCGACGACATGCAGGTATTCGAGGACCAGCCCGTGCTGACCTCGAAGTACCTGTTGCCGCGGGTCGAGGTCGAGGTCGGGTTCGTACTGGCCGACGATCTGCCCGGGGCCGGCTGCACCGAGGACGACGTGCTGGCCGCCACCGCTGCTTTCGCACCGGCCATCGAGCTGATCGACACCCGCATCACCAACTGGCAGGTCAAGTTGTGCGACACCATCGCCGACAACGCGTCGTCCGCCGGCTGGGTGCTTGGTAAGGAGCGGGTGTCCCCGAAGGACATCGACATTCGCAGCATCGACGCCGTGCTCAAGTGCAACGGTGAGGTGCTCGGCGAGGGCCGCAGCGACGCCGTGCTCGGCAACCCGGTCACCGCGGTGGCGTGGCTGGCCCGCAAGGTCGACCAGTTCGGCGTGCGCCTGAAGGCCGGTGACGTGGTGCTGCCCGGCGCCTGCATGCGGGCGTTCGATGCCAAGCCGGGCGACGACTTCGTCGCCGAATTCGCCGGATTGGGTTCCGTCCACCTGTCTTTCGCCTAATACCCAAAGTTTCAAAAGAGGAGTGAGCATGCCGTCAAAAGCGAGCGTCGCGATCGTCGGCTCGGGGAACATCAGTACTGACCTGCTGTACAAGCTGCTGCGGTCGGACTGGCTCGAGCCGCGCTGGATGATCGGTATCGACCCGGAGAGCGAGGGCCTGGCCCGCGCCCGCAAGCTCGGGCTGGAGACCAGCGCCGAAGGGGCGGACTGGCTGCTGGCCCAGAGCGAGAAGCCGGACTTCATCTTCGAGGCCACCAGCGCCTACGTGCACAAGGCGTACGCGCCGCGGTACGAGGAAGCGGGCATCCGGGCCATCGACCTGACCCCGGCCGCAGTCGGCCCGGGCGTGATCCCGCCGGCCAACCTGCGGGCGCACCTGGATTCGATGAACGTCAACATGGTCACCTGCGGTGGCCAGGCCACCATCCCGATGGTCTACGCGGTGGCCCGTGCCGTCGAGGCACAGGGCGGCGTGCCCTACGCCGAGATCGTGGCGTCGGTGTCGTCGGCTTCGGCCGGCCCCGGCACCCGGGCCAACATCGATGAGTTCACGAAGACCACCAGCGCCGGTGTGCGCAACATCGGTGGGGCACGCGACGGCAAGGCCATCATCATCCTGAACCCGGCCGATCCGCCAATGATCATGCGCGACACCATCTTCTGCGCCATCCCCGAAGATGCGAACCACGCCGCCATCACCCAGTCGGTCAAGGACGTGGTCGCCGACGTGCAGACCTACGTGCCGGGCTACCGGCTGCTCAACGAGCCGCAGTTCGACGAGCCGTCGGTGGTCAACGGTGGCCAGCACGTCGTCAGCATCTTCGTCGAGGTGGAGGGTGCCGGCGACTACCTGCCGACCTACGCTGGAAATCTGGACATCATGACCGCCGCGGCCACCAAGGTGGGCGAGGAGATCGCCAAGGAAATCGTGGGAGCGAACGCATGAGCACCGCACTTCAACCCGGAGACATCTTCTTCGACGCCGCCTGGGACGTCCGCATGACGGACACTTCGCTGCGCGACGGCTCGCACCACAAACGCCACCAGTTCACCGGTGACGAGGTCCGCGCGATCGTCGGTGCGCTCGACAATGCCGGCGTTCCGGTCATCGAGGTCACGCACGGTGACGGGCTCGGTGGTTCGAGCTTCAACTACGGGTTCTCGAAGACCCCGGAGCAGGAACTCATCACCATCGCGGCCGAGACCGCGAAGACCGCCAAGATCGCCTTCCTGATGCTGCCGGGTGTCGGCACGAAGGAAGACATTCGCATCGCGCAGGGCAACGGCGGCTCGATCTGCCGCATCGCCACCCACTGCACCGAGGCCGACGTCGCGATCCAGCACTTCGGCTTCGCCCGGGAACTGGGCCTGGAGACCGTTGGCTTCCTGATGATGAGCCACACCATCTCCCCGGAGAAGCTGGCCGCGCAGGCCCGCATCATGGCCGACGCCGGCTGCCAGTGCATCTACGTGGTGGACTCCGCGGGCGCGCTGGTGCTCGAAGGTGTCGCCGACCGTGTGGCCGCATTGGTCGCCGAACTCGGCAACGACGCGCAGGTGGGTTTCCACGGACACGAGAATCTCGGTCTGGGCGTTGCCAATTCGGTCGAGGCCGTGCGCGCCGGGGCCAAGCAGATCGACGGCTCCTGCCGCCGGTTCGGCGCCGGTGCGGGTAACGCACCGGTCGAGGCGCTGGTCGGGGTGTTCGACAAGATCGGCGTCAAGACCGGTATCGATTTCTTCGATATCGCCGACGCGGCCGAAGAGGTCGTCGCCCCGGCGATGCCGGCCGAGTGCCTGCTGGACCGCAACGCGCTGGTGATGGGGTACGCGGGCGTGTACTCCAGCTTCCTCAAGCACGCGGTGCGCCAGGGCGAGCGCTACGGCGTGCCCGCCCACGAGCTGCTGCTCCGCGTCGGCCAGCGCAAGCTGATCGGTGGCCAGGAGGACCAGCTGATCGACATCGCGCTCGAGATCCAGCGGGAGCGGGCCGAGGGCAAGGCCTGACCGACCGAGACACGAAAACGCCAGCCGTCCCGAAAGGGGCGGCCGGCGTTTTGCGTAGCCGAGTCAGCTGTTGACGGAGTCCGCCGCGGTCTCGCAGCGTGCGACCAGCTCGGCTAGCGCCACCGGCAGGCGGTCGGCGATGCCCTGCGGATCGGAGACCTGGTCGGTGCAGGTGAGTACGCAGATCTGCATGCCGCCTTGGTAGCTCCAGCCGGTGATGTTCATGCCCATCGGGAAGACCAGCGGGCCGGTCGAGATCAGCTTCTCGACCGGGGCGCCGCCGAAGTACAGCGTCTGCTGCGGGCCGCGCATGTTCGACGCGATCATGCTGAACATCGGACGCTTCTTGACCTGCGCCCCGATGGTCGGCAGCACCCGCGAGTAGACCTTGAACAGCGGCCAGTACTCCATCCAGTCGTGCTGCAGCCAGGCGTCGCGCTCGCTCTGCACCTCGCGGGCGGTGGCGGTGTTCGCCGAGATGGCCTGCAACCGCTCCACCGGATCGGCGATGTTGGTGGCCAGTTCGACGTTCCAGCGGGCCACCTTGTTGCCCCAGCGGTCGCCGTCCTGCGGGCGCATCGACACCGGTACCACGGCGGTCATGGTGTCGTCGCCGACCGGGCCGCGCGAGGCCTGGTACTCGCGAAGGACGGTGCTGCACATGGCCAGGAAGACGTCGTTGACGCTGACGCCGAACGCCTTCGTCACCCGCTTGATCTGGTCCATCTCGACGTTGACGAACGCGAATCCGCGGTTGGCGGTCAGCGGCTCGTTGAACGGCAGAGCCGGCGGGATGAAGGCCTCGGCATAGCCGGGCTTGCCCGACTTCTGCCGGTCCTGGATGGTGCGGGTGACCTTGGCTGTGCGGGCCACGACCTTCGGGAATTTGGTCAGCGACTTGACCTGTTGCCGCGCCACCATCGGCAGCCATTCGGCAGCCGGCGGGCGGTGCTCGTCGGGCGCCGGGCGGTCGGTCGGCTCGGGCAGCCGATCGGCGGGGTCCTGGCTGTAGAACTGCTCGAGCAGGTTCAGCGATGCCATGCCATCGGCGACGGCGTGGTGGATCTTGAGCACGAGGGCGACGCGGCCGTCGGCCAGGCCGTCGATGTACCACATCTGCCACGCCGGGCGGTTCCGATCGAGGGGCTCTTCGAAGAGTTTGGCGATCTCCGCGCCCAGCTCGCGGTCGGTTCCGGGAGCGGCGGCGGTGGCGCGCTTCATGTGGTAGCTCAGGTCGCCCCGGGGACGGGTGACCCACCACGGCCGGCCGGCACCGAACCGCGGCGACATCAGCTGCCACTGCAGGGGCTCGACGCGGTCGACGAGGCCGGGCAGTGCGGCCCGGACAGCCTCGAAGGAGATGGGTTCATGGCCCTGTGCCGGATCGAGCACGACGGCCTTGATGGTGTGCTGCGGCTGGACGGCACTTTCCCACGCCAGGAAGCTGTTGTCCTCGCCCGATAAACGTCGCATACATCACTATGAGGCCAAAAATGTGAGCCAGCGGACATGTTGTCTCGTTGATTGGGAACTACCTCTGAATTTCGGCTCGCACCCCGTTTAGCGTGCACACCATGAGCTGACTCGGCGTCGCGACGCGGAGCTGGAGGGGGCTTTGCCGGTCCGTGTCTGCACGATTTTTTGAATGGAGTAGGGATATGCAACTGAGGAACAGCCGAGTTCTGGTCACCGGTGCCAGCCGTGGTCTGGGCAAGAACATCGCGCAGGCGATGGCTCGCCGCGGCGCCGACGTCGCGCTGGTTGCCCGGAACGCTGACCAGCTCGAAGAGCTCGCCAAGGAACTCGGCGGCAAGGCATATCCGACCGATCTGATGGACCCCGCGGCCGTCGAGGCGCTGATCGACCGGGTGGAGGCCGACGGCCCCATCGACGTCATCGTCAACAACGCCGGTGTCGACCGGGTCGGCCGCTTCTACGAGGCGTCGTCCCAGGATGTGCGAGACCTGTTGCAGGTCAACCTGATTGCGCCGATGGAGCTGTGTCGCCAGGTGATGCCGCTGATGATCAAGCGGGGCCGTGGCCACATCGTCAACGTGTCCTCGATGGGCGCCATCTCGACCGGACCGGGCGTCACCCTGTACGGCGCCTCCAAGGCCGGGCTCAGCCACTTCACCGCCGGCATCCGCTCCGAGCTGCGCCAGAAGCCGGTCAACACCACGCTGGTGCAGATCGGTGAGGTCAAGACCGACATGATCGACCACATCCGGTCGTTCGGGCCGGCCCGCCGCACCATCGAGCGGTCGCTCAAGTTCCGGATGATCCCGCAGGAGCCGCTGGACGCCGACATGGTCGCCGAGGCCATCGCGGACGCGGTCGAGCACGAGAAGAAGCACGTCATCCTGCCCAAGCGCATCGCGGCGATGGCCTACCTCACGGAGACCCCGCGCCGGGTTTCTGAGCTGATGCTGACCGGTATCGACCAGGACACCGACTAGTCATGGATGGCGGGCGGGAGGCACAGTGGACCTGACCGGCAAGGTCGCGATCATCACCGGCGCGGCGCGCGGTCAGGGCGAGGCCGAGGCGCGGCTGTTCGCCGCCCTCGGCGCGAAGGTCGTCCTCACCGACGTCCTGGTCGAGGAGGGGGAGGCGGTCGCCGCGTCGATCGGCGACGCCGCCCGCTTCCAGCGACATGACGTCGGCAGCGAAAGTGATTGGCTGACAACGGTCGAGCTGGCACTGAGCGAGTTCGGCCAGATCGACGCGCTGGTCAACAACGCGGCGATCTGCACCGTCGAACCCCTCATGGACCACACCGCGCAGTCGTGGGAGCGGCAGCTGCGCGTCAACCTGATCGGACCGTTCCTCGGCACCCAGGCTGTCGTCGAGCCCATGCGCGCGATCGGCGGCGGCTCGATCATCAACATCTCGTCGCAGGCCGGGCTGCAGGGGCTGGCCGGGTACAGCGCCTACGGCGCCTCCAAGTGGGGCCTGCGCGGCTTCACCAAGGTTGCCGCAATCGAGTTGGGCCCCATGGGAATTCGCGTCAACACCGTCTACCCCGGGATGATCGACACCCCGATGGTGGCGCACCTGCCGATCGAACGTGGCCTCGGCGGGCACCCCGGCGCACCGCTGACCCGGGTCGGTGCCCCCGAGGAAGTCGCCGAGGTGGTGGCGTTCCTGGCGTCGGATGCGTCGTCGTACATGACGGGCGCGGATCTGGCGGTCGACGGCGGCGCGAGCGCGGGCCGTATCCCGGTCGTCCCGACGTAACGAGCGACTTGATGCTCCTATTCATGTCAAGCCGCGTTGAGCCAGTTTCTGTAGGTGTCTGCGAAGGTGTCGTCGCGTTGTAGTCCGCGTTCGATGCGGGAGATCACGGTGGGCCAGACCCCGAAATGGTTGGCTGCGGCGGTCACGGTGATGTTCTTGGCTTGCCGAGCCGGGCGCAGGTCGGTGTACTCGGGCACGTCGATCTGGCGGGTCAGCAGGGTGAATATTTCTCGGGCGATGGCTCGTTTGAGCTTGCGCAAGATCTCCTTTTTGCTGTGCCCTTTTGTGACCTGGCGTTGCACGTAATCGCGGGTCCGATCGTGGTTGGACATCCGTACTAGTGCGATGCGGTGCAGTGCGCTGTTGGCGGCGCGGTCACCACCGCGAGAGAGTCGGTGTCGGTTGGTCTTACCCGAGGACGCCGGTACCGGCGCGGCCCCACACAACGCGGCGAACGCAGCTTCACTGTGCAGCCGGTGCGGGTTAGCCCCGGCAGTGATCAATAGCTGAGCGGCGGTGTCCGCGCCGACGCCGTGGGCCGCGCGTAGTGCGGGATTGGCCGCGGTGACGAATGCGTCGATCTGGGCGCCGAGTGCCTCGGCTTGGGTTTCGAGGAATTGCACGCGTTGGGCGAGCAGCTTGGCTGCGCTGAGCATCGACTGCGCCCACGGCTCGGGCTGGGTGTCGGGGCGGCAGCGGGCGATCGCCTCGACCATCTTCAATGTCGTTAAACCACGGTATTTTTCGCGTATCACATCGGGCGCCGATACCAGCATGGCTTTGATCTGGTTGATCACCGCGGTGCGGTGCTTGACCGCCGACCGACGAGCGACATGCAGGGCCCGCAGGCCGGCGGTGGTGTCGTCTTTCGGGGTGGCCAGCCCGTCACCGGCCAACGCGGTCCGCGCGGCGCTGTAGGCATCGAGCGGATCAGATTTGCCTCTGAGGCGGCGAGTGGATTTAACCGCCCGGGTCACCTCGACGACCTCAACGCCAGCCGCGGTCAGCACCCGGGTGAATCCGGCACCATAGCTGGCGGTGCCTTCCACACCGATCCGTTCAACCTGACCCAGTGAGGTCAGGAAGCTGATGGCCGCGCTGTATCCGGCGCGCGTGGTCGGGAACTCCCGATCATCAACAGCGGCACCAGTCATGGTGATCGCGGCGACATGGATCGTGCCGGCATGGGTGTCCGCACCGGCAACGATGCGCGCAGATTCTGTCAAGATGATGGTGTCCCTTCTGACCAGCATTAGGTGGGGCACACCGGCCAGGGCGGGCAGACAAGACATTGGTGAGGAACGGCCAAGCTCCTGATTAAGTCATGTCCGTCCTGTCCGGCGTGAACAAGACGCGCACCACACAGGCCGGACAGATCAAGTTAAAGACAACCCAGCAGAGCGTCAGTCAGACCCAGGGTCACGACCTGCGCGGTAACGCTCTTTCATCATCAATGTCAGACTTCCCCGGCAAGATGGGCGCATGGCCGGGGACGAATCAACGCTGGCGCCGGAGCGCCGACGGCGGGCCGGGTCGATGGAGCTGTTGCTCGTCGGCCTCGCCGCTTTGGCGCTGTCGGGTTCCTGGGTCAGCGGCCTACTGACGGACCACGCCCGCCTGGCCACCGCGGCCACGGTGTTCTGCGGGGTTTTCGTGCAGGCCCTGCCGTTCCTGGTGCTGGGCGTCATCGTCAGCGGCCTGGTGGCTGCGTATCTCACCCCGGAACGGCTGGCTCGCCTGCTGCCGCGCCGGCCTGCGCTCGCCGTGGCGGTGGCCGGTGTCGGGGGTGCCGCGCTGCCGGGATGTGAATGCGGGTCGGTGCCCGTGGCGCGCCGGTTGTTCAGCGGCGAGACGGCAGGGGCCGCGCTGACCTTCATGCTGTCGGCGCCGGCGATCAACCCCGTGGTGCTGGTGGCGACAGCGGTCGCGTTTCCCGGCCAGCCGCAGATGGTGGTGGCCCGCTGCGTCGCGTCGCTGCTGACGGCCGTGGTGATGGGCCTGTTGTGGCAGCGCTGGGGCCGCGCCGAATGGGTGACCCGCACCCTGCCCACCCACCACGACGAGGGCGCGTCCCGATTCACCGTGTTCACCGAGGCGGCCCGGCACGACTTCCTGCAGTCCGCGGCCTATCTGGTGATCGGCGCCGGCGCGGCGGCCGTGTTGCGCGCGGCGGTGCCACCGTGGGTGTTCGAGCATGTCGCTGGCAACCTGGCGGTCGGTGTGGTGACCATGGCGCTGTTGGCCGTGGTGCTGGCGTTGTGCTCCGAGGCCGACGCGTTCGTCGCGGCCAGCCTGACCATGGTCCCGCTGGTGCCGCGACTGGTGTTCCTGGTGGTCGGTCCGGCGGTGGACGTCAAGCTGTTCGCGATGCAGGCCGGCGTGTTCGGCCGGCCGTTCGCCGTGCGGTTCGCACCCGTGACCCTGGTGGTGGCCGCGGCGTGCGCCACGGCCGTCGGGCTGCTGGTGCTCGGGGACGTGCGATGAGCCGGGAAACGCAGAACATCCTGGTGCTGCTGATCGGCCTGAGCACGGGGTTGATCGCCGTGAAGGGCACCTACCTGAATTTCGTGAAACCGGCGCTGTTCCCGTGGCTGTTGGTGGCCGCCGTCCTGCTGGTGGCGCTGGCTCTGGTGTGTCTGGTGCGGGACCTGCGCCGCGGGCCGCCGGGCGGGCACCATCACCGGGGTCTGCTGGCGTGGCTGCTGCTCGTGCCGGTGGCATTGACCGCGTTCGTCGCCGTGCCGCCGATGAGCCCGGTCGGCGCCGAGACGGTCACCGCGGCAGTTGCCCCGCCGAAGCGGGCGTTTCCCCCGCTCCCGGCCGACGGCGCCGTGTCGCTGCCGGAGGTGGTGCTGCGCGCGGCCGCCGACTCCACGAAAAGCCTTGAGGGACGGACCATCACCGTCACCGGATTCACGATGGGCGGCGATCTGGCCCGGGTCGTGATCGTGTGTTGCGCTGCCGACGCGCAACTGGCCCGCGTCCACCTGACCGGCGCCGTCGGTCCGCACCCGGATGACACCTGGCTGAAGGTGCAGGGCAAGGTGATACCCGGGACGTCCAGCCCGTCCACGAATTTCGTCCCGACCATGGAAGTGACCAGTGCCGACCCAATTCCCAAGCCCCGCAACACCTACGCGTACTGACGCACAGGCGCTCCTCGAACAGCTCGCCGGTCCCGGCGCCGTGCTGCGTGACGACCAGTGGGTGGCCATCGAGGCACTGGTGGTGCAGGGCCGTCGGGCGCTGGTGGTGCAGCGCACCGGGTGGGGTAAATCCGCGGTGTACTTCATCGCCGCCAAGCTGCTGCGGGCCGCCGGCCGCGGCCCGACGGTCATCGTCTCGCCGCTGCTCGCGTTGATGCGCAACCAGGTGGCTGCTGCCGAACGAGCGGGCGTCCGCGCTGCCACCATCAACTCCAGCAACGTCACCGAATGGGACGAGGTGCACCAGCGAGTCTCAGCGGGCGACCTCGACGTCCTGCTCGTCAGTCCGGAGCGGTTGAACAATCCGGACTTTCGCGACACGGTGCTGCCGGCACTGGCCGCCGATGCCGGGCTGGTCGTGGTCGACGAGGCGCACTGCGTCTCCGACTGGGGCCACGACTTCCGTCCCGACTATCGGCGCATCCGCACGCTGATCGGTGAGTTGGGTTCGGGTATACCGGTTCTCGCCACCACCGCGACCGCCAACGACCGCGTGGTGCAGGATGTCGCCGCGCAGCTGGGCGTCGGCGGCGGCGACACCTTGGTGTTGCGCGGCGGGCTGGACCGGGAGTCGCTTCGGTTGTCGGTGGTGCACGCCGGCGGGCCGACACAACGCGCGGCATGGCTTGCGGCGCACCTGGATTCGCTGCCCGGCTCCGGCATCGTCTACACCCTGACGGTGTCGCAGGCCCACGACATCGCCGCGCTGCTGCGCGAGCAGGGGCACCCCGTCGCCTCGTACACCGGTTCCACCGAGGCCGCCGAACGCGAACAGCTGGAAGCCGACCTGCTGAACAACCGGGTCAAGGCGCTCATCGCCACCTCGGCGCTCGGTATGGGGTTCGACAAACCGGACCTGGGCTTCGTCGTGCACCTGGGTGCCCCGTCGTCGCCCATCGCGTACTACCAGCAGGTCGGCCGTGCCGGCCGTGCCACCTCCAGCGCCGAGGTGATCTTGCTGCCGGGTAAGGAGGACGTCGACATCTGGCGATACTTCGCCTCGGTCGCCTTCCCGTCGGAAGCCTTGGTGCGCAAGGTGATCGGCGAACTTGAGATGGACCGGGCGCTGTCGACCGCGGCGCTGGAGCCGCTGGTGGACCTGAACCGGTCGCGGCTGGAGATGGTGCTCAAGGTGCTCGACGTCGACGGTGCGGTGCGCCGGGTCAAGGGCGGCTGGATCAGTACCGGTGAACCGTGGTCGTACGACGAGGAGCGCTACCGGAATCTGGACGCCGCGCGGCAGCGTGAGCAGCAGGCCATGCGGGAGTACCAATCGACGACCGAGTGCCGAATGGTGTTCTTGCGCAGCCAACTCGACGATCCCGAACTCGACGGCCAAGGCTGCGGCCGCTGCGACAACTGCGCGGGTGCGCACTACGCCGCGGACGTCGACGCCAGTGCGGCGTCGGCGGTACGGGATCAGCTGATGCGACCCGGCGTCGAGCTCGCCGCGCGAAAGCAGTGGCCGACAGGCTTGCGTTCCTTGGGAATTGAGTTGTCCGGACGGATTTCCGGCGGAGCCGAGCCGGGCCGGGTGATCGGGCGCCTGACCGACCTCGGCTGGGGTGCTCGGCTGCGGCAGTTGCTGGACGGACCTGACGCCGAGGCGCCCGACGAGGTGGTGCAGGCTGCGGTTGCGGTGCTCAAGGCCTGGAACTGGGATGCCCGACCGGTAGCGGTGATGGGCCTGGACTCCGACAGCCACCCGCAGTTGATCGGCTCGTTGGTGACCCGGCTGGCCGAACTCGGCCGGCTGCAGAACCTCGGCACGTTGCACTATCGGCCACAGCGGCGCCCGGTGACCGCGGCCAACTCGGCGTATCGGGTAGCGGCGCTGGTGGATTCGTGGGAGGTCCCCGCCCTGGACGTCAGCGGTCCGGTGCTGCTGGTGGACGATCTCGTCGATACCGGCTGGACCCTGACCATGGCGACGCAGGTGCTGCGCGCCGCCGGGGCGCCCGCAGTGCTGCCGTTCGGGATCGCGTCCGTCAGCTGAATGGTCCTTCGCCGAGTGTCCAGTTATCGCACGCATTTTCGCAATATGCGTGCGATAACTGGCCGCTGAGCTAGCTCCGGTGCAGCCCCAGCTGGTTGATCGCCGCATCCACGCCACGCAGTTGGATATCGCTGCGGCGCAGGGTGTCCCACTGTGCGCGGGTCATAGTGAACTCCAGCATGGTGTCGAAGACACCGCGCCGTGATTGGCGGGACGACCCGGTCCGCTCATAGGGCAGCGACCGGGTGACGCCGAGTGACGCCGCGTTGTCATGCCACGCGGCGGTGCGGGCGACGTCGGCGTCGAATCCGGCGAAGATCAGTTGCAGCGCCGCGGTGCGCATCTCCCGACCGAGGCCGCGGCCTTGATAGCGGCGGCCCAGCCAGGAGCCGGTGGACACGGTCCGTCGGGCCGGGAAGCCGTCCGCACTGACAATGCAGACGCCCGCAGCGGTGCCGGCAACCAGAACGGCCATTGGCACATCCCAGTGCTCCGTCGACACCTCGGCACGGGTCTGCCGGAAGTACGCGACGGTGTTGCGCTCCAGCTCGGGCGAGACCGCATCGGTCCACGGGGTGGAGAACGGCATGGTGGCCGGATCGTGGATGCCCTCGGCGGCCAGTTGGGCGAGCTGGTCGGCCAGTGCGTCGGTCACATGGCAGAGCCGCAGGACCGGAGTGATCACTTCCAGGTCCGCCAGTGGCCAAGGCGAATGGTGCATGGCCCCAATGGCAACACATCAAGCTTGGACGGGAAAGCGAATATTCTCCGCACTCACGCGCGCTGACCAGGAACTATTGTGAGCTTCTCGACACTCACACGGACTTGGTGATGCCGTAGTAGGCGACGACGTCGTCGGTGTCGGTGGTGGAGCTGGTCAGCGTGGCATAGGACCGCAGGAAGGACTGGCCCACGCAGCCGTCGACCTTGACATGGGTGTCCTTGAGGGTGACGCGCACGGGTGCGGTCTTGAAGGACTTCTTGTCGACGGGCACGGTGGTGACGGTGCCCGGCTTCGGGTGGACTTCAATCTGTCCGACAATCGGGAAGCTGACACCGGTGGGGAGCAGACCGGCCAGGGTCGACCCCGCGGTGCTGATGCCAACCGAGCCGATCAACTTCACCTGGCCGAGTTCGATGCCGCAGCCGATCTGGTAGCCGGCTTCCAGGGTGCCGCCGGTGAGGGTGGTCTTGCCGTTGCCGGTGACGGTGCCGCTGAACGTGCCGCCCACCAGGTATTCGCGCGAGCTGACCGCGGTGGTCAGTGGGGCGACGGGGAGCTCGGTCTCGTTTTTGGCGACGACGGTCAGGATCCAGCCGTCGGGGGAGGTGACGGTGGCGGGTTCGTCGGAGGCCACGATGCCGGTGTCCGGTGGTGGGCCGTCGAAGCCGGCCGGGTCGGCCGGGTTGGCCGGGGCCAGGGGGGCTGTCGTGATTGAGAGCAGCGTGCCTGCGGCGGCGACGGCGGCTAGACGGTTGAACATGGTGGTGATGCCTCTCGACGGTGTCGGCAATGAAATGGTTTGGGCTGTAATGGAATACGGGGCAGCCGCTACACGGACTTGGTCACGCCGAGGTAGGTGATGACGTCGTCGGTGTTGTCGGTGGAGCTGGTGAGGGTGGCGTAGGAGCGGATGAAGGACTGGCCGGCGCATTGGTCGGTCTTGATCCGGACGCCGGTGATGGTGACGCGGGCGGTGGTGCCTTTGAACGACTTCTTGTCGATGGCGACGGTGGTGACGGTGCCGGGCTTGAGGTAGACCTTGCCCTGCAGGCTGATACCGGTACCCAGGCTGGGGTCGGTGCCGGCGAACGGGATCTTGATACCGGGGGTGAAGCTGATGCCGGGGTTGATCTCGGTTTCGTCGGAGATGATGCCGCAGCCGATCTGTTCGCCGGCTTCGAGGGTTCCACCAGCGAGTTTGGTTTTTCCGCCGCCGGTGACGGTGCCGGTGAAGGTGCCGGCGACCCAGTATTCGCGTGAGGAGAGTGCGGTGGTCAGGGGGGCGACGGGCAGTTGGGTCTCGTTGCTGCCGACGACCGACAGGTGCCAGCCGTCGGGGGTGTCGAGGATTCCGGCGGGGCCTGAGGGGACGGCGCCTTCGCCTGGCGGCGGGGGACCGGGGTTGCCGGCCGGCTGCACGGGGGCAGGGTCGGTGGGCGGGTCGGCGAGTGCCAGCGGCGCGGTGCCGACCGGGAGCACCACGCAAAGGGCTGCCAACATGGCATAACGGTTCGACATGGTGATGAGCGCGCCTCTCATTGGGGAGCCGGTTCTCACCGGCCGGTGGGCAAGCTGCTCAACGGAATTGGCGAGCGTGCCTGTTACCGCCAGACCATCGCAATGACGAGGTGCGTATCCGGTTTCCCTGTGGTGTCCGCCCGGTAAGGACCTGTTCACACGGGGCGGATCCCGTGCGTGAAAGGTTTCACGCCGCGGGCTCGGTCACCCGGCCGCGGCGGATGCGTCAATTCCGGCGGGTGCCCATGTTCTGGTAGACGACGCGGCCGGCGATCTCGACCACGTGGTCGGCGAAGCGTTCGAAGTAGCGGCTGAGCAACGTGACGTCCACCGCTGCGGTCGTGCCGTGGCGCCAATCCGGGCTCATCACGACGGCAAACAGCCGCTCATGGATGTCGTCCATCGCTTCGTCTTCAGCGGCAAGTTGTGCTGCTCTTTCTGGATTCTGCTCGAGCACAATATCTTTCGCTTCCCAGGCCAACTCGACGGCGATGCGGCCCATCTCGTCGAAGTAGCCGCGCACCTCGGCGGGTACGGCGGCCGCAGGGTGGCGGCGGCGCCCGATCTGGGCGATGTGCGCTGCCAAGGCCGCCATGCGCTGGAGATCGGCGACCGTCCGCAACGTGCTCACGACCGCGCGCAGGTCACGGGCCACCGGTGCCTGGCGGGCCAGGATCGTGAAGGCATCCGCTTCGAGGGCAGCGGCACCGTGATCGATCTCGTGCTGGCGGTCGAGAACCAGTTCGGCGGCTCTCACCTCAGCAAGTAGCAATGAGTCGGTGGCCAGCTGCATCGTCGTTGCAGCGTGTTCGCACAATCCGGCGATACCGTCGTTGAGAGCGTCGAGTTGCTCGTGGAATGCAGTCCGCACGGGCCATCAGCGTAGAGCGTTTACGGCGATTTCCGTGACGGCTGTGTTAACTGTCAGCTAACTCATCGCGGGCAGTCTCACTGAAGAGGTGGCGAAAGTGCCGCGCCTGCCGCCGCTCTCGTGGGGCATATCGAGCTAATGCGAGTAAGTGGCTCATGCCCGCACCCATAGGCCCTGAACTGCATCTTTGGTCGCTTGTGTAACAGCAGTGCCGCAGCGAGCGAAATACCCCCAGAGGCCGGGGAAGAAGGATGCGGCCAGAACCAAGGAGGATTCCATGACTCGTGCCGTTACCTTCGGCCGTTCCACCCTCGGCTTCATCGCCCTGGGCGCTGCCTGCGCCGCGCTGGTCGTGCCCCGCGCGTCCGCGGATCCGACGCCGGTGACGCCCACGCCGTCCACGTCAGCCGCGCCGACCACGTCCGCGACGGCTGCGCCGACCACGTCGGCCGCTCCCACCACATCCGCCACCGCGGCGCCGACGACGACCACGACGACCACCGTGGCGCCGGCCGCCACTGTCGCCGACTGCAGCACCGCGACGCTGGCCAAGACCATCAGCTCGGTCACCCTGCAGCTGTCGGACTACTTCGCCGCGCACCCGGATGCCGACAGCTCGCTGCTCGACGCCACTCGTCAGCCGGCGTTCACCGCGATGAGCCAGTTCGACAACTACTTCAAGGAACACCCGGACCAGGCCGACGCGCTGCGCGGCATCCAGGCGCCGCTGGCCGCCTTCAAGGACCGCTGCGGCCTGCAGGTCGCGCCGACCGACGCGCTCGCGGTGCTCAACGGCATCTAGTTCTCACCCGTCGAACGTGAGCAAATGTGCAAATCTGCCAACGGATTTCGCACACTAGCTCACGTTCGGCCGGGCTGAGACCCGCCCAGCTGCGTCGTCAGCGTCGCGGCTGCGGCCACCAGCCCGCGGGCGCGCTTACTGATTTCGGTATCGGTCAGCGCACGGCCGATCTGCAGTGACAGCACCATGACCTGACGTTGGTGATGGTCGAATACCGGCGCGGCGATGACGCTGATGTCGTGCTTGGATCGCCCGCCTGACGCCGCGCTCGATTCACTGGGCAGGTACACGCGCTCGCCGATGTCGGAGACGAGTTCGCCCAGCAGGACCCGTAATTCGTCGGGCAGGTTGCTCGACATGCCGGCCATCATGGCGTACAGCCGCCGGCCACCGGGCGTCAGCCGCTCGACGAGATAGCCCGATTCGCGGCACTCGGCAATCACCCGCTCCAGCCGCGCACTGTCGGTGCGCAGGGGGATCGTCGGCTCCTTGCCCAGCCAATCACGGACCGCACGCTCGTCCCACAGCACGAACATGAGGCCGACCGGCGGGGCGAACGGGTAGCTCTGCCCGACCTGCACCGGTTCCGGACTGCCCGGCGGCGCAACGAGTTCCAGCAGCGTGATGCGGTCGTCGATCACCGCCGACAGCGCCGCTGTGGCATTGAACGTCTCCGATAGCCGGCGCAGTTCGGCCCGCGCGGCCGGGCTGATCCGCATGGACTCCTGCGCGGTATGTCCAAGGGTGATCAGCCGCGGGCCCAGCCGGTAGGTCTTCTCGGCCGTGTCGCGCACCAGATAGCCGGCCTCGGCGAGCGTGGTGACGATGCCCAGACAGGTGGGCTTGCTGAGGTCGAGCCGGCGCGCCAACTCCGATAGCCCGAATTGTTCCTGGGGATGACGGGCCAGGAAGTCCAGCACCGCCACGACGCGGGCGGTGGGCGGCGACGCGCGGCCGATGTCGGTCATGGCAAGGAATGTACGACACCGGTCCAAATATGGACCGGTGTCAGGGGGTTTGGCCGGCCTGTTGACCTGCGCGGCATTGACGACAACTGCAACGCGTTCTACTCTTCATTCGGAATATCTACCGATACGTTCCAATATTGGAACGGAAGGGTGCTACCGAATGTTTACGCAGTCGTTCATCGACGCCGTCGCCGAGGCGGAGCGCCTCGTCGCCGCCGCGCCTTTCATCGAAACCGAGGCCGACCTGCTCGAAGGCCTGCAGTACCTCGCCGGCTGTATCGCGTCGTGCGCGCATGTCGCGTTCGACTTCGACAAGGACCACCCGTTCCTGCACAGCGGCACGGGTCCCTTCGAGAAGATGGGCCTCGACAACCCCGACACCATGTACTTCGGCACCCGCGTGCAGCCCGGTCATGAATACGTCGTCACCGGGCGTCGCGGCACCACCACCGATGTCAGCTTCCAGCTGCTCGGCGGCGAGTACACCGACGCCAACGTGCCGGACAGCGAGACGGCCTTCGACGACCGCAAGCTCGACATCGCCGCCGACGGCACGTTCGAGTGGCGGTTCACGCCGGCCACCCCGGCGCAGCTGGTGATCCGCGAGGTCTACAACGATTGGTCGGCGCAGCGTGGTTCGTTCGCCATCTCCCGGACCGACACCGCGGGGACCGCGCCGGACCCGTTGACCCGTGAGCTGATCGAGAAGCGGTACGCCGTCGCCGGTAAGCAGCTGGTGCAGCGGGTCAAGACCTGGCTGCAGTTCCCGAAGTGGTTCTACGACAACCTGCCGGTCAACACCCTGACCGCGCCGCGATTGACCCCTGGTGGACTGGCGACTCAGTACTCGGCCGTCGGGCACTACGACATGACACCCGACCAGGCCATGGTCATCACGCTTCCGGTGACGGACGCGCCGTACCTGGGCTTCCAGCTGGGCAGTCTTTGGTACATCTCGCTGGATTACATCAACCACCAGACGTCGCTGAACGGCACTCAGGCGCAGGCGGATCCGGACGGAAAGATCCGGATCGTGGTGTCCGAGAACAACCCCGGCGTGACCAACTGGTGCGAGACGCTGGGCCACGCCAAGGGCTACCTGCAGTTCCGCTGGCAGCGAGTGTCCCGCGAGCTGGCGGCCGAGGACGGCCCGACGTGCGAGGTCGTCACCCTGGATGAGGTGGCGTCGAAGCTGCCCTTCTACGAGAGCAACAAGATTTCCGACGAAGATTGGCGCGCGCGGATTGCGCTGCGGCAGAAGCTTATTGGCGAGAGGATGGTGGGCTGACCGTGAGCGGACTGCTGACAAGCAAGGTAGTGGTGATCAGCGGTGTCGGGCCCGGGCTCGGGACGACGCTGGCCCGCCGATGTGCGGAGAACGGTGCCGATCTCGTGTTGGCCGCCCGCACGGTGGAGCGGCTGGAGCTCGTCGCCAAGCAGGTGGCGGCGCTGGGTCGTCGCGCACTGGTTGTGGGCACCGACATCACCGACGACGAGCAGGTCGCCAACGTGGTGGCTCGCACCCTGGAGGAGTTCGGCAAGGCAGACGTGTTGATCAACAACGCGTTCCGGGTGCCGTCCATGAAGCCGTTCGCCAACACCACGTTCGAGCACATGCGGGATGCGATCGAGCTGACGGTGTTCGGCGCGCTGCGCATGACCCAGGGGTTCACCCCGGCCCTGGAGGCCGCCAAAGGCTCTGTGGTGAACGTGAACTCGATGGTCGTCCGGCATTCGCAGGCCAAGTACGGCGCCTACAAGATGGCGAAGTCGGCGCTGCTGGCCATGTCCCAGACCCTCTCGACCGAGCTGGGCGAGAAGGGTATCCGGGTCAACTCGGTGCTGCCCGGCTACATCTGGGGCGAGACCCTGGAGGGCTACTTCGGCCACCAGGCGCAGAAGTACGGCACCACCGTCGAGCAGATCTACGCTGCATCGGCCGCCGGCTCCGATCTGAAGCGGCTGCCGACCGAGGACGAGGTGGCCTCTGCCATCCTGTTCATGGCCAGTGACCTGTCCAGCGGCATCACCGGCCAGGCGCTGGATGTGAACTGCGGGGAGTACAAGGCATGACACGCACCAATGTGGGCACCATCGAGGACCTGCACGCCTCGGCCGTGAAGGCCTGTGGGCTGGAGGATTTCGGCGGCGACGACGACAACTACCTGGAAGCCCTTGGCGTACTGCTGGATGCGTACCAGCGCGAAGCCGACCTTACCGAGCTCGGCAGCAAGATGCAGCGGTTCTTCACCCGCAACGCCTTGGTGGCGCGGCTGGTGTCCAACGCTGCGTTCAAGCAGTACCCGCAGCACGCTGATGTGCCGATCGAACGGCCCATCTTCGTCACGGGCCTGCCGCGCACCGGCACCACGGTGATCCACCGGCTGCTGACTGCCGACCCGGCACACCAGGGGCTGGAGATGTGGCTCGCGGAGTTCCCGCAGCCGCGGCCGCCGCGTGAAACCTGGTCGGAAAACCCGGTTTTCAGTGCGCTGGATGCCCGATTCAAGCAAGCGCACGAGGAGAACCCGGACTACACCGGGTTGCATTTCATGACCGCTGACGAGGTCGAGGAATGCTGGCAGCTGCTGCGGCAGTCGTTGCATTCGGTGTCGTACGAGACGCTGGCGCACGTCCCGTCGTACGCCCAGTGGCTGGCCCGTCAGGACTGGACCAAGTCCTACCAGCGGCACCGCCAGAATCTGCAGTTGATCGGCCTGAACGAGCCCGAAAAGCGTTGGGTACTCAAGAATCCCAGCCACTTGTTCGCCCTCGAGGCGCTGTTCAAGGTGTACCCCGACGCGCTCGTCGTGCAGTGCCACCGGCCGGCGGAGACCATCCTGGCGTCCATGTGCTCGCTGTCGCAGCACACCACGGCCGGCTGGTCGAACTCCTTCACCGGCAAGGTGATCGGCGACGACTCGCTGGAAACCTGGTCGCGTGGGCTGGAACTGTTCAACGCCGAGCGGGCGAAGCATGATCCCAAGCAGTTCTGCGACGTCGACTACTTCGAGTTCATCAAGGACCCGGTCGGTGCTGTCGAGGGCATCTACCGCACCTTCGATCTGGAGTTCACCGACGCCGCGCGGCAGGCGATGGTCGATAGCCACGCCCAGAGCCAGCAGGGTCCGCGGGCGCCGAAGCACACCTACTCGCTGTCCGACTACGGGCTGACCGGGGAGCAGGTCAAGGAGCGCTTCGCCAACCTGTAATTGCCGAGCAGTCCCCCGCAAGCGGGAGTTGCCCCAACAAAACTGCCCCTCTTCACGTGAAGAGGGGCAGTTTTGTGTCTGCTCGTGAGAGAACCGCTAGCCGTCGCCAGGGGAGGGGGCGGTGGAGAACTCCTCCAGGCACCCCTCGGCGACGGCATGCTTGATGCTGTCGGACATCTTCGGGCACGAGCGGCTGCGACTGGGGTCGCCGCCTCCGGCGCGGATCTCGCTGAAATACGCGCACCGCTGCGTCGCTCCCGAATTCCATTGCACCGCAGTGTGTTCGGGTCCCAGCTTCTTCACCGCCACCGTCGAGTGGCAGAACCGGCAGTCCACCGGAACCAGGCCCGCCGTCAGGTAGCGCTGGCGATCAGCCGCCGTGGCCTCGCGAACGGCGGCCAAGCGCACCGGGTCGTCGGCGAAATCTGGTGCCTTGGACCAGGATCCGCTCGCGGGTGAGTCGGACGCCGGATGTGCGTGGTCATCCTCGTCACCGTGACCCATCAGCTGCAGCATCGAACGGGCCAGGCTCTCGGCATCGGGAGCCTGGGTCCGTTCGTCGTGCTGGGTCATCAGCTGGACTGCTCCGCGGCTTCCTTGGCCGCGGCCTGGATGCGGAGGTTTTCGGCGACCTCGCCCTGCCACTTCTCGTTGGCAACGGTGGTGTCGATCTCCAGCTCGAAGCGGTCGACCATGTCCGGCGTGATGTCGGCGACGTCGACGTAGAACTGCTGGTACCAACGACGCATCTGGTAGACCGCGCCGTCTTCCTCGACCAGCAGCGGGTTGTCGATGCGGGTCTTGTGCTTCCAGATCTCGACGTCCTGCATGAAGCCCTTGCTGACACCGTCGGTCATGGCGTCGGCCAGCTTCTGGGTGGTCTTCTCGTCCATGCCCTTGGGCTTTTCGACGATGACGCCCCACTGCAGCACGAACGCGTCCTGGCTGACCGGGTAGTGGCAGTTGATCAGGATCGACTCGGCCTTGTAGCCGCTGTAGTTGTTGTGCAGCCAGTTGATCATGAACGACGGCCCGAAGTACGAGGCCTCCGAGTCGAGGTGCGCCTCGCCGTACTGCGTGCCCATGCCACCGATGTCCGGCCGGCCCACGTTGTGCAGGTACTGGCTGGCGATGTGGCCCTCGAAGACGTTCTTGAAGTACGTCGGCAGGCCGTAGTGGATGTAGAAGAAGTGCGCCATGTCAGTGACGTTGTCGATGATCTCGCGGCAGTTGCTGCCCTCGATCAGCATCGAGTTCCACTGCCACTCGGTCCACTCGTCGCTGGCCGCCTCGGGGATCTCCGGGATCCGGACCTCATCGGTCGGCGCGTTGCCCTCGTGGTCGTGCCAGACGAAGAGCAGGCCACCACGGACGTCGGTGTGCCAAGCGCGGGTGCGGGCCAGGCGCGGCGTGCGCTTGGCGTAGGGCACCAGCTGGCACTTGCCGTCGCCGCCCCAGCGCCAGTCGTGGAACGGGCACGCGACCGCGTCGCCCTTGATGGTGCCCTGTGACAGGTCTCCGCCCATGTGGCGGCAGTAGCCGTCCAGGATTTTCAGGTCACCGTTCGAGTCCGCGAACACCACCAACTTGGTGCCGAATGCCTCGAACGAGTGCGGCTTGCCGTCCAGGAAGTCCTTCACAGGACCCACGCAGTGCCATCCACGGGCAAAGCGGTCCGGCAGCGCGCCGGTATCGATCTCGCGAACCCCCGCGGTTTCGGTGCTCACCTTGGCCTCCCAATCTGTGCCGAGTAACTAGAACACGTTACAGTTTTTACTTGGTGCAGCGCAATGCAAGCGTCCCGACCTGCGGTATATCTATGTCATGCCGCTTTACTCCTTCGAGGGCCGTAGCCCGGTCGTCGACCCCACGGCCTTCATCGCCCCCACCGCCGTCCTGATCGGCGATGTCCGCGTCGAGGCCGGGGCATCTGTGTGGTTCAACGCGGTACTGCGCGCCGACTACGCGCCCGTCGTCATCCGCAACGGCGCCAACGTGCAGGACGGGTCCGTGCTGCACGCCCCTCCCGGTATTCCGGTCGATATCGGGCCCAGCGCGACCATCGCCCACCTGTGTGTCGTACACGGCGCGCATGTCGGTGCCGAGGCGCTGATCGCCAACAACAGCACGGTGCTCGACGGTGCGGTGATCGGTCGGCGCAGTCTGGTCGCGGCACACTCGCTGGTGGTCGCCGGGACCAAGATTCCCGACGAAGTGCTGGTCATGGGGTCGCCGGCCAAGATTCGGGGCCCAATTGCCGGGACCGGCGCCGAGACGTGGATCAACACCAACCCGCAGGCCTACCGCGAGCTGGCCGAGCGCTACCTGGCAGGGCTCGAAGAGCTGTAGGGCGGTTGCGTGCCGGATTTCACGGAAATCTGATATTCGGGCCGCGGTTCGGCCAAGACTGGGCCCATGAAGTTGCCACTCTTTGTCTTGGCCGGTGCCTCCGTGGTGCTCATGGCCCCGCTCGCGCACGCCGCGCCGCCACCCAACTTTCCCGACTTCGCGAACTTCGACATCGTCACCAACACCCACCTGGCCCCCTACCGGAGCACCACGCAGCAGGTGGTGAAGTTCGCCACCCCCGACGGCCTGTCGTGCGACATCGGCGCACTGGCCGGGGCCGGGACGACGGTCCGCTGTTATGGGCCGGTGCCCGGAGCCGCGGGCGTGGCTGTCACTGTCGACCCCTCCGCGAAGGCACCGTGCGATTTCGGGATGGCGCAGTTGCACGGAGCCAATGAGGGGACGATCAGCCGCTACCAGGGTGCCTGCCCGACCGATCTGGCCGGCGGCGCACTGCTCGCGCCCACGCAGAAGGTGTCTCTGGGGACGGCCACGTGCGGCGTCGCCCCGGGCGGTGTCACCGCGTGCATCGACAGCACCGCCGGCGGCCACGGCTTCGTCCTGCAACCCTCGGGGTCCTGGACGTTCTGAACCCGCCTTACGAAGTACGCGGAGCCTCCCAGAAGGCGCGCAGCGCCAGCAGCTGCCCGGCTTCGTTCGCGCGGTAGGTGAAGACGCCTGGAGTCGTGAAGTCGCGCCCGGCGATGGTGGTCACGATGTTGCCGACGTTGGCTTCCTCGTCACCGCACTGGTAGGTGGTCTCGAAGTTGAACACCAGCTTGTCGGCGGGAGCGATCGCCTTGTCCCAGAACGCCGAGATGGCTTCCTTGCCGCTGTGCCCCTTGCCCTCGGGGTCCAGGAACGACGGTCCGATCGGGTCTTGCACGATGGCGTCGTCGGCGAAATTGGCCAGCCAGGCTTCCTTGTCGCGGGCGGCGACGGCATCGCGGGAGCGCTTGCCGGCCAAGTGTGCGGGGTGATTCGGATCGGAAACCGTCATGTCAGTCCTTTCCAGGTTTGTCGCTGCTGACGACCCACATCGAGTAGTACTGTGCGCCACCGCCATACGCGTGGCCCAGCGCCTTGCGGGCGCCCTCGACCTGGTGGTCGCCGGCCTTGCCCATGACCTGGATGGCCGACTCGGCGAACCGAATCATGCCGGATGCGCCAATGGGATTGGAGCTCAGCACGCCGCCGGACGCGTTGAACGGAATCTTGCCGCCGATGGCCGTCTCGCCGGCCTCGGTGAGCTTCCAGCCTTCGCCTTCCGCGGCAAAGCCCAAGTTCTCCAACCACATCGGTTCGAACCACGAGAACGGCACGTACACCTCGGCCACGTCGATCTCATCGATCGGGCTCGTGATGCCGGCGTCGCGCCACAGGGCAGCGGCCGCGTCGCGGCCGGCCTGCGGGTTCACCTGGTCGCGGCCCGAGTAGGCCAGCGGTTCGGTGCGCAGCGCGGTGGCGTGAATCCAGGCGACCGGATGTCCCTCGGCGACGCGGCCGTCGGCGACTTCCTCGTTGCCGATGACCAGTGCGGCAGCACCGTCGGAGGACGGGCACGTCTCGTCGAAGCGGATTGGGTCCCAGAGCATCTGGGAGGCCATCACCTTCTCGACGGTGATGTCGGGCTGGTGCAGGTGAGCCAGCGGGTTCTTGGCGCCGTTGAGCCGGTCCTTGACCGCCACGATGGCACCGATGTTCTCCGGCGCGCCCGAGCGGCGGATGTAGGCCCGCACGTGCGGGGCGAAGTAACCGCCCGCGCCGGCGCCCACCGGCTTGGTGAACGGCACCGGAATCGAGAGCGCCCACATGGCGTTCGACTCCGACTGCTTCTCCCAGGCCATGGTCAACACGCGGCGGTACTTGCCGGACTTGACCAGGCTGGCGGCGACGATCGCGGTCGAGCCACCCACCGAACCCGCGGTGTGCACGCGGATCAGCGGCTTGTTGGTGGCGCCGGTGGCGTCGGCCATGAACAGCTCGGGCATCATGACGCCCTCGAAGAAGTCCGGTGCCTTGCCGACCACGACGGCGTCGATGTCGGCCATGGTGCACCCGGAATCCGCGAGCGCTCTATCGATGGCTTCGCGCACCAGGCCGTTCATCGACACGTCGAGTCGCTTGGCGACGTACTTGGTCTGTCCGGTGCCGAGGACGGCGGCGAGATTCTTGGCCATTGCTACTTGCCCTCCAGAACGGCAATCAGATTCTGTTGCAGCGCAGGACCACTTGTGGCGTGGGCCAGTACGCGATTCGCCGATCCGTTGAAGATGTGTTCGGCGGCGAAGCCGATGCGCTCCAGGCCGGCCGAGAACATCGGGTTGGCGGCCAGGGCGCCACCGGATGGGTTGATCTTCGTCGAGTCCTTCAACCCGATCGCCTCGGCGAGGATCAGCTGCTGGTGGCTGAACGGCGCGTGCAACTCGGCGATGTCGATCGAGCCGACGTCCCCACCGGTGGCGGCGGCGGCCGATGCGGCGGTCGAGGTCGAGACCGTCAGGTCACGGGCGCCCAGGATCGGGGTCTCGATGCGATGCTCGAAACCGGTGATCCACGCGGGGTTTTCGCGCAGTTCCCGCGCCTTGTCTGCTGAGGCCAGCACGATCGCGGAGGCGCCGTCGGTGATCGGTGCGATGTCGTGGCGGCGCAGCGGGTCGGCGAAGAACGGACGGTCCAGCAGCTCACTCACCGTGGCGGCGGACTCGAGCCGGTCGACGCGCTCGGCGACGGCGAACGAATCCAGCGCCACCTGCGCCATCTGCTCGGCGGTCCACTTCCCGGCGTCCAGACCGAAGCGGGCCTGCAGACCTGCCATCGACACGGCGTCCGGCCACAGCGGCGAGACGGTGTACGGGTCGGTCTGCAGGGCCAGCACCCGGCGCAGAGTGCCGGCGCTGCCCTTACCGAAGCCGTAGACCAGCGCGGTGTCGACCTCGCCGGTCAGGATCTTGATGTAGGCCTCATACAGTGCCCAGGCCGCGTCCATCTCGACGTGCGATTCGTTGATCGGCGGGATGGCGCCGATCGAGTCGATCGCCGAGATGAACGAAAATGCCCGGCCGGCAAGGTAATCCGACGATCCGGAGCACCAGAAGCCGATGTCGGTCTGCTTGAGGCCCAACTCGGCGTACAGCTTTGCAAAACACGGCATCAGCATCTCGACGCCGTTGGTGGTGCCGTCGGTGCGGCGCACATGCGGGGCATGCGCGAACCCGACGACCGCTACGTCAGTGGAAGTCATTGTTGGCCCCTTACGAAAGTCATTGTGGCCCTTTACAGGTGGTGCTTGTACGAGTCGTAGTCGGCGTCAGGCTCGCCGGACGGTTTGAAGTGCGAGATGTTGTCGATGCCCAGACCCCACTCCTCGCGGGGCTTCCACACCGCCTCCACCCGCATACCCATCCGGACCTCAGCCGCGTCGATCTCGGTGAGCAGATGCAGGAACGGGATGTCGGCGCCGTCGAGCAGCACATAGGCGGCCACATACGGCGGCTTGATGCGCTGCCCGGCGAACGGGATGTTGATGATCGCGAAGGTGGTGACGGTGCCGCGGTCGACCAACTCGACGAATTCGTCGAGTTCCAGACCGGTGGCCGGGTCGGCCTCCTTCGGCGGGAACAGCACCGCGCCGGGCTTGCCGTCGCGGCCGGCCTTGGTGCGGGCACCGAGCAGCTTGCCCTCCTGCAGACCACGCAGGAACACGGTCTCGGGATGCGAAGCGGTGTGCTGGATTTCGATGGACGACGGCACGACCAGCATGGTCACGGGGTCGCGATCGTCGGCCGGCAGCGGTTCTTCTGCGTCTTCACCGGGCACGAAGTATGCGATGTCGGTGATGGCGCCGACGGGCTCGTCGACCCAGTGCGCGCGGACGCGGTCGCCGGACTTCAGCGAGCCCTCCCGAGCATCGACCGCGTGCAACAACGGGGTGTCGGCGCCGTCGAGCTTGATCAGCGCCCAGGCGAACGGCTGCTGCAGGGGCTGCCCTTCCAGGGGCTCGGGCTGCCAGGTCCACGACACCACGGTGCCGACGCTGGAAACCGGAACGACCTCGGTCAGGGCCTCGTAGGTGACAGGGTCATACTCGGCGGGAGGTACGTGTACCCGGCCGTCCGAACCGCGGGTGCCGACGACGCGTCGTCCGCGCAGCGCGGTGAAGAACTGACTCAGGACCGGACCTACTGAACGGGTGTAGTCGAATGACAGTTTCAGCGGAGCTGAAAGGGGCGGCTCATGGCCTGCCATCTGGGCTGGGCTGCTTTGGCTAGCGCTCACGGCATCGAGTAGAACAGGTTCTAACAATCGTGGCAAGCAGGTTCGGAAAGGCGGCCCCATGAAACTCGGTTTGCAGCTCGGATACTGGGGCGCCAAGGCGCCGACCGATCACGCGACGCTCGTCGCGGCAGCGGAGGAAGCCGGGTTCGACACCGTCTTCACCGCGGAGGCCTGGGGCTCGGACGCGTACACCCCGCTGGCCTGGTGGGGGCGGGAAACCACCCGGATGCGCCTGGGCACCTCGGTCATCCAGATGTCGGCCCGCACGCCCACCGCGTGTGCCATGGCGGCGCTGACCCTCGATCACCTCTCGGGTGGTCGCCACATCCTGGGCCTCGGCGTCTCGGGGCCGCAGGTCGTCGAGGGCTGGTACGGGCAGAAGTTCCCGAAGCCGTTGGCCCGCACCCGCGAATACGTCGACATCCTGCGCCAGGTCTGGGCCCGCGAAGCCCCGGTCACCAGCGCCGGCCCGCACTACCCGCTGCCGTTGTCGGGTGAGGGCACCACGGGTCTGGGCAAGCCGCTCAAGCCCATCACCCATCCGCTGCGCGCGGACATCCCGGTGATGCTCGGCGCCGAAGGCCCCAAGAACGTCGCACTGGCCGCCGAGATCGCCGATGGCTGGCTGCCGATCTTCTACTCGCCGCGGATCTCCGGCATGTACAACGAGTGGCTCGACGAGGGCTTCGCCCGCGCCGGCGCCCGGCGGACCCGCGAGACGTTCGAAATCTGTGCCACCGCACAGATCGTCGTCACCGACGACCGGCCGATGGTCATGGAGATGATGAAGCCGCACCTCGCGCTCTACATGGGTGGCATGGGCTCGGAGGACACCAACTTCCACGCCGAGGTGTACCGCCGCATGGGCTACGCCGAGGTCGTCGACGACGTCACCAAGCTGTTCCGCACCGACCGCAAGGACGAGGCCGCCAAGGTCATTCCGGACGAGCTGGTCGACGACTCCGCGATCGTCGGGAACCTCGACTACGTCAAGGAACAGATCAAGGCCTGGGAGGCCTCCGGCGTCACGATGATGGTGGTCGGGGCCAAGTCGGTCGAGCAGATCAACCAATTGGCTGACTTGGTCTAGTCAGTCCCGCGAGCAGACGCAAAACTGTCTCTTTGGCCCGCCGAAGTGCAGTTTTGCGTCTGTTCGCGAATGCGGCAGTAGACACTTATTGCGAAGTGTCTATAACGTGTTCTAGATTTGTGGTGTGACAGACGCCACCGGGGCCGCGCCCTCGCAGCACACCATCGCGGGCACCGTGCTGACCATGCCGGTGCGCGTCCGCAAGGCGACGCAGCACATGGCGATGTTCTCGGTCGACGCCGATGCCGCGCAACGCATAATCGACTACAGCGGCCTGCAGGTGTGCCGGTTCCGCCCACGCCGCGCGGTGGCCGTGCTGATGCTGATGCACTACGTCGACAGTGACCTCGGCCAGTACTACGAGTACGGCACCAACATCATGGTGAACCCGCCCGGTTCGAACGCCTCGGGCCTGCGCGCCCTGCAATCGGCGGGCGCCTTCATCCATCACCTTCCCGTCGACCAAGCCTTCACCCTGGAAGCCGGCCGGAACATCTGGGGTTACCCCAAGGTGATGGCGGATTTCGCCATCGACGGCGGAAAGAACTTCTCCTTCGACGTCACCATCGACGGCCGGTTCGCCGTCGGGATGGACTTCCGGCCGGGCTTCCCGGTGCCCGCGCCGTCCAAACCGCAAGCGCCCCCGACGTATTCGCACCTCGATGGCGTCACCCGGGAGACCGTCGGCGTGATGCGGCCGTCCGGCGTGCGCTACCGGCCCGGCGGCGTGACGGTGCGACTTGGTGACCACCCCTTTGCCCAGGAACTGGCGGCGCTCGGATTGCCGAAACGCGCCATGCTTTCCGGTTCCGCTGAAAACGTAGACATGACTTTCGCCGACGCTCAGGAGATCAAGTGACCAGTGTTCTGACCCGCCCCGACGTTGACCTGGCCGACGGTCGGTTCTATGCCGACCGGCAGGCCGCGCATGAGGCCTATCGCTGGATGCGGGACAACGAGCCAGTGTTCCGGGACCGCACCGGGCAGGCCGCGGTGACCACGTACCAGTCCGTGCTCGATGCCGAGCGCAACGCCGAGCTGTTCTCCAACGCCGGCGGCATCCGCCCCGATCAGCCGGGCATGCCCTACATGATCGACATGGACGATCCGGCGCACCTGGTGCGGCGCAAGCTGGTCAACGCCGGCTTCACCCGCAAGCGCGTCATGGACAAGGTGCCGTCCATCGGGCGGCTGTGTGACGCCCTGATCGACAACATCTGTGAGAAGGGCGAGGCCGACTTCGTCCGCGATCTGGCGTCGCCGCTGCCCATGGCCGTCATCGGCGACATGCTGGGTGTGGTGCCGGAAGAGCGCGAGATGCTGCTCGATTGGTCCGACGAGCTGGTGTCCGGGCTGTCCTCACACCTGGACGAGTCGTCGATCCAGAAACTGATGGAAACCTTTGCGGCATATACCGCTTTCACCATGGACGTCATCAAGGACCGGCGCGCCAACCCGACCGACGACCTGTTCTCGGTGTTCATCAACTCCGAGGTCGAAGGTCAGCGGCTGAGCGACGACGAGATCGTCATGGAGACGCTGCTGATCCTGATCGGCGGCGACGAGACCACGCGGCACACCCTGTCCGGCGGCACCGAACAGCTGATGCGGCACCGCGACCAGTGGGACCGGCTGGTCGCCGATCCTTCGCTGATGCCCGGTGCCATCGAGGAGATGCTGCGCTGGACCTCGCCCATCAAGAACATGTGTCGCGTCCTGACCGCGGACACCGTCTTCTACGGCACCGAGCTGAAGAAGGACGAGAAGGTCATGCTGATGTTCGAGGCGGCGAACTTCGACGGCGACCAGTTCGAGAACCCGGACGAGTTCCACATCGACCGGACCCCCAACAGTCACTTGGCTTTCGGCTTCGGCACCCACTTCTGCATGGGTAACCAGCTGGCCCGGCTGGAGCTGCGCCTGATGACCGAGCGGTTGATGCAGCGGCTGCCCGACCTCCGCCTGGCCGAAGGCGCTGCGATCCCGCTGCGCGCCGCCAACTTCGTCAGCGGCCCCGAGGCCATGCCGGTGGTGTTCACCCCGACAGCCCGGGTGCTGTAGCGCGCCGAGGCGCCGGCCAATGTGAGAACTGTGCAAGGAATGCAAGGAATCGGCAGGTTCCGTCGCACGGTGTAGTGGCGTGCGTCAATGATGGGCGGCATGACCACATCGATGATCTCATCGACCAAAGCCGAAAACCGCCGCGCGATCTGGAATACTATTCGGGGCTCCTCGGGCAACCTGGTGGAGTGGTACGACGTCTACGTCTACACCGTGTTCGCCACCTACTTCGAGAAGCAGTTCTTCGATGAGGCGGACCAGAATTCGACGATTTACGTCTACGCGATCTTCGCCGTCACGTTCCTGACCCGGCCGGTGGGCTCCTGGTTCTTCGGGCGGTACGCCGACCGTCGCGGCCGGCGCGCCGCCCTGACCTTCAGCGTGTCGCTGATGGCGATGTGCTCCATGGTGATCGCGCTGGTGCCCGGGCAGGCGACGATCGGGGCGGCCGCGCCGGTCGTGCTCATCTTGTGCCGGCTGGTGCAGGGTTTCGCCACCGGCGGCGAATACGGCACCTCCGCGACGTACATGTCGGAGGCGGCCACGCGGGAACGGCGCGGCTTCTTCTCCTCGTTCCAGTACGTCACGCTGGTCGGCGGGCATGTGCTCGCCCAGTTCACCCTGCTGATCATCCTGACCGCGCTCACCAAGGATCAGGTACACGAATTCGGTTGGCGCATCGCTTTTGCCATCGGTGGCGTGGCAGCGGTGGTGGTGTTCTGGCTGCGCCGGTCCATGGACGAGTCGCTGTCCGAGGAGCAGTTGGCGGCGATCAAAGCGGGCAAAGACACCGGTGCGGGCTCGCTGCGCGAACTGCTGACCAAGTACTGGCGGCCGCTGCTGCTGTGCTTCCTGATCACGCTCGGCGGCACGGTCGCGTTCTACACCTACAGCGTGAACGCCCCCGCCATCGTCAAGACCACGTACAAGACCGAGGCGATGACAGCGACGTGGATCAACCTGGCCGGCCTCATCTTCCTGATGCTGTTGCAGCCGATCGGCGGGATCATCAGTGACCGGGTGGGCCGCAAACCCCTGCTGCTGTGGTTCGGTTTCGGTGGTCTGGTCTACACCTATGTGCTGATCACCTATCTGCCGCAGACACATTCGCCGATCGCGACGTTCACGTTGCTCGCGGTCGGTTACGTCATCCTGACCGGCTACACGTCGATCAACGCGCTGGTGAAGTCCGAACTGTTCCCCGCGCATGTGCGGGCCCTGGGCGTGGGAGTCGGCTACGCACTGGCCAATTCGATCTTCGGCGGTACCGCGCCGCTGATCTATCAAGCACTCAAGGCGCGTGACCAGGTGCCGCTGTTCATCGGCTACGTCACCGTGTGCATCGCCGTGTCGTTGGTGGTGTACCTGGTGTTCCTGAAGAACAAGACCAGCACCTACCTCGACCGCGAGCAGGGCGCGGCGTTCTAGCTGGGGGTCGCAGGCACCGCCATCGAGATGACGGTGCCGGGGGAACCCGTGACCGTGAATTGGCCGCCCGTGGCAAGCACTTTCGTGCAGATCGAGGCGAAGCCGATGTGACCGTCCTCGACGCTCTGCGCGAGCCGGTCCGCCGGAATGCCGACGCCGTCGTCGGCGATGCGTAGTTCGGCCCGACTGCCGTTGTGTGCCAGCCTGAATCGCAGATTGTCGGCGTGCGCGTGTTTGATCACGTTGGTCGAGAACTCCCGGGCCGCGCTGTAGAGCAGATGGTCGACGTTGGTGCGCAGGCTGTCGGGCCAGCCTTCGGCGTCCAGGTGAACCGTGATGCTGGTCCGTGCGGCGATGCCGTCGGCCAGCGAGGTGATCGCGGTCTTGAGACCGGAGCGGGCCAGCACCTCGGGATGCAGTTCACGCACCACGTCGCGCAGCAGCCGGGAGGATTCCGCGAGCGCGAAGTCGACGCGGTCCATGCCCTCGATCGACCCGTCGCGGACGTCCTCCATGTCGTGCCGGGCCACCAGGACGTACTGCAGCGCGCCGTCGTGCAGACGCTCCGAGAGCGATTGGCGCTCCCGCTTCTCCAGGCTGATCACCTCTTCGAGCAGCCGGGTCCGCTCCTGGGCCAGGTCGGCGATGGTCCGCGTCTTGGCTTGCTGAATCCACGACAGCGCGACCGACCCTGCGGCCAGGCCGAACACGATCGCGGTCCGCAACAGGATCGAGCCCCAGGGCTCGTGACCGTTGGCTTCCCGGTCGATCCAGTTCACGACGAAGAACGTGGCGACGGTGGGGATCGCGATCATGGCGCTGACGGCGGGATCGAGCTGCGCCGCCGCGATCAGCGGGATCAGGAACAGCCCGTGCTGCAGGACGTCGGACGTCCAGGTTTCGGGCGAACTGAGCCCGCTGTCCACTGAAATGACCGCCACCACAGTCAGATCCGCGCATAACAGGAACAGTGCCGCCACCCGCTTGGTTCGCTGGTCGGATTGATCGGCCGAGCGTCGCGCCCACAATCCCCACGCCGCGACCATCGCGACGTAGCAGGCGAAGATGCCCCAGTGCAGCCGTACGTTGGCGTTCGGGGGCTCGAACAGCAACCCGAACCCGATGAACACCGCCAACAGCGCCCGCAACGCGAGTTGCAGTAGTAGGCCGCGCAGCAGAGGCCTACTGGGTTCAGACATGTGCACGATTTTCCGCGATGACCGCGGAAAATCGTGCACGAATCACGCAAATGACTCGACGATCGACTCTCGGGGGTCGCGCCAGGTCAGGCTCAGGTCGGACAAGGTCAGGCTGTCGTCGGTGGGTACGGCCGCCGTCAGCAGCACGGCGGCTTCGTGGCTCAGGCCCTCGGCCAGGGGCAGCCAGCGCCCGGCGAAATCCGAAACTCGGCCGACGCCGCGAAACAGGCTGGGCGACAGGGGAATCCGGCGGATCGGCCGGCCCAGTGCGGACTGCAGTGCGTCGACCATCTGGTCGAACGTCAGCAGCACGCCGCCGCAGACATAGCGCTTCGGTCCGCGGCCGGGCTGCATCAGCGCCGTGTGTACGCGGGCCACGTCGCCGACATCGATCATCTGCATGCCCCCGCGCAGGCGCGGGGCGATGCGGTACCGCACGATCGGGTCCCAACCACGTTGCGTCACACCGACTGCCGTGTGGAAGGCCGGCCCGACCACCGACGACGGGTAGGTGACGACGACGGGAGCGCCCTCGGCCTGTAGCCGCCGGGCCGCGAGATCGGCGTAGGCCTTGGTGCGGGCGTAGTCGCTGCGGCCGGGTGCCGGGGGAGTGTCGGGCCCGATGATGCCATCGGGCGGCGGGAACAGCGAACTGTAGGACGACACCGACACGATGGGGTCGAGCCCCAACTCGGCGGCCTGCGTCAGCAGGGCCTCGGTGGCGTAGGCGTTGATCTCCCACATCAGCTGGGTGCGGCGACTGTCGGTGCCGACGACACCGGCCGCATGCAGCACGGCGTCGCATCCGGCCAGTAGCTCGGAAACCGTTGTGGGATTGCGGATATCGCCGGCCAGGACCTCGAGGGGACCCAGCTGGCACAGTGCGTCGAGCGCCGCGTCGTCGCTGCCGCCGGGGATCACCAGCAGCCGGACCGTATGCCCGGCTGCCAGCAGCGCGCGGACGGTGTGGGCACCGACGTAGCCGGTGCCGCCCGTCACGGCGATGTGCATCAGCGCATCTTGAATTGCGGTGCGCGCTTCTCCTTGAATGCCAGCGGGCCTTCCTTGGCGTCCTCGGACAGGAAGACCGGGATGCCGTTGGCGGTGTCGGGCTTGAAGGCGTCCAGTTCGTGCATGCCCTCGGTCTCGCGGATGGTCTTCAGGATGGCCTGCACGGCCAGCGGACCGTTGTTGTTGATCACCTCGGCGATCTCCAGGGCCTTCTCCAGCGCGGTGCCGTCCGGCACCACGTGCCCGATCAGCCCGTATTCCAGAGCCTGGGCCGCGGTGATGTGCCGTCCGGTCAGCAGCATGTCGCACGCGATGGTGTACGGAATCTGGCGCACCAGGCGCACCGCCGAGCCGCCCATCGGGTACAGGCTCCACTTCGCTTCGGAGATGCCGAACTTGGCGCTCTCCCCGGCGATGCGGATGTCGGTGCCCTGCAGGATCTCGGTGCCGCCGGCGATGGCCGGGCCCTCGACCGCGGCGATGAGCGGCTTGGTCAGGCGGCGGCCCTTGAGTAGACCGTCGATGCGCGACGGGTCGTAGCTGCCGTCCTTGAAGGAGTCGCCCGGCGGCTTCTTGGTGGCGCCCTTGAGGTCCATGCCGGCACAGAAGTAGCCGCCTGCACCGGTCAGGATGCAGGTGCGAATCTCGGGATCGTTGTCGACGCGGTCCCAGGCCTCGACCAATATCGAGAGCATCTCGCCAGAAAGGGCGTTGCGGGCCTCGGGTCGGTTCAAAGTGACGATCAGAGTGTGTCCGCGCTGCTCAATGAGGGCGTCGGGGCCTTTTTCGGGCTCGCTCACAGGTGCCTTCCTCCGGGCTCGAGAACGTTAGACTTGTCACAAAATGTAACACGTTCTAGTTTATGTAACGTGGCTCTGAATATCGCAGATCTTGCCGAGCACGCCATCGATGCTGTGCCGGACCGCGTCGCCCTCATCTGTGGCGACGAACAACTGACCTACGCCCAGCTGGAGGAGAAGGCCAACCGCCTGGCTCACTACCTCCATTCCCGCGGCGTCAAGAAGGACGACAAGGTTGGGCTCTACTGCCGCAACCGCATCGAGATCGTGATCGGCATGCTCGGCATCATCAAAGCCGGCGCCATCCTGGTCAACGTCAACTTCCGCTACGTCGAGGGCGAGCTGAAGTACCTGTTCGAGAACTCGGACATGGTCGCGCTGATCCACGAGCGCCAGTACGCGGACCGGGTCGCCAACGTGCTGCCCGAGCTGCCGCTGCTCAAGACCATCCTGGTCGTCGAGGACGGCTCCGACGACGACTTCCAGCGTTACGGTGGCGTCGAGTTCTACTCCGCCATCGCCGAGCACTCGCCCGAGCGCGACTTCGGCCCGCGCAGCGAAGACGACATCTACCTGCTGTACACCGGCGGCACCACCGGATTCCCCAAGGGCGTCATGTGGCGGCACGAGGACATCTACCGAGTTCTGTTCGGCGGCACCGACTTCGCCACCGGCGAGCCGATCGCCGACGAGTACGACCTGTCCAAGCAGGCCGCCGCGAACCCGCCGATGATCCGGCTCCCCATCCCGCCGATGATCCACGGCGCGACCCAGTCGGCCACCTGGATGGCCATGTTCACCGGCCACACCGTGGTGCTGATGCCGGAGTTCGACGCCGACACCGCGTGGCGAATGATCCACGACCACAAGGTGAATCTGCTGTTCTTCACCGGCGACGCGATGGCCCGCCCGCTGCTGGACGCCCTGTTGGCGCACCAGGAGGAGGGCAACACCTACGACCTGTCCTCGCTGTTCCTGCTGGCCAGCACCGCCGCGCTGTTCTCCACCAGCCTCAAGGAGAAGTTCCTCGAGCTGCTGCCGAATCGGATCATCACCGACTCGATCGGCTCGTCGGAGACCGGTTTCGGCGGCACCAGCATCGTCGCCAAGGGGCAGTCGCACACCGGCGGCCCGCGGGTCACCATCGACAAGAACACCAAGGTCCTCGACGAGGACGGCAACGAGGTGGTTCCGGGTTCGGGCGTGCGCGGCATCATTGCCAAGTGCGGCCACATCCCGGTCGGTTACTTCAAGGACGAGAAGAAGACTGCCGAGACTTTCCGGACGTTCCACGGGGTGCGGTACGCGATCCCCGGTGACTTCGCCGAGGTCGAGGCCGACGGCAGCGTGACCATGCTGGGCCGCGGCTCGGTGTCGATCAACTCGGGTGGCGAGAAGATCTACCCCGAAGAGGTCGAGGCCGCGCTCAAGGGTCACCCGGATGTGTTCGACGCCTTGGTGGTCGGCGTTCCGGACCCGCGCTTCGGCCAGCATGTCGCGGCCGTCGTGCAGCCCCGCGAGGGCACCAAGCCCGCGCTGGCCGACCTGGACGCGTTCGTCCGTAGCGAGATCGCCGGCTACAAGGTGCCGCGCAGCCTGTGGCTGGTCGATGAGGTCAAGCGGTCCCCGGCGGGCAAGCCCGACTACCGCTGGGCCAAGGATCAGACCGAGGCCCGTCCGGCCGACGAGGTGCACGCCAAGCACGCAGGCGTGCAGGCGTAGTTAGGAAACAGACATGAAAACCGAACTCTGCGAACGCTTCGGCATCGAGTACCCGATCTTCGTCTTCACTCCGTCGGAGAAGGTGGCGGCGGCTGTGACCCGCGCGGGCGGCATGGGTGTGCTGGGTTGCGTCCGGTTCAACGATCCCGACGAGCTGGAAAACGTGCTGTCCTGGATGGACGCCAACACCGACGGTAAGCCGTACGGCGTCGACGTGGTGATGCCCAACAAGGTCCCCACCGAGGGCAGCGCGGTCGACATCGACAAGCTGATTCCCCAGGCTCATCGGGACTTCGTCGCGAAAACCCTTGCTGATCTTGGGGTTCCGCCGCTTCCCGCCGAGGGTGAGCACAACACCGGTGTGCTGGGTTGGCTGCACTCGGTGGCGCGAAGCCATGTCGAGGTGGCATTGCGCCATCCGATCAAGCTGATCGCCAACGCGCTGGGGTCCCCGCCCAATGACGTCATCGAGCAGGTCCACGAGGCAGGTGTCCCGGTGGCCGCGCTGGCCGGCAGCGCGAAGCATGCGCTCAGCCACGTCGCCAACGGAGTGGACATCGTCATCGCCCAGGGGCATGAGGCCGGTGGGCACACCGGCGAGATCGGTTCCGTGGTGCTGTGGCCCGAGATCGTCGACGCCGTGGACGGTAAGGCCGCGGTGCTCGCTGCCGGAGGGATCGGCAGTGGCAGGCAGCTGGCCGCGGCACTGGCGCTCGGCGCGCAGGGCGTCTGGATGGGCTCGGCATTCCTGACCGCGGCCGAATACGACCTGGGTGTGCGTCGCGAGTCGGGTGCCTCGGTGATCCAGGAGGCATTGCTGAATGCCACCTCCGCCGACACCGTGCGCCGAAAGATTTACTCCGGCAAGCCCGCTCGGATTCTGAAGAGCCGCTGGACCGACGCCTGGGACGCACCGGATGCGCCCGAAGCGCTGCCGATGCCACTGCAGAACATTCTCGTCGGAGAGGCGCATCAGCGGATGAGCCTTTCCGATGATCCGACCGCGGTCGCCATGCCGGTCGGTCAGATCGTCGGCCGGATGAACGAGATCCGCCCGGTGGAGGTCATCATCGCCGATCTGGTCGCCGAGTTCGAGGCGGCCACCAAGCGCCTGGATGCCATCCGCGACAACTGATTTCCCTGCGCGAGCGCTAGGGCGTGATCTTGACCTGCTGCGCGACGGTGTCGGTGGCGGCCTGGATGATCGGCGTCTGGTCCACCGCACCGTCTGAATTCAGTTGCAGGACATAGGTTGCCCCGCCTGACGGGAAGATCACCGTCTGCTGCGCGACGAACTTCGTCTTGCCGTCGGACACCCAGGTGCCGGCGATGCGGTAGGCGGGGTAGTTGCGCACCTTGGTTTCGGTACCGGGACCCGACGGCGTGAAGCCCGGCAGGTTCTGAATCTCCCCGGGCGCGGTGGCCATCAGCGCCTTGGCATCGACATCGCCGGTCAGCTTCGACAGCAGCGCGATGACACTGGGCGCGTAGTTCGCCGGGTCGACGGGTCCGTTGTAGATGATCGAGTCGTACGCCCATGGCGGATTGTCGTCACCGGTGGCCTTCCAGCCGTCCGGCTTCGGCAGGTCGACCTTCGGCTCGCCGTTGTCGGTGCGGTGCACCTGCTGTTCGGTGATCTTGTGGTCTTTGATGTAGCTGGCGATCGTCGGGTTGGGGCCGTCACTTGCCTTGCTGTTGCCCGCATCCGCAGCGGCGGCCGCTGTCGTCGGCGCGGCGCTGGTCGGGCTGTCGGACGCCGCGCTCGCATCTTTTCCGGAGTCGCAGCCGGCCAGCACCATGGACAGTGCGGTCGCTGCCGCGACGAGGCCGGTGATCGCGGACGTTCTCATGTGGCGAGACTAGTGGACCAAGCTCGCAGTGATCCTGTGAGCCGGGGTCGAGCCGGCGCGAAACCGGCTCTAGCGTGTGGATTAGCTGTGGCACTACTGTGAGCGCGTGGCAAGCGCGCAGAAACCACCGCCCGGCTGGCTCATCGACGGCATCGGCCGGGTTCGCGACGGATTGGGCCAGTTGCGCCGGTCTGTCGTCCCGGCGAACGTCGCGCTCTTCGAGCTGGGCCAGGGTGCCTGGCTGACCCAGGCCATGTACGTCGGCGCCAAACTCGGCATCTTCGACGCGCTGGCTGCCGGTCCGGCAACGGCCGACGACATCGCGCGTCGGGTGGGTTCGCACCCAGAGGCCACCACGCGGCTCATGCGGGCACTGGCGAGCAATTCGCTGCTCAAGCAGGAGCGCGACGGCCGGTTCGTGCTGACCCGCCTCGGGCAGGCCCTGCGATCCGATGTGCCGGGCTCGCTCGCGCCCATGCTGCTGTTCATCGGCCATCCCAAGCACTGGGAGCACTGGGGTCAGTTGCTCTACTCGGTGCAGACCGGCAAGACGTCCGCGGAGATGCTGCGCGGCATGCCCATCTTCGAATACCTGGAGAAAGATCGCGACCTGGCGGCGGTGTTCAACAACGCCATGACCGCGGTGTCCGCCATGGCGATCGAAACCCTCATGCCGGCTTACGATTTCGGTCGTTTCCGCACGATCGTCGACGTCGGGGGCGGCCATGGGGCACTGCTGGCCGCGGTGCTGCAACAGGCGACCGAAGCCCGCGGCGTGCTGTTCGACCTACCGTCCGTCGTGGCCGGAGCCGGTCCGGTGCTGGACGAGGCCGGCGTATCCGACCGCATCACGGTCAGCGGCGGCTCGTTCTTCGAGTCGGTCCCCGACGGCGGGGACGCCTACCTGCTGAAAACGATCATCCATGACTGGGATGAGGACAGCGCGCTGGTGATCCTGCGCAACATCCGCAAGGCGATCGCCCCGGACGGAACCCTGGCCCTCATCGAGATGGTGCTCCCGGAAGGCGCGCCGAACCACCCCGGCATGCTGCTGGACCTGGAGATGCTGGTGGCTGCCGGCGGCCAGGAGCGCACCGGTTCGGAATACGCGGATCTGTTGGCGCGCGCCGGCTTTCGGCAGACCCGCGTGGTCCCGACGGCCGGGCCGATGTCGCTCGTCGAGGCCGTCCCCGTACACGACTAGCGGGCGATCGCGAAAACCGGGTCGGCGCAGTCGGTGCCCTCGGCGGACAGCTGCCGCTTGATGACTTTGAAGGTCTCGGTGCGGGGCAGTGTCGTTGCGACGCGAATGAACCGGGGCCACTGCTTGGGACCCAGATCCTCCTGGGCGGCCAGGAAGGCGCTGAAGTCATCCGCGGAGAATGTCGCGTCGTCGAGGAGGACGAGTGCCGACATCACCTGGTCGCCGACGGCGGGATCGGGTATCGGGTAGACGGCCGCCTCGACGACGTCGGGGTGCCGCAGCAGCACTTGCTCAATGGGTGCGGTGCCGAGGTTCTCGCCGTCGACCCGCATCCAATCACCAAGGCGCCCAGCGAAATAGATGAATCCATCTGCATCCCGGTAGGCCAGGTCGCCGGTGTGGTAGATGCCGCCGGCCATGCGCTCGGCCTCGGCGGCCGCGTTGTTGTAGTAGCCGCGGAACCAGCCACGGCCGGTCGGGTTCACCAGTTCGCCGACGACGCCGGGCGGGCACGGCAGGCCGGTCTCCACGTCGACGATGGCCACCTCGGCAGTCAGTGGGCCGAGCGCACCGGCCGGGGTGCCCGGCGTGCGGGCGACTGCGACGCCGCCTTCGGTGGAGCCGAAACCGTCGACGACGACGACGCCGAAACGCTGTGCGAACCGGTTCAGATCGCGCGGGGCACCCTCGTTGCCGTACATGAACTTCAGCGGATTGTCGGTGTCGTCCGGCTGCGCCGGGGTGGCCAGGATGTACGACAGCGGCTTGCCGACGTAGTTGGCGTAGGTGGCGCCATAGCGGCGCACATCCCGGAGGAATCCCGAGGCGGAGAACTTGCGGCGCAACGCGATCGACCCCTGAGCCGCCAGCGCCACCGCCCAGCCGGCCATCACCGCGTTGGAGTGGAACAGCGGCATGGACAGATAGAACGTGTCATCGCGCCCGAGGCCGAAGCGGTCGGCCAGCATCTGACCGGGGAACGCCACCTTGTCATGGGTGACCCGGACGGCCTTGGGGTCACCGCTGGTGCCGGAGGTGAAGATCAGCATGAACAGGTCGTCGGGGTCGACGTCGGCGAACTGCACCGGCGCGCCGGCGAATCCTGCGAGTTCGGTTGCCCACGAAGAAGATTCGACGTCGATGACGTCGATGCCCGCGGCACCGGCGGGGACCAGATCGAGGTTGTCGGCCAGCACCAACTGGCAGTCGGAGCGTTCGACGTCGCCGGCCAGCGCGGCCCCGCGGCGGGTCGGGTTCAGGCCGACGGGGACCAGCCCCGCCAGTGCGGCGGCCACCAACAGGGACGAGAAGAACGTCGTATTGCTCAGCAGCACACCGATATGCGGTGGTTTGGCCGGGTCCAGTCGTGCTTTCAGCGCCGCGGCCAACTGTGCGCCCGCGGCGATGTGGTCGGCCCAGCTGATCAGATCAGCCGGGCCGCCATCATCTTCTTGTGATGAATCGTCCGGCGCCGCAGTGCAGTCGTACAACCCGCGGTCGGTGACATCGACCAGCGGGCGCAGCAGGTCGCTGACGGTGGGTCGGTCGGACATCAGGCTTGCCATGTCGGAGACGTGAATCAGGCCGGCGTGTCCGCCAGCTCGCGCCCGATGCGCAGCAGCTGCCCGGTGGCGCTGCCGATGGCGAACTCGGTCTGCTTGGCCGCCAGGAAGTACCGGTGCACCGGGTGATCCATGTCGATGCCGACACCGCCGTGCACGTGCACCGCGGTGTGCGCCACCCGGTGTCCGGCCTCGGCGGCCCAGAACGCCGCGGTGTTCACGTCAATCTCGGCGGGCAGCCCCTCGGCCACGCGCCAAGAGGCCTGGGTCAGCGTCAGGCGCAGTGCCTTGACGTCGATGTAACCGTCGGCCAACCGGGACGACACGGCCTGGAAGCTGCCGATCGGGCGGTCGAACTGCTCGCGTTCGCGGGCGTACAGAGCGGTGAGCTCCAACGCGCGCTCCACCACACCGAGCTGGAATGCGCTGCGGCCCAGGACGTTGTGCAGCTGCAGCCAGGAGGCAACCTCCGAACCACCGACGACGCGGTCGGCGGCGACGGCCACGCCCTGCAGATCCAGGTGCGCGATGCTGCCGTGTCCCGTGGTGTCCAGCGAGGTGACGGTGACGCCGGAATCAGTAGCGGCGACCAGGAAAACCTTGACGCCGGAATCGGTTTCGGCCGGGACCAGGAAGGCGTCGGCGACCGGGCCGTAGGCGACCTGGGTGCGGGTGCCGGTCAGGGTGTATCCGGCCTCGTCGGAACCGGTGGCCTGCACCGGACCCTGGCCCATCTCGCCTTCCAGTGCCGGCACGACGATCTTGCTGCCGGCGACGGCCGGGGCGGCCCACTCGGATTGCAGCTTCGCCGAACCGAATTCGGCGATGGCGCCGGCGGCCAGGATGGTCGACTCGAGGTACGGCACCGCCGCGAGCTGACGGCCCAGTGCGACCAGCACGGCGCCCTGCTCCAGCGCGCCGAAACCGCCGCCGCCCACCGACTCCGGTGCGGTGGTGGACAGGATGTCGGAGTCGATCAGCTTGGCCCACAGCTCGCGGTCGAACCGCTCATCGAGCTTGTCCAGTTCCTTCTGGCGCTCCGGGGTCACCACCGATTCGGTGATGGACCGGACCAGGCCGCCGAGGTCGTCAGATGCTTCGGTTGTCTTGAAGTCCATTTCTCGCCGCTCTCTCTTAGCGATTCACTCGGGGCAGGCCGAGCGCGACCATGCCGATGATGTCGCGCTGAATCTCGTTGGTGCCGCCGCCGAAGGTCAGGATCAGGCAGGACCGGTGCCAGCGTTCGATCCGGCCGCGCAGCAGCGCACCCGGGGTGTCCCGGCGCAGGGTCGCCGAGGTGCCGAGCACCTCCATGAGCAGCCGGTAGGCCTCGGTGGCCAGCTCGGTGCCGTACACCTTGGCCGCCGATGCATCGGCGGGGGAGGGCGCGGAATCGGTGGCCGAGGCCAGCTCCCAGTTGATCAGCTTCAGCACTTCGGCCTTGGCGTGCACCCGGGCCAGGTTCAGCTGCACCCACTCCGAGTCGATCAGCCGCTTGCCGTGGTGGTCCTTGGTGTTCTGGGCCCATTCCCGAACCCCGTCCAGCGCAACGAAAATCGGCTGCGCCGACACCAGGGCCACGCGCTCGTGGTTGAGCTGGTTGGTGACCAGCTTCCAGCCGCCGTGCTCCTCGCCGACGAGGCTGGAGGTCGGGACACGGACGTCCTGGTAGTAGGTGGCACTGGTGTCGACACCCGACATGGTGTGCACCGGGGTCCAGGAGAAGCCCTCGGCGGTGGTCGGCACGATCAGCATCGAGATGCCGCGGTGCTTCTTGGCCTCGGGGTTGGTGCGGGCCGCCAGCCAGACGTAGTCGGCGTAGGCGATCAGTGACGTCCACATCTTCTGGCCGTTGATGACGTAGTCGTCGCCGTCGCGGACCGCGGTGGTGCGCAGCGAGGCCAGGTCGGTACCGGCGCCGGGCTCGGAGTAGCCGATGGCGAAGTGCAGTTGGCCCGCGGCGATCTTGGGCAGGAAGAACTTCTTCTGCTCCACGGTGCCGAAGTGCATGATCGTCGGCGCCACCGAGTTGATGGTCAGGAACGGCACCGGAACGTTGGCGATTGCGGCCTCGTCGTTGAAGATCAGGCCGTCCATCGGGGGCCGGGCCTGGCCGCCGTACTCCTTCGGCCAGCTCAGCGTCAGCCAGCCGTCCTTGCCCATCTGCTCGACGGTCTCGCGGTACACATTGCCGCGCCCCATCTCGCCGTCATTGGACGCCAGAGCCTCGGCGCGCTCGGGGGTCATGAGTTTGGCGAAGTACGAGCGCAGTTCGCGCCGCAACTCCTCCTGCTCGGGCGTGTAGCCGATCCGCATCGAATTCATCCTTTATCAGTCGGATTGGGGTACGTCTTTGGTCTGTATGTCACATTGCAGAGGCCGCTTTGGGCGGCCCGTGCCTACTCAAACTTGTAACACGTTCTAGTCTTGCGGTCCAGAGCGTGCCACACTGGCATCGCCATGGCGGGGTCGTTATGTTGGCCTCACCGTCGAAATCCGGGCCGTCAGGAGGGTGTCATGCGGGTTGAAGTTGATCACGACCGCTGTGAAGGAAATGCGGTTTGCGTGGGAATTGCGCCGGACCTTTTCGATCTGGACGACAACGATTACGCGGTAGTCAAGGCCGATCCGGTGCCTGCCGACCAGGAAGAACTGGCCGAGCAGTCCATCGCGGAATGCCCCCGCGCCGCCCTGCTCCGCAAAGACTAGAGGTATTCATAAATTGACTAGCGAAAACGACTCCACCGACCTGTCCGGCAAGGTGGCTGTGGTCACCGGTGCCGCCGCAGGACTGGGCCGTGCCGAGGCCATCGGCCTGGCGCAGGCCGGCGCCACCGTCGTGGTGAACGACATGGCCGCCGCCCTCGACAAGTCGGATGTGCTCGCCGAGATCGAGGCGGCCGGTTCCAAAGGCATTGCGGTGGCAGGGGATATCAGCGCCCGCAGCACCGCCGACGAACTCGTCGAAACGGCCGACAAGCTCGGTGGGCTGAGCATCGTCGTCAACAACGCGGGTATCACTCGCGACAAGATGCTGTTCAACATGACCGACGAGGACTGGGACGCGGTCATCGCGGTCCACCTTCGCGGTCACTTCCTGCTGACCCGCAACGCCGCGACCTACTGGCGTGCCAAGGCGAAGGAGTCGGCCGACGGCAAGGTGTACGGCCGGATCGTCAACACCTCGTCCGAGGCCGGCCTGGCCGGTCCGGTGGGACAGGCGAACTACGGAGCCGCCAAGGCCGGCATCACGGCGCTGACGCTGACCGCGGCCCGCGGCTTGGAGCGCTACGGCGTGCGCGCCAATGCGATCGCCCCGCGGGCCCGTACCGCGATGACGGCAGATGTGTTCGGTGCGGCTCCTGGTGCGGGTGAGGTTGATCCGCTGTCGCCTGAGCACGTCGTGAAATTGGTGCGTTTCCTTTCCTCGCCCGCGTCGGAAAACGTGAATGGCCAGCTCTTCATCGTTTATGGTCCGACTGTGACCCTGGTAGCAGCCCCGACCGTGGAGAGCCACTTCACAGCGTCGTCCGCTGAGTGGGACATGACACAACTGAGTTCCACGTTGCACGGATATTTTGCTGACCGCGATCCGGAACGGAATTTCTCTGCGACTGCCTTGATGGAGTCGAGGGACTGAACGTCCCGGATCTAGTGCTGACGCGGCGCAGAAAGCGCCGCGTCAGCACTAGAACTTGTTACAGTGACGACAACGTCAAAATATATCCTGAGCTGCGATTATATGTCGTTTCCCAGTGATTTTGCTGTTCTTTTGCCACTGCGAACATGTTCTAGCTACTATGAGCCGGCTCACAAGAGCTACGCATTACGAAGTGGTGATCAGGCCGCTGCGAACGAGGGAATTCCCACTCTTCGCCGTGACTGCTCAACCACGACCGAGAATGGAGTCGAAGGTTGATCGAACAGCTTGCGGCTCCGGCCCGGGCCGTTGGCGGGTTCTTCGAAATGGCCCTCGACACATTCACGAAGATGTGGCGTCGCCCGTTTCAGTTCCGGGAGTTCTTCGAACAAACCTGGATGATCGCCCGCGTATCGCTCGTGCCGACCCTGCTCGTCGCCATTCCGTTCACCGTCCTGGTGGCCTTCACGCTGAACATCCTGCTGCGTGAGATCGGCGCCGCCGACCTCTCCGGCGCGGGTACCGCCTTCGGCACCGTCACCCAGCTGGGACCCGTCGTCACCGTGCTGGTGGTGGCCGGCGCCGGCGCCACGGCCATCTGCGCCGACCTGGGCGCCCGCACCATCCGCGAAGAGATCGACGCCATGCGCGTGCTCGGCATCGACCCGATCCAACGCCTGGTGGTGCCGCGCGTCCTGGCATCGACCTTCGTCGCGGTATTGCTCAACAACCTCGTGTGTGCCATCGGCATCTCCGGCGGTTACGTTTTCTCGGTATTCCTCCAGGGCGTCAACCCGGGTTCGTTCATCAACGGCCTGACGGTGCTGACCGGCCTGGGCGAGCTGATGCTCGCCGAGATCAAGGCCGTGCTGTTCGGCCTGCTCGCCGGCATGGTCGGCTGCTACCGCGGCCTGACCGTCAAGGGCGGCCCCAAGGGCGTCGGCATCGCGGTGAACGAGACCGTGGTCTACGCCTTCATCTGCCTGTTCGTCATCAACGTGATCATGACCGCCATCGGCGTCCGGGTCCTGGTGAGGTGATGCGGGCAATGAGCACCCAGCGAGTAGCGGAGACGGATCACGCATGAGTTACGACGCAACACTCCGCTTCAAACGAATGTTCCGGGCAGTGCCCGGCATCTTCGACGGCCTCGGTGAGCAGGCGCTGTTCTACGGGGAGTCCTTCCGGTACATCCCCAACGCGCTGACCCGCTACCGCCGCGAGACCATCCGGCTCATCGCCGAGATGACGATGGGCACCGGCGCGCTGGTGATGATCGGTGGCACTGTCGGTGTCGCGGCGTTCATGACCCTGGCCTCCGGTGGCGTCATCGCCGTCCAGGGCTACTCCTCACTGGGCAACATCGGTATCGAGGCCTTGACCGGCTTCCTGTCCGCCTTCCTCAACGTGCGCATCGTCGCGCCTGTCATCGCGGGTATCGCACTGGCCGCCACCATCGGCGCCGGCTGTACCGCGCAGCTGGGCGCCATGCGCGTGGCCGAGGAGATCGACGCCGTCGAATCGATGGCCGTGCACTCGGTGTCCTACCTGGTGTCCACCCGGATCATCGCGGGTCTGATCGCCGTCATTCCGCTGTACGCCCTGGCCGTCCTGGCCTCGTTCTTCGCGGCGCGGGCCACCACGGTGTACATCAACGGTCAGTCGGCCGGTCTGTACGACCACTACTTCAGCACCTTCATGGTGCCCACCGATCTGTTGTGGTCATTCCTGCAGGCCATCGTCATGTCCATCGCGGTCATGCTGGTGCACACCTACTACGGCTACAACGCCAGTGGTGGACCTGTCGGCGTGGGTATCGCGGTCGGTCAGGCCGTGCGGACCTCGCTGATCGTGGTCGTCACCATCGTCCTGCTCATCTCCCTGGCCGTGTACGGCGCGTCCGGCAACTTCAACCTCTCCGGATAGGGGGTGTACGACGATGTCTTCAGGTGGTCCTAAACGCAGTCATGTGAGGCTCGCGGCGGCGGTGCTGATCAGTTTCTTGTTGGCCGCGGTGGTGTTCACGTATTTGTCGTACACCGCGGCGTTCACGCCCACGGATACGGTGTCGGTGCTGGCGCCGCGTGCGGGTTTGGTGATGGATCCCGATGCGAAGGTCAAGTACCGGGGTATTCAGGTGGGCAAGGTCAAGGACATCGATTATGCGGGGGATCAGGCGAAGCTGACGCTGTCGGTGCTCAGCGATCAGATGCGCTATATCCCGTCGAATGCGCGGGTGCGGCTGGGTAGCACGACGGTGTTCGGCGCCAAGTCGGTGGAGTTCCTGCCGCCGGAGCATCCGGCGAAGGAGTCGTTGCGTCCGGGTGCGCAGGTGCAGGCCAAGGATGTGCAGCTGGAGATGAACACGGTCTTTCAGACGTTGACCGACCTGCTCGACAAGATCGATCCGGTCAACCTGAACGCCACGGTGACCGCGCTCGGTGAGGGCCTGCGGGGCCACGGCGATGATGCCGGTGCGGCGGCGGCCGGGTTGAGCAGGTATCTGCAGTACTTCAACCCGAAGTTGCCGACGTTGCAGCAGGATTTCAAGGACACCGCGACGGTGGCCGGTATCTATGGTGATGCGGCGCCGGATCTGGCGAAGGTTTTCGATAATGCGCCGACGGTCGGTAAGTCGTTGGTCGATGAGAAGGATGATCTGAACGCGGCGCTGTTGGCGGCCACCGGGTTCGCCAACAATGCGTACGCGACCATTTCACCGGCCGCCGACGACTACATCGCCGCCATCCAGCGGCTGCGCGCACCGCTGAAGGTCCTGGGTGACTACTCACCAGAACTGCCCTGCCTGCTCCAAGGTCTGTCTAAAGCAGTGGACCAATTCGGTCCGGTGTTCGGTGGCGTCAAGCCGGGTCTGTTCGTGTCCTCGAACTTCTTCCCCGGCGCGCCCAACTACACCTACCCCGAGAGCCTGCCGATGGTGAACGCCTCCGGCGGCCCGAACTGCCGTGGTCTACCGGACGTCCCGTCCAAGCAGTACGGCGGCTCCTGGTACCACTCGCCGTTCCTGGTGACCGACAACGCCTACGTTCCGTTCCAGCCGAACACCGAGTTGCAGTTCGACGCTCCCTCGACGCTGCAGTTCCTGTTCTCCGGTGCCTACGCAGAGAGGGACCGCTACTGATGTCCGCGAGTGAGTGGGGCCGCCCATGAGACACAAGCGCGAAATGATCAACGTCACGGTGTTCACCGTCGTGATGTTGTTGGTCGCCGCCGGCCTGGTGGTGGTGTTCGGCCAGTTCCGATTCGCCGCTTCGTCCACCTATCACGCCAACTTCACCGACGCTTCCCGGCTGAAGGCCGGCGAGGACGTCCGCATCGCGGGTGTCCCGGTGGGCTCGGTGAAGAGCGTGAAGCTCAAGGGCGACAACACGGTTGACGTCAAGTTCACGCTGAACGAGCGGTACCAGCTGTACAGCTCGAGCCGTGCCGTCATCCGCTACCAGAACCTGGTCGGCGACCGGTACATGGAGATCACCTCCGGCCCGGGCGAACTGCGCAAGCTGCCCGCCGGCGGCACCATCGTCACCGCCAACACCCAGCCGGCGCTCGACCTCGACGCGCTGCTCGGTGGTCTGCGTCCCGTCGTCAAGGGTCTGGACGGCAAGAAGGTCAACGAGATCACGGCCGCCATGATCGAGGCCCTGCAAGGGCAGGGTGGCGCGCTGTCGGACCTGCTGTCCAACACCGGTTCGTTCAGCCAGACGCTGGCCGACCGTGACCAGCTGATCGGTGACACCATCACCAACCTCAACACGGTGCTGGCGACGGTCGACTCCAAGGGCTCCCAGTTCAACACCAGTATTGATCAGCTGCAGCAGCTGATCACCGGCCTGGCCGAGGGACGTGACCCCATCGCCGGCGCCATCGGTCCGCTGGCGTCCGCCGAGAACGACCTGACCGAGATGCTGCAGAAGTCGCGGCGTCCGGTGCAGGGTGTCATCGAGAACGCCCGGCCGTTCGCGCAGCGGATGTACGAACGCCGCGCGGACGTCAACCCGGTCATCGAGAATCTCGCGGAGAACTACCTGCGACTCAACGCCCTGGGTGCCTACGGCGCGTTCTTCAACATCTACTACTGCTCGGTGAAGATCAAGATGAGTGGCCCCGCAGGCAGCGACCTGATCGTGCCGTTCGGTGGTCCCGCGGATCCGTCGAAGGGCAGGTGCTCCGAAAATGGCTAAGCCGGAAAAGGATCCGATCCGCACCGGCATCCTCGGCGTCTTCATCGTGGTCTGCCTCGTGCTGATCTCGTTCGGGTACACCGGGCTGCCGTTCTGGCCGCAGGGCAAGAACTACTCCGCGTTCTTCAACGATGCCGGTGGCATCACGCCGGGCAGTGACGTCCGGGTCTCGGGCATCAGGGTCGGCAAGGTCGGCACGGTGGAGCTCGCCGGTACCGCGGCGAAGGTGAACTTCACCGTCGACCGTCAGATCAAGGTCGGCGACCAGTCGCTGGTCGCGATCAAGACCGACACGGTGCTGGGCCAGAAGTCCCTGTGGGTGACGCCTAAGGGCGCGAAGGAAGCAACGGTTATTCCGTTGGGCCGCACCACGACTCCGTACACGATCAACACCGCGTTACAGGATCTGGGCCAGAACACCAGCGAGCTGGACAAGCCGCAGATGGAGCAGGCGCTGAAGGTGCTGACCGACACGCTGCACGACGCGACCCCGCAGCTGCGCGGTGCGCTCGACGGTGTGGCAGCCCTGTCACGCAGCCTCAACACCCGCGACCAGGCGCTCGAGCAGCTGCTGGGCCACGCCAAGAAGGTGTCGGACACCCTGGCGCAGCGTGCCGACCAGGTGAACAAGTTGGTCGTCGACGGCAATCAGCTGTTCGCCGCGCTGGACGAGCGGCGGCAGTCCCTGAGCACGCTGATCTCCGGCATACGGGGTGTCTCCCAACAGCTTTCGGGATTCGTCGCGGACAACAAGCGGGAGTTCGGGCCGGCCCTCAAGCAGCTGAACCTGGTGATGGACCAGCTGCTGCAGCGCAAGGAGCACATCAGCGAGGCGCTCAAGCGTCTGCCTGGCTACGCCACCGCGCTCGGCGAGGTCGTCGGCAACGGGCCGGGCTTCAACATCAACCTGTACGGCCTGCCGCCGGCGACGATGACGGAAGTCCTGCTCGACACGTACTTCCAGCCAGGCAAGCTGCCCGCCAGCCTCGGAGACATGCTGCGTGGATACATCTCTGAACGGATCGTCGTGAGGCCGAAGTCGCCATGATGAAGAACCTGAAGTCACGCGGGGCGATCATCGCCCTGGTGGTCGCACTGGTGGCGCTGGTCGCCGGTGGCGCCTACCTGATGTGGCCGTCGCGGGGCGGCCACAAGGTGGTCGCCTACTTCACCAACGCCGTCGGTCTGTACGCAGGCGATGACGTGCGGGTGCTCGGTGTGCCGGTCGGCACCATCGATTCGGTCGAGCCGCAGCCCAATTCGGTCAAGGTCTCCATGACCGTCAAGGACGGCGTGAAGATCCCGGCCGACGCGCGGGCGATCATCATCTCGCCGAACCTGGTGGCGGCACGGTTCGTGCAGTTCACCCCCGTTTACAACGGCGGCGCGGCGCTGGCCGACGGTGCCGAGGTGCCGCTGGCCCGGACCGGTGTCCCGGTCGAGTGGGACGACGTCAAGAAGCAGCTGACCCAGCTCAGCGCGCAGCTCGGTCCGCAGGACGGTGCCCCGCAGGGCCCGCTCGGTGCGTTCATCAACCAGGCCGCAGACACCCTCGACGGCAAGGGCGACTCGTTCCGCAGTGCATTGCGTGAACTGTCGCAAACCGCTGGGCGCCTTGGCGATTCGCGTGGCGACCTGTTCGGCACGATCAAGAACCTGCAGATTCTGGTCAACGCGCTGTCGAACAGCAACGAGCAGATCGTGCAGTTCACCGACCATGTCGCGTCCGTCTCGCAGGTGTTGGCGGAGAGCTCGGCCGGTCTGGACCAGACCCTCGGTGCCCTGAACCAGGCACTCGGTGACGTCAAGGGCCTGCTGAAGGACAACAACAAGGCGCTGATCGACCAGGTCGGCAAGCTGGCCGAATTCACTCAGATCATCACCGACAACAGCGACAACGTCGAGCAGGTTCTGCACGTGACGCCCAACGGTCTGGCCAACTTCTACAACATCTACAACCCGGCGCAGGGCTCCCTGGACGGTCTCCTGTCGCTGCCGAACTTCTCCAACCCGGTGCAGTTCCTGTGCGGCGGTAACTTCGACGTCGGTGCGACGCCGGACAACTACAAGCGTGCGGAGATCTGCCGTCAGCGCATGGCCCCGGTGCTGCGTCGTATCGCGATGAACTACCCGCCGGTGCTGTTCCACCCGATCAACAGCATCACGGCGTACAAGGGCCAGCTCATCTACGACACCCCGCAGACCGAGGCCAAGGCGCAGACGCCGGTGCCGTACCTGCAGTGGAATTCCGCACCTGGCGTCATCCCGCCGAAGGTCCAGCCGGACGGGACGCTCAGTGACCTGATCCTGCCGCCGCCGGCAGTCCCGGGCCAGATTTCTCCGGCCACACCGCCGGTGGGACCGGGCTCGACGCCACTGAACGGTTCGGGCCCGCTGCCCGGACCCGCCCCGGCGCCCGTTGGCGCGCCGCTGCCCGCTGAAGCCGGAGGTGGCAACTGATGAAGGCGGTCGTCAAAGCCCGTAACGCACGCAGTGCGCGCAGGGCCACCAAGGCGCTGGCACTCGGATCGAGTGCAGTGGTGCTCGCCGGTTGCCAGTTCGGCGGCCTGAACTCACTGGACATGCCCGGTACCGAGGGCCACGGCGCCGGTTCCTACACCGTGACGGTGCAGCTGCCCGACGTCGCGACGTTGCCGCAGAACTCGCCGGTGATGGTCCACGACGTCACCGTCGGCAGTGTGTCGGGTATCGACGCGGTGCAGCGCCCCGATGGCACCTTCTACGCCGCGGTGAAGCTGTCGCTGAACGGCGACGTGAAGCTGCCGGCGAACGCGACTGCGAAGGTCGCGCAGACCTCGCTGCTGGGTTCGCAGCATGTGCAGCTTGCCGATCCGGTCGGGAAGGCTCCGGAGGGCCGGCTCAAGCAGGGCTCGGAGATTCCGCTGTCGCACACCGGCCGTTACCCGACCACCGAAGAGGTGCTGTCGTCGCTCGGTCTGGTGGTGAACAAGGGCAATCTCGGTGCGCTGCAGGACATCACCGATGAGGCGTACGCCGCGGTGGCCGGCCGGGCCGGGCAGTTCGTCGACTTCATCCCGCGGTTGGCCGAGCTCACCCAGTCCCTGGACAAGCAGACCAGCGACATCGTCGGGGCCATGGACGGGCTGAACCGGTTCGCCTCGATCCTGGCGAAGAGCAAGGACAGCCTTGGCCGCACGCTGGACACGTTGCCCGGTGCGATCAAGGTGCTCAACGACAACCGCAAGAACATCGTGGACGCGTTCACCGCGCTGCGGAAGCTCGCCGTTGTCGGCGCCAAGGTCATGACCGCCACCAAGGATGACTTCGCCGCCGACTTCAAGGACATCTTCCCGGTCATCAAGGCGTTCAACGACAACGCCGACGAATTCATTCACGACCTGGACCTGGTTCCGACGTTCCCGTTCTCCAACAAGTACTTCCGGAACGCGGTGCGCGGCGACTACCTGAACGTGTTCGTGACGTTCGACCTGACGTTGCGACGCCTCGGCGAGACCGTCTTCACCACCTCGGGGGCCTTCGACCCGAACATGAGGCACCTGGATGAAGTGGTCAACCCGCCGGACTTCCTGTTGGGAGCACTGGCGAACCTGTCCGGACAGGCCGCCGATCCGTTCAAGATTCCAGCAGGCACAGCGACGCAACATGGAGGGGTGAAGCCGTAATGTTGTTGACCCGTCTTGCGCGTTTCCAGCTGGCGATCTTCGGTGTCGTCACCATCATCTGCCTCGCCCTGATCACGACGTCCTACCTGCACCTGCCGGCCGCGCTCGGCCTGGGGGTCTACCACGTGGACGCCAAGTTCGTGGTCGGTGGCGGCATCTACCAGAACGCCAACGTCACCTACCGCGGCGTGACTGTCGGTCGCGTGCAGAATGTCGGCCTGACCGACAACGGCGTGACGACCCAGATGCGGCTGAACACCGACACCCCGGTGCCGGACAACGTCACCGCGACCGTCAAGAGCGTGTCCGCGATCGGTGAGCAGTACATCGATCTGGTGCCGCCGGCCAACCCGTCGAAGAACATGTTGAAGGACGGCGCCACCATCGGCGTCGACCGGACTGCGGTCGGTCAGGACATCGTGGATCTGCTCAACCAGGCCCAGAGTCTGGTCAGCAGCATCAGCAACACGCGGCTGCAGGACCTGCTGCGGGAGTCGTTCAAGGCGTTCAACGGATCCGGTCCGGAACTGTCGCGGATGATCCAGTCGTCGCGGCTGCTGGTCGACGAGGCCAACGCCAACACCGACGAGATCAACAAGCTGCTCGACCAGGCCGGCCCGCTGCTGAAGGCGCAGATCCGTGCCGGCGCCGACCTCAAGACCATGGCGAGCAGCCTCGCGACGCTGACCGGTGAGGCCGCCCAGGCCGACCCGCAGATCCGCTCGCTGCTGAAGACCGTCCCGGGCGCCGTCCAGACCGTCAACGAGACGTTCGACGGCATCCGTCCGACGTTCCCGGTGCTGGCGGCCAACCTGGCCAACTTCGGCCGGATCGGCGTGATCTACCACAAGTCGATCGAGCAGGCGCTGGTGATCTTCCCGGCGCTGATCGCGGCCCTGCTGACCGACGCCGGTGGGTTGCCCATCGACGAAGGCGCGAAGCTGGACTTCAAGATCAGCCTCGGCCAGCCGCCCTGCATGACGGGCTTCGTCCCGGCTCCGGAGATCCGCACACCGGCTGACACCACCGTGCGCGACCTGCCGAACGACCTGTACTGCAAGACCGCGCAGAGCGATCCGAGCACCGTCCGCGGTGCCCGCAACTACCCCTGCATGGAGTACCCGGGCAAGCGCGCCCCCACGGTCCAGATCTGCCGCGACCCGCGGGGTTACGTGCCGATCGGCAGCAACCCGTGGCGTGGCCCGCCAGTGCCGTACGACACTCCGGTCAACGACCCGCGGAACATCACCCCGCCCAACCGGTTCCCGATGATCCCGCCGGGAGCCGACTACGACCCGGGTCCGCCGTCGGTGCAGTTGCCGCCGGGGGTGCCCGCCGGGCCGGGACCTGCGCCCAACGCGCCGTTCCCACTGCCGTACCCGCCGAGTGATCCGGGTCCGCAGCCGCTGCCCTGGCCGTTCTTCGCGCCGCCGGATCAAGTGACTCCGCCGTACGCGATCAACAACCCGCCGGCGCCTGGACCCGAGGGTCAGCCGCAGGCAAGCGGACCGAAGGGACCGCAGAGTACGACGTACGATGCGAATACCGGGGTCTTCGCAGACCCTGCCGGCGGTACGGGAGTGTTCAACGCCGGCTCGAGTAATGGCGACACAGGCGAGTCCTGGGTCGACCTGATGAAGGATCCAAGGCAGGTTTGATGAGTGACCAACCGGCTGCGACGGACGAGACGTCGGAGCCGCCGGTGAGCCGCGTGCGTCGGCGGGCCTCACGGCCCGCCGGCAGCAGCGGCTCAGCAGAGGCTTCAACAGTGCTCGATGTGGCGATTCCGTCGACATCCAGCAAGACATCAACAGAATCGGGAACCACCAAGTCGGTACGTTCGGCGATCCAGGTACCGCGGCGGCAACCGCACCGGTCCCTGGTCGCGACCATCGGCCTGGCGGTCGTCACCGTCCTGGTGGCGGCGCTGGCCGGCGGCACCTGGTTCCTCTGGCACGGCAACGGACAGATCGAGGCGACGCAGGACCGCGATCAGCGGTTCGTGGACACCGCGAAACAGACCGTGGTCAACATGTTCAGTTACACGCAGAAGACCGTCGACGAGAGCGTGAACCGCTTCGTCAACGGCATCGGCCCCGGCCCGTTGCGCGACATGATGAACCAGAGCAACAACGCCGAGAACCTGAAGTACCTGTTCAAGCAGACTCAGGCCAACTCGGAGGCGGTCATCACCGCGGCGGCGCTGGAGAGCATCGACAACACCTCTGACATCGCGAAGGTGCTGGTGACGGTCCGGGTGACCCTGACCGACATCAACGGGGTGAACCAGCCGTCGACGCCCTACCGGCAGCGCGTGTTCATCCGTGAGGACGACAGCGGCCACATGGCCGCCTACGACATCAAATACCCGGACGGAGGCAACTGATGAGCCGGTTGTCCACTGTCCTGACGACGGTACTCGGAGCGGTGCTGGCGGTTGCCGTGGTGGCGCTCGGGGCGCTCGGCGGCTCGGCGTATTGGAACCACGTGCAGCTGGCCGGTGAGCAGGAGGCCGCGGCGGAACTGCCCGACCTGGCCAAGTCTCAGATCCCGCAGATTCTCGGCTATGAGTACAGCAGCGTGCAGCGTTCGACAACGCAGGCGCTGACGCTGATGACGCCGGAGTTCCGCAAGCGGTACGAGGAACTGACGGCAAAGAACAACATCTTCAACGACGCGGTGAAGCGCAAGCTGATCAGCCAGGTGAATGTGGTCGGCGCGGGCATGATCGCGTCGCACCGCGACACCGGGTCGGTGCTGGCGTTCGTCAACCGGGTCATCACCGATGAGCGCAAGCAGCCCAACTATGAGGGCAGCCGGCTGAAGGTCGACTACCGCAAGATCGACGGCAAGTGGCTGATCGACGAGATGACGCCGATCTTCTAGCACCCCAACATGATTCAGGCCCCGGAGCGGCAGCTCCGGGGCCTGAATTGTTTGTACGGTCGCGGCGTCAGTCGCGGGTGTGCGCCAGGGCGTCGAGGAACGCCCGGGCCCAGCGGTCGACGTCGTGGGCCAGCACCTGACGACGCAGTGCGCGCATGCGACGTCGTCCCTCTTCCGGGGACTGGGTCAGGGCGTCGGCGATCGCGTCCTTGACCCCGTCCAGGTGGTGCGGGTTGGTCAGGTACGCCTGCCGCAATTCCTCTGCGGCACCGGTGAATTCGCTGAGCACGAGCGCGCCGCCGAGGTCACTGCGGCAGGCCACGTACTCCTTGGCGACCAGGTTCATGCCGTCGCGCAAGGGCGTCACCAGCATGACGTCCGCGGCGACGAAGAAGGCGATGAGCTCGTCGCGGCCGATCGCCCGGTGCATGTACTGCACGACCGCGTGGCCGACTTCGCTGTACTCGCCGTTGATGTGGCCCACCTGGCGCTCGATGTCCTCGCGCATGACCTTGTAGCTCTCCACCCGTTCCCGGCTCGGGGTGGCGAGCTGCACCAGCACGGTGTCGTGCCGGTTGGCGCGGCCCTCGGCGAGCAGCTCGGAGAACGCCCGCAGCCGCACGTCGATGCCCTTGGTGTAGTCCAGCCGGTCCACGCCCAGCATGATCTTGCGCGGGTTGCCCAGCTCATCGCGGATCTGACGGGCTCGCTGCCGGATGGTGCGGCTACGGGCCTGGGCGTCCAGCGCGGCCGAGTCGATCGAGATGGGGAAGGCGCCGACCTTGACGGTGCGATTGCCGTAGGTCACCTCGCCGAACCGGGAGCGCACGCCGATGGTGTGGCGGGTGGTGTTGGCGTCGAGCAACCGGCGGGCCAGCACCAGGAAGTTCTGTGCGCCGCCTGGCAGATGGAAGCCGACCAGGTCGGCGCCGAGCAGGCCCTCGATGATCTCGGTGCGCCACGGCATCTGCATGAACAGCTCGACGGGCGGGAACGGGATGTGCAGGAAGAACCCGATGGTCAGGTCGGGACGCAGTTCCCGCAGCATCTTGGGTACCAGCTGCAGTTGGTAGTCCTGTACCCAGACGGTCGCACCCTGCGCTGCCGTGCGGGCCGTGGCCTCGGCGAAGCGCTTGTTGACCGCGACGTAGGCGTCCCACCAGTGGCGGTGGTAGGTGGGCTTGACGATGACGTCGTGGTACAGCGGCCACAGTGTCGCGTTGGAGAAGCCCTCGTAGTAGTCGGCGATGTCGTCGGCCGACAGGCTGACCGGGCACAGCGTCAGCTCGTCCTGAGCGATCGGCTCTTCGTCGCTGTCGGCGACGCCGGGCCAGCCGATCCAGGCGCCGCGCTGCTTGCGCAGCAACGGCTCCAGGGCGGTGACGAGACCGCCTGGGCTGCGCTTCCAGGTGATGGAGCCGTCCGGAAGCCGTTCCATGTCGACGGGCAGCCGGTTGGCGACCACGACGAAGTCGGAGTTGCCGACCGTGGACTGCTTGGCGGCCTTACCGCCCTTGGTGGTCTTGGGAGTCGCGGCGGAACCGGCAGCAGCGTCGTTGCCTCCGCGCGCCGTCACGCGTCGAGCTTCGTGGGCCCGATACCCAGCATGGACAGGAACATGCGGCACTCGTCGGCGTCGTTGGCGTACGCGGCGACGACCCGGCGGGCCTGACGGGCGGTGCTGTCGGCCAGGGGCTCCACGTCGCCGATATCTGCGGGATCAGTTTTTGCAGGCATTACACAACTCTAGGCGACTGTTGTTACGGGCTGGAACTCACCGACGAGTGCGGGTGCACCTCGGGTGCCTCGTTCTCCGAGAGGCCGATGCATTCGCCTGTGTTGTGGCCGGTGCACGGAATTCCGTCGACTTCGCCGAGTTGGTCGGACGGCCCGGACACCGGTCCGGGGGCTTGGTCGTTGCCGCCCTCGAAACATGAACCGCTGACCGGGTTTTCGGTCATTCCCGGCGGGCAGTTGGTGTCTCCGAGCAATGCGGAGGACGCCGGGCTGCCGAGAGCGAAAACCGCGGGTGCGGCGACCGTCGCGATGGCGAAGCCGCCGGCCACCAGGAGGCGCCGGTGGATCGGGTGGATGCTCATGGCGTCACGCTTTCGTCAAGGAAAATTTCAGGGTACGCCCAGGTGCTGTGTGGCGGACGGGGAATGTGTGGTCCGGGGTGTACATGGGAAATCGGCGCCCGACCAGCATTGTGTACAACTTTCGAAAAGTGTATACAGGACGAGTCCCCGTCGATCTGTCTATGAGGAGTACGTCGGTGCAGTTTTCAGTTCAGGGTTGGTTGACGGATCGGACCGTGTTGATCACCGGCGGTGGCAGCGGAATCGGCAAGGCCATCGCGCAAGGCGTCGTGGCCGCCGGCGGCAACGCCCTCATCGTCGGCCGCACCGAGGCCACGCTGCAGTCCGCCGCCGAGGAAATTGCGGCGGCCGGGGGACCGGGCGCCATCCGCTGCCAGACCGCCGACGTCACCAACGAGGACGACGTGGCCGCCGCCGTCGCGACCGCCGCCGCCTGGAACGGCAAGCTCTCCGGCGCCGTGCACTGTGCCGGTGGCTCGCTGACCGTCGGGCCCGTCACGCACCTGGATTCGGAGATGTGGCGGCAGACCGTCGACCTGAACGTCAACGGCAGCATGTACGTCGTCAAGCGCACCGCGCGGGAGATGGTGCGCGGCGGCGGCGGATCGTTCGTCGGCATCTCGTCGATCGCGGCGAGCAACACCCACCGCTGGTTCGGTCCGTACGGCGTCACCAAGTCTGCGCTCGATCACCTCGTGCAGCTGGCGGCCGACGAGCTCGGCGCCTCCTGGGTGCGGGCCAACAGCATCCGTCCCGGCCTGATCCGCACCGACCTGGTGGCAGCCAGCATCTTCGAATTCGAGCCGCTGCGTGAGGATTACCAGCAGTGCACCCCGTTGCCCCGGGCCGGCGAGGTCGAGGACGTCGCCAACCTGGCGCTGTTCTTGCTCAGTGACGCATCGCAGTGGATCACGGGCCAGCTGATCAACGTCGACGGCGGCCAGAAGCTGCGCCGTGGCCCGGACTTCTCGGCCATGATGGAGCCGATGTTCGGCGCCGACGCCATGCGTGGTGTGTTCGCCGACTGAGTCCTACTTCGGCGCGACGACGCCGTGGTCGTAGGCGTAGACGATCGCGGCCGCACGATCCCGCAGGTCCAGCTTGGTGAAGATGCGCCCGATGTGGCTCTTCACCGTCACCTCCGAGATGACCAGCCTGCCGGCGATCTCGGCGTTGGTCGCGCCCGATCCGATCAGTTCCAGCACGTCGAGTTCGCGGGCGGTGAGCCGATCGGCCACATCGTCGGACGGTACGCCGGGTGCACGTCGGTAGCCGTTCAGCACGCGGGCGGTGACAGCGGGATCCAGGTACGCCTCGCCGCGCGCGACGGCGTGCACGGCCCGGATCAGCTCCTCGGCCGGTGAGTCCTTGAGGACGAAGCCCGACGCCCCGGCGCGCAGCGCGGCGGACAACAGGTCGTCGTCGTCGAAAGTGGTGAGCGCCAACGCCGGTGGGCCGCCGCCGGTGCGCAGAGCCCGGATGGCGTCGACGCCACTGACGCGCTTCATCCGCAGGTCCATCACGACGACGTCAGGGCGGCACCGGAGCACTTCGCGGGGTACCTCGTCGCCATCGGCGCATTCGCCGACGATGGTGAAGCCGTCCTTACGCCGCAGGATCCGGCGCAGGCCCGAGCGGACGAGCTCCTGATCGTCGACCAGCAGTACGTCGACGGTCGAACCGTCTTTCGGGACTGTGCCGTCAGCCATTGTGGGTCTCGTTGCGTGACATCCGGATTCGGTGCATGGCGCAGTGCTGGGTTGCCGTCGGCGTGACCGGCACGCGAGCCTGGACCGTCCACCCGTCGGGTCCTGGACCGGCCTGGAAATCGCCGTCGAGCAACGCGATGCGCTGGCGCATGCCCGGCAGTCCCGCGCCCGCCGGCCCGCTGGTCACCGGGCGCCACAGCTCGTTGTTGACCGACAGGATGGCCGTGCCTTTCTCCACATACAGTCGCAGCCGTGCCGCGGATGCCGGTGCGTGCTTGGCGACGTTCGCCAAAGATTCCTGGGCCACCCGGTACAGCGCCAGGCCGATTCCGGCGGTGACCGACGCCGGGTCGACCTCGATGCTCGACTCCACCTGCAATCCCGCGTCGGCGAAACTCGTCACCAGGTCGGGTATGTCGGACAACCCGGGCTCGGGGGTCAGCCGCAGCGGAGCCGCGTCGCGTGCGCCGAGCAGGCCGACGGTCTGCCGGATGTCCGACATGGCTTGCCGGCCGAGACGCTCGGCGTCCAGCAGGCCGTCGACCGCCTCGTCGACGTCGTTGTCCTCCTGCAGCGCCCGTCGGGCGCCGGTCAGATGCAGCATCGTCACCGACAGCGAGTGGGCGATCACGTCGTGTATCTCGCGGGCGATCCGACGTCGTTCATCTGCGGTCGCCTGTTCGGTGAGGGCGGCCTGGCGCGCGCGCTCCTCCAGGACGAGACGCTGCTGCAACTGCAGGATGCGGCCGATCATCGCGGCGATGGCCAGGAAGAACAGCAGGTACGGCACATAGGTGGTGAGATGCCCGGCGCGGGCGGCGCCGACCAGGAGCACGGCGCATCCCGCCGCGGCCACCAGCCCGTGCCGCACCGAACCCAGCGCGAACACCTCACCGAGCATGAACATCAGCAGGAACGGCGCCGCGTCGAGGAAGACCGGCGGCCAGCACAACAGCAGCAGACCGACGCCCGTCAGCACCGAAGCTGTGGTGGTTAGAGTCGACGGCTTGTGGCCGAACACGATGAACGCGACGATCGGCGCGAACACCAGTGAGATGGCGACGACCAACAGCCACGGCCGGGCGAAATCCCGTTGCATCGCGGCGGTGCCGGCAACCAGCAGCGACCCGCTGTACATGACGACCGGGACGGTGAACGGGAACTGGTAGGACATCAGGCCGCGTCGTCGCAGGGCGAAGTCGCGGATCCAGGCCATACCGCCAGCGTAGAGCGGGTGCCGGGATTTACACATCATTCGCGGGGCGGCCCGGTTCTCCTACCACGGTAGGAGGCCCGGTCTCGTCCGCAGCACGACGCTTCCGGACCCCGGTCGCTCGTAGTTTCAGTTCCCATGTGGGATGCCATCGCAAGATTCTGTAGCCGCTTCGCGGTCCTGATCATCGGATTGTGGGTGCTGGCCGCGGCGGCGGGCAATCTCCTTGTGCCGCAGGTGGAAACCACCGCACACAACCACGCGCGTGGCTTCCTGCCCGCAGACGCGCCGGTGAACGTCGCCGGTGTCCAGATGGACCAGCAGTTCCACGACGGATCGGGCGGCAACCTCAATTACCTGGTGCTGGAGGGCGATCACCCGCTCGCCGCGCCGGAGCGGGCCTACTACGACCGCCTGCTGAGCACGCTGCGCGCGGATACGACGGACGTGGATTCGGTGATGGACTTGTGGTCCGATCCGGTGACAGCGGCCGGCGCGCAGAGCACCGACGGCAAGGCCGTCTACACGATGCTGCGGATTCGCGGCGAGCTCGGTGCGGCGAAGGCGAATGCCGCGCTGGATGCGGTGCGGCGCATCGTCGCGGCCGCGCCCGCGCCGCCAGGCCTGCACGCCTACGTCACCGGTCCCGGCGCCACCATCGCCGATGAGCTGAGTGCCATCGACAAGCAGATGCTGATGATCACCGGGGTGACCGTGGTGCTGATCGCCGTGCTGCTGTTCGTCGTGTACCGATCGGTGGTCACCGCGGCGATCCCGCTGCTGACCGTCGGCCTGGGTCTCGGGGTGGCACGGGGATTCGTCGCGTTCCTGGGGGAGCGGGACCTGATCGAGGTGTCGATCTTCTCGGTGTCCCTGTTGGCCGCGATGGTGCTCGGTGCGGCAACCGATTACGGCATCTTCCTGCTGGGGCGCTATCACGAACAGCGGCGAGCCGGCGTCGACCACGAGGACGCGCTGGTCGTCGCCAACCGCAGCGTGGCGCCGGTGATCGCCGCGTCCGGCCTGACCATCGCGGCGGCGTTGTCCTGTCTGCTGTTCGCTCAGGTCGGCATGCTTCGCAGCGCCGGATTACCCTGTGCGATCGGCATTCTCACCGGGATGTTCGCATCGCTCACCTTGTTGCCGGCGTTCATCGGGCTGGCCGGTCGGCATGGCCTGGCACAGCCACGAGCGCGCGCCGCCGCCAAGGTGCCCGGGCGCAGCTGGCGCCGGGTCGGGACCGTCGTCGCCCGGTGGCCGGGGCCGGTACTGGTGGCCTCGACGCTGGTCCTGGTGATCTGCGCACTCCCGGTTCTCGGCGTGCGCCTGGGCTTCGATGAGCTTGCCGCACAACCGGATACCACGCACGCCAACCGCGGGTACCAGGCCATGGACCGGCACTTCCCGCCCAACCGGCTGCTGCCCGAGATCGTCTCCATCGAGACCGATCACGACCTGCGCGATCCGGCGGGCGTCATCGCCGTCGAACGGGTGACCCGAAAGATCATGGAGATTCCCGGTATTCGCATGGTGCAGTCGGCATCGCGGCCGTCGGGCTCGCTGCCCGAGCAGGCCGCGCTGACCGACCAGGCCGGCACCATCGCCGACCAGCTCGATGACGGGGTGGCCCAGCTGAGCAAGCGGCTCGGAGCCGTCAACCAGCTGTCCGCGACGTTGGACCACTTCTCTTCGGCGATAACGCAATTGCAGAACGGGCTCGGTGGCAGCGTCCGCGGGCTGGGGCAGCTCGGCTCCGGGATCGAGGCGATGCACGGCGGCATGCAGCAGTTGCGGGACAACGTCACCTCGGTGTCGCAGTACATGGACCCGCTGCGCGGCTTCACGGGCGCCAACCCGAATTGCGCGGGCGACGCCATCTGCTCACTGGTACTCAGGGTCGTCGAACCGATGGATTCCGTGGTGGCGGCCACTGGCACGCTGACCGACAGCACGGTGGGTTTCAGCGCGGGCACCACCGAGATGGCGCGGTCGCTGACCGGTGCGCAGGCGTCGGTGCGTTCGATGCGGGCCGCCGTCGACCAACTCGGCGCGGTGACAACACAATTGACCAAGACCGTCGGCGAGACCCGCGGCATGTTCACCGGGCTGACCGACTATCTGCGTGGGGTACGGGCGGATTTCCAGGACAGTGGCGCGGGTGGCTTCTATCTGCCGCAACGCGCATGGCAGGACCCGCGCTTCCAGCGCGCCGCCGGGTTGTACTTCGCGCCCGACGGCCGGTCGACGCGGCTGCTGGTCTACGGCGACGGCAAGGTGTTCGGCACCGACGGGGCGCTACGGTCACCCGAGATTCTGGCTGCCGTTCGGGAGTCGACGAAAGAGGGCACGCTGGTCCGAAACACGGTATATGTCACCGGCTTTGGCACCGGCACCGCGGAGCTTCGCGGCTATGTGTCCGATGACTTCCTGCTGCTCGCCGGGGTAGCGCTGGCGCTGGTTTTCCTGATCATCCTCGTCATGCTGCGCAGTCCGGTGGCGGCCGCGGTGGTGATCGGCACCGTCGTGGTGTCGTACGCGTCGGCGCTCGGGGTGAGCGCCTTCATCTGGCAGGACCTGCTGGGCAAGGATCTGCACTGGGCGGTGCCGTCGATCGCGTTGATCGCGTTGGTGGCCGTCGGCGCGGACTACAACCTGCTGCTGACCATGCGGCTGCGCGAGGAGGTGACCCGGCCGCACGCGGGCTTGAAGACCGGCATGATCCGGACGTTCGGCGGCACCGGCGGCGTGGTCACCACCGCCGGAATCGTCTTCGGCATCACCATGTTTGCGATGCTCTCCAGCGACGTGCTGAGCATCGAACAGGTCGGCACCACCATCGGCGTCGGCCTGCTGATCGACACCCTGATCGTGCGGACTTTCGTGGTGCCGGGCATCGCCGGGCTGCTCGGCCGGTGGTTCTGGTGGTCGCCGGTGCCGTTGGTGCGGGGCGTGCTGGCCCGGACCTTCACGCGTAGGGAACGGACGCCGCGCCGCCCAGTCGGGCGTCGGGTGTTCCGGGCTGAACCCGCCGTGAACCTGAGTTAGCTCAATGCCACCGTCAGTTCGGCGCCGGTGGCCGCGACGACGTCGTCGACGCTGACGCCGGGGGCGGTCTCGCGCAGGATCAGGGTGCCGTCTCCGGGCACGTCGATGACGGCCAGGTTGGTGATGATCCGGTCGACGACGCCCTGACCGGTCAGCGGCAGTGTGCACGCCTCGACGATCTTCGGGTTGCCGGCCTTGTCGGTGTGCTCCATCAGCACGATGACGCGCGACGCGCCGTGCACCAGGTCCATGGCGCCACCCATGCCCTTGACCATCTTGCCCGGCACCATCCAGTTGGCCAGGTCGCCGTTGCGCGCCACCTCCATGCCACCCAGCACCGCGGTGTCGATGTGGCCGCCGCGGATCATCCCGAACGACAGTGACGAATCGAAGTACGCCGCACCGGGATTCACCGTCACGGTCTCCTTGCCGGCGTTGATGAGGTCGGGGTCGACGGCGTCGTCGGTGGGGTAGGGGCCGGTGCCCAGGATGCCGTTCTCGGAGTGCAGCGTGACGTGCACGTCGCCGGTCAGGAAGCCGGGGATCAGGGTGGGCAGGCCGATGCCGAGGTTGACGTACTCGCCGTCGATCATGTCGGCGGCGGCACGGGCGGCCATCTGGTCACGATTCCAACCGGCTGGTGCGGTCACTTTGCGGCTCCCTCGCTGATGGTGCGCTTCTCGATCTGCTTGTCCTGCGGGCCGGTGTGCACGATGCGCTGCACGAACACGCCGGCGAGGTGGACGTCGTCGGGGTCGATCTCGCCGGGCTGCACCAGCTCCTCGACCTGGACGATGGTGATCCGCCCGGCCATCGCGGCCAACGGGTTGAAGTTGCGGGCGGTCTTGTTGAAGACCAGGTTGCCTGCGGTGTCGGCGCGCAGCGCGTGCACCAGGGCGAAGTCGGCGTTGATCGACTCCTCCAGCACGTACCGCTTGCCGCCGAATTCGCGAATCTCCTTGGGCGGCGAGGCAACCGCGACCGAACCGTCGGCCGCGTACCGCCACGGCAGGCCGCCGTCGGAGACGGGCGTGCCGACGCCGGCCGGGGTGTAGAACGCCGGGATGCCGGCGCCGCCGGCGCGCATCCGCTCGGCCAGCGTGCCCTGTGGGGTGAGTTCCACCTCGAGTTCGCCGGACAGGTACTGACGGGCGAACTCCTTGTTCTCGCCGACGTACGACGCGGTGACCCGGCGGACCTTGCCGAGGCCGAGCAGCACACCGAGGCCGACACCGTCGACACCGCAGTTGTTCGAGAACACCTCGAGGTCGGTGGCACTCGATGCTGCGATGGCATCGATGAGTTGGTCGGGGATTCCGCACAAGCCGAATCCACCGACGGCCAGCGTGGCGCCGTCACCGATGTCGGCGACCGCCGCGGCGGCCGAGGCGTACACCTTCGAGGTCATGGCACTCCATCCAGTCAAACATGCCGTTCATTCAGTAAACGCGGGACCCACTTTTCACTCCAGGCCGCTGACATGGCAAGTCCCTGCTCGAAGCAGGTCAAAAGTGTTCACAGGATGAGCAGTGACGCCATGGGCGTTCATTCAATGAACGCCTACCATGTGGTGATGACCGGTCCGAATGTCGTCGCCCGCGTGGGGGCGATGCTGCGGGCGGTGGCGACGGCCGAACCCGACGGTGCCTCCACCACCGAGCTCGGCAAGTTGGCGGGTTTGGCCCGGCCCACGGCGCACCGGCTGCTGACGGCACTCGCCGACGAACATCTGGTCAGCCGGGATCAGAAGACCGGGCGCTGGTCGCTGGGCCCCGAGCTGTACCTGCTCGGTGTCGGTGCGGCCCAACACCACGACGTCACCGATCAGGCGCGGGCAGTGGTGACCCGACTGGCCCGCGAGACCGGCGAGAGCGCGTTTTTCTCCGCCCGCCGCGGCGATCAGACCGTCTGCGTGCTCAGTGAGGAGGGCAGCTTCCCGTTGCGCTCCCACGTGTTGCAGGTCGGAATCCGATTTCCGCTCGGCGTGGCCAGCGCCGGCCTGGCCATCCTCAGCCATCTGCCGGCCGCGGACGTCGACGACTATTTCTCCCGCGAGCAGCCCGAAACCAATTGGGGGCCCACGCATTCCGAGGCGGCCATCCGCAAGCGCATCGAGCAGACGAGGCGCGCGGGCTATGCGGTCAATCCCGCGCTGCTGGTCGAAGGCAGTTGGGGGATGGCGGCCGCGGTGTTCGACCGGCGCGGCCTGCCCGGGTGGGCGTTGAGCCTCACCGGCGTCGAAACCCGGTTCCGGGCCGGCCGCCGGCGTGAACTGGGGCGGCTGCTGCTCGAGCAGGCCCACGAGTTGTCGGGCCGGCTCCAGGGGTGACCCCGCGTCGCCGTGCGGGTGGCGGTAGGCGATTGTGGACGGGTGACCACTCAGCGCGCGCGTATCGACTTCCCGTCCCGCATCGGTGTCTGGTGGGCCAGCGACAGCTGGGCCATGCCCGACGCGCAGGCCGTGGCCCGCGACATCGAAGCCATGGGCTATGGATCGCTGTTCCTGCCTGAGACGGTCGGCAAGGAGTGCCTCACGGAGTCGGCAGCTTTCCTCGCGGCCACCGACGGGCTGGTGGTCGGCACGGGCATCGCCAACATTCACGTGCGCCTTCCGTCGGCCGCCGAGGCCGGTGCTCGCACGCTGACCGCTCTGTACCCGGGTCGGTTCGTGCTTGGTCTCGGTGTCAGCCACGCACCGTTGGTGGAGCGCGGGATGGGCGGCAGCTATGAAAAGCCGCTCGCCACCATGCGCAACTATCTGGAGCGGATGGCCGCGGTGCCGGACGCCATCGAACCCGGGGTGGGTCGACCGCCTCGACTGCTCGCGGCGTTGGGCCCCAAGATGATCGAGTTGTCGGGCAGTCACGCCGACGGCGCGCATCCGTACCTGGTTCTACCTTCAGCCACTGCGACGACGCGGGACATCCTCGGGCCGGACAAGTGGATCGTCTCCGAGCAGGCAGTGGTTGTCGGCGGTGATGACGCTGAACAGCTGCGTCGTGCCCACGATCACCTGAACGTCTACAGCGGCCTGCCGAACTACCGGAACTCCTGGCTGCGCCAGGGCTTCGACGAGAGCGATCTGGTCCGTGGTGGGTCCGAGCGACTGGCGCGTGCGGTTGTCGGCATGGGCAGCGTCGACGACGCCGCGGCCAAGGTGCGGGCGCATCTGGAGGCAGGTGCCGACCACGTGGTCGTGCAGGTGCTCGGCGAGCACCCGACGGCCGACCCGCGGCCAGGCCTGCGGGAGTTGGCCGCAGTCCTGGGGCTGTAGCCCCAGCTGCCGGCTGGGCCGGTCCGCGACGCTGCGAGGCGAGGCGTCGTGGACCCGGCGCCGGGCTTGGACCGGCTCAGCCCTCGGTAGCGCCCTCGGTGGCAGCCTTACGCCGCTGGTACCAGTGCCAGATCATCGGCGTGATGGACGCGACCAGGATCAGGATGAAGATCGGCTCGAGCAGCTTCTGGACGATGGGGAACCCGCCGAGCCAGTAGCCCAGCAGCGTGATGCCGCAGCCCCACACGATCGCGCCGATGACGTTGTACAGCGTGAAGGCGGCGTAGCCCATCTTCGCGGCGCCGGCGGTGATCGGCGCCAGGGTGCGCACGATCGGCACGAAGCGGGCCAGCAGGATCGCGAACGGCCCGCGTTCTTCGAAGAAGGTGTGCGCCTCGTCCAGGTACTTCTGCTTCAGGACGCGGGCGTCGGGCTTGAACATCGAGGTGCCGAGGAAGCGTCCGATGAGGTACCCGGCCTGCCCACCCAGGATGGCCGCGAGCGGAATGGTCACCATCAGCAGCCAGATGTTGAAGTTGGCCTCGGCGGCGACCTCGGCCTGAGCGGCAGTGCCGGCGGCCAGCATGCCCGCGACGAACAGCAGGGTGTCGCCGGGCAGGATCGGGAACAGCACGCCCGACTCGACGAAGATGACGACCAACAACCCGACCAGGGCCCAGGTGCCGAAATAGGCGATGAGCTTGACCGGATCCATGAAGTCCGGCATGAGGGACAGGGTGCTGATCATGGGGTCAACATACCGGTGCTTGCTGGCCGTTCCATTAACTGCACATCCCTCATAGGGTCAGGGCCATGGCGACTCACAAGGCAATTCACGTTGCGGAAGCCAACGCGCCGCTCACTCTCGTAGAAGTCGACACTGTTTCTCCGCCGCGCGATCACGTTCGGATCGCCGTCGCCGCCTGCGGCGTGTGCGGCACCGACCGTGAGTTCTACGCAGGGCACTTCCCCGGACTTTCGTGGCCGATCACCCTCGGCCACGAGATCGCGGGCACCATCGCCGAACTCGGCGACGGTGTCGAGGATTTCTTCGTCGGCGATCGGGTCGCGGTCGGCTGGTTCGGCGGCAATTGCAACCGCTGTGTGCCGTGCCGCCGGGGCTACTTCATGCAGTGCGTCCGCATGGAGGTGCCGAGCTGGCATTACCCGGGCGGCTACGCCGAATCGGTCGTCGTGCCGGCAACGGCGCTGGCTCGGATTCCGGACGAATTCTCGTTCGCCGAGGCTGCCCCGATGGGGTGCGCGGGCGTGACGACGTTCAACGGATTGCGCAAGACGCGCGCCAAGGCCGGTGATCTGGTCGCGGTGATCGGCATCGGCGGACTCGGTCACCTTGGGGTGCAATTCTCCCGAGCGATGGGTTTCGAGACGGTCGCGATCGCTCGCGGTCCGGAGCGGGAAGCCGCCGCCAAGGAACTCGGTGCCCATTACTACATCGATTCGAACGCCTCGGATGTCGCCGCCGAACTGCAGCGTCTCGGCGGGGCGGCGGTCGTGCTCGCGACCGCGGCGAGCTCGACGGCGATGGCCGACACCGTCGCAGGGCTCGGGCCCGAGGGCGAACTCGTCACCGTCGGCGTCACTCCCGAGCCCCTGCCGGTCAGTCCACTCGACCTGATCAACGGCGGCTTCTCGATCACCGGGCATCCGTCGGGCACCTCGCGCGACGTGGAGGAGACGCTGCACTTCGCCGCGCTCACGGGCGTACGGGCCGTCATCGAGGAACGACCTCTCGCGCAGGCCGCCGAGGCCTTCGAGCGCATGAACAGCGGCCACGCGCACTACCGGGTGGTCCTGACCGTTTGAACTCGTCAACTGCCGGACCCGGTGTCGCACTTGAGCTGAGATTGACTGACATACTGGCCCAGACTGCAGGTTCGCCGAGAGGAAAAACATGCCCATCGCCACGCCCGAGGTCTACGCGGAGATGCTGGCGCGTGCCAAGGAGCACTCGTTCGCGTTCCCGGCCATCAACTGCGTCGGCTCCGAGAGCGTCAACGCCGCGATCAAGGGATTCGCCGACGCCGGTAGCGACGGCATCATCCAATTCTCCACTGGCGGTGCAGAATTCGCCTCTGGTCTCGGCGTCAAGGATATGGTCACCGGGGCGGTCGCGTTGGCCGAGTTCGCCCACGTCGTCGCCGCCAAGTACGACATCACCGTCGCGCTGCACACCGACCACTGCCCCAAGGACAAGCTCGACGGCTTCGTCCGGCCGCTGCTGGCCATCTCGGCCGAGCGCGTCGCCCGCGGCGAGAACCCGCTGTTCCAGTCGCACATGTGGGACGGCTCCGCGGTGCCCATCGACGAGAACCTGCAGATCGCGCAGGAACTGCTGAAGCTGACGTCGGCCGCGAACATCATCCTCGAGGTCGAGATCGGCGTCGTCGGTGGTGAAGAGGACGGCGTCGAGGCCGAGATCAACGAGAAGCTGTACACCAGCTCCGAGGACTTCGAGAAGACCCTCGATGCGCTGGGCTCCGGCGAGAACGGCAAGTACCTGCTGGCCGCCACCTTCGGCAACGTGCACGGCGTCTACAAGCCGGGCAACGTCAAGCTCAAGCCCGAGGTGCTGGCCGAGGGCCAGCGGGTGGCCGCCGCCAAGCTCGGACTGGCCGAGGGCTCCAAGCCATTCGACTTCGTCTTCCACGGTGGTTCGGGCTCGCTGAAGTCCGAGATCGAGGACTCGCTGCGCTACGGCGTGGTGAAGATGAACGTCGACACCGACACCCAGTACGCATTCACCCGTCCGGTGGCGGCACACATGTTCACGAACTACGACGGCGTCCTGAAGATCGACGGCGAGGTCGGCAACAAGAAGGTCTACGACCCGCGCAGCTACCTGAAGAAGGCCGAGGCTTCGATGACCCAGCGCGTCATCGAAGCGTGCAACGACCTGCACAGCACCGGGCGCAGCGTCTCGGCGGGCCTGTCCAGCTAGACCAACACCGCCGACTGGCCAGTTACGACACCAAAATCGCGAGATTCCGTGTCATAGCTGGCCATTCGGCGTTCATGGCGGAATGGCCGCGGGTCAGGAGCACCGTGCCCAGCACCGCCACGGCCGCGATGGCCGCGATCACCAGCACGAGCGCGATGACCCAGCCCCAGCTACGCCGGTCCTTCGGGGCCTTGACGGCGCCCGGGATCAGCTGCGGTGCGGCCGGCGGCATCAGCTCGGTTTCCGGGTCCGGGAGCGGGGTGATGATCTGCGTCTTGCCATCGAAGCTCGACGGCGCGGTGAAGCGCCGCACCGGAATGGTCGGGTCGGTCGCCGGATCGGCGGGCTCGAAGATTTCGGTTGCCGCCGCGGCGTCGTCCTCGGCTGTCGAGGCAGTGCGCGGATTCGCGTCGCGACGGTCGTCCGGTCCCGTCGGATTCGACATGGCGGCTGGGTTCGACATGGGGGTGTCTGTCCTCCCGATCAAAGTCGCGCACTGGGGCCGATGCGCCCGTTGCCGGCCGCGACGTCCTACCTGGAGCTTAATCGCCCGCCTGCGGGATCTCAGCGAGCGGCCGCACGGCACAATGGCGCCATGACGCGAATGGGTGATCTGCTGGGTCCGGAGCCGGTGCTGCTGCCTGCCAACTTCGAGGCTGAGGACGCTCTGGCCGCGGGCACGTCCGCGACCGACGTTGCTGCGGCTCACCCGACCGCGTCGATCGCCTGGGCCGCCCTGGCAGAGGCCGCGCTGGCCGACGGCCAGACCATCACCGCGTACGCCTACGCCCGCACGGGCTACCACCGCGGCCTGGACCAGCTCCGCCGCAACGGCTGGAAGGGCTTCGGCCCGGTGCCGTTCGCACACGAACCGAACCAGGGTTTCCTGCGTTGTGTGGCCGTGCTGGCCAAGGCCGCGGGGGCGATCGGTGAGCAGGACGAGCACCTGCGCTGCCTGGACCTGCTGGACGACTGCGATCCGGCAGCCCGTGGCGAGCTGGGTCTGTAGCTAGTCCATCTCGCAGTGGCAGGCGCCGTCAGCCGGCGGTTCCACCTGAACGGTGGCGTGGTCCAGCCCGCGGGCGGCCAGCACGGCGCGGGCCGACTCCAGGACGCGGGCCGAATCCTCGGCGGACGTCAGGTGCGCGGTGGCCATGTCCTTGCCGGGCACCAGGGTCCACACGTGCAGATCGTGCACATCGGTGACGCCGTCGACGGCGGCCAGTGCGGAGCGCAGTTCGTCGACGTCGATGTGGCTGGGTGAGGACTCCGACAGGATGCGCAGGGCGGCCCGGGCCAGCGCGATGGCCCGCGGCAGCACCCACAGCGCGACCAGGACGGCGACGACGACGTCGGCGTACGGCCAGCCGGTGGTGACGTTGACGATGCCCGCGATCAGGACGCCGACGCTGCCGACGGTGTCCGCGACGACCTCCATGTAGGCGCCCTTGACCGCGAGGCTGCTGTCGGCGTCGGAGCGCAGCAGCAGGACGACGACGAGGTTGGCGAGCAGCCCCGCGAGCGCGACGACGATCATCGGCACACCGGGAATCTCCGGCGCGTTCCCGAGGCGCTCGAACGCTTCGTAGAGGATGAACGCCGCGACGCCCATCAACAGCGCCGCGTTGGCCACCGCGGTGAACACTTCGGCGCGGTGCCAGCCGTAGGTACGGGCGGCTGAGGTCGATCCGCGGCGGGCGAGCAGGACGGCGCCCAGGCCCATGAACATCGCGACCAGGTCGGTGAGCATGTGGCCGGCGTCGGCCAGCAGCGCGATCGAGTTGATCATCAACGCGGTGGTCAGCTCGATGACGAAGAAGACGCCGAGTACTGCCGCGGCGATGATCATCCGACTGGCACGCGTGTTCGCGCCGTGGTTGTGGTCGTGTCCGGCACCCATGCCAGAAATATATGCAGAACTACGCATATGTCGCAAGGTGGCGTGGGATTTGTGCACGAAAATCCGCGGTCAGCGTGGAAAATCGTGCACAAATCCCTGCTACCAGGCGGACCAGAACCTGGTCAGCGCGCTGCCGATCATCGCAAGGCGCGGCGGCACCCCGGTCAGGCTGACGGCGGAGTAGACGACGTTGAAGAACAGCCGGTTCAGCTCCGGGACGATCAGCAGCAGCATCAGCAGCAGGAAGCCCCACTGCCGGGCGGGGAGCAGGGCGCGCTGCGTGTCGGGGCTCAGGTGCGGTTCCAGCGCGCCGTAGCCGTCCAGGCCCGGGATCGGCAACAGGTTCAAGAACAGCGCGGTGACCTGCAAGAACCCCAGGAAGGCCAGGCCCGCCCAGAACACCGGATGGTCGCTGTCGAACAGCGCCGCGGTGCTGACCAGCAGGACGACGGCCAGCACCAGGTTCGCGAACGGGCCGGCCAGGCTGACCAGGGTGCGCTGGCGCGGCGTCATGTACTCGGTGCGCACGTACACCGCGCCGCCGGGCAGGCCGATGCCGCCGAGGGCGATGAACAGCGCGGGCAGGCCCAGGGACAGCAGCGGGCTGGCGTACTTCGCCGGGTTCAGCGTGAGGTAGCCGCGCAGTTCCACGTCACGGTCGCCGAACCGCCAGGCGGTGTAGGCGTGGCCGAATTCGTGCAGGCAGAGCGAGACGGTCCAGCCTGCGATGACGAACACGAAGACGCCCGCGTAGGCCAGCGGCCGGACCTCGGCACCGCAGAACCAGGCGACGGCGCCACCGGCGATGGTCAGGGCCACGATCGCCCAGAAGACGGGGCTGGGACGGACTGCGCGCCGCACGGGCATGGTCATGACTGCAAACTAGCCGACTCGCAGCCAACCTTGGATGTGGCGGTAGAACGCCGACCGTCGCGCCGGGCGGGCGGCCGCCACGCCGTCGCGTTCCACCAAAACTCCGGTGCTCCCGAGTTGCGCGGCGCGGCCCGCCACCCAGCCCCGGCCCAGCCCCGAACGCCCGGCCCCGAGGGTCCGTGCCCGCAGTCCCGGCATGCCGGGCAGTGGTTCGATCACGACGCCTGTGGACTCGCCGTCGAACAGCACCGTGTCGTCGACGACGGCCTCTCCGGTGATGGCGTCGCCGTCCGACGGCAGCCAGCGCGCGGACCGCACGATCACCGCGCCGGTCTCGTCCCGGATCAGTGGAACACGTTGGGCGACACCGCCTCTGGCGCGGCGTGCGGCACCCCAGCCGCCGTGTGGCAGGGGTGGGACGAAGCCGACCTCGACGTCGAGCCGGTCGTCGCGCAGTAGCCGGGCCAGGGTGGCCGACAGGTCGGCATGACCGCCGACCACGATCACCCGGACGGCGTCGTCGGGGATCGTCGGAGCGCTGGCCGACGGCACTGTGACGGCCGTCAGATCTGCCAGCGCACGGGGGATCCTGCGGTCGCCGAAGACCAACGCCACGACATCACCGGAGGCCTCTCTGGCGGTCAAGGCCTCTCCTCTCGTCCTGCTGGGATAAGGTTGCTCACCGGCTGCCACTGTATTCAGGCAGGTGATGCGGGAGGCAAAACGATGCCGGCAATCGTGCTCATCGGGGCCCAATGGGGTGACGAGGGCAAAGGTAAGGCCACCGATCTACTCGGTGGACGTGTGCAATGGGTGGTTCGCTACCAAGGCGGCAACAACGCCGGGCACACGGTGGTACTGCCCACGGGGGAGAATTTCGCTCTTCACCTCATCCCGTCGGGCATCTTGACACCCGGGGTCACCAACGTGATCGGCAACGGTGTCGTGGTGGATCCGGGCGTGCTGCTCAGCGAGCTGTCAGGGCTCGAGGACCGCGGTGTGGACACCAGCAAGCTCATGATCTCGGCTGACGCGCACTTGCTGATGCCGTACCACGTGGCGATCGACAAGGTCACCGAGCGGTACGCGGGCAGCAAGAAGATCGGCACCACCGGTCGCGGCATCGGTCCCTGCTACCAGGACAAGATCGCGCGCATCGGCATCCGGGTGGCCGACGTCCTCGATGAGGAGCAGCTAGCCAACAAGGTCGAGGCCGCTCTCGAGTTCAAGAACCAGGTGCTGGTCAAGATCTACAACCGCAAGGCGCTCGACCCGGCTGAGGTCGTCGAGAGCCTGCTGGAGCAGGCCGAGGGCTTCAAGCACCGCATCGCGGACGCCCGGCTGCTGCTCAATGAGGCGCTGGAGCGTGGCGAGACGGTTCTGCTGGAGGGCTCGCAGGGCACCCTGCTGGACGTCGACCACGGCACCTACCCGTTCGTGACGTCGTCCAACCCGACTGCGGGTGGCGCGGCGGTCGGCTCGGGCATCGGCCCGACTCGCATCACCACGGTGCTGGGCATCCTGAAGGCGTACACGACGCGCGTGGGCTCGGGTCCGTTCCCGACGGAGCTGTTCGACGAGTACGGCGCCTACCTGTCCAAGACGGGCGGCGAGGTCGGTGTGACCACCGGCCGCGCCCGGCGCTGCGGTTGGTTCGACGCCGTCATCGCCCGATATGCGACCCGGGTCAACGGCATCACCGACTACTTCCTGACCAAGCTCGACGTGCTGTCCAGCCTGGAGACGGTGCCGATCTGCGTCGGCTACACCGTCGACGGCAAGCGCACCGACGAGATGCCGATGACGCAGGCCGACATCGCCCGCGCCGAGCCGATCTACGAGGAACTGCCGGGCTGGTGGGAGGACATCTCCACCGCGCGCGAGTTTTCCGATCTGCCCGCCAAGGCGCAGGACTACGTGCTGCGGCTCGAGGAGCTCTCCGGAGCCCACGTGTCGTGCATCGGCGTCGGTCCCGGCCGGGATCAGACGATCGTGCGCCGGGACATCCTCGGGTGACCCAAGGGGCGAGCGAAGCGACGGGGAAATCCGAAGGATTCATCGACCAGCACGGCGGGTTCCCACGATTCGAGGTTGCCGACCCCGGCCCGGGGTTCGGTCGCTTCCTCGAGGGCATGCGGCGGCTGCAGGATTTGGCGGTCTCGGCCAATCCGGACAGCGACACCTGGGACGACGCCGCCGACCGCGTCGAGGAACTGGTCAAGCTGCTGGCGCCGTTCCAGGCAGCTGAAGGCGTCGGCCCGGCCATCCGGGTGCCGTCGCTGCCAGGCGCCGGCAGCCTGCTGATGCCGCCGTGGACGGTCACGAAGTTCTCGCCCGAGGGCGTCGAAATGCAGGTCGAGTTCAGCCGCTACCACGTGGGCGGCAACTACGCCGTGCACGGCGGGGTGCTGCCGCTGCTGTTCGATCAGGCTTTCGGCATGCTGATCCACGCGGTCAGTCGGCCGATGAGCCGCACGGCGTACCTGCATGTCGACTACCGCAAGGTCACCCCGATCGACACGGTGCTGACCGCCAAGGCACGCGTCACCGAGGTTGATGGCCGCAAGACGTTCGTCGCTGCCGAACTGTTCGACCCCGAGGGCAATCTGCTGGCCGAGGCCAATGGCCTGATGGTCAGCCTGCTGCCCGGCCAGCCCTAGCGTTCGGCGCGTAGCCCGGGCCACCAGATGCGGGGGCCGATCAGGGTGAACAGCGCCGGGATGATGACGGTGCGCACCACGAAGGTGTCCAGCAGGATGCCGAGGCCGACGATGATGCCCAGCTGGGTGAGCACGATCAGCGGCAGCACGCCCAGCACGCAGAACACCGCGGCCAGCACGATGCCGGCACTGGTGATCACCGCGCCCGTCGCAGAGACCGCCCGCACGATGCCCTGCCGGTTGCCGAATTCCGGGGTCTCTTCGCGGGCCCGGGTCACCAGGAAAATGGTGTAGTCGACGCCGAGCGCGACCAGGAACAGGAACGCGAACAGCGGAGTTCCGTTGTCCAGCGCGGGAAATCCGAACAGGTGCACGCTGGCCCAGCCGCCAACGCCGAGCGCGGCCAGCGCGCTGAGTACCGTCACCGCGACCAGGATCAGCGGTGCCAGAGCCGAGCGCAGCAGGACGTAGAGGACGGCCAGGACCACCAGCAGGATCGCCGGGATGACGATCCGTCGGTCGTGTTGCGCTGCCGCCGCGGCGTCGCGGGCCTGCGCGTCGGGGCCGCCGACCACGGCGTCGGCGTCGAGTTGGTGCGCCGAATCGCGAAGAGCGTCAACGGTTTTGAATGCCTCTGGGGAGGCGGGCGCGGCAGCCAGCACCACCGACCACTGATTCAGGCCCGACGCCGACCGTCCCGCCGGGGTCGCCGACACCACGCCGGGCGTGCGGGTGATGGCCTCAGCGACCTCGGGGGCGGCTGCGATGACGGTCGTCGGGTTGGTCAGGCCGCTGGGGAAGTGTGCGGCGAGGGTGTCGTAGCCGGCGACGGACTCGGCCTGGACCCGGAACTGCTGGGTCTGCGACAGCCCGACGGGCAGGTTGACCAGTCCGGCGCACAGCACGGCCAAGGCGGCCAGCGCCAGCGTGGCGACGCGGCCGGGCCGGTGGGAGACCCCCGCGGCGATGCGGTGCCAGACGCCGCTTTCGGTGAGCGGCATGGCGTGCGAACCGGTTTCGGGGATGAAGGGCCAGAACAGCCGGCGGCCGAACAATCCCAGCAGCGGCGGCAGCACCAGTAAGACGAACACGGCGGCGACCACCAGGCCGGCCGCGGCCTGCACGCCGAGGCTGCGGTTGGTCGGGGCCGAGGCGAGCAACAGGGTCAGCAGCGCCAGCACCACGGTGGCGTTGCTGGCCAGGATCGCCGGGGCCGCGGCGCGCCATGCGACCCGTAGGGCATCCCGATGGTCACGATGTAGGGACAGTTCCTCGCGGTAGCGCGAAATCAGTAGCAGCGCATAGTTGGTGCCCGCTCCGAACACCAGCACGCTGGTGATGCCCGCCGTCGACCCGTCGGGATTCAGTCCCGTCGCGGTGGCCACTGCGGTACCGACGACGGCACCCACCTGATCGGCGAAACCGATCACCAACAGCGGGATCAGCCAGAGCACGGGGGAGCGGTACGTGACGATCAGCAGCAGCGCCACGACGGCGGCGGTCACCGCCAACAGCGTGAAGTTCGCTCCGGCAAAGGAATTGGCGATGTCGGCGCCGAACGCCGGTCCGCCGGTGACCTGTGCCCGCAGTCCGTCGGGCAGCGACGTCGATACCTGTGACCGCAGGTCGTGGACCGCGTCGCGGAGGTCGAAGCCGGACAGGTCCGTCGCCAGCGGCGCGACGCGCAACGCGGCCTTGCCGTCGGTCGACACCTGCGCGCCGGCACCTGCGGCGGCGATATCGGCCGGGGTCAAGGGTGCGTCGTCGGTGCGGGTCACCACGATGATCGCCGGCGCGGTCTCGCCGCCTGGGAACTGGGCGCGCAGCGCGTCGGCGCGGGCGGACTCGGCACTGGCCGGCACGGCCACCGGCGACTTCGACGATGAACCCCCGGTACCGAGCAGGGCCATCGCCAGACCGGAGAGCACCAGGACGATCAGGGCTGATGCCCATGCGATACGTGTGGACACCTCGAAAATATTTCAGATACTTAACTATTAATCAAATGAACTTCGCGGACGCTATGCTCTCCGCGTGTCAACGCCGTCGGATCGTTCCGACCTGGAAGCGCAGATCTCGGCCGACGTGCGGGCGCTGACGGCCGAATCCGACCAGATCGGCCGGGCCTTCGCGGTCCAGAACGAACTGGGCGCCAATGACTTTCGGGCATTGCTGCACATTATGGTCGCCGAATCCGCGGGGACGCCGTTGACGGCGGGCGAGCTGCGCAAGCTGATGGGCACCTCAGGTGCGGCCATCACCTACCTGGTGGAGCGGATGATCGGCTCCGGACACCTGCGCCGCGACGCCGATCCCGCCGACCGGCGCAAGGTCATCCTGCGGAACGCCGACAAGGGCCTCGCCACCGGCCGGGAGTTCTTCAGCCCGCTGGCTCAGCTCAACACCCAGGCCCTGGCCGACCTGCCCGATGCAGATCTGGCGGCGGCACACCGGGTCTTCGTGGCGCTCACCGGAGCGATGCGGACGTTCCGTGCCGACACCGCCCCCGGTGAGCCGTGATCACACCGCGGCCGAGGCCTTGAGGGCGTCCACGTCGGCTCTGAGCGCGGCCAGCGCATCGACCACGGTGAGGTTCTGGCCGGCCGCGTCATGACCGAGCTGCGGCCAGCCTTTCAGGTTCGGGCCGCGGAGCTGGGTCTGAATGTCCTGCACGATGGCCAGGATCTGGTTGAGGGTCGCGGTGGTGGGGTCGGGCTGGGTCACGGTTCCTCCTTGCAGGAGTGAGATGAGTTGATCGAGGGTGCCCTGGAATGCGTTGCAGTCCACCGACAGATTCCCGATCCGGGCGGCGTCGGTGAACTGCAGGATCTGCGGTGCGGCGCCGCCGTACGGGAACCAGTAACGCTGATTGTCGTTGCCGGGATAGAGGTTTGACGCGTAGCCGGTGCCGTTGACGTAGTTCGACGCGATCAGCCCGGGCACCGTGGACAGATCGGGAGAGCCGATCTGTTGCCAGTACCAGTGCGGGATGTACGACAGCGAGATGGTCACCCCGATATCGTTGAAGGCTCTGACCACCGCCCAGAAGTTGTTGATGTCACCGGAATTCGCCTCGAAGTCGAGCATCGCGTACTCGCCGCCGTGATTGCTGAGCCAGGTCTGGGCCTGCGCGGCCGGGCTGTTGGTGGTGACGTAGTGATAGCCGATGTGCGGAAAGTGATTGTCCCGGCACCACTGTGCGATCACCGGCCAGTACGGGTCCCGGTAATAGCTGCCTTCGGACACCTTCTGCTCGATCCAGGAGAAGCCCTGGCCGGGCAGCGCGGAGACGAAGGCGATGGCGTCGCCGGCCGAACGAAAGTTGTTGTTCGACGTGTCCGGTCCGTACAGGGTCATGACGTCGGCCCCTGATCCACCGGTGTCCAGCTCGTCGTGCTCGCCAAAGCTTTTGTCTCGGTGCTGGATCCGTCGCTCAGCTGCACCGTCCATTGCAGCGAGCCGTTTGGATCATGGGTCGACGTGGCGATCGCGCCCGCTTGTTCGTATACCTCGCCCAGGGCTTCGGGTTTGCCCGCGGTGTTGATGGCGAATCCTCGCATTCTGCCGTGGAAGCATTGTCCCGCTTCGATTCTCGTTGTCGCTCAGTGTCGAAGGGCGCTTCCACGATAGCGCGATCTCCGCTGCCGGGTTCGGTCAGGCGTTCTCCAGCTCGGCGATCACGATCTTCTTCTGCCGCATCATCGTCTGGATCTGTGCGGGCCGGCCCAGCAGTTGATCCATGTTCGACGGGATGATCTGCCAGCTGATCCCGAAGCGGTCCTTGCACCACCCGCATTGCTCGGACTCGGGTACGTGCGAGAGCTTCGACCAGTAGCGGTCGATCTCGTCCTGGTCGGCGCATTCGACGACGAACGAGATGGACTCGTTGAAGGTGAACAGCGGTCCGCCGTCGAGGCAGACGAAATCGACGCCGTTCAAGCTGAATCGGCCGTTGAGCACTTTGCCCGCCATGCCGGCGAAGTGTTCGTCGAGGGCCGCGTCCGGGTATTCCTCCACCGAGATGATCCGCGAATTCGGAAACACCTCGACGTAGTAGTCCATGGCCTCGCGGGCCTGGTCGTTGAACCAGAGACACGGCTGGATGGCTGTCGGCATGTCGTTTCCTTCCAGTGGTTTTCGGTGGATCAGGACAGCAGTGCGTCGATCTGGCCGAGCGCGCCGGTCATGCCTTCGACCATGCCCATCGCGGTCACCTTCTCGAGCTGTTCGAGATCGGTGAACCGGGTGACGATCGTCATCCGGGTGCCGGTGTCTATCGCGTCGAACGACACCTCCAAGCGCATGGTGGGCATCTCGGGGTCGGGTTCGCCATCCGGCTGGGAGAAGCCGTCCTCGATGAGCAGCCGGTTCGGCGCGTCGACTTCGAGCGTGGTCCACCAGCCCGGCGCGATCTCGCCCTCGGGGCCGGTCATGTGGTACCGCGACTGACCGCTCGGCGTGAGGGCGTGCCGGGTGAAGGTGGCCGGCCAGGTCGGCGGGCCCCACCAGCGTTCCAGCTGGCGCGGGTCTTCCCACACCTGCCAGACCCGCGCCGGCGGCGCGGCGAACTCGGCCACGAAGGTCATGGTGAGGGTTTGCGGGTCGGCTGCGCTGCTGAGCACCGTCATCGGTGGTCCTTTCGTTTTGTGCTGCTTGATGTTTGGTGGGGCGGGTAACCGTCTTCGGCGAGGATTGCCTCGATGGTCGCGGCGCGGTCGTGCCAGAGTGCCGCGTAACGCTCCAGGAGCACACCCGCTCGGTGCAGGGTTTCGGGCACTGCACGGACGAGTTGTTCCCGGCCGTGGCGTTCTTTATGCACCAATGCCGCGGAGGCCAGTACGGCAACGTGTTTCTGCACCGCGGCGAAGCTCATGTCGTAGCCGCGCGCGAGTGCGCTCACCGACTGGTCGCTGCGCATCGTCCGGGCGACGATGTCGCGGCGCGTGGCGTCCGCCAATGCGTGGAAGATCTTGTCGATCTCCGCATCGGTGAACGAGTCCGGAAAAGTATCTACAACCATTTGGTTGTAGATTAGGCCGGCTGAATGGCGCCGTCAAGAGTGGGTCGAGTCGAGGGTGCGCAATCGCGTTGACCCTGAACTCAGGGCGTACTTGTGCGAGTAGGCGCCGCCCTAGGTGCAGGCTCAACCCGAATCGGCGGCCCGACGTCGTTGACCCTGAACTGCGGGCGCCAAAGTTCGCCGAGCGCGTGTTGGCCAGCAATCGTCGAGAAGGACGAAATGGTCGCTTTCCAGCCAGTTTTGCAGCCATTTCGGCCATCTCGGCGCTCGCGGCGCACCGGCGGCAGCGCTACTCCCGATTCAGCGCAGCCTCTTCGAGGTCCAGCCCGTGCAGCACGGACCGCAGCACTTCGTCGTCGATGTTTCCGGCGTCGCGTTCGGCGATGAACGTCGCGCGCTCGGCCGCCAGCATCTCCAACCGCAAGCGCCGCATGGCCGACGCCGGGCTTTCGCCGATGTCGTCGTCGCTGCGGCCCAGTCGCTCCCAGACCGCGTTGCGACGCCGGTCGTTCCAGCTCTGCAGTACCTCGCCGACGTGCTGTTGGGCACTGGAATCGCTACTGCGGGCCAGCAATTCATCGAGCCGGTCGGCGGCCGCCGCGGCTGCGCGACTCGACGCCGCGGCCTGTTCCAGAGCATCCTGATGAGCCTCGGCTTCGCTTTGGACGTCCAGCATCCGGATCAGCCACGGCAGCGTCAGACCGTGCAACAGCAGCGTGCCGATCACCACGACGAACGTCAGGAACACCAGCTGCGCGCGCCCCGGGAAGGGCTCGCCGCTCAGCGTCACCAGTGGCACGCCGAACGCCGCGGCCAGTGACACCACGCCGCGCATCCCCGCCCAGGCCACGATGAAAACCTGCGACGCCGTCGGTCTGGGTTCCCGTTCCCGGATGCCGCGGAACAGGGCGCGCGGCGTGTAGGCCATGACGTATACCCAGACGATGCGGACGCCGATCACCGTGGCCAGCACCGCGGCCGACGCCGTGGCCAGGGTGACGGCGCGGATACCGGTCAGCTCGTCGACGACGGTCGGCAGCTGCAGGCCGATCATCAGGAACGCGAAGGACTCCAGCACCAGCTGGATCGACTTCCAGACCGCGTCGTCCTGCAGCCGGGTGGCGTAGGACGCCCGCGTGGCGCGCTGTCCGAGCAGCAGCGCGGCGACCACCACCGCGATCACTCCGGAGCCGTGCACCTCCTCGGCCACCCAGTAGATGAAATACGGCGCGACGAGCCCGATGGCGCTCTCCACCAGTGGGTCGTCGAGCCAGGTCCGGATGAACTCGATCAGCCAGCCGATCAGTCCGCCGATCACGACACCGCCCACCGCGGCCAGCGCGAAGGTGCCCAGCGCGCCCTGCCACGTCGCCGCTGCGCCGATGGCAGCGGCCAGCGCGACCTTGTACGCGGTGAGTGCCGTCGCGTCGTTGAGCAGGCTCTCGCCGCCGAGCAGCGTCATGATCTGGCGCGGCAGTCCCAGCCGGCGGCCGATGGCCGCGGCAGACACCGCGTCGGGCGGCGCGACGATCGCGCCCAGGGTGAGGGCTGCGGCGACCGTCAGCTCCGGAACGGTGTGGAAAGCGACGAACCCGACCACCAAGGTGGTGGCCAGTGGCAGCCCGACCGCCAGCAGCCCGATGGCGCGGACGTTCTTGCGCAGGGCCAGGTAGCTGCTCTCCAGGCCGGCCGACCACAGTAGCGGCGGCAGCACCACGAACATGACCAATTGCGGCTGCATCTCGATCGCCGGCACGCCGGGAATCAGCCCGACGGCGAGTCCGGCGACGACGAGTCCCAACGGTGCCGAGACGTCGTATCGGCGGGCCAGCGCGGCCAACAACACCGAGGCCACCAGCACTGCCAGCAGTGGGGCACCCATGTCCTCAAACCTCCTCGGTCAGCCAGCCCTATCCTTGTTCAACATGCTGGGGAAATGGATGCAGTCACGGGCAACCCGTCCGCGCGAAGAAAATTCCCCGACCACCTGCGCGCACCTCGCCGACGCGGTCGGTCAAGCTGAACCGGAGCCGCTGACGCCTGGACGCTGTGGTGACTGTGCGGCACTTGGGGAGGATACGTGGGCACACCTGCGGATGTGTCTGACCTGCGGACAGGTCGGCTGTTGCGATTCCAGTCCGCACCAACACGCCAATGAGCATTACCGCCGCACCGGTCATCCGGTGATGCGGTCGGTCGAGCCGGGGGAGAGCTGGCGATGGTGCTACGTCGACATCAGATTGGGTTGATCGGGCGGGCGGAGCGACGGGGGATGTCGGTGCGGCGAGCGGAGCGACGGGGAGATTGGCTGATGAGTTGGTAGACCGGACAACGGTTCTGGTACTCGGCACCGGTGAGTTGAGCAGTGAGCTGGTGCTGTCCTTTCAGCGGCTGGGGACGCGGGCGACCGCGGTGGCCGCGCCCGCCGGGGCGGCGGCACTGCGGGCCTTGATCGACAGGCACACGCCGCAGGTGGTGGTGGTCCAGTCCGCGGTGGCGGACCTGGCGGCCGACGTCGTGGCGGGGTTGGCCGGGCTCGACGAGGTCGCCGTGTTCCCGACGCCGAGTGCTCTGCGGCTCGCGTCCGATCGCGAGGCGCTGCGCACGTTGGCGGCCAACGAGCTGGGGCTGCCGACGGCGCCGTTCTGGTTCGCCGGATCGGTCGACGAGCTCACCGCGGTGGCCGAGCACGCGGGGCTGCCGCTGACGGTGTCGCCGGCGGCGAACACCGAAGGTGCGGGCCGCTCGGTGCTGTCCCGCCCCGAAGACGTCGACGTCGCCTGGCACCGTGCGGTGGCGGCGGGCAGTGACCGGGTGATGGCCGAGACGGCCGTCGACGTGGCCGCCGAGTTCACCATGCTGACGGTGCGGACCCAGGGCCCGGCCGGCCCGGTCGTGCAGTTCTGCGAGCCCATCGGTCACCGCCGCGACAACGGCGGTCCGCTGGAGCTGTGGCAGCCGCAGCTGCTGTCGGAGTCGGCGCTGGACGCGGCCCGCTCGATCGCGGCCCGGATCGCGGGCAAGCTCGGTGGCACGGGGCTGTTCGCCGTCGACCTGCTGCTCGGCACCGACGCGGAATCGGGGGCCGAGGAGGTGTACTTCGCGACGGTCCATCCGATGCTCACCGGCGCCGGGTTCGTGACGACGCGGTCGCAGCGGCTGTCGCAGTTCGATCTGCACGCGCGGGCGGTCCTCGGCCTGCCGGTCGACACCATCATGATCTCGCCGGCGGCCGGTGAGGTCAGTCGCCCGTCGTCGGACAAGGCGGCGGTCGCGCGCGCACTGCCCGACGCGCTGGCTGTCGCCGAGAGCGACGTACGCCTCTCCGGCGAGGTGTGCGTGGCCTTGGCGACGGCGCCGGACGTGGTGCGGGCGCGTGACCGTGCGCATCAGGTGGCCGCTGTGCTCAACCAAGCAGCGGCGATCGACCAGACAGGGAAGTGACATGACCGAATCGGAATCGCACCCGCGCCAGACCTTGGGGCCGTTCCTGGCCGCGCTGGCGCTCATTGTGGTCCTCGTGGTGATAATCGCGGTGCTGAACGCGATCGGGGTGTTCGGCCGGAATGATCCGACGCCGGAGCAGCTGGTGCGCACCGCGGTCGTCGGCCAGAACGACGGGCTGCAGCGCAAGGACTATGCGCGCTTCCAGACGTACACCTGCAAGGCGCAGGCCGGCACCGAGGCGGATGTGCTTGCCCAGCAACAGGATTCGGCGGCCAAGAACGGGCAGCGCTACGTCGACGAAGTGACGGACATCAAGTTCGACGGCCAGAAGGCCACCGCGGTGTTGATGTACCACTTCGACAAGACGCCGGACCAGAAGCCCACGGCACCCGTGGTGCTGGTGAACGAGGACGGCGCATGGAAGGTGTGCTCGCCGGTCCCGAGCTAGTTTGTGACAGACTCGCATCCGTGAGCTACGCGGGAGATATCACGCCGCAGCAGGCCTGGGACCTGCTCAGTGACAACCCCGAGGCGGTGCTTGTCGACTGCCGGACCGACGCCGAATGGCGTTGGGTGGGCGTGCCTGACATCTCCAGCCTCGGTCGTGACGTTGTGTACATCGAGTGGGTGTCCGGCGACGGCAGGCGCAACGACGGATTCGTCGACGACCTGCTGGCCGCCGGCGTGACACCCGGCGAGCGGCCGGTGGTGTTCCTCTGTCGCTCGGGTAACCGTTCCATCGGTGCCGCCGAGGCCGCGACCGCGGCGGGGATCGGCCCGTCGTACAACGTGCTCGACGGCTTCGAGGGCAACCTCGACGGACAGCGGCATCGCGGTGGCAGCGGTTGGCGCGCCATCGGACTGCCGTGGGTTCAGTCGTGAGGGGCCTCAACGCCGACGGTGTGCCCTCGGTCCGGGTCCCGGCGCCGCTGCCGGACGGCGTCAGCCAGGCGACCATCGGCGTGCGCGGCGGCCTCCTGCGGTCCGAGTTCGAGGAGACCGCCGAGGCGATGTACCTGACCTCGGGGTACGTCTACGAGTCGGCGGCTGCCGCGGAGCAGGCGTTCACCGGCGAGATCGACCGCTACGTCTACTCGCGCTACGGCAACCCGACCATCCAGATGTTCGAGGAACGGCTGCGGCTGATCGAAGGCGCGCCCGCTGCTTTTGCGACGGCGACCGGCATGGCCGCGGTGTTCACCGCACTCGGTGCGCTGCTCGCCTCCGGTGACCGGTTGGTTGCGGCGCGCAGCCTGTTCGGGTCGTGCTTCGTGGTCTGTAACGAGATCCTGCCGCGCTGGGGTGTGGAGACCGTCTTCGTCGACGGTGACGACCTGTCCCAGTGGGAGGAAGCACTGTCGGTGCCGACGACCGCGGTGTTCTTCGAGACGCCGTCCAACCCGATGCAGTCTCTGGTGGACATCGCCGCGGTCTCCGAACTGGCGCACGCGGCCGGCGCGAAAGTGGTGCTGGACAACGTCTTCGCGACGCCGCTGCTGCAGCAGGGCATGCAGCTCGGTGCCGACATCGTCGTGTACTCGGGCACCAAGCACATCGACGGCCAGGGTCGGGTGCTCGGCGGCGCCATCTTGGGCGACAAGGAGTACATCAACGGACCGGTGCAGCAGCTGATGCGGCACACGGGTCCGGCGATGAGCGCGTTCAACGCCTGGACGATGCTGAAAGGTCTTGAGACGCTGTCCATTCGGGTCGATTACTCGAACCGTTCCGCGCAGCGGGTGGCCGAGTTCCTGGAAGGTGTGCGCGGCGTGAACTGGGTGAAATACCCGTTCCTGCAGTCACATCCGCAGCACGACCTGGCCAAGCGGCAGATGAGCGGCGGCGGCACCGTCGTCACGTTCGAACTCGATGGCGGCAAGGACCGGGCGTTCGAGGTGCTCGACAAGCTGCAGGTCATCGACATCTCGAACAACCTCGGTGACTCCAAGACGCTGATCACCCACCCGGCCACCACCACGCACCGTGCGATGGGGCCGGAGGGTCGGGCCGCGATCGGTCTGGGCGACGGTGTGGTGCGGATTTCCGTCGGGCTCGAGGGCACCGAGGATCTGATCGCCGACCTGGACCAGGCGCTGAGCTAGGGGGATTCGGATGTCCAAGCAGTCCGCAACCAAGAAGGCCCGTCGGAAGAAGCGGCAGACCACGCGGAACGCCAACTGGCTGCCTGACGAGGTGCATGCCGAAGTCGAGGCCGTCGGGCGGATCGCGGGCGAAATCCTGCCGCGCGGTTGGGTATTCGATTCCGACTACTCCAACGACGAATACCTGATCTGGTACTACCCGCCGTCGGGCTTCGAATCCACCGAGGACGATCCGCGCGAGTTGGTGACCAGGATCTGGGTAGCCGATCCGGACCAGCCACAGCTGATTCTCGTCGGCACCGAAGAGGATGGCGCGATCTACAGCTTCACCGTCGAGCAGCTGATGGCGAACCTGGACGTCATCGAGGCCTACCGCGTCGGGGATCCCACGCCGCAGTTCTGATTCGTCAGGTGACGGGTGAAACCTGGTAGTGCGCGATCTGCCAGCCCGCATCGCCTTGCGTGACAAGGACACTCAGGTTGAGGCACCACTTCAGTTGCTTCAGTGCCCGGCACTTTGACCACCATCCACATGCAGAATCTCGCCGGTGACGAACTTGGCGTGCTCCAGATATAGCACGCCGTCGACGACGTCGGAGATGTCGCCCAGGTGACCGACCGGGTGCAGCGCCGACAGGAAGTCGTGGGTCTCCGGCGCATGCATCGGGGTTCTGATGGTGCCCAAAGCGACTGCGTTGGCGCGGATTCCGCGGGTTGCGTACTCGACGGCCAGTGCTTTCGTCGCGGCGTTGAGGCCGCCCTTGGTCAGGGACGCCAGGGCCGACGGCACCTGTGAGTTGGCCTGGTCCACAAGGCTGGTGGAAATGGTGACGACGTGGCCGCCGTCGCCCTGGGCCGCCATCGTCCGGATGGCGGCGCGGGTCAGTTCGAAGAATCCGCGTGAATTCACCCCGGTGATGGCCTCGTAGTCCTCGTCGGTGTACTCGGTGAACGGCTTGGCGATGAAGATGCCCGCGTTGTTGACCACGGTGTCCACGCGGCCGAACTGCTCGACCGCCGCGTCGACGAGCTGCTGTCCGACCCCGGGCCGGGCGATGTCACCCGCGACCGCGTGCACCATGGGGTCGTCGCTCGGCGCGATGGTGCGGGAGTTGGCGACGACGGCGTAGCCGAGCTTGCGGTAGCCCGCCACCAGGCCCGCTCCGATGCCCTGGGATGCGCCGGTGACGATCGCGACGCGGGGCGTTGTGCTCATGGGGTGGTTCCTTTCGGTTGATGTTGCTGCCCTCCACAACCGCGGCCGGGGCCGGGCCGATGCCTGCGTCACGGGACGCATTGGCTCTTTACTGGTAGGTGCTGCCTACTACGCTGTGGCCATGGAACTGCGGCAACTTCGGTACTTCGTCGCCGTTGCCGATGAGCTGAATTTCGGTCGTGCTGCCGAGCGGTTGCGGATCGCCGGGCCGTCGCTGTCCCAGCAGATCAAGGCGCTCGAACGCGACCTCAAGGTGGAACTGTTCGATCGCGATCGCCGCTCGGTGAGTCTCACTGCCGCGGGCGCCTCGCTGTTGCCCCACGCCCGGTCCCTGGTGGCCCAGGCGGATGAATTCCGGAGGCGGGCAATCGGTTTGTCGAACTCGGAGCCCATTCGCATCGGCTACGTCAACTGGTGTCCGACCGATCTCGCGGAACGAGCGGCGGGTGTCGCGCAGTTGCGCGTCGACACCTGGGTGATGCCGTCGCACACGCAGGCGACCCGGGTGGCGGACGGTGTCCTCGACCTGGCCATCTGCTGGGTGCAGAACGCCGACCTGGAAGCGTTGTCGCTGGAGGCGCGACTGATGGGGGTGGACCGGCTGTTCGCGTTGTGCGTCGGCACGGACGAGTCGCCGGTGGCGGCGAAAGACACTCTGGTGCTGGTGGATTCGGACACGGCGAGTTGGGAGTCGTGGAACCGCTACGGCGAGCAGTTCGCCGCGGATACCGGCGCGCGGGTGATGCGTACCGACGACGGTGGCGTCACGGGTCCGACGTTCTTCGAGCACGTCCGGCAGCTGGGCCGGCCAGTGCTCAACAACCCCCGGGGTCAGACGGATGCGCTGCCGCGAGACCTGGTGCGCCGTCCGGTGATTCAACCGACGCCGCTGTGGACCTGGTCACTGGTGTGGCGGCGGGGAGAAGACAACCCTGCCGTGCACGCTGTCGTCGACGCGCTCACGCGTGACGTCGCCGCCCTGGGCATCGATGCCGCGGCGTGGCTGCCGGCCACAGATCCACATCAGCAGCGCGGCCAGGGCGGCCAGTAGCACGACGGCCGCACCGGCGAGCAGAGCCTGCTGAAATCCGTTGTGCAGCAGGGGTGCCACGGCGACCGGTCCGACGATCTGGCCCACCGAGTAGCCCGTCGTCAGCAGCGCGACGGCACCCGGGAACTGCAGCGCACGGCCCGCGGCCAGAGCCAAGGTGCTGATGCCGATGAAGGTCCCGCCGAACAGGACCGCCCCGACGAGCGCAGCGGCGCTGTTACCTGTTCCCGCCCAGGCGATTCCGGCGGCCTGCAGCAACAACGCGGCGACGAGCAGCGCCGCGTACGAGAAGCGGCCGGTGAACCGCGCCCAGAGCGCTGCTGACGGTGCCGCGGCCAGGCCGACCAGCAGCCACACCGCGCTGCCAAGCCCGCCCGGTGACTGCTGTGTGACGGCGGCGACCAGGAACGTGCCCGCGATGATGTAGCCCAGGCCTTCGAGGGTGTAGCTGGCCATCAGCAGGGCCAATGGACCGCGGGCGCCCGCTTGGCGTTCGGTGGCTGCTGTCGCCGTCTCGCCGGAGGTACCGGGGTGCATGTGCCAGGCGCAAGCACTGAGCAGTGCGGCCAATGCGGTCGCCCCCCACCACGCGCCCTGCCAGTCTCTGGTGGCGGGCAGGGCAGCGGACAGGGCGATACCGATGCCGACGCCGCTGAATGCCCAGCCGGCGTGGTGGGCCGGATGTCCGTGGTCCAGGAGTGTGTTGACGGCGATCACGAACACCAGCGCGCTGGCGATCCCCGCGACCAGGCGCAGGACGCTCCATTCGATGACGTTGGTACTCAATGGCATTGCCGCCAGCGTCGCGACCAGGGCCACGAGTGACGCCCGGCAGGCGGCCACGGAACGGGCGAGTCGGGGGGAGGCGGCGGCGCCCACCGCGCCGATCAGGTAGCCGACGTAGTTGGCGGTGGCCAGCTGTCCCGCGGCCTGCGCCGTGAGGTCGGCGTGGGCCGTCATCAACGGCAGGATCGGCGTATAGGCGAACCGGCCGATGCCCATCGCCGCGGCCAGCGCCGCCGCGGCGCGGGCGATCGAGAGCCAGGCTGAGCTGCGCATGCCCCGATGGTGCGTGCCGAGGCCGCCCCGGGCCACGACCTATCTCCTTGCAGCTGAAAGGAATTACCTCGCAGCGAGGCGCACTCAGTCCTTCTCGATGACGCCCAACGCGGCCTGCGCGCGGTCGGTGTAGCTCTGTCGTTTGGCGGCGTCGAACGACATGAACACGGTGTCGAGTCCGAGCTTCTTGTTCATCCAGCGCCGACCCCGCGGTCCGAGCAGCTGCGCGCTCTGGGCGGTGAACCGGAGCGCCGCGGGCACCGAGACGTGGGTCTTGGGCTTGTTCAGCGTCTTGACGATCGCGTCGGCGATGGCTTCCGGTTCGACGGGCTTGATGGCCATGGTTTCCGATGTGCCCGAGATCAATTCGGTGCGGGTGAAGGGTGGCATGACCACCGACACCTCGACTCCATGTGGCGCGACTTCGTCGGCCAGGGCGGTGGTCAACCCGACCACTCCGAACTTCGTGGCGTTGTAGACGACCTGCCCGGGCAGCGGGATCAGCCCGGACAGGGATGCGATGTTGATGATGTGGCCGCGACGGCGGGCGACCATCTCGGGCAGGGCCAGCTGACAGCCGGTGAGGACCCCGTACAGGTTGACCTCCATCGCCGAGCGGATGGACTTCTCAGACTCGTCCAGGAACGGGCCGATGGGCATGACGCCGGCGTTGTTGATCAGCACGTCGAGGTGACCGGCGCCGTCGCTGCGGGCCTTGTCCAGGAACACCTCGAAAGACTCGCGGTCGGTGACGTCCAGCGGGTACCCGGTCGCCTGGCCGAGTTTGACCAGGTCGGAGACCGCCGATTCGAGCACCGCGACGTCCCGGTCACCGATGACGACGCGCGCGCCGCGGGCGAGAAGGGCCTTGGCGGTGGCGAAGCCGATGCCCCGCGCGGCTCCGGTGATCGCGATGGTCTTGCCGCTGATGTTGTCCATGGCCGCAAACTTTACACGTGTCAAGTTTTGAAATGAAGCCCCTATTTGGCTGCTTCGGCGGGCTACTGTCAGGGCATGACGCGCACCCTGCGGACTCAGGTTTGTGTAGCCGGTGGTGGACCTGCGGGTCTGGTGCACGCACTGCTGTTGGCCCGGGCGGGGATCGACGTCGTCGTGTTGGAGAAGCACAACGACTTTCTGCGGGACTTTCGCGGCGACACCGTCCACCCCACCACGTTGCGCATCATGCACGAGCTGGGGTTCGTCGACGAGTTCCTGAAATTGCCCCACACCAAGATCAACCGGATCTGCATGGACGCCGATGGCACCCTGCGGACCTTCGGCAGCTTCGGCGCCCTGCGGCTGCTGCGCTTCCCCGAGCCCTACATCGCGCTCATGCCGCAGTGGGACTTCCTGGACTTCCTCGCGGAAAAAGCGTCCGCCTATCCGGAATTCACCCTGATCCGCAACGCCGAGGTGACCGACCTCATCAGCGAGGACGGTCGGGTCGTCGGAGTGCGCACACCCGAGCTGGAGGTCCACGCTGACCTGGTGGTGGCCGCCGACGGCCGCAAGTCCGCGGTGCGCGAGGCGTCCGGGCTCGAGATGGCGAGCGCCCACAGCCCCATGGATGTGCTGTGGTTCCGGCTGGGCTGGCGCCCCGGCGATCCGCAGGAACTGTTCGGGATCATCCGCAAAGGCCTGTTGATGGCGATGATCTATCGCGGCGACTACTGGCAGGTCGCGTACCTCATGCCGAAGGGCACCAACCCGCAGAGCGGATCACTCGACGACTTCAAGGCCCGACTCGTGTCGGTACGGCCGCAGCTTCGCGAGCATGTCCAGGATCTGACGTCCTGGGATGACACCAGCCACCTCGACGTGCGCGTGGACCGGCTCAAGACCTGGTGGCGGCCCGGGCTGCTGTGCATCGGCGACGCCGCCCACGCGATGTCGCCGGCCGGCGGCGTCGGCATCAACTTGGCGGTGGCCGACGCCGTAGCCGCCGCCAACATCCTGTGCGGCCCTCTGCGCAACGGCCTGCTCGCCGACGCCGACCTGGCCAAGGTGCAGCGCCGCCGGGAGTTGCCGACCCGCATCATCCAGGCCGGCCAGGTACTGGCCCAGAACCGCGTGATCGAGCCCAATCTGGCCGGTGACCTATCGCCGATCGCGGTGCCGTCGTTCGTGGGAAAGGGTCCGCTGCAATACCTCCCGCCGCTGCTCGTCGGCCGCGGTTTCCGTCCCGAGCATGTCCGCACACCAGACGTGCACGCCCGGTGACGGACTCGCCCCCGCCGGTCGGGGAGGACTTTCCGGCAGCGTTCGTCAAGGACATTGCGGAATCTGGGCTGTCCGAACCGTCCGCTGGCTAAGCTTGCGTGTGCTCTCGGGCTGGACCGTGGCGTGGCTGCTGATCGCAGTGGCAGTGGTGATATTCGGGACGGGCCTTCTGGTGCGGGGCTACGTCACCCTGTTGCCGGCTGAGCATCCGATCGTCCGGGCGGCCCGCGCGGTGCGGTGCTCCGGTCCGGGGCTGTTGATTTACGGCCCACTCGATCGTGATGCGCAGGGCAACAACATCTTTGACGAAGAAGAGCTACACCACATGGTCATGATGCCCACCGCTACTGTGAGCGGGGGCGTGCTCGTGGCCGGTGTCTTCCTGTTGCTCATCATGTTGCTCCTGCACTGACCTCGGAGCTCCCGCAGCGTCGAGCCCTGGTGATGGCATCGGCGGTCTGTGCCTGACCGGCTGCTGAATCACAGTCGTTCGGACCGTCCGGTCGATACGCTTGATTGTGCTTACCGATTGGACCGTCGGGTGTCTGCTGCTGTCCGGCCTGTTCGTGTTATTTCTGGAACTGGTCAAGCACGGCGGGTGACGCCGACGGGCGTCAGCGCCGCTGCAAGGCGAGCTCGGTGGCCTCCCGGACCGGCCCACGCCACGCCGGGCCATGGCCGGGCAGCAGTACCTGGGTGTCCAGCAGGCCGAGCGCCGACAGGCTGCGTTGGCACGCCGCCTGGTCGTGATTGAAGATCTGCGGCAGCAGCTGGGGGCCGCCCTTGGTGATCAGCGGGTGACCGGTGACCACGGCGTCGCCGGCCACCAGCACGTCGCCGAACACGTAGGAGCAGTGCCCGCCGGTGTGCCCCGGGCTGGGGATCACCTGTGGGCTGCCCGGCAGCGTCGCCGCGACGTCCTCGGTGAGTGCCTGCGCGGTCGGGATGCCCTCGCGAACCAGCCCGCCCTTGCCGACGATGTGCATCGACCAAGCCAGGTACCGCGGGTTCCAGGCCCGCGCCAGCAGGTCTGCCGGTGAAACCTGTTCCAGATACTCGCGTTTGGCATGGCCGACTTCGGCGCCGTGGCAGAACACCGGCGTGCCATGGGTTTTGGCGAACCAGATGGCTGCGCCGAGGTGGTCGACGTGAGCATGGGTGAGCAGAATCGCCCGCACGTCGCCGGCCTCGAAGCCAAGGTCACGCAGCGAGCGGAGCACATCGTCGCGTTGGCCGGGGAAACCCGCGTCGATCAGGATCACCCCGCTGTCGTCGCTGACCAGGGTCCAGTTCACCAGGTCGGTCTGGGCGAAGTGCACATTTTCGGTGATCGCGCTTAGGACTACCGCCATGTCGACGAGTGTAGGCAAGGGGGTAGAAAAGACTCATGGCTGAACTCAGACTGGGCTACAAGGCGTCGGCGGAGCAGTTTGCGCCGCGTGAATTGGTGGAGCTGGCAGTGGCTGCCGAGGCGGCAGGCATGGACAGCGCCACCGTCAGTGATCACTTCCAGCCGTGGCGCCATACCGGCGGCCACGCGCCGTTCTCCCTGGCCTGGATGACCGCCGTCGGCGAGCGTACCGAGCGGCTGCTCCTGGGCACCTCGGTGCTCACCCCGACGTTCCGCTACAACCCGGCCGTCATCGCGCAGGCCTTCGCCACCATGGGCTGCCTGTACCCGGACCGGATCTTCCTGGGCATCGGCACCGGTGAGGCGCTCAACGAGATCGCCACCGGCTACGAGGGCGAATGGCCCGAGTTCAAGGAGCGCTACGCCCGGCTGCGCGAATCGGTACGCCTGATGCGTGAGCTGTGGAACGGCGACCGGGTCGACTTCGACGGCGAGTACTACAAGACCAAGGGCGCCTCGATCTACGACGTGCCCGAGGGTGGCATCCCGATCTACATCGCCGCGGGCGGGCCCCAGGTGGCCAAGTACGCGGGCCGCGCGGGCGACGGGTTCATCTGCACCTCCGGCAAGGGCGAAGAGCTCTACAAGGACAAGCTGATCCCCGCCATGCGCGAGGGCGCCGAGGCCGCGGGCAAGAACCCGGACGACGTCGACCGGATGATCGAGATCAAGATCTCGTACGACCCGGATCCCGCACTGGCTCTGGAGAACACCCGGTTCTGGGCACCGCTGTCGCTGACCGCGGAGCAGAAGCACTCCATCGAAGACCCGATCGAGATGGAAGCGGCCGCCGACGCGCTGCCCATCGAACAGGTCGCCAAGCGGTGGATCGTGGCCTCCGACCCGGACGAAGCCGTCGAGAAGGTCAAGCAATACGTCGACTGGGGCCTGAACCACCTGGTCTTCCACGACCCCCGGCAGGATCAGCGCCGGTTCCTGGAATTGTTCAAGACCGACCTGGAGCCTCGCCTGCGCAAGCTGGCCTGACGGCCGGTCCGGCTCGGTAGGCTGTCGCAGTGCCTGACGCCACCGCGATCTACATCGCCTCGCCTGAAGGCGACACCGGTAAGTCGACCATTGCGCTAGGGCTGTTGCACCGGCTGGCGGCCACGGTCGCCAATGTCGGCGTGTTCCGTCCGATCGTGCGGGCCGGCACCGGCCGCGACTACATCCTCGAGTTGTTGCTCGCGCACAGCACGGCCGGCCTGGACTACGACGACTGCGCCGGGGTCACCTATCAGCAGTTGCACGACGACCCCGACGCCGCGATCGCGGACATCGTCGACCGGTACCACCGCGTGGCCGACAAATGCGGCGCGGTGGTCATCGTCGGCAGCGACTACACCGACGTCGCCTCGCCCAGCGAGCTGTCGATGAACGCCCGCATCGCGGTGAATCTCGGTGCGCCCGTGTTGCTCTCGGTGCGGGCCGCCGATCGCACGCCCGGCGAGGTGGCCCATGTCGTGGAGCTGTGCCTGGCCGAACTGACCGCCCAGCACGCCCACACCGCGGCAGTGGTCGCCAACCGGTGCGACCCGGACGAACTGGCCGACGTCGCCGCCGCACTGCAGCGGTTCGCGCCGAAAAGCTATGTGCTGCCGGAGGAGCCGCTGCTGGCCGCGCCGACGGTGGCGGAGCTGCGGGACGCGGTGCAGGGCGAACTGATCAGCGGTGACGAAGAGCTGCTGACCCGCGAGGTCATGGGGATGATGGTCGCCGGCATGACCGCCGAGCACTGCCTGGAGCGGCTGCGCGAATCAATGGCGGTCATCACGCCGGGCGACCGGTCGGACGTGGTACTGGCCATCGCCAGTGCCCATGCGGCGGAAGGTTTTCCGTCGATCTCGTGCCTCATCCTCAACGGCGGCCTGCCATTGCATCCGGCGATCGCGAAACTGGTTGCGGGCCTTGGCCTGCGGTTGCCCATCGTGGCCACCGAGCTGGGTACCTACGACACCGCCCGCGCCGCGTCGACGGCGAAGGGCAGGGTGACGGCCACGTCGCTGCGCAAGATCGACACCGCGCTGGCCTTGATGGACGAGCATGTCGACGTCGCGGATCTGCTTGCCCAGCTGGCGGTTCCGATCCCGTCGGTCGTCACGCCGCAGATGTTCACGCACCAATTGCAGGACCGGGCCCGGGCCGATCGCCGGCGCATCGTGTTGCCCGAAGGCGATGATGACCGGATCCTGCGGGCGGCGAGCCGGCTGCTCGCCCGTTCGGTCGCCGACCTGACGATCCTCGGCGACGAGTCGACGGTGCGGGCGCGGGCCGCCGAGCTGGGCCTGGACCTGTCGGCCGCTGTGGTGCTCAATCCCCGCACCAGTGAGCTGTGCGACCAGTTCGCGGCGCAGTACGCCGAACTGCGCAAGAAGAAGGGCGTCACCCTCGAGCAGGCCCGCGAAATCATCCACGATGTCTCGTATTTCGGCACCATGCTGGTACACAACAACATGGTCGACGGCATGGTGTCCGGTGCCGCGCACACCACGGCGCACACCGTGCGCCCGGCGTTCGAGATCATCCGCACCGCGCCGGACATCTCCACGGTGTCGAGCATCTTCCTGATGTGCCTGGCGGACCGGGTGCTGGCCTACGGCGACTGTGCGATCGTGCCGGACCCGACGTCCGAGCAGCTCGCCGACATCGCGATCAGCTCGGCGCAGACCGCCGCGCAGTTCGGGATCGTGCCGCGGGTGGCCATGCTGTCCTACTCGACCGGCGATTCGGGCACCGGTGCCGACGTCGACAAGGTCAGGGCGGCAACGGAATTGGTCCGCAAGCGCGCGCCGGAGCTGTTGGTCGAAGGGCCGATCCAATACGACGCCGCGGTAGAGCCGTCGGTGGCCGCGAGCAAGATGCCGGATTCGCCGGTGGCCGGCCGCGCGACGGTGCTGATCTTCCCGGACCTGAACACCGGCAACAACACCTACAAGGCGGTGCAGCGCAGCGCCGGTGCCATCGCGATCGGACCGGTGTTGCAAGGTCTGAACAAACCGGTGAACGATCTGTCGCGCGGTGCGTTGGTGGAGGACATCGTCAACACCGTCGCGATCACGGCCATCCAGGCGCAGGGGGAGAAATGAGTCGGCCGGTCCTGGTGCTCAATTCCGGTTCGTCCTCGGTGAAATACCGTTTGGTCCAGCCGGATACGGGCGAGTCCCTGGTTGACGGCATCGTCGAGCGCGTCGTCGACTACCGCGCCGCGCTGCAGCAGGTGTTCGACGCCGTCGGCTCGGTGGGCGTCGCTCCCGACGACGTGATGGCCGTCGGGCACCGCGTGGTGCACGGCGGGCGGCAGTTCTACCGGCCCACGCTGATCGACGACGCGCTGGTCGCCAAGCTCGACGAGCTGGCCCCGCTGGCCCCTTTGCACAATCCGCCCGCGGTGCTGGGTATCACCGAGGCCCGCGCGCTCTTGCCCGATGCGCCCCACATCGCGGTGTTCGACACGGCGTTCTTCCACGATCTGCCGGCGGCCGCAGCCGAGTACGCGATCGACCGGGATGTCGCTGAGCAGTGGCACATTCGGCGATACGGCTTCCACGGCACGTCGCACCAGTACGTCAGCGAACAGGCCGCGCAGTTCCTCGGCCTGCCCCTCGAATCGGTGAATCAGATTGTCCTGCATCTGGGTAACGGCGCGTCGGCCTCGGCGATCGCCGGCGGCCGGCCGATCGACACCTCGATGGGGATGACGCCGATGGAGGGCCTGGTGATGGGTACCCGCTCCGGCGACGTCGACCCCGGTATCATCATGTACCTGTCGCGCACCGCCGGGATGTCGGTCGAGGACATCGACGTCATGCTGAACCGCCGCTCCGGTGTATCGGGATTGGGCGGCGCCACCGATTTCCGCGCGCTGCACAAGAGGATGGATGCCGGAGATGCGGCAGCCCAGCTGGCCTACGACGTGTACATCCACCGGCTGCGCAAGTACATCGGCGGGTACCTCGCACTGCTGGGTGGCGCCGACGTCATCACCTTCACTGCCGGGGTGGGGGAGAACGACGCCGCCGTCCGCCGCGATGCGCTCGCCGGGTTGTTGGCGCTCGGGATCGAGCTCGACGAGGAGCGCAACCTGTCCCCGAATCGCGGGCCCCGGCGGATCTCGACGGACACCTCACCGGTGAGCGTGCTGGTCATTCCCACCAACGAAGAGCTGGCCATCGCGCGGGCCTGCGTCGACCTCTGCAAGGTTGTCTGAAGGAACCTGCCAGGGTTGAGGCGTAGCTTGCGCCTCGTGCCCTTGTTGACCGGGACGTTCGACCCTGTAGCTGTGGTGCTGATGCTGCTCGCCATCGGTGCCATGGTCTGGGCCCATCGACGGGTCCCGGTGGCGAGCGCGCAGCGGTGGTCCTTCGGTGTCGCCATCGCGGTGTGGGCATTGTCGACGTTCAGCGTCATCGCGGTCTACGCGCCGTCGCTGTTCTGGCTGCGTGCGCTGCAACTCCTGCTGCTGTTGTACGTGGTGCCGTTCTTCTTGGCGCTCAGTCGTCCGGTCGCGACGGTGCGCGCGGCGCTCGGTCCGGTGGCTGCGGAGCATGTTGACGCGGTGCTGAATTCCGTTGTCGCACGGGTACTCCTGTCGCCTCCGGTGACGTCGGTGCTGATGCTGGCGACGCCGTGGCTGCTGTACCTGACGCCGTGGTACGTCGCATCGATGACCGGACCGCTCGCGTCACTGACGCGACTTGTGCTGCTGGGTATCGGTTTTGGCTATTTCTACGCGAGGTTGCAGGTCGACCCGGTGCCGCGACGGTACCCGCCGCTGCTGTCCATCGGGATCAGCGTGGCCGAGGGCCTCGGCGACGGCATCCTCGGGCTGGTGCTGTGGCTGGGCCCGGTGATCGCCTATGACTACTACGCGGGTCTGCGCCGCGACTTCGGGCCGAGCATCCGCCAGGACCAGACTTACGGTGCCGGCATCCTGTGGATTCTGGGTGACGTCGTCGGTGTGCCATTCATCCTCTTGCTCATGCGCGCCTTGGGTTCTGACGAACAGCGCAAGGCCGCTGAGGTGGATGCGGAGCTCGACGCAGCCGCCGCCGCCCCGTCTGTACCGGCTGCCGCACCCGGCGTTGAGACGGCCGACGATGCACCGGCGAGCGGCCTCTGGTGGCAGAACGATCCGCAATTGCGTGACCGCTACCGCTGAGCCGGCTCGCTGCGTTGACCGTGCGTCCACGCAGACTGCTACTCGAACTCTTCCTGCGTCAGCGCAATCTCAACTGCCGCAGATAGTTTGCTAGTCAAGTGCCCAACGCTCGGACCGCGGAAGTCGGCCGTTAACCCCGCATGTTTGATCCGGAGGCGTCAACTTTCCTTGACAGTCAAGGAAAGTTGACGGCTCCAGGTCGAATGTGTCGAAGGAGAGGCGACACGCCAGGCGCGACACGCCGCCGCGCATCGCACCGAGCTAGAACGTACTGATCGGCCGCACGTTGTTGGCCAGGTCGACGAGCGCGTAGCGGTGTGCCTTGGTCGGCGCCACGCGGGCCAGCCCGCGCAAGGATGCCTCGACGCCGAGGCGCAGGCCGTACTCGGTGAACGGGAAGCCCAGGATGTGGTTGGTGCTGGCGGTGTTGTCGGCCAGCCAGTCCAGGGCCGTGCCGAGCACCAGTGTCCGGATCTGCAGCACCCGCGGCTCGGATTCCGGCAGCGCCTCGACTCGGCGTGCGGCGTCACGGATTTGGCGTTCGGTGATGTCGGCGGTGGTGGGTGCCGACAGCAGGGTGACGGCGCTGGTCAGTCGTGCGGTGGTGAAATGCCTTGAAGTAGCGGGCACTTCGTCCAAGGTGTGGACGGCGGCTTCCCGGTCTCCGGCCATCGCCTGCACGCGGGCGCGGCCGAATCCGGCCGAGATGACGCCGTTGTCGGTGTTCCACACCGTCTGGTAGAAGGCCCGCTCTGCGGCCGATCCGGACAGTTCGGCAGTGGCCGCCAACGCCACCTTGGGGGCCAACTCGCCCGGCAGGGTGTTGAGGACTTCGGTGAAATCCTTTGTCGCAGCGTCATAGTTGCCCGCCAGCAGCTCGCCGACCGCGCGGAACCACACCAGCCGCCAGTGCCAGCCGACCCGGTCGGCCAGGTTCTCGAGTTTCCGGTTCGCTTTGGCCACGTCGCCCAGGTCGAGGAGGGCGCGCACTTCCATCAGCGGAAGCTCGACCGACTGCGACAGATCCACGCCTTCCGAATCGAGCGACCCCTCCCGGGCGGCGCGCAACGAATCCAGCGTCTGCACCGGCTGACTCAACACGGTGGCCGACAGCACCGTCGCACCGACGTCGGCTGGGTCGACCAGCGGCACCTGTAGCGCCCGGACAATCTCTGGGGCAGTGATCTTTTCGGTGTGCTGCTGCCCGTCGATGTACACGTCGGTGTGGGCCACCAGCATGTTGACGCCGAATGTCGACCGCGACGGGCTGAACACCGAGGACAGGCCGGGCCGCGGCGACCTCGTGTCCTGGGCGACGACCTCGCGCAGCACCCCCAGCAGCTGCCCGGACATCTCCTCGGCGCTGCCGAACCGCCGGCGCGGGTCCGGATCGATGGCACGGCGCAGCAGCCGGCCGAACGAATCGTATTGGGCCAGAATCGGATCGTCCTCGGGCAGCCCGTCGACGTAACGGCCTCTGTCGGTCTTCAGGTCCAGGGTGAGCGCGGCCAGGGTGCGGCCGACGGTGTAGATGTCGGTGACGATCGTCGGCCCGGTCCGGACGATCTCCGGTGCCTGATAACCCGGTGTGCCGTACAGGAATCCGAACGAGTTGATCCGCGACACCGCGCCGAGGTCGATGAGCTTGAGCTGTTCCTCGGTGAACATGATGTTCTCGGGCTTGAGGTCGTTGTAGACCAACCCGATCGAATGCAGGTAACCCAGCGCCGGCAGGATCTCCAGCATGTAGGCGATCGCCTGTGCCACCGGCAGTTTGGCGCCCTTCACCTGTTTCAGCGAGGTGCCGCCGACGTACTCCATCACGATGTAGCCCACGGGGTCGCCGTGTTTGTCGGCGTGCTCGACGAAGTTGAAGATCTTCACGATCGCGGGATGCGTGACCTCGGCCAGGAACTGCCGCTCGGCCATGGCGATCGCCTGTGCCTCCGCGTCCCCGGAATGCACCAGGCCTTTGAGCACCACCGGCCGGTTGTTGACGTTGGTGTCCAGCGCCAGGTAGATCCAGCCCAGCCCACCGTGGGCGATGCAACCCTTCACCTCGTACTGATCGGCCACCATGGTGCCCGGACTCAGTTGTGGCAGAAACGAATACGCGTTGCCGCAATGCGGGCACGAACCTTCCGACTGGCCGGGCTTGCCGTCTTCGGAGCGGCCGACCGGCTTGCCGCAGGACCAACAGAAGCGTTTGGCCTCGGCCACCACGGGGTTGGTCATCAACGCCGCGAGCGGATCCTGATCCACCATTCGCGGCACTTCGACCAGACCGCCACCGAGTCGCCGGACGGGCGAAACCCGGGTGGTGGCGGTGACGACGCTGGTGGGCGCCGAATCACGTTCGGGCGGAACCGGCACCGGGATGCTCATCGAGTCGTCGAACAGCGGGCGGAACACCGCCTGCGTGCCCATCGGCCGCATGGTGGCCAGCGAATCCCACGTCACCTCAACGGCCTGCGTGCCGGGGTCGGTGTCGGGACCCGCATCCACGGGACCTGCACCCACGGGACTTGCGTCCACGGGGCCAGTCGTCGCTTCGCTTTCGGGCATCAGTCGCTGTACCTCGGTACGGGCGGGTTCGGCGTCGAGCCCAGCACGGTCAACCACTTGCGGTACAACGTGTTCCACGTGCCATCGCGGCGAATCCGCTCCAGCGTCCCATTCACGAACCGGACCAACCCGGTGTTGTTCAGATTGATCCCGATGCCATAGGGCTCCTCGGCCATGTTGGGGCCGACGATGTGCAGGTACGGGTCCTGGGCCACGAGGCCGGCCAGGATGGCGTCATCGGTGGACACGGCGTCGGCCTGCCGCTGTTGCAATGCCACCAGGCAGTCGGCCCAGGTGATGGCCTCCACGAGGACCGGCGGCGGGGTGATGCGCTGCAGCCGTGCCTTCGAGGTGGTGGCCTTCACGACGCACACCCGCTTGCCCGACAGATCCGATGGCCGGCGAATGTCGGAGCCCCGGGTGGTGAGGATCCGTTGTTTCGCGGAGAAGTACTCGGCGGAGAAGTTGACCAGTTTGCGTCGTTCGCAGGTGATGCTCATGGTCTTCACCACGATGTCGACCTGGTTGTGCTGCAGCGCCGAGATCCGGTCGTTGTCCGACAGAATCCGGTATTCGACCTGTGATGGGGTGCCGAAGATGTCGCGCGCCACCTCACCGGCGATATCGACGTCGAAGCCCGTGATCTGCCCCGTGATCGGGTCGCGGAACGTAAAGAGGTTGCTGCCGATGTCGAGCCCGACGATCAGCCGGCCGCGGTCCTTGATGTTGGTGACGGCCGCCGCCGCGGCCTCGGGCGTCGGGAACGGCCGCAGGCTCGCGGTGCAGTCGGACTTGTCCTCCGGGCCCAGGTCCGGAACCGCGGTCTGCACCTCCATGCCGGCGGGTGTCGGCGGTGCGATGGTGATGCTCTGGGGCGCAACCGGCGGTGCGGCCTCGCCGCAACCGGCGGCCACCAGCACCGCGACCATCGCCGGGACCAAACGCGCACGCATCGAAAAACTCATCGGTATTCACTCAACCTCGGCCACAGCCCGAGCGCCACCGCGAGGGCCGCGGCGACGCTCAGCGCCGCCGCGCCGACCGTCGCTCCGGACAGGGCCTGACGTCCATTCAGGATGTCGCTGCGCAGCTGCTTGCGGCTTTCGTCGATGCCTTTGGAGAGAGCCTCGTCGAGCTTGTCGAAGGCCGGCGTCGAATCGTCCTCGCTGGTGCCAAGGGCCACTTGGGTGGCGGATTGGTAGTTACCGGTGGAGATGTAGGCGTTGATCCGGTCGTCGGCGGCGCGCCAGCGGCGGATCAGCTGATCGGCGCCCGTCAGGTCCTTCTTGCCGATCGCATCGGGCCGGCGCATGTACTCCGCCAGCTGCAGTTGCAGGGCGTCGATGCGGTGGTAGTACGACTGCTTGCGGACGCTCTCGTCGCCCCGCCGGATCAGCGACAGCGTCTCGTCGGCACGCGCCTGCTGTGCCGTGATGGCCATGCTGGTCACGGTTTGCAGCGATGCCGCCGTGTTGCGGGCATGCCGGGTGTCCGCCGTCGAGATGATGAGGGTGGCACCTATCCAGACGGTCATGATCAGCACCGCCATGCCCCCGGCGACGAACCCGATGTTGACGCGCCTGCGGGTGTGCCGGGCCAGCCAGCGGTTGGAGAAGAAGCCGAACATCAGCGTCGCCGCGACCACCAGGATCACCGGTGCGGGCACCTGTGACGAGCCGCTGGTCTCCGAATTCACGCGTGCCGACGTGTTCTCGTAGAGCCGCTGCGCGTCGGGCAGGATCTGGGTCTGCATCAGCCACGACGCCTCGGACAGGTACGACGAACCCACCGGGTTGCCCGCGCGGTTGTTGGTCCGGGCCGTCTCCACCAGGCCCGTGTAGACCGCCAGTTCGGCATTGATGTGCCCGAGCACTTTCACCATGGGCTCGTCGGTCAGACCGCTGGACGCGGCGGTGACCGCGACCGCGGCATCGGTGATCGCCTGCTCATAGCGTTGCCGGACATCCTGCGGCTCCGAGCCCGCGATGAACGCCGTCGCGGCCGCGGCGTCGGCGACAGACAGCGTGGTGTAGAGCTGGCCGGCCGCGAATGCCAGCGGCTCGGTGTGATCGAGCACCGTGGTCAGCGCCTGCTGGCGGGCGTGGATCGTGGTCGACGTGGCGAAGGCGCAGGCCAGCACCAGGCTGGCCAGCATCAATCCGATGAGCAGGATGCGGCCGGGCGTGGTCCACATGAACCACCATCGAGTGTGCGCGGGAGCTCCGGGTGACCGGGACACGACGGGCTCGGTCGAAGGGTGCGCCAACTCCACCGTCACGTGTGCGCCGACCTCAACTTTCCGGATCCGCTGACCCTGCCGAACTCGTTTAATAGAAGTCTAAGAGCTTGCGGCGCGTAGGGGGTGGATTCCCGGTCGGCCCGGTCTCAAATATTCGGAGATTCCAAGCGCTACGCCCCGACTCTGCCAACATCGAGAACTTGGCATCAATAGGGATGGTCCTATTGTGGGTTCCGTGCAGGGCGACGGTGACGGATGGGTGCTCGCGGCTGACGGCTCCCACTTCTGGGGTCGCCATGGCGCGGCCGGACTTCTGCTGCGGGCGCCGCAGCCGGGTGGCGGGGCGGCGGTGCTGCTGCAGTACCGCGCGCCGTGGAGTCATCAAGGCGGTACCTGGGCGCTGCCGGGCGGGGCGCGCGACAGCCACGAAACTGTCGAGGAAGCCGCGGTCCGGGAGGCCTACGAGGAAGCCGGCCTGCTGGCCGAGCAGCTGACGGTCCGGACCACGGTCGTCACCGCGACCGCGATCGGCGAGGTGTGGACGTACACCACGGTCATCGCCGACGCGCCTGAACAACTCGAGACCGTGCCCAACCGCGAGAGCGTCGAGCTGCGCTGGGTCTCCGAGGACGATGTCGACTCGCTGCCGTTGCATCCCGGGTTCGCCGCCAGCTGGGAACAGCTGCGCAGCGTGACGGCGGCTATCCCGCTCAGTTCGTAGGCAGCGCCTGCTTGAGAGCCCGGGCCGCCGCGGCCGGATCTTCGGCAGCGGTGATCGCCCGGACCACCACGATGCGGCGGGCGCCGGCGGCCACCACCTCGGGGACGCGTGCCAGGTCGATACCGCCGATTGCGAACCAGGGTTTAGCGGAACCCGACGCAGTGACGGCTCGAGACGCGGCCCGCACCAGATCCAGTCCGGGCGCCGTACGCCCCGGCTTGGTGGGCGTCGGCCAGCACGGGCCGACGCAGAAGTAGTCGACGTCCTCGGTCACCGAGACGGCCAGCTGCTGCTCGTCATGCGTCGAGCGGCCGAACAGCGGATCGGGCCCGACGATCTCACGGGCCAGCGACAGCGGCAGATCGTCCTGGCCCAGGTGCAGCACGTCAGCGTGCGCGCCGCGGGCGATGTCGGCCCGGTCGTTCACCGCGAACAGCGCGCCGTGCCGTTGTGCCGCCTCGGCCAGCACCTCCAGCGCCGCCAATTCCTGCTTGGCCTCCAGGGTACCGAACTGCGCTTCGCCTGCTGAGCCCTTGTCCCGCAGCTGGATGATGTCCACGCCGCCGGCCAGCGCCGCGTCCGCGAACTCGGCCAGGTCACCGCGTTCCCGGCGGGCGTCGGTGCACAGGTAGAGGGATGCGGACTGCAGACGCTGGGTGGCTTTAGGCACAGCGCGACGGTAGCGACTACCGTGGACGCCGCAACACGGGAGTCCCAGGACCGGGGGCTGAGAGTGGGGTCGTCCTACCCTTACCGTCACACCTGATCCGGATCATGCCGGCGAAGGGAGAGGATTTATCGTGCCGGCTGGCATGGCTGTAGTTGGCGGCGGCGTCATCGGTCTGTCCGTGGCGCGCCGCGCCGCGCTCGACGGATGGTCGGTGCGCGTGCACCGGACCGAGGCGCCCGGTGCCTCTTGGGTCGCCGGCGGCATGCTCGCACCGCACTCCGAGGGCTGGCCGGGAGAGCAGGACCAGTTGCAGCTGGGCCTGGACTCCCTGGCGCTGTGGCACGGCGGCTTCCTCGACGGACTGCCCGACGACGTGGTGACGGCCCGTGACTCGCTGGTGGTGGCGGTGGACCGCGCCGATGCGGCCGACGTCCGCACGGTCGCCGAGTGGCTGGCGGCGCAGGGCTATCCCGTGACCCTCACGACCGCCGCCCGCGATCTCGAACCGCTGCTGGCGCAGGGGATTCGACACGGCTTTCACGCGGAAACCGAACTGGCCGTGGACAACCGGCTGGTGGTCGAGGGGCTGATCGCGCACTGCGACCGCCTGGGCGTGCAGTGGGCCGGGCCGGTCGACTCGCTGGATCAGACGCGCGATGCCGACATCACCGTGCTGGCCAACGGAATCGACGCCCCGGCACTGTGGCCGGGCCTGCAGGTGCGTCCGGTGAAGGGCGAGATTCTCCGGCTGCGCTGGCGCAAGGGCTGTATGCCGGTGCCGCAGCGGGTGGTTCGGGCCCGGGTGCATGGGCGCCAGGTGTATCTGGTGCCGCGGGCCGACGGTGTGGTCGCCGGCGCGACCCAGTATGAGCACGGCCGCGACACCGCTCCCACGGTCACCGGCGTGCGCGACATTCTCGACGATGCCTGTGCCGTGATGCCGGCACTCGGCGAATACGAACTGGCCGAATGTGCTGCGGGACTGCGGCCGATGACACCGGACGGTCTGCCGATCGTGGGCTGGCTCGACGACCGCACGCTGGCGGCCACCGGTCACGGCCGGAACGGCTTTCTGCTGGCCCCGTGGACCGCACAACGGATTTCGGACCTGTTGACCGGCGATGCGAGAGAGAAGGTGGCACTGTGCTGATCACAGTCAACGATGAGAGCGTGGACATCCGTGAAGGCACCACGGTAGCCGAATTGATTGACACACTGGGCTTTCCGGACAAAGGCATCGCCGTCGCCGTGGACTGGTCGGTGCTGCCGCGGTCGGAGTGGGACGACGTCCTGACCGAGGGCGTCAAGATCGAGGTCGTGACGGCGGTGCAAGGTGGCTGAGGACATCCTGCGCATCGAGGACCGCGAGTTCGGCTCCCGGCTCATCATGGGTACCGGCGGCGCGGCGAATCTGGCGATCCTGGAGGAGGCGCTCGTCGCCTCGGGCACCGAGCTGACCACCGTCGCGATGCGGCGCATCGATGCCGAAACCGGCACCGGGGTACTGGATTTGCTCAATCGGCTCGGCATCGCGGCATTGCCCAACACCGCCGGCTGTCGCGGTGCCGCCGAAGCGGTGCTGACCGCGCAGCTGGCGCGCGAAGCCTTGCAGACCAACTGGGTGAAGCTCGAAGTGATCGCCGACGAGCGCACCCTGCTGCCGGATGCGATCGAATTGGTCCGCGCCGCAGAACAATTGGTGGATGACGGTTTCGTCGTCCTGCCCTACACCAACGATGACCCGGTGCTGGCCAGGCGGCTCGAGGACACCGGTTGCGCCGCGGTGATGCCGTTGGGCGCGCCGATCGGCACGGGGCTGGGCATCTCCAACCCGCACAACATCGAGATGATCGTCGCGGCCGCCGGGGTGCCGGTGGTGCTCGACGCCGGTATCGGCACGGCAAGCGATGCTGCCCTCGCGATGGAACTGGGTTGTGACGCAGTGCTTCTCGCGACCGCGGTGACGCGGGCCTCGGACCCGCCGATGATGGCCGCCGCGATGGCCGCCGCGGTCAGCGCCGGTCGGCTGGCGTCGCGGGCAGGCCGCGTCCCCAAGCGGTTCTGGGCGCAGGCCTCCAGCCCGGCGCTATGACCGCGCGGTACGTCGCCCTCGGTAGTTCGATGGCGGCCGGACCCGGCATCGCGCCGGGGGCGCCCGGCGCACCGAAGCGGTCCGGCAGGTCGGCGGTCAACTATCCGCGCCTCGTCGCCGCGCATCTCGGTTACGACCTTGTCGACGTGACCTTTTCGGGCGCCACCACCGCGCACGTGCTCTCCGAACGGCAGTTCGGCGAGCCGCCGCAGGTCGACGCCCTCGACGGAACGGAGTCGTTGGTCACCATCACCATCGGTGGTAACGACGCCGGCTACGTCCCGATGCTCGGGGCCGCCTGTTTGCCCCGCTTCCTGCGGTCGGTGCCGGTCGCCGGCGGGCTGCTGCGCGGACTACTCGACCCGACGGCGCGGGACCAGGCGCTCGATGTTGTGGCCGAGTCATTGAAAACCGTTGGGCGAGAAGTACGTCGGCGTGCGCCACAGGCCCGGGTGCTGTTCGTCGACTACCTGACGCTGCTGCCGCCGGCCGGGGTACCTGCGCCACCGATCGGTGCCACTGAAGCCGACCTCGGCCGGCACGTCGCCGCTCGGCTGGCCGAGCTGACGGCCGCGGCCGCCGCGGACACCGGCTGCGAACTGGTGCGGGCCGCGGACGCCAGTCGCGATCACCATGCGTGGTCCGCCGATCCCTGGACCACCGCGTTTCACCTGCCGCTGCCGGGCCGGGTGGCGCCGCTGCACCCCAATGCCGCGGGTATGCGCGCCGTCGCGCGGATGGTGATCGAACGCGTATCGTGCGCCTGATGGTGTTGCCACCAGGCAAGGGGGTTGTCGGGCGATGATCCAGCTGACCGGATTGACAAAGGTTTTCGGGCGCAAACGTGCCGTCGATGATCTGACCTGTTCCGTCGAGCCCGGCTTCGTCACCGGTTTTCTGGGCCCGAACGGCGCGGGCAAGTCCACCACGATGCGCATGATCGTCGGGCTGGACCGCCCGACCGCCGGCACCGTGACGGTGCTCGGCAAGACGTACCGGGAGCTGAAGCATCCGCTGCGCAGCGTCGGCGCGCTGCTCGATGCCCGGCAGGTGCATCCCAACCGCACGGCTCGGGCGCATCTTCGGTGGCTGGCCGCCAGCAACAAACTGCCGAAGGCGCGCGTCGATGAAGTGCTGAACATCGTCGGACTGACCGATGTCGCGGGGAAACAGGCCGGCACATTCTCGCTCGGTATGTCGCAGCGGTTGGGTATCGCGGTGGCATTGCTCGGCGATCCCGAGGTGTTGCTGTTCGACGAACCGGTGAACGGGCTGGACCCGGAGGGCATTCGGTGGATTCGGACGCTCATGCGGGACTTGGCATCTGAGGGCCGGACGGTCTTGGTCTCGAGTCACCTGCTGGCGGAGATGGCGAACACGGCAGACCGACTGCTGGTGATCGGACGGGGCCAGTTGATCAGCTCGAGCACCATGGCCGAGTTCCTGACGAGCTCCGGCAGCGACACCATCCGGGTGCGCAGCCCGCAGTTGGATCGCCTGCAGGAGTTGTTGACGGCGCACGATGCGTCGGCCCAGCTTTCCGACGGGGTGCTGCTGGTTCGGGGAATCTCGGCAGAGCAGGTGGGGGAGTTGGCTGCCGGCCACGGAATCGTGCTGCACGAACTGGCCGCCCAGCAGGCCTCCTTGGAGGAGGCGTACATGCGACTGACCGACGACGCTGTCGACTACCGGGCAGTGGGTGCGCCATGACCATCAATGCCGAACGGATCAAGCTGCAGACCACGCGTTCACCGATCTGGCTCATCCTGACGGTTGTGGTGGTGGGCCTGGGGTTCGCCGCGATTCAGGCGGCGGCGCTGGGGCCCTACGGGGTGCTCAAGCCCGAGCGGGCGGCGATCGGCGTCAGTGTTTTCGGCGTGCCGGTGCTGATGATCCTGTCCGCCATGTCGGTAACGGGGGAGTACCGGTCCGGCATGATCCGCACGACGTTCCTGGCCACCCCGCACCGGGCGTGGGCGCTGGCGGCGAAAGCGATCGTGATGGCGGCGCTCTCCGCCGTCGTCACCGCGATCATGGTGGCGGGCTCGATCGCGTTTGCGGCTTCGTTGGTGAACGCGCAGCAGGGCGCGGAGTTGTCCTTCGCCAGCAGTCAGGTATGGCGTGCCGTCGGTGCGATGTCGCTGTACTCCGTGTTGGGAGCGGTGCTGGCCGTCGGTTTGGGCGGGTTGTTACGGCACGCCGCGGCAGTGGTTGCGGTGGTGTTGTTGATGCCGTTCGTCGTGGAACCGGTGCTCGGCGCGCTGCCTCAGGTCGGCGCGCGAGTGGGACCGTGGCTGCCCTTCGGGAACGCCTATACCTTCACCAAGACCCCTTGGTTCCAGACGTTCTCGTTGTGGTGGGGACCGGTCGGCGCGGCCCTCTACTTCGCCGCGGTTGCGGCGGTGGTGTTCGCGCTGGCGCTCGTGGTGGTCACCCGGCGCGATCCGTAGCCTGCGGGATCCAGGGCCCCGGTTCTACGATCCTGAGAATGTCTCGTTTGCGACGCCTGTTGGAGAGATCGCTCGGGCGGCATACCTCCCGTGGGTCTGAATTGCGGGAGGCTCTCGCCAGCTTCGGCATCATCATCGTGCTGACCGTTGCGGTGATCTGGAGCATTCCGGGCGCGCCGATCAAGGACGCCATGGTGCCGCCGTTGCAGCCGGTTGCCCGGTTCACGGGCTTGGACCAGGGGTGGGGCATGTTCTCACCGAACCCGCCGCTGTCGGTGGCGGAAGTGGAAACCGCTGTGCTGTATGACAGTGGTGCGCGACGGGTATGGAAATTCGAAGGCGACCGGTCGCTGATAGGCCAGTTCAACTGGGATCGGTGGCGAAAGTTCAAGGAACAGTTGGTCAATGAGCCGGTGACCCGACCGGCGTATGCGATGTGGGTCGTGCGGAAACTGATGCGGCCCGGGGAGCGCCCGGTCGGTGTCACGATCTTCTCCGATACCCGCAAGCTTCGGCCTCCAGGCTCCAATGCGCCGGAGGAACACGAACAAAAGATCTTGTACGACTGGAAGTTTGGGCCCGCGTCATGATTGCTCCGGTGGCGAAGTTGCGTGAATCGGGCCTCAGCGCGTTGCAGAGCTGGCGGAGCTTCTGGTTCAGTACGGAGCCGGCTTACACGCTGGGGATCATCCGGATTGCCTTCGGCGCGTTGGCTTTCCTCTGGTCGATCGAGCTCGGATTCGACTTGTACGACAAGTTCAGCGTCAACGGCATCGTGCCGCAGCCGCCGACGTACCCCTACTTGTGGGGCGTGTTCTACGCCTGGCCGGGTGATACCGCGTTGCTCGTCGGCTGGATCGTGCTGATGCTGGCGTCGCTTGTCCTGATCGTCGGCTGGCGCACCAAGCTGGCAGCCTTCCTGGTGTTCGTGATGATCATGTCTTTCGAACGCCGCAATCCCTGGATATTCAACTCGGGTGACGGGTTGATCCGAATCCTGTCACTGTATTTGGCGCTCTCGCCGTGTGGTGCGGCGCTGTCGTTGGACCAGCGTCGGAACTCGGGGTCCTTCTGGTCCGCGCGGGACATCAAGGTCTGGCCGCTCCGTTTGATGCAGGTCCAGATATCGATCATCTACATCACCACGGTGATTGCGAAATTGCATGGCGATACGTGGCAGAACGGCTCCGCCGTGTCCTACACGTTGCGACTCGACGACATGCTGCTGCTGCCGAGTCCGGCGTGGATGGCCGCCAGCCCGCTGATCGGCAATGCGATGACGTGGGGCACCCTGCTGGTCGAGTTCTCGGTCGGGGTGTTCGTGTGGAACAAACGTTGGCGCACAAAGGTATTGATAGCCGGCGTAGTCCTGCATCTGATCATCCTGTTGACGATGGTCGTCGGATTCTTCTCACTGGCCGTCTTCGTGCTGTACCTGTCGTTCGTGCCGTGGGAACGGTGCAAGGCGGTAGCGGAGGACGTTCGTGGTGGGCTCGGTTCGCTGGTACGACGGGTCTGTCGTTGCAAGGTAACCGCGGCACCCCTTGTTGAGGTGGACGACAGTGACGCTGTTTCTGTTCCGCCGCGATAGCCGCACCCCAGCTATGGCTCGAATGGACTCGGTGCTGCCGGCTGTTCGTCCAACAGCCCGATGTTGACGGGTTCGCTGTTCTACCATCGCGATCATGTCGGACGCAGAATCGGAAGCATCGCCCGTCTCGCGCCGGCCTGTCGAGGTGGATGTTCAGCCGAGGTGGATCGCTCCGGCGTCGCTGGCAGTTGCGATGGTTGCACTCGGTGTCGCAGTCTGGGCGTTGGTATCGCCGCCGCACCAATCAGTTCCGTCGGCGCCGGCGCCCAGTGGGCAACAGATCGCTGACGCGAAGGCCCGCGCGTGTGGCGCCTTTGCGACCGTGCGTACGGCGGTGGCGCTGCAGACGCACACGGATCTCGGTTCTGAGCCGGTTGCGGTGCAGGCCGTCACGGCGGTCTCGCGTCTGGCAATGAGCAGCGGCGCGGAGTACTTGCAGGCGCATCTCGATGCGGCGACGCCCGCCGACCTGGCTGCCGCAATTCGCGAGTTCTCCATTGATCTGCAGGATATTTCGATGTACGGACAGGCGGGGGTCAGCGGCGCCGACCCGGCGCAGGCCGGTCGGTTGAAGGCTGGCGAAGCCGTCAGCATGAAAATCGCCGGCCTCTGCAAGTAAGCCCGACAGGCGCTGCAGCCGGCGGGCTGCCCCGCGGTAGCTGATCGGAAGTTGTCGCGAATCACCAAATGGTAATTCGATCGTCGAAATTGACTATTCATCGTCCGGTGGCCTACGTGCTCGGACTGTGCGCCGAAATCGCTGAAAATTATTTTGCATCGGTAGTTAATATCCGGCCCGCCGCAAATTCCATAAATTAACAATGGTGGAAGAATACTGGCCATTGAAGTGCGATTATCGGAATTTTCTGACGAATCTATTGGCAATGGGGCAAACGGTGGTAATTTCCATTTAGTCGAGCGCGGGGCCGACGAAACACTTTGAATCCGAAGGAGGATTCGATCGTGTCCAAGCATCGCAAACAAAAGTCCGGCAGGACCTTGAGGTCCGTCAACTATCTCGCTACCGGTGCCTTGGGCGTCGCGGCCGCGAGTGCCGGCATCGTCATGGCGATTCCGCCCGGGGCGCTCGATGCGCTTACTGCGTCGTCGCCGCCGGTGCGTGCCGTCCAATTGACTGATTTCAGCCTTCCGCTGGCTCCTCCGTCGGATCCGAACAACCCGTTGTGGTGGCTGACCGGTTTGTTCGGCGAAGGTGGGAACAACCCGCCGCAGATGTTGATGCCGCTGATGCAGCCGGCTCAGGATCCGCTGGATAGCCCGTGTGGTCTGATCTGCAACGGCGCGGCCGGCACGGCCCTGCATCCGAACGGGCAGGCCGGCGGCATTTTGTTCGGTGATGGCGGGGCGGGCTGGGACAGCACAGATGCCGGCGTAGACGGCGGGGACGGCGGTGCTGCCGGCCTGCTGTTCGGTAGCGGTGGTGGTGGCGGTAATGGCGCCGACGGCACCGCAACGATCGCCGGCAGCAACGGTGGGCGTGGCGGAAGCATGGGTCTGCTCGGGCTGTTCGGGACCGGTGGCAAAGGCGGCGCCGGCGGCGCCGGCGGCTTTGGCGACACCGGTGTGACCGGCGGCGCCGGCGGCGACGGTGCTGTGGGTACCGATGGCGCGACCGGCGGCGCGGGTAGTACGGGCTCGACCGGCCAAGCGGGTACCGCGGGTACCGCGGGTACGGCGGGTACCGCAGGTACGGCGGGTACGGCGGGTAGCGTCGGTTCCAGCGGCAGCAACGGCTTCTTGCTCGGTTTCAACGGCGGCACGGGCGGCACGGGCGGCGCGGGCAACGCGGGCGGTGCCGGTGGCACCGGCGGCACGGGTGGCACCGGCGGCACGGGTGGTACCGGTGGCACCGGTGGCGTCGGCGGATCAGGCACCCCGGGTGGTTCTGGCGGCGGCGGTGGCGCGGGCGGAACCGGCTTGCAAGGCACAGCTGCAGGCGCAGGTGGCGCGGGCGGCAACGCTGGGTTGCTCACGCTGTTCGGCGGCGGTGGACAGGGCGGCAACGGCGGTATCGGCGGCACCGGTGGCACGGGCGGTACCGGTGGATCCGGTGGCACGGGCGGCACCGGTGGCAATGCCGGCGACGGCGGCAAAGGTGGCGCTGGTGGTACTGGTGGAGCTGGTGGCACCGGTGGCACGGGTGGCACGGGTGGCACCGGTGGCACTGGTGGCACGGGCGGTACCGGCGGCGCTGGTGGCGACGCGATCGTGACTCCGTTCACGCCCTACAAGGGTGGAGACGGCGGCACGGGTGGCACGGGTGGCACCGGTGGCACCGGTGGCACGGGTGGCACCGGTGGAGTGGCCGGCGCCGGGGGCACTGGTGGTGTTGGTGGTAGCGGCGGCAACCCGGGCAACGCCGGTGCCGGTGGTGGTGGCGGCCAGGGCGGCTCGGGTGGAATCGGTGGCACGGGCGGTACCGGAGGTGCGGCCGGCGCGGGTGGCGGCGGCGGATTGCTGGGCGGCCTGGGTCTCGGTTCGGGTGGAACGGCCGGCAGCACTGGAGCGACAGGCGCAAAGGGCTCGACTGGTGCGAATGGCGCCACCGGGTCTACGGGTGCCACCGGAAAGACAGGAAGCACCGGTGCGTCGGGAAGTACCGGAGCTACCGGAACCAGCGGTACCCCGGGCAGTGCGGGACACACCGGCAGTACCGGCAGCAAGGGCAGTACCGGCAGCAAGGGGACCAACGGTTCCATCGGCATTGCGGGTCCGTTTGGTGCGGTGACCGGTGGCGGCGCAGGTGGCGCGGGCGGCGCAGGCGGCGGTGGCGGTGCCGGCGGCGCAGGTGGTGCCGGCGGCGGCGCATAGCTGTCAACCAACCACGGCGGTCGACCACCCCTGGCAGTGAAATACCTTGTCAGGGGTGGTCTTTCGTGGATTCCGGCTCTACCTGCTCTGGACGCTGGATGCAGAACACCCCGTCTAGTTGAGCGGTGATGGGTCCGGAGCCCAGGACTTGATTGAGTCGCTCGACGTCGAACATCGCGGGTCCTGTGGTGGCTGCGCCGACGAGCACGTACCGAGTACCGTCGCCCGTGCTGCGGACGGCATCGGCGACCGCACATGAGCCCGCCAGTGAGTGGGCATCATCGACGTTGACGCCGACTTGGACGACATGCGGCTCCGCGGCCAGTACTGCCTGCAGACGGCCGATGAGAGCCTCCGGCGAGAAGAACCGCCAGCCCTGACCGAGGTGCAGCCAATATCGGCTGCGCAGTCTGTCCTGGATGTACTGCAGTTGGGCGACGCCCGCGCTGCGAGGGCCGGTGATGAGTTCCAGGAACGGATACCTGCGCAGTAACGCCCGCCGATCCGCCTCCGGCAATCCGGTGTCGAGCGCGACGAAGCGGCCGACGCGCGCGACGTCGAGGCAGCAGTTCAAGAAGGAATCCACGGTCGCTTCCACTACGCTGCGGCGTGCCCCGGTTACCAGGCTGACGCTGATCTCAGCCTTCACGTCGTGACCAATAGTAGTGCGCACCAACGATTCTGGATAAGACGTTGCGGCCTCCAGCAGGGCCGGAGCTGCTTGGTCGCGGTTGGTGGCGATTCTGCGACGGTCGTCGTCGGGGATATCGGAGCGGTTCAGCAACTCGCGGCACAAGGTGAACGATTCTTCGTGCCGGCCGATCCACGATGCGCACACCGACTGCTCGTCGGTGGCGCGCCATTGGTAAACGGATGCGTCGACGAACAGGATGTCTTCCTCCGGAAGCGGTATCGCCGCTGCGCGTTGCGCAAACAGATGGCCGAGCTGGTACTCGCCTCGGGCGCGGTACTCGGCGGCGATGTCGTGCAGTGGCTCGGCGCGGGTAGGCCGGAACTCCCAGGCCCGTAAGTAGGCGTCCAGTACCGCCGGCCATGGTTCGCCGAGTCGGTGCATTGATCTGGCCACCTGGCAGAGGGCGTAGAAAGTCTCTTCGTCCCAACCGCCCATCTCGGCGCGCCGTTCCGACCAGATCCGGGCGTTGGCGAAATCGCCCAGGTTGAAATAGCTTTCGGCGAGGTAGAACGCTGAGCGTTCGTTGGTCGGGTCCCGCTGTACCTCCGCCAACAACAGGTCGCGGTCCCGTTCGTACTTTTTCGGATCGTTGTTGCGGGCGCCGAGTCGGCGCGATTCGATGAAGTAGTCGCCTTCGAGGCGCGCCTCGCGGAACGGCTCCGCACAGTCTGCGTATTCGTGCACCACGCCGACGTATCGCCACGGCATGCCGTCGCGAAATAGCTGTCGCCGCCAGTAGAGGAGTCCGTCGCTGATCCGCATGGCGTAGACATCGTTGGAGAGTCGCGTGAAGTCGGGCCGGCCCTGCAGGGTGTCGTCGGCGTCCATGACCCAGATGTAGTCACTGTGGCCTTGCGCCAGCTGCAGCGCTTCGGAACGATTCTCGCCGAAATTGCGCCACGTCCGTTCATGCACCTCGCCCGGTATTCCGAGATGCGCCATGTGATTTCGGATCGTCTCTTGGGTGCCATCGTCGGAGCCGGTGTCCACGATCACCCAGAAGTTGATGAAGGGCGCGACCGCATCCAGCACCTCGGTGACGATGTGTGCTTCGTTGCGCACGATCATGTTGAGACAGATCGTCGACCCCTGCGGAATCTCCACTGAATTCGTATACCCGATTCCGGCTGCTGTTTGCTGCGCTTCGACAGAAACGCTTCCGCGCGGTCCTTGCGGTTTCTCGCGTCGGCCTTCAGATTCGCCGTCTGGCCAGGCGCAGCCGAATCTGTGCGCGCTCACGCTACGGTGGTGCCCATGGTCCGCACGCCGCTCGCGCTCGCGCTGGTGCTGGCGGTCGGAATCTCGGGGTGCGCGCAGTCGTCACCCGCTGCTGATGGGTTCGCCGGGGATCTGTCCAGGGCCGTGACCGTCGACGCGACGACCGGTCACCTGGCCAAGCTGCAAGCCATCGCCGACGCCAACGGCGGCAACCGGGCGTTCGGCACTCCGGGCTACGACGCGAGCGTGGACTACGTGGCTAATGCACTGCGCGCCAAGGGATTCGAGGTCGCGACCCCGGATATGGAAGTCAAGGTGGCGTACAACAACACGCCGGAACTGACCGTCGCCGGCAAGCGGCTACCGGCGCGGGCGCTGGAGTACTCGGTCGGCACCCCAGGGCTCACCGCACCGCTGGTGCCTGTTCGTGGCGGGGCCGGATCAGGCTGCAACAGCGCCGATTACGACGGCCTGCCGATCAAGGGCGCGGTGGCGCTGGTGGACCGCGGCACATGTCCGTTCGCGGTGAAGGAAGCGACCGCGGCGGTCCACGGCGCGGTGGCGCTGGTGGTGGCCGACAACAAGGACGACGTCGACGATGCGGGGGTGCCCGTGCGCGGCGGCACCCTCGGCGCCAAGGCGACGGTGAAGATTCCGGCGGTGCTCATCCCGAAGGCAGACGGGGCCCGGCTGCGCTCCGCTCCCGGTCCGGTCACCCTCAAGCTCGATGCCGGAGTGCGGATTGAGCGCACCCGCAACGTGATTGCGCAGACCAAGACCGGTTCCGCGCACGACGTCGTGATGGTCGGCGCGCATCTGGACAGCGTCAAGGAAGGACCCGGCATCAACGACAACGGGTCCGGGGTGGCCGCGGTCCTGGAGACGGCGCTGCAGCTGGGCAGCGCGCCCGAGGTCGCGAACGCTGTGCGATTCGCGTTCTGGGGCGCCGAAGAGGAGGGGACGATCGGCTCTGACCGATACATCGAATCCCTCGACGTCGAAGCGCTCAAAGACATTGCGCTGTATCTGAATTTCGACATGCTCGCCTCCGAGAACGCCGGCTACTTCAGCTATGACGGTGACCTGTCCGGCGCGCCGCTGGCTGACGACCTGGTGCCACGCATCCCCGAGGGCTCCGCGGGTATCGATCGCACGCTGACGAGGTATCTGGCCGGCGCCGGGAAGCGGCCTCAGGACTACCCCTTCAACGGGCGGTCGGATTACGACGCCTTCACCACGGCCGGCATTCCGGCGGGTGGACTGGGCACCGGCGATGAGGAGAACATGAACGACGAGCAGGCCCGCCTGTGGGGCGGCATCGCTGGTAAACCTTTCGACCCCAACTATCACAAGAAGACGGACACTTTGGCGCACATCAACCGCACGGCAATGGACATCATGGGCCGGGGCGTGGCTTTCGGGGTCGGCCGGTACGCCCAGGATCTGGGTGGCCGCAACGGCGTTCCGGTTCGTGATGACCGGACCCGGCACGTGGTCTCCGCGTCATGAGGCGGGTATTGGCGGCAAGCCTGCTGGCGGCGGCGTTGACGGCATGTGCGTCGCCCGCGCAGGCACCCGTCCCGCCACCGCCCGCACCGGACCCCGATCTCGGCCACTCATTGGCGGCCAAGGTGGGTGCCGACGGCATCTACTCGCACCTGAAGAAGTTCGCCGCCATCGCCGCGGACAACAAGGGCACCCGTGCCGACGGCACGCCCGGCTACCAGGCCAGCGTCGACTACGTGGCAAATCTGTTGCGAGACAAAGGTTTCGATGTCGAGACCCCGGAGTATGTGCGCGTGCTGCGGGGTGCCCCCGGCAACCCTGTGCTCGATGTCGGCGGTAGTAGATGGTCGGTGGTGCAGGCGTCACTGCTGACGTCCACCGCGCCCGGTGGCCTGAGCGCGCCGACTCTGCACGCGGTCAAGCCGGCCGGATGCGCACCGGACGACTACGGCACCCTCAATCTGCGCGGAGCCATCGCGGTGGTCGACGACACCACTTGCTCAGTGGTCGACAAGCAGAACGCGGCGGTGGCCCGCGGGGCCGTCGCAGTGCTGGTGGTCAGTCCGCCCAACCCGAACGGCGCCCCGCGTGGGCTGTTCAGCCCCGGCTACTACGAGCATCTCAACACGCCGATGGGCATCATCGGCAAGGACGCCGATGCCGTCCTGCTGAAAACCAATGCCCCGGTCAAGCTCACCCTCGACGCCAAGAACACCGGTGTGAAGTCACGAAACGTCCTGGCCCAGACCAAGACCGGTGATCAGCACAGCGTCGTGCTGGCGGGTGCGCACCTCGACAGCGCGCCGACGAGCGCGGGCATCAACGATGCCGCGACCGGAGTGTCCGCACTGCTGGAGACGGCCGCAGCGCTCGGCGGTTCGCCCAAGATCGAGAACGCGGTGCGGTTCACCTTCTGGGGTTCGGGAGCCGTGGGCCAGGAAGGCGCCACCAAGTACGTGCGCGGGCTGGCCGCCGAACCGCTGAATGACATTGCGCTGTACCTGGATTTCGACATCCTCGGCTCGCCCAACGCGGGGTTCTTCACCTTCGATGGGGACCAGTCCGGGCAGTCCAACCCCGAGATTCCGCTCGACGCGGTGCCCGCCGGGTCGGCCGGCGTCGAGCGCACATTGGCCGGATACCTCTACCTCGCGGGCAAACGGCCCGCGGACATGACGATGGATCTGGGCAGCGGCTACGGCCCGTTCCTCACTGCCGGGGTTCCCGTCGGCGGCATCTCGACGGGGACGTCGCAACGCAAGACGCCGTTGCAGGCCAGATTGTGGGGCGGGCAGGCCGGCGTCGCCTTCGATCCCGCGCACGGGCCGACGGGCGACACCGTCGAACAGCTGAACCGGGCCGCACTCACCGTCACCGGGCCGGCGGTCGCGTTTGCGGTCGGCACCTACGCGCAGTCGCTGACCGGACCCAACGGCGTGCCGCCGCGCGACCAGCGACACCGGCAACCAGGCAAGTAGCGAAGGTTCACAGCGAGCTCATAACCAGAATCGCGCTTTCTGAGAGTCTGTTTGCCAGGTTGCCAGGTTAGTAATGGTGCCCATGAAAAGCACCCATCGTCGTTGGTCGGCGGCTGCCGGCACTCTCACCATCCTGGCCATGGGCGGGCTGACCGTCGCTTGCGGCTCGCAGAGCAACAACGCTCCGACCACTGTCACGGTCACCCCGTCGAGCACCACGACCACCACGACGACGACGGCCAAGGAGCACCACGGCGGCGGTGGTGGCGGCGGTGGGAATGGCGGCGGGCAGCAGCAGGCGCCCGCGCCGGCTCCCGAGACGGTGACCAACACCGAGACCGCCACCCAGACGCAGACCGAGACTTCGACGTCGGTCCAGACCTCGACGGAGACGTCGACCTCGGTGCAGACGTCGACGCAGACCGTCACGCAGGAGCCGCAGCGGCGCGGCTACAACGGTGGCCAGCAGCAACAACAGTGGCAGCAGCCGCAGCAGGGGCACTGACCGCCGCGCGGCGTTAACTCCATCACTGCTTGTATGCAACCTTGCATGCAAGTTGATACGGTCGTCAGATGGCCATCGAGCAGACGCCCGCCAGCGAGCGCGCCTACCAGGACACCAAGACCAAGATCCTGGTCGGCGCGGTCAAAGGTGGACAGCTGCTCAGCGAGGTCGAGGTGGCCGCGGAACTCGGCGTGAGCCGCACCCCGGTACACGAGGCCTTCCTGCGGCTGGCCGCCGAGGACCTGCTCGACCTGCTGCCGCGCCGGGGCGCGGTCGTAGTGCCGATCCCGCCGCGGGAAGCGACCGACCTGCTCGAGATGCGTCTGGCGCTGGAGGGCAGCGCCGTGCGCCGGCTCTGCCGCTCCGAGGCCAGCGCGCAGGCCGCGGCCGCCGAACTCGCCCGGCTGATCGACCAGCAGCGCGGGGCCGCCACCGACCTGGTGCGCTTCGCCGAGCTCGACGACGCCTTCCACCGGCACATCGTCGATGCCGCCGGCAACTGCATCGCGCAGCGGTTCTACGGCTCGCTGGGGGACCGGCAGCGCCGGATGATGGCCGACGCCGTGCAGGCCGACCGGACCCTGGTCGACCGGCTCATCGCCGAGCACGCCGAGCTGGCGCACGCCATCGGCGCCCGCGACGCGGCGGCCTTCGATGCCCGGCTGGTGGCGCACCTCGAGTCGACGTACGAGGTGGTGCTGCGATGAGGCCGCGCACGCAAGGAGCAAATGTGAAGCCGTGGCTCGCCGTCGCCGCCGGCGTCTTCTGCATCGGTTGGGGCGGAAACCAGTTCACCCCGATGCTGATCGAATACGTGCACCGCGCCGGATACTCCCGTGTCGACGTCGACGTCCTGCTGGGCGCCTACGTGCTGGGCCTGATCCCCGGACTGCTGATCGCCGCCGCGATGTCGAATCGCTACGGCCGTCGCCCGTTGATGATTGCTGGGCTGATCAGTTCGGCAGCGGGCAGCCTGATCCTCGCGACCGGCGAATTAGGTGGATTTCCAGCGCTTTTCGTCGGACGGTTGCTCTGTGGGCTGAGTGTCGGCGTCGCGATGGCCGTCGGCTCGACCTGGATCGCGGAGCTGTCCGCGCCGCCCTATGACACGGCCGCGGCCGGGGCCGGAGCGCGCCGGGCCTCGATCTGGCTGTCGTTGGGGCTGGCGATCGGGCCGTTGTGCTCGGGCCTGCTGGCTCAGTTCGCCCCGTTGCCGTTGACCCTGACCTACCTGGTGCAGGCCGCGCTGTGCGCTCCGGCGCTCTGGCTGGTGTTGACCCGGACCGTAGAGACGCGGGGCGCTCGCGTCAGCGGAGATCTGTTGTCCCAGTTGCGGGTTCCGGCCGCGACGCACCGCCGCTTCGTCCGCGTGGTGGCCCCGATGGCGCCATGGGTGTTCGGCTCGGCAGCCATCGCGTACGCCATCGTGCCGGCGTTGGTCGCCGATCGACTCGGTTCCTGGGCGCTGCTGTACACCGCGGGCCTGACGGTGCTGACCCTGGCCTGCGGCGTGCTGGTGCAGCCGATCGCCCGGCGCCTGGACGACCATTCCAGCGCCCGCGCAGTGGTGGTGTCCATGGTGCTGATGTCGGCGGGTGTGTTCGCCGCCGTCGCCACCGCCGTGACGCGCTCACCTGCCATCGCGGTGCTGGTGGCCATGCTGCTGGGCAGTGCCTACGGCATCGCCATCGTGTCCGGGCTGCTCGAGATTCAGCGCATCGCCCAACCCCACGAGCTGGCCGGGGTGTCCGGCGTGTACTACTCGCTGGCGTACGTCGGCTTCCTGCTGCCGGCGGTGCTAGCCGCGCTGGCCCACTACGTCAGCTACCCGGCGATGCTGACCGTGGTCGGCCTACTGGCGGCAGGATGCACGGTGATCTGTGCGGCCGGCTGGTCCAAGCACCTGCCGGCCCGCGCCTAGCGGTTACGGGCGACGTTCGCGGCCAGGTAGAGGACGTAGCCGAGCACGCCGACCGTCGCCACCTTGCGGGTCTGGGGCACGATCAGCCCGACGCCGAGTGCCGTCTCGATCGATCCATTGACCTTGAGGTGCTTGTCGGTGTCCTGCGGGAACGCCGTCGCGGTGATCGACTGGAACAGCTCCGGCTTGACGAAGTGCGCCAGCCCGGCCAGGACAAATCCGATCCCGGCCAGCAGGCCCTTCTTCCCCGGGGCACTTTCAGCGGCGTTGGTCACCTGTGGTCCTCTCTGATCACGAAATCTGGTAGTCGCTCAACGGAAATTCGGACGCTTCGCGGATCGCCGTCTCGGTGGACGACGGACGCAGCAGCGTGGGCTCACCCGCCGGGTTGAAGTAGTACGAGTGGGCGCTGGCGCAGTTGCCGAGGGTGAACAGCGAGTCGCCGAGCAGTTCGGTCATCCGGTCCAGGAACGCCGTGTTGGCTTCCTCGGTGACCTCGAACGTCGTCGCGCCGCGCGCCTTGACCTCGGTGAAAAGCCGGTCCATCAGGCGCATCTGGTACTCCATGGTGTTGAAGAAGTTCAACCCCAGGAAGGCGTACGGGCTGGCCAGGCTCAGGTAGTTCGGGAAGTAGGGCATCGACACACCCTGGTAGGCCTGGAAACGCGTTTCGCGCCACCACTTTCCGAGATCGCGGCCCTCGCGGCCGATCACCTCGATGGCGGGGAAGTTGGCCTCCCACAGGTCGAAACCGGTGGCGAGCACGAGCGTGTCGATCTCGACCTTGACGCCGTCGTTGCCGACGATCCCGTCGGCCTCGACCCGGTCGATGCCGGCATCCTGCAGGTGCACGTTGGGTCGGTTGAAGGCCTGGTAGTAGCCGTTGCTGAAAGTCGGCCGCTTGCAACCGAAGTCGTAGTCCGGGGTCAGCCGGCGCCGTAGGTCCTTGTCGCGGATGACGAAGAACCGGTGCATCTTCGACAGGTCGGAGGCCGAGACGTTGAAGCGGCCCCGGAACATGCCGTAGTGCCGGACCCCGACGGACACCATGACCTCATAGATGGAGTCGGTGAGCCAGCGAAGAACACGCTGCGTCAACGGGAATCGGGCGAACATCTTCTTGGCCCGGGCGCCGAAGCGTGGATCGATCTTGGGCACCACCCAGATCGGCGTGCGCTGGAACACCGTCAGGTCGGCGGCGGTCTTGGCGAGCTCGGGGATCAGCTGCACCGCGGTGGCGCCGGTGCCGATGACCGCGACGCGCTTGCCCGCAGGGTCGTAGTCGTCGTCCCAGTCGGTGGTGTGGATGACGCGGCCGGCGAACGTCTCGATGCCCGGAATCGCGGGGATGTTCGGCTGAGACAGGAAGCCGGTGGCCGTGATCAGATACCGGGCGCTGAGGGTTTCGCCGCCATCGACGTTGATGCGCCACAGCGAGGCGTCCTCGTCCCAGCGGGCCCCGTCGACCACGACGTTGAACCGGATGTGCCGGCGCACGTCGTATTTGGCGGCGACGTCGTCGGCGTATCGCTTGATCTCCGGGCCGGGGGTGAACAGGCGCGACCAGTTCGGGTTGGGCTCGAAGAAGTACGAGTAGGTGGTGGTGGGCACGTCGACCGCGAGGCCCGGGTAGTGGTTGACGTACCAGGTGCCGCCGAGGTCGTCCTCACGCTCGAGGATGGTGAAATTGTCGATCCCGAGGCGTTTGAGCTGGATGGCCGCACCGATACCGGCGAATCCCGCGCCGACGATGACCGCGTCGAACTGCTGCGTCGTCATATTCAGACGGTACCTCAGGTACCGCTTCGGGTAATGAGTCCAATGGCTCTAGTAACCGCCAGTGCGGGCACGTCCAGGGTCTTGGATCCCAGGTCATGGCGGGCGCCGGTGATCTCGACGAGTTCGGTGGGCGCGGGAATCAGGGCGGCGGCGGCCGTGAGCTCGGCGATGGTGCCGAACGGGTCGGCGGTGCCGTGCGTGAAGACCGTCGGGACCGCGATCTGGGGTAGGTGCTCGGTGCGGGCCCGCTCAGGCTTGCCGGGCGGGTGCAGGGGATAGGAGGACAGGGCGAGGACGGCCAGATCGGCACCGTCGGCCGCGACCATCGAGGTCATCCGGCCGCCGTAGGAATGGCCGCCCGCGATCACGGGGCCGGCGGTCAGCGTGTGGGCCAGCTCGATCGCCTCGACGATGCCCTGCTGGTCGGACGCCGCCGAGTTCGACGGCGGGCCTTTCGGCCGGCGACGGCGGTACGGCAGGTCGTAGCGGATGGCCAGCCAGCCGTGGCGCGCCCACTCATCGCACAGTCGGATGATCAGCGGGGCGTCGCGGTTACTGCCCGCACCGTGCGTGAGCAGCACCGTACCTTTGGGCGTGCCGTCGGGTTCGTGCCCGACGCCCGCGATGGCATCAAGATCCATGACTCAACCGGAAGAGCGCGTTCACCGGACCGTGGCCGTGGCCCAACGGGTAGGCCGCCCGCAGACATTCCGTCACCCAGCTTTTGCCGAACGCCACCGCATCGGGCACCGAAAAACCATGTGCCAGTGCACAAGCCGTGGACGCGGCGAGGGTGTCGCCGGCGCCGTGGTCATGGCCGGTGTCGATGCGCTCGGTGGTGAACTCGTAGAACTCGGTGCCGTCGTAAAGCAGGTCCGGGCTGTGGTCGCTGGACCGCAGATGACCGCCCTTGACCAGCGCCCACTTCGGGCCCAGGTCGTGCAGGGCCTTGGCCGCGTCGCGCTGAGTCGACGCGTCCACCACCTCGATGCCCGTGATCAGCCGGACCTCGTCGAGGTTCGGCGTGACCAGGGTGGCGATCGGAAACAGCTGGGTGCGAACAGAATCCAGTGCGCTCGGGTGCAGCAGCGGGTCGCCGTGCATCGATGCGCACACGGGGTCGACGACCAACGGGATGTCACCGTCGAGGCTCTGCCAGGTCTCGGCGACCACACCGATGATCTCGGCCGACGCCAGCATCCCGGTCTTGGCGGCCTGGATACCGATGTCTTCGACCACCGCGGTGATCTGCCCGCTGATGATGTCCAGCGGCAGCTCGTGAAAAGCCTTCACCCCCACCGAGTTCTGTACCGTCACTGCCGCGACGGCGACGCAGCCGTGCACGCCGAGCATCGCGAACGTACGCAGATCGGCCTGGATGCCGGCGCCACCGCCGGAATCCGAGCCAGCGATGGTCATCACCCGCAGTGGGGTCTCGCCGGCGTGGGTGAGCGGAAGCATGGAAGCCAACTTAGCGTGCTCCCCTCAGTCGCTGTCGCTGATGCAGTAGATGCTGTCGGAGCCGTCGATGCCGCCGCTGAGCGACACGTGGATGTCGCCAGAACTGCCGGCGCGGTGGACGGCGACGGTGACAACCGGGCTGTCGGTCTCGCCGTTCGACTTTATGGAATTGGCGTCGAACGACGTCACTTTTCCGAGGAGTTGCTCCGCGACCATCGACAAGTTGTTGCATTTCAGTCGGTACTTGGATTCGATGTCGTCGGGATTGACGGGCTTTCCGACGACCCGGGACAGGTACCGCTGCACGATGTACTCGGCGTCCTCGGGTGTCAGGTGATTTCCCGCGCCGGCCGCGTGCACGTACGGGCAGGCGTAACCCGACCGGATCTCGCTGCGCCGCACCGAGACGTTCGTGGTCTCGTCCTGCCAAATCACCGCGAATTGGCCATCGATGCCCGGCTGCGCGACCGCAGCAAGAATCGGAGCTCGGTCTGCGTACATGTGTCTGGCTCGGTCCGGGGCGACGGTCCAGCACTTCGCGACGACGTCGCCGGTGCTGAGGGACACGAGGTCGCCAACCCAACGGCGTAAGGCAACGGCCGCTGCCGGCTGGCCGGGTACTTCACCGACAACCACCGCCTGTTGCGCAGCCGTGCTGTGCGACGTGCTGGAGGTGGTTGTCGGTGACGTTCCGGGAGGGCTGCCCGGGGTGTTCGAGCAGGCTGCGACGACTGCCGTAAGCACAAGAGTCGCAGCCTGTTTGAACATCGGACGCGTCAGGCCATCGGGAGATACACGCGGTTGCCGTTGTCGGCGAACTCCTGTGATTTCTCGGCCATGCCCCGCTCGATGTCGTCAGGGGCGACGCCATCCGGGTACGCGTCGCGGATGTCCTGCGTGATGCGCATCGAGCAGAACTTGGGCCCGCACATCGAGCAGAAGTGCGCGGTCTTGGCGGGCTCGGCGGGCAGCGTCTCGTCGTGGTACTCGCGGGCGGTGTCCGGGTCGAGCGACAGCGCGAACTGGTCGTGCCAGCGGAACTCGAAGCGGGCCTGGGACAGCGCGTTGTCGCGGTCCTGCGCGCCGGGGTGGCCCTTGGCCAGGTCAGCGGCGTGCGCGGCGATCTTGTACGCGATCACCCCGTCCTTGACGTCCTTGCGGTTGGGCAGGCCCAGGTGCTCCTTCGGGGTGACGTAGCACAGCATCGCGGTGCCGGCCTGAGCGATGATCGCCGCGCCGATGGCCGAGGTGATGTGGTCGTACGCCGGCGCGATGTCCGTCGCCAGCGGCCCCAGCGTGTAGAACGGGGCCTCCTCGCACAGCTCTTCTTCCAGCCGCACGTTCTCGACGATCTTGTGCATCGGGACGTGGCCCGGGCCTTCGATCATCACCTGCACGCCATGGCTTTTCGCGATCTTGGTGAGCTCGCCGAGGGTGGTCAGCTCGGCGAACTGGGCCTCGTCGTTGGCGTCGGCGATCGAGCCGGGACGCAGGCCGTCACCGAGGGAGAAGGTGACGTCGTAGCGCTGCAGGATCTCGCAGAGCTCTTCGAAGTGCGTGTACAGGAACGACTCCTGGTGGTGCGCCAGGCACCACGCCGCCATGATCGAGCCGCCGCGCGACACGATGCCGGTGACGCGCTTGACCGTCAGCGGGATGTAGCGCAGCAGCACGCCGGCGTGCACCGTCATGTAGTCGACGCCCTGCTCGCACTGCTCGATGACGGTGTCGCGGTAGAGCTCCCAGGTCAGCAGCGTCGGATCCCCGTTGACCTTCTCCAGCGCCTGGTAGATCGGCACGGTCCCGACCGGGACGGGGGAGTTACGCAGGATCCACTCGCGGGTTTCATGGATGTTCTTGCCGGTGGACAGGTCCATGATGTTGTCGGCGCCCCAGCGGGTGGCCCACACCATCTTGTCGACCTCTTCGGAGATCGAGGACGTCACGGCGGAGTTGCCGATGTTGGCGTTGACCTTGACCTTGAACGCCTTGCCGATGACCATCGGTTCCAGCTCGGGGTGGTTGTGGTTGGCCGGGATCACCGCGCGACCGCGGGCCACCTCGTCGCGCACCAACTCGGCGGGCATGCCTTCGCGGACCGCGATGAAGGCCATCTCCGCGGTGATCTCGCCGTTGCGGGCGCGCTGCAGCTGGGTGCCGCGGTCCTTGACGACGCCGGGGCGGGCGGGCAGGCCCTTCTCCAGGTCGATGGTGGCGGTCTCGTCGGTGTACGGACCCGAGGTGTCGTACAGGTCGAGGTGCTCGCCGTTGGTCAGGTTGACCCGCCGGAACGGGACCTTTCCACCGTCGGGAAGCTCCCGGTAAACCTTGGTGCTGCCCTGGATCGGGCCGCAAGAAAGGTCGTTGAATACAGCAATTGCAGTCATCTGCTTACTCCCTACGCCGGCATTACCCGGTCAGGTTCATACGGTCGACGGCGCCATACAGCCGTCCTCTCAGCGCACCAAGGTGTGCGCTCCCGCGCGGACGTTGTTCACCGTAGCCGATCGCCGCAGGAAGGCAAGGTTGCGACGCTGCCCAGGTAGTGCCCCTGCCGAAACGGCATTCCGGCAGGCCGTTACTCGCACTTCTTCTGCTGGAATGCCGTTTCGGCGGGCGTTGGTCGGTGAATCGAATTGTCATGAGGTCGTTTGTATAGCTAACATATGTTTTTCTGATATTGGAGCGAAGACCGACTGATGACGACTGACACCGAGCTCAGAGCAACCGCGCGCCGGCGTGTCCAGATGGACCACGACCATCCCCACTACAAGTGGGTGGTGCTGTCCAACACCACGCTGGGCACGCTGCTGGCCACCATCAACGCGTCGATCGTGCTGATCTCGCTGCCGGCCATCTTCCGGGGCATCGGGTTGAACCCGCTGGCGCCGGGCAACGTCAGCTACCTGCTGTGGATGCTGATGGGCTACCTCGTGGTGACGGCCGTGCTGGTGGTGCCGTTCGGCCGCCTCGGTGACATGTACGGCCGGGTCCGTATCTACAACATCGGTTTCGTCGTCTTCACCTTCGCTGCAGTCGCGTTGTCATTCGATCCGTTCCATCTCGGCGGCGGCGCGGTGTGGCTCATCGCCTGGCGCGTGATTCAGGGCATCGGTGGCGCCATGCTGATGGCGTCGTCATCGGCGATCCTGACCGACGCCTTCCCGGCCAACCAGCGCGGCATGGCGCTCGGCGTCAACATGGTGGCTGCGGTGGCCGGTTCGTTCCTCGGTCTGCTGATCGGCGGGTTCCTCTCGGAGTGGGAGTGGAAGGCCGTCTTCTGGGTCGGCGTCCCGATCGGCATCGTCGGCACCATCTGGAGCTACCGCTCGCTGCATGAATTGGGCTCCCGCACGCCGGGCCGGATGGACTGGGCCGGCACCGCGACGTTCGGCGTGGGCTTGACGGTGCTGCTGCTCGGCATCACGTATGGCATTCAGCCGTACGGCAATTCGCCGACGGGCTGGGGCAGCCCGGCGGTGCTGGGATCGATCGCCGTCGGCCTGCTGCTGTTGGTCGCCTTCTGCGTCGTCGAGCTCAAGGTCGAGTCGCCGATGGTCGACATGCGGCTGTTCAAGTCGGCGACGTTCGGCATGGGCAACCTGGCCGGGCTGATGTCGTCGGTGGGCCGCGGCGGGCTGCAGTTCATGCTGATCATCTGGCTGCAAGGCATCTGGCTGCCCCTGCACGGCTACGACTTTGAATCGACCCCGCTGTGGGCAGGTATCTATCTGCTGCCGGCCACCATCGGCTTCCTGGTCGCGGCACCCGTCGCCGGTACCCTCTCCGACCGGCTCGGCGCCCGGCCCCTGGCGGTCGGCGGCATGCTGCTGATGGCGGTGACTTTCGTTGCCCTGCTGATGATTCCGGTCAACTTCGAGTACTGGGAATTCGCGCTGCTGGTGTTCCTCAACGGCGTCGGCGGCGGCATCTTCACCGCGCCCAACGCCGCGGCCATCATGTCGAGCGTGCCGGCCGCGCAGCGGGGCGCGGCATCGGGCGTCCGGTCGACGTTCTTCAACGCCGGCAACTCACTGTCGATCGGTATCTTCTTCTCCCTCATGATCGTGGGGCTGGCCAACACGTTGCCGTCCGCACTGTCCAGCGGCCTTCAGCAGCAAGGGGTTTCGGCTGACGTCGCGCACCAGGTGGCCGAACTGCCGCCGGTGGGCAGCCTGTTCGCGGCCTTCCTCGGCTACAACCCGATCGGCGAATTGCTGGCTCCGTTCCATGCCTTGCAGCAGCCCGGCGTCAACGCCGCCACGCTGACCGGCCAGTCGTTCTTCCCTCAGTTGATCACCGAACCGTTCCATTCCGGACTGGCCGTGGTCTTCGGCGCGGCGGCGATCATGATGCTGCTCGGCGCGGTGGCGTCGATGTTCAATCCGGGCACCTACGCCACGGAGCCCGGCGCCGACAACGAGGCCTGATTTTCCCACCGCCGAACGGCCACTTAGAGCACGGAATCTGACAGAAACCGTGCTCCAAGTGGCCATTCGTCGCTGGTCAGGACGCCGACGCTGACTGTGCCATTGACAAATGGCACAGTTGGTGGTGCTCTAGTTGGCGTGACGGAAACTGATCGGGCAACGCTGCCCGAGGTACCCAGCCGCGCAACGTTGCGCTCGACGCTCTCGGCCACTGTGACCCGTTGGACCCTGGGCAATCTGACCAGCGCCATCCCCATGAACACCCCCGGTGTCTGGTTCGGACGCGGGCTGATCGCCACCATCATGGAGACCTTCGGTTCCATGCCCGGCGGCACCAGGATCATCCCGGTTCGTACGCCCGAGATGCGGGGCGAATGGGTGCTGGGCCCGGGAGTGGAATTCGGCAGCCGTGCGGGCTATTACGTGCACGGCAGTGCGTATGTCATCTGCTCGGCGCGCACGCACCGCAAGCTGGTGGCGCGGTTGTCCGAGGCGACCGGCCTGCCGATGTTCGTGGTGGACTACCGGCTGGCCCCCGAGCACCGCTTCCCGACCGCGGCCGAGGACGTCGAAGCCGGCTACCGGTGGCTGTTGTCGGAAGGCTATGCGGCGTCGGACATCGTGATGGGCGCAGACTCGGCCGGCGGCCATCTCACCTGCGACATGCTGCTGGCGCACGCCGGCGACGCTGACTTCCGGCCCGCGGGCGTGGTGCTGTTCTCTCCGCTGATCGATGTGACGCTCGGGCTCGCGCTGGAGCAGGAGAAGGCGACGTACCGCGATCCGGCGATGTCCGCCACTGCCGCCGCGCGCATGGTCGGGCTCTACACCCAGGGGCAGAACCTGACCGATCCGCGCCTGCGGCTCGACTTCGCGAAAGCTGATCTGTTGCCGCCCATGTTGATTCAGGTCGGTGGTTTCGAGATGCTGCGCGCCGACGCCCGCTACCTCGATGCCGAACTGCGCCGCGCCGGCGGCACCAGCGCGCTCGAGGTCTGGCCCGGCATGGTGCACGTCTTCCAGGCCCTGCCGCATCTGGCACCCGAAGCCGCACCGGCGCTCCGTCGCGCCGCGGCCTTCATCGCCGATGCCTACAAATCCAACGAACTCGAAGAGGTGTGCTGATGATCGGCATCGACACGATACTCAATGTCTTTCGCGGCGAACGCCGCTCGGACAAGGCGAAGGCCGTGGTCACCGGTGCCGGCAGTGGCATCGGGCGGTCCTTCGCCCTCGAACTCGCCCGGCGCGGTGGCGAGATCATCTGCGCGGACATCAGCATGGAGCGGGCGCAGGAAACCGTGGCGCTGATCGGCCAGCTGCCGACCGGCAAAGGCCACGCCGTGCAGTGCGACGTCGCCGACCGCACCGCCATCGAGCTGCTGGCCAAGCAGTCACAGGAGATTTTCGGCGGCGCACCAACCCTGGTGATCAACAATGCCGGCGTCGGCATCGGCGGAAAACCGGTGGGCGACATCGGCTTCGAGGACTGGGACTGGGCACTCGGCATCAACCTGTGGGGCGTGGTGTACGGCTGTGAGGTCTTCACCCCACTGCTGCGCGAGGCCGGCAAGGGCGGCATCATCAACGTGGCCTCGGCCGCCGGGTTCGCCGCCGCGCCGTCGATGGCCGCCTACAACGTCTCCAAGGCCGGCGTGATGTCGCTGTCCGAAACGTTGTCGGCGGAATTGAACGGCACAGGCGTTGCGGTGACGGTGCTGTGTCCCACCTTCGTGAAGACGAATGTCGCGCGAGACGGGCGCATCACGCCAGGATCGTCGAACCTCGCCGAGCAGCTCATGCGGTGGACCGGGTTGTCTCCCGACAACGTCGCCGCCCGCACGCTCGATGCCCACGACGGCGGCCGGTTGTACGTGGTACCGCAATTCGACGCGAACGTCATCTGGCATCTCAAACGTCATTTCCCCGCGCTGTACACCCAGGGCGCCGGACTGCTGAACCGAATCCTCCCCGCGAACTGAAAGGACGCATCATGGCAATGGATCTCGATGAGATGCTGCAGAAGATCAAGGACAAGCAGTGGGCCCTGGTCGACATCGACTGGGACGCACCGGGAGCCGAGTTGATCGAGCCCGAACTGTGGGCCAAGCTCAAGCCGTTCATGACCGACCTGATGTGGATCGAGAACGTCGGCGCCCGTGGCTTCGCCGCGCTGGCCAAGAAGGCCCCGACCCCGACGCTCAAGAGCATCTACGAGCACTTCCACGCGGAGGAGCAGAAGCACGCCAACGCCGAGCTCGCGCTGATGCGGCGCTGGGGCATGCTCGAGAACGACGAGGTCCCGCCGCCCAGCGTCAACGTGCAACTGGTGATCACCTGGCTCGACAAGTTCTCCGACGGCATGTCGCTGTCGATCCTCGGCACCGTCATCCCGATGCTGGAAGTGGCGTTGGACGGTGCGCTCATCAAATTCATCACCGATGAGGTCAAAGACCCGGTGGCGCAAGAGGTTTTCAAGCGCATCAACTCCGACGAATCGCGGCACCTCGCGGTCGACTTCGAGGTGATGGACATCCTGGGTCACGCCGACCTGCGCAAGCTGGCCGTCGACTTCGTCGGCAGCTGGCTGAACCCGGCGCTGGTGATCGGCACGCTGAGCTACTTCCCGCTGCTCAACAAGATGCGCGACAACATCGTCGCCATGGGCGTCAACGAAGAGCGGCTGTACCAGGCGATGCGCCGGTTCCAAAGTGTCGGCGAGCGAAGCTCTTTCGCGCGTCGGGTACCGATGTACCGGTTCGTCTCGTGGCATGCCAAGAAGGTGATCGACCGGACCTCGAAGTACCACTGGCTGGCCGATTCCCTGGTGGTTGTCACCGGCGCCATCCCGATGCCGCTGATTCGGAACACGCCCAGCTGGTCGGACGAGATGACCTACGAGCCGGTGGCCTGATCATGACAATCTCTACTGCCATCATCGGTGCCGGGTTCGCCGGCATCGGCGCCGCCATCCGGCTCAAAGACCAGGGCATCACCGATTTCGAGATCTTCGAACGCGGCACCCGAGTCGGCGGCACCTGGCGTGACAACACGTATCCCGGTGCGGCGTGCGATATTCCGTCGCGCCTGTACTCGTACAGCTTCGCGCCCAACCCGGACTGGTCGCATACCTACTCGGCCAGCGATGAGATCCTCGGGTACATCGACAGCATGGTCGAATCCTCGGGCATTGCACCGCATATCCGGTTCGGTCACAACGTGACCGGCGTCGAGTTCGACGAGGTGGCGGGGGAGTGGACCGTCAACTTCGAAGGCCGCGAACCGGTCCGGGCGCGCACCGTCATCGTCGCCTCCGGGCCGCTGGCGAACGCGAGCTTCCCGAAGATCGACGGCATCGAGACCTACGAGGGTCACAAGATCCACAGTGCCCGTTGGGATCACGACTACGACTTCACCGGGAAGAAGGTCGCCGTCGTCGGCACCGGCGCCAGCGGCGTGCAGATCGTCCCGGAACTGGTCAAGGTCGCCAAGTCGGTCAAGGTGTTCCAGCGCACACCAGGCTGGGTGATCCCCCGGATCAACGGATCCACCAGCGGCTGGATGAAGCGGATCTACAAGGACGTGCCGTTCGCCGAGAAGATTGCCCGGTCGGCCTGGTTCTGGGGCCATGAGTCGGTCGCGCTCGGCGTGGTGTGGGACAGCCCGTTCACCCGGGTGGTCGAAGCGCTGAGCCTCGCGAATCTGCGCATGCAGGTGAAGGATCCGTGGCTGCGCCGGCAACTCACGCCCGACTTCTCGGCTGGCTGCAAGCGGCTACTGATGACCCGCGACTACTACCCTGCGCTGCAGGCAGACAATTGCAAGCTGGTGACCTGGCCCATTTCCCGGTTGTCGCCCAAGGGAATTCGGACAGTCGAAGGCATCGAGCACCAATTCGACGCCATCGTGTTCGCCACCGGCTTCGAGGTGTCCAAGCAGGGCACCCCGTTCCCCGTCATCGGCATCGACGGCCGGGAGCTCAGCGCGGAATGGAGCCGGGGCGCCTACGCCTACCGCAGCGTCGCGGTATCCGGTTATCCCAACCTGTATTTCACCTTCGGGCCCAACTCGGGCCCCGGCCACAGCTCGGCGCTGGTGTACATGGAGGCGCAGATCGACTACATCGTCGAGGCGATCTCCACGCTGCTGCAGTTCGGCTGGAAGTCGCTCGACGTGCGTCCCGAGGTGCAGGCCCGCTACAACGAGGACATCCAGCAGCGGCTGCAATCCACGACGTGGAACTCCGGTTGCCAGAGCTGGTACCTGACCGACGACGGCTTCAACGCGACGATGTTCCCCGGGTTCGCCACCCAGTACGTCAATCAGTTGAAGGCGGTCAATCTGCACGACTTCAAGATCACTGCTGAGCAGACCAGCGGTGCGTCGGTCCTGACCGCATAGAATCCGCTGGTGGCTGAGTACCGGATCGACGACCTCGCACGCGAAGCGGGGACGACAACCCGGAACGTCCGCGTCTACCAGGAGAGCGGCCTGCTGCCCCGGCCTCAGCGCCGGGGCCGGGTCGCGATCTACACCGACCGGCACCTGAGCCAGTTGCAAGCCATCGTCCGGCTGCTCAGCGAGGGCTTCACCGTCAAACACATCTTGAAGTTCCTCACCGGCCTGCAGCGCGGCGAGGGGCTGGTCGAGGTGTTGGACCTGGCGGAGCTCGAGGAGCTGGTGATCTCGCCGTGGTCGAATCCGCAGGCGCAGACCATGACGCGCGAAGAGCTGCAGATGCAGCTCGGCCGACTGGACGGCGCGACGGTGAAACGGCTGGTCGCCGGCGGCATCATCGAGCCGACGGGCGACAAGGACTCGTACCTGGTGCCCGACCGCCGGGTGATCGACGACTTCGCCAGGCTCATCTCCCGCGGCATGCCGTTGGCGGCGATCCTGAAGACCACCACGGCGGTCGACAAGAAGCTCGACGACGCGGCCCGTGCCATGACCCGGGCCGGACACACCGAGGTGGTCCGGCAGCGGGGTCCGGGCTGGTACCCCAGCAACGATGTCGAACTTGCCTGGGCCGCCGATCTCATCGACGCCATGCGCCGCGTATCTCGCCGATCTGCCCACGCTAGCCTTGACCGCGCGTTAGATGAAGCGGTGCGGGCCGAGCTTCGGCAGTACCAGCAGGAGGCCAAGGATCAGGGGGCTCCTGCCGAACGGAAGGCGTGAGTCATGGCAGGGGCACACGAAGCTGGGACCGAGTCCGGCAAACGGAAGCGACGCGGACCGAAGACGCTCATCCAAGCGGTGTTCGCGTTGATGGATGACGTCGCCGAGCTACGGAAGTCGTCGCAATACATCGCGGACAACATCGCTGCCCTGAGTGTGAGTGCTGCCGGTATCGACCGGCACGCGGAATTGATCGCCAGTCAGATCACCACCCTGACCGAGGCCGCGGCCGGCATCGACACCTCCGCCGAGAAGATCGCGTTCGGCGCGAACTCGATTGCCGCGACCCTGCCGAGCCTGCAGCGACTCGCCGAAGTCGTCGAACCGCTGGACACCACGGTGGCCCGGCTCGGGTGGTTCGTCGACCGGATTCCGGGCGGAAAGCGGAGCTAGGGAAGTGAGACGGCGCAAGAACACCGTTCTTGCGCACAACCCCAATATCGCCTGACCTCATTGACAACGGTGGCGGCGGTCGGTTAACTTCAAAACGGCGAGTAGACCGATCGGTATAACTATCGTGGGGTGTCAACGACGCCAAGGGGATAGGGGAAATTCATTGGCTGATTCGGCGTTGCGCACTACTCGATTCCTGGTCTCCGTGACCGGCGTGTCCCACTGACCAGGCGGCGGACAACTATGCACCGCACCATCGGCATTGGCCAACTACGCAGTGCGACAAGGTATTACCTTGAACTTGCCGCAAGCGGTGAGTCAATCACGGTGAAACGCAGAGGCATTGATGTGGCGTCGATCCATCCCCCGGGGCGCCCGACGCGGGAGCACCGCCGTCGGCTGCCTTTGCCGGGCCACTTGGTGATTCGGGTAGCTCTTCCGGCGTTCCGCTCCGCCGTCGGCCGCTACCTGAGCATGGTGGCCAATGGCGCGGTCGTCGATATTTACGATCGAGGTCAGTCGGCAGCAAGAATCACCCGGGCCGCCGACGCATAGTGGCCAGCCGTTGGGGCGGGCCGAACCCCATCGCTGAGGCTCATGACCGCGCCGGTTGACGCAGACGCTCCGCGGCAGCGAGTTCGCGTCGGGACTGCAGCTATTTTCCTTGGGCGTCAAGGAAATACCTCAAGCGATGAGGTGTGCCGACCGGCTATTGCCACCTGCCGGACATCGGAGGAACGTATATCGGTGGACCGGCGGCGCCGCTGGGGCGCTGCCCCGATATATAGAGGGGGTGGGTCGTGTACGCACGCTCTACCACTATTCATGCACAACCCTCGGCTATCGACGCAGGAGTGGCTCACCTGCGCGATGAAGTGATGCCCAAACTGCAAGAGCTGAACGGGTTCGTCGGCATGTCGCTGCTCACCGACCGTGAATCGGGTCGGTGCATCGCTGTGACGGCATGGGAATCCGAGGAGGCGATGAGTGCGCTCGCTGACCAGGTTCGGCCGATCCGCGAACGGGCCATCGGGATGTTCGGCGGCGCCGCGACCGTCGACGAGTGGGACATCGCCGTCATGCACCGCGCTCACCAGATCCCCGAGGGCGCGTGCGCTCGAGTGACCTGGGGGCATGCCGACCCGGCGAACGCCGATGCCGCGATCGACTACTTCAGGTCGAACATCGTGCCCGACACCGAGGCACTCGAAGGCTTCTGCAGCGTCAGCCTGATGGTCGATCGGGCCACCGGCCGTGGCGTGTCCTGCACGACGTTCGACAGCCGAGAAGCCATGGCGCGCAACCGGGCTCAGGCGCAGACGATCAAAGAATCGAGACTTCCGGAAGCCGGTGCGACCGAGCTCGACGAAGGTGAATTCGAGGTGGCCTTCGCCCACCTACGGGTGCCGGAACTGGTTTAGCCACAACGGGATTGACGACGGTTGCTCACGCCGGGCCGAATCGGCGTGAGCGGCCGCCGTTCCGCGTCTAGAACGGTGCTGGTTGGTCCCAGTCTTCTTCTGCGGCCAGAATCTTTTCGAGTTCGAGGCGGCGGCGCCATTCGTCGTCGGCGATGTGTTCTTCGTTGAACATCCGCGTCTCATTGATGAGTTCTTGGCGTTCTTGGGCTCGGGTGCGTTTGCGTTTGGGCATGCAGTACCCCCGCCCCGGTTTCCGCACCGGCTCCCCAGTGATTTCGACTGCGCCGGTCGGCTTGCCGAGTTGCGGGTACCAGTGCGCACCTTCAGGTTTGGTGACGTAGGTGTGCCCAGTGGGCGCGGTCCAGACCACGGTCCCGTCCGGGAACTGGTGATCGGTCCAACCGTGGAACGTCTTGAGCAAGTGATGAAACCGGCACAGACACTTGAGGTTTGACGGGTGCGTCGGCCCAGCTGGGTAGGGCACGGTGTGGTCGATGTCGCAGGCTTCAGCCGGCCGGTCACAGTCGGGGAATCGGCACGTCAGGTCGCGGCACCGCACGAACTCCGCCAGCTTGGCCGACGGCCGATACCGCGGTTCGATGACATCCGGCGGGGTGTGCACCTGCCGCAGCGTCGCGCCCTCGGCAAGTTGGGCCACCTGGCCTGCGGGGATCTGCCCGTACGCCGGCAGGAATCCCGGCCCACCACCGTCGAGGGCGTCGGCGGTGGTGATCACGTGGATCACCGAGCGGGTCCCGACGGTCGGCGCCGGCAGATTCGGCGTGGCCGCGGCCTCGCAGTCGGATTGCCCGCATTGGCACTGCAGCCGGCCACCCCGGGCCAGGGCGTCCATGGCGGCGGCGCGGCGTTGATCATGCGATCGCGGATCGTTCTTGCACACCCGGCGGGCCAGGTCATCGAGGGCGGCGTCCAGCACGGCGGCGGTCGCCGCATCCACCGTGCCGCAGACATTGGCACTTCCCGGGCCGGATACACGGATGTCGAGGTAGCGGGCCTGCGACGGAGGTTGGGGGGCGTGCACCCCCGCTTGGTCGGAGGCGGCGATGATCGCGTCGATGCGTTGTGCCATCTTCGGTTTCGACAACCGGCCCCAGGACGCAATCTTGGCCGCGAGGTCGGCGTCGACCTGCTGGGCGACGTCGTCGTCGATGATCAGGTCGGTGCGCGAGACGATCATCGCGACCAGCACCGCATCGATCAGGCCTTTGGCATACACCGCCGCCACTTTCGGCAGCCGGGTGCGCAGCAGCACCGCCCGGTCCACCTGCGCCTGCGCCCGCTTGCGGGACACCCCAAGAGCGGCCGCGACCTCGACCACCAGCCCCGAATACCCGTCGATCGCCCAATACCGCTTTTCCACATCATCATCAGGAGCCCGAAGCGCCCACAGGTCACCGATCGCGGCCAGGCGGCGGGCACCGGCCGCGTTCTCTTCCCGGGTGGCGAGGGTGATCGCGTCGACCGCCGCGGACTCGGCGTGGGGATCACTATCAAATTCGAACACCTGTGCGACCCTACTCCCGTCTACTGACTCAAACTTTTTGGCAGGGTCGCGTTATCCACAACGAGGCCAGGGTTCAGGAGGTTGAGTGAGTCATGGCCAGATCGCGACGGACGAAGATCCCTGCCGAAGAAAAGACCCGACTGGTGCTGGCCGTGTTGGCCAACGAAATGACGTGCGGGGAGGCCGCACGCCGCAGCGGGGTCTGCCGTGAAACCGTGACGAAGTGGAAGCATCAGTTTTTAGCCGCTGGCGCCGAGCGGCTTGAGGAGGTGCCCAGCGGCCCGGCCGGGGCTAAGGGCACACCCGAACAGCGGCGCCTGCAGATCGAAAACGAGCAACTCAAACTGGCGCTGGCCGAAGCCACGGTGCAGCTTCGGATTTGGCAGCGCGGTGCCGCGCTGATCGATCAGGTCCCTTCCAAGACCTCGAAGCCCTAAGAGAGGCGGCGGGGCTGCCGGTTTCGAGGTTCGCGGTACTGGCAGACATCCCCGAACGCACCTACCGGCGGCGGTTGGCCCGATTGCGTCATGGCGCTGCGGATAGAGGTCCGTGGCCGGCGCCGGTGGTTGATCGCGTCGAAGGCCTGGCTGCCAAATACGCCGAAGCGTGGCCAGCCTGGGGCTACCGCAAGATCGCCGCCATGATGCGCGCCGACGGCCACGACGTCACCAATTCCTCAGTGCAACGAGCACTGAAACGACGAGGCTTGTTGCTGCCCCAGGGATTTCGCGCCGACCGCAAATCCTGGGCGATATTGCGCCGCAAAGTGTTCCGCGACCCACCCACCGAACGCAACCGGGTCTGGCAGACGGACTTCTCCGAATTCGAAACCACCAACGGCGGCATCTGGAGGATCAGTGCCGTCATCGACTACGCCACCAAATACTGCCTGGCGATCACCGTCACCCCCACCAGCCGCGGCATCGATGCCGTGCGCTGCATACAACTGGCCATCGACGAAGCCCAACGCGTCCTGGCTATCGACGACCTACGCGATGACCGCGCCCTGATGGACGTCCTCGACGCCCACGACAACATCATCGGCCAGACACCCGCACCGATCGCCATCGTCACCGACAACGGCCCCTGCTACCGCGGCAAGGACTTCGGGGCACTGTTCGCCGACCACACCGACCCACTGCTGCGGCACGTCCGAACCCGGATCAAATCCCCACAAACCAACGGCGTCATCGAACGGTTCTTCGGCACCCTTAAATACGAGCACCTATTTCGCGGATACATCGGCGACGGCGACGCCCTCGACATGGAAGCCCACCACTTCCGAACCATCTACAACACCATCAGACCCCACCAAGCCCTCGACGACCGCACCCCCAAACAGGCCTACCTAAACTCGACGAACCCACAAAACCTGCCAACTTCTTGACGCAAGACACCCGTCCACTGACAAGAACCCGCGGAAAGTGCGAGCTTGCATCGGCGACGGTTAGGACACCTAAACACAAGCGCCGCAGCAGGATTGGACTCGACGGGATCTTCAACGGTTAGGTCAACTAGCCATTCTGCGTCGTCGTGAGGAGGTGAGTTGGCGATGCCTCAGTGGCGAGCAGATGGGCTTGACGCTTGGGTGGCCTGATCGTCGAGGGTCTGCTCCGATTGAGCGGACCGCAGGATCGAGTCGCAGATACGCTTAACGACTACGCGGTGGCTAGGCACACTAAGCATCGACGATGCCCGCGCTCGGCTAGCCGCATCACTCTCTGTGGGGTAGGGCCGGCGGCATGCCAGCCAAGAATTCGCCAAGAGCCGAGCTGCATGCTTCCTTCACCATTCAGCAGCAGATCGACGACAGTGTCGACGAACAGAGAGGTGAGTCCACATGACGCGACGAATCACACGACTGGCCGCGGCGGCACTGTTGTCCGGCGGGATGAGTCTGGCCGCGTTCGGGTTGAGCGCCGGCACCGCCCAAGCAGAACCGTCCTCGGGTACCTGGTGTCCAGGTCAGCCGGTCCCCGGAGGATTTACCGAAGTTGACTGGGACTGGACGACCTGCCATCGGTACAACCTGGTACACCGCGGAATGCCGCCTCAGGTCGTTGGCATGACAGCGGAAGACGGCTGGTACGGCGGGCACCCCCACTACCGGACAGTCGCAGGCGAGAACACCAACGCGACCTGTCAGTTCTTGGGGTGCCCGTAGCTACGACCGCCTAGGGCTTCACCTTGCTCGGCCACCAGATGCGGTTGCCGATCATGGCCATGGCGGCCGGCACCAGCACGGTGCGCACCAGAGTGATGTCGATCAGCAGCCCGATGCCGATGGTGAACCCGATCTGCAGCAGGTTGATCACCCGTCCGCTCATCAACGCGAACATGGTGAGCGCGAAGACGATTCCGGCGGTGGTGATGACGCTGCCGGTGGTGCCGAAGCTGCGCATGATGCCGCGGATCATGCCGTCGCCGGATTCGTCGCGGATACGTGCGGCGAACAGCATGCTGTAGTCCGCGCCGACGGCGATGAGTGCCATGAACGACACCGGGAACACCGACCAGTCCACGTCGACTCCGATGATGTGCTGCCACACCAGCACGCTGACTCCGGCGGCGGCGGCGAATGACAGCGTCACCACCGCGACCATGAACACCGGCGCGAGAATGCTGCGCAACAGCACGATCAACACCAGCAGCACACCCAGGATCGCGACGATGCCGTACAGGGCGAAGTCGTGCCACACCTGGTCGCGCATGTCGGCCGACAGCGTAGCCAGACCGGTGCTGGCGAAACGTGCTGTCTGCAAAGAGGTTCCGGCGGCAGCCTGGGTCGCGGCCGGGGCCAGCGTCCGCGTCGCGTCCAGCGCTTCGGCGCTGTACGGATTGATCTTCCAGATCACCAGCATTCGCGCCGTCTTGCCGTCAGGGGAGAACAGCAGGTCCTGTGCGGCCCGGAACTTCGGGTCGGAAAAACCTTGGGGCGGAAGGTAGAAGCCTGATGCCGGGCCGTCGGTGGTGTGGGTGCTCAAGGTCGTCAGATAGTCCGTCGCCTGGCCGAGCCCGTCGGTGAGCTGCCCCGACATGTCGACCACCCGGTCCACGCCGCCCTTGACCTGGTCGAGCCCGACGGCGAGGCGCGTCATCCCGGCGCTGAGCTGATCGGCGCCGCGCACCAGCTCGGTCAGCTGGACACGGGCCTGCGCCGGTGAACCGCCGGGCAGGTTCGACACCATTTTCTGCAACGTGGCCAACGCATCCCGGATGGCGGGCTCGGCAGCCCGCACCTTGTCGACGGTGACCTGCGGGATCGCGGTGAGGCGCTGGGCCTGCAGCAGTGCCCGGCTGACCGCGCCATTGGAGATCGAGTCGAGGTCCGCGATGTCCGCGCGGGCTCGGCTGCATACCGGGTTCAGCAGACAGTCCGGCCCGGGCTGCGGTGAAAGTGCCGAGCCGAGCGCCGAACTCACGAGTCGACCGGCCTCGGCGACCTGCGCGTTGCCGTCGATGGCCTGCAACGCCGCATCGAGCAATCCGGTGGAGGAGGTCAGATCCGCCAGCGCGGACTGGACGTCCACCGTCCCGTCGGTCAGGGTGGCGAGCCCCGCGCCGGCGGATTGGTACCCGTCGAGGACCTGATGGGCGAGTCCGGTCACTTGTTTTATGCCCGAAACCAATTGGGGGATCTGGGTCACCGCGGAGGCGGCGCCGTCGCGCAACTGTGCCGCTCCGGAGTCCAGCCGGTGCATGTCGGGCACTGCCCTGGCGACCTGAGTCCGCGCGTCGCCGAGCCGGTCTGCCACGATCCCGGCCTGATAGCCGATGGTGGTCTGCGGCAACTGCTTTCCGGCCGGCCGCGTCATTGAACGGACGTATGCGATCTCGGGCATGCCGGCAATGCGCCCCGCGACCCGGTCCAGCGCGGCGAGGTCGTCGGTGTTCCGCATGTCATGGTCGGCCGAGACGATCAGGTATTCCGGCGCCGCCTCATTGACACCCCAGTGCGCATAGGTCTTCTGGTAGCCGATGGCGCTCTCGGTGTCGTCGAGCTGCATGGCGTTCTCGTCGAAGTTCACCCGGAAGGTGGTGAGAACCGATGCGGCAGCGAGCAACAGCACCAGCGACGCGGTCACCAGCACGCCGGACCGGCGGATCATCGTCGATCCGATCCGGCGCCAGCGGCGGTCGTTGAGGGGCCGGGGTTCGGCCAGTCCGCGCGCGCCCAGGATCGACAGCAGGGCGTAGGGCAGTGACATCGACACCGCCAGGCCGACCACGATGGCGATGGCGATCGGCGGGCCGGCGGCCTTGAACATGCCCAGTTCGGTGAATCCCATCGCCGTGGCGGCCGCCGCGATGGTCAGCATCGACGCGATCAGGATGCCTGAAACCCGCTGTCCGGCTTGAGCTATCGCATCAGTGACGGGCACCTGGCTACGCCGGGCTTCGTGGTAGCCGGCCAGGATGAAGATCGCGTAGTCGGTGGCGGCACCGAGCAGCATCGCGGTCATCAGGGAGATGGTGAAGTTCGAAACGGTGAGGATCCCGGTCATACCGAGCAGCGACACGATCGGGCGGGCCACCCCGAGGGCGATACCGATGGTCAGCAACGGCACCATCGCGGTGGGCAGGGACCGATAGACCATCAGCAGTACCAGTGTGATCAGCAGAACGGACACCGCGGTGATGATCAGCAGCGAAAAGTCCATGGCGCTGAACAGATCTGCCAGCGTCGGTGACGGCCCGGTGAGGTATATCCCGACCCCGGGTGGTTTGGGCAGCGCGTGGAGTTGATCGCGGATCTCGATGGTGTTCTTGTGCGCCTTGGTCGACCCGACGTCACCGGTGCCGGCGATGACCAGGTTGATCGCCTTGTGGTCCGGGCTTAGCGCGATATCGCGCAACTGAGGATTGTCGTAGGTGTCGAGCACGTAGGCGACGTTGGTCTTGTCCCGCCGCAGGGTGGTGACGACGTTCCGGTACAGGGCTTCGTCGGCGGCGTCGATGCCGTGCTCATCGACCAGCACCACGCTGCCCACCGCGGACGACCGGGGGACGCCGAAGGCATCGGACATCTCACGCAGCGTCTGCGCGGCCTTGATGTTGGCGGGCATGAAAGGCGCGGAGCGCTCTGCGACGGTCTGCTCGAGCTGCGGGATGGTCACGTTCAGGATCCCGGCCAGTGCCACCCAGAAACCGATGATCAACCACGCCCATTTCGCACAGAAACGGCTGGTGACGCCGAAAAACCGGCTGTTGTGTCCCACCCAGGACCCCCTCGATTCGAGACCCGAACTACACCGTCCGGTCTACTATTGAAGCCAGACGCTAGTAGACCAATCGGTATGCAAACAATGCCGCGAGACAGGGAGTTACGTCACATGAGTGCCCGAGATCGGCTCGTCGTCACAGCCATCGATCTGATTCGGCGGCAGGGCGTTTCGGGTATGGGCCTGAGCCAGCTGCTCGAACGCAGCGGTACCGCACGCCGGTCGCTCTACCTGAACTTCCCTGGCGGCAAGGCTGAACTCGTGGCTGACGCGACCGTCACGGCGGGCAACATGCTGGCCGACGGCATCGACCGACTGATCGGTGAGCGGGGTCCGGTGGGTGCCGTACGGGCCTTCGTCGAGATGTGGATCGCGAATCTGACCAGTAGCAACTTCGAGGTCGGCTGCCCGATCGTCGCGGCCGCGCTCGGCCGCAGTGAGGCCCCCGGAGCGGCCGACGCCGCCGGTGAGGTCTTCCTCGACTGGGAGCGCCGGATCGCTGCCGGGCTGGAATCGGCCGGGCTGTCAGCCGGCGATGCGGCGCGTCAGGCGACGCTGACCGTGGCGGCGGTGGAGGGCGCCATCGTCATGGCGCAATCGACCAGGTCGGAATTGCCGCTACGCCGGGTCGAGGAAGCGCTTGTCGAGTCGGTGGAGCAGCTCCTGCGTTAGGCGGACTGGGCGGGTGGTACGTCGGTGGCTCTGCCGGAAAGACATTCGGCGATGAAACTGGCCATCCGCGCATACGCCCGACGGCTCTCGGGCAGCCCGGGAAATATGGCCGGGAACGCGTGGAGCTGACTGGGCCAGGCCATGACCTCGCAGGTGCGCCCCGCTTGGTGCAGCCTGCCCTGCATCCGCTCGGCGTCGCATAGCAGTGATTCCGTTGCGGAGACGACGATCAGGGACGGCGGCATCGCATCCATGGGGCCGGAGACCGGCTCCAACTGGTCGAGATTTCCCGTGGGGCAGATGCGCTCGGTGATGACCGGCAAGCCGGTGGCAATCCCGAAGACGTCCGTCGACGCGGTCGAATGTGCAGCGCGCGAAGCGTTGTCCAGTTCCAGCAAGGGCGAAATACCGACCACCCCTGCGGGACTCGGGAGCCCGTGCTTCGGGGCCTGTTGCGCGGTGGCGAACGCCAGGAACCCGCCGGCCGAGTCGCCGGCGATGATGACTTTGGCCGGATCGACGCCCCGGCTCAGCAGCTCGCGGTAGGCGCCGAGGCAGTCCTGGATCGTCGTCTCCAGATCGACCTCGGGGTACTGCCGATACTCGATGTGTACCAACGGCAATCGCGTGACGCGAGAGAGGGCGGCGACGGCGCGCAGGTGGGTGTTCAGATCGCCGAGGACGAATCCGCCGCCGTGGAAGTAGAGGATGACCCCGTCGGTGATCGGCGCGTCGAGGGTGGCGGGCGAAACCCACTCGGCCGGCAGACCGTTCCAAGTTTCGGCGGCCAATCGGAAGCCGCGTGGCGGTCGACGCCGCTGCAGACTGGCGAGCCGGTTGACGTTGTGTCCCATCCGGACGATCCGGCGTGAGGTGGCCTCGTACCCTGCCGTGGTCAGCGCGCGAATCAGGATGCGGGCCAAGAACAATGACGCGAAGAGGTGGATGATGCGGGCGCGCAGGCTGGCCGGTTCAGCGGCATAGACAATCGGGAGGGCTGCCATCTACTTCTCCAATTCCACGAGCACGGGTGCATGATCGCTGGGCTGCTTGCCCTTTCGTTCCTCGCGGACGATCTCGCCGTGAGTGACGCGGGCTGCGAATTCCGGTGAGCCCAGCACGAAGTCGATGCGCATGCCCTGCTTCTTGGGGAACCGCAGCTGGGTGTAGTCCCAGTAGGTGTAGACCCCCGGACCCGGGGTGAACGGGCGCACCACATCCGCGAATCCGGCGTCGTTCATGGCGCGGAACGCGGCGCGCTCCGGCTCCGAGACATGCGTCGAATTCTGGAACTCGGCCATGTCCCAGACGTCCTCGTCGGTCGGCGCGATGTTCCAGTCGCCCATCAAAGCCAGTGGCAACGACGGATCGTCCCCCAGCCAGCCGGCTGCGGTATCCCGCAGGGCGGAAAGCCATTTCAGCTTGTATGGCAGGTGCGGGTCGTCCAGTGTCCGGCCGTTGGGCACGTACAGGCTCCACACCCGGACCCCGCCGCAGGTGGCGCCGATGGCGCGGGCCTCGTCGGCGTCCTGCCACTGAGGTTGGCCGGTGAAACCGACCCGCACGTCGTCGAGGCCCACGCGGGACGCGATCGCCACACCGTTCCACTGGCTGAGTCCGACATGCGCGACTTCGTATCCCAGTGCCGCGAACGGCATGGTCGGGAACTGGTCGTCCTTGCACTTGGTTTCCTGCATGGCCAGCACGTCGATGTCCGCGCGGGACAACCAGTCCGTGACCCGGTCGACCCGGGTGCGGATGGAGTTGACGTTCCAGGTGGCGATACGCATGACGCTCCGATCAGACGGGTTCGGGGACTTTCAGTTCCCGACGCAGGGCGGTGAAATCGGTGATGGTTTTGGTGGCGACATTGGCGACGGGCCGGGCATTGCGACCGGTGGCCTCGGACTTGGACACCATCACCACGCCGTCGATGTACGGCTGAATGGTGGTGGCGTTCTGCACCGTTGCGACGATCACCAGCTGGAAGCCGAACTTGCGGAACGCCTGCAAGGCCTGCGAGGCGAACTGCGGGTCGGACTTGGAGAACGCCTCGTCGAGCATCAGCTGCGCGAAAACCGGTTTGTTGTCGCCGCTTTCGGGGTTGGCCAGGTTGAAGCTGAGCGCGCCGGCCAGGCAGAAGGCCATCAACTTCTCCTGTTCACCGCCGGAGTTGTCGCCGGCGTTGCTGTGCGTGCGGATCAGTTCGTCGTTGGCGACATCCCACTCGGCACAATCGAACGTGAAGCGGTTACGCACGTCGAGTGCGTCCCGGGTCCAGGCCCGGTCCTCGGGGTTGTTGCCGGCCAACCGGTTTCGCAAACGCAGGATGTCGGCGTACTGATCGAGGATGGCCTTCTTGTCGCCCAGCCCCACCTCGGCGATGCGTCGCGAGATGGCCTTGACGATGTCGGTCAGCTCGGAGACCGCGACCATGCTGCGCGGGTTGGCGCGCAGCGTCAGTCGGGTGCCGCGGTTGAATTCCACTGCGCCCAAACCGGTGTTGACCCGATCGATCTGCTCGCTGATCCGCCGGGTCTCCTGCTCGGCGACGCGGTGCAGCGTCAGGATCGCGTCGGGCGCCTGTTCGGTGATCAGCCGCATCATGCGGTCGTAGGCGTCGGGTAGCTCGCGCTCGTCGATGTGGCGGCAGACCGCGACGTAGTCGTAGATGCGCTCGTCGAAGTCATCCGAGTCGTTCGGGATGGCGTCCGGGAACGAGGTGTCGAAGGTCGCGACGATCCGCGACAGTTCCTCGTAGGAGCGCCGGCGGCTCTCGGTGAGCTGGTCGCGTTCGCGGCGGATGGCCGCGAACAACGCCTCGCGGTGCGGCTCAGGGTTGAGCAGTTCCAGCGGCACCGGAACATCAGCGGCGTAGCGACGCAACAGATCTGTCGCGTGCTCCGACACGTCGGCGGGGGACAGCCGGTCCTGCAGGTCCATCAGCTTGGTACGACGGCCGTCGAGATCGTCGCGCCGGGTCTGGATGGCGCCGCGCCGGGTCATCAGGGTCTGGATGTCGACCCAGCATTCCTCGGCCCGGGCCGACAGCGCCTCGATGTCGGGGTGGTCGGCCAGCAGCAGGTCGTACTGTTCGCGGAGCCGGTCGGCATGGCCTTCGGCGGTGTCGGTGTCGATCTGGCTCCATTGCGGGAACTGCTCGTAGACGGCCTTACAGGCCGCGGCCCGGTCGCGCCAGCGTTGCCGCTGCGCCGCAATCTCATCCGCGGCACGACGGGCGGCGCTGAAGGCCTCCTCGGCCTCGGTGAGCTCGGTGTGCAGCGCCTCCAGCTTGGAGCTGATGTCGCCCTGATAGATGTACTCGGACGGCTTGATCGGGCGCCGGTCGTCCTTGATGGCCAGCCGGTCGGAGTCCTTGTACAGACCCGTATCGGTGACGGCGCGGCGAAACCGCACGAACACGTCGGGGGTGTCCACGCAGATGTGGTCACCGGCCGCGGCGATCACATCTACGGCCTCGGCGGCGCAGGCATGCTTCGGCTTGACCAGGAACAGCTTGCCCGCCAACGTGTTCGGTTCTGCCTCGCGACCGGATGAGCCGGCCCGGACGTGGTGCAGCGCCAGGCGTCCGCGCATGTTGGTCTCGTTGACGAACCGCAGCACCTTGGCGTAGTGCTGGTCCGGCACCAGCAGCCGCAGGCCGACCGAGCGCAGCACCTTCTCCACCGCGAGGCGCCACCGCGTGTGCTCGGGCTGCAGATCGAAAAGCTCCGCGACATAGGGCAGTTCGGCGGGGTCGATGCCCACGCCCGCGCAGATCTGGTCGCGCATCGTGACCGCGGACTCGGGCAGCGCCGAGCCCACGTGCTCGACGCGCTTGAGTTCCTTGGCCGCGTTGTCGCGCAGGATTCGCGCGGACTTCTGCGCGTACTCGGCGTCGGTGGAGGTATCGCGGCCCCACTCCAACTTGCCCAGCATCTCGGTGGCCTGCCGGGTCAACTCCTCGCGCAGATTCCAGAATTCGTCGGCGCTGTCGGGCACTTCCACGCCAAGGGCCGCGACCATCTCCTCGTAGCCCGCGCGCCGGCGGGCCACATCGTCGGCCTGCGCCTCGGCCGCGGTTACCTGCGACTGCAGCGGGGCGACATTCGCCGATGCCCCGTTGATCTGGGCATTGAGCGAATCGCCCTCGGCCTTGGCCAGATTCAGCTGCCGGGTCAGGTCGGCGTTCTCGTGCTCCAGCTGGTCGATGGTCGCGTCGAGCGTCTCGATCTCGGCGGGACAGTGCCGCAGCCGGACGTGGTCGGTGTAGGCCCGCACCATCGGCAGGTCGACCAGATCGATGATGCCGAGGTCGGTCGACTCGGAGGCGTAGCGCACCTGGATCGCCTCGATGTCACCGAGGATCTTGCGCTTGCGCTGGGCCACTGCGAGCAGTTCACGGGCCTCGACGAGGGGATCGATCTGCTTGAGGGCCTCGGGCAGCCGGGCCAGGCTGTCCGGTTCGTCCAGCATGAACTCGCGGACGAACTGCTCCAGTCCACCAACGCTTTTCAGTGACTTGGCCTTGCCCAGCAGCTGCTGCGCGGCGTCCGAGGCCCGGATGCCGATCGAGGCGTACAGCTGCGCCAGGTACTGCGACTCGACCTTGGTGGTGAACCGCCAGCCGTTTTCCTTGAATACCCCGGTGTCGAACCGGCCCGCGGCCCACCGGTTGCACACGTCCTCGATGTCCAGATCGCCGTCGCCGATGACGAACCGGCTCGAGGAGTCCGAACGTGATTCTCCGGTAAGCCATTTGAGTACCAGGCCGGTGATGGTGCGGCCGGTGTTGCTGGTGTAGCTGACCGCGACCGCGGACCACGTGGTGCCGTCGCCGCGCAGGTACATGACCTGACTGGTGCCCGCGTCGCTGCGCTGACCCCACGCGCCGCGGACGTACTTGTCGACGGTGCGGCGGCCGGCGCTCGAGCCGGCCGCGGTGTTGTCACCGGAGGCGTTGAAATTGCGCCGGTTGAACGGCAGGAAGCCGAGTGAGATGGCATCCAGCAGTGACGATTTGCCGCTGCCGGAGGCGCCGGCGACCAGCGAACCGCCGGCACTGAACGGAATGGTGTGGTAGCCGTCGAACACACCCCAGTTGATGATCTGGAGCCGGGACAGGTGGAACTGCTCAGACATCTGTATCGGATCCCCCAGTGCCCGTGAGTTGTTCGAACTGCTGTTGCAACTCGGTGATCACCGAGGCCGTCATCACCGCGGTGATCACCGGGCTCACGGTGTAGCTGTCTTCGTCGTCGCGGCTGCGGCGCAGGATGTCGAGACCGGTGAGACGCGCGATGGCGGCGTCGATCCGGGCGGTGAAAGTCACGGCGTCGCGGTCGGTTTCGTTGAGCACCCCGGTGAACATGCCATGCATCTCGTCGCGGCTGATCAGGAAACTCTGGTCGCCGCCGGCGCGCATCATCTGCGCCAGGTGCAGCGCCAGAATCGAGTCGTAGGTACCCAGCGGCTCGCGCCGCAACACCTTGATGCCCTTGGCGGACTCGTAGCGGGCCTGCTCGATGAACGCGATGTCGACGCCTTCGGAGATGCGCAGCTGCAGGTCGAGTTCGGACAGCCGCACCGATAATTCGTTGCGGTACTCCAGGATCCAGCTGTAGATGTCGCGATCGGATTCGCTGCTGATATAGCGGCGGGTCAGCAGGTGCTGCAGTGCCCAGCAGGCCCGGTCCGGCATGGCGCTGACGTCGCCGTCGAACCGGGGCCGACGCTGCTGCGCCACTCGGCTGGCGCCGTCGACCTCGGGAAGCGAGGCGAAATCGATTGGGCTGTCGCTCATTATTGGCCTCCGCCAAGGCTAGTCATGTAAGGCTCCCGCCACCGCAACTGGCTCGGTGAACATCAGATACGGCACCTCGATCTCGCGGTCTCGGCCGTCGAGCGAACGGAAGCGCACCGACATGGTGTTGTCACCCGGGTCGCCTGCTCCTGAGGGTTGCTTGAGGGCCCACGACCACAACACGATGACGTGGCCCAGGTATGCCGAATCCAGCAGTGCGACGGCCTCGGCCAGCGACACCGGCCGGCGGGCGACCGCGGAATTGAGCATCTCGGACATCGCCGGTGCATCGACCTGGGTGGTCAGCGCCGCGAAGCTGGACAGGTCGACGTCGCCTTGTGCCGCTTCAGCCTGTCTCGGCGCCGACAGGTCGCCGATCTTGAAGCTCAGCGCGCCGATGGAGCTGATCGCGTGACGCGCCAGCGGGACCTCGATGTCCAGCCGGGAGTCGGTCAGTGACGACTTCAGCAGCGTCCGGGCCGCGCCGATCGCCTCGTTGAGCTGCCGGGCGACGCCGCGGCTGGACTCCATGGTGCCGACCGCGGTGAACCGCTTGACCCGCTGCGCACAGCGCTGCTGGATGCGTTCGACCTCGTCGATCTGATGTCCGATCAGCTCGAAGAAACCGGCCATCACCTTGCGCAACGCCGGGTCCAGTTCCGGGAGGGCGGAGGCGACGGTGGCGATGTCGGTCTCGAATTCGGCGCGCTGGTCGGGGTCGTTGATCATCCGCAGGAACGCCCGGTGCGAATCGCGGCCCGCCGAATCCCACGCCGCCTGATAGTCGGCGTACATCTGGCGCTGCCGGTCGCGGTACTCGATGTTGGTATCGATGGGATCGTCCAGCGCCTGCGTGGCCTGCTCGATCATGGTGCCGTACAGCCCGATGTCGGTGATCAACCGTTCCATCTGCAGCGCGATGGCGCGGGCCTCGTCGTACATGTCGGTGACGTCGGGCTCGGGCCGCAGGCCGGCTTCGAGCTCGTCGAGCTCGCGGTGCAGCGCGGCGATGTCGGCTTCGATGCCGGCCCGGATGCGGTCGGGGTCATTGCCGGCGCGGGTGGCGATCTGGCGCATGCGGGATGCGATGCCGCTGATCGAGCCGCCCGTGGCGATGCTGTCGCCCCGGCGCATGCCGCGGACGAAGTCGAGTGCGCGTCGCGCGTCCTGCGTCAGGTAGCAGACGTTGCGTTCTGCTCCGGCACGGTTTTCGGCCACCCGATGCAGCCAGCCCTGGCTGGCCCACAACTTGATCAGGGCGAGGCCGGACTGGCCGAGCTGTTCGTCGGTCTCGCCGAGGGCCGCCAGATCGCGTTCCAGCCGGACCACCAGATCGGTCTCGGCGACCATGCCGTCACTGAGGTGCCGCTCCATCAGGGTGGCGTACACCCCGAGGTTGTTGGTGGCCAGCAGCCGGACTGCGCGCGAGCCCTGAACGTCACGGTTGAGTTCGAGCAGCTCGGCGGCCGACAGCGCCGCATTCTCTTGCACCCGCAACCCCTGACCAACCTGACTCTTCGGTGCGTTCCACCGCCGGTCCAAGATACTTGGCGAACTGCCGGTCGGCGTCAGCGGTGGCTCCGGTTTGAGGCCCGAAAGGTGCTTGCTGATATTGCCGGGCACGGCCCGTCCCACATTTGGTCTCAGTATGTGGACACCGGCCGGTGTCCGCACCGCCTTCGGCGCGGGCGGGTGCAGCAACTGCTCCGAGACGCCGATCCGGCCCGTATCCGATTTGCTCGGGACGGGTACGAAACGTCCCGGGCGAGCCTCACCGGCCGTGGCTGACGCCTGTGAGATCCGAGTCACGATCACGATGTGGTGTGTTGCCGGTCACGACGTGAATACGGCGCCTGAGCATTACTAATCGGAATATATCGGGGTGGTGCGTCCGTGCGCCCGGGGCCTCGCGGAACGGTCTCTCGGCCACGTAAATGGGTTTGCCGACTGGCCATTTGCCCGGAAGGTTAGCCGGACTATTAATGGTGGTTTACCGGCTAAGACCGCGACCGGCGTGGTGTGGGCCGTGAAGTAACGGTGGTCGCTATTGATTCGTTACGACTTCGTCAAAAACCCTGGATTAACTGAGTTACTCGTCGGTAAATTACCCGCCAGTAAGCAGACAACTGGAGGAGTTTGTTCATGAATGTTGCGGTCCGTCGTCATACCAAGGCGGGTATCTGTGCAGCGACCACGGCGGCCCTTGTGGTCAGCCCGCTGCTGCCGTCGATGCCTGCCGCCGCCCACCTTCCGGCGCTGCCGTCGGTCAGCACCGCGGCGGTGCAGCTGACCGCGGCGTACAACCCGCTGCAGCCATGGCTCGCCGCGTTCAACACCGCGTCGGAGAACGCCAAGCGCATCGGCGCAGAGGTCTCCGAAGCGCCGGCGGTGCTGCTGCAGCAGTTCCTGGCGAACCAGATCAGCCACGTGGGGGCGATCCTGCAGAACCCCGGCAACATCGGCGCCGTGATCCAGGACGTCGGCCAGAACGTGAAGTCGGCGATCACCGCCGCCACGCTGCTGGGGACCAAGCCGGAAGACTGGACCATCGCCGATTCGAATGACATCTGGCACGGGCTGGTGGCACAGATGATCCCGAACATGCTCCCGACGGCGGGCAACCCGCAGGCGTCCGCGATCGTCACGCAGGTGGTCAACGTGCTGGCGTCACCGCTCAGCGGCGTCCTGATGGGTCTGGTGGGCCCGGGCATCAGCCCGGTGGTGGCGCTGGTCAACAGCATCACCAAGATTGCCACCTCGCTCGCCACCGGTGACGCGATGGCAGCGGCGCAAGCCGCCATCAACATCCCGGCTGCCATGGTGAACGGCTTCCTCAACGGAGCCAACCTCAACCTGGATGTGCTGGCGCCGCTGATCACCAAGACCATGCCCGCCGGCAATGAGCTGCAGAAACTCAACATCCAGTTCGGCGGCCTGTTCACCGCCGGAGTGACCGGCATGGACATGAGTGGCATCGGCGGCTCGATCCTGAACTCCCTCGGGCTGACCGCCCTCACGTCGCTTGCCCCGAACGATCCTCTGACCATCGCCGGTCAGGGCATCGGGCCGATCGGTGCGCTGGTGAACCTCAGCCACCTGCTGGCCAAGGCCATCGGCTGGAGCGGCACCGGTAATCCGCTGGCCCCCAAGGCGCCCGACGCGAATCCGGCGGCCGCCACCCAGGTGTCGGTGACCAAGGCGGCCACGGACAACTCGATCACCTCGATCCCGCAGCCCGCGTTGGCGGTGACCCCGGTGAAGGCCGTCGCGCCGGCCTCGGCCAAGCCGGAGACCCCGGCCAAGGCAGAGACGCCTGTCAAGGCCGAGACCCCGGCCAAGGCGGAGACTCCCGCAACTCCGGCTACGCCCGCGACACCGGCGACACCGGCGACCCCGGAGACGCCTGCCACGCCGGCGACCCCGGCGACGCCCGCGACACCCGCGACGCCGACGAAGGCCGATGACCACAAGTCGGACACCAAGTCGGACGCAACCAAGTCCGACTCGACCAAGTCCGACACGAAGTCGGAAACGAAGTCCGAGACCAAGACGTCCGAAACCAAGGCGAGCAAGCAGAAGTCGGAGAAGCCGAAGCCCGTCAAGAAGCCGGCTCCGGCGAAATCCACTGCAAGCCAGGGTGGTTCGACTCACGGTGCCGATGGTGGTGCCAGCTCGCACGCATCGGGCGCTTCGAGCAAGTAGTCAGTAGTCGGTGGGTCTCCCTGCTCGGGGGAGACCCACCGATTCCCGCCCGGAACTCTCCGTCAGGCAACCGAGCGCTTTGTCGTACCCACATCAACCCCAATCAGCTCGGAAAGAGGGAGTCGTTCTCATGGATTCAGCGGTCCGTCGCCATACCAAGGCGGGTATCTGCGCAGCGACCACGGCGGCCCTTGTGGTCAGCCCGCTGCTGGCGTCGACACCCGCCACGACCCACCTGCCGGCGCTGCCTTCGGTCAGCACGGCCGCGGTGCAGCTGACCGCCGCGTACAACCCGCTGCAGCCGTGGCAGGACGTATTCGAGACGGCCGGTGCCAGTGCGCAGCGACTCGGCAAGGAATTCGCCGCGGCGCCGGCCGTGCTGCTCCAGCAGATTCTGGCCAACCAGGTGAGCCACCTGCGCACGGTCCTGCAGAACCCGGGCAGCATCGGGACGGTGCTCGGTCAGGTGGTGAAGAACGTGCAGTCCGTGGTTCAGGCCGCCACGCTCCTGAACACCGACTACAACACCGGTCAGGCCTTCGGATCGCTCGACGGCTGGCACTACATGGCTCTCAACATCATGCCGAAGTTGCTCCCGACGGAGAACGACCCGCGGGCGACGCAGGTGATCACCCAGGTCCTCAACGTTCTTGCCTCTCCGCTCAGCGGCGTCCTGATCGGCTTGGCGGGTCCGGCGATCAGCCCGGTGGTGGCGCTGGTCAACAGCCTCACCGCGGCCGGAGCGGCGCTGTCCACCGGCGACGCAATGGCCGCACTGCAGCACGTGATCAACATCCCGGCGAAGGTGGTCGGCGGTTTCCTCAACGGTGCCAACCTCAACCTCGGCGCGCTGGCGCCACTGATCAACGGCTCCGGACTCCTGACCCATGAGACGACCCTGCACGATCTGAGCATCCAGTTCGGTGGGCTGCTCACGCCCGGCGTCACCGGGGTGGACCCCGTCACCGGCGCCGCCAACAACATCGGCGGTTCGATCCTCAACTCGCTCGGTCAGGTCGTCACCACCGGCGTCATGGGGTTCCCGCTCGACCTGCCGATCACCGGCCAAGGCGTCGGACCGATCGGTGCGCTGATGTCGCTGGGGCACATCCTGGCCAAGGCCATCGGCTGGAGCGGCACCGGAAATCCGTTGGCCCCCAAGGCACCTGCCGTGAATCCGGCCGCCGCCACCCAGGTGTCGGTGACCAAGGCAGCCACGGACAACTCGATCACTTCGATCCCGCAACCTGCTCTCGCGGTGAAGCCGGCCACCCAGGTCAAGCCCGCCACCCAGGCCGGCTCGGAGACACCCGCTACGCCCGCGAAGTCCGACAACCTGAAGCCGGAGACGACGAAGCCCGAGGCGACGAAGCCCGAGGCGACGAAGCCCGAGACGACCAAGCCCGAGACGACCAAGCCCGAGACGACGAAGCCGGACGCGACGAAGCCGGACGCGACCCATTCCGACTCGACCAAATCCGACTCGACCAAATCGGACACGAAGTCTGAGACGAAGTCCGCGCCCAAGTCGGAGATCAAGAAGCCGAGCAAGCAGAAGTCGGAGAAGCCGAAGCCCGTGAAGAAGCCGGCCCCGGCGAAATCCACTGCAAGCCAGGGCGGTTCGGCCCACGGTTCGGACGCCGGCGCCAGCTAGGTCGTCCCTTCCGTGAGCTGACGCAAAACTGTCGACTTCTCCCCGCAAATTCGACAGTTTTGCGTCTGTTCGCGAGTTGAAAGAAGCTGTAGCCCCTGCCCTACAGGAGCACGTACCGAGACCGGTGATGCAGCCGAAAACCCATCGACTCGGCCAGCGCTATCGCCGCGGTGTTGTCGTCGGGGACCCGAACGTAGGCGTGCGTCGCACCGCGGCCCGCAGCCCAGGCGAGCATCTCCGCGCAGACGGCGCGGCCCAGTCCGCGCCGACGCTCCGACTCGAGCACGACGACGTCCGACAACCCCGCCCACACCCTGCCGCCGGGCGCCGTGGTCACCGCGACACGCCCGATCGCGACATCGTCCACCGTGGCGAACGCCACTTCTCCGTCGACGACGGCGCTCAGTACCTCGGCAGGCACGTCCGCTCCGTGAATCCGCAGCCACTGGTTGTCGGGGTGCGACGGCAGCGCGGCATCGGAACCGCCCGACAGGGCGATGGTCAGCACCCGATTCGGCTCCACGCCCTCGGCGCGGACCGGCAGCAACCGTTCCGGCAGCGCCACCCACGGCTGCAGCCCGCGTGCGGCATACCAGTCGGCGATTGCCGGCAACGCCGTCAGATCCGACGAAAAGAGCAGCGGCACAGCCGAGTTGGTTCGCTTGGTCGGTCCACCCGCCCGCAGTAGCCAGCCGTTGATCCATTGCTGCTGCGTACCCGGCCAGGCCAGTGCGGCGGCATGCTCGACCGCGCGAATCTCCGAATTGCGCACCGGGGCGTGCGACAGCTCCCGGACCGACAGCACGTCAGTCGGGCTGATCTCGACGCGCTCACCCGATTTGGTGCGCACCACCACGAACGGGGTGAGTGCCTCGATGTGGCCGACGACGTCGGTGAAGGCCTCAACCTCCGACTCGGGCAACCGGTAGCGAAGCGAGACGCGGCTGCCGACGCGCCCGCCGGCGGGCATCAGTGCCCGAACGGGTCGTCGACCTCGCCGGGCATCCAGCTCAACCCGGGCACGCCCCACTTGTTCGACTTCACCATCCGCTTGGCGGCGCGCGCGTTACGGCCGATCAGACAGTCGAGGTACAGGAAGCCGTCAAGATGCCCGGTCTCGTGCTGCAGCATGCGAGCAAACAGTCCGGTGCCCTCCAGTTCGACCGGTTTGCCCTCGGCGTCCACGCCGGTGACCTTGGCCCAGGTGGCGCGGCCGGTCGGGAACGATTCGCCGGGGACCGACAGGCAGCCTTCGTCGTCGTAGTCGGGGTCGGGCATGGTCTCGGGGATTTCCGAGGTCTCCAGCACCGGGTTGATGACCACGCCGCGCCGGCGCTCGGTCTGGCCGCGGTCGTCGGCGCAGTCGTAGACGAACAGCCGCAGCCCGACACCGATCTGATTGGCCGCGAGGCCCACGCCGTTGGCCTTGTCCATCGTTTCGTACATGTCGTCGATCAGCGCGACGACATCGGAGGGAAGGGATCCGTCGGCGCCGACGGTCACCGGAGTGGTCGCGGTGTGCAGAACAGGGTCACCGACGATGCAGATTGGACGTACAGCCATGAGGAGCAATCTTAGGCGGACGACGATCCAGCGTTGAGGCGCCAGCCGCGTTGCGGAGTCCGGCAAATGTAACCGTGATCCGACTCGCGGGTAACGATCACGGCTCAATACCGTCCGCCGTGGTTGAATGTTCGCCGAACCACCTGGTGTGTCCCAGATCCGTTGTGACGTACGAAACAGGCTGGCATATACCGAGATCAGAGAAAGGGTCCAGGGGCGAAATGGACGGCGCTATGGCGCGTACTGAGCGATCCGGGGACGACTCTGAGCTCGCCGACGGGTTGACCCGCCGCGAACACGACATTCTTGGTTTCGAACGTCAGTGGTGGAAGTTCGCGGGTTCCAAAGAGGACGCCATCAAGGAGCTGTTCTCGATGTCGGCGACCCGGTATTACCAGGTGCTCAACGCACTGGTCGATCGACCTGAGGCGCTGGCCGCGGACCCGATGCTGGTCAAGCGACTGCGCCGGCAGCGGGCCAGCCGGCAGAAGGCCAAGGCTGCGCGTCGGCTCGGTTTCGAAATCACCTAGCTTTTCTGCCCTGAGGGTCCGCCTCGATAAGGTGGGGAGCAATGAATCAGCGAGAGTCTTCCGGACTACCCCTGCGCGCCATGGTCATGGTGCTGCTGTTCCTCGGTGTCGTGTTCCTGCTCGTGGCGTTCCAGTCACTGAGTTCGGACAGCAGCTCCGAGTCGAGCTCGTCGAGCAGCTCCAGCAGCGCCGCGTCCGCCAGTGCGACGACGACGTCGACGACGCCCGCGCCGGCCAAAGCCGACGTGAAGGTCTTCAACATCTCCGAGGTTGCCGGCGCGGCGCAGACCGTCGCCAACAAGCTGCACGAGGCGCAGTGGAACGTGACGGAGACCGATAACCTGAGCGTGGATGCCCCACCGGCCGCCACGACCGTGTATTTCGGTGACGCGGCCGGGGAGAAGGAAGCCGCCGAGGCGGTCGGCAAAATCCTCGAGGCGCCGGTCGAACCGCGTATCCCGGCGCTCAATGACAAGGGACCGGGCGTGATCGTTTTGGTGACCGGTTAGGCTCTCGGGCATGCCGATCTCAGCTCCGATTCGCTTCCTTGCCGCCGCTGCGGTCATCGCGCCCGTGGTGGCGGCGTGTGCCCCTCCGGGACAGGTTCCCAGCTCCGTGCCCGGCACCACGCCGGCGGTCTGGACCGGTGTCGAGCACGCCCCGCAGGGTCATGGCGAGAAGGCCGGCGAAAAGGCTGCCCCGCAGGCGGCGCCGATCGGCGAGAAGCTGGTCGCCGAGCTGAAGACCCCCGACGGTGCGACGGTCGCGACCGCTGAGTTCCTGTTCAACGGTGGCTTTGCCACCCTGACGGTCAAGACGACCGAGGGCGGCGTGCTGGCACCCGGCTTCCACGGTCTGCACATCCACTCGACCGGTAAGTGCGAGCCGAACTCGGTCGCGCCGGCCGGCGGCGCGCCCGGCGACTTCCTGTCCGCCGGCGGGCACTACCAGGCTCCGGGCCACACCGCGCACCCGATGAGCGGCGACCTGGCCTCGCTGCAGGTCCGCAATGACGGCACCGCGCAGCTGGTGACCACCACCGACGCCGTCACCGCCGAGCAGCTGCTCGCCGGCAACAAGACCGCGCTGATCATCCATGAGAAGGCCGACAACTTCGGCAACATCCCGGCTGATCGGTACGCCCAGATTCAGGGTGCCGTCCCGGGTGCCGACGAGACTTCGATGAATACCGGTGACTCCGGCAAGCGCGTGGCGTGCGGTGTCATCTCTGCCGGGTAGCGCGGACAGCCACACCCCACCGCGGATCGATTTCGCCGGGTCGCCACGACCGACCCTCGGCGTCGAATGGGAGTTCGCTCTCGTCGATGCCCACACGCGTGACCTGAGCAACGAGGCCGCCGCGGTCATCGCCGAGATCGGCGAGACACCGCATGTGCACAAGGAATTGCTGCGCAACACCGTCGAGGTGGTCACCGGCGTCTGCGACAACGTCGGCGAGGCCATGGACGATCTGCGCTCCACGTTGAGTCCGGTACGCCGGATCGTGCGGGAGCGCGGCATGGAGCTGTTCTGCGCCGGGACACACCCGTTCGCGGAATGGGAGAGCCAGCAGCTCAGCGAGGGCCAGCGCTACGCCGAGCTGATCAAGCGCACCCAGTGGTGGGGTCGGCAGATGCTGATCTGGGGCGTGCACGTCCACGTCGGGATCTCGTCGGCGCACAAGGTGATGCCGATCATCACGTCGCTGCTGAACCACTACCCGCATCTGCTGGCGCTGTCGGCGTCGTCGCCGTACTGGGACGGTGAGGACACCGGCTACGCCAGCAACCGGGCGATGATGTTCCAGCAGCTGCCGACCGCGGGCCTGCCGTTCCATTTCCAGAAGTGGTCGCACTTCGAGCGCTTCGTCTACGACCAGCGCAAGACCGGCATCATCGACCACATGAATGAAATCCGTTGGGACATCAGGCCGTCGCCGCATCTGGGGACCATCGAAGTCCGGATTTTCGACGGCGTGTCCAACATCGCCGAGCTCGGTGCGCTGGTTGCGCTGACGCACTGCCTGATCGTCGACCTGGACCGCCGGCTCGACGCCGGCGAGCAGTTGCCGACCATGCCGCCCTGGCATGTGCAGGAGAACAAGTGGCGCGCATCGCGTTACGGGCTGGACGCCGAGATCATCCTCGATGCGGACAGCAATGAGCGGCTCGTCACCGACGACCTGGACGACCTGCTGAACCGGCTGGAACCTGTTGCGGCATCGCTGAATTGCGCCGACGAGCTGGCCCGGGTCGCCGATATCTACACCCTGGGCGGGTCCTATCAACGGCAGCGCCGCGTCGCCGAGGAGACCGACGGGGACCTGCTGCAAGTCGTCGACGCGTTGGTGGCGGAGCTGGAGTTGTAGCCGTGGCCATCACGCCGATGTTCCCGCTGGAATCCGCGCTGCTGCCCGGCGACGAACTGCCGTTGCGGATCTTCGAGCCGCGGTACGTCGAACTGGTGCGGGACTGCATGGCCGCCGCGGAGCAGGTGTTCGGTGTGGTGCTGATCTCGGCCGGCCGTGAGGTCGGCGGCGGCGAAGCCCGGTGCTCGGTGGGGGCGCTGGCGCGCATCGACCGGTGTCAGCCGCAGGGGACCGGCCGGTACATGTTGAGCTGCAGTGTGACCGATCGCATCCGAATCCTGCAGTGGCACAACGACGATCCGTACCCGCGCGCCGAGGTCGAGCGATGGCCCGACGAGCCGGGGCCGGTGGTGCCCGAGTCGTCGATCGTGGCGATCGAGGACCGGATCATCGCGCTGTTCGAACGCATCGCCTCGATTCAGGGCGCGCGGCTGCGGGACCGGGGCTCGATCCTGGCCAGGACAGTCAAACCCGATGTGGGACAACGCCTGTACGCCCTGGCTTCCCTACTGCCGATCGGTCAGGCTGACAAGTATTCGGTGCTGGCTGCGCCGAATTCGGCGGCCCGGCTGGACGCGCTCGACGAGGCGGTCGAGAGCATCACGGCGATGGTGGAGTTCCAACTGTCGGAGGAATGACGGGGTTCGGCACTTCCGTGCAGCCAGGGTGGTGCCACACCCCCTATCCTGGACACAGTTCATGCGTTACGGGGAGGGCTAATGACGGGTTGGCAGGGGAGCGGTTACAACGGTCCCAACCCAGGTGGGGGCGCCGGTAGGTCGTCCGACGAAGAAGAGACGGCGATTCACCAGACCACGCCACCGGCCGCGCCGGGCTGGCCGGGTCAGACGCCGCAGCAGACGCCGCCGCCGTTGAGCCAGCCTCCGGCCAGTCAGCCGCAGACGCCGGCATGGGGCCAGCCGGCCGCGCCGCAGACCGGCGGCTGGGGCCAGGCGCCGAGCACGCCAGGTGCTGCGCCGCAGGGGTGGGGGACCCCGCCGGCGGTACCCGGAGCCGGACAAGGGTGGCCGGGTGCGCCCGCGGCGCCCGGTGGCTACGGCGCCCAGCCGTTCGCCACCCCGCCCAAGAAGAACAAGGTGCCGCTGATCATCGCGGCCATCGTGGTGGTGCTCGTCGTCGTGGGCGGCGGCATCTACTACGTCTACGACTCGTTCGGCTCGGGCGACAGCGGCGGCTCAGGTTCGGCCAGCGAGGTGGTCAAGGGCTACCTGGAAGCGCTGTCGAACGGTAACGCGGAGGCGGCGCTGTCCTTCAGCAGCGACCAGCCGGCCTCGAAAGAGTTCCTCTCCAGCGATGTGCTGAAGAAGCAGATCGCCGAATGGCCGATCAGCGAGATCCGCATCCTGAACGAAGACAAGACCATGGAATCCATCGGGCGCGGCGACGTCCATGTGGCGGCCAAGTTCGGCGACAAGAATTCCGACGCCACGATCAACGTGAAGAAGGAAGGCGGCAAGTGGCAACTGGCCCATGCCGCCATCAAGCTCGATCTGTCGTCGTTGAGCAGCACCGACAATGCGGCACGTAAGACGCTGACGGTGTTCGGCAAGGAGATCAGCGACGAATCCGCGATCTACGTCTTCCCGGGCTTCCTGGACCTCGGCAGCACCAGCCCGTACGTGTCGGTCACCAACAGCAAGCCGTTGCTGCTCGACGACATCGGAGGATATTCGGCGAGCTCCTACCTGCAGCCGAAGTTCGCGCTCAACGATGACGGCACCAAGACCATCACCAAGCTGCTCAACGCGGCGTATGGCAGCTGCTCGTCGTCGCGCTCGCTGGTCCCGCCGTCACCGTGCCCTGTGAAGATCAGCGACCGCGAGCTGGTCGACGGCACCGTGACGTGGAGTCAACCCGACATGAGCGCCGTCAAACTCGGTGATCTGGACGAATACCGGATGGAGGTCCGGATCTCAGGTGAGGTGCACTACCAGGTCAGCGGTCAGGGCCGCCGCGGCGGAACCACCAGTGGCACAGTGACCTCGTACGTCACCGGAACCACTGCCGACGTCAGCGGCGAGCAGGTGAAGCTCAAGTTCAACTGAGCTTGGCGTCGACGAACTCACTACCCACGTCCGGCACCTCGCCGGCGACCTCGGGCTTGTAGCGGGCGGTGACCTCGGCGGAGGTCTCGACGCTGGTCTGCCAGCCGTGGCGGGTCAGCCACTCGGCGATGTCTTCGCGCGGTTCGATGTAGAACAGGTCGCTGACGTCGAAGATCGGCTTGCCGCTGCGGGCCGCTTCGGCGCGGACCGCGTCCATCCGCTCCTCCCGGATGCGCTGCTTGGCCGCGCTGAAGTACTCGGGGCCGAACCCTTCGACCGCGACCCGGCTGCCGGGTGCACTGAGCTCATGGAGGCGGTCGAACAGCAGGTCCTGGGCTTCGGCGGGCAGGTAGGGCAGTAGCCCTTCGGCGAGCCAGGCCGTCGGCCGAGTGGGGTCGAAACCGCTCTGCCGCAATGCTTCCGGCCAGTCCTGGCGCAGGTCGATCGGTACGCCGACGTGCCGGGCGACCGGCTCGACCCCATGGGCAGCCAGGGTTTCCTCCTTGAACGCCAACACCTTCGGCTGGTCGATCTCGAAAACCACGGTGCCGTCCGGCCACGGGAGCCGCCACGCCCGGGCGTCCAATCCGGCGGCCAGGATGACCACCTGACGGATGCCATCGGCGCCGGCCGAGGCGAAGTACTCGTCGAACCACTTGGTGCGGGACGGCACGTACGCCATCAGCATGCGCAGGCGGCCGGCCTGCGCCGGACCTGGGTCGGCGGCAGTGAACGGTGACGACCAGCCCCGCGCGATCGCCGCGCCGACGAAGATCCGGGCACAGGGATCGTCGAACAACGGGTGCTCCGAACCGGATTCGGCGGCCCGGGCCGCCGCCACGCCCAGGGCAGTGGCGCCCACGCTCTCGGTGATGTCCCAGGAGTCGTCGTCAGTGCGCGCCATGGTCTTCCAATTCGTCGCGGATCAGCAGGTCGTCGCGGAAACTCTGCTCACGATAGGCCAGTTGGCCGACCCGGTTGGCCACTACCGGCGCGGTGATCAGGGTGAACAAACCGGCCAGGATCAGCATGCCCACGTCGGCGTGCCCGCGCAGCCGCAGCGCGGCGCCGGTCAGCACCAGCAGCAGTCCCAGCACCTGAGGTTTGGAGGCGGCGTGCATCCGCGTCAAGGTGTCCGGGAAGCGCACCACGCCGATCGCGGCGGTCAGTGCCAGGGCCGAACCGCAGAGCACCAAAGTGCCTGAGACAACGTCGAAGAGATTCATCGGGGCGGCTCGGCTTCAGTGTTGGTATCGGTGTCGCGGACGCGGAACCGGGCCACGCTGACCGAGCCGACGAAGGTGATCAGGGCCAGCGCGGTCAAGCTGTAGGTCGCCGTGGTGTCGAGGCTGTAGGCCGCCCAGGTGCCGATGCCGCACATGGTGACGGCGACGAACGTGTCCAGCGCGACCAGCCGGTCCAGGGTGCCGGGACCGGCCAGCAGCCGGAACACGGTGATGGCCGCGGCGGTGACGAGCATGACCGCGGCGATGATCCAGATGGTATTCATGCAGGGTCCGCTTCCACTGGCTGCCAATGGGATTCACGTTCGAACGAGGCGATCATCAACCGCTCCACTTCGGCGATCTGGCGGTAGAACTGCTGTACCGCGCGTTCGGACCCGACGTCGAGGACGTGGACGTAGATGAACCGGCGGGCCTGATCGATCTCCAGCACGATCGAGCCGGGGATGAGGTTGATGACGTTGACCGCGAGCGCCAGCACCAGATCCGACTTGAGCTCGAGCCGGGCCCGCAGCACCGCGGTCAGCGGAGGCGGACCGGGTCTGATCGCCAGCCAAGCCACCTGGACCGACGACAGCACCAGGTAGTAGGCGACCTTGAGGGCCAGCCACGCCAGCGACAGCGGGTGCAGCCGGCCGGCCACCGGAACCTGCGGCAACGGCAACAGCACCGTGATCAGCAGGCCTACGGCGAGGCCGCCGAGGATGTTGGCGACGGAGACGTTGCCCCACAACAGAATCCACACGGCCATCAGCCAGACCAGGATGCCGGCGCGCGGTAACCACTGCCTCATGGCGTCAACACCACCGAGACGTACTGGCCGCGGTCGGCGACCTGGTCGGCTGCGCGTTCGGCGAACCCGAAGATTGGCCCGGCGAACACCGTGAGGGCCAGCCCCACCACGATCAGGACCGCGGTCGGAGCCAGCATCCCGACGGGCATCCGGCCGACGTCCGCCCGATCGTCGACGGCCACATCCGCCGTCGGCACCAACAGACCGGCCGGGGCCCCCGTCACCAGGCTTTCGGGTGCGTCGGCGCGGGCGCGCCAGAACGCGAGCGTCCACACCCGCGCCATCACGTACAGCGTCAGCAGGCTGGTGATGACGGACCCGGCGACCAGCGCCCAGGCCAGGACCGACGCGCTCGTCGCGCCGGCCTGCAGCAACGCCACCTTGCCGATGAACCCCGAGAACGGCGGGATACCACCGAGATTCAGCGCGGGGATGATGAACACGCACGCCAGCAGCGGGCTGGCCGCGGCCAGCCCGCCGAGGCGCTGCAGTGTCGACGCGCCGGCCTGCCGCTCGATCAGTCCCACCACCAGGAACAGCGTGGTCTGCACGACGATGTGGTGCGCGACGTAGTAGATGGCGCCGGCCATGCCGACCCGGTTGGACACGGCGATGCCGAACACCAGGTAGCCGATGTGGCTGACCAGGGTGAAGGACAGGAGCCGCTTGATGTCGCTCTGGGCCATGGCGCCGAAGATGCCGATCAACATGGTCAACAGCGCCGCGACCATCAATACGTTGTCCAGTGCGCCGCCCGGGAACAGCAGGCTGTGGGCCCGAATGATCGCGTACACACCGACTTTGGTGAGCAGGCCGGCGAACACCGCGGTGACCGGCGCCGGGGCGGTGGGGTAGGAGTCGGGCAGCCACGCCGACAGCGGGAACACCGCCGCCTTGATGCCGAAGGCCACCAGCAGCACCGCGAACAGCGCCGCCCGGGTGCCCGGTGTGATGCCGTCCAGCCGGTTCGCCAGCTCGGCCAGGTTGAGGGTGCCGGTGGCCGCGTAGATCAGCGCGATACCGATCAGGAAGATCACCGACGACACCATGGACACCATGACGTAGCCGATACCGGCGCGCACCCGCTCCTCGCTGGCGCCGACGGTCAGGAGTACGAAGCTCGCGGCCAGCAGGACCTCGAAGCCGACGAACAGGTTGAACAGGTCGCCGGCGAGGAAGGCGATACACACGCCCGCCGACAGCACCAGGTAGGTCGGCAGGAAGATCGACACCGGCTGCTCGTCGCCGCCGTCGCGGATACCCTGCCCGATGGCGTACCAGACCACCGCCAGCAGCACGATCGCGGACACCACCAGCATCAGGGCCGAAAGCCGGTCCACGACAAGGACAATCCCGAGCGGTCCCATCCCGGGTTCGGTCTGGCCCCAGCCGCCGACGTGGACCGCGACGGTGCCGCTGTGATCGACGACGTAGACCAGAGCCGCGCAGACCGCCGTCATCGCGGTGAGCGCCACGAGCGCGATGATCTGCTGCAACCGGGGACGGCGTCCGGCGAACAACGTCGCGGCGGCGCCGAGGATCGGGATGAGAACAGGAAGCGGCGCCAGCACCGCGCCCGTCGTCACGCCGGCTCCGATTCGGTTGGCAGCGCGTCGAGTTCGGCGGGTGCGTCGGTGTCGGTGACGACGGCCGGCTCGCCCCGGTCTTCCTCGACCGCCGGGGCGTCGGTGGACGACAGCTCCACCAGGCGGCTGTCCTCGGGGTCGTTGCCCACTTCTTCGACGGTGGTCAGGCGGTAGGCCCGGTAGATCAGCGCCAGCACGAACGCGGCGACGCCCATGGTGATGACGATGGAGGTCAGGACCATGCCCTGCGCCAGCGGATCGGCGGTCCCGGTCTGGCCGTGACTGGTGCGGCCGCGCACCGGCGGATTGCCGGACTCGCCACCCATCACCAGGATCAGCAGGTTCACCGCGTTGCCGATCAGCAACAGGCCCAACAGCATTCGGGTCAGGTTGCGCTCCAGCAGCAGGTACACACCGGTGCCGGTGAGGCCGCCGATGAGCACCAGGGGAACGAGATAGGTCGTCATCGGGTGGCCACCTCACGTGGTGCGTACAACTCTTCGTCGACTTTGGCGCCCAGGCTGCGCAGGATGTCCAGCACCAGGCCGACGACGATGAGGTACACGCCGAGGTCGAAGAACAGCGCCGTCACCACCTTCACCGAACCCAGCAGGGGCAGCGTGAATTTCACCACCGCGCTGGACAGGACGGGCGCACCCAGCAGCAGCGAGGCCGTTGCGGTGCCGGCGGACAGGGTCAGGCCGGCGCCCAGCACCTTGCCGGCGTCCAGCGGCAGCGTCTCGCCCAATTCGTAACGGCCCCCGGCCAGGTACCGCAGCACCAACGCCAGGCCGGCCGTCAGGCCACCGGCGAAACCGCCGCCGGGAGTGTTGTGCCCGGCGAAGAAGAAGTACACCGACAGCACCATGATCAGCGGGAAGATCATGCGTGTCGCGACCTCGAGGACCAGGGAACGGTGCCGTGGATCGCGCAGGTCGCTGCCGCGCAGCCAGGTGGTGTCGGGCGTCGACGGATGGTCTTTGGGGACCCGGGGCGCCGATCCGAAACGCCGGTGCCGGAACACCATTGACGCCACGCCGGTCGCGGCGACCAGCAGCACCGAGATTTCGCCGAGCGTGTCCCAGGCCCGGATGTCCACCAGCAGCACGTTGACGGTGTTGGCGCCGTGCCCGCGGTAGTAGGCCGCGTCGGGTAGCAGTTCGGCCAGCGGCCGGGTGTTGCGTGCGGCCATGGCGTAGACCGCCAGCGCGGTGACCGACGAGCCGACCGCCGTGGCCAACAGTGCGCGGGGCAGCCGGTGCCGCTTCATGTGGGTGGCGTCGGATTCGGCGGGCAGGGTGCGCAGCACCAGCAGGAAGACCACCAAAGTCAGTGTCTCGACCAGGAATTGGGTGAGTGCCAGGTCGGGCGCCCCGTAGAAGATATAGAGCGTGCCGCAGCCGTAGCCGGTGACACCGACCACCAGCACCGCCGCCAGCCGGTTGCGCATCACCGTCGCACTGATCGCCGCTGCCAGCACGATGAGGCCGACGACCACCTGGATCGGCGAGTTCCACCACCGCAGCTCGGGGTGGTCGCGCTCACCGAGGAGCAGCACCGCGATGGGCAGCACGGCGAGGGTGGACAGGATCATGGCCTGGGTCGTCGGAATCGATCCGCGCTGGGTCAGTGCCGTCAGCCGCACGGCGAACCGGTCCGCGCCCCGGATTGCCGCGTCGTACATCCGGTCGGCGTTGCCGAGCGGTAGATAGGGCACCCGGATCCGTTCGAGGCGGTGCCGCAGGCCGAATGCCGCCGCGCCGGTGGCGACGATCGCGGCGGACAACACCAGCGGGAAGTTGACGCCGTGCCACAGCGCCAGGTGATACCCGGAGCTGCCCGGCATGGTCGCGGTGTAGTCGGCGATGGCGTGGTCCAGCGCGTTCGGCAGCAGCCCGAATCCGAGGCCGGCGACCGCCAGGATGCCCGGCGGCAGCAGGAAACCGATGCTGGGGCGGTGCATCTCCGCGACGCGAATCGTCGGATTCGGCAAGCCTTTTCGGGCGAATGCCCCGTGCAGGAACCGAAGGCTGTAGATCATGGTGAACACCGAGCCGAACGCCACGGTGGCCAGCACGAACGGAGCCGATGCGCCCAACGTCGGGCTGTGCCACAGGGTTTCGAAGTCGGCTTCCTTCGCGACGAAACCGAGGAACGGCGGCAGCCCGGCCATGCTGGCGGCAGCGGCGACGGCGATGCCCAGCAGTACTGGGCTGCGCCGGCCGAGCCAGGCCAGTTTCCGGATGTCGCGGGTGCCGGTGGCGTGGTCGATGATGCCGACCACCATGAACAGCGCGGCCTTGAACATGGCGTGCGCGCACAGCATGGCCAGCCCGGCCAGCATCAGATCTCCGCCGCCGGCCCCGACCATCACCGTGATCAACCCGAGCTGGCTCACCGTGCCGAACGCCAGGATCAGTTTGAGGTCGTACTCGCGGACGGCGCGCCAACCGGCCAGCAGCAGCGTCGCCAGCCCCAGCGCCACGACCGTCGGCCGCCACGGCTGGTGATCGGCGAAACCGGGCGTCATGCGGGCGATCAGGTACACGCCGGCTTTCACCATGGCCGCGGCGTGCAGGTAGGCGCTGACGGGCGTCGGTGCCGCCATGGCGCCCGGCAGCCAGAAATGCATCGGGACGATGGCCGACTTGGACAGCGCGCCGATCAGCACCAGCACGACGGCCACCGACGAGGTGGTCCCGGTCGGCGCGTTGGCGACGACGTCGGACAGCCGGTAGGTGCCGGCGAGCGTGCCCAGCATGATGATGCCGGTCAGCATGGCCAGACCGCCGGCCGTGGTGACCAGCAGCGCCTGGGTCGCGGCGCGCCGGCTGGTGGCGCGTTCTGCGTAGTGGCCGACGAGCAGGAACGACAGCACGGTCGTCAGCTCCCAGAACAGGTACAGCAGCAGCGTGTTGTCGCTGCACACCAGCCCGAACATGGCGCCGGAGAATGCGACCAGCTCGGCGGCGAAGCTGGGCAACCGATTCTCCGTGTGCCCGTCGGCGTGGTGGAAGTACTCGGCGCAGTACAGCAGCACGAGGGTGCCGACACCCAGCACCAGCACCGACATGATCGCCGCCAGCGAATCCAGGCGCAGCGTGATGTCCATGTACAGCTGCGGAACCCAGTCGATGTGCAGCGTCTGCTCGCCGGTGCCGGGCCAGTTCAGGGTCAGCCAGATCAGCGAGCCGGCGGGCGCCAGGGCAAGGGGATAGAACGCCTGCCGTCCCCAGCGCCGTACCGACAGCGGAGCGAGCACAGTGGCGATAGCGTGCACGTACAGAACGGTGAGCATGGGCCTCCGGCAGGTGTCGGGGACGGTCCGCGGCCAGCTTACGGGGCGCCCACCAGTGCCGTGGTCTGGCGGTTCTCGCAGGCCACAGGCCCGCTACCGGGTGCACACTGCACCGACTCCTACACTTTTCACTTATGGTGACGAACGCGACGGGGCGCCGATGAGTCTTCCGGGAATCGGATCGGTGTCGTTGTCGGGCTTCGCCCACCCCTGGTTGCTCCTGACCGCACTGCTGCCCATCGCGTTGGTGGCGGTCTATCTGGCGGCACAGCGCAACCGTGCCAGCCGACTCCGCAGTTATGCCGGAGACCAGCCGCGCACCGATGTGGTGCCGCTGCAGCCGACGCGCTGGCGGCACGTGCCGATGGTGTTCTCGGTGGCTGCGCTGCTGTCCCTGACCGTCGCGCTGGCGGCCCCCACCCACGAGATCAAGACTCCGCGCAACCGCGCGGTGATCATGCTGGTGATGGATGTCTCACGATCCATGACCGCGGACGACGTCTCGCCGACGCGGTTGGCCGCGGCCAAGGATGCCGCCAAGCAGTTCGCGAAGAAACTGACCCCCGGCGTGAACCTCGGGCTGGTCACCTTTTCCGGCAACACCAACCTGCTGGTGTCGCCGACACCGGACCACCAGGCGACCATCACTGCCCTCGATCACCTGTCCGTCGACGACGGCACCGCGACCGGCGACGGCATCTTCGCGGCCCTGCGTGCGATCTCGACGCTGGCCGACGTGCTCGGTGGCAGCGGTAACACCGACAAACCGCCGAAACGCATCGTGTTGCTGTCCGACGGCGCGGAGAACCGGCCGGGCAACCCGGACAGCCCGCACGGCGCGTACACCGCGGCGCGGACCTCGAAGGAGTCGGACACCCCGATCTCGACGATCGCGTTCGGGACCAAGGGCGGCAAGATCAAGGTCGACGACCAGAGCGTCAACGTTCCGGTCAACGACACCACGATGAAACGGGTCGCCGAGCTGTCCGGCGGGCAGATGTACACGGCGGCGAAGATCGAGGACCTGAACAAGAGCTACGACGCCATCCAGCAGCAGATCGGCTACGAGATCATCCGCGGGCCCGGTGGGACCGCGTGGTTGCGGCTCGGTGTCTTCGCCCTGACCTGCGCGGTGATCTCCGCGCTGTTCATCAATCGGCGGTTGCCGACTTAGGGTTGAATATGACTTGTGGACAACGAAATTCGAGTCGTCAGCGCAAGTCGTGACATCGCCGCCCCAGCGGCGCGGATCTTCGAACTGATCGCCGATCCCGCCCAGCAGCCGCGCTGGGACGGCAACGACAACCTGGCGGAGGCGCCCGCCGGCCAACGCGTCCACGCGGTGGGCGACGTGTTCGTCATGGGGCTGACCCTCGGCGCCAACCGGGAGAACCACGTCGTGGAATTCGTCGAAGGGCGGCGCATCGCGTGGAAGCCGTCCGAACCCGGACTCCCGCAGCCGGGGCACCTTTGGCGCTGGGAGCTCGAGCCCATCGACGACGGGCACACCCGCGTCACCCATACCTACGACTGGACCGCATTGACCGACGAGAAGCGGCTGAACCGGGCCAGGCGGACGTCGGCCGACTGGCTGCAGGCGTCGCTGGCCCGGCTCGCCGGGATCGTCGAAGAGCAGTGACTACTGCTTGGGAGTGATGGTGCCCTTGAAGGTGCCGTCGCCCTGGTTCAGCCAGGTGATGGTGCCCTTCTGGAACTCGCTGATCCAGCCGCCCTTGGGCGCGTCAGGGCCGCCCGCGGTCTGGGCTTCGTCGGTGGTGGGGAAGCCCAATTCGCCGCCGGCGCCGCCCTTTTCGGTGTACTCCCGCAGGATCTCGCCCTGCACCAGGTGTGGGCCGGTCGCGGGGGAGTCGAAGATGGTGCCCTTGGCGAACGCCTGCACCGTTCCGTCGCCCACCTTCTGTGGCTGAGCGGTCGGTAGGCCGAGGGCGGTTTCGCCGCCGGCCTTGGCGTACGCATCGGCGATCGGGCCGTCCAGTTTCACGTCTCCGACGCCCGGCACGTTGACCGTCGTGGGCGAGCCGGCGATCGCCGACGAGACGGCACTCGATGCGGAGCTGGCGGCAGACGATGCCGCGCTGGCTCCCGAACTCGCGATAGACGATGCGGCGCTGGCGCCAGAGCTGGCGGCCGACGAGGCGGTGGATCCGATTTCTTTGGCCTGTGAGCAGGCGACGACAGCAGCACCGGTTACGGCTGCAATGCCGATGGCGGCAGCGGTACGACGAAAGAGCAACTCGTTGATCACGTGAAATTTCCCCTTGTATTCGATACCAAAACGACTTCACCGGAGCGAAGTCCCGAACGGTTCTGACCGTATGGGCTACTGGTACGTCGCGTACTAGTTCTGCTGAACGTTTTTCGAACCTCGTCATCTCCCGTCGCACCAGCCTCAGTAGTCGCGCCGGCGGGTGCCGCCGATGCCCAGCGGGTATTTGCCAGCGAAGCGTCGTGTCCCATCGCTGGGCTAGATATCCCAGTTGTGGAACTCACCTATCGGTATGCTGTAAGAAGCGAATCGGGATTACGATCGCGATGCCCGTTTCTTCGTAGCTACGGCTGTCGGGGCGAACGGAATGGACAAAAGGAGAACCGGTATGACCACCGTTCGTAACTCGACCCGCAAGAAGATGGTGGCCGGTATCGCCGTGACCGCCGGACTCGCGATGGGCCTGCTCGCTTCCTGTGGCGAGAAGGCGAAGGAAGAGCCGACCACCACGACCACGACCACCACCACGACGACGTCGGCACCGGCCTCGTCGTCGCCGGTGACCCCGAGCGAGAAGGGCGGGCCCACCAAGGGTGGCAACTCGTTCTCCCCGACCGTGAAGGCTCCGGGACCGCAGACCGCGTTGCCGGGCAACGTCGTCACCGCTCCGCACTAGAACGGGAGCCCCATCCCAGTAGGTCGCCGATGCGCCGTACGGCGCATCGGCGCAGTACTGGTAGCAGCCGGGCTGACGGTGCTGGCGTCCGCCGGCTCACCTGCTGAGCACGGTGGACAGCTGGCCCTGTCGGGCCCACTGGCGCATCTGCTGACGGCCTCGGTCGATCTGGGGCCGTCGGCGGCGGCGCACGTCGAACTCACCGCTGCGCTGACGCACGCCACCCGGCCCGACGGGCTGATCGAATGGGCAAGGGACGCAGGGCTTTCGGTGCAGTGGCGCCCGGGCGACAACTGGGCCACCGTCGAAGGCTCGGCGCGCGCCATGGCCGGAGCGCTGGGCGTCGACGTGCGCGACTACCGCGGGCGCCGCGGGCAGACCTTCTATGCGGCAACCAGCCAACCGGAGTTGCCGTCGTCGCTGGCCGCCGAGCTCACCGGATTCGGCAGGCTTCTCGGCTTCACGCCGTTCCGGGAGTCGCGGCCGCTGATCGTGTCCCGCGACGTTCCCGCCGGCGGACTGACCGCGCAGGATCTGCGCCGCGCCTACAACGTCATGCCGCTGACCGACCAGGGATACACCGGCAAGGGCCGCACCATCGTCATCTTCGGTTTCGACGGCTTCGATCAATCTGATCTCGACAAGTTCGCCGAGCTGAATCAGTTGCCGCGCTTCACACCCGTCGTGGTGGGGGACATGCCATCCGAACGCACCGGCGAGACGACGATGGATCTGCAGATGGCCCACGCCATCGCCCCCGATGCCCAGACCGTCTACGTCAATGCCCGGCCGACCGTGTCCGGTGACGGCGCCTACCGCAAGATCGGCGAGATGATGGCCGACGCCGACCGGCGATTCCCCGGCGCCGAGTGGAGCCTGTCGATCGGCTGGGGCTGCGACAAGATGCTGACCGCAGCCGATCTGGCGCCGGTGCGCTCGGCGCTGTCGCGGGCACACCGCAGCGGCACGACCGCCTTCGACGCGAGCGGCGACCTGGCCGGGCTGGAATGTAAAGGCGGGCAGGATTGGTCGGCACCACCGAGCATCGACGACATCGGATTGGATTCGGTGGCCTCGGTGCCCGAGATGACGGCCGTCGGCGGCACCACACTGTCCACTGACGAACACGGCCAGTGGCTCGGTGAGCTGGCCTGGTTCGACGTGCCGCTGACTCATGGGAGTGGCGGCGGGACGTCCGCCCTGTTCGACCGTCCGGCGTGGCAGCGGGGTGTCCCGTCGGAACGCGGACGCAACAAGCGGCTCGTCCCCGACGTCTCCGCGGTCGCGGACTTCTTCACCGGCGCCCGCATGGTGTTCGGCGGCGAAACCGTGCTCGCCGGCGGCACCTCGATGTCGGCGCCGGTCTGGGCCGGGATGGCCGCTGTGATCGACCAGTACCTGCTCGACCATGGCGGACGACTGCTCGGCGATCTGAATCAGCTGCTGTACCGGGTGCAGCGGGCCGGTCGGCTGTCGGCGCTGCACGACGTCACTGTCGGCGGCAACGCGGTGGCGATGGCGGGCCCAGGCTTCGACTCCGTCACCGGTCTGGGCACACCTGATGTCGACAGGCTGGCGCGCAGCCTGCTGGTGGCTCAGGGCACGTCCGGATGAGCCGCATCGGGTTGGTGAGTTCGCTCTTTCCGCAGCTTCCGGCGCGCACCCACCGGTCGTTCCAGATCGGGCTGGCCGTCTTCTTCGCCGCGCTGGTCGGCGCGTCGGCGCTGCGGCTGCTCGGACTGTTCACCTCCACTGTGGCCGTGGGGATTCCGCTGCTGTTCGCGCTCTACGTCCGGCAGCTCGATTACCACGGACCGGCGCGGGCCCGGGTGTTCGTCAGCGCGGGTCTGGGTATCGGATTCGGCGTGGCATTCGCCTTCGGGTCCGGCGCGGTGGTCGCGCGCGCATACGGCGTCCCGCTCGAGAGCGGCGTTGCCGCAGTGCATCTGCGCACAGTGGAGGCCGGGCTTTCGGCGGTGGAGGCCCTGGTGGTGATCGCGCCCACCCTGCTCATCCGGCTGCTGCACCCAGGCGATCGAAAGTCGTTGTACGGCTATGTGATCGGCGCGACCGGCGCACTGGGCGTGACGGCCGCGACAACCATGGTCCGGATGTTCGCCCAGCTGGATTCCGGGCTGGTCGACCATGACCAGCCGTTGGCGGACTTCTTCATCGAGGCCGCGATTCGTGGCATCACCATCCCCATCACGGCAGCCGCCGCAGCCGGAATGCTCGGCGCCGCACTGTGGTTCCGGCCCCGTGGCCGGCGGGTCTGGTTGCGCGTGCTGCTGATCGCGATCGTTCCGGTGCTGGCACACGTGTGGCTCGGTGACGAGGACTCAGCAGGTATCTCGCAGTGGGCGAAGATGGCCTGGCACGTGGGGTTCACCCTGCTGGGGTTGCTGCTGCTGCGGCTGGTCCTGCAGTTGACGTCGCGGCACGAAGGCGGCGACGAAGCAGCGCCGACAACAAGCACACTGACCACGCGACGGCTGGTGGCTACCTGGACCACAGTGATCATCGTCGTGGCCCTCGGGTTGGTCGGGACAGCCGCTGCCACAACGAAACCGGTCGCTCGTTACCAGTGTCCGCCGAACTGTGGTCACCCGCTGATGGGTAAGCCCGTGGTGACCAACCCCAGATTCACCGCACCTGACGGCGCCTTCAGCGTCTCCTATCCGGCGCCGGGTACGGCGTACTCGGTGACCATGAACGACAGCGGTGTGACGGCTCAGTACACCGGGGGCAGTGGCGGGGTGATGCGACTCTGGGGTGAACCGGCACGGGGACGCGACGCCAAGGACATCACGACGACACTGCTCACGGATGCCTTCCCGGATTCACGGGTGGCCTACGAGCTGCCCAACACCTTGGTGGGGTACCAGCCCGGATACGGCGTTGCCGCCGACGACTGGCCGGACGGCCAGAACGTGGTCGCCTCACGGACCCGCATCCTGGTCATGGTGGCCGTGAAAGACGATCTGGCGCTCGTCGCCGCCGCGGCGGGGCCGTTCCGGGAATTCGGCCCCGGGTCCGGCCCGCCGACGGGGGCCAGCCTGGAGCTGGCCGCGGATATGGGCAAGTATGTCAACAGCTTTCAGTGGCGGGACGAACCGCCGCGCTGACCAGATCCCGCACCGGGCGCTGGACCAGGTGATCGATCGGGATGAAACGGCTTGTGCGACGGCGGAAGTCGGCGCTGCTGCTTTGCCGGATATTGGTGTAGTTCAGCTGCGCGGCTGGTGTCGGTTCGACGGCGGCGAAGCCGAAGTCGCGGGCGTAGGTCACCGATGCGGCGATGTAGTTCGCTTGGGACTCCAGCATCTGCGCCATGGAGTTGTGTCGCACGCCGATGTTCGGGCCGTGCATCAAGTAGCAGTTCGGGAAACCATGGACGGACGTCCCCAGATAGGCGACGGGCTCACCGTTCCAACTTTCGGCCATCGAGACGCCCTCGGTGCCGAACAGCCGGTCGGTCAGCGGCAGTTGGCGGGTCTCGGAGCCGGTCTCCTGGTTGTCGTCGGGAAAGTATTTGTCCGACAGGCTGGAGATCGCACGGAAGCGACGGGGCACGATTCGTCGCGCGGTCCGGATCGCCGGCTCGGCCGGAGCGTCGGTAGCGACGACGACGTGGGCCGCGGTCCGCTCGCCGGTGGCGGTCGTGATGCGCCAGCGCTGCCGATTCACCTGCCAGCGCAATGCCGCCACGTCGTCGTCGGCGTGTTCGATCAGCGCGACGTCGTCGATGCCGGACTGGTGCAGCCGGACGGCCGTCGCGAGGGCGCCGAAACCGGTGCCGATGATCGCGACGTGGTTGTGGGGGATCGGCTGGATCATCGGTGGTCCTTCAATGCAATGGGGGAGGTCAGGTCGGACGGCTGAGTGGGCAGCCATTTGCGGTAGCGTGCCAGGGCTTTGTGCTGAACTTGCTGGTCGACGATGAGGGCACACAGCGGGTACGTGCGCCCCGTCGGCTCGGCACCGCGGGTGATCTGCCGCATCTGGTAGCGCACCAGCGCCATGCTCGCCGCCGAGGCCAGTGTCTTGTCGGACCACGTCACCGGCTTGAGGTGCGCGACAGCTTCCTCGCCGTGGCTCCAGCGGTTGGGCAGGTCCGGCGTGACGGCGATGGCGGTGCCCATGCCGACGATGTCGATGCCGTTGGCCAGCACCATGTTCGCGGTGTCCTGGCGGGTGATGCCGCCGGTGAGCATCAGCGGGATCGGGCTGGTCTTGGCGAGTTCTGCGGCCAGCTCGAGGAAGTACGCTTCGCGGGCCGCGGTACGACTGTCCGTCGGCCGTCCGGTCATGGCCGGGCTCTCGTAGCTGCCGCCGGACAGCTCGACCACGTCGACACCGAGCGGTTCGAGCATCGCGATGACGCGCACGGCGTCGTCGGCGTCGAAGCCGCCGCGCTGGAAGTCGGCGGAGTTCAGCTTGACGGCGACCACGAACTCCGGGCTCACCGCCAGCCGAATCTGCCGCACGATCTCCAGCAGCAGGCGGGCGCGGTTCTCCAGCGACCCGCCCCATTCGTCGGTACGGGTGTTGACCAACGGCGACAGGAATTGCGACAGCAGATAGCCGTGTGCGGCGTGCACCTCGACGCCGTCGAAGCCCGCTTCCTCTGCGCGGGCCGCGGTGGTGACGAAGCGCTGGATGGTGGCGCTGATCTGCTGCTGCGTCATCGCGCTCGGCCGGCCGAACCGCTTGCTGTGCTTGCCCACATCCACCGCGACGTCCGACGGTCCCCAGACCACGCCGGGCATGTTGGCGTTGACTTGACGACCCGGGTGGCTGATCTGCATCCACATCTTCGCCCCGCCCTTCTTGCCGGCTTCGGCCCAGTCCTTGAAGGGCGCCAGCGGCGAGTTCGCATCGAGGACGACGCCGCCCGGTCCGGTGAGCGCCTCGGCGTGGACCATGACGTTGCCGGTGATCAGGACGCCCGCGCCGCCGGCGCCCCAGCGGCGGTACAGCGCGATGAGCCGATCGTCGGGAGCCTGCCCGGCGCCGGCCAGACTTTCCTCCATCGCGGCTTTGGTGATGCGGTTTCGGAGCGTCTGACCTGATGCGAGGGTGAAGGGGGTGAACAGTGTGGGAGACATCGGCTGCCTTCGGGTCGGTATGATGTAAACGCTGCTCACATTTATATGGGGCAATGTAAACAGTGTCAACATTTGTGAGGCAGGACTCATGACGACGTCTGGTTCGATGTCGAAAGCGACGTACCACCACGGCGATCTGCGGACCGCGCTGGTGCACTCGGCGCTCGCGCTGCTCGAGGAGGAGGGCGCCGCGGCGCTGTCTATGCGCGCCGTCGCCCGCCACGCCGGGGTCACCGCCGCCGCCCCCTACCGGCACTACCAGGACCGGGACGCGCTGATGTCAGCCGTGGCGGCCGTCGGCTATCGCGAGCTGGCGCAGGATCTGGTCGCGGTGAGCCCGTCCCCGTCGACGACGGACGAGATCGCCGACGTCGCCATCGCCTACGTCCAGTTCGCGCTCCGGCGGCCCGCCCTGTTCCGCGCCATGTTCACCGAGCAATGCGACGCAGGCAGTCCCGAGCGCGTCGAGGCGGTTGCGGCGATTTCCGCCTACCTTCGGGCCAACATCGCCCGCGCGTTTCCGGCCGCGGATGCCGACGCATTGAGCGACGCTGTCTGGGCGCTGGTGCACGGCCTGGCGTTCCTGTTCCTGGACGGCAAGTTCGACAGCGCGGATACCGCTGAGCTGGAACGCCGCGTCCGCGCCGCGATCCAGGCGGTCCTGAGCCTCCCGGGTTCCTAGCGCCGAAACGGCATTCCGGCAGGAAAAGTACGAGTACGGACCTGCTGGAATGCCGTTTCGGCAGAAACCTACCGGCTCTCGGCGAACTCCCGAAGTGATTGCACCTGAGCGGGATCCAGTGACGGCCGCACGGTTTCCCGGGCCTTCGCGACGTCGTCCGCGGTGACGGCGGCCGCGTCGATGGACCGGCGCATCGCGGTCAGGGCGGCCTCGCGCAGCAGGGCAACGCAATCAGCGGCGCTGTAGCCGTCGAGATCGCCGGCCAATTCGCCGAGGTCGACGTCGGGCGCCAGTGGAATGGATTTGCCTGCGGTACGCAGGATTTCGCGACGGGCGTCGGCATCGGGCGGTTCGACGAACACCAGCTTCTCCAGCCGGCCCGGGCGCAGCAGCGCGGGGTCGATGAGGTCCGGCCGGTTGGTGGCGCCCACCACCACGACGTTGCGCAGCGGATTGATGCCGTCGAGTTCGGTGAGGAGTGCGGCCACCACGCGATCGGTGACGCCCGAATCGAAGCTCTGCCCGCGCCGCGGTGCCAGCGCGTCCATCTCGTCGAGGAACACCAGCGACGGCGCGGAATCGCGTGCGCGCTGGAACAATTCGCGCACGGCGCGCTCGGAGGAGCCCACCCACTTGTCCATCAGCTCGGCGCCCTTGACGGAGTGCACCGACAACCGGCCGGAGCTGGCCAGGGCACGCACCAGGAATGTCTTGCCGCAGCCGGGCGGACCGTAGAGCAGCACACCGCGCGGCGGTTCCACGCCGAGGCGCTCGAAGGTGTCCGGGTGCTGCAGCGGCCACAACACCGCTTCGGTCAGCGCCTGCTTGGTGGCCACCATGTCGCCGACGTCGTCGAGGGTCACCGACCCGACGGCGACCTCCTCGGTCGCCGACCGCGACAGCGGCCGGATCACCGACAGTGCGCCGGCCAGATCATCCTGGGTCAGCGCCGGTTCGGCACCGTCGGAGCTGGCGCGGGCAGCGGCTCTCAGTGCGGCTTCACGCACCAGCGCGGCGAGGTCGGCGACGACGAATCCCGGTGTGCGCTCGGCGATCTCGTCGAGGTTCAGCTCCTTGGCGGGCACCGACCGCAGCAGCACGTCCAGTAGGGCCTTGCGGGTGGCGCCGTCGGGCAGGGTCAGTCCGAGTTCGCGGTCGCACAGGTCGGGGGCACGCAGCCGGGCGTCCACGCCGTCGGGCACGGCGGACGTCGCGATGAATGCCACGCCCCGGCTGGCGACGGCCTTGCGCAGCTCGGTCAGGATCAGCGTGGCCACCGGCTCGGCGACCGCGGGCAGCAGTGCGTCGACGTCAGTGATCAACAGGACGCCGCCGCCATCGCGGACAGAACTCACCGCAGCGGCGACCGCGGCCAATCGGTCCTCGGCCCGCAAGGCCCCGACCTCCGGACCGTCGAGTTCGACCAGGCGGCGCGTGCGGCAGACCGCGCGCACCAGCGTGGCTTTGCCGACGCCCGCGGGACCGGACACCACCACGCCGAGATTGGCTGTGGCGCCCAATGTTTCGAGCAACTCGGGCTCGTCCAGAGCGAGCTTGAGCCACTCCGTCAGCCGGGTCACCTGGGCGCTCATGCCCTTCAGGTCGTCGATCGAAAAGGCTTGGACGGCAGCGGTTTCCGACGGGATTGCCACCGGCTGAGACACAGCCGGAGTGATGCCGTCGCCCCAAAAAACCACCGAATTCGGTTGCACGCTGACCGGTCCAGCGGGGTCCACGCCCGTCACCGTGAGCAACTCCGAGGTCCAGGTGATGCCGACCTGGGTGGCCAGCGCGGCGGTGGCCGCGGACGTCGAGGTGCCAGGACCCAGATCCCGTGGCAGCAGCGAGACCGTGTCGCCGACCGTCATCACCTTGCCCAACAACGCCATTCGCAACGTCGCGGGTGGTATCGAGGAGCAGGCCAGGCGGGAGCCACTCACCGTCACCGACCGGGCGCCGTACACCGTCGCCGGGGACACCAGCACCGGGGCGTCGGCCCGCACGCCGGCATTGGACAGTGTCACGTCGTCCAGCAGCGCGGTGCCAGGGGGAGTCCCGGTGGCGGCCACGCCGACCACCGCGCAGGTGGTGCGGGTACCGGTCAGCGACACCGCGTCCCACTCGCGGATGCCCAGGGCGGCAATCGCTTCGGGGTGCAGCATCACCACGCCGCGACGGGCGTCGAGTGCTGAGGTATTGAGTCGGGCGGTGAGCTGAAGCTGCGCGCCGGTCGGGTCGGAAGCAGGCTGCAGGGCCTGTGTCATCGCCGCGGACCCGGCCTACGCAACCGGAGCCGGGCCGTGGAGCGGCGGTGCTGGCGGTCGGTCCGCCGCGGCTGCGCACGGCGGATGGCCCGGCGCGCCTGCCGCTGCTCCTTGGGTTTGTCGTCCCACACTTCGGGGTGCTCGCGCAGCCACGCCTTGGTGCGGATGGCGAACGGGATGTGCAGCACGTAAGCCACGATGATCACCAGGATGACGATGTAGCCGTACATCACCGAGGCGGCGACCAGGATCGCGAGCAAGGCCAACAGCGGCAGCACCATGTTCGGCGGGATGGCGAAGGTGTGCACCTTGCGCATCGGGACGGTGCTGACCACCAGCAGCGAGACGCCGATCAGCCAGACGCAGATGAACACCTGACCCCAGTGCGAATCCCACCACGGGCCGGGGAACTGCATCTTGGCCGCCAGCGGACCGATGGCGCCGATCGCGCCGGCGGGGGCCGGCATGCCGGTGAAGAATTCCTTCTCGAACGCCGGGCCCTCCACGTCGAGCATCGCGTTGAACCGCGCCAGCCGCAGCACGATGCACACCGCGTACAGCAGCACCACGATCCACGCCAGCGGCGAGGTGTTGTGCTCCAGCAGGGTGGCGTACACGATGAACGCCGGTGCCACACCGAAGTTCACCGCGTCGGCCAGCGAGTCGATCTCGGCGCCCATCTTGGATGTGGCGTTGAGCATGCGGGCCGCGCGCCCGTCGAGCGCGTCGAGGATCGCGGCACCGGCCAGCAGCGCCATGGCCTCGGTGGGGCGGTGATCGAGGGCGTACTTGACCGCCGTCAGACCCAGGCAGATGGCAGCGACCGTCAGGGCGCTGGGGACCAGCTTCCGCAGGCTTACCTGCGGAGTCTTGATCCGCGGTTTCATGCCGGCGACCCGCCGGGCAGTTCCGCCAGCACGGTCTCGCCGCCGACGGCGCGCTGGCCGATCTCGACGCCGATCACCGAACCCTTGGGCAGGTAGGTGTCCAGGCGCGAGCCGAAACGGATCAGGCCGTACGTCTCACCCAGCGCCAGGTGCGCACCCGGGTGGGTGTTGCACACGATGCGGCGGGCCAGCAGCCCGGCGAGCTGGACGGCGACGACGTCGTGGCCGTCGGCGGTGCGCAGCCAGATGCTGTTGCGCTCGTTGTTCTCGCTGGCCTCGGCCTTGTCGGCGGACAGGAACTGGCCCGGCTTGTACTTGACGGTGATCACCTCGCCGGCCACCGGCGCGCGCTGCACGTGCGCGTCGAACAGTGACAGGAAGATGCTGATCCGCGGCAGCGGCTCGTCCGACAGGTTCAGCTCGGCGGGCGGTACGGCCTCGTCGATCAGGGTCACCTGGCCGTCCGCCGGAGCGACGACGACGCCGGGCCGGCTCGGTGGCGTCCGCGACGGATGCCGGAAGAATCCGGCGCACGCAGCGGCCGCGGTCAGGCCGGCCGCCCGGATCCACGGCTTGCGGGCGCCGATCGCGGCGACGCCGAGGGCGCCGCCGACGAACGGCAGCCCGGCCGGGTGGATCGGGGGGACGGTGGAACGGACCAGATCGACCAAACGGGACAGGTCGGACTCCGGGGTATCAGCTGGGGGGCGCAAAGGTCTGGCCATCGGGACTCGATTCTACGGTTTGGGGGGCTCTAACTGAGATCCCAGATGGGCACGGGAGATCCGGCTGCCAAATCGACGACGTCCTCGCCGATGTCCAGCAGGCAGTTTGCCGTCGCCAGCCACCGGAGATGGTGCGACGCCGGCGGGCCGTAGCTGCTCACTTCGTCATCGGAGCCCACGACGCCGCGGCGGAACTGCCGTTTCCCGGCGGGGGACGTCAGCTTCTCGGTGAGGGTCGCCGAGCGGCGCGGCCTTTCGGACGTCAGCCCCATCGCCGCGCGCAGGGGCGGCCGGATGAACACCTCGAACGACACCAGCGCCGAAACCGGGTTGCCCGGCAGCGTAACTATGGGCGTGCCGTTCGGGGTGTCCGTCAAACGGCCTGCACCCTGCGGCATCCCGGGCTGCATGGCGACCTTCACGAACTCGACATCTCCGGTAAGGGCGTCTTTCACCACCTCGTAGGCGCCGGCGCTGACGCCGCCCGTCGTGATGATCAGGTCGACGTCCTTGGCGTGACCGGCCAGGGTTTCCCGGAACAGCGCGACGTCATCGGACGTGGCGGGTGCGGTGGTGACGTCGGCCCCGGCTTCGCGCAGCGCCGCGGCCAGCATGACGGCATTGGACTCGTAGATCTGGCCGGGCTGCAGCGGGGTGCCCGGCGTGACCAGTTCGGTTCCGGTGGACAGCACCAGAACCCGTTGCCGCGGAATCACTTTCAGTTCGGCGAAGCCGAGGGCCGCCGCCAGGCCCAGTGCCGCGGGAGACAGCACCTCACCGGCCGGCAGCACCGTCATCCCGGCGGTGACGTCCTCGCCGGCGCGCCGGATGTGCCGGCCCTCCGAACTGGAGGAGAAGATCGCGACGATGTCCGTCGCGGCGTCGGTGGATTCGACGGGCACCACCGCGGTGGCGCCGGCCGGCAGCATCGCGCCGGTCATGATCCGGTGCGCGGTACCGGGCGTCAAGGTCAGCAGGTCGGTGCGACCGGCCGGAATATCTTCGGCGACAGGCAGTTTCACCGGGTTCTCGGCAGAGGCCGCGGCGACGTCGGCGGCCAGCACGGCATAGCCGTCCATCGCCGAGTTGTCGAAACCGGGTAGGGACAGCGGCGCCACCACATCGTCGGCAAGGGCCAGCCCCAGGGCGTCGGCCAACGGCACCGTGACGGCCGGCCGCGCGCTGATCAACCCGGCGACGACCTGCTGATGTTCCTCGACAGTTCGCATCGGGCTAGATCGCGAAGGTGACGCCGGTGAGTTCCTCGGACACCGTCCACAACCGGCGCTGGATGCCGGCATCGTGCGACTGCGCACTCGACTGGACCAGCACCGGGTGGCCGACCAGCTGCCGGATCCCGGACGGGCCGTAGTACTCGCCACCGCGGGCGTTCGGGTCGACTGCGGCCCGCAAAGTGGCCAGGGCGCCGACCTCGGGGCTGTTGGCGACCAGCCCGCTGATCTGGTTGAAGCCGGGCAGGCTGGAGCCGGGGATGTGGCGCATCAACTCGGTGTTGGAAATGCCGGGATGGGCCGCGACCGAGATGGTTTCGGCGTTGGTGGCCACCAGCCGGCGTTGCAGCTCGTAGGCGAACATCAGGTTGGCCAGTTTCGACTGACCGTAGGCGGCGACGCGGTTGTAGCGGCGCTTCTCCCACTGCAGGTCGGTGAAGTCGATCTTCCCGAGGATGCGGTGCGCGATGCTGCCGAGCGTCACCACCCGCGAGCCCGCGACGGGCAACAGGTTCTCGATCAGCAGGCCGGTGAGCGCGAAGGCGCCCAGGTGATTGGTGCCGAACTGCAATTCGAAGCCGTCGGCGGTGGTCTGCTTGGGCGGGTACATCACGCCGGCGTTGTTGATCAGCAGGTCGATCCGCGGGTACGCGGCCCGCAGGTCGTCGGCTGCGGCGCGGACCGAGGTCAGCGAACCCAGGTCGAGCTTCTGCACGGTGACGTCGGCGTTCGGGGTGCTCGCCCGGAGCCGGGCGGCCGCTGCGTCGCCCTTGGCGGTGTCGCGCACCGCCATCACCACGCGCGCGCCCTGGCCGGCCAATACGCGCGCCGTCTCATAGCCCAACCCGGTGTTGGAACCGGTGACGATCGCCACCCGCCCCGTCTGGTCCGGCACGTCATTGGCGGTCCACTTGGTGGTCATGGCCGAAGACACTACCGAGCGGACCGCCTGAGTTGCGCGGGAGCGGCGGGCGTTTACTGTCGGCAGCATGGCAATCGGCGGGGTCCTCTTCGACATCGATGGTGTCCTGGTGACCTCGTGGCGTCCGATCGACGGTGCGGCCGAAACTCTGCGGGCGCTCCAGGAGCGTCAGATCGCCCGCTCGTTCCTGACCAATACCACTACCCGGACCCGTCAGCAGATCGCCGAATTGCTTTGTGCCGCAGGCATTGACGTCGCATCCGACGAGGTCGTCACCGCTGCTGTACTGACCGCTGACTACGTGCGCGACCGCTACCCGGGTGCCCGATGTTTCCTGGTGAACAACGGCCAGATCGGTGCGGACATGCCCGGCGTCGATCTGGTGTACGCCGCCGACTTCGCTGGACCGCAGCAGCCCGACACGCCCGACGTGGTGCTCCTCGGCGGCGCGGGACCCGACTACACGCATCTGACCCTGAGTTGGGTCTACGACTGGATGGCCCGCGGCGTCCCCGTGGTGGCGATGCATCGCAGCAACGCGTGGAACACCGCCGACGGCCTGCGGGTGGACACCGGGCTCTATCTGGCCGGCCTGGAACAGACCACCGGCTATCAGGGCACCGCCGTCGGCAAGCCCGCACCCGCCGGGTTCCTGGCCGCGGCCGCGCGGCTCGGCGTCGAGCCTGAAGAGATGTACATGGTCGGCGACGACCTCAACAATGACGTGCTCGCGGCGCAGGTCGTCGGGATGACCGGCGTGCTGGTGCGCACCGGCAAGTTCCGGCAGGACACGCTGGACCGTTGGGCCGCAGACGAATTCGCGATGCAGCCGAACTACGTGGTCGAGTCGGTCGCTGATCTGCCGGAGTTGCTCGGGATTTAACTATCCGCGTCGAGAGTGAGGGATTCCGCGGAAAATCGGCGAAATTCCCTCGTCAACCCACACGGTCGACGGCGGCGCTAGGCCGTCAGCTCGCGCTGCATGTTCCGGAGCGCGGAGATGCGGTCCTGCAGCTGCTCGCGGGTCGCGGCAGCCACCGGCGGGCCGGGGTGCCGGCGTCGCAGCTCGTTGTGAATCCAGCCGTGGGGCTTGCCGGTGCGGTGGTGGAACGCCGCCACCAGCAGGTTCAGCTCCTTGCGCAACTCGCGGAGCTGGCCGTGCGTGGTCATCGGTGGCGGCGGCGCGCCGGTGGCCGCGGCCTTGGCGCTGCGCTTCTGCAGCTGCTCGTCCTGGCGCTTGCTGAGCAGATCGCGCATCTGGGTGGGGTCCAGCAGACCGGGGATACCGAGGTAGTCGGCCTCCTCGTCGCTGCCGGCCTCCGTCGCGGTGCCGAACGACGAACCGTCGAAGATCACCTGATCCAGCTCGGCGTCCGAGCCGAGCATCTCGAAGCCGTTCTCCAGCTCCGACTTCTCGTCTTCCTTCTTCTGCGCCTGCTCGAGCAGCTCGTCGTCGAGCCCGTCGGACACGCGGTGGGGCTTGCCCAGCACGTGGTTGCGCTCGCGCTCCAGCTCGCTGGCGAGCTCGAGCAGGTTGGGCACCGACGGCAGGAAGATGCTGGCCGTCTCACCCTTCTTCCGCAGGCGCACGAACCGGCCGATGGCCTGCGCGAAGAACAGGGGAGTCGACGCGCTCGTGGCGTACACCCCGACCGCCAGCCGCGGTACGTCGACGCCTTCGGACACCATGCGCACCGCGACCAGCCAGCGGCTGCTGCTCTCCGAGAACTGCGAGATGCGGGCCGACGCCGTCGGGTCGTCCGACAGGACGATGGTCGCCTCCTCGCCGGTGATGGAGTGCAGCAGCTTGGCGTAGGCGCGGGCGGTGGTCTGATCGGTGGCGATGATCATGCCGCCGGCGTCGGGGATGTGCCGGCGGAGCTGGCCCAGGCGCTTGTTGGCGGCCGCGATCACCGCGGGCATCCATTCGCCCTCGGGGTTCAGCGCGGTGCGCCAGGCGCGGGCGGTCTGTTCGGCGTTGAGCGGTTCACCGAGGCGGGCCGAGTGCTCCTCGCCGGCGCTGTCGCGCCAGCGGGCCTCACCCGAGTACGCCATGAACACCACCGGCCGCACCACGCCGTCGGCGAGAGCGTCGGAGTAGCCGTAGGTGTGGTCGGCCACCGACTGCTGATGGCCGCTGCCGTCGGGTTCATAGTTGACGAACGGGATGGGGCTGTCGTCCGACCGGAACGGGGTCCCGGTCAGGCAGAGACGTCGCGTCGCGTCGTCGTAGGCCTCGCGGATGGCCTCGCCCCAGCTCTTCGCATCGCCGCCATGATGGACCTCGTCGAAGATCACCAGCGTCTTGTGATTCTCGGTGCGCACCCGGTGCTTGGTCGGGTGGCTGGCCACCTGGGCGTAGGTGACGACGATGCCGTGGTAGTCGGAGGACGTGTGGCCGACGGAGTTGCTGAACTTGGGGTCAAGGGACATGCCGACGCGAGCCGCGGCTTCGGCCCACTGGGTCTTGAGGTGCTCGGTCGGGACGACGACCACCACCTGGTCGACGGTGCGCTCGGTCAGCAACTCACCGGCGATCCGCAGGGCGAAGGTCGTCTTGCCTGCACCAGGGGTCGCGACAGCGAGAAAATCCCGCGGCTTGGCGGTCAGATACCGCACCAAAGCCCGACGTTGCCAGCCCCGTAAAGCCTGGGTGCTGGGCGCTGCATAAGCCCGCACCCGAAGACTCCTCCTTGGTCGAAGGGCAGTTTAGGGCAACGGGTTTGGCGGATGCACATTTGTCCGGCGTGTCCCGGCGCGCCCCTCGGTGGTGTCGCCGCCAGAGGAGGTGATCAGCCGTGTCACCGCGTCGCAGACGATCGCCTTGCGCTGGGCGTGGTCGTCGATGCCGATCACGGCCAGCAAGGTGGGGCTGAGGTTGTGCCACATCGACGCGATGGTGAGTACGAGCGTGAAGAGCACCGGCGCGGGAAGCTCGCTGGTGAGCTTGCCGTCGGCCTGGGCGGCAGCGATCGACGCAATCTGCTCGTGCATGGTCTCGCCGGGAAAGCCCGAGCTGGAATCGTCGGCTCTCTCGAGCCGGTGCCAGGCGATCAGCCGGCCGACCTCGGGCTGGCTGGCATAGACGTCGATCAGATGGGCCGCGTAGCCGGGCAGGTCGTCGGCGACCACCGGGCTGTCGGCGAAGAACCTCTGCGTCATCGCCGCCCACACGGCGTCGAACAGCTGATCTTTGCTGCCGAAGTAGTGGTAAATCTGCGCCTTGTTCGCGCCCGCGTTGGCAGCGATGCGATCGACGCGCGCCCCACCGATGCCGTACTCGGCGAATTCGGCAGTTGCCGCGCAGATGAGCCGCGCCCGAGTGGCGTCGGAATCTCGCGGGTGCCCCATTTCCGAGATCTTAGCCACCCCGGCCAGTTTGCTAACTAACCGGATAGTTGACAGCGCCGTGAGGTCTGCCTAACGTTCCGAATCGGGTGGGACGTGGGTCACAGGAGGTGGTGTGGTCGCCGAGCCCTTTCCGCAACGGTCGGCCACGCTGACACCGGAACTCGTCGGTCGCGGTGAACAACTTTCGAGGTTGATGTCCGCGATCAGCGACACCCCGCGCGGGCACACCGTGGTGGTGTCCGGCGCTGCCGGGACCGGCAAATCCGCGCTGCTGGAGGTGGCCTGCCGGCATGCCCGATCGGTTGGCTTTCGGGTGCTGTCGATCGCCGGCACCCCGGGCGAATCGGATACCCCGTTCGCCGGTGTGCACCAACTCATTCACGCGCTCGGCTGCTGGGGTGGTGAGGCCCACCAGTACCAGCGGGTCATCGAAACCGCCCTGCAGTCGCCGAGCGGTGAGCAACTCCACACCGTGCGGGTCGCCATGGCCCTGCTCGGGCTGCTCGACGCCGTCGAGAAGCGGCAATCGGTCCTGGTCTGCATCGACGACGGACAGTGGCTCGACGAACCGTCGCGCACCGCGATGATGTTCGCCGCCCGCCGCAGCGCAGGCCGGTTGTTGACCGTTGTACTGGCGATCCCGGCCACGGCCGGAAAGGTGCTCAGCGGTGACGGCCGCTCGGTCGAGATCGAATTGCGACCGCTGGAGCGCGACGATGCTGCCGCGCTGCTCGAACGGCAGCCCTACGTGCCGCGCGGACTGCGACGAGAGCAGGTCCTGACCGCGGCCGCGGGTAACCCGGCAGCCGTGATCGCCTTCGCCGAGACAGCCGCGGCCGATGTCCTCACGGCGGGGCCGGCCGCCGAACCGTTGGCGCTGCCCGCACCCAGCCTCGGTATCTTCAGTCGCCGTCTCGCGCGGTTACCCGCGCCGACCCGCGCCGCGCTGCTCGTGCTCGCGGCGGCCTCCGAACAAGATCTGCGGCACCTGATGCCTGCGGCGCTCGCGGATGCGCACACGCTCGCGCCGGCCGAGGTCGCCGGGATCATCCGAGTGGAATCGAGCAGGGTGCGGTTCCTGGACCCGCTGATGCGGTCGGCGGCCTATCACCGGGCACCGTCGGCGGCGCGCTCGGCGGCGCATCTTCGTCTGGCCGAGGCCCTGGTGGCGCTACCGCACCGGCAGGTGTGGCATCGCGCGCAAGCGGCACTCACACCCGACGACGCGCTGGCCGCGCAGTTGGCCGACACCTGCGACGAGGTGCTGCGCCGGGACGGCTATCTGGCGGCCGCGACCGTCATGCACCGCGCGGCGATGCTGACCAGCGATGTCGGCGAGCATGCCCGGCGTCTGGTGCGGGCGGCGCCCCTGGCGCGCAACGCCGGCGATCCCAACTGGTCGGCGGAGCTCAGCCGGCGCGCGCTGAACGGTGTCGACGACCTCATATCTCAGGTACGTGCCCATACGGAGTTGGGGTCGGCCCGGTGCTGGGACGCCAACAACCAGCAGGTTCTGGACATGTTGCTCAAGGCGGCGGGCCTGGCTGTCGATATAGCCCCCGCGGTCGCCTGGGAGTCGCTTCGGGTCGCCGCGACGGTCACTTTCGTCGCCGACGATGCCGCGGGGCGGTGTGGCGTCGCACGCCTGCTGAGGCAGCTGGAGGACGCCGAGCCACCGGCCTCGGTGTCTGCGCGCGCCGACAGTGTCTGGATCCGTACCGCCACCGACCCGTACCTGGCGCATCTGCAGTTGCCGGACATCGTCGGGCTGGCCGGTCAGGTCGGCGATTCCGTCGGGCTCACCGCTGTCGGTGCGTCGGCCTGGCTGGCCGGGGAACCGGACCTGGCGGTGCGCTGCCTGCGCGGCGCGCACACCGGTGTGCTGGCGCCGCGCTTCGGCGGCTTGGCCTCAACGGCGCTGTCCTGGGCTTTCGTCGACTCGGGCCGTTGGGACGAGGCCGTCGAATCGGCGACCGCGATGAGCTCTTCGGCGGCGGTCGCCGATGTGCCCGTGGTGGCCCGGATCGCGGACCTGGTGATCGCCACGGTGGCTGCCCGGCGCGGGCAGGCCGCCACCAGCCGTGCGCGCCTGAAGTCGGCCACCGAGTTGGCCGACTTCCGGGACCGGCCGATGTTGGCGGCGTGGATGCACCACGTCGCGGGGTCGATCGCGCTGGCGGAGAACCAGAACACCGCTGCCTACGCCGAACTGTCGGAGCAGTTCGACGAATCTGGATTGCCGCTGCACCCATGCGCGTCGTATCTGGCGCTGGCGGATTACGCCGAGGCCGCCGTGTTGACGGGGCGAATCGATCAGGCCCGCGAACATCTGACCCGGATTGTGGGGCATCTGCCCAGATCCGTGTCACCGCGGTTGACCCAGCTGGTCGCTCATGCGGACGCCGTACTCAATCCAGATACCGCGAGTGCACGCTACGCCGAGGCGCTGTCCGATCCGGCTGGTAACCGTTGGCCTTTCGAGCGGGCGCGGCTGCGCATCAGTTATGCCGGATGGCTGCGCAGGCACCGCCGGCGCCGGGACTGCCAGCATCAGCTGGCCGCGGCGCTGACCGTCATGCAGGATCTCGGCGCGGCGCCGTGGGTCGAGCTGTGCGCCCGTGAACTGCGGGCGGCCGGAGTGCGTCCGCGTTCGTCATCGGTGCAGACCGATGCGTTGAGCTCGCAGGAACACAACGTGGTCTACCTCGTCAGCGAGGGGTACACCAATCCGCAGATCGCGGCCATCTTGAACCTGTCGGTGCGGACCGTGTCCAACCATCTGTATCGCTCGTTTCCCAAGCTCGGCGTCACCAGTCGTCATCAGATTCATGACGTGGCGCGCCCTGCGGCCTGGACGATCGACCGTCCCTGAGGGCCCCAAATGGAAGTCGGCGGCGACGGAAAATCCGCCGCCGCCGACTGGTCTTACGCGTCAGGCCGCGCTGTGCGACTTCGACTTGCTCTTCGAACCCTGGTGCGAGCCCTTGGATTGGCTGCCCTTGGCGCCCGAGTCCGAGGCGGAACCGGAGCCCGAAGCCGAACCCGAACCTGATGCCGAACCCGAAGTCGAACCTGCACTCGAACCCGAGCCCGACTTGCCGTCATGGCCCTTGTTGCCGGACGTGGTCGTCTTGGTGCCGCCGTCGCTGCTCGAGCTGGAGCTGTTGGAGCCCGAGCTGCTGGAGCTGGACGAGTTGGAGCCCGAGCCGGAGCTGCTCGAGCTGGAGGAGCTGGAGGAGCTGGAGCCGGACGGGCTGGAACCGGTCTTGGTGTCGCCCGTCTTGCCGTCACCGGCGGAGGTCGAACCCGCGACAGAACCCGTGGTCTTGGTGTCGGTGCTCGAGCCCGTCGAGGTGTCCGTCTTGGTGCCGGTATTGGTGTCGGTCGAGGTGTCGGTGGCCTTCGTGGTGGTGTCGGTCGCCGAGCCGGTGGCCTCGCTCGTCAAGCCGGCGGTCTTGGTCTTGTCGGTGCTCGTCGGGTCCGCCGCGACGGCCTTCGTCGTCGCGGCGGTGCTCAGCGTCACCGTCGCGGCCGTGGTGGACGGCACCGAAGCCACATCGGAGACGGCTTTGGTGGTGGTCGTCGTCGCGGCGGTCGCAGCCGGTGTCTTGGTGGGAGTGATGTCGGTGAGGATCGACTTCACCACGGCGACGATCGCCTGCAATGTGCCGGAGATCGTCGCGCCACCGGGGACGGTTGCGCCGCCGCCGAGTAGGCCGCCACCGAAGATGGAGAAGCCCGGGATGTCGAGTCCCAGCAGGGCGCCGAGGTTGGGTCCGTAGCCGCCGTTGAGCAGGCCGTCGACGATGGTCGCCGGTGCCTGGATGACCGCGGTCGCCAGCTTGCCAAGGTCGCCGGCCTTGACGGCGTTGATGACGTTCTGGGTCGCAGTGCCCACGGCGCCCAGGGTGCCGGCGACCGGGCCGATGAGGCCGACGCCCAGCTCGAGCATGAGGTTCGGCAGATCGTTGGCGATGTTGATCATGCTCTGCAGCGGCTGCGAGATGAGGTTGCCCAGGGCCTTCGGCAGGGGCCCGATCGGATTGATGGCGGCCATGACGGGCAGCAGGATCGCGAGCTGGAGGTTGTTCAGCGCACCCTCGATGTTGGCCTTGCCCAGGTCGCCGACAGCGGCCCCGAGGTAGCCGGGGACCTTGGTGGTCAACGCGGTGACCACGGCCTTGCCGCTGTCGCCGAGGGCGTTGACCAGACCGGTCATGGTGCCGACCTGGTTGGTCAGAACCTGGCGCAGGATCGGGAACAGGCCCATCTCCATGTACGACTTGACGTCAGCCTGCAGGTTTCCGACGGCCGTCCCCAGCACCTGGCCGTACAGGTCGAACGGACTGCTGGTCAGGTTGACGGCGGCGGTCGACATTGCATGACTGATCGAGGGGATCGACGGCACGTGGGCCATCGGTTGGATCGGGGCGACTGCGATGGCTCCCGCCGTCAGCAGTGTGGCTCCGGAAAGGACGGACGAACGAACGGCGGCGTGCAAGATGGTTTCCTCTCATTCGCTGCAGCCGGTCCCTGGCGCAGCGTGTACCTGACTGATCCGTCGGTTCGATCACGGATCGAGCAAAAATTGACGGCAACGCACATCATGGGATGTTTGTGTTACTGGTCGGTAGAGACAAATGACTCAATGTGCACAGCTGCGGTGCAGGGAAGGCGCAGAAAACCGCCGCGCACGCGAGCGTGCGCGGTCGCGGGGGCAGCGGTGTTACTCGACGAAGAAGTTGTCGTGCCGGATGAACCACTCGCGGCGTTCGTCATCGGTCATCTCGGCGAGCTGGCCGAATCCTTCGAAGTACGCCTCCCGCGGAGCTCCCGGAGCGAACAGCATCAGCACCGATGCGGACTCGTCGGCCTCATTGCGGAAGCCGTGCACGCCGCCCGGCGGGACGTAGAGAAAGTCATTGGGCCCGGCCTGCACCCAGTCCGTGCCGTCGTACAGCGTCATGGTGCCGGACAGTACGAAGAAGGCCTCGGACATGGCGCGGTGGAAATGCGGGCCCGGGCCACCGCCGCGCGGCGCGATGTCGACGCGGTACAGGCCGTAGTCGCCCGCGGTCTTCTTCTGGTTCGCGAGGTAGTGGTACTGGATCACGCCGTGCGAGTCGTAGTCGGCCGGCTCGTCACCGCGCCGCAGCGTGGCACTGATCTCCGGCTGGTCGGCGGTGTAGCGGGCCGGGGGATAGGGCGGTACTACCAACGACATGGTCGGCTCCTGGTGGCCATCGAGATCGGAGACGGCTGCTCGGTTCCCACAATAGGGCGGTCGTACCCTTCGCGGTTCTCGGCAAACTGACAGGCTCCCGACACTCGTTGTTCAGAGTCCCGGCCTAGCGTCCGAGCAGTGATAACCAGACGCGCATTCCTGGCTGCTGGGGCTGCTGCCGCCGGTTCGCTGGCATTTGCCGCGCGGGCATCCGCCGCACTGGATCCGGGTGCGGTCGCGGGCCAGTACGCGCGCCGGGTGCCGACCCAGTGGGGAATGGCACTGCCCGGGATCGTCACGTCGTTCCCGCCGAACGGCCGGCAGATCGCCCTGACCTTCGATGCCTGCCGCGGCGGTGTCGACGAGGCACTGCTCGACACACTGCAGCGCAACAACGTGCCGGCAGTGCTGTTCCTGAACTCCCGGTGGGTCGACCAGCACCCCGACCGGGCGGCACAGCTTGCGGCAAATCCGCTCTTCGAGATCGGTAACCACGGCACCCGGCACGTGCCGTTGTCGGTGAGCGGCCGTGCCGCCTACGGCATCGCGGGCACGCGGTCGGCTGCCGAGGTCGTCGACGAGGTGTGGGGCAACCAGATGAAGCTCACCGCACTGACCGGGAAGTCGCCCACCTGGTTCCGTCCGGGCACGGCCCACTACGACGACGTGGCCGTGCAGATCGTGCATGACCTCGGGCTACAGCCGCTCGGGTTCAGCGTCAACGGCGATTGTGGGGCGACGCTGCCCGCCGCTCGGGTACGCGCGAATGTGGTTGGTGCGCAACCTGGTTCCGTCGTCATCTCGCACATGAACCATCCGGGCTCGGGTACCGCGGCCGGCTACGGCGGGGCCATCGCCGATATGCGGGCGGCTGGGTGGGAGTTCGTGCGGCCCGCCTAGCATCGGTGCGGTGGAGAAGTTTGACGAGGGCATGCGGGCCGCGCGGCTGCTGGATGCCCAGGACAAGGCGGCGGAACTGTTCGTCGCCATCGAAGAACGTGGGCTGATCCGGCCCGGCGTCGGCGAGCGTCAGGTGACCGACGAGATCCGTGATCTGGCGGCCGAAATCCTCGGCGTCACCCGGCACTGGCACAAGCGGATCGTGCATGGCGGCGAGAACACGCTCGCGACCGCGCGGGAGAACCCGCCCGACCGAGTGATCGCTGCCGACGACATCGTGTTCGTCGACCTCGGCCCGCTCTTCGAGGAATGGGAAGCCGACTTCGGCCGTACCTTCGTGCTCGGTGACGATCCGCGAAAGTTGGCCTTGCGCAATGACTTACCGAAAGTGTGGGAGGCGGCGCGGGCGCACTTCGAGTCGACTCCGGATATCACCGGCGCGCAGTTGTTCGACCACGTCGTCGGGTTGAGTCGAGCTGCCGGCTGGGAATTCGGTGGCGCGATCGCCGGACACCTCGTGGGGGAGTTTCCGCACGAGAAGATCCGTGGCCACGAGATCGACTCCTATGTCGCACCCGGCTCGGACCTACCGATGCGGCGGATGGATTCCCAAGGGCGGCAGTGCCATTGGATTCTGGAAGTGCATCTCGTCGAGCCCGGTCGGCGATTCGGCGGGTTCCAGGAGGAGTTGTTGGACCTGCGGAGGTGACAGCATCCGGAGGCAGTCCTGAATAGACGAATGCGGTGTGGCGCCGATTGGCGCCACACCGCATTCGGTATCTGTGGCTAGATCAGGATTCCGGTGCCGCCGGCCGGATTGCCGGTGCCTCCGGTACCGCTGGCGCCGGTGCTGCCCGGAGCACCGTCGCTGCCGTCGTGGGTGCCGTGGCCGCCGTTGGCGCCGCCCGAACCGCCCGCGCCCCCGGCACCGCCGGCAGGACCGTTGCCACCGGCGCCAGTGCCCGCACCGGTGCCGCCGTTACCGCCGTTGCCGCTGGTGCCACCAGTGCCGCCGGCACCGGCGTTGCCGCCGTTGCCCCACTGGGTCACGTTGTCGTTGTAGCCCTTGCCGCCGTCACCACCGGTGCCGCCGGTACCACCGACGCCACCGTTGCCTCCGGCACCACCGACATTGTCGCCGGAGGTTCCGCCGTTGCCGCCGACGCCCGCTGCGCCGCCGTGGCCACCGACACCGCCCGTGGAACCGGCATTGCCGTTGATGAACGGAGTGCCGTTCGCGCCGGTCTGGCCGTCGCCACCGGTGCCACCATTGCCGCCGATGCCACCGGTACCGCCGGCACCGTCGAGGCCGTTCGCAGAGAATCCGCCGGCACCACCGGTGCCACCGGCACCGCCTGCACCGCCGGTGCCACCGAAGCCACCGCCGCCGCTGATACCGGCCGCGTTGTTGGACCCGAATGCCGGGAGCCCGCCGACGCCGCCGGACCCGCCGGTGCCGCCAGTGCCGCCGGCACCGCCTCCGCCGCCGACGCCCGAGACGGTTCCGCCGGCGCCGCCGACGCCACCGTTACCGCCCGCGCCGGCGTTGCTGCCGGACAAGCCGGTGGCACCCAGCGAGGCCCCGATGGTTCCGTTGGCGCCGTTGCCACCGGTACCGCCTGCGCCGCCGGCGCCGCCGTTACCGGTCAGGCCACCCGAGCCGCCGGCGCCGCCGTCTCCACCGCGGCCGGCGGTGCCCAGGATGGTGAGGGCGTCGAAGCCGTTGCCGCCTCGACCGCCGTCACCTCCGTTACCGCCTACGCCGTTGGCGGCCTGGTTGGCGCCGGCGCCGTTGAAGCCGCCTGCCCCGGCACTGCCGGCGGTGCCACCGGTCCCGCCCGTGCCGCCGTTGCGCTGGATCGACGAAATTCCGTCCGATCCCGCACCACCGGTGCCGCCGTTTCCGGCGTTGCCGCCCTTGCCGCCGTTGCCGACGGTGCCATGAGCTGCCGCGCCGCCCTTGCCGCCGCCGCCGCCGTTGCCGCCCGCACCACCGGAACCACCGGTGAAGCCGCCGAGGACGCCCGAACCGCCGCTACCACCGTTGCCGGCATTGCCGCCGGTCCCGCCGCTGCCGCCGTTTCCGGAGTTGGTGCCACCGGCACCACCGGTGCCGCCCGCACCACCGTGTCCGCCGTTGGGACCGTTTTCGCCAAGCGCGGCAAGGCCGTTGGCGCCCTTACCGCCGGTGCCGCCGGAACCACCGTTACCGCCGTTGCCGTCGGTGCCGCCGGAACCACCGTTACCGCCGGCGCCGCCGTTACCTGCGACGCCGATCGCGGTGATGGTGTCGAAGCCGTTGCCACCCTTACCGCCGTTGCCACCGTTGCCACCTGCGCCGTTGGCGGCCTGGTTGGCGCCGGCGCCGTTGAAGCCGCCGGCACCTGCGTTACCGGCATTGCCGCCGTCACCGCCCTTGCCGCCGTCGGGAATCAGCGACGAACTGCCGTCGGAGCCATTGCCGCCGTTGCTGCCGTTTCCGGCCGCGCCGCCCTTGCCGCCGTTGCCGACGGTGCCGTGCGCCGCGGCGCCACCCTTGCCGCCGGCTCCACCGTTACCGCCGTTGCCGCCCTTGCCGCCGCCGCCGAGGGCTCCGCCGCCGAGGACACCGGATCCGCCACTGCCGCCGTTACCGGCCGCGCCGCCGGTCCCGCCGCTGCCGCCGTTACCGGAGTTGGTGCCACCAGCACCACCGGTGCCGCCCGCACCACCATGGCCACCGTTCGGGCCGTTCTGGCCCAGTGCGGCAAGGCCGTCGGCGCCGCTACCGCCGATGCCGCCCACGCCGCCGTTACCACCATTGCCGTTGGATCCGCCGGAACCACCGCTACCGCCGGCGCCGCCGTTGCCTGCGACGCCGATCGCGGTGATCGTGTTGAACCCGTTACCGCCCTTGCCGCCGCTGCCGCCGTTGCCGCCCGCGCCGTTGGCGGCCTGGCTGGCGCCGGCGCCGTTGAAGCCGCCAGCGCCCGAGGTGCCCGCGTTGCCGCCGTTACCGCCCGTGCCGCCGTCGGGGATCAGCGACGAGCTGCCGTCCGAGCCGTTGCCGCCGTTGCCGCCGGACCCGGCCGCGCCGCCCTGGCCGCCGGCCCCGACGGTGCCATGGGCCGCGGTGCCGCCCTTGCCGCCGCCGCCACCGTTACCGCCGCTGCCGCCGTTACCGCCGCCGCCGAGGGCTCCGCCGCCGAGGACACCGGAACCACCGGAACCACCGTTGCCGGCGCCACCGCCGGCGCCGCCCTTGCCGCCGTTGCCGGAGTTGGTGCCGCCGGCGCCACCGTTGCCGCCGCCGCCACCGTGGCCACCATTCGGACCGTTTTCGCCAAGAGCGGCAAGACCATTGGCGCCGTTACCGCCGGTGCCACCGGCGCCGCCGCTACCGCCGTTGCCCGCGGTTCCACCCGAGCCGCCGTTACCGCCGGCGCCGCCGTTGCCCGCGACGCCGATCGCGGTGATGGTGTCGAAGCCGTTGCCGCCCTTGCCGCCGTTGCCACCGGTAGCGCTGGCGTTACCGGTCGCGGCCTGCTTCTTGCCGCTGCCGTTGAAGCCGCCGGCACCCGCGGTGCCGGCATTGCCGCCGTCACCACCCTTGCCGCCGTCCGGGATCAACGAGGAGCTGCCGTCGGAGCCGTTGCCGCCGTTGCCGGCGTATCCGGCCGCGCCACCGGTGCCACCGGCGCCGACCGTGCCGATGAACCCGACCTTCTTGCCACCCTTGCCGCCGACGCCGCCGTTACCGCCATTGCCGCCGTTCCCGCCACCGCCGAGGGCGCCGCCGCCGAGGACACCCGAGCCGCCGTGACCGCCGTTGCCGGCCTTGCCGCCGGCGCCGCCCGTGCCGCCGATGCCGAAGATGTGGCCGCCGTTGCCACCGATGCCGCCGTTGCCGCCGGTCTGGCCGTTGTCACCGTTCTGGCCAAGCGCGGCAAGGCCATCGGCGCCATTGGCACCGTTGCCGCCCGCGCCGCCCTTGCCGCCGTTGCCGATACCGCCGGCGTTGCCACCGTTACCACCGGCAGTCGGGGTGAAGATGCCGAAACCCGAGTAGCCGTTGCCGCCCGAGCCGCCGTTGCCGAAGCCGCGGGCGTTGCCGCCGTTGCCGCCGGTTACGCCAGGAAGGCCACTCGAGTAGCCCTTACCACCGTCACCGAACCACAGGCCGCCGTTGCCACCGTTGGGGTTGATCACGTTGCCATTGGCGCCGTTGCCGATCAGGTACTGGCCGGCCAACAGGTTGATCCCGGTGTCGACCACCCAGCCGATGGGGCTGTTGATCCAGCTTTGCACGCCGAAGTGCACGTTCCCATAGATCCAGTTGGCGACCAGCACAGTCGGGTCGACGAACGTGGGTAGGACGATGGTGGGGACAGCGAGCGGGCCGACCGCTGCCAGAGGAGCGGGCGCGGCCAAGGGGTTGACGGCGCCCAGGGGAGTGGGCTTGGCCAACGGGTTGGTGGCCGGTGGGGCGCTCGCGGCCACGGAGGCCGGGGCGGCCGGGTGCATTCGCTTGTTGGCTGCGCCGTACTCGACCTGGCGGCGCACCCAGGCCATCACGGCCCAGACGCCGGGCATCTGGTCGGGGTTGGTGGGTGTGTGGGGGACCAGCATGGCGCCCAGGTTGACCGCGGACAGCAGGCTGGTGATCGGGTTGAACGCCTTGGTCGTCGGGGCGGTGATGACCGCCCCGGTGCCCGGGGTTGCCGCGCCGGATGAGGTGGACGGGCCACTCGGGACCGTCGGGGTCGTGGCGCCGGCCGGGTTGGTCGTGGTGTGCGGTGTCGCCGGCGCAGTGCCCGGTTCGGTGGCGTCGTGCCCGCCGGCGACCACGCCTGCCGTCGATCGCGGACCCCGCGCGGGACGGGTACCCGGGGTGCCCGTGTTGGAGCTGCCGGTCGCGGCGCTCGAGGTGTCGCCGGCGGTGCTTGCGTGCTTTGGCTTGGTGCCCGGAGCGGGCTTTACCTTGGGGCCCTTCGCCAGGTCGCTGAGCGCTTTTCTGGCGTCGTCCGCGTACTGGCGCATGCGGTCCTGCGCCTGCTGGCGCGGGGTTCGCGGGGTGTCGGTCGTGCTGCCGGTGCTGCCGGTGCCGTCGGAGGCCGGCGTCTCACCGGGCTGAGGCTTGGGCTTGGTCGGCGGCTTGGGCTTCGTCGGGCTCTTGGTCTTGCCGTCCGTGGCCTTGGAGGGGCTCGAGTTGCCCGACTTGGCGCCGCTGTCGCCGCTCGAGCTCTCGGTGTTGACGAGCCTGATGTCCGCGGTCACCGACTGCATCGTCGGCGAATCGGGACCCAGCAGCAGCATCACACCAGCGCTGGCGAACGCCGCGCTCGTCAATCCCGCAGCCGCGAGCGGCCCTGCCGCACTCCACCAGCTGTTCGTGCCCACTGCCCTGTGCTTGCCCACGATCCTCCTCGCGCGTCGGGTGTGAGATATGACACCCCGGTAAATAAACGTGAGGAGACTAACACCCGTAATCGAAAGCTGTGAACATCTTGCGGAAAGTGTGTGTCCGTTCATATCAGCGGACCGCGGGTACCGGGATCAACTTGAAAAAGGCATTCTCACCTGCGGAAAAGTCGGCTGTCGTGCATATTTTGGCGGGTTGCCCGGCGGGTGACCGCGGTCTCTGTGGCCGTGGTTGAAGGGGTGGCGGGATGGTGCGAAGAAATATATTTAGAACACGTTCATTTCGGTTGTGGTCAACCGATCGGGCGCCTTTGGGCCGCTGGGGACGGTCGTTCAACGCGCCAGGTGGGTCTGCGATCGCGCCGCGGGCGCACATGTTCAGCCTGAGGCTCGACGGGTTCTATGACGAGCTGTTGGACCTGGCACGGAGGTTGTTTGCCGGGATCTGGCAGCAAATGGATACGCAGCATCTGCGGGTTACATAATTGCCCGGTCGCGTAAATACTATGCAGGGATCAAAATTTGCCACATCAGTTGTATTTATGACGTGCGCAAGCGAGGGTTTGACAATTGCGTTCGAAATTGATTCGTATCGTCAATATCGAACACACTCGGGATGTCTATGAATATCGTTGGTAATTACTGAGATTGGCTGATCTTGTAGTCGCATCGTTTGGCTGATCCGCCTGATTAAACTCTGATCGAGCGTGTGTTTCGGGGATGCGCTAAATTAAGTAGCGTTATTTGCCGAAATCCTTTTCAATCGCTGGCGAACTGTCTACCCTTGGTTTATCAATATTCGGGCTAGCGAAGGAGAAGTCATGTCGATGATCCGTTCAACCGTCCTCTTGGGGGCGGCGGTAGCCGGTGCTGGCGCAATCGCGCTGCTCGGCGCTGGCGCTGCGTCCGCCGACTCCGGCATCAACCTCGGGCCCGGCAGCAACGACGGTGTGCTCAATGGCGGCGCCTTCAACACCGGTGTCCTCAATTTCGGTATCGGGAACAAGGGCATCCTCAACCTGGGCAACGGCAACACCGGCGTCGCCAACATTGGCAATGGGAGCACCGGCCTGGTGAACATCGGCAACGGGAGCGGCGGTGTCGTCACGGTGGGCGACGGGCGCAATGGCCTGCTGAACATCGGCTACCCGCACTAGCAGCCTTTCGGTGTCCTGGAGCCCTGTGGGTCTGCGCGAAATCCCTTGTCGCGCAAACCCACAGGGCTTTTCCATGGTCAGACCGGGAACGTCACCCCGGTCAGTTCTTCGGACGCCGCCCACAGCCGCTGCTGCAACTCGGTGTCATGTGACTGGTCGCTCGAGCCGACGACCTTCGGGTGGCCCGTCTGCTGGAACAGTCCGTCCGGCCCGTAGTACTGGCCGCCGTATGCGGCCGGGTCGGTCGCGGCGCGCAGCGTGGGCAGGGCGCCCATCGCGGCACTCTGGAAGAGCCGTTCTGCGATGGGTGTCACCATGGCGGGCGGCAGCGGCACGTGGCGAGCCAACTCGGTGTTCGATCCGCCCGGGTGCGCGGCGAGCGCGACGGTCTCCGCGCCGGTCAGTCGTCGCTGCAGTTCGTACGTGAAGAGCAGGTTCGCGAGCTTGGACTGGCCATAGGCCGCCACCCGGCTGTAGCTGCGTTCCCATTGCAGATCGTCGAAATGGATGGCGGCGCGAATCCGGTGGCCCAGGCTGCTGACCGTCACGACGCGGGAGCCGGGCACCGTCAGCAGCTGGTCGAGCAGGAGGCCGGTGAACGCGAAATGGCCCAGGTGGTTGGTGCCGAACTGCATCTCGAAACCGTCGGCAGTGGTCTGCTTCGGCGTCCACATCACGCCGGCGTTGTTGATCAGCAGGTCGATCGCCGGGTACTCCGACTTCAGCTGTTCTGCGGTCTCCCGGACCGATTGCAGTGAGCTGAGGTCGAGTTCCTGGAGGGCGACGTCGGCGTCGGGGGTGGCCTGGAGGATGCGGTTGACGGCATCCTTGCCCTTGTCGAGGTTGCGGACGGCGAGTACGACGTGCGCACCCTTGGCGGCGAGTGCGGCTGCGGTCTCGTAGCCGAGCCCGGTGTTGGCGCCGGTGATGACGGCCGTACGTCCGGTCTGGTCGGGAATGCTGGCGGTTGTCCACTTGGTCATGACGGTTCCTCGGTAGCCTGGGCCTCATCCGGGGCGAGCGCCCCGGAAGTTTCACATATCCGGAACGGTAGCCCCGTTTAATTTGTTCCCGGGAGCATGATGATCTGCAAGCCGAAGCGGCCGCTGCGTGCTGACGCGGCCCGGAACAGGGCCCGCGTGCTGGAAGTCGCCTATCAAACCTTCGCCGACGAGGGACTTTCGGTGCCCATCGACGAGATCGCCCGGAGGGCGGGCGTCGGTGCCGGCACCGTCTACCGACACTTCCCGACCAAGGACGATCTCTACCGTGCGGTGATCGAGGATCGGTTGCAGTCGGTCATGGATGTCGGTCGGGCATGTTTGGCGTCGGACGCTCCGAGTGACGCGCTGTTCGATTTCTTGCGCTCACTGGTCCAGTGGGGAGAGACCGATCAGGGCCTCGTCGACGCGCTCGCCGGCCTCGGGATCGACGTCAACGCCTTGGTGCCCCATGTCGAGGATGAATTCCTGGCGTTGCTCGGTGAATTGTTGACGGCGGCGCAGCTCGCCGGCGCCGTCCGCACTGACGTCTCGGTGCCCGAGATCAAGACGCTGCTCGTGGCGGCGCAGGCCGCGCAGCGCTACAACCCCGACGCTGCCGAGCGGGTGGTCGAGTTGATGATGGACGGATTGCGACCGCGCTGAGGCGGAAACCGCGGTTCGCGGACGGTGAACGACCTTGCACTCGCCCTGTCTGAGTGCTAAAAACAACCTTGGCACTCTCGATAGGTGAGTGCTAGGTCGGGACAGTGAGGCCGGGGCCGCATCTGCGAGCACAGCCCCAGGTCGTCCGTCGCGGGCGCTGCGCCTGACCAAAGACGTGCAATTCCCAACCGGAGGAATTACTTCGCAATGGCCAAGACAATTGCGTACGACGAAGAGGCCCGTCGCGGCCTCGAGCGGGGCCTGAACAGCCTCGCCGACGCGGTAAAGGTGACGCTGGGCCCCAAGGGTCGCAACGTCGTCCTGGAGAAGAAGTGGGGCGCCCCCACGATCACCAACGATGGTGTGTCCATCGCCAAGGAGATCGAGCTGGAGGACCCGTACGAGAAGATCGGCGCTGAGCTGGTCAAAGAGGTCGCCAAGAAGACCGACGACGTCGCGGGCGACGGCACCACCACCGCCACCGTGCTGGCCCAGGCCCTGGTTCGCGAAGGCCTGCGCAACGTCGCTGCCGGCGCCAACCCGCTCGGCCTGAAGCGCGGCATCGAGAAGGCCGTCGAGGCCGTGACCGCGTCGCTGCTGGCTTCCGCCAAGGCCATCGAGACCAAGGAGCAGATCGCTGCCACCGCCGGTATCTCGGCCGGTGACCAGTCCATCGGTGACCTGATCGCCGAGGCCATGGACAAGGTCGGCAACGAGGGTGTCATCACCGTCGAGGAGAGCAACACCTTCGGCCTGCAGCTGGAGCTCACCGAGGGTATGCGCTTCGACAAGGGCTACATCTCGGGTTACTTCGTGACCGACGCCGAGCGCCAGGAAGCCGTCCTGGAGGATCCCTACATCCTGCTGGTCAGCTCGAAGATCTCGACCGTCAAGGACCTGCTGCCGCTGCTGGAGAAGGTCATCCAGTCCGGCAAGCCGCTGCTGATCATCGCCGAGGACGTCGAGGGCGAAGCCCTGTCGACCCTGGTCGTCAACAAGATCCGCGGCACCTTCAAGTCCGTCGCCGTCAAGGCCCCGGGCTTCGGTGACCGTCGCAAGGCGATGCTGCAGGACATGGCGATCCTCACCGGTGGCCAGGTCATCAGCGAAGAGGTCGGCCTGTCGCTGGACACCGCTGACGTCAGCCTGCTGGGCACCGCCCGCAAGATCGTGGTCACCAAGGACGAGACCACCATCGTCGAGGGCGCCGGCGACGCCGACGCGATCCAGGGCCGTGTCGCCCAGATCCGCGCCGAGATCGAGAACAGCGACTCCGACTACGACCGCGAGAAGCTGCAGGAGCGCCTGGCCAAGCTGGCCGGTGGCGTTGCAGTCATCAAGGCCGGCGCTGCCACCGAGGTGGAGCTCAAGGAGCGCAAGCACCGCATCGAGGACGCCGTTCGCAACGCGAAGGCTGCCGTCGAAGAGGGCATCGTCGCCGGTGGTGGCGTGGCCCTGCTGCAGTCGGCTCCGGCCCTGGACGCCCTGTCGCTCGAGGGTGACGAGGCCACCGGTGCCAACATCGTGCGCGTCGCGCTGTCGGCTCCGCTGAAGCAGATCGCCTTCAACGGTGGTCTGGAGCCGGGCGTCGTCGCCGAGAAGGTGTCGAACCTGCCCGCCGGTCACGGCCTGAACGCCGCGACCAACGTGTACGAGGACCTGCTGGCCGCCGGCGTTGCCGACCCGGTCAAGGTCACCCGCTCGGCGCTGCAGAACGCGGCGTCCATCGCGGCGCTGTTCCTCACCACCGAGGCTGTCGTCGCCGACAAGCCGGAGAAGGCCGGAGCGCCCGCGGGCGACCCGACCGGTGGCATGGGCGGTATGGACTTCTAAGTCCAGCTCTTTTACGGGAAGCCCCGGCTCGCTTGGCGAGTCGGGGCTTTTTCGTGCGCCCTCGGGTTGGCTGCGAACAAAGTACGCGGACACCGGGAATCTGGTAAGTATTGACATCTAAGTCAATATTGGTTCCTTCGTCGGCGCTGCATTGTTCAGTTGCCCGGCACACTTCCGAGGGGGTCGCTGTTATGGGTGCTTCGATTCGGCTGATGCCGACCAAATTGGCCGCGGCGGCTCTGACCGCCGGCGTGGTCGCGGCCGGCGCATCAATCGGCGCGGCCGAACGCGCGCTACCGGCCATCGAGGCCAACGTGGCCAACACCTCGTTGATCACCGATGCGCTCGGAAGTGCGGGCTGGTTCGTCGACGGAGTCGCCGGCAGCGTCGCCATTCCGATCGAAGCGGTGATCTCGTTGCCGTTCGACGCGCTGACCGCCATCGCGGTCGCCGTGCAACGCCCGGACTATGCCCCTTCGGTGTTGAGCTGGCTGGTCAATCGGTACGCCAACCCGGCCGAGTCGTATCCGTACTACACCTTTCCGTGGGACCTCAAAGCGAACGCGATCGGCACCATCGCCTACGCGTTCCCCTATCCGGTGGGCCCGAGCACCACCCAGCCCGGCTTGATCAACGGACTCGTCGACGGCATCGCCAACATCATCGGTTCCGCTCTTGGCGGGCTGCCCGATGCGGCCGACGGGGTCGCCGCGACCGATGCTTTCTGGGCGACCACTGCCGGGCGCATCCTGACGTCCGTGAACAACGTTGCGCTGTCTCCGGTTTGGGCGCTGTGGGATGTGGCCGACTACGTCGGCTTCCTGCCCTACAACGTGGCCGCGACCATCGAGTCGGCCATCAAATTCCCGCAGGACATTCCCGGCCTGGTCAGCAATCTGGTCTACGGGCTACTCGGCTCCGACGCACAAGGCGGACTCGCCGGATACTTGATCCACGATCTCGGCTACCCGCTGACCACGCTTCCGGGACCCGTCGGCCAGTTCGCGACCAACTTGGAAGCGAGCATCCAGCAGGGGCTCGACAATCTGCTGTCGAACCTTCCGACGCCGACACCGCCGACCCTGGCCGCGACAACGGCCGCAGGGGCAGGACCGGTGCCGACAGCCGCGGTCTCAGGGGTTGCGGCCGGCGACGTCCCGGCGGCCAGCGGGCCGAGCGCGAACGCTGTGACTCTCACGGTGCCGGACACGGCGAAGACTCCGGACGTCACGAAGACTCCCGATACCGCGAAGGCTGTCGATACCGCGACGGCTGTCGATACCGCGACGGCTGTCGATACCGCGACGGCTGTCGATACCGCGACGGCTGTCGATACCGCGACGGCTGTCGATACCGCGAAGGCTGTTGACACCACGAAGGCTGTCGATACCGCGACGGCTGTTGACACCACGAAAGCCCCGGATTCCTCCGACGCCTCGAAAACCCCGGACACCTCGAAGGACCCTGAGACCTCGAAGGCTCCGGAAGCAAAGCCGGACACGCAGGGCAGCGCAACCGGCAAGCCGGATAAGAAGGCAGACAAGGTCAAGTCCGGCAACAAGGTTCGGCCGGGTGCCAAGTCCGCCCAGACCGGCACGGCCACGGGCCGCCCCGACAAGGCAACGGTTCCAGCGTCGGCGCCTGGCGGAGCCGACAAGCCATCGGCATCCGAGGGAGCCGACAAGCCTGCCGGGAGCGCGCATTCCGATTCGACCGGCGCGGATGCAGCTGCCTGACGTTCGCAACGGCTGACACAATGTCGGGCTGAGAGCGTTGTTGAGGCTATATCCGGTTATCGGCGCTCTCAGGCCGACGTTGTGATCGGGCCCAGGTGTCCGTCCCGCCGGATTATGGCCAGGATGTCCGCCGCCACCGTGTCCCAGCGGTAGACAACATCCTCATAGGTCAGCCGAATCACCAGATACCCCATGCCCGTCGCCACTCTGTCCCTCGTCCGGTCGGCCTGATATCTGGGTATGTGGTGTTCGCGGCTATCGGCTTCGATGATCAGTCTGTCGCCCACGAGAAGGTCGATTCGTCCGACTCCTGGGATGTGCACCTGAGTGCGTAGGTGGATTCGCAATGCCCGCAGTCGCAACCGGATCATGGTCTCTATGCCGGACTCGCTGTCCGGATCACATCGCTCGGCCAGGTGCAGCCAGGCGAAACGCGATGCGGCGACAATGTCCCGCGCGTCGGCCATCTGGATCATGCGTTTGTTCAGCATCGAGTCCAGGACCACGACGAGCCCCTCGGCATCCAGGCAGTTCGCGGCCGATGCGACTGCGATATCCACGGGATCGATGGCCCCGGTGATCGGTGGATCACGTCGGTACGGGTGGCAGGACCGGACTCTCGATTGTGATTTGCGTGCTCGCTCCGGGTACCGGATGTGCAAACCGGAATCGGGAACCCACACCTGGAAGCGGCGCAGTGCCGAGGCGCAGCCCAAGACACCCCCGGCCGCGACCGCGCGCACAACTTGCGGGTCGGCGGACGGGCCGGCGTACCAGCCACGCCGCAACGGCTGCCACCCCTGCTTCTTGATCTGCCGGTGCGACCAGCCCACCTCCCGCAGTTGCGCCGCGGATGCCACCCCGCCGTTCGCGGCAAGCAGTTGTTCGATTTCCCCCATCGCTCAATAGCAGCCGACAGACGTCGTCGACGACAGTCCCCGGGGTGTCAGCCTGTGGATAACTCAGGTCTCCTTGAGCGAAACGCAGTCGTGTATGCCTTCGGGGCTGCGATGCAACACCGCTCGCGTCGGTACCACCCGCAGGCCCGCATCGGTGGCTTCGGCGGTCCCGTCGACGATCAGCGAGTAGCCCGTGGGTTCCCGCGGCGGCCACAGCACCGTCACGACCGGGTGGGCGCCGGCATTGCCCCGGGTGGTGTTTCCGACGGGTTCGATCGTGAGCGCGCCGCCGCCGAACACCGGGGTCACGGCCACCGTGTGCGGGCGAAAATCGTCACCGACGGTGATCAGGAAGCCGAAAGGGAAGTCGGCCAGGGTGTCGCCGAGCTTGTCGAGATCCACCTTCACACTCATGACGTCAGGATAGGTCGCCGCAACCTCAGGCCGGCGCCGCTTGCCGGCCGCGGACCAACCGGCCCGGCCGGGCCGCGGTCGGCACACCGTTCTCCGCGATGATCTCGCCGGACACGATGGTCGCGACGTAACCGTCGGCGGTCTGATCCAGGCGACGCCCACCGGCGGGCAGGTCGTGCGCGATGGTCGGCTTGTGCAACGTCAGTGCGTCATGGTCGATCACGTTGAGATCGGCCTTGTAACCCACCGTGATTCGGCCGCGGTCGGCCAGGCCCGCGACGCGAGCCGGGATCGACGTCAGCTCCTTCACGGCGTGCGCAAGGTCCAGTCGGCCGGCCGCGCGGTCACGTACCCAGTGCGTCAGCAGGTACGTGGGAAATGAAGCGTCGCAGATCATTCCGTAGTGGGCGCCGCCGTCGCCGAGGCCCAGGATGACGTCGTCGCGCTGGATCAGTTCGGCCACCGTGTTGAGTGACCCGTCGCGGAAGTTGGCGAGCGTCACCAGCAGCATGGCGTGGCCGTCGTCGTCGAGCACCCGGTCATACGCCTCTTCGAGCGGGCTGACGCCGCGGGCGGCGGCCCGTGCGGCGATCGAATCCGACGGTGCCGGTTCGTAATTCGGGGGAGTGCCGAGCGGGAACATGTAGTCCCACGCCTGCGCCGCGAACATCAGTGGATGGCCGTCGGCGGCCGCGGTGTCGTTCAGAATGCGTTGACGCACTTCGGGTTTGCGCATCTCGGCGACGCGTTCGGCCAACGGCAGATCGGCGATCTCGCGGTATGACGGATACAGCACGAACGGATTGCCGGACAGCTCCAGGCCGATGACCAGACCGATGGGGCGCGGGAAGATCTGTGCGGTAATGAGCGGACCGCCGACTCCGGCATTCTCGTTGGCCTTCTCGACCATCCGCAGCGCGTCCTCGAACGTGGCCGGCCCGGCGTTGCCGACGGCCAGGGTGAACGTGACGGGCAGGCCGACGTCGGCCGCCACGTCGAACACGGTTTTCAGGGCGACCTCGTAGTCGCCGGCAAGTAGATCGGGCACGAACTGGATCAGTCCGCCGCCGCCGTCTTCCACGCCGCGGGCGATGGCCTCGATCTCGACCTGCGCTGCGTCGTGGCTCGGGATGGGTTGCCCGCCGGAGGTCTTGTGCAGCGTCAGCCGCGACGACGCGAACCCCAGGGCGCCGCACTCCACGGCCTCGGCCGCCAGCTTGCGCATCAGGGCGAGGTCCTCGGGGGTGGCGGGTTCGCGGTCGACGCCGCGCCGGCCCATCACGTACACCCGCAGCGGGGAGTGCGGCAGGAACGCGGCCACATCGATATCGCGGCGTCCCGCGTCAACCGCGTCGAGGAATTCGGGGAAGGTCTCCCAGGTCCAGGGCAGGCCGTCGACCATCACCACGCCGGGAATGTCCTCGACCCCGGCCATCACGTCGACGAGCACGTCGTGGTCGTCGGGCCGGCACGGTGCGAAGCCGACGCCGCAGTTGCCCATGACCGCGGTGGTTACGCCGTGAGCGGAAGACGGGGTCATCCGATCCGACCAGATGGCCTGTCCGTCGTAGTGGGTGTGCAGGTCCACGAAGCCCGGCGTGACGAGCAGGCCGGTGGCGTCGATCTCGCGGGCGCCGGCTCCTTCGACGGTGCCCACTGCGGCGATAAACCCATCCTGAACTGCGACGTCGCCCTGGAACGGTGCGCCACCCAACCCGTCGGCGATGAGTCCGTTGCGAATGACGATGTCGTAGGCCGCGCCCGCTTCGTTCATGTGAACAACGTACGACTCAGGCCCTCATCAGATCTGTGAGTTGGCTTTGAGTTGAAGATTAGAACGGCTAGGCATTGCAAAACCGATGTATCGTGATAGGTACAAGATGCATCGAATCAATGAAAGGAATTGCGATGTTTTCAGCTGGTTTCGGCCCCGGTTTCGGTGGGGGCTTCGGCCCGGGATTCGGGGGCTTCGGTCCCGGCGCGGGTGGCCCCGGCGGCCCGGGCTTCGGCGGTGGTTTCGGCGGCGGCTTCGGGCCGGGCGCCGGACACCACTTCTTCCGGGGTCGTATCAAGCGTGCCGCGATTGCGGCGGCCGCGCTACTACAGGAAGGCCCGGCCACGGCCGATCAGCTCGCGCAGCGGGTTTCGGAGATCACCGACGGCGCGTTCACCCCGCCGGTCGACAAGGTCGAGTTCGTCCTCTCGCTGCTCGCGGCTCGTGGCGTGGCCACGGTCGAGGACGGTGTCGCGACGCTGACCGAGTTCGGTGAGCAGCTGCTCGCCTGGCGCGGTGTCAGCAGCGAGACGGTGCAGGCATTCCTCGGGCAGGCCGGGAAGTTCGGCGACGTCATCAAGCTGCGCAAGGATTTGTTCGAGCTCGCCGGGCTGGCGCGCACGATCAAGTTCACCGGCAACGACGCGCAGAAGGCCGACCTGTCGGCGGCTGTCACGACGCTGTCCGCGGCAGTCGCCGAGGCCAAGAAGGCGCTCTACCGCACCTTGGCCGACAACTGACCGACGACTGAACGATCGGGGCGGCGGACCCATCTCGGGTTCGTCGCTCCGAGTTGTCGGTGCCCCGTGGCACGATCGGGGCATGATCGACCATTTCGGTATCAACTGCAGTGACTGGGCCAAATCTCAGCAGTTCTACGACGGTGTACTCGGTGTGCTCGGGTTCAGCCGGCAGATGGACTTCGGAATCGCCATCGGCTACGGCCGCGACGGCAAGCCGGACTTCTGGATCGCCGATGCCAGCGCGGGGGAGGCGTCGGGCCCGAACCGCGAGGTGCACTTTGCTTTTCAGGCCGCCGATGTCGATGCGGTGAGCGCATTCCACGACGCGGCAGTCGCACTCGGTGCAGAGTCCTTGCACGCGCCCCGGCTCTGGCCCGAATACCACCCCGGTTACTTCGGTGCGTTCGTCCGTGACCCTGACGGCAACAACGTCGAGGCGGTCTTCCACGGCGCGGCCGGATAGATGTCTGACACCGCGGCGGCGCGAGAACTGTTGCGCGACTCGTTCACTCGGCTCATCGAGCACGTCGACGAGGTCACCGACGGCCTCTCTGAAGAGGTGTCGTGTTGGCGTCCGACGCCGGAGGCCAACAGCATTGCGTGGCTGTTGTGGCACAGCGCGCGGTGCCAGGACATGCAGCTGTGCGACGTCGCAGGTGTCGAGCAGGTGTGGACGAGCGAAGGCTGGGAGCAGCGGTTCGCGCTGGACCTGCCGCACAGTGATGCGCCCGGCTACGACATCGGGTACGGCCACACTCCTGAAGATGTCGGCAAGGTGCGGCCGCCGGTTGAGTTGTTGGTCGGCTACTACCGCGCGGTGCACAAGGTCACGCTGGAGTATGTCGCGACCGTCACGTCGGAGGAGCTCGAGCGCATCGTCGACCGACGCTGGAATCCGCCGGTCACCGCGAGCGTGCGACTGGTCAGCATCGTCGACGACTGCGCGCAGCACCTGGGTCAGGCCGCGTACGTGCGGGGCATCGCCGCGCACAGATGACGGTCGAGAAGTTCGTCCGCTGGTGGCCGCCGGTCGGGCTGGCGATGATGGCCCTGTTGGGGTGGGGCGTCGGCACGGGCTCCACGTCCGTCGACGACGTCTTCCAGTATGCGGGCCGGGCCGGTCAGCCGTATTCGGGCTGGCTGCTGTTCTTCACGGACCCGCGCGTGCTCATGGTGATGCTGGTGATCGCGGTGGGAATCACGTTGTGGCAGAAGCGCTGGCGCCTCGCCGCGGTCATCGCGCTGACGCCGCAGTTGGCGGTGTTCATCGAGCGCGGACTCAAGGAGCTGTTCGGCCGGCACAAGAGCGGGGCACTGGCCTACCCCAGTGGGCACACGGTGTTGATGGTGACCGTGCTGGGCGTGATCGTCGTAGCAGCCGGGGCGGTGCTGTGGACTCGAGTGCTGGCGGGCGTCTTCGTCCCGCTGGGCATGCTCGGCCAGGCCTTCACCTACCACTACTTCACGGACACCCTCGGCGCGCTGCTGTTCGGGTCCAGTGTGGTGTGCCTGGCTGCGCGCCTGGCTGCGGCGAAAGCTCCGCCCGCGGTCTATTGAGGCGCGGCCGTGATGCCGCCGGGGAGATTTTTTGACACGCGTCAAGCCGGGTGCGACCCGTGTCACACCTGGTCGTTACCATGGCCGTATGACCGCTACGTCTGACGTCCAATCGCCCGGTTCCGGCACCATCTACGACCCCGCCACCGGGGCCATCGCTGGGACCGTGCGCTGGACGGACCCGGCTGACGTACCACGGATCGCGGCCGGCCTGCGGGCCGCGCAGCGAGAGTGGGAGGCCCGCGGGCCGCAGGGCCGGGCGAAGGTGCTGGCACGTTTCGCGGTGTGGCTCAACGACCACCGCGACGAGATCGAGACCCTGCTGGTCCGTGAGACCGGCAAGTCGATGGTCGACGCCAAGGCCGAAATCCCGCTGGCGATCCTGATCATCTCGTACGTGGTCAAGACCATGGAGAAGGCGCTGGCGCCCGATACCCGGCCGGCCCCCATGCCGATGCTGTCGGTCAAGAAGATCACCGTGCACTACCGCCCGCGTGCGGTCGTCGGTGTCATCGCGCCGTGGAACTACCCGGTGGCCAACGCGCTGATGGATGCCATCGGGGCGCTCGCCGCCGGCTGTGCCGTGCTGCTCAAGCCGTCCGAGCGGACCCCGCTGACCGCCGAACTGCTGCTGCGCGGCTGGACCGACTCCGGTGCACCCGAGGTGCTGGCCCTGGCACAGGGTGCCCGCGAGATATCCGAGGCCGTCATCGACAACTCCGACTTCATCCAGTTCACCGGCTCGACAGCCACCGGCCGCAAGGTCATGGAGCGCGCGGCCCGTCGTCTCACCCCGGTCAGCCTCGAACTCGGCGGCAAGGACCCCATGATCGTCCTGGAGGACGCCGACGTGGAGCTGGCCGCGAACGCCGCGGTCTGGGGCGCGATGTTCAACGCGGGGCAGACCTGTGTGTCCGTCGAGCGCGTCTACGTGCTGGAGCCGGCCTACGACGCGTTCGTCGACGCCGTCGTCAAGGCCGTGCAGAACCTCAAGGTGGGCGCCGGCGAGGGCTACCACCTGGGCGCCCAGATCGACGCCGGCCAGGTGGACATCACCGAGCGGCACGTCAACGAGGCCGTGGCGGCCGGTGCCCGGGCGCTGACCGGTGGCAAGCGCCCCGACGGCCCGGGCAGCTTCTACCCGCCGACGGTGCTCGTCGACGTCGATCATTCGATGGCCTGCATGACCGAGGAGACGTTCGGCCCGACGCTGCCGATCATGAAGGTCGCCACGGTCGGTGACGCGGTCCGCCTGGCCAACGACAGCCAGTACGGGTTGAGCGCCACCGTGTTCTCCGGCGACGTGCAGCGGGCCAAAGATGTTGCGCTCCAGCTCGACTGCGGTGCGGTGAACATCAACGACGTGCTGGCCAACCTGATGTGCACCACCGCCCCGATGGGCGGCTGGAAGACGTCGGGCATCGGTGCGCGCTTCGGTGGGGCCGAGGGCATCCGCAAGTTCTGCCGCCAGGAGACCGTGGTGGAGCCACGTACCAGCAAGGGCACCGGCGGCAACTACTACCACAACTCGATGAAGGCCCTGGCCCGCATGAACAACGTGCTGACCAAGGTTTCGCTGATCCGGTCGAAGCGCACCGCCAAGTAGCGCCACCTGTTGTTCACCGTGACGTCACCGCCAGGTTCGGCCCGGCGGTTACCTTCAGCCGGTGACCCTCGACACCGCTGCCGTTGACGGCTATGCAGTCCGCGATGATGACGACGACGATCCCGAACTGGTGCTGGTGCACAGCGGAGAAGTGGTCGACACCTGGCGTGAGGGCTACCCGTACGACGACCGGATGAACCGGCAGGAGTACGAGGAGCAGAAGCGTCTGCTGCAGATCGAACTGCTGAAGCTGCAGAAGTGGAGCCAGGCCAACGGGCTGCGGCACGTCATCGTCTTCGAAGGCCGTGACGCCGCCGGCAAGGGTGGCACCATCAAGCGGTTCATGGAGCACCTCAACCCGCGCGGCGCCCGCGTCGTCGCGCTGGAGAAGCCGACGGAGCGGGAACGCACCCAGTGGTACTTCCAGCGGTACGTCACGCACCTGCCGGCCGCCGGCGAGATCGTGCTGTTCGACCGCTCCTGGTACAACCGGGCCGGTGTGGAACGCGTCATGGGTTACTGCACGCCCAAGCAGCACGCTGAATTCGTCCGCCAGGCACCGCTTTTCGAACAGATGCTGGCCAACGACGGCATCAGCCTCACCAAGCTGTGGTTCTCGGTGACCCAGGCCGAGCAGCGCACGCGGTTCACCATCCGCCAGGTCGACCCGGTGCGGCAGTGGAAGCTGTCCCCGACGGACCTGGCCTCGCTGGACAAGTGGGACGCCTACACCGCGGCCAAGGAAGAGATGTTCGCCTGGACCGACACCGAGGTCGCGCCGTGGACTGTGGTGAAGAGCAACGACAAGAAGCGTGCCCGGATCAACGCCATGCGCCATGTTCTCGGTAAGTTCGATTACGACAACAAGGACCATGAGGTGGTCGGGCACGCCGACCCGCTGATCGTGGGACGGGCGCTGTCGGACTGAGGCGGCGCCCACCAACGTAGGAGGGCGCTTGCGATTCGTCGCGACACTGCTGTTGTGGCTGGTCACCACCGTCGCTGTGGCGGTGGCTGTGCCGGTCTGCTGGGCGCAGCACACAATTGTCGACCGGGGCGGCTACGTCGCGCTGGCGACCGCGGCGGCCAAGAACCATGAGCTGCAGAAGGCCACGGCCAGCGAGCTGGGCATCCAGATCAACAAGCTGGCCACCAGTGCGGGATATGACCTGAGCACCAGCACCATGTCGAGTGCCGCCGGCCTGTACACCTCCAGCTCGGCGTTCCCGGGCCAGTTCGGCACCGCGAACGGCTATGCACACGACTGGCTGTTCACCGACACCATGGCGCACTCGGATGCGTCCGGCCGGTGGGTCGTCGACCTGTCTCCGATGCTGTCGGACCGGTCGTTCAAGGCGACGTTGTCGGCGCTGGGCATCCGCGTGCCGTCGAAAATCGAAGTGCCGATTACCGATTCGGCCCAATCGGTACGGCCGGGCCAGTTCCGCGCCGCGACGACGTGGGGACCGTGGGCGCGGGTCGGCATCTGCATCCTGACGGGCATCTTCGCCCTGCTCACCCTGGCAGTCACTCGATCCCGCGGAAAAACCGTTGCCGCCCTCGGCATCTCGACCATGATCGTCGGCGCCGCCGGCTGGGCCGGCATCGAGGCGGGGCGGCGCTACATCAACGACGGGCTCAACCGCACCACCGGCAACGTCCGCCAGGTGGCCGACGTCATGGTCGATACCGCCATCGCCAACGCTCACGAGTGGCTCAACATCACCCTGGCCGTCGGTGGCGGACTGGTGGTGCTGGGCGTGCTCGTGACGCTGCTGGGCAACCTCGGCCGCCGGGTGGTGCGCAAGCCCAAGCCCGCAGCCAGCCCCGCCGCCTGACAGTGATTTGTGCACGAAAATCCGCGGTCGGCGCGAAAAAACGTGCACAAATCACGCCCCGACGGTGCGCTCCAGGAACGAATACACCAGCGCGGCTTTGAACGCTGCCTGCGAGTTGTCGGCGGCCCCGCCGTGTCCGCCCTCGATGTTCTCGTAGTAGTTGACGCGGTGGCCGACGGCCTCGAGTGCCGCCGTCATCTTCCGGGCGTGGCCCGGATGCACCCGATCGTCGCGCGTCGAAGTGGTCATCAGTAGCGCGGGGTAGGTCCGCTCGGCCGAAATGTTCTGGTACGGCGAGTACTTCGAGATGAACTCCCAGTCGTCGGGGTTGTCCGGGTCGCCGTACTCGGCCACCCACGAGGCTCCGGCGAGCAACAGGTGATACCGCTTCATGTCCAGCAGCGGCACGCTGCACACCAGAGCACCGAACAACTCCGGATACCGCGTCAGCATGACGCCCATGAGCAGCCCGCCGTTGCTGCCGCCCTCGGCGGCGAGCTGTTCGACGGTGGTGATGCCGCGGCGCACCAGATCGGCTGCGACGGCGGCGAAGTCCTCGTAGACCAGGTGGCGGCCCTCGCGCATCGCCTGGGTGTGCCAGCGCGGGCCGTACTCACCGCCGCCGCGGATGTTGGCCTCGACGTAGGTGCCGCCCTGGGTCAGCCACAGCCGGCCGAGCACCCCGGCGTAGCCGGGCAGCATCGACGACTCGAATCCGCCGTACCCACTCAGCAGTGTCTTGCGCGGCTCGGTGACGCCACGTTGTCCCACAACGAAATACGGGATGCGGGTGCCGTCGGCGGACGTCGCGAAATGCTGCGACACCTCGACTTCGGAGGCGTCGAAGAATCCCGGGGCCCGCTTGATCTCGGTCACCGCGCCGCCGGCATGCCCCCACAGCAGGCGCGACGGGCTGTCGAATCCGCTTGAGTCCAGGAAGATTTCGTCGCCGTACTCGTCGACATCGACGATGACGGTGGTGGCGTGCTTCGGCACGCCCGGAATGTCCTCGCGCTCCCAGGCGCCGGGGGTGACCAGCTCGATGTGGCCGATGACGTCGACCAACGTCTGCAGCAGCAGCCGGTCGCGGGTCCACGCGAAGTTCTGCATGCTGCTGTGCTCGTCGGGCTCGAAAACCACACTCAGATCCCGGTTTCCGGCCAGGTAGTCGTCATAGCGGGCGGCCAGCAGTGTCCCCGCCGCGTAGGTCGTGTCACCGACTGCCCACTCGACGCGCGGCCGGATCAGCAGCCATTCGCGGTGGATGGAGAGCGCGGCATCGGTGGGCACGTCGATGCGGATCAGCTCGTCGCCGCGGACTTCGTAGCGTTCGCGATTGAAGAAGTCGGTGGACTGCGACACCATCAACCGCTCGAAACCCGGTGTGCTGTCGTAGCCCGCGCCGACGCTGACGTCGGACGCCGCGCCTTCGAAGATCGTCACGGCCTCGGACAGCGGCTGTCCGCGGTGCCACCGCTTGGCGATCCGCGGGTACCCCGACTCGGTCATGGCGCCGGGCCCGAAATCGGTGCCAACCAGTACCGTGTCGGGTGTCTCCCAGGAGACGCTGGACTTGGCTTCCGGCAGGTTGAATCCGTCGTCGACGAATTGCCTTGCCTCCATGTCGAACTCGCGGACCACCGACGCGTCGGCCCCGCCGCGGGACAACGCGATCAGGGCGAGGTTCAGGCCGGGCTCGATGACATCGGCACCGGCCCACACCCAGTTCTCGTCTTCGTCGGCCGCGAGCTTGTCGAGGTCGATCAGCACGTCCCACTCGGGGGCGTCAGTGCGGTAGCTGTCGAGCGTGGTGCGCCGCCACAGCCCACGGGGGTTCTCGGCGTCGCGCCAGTAGTTGTAGAGCAGCTCGCCGCGCCGCCGGACGTACGGGATGCGGGCATCGGTGTCCATCACCTCGAGGGCGTCGGCGCGCATCTGCTCGAATCGCTCGCCGCCGAACTCGGCGATCGTCGGGTCGTTGTGCTCGCGCACCCAGTTCAGCGCGTCGTCGCCGGTGATGTCCTCGAGCCACAGGTAGGGATCAGCATCGCCCGGGGCGAGGGAATCAGAAGTCACCCGGACATTCTTACCCTCCGGCGTAGGGTGGCTGCATGCCATCACGGGCACTGATCACCGCCGATGCCGCCGAACTGCTGCGCAGTCTGCAGAACCAGCACGGGCCGTTGATGTTTCATCAGTCCGGCGGATGCTGCGACGGGTCGTCGCCGATGTGTTATCCCGATGGCGATTTCATCGTGGGGGACCGGGACGTGCTGCTTGCGGTGCTCGACGTCGGAGCCGACGGCGTACCGGTGTGGATATCGGGCCCGCAGTTCGAGGCCTGGCAGCACACGCAACTGATCATCGACGTGGTCGCGGGCCGGGGCAGCGGGTTCAGCCTGGAGGCGCCCGAAGGCAAACGCTTCCTGTCACGCGGGCGGGTGTTCGCCGAGGCGGAGAACGCCGAGCTCGCCGCCCAGCCGCCCATCGTCGGCGTCCAGTACGCGCAGGGCGCGCGGCCCGTCCGGGACGGCACGCTGATCGTCGACCGCGCCGAGGAGGCGTGCCCGCTGCCGGGAACGTAGCCGGTTGAATCGGTCTCCCGCCTGCCAAGCACCGCTCGCCTATAAGGTGTGCATGTGACTCACTATGACGTCGTCGTTCTCGGAGCCGGTCCCGGCGGATATGTCGCCGCCATTCGCGCAGCCCAGCTGGGGCTGACCACCGCCATCGTCGAACCGAAGTACTGGGGCGGCGTCTGTCTCAACGTGGGATGTATCCCATCCAAGGCCCTGCTGCGCAACGCGGAGCTGGCGCACATCTTCAACAAGGAAGCCAAGACGTTCGGCATCAGTGGCGAGGCCAGCTTCGACTTCGGTGCGGCGTTCGACCGCAGCCGCAAGGTCGCCGAGGGCCGCGTCGCGGGCGTGCACTTCCTGATGAAGAAGAACAAGATCACCGAGCTGGAGGGCTACGGCACCTTCACCGGCCCGAACTCGATGAGCGTCGCGCTGAACGCCGGCGGTACCGAGAACATCACCTTCGCCAACGCGATCATCGCGACCGGTTCGTCGGTGCGGCTGGTGCCCGGCACCTCGCTGAGCGAGAACGTCGTCACCTACGAGAAGCAGATCATGACCCGGGAGCTGCCCGGCTCGATCATCATCGCCGGCGCGGGCGCCATCGGCATGGAGTTCGCCTACGTGCTGAAGAACTACGGCGTCGACGTGACCATCGTCGAGTTCCTGCCGCGCGCGCTGCCCAACGAGGACGCCGAGGTCTCCAAGGAGATCGAGAAGCAGTACAAGAAGCTGGGCGTCAAGATTCTCACCGGCACCAAGGTCGAGTCGATCACCGACAATGGCTCGGACGTGACCGTCGTGGTGAGCAAGGACGGCGTCAGCCAGGAGCTCAAGGCCGACAAGGTGTTGCAGGCCATCGGTTTCGGCCCCAACGTCGAGGGCTACGGCCTGGAGACGACGGGTGTCGCACTCACCGACCGCGGCGCCATCGCGATCGACGACTACATGCACACCAACGTCCCGCACATCTACGCGATCGGTGACGTGACCGCCAAGCTGCAGCTCGCGCACGTCGCCGAGGCGCAGGCCGTCGTCGCTGCCGAGACCATCGCCGGTGCCGAGACCCTGGCGCTCGGCGACTACCGCATGATGCCGCGCGCCACGTTCTGCCAGCCGCAGGTCGCCAGCTTCGGGCTCACCGAGGAGCAGGCCAAGGCCGAAGGCTACGACGTCAAGGTCGCCAAGTTCCCGTTCACCGCGAACGGCAAGGCGCACGGCCTGGCCGACCCGACCGGCTTCGTGAAGCTGATCGCCGATGCCAAGTACGGCGAGCTGATCGGCGGGCACCTGATCGGGCCCGATGTGTCCGAGCTGCTGCCCGAGCTGACGCTGGCCCAGAAGTGGGATCTGACCGTCAACGAGCTGGCCCGCAACGTGCACACCCACCCGACGCTGTCGGAGGCGCTGCAGGAGGCCATCCACGGCCTGGCCGGCCACATGATCAACTTCTGAGTCGGTCTTGCGCGCGAATGTTGTTGCCGCGATAGGCGGTTTGGTCGTCGGCCACATGTTGTGGCTGGTGGCCATCTCACTCGCGATGGACACCACCAGGATCAGCTTCTGGGTGCTGGTGATGTCCGGCGTGGTCTTCGTGGTGGCGGGCGCCGCCGTGTTCTTCGCTCGAAAGTTTCAGGAGCGCAAGGCTTTTGCGAAGTCCGCGTTCCTGTGGTGTCTGCCCGTTGCGCCGGTCTTGATGACGCTGGCGGTACTCGGAGTCACCTACCTGTAGCCGAGCGGTCAGTCCGGGAAGTCGAGCGGAATGCGCAGGGTGGCGATGGTCGCCGCGAGCCCGTCGTATTGCGCTGCCAGCAGGCAGAATTCGATGAGCTGCTTGCGATCCAGGTACGACGCCAGCGATTTCCACGTCTGATCGGACACCGATCGGGTGATGACGAATTCGTCGGTGGCGGTGATCAGGACGCGCTGCCGGTCGGTCAGGCCCTCGGCGTCCGGGCCTTCGAAAATCCGGGCCTGCGTCTCGGCGTCGACGCCGCGGCTGCGGGCCAGACGACGGTGCTGCTGCAGCTCGTACTCGCTGCCGCGCAGATGCCCGACGCGCAGGATCACCAACTCGGCATCCTTGAGGCCCAGCTTGCTGCGGCCCAGCAGCATGCCGGAGTAGGGGAGGAACGTCAGGAACAGCAGATGATGCTGGCCGAGGACGTTGAACAGCGTGAACCTCGGTGCCCGGATGGTCTTGGCGCCGATCTTGGCGATGACCCAGTTGAGTGGGCCCAGCTCACGGAAGCCGCCGGGTTCGATGCGGGCCGGCTCGATGGTGTTCACAATTCCCGAGTCTGGCACAGGCGACGGCGTCATAGGGTCGAGCCATGCGAGCGCAGCGCCTCGATAGTGCATCGAGCCGAGGGTGGTGATGAACGGCCGGCGCACGATCGACGAGCAGCGCCAACAACTTGCCTACGCCATCCACGGAGTGCAGCGGGCGCAATGAACATGTGCTGAGTCGCAAATTGGTCGCAAATTGCTGGTAGCGGCGTCTGACGACCTATCGTCTATGGCGTGTTCACTGAGCATTCACCCTTTCTTAAGGAGGGTGTACCGCCCCGGACGAAGGTCGCGATCGGCCTTGCGCTGGTCGCGACGTTCATGTGCGCGCTGCAGGCCACGGCCATGCTGTGTGGATTTCGGGGTCCGCTCGAGCGCTTGATCAGCGATTACGTCGGAACTCCGGCGGGGTTCACGGTGCCCTGGGCGGCCCTGGTGGTGGCGCTCGTCGCGGTACCGCGGCAGTACCGGCTGCCGATTGCCGGCGCTGCGTTCGGGCTCGATGTGCTCTTTGTCGTCGGCCGGGAGTACGTCGGCCTCCCATCGGCGATGGGCAGCGGCGCACTGGTCGTCCTCACCGGGCTGGGTGTGTTTGCGCTGATGCGGTGGACTGGCTCGCAGCGCGACACCGCGCTCAAGGGTGTCGCCACCGGACTGTTGCTCGTGCTCGCCACCAAGGCCGGTGACGCCTGGCTGACCATCACGTCGCTGACGCGTCCCACCGTGCTCGATGAGTTCGCGGTGCGGGCCGACGTCGCCCTCGGGCAGCCGTCCTGGGTGCTGGGGCAGCTGGTCCAGCACCATTCGGTGCTCTACTTCCTCCTGCACTGGGTGTATCTCGAACTCTCGGCCGCCGCGACCGTTGTTGCCATCTATCAGCTGCGGAATGTGACCACCGGTGGACGGTGGCCGCGGCATTTCGTCGTTCGGACCTTCCTCGTGCTCGGTCTGATCGGCCCGCTGATCTATCTGATGTTCCCGTTGGTCGGGCCCACCTACGCGTTCGGCGCGGCCGGCGGCGGATTCCAGGTCGGCGACTTCTGGCCGGCGCTGCTGCCGCCCGTTGACGGGACACCGGCTGCCATCGCCTTCGATACGTCGACCCCGCGCAATTGCATGCCGTCATTGCATACGGCATGGGCGCTGGCAGTGTTCATCCATTCGCGGTCAGGTCCGCGGTGGTTGCGCATCGGCGGCACCTGCTGGCTGGTGGGCACCCTGGCCGCGACCCTGGGCTTCGGCTTCCACTACGGCGTCGACCTGGTGGTCGGTGCGGCGTTGTGCCTGACGGTGGAATCGGCTCTGCGGGAGCCGGTTCGACCGGGTCACCAGGCCCGACTGCGGCTCATCGCCGGTGGTGTAGCCATAATCGCCGGTCTGCTGCTGTGTGTTCGCTACCTGTCCGATTGGATGGCGGCGTACCCGATCATGTTCGGGCTGCTCATCATTGGAGCATTCGCGACGCTGGTCTACGGCTTCTACGCCACGTTCTTCTCGCGTCCGGGCGCACCTGCGCCGGCGATCGAGCGTTTGCCTGGCGAGGCGTCAGACAGTCCGACTGTCTGAGTCGTCGTCACACGCGGGGCAGCCACGTAGTGCCCTTGGGGGACATGACGAATCCGCGTCCCCGAGAATCCTTGCACGCGGTGGTGCGCTTGTCGTCGACGCCGCAGGTCACGCCGTTGACCGTGAGAGTGTGCAAAGGCGGCAGGGTTTTCAGGGCCGGCGTGCGGGCGATGGGCGCATTGGTGGTGTCCAGAGCCGAGTTGGTGGCAATGGAATTCACCCCCGCGGCGGCCGGCGGTACGCCGGGGAAGTTGTTGCCCGTGCAGCCCGCTGCGGCGGGAACGCTGAAGGCACAGGTGATTCCGTCGGGCGTCAAGAAGACGACCTGCGTCGCACGGTGTCCGGGTGTCGAGGCGTCGACCTGGAAGCCGGCCACATCGACCGGGGTGTAGTTGGTCAGATCCGGGAATCGCAGTGTGTCAGTACTAGATTCGGGTCGACAGCACGCGACCGCGACGAGTGCAAACATAGCCGGTGCCACGCGCCTGATCATGGTGCGCCGACCGCATTGACGATCACTTGCTGTGAATCGTAGGGCGCCCCGAGCGGTTCGCCTGCGGCATCGCACCCGGTGTTCCATTGGCTGACGACAAGGTTGAGGTTGGCCAGCGTCGACCCTGGGACGACGTAGCCGCCGTAGGGCTGAAAGATGAAGTTGGGTGCCGCCGGGGTGTGTTGTTGTGCCGCAACGATCACCGGCACCGATCCCGCGAACAGCCGTGTCGGGTCGGTGCTCACCCGGACCTCGACCTGCCAGACGTTCTGGCTGCTGTTGAACGCCGCCAGCACGACCTGCCCGCCGACCTCACGCAAGCTGAGCTCACCGAAGGTCTGCTGCCCACTGAGGATGCGGGGCTCATCCTCCTTTGTGCCCCAATCAGTTCCGGTCCATGGCTGCCAGGAATCCCGGTCCGTGACCGTTGCCGGTGACACCCGGTACAGCGTGACGCCCCGGCTGCGATCGAAGCAATTGCCGACGATGTACACCATGCCGTCACCGGCGAGATAGCCACTGACCTGAGACGGCGCGGCATCGCCCGGCCGCCATGAACCGGGCACGGCCGGCCAGCCGGCAGCTGGATCGTCATTGACCTTGACCAGCCACGAACCCGCCGTCGGAATCAGGGCGGAGGTACCGGCGACCAGCATGTAGGTCGTGTCGTCGACCACGATGGCGCCGCCGGGCAGGGTGTTGGTATCGGCATCGAGTTTCAGTGCTTCGGCGGGCGGCGGGAACAGGATGTTCGGCGCGCCAGGGCCTCCGGTTCGGTTGAAGGGACTGCCGTAGATCGCGCGGCCGTCGTCGTCCCAGCCCGCAACCGGCACGGCGACCGAGCGGTAGTGGTCGCAGTCGGGGCCACCGACCCGGTCGCCCCTGAACGAGTCGCCGAACACCGACACCAACCGGCCATTGGGCAGTGCGATGATCTCGCCGAGGTCTGCCGCGCCGATCCCGGGAATCCCGCGGCGCGCTCCGGTGCCGGCGATCGGGCCGAGGTTCCTGACCGCGCCCGGTGCCACATTGGCGCCGTGGCCGGGCCGGGTACCCGACAGTGCGGTGGCTACGGGGTAGAGCGTCGAAGGCAGTCCGTGCCCAACCCGGGCTGGTGCCTTTGCTCGACGTCGGAAGAGGCGCTGGACGAGGCGGCTCAGGCAGTTCCCCATGGCGTCATGTTAGGTGCGAACCGACCGACTATCCCCGCTTCACCACATACGGCGTCACCGTGCTGCGGTGTTCGTCGAGGTCCAGTGCCCGGCCCAACGCGGGGAACGCCCGCTGCGGGCAGTTGTCCCGTTCGCACACCCGGCAGCCCGAGCCGATGGGGGTCGCGGCCCCGCCGGACAGGTCCAGCCCTTCGGAATAGACGAGCCGATTGGCATGGCGCAGTTCGCAACCCAGCCCGATGGCGAACGTCTTGCCGGGCTGGCCGTACCGCGCGGCCCGTCGTTCCACGGTGCGCGCCACCCACATGTAGTTGCGGCCGTCGGGCATCTGGGCGATCTGCACCAGCATCTTGCCGGGGTTCGCGAACGTCTCGTAGACGTTCCACAGCGGGCAGGTGCCGCCCGAGGAGGAGAAGTGAAATCCGGTGGCGGACTGGCGTTTCGACATGTTCCCGGCCCGGTCGACCCGGACGAACGACAGCGGTACGCCGCGCATCGACGGTCGCTGCAGCGTCGACAGCCGGTGCGCGATGGTCTCGTAACTCACCGAGTGGTAGGCCGACAGCCGCTCGACGTCGTAGCGGAATTCTTCTGCGACAGCGTGGAACTGGCCATAGGGCAGCACGGCGGCGGCGGCAAAATAGTTGGCCAGCCCCATGCGGGCCAGCTTCACCGACTCGTCGCTGGTGAAATTGCCTTCGGCCACCAGGCTTTCCAGCAGGTCGCCGAATTCCAGGTAGGCCAGCTCGGCGGCCAGCTTGAACACGTACTGTCCCGATGAGAGGTGGCCACCGATCTCCAGCGTCCTGGTCTCCGGGTCGTAGCGGTGCAGCACGTTGTCGCCGAGTTCGAGCCGCTGCACGATGCGCACGTGGTGCACGCGGCTCAGCCTCTCGGCGAGCTCGCGGGACAGCTCGGACCTGCGCATGTGCATGCGCAGGATGAATTCCTCGGCCGCGGTGTCGAGTTCGTGGAGGTAGTTCTGCCGTGAGTAGAAGAAGTCGCGCACCTCTTCGTGCGGCATGGTGATGGCGCCGCTGCCGCTGCCGTCGGAGAACCGGTCTTCGGTGGCGGCGGCCAGCTGTGCGGTGGACAGGCGGTAGCGGCGGTGCAGATCGACCATCGCGCGGGCCATCGTCGGGTGGGTGCTGACCAGGTCGGCGATCTCGGGGATGTCGACGTCGACGCCCAGGTCCCGATCCATCAGTGCTTCGCGTAGCTCGGCGACCAGACGGGTGTCGTCCTGGGAGGCGAAGAACGTCGCGTCGACGCCGAACACCTCGGTGATCCGGAGCAGTACGGCGACGCTCAGTGGCCGCACGTCGTGCTCGATCTGGTTGAGGTAGCTGGGCGAGATGTCGAGCATCTGCGCCAGCGCGGCCTGGCTGAAGCCGCGTTCGCCGCGGAGCTGACGCACCCGGGAGCCAACGAAAGTCTTCGCCATGACAGCAGCCTAACAATGATGTGAATACCGCCTTCGCAGAATTGGCAAATCGGCGCTGTGGCAGGATCGGGCCCGCGGGTGAGTTGGGCGATCCAGCCGAGTGGACCCGCCGGGAAAGGGACACCATGACCACCGCGGGGACCGCCGAAAAGACCGTCGAAAAGGCCACTGCCACATTGGCAACGGGGCTGGCCAAGGTCCTGATGCCGGTCCCTGAAGGTCACCCCGACGTGTTCGACACCAGCTGGCCGCTGCGGATGGCCGACGTCGATCGGGACGGCCGACTGCGGTTCGACGGCGCCTGCCGGCACATCCAGGACATCGGCCAGGATCAGCTGCGCCAGATGGGCTACGAAGACGTCCACCCCGCCTGGGTCGTCCGGCGCACCATGGTGGATTTGATCCGCCCCATCGAGCGCGGCGACATCCTGCGACTGCGGCGCTGGTGTTCGGGAACCTCGAACCGGTGGTGTGAGATGCGGGTGCGCATCGACGGCCGCAAGGGCGGGCTGATGGAATCCGAGGCGTTCTGGATCAACATGAACCTCGAGACTCAGGGGCCGGCGCGGATCTCGGACGACTTCCTGGCCGGTCTGAAGCGGACCGCCACCACCGATCGGCTGCGGTGGAAGGGCTACCTCAAGGCCGGTGGCCGTGACGATGCCACCCGGATCGTGGACTACCCGGTCCGCGTCAGCGACATCGACCTGTTCGACCACATGAACAACTCCGTCTACTGGTCGGTGGTCGAGGACTACCTGCAGACCTATCGCCCCGAGCTGTTGGAGGCACCGCTGCGGGTCGCCATCGAGCACGACGCCGCGGTGGCCCTGGGGGAGCGATTGGAGATCATCACGCACGAGTACCCGGCCGGATCGACGGACAAATTCGGTCCGGAGCTATGTGACCGCGGTGTTACAACGCTCACATATGTGGTCGGTGACGAGGTCAAAGCGGTCGCGTGTCTGTTCGCGCTCTGAGTGCGCCGATTTAACAGTACGAGCGTACTGACCAGCGCATTTCGGTTACCAGTCAGTAGCTACTGAACCGGTTAAGCAACGCAGCAAATTCGCAATCTTCGCAACTTGGCTACGACTGTTGGCGAAAGTTGGCACCTGTAGCCGCTGGACCTGCGGGTATGTGCTGTGTCATCGTCGTTATCAGCACACAAGCGAAGTCGCCAAAGCGTTAACAATCGCACTTGTTTCTTGGCGCCCACGGCGACGCGGCCTCACGAAGGAGCACAATGTCCAACGTCGGAAAGCCACGTACCGCCGCTGAGATTCAGCAGGACTGGGACACCAACCCTCGCTGGAAGGGCATCACCCGCGACTACACCGCAGCTCAGGTTGAGGAGCTGCAGGGCAGCGTCGTCGAGGAGAACACCCTCGCGCGTCGTGGTGCCGAAATCCTTTGGGACGGCGTCACCAAGGGCGACGGCTCCTACATCAACGCGCTGGGCGCCCTGACCGGCAACATGGCCGTTCAGCAGGTCCGCGCCGGCCTGAAGGCCATCTACCTGTCGGGTTGGCAGGTCGCCGGTGACGCGAACCTCTCCGGCCACACCTACCCGGACCAGAGCCTGTACCCGGCCAACTCGGTGCCGGCCGTCGTCCGCCGCATCAACAACGCCCTGCTGCGCGCCGACGAGATCGCCCGCGTCGAGGGTGACAAGAGCGTCGACAACTGGCTGGTGCCGATCGTCGCCGACGGTGAAGCCGGCTTCGGTGGCGCCCTGAACGTCTACGAACTGCAGAAGGCCATGATCGCCGCGGGTGCCGCCGGTACCCACTGGGAGGACCAGCTGGCGTCGGAGAAGAAGTGTGGCCACCTCGGTGGCAAGGTGCTGATCCCGACCCAGCAGCACATCCGCACCCTGACCTCGGCCCGCCTGGCCGCCGACGTCGCGGGCACCCCGACCGTCGTCATCGCCCGGACCGACGCCGAGGCCGCCACCCTGATCACCTCGGACGTGGACGACCGCGACAAGCCGTTCGTCACCGGTGAGCGCACCGCTGAGGGCTTCTACAACATCCAGAAGGGCATCGAGCCCTGCATCGCGCGTGCCAAGGCCTACGCCCCGTACGCCGACATGATCTGGATGGAGACCGGCGTGCCGGACCTCGAGGTCGCCCGCAAGTTCGCCGAGGCCGTCAAGGCTGACTTCCCGGACCAGCTGCTGTCCTACAACTGCAGCCCGTCGTTCAACTGGAAGCAGGCGCTGGACGACTCGACCATCGCCAAGTTCCAGAAGGAACTGGGTGCCATGGGCTTCACGTTCCAGTTCATCACCCTGGCCGGCTTCCACGCCCTGAACTACTCCATGTTCGACCTGGCCTACGGCTACGCCCGCGAGGGCATGACCGCCTACGTCGACCTGCAGGAGCGCGAGTTCGCGGCCGAGGAGCGGGGCTACACCGCCACCAAGCACCAGCGTGAGGTCGGCGCCGGCTACTTCGACAAGATCGCCACCACCGTGGACCCGAACACCTCGACCGCAGCTCTGAAGGGCTCGACCGAAGAGGGCCAGTTCCACTGAGCTTGCGAAGTGGAACCGAGGGCTTGAGTCACTGAGCCGTTTGGTTTTGATATGGCAGGCCCCGCTCAGGATCTGGGCGGGGCCTGTCGCATATCTTCAGAAGTAATCACGAGGAGAGGACAGCGGTGAGCAACGCAATCGAACGAGTCGGGGTCATCGGGGCCGGGCAGATGGGCGGCGGCATCGCCGAGGTCTGCATCAAGGCAGGCGCACAGGTCCTGGCGTTCGAGCCGACCGAGGCGCTGACCACCGCCGGCCGGGAGCGGATCACCAAGTCGCTGGACAACGCGGTCAAGAAGGGCAAGCTGTCCGAGGCCGACCGCGACGCCGCGCTGGGTCGTCTGAGCTTCACGAACGACCTGGCCGACATGGCCGACCGCCAGCTCGTGATCGAGGCGATCGTCGAAGACGTCAACGTCAAGGCGAAGGTTTTCTCTCAGCTTGACGAGATCATCACCGACCCCGCGGCCGTGCTGGCGTCGAACACGTCGTCCATCCCGATCATGCGCATCGCCGCCGCCACCAAGAACCCGAGCCGCGTGCTCGGTCTGCACTTCTTCAACCCGGTGCCGGTGCTGCCGCTGGTCGAGCTCATCTCCTCGGTGACGACCGCCCCCGAAGCCGCCGCGCGCGTCGAGACCTTCGCCGGCGAGGTGCTGGGCAAGAAGGTCGTTCGGGCGGCGGATCGCTCGGGCTTCGTTGTCAACTTCCTGCTGGTTCCCTACCTGCTGGCAGCCATCCGGATGGCCGAGTCGGGCTTCGCCACCGTCGAGGACATCGACACCGCCGTCGTCGCCGGCTTGTCGCATCCGATGGGCCCGCTGAAGCTTGCCGACCTGGTGGGCCTGGACACCATGAAGCTGATCGCCGACTCCATGTACGACGAGTACAAGGAGCCGCTGTACGCGGCCCCGCCGTTGCTGCTGCGCATGGTCGAGGCCGGGCAGCTCGGCAAGAAGTCTGGCAAAGGCTTCTACACCTATTGACAGACGCCGGGTTGGAGCCTGGCAGTAATTTTCGTTAACCTTGCGTGCGGGTCGTTTTTCGCTGGGCCCGTTAGGGCATGCGCACGCACGGATATGTCATCCGGCCGCACCAGGCCGTGGCGCCTCCCGCGACAGCGAACGTAACCGCAAAGGATAGATACCGATATGTCACAAGCCGACATCGATTTGACCCCCCATTACGAGGAGTCGCAGTCGATCTACGACATCTCGAACGAGTTCTTCGCACTGTGGCTCGGCCCGACGATGGGCTACACCTGCGGCTACTACGAGCGCGAGGACATGACGCTCGAGGAGTCGCAGAACGCCAAGTTCGACCTGGCGCTGGGCAAGCTGGACCTGAAGCCGGGCATGACCCTCCTCGACATCGGCTGTGGCTGGGGCGGCTGCCTCGAGCGCGCCATCACCCAGTTCGACGTCAACGTCATCGGCATCACCCTGAGCAAGGAACAGTCGGAGTGGGCCCGCGCGCGGCTGGCCAAGGTCGACACCAACCGCAGCATCGAGATCCGGATGCAGGGCTGGGAAGAGTTCGACGAGCCCGTCGACCGCATCGTCTCGATCGGCGCTTTCGAGGCCTTCAAGCAGGAGCGCTACCCGATCTTCTTCGAGCGCGCCTACAACATCCTGCCGGAGAACGGCGGCCGGATGCTGCTGCACACCATCCTGGCGCACACCCAGCAGTTCTTCCGCGAGAACGGCATCAAGCTGACCATCAGCGACCTGAAGTTCATGAAGTTCATCGGCGACGTGATCTTCCCCGGCGGGCAGCTGCCGGCGGTCGAGGACATCGAGGTGCTCGCCGCGAACTCGGGCTTCACCCTGGAACGCACCCACCTGCTGCGTCCGCACTACGCGCGCACGCTGGATATGTGGGCCGCCAACCTCGCCGCCAACAAGGACGAGGCCATCGCCATGCAGGGCCAGGAGATCTACGACCGGTACATGAAGTATCTGACCGGTTGCGCCGACTTCTTCCGCCGCGGCATCACCAACATCGGCCAGTTCACTCTGGTCAAGTAGCTTTTCAAACCAAGAGCCGTTCCCGACGATGCCGGGGGCGGCTTTCGGTTTTCCGCCCTAGGCCTCCGCCAGCCGCTTCTTCTCTGCCTCGACATCGAAATCGGCTGGGGGCCAAGACAGTTGGAGCTGTTCGAGCGCTTCGATCAACAGCTCGGTGATGGCCAGCCGGGAGTACCACTTGCGGTTGCACGGCACGACGTGCCACGGCGCATGCGCGGTGGAGGTGCGGTCCAGCACGGCCTGATACGCCTCTTGGTACTTCGGCCACAGCAGGCGCTCATCGATGTCGGCGGGGTTGTACTTCCAGTACTTGTCCGGCCGGTCGAGCCGCTCCGAGAGCCGCTTCTTCTGCTCGTCGAGCGAGACGAACATCGCGACCTTGATGATCGTCGTCCCGGCGTCGGTCAGCTCCCGCTCGAAGGCGTTGATCTCGTCGTACCGGCCTTCCCATACCGACGGCGGCACCAGGTCGTGCACCCGCACGATCAGCACGTCCTCGTAGTGCGACCGGTCGAAGACGCCGATGTGCCCGGCCGGCGGCACCGCCTTCTGGATGCGCCAAAGGTAGTGATGTGACAGCTCTTCCGGGGTGGGTTTGCCGAAGGCGGAGTACCAGATCCCTTGCGGATTACCGGCTCCCACAACATGTTTGACGATTCCGCCTTTGCCGGCGGTGTCCATGCCCTGCAAGACCAGCAGCACGGACCGGCGGTCCCCGGAGCGGCTGTTCGCGTACAGCATCTCCTGCAGCTCGGCGAACCGCTCATTGCGTTCGGTCTGCAGATCGGGGGCGTCGGCCTTGCTGCCGCGGAACCCGGGGGTGGCGTCCGGGTCGATGTCGGCCACCCGGTGACCGGGTTTGAACTCAAGGTGCTTGTGCGGTTCGTGGGTCCACAGCGACGGCAGATCGGAGGTCACGCCGCTCAGTGAATCAGATGCGGCGGGATCGTCGGGGACGGATGCGGTTGCGCGTTGAATTCCTGCAATGACCCGCCGACTTCGACGGCGCCCCGCAGCGCGCCCCAGGACAACAAGGTCAGGTAGTCGATGAGTTGTTCAGCGGTCATCCGGCGATTGGACATCCACGAGTGGGTGGCCAGCTGCACGCCGCCGACGGTGTGGAACGCGAAGGCGTCGACGCCGCCGGTGTCCATCCCGGCGTGCGCCATGCGTCGGCGCAGCACGACGGCGAGCATCCGCGCGATGATCTGTTCCGAGTCGGCGATGGCTTTGCTCTTGCTCGCCGAGCTGTTGGCGAACACGAACGGATAGATCTCGGGCTCCGCGGCGACGGTGTCGACGTACACGCGGATGATCTCCCGGGTGAGTTCGAAGCCGTCCAGGTTCGACGACAGCGCCGATGCCATGTTGGGGATCAGCGTGGTTTGCGCGAAGCGCATCATCACCGCGGTGGTGAGGTCGTTCTTGTCGACGAAGTAGCGGTACAGCACGGTCTTCGACACGCCGATCTCGGCCGCGATCTCGTCCATGCTGACGTTGCTGCCGCGGCGCCGGACGGCTTCGAGTGTGCCGTCGACCAGTTCATTGCGGCGATCGACCTTGTGTTGATGCCAGCGTCGTTTGCGCCCGTCGGCTTTTGCCGACGAGGGTGCGTTTTGCTGTGCCACGGTCGCAGTACGTCCATTCCGCTAGATCAGCTTGATAATACGGGGCGCCTGTTGCGGGCATGCAGGATGATGGAAGCGTGGCACACCGACCCAGGCCGGGACCTGGACCCCATCCAAGGCATCAGGCATCCCTCGAACCGCACGTCAGCCTCGCGGAGTCGTTTGCCGGCGCCGACCAGACGGCCGACGAAGAGCGGCGCCGTAACCTGCGCCGGATGAAAGCGGTCGCGCTGAGCTTCCTGCTGGGTGCGACGGTGTTGTTTGCCGTGTGTACATGGTTGCAGGCCCGGGGCGGCGCGTACAGCTGGACCGGTCCATGGGTGGGATATGTGCGGGCCGGTGCCGAGGCGGGCATGGTCGGTGCGCTGGCCGACTGGTTCGCCGTGACGGCGCTGTTCCGTCATCCGCTGGGCATCCCCATCCCGCACACCGCGATCATTCCGCGCAAGAAAGACCAGCTCGGCGAGGGCTTGGGCACCTTCGTGCGCGAGAACTTCATGTCGCAGGAAGTGGTCGAGACGAAGCTGCGCGACGCCCAGGTGGCCAGCCGGCTGGGCAAGTGGCTGTCGGAACCGGTGCACGCGGCACGGGTGGCCGCCGAGGCGTCGACGGTGCTGCGGGTGCTGGTGGAGCTACTGCGCGACGAAGACGTGCAGCACGTGCTGGACCGGATGATCGTCAAGCGGATCGCGGAACCGCAGTGGGGCCCGCCGATCGGCCGGGTGCTGGAGAGCCTGCTGGCCGAGCGACGCCAGGAGGCGCTGCTGCAGCTGCTGGCCGACCGCGCGTTCCAGTGGTCACTCAATGCCGGCGAGATCATCGAGCGCGTCATCGAGCGGGATTCGCCGACGTGGTCGCCGCGCTGGGTCGACCACCTGGTGGGCGACCGCATCCACCGCGAGCTGATGGACTTCACCGACAAGGTGCGGCGCAACCCCGAGCACGAGCTGCGGATGTCGGCCACGAAGTTCCTCTTCGACTTCGCCGACGATCTGCAGAACGACGAGGACACGATCGCGCGGGCCGAACGGATCAAGGAACAGATCCTGGCGCGCGACGAGGTGGCGCGGGCGGCGGAGACGGCGTGGAGCACCGCCAAGCGCATCATCCTCGAATCGGTGGACGATCCATCGTCAGTTTTGCGCACCCGGATTGCAGATTCGGTGGTGCGGATCGGGGAGTCTCTGCGGGACGACGCGGAGCTGCGGGACAAAGTTGACGACTGGCTCGTCAGGGGCGCAAAACACCTTGTTGCGCAATATGGGACGGAGATCACAGCGATCATCACGGAGACCATCGAGCGTTGGGACGCCGACGAAGCGAGCCGGCGGATCGAGCTCCATGTGGGTCGTGACCTGCAGTTTATTCGGATCAACGGCACGGTCGTCGGATCGTTGGCCGGGCTGGTCATATACACGGTCGCCGAGCTTTTCCTCTGATCGTGCTAGCGAGCGCTTGCAAGCGCTTGCAATAGTTAGCACCCTCTTTTACCGTTGTTTTTGTACAGATCGCCCACCAAAAGCGGTCGACGAAGACAGGGGAACGACATGGCGCAGGATGCAGACATCGCCGCCGTCATGTCGAATGCAGCTCAGGACATCGGCAGCTTCATCCGCACCCAGCGGGAGGCTGCGCAGGTCTCGGTCCGCCAGCTCGCTGAGAAGGCGGGCGTCAGCAACCCCTACCTGAGCCAGATCGAGCGTGGCCTGCGCAAGCCGTCGGCCGATGTGCTGAACCAGATCGCCAAGGCGCTCAGGGTTTCGGCCGAGGTGCTCTACGTACGGGCCGGAATCCTGGAGCCCAGTGCCGCCGGCGAGGTGCGTGACGCCATCATCGCCGACCTCTCGATCACCGAGCGGCAGAAGCAGGTGCTGCTCGATATCTACACATCCTTCCGGCAGCAGAACGATGCCGAATCCAAACCGCTTCCTGATCAGCCTGAATTGGAAGCCGCCAGTGAGGAGCAGACAACGACGACTGAGACTCACCAAGTAGCGAACTGACCAACGCAGTACCCGAGAAAGGAAACAACGAACATGGCAGAGAACAAAGAGACCGCCCAGCCCACCATCGAGGACCTCAAGGCCCCCCTGTTCGCCGCCGTCGGCGCTGCGGACCTGGCGCTGGCCACCGTCAACGAGATCGTCGCGAGCCTGCGTGAGCGTGCCGAAGAGGCCCGCACCGATGCCAACGCGCGCGTCGAAGAGGGCCGTGCCCGCCTGACCAAGCTGCAGGAAGAACTGCCGGGCCAGGTTGAGGAGCTGCGCGAGAAGTTCAGCACCGACGAGCTGCGCAAGGCCGCCGAGACCTACGCCGAGAACGCTCAGAACACCTACAACAAGCTGGTCGAGCGCGGCGAGGCCGCCCTGGAGCGCCTGCGCGCCCAGTCGTCCATCGAGAGCGTTCGTGAGCGCGTCGAGGACGTCCGTGAGCGTGTCGAGGACGTGCGCGAGCAGGTCACCGAGCTGACCCAGGACGCCCTGGGCAACGTTGCCAGCCAGACCCGCGCGGTCGGCGAGCGCGCCGCCAAGCTGGTCGGCGTCGAGCTGCCTGAGAAGGACGAGGCCCCGGCCGCCAAGAAGGCCGCTCCGGCCAAGAAGGCTCCGGCTGCCAAGAAGGCCGCTCCGGCCAAGGCTGCTGCGACCAAGGCCGCCCCGGCCAAGGCGGCTGCCAAGGCTCCGGCCAAGAAGGCCGCTCCGGCCAAGAAGGTCACCCAGAAGTAATCAGGTTCGACGTCAAGGACGTAACCCACATAGGCTGAGGGCGTGTACCTCGGAAGCCTGGTGGGTTACGTCCTTTTCGCGTTGCAGATCGCGGTGCTCGCCACGACTGTCTACGCGTTCGTGCATGCCGCCATGCAGCGTCCGGATGCCTATACCGCCGTCGACAAACTGACCAAGCCGGTATGGCTGGCGATCCTGGGCGGCGGCGCGGTCCTGGGCTGGATCATCGGCCCGCCGGTGGGCGCGGCCATCGCGGCCTGTGCCACCGGTGTCTACCTGGTCGACGTGAAGCCCAAACTCCTTGAGGTCCAAGGGAAATCCCGGTAATCGGTGCGTTCGATCCGGTTCGCGGTCCTGGCGGCCGCCGCGTTGGCGCTGGCCCCGCAGGCTTTGGCCGACCCCGTTGATCCCGCCGAACCGACTCCACAACCCGTTCCGCCGCCGCCCTACGTCGACCACACCCGGTGGACGCAATGGGACGGCGCGTCGAGCCTACGGGTGTATCCGACATGGGCCGGCCGGCGCGCGTCCGGCCTCGGCGCCACAGCGCCGGGAGACGAGGCCTGGTCCGAGGTCCTGAACTCGGCGCCTGACGCCGACACCCCCGGGATGCGTGCCCAGTTCATGTGCCACTGGTACTTCGCCGAAGCCGCCGCGCCCGACAAGACCAGCTGGAACCTCGAGCCGTGGCGCCCGGTGGTCGACGACACACAGATGGTGAAAGCGCGTTGCAATCCCGGTGGCACAGAGGAGCCGTTCTGATGAGTTGGACCCGCGAGCAGGTGGCCGCACTGGTCGACCACACCCTGCTCAAGCCCGAGGCGACCGCCGCGGACGTCGCGAGCCTGTGCTGGGAGGCCGCTGATCTGGGCGTCTGCGCGGTCTGTGTGTCCCCGTCGATGCTGACCGCGGTCGAGGTGCCCGAGCGCGTCAAGATCGCCACCGTCGTGGGATTCCCGTCGGGCAAGCATGATTCGCAGATCAAGGCCCGCGAGGCGGCACTGTCGGTCGTCGGTGCCGACGGCCGGCGCGGAGCCGACGAGGTCGACATGGTGATCGACGTGGGCGCTGCCATCTCAGGTGACATCTCGGCGGTGTTCGCCGACATCTCCGCGGTCCGCGGGGCCGCCCCGACGGCCGTGCTGAAGGTGATCGTCGAGTCCGCGGCGCTGCTGAACCTCGCCGGCGCGCCGACGCTGGCCGACGTCTGCCGCGCGGCGGCCGACGCGGGCGCCGATTTCGTGAAGACCTCCACCGGATTCCACCCCGCGGGCGGTGCGTCCGTGCAGGCCGTCGAGATCATGGCGCAGACCGTCCCGGCCCTGGGCGTCAAGGCCAGCGGTGGCATCCGTACCGCTGATGACGCGCTGGCCATGTTGGCTGCCGGCGCCACCCGGCTCGGTCTGTCCGGTACCCGCGCCGTCCTCGACGGGCTGGGCTAGCGATTTCGGCGTGATTCGTAGCGGTTACCGCTACGAATCACGCCGAAATCACTGTTGGACTCAGAGGCCGGAGAAGCAGGTGTCCTGCTGGGCCAGCGGGATCGTCGCGTTCTTGGTGCCGAACTTGGCGGTCACGCCGGTACCGGTCACCTGCAGGGCTTCCGGGCGGATACCCATCGGGTAGTCCTTGGTCAGCTGCGCGGCGAACAAATCCAGCGCCGGCTGGATCGACTCGCGCGGCAACAGGAAACCGAGCCCGGTCAGCTGCTCCACCTTGAGCGAGATGGTGCCGTCGGACAGCGTCGGCTTGGCGATGATCTGGGTCATCGGCGCGTCCAGCACGATGGTGCCGGACGACGGGTCGGTGGTGACGTCGGAGACCAGGCCGCCCAGCACGGGGACGGTGTCGGCGATGGTCTGCTTGATGCCGTCGGCCGACCAGGTGACGGTGGCCTCGAGCGACCCGATGGTGCCTGCCGACTTGGCCGTCTTCTCGAGCTTGACGTCGTCGATCTCGATCTGGGCCTTCATGCCCTTGGCGAACCGCAGCTGGTTGCCGGCGGTGGTCACCATGATGTGGTCGTAGTTGCTGTTGGCGACCTGCCACAGGAACGGGGTGGCGCCGAACTGCACGTCGACCTTGTCCTGGACGACGCACTGGACTGCCGAGGACACGACGCTGTTGCCGCGGCTGCGGGCGTAGAACTCACCGCCGACGACACCGGCCGCCGACAGCGCGAGCGCGATCACGATGATCAGGATCAGCGACATCGGGTCGCGCAGCAGCTCCATGACACCGCGGCGCTTCTTCGGCGGATCGGTGGCGGGCACCTGCTGGGGAGCCGGGTACGACGTCGGCGGTACATCGGTGCCGTAGGCCGGGGCGGCCGGTGCGTCGGCGCCGTAGGCGGGGATGTCGGTCGCCGGCGGCACTGACGCGTTGTCGGCCGTCAGCACCTCGGTGGGCAGTGCACCCGGAGCCTCCGGCGCCTGCGGCGCGGGCTCGGCAGATGGTGCGGCGTCCTCATTGGCGGGGCGGGCCCAGGGGTCAGTCACCCTTGCGATTGTGCCTTACGCGCAATCGTGGTGCGGTTGCGCAGCACGGCGATGGTCTCGCGGGCCCGCTCGACCGCGGCCAGGTCGATGTCCGTGACCAGCAGTTCCGGGTCGAGGCCTGCCTGCGCGACGATGTCGCCCGTGGGGGACGTCACCAGGCTGCCGCCGCTGCCGGTCGGGCCCTTCTTGGCGAGTTCGTCGCCCGGATACGGCTGGTCGACGGCGGCGACGACGCAGCTGGTGTCGAGCGCGCGGGCGCGGGCCAGCAGCGTCCATTGCTCCAGCTTGCCAGGACCCGACGCCCACGACGCGTGGACGGTCAGCAGCTTGGCGCCGCGTTCGGCGAGCTCCAGGTGCAGCTCGGGGAACCGGACGTCGTAGCACGTGGTCAGGCCGACGGGAACGGTGGTGTCGGCGGTCTGCACGTCGATCACGACGGGCTCGAAACCCGGTGCGACAGTGTCTGATTCGGCGAATCCGAAGGCGTCGTACAGGTGCATCTTGTGATAGTGGGCATCCAGGCCCGGGCCGGTGGCGATCAGGGTGTTGGTGACGCGGCTGTCGGCGTCGCCGGGCGCCGGGCAGAACATCCCGGCGACGACGGTGACACCCGATCGCGCGGCGATGTCCCGCACCGCGTTCGCCCACGGTCCGTCGAGTGGCTGGGCGACGGGCGCCAGCGGCACGCCGAACCGGCACATCGTCGCCTCGGGGAACAACACCAGGTCAGCGCCGGCGTCGGCGGCGCGCGCGGTGTGGTCGGCGACCAGTTCCAGGTTGGCTGCGGGGTCGGTTCCCGTACCGATCTGGGCCAGTGCGATGCGCATGCGGATCAGCGTAGTTATCGCCGTGGCCTCAGCGGGTGCAGGCCAGCGCCGGATCCTTGGTCACCGCCATGTGGCGCACCGCGTCGTCGACGCGTTCCTGCGCCAGTTCGTGGGCGTCGACGGCCTGCTGCAGGCGGTCCAGGACGTCCGGCACCTCTTTGGTGGTGATCCACAGCGCGGTGTCGGCACCGGCCTGCAGGGCTTTGAGCACGGCCTCGGGCACGCTGTAGCGCTGGGTGATGGCGCCCATGCTGGACAGGTCGTCGGTGAAGACGGCGCCGTCGAATGGCCGGCCGCCGTAGCTGCCGCTGCGCAGCAGGTCGTAGGCGGCCTTGGACAGGCTGGCCGGATCGGTGTCGGTGAGCCCGGGCACCTGCATGTGGCCGACCATCACGGCGACGGGCAGCTGTGTCGTCAAGGACTGATAGGGGACCAGGTCCAGCGTCTCCAGCTGAGCCAACGGCGGGGTGACGACGCCGCCCTTGTGTGAGTCGCCGGACGCGTGGCCATGGCCGGGGAAGTGCTTGAGCACCGGCAGCAGCCCGGCGTCGCGCAGGCCGTCCGCGTACGCCCCGGCGTAGGCGGTGACGGCTTCGGCGGCGTCGCCCCAGGCCCGGTCTCCGATGACGGTGCCGTCGGCCGCGCCGGTGATGTCGACGACGGGCGCGAAGTCGATGGTGATGCCGAGTTCTTTCATCGCCTGGCCACGGAGCCGCGCGATCTCGCGAATCTGTTCCGGGGTCTTCCCGGCGGCGACCAGCTCGCGCGGTGACGGTTGGCTGCCGATGAGGTTCTTCAGCCGCTGCACCCGACCGCCCTCTTCGTCGACGCTGACGGCCAGCGGTAGCGGCCGCGGTTCCTGCGCCAGGGCGGCGAGGGGAGCGCCGAGCATCGAATAGTCGGTCCAGCTGGTGATGAAGATGCCGCCGACCTCGTGCTCGCGGACGACCGCCTGCGCGTCGGCCAGGTTTTTGACCCCGACCATCAGCAGCTGGGCCAGCTTCTGGCGCGGCGTGAGCGCGGCCACCGTGGTGTCGAGCCGTTGGCATCGGGGCGGCGCCGCCACGGCGACGGTGGCGGCCGTCGGCGGGTGTTCGGCCGGTGTCGGGGCGGGCCGGGGCTTGCTCATGACGGCCGCGACGATCAGGCCGACGACGATCACTGCCGCGGCCGAAGCCAGGACGACCGGCGATTGCAGTCGGCTGCGGGGTGACGGCATACGGCGAACCCTATTCGTTCGGCGCGACGGCGGACCACGGCACGGTCAGCACGCCGTCGCGCAGCCGGCGCCGCGGCGGCTCGAGGGGATGGCCCTCGTCGACCAGCAGGTCGAGCATGGCCCGCCACCGGACGCGCGGCCCGAACACGCCGTGTCCGGCCGTGGTGGCCCAGGCGCGGTCCGCGGCCTGCAGCAGCCGGTGGATCGGCTGGCCCGGAACATTGTGGTGGATAAGCACTTTCGGCAGTCGCTCCGCCAGATCGGAGGGCCGTTCGATGGCGAACGGGTCGCACGACAACGTCAGGCTCACCGGTCCGGCGGCGTCGAGCAGCACCCAACAGCAGCGTCGTCCCAACTCGTCGCAGGTGCCGTCGACCAGCAGCCCGCCGGGAGCCAGCCGCCCCGTCATCTCCGCCCAGGCGGCGGGCACGTCGGCGACGTCGTACTGCCGCAGCACGTTGAAAGCGCGGACCAAAACTGGTGTGTGACCGGCCAATTCGAAGCCACCGAGGCCGAATTCGACGATGTCGCCGGCCAATTCACGCGCCAGCCGCACCCGCTCCGGGTGAATCTCCAGCCCGACGACCCGCACGTCGGCCCGGACCGTGCGCAACCGCGACGCCAGCTCCACGGTGGTGACCGGAAGCGCGCCGTAACCGAGGTCGACGACGAGTGGCTCGGCCGCGTCGCGCAGCAGTGCCCGGATCCGTGGGGAGTGCACCAGCCAGCGGTCGCTGCGGCGCAGGCGGTTGTATCCGGTGGTGCCGCGCGTCGGCTGGCCGACAATTGAACCCCGCGGCTGGCCGGGCGAATTCATGGGCCCGAGTTTATGGGCGGGTCACCAGCGGGCGGCGATCCAGTCGGTGGTGAATTTCTGTTCCAGCTCGATCAGATATCTGAGCTGCTGACCCAGCATCGCCTCGAGCTTGCCGCCGACCAGCGGGATGCGGACCTCGACCAGCGCGGAGAATTCGAGCCGCGCGCCGCCCGTGGTGGGCGACAGGACACCGGAGCCCGTGATGGTGGCCGGCGCACCGGGCACCCGGCTGCGTACCGTCCCGGCGGCGCGTCCGTCGGTCAGCGGGCCCCAATACTCTTCCCGCACCAAGCTGAGGTCACCGAAGTGGAACTGGGTGACGATGCCGGGCAGCCCCGCGGCGCGCATGGTCTGGGTGGTGGTGATGTCCGTCCCGCCCTGGCCATCCTCGGCAAACGAGTCCAGCGTCGACACGTCGGCGCGGCCCTCGGCGAGCCGGTCCAGCCAGTAGTCCTTGCTGCAGAAGGCCTGATGCACCTGCGCCACGCTGCCGAGGTACTCGGCAACCATGTCGAAGGAGCGGGCCATAATCGGCCACGCTACCGTTAGCGGCCGTGGTCAGTTCGGATATCGGGGGCGTTGCGGTCGACTTTGACGTGCCGCTGGCACCCCTGACGTCGTTCCGGGTCGGACCGGTGGCAGCCCGTCTGATCACCTGCGATACCACCGAAAAGGTGGTGGCGGCACTCACCGCGCTGAAGGACCACCCGGGGCCGCTGCTGGTCCTGGCGGGCGGGTCGAATGTGCTGGTCGCCGACGATCTGAGTGATCTGACGGTCGTCCTGCTGGCGAACACCGAGATCACCGTCGAGGGCACTGTGGTGCGGGCCGAGGCAGGCGCATTGTGGGACGACGTGGTCGTGGCCTCGCTGGCGCACGGGCTCGGCGGCCTGGAATGCCTGTCCGGGATCCCGGGCTCGGCCGGGGCGACGCCGGTGCAGAACGTCGGCGCCTACGGGGCCGAGGTGGCCGACACCATCAGCCGGGTCCGGCTCTTCGACCGCGAGACCGGTACGGACAGCTGGGTCAGCCCCGACACCCTGGATTTCGGCTACCGGCACAGCGTGCTGAAGAACTCCGACCACGCCGTCGTGCTGGAGGTGGAGTTCACCCTCGACGCCGACGGCCTGAGCGCACCACTGCGGTACGGCGAACTGGCAACCCGGCTCGGCGCCGAGCCGGGCACCCGTGTCGACGCGCTCGCGGTCCGTGAGGCGGTGCTGGCGTTGCGGCGCGGCAAGGGCATGGTGTCCGACGCCGCCGACCGCGACACCTGGAGTGCCGGGTCGTTCTTCACCAACCCCGTGGTTTCGCAGGACGTCTTCGAGCGCATCCGGGCCGCCACAGACGGGCCGGTGCCCAATTACCCGGCGCCGAACGGGGTCAAACTGGCCGCCGGCTGGCTGGTGGAACAGGCCGGTTTCGGCAAGGGCTACCCCGGTGACGGGGCACCTGCGCGGCTGTCCACCAAGCATGCGCTGGCTCTGACGAACCGGGGATTTGCTGGCAGTGCGGACGTATTAGCGCTGGCCAGAGCGGTTCGGGACGGCGTCAAGGCCGCTTTCGGGATAGATCTCACACCGGAACCATGCTTAATCGGCTGTTCGCTGTAGGTAAATTCAAACCTGTGAGTGTGAACCGGCGACAGATGCTGACCGCGATTGCCGTCGGCACTTCCGGCGTGCTCGCCGCGTGCTCGGACTCATCGGGCACTTCATCCTCCTCGGCCCCTGCCAAGGAGTCCGCGGCGCCCGTCATCACCTACCGGCCCACCAACGGAGCCACCGATGTCGTGCCGACCAGCAGCATCGGGGTCGACGTCACCGACGGCTGGTTCCAGAAGCTGACCCTCACCAACGGCGAGGGCAAGGTCGTCGCCGGGGTGTTCAACAAGGACCGCACGTCGTTCAACACCGCCGAGCCGCTCGGCTTCGGCGCGACGTACACGTTCGCCGGCTCCGTCGTCGGCCGGGACGGCAAGGCCGTACCGGTGTCCGCGACGTTCACCACCGTGAACCCGACCAAGCAGGTCAACGGGCAGTTCCAGCTCGCCGACGGGCAGACCGTCGGGGTGGCGGCGCCGATCATCCTGCAGTTCGACTCCTCGGTCACCGACAAGGCTTCCGTCGAGCGCAACGTCAAGGTCGTCACCGATCCGCCGGTCGAGGGCAGTTGGGCCTGGCTGCCCGACGAGCGCGAAGGGTCGCGCATCCACTGGCGCCCGCGTGACTACTACCCGGCCGGCACGAAGGTGAGCGTCTCAGCCAAGTTGTACGGCGTATCGTTCGGCGACGGTGCCTTCGGTGCACAGGATTCGACGCTGGATATCTCGATCGGCCGCCGTCAGGTCGTCAAGGCGGATGCGACCAGTCACCGCATCCAGGTGATCACCGATTCCGGCGTGCTGTTCGACTTTCCCTGCAGTTACGGCGAAGCAGACAAACCCCGCAACATCACGCGCAGCGGTGTCCACGTGGTCAGCGAGAAGTACGCGGACTTCTGGATGTCGAACCCGGCCGCCGGCTACGACCACGTGCACGAACGCTGGGCGGTGCGAATCTCGAACAACGGCGAGTTCATCCACGCCAACCCGGCCAGCTCGGGCGCGCAGGGCAACACCAACGTCACCAACGGGTGTATCAACCTGTCGACCGACAATGCCCAGGAGTATTTCCAGACCGCGATCTACGGCGACCCGGTCGAGGTGACGGGCACGTCGATCCAGCTGTCCTACGCCGACGGCGACATCTGGGACTGGGCGGTCGATTGGGCCACCTGGGTGTCGATGTCCGCACTGCCGCCGGCGAATGCGGCACCGGCGGAGACGTCGATCCCGCAGAGCGCACCGGCCACCCCGACCGATGCGCCGACGTACTCGGGTACCCCGACCACCACGACGACACCGCCGCCGCAGGGGTCGGCCACCTCGACTTCGACTTCTACTTCCACGTCGACTTCAACTTCGTCGACGACGGCCGCGACGACGACTTCAACGTCGACCGCGACCGCCGCACCGACCTCCTCGGCGCCGGCGACTACGTCAGCCGGCGGCTGAACCGGCTGTAGGGCGCCTGGTCACGCGGCCGCATGACGATCTGGTCCAGATCGACGTGCGGCGGGCGTGACGCCACGAAACCGATCACTTCGGCGACATCCTCGGCGACCAGTGGCGTGATGCCCTGATACACCGCGTCCGCGCGCTCGGCATCCCCGTCGAATCGCACCAGGGAGAACTCTGTCTCGACGGCGCCGGGTGCAATCTCGGTGAGCCGCACCGGTTTTCCCAGCAGTTCACCGCGCAGGGTGCGGTGCAGCGCGCCCTGGCCGTGCTTGGCGGCGATGTACCCCGCGCCGTTGTCGTAGGTCTCCAGCGCCGCGATGGACGTGACGGTGACGACCAGTCCGTCGCCCGAGTCGATGAGTGCGGGCAGCAGCGCGCGCGTGACCCGCAGGGTGCCCAGCACGTTCGTCTGCCACATCCAGTCCCAGTGCTCCAGATCGGCCTCCGCGACCGGGGCCAGACCCTTGGCGCCGCCGGCGTTGTTGACCAGGATGTGCACCGGTCCCAGCCCGCTGACCTGGGCTGAAAGCGCGTCCACCGACGCCTGGTCGGTGACGTCCGTCACAACTGCGGTGCCGCCGATCTCGGCCGCGAGCGCGGTGATCCGGTCTGCGCGGCGGGCCGCGCAAACGACGTGAAAACCAAGGGCGGCAAGGGTTTTCGCGGTGGCGGCGCCGATTCCGGAGCTGGCGCCGGTGACCACCGCGACGCGCACGGAGCGTTCGTCAGTTGGCATATGACCGACCTTAGTGGGCGTGCTAAGTTCCTTCCGTGATCATCAGTCAGGCATCCGGCGTCGCTGTGCGGCGTTCGTGTTGTTGTTGTCGCGCTTCGCGCTGCGCCTGACTCACGACACGGATCTCTTCGTCCTAGCTGTCGGCAGGTGTGGCCTCAGGACCCACCAGCCCGACTTCTTCCCTAGGACCCCCAAATGCCTGCTTCTGTTTCCACCGTCGCCACCCGTTCCGGCGTCCGTGCTGCTGTTTCTTCCAATGCCCACGCCAAGCGCACCCTGCTCGCCCGGCACCACATCGTCGCCCCGTCGCTGCGGGTCGCCGACGCCGCCGCCGGCTCGGTCTTCAGCGCGGCCCGGCTGCGCGGCCCCATCGCCCGGGACGTGATCGCGCAGGCCACCGGCCTGAGCATTGCCACGGTGAACCGCCAGGTCACGGCCCTGCTGGACGCCGGGATGCTACGTGAGCGGGCCGACCTGGCCGTCGCCGGTGCCATCGGCCGCCCGCGCATTCCGGTCGAGGTGAACCACGAACCGTTCCTGACTCTGGGGCTGCACGTCGGCGCCCGCACCACCGCGATCGTGGCGACCGACCTGTTCGGCCGCACCCTCGACGTGGTGGAGACGCCCACGCCGCGCGGCGACCAGAACGCCGCGCTGGCCTCGCTGGCCGGCAGCGCGCAGCGCTACCTGAGCCGCTGGCACCGGCGCCGCCCGCTGTGGGTCGGCGTCGCCGCCGGTGGTGTGGTGGACAGCGCCACCGGTCACGTCGACCACCCGCGCCTGGGCTGGGTGGACGCGCCCGTCGGTCCGGTGCTGGCCCAGACGCTGGGGCTGCCGGTGTCGCTGGCGTCGCACGTCGACGCGATGGCCGGTGCCGAACTGCTGCTGGGTGCCCGCCGCTCGTCGGCTGCGTCCGAGTCCTCTACCAGCCTGTATGTGTACGCCCGCGAGACCGTCGGCTACGCGCTGTCGATCGGCGGCAAGGTGCACTCGCCGGCCAGTGGCCCGGGCACCATCTCGGGACTGCCGGCGCAGTCGGAACTGCTCGGCGGCACCGGTCGGCTCGAGACCACCGTCAGCGACGAGGCCGTGCTGGCCGCTGCCCGCAAGCAGCGGATCGTGCCGGCGGACGGTCCGTCGTCGACCATCGCCGCGGTGCTGCGTGCGGCGCGGTCCGGCAACGCCGCGGCCGTCGAGCTGCTGGCCGAGCGGGCCCGCGTGCTCGGGTCCGCGGTGGCGCTGCTGCGCGACCTGCTCAACCCCGACGACCTCGTCGTCGGCGGTCAGGCCTTCTCCGAGTACCCCGAGGGACTGCCGCTGGTCGAGCAGGCCTTCGCGGAGCGAACGGTGTTGGGCGTCAGGGACATTCGGGTCACCACGTTCGGTAACCGGGTGCAGGAAGCCGGCGCCGGCGTGGTGTCCCTCGGCGGGCTCTACGCCGACCCGATCGGCGCCATGCGCCGCGCTCTGCGCGCCGCCTAAGTGGTCCCGAAGGCGCTGACGATGTGCAGCGCCAGTTCGACGTAGACGCGGCGCTGGTCGGCGGAGTGCCCGAGGAGCTGTTCGGCCTGCCGGATTCGATACCGGACGGTGTTCGGGTGCAGGTTCAGGATTTCGCCGACCGCTCTGGCGTCGCCCGCGTGTTCCAGATAGAGCCGCAGGGTGTCCCGCAGCCGTGCCGTCGAATCGTCGGCCGCGGCGAGTGCGCCGAGTTCGCGTCGCACCAACGTGGACATGCCGTCTTCGCCCGCAATACCTGCTGTCAGACAGGCTAATTCGACATCGGCATAGCGAATTGCCTTGGCGCCGCGGCGATGTGCGACGGTCTGCGCGGCGAGCGCTTCGGCGTGGCTGCGGCGGAATCCGTCGAGGCTCGGATGGCAGGTGCCGGCCGAGACGTGGACGAACTTGGGTAGTGCGGCGATGTCGTTGTCGGACAGGGCTTTCGACGGTCCTGTCGTGGCCGACCAGCACCACACGGTGCGGGCCCCGCTGCTGATCGTCAACGGCCGGTCGGCGCCGAGGGCGGTGCTGATCGCGACGGGAGTGGCGTCGAGCAGCCGTTGCACATCGGTGTCGACCACGTCGTCGTCGACCCACACGACGAACGCGGTGTGCCGCTGCCGCAGCGGATACGACAGCACGGTGGTGGCCTCGTCGGTGTCGACGGCCTGGCCCGCGAGGATGGTCCGGACGGTTTCGGCGCGGCGGGCGCGCGCACCGCGCTGCCACTGGTCCCGTTCGCCGGCGAAGGTGACGATCAGCGCCTCGACCATGGTGTCCAGCCAGCTCGCCAGTCGGGGCCAGAGCTGCATCAGCACCGCGGCGCGCAGTTCCGGATCCGCGATTGCGGTGACGCGCGTCTCGGTGATGAACTGCCACGCGGACCGCTGGCCGATCCGGTAGACCGCCAGCAGCACCGGGAGTTCGAAGCCGCGGCGGGCGAGCGTGCGCGCCAGGTCGTAGATCTCGGGTGCCGGACGCACGTCGACGAGGTCGCGGGTCACGACGGAGAGAAAGCCCTTCCAGTTCGAGCGGGTGCTCGCATCGAGATCGCGGCGCAGCGTCGGGTCGGTGAACATGGGCAAGGCCTCGGTGATCTCGTCGTCGACCACGGTGACCAGCCGGTCGAGCGTCTGCCGGTTTTCCGATTCCTGGGCGAACTGCGCCAGCCAATCCAGCACCGCCGCGTCGGTCGGCATCGATAGCTCCTTGTTTGTTCGCGCGAACAAACGCGCGCGATTCGTTGTCTCGCCGGACCAAGAATATGGCGGTCATCACATCGCACCCTGGGAATGGCATAGGTCGCAGTGACAAAACTCTGACAGTCCCTGACAGGAGCTACCCGATGAACGACGCCCACTACATCGACGGCCGCTGGCAGCCGTCGCACGGCACCGAGCGATTCGACGTCGTCAACGCCGCCACCGAGGACGTCATCGCGACCATCCCGTTGGGCGACGCCGACGACGCCAACGCGGCGGTGGCCGCGGCACGCGCCGCGTTTCCGGGCTGGGCGGCGACGTCGGTGGCCGAGCGCGCCGGCTACCTCAAGCTCGCGGCCGAGGAGCTGCAGCGCCGTCAGACCGAGCTCGCCACGCTGATCAGCCAAGAGGTCGGCATGCCGTTCGCGTACAGCAACGTGATCCAGGCGGGCCTGCCGGTGCAGTCGTTCGTGTCGATCGCCGATCTGGCGCTGAGCTTCCCGTTCGAGGAGCAGGTCTACAACTCGCTGGTCGTCCGGGAGCCCATCGGTGTCGTCGTCGCGATCACGCCGTGGAACTACCCGCTGCACCAGATCTCGGCCAAGGTCGCGCCGGCGCTGGCCGCGGGCTGCACCGTCGTGCTCAAGCCCAGCGAGGTCGCGCCGCTCAACGCGTACCTGCTGGCCGAGGTGTTCGACTCGATCGGTCTGCCGCCCGGCGTCTTCAATCTGGTCACGGGGACCGGCCCGGGCGTCGGCGAGACGCTCGTCGCGCACGAGCAGGTGGACATGGTGTCGCTGACGGGGTCGACGGTCGCCGGGCGCCGGATCGGCGCGGTGGCCGCGCAGACCATCAAGCGGGTCGGGCTGGAACTCGGCGGCAAGTCGCCGCTGGTCGTGCTCGACGACGCCGACCTGGTCGAAGCCGTGAGCGACGGCCTGCGCAAGTGCTTCCTCAACTCCGGCCAGACCTGTATCGCGCTGACCCGCATGATCGTCCCGCGCGCCAAACTCGCTGAGGTAGAGGCGATTGCGCGTGTCGGTACCGAGGCCCTGCGGGTGGGTGATCCCTTCGACCCGGCCACCGAACTGGGCCCGCTGGTGTCCGCGGTGCAGCGAGACCGGGTCGTCGGCTACATCGAGCAGGGCATCGCCGAGGGGGCGCGGCTGGTGGCGGGCGGCCCGACCCCGCCCGACGGCCTGGACCGCGGTTTCTACGTCCGGCCGACGGTGTTCTCGGATTGCACGCCGGACATGGCCATCGTCCGCGAGGAGATCTTCGGGCCGGTGCTTGTCATCCAGGCCTACGACGACGAAGACGAAGCCATCCGCCTCGCCAACGACAGTATCTACGGGCTCAACGCCGCGGTGTACTCCGGTGACCAGGAGCGCGCGATCGCGGTGGCCCGTCGGATCCGGTCCGGCCAGGTGCAGATCAACGACGGCACCTTCAACATCCACGCCCCATTCGGCGGCTACGGCCAGTCGGGCAACGGGCGCGAATTCGGCAGGTGGGGTCTCGAGGAGTTCCTCGAGACCAAGTCCCTGCAGCTGCCCTGAAACTCCCTGACCCCCAACTACTTCCGAAAGAACCTCTCATGGCCAACGTCTTCACCGCCAAGCAGCGCACGACCCTCACCACCATCGTCGACACCTACGTCGCCGCGGTGCCCCACGACGACGACCCCACCGGATTCTTCGCCGCCAAAGGCAGCGACCTGGGCACCGATGCGGTGCTGGAGCAGTACCTGATCGGCAAACTGCCCGCCGAACAGTTCGTCGGGCTGCAGCAGCTGCTGGACACCGCCGAACTGGTCGGCGTGAACAACCAGCCGCTGAACGTTCGCGAGGTGATCGTCGGCAATCTGTCGCACATCTCGCCGGAGACCAAAGCCGCCATGACGGCGCTGTACACCCTGTCGGTGCTGTTCTCCTACAGCCTGCCCGGCGGCGCCGACGGAAACCCGCTGTGGGCGGGCATGGGGTACCCCGGCCCGGCGCAGCTGCCGCCGCAGACCCCGAAGACGCTGTCGGTGATCACCCCGTCCGCGGATACCGCCCTCGACGCGGACGTCGTCATCGTCGGGTCCGGTTCGGGCGGTGGCGTCGCGGCCGCGGTCCTCGCCGCAGCCGGCAAGCGCGTGATCGTGCTGGAGGCCGGCGGTTACCGCAACGAATCGGACTTCGTGCAGCTCGAACCCGTCGCCTATCACAACCTGTTCCTGCGCGGCGGCTTCTTTCCGAGTGCCGACGGCATGGTCAGCATCGCCGCGGGCTCGACGGTCGGCGGCGGCAGCACCGTCAACTGGTCCAACTCGCTGCTGACCCCGGCCACCGTGCGCAACACCTGGGCCACCGAGTTCGGGCTCACGGACGTGGCCGGCCCGGAGTTCGACGAGCACCTGGCAGCGGTGTTCGAGCGCATCGGCTGTTGCGACAAGGTCGCCGTCCAGAACGAGCCACATCACCGGTTGTCGGAAGGTGCTGCGGCACTGGACTATTCGTACGGCGTGGCCCAGCTCAACATCGACCCGGAACGCTTCGACCCGGCGCTGATCGGCTATAGCGGGATGGGTGATCAGACCGGCGCCAAGCAAGGCACCATGAAGACCTTCCTGCAGGACGCCTCCGATGCCGGCGCGCAGTTGCTGCCGAGCACCCGGGCGGACCGGATCGTCACCCGCGATGGGGTGGCCGCCGGTGTCGAGGCGACCTACACCGACCCGGTCACGGGCCAGGCCTACCGCGTCACCATCAACGCCCCACAGGTCGTGGCGGCCGCGGGCAGCCTGGAAACCCCGGCGCTGCTGCTGCGGTCGGGGATCGGCGGCCCGGCCGTCGGGACCGGGCTGCGGCTGCACCCGGCGACCCTGGTCAGCGGCATCTACGACGACCGTCAAGAGCCCTGGTTCGGCCCCGCGATGGCCGGGGTGATGAACGAGTTCGCCGAAGCCCGCGATGATCACGGCTACCTCATCGAATGCGTGCAGCACCTGCCCGGGCTGTTCACCACCACCGTGCCGTGGCTGTCCGGGGCGCAGCACAAGGAACTCGCCCAGCAGTACCAGAACCGGGCCGATTGGGTGGTCCTGGTCAAGGACCGCGGCGAAGGCAGCGTCACCATCGACGCCAATGGTGAAGGGGTGCACTGGTATCCGTTCACCGACGAACTCGACCGCCGCCATTTCCGGGAGGGCATCGAGACGTCGATCCGGATGCATGCCGCCGCGGGTGCGCGCCAGATTTACGCCGCGGGCCAGCCGTTCGCGCCGTGGCAGCGAGGCGAGGACCTGGAGGCCTTCATCGAGCAGGTCAACCAGCTGCCGATCGGGCCCGGCGGCACCCCGGTGTTCAGCGCGCACCAGATGAGCAGCGCGCGGATGGGTGCTGACCCGCAGACGTCCGTCGCCAAGCCGTCCGGGGAACTGCACGACATTCCCGGCGTGTGGATCGCCGACGCGAGCGGTATGCCCACCTGTTCCGGCGTGAACCCGATGATCACCGTCATGGCCGTCGCCCGCCGGACCGCCACCAACATGCTCGCTTGACCGGGTGGGCAACCACCAGCGCGACGGTGTAAGGATGGAGGGCGTGCGTGTCGCCGTCCTGTCGGTCCATACCTCGCCGCTGGCCCAACCGGGTACCGGCGATGCGGGCGGTATGAACGTCTACGTCCTGCAGAGTGCCCTCGAGTTGGCCCGCCGCGGCGTCGAGGTGGAGATCTTCACCCGGGCCACGTCGTCGACCGACGCCCCGGTGGTGCGCGTGGCGCCCGGCGTGCTGGTGCGCAATGTGGTCGCCGGTCCGTTCGAGGGCCTGGACAAGTACGACCTGCCGACGCAGCTGTGCGCGTTCACTGCGGGCGTCCTGCGCGTCGAGGCCAACCACGAGCCGGGGTACTACGACATCGTGCATTCGCACTACTGGCTCTCCGGGCAGGTGGGCTGGCTGGCGTCGGACCGGTGGGCCGTGCCGTTGGTGCACACCTCCCACACGCTGGCCGCCGTGAAGAACCTGTCGCTGGCCGAAGGCGACACCCCGGAGCCGGCGCTGCGCGCAGTCGGCGAGCAGCAGGTCGTCGATGCCGCCGACCGGCTGATCGTCAACACCGAAGACGAAGCGCGGCAACTGGTTTCGCTGCACCACGCGGACCCGTCCCGCATCGACGTGGCATACCCCGGCGTCGACCTGGCGACCTTCACGCCCGGAGACAAGGCCGAAGCCCGTGCGGCACTGGGCCTTTCGCTTGACGAGCAAGTGGTCGCGTTCATCGGCCGCATCCAGCCGCTGAAGGCCCCCGACGTGCTGTTGCGTGCGGCCGCCAAGCTGCCCGACGTGCGCGTCGTCGTCGCGGGTGGTCCGTCGGGCAGTGGCCTGGCCGTGCCCGACGGGCTGGTTTCCCTGGCCGACGAGCTGGGTATCACCGACCGGGTGACGTTCCTGCCGCCGCAGTCCCGCGAACAGCTGGTCAATGTCTACCGCGCAGCGGATCTGGTTGCGGTGCCGAGCTATTCGGAATCTTTCGGTCTCGTCGCGGTCGAAGCGCAGGCCTGCGGGACGCCCGTGGTGGCCGCCGCGGTGGGCGGGCTGCCCGTCGCGGTGCGCGACGGCGTGAGCGGCGTTCTGGTCGAAGGCCACGATCCCGGCGACTGGGCCAACGCCATCGGGCGGACGCTGGAGCTGGGGCCGGAGACACTGCGCGAGGGCGCGCTGCAGCACGCCGCGACGTTCTCGTGGGCACATACCGTCGACGCGCTGCTGGCCGGCTACACGCGGGCCATCGCCGACTATCGCGGCCGTCGGCCTCGACGCGACGCCGCGGCGCGCCGCAGCCGCCGGTTCATGATCCGTCGGGGCGTGCGCGCGTGACGACCTCGGCCACGGTCACGCAATTGATCGAAGCCACCCTGCAGGCGCACGAACTCGATTTCTCGCACCACGACGGGGGAGTGGGCGGGCGACCGGGGATCGTCGTGGCGCTGCCCGGCGAGCGCAGGCTGACCACCAACACGCTGCTGAGCGTCGGCGACCACGGCGTGCGCTTGGAGGCCTTTGTCTGCCGCAAGCCCGACGAGAACTTCGAGGGCGTCTACAAGTACCTGCTGCGCCGCAACCGGCGGCTGTACGGCATGGCGTACACGCTCGACAACATCGGCGATATCTACCTGGTGGGGCGCATGTCGCTGCACGCGGTGACCGCCGACGAGCTCGACCGGCTGCTCGGCCAGGTGATCGAGGCCGTCGACTTCGACTTCAACACCCTGTTGGAGCTGGGCTTCCGCTCGTCGATCGAGAAAGAGTGGAAGTGGCGGCTGGCCCGCGGGGAGTCGCTGAAGAACCTGCAGGCGTTCGAGCACCTGCGGCCGGAGTAGGCGGCCGATCCCGGCGTGTCGTCGCCGGGCGTGTCGGGCTTGTGAGGTCATGTTCGATCTGAAGCCGTCAGCTTTCCTTGACGGTCAAGGAAAGTTGACGGCGCCGGGCGAAACATGTGGGGGACAGGCCTGCGCGGGACGGCGCAGCCACAGCTCCCGGGTGCGGCGAAGACCACAAACCCGCACGTGAGAAGATCAGCCGATGCCGACCTTGATCCTGCTGCGCCACGGCGAGAGCCAGTGGAACGAGAAGAACCTGTTCACCGGTTGGGTCGACGTCGACCTCACCGACAAGGGCCGGGCCGAAGCCGTTCGCGGCGGCAAGCTGCTGGTCGAACAGGGTGTGCTGCCCGACGTGCTGTACACGTCGCTGCTGCGCCGCGCGATCACCACCGCCAACCTCGCGCTGGACGCCGCCGACCGGCACTGGATTCCCGTGCAGCGCGACTGGCGCCTCAACGAACGGCACTACGGCGCGCTGCAGGGCCTCGACAAGGCCGAGACCCTGGCCAAGTACGGCCAGGACCAGTTCATGACCTGGCGCCGCAGCTACAACACTCCGCCGCCCCCGATCGAAAAGGGCAGCACCTACAGCCAGGACGGCGACCCGCGGTACGCCGGCATCGACGCGCCGCTCACCGAATGCCTCGCCGACGTGGTCAAGCGGTTCGTGCCCTACTTCGAGCAGACCATCGTGCCCGACCTCAAGGCCGGCAAGACCGTGCTGATCGTCGCGCACGGCAACTCGCTGCGCGCCCTGGTGAAGTACCTCGACGGCATGTCCGACGACGAGATCACGGGCCTGAACATCCCGACAGGTATCCCGCTGAAGTACGAGCTGGACGAGAATCTGAAGCCGACGGTGCCCGGTGGCGAGTACCTCGACCCCGAGGCAGCTGCGGCCGGCGCCGCCGCGGTCGCCGCGCAGGGTGCGAAAAAGAACTGATCGCATCAGAACAGTCGGTGAACTCCGGTGAACGCCGGCCGAACACCTGGATTTGTTCATGTGACTTGCACCGTTCTGGCTGCTCGCTGCTGGGATGACGTTCACCTGATGCGTACGATTTGCCCGTGAGCTTGTCGTCAGCGCTGCCTCTGGTGGCCGCCACGGCGCTGCTCGCGTTGGCCCTGGGCATCGCGATCGGCATGCGGTGGGTGCTGCGGCGCAGCGACCGCCGCGAACGTCGCACCGCGGAGCAGTCCGGCCTCACGGTGTCGGAGATGTTCGCCCACATCGTGTCCATGTCCCCGCTGGGGATGGCGGTGGTCGACACCTACCGCGACGTCGTCTACACCAACGCCCTGGCCAAAGATCTCGGCCTGGTGAGCGACCGGCTGCTGGACGACCGGGCCTGGGAGGCCGCGCAGCGGACCCTGGCCACCGGGGAAGACGTCGAGTTCGACCTGTCTCCGGCCAAACGAGCGAACCCGGGCCGGTCGCGAGTGGCCGTGCGCGGCCTGGCCCGTCAGCTGACCGAAGAGGACGGCCGCTTCGCGGTCGTCTACGTCAACGACCAGTCCGAACAGGCCCGCATGGAGGCCAGTCGCCGCGACTTCGTCGCCAACGTCAGCCACGAGCTCAAGACCCCGGTCGGTGCCATGGGGCTGCTGGCCGAGGCGCTGCTGGCGTCCTCCGAGGACCAGGAGATGGTCAACCGCTTCGCCGAGAAGATCGTCACCGAATCCACCCGGCTGGCCAACATGGTCGGCGAACTGATCGAGCTGTCGAGGCTGCAGGGTGCCGAGCCGCTGCCGCACCTGGATGCGGTGGACGTGGATTCGGTTGTCGCCGAGGTGGTTTCCCGGCACAAGGTGGCCGCTGACAACGCCGACATCGCGATCACCACCGATGCGCCCCGCGGTTACCAGGTGCTGGGCAGCGAGACCCTGCTGGCGACCGCGCTGGCGAACCTGGTGTCCAACGCAATCTCATACTCGCCCAAGGGTTCTCAAGTGTCGATCAGTCGGCGCTGCTACGGCGACAACATCGAGATCGCGGTGACCGACCGCGGTATCGGTATCGAAAAAGCCGACCAGGAGCGGGTTTTCGAACGATTCTTCCGCGTCGACAAGGCGCGGTCCCGGGCCACCGGCGGCACGGGGCTGGGGTTGGCCATCGTCAAACATGTGGCGGCCAACCACAACGGAACCATCCGGCTGTGGAGTCAGCCGGGAACGGGATCGACGTTCACGTTGTCGATTCCGGCTTATCTCGATTCGGACGACGCTGACGTCGACGAGGGGGATGATCACTCGATGCCATCACAAGGAGGGCGACCGAACCAATGACCAGTGTGCTGATCGTGGAGGACGAGGAGTCCCTGGCCGATCCCTTGGCGTTCTTGTTGCGCAAGGAAGGTTTCGAAGCCACCGTCGTGACCGATGGTCCGTCGGCGTTGGCCGAGTTCGACCGGGCCGGTGCCGACATCGTCCTCTTGGACCTGATGCTGCCCGGCATGAGCGGCACCGACGTGTGTAAGCAGTTGCGCTCACGTTCCGGCGTCCCGGTCATCATGGTGACCGCTCGGGACAGCGAGATCGACAAGGTCGTCGGCCTGGAACTCGGCGCCGACGACTACGTCACCAAGCCGTACTCGGCCCGTGAGCTCATCGCCCGGATTCGGGCCGTGCTGCGTCGCGGCGGCGAATCCGACGACGTCGTCGGCGCCGACGGCGTGCTGGAGGCCGGACCGGTCCGGATGGACGTCGAGCGGCACATCGTGTCGGTCAACGGCGACGCCATCACGCTGCCGCTCAAGGAGTTCGACCTGCTCGAGTACCTGATGCGCAACAGCGGGCGCGTGCTGACCCGTGGCCAGTTGATCGACCGCGTGTGGGGCGCCGACTACGTCGGTGACACCAAGACCCTGGACGTCCACGTGAAGCGGCTGCGCTCCAAGATCGAGGCGGACCCGGCCAACCCGGTGCACCTCGTCACCGTTCGTGGGTTGGGCTACAAGCTCGAGGGCTAGTTCCCGCGCTCTGCGGTCACTTCTTGGCGGCCTTGGCAGCCTCGGTGGCCGGGTGGACGGCGATGAGCCCCAGCCCGGCCCGGCGCTTGCACAGGGCCGCCAGCTCGGCGTACACCTTCTTGCCCAGCAGCTCGGTCAGCTCGGGCCCGTAGGACTCCCACACGGCCCGGGCGCCGACGTGCGCGGCCGGGTCGCCGGTGCAGTACCAGACGAGGTCGTGGCCGCCCTCGCCCCAGCCGCGCCGGTCGTATTCGGTGACGACGGTCCGCAGGATTTCGGTGCCGTCCGGGCGGGTCACCCAGTCTTGGGTCCGGCGGATCGGCAGCTGCCAGCACACCTCGGGCTTCATGGTCAGCGGTTCGACGCCGAGCTTGAGCGCCTTGCTGTGCAGTGCACAGCCGACGCCGCCGGCGAAACCCGGGCGGTTCAGGAAGATGCACGCGCCCTTGTACTTGCGGGTCCGCAGGTTGGGCTTGTCGTCGTACTCGTCCATCTCGAGGTAGCCCTTGCGGCCCAGGCCCTTCTCCCGGAACTGCCAGTCCTCGTCGGTCAGCAGCTTGACCGACTCCTCGAGCTGCGCGACATCGTCGTCATCGGCCATGAAGGCGCCGTGGCTGCAGCAGCCGTCGTCGGGCCGTCCCTCGACGGTGCCCTGGCACGCCGGTGTCCCGAAGACACAGGTCCATTTCGACAGCAGCCATGTCATATCCGCCGCGATCAGATGCTCGGAATTGTCCGGATCGAAGAACTCCACCCACTCGCGGGCAAAGTCCAGTCCGACCTCGTGGGAACCGGGCTTCGGCGGCGCCTCGTTCTTGGGCGCACCAGCGCCACCGGCACTGATCTGTGATGCGGTCACAGCACGCAACCGTAGACCCGTTACCGTGGTTTCCGTGCGATTGGGCGTCCTCGACGTGGGCAGTAACACCGTTCATCTGTTGGTAGTCGACGCGCGCCGCGGCGGGCACCCGACACCGATGAGTTCGACCAAGGCCTCACTGCGCCTTGCGGAGGCCATTGACGACACCGGCAAATTGACCCGCAAGGGCGCTGACAGCCTGGTCGCGACCGTCGACGAGTTCGCCAAGATCGCCACCAGCTCGGGCTGTGCGGAGTTTATGGCGTTCGCCACATCCGCGGTCCGGGACGCCACCAACTCCGAAGCGGTGCTGGCCCGGGTCCGGGCCGAGACCGGCGTCCAGCTGCAGGTCCTGTCCGGGGTCGACGAATCCCGGCTCACCTTCCTGGCGGTGCGCCGCTGGTACGGCTGGAGCGCGGGCCGCATCATCAACCTCGACATCGGCGGGGGTTCGCTCGAACTGTCGGGCGGTATCGACGAAGAACCCGACGTCGCGCTGTCAATGCCGCTGGGTGCGGGCCGATTGACGCGGGAATGGCTGCAGGAGGATCCGCCCGGCCGTCGGCGCGTGGCCGTGCTGCGCGACTGGTTGGACAACGAGCTGTCCGCCTCGGCGGCCAAGGTGCTTTCTGCGGGCACCCCGGAGCTGGCGGTCGCGACCTCGAAGACGTTCCGGTCGCTGGCCCGGCTCACCGGCGCGGCGCCGTCCGGGGCGGGGCCGCGCGTGAAGCGCACGTTGACCGCCGCCGGCCTCAGACAGCTCATATCTTTCATCTCTAGGATGACCACGGCTGACAGAGCCGAGTTGGAAGGGGTGAGTGCCGACCGCGCGCCACAGATCGTGGCCGGTGCGTTGGTGGCCGAGGCGACCATGAGGGCGCTGTCGCTCGACGCCGTGGACATCTGCCCGTGGGCATTGCGGGAGGGTGTGATTCTGCGGAAACTCGACAGTGAAGCCGATGGAACCGACTTGGTGGAAACGTTCGCGGGCTTAGCTCCCGCCAAAGGCGAGACACGATGACAGATTCAGACGACTTCTCCGCGACGCGACCGATCTCGGTCGCCGAGCTGCTGGCCAAGAACGGCACCATCGGTGCGCCGCCAGTCGGCGGCCGCCGACGCCGGCGGCGGGGGAACAGCGACGCGGTGACGGTCGCCGAACTGACCGGCGAAATCCCGATCATCCGACCGGAGACGCTGCACGCGGAGCCGGCGCAGGCCCCGGAGGAAACGGTTCCGGAGCCCATCACGGAGCCTGAAACCGAGCCCGAAGCCGTCGTCGAGCCTGAGGCGCCGGCTGAAGACGTCGCTGTCGAGGACGAGACGCCGTCGGCTGCCGACGAGATGGAGCCCGACGACACCGGCGCCCACTACGTCGTCGACGACACGATGCTGCACACCGATCTCGTCGACCCGGCGCCCGCAGACGCCGCGGCCGACGACTACGAGGACCACCTGCGCCGCCGCGACGCCGAGGCCGATCCGCTGGAGTTCGTGGCGCCGTCGTCGCGCAAGCCCGCGTTCCGCTGGTCGTTCAAGCCGGTTCGCGGCGCCGAGGAGATGAGCCCCGACCTGGTCGACGAGGACGTCCCGGCCGACGCGGACGTCGATGACGATCTGCTGTCGCTCAAGGACGCGGAGCCCGTCGCCAAGCTCCCCGTCGTCGACGACACCGACGCTGCTGCGGCTGCCGACGCCACTGACGACGCCGCCGGCGTGCGCGACACGTCGCGGGAAGGCCGGAGTTCGCGCTACGACGCCCTGTTCGGTGGCTTCGCCGCCGACGAGGACACCCGCCGCGACGACGTCGAGGCCGCGTTCCATGACGAAGCGGAACGCGACGACCACGACTACGACCGCGACGAAGCCGACCACGAGGACGAAGAGTCAGGTTCGGGCCTGAAGCGCGGCGCCTGGGTGGTCGGCCAGAGCCTGTTGGCCGTCGCGTTCGGTGCCGGCATGTTCTTCGCGTTCGACCAGCTGTGGCGCTGGAACCAGATCGTGGCGCTGATGCTGTCGATGCTCGTCATCCTAGGCTTGGTCGCCGGTATCCGGGTGATCCGCAAGGACCACGACCTGGCCAGCACGCTGATCGCGATCCTGGTCGGCGGCCTGGTCACGTTCGGGCCCCTGGCATTGCTCTACTCGGCCTGAGCCGGAGCCCTGTGCGTCCCGCCATCAAGGTAGGTCTGTCCACCGCCTCGGTCTATCCACTGCGGACCGAGGCTGCCTTCGAGTACGCCGCACGCCTGGGTTACGACGGTGTCGAGCTGATGGTGTGGGCCGAGCCCGTCAGCCAGGACATCGACGCCATCGAGCGCATGTCGGAGCGCTGGGGCGTGCCGGTGCTCAGCGTGCACGCGCCGTGTCTGCTGATCTCGCAGCGGGTGTGGGGCTCCAACCCCATCCCGAAGCTGGAACGCAGCGTGCGAGCCGCTGAGCAGCTGGGCGCGCAGACGGTCGTCGTGCACCCGCCGTTCCGGTGGCAGCGCCGCTACGCCGAGGGCTTCTCGGATCAGGTGCTCGAGCTGGAGGCGTCCAGCGACGTGCTGGTCGCGGTCGAGAACATGTTCCCGTTCCGCACGGACCGGTTCTTCGGCACCGGAGCGCCGTCCATCGAGCGGATGCGCAAGCGTGGCGGGGCCCCGGGACCTGGGATCTCGGCGTTCGCGCCGTCCTACGACCCGCTGGACGGCAATCACGCGCACTACACCCTGGACCTGTCGCATTCGGCGACGGCCGGGACCGACGCCATCGACATGGCCCGCCGGATGGGCAAGGGGCTGGTGCACCTGCATCTGTGCGACGGCAACGGCGCGTCCACCGACGAACACCTGGTGCCGGGGCGCGGCAGCCAGCCGACCGTACAGGTCTGTCAGATGCTCGCCGCCAGTGAATTCTCCGGGCACGTGATCCTGGAGGTCACCACGTCGGCGGCGCGCAACAACGCCGAGCGCGAGGCGCTGCTCGTCGAGTCGCTCGAATTCGCCCGTCGGCACCTGCTGCGCTGACCCCGCGCGCCGTCCTGGCATGCTGTCTCCCGTGGCGAGAATTGCGATCATCGGCGGCGGAAATATCGGAGAGGCCCTGCTGGCGGGGCTGTTGCAGGCAGGGCGGCAGGTCAAGGATCTGGCCGTAGCCGAGGCTTATCCGGCGCGTGCCGCGCAGCTCGCCGAGAAGTACTCCGTCCGGGTCACCGATGTCGCCGACGCCGCCGAGAACGCGGCCTACGTGATCGTGGCCGTCAAACCCGACGCCGTCGAGGGTGTCGTCGAGGTGCTGGCCGAACTGGCCTCCGACGCCGACAGCAGCAGCGTCGAGCAGGTCGTGGTGTCGGTGGCCGCGGGCGTCCCGACGTCCTTCTACGAGGCCAAGCTGCCGGCCGGTGCGCCGGTGGTGCGGGCGATGCCGAATACGCCGATGCTGGTGGGCGCAGGCATCACCGCGCTGTCGCGGGGCCGGTTCGCGAACGAGGCCCAACTCGCCGAGGTGTCGGAGATCTTCTCTGCCGTCGGCGCGGTGCTGACGGTGCCGGAGAAGCAGATGGACGCGGTGACCGCGGTGTCCGGTTCGGGCCCCGCGTACTTCTTTTTGATGGTCGAGGCCGTGGTGGACGCGGGCGTCGCGGCGGGCCTGCCGCGGGCCGTGGCGACCGAGTTGGCGGTCCAGACGATGGCCGGTTCGGCGGCCATGTTGCTCAATCGGATGACTGATTCGGGAACCGGTTCTACCGTCGGTCCGCTGGATACCAGCGCCGCCGAATTGCGGGCCTCTGTGACCTCTCCGGGGGGCACTACCGCCGCTGGGCTGCGGGAACTCGAACGGGGCGGGCTGCGCTCCGCGGTCGCAAGTGCGGTCGAAGCCGCAAAAACACGGTCTGAGCAGCTAAGAATTACATCTGAGTAGTTCTAAGATTTCAGATTGATTACCCCACACCCGTCGCAATAACCACATTGGCCACGCTATTCTCCTTCTCGTAAGCACGCGTTGGTGCCAGCGGAGGGGAAGCCGCTGGAGCTGGCCGTGCCTGATTGATTGGGTTGCGATGACGTCTATGAACGGGCCATCGGCGCGTGACGGTGGCGATCAGCCACGAACGCAGTTCCTGACTGTTGCCGAGGTTGCGAGTCTGATGCGGGTAAGCAAGATGACGGTATACCGGCTGGTGCACAACGGGGAGTTGCCCGCGGTGCGTGTCGGCCGATCATTTCGGGTGCACGCCAAGGCGGTGCACGACCTCCTCGAGTCCTCGTACCACGACGCGGGTTAGTCACCGCGCGCCCGGCTGAGTGCTGCGCACCTTGGGTGCGCAGCACCGAATCCGCGTCTTCGGTGTGATTGGTAGCGGTCAGCGCTACCGGGCACTCCGAAATCGCTGATGAGCGGGCGTATCCAGCAGGCGTTTTCGTGACCGGAAACCCCGCCGGGTAAAGTGGCGGGGTTGGTTTCACACCGATCTTCACGGATCGACGTCTAGTAGCGGAGACTTCAAAGTCTATGGGTTCAGTCATCAAGAAGCGGCGCAAGCGCATGTCGAAGAAGAAGCACCGCAAGCTGCTTCGTCGCACCCGGGTTCAGCGCAGAAAACTCGGTAAGTAACCGCGACGCCGACCTGTGCCATCCATCGACGCCCACTAGGCTGACCAAATGGATGCCGACGGACGCCCTGGAAGCCGGCCCACCGCGCCGGGCGGAAGCGATTCCGGCCCGGACATCCCCGAGACCCTGCACCACCCCAAGGTGGTGCTGGTCACCGGGGCGTGCCGGTTCCTGGGCGGCTATCTCACAGCCAGGCTCGCGCAGAACCAGCTCATCGAGCACGTGATCGCGGTCGACGCGATCACGCCGAGCAAGGACATGCTGCGGCGCATGGGCCGTGCGGAGTTCGTCCGCGCGGATATCCGCAATCCCTTCATCGCCAAGGTGATCCGGAACGGCAACGTCGACACCGTCGTCCACGCGGCGGCGGCGTCGTACGTGCCGCAATCCGGTCGCGCTGCGCTCAAAGAGCTCAACGTGATGGGTGCGATGCAGTTGTTCGCCGCCTGTCAGAAGGCGCCGTCGGTGCGTCGGGTGATCCTGAAGTCGACATCGGAGATCTACGGGGCCAGTCCGCGTGATCCGGTGATGTTCACCGAGGACAGCAGCGCCCGCCGGCCGCCGGGGGAGGGTTTCGCCCGGGACAGCATCGACATCGAGGGCTACGTCCGCGGTCTCGCACGACGGCGGCCCGACATCGCGGTCACCATCCTGCGGCTCGCCAACATGATCGGTCCGGCCATGGACACCGCGTTGTCGCGGTACCTGGCGGGTCCTTTGGTGCCGACTGCCTTCGGGCACGACGCACGGTTGCAGCTCCTGCATGAGCAGGACGCCCTCGGGGCGCTGGAACGCGCCACCTTGGTCGGACGGGCCGGCACCTTCAACATCGGGGCATCGGGCGTCATCCTGATGAGCCAGGCCATTCGCCGGTCCGGCCGGATCGGGCTGCCGCTCGCCGGACCCACGATGTGGGCCCTGGACGCGTGGCGACGAGCGACCGCGGGCGTCGAATTGGACCGCGAACAGTCCGACTACATGCGCTACGGCCGGGTCATGGACACCACACGGATGACGAGGGAACTCGGCTATACCCCAAAGTGGACGACCATGGAGGCTTTTGACGATTACGTTTCAGGCCGCGCGCTGACGCCCATTATCAGTCCAGGGTGGGTAGGCTCAGTGGAGCGTCGTGCAGTGGCCGCAGCGCAGCGGTGGGGACGCTGATTTCGCAAGTTTTTGATGGTGGGAGATATTGACGTGGCGGGCGAATCTAAAGCCAAAGTCATTCCGCTACATTCGAATTCGACACGCGCTGGTGCGCAACGTCGTGCGTCGAGACGGGATGCGGCGCTGCGACATCCTTCGCTGTTGACCGACCCCGGGACCCGCGCATCGGCTGAACAGATTGCCGCGGTGGTCCGCGAGATCGACCAGCACAGGTTTGCTGCGTCCGGCCCTCCGGCCGCTGACGGTCCCAATGAACTGGCCCAACGTATCGGTGCCGCTTCGGATTTCATTCGCAAGCGGATGACCGGCGACTACGTCGTCGACGAATTCGGTTTCGACCCGCATCTCAACGATGCGGTGTTTCTTCCTTTGCTCCGAACGCTTTTCAACTCCTGGTTCCGCGTCGAGGTGTCCGGTATCGAGCACCTCCCAGATGACGGCGCCGCGTTGGTCGTGGCAAATCATGCCGGCGTGTTGCCGTTCGACGGGCTGATGACGTCGGTCGCTGTGCACGACAAGCACCCGAAGCACCGCGACTTGCGGTTGCTGGCTGCCGACCTCGTCTTCGACCTGCCGGTGGTCGGCCAGGCCGCGCGCAAGGCCGGGCACACCATGGCCTGCACCGCCGACGCGCACCGGCTGCTCGAGGCCGGCGAGCTGACCGCCGTGTTCCCCGAGGGGTACAAGGGCCTCGGCAAGCCGTTCAAGGACCGGTACAAGCTGCAGCGGTTCGGCCGCGGTGGCTTCGTCTCGGCGGCGCTGCGCACCGGCGCGCCCATCGTGCCGTGCTCGATCGTCGGCTCCGAGGAGATTTACCCGAAGATCGGCGACGTGAAGCTGCTCGCCCGACTGCTCGGGTTGCCGTACTTCCCGCTGACGCCGCTGTTCCCGCTCGCCGGGCCGCTCGGACTGCTGCCGTTGCCGTCGAAGTGGTACATCCAGTTCGGCGAGCCAATCTCGACGGCCGACTACGAGGACGGCGCGGCCGACGATCCGATGGTCACCTTCGAGCTGACCGACCAGGTGCGCGCGACCATTCAGCAGACGCTGTACCAGCTGCTGGCGAATCGCCGCGGCACGTTCCTGTAGTTCAATCCCGGCGAGGGTGCATCAACCCTTTTGTGCCGCAACCATTTTCGCGATGGCGGCGTCGCGGGCTGCCGCGATCTGGGCGCTGACCTCATCGGCCTCGCCGTCGTGCTGCGCCTCGCCGAGCATCGTGACGACGCTCGTCATCACCGGCTGGCCGTCGTCGTCGGTGACCTCGGCGCGGACTTCGCTGATCACGGTGCCGTGCGACTCGATGACCGAATCCAGGTACGAGTCGAACCACAGCCGGTCGCCGACCTTGATCGGGCGGTGGAAGATCAGCTTCTGGTCGCGGTGCAGCACGCGCTCCAGATTGATCGGCACGTCGAACTGGTTGAAGATCTCGAGCTGCACGCGTCGGCCCGCCACCGCGATGAACGTCAGCGACGCGATCAGGGTGTCCGAACCGCACTCAGCTGCGGCTTCGTCAGTGAAATGGGCGGGGTGATCGTCCTGCACCGCCAGCGCGAATTCCTTGACCTTCTCGCGGCCGACCTCGAAGTAATCCGGGTACCGGTAGTGGGTGCCGATGATGTTGTCCGCGATGCCCATGGCGGGTGAGCTTAGTCTGTTCGCGCCGAGAAGGACCAAATGGTCGCGGTTGGGTCCTCCGCAGCCGCCATTTGGTCCCTTTCGGCCGATGATGGAGCCGATCAGCCCGCCCACACGTCTAAGAAGGCATGCCGATTCCGTTCGTCGGCGGCGACGCGATAGCTGCGGGCGTGTTGACCCGAGCGCAGTTGCGTCACCGCTACCGACCGATCTTCCATGGCATCTACGTACCCCGAGATCATCGAGTGACGCTGCGCGACCGGATTCACGGAGCCGCCCTCGCGGTGCCGACCGGTGTCATCGGTGGGGTCGCCGCATCGGCGGTGCACGGGGCGAAGTGGGTGGACGAGGGCGTGCCTATCGACCTTCTCGCGCTATGCAAAGGTCAGCGCGGACTCGTCGTTCGTCATGAGGTTTTGGCTTACGACGAAGTGGTCACGATCGGTGGTGTCCGGGTCACTTCGCGTGCGCGCACAGCATTTGATCTGGCTCGCCACCTGCCGCGGGACCTCGGCGTAGCGCGGCTGGACGCGTTGATGAACGCCGCGCCGTTCGGGCTCGAGGATGTGCACCTGCTCGCAAAGCGACATCGCGGCGCACGTGGCTTGACTCGCCTGCGGAAGGCGTTGCCGTTGGTCGATGGCGGTGCCGAATCGCCCCGAGAGACCCGATTGCGGCTGTTGTTCATCGACGCCGGACTGCCATGGCCCACTACGCAATACGTGGTTCGGAACGAGTTCGGGCAGTACGTCCGGCGGATTGACATGTGCTGGGAGGAATTCAAGGTCGGTGCCGAGTACGACGGTGCCCAGCACCTGACCGACCGCCGCCAGTATTCCAAGGACGTGTGGGCGAACCGGGAACTGCAGAGGCTGAAGTGGCACGTCGTGCACGTCATCAAGGAGGACCACGGCAACGAGATTGTGCAACATGCCCGCTCAGCCCTGCTTGACCGTGGTTGGTCGGGTCTGCCCTGAGTCGAGAAGGACCAAATGGTTGCGGTTGGGTTCTCCGAAGCCGCCGTTTGGTCCTTTTCGGCGGGGCAGGCGCTAGCCCTGTTTCCTGGAGGCCATGGCGGCCAGCGCCCCGCCGACGGCGCCCAGGGCCAGTGCGGACGGCACGCCGATGCGGGCGGCCTTGCGGGCGGTCCGGAAATCGCGGATTTCCCAACCTCGCTCGCGGGCCACGTCGCGCAGCGCGGCGTCGGGGTTGATCGCGACGGCCGTGCCGACCAGCGACAACATCGGCACGTCGTTGAAGCTGTCCGAGTACGCGGTGCAGCGGCGCAGGTTCAGGCCCTCCCTGATGGCGAGTTGGCGAACCGCGTGCGCCTTGCCGACCCCGTGCAGGATGTCGCCCACCAGGCGGCCGGTGAAGACCCCGTCGACCGACTCGGCGACGGTGCCCAGCGCCCCGGTCAGCCCCAGCTTGTTGGCGATGGTCTGGGCCAGCTCCATGGGCGTGGCGGTGACGAGCCAGACCTGCTGGCCCGCGTCGAGGTGCATCTGTGCCAGCGCCCGGGTGCCCTGCCAGATCTTGTCGGCGATGATCTCGTCGTAGATCTCGTCGCCGAGGGCTTCCAGCTCCGCGGTCTGCCTGCCCTCGATGAACGACAAGGCCTTGCGCCGGCCGGCGGCGACGTCGTCGCTGTTCTCCTTGCCGGTCACCTGGAATTTGGCCTGCGCGTAGGCGAATCGGGCCAGGTCGGAGTATTTGAAGTAGTCGCGGGCGGCGAGGCCGCGGGCGAAGTGCACCAGTGATGAGCCGTGCACGAGCGTGTTGTCGACGTCGAAGAACGCGGCTGCGGTGAGGTCGGGCGGCGGCGGGAGCGCAGGGGCGGCGGGTTCGTCGGCTCCGGAATCCTGGCCGTCGACAGCGTCGGCGGGCACGGGCTCGTCGGCAGTCACGGGGCTGGATTCGGACACGGTTCAACAGTAGGTCACGCCATACTGTTGCGCGTGGATCGATCAGGGAACAGCCACCGCGTGACGTTGCTCACCCGTACCGGCTGCAGCATGTGTGCGCGCGCGGCGGCTCAGCTCGCGGAGCTGTCCGACGAGCTCGGCTTCACCCTGACGAGCACGGATGTCGATGTTCTGGCTGCTGCCGGGGATACCGCCCTGCGCGCGGAGTTCGGCGATCGGCTGCCCGTGGTGCTCCTTGATGACGTTGAGCACAGCTACTGGGAGGTCGACGAGGAGCAGTTGCGGGCCGACTTGGCAGGTTGACGCAGTGGGTTGACCGCTAGGCCAGGTCGCTCGGGGCGCATGCCCGGGGATTCGGTGTGCGTATAGCAAATTTGGTCGGCGGGCTGGTGAGCGGCTAGCTTTGAATACGTTCCTGCGGCCACTCGAGGCCCGGGAAACATGCCTGCGCGACGGAGGTGCGACGAGGTGAAGAGGCCGTGAGCGTACTGCTGTTCGGGGTTTCGCACCGCAGTGCACCGGTTTCCGTGCTGGAACAACTCAGCACCGACGAGGCCGAACAGGCCAAGATCATCGAGCTGCTGCTGCAGTCCTCTCTGGTCACCGAGGCGATGGTGCTCTCCACCTGTAACCGGGTCGAGGTGTACGCGGTGGTCGACGCCTTCCACGGCGGGCTCTCCGTGATCGGTTCGGTGCTCTCCGAGCGGTCGGGCATGTCGCTGCACGACCTCACGAAGTACGCCTACGTGCGGTACGCCGAGGCGGCTGTCGAGCATCTGTTCGCCGTGGCCAGCGGCCTGGATTCGGCGGTCATCGGCGAGGCGCAGGTATTGGGTCAGGTGCGCCGGGCCTACACCTCCGCGGAAGCGCACCAGACCGTCGGCCGCACCTTGCACGAGCTGTCGCAGCGGGCACTGTCGGTCGGTAAGCGGGTCCATTCCGAGACCGGGATCGATTCGGCGGGTGCCTCGGTGGTGTCGGTGGCGCTGGACATGGCCACGTCCAAGCTGACGTCGCTGACCGGGCTGACGGCCGCCGTGATCGGCGCCGGCTCCATGGGTGCCCTGGCCGCCGCGCATCTGACGCGCGCCGGGATCGCCCGCATCGAGGTGGTCAACCGCTCGCTGCCGAGAGCCGAGCGCATGGTCGAGAATTTGAAGGCACAGGGCGTCGACGCGGCCGCGCACACCCTGGACGACATCGCCGTCGCGCTGGGCAACTCAGACGTCGTCGTCGCGTGTACCGGCGCGGTGCGTCCGGTGGTGTCGTTGGCCGATGCGCACCGCGGACTGATGAACCGCCCGGAGCATCACCAACTGGTGATCTGCGATCTGGGCATGCCCCGCGATGTGGACAGCGCGATTGCTGGCCTACCCGGCGTGCACATGATCGACATGGACCGCATCCAGCGGGAGCCGTCGGCCCGGGCCGCTGCCTCGGACGCCGAAGCGGCCCGCTCGATCGTCGCCGCGGAGGTCGCCAGCTACCTGGCCGGCCAGCGGATGGCCGAGGTCACCCCGACCGTCACCGCCCTGCGTCAGCGCGCCGCCGACGTCGTCGAAGCGGAATTGCTGCGGCTCGACAACCGGGTTCCCGGGCTCGACGCCGCCCACCGCGACGAGGTCGCCAAGACCGTCCGACGGGTCGTGGACAAGTTGCTGCACGCACCGACGGTGCGGGTCAAGCAGTTGGCCAGCGCGCCCGGCGGCGACACCTACGCCGAGGCGCTGCGGGAGCTGTTCGAGCTCGACCCGCAGGCCATCGACGCCGTGTCCGCCGGCGAACTGCCCTTGATGGCACCAGATTTGGCGGCAGGCGAGCCGCATTCCCACCACGACAAGGCTGAGTAATCTCACTTGGTAACTACCCTCGATAACGTTGTCCGGATCGGCACCAGGGGCAGCCTGTTGGCTACCACGCAGGCCGGCACCATCCGCGACGCCCTGGTAGCTCTGGGGCAGCCCGCGGAGCTGGTCATCATCAGCACCGACGGCGACCGCTCCCAGGCGCCCGTCGCCGAGATCGGCATCGGTGTGTTCACCGCCGAGCTGCGGCACGCCATGGCCGACGGCCGCATCGACGTCGCGGTGCACTCTTACAAGGATTTGCCGACGGCGCCTGACGAGCGCTTCGTCATCGCCGCCGTCCCGCCGCGCGAAGATCCGCGGGATGCCTTGGTGGCGCGCGACGGAATGGTGCTGGGGGAGTTGCCGGCCGGCTCGGTGATCGGCACGTCGAGCCCGCGACGGGCGGCGCAGCTTAGAGCACTGGGTCTCGGTTTGGAAATCCGCCCCCTACGAGGCAACCTAGATACCAGGTTGAACAGGGTAAGTAGTGGTGATCTCGACGCTGTTGTCGTCGCCCGAGCGGGTCTGGCCCGTATCGGACGGCTCGATGTCGTCACCGAGAGCCTCGAGCCGGTGCAGATGTTGCCAGCGCCGGCGCAGGGCGCCCTCGCGGTCGAGTGCCGAGTGGGGGACACCGAGTTGGCGACGCTGTTGGGAAAGCTGGACCATCCCGACACGCGTGCCGCGGTCACTGCCGAACGAGTCCTGTTGGCCGAACTGGAGGCGGGTTGTTCCGCGCCGGTGGGTGCGATCGCTGAAGTGGTCGAGTCCATCGACGAGGACGGCCGAGTCTTCGAAGAGCTGTCGTTGCGCGGTTGCGTGGCGGCGCTGGACGGATCCGACGTGATCCGGGCGTCCGGGATCGGGACACCCGAACGGGCACGAGAGCTGGGGCTCTCGCTGGCCGCGGAGTTGTTCGACCTGGGTGCGCGCGACGTGTTGGATCAGCGGACTGTAGAGCGGGAGTGAGAGATGACGACCCGAGTGCGTAAGCACAAGCCCGGCCGCATCACCTTTGTCGGTTCCGGCCCCGGTGACCCGGGCCTGTTGACGACGCGTGCGCGGAACGTTTTGGCGCATGCGGCATTGGTTTTCACCGATCCTGACGTGCCCGAGGCGGTGCTGGCGCTGATCGGTACCGATCTGCCGCCGACGTCCGGGCCGCACCCGGCCGAGGCGGAGCCGGCTGCCGAGACCAAGACCGACGAGGCCACGCCCGAAAAGGCGCCGGCTGCCGCGCCCACGACGACGTTCCCGCATGGCGTCGACGTGCGCCCCGCGCTGGGTGACCCGACCGAGGTGGCCAAGCTGCTGATGGCCGAGGCCAAGACCGGTGTCGACGTGGTGCGCCTGGTCGCCGGCGACCCGTTGTCGGTCGACTCCGTCATCACCGAGGTGAACGCCCTGGCCAAGACCGCGGCGCACTTCGAGTTGGTGCCGGGCCTGCCGTCGTCGACGGCCGTGCCGACCTACGCGGGCCTGCCCGTCGGGTCGTCGCACACCGTGGCCGACGTCCGCGGTGACGTGGACTGGGCCGCGCTGGCCGCCGCCCCCGGGCCACTGATCCTGCACGCGACGGTGTCGCACCTGCCGGACGCCGCCCGCACCCTGATCGAATACGGCCTCACCGAAAGCACCCCGTGCGTCGTGACCGCCAACGGCACCACCTGCCAGCAGCGGTCCATCGAGACCACGCTGGCCGGGCTGCTGGACAAGGCCGTGCTGGAGAAGCCGGTCGGCCCCGAGCCGGTCGGACCGCTGGCGGGCCCGCTGGTCGTCACCATCGGCAAGACGGTGGCGCACCGGGCCAAGCTGAACTGGTGGGAGAGCCGCTCGCTGTACGGCTGGACCGTGCTGGTGCCGCGCACCAAGGACCAGGCCGGCGAGATGAGCGATCGCCTCGTGGGCCACGGCGCGCTGCCCATCGAGGTGCCGACCATCGCCGTCGAGCCGCCGCGCAGCCCCGCCCAGATGGAGCGTGCGGTCAAGGGTCTGGTCGACGGCCGCTTCCAGTGGGTCGTGTTCACCTCCACCAACGCGGTGCGTGCGGTGTGGGAGAAGTTCAACGAGTTCGGTCTGGACGCCCGCGCGTTCTCCGGCGTGAAGATCGCCTGTGTCGGTCAGGCCACCGCGGACAAGGTGCGCGCGTTCGGTATCAACCCCGAGCTGGTGCCTGCCGGTGAGCAGTCGTCGCTGGGCCTGCTCGACGAATTCCCGGACTACGACGAGATTTTCGACCCGGTGAACCGGGTGCTGCTGCCGCGCGCCGACATCGCCACCGAGACGCTGGCCGAGGGCCTGCGCGAGCGGGGCTGGGAGATCGAGGACGTCACGGCCTACCGGACCGTCCGCGCGGCCCCGCCGCCGGCGCACACCCGCGAGATGATCAAGACCGGTGGTTTCGACGCCGTCTGCTTCACCTCGAGCTCCACGGTGCGCAACCTGGTCGGCATCGCCGGCAAGCCGCACGCCCGGACCATCGTCGCCTGCATCGGCCCGAAAACCGCTGAGACCGCAGCCGAATTCGGCCTGCGCGTGGACGTGCAGCCGGAGACCGCCGCGGTGGGCCCGCTGGTCGAGGCGCTGGCCGAGCACGCCGCTCGCCTGCGCGCCGAGGGTGCCCTGCCGCCGCCGCGTAAGAAGAGCCGGCGCCGCTAAACTCGATCGAAACGGCATTCCGGCAGGCGTGCACTCGCACTTTGTCTGCCGGAATGCGGTTTCGGCGAACTAGGAGGCATTGCTGTGTCGTATCCGAGGCATCGGCCGCGGCGACTGCGTACGACCCCGGCGCTGCGGCGTCTGGTGTCCGAAACCTCGCTGGAGCCACGGCATCTGGTGCTGCCGCTGTTCGTCGCGGACGGGCTCTCCGAGCCGCGCCCCATCAGCTCGATGCCCGGGGTCGTCCAGCACACCCGGGAGTCGGTGCGCCGCGCCGCCGCGGAAGCCGTCGAGGCCGGTGTCGGCGGGCTGATGCTGTTCGGCGTTCCGTGCGACGGTGACAAGGATGCGACCGGCTCCGAGGGGGTCAACCCCGACGGCATCCTGAATGTGGCACTGCGCGACCTGAATTCGGACCTCGGCGACGCGACCGTGCTGATGGCCGACACCTGCCTGGACGAGTTCACCGATCACGGGCACTGCGGCGTGCTCGATGTGCACGGCCGGGTCGATAACGACGCCACCAACGAGCAGTACATCAAACTTGCTGTGGCCCAAGCGCATTCGGGTGCGCACGTGGTCAGTCCGAGCGGCATGATGGACGGTCAGGTGGCCGCGATCCGCGATGGGCTGGACCATGCCGGGCACAGCGATGTCGCGATCCTGGCCTACGCCGCCAAGTTCGCGTCGGCGTTCTACGGCCCGTTCCGCGAGGCGGTGGGCTCGAGCCTGCAGGGTGATCGTCGTACGTACCAACAGGATCCGGGCAACGCCCGTGAAGCGGTCCGCGAGATCGAACTCGATCTCGCCGAAGGCGCCGACATGGTGATGGTCAAGCCGGCGATGAGCTACCTGGACGTGGTGCGCGCCGCTGCCGACATCTCGCCGGTCCCCGTTGCGGCGTATCAGATTTCGGGTGAGTACGCGATGATCAGCGCGGCCGCGGCCAACGGCTGGATCGACCTGCGGGCCTCGGTCCTGGAGTCGCTCGTCAGCATTCGGCGCGCCGGTGCCGACATCGTGCTCACGTACTGGGCGACGGACGTCGCGGGCTGGCTCCGGTGAACCCCCAAAACCCGCAGAACCCGCATCCGCAGTACCCGCCGTTTCAGGGCGCGGCCCCGGACGGTTCCGGTGCCGAGCCGCACGAGATGCCGCAGGACGTCGTCACCGGCTTCTGGCTGTGGACGGCCGCGCTGCCGGTGTCGGTCATCGGCTACGTCATCAACCTGCTGACCACGCCCGAGCGCTCGGTGTCGGGCTACGCATACGCGGTGTCCGGTCTGATGCTGTTCATCATCGCGGTCCTGGTGGCCACGTTCCTGGTGCTGCTGCGGCAGGGCTACCGGTGGGCGCGCAGCATCCTCACCGGTGGGTCCGCGGCGACGATTCTGTACCTGACCACCAATCTCTTCGCCGACTACCACGGCGCGGCCGCGGCGCTGGGCTACGCGGTGTGCGGCATCGGCGGCACGGTACTGATCGGCGGCGGCGTGTACCTCCTGCACCGCCCCGACTCGAACGCCTACTTCGTCCGCTAGCTGTACTGACCACGGACGTTAGGTACGGCGTGGCGTGGTGACATGAAGAAGACCTCCGAGTGAAGTGCGAGCTGTCTAGGAACGCACCAACTCAATCTCGGAGGTCTTCGTGTCCCACCGTAATGCTCCGCTGTCGGAAACTGGTCGTCTGCGCTTGGCCCGTTGTGTCGTCGAGGACGGCTGGTCGCTGCGCCGCGCAGCCGAGCGATTCCAAGTCGCGGTCACCACAGCGGCGCGTTGGGCGGGTCGCTACCGCGAGCAGGGCCCAGCCGGCATGGTCGATCGCAGTTCACGTCCACAGCGAAGCCCCAACCAGACACCGACTCGTACCGAGCGCCGGATCATCAAAGTGCGGGTCATCCGGCGTTGGGGGCCAGCACGAATCGGCTATCTGCTGGGAATTCATCCCTCGACCGTGCACCGGGTGCTAACCCGTTACGGGGTGGCCAGGTTGCGTTGGCTCGACCGGCCCACCGGCACGGTGATCCGCAGAATTCACGCCGCGCGACCCGGCGAACTGGTGCATGTTGACGTCAAGAAGCTGGGCAAAATTCCTGCCGGCGGGGGCTGGCGGATGCTGGGCCGAACCGCAGGCAATCACAACACGCGCGCCGATAAGAGTTCCGGACGCGTCAGCAAGCACGGTCACCCGATCAAGGGCCATCACTTCCTGCACACCGCGATCGATGCCTACTCACGGCTGGCCTACTCCGAGCTCCTGGCCGACGAGCGCAAAGAGACAGCGTCAGCGTTCTGGGCCCGGGCCAACGCATGGTTTAACCAATGCGGGTTCACGGTGTCGAAGGTGTTGACCGACAACGGATCCTGCTATCGATCTCACGCGTTCCGTGACGCACTCGGGGCCATCGAACACCGCCGAACACGTCCCTACCGGCCCCAGACCAACGGCAAGGTGGAGAGATTTCACCGCACCTTGGCCGATGAATGGGCCTACGCCCGGCTCTACACCAGCGACGCCGAACGCTGCGCCGAGTACCCCCGATGGCTACACACCTACAATCACCACCGCGGCCACACCGCACTGGGCGGTCAACCACCCGCCAGCCGCGTACCTAACCTCTCAGGTCAGTACAGCTAGCCCGCATCCCCCCGCGCGAGCCCCCGCGAGCGGCCGTGTCTGCACGGCAACACGCCGCGCGGAGCGTGCGGTTCGGGGCCGCGCGTGGGCGCCCAGGTCGACGTCGATGCACACGTGGCCCGCTAGGCTGGCCCGGATATGACTGAGCCCACGCCCTCACCCGCCCGACCGCAGGCCGTGACCGTTGCTTTCTGGTGCTGGGTGGTGGCCGGGGGCCTCCTCACCGCGATCGGTACCTGGCAGCTGAGCCTGAGCCTGCCCGCTCAGTTTCGGGCCATCGGCGGGCTGCTGGCAGTGGTCGGGCTGGGTCTGGGCTTTCTCGCCGGCCGGGCGCGGCGTGGTGATGCCCGGTTTCGCCGGGCCGCGACGGCGCTGGCGATGGCGATCGTCCTGCTGATTGCGTTTCTGCTGCTGGTGTTCGGGGCGGACCCGCTGGGATTCCTGGTGCTGACGATTGTCATGGCGTTGGCGATCGGTGGGACGGTCTCGATCACCCGGCCTGCGGCGCAGTCCTGGTTCGACGGAAAGGCCAACGCGTGACGGACGCGCCGACAGACACCGACGCCGAACAGGTTCTCTTCCACGAGGTTGGTGCCAGCTGGTGGTGGCTGCTGCTGGGGCCGTTCTCCGGCGGTTCCATCGCCGCGATGCAGTTGTGGTCGGCCCACCGGCTGGACCCGCTGGTGCCGCTGGTGTTCCTGGTGCTGGTGACGGGGTTCATCGGGCTGCAGATCAAGGCCGCACGCCTGCATACCTCGGTCGAGTTGACGCCGGAATACCTGCGCCAGGGCACCGAGTCGGTCCGCGTCGCGGACATGCTCGGGATGTACCCGGAGGCGAGGGGAGCCGACGTGCCGCGCTGGCAGTCCGACCGGGCGCTCGGGGAACTGACCGGTGTTCCACGGGGGCGCACCGGGATCGGGCTCAAGCTGACCGGTGACCGGACCGCGCAGGCGTGGGCGCGGCGTCATCGCGGGTTGCGTGCTCAGCTGGAGGCGCTGGGTGTGCGCGAATTCGGCGAGGACGACGACGAATGAGCACCGGCAGGATCGTGGCGGCCGGCGCGCTGGTAGCGGCGGTGCTGGCGGCCGTCGGCTCGGTGGTGAGTTGGCTGGCCGCATCGTCGATCGCCGACGTCGCGCCGGTGATTCCCGGCGAGCCGGTGAAGACGTCGGTGCTCTATGACCCGTCGTTCATCACGTTGTCGGTGTTGCTGGCGACCCTGGCCGGGGTACTCGCAGTAGTAGGTACGGCGAGGTGGCGACGCGCCAAGTAGTGTGTCGCCCATGTCTTTTTCGCTTGAACTGTCCGCTGACGTCGTACAGGTCCGGGACTGGGTCCACGAGTTCGCTGCTGACGTGATCCGTCCGGCCGCCGAGGAGTGGGACGAGCGCGAGGAGACGCCGTGGCCGATCCTCCAGGAGGCGGCCAAGGTCGGCCTGTACTCGATGGAGTTCTTTGCTGCTCAGACTGCCGAGGAGACGGGACTCGGTATGCCCGTCGCCGTCGAAGAGCTGTTCTGGGGTGACGCCGGCATTTCGATGTCCATCATGGGAACCGGTCTGGCCGCCGCGTCACTGGCGGCCAACGGCACCATGGAACAGCTGGGCGAGTGGCTGCCCCAGATGTACGGCGACATCAACGAGCCCAAGCTGGCTGCGTTCTGCTCGTCGGAACCCGGTGCGGGATCGGATGTTTCGTCGATCATCACCCGGGCGCGGTACGACGAGGCCACCGACGAATGGGTGCTGAACGGCACCAAGACCTGGGCCTCCAATGGCGGCATCGCAAACGTGCACATCGTCGTCGCCTCGGTGTACCCGGAGCTCGGCTCGCGCGGCCAGGCCAGCTTCATCATCCCGCCCGGCACAAAGGGTTTCAGCCAGGGCCAGAAGTTCAAGAAGCACGGCATCCGGGCGTCGCACACCGCTGAGGTCGTGCTCGACGACGTCCGGCTGCCGGGCCGGCTGATCGTCGGTGGCCGGGAGAAGTTCGAAGAGCGGATCGCCCGCACCCGCGAAGGCAAGAGTTCTGCGGGCCAGGTGGCCATGAAGACGTTCGAGCGGACGCGGCCGACGGTGGGGGCGATGGCGTTGGGCGTGTCCCGTGCTGCCTACGAGTACGCGCTGGGATACGCGCAGGAGCGCGAGCAGTTCGGCCGCAAGATCGGTGACTTCCAGGCCGTCGCGTTCAAGCTGGCCGATATGAAGGCCCGCGTCGACGCGGCGCGGCTGCTGGTGTGGCGGGCAGGCTGGATGGCGCGCAACAACAAGCCGTTCGAGAACGCCGAAGGCTCCATGGCCAAGCTGGTCGCCAGTGAGACGGCGGTCTACGTGACCGACGAGGCCATCCAGATTCTGGGCGGTAACGGCTACACCCGCGACTACCCGGTGGAGCGGTGGCACCGCGATGCCAAGATTTTCACGATCTTCGAGGGCACCAGCGAGATCCAGCGGCTCGTGATGTCCCGCGCGATCACGGGGCTGCCGCTCAAGTAGCTCTTGTTACAGAGTGCAAAATTTGTAACACTGTTCCGTATGACCGAACTTGCGGAACAGTCCGAGCTGGTCTCGGAGCCGGTTGATGCCCTGCCGCTGGGGCCGGACTCACTGGTATGGAAGTACTTCGGCGACAACCGGATGTACCTGATCGGCCCCCGGCCGGCGGTCCTGCAGAACATGCTGGCCCAGCTCGGCCAGGGCGTGCTCGACCATTCGGTGTTCTTCGCCGACACCTCGGCGCGGATCAAGCGCTCGCTGCCGCCGATCTTCCGCACCGTGTACGGCACCGATGACGCCAACACCGGCACCCAGGTCCGCGACTTCCACCGCGAGATCAAGGGCGACATGCCCGACGGCAGCCGCTACCACGCGCTCGACCCCGAGACCTACTACTGGGCGCACGCGACGTTCGTCGACCAGGTGCTGTACTTCGCGGATACCTTCGTCAAGCGGCTGAGCTACGCAGAGAAGGAACAGATCTACCTCGAGTCCAAGACGTGGTACCGCCGCTATGGCGTCAGTGACAGGCCGATGCCGGCCACCTACGCCGAATTCGAGGAGTACTGGGACCGCATGATCAATGACGTCGCGGTGCCGCACAAGACGGCCCGGTACGGCGTCGGCTATGTGACCAAAGGCTTTCCGGCGCCCAAGGGTGTCAACCCGGCGGTGTGGCGCGTGATCGCGGTGGTGTTCAACCCGGTCGCGGCGTTCCTGACCACCGGTGGCATGCCGCCGCGGACGCGGGACCTGCTGGAGCTGCCCTGGACCGCCCGGCAGGAACGCGCCTACCAACTGTTCGCCGCCGCGTGGCGCACCAAACCGGTGAACTGGGTGTGGGAACGATTGCCGATGTCGGTGCGGTACAACAGCTTTGCGCAAAACGGTTACGCACGTGCCCGCTGACGCGACGCAAGCGATCCTCGACGCAGCGCTCATCGAGTTCGAGCAGCACGGCTTCCGCCGAGTTGCGCTCGACGACGTGGCGCGCCGGGCCGGGGTCAGCCGCACCACGATCTACCGGCGGTTCGCGGGCCGCGACGAGCTGGTGGCCGCGGTCGTCGAGCGGGAGAATGTCGTGCTGTTCGACGATATCGCCGGCGAACTGAAAAATGCTGGGCCGCAATCGGATTTGTATGTCGAGGCGTTCACGCTGTCGATCCTGCGGTTCCGCCGGCACCGGGTGCTGAATCGGATGATGACCGATGAACCGTCGCTCGTGATCGAACTCATGCAGCAGCACTACGGTGCTGCGGTGGGCCGGATGGCGGCGGCGCTGCGCGTCATCTTCCCGGACGGGTTCGCCGACCGGATCGGCGAGCAGGCCGTCAACGACCTGGCCGACACGATCCTGCGCTACGCCGCGATGGTGCTGCTGTTGCCGAGTGTCGAGGCGCTGGAGAGCGCTGAGGAGATCCGCGCTTTCGCCGCACGGCATTTCGTGCCGAGTCTGCCGCCGGCGCTGCAGGGTCAGGCGGGCAAGTCGGCCGCGGGGTCGATGCGGTAACGCAGGTGGTAGGAGCCCGCGCGGATCTCGTGCTTGGATCAGTTTCGGCCGGTCCTTCGCTGGGAAGTGGGTAAATCGTGTCGACAATGGAGCTGGCCCGTGCCGAGCGCGAGGACCTCGTCGAGTTCCTGGCGCAGCTGACGCCCGAGCAGTGGGAACAACCATCGTTGTGCACCGGGTGGCGGGTGCGCGACGTCGTCGGCCACCTCATCGGCTACGACGAGTTGAGCGGCGCGGAGACCGTCCGGGAGTTCCTGCGCGGTGGGCTGTACCCGCCCCGGATCAATGCCGCCGTGCTGGCGCGGAATGCGGGCCGCAGCGCCGACGAACTCTGCGCCACGTTGGCTGAGCATGTCGTCCCACGTGGTCTGACGACCGGCTTCGGCGGCCGGATCGCCTTGTCGGACGGGATGATTCACCAGCAGGACATCCGTCGACCGTTGGGTCTGCCCCGGGAAATACCGCACGACCGGCTGGTGACGGTGCTGGACTTCGCGCGCTACGCGGCGCTGCTGCGCGGCGCCTGGCGGGCCAGGGGAGTGCGGTTGGTCGCCACCGATCTGGACTGGTCGTTCGGCCGCGGGCCGGAAGCGTCCGGGCCCGCGGAAGCCCTCCTGATGGTGATGGTCGCGCGACCTTGTGCGCTCGCTGATCTCAGCGGCCCCGGTGTGGACCGGTTACGCCGGAACCTGGGTGCGTGCTAGCTGTACTGACCACGGACGTTAGGTACGGCGTGGCGTGGTGACATGAAGAAGACCTCCGAGTGAAGTGCGAGCTGTCTAGGAACGCACCAACTCAATCTCGGAGGTCTTCGTGTCCCACCGTAATGCTCCGCTGTCGGAAACTGGTCGTCTGCGCTTGGCCCGTTGTGTCGTCGAGGACGGCTGGTCGCTGCGCCGCGCAGCCGAGCGATTCCAAGTCGCGGTCACCACAGCGGCGCGTTGGGCGGGTCGCTACCGCGAGCAGGGCCCAGCCGGCATGGTCGATCGCAGTTCACGTCCACAGCGAAGCCCCAACCAGACACCGACTCGTACCGAGCGCCGGATCATCAAAGTGCGGGTCATCCGGCGTTGGGGGCCAGCACGAATCGGCTATCTGCTGGGAATTCATCCCTCGACCGTGCACCGGGTGCTAACCCGTTACGGGGTGGCCAGGTTGCGTTGGCTCGACCGGCCCACCGGCACGGTGATCCGCAGAATTCACGCCGCGCGACCCGGCGAACTGGTGCATGTTGACGTCAAGAAGCTGGGCAAAATTCCTGCCGGCGGGGGCTGGCGGATGCTGGGCCGAACCGCAGGCAATCACAACACGCGCGCCGATAAGAGTTCCGGACGCGTCAGCAAGCACGGTCACCCGATCAAGGGCCATCACTTCCTGCACACCGCGATCGATGCCTACTCACGGCTGGCCTACTCCGAGCTCCTGGCCGACGAGCGCAAAGAGACAGCGTCAGCGTTCTGGGCCCGGGCCAACGCATGGTTTAACCAATGCGGGTTCACGGTGTCGAAGGTGTTGACCGACAACGGATCCTGCTATCGATCTCACGCGTTCCGTGACGCACTCGGGGCCATCGAACACCGCCGAACACGTCCCTACCGGCCCCAGACCAACGGCAAGGTGGAGAGATTTCACCGCACCTTGGCCGATGAATGGGCCTACGCCCGGCTCTACACCAGCGACGCCGAACGCTGCGCCGAGTACCCCCGATGGCTACACACCTACAATCACCACCGCGGCCACACCGCACTGGGCGGTCAACCACCCGCCAGCCGCGTACCTAACCTCTCAGGTCAGTACAGCTAGCCGCCCCGGCGTTGACAGCGTCGTGGCGGCGGGCGTGTACTGGATATCGGGGGATTGATGAGGTCGGACAATGACCGTCCACGATGTCGATGATGAGGTCGACGTTTCGGCTGCCGCACTTGCGAGGCTCTGATGTCCGCGATGATGTTGTGCTCGGCGATAAAGCAGTTCCTGATCACCGGAGAGCCCGCGGCGAGTCGCGCCGCCGACGGCCGCCGGGTGACCGACAGGATTCGCCGCCGCGCACGATTCGCCGACTGCTGCAGGGACAACCGATTGGCACACCAACGCCGGTGCGATCACGCCGAGTGCGATCTGCATCGCACCGACCCTCTGGCGAGTTAGCCCGGCGCGACGGCGTACGCGCAATCGCGATCGGACGCAACACGATTCGGCAGCGCGAGTGTGACGATGGTGCGCAGGGTGCGGAGATACTGGCGCGCGAGCGGCCCGGTCGTGTACGGCAGGCCGAAGCGAGCGCACACGGCCTGGACCTGTACCGCGATCTGGGCGTAGCGGTTGCTCGGCAGGTCGGGGAACAGGTGGTGTTCGATCTGGTAGCAGAGGTTGCCGCTGAGAAACGCCAACACGGGCCCGGCGTGGAAGTTCGCGGTACCCAACATTTGTCGTAGATACCATTCGGATTTGGTCTCGTCATCCAAGGCGGCCGGGGTGAATTTCTGTGTGCCATCGGCGAAATGACCGCAACAGATCACCACGTAGGCCCACACGTTGCGCGCCAGGTTGGCGACCGCGTTCGCAGTGAGGGTGCGGCGCCATCGGCGAACGCTCAGCGCGGGGAAGAACACGTAGTCCTTGCCGGCCTGCCGGGCGATCTTGCGGACCAGTGCCCGGGTGAGGGCGGATTTCTCGGCGCGAGTCGCCGCACCTCGCTGCTCGGACTCCCAGCCCTGCAGTGCGATGCCCCATTCGAACATGATGCCCAGCAAGACATTTCGTAGCGGCTGCAGCAGATTTCCGGCGCCCCACGGCTGGTCCGGGGTGACCCGCATGATGCCGTACCCGAGATCGTCGTCCATGCCGATGACGTTGGTGAAAACGTGGTGGCGGTAGTTGTGGGCATATCGCCACTGCGAGGAGACGCCCGTCATGTCCCACTCCCAGGTGCTGGAGTGGATTTCCGGGTCGTTCATCCAATCCCATTGACCGTGGCAGATGTTGTGGCCGAGTTCCATGTTCTCGATGGTCTTGGCGGTGGCCAGTGCGGTGGTACCGAGCGCGCATGCCAGTCTGCCCCGGCCGGCCGCGATGATCAGTCGCGCGGCGACCTCGAGGCAGCGCTGAAACACGATGGTGCGCTGGATGTATGCCCGGTCCGGCGCGCCCCGCGAGTTCTCGACGTCGCGACGAATGGACTCGAGGGCGGCTCCGAGCGCGTCCAGGTCCGACTCGCTGAGATGGGCGTATTCGGCTACTTCGGTGATCGCCATCGGGATCACCTCCGTTCATGGTGATTTATGGGGGTGCGGCCGCGGGCACGCCGAATCGGGCGCCCAGGCCACTGAGCAGGATGTCGAGTCCCCGGTCGAGTTCGGCGCGCCCGTCGTAACTGGCCCATATCGGTGCGAGGTCACGTAAATGCGGGAATTGGTCGATCGGCAGCCGGTACAGCCCGAGCCGCAGCACATGATCGGTTTCCTCGGGACGTTCGACGATCTCCTGCAGTTCGGTCAGCACATGGCCGTACAAGAACCCGAACAACGTCCGGTACACATGGAGCGCTTCGTCTCCGCTGAACCCGGCCCCGGTCAGGAGTGCGAGCACCTGTTCGAGGTGCCGCAGGATTCCGGGGGGCCGCATCCCGAGGGGTGTGGCAAGGGGACGGGTGACCAATAGCGGCACGACGTGGGGATGTGCGCGCGCCAATTCGCGGAAGCCGTGGCCGAGTTTGCGCAACGCGGCAGCCCAGTCCGTCTCCAGGGGGTCGAGCGAAACCTGCTCGAAGACCATCTCCACCACCCCATCGAGCACGGCCGCTTTGTTCGGCACGTGACGGTAGAGCGCCATCGGGTCACGACCCACCGCCTCGCCGAGGCGGCGCATCGACAGCGCGTCGACACCCTCGCGGTCGATGATCTCCAGTGCGCTGGTCAGGACTGCCGCACGGGTGATCGGCCGGTTCGCGCCATCCGCCGCGATCGCGTCGGCGCCGGGCGCGTCTCGCCCCGGACGTGATGGCCCTCTCGAGGGTGGGGTCATGGGTCAAGCACCGCCCTTCGTGCGCGTCTCTCCGACCTCACTTCAGTGTAGCCCTATAACGTAGGTCTACGATGTTGACATCGCTCTGATCTGGGAGTTTACTGGACTTGTAGCACCGGATGAGGCGCCGTCATGATCGTCGGATCGGCCACTGTGCTTGTCGCGTTGGCCGAGGGGTCCGGCGCGGCCAACGGCCGGTAGCCGGTACCGACTCCTGCTGAAGCCGGAGATGACCGGCCGGCAGCCGCCACACCGAGGCGCCGGTCTTCGCTCGACAGCTCGACGACCCAGTGGGATCGCGCCGACACCAGAGATGCAACGAAGGGAGCGTCGTCATGACGCGACAACCGACCCGCAAGAATGACCAGAACGGCACCGTGCCGGCGAACACACCGCGGCTGCGGCTGAAATCCAAAGCGCCGCATGGCGGATACGTCGACGGGGCATGGTGGCCGCACAGCGATGACCTTGCCGTCGAGCTGCCGGATCTGCTGGCGGTGCTGTCGGTGCGGCTGGGCCGTATCGACCGCGTGTCATACCGCCTGGGCGCTTGGGCGAATGCGCCCCGCAAGCTCCCCACCGGTGGTCGCGCGGTACGCCTCGACGGGTATCGGCGTCAGGCGCTCAACACCATCGAGGTTCGCGGCCTCGACGACGACCGGGACCGGCTGATACTGCTGGTGATCCCGCCGCGCACGGACCCCGACGACGCCCACACCACGATGATGGCCGCGGCCCAGTCTGGCAGCGCTGTCTCCGCTGACGGGCTGCTCATGATCAGTCCACGCGACCGCGAACGGCGCACCCAGGCGTCGAACGCTCAAGAGCGTTGGGAGTCTGAAGGCGGGACCGCGGCGTCCCGACAGGTTGAGCAGGTTCTCGTCTGACCTCCGAGCCGTCACTGCGCGACCGCCTTCTCGGCGCCCACCCCGGTCAGTGACCGCACCTCCATCTCGGCGGTGCGCTCGGGGTCGCCGGTGTCGGACGACGTGAGCGTGCCGATGATGCCGAGGGCGAAGGCCAGCGGGATGGACACGATGCCCGGGTTGGCCAGCGGGAAGAACGCGAAGTCGGCGCCCGGGATCATCGAGGTCTTCGTGCCGGATACCGCCGGGGAGAACACGATCAGCACGATGGTCGAGATCAGGCCGCCGTACATGCTCCACAGGGCACCGCGGGTGTTGAACCGCTTCCAGTACAACGAGTACAGGATCGTCGGCAGGTTGGCCGCGGCGGCCACGGCGAACGCCAGGGCCACCAGGAATGCCACGTTCTGACCGTTGGCCAGGATGCCGAGCCCGATCGCGAACACCCCGAGCACCACCGCAGTGATACGCGAGACCCGCACCTGTTCCTGCTCGGTCACCTTGTGGGACTTGAGGACTGAGGCGTAGATGTCATGCGCGAACGAGGCCGATGCCGTGATCGTCAGGCCGGCGACGACCGCGAGGATCGTCGCGAACGCGACCGCCGAGATGACGCCGAGCAGGATGACGCCGCCGAGTTCGAAGGCCAGCAGCGGCGCTGCGGAGTTCACGCCACCGGCCGCCTTGAGAATCCGGTCCGGGCCGACGAGCGCGGCCGCGCCGTACCCGAGCACCAGGGTGAACAGATAGAAGGCGCCGATCAGTGCGATCGCCCAAACCACCGACCGCCGAGCCTCTTTCGCCGTCGGCACCGTGTAGAAGCGCATCAGCACATGCGGCAGGCCCGCGGTGCCGAGCACCAGCGCCAGCGCCAGCGAGATGAAGTTGATCTTCGAGGTGAGCGACCCGCCGTACTGCGCGCCGGGTGCCAAGACGTCGCGGCTGGACACGCCCTTGGTGGTGGCGTGGGAGATCGCCGACTGGGCCGAGCCCAGGATGTCGGAGACGTTCAAGCCGAACTTGGCCAGCACCATGACCGTCATGCACGCGGCGCCGACGATCAACAGCACGGCCTTGATGATCTGCACCCAGGTGGTGCCCTTCATACCGCCGACCAGGACGTAGACAATCATCAGGACGCCGACGACGGCGATCACCACCGATTGCCCGGCGCGACTGTTGACGTCGAGCAGCAGGGCGACCAGGCCGCCGGCACCGGCCATCTGGGCCAGCAGGTAGAACAACGACACCGTCAGCGTCGAGGTGGCGGCGGCCAGGCGGACCGGCCGCTGCCTGAGCCGGAAGCTCAGCACGTCGGCCATGGTGAATTTGCCTGTGTTGCGCAGCAATTCGGCCACCAGCAGCAGCGCCACCAGCCAGGCGACCAGGAAGCCGATGGAGTACAGGAAGCCGTCGTAGCCGTAGACCGCGATGGCGCCTGCGATCCCGAGGAAGCTGGCCGCGGACAGGTAGTCGCCGGCGATGGCGATGCCGTTCTGCGGACCCGAGAAGCCGCGGCCACCGGTGAAGAACTCGTCGGCGGTGGCGTTGCGATTGCTGGCCTTGATCACCACGATCATCGTGACGACGACGAACACGCTGAAGATGCCGATGTTGGCGGCCGGATTGCCGACGGTCTGGGCGGCCAGGACGGTCGTGGTCATCAGGCGCCCTCGAGTTCTTCGCGAATAGCGGTGGCCCGCGGGTCGAGTTCCCGGCCCGCGAAACGCACGTACAGCCCGGTGATCACGAACGTGGTCAGGAACTGGCCCAACCCGATCAACAGGCCGACGTTGATGTTGCCGAACACCCGGATGGCCATGAAGTCGTGGGCGAAGGCCCCGAGCGCGACGTAGAGGGCATACCAGAGCAGGAAGAACGCGGTCATCGGAAACACGAAGCGGCGCAACCGAGTACGCAGCTCCTGGAATTCGGGGCTGGCCTGCATGGCGAGAAACTGCTCCCCGGCGGGGGCAACCCTCTCGGGACGGTCGGTTTCTGGCACCGAGGGCTCCTGACAGTTGACTGTGCGGATGCTGTTGGGCACTGAACCTAATTGAGAACGGGGCGGTGTGCGCGGGTATTGCTGCCGCGGCGTCGACACGTCAGCGTGAGCGCGGCGGGTGTTGATTTGCGCTGACCGGCGCGTGGGCTGTGAAGGCCCGCAGAGTTGGTCGCTGAAATAGTTGTTGGCGTCAACTGTCGAGCGGATGGCGCAGGATGAAAGTTCTTGTGTGTCAACGGTGTCGTCCGATCGGTCGAATAGAAGCGGATGCACCAGCTAATGCCAGGAAAGTTGCCTGACGGTGTGATACCTCTCTTGTCGGCAGCTAGCGACTGGAGGCGTGATGGCGGGTCGGCACCATCGACATGGCAAGGCGGCTTCGGCGCGGAATGCGGGCCGCGGGCGTCACGCGGTCAAGCCGGCGCGCGAGCCCTACAAGTGGCTCGGAACCGGTGCCGTTGCGTTGGGCATCGGTACAGCGTTGGTCAACGGTATGGGTGTTTCGACTGCTGATGGCGGCGCGAGCACAGGGTCGAGTACCCCGGGCACATCGCAAGGTGCCGCGGCAGCCGGCAACGACGGTGTCGACAAGTCCCATGCGCATGCCGGGCAGCAGCACGCCGACGCTGCTACTGCGAAGACCCAAGGGGCATCCGCCGGCCACGGCACGCCTGCCGGCCCCGACACGTCTGGTTCTGGTACGGGTATTGATGAAAAACAACCGAGTTCGCCCAATGCCGTAACCGCAACCCATCCCGACAAACATTCGTCCGGTGACGGCACGCCGCGGCGGTCCCGCGGACCCAAGTCGGCGCCCGCCTCTGCACCAACGGCAGCACCGACCGCCGGTGACGTGAGCGCCGCAACGGCTGAGTCGGGGTCGGGTATCGACTCACGGGGGTCCCGCAACGCCAAGGGCAGCCGCAACGCCGTGGTTGCCGCACCCAAGCCGGCTGCCGCGGCGGCGGCACCGGGGACAGCAGCGCCGAGAGCTTCGGCAAGCGTCCCCGGACCCGCTGCCGGTGCAGGGCCCAGCGGCCGGCAACTCCAGATGCCCGTGGCCGCGTTACTCAATGTGAACCCGGCAACCGCCACCGTGCCCGCCACCCAGGCCGGACTCGCGGCAATCACCACCACCAACACCGCCGCCGTCACCGCGCCCGTGGCGCCACTCAAGTCGCAGTGGATCCCATTGCTGAAGGTGGTGGCCGGCATCCTCACCGTGTTCGGCGCCAATCCGCAAGGTCCGACCCCTCCGTCGAGCCCATTCGGCGGATTCTTGTGGGGGCTGTTCCGCCAGTTCCAGACGGCCGCCGGTGCGGCGCCACCGGTCGCCGGTACCCCAACGGTCGGGCCGCCGGACCCGACCACGGGGACGGTGACGGGTAACCTCGGCGCGCGCGGACCGGCGGGCCTGCCACTGACGTACACGGTCAGTGCTGCTCCGGTCAACGGCGCCGTCGCGGTGACCCCGACCGGCGACTACACCTACACGCCTACGGTGAACGCTCGCCAGGCCGCCTCGGTAGGTGGAGCAACCGCGGACACGTTCACCGTCACGATCGGCGACGGGCTTGCCTCGACAACCGAGAGCGTCACGGTGCCGATCTCCATGGTGGCCGATACCCCATCAGTACCCGCCTCGGCCCGTCAGCAGACGGCGGCCAACGGTGTTGTCACCGGCACGCTTGCCGCCACAGACCCTGCTGGAAAATCGTTGACCTACACCGCAATTGCCAATGGCGCTCCGGTGGGCGGCACGGTGACGGTCACCCCGACCGGGGCATATACATACACGCCCACCCTCTTGGCCCAGGAGCAGGCCTCGGTCGGCGGGCCGACGACGGACAGCTTCGCGGTGACTGCCACCAACGGCACATACACCAGCGCCGCTGGCTTCATCACTGTGCCGATCACCGCGGTCGCGGACACACCGTCGGCGCCGGTCGCGACGAAGGTCACCGCGGATCCGGTGGGAGGGTCGGTCACGGGCACGGTCGCATCGACCGACCCGGCGGGGCGGCCATTGACCTACACCGTCTCCGCCATACCTTCGAACGGGGCAGTGCAGCTCGACAGCGCTACCGGGGCGTTCACCTACACGCCGACAGCGGCCGCGCGATCCACTGCAACCACCGCCGCCACCGACATGTTCAGCGTGACAGCGTCCAACGGCACCTATAGTGCTAGTTCGCAGATCACGGTGCCGATTGAACCGGGAACCGTTGCTGCCCAAACGATCCCGACGGTGGGCAGCCTGTCCACCAACCCCTCGACCGGGGTGGTGACCGGCACCTTGATCTCGGCCAACCCAACCAACGCCCCGGTCACCTACACCGTGGCATCTGCCCCGACCAACGGCACCGTCACAATCGCGGGTTCGACGTTCACCTACACACCGACGGCGGTGGCGCTGTACCAGGGTGCCCAGGGTGGCGCGAGCATCGACAGTTTCACCGTCACCGCTACCTCGGGCTCCACCACCAGCGACCCGGGAACGGTCACCGTGCCGGTCGCCACCACACTCAGCCAGACGACCGATGCGGTCGGGACCACCCCGTTCGGGGTTGCGGTTACCCCCAACGGCGGCACCGCGTACGTAACCAATGGTGCTGATGGCACCCTATCGGTGGTCAACACCAAGACCGGGGTGACCACCGCCGTCGTCTCAGTCGGAACCGTCCCGTACGGCGTTGCGGTAAACCCAACCGGCACAACGGCATACGTCACCAACCTGGGTGACGGCACGGTGTCAGTGATCAACACTGCCACCAACACGGTCACCGCCACCATCGCAGTAGGGTCGGCCCCCGTCGGGGTAGCCGTCGCACCCAGCGGACAGACCGTCTACGTCACCAACGTCATGGACGGCACGGTGTCGGTAATCAACGCCTCCACGAACACGATCACCAGAACCATCACTGTGGGTTCTGATCCCTACGGTGTCACGGTCGCGCCCAACGGCAACAGCGTCTATGTCACCAACGCCGGCGCAGGCACCGTCTCGGTGATCGACACCGAGACCAACACCGTGACGCACACCATCGCGGTGGGGTCTGAGCCGCTCGGCGTTGCGGTCAACCCTGCGGGCAGCACGGCATACGTCGTCAACGGCAACGACGGCACCGTCTCGGTGATCGACGCCGCCACCAACACCGTTACGCACACCGTCAATGTGGGTCATGACCCGACCGGAGTAGCGGTCTCCTCCGATGGGACCGCGGTCTACGTCACCAACAGCTCCGACGGCACCCTGTCGGTGATCGACACCGCGACCAACACCGTCGTCGGCACCGACGCTGTGGGTGCTGCGCCCGGGTCGGTGGCCGCTGGCCCCGGCGGGGTCGTCTATGTCACCAACGCCGCCGACGACACGCTGACGACGATCGATCTGGACCCAGGCGCCGGTAACCCGGCATCGGGCTCACCCGCGATGAACGAGGCAGCTACCGTCGCGGCCAGTCGCAGCGCAGTGATGCACGTGGCCACTGAAATCCTGGCCGGTGACGAACTCGTAGGCGACGGCGCCGACGGCACCGCTGCAAACCCCCACGGCAGCAGCGGCGGCGTGCTGATCGGCAACGGCGGCAAGGGTTTTGACGCCACGGCTGCGGGGATGGCCGGTGGCGCCGGCGGCGACGCAGGCCTGGTCGGACACGGCGGTGATGGCGGTACCGGTGGTCTGGGCGCGACCGGCGGCACCGGCGGCAACGCGGTCCTGTTCGGTGACGGCGGTAGGGGCGGTGCTGGTGGTATCGGCACGACAGGTTTGGCCGGCGCCGATGCAACGATCGCCGGTGGTACCGGCGGCAACGGTAAAACCGGTGGCGCCGGTGGTGCGGGAGGTCAAGGCGGACTTGGCGGTTCGATCTCCGGCGATGGCGGGGTAGGCGGCGTCGGCGGTCAAGGCGGTGCCGGAGGCGCGGGCGGCAAGGGCGGCACCGGGGCAGCTGGCGTCGCGGGTACCAACGCCGGTATGGGTAGCACCGGCGGCCGAGGCGGTGACGGCGGCGCTGGAGGCGTCGGCGGAGCCGGGGGCCTGGCGGGTGGCGTGGCTGCCGGTGGATCCGGTCACATTGGCGTGGACGGTGGCGGCGGGAACGGCGGTACGGGTGGCAATGCAGGTACGGCCGGCGACGGCGGTGCTGGCGCGGCCGGCATCTGGGGTACGACCGGAATGCACGGCTGGGATGGCGAAGGTGGCTACGGTGGGGCCGCGGGCGCAGACGGATCAAGCGGTACCGGCGGCGACGGCGGTACCGGCTACACCGCTGGCAGCACAGGCGCAATCGGCGGCGCGTCTACTGGCGACGTCCGTGGAGGCGACGGAGGCTCGGGGGCCGACGCGGACGCCAATCATTACAGCGGCGGCGCCGGTGGGAACGGTGGCGGTGCGGTCACCTACGGCACCGGCGACGTCTACGGCGGAGCGGGAGGCGCCGGTGGCGATGGCACCTACGGAGGCGGCGGCAGGGGCGGAGACGGCGGCTACGCGCAGGTGGCAAATGCAGCCTCAGCGGGAACTGCGGTCGCTGGCAGTGGCGGAACGGGCGGCCAAGGTGCAGGCGGTGGACGCGGCGGTGACGGAGGAAGTGCGCTTACCGCGGGAGTCGGACATGTCACCGCAGGTGTCGGCGGTAGAGGTGGCGATGGTTCGAGCTGGGGTGGCGCCGGTGGCACGGGCGGTACTGCCCAAATCTCCAGTGCCACTTCAGAAATGGATGCCGTTGGCGGATCCGGCGGGGCCGGCGGTGCCGGCCAATCCGGTGGAGCTGGCGGCGCTGGCGGTAGCGCGACCACCTGGGGACACGGTGATGCGATCGGCGGTGCTGGACGTGACGGCGCAACCGGCAGTGTCACCGGTGGCGTCGGAGCCGACGGCGGCAAGGCGACCACTTATGGGACCGGAGATGCGTACGGCGGAGCGGGAGGCGCCGGCGCAGTAGGTATGCCCAGCCAGTACGGCTCGTACGGTGGTGCCGGCGGCAGCGCTTACGCCTATGGCGCGGGTGACGCACACGGTGGTGTCGGCGGCCGGGGCGCAGATAACAGCGGTGGCTACAGCGGGTCGGGCGGTGCGGGCGGCCAGGCCTATATCGCAGGCGAGGGAAATCTTCCCTATGCCTATGGGAGCCCCGACGCGCCGGATATCAACAACAGTTCGTCGACCGCTACCGCGACCGGTGGGCTGGGCGGCCACGGCGGCCGGGGCGTCACCGGAGGCAGTGGGGGCGCCGGCGGCAGTGCCTTCAACTACGGTCTTGGGCACGCCGACCCGGGTACCGGAGGCGGCGGTGGAGACGGCACAGACGTCGGCGGCGTCGGTGGCTACGGCGGCAGCTCGTACGTCGTCAACAGCGCATCGACAGCCGATGCCGTTGGTGCTGCGGGTGGCTTGTCGGGCAGTGGCGGCGGAGCCTCTGGTTCTTCGGGCGGCAATGCCTACAACTACGGCGCAGGTGATGCGATCGGAGCGGACGGGCTCGACGGCACGGGTGGCTCCAATGGGGGAGCCGGTGGTTCCGGCGGCAGTGCCTTCAACTACGGCACGGGACATGTGATCGCCGGCGCGGGCGGCAATGGTGCTGCCGGCACCAACGGAACCGGCGGTGCCGGCGGTGGGGCGGGTACTGCCGCTATCTACAAGAGCGGCTCCAGCATTGACATCACCGGTGCGAACGCAGGAAGCGGCGGCTACGGCACCACCACTGGCGGGTCAGGAGGAAAGGGCGGTTCCGTCACCACCACCGGCACCGGGCACATCACCCCCGGGGCTGCCGGCAATGGCGGAGCCGGCATCAGCGTTGGTGGCGCGGGCGGCCAGGGTGGCGATGCCTTCATCAACAACAACGTCTCCACTCAGAATGTGGTTGGCGGACAGGGCGGTATCGGCGGCGCCGGTCAAACGGGCGGCGCCGGCGGCGGCGGCGGTACTGCCACCACCTACGGCGCAGGAAATGCCACCGGCGGCGCTGGACATAGCGGCGCCGACGGGGCCGGGGACAGCTACGGCGCAGGCGGCGCCGGAGGTGACGGTGGCACCGCCGTCATTGGCAGCCTCAACTCCTTCGGCACCGCGACAGGTGGCACCGGCGGGCATGGCGGGGCTGGAACTGCCAGCGGTTACGGATACGGCGGCGTCGGCGGCGGCGGTGGCGATGCCTCCACGACCGGCCTCGGACAAGTCGCTGCCGGCATCGGCGGCGATGGTGGTAGCGGCAGTACGTTCGGCGGCACCGGAGGCGGCGGGGGCGACTCTGTCGTCTACAACAGCGCATCGAATGTCGACGTCGTAGGCGGGGCAGGTGGCGTTGGCGGCGGAGGTCCGCTGGGTGGAGTCGGTGGGGCAGGCGGCAGCGCCACGACTTACGGCACCGGAAGTGCGAGGGGCGCAGACGGCCGCGACGGCGCAATGGGCAGTAGTGCCGGTGGTAGCGGCGGTGCCGGCGGCAGTGCGACCATCTACAACGTCGCATCCATCCAGACCGCGCTGGGGGGTGATGGAGGCAACGGCGGCCCGGGCGGCCAGCAATTCGGCGCAGGGGGCGGCGGTGCCGGCGGCGCGGCGACCAACTACGGATCGGGTCAAGCCTGGGGCGGCGACGGCGGCGAAGGCGGGACCGGATCGCACTTCCAATATTCGAACGGCGGCGCCGGTGGCGCCGGCGGTAACGCCTACGGCTTCGGAGCCGGAGACGCCATAGCTGGCCGCGGCGGCGAGGGCGGCGATAACGCGGGTGCCGATGTTCCGTCGGGCGTCACCGGTGACAAGCCGGGTGGTTACGGCGGTCGCGGTGGCGACGGTGGCACCGCATTTGTGGGTGGGGCCGGCTACGTCCAGACCTATACGAACGGCTACACCTACGCGTACCCGCCACACATCAATAGCAGCGGGGACGCCGATTTCGTCAACAGCAGTTCCTCCACTGCAACCGCTTCCGGCGGTCGTGGCGGCAACGGTGGCGACGGTGCTGTGGCGGGTAACGGCGGATCTGGTGGATCCGCCTATAACTATGGGCTTGGGCCGGCCGCGCCGGGTGTAGGCGGCGATGGCGGTGACGGCGCCTACGGCGCGTCTCCGACATCAACGGCCGGACTGTACGACCACATAAGAAAGGTGGCAATGGAGCAGGCGCTGGCTCCGAATGGCGTCATTGTTGAGAAAGTGCGAGATGCCAACGACAACGAACGTTTGATCGTTTATGTCGGGGGTACGTCGCAAGATTTCTGGGGCGAAAATCAGTCGAAAGTACAGGAGAATATTTTAGCCGAAGCTGGAATTCCGGATTCCGATGTCACGCGGGAAATGGATGCCGCGGTTGCGGAGAACCCCAATGTGCCGATCATGTTGGTTGGCTACAGTCAAGGCGGTATCGATGCCGCCAACATTGCGGCGTCTGGTCGTTATTCGAACGTGGCGGCCCTGGTGACCTTCGGAACTCCACTCACGCACGAACCGTCAGACTTCCCGAGTGACGTTGCTGTCATCAACCTCGAAGACCCTAAAGACTTTGTATTCCGCGCCTTCACGTTCGGCTGGGTCGCAGGCGATGTAGGGAATGCGTCGCAGTTGTTCGTGGATTCCGGAGGCGTGGAACCTTCGGATGACGGTCAGGACCCAGTACTTGTCGCGATGGAAATAGCTGCCGATTCGGGTGGATATTGGAACGTGCACCTAGATGAAAAAACGTACGAGAAGATAGGAAATGACTTCGACGGTCTGACCGGACCAGCAGCATCCGACTATTCCGGAATCAAGAAGGAACTGGCCGACTTCCAAGGTGCCGTCGTCGCGACGTGGAACGAAGCTTCGAATTCGTCGGCGATTGGTGGCAATGGCGGCACTGGCGGCAGCGCCTACATCTACAACAGCGCCTCGACGGTGGACGCAGTCGGCGCCGAGGGCGGACACGCGGGTAGCGGTGGCGCGACCAGTTATGGGTGGCAAACCAATAGCACTGGCGGAGTTGGCGGCAGCGGAGGCAATGCCGTTACCTATGGCACCGGCAACGCGCACGGCGCCGACGGACGCGACGGCTCGACCGGGGCAAACGGTGGAGCCGGCGGCAGCGGCGGCAGCGCCACCACTTATGGCACGGGACACGTCACCGCCGGTAACGGTGGCAACGGCGGCAACGGAACCGACGGAGTCGGCGGTATCGCAGGTAGCGCGGGCATGGCCAGCATCTCTAACACCTCATCCGACGTGAATGTCATTGGTGCCCGCGGCGGACGAGGTGGCGACGGGACTCGCGACGAAACCGCCTCGAGCTGGGGCGCGTCGTCGCAGATCACTGCCGGGGGCGCGGGCGGAGCCGGCGGTTACGTCGGCACCACCGGCAGCGGCGACCTACGCGGCGGTGATGGTGGTCAAGGCGGCAACGCTCACCTCGGGATCTCCAGCAGCTCGATAAGCGCGACTGGTGGAACAGGTGGTTACGGCGGCTCCGCATCGACGAGCGGTAGCGGGCACGTCACCGCAGGTCTCGCGGGCAACGGAGGCTACGGCACCACCGCAGGCGGGGTCGGCGGTGGCGGTGGCAGTGTGGGCATCTCGAACACCGCGTCAACCCTCGATGTAGTCGGTGGAGACGGCGGGTTCGGCGGCGGCAGCGCTGGCACTGGCGGCGCCGGCGGTGCCGGCGGCACCGCAGATACCTATGGCACCGGAAACGCTTTCGGCGGTGCGGGCCGCATCGGTACCGCGGGTCCGAATGGGGGCATCGGAGGCGATGGAGGCGACGCCACCATTCACAACACTGCTTCTGGTGGGCATGCGTTCGGCGGTGCTGGCGCAGTGGGTGGTACAGGCACCGCTTCCAGCGGTGGTGCTGGCGGTAGAGGTGGCGACGCCACTACATACGGCGTGGGTCAGGTCAGCGCCGGCGCCGGTGGCGATGGCGGCGATGGCGCCGACACCGGCGGTACGGGCGGCCGAGGCGGGGACGTCTTGATCTCCAACAGTGCCTCTGGCCTTGATGTTGTCGGAGGTGTGGGCGGGGTCGGCGGCAGCGGCCGGACAGGCGGCGGAGGCGGCGCCGGCGGTGACGCCGTGACCTATGGCTTCGGGGCAGCTAGCGGTGCTGATGGCCGTGACGGGACCGTCGGCGCTGCCGGCACAGGTGCTGGCGGCGGCGGGGGTAACGCGGTGATCCTCAACATCAATTCAACTTCAACCGCCGCAGGCGGTGACGGCGGGTCGGGCGGCGCTGGAAACAACGGCGGTGGCGCCGTCAACTACGGGGCTGGTTGGGCCTTGGGTGGTGACGGCGGAAGCGGTAGTAGTGGAGGTGGAGGCATGGGTGGCAACGCCGTCGCTCTCGGAACCGGAGACGCTACTGCTGGTGATGGTGGAGACGGCGGCGATTTGCCCTACGGCACAGGCGGAGGCGGTGGCGCCGGCGGTAGCGCCTACGTTGGTAGCGCGGGACTGGTCGCCTACAACTTTGGCAGCCATACCCCCTATGGCAGCCATTCCAACATCCTGAAGCTTGACTCGGGCAGCAACGGCCCCCAGTTCTACAGTCCCAACTACGGCAACTTCGACTACGTCTACACCTACACACCAATGCCTGACTCCAACGGGGACATCAGCAACTTCAACAGCAGTTCTTCGACCGGCACGGCCACTGCGGGCCACGGCGGTGCGGGTGGCGACGGGGCCATCGGCGGTGCAGGCGGCGCCGGTGGAACCGCCGTCAACTACGGATTCGGACAAGCCGACGCCGGAACCGGCGGCGACGGCGGAGATGGCACAAACGCTGGCGGCAACGGTGGCTCGGGCGGGAGCGCGAACATCTACAACAGCATGTCGCCAGTTGACGCGGTCGGTGCAGCTGGCGGATACGCGGGTGGCGGCGGCGCGACCAGCTACGGCTGGGAAACGATCAGCACCGGCGGTGCCGGCGGTTCGGGCGGCAGTGCAGTCACATACGGGACCGGCAATGCTCAGGGCGCCGACGGGCGCAACGGCTCCGACGGCACGAATGGCGGCGCCGGCGGCAACGGTGGCAGTGCGATCACCTACGGCACCGGACAGGTCACTGCCGGCAATGGCGGCGCAGGCGGTGACGGTAGTGATGGTGTGGGCGGAAACGGAGGCAGCGGAGGATTCGCTGGTGTCACCAACACCACATCGACGGTCACCGTCAGTGGTGCCCACGGAGGATCAGGCGGAAGTGGCAGCCGCAACGAAGCGTATTCAACCTGGGGCGGCGGACAGCTGTTCACCGCCGGCGGTACCGGTGGATTCGGAGGTGATGTCGCCACCACCGGGCGCGGCGACGCGTATGGCGGCCACGGCGGCTGGGGCGGCAGCGCGGTCTATGACGGCTCCAGTGGCAATGCCCCGGGTGGAGGCGGCGGCAAGGGCGGCGGCGGTGGCGGTGCGACCATCGGCAACAGCACTTCCACCGCCATCGCAATAGGCGGCGACGGCGGAGGCGGCGGCTTCGGCGGTGACGGCACCGATGGCCCCAATGGCAACAACGGCGGCAGCGGCGGCTCGGGCGGCAACGGCGGCTCGGCATCCACAGCAGGGCTGGGCGGGGTCAGCGGCGGTTGGGGCGGTGACGGCTCCTTCGGCGGTAACGGCGGAGATGCATTCGGCAGCCCTGGCGATGGCGGTCGCGGTGGTGATGGCGGAGATGGTGGTGACGGCGGCGCTGCCATCATCACCAACAGCGCCTCTACCGCCAGTGCCCTCGGTGGATTCGGAGGCATCGGTGGTCTTGGTGGTTTCGGTGGCGCCGCAAGTTTTGGCGGTCACGCCGGTGACGACGGATTTGGCGGGAGCGCAGGCAGTAGCGGGGACGTGACCGGCGGTTGAGCCGGATGGCCTGCCAGAGGTAGACGATCGAAACGCTTGATTCGATTCTGGCCCTGCTACGCGTACGGTCGGCCGCAACGACATCGAGAGGGAAGGCCCAGACATGACCAGCGAGCCAGCTTCGGCGTTCGAGGCCGGAATCACCACCCGCCGTCAGGTGATGGGCGACGAGTTCGTCGACCGTGCGCTGGCCCGAACCAGCGGCACCGAATCGGAACCGATCCAGCGCTTCGTCACCGAACACGTGTGGGACGCGGTGTGGAACCGGCCGGGCCTGAGCCGCCGCGATCGCAGCCTGCTCAACCTCGGCATGCTGACGGCCCTGCGCGCCCATGAGGAACTCGCCGGCCACGTCCGGGGCGGTCTGAACAATGGACTCACCCGCGAGGAGATCGTCGAAGCGATCATCCACGCGACGGGCTACTGCGGGGCGCCCGCGGCGCTGAGCGCGATGCGGGTGGTCCAGCAGGTGCTGGACGAGACTCCCTAGGCGCGTACGCGGGCCGATTTCAGGTGCGCTTTCTGGCGCTCGGATGCGGGCGTCAGAACGGCCGGCTGTTGGCCTGCCATTTGGCCGATTCTGGTCGTTGGCCGTAGCGCTCGATGTAGCGCTCATGCATCTGTGCCTGCTGCTGCCGCTGAACCTCGTCGATCAGATTGGGGTCCATGCCATGTTGGGCGAGGCGGTATCGGCGCCACACTTTGTTGAGTACGAACGCCATCACCAAGGCCCAGAAGTAGATCGGCAGCGTCATCTCGGAGTGGACGTACACCGATGCCGGTAGCAGCCACAGCGGAGCCAGCACGAAAACCGGTGGGATTGCGTATCGGATCATGTGCCGGCGTACCGCCCCGTCGTCGGTGAGGTCGCGACGAACCCAGTCCTGCAGGTGATCCGGCAAGCGGCGCCCGTAGGCGTAGGCGATGTGCTGCCAGAACGTCGGACGATCGGCGGCCATGACGACTCCTTTGACTGATCGGATCGAGGGGACACCACCTTATTTGTGCCCTAATAGTTAGTACACTATCTGTTAGTCCGCTATTCCGCCAGGAGGGGGTGCCGCCGATGGCGATTTCGACAGACGCAGCGGGCACAAAATGTTAGGGCCCTAACTGGTAATAAACTGGGCGGCATGTCCACTGTCTCAGAAGACGTCGACCCGCTCGCCCTGGAACGTCAGGTCTGCTTCGCGCTGGCTATCACCAACCGTGCGGTGCTTGCCATCTACCGGCCACTACTCGAGCCGCTCGGGCTGACGCATCCGCAATACCTTGTCCTGCTGGCGTTGTGGGACAACGCAAAATCCAAGCAAGACCCGTTGACCGTCAAACAGATCGCCGCGTTGCTGCAGATGGATTCGGCCACCGTGTCGCCGATGCTCAAACGCCTCGAAACCCTTGAGCTGATCCACCGCACCCGTAGCGCCACCGACGAACGCACCACACACATCACCCTGACGCCCAAAGGGGTCGCGCTACGACGCCGCGCACTGAAAATCCCGCCGGCAGTCGTAAAGCAACTGGGCGTTGATCTGACCGAACTGGAGCACCTCCACGCTGTGCTCACCAAGATCAATGCAGCTGCCGTTGCTGCCGGCGAGTCGGCAGAGTGACCCGCGTACTAGACGGCGATCGTTGCCGAGGTGCGTTCGATGGGGTAGCTACCCACGCCGCAGCAGCACTGCCTGCTCAAAAGGCAAGCGCGGAAACACCTTACGTAGAGAACCGGTGATGAGCGGGGCGGCTTCCTCCTTGCTCACCACGCGCGGGTCGACGACGTCGACCGTGTGACCGCGCCGGGTTATCCGGCCGCCACCGGACTTGGTGATGTTCTTGAGCCAGTCGCGGTCGGGGCCGTAGGTCAGCAGGATGGCGAAGCCGTCGGCGGTGGTGAACACCGTCAGCGGCGTGCGGAACGTCTTGCCGGACTTACGCCCGACGTGCTCGAGGATGCCGAACGTCGGCGCGCGGCCGGCCCACAGCCGTTGGATGGGATTGGTGACCCGACGGTTGAAACGGGCGACCGATTGCGGAATCTGCATGTCCTCATCGTGCGCCATCGTGACGGAGGCGGCCAGGGAAGCGAGTAATGTTACCGATCGGTAGCGGCGATGCCGCCGTGCCGCACACCAGCCCGCTGATTCATTTTCGAGGAGGAATGCATGCCTGCGCCCGCCAACGCTGACGCCCGCCGGATCTATGACCTGGAGCGCAGCCGCGTATTCCACTCGTGGTCGGCCCAGGGGAAGCTCGACCCACTGGTCTTCACCGGCGCCGAGGGCAGCTACCTCATCGACGGTGACGGCAACCGGCTGCTCGATTTCTCCAGCCAGCTCGTCTACACCAACATCGGCCACCAGCACCCCAAGGTCGTCGCGGCCATCGCGGAGCAGGCCGCCAAGCTGTGCACCATCGCGCCGCAGCACGCCAACGAGGCCCGGGCCACTGCCGCCGACCTGATCTGCCAGGTGGCCCCCGAAGGTTTCAACCGCGTGTTCTTCACCAACGGCGGCGCCGACGCCGTTGAGCACGCCATCCGCATGGCCCGCGTGTACACCGGCCGCTACAAGACGCTGTCGACCTACCGCAGCTACCACGGCGGCACCGCGCTGACGATCAACCTGACCGGCGACGTCCGCCGCTGGGGCAACGACTACGGCAGCGAAGGCACCACGCACTTCTTCGGGCCGTTCCAGTACCGCAGCCAGTTCGGTTCGCAGACGCAGGAGGAAGAGTCCGAGCGCGCCCTGGCGCACCTGCGGTCCGTCATTGAATTCGAAGGCCCGGGCGCGTTCGCCGCGATCATCCTGGAGTCGGTGCCCGGCACCGTCGGCATCATGCCGCCGCCGCCCGGCTACCTGCAGGGCGTGCGCGAGCTGTGCGACCAGCACGGCATCGTGATGATCCTCGACGAGGTCATGGCAGGCTTCGGCCGTACCGGTAAGTGGTTCGCGCTGGACAACTACGGCGTCACGCCGGACCTCATCACCTTCGCCAAGGGCGTCAACTCCGGCTATGTGCCGCTCGGCGGCGTCATCGTCAGCGACAAGATCCTGGAGCGCTTCCTGGAGCAGCCGTACCCGGGCGGGCTGACGTACTCGGGCCACCCGCTGGCGTGTGCGGCGTCCGTGGCGACGATCAACGCGATGCACGACGAGAAGATCGTCGAGAACGCCGAGCTGATCGGCACCGACGTCTTCGGTCCCGGCCTCGCGGCACTGGCCGAGAAGCACGACATCATCGGCGACGTCCGCGGTCTGGGCGTGTTCTGGGCCGTGGAGCTGGTCAAGGACCGGGCCACCAAGGAGCCGCTGGCACCGTACGGCGGCAGCTCGCCGGAGATGGGCGCGATCAATGCGCGTGCCCGGCAGAACGGCCTGCTGCTGTTCATGAACTACAACCGCTTCCACCTGGTGCCGCCGTGCAACATCAGCATCGACGATGCCAAGCGTGGGTTGGACATTCTGGACGATGCGCTGAGCGCGGTGTAGCCATAGGCTTTGGCCATGGCCTACCTCAAGCCGCCGTGGTTCGTCGTCAACGTCTTCAACCCGATTGCGCGGCTGACCGGCATCGGTGGCAGTGAAACGCTGACCGTCACCCGCAGCTCCAACCATTTGCCGCAGCGCATCCCGGTCGTGGTGCCGGAGGTGGACGGGGTGAAGTACCTGGTGTCGACCCGCGGCGAATCGGCATGGGTGAAGAACGTCCGGGAGAACCCGGTGGTGGCGCTCGGCAAGGCGAACTACCTGGCCACCGAGATTCCGGTCGCGGACCGGGCGCCGATCATCGCGGCGTACCGGCCGCTGGCCGGCAAGGTCGTCGAGGGCTACTGGAAAGAACTGCCCGACGACGCCGACCACCCGGTCTTCAAGCTGGCTCCGCAGCAGTAGGGTCCGCGCTGACCTCAGTATCTGCGCACATATGTGAGCAGATGGTCTATCCATCTGCACTCACTTGTGCCAAGATGGCGAAATGGCCGAAGCCCGAAGCTATGGCGGACGTAGCGCCAGTGAGCGAAGCTCCGAGCGTCGCGCCCGTTTCCTTGATGTCGGCCTGGAACTTCTGGGCACCGGCGGGCTGACGGCCGTCACCCTGCGCGGGGTCTGCAAGACCGCCAACCTGTCATCGCGGTACTTCTACGAGAGCTTCGCGGATACCGACGCGCTCACCGTGGCCGTCTACGACTCGATCGTCGAAGAAATGATCCAGCTGGGCCTCGATAGGGTCGCGCAGGCGCCGTCGGAGCTGTCTCGTCAGGTCAATGCGGGATTGCGTTGCGCGGTGGACCTTTTCGCGGCGGATCCGCGCAAGGGGCGGGTCGTGCTCAATCTTTCGCTGGCCAGCCCCGGGCTGGCCGAACGTCGTCGCGACACCAGTGAGCGCATCGCCGCCATCATCGCGAATCTGGGCGGCGACTACCTGCGGCCGGGCACCGACCCGGGCCGGTTGCTGACCATCTCGCGCTTCTTCGTCGGCGGGTTCGTCGAACTGCTCACCGCGTGGATGGCCGACCCTGCCGCGAACTGCGAAGAACTGCTCGACGACTGCACCCAATTCTTCTTGAGCATCACCGCGGACGTGCTGCACAGCTCGCCCCGCGCTCGCTTCGGCATGGCCAACTAACCCCTAAGGAACAAGCGACATGACCTCGGCAGGAATCCTGGGCAATGCCCGGAAAACGTTGGGCACAAAGGTATTTGGCCTTCTGGATGAGCTCACCGAGCGGATCGGCACCACCGGGGAACCGCTGGCCGAGCCGCCGCCGGGCAGCGGGCTGAAGCCGGTGATGGGGGAGCGCGGACTGCCGGGGCTGGGCAAGACAGTCGAGGTGCTGCTGCACGGCCAGGAATCGGCACTCCGGTACTACGCCAAATACGGCCCCGTCACCTGGAGTCATGCTTTCGCGACGCGGGTGGTGTGGGCGCTCGGTCCGGATGCGGTGCAGGAGGTGCTCACCAACCGCAGCAAGGCCATGTCCCAGGCCGGTTGGGAGTACTTCATCGGCCCGTTCTTCACCCGTGGCTTGATGCTGCTCGACGGCCAGGAACACCTCCTGCACCGGCGGATCATGCAGGTGGCGTTCACCCGGACCCGTCTCGTGGCGTACCAGGAGCAGGTCCAGGCGGTCATCGACGCCACCTTGCCGAGCTGGCCGACCGATCAGCCGATGCTGATGTACCCGGCGATCAAGAACACCTCGCTCGAGATCGCCACCCGGGTGTTCATGGGCGCCGAGCCCAGCGCGGAATCCCAGGAGCTGATCGAGGCGTTCGAGGATGCGGTACGGGCCGGCACGGGTTACATCCGCCGCCCGGTGCCCGTGCTGCCCACCCGATGGAACCGCGGGCTGATCGGCAGGCAGAAACTCGAGAAGTACTTCCGCGAGCTGATCCCGGCCAAGCGGGCGTCTGCCGACGACGACCTGTTCGCCACGCTGTGTCGGGTCGAGACCGAGGACGGTGAGAAGTTCACCGACGACGACATCGTGAACCACATGATCTTCCTGATGATGGCGGCGCACGACACCTCGACCATCACCGCCACCGCGATGGTCTACTACCTGGCCAAGCACCCCGAGTGGCAGGACAAGTGCCGCGCGGAATCGCTGGTCCTCGGCGACCCCGGCCACATCGGCATCGACGATCTGGAAACGCTCGAGACGCTGGAGTTGGTCTTCAAGGAGTCGATGCGGCTGGTCGCACCCGTGCCTGCCATGGTGCGCAAGACCACCGAGGACATCGACCTGGCCGGTTACTACGTGCCGGCAGGCACCATGATCTCCGTCGCACCGGGGGCCACCCACGAGCTGGGGGACTCCTGGACCAATTCGCACGCATTCGATCCGCTCCGGTTCGAAGAGCCACGCAGCGAGCACAAGGAACACCGCTTCGGGTACGTGCCGTTCGGTGGTGGCGCCCACAAGTGCATCGGCATGACGTTCGGATCTGCCGAGGTGAAAGCGCTGCTGCACAAGATGCTGCTCCGCTATCGGTTCGAAATCCCGGCGGACTATGAGCTCGAGTGGGACCACACCTCGCTCGTGGTGCCCACCGACGACTTCCCGGTGACCCTGCGGCCACTGGCACCCTGACAGGCGTCGCCGCGGATTCAGTGCGGAGCAGTTGGTGCAGCACGCTGTAGGAACTGTGTGCCGGCGTCCGCTGCAGCCTGCCCGCGGCGGCTCAGTTCGGTGATGCAGAACAGCGCAAGGTCAATCGAGCCGTAGACGTGAAACGCGATCATCGCGAGCTGTGACAACTGCTCGGTTGTCATGCGTTCGGGATAGGCGATATCCCGTACGTAAACGATGTCGGCTTCGAGCAATTGGTTCCCGCCGCGGCGGAAATCACCACCGAAAACAGTTGGCGCGATCGCCCATCGCTTTATCGCCGGAAACGAATGCGGCAGAAATCCCTGGCGTCGTAGTTCGATGTCCACGTCGCCGAAAGTCGGCTGGCCCTCGTAAAGGGGCACGAACGACACCTCTGTTTGGATTGCGACAGCGTTCTTCAACTTCTCGCGACCATGCCGGAACACCATCAGTTCCCCGCCCTGGACGTCGATCTTGAGCAGGTCGAAGTCGGCGACGTCGTCGATGTCGTCGAGGCGATGCGTCTGCACGTCGATCTCCTCGATCACTGCGCCCCACTCAGGGAATCCGTTGAACAGGCGGAGTTGCTTCGGGTCGGGAGTGAGAAGGCTCGTCATTCCCGATGCCGCGGTGATCTTCAAGCGATGCCGTTGCCCGTCGCCGACGACATGGGGCAGATACTTCTCCCTGGCGCCCTTTCGTCGCTCCAGTTCGCCCAGCGCAGCTTCTTGTGGCTCGAATCCGATCACCGTGCAGAGCGCCGACTCCAGCATCTCCTGATATGGAGGATCGCCGTCGATCGGATTCGCGCCGATGTCCAGGACGCTGGAAAGGCGCGAGCAGCAGACCAAATCGTGGATCGGTGACGTGGCGACAGAAGTCATGGGCGAACCTTCGCGAGGAAATCTCGAAGATCGAAGCTACCAAGGTTTCGCGGCCGGCAGCGGAAATATTGACGAGATTGCAATTTACTGCCGGGCTGGTGCCCCGCCCCCTCCTACACCCTGTAGTTGGTCCATTCGCGTGCGGCTGGGACACTGGTGACCATGCGCTCTACCGACGTCTCCGCGAAACTGTTCGCCGACGCGTCGACCGTGATCCCGGGCGGGGTCAACTCGCCCGTGCGGGCCTTCAGCTCGGTCGGCGGCACCCCTGCATTCATCACCTCGGCCAACGGCTACTGGCTGACCGACGCCGACGGCAACCGCTACGTCGATCTGGTGTGCTCCTGGGGGCCGATGATCCTGGGCCACGCCCACCCGGCAGTGGTCGAGGCCGTACGGACCACCGCGGTCAACGGCCTGTCCTTCGGTGCGCCGACGCCCGCGGAGACGGAGCTGGCGCGCGAGATCATCGACCGGGTCGCGCCCGTCGAGCGCATCCGCTTCGTCAACTCCGGCACCGAAGCCACGATGAGCGCCATCCGGCTGGCCCGCGGCTTCACCGGCCGGCCCAAGATCATCAAGTTCTCCGGCTGCTACCACGGCCACAGCGACGCGCTGCTGGCCGATGCCGGCTCTGGCGTGGCCACTTTGGGCCTGCCGTCGTCGCCCGGCGTCACGGGTGCGGCAGCGGCCGACACCATCGTGCTGCCGTACAACGACCTGGACGCGGTGCGTCAGACCTTCGCCGCCATCGGTGATCAGATCGCCTGTGTGATCACCGAGGCCAGCCCCGGCAACATGGGCACCGTCCCGCCGGCCGAGGGCTACAACGCCGCGCTGCGGCAGATCACCGCCGAGCATGGCGCGCTGCTCATCATCGATGAGGTGATGACGGGTTTCCGCGTGAGCCGCGGCGGTTGGTACGGCCTCGATCCCGTCGCCGCCGACCTGTTCACCTTCGGCAAGGTGATGAGCGGCGGCCTGCCCGCCGCGGCCTTCGGCGGCCGCACCGAGGTGATGGAACGCCTGGCTCCGCTGGGGCCGGTGTACCAGGCCGGGACGCTGTCCGGGAACCCCGTGGCGATGGCCGCCGGCCTGGCCACGCTGCGCGCCGCCGACGACGCCGTCTACCGCGCCCTGGACGTGAACGCCGACCGGCTCTCCGGGCTCATCGGTGACGCGCTGACCGAAGCGTCTGTGGCGCACCGGATTTCGCGGGCCGGGAACTTCCTGACGGTGTTCTTCGGTGACGCGCCCGTCACCGACTTCGCGTCCGCCAAGGCTACCGAGACCTGGCGTTACCCGGCTTTCTTCCACGCCCTGCTGGACGCCGGGGTGTACCCGCCGTGCAGTGCCTTCGAAACCTGGTTCGTCTCGGCCGCACTCGACGACGCTGCGTTCGACCGGATCGCCGACGCGCTGCCCGCCGCCGCGCGGGCCGCCGCTCAAGCTCAGGAGCCCGCATGACCGACAAGACGATCGTGCACGTGATGCGTCACGGCGAGGTCCACAATCCGGACCAGATCCTCTACGGCCGCAAGCCCGATTTCCACCTCTCCGAACGCGGCCAGGCCCAGGCCGCGGCGGTCGCCGGCTGGCTGGCCGAACGCGACATCGTCTACGTCGTGGCCTCGCCGCTGGAGCGCGCGCAGGAGACCGCGACGCCCATCGCGGCCCGGCACGGCCTGCCCATCGACACCGATCCGCACCTCATCGAGTCGGAGAATGTCTTTGAGGGACAGCGGGTTTCACCCGGCGACGGCGCCCTGCGTGACCCGCGCAACTGGTGGCACCTGCGCGACCCGAAGACCCCGTCGTGGGGCGAACCGTACAAGCACATCGCCGAGCGCATGACCGGCGCCGTCGACCGGGCCCGGATCAAGGGCGCGGGCCACGAGGCGGTGTGCGTCAGCCATCAGCTGCCGGTCGAGACGCTGCGGCGCGCGATGCTGGGCAAGAAGCTGCACCACTTCCCGACCAGGCGGATGTGCAACCTGGCGTCGGTGACCTCGTTCTACTTCCACGGCGACCAGATGGTCGGCTGGGCTTACGCGGAGCTGGCCGGACAGTGATTTCGCGGGTGGCCCGTGCTCGGGTGGTGATGGTGGCTGTATCGATGGCCGCCGCACTGCTGGTCGGCTGCTCCACCGGTGACGACGCCGTCGCTCAGGGCGGCACCTTCGAATTCGTGGCCCCCGGCGGTAAGACCGACATCTTCTACGACCCGCCCGCCAGCCGTGGCAAGCCCGGCGCGGTGCGTGGGCCGTCGCTCGCGGATCCCTCGAAAACCCTATCCCTGGACGACTTTTCGGGTCAGGTCGTGGTGATCAACGTCTGGGGCCAGTGGTGCGGCCCGTGCCGTTCGGAGATCTCCGAACTGGAGAAGGTGTACGAGGCCACAAGGGGTCGCGGCGTGGCTTTTCTAGGCATCGACGTGCGGGACAACAACCGGCAGTCCGCCGTCGACTTCGTCGTCGACCACAAGGTGACGTTCCCGTCCATCTACGACCCGGCGATGCGCACCATGATCGCGTTCGGCGGCAAATACCCGACGACGGTCATCCCGTCGACGCTGGTGCTGGACCGCGAGCACCGGGTGGCCGCGGTGTTCCTGCGGGAACTGCTGGCCGACGATCTCAAGCCCGTCGTCGAACGGCTCGCCGAAGAAGGCAAGGCATGACCTCCTTCGCCGAGACCGCCGCGGCTGGACCGCTGTTGGTGGCCATCGGGGTGAGCGTGCTGGCCGGTCTGGTGTCGTTCGCCTCGCCGTGCGTGGTGCCGCTGGTGCCCGGGTATCTGTCGTATCTGGCCGCGGTGGTCGGGGTGGACGACGACGATGCGGCAGGCGCCGCGGGGTCCATGAAGGTGCGCACCGCGCGCTGGCGGGTCGCCGGCGCGGCGGCGCTGTTCGTCGCGGGCTTCACCGCGGTGTTCCTCATGGGCGCGGTCGCGGTCCTCGGCCTCACCACCACGCTGATCGCCAATCAGCTTCTGCTGCAACGCATCGGCGGCGTCGTCACGGTGCTGATGGGCCTGGTGTTCATCGGGCTGGTGCCCGCGCTGCAGCGACAGGTGCGGTTCACGCCGCGGCAGGTGTCGACGGTCCTGGGCGCCCCGCTGCTCGGGGCGGTGTTCGGTCTCGGCTGGACGCCGTGCCTGGGCCCGACGCTCACCGGCGTCATCGCCGTGGCCTCGGCCAGTGACGGCGCCAGCGTCGCCCGCGGTATCGCTCTGGTGATCGCGTACTGCCTGGGTCTCGGAATTCCGTTCGTGCTGTTGGCCTTCGGCTCGGCCCGTGCCGTGCAGGGGCTGGGCTGGCTGCGCCGGCACACCCGCGCCATCCAGATCTTCGGCGGGCTGCTGCTGATCGTGGTGGGCACGGCGCTGGTCACCGGCGTGTGGAACGACTTCACTTCGTGGGTGCGCGACGCCTTCGTCAGCAACGTGAGGCTCCCGATATGACCGACGTTTCCTCGCCCGAAGATGTGCAGGGCACCGACACCCGGCGCCCCGGCCCCATCTCGCGGGTGGTCGCGCTGTTCCGCAACACCTGGCGCAACCTGACGTCGATGGGCACCGCGCTGGTGCTGTTGTTCCTGCTGGCCCTCGGCGCCGTCCCGGGTGCACTGCTGCCGCAGCGCTCGCTCAACGCCAGCAAGGTTGACGAATACCTGGCGCAGCACCCGACGATCGGCCCGTGGCTGGACAGGGTGCAGGCCTTCTCGGTGTTCTCGAGCTTCTGGTTCACCTCGATCTACGTGCTGCTGTTCATCTCGCTCGTGGGCTGCCTGACGCCGCGCATGCTCGAGCACGTCCGCAGCCTGCGCGCCATCCCCGTGCCCGCCCCGCGGAACCTGACGCGGCTGCCCAAGCACGCCGAAGCCGTCGTTCCCGGCGAGCCGGATGCCGTCGCCGAGCAGATGACCAAGCGGCTCAAAGGCTGGCGGCAGACCACCCGCACCCTGGAGGACGGCACTCGCGAGATTTCCGCCGAGAAGGGCTACCTGCGCGAGTTCGGCAACATCGTCTTCCACTTCTCGCTGCTGGGCCTGCTGGTCGCCATCGCGTTCGGCAAGCTGTTCGGCTACGAGGGCAACGTCATCGTCATCGCCGACGGCGGGCCCGGGTTCTGCTCGGCGTCGCCGGCCGCATTCGACTCGTTCCGCGCCGGCAACGTCGTCGACGGCACCGCGCTGCACCCCAGCTGCCTGCGCGTGCACGACTTCGACGCCCGGTACCTGCCCAGCGGGCAGGCCACCGCATTCGCGGCCAACATCGACTACCAGGACGGCGCTGACCTGGTCAGCGGCACCTGGCGGCCGTACCGGCTCGAGGTCAACCACCCGCTGCGCATCGGTGGCGAGCGCATCTACCTGCAGGGACACGGCTACGCGCCGACCTTCACCGTCACCTTCCCGAATGGGCAGACCCGTACGTCGACGGTGCAGTGGAAGCCCGAGAACGCGCTGACCATGCTGTCGTCGGGCGTGATGCGCGTCGACCCGCCTGGCGGTACCTATCCCGACGACCGCGAGCGGCGCAAGCACCAGATCGCCATCCAGGGGCTGTTCGCGCCGACCGCCGAACTCGACGGCAAGCTGCTGTCCTCGAGCTTCCCGGCGATGAACGCGCCCGCGGTGGCCATCGACATCTACCGTGGCGACAGCGGCCTGGACAGTGGTAAGCCGCAATCCTTGTTCTCGCTGGACCCCAGCCTCATCGAGCAGAAGCGGCTCATCAAGCAGGCGCGCGTCAACCTGAAGGCCGGCGAGCAGACCAAGCTGGACGACGGCACCATCGTGAAGTTCGACGGCGCGGTGCCGTTCATCAACGTGCAGGTCTCGCACGACCCGGCGCAGGTGTGGGTGTTGGTGTTCGCGCTGACCATGATGGCCGGGCTGGTGGTGTCATTGGTGGTGCGCCGCCGCCGCGTCTGGATTCGGATCGTGTCGGCCCAGCCGGGTACCGTCAACGTCGAGCTCGGCGGCCTGGCCCGGACGGACAACTCGGGGTGGGGTGACGAGTTCGAGCGACTCACCGCGCGGCTGGTGAGAGGAACGGAAGCATGAACGGTCAGCGAGTAGCGAAGGCGGATCGCGCATGAACACAGAGCACATCGATGTCGACCTGGCCCGGTACTCGGACTGGGCGTTCACCACGTCCGTAGTGGTGCTGGTCGGTGCCCTGCTGCTGCTGGCCGTCGAGCTGGCGTACAGCCGTGGCCGCAAGGTCGAGAGCCGGGAACTGGTCGCCGCGGGTGTCGGCGCCGACAGCATGACGCCGGGTGTCGTGATCGACGCGCCGGAGCGGACGGCTGACGAGCGCATCGGTCGCGTCGGGCTCGCCCTGGTGTACGTCGGGATCGCGATGCTGTTCGCCTGCATCGTCCTGCGCGGTCTGGCCACCACGCGCGTGCCGTGGGGCAACATGTACGAGTTCATCAACCTGACCAGCTTCTGCGGGTTGATCGCCGCCGCGGTTGTGCTACGCAAGCCGCAGTTCCGCGCGCTGTGGGTCTTCGTGCTGGTGCCCGAACTGATCCTGCTGTCCGTCTCCGGAAAATGGCTGTACACCAACGCGGCCCCGGTGATGCCCGCGCTGCAGTCGTACTGGCTGCCCATCCACGTCTCGGTGGTCAGCATCGGCTCCGGCGTCTTCCTGGTCGCCGGTGTGGCGAGCATCCTGTTCCTGCTGAAGATGTCGCCGCTGGCCGACCGCGACAATGGCTTCGGCCGGATGATCCAGCGCCTGCCCGATGCCCAGACGCTGGACCGCATCGCCTACCGGACCACCATCTTCGCGTTCCCGATCTTCGGGTTCGGCGTCATTTTCGGGGCGATCTGGGCGGAAGAAGCGTGGGGCCGCTACTGGGGCTGGGACCCCAAGGAGACGGTGTCGTTCGTCGCCTGGGTGGTCTACGCCGCGTACCTGCACGCCCGCTCCACCGCCGGCTGGCGCGACAAGAAGGCCGCGTGGATCAACGTCGTCGGCTTCGTCGCGATGGTGTTCAACCTGTTCTTCATCAACCTGGTGACCGTCGGCCTGCATTCGTACGCAGGGGTCGGCTGAGCTTGGCTTCGTTCCGCGCTCAGGGCCGGTTCAAGGATCCGGCCGATTCAGTCGGTGTGCCCGCGCCCGCTGCGGCGCCGGAGTCCCGGATCGTCATCGCGCACGCGGTCACGCCCGTCCTGGCGGTGAAACCCGCGAAACCGCGGAGCCTGGACCCTGCGACTGTCGCACTGCTGAGCCGGCCGAGTCGCGCGCCGTCGACCGGCTGGCGTAAAGCGCTGTACTACGCGACGGGCACCCTGCTCAACCCCGGCGAGAGCCCCCTGACCCTGCGCCGCAACGCCCTCACCGCGCAGATCAACCGGCCGCTGCGGGACTGCTATCGGATCGCGGTGCTGTCCCTGAAGGGCGGCGTCGGTAAGACGACCATCACCGCGACGCTCGGCGCGACGTTCGCGTCGATCCGCGGCGACCGGGTCATCGCGGTGGACGCCAACCCGGACCGCGGCACCCTCAGCCAGAAGGTGCCGCTGGAAACGCCGGCGACGGTCCGTCACCTCCTGCGCGACGCCGAGGGCATCTCCAGCTACAGCGACGTCCGCAACTACACCTCGCGCGGCGAGAGCGAGCTCGAGGTGCTGGCGTCGGAGAGCGATCCGGCGGTGTCGGAAGCGTTCAGTTCGGAGGACTACGCCCGCACTCTGGCGGTGCTGCAGCCGTACTACCGGCTGGTGCTGACCGACTGTGGCACCGGCATGCTGCATTCGGCGATGGGCGCGGTGCTCGATCACGCCGACGTGCTCGTCGTGATCAGCTCGGGCTCGGTCGATGGGGCACGCAGCGCGGCGGCGACGCTCGACTGGCTCGATGCCCACGGCCATCAGGAGTTGGTGCGCAACGCCGTCGCGGTGGTCAACGCGGTGCGTCCGCGATCCGGCAAGGTCGATCTGCGCAAGGTGGTCGATCATTTCGGCCGCCGGTGCCGGTCGGTGCAGTTGGTGCCGTTCGATCCGCACCTGGAGGAGGGTGCCGAGATCAGCCTGGACCGGCTCCGGGCGGACACCCGAGATGCGTTGCTGGAATTGGCCGTGGCCGTCGCCGACGGATTTCCGCTGTCGCTGTAGCGCGCGCGCTAAGAACCGAGCCGACGCAGGAATTCAGGATCGTCGTCGGGGCCGATGACGCGGGTCGTCGGGCGCGCGGCGGTAGCGCGAGTGGCGCGCCAGCCGACGTAGGCCAACAGCGCCAGCAGCGCGATCAGGAGCAGGAACTGCACGTAAAACCTCCTTTGTTCGAATATACGCGTCCGTCGGTAAACTCGTACGGTGTCTGATGCGCCAGCTACCCCGTCCCTGCCACGTTTGCTGCTCGATGTCTTTCTCTACGCGCTTGCCCGCCTGCTGCTGGTAGCGGCGATTGCGGGAGCGATCTTCGGTGTTGTTCAGTTGCTGGGCATCCGCAACTTCCCGGCGATGGTGGCGTTGCTGTTCGCGCTGGTCCTCGGAATGCCGCTGGGCATCTGGCTGTTCGCGCCGCTGCGCCGCCGGGCCACTGCCGGGATCGCCGCCGTCGACGAGCGCCGCCGCGCCGAGCGCGAGCAGCTGCGGGCCCGCTTGCACGGCGAGGATTCCTCCGGCGACTGACCCCGCTCCGATTCCTACGGTTTGATCACCAGCACGGCGGTCACCAGGGCAGCCCACACCAGCATCGTCAGCCCGGTGTCGCGCAGCACCGGGATCAGCTCGCGGCCGCCGAGCCCGGAACGCACCGGCTTGGCCGCGCGCACCGCCAGCGGAGCCGCCGCGAAGCCGACCAGGCACCAGGGTGTGGCGAGCGCCAGGACCGCGGTCAGCAGGAACGGCAGCGCCGTCAGCACCTGGAACAGCTGGCGGGTGCGCGCATCGCCGAGCCGCACCGCGAGGGTGATCTTGCCGGACACCTGATCGGTGGGAATGTCGCGAAGGTTGTTGGCCACCAGCACTGCCGACGACAACGATCCGACCGCGACCGCGAGCACCAGTCCCACCCAGTCGATCCGCAGGGCCTGGGTGTACTGCGTACCGAGCACGGCGACCAGCCCGAAGAACACGAAGACCGCGACCTCGCCGAGTCCCCGATAGCCGTACGGGTTGGTGCCGCCGGTGTACAACCAGGCCCCGGCGATACATGCCGCGCCGATGGCGATCAGCCACGGCTGGCTCACCAGGGCCAGCGCCAGGCCGGTTCCCGCGCCGACGCACAGGCTGATCACCGCCGCCGCCAGCACCGCCTGTGGCGAAGCCAACTTGGCGCCGACCAGGCGGACCGGCCCGGACCGGTCGTCATCGGTGCCGCGGATGCCGTCGGAATAGTCGTTGGCGTAGTTGACGCCGATGATCAATGCCACCGAAACCACAAGGGCCAGAGCGGCTTTCCACCACACCGCGCCGCCCACCCAGGCCGCGGCGCCGGTACCTGCCAGCACCGGAGCGACGGCATTCGGGAGGGTCCGTGGTCGGGCACCCTCAATCCACTGCGAAAGACTGGCCACGCGCGCAATCGTCCCACGCCCCTACACTTATCGGCATGAAGGATCGGCTCAGCAAGAACGAGATTCGCAAAGACGTCGTTCAGGAATCCGTCGAAGCGGTTGCCGGCACCGTCGGCGAGGTCATGAACATCGTCGTCACTGCCGTCAAGGACGTGGCGAGCTCCATCGGCGCCCTGGCCACCGATGCGTTCGAAATCCGTGACGGCGCCCGGCGGGCCCGCGCACAACTGGACGAGGACCGTGAGGACAGCGCTGATGAGGCCGACGACGCGGAGGCGCCCGCGCCGACGCCGGTCACGGCCGTGCAGCCGGAAACCGAGGACGCACCCAAGGCTCCCGCGACCGACGCCGAATAACGGATGCTGGGAGTCATCGGCGGTAGCGGTTTCTACACGTTCTTCGGGGATGACGCGCGCACCGTCAGCGTGGACACGCCCTACGGCGCGCCGAGCGCGCCGATCACCGTCGGGTCCGTCGGCGGGCACGAGGTGGCGTTCCTGCCGCGGCACGGGCTCAAGCACGAATACTCGCCGCACACCGTGCCGTACCGGGCCAACATGTGGGCGCTGCGGTCGCTCGGGGTGCGCCGGATTTTCGCGCCGTGCGCCGTCGGTAGCCTGACCGCGGATCTCGGCCCCGGCGCGGTGGTCGTGCCTGATCAGCTGGTGGACCGCACCCGCAGCCGCGAGGACACCTACTTCGATGCCGGTGGCATCCACGTCGGTTTCGCTGATCCGTATTGTCCGACGCTGCGTGCCGTGGCGGCCGAGCAGCCCGGCGTCGTCGACGGCGGCACCATGGTGGTCATTCAGGGGCCCCGCTTCTCCACCCGGGCCGAGAGCCAGTGGTTCGCGACGCAGGGGTTCACCCTGGTGAACATGACCGGCTACCCCGAGGCAGTCCTGGCCCGGGAACTCGAGATGTGCTATGCGGCAATAGCTTTGGTGACCGATCTGGACGCCGGTATCGAGGCCGGTGCCGGCGTCACCGCGGTCGACGTCTTCGCCGAGTTCGAGCGGAACACCCCGATGTTCAAGGCGTTGGTGCAGCAGGCTCTCGCCACGGTCCCCGCGGAACGGACCTGTACCCAGTGCCTGGCCCACGCCGGGCTGGCGTTGCCGTTTGAGCTGCCCTGATCAGCCAGGCTCTTGACACCCGTCAAGACGGGGTGGCAGAACTGACGGGGTGACTTCCCGCATCTGCGAACAGCTCGGCATCGATTTCCCGCTCTTCGCCTTCAGCCACTGCCGCGACGTGGTCGCCGCGGTCACCAACGCCGGCGGCTTCGGCGTGCTGGGCGCGACGGCGTATACGCCCGAGCAGTTGGATCGCGAGTTGGCCTGGATCGACGATCACGTCGGCGGCCGGCCCTACGGTGCGGACATCATCGTGCCGGCGAAATTCGAGGGCAAGGGCGAGAACCTCTCCGACGGCCAGCTGGCCGACCGAATCCCTTCGGAATACCGGGAATTCGTCACCCAGCTGCTCGCCGACCACGGCATCGAGCCGGATGAGCGGGCCCGCACCGGCGGGTCGGTGCTGTCCGGCAACACCGGGCACGAATTGCTCGACGTGGCGATGAGCCACCCCATCAAGCTGATCGCCAATGCCCTTGGGGTGCCGCCGGACTACATGATCGAGGCGGGCCGCGAGCGGGGGATTCCGGTGGCCGCGCTGGTCGGCGCCAAGGAGCACGCCGTCAAACAGGTCGCGGCCGGAGTGGACATCATTGTCGCGCAAGGTACCGAGGCCGGCGGCCACTGCGGCGAGGTGTCGACGCTTGTCGTGGTGCCGGAAGTCATTGAGGCCATTGATGATGCGGTGCCCGTGCTGGCCGCGGGCGGCATCGTCACCGGTCGGCAGATGGCCGCCGTGGTCGCGCTCGGCGCCGCCGGGGCGTGGACCGGTTCGGTGTGGCTGACCACCGAGGAAGCCGAGACCGCGCCGGCCACCAAGCAGAAGATGCTCGCCGCGACCTCACGCGACACCGTCCGGTCCGCGGGGCGGACCGGAAAGCCTGCCCGCCAACTGGTTTCGGACTGGACCGACGCTTGGGCGCCGAAAGACGGTGGCCGCAAACCGCTGCCGCTGCCATTGCAGAACATGCTGAGCGAGCCGGTGATCCGCCGCATCGATCGGCTTGCCGCCCAAGGACATCCGGGCGCCCAGCAGCTGGCGACCTACTTCGTCGGCCAGGGCGTCGGCCTGATGAACAAGGTCAAGCCCGCCCGCGAGGTGGTTCGCGAGTTCATCGAGGACTACCTGACCGCCACGGAGCGACTGAACCGGTCGCTGCCATAGGCGAATCGTGCACAAATCACTCAGTCACGGCTCGATGGCGCGGCGACCTTCACGGAGCTGACGGCGCTCGTCCGCGGCGTCGATGATCGTGGTGTCGCTGCCGCTGAGCGCTGTGTGGTCGACGCCCCGCAGCGGTGCGGTCGGCGCGAACGTGGCGTTCATCTGCGGTGCGGCCCACTGGGGTTCGACGCGCGGTTGGCTGCCCTGTCCGAGCGCCTGGCCCTGATCGGCCGCGCGCGGGCCCGACGACTGCTCGTGCTCGCTGTCGCTCACGGTGGTGCGGGAGGTACGCCGCAGGGTGAAGGTGATCTCCTCGAATTCCTCGATGACCTTCTGCGCGGAGCGCAGCTGCTGCACCGACGTGTCGATGACGCGGTCGACCACCGGCGCCACGGGTGCCATCAGCGGACGCAGCAGGCGGGCCGCGACCTTGGTGAGGTCGGGCAGCTGCGGCAGCGTCAGGCCACCGGCGGGCTGCGAGGTCGCGGGCACCGGCAGGTTCTCGGCGGGCGTGTCGTCGATCGGGACGAGTTCGGCCCTGACGGTCGGTTCGTCCGGGGCGCTGTCGGTTTCGGGCTCCGGGGCGGGCGCCGCGGCCAGCGAGCGTTGCTGCGGGTCGGGGAACGCCATGAGCTCGTCCCAGTCCGAGTACATCGGTTGCGGCTGCGCAGCCGGCCTCAGCACCTCGGCGGACGGGGCGGCGATCGCGTGCTGTGCGGGTTCGCCGGTGAGGGCCTCGGCCACGCGCTGGCGGTGGTATTCGCGGTTGATCTCCGCATCGGATTCCAGCGCCAGACGCATGGCGGCCAGCTGGTGCTCGGCCTTCAGGATCTCGGCTTCGGCCCGTACCTCGGCCTGCTTGACGGCGATGGCGGTCTCGGCCCGCAGCTCGGCCCGCAGCCGGGACTCGTCGTGGCGTTCGCGCATGGTCCGGTCCTGCCGGGCGTGCAGCAGCATCGGCAGCAGGTAGAGCAGGACGCAGACACCGATGACGGCGATGCGTGCCACCAGGGCGGCGGGCGTCTCGATGGTGTAGCCGTTCATCGCGATCCAGCGCGCGCCGAAGCCGCGGTCGGCGCCGACACCGGCCGCGTTACTGGCTGCCGTGACCGCGTGCTCGGCACCGGCGATCCGCGCGTCGAGGGTCGGGGCCCGCTCGTTCCGGGCGGCGAGGGCAGCGTCCAGCTCGCGCTGGTCGTGCGCGAGGGTGTCCTGCGTGTTCTGGGTGATCTGGCCGTCGCCGGGCACGCCGGTGACCGGCTGCTGGGCGCAGGACGGAGTCGGGTGGTACTCGCAGCGGGCCACGACCTGGGCGTCATCCCGACGCTGCCGGGCGGAGTCGACGGCCGCGTCGAGCGTGCCGCGGCTGGCACGCAGCGCGTCCAACTGTCCCTGAGCGGAGGTGACGGCCGGTGTCGTCGCGGCGCGGGCCGCGGCCAGGCTGTCCATGCGCTGGGAGATCGCGTTGCTGAACAGGGTCATCGCGGCCAGTTCGCCGACCAACAGGCCGATCGCGACAGCCAGAGCCACGCGGCCGGCCGTGCCGCGGGCGCTGGCGACCGTGCTGCGGATGGCCACGACCACCAGAACGCCGAAAATCAGGGTGACGGGCAGCACGACGGCCAGTGCCAGACCGGTGGACGGGGTCGCGACGGCGGCGGCGACGAGCCAGGCCAGCACACCTCCTGACCAGGTCAGGGCGGTCACCGCAGGGTGGTTGTCAGGCTGTCTGTGGGCAGGCATGGAAACTCCAACTCTTCCGGTCCGCGTTCCAGGGTCCCAGAGAGCCGGGCTCGCCACCGAATCAAGCGCTGATCCTGTGACCGGCATCACGGTCCGATCAGGCGTTTTTCTGGTATCTGAGCGTCAGCGCGCGGCGGTCGAGCTTGCCGATTCCGCGGCGGGGGAGTGCATCGAGCACATGGACCTCTCGCGGGGCGGCGGTCGCGGCCAGGGCTGCGCTCACCTGTTCCCGCAGGTCAGCGACGGTGGGTGCGTCCGCACCCGGATGGAGCACGACGGCCACGGCCACCCGCTGGCCCAGGCGTTCGTCGGGCACGCCGAACACCGCGCATTCGGCGATGGCCGGGTGGCCGGCCAAGGCCGATTCGACGAGGGCAGGCAGGACTTTGAGCCCGCCGGTGGCGATCGCGTCGTCGATCCGGCCCAGTACCCGTAGCACACCCGAATCATCCACGGCGCCAATGTCATCGGTGACGAACCAGCCGTCGACGAACGGAGACGGGTCGACCGGATTGCGGTAGCCGGAGGCCACCGTCGGCCCTCCGAGCGAGATCCGTCCGGTGTCGTCGATTCGCAACTGGACACCGGTCAACGGTGTTCCGCCATATATGCAGCCGCCGCAGGTTTCGCTCATCCCGTAGGTGCGCACCACGGAAACCCCTGCGGCCGCGGCCTTTTCGCCGAGACCCGGGGGCATCGGGCCGCCCCCGATCAGGACGGCGTCCAGTTCGGCCAGGGCTTCGGTGGCGGCGGGGTCGGCCAGAATCTTGGCCAGCTGCACCGAGACCAACGACGTGTAGCGCCGGCCCGAGCCCAAAGCCCGTACTGCCGACGGGAATTCGCTGACGTCGAATCCCGGATCCAGGGCGACGGGCGTGGTGCCGGCCCGCCGGCTCCGCACCAGGACCTGCAATCCGGCGACGTGGTAGGCGGGCAGGGCCAGCAGCCACCGGCCGGGGCCGCCGAGCCGGTCGTGGGTGGCGTCGGCACTGGCGTGCAGCGCAGACGCGGAAAGCAAGGCGCCCTTGGGGATTCCTGTCGAACCCGATGTCGAGACCACGAGCGCGACGGCGTCGTCGACGGGCTCACCGGCCCGCAACGTCTCGGTCAGCAGGGCGGCCTGCCGGTCGTCGTCGGCCGGGACCGGCAGCAGCGTGCCGCTGCCGTCCAGGGCCCGCTTCAGCTCGGGGAGCAGGGCAAGGGCCGCAGCGCCGGAACCGACGGCGACCGGATGGAGAACGCCTATGCCACGCCTCCGTCGCCGGGCCCACCGTCGGCCGGATCGCGGGGATCGTCGAGGGGCCAGCCCTTGGCGGCCAGCCGCGCCCGCACGCGCTCGATGTCCTCGGCGCGGGGCAGCTCATCGGTGATGCGCGTGATCAGTACGCCGATGTCGACCTGATCGAACTCACCGCGGTTCATCAACACCCGTGCCAACGACTTGACTTCGTCATTGGTCAGGCGCCGGGACAGTAGGGCCAGCAGCGGAACCCGGTCGGTGGCGGGGACGCCGTCGGGATATCCGGCCTGCAGCCACGCCACGATCTTGGTGAGAAAAGCGTTCATGACGTCACCTCCAGATGTCCGGGACGTCCAGCGTCGTCCATGTCTATAGCCGCAATCCTGCGCCCCGAAACGGTAGCGGCGGCTGCGGCAGGCTCACCGACACGGTAGTACTCAGAGCTTTGAACAGCGCGTTGGCGGCGGAACCGGACCTCACAGGCCGATGAACTCTCAGTGAACACATTGAACAGAACTGCAAAAAGCCAGGTCGTGATCAGATTTGGGGGTCGCCGTAACTCGCTAAAAACGGCGGCGTTACACCAGAATGAGCGCCATGAGCGCAGAGCTAGTCATCCTGGGGCTGTTGATCGCAACAGCACTGGCATTTGACTTCACGAATGGATTTCACGATACCGGTAATGCCATGGCGACCTCGATCGCCACAGGCGCGCTGAAGCCCAAGACCGCGGTGCTGCTGGCCGGCGTCCTGAACTTGGTCGGCGCGTTCCTGTCAGTCGAGGTCGCCGTCACCGTCACCACCTCGGTGCTGAAGATTCAGGACAGTAAGTCCGGGCACCTCCTCAAGTCCATCGATGCGTCGACCGGACTCACCATCATCTTCGCCGGCCTCATCGGCGGCATCCTGTGGAACCTCCTCACCTGGCTGTTCGGCATCCCCTCCAGTTCGTCGCACGCGCTCTTCGGCGGACTGATCGGTGCAGGCCTGGCCGCGCTCGGCACCGCAGGGATCAACTGGAACGGTGTCATCCAGAAGGTCCTGATCCCCGCCGTCGCCGCCCCGTTCATCGCCGGTCTGGTGGCCGCTGTCGGCACCTGGCTGGTGTACCGAATCACGCGCAACGTCATCAAGAAGCGGCGTGAAGACGGCTTCCGCTGGGGCCAGATCGCCACGGCCTCGCTGGTCGCGCTGTCCCACGGCACCAACGACGCACAGAAGACCATGGGCGTCATCGCCCTGGCGCTCATCACCACCGGCCACCTCACCGGCGACGTGAAGAAGGACGGCCTGCCGTTCTGGATCATCGCCTCCTGCGCCCTCGCCATCGGTCTGGGCACCTACATCGGTGGCTGGCGCGTCATCCGCACCCTGGGCAAGGGCCTCGTCGAGATCGAGTCCCCGCAGGGCCTGGCCGCCGAGGCCTCCTCTGCCGCGATCATCCTGAGCTCCAGCGCCGCCGGTATGGCGCTGTCCACCACCCACGTCGCCACGGGTTCGATCCTGGGTAGCGGCGTCGGCAAGCCGGGCGCCTCGGTCCGCTGGGCCGTCGCCGGCCGCATGGCCATGGCCTGGCTCATCACGCTGCCGGCCGCGGCTCTGGTCGGTGCCCTGTCGTACTGGCTGTCCTACGGCCTGAAGTCCGCGACCGGTTCTGCACTGGTCGGCGACGGCACGATCTTCGTCATCCTGGTCGCGCTGTCGGGCTTCATGTACTGGCGGGCGCAGCAGCAGAAGGTCGACAGCAGCAACGTCAACGCCGATTGGGACGACTCGACCAACTCCGTGGTGCCGGCCGACGTCCGTGACGCCGCCGCCAAGTCGCCCGAATCCGCCGGCGTCTGATTCCCCGAGAACTGAACGAGAAGGAATCACTGATGAATTACGTGGAAGCCATCTTCAAGGTCCTCGTCGTGGGTCTGGTCCTCGGCGCCGGCCTGCCCGCCGTGTTCGCGGGCGGCCTGGTCGCCTACTCCAACGGAGCCGGCGGAGAGCACTCCGACGGGACCGTCACGGCGCCCAACCCCATCCTGAAGTACCTGGGTCTGGCGCTGTTCGTGCTCGTCGGAGCGGTGGTCCTGGCCGCGATCCTGTGGATCACGCGGTCGACGATCATCCACCACACCGGCGTCGACCTGTTCCCCTTCCTGAAGAAGTGAGCCTGTGAAAATGACCGAATCAAACGGATTGTTCGAAAACGTCCTGAAGTGGCTGCGGGCCGGATACCCCGACGGCGTGCCGCCGAAGGATTACTACCCGGTGCTGGCATTGCTGAAGCGCTCGCTGACCGAGGACGAGGTCGTCGATGCGGCGCGGTCCATCCTGCGGACCAACGACGGCGAGAACCCGGTTACCGAGGCGGAGATTCAGGCCGCGATCGCGAACGTCACCAACCAGGAGCCCAGCGCAGACGACATCCACCAGGTGTCAGCCCGGCTGGCATCGGTCGGCTGGCCGCTGGCCACGCCGGCGCGCTGACGCGCCGCACCACGCACCACACGAGACACCCGGAGCGGCTAGCTCCGGGTGTCTCGTCGTAGGGGGTGGGTGTCGGGCACCTGGACGAAGATCAAGGTGACCTGATCGGGGTCGGTGACGTGCAGCTCGTGCAGGCCCCACGGTTCCTGTTGTGCCGCACGGGAAATCGGCACGCCACGGCCTTCGAGTTCGGCCTGCGTCTGGTAGACGTCCCGCACCTGCAGCCACAGCGCGCCCGGGAACGGGGCGGTGGGACCGTCGTCGTCGCGGCCGTGGCCGGCGAGCTCGATGAGCGACTGGCCGGCGTAAAACACTGTGCCGGCGCCGTATTCGCGGGCGATGGCGAGGCCGATGGCGTCGCGGTAGAAAGCCACCGACTTCGTGTAGTCGGCGGGACGGATCAGGACGCGGCTGGCCAGGATTTCCATGGACTCACTCAACCGGTTGTGCGCGTTGACGTTTCATCATCTTGTCGACCACGCCGGGCACCAAACTGTTGAGCGCGTGCGCCGTCACCGCCATCCGGGGTGCGATCCGCACCGGGCGGGTCCTGGCCGCGGTGACCATCCAGTCGGCGGCTTCGTCAGCCGAGAGTCCGGGTAGCCCGTCGTAGGCGCGGGTCGGCGCGATCATCGGCGTCTTGACCAGGGGGTAGAACAGCGTGGTCGAGTGCACTCCGCTTGCGCCCCATTCGGTTTCGATGACGCGGCTGACGGCGGTCAGGGCTGCCTTGGAGGCGTTGTACACCGCGAACAGCGGCGACGACTCGTTCATCACGCCCCAGGTGGACACGTTGATGATGTGCCCGTCGCCGCGCTCCAGCATGCCGGGGGCGAAGCCGCGGACCAGTCGCAGCGGCGAGTAGTAGTTCAGTGCCATGGTGCGTTCGAGATCGTGCCAGCGGTCCAGGGATTCGGCCAGCGGCCGGCGGATCGACCGGCCGGCGTTGTTGATCAGGATGTCCACGCCGCCCAATTCGGCTTCGATGTCGGTGACCAGCTTGTCGATGGCGTCCATGTCCGAGAGGTCGCAGGGCCGCGCGATCGCGTCGCCTCCGCTGTGGGTGATCCGGGCGGCCACCTTGTCCAGCAGGTCGGCCCGGCGGGCCACGATCACGACCGTCGCGCCCAATCGGGCGAGCTTGGCCGCGGCCGCCTCGCCGATGCCCGACGACGCGCCCGTCAGCACGATGCGTTTCCCGGCCAGCTCCACGTCGCCCTGGCCCGACAATCGTTCGATCAGGGGTGGTCGCATGCCGGCGAGCAGCAGACTCTCGGTGACCCGGCGCAGCGGACTCTTACTCACGCCCCTGAGCTTAGGGGGCTCGGCGATCAAGCGGGCCAGATGTTCGTGTACACCAGGTCGTCGAGCGGGCGGGCCGTCGTCCAGCCCACGATCTCGAGTTCGGGGCGGTCCGGGAACTCCGGCACGGGACCGACGCACAGCACCGCGATCGGGTCGGCGCCGTCGGGCATGGCCAGCAGCGCGGCCAGCTCTGCCGGGTCGAACAGTGAAACCCAGCCCAGCCCAAGGCCTTCCGCGCGGGCTGCCAGCCACATGTTCTGGATCGCGCAGGACACCGACGCCAGATCCATGTGCGGCATGGTGCGCCGGCCGAAGATGTGGCGTTCGCGATCGTCGCCGAGGGCCACCACGAACAGCTCGGCGCAGTCGCGGATGCCCTCGACCTTGAGCGCCAGGAACTCCGCCTCGCGCGGCCCGAGGGCCTCGCCGGTCTGGATCCGCTCGGCGTCGACGAGCTCCTTGATCGCTGAGCGCATGGCCGGGTCGGTGATGCGCAGGAAGCGCCACGGCTGCATCAGCCCAACGCTCGGCGCCATGTGCGCGGCCTCCAGGATGCGGCGCAGAACATCTTCGGGCACTACGGAATTGGGCGTGAAGTGCCGCATGTCCCGACGTTCGGACATGACCCGGTAGACGGCTGCGCGTTCGGCGTCGGAGTAGCTCGGCTCGCTCACTCCGGGAGGCTAACAGGGATCAGCGGGAACCGATCGCGTCGGAGTGGTGGAACCGGCGGGAAGACCGGGCGCGTGGGCGGGAACGGGCGGGGAGCGCGAACCACGCCGCCAACGCCACGTTGTAGACGGTGAGAACCGCATAGAGCACGGTGTCGCGGGAGTCGAAACCCAGCGGGCCCGGGCTGTGATTGGACGTCGCCGCCACGCACACCGCCGTCACGACGAACCACCCGAGGGCGGCGATCCGGCTGAACATCGCCGCTCTCCGGCCGAACGAGGCGAACACCGTCAGCACGCCGACCACCAGCAGCAGCGAGCAGTGCAGCGGAGTCACCCGCAACCACATGATCGGGGCGCCGGCGGCGCCGAAATGCGGGTTGGCCATGGACCAGGCCAGGCCGGCGCCGCCGAAGACGCCCATCGCGAAGCCCTCGGCCCCCAGCGCCCACTGGCCGATCCGCGCTCGCGCCGCGACGTTCACGTGCCCAGTCTGACGCGAGGTGCCCGACATCGATACGCGCCCAAGCGGATACACAGCTCACTCATGGGAAAGCGCACAGCGACGTGTCGTCCGGCTGACCGACACGGCACCACTGAGGCCATACGTGCGGCTCAGAAGTAGCGCGGGAACTCGCTCCAGTCCGGGTCGCGCTTCTGCAGGAACGCGTCCCGGCCCTCGACCGCCTCGTCGGTCATGTACGCCAGCCGCGTGGCCTCACCGGCGAAAATCTGCTGACCCACCAGGCCGTCGTCGATCAGGTTGAAGGAGTACTTCAGCATCCGGATGGCCTGCGGCGACTTGCCGTTGATCTCGGCAGCCCATTGCAGCGCAACGGTTTCCAGGTCCTTGTGGTCGACGACCTCGTTCACCGCGCCCATCGTGTGCATGGTCTCGGCGTCGTAGGCGCGGCCCAGGAAGAAGATCTCACGGGCGAACTTCTGTCCGGCCTGCCGCGCCAGATACGCGCTGCCGTAGCCGCCGTCGAAGCTGCCGACGTCGGCATCGGTCTGCTTGAACCGGGCATGTTCCCGACTGGCCAGGGTCAGGTCGCAGACCACGTGCAGGCTGTGGCCGCCGCCGGCCGCCCAGCCGTTGACCAGGCAGATCACGGGCTTCGGCATGAACCTGATCAGCCGCTGCACCTCGAGGATGTGGAGGCGCCCGGCCCGCGCGGGGTCGACGGTCTCGGCGGTCTCGCCGTCGGCGTACTGGTAGCCGCTGCGGCCGCGGATGCGCTGATCGCCGCCGGAGCAGAAGGCCCAGCCGCCGTCCTTGGACGACGGTCCGTTGCCGGTGAGCAGGATGACGCCGACGTCGGGGCTCATCCGGGCATGGTCGAGCGCGCGGTACAGCTCGTCGACGGTGTGCGGCCGAAAGGCGTTGCGGACGTCGGGCCGGTCGAAGGCGATCCGGACCGTCGGCTGCGGCTTACCGTCCAGCACGTGGCGGTGGTAGGTGATGTCGGTGAGCTCACCGATCTCGGTCACCGGCTGCCAGAGCTGTGGGTCAAACGGATTGTCTGCGTTCACGCCTCGACCTTAGAGGCGACCTGGTTTCGCCCGCGCCACCCAGGGGTACTAGACAGGTGACAATAGGCGGCCGATGCCGGCCCGAATAGGAGAACCTCGATGAAGCGGTCTGCAGGAATGTTGGTGTCAGGTGTCATTGCCGGACTGGTGCTGGTCGGATGCTCGCCTGCCGTTCAAGGCGGCGACACCAAGTGCAAGGACTTCGTCGGAGCCGACGAGAAGACGCAGAACCAGGCCGTCAACAAGATGATCAAGGACCGCAAGGGTGCCGATCCGACGTCGCTGGAGGTGACGGGCACCCGCGTGTCGGCGCTGGCGTGGTGCCAGACCCTCGGCCAGCAGGACGCCCCGATCAAGGACGCGCCGCACCTCTAGTCGGCCGCCGAGCGTGGGGTTTTACGCGGAAATTCGGCCAGAATTTCTCGTAAAGCCCCACGCTCGCCGAGGTGCTAGACGGGATCGAACCGGAACACCGCGCAGCGGCCCGCCAGCGCCTCGAATTCGTCGGGGTTGGGGCCGGACACCAGGCCGGAGTTCTTCATGAACCCGACGCCCGTCTGCACCAGGATCGGGAACTGCCGCAACAGCGGACGGGCCTGCTCGGCGGGTACCTCGAACAGGCGGACCTCTTCGCGTTGGCGGCCCTGGGTGACGGTGGCAGTGGTAGCGGCCCGTGCGTTCTGCACCCAGTCGGCGTTCGGGAATCCGCCCACCACGTAGCGCAGGCCATCGACCTCGAATGGGGTGATGGGCGTCGACCGCGGTTCCCCGGACTTGCGGCCCGGCACGGTCAGCACCACGGGACCCTTGATCGGGACCACCCGCATGACCGCCATCATCACTTTGTTCATCGGCTTGAGCCACCATGGTGGCTTGAGGTTCGCGTCGCTGTCCTGGGCCATGGGCTCGAGGCTAGACGAGCCGCCGAAAGCGCGCTGGCGTGCTATGTTCGCCCAGCTGGAGGAGGGTTTCGATGTCTAATCAGTGGCCGCCGCCTGGTCAGTTCGGACCGGGCCAACCGTATGGGGGCGACCCGTACGGCGCTCCCGGCGTGCCGCCGAGCATGCCCTATCCGCAGTACCCCCAGCCGCAGTACCCCCAGCCGCAGTACCCGCAGCCGCAGTATCCGCAGCCGCAGTACCCGCAGCCCGCGGGTTACGGCGTGCCGATGCCGGCCGGGCCGTCCGGACCGTCGGGTGTGACGGCGATCATCGCCGCGGTGCTGAGCCTGCTCGGTGCGGTGTCGACGGCTTTCCAGGCGTTTTCCAGCTGGTACGTCGTCGCGACGTTGAGCTCGCTGACCGGCTCCTACGCGAGTGACACCCGATCCGAACTGATGGGCCTGACCAGTGCCATGGCCGTCGTGCAGACCATCGTGGCCATCGCGCTGCTCACTGGCGGTGTGCTGCTGGTCCTCGGGCGTTCGGTGGGCCGCTGGATCGTCATGGGCGGTTGCACGGTCGTGGTGTTGTCGAACGTGGTCGGCCTGTTCGCCTCGTTGACCATCCTCAAGCGGCTGGATTCCGCGCTGGGCAGCTACAGCGATTCGATGCAGGGCCTGGCCGGGCTGTCGGTGATGTCCGCCGCGGTGCCGATCGTGTTCGCGCTCGTCACCGGTGTGCTGGCCGCCCTGAACTCGACGCAGCAGTGGTGCCAGTGGAAGAGCGGTCGGACAACACCTGCCGCTCCCGCCGGTTACCCGGGCTACCCGCAGCAGTACTAACTACACGTAGCGGTTGCGCCCGGCGAACCAGCCGGCCGTCAGCTGCACGGCGTACACGCTGAAGAACAGCACGAACGGGACGTGCCAGCCGCCGGAGACGTCGTGCAGCAGCCCGAACAGGAACGGCCCGGTGCTGGCGAACAGGTAGCCGAAGCCCTGTGCCATGCCGGAGAGTTGAGCGGTGTCTTCGGCGTTGCGGGCGCGCAGCGCGATGACCGTCAGCGCCAGCGAGAAGGCGCTCATGCCGATACCGACCAGCAGGCTCCACAGGACCGGGGCCGCGCTCGGTGCGACGAGCAAGCCGATGGCGCCGGACAGGCCCAGCACGCCGAGGCCGACGTTCCACAGGCTCTGGTTGGTGCTGCGGGCGGCCAGCGGCGAGATCAGGAGCGCGATGGGGACGCCGATGAGCGACATCACGCCGGACATCACGCCGGCGGAGGTCTTGTCCATGCCGTTGTCGATGAAAATCTGTGGGAGCCAACCCATCATGATGTAGGCCAGGAACGACTGGCTGCCCATGTAGAGCGTCACCGTCCAGGCGAGTGGGTTCCGCAGCAGCGAGCGGCGCGCGGTGGTCTGGGCGGCGGTGGCGGCCCAGTCGGCGCGGTGCTGACGGGCGGCCGGGAGCCACAGCAGCAGGGCGGCCAGCGCGAGTGCCGCCCAGAGCGCCAGAGACGGACGCCAGCCGCCGACGGTGTGTTCGACGGCCGGGGTGACCGCGGCACCCAAGGCGCCGCCGGCCTGCAGTGCGCTGGTGTAGATGCCCGTCATCAGGCCGACGCGGGCGGGGAACGAACTCTTGATCACCACCGGGATCAGTACGTTCGCCAGCGCGACGCCGGACGAGGCGAGCAGGGTGGCGCCCAGCATGAGACCGCCGCCGCCGTACGGGCGCACCACCAGTCCGAGAGCCAGGACCAACAGGGCGACGGTGACGGTCCGGCCCAGGCCGAGTCGTTTGGCCAGCCACGGCGCGGTCGCTCCGGCGGCGGCGAAGCACAGCACGGGCAGCGTGGTCAGGATGCCGGCCCAGACCGACGACACGCCGAGTGCGGCGCGCATCTCGCCGAGCAGGGGAGCGACGCTCGTGACCGACGGTCGCAGGTTCAGCGCGGTGACGACGATGGCCAGCGCCAGCAGGACGCCGCTGGCGACGCGGGTGCTCGGGCTCGCCGGGATATCCGTGATCTCGATCGCGCCGTCGAGTTCGAGTGCCAGTTCATCCTCGTAACGGGCGTGTTCGGATCCGTTCACTACAGCACTCATCCTGCTATGATGACATACATCCTATGATTGGTTGAAAGGATGATTGCGTGGCGCTGAACACAGCCCGCCGTGCCGGCTTGGTCGACCAGGTCATCGAACAGCTCCGAGCATCGGTTGCCGACGGTGAATGGCCCGTCGGGCATCGGATTCCGAACGAGACCGACCTCGTCGAAGCGCTCGGCGTCGGCCGCAACACCGTGCGCGAGGCCGTCCGGGCGCTGGCGCACGCCGGCCTGTTCGAGGTGCGGCAGGGCGACGGCACCTACGTCCGCGCCACCAGCGAGATGTCAGGTGCGCTGAGCCGACTGTGCAGTGACGAACTGCGTGACGTGCTGCAGGTGCGCCGCGGGCTGGAAGTGGAAGGCGCCCGGCTGGCCGCCACCAACCGGACCGACGACGACATCACGACGCTGCGGCGGCTGCTGGAGGGCCGCGACAACGAGCAGCGCGCCGGGCATCACGAGGAATTCGTCCATGCCGACACCGAATTCCATTGCGCCGTCATGCGGGCATCGGGCAACGCCATGCTGGTCGACCTGTACCTCGGGCTCATCGAGGTCATCACCGCGAGCGTGTCCGTCATGAACGAGACGCCGGTGGAGACCGAGTTCGAGGACCATCACCGGCTGCTCGACCACATCATCGCCGGTGACGCTCAAGGCGCGGCCCACGCGGCCGCGGTGCTCTTCGACCGGCTGCTCGCCGAGTTGCGATCTACTCGCGAGCCGACATAAAACTGTCGTTCTGCGGCGAAAAAGGACAGTTTTATGTTCCCCCGCAAGCGGGAGGTACCCCCAGCTCGCGGAGGGAACTCTCAGCCGACGGAACGCTCTGAGCCGGCCCAGAACTGCGCTCGGACGGCCTTCTTGTCGGGCTTGCCGAGTGCCGTCACCGGCACGGCGTCGACGATGACGACCTGCTTCGGCGACTGCACCGAGCCCTTGCGTTCCTTGACGGCAGCCTGAATCTCGGCGGTCATCTTCGCGACGGCCTCGTCGGAGCGGTCGGCGTCCGGACGCAGCACGACGACGGCCGTCACCGCCTCGCCCCACTTCTCGTCGGGGGTGCCGACCACGCAGACCTGCGCGATCGAAGGGTGTTCGGCGACAACGTCTTCCACCTCACGCGGGAAGACGTTGAAGCCGCCGGTGACGATCATGTCCTTGGTGCGGTCGACGATGAACCAGAAGCCGTCCTCGTCCTCGCGGGCCAGGTCGCCGGTGTGCATCCAGCCGTTCTTGAAGGTGTCGGCAGTGGCCTCCGGCAGGTTCCAGTAGCCGCCCGACAGCAGCGGACCGGACACGCAGATCTCACCGACCTCGCCCTGCTTGACGGGCCGGCCGTCGTCGCCGAGCAGCGCGGTCCGCGCGAACAGCGTCGGGCGGCCGCAGGAGGTCAGCCGCTTCTCGTCGTGCTCGCCCTTGGCCAGGTAGGTGATGACCATCGGGGCCTCGGACTGGCCGTAGTACTGCGCAAAGATCGGGCCGAACCGGCGGATCGCCTCGGCCAGGCGCACCGGGTTCATCGCCGAGGCGCCGTAGTAGACGGTCTCGAGCGACGACAGGTCCCGCGTGTGCGAATCCGGGTGGTCCATCAGCGCGTAGATCATCGACGGCACCAGCATGGTGGCGGTGATCTTCTGCTCCTCGATCACCCGCAGCACCTCGGCGGGGTCGAACTTCTTGAGCACGATCAGCTCGCCGCCCTTGACGATGGTCGGCACGAAGAACGCCGCGCCGGCATGCGACAGGGGAGTGCACATCAGGAACCGCGGGTGCTCGGGCCACTCCCATTCGGCCAGCTGAATGGTCGTCATGGTGCTGATGGACTGCGTCGTGCCGATGACGCCCTTGGGCTTGCCGGTCGTGCCGCCGGTATAGGTCAGCCCGCCGACGTGATCAGGTGCCAGGTCGGCGGCCTTCAGCGGCTGCGGCTCGTACTTCGCGGCTTCGGCGGCCAGGTCGATGGCCGACCCGGTCAGTGCGTCGGGCACCGGGCCGATGGTCAGGATCTGCTTGAGCGACGGCACCTTCTCCAGCAGGCCGATGGCGCGCTCCACGAACGCCTCGGTGGGGTCGATGATCAGGGTCGTGACACCGGCGTCGCTCAGGACGTAGGCGTGATCGTCCAGCGAGCCGAGAGGGTGTAGTGCCGTGCGGCGGTAGCCCTGCGTCTGGCTGGCGCCGATGATCATCAGCACCTCGGGCCGGTTGAGGGCCAGCAGGCCGCTGCTCGCGCCGGAGCCGGCGCCGAGCGCTTCAAATGCCTGAATGTACTGGCTGATGCGGTCGGCGAGCTGGCCGCCAGTCAGCGTGGTGTCGCCGAGGAACAGGACTGGCTTGTCTTTGTTGCGCTTGAGGGCGCCGACCGTCAAATGCCCGGAATGCAGGGGATGGCGCAGCAGCTCGTCAGTCATGACCTAAGACTAGAACGTGTTCTAGTCCGTTGGTCAAGCCCTTGGAATTGACGCATCTCGAAACTCGCCGGGCCGACGCGGCCTAGCATCCATCTCATGGCCAGCCCTGCCGATCTCGTCATCGTCGGAAACATCCTGACCGTCGACCCGGAGCGGCCCACCGCCGAGGCACTTGCCATCACCGACGGCCGGATCGTGGCCATCGGATCGCGCGACGACATCCAGCCGTGGATCGGTGCTGACACCGAGGTGCGGGAGGTCGCCGGCTGCGTGCTGCCCGGGTTCGTCGAGGCGCACGGGCACCCGCTGATGGAGGCGGTGGTCCTCGGTGGCCGTATGGTCGACATCCGCCCGGTCACGATGCCCGACGCGGCCGACGTGGTGGCGGCGATCTACGCCGAGGTGGCCGCCCGCGGCGCCGACGGCGCCTACCTCAACGGCTGGGACCCGCTACTGCAGCAGGGCCTGCCGGAGCTGACGCGGGCCTGGCTGGATGAGGCGGCGCCCGACGGTCCGCTGGTGATCGTGCACAACTCGGGGCACAAGGCGTACTTCAACTCCGCTGCCGCGCGAGCCGCCGGGCTGACGCGCGACACCCCGGACCCACACGGTGCCAAGTACGGGCGCGACGCCGACGGCGAACTCGATGGCACCGCGGTGGAAACCGGCGCGGTGTTCCCGCTGGTGACGGGGGTGATGACGCCCGCGGACTACCCGGCGCTGCTGCTCGCCGAATGTGCCCGGCTGAACCGGGCCGGCCTGACGACGTGTTCGGAGATGGCGTTCGACCCGATGTTCCGGCCGGTCCTGGACCAGATGCGCGACAAGCTCACCGTGCGGCTGCGCACCTACGAGATGTCCACCGCGGCGCTGCACACCGATGCGTCACCCGACAACGGCGACGACATGGTCCGGCAGGCCGGCATCAAGATCTGGGTCGACGGGTCGCCGTGGGTCGGCAACATCGACCTGACCTTCCCGTACCTGGACACCGAAGCCACGCGCACCATCGGCGTGGTGCCCGGATCGTGCGGGCACGCCAACTACACGCGCGAGCAGCTCGCCGAGATCGTCAACACGTTCTTCCCTCAGGGCTGGCAGATGGCCTGCCATGTGCACGGCGACCACGGTGTCGACACCATTTTGGATGTCTATGAGGAAGCGCTGCGTCAACATCCACGCGACGATCACCGCTTACGGCTCGAGCACGTCGGCGCCATCACCCCGGCGCAGCTGCAGCGCGCCCACGATCTCGGCGTCACGTGCAGCGTGTTCGTCGACCAGATCCATTACTGGGGTGACGTCATCGTCGACGGTCTCTTCGGCCCGGAAAAGGGCGACGTGTGGATGCCGGCCGGGTCGGCGGTGGCCACCGGCATGCGGATCTCACTGCACAACGACCCACCCGTGACTCCGGAGGAGCCGCTGCGCAACATCAGCGTCGCGGCCACCCGGATCGCGCCCAGCGGACGCGTGCTGGCGCCGCAGGAACGGCTCACCGTCGATCAGGCCATTCGGGCACAGACCATCGACGCGGCCTGGCAGTTGTTCTCGGACAATGTGATCGGTTCACTGGAAGTCGGCAAGTACGCGGACCTGGTGGTGCTGTCCGCCGATCCGCGCTCGGTGCCGCCGGAAGCCGTCGCTGACCTGGACGTGCTCGCGACTTACCTGGCGGGACAACAAGTGTTTGCCAAATCCGACTGACCGGACGGCGCCACGTGGCAGGCTCAGCGCATGACTGAATTGTCGGCACCCCGATTCCTCGACGAACGTGTTGCCCACTGGGCAGCGACCAAGCCAGACGAAGACGCGATCACCTATCTCGGCAGGACCTGGACCTGGTCGCAGTGGAACGACCGGGTCCGCCGGCTGGCCGGCGCACTGTCCGCCTGGGGCATCAAACGCGGGGACGTGGTGTCGTTCCTCGACAAGAACCACCCGGCCTGCGTGGAGCTGACGCTGGCGGCGGCGTCGCTGGGTGCCGCGACAGCCATCATCAACTTCCGGCTGGCCGCCGACGAGCTCGACTTCGTGCTGAACGATTGCGGCGCAAAGGTTCTCATCGTCGGAGCCGAGCTTCGCGCAGCTGTCGACAACATCGCCGACAAGCTGACCGCCGTCGAACACGTCGTCAGCGTGACGCCCGAGGGCGGAGACGGCGACGAGTACGAGGCCCTGCTGGCTGGTGCGGCACCGGTGGGCCGCTCGTCGGACGTGGAGCCGACCGACGTCTGCATCATCATGTACTCCTCGGGCACCACGGGCCGGCCCAAGGGCGTCGCTCTCACGCAGGCCGCCATGATCGCGCACACGATCAACGCCTTCGAGGGCTGGGAAAGCAGCTCGGCGGACAAGAATCTGGTGGCGATGCCGCTGTTCCACGTCGGTGGTTCGTCCTACGTGCAGTACGGGTTGCACAACGGGGTGCCGAGCTACATGACGCGCGACGCCGACGGGGCGTCGCTGGCCGGCGGCATCCTCGCCGGCGCGAACCGGACCTTCCTGGTGCCCGCTGTGCTGGCGAAGGTCCTCGACACCGGCCCGGATGCGGTGAAGTTGTTCAGCGCCTTGAAGACGTACGCCTATGGAGCGTCGCCCATGCCGCTGCCGCTGCTGCGCCAGGCATTGCAGGCGTGGCCCGAGACGGAGTTCATCCAGGTGTACGGGCTCACCGAGGTGTGTGGTGTGGTGAGCCGGCTGATGCCCGAGGACCACCGCGCCGACAACGAGGAACGGCTGGTCAGTGCGGGCGTGCTGATCCCCGAGGCCGAGGTGCGGGTGGTCAACCCCGAGACCCTCGATGACGCGCCCGCCGGCGAACAGGGCGAATTGTGGTTCCGCACACCGACATTGATGAAGGAATACCTGAACCGGCCGGACGCCACCGCCGAGGCCATCACCGCTGAGGGCTGGTTCCGTACCGGTGACATCGGCCGCGTCGACGCCGACGGCTACATCTTCGTCGAGGACCGGCTCAAGGACATGATCATCTCTGGCGGCGAGAACATCTACTCCATCGAGGTGGAGCGCGTACTTGCCGAGCACCCCGCGGTGTCCGAGGTCGCGATCATCGGTGTGCCGGACGAGAAGTGGGGCGAGTCCGTGAAAGCTGTTGTGACGCTTGAGGGTGAGGTGACGGACACCGACCTGATCGCCTTCGCCCGGGAACACCTGGCCGCCTACAAGTGCCCGAAGACCGTCGACTTCGTCGACGACATGCCCCGCAATCCCACCGGCAAGATCCTGAAGAAGGAACTCCGCAAGCCGTACTGGGAGGGTCGGGACCGCGCGACCGTGTGAGGCACGATGGAGGGGTGCCTGCTCTGGACGAACTACTCGAGCGACTGTTCGTCGTCTCGCTGCCCATGCGGGTCCGGTTCCGCGGCATCGATGTTCGTGAAGTCGCGCTGATCGACGGGCCTTGTGGCTGGGGCGAATTCGGCGCGTTCGTCGAGTACGGGCCGCCCGAGGCGGCGCACTGGCTCGCGGCCGGCATCGAGGCGGCGTACGAACAGGCACCGGCACCGGTGCGCGATCGCATCCCGATCAACGCCACCGTGCCGGCCGTCGAGGCGGCACGGGTGCCCGAGGTGCTGGCCCGCTTCCCGGGCGCCCGCACCGCCAAGGTGAAGGTGGCCGAACCGGGGCAGACGTTGGCCGACGACGTGGCACGCGTCGAGGCTGTTCGCGCCCTGGTGTCCGTCGTGCGCGTCGACGCCAACGGTGGTTGGACCGTCGCGCAAGCAGTGGCGGCGGCGCACGCACTGACCGCCTCTGGGCCGCTCGAATATCTGGAGCAACCGTGCGCGACGGTGCCGGAACTGGCCGAATTGCGGCGTCTGGTCGACGTGCCGGTGGCAGCCGACGAGTCCATCCGCAAGGCCTCGGACCCGCTGCGCGTCGTGCGTGAACGCGCGGCGGACATCGCGGTGGTCAAGGTCGCGCCACTGGGCGGCGTGACGCGGCTACTGGCGGTGGCGGCGGAGATCGACATCCCGATCGTGGTGTCGAGTGCGTTGGATTCCGCGGTCGGCATGACGCGCGGGCTGCTGGCCGCCGGCTGCCTGCCGACGCTGCAACACGCCTGCGGGCTGGGCACCGGCGGGCTGTTCGTCGAAGACGTGGCCGCGGTGCCGCCGCCGGTCGACGGCTTCCTGCCCGTCGGCCCGGTGGTGCCTGACCCGGCCAGGTTGACGGGTTTGGCGGCCGCACCGGCGCGCCGGGACTGGTGGGTCAATCGGGTCCGGGAGTGCTACCCGCTGCTCGGCTAGGCCTACGGCCCGACCCTCGATGAAGGGCGGACTGCCACAGACTGCCTACGTATTGGTCGTCGGCGCGCGCGGTTGAGTTCCCGTGCCGGGAAAAACATTTCAGGTCGAGTGGCGAGGTCCGTCGATGCCCGGAATCTGCCCTGGCAGAAGACAGTTCGGGCTGGTACGGTGCGCATCTGTTGTCGTAGGCGGCGCGGAAACCGGTGTGAGTCCGGTGCGGTCGCGCCACTGTGATCATCCGTGCCGGCTTACCGCACGGATGGGAGTCAGACCCGTCCGCCTACATCGCCCACGACGGGGACGCGTGATCCCCAAGGAGGTCACCGTGTCCGAAGCAGGCGAATCCGCCGGAAATGTGTTCCGCCGAATGGTGCGGTCCTGGAACCGCAAAGACTGGCGGGAATTCGGCGCTTTGGCTGCCGCCATCGCGGCGTTGCACATCATAGGTTTCGGATCGTTGCTCGTGTTGGTTGCGCCGAACCACTACCAAGTCGGCACCCAGGTGTTCGGCGTCGGTCTGGGTGTCACTGCGTACACCTTCGGCTTGCGGCACGCTTTCGACGCCGACCACATCGCGGCCATCGACAACACCACGCGCAAGCTGACCGCCGACGGGGCCAAACCGAAGTCGGTCGGGTTCTGGTTTGCCATGGGGCATTCGATGATGGTGCTGCTGCTGGCGGTGCTGGTCGTGGTCGGAACCAGGGTCGCCGGAGAACTGCTCAGCGACGACTCGCCCGTTCGTCAGCATCTCGGTCTGGCCGGCACGCTCGCCTCGGGGCTGTTCCTATGGCTGATCGGCATCATCAACATCGTTGCCTTGATTGGCATTTGGCACGTTTTCCGGGGATTGCGGCGAGGCGAATTCGACGAAGCAGGTCTCGAGGAACAACTGAACAACCGCGGCTTCCTGGCCCGCATTCTGCGGCCGGTGATGAAGCGCATCAAGCGGCCGGTGCAAATGTTTCCGGTCGGGGTGCTGTTCGGCTTGGGTTTCGACACCGCGACAGAGGTGGCTTTGCTCGCGCTGGCCGGTACCGGCGCAGCTGCGGGCCTACCGTGGTTTGCCGTCCTGACGCTGCCGGTGCTGTTCGCGGCGGGGATGAGCCTCATGGACACCGCAGACGGGTTGTTCATGACCGTGGCCTATGACTGGGCGTTCGCGAAACCCGTCCGGAAGGTCTACTACAACCTCGCGATCACGGGACTCTCGGTCGCGGTGGCGCTGCTGATCGGGACCATCGAGCTCGTCGGGGTGCTCCACGACGACGTGGGCTGGGCCAATCCGTTCACCGACTGGGTCAGTGGCATCGATCTGAACAATGTCGGATTCATCATCGTGGGGCTGTTCGTGGCTACCTGGCTGGCGGCGGTCGGCTACTGGAAAATGAGCGGCGTCGAAAAACGTTGGGCCACCGCTGGCGACGCGTGAGCCGTTCCCGATGCCGGGTACGCAGACTCCCCTTACGGATCGACCGGAGGGGCATAAGATCCGTGCATGACCAGCAATGAGACCGAGCAGTCAACGGGATGCACCAACCCGAACTGTACTTGTGAAGACTGCACCTGTGGGACCGGCTGCACCTGCGGAACCGATTCCCCCGCCACCACTTGAGTACAGCCCCTGACGACACTCCCGCGGCGGCTGTCGTGGGTGTCGGAGCGTGTGGTCAGTGACTGTGGTGAGTCGGGGTCTTGGCGGGTTCCGAGATCCTCGGCCGCCTCGCGCAGCTAGTGGACCATCCCGGATGTCGGATGGCCGGCGCACTGATCGCCGTTGCTGGGCCTGCAGGCAGCTGGACCCGAGGACAACACAGCGGTCAGGTCGCTCAATTCGGTGAGGGACTGTCTTAGTGCGGCTTTGCTGACCAACTCTGGAACAAAGCTGACGGCGAACTCGATGGTGCCGTTCGACCCACACGCGGCGACGGTCAGATTGGTCGGACTGGTCGGGTAGGTCATCACGGTGTAGCGTGCGGCGTCCGGGTCGAGCCACGGGATGTGGTTCAGGCCGGGATTTCGCATCATCAGATTGAATGACATTGTTATCTTCGAGATTTCGGTGGGATGTTGCTGCCACTTCCGATCTCGCAGCACGGCGATGAGCCCGCCTTGTGCCAATGCGGGTATCCCACGGGCGGAATCGACCGCCGACCTGATTCCTGCCGCGATCGAGCGGGGATCGGTCATGTCGGCCGGGATGTAGATGCTCTTGGCGAGGTTGCCCGGACGCAAGGCGTTTTTGGCCGGCAGATACCTACGCAGATCGATCACGGTGTAGAAACCGTCCGGGTTCAACGGCACGCCGTTGTGTGTCAAACTCCGGTATGCGGCGGCCGCGATCAGCGCGGACGTCGGCACATCGGGATGATTGTCCTTGCGCCACTGTTGGAAACGTTCAAAGCTCGGCGCACTGACCCGGAGGCCGATGCCGTCGGCGCTGAGCTGGTTTGGCACCGGTATCGTGGTCGGTCCTGCGGTGTCGGGGCGCGGCCCGGCACGGTGATACTGCCACCAGTCCTTGTAGTGCGGCCGGGTTTGGCTCACCAGAAGCCTTGCGGCGGTGAACATCCCGACATCGGGCTTGAGATAGCGAAGTTCGTCGACGTCACCCAGGGCCAGTGAGACCGCGAAGGCTGAATGCGGTACGGCGTCGCCGACGACGTGCGCGAGGTAGCAGGTCAGCGAATCCGGTCCAACCAGTATTTTGTAGGGGATTCGCTGATCGGGGTGGGGCGCGTGCCGTCGGATGTACGAATGGACGTCGACCATGTCCATGGGTTCGGTGGAGACCACCGCCTGCTGCAGGAAGTCGGCGCGACGCTCGTTCTCGACCGGAAGCCAGCTGCGGCCATCGGCGCTCAGGGTGCAGCACAAGGGGTTCATCGGGTCCGTGGCCATGAATTCGGCAAGCGCGGCCCGCAGCACGCCGACTTCTGGACGGGCGATAGGGCCCATGGCAATCGCCGACCAATGCCTGGCCCACACCCGATCCACCCAGCTGGTTCGTACAGTGCGAGGTCTGCCCAGATTCCTCACCATCATGATCTCCGGTTCGGCGCAGGCGGGCTGGTGGCCGGGTATGTGGTGCGAAGACCAGACCGCAGTCGGCTGTAGATTTGGGTGGTGCGCGCGGCCGCCGCGCTCCAGGTCGGGATATTCTCCGTTTCGCACGGTCCGGCAGCATCAAGCTGTTTGGAGATTTCCGTCGCCAATGCGCGGAAATCTCCCGGGGTGACGATGACGCCGGTCGCGGTGAGAAAATCGGCGACGATTTCTCGGTGTGCGGGGATATCGCTGAGAATCACTCGGGCGCCGGCTGCCGCAGCCTCGAGCGGAACCATTCCGAATGCCTCGTGAACCGACATCGACACCAGAATCTTCGCCGTGCGGAACCACCGTCTCAGCTCGGCGTCACTCAGCCGGCCGAGAATGAATATCCGATCCTGGAGGCCGTATTCACATGCCAGGCGCTGCAGTTCGTCGCGCTGGCTACCGTCGCCGATGATGACGAGCCGGGCCGGCGGCGGCACGTGGCGAAACGCTCGGACCACGTCTGCGAATCCCTTGTACGGCTCCAGCCGGCCGACGCACAGTACAACGGGCTCCGGAATCGGCAACGGCTGAGCCTGGCGCAATTCCTCGACGCGGACGCCGTTGGGGATCACCTCGACTTTGTCCGCGGCGACGGGGAAATCCCTTACGAGAAGCTCATGTTCGGCCCGCGACACGCAGATGATCGCGTCGCTTCGCGCCAGTATCAACCGTCCCAGATACCGGTAGAACGGATGCAGCATCCGCGCCAGCGGGCTGTGGCCGACGATGCCGTGATAATGGGGCGTGAAGACGGTCGGTCGCCTGCTGAACAATACGGCCAGCCCGGTGGTGGCGTGGTAGCTGTGCACGTGCAGCACGTCGGAGTGCACATGGTCGCGCACGGCGCCGAGCACGGCACGCGGTGCTATGGCCATGGCCTGGATGTTCCAAGCTGGGTAGACAGTCACCTGGCAGTCGCCGAACCAGTGCTGCTCGCGGCGGCGCAGCCGGCGGCGCGCCGTCACGACGTCGAGGGTCGCACCCAGGGCGTGCATATCCCGTACCAGTTCCGACGTGTGCACCTCGACTCCGCCCGGATCATCACGAAATCCTGGTGTCACCAACGTGATTCGGATTGGCGCCGTCGCGTGCGTCTGCTCGTGCGGGGGCGCCGTCATCGGATCGCCTCTGCTATCGCCTGCGCGGTGAGTTCATGTCCCTCGCGGTTCGGATGCGGATCATTGTCGGTGCAGAAATAGGTCAAAGTGCAGATCCGGGCAATTGTGGTCGGAACCGTACCGTGCCCGGGGAGTAGCGACTTCTGAGTGTCGGGCAGATCCCCGCCGGCGAGCGAGAAGACATCGACGTAGCGAACGTTGAACTGGGCGTAGGTCTTTTTCAGGACCGGATTCAGATAGTTGTCGAAAAGCACCTGCGATATCGCCGCCCGCCGCTGCGACGTGGCGGTCCCGTCGAGAACGCCCGCGCGGAACGAATCGATGTACGACAGCCCGACGATCGGAGTCGCCGGTCCCAGCTGGGACCGCATCGCCGTCAAGAAGGCCTGCAAACTCGTGTGGACGTCGGAAGCCGCGTTCTCCGCACAATGCTGGGCTCGACGGTCGTCCGTGATGTCGAGACACTTCAGAAGGTCGTTGGCGCCCATCGACACGGTCACCAAGCCGATTTGCCTGTGATGCGCGGCGATGAATTGTTCGACCGCGGTCTCCTGCGTGGTGCCGGGATAGTCGACGCCGCCGGTCGCGAGCGCGCCGTCATGGCAGCCGGCGTTGAATTGCATGTCGTGCGCGGTCTGGCCGGTGCACGCGAAATTGACCAATTTCCAAGTGCCCTCACGGCTCAACTTGTCGAGCAACCGGTATGCGTAGCCATCCCGGGTAGCTGATCCAGACTTTCCATCGGGTCGGTAGCCGGCCGTGAACGAATCGCCGACCGCCACGTAGTACCGGGCGTTGCCGCCGTCGGATCCGGCCCGCGTCGGTGCTGCCGAGGTGATCGTGATCAGTGAGAGCGCGACAAGCACTACCAACGTCGCACCCTTCCACAGCCGGGCCCGGTCAGCCGGTTTCATCGTCCATCCTCGTATCCCGTTCTCGAACCGTTCTGGAATCCCTGCCCGGGTCGATTCGTTGGTCCCGTGCGCTCGGCGACGACTCCGGTCGGGCTGTTTGCTCGCTGACTGCACACCGGAACGATTGATTCCTGGCGGACCGAAATGAATGACCCGGTTGTATCAGTAGTTTGCTCGAATTGCAACTGGCTGTTGGATTGCCGTGCCGGCGTGCACTCTGCCTTGAAGCTGTCATGAGATCGGCCGCAGCTGAGGCTCGACCATCGTGGAGCCTCTTCTCCTTGCGGTACAAAGACAATGGCGTTCCTGCGTCGTAGCGCTCTCGATGTTGAACATCCTTGGCAGTACTCTCGGCTGCCGATGCCGCTGCACTGAGTGATACCTGGAGACAGCCGGGAACTAATCGTGCTTGTTTGCCGACTACTGTAGTTATGAGAAACGTCGGACCGGCCGCAGTGGCTACGCCCGCGGATTGTCGGATCGAGCTGGAGCCTGTCAGCGGCGACCTGAGTGCCGCTGATACTGCCCGTTGCCGGTCGTTCGGTGCTGCCGGTGTGTATGCCCGGTTCCCCTCGTCCGGACGGAGTGCTTGACGTGCTGGTTCTGTCGATCGTCATGCCGGTGTACAACGAGGCCGCGACGATTGCGCGTGCGGTGGAACGCGTTCTGGCCGTTGACTATCCGTGCCCTGTCGAGCTGATCGTCGTCGACGACGGCAGTTCCGACAACACTCCAGAGATCCTGCGGACATTCGCCGAGCGTGGTGTCATCACACTGTGCCGACCGTTCAACCGCGGCAAGGGGGCCGCAGTCAAGCGCGGGGTCGGGCAGGCGACCGGCACCCATCTGCTCATCCTCGATGCAGACCTGGAATACGACCCGGCCGACATTCCCCAGCTGCTCGGTCCGGTTCTCGATGGCGTTTCTGACCATGTGTTCGGGGCTCGTCTCTTCGGTTTCAACACACGGTTTCCCTCATACCGGTTCGCCCTGGGCGGCCGGCTCACCACGGCTGCGGCCAACGCATTGTTCGATGCCTGCCTGACCGACATGCATGCGTGCCTGAAGCTCATTCCGGTGGCGCATTTCCGCGCCTTGTCGCTCATCGAACCAAGATTCGGTTTCGACACCGAAATGACTGCGGCGCTGCTGCATTCGGGTGTTCGACCCTACGAGGTGCCGATCACCTACCTCGGGCGTCGGGTCGGGGAGGGCAAGAAGATCACCTGGCAAGACGGATTCACCTGTCTGCGGGTGATCCTCGCCGTCCGGCTCGCGCCTTCGGTCGAACTGCCTACCGGTCCTTTTGTGAGCGGCACCGTAGTCGTCCCGCTCAGGACCGCAGTCGCTGCTCCGGCACTGCCTGAGCCGTCACATCGAGTACTCCATGCCGCCGCTGCGCAAACCGCTACATGAGGACATCCAGAACCGTTCCGAGGTGACCGCCGGGCGAAAGGTTCTGTTGGTGGGTCCGGGATTTCGATTCTTGAGCGGTCTTTCGGTGCACACGTGTTGTCTGGCCAATTCACTGGCTGACACCCATGACGTCTCGCTGCTCATGCTTGATCGGTTGGTACCGCGTCGATTTTATCCAGGATCCGCGCGGGTCGGTCACGACCTGACCGCACTGAGGTATGACTCCAGGATCAAGACGGCCGGGACCATCGATTGGTACTGGGGGACGTCGATTTTTTCGCTGTCGGATCGGATCCGGGCTCTTGCGCCCGACATCATTGTGCTCCAATGGTGGACGGCCGCGACCTTGCACACGTATCTGCTCATCGCGTGGATCGCCCGGCGCCTGGGCATCAGCGTGATCGTAGAGTTCCACGAGCTTCAAGACACCGGGGAGGCCGGCGTACCTTTCCTTGCCGCGTACTGCCGGACCTTCCTGCGCCGTCTGGTCCGCGTGGTGTCCGGTGCGATATTCCACAACGAGCACGATCGGCAGCTGATTTCATCGACTCTGGGTGCCCGGTTCGTCGAACGCCTGCCGTCCCGGATCGCTCCGCTCGGTCCGTACCCGCACTTGAAGAAATCGATTGCCGTTCACGAACGTTCGGAGACGATTTCAGGCCTGCACCGACCCGCAAAGGTCTTGTTCTTCGGCCTGATCCGGCCGTACAAGGGCGTCGAAGACCTGGTTGCGGCGATCGATTTGCTGACCGAGGAGCAAGTGCGCCGGCTCGACATCGACATCGTCGGCGAGACGTGGCACAACTGGACCGTTCCCGCGGAGGCAATTGCCGCATCGCGGCACCGCGACCGGATCAGCTTCGTCAACCGATACGTTTCAGATGCAGAAGCGACCGAATACTTTGACGACGCGGATGTCTTGGTCTTGCCGTACCGGCGTTGCTCGGCGAGTGGCCCGCTGCAGGCCGCCATGAGCATCGGCCTTCCGGTGGTCCTGTATGCCGTCGGTGGGCTGATCGAGGCGGTCGCGGACTATCCCGGCGCTGTGTTGGTGCCGCCCGGCGACATCGAAGGCCTCGGCCGCGCCATCATGGACGTGGCGACCGGTGGCCGCCGTCGATCCGTCGCGCCCTCGTACACGTGGGATCCCCTTCGAAATGCCATTGATGCGTTCCCGATGGCCGACGCGCGATGACGGTGGTGGCTGAAAGTGCCCCCGAGGCTGTCCCGGTCGCCGGCACGCTGACGGCGTCGGGTTCGGCTGCCGCCGCTCTGTCGGGGGTATGGTGCTGGCCCCTAACGGTATTGGCCGCGGGCGCCGGCCTGGCCATCGTCGGATACTCGTACCGGCTGTCGGGCACGGGCGGACCGCCGTCGGCGTACTACCTTGTCTTCTGGGGCGGCATGTTGCTCGCGGCGTTGCCGGCGGCAGCGAAGCTCATCGGCCGGGCCGGCGGCCGGACCGATCGGCTGTGGGCCGTCGCCATGCTCGGGCTGGTGACCATGGCGCCCAAGCTGATTCGCAATCCGTTCGGTCCGCGCTACCACGACGAGTACGCGCACTGGCGGCAGGCGGTCGATCTCGTCGACTCGGGCCATCTGTTTCAGCCCAACACCCTCATCCCGATCGTTCAGTTCTATCCCGGAACTTCGGGCCTGACGGGTGCGATCCAGTCGATCACCGGACTGTCGACGTGGACTTCGGGGCTGGTCGTCATCGCCGTCATGCACGTCACCGGATTGTTCGGCGTCTACGTTTTGGGCGAACGGCTGTTGGGCTCGAGCCGGGCCGGCGGCATCGCCGCACTGGTGTACGGAATCAACCCGTCCGCAGTGTATTTCGACACTCAATACGCCTACGAGAGTGTGGCGATCAACTGGTTCCTCTGGGTTGTCGCGCTGACCGCGATCGCCGCTCACACACCCGACATGCGCCGCCGGTTCCAATGTCTTTCGGCAGCAGGCGTTCTCGCCATGTCGGTGGTCGTCACCCATCATCTCACCACCGCCTTCCTACTCGGCGTGACCGCCACGGTGGCCGTCACAGGAACCGTCGCACTGCTGCTGCCGGCCCAGCGTCGCCGGCCAATCGGCCGACCAACTGTCGGGACTGCGGTGGCCTGGTGGATCACGTTCACGGTCACGCTGGGCAGTGCGGCTGCCTGGGTCTGGTTTTGTGCCCGTCCGACGCTGGACTATCTGTCGCCCTACTTTGGCAGCGCGGTCACTCAGTTGCGCGCGATGGCAGGCAAGAGCGGTGCCGGTGGGCGGAAATTGCTTGCGGCGCAGGTGCAACCGTACTGGGAGCAGTTACTGACGGCGACCGCGCCGGTGGTGCTGCTGGTGACCGTGGGATTGGCGGCATTGCTCGTCAAACGTGGTCGGGTCCGGCTCAGTGCGACGACGTGGGGTCTGGTTGCCTTTGGGCTGTGCTATTTCCTTTCGTTGCCGTTCATCCTGGCACCTTCGGGCGCCGAAGGCGCACGCCGATCATGGGGGTTCACCTATGTCGGCATCGCCGTGATCGTGGCCATCGCGCTGGACCGCTGGCCGGCGACCGGGATGAGGTTCGGCCGCAAGACGATGACGGTGTGGACGGCGGTGCTGACCGTGGTGTTGCTCATCGGCAATGTGGGCGGTGGACTCAACGACCCTTACCGATTCCCCGGGCCGTTCCGCTGGGGTACCGACACGAACTCCGCGACCGACGAAACACGCTCGGTGGCAAGACAACTCAACCAGGAGTTCGGTCGGGTCCAGGTGGTCAGTGACGCCTACACCGGCCTGCAGTTGGCGGCCGACGGAGGCATGTACATGGCCTTCCCCGCACCTGGTTTCCCGGCTTGGGAGCTGGTCCAATCGGACGCCGATCCCTCGAAGAGCCTGGCCGGCATGCTGGTGTATTCCGGATACAAGTTCCTCGTCGTCGACGTCATGATGGGCCGGCAACTGCCGTTCAACGGTCACAATTTCGGTCCCGAGGACCCGCTACGCGGCGATAAGACGCCGATGGCCAACTTGCTACGACTCGATGCCGCACCGTGGGCGACGCGAATCTTGGCCACCGAAAATCTACGCGTCTATCGGTTGCACCTGGACGACCTGGCACGATCGACCGCAAAACAATGACGAATCGTCCGTTGCCGCAACAGGAACCGGCGGCCACGCGCACCGCCGCCGCCCGCGACCGCCCGATCCCGCAGTGGGAACCGGTAGACAATGGCTGGTCTTGGCGTCGCCTGGTAGGGGAGGCTTCGCGCCAGCGGTGGCGGGAGCCGCAGCTGCGGCAGTGGTACCGCCCTCTGGCGCAGGTGTCGGCTCTGGCAGCTGCCGCGGTGGCGGTTGTGGCCACCGCGCCCGTACCGCTGCGCGTCCTGGCTTTGGCGGCGCTGGTGCTGATTCCGGGAACGGCCGCGGTGCATCTGCTGTTCTCGTCACCAGGCGGTAGCCCGCGGGCGGAGCGGCGGCCCAGGGCGCCGCTCGCCGATCCGGCGATCCGGCTGCCGCTGACCGTTGTCTTCGGCGTGGTCGAGCTTCTCGCAGTCGTGCTTGTGGTGAACGTCGCCGGTTTGACGATCGATGGCCGGTCCGTCGCGCTGGGTACGGCTCTACTTGGCGCAGTGCTGGTAGTGACAGTCGCCGCGGTGGCCGATCGGACCACCGACATGACATCTGGCGTCTCGCTTTTCCGCGCCCGGCTGCCGGCGTTGGGGCAAAAGACGGCTGCGGCCATGGCCGCGGTCATCGTGCTCGGCGGCGGACTTGCCGGTGCTATCGCCTTGCAGCCCAAAAACACCGAAACCTACACCACGCTGACGTTCCTGGATCCGAGCTGGCTGTCTGCGGCGGAACAGTCGGCGACGGCGGGTGCACCGGTGCGGATCAATTGGGAGCTGCGGGCATTCGGATATCGGCCCGACGCACGGACGATCGGGGTGACCGTCCGGATCGACGGCGTCGACAACCCCGACCTCGCGCTCGATATCAGGCTGCTGACCGATGCGGCCGGCACCGGACAATCGACGGACTTCTATGGCGCGGTGACATTTCCGGCACCGGTGGCGCCGGGGCGCCACTTGGTTCAGTTACTCGTGCAGCCCTACCCGCGCGAGAGTTTTGCGGCACGTGATCCGGTGATGCTCACCGGTTTCCTCAGGGTGCGGTCGCGATGAACCCGACTGACAGACTGGTGAAGTGGCGCAGGCCGGTGGTCCTGATCCGCGCCGCATTGGCTGATCCGATGACGCGAAACAGTCTGGCGCTCATGGTGAACACCATCGGAACCTCTGCCCTGGGATACCTCTTCTGGGTGATCGTGGCACGCCGCTTCGACGCCACGACCGGTGGGACGGTCGCTGCCACCATGAGCGCGATCCAGGCGACTGTTGTCGTCACCAGCATCGGCGCGGCCGCGGCGCTCGTCGAATGGCTGCCCCGGTCCACCTCGGCGTCGGAGTGGCGCCGGCGGGTGACGACGGGAATGACCGTGGGCGGCGTGTGTGCGGGCGCCGGCGCGGTGCTGGTCGTCGCGCTGCTGGGCACAGGTCTCGGGGTGCTCCCGCAGCTCGCCGGGCCGATCGGGGCGGCATTGTTCGTGGTGGCGTGCGTGCTCTCCGCGACCGGCCAGGTGGTCGACAGTGTCGCCATCTCCGATCATCGGGCCGGTGTGCTCATCGGGCGCAATGTCTTGATGTGCGGCTTGAGGATTCCGCTGATCTTCTTGCCGGCCGCGGTAATCGCCGCTCCGGATTTGATTCTGCTGGCCTGGGTTCTTGCCGCAGGGCTGGCGATGATCTGGGCAACGGTGGCGTTCGGCTCGAAAGCCGGCCATGCACTGCGCTTCGCGTATCGCGGGTTCTTCACCCACTTGCGGCAGATGGCGCCGGCCTTGGTCGGCCAGCACACGGTGACAGTTACCTCGATGCTCGCCGGCTACGTGCTGCCGGTCATCGTCTACATCCGGCTCTCGGCCGCCGACAATGCCTACTTCTACATCACGTGGATGCTGGGTTCGGTGTTCTTCATCGTCAGTCCGGCGGTCGCGGCGTCGCTGTTCGTCGAGGGGGCGTCGCGCAGATCAGATCTGCCTGTGCTGGCCCGGCGTTGCGCGCTGACGATCGTGGCGCTGCTGGTGCCACCGGTGCTGGTGTACATCGTTGCGGGCCGGTGGATTCTGGAACTGTTCGGTTCCGAGTACTCCGTCAACGGCTATGCGCTGTTGCTGGTGTTGGCGTTGTCGGCGGTTCCAGACGCGGTCACCAATTTGGCAATCTCGGTGCTGCGCGTGACCGACCGGGTACGAATCGCCCTGTTGTTGAATGCCGGAATGCTGATCGGGTGTCTTACGGCAGCCTGGTTCGCAACTCCCGTGCTGGGCATTCTGGGTGCCGGCGTGGCGTGGCTACTGAGCCAATCGATGGGCGCCGTGTGGGTGCTGGCGCGGTGGCGTCGCATCGTCGGCGTCAACGCTCCGTCGGACGGCACTGCCGCCGGGCGCGCTGGTGCTGAAGCACTTCCGCTCACGGTCGAGGAGACCGGCAGGTGAGAGTTCTGCAGGTGAGCGACAGTTTTGCGCCCGCGACTGGCGGCACCGAGCGTGTCGTCGAGGCTCTGGCGAAGGGACTCACCGCGCGCGGACATCCCAATGTCGTTGCCACGCTTGGCCGGCCCGACGCACCGGCACACCAATTCGATGGCGACATCGAGGTGCGCCGAATCGACGGGCTCACGAGATACTTGCGGCGCTTTGCGTCCGACCCCAACCACTACTTCCATCCGACCTGTCCGGATCCGCTGCTGGTGGGCAGGCTCCAGGCGCTGGTCGACGAGATCCGGCCCGACATCGTGCACGCGCACGGGTGGATCCTGAATTCCTGCCTGTCACTTCGATTGGGTGATGCCGCGCTGGTTGCGACGTTGCACGACTTCGGCCTGACCTGTGCGAAAAAGACGCTGATTCATCGGGACACGCTGGACGGTCCTTGTCCGGGTACCGAGTTGGCTCGGTGCCTCAGATGCTCCGCGGAGTTCTACGGTGTACTCAAGGGTGTCCCAATCGCCCTGGCGCTGAGGGAAAGCCGGCGACGGGCCGATCGGGTAGCGCTGTATCTGCCGATCAGCGACACGGTCGAGGCGGCGAGCCTGCGGGCGGTACCCAAGGAGCGCATTGAACAGATCCCGTCATTCATCGATGACAGCGCTTTCCATGAAGCCCGTTCGACACCGCGTCCTTCGTTCCTGCCGGACGGTCCGTTCATCGTGTATGTCGGCGTATTCGGCGAGCACAAAGGGCCGGGGCTGCTGGTTGCGGCTCACCAGCGGATGCGAACTCCGATTCCCTTGGTCATGATCGGCAGCGAGCGTGCTGACACCGAGCCCTACGAAGGCACCACGGACCGGCCGATATTCGTGCACACCAAGGTGTCTCACGACCAGATCATGGCGAGCCTGGCGGCTGCCTCGGTTGCGGTGGTGCCATCCCGTTGGCAGGAGCCGCTGGGACTGGTCGCAGTGGAAGCGATGGCTGCAGGTACCGCAGTGGTCGCGACGTGGGTGGGCGCCCTGGCTCAGGTGGTGTCCCATGGCCGGACCGGCCTGATCGTGCCGCCGAACGACCCCGTCGCGATGGCACGTGCGATAGACCGATTGCTCGACGATCCCGGATTTGCGGCAAACCTGGCGTCCGAAGGGGTTCGGCGTGCCCGGGAATACGCCGCATCCACGGTGATTCCGCGTGTGGTCGAGGCCTACCGGAAGGCTCTGGCCGCGCGGCCTGCCGGGTGATCGTGCGGAATCAGGATGGTCGGTTGCGGACCAGATCGATCGCATAGGACCCATAGAAATGCCCTGAGCTCGGATCGCCCGGCCGGCAATTGCCGTCGGATTCGCCCGGCCGCTTGATCCACAGATATGCGTCGGCATGTGGGTATCCGGTCTCCGCGGAGGGCGCCGAGCCGAGTGCTCGCCCAGGGGGATTGCACCAGGCCAGCGGTTCCTCGGCGGCCGGACCGACCCCGTTGCGAGACGTGTCGATGACATAACGCGCGCCGTTGGTGAGCTCGGACACCGCTTCGCCGAAGTCTGCTTCCTCGGCGGTGCCGAAGAAGTTTGACACGTTGAGGCTGAACCCGTGTGCGTGCGCGATCCCGGCGGCCTCCAGGCGCTGCGCCAATGTCTGCGGGCTGAGCCACCGGGAATGGCCGGCATCAAGGTAGACCACAGCACCGGAATTCTGAGCGAAAGTGTCAACGGCGAAACGCAGCAATTCCGTGCGTTCGTGCTGCGCGCCGATGGCCAGACAGTCGGCCGAGGTGATCGCGTCGGGTTCGACGATGATCGTCACCGGATAGGGGCCGAAGCCGCGTGCCAATTCGGTTATCCACGAACGGTATTCCTCGGCCGAGCCCAGGCCACCCGCGGAATAGCTGCCGCAGTCCCGGTGCGGGATGCCATAGATCGCCACCACCGGCATCGCTTCGGCGTCGGCTGCGGCAGACACGTAGCCGCGCGCAGCCGCGGCTGCCGAGCCGACAGCCGTCTTCTCGTCAAACCACCGCGCGGTGGCAGTGCCGGCGATGAGGTCGAGTTCAGGGCTGCGCGGCACCGCCTCATTGGCCGCAATCGCGGCCGAGCTGGTGGGATCCACATAGAAGGGAATGCCGACCAATGGATTGCTCGCCCGGTCCACCAACAGGCGGACAGGTACGGAAACACGCTGTACCGATGGAACACTGGTCAGCACAGCACCGCAGACCGTGGTCAGGGCCAACACGACCGCCGTCCTGCGCGCCCAAGCGCGGCAGGCGGCCCAGGTCAATTCCGCCACCCGGTGACCTCAGTGGACCTGCCGGTCCAGCCCCGCCCAGAACCGTTCGCGCAATTCGCGGCGCAGGATCTTTCCACTGGGGTTGCGGGGGATCGACTCGATGAATTCATAACGTGAGGGCACTTTGAACCGGGCGAGTCTGCGGCCGAGGAACTCGGATAACTCGTTGTCGGCGAGTAGAGACTCGGGTTTGGTGACGATGAACGCGTGGACGCGTTCGCCGCGCCGATCGTCCGGCACCCCTACCACCGCGCTGTCATGCACGTCAGGATGCGAATTGATGGCCTTCTCCACTTCGGCCGGATAGACGTTCTCTCCTGAGACGATGATGAGATCTTTAACGCGGTCGCGGATCACCAGGAATCCGTCATCGTCGACGTAACCCGCATCGCCCGTGCGTATCCAGCCGTCGACGATGGTGTTCGCGGTCTCCGCGGGATCGGCGAAGTACTCCAGCATCTGGGCCGGGCTGCGCAGGTACACCTCGCCGGAGACTCCACTGGGCAGGTCGTGTCCTTCGCTGTTCCGGATGGCCACATCCACCCCGGGATACGGCTTTCCTGCGGCATGCAGCCGGGCCTGGCCGGGCCGATGCTGATCGGGGGGAAGGCACACGGCGGTGTTTCCGGTCTCGGTCAGCCCGTAAATCTGGGCGAACTCGCAGCCGATGGTGTCGATCGCGCGTGCCAATAGGTCGGGACCGATCGGAGATCCGCCGTAGGCGATCTTGCGCAGCGTCGCCAGGTCGGACGCGGCGACTCCGGGGTCGGATAACAGCATCAGAATCATGGCGGGGACGAAGCAGGTGAGCGTCACACCGCTATCCCGGACCGCTGCGGCCGCTCCCTTCGCGGTAAAGCGGGGGATCACCACACTCGCGATGCCGCAATTGAGTGCCTGTGTGGCCCACCACATGCCGCCGATGTGGAAGGCGGGCAGGGCGATCAGGCTGATGTCGTCGGGCCGCCAGTCGAGCCAATCGAGTTCGGCGCGGTCCAGCAATTCGCGCACCGCGTTGAAGGCGCGATGGGCAAGCACAACACCTTTGGGTCGCCCGGTGGTGCCGCTGGTGTACATCTGGACGATCGCGGTGTTCCGGTCAACGGAGATGTCCGGTAGCGCCACCGCGCCGGCACTGTCCCGCCATTGTCCGAAATCGCCCATCTGGACGATGTTTTCGGCCGTCAGGTCGGGCCGGTCGGTAACCAGAACACGTGCCCCAGAGTGTTCGACGACGAAGTCGACCTCGTCGGCGGCCAACCGCCAGTTCACCGGAACCAGCACGGCCCCGATGCGGGCGCAGCCGTATAGCAACTCGTAGAGCGCGGGAGTGTCGGTGGCGACGTGAACCACCCGATCTCCCGTCCCGACTCCCGCGGCCACGAGCGCCCGGGCCACTGCCAGCGACCGCTGTGCAAGTTCGGCGAACGTGATGTGCTCGGCTGCGAAGATCAGCGCCACCCGACCGTCGTCGGTCGCTGCATTCTGGTCGAGCCTGGTGATGAGGTCGAATTGTCCTGATGTCACAGGGGTTTTGACGGCAGGTCGATCAGGGCGATCTCGATGTCGCCCAGCGCGCTACCGATTCCGTCGTCGGAGAACTCGACGCTGGTCTGCAGGGCGAGCAGCGGCCGCGATCGCTCGCGGAACTCGATATCCGTGATGGTCAGCCGCCCACGGTAGGCCCGTGAATTGATCGGCTGCCGGAATCGGGTAGCCATCTTGCTGATCAGCACCGACGGCAGCTGGCGCTCCCAGTAGTCGGTGAGATCCCAATTGGACAGTTCGGGGATCAGCCCGTCGCGTACCGAGGCGGCCAAGGTGTAGTAGATCAGCTGGTTGTAGGAGATGATGAATTCGACGGCGTTGAAATGGCCGGTTTCCTCGATGTAGCACGACTGCTGGAAACCGAGGTCACCCGAGCCGACGACGGTATCGCCTTGGCGCACAACCGTCGCATTCTTCAGGTAGATGGTGCCCTTGCTCGCGTAGGGCGACATGGTGCGATCGAGCAGAGCCACGTCATCGCAGAGATCTTCGACGGGCGCCATGGTCTGGGGCGATTGGTTCATGCGGCAGCCTCACTGCTCAAGGGATGTTCGTCGGTCAGAGTGATGCGGTAGGACTCGGTCGGCTCGTTGGTCGGGTTGTGCAGGGCGCGGTGGATCAGGGTTCGGTTGTCCCACAGCACCACGTCACCGGGCTCGTAGGTCTGTACGAAGATGTTGGGATGTGCGTAGGTGCTATCCAGCTGACCGGATTCGGTGAGCAAGTCGTCGAGTAGGGACGACGGCAGCGGGTTGCCGGCAGCGTCTTCGATACCGAAGGTGAATGCCTCTGACACATAGAGGATTCGTTCGCCGGTGACCGGGTGGGCCAGTACGGTTGGCCAGCGTTGCGGGGGCGTGACGCGCTCGATGTCGGCGAGCACGTCGCCGATCGGCCGATAGACATCCGAGGGCCGGATCTTGACGTACCGGCGGGCACTGTGGGTGCAGAAGGTCCCGGCGATCGCTTCTTTGAGCCGTGGGCTCAGCCGCTCGTAGGCGGTCGCCATGTTGACAAAACGGGTACCTCTGGTCGTCGAGGGCAGTAGCTGCGGGTAGAACACCGTGATGGCGAACGGCTCCGGCATGAATTGATAGTCGGCGTGCCAGAATCCGCCGGTTTTCGGGACGCCGATCTGGCCTTCATTTCGTTTCAAATTCGAAGAGACGAAGATCAATTCGTTCTCCGGGTGGTGATACATCGGCTCGTAGTACGGCACCGGGGTACCGAAGCGAAGGCCGAGTTCCACGAACGCCGCCGGCTTCAGTTCCTGCTCCTTGAGCACGACGACTTTGCACTGGTAGATGTGCCGTTGGACTCGTGTGATGTCGTCGCGGCTGGCCGACACCGGGTCGAAGCCGCGGACCTCAACCGCGGCCCCTGGGCCGGTACTGGTTGTGATGTGCATCAAGGAATCTCCACTACGGCAACAGGACTTCTCGTCTGCTGCCAAATCGTCACTGACGCAACCGGGTTCGTGGCAGGCGGGCGACTTGAGGTCGTCTGCTGCTCGAACGCCTCGCTGCGCGTTGAGTTGACAGGTTCGGTGGATTGGTCGCAGACAGCTCGGAAAAAGTTCCCGGCTCCGGCATGTATGTGATTGTGTGTGTCGCCAAGAGGCGAGGTCGTAGGCTGCTCTCGCGTCGGTACGCCCGGCCCGGTGCTTTCGGGGCCGGTTTCGTGCTGCTGCGGTTCGCCCGACGGCGCGTTCACGTCGAGGACGCAGCGGCAAGTGCCCCGATCGGCTCGGAAAGGTATGCCAGGTGAATGCTCCTGTCGACAACACCCTCGCTTACATCGATCAGGCGTCTTTTCTGGCGCTGCGGGCGTTGGGCCGTGGCCCGGTGATTCAGTACGTCTGGATCTACGAGCGCGGTGTCGATCTCGAGGGGCTGCGTCGCTTTCATCGTCACCTGCAGGACACCCTGCTCGGTCGGCTGATCGAGCGTTCGTCGCTGCCGTTCGGCAGGCATCGCTGGGTCGCATGCCGCAAACCCGACGATGTCGATATCGCTGCGTGCGAGCGCAGCAGGGACGAGGTCTGGGACTGGGTCGACGAGCGGTCGTTCGTGCCGGTGGACCCGGAACTGGGGCCGCCCTGGCATCTCGGGGTGCAGCCGCTGACCGGTGGTGGCGCCGCGGTGTCACTGGCGGTGTCGCACACGATCGCTGATGCGGTGGCCGGCATCATGTCGATCGCTGATGCCGCGGACGGCGTCAGACGCGAGTTCGGCTTTCCCGATGGTGTCCCACAGCGCCGGCGGCTGCGGCAGGACATGGCGCTGACCCTCCGGTCGGCCCGCGACATCCCGGCTGCGTTCTCCGCGGCGGCACGGATCGCTCGCGACCAACGGGATGATCTGTCCAGCTCGGTCAAGGCGGGTGGCTCGGCCCGGCTGCAGAGGTCTGGGGACCGAGCGGTGGTGGTGCCACGAATCTACGGCAGTATCAACGCATCTGAGTGGGTCGACCGGGCAAGGTCCCTCGGTGCCACCAGCAATGTCCTGTTCGCCGGATTTGCCAGTCGCGTCGGATATCGGCTCGGAAGACTCGATGACGCCGGCCGCGTATTGCTGTCCGTTCCGGTGAGCGACCGCGTCGAAGGCGATACTCGGGCCAATCCGTTGAGTGGCATCACGGTGCTGGCCGACCCGAACCAGGTCTGCGTCGATCTCACCGATCTACGCGCGGCCACAAAAGAGGCGCTTACCGAGTTGGGAGAGATTCGGGAGACCATGTTGGCGCCATTGGCATTGACCCCCTTCACTCCGAAACTGGTTGCCCGTCGCCTCGAGAATCTGGTCTTGCGAGTCGGGAAACCCGTGGGATGCAGCAACATCGGCGACATTCCGGAGGCGGTGAACCGGCCCGATGGCACCGACGCCGACTTCTTCGGGGTGCGTGGTGGTGAGGCCGGTGTCACCGCGAACACACTGACCAGGTTGGGCGGGCACCTGCTGATCTCGGCGGCATCGATGCGTGGCAAGGTCTGGTTCAGTGTCGCCTCGTGGGAACCGGACCGGCCGAACACCAGGGCCGCACTGGCGGAAGTGGTGTCGGCGGCCGTAGCTGATTTCGGCCTCTCGGCACACCTCGAGTAGGCCGCGCCGGCGCAGTTTCCACGGATGGGAACTCCGCGCGCGCATCGGCCGACCAATGCGATGTGAGTAGTGCGATGCCCCAGCCCGGCCATACCGGGACATGTCCGTGGCCCGGGTGAGGCGGCCTGAACCCGAACGTCTCTGGTGACGAAGCGACCGTCGGCGGCGTATTGGATCAGGCGCCTGGCACTACCGATCATCTTGTGCTGGATAACCGTGGTCGCTGTGGCCAACTCGGCGGTTCCGCAGCTCGAGGCTGTCGGAAAGGCGCGGTCGGTGTCGATGAGTCCGGCATCCGCGCCCTCGATGATCGCGATGAAGCGGATCGGGCTGGTGTTCGGCGAATACCGTTCCGACAGTTCAGCGATGATCGTGCTGGAGGGCCGGCAACCGCTGGGTGACGACGCGCATCATTACTACGAGTCGATCGTGCGCCAACTCGACTCCGACAAGAAGCATGTCGAACACGTCCAGGACCTCTGGGGTGACCCGCTGACGGCGGCGGGTGTGCAGAGCAACGACGGAAAGGCAGCCTATGCGCAGGTTTACCTGGTCGGTAACCAGGGCGAGGCGCGCGCGAACGAGTCCGTCGAGGCGGTCGACCGGATCGTGCAGGGCATCGGGGCCCCGGCCGGCGTAAATGCGTATGTGACCGGACCGGCGGCGTTGGCCGCCGGTGAGCAGGTTGCGGGTGACCACAGTGCACAGATCATCGAGCTGGCCACCTTCGCGGTGGTCGTCATGATGATGCTGCTGGTTTACCGATCCGTCGGTACCGCAGTGATCGTACTGGCGATGGTGATCGTCGAGTTGTCGGCTGCACGTGGGGCGGTGGCACTGCTTGCCCATTGCGGTTTGATCGGCCTCACCACATTTGTCACCAACTTGCTGGTCACTCTCGCGATCGCCGCCGGCACCGACTACGCGATCTTCCTGGTGGGCCGCTATCAGGAGGCGCGGACTGCCGGTGAGGATCGGGAATCGGCGTACTACACCATGTTTCGTGGTACTGCCCATGTGATCCTGGCTTCGGGATCGACGATTGCGGGCGCGACGCTGTGTCTGCATTTCACCCGATTGCCGTACTTTCAGACATTGGGCATCCCGCTGGCCACCGGCATGCTGGTCGCCGTGCTGGCTGCCCTGACGCTGGGGCCGGCCGTCGTCACCGTGGCGAGTCGTTGGGGGCGATTGGAGCCGAGGCGGGCCATGCGGATTCGTGGGTGGCGCAAGGTGGGCGCCGTCATCGTCCGATGGCCCGGGCCGGTCCTGGTGATGGCTGTCGGGGTGTCGCTGATCGGGTTACTGGCGGTGCCGGGATATCGCACCAGCTACAACGAACGTCGTTATCTGCCAGACGATTTGCCGGCAACTGCAGGCTATTCCGCCGCAGAGCGGCATTTCTCGGTGGCACGGCTGAACCCAGAGGTGCTGTTGGTCGAGAGTGACCACGATCTGCGGAACCCGGCTGACTTTCTGGTGATCGACAGGATCGCCAAACACGTGGTCCACGTGCCCGGAATCAGTCGAGTGCAGACCATCACCCGGCCGAATGGCACGCCACTGAAATTCAGCACACTGCCGGCGCAGCTGAGCCTGCAGAGCGCGCTGGCCTCGCTGTCCCGGAAATACTTGCAGGACCGGATATCGGAGATGCGAACGCAAGCCGACGACGTGCAACGCACCATCGACACCATGACGCGGATGCAGACGCTCATGGGCGCCATGAGCGCGACCACCCACAGCATGGTCGGAAAAACCGGCCAGATGTCTCGAGACATCGCCGAAATACAACACCGCATAGCCGATTTCGACGACTTTTTCCGGCCTGTCCGAAACTACCTCTACTGGGAGCCGCATTGTGTCGGCATCCCGGTGTGCTCATCTGCCCGCTCGGTCTTCGACGGTCTCGACACCACCGACGCCCTGGTCGACGACGTCGCCGAGCTCCTGCCCGACCTTCAGCGTCTGGACGGACTGCTGCCACAGCTGCAACGTCTGCTGACCCCGCAGATCGCAATGATGAAGGACGTCAAGTCCATGCTGTTGTCCATGTACGCCACTCAATACGGCCAGTTGCAACAGCAGGCGGCGACGGCGGACTCCCAGACCGCAATGGCGCGCGCGTTCAACGATTCCCACAACGACGACACTTTCTACCTGCCGCCCGAGACCTTCGACAACGCGGACTTCAAGCGGGGCATGAAGAATTTCGTTTCGCCGGACGGTCATGCGGTCCGATTCATCGTCACCCATGAAGGTGATCCGCTCAGCCCCGAGGGCATCACGCACATCGACGCGATCAAACAGGCTGCGGCAGAAGCGATCAAGGGCACTCCGCTGGCGGGTTCGGTCATCTACGTCAGCGGTACGGCGGCGATGTTCAAGGACATGCAGGAAGGGAACAACTACGACCTGGTGATCGCCGGAATCGGTGCGTTGAGCCTGATCTTCATCATCATGCTGATCATCACGCGCAGCGTCGTCGCCGCCGCGGTCATCATCGGCACGGTCGTGGTGTCACTGGGGGCGTCGTTCGGGCTGTCGGTGCTGTTGTGGCAGCATCTCATCGGGCTCGAGTTGCACTTCATGGTGATGGCGATGTCCCTGATCATCCTGCTCGCGGTCGGTGCGGACTACAACCTCTTGCTGGTGGCCCGGTTCAAGGAAGAGCTGCATGCCGGACTCGACACCGGCATCATCCGGGCGATGGGGGGTACCGGTTCCGTGGTCACATCGGCGGGCCTTGTCTTTGCCTTCACGATGATGTCGATGGCGGTCAGCGAGCTGACCGTGGTGGCGCAGATCGGCACCACGATCGGCCTGGGTCTGCTGTTCGACACCTTGGTGATCCGGTCATTCCTGACCCCATCGATCGCGGCGCTCCTCGGCCGGTGGTTCTGGTGGCCGCAATCGGTGCGGCCCCGGCCGGTGCGTGCGTCCTGGCCGGTGCCGGACCGTAAACGGTTGGTTACCAGCCAAATTCGATGAGCGTTACCGGGGCGCGGAAGCGGGCGAGGCTGGACAGCCGGTATGACAGCCGGTTGACCCACGGCAGCAACCGGCCACGGCCGGGCGGGTAGCGCAGCTCACGTACCGTCCGGACACCGGGAATCGACCGCACCTCGTCGTACTGATCGGCGGTGAACCAGAACGGCATGGGCGGTGACGTGTAGTCCTTGCTGAGCTTGAAGCCGCGCCGTTGCGAATGCGAGCTCACGAAACGGGGGATGCTGTCAAACACCAACTGGCCGTTGGGGAAATGCTTCGCACAGGTGGCGATCAGGGTGAACACACTGTCTTGATCCAAATATTGAAACAAGCCCTCGGCGGTGATCAGCACGCCGTTCTGTGCGTCCACCTCGTCCATCCAGGACGCCTCGAGCGCGGACTGGGCGCAGTGCCGAAGCCGCTCCGAGGCCGGCAGCAAGCGCTCGCGCAGTTGCATGATGGGTTCGAGATCGACTGACAGCCAGGTCAACTCGCCGTTGTCGAGCCGCCAGAAGCTCGTCTGCAGCCCCTCTGCCAAGGCGACCACCGTGGCCCGCGGATGTGCTCGGAGATAATCCTGGCTGACATTGTCGAACACCAGCGCCCGCAATGCGGTCGCTTGGTGGGTGCGCCCGAAATTCTCGTAGTCATAGTCGAGGGCGTCCCGTAGGGCGATGGCCATCGGGTCGTCGATGATGCCGTCGGCCCTCGCAGCCTCCGAGGCGCGCTGGTGCAAGGTGAGCAGAGCGGTTTCCGATACCCCGTCGAGGTGGCGGGCGTCGATTGCTGGCATGGCATCACCGTACGACCAATCACTGTCGTGATGTCACCCGCCTCGTGTGAGCCTCCCGCCCCGCTGGCTGAATAGCCCTTGCGTCGTGGTGATTTCGAGATGAACTGTTGCCACCGGAACTTTTCGGCGCCGCGGCCGACTACAAGACCAAGGGTGCGTGTCAGTCGCCGTCTGTACCCGTGCCGTCGCGCCCTCGACGGCGAGTCGGCGCATCGCACCATACGAGGAGAGATAGCCGTGACTGCGCCCATCTGGATGGCGTTACCGCCAGAGGTCCACTCGGCGTTGCTGAGTGCCGGCCCAGGCCCGGGTTCGTTGCTCGCCGCTGCTGCTCAGTGGCAACAGCTCAGCGCGCAATATCAGCAGGCTGCCGTCGAACTGACGGCCATCCTGGGCGACGTCCAGGCCGGCGCGTGGGATGGGCCAAGCGCGGTCGAGTATCTGGCCGCGCACGTGCCCTACCTCGCTTGGCTGGAACAGTCCGCGGCGAACAGCGCGCTCTCGGCCGCGCAGCACGAAACCGTTGCCGCTGCCTACAGCATTGCCCTGGCGGCCATGCCGTCACTGGCGGAACTGGCGGCCAACCACGCCGTCAACGGCGTGTTGATTGCCACCAATTTCTTCGGTGTCAACACCATTCCCATCGCACTCAACGAAGCGGACTACGTCCGGATGTGGGTGCAGGCGGCCGAGACGATGACCGGCTACCAGGCTGTTTCGCAAACCGCACTGGCGGCGGTTCCGGTGGCCCAGCCGGCGCCGGATATCCTCAAGGCCGACGTCCAGCCGCAGGGCCTGCTGTTGAATCCGCCGACCTCGCCCGGCGAACTACTCAGTGACATCGCGACGTTCATCCAGCAACTGGGCACAACGGGTCAGATCGAGCAACTGCTCGAGGACTTTCAGTACTTCTTCCAACAACTGGGATTCAGCCCTGCTACGGCTGCGGTGCTCGCCTTCGTGGCGCTCTGGCTGTACGACGTGCTCTGGTATCCCTACTACGCTTCGTATCTGCTGCTCTTGGCTCCCTTCTTCGCGCCGGCACTGAGCGCGCTCGGTGCACTCGCGTTGTTGAACAAGATTCCCTTGGCCACAATGGCTCCGGTTCCCGATCCGGTTCAGCCGGTGCCCGGAACACACACCGCGCCCAAGACAGATCCGGCCATTGTCCCGGCCCCGCCGATCTCGGTGGCCGGCAGCGCGCCCGGCTCCAGTCCAGCACCGCAAGCCGCATCGTCGGCTCCGCCGGCCGCGGGTGCAGCGCCCGTCGTCAGTTACGCCGTTCTCGGCCCGGAACCACCTGCGGTGGAGGCGGGGCCGAAATTCGATGCGGAAACACCTGATTCCGCAGTCAATCCGGTGGCGGCGGCGGCCGCGGCCCGCGCTGTGATCGGCGCCGGACGTCGTGCCCGGCGTGCGCGCGGCGCCCGAAGCCGTGGGCACGGCTACCGGTTTGAGTATCTGGACATGGATGGTGCGGCCGGTGAAGCTTCGCCGCAGCACAGTGCGGGCGTCTCGGCGGGCGGTCAAGGGGCCGGGCCCATCGGCTTTTCCGGCGCTCGGTCGGCATCTGGAGTCGCGCCTGCAGGCCTGGTTGAACGATCGCCGGCGGGCATGAACGCACCGGTTCCGCTGCTGCCGAACACGTGGAACTCCGACGGCGGGGCTACCGAAGAGTAGCGGTTTGATCGTCGGGAACCGGGAACTTTTTCGTGCTCCGGCCCGACTGGTGTTGTGGAGCGCGAAGTGTTTCTACCAAGTGCTGCAACGCTTCTGCGGATCAACTGAATGACGATGTCAATGAAAGAGGCGAGTCGATGACTCTCAATGTCAAGGGCGTGGGGCTCGGGGCACAAGTGACCGGGATCGACCCGGACAACCTGGCCGATATCTCCACCGACGAGCTTCGCCGGATCGTCTACGAGAACAAACTGGTCATCCTCAAGGATGTCAGCCCGTCGCCTGAGCAGTTCATCGAACTCGGCAGAATTCTCGGGGAGATCGTCACCTACTACGAGCCGGTCTACCACCACAAGGATCACCCGGAGATCTTCGTGTCCTCTACCGAAGAGGGACAGGGCGTGCCCCGGACCGGTGCTTTCTGGCACATCGACTACATGTTCATGCCCGAGCCGTTTGCGTTCTCCATGGTGATGCCACTGGCGGTACCGGGCACTGACCGCGGGACCTACTTCATCGACCTCAACACGGTCTGGGAGTCACTTCCGGCAGCCCGGCAGGACTCGGTGCGCGGCACGTTCAGCACCCATGATCCGCGGCGGCACATCAAGATTCGGCCCGGTGATGTGTACAAGCCGATCGGCGAGGTGTGGGACGAGATCAACCGCACCACGCCACCGGTCAAGTGGCCGACCGTGATCAGGCACCCGTACACCGACGAAGAGATCCTCTACATCTGCTCGACGGGAACCAGTCAGATCGAGGACGCCGACGGCAACCTGCTCGAGCCGGGCGTGCTGCAGGCGCTGTTGTCGGACTCCGGCCAGCTCGATCCCGATTTCGCCTCACCGTTCATCCACACCCAACACTACGAGGTGGGCGACATCATCCTGTGGGACAACCGGGTTCTGATGCACCGCGCCAAGCACGGCACCACTTCTGGCACCTTGACCACGTACCGCCTGACCATGTTGGACGGTCTGACCACCCCGGGACACGCCGCATGAGCACCATTGACCTGACGTCGAATGTCATGGCGGATCCGGCGGTCGAGGAAACCTCTCCCATCGCCGAGGATCTCCTTGCCCGGGTCTTGGAGCCGTACTCCTACAAGGGATGTCGCTATCTGATCGACGCGCAGTATCGAGCGACCGACGACTCGATGCTGGCGGTCGGTAACTTCAGCATTCCCGAGCCGGTCTACATCCGCAGCACCGGACATTTCAATGCGGTCGAATTGGTGCTCTGTTTCAACCAACTCGCCTACAGCGCCTTCGCGCCCGCAGTCGAGCGCGGCGAGGTGGCGGGGATGCGTGGTTGGTCCCTCGAGCAGTACTTCGAACATCAGCTGCCCAGCATGCTGATCCGGAATACGTCTTCGCGATACAAGCGGCCGATCAATGCGCAGAAATTCTCCGCGCGGTTGGTGTGCAAGGATCTCGAGATCGTCGAGCGCACCTGGCGGTACCTGAAAGTGCCCTGTGCCATCGAATATTACGACGAAGACGGCGGATCGGCGTTCGGCGAGTTCGAACTCGCGGTGCTCAATATTCCATGACGCACCGACAGGGGGAGTAACCAGTAATGTCTGACCAGCCAGCCACCGTGCTCGCGCGCATCGTCGCACAGGCCGGCGAGCGACCCGAGGCAATTGCGTTGCGGCGCTGCGATGGAACCAGCGCGGTCCGATATCGGCAGCTGATCACCGAGGTGCGCCGCCTTGCCGCCGACCTCGGCGCACACGGGGTGGCGCGGGGCACCCGGGTGTTGGTGGTTTCGGACAATGGTCCCGAGACCTATATCTCGGTGTTGGCCTGCGCCGAACTGGGGGCCATCGCGGTGATGGTCGACCGAAACATGCCGGCCGCCACCGTCGATCGATTCGGTCAGGTCACCGAACCCGGCGCGGTGCTGCTGCCGCCGGGTATCGAATCATCGACGCTGCCCGACTCGTTGCAGCAGGTTCCGATGCTCGCGGTGGAAATCAGTTCCGAGACAACGGACTCGGCCGAGACCGAATCGTCGGAAGTCCGGTCCGAGCTCGGGGCCGAGGACCCGCTGGCGATGATCTTCACCAGCGGCACCACGGGCGAGCCGAAGGCCGTGCTCCTGCCCAACCGCACCTTCTTCGCCGTGGCGGACATTCTGGCGCGCGAGAACTTGAACTGGATCAGTTGGGTGGCAGGCGAATCCACCTACTCGCCACTGCCGGCCACCCACATCGGCGGACTGTGGTGGATCCTGAATTGCTTGATGCACGGCAGCGAATGTGTCACCGGGGGAGAGAACTCGACGTCGCTGATCGAGATACTGACGGCGAACCAGATCGCCTCGACCTGCCTGGTGCCCACGCTGCTGACGCGACTGGTCACCGAGGTGAAGGCCGGTGCGGCGCTACCGCCGCTGCGGATGGTCGGCTACGGCGGATCACGCGCCATCGCCGCCGACGTGCAATTCGTCGAGGCTGCCGGAATTCACACCGCGCAGGTCTTCGGACTGAGCGAAACCGGCTGTACGGCACTGTGTCTGCCGACCGCGGAGGGATCGATCGCCAGGATCGAGGCGGGCGCGGTCGGCCGGCCCTACCCGGGGGTCGAGGTTCATCTGTCCGACGGTGACGGCCGCACGCCGCCGACGGCCGGGGTAGCGTCCGCTGCCGCCGGCACGTTGTGGATCAAATCACCGGCAAACATGTTGGGGTACTGGAAAAATCCAGAACGGACCGCAGAGGTTCTGGTCGACGGGTGGGTGAACACCGGCGATCTGTTCGAACGTCACGACGACGGCTTCTTCTACATCAGGGGCCGGTCGTCGGAGATGATCATCTCCGGCGGTGTGAACGTCGCTCCCGATGAGGTCGACCGGATCGCCGAGAGTGTTCCGGGCGTGGGCGCCGCAGCCTGTTACGAGATACCCGACGACGAGTTCGGTGCGCTCATCGGGCTGGCGGTGGTGCCGGCGGCAGAGCTCGACGAGACCGAGTTGGGAGAGCTCAAGCGCGCGATCGCGGCTCGCTACCGTTCCGAGTCGGAATCGATGGCGCGGCCCTCGTCGATCGTCATTGTGTCCGAGATTCCGAGGACGCAGTCCGGCAAGGTTATTCGTGCCTCCTTGGCTGCCGCGGTTCATGGCTGAGGGATTCCGCGCGCGCGTGCTGGCGGCGGTTTCGGACGTGCTCTACATCGACGAATCCGATTTGTTCGACGGGGATGCCACCGATCTGCGTGAACTCGGGCTCGATTCGGTTCGGTTCGTGTTGTTGATGAAACAGCTGGGGGTCGACCGGGAATCGGACCTGCCGTCGCGGCTGGCGGAAGATCTGTCGATCGCCGGCTGGGTTCGGGTATTGGAATGTCCCTTGTGACAACGACTGACGACGGTCGTGTCGATCGACTTCTGTTGAGCACCTCGCAGCAGAACATCTACCACGGCGTCCTGCAGGAGCCCGATCCGGCTTTGTACCTGATCGGCAAGAGCTACCGGTTCCGCCCGATGGCGCTGTCGGCATTCCTGCCTGCGCTGAGGGCGACGATCCTGGGTAACCCCATCCAGTTGTGCGTACTGGCACCGGCGGAAGCATGGGACGGCTACCCCGCGCTGGTGCCCCGGCTGCAGTGTGACGACGTCATTCACATCCAGGAGTCCGGCGGCGAAGAACCGCAACGTCTCGAGGACACCTGGTCGGCAGGAATTCTGTCCACCCCATTGGTGCGTTACACCGTGCACACGGACATCGACATGCGAGTGGTGGGCATGGATGTGCACACGCACCACCTCCTGTTGGACGGCGGGGCGACGGCGATCATCGAGGCCGGGCTGGCGCGGCACTTGGAAAGCACCGGCGAAGAATCTTCTGCGGCAATCAATGTGGATGATCTGGAGCGGGCCCACCGCTACGAGCGGGTGAAGGCCGAACAGTCAACCGAGCGCTTCGGCGCGGCGGTGCAGGCCGAACTCGCCGAGGAGGTGCAGTGCGGCGCTACCGCAGGCAGCGCCGGTGATGCGATACCGGGCACGGCGGGCCGCGGCGTGCTGCAGGAATCGCTGCGGGTGGACGGTGAGGCCTACGACATCATCGTCGCTCTCGCCGAGGCCCGGCAGGTGCCACTCAACGTCCTGGTGTCCGCCGCCGCGGTGGCGGTACACGCCAGTATGCGCCAGAGCACCCAGACCCTGCTCGTACACCCGGTCGACAACCGATTCGGCGAACCGGATCTGAATGTCGCGACATGCCTGGTCAATTCGGTTGTTCAACCGGTGCGGTTCCCGGCGTTCGCCTCGGTGGCCGACGTGGTTGCCGCGCTGGACCGCGGCTACGTCAAAGCCGTGCGGCGCCGCTGGTTTCGTGAAGAGCGTTATCGCCGAATGTATCTGGCGATCAATCGGAGCCTGCCCGTCGAGGCGCTGACGGTGAACTTCATGCGCGGCCGGTGTGCGGTCGAGTTGGGCCCGTATCTGTCCGAACCGGCGGTGGTGACCGATATCGGCCCGGTCGAGGGAATGACCGTGGCGTGTGTCCATGACGAAGATCAACACACGCTCGACTTCGCGATCTGGAATCGAATCGACGCGGCTGGGTCCACCGCCCGGTCCGGAGCTGCCGAGCGCATTGTCGCGGCGCTCACGTCGATGGCCACGCACTGGGATGATCCGATCGCGCTGACCGTCGGCGACTGGTTCGGGCTGGCGGCCGATGGGAGTCTGCGGGCCGCGGACGCGGTGCCTCGGCCCGAACCCGTTGCGGCACAGGCCTGGTTCTTGGATGCGGCCGTGGACCAGCGGCAATGCCGGGGCCCCGGCGTCGATCGCTGGGTGGCCGAGATCGTCCGGGTGGGCGCAGCGCCGGGTGACGTGCTGGTGTTCGCCGACGACGAATCCCAGTGTGCGATCGAGTTGTTGGTCGCGTGCCATCTGGCGGGCTGTGGCTACAGCGTCTGTGCGACGGTGGATGAAGTGGGCGCGCGGGCCGACACCATCGGCGCACAGGGCGACACGGCGGCGTACGTCATCGACGTCGCCGCGACGTTGCCCGAGCTGGACGAGCGGCTGCGGGCGCTCGTCGAAGAGCGGATCGAGCACGTCACCCGGGACAACCAACTGGCCACCAGGCCGGCATACGTGATGCCGACATCCGGTTCGACGGGCGAACCCAAACTGGTGCCGGTGACCCACGGCTCGTTGGCGGCCTTCTGTGCCGCGGCCCGCACGGCGTACGGCTGGGGGCCGGCAGACACCGTTCTGCAATGCGCCCCCCTGACCTCGGACATCAGTGTGGAAGAGGTATTCGTCTCGGTCAGCAGCGGGGCCAGGGTGGTGCGGTCCGCTGCGATGCGCACAGGCGACCTGCAGGCACTGGCACGCGATGTGGCGGCCAGTATCGCGACCGTCCTCGACCTGCCGACCGCGATCTGGCACCTGTTGTGCGACGACAGCGCCGCGCTGGCCGCGCTGAGTGGATCAGCGCTGCGTCAGGTTGTCGTCGGAGGGGAAGCGATTCGCGCCACCGCCGTCGCCAAGTGGCTGGATTCTCCTGCTGTCCAAGGGATATCGCTCATCTCGACGTACGGCCCGACCGAGACGACGGTGGTCGTCACGTACCTGCCGGTCGGCGCCGTCGCCCGGAGCCTGGCGCCGCGGACCACGGCCCGGCTGGGGCGCCCACTGGTGCCGGGCTCGGTGTTCGTCGGTTTCGGTGAAGTCGTCGTCGTCGGCGAGTTGGTCTCGGCGGGGTATGTCGGCATGCACAACCCCAGTTTCGGGACGGTGTACGACGTTGGGGGCCAAGGGCATCGGGCATTCGTCACCGCCGACCGCGTCACCCGCGATGTTGACGGTTTCCCCGTGTTCGCCGGCCGGCGCGACGCGGTGGTCAAGATCGCGGGCAAGCGCGTGGACACCGCCGACCTGATGCGCCGGATTTCGTCGGACCCGGATGTGACCGATCTCGCCGTTGAGCCTGCCGGAGCCGGGCTGGGCATCTGGTTCCAGACTGCGCTGACCCGCGCCGCCGCCGACGACCCCGTCGTGCGCACACGAATCCGTGCCATCGCAAGATCCCTGGAAGTGCCGTCGTTCGCGGTGGACGGTGTGCCGGCCATTCCGCGCAAGGCGAGCGGCAAAGTTGATCGCGCGAAATTGATTGCGAACAAACAGCTGTCGCCGGATCGGGGTGATTGCGACCGGGCCGCGAGCCTCGCTGACATCTGGGGTGGACTGCTGGGCCGGTCGATCGGGCCGGGGTCGTCGCTGCTCGACGAGGGCATCGGTTCGCTGGAACTCATCCGGATCCTGCCGGCGACCCGGGAATTCCTGAATTGGCAGCTGTCGGTCCTCGACCTGATCAGTGCCGACACCGCCGCCAACGTGGTCGAACACCGGCCGGCCGGCGACACCTGGATGGATGGGACCACCGCCGCCGAGATCGCCGACGATTTCGTGGCACTGACGCGGCCGGATCGTGGCGCCGCGCCGGGCGCCCGTCGACTTCCGATCGGTAGTGGTGCCCAGCCGATCGTGATCCTCGGTGCGTCGGGCATTGTGGCTACGGGGATGGCGCGGGCCATCGCGGACCTCACCCGACAGGGTCGGCGGCGTCCAGACGTGGTCTTCGCGACGAGATCACCGGTGCCGCAACATGGTCCATGGACCGATCTCAGCTCACTCGCGGGTGTACAGGTCGTTCGCTTGCCCGGCGGGTTCGGCGCCGCCGACCTCGGCGCCCTGCTACAGGGCGTCGGTGCCGGCACGGTGGTGAACTGCATCGGCAACACCAACGTACTGGTGCCGTACCGCGAACTTCGCACTGCGAATGTCGATGCGGTGTCGCACATCACCGAGGCGTGTGTGCGACATGGCGCCCGCTTGGTCCACCTGTCGACCTTCGTGGTGAATGCCGACGTGACGGCAGGGCAGGTGACCGACCCACGCTTCGCTCCCTACCCATATGCCGCGTCGAAGTCGTTGGCGGAGTTGGCTGTTGGGCACACCCCGGACGAATTGGATTTCACCGTGGTGCGGCTGCCCCGAGTGCTCGGTGACGTTCGTCAACTCGAGCGATCCTCCGACATCCTGGTGTCGATTCTCGACGCCTGCACGGCCCTGGGGCTGTGTCCGATCGTGCCGTTGGTCGAAGAGGTCACCACCAGCGTGGCCGCCGCACACGGCATCCTCGGGCTGCTACCCGCGCTCTCTCCGGCGGTGGAGTTGGGTCGCGGCATGACGGTGTTGCGCGGTGAAAAGGTGCACTACACAGAATTTCTCGGCAGCTTCGGGTTCGATGCGATCGACCCCGTCGAGTGGAAAGACCGGCTGGACCGGAGCGCGTGGGCGCAGCGGAATCCGTCGCGATGGGCGGTGATCGACGCGTGGATCGGATTGGGCGCGCGGCTGCGGGGCCGCACCTACGCCGAGTATCTGGCGGAGTATCCGACCGTCGACATCGACTTCGAGTCCCTTACCGAGACGGTGAGCACGCCGGCGCCCCTTCGTGGCGTCCTGGCGCCCGACGCAGTGGCGGTCGGGAACTGAACGCGACCTGCCGACGACTGGTTACCAGGGGCGTAGTCCGCTCCGGATTGTGAGGAACGACGTTGACTGATCTGGCTCAACCCGAGAGCGAGGTGCCGGGCGCTCACCCGATCTACCTCGACATCACCGGTATGACGTGTGGAATGTGTTCCGGCCGCGTACAGCGGGCGCTCAACAAGGTCGACGGGGTGCGCGCAAGAGTCAGTATTGCCACCAAGACCGCCACGATCGAGACCGCGCGCGACATCAGCGTCGACGAGCTGTGCGCCGTCGTACGGGAGGCCGGTTACGGCGCGGGACCGCGCGTCGGCGCACCTGCCGAAGAGGCCCCGGCGGCGCGCGGATGGTGGCAGCAGCTCGTGGGCCTCATCGCACCGCGCTGACGACGCTGTCCTGATTTGTGGGCACCATGGCGTAGACGCCATGGTGCCGGCGTCGCACCATGGAGGTGTGACGCGATCTGTCGTGATTCTGGGTTTCGCCGGCGTCCAGGCCATGGACATCGTCGGGCCCCATGACGTGTTCACGGGCGCTGCCCTGCAGTTGGCCGCGCAACAGCAGCCTGGCGGCTACGAGGTCAGCCTGGTGTCGGTGGGTTCCGGGCCGATCAGCACGCTGACCGGCCTGGAATTCGTCGCATCGGCGGCACCCGACCCGAGTGGCGCGATCGATACGGTGATCATCCCCGGCGGTTTCGGTATCGAGGCCGCTCGCAAGGACCCAGCCGTCATCAATTGGATTCGTGCGGTGGCGCCGAATGCCCGCCGGATGGTCAGTGTGTGTTCCGGCGCTTTCCTGCTCGCCGAGGCCGGCCTGCTCGACGGCTGCCGCGCCACCACACATTGGGCCTCGGCCGAACACCTGGCTCGCGAATTTCCCCAAATCATGGTCGATCCCGACCCGATTTTCCTGCGTAGTTCCGATCGGGTGTGGACCGCCGCCGGGATCACCGCCGGCATCGATCTGGCCCTGAACCTGGTGGAAGACGACTACGGCACCGACGTGGCTCAAACGGTGGCCCGTTGGTTTGTGCTGCACCTGCGCCGGACCGGTGGTCAGACCCAGTTCGCTCCGCCGGTGTGGATGCCCCGGGCAAAGCGAGAGCCGATCCGCGAGGTGCAAGAGGCCATCGAAGCCGAACCTGGTGCGGCACATCGCATTCCGGACCTGGCGCGGCGCGCGGCGATGAGTCCGCGGCATTTCACCAGGGTGTTCACCGAGCAGGTCGGAGAGCCTCCGGGGGTCTACGTAGAACGGATCCGTACCGACGCCGCCCGCCGCCAGCTGACCGAAACAGACGACACGGTGGGTGCGATCGCGGCCCGATGCGGTTTCGGGAGCGCAGAGACGCTGCGTCGCAATTTCTCCCGCAGAGTCGGCATCTCACCAGACCTGTACCGAAAATCCTTCGCCTGAGACGTCCCTCTACACAAAGGAGAACACATGCAGATCGCGATCGTCGTGTATCCCGGGTTCACCGCGCTCGACTTCGTCGGGCCGTACGAATCGCTGCGGTATCTGCCCGATGCCGAGATCCGCTTCGTCTGGCACGAGGTCGGTCCGGTGGTCGCAGACTCCGGGGTCCTGCTCGTCGGGATCACCCATACCTTCGACGAGACCCCGTCGCCCGACATCGTCCTGATCCCGGGCGGGTTCAGCACCATGGAGCACGCCCGCGACGAGAAGGTGCTCGACTGGGTCCGGCGGGCCCACCAGAGCTCCACCTGGACGGCCTCGGTCTGCTCGGGGTCGGTGATCCTCGCTTCCGCGGGTCTGCTCACCGGCAAACGCGCGACGTCGCACTGGGCGGCCGTGCAGCTGCTGCGCACCTTCGGCGTCGAACCCGTCACCGATGAGCGGATCGTGCTGGCCGGCGAGCACATCGTCACCTGTGCGGGCGTCTCCGCCGGCATCGACCTCGGGCTGTGGCTGGCCGCGCAGATCGCCGGCGAAGACAAAGCCAAGGCCATCCAGCTGTCGATGGAGTACGACCCGCAGCCGCCGTTCGACTCCGGCCACATGTCCAAGGCCTCGGCTGCCACCAAGGCCTCGGCGACCGCGCTGATGTCCCGAGAGCTGCTCAAACCCGCACAGCTCAAGGCCACCACGGCGCTGCTGTGGGACCAGGCCCTCAAACGCATCCGTTCCCGCCGCTGACGGGTCCAGTAACCTCGGCCGGGTGAATCTGGCATTCGACGACCGCGGCGGTACCGGCGAGCCGGTGCTGTTCATCGCAGGCCGAGGCGGCGCCGGCCGCACCTGGCATCTGCACCAGGTGCCGGCGTTCCAGCGGGCCGGCTTCCGCTGCATCACGTTCGACAACCGCGGCATCGGCGCCACCGAGAACGCCATCGGTTTCTCCACCGACCAGGCGGTCGCGGACACGGCCTCGTTGATCAACAAGGTCGTCGGCGGCCCGGTGCGCGTCGTCGGGGTGTCGATGGGGTCGTTCATCGCCCAGGAGCTCATGGTCGCGCGGCCCGAGCTGGTGTCCTCGGCGGTGCTGATGGCCACGCGTGGCCGCGAGGACCGCGCCCGCACCTTCTTCCGCGAAGCCGAGCGGGCGTTGCTGGCCGCGGGTATCGAGCTGCCGCCCGAAGTGGACGCGAAAAACCGTCTGCTGGAGAACTTTTCACCCAAGACCCTGAACGACGACCGCGCCGTGCAGGACTGGATCGAGATGTTCACCATGTGGCCGACCAAGGCCACCCCGGGCCTGCGCGCCCAACTGGCCGTCGCGCCGGAAACCAACCGGCTGCCGGCCTACCGGCAGATCGCGGTGCCCGTGCAGGTGATCGGGTTCGCCGACGACGTCGTGCTGCCGCCGCACCTGTCCAAGGAGGTGGCCGACGCCATCCCGCTGGGCCGCTACCTGGAGATCCCCGACGCCGGCCACCTCGGCTTCATCGAGCGTCCCGATGTGGTGAACGCCGCCGCGCTGGAGTTCTTCGCTGCCAACCCGACGTCGGCGGGGCCGACTGGTTAGGCCCTGTGACACGCTGTAGCAATGAACCCGTCGACGATTCAGGCGCGGGTCGTCGTCGACGAACTGATTCGCGGCGGCGTCCGCGACGTGGTGCTGTGCCCCGGCTCGCGTAACGCGCCACTGGCATTCGCGCTGGCCGACGCCGACCGGGCCGGCCGCCTGCGGCTGCACGTCCGCATCGACGAGCGCACCGCCGGCTACCTGGCCGTCGGCCTGGCGGTCTCCGAGGGTGCACCGGTCTGCATCGCGATGACGTCGGGCACCGCGGTGGCCAACCTCGGTCCGGCGGTGATCGAGGCGAACTACGCCCGCGTGCCGCTGATCGTGCTCAGCGCCAACCGGCCGTATGAACTGCTCGGCACCGGCGCCAACCAGACCATGGAACAGCTGGGCTATTTCGGCAATCAGGTGCGGGCGACCATCAGCCTCGGGCTGGCCGAGCCGACGGCCGACGTGGCCGCGTGCAACGCCCAGTGGCGCTCGGCGACCTGTCGAGTTCTGGTGGCGGCCAAGGGTTCTCGCACTGCCAATGCCGGCCCGGTGCAGTTCGACATCCCGCTGCGGGAACCGCTGGTGCCCGACGACGAAAACGAGGTGCCGCACGGCGCCCCGTACTGCCCTGAAGGCCGCCCCGACGGCCGGCCATGGACCTACACCCCGCCGGTCACGTTCGACCAGCCCCTCGAGATCGACCTGACCGCCGACACTCTCGTCATCGCCGGCCACGGTGCGGGCCGCCACGAGAACCTGGCGCACCTGCCGACCGTCGCCGAACCGACCGCACCGCCGGCCGACAACCCGGTGCATCCGCTGGCGCTGTCACTGGTCAGGCCGCAGCAGGTGATCATGCTGGGCCGGCCCACGCTGCACCGGCCGGTGTCGGCGCTGCTCGCGGACCCGTCGGTGCCCGTCTACGCCCTGACCACCGGGCCGCGCTGGCCGGATGTGTCCGGCAATTCGCAGGCCACCGGCACCCGGGCCATCACCTCCGGGACGCCGGACCCGGACTGGCTCCGCCGTTGCGCCGAAGCCAACGCCCGCGCCGAGCACGCGGTGCGCGACCAGCTCGCGGCCTATGAACTGACCACCGGCCTGCACGTGGCGGCCGCGGTCGCCGACGGCCTGCAGCCCGGCGATCAACTGGTGCTCGGCGCCTCCAACCCGGTGCGTGACGCCGCACTCGTCGGGCTGAACTCGCACGACATCTCGGTGCGGTCCAACCGCGGCGTCGCCGGGATCGACGGCACCGTGTCCACCGCCATCGGCGCCGCGCTGGCCCACACAAAAGGCCGGACCGTCGCGCTCATCGGCGACCTGACCTTCGTGCACGACAGCTCGGGGCTGCTGATCGGCCCCACCGAGCCGACACCGAAGGCGCTGACCATCGTCGTCTCCAACGACAACGGCGGCGGCATCTTCGAGTTGCTGGAGCAGGGCGATCCCCGGTTCTCCGACGTGTCCTCGCGCATCTTCGGCACCCCGCACGACGTCGACATCGCGGCCCTGTGCCGGGCGTACCACGTCGAGTGCCGGCAGGTGGAGGCCGACGGACTGGCCGCCGCGCTGCGCGAACCGTTCGAGGGTATGCGCGTGCTGGAGGTCAAGGCGGACCGGTCCACCCTGCGGTCGCTGCACGCTTCGATACGGGCGGCGATCAAGGGCGCCCATTGACTTGGGCGGGCCTGCGGTGCCGGGCCAATACCTTGTGGGACAAGCTGATTCAGCTTCTGGTCGGCAACGGCGAGGAGACCCGGTCGCAGCGCGCCATCCGCCGGATCCGGATCGGCATCGTCATCGTGGCGTGCCTGGTGACCCTGCAATCGGTGCTACTGGTGCTCGGTGCCTGGCGTAACGATCAGCAGATCGAGCACAACATGGGAACCGCGGCCGCCGAGGTGCTCTCGGCCGGCCCGCGGCGCTCCACCATCGAGTTCGTGACGCCCGACCGCGTCACCTACCGGCCCGAGCTCGGCGTGCTGTACCCGTCTGAGCTGGAGACCGGGATGCGCATCTACGTCGAATACGACCGCAGCAACCCGGATCTGGTGCGGGTGCAGAACCGCAACGCGTCGCTCGCCGTCATCCCCGCCGGATCGATCGCCGTGGTGGGCTGGCTGGTCGCCGGGGTCCTGCTCGGCTTCGTGACGCTCGTACAGCGCCGGCTGGGTTAGGTGGTCCGCTGACCTCCGGTCAGCTTGGCCAGCCACCCGGCCTCCTGGATGTCGACCACGGCATCGGCGCTGAGGTCGTACACCGTGGGCGTGCCGGCGTCACCGTCGCGGATCGCTTGCAGCCGGGTCTCGTTGGTCAGTGTCATCTCGTCGGTGTCGACGGCATGTCCGCCGGACTGGATGCTCGCCACGGCCTCGGCGCTGACGCCGGAGTCGGCGGCCCAGCCCGCGAGCTGACCGTCGGACGGCGCCGAACCCCCGGGGCTCTGGTGCCCCCACAGTGTCGCGACGTACGCCTGCAGTGCCGGCGCCGAGGTGCCGTGCCCCGCGGCCAGGAACATCGCGCCCGCGACCTTGGCCGAATAGCCGTACCCGGTGTCCAAGAAGGTCACCGGGCGGTAGGTCACGGTCAGCAGCCCGAGGGCGATCAGGCCCTTCATCTCCGGTCCGTCGGTGTCCTGCAGGTGCGCACAGTGCGTGCACTGCGGCTCGGTGTACACCTCGATCTGCGCGGGGGCGTCGGGCCGGCCCGCGATGATGCCGAAGCCGTCCGCGGTGAGGGAGACGCCCGGCGCATCCGGGTCCTGCAACGCGGATCCCGTGACGGTGCGGCCGCAGCCGGTGAGGGTCAGCACGGTGGCCAATACGAGGATCAGCCGAGGTAGACGCATGCTGACCCCTTTCTCACCTCGATGCGACAGACGATACCGGTGGTACCCGAGTTGTGCGGGTCTTCGCGTCGCGTACCCCTGTCGGCAACCTGACGGTCAGGCTGCGCTGCCAGCCTGCAGGTGTGCGAGTTGCGATCGTGGCGGAGTCCTTTCTCCCGAATGTCAACGGCGTCACCAATTCGGTGCTCCGGGTGCTCGAGCACCTCCACCGGAACGGCCATGAGGCGCTGGTGATCGCGCCGGACACACCGCGCGGCGAAGAACCCGCCGACGCTTTCTGCGGAGATGTGCCCGTGCACCGCATCCCGTCCCGCATGTTTCCCAAGGTGACGTCGTTGCCGTTGGGTGTGCCGCGGCCGCGAATGGTGCGGGTACTGCGCGATTTTCGTCCCGACGTGGTGCACCTGGCCTCGCCCGCGCTGCTGGGCTACGGCGGACTGCACGCCGCGCGCTTCCTCGGTATCCCGACCGTCGCAGTGTTCCAGACCGACATCGCCGGGTTCGCCCAGAGCTACGGCGTCGGCATGATGACGAACGTCGCGTGGGCCTGGAATCGGCATCTGCACTCGCGGGCCGACCGGACCCTGGCGCCGTCCAGCGCGACGATGGAAGACCTTGTCTCCCATCGGATTCCGCGCGTGCACAAGTGGGGTCGCGGCGTCGACGTCACGGGCTTCGCGCCGTCGGCGCGCAGTTCCGCGCTGCGGGCGCAATGGTCGCCCGACGGTAAGCCGGTGGTGGGCTTCGTCGGCCGGTTGGCTCCGGAGAAGCACGTCGAGCGCCTGGCCGCGCTGGCCGGCCGCAATGACCTGCAGCTCGTGGTGGTCGGTGACGGAATCGACCAGGCGAAGCTCGAAAAACTCTTGCCCACAGCAGTTTTCACCGGTGCGCTGTATGGCCGGGAGCTGGCCACGGCATACGCCAGCATGGACGTTTTCGTGCACCCGGGGGAGCACGAGACGTTCTGTCAGGCGGTACAGGAGGCCATGGCGTCGGGTCTGCCGGTGATCGCCCCGGATGCGGGTGGCCCGCGCGACCTGGTGACGCCCATGCACACCGGATTACTGTTGCCGGTAGCGGATTTCGAGGCGTCCCTGCCCGCCGCGGTCGATCACCTGCTGGCCGAACGGTCCCGCTACTCGGTGGCCGCGCGGCGCAGCGTGCTGGGCCGCACCTGGCCCGCCGTGTGCGACGAACTCCTCGGCCACTACGCCGCCGTCCTCGGCGAGCGCCGCGCCCTCGCTGCCTAGCGTCAGCCTTGGGCGAGCTCGGCGACGGGCTGCCACTCTTCCCAGGTGCGCAAGCGGTTTTCGTAGTCGGCCTTGGCGATCTGCAGCGGTGCACTACCGAAAAAGACTCGCAGCGGCGGGTTTTCGGCATCGACGATCTTGAGCACCGCGGCGGCCGACGCCTCCGGGTTGCCCGGTACCGCGTTGCGCTCGCCGCGCCAGCGCGCGACGTCTGCGCGCAGCCCGTCGTACGCCTCGAGCTCGGTGGTCCGCTTCGCTGACGCGCCACTCCAGTCCGTCGAGAAGCCGCCCGGCTCGATCAGCGTGACGTGAATCCCGAACCGCTCCACCTCGGCGGCCAATGACTGAGAGAAACCCTCCAGTGCCCACTTGGACGCGTGGTACGCGCCGAGGCCCGCGAACGCACTGATGCCACCGATCGAGGACACCTGGATGATGTGCCCGCCGCCCTGCGCGCGCAGGTACGGCAGCGCCGCCTGCGTGATCCACAGCGCGCCGAAGACGTTGGTTTCGATCTGATCCCGGGCCTCGGCCTCGGACAGCTCCTCGACGAAGCCGAACTGGCCGTAACCCGCGTTGTTGACGACGACGTCCAGCCGGCCGAAGTGCTCGTGCGCGGCCTGCACCGCGGCGATGTCGGCGTCCCGGTCGGTGACATCGAGTGCGATCGGCAGCAGGGCGTCGCCGTACTCGGCCACCAGATCGTCGAGCGTCGACACATCCCGCGCCGTCGCGGCCACCTTGTCGCCGCGCTCCAGCGCCGCAGCCGTCCACTCCCGTCCGAAGCCGCGCGATGTACCCGTGATGAACCAGACTTTTGCACCCATGCGGCTTACAGCCCCTGCGGTGGCCGTTCCATTCCCGTGGCCGGTAGCGTCAACCACGTGAGTCGCGCGTCATTGGAGAAGGATCCGCACGAGGTCGCGTCGATGTTCGACGGCGTGGCCCGTCGCTATGACATCACCAATACGGTGCTGTCGCTGGGGCAGGACCGGTTCTGGCGGCGGCAGACGCGCGCGGCGCTGGGCATCGGCCCAGGTGACAAGGTGCTGGACCTGGCTGCCGGGACCGCGGTGTCGACCGTCGAACTCGCGGCGTCCGGCGCGTGGTGCGTGGCCTGCGATTTCTCGGTCGGTATGCTGGCCGCCGGCGCGGCCCGGGACGTCCCGAAGGTCGCCGGCGACGCCACCAAACTGCCGTTCGACGACGGCGTGTTCGACGCGGTGACCATCAGCTTCGGGCTGCGCAACGTCGTCGACTTCACCGCCGGCCTGCGCGAGATGGCCCGCGTGACCCGGCCGGGCGGCCGCCTGGTGGTGTGTGAGTTCTCCACGCCGACCAATCAGCTGTTCGCCACGGCCTACAAGGAGTACCTGATGAAGGCGCTCCCGACGATGGCCACCGCGGTGTCGTCCAATCCCGAGGCGTACGTCTACCTCGCCGAGTCGATCCGGGCCTGGCCCGACCAGGACGACCTGGCGCGCCAGATCGAGGCCTCCGGCTGGTCGCAGGTGAAGTGGCGCAACTTGACCGGTGGCATCGTCGCGTTGCACGCCGCGGTGAAACCGCCGATTGGCCTCTCCGTCTGATCTTGAGTATTCCCGTCCTCGCTGTCGCCGGCTTTCTGGGCGCCGGTAAGACCACGCTGCTGAATCACCTGCTGCGCAATGGCCGCGGGGCGCGAATCGGTGTGCTGGTCAACGACTTCGGCTCCGTCAACATCGATGCGATGCTGGTCGCCGGTCAGGTCGACGCCATGGCGTCGCTGCCGGGCGGCTGCATCTGCTGCGTCGCCGAGGACGGTGAAGTCGCCGAGATGCTGGGCAAGCTGGCGGCGGTGCGCCCGGCCCTCGATCTGATCGTGGTGGAGGCCAGCGGCGTCGCCGAGCCGCCCGCTGTGGCGCGCACCATCATGACCGCCGGCTCGGACGACTTCCACTACGCCGGCCTGGTGCTGGTGGTCAATGCGACGGAGCCAGAGTTCGGGCACGGGTTGCCGGTGGCCGATCTGGTCGTGCTCAACCGCGCCTCTGAAGCCGCCGACATCGACGACGTGCTCGCCCGGATTCGCGCCCAGAATCCGCGAGTTCCGGTGCAGCTCACCGATTTTGCGCGCATTGATCCGACGCTCCTCATCGACGTCCCGCAGCGCGCCCCACAGGCCCAGCTGTCGTTCGACGAGCTGCTGCACGACGATCACGACCACGAGCACCCCGTCTACGAATCCGTCGAGTACGCCACCGACGCTGTGCTGAATCCGCGCCGGCTGCTGGCCCTGCTGCGGGACCGTCCCGAAGGTCTGTACCGGGCAAAGGGTTTCGTCGACTTCGGGGCCGGACACCGGTACCTGCTGCAACTGGTGGGTGGCTCGCTGCGGCTGCAGAAGCGCCGCGGCTCGGGCACCCAGCTGGTGTGCATCGGCACCGGTATGGACACCGACGGAGTACGCGCGGCGCTGCACGAGTGCACCACCGAGCCGGCCGACGAGAACGCGATGCTCGGGGTGCACAGATACGTGGTGCACTAGCCCGCCTGGCTGCCCGATATTCTGGCCCCTCACCTGAGTTCGAGGAGCCCCAGTTGTTCAAGGTCAATGAGTACTTCGATGGCAAGGTCGCATCGATCGCGTTCGCGCCCGCGGAGGGCCCCGCGACCGTCGGCGTCATGGCCGTCGGCGAATACGAGTTCGGCACCTCCAGCCTCGAGATCATGCACGTCGTTTCCGGCGCCCTGACCGTCAAGCTGCCCGGCAGTGACGAGTGGGAAACCTTCGCCGCCGGAACGCAATTCACCGTGCCGGCCGACAGCAAGTTCGGCGTCCGCGTCGAGGTCGAGACCGCGTACCTCTGCGAATGCCGGTAACCCATCCGCCGACGGTTTGAACTTGGTCGCGACTTTTCACAAAGTCGCGACCAAGTTCACTTTGTGCACCAAGATGGGCCCATGCCCTTTGGACGCCTCGCTGACCCTGACTGCACCATCGGCACCGACCCGCGCGCTGATCCGCGCATGGTCAAAGGACTCGCCGCGTTCGGGATGGACGGCCGACTGCCCGAACCGCCCCTGACGCTCGACTCCCCGCTCGAGCAGCTCGTGGAGTTCTCCAACTTCGCCGAACAGGGGACCGGCGCCGTCCTGAAGATGTTGGGGGAGAAGGCCCCTGCGCCCGAGGGCGTCAGCAGCACGACCACCACCATCACCGGTGCCGACGGCAACGAGATCACGCTCTACATCAGCCGGCCCACGGAGGCCGCCGGTCCGTTGCCCGCTGTGGTGCACCTGCACGGGGGTGGGATGGCCATCCTCAGCGCCGCGGACATCCAGTACGTCCGGCTCCGCGAGAACCTCGCGGCGGCAGGGCTCGTCGTCATCGGCGTCGAGTTCCGCAATTCCGGCGGCGCACTGGGCCCGCACCCGTTCCCCGCCGGACTCAACGATTGCGCGGCAGCCGTCCGGTGGACGGCGGCGAACAAAGACCAGCTCGGCATCAGCCACCTGATCGTGTCGGGGGAGTCCGGCGGCGGGAACCTGACACTGACGGTGGCGCTGAAGGCCAACCGGGAGGGCTGGGGCGACGAGATCGCCGGCGTCTACGCCCAGTGCCCCTACATCTCCAACCGGTGGCTCGAGGACGCCGACGACCTGCCGTCGCTGCGCGAGAACGACGGGTACTTCATCAGCTGTCTGCAACTGGCCCTGCTGGGTGCCCTCTACGACCCAAACCAGGAGCATGCGCAGGACGGCACCTGCTGGGCCGGGGTGGCCACCGATGCGGATATGGCAGGCCTTCCGCCGCACGTCATTTCGGTCAACGAGCTCGACCCACTGCGCGATGAGGGCCTGGTCTACTACCGCAGGCTGGCGGGCGCCGGGGTGAGCGTCGTCGGCCGGATCGTGGCCGGCACCTGCCACGCCGGGGACATCCTGCTGGCCGGCGCCATGCCTGACGTCTTCGCCGCCACCATCCGCGACATCGTCGGGTTCGCGCGGTCGGTCAGCTGAACGGCTTGCGCTGATCCAGCCGGCGCGAGCCCCGTCCGGCGCGGCGCCAGATGCGGGCGACCGCGTCGGTGTCTTCTTCGGTCACCAGGTTGCCCATGGCCCGGACCGCGACCGTCATCAGGTACTGCGACCGCATCGCGACCGGGCCGGTGATCGGCAGGAACTTCGGCACGGTCAGCAGGATCGCCAGCCGGCGCGCCACCGAGAACCCCGCGGCATAGTGCTCCTGCAGCACGGCGGGCCAGGCCGCGCTCAGATCACCTGAGCCCAGCAGGTCGGCGGCCAGCCGCCCGGTCTCCAGGCCGTAATCGATGCCCTCGCCGTTGAGCGGGTTGACGCACGCCGCGGCGTCGCCGATCAGCATCCAGTTGGGCCCCGCCACCCCGGACACCGCGCCACCCATCGGCAGCAGCGCCGACTTGGCCAGCCGGGGCTGACCCTCGAAGCCCCACTCGTCGCGGCGCAGGTCGGTGTAGTGGGCGAGCAGCGGGCGCAGCGCGGCGTCTGCCGGCCGCTTCTCGGTGGCCAGCGCGCCCACGCCGATGTTCACGTCGCCGTTGCCCAGCGGGAAGATCCAGCCGTAGCCGGGCAGCACCTCGCCCTCGGGCGAGCGCAGCTCCAGGTGCGAAGTGATCCACGGTTCGGCGTGTCGGGGTGTCTCGATGTAGGCGCGGATCGCGACCCCGTACACCGTCTCCTGATGCCACTGCCGGCCCAGCACCCGGCCCAGCGTCGATCGGGCGCCGTCGGCGACGATGAGCTCACCCACGCCGATCTCTTGCCCGTCATCGAGCTTCAGCGTGCGCACCCGGCCGGTGGCGTCGTGCTCCACGTCGACGGCTTTGACGCCCAGCAGCATCTTCGCGCCGGAGTCGGCCGCGACCTGCCGGATCCGGTCGTCGAGTTCGGTGCGCGGCACGGCGCTGCTGGTGGCAGGGAACGACGGCCCGGGCCACCGGACCTCGCGCTGCGCGCCGAACCCGGCCATGCGCAGACCGTGATGGCTGACCCGGCCCTCGAGCCACTCGCCGAGCCCGAGCTCACGCAGCTCCGCGATGGCCCGCGGAGTCAGGCCGTCGCCGCAGGCCTTGTCCCGGGGGAACTGCGCGGAGTCGATCACCAAGACGTCGCGGCCCCGGCGCGCTGCCCAGGCGGCAGCCGCGGAACCTGCCGGCCCGGCTCCGACCACGACCACATCTGCGTGCACGACCATGCCGCCCAGTATGTTGGACCCATGAAGACACCAGCGACAGTGGTCGCGGGCGTGGACTTTGGTGACGCCGCCTTTGCCGCGCAGGTTCGCGACGCGGTCGCGCGTATCGAAGACCTGATGTCGACCGAGCTGGGCAAAGCTGACGAGCTGATGGCCGAGGCGGTCCAGCACCTGTTCCAGGCTGGTGGCAAGCGGTTCCGTCCGCTGTTCACCGTGCTCTCGGCGTCGCTGGGGCCGAACCCCGACAACGACGACGTCTCCATCGCGGGCGCCGTGATCGAGCTCGTGCACCTGGCGACGCTGTACCACGACGACGTCATGGACGAGGCCCAGGTGCGACGCGGCGCGGACAGCGCCAACGCCCGCTGGGGCAACAACATCGCCATCCTGGCCGGCGACTACCTGTTCGCCACCGCCTCGCGTCTGGTGTCCCGGCTGGGGCCCGACGCGGTCCGCGTCATCGCCGATACCTTCGCCCAGCTGGTGACGGGCCAGATGCGCGAGACCCGCGGCGCCGTCGAAGGTGCCGATCCCGTCGAGCACTACCTGAAGGTCGTCTACGAGAAGACCGCGTGCCTGATCGCGGCCTCCGGCCGGTTCGGCGCGACGTTCTCGGGCGCCGATGAGGAGCAGATCGAGCGGCTCAGCCGGCTCGGCGGCATCGTCGGCACCGTCTTCCAGATTTCCGACGACATCATCGACATCGACAGCGATCCCGACGAGTCGGGCAAGGTGCCGGGCACCGACCTGCGCGAAGGCGTGCACACCCTGCCGGTGCTGTACGCGCTGCGCGGCACCGAGGCCGACGCCGACCGGCTACGGGTGCTGCTGGCCAAGCCCATCGACAACGACGCCGACCTCGCGGAGGCGCTGGCGTTGCTCCGGGCGTCGGAGGGCATGGTCGAGGCGAAGCGCACCGTGCAGCGCTTCGCCGCGGACGCTCGCACAGAGCTGAACAACCTCCCGGACCTGCCCGGCCGGCTGGCGCTGCTCAACCTGGTCGAGTACACCGCTGACCGCCACGGCTGACCGTCGATCGGGACACCGCGGAACCAGGCACCAGCTGCCGTGCGTTCAATTCAGTGAGTTGATTGCGCTGAGCACTGACTGCGCTTGGAGGAGCTAGCTGATGACGTGGAATCCGCACGCGAACACCGCGAAGACGTTCGCGCTGCTGGCGGGCTTCTCGACGCTCATCGTGCTGATCGGTTCGTTGTTCGGCAAGAACATCATGTACCTGGCGGTGCTGTTCGCCATCGGCATGAATGCCTACGTCTACTTCAACAGCGCCAAGATGGCGCTGCGGGCCATGCACGCGCAGCCGGTCAGCGAGATGCAGGCGCCGGCGATGTACCGGATCGTCCGCGAACTGGCCACCACCGCGCGGCAGCCGATGCCGCAGTTGTACATCAGCGACACCGCTGCCCCCAATGCCTTCGCCACCGGGCGCAATCCCCGCAACGCCGCCGTGTGCTGCACCACGGGCATCCTGAACCTCCTCAGTGAGCGCGAACTGCGCGCCGTGCTGGGGCATGAGCTGTCGCACGTCTACAACCGCGACATCCTGATCTCCTGCGTGGCGGGCGCCATGGCGTCGGTGGTGACGGCACTGGTCAACGTGGCCTACTTCATCGGCATGTTCGGTGGCGACCGCGACGACCGACCCAATCCCTTTGTCCTGCTGGTTCTTTCGATCGTCGGCCCGTTGGCCGCGACCATCATCCGGCTGGCGGTGTCGCGCTCGCGTGAGTACCAGGCCGACCAGTCGGGCGCTGAGCTGACGGGCGACCCGCTGGCGCTGGCGAGCGCGCTGCGCAAGATCAGCGACGGCGTGCAGCAGGCCCCGCTGCCCCCTGAGCCGCAACTGGCCGACCAGGCCCACCTGATGATCGCGAACCCGTTCCGGGCCGGCGAGAAGATCGGCAAACTGTTCTCGACCCATCCGCCCATCGAGGAGCGGATCGCGCGCCTGGAGCGCATGGCTGGGCGATAGCGCCCGGCTTCCCTGTTGACCCTGCGCTGAGGGTCTTCGTTACTCACACTTTTGCGGCCTGGTTGCAGGGTCAACGCGGTGCGGGCCGCGCATACGAAACTCATCGAAAGATACCCCCTGGGGGTACTTGACGCGTGCTGCGATCGCTGCGTAACGTCGTCTGCGTCAGATACCCCAAGGGGGTATAAAACGAGAAGGGATTCAGCGATGACGGTGGCGGTAACCCCGAAGACCGATTGGCATCTACGCGGCGAGTGGTTCGATGTGTGCAGCTGCAAGCTGCCCTGCCCGTGCAGCTTCGCGCAGGAGCCCACGCACGGCGACTGCCTGTTCACGCTCGTCTGGCAGGTGCACGAAGGGCATTACGGCACAACCGATTTGAGTGAACTTGGGGTGGTGGCCCTGGGTGAGTTCGCCGGCAACATGTGGGTGGGTGACCCGGACGCCACCATGAAGCTGATGTTCTACATCGACGAGAAGGCCGATGCCGACCAGCGGCTCGCGCTGGAGCGGATCTTCCGTGGCGACGAGGGCGGCTGGCCGGGGGAGTTCGGCAGTCTGATCAGCGAGCTGCGGGGCATCGAGTACGCGCCGATCAACTTCGCGGCGGCTGACGACCTCGCCTACTGGCGGGCGGAGATTCCGGGCAAGGTCGATGTGCGGGTCGACGCGCTGACGGGGCCGACGGCCGATCCGAACCGCCGCGTCACGACCGTCAACGCCCCGGGCGCGGAGGTGGGGCCGGGACAGGTGGCGACGTGGGGCGTGGTGAAGAAGGCCGACGCCGTCGGGTTCGACTTCTCCCACGAGTACCTCGGCGCGTCGAGCAAGCATTTCCCGTTCGACTGGCGGCCCGACGGCACGATGCCCGTCGTCGAGGTTTCCGCCGGCGGCACCTGCCGCTGCAACTGACCTGGAAATGATCCGGAAATGACACTGCGCCCAGGGCCCGCCGCTCTCGCGGTTTACGGCCCTGGGCGCAGGATCAATCAGGTACTACTCGGCCACCTCGACCAGACGGTCCACGCCGACCGGCGTCACCCGCAGGGCGGCCGCGCTGCCGATGTCGTAGAACAGCCCGATCACCTCGAGCTCGCCCGCGCGGTGCCGGGCCCGGACCAGCGGATGGGCGGCGAGGGTCTGCACCTGGAGGGCGACGTTGACGATCGACAACTGGTCGACGACGCCGAAGCCTTCCTCGGCCGCGGCCAGTGCCACCGGGTGGCGGCCGTCGTCGAAGGCGCGCAACGTCGCGTCGCCGTGCTCCAGCCAGGTGTGCAGGTGTTCGTCCTGGCCCTGATCCTTGCTCAGCACTGCGGTCATGGCGCCGCAGCTGGAGTGGCCGCACACCACGATCGAGGAGACCTGCAGGACGTCGACGGCGAACGCGATGGCCGCCTCGATCGAGGCGTCGGTCCGTCCCTCCGGGATCAGGTTGCCGACGTTGCGCACTGTCAGCAGGTCGCCGGGGCCACTGCTGGTGATGAGGTTGGGCACGACCCGCGAGTCGACGCAGGTGATGAACAGCGTCTCCGGCTTCTGGGTGTGGGCCAGCTCCTCCATGTGCGGACGCAGCACGGGTGCGGTGCGGCGGTGGTACGTCTCCAGGCCTTCCATGACGGAGTTGGTCTGGGTCTGCGACTTCCACGGGACGACGCCGGACCGCTTGTCGAACGGGGTGAACGTGCGGGTCGGCGGGCCGGCTGTCGCGTGATGGAGCTCGGCGGTGCCGTGCTCGTGGATCTCTACCGAGCCACCGCCGGCCACGTGCTGGCGCTTCCACTCGTCGATGGTTTCGTGAGCGGCGTGGTCGATGAAGTCCACCGACAGGTCGATCGTGACGTCGGAGCCGGCCGGCAGCGAGGCCAGCGCCGAGGTCAGGCGCGGCAGCGACAGGAAACTGACGGAGCCCTCGATGACGATGCGCCAGTCGTTACCGGCGATGTGCTCGGTGACGATCTTGGCCCGGATCACGCGCCAGACGGTCAGCGCCACGGCCAGGGCGAGGCCGATCAGCACACCCTCGAGCAGGTTGAGGAAGACGACGCCGAGAATCGTGATCGCGTAGACCGCGATATCGCCTGTGCGCCGGGCGGTTTCGATGTGCGCCTTCTTCACCAACTGGCAGCCGATGACGATCAGCAGGCCGGCCAGCGCCGACGTCGGGATCAGCTGTGCCAGGCCGGCGAACGGCACCGCGAACAACAGGATCCAGAAACCGTGCAGGATGGCGGAAGCCCGGGTCCTGGCGCCGGCGGTGACGTTGGTCGAGCTGCGCACGATCACGCCGGTGACCGGCAGGCCGCCGATGGCGCCGGAGACGGCGTTGGCCGCCCCCTGGCCGATCAGCTCACGATCGAAGTTGGTGCGGGGGCCGTTGTGCATGCGATCCACCGACACCGCGGACAGCAGACTCTCGACGCTGGCGATCAGCGCGACGGTCAGCACGCCGGCGATGATGCCGTCCCAGTCGCCCGTCGGCAGGGTCGGCAGCGTCAGCGAGTCCAGCAGCGAGCCGTTGATCTGAATGCGTTTGACGTCGAAAGGCAGCGCGACGGACAGCGCGGTGACGCCGACGATGGCCACCAGCGGACCGGGGATCCGGTTGATCGGCGCCGGCACCCAGCGCCACGCCACCAGCGTGACGATGACCAGCATGCCGAGCAGGAACCCGGCGCCCTGGATGTTCGTCAGCTGGGCGGGCAGTTCGTGGATGTTCTCCCATGCGGAGCTGTTGGACTTGCCACCCAGCAGCACGTGCAGCTGCTGCAGCGCGATGGTGACACCGATGCCGGCCAGCATGGCGTGCACGACGACCGGCGAGATCGCCAGCGCGGCCCGGGCCACGCGGCTCAGGCCGAACAGAATCTGCAGAATGCCGGCGCCGACGGTGATGGCGCACGTGACGCCCCAGCCGAATTCGGCGATCAGGCCGGCGACGACGACGGTCAGGCCGGCGGCCGGCCCGCTCACCTGCAGCGGCGAGCCGCCGAGCGCGCCGGCGACGATGCCACCGACGACGGCGGCGATGATGCCCGCCAGGATCGGAGCGTTGGAGGCGACGGCGATGCCGAGTGACAGTGGCAGTGCCACCAGGAATACGACGAGTGACGCCGGCAGGTCGTAGCGCAGTATCGCGCGTAGTCCCTTTGCCGGCGGGGCGGTTTCTAGCATGCCTAGGTTTCCGTTCTCCGTTAGTTGTCCGATGGACACATGTGCAGATGCGCGGCGTGAGTGTTGGCCCGCGCGCCCGCCGACGTCATTGTCGATCAAACATGTTGTGCAACAACATGTTTCATTCTGATTTGGCGGTCGCCGATGAGAATCTGCGCCAATTGCTAAGTGCGAGAGTATTTATCGCCAGACGGGGTCGCAAGGCGAAGGGGACTTCCCATAGAGAACGCAAATCTTCTTGTCGCGCCAGTTGGTTGAGTAATTCGCAATCCTGCGCTACCAGGTGGAATCGGCGCGGCCGGTATGCTGATGATTGGTGGTCCGACCAGTCAAAATGGCTCTATTGCAACGATTCTCGCGCATCACATCGGACTGCGTAAGTGACGTGAGTCATATCGAGGACTAATATTTGAACTCGGTATGAACGCAGTGACAATTTTCGGTGCACTCAACACAATGGAAGAATGACGACGATGTCGGTACCACCTCGCGAGCGTCACCCCCGGGCCGCCGTGCTCGGCCAGCTGCCGCGCATGGAACGTGCCGACGGATCCCCTATCCGGGTGTTGCTGGTCGATGATGAGCCGGCGCTGACCAACCTGGTCAAGATGGCCCTGCACTACGAGGGCTGGGTCGTCGAGGTCGCGCACAACGGCCGCGATGCGGTGACCAAATTCGGCGAGATGGAACCCGACCTCGTGGTGCTGGACATCATGCTGCCCGACACCGACGGCCTGCAGTTGCTGCAGCGGGTGCGCTCGGCGGAGGGCTACACGCCGACCCTCTTCCTCACCGCGCGGGACTCCGTGATGGACCGGGTCACCGGGTTGACCGCCGGTGCCGACGACTACATGACCAAGCCGTTCAGCCTCGAAGAGCTCGTGGCACGGCTGCGTGGACTGCTGCGCCGGTCCAGCCACCTGGCGCCGGAGTCCGACGAAGTGCTCAAGGTCGGCGACATGGTGCTCAACGGTGCCAGCCGGGAAGTGACCCGCGCCGGTGAACTGATCTCGTTGACCGTCACCGAGTTCGAACTGCTCCGGTACCTGATGCGTAACCCGCGACGGGCCATCGCCCGCGCGGAGATTCTCGACCGGGTGTGGAACTACGGGTTCGGCGGCAAGTCGAGCATCGTCGATCTCTACATCTCGTATCTGCGCAAGAAGATCGACACCGATCGTGAACCGATGATCCACACAGTGCGCGGCGTGGGCTACATGCTGCGCCCTGCCGACGCGGAGGACTAATCTGCCCGAGGTGACACGCGTGACCCGGGTCCCGACTCGAGTGCTGGCCCGAAATCCGGCTCGGGTGCCGTGGTGGCGTCCGCGGACCCTGCGTCGGCGTCTCGTGCTCGGCGTCACCTCCCTGGTCACCGTGGTGCTGCTGGCGGTCGGGGTGCTGTCGGTGTACAGCCTGCACAGCTACGTGTCCGCGATGAGCGACGCGGAATTGGACCGTTCGCTCGATGCTCTCGGCCATTCGTATGACCGCTTGGAGATCAAGCGTGGTGACCCGGCGCATCCCATCGACGCCGGGGAAGACGGCCTGACGGCCTTCGGTGGCCAGGCCCCGGGCAATCTCATCGCCGTCGTGCACAAAGGCGTCGTCGTGCAGTCGGCGGTGTTCCCCGACGGGGAACCGAAGCCGGTCCAGCCCGACGTCATCAAGGCTGTCAGTGGGCAGCAGTGGACGAATCTCGGACCGCGCACGGTGAAGCTGCCGAAACTCGGCTGGTACCGATTGGCGGGACAGGACGCCGGCGGCGGTGACGTGCTGGTCTCCGGGGTGTCCATGGAAGAGGCCAACAGCGTGGTGGCGCGCAAGACCGTCGCGGTCGCGGTCATGACGCTGCTGGCCATCGCGCTGACGGCTGTCGGCACCATCGCGGTGGTGAACTATGCGCTGCGGCCGCTGAGCCGCGTGGCCTCGACGGCGGCCAAGGTGGCGACCCGCCAGTTCGGCAGTGAGGACCACCGCATCACCGAACGGGTCCGGCCTGAGGACACCGATCCGCGTACCGAGGTCGGCATCGTGGGGGACACGCTCAACAAACTGCTGGACAACGTCGACAGCGCGCTGGCCGAACTCGCCGCCTCCCACCGTCGGACGCGGCAGTTCCTCACCGATGCCAGCCACGAGTTGCGGACGCCGCTGGCCGCCATCCGCGGGTACGCCGAGCTGACCCGTCAGGACAGTGCGGCACTGCCCGAGACCACCGAATACGCGCTGGCCCGCATCGAGTCCGAGGCGCAGCGGATGTCCGGTCTGGTGGAGGACCTGCTGTTGATATCGCGTCTCGAGGAGCATCAGGACCTCGAGACCGATGACGTCGACCTGTGCGATCTGGTGATCAATGCGGTCAACGACGCCGCGGTGTCATCGCCGGCGCATCGCTGGCGCTCGCGCCTGCCTGACGTGTCGGTGTGGGTACGTGGTGACCCGGCACGGTTGCATCAGGTGATCGGCAACCTGCTGGCCAATGCTCGGGTGCACACGCCGGCGGGAACGGCGGTCACGACGACCTTGACCCCGGGCCCCGGATATGTGGAACTGACCGTCGCCGACGACGGTCCGGGAATTCCCGAAGAATTGTTGCCGAATTTGTTCGACAGATTTGTGGTTGCCGACAAATCGCGTTCTCGCGCGCTCGGAAGCACCGGCCTCGGTCTGGCGATCGTGTCGACGATCGTCAAAGCGCACGGCGGCCGGGTGAAAGTCGAATCAAACACTGCGGGAACCACTTTCCGGGTCCGTTTGCCGATGCTCCGGGACGTCGGCGAGTACGTGACGATGAGTGAGTCGTACACCCCGCACACCGTCGAGACGACTATTTGAGTTTCGCCTGAATTCCGCATGATCCATGCGGGTATCGGTATGCGTTCGACCTGAGAATGCGTTTCTCGCTCAATTCCGCGGCTACTGTCGAAGTTATTGATTCAGTGCAATCTGCGCTGAATGCGGGAGAGGGAAAAACATGAAGAATCCCACGAGGATCCCAGTCGGAACCGGAATCGTCCTGGCCTTGATGGTCGCGCTGGCCGTACCGGCCGCGGCTCGCCCGGTCGTGCCGCCCGGCCCCGGGGAATCCGCGACGCAGACGATCCACCGGCTGCAGACCGAAGGCTTCCGGGTGATCGAGTCACGGGTCGGCAGCGGATCCCTCGACAAGTGCACCGTCACCGCGGTCCGGCACGGCCGCGAGCTGTCGAGTCAGGAAGGCAAGCTGCGCGGCCAGAGCACCACGGTTTACGTCGACCTCGGCTGCAAGTGATTTGACGCTGGCGCTGCGAGCTATGGCGACGGGGTTCTACTCTGAGCAGGTGTTGAGCAGATTCCTGATCGGTGCGGTCGCGGCCACTTGGGCGATCTCGTTGGTGCCGGGCGTTGCCGCGGCCGATCCGCCGCCGGAGCCGGTGCCCCCGCCACCGGGACCCGCCGCGCCGAACCTCAACGGATTCAAGCCCGTCAGCCCGTCGAATTTCGCCAGCAAGGACGGCTCCTTCTACATGTTCCAGGCGCCCGGCGGCCTGACCTGCGTGATGCGCCGCAACGAAGGCGAGTACGGCTGTAGCGGCCCGCTGCCGGGCGCGCCGGAAGGCTCCAACGTGGTCGTCGGCGGTCAGTTCGGTGCGCCGGCGTTCAACATCCTGAATGGACCGAAGTACCTCGGCGAGATGCCGGGCGCGGTGCAGACATTGCCTGCCGGTTCGCGGATCAGCTACCGCAACATCACCTGCGGCACCGACGGGACAATGACGGCGTGCGTCAACGGCTTCGACCAGTCCGGTTTCGTGGTCAGCCCGTCGGGCAGCTTCATCGTCAACGAGTCGAATCCGTTGCTGGACAGGCCGAAAGACCGCAGCCCTTACGCGAACTGATCGCAGCGCCGCGCGAGCGCGGAACTCAGAAGCCCGAGCCGTGTACTTCGTGCCCGGGCTTCTCGAGCATCAGGCCGGCGTAGGCGTCCGCCACCGTGCAGCCGTGGTTGATCACCTGATCCACCTCACGGGCGATCGGCATGCTGAGCCCGTGTGTCTCGGCGAACTCCATGATCACGCTGGCGGCCTTGACGCCCTCGGCGACCTGGTTCATCGACGAGATGATCTCCGCGATGCTCTTGCCCTGGCCCAGCTGCTCGCCGACGTGCCGGTTGCGGCTGCGCTGGCTGGTACAGGTGACGATCAGGTCGCCCATGCCGGCCAGGCCCGCGAACGTGTCCCGGTTGCCGCCCATCGCCACGCCCAGCTTGGACATCTCGGCCACCGCGCGCGCCATCACCATCGCTCGGGTGTTCTCGCCGATGCCCAATGAGTACCCCATGCCGACGGAGATGGCGTACACATTCTTGAGCGCCCCGGCCATCTCGACACCGATCACGTCGTCGGTGGTGTAGGTGCGAAAACGCCTGGTGCGGAACAGGCCCGCGAGATTGGCGGCCAGGTGCTGGTCCGGCATGGCCAGCACGGCGGCGGCGGCGTAGCCCTCGGCGACCTCACGGGCGATGTTCGGCCCGGCCAGGATTCCGGCCGGGTGCCCGGGCAGCACCTCGTCGACGATCTGGCTCATGCGCATGTTGGTGCCCTGCTCCAGGCCCTTGACCAACGACACCACCGGGACCCACGGCCGCAGTTCCTTGGCCAGTTCGCCCAGCACGTTGCGGAAGCCGTGTGACGGCACGCCCATCACGATGACGTCGGCACAGCCCGCCGCCTCGGAGAAGTCGGTGGTCGCCCGCAGTGATTCGGGAAGCGCCACCCCGTCGCCCAGATAGCGGCTGTTGCAGTGCTTTTCGTTGATGTCGGCCGCTGTCTCCGCGGACCGTACCCACTGCAGCGTCGGTCCCCGGCGTGCGCAGATCGAGGCCACCGTGGTGCCCCAGGATCCGCCACCGAGGACGACGACGGTCGGTACGCGCTGCGCTGGTGCCATGGCGACAGGTTATGTCGCCTGGGCGAGCGGAGCGACGGGATTGGCGGAGTGTCCGGTTGGTGGTGCGGATTGAATGTTGTGTCGGGTTGGTACCCGCGACCTGTGCGACGATCAGATGAGGGATCGCCGAGGGGGTGCGGCACTGGTGACGGTGACGGTGTCGCGCGTGCGCGCGGCCAAGCCCGGGGCGCTGCTCGATGCCGCGGACGAGGTACGGACCACATCGGCCGCGCTGGAGATCGTCATCGGCGTCGAGCGCGGCCAGCTGGCGAACTTGAAAGCGAACTGGCACGGGCAGGCCGCCGATGCCGCGGTCGCCAAGGCGCAGCAGCTGATCGACGAGCAGGAGGCCTACCGCGGCAGGCTGAACAAGCTGACCGAGGCGCTGACCGACGGCGGAAATCAGCTGACCTCTCTGCGCAGCACCCTGCTGGAATTCGTCGACACCGCGATCAAACTCGGTTTTTCGGTCAGCGACGATGGCGTGGTCACACCGCAGCAGTGGCTGATCGGGGACTTGGGGCCCCTCAAGAAAGCAGCGGAGTTCTTCACCACGTCCATTCAGGAGCAGTTGAAGGCCTTCGACACCACTGACACGCTCACCGCGACGGCCATCGACCAGGCAGTGCAAGGCCAGAAACCCTCTGCGCCGGTGAACATCGGCGGGCAGGACATCCAGATTCCGCCTCCGGGAACCAACCCTGAGGACGTCGAAAAATGGTGGACCGCACTGACTCCGGAGCAGCGACAGCAGCTGATCGCCCGGCACCCACCCGAATTGGGCAACCTCAACGGCGTCCCGGCGAGCGCTCGGGACGTGGTCAATCAGCAGGTGATGAACGACGACCTGAACCGGGTGCGCGACGTCGCCAACTGCAACCATGTCTCCGAGGACGACGTCCTCAAGGACCCCGGCCGGTTCGGGCTGACGCAGACCGACGCCACCCGGTTCTACAACGCGCGGCGGACCAGCGAGGGGTTGGCGCACCAGCGCGGATCGAACACGGACCCGAACAGGTCACGTCCGGTCATGCTCTGGGCCTACCAACCGGAGGCGGACGGCGGGCAGGGGCGGGCAGCCATCTGCCTCGGCAACCCGGACACGGCCAACAACACCACGGTCATCGTGCCGGGCACCGGGAGCAGTGTCCACGACGGCTGGTTGGCCGACGGTCACGACGACGCCATCCACGTATACGACCAGGCGAAGCTGGCCGACCCGAATCGCTCGACCGCGGTGATGATGTGGATGGGATACGACGCACCCGACAGCTTCACCGATCCGCGGATCGCGAACCCGACCCTGGCTCGGCAGGGCGGCGACCTGCTGGCTGCCGACGTCAACGGCCTGGCGGCCACGCACTTGGGCACCTCCCATGTGACGGTGATGGGGCACTCCTACGGGTCCACCACCGTCGCCGATGCGTGTGCGGGCGGCGGCATGAAAGTCAACGATGTCGTGTTGATCGGTTGCCCTGGAACAGATTTGGCGCACAGTGCGGCGGACTTCCACGTCGATGGCGGCCAGGTGTACGTCGGGGCGGCGTCGACCGATCCCGTCGCCCGGCTCGGTACGGGCGGTCCGGGGGCGGCGCAATGGCTGAACGCCGAGCTCGGAAATCCGCTCGGGCCGGTCGCCGGTCTGGGGACCGACCCGTCGGCAGAGGGCTTCGGCGCCACCCGGTTCCGGGCCGAGGTGGCCGGCGAGACCGGCTGGAGTTTCCATGATCACTCGAAGTACTACGACATGGGCAGTGAGTCGTTGCGCGCGATGACCGACATCGCCAGCGGGCACAGCGAACGCCTTGCGACCGACGGACTACTGGCCGAGGACCGGCACCGGCCGACCTTCTCGACACCCGACCACGTCAACCTGCCGTTCGGAATCGAGGTTCCGGTGCCTCATGTGGACATCCCCGTACCAGGGGCCCCGGCATATTCAGATCCCGAATCCAATCGCCCAGGTGAGACGGTGAAGAACGACCATGATTACAAGTAGTCGATATCGCGTCGGTACAGCGGCTTTCGTCTGTGCCCTGATGTTAGGAGGATGTGGCTTGCTTCCCCACAGCGATCGTCCAGCGCACCCCATGACCGATGAAGAGTCCATGGCCCAGGTCATCAATGCGGGTCGTCAATTGCGGAAAGTGGCTGGGCTGCAAGACGTCAGCGGTGGTGGCTATCTCGCGTTCTGCAATGACGATGGCGATCCGCCGAACAAGGGCTACCTCGAGATGAGTGCGTTGCTGCCGTCGGGCGTCAGCGGCCAGGACTACGCCGAGCAGGTGAAGGCCGCCATGTTGGCGTCGGGGTGGTCAGACAAGCTGCCCTCCCAACACATGTATGGCGGCACCATCAACCGGGACGGCGTCGCGGTCAACATCGAGTACTACCAGGGCGAAAGTCGGCTCGCGTTCAAGATTTACGGCGAATGCCGCAACATGACCAACCATCATGGTGACAGCAAGAACAACGGCACCAACTTGACCAAAGAGCTGAACAGCGACAGCTGAGCGCTACCGGTAGTTGACGAACTGCAGCGCCACCTCTAGGTCGGCGCCCTTGAGCAGGGCGATGACGGTCTGCAGGTCGTCGCGCTTCTTGCTGGACACCCGGATCTCGTCGCCCTGAATCTGCGCCTTGACGCCCTTGGGGCCCTCATCGCGGATGATCTTGGTGATCTTCTTGGCCTGCTCGCTGCTGATGCCCTGCTGCAGCGTGCCCGAGACGCGGTAGGTCTTGCCGCTGGGCTGCGGGTCGCCGGCGTCGAACGCCTTCATCGAGATGTCGCGGCGGACGAGCTTCTCCTTGAACACGTCGACCGCGGCCTTGACGCGCTCTTCGGTCGAGCTCACCAGCTCGATGACCTCGTCACCCTTCCAGGCGATGGTGGTGTCGGTGCCACGGAAGTCGAAGCGGGTGGACAGCTCCTTGGCGGCTTGGTTCAGTGCGTTGTCGACTTCCTGCCGGTCGACCTTGCTGACGATGTCGAACGATGAATCCGCCATTGGATTGCCCTCCGTATCTGCGCCCCTGGTGGGGGTCCCGTTTTCGTGTTCGGTACATCTTCGTTGTACTCTGCTACTCGCGCCAAACCCGGGGTCCCCGGTGGTGCGAATCCCGGCAGATTGCCCGAGCGGCCAATGGGAGCGGACTGTAAATCCGTCGGCGAAAGCCTACGCAGGTTCGAATCCTGCATCTGCCACACTGATCAGGCCCCCTTTCGAGGGGGCCTGATTTCGTTTCACGAGTTGATCGGCCGCCGATCGCCGGCAGCCGAATCGAGGTCGGTCGTTAGGATTTCACGCATGGTCGAGTCCCCAACGGATCGTGACGTCGTGCTCGACGTCGAGGGATCCGGTGTCCAACCACCGGTCGACCCGAAGATTCGTGCGAGATTCGCGCTGCTCGAGCGATTCGCGCCCGCCATCGGATCCCGGTGGGCCACCGAGTTGTGGTGCACCCCACCGATCATCGAGCAGAGTCTGCGCATGCCGCCCGGCGTCGCGCCCGGCGCACCGCTGGAAGCGCACTGGGACGGCCACCGCATCGCCGGTGAGTCCTGGGGCGACGGACCGCCGGTGTACCTGGTGCACGGCTGGGGCGGCCGCCGCCCGCACCTGGGCATGTTCGTCAAGCCGCTCGTGGCCGCCGGGTATCGGGTCATCGCGTTCGACCTGCCGAGCCACAACGAGTCCGAGCCGGGCGCGCTCAAGCCGGGACGCACCACCGCCATCGAATGCGCCGCCGCGGTCGCGGCCGTCATCCGCGAGCACGGGCCGGCTCACGCGGTCGTGGCCCATTCGCTCGGGGCCAATTCGGCCACCATGGCGGCGGCGGTCAATGGTGCGAAGGTCGGTCGGTTAGTGCTGCTCGCGCCGATGGGCGACTACCCGATGTATCTGGACCTGTTCGCCGCACGCCACAACTTCGGCCGTCGGATCCGCGCGGGCCTGCAGCGGCGACTGGTGCGCCGCATCGGCATGTCGCTGGCCGACACCAACATGGTCAACCTCGGCGCCCGGGCCGACCACCCGCCGCTGCTGCTCATCCACGACCCCGATGACCCCGACAGCCCCTATTCGTCAAGCGAGAAGCTCGCCGCTTCGTGGCCCGGCGCCCAGCTGCTGACCACCAAGGGACTCGGCAAGTTGGCGCACTACCGGATGCTGCGGCACCGCCCGGCGATCACCGCCGGCATCGACTTCATCGGCAGCCCCGCCTAGTCGCCGTTGAGAGTGGGGGATGACGAGGAAATCTGGCCGATTTTCCGCGTAAAGCCCCACGCTCGATGAAAGGCGCCGCATCGGCGGCGAGCATCGGCGACCGGGACTAACGTCAGGCCCGTGGACGCCGCAATCGCAGCGATCGGTCACGCGCTGGCCCTGGCCGGTTCGATGACGTGGGAGATTCTCTGGGCGCTGATCCTCGGGTTCGCGCTGTCGGCAGTGGTGCAGGCCGTCGTCCGGAAGTCGACGATCGTGCGACTCCTCGGTGACGACAAGCCGAAAACCCTCGCAGTGGCCGCGGGACTCGGCGCGGCATCGTCGTCGTGCTCGTATGCCGCAGTGGCGTTGGCCCGCTCGCTGTTTCGCAAGGGCGCCAACTTCACCGCCGCGATGGCGTTCGAGATCGGCTCCACCAACCTCGTCGTCGAACTCGGCATCATCCTGGCCCTGCTGATGGGCTGGCAGTTCACCGCCGCGGAATTCATCGGCGGCCCGATCATGATCGTCGTGTTGGCGGTGCTGTTCCGGTTGTTCGTCCGGAGCCGCCTCATCGACGAAGCCCGCGTGCAGGCGGACTACGGCCGCGCCGGCTCGATGGAAGGGCATGCCGCGATGGACATGTCGGTGCAGGGCGAGGGGTCGTTCGCCAAGCGCCTGTTCTCGGCGCCGGGGTTCACCTCGGTGTCGCATGTGTTCGTCATGGAATGGGCGGCGATTCTGCGTGATCTGATCCTCGGTCTCCTGATCGCCGGCGCCATCGCTGCCTGGGTGCCGAACGCGTTCTGGGAGAACTTCTTCCTCGCCGACGACCCCACCTGGTCGGTGGTCTGGGGACCGATCGTCGGCCCGGTCGTGGCGATCGTGTCGTTCGTCTGCTCCATCGGCAACGTGCCGCTGGCGGCGGTGCTGTGGAACGGCGGCATCAGCTTCGGCGGCGTGATCGCCTTCATCTTCGCCGACCTGTTGATCCTGCCGATCCTCAACATCTACCGGAAGTACTACGGCACCCGGATGATGCTGACGCTGCTGGCCACCTTTTACATCTCGATGGTCGCGGCGGGTTATCTGGTCGAATTGCTGTTCGGCGCAACCGGTCTCATCCCCACCCAGCGCAATGCCATGGTGATGGACAGCGGCATCTCGTGGAACTACACCACCTGGCTCAACATCGTCTTCCTGCTGCTGGCCGCGCTGCTGGTGGTCCGCTTCGTCCGCACCGGCGGCATCCCGATGCTGCGCATGATGGGCGGATCACCTGACTCGGGGCACGAGGGCGGCCACGATCACCACGCCGGTCTGCATCACGGAGGGCCGGCGTGAGGACTTCCCGGCCGATCAGGTTGTGCCCGGTTTTGGGCCACTAGCGTAGTGAGCCCTGCGAAGACAACGCTGAGATTGAATTCCCACTGAGCGTCCTCGTTGACATCTGCTCTCCTCGCCACCAGGTTCTGATGCAGGAGGGTGAAGTCGGGCCCGCCGGCGCTCCCGATGGCCTCGATGGCCTCTTCACGTTGCGGGTGATTGCGTTGCCCAGAGCGCAGCAGGGAGTCGCGTGCGGAAGTCAGCGCGAGCTCGATGACGATGTTGGTCGCGCGGCCCGCCTGCTCGACGTCGAAGCCGGCCTGGACAAGGGTTTCGAGCAGATACTCGGCCTTGCGCAAGGAGTCGAGGCCGAGGGCTCCCTCGATCGGGAACGTGTCGTGGATGCCGAACATGAGGATGGCACGGCGGATCGTTTCGCCGAACCAGCGCAGGACATCGCGCCAATCATCCTGCGGCGGTGGGGGAATGCGTGAGAACTCGGCGTTGAACACCTCGGTTGCCATCAGCCGCAACAGAGTTTCGCGATCTCGGACGTGATAGTTGAGGGACTTGCGGTCGACGCCAAGGGCGTCGGCCACCGCTTGCATCGTGACCGGCTCAGGCACCACCCCGAGAGCGGCAGCGACTATTTGTTCGCGACTGATCTGCGGCGGACGTCCGCGTCGAACTCGTGAGGCGGCGTGCGCGCCCTTGCCGACATCGTCACCGCCCACACTCGACAGCTTAGGTTCCCGCGCCGAGCGCCCTGCTGACAGCGACCTCACAGGTGTCGGTCGGCCGTTCGGGGCGTCCCGAATGAATTTTCAGCTATCCGGAAAAAAATCGCCGAAATCGACTCCACGGTCGACTCGGGTCCCGTATACCAAAACGCATGAAAGCATCTGCGTACATCGGCCGGGTTGGGGGTTTGGCAGTCGCGCTGGGCATCGGCGCTGCTGTGAGCTGGGGAAACGGGGTGGCGTCGGCGGATGCTGGCGCATCACCGTCCAGCCATTCCGCGGCCCCCTCAGTCAGTGGTGGTGCGAGCGGCACCTCCACGGGTTCGTCGAAGAAGGCGTCCGGCAAGGCGACAGCGTCGCCGCCGTCCGCGTCGTCAGCCGCGGCGAGTTCGGCAGACCCGCCCTCGGCCGGTGTCGGCGACAGCGGCGCGACGCGCTCGCGAACCACAAAGTCGAGTGCACGCGGCACGTCCAAGGCTTCGTCGAAGAAGGCACCCGCCAGTGCGACAGCGTCGCAGCCGTCGGCGTCTTCAGCGCCGGCCGGTTCGGCAACTCAATCCATGGCCACAGCTTCGGCCGCACCGGCCGGCGCGGGCAAGACGCCGGCCACGCCCGTGGATAACCCGTTGGTCTCGACCATGCTGGCCGCCGCCCGCCGTGAGGACGCAGGAACGGCACTCAAGCCCACTGCTGGCATCGCAGCACCCAAGCCCACCGCTGCTGTCACCTCACCGAGTCCGACGCCGTCCGTGCAGCAACTGGTCTACATCCAGGTCCACGCCGCCGTCGAGCGCTGGATCAACAGCGGCATCGGCCGGGATGTGGACTTCGTCATCAACCAGCTGGCCGGTTCTTACGTCATAGGGAACGGCGCCGCCGGCACCGCGGCTCACCCGGCCGGCAGTGCAGGCGGATGGTTGGCGGGCAATGGTGGCGCAGGTTGGGACAGCGCCCAAGCCGGTGTTGCCGGCGGCGCCGGCGGTCGCGGTGGATTGCTGGGTGATGGTGGACGCGGCGGTGCCGGCGGTGCGGGAGCCGCAGGCGGCGTGGGTGGTGCCGGCGGCTTCCTCATGGGCATCGGCGGTAGCGGTGGTGCCGGTGGCGCCTTGCCCGGCGGCACCGGCGGAGCCGGCGGTCGTGGCGGCGCGGGACTGGGGCTGCTGTTCGGTGTCGGCGGCACCGGTGGCCATGGCGGCGACGGGGCTGACGGCGGCCGAGGCGGCACCGGTGGTTCGGGGTCATTCATCTGGGGAATCGGCGGCAACGGCGGCGACGCCGGAAACAGTGGCGTGGGCGGCGCCTCGATGACTTTGCCTGCGCTCGGCGGGGCCGGTGGCAACGCCGGCCTGTTCGGTACGCACGGCGCCGTCGGCCACTTTGGCACCGGGGCCGTACTCACTGAGACCAGCGGCGACGGTTCAGGTCGATCCCTGTCGACCACCGGCAACTGGATTACCAACGGTGACGGGCAGGTCGTGATCCTGCATGGGGTCAACCAGGTCTACAAGCTCGCGCCATACGAACCGTCCGCTGGCGGGTTCAGCGAGGACGACGCAGCGTTTCTGCAGGCCAACGGTTTCAACCAAGTGCGGCTTGGTGTCATCTGGGCCGCCGTGGAGCCCGAGCCCGGCGTCTACAACACCGCCTACCTCGACTCCGTCAACCAGACCGTCCAGATGTTGGCCAGCCACGGGATCTACACCATCCTCGACATGCACCAGGACGGCTACAGCAGCGAGTTCGGGGGTGAAGGTGCACCTGCGTGGGCATCGAAAACCGGCGGGCTGCCCAACATCCAGGTGGGCGGCTTCCCGATCACCTCGCTCCTCGATCCTGCCGCGCAGTACGCCATCGGCGCATTCTGGGCGAACAGCCGAGTGTCGAGTGGGATGGGGCTGGAGGACCACTACGCGCAGATGTGGGAACACGTCGCGAACTACTTCAAAGGCGACCCCAACGTGGCCGGCTACGAAATCATGAATGAGCCGTACCCGACCGCCGGGGACTCGCTGCTGAGCATGCTTGGCGGCTCGCACTTCGACCGTGAGTCGTTGACTCCGTTCTACAACCAGGTCGCGTCGGCGATCCGGGCAGTCGACCCGAACACAACGGTGTACTTCGAGCCGAACGCCCTATTCGACTTCGGTGTACGCACCCACCTGGGCACCGTGGACGACCACAACACCGTCTTCTCGTACCACCCATACTCGCTGGCGACGTTCGGCGGGGGCTCCATCCCGGACGTTGCCGGAATCACGAATATGGCAATGGCCTACGCGCATGCACACGGTATCCCGGCAATGGTGACCGAGTTCGGCACGATCGGATCCACGACCAACTACTCAACGCTGTTCCCCCCGATGAACAGCGCCAACCAGCATGCGATCGGTTGGTCGGACTGGGCCTACTCCGGCCAAAGTGACATCACCGGCTCACCGGGCACCGAGTGGCTGGTCAAGGATCCGAGCCTGCCGCCGACCGGCAACAATGTCGACGCGACCAAGCTGGCAATCCTCGCCCAGCCCTACCCGCAGGCGATCTCCGGCACACCGACGTCCTGGTCCTACGCCGACGGCACGTTCCAATTCAGCTACGCCACCCAAAAAGCTGACGGCACGGGCGACTTCGCTGCCGGCTCGCAGACCGTCATCTCGACGCCGATCGTGGAATTCCCGAACGGCTACCAGGTGACCGTCACCGGTGGACACGTCGTCTCGGCACCCAACGCGCCCCAACTGGTGATCGCGTCGGGCGACGGCGCTGCCACGGTCAGAGTCGTCGTTACTGCCGCCCCGACCGGCGCCGGACCCACCGCAGCGGCGACGTAAACGACCCGCCAGACCCACCCCCCACGAAGTCGCCCGACTTCGTGGGGGGTGGGTCTGCACTACTGCACTTTCGAGAATGACCCAGCAGGCGCATAGCCCCGCGTCGCGACGAGTTCGTGGGTGAGTTGCACGAAGGCGGAGGCGGCCGCGCTGTGGTAGCCGCCGTCGCGGCGCAGGAGCGCGACGGTCCGGGTCGGCATGGGCGGGTCCAGCGGGACCGGCGTCAGGTGCGGATGGTCGTGGGTGACGGCGTCCGGCAGGACCGTTGCGAGCGGCGTCCGTTGCACGATCTCGGTGAGGGCTTGGACGGAGTTGGCCTCGACGGTGATCCGCGGGTCGACGTGGTGCTCCGCGAAGTACGTATCGATATGGGTGCGGGTGAGGAAATCGCTGCTCAGCAGGGCCAGGTGGACCTCGGCCAGCGCGCGGGCGGGCAATGGGTTGGGCAGAGCCTCGGCCCGTGGGCCACTGGTGACCAGGCCGAGGTGCTCGGTGAACAGCGCGGCGGCGTCGATGCCGGGGGCGGGGGAGCCGATGAAGGCTATTCCGACGTCGAGGTCGTCGGCGAGCAGCGCCGCTTCGATGCTGTCCTGGGACATCTCGGCCACCGTCAGGCTGATCCCGGGATGGCGGGCGTGCAGCTCGGCAATGAGCGGGGCGACGAAGTAACTCGTGAACGTCGGGGTGAAGCCCAGGCGCAGGTGACCGCGGCTGAGGTCGCGCACGTCCTCGATGGCGCGTTCGGCCGCGGCCAGTTCACGGAGCGCGCTTCGGGCGCGGTCGGCGAAGGCGGCGCCCGCATCGGTCAGGCGCACGGTGCGGCCGCTGCGGTCGAGCAGCTGGACTCCGAGTGTGTTTTCCAGCTGTTTGATCTGCTGGGAGAGCGTGGGTTGCGACACATATAGCTCTTCGGCGGCGCGAGAAAAGTTGCCGTTTTCGGCGACAGCGAGCAGATACCGCAGGTGACGAAGCTCGAGCCCGGCCATGAGACCAACTATAGAGATTGTCTATAGGAAGCATGAAAACTGGCTATTGGACGTTATACACGCTGTTCATGCATGGTGAATTCAGCAAGAAAGGAAGCATCATCATGAACACGAACAACCTCGCCGCCGCGACAATCGGACTGGTCGCCGGAGCCCTCGCCGCGGTCGGCATCGGACTGGCCGCGCCGGCGCCGGCGGACAACGGCGGGACGGTGGCGCTGCCCGGGCCGGTTCCGGTGTACGCGCAGGACACATTCATCGGCGGCGCCAACCCCTACGTGCCGTTCGGAACCAACCCGATGGTGCCCTACGGCACGTGGGCGCAGCACTGATCCAGCACTGACATCCCGTCAGAACCATCGACCCATCTCTGGAAGGAAGCACCAGCCATGATTCACGCCCAGTTCGACCCCACCGCCCGTCAGCTCCTTGCCGCCGCGGCTGTCGAGGCCAAGACCCGTAAGGACCTGTCCTGGCAGCAGATCGCCGACGCCGCCGGTCTATCGGTGGCCTTCACGACGGCTGCCGTTCTCGGTCAGCACGCGCTTCCGGCGGAATCGGCGAAGGCCGTCGGTGCCCTGCTGGGCCTGGACGACGACGCGGTGCGGTTGCTGCAGACCATCCCGACCCGCGGCTCTATCCCCGGCGGCGTGCCCACTGACCCGACCATCTACCGCTTCTACGAGATGCTGCAGGTCTACGGCACCACTCTCAAGGCGCTGGTTCACGAGCAGTTCGGTGACGGCATCATCTCCGCGATCAACTTCCGGCTGGACGTGAAGAAGGTTGCTGATCCCGATGGTGGCGAACGTGCTGTCATCACCCTCGACGGCAAGTACCTGCCCACTGTGCCGTTCTGATTTCTGGTGCCGACTGCCTTAATATGGTGGGGTCAGCCACGGAAATTTTCGCAACGGCAAATTCTTGTGGCAAACTAGACGAAGGCCGCTGACGGCCGGCTTCGAGAGGATGGACTCAGCGTGGCGACGCACCTGCGCATGGCGGCGGTGACCTGGCTGGTCGCCGCGCCGGTATTCGGTGCCGGCGTGGCGAATGCCGCGCCCCATGACGTGCCGCTTTCGCCGGGTGTTTCAGCTGAGACAGGTGGGGACAGTTCGAGCCCTTCGCGCCCGGGGCTGTCGTCCATCGGCGATCTGAACAAGGTGTTCGGCGGCCTGACCACCGCCGCGACCGCGGCCGGAACCGGCGCGCTCAGCGGCTTCGGTGTCGCGCCGTCGGTCGGCCAGCAACTAACGCCCAAGTTCGGCGACGGGCGCAACGGCACCAACGTCTCGTCCACGAACTCGTCCTCGAATGCATCGATCGGCTTGCCGTCGGGTGTCGTCGGCACGACCGGGAGCACGGCTGCCAGCGAATCAGGCAACGTTGCCGAAACTCCCACCGCCACACCATCTGTCCAGTCGGTCTCGGTTCCGCTGGTCCAGGCGAGCGTGGCGGCCGGTCAGGTAGCGGTCGTTGTGGCAGACGCGCCGATGGCGCCGGTGACGGCGTTGACGGGTCCGCTGCCCGCGGTCGTGGGTGAGCCGATCCGGAGCGTGGCTGCGCTGCCCGGATTTGCTGTGGCGCAGGCTCTGCCGGTGGTCGACGGGTTGGCCGCGGCGGCGGCGTCGCTGACGTCGGCCGCCATCACGCCGCCGTCCGGCGTGCCGCAGGCCGTCTCCTTCGGCCGTGACTTCGGGACCCGCACCGGGCCACCGGCAGCCGTTGGGGCGCAGTCCAATTCACGCTTTGCCGGCCACACCGGCGCCGCCGGGGAACTGCCGGTGCGCGGACCCGCACCGGCTGATCGGGTCTTCGCGGCCGACAACGCCGTCGTCGTGGCGGCGCCGTATCGGGCCGGGTACTCGGACGACCTCCGGGCGGCCGGCCTCGGTGAGGTCGCCGCCGTCGCCGTTCCCGGTTTCACCGGCCTACTGGTGCTGACCGGGGCGGGTGGGTTGATCGGCTTCCGTCAGGCCCGTGCCGGCCGCGCGATGCGCGGGGGCGCCCTCACGCGATTCGCGAGTCAGTAGCCGGCCCTCCTTTTGTCGGTGAATTCACGACGCAGAGCACGCTCTGCGTCGTGAATTATTTTGCAGCTGAAGGTATTTGATCGTCGTGGCGCTGACGTTGCTCAAAGATGTTGGTGTGCAGTACCTTTGGCTGAACGCGCTGGTCAGCGCGTCGCTGCCCGAGACCGGTGAAATACTGCGAAATCAGCGCTTACCACACGTCGACGGGCGTTTGCCAGCCGACACGCCGAAGCGACGCTGTGGCGAAATCGGAGCGAGCTCCATCCGACGTGCAAAGAACCCGGCCGACCGCTTACTCTGATGCGGTACCTCGAGTACACAAATCAGACAATCCCTGGCCGACGCCGAACTTTGGAGCTGTGTTGACGTCATCCCGCCGTGTCCGTGGCGCCTGGCTGGCTGCTGCGCTGGCCGTCCTTGCCGTGCTCGGTGGGACTGTGGTGTCGTCGACGTCGCGCTGCCAGGAGGGTTGCAAGGTCGTCGCTGCATCGCGCGACCTGTCCGTGTCGCAGCCGGCCGCGCCCGAGCCCGCGGCGCTGCGCGTCACGCCGGCAGGTGGGGCGAAGGACGTCAGCCCGGCCGCGCCCGTCAACGTCACGGCCGCCAGCGGCACCATCACCGCGGTGACGATGGTCAACGGCGCCGGAAAAGAGATTCCCGGGACCCTCGGACCCGACGGCAAGACCTGGACGCCCGCCGAACAGCTCGGCTACAGCCGCAAGTACACGATGACCATCGAGGCGCGCGGCCCCTCGGGCATGCCGTCGCGGCAGACATCGAGCTTCACCACGCTGGATCCCACCTACCAGACGGCGGTGTATCTCAACACCGTGTCCGGCGCTTCGCTGCAGGAGGGTGGCACCTACGGCGTCGGCGTCGTGGTCACCGCGCACTTCGACGAGAAGATCGAAGACAAGGCGGCCGCCGAGCGCAACCTCGTCGTCACCACCAACCCGCCGGTTCCCGGTTCGTGGCACTGGGTCGACGACGCCAACGCGCACTGGCGCCCGGAGAAGTACTACGCGCCGAACACGACGGTCTCGGTCGCGGCGAAGATCTATGGCGTCAGGCTCGGCGACGGCACCTACGGCCAGCAGGACGAACGCGTCTCGTTCCGGATCGGCAATGCCCACATCTCCGTCGCCGACGACCACACGCACCAGGTCAGCGTCTTCGACAACGGCCAGTTGGTGCGCACCATGCCGACTTCGATGGGCATGGGCGGCACGGAGACCATCGGCAACACCGTCATCTCCTTCTGGACGCCGCCGGGCGTCTACACCGTGATGGACAAGGCCAACCCGGTGATCATGGACTCCTCGACGTTCGGCTTGCCGACCAGTAGCCGCCTCGGATACAAGGAGACCATCCCGTGGGCCACCCGGATCAGCCATGACGGCATTTACCTGCACCAGCTGAACGCAACCATCTGGGCGCAGGGCAAACAGAACACCTCGCACGGCTGTCTGAACCTCAACAGCGATAACGCCAAGTGGTTCTACGACTTCTCCGTGCCCGGCGACGTCGTCGAGGTGAAGTTCACCGGTGGCCCGCCGCAGATGCTGAACCAGAACGGCGACTGGAGCATGCCGTGGGACCAGTGGGTGCGTGGCTCCGCGCTGCCGCCGCCCCCGGTGCCGGTCACGCCCGTCGCCGCGCCGCTGCCGCCGCGCTAGCCACCTCGCGAAGACGGTCGCGGCCAAGTGTGAACTATCTCACAACGGGCCCCGATTCGGGCGTAGCCTTAGGGCATCTTCGGCAAGGAGGGAGATGCGAATGAAGGGCGCGCACCATGATCCAGTGGATCATTCCCGAACTACGCAGCCACATGCCGGTGAATCCTTCATCGACACCCTGTGGCTGCCCGGCCTGGGCCTGATCGCACTAGGCATCGTCACCATCGCCGGCTTCGTCTTCGCAACCGCGTTCGGTCATACGGGACTCGAGCTACCGCTCGGCCTCATCGCCGGCGCGCTGGTCACCGCAGGGGCGCTCGTCATCACGTTCGAGCATCTGCGGGTCAAGCGAGTCGAGCAGCGGTGGCTTGCCGACCATCCCGAACGGCGCCTGCACGCAGGCTGACCGCCCGGTGGTCTAGCGCGGCAGCAGCCGCAGAATCTCCGGCGTCCGCGGGTCGAGGATGTCGTCGAAGTCGTGGTGCTTCTCGACGTACGCCTTGACCATGGGGCAGATCGCCACGATGCGCTTGCCCTGCTGCCGGGTGGTCGCCAATGCCTGGGCGATCAGCACGCTGGCCAGCCCGCGCCCGCCGAACGCCGGGTCGATCTCCGTGTGGTAGAAAACCCGCTGCTCGCCATGCTCGATGAAGGCGGTGAGCCCCACTGACTTTCCATCGACCGCGATGCTGAACCGGTCGGCTTCCTGGGTCACCTCGACGGGTGCGCCGTTCTTGTCGGTGAGCATGACTGGGGCCTTTCCTCCGGTGGGTGGTTTCCGCGGGACCAGGCGAGTGGTCGGTAGCGGGGGAGCGGGCAACCGCGCGGGCTGACCCTGGTACCCGATGACTTCGCCGAACTGTTCGGATTCGGCCTGCCACTGATTGCGGTACTCGACGATCTCGTCGTGCGTGCGCCCGACGAAGTTCCACCACATCAGCAGTTCTTCGGTGAACGGCGTGCCACCGAGAACGACAGCGCGTGCCGGTTCGGCCCCGGTGTTGGCGAGGGTCAGGCGCGTGGATCCGACGCCCTGATAAGCCAATTCGTACGGCTGTACCGGTGTGCCGGCGACGGTCAGCGTCCCCTGATCGAGCAGCACGGCGTGCTCGAAGGTGGGGTCGACCTCGAACTCGACCGTGGCGCCCGCCGGCAGATCGACCTGGGCGCCGAGCAGCGGAGTGTGCGTGTGCACCGGCGACTGCTGCCCGGCCAGCGCCCCGAGAAAGACCGACACCGTGGCACCGCCGAAGGAAACCGGCTGTGGCGCATAGTGATCGAAATTGCGGGGTCCGTGGCGTGCGGCGTCGGGCAGCGCGACCCACAACTGGACACCGTGCAGGATGGTCGTCGCCGGGGTGGACACCTCCGAGTGGCAGATGCCGGCGCCGGCGGTCATGAGGTTGAGCTCGCCGGGCCGCACCATTTCGTGGACGCCATGCGAATCGCGGTGCTCGATCTCGCCGCTGAACAACCAGCTGACCGTCTGCAGACCGGTGTGCGGATGCGGCGGGACGTCCATCCCGGCCTTGGTGCGCACGTCTTCCGGGCCGTAGTGGTCGGCGAAACACCACGCGCCGACCAGCGAGCGCTCACGTTGCGGCAAGGTGCGACGGACCATCATCGCGCGCGGTCCGCCCAGCGGCACCTCGCGCGGCTCCAGAATCTCGATGCGGTTGGGAGGCCCGGCGGCACAGTCGTATTCGATGGGGTCTGCCTCAAGATTGCTCACGATTCGCCTTCCAGGCTGCGTACCATCGTCGCGTTCGCTCAGACCATACCCGCGCCGTCCTGACCGCAACCTGAAAGTAGGCAATGGACACCACCGAACCGGGCCTCGCGCACGTGCACATCGACAAACAGTCGCCTCACGCCTACCGGACGCTGGTGGCGGTGGCGACCGCGGTCAGCAAGACCGCCGCCGACGCCGGATTGCCACCGGCGCTGGTGGAACTGATCAACACGCGGGTGTCGCTGATCAACGGCTGCCCGTCGTGCCTGGAGATTCATCACCGGCGCGCGGTGAAGGCGGGCGTCACCGAAAAGCAGCTGGCGACACTGCGTGCGTGGCGTGACACCGAATTGTTCTCCGAGCAGGAACGGGCCGCGCTGCGGCTGGCCGAGATCACCACGACGCTGCCCGACCACGACACCGCCGAACGCGAATACGCAAGGGCGCGAGCGGTACTGAGCGACGATGAGCTCTCCGCGGTCATCTGGGTGGCCACCGCGATCAACGCCTTCAATCGGGTGTCGATCCTGAGCCGGCACCCGGTGCGGCCCTAGGTACTGGCCCGCAGCCGGTCCCGCAGACCCGACGCGCGCAGTGCCTGACGGTCGACCGCCGCCCGCACCTCGTCGGCTGACCCGACGATGCGCACCTTCTTCTTCGCGCGCGTGACCGCGGTGTAGAACAGCTCGCGGGTCAGCAGCCGGGAGTCGGCGGGCGGCAGGATCACCGTCACCTCGCCGGCTTGCGAGCCCTGGCTCTTGTGGATGGTCAGCGCGTACATGGTCTCGACGTCGACGATGCGGCTCGGCGAGAACTGTTGCGTCGCAGTCGCACCCGCGATGTACACCTGGACGCCGTCCGGCCCGGCGGCGACCAGGCCGGTGTCGCCGTTGTAGATGCCCAGTGCGTAGTCGTTGGCGGTGACCAGCAGCGGGCGGCCGGGGTACCACGGCGACCAGGTGGCCTGCCCGGTCTCCTCGGTGATCCAGCGCTCCACCTGACGGTTCCAGTGTCGAACCCCATAGGGCCCGTCGCGGTGCGCGCACAGCAGGCGGTGCTCGTCCATGGCCGCGAGACCGTCGTCGCCGGCGCCCAACAGCGCGCATTCGCGAACTCTCAGTGCGTGGCCCACCAGAGCCGGGCGCAACACCGCGGCCGCGTCGGGATCCTCGACGAATTCGATCGCCGGATCCCCGGCCCGCAGCAGGGCCAGCACCTGATCGGCGGCACCGGACCGGATCGCTTCGGCCAGCCCGCCGATCGCCGCGCCGAACCGGTGCGTGGTGCGCAGCGCCGCGATCTGGATGGCCGGGTGGTCGGCGAGCCCGTCGACCAGATCGGCGAGCACGGCGCCCGCCTGCACCGAGGTCAACTGGTCGGGGTCGCCGACCAACAGCAGCCGGGCGTCGGGCCGGACGGCCTCGAGCAGCCGGGCCATGAGCGTCAGCGACACCATGGAGGTCTCGTCGACGACGATGACGTCGTGCGGCAACCGGTTGCCGCGGTGGTGCTTGAACCGCGAGGCGCTGTCGGGGCGCCCGCCGAGCAACCGGTGCAGCGTGACGGCCCGCAGCCCACTGAGCCGCTCCTGATCCGCGGCATCCAGCTTGGCCACCTCTGCCGAGACCGCTTCCTGCAGCCGGGCGGCCGCCTTCCCGGTCGGCGCTGCGAGTGCGATGCGCAGCCGGCCCGGGTGCGCGGCCTGCGCCAGGAGGGCGAGCAGCCGGGCCACGGTGGTGGTCTTGCCGGTGCCCGGGCCGCCGGTCAGCACCGTCACCGGTTGCGTCAGCGCGAGGTGCGCCGCGGCCCGCTGCTCGGCGAAACCCGTTGGCGGGAAAAGTCGTTCGAGCTCGATATCGGTGACGGACTGCGATCCCTGCGCCGACAGCGCCAGCAGGTCGGTGCACACCTGCTGTTCCTCGCGCCAGTAGCGATCGAGGTACAGCAGCCGCTCGTGGTCCAGCCGGATGGCGGTGCCCGTCAACGGGCTGCCCGCGACAGCGGCAATCAGTTCGTCGGAAGCCGGCCACGGCAGGCCGCCGTCGGCCCCGCTGCCGACGTCCTCGGCGACGGTGGTGAGGTCGACGCACACCGAGCCTTCCCGCAGCGCCCGGACCGTCAGCGCGACCGCGAGCGCGACGACCTCGCCGGCCTCGTCCGCCAGCGCGCAACATCTCTGGGCCACATGGATATCGGCCGCGTTCAGTACTCCGGCGGCATTGAACGTCGCCAGCAGACCAGTGGCCGCGGGTACCTGGCGCCAGTCCATGGGGTCGGGCAACCGGTCCGGTGTCGCCTGCAGCGGTGCGGTCATGATTCGCGTCCTCGATCCAACAGGTCGGACAGCCCGCTCACCAACTCGACCGGGGACTGCCAGCTGAATACCCCGCAGGGGTGACCGTCGACCACGGGAGTCGCCGGTCCGCACATGCCGCGGACGAACAGGTACGCCACGCCGCCCAGCTGCTGCTCGGGCGCGTAATCCGGCAATCGCCACCGCAGGAACCGGTGCAGCACAACCGAATACAACAACGCCTGCAAGGGATAGTCGGAATGCATCATGGCCTCGGCGAGCCGCGGCGCGGTGTAGTCCGCCGCCGTGTTCTCGGTGCCGAAGTCGCCCAGCCGGTTGGTCTTGTAATCGACCACCAGATACTTGTGGCCTGCTTCGCCCGGCACCCGCAGCACCGCGTCGATGGAACCGGACAGGTACCCGTGCAACCGTTGGTGCCCCAGTGGTTCGGCCTGCAGCCGGGCACCGTAGGCGGACAACGGATCCGACGCCGGCAGCAGCGCGCTCAGCAGCGCGCCGACGTCGCCGAGCCGGATGTCCCGCGCCGCGTCGGGCCGATCCTGGCCACCACCCAGCGGCATCTCGAAATCGAGTTCCCGCAACCGATCCCGCAATCCGATCTGTCGCAGTGTCAGGCCCGGCGCCAACGGGCCCAGCGGGGTGTCGTGCATCGGCACCAGGGCCGTGGCGAGCTCGTCGGTCGGCACCTCGACGTTCCACAGCCCGGACTGCTCGTCGATGCGGGCCGCCAATTCAGACGTGAGATCCGCGGACAGCGGATCGGCCCGTTCGAGCACGGCGTGCACCAACGAACCGAAGGCAGCGCCGGCCGGCAACTGCGCCATCGGCGACGGCAGATCGCCGGGCAGCGGACCCGGCGGTGCCTCGGTGACGACGTCCGCTGATTCGTCGTCCCGCAGCGTCGTGTCCGGTTCGCTGCTCACGGCCTGCCCGTCGTCGTGCACGACCCGGACCAGAGCCGAATACGACGTCCGGCGCCAATGAGTGTCGATGCTGCGATGGAAATGCCGCACATCCAGATCCAGGGGCGCCGACGGTGCCGGCGGAGACATCGGCGTCACGGGCTCGGCCGCCTCGACCACGGGACCGCCCGCGTGCTCCCACGCGGTGAAACAGGCCATCGCGTCGTCATCCGAAACCGTCTGTGGGACAAGGGTGTCCGGAACGGCGGTGGCACCGGGCCGGCGGCCCCGCAGCAGCCGCGACAGACCGCCGTTCTGCTCGTCCCGCGACGGCGCCCACCACGCCACCACCTGCGACTGCGCCCGGGTGAGCGCCACATAGGTGAGCCGGACGTTGTCCCCGGCGATCTCGGCCAGGCCGGCCTGCTCCGCCGCGCCGCGGTCGGTGGCCCCGGCGCCACCGAGATGCAGACAGCGCGTGCCGTCGCTGTCATGGAACCGCAGCACGGTGTCCGCCTTGACGAACCGGTTGAACCCGAACGGCAGATACACCACCGGGAACTGCAGGCCCTTGCTGCGCCACACCGTCATGATCTGCACCGCCGCGGCATCACTGTCCAGACGGCGGTTCCGTTCGGCCGGGCCGCCGCGGTCCTTCAGTTGGCGGCGCAGCCAATCTCGCAGGGCGGGCAGGTGATAGCGCTCGCGGTGCGCGGTTTCGTGCAGGAGTTGGCTGACGTGCGCCAGGTCGGTCATGTGCCGCTCGCCGCCTCGATGGCCGAGGACCCGTTCGGGCAGGCCGAGCGATACCGCCGCCTCGAACACCGCCGCGATACCCCGATCCCTGGACAGGCCCGCCCAGTGCCGGATCGTGGTGGTGATCTGGTCGGTCAACTCGTCGCCGCCGGCAGCCAGATCCGCCGCGCGGTGGCCGAAGAACATGGTGGTCGCGGCGGCCCGCGCCACGCCACTGCGATTGGGGGTGTCGAAGGCATCGAGCAGTCGCAGCCACTCCGCCGCCGCGGCCGAGGCGAACACATCGGTGTCACCCGAATACACCACCGGAATACCCAAGTCCAGCAACGCATCCCGGCACGGTACGGCGTCCAGGCCACTGTCGACGATCACCGCGATGTCACCGGCGGTCAGCGGCCGGCCATCGAACTGTGCGCCGCTGGCCAGCAGTACCGAGATGTCCGCGGCGAGATCCTTGGCGATGTACGGCCGCAACTGGCCGATCGGGACCATCCTGCGCTGCGGCGTCCCGAACTCCGTGCGCGCCACCACCCGCAGCCGGAACGGATCGTTGCGCGGCGCCCCGGTGAGTCGGTGACGGTCGGTGCGTGCCTCGACGGGATGCACCACGATATCCTCGTCGCCGAGGGCCGCACCCTTGAGCACCGTCTGCAGCCGGTCCACCAGAACCTTGTCGCTGCGCCAGTTCTCGGCCAGGGTCAGCCGCTGGTCGGCGCTGCGGGCGGCATCCAGATAGGTGACGATGTCGCCGCCACGGAACGCGTAGATGGCCTGCTTGGGGTCGCCGATCAGGACGACGGCGCTGTGCCCGACGAAGGCCCGCGAGATCACCTGCCACTGCACCGGGTCGGTGTCCTGGAACTCGTCGACCATGACGATCGGCCAGCGGCGGCGCATCCGGTCGCGGGCCGGTGCGTCGGACTCCTCCAGCGCGGTGGCCAGCCGGCTGAGCAGGTCGTCGAAGCTCAATACCCCCTGCCGCCGTTTGCGGCGTTCGAGTTCTTCGAGGACTCCCGCGGCGAATGACAAGCGTTGTGCCGCAACGCTATCTGGGTCGGCGGTCGCGGGCCGCAGTTGTGCGCTGGGATCGCCGACGACCCGCTTGGCCAGGTCGAGCGCATCGGCGAAGCTCAGTGCAGGCTCGTCGCGCTGGTCTCCGTAGCTCGTCAGGTACAGGTCGGAGACGATCTCTGCCACCAGGTCGTCGAGGCTCTCCACCAACTGGGCGCCCGAGTCGGTGTCACCGGCGATGCCGAGGGAACGCAGCACCAGCCCGCAGAACTCGTGCGTGGTGGCGATGGTCGCGGCGTCGAAGTCCGACAGTGCGGCGCGCAGGCGGGCGCGGCGCAGGACCAGTTCGTCGGGCGCCGCGGCGGCCAGATGGCGGATCAGGTCGTCCGCATCGTCGGGCGGATCATCCAGCGCGGCAACGGTCTTCACCAACTGGGCCCGCACCCGTTCCCGCAGTTCCCGGGTGGCCGCACGGCTGAACGTGATCAGCAGCATCTGGTCCAGCGTGGCGGCGCCCTCGGCGACGTACCGGGTCACCAGGCCGGCGAGGGCATAGGTCTTGCCGGTGCCGGCGCTGGCTTCCAGCACCGTCGTCGTCGCCGGTTCCGGCAGCGGGCCGAGCAGGTCGAACGCGTCCATCAGATCCGCCGTTCCGCGTCGAGCAGCGGCCGCCACAGCCGGGACGCGTAGGCGCCCAGGCGCGTGTTCTCACCCGGCACGGCGGCCTCGTCGGGACGCGGCGCATCGAGGAGCACCGCCAACGGCGCGGCCGGTCCCCACACTTCGACATACTCGGCGCCGTCCTTCTCCCAGCGCCACTCCGAATCGGCACCCCGCTCAGGTACGGGGTCGTCGAACTGCCGCGCCCGCGCCCATTCCAACGACGTCTTCAGCGGCAGTGGCAGCGGTTCACGCCGGCCCGCGTCGTAGATTCCGACCAGCTCGCGCAGCACCGAAAGCGGTTGCTCCGGAGGCTGGTACGCCATGGCCTGCATGGTGTTCCGCGGACCACGGCCGATGCAGTACGCCTCCCACTCCCGCTCCGGGGCGCCCGCGGCCAGCGCCACCAGGGTGACCCAGGCCTGCAGCCGGTGTTTGGCGCCCAGCTTCGAATAGGTGACCGTCACCGTCCGGTCCTGCCACAGCGGGGCGACGGTGCCGGTGAGCCTGCGCCCGGCGCCCAGGTCCACATCGATGTCCAACGCGCCGGCCTCGCCCCGCTGCAACGTCCGCGCGGCCGTCGCCAGTTCAATGGCCTCGCCGCGGATTTCGCGGGCCTGACGCCAGCCGAGGTGTCCCGGCGGCAGCGTGCCGCGCCGCCACTCGGCGCCGATGACGAAGTCGGGATCCCGGCCGATCTTCAGGTCGTCGAGCATGCGTTCCCCGACCGCCCACTTGCCGAGGCCGTCGATGGCGACCGGGATGGCATCAGACAATTCGTCGGCGTCCCACGGCAGCGTGTAGTCCAGCGCCCGGAAGAAGCCCTTGACCGGGTTCGCGAAGAACCTCAGCAGCTCGGCCAGTTCGACGTCGCCGCACGGGGATTCGTCCAGCGGGCCATCGATCAACCGTGGCTTCGGCCGGCGTTCCCCGAGGACGGCCCTGGCCCCGCGCAACGCCGCCGGGTCGTAGGTGAACGGCCGGTCGGGCACCAACCCGTCGCGGGCGACGGTGCGAATATCGAAGGGCTGCAACGGGTGATCGGCCACGATGCGGCGGCGCACCGGCTCGCCGGTGGTGCGGTCGAGCGCGTCGAGCAGCTCCTGCACCGGGACCGCCGGTGGCCGGTGCTCACCGGAGTGCTCGTCGGTGCCGGTGTAGGTGATGACCAGGGTGTCGGTGGCCGAGCAGATGGCATCGAGCAGCAACTGCCGGTCCTCGGAGCGGATGTCGCGTTCACCGGTGAGCGGATGACGGGCCAGGACGTCGTCGCCGTCGGCGATGCTGGTGCGTGGGAAGACGCCGTCGTCGAGCCCGACCAGACACACCACCCGGTGTGGCACCGAGCGCATCGGCACCATGGTGCACACCGTCAGGGTGCCGGTGCGGAAGTTGGCGCGCGTCGGGCGGCCGGCCAGTTGCCGTCGCAGCAGGGACCGGACATCGGGCAGCCGCAGCGTCGTGCCGGACCGAGATCCCGCGTGGGCCAGCACCTTCGCCAGTTCGCGGTCGAGTTGCCCCTGCTGCCACTGGTCGTCGGCACCGACCCGCGTGAGCTGCGCGATGCCGTCCCGCAACACCTCGACCCAGCCGTCCAGCGGCTGCGCGCCGGTGAGGCGGTCGACGACGCCGCGCAGCCGCTGCACATACTCCGCCAACCGGCCTGCCAATTCGACGCGGTTCGAGTCGACGTCGTCGAGCGGCAATGCGGTGCCCAGCCAGGCCTGCGAGTCGTCGGACATCGCGGCGCCCACGAGCAGCCTGTCGACCCCGAACTGCCACGTGTTCTGCGGGTACCGCTGCAGCTCGTACGGGGTGCGGTGCGCCGCGTCGAAACCCCACCGAATACCTGCTGCGCCAACCCATTCGGTGATGTCCACCAGGTCGTCGTCGCTGAGCGCGAAGCGTCGGCGCACCGGATCGCTGTGCGCCAGGCTGAGCACCGCGCTGGCGGTGGCACGGCCGTCCGCGATGTCGAGTAGTTCGGCCAACACCCCCAGCAGGGGATTGGTCTGGGTCAGCGCGCGGTCGGCCAACCGGACCCGCAGGCCCTGGGCCGGGTGGCCCTGGTCGGCCTGCTCACCCGCCCCGAACGCGGCGGTGATCAGCGGTGCGTAGGTGTCGATGTCCGGGCACATCACCAAGATGTCGCGAGGCTGCAGGGTCTCGTCGTCGTCGAGCAGGCCCAGCAGCACGTCGCGCAGGACATCGATCTGCCGGGCCGCACCGTGACAGCGATGGATCTGGACGGACCGGTCGTCCTTCAGCAGCTGACGCGGCGGGCCGGGCCGCACCTCGTCGGCCGAGATGTCGGACTGCAGCCAGCCCAACAGCGTGTCCGGAAACCCGCTACGGGGATGGAACTGATCGGTCTGCGCGGCGGGCAGGCCGCGTTGCAGCTCCCGCAGATCGCGGCCGAGGGTCTGCAGCAGCGGATGGCCGACGCGCAGTCGGCTGGTGTCCCCGCGCCGGGGCTCCTGACCGCGCAGATCGGACAGCGTCTGCCACAACGGGTCGCTGGGATGCGGCAGCCACAGGTGCAGATCGTGATGGGTGGCCAACGCCCCGAGTAGTTCGAGGTCGGCCGCGGGCAACCGGGTATGCCCGAACAGGGACAGCCGAGACGGCAGTGCCGACGGTGAATCAGTCAGGCGCGCAATGGTTTTCGCTTGCCGTACCGAGGGTGGGTCGGCGTCGATGCGTGCGGCCGTCGCCCGCCACAGGTGCGGTTGCCAGAGCAGGTCGTCGTCCAGCCGGCCGCCCGCGCCGTCGGAGCTGCCGCCGTCGCACCAGTCGGCGAGCATCGCCGGCCGGGCCTTGGCGTAGGTGTCGAACAAACCCGCCAGTCGCCGGGCCACCGCGTACCGGCGGCCCTGTCGCAGCTGGGTCTCCTCGGGACTGCCCAGTTCGGCGTAGCCCAGGTGCGCGGCGAGGGTATGCGCCCAATCGGGGTGGGTCGTGCCGAGGTCGTCGAGCTCCTCCAGCAGCGGCCACACCATGGCGTCGGGGTCCCACGGGTTGCTTGCGCTGGCGGAGCCGGTAATCAGATCGGGGGCGGTGCTTGACAATTCCGCGAGAAGTGATGTGGGGGAGCGGAATTCGATGCCCGCGCACACACCGTCGGCGGCCGCGCCCTGGCCGAGCACATGGGACAGCTGCTGGCTGAGCCAGCGTTCCATGCCGCGCGCGGACACCAGCACCAGCTCGGCGGCGAACGGATCTGCCAGCGGTTGAGCGAGCAGCGCACCCAGCCCGGCGGCCAGCGCGCCGGTGTCCTCGGCTCGGTGCAGGTGTAGCGCCATCGGACCACCCTAGGTCGGGACACCGACAATTCGGCCGACAGCTTTGTCGAAGCGGGGCGTTACCCGCCGAACTCGGCGGCCAAACCGTCGATGCCGGCCTGGATCGCGGCCAGCGATTCGGCGCGGGCCTTGAGCTTGCTGGCCAGGTGATGCTGGGTGTGCAGCGTCGCGGCGAAGCCGGCGGCCACCTCCTGAGCACGGCTCAACACGTTTTCCGGCTCGACGATCTCGTCCACCCAGCCGGCCGCCCGCGCTTCCTCACCGGTGAACGTCGCGGCCAGGCCGACCGCCCGCTGGAAGGCCGCCTTGGTCAATCGCATGCGCAGGATCTCGACGCACGCCTGGGGCACCGTCATGCCGATGGCCACCTCGTTGGCCTGACACCGCATCGTGGGAGAGCCGACCCGGTGGTCGCCGGACTCCAGCAGGAACGAGCCGCCGGCGATCGCGTGGCCGGTGGCGGCGATCACCACGGGGACGGGGAGACATAGGAGCCGGACGTTCAGTTCGATGCCGCCGCGCAGCATGGCCAGCCCGGCCGCCGCGTCACCCGAGCCGAAGATCGCGAGGTCGAATCCGGCGCTCAGCACTCGGTTGTTGCCGGCGAGCACGATCGCTTTGACCTCGGCGGCCTGCTCGGCCTGATCCAGCGCGGCGTTGATGTTCTGCTGCATCGTCGGGCTCAGGACGTTGACCTTGCCGTCGTCCAGCGTGATCGTGGCGACTGCATCGGTCACGGAGTAGGTGACGGTGCTCATCGGGTCTCCCTCGGTCGGTTCCCGGGCCGGGAACGGGTTTGAGCCGATGCTAGACGGGCCCGCGGAGGCGCCCGCCATCAGTGGACGCCGTTGCGGTGCCGCCCCTTCGGACCCTCGTCGACCCACTGGATCTCCAGTTCGGTGGTCTCGTCGGCCTCGCGGCTGCGCCAGCGGTCCTGGGTTTCCCGGACCGCCCGGTTCATCCGGTCGATCTCCGCGCGGAAGACGTCGGGCTGCGTCTCCTTCGAGGCGTAGTGGAAGTACGTCAGCACGCTGCGGAGCAGCTCGAGCTTCTGCTTCTCCCGCTTGGCGAGGTCGTGCGTCGTCATCAGCTCCAGCCGCTGCACCGGCTGCAGCGCGGCCCAGTCGAGCACCGCCTTCGACTCGTACTCGCGGGGCTTCGGCGCGAATCGGGACTTCTTGCCGGGCGCGGGGGTCGCCAGGTCGTAGTAGGTGAGTGTCCCCTCGAACCGGGACCGGATCGACCCGCCCAGCTCCTCCCGGCTGATCGCCGAGTCCCAGATGGTTCGCCACTCTTGCCCCGGGGCCAGGACCGAGAGTTCGCTGGGCAGCCGCAGTTCAGTGACGTCGAGCTCGCCGTCGTGGTCGGAATCCTCATAGATGGCGACGGTCGGATGATTGGTGAACTCGAATGAGATGTTGTGCGCCGCGGTCTGCCCGAAATTGCGGACCACCAGTTCGATCAGGTGCCAGTCGGATGCGTGCGGCTCCATGTACATGGTCACCTGCGGACGAACCTGATCCCGCTTGAGCTGGCGATTCTTTGACAGCTGGCGATTCACCGCGATCAGCACGACGATGCCGAACGCCAGCGCGGCCCAGGCCGCGATGGCCAGCCAGCTGCCCGACCCCAGGCCCGTCAGGTCATTCCAGCGTTGAGATATCCAGTTCACCGCGCCACCCAGTCGTCATTTCACCGATCGGTAATCCGACACCGAGACTAATATTCGCTGGTTGACTTGTACAACGGAGGAAAGTTCGTAGCTGCGCGCTGATGACCAGGCGACTGTGCCGCTAGCCGCCCATGAGCATGCGCCACTGGTCCAGGTTGCTGGCCCGGTAGACGTAGTTGGAGCGACGGACGTCGTCGAGCGGCGCGCTGGGTTCGGCCGAGTACCAGTGCCCGGGGAAGACCGTCGGATCGCCGGGCAGCGCGGCCAGCGCCTGCAGGCTGTGGAACATGTCATCGACGTTTCCGCCCGGGAAATCGGTGCGGCCGCAGCCCTCCAGGAACAGGGTGTCGCCGGCGACCAACCGGCCGTCGAGCAGGAAACACTGGCTGCCGGGAGTGTGTCCGGGGGTGTGCAACAGCTCGATCGGCACGGCCCCGACCTGCACGACGTCGCCGTGCTGGTGCGACGTCAGCTCCGACGGCGCGATGCCGGTGACCCGCGACACCCAGTCGGCCTCGTGGGCGTTGACGTGCACCGGCACGCTGACCCGCTCCAGCAGTTCGGCCAGGCCCTTGAGCTCGAAGCCCATCATCGAGCCGCCGACATGGTCGGGGTGGTGGTGGGTGACGAGCACGCCCGACAGGTGCATGCCGTCGGCCTCCAGGGCGTCGACCAGATCGCCCGCGGCGTAAGCCGGGTCGACCACCACGCAGTCGCCGGTCTCCCGGTCGCCGATCAGGTAGGCGAAGTTGCGCATCTGCGCGGCGATCGGGTCGGTCGCCGCGAAGTCGCGGCCGGCGAGCAACTGACGGAAATACAGGCGGTCATCAGGCATGCGGACAGCCTAGGAGGGTGGTCGGTCCGCGATGAAGTGCGTGGCTGCAATCTCTCGGCAGATATCGCTCTTCGGTTGAAGTCAGGTATCCATTTCGAGCTCACGGCGTCCCTGGTTTCAATCGGGAAAGGTGGGCGCGGCTGACGATTGAATCCGGGGATTCGCGTGGCCGGCTTGTCGGGGGTCCTTGGCAGCATCGCGCCATGGGGGTATTCATCGGCAGCGAGGCATTGGCCGCGGGGAAGGTCACGCGCAATGACCTGCGGCGTAACTACAGGCGCATGTTTCCGGACGTGTACGGACCGCCCGAGCCCACCATCCGGGACCGCGCGCGTGGTGCGTGGTTGTGGTCGGGCCGACGCGGTGTCATCTCGGGAGTTGCGGCATCGGCGCTGCATTGGGCGAAATACGTCGACGACGACGCCCCGATCGAGATGTTGTGGCGGAATGGTCGCCCGCCGAACGGCTTGATCGTGCGGAACGAGGCATATGCCGCAGACGAGGTCACCACGTATGACGGGATTCCGGTCACCACGCCGGCGCGGACGATCTTCGACCTGGGCCGGCACCTCGACCGCGATGAGGCGGTCGCGCGAATCGACGCGCTGCTGTGGGTCGGCCGGGTGAGTATCGGCGACGTTCAGCCGACCATCGGGCGGTATCCGTGGGCGCGCGGTCTCGCGCAGCTCCGGGTGGCAATGGAGTTGACTGACGACGGGGCCGAGTCGCCGAGGGAGACGCGGCTGCGCCTGCTACTCACCGATGCAGGTATGCGCCCGACCGACACTCAGATCCCGGTCTACGAGGGCAACCGGCTGATCACCAAGTTCGACATGGGCTGGAAGCACCTCCTGGTCGGGGTGCAATACGACGGCGGTCACCATCAGACCGATCGCGAGCAGTACGTACGCGATCAGAAGGCACTGCCCAAGCTCGAAGCGCGGAACTGGATCGTCGTCAAGGTGATCAAGGAGGACACCGACGATGATGTCCTAGCTCGGGTAGCGGCCGGCTTGTTCCGCCGTGGGTGGCGGGCGGCGTAGTTGAACCGGTGGCCTGGTTGAAGTGGGCAGCGTCCCTGGCTTCAATCACTACGCCTGCCGGGTCGATCGAATTGCGCGGAGGGATCGTTCGAACGGCGTAGCGGTACGTGGCGTCAATCGGGACGTTTCGAAGCGCCGATCGTTGAAGCCTGGGATGAACACGGGACGAGATCGGGTAAACCCGCGACAGGAACCCCCGGGGGAGTCAAAATAGGGCGGTTACGCTGCCGTTTTGGCAGCTGATTCAGCGAGACGGTAACCTCTTTAAGGCCCACGGGGCAGACGGTCGTAACCGACAGTTCGAAACCGAGGGTCAGGCCCCCTTAGCTCAGTCGGTAGAGCGTTTCCATGGTAAGGAAAAGGTCAACGGTTCGATTCCGTTAGGGGGCTCGGTGGACATATGGCGAGCGGAGCGACGGAAGTAAGAATCCGCCGCTGCGCCGCCTGTGTCTGTCGGGGCGGTGTAGCTCAGCTGGTTAGAGCGCACGACTCATAATCGTGAGGTCGGGAGATCGAGCCTCCCCACCGCTACCAGCACAACAGGGATTTACGAAGCGAAAGAGGCAGAGACGTGGCGTCGAGTACCGACGTACGGCCGAAGATCACCTTGGCCTGCGAGGTGTGCAAGCACCGTAACTACATCACCAAGAAGAACCGTCGTAACGACCCGGATCGTCTTGAGATCAAGAAGTTCTGCCCGAACTGCGGTACGCATCAGCCGCACAAAGAGTCGCGTTAGCAACTCGTCGTGGGCTTGTCGGCGGAAATTGTCGGGTATCACTACCGGCATCCTGAGTGCTACGAGGTCGGTCGCGAGAAGATTCGTGAGCACGCGATTGCCGTCCAGAACGATGACGCATGCTTTCACCAGGAGTCGGCTGCAGCTGAACTCGGGCACGACGCGCTGCTTGCGCCTCTGACGTTCATCAGCATCTTCGGCTACCAGGCGCAGTTGGCGATGTTCGAGGACGCCGGTGTCGTCATCTCGGATGCCCAGATCATTCACGTCGATCAGGAACTGAAGTTCTTCGCGCCGATCAAAGCCGGCGACAAGCTCTTCTACGACGTCTACGTCGACTCGTTTCGACAGGCGCACGGCACCGACATCATCGTGACCAAGAACATCATCACGAACGATCGTGGTGATGTCGTTCAAGAGGCCTACACGACCCTGGCGGGTCGTTCGGGTGAGGACGGACAGAAGGGATTCTCAGATGGCGCTTCGTGAATTCAGCTCGGTCAAGGTCGGTGACGAGTTGCCCGAGAAGACCATCAAGCTGACCCGGCAGGACCTGGTCAACTACGCCGGTGTTTCCGGCGACCTGAACCCCATCCACTGGGACGATGAGATCGCCAAGCAGGTCGGTCTGGACACGGCCATCGCCCACGGCATGCTGACGATGGGTCTGGGCGGCGGCTTCGTCACCAACTGGGTCGGCGACCCGGCTGCCGTCACCGAGTACAACGTCCGTTTCACTTCGGTGGTGCCGGTCCCCAACGACGGCATCGGCGCCGAGCTGATCTTCAGCGGCCGCGTCAAGTCGGTCGACGAGGACTCCAAGTCGGTCACCATCGCGCTTTCCGCCACCACCGGCGGCAAGAAGATCTTCGGTCGCGCTGTCGCGACCGCGAAGTTGGCCTAGCCCATGCCGGTGAATCCCGACATCTTGGGGATGGTTCACAAGTACCCCCAGGTGTTCACGGTGGGGCGCGAGCAGGTCCGGCAGTACGCCAAGGCAGTCAAGTCCGACCACCCCGTGTCGATGGATGAAGCCGCCGCGGCCGAGTTGGGCCACGACACCCTGATCGCCGGTCCGACGTTCGTGTCGATCGTCGCGCTGCTGGTTCAGCAGGATTTCTTCCGCGCCGTCGACGTCGGCATGGAGACCATGCAGATCATCCAGGTCGACCAGAAATTCGTCTACCACCGCCCGGTCAAGGTCGGTGACCGGCTACACGCGACCGTCGAGATCGCGTCCATCGAGCACCGGTTCGGTGCCGATATCGTGCTGACCCGCAACACCCTCACCGACGACGACGGTGGCGTCATCATGGAGGCCTTCACCACGTTGATGGGCCACGAAGGCGACAATTCGGTGTCGGTGCGCTATGACCGCGAGACCGGGCAGGTGCTCCGCGCGGCCGCCGGAGCGGATTAGTAACTCAGACTGGGGCCGATGTACACTCGGTCCTCGGGGATCCACCCTTTTCAGCGCGCTGTCCGTCGGTTACAGATCGACCGATCGGGGAGCGCGCGAATTGTGTGAGGACCCAGCCGGAAGCGCCGACCTGGTCGGCGCTGAAGGGGCGTAGCTCAATTGGCAGAGCAGCGGTCTCCAAAACCGCAGGTTGCAGGTTCAAGTCCTGTCGCCCCTGCTCAACTGAATACCGATGTGGACACTGGAACTGTGACCACCTGGAACAGACGAAAGGCATGCGGTGAGCGACGAGCGCGATAGTGCCGGCTCCGCAGGCGCCGGTACTGATGCGGGCACCGACGCGGGCGAAAGCGAGTCGCAGGGCCAGACCGCAGTTGTGACGCGCCCGGCGCGTCCGACCGGAAAGCGGGCCCGGCGGGCCGTCGAGGTCGACGAGTCCGAGTCGGACACCGTCGAGGCGGATTCTGACGTCGAAGACAGCGCGGCCGCTGGCAAGAAATCGAAGAAGCGCGACAAGCCGAAGAAGGCCGCCAAGACCGGCGATTCTCGGAACCCGTTCGTGTACGTCTGGAACTTCCTCAAGCAGGTCGTCGCCGAGCTGCGGAAGGTCATCTGGCCGAACCGCAAGCAGATGATCGGCTACACGACCGTCGTGCTGGTGTTCCTGGTCTTCATGGTGGCGCTGATCGGTGGGGTCGACTTCGGTCTCGCCAAGCTCGTCATGTGGGTGTTCGGCTGACGCCGTCCGCCCGCCGTGACGAGCTCAAGAACGTAAGAGAGGACTGACTACCGTGACTTTCGATGGCGAGACACCTTCGGATGAGTCCGACGTGACCGCCGAGGCAGTCGAGTCGGTGGAGACCTTCGACGAAGCAGCCGACACCGTGGACGCTTCCGACACTTCGGATGTTGCCGACGCGCCCGAGGCGACCGAAGTGGTTGTCGACGAGACGGTGGAGGCCGTCGCCGAGGAGCCCGAGGACGAGGATCCCGCGGTCGCGCTGAAGAAGCAGCTGCGGCGTCAGGCCGGCGAGTGGTACGTCATCCACTCGTACGCCGGTTACGAGAACAAGGTGAAGGCCAACCTCGAGACCCGCGTCCAGAACCTGGACGTCGGCGACTACATCTTCCAGGTCGAGGTACCGACCGAAGAGGTCACCGAGATCAAGAACGGCCAGCGCAAGCAGGTCAACCGCAAGGTGCTGCCGGGCTACATCCTGGTGCGCATGGACCTGAACGACGAGTCGTGGGGCGCCGTGCGCAACACGCCGGGTGTGACCGGGTTCGTCGGTGCGACCTCGAAGCCGTCGGCCCTGTCGCTCGACGACGTCGTCAAGTTCCTGCTGCCGCAGGGCGCCGCGAAGAAGCCCGCCAAGGCGTCCTCGGCCGCCGCTGCGTCGGGTGCCGACAGCGAAGCCAGCCTGGCGCGTCCGGAGATTCTGGTCGACTTCGAGGTCGGCGAGTCCGTCACCGTCATGGATGGCCCGTTCGCGACGCTGCCCGCGTCGATCAGCGAGGTCAACGCTGAGCAGCAGAAGCTCAAGGTGCTGGTGTCCATCTTCGGACGTGAGACGCCGGTCGAATTGACCTTCACACAGGTCAGCAAGATTTAATCGCGGACTGCCAACTCGCGATTAGCAGGATGTAGTCGCACCGCGGCTACCTAGAAAGGAACACCACACCAATGGCCCCGAAGAAGAAAAAGGTCGTCGGGCTGATCAAGCTGCAGATCCAGGCCGGCGCGGCCAACCCCGCCCCGCCCGTGGGTCCGGCGCTCGGCCAGCACGGCGTCAACATCATGGAATTCTGCAAGGCGTACAACGCTGCGACAGAAAGCCAGCGCGGAAACGTCATCCCCGTGGAGATCAGCGTCTACGAAGACCGCACCTTCACGTTCGTTCTGAAGACCCCGCCGGCAGCGCGTCTGCTGCTGAAGGCTGCGGGTATCCAGAAGGGTTCGGCCGAGCCGCACAAGACCAAGGTCGCCAAGATCAGCTGGGACCAGGTCCGCGAAATCGCCGAGACCAAGAAGGAAGATCTCAACGCGAACGACATCGACGCCGCTGCCAAGATCATCGCCGGCACTGCCCGGTCGATGGGTATCACTGTCGAGTAGCTTGCGGATCGACCAGACCGCAGTCGAGTAATTCGATAAAAGCATCACGTGGAAGAGCCCGCTTCGGCTCGCTAACCACACCTCTGAACTGGAGATTCAAATGAGCAAGAACAGCAAGGCATACCGCGAAGCTGCCGAGAAGGTGGACCGCGACAACCTGTACACCCCGCTCCAGGCCGTCAAGCTGGCCAAGGAGACGTCCTCGAAGAAGCAGGACGCGACCGTCGAGGTTGCGATCCGGCTGGGTGTTGATCCTCGTAAGGCAGACCAGATGGTGCGTGGCACCGTCAACCTGCCGCACGGCACCGGTAAGACCGCCCGCGTAGTGGTGTTCGCGGTTGGTGAGAAGGCCGAGGCCGCTGTGGCCGCCGGCGCCGATGCCGTCGGTAGCGATGACCTGATCGAGCGTATCCAGGGTGGGTGGACCGACTTCGACGCCGCGATCGCGACGCCGGACCAGATGGCCAAGGTCGGTAAGATCGCCCGCGTCCTCGGCCCGCGTGGTCTGATGCCGAACCCGAAGACCGGCACCGTCACCCCGGACGTGGCCAAGGCCGTGTCCGACATCAAGGGCGGCAAGATCAACTTCCGTGTCGACAAGCAGGCCAACCTGCACCTGATCATCGGCAAGGCGTCGTTCGACGAGGTCAAGCTGGCCGAGAACTACGGTGCCGCGCTGGACGAGGTGCTGCGCGCCAAGCCGTCGTCGTCGAAGGGCCGTTACCTGAAGAAGGTCGTCCTCTCGACGACCACCGGCCCGGGCATCCCGGTCGACCCGTCGGTCACCCGGAACTTCACCGAAGAGGCGTAGGCCCCAGGCCACATCCGCTCTTACTGCGAACCCCCGTACGACTCCGGTCGTGCGGGGGTTCGTTGCATATCTCACAATGACCGCGTTCTCAGATGCGGTTCAGGTTCGTTTAGCGGCTGTCACAGGTGTGTCGCCAACCATCGAATCCATGAGCAACTGTCTGTGCGGCCACGATCGTGCCGCCCACCAGCACTACCGTGCGGGTTCGGACTGCGCGCTCTGCAAGCCAGGGGGTTGCGGGCGCTTTCGCACCGACTCGTCCGTGAGCCAGTGGCAGAGTTGGTTCCGCGCGACCGCACCCCGACCGGTGGCCGACGAGACCGCAGTAGAAGGCCGCCGTCTGTGGCACCCCCGCTGAGTCAGACGAACCAATGGACCACGCCTCGACGCGGTGATGCGCTGTCTGAATACCGGTTGGGGCGTGGTGATCACGCCGCCGTGCTGTGGCCGGGGAGGGCCGCAGCTTCAGCCTGGACGAACGCGCGGATGGTGCGACCCATGTCCGCGATGGCGGCCCGGGCATCCGGGAGGACGTCGGCGCCGGCGTGGAAGACGTGCAGTGCGCGATCCCAGATCTGCACGGTGCAGCGGACTCCCGCCTCACGACAGCACTGAGCCAACTGTTCGGCGTCGGCCAGCAGCACTTCGGTCGAGCCGACCTGGATGAAAACCGTTGGGAGTCCGGTGAAGTCGTGGTTCACCGGCGACCACCGCGGATCCAGATCGCCTCCGGCCGCGAAACCGACCAGGGCCGGGACCGAGAGCGTGAAGGCCGACAGTACGGCGTCCGTCCGATCGTTGGGGTGGGCAAGCCTGCGGGCCGGATCCAGATCGGCCCACGGCGCGATGACGGCGATGCCGCCTGGCATCGGCAATCCGCGCTCACGTGCCGCCAGCGCCGTCGCGAAGGTCAGGCCGCCGCCCGCGGAATCACCGGCGAACACGATCTTTTCGGGGGCGAAGCCCAGTCCGAGCAGGTGCTGGTATGCGTGGAGCGCGTCGGCGACAGTTTCCGTGATGTGGGCTGCCGGCAGCTGGCGGTAGTCCACGTTCAAGAGCGGGACGCCCGCGGCGCGGGTGATACGGCCCGTGATCCGGCGATGGCTGTGCAGCCCGCCGGTGACGAAGCCGCCGCCGTGGAAGTAGAGGATCGCACCGCCCATGACATCGGCTGGGCCCGCGATCGTCTTGTGCCACAGCCATTCCGCGCGGAAGTCGGCGAAACGCAGTGCACGGCGGCGCGTGCCGCGGGGCGCCCGCAGCGGGAAGGTGAGCAGGTCGGCGAGGTTGGCGATGCGGAAGGCGGGGGTGCCGCCGCGCCATGCCAACCGCGCGATCGCGTCCAACGAGGGCCGAATTATTCTGCGGCCCAACGCATCGGCGACGCGTAGCGACAGGCTCGCGCGGCTGGGCAACTCGATGGTCACGGAGTCGAGTCCGCTCATGCCGGGACTTGCTCGATAGCGGCCGCGATTTCGTAGCGGTAGTCGTCAAGCGGGAACTTTCGGTTGCCGCGGCTCGCTTCGAAAAAGCCTGAGGGTCGGATGTAGGTGGTGTCGCCTTGCGAATTGCGGTAATAGGTGGGGACGTGTCCGTTGAGGTCCGCCAGGTAGTAGCGCAGCAGTCCGGCTCGCTGGTAGGTCGCGCGGTGGTAGGCGTCGGCAGCTTCTTTGCGGACCTCGCAGACCTGTGCGTTGCGACGCCGGGTCTCGGTGATGGCGCGGACGGCGTGGTCGGCGGTCATTTCCACGAAGGCGTGCCAGCCCGACCCGGTCCATGAGTACGGGCCGCACAGTGTCCACCGGTTGGGTAGCCCGGGCACCGAGACGCTCTCATATGCTTGCAGCCCCTCCTCGTTGTAGAACTTGGCGAGGTCGAAACCGTTGCGGCCCAGGATGGTTCCCGGGCGATACGTTTCCGGATCAGAGAACACCTCGTATCCGGTGGCCAGGATCAGCACATCGAACTTGTGGTGCACGCCGTCGCGGGTTCGGATACCGGTCGGAGTGATCTTCTCGATCGGATCGGTGACCAGCGATACGTTGGCGCGGTTGTAGGCCTGCAGGTAGCCGTTGGACATCGTCGGCCGCTTGGCGAGCAGACCGAAGTTCGGCGTCAGCTTCGCGCTCGTCTCCGGGTCGTGCACTGTGCTGGCCACGTATCTGCGATAGCCGCGGATGCAGAAGGCATCGGCACGATCGAGTGTGGCATGCGACGTCCTCAGTGCCCCACGAAGAATCAGGTCGATCACGACCAGCACGCCCCCGTGGATGGTGGCTTGCAAACCGGGGATCGCCAGCAGTTTCTTCATGGCCGTGGGCACTTGGAAGTCCGGCTTGGGAATCGACCACACCGGGGTGCGCTGGAATACCGTCAGCTGGCCGACCTGCGGGGCGATTGCCGGAATGATCTGCACCGCACTGGCTCCGGTGCCGATGATGCCGACCTTCTTGCCTGTCATGTCGTAGTCGTCGTCCCAGTCGGACGGGCGCTGCACCTTGCCCTTGAACGACTTCGCCCCGGCGATCCCGATGTCCTCCTTGGGCCGCACGAACGCACCCACCGCGCTGATCAAGAAACGTGCCGTGATGACGGAGCCGTCGGCGGTGTGCAGCTTCCAGAAGCTGCCGGTGTCATCCCACTCTTCGCGTTCGACGTTGGTGTTGAACCGAATACGCGGGTACAGCCCGTATTTCCGGGCGACGTCGACGTGGTACTGCTTGACCTCCGCGCCCTTGGCGAAGAAACGATCCCAGTTCGCGTTGCGCTCGAATGAGTACTGATACGCAATGGTCGGAATGTCCACGCCGAGACCGGGGTAGTGGTTCTCGTGCCAGCTGCCGCCGACATCGTCCGCGCGCTCGAGAATGACGAAGTCGTCGATGCCGGCCTTGCGGAGTTTCACACCTGCGGCAATCCCGCCGGGTCCGGCGCCGATGACGGCGACTTCGAATTGAGGTGTCGCGCTCATGCGCTCACACCTTGGTTCGATTGCACCGTGTGCCGAGTGAACCGGTAGTCCGACAGCGGGAAATGCTTGTTCGCCCAACGCATCTCCAGGACGGTGGTCGGGCGGAACGCCGCGGCATCTCCGTGATGATTGAGGTAGTAGGTGTTGGAGCCACCGCATGCCGGGGTCACCAGGGGGGTACGGGCGACGCGCTTCTGCATGTCCTCGAAGAAGCGGTCGTGCGGCTCCTGCTGGACCTCAACCCGGGTGGCTCCGCGCTGGCGCGCCTCGGTGATCACGCGCACGGCGTGGTCGCCGGTCGACTCGATCAACACCAGATACGAGCCCGGCGCATAGGCGTACGGGCCGATGACGAGGAAGGCGTTGGGGAACTTCGGTGCCGAGACGCCCTGGTAGGCCTGGTAGCGGTTGGCCTCCCAGAACTCGTTGAGGTCCACCCCGTCACGGCCGAGGGTCGGGAACGGCGGGGTGCTGCCCTTGGCCATCACCTTGAAGCCGGTGGCGCAGACCAACACGTCGATCTCGTGCGCCGCGCCGTCCCCGGTGACCACCGCATCGGGGGTGACCTTTTCGATCGGGTCGGTCACCAGGTCGACATGCGGCAGGTTGTAGGTCTTGAAGTACTCGTTGTGCATCGATGGCCGCTTGCAGCCCGGCAGGTACTTGGGGGTGAGCTTCTCACGCGTCGCCGGATCCTTGACCTGAGTGCGCATCCATAGTTTCAGGGCGGCCTCGGCACCGCGGATCAGCGGCATCAGCCGCCTGCCGTGCAGCATGCCTGCGCCGATTCCGACCTCGACGCCGGCCAGGCCGATGGCGCGCAGCGGCCGGCGCAGCATCGGAGTGCCCAGTACCGCCTTGGTGACCGGCCCGGTGTGCCAATCCGGCTTGGGTGCCACCCAGATCGGCGTACGCTGGAACACCGTCAGGTGTGAGGCGAGTTTGGCGACCTCCGGAATCAGTTGCAGCGCACTGGCTCCCGTGCCGATCACCCCGACCCGCTTGCCCCGCAGATCGACACTGTGATCCCAGGCGGCGGTGTGCAACACCGTCCCGGCGAAGCTGTCGATGCCTGCGATATCAGGCAGGTTCGGCACCTCCAGGCCGCCGATGCCCGCGATGATGAACCGGGCTGTGAACTCGCCGGAGTCGGTGCTGACCCGCCAGATGTCGCTCGCCTCATCGAACCGGCATCCGGTGACCGTGGTGCCCAAGCGCAGTTTTGGCCGCAGGCCGTGGGCGTCCACGACCTCCTCTGCGTACGCCTGGATTTCGTGGCCCGGCGCGAACAGCCGTGACCAGTCGCCCTTTTGGTGATAGCTGAACTGATAGATGAACGACGGAATATCGACTGCGACGCCCGGATAGTGGTTGGCGTTCCACGTCCCGCCGACCTTGTTCCATTTGTCGAGAATGACGAAGTTCTCGATCCCGGCTTGCCGGAGCCGGACGCCGGCATTGATGCCACCGAAACCCGCACCGATGACCACAACCTCGAACTCAGGGGTGGATGTCATTGCCATACCTCCTACTTCCCGGTCAGCCGGGCGAGGGCCTTACCGGCCATGGGGATCACGGACTCGATGCGATCGAACGACGCGCGGGCGAGTATTTCGCGAGTGAGACTGGGCGAGAGCCGGAACAGCCCGTACAGCAGCCATGCTTCCGGAGCGACCGGCACAATGGCCGAATCCCACCGCACTGCCCGTTCGATCGCCCTGGCCACCTTCTGCGGTGAGGTGTAGGCATAGCGCTGCATTCCGCCTGCGCTCTCGCGCCACGCAGCCTGCTGCTCCGCGGTGAGCCCGGCCCGCTCACCGTTGGCGAGCAGATTGGTGCGGATCGCGCCCGGGCAGATCGCCGTGACGCCGATCCCTTTGCGGCGCAACTCCACTCGCAACGACTGCGAGGCCATCAGGACCGCTGACTTCGCGACCCCGTACGCCGGCTCGAGTTTGGACGGAAAGTACGCGGCCGTCGACGACAGATTCACGATCTGCCCGCGAATCCCGTCGTCGATCATCTGCTGCGCGAACACCCGAGACCCGTAGATGACGCTCATCAGATCGATGTCGATCTCGCGCTGCCACTGTGCGGCACTCATCTCGACGAACCCGCCGAGGTCCATGACGCCCGCGTTGTTGATCAGCACATGCGGTGCGCCGAAGTGGGCAAACATCCACGCGCCGAAGGACTCCCACTCGTCCTCACTGGACACGTCCAGTCGGTAGGCCACGGCTTGGCCGCCCGCGGTGAGGATCTGCTCGACCGTCTCCTTCGCGGCGGGCATGTTGTTGTCGGCGACGATGACTCGACTGCCTTTGGCGGCGAACAACTTCGCCGTCTCGCGGCCGATTCCTGCGCCCGCGCCGGTGATGATGACGTTTTTCATCGCTTTCCTCCGAAGACCTTGCCGGACAGGGCAACAGCCTTGTCCGCGACCGACATCGACAACAGACCGGTCAGACCGCGGGTGGCGCTCGGCGACAGCCGGTACAGGTACCAGCCGGCCCATGCTTCGATGCCGACGGGGACGGTCGACAGATTCCAGCGCACCGCGCGTTCGATCGCACCCGCTACGCGATCCGGGGAACGGCCGATGTAGCGATGGCCGGCGGCGAGCTTCGACGACCAGTCCGAACTGGCGGTTTCGCTCATGCCACCGCGAGTTCCGTTGGCTGCCAGGCTGGTTCGGATCAGTCCGGGGCAGATCGCGCTGACACCGATGCCCTTGTCCCCGAACTCGGCACGTAGTGCCTGCGTGCCGAACCATGCGCCGGCTTTGGCGACCACATACGAGGGGGCGATGGACGTCGGCAGGAAGGCGCCGACCGAGCACACGTTGACGATGTGACCGCGCACGCCGGATTCGGTCATGCGCTGCACGAACAATCGGGACCCGATCAGGGGGCTCATCATGTTGATCTGGATCATCCGCCGCCAGTCCGCGTTCGTCTGCTCCAGGAATCCACCGCCGATCAGGATGCCCGCGTTGTTGACCACGACATCTGGCACGCCGTGCTCGGTGCATACCCAGTCGGTGAAGTCCTCCCAGTCGGCGAGGTCGGCGACGTCGAGCCGGCGGAACACCGCACGGCCACCGGCGTTCTCGATCAGCCCGACCGTTTCGTGGCCGGTCTGTTCGTTGATGTCGGCCACGACGACCGCGGAGCCGTTGCGCGCGAACCGCAAGGCCGTCGCGCGCCCGATGCCGCTGCCGGCGCCCGTTACCACCGTCACCGTCATGATCGATGCCCTTCGGCCGTGCTGGTCGATGTGCGCGTAACGGTCATGGATCGACTCCTCTGTCGGCTGCACGATGCATTTCGGATAGTAGTCATATTGGAATATGGATGCAATCCCAAATTTGGCGCACCGAAGCGGTAGTCTTGCGTCCCGTCGGCGAATGGTTGGCGTATGTGCGGAGGGCACAGTGGCGACTCGGAAAGTGTTGACCCGCGCGGAGAGTCAGGCTCAAACGCGCCAGGATGTGCTCGATTCGGCGGCGCGGCTGTTTCACGCGCACGGCTATCACGGCACGTCCATCGCAGCCATCGCGGCCGACGCCGGACGCACCATTGGTGCCGTCTACAGCAACTTTGCGGGCAAAGAGGAGCTCTGCCTCGAAGTTCTCCGGACGCGGTATCTGGCGGAAGTCACCAAACTGCTGGAAATGTTTGTCGGTGAATCGGATTCGATGGAGAACCGATTCGATCTGCTGGCGGTCTGGTGGTCCCGGCTGTCCTCGGACGTCGCGCTCACCGTGCTGAGTTCGGAGTACCTGTTGAGTACTTTGGCGGACCCTGATCAGACCGCGGGGACCAGGGAAACCATCGATCGGTTCCGGGAATCGGTCCGGGTGATGGTCCAGGACCTGGTACCGGAGAGCGTTGATCCGGCGGACCCGCGCGTCGACGAAGCGATCGAGGCCATCGTGGCGACCGGAAGTGGTTTGGCGATTTCTCAAGCCATCGGGATGACGGATGCGGATCAGAGTGCGGCGGTGTTGGTGACCACGCTGCGGATGTGGATGGACAGGCTGGCCACACCACAGGCCACAGATGATGAGCCGGTGCCGTCGAAGGCGAAGCCGGCACGCGGAGGGAGAGCTGCAAAGGCTCCGCGCGCAATGAAGGCGACATCGCCCAGACGCTGAGCTGCGCACCGCCAGATGGTCGCAAGCGACATCCTGCGATCCCGTGGTGATTCGGCGCCGGGATCTGGCAACCTCGACACATGTTCGTGCGAACACTCGCCGTCACCTTGGGCGCTCTGCTGGCCGTCGGAAATTTCGGCTCAGACCTCGGCATGGCCTCGGCGGCACCGCAACCCGCGCCGCCGCCGGTATCGCCGCAGGCCGCGGCGGCCGGACTGATCGACGTCCGGACCGTCGTCCCCGACGCGGTGATCGACCTGCGGTACGCCACTCCCAACAATTTCGTCGGGGTACCGCTGTACCCGGCCGACGCGCGGTGCCTGATCCACGAATCGATGGCGCCGGGGCTGGCCACCGCCGCCCGGATTCTGCGCGCGCACGGCGAGGTGTTGACGTTCTGGGACTGCTACCGGCCGCACGAGGTGCAGGTCCGGATGTTCCAGGCCGTACCGGACCCGAACTGGGTCGCCAAACCCAGCCAGTTCGCGCGCAGCCACGAGTCCGGTCTGTCGGTGGACGTGACCATCACCGGCGTCGACATGGGAACCGATTTCGACGACTTCAGCCCGCGCGCGACGGCCTACGCGACCACCGGAGTCACCCCTGCACAGCAGGCCAACCGCGCCCGGCTGCGGGACGCCATGGTCGCCGGTGGCCTGAGCGTGTATCCGGGGGAGTGGTGGCACTTCAACGGCCCGGGGGCGGGCGAGCCGCGCCCGATCCTCGACGTGCCGGTGAACTGAGTCAGCCCGCGACCAACTGGGCCAGCAGCGCCCGGTGATCGGAGCCGGGCACCTGCAGCGTCCGCACCGAGGTGGCCACGTAGCCGCTCGTCAGGATGTGGTCGACGGCGAAGACCGGCGGAGCGACGATGTCGGCCGGATGCGTGCGGACCACCCCGGCGCCGGCCTGCGCGCCGGCGTCCTGATAGCCCTGCCGCAGCAGCCGCCGGAACTCGCGCATGTCCGGGGTGGCATTCAGGTCACCAGCCAGCAGCACCGGGCCGGAGCTTGCCCGGGCTGCCTTCAGCAACGTGTCGGCGAGCCGAGCCAGGTCATCGCGCCAGCCCTGCAAGGGGTCCGGCCACGGTGCGGACAGGTGGACGGTCATCACGGTGGTCCCGCTGCCGGCGCCGGGAATCTGGACGGTGACGGCCAGCATGCCGAGCCAGAAGCCGTCGTCGATGCGGACGTCGGTGATCGGGTAGCGACTCCAGATGCCCACCCCGCCTGGCTCGTCCATCTCGCGCAGGGCGCGGTACGGGAACATCCGGTCCAGGCCGGCCGCCTCCAGCCGTGCCAGCGCAGCAGGCGTAAGTTCTTGCAGCGCAACGATGTCCGCGCTCTCCTCGGCGTAGCGGACGACGGGTTCGGCCTCGGCCCGCCCGTAGCGCAGATTGGCCGACAGGAACCGCAGCGCAGTGCCCGACGGTGCCTTCGCGCGACGGAACAGCGGTACCTGCACGACGGCCGCGGCGACGGTGGTCGCGACGGCGACCGCCGTCAGCGGCCAGTTTCCTGCGGCGCCGAACAGCACGGCAGCCACCGGAGCGCCGAGAACCAGGTACGGCACGCCGGCGGCCAGCGCCAACAACAACCTGTTGACGATCGGAATCCAGCGCACCGCGAGACCGGCGATGGCTGCGCACAGCGCGATAGCGCCGGTGTACGTCAGAACTGACTGCCATATCGCGATGATTCGCCCTCCGTCTTTCTTGCCCGCCGGTGCACGTCAAGCCATTCCGAAAAATGTACCGGACGCATGTTTGGGCTCGCCATGGTGAGTTTGGCAACGGTAATTCGTATTTGCTGAGACAGATAATTACGTGTGCTATGTAGTGCAATCCCGTCCGATTATTGGAATTGTCTGTATGGAGTCTATCAGCAGGCTGTGAGCAGATGTCAGCGTTCTAGCTGGTTGTTGACCATAGGTATGTTTATTTTTGTATCGGTTCGGTCGATTCTTGAAGACAATTCGCGGTAGTGTCTGCGCCATTCATCGACGGCCTCGTAATAATTCGCTGGGGGGTCGAGCTTGAGTAAGGAGGCTCGCATGTACTCGTCGCTGCGCGGATCACTCCGTGCCTGCCTGTTTCGTGGCGTTATCGCAATACTTCCGCTGGCGATGGTCTGTGCGTACGCCATGCCGTCGACGGTGCCGTCGAATCTGACGACGGCACAGATCGAGAACACCGCGGAGATCGTGTCCGCGCCGTCGACCATCGGGATCGCCGACTCGGGCCTGTACGGCCAGACCCAGGCGCAGATCGACCAGACACTCGACACCCTGCAGTCGATCGGGGTCCAGGACATCCGGGTCTTCGTCCCGTGGATTTTTGTCGAGCCCACGCAGGGCACCTACAACTGGTCCTACATGGACATGGTCATGCAGGCCGCCGCGGCGCGGAACATGGGCGTCATGGCGGAGATCGCCAGCACTCCGACGTGGGAGGGTTCGTCCACCGCGATCACCGGCGCCGGTACGCCGACCCCCGCTGACTATGCCTCGTTCGTGACCCAGGTGGCCAAGCGCTACGGCTCGACCATCTCGGCGTACGAGATCTGGAACGAGCCGAATTACGTGCTGTCCTCGGATCCGATCGACGCCACCGCCTACGCGGCGCTGCTCAAGGCGGCCTACCCGGCGATCAAGGCGGTCGACCCCAGCGCCACCGTGGTGGCCGGCGCGCTCGGCAGCGTCATCAGCTTCGGCAGCGTGACGCTGGACCCGGTGACGTTCGTCAAGCAGATGCTGGCCGCCGGCGCCGCCGGCTACTTCGACGCGCTGTCGTTCCACCCGTACCAGGAATCGCTGCCCTTCTCGTCTGGTGCCGGTGTCGCGAATTCTCCACTGACTCAATTGAATTCGATCTACCAGCTGCTGCAACAGTACGGCGAGGGCAACCTCAAGATCTGGATCAGCGAGTTCGGCGCCTCGACCACCGATGTGAGCCAGCAGACCCAGGCCGACCTGATCAAGAACCTCATCGACACCTGGCAGACCCTGGCCTATGCCGGCCCGCTGTTCATCTACACGGCCCAGGACGGCGTCGCCGGTGCCGACGGCTACGGCATCTACAACGCCGACTGGACGCCGAAGCTGGCTGTCGCCGTGATCGAGCAGGCGATCAAGCAGTACGCCAGCGGCGTCGCAGGGGGCGTCGGCTCGACCGTCGGCGGCGTAGTCTCGGGCGTCACCGCGATCGCCCAGTCCCTCGCGAGCCTGCTGAAGTCGATCGGCCTGGCGATTCAGGGCGAGTTCCAGCAGCTGGGGAAGGCCATCAACGCCTGGGCCGCCGCGGTCGGTGCCAAGCTGAGCGGAACCCTGCCGACGGCCAGCCCGTTGGCGGCAAAGGCGGCCGCGGTGAAGACCACCGCCGTCACCACCACCGCGGAGACCTCGACCGGGACCGCGTCCACAGGGGCGTCGACGGGGACGACGCAGACGGCAACCACGGTGAAGAAGCGGGCGAAGTCGACCGCCGGTGGCGGCGGGTCAACCAGTTCGACGACGCCCGCGAGCACCACGGCGTCGTCCACCGACAAAGTGTCTGATCCGGATGCCGGTGCGGCAGCCGACTCGTCGGGCAAGTCGCGGGACAAGGCCAAGTCCCACAAGGGCGAGGGCTCGACGTCGCACCTGAAGGGCGCGCACGGCACGGCGGCCACGTCCGACACGTCGGCGGATGAGACGTCCGGCACGACGCCGGTGGTCGTCGACAAGCGTTCGCACCGGCACAGTGACACGAGTTCGAGTTCGACCTCGTCGGCGTCCGACCACTGACCCGCCGGAAACGCAGTAGCGCCCCCGGCCTCAGGCCGGGGGCGCTACTGACGAAAGCCGATTGGTGTTACGCGGCTTCCTTGGTCTTGGTGTAAGTGACCAGGCTGACGTCGAGGACCTCATCGAGGAAGTAGTACTGGCAACCGGTCAGATACTTCATGTAGCGGTCGTAGTTCACCTGACCGGAGATCGCGATGGCCTGTTCCTTGTGGTGCTCCAGGTTGGCAGCCCAGACACCGAGCGTCTTGATGTAGTGGTTGCGCAGCGACACCGGCTCCGGGACGTTGAAACCGGCCTTCTCGCCGTGGTCGATCATCATCTGCGTGCTGGGCAGCCGGCCGCCGGGGAAGATGTCGGTCGCCATGAACTTGATGAACCGGGCCATCTCGAACGTCACCTTTTTACCGCGGGCGGACATGTCGAACGGGTGGTAGCTCACGCTGCTCTGGATGGTCATCCGGCCGTCGGCGGGCATGATCTCGTAGCAGTTCTTGAAGAAGTCGTCGTAGCGCTCGAAACCGAAGTGCTCGAACGCCTCGATGGACACGATGCGGTCCACCGGCTCGTGGAACTCTTCCCAGCCCTTCAGCAGCACCCGGTGCGTGCGGTCCGATTCGGTGCTGCTCAGCAGTTCCGTGCAGAACGCCTGCTGGTTCTTGCTCAGCGTCAGGCCGATGACGTTGACGTCGTACTTCTCCATGGCGCGCTGCATGGTCAGGCCCCAACCGCAGCCGATCTCCAGCAGCGTCATGCCAGGCTTGAGATCCAACTGTTCGAGGTGCTGATCGACATTGGCGAGCTGGGCCTCTTCCATCGTGACGGTCGGTCCGGTGAAGTAGGCGCAGCTGTACTTACGGGTGTCGTCTTGGAACAACCCGAAGAAATCGTCAGACAGGTCGTAATGGGCCTGGATGTCCTCGAAATGCGGCCGCATGTCTTTGGCCCCAGTCGAATCCTGAATCATCTCTAACACCTAACTTGACCTTCCTCACTCGCTGGTGATGCCGGTCACTAAATCACAATTGTGACCGCACAATACCTGGCTGCCAACCGGTTCCTTGACGTTGGTGTGACGCGCCGTCACGGTCAGCTTCAACAGCAAACGTAGCCGCCGATATGTCGTGTGCCGTGTTCATTCCCCCAGCGTGGCGGGGTCTGTGACCGGACCGATACGTCTAACGGATTTCGGCAAACGTCGTAACCAGTTCGCCGGCGATCTTGTCCCAGAGAGGCGCGGGCAGGTCATGACCCATGCCGTCGAACAACACCAACCGGGCGCGTCGGATGGCCTTGGCTACTGCGCGGCCACCGCTCGGCCGCATCAGTTTATCGGCTCGACCGTGGATGACGACCGTCGGTGCGGTGATCAACGCGTTGTAGCGCCGCAGGCTGCCGCTGCCCAGGATGGCCCCGAAGTGCCGGGCGACGCCGACGGGGTAGTACGAACGGTCGTAGCTCTCGGCGGCGTCGGCCTCGGCCTGGTCGAGCGGCGTCGGGTAGCCGGGGCTACCGATGATGCGGCCGACGTTGACCGCGTTGGCGATGACGCCCGCGCGTGAGGTGTCCTGCGGCCGGGTCGTGATGGCCTTGAGTTGCTTCGGGCCGGGCGGCGGCAGCAGCGGCTGGTTGTTGCTGGAGAAGATGACGCCGAGCGTCTTGGTTCGGTGCTGGTAGCGCGCCGCGAACACCTGCGCGATCATGCCGCCCATCGACCCGCCGACGACGTGCGCCTGCTCGATCTTCAGGTGGTCCAGCAGCGCGGCGGCGTCGTCGGCCATGTCCTCCAACGTGTAGACCGCATCGCTCCGCAGGCCGGCGTACGACCGGAGCATCCGCGGCAGCAGGCCGGAACCGGAGTGCTTGCCCTCGATCTTGGTGGACAGGCCCACATCGCGGTTGTCGAACCGGATCACCCGGTAGCCCTTCTCGACGAGTTTGTCGCAGAAGCCTTTGCGCCACAGCAGCAGCTGTGCCCCGAGGCCCATGATGAGCAGGACCGCCGGATCGTCCGGGTTGCCCATGTCCTCGTAGGCGATGTCCAGGTCACCCGAGCGGGCGAAGCCGGTCCGGACCTCGGCGGTGGTGTCTCGTTCAGGCTGCATGGCTACTCGTATCTCGGTTCGTATCTCGGTCGGGCGATGTTGGTGGTCGGATTCGGCCTCCGGCCTACTCCTCGGATTTCCCGTTGGCGTTCTTGTGGTCGCGGCTGATGTCCACCATGAAGTTGGCGAAGTAACCCTTCAACTGGGGGTCGCTCATCATCTGCCACCTCGGCGCCAGCAGCTTCATGTACCGCTCGACGTAGAGGAACTGTTTACCGATCAGGACCAGCTCGCGGGGCAGCTTCACGTCATACGCGTCGGCGAGGGTGGAGAGTTGCTTGCCGATCTCGGCGTAGGACAGGTCGCCCAGCGACTTCATCGTCAGTGGCGTGGTGAAGGCCTCCAGGTCCTTGGCCGCCTGGCCCTCCGGCTTGACCGTGCCCACGGCGCCCATCATGACCACGATCCGGCCGGCCGCCGCGTGATCCTTCGAGACCAGCAGGGCGTACACCAGCTCGCGCAGCAGCCACCGGGTCCGCGGGTCGATGCGGCCCATGATCCCGAAGTCGAAGAAGACGATCTTGCCGTCCTTGTCGACGTGCAGGTTGCCGGCGTGCAGGTCGCCGTGGAACAGGCCGTGCTTGAGGCCGCCCTCGAAGACGCTGAACAGCAGGGCCTTGACCAACTCCTCGCCGTCGAACCCGGCCTTGCGGATGGCGGCGGCGTCGTCGATGCGGATGCCCTCGACGCGCTCCATGGTCAGTACGCGCTCGCTGGTCAGGTCCCAGTAGACCTGGGCCACCCGGATGTTCTGTCCCAGCGGCGAGGAGTGCATGTGTGCCACCCAGGCGTCCATCGACTGCGCCTCGAGCCGGAAGTCGAGTTCCTCGGCGAGGTTGTCGGCGAAATCGGCGACCACGTCCTGCGCGGACAGCCGCTGGCCCAGCTTGGCCATCTCGGCGACCTGCGCGCCGCGCTTGAGGATCTGCAGGTCGGCGGCCACCCGTCGGCGGATGCCGGGGCGCTGAATCTTGACCACGACCTCTTCGCCGGAGTGCAGCGTGGCGTAGTGCACCTGGGCGATGGAGGCGGAGGCGAAGGGTTCGTCGTCGAAGCTGGCGAAGAGGTCGGCGGGATCGCCGCCGAGTTCTTCGCGCAGCAGCTTGTGGACCTGGTCCTTGTCAGCGGGCGGGACCCGGTCCAGCAGGCTGCGGAACTCGCGGCTCAGGGGCTCACCGAAGGCGCCGGGGCTCGACGCGATGATCTGGCCCAGCTTGACGTACGTCGGGCCCAGGTCGGAGAACGTTTTCGGGACTTGTTTGAGCACCTTGTGCTGCAGGCTGCCCTTGGAGAAGGCACCGCCGACGATGCGTACGCCGGTCCGTGCGAGCTGCCAGCCGGTGGCCCCGATGCGGGCGGCTTCGACGGGCAGCGGCACCCGGTCCAGCCGGGCACCCTCGCGGTGGGGGGTCTTCCGCGTTGAACTCATTGGTGAAGTGTCTCAAAACCGCGGGTACCGCCAAAAAGGTGTGCCCTGCATCACTCCTTCGGCCCTCTCCGCCGAAACGGCATTCCAGCAGGCGGTCACTCGCACTTTCTCTGCTGGAATGCCGTTTCGACGGGGATGTCAGACGAAGACGCTCTCGATATCGGCGCGGCTGCGGGCCGGGTCGCTGCCGGGCACGTAGGTCGGGACGGTGTGCGGAGCCAGCTCCGGATCGATGCCGCCTTTGACCCGGGCCTTGGCCTGCCGGAATTCGGGGAACGGTCCGGCGGCGGTGTGCAGGCCGTTGATGATCGACCACACCACGGCGCGGCGGGCGGTGCGCTCGATGGGGTTCGGGTCGGTGTGCCCGAGCAGCTGCTTGGCCCATTTGGGCATGGTGTCGCGGACCGCCCAGTCGACCGCGCTCTGCGGCATCGGCAGGTTCGGGCCGGTGGCCATGGCCGCGCCGTAGGTCAGTGCCAGCTTGGGCAGGTAGGACTGCAGGCAGTCCAGGGTCTCGGCCTTCGTCGTCGGCAGATCGGTGCCGCCGAGGGCGTGACCGACCCGGATGAACTCGCCGTAGTAGCGGTCGAGTTTCTTGCCGCGCAACGGGTTTGGGTGGTAGAGCTCGTGCGCTGTGGCCAGACCCCAGACGACCGTCGCGTAGTTCCAGCGCAGCCAGTCCGGGTCGTCGGCGTCGTAGGCGGCGCCGTCCGGCCGGACGCCCTTGATGGTGTGGTGCATGGCGCGCACGGTCCGGGCCAGGTTCTCGGCGGTCTCGGTGCTGCCATACGCGGTGCCGATGAAGAACGCGATGGAATGACCCAGCCGGACGGCCGCGCCCTTCGGGTCGATCACCGGGCTGGCGACTCCGTTCTCGTCGCGCTGGACCAGGCGGGAGTGGTGCATGCCCATCCAGTAGATGGACGGGTCGAGGCGCTCGATGAACGCGGCGCACTGCAGGCCGAAGACCAGGGCCTCGGTGTGTGAGTGCACATGCCAGACGGCGCTGCCGGGGCCGAACCAGCCCGGGTCGCCGGCCGGGCCCGCGAAATCCATGCCGCGGAAATAGTTCCGCCGGATGGTCTCGTCGAACCGGTGCTGAAGCTGGTGCTCGATGAACTGGTGCGGCAGGTACACGTCAACCCCTTCTGGTCACGGTCGTAACCAGAATAGTATTTGGTGACGGGTGTGACCAGACCTAGGCTGTAGAGATGTCGACACCGACCAGATGGGCGGGGATTCCGCTCGACGACCGCCGCGCCGAGCGGCGCGGCCTCCTGGTCGACGCCGCATTCGAATTGTTCGGCTCCGGCGGCGAGACGGCCTTGTCGGTCCGCTCGGTGTGCCGCGAGTGCGGGCTCAACACCCGGTACTTCTACGAGAGCTTCGACGGCATCGACGACCTGCTGGGCGCCGTCTACGACAAGGTGAGCATCGAGTTGGCCACGGTGGTCGACGCGGCGATCACCGTCGCCGGCGACTCGGTGCGGGAGCGGACCCGCGCCGGTACCGCCGCGGTACTGGGTTTCGGTTCCGCCGATCCGCGGCGCGGACGGGTGCTGTTCACCGAAGCACGCGCCAACCCCGTGCTGGCCGCGCGCCGGGCCGTCACCCAGGACCTGCTGCTCGATGCCGTCCTGGCAGAGGGCGGCCGACTGCACCCCGGCTCGGATCCCGTCGCCGCGCGCGTGGGAGCGGCCATGTACACCGGCGCGATGGCCGAACTGGCCCAGCAGTGGCTGTCCGGTTCGCTCGGCACGGATCTGGATGTGGTGGTCGACGCGGCCCTGACGTTGGTGCTGCCCCGAGAGTGACGAAATGGCTGCCCCCGGGAGCAGCCATTTCGTCGATCTCGAGTTACGGGGCGACGGGCCGCCAGCGCTTGAGGTAATCCGTCTCCGGCCATTCCTCTGCCGCGGCCAGCAGTTCGTACATGGTGGCGCGGTCGATGGACTCGCGGATGATGTCGGCGTGGCCGGCGTGCCGGGACAGCTCTTCGATGATGTGCATCCCGACCCAGCGCACCGTCCAGTGGTCGATATCGGTCGGGAACCATGGCACGTCATGGGGAATCGGCACCAGGGTCCCCAGATCGAGGTCGGCGAACGCCTTCAGGGTCGCGGCGTTCTGCGCGCGTAGCGCGGCCAGCAGGTCGTCGAGGGTTTCGTCGTCGCCCACGACGTACTGGTCGGCGTACTCGGCCATGATTTCCGCCATCGGCCGCGGGTCCGGCGGCGGGAAGTCGGGGGCGGCCACCGCCCGCTCGACCCAGCCGGCTTGCACGGCGGTGACGTGCTTGATCAGGCCGCCGACCGACAGCGCACTGACCGATGGGGTGGCGCGGGCCTGCTCGTCGGTGAGTCCGTAGGCGACGGCCGCGAAGGCATCCTGCTGGAATGCGATGAAATTGATCAGGGTCTGGCGTTCGTCGGCGGCGGGTGCGGGCTGTCCGGGCATGCTCAGTTCTCTTTCTGGGTGTGGGTGTAAAGGTCACGGATGCAGGCGATTTCCGCTCCGTGGTGAATGACTTCGCGATTGATGTGCAGCACCAGGGTGGCCATTAAGAAGTCAGCGTAGGGGCCTTCTGCCGGCCCGCACGGCTGGGCCAGTGCGGCGTCGTCGAGCCCGCGGACCCCGGCGATCCAGTTCCCGTAGGCGGCGTCGAGCTGCTCCAGCGCAGTGTGCGCATCGAGGGCGTAGGGCCACGACTGGTAGTCGGCCGGCGGTCCGCCGAAATGCGAATGGTTCCGCATGGCCAGGACGCCGACGATGACGTGCGCCAATCGCCAGGCGATGGTGGTGAACGGCTCGGGTTGCGGTGGGGGATAGCTGAAGTCGATGGACCCGTCGGGGTGGAGGGTCCAGCAGTCGGGGACCGGCTGCCAGAAGTATTCGTCGTCGGTCAGTCCCTCGAGTCGGGGGCGTAGTTGGTGTTGCCAGTGCCAGTCGAGTTGGTCTGCCAGTTCTTCGGTCACGAGGAAAGCCTGACATCCAATTAGGACTGTTTCTGTCCTATGAGTGCGGCAGAGTGTTGTCATGTCCGAAACGACGAGCCGGGTCCTCCAACTGCTGGGCCTGTTGCAAGCGCGCCGGGTGTGGACCGGGCAGGAGCTGGCGGATCGGCTCGGCGTCACGGGGCGCAGCGTCCGGCGCGATATCGAGCGGCTGCGCGACCTCGGCTATCCAGTGCACGCCAGTAAGGGGCGTGACGGCGGCTATCAGCTGGGCGCCGGAGCCGCGTTGCCTCCGCTACTGCTCGATCCAGAGGAGGCCGTCGCGATGGCGGTATGTCTGCGGCTGGCGGCCGGTGGCAGCGTTGCGGGCGTCGGTGAGTCGGCGCTGCGGGCACTGTCCAAACTCGACCAGGTGATGCCCTCCCGGCTCCGGTCGCAGGTGTCCGCGGTGCACGACGCGACGGTGACGTTGACCGGCGGCAGCTCGGTGGAAGCGGTATCGCCCGACGACCTGATGACGCTGGCCCGGGCCTGCCGGGATCACGAACACATCAGGCTCGGCTACACCGATATCCGCGGCAACAGCACCGAGCGGCGGCTGGAGCCCTATCAACTCGTCACCACCGGACGCCGCTGGTACCTGCTGGCCTACGACCGCGACAAGGCGGACTGGCGCACGCTGCGGCTGGACCGGATGGTCGACGTCAGGGCCGCGGGTACGACGTTCGCCCCGCGCCCGGCTCCCGACGCGGCCGACTACGTGCGCCGGGCCATCACCGCCTCGCCGTACCGCTACGTCGCGCGAGTCCGCTTCGAGGCGTCGGAAAATCAACTGGCACAGGTGTTTTCCGCGTCCTCGGCGCAGATCGAGGCGGACGGGCCGGACTGTTGCATCGTGACCGCCGGGGGCGACGACCCGGAGCGCATCGTGCTGCATCTGGCGATGCCGGGCTACCGGTTCGAGGTGCTCGAGCCGCCCGAGGTGGTTGCCGCGACGCGCGCGGTCGCCGACCGGCTGCGTGCCGCAATGCCGCCCGGCTGAAGGGGATTGACCGTATGGTGCAGGGGTGTCGACGGGACGACCCCTGCAGGTGACGGCGGTAGTTTCCACCGAGTTGTTCGTCGGGCCGGCCGATGAGCCATGGCAGATCGTGCGGGTGGACTACACCGGATGCGCACAGCCCACCGAGGTCAGGGTCGTCGGGGACGGCTTGACCGGCCTGGCCGTGGCGCAGCCGGGCGACGGCGCGGTGGAGATTCCGGTGGTGGTGCAGGATGCGCAGCCGGGCCAGGTCCGGCCCGCGCATCTGGAGATCGACGGCGCGCGGACCGCGTTCGAGTTCGTCGTCGCCGAGCCCGGCTGGACCATGCACATGATCAGCCACTTCCACTACGACCCGGTGTGGTGGAACACCCAGGCCGCGTACACCAGCGTCTGGACCGAGGACCCGCCCGGCCGGTGCCGGCAGACCAACGGCTTCGAGCTCGTCACCGCACACCTCGAAATGGCAAGGCGGGAACCGGAATACAAGTTCGTGCTGGCCGAGGTCGACTACCTCAAACCCTACTGGGACACCCACCCGGAGCAACGCGCCCAGCTGCGTGCGTTGCTGGCCGAGGGCCGGGTCGAGATCATGGGCGGCACCTACAACGAGCCGAACACCAACCTGACCAGTCCCGAGACCGCGATCCGGAACTTTGTGCACGGCATCGGTTTTCAGCGCGACGTCATGGGCGCCGATCCGGCGACGGCCTGGCAACTGGACGTGTTCGGCCACGATCCGCAGTTCCCGGGAATGGCGGCCGACGCCGGGCTGACCTCCAGTTCGTGGGCCCGCGGCCCACATCACCAGTGGGGGCCGATGCACCGCGACGGCGATCCCGAGCGCATGCAGTTCGCCAGCGAATTCGACTGGATCGCACCGTCGGGCCGTGGGCTGCTGACCCACTACATGCCGGCGCATTACGCCGCCGGGTGGTGGATGGATTCGTCGGCGTCGTTGCAAGAGGCCGAGAACGCCACCTACGAGACGTTCGCCAAACTGAAAAAGGTTGCGCTGACCCGCAATGTGCTCCTCCCGGTCGGTACCGACTACACCCCGCCGAACAAGTGGGTGACCGAGATTCACCGCGACTGGGCCGCCCGCTACACCTGGCCCCGCTTCGTGTGTGCGCTGCCGCGGGAGTTCTTCGCCGCGGTGCGTGACGAACTCGCGGCCGATGGCACCCAGCCGTCGCCGCAGACCCGCGACATGAACCCGATCTACACGGGCAAAGATGTGTCGTACATCGACACCAAACAGGCCAACCGCGCCGCCGAGAACGTCGTGCTGGCAGCCGAACGGTTCGCGGTGTTCGCCGGATTGCTCACCGGCGCCACCTACCCACAAGCGGCTCTGGCCAAAGCGTGGGTTCAGCTGGCCTACGGCGCACACCACGACGCCATCACCGGATCGGAATCCGACCAGGTGTACCTCGACCTGCTCACCGGCTGGCGCGACGCCTGGGAACTCGGCCGGACCGCGCGCGACAACGCGGTGGCGCTGCTGTCGCGCGCCGTCGACGGCGACATCGTGGTGTGGAACCCATTGGCGCACAGCAGAACCGACATCGTCACCGTCCGCCTCGACGAACCGTTGGCTGAGTCGGTCTTCGACGCGGACGGCGCGCCGGTCCCGGTCCTGATCGAAGACGACGGCCACACCGTCACCTGGCTGGCCCGCGACGTGCCGTCCCTCGGCTGGCGGGGATACACACTCGGCGGAGACACGCTGCGATCGGTGCGGAAACCGGCCTCGTGGGAACCCAAGTCCGGTACCACCATCAGCAACGAACGCTACGGCTGCACCGTCGATCCCGGCCGCGGTGGGGCGGTGTCTTCGCTGTTCCGCGAGGGCGTCGAACTGATCGGCACGGGCCAGGTCGGCAACGAGATCGCCATCTACGACGAACATTCCGCGCACCCCACCGAACACGAAGGTCCCTGGCATCTGCTGCCCAAAGGGCCGGTGGTGGGCTCGGCCGAACGTCCTGCCGATTCAGTGCAGGCTTATCGCAGCGCGCTGGGGGAGCGGCTGGTGGTCACCGGCCGGCTCGGCGACGTGCTGCGCTACACCCAGACCATCACCCTGTGGCACGGCGTGGACCGCGTCGACTGCCGCACCGTGATCGACGAATTCACCGGCGCCGACAAGCTGCTGCGACTGCGCTGGCCCTGCCCGGTGCCGGGCGCGATGCCGGTCAGTGAGGTCGGCGACGCGGTGATCGGGCGCGGCTTCGGGCTGCTGCACCAACGGGATTCGCACGAGGCTGTCGACACCGCGGACCACCCCTACACCTTGGACAATCCCGCCTACGGGTGGTTCGGACTGTCATCGGCGGTGCAGGTCCGGGTACGCGACGCGCACGATGTACACGTGCGGGCGGTGTCGGTCGCCGAGGTCGTGGTGCCGAACGCCGCCGACCCGCAGACACCGACCCGGGAGCTGATGGTCGCCTTGGTCCGGGCCGGGGTGACGGCCACCTGCAGCAGCGCCGACAAACCGCGCTACGGCGACCTCGCCGTCGACTCCAACCTGCCCGACGCCCGCATCGCGCTCGGCGGGCCCGACGAGAACCGGTTCACCGCAGCGGTCTTGGCGGCAGCCGACCCGTGCTACGGCGCGGAACTGCAGCGCCGTCTCGCCGCCGGTAACGTCCGGCTCTGGGTGCCCGCCGACGCCGACCTCGTGCAGCGCTGGATTCCCGGCGCCGACCTGACGGGGGTGCGGGCGCTGCCGGTGCTGATCGTCGCCGGACCCGACGCCACGCAAGACCTGATCGCCGCCCTCGCCACCGCCGAGATCACGGTCGAGCAGGATGCCGCGGCCGGCATCGGGCCCTTCGACGCCCGGACCGTGGCCGTATTGAACCGGGGCGTACCGGGTTTCGCCGTCGAACCGGACGGTGTCCTGCACACCTCGTTGATGCGGTCGTGCACTGGCTGGCCGTCAGGCACCTGGATCGACCCGCCCCGCCGGACCGCACCCGATGGCTCGAATTTCCAGCTCCAGCACTGGACCCACGCCTTCGACTACGCCGTCGCGGCCGGTGACGGTGACTGGCGCGCCGCGGGCATTGCGCGCCGCAGCGCCGAGTACTCCGAGCCGCTACTCGCGGTGCACACCGATCATCCGGCCGTAGCCGGCGGATTGCCCAGCACCGGTTCACTGCTGGGCGTCGAACCCGCGTCCGACGTGACGCTCGCCGCGCTGAAGGCCACCGGCAACCCGATCGCCACCGGCAGTAGCGCGCCCGTCGACCCGAGATCGGGCATCACCCTGCGCCTGGTGCAGACCTCGGGAAGGCCGACCGAGGTCAGCGTCACCTCGGGAATCCGGCACCTCGAGGACGTGGCACGCCTGGACCTCCTCGAACAACCCGTGGCCGCCGACGGGAAAGACCTGCGGCTGCACGGTTTCGAGATCGCCACCGTGCGGGCACGGCTCGAACTGCCCCATGTGCTCAATGGCGACCACGCCACCTTGGCGCCGGATGCCGAAGTCGCCCAACCGGTTTACGCCCGGTACTGGCTGCACAACCGCGGCCCGGCGCCGTTGGGCGGTTTGCCGGCGGTCGCCCATGTGCACCCCACTGAAACATCCGGCGAACCGGGTGCACCCGTGCAATTGCGCGTCACCGCGGCCAGCGACTGCACCGACACCGCGCTGCACGGCCGGGTACGGGTGCTGTGCCCCGACGGCTGGTCGGCCAGCCCGGACGAGCTGCCCTTCGTGCTGCCTCCCGGCGGTTATCTGGAAACCGAAGTGCAGCTGGAACTTCCGGTCGCGGTCCCCGTCGGCCGGTACCCGGTACGGGTCGAACTCGCGGTCACCGGCGGCGCCAAGCACACCCAGATTCCGGCTGCCTGGCGCCAGACGGTGGAGGACGTCTGTGTCGTCACCGTCGGCGAACCCGTTGACGCACCGTTGCTCACGCTGGTCGCCGAGCCCGAACCGGTCGACGTCGTCGCGGGTGGACACGCGGACCTGAGCGTCACCGTCGGCTCTGCTGCCGGCGCGCCGCTGAGCCTGGAGGCGCACCTGATCAGCCCGTGGGGCACCTGGGAATGGCTGGGTCCGGGCGTGCTCGGCGCCGACGTCCCAGCCGGCGGCACCGTCGCGCTGGACTTCGATGTGGCGCCGCCGCTGTGGGTCGGCCCGGGGCAGTGGTGGGCACTGATCCGGATCGCGGCCGCCGGGCGGGTGCTCTACACCCCAGCGGTATCGGTGCGGGTCCGATGAGCCGCGTCGCCACCGTCGCCGGGCGGGCCATTCCGGTGAGCGACCTCGACGACCGTGAATCACGTTTGCGGGCAAGCGTATTGGCGCCGTCGCTGCCGGTTCCCGGGACCAGCGAAGGCCGGCAGCTGCGGCGCTGGCTGACCCAGTTGCTGGTCACTGACGAGCTGGTGCGCGTGGCAGCCGGCGAACTCGGTGTCGACGACCGCGACGCACCTACCGAAGCAGATCTGCTGCCCGACGCCGCCGCCCGGATGGAGCTCGGCAGCGTCGCCGCGGCTGCCCTCGAACAGCCGCTGGCGCGCGCGCTGTTCGTCCGCGTGACCGCCGACGTCCGGCTCGCGGGCGACGAGGTCGAGCGCTACCACGCCCGCAACCCCCTGCGGTTCGCCCCGCCCGTCCCTGGTGTCGGCGGCTGGTCCACCGCGCCGACCGTAGCCCCGCCACTGGATCAGGTGCGGCCGCAGATCACCGCTCATCTGCTGGGGTCGGCGCGCCGACGCACCTTCCGGCATTGGCTCGACGCCCGCCGGGCCGAGTCGGTGCACCTGGCACCTGGATATGAACACCCCGGCGACCCACGCCAGCCCGACCATGTCCACCGGCATTGAGGCCACGATGCCCGAACTGACCCTCGCACTCGACGTCGGCGGCACCAAGATCGCCGCGGCGCTCGTCGACCCGGATGGCGCGCTCGTGCACCGCGCGCAGCTGCCCACGCCGCACGCGGACCGCGAGCAGGTGTGGGCAACCGTCGACACTTTGGTCGGCGCCGCTCTCGGTGCGGCCGCCGGGCGTCCGCTGCGGGGTGTTGGCGTCGGCTCCGCCGGTCCCATCGACGTCTCGGCGGGCACCGTGAGTCCGCTGAATATCTCTGTCTGGCAACAGTTTCCGTTGGTGCAGCGACTCGCCGAGCGTACCGGCCTGCCGGTACGGCTGGCCGGTGACGTCGTATGCCTGGCCATGGGTGAGCAATGGCGCGGGGCCGGTCAGGGGGCGCGGTTCCTGCTCGGCATGGTGGTGTCGACCGGTATCGGTGGCGGGTTGGTGCTCGATGGCGCGCCGTACCTCGGTCGCACCGGCAATGCCGGGCACATCGGGCACGTCGTGGTGGACCCCGACGGCCCGCGCTGCGCGTGCGGTGGTCAGGGGTGCGTGGAGGCGGTGGCCTCGGGTCCGCACCTGGCGCGCTGGGCGCACGAGCACGGCTGGGACGCGCCGGCGGATGCCGACGCGAAGGCCCTGGCCGACGCTGCCGGCCGGGGGGATCCGGTTGCGGTGCAGGCGTTCGCGCGCGGTGCCGATGCGATCGCCGTCGCCATCGCGTCGGCGGCGGCGGTCTGCGATCTGGATCTGGTGGTGCTCGGTGGAGGTGTGGCGAACGCGGGGGAGGTGTTGTTCGCCCCGCTGCGGGCGGCGCTGCCCCGTTATGCGGGGTTGAGCTTCCTGCGCGGCCTGCGGGTGGTGCCCGCCGCGCTCGGCGGCGACGCCGGTCTGGTCGGCGCGGCGGCCCTGTTCAGTTCTTGAGAAGCGTTGCGCTCCATGTGCTTTCGGCCCCAATCGCACAGGGCCCACAGCACGGGACCCAGCGTCTTGCCGTATTCGGAGATCGAGTAGTGCACGCACGGCGGCACCGTGCCGGCGTCGTGGCGGTCGATGATGCCGTCGGCCACCAGCTCGTGCAGGTGCCGGATGAGCATGCGCTCGGTGATGTCGGGGATGCTGCGCCGGAGTTCGGCGGTGCGCATCGGACCGTCCGAGAGCCGCCACAGGATGGTGCCCTTCCAGCGGCCGTCGACGACGGAGAGGGCGGCGTCGATCGGGCACTCGCCGATCTCTTTCTTTGATACCGCCACGGCGCACCTCCTGGTAGTAGTGCTGACTAATTTGTCAGTACCTTGTTATTTGTCAGCATAGTGACCAGGCTCGATGTCATGGAACATATTGCGCAACTACTCACCGTGATCGTCGTCGGCACGCTGGTCGGTGTCGAGTTCGGCGTGGCCGCGTTCATGAATCCGATCCTGGAACGGCTGCCCGACGACGCCTACCGCCAGGCGCGCGCAACCGGCAGCCGGCTCCTCGGGACGGTGATGCCGTTCTGGTACATCGCCGCGGCCGCACTGCTGGTCGGGGATGCGGTGCTCGGGCGGGCGCCGCTGGCCATCGCCGCCGTGGTGGTGATGGGGGCGGTGATGGTCCTGACCCTGACCACGCTGGTGCCGATCAACAACCGGGTCGCGGCGTGGGCGGGCGCCGATCCTGACGAGGCGCCGACGAACCGTGCGCTGGCCCACCGCTGGGACCGGCTGCACTGGCTCCGGGTGGCGCTCCTACTCGTGGCGTTCGTCCTGGTGGCGCTGCCCCGGTGAAGCCGGTGTCCGCTGGCCGGACATGAGGTAGACCTGTGATTTAGGTAAGACTAAGCTAAGTTGATCTTGTTACCGGTGCGTGAACATCCCTTCACTCGCCCAGTTGAATCAGACTTAGTGAGGTAGTGGCATGCGCGTCGTCTTCTTCGGTTTCCAGACGTGGGGGGTCAAGACGCTGCAAGCGTTGATCGATCTGGGACACCACGTACCGATGGTGGTCACGCATCCGACCAGCACGGAGTCGTACAAGGCGATCTTCTCGGATTCGGTCGAGGAACTCGCCCAGTCGCACGGCATCCCGGTGCACCTGACCATGCGGGCCGACCACGAGACCATCGACCTCGTCAAGCGCTCAGAACCCGACGTCATCGTCGTCAACAGCTGGTACACGCGGATGACGGACGAGCTGTACGACCTGCCGCCGTACGGGACGCTGAACCTGCACGACTCCCTGCTGCCCAAGGGGACCGGCTTCTCCCCGGTCATCTGGTCGCTGATCAGCGGCGAGGCCCAGATCGGCCTGACGGTGCACCGGATGGACGAGGACCTCGACACCGGGGACATCCTCGTTCAGCATTCGCTGCCCATCGGCCCGCACGACACCGGCACCGAACTGGTCGAGCGCGGCATCGCCCTGATCCCCGGCGCGCTGAAGGAGGCGTTTGCGGCCCTCGAATCCGGCAACCCGCAGTGGCGGCCGCAGAACAAGGCGACCCGCACCTACTTCCATAAGCGGTCCGAACGAGACAGCCTTATCGACTGGACCTGGCCGGCCGAAGACCTGGAACGACTGGTGCGCGCGCTGTCGGCGCCGTACCCGCCCGCCTTCACCTTCTACCTCGGTGAACGGATCGAGGTACTGGCGGCGAAGGTCTCCGAAATCCGCTACGGCGGCACCCCGGGCCGCGTGATCGTGCAGGAGGGCGGCGGCGCCGTGGTCTGCGGCCCGAACGCCTACCGCGGTGGGAACCTCGGCCTGGTCATCACCCGACTCCGCACGGCCGACGGCGTGGAACACGGCGGAGCGGAGTTCTTCCGCCGCGGCGGTTACCTGACCAGCGAGGCCTGAACCGGTGCCGCTGCTGACATACATCGCGACGCCGTCGTGGCTCATGTCCATCCGCCGTCGGATGCTCGCGCTGATTCCGGTCCGGTTCCTGCGGCACGTTCTCTATCTCTTGATGATCCGCAAGCGGGGCAACTTCGACGAGCCGCAGACCTTCAACGAGAAGGTGAACTGGCGCATCTTCAACGATCGCCGGGAACGGATCGTCAAGGCCTGCGACAAGATGTGGATGAAAGAGATGGCCCGGGCGGCGTATCCGGGCGCCGATCTCCGCATCCCCGCCACGTACTGGTCGGGTACCGATCTGCGGGACGCGGGGGATCTGACGACACTGCCGCCCTGGGTGCTCAAGCCCAACGCCAGCAGTGGCCAGGCGCTGTTCGGTCCTGATCCGCAGACCGATCTGGCCCGCCTGCAGGACCAGACCAGGAGCTGGTTCCAGGAGACGCCGCTGGAGCTCGGCGAGTGGGGCTACAGCGAAGCCCGCCCGCTGCTCCTGATCGAGGAACGTATCCCCACGCCCGACGGTCAGCCGCCGGTCGACTACAAGTTCTTCGTGTTCGACGGCCGCGTGGAGCTCATCCAGGTGAATCGGGGCCGGTTCGGAAAGAGCCAGACCACGACTTTCCTGGACGCCGACTGGCGCCAGCTGCCCGTGCGCTGGCGCATCCACCGTGTGGCCGCCGAAGAGCGGCCGGTGGAGCTGGACAAGATGCTCGACATCGCCCGCACCCTGGGTGCGGACTGGGACTTCATCCGCGTCGACCTCTATGCCGTCGACGGCGATGTGTGGTTCGGGGAGTACACCCCGTACCCGGGCACCGGCATGCTGCGCTACGAGCCGATGAGCTTCGACCTCGAGCAGGGCCGGCAGTGGCGGCTGCCGACAGCCGACCAGGTGCGCCGCGGGCAGCCATAGACGGCTGAGTCCGCGGCACTGCCGGCCATGGCCGTTTTGGCTGATCGGCAGGCCATCGGCTACTCTGATCCAGTTCCACCGAAGACCGTCGGTCACCGAGCAATCGGTTGAAGGCCCAGGCACTGCCTGGCGGCCCACGCAGGAGGACGAGGTTTCCAGAGTTTTATTCTGCGCGCCCCGACCTTTCTGTGTCGGGGCGCTTTGCATTTCTGGCCTCGATCGAAGCCGAATCTCCGGCAGTCTCCTGTGGGGCCGATGAATACACCACAAGGAGGCATGTATGGCCACGGCTGATAAAGCCACTGCGGTCGCTGACATCGCCGAACAGTTCAAGGCCTCGACGGCCACTGTCGTGACCGAGTACCGCGGTCTGACGGTTGCCAATCTCGCCGAGCTGCGTCGTTCCCTTGGTGCTTCGACGACCTACACGGTCGCCAAGAACACCCTGGTCAAGCGCGCTGCCTCGGAGGCCGGGATCGAAGGCCTCGACGACCTGTTCGCAGGTCCGACCGCCATCGCGTTCATCACCGGCGAGCCGGTCGATGCCGCGAAGGCACTCAAGAAGTTCGCGAAGGATCACAAGCAGCTCGTCATCAAGGGCGGCTACATGGACGGCGCTGCGCTGTCTGTGGCCCAGGTCGAGAAGATCGCCGACCTCGAGTCGCGCGAAGTGCTGCTGTCCAAGCTGGCCGGCGCCCTCAAGGCGAAGCAGTCCCAGGCCGCGGCGCTGTTCGTTGCGCCCGCGTCCCAGGTTGCCCGCCTGGCCGCCGCTCTGCAGGACAAGAAGGCCGCCGAGTCGGCTGCCTGATCCATCTAGACCAACCAAAACAAGAAAAACCAAGGAAGGACCATTCACATGGCCAAGCTGTCCACCGAAGAACTGCTCGACGCGTTCAAGGAAATGACCCTGCTGGAGCTCTCGGAGTTCGTGAAGCAGTTCGAGGAGACCTTCGACGTCACCGCCGCTGCTCCGGTCGCCGTTGCCGCCGCTGGTGGCGCTGCTGCTCCCGCCGAGGCTGCTGAAGAGCAGTCCGAGTTCGACGTCATCCTCGAGGGTGCCGGCGACAAGAAGATCGGCGTCATCAAGGTCGTCCGCGAGATCGTTTCCGGCCTGGGCCTGAAGGAAGCCAAGGACCTGGTCGACGGCGCCCCCAAGCCGCTGCTGGAGAAGGTCTCGAAGGAGGCCGCCGAGGACGCCAAGGCCAAGCTCGAGGCTGCCGGCGCTTCGGTGTCCGTCAAGTAAGTTCGCCAGAACTGTCGTTTTCCCCCGGAGTCCATTGCGGACTCCGGGGGATTTCGCTTTTCAGGGGTTATAAAGCGGGGCTTTTCCGACCCGATCGGCGACGATGGGGGAGTTGGCTCGATGGCCATCAGAGTGACTTCTGAACGGGCCGTCCGATAGTTGGAACAAGGTGCATCAGCTCGCGATCGATGCGCTACAGTGACTCAAGCCACAGGCAGGGCAGCAGATGGCGCGCGAGCGCTGGCGGAAGGGATCTCACATGGGCGTCCAAATCGACGTAACAGGACTGAGCAAGTCCTTCGGGTCGTCGAAGATCTGGGAAGACGTCACTTTGACCATCCCCGCCGGCGAGGTCAGCGTCATGCTGGGTCCGTCCGGTACCGGTAAGTCGGTGTTCCTGAAGTCGCTGATCGGCCTGCTGCGCCCCGAGCGTGGCTCCATCGTCATCGATGGCACCAACATCATCGAGTGCTCGGCCAAGGAGCTCTACGAGATCCGCACCCTGTTCGGTGTGCTGTTCCAGGACGGCGCGCTGTTCGGCTCGATGAACATCTACGACAACACGGCCTTCCCGCTGCGCGAGCACACCAAGAAGTCCGAGTCCGAGATCCGCAAGATCGTCATGGAGAAGCTGGACGTCGTGGGTATGCCCAACGACGGTCACAAGTTCCCGGGCGAAATCTCCGGTGGTATGCGCAAGCGTGCCGGCCTGGCCCGCGCCCTGGTGCTCGACCCCAAGATCATCCTGGTCGACGAGCCGGACTCCGGCCTGGACCCCGTCCGTACCGCCTACCTGTCGCAGCTGCTGATCGACATCAACGCGCAGATCGACGCCACGGTGCTGATCGTTACCCACAACATCAATATCGTGCGTACGGTGCCGGACAACATCGGCATGCTCTACCGCAAGCACCTGGTCATGTTCGGCCCCCGCGAGGTGCTGCTGACCAGCGAGGAGCCGGCGGTCAAGCAGTTCCTCAACGGTCGTCGCATCGGCCCCATCGGTATGTCCGAGGAGAAGGACGCCGCCACCGCCGCTGCCGAGCAGGCCGCGATCGACGCCGGTCACTCCGATGGTGGTGTCGAGGAGATCGAGGGCGTGCCGCCGCAGATCGAGGTGACCCCGGGTATGCCGGTCCGCCAGGCCGTGGCTCGTCGTCAGGCTCGCGTGCGCTCGATCCTGCACACCCTGCCGCCCGCCGCGCAGGCCGCCATCCTCGAAGACCTCAACAGGACCGGTCGCTCCGACGACCCGGTGACGGCTCAGATTCCGCGGGCCTGATCCGCAGAACGTCGAAAATCGCGCCCGGGCTGCCTCAGCCCGGGCGCGATTTCTGTCGGCGAGTGTGCAGACAGATCGCGAAATCTCCCCCCGGGGCGCGCTGAGCGCACGCTCGAGCGGGTTGCGAGGGCGGCAACGCCGGTGATCTTGGTCACGGCAGGTCCGTCGGCGGCGGCGTGCGAGTGGCGCCGCAAGGCCCGCTGGGTCACGATGTCAGCGGCCCGGATCGCAATTTGCCCGTAAAACTCCACACCAAACACCGTGGCAACTCTTGACTGAGGCCCGCAAACGGGCCAATCTGTTGGGCAGCATGTATTCAAGGGTTCTCGGCGCCAGCCAGCGTCAACCGATCAAACCCTTCATCAAGCATGCCGTGGTTGAGGAATGCGCCGTCCTACGCTAATGTTGGACGTTGCGCTGGCTGCATCCTGCCCACCTCACCCGCACCTGACACCTTCTAGTCTGAGCGTCGCTCAGTGATCTAGACGTGTGCCTTGTGTCTTGTAAGGCCCGGACTGTGAGAACGCCAGCCGGACCGAAGCAGATACAGCGGCAATTCGAAACGGTTTCGACCGGCATCGAAATGTTCGCATCAGGTGCTGGAAGGACGCATCTTGGCAGCCTCTCGCGAGAGCAAGTCAGTAGATTCCAACAACTCCGTTCCAGGAGCGCCGAACCGAGTCTCGTTCGCCAAGCTGCGCGAACCGCTTGAGGTTCCGGGCTTGCTCGACGTACAGACGGATTCCTTCGAATGGCTGATCGGTTCCGACCGCTGGCGTGCGAAGGCAGTGGATCGCGGCGACATCAACCCGACCGGTGGCCTCGAAGAGGTCCTCGCCGAGCTGTCGCCCATCGAGGACTTCGCCGGCACCCTGTCGCTGAGCTTCTCCGACCCGCGCTTCGACGAGGTCAAGGCCCCGGTCGACGAGTGCAAGGAAAAGGACCAGACGTACGCGGCCCCGCTGTTCGTCACGGCTGAGTTCATCAACAACACCACTGGCGAGATCAAGAGCCAGACGGTCTTCATGGGCGACTTCCCGATGATGACCGAAAAGGGCACCTTCATCATCAACGGCACCGAGCGCGTCGTCGTCTCGCAGCTCGTCCGTTCGCCCGGTGTGTACTTCGACGAGTCCATCGACAAGGCCACCGAGAAGACCCTGCACAGCGTCAAGGTCATCCCGGGCCGTGGCGCCTGGCTGGAGTTCGACGTCGACAAGCGCGACACCGTCGGTGTCCGCATCGACCGCAAGCGTCGCCAGCCGGTCACCGTGCTGCTGAAGGCGCTCGGCTGGACCAGCGAGCAGATCCGCGAGCGCTTCGGCTTCTCCGAGATCATGATGGGCACCCTCGAGAAGGACCCGACCGCCGGTCCCGACGAGGCCCTGCTGGATATCTACCGGAAGCTGCGCCCGGGCGAGCCGCCGACCAAGGAGTCTGCGCAGACCCTGCTGGAGAACCTGTTCTTCAAGGAGAAGCGTTACGACCTGGCCCGCGTGGGCCGGTACAAGGTCAACAAGAAGCTGGGCCTGCACGACGGCAACCCGGCTCAGGTGACCGCGACGACGCTGACCGAAGAGGACATCGTCGCCACCATCGAGTACCTGGTGCGCCTGCACGACGGTGACACCAAGATGACCGCCCCCGGCGGCGTCGAGGTCCCCGTGGAGGTCGACGACATCGACCACTTCGGCAACCGTCGTCTGCGCACCGTGGGCGAGCTGATCCAGAACCAGATCCGGGTCGGCCTGTCGCGTATGGAGCGCGTCGTGCGTGAGCGCATGACCACCCAGGACGTCGAGGCGATCACTCCGCAGACCCTGATCAACATCCGTCCCGTCGTGGCGGCGATCAAGGAGTTCTTCGGAACCAGCCAGCTGTCGCAGTTCATGGACCAGAACAACCCGCTGTCGGGTCTGACCCACAAGCGTCGTCTGTCGGCGCTGGGCCCCGGTGGTCTGTCCCGTGAGCGTGCCGGCCTCGAGGTCCGCGACGTCCACTCGTCGCACTACGGCCGCATGTGCCCGATCGAGACCCCTGAAGGCCCGAACATCGGTCTGATCGGCTCGCTGTCGGTGTACGCCCGGGTGAACCCGTTCGGCTTCATCGAGACCCCGTACCGCAAGGTCGTCGAGGGCGTCGTCACCGACCAGATCGACTACCTGACCGCCGACGAGGAGGACCGCCACGTCGTGGCGCAGGCCAACTCGCCGCTGGACGCTGCCGGCCGCTTCACCGAGGACAAGATCCTCGTCCGCCGTAAGGGTGGCGAGGTCGAGTTCGTGACGGCCAACGACGTCGACTACATGGACGTCTCGCCGCGCCAGATGGTGTCCGTCGCCACCGCGATGATCCCGTTCTTGGAGCACGACGACGCCAACCGTGCCCTGATGGGTGCCAACATGCAGCGCCAGGCGGTTCCGCTGGTGCGCAGCGAGGCCCCGCTGGTCGGTACCGGCATGGAGTTGCGTGCTGCCATCGATGCCGGTGACGTCGTCGTCGCCGACAAGTCGGGTGTCATCGAAGAGGTCTCCGCCGACTACGTCACCGTCATGGCTGACGACGGCTCGCGGCACACCTACCGGATGCGCAAGTTCAACCGCTCCAACCACGGCACGTGCGCCAACCAGCGCCCGATCGTGGACTCGGGGCAGCGCGTCGAGGCCGGCCAGGTCATCGCCGACGGTCCTTGCACCGAGAACGGTGAGATGGCCCTCGGTAAGAACCTGCTCGTGGCAGTCATGCCGTGGGAAGGCCACAACTACGAGGACGCCATCATCCTGAGCCAGCGGCTCGTGGAGCAGGACGTGCTCACCTCGATCCACATCGAGGAGCACGAGATCGATGCCCGCGACACCAAGCTGGGCGCCGAGGAGATCACCCGGGACATCCCGAACGTGTCCGACGAGGTGCTGGCTGACCTCGACGAGCGCGGCATCGTCCGCATCGGCGCCGAGGTCCGCGACGGCGACATCCTGGTCGGCAAGGTCACCCCGAAGGGTGAGACCGAGCTGACCCCGGAAGAGCGTCTGCTGCGTGCCATCTTCGGTGAGAAGGCCCGTGAGGTCCGCGACACCTCGCTGAAGGTCCCGCACGGTGAGTCCGGCAAGGTCATCGGCGTCCGCGTGTTCTCGCGCGAGGACGACGACGATCTGCCTGCCGGTGTCAACGAGCTGGTCCGCGTCTACGTGGCCCAGAAGCGCAAGATCTCCGACGGTGACAAGCTCGCCGGCCGCCACGGCAACAAGGGCGTCATCGGCAAGATCCTCCCGCAGGAGGACATGCCGTTCATGCCTGACGGCACCCCGGTGGACATCATCCTGAACACCCACGGTGTGCCGCGTCGTATGAACATCGGCCAGATCTTGGAAACCCACCTCGGGTGGGTCGCCAAGGCAGGCTGGAACATCGAAGGCGAGCCGGAGTGGGCAGCGAACCTGCCCGAAGGCATGCACAGCGCCCCGCGCGACAGCATCGTCGCCACCCCGGTGTTCGACGGTGCCCGCGAGAGCGAGCTGGAGGGCCTGCTGGGCTCGACGCTGCCGAACCGTGACGGTGACGTCATGGTCAACGCCGAGGGCAAGTCGATGCTGTTCGACGGTCGGTCGGGTGAGCCGTTCCCGTACCCGGTGACGGTCGGCTACATGTACATCCTGAAGCTGCACCACTTGGTCGACGACAAGATTCACGCGCGTTCGACCGGCCCGTACTCGATGATCACCCAGCAGCCGCTCGGTGGTAAGGCGCAGTTCGGTGGCCAGCGGTTCGGTGAGATGGAGTGCTGGGCCATGCAGGCCTACGGTGCGGCCTACACGCTGCAGGAGCTGCTGACCATCAAGTCCGACGACACCGTCGGGCGCGTGAAGGTCTACGAGGCGATCGTCAAGGGCGAGAACATCCCGGAGCCGGGCATCCCGGAGTCGTTCAAGGTTCTGCTCAAGGAACTCCAGTCGCTGTGCCTCAACGTCGAGGTGCTGTCTTCGGACGGCGCCGCGATCGAGATGCGCGACAGCGATGACGAGGACCTGGAGCGCACCGCCGCGAACTTGGGTATCAACCTGTCGCGGAACGAGTCCGCGTCTGTTGAAGACCTCGCCTAGTCAACCGTCCGTAGTCAGCTTTTTCTGATTCATACACCCGCAAGGGGAAAGGGAGTTACGTGCTAGACGTCAACTTCTTCGATGAACTCCGCATCGGCCTGGCCACCGCGGAAGACATCCGTAATTGGTCCTTCGGCGAGGTCAAGAAGCCGGAGACCATCAACTACCGCACGCTCAAGCCCGAAAAGGACGGCCTGTTCTGCGAGAAGATCTTCGGACCGACTCGCGACTGGGAGTGCTACTGCGGTAAGTACAAGCGCGTCCGCTTCAAGGGCATCGTCTGCGAGCGCTGTGGCGTCGAGGTGACTCGCGCCAAGGTGCGTCGTGAGCGCATGGGCCACATCGAGCTGGCGGCTCCGGTCACCCACATCTGGTACTTCAAGGGCGTTCCGTCGCGCTTGGGCTACCTGCTGGACCTGGCCCCGAAGGATCTGGAAAAGATCATCTACTTCGCGGCCTACGTGATCACCGCGGTCGACACCGAGATGCGGCACAACGAGCTGTCCACGCTCGAGGCCGAGATGGTCGTCGAGAAGAAGGCTGTGGAAGATCAGCGGGACCTCGATCTCGCCGAGCGTTCGCAGAAGCTCGAGGCCGACCTCGCCGAGCTGGAGCGCGATGGCGCCAAGTCCGACGTGCGCCGCAAGGTGCGCGACGGTGGCGAGCGCGAGATGCGTCAGCTCCGCGACCGGGCCCAGCGTGAGCTGGACCGGCTCGACGAGATCTGGACCACCTTCAGCAAGCTGGCGCCGAAGCAGCTCATCGTCGACGAGGTGCTCTACCGCGAGCTGCAGGACCGCTACGGCGAGTACTTCCAGGGCGCCATGGGTGCCGAGTCGATCAAGAAGCTCATCGAGACCTTCGACATCGACGCCGAGGCCGAGTCGCTGCGCGACACCATCAAGAACGGCAAGGGCCAGAAGAAGCTTCGCGCCCTCAAGCGCCTGAAGGTTGTCGCCGCGTTCCAGACGAACCGCAACTCGCCCATGGGCATGGTGCTGGACGCCGTCCCGGTGATCCCGCCGGAGCTGCGCCCGATGGTTCAGCTCGACGGTGGCCGCTTCGCGACCTCCGATCTGAACGACCTGTACCGCCGCGTCATCAACCGCAACAACCGGTTGAAGCGACTGATCGACCTCGGTGCGCCCGAGATCATCGTCAACAACGAGAAGCGCATGCTGCAGGAGTCTGTGGACGCGCTGTTCGACAACGGCCGTCGTGGCCGGCCGGTCACCGGTCCGGGCAACCGTCCGCTCAAGTCGCTGTCCGACCTGCTCAAGGGCAAGCAGGGCCGCTTCCGTCAGAACCTGCTGGGCAAGCGCGTCGACTACTCGGGCCGTTCGGTCATCGTCGTCGGCCCGCAGCTCAAGCTGCACCAGTGTGGTCTGCCGAAGCTGATGGCCCTCGAGCTGTTCAAGCCGTTCGTGATGAAGCGTCTGGTCGACCTGAACCACGCGCAGAACATCAAGAGCGCCAAGCGCATGGTCGAGCGTCAGCGTCCCCAGGTGTGGGATGTCCTCGAAGAGGTCATCGCCGAGCACCCGGTGCTGCTGAACCGTGCACCTACGCTGCACCGCCTGGGTATCCAGGCCTTCGAGCCGCAGCTGGTGGAAGGCAAGGCCATCCAGCTGCACCCGCTGGTGTGTGAGGCGTTCAACGCCGACTTCGACGGTGACCAGATGGCAGTCCACCTGCCGCTGTCTGCCGAGGCGCAGGCCGAGGCACGCATCCTGATGCTGTCGTCGAACAACATCCTGTCTCCCGCGTCGGGTCGCCCGCTGGCCATGCCGCGTCTGGACATGGTGACCGGTCTGTACTTCCTGACCACCCTGATCGAGGGTGACACCGGCGAGTTCGTGCCGGCCAGCAAGGACGGTGCCGAGCAGGGCGTCTACAGCAGCCCGGCCGAGGCCATCATGGCCATGGACCGCGGTGCGCTGTCGGTGCGCGCGAAGATCAAGATTCGGTTGACGCACCTGCGTCCGCCGGCCGAGATCGAGGCGCAGCTGTTCGAGAACGGCTGGAAGCCGGGCGACGCCTGGACCGCGGAGACCACCCTGGGCCGCGTGCTGTTCAACGAGCTGCTGCCGAAGGGCTACGCGTTCGTCGACAAGCAGATGCACAAGAAGGTGCAGGCGGCGATCATCAACGATCTCGCCGAGCGGTACCCGATGATCGTCGTGGCACAGACCGTCGACAAGCTGAAGGATGCCGGTTTCCACTGGGCGACCCGCTCGGGCGTGACGGTCTCGATGGCCGACGTTCTGGTGCCGCCGCAGAAGGCGGAGATCCTGGAGCGCTACGAGGGCCAGGCCGACGCGATCGAGAAGAAGTACCAGCGCGGTGGTCTGAACCACGACGAGCGCAACGGTGAACTGGTCAAGATCTGGCAGCAGGCCACGGAAGAGGTCGGTAAGGCCCTCGAGGCCTACTACCCGGAGGACAACCCGATCATCACGATCGTGAAGTCGGGCGCCACCGGTAACCTCACCCAGACCCGCACCCTGGCGGGCATGAAGGGTCTGGTGACGAACCCGAAGGGTGAGTTCATCCCGCGGCCCATCAAGTCCTCGTTCCGCGAGGGCCTGACGGTGTTGGAGTACTTCATCAACACCCACGGTGCTCGTAAGGGTCTGGCCGATACCGCTCTGCGTACCGCCGACTCGGGTTACCTGACCCGTCGTCTGGTCGACGTGTCGCAGGACGTCATCGTCCGCGAGACCGACTGTGAGACCGAACGCGGCGTGATGGTGACGCTGGCCGAGGCTCAGGCCGACGGTTCGCTGGTGCGTGACGCCCACATCGAGACCTCCGCGTATGCGCGGACCCTGGCCACCGATGCGGTCGACGCCAACGGCAACGTTGTCGTCGAGCGTGGCCACGATCTCGGTGACCCGGCGATCGAGGCACTGCTGGCTGCGGGTATCTCGCAGGTCAAGGTGCGTTCGGTGCTGACCTGTGCCACCGGCACCGGGGTTTGCGCCAAGTGCTACGGCCGCTCGATGGCCACCGGCAAGCTGGTCGACATCGGCGAGGCCGTCGGCATCGTCGCCGCCCAGTCCATCGGTGAGCCCGGTACCCAGCTGACCATGCGTACCTTCCACCAGGGTGGCGTCGGTGACGACATCACCGGTGGTCTGCCGCGCGTCCAGGAGCTGTTCGAGGCCCGCGTGCCCCGCAACGTCGCTCCGATCGCCGATGTGGCCGGCCGGATTCGCCTGGAAGAAGACGACAAGTTCTACAAGATCACCATCGTTCCCGACGATGGTGGCGAGGAAGTCGTCTACGACAAGCTGCCCCGCCGTAACCGTCGCCTGCGTGTGTTCAAGCATGACGACGGCACCGAGCGCCTGTTGGCCGATGGTGACCACGTCGAGGTCGGCCAGCAGCTCATGGAGGGTTCGGCGAACCCCCACGAGGTGCTCCGCGTCCAGGGCCCCCGCGAGGTGCAGATTCACCTCGTCAAGGAGGTCCAGGAGGTCTACCGGGCACAGGGTGTGTCGATCCACGACAAGCACATCGAGGTCATCGTCCGGCAGATGCTGCGTCGCGTCACGATCATCGACTCGGGTTCGACGGAGTTCCTGCCCGGCTCGCTGACCGAGCGCAGCGAGTTCGAGTCGGAGAACCGCCGCGTCGTGGCCGAGGGCAACGAGCCCGCGGCCGGACGTCCGGTGCTGATGGGTATCACGAAGGCATCGCTGGCCACGGACTCGTGGCTGTCGGCGGCGTCGTTCCAGGAGACCACTCGCGTGCTGACCGATGCGGCAATCAACTGCCGTAGCGACAAGCTGCAGGGTCTGAAGGAGAACGTGATCATCGGTAAGTTGATCCCGGCTGGTACGGGCATCAACCGGTACCGCAACATCCAGGTCCAGCCGACCGAGGAAGCCCGCGCTGCGGCGTACACGATCCCGTCCTACGAGGATCAGTACTACAGCCCGGACTTCGGCCAGGCCACTGGTGCTGCCGTGCCGCTGGATGACTACGGCTACAGCGACTACCGCTAGCGTGTAGCTGCGCGAGCAGACGTGAAAACCCTCAAAACCTTCGGGTTTTGGGGGTTTTCGCGTCTGCTGGGCAGTCAGTTGGCGAGCAGGTTGACCGCGCCGGTGAACACTTTCGGCAGGGCGGCTGCGGCCGGGACGATGCGGGACCGCACCGCAGGAACCGCCCCGGCCCGGACCAGCGCCTCGGTCAGCAGCCGGTAGCGGCGGGCGAGGCTCCGCCAGCGGCGGTCGTACTCGTCGACGCGGTCCCGGACGACGCAGTCGACCAGCGCCTCGGCCGCGCTGAACGCCAACCCCAGACCTTCACCGGTCAGGGCGTCGACGTAGCCGGCAGCGTCGCCGACCAGGAGCACCCGGCCCGCTACCCGGGTGCGCACGTCCTGCCGCAACGGGCCGGCCGCGAGGTCGGACCCGAATTCATGTCCCTCGACGCGCTGGCGCAATTCGTCGAACGCCGCGAACTTCGCGTCGAAACCTCCACGACCCGCGGACAGGATCGCGATGCCGACGCAGTCGTCGGCCACCGGCGTCACGTACGCCTCGGCCTCGCGGCTCCAGTGCACCTCGACGTTGTGGGTCCACGGCGCCAGCTGCACGTGCCGGCGGATACCCCAGCGACGCGGGCCGGCGGCTGGCCGCGCCAACCCGAGGTCGCGACGGATCGGGGAGTGCAGCCCGTCGGCCGCCACCAGATAGCGGGCCCGGAGCTCACCGGCGCGAATACCGTCCGCATCCTGGGTGATCGCACCGGCCGCACCCTGGACGAACTTCACCCCGGCCGCCCGGGCCGCGTCGGACATCGCGGCGTGCAGCGTCGTCCGGCGCACTCCGCGGCCCACCCCGCCACAGAACGCGGCCTCGACCCGCGTCGCACCCGCGTGATAGCTGATGCCGCGCAGCGTCCGGCCGGGCGCCACCACACCCAGTCGGTCGAGATGCGCGAGGGAGTGCGGCATCATCCCTTCCCCGCAGGCCTTGTCCAACGTGCCAGGACGGCGCTCGACGACAACCGCCTCCAGTCCGGCGCGCGCCGCGTAGAGCGACGTCGCGAGCCCCGCCGGACCGCCGCCGACCACCAGGAGGTCGATCACGACAGGCTCGCCAGCGCGGCGTTCTCGACGCGCAGCCGGGTGCGCAGCAGCAGCGCGTCGAGCACTGTGAACACCGCAGCCGTCAGCCACGCGGTGTGGACCAGCGGCAGCGCGAACCCCTCGATCACCACTGCCACGTAATTGGGGTGCGGCAGCCACCGGTACGGACCGGCGACCACCCTCGACGCGCCAGGGATGACGATGACGCGCGTGTTCCACTGCGGCCCGAGCGTGCCGATGCACCACCACCGCAGCGCCTGCGCCGCCAGCACCGCGGCCAGCATCGGCCAGCCCAGCGCGGGGATGAACGGCCGATCGAGCAGCAGCGGTTCGAGTACGCACGCCACCAGCAACCCGATGTGCAGCACGACCATGAACGGGTAGTGGCCGAAGCCGTACTCGGTGCCGCCGCGCGCCAGCGACCAGGCGAGGTTGCGCTTGGAGACCACCAACTCGACGAGCCGCTCGACTGCGACGGCCGCGATCAACGTCAGGTACCAAGCCACCGGATCAGCGCCACCGCAGCAGGACCAGCTCGGAGCAGAAGCCCGGACCCATCGCCATCATCAGGCCGAGACTGCCCGCGGGCGGACGTTTGGCGATGGTGTCGTGCAGGACGTGCAGCACCGACGCCGACGACAGGTTGCCCACCTCGGCCAGGGACCGCCACGTCAGCTCGAGCGCATCGTCGGTCAGGCCCAGCGTCGCGGTGATCGCCTCGATCACCTTGGGCCCGCCCGGGTGGCTGACCCAGGTGCGGATGTCTGCGGTCTCGAGGCCATGTGCGGCAAGGAAATTGGTGACGTCGTCGCCGAGGTAGGTCTCGATGACCTTCGGCACGTCGGGCGAGAGCACGAGGCGGAAGCCGCTCGAATCGATGTCCCAGCCCATCGTGCGTTCGGAGTCGGGGTAGAGGTGGCTGCGCGAGTCGAGCACTTCCGGCCCGGCGGCGTCGACGGTTGTGGCGCGGCGGTCGCCGACCATGACGACGGCGCCGGCTCCGTCGCCGAACAAGCTGGAGCCGACGACGGTCGCCATCGACGGTTCGGTTTTCGGCATCAGGGAGCACAGCTCCACCGCCAGCAGCACCGCGACGTCGTCGGGCGCTCCGCGCAGGTAGTCGTTGACCCGTGCCACTCCGGCGGCCCCGGCGACGCAACCCAGCCCGAACAGTGGCACCCGTCGGATATCGGGACGCAGGCCGATCAGACCGGCGATGCGGGCGTCCAGCGTCGGCACCGCCACCCCGGTGACGGTGGTGGTGTAGACGACGTCGACGTCGGCGGGTTTCAGGCCGGCATCGTCGAGAGCACCCTGGATCGCGGCGCACCCGAGGGCCACTGCGTGCTCGATGAAGACGTCGTTGGCGCGGCCGAAGTCGGTCAGGCCCGGATAGTCCGCGAGCGGCAGGACCGTGTGCCGGGTTTCGACTCTGGCACTGCGGTGCAGTTTGCGGATCGCGTCCTCGTGCGCGGCGTAGCCGGGAAGCTCCAGCAGCGCATCGGTGATTTGTTCCTGGGTGTATCGGTGGGGCGGCAGTTCGCCACGGACACTTGCGATTACGCTCATCATCCCTCCTATATCTAGATCACGAGATCGGGGCCGGACGGGTTCATCGCGGCTCGCGAGACAACTAGGCTGGGCCACATGCTGATTGGTTCGCACGTCGACAACACCGATCCTCTGGCCGCGGCCGCTGCCGACGGCGCCGATGTGGTGCAGTTCTTCCTGGGGAACCCGCAGAGCTGGAAGAAGCCCGCGCCCCGCGAGGACGCAGAAGTGCTGCGGGCCTCCGCAGTGCCGTTGTACGTCCACGCGCCGTACCTGATCAACGTCGCGTCGGCCAACAACAAGGTGCGCATCCCGTCGCGCAAGATCCTGCAGGACACCTGCGACGCCGCGAGCGAGATCGGCGCGACGGCCGTGATCGTGCACGGCGGGCACGCCGACGACCACGACATGGATGCCGGCTTCGAGCGCTGGGTGAAGGCGCTCGACGCGCTCAAGACCGACATTCCGGTGTACCTGGAGAACACCGCCGGCGGTGAGCACGCCATGGCGCGGCACTTCGACACCATCGCCCGGCTGTGGGACCGCATCGGGGACAAGGGCATCGGTTTCTGTCTGGATACCTGCCATGCCTGGGCTGCGGGGGAGGCGTTGGTCGACGCCGTCGAGCGCATCAAGACCATCACCGGCCGCATCGATCTGGTGCACTGCAACGACTCCCGCGACGCCGCAGGCTCGGGGGCCGACCGGCACGCCAATTTCGGCATGGGCCAGATCGATCCGCAGTTGCTGGCAGCCGTGGTGCGCGCCGCGGCTGCTCCGGTCATCTGCGAGACGTCCGAGGACGGCCGCAAAGACGACATCGCGTTCCTCCGCGAGAACGTTTAGTCGGCACCGCTAATTGTGATAAACCCTTCGGGTGCGAGACGCCAACACTGAGGTAGCAGAGACACCCGACGCCGGTTACGAGCGCGGCCTATCTGCGCGAACTGTGCAGATGATCGCGATCGGCGGGGCCATCGGCACCGGCCTGTTCTACGGAGCGGGCGGCGCCATCGAGAAGGCCGGCCCGGCGCTGATCCTGGCCTACCTCACCGCGGGTCTGGCCGTGTTCGTCATCATGCGGGCGCTCGGTGAGTTGCTGGTGTACCGCCCGGTGTCGGGCAGCATCTCGGAGTACGCCGAGGAGTTCATGGGCCGCTTCGCCGGCTTCGCGAACGGGTGGACGTACTGGGCGGTGTGGGCCACGACGTGCATGGCCGAGATCACCGTCGCCGGCAAGTACGTGCAGTACTGGCCGTGGGGACACGACATCCCGCAGTGGGTGACGGCGCTGGTCGTCCTGCTGGTGCTGTTCACGGCGAACCTGATCTCGGTGAAGATCTTCGGCGAGGCCGAGTTCTGGTTCTCGATGATCAAGGTGACCGCGATCATCGGCATGATCCTCATCGGCATCGGGGTGCTGCTGCCCATCGCCGGTTTCGGCCCGGTCACCGGCCCGAGCCTGAGCAACCTGTGGAACGACGGCGGCTTCTTCCCGACGGGCTTCAGCTCGGCGTTGCTGAGCCTGCAGATCGTGGTGTTCGCCTACGTCGGTGTGGAACTGGTCGGTGTCACCGCAGGCGAGGCCGAGAACCCGAAGGTGACGCTGCGCAAGGCCATCAACACGCTGCCGTTCCGGATCGGCCTGTTCTACGTCGGCGCGCTGATCGTCATCCTGTCGGTGCAGGGCTGGCGGAACTACCACGCCGGGCAGAGCCCGTTCGTCGCGGTGTTCCAGTACCTGAACATCCCGGCGGCCGCGGGCATCGTGAACTTCATCCTGCTGACGGCGGCGCTGTCGTCGTGCAACTCGGGTATCTATTCGACGGGCCGCATGGTGCGCAGCCTGGCGCAGCGCGGTGACGCGCCCGCCGGTCTGCAGGCGCTGAGCAGCCGGCATGTGCCGATGTTGGCCATCTGCTTCTCGGTCCTCACCATGGGCGTCGGCGTCCTGGTGAACTACCTGTCGCCGGACAAGGCGTTCGCCTACATCACCTCGGTGTCGACCATCGGCATCATCTTCGTGTGGGGCTCGATCCTGGTGTCGCACTTGATCTATCGCCAGCGGGTGGCCGCCGGCGTGCTGCCGGCATCGGACTACCGCCTGCCGGGGGCGCCGTACACGACGTTCCTGGCGCTCGGGTTCCTGGCGCTCGTGGTCGTGCTGCTGTTCTTCACCGACGACGGCCGGACCGCGATTCTGGTGGGTGCCATCTGGTTCGTCATCGTGACGCTGGGGTACTTCGTGCACCGCGGCGATCGCGCCACTGAGGTCGTGACCCGCCACTAGCGGATATATACAGTTCTTGTGCGACTGTCGGGAAAGTGTAATAGTGGGGACATGGCTGATACGCATGTCGTCACCAATCAGGTTCCGCCGCTGCAGGACTACAACCCCGCTACCTTCCCGGCGCTGGCCGAGGCTCTGATCCGCGAAGGCGGGGAGTGGGGCGTCGACGAGGTTCACGAGGTCGGCGCCCTCGGCGGCAGCCGGGTCGCGCAGCGCTGGGGTGAACTGGCGGACCGTAACGTCCCGATCCTGCACACGCACGATCGCTACGGGCACCGCGTCGACGAGGTCGAGTACGACCCCGCCTACCACCAGCTGATGACCGCCGCGGTGAAGCACGGTCTGCACGGGGCCCCGTGGGCCGACGACCGTCCCGGCGCACACGTCGTCCGCGCGGCGAAGATGTCGGCCTGGACCCCCGAACCCGGCCACGTCTGCCCGATCTCGATGACCTACGCCGTCGTCCCGGCGCTGCGGTTCAACCCCGAACTGTCCAAGGTCTACGAACCGCTGCTGACCAGCCGCATGTACGACCCTGAGCTGAAAGTGCCTGCCACCAAAGCGGGTATCACCGCGGGCATGTCGATGACCGAGAAGCAGGGCGGCTCCGACGTCCGTGCCGGCACCACCCAGGCCACCCCCAACGGCGACGGCACCTACTCGCTGCGCGGTCACAAGTGGTTCACCTCGGCGCCGATGGGCGACATGTTCCTGGTGCTGGCCCAGGCGCCCGGCGGGCTGTCCTGCTTCTTCCTGCCCCGGGTGCTGCCCGACGGCACGCGCAACCGCATGTTCATCCAGCGGCTCAAAGACAAGCTCGGCAACCACGCCAACGCCTCCAGCGAGATTGAGTACGACGGTGCGACGGTCTGGCTGGTCGGCGAGGAGGGCCGCGGCGTCCCGACCATCATCGAGATGGTCAACCTGACCCGCTTGGACTGCACACTGGGCAGCGCCACCAGCATGCGCACGGGCCTGACTCAGGCCGTGCACCATGCCCAGCACCGCAAGGCGTTCGGCGCCTACCTGATCGATCAGCCGCTGATGCGTAACGTGCTGGCCGACATGGCGGTCGAAGCCGAGGCCGCCACCATGCTGGCGATGCGGATGGCCGGCGCCACCGACCGGGCCGTCCGCGGTGACGAGCGCGAAAGCCTGTTCCGCCGAATCGGTTTGGCCGCGGCCAAGTACTGGGTGTGCAAGCGCGCGACGCCGCACGCCGCGGAGGCCATGGAGTGCTTCGGCGGCAACGGCTACGCCGAGGAATCCGGCATGCCGCGGCTCTACCGCGAGGCCCCGCTGATGGGCATCTGGGAAGGTTCGGGCAATGTCAGCGCGCTGGACACCCTCCGCGCCATGGTGACCAAGCCCGAGTGCGTCGAGGTGCTGTTCGACGAGTTGTCGCAGGCGCAGGACCCCCGCCTGGACGCGCATGTCAGCGCGCTCAAGGCGCAGCTCAGCGATCCGCAGACCATGGAATACCGCGGACGCAAAGTGGCCGAGGACATTTCACTGGCCCTGCAGGGTGCGCTGCTGGTGCGCCACGGTCACCCCGCGGTGGCCGAGGCATTTCTGGTCAGCCGCCTCGACCGGCAGTGGGGTGGCGCGTTCGGCACGCTGCCGACCGGCCTCGACCTGGCGCCGATCATCGAACGGGCCCTGGTCAAGGGATGACCGCCGACAACCTGAAGACCATGACCTACGAGGTCGCCGACCGGGTCGCCCGGATCACGTTCAATCGTCCTGAGAAGGGCAACTCGATCGTTGCGGACACCCCGCTGGAATTGGCCGCCTGCGTCGAGCGGGCCGACCTCGATCCGAGCGTGCACGTGATCCTGGTGTCCGGCCGCGGCGAAGGGTTTTGTGCCGGTTTCGACTTGAGCGCCTACGCCGACGGCACGGGAGCCGCCGGCGGTTCGGAACACCAGGGCACCGTGCTCGACGGCCACACCCAGGCCGTCAACCACCTGCCGAATCAGCCCTGGGATCCGATGATCGACTACCAGATGATGAGCCGGTTCGTCCGTGGCTTCTCCAGCCTGATGCACTGCGACAAGCCGACCGTCGTGAAGATCCACGGCTACTGCGTGGCCGGCGGCACCGACATCGCGCTGCACGCCGACCAGGTGATCGCGGCGTCCGACGCCAAGATCGGCTACCCGCCGATGCGGGTGTGGGGCGTGCCCGCCGGCGGGCTGTGGGCGCACCGACTGGGCGACCAGCGCGCGAAACGCCTGCTGTTCACCGGGGATTGCATCACCGGGGCGCAGGCCGCCGAGTGGGGCTTGGCTGTCGAGGCGCCCGAGCCCGAAGAACTCGATGAACGCACCGAGCGCCTCGTCGCACGCATCGCGGCCATGCCGGTCAACCAGCTGATCATGGCGAAGCTGGCGTGCAACACCTCGTTGCTGCAGCAGGGGGTTGCGACCAGCCGGATGGTCAGCACGGTGTTCGACGGCATCGCCCGACACACGCCCGAAGGTCATGCGTTCGTCGCCGACGCCGTCGAGCACGGGTTCCGGCAGGCGGTGCGGCACCGCGATGATCCGTTCGGGGACGCAGGCCGGGTTGCCTCCGGGGTCTGACAGCCATGGCTGATCTGAAGCGGATGACCGCGCGGTCGGTGGTGCTCAGCGTGCTGCTGGGCGCTCATCCGGCGTGGGCGTCCGCGGCCGAGTTGGTCCGGCTCACTTCGGATTTCGACATCAAGGAGCAGACGCTGCGGGTGGCGCTGACCAGGATGGTCAGCGCCGGTGACCTGGTGCGTTCGGCCGACGGCTACCGGCTCGCCGACCGGCTGCTGGCGCGGCAACGACGGCAGGACGCCGCCATCGACCCCAAGACCCGCCCATGGCGCGGCGACTGGGTGACCGTCGTCATCACCACGGTCGGCGCCGATGCCCGGACTCGCGCCGACCTGCGAAACGACCTGTTGCAGAACAGGTTCGCCGAACTCCGCGAGGGCGTGTGGCTGCGCCCGGCCAATCTCGCCGGTGACCTCCCGGAAGAGGTCACGGCGAATGCCCGGGCCCTGACCAGCCGGGACGACGATCCCGCGGGGCTGGCCGCCGTGCTGTGGGATCTGCCCGCCTGGATCACCACCGCACGTCAACTGCTCGACGAAATCGGCTCGGCACCAGATGTACCCGGCCGGTTCGTGGCGGCGGCCGCGATCGTGCGGCACCTGCTGGCCGACCCGGTACTGCCCGCCGAACTGCTCCCGGACGACTGGCCGGGTACGCAGCTGCGGCAGGCCTACTCAGACTTCGCCGCCGAACTGACCGGGCGGCGCGACGAACCGATGGAGGCAATATGACCGAACCAGTGCGGGTCGAGAAGAACGGGCCGGTGACGACGGTCATCATCGACCGGCCCGGCGCCCGCAACGCCGTCAACGGACCGACGGCGGCGGCGCTGTACCAGGCGTTCGACGATTTCGACCGCGACGATGCCGCGGCGGTCGCGGTGCTGTGGGGAGACCACGGAACCTTCTGTGCCGGAGCCGATCTCAAAGCGTTCGGTACCCCGGAGATGAACCAGACGCACCGGACGGGGCCGGGGCCGATGGGCCCGAGCCGGATGATGCTGTCCAAGCCGGTGATCGCCGCGGTCAGCGGCTATGCCGTCGCCGGCGGACTGGAGCTGGCGTTGTGGTGCGACCTGCGCGTCGTCGAGGAGGACGCCACCTTCGGCGTGTTCTGCCGGCGCTGGGGTGTTCCGCTCATCGACGGCGGCACGGTCCGGTTGCCGCGGCTGATCGGGCACAGCCGCGCCATGGACCTGATCCTCACCGGCCGCGCCGTCGACGCCGCCGAGGCGCTGCAGATCGGTCTGGCCAACCGGGTCGTGCCGCATGGGCAGGCCCGTGAGAAGGCCGAAGAGTTGGCCCACCAGTTGGCCGCGCTGCCGCAGTTGTGTCTGCGCGCCGATCGGCTGTCCGCGTTGCGGCAGTGGGGCGAATCCGAGGAATCCGCAATGGAATTCGAGTTCGCCAGCCTGGCTCAGGTGGCCGAGGAGTCGATCGCGGGCGCGCAGCGGTTCGCCGGGGGAGCAGGCCGGCACGGCGCCACAGCGTAGGGCTTCGCTAGCCCTTGCTGACGGTGTTGCCGGTCCCGGTGTTGTTGACCTTCGGTGCCCCGTCCTTGTAGGTGACGGTGGCGTGCATGCCGACGACGTCGAGCTCCTGGTCGACCTTTTCGAAGGTCACCTTGTTGTCGGTGCCGCCGATGTTCGCCTTCGCACAGGTGCCCTTGACGGTCAGCGTGTTGTTGGCGCCGCCCACCGTCAGCGATTTGCCGTTGGCGCAATCGATTTCACGGGTGGTGCCCACCGCGCTGTAGTTGATGGTGTTGCCGACCTCGACCTGCGCCGTGGTCGGCGCCGCCGCCGAGGTGCCTGCCGTGCCGGCGGCGCTCGAGCCGGTGCCACCGGTCTTGTTGTCCTGCGATCCGCAGCCGGTCAGCACCAGCGCGGCAGCGGCGACGACGCCCGCCGCGATTGCGATTCGGTTGGGGTTCATGGGGTGTCCCTCCCTGTCGGCGTTACCGGCACCTGGTGCGGGCCCCGGTCAGGGAATCTTGTTCAGCCGATTTCCCAAACCGAGTTGGCGCCCGATATCGATGAGTGCCGGATCCCCATTGTGGAATATGACCGTCTGATTGAACCCGTAAGCGGTGACGTCATTGACGATCGTGTCGGCGATGATGGTGTTGGACGAGCCCTGGACGGTCACTGCCCAGCAGGTGCCGAAAGCGTTGATGGTGTTGCCGCTGCCGTTGACGAAGAGGGTGCCACCGTGGCAGTCGATGGTCTGGGTGATGCCCTGGCCGACGATGTGGGTGTCGTCGTTGACCGCAGCGGCGTTCGGTGCGCCGACCGTGAACGGGACCGTCAGCAGTCCGGCAACCAATGCGGTTCCCCACGCTTTGCGACTCACGATGGTTCCCTTCGTTCTGGTCTGGCGATGATGTGCGCCGATGTTCGGCATCTGGGAGCCTACGTTGCGGAGTACGTGCTGCGGAGTAGGTTCGTCCGTTCTGTGGGACTCCCAATGAGACGCGGTTACAAAGTTCGCCGAATTGGCGACGTATCTGCAGCGTCTAGAGGTTAGAGTCATTAGTTAACTGGCCGCGTCGCGGTCGATGGAACCCAAGATCGAACACCGGAGGATCGGGCAGATGGCACCTCGGCCAGAGTCGCAAGCGGTTGGGGATGCCCGACCGGCTGCGCCGGCACGGTCGCGGGCGACTGCACGCACCACCAAGCTCAGCCGGGACTCGATCGTGGCCGCGGCCTTGACGTTCCTCGATCGCGAGGGCTGGGATTCGCTGACCATCAATGCCCTGGCCAACCAGCTGGGCACCAAGGGCCCGTCGCTGTACAACCACGTGCAGAGCCTCGATGACCTGCGCCGCACGGTCCGGATGCGCGTCATCGACGACATCATCGGCATGCTCAACACCGTCGGCGAGGGCCGCAGCCGCGACGACGCGGTGATGGCGATGGCCAGTGCCTACCGCAGCTATGCCCATCACCATCCGGGCCGGTACTCGGCGTTCACGCGGATGCCGCTGGGCGGTGACGACCCGGAGTACACCGCGGCCACGCACGCGGCGGCCGGGCCGGTGATCGCGGTCCTGGCGTCGTACGGACTCGACGGTGAGAACGCCTTCTATGCAGCGCTGGAGTTCTGGTCGGCACTGCACGGTTTCGTGCTGCTGGAGATGACGGGCGTGATGGACGGCGTCGACACCGACGCGGTGTTCACCGACATGGTGGTGCGACTGGCGCGAGGGATGAACGAGCGCGACTCGGCTTGATCAGGGAAGCGCGTGATGTCTGACGACCACAGCGGGTGGCAGCCACCACAACCGCCTCAGTCACCGGAAACCGCGACGGGTTTCCTGCCGCCGCCCGCACCCCCGCCGGGCTACCTGCCGCCGGGGATGGCGCCCGCATGGCCGCCGCAACCCGTCGCCGCGCAGTCCGGCGTACCCCCATGGCTGGTCGCCCTGGTCTTGGCGGTGCTGGTGCTCAGTTATGGCGCGACGGTGTTCTTCACCAAGGACATCTGGCGCGCCGGCGAACCCCGCCCCGTCGTTCAGGCGTCGTTGCAGATTCAGCAGCAGCCGGGAACGGCACCGACCCCGGACGCGCTGGCACAGACGCGCAAGGTCGTCGAATCGCGGCTCGGGCACCTCGGCGGGCATGACGTCGCCGTCGGGCTGGACGGGAACACCCTCAAGGTCACCGCGACCGACGTGACCGAAGCTCAGCTACGGGGCGTCACCGCCACGGGCCGCCTCTATATAAGGCCGGTGATCCACGCGATCGCGGCGCAGCCCGACCCGACGTACCCATCGCCGTCGCCGCAGACCCCGCAGGTGGCCGACAGCCGGCGCATCGCTGACGAGAAGGCACTGCGGCAGAGTGCGCAGCCACAGATCCAACTGCTGGCGCTGCAGTTCCAGGCGACCCGCTGCGATCAGCCGGATCAGCTGGCCGACCACGACGACCCGAATCTGCCGCTGATCACCTGCTCCGACGACCACAAACAGGTGTATCTGCTGGACAAGTCGATCATCGGCGGCGACCAGATCAAGGACGCCTCGGCCCGCCAGGGTGGGCAGCGCGGCGACTACGTCGTCTTCGTGACCTTCGACGACAAGGCCGCCGATATCTGGTCGACGTTCACCAGCGCCAACATCGGTGCCCGGGCCGCCTTCGCCGTCGACACCCAGGTGGTCAGCGCGCCGGCGCTGCTGGAGCCCATGACGACCGGACGCACCCAGATCCATGGGCAGTTCACCGCCGATTCGGCGAAGTCGTTTGCGGCGGTGGTGGCAGGCGGGGCCTTGCCGTTGCCGGTATCGGTGCAGTCGGTGCAGACGAAACAGATCCACCCATCGTTCTGGTCGGTGCCTCGGATCGCGGTTCTCGGCGGCGGGGTGGTGGTGATCTTCGCGGTCATCCTCGGAGTCGTTCTGATGAGCCGACGGGCCTTCCGCCAGGGATAAGGTGTTGATCACCGTCCCGGCCGCACCGCCCTGACCTGCGGTTTGAGTCCTCTGGGCGAGTTTGGATCGTGGCGGTCCGTACTGGTATCGTGGTGGTTCGTGCCTGGCCGACTGGGCGCTTGCATTCATTGTGTTTGTAGGCAAGCCTGCACGCCGGGCCAATTCGCATGTCCGTGGTGCACCGCAAGGTTTGTACCTGGCCTCGTGCGACACGCCCGGACGCGGGGTATGCGATCGGACGAAAACAGCAGTACAGAGTCTTAAACCGCAGTACGACACGCAATAGAGAAAGCCGATAGATGCCAACCATCAACCAGCTGGTCCGCAAGGGTCGCCACGACAAGACCACCAAGGTCAAGACCGCGGCACTCAAGGGCAGCCCGCAGCGCCGTGGTGTGTGCACCCGCGTGTACACCACCACCCCCAAGAAGCCGAACTCGGCTCTGCGCAAGGTCGCCCGCGTGAAGCTGACGAGCCAGGTTGAGGTCACGGCCTACATCCCGGGTGAAGGCCACAACCTCCAGGAGCACTCGATGGTGCTCGTGCGTGGCGGTCGTGTGAAGGACCTCCCCGGTGTGCGTTACAAGATCATCCGCGGCTCGCTGGACACCCAGGGTGTGAAGAACCGCAAGCAAGCACGCAGCCGCTACGGCGCCAAGAAGGAGAAGAGCTAATGCCACGCAAGGGCCCCGCGCCGAAGCGGCCGCTGGTCAACGACCCGGTCTACGGTTCGCAGCTGGTTACCCAGCTCGTCAACAAGGTGCTGCTGGACGGCAAGAAGTCGCTGGCCGAGCGCATCGTCTACGGCGCCCTTGAGCAGGCTCGCGAGAAGACCGGCACCGACCCCGTCGTGACGCTGAAGCGCGCCATGGACAACGTCAAGCCGTCCCTCGAGGTCCGCAGCCGCCGCGTCGGTGGCGCGACCTACCAGGTGCCGGTTGAGGTCCGTCCGGACCGCTCGACCACCCTGGCGCTGCGCTGGCTGGTCAGCTTCTCGAAGGCTCGCCGCGAGAAGACCATGGTCGAGCGTCTGGCCAACGAAATCCTGGACGCCAGCAATGGCCTGGGTGCCGCCGTCAAGCGACGTGAGGACACCCACAAGATGGCCGAGGCGAACCGGGCCTTCGCGCACTACCGCTGGTGACTCAATCGCCGGCCGCCAATGCCGGCGGCCGGCGCATCTGATTCACAACTGACCGCCCTCCCGGGCGACGCGGATTCACCAAAGCAACTGAAAGAGTGGGAACCTAGCCGTGGCACAGGACGTGCTGACCGATCTGAACAAGGTCCGCAACATCGGCATCATGGCGCACATCGACGCCGGCAAGACGACGACGACCGAGCGCATCCTCTTCTACACCGGTATCTCGTACAAGATCGGTGAGGTCCACGACGGCGCCGCCACGATGGACTGGATGGAGCAGGAGCAGGAGCGTGGTATCACCATCACGTCCGCTGCCACCACCTGCTTCTGGAATGACAACCAGATCAACATCATCGACACCCCGGGCCACGTCGACTTCACCGTCGAGGTCGAGCGTTCGCTGCGCGTGCTCGACGGTGCCGTTGCCGTGTTCGACGGCAAAGAAGGTGTGGAGCCGCAGTCCGAGCAGGTGTGGCGCCAGGCCGACAAGTACGACGTCCCCCGCATCTGTTTCGTCAACAAGATGGACAAGCTGGGCGCGGACTTCTACTTCTCGGTCCAGACCATGAAGGACCGCCTGGGCGCGAACGTCATCCCGATCCAGCTGCCCATCGGTTCCGAGGGTGACTTCGAGGGTGTCGTCGACCTGGTCGAGATGAACGCCAAGGTCTGGCGTGGCGAGACCAAGCTCGGTGAGAAGTACGACGTCATCGAGATCCCGGCCGACCTTCAGGAGAAGGCCGACGAGTACCGCACCGCCATGATCGAGGCCGTCGCCGAGACCGACGACGAGCTCATGGAGAAGTACCTGGGCGGCGAAGAGCTGACCATCGATGAGATCAAGGGCGGCCTGCGCAAGCTGACCGTCACCAGCGCCGCCTACCCGGTGCTGTGTGGTTCCGCGTTCAAGAACAAGGGTGTGCAGCCCATGCTCGACGCGGTCATCGACTACCTGCCGACCCCGCTGGACGTCGCGGCCGCCGAAGGCCACGTCCCGGGCAAGGAAGACGAGATCATCTCGCGCAAGCCGTCCGCCGACGAGCCGTTCTCCGGCCTGGCGTTCAAGGTTGCGACGCACCCGTTCTTCGGCAAGCTGACCTACGTCCGCGTCTACTCGGGCAAGGTCGACTCCGGTGCCCAGGTCATCAACTCGACCAAGGGCAAGAAGGAGCGTCTGGGCAAGCTGTTCCAGATGCACTCCAACAAGGAGAACCCGGTCGACTCGGCTGCCGCCGGTCACATCTACGCGGTCATCGGCCTCAAGGACACCACCACCGGTGACACCCTGTGCGACCCGAGCAACCAGATCGTCCTGGAGTCCATGACCTTCCCGGACCCGGTTATCGAGGTGGCCATCGAGCCCAAGACCAAGAGCGACCAGGAGAAGCTGGGTACGGCGATCCAGAAGCTCGCCGAAGAAGACCCGACCTTCAAGGTGCACCTGGACCAGGAGACCGGCCAGACCGTCATCGGCGGCATGGGCGAGCTCCACCTGGACATCTTGGTGGACCGCATGCGTCGCGAGTTCAAGGTCGAGGCCAACGTCGGCAAGCCGCAGGTGGCCTACCGCGAGACCATCCGCAAGGCCGTGCAGAACGTCGAGTACACCCACAAGAAGCAGACGGGTGGCTCGGGCCAGTTCGCGAAGGTCATCATCAGCATCGAGCCGTTCATCGGCGAAGATGGTGCGACCTACGAGTTCGAGAACAAGGTCACCGGTGGCCGCGTCCCGCGTGAGTACATCCCGTCGGTGGATGCCGGTGCGCAGGACGCCATGCAGTACGGCATCTTGGCCGGCTACCCGCTGGTGAACCTCAAGCTGACGCTGCTCGACGGTGCTTACCACGACGTCGACTCGTCGGAAATGGCCTTCAAGGTCGCCGGTTCGCAGGCGCTGAAGAAGGCTGCGCAGGCTGCGCAGCCGGTCATCCTGGAGCCGATCATGGCGGTCGAGGTCACCACGCCCGAGGACTACATGGGCGACGTGATCGGCGACCTGAACTCCCGCCGTGGCCAGATCCAGGCCATGGAGGAGCGCAGCGGTGCACGTGTCGTCAAGGCACAGGTTCCGCTGTCCGAAATGTTCGGCTACGTCGGCGACCTCCGGTCGAAGACCCAGGGTCGGGCAAACTACTCCATGGTGTTCGACTCGTACGCTGAAGTTCCGGCGAACGTGTCGAAGGAGATCATCGCCAAGGCGACGGGCCAGTAGTCTCTGACCCGTTCCGCCGCGGCGGACGACACAACTGAACACATCAACACTGCTTAACCAAGCACCAACAAGTCCAGGAGGACACCACAGTGGCGAAGGCGAAGTTCGAGCGGACGAAGCCGCACGTCAACATCGGGACCATCGGTCACGTTGACCACGGCAAGACCACGCTGACTGCAGCAATCACCAAGGTTCTGCACGACAAGTACCCCGATTTGAACGAATCGCGTGCGTTCGACCAGATCGACAATGCGCCCGAGGAGCGTCAGCGCGGTATCACCATCAACATCTCGCATGTTGAGTACCAGACCGAGAAGCGCCACTACGCCCACGTGGACGCCCCCGGTCACGCTGACTACATCAAGAACATGATCACCGGTGCTGCCCAGATGGACGGCGCAATCCTCGTGGTCGCCGCCACCGACGGCCCGATGCCGCAGACCCGTGAGCACGTGCTGCTCGCTCGCCAGGTCGGCGTGCCCTACATCCTGGTCGCACTGAACAAGTCCGACATGGTCGAGGACGAGGAGCTCCTGGAGCTCGTCGAGCTCGAGGTCCGCGAACTGCTGGCCGCTCAGGACTTCGACGAGGACGCCCCCGTGGTCCGCGTCTCGGCGCTGAAGGCGCTCGAGGGCGACGCCACCTGGGTGAAGTCGGTCGAGGAGCTCATGGAGGCCGTCGACGAGTCCATCCCGGACCCGGTTCGCGAGACCGACAAGCCGTTCCTGATGCCCGTTGAGGACGTCTTCACCATCACCGGTCGTGGCACCGTGGTGACCGGCCGTGTCGAGCGCGGCGTGATCAACGTCAACGAAGAGGTCGAGATCGTCGGCATCCGCCCGACCACGACCAAGACCACCGTCACCGGTGTGGAAATGTTCCGCAAGCTGCTCGACCAGGGCCAGGCCGGCGACAACGTCGGTCTGCTCGTTCGTGGCATCAAGCGCGAGGACGTCGAGCGTGGCCAGGTTGTGGTCAAGCCCGGCACCACCACCCCGCACACCGAGTTCGAGGGCAGCGTCTACATCCTGTCCAAGGACGAGGGCGGCCGCCACACGCCGTTCTTCAACAACTACCGCCCGCAGTTCTACTTCCGTACCACGGACGTGACCGGCGTGGTTACCCTGCCCGAGGGCACCGAGATGGTTATGCCCGGTGACAACACCGACATCTCCGTCGTGCTGATCCAGCCGGTCGCCATGGACGAGGGTCTGCGTTTCGCCATCCGTGAGGGCGGTCGTACCGTCGGCGCGGGTCGCGTTACCAAGATCATCAAGTGATCTAGTTTTTCCAAGCGGAGCGCCGCTCACCCGAAAGGGTGGGCGGCGCTTTGCTTTTGCGGCCGCATCGTCGGCGCCGACTCCGCGCAACCGTGAGTGGGGAGCGCCGTCCGCGCAGTCTCACCGGCGAGAAAGCGGTGTCGGCGCTCGATAGTTGCGGGCAAGATGGCAGGATCGTTCGCGATGGAGGGGAACGCGATGAGGGGTGGCCTGTCGTGCGGGTGAACGTGCGGGCATTCACCGACACCGGACTACGTCGGAAACGCAACGAAGATGCGGTGATGGTCGGCGGCTGGGTCAGCCAGACGCACAACGGTTTGCTGGTGGACATGCGGATGCAGCCGGGGTCCCCGTTCGTCTGTGCGGTGTGCGACGGCATGGGCGGGCACGTCGGCGGCGATGTCGCGAGCCGGACGGCGCTGAGCATGATCGCGACCATGTCGCCGGGCTGGACCGGTGGCGACGACATCACGTCGTCGCTGTCGTACGTCAGCGACTGGCTCTACGACATGGGCCGCGACACCGAACTGGCCGGGATGGGCACCACCATCGCCGGCGTCTGCCTGACGGCCGACGAGGTGATCGTGTTCAACGTCGGGGACAGCCGGGTGTATTCGGTCGCCGGTGAGACGCTGACGCAGGTGTCGGTCGACGATGCCGTGCTCGACGCGGCGGGCCGGCCCACCAACATCATCACCCAGTCACTCGGCCAGGGCGTGCCGATCGTTCCGCACTTGACCGCGACGCCGCTGCAGCCGGGTAGCTACCTGATGTGCTCGGACGGGGTGCACGGTCAGATGGAGCATCACGATCTGCAGGCGGCCACGGCGTGCAACGACCGGGGTGACGGCTCGGCCATCATCATCGGGACGGCCCGGGCCAACGGTGCCGCCGACAATTTCTCGTTCGTCCTGTTGGACGTCCTCGCCGACTGACGCGCCACTAGAGTCTCTCGCAGCGGTTCAGCTGATCAAGGAGCGTGGCTCGAATGTTGGTGCGTTACCTCAAGGCACAGGCCCTGGTGCTGCTGTGTGGCGGGTTGGTCGGCCCGATCTTCCTGGCGGTGTACTTCTACTCCGGCCAGGCCGAACTGATGAAGTGGATGTTCTGGACCGGCCTGCTGGTCACGGCGATCGACGTACTGGTCGCGCTCGCGTTGGCGGGGTTCGGCGAGATGCGGTCGGCTGAGCGCGACGCGCTGGAGGCCGGCGGTGTGCTGGCGCTCGCCGAGGTCACCGGGATCGGTGAGACCGGTACCCGGGTCAATGATCAGCCACTGGTGAAGCTCAACCTCCAAATCTCGGGACCGGGTCTGGCGCCGTTCGAAGCACAGGACAAGGTGCTGGCGTCGGTGAGCCGGTTGCCGATGATCACGGCCCGCAAGCTCGTCGTGGTAGTCGATCCGACGACGAACAAGTTCCACATCGACTGGCAGAGAAGCTCTTTGGTGTCCGGCATGATGCCGGTCCGTCTCACGTCGGAGCAGGACGGCCGGACTTACGACCTGACCGGACGTTCGGGTCCGATCATGGCGATCCTGCAGATCCTCAAGGCCAACGGGGTACCGCTCGAGGGCATGGCGGACCTGCGGTCGAATCCGGCGGTACGGCAACAGGTGATGGACGTGGTGCGGCGCGCCACCGCCGCCGAGCGGGAGCCCGCTGCGGCACCGGTCGCGCCGGCGCCGCCCGTCGCGCCGCAGCCGGCGCCATCGACTGCGCAGCGGCTGCAGGAGATCGAGACGCTGCGCGCGATGGGCACCATCAGCGAGGCCGAGTACACCGCCAAGCGCGCCCAGATCATCGCCGAGCTGTAGCCGGCTGACCGCCTAGCGGGAGCCACTAGAACGCGTTCTAGTTTGGCTGCTAGCGTGGCGGTGGATTCCGGCGTGATGAAGGGACTGGCAATGACGGCAGGCGGAGCACTCGAAGGCAAGGTGGCGTTCATTACCGGGGCTGCCCGCGGGCAGGGCCGGGCGCATGCCATCCGGTTGGCGCGCGAGGGCGCCGACATCATCGCCAGTGATATCTGCGCACCGGTGTCCGACACCATCTCGTACAGCCCGGCGACCTCCGCGGACCTGGCCGAGACGGTGCGACTCGTCGAAGCCGAGGGCCGCAAGGTCCTGGCCCGCGAGGTCGATGTCCGGGACTTGGCCGCGCAGCAGCAGTTGGTGGCCGACGGCATCGAACAGTTCGGCCGGCTGGACATCCTGGTTGCCAATGCCGGCGTGCTCAGCTGGGGCCGCCTGTTCGAGATGTCAGAAGAGCAGTGGGACAGTGTCGTCGACACCAACCTGTCGGGCACCTGGCGCACCATCCGGGCAGTGGTTCCCGCGATGATCGAGGCCGGTAACGGCGGATCGATCATCATCGTCAGCTCCTCGGCGGGGTTGAAGGCCACGCCGGCCAACGGACACTACTCGGCATCGAAGTTCGGCCTGGTCGGTCTGACCAACGCGCTGTCACTCGAGGTGGGCGAGTTCGGCATCCGAGTCAACTCGATCCACCCGTACTCGGTCATGACGCCGATGATCGAATCGACGGCCATGGGCGAGATCTTCGGCAAGTTCCCGTCGTACCTGCACAGCTTCGCGCCGATGCCGTACAAGCCCGTCGCGCACGACGGCAAGGGCGGCCTCGCGGAATTCATGGTGCCGGACGAGGTTTCGGACGTCGTGGTGTGGCTCGCGGGTCCGGGTTCGGCGACCATCTCGGGCTCGCAGATCGCCGTCGACCGCGGCGTCATGAAGTACTGAGTTACGGGGCCACCTGCCCGACCAACACGTCGGCGAATTCCGTTGTGCCGGCTGACACTCTGATCGCGGGCCGGCCGCAGCCGGGTGCCAGCGTGCGCCGCACTGCGGATTTTCCGTCGACGTCGACCGATACCTCGCCGGTCTTGGTGATCGTCACATCGATTGCGTGCCAGTCGTTGTCGAGCGGTGTCGGGATCGGGCCCGAGTCCGTATCGGTGGGGCTGGTGACAGCGGTGAGGCCGAGGGCGTAGCCGCCCGTCGCGCTGCGAATGCGTCCGGTGAACCGCAGTGAGCATGCCGGATCACCCGGTTGGATCAGTCCCGTCCACGCCGGCTTCGGGGTGTCGACGGCGTCGTGCGGGGCGAGGCGCACCGCACGGCCGTCGTTGGTGAACGTGGCGTCGACACCGCCGACTGGGGTCCAGGTGTTGAAGTTCGTCGGCTCCGGCGGGTGAGTCGGCACGATGGTCAGGCCGCTGAACGGTGTCGTCGGCTCGCCGCGGGCCGCACCGTCGTCGCGCGAGAGTTTCGTGGCGACGACCGTGCCGCCCGCCACCAGAGCGACCACGGCCAGCACCGCACCGCCGATGATCCACCATTTCCGCGCGCCGGACCGATGCGGCGGCCCCGGTTCGGTTGGGGCGTAGCGTTGTTGGTCGTCCACCCAGAGCGCCCATCCCGGTGGTGGCGGGAGCCACGACGGATCCGGCTGCCAGTCCGGGCCCGGTCGCCAATCAGGTGGAAACGGCGGCCAGTTGGGCGGCGGATTGAAGCGCATCCTATGGGTTTACCACCGCACCGCCGGCGGCGTGGCCAGTGCCTCGGCGAATCGGTCCATCGCCCAATCGATTTCGGCCGCGGTGATCACCAGTGGTGGGGCGAACCGCAGGGTCGGGCCGTGGGTGTCCTTGGCCAGCACGCCCCGCTCGGCCAGCCGCAGGCTGACCTCCCGTCCGGTGCCTACCGCCGGGTCGAGGTCGACGCCCGCCCACAGGCCCAGCCCGCGAACGGCGGTCACGCCGTGCCCGATCATCTCTGCCAGGCGGGCATGCAGGTGCCGGCCGAGTTCGGTTGATCTGGACTGGAATTCGCCGCGCTGCAGCATGCCGACCACTGTGCTGCCGATCGCGGCGGCCAGCGGATTGCCGCCGAACGTCGACCCGTGCTCGCCGGGGTGCAGCACGCCGAGCACATCGTCGTCGGCCACCACCGCCGAGAGCGGCACGATGCCCCCGCCCAGTGCCTTGCCCAGCAGGTAGACGTCGGGCACGACGTCCCAGTGGTCGGACGCGAAGGTGCGGCCGGTGCGGGCCAGGCCGGACTGGATTTCGTCGGCGATCATCAGCACGTTGTGTTCGGTGCACAGTGCGCGTACGCGCGGCAGATAGTCGTCGCGCGGCACGATGATTCCGGCCTCGCCCTGGATCGGCTCGATCAGCACCGCGGCGGTGTTGTCGTCGATGGCCGCCGCGAGTGCGTCGGCGTCGCCGAACGGCACCGAGTGGAAGCCTGGTGTGTACGGGCCGAAGCCCCGCCGGGCCGTCTCGTCATCGGAGAAGCTGATGATTGTCGTGGTGCGGCCGTGGAAGTTGTTGTGCGCCACAATGATGTTCGGATTCGTCAGCCCTTTGACGTCCCGACTCCACTTGCGCGCGACTTTGATCGCGCTCTCGACGGCCTCGGCGCCGCTGTTCATGGGCAGCACCAGGTCCTTGCCGCACAGCTGGGCGAGGGCGGCGCAGAACGGGCCCAGGCGGTCGGAGTGGAACGCGCGACTCACCAGGGTCACGGTGTCCAACTGGGCGTGGGCGGTCGCGAGGATCTCGGGATTGCGGTGGCCGAAGTTGACGGCCGAATACGCCGCCAGACAGTCCAGGTACCTGCGTCCCTCGGGGTCGGTGATCCACACCCCGTCGGCGGACGCGGCGACCACCGGCAGCGGCGCGTAATTGTGCGCGGCGTAGCGGTTGTCGAGGTCGATCAGCTCAGCCGTGCTGCCGGATGTTTCCGGTTTTCCCGCAACGGCTTTCAGCACGACGTCGGGTACACCTCGAGCGTGCAGCATTTCACCGAGCCGCCGCCCTTGAGCAACTCGGACAGCTCCACGCCGACCGGCCGGAAACCGGCGGCTGAGAGTTGCGCGGCGAAGCCGGTGGCTGCGGCCGGGTGCACGACGTTCAGTCCGTCCGACACCGCGTTCAGGCCGAGCACGTGGGCGTCGGCATCGGAGACCTCGATGGCGCCCGGAAACATTTTGCGCAGCAAGGCCACCGACGTGGCGCCGAACGCCGGGGGATAGAACGCGATGGTGTCGTCATCGAGCACGGCGAGTGCGGTATCGAGGTGGTAGAAGCGGGGGTTGACCAGCTGCAGGCTGGTCAACGGCAGGCCGGACAGCTTGGCGACCTCGTCGTGCGACTGGCGGTCTGTGCGGAAGCCATAGCCGGCCAATATTTTTGAGCCGATGATCAGCAGGTCGCCCTGGCCCTCGTTGGTGTGCTCGGTGTACAGCGGGCAGTAGCCGTGGTCGAGCAACCACCCGGCGTAGGCCACCGATTCTCCGGTCCGCTGGGGGTAGGTGAAGCGGGCGATGATGGCGACCTTCTCGAAGCCGTCGTCGAGGACCAGCCCGCCGTTGGCGGCGTACACCATGTCGGGCAGTCCCGGGATCGGGTCGACCAGCTGGACGGTGTGCCCGAGGCTCCGGTAGGTCTGGACCAGGTGCTCCCACTGGCGCACCGCCAGTGCAGTGTCGACGCTGGCGGAGGTGTCCATCCAGGGGTTGATCGCATATTCGACGGCGAAATGCGTCGGCCGGGTCATCACATAGTGCCTGGGGCGGGCTACCCGGTCTGGTCGCCAACCTGAATTTGGTGTCGCCATCTTGACGACATCAGTAATCGTCATAATTCGATGGTAGGAGCACTTGTGCACGCAAGCAATCGATGCTTGTTGCGCGTGTGTAACAGATCTATTGTGTGATCACTCGCGATTCAGCTATCTATTGCGTGAGGGAGGTGTGCGGCCGGTGGAAAGCGTCGATGAGACGGACGAGCGCATCCTGGCCGAATTGGCGGACAACGCGCGCGCCACGTTCGCCGAGATCGGTGAGCGGGTGGGCCTGTCGGCGCCCGCGGTCAAGCGACGGGTCGACCGACTGCTCGCCACCGGGGTCATCCGCGGCTTCACCACGGTCGTCGACCGGAACGTGATCGGTTGGGGGACAGAGGCATACGTCCAGGTGTACTGCCAGGGCACCATCACGCCGGCCCAGCTGCGCGAGGCCTGGGAGGGCATCCCCGAGGTGGTTTCGGCCGCCACGGTGACCGGCACCTCCGACGCCATTCTGCATCTCCTGACTCGGGACATGAGACATCTGGAGGCGGTGCTGGAGCGCATCCGCGGCAGCGCGGCGATCGAGCGCAGCGAGAGCATCGTGGTGCTGTCCAACATCGTGGAGCGTGGGGTACGGGGGAGCTGGGAGCGGGGCTGACCCCGAGTCGGCACCGCCTGGTGGTCTGCTGAGCAACCAAGCACAGGGTGGCCTACCTTGCACCGGCAGCATCGTGTAAGAAAGCCCACGTGACTACAAACGGAGGCATCGTCATTGTCGGTGGCGGTCTGGCCGCCGCGCGCACCGCCGAGCAACTGCGCAAGGCCGAGTACGCCGGGCCGATCACGCTGATCAGCGATGAGGTCCATCTGCCGTACGACCGGCCGCCGCTGTCCAAGGATGTGCTGCGGGCCGAGGTCGACGACACGACGCTCAAGCCGGCCGAGTTCTACGACGAGAACAACATCACGCTGCTGCTGGGCTCGGGTGCGGCCAAGCTCGACACCGACGCCCAGACGGTGACCCTCGCGAACGGTGAGGTCGTCGCCTACGAGGAGCTGGTCATCGCCACGGGCCTGGTGCCCAGGACCATCCCGTCGCTGCCGGCTCTCGAGGGCATCCGGGTGCTGCGTACCTACGACGAGTCGCTGGCACTGCGCGAGCACGCCGGTGCGGCCAAGCGCGCCGTGGTGATCGGCGCCGGGTTCATCGGGTGTGAGGTGGCGGCCAGCCTGCGCAAGATGGGCGTCGAGGTGACCATCGTCGAGCCGCAACCCACGCCGCTGGCGTCGGTGCTCGGTACCGAGATCGGTGAACTGGTGGCGCGGCTGCACCGCGCCGAGGGCGTCGACGTGCGGTGCGGCGTCGGGGTCACCGGCGTGACCGGCACCGGCCACGTCGAGAAGGTGCAGCTGGCCGACGGTTCTGAACTGGACGCCGACGTCGTCGTCGTCGGGATCGGTTCGCGCCCGTCCACCGACTGGCTCGAGGGCAGCGGTATCGCGGTCGACAACGGCGTCGTGTGCGACGCCGCCGGCCGCACCAGCGCCCCCAATGTGTGGGCCATCGGTGACGTCGCCTCCTGGCGCGACGGCGCGGGACATCAAGTGCGGGTGGAACATTGGAGCAACGTGGCCGAGCAGGCGCGGGTCATCGTGCCGGCGATGCTGGGCCAGGATGCCACCGCCGCGGTCGTGGTGCCGTACTTCTGGAGCGATCAGTACGACGTCAAAATCCAGTGCCTGGGTGAGCCCAAGGCCGGCGATACCGTGCACATCGTCGAGGACGACGGCCGCAAGTTCCTGGCGTTCTACGAGCGCGACGGTGCGGTCAGCGGCGTCGTCGGCGGCGGGATGCCGGGCAAGGTCATGAAGAACCGGGCCAAGGTCGCGGCCGCGGTGCCGATCGCCGACGTCCTGGGCTGACGTTCTCCGCGATTTGTGCACGAAAGTCCGCGTTCACCGCGGAAAATCGTGCACAAGTCCCCAGGGCAGCGTGTATTCGGGCTCGCGCAACAGGATTCGGTTCACCCGCGACATCGATGTCAGAACGCGCCGAGGTAGAACCGGGCGCCCTGGTCGTCGGCGCACAGCGCTGACATCCCGTATGGCTGGCGCGATGGTTCGTCGATGACGGTGCCCCCGGCCTCGCGGACCCGCGCCACCGCGGCGTCCACATCGGGCACTGTCCACATCGGGACGGCGACGGTCTGCGCCGCGCCGCCGGCCGCGCCGGACATCGGCTGGCACTCCTGCACCGCCCACCCGTCATCGACGCGGCCGGGCTCGAATGTCCAGGACAGCACCTGTCCGTAGAAGTCCTTGAATGCCGCTGAGTCGGTCACTTCGTGGGTGAGGTACGAAAGTTCGCCTGGCCCTGCGCCGTTGAGCTCGGGGCGGGGAATGTCCGGCGTCGGCTGGAACACCGCGAAGTCGGTGCCGAGCACGTCGGTGGCGTCCAGGGTCGCCCCCCATTCGTGGTCCTCCGGCGTGCCCACCTGTCCGCCCGCGGCCAGGATGGCCTGCCGTGCCGCGTCGAGATCGGCGACCGCGTAGCAGCAGAACACCGTCTGCGGGCCGGTGGTCTCGAAGATGCCGGTGTGCATTCGGTTGCTGGTCACTTTGCGCGTGTCCGGATCGTAGGTCCAGCCCAGCACGTGGCCGTAGAAGGCGGCTGCCCGCTCGGCGTCCGGCGTCTGTACCGATATGTAGCCGATGTCGCCGTGCCGGATCGGGACGACGGCGACGGGGTCAGGGCCGGTGAGCATCCAGCGGTGGCCGAATGGGTCGATCACCACCGCGGTCCGCGCGCCGTGGGCATCGTACGGTTCCCGCTGCACCTGCGCGCCGCCTTGCCTGGCCTGTGCGAGGGCGGCGTCGGTATCCGGCACCGCAAGCATCAGGCTCACCGAAACCGATTGGGGTGCCGGTGCTTTCAGTCCGAGCTCCGGGAACTCGTCGGCCAGGTAGAGCACGCCGCCGGCCAGCGCCAGCTCGGCGTGGCCGATCCGGCCGTCGTCCATGACGATCGGTTCGCCGACGACGACGGCGCCCAGGGTGTCGACATACCAGGCGATCGCGGTACGCGCGTCGGCGACGGCCAGGTAGGGCAGGGCCGCCGGCCGGGGCACCGGGGCCGCCGCGGTGGCGGGTGCGTTCAGGTCGGCGATGGCGGTGTCGGTTCCACTCATGACAATTCCTTTCGGGAGGCTGATGGCGGCCTCCAAGCGCGCCCGCAGCCGGGCCGCGAAGGCCGGGTCGGGCTGCACGGGGAGTTCACCACCGGTCAGGACCGTCAGCGGGTCGTGACTGTTGTGCAGGGTCATGACGCACCTCCGTCCTGGTATTCGGTTCGGAATGCCCGCTTGGCCCGCACCAGCAGGGCTTCGGTGGCGTGCACGGTGCGTCCGATCAACTCGGCGCATTCGGGCACGGGGCGGTCATCCAGATATCGCAGCGTCAGCACCATGCGGTGCTGTTCGGTCAACCGGGCCAGCGCGGCCTCGGCGACCAGGCGGTCCAGCTCGGCGTCCCAGTCGTCGAAAGGCTCTGCGGGCTCGGGTGTTTCGGGTACGGACACGGTGAAGCGGTCGTGCCTGCGGCGGTAGTGATCGGCCAGCTTGTGCCGGGCGACGCCGATCAGCCACGGCACCGAGATCACCGGCGGCGCCGCACGGCGGGCGGCGTCCATCGCCGCCAGAAACGTCTCCGACGTCAGGTCTTCCGCGGTGCCCCGATCACCGCAGCGCCGCACGAAGTACCCGTAGACCACGGGTAGCGCCGAGTCGTACAGCGCCAGCAGCGTCTGCGGAGCATCACCGTCTGATTCGCCCCTCACACCCTTATCGTCGCGCCGGGCGGCCACTTTCCGACGGGCCAGACGAAAATTCTTTCAACGTGTGCACGTTTTTCCGCGCTGACCGCGAAGAAACGTGCACAAATCACACGGAGCGGATGCCTTCGCGGACGATGTCGAAGGCTTGGCCCAAGGCATCGGGCAGCGAGACGGTCTCGTCGGCCAGCCACTGTTCGTAGGCGGTCAGCGCCACGCCGAGCACCGTCCAGGCCACGGTCTGCGGCACGAGTTCGGTCGGTTTTGCGTCCAAGCGGCGCGCGACGAAGGCCGCGATCACGCCGCGCCAGCCCGCGTACATCGTCATCGAGTAGGCCTGGAGCGCGTCGGTCTGCAGGATCACCTGCATCCGGCGGCGGTGCCGGGGTGTCTCGGATTCGTCAAAGCTGTTGAATTCCAACAGCGCTGAACGCAGCGCGGCGTCCAGTGGCACGTCGTGGGGGACGGCGTTGAGCAGGTCCCGCAGATTGGTCAGACTCGCATCGAAGTCGGCCCACGGGATGGCATTCTTCGACGAGAAGTAGCGGAACAGGGTGCGCCGGGAGATGCCGGCGGCATGGGCGACGTCGTCGACGCTGACGTCGTCGAAGCCGCGGGTGGCGAACAGTTCGAGCGCCACATGGGTGATGTGGTCGCGCGTGGTGGAGCGGCGCCGGCCCACCCGGCCGTGCTGTGGAACGGCCCCGGCGTCGCGCTCGGGAGGCTCCGATTCGGTCCTCATCAGACCCGCCCTTCCTTTTCGGCACTCGATGCCATATTCTTGCGACTTGGATCACAGTTGTCGAGTACCGGCAACTGCCACGGTAGCGAAAGGGGCGATCCATGGACTCGAATCAGCAGGTTGAGACCGGCACCGAATTGGTCACCGAGACTCTGGTCGAAGAGGTCTCGATCGACGGTATGTGCGGGGTCTACTGACCGTGTCTGCGCCAGCCGCGGCCCGGACCGGGTCAGCAGGGGCCGGATTGCCGGCCCCGCCGGCGCTGGCCTTCGATCCTGACCGCGGCTGGCGCCTGCACCACCAGGTCGCCGTCCGCCCCGAACCATTCGGCGCGCTGCTGTATCACTTTGGTACACGCAAACTTTCGTTCCTGAAGAACCGCATCATCGTCGAGATCGTCAACACGCTGGCCGACCATCCGGACGTCCGCAGCGCCTGCCGCGCCGCCGGCATCGACGATGACCAGCAGGGGCCGTATCTGCACGCGTTCGGCGTGCTGGTCCAGTCCAAGATGCTGATCCCGGCAGACCAGAACAGCCCAGAAGGATCCACCGCTTCATGACCGCAACGGCACCCGTGCCCCGGCTGATCGAGCAGTTCGAGCATGGCCTCGACGCGCCCATCTGCCTCACGTGGGAACTCACCTACGCCTGCAACCTGTCCTGCGTGCACTGCCTGTCTTCGTCGGGCAAGCGCGACCCGCGCGAGCTGAGCACCCAGCAGTGCAAGGACATCATCGACGAGCTCGAGCGCATGCAGGTGTTCTACGTGAACATCGGCGGCGGCGAGCCGACGGTGCGGTCGGATTTCTGGGAGCTCGTCGACTACGCCACCGAGCATCACGTCGGTGTCAAGTTCTCCACGAACGGTGTGCGCATCGACGAAGCCGTCGCTGCCAAGCTCGCCGCGAGTGACTATGTGGACGTTCAGATTTCGCTCGACGGCGCCACCGCGGAGATCAACGACGCGGTGCGCGGCCCGGGTTCGTTCGCCATGGCCATTCGGGCGCTGGAAAACCTGAAGAACGCGGGCTTCAAGGACGCCAAGATCTCCGTCGTCGTCACCCGCCACAACGTCGACCAGCTCGACGATTTCAAGGCCCTCGCCGACAACTACGGCGCCACCCTGCGCATCACCCGGCTGCGCCCATCCGGCCGCGGCGCCGACGTGTGGGACGACCTGCACCCCACCGCCGAGCAGCAGGTCCAGCTGTACAACTGGCTGGTCGCCAAGGGCGAGCGGGTGCTCACCGGTGACTCGTTCTTCCACCTGTCGGGCCTCGGCGAGCCCGGCGCGCTGGCCGGCCTCAACCTCTGCGGCGCCGGTCGTGTCGTGTGCCTGATCGACCCCGTTGGCGATGTGTACGCCTGCCCGTTCGCCATCCATGAGCGCTTCCTGGCCGGAAACATCCTGAGCGATAACGGTTTCCAGCATGTCTGGCAGGACGCCCCGCTGTTCCGTGAACTGCGGGAACCGCAGTCGGCCGGTGCCTGCGGCAGCTGCGGGCACTACGACAGCTGCCGTGGCGGCTGCATGGCGGCCAAGTTCTTCACAGGTCTGCCCATGGACGGCCCTGACCCCGAGTGCGTGCAGGGCTTCGGCGAGCCCGCGCTGGCACAGGGCCGCGACAAGCCCAAGTCGCACCTCGACCACTCCCGCAGCGGGGGTCGCAAAGGACCCGTCCCGCTCAAGCTCCTGGCCATGCCGGCCAAGGCTCCGCAAAAATTCTGTAACGAAAGTCCTGTCTAGATCATGGCTCGTGATACCTGGTTCGAAACCGTCGCCATCGCGCAGGAGCGCGCGAAGAAGCGGCTGCCCAAGTCCGCCTACTCCTCGCTGATCTCGGCGAGTGAGAAGGGTTTGACCGTTGCTGACAACGTCGCCGCGTTCGGCGAGCTCGGCTTCGCGCCGCACGTCATCGGCGCGCTGGACAAGCGCGAGATGGCGACAACGGTTATGGGTCAAGAGATTTCACTGCCCGTGATTATTTCTCCGACCGGCGTGCAGGCGATCAACCCCGACGGCGAGGTCGCCGTCGCCCGCGCCGCCGCGGCCCGTGGCACCGCGATGGGCCTGTCGTCGTTCGCCAGCAAGCCGATGGAAGAGGTCATCGCGGCGAACCCCAAGACCTTTTTCCAGATCTACTGGCTGGGCAGCCGAGACGACATCGCGGCCCGGGCCGAGCGGGCCCGCGCGGCCGGCGCCAAGGGCCTGATCGTCACCACCGACTGGAGCTTCAGCCACGGCCGGGACTGGGGCAGCCCCAAGATTCCGGAAAAGATGGATCTCAAGACCATCCTCAAGATGAGCCCTGAGGTCATCACCAAGCCGCGCTACATGTGGACCTGGGGCAAGACCCTGCGTCCGCCCGAGCTGTCGGTGCCCAATCAGGCCATCAACGGCCAGGCCCCGCCGCCGTTCTTCGACGCCTATGGCGAGTGGATGGGCACCCCGGCGCCGACCTGGGAGGACATCGCCTGGCTGCGCGAGCTGTGGGGCGGGCCGTTCATGCTCAAGGGCGTCATGCGCATCGACGACGCCAAACGTGCTGTGGATGCCGGTGTTTCGGCGATCTCGGTGTCCAACCACGGCGGTAACAATCTCGACAGCACCCCGGCGTCGATCCGGGCGCTGCCGGCCATCGCCGAGGCCGTCGGCGACCAGATCGAGGTTCTGCTGGACGGCGGCATCCGCCGGGGCAGCGACGTGGTCAAGGCACTGGCACTGGGCGCCCGCGCGGTGATGCTCGGCCGGGCCTACCTGTGGGGGCTGGCGGCCGAGGGGCAGGCCGGCGTCGAGAACGTGCTCGACATCATGCACGGCGGTATCGACTCGGCGCTACGTGGTCTGGGCAAGGGCTCGATCCACGACCTCGGTCCGGACGACATCCTGGTGCCGGAGGGCTTCACCCGGCGGCTGGGCGGCTAACGCCGCTGGGCGTTGTCGCCTGATTCGACGGGTCCGCTGATACGCGCGGTGCTGACGTGGCTGACGTGATGGTCACCGGGGTCTTGACAACCGCGGCGATTTGACCATTCGCTACGAATTGTTGCGTATACGGCAACAATTGGCGCACAGCAGGCAAATTCGGCTTACCATCGGCGGGTGCCTTTTCCCAGCGAGCTCGGGAACTCGACGTCGAGGCAGTTGCAAGCCATGCGGCCTTCGTTGATCGTCCCGGTTGGTTCCACCGAGCAGCATGGGCCGCACCTGCCGCTGGATACCGATACCCGGATCGCTGAGGCGGTGTCGCGGTCCGTGGCCGCGCGGCTGCGTGAGACGACGTCCGGCGTCGGTCAACGCGCGTGGCTGGTGGCCTCTGCCATCAGCTACGGCGCGAGCGGTGAGCACGAGAGCTTTCCCGGCACCATCTCGATCGGCCTGGCCGCGCTGGAGCATTTGCTGGTCGAGTTCGGCCGGTCGGCCTGTAACTGGGCCGGCCGGATCGTGTTCGTCAACGGTCACGGCGGCAATGTGGCGGCGCTGACGGCGGCGACGACGTTGTTGCGGGCCGAGGGGCGTGACGTGGCCTGGTGCCCGTGCGTTGCCGCCGGTGCGGACGCCCACGCGGGCCATACCGAAACGTCTGTACTGCTGCATCTTTCACCGGCCGACGTCTGGGTCGACGAGAGCGTCGTCGGCAACACCGCACCGCTGTCGGAGCTGCTGCCGGCATTGCGCCGCGGCGGAGTGGTGGCGGTCAGCCCGGTCGGGGTGCTGGGCGATCCCACGACTGCCACCGCGGACGAGGGGTCCCGTATCTTTGCAGAAATGGTCGAAAGCTCCGTGCGCAGGATCGGCGCATGGCAGCCGAGCTCTGGGGGGATGCTCGCGTGACGGGGGTGGGATAGTGACGGGGCCGAGGCTGCCCGACGGCTTTGCCGTCCAAGTGGATCGCCGGGTCAAGGTGCTGGGGGAAGGCGCCGCACTGCTCGGTGGATCGCCGACGCGACTGCTGCGGCTGGCTCCGGCAGCGCAGACCATGCTCGACCGCGGCCGGCTGGAGGTTCACGACGCGCAGAGCGCGCAGCTGGCCCGCACCCTGCTGGACGCCACGGTGGCCCACCCGCGGCCGGCGACCGGGCCGTCCCACCTCGACGTTACCGTCGTTGTTCCGGTACGCGACAACGCAGTTGGCGTCGCCCGGCTGGTGCGGTCCCTGCGTGGCATGCGCGTGGTGGTGGTCGACGACGGCTCCGTGGTGCCGCTGCAGGCCGCGGACTTCTGCGATCTGGCCGGCCACTGCGACGTCCGGGTGCTCCGGCACGACGTCAGCCGCGGACCGGCCGCGGCTCGCAACACCGGACTGGCCGCCTGTGAGACCGATTTCGTGGCGTTCCTGGACTCCGACGTGGTGCCACGTCGTGGCTGGCTGGAAGCGCTGCTGGGGCACTTCTGCGACCCGGCCGTCGCGTTGGTCGCGCCGCGCATCGTGGGCCTGCACGAGCCCGACAATCTGATCGCGCGCTACGAGGCCGTCCGCTCGTCACTGGACCTCGGCATGCGGGAAGCGCCGGTGGTGCCGTACGGCATGGTGGCCTATGTGCCGAGCGCGGCCATCGTCTGCCGGCGCGCGTCGCTCGACCAGGTGGGCGGTTTCGACGAGTCGCTGCAGTCCGGTGAGGACGTGGACCTGTGCTGGCGGTTCATCGAGGCCGGGGCCCGGCTGCGGTACGAACCGATCGCGCTGGTCGGCCACGATCACCGCACCGCGTTGGGAGAGTGGTTCGCCCGCAAGGCCTTTTACGGTTCCTCGGCCGCGCCGCTGTCGGTGCGACACCCGGGCAAGACCGCACCGTTGGTGATCTCCGGCTGGACCCTGGTGGTCTGGGTGCTGCTGGGCATGGGGTCCGGGGTGGGCTATCTCGCCTCGACCATCGCCGCCGCGATCACCGGTCGGCGCATCGCCAACTCGCTGCGATCCATCGACACCGAACCGCGGGAAGTCGCCGCCGTGGCCGCGCAGGGACTGTGGGCTGCGGCCCTGCAACTCGCCGCGGCGCTGTGCCGGCATTACTGGCCGGTGGCGCTGGTGCTGGCGGTGTGTTTCCGGCGCTGGCGGCAAGTGGTGCTGATCGCCGCGATCGTGGATGGCGTCGTCGACTGGGCCCGCCGCCACCACACAGTGGACGACGACACCCAGCGCGTGGGTCTGCTGGCCTACCTGCTGCTCAAGCGTCTCGATGACATCGCCTACGGTCTCGGACTGTGGGGCGGCGTGGTGCGCGAGCGGCATCTGGGTGCGCTCAAGCCGCAGATCCGGACTTGATCCCGCGCCGCGATGACGTTCTGATCGTCGGGGCCGGCAGCGCCGGCTGCGTTCTGGCCGAGCGTCTTTCGGCCGATTCCGCCTGTCAGGTGACACTGCTCGAGACCGGCGGCACAGTCCGTCCGGAGCCGGGCTGGGTGTTGCCCATCGGCGTCGACAGCACCGTCGCGCGGCAGCACCGGACGACGTTGACGCAGTATCCGGAGCGGTCCGCGGACATCGTGCGGGGACGGGTGCTGGGCGGGTCCGGGGCGATCAATGGCGGCTATTTCTGCCGGGCCTGGCCGTCGGATTTCGACGCCTGGGCGGTGCCGGGCTGGGCCTGGTCCGACGTGCTGCCGCACTATCGCGCCATCGAGACGGACCACGATTGCGGCGGTGCCGAGCACGGTTCGGCCGGCCCGGTGCCGGTGCGGCGTATCAGCGAATTCGCAGCGTCCTCACAGGCTTTCCGCGACGCGGCCGGTGCTCGATACCCGTGGGTCGATGATCTCAATGCCGCGGCCGGGATGCGGCCCGGCCTCGGTGCGGTGCCGCTGAACATCGACGACACCGGTCACCGGCACGGTCCGGGTGAGGTCTATCTGGCCGCCGCGCGCGGCCGGGACAACCTGACGGTGCTCACGGGGACGCGCGTGCTGCGACTGTTGTTCGACGGTGCCCGCGCGACGGGCGTGCGATGGCTGGGTCCCGATGGTCCGGTCGACCGGTATGCCGATCGGACTGTGTTGTGCGCCGGGGCAATTGAATCCGCGCATCTGTTGATGCTGTCCGGGATCGGCCCGGCCGCGCAGCTGCGGGGCGTCGGCGTACCGGTGGTGGCCGACCTGCCGGTGGGCGTCGCGTGCGCCGATCATCCGGAATGGGTGGTGCCCACCACCTGGCCCGCGGATCCCGGCCGACCGCCGCTCGAATTGCTGCTCACCACCGAACAACTGGAAATCCGGCCGTATACCTGGGGATTCGCGGCCATGACCGGTGGTGCCGCCAGTGGTTCGGATCCGGTGCACCTCGGTATCTCGCTGATGCGGCCCCGCGCGCAGGGCAGGGTCCTGCTGGTATCGGACGACCCCGACGTCCGGCCCACCATCGAGCACCGCTACGACTCCGACCCGGCTGATGCCGCCGCGCTGCACGTCGGTCACGAATTGTGTCGGGACCTGTTCGGCGATGCCGTCGTCGACGGCGAACCCGCCTGGTCCACCGCGCAGCATCTGTCGGCCACGGCGCCGATCGGAGCGGACGGCGACGAGCGCGCCGTCCTCGATCCCCGCTGCCGGGTGCGCGGCGTCGACGCGCTGTGGGTGGCCGACGGTGCCGCACTGCCCGGCATCACCGGACGGGGCCCGCACGCGACGGTCGTCATGCTGGCGCACCGGGCGGCCCAATTCATCGTGTCCTAGTCTCATCGTGTCCTAGTCGCCGAATGGCCAGTTATCGCACGCAGATATCGAAAATGCGTGCCACAACTGGCCTTTCGGCGTTCAGCGCAGCGAGTACCGGATCGGCAGGTGCTTGAAGCCGCCGACGAACGTCGTCGCGGAAAGTGTTGGCGAACCGGCCAATTCGATCGAATCCAGCCGGGACAGCAGCTCGGTGAACAGGCTGTTCATTTCCATGCGGGCCAGCGCCGCACCCAGACAGAAGTGCACGCCGTAGCCGAACGCCAGGTGCTTGTTCGGCTCGCGACCGACGTCGAAGCGGAACGGGTCGGTGAACACCTCCTCGTCGCGGTTGCCGGAAACGTAAGCGAGATAGACGGATTCGCCTTCGGCGATCGGCACACCACGGACGACGGTGTCGGCGGTCGCGGTGCGCATGAATTCCTTCACCGGTGTGCTCCACCGGATCATTTCCTCGACGGCGGTGGGCATCAGGTCTGGGTTCGCCTTCAGCCGGGCCAGCTCGCCGGGATTCTCGATCAGCGCGTGCAGCCCGCCGGAGATGGCGTCCTTGGTGGTGTCGTGACCCGCGCTGGCCACGATCACGTAGTAGGACGCCGTGTCCATATCGGTGAGCGGTTCGCCATCGATGCGGCCGTTGGCGATCGCCGACGCGAGGTCCTCGGTGGGGTTGGCCCGCCGCGACGCGGTCAGCGTCGAGAAGTAGTTGAAGAAGTCGAGCAGTACGGTGAACAGTTCTTCGGGGGACTGGCCGCGGCTGTACTCGTCGTCGTCGCCGCCGAACATCTCCTGCGTCAGCGTGTGCATGCGGTCGTAGTCGTCCTCGGGGAGGCCGAGCAGCGACATGATCACGTAGAGCGGGAACTGGATCGCGATCTCCTCGACGAAGTCGCATTCCGGGCCCGCGGCGCGCATCCGGTCGACGTACCGCTTGGCGAGCTCGTCCACCCGGACCTTCAGGTCGCGCATCGCCTTCGGCCGGAACCAGTCCGCGCCGACCGCGCGGATCTTGCGGTGGTGCGGGTCGTCCATGTGGATCAGGGTCCGCAGCCCCATGCCGGCGTCGGCCTGCGCCTTCAGCAGGTCCTCCGCGTCGGCCTTCATCAGCAACGGGCGGGGCTCAGAGATGAACAGGTTGTTGTCCCGCTCGATGGCCATGATGTCGGCATGCTTGGTGATGGCCCAGAACGGCCGGTACGGCGGATTGTCCACCCAGGCAACGGGATTGGTGGCTCGCAAGTGGGTGAGTGCCGTGTGTAGCCGGTTGTCGTCGGCGTAGGCGGTGGGGTCGGCGAGAACCTTGGCGGCTTCGTCGGTGGTGGGTGCACTCATTGAACTCCTCACACAGGCGCAAACTTGACAGCTGTCAAGTGGAGTCTAGGTCGTTCGATGCCCCGTGGGGAGGGGGTCGACGCAAGTATTTATCGGCTGCGTTCGGCCGAGTTCAGTACGCTGGGTGCTCGTGTCGTCCGCCCGCCTACGCCCACTGCTACAGCGCGCTGCAGCAGTGGCTGCGGCAGTGCTGCTGGTGGCCGGCTGCGGCCTGGACTCGCACAGTGACGGTGCCACCGCCGTGGCGCCCGATGCGGTGACAGCTGATCCGGCGCTGGTGCACACCGCGACGGGGACCGTCCGCGGGACGGTCAATCCAGACCTGCGTTTCTTCGGTGGAATCCCTTATGCGGCACCGCCGTTGGGTCCGCTTCGCTTCCGTCCGCCGGCGCCCGCGCTGACGTGGGACGGGGCGCGCGACGGCGCGAAGGCGGGCGCGCGCTGCATCCAGGACCCCAAGGGGGACCTGGAGATGGGTCGCAACAGCAGCGAGGATTGCCTGACCCTCAACGTCTGGACGCCACCGGTGCAGGCCTCCGGCGAGCGTCGACCAGTGCTGGTGTGGCTGCACGGCGGTGGGTTCATCAACGGCTCCAGCAGTATCTACAACTCGACGCGGCTGACCACCCGCGGCGACATCGTGGTGGTGACGGTCAATTACCGGCTGGGCGCTCTGGGATTCTTGGCTCACCCCGCATTGGGCGCCGGCCCCGACGTCGGCAACTACGGACTGGCCGACCAGCAGGCGGCGCTGCGCTGGGTGCGCGACAACATCGCCGCGTTCGGCGGCGATCCCGGCAAGGTGACCATCGCCGGTGAGTCGGCCGGCGGGATGTCGGTGTGCGACCACCTCGTCGCGCCGGAGTCGGCCGGCCTGTTCCGGGGTGCCATCATCGCCAGTGGGCCGTGCCAGGCCCAGGGTGCGCTACCCGAGGCCACGCGGTCCAGTCTCGCGTACGCCAGTGCCGCGGGATGTGGCGATCCGGCGGTCGCTGCTGACTGTCTGCGCGGTCTGCCGGTGGACAAATTGCGAAAGCCGGTGTGGTACTACGGAATCGGCGAGAACATGCTCAGTGGGCCGGTGTCGGGGACGACGTTGCTGCCGGTCGATCCGATGCACGCCATCAGCACCGGCGACGCCGCTCGGGTCCCGGTGATGATCGGCACCACCCGCGACGAGTTCACCCTCTTCGTGGCCATGCAGTATCTGCGTGCGGGCAAGCGCTTCCATGCCGACGGCTACCCGCACCTGCTGCAATCCACGTTCGGCGCCGACGCCGCCGCGGTGGCGGAGCGCTACCCGCTGAACCGCTACGGCGGCAGCGCGGCGGTCGCCTATTCGACCGCGGTCACCGACGGTGCTTTCGCGTGTGTGGCCGACCGCATCGGCGACGCGTTGGTCGCGGACGCCCCGGTATACGGGTACGAGTTCGCCGATCCGGCGCCGCCGACGCCGGATCCGCTGCGCCACTTGCCTTTCCCGGTAGGTGCGAGCCATTCGCTGGATCTGCGCTACATCTTCAACATGGGCGGAGCGCCGCCGCCCCTGCCGGAGCAGGTCGCCCTGTCGGATCAGATGATCGACTACTGGAGTTCGTTCGTCCGCGACGGCCGGCCCAGCGCCGACGGGGCACCCGAATGGCCGGCGCTGACCGGCGGTGAACACGACAGCCGAATGTCGCTGCGTCCCGACGGCAGCCGCTTGGTCACCGACTACGACCAGGTGCATCAGTGTGCGTTCTGGTCGAGTCTGCAGCACTGAGATCTCTAGAGTCCTGCGCCGACAGCGGGGGATCATGGTGACTCCTTCGGCGTGCCGTCTCGGAAGGTCGCACGCTCGGCGCACGCAGCCCGAAAATGACTTGCCCGCCAAGGCGTGCGTCCACTTCGATAGGGCGGCATGACGATTCCCGATGCCGAGGCCTTCGTCCGCGATTGGTGTGAAGCGTGGAACGCCCACGACGTCGAGGCGGTGCTCGCCCACTTCCACGACGACGTCGTCTTCACCTCACCCGTCGCGGCGCGCGTCGTGCCGGAGTCCGGGGGAGTGGTGCGGGGTAAGGACGCGCTCCGGCGGTATTGGACCGCCGCGCTGGCGGCGCAGCCCGAACTGCACTTCGAGATCGTGGCCACCTATATAGGGACGCAGGCTCTCGTCATCAACTACCGGAACCACCGCGGCCAGTTGGTCAACGAGGTGCTGATCTTCGACGGCGATCTGGTGCGCGAAGGCCACGGCACCTACCTCGATTAGGCGGGCGAACCGAAACGAAACGAGGGGCGCCTCCGATCGGAGACGCCCCTCGGGTCCTCGCGGTACGTCAGGCGAGCACGGTGATGCGCTTGGTGATCAATCCGTTGGTCATGGTGAACACCGGCGAATCGGACCTGCTGCCCCGGTCGAGGGTGACCGTGTACATGCCGTTGCGCAGCGAGTTGGGGCCAGTGCGCTGGCCGGCCGCCGCCATGCTGTTGAACAGCTTGTCGGCGTTGCCGTAGATGATGCCGTTCCAGGGTCCGGCGATCGGCGCGGCTTGCCACACGATCTGCTGTGGATCACTCACCGTGTCGAAGTGCGGCGCGGACGCCAGAACCCGCTTGAGCACGTCCTTGGCGTCGTTCGGGCTCTTGGCGTTGACGATGAAGTTGAGTGCCCCGTCGATGAGCACCGACTTCAGGCCTTCCACGATGAGCCACTTCGCGCCGCCGCGCACATTGATATTGGCCTCGGCCGAGGCCACCGCGATCTGGTGGCTCCCGAACAGGGGCACCGCGCTGCCGGCTGTTGCCCCGGTGGCGACGAGTGCCCCCGCGACGAGTAACAGACAACCCTTTTTCATGCGTTCGGCTATGGGCCGACGCTCCTCCGATTGTGCGAACACGTTCGCTTCCCTTCTGTCTGGCGGTCCGGGTTGTCCGGACTTCGCCTGTTGGACGCCACCGCGGTGTTTCCGAGGTGACACCCCCAGCTTGCCGCGCACAGATTGCAGAGTCAAGATTCTAGATTCATGAATCTAGTTCGACTGATTTCATGGGCCGTCGTCGGCGGATCGGCATTATCGGCTGGTGGCGAGATCATGTGAGTGACCGTGCGGTCAGGAGTGGCCGTATTTGACCAGCTTCTGGGTGTATGTTGTCCGGTATGTGGAATATTGAGCGCTCTGCAGATTCGCAGATTCGTAGATGCTGGGGCGCTTGCATGGAATCTCTGGACTTCAGGTGTGCGCGGCCGAGGGTGCCGCGACGGGAGGCCCGCTCGTAATGGCCGAGGAGAAGGCGCCTGCCGAGGAACGGAAGAATCTCCAGGTTCGCGTCGCCCCGGAATATGCCCTGCGTGTCGCGGCATTGGCCAGGGCTCTGGGCCACGCGTCCGTTGCGGACTTCATCAAGAAACTGCTGGATGACGCTCTAGCCAATGCGCAGACCAGCATCGATGACCTCAAGCAGCAGGTCGCCACCCGCTACGCGGCGATGGCGGAAGCCGAGATCGCCGCCCTGGATGGTTGGGCCGCGGGCCTGGAGTCCGTACAAGCCGACCCGGTGATGCTCGGTGACGACGCCGATGCGCCGACCGGCGTCGAAGCGGCCGCAGAGGCCGAGTCGAAGAACTGACTCGGCGCTATCAGCAGCTCTCGCCGCGGGCGACGTAGATCGGGTACGGCGTCGCGACCCACACTCGGCCGTCATCGGCGCCGCCGACCCGGCGAACCAGCACGTCGACCACCTTGCCGTTGTAACCGCACATGTACCCGTTGTTGGTGTCGTTGGCCTTCGCCTCGACGGTGAACTGGTAGATGACCTTGGCGTCGCGCGTCAGAGACGGAACTTCGGTCGCGAACTTCGTGCTTTCACGGATCGTGTGCGTGTTCAATTCCGGCTTCGGTTCCCCCTCGTGCGTCGCGTCCCGCATCACGTGTGCGTCTTTGACGATCACTGGCGGCGGCGCGTTCACGGAGAGCTGCAGATTGGTGTCGGGCTCGCGATCCGGATCCCGGACCGACAGCGACACCTGAAACGTCAGGGTGTCGTACAGGGCGGGCACCAGACCTGCCCATACTGTGGGGAATTCGCCGCTCACAGTGCGGTTGTCGTCGCTCCGCGACCCGTCCTTGTCGAGCAATTGCACCTCGACCGTCGTGTTCGGCAGAACGTGGGAAGTGATCACCTCGTCTGTCGGGGCACCCGACACCCACTTGGGCAGCGCGGGGAACGCCCATGAGACCGCGCCGACGACGGCAACCGTCGAGACTGCCGTGATGGCTGCGGTCGTTGCGATCAGCCGTCCCCGACGAGGCGGACGTACGTCGTCCAGACGAGGTTTGGGTGCGCTAGGAGAGGCCGGTGGCTTCTGGGGATTGGTGGCCGGTCCGGGGTCGGCGAGCGTCTCGGCCTCCGATTCCTGGAACTGCGCGTCGGAATCGGGATCGGCGAACATGTCCTCCAAGTCCGCCGCGAGCCGCTTGTGTAACTCGTGCTGCGGCCGGTGGAAGTCGCCCAAGGCCAACGTCAGTCGAGTGAACGACGCGTTCCACCAAGCGCGGTTCGTCTGGCTGTACTCGTCGGCGGCCGACTTCACCGTCTCGGTGAAGAGCGCGCTCGCTGCCCAGGGGGCGTCGTCATTCGACGCCGATTGTGGCGAGAAGCGTTGGAACGCAAGGGCTTCTGCGAGCCGGGACGCTGCACCGGCCAGGTATCCCACACGTGTGAGAGGAGCTGCCGGCGACGGGAGCGCCGGATAGTCCGGGAAGATCAGGGACGCGCACTGAATCAGCATCAGCGCCGCTGCCGCGCCCATCCGGCGATCGAGGTCGTTGTCGACATCGACTGTGTTGATCGCGACGGTGCGGGCGTTGCCCATGGCGGTCTCGAGGTGTGACTCGTGGATCTGGACGGCGGTGCCATCGGCGGCGCATTGGCGGAGGACGTCGAGCGCGACCGCGCAGAGTATCCGAGTCTCATTGACGCCGGCGTCGTCCGCAAACCGCACGCGCGTCATGGTAGAGGTTCCTCAAGCGCGTCGAGAGCTGAGGTCGGAGCAGGTAACGACGAGCTGGCGCAATACGATCAATCGGACGTAGGCAAACGCCCCTCGACCAGAACGGCGACTGATGTTACGGACCCGGCTGCTGTCCGCCTCGGCGGCACTGGCTGTCGCGTTGTTCGGTGGTGCCGCGTCGGCCCTGCCACTCGCATGGGCCGATCCGTTGGGTGGGCCCGGTCAGTTCGTCGACATGGGCGCTCAGTGTGCGGCCCAGTACCCCGGAGTAGACGGGTTCCTCCAGGGCGAGGCCTACCTCGTCGCACCCGGCGACGCGTACTCCTGGCGATGCAAACGCGTTTCCGCATCGCGTGACGGAGGACTGATCGCCGATCTGTCGGTCAATCCGAACGCATTCTGCACGAGTCGGCGCGCAGCACCGATTGCCGCGAATCCGCCCAACTGGGCTTGCGCCAACTAACGGCCGACATGTCGGCGCGGCCCTAGGCGGGCGTCACCCACGTCGTGATGTCGGCGTGCACGACCTCCTCGCCGGCGGCGTCGACCACCGAGACCGATACGACGACGTCGGTGCCCTTGGTCAGGGTCTCGAAGTCGGGGATGTCGACGCGGGCGTGCGCGCGCAGCGAGGTGGTGGCCTTGGCGAGGTACTGGACGTTCATGGCCTTGGGGATCCAGCGGTGGGTCGTCGGCACAGTCGCTTCCATCGCCATGCCCATGGCGGCCTCCGCGGCGTTGCACGACGCGATCGCGTGCACGGTGTGCAGATGGTTGTAGACGAAGAACCACTTCGGCACCGCCACCTCGGCGTAACCCGGCTCCATCGTCACCACTCGGGGGAGGACCGACGCGAAGTACGGCACTCGCACCATCGCGGCGGCGGAGAACATCAGGCTGCCGCCGGGCCGTCCGGAGAGCTGCTTCCAGGCGCGGTAGGTGGGGCTGAGCGTCGACATGTCACTATCTTACTCAAAAGTAAGTTCAGCGCGGCCGTTGGCTCTGGAAACAGGGCGCTCGCCACTCGCGATTTTCGGTCGTGGATGCAGGGTCAACGCGAAAACCGGCCCGGCGGGCGTTGACCCTGAACCCAGGGTCACCGCCACTCGCACTTTTACGCCGCCGGTGCAGGGTCAACGGGACCCCGCTATTGACTCTGTAACCAGGGCGGCAGCCACTCGAACATCCTCACCCACGCCGCGGAATCAGTGCAGGACCGGCGGTGAAACCCGGGCGCGGCGGATGGCTCCGCAGCGGATTTGGAGCAAGCCCGGATCTGGGGCATACTGTTCGGGTTGCCTTGCGCCGGGTTCGCCCGCCGCGGGCAGACGACCGGCGCCCATCACGGGCGCATCCGGTCCCAGCATCGCCCGAGATGGAATTTCCAGCGCGGACGACTGTGCGCAAAGGCGACACGCCCGAGCGCGGGGGTCGGTGAACCACAGAAACGTAAAGAGCGGCGGCATAGCCAGCGCGCGTCATCGGGTGTCCCGGGACGTGCGTATTGAAGACCAGGCCCGAGCACGGGCCCGTGACAGTTAGGTAGGAGAAGCGTGGCGGGACAGAAGATCCGCATCAGGCTCAAGGCCTACGACCATGAGGCAATTGACGCCTCTGCGCGCAAGATCGTTGAGACGGTCACCCGTACGGGAGCAAGCGTGGTCGGCCCGGTGCCGCTGCCGACCGAGAAGAACGTGTACTGCGTTATCCGGTCTCCCCATAAGTACAAGGACTCGCGGGAGCATTTCGAAATGCGTACCCACAAGCGCCTTATCGACATCCTCGACCCCACGCCGAAGACCGTTGACGCCTTGATGCGCATCGATCTGCCGGCGAGCGTCGACGTCAACATCCAGTAGGAGACCCAGAAAAATGGCACGCAAAGGCATTTTGGGCACCAAGCTGGGCATGACGCAGGTGTTCGACGAGAACAACAAAGTCGTCCCGGTCACGGTCGTGAAGGCCGGCCCCAACGTGGTGACCCGCATCCGCACCCCCGAGCGCGACGGCTACAGCGCCGTGCAGCTCGCCTACGGTGAGATCAGCCCGCGCAAGGTGAACAAGCCGGTTACCGGTCAGTTCGCCGCTGCAGGCGTCAACCCGCGTCGGCACCTGGCCGAGCTTCGTCTCGAAGACGAGGCCGCGGTCGCCGAGTACGAAGTCGGTCAGGAACTGACCGCCGAGATCTTCGCCGACGGCGCGTACGTCGACGTGACCGGCACCAGCAAGGGCAAGGGCTTCGCCGGCACCATGAAGCGCCACGGCTTCAAGGGCCAGGGCGCCTCGCACGGTGCCCAGGCTGTGCACCGTCGTCCCGGTTCGATCGGTGGCTGCGCCACCCCGGGCCGTGTCTTCAAGGGCACCCGCATGTCCGGCCGGATGGGTAGCGACCGCGTCACCACCCAGAACCTGAAGGTTCACAAGGTCGACGCCGAGAACGGTGTGCTGCTCATCAAGGGCGCCATCCCGGGCCGCAATGGTGGACTGGTGGTTGTCCGCACCGCAGTTAAGCGAGGCGAGAAGTAATGACTCTCAAGATTGACGTCAAGACCCCCGAGGGCAAGAAGGACGGCTCTGTCGAGCTGCCCGCCGAGCTGTTCGACGTCGAGCCCAACATCGCGCTGATGCACCAGGTGGTGACGGCCCAGCTGGCCGCCGCTCGCCAGGGCACCCACGCCACCAAGACCCGGGCCATGGTGTCCGGTGGTGGCAAGAAGCCGTACCGCCAGAAGGGAACCGGCCGCGCCCGTCAGGGTTCGACCCGCGCCCCGCAGTTCACCGGTGGTGGCGTCGTCCACGGCCCGCAGCCGCGTGACTACAGCCAGCGGACCCCGAAGAAGATGATCGCTGCTGCCCTGCGCAGCGCGCTGTCGGACCGGGCCCGCAACGAGCGCATCCACGCGATCACCGAGCTGGTGGCCGGTCAGAGCCCGTCGACCAAGAGCGCCAAGTCGTTCCTGTCGTCGCTGACCGACAACAAGAAGGTGCTCGTCGTGATCGGCCGCAGCGATGTGGTCAGCGCCAAGAGCGTCCGCAACCTGCCTGGCGTGCATGTGATCTCGCCGGATCAGCTGAACACCTACGACGTGCTGAACGCCGACGATCTGGTGTTCTCGGTGGAGGCGCTCAACGCCTACATCACCGCCAACACGAAAGAGGAGGTGTCGGCCTGATGGCTACCGTGACTGATCCTCGCGACATCATCCTGGCCCCGGTCATCTCGGAGAAGTCCTACGGACTCATCGAGGACAACACGTACACGTTCATCGTGGCACCGGAGTCCAACAAGACGCAGATCAAGATCGCTATCGAGAAGATCTTCGACGTGAAGGTCGACTCGGTGAACACCGCGAACCGGAAGGGCAAGCGCAAGCGCACCCGCACCGGTTTCGGCCAGCGCAAGAGCACCAAGCGCGCGATCGTGACCCTGTCCGCCGGCAGCAAGCCGATCGAACTGTTCGGAGCTCCGGCCTGATCGGCCGGGAGTTAAGGGATTAACTGATAATGGGAATTCGCAAGTACAAGCCGACGACCCCGGGTCGTCGCGGTTCGAGCGTCTCCGACTTCGCCGAGATCACTCGTTCGACTCCGGAGAAGTCGCTGATCCGTCCGCTGCACGGCACTGGTGGTCGTAACGCGCATGGCCGCATCACGACTCGTCACAAGGGTGGCGGTCACAAGCGTGCCTACCGCGTCATCGACTTCCGTCGCCATGACAAGGACGGCGTCAACGCCAAGGTCGCGCACATCGAGTACGACCCCAACCGCACCGCGAACATCGCGCTGCTGCATTTCGTGGACGGCGAGAAGCGCTACATCCTCGCCCCCAAGGATCTGAAGCAGGGCGACGTCATCGAGCAGGGGCCGAACGCCGACATCAAGCCGGGTAACAACCTGCCGATGCGCAACATCCCGGCCGGTACCGTCATCCACGCTGTGGAGCTGCGTCCGGGCGGCGGTGCCAAGCTGGCCCGCTCGGCCGGTGTCAGCATCCAGCTGCTCGGTAAGGAAGGCGCCTACGCCACGCTGCGTATGCCGTCCGGTGAAATCCGTCGCGTCGACGTGCGCTGCCGCGCCACCGTCGGCGAGGTCGGCAACGCCGAGCAGGCGAACATCAACTGGGGTAAGGCCGGCCGTATGCGGTGGAAGGGCAAGCGCCCGACCGTCCGTGGTGTCGTGATGAACCCGGTCGACCACCCGCACGGTGGTGGTGAGGGTAAGACCTCCGGTGGTCGCCACCCGGTCAGCCCGTGGGGCAAGCCTGAGGGCCGTACCCGCAAGCCGAACAAGCCGAGCGACAAGCTCATCGTCCGCCGCCGGCGCACCGGCAAGAACAAGCGCTAGGCCGGAAAGGAATAGACGATGCCTCGTAGCCTCAAAAAGGGTCCGTTCGTCGACGACCATCTGCTCAAGAAGGTCGACGTTCAGAACGAGAAGAACACCAAACAGGTCATCAAGACCTGGTCCCGTCGGTCGACCATCATCCCCGACTTCATCGGTCACACCTTCGCCGTCCACGACGGTCGCAAGCACGTGCCGGTGTTCGTCAGTGAGGCGATGGTCGGGCACAAGCTCGGCGAGTTCGCCCCGACGCGGACCTTCAAGGGTCACATCAAGGACGACCGGAAGAGCAAGCGCCGCTAATGACTACCGTTACTGAATACCCGTCCGCGAGCGCCACGGCGCGCTTCGTGCGTGTGTCGGCGAGCAAGGCCCGCCGGGTCATCGACCTGGTCCGTGGCAAGAGCGTCGAAGAGGCGCTCGACATCCTGCGGTGGGCGCCGCAGGGTGCCAGCGAGCCGGTCGCCAAGGTGATCGCGAGCGCTGCCGCCAACGCGCAGAACAACGAAGGCCTGGACCCGACGACGCTGGTGGTTGCGACCATCCACGCCGATGAGGGTCCGACCGCCAAGCGCATCCGGCCGCGCGCCCAGGGGCGTGCGTACCGAATCCGCAAGCGCACCAGCCACATCACCGTGGTCGTCGAGAGCCGTCCCGCCAAGGACAAGGGCTCGAAGGGCGCTACGGCCGGTGCCGCTCGCGCTCGTCGTGCGCAGGGCAGCAAGGCCGCCGCGGCCAAGACCGAGACGAAGGGAGGCTCGGAGTAGTGGGCCAGAAAATCAACCCCCACGGCTTCCGCCTCGGTATCACCACCGAATGGAAGTCCCGTTGGTACGCCGACAAGCAGTACGCGGACTACGTCAAGGAAGACGTCGCGATCCGTAAGCTGCTGGCCACCGGCCTGGAGCGCGCCGGCATCGCCGACGTGCAGATCGAGCGCACGCGTGACCGCGTCCGGGTGGACATCCACACCGCACGTCCGGGCATCGTCATCGGTCGCCGTGGCACCGAGGCCGACCGCATCCGCGCCGACCTGGAGAAGCTGACCGGCAAGCAGGTTCAGCTGAACATCCTCGAGGTCAAGAGCCCCGAGGGCGTCGCGCAGCTGGTGGCGCAGGGCGTTGCCGAGCAGCTGAGCAACCGTGTCGCGTTCCGTCGTGCCATGCGCAAGGCCATCCAGTCGGCCATGCGCCAGCCCAACGTCAAGGGCATCCGGGTGCAGTGCTCGGGCCGCCTCGGCGGTGCTGAGATGAGCCGTTCGGAGTTCTATCGCGAAGGTCGCGTGCCGCTTCACACGCTGCGCGCCGACATCGATTACGGCCTGTACGAGGCCAAGACCACATTCGGCCGTATCGGCGTGAAGGTGTGGATCTACAAGGGCGACATCGTCGGTGGCAAGCGTGAGCTGTCCGCCGCCGCTCCCGCCGCCGACCGTCCCCGTCGGGATCGTCCGTCCGGTACCCGTCCGCGTCGCAGCGGTTCGTCGGGTACCACCGCGACGAGCACCGAGGCCGGCCGCGCCGTGGATGTTGCTGTTGAGACCCCCGCCGGCGATGCGCCGACGGAAGCAACGGAGAGCTAGTCATGCTGATTCCCCGCAAGGTCAAGCACCGCAAGCAGCACCACCCCGAGCAGCGCGGTATCGCCAGCGGCGGCACCTCGGTCAGCTTCGGTGACTACGGCATCCAGGCCCTGGGCCACGCCTACATCACCAACCGGCAGATCGAGTCCGCTCGTATCGCCATCAACCGGCACATCAAGCGTGGCGGCAAGGTCTGGATCAACATCTTCCCGGACCGCCCGCTGACCAAGAAGCCTGCCGAAACCCGCATGGGTTCCGGTAAGGGTTCGCCGGAGTGGTGGGTCGCCAACGTCAAGCCGGGTCGCGTGCTCTTCGAGCTCAGCTACCCCGACGAGAAGATCGCCCGGGAGGCGCTCACCCGCGCCATCCACAAGCTGCCGATCAAGGCACGCATCGTGACTCGAGAGGAGCAGTTCTGATGGCAGTTGGAGTTTCGCCTGGTGAACTGCGTGAGCTCACCGAGGAAGAGCTGACCACGCGTCTGCGCGAGTCGAAGGAAGAGCTGTTCAACCTTCGCTTCCAGATGGCGACCGGTCAGCTGTCGAACAACCGCCGGCTGCGTACCGTGCGGCAGGAGATCGCGCGGGTCTACACCGTCCTGCGTGAACGCGAGTTGGGCCTGGCATCCGGGCCGGTTGGTAAGGATTAGTCATGGCAGAAACCAAGGGCCCCAAGCACACGCCGGCCACTGAGACCGAGCGCGGCCGTCGCAAGACCGCCATCGGTTACGTGGTGTCGGACAAGATGGAAAAGACCATCGTGGTCGAGCTGGAGTCCCGCAAGAGCCACCCGCTCTACGGGAAGATCATCCGGACCACCACCAAGGTCAAGGCGCACGACGAGAATGGCGATGCCGGTATCGGCGACCGCGTCTCGCTGATGGAGACCCGTCCGTTGTCGGCGACCAAGCGCTGGCGTCTGGTCGAGGTGCTCGAGAAGGCCAAGTAGCCTTCACGTTTTCACTGCGCGAGCAGACGTGAAAGTGCCCCCGAACTTCAGGTTCGGGGGCACTTTTGTGTCTGCCACATTGAGCGTCGGAGAGCCGGCCATCATCGTGCACGTCAATTGTCGGGCCGCTGGCCAAGACGCGGGTGTAATGTCCGGGCGGGCCGCCGATATCGGCGAATACTGACCGGGACGAGGCGTCATGGCAACTGAATTCCAGGGCAAGATCAAACTCGACATCCGCGACTCCGAGGCCGACTGGGGCCCGTACGCGGCACCGACGGCTCCGGCCGACGCGCCCAATGTGCTCTACCTGGTCTGGGACGACACCGGCATCGCCACCTGGGACTGCTTCGGGGGGCTCGTCGACATGCCGGCCATGCGCCGCATCGCGGACAAAGGCGTGCGGCTGTCCCAATTCCATACCACCGCGCTGTGTTCGCCGACCCGGGCTTCGCTGCTGACCGGCCGCAATGCCACCTCGGTCGGCATGGCGACCATCGAGGAATTCACCGACGGGTTCCCGAACTGCAACGGCCGCATACCTTTTGAGACGGCGCTGCTGTCCGAGGTGCTGGCCGAACAGGGCTGGAACACCTACTGCGTCGGCAAATGGCACCTGACGCCACTGGAGGAGTCCAACCTCGCCTCGACCAAACGGCACTGGCCGCTGTCGCGCGGGTTCGAACGGTTCTACGGCTTCATGGGTGGCGAGACCGACCAGTGGTACCCGGAGTTGGTGTACGACAACCATCCGGTGGCCCCGCCGGCCACCCCGGAAGAGGGCTATCACCTGTCGAAGGACTTGGCGGACAAGACCATCGAGTTCATCCGCGATGCCAAGGTGATTGCCCCCGACAAGCCCTGGTTCTCGTACGTCTGCCCGGGCGCCGGGCACGCTCCCCACCACGTGTTCTCCGAATGGGCCGACAAGTACGCCGGCAAGTTCGACATGGGCTACGAGGCGTACCGCGAACTGGTGCTGGAGAACCAGAAGCGGCTGGGCATCGTGCCGCCGGACACCGAACTCTCGCCCATGAATCCGTACCTGGACACCAAGGGCCCGAACGGGGAGCCCTGGCCGTGGCAGGACACCGTGCGGCCGTGGGATGGGCTGAACGACGACGAGAAGCGGCTGTTCGCGCGGATGGCCGAGGTATTCGCCGGATTCCTGTCCTACACCGACGCGCAGATCGGCCGGATCCTGGACTACCTGGAGGAGTCCGGTCAGCTCGACAACACCGTCATCGTCGTCATCTCCGACAACGGAGCCAGCGGCGAGGGTGGGCCCAACGGGTCTGTCAACGAGGTGAAGTTCTTCAACGGCTACATCGACACCGTCGAAGAGAACATGCGCTACCTCGACACCCTCGGATCGCCCGACACCTACAACCATTATCCGATCGGCTGGGCGATGGCCTTCAATACGCCCTACAAGCTGTTCAAGCGGTACGCCTCCCACGAGGGCGGCATCGCCGACACCGCAATCATCAGCTGGCCCAACGGAATCCGGGCGCATGGCGAGGTGCGGGACAACTATGTCAACGTCGCGGACGTCACTCCGACGGTCTACGACCTGCTGGGTATCGAGCCGCCCGCCGCGGTACGCGGGGTTCCGCAGCGGCCGCTCGAGGGTGTGAGTTTCAAAGCCGCACTGGACGACTCGACGGCCGACACCGGCAAGGCGACGCAGTTCTACGCGATGCTGGGTACCCGTGGCATCTGGCACGAGGGCTGGTTCGCGGGCACTGTGCACGCCGCGAGCCCGGCCGGCTGGTCGCACTTCGACAAGGACCGGTGGGAGCTGTTCCACATCGAATCCGACCGCAGTCAGTGCCATGACTTGGCGACCGAGAATCCGGCCAAACTGGCTGAGATGCAAGAACGTTGGTTCGCGGAGGCGGCCAAGTACAACGGTCTGCCGCTGGCCGACCTGAACATGTTCGAAACCCTGCTGCGGGAACGGCCCTACCTGTCCCGCGATCGGCAGACCTTCACGTACTACCCCGACAACGCCGAGGTGGGCATCGGGGCCGCCGTCGAGCTACGCGGACAGTCGTTCTCGGCGTTCGCTGAGGTCGACCTGGGCGAGGACGCGGCCGGCGTGCTGTTCAAACAGGGCGCGGGCCACGGCGGCCATGCGCTTTTCGTGAAAGACGGCCGGCTGCAATACGTCTACAACTTCATGGGCGAGGACGAGCAGGCGGTGATCGCCGCCGACCCACTGCCCACCGGTCGCCACGTCCTCGGTATCCGGTACGACCGGACCGGCACTGTGGAGAACAGCCATACCCCGCTCGGCGACGTGACGCTGTACATCGATGGTGCCGCGGCGGCCACCCGGGTCGGGGTGCGTACCCATCCGGGCACCTTCGGCCTGGCCGGCGGCGGGGTCAAGGTCGGCAGCAATACCGGGCAGGCGGTGTGCAGCGCGTACCAGGCTCCGTTCGCCTTTGCAGGCGGCACCATCGCGAAGGTGGTGATCGACATCTCCGGTACGCCGTATCTCGATGTCGAACAGGAACTGGCCCAGGCATTTTCGAAGGATTAGGGGACTGTTGATGAGGACAACGATCATCGGTTGTGTCACTGCGGCATCAGCGGTGGCGCTGCTGGCCGGCTGCGGTAACGGCGGCGAGAAGTCCACCAGCACAACGGCATCCAACGCTCCGACGAGCACGACGGCCAGTTCGTCCGCCCCGTCGTCCACGGCGGCGTCGTCGTCGAAGATGCCGGACCTACCGACGTACGGCGTGGTCGAGACCACCAAGCGGGCCGTCGCGGCGGGGGAGCAGACCTGCGCCGCGCCCGCCGCGCCCGCGCAGACCATGACGGCCACCACCGGAGCCCCCGGTTCGCCGACCGTCATCGTCGCGGTGCCCGACGGATTCACACCGGGTGCACCGCCGTCCGGCGACGTCGCGCTGAATCTGACCGGACCGGACGGCCTGACCGGAACCGTGCGCATCACCCCGACCACCCAGGACGCGGCCGCCGCGTTCCAGCAGTACACCGACGCACGCACCGCCGGTCACGAATTCAACAGCGTCAGCGTGCTGCCCGACGAGCTGTGCGGCTACAGCGGCCAGAAACTGATGGGCGTCCTCGCGGACAAGCCCGGCTCCGGCAGCGACTACGTCGACCGCATCGTGCACGTGTGGACCAACAACGGGGACTACCTCGTTGCGCTGCAACTGCAGGGGCCGACCGGGTCGAAGGGCCTCGATGTGGCCAAGCCGGTCCTGCTGGGGGACTTCGGTATTCGGATGGGCTGAGCGAGGTCCGCTATCTGCGCCGAGAAGGACCAAAGGGTCGTGTTCGCCGCACTTGCAGCGACCATTTGGTCCTTCTGGACGCATCGGACGCCGCTAGATTCAGCACGATTCCATCGGTGGTCCGGAAGCGGTCGTTGTCGCACCATGAGCCGAACATCGGTGACAGGAGACGACAGTGACGAATGAGACGGGGGCGACGAGCTGGGTGAGCCGCGTCGGGACCGATTGGTGGGCAACGATTCTGGGCCTCGCCGTGACCGCGCTCGCGGTGGCGGGCGTGCTGCCGAAGATCGGCTGGTGACGCGATGAGTGTGGACACGGCCGGCGCGGCCGACCAGGTCGAGCCGGCAGCTGAGGACGACCTCGAACAGCACACAGGCGCCCGTCGATTCGTCGATTACCTGCCCGGCCTGCTGCTGTTGGTGGCGGTGGGCCTGGCGGGCAAGTACGCCCAAATCGGCTGGCTGGCATTGGCCAAGCACGAGCACTGGCGCGTGCCCGACATCGAATACGTCTTGTGGGCCATCGTTTTCGGACTGGTGATCACCAACACCGTTGGCCTGCACCGGATCTTCCGCCCGGGCGTCGGCACCTACGAGTTCTGGCTCAAGGTCGGCATCGTCCTGCTGGGCGCGCGGTTCGTGCTCGGCGACGTCCTCAAGCTCGGTGCCACCAGCCTGCTGCAGATTCTCATCGACATGACGGTCGCGGGTGCGATCATCATCGCCGCGGCCCGGTGGTTCGGGCTGTCGGGCAAGCTCGGCTCGCTACTGGCGATCGGGACGTCGATCTGCGGGGTGTCGGCGATCATCGCGGCCAAGGGCGCCATCCGGGCCCGCAATTCCGAAGTCAGCTACGCGATCGCGTCGATCCTGGCGCTCGGCGCCGTAGCCCTGTTCGTGCTGCCGCCGCTGGGCCACGCCATCGGCCTGACCGATCACGAGTTCGGGCTGTGGGCCGGCCTCGCGGTGGACAACACCGCCGAGACCACGGCCACCGGGTACCTCTTCTCCGACGAGGCCGGCAAGACCGCCGTCCTGGTGAAGTCGGTGCGCAACGCGCTGATCGGTTTCGTGGTCCTCGGGTTCGCCATCTACTGGGCCGCCCGGGGCGAGGCCGACGCCGTCGCCCCCGGAGCGCGAGCCAAGGCGGCGTTCATCTGGCAGAAGTTCCCGAAGTTCGTGCTCGGCTTTCTGGCGGTATCGGCCGTCGTCACCGCCGGGCTGCTGAGCAAGGGGCAGGTCGCGAACCTGGCCGCGGTGTCCAAATGGGCGTTCCTGCTCACCTTCGCCGGGGTAGGGCTGTCCACCGACTTCCGGCAGATCGCGCGCACCGGCTGGCGCCCGCTCGTCGTCGCGGTGATCGGTCTGGTCGTGGTGGCGACGGTGTCGCTGGCGTTGGTGCTGCTGACGTCGCGGGTGCTGGGCTGGGGTGTCGTCGGCTGACCGACCGCGAGATCGACGAACTGGTCGTTGCCATCGAGGCAGCGGCCATTTCGTCTGTTTCGGGGCCGATTGAGCAGCGATTTGGAGCGTTATGGCTGCTCGCCTAGTATGTAGGGGTTGCCCAGGGCAGACCCCGGTCATCACGTGACTTCGCGTGCCTTTGGACAACAAGACCGCGCACGTCCAGGTCGGTATCTGGCGTGCATACAAAATCCAGGTCAGGAGATCGAGTGATTCAGCAGGAATCGCGACTCAAGGTCGCCGACAACACGGGCGCAAAGGAAATCCTTTGCATCCGCGTGCTCGGTGGCTCGTCGCGGCGCTACGCCGGCATCGGCGACATCATCGTGGCGACCGTCAAGGACGCCATCCCGGGCGGCAACGTCAAGCGTGGTGACGTGGTCAAGGCCGTCGTCGTGCGCACCGTCAAGGAGCGCCGCCGGCCGGACGGCAGCTACATCAAGTTCGACGAGAACGCCGCCGTCATCATCAAGAACGACAATGACCCCCGCGGTACCCGCATCTTCGGGCCGGTCGGTCGCGAACTGCGCGAGAAGAAGTTCATGAAGATCGTCTCGCTGGCCCCGGAGGTTTTGTGATGAAGGTGCACAAGGGCGACACCGTGCTGGTTATCGCCGGCAAGGACAAGGGTGCCAAGGGCAAGGTCATCGAGGCCTACCCGACCCGCAACAAGGTGCTCGTTGAGGGCGTCAACCGGATCAAGAAGCACACTGCGCAGTCTCAGAACGAGCGCGGTGCATCGTCGGGTGGCATCGTCACCCAGGAGGCGCCGATCCACGTTTCGAACGTGATGGTGGTCGACTCCGACGGCAACGCCACCCGCATCGGCTACCGCGTCGATGAGGAGAACGGCAAGAAGGTCCGTATCTCGAAGCGCAACGGCAAGGACATCTGAGATGACCACAGTGGAAAAGACTCAGCCCCGGCTGAAGACGCGCTACCGCGAAGAGATCCGCGACGCGCTCAGCAATGAATTCAACTACGCCAACGTCATGCAGATCCCCGGCGTGGTCAAGGTTGTCGTCAACATGGGTGTCGGTGACGCCGCCCGCGACGCCAAGCTGATCAACGGCGCGGTCAGCGACCTGACGCTGATCACCGGTCAGAAGCCGGAAATCCGCAAGGCCCGCAAGTCCATCGCGCAGTTCAAGCTGCGTGAGGGCATGCCCATCGGCTGCCGCGTCACCCTGCGTGGCGACCGCATGTGGGAGTTCCTGGACCGCCTGATCTCCATCGCACTGCCCCGTATCCGCGACTTCCGCGGTCTGTCGGCCAAGCAGTTCGACGGCAGCGGCAACTACACCTTCGGCCTCAACGAGCAGTCGATGTTCCACGAGATCGACGTCGACTCGATCGACCGCCCCCGCGGCATGGACATCACGGTCGTCACCTCGGCCACCACTGACGACGAAGGCCGTGCGTTGCTGCGGGCCCTGGGCTTCCCGTTCAAGGAGAACTGACAATGGCAAAGAAGGCTCTGGTCAACAAGGCCAACAAGAAGCCGAAGTTCGCGGTGCGTGGCTACACCCGCTGCAACAAGTGCGGTCGCCCGCACTCGGTGTTCCGCAAGTTCGGCCTGTGCCGAATCTGCCTGCGGGAGATGGCCCACGCCGGCGAGCTGCCCGGCGTGCAGAAGTCCAGCTGGTGACTCTGCCCGTCTCATGACGCTGTAGAAAGCCGCCCCGGTCCTCGTGACCGGGGCGGCTTTTTCTGCGTCGAGGATGCACACAGATCGTGCGCGCGTTTGGACATGCGATCTGCATGCGCCGTCGTGGCGGTTCGGAGGACGACGTCGACGGTGTCACGGCGGACCCCGCTCGCCCCGGCGAGAAGGCCGGGCCCGACAAATACGTAGCTTCAATCACGAGGCATGTGCAGGCACCATGCCTGAAACCAGGTACCTTTTCGGGCCGTCCGAGGTGCCTGCATTCAATAACCCCGGTGCATCGTCACCGCGATTGAACTCAGGGATTTTCTGCCTGATCCGGGACCGACACCCCGCGAGAACAGCCGCCGAGCCACGGTCCGCGGACATCGCTCGGCCGACTACCGTCAGGTCTGTCCACCTTTGCGCATGGATTTGGCCCTGAGCTGCGGATTGTCTACACTGGGCAGGTTGCCATGGGCTTTTCAGCCTAATGGCCGATCGGTATGTGCCTTCTGAAGCTGGATTGCACTACCGATGCACGGCCCCTGACCGCACTCGGTCAGATACGGGAAAACACTTCGTAGCAGGCCCACGATGTGACGTGCCGAGCCATCGAAAGGTGGGACCGGCACGGGCGTGATGTATGGGAACCGCAGCGAGAAAGGTTGATCAACACTGTCATGACAATGACGGATCCGATCGCAGACTTCTTGACACGTCTGCGCAACGCCAACTCGGCGTACCACGACGAGGTGACCCTGCCCCACTCGAAGATCAAGGCCAACATCGCCGAGATCCTCAAGAAGGAGGGTTACATTACCGACTACCGCACCGAGGACGCCCGCGTGGGCAAGAGCCTCGTTGTATCCCTCAAGTACGGCCCCAGCCGCGAGCGCAGCATCGCCGGCCTCCGCCGGGTGTCCAAGCCCGGTCTGCGGGTGTACGCGAAATCCACCAACCTGCCGCGGGTTCTCGGCGGCCTTGGCGTGGCGATCATCTCCACGTCCACTGGCCTGCTCACCGACCGCCAAGCAGCTCGACAAGGCGTGGGCGGCGAAGTCCTCGCTTACGTCTGGTAGGGGCAGAGAATATGTCGCGTATTGGAAAGCAGCCGGTTGTGATTCCGGCAGGCGTCGATGTGACCATCGAAGGCCAGAACGTCGCGGTCAAGGGCCCCAAGGGCACCCTGACGCTGGATGTCGCTGAGCCCATCGAGGTGGCACGCAACGACGAGGGCGCCGTTGTGGTGACCCGTCCGAACGACGAGCGTCGTAACCGCTCGCTGCACGGGCTGTCCCGCACCCTGATCGCCAACTTGGTGACCGGTGTGACCCAGGGTTACACCACCAAGATGGAAATCTTCGGCGTCGGTTACCGCGTGCAGGCCAAGGGCTCGAACCTCGAGTTCGCGCTCGGCTACAGCCACCCGGTGCTGATCGAAGCCCCTGAGGGCATCACCTTCGCTGTCGAGACCCCGACGAAGTTCTCGGTGTCCGGCATCGACAAGCAGAAAGTCGGCCAGATCTCGGCAGTCATCCGCCGCCTGCGTCGCCCCGACCCGTACAAGGGCAAGGGCATTCGCTACGAGGGTGAACAGATCCGCCGCAAGGTCGGAAAGACAGGTAAGTAGCAATGGCTAACACTGAGACTGACAAGCGTAAGCCGTTGGGCCAGAACATCTCTGAGACCCGTCGGGTGGCGCGTCTGCGCCGTCACGCGCGGCTGCGCAAGAAGGTCGCCGGCACCTCCGAGCGTCCGCGCCTGATGGTCAACCGCTCCGCACGGCACATCCACGTCCAGGTGATCGACGACCTGACCGGCACCACGCTGGCCGCCGCGTCGTCGATCGAGGCTGACGTGCGTGCAGTCGACGGCGACAAGAAGGCCGTCAGCGCCCGGGTGGGTCAGCTGATCGCCGAGCGCGCCAAGGCTGCCGGCATCGCCGAGGTGGTGTTCGACCGCGGTGGCTACACCTACGGTGGCCGGATCGCCGCTCTCGCCGACGCCGCGCGTGAAGGCGGGTTGACGTTCTAATGACTTACTTGAAGATGACCGGAAGGACTGCATGATGGCCGAGCAGGCTGGCGCCGCTTCGGCGCAGGACAACCGTGGCGGTCGTGGTGACCGCGACGGCCGTGGTCGCCGCGATGATCGCGGTGGCCGGGGCCGCGGCGACGACCGTGGTGAGAAGAGCAACTACATCGAGCGCGTTGTCACCATCAACCGCGTTTCGAAGGTGGTCAAGGGTGGTCGGCGCTTCAGCTTCACCGCCCTGGTGATCGTCGGTGACGGCCACGGCATGGTGGGCGTCGGCTACGGCAAGGCCAAGGAAGTTCCGGCCGCTATTGCCAAGGGTGTCGAGGAGGCTCGCAAGAGCTTCTTCCGGGTCCCGCTGATCGGCGCCACCATCGTGCACCCGGTTCAGGGCGAGGCCGCTGCCGGTGTCGTGATGCTGCGTCCGGCCAGCCCGGGTACCGGTGTCATCGCTGGTGGCGCTTGCCGCGCGGTGCTGGAATGCGCCGGCGTGCACGACGTCCTGGCCAAGTCGCTGGGCAGCGACAACGCGATCAACGTGGTGCACGCCACCGTTGCCGCGTTGAAGATGATTCAGCGTCCCGAGGAAGTGGCGGCCCGTCGTGGCCTGCCCATCGAAGATGTTGCGCCGGCCGGCATGCTGCGGGCCCGGCGTGAGGCAGAAGCGCTGGCCGCATCGGCAGCGCGTGAAGGATCGGCATAATCATGGCTGAACTGAAGATCACCCAGGTGCGTGGCACCGTGGGTGCCCGGTGGAAGCAGCGCGAGAGCCTGCGGACGCTGGGACTGCGCAAGATCCGCCAGTCCGTCGTTCGCGAGGACAACGCGCAGACCCGTGGTCTGCTCGCGGTGGTCAACCACCTCGTCACCGTCGAGGAGGCGTAATGAGTGTCATCAAGCTGCACGACCTGAAGCCGGCCAAGGGGTCCAAGAAGGCCAAGACCCGCGTCGGTCGTGGTGAGGGCTCCAAGGGTAAGACCGCTGGCCGTGGTACCAAGGGCACCAAGGCCCGCAAGAACGTCCCCGTGACGTTCGAGGGTGGCCAGATGCCGATCCACATGCGTCTGCCGAAGCTCAAGGGCTTCCGCAACCGCTTCCGCACGGAGTACGCGGTGGTGAACGTCGGCGATCTCGCCAAGGCGTTCCCGCAGGGCGGCACCGTCGGCGTGGACGAGCTGGTGGCCGCTGGCCTGGTTCGCAAGAACAACCTGGTCAAGGTCCTCGGCGACGGCAAGCTGGCCGTCAAGCTCGACGTCACCGCCAACAAGTTCAGCGGTAGCGCCCGTGAGGCGATCACCGCTGCCGGTGGTAGCGCGACCGAGCTGTAATTGCTCCACAGAGAAGGGCCCTCGCTTCGGCGGGGGCCCTTCTTCTTTGTGTTGATCCTGTCCTGAGGGCGGGCGCCACTCGGACTTTTGCGCCCGCAGTTCAGGGTCAACGCGACTAGGTCTGGGCGCGCACGCCGAGGACGTCGCGGAAGAGCGCCTGGCGCACCGCGAGTTCCCGGGGATCGCTGACCAGATGGAAGCCCAGCCGGTTCATCACGTAGCCGAACCCGACGCCGGTGTCCGGGTCGGCGAAGCCGAACGAGCCGCCGAACCCGGGCGTGCCGAAGGCCTTACCCGAGGAGCCGAAGGCGAACGTCGGGATGGGTTTGCAGAAGCCGAGCGCATACGCGATCTCGGCGCGCATCACCTTGTCCCGCGTCCCGCCTGACGGGTTTCGCGGGGGCGCGGCCAAGGCGTCGAAAGTCTCTGGGGTGAAACCTATTTCGGTCCCGCCGACCGCCGCGGCACCGTAGAGGCCGGCCAGCGCGCGGGCGGTCCCGGTGCCGTTGGCCGACGGAATCTCGACGCGGCGCACCCGGTCGGTGTTGTAGTCGCCGGCGTAGGGGTCGATATCGGCCGGGATCGCCGCGGTCCTGGCCAACAACCCCCGCGGGTTCAGGCTGCCGAGCAGGAACCCCGCCGGCATGACATTCAGATGCTTCAGCGACTCGTGGCGCTGCCAATGGTGCAACGTCGCCAGCCGGCCGCGATCGACAGAGTCGGGCAGGCCGATGTACAGGTCGAGGCCCAACGGCCCGGTGATCTCCTCGGCGAGGTAGCGGCCGAGGGTACGGCCGTCGGTGCGACGGATCAGCTCGGACTCGTACCAACCGATGGTGATGGCGTGATACCCGTGCCGGGTGCCCGGCGTCCACGCCGGTTTCTGGGCGGCCAAGATGGCGGAGAGCCGCACCGGATCGGCGATGTCGGACAGCAGCGGATTCGGGGTCAGGACACACAGCCCGGCCTGGTGGGCCAGCAGCTGACGCACGGTGACCTCGTCCTTGCCCTGTGCGGCGAACTCGGGCCAATACTCGGCCACCCGCTTGTCGTAGTCGAACAGTCCCTTGGACGCCGCGTGCGCAACAGCTAGGGCCGCAACACCTTTCGTCGACGAGAACATGTTGACCATGGTGTCGTCCTGCCACGGCGCCTTGCTGATCCCGTCGCGGTAGCCGCCCCACATGTCGACCACCTTGCGGCCGTCGCGGTAGACGCACAGGGCCGCGCCCACCTCGCTGCCCGCCGCGAAGTTGGCCCGGAACGCGTCGGCGACCTTGCCGTAGCCGTCGTCGGCATCGCCGTGGACCAGGTCGGGGGAGACAGAGACTTTCAGCACCATGGCCCTGATCCTCTCCCGTGAGCAGACGCAAAACCGTCGATTCGCCGCCGAAAACGACAGTTTTGCGTCTGCTCGGCATCCGGCGGCGAGTCGGTAGGCTCGGAAGATGTTTGCTTTCCGGCCCAGCCTCCCCGGTCTTCCCGGCCCCGATGAGTTGCGTGCTCTTGTCCGCAAGGTCGACACCGCGCGTCACCACGGCGTGCCGAACGGCTGCGTGCTGGAACTCGACCTGCAGGCCGTGCCGCCGGAGACCGCCGGCTTCGACCCGATCGCCTTCGTCATGGGCAACTCCCGGCCCCTGGTGCTGCGCGACGCCGTCGCCGCCATCCACCGCGCGGCCGACGACAAGCGCGTGGCCGGGCTGATCGCCCGGGTCCAATTGCCCGCTGCCGCAGCCGGTCCGGTGCAGGAACTGCGCGACGCCATCGCCGCGTTCAGCGCCGTCAAACCGTCCGTGGCCTGGGCCGAGACCTACCCCGGCACCATGTCGTACTACCTGGCCTCGGCGTTCCGCGAAGTCTGGATGCAGCCGTCGGGCACGGTCGGGCTGGTGGGTTTCGCCACCAACGCGTTGTTCCTGCGCGACGCGTTCGACAAGGCGGGCATCGAGGCGCAGTTCGTGGCGCGCGGTGAGTACAAGTCGGCGGCCAACATGTTCACGCAGGACCGCTACACCGAGCCGCACCGCGAGGCCGACGGCCGGCTCATCGAGAGCCTGCACGCCCAGGTGCTGGCCGCCATCGCCGCATCCCGCGACGTCGACGCCGACGAACTCGACACCCTGGTCGACCGGGCGCCGCTGCTGCGCGACGACGCGCTGGCAGCCAAGCTCGTGGACCGCATCGGCTTCCGAGACGAGGCGTATGCCCGGGTCGGTGAATTGATCGGCGGCACAGCCGAAGCCGACGGCAAGGACGCGCCGCCGCGGTTGTTCCTGTCCCGGTACGCCAAGGCCACCGCCGGACATACCCTGCCCGAGGTGCCGCCGCTGCCGGGCATCAAGCACAAGCCGACCATCGCCGTCGTCACCATGGCCGGGCCGATCGTCAGCGGTCGCGGCGGCCCGAGCGCGTTCCCACCCGGCCCGTCGAGCGTCGGTGGCGACACCATCGCCGCCGCCCTGCGCGAAGCCGCCGCCGATGACGACGTCGCAGCCGTCGTGCTCCGGGTGGACAGCCCCGGTGGCGCGGTCACCGGTTCGGAAACCATCTGGCGTGAGGTGGTTCGGCTGCGCGAGGCCGGCACGCCTGTCGTCGCGTCGATGGGTGCGGTCGCCGCGTCGGGCGGTTACTACGTGTCGATGGCGGCCGACCACATCGTCGCCAACGCCGGCACCATCACGGGATCCATCGGCGTGGTGACGGGCAAGCTCGTCACCAAGGGCCTCAAGGAACGGCTCGGTGTCGGTTCGGATGCCGTGCGTACCAACGAGAATGCCGACGCCTGGTCCGCGAACCAGCCCTTCACCGAGGCCCAGCACGCGCACGTGGTGGCCGAGGCCGACCTGTTCTACACCGACTTCGTCGAACGCGTCGCCGACGGCCGCAACCTGCCGGTCGAGGCCGTCGAACAGGTGGCGCGCGGCCGCATCTGGACCGGCGCCGACGCGCTGGAACACGGCCTGGTCGACGAACTCGGTGGGCTGCGGACCGCTGTGCGCCGGGCCAAGGTGCTGGCCGGACTCGATCCCGACGCGACCGCCAAGGTCGTCAACTACCCGGGCTCGTCGCTGCTGGACCACGTGCGGCCCAAGGCCTCGTCGCAACCCGCGGCGGCGTCGTTGCCGGACGCGGTGGCGGCACTGCTCGGCCGTTCCCTCGTCGGCGCGCTCGGTGCGGCCGAGCGGTCGCTGACCGGGGTCAGCGCGCTCTGGCTGGGTGACTACCGCTTCTAGGCAGCGGGCTCAGCCGAGAGTGCCGCTGATGTAGATGATCTCGCGCATGGGATCGTCGCCGCCGAGATCCGCTGCCGCCAGCCCGTACCTGGCATACAGGTCGGACCGGCCGACGCCGGTCGTCTGCCAGTCCTTGGCTGCCAGATAGTCTGCGGCGGAATGCCTTTCGCCGTGGTAGACCAGCGATGGCATGTCCATGTTCAAGCCGAGCTGCGCGAACCCCGCAGCGGCTTCACGAGCCTTGTCGGCGTCGAAATCCTTCAGCCCGGGCACAAATTCGGTGGCCACGGCGCTACCGGGTGCGCTGAGCTCGTGAATGTTGTCGAACAGCTTGTCCTGGGCCTCCGGTGGCAAGTAGATCAGCAGACCTTCGGCCAACCACGCCGTCGGCCGGCTGGGATCGAAACCGGCTGCCTGCAACGCCGCCGGCCAGTCCTCGCGCAGATCGATCGCGACGGTCCGCCGCTGCGCGGTCGGCGCCGCGCCGAGGCCGGCCAGGGTCTGTGTCTTGAATTCGATGACATCCGGCTGGTCGATCTCGTAGACCACGGTGCCGTCGGGCCAGGGCAGCCGGTAGGCGCGGGAGTCCAGCCCGGAGGCCAGGATGACGGCCTGCCGGATGCCGCCGTCGGTCGCCGTCAGCAGGTAGTCGTCGAAAAACCGGGTGCGAACGGCCATTTCGTCGATGTTGGCCCGGGCCCGGACCACGGCATCGGGCGCGAAGGCCTCGAGCGCGGCGAGGTCCAGTACACCGTCGACCATGTTGGTGAACGCCTCGATCCCGACGGCGCGCACCAGCGGCGCCGCGAACGGATCGTTGATCAAACCGTGTGGGTGGGTGCTGGCAATCGCCCGCCCGGTCGCGACCAGCGTGGCCGTCGCGCCCACGCTCGACGCCAGATCCCAGCTGTCCCCGTGTGTCCGTGCCATCGCGGTTACGCCTTCCGGTTCAGGACTGCGCGGACATACTTCAGCTGCGTCCAGGCCCGGGACAGTTCGTCGTCGGGGTACTGGAAACCGTTGTCGGTGTGCGCCTCTTCGACCGACCGCGCGGTGACGTCCCAGCCGAGGCCGGTCAGATAGTCGGTGACGTGGTTGCGGTCGCCCTGGTAGATCAGGTCGGCCATCTCGATGTTCGATCCGAGCGCCTTCATCCGCTCGCGCATCGCCTGCATCCGCTCGTCGTCGAACGCGCTGCTCAGGTCGCCGACCTGCTCGGCGGCCACGAAGCTGCCGGGTGCCGACAGCGCGGTGATGTTGTCGAACAGCCGGTCCTGGGCCTCGGGCGGCAGGTAGATCAGCAGTCCTTCGGCGATCCACGCGGTGGGTGCCGCGGGGTCAAAGCCGTTGTCCCGCAGTGCCTGCATCCAGTCGTCGCGCAGGTCGACGGCGACGGTGCGCCGGGTGGCGGTGGGGGAGGCGCCCAGGTCGGCCAGGGTCGTGGACTTGAACTCGATGACCTCGGGCTGGTCCACCTCGAAGACGACGGTGCCGTCGGGCCACGGCAGCCGGTAGGCGCGCGCGTCCAGACCGGCGGCCAGGATCACCGCCTGCCGGACGCCGGCGGCGGCCGCATCGAGGAACAGCTGGTCGAACCAGCGGGTGCGGACCGTCATGCCCTCCGCCGCGCGGCGCGGGGTGAAGGCCGGGTTCACGTCACCGAAGTCGATCTCGCCGTCCAGCGCCTTGGTGAAGAAGTCCAGTCCGACGGCCCGGACCAGCGGCTCGGCGTACGGGTCGTCGATCAGTTGCTCGCGGTGGGCGAGGGCACGCTGCCCCGCGACCATGGTGGCGGTGGCCCCGACGCTGGAGGCCAGATCCCAGGAATCTCCGTCAGTTCGTGTCATTTTTCTCCCAGCTCCTAGTTCTTGATGGCCGTCACGGAAAGTGAATTGCGCAGTGCCGCAGTGTCTTCCGTCTCGGCGAGGGGGCGGCCGTACTCGGCGAACACTTCGAGTCGCGGGCGGGCCGTGGTGTGCCAGCCACTGGCATCCAGGTGCTCGACCACCGAGGTGCGGTCGCCCTGGTACCAGAGGTCGGTCAGGTTGAGGTCGAGGCCGGCGCCGCGCCACCGCTCGCTCATGGCCGCGCCGCGCTCACGCATGCCGGCGCCGTGGTCGGTGTGGAACTCGGTGGCCAGCCGGCTGCCGGGCGCCGACAGCGCGGTGATGTTGTCGAAGAGCTTGTCCTGTGCCTCGGGCGGCAGATAGATCAGCAGTCCCTCGGCGATCCAGGCCGTCGGCGCCGAAGAATCGAACCCGGCGGCGCGCAGTGCGGCCGGCCAGTCCTCGCGCAGATCGATCGCGACCGTGCGGCGCTCGCTGGTGGGCGTGGCCCCGATCTGAGCCATGGTCCCGGTCTTGGCGGCGATCACCTCGGGCTGGTCGATCTCGTAGACGACGGTGCCGGCCGGCCAGTCCAGCCGGTAGGCCCGCGAGTCGAGGCCGGCGGCGAGGATGACTGCCTGCCGGATGCCGGCTGCAGTCGCAGAAGTAAAGAAGTCGTCGAAGAACTTCGTCCGCACCGCCATCAGATTGGTCATCATGGCGGCGGCCGTCCCGACCTCGCCGGTGAGATCGATCTGCCCGTCGAGCAGATTGATGAAGAACTCGACGCCGACGGCCCGCACCAGCGGATCGGCGTACGGATCGCTGATGAGCGGCTCCGCCTCCTTGGTGGCCAGGGCGCGGGCAGTGGCCACCATGGTCGCGGTCGCGCCCACGCTCGAGGCCAGATCCCAGGTGTCGCTGTCGGTCCGGGTCATCGGTTCACTCCTATCAGGGGATCAGCGCAACGCGGTGACGTAGTTGACCTCGGCGAAGGTGCCCTGATCGCTGTCCGGGTCAACTTCGATCGGCGGCAGTCCATTCCGGACGAGCAGCTCGTTGGAGGTGACGGCGCTGCTTTGCCAGCCGTGGCCCTGCAGATAGGCGGTCACGTCGGCACGGTCACCCAGGTAGACCAGCTCGGTGAAGTCGAGGTCGAACCCCTGCGCCTGCCAGTGGTCGGACATCGCCTTCATCCGCTCCCGGGCCGCATCGTGGTCGCGCTCCTGCAGGGCGGGCACCCCCTCGGCGCCCATCCGGCTGCCTGGGGCGCTGAGCTCGGACACCTGGTCCAGCAAGCGGTCCTGGGCCTCGGGTGGCAGGTAGCCGAACAATCCCTCGGCGATCCAGGCCGTCGGTTTGGTCGGGTCGAAACCCGCGGCCTGCAGCGCGGCCGGCCAGTCGTCGCGCAGGTCGATCGCCACTGCGCGCCGGTCGGTGGTCGGCGCGGCGTTGAGGTCCGTCAACGCTTGTGCCTTGAAGGCGAGGACCTCGGGTTGGTCGAGTTCGTAGACGACGGTGCCGGCCGGCCAGGCCAACCGGTAGGCCCGGGAGTCCAGGCCGGAGGCGAAAATGACGGCCTGCCGGATACCTGCGCGGCCGGCGTCATGGAAGAAATCGTCGAAGAACCGCGTACGGGCGGCCATGCTGTTGGCGAACCGGGCCATTCCGGAGCCGGTCTCGTCGAGCGCGCTGAAGTCGACGGTCCCGTCGACCAGTTTGGTGAAGAACTCGACTCCGACGGCGCGGACCAGGGGAGCGGCGAACGGGTCGTCGATGATCGGGTCGTCGGAGTTGGTGGCGAGGGCGCGAGCGGCGGCGACCATCGTCGCGGTCGCTCCTACGCTCGATGCCAGGTCCCAGGTGTCGTTGTCAGTGCGTGCCATCGCGTCGTTCCTGTCGTGTCTTACCCGGTGAATGGGCCGGTAGTTAGCTCATGTAACAACCTGTCGGCGACTGTACGCGCCCTTCCTGAACGCGGCAGAAATGCCGGGTGGCGGCAGGTTTCGACCCGTCCGTGCTGGGTGGGAACGGTCCGGCGCCGTGCGGATGCAGGTCGGGGGGACGGCAACTGTTATTCTCGGAGACTGATTTGACGGCGCGTCCAGACAGGTCGGGTACCTGCTGTTGGTCGCGCACGGAATTAACCAAACGCTGGACCTGACCAGCCCCATCAGCACGCCGCGGCCCGAGCTCGGCTGCGCAGGAGGAAGAGTGCTTTCGGCTTTTATCTCGTCCCTGCGGACGGCCGATCTGCGACGCAAGATCCTCTTCACGCTGGGTGTAGTCATCCTGTATCGGGCCGGTGCTGCATTGCCGTCCCCCGGGGTGAACTACCCGAACGTGCAGAAGTGCATCGAGCAGGTCAGTGGCGGTGACGCAGCGCAGGTCTACTCGCTGATCAACCTGTTCTCCGGCGGTGCGCTACTGCATCTATCGGTGCTGGCGGTCGGCGTGATGCCTTACATCACCGCGAGCATCATCGTGCAGCTGCTGGTCGTGGTCATCCCACGCTTCGAACAGCTCCAGAAGGAAGGCCAGTCCGGTCAGGCCAAGATGACGCAGTACACGCGTTATCTCGCGATCGCGTTGGCCGTTCTGCAGGGCACCTCGATCGTCGCGATGGCCGCCAGCGGCAACCTGCTGCAGGGCTGCACGCTGAACATCATCCAGGACCAGAGCATCTTCACCCTCGTGGTGATCGTGCTGGTCATGACAGCGGGCGCGGCCCTGGTCATGTGGATGGGCGAGCTGGTCACCGAACGTGGCATCGGCAACGGCATGTCGCTGATGATCTTCGCCGGTATTGCGGCCCGCATCCCGTCCGAAGGCCAGACCATCCTGGAGAGCCGCGGTGGCATGGTCTTCGCTTCGGTCGTGGCCGCAACGCTGATCATCATCGTCGGTGTGGTCTTCGTCGAGCAGGGCCAGCGCCGTATCCCGGTGCAGTACGCCAAGCGCATGGTGGGTCGTCGCATGTACGGCGGTACCTCGACCTACCTGCCGCTGAAGGTCAACCAGGCCGGCGTCATCCCCGTCATCTTCGCCTCGTCGCTGATCTACATCCCGCACCTGATCACCCAGCTGGTGACCGCGGGTGATCCGAACGCGTCCAACGGCTGGTGGTCCAAGGCGATCGCCAAGTACCTGACCAACCCGGCCGACCCGGTCTACATCGCGATCTACTTCGGCCTGATCATCTTCTTCACGTACTTCTACGTGTCCATCACGTTCAACCCCGATGAGCGGGCGGACGAGATGAAGAAGTTCGGTGGTTTCATCCCGGGCATCCGGCCGGGCAAGCCGACGGCGGACTACCTGCGGTACGTCCTGAGCCGGATCACGCTGCCGGGCTCGATCTACCTCGGTTTGATCGCTGTGTTGCCTAATCTGTTCCTGCAGGGCGGCGGAGGCAGCGCGCAGAACTTGCCGTTCGGCGGTACGGCCGTGCTGATCATGATTGGCGTGGGTCTGGACACGGTGAAGCAGATCGAGAGCCAGCTCATGCAGCGCAACTACGAAGGGTTCCTCAAATGAGAATGGTTCTGCTGGGACCGCCGGGAGCAGGCAAGGGCACTCAGGCCGAGAAGCTGGCCGAGAAGTTCGGCATCCCGCAGATCTCCACGGGTGATCTGTTCCGTAGCAACATCAGCAAGGGCACCCCGCTGGGTGTCGAGGCCAAGAAGTACCTCGACGCCGGCGACCTGGTCCCGGCTGAGCTGACCAACGCGCTGGTCGACGACCGTCTCGACGCCGACGACACCGCCGCCGGGTTCATCCTCGACGGCTTCCCCCGCTCGGTCGAGCAGGCCGTCGCGCTGCGCGAGATGCTGGCCAAGCGCAGCCTGAAGCTGGACGCGGTGCTGGAGTTCCGCGTGTCGGAGTCCGAGCTGCTGACCCGGCTGAAGAGCCGCGGCCGCGCCGACGACACCGAAGAGGTCATCCTCAACCGGATGAAGGTGTACCGGGACGAGACCGCCCCGCTGCTCGACTACTACCAGGACGAGCTCGTGTCGGTCGACGCCGTGGGCAGCCTGGACGAGGTTTTCGCCCGCGCCCTGCAGGCGCTCGGCGGCTAAGCCGCCAATCCGGCTGAGTAGTTATCGATGATTGGTCTACCCCGACGCGGCCGCAAGGTCGTCCCGCAGCGGACTCCCGGCGAACTGGACGCCATGGCGGCTGCCGGCTCCCTGGTGGCGGCCGCGCTGAAAGCGGTTCGTGAGGCCGCTGCGCCCGGGATGTCCACCCTCGACCTGGACCAGATCGCCGAGTCCGTCATCCGCGATGGCGGCGGCATCCCGTCCTTCCTGGGCTATCACGGTTTCCCGGCGACCATCTGCGCGTCGGTCAACGACCGCGTGGTGCACGGGATTCCGACCGCCGACGAGGTGCTCGCCAGCGGTGATCTGGTGTCCATCGACTGCGGCGCCATCCTCAACGACTGGCACGGCGACTCGGCGGTGACGTTCGGTGTCGGCCCGCTGATCGACGCCGACCAGAAGCTGTCCGACGCCACCCGCGAGTCCATGGAAGCGGGTATCGCCGCCATGGTCCCCGGCAACCGGCTGACCGACGTCTCGCACGCCATCGAGGTGGCCACCCGCGCCGCATCTGCCCGCTATGACCGCAAGTTCGGCATCGTCGCAGGCTACGGCGGCCACGGCATCGGCCAAGAGATGCACATGGACCCGTTCCTGCCGAACGAGGGATCGCCCGGTCGGGGCCCGTTCCTCGAACCCGGCTCGGTGCTGGCGATCGAACCGATGCTGACCTTGGGTAGCTCCAAGACGGTCATCCTCGAAGATGAGTGGACAGTGGTTACCAAGGACGGCTCCCGTGCCGCACACTGGGAACACACCGTCGCGGTCACCGAGGACGGACCCAGAATTCTGACCCTCCTGCGCGACTGATTCGGTGAACCGGATCGCCCCTGATCTCGTGTCTATGACGGAGGTTGGTGCATGAGTGATCCGGAGGCCGCCATGATGCGGGTGCTTTATGACGAGCACGCTGGTGCCCTTTGGCGTTATGCCCTGCGACTGACACAGGACTCGGCGCGTGCCGAGGACGTCGTGCAGGAGACATTGCTACGGGCGTGGCGGCATCCCGACGTCGTATCCGACACCGACCAGTCCCCGCGGGCCTGGCTCTACACCGTCGCCCGCAACCTGATCATCGATGAGCAGCGCAGCGCCCGGCGTCGGCACGAAACCACCTCGTCGGAGGTGGTGGAGGCCGAGGACCGGACGGACCCGAAGGCTACCGATGAAGTGGATATCACCTTGGATCGGATGTTGCTCGGGGGCGCCCTGAGTCAGCTCTCCGTCGACCATCGCGCCGTGATCGAGCGCGCGTACTACCGGCAGTTGAGCGTCGCGCAGATAGCGGCCGAGCTTCAGATCGCCGAGGGCACAGTGAAGTCGAGGCTGCACTACGCGGTCCGGGCGTTACGCCTGAATCTGCAGGAAATGGGGGTGACTCGGTGAGCGCACACCTGATCGAGTCCATCGGACCCTTCGACGGCGACCGGTACGAAACCTGGGACGCCGCCTACGTGCTGGGCTCGCTGTCCAGCGCGGAACGCCGCGAGTACGAGGCGCACCTGCACACCTGCGCGCGTTGCCGCGACGCGGTCTCTGAGATCAGTGGCATGCCGGCCCTACTGGGGCTACTGCAGTTGGCCGATGTGCAAGAGATCAGTGCCGAGCAGCCGGAACCGCCGTTGCGCCCCGAGGTGCTCGATTCTGTGCTGGCCAAGGTTCGGTGGCGCCGGCGCCGGACCCGCTGGGTGACGACGGCAGTGGCCGGCCTGGCCGCAGCGGTACTGGCAGTCGGTGCGGTGGCCGTGGTCCGGCCGGAGTTCTTCGGCGGCGGCCAGGCTCAGGAGCAGGCGCAGCAGCTGCCCATGCAGCACGTGGCGCCCACTCCGTTCAACGCCACCATCGCGCTGAGCAGCTTCGGTTGGGGCACCCGGATCGACATGGCGTGCAGCTACGGCGACTGGTCCAGCGGACCGGCAGCCCCGCCGACCAACCTGGGTATGGTCGTGGTGGGCCGCGACGGCAGCCGCGCGCAGATCGCCACGTGGTTCGGCATGTCCGGAGCCACTGCGTTGCCGAGCGGTAACACGCCGATGCAGCTTTCGGAAATTGCTGCGGTACAACTGGTTTCCGCTGACAGCGGCAAAGTGCTGCTCGAGCGCAATTTGTAGATTTTCCCGGCGGCGTTGAACCATCCGGCGCTCTGCTTCGTGTCTTGGTCAGACGAGCGGAAGCAGGTGACAGATGGTCGGCAGGCATCGGGTGGTGGATCACATCATCACGCAACTTGCGGCGTCGGGCATCGAATATTTCTTCGGTGTCGACGGGGCAAACATCGAGGACCTGTTCGACGCGGCGTTCCTGAGTGACGACATCACCGCGATCCTGGCAAAGCACGAGTTCTCGGCGGCTACCATGGCCGACGGCTACAGCCGTGCGGTGTCCCGGATCGGGGTGGTGGCCGCGACATCGGGCGGCGGATCGCTGAATCTGGTTGCGGGACTGGGCGAATCACTGGCCAGTCGAGTGCCGGTACTGGCGTTGGTGGGGCAGGCGCCGACCGGTTTGGACGGCCGAGGCAGCTTTCAGGACACCAGTGGGCGCTCCGGGTCACTCGATGCGGTGGCGTTGTTCTCCGCGGTGTCGGTGTACTGCCGTCGCGTGACGGCACCCGAGGACATCGTGCCGGCGCTGGCGGAGGCGCTGGCCGCGGCCGACAGTGGCGGTCCGGCGGTGCTGCTGCTGCCGAAGGATGTCCAGCAGGCGATGATCGATATGGTCAATCCAGTTGCTGCGGTTCAGGATTCGCTGCTGGCCGATCCCGGTCCGATCGCCGAGGTGCTGCGCCGGGCCCTGGGGCCGGTCACCATCATCGCCGGCGAGCAGGTGGCCCGCGACGACGCCCGCCGTGAACTCGAGGAGCTGCGGTCGGTGCTGCGGGCCTGGGTCGCCACGGTTCCCGATGCCAAGGATGTCAGCGGCTCTCCAGGCTTGGGTCAGTCGTCGTGGCTGGGAGTCACCGGCGTGATGGGTCATCCGCGGGTGGTCGATGCGATCTCCCGCAGCGCGGTGTGCCTGGTGGTCGGGACACGCCTGTCGGTGACGGCCCGCGCTGGTCTCGACAGCGCCCTGGCCGGGGTACAGGCCGTCTCGCTCGGGGCGCAGCGGCCGTATGTCCCGACAACACACGTGAATTCGACCAATCTGCGGGCGTCACTGACAGCGCTGACCCGGTCGCTGACGGGAGCCGGTCGTGCCCATGGGCTTCGGGTCCTGGATCCGTTGCCGCACACCGAACTTCAGCCACCAGTCCACGAGGGGCCCGGCATCCGGTACCGCGATACCGTCACGCTGCTCGACGAGCTGGTGCCCGATGGCGCCGACATCGTCGTCGACGCCGGCAACACCGGCGCTTCGACGGTGCACGGGCTGCCGGTGCGCCGGCACGGGCGCTTCGTGGTGGCGCTCGGGATGGGCGGCATGGGGTACAGCTTCGGCGCCGCCATCGGCATGTGCTTTGCCCGGGCGAAAACCGCTGGGCCGCAATACCGGACCGTGGTGGTGGCCGGCGACGGCTCCTTCTTCATGCATGGCATGGAAGTGCACACCGCGGTGCAGTACCGGCTCCCGATCACCTTCGTGCTGTTCAACAACAACGCCCACGCCATGTGCGTCACCCGCGAGCAGTTGTTCTACGGCGACCGTTACAGCTACAACCGCTTCACGCCGGCGCGGCTCGGCGCCGGTCTGGCCGCGATGTTCCCCGGCCTGCACGCAACCGACGTCACCGAGCTGCCGCAGCTGGCCGGCGCGCTGACCGAAGCGCTTAGCCGGCACGGACCATCGGTGGTCAGCGTCGAATGTTCCGCTGACGAAATCCCCACATTCGCACCATTTCTCGATTCAGTCACCCAACAGACGCAGAAAGAGAGCTCCCAGCATGTCGCTGCCCGCGCTTGAAGACATCGCCCTACCGATCGACGGGATCACCCGCATCGAGAACGCGCCCCGGGAGAAGGCCACCCCGATCATCATGGAGATGATGCGGTCGGTGTACCCGCACGACGTGGTCTTCGGTGAGTACTGCACCGTCAACGACTACATCGACTGCCCGCCGGAGGAATTGTTCGAGTACTTGTCGGACACCCGCAGCCTGGAGGAGTGGACCTACAGCCTGCGCGGGTTCACCGAGACCACCGAGCCCGGCCTCTGGTTGGCCTACGACCGGCTGGGCTCGGAGACCGAAATCTACACGCGCACAGTGTCGAACCGTGACGCGATGACCGTCGACTACCACTGCGCGTGGGACCAGGGCCAGCACCTCTGGATGATCTACCTGATGCGCGTCGTCGACGCGCAGACCGTACTGAACAAGCCCGGCTCGGTGGTGCTGTGGACCAACTGCCACCACCCGTTCTACGACAAGAACCCGTACCCGGAGGCGGCGCCCGCGCAGCGGCCCGTGTGGGTCGGGGATTTCTGGGACATGTTCGGGGCGGGCCACCGCCTGGAACTGGACAACCTCAAGGCAATCGCCGAATACCGGCACCGCAACGGTCTGCCGATCACCCCGGCCTGGATGAAGTGAGCGAAAAGATGCAGCAGCCTGCCGTCAGCCTTCTGGACGTCTCGACCTATCTCCCGGGCGAGCCGATCGGTGCCGACTACTACGCGCAATTCGCCGGTTCCGACGACCTGCGGGACAACCTGATGTTCCGGGCGCCGAAGTTCCGGCACCACGTGGCGCCCGACGAGACCGCCATCGACATGGTCGAACGCGCCGCCGCGGGCATCGTGGACCGGCACGGGTCTGATGTCCTGGCCAACGTGGACGTGCTGATCACCCACACCCAGCTGCCCGACATGCCGTTCTACGGCGGCGGTGGCGGTATGGCGAATCGTCTTGGTATGAAACCGAACTGGGTGATCGACCTGCACAACGGTGGGTGTGCGGCCTTCATCCTGGGCCTGAAGCTGGCGCGGCAGTTGCTCGCGTCCGGCGAGGGGCGTACGGCGCTGGTGGCGGTGGCGCAGAACGCGGCGGGTCAGGTCTTCGACCAGTCCACCATCCGGCCCAAGGCGCAGGCGTCCGTGCCCGGTGACGGTGCCGCGGTGGGACTGGTTGCACTGTCGGATGTTTCGCCGATCCTCGACGTCGAATGCCGCACCTACGGCGAGTACGCCGGTGACATGACCATGGCCGTCGATCCGCCGCGCAAATGGTGGCAGGCGGGGCCGGGGGAGGGCTGCATCGGCTTCACCGAAAGCAAGATCACCAAGGTGCTGGCCCGCGGTAACCGTCAGGTTCCCGAGGTGGCATATGCGGTGTGTGACCGGATCGGGTTGGCGCCCAAGGACATCGGCCTGCTGGTCACCAACCAGCCGAACCGGGTGTTCCTGCGGAACTGGCGTGAGGCGCTGGAGCTGCCCGCCGAGAGGCACCGGGACACGTTCGAAGAGTGCGGCAACCTGTTCGCCGCGGGCGTGCCGATCAACCTGGACCGGGCGATCGACGACGGACAGGTCAAGAAGGGCGACATCGTGATGATGGCGGCCTTCGCGCACGCCGGTGACTTCGCCGGCGCGGCCGCGGTGCGGTGGGGCGGACAGCGATGACGCCCACCTGCGCGTTGACCGACGCGGTCGATTCGCTGCCCGCCGCGGACGACCCGTTGGCGTTGTCGCTCAACGAGAATCCGTTCCCGCCGCTGCCTGGGGTGCGCGCCGCGCTGACCGCGTCGATCGAGGTGGTGAACCGGTACCCGGAGTTCCTGCCGCAGCGGTTGCGATCGCTGATCGCCGGGCGCGTCGGCGTCGCCGACGAACAGGTGGTGGTCGGCGCCGGTGCCACGGGCGTGATCATGCAGGTGCTGCAGGCCGTCACCAAGCCCGGTGACGTGATGGTGACGGCAACGCCGACGTTCGACGGCTACCCGATCTTCGCGCAGATGGCACGATTGCGGTCGGTGACGGTGCCGCTGGACCGGCATGGTCACCACGATCTCGACGCCATGGCAGACGCTGCGGCGCGGGCGCGGGTCGTCGTGGTGTGCCGGCCACACAACCCGACCGGGACCGTCGAGTCGCCCGCGGACCTGTACCGGTTCCTGGATCGGGTGCCGTCCGGCACGGTGGTCCTGCTGGACGAGGCGTATGTGGAGTTCCTGGCGCCTGACTTGTGCCTGGACATCCCCTCGCTCGTGGCGCGGTACCCCAATTTGGTTGTGGTACGCACCTTCTCGAAGGCCTACGGGCTGGCCGGGCTGCGCATCGGCTATGGCGTGTGTGCGCCGTCGCTGGCCCGTCAGCTGTGGGGGATGCAGCTGCCGTTCGGCATCGGCATCACCGGGTTGGTGGCGGTCGCCGCGTCCTACGATGCGGAAGATCAACTGCAGCAACGTATCCAGATGATCTCCGCGGAGGGGGCATTTCTGCGGGCGCGGTTGCGGTCGATGGGGGTGTACTGCACGGACAGCCACGCCAACTTCGTCTACCTGCCGAGTGGGGCGCGGGCCTGGACATTCGGCGATGACGGCCCGCGGGTGCGCAGCTACGCCGATGGCGGAGTGCGGATCACTGTCGGGGACCGTAGGTCGTCGCGCGCGGTGCTCGCGGCCATCCGCAAAGCGGTGGACGGGACGAGCGTCGGGGGCTGACCGCAGCGGATCTGTGGCCAACTGGGCGAGCGCAGCGCCGGCGAGTATGCGGTGCGGTAAGAATGAGGCGTGAGCAGTGACCCCATCGCCCGGGCCCGGGCCAACTGGGAGCGGGCCGGCTGGGGCGACGTCGCCGACGGCATGGTCGCGGTGACGTCCGTGATGCGCGCCCACCAGATCCTGCTGGCCCGGGTCGAGACCGCGCTGCGGCCCTATGATCTGAGCTTTTCCCGCTATGAACTGCTGCGGCTGCTGGCGTTCAGCGGCAGCGGTGCACTGCCGATCACCAAGGCGTCGGACCGGCTGCAGGTGCACGTCACCAGCGTCACCCACGCGATCCGGCGGCTGGAAGCCGACGGCCTCGTCGAGCGGGTGCCGCACCCGACCGACGGCCGGACCACGTTGGTGCAACTGACCGAGGTGGGCCGCTCGACGGTCGAGGACGCCACGGTCACGCTGAACAAGGAAGTGTTCGCCGACGTCGGAATGTCCGACAGGCAGTCGGAGGCGCTGGTGACCGCCATCGAGACGCTGCGCCGCAACGCCGGCGACTTCTGAGTGGCTCAGGGCTGCAGTGGCTGTCGCGATTCGATCAGTGTCCGAAGTGATTCGGCGAACATCGGTTTGGCGAAGTAGAACCCCTGCCCGATATCGCACTCGTAGTCGGTGAGCCGTTGGGCGGTCGCCGCGTCTTCGACGCCCTCGGCGACGCTGACGATGTTCAGCGCGTGAGTCAGGTTGATCACCGATTGCACGATGGCGGCAGCGCGGGTGCTCTGCATCATCGGCAGGACGAACTCGCGGTCCAGCTTGAGCTCATCGACGGGGAGGTCCCGCAGGTAACTCATGGTCGAGTAGCCGGACCCGAAGTCGTCGATCGAAACCCGCAGTCCCGACTTCCGCAGCCGATCGATCACCACTTCGGTGCGGCTCATGTTGGACAGCAGCATCTGCTCGGTGATCTCCACCGTGAGGGCACGCGTCGGCAGTGAGTTGCGGGCGAGGATGGCCCCGATCCGGTCGGCCAGGTCGACGTCGGTCAGGGACGGTGCAAAAAGATTGATCGCAACGGGCACATTGCGATGGCCGGTGCCGAACCACGTAGATGCGTCGCGGACAGCCTGCTCGAGCACCGTGTCGGTGACCGAGCCGATCAATCCGTTGCGCCGGATCAACGGCAGGAACTCAGCAGGCGTCAGCAGACCGAGTTCGGGGTGTGGCCAACGGAGCAGGGCCTCGACGCCGACGATGTCGCCGGTGGCCAGCGACACCTTCGGCTGGTAGACCAGCCTCAACTCGGAGTCGGTGATGGCGCGGCGTAGTTGCCCGAGTAGTTGCACCCCGACGTTGGCCGGCAGCTGTACCCGGCCGCTGTCGCTCCACCGTTGCGGCAGGTCCAGCGCCGAAACCTGCCGCATGTCGGCGGTGAAGGTCTGCACTCCGCCGATGCCGGTCCGCTTGGCGGCGTACAGCGCGACGTCGGCGCGTTGCATCAGATCATCGGCGGTGGTGTCCGGTTCGTCGGCGTGGGTGATGGCCAACCCGACGCTCGGATGGATGAACACTTTCTCGCTGCTCAGCGCGAAAGGCGCGTCGAACGCCTCGATGACGCGCTCGGCGATGGTCGTGGCCGAGAACGCCGTCGATTGGATGAGAACTGCGAACTCGTCACCGCCGAGTCGAGCGACGGTATGTCCGGCCGGCACACTGCCCTGGAGTCGATTGGCCACGTCGATCAGGAGCTCGTCGCCGCTGGGGTGGCCGAGATTGTCGTTGACCATCTTGAAGTCATCCAGGTCGAGAGCCAGCACCGCCACGGGAAGCCGGTCGTGCGCACGTGATTGCATGGCTGCGTCGAGGTGGTCGTTGAACATCAACCGGTTGCCGAGCCCCGTCAGCGGATCGCGTCTGGTCTGCTCGGCCAGGTCGAACAACAGTCGCCGGTTCTGGATGAGGACGATCAGTTGCCGGATCAGCGCGGCCATCACCAGTACGGCGGCGGCGACCAGCACAGGTTTGTCGCTGGTCATCGGCCACAAGTCGATGAGGCCGACGACCACTGCCGACACCAGCGGCGCATAGGGCAGCCAGAGCAAGGGGTCCGCAAGGCGGCGTCGATTCTTGGCGGCCGGCGGCGGCATGCGCGCTTCCACCAGGCCGCCCGCGCTGAACAGCACCAGACCGGTCGCCCAGCCGATGATGGCGACGGGGCTGGTCGAATTCGATTGCGCCAGCACATATATCCAGATGCTGTCCGCCACGGCAACGATGGTCAGTCCGGCGCAGACCAGAATGACAGACTGCCTTTGGCCCGGTGCTGCCGAACTCACCGTCAGCACCGCCAGCGTGATCATCACGACGTCCGAGATCGGGAACGCGACCGACACCGCCGTCGCCATCCAGCTCGAGTTCGCCGATGCGAACAGGTCCTCCAGAATCAGCACCCAGCACACGAGGAACAACGCCGCGGCGACGATGACACCGTCCAGCACCGGCCGCGGTGCTGACATGCGATCGGCCGTCACCGTCCAGATGGAGGCGATCACCACGGTGCAGGGGAGCACCAGGAACGCGGCGTCGGCGACCGAGGGAAAGGGCGGCGGCGATCCGAGTACAGCGTGGTAGTAGAACAGGATCAGGTTGCCGACGACCCAGCCCGCCATGCCGATGGCCAACGCCATCCACACGCGCCGGCGCCGGCCCTTGTTGACCCGGTACGCGGCGACTGCGGTCAGGCAGGCGAATGCGCTGAACACCGCCAATCCGATGTCGTAAGTGAGCTTTGCGGCGACCGTGCCGCGCTCACCCGAGATCACCAAGTAAGCAAACACAGCAAAGACGACCGCAATGCCGCCGATGGCGGCGTTCGTATTGCGTCTGAGCACCGATACCCCCATGTATGCGCTGATAATTCGTCATCAAGCGGGTATTGTCAAAATTGCCAGCCGGACAGCGCGCCACGCGGTGAGCGCGATCTAGCAACGATCCCGTCCCGGGGGCACCGCCTTCAGTTCCCTGCTGGCAGCGGGATGGTGGCGGTGACGATCGTCCCCGAGCCTGGCCGGGAGCGGATGTTCAGCCGGCCGCCGACGATCTCGGCGCGTTCGGCCATCGACAACAACCCGTAGCCGCCCGTCTCGTCGGCGCCCAGCGGGCGCTCGAAGGTGTCGAAACCGATGCCGTTGTCGATGATCTCGAGCCGCGCATGTTCGGCGTCGGCCGCGAACTTCAGCAGCGCGTTGCTGGCGTGGGCGTGCTTTACGACGTTCTGCAGGCACTCCTGGGCGATTCGGTATAACGCCAACTCGATGTGGTCGGGCAGCCGGACGTCGGTCAATTCCACGTCGACGTCGAGCTGGCCGATGGACCGCGCCAGGCTCGCCAGCCCGCCGGCCAGCCCCAGGTCGTCGAGGACCGGCGGGCGCAGGTTCCCGATCGCGGCCCGAGCCTCGCCGAGGGTCAGATCCACGAGTTCGCGGGCCAACGTCAGCTGCTCGGCCGCGACGGCGGTGTCGGAGCCGACCGCCCGGCTGGCCGCATCGAGCCGGTAGGACAGGGTCACCAGGCGCTGCGAAATGCCGTCGTGGATATCGCCGGCCAGTCGGCGGCGCTCGATCTCCTGGGCTTCGATGACCTGCTCGACGAAATTCTCGTGGGCGCGTTCGCGGGCGACGAGCTGGCGGTGCAGCCGGGCCTGATGCATGGCCCCGGCGATCAGCCGGCCGATGACCAGCAGCAGCTCCACGTCGCGGGCGCCGAACTCCCGGCGTTCGACGGTGTGCACGTTGAGCACGCCGACCAGCCCACCCGGGTCGGTCTCCATCGGCACCGACACCATGGAAGCGAAGTCACTGCCGCGCAGCGATTCGAACGGCCGGTAGCGCGGGTCGGATTCCTTGTCGTGGCTGATCACCACGGGTTCGCGGTTGCTGGCCACCCATCCCGAGACGCCTTCGCCCAGCGGTAGCCGGATCTTGCCGACCTCCTGATCGAACGGCGGCGTGGCGCCGGTCAGGGTCAGCGACCGTTCGGTGTCGTCGAGCACGTGAACGAAGCAGACATCGGTGCCGGTGGCCGCGGTGATCATCCGGGCGGCTGCCGCGGCCAGCGGCTCGACGCCGGGACCGCTCGAGGCGGCCTGGATCAGTTCGCGCAACAGGGCCAGTTCGCGGTCGGCGGTCAAAACCTTGCCGGCCGGTGCCTCGCGGCCGCGCTCGTCGGGATTGCTCGGGGTCATCGGTAGATGCCCTCCCGCAGCGCGGTGGCTACCGCGCCCGCCCGGTCGCTGACGTCGAGCTTGCGATAGATCGCGCGCAGGTGACTCTTGACGGTCTCCTCGCCGATCACCAGCCGCGTTGCGATGCCACGGTTGGACAGGCCGTCGACGACGAACGACAGGATCTCGCTTTCGCGCTGGGTGAGGCCCTGCCGGGCACCGGGCCAGAACTCGTCACGCTGCATGCGGGCGGCGGTGTCGGCAGCGCGCGCGGCCATGCTGGGGTCGATGGCGGTCGCGCCGCCGTGCACCAGCTCGAGCTGACGGACCAGGTCGTCACTGCTGATGCTCTTGAGCAGATACCCTGACGCGCCGACCCGAAGTGCCTGGTACAGGTACTGCTCGTCGTCGTACACCGACAGCATGACCACCTTGCGTTCCGGATCCCGTTCCCGCAGTTCACGGCACAGGTCCAGACCGCTGGCACCCTGCATCCGGACGTCGCACAGCACGATATCGGGCTGCAGTTCGTCGACCACCGCGGCGGCGCGTTCGGCCCCGACGGCCTGGCCGACCACCCGTACCCGGTCGCTGAAAGCGGCCAGCATGGCCTTGAGTCCCTCGATGACCATTTCGTGGTCATCGACCAGGATCAGCCGCACCGGCGCAGCGTCGGCTTCGGGTTCGTCCGTCATGCGCGATCCGCCTTCGGCTTCTCGCTGGTGCTCATGGCAACACCTTAGGGCCGCGATTCGGCGCTGGTCGGCAGGACCGGCTGTGGACTACCGAAGAAACTTCACCGGCAATCTCGCCCGTCCAATCCCCCGTTGGGGGGAGGCCCGGGGCATGTGACGTAGGACACCCTGGTAGCCATGTCGGTGAGTTGTGTGGAGCGCACGTTCTGGTGGGATGTGGCGCGCCCGGCCCATGCCGTGATCGATCCGCTGCGTGCGGTGATCTTCGACCTGGACGGTGCGCTGGCCGATGTCGAACGCGATGCACACCGGGTGGCGTTCAACGCCGCATTCGCCGAACACGGGCTGGATATCTCCTGGTCGGTCGCCGACTACGGCCGGCTGGTCCGCATCGCCGACGAACAGCGTCGCGTCGCCTCGGCACTGCGCCGGCGCGGCTACGGGCGGGTCAGCACGGAGATCGCGGCCCATGTGTACCGCACCAAGACCGACCTGTTCGAGGCGTCGGTGCTCGACGGCGACGTGAGCCCGCGCGACGGCCTCGCCGATCTGGCGGCCGGGCTGTTCGGCACCGGGATATCGGTCGCAGTGGTGAGTACCGGTACGCGCTCGTGGGTGGAGCCGCTGGTCCGGCAGCTGCTGGGCGACGGAATCGCCGAAACCATCGTGACGCCTGACGATCTGCCGCGTCCGACGCGTGACCCCGATCTGCACGGCCACGCGTTGTGGGAGCTGGGTCTGGGGCCGGAGAGCGCGCTGGCGGTGGCGGGCGGCGCCCGCGGTTTCCGCGCGGCACGGGCCGCCAAGCTGGCCACGCTGGTGGTCACGACCGGCTATTCGGCCGGCCACGAATTCCCCGGGGCGGTCCAGGTGCGCGCAGAGTACGACGGTCTGATGGCCGCCGGATGCGAGCGCCTACACAAGAACTGGTGGTCAGCCCAGGGCTGACCACCAGTTCGTCACAACTTTTCAATTATCGAGGCGGGGCTTCAGGCCCCGCCTCTTTCAGCGGTTCAGAACCACGGCAGGCTGATCTTCGGCAGGCCGATCTTCGGGAAGATCCGCGGGTGCGGCGGGAAGCCGATCTGCGGGTGCGGGATGTCCGGCATGCCGATCTTCGGCGCCTTCGGCAGGCCGATCTCCGGGTGCGGCAGGTCTTCCGGCTTGGGGAGCTTGGGGGCACCCAACTTGGTGAAGTCCGGCATTTCCGGCAGGCCTGCGTTCGGCAGCTTCGGCAGGCCGATACCGGGCAGCTTCGGTGCGGCCAGCGCACCGAGCGAACCGATCGCCGGTGCGCCGATGGCCGGCAGGCCGCCGAGGCTGGGGGCAGCCACTGCCGGAGCGGCCATGGCGGGAACCGAGAGAGCCGGCGCAGCGGCGGCGGAGGAGACCTTCGCGATGTCGCCGACGGCGGACAGGGTGCCGAAGGTGGCGGCGGTCGCGGCCGGTGCTGCCGCAGCGGCGACGGGGGCGCCCAGGGTCGCGCTCGCGGGCACGGCGGCTGCCGCGCCGTTGAGGAGGAGAGCCCCGAGTCCCGTGACCAGGCCACCGAGGCCGGCGTCGATCACGAGGCTCGGCAGGCTCAGGCCGGGCAGGCCGAGCGACAGCGGAATCGCGACGGTGGCCTCCGGCGGCTGCATGCTCGACAGGTTGATGGGCGGGAAGCCGCCCAGGCTCCAGTCGTCACCCCAGTCCAGGCCGTTGTCGTTGTTGCGCGCCGTCTTGCCGGTCAGGCCGCCGCCCGAGCTCGAGGTCGAGCTGGAGACGGTCTTGCTGCTGGCTGTGCCGAGGTCACCCGAAGGGGTGGTGGCCGACTCGTTGTTCTTGCTGGCCTGCTGGGTCTGCGTCGGCTGCGACGGGTCGGTACCCGGGTTGCTCGGGTTCACCGGACCTGGCGATGCGATGGCGATGCCGGCTCCGAAAAACGCCACAGCAATCGCCGTAGCCGAGGCCGTTGCCCCCTTGGCGGAAAATTTGAAAGTCATGCGGCGCGAATCCTCCCTGTGCGACCCACGCATCCTATGCCCTAATGCGCGCGGTGTCACAGCTAACTAACGAACACCACTGTGACGTGCGGTGATGGTGGGGCGGCGTCATTGACGGAGCAGATTGATTACCGCACTGAAGTCAAGATCGGCATGCTCGGCGGCAAACTTTGCGTAGATGTCCGCGGCATGGCTGCCGAGGGGTGCCGACGATCCCGTCGAGCGCACTGCAGCCATCGCCAGACCCAGGTCCTTGTTCATCAGTGCGGTGGCGAACCCCGGCTGGAAATCGTTGTTCGCGGGGGAAGTGGGCACCGGCCCGGGCACCGGGCAGTTCACCTGTACGGCCCAGCAGTTGCCGGTCGCCCCGGTGATCACGTCGAACAACGACTGCTTGTCCAGGCCGAGGTGCTCGGCGAGCACAAACGCTTCGCCGATGGCGATCTGCTGGACGGCGAGCACCATGTTGTTGCACACCTTGGCGGCCTGGCCCGCGCCGGACGCGCCACAGTGGATGATCTTGCCGGCCATGGGGTCGAGGACCGTGCGTCCGCGCTCGACGGCCTCGGGCTCGCCGCCGACCATGAATGCCAGTGTGCCGGCGGTCGCGCCCTTCACCCCGCCGGACACCGGGGCGTCCAGTTGGGCGAAGCCGTGCTCGAGGGCCAGTCGGTGCACCTCGCGGGCGTCGTCGACCGAGATGGTGGACGAGTCGATGAACAGCGTGCCGGGGGCGGCCGCCGGCATGACGTCGGCGTAGCAGCGCTTCACCAGGTCGCCGTTGGGCAGCATGGTGATGACGACGTCGGCGCCGGCCACTGCCTCGGGGCCGCTGTCGAAGGTGGTCGCGCCGTGGTCCCGCGCCGCCTGTGCCGCCGCCGGGACCGGGTCGAAGCCGTGCACGGTGTGCCCGGCCGCGATCAGGTTCGCCGCCATCGGGCCGCCCATGTGGCCCAGGCCCAGGAATGCAATCGTCGCCATCAGTTCGTCCTCCCTAGTTCTCCGCGATTTGTGCACGTTTTCCCGTGCTCATCGCGGATTTTCGTGCACAAATCGCTCAATTGCGTGCGGCGGTCGAGGCAGCCCGCCCGATGACCACGCGCATGATCTCGTTCGTCCCTTCCAGGATGCGGTGCACCCGGAGATCGCGGACGATCTTCTCCAAGCCGTATTCGCGCAGGTAGCCGTAGCCGCCATGCAGTTGCAACGCCTGGTCGGCCACCGTGTAGCAGGCCTCGGTGACGTGCAGTTTGGCCATGGCGCACAGTTCGACCTTGCGTGGATTGTTGGTGTCGAGCGCAGTTGCCGCCCGCCACAACATGTTTCGCGACGTTTCCAAGGTTGTCGCCATATCGGCGAGGGTGAACCGGATGGTCGGCTCGTCGATCAGCGCCGCACCGAACGCCTCGCGCGAGGCCAGGTAGCCGAGCGCCTTGTCGTAGGCCGCCTGCGCGCCGCCCAGCGAGCAGGCGGCGATGTTGATGCGGCCGCCGTTGAGGCCGTTCATCGCGATCGAGAAGCCGGTGCCCTCGCCGTCCGAACCGCCGAGCATGGCTTCGGCGGGCACGCGCACTCCTTCCAGGATCACCTGGGCGGTGGGCTGGGCATGCCAGCCCATCTTTTCCTCGTTGGCACCGAAACTCAGCCCGGGCGTGTCCTTTTCGACGATGAACGCGGAGATGCCGCGCGGTCCGTCTGCGCCCGTGCGGGCCATCACGACGTAGACGTCGGAAACGCCCGCGCCGGAGATGAACTGCTTGACCCCGTCCAGCACGTAGTAGTCGCCGTCGCGAACGGCCTTGGTGCGCAAGGCCGCCGCGTCGCTGCCGGCGCCCGGCTCGGTCAGGCAGTAGCTGGCGATGGCCTCCATCGAGGCCAGCTTCGGCAGCCAGGTCTTGCGCTGTTCCGGCGTGCCGTAGCTGTCCACCATCCAGGCGCACATGTTGTGGATCGACAGGAATGCCGCGATGGTCGGGTCGGCGGTGGCGAGCTGCTCGAAGATCCGCACCCCGTCCAACCGTCGCAGCCCGCTGCCGCCCACGTCGTCACTGCAGTAGATGGCCGCCATGCCGAGCTCGGCCGCTTCCCGCAGCACATCGGTGGGGAAGTGATCGTCGGCATCCCACGCCAAAGCATTTGGCGCCAGCCGCTTTTCGGCGAACGCGGCCGCCGTCTCGGCGATCACGCGTTCGTCGTCGTCCAGTCCGAAAAGATCGATGCTCAACGCCGGGCCTTACTTGAAGGTCGGGATCGAGAACTCGGCCCCGTCCTTGATGCCCGACGGCCAGCGCTCGGTGACGGTCTTGACCTTGGTGTAGAACTGGATCGACGCCGTCCCGTACTGGTTGAGATCACCGAAGCCGGAGCGCTTCCAGCCGCCAAAGCTGTGGTAGGACACCGGAACCGGGATCGGCACGTTGACGCCGACCATGCCGACCTGCACGCGCGAGACGAAGTCGCGGGCGGTGTCGCCGTCGCGGGTGAACACCGCGACGCCGTTGCCGTACTCGTGCTCCGACGGCAGGCGCAGCGCCTCCTCGTAGTCGTGGGCGCGCACGATGACCAGGACCGGGCCGAAGATTTCGTCGGTGTAGATCGACATGTCGGGGGTGACGTGGTCGAACAGGGTGGGGCCCATGAAGAATCCGCCGGACAGGTCGGCATCGTCGAACGTCAGGTCGTCGCTGGCGCGTTCGCGGCCGTCGACCACCAACTCGGCGCCGGCGTCCACGCCCTGCCCGATGTAGTTGCGCACCCGCTCCAGCGCCGCGCCGGTGACCAGTGGGCCGTAGTCGGCCTTCGGGTCCAGGCTGTGGCCGACGCGCAGCTGGTTGACACGTTCAACGAGCTTGTTGCGCAACCGGTTTGCGGTCTCCTCGCCAACGGGCACCGCGACGCTGATGGCCATGCACCGCTCGCCGGCGCTGCCGTAACCCGCGCCGATCAACGCGTCGACGGCCTGGTCCAGGTCGGCGTCGGGCATCACGATCATGTGGTTCTTGGCGCCACCGAAGCACTGTGCGCGCTTACCGTTGGCGGCGGCGTTCGAGTAGATGTACTGCGCAATGTCGGTGCTGCCGACGAAACCGACGGCCTTGACGTCCGGGTGCTGCAGGATGGCGTCGACGGCCTCCTTGTCGCCGTTGACGACCTGCAGGACGCCGGCGGGCAGGCCCGCCTCGATGAACAGCTCGGCCAGGCGCAGCGGCACCGAGGGGTCGCGCTCGGACGGCTTGATGATGATGGCGTTGCCGCAGGCCAGCGCCGGGCCGGCCTTCCAGAGCGGGATCATCGCCGGGAAGTTGAACGGGGTGATGCCGGCGACGACGCCGAGGGGCTGGCGCATCGAGTACACGTCGATGCCGGAACCGGCGCCCTCGGTGAACTCGCCCTTCATCAGGTGCGGGACGCCGACGGCGAACTCGATCACCTCGACGCCGCGCTGGATGTCGCCGAGCGAGTCCTCGAAGGTCTTGCCGTGTTCCAGGGACAGCAGGCGGGCCAGTTCATCCCTGTTCTGGTTGACCAGGTCGATGAACTTCATCAGCACCCGCGAGCGGCGCTGCGGGTTCCAGGAAGCCCATTCCCGTTGCGCGACAACGGCACCCGCCACCGCGGTGTCGACGTCGGCTACCGATGCCAGCAGCACCTGGGCCTGGGTCTGGCCGGTGCTGGGGTTGAGCACGTCGGCGGTGCGGGTGGATTCGCCGGTGGTGCGCTGGCCGTTGATGAAGTGCGGAATCTGGGTGGTCATGACATCCGTCCAAAGAGAGTTCGGGTTCCTCGACTCACGCCGAGATACTTGCATATCCTAGTAATTGGGGCGGAGCTTGGCAAGGGCGATTCCCGCTGCGCTGAAATCCACCGAACCGCATGGTGATTCCCGGCGGACCGGACATCGTTGCCCCGGGTCGGCCTTCTGGCCTGGCACGGGGTTGTTCGGCGGTCAGGGATCGATCCGGTGGTGGACGTCGTCGTCCCATGTCGCAGGCAGGAGTGGCCGCACGGTGCCGCCGTCGAAGGCTCCTGATTCGGCTGTCGCGAGTCCGGCGGCGGTGGGGCTCGGTGCGGAGACGGCGCCGTGGGTCCCGATGATGCCGGCGCCCCAGCGCGAATGTGCAATGGGTGCTTCATCTTTCGGGTCGGGCGACGTGGTGGCGGCCATCGTCATGTACTCGTCGCGGTGGCCCCGCTCCTGCGTGCGTGCCTTGCGTCGGTGTCGGCACTGCGCGGTTGATGATGCGGATGCCGCCGCCGCGACCGAACTCGCCGGTGCCGGCGCCGTCGCTCCGGTGCCCTCCGTCACGGGCGGGCGTTCCGGCCCTGCCGAGTCGAAGCCCGGCACGGCGTAGACGACGGATTGCAGCGCCGCGGGTGCAGGAGTCCCCGCAGCTCCTGCACCCGCAGCGGTACCGGTGGCAGCCGCGGAACCGGTCGCCGGAACTGTCGGTGCCACCGACGCGACGGCCACCGGGTCGGCGACCGACTGTGGCGCGATGGTCGGCGCAGGTGGCGCGACAACGGCCTCCGCGCCGTCGGCAGGGGTCTCTCCGAGCAGTGGCAGCAGCCCCACCAACCCGATCAGCCCGAGCGTGGCCGAGAGCAGGAACGGGGAGGCCAGGATCATGCCGTAGATGGACCACCACAGTGGCCAGCCCCAGAAGTTGTAGCTGATCAGGAAGAAGATCGGGCCCCAGGTGACAAGTGCGGCAACGGGATTGGCTGCGAAGTCGGTCAGGAAGGCCTGCGCGATGGCGCCCGGATTTCGGATGAACTCCAGGGTCATCTCACCTGCGGGCATGCTCAGGATCAGCTGCTCCAGCCAGTTGACGATGGCGTTGGAGCTGTTCAGTGCCCTGGCCGACTCTGTTGCGGACCCGCGCCTCAGTAGCGCGCCGGCTGCTGCGCTGCTGTCGGGTGCGAGCATGACGGGTGCCGCCGTCGGTGCGGGCACTGCCGCCACCGCGGCGGTGGACACCGCGTCATACGTCGCCATCACGGTCGCGGCCTGGATCCACATGCGGCTGTAGTCGAGTTCGTTGACCGTGATCGGAATGGTGTTGAGGCCGAAGAAGTTGGTCGCGATGAGGGTGGCGTGGACGGCGTGGTTGGCGGCGATTTCCCCGAGGGTGGGCATCGCGGCGAGAGCGGTGCTGTAGGCCGCGGCCGCCACCTCGTGCTGAGCTGCCGCGTGCGTGCTGAGCGAGCTCTGCTCGACGAGCCATGCCAAGTACGGCGCATGCGCCGCCAGGTATTGGTCGGAACTTGCCCCGGTCCAGGTGCCGGGGTGCACGGTGCCCAGCACCGTGGTGAGTTCGGTTGCCGCAGCGGCATATTCAGTGGCCAGGAGGTGCCAGGCCTGGGCTGCGGCAAGTAGCGCGCCGGGACCGGGGCCGGCCGAGAGCAGGGTCGAGTGGACTTCCGGCGGTGCGGCGAACCAGAGGGGCGTGGTCATCGGGCGTCCTGGGCGTCCTGACGCAGCCGCACGCAGACCGCGCCGACGTACAGCCACAGCGCTGCGCCCACGGCCCACGTCGGCCGGAAATCGAACTGGTCGGTGGCGGCGGATGCGCTGGCCCCCAGCAGCCCGCATACGACCACCACCGCGGCACCCATCGCCGCGGAGGCCACGGACCAGCCGGTGCGGCGGACGCCGGCGAAGTAGCGCGCGAAGGCGAAGCACGCGGTGGTCATGGCGAGGAATCCGACCATCCCCGCCACTCCGTGAATCCGGGCCGATGTGCTGATCTGGTCGTAGCCGGCGTACACGGCCGGGGTTCCGGGCGGGAACCCGAATGCCGGATCGGTCGGGTTGAAGCCGACGATGACTCCGGCGCCCAGGCCGTAGCCGAATACGCCCGCCGCGGCGATCAATCCGGCTCTGGACGGGCGGCTGACGCGCGCGGTGCCGATCGCGGCCGCCATCATCAGCAGCCCGAACACGATGAAGTCGACTGTCTGGATCCAGCCCCAATCTCCCAGTACCAGTTGACTGTTGGCGTGCCTCCGCATGTCGAAGCCGGTGCGGGTGACCGCGAGGGTCAGCGAGATGACCGTGATCTGAACTGCTCCGACGATGCCTGCGGTGATCAGCGTCGCGGTAGCGATGCGGCGCGGCGTCGCCATCGGTGGTGCAGGTGTCATCGAGAACCTCCACGATGAAACATTAATATGAATACTGTTCATATTAGATAGAGCGGAGGCCGTTGTGGTGGCTACGTCAGGATCGCTGCGACGACGCCAGCCGGTGCAGCAACGCAGCCGGGACCGCGTCGGGCGGATCCTGGCCGCGGCGCTGGAACTGTTGGAATCCGGCGGCAGTGACGCCGTGACGACCCGTGCCATCGCGGACCGCGCCGGAGTGCCGGTGGCGACGGTCTACCAGTTCTTCCCGAATCGGGACGCCATCATCGACGAAATCCTGCAAGACCTGCTCGAACGTCGCGCCGCCGATGGACACGCCGTGCTCGCGGCGATGAATCCGTCCAGCATCGCCGAGGTGGTCGCCGAACTGTTCGACTTTCACCGCTGCTACCTGCGCGATCACCCCCACATGGCGACGCTGTTCTACGTCAATCGAGCCAGCGGCGCCCTGACCGACCCGCGCCTGCTGCGGTCCGAGGTGGCCGACGCCGTGCACCACGCGCTGATCGCCTGGGGTCTGTTGCCGGCCGACACCGACCCGCTGGTCGCCGCGATGGCCATCGAACTGGGCGACCACATCCTGGAACTCGCACATCGGCGCGGTGCCGGCCTGGACTTGGCGGTGCTGGCGGAAGGCGAGCGGGTGGTGACGGCGTACCTCGAGACGTACGTCGTGCCCCAGGGCTGAGCCGCAGGGATCCGTCCCAACAATTCTCTTGAGAAATGTGTCTCCAGCGGATGGGGGTCGTGCTCCTACCTATGACAGAGCCCGCACGGGGTCTCTGCACCAACTGACAAGGGAGCACGAAATGAGCATCAATCGATCCAAGCGGCAGTCTCTGGCGAAGCGCGCTGTCACGGCGGCGCTGGTGTCGGGGAGCATGGCCCTGGCCGGTTTGGGAATGACGGCCGGTACCGCGCAAGCGCAGCCATCCGCCCCGATACCGCAGACCTGGGGCTACCAGTACTGCTCGTGGGCGTGGTGGGACTGGGAGCACTGCCACTACTACTGGGACTGGCACAACTGGGACTGGAAGCACCACGACCACCACGACGACCACCACTGACCGGTCGCGGCGACCAACCGCCGTCGCGGTCGGGTCGCGGGGTGCAGCCGGGCCCGGCATTGAACCGGACCCGGGCTGCTCTCGTTCTCATCAATGAACTCAGGTGCCGATGCACGTTGATTCGGCAAATCAACTCACCTTCGCCGGACTAGCATCAGTGCATACCGGCGATCGATCGGTATGGGAGTCCGTCTCATGACCGCAGTGCCAGATTGGGACATCGTCAGCGACGCCGACTTGGTCGGCGCCGCGCTCTCCGGGGACCGCATGGCGTTTGCCGGCATCTATGACCGCTACGCCGATCGGCTGCACGACTTCTGCGTCGGCATGGTCCGCGACCGTGATGCCGCCGCTGACTGCGTTCAGGACGTGTTCTGCACCGCGGCAACAGCTTTGGACCAGCTGCGGGAGCCCGACAAACTGCGCCCCTGGCTGTACGCGATCGCCCGGAACGAGGCGCTGCGCCGGATTCGGCAGCGGCGTCGCGAAGAACCGTCCGACGACCTGCCCGACGAGGCGTCCGACGATGCCGGACCGGACACGATGGCGGCCCGAAACGAACTGGCCAACCTGGTCGCCGAGGCAGCCGGTGGGCTGTCCGACCGGGACCGTGCGGTGCTGGAGCTGGGTTACCGCCACGGATTGGACGGGCCCGAGCTCGCCGAGGCGCTGGGCGTCAGCACCGCCAGCGCCAAGAAGATCATGCAGCGGCTGCGCGACACCATGGAACGCTCGCTGGGCGCACTGCTGGTTGCGCGCCGCGGCCAACAAGGAAACAACTGCGTTGAGTTGGGCGCGATCCTCGCGGGGTGGGACGGCACCTTCACCATCCTGATGCGCAAGCGCATCGCCCGGCACATCGAAAGCTGCCCGACGTGCGATCAGGATCGTCGCCGGATGGTCAACCCGGTCGCGCTGCTCGGTGGCACGCCGCTGTTCATCCCCGCGCCGACGTGGCTGCGCGACCGCACGCTGAATCACATTCAGCTGACCGCAGCCAACACGGATCTGAGTAGCGCACCCACCCAGGCGCAGGGTTCGTTGCCGGATGCGCCGACGGAACAATTCGCTGCGGCCGACGGGGCCGACGGGGAACCCGCGGCCACCCAACCGCCGAGCCGCGTGATGCTGACGATGTCACTGCTGATCGGTATTCCGCTGATCGTGCTGGCGTTGACGATCGCCTGGCGATACGAAACGAATGCTCCTGTCAGCCCGCAGGGCGTGACCAGCTCCGTCACGCCGTCACCGAGTCACACGCCAGAGAACACGACGTCCATACCGGCTCCGCAGCCGTCCTCTCCGACCGCGGTCGTGACAGCCCCCATGGAGTCGACAGCGGTCCGTCCGCCGCGGACGGTGCCTCCGCCGCAGCAGTCGCCGGTGCCTCCGCCGCCGTCGGCCCCGCCGGTCATAGCTCCTGAGCCGTCGCCGCTACCGCTGCCGCCACCGCGGCATCATCGCCCGCCTGTGGTCACCGAGGAACCGTCGCCCAGCCAGGCGCCGCCCGTCATCACCGAGCCGCTCCCATCGCCAACCCCGACGACACCGGTCGGCACGCCCAAGCCACCGCGGCCGCGGCCGTTGCCGCCGGGCCCCGTGGGTCCGATCGAGCCCGCACCCGTGACGACGACGCAGCCGCCGGTGCTCTATTGACGCGGTCGGTTTCGAACCGGCAAGTGGAATTTCCCAAAAGTTGTCCCGATGCGGGTACCGCGCTGCTCCTACCTATAGGAGCAGCCCACCGGGGCAGCACGGACGACACAGGAGGACGCCATGTCCACGACCCTGACCGCCACATTCCCTGATCTGGCGTTCACATCGGACCCGGCCAGCGGAACTATTCATGGCGCGCCGACGATGCCGATCAGTGCGTTGGCCTGGTCACTGGCCGAACCCGAAGAACCCGTCGCCCAGCGCCCTGTCCCGGCCGCCCCCGTCGCGTCGACGAGAACGCCGCGAACCAGGCGGGTGGGGCTCGTCGCGATGTTGTTCGGCGGGGTCACCGTCGTTGCCGCGCTCGGTGCGATCGGGCTCGGCGCCGACGATTCACCGTCGACGCCGTTGGCCGTCGTCGACCACACCCGATCGGCCCCGTACGTGGCGCCGGCTCCGGCCCCGATGCCGACCGTCAATCACGTGGCGGCCCCGGCACCGGTGCCGGTCGTCAATGTCGTCACCGCTCCGGTCGTCGCACCGCCGAAAGCGATCGCTCCCGCGCAGCCGATTGCCGCGCCGCCCGTCGCCGAGACCCCGACGCAGCAGCGGCCGCACTGGACCTGGCTGCGCCGCATCCTGCAGCAGCACCACGAGGACCACCAAGACCAAAAGCGCTGAGCGCCTGGGTTTTTACCCCCGCAAGCCCAGCGGGCCCGCCAGCGCCGTCAACGTCGGCAGCAACTTGTCCCAACCGCCCAGCACCTGGATGGTCACGTGGTCGGCGCTGGCGTCGAGATGCTCGGTGAGACGGGCGGCGATGGCGTCGGGCGTGCCGTGCGCGACCACCGCGTCGATCAACGCATCGCTACCCGGCTTGGCGATGTCGTCCTCGGAAAAGCCGAGCCGGCGCCAATTGTTCAGGTAATTACTGAGATTCAGGTAGAAGTCGACGGTCTGGCGGCCGATGGCCCGGGCCTCTTCGGCGGCCGCGGCAGAACCGTCGGTCAGCACCACCTTGTGCTCGGGCGCGAGGAATGCGTCCGGCCCGATGAGCGTGCGCGCCTCTGCGGTGTGCTCGGGGGTGGTCAGGTACGGGTGTGCGCCGGCGCTGCGATCGGCCGCCAGCCGCAACACCTTCGGGCCGAGGGCCGCCACCACCCGGCGCGCCACCGGAACGCCCGCGGCATCCAGTTCGTCGAGGTATTCGACGAGGACGTCGTACGGCTTGCGGTACTCCTTGGTGTGTTCGGGATGGCCGATGCCGACACCCAAAACGAACCGCCCCGGATACGCGGCTTCGATGCGGTGATACGACTCGGCGACCTGCGCCGCGGGCGCGGTCCACACGTTGACGATGCCGGTGGCCACCTGCAGCTTCTCCGTCGCGGCCAGCAGCGGCTCGACGAACGCCAGGTCGCCGGCGGGGGAGCCGCCCGGCCACACCGCGCCGTACCCCAGTTTCTCGATCTCAGCGGCCTGCTCGGGTTGCTGGGCTCCGAACGTCCACACCCCGAAGCGGTCCAGGTTCAGCTGGCTCATGCGTGATCCCTCCAGTTACCGCAGGCCCAGCGGGCCGGCGAGTTCGGTCAGTGCGGGCACCAAGTTCTCCGGCGACGTCAGCACCTGGACCGGCACGTGGTCGGCGCCGGCGTCGAGATGCTCCTTGAGCCGGGCGGCGATCGCGTCGACCGTGCCGTAGGCGACCACCGCGTCGACGAGCCGGTCACTGCCGGGCTTGGCGACGTCAGAGTCAGTGAACCCCAACCGCTTCCAGCTGCCCCGGTAGTTGTTCAGATTGAGGTAAATCTCCAGGGCCTTGCGCCCGACCGCGCGCGCCTTGTCGGCGTCCGTCGTCAGGATCGCCTTGTGCTCGGGCGCCAGGAACGCGTCCGGCCCGATCAATTCACGCGCCTGCGCGGTGTGCTCCGGAGTGGTCAGGTACGGGTGCGCGCCCGCGCTGCGGCGGGCCGAGAGCTTGAGTACCTGCGGGCCGAGCGCGGCCACCACCCGGTGTTCTTTCGGCACCCCGTACTCGTCGAGCTTGTCGAGGTATTCGGTGAGCGCGTCGATGGGCTTGCGGTACTCGGTGTGGGCCTCGGGATGGCCGACGCCGATGCCGAGCAGGAACCGGCCGGGATAGGCGGTGTCGATGCGGTGGAAGGACTCGGCCACCGGTCCGGCCGCCGCCGTCCAGATGTTGACGATGCCCGTCGCGACCTTCAGCCGCTCGGTCGCGCCGAGCAGTGGCTCGACCCAGTCCAGTGCCGCGGGCGGTGAACCACCGACCCAGATGGCGCCGTAGCCCAGCGCTTCGATTTCTGCCGCCTGCCGCGGCGTCGCGCCGCGTCCGAATACGCCGTAGCGCCCGAGGTCTGGTTTGGTCACCTCTGCGGCAACTCCCGGGCGTGTGCGGCTATTCCGTTCGGCGCTCGGTGAGCCGAACTATCCCAATGTCGCAGCCGGAAACTCTTCTGGCGCCGGTGCGTGCAGGGGCAACGTGACGATGAACGTGGTGTCACCCGGTTTGGACTCGACGTAAATGTTCCCGTGGTGCTTTTCGCAGATGATGCGCCACGCCAGGTCGAGTCCGAGCCCCGTGCCTTCACCGAACGGTTTGGTCGTGAAGAACGGGGTGAAGATGCGCTCGATGACGTCGGCCGGAATGCCCGGCCCGTTGTCGTTGATCTCGATCCGGACGGTGTCGCCGACGCGCCTGGTGCGGATCGTCAGCACGCCGCAGCCCTTCATGGCCTGCAGTGCGTTGTCGATGATGTTGGTCCAGACCTGATTGAGATCGGCTGGGTAGCACTGCAATTCGGGCAGGGCCGGGTCGTATTCCTTGACTACCTTGACGCAGGTGGTGCCGTCCTTGCCGATGCGATCGCCGAACATCATGAGCGTGCTGCGCAGCAGCTCGTGCACGTTGGCGTTCTGATACGGGGCCCGATCCATCTGGGAGTACTGCTTGGCGCCGGCGAGCAGCGTCGAAATCCGTTTGCTCGCTTCGGAAATCTCGCACATCAGCAGCTCGGTATCGATGGTGTACTTCAGCCAGCCCAGTGCGCCCTGCAGCGTCGCCGACGAGTCGGCGCACCCGATGGACGACGAAATGCCTTCCAGCCAAGCGACATCCAGCCCGGCGTCGACAAAGGTGGGTGCGTAGTCCCAGGCGGATGCGATGTCGTGATCCTCCAGCCATTCGCCGATCGCGTCTTCGCGGTCGGAAGCCTCGATGGCGGACAGCTCTTGGTTTCTGGCCTTGAGCACCTGATCGGCGATGCCTTCCTGGATGCCGACCAGGACCCGCAGCGACTGCGGGCTGACCTGACCGTCGGCCAGCATGGCCAGCTTGTGTCGCATCTTGCCGATCCGGTCGTGCAGATCGGCGACGGCGCGGGCGGTCGCGGCCGCCGGATTGTTCAGCTGATGGGTGAGCCCGGCCGAGAGCTGGCCCAGGGCGAGGAGCTTTTCCCGCTGGCCGACGATCTGCCGGCCGCGCCGGCCGCCGACCTTGTGCCCCTCCAGCAAGTGCACCGCCATCGGGAATTCCTTGCGCATGAAGTCGGCGTAGGCGTTGGCGTCCAGGACGAAGAACCGCGACGGCTTGGTCACCCGCACCGACGCCTCATAGACCGGTTGTTCGTCCGGAATGTAGGCGGACCACGCGCCGCAGTAGACGCCACGCATGGACGTGCGGTTGGTCTCGATGTCGATGCCACCGGACTTCATCGACATCACCAGCTCGCCGTCGAGCATCACGTAGAAACACGTGGCCGGTTCACCCTCGGTGCACACCGGGCCGGGCTCGAACGTCGCGATGTGACCGTTGGCGCACAGCGTGTCCAACTGCTCGTCGGTCAGCGCCTCGAACAGGAACAGCGTCTTCAGTTCACTACGCGCGCACGTTTCGCCCATACCGGTCTCCTCCTACGTTTCGGCCAGATACCGGTGCACCAGCATCACTGCCATCGAGCCTTCGCCAACCGCGGCTGCGACCCGTTTGGCCGATTCAGCGCGGACATCTCCTGCAACAAACACACCGGGCACACTTGTTTCCAAGTGGTGCGGCGGCCGGTCCAGATTCCAGCCGCACACGTCCTTGAGGTCCGGGCCCGTCAGGATGAAGCCGTGGTCGTCGCGGGCGATGCCCGCGTTCTCCAGCCACTGGGTGCGCGGGGTGGCGCCGATGAAACAACACAGCCGCGAGCAGTCGACCTTCTCCCGCTCGTCGGTCTTGTTGTCGACCAGCCACAGACCGGTCAGGTGCCCGTCCTCGCCGCAGGTGTCGACCACCTCGGTGCAGGTGCGGACGCTGATGTTCGGTGTGTTCTCGATCTGCTGAATCAGGTAGTACGACATCGACGCTTCCAGCGACGGTCCGCGTACCAGCAGCGTCACCGACTTGGCCTGCTGCGACATGAACATCGCGGCCTGCCCGGCCGAGTTCGCGCCGCCGACGATGTAGACGTCCTCGCCGGCGCATTCGGAGGCCTGCGACACTGAAGCGCCGTAGAAGACGCCGTTGCCGACATAGCTGTTGCCGACGTCCTCCGGGTTGTCCCAACATCCGCTCACCTGCAGGTGCCGGTAATCGACGCCGGTGGCCAGGATGACGGACCGGGCGGTGATGCTCCGGCCGTCGTCGAAGGTCAGCGTCTTGCTGGCCAGCGCCGAGACGTCCAGCCCGACGACCTCACGCGTGGTGATGACCTCGGCGGCAAAGCGCTCGGCCTGCCGGCGGGCCGACGTCGTCAGCTCGGCGCCCGAGATCCCGGTCTCGAAGCCCAGGTAGTTCTCGATCCGCGAGCTGCGACCCGCCTGGCCGCCGGTGGTGGTGCGCTCGATCAGGACCGTGCGCAGACCCTCGGACGCGCCGTACACCGCGGCCGCCAGGCCGGCGGGGCCACCGCCGATGACGGCCAGGTCGTACATGTCCAGTGACGGTGTGGTGGCCAGGCCGAGCATCTCGGCCAGCTGCACGTCCGTCGGCTGGACCAGTGTCTCGCCCTGCTCGGAGATCACCACGGGCAGCTCGAGGCCGTCCAGCCCCGCCGCGGTCAGCAGCTGCTTGCCCTTGGCCTCGTCCGACGAATACGCGCGGTAGTAGTGCTGGTTGCGGGCCAGGAACTGGCGGACCTCCCACGAGCGGGGATTCCACCGGTGGCCGATCACCTTCGTGTGCGGGACCGCGCGGTCGCCGACCTCATGCCAGGCCTCCAGCAGGCCGTCGATGATCGGGTACAGCTTCTCCTCGGGCGGGTCCCACGGCTTGAGCAGGTAGTGGTCCAGGTCGACCAGGTTGATGGCGTTGATCGCGGCGTGGGTGTCCGCGTACGCGGTCAGCAGCACGCGCCGGGCCAGCGGGAACACGTCCATGGCCAGTTCCAGGAAGTCGATGCCGCTCATCTCCGGCATCTGGTAGTCGGCGATGAACATCGCCACGGTGTCGCCCCGCAGCTGTAGCTCGTTGATCGCGACCAGCGCGTCCTGTCCTGATTCGGCGCGCACGATCCGATAGCGTGCGCCGTAGTGTTTACGCAGGTCGCGGGCTACCGCCCGGGACACTGCCGGATCATCGTCAACGGTGAGAATCACCGGATTGCGAGCCGGGGAAGCGGGTCCAGTCATCGCTGTTCATTATGCGCCCTGACTTGCGAAGACGATGGGTGCACCTGGGGTTGGCCGAGGGGCTTCGCTGATTTTGGTACCTGGGGTCAGAGCGGGTATCGTGGACCAACGGTGCAGCTTCTGCGCCGGCTCTTTGCGTGCTCTGTTCTGAAGTTCCCCGGAATTTCCTGGCATTAAGTCCACGTTCTTGTAGCCGGGGTGGGGTCTGCGCCAAGCACGGGCGTATGAGATACGAAACCGAAGAACCAGAGGATTACCAAAGAGTATGGCCAAGAAAGATGGCGCCATCGAGGTCGAGGGTCGCGTGATCGAGCCCCTGCCCAATGCGATGTTCCGCATTGAGCTGGAGAACGGTCACAAGGTGCTCGCCCATATCAGCGGCAAGATGCGGCAGCACTACATCCGCATCCTGCCGGAGGATCGTGTCGTAGTGGAGCTGTCTCCGTACGACCTGTCCCGTGGCCGCATCGTTTACCGCTACAAGTAGCGACGAGCGTCAGCGAGTCACTACCGGCGGGTACAGCAACGCGCCCCGCATCTCCAAAGCACTACCAATTCAGAACAGAGAAAAGGATCGCTAAGTCGTGAAGGTGAACCCGAGCGTCAAGCCGATCTGCGACAAGTGCAGGGTGATCCGCCGGCACGGGCGGGTCATGGTCATCTGCTCCGACCCGCGGCACAAGCAGCGGCAGGGCTAGTCCCCGAAGCAGTAGGCACCACCCAAAACTGAATGCAGACCTCCCAGTACCACTGAGCGAATAGGTCGCTCAACCACGTCCGGCACGGAGGCCGGACCCCGAACAAGACGGGGAACGGACTGGGATCAGACCTCCGCAACGAAAAGGAACACTGCCTGATGGCACGTCTCATGGGCGTTGATCTCCCGCGCGACAAGCGCATGGAGATCGCGCTGACCTACATCTACGGCATCGGCCGTACCCGCAGCCAGGAAATCCTGGCCGCCACCAGCATCGACCGGGACCTGCGCACCAAGGACCTCACCGACGACCAGGTGACCCAGCTGCGCGACTACATCGAAGGCAACCTCAAGGTCGAGGGTGACCTGCGCCGCGAGGTGCAGGCCGACATCCGTCGCAAGATCGAGATCGGTTGCTACCAGGGCCTGCGCCACCGTCGTGGCCTGCCCGTGCGTGGCCAGCGCACCAAGACCAACGCGCGTACCCGCAAGGGCCCGAAGCGCACCATCGCCGGCAAGAAGAAGGCCAGGTAAGTAAATGGCACCCACCAAGAAAGCCGGCGCTGCTTCGAAGCGCGGCAAGCCCACTCGTCGCCGGGAAAAGAAGAACGTCCCGCACGGCGCCGCTCACATCAAGAGCACGTTCAACAACACCATCGTCTCGATCACAGATCCCCAGGGCAACGTCATTGCCTGGGCCTCGTCGGGTCACGTCGGCTTCAAGGGTTCTCGCAAGAGCACCCCGTTCGCCGCGCAGCTCGCCGCCGAGAACGCTGCCCGCAAGGCGCAGGAGCACGGTGTCAAGAAGGTCGACGTCTTCGTGAAGGGTCCGGGTTCGGGCCGCGAGACCGCGATCCGTTCGCTGCAGGCTGCCGGCCTCGAGGTTGGCGCGATTTCTGATGTCACGCCGCAGCCGCACAACGGCTGCCGTCCGCCCAAGCGGCGCCGGGTCTAGGGAGGATCTGAAAAATGGCTCGTTATACCGGACCCGCCACCCGCAAGTCGCGCCGTCTCGGCGTCGACCTCGTCGGTGACGATCAGTCGTTCGAAAAGCGCCCCTACCCGCCCGGCCAGCACGGCCGCGCGCGGATCAAGGAGAGCGAATACCGCACCCAGCTGCAGGAGAAGCAGAAGGCTCGCTTCACCTACGGCGTCATGGAGAAGCAGTTCCGCAAGTACTACGAGGAAGCCAACCGCAAGGCTGGTAAGACTGGTGAGAACCTGCTGCAGATCCTCGAAAGCCGTCTGGACAACGTCGTGTACCGCGCCGGTCTGGCCCGTACCCGCCGCATGGCCCGCCAGCTGGTCAGCCACGGTCACTTCACCGTCAACGGTGTCAAGGTGAACATCCCGAGCTACCGGGTGTCGCAGTACGACATCATCGACATCAAGTCGAAGTCGCTGAACACCCTGCCGTTCCAGATCGCTCGCGAGGTCGCCGGCGATCGTCCGGTGCCGTCGTGGCTGCAGGTTGTCGGCGAGCGTCAGCGCATCCTCGTGCACCAGCTGCCCGAGCGCGCCCAGATCGTCGTGCCGCTCACCGAGCAGCTGATCGTCGAGTTCTACTCGAAGTAATTCGAGGTCATGGTGCCCGGCCAATTCCGGTCGGGCACCAACCAAACCGGCATCAAATAGCGGGTGCCGAGAAGGAGATAGAAAATGCTGATTTCTCAGCGTCCCACCCTGTCCGAGGACGTGCTGGCCGAAAACCGGTCCCGGTTCACCATCGAACCGCTGGAGCCCGGCTTCGGTTACACCCTGGGCAACTCGCTGCGCCGCACGCTGCTGTCGTCCATCCCGGGCGCAGCGGTCACCAGCATCCGCATCGATGGTGTGCTGCACGAGTTCACCACCGTCCCCGGGGTCAAGGAAGACGTCACCGACATCATCCTGAACCTCAAGGGCCTGGTCGTTTCCTCGGAAGAGGACGAGCCGGTCACCATGTACCTGCGCAAGCAGGGCCCGGGTGCCGTCACCGCCGGTGACATCGTGCCCCCGGCCGGTGTGACGGTGCACAACCCGGACATGCACATCGCCACCCTCAACGACAAGGGCAAGCTGGAGGTCGAGCTCGTCGTCGAGCGCGGTCGCGGTTACGTCCCGGCCGTGCAGAACAAGGCTTCGGGTGCCGAGATCGGCCGTATCCCGGTCGACTCGATCTACTCGCCGGTGCTGAAGGTCACCTACAAGGTGGAGGCCACCCGCGTCGAGCAGCGCACTGACTTCGACAAGCTGATCCTCGATGTCGAGACCAAGAACTCGATCGCCCCGCGTGACGCCCTGGCTTCGGCCGGCAAGACGCTGGTCGAGCTGTTCGGTCTGGCCCGCGAGCTCAACGTCGAGGCCGAGGGCATCGAGATCGGCCCGTCGCCGGCCGAGGCAGACCACATCGCCTCGTTCGCGCTGCCGATCGACGACCTGGAGCTGACCGTGCGGTCGTACAACTGCCTCAAGCGTGAGGGCGTGCACACCGTCGGCGAGCTGGTGTCGCGTACCGAGTCGGATCTGCTGGACATCCGTAACTTCGGCCAGAAGTCCATCGACGAGGTCAAGATCAAGCTGCACCAGCTGGGTCTGTCGCTCAAGGACAGCCCGGCCACGTTCGACCCGTCGCAGGTCGCCGGCTACGACGTGGCCACCGGCACCTGGAACAGCGATGCCAGCTACGACCTGGACGCCGACCAGGACTACGCCGAAACCGAACAGCTGTAAGAGCAGTGTAAATACCCCCGGGCTTCGCCCGCCGGGTCCGTCCCGGCCCTACCTGATACGGGGGCCGGCCCCAATTAGGAGAAGTTGCAATGCCTAAGCCCACAAAGGGTGCTCGCCTCGGCGGGTCGTCGTCACACCAGAAGGCGATCCTGGCCAACCTGGCCACCTCGCTGTTCGAGCACGGCCGCATCAAGACCACCGATGCCAAGGCCCGGGCGTTGCGTCCGTACGCCGAGAAGCTCATCACCCACGCCAAGAAGGGCGCGCTGCACAACCGGCGCGAGGTGATGAAGAAGATCCGCGACAAGGACGTGGTGCACACCCTGTTCGCCGAGATCGCACCGCACTTCGCGGACCGCGAGGGCGGCTACACCCGCATCATCAAGGTCGAGAACCGCAAGGGCGACAACGCCCCCATGGCCGTGATCGAGCTGGTCCGGGAGAAGACCGTCGTCTCCGAGGCCGACCGCGCCCGTCGCGCCGCCGCCGCTCAGGCTGCTGCCGCTCCGGTCGAGGCTCCGGCTGAGGAAGCCGCTGCCGAGGCTCCGGTTGCCGAGGTCGAGGCTGCCGACGAGGGCATCGCCGACGCTCAGACCGCTGAGGCCGAGGCTGAGGCGACCGAGGTTGAGGCCAAGTCCTAATCAGGTTGTGAGCGACATGCCCGCCATCGAATCCGATGGCGGGCATGTTCGTTTACGCCTGGATATCTCGTACGACGGCACCGAATTCGCCGGCTGGGCACCGCAGGCCGGGCAGCGCACGGTCGCCGGCGTCATCGAGGAGACGCTGTCGACGGTGTTCCGCGAGCCGGTGCGGTTGGTCACTGCCGGTCGTACCGATACCGGCGTTCATGCGACCGGTCAGGTTGCGCACGTCGATGTGCCTTCTGCCGCACTGGGTTTCGCGTATCCGCGCACCCGTCGCGATGGTGACCCCGAGTTTCTGCCGCTGGTGCGCCGGCTCGCGCGGTTCCTGCCCGCCGATGTGCGGGTACGCCAGATCGTCCGTGCGGCACCCGGTTTCGACGCCCGGTTCTCTGCGTTGCGGCGACACTACGAATACCGGTTGTCGTTGGCGCCGTATGGGGTAGAGCCGCAGCAGACCCGCTTCATCACGCCGTGGTCGCGACCGCTGGATCTCGACGCGATGACGGCCGCTTCGCAGGAGTTGTTGGGGCTGCAGGATTTTGCGGCCTTCTGCCGATTCCGGGAGGGCGCGACGACCATCCGGGACCTGCAGCGGCTGGAATGGCAGCGCTCGGGTGATCTGGTCACCGCCTACGTGACGGCCGACGCCTTCTGCTGGAACATGGTGCGCTCGCTGGTCGGTGCGTTGCTCACCGTGGGCGTGGGTCGTCGTGAACCCGGTTGGATCGCAGGCCTTTTGACAGCCGACAGCCGGTCCAGCGAGTACACCGCTGCCCCGGCGCGGGGCCTGACACTGGTGTCGGTGGACTACCCGCCGGACGATCAATTGGCGTCGCGCATCAACGTCACCCGCGACCTGCGCACCCTCGACTGACTGTCGTGGCTACGGGGCCGGTGGGGCCGGTGGAGCCGGCGGTGGTGCCAATCGGGCCGCGACGAAGTCGGCCGCCTGGGCGACCATGCCGGACCCTATGTACCCGTCCTGCAAGTGATTTGACCAATCGGCCTGCAGCTGGGTGATGGTCTGGGGAAGTCCGTCCATGCAGACGGGATCGGTGCCATTGCACTGGTCGATGGTCCGATCCCCGTAGACCGGGCTGATGTTGCCGCCACCCATGCGGTGGGTGACGTTGCCGAACAGCGCCACCGCGGCGATGTGAGAGTCCATCCCGGGCGGCAGCGGCCTGTCGAACCCGAATCCCTTGTTGTCCGAGGACAACGCCATGGTTGCGGACGCCGCGCCCAGCGAGTACCCGCCGATTACCAGCCTGGTGTCGGGACACCGCGACGCCATGTCCTGAATGCGTGAGCTGATGTCGTTGGCGCCCTGCGGGATTTCGATATTGGCCGGATAGTTCACCGCATAGACCCCGACATTCAGCGGTGTTTTGGCGCGCAACGCATCGACGAAGGCGGTTCCCACCCGGCCGATGCCGGGGCGTTCATTGCGGCCGCGGGCGAAGACCACCTCCACCTGCGGGCAGGGGTCGGCCGACGCGGCACCGATGAATCCCGACGGTGCGGCGGTCGTCGACACCGCCAGCCCAGTGGCGACGGACGCTGCCGCGCCAACCACGGCGACGGCAGACCGAACGGAGTTCATGACGGAGCGGGGGGCCATGGCTGGAGTCTAGCCGCGCGTCACAATCGCGCCGCTACGAACTTCGCGGCCTGGTTCACCATGCCGGACTTGATGTACCCGGGCGCGAGATGGTCCTGCCACTCGGCACGCCACCTGGAGGGGCTGCTCGGATTGCAGACCGGGTCGTCCGAATGACAGAGGTCGATGGTGCGGTTCTGATACGTCGAGCTCAACGCCGTGATGGGCGCTGCCCAGTTGACGCCGTTGCCGAACAGGGCCACCGCCGCGATGTGCTGATCGGTGCCGCGGGGCAGTGGGCTGTTGAAGGTGAACGCCGAAATGGGCACCGCGATAACCAGATCGGTGGCCGCGGCGCCCAATGAGTAACCGCCGAGCACGATCTTGGTGGCCGGGCAGTTGCGGGCAAGCCATTGCACGCGCCGGCTCATGTCGTTGGCACCCATGTCTACCTGGGTGTCCGCCGGGTAATTCACCGGGTACAGAGCGATATTCGGGCCGCGGAGCTGGCGCAGCGCGGTGACGAACGCGGCACCGACCTGTCCGGGGCCGGGCGGTTCCATCCGGCCGCGGGCGAACACCACCTCTGCGGGCGCGCAGGTGGCGGCGGCGTTCGCCACGCCAATGTCCGTGAGTAACACGGACATTGGCGCGGCGCCGACAGTCAGAGCGGTGATCAGCACAGCAGACGTACGGCGGCCAATCACAAATTCGATGGTATCTCGACGAATTGACGGTCTCGTCGAGAAAAGATGCCAGCCTTACAACAATCCGGCGACGAAATTGGCCGCGTCGTTGGTCGCGCCACCCGCGTACGTCTTGTGCGCGTCCACGACCTGACCGTCGGTCTGGCATATCGGGTCACCCGGGTTGCACAGGTCGATGACCTTGCCACCCCACACCGGGCTGGCCGTCAACGGCAGGCCCAGCTTGGCGGACGGGTTACCGAACACCGCGATGGCCGCGACGTGGCCGGCGGCCTCGGGCGGCAACGGGTTGTTGAAGCCGACGCCGGGGACGGGGATGGCGCCGATGACGTCCATCACGGCCGCGCCCTGCGAGTAGCCGCCGAGCACCTGCCGGGTGCCCGGGCAGTTGTCGGCCATCCACTGGATGTGGGCGCTGGCGTCGTTGGCGCCGTCAGCCGCGGCCAGGAAGTCGTACGACGCCGGGTAGACGACGGCGTAGGACCCGACAGACCGGCCGCCGACCTTGTTGCGGAGCTGGTTGACGAAGGCCCCGCCGACCCTGCCCAGGCCGGGCGCTTCGGTGGTGCCGCGCGCGAAGGTCACCTCGATGTCGGGGCAGTTCGCGGCAGCGGCGACGCCGACGGCACCCAGGGATGGCGGTGTCAGCACGGTGACGCCGGCGATGACTACGGTGGTTGCGGTGCCGGCGAAGACGCGGCGCAGTGCACTGATGATCACACCGAATCTTAACCGCGGTTCCGGATGCGGTTCCGCGCCAGACGCTTAGCGGCCGGTCAGACGCGGGATGCGATGAACTGTGCGGCCTGTCCGATGTACTCGGATGTCTCGTAGCGCGAGTGCGCGAACGGGTTGCGGCCGCGCGAGCAGATCGGGTCGCCCCACAGGCACAGGTCGACCGAGCGGTTGGAGAACAGCCCGATCGAATCCAGCGGATGGCTGAACTTGGCTGACGGATTCCCGAATACCGCGGCGGCCGAGACTCGGCTCGCGAGGTCGGCGGGCAGCGGCGGTGCCGAGCCGACTTCGCCGATTCGGTCGCCGAGCGGCGGAATGCCCGCCAGCATGTCGACCACCGCGGCGCCCTGCGAGTAGCCACCCAGCACGATCTTGGTACTGGGGCATTGCTGCGCCATCAGGGCGATGCGGTTCTGTGCGTCTGTGGCGCCGTCCTGCGCGGTGAGGAAGTCATAGGACGCCGGGTAGTCGACGGCGTAGCCGGTGACGGTGCGGCTCCCGACCAGGGGCTGCAGCGCGTCGACCAGTACCGAGCCGACGCGGCCCATGCCGGGGTCGTCGTGCGTGCCGCGGGCGAAGATCACCTCGATGTTCGGGCAGGGGTCTGCCTTGGCCGGTGCCGACGGCAACAGCGCGGAACTGGAGATGACGGCGGCGGCGATCGCGGCCACGCGGACCGACGTGCTGAGCAAGGTCACGCGGGCCATCTTCACATATCGCGCTCAGCTACGGCCAATCGTTTGCCCTGCTGGCAAACCTTCCGGGCTATCCGGCCAGTCGTCGTGCCAGCTGGCCTCACCGCGGTCACCCTGGCGGGCGAGCGCCAGGCCCGCCAGCACCACCGCACCGCCCAGCAATTGGATCCCGGTGATGGCCTCGCCCAGCAATGCCCAGGCGGACAGCACGGCGAACATCACCTCGGACAGGCCGACCAGGGACGCGAACCGGGGCTGCAGGCGGGCGATGCCCATGATGCCGAAGGTGTACGCCATCGCGGTCGGCACGATGGCCAGCGCGATCACGGGGACCAGCCAGGATGTCGTCAGCCCCGCCAGCGTGGTGGGGTGGGCAGTGAAGGCGAGCGGCATGATGCCGGAGACGCCGAGGAGTGCGACCGTCACCGCGCCGACGATCAGGCCGCCGGTGGCCAGGGTGATGGAGTGCAGGCCGGTGCCGTCGGCGCTGGCCTTGTCGGACATGACGAAGTAGCAGGCGGCGCAGACGGCGGCGCCCATGCCCCAGGCGATGCCGGCCAGGCTGATCTGGGCTCCGGTGTGGCTGCCGGGTCCGATCAGACCGAGCACCAGGGTGATGCCGGCGATGGCGATCGCGACGCCGGCCAGGGTCAGGGTGCTGGGGCGGCGACGGGTCGTGGCCCATACCCAACCCACCACCAGCAGGGGTGCGGCGTACTCGAGCAGCAGCGCGACGCCGACCGGCAGGTAGGTGACGGCGTTGAAGTAGCACAGCTGGGCGCCCGCGATCGGGATGGCGCCGTAGGCGATGACCGTCCCTTTGTGGCTCAGGGCTTCGCGCACCCAGCCGCGGCGCAGGATGGTCGCGACCACGGCCATGACCAGCGCGCCGCCGGTCAGCCGGGCGACCACTGCCGCGGTAGGGCTCCAGCCGGCCTCGATCAGGGACTTGCCGAGGGCGCCCGCCATCCCGAAGGTGAAGGCCGACGTGACGGCGAAAATCATGCCGGTCCGGAAGTGACCGGCTGCGGTGCCGTTCGACGCAGTCACGGGCCACCTCCGATGGTGTAATGAGTGAAGTTGAGATTGGTCATGACGCTACGGAGGGTGGGTGTAACGAGTCAAATGAATTTCAGTCATGACACGGAGCTCACGCTGCGCGCGGCATGTGTATTGGTCAACAGTGACCGCGTCGACGGTGATCAGCTGGCCGATCTGGCGGCCCTCGACGGGTACCTGAACGAGTTCGGCTGGACCGGGCGGCGCGACCGCGACGCCGACGAGCTGGCGGCGGTACACGGTCTGCGCGCGCGACTCGGCTCGCTGTGGGCCGCGGCGGGCGACGAGGAAGCGGTGGTCGGCCAGGTCAATGCGCTGCTCAGCGACAACCGCGCCATGCCCTGGCTGACGCGGCACCCGGAGATGCCGGAATGGCACCTGCACCTGGCGGCCGACCAGGATCCGCTCGTGCAGCGCATGGGCGCCGAGATGGCGATGGCCCTCGCCGACCTCATCCGGGCCGGTGAACTGCGCCGGCTCAAGACGTGCACGGCAGCGGACTGCACCGCCGTGCTGATCGACATGTCGCGCAACCGATCCCGCATCTTCTGCGACACCGGAAACTGCGGAAACCGCCAGCACGTCGCGGCGTACCGCGAACGCCGCGCCCGCGAGAACTGACGTTTCCGTCCGACGCGCCCGGCGCCGGTTGCCGCAATGCATCGCGTCATGCGCGTCCGTCTCCTACCGTGATCACCGACACCTCAGTGTTTGAGCGGAAGGACGGGCCATTGGCCGAATTCGTAGCGGCCATCGACCAGGGCACCACCAGCACCCGGGCGATGATCTTCGATCACTCAGGTCGTGAGGTCGGACGCCACCAGCTCGAACATGAGCAGATCCTGCCGCGGGCCGGCTGGGTCGAGCACAATCCCGTCGAAATCTGGGAGCGCACTGGCTCGGTGCTGCAGACCGCGCTGAACAAGACGCGGCTGGCGGCGTCCGATCTGGTCGCGCTTGGGATCACCAATCAGCGCGAGACGACGATGGTGTGGGACAAGCACACCGGGCGCCCGTACTACCACGCGATCGTGTGGCAGGACACCCGCACCGACCGCATCGCCTCGGCGCTGGAACGCGAGGGCCACGGCGATGTCATCCGCCGCAAGGCGGGCCTGCCGCCGGCGACCTATTTCTCCGGCGGCAAGATTCAGTGGATCCTCGAGAACGTCGACGGTGTGCGCGAAGCCGCCGAACGCGGTGACGCAATCTTCGGGACCTGCGACACCTGGGTGCTGTGGAACCTGACCGGCGGCACCCGCGGCGGCGTGCACGTCACCGACGTCACCAACGCCAGCCGCACTATGCTGATGAACCTCGAGACTCTCGACTGGGACGACGAACTGTTGTCGTTCTTCGGGATTCCGCGCCAGATGCTGCCGACCATCGCGTCGTCGTCGGTGTCCGAGCCCTACGGTCTGACCGCGGCCGACGGCCCGTTGGGCGCGCCGGTGCCGGTCACAGGCATCCTCGGCGACCAGCAGGCTGCGATGGTGGGGCAGGTGTGTCTGTCGGCGGGGGAGGCCAAGAACACCTACGGCACAGGCAATTTCCTGTTGCTCAACACCGGCGAGAAGATCGTACGGTCGGAGCACGGGCTGCTGACCACGGTGTGCTATCGCTTCGGCGACGCGAAACCCGTTTATGCCCTGGAGGGTTCGATCGCCGTCACCGGTTCGGCCGTGCAGTGGCTGCGGGATCAGCTGGGCATCATCGCCGGTGCCTCCGACAGCGAGACGCTGGCCCGCCAGGTCGAGGACAACGGCGGCGTGTACTTCGTGCCGGCGTTCTCGGGACTCTTTGCGCCGTACTGGCGTTCGGATGCGCGCGGAGCGATCGTCGGGCTGTCCCGGTTCAACACCAATGCCCACCTGGCGCGGGCCACGCTGGAGGCCATCTGCTACCAGAGCCGCGACGTGGTCGACGCCATGGCCGCGGATTCCGGCGTGCACCTCGAGGTGCTCAAGGTCGACGGCGGCATCACCGCCAACGAACTGTGCATGCAGATCCAGGCCGACGTGCTGGGCGTCGAGGTGGTGAAACCCGTTGTCGCCGAGACCACTGCGCTCGGTGCGGCCTACGCGGCCGGACTCGGGGTCGGGTTCTGGTCGAACCCCGACGAGCTGCGCGCCAACTGGCTGGAGCACAAACGCTGGGCGCCGTCGTGGGACGACGGCCAGCGCGCGGCCGGGTACGCCGGCTGGCAGAAGGCCGTCGGCCGCACCCTGGACTGGGTCGACGTCTCCTAGCGATTTGTGCACGATTTTCCGCGGCGAGCGCGGAAATCGTGCACAAGTCACCGGGGCGAATTGGCGTCGGGGCGCATGTCCCGCCTGCGTGTGATTGGCGCATGGGATGCCTGCGGCGAGCGGGTCGGCGGCGGACAAGTCGCGTGCGGAGTTGTGTCCGGTATGTTCCGGCTGCCGCTCGGGGGCGACTTCTGGTGCCTTGGATGAGGGCGTGCACGCGGTCATTCGCGCCCCATTAGGCCTGGGCGAACTCGGCGGCCAAGGGGGCGTTCCGGACCTTGACTCCCACTCAATTCTGGTGCACGCTAACTCCAAATAGAAGTCTGGTGCTGATTGGCACCAGAATACTGGCCGTGCCACTCCTAACGGTGGCTCTGAGCGCAGGAGAACGCCAATGACCTGTCCCGTTAATCAAGCATCGATCACCTCACCGGCACCCGAATCGATCTCGCTTGACCATGACGGCGCCGCGCCGGCATGCACCGACGGGGTCGACCGATTCGAACGGATATCGGGCTCGGCGTTCATCGGGTTGTTCGCCGCCGCGCTGCTTGACCAGACGATGATGCCCGCCGTATCAGCGGCATTGGAAGAGACGGGGCGCATCCGCAACACCCCGGTGCCGCGTGGATTGCGCACCGCCACATCTGCTCAGATCGTTTTCTCCGGCGATGCTGCAGATCGCCGCGAAGAATCCGCGCGTCTGCTGCGCCTGCACCGCGACGTCAAAGGTGTCGACGCGGGCGGTAACCGCTATTCGGCGCTGAATCCCGAACTGTGGAACTGGATTTTGATCAGCACTTTCTTCATGTATCGCAATGCCGCTGTGGTGATCAGCGGCATGGACTTCACCGACGCAGACAACCAGGCCGTCTGGAATCACTTCCGCGAGGACGTCACCGATCTGCAGTTGCCGGGACGCTCAAGACTCGTCAGCGACTACCGAGACCTCTGCAACTACTACGACAACATGGTGGCCAATAGACTTGCCGCCACGCCAACTCTGGAGACTGCAACGAGCTCTTTGCTACATCCGCCGCGTCCCGACTTTGTTCCGATTATGGCTGCTCCGGCGTGGGCTCTGGTCGGTCCCGTCGCAGGACATCTAGCAGCGGTGCTGGGCTTCGGTGTTATGCACCCTGGCGCGCGGGCACTGGTACCGATGAAGTGGACCTGGCGACACGACCTAGAGTTCAGTGCGTTGTCCTTCCTGATGCGATCGGCATACCGGATTCTGCCGGTGGCCATTACCGACACTCCACTGACCCGTGCTCGCCGCAAGTACGAGAAGCTGATAACCGCATACAAGGGCATCGGGCTCACGTCGTTCGCGCCCGACCATCCCAGGGATGGAGTATCAGCCGCCAGCGACATCTGCGCTCGTAGCTAGACGCCCCGTCGCCAGCCACCCCCATCAGCGTCTCGTGATGCAAATCCCTGTACGGCTGTATCGGCCACCATGACGGGAGGCGCTCAATTCCGCCGCTCGAGCGCGTCGCCGTCCGGCTACGCGCTCGCGGTTGAATACGCCGCCGGGACGAGCTCAGCCGTGAAAGTGGCTGCCACCAAAGAGGATATCCCATCTTCGAGCTGACGCGGGCAAGCGAGATTCTGCGATGACTTCATCTGAGTCTGGTTTGCGCGAGGGCTCACAATCGTTTATGGCTCAATGGGTTGATGCGTTGACTGATCCGATCCACACGACCGGTCGGTCCTGATGCACGACGTACACGCCGGCACCATCCATGATGCGGTCCATGTAGTACGCGGTCCGACTCCGCAGGTCCGTGATGCGCACAATGATAACGCTGCCGCTCGGCGCTTGCGGACGACTCATCCACAATGGTTGCATTCGCGCGAGAACCGCGCCGCGCCGAGTTACATCGATGATATGACCGCTCGCAGAGAGCTTTACGTAGTGCAACACGTCCGCGCGCAGCTGCGATATCCCGACCTGGTAGTTGACAGATTTGTTCAAAAGATCACTGTCGCGACTTCTTGGCCGGTCCACCTCGTCGTCAGCGAAGGTGCCGATGAATATTTCCAGTTCGACACGGGCCGCGGGTGGCAGAATGCTAATAGCGTCGACGAGCCGGCGCACGGGGCCGGTCTTCGATGCGGCTAGCAGCATCAGATCGGCGTCGATTCGCTCAAAGTAAGCGTCGTCGGTGAAATATGTCGAAGAAACTCCGAATGCTCGTGCGATAGCCTCGCGAATTCTGGTCGACGGAACCACTCGCGCTCCGTTTCGTAGTTGCGAAATATACGGCGGTGATACCGGCACGCCTAAGTTGCTGCAAGCTCGGCTCACTTCGGCCGGCGAGAGCGGACCGCGCCCCGGTGGATGCACAGTTTCAAAGAGCCGGTTCAAGCGCTGGGCGAACGACGTTGGTGTCGAGTTGGCATCTGGCATTCTTACTTTCCCCTAAGCATTTCTTGGGATACGCTGTGCCGATTGGCTTTTCATGCTGCGGAGTAGTCGGTCGCGTCGTGCCATACTGTGAGCCCGAACAGGTCCCGTACCTTGTCGACCACAGCCGTGATAGCGGCGAACTCGGAGTATCCCGCGTACCCCGCCGCGCCGACCATCAGCGTAAGCACCCTGTCGACACAGGCTTGCTGGTTGGTTTTCGATATCCAACTCGCCGGTGGCAGCAGTGATCGGCACGGAGTAGGTAACGAATATGCGCTCTCTATCGATTGATATTTGAGGTCGCTGCGAACTTGAGGATGACGGTGGGCGTGCACCGTGACGGACATCAGGATTGGCCTGGTGTGAGTCGTCGTCACTAGGTGAAAACACCTCGGTCATAAGTACCGGAGGCGAATCAATTGCGTCGCCGTCGGCAGGTGTGGAAATCACGTCTGCTCGTTGCTTTGACATCGCAGCATCACGTCGGCCTTTCAACTCAATCCATTCGGCTGCAGTCCTGAACTTCCAACCGCAGAACCGCCTCTGCGAACACACTTCGACCCGTTGAGCGGGCCACGGTCACGGACCGCAACATCAACAGCTGCTCCGCGTTGACTACGGATCAGGCCCACGGCGCCAAAGTGTTTCGGTTCCAACCGCGTCATCCCAGTCGCGATTCCAGCTATCGGAAGCACCGGTCTCAATAATTTATTGTTGATTCAAAACCGGGAACAGTGACGTCTGGGCACCGCAAGTCCTCAGCAAGTTACGGCGAGGTGGGTGACGTACAGCCCGTCAAGGTTCAGACGAGTGGCTTGCCCAGCCGATGTCGTAGCTGGATGTTCCAGCGCATCGCCTCGACGGGCAGGGTGCGTACAAACCGGGGTAGCGGCGTTTGCGCCAGTCCGATAGCGCGCATGAGCGCGCTGAACCGACGTTCGTCGCGCTCTGTCCATTGATAGCCGAGCTGCTCGCGGATCGGCGGCGCGAGAAAGCCAACGTTGGTCCAGGTCAACATCCGGGTAGCGGGGCGGATGGCGGTGCGCAACGGTCCTGCCAGGAAATCGAATTCCACCAGCCCGCGCAAGTAGGCGGCCATCCGATCATCGATGACCGAACGCTGCAGACCGGCCTCCCAGTATTCCCAGAATGCGTTGATATCGTTGTGCCACATGCCGAATGGCACCTGCAGCGTGGTGGCCAATCGAGAGCCGGCTAGTAGCGCCACGTTCTCTTGTTCAGTGGTAAGTGGGCCGTGGCATCGAATGATCGCATCGCGGGCTCCGTAGAAGATGCAGGATGCCACCCACAATTGGAGATCGCGGTTGAACGCGTTGTACTTCACCGGACTGTCCGGCCCTGACCGAATGTGCCGGTGTGATCCATTGACTGCGTCGCGGTAGGCCAAGCGCAGCTCCTGGGAACCGAACAACGCGATGGCCACGTAGCCAATCGTGGTCCGGTAACGCTTGAAGGGGTGCTTGGTGACACTGCCGCTGTCAACTGGACTCTCCATGACGCCGTAACACACTTCGGGCCATGCCAGTTGCATTGCCACGTTCGCGGGCCCCGCCAGCACCACGGTCAGCCCATCGAACCCCTGGGCGAAGACCTTGACCGCCCGCTCTTGCTCGCGTTCGATCCGCGCCGCAATTGCCGGTCCGCTTTCGTCGCCAATCAGAGTATTGACGACATCCATCGGGACCGGAGGAAGCGTCGAGGCTGCGTCCATGTTTTCGCCTTAGATTTGAGTGCCGAATGATCAAACTGTCTGGTGCCTTCTGGCACCAGAAATTGATGTGGTGTCAGCGTGCACTAAAGTCGTTATGCAGTCAAGTCTTTGACGAGGCGACGATGCCAGCTGCCACACGCGTCTATGACAAGGGCGCTGCGGAGGAGTGCTGCGCAAGCCGCCGTGGGGCCCTGCTTGAGGCCGCGCGCGACCTGCTTGCCGAATCTGCGGTGCGATCCGTTGCGAAGCGCCATTTGTTCACGCGCGCTGCTTATTCACCGGTACTTCTACGAACAGTTCTCCGACGTTAGAAGGCAAACGTCCAGTGGCGGCCACTGGCGGCAAACTTCTACGCACACCGCTTTGCATTCCATGGAAGATGATGCAGGGCAATGCGCGGAACGTATCCGCTATGTTACTATGATATTAGTTGAATAACAGTGCAACCAGCGCTGTTTGGTCTGCGCTTGGTGAGCTTGTCGGACGAGGGTGTTTGAATCGATGATTGCAGCGCGCAGTCGCCCGGCTGGGCTGCGCCCCAGTGAGCATCTGGCTAGGTAACGCGTACCACTTCTGGCTGCGGTCGTCACGATGACATCGATGTCGGCGGGTTCGCCGTAGGTGGGATCGGAATGGTTCTTAGTTTTCCGCGGTGCGCAGATCGTTGGTTCTGGCTGTTCACCTTTGCAATTCGCTCCGGGGGGCCAAGTGCATCCGACCCGGTCCGTTGTTTCGATCCTTGGGAGGCGATTCGATCCTTGGGAGGCGATGTGAGCCGGAGCGGAAGTATTGTGAAGAATGTGGTGGCGGGCCAGGCGGACCGTCAAACGCGCAAGCGTGTCTCCAGTGGTGGTTTCGATGGCCGTCAGGGCGTTCCGACTCTTGCCCAGGACGGTAACCGTCGCATCGGACGCCCATCCGGGTCATCCGCGGTGGTCACACGTGACCGGATTATCGATGCGGCGCAAACGGTGTTCTGCGATTGGGGGTTTGACGCGGCGACGATGGACGCCATTGCCGAGCTTAGTGGCGTCACGCGACCCGCGCTCCGGTATTACTTTGACAGCAAGGATGCGCTCTACGCTGCGGTCTTAGAGGTCGTTCGCGATGAATGTTTCGCGGCAGCAGTGAACGCAGTTGGTAGTTACCCCGATCTGGCGGGACGCTTGGTTGCTTTCATGACCGAGTTGTTTGTTGATGGGCAGAATGATTCAGCGCGGGCCTCGCTCTTTATGAAGATGGCTGTGCAGGCTTGTCGTCAATGGCAGCCCCTCGGCGGCCTCAGTGACCCATTCGATGAGGTGCGGAGGTTCGTCTCTGACTGTGTGGCGGCCGCTTCCGCCAACGGTGAGTTTGATGCGGACGTCGACGTGGGCGTTGTGGCAGAGGCAGCGTTGACGCTCGTCTCGGGTGTGGCCATCTATTCGGGAATTCCCGGGTCCGGGGCAGCGGTCGCCGACGTGATTGACTACGTCGGCAGCCTGTTTTCGCCGGCATGATTCTGGCGCCCCTGCGGTGCTTCGAATGCCGGCTGCGCCAACTATCCGGCCAGCGCGGCGCCAGCCGTGCGTGAGCAGCCACGCAGTGCAACCTGGTGACCCAAGGCATTGTGCGGCTTTTTCGGCCCGCTACCGCGGTTCCTGTATGCCGTTGCAGCGATACGGTCGCATCGGACAGAGACTGTCCGGCGCCGCTTGGACGCCAGACAGTCTCCGTTTGTGGCATACATCAACCGCGTCGGGCACGAAGTACTGTGTCACGTCACTGAGTCGGCTAATCCTTCAGCGTGGCGAGTGCTGGCGCGGTCTCATCTTTGTTGTCTTTGGGATTCAGATCAGTCAACCGAGCAGGGTTCGGACCGCACGGGTGCGGTGGAAACGCAAGGAAGCCCTGACTGCATGGGGGAAGGATTCTCCGCGCTCGACGCTCGAGTTCCGAGAGTCGCCTGGTAGCTCGCGTTGTGAGGGTAATCGCAACGTCTGGTGAATCGGAGGTTGTCGAGAACTGTCGCGAATCGACCAGCAAACGGGCGACGATGGGCGGATGGAGCAATTGTGACGCAAATTTCGAACTTGGGGATTTGGGTCTTGTGGTGCAGCCATCTATTGGCGTCTTCGCGCTATCGTGATCGGTCGGAATCAACTACGCCTCAATCACCCTATTGGCCACGTGGGAACCGAAATTCAGTGGTCTCTTGGTCTGGATTCTAGGGCGTCGCATGTGGCGATCGCGAATGTACGCGTGCATCGACGAGCGCCGGGTTACTTCCGGCTGATGTGGCCGGCGGCAAACAGCATTGCCGCAATGATGTCGGTGAGATGATCACGGTCGGTGTCGAATTCGCCGCGCAACCATGCCGCGACAAGTTCCATTGTGCCGCTGATGATCGTGAAGGAAACGAGGTCAGTGTCGCACGTGGGTGGTGCCTTGGGCCCGAGTTGTTCTCGGGTGAGAGCAGACATTGACGCGGCGATCTGGTGATTGGTGGCGATGCGAATGCTTTGGAGGGTCTCGGTGGTATGCGAACTGATCAGAAGTTGGGCGCGACGAGGGTCGGCCAACAAGAAGCCCAGTGCTGCGCCGGCGGCCGCGTGTACCCGTGCTGGAGGTGCCGATCCTCGTGTGGCATCGAGAACGGCTTGTAGCCCTTGGGTGGTGACCCATTCTCCGAGCGCCAGCAGGAGGGCATTGATGTCGGAGAAGTGTTCGTAGAAGTATCGATCGTTGAGTCGCGCTCGCGAACAGACGGCGCGCTTGGTGACTGATCGCACTCCTGATTCGGCGATCAGGTCGAGTGCGGCCTCGAGCAAGGCCTCTCGGCGACTTGAGCTGCGCTGGTCGGCAGTAACCCCGCCGTAGACACGCCTGGCGATTGGCATTACCGACATGTCCTTTCTTCTTGCACTTGACCCCAGCGCAATTTTGGTGCACGCTGACGACACATCTGCTTCTGGGGTGGAATGACACCAGATGGAGGTTGGGCACTGGCACTGTATCGAGAGGCGCGCTGATGGACTTAGCCTGGTCCCTTCCCGCACTAAATCCTCTGATGGTTGAGGAGCATGCAAGTACAGGGGGCGAACAGACTGAGCCGCGGCAGGAGCAGGCAGTCGAGGTACTCAGCAAGGGGAATGACGGACATACAGTTGTGCAGGTCGGGCTTGCGAATGTGGCAATGCAGCTGGCGTGGCCGGAAATCTGTTATGGCGTGATGCAGAGCCCGGTGGGCAGCGGGAACAGCGTGACGGTTCAGCCGGCTGATGCGCGGCATCGGACTGACGTGCAAGCCGCTACCGGGGTTTGTGCGCACATTCCCTGTGGACGCGATGCGGTGGAACATTCAGCTATGACATCGGCTGAGCAAGCCGCTGGTCTGACTCTTGGCGGGTGAGTCACACGGCAATCAGTGTCACGATCGGTCGGCGTTTTCGATTACGGCGCGCACGATCGGCAACACGAAGCGCCGCGCGTACCGGCGGACATCAGCCTTGGTTGCCAGAGCGGGTTGTCTGGGCGGAGCAAGCAGCAGAGAGTGAACCATCCGCACGAGCATCTCGGCCAGAGTGCGCGGTTTGAGAAGGTCGACGTCGTGACTTTTCGCTGCCCGGGCTATAGATGACACGGCGAAGTCAGTCGCGACAGCCTGAGCCGGACCTGACTCGTGAGTCAGCAGCCGCAGGGCCACATCGGGCTCGCTGCGCATCTCGCGTGTCATGAGAGGATGGGTTTGCAGGCCCCAATAGACGGCGACGAAACCGGTGATGATCTTGTCTTCGAACGACCGTTCTTTGGCGGCGGCTTCTTGTGCTTCGTTGAACAGCCGATCCAGTTCACGCATCACTGCTGTGATCAACAGCGTATTCTTTGCCGGCCACCGTCGGTAGACCGTCATGTGGGACACATCGGCGTACTTCGCGATGGATTTCACGGTTGCGTGCTCGACACCAAAGTCCACCAACGCGCGAAGTGCCGCGTCGAGGATGCGATCATCATTCGCTTCTCGGGCGTCTTTCAGTTCCAACGCGGGCCCTTCTCCTGGAATCGTGCAGCGAGCGAACCCATTCGGATACCGCGACGCGTTGCGTATTGCCCCGAGCATACTGTGCCGTCCTGTACAGGAGATCACGATTTGATGCTCGGCCATATTGGGCCGTGGCGCGGTGATGCTATTGAACCAGTCGCAACGGCACGATCGCCTCATGCCGGCGAGCGTCCTTTGCAATTAATGGCGGTGATCCGCGTCAGTCCGTGGCCGCCAGCCTCAGCTCGGGCGGCAATGCCGTGAATTTAGCTGGTAGCCAGGCTATAACGGTCGGACTTGTTGTCTCGCTGTGCTTTCGCATCTACTTTCGCACTCGATGGCCCGGCAGTTACCGAGCAGGTATACCGCCAGCGGGAGCAGGTGGGTTCGCATGTAATCGGCAATGTCTTGGGGCGTCTTAAGCTGGGCGCTGAAATCGGGTGAGAACAGCATGGACTGCATAGTCCGAGCCGTGATCTCGACTAGCACGTCCGTGCGGTTGGCGTGCGTGCCTGCACGGGTGGTCGCCATACACACATCGCAGCTTGCGTCGACGGCGCGGGCGACACGCGCGGACGATCGATCAATACAGGCGGCCTGTCCTCGATCTTGGCCCTGGGTGCCTTTTGCGAGCGCTTGAACAGTTATGAACACGCCTGTCAGGCAGTCAACGATATCGGCAGCGGAATCGTTCGGGCGGCGCACGCACAACTGCAAATGTGCCAACTGTGTTGGTAGATAACGCTCTACAACTGAGTACACCAAATCGTAAGATTGAAGCCAACAAAGTCGACCGTCGTCGGTCGAAGTCGTGGTTCGGGAAGTCATGTCGACTGAAGAGCTCCGCGCGCGGCTTTCGGTTGAGTGCTGCGCATCTGGCAGCCCATTTGCCATTCGTGCGCGCGCCCGCTCGTGCGTCGCAGGCATCATGACCGCATTAGTCGAACGTTTGCACTCGAGCGGGTGTGCTGTGGGTGCACTGGGTTGAACCCACGCTGCCACACGCGCGTCATTCGATGCGGCCGACCTGAATGCAGCACGCCATCCATGGACATCGTTCCCTTCTGCTGCTGTGCATGGCGGTCGACGGGAGTTTCTATCGTGTCCCAAGCTATTTATGTGCAAGACAGATCGCCCGACCGGGAGCCCCCCAGTAACGCTGTCGTCAATTTGTGAGTATAGCGATACTCAGATTTCGCTGCAAGGCGAAAAATTAGCCGAAATGCGGGCTGGCTGGAGCATTTGGCGTCCGTTGCTCTTGTGTCCAATGGGCCGCACTATCGCCGTTGTCTGCGTATTTGTTGAGGCGGATAATTTGCGCGCACTACAGGGATCTTCAGCCTGTGTCAAGAGCTCATTCTTTGCTGCCTTCGTGCGATCATGTGCCCGATGCGTCATTGCCGAATTTTCGGGTGAGAGTATTGATCGCGGTGATCGCGGCCCAGTTCACTGCTGATCTACAGGCGGTTCTGGTCGAGCCCAAACTGTGTCACTTGAGGATTGGCCTCCGTGCGCGGGTGTCGCCCTTCTGCGCGAATCTCCAGGCCTGGTCCCCGGTGTGGTGAGTCGACGTGGCGTTGGGGCGAGGCTGATATTCGCGCGAGGGGATCGGTGGATGTGTTCAGCTTCTGTAGCGCTCCGAGCACTCATGTTACGATGTTAACAATAATAATTCGTAGTAACAGACTATGCTGCGCGAATTGGGGATTGAGGGGCTGCTCTGAAGCGGTTCCTAGGTAATGGTCGGTCGTTGATCCGCTGTTGCTCTGATGTGCGACGCGCATACGAGTCGGCCTCGACGCGGTGACATTTCGCGACAGGGGGAAGCGCCGTGTGCGGAGCAATTTTCGTCCAACGCCATTCAGCTCGTGAGCAGGTACGGGTCGACCGTTGCCCGAAATATGGGCCGTCCGATACTCGTATGAACGGTCTCGGTCGACTCGGATCAGTTGGTGCAGATAACAATTCGGGCGATACGTGGGGTTGGGATCTGCGCGGCCGCACGCCTAGCTGCGGGCGCCGAGTCATAAGCGGGCTGCGAGTGCTGGCAATTTTGCTATTAGCAATGGTGCTTGAAGGATGTGGATCCGTGGCCCGGCAACCGCTTGTGCATGTCGTAGGGGGCGCTGCCGAGGGGGGCTGGCTCACGAAGATTTATGCAGTCGAGGGATTGTTGCCGCCAGGCTATCAGCCTTCTCGTAAACTCGCGCGCCGCCTTGCTGCTCAAGACGCGGACATGGAGCGTGGTGCCGCGATTGGGACGCATTACGATCCGGCAGATTGTGGCACTGCGTTGCGCCCGAATCCCCTTCCTGTCGGCAGCTCCGTGGCGGGAGTGACGGGAAATCTCCCTTCCCGAAGTGCTCGGATCGAGTTTACCGTCGCCGATACCACTGCATCAAAGTTGGCGATATCTCCGATCTTTGACGATCCCAAATGCGCGGCTGTCACCTTCTCGGGACGTGCAGGCGACTGGCCTGACACCTCTGGAATCACGTTGGATGTCGCCGCGCCCCGCATCGAAGGAATTCGGACTCAGGGGCGCCAGTGGTTGATCACTGTGCACGAGCGCGAGAACCGGTCCGATTTCGTGGAATTCGATTACGTTGCCCAGATAAGCGATCGCCGGCGGCTCGTGGCGACGTTTCTGGCGCCGCGGGATGACCGTTGGAGGACGTTGAGCCCATTCGATATGCAGAGGTTGTTCGCAGAAGTTGTCCATTTGATGTGCGACGAATGAGCTACTCTTCCGTAGACGGTCTTCGGATTCGCGCTGGACGCGATCAAGTCGTTGCAGGTGAGCCACATGGAACGGGACACCGCTTTTGAGAATTGACACACGTTCAGTCACGCTCGGCGTGACTGAACGTGCACGAACCGCGGGGGCGAATTGGCGTCGGGGCGCGTGTCCGTCCGCGGTTAGGCTGCTAGCCGGGGGATGGACATGGCTCGGGGACAGGGTGCGCAACTAGAGGCCAGCGGCCGGCGCTTTCAAATGCGTCGACTGATCCACGCACTGGTGCGTGGTGACGCTGCGATGGTCGATGAACCGATTCGCGCGCAATCGATTTCGTACGCGGCGGGATGGCTCGCCGGACTGCTGGCGGTCGCAGTGTGCGCGGTCATCGCGATCGCGTCACCGGCCGGCGGACTGGGGGAGGTGCCGATTGTCATGGTCCGGGACACCGGCGCGCTGTACGTGCGCATCGGCTCGACGTGGCATCCCGCGCTCAATCTCGCGTCGGCACGGCTCATCGCTAAGTCCGCGGTCAACCCGGTGCCAGTCAATGCTGACGCGATCGCCGCCGCGCCGCGCGGACCTCTCGTCGGAATACCCGGTGCCCCAGCCGAATTGGGCCGACCGCTCACCGCGGTAACGTGGCAGGTCTGCGACAGCGGCCGGACAGTACTGCTCGCCGGCCCGGATGCCGGCGGGCATGAGCGGGCGCGGCCGATCCTGGCGGCGGCAGCAGGCGAGCACCATGCGACGACATATCTGGTGTACGACGGCAGGCGGGCTGAAGTCGACCTACGGGATCTCGCGGTGGTCCGGGCACTGCGACTCGACGGCGTCACACCCCGGCCGCTGTCGCGGTCCTTTCTCGACCTGTTGCCCGAAGTCCCCGCCATTGCGGCGCCAGGCATCCCGGGTCTTGGTACAAGGGGGACCGCCGGTTTCCTTGTCGGACAGGTACTTCGAGTCAACCGCGCAGATGCCGCGGAGCACCATGTGGTTCTCGCCGGCGGTCTGCAACGCGTCGGCGACGTTGCGGCCGACGTCATCCGGTTCGCACACGGTGTGGCTGACGGCGACCTCCGGACCGTGCGCCCGGCGGACATCGCCGCCATCCCGGCGGTCCACGACCTTGCCGTGTCGACCTTCCCGGAGCAGGCCCTTGCGCCTCTGCCGAGCGAGGTCCCGGTGTGCGCACAATGGCAATCGGATTCGGGTCGCGTGAATACCGCTGTCTTACCGGGGAAGCCGGCAGCGCATGAGGTCGCGCTGGTGCAAGCCGACGGCGACGGTCCGAATATCGATGCGGTGGCAATACCGCCGGGACGGTACGCGTACGTGCATGCCACCGGGGTTACCGGTGGATCGGTGACCGGCCCGCTGTACCTGGTGGCGGATACCGGCGTCCGGTACGGCATCCACGACGCCGACACGGCGAAATACCTTGGCGTGGAGGGTGAGCCGCTGCCCGCACCTTGGCCGCTGCTGGCCCGGCTGCCCGGAGGACCTGAATTGAGCGTGCCGGCGGCTGAAGTGCTGCGGGACGGACTGGCGCCGTAGCGGCCGATGATCCCGCGAAATCCTGTCTCGGCCCGTCTCAAGGATCTAGAGGCGGCGCCCCGCTTCGTCGAGGACGTTGTGCAGGATGCTATAGATCTCTTCGAACTCTTTCTGGCCGCTGATCAGCGGTGGAGCCAGCTGGATCACCGGATCGCCGCGATCGTCCGCGCGGCAGTACAGACCGGCCTCCCACAGTGCGGGGGTCAGGAAGCCGCGCAGCAGGCGCTCGGACTCTTCGCCGTTGAACGTCTCTCTGGTGGCCTTGTCTTTTACCAGTTCGATGCCGTAGAAGAATCCCTCACCGCGAACGTCGCCGACGATGGGAAGGTCGTACAGCTTCTCTAGTGTTGCCCTGAATATCGGGGCGTTCGCTTTCACATGGGTATTGATGCCCTCGCGCTCGAAGATATCGAGGTTGGCCAGCGCCACTGCGGACGACACCGGGTGTCCGCCGAAGGTATAGCCGTGGGCGAACATCGTCTTGCCGTCGTTGAACGGTTCGAACAGGCGGTCGCTGGCGATCATCGCGCCGATGGGGGAGTAGCCGGATGTCAAACCCTTTGCGCTGGTGATGATGTCGGGGATGTAGCCGAAATCGTCGCAGGCGAACATCGAGCCGATGCGGCCGTAGGCGCAGATCACCTCGTCGGACACCAGGAGTACGTCGTACCGGTCGCAGATCTCACGGACCCGCTGGAAGTACCCAGGTGGTGGTGGGAAGCAGCCGCCCGCGTTCTGCACTGGCTCCAGGAATACTGCGGCGACGGTATCGGGACCCTCGAATTCGATGGCCTCGGCGATGCGGTCGGCGCAGTACCGGCCGAATGCCTCCTGGTCGTGTGCGTAGGCATCGGGCGCCCGGTAGAAGTTGGTGTTCGGTGCGCGAAAGCCGCCGGGGGTGAGCGGTTCGAATGGCGCCTTGAATGCCGGGATCCCGGTGATCGCCAGTGCGCCCTGAGGGGTGCCGTGGTACGCGATGGAACGCGAAATCACCTTGTGTTTACCGGGTTTTCCGGTCAACTTGAAGAACTGCTTGGCCAGCTTCCATGCACTCTCCACCGCTTCGCCGCCGCCGGTGGTGAAGAAGACCCGGTTCAGGTCGCCTGGCGCATAGTTGGCGATGCGTTCGGCCAGTTCGATTGCGGGCGGCGTTGCGTAGGACCACAACGGGAAGAAGGACAGTTGCTCGGCCTGGCGGGCAGCTGCCGCCGCGAGTTCCTCGCGGCCGTGCCCGACCTGCACGACGAACAGGCCCGAAAGCCCGTCGATATAGCTTTTGCCTCGGTCGTCGAAGATGGTGACGCCCTCGCCGCGGGTGATGATGGGTGGGGCGATATCGGTGCCGTGACGGGCGAAATGTCCCCAGAGATGCCGATTGGCCTTGGCTGCCAGGTCGGTTGAAAGTGGTTGTGCTGCATTGATGGTTGTCATCGGGTGCCCCAGTTGTATTGCTGTTTGACGAGTTTGAGGTAGACGAGCGTTTCGGTGGATAGCACCCCGGGTACGGCTCGAATCTTGCTGTTGAGCAGGTCGAGCAGGTGGCTGTCGTCTTCGCAGACGACTTCGATGATGATGTCGAAGGTTCCGGCGGTCAGCACGACGTAGTCGACGGACGCGATGGCGGCAAGTTTGTCCGCGACCTTCGTGGTATCTCCGGTGCATCGAACGCCGATCAAGGCCTGGCGTCCGAAGCCCAGCTGAACGGGGTCGGTCACGGCGACGATCTGCATGACGCCGGCGTCGACCATGCGCTGAACACGTTGGCGCACCGCCGCTTCCGACAGTTCGACCGCTTTACCGATGGCGGCGTAGGACTGCCTGCCATCCTGCTGCAGTTTCTCGATGATCTCTTTCGAGAGTTCGTCGAGCTGGAATGCGGTGCCGCCCCGAGATTGGCTACTTCGCGCAGGCATCGCAGCGGCATCGGGCTGTGCATCTGAGATGGCCATGGCCTCAATTGTGCACTGATTCCGTCGCTCAATGCAATGTTGGCAACGGAATCAGTCGCAAGTGATGACGTTTCAAGTGGAATCCGCAACAGTGTTGGGGTAGCGTGCAAGATTGTGAGCGCAGGTGGAGGCCAGGTCGTCGCAGGTAGCTTCATCAACGGAAAGATCGTGACAACGGCCGGGAGGCCGTTCGAGATCATCAATCCGGCCACGGGTGTCGTCGTGGCGTCATATGCGCTGGCGACGCCGGCCGATGTGGACGCTGCAGTAGCCGCGGCTCGCGCCGCACAGCCGAGCTGGGCCCGGGCAACTCCGGCCGAGCGGGCCACGGTTCTGGCGCAGTTGGCCCGACTGGCCGCAGAGAACGCTGACGAGCTCATCGATCAGGAGGTGAGCCAGACCGGTAAACCGGTTCGGCTAGCGACAAACTTCGACGTTCCCGGCAGCATTGACAACATCGACTTTTTTGCCGGTGCCGCCCGACACCTCGAGGGCAAGGCCACTGCCGAGTACTCGGCCGATCACACCTCAAGCATCCGGCGTGAGGCGGTCGGAGTTGTCGCCACCATCACGCCGTGGAACTACCCGCTGCAGATGGCGGTCTGGAAGGTACTGCCCGCGTTGGCAGCTGGTTGTGCCGTGGTGATCAAGCCCGCTGAGATCACCCCGCTGACCACGCTCACGCTGGCCCGATTGGCCAGCGAAGCGGGGCTGCCCGAAGGCGTGTTCAATGTTGTGACCGGGCTGGGCGCCGACGTCGGCGCAGCCCTTTCTGGGCATCGTGACGTCGACATGGTGACGTTCACCGGCTCGACGGCAGTCGGGCGACGAGTGATGGCAGCAGCGGCGGTTCACGGCCACCGCACTCAGCTCGAACTTGGCGGCAAGGCTCCGTTCGTGGTCTTCGATGACGCGGACTTGGATGCCGCGATCCATGGCGCGGTGGCGGCATCCCTGATCAACACCGGCCAGGATTGCACCGCGGCCACCCGCGCCATCGTGGCGCTACCTTTGTACGACGACTTTGTGGACGGCGTTGCCCAACTGTTCGGCAAGGTCGTCACCGGAGACCCGCATGACCCGAATACCGATCTGGGGCCGGTGATCTCGACGCCACACCGGACCAAGATCGCCGGCATGGTGGAGCGGGCGCAGCAGCAAGGCGGGCGGATCGTGACGGGCGGAACAATGCCCGAGGGTTCCGGCACGTTCTACCCGCCGACACTGATTGCCGATGTCGCGGAAGACTCCGAGATCTACCGCGATGAGATTTTCGGTCCTGTGCTGACCGTGCGGCCCTTCATCGACGACGATGACGCACTGCGGCAGGCCAACGACACCGAGTACGGGCTGGCGGCCTCGGCATGGACTCGCGACGTATACCGGGCCCAGCGGGCAGCGCGCGAAATCCAGGCCGGCTGTGTGTGGATCAATGATCACATCCCGATCATTTCCGAAATGCCACATGGCGGTTTCGGTGCTTCCGGGTTCGGCAAAGATATGAGCGCATATTCGTTCGAGGAATACCTGACCATCAAACACGTGATGAGCGACATCACCTCGGTTGCCGAAAAAGACTGGCATCGAATTATTTTCGCCAAGAGGCAGTAATCTGCGCGATTGTCGACGCCAACCCGAGGCGTCGAAAGCCTTGTGGAGCACTTCACTAGTGCAGGGTCCAAGGAATTCGCAGTCCGCGGAATCAACGTCGACAATGTTGCGCCCGGCCTGCTCGCCATGAAATGTTTCCGAAGGTGCAGAAGTCGACACGCCGTGTCCGAATATAGATGCACCGCAACACTATTCCGCCCTGCGGTCCCTCGTCGACAGCCAGCTTGCTGAATCCATAACGAGGCGATGGGCGCCTTGTCGATATTCTGGGACACGTGCGCCGTCTCGCTGCGGACACGTATCTACTCGACATCGATCTCGGATGTCCAATTCTGCTCGATCCAGCGTCAGACTGACGATATGAGCGGCGTCTTTGGTTAGGGTGTTTCGCTTCCCGATACGCGGCGGCCGAAGGTAATCGCGAACGCGCTCAACGCTGGCAAGTCCTGACCGACTTCTGTGAGGACTGTCACGAATGGCGGAGCGTTCTTTTTAGCGCATTTAACACTCGGCGTAACTCCTAGTAACAACCCGGTCCTAAAGTCTGTCCCGAGGGCAGTCGTAGAGCGAAAGCGGTTGTCCCGCTTGGTTACTTCGCCCTGTACACACACCAGCCGTCGCCACCGTGACCGGCATGCGGTCCGTGCCATGTTCGTGGACCGACCAACACCGAGGAGGCCGATCAATGCCGTCTATTTCCAATGTCGAGCGGCTCGAAGAACTCAGAGATGCTCAGCAGGGCGCCGATACCGGACTTGCGGCCGCCAGCATGAGCGGCGTAGAGCTTGTCGCGCAGTCGACCGCCGGCATCGCGCCAAGTGCCGTGATGGTTTCCGGCGCAACCCTTGTGGCCGCTAGCGCCAGCGCAGGAACCTTGTATTCCTACGCCGTCTCCTTGTGCGTGCTGCTCTTGGTGGGCTGGTGCGTATCTCGGGCCGCGCGGTTGCGGCCGGGAGAGGACTTGCTCTCACATATCACCGCCGCGTTCGGTAGAGCGGTCGGGTTCGTCGGGTCGACCGGTCTCGCTCTCGGGTACCTGCTCATCTCCGTCGGTTGCGTCGCCCAATTCTCGCAGTACACCAAACCTCTTCTCGGAGTGGCTCCACCGGTGAGCGCCGGAGCGCCCGCCACCTCGATTTCGGTCACGGTGGTTTTGGAAATCCTGTGCGTGGTCTGCGCGGCATGGATGATGATCCGCGGTGTCCGGGTCTCCGCATGGACCGGTGTGGTGCTCGAGGTGCTCTCTATCGGAGCAATTCTGTTGGTGTGCACCATGGTTCTGCTTCATCATGGGTTCAGTCTCGCGCCGCTCATGCCCACCGGAATCACGGTGCAACAGGTGGTCAGCGGCATGGTATTGGCGACCCTGGGTTTCGTCGGGTTCGAGTCGGCCGCGTGTTTGTCCGTCGAGGCCAAAGACCCACAGCGCACAATCCCACGGGCTGTCACGGGCAGTGCGCTCCTGGCCGGTGCGCTCTACCTGTACGCGTCTTACGCGCAGATTGTCGGATTCGGCGGTGCCGACAACCTGGCCGCCGATGCAACGCCTTTGAACACACTGGCCGACGGCCTTGGCTTTCACTGGCTTGCGTTGGGCATCGATCTGGGAGCGGTGGCCTCGAACTTCGCCTGCGTGACCGGCTCGCTCACAGCAGCCAGTCGGGTACTTCGATCGATGGGGGAGTCACAGCTGGTGCACCGCAAGATGGCCGCGACGCATCCCATCCGCAAGACCCCGCATGTTGCGATCATCTTGCTCAGTGTGGCGGCGCTGATCGCGGCAATCGGCTTGGGTGCAAGTGGAATCAACGAGCTCGATGTGTATTCCTACACCGGAACCCTGGGAACCTTCGGCTACATGATTGCCTACATGCTGATGGGATTGGGTATTCCGATTCTGGTGCGGCGCCTGGCGCCACAGGCCAGCATCGGTGCTGCCGTCATCATCGGGATGACCGTCGCGTGCTGCCTCGGGTACGTCTTCTACCGCAACGTGTATCCACTCCCGGCCTGGCCCGTAGCCCTGATGCCGTGGATCTTCCTGGCTGTGCTGCTTGCCGCGGCCGCCTGGTATGTCGCCGGACCGGCCCGCATCGCCCGCAGGCAGACCCGCGAATCGTCGTTGGCCGCGGAGCCGGCGCCCGAGCCCGTGAGGTGAGGGTGGTCATTCGAATCGGTACGGAGCCAAGCAGGCCTCCAGTCAGGGGCAAGGCAACAACCATACGTTCGACCAGCTAGCGCCGTGACCGGCGGCGCCCGGTCACGGCGACGGCCGCCACCGCGATGCAGATGGCGGTGCCGAGGAAGGCGATTCGGCGCGACGGCCGATCGTCGGGACCGGGCGTCGGTGGTACCTGTGCGGCGGCGACCCGCGCGGGGGCAGGTGCCGGTGTTCCGCCGCTGACCGCGGTCAGCGGGTCGACCACACCGCGTCCGACCTGTGCGTTCCAGCCGTCTGCGGGATGGCGCGCTGTGTCCTTGATGCGGGCCATCACCTGCCGCGCAGACAATTGCGGCAGTCGCGAACGCAGCAGTGCCACAACACCACTCACCACGGGCGCGGCGTAGCTGGTCCCGGACAGCGGGCGGGAGTCTGGCCGGCTGTCGACGAGACCGTCGCCCTGCGCGCTCAGCGACACCACCGATTCGCCCGGCGCGGCGACGTCGACCCATGGCCCGGCCAGGCTGAATTGTGATGGCGCACCAGTCGTGTTGACCGAGCCGACGGTCAGCACGTAGTCGTCGTACCACGCCGGGCTGACCACGGTGAGGACTGTGTCCCAGTCCGGCGTGCCCGGGCGTTTGGGATCGGACAGTGGATTCTGTTGTGCGCATTCACCACTGGCGTTACCGGCTGCGGCGACCACCACGACATTGCGGACATCCACGGCGTAGGCCAGCGCGGCACCCAGCGACCGGTCGTCGAGCGGGTCTGCGGCGGGCATGCAGGCCACGGACGAAATGTTGATGACGGTGGCGCCCGCGTCGGCTGCCGAGCGGACAGCGCGGGCGAGTGTCTCGACATCGCCGACACCGGATATCTCATGATCGTCGGAGAGCCGGAATTTGTTGCTGGACTGCCGAATCGCCATCATGGTGGCGTCGGGCGCCACCCCACTGAAGGCGCCGGGTTCAGTGCCCGAGGTGGTGGCGCCGATCAGGCCGGCGATCGCCGTGCCGTGGCCGTCGCAGTCCTGAGTACCGTCTCCCGACGAGACGTAATCGCCGCCCGCGACCAGGTGCGGTAGCAAACGGTGCCGGGCCACGCCCGTATCGATCACCGCTACCGTCTGTCCGGTGCCGCGGGAAAGCGGCCACACCGCAGCAAGATTGAGCATGTCGAGCTGCCCTGCGGGACGTGCGTCGACCGACTTCACCGTCGAGCACCGGTCCGACTGTTCGGTTCTACCGGGCGGCGCTGGTGCCGTGGGCGCGGGCAGCTGACCGTGATCAACCGGCTTCGGGGCAATGGCGTAGGCGCACGGAGCCGCGGATGTCATCGCGACCGTCAACGCGACGGCGATCACCTGATCGCGGTGTCTCATCCGCCGCGTACCAATCTGAAAACGTCTGCGGCCCAGAGCGCCGACGGAGCCATCGCGACCAGCATCGCGTATTCGAGATACACCAGACGCCGGCCCGTCGTGGCGCTCACCGGCCCGATCCGCCGGATACCCAGAACCACCGCGATGACGCCGCCACCGAGCCAGGCCAACCAGGCGGGAAACACCATCACGGTGACGACCAAAGCCCCAGTGGTGCAGATCATTCCCGCGATCAGGACACTCCATCGGCGTGCCGGAAGCTGGTAGGACGGCGCTCGCAATGCGATCGCTGCGGCCACCACCCAGCTGAACACCAACGTCGCGGTGCTGGGCCGGTGCACGGCGGCCACCGCCACCACGATCGCGCCGATCGCCGCGGCCGCAGCTGCACCGATCACCAGCGCCGTGAGCACCAGATGCGCGCGTGCGACCCGCTCAGCGTCGCCGTCGGCGACCGTCGCCGAATGCGGAGTGAGTCCGGCGACGGTGACAGCGCACCGTGGTGCGGCCGACAGCGCCACCAAAGCCACCGCGGTCGTGGCCACGCCGGTACTGGCCATCGGTAGCGACCAGACGCTCGCCGCCGCCGTCGCCACGATCATCGGAGCCGAAAACGACGCTGCCGCAATAGATACGCGATGTGCGCCGATTCGCAGCAGGACGAGGGCCACCGCGAATGCCGCCGCTGAACCGAGGAGGACATTCGGGGCCGCCGGTCCGTCCGGAACGGCCGAGAACCCGGCCGCGAAAGCGAGTATGACGGCGGCGACCGGCCACTGCCCAAGGCCGGACCGCCACGCCACCGTCAGTGCGGCCAGTGCGCCACCACAGCTGACCACGGCTGCTGTGGGTTGATCATCGTGCATGGCGGACCAGATCAGGATCACGGCGGCGACGCTCAACGCCCACAACCCGAGTACGGGCCCGACCAGATGAGCGGTCGGTCCAGCAGGGGCGTGGTCGGCGGCCATCGTCGCCGTGTGCGTCCGCAGCACGCCGAGTTCCGGGGTCATGCTGCGCAGCAGTTGCAGCACGTCGCCGTCGTGAACGCCGTTTTGGCTCAACGACAATGAGCCGTCGATCGGGTCGCCGGCAGCCCGATCCAGGCACCAGCTCACGCCATCGGGCGACTCCTGCGGATGAGCCAGCGCCACTATGTCAGGTAGTAGCGAGTCCACCGCGGCACCCGCCGGCAAGACCAGATCGGTGGTCTCGCTGGTGCGTTCGCCGTGGAATCGCACCGAAAGCCGACAAACAGATTCGGACATCGCACCCCCCGGATCGACATGCCCGATACCACCGTAACCGCACATCGAACCCCTGCCCGACAGGAAACTCGATGGAACCGAACGGCGCCCGCGTGCGTCTGATAGTTCGATGGAATTCACCAGAGTCGCGCGATCTCCCGCAGCCGAACCGGCGGAGGGAGACGTCGAGGTCCGCACGCCACCGCAGGTGCCGCGGCTGTCGCCGGGCAACGTCGTCACCCGCCTCGCACCCGTGCTGATGCTGTTGGCAATGGCCGGGATGATGGTGTTCTACTTCCGGTCGGGTTCGGCGGCGGGACGGAACCCGATGTTCCTGCTCTTCCCGGCCATGATGGTGCTGTCGATGATCGGTAGCACCGTTCTCGGGTCGCGCGGTGCGCGCCGGGCCGGTGAGATCGATGCCGATCGTCGTGAGTACCTGGTGTATCTGGACGCGATCGGTGAGTGCGCGGGACGCACTGCCGCCGAACAGCATCGTTGGCTGCATCACAACCATCCACCGCCCGGCGCGCTGTGGACCGTGGCCGGCACCAAGCGGATGTGGCAACGCAGTTGGAATGACGACGATTTCACCGAGATCCGCGTAGGCATCGGCGAGCGCCCGCTCCGCACCACGCTGGTGCCGACTCAAGTCGCCGATGACGGAGTCGCCGACCCGTTGACCGCCTCGGCATTCGATCGGCTGCTGCGAACCGCCGCCACAGTGCCCGATGTCCCCGTGACCGTCGCCGTGAACCGGTATCGGCGTATCGACGTCGGCGGCGGCGATGCCCAGGGACGGGTACGCGCCATGGTCTGTCAACTGGCGTTGTGGCACGGACCGGATCAGGTGAAGATCGCCTTAGTCACCCGATCAGGTGAGTGGGACTGGCTGAAATGGCTACCGCACCATTACCGTTCGGGCGTCATCGGTGGGGTGCCGCTGCGCTTCCCGGAACTCGGCGCCGTGTCTGCCATCGCCGATTGCCACCTGGTGGTGCTGGTGGACGCTGCCTCGGCCGTGCGGTTCGAGGACACGGCGGCGGTGACGCTGCTGGTGGTCGGCGGCTCGGGTTCAGCGTCGACGCTCGCGCCCTGCTCGACCGCCGACACGCTGACGGCAGCACAAGCAGAGGTCTGTGCGCGCAGACTGGCGCGCTACAAACTGGCCCGCAGCGCGGACATTGTGCGGCGGCAACATGATTGGGCGCCCACGTGGTCGCCCCGGCCGGCCCGGCAACGTCTGCGCGTGCCGATCGGCACCGACGACACCGGGGCGGCGGTCGAACTCGACCTCAAAGAGCCGGCCGAGCACGGCATGGGTCCGCACGGCTTGTGTATCGGCGCAACGGGTTCCGGGAAATCCGAGCTGTTGCGGACGCTGACGTTGGAGCTGATCAGCACGCACTCGCCCGACGAGCTGAACCTGATCCTCGTCGACTTCAAAGGAGGCGCAACGTTTCTCGGCTTTGAGAAGGTGAACCACGTCGCGGCGGTCATCACCAACTTGGCGCAAGAGGCACATCTGGTCGCCCGGATGCACGACGCCCTCGCCGGCGAGTTGACCCGGCGCCAAGGGCTGTTGCGGGCGGCCGGGAATCTGTCCGGTATCGGCGACTACCGCCGGGCCCGCGCGGCGGGTGCCGACCTGGCACCGCTGCCTGCGTTGTTCATCGTGGTCGACGAGTTCTCCGAATTGCTCAGCCAGCATCCGGATTTCGCGGAGTTGTTCGTCGCCATCGGACGGCTCGGCCGATCACTGGGCATTCATCTGCTGCTGGCCAGCCAGCGACTGGACGAAGGCCGCCTGCGTGGATTGGATACCCACCTCTCGTACCGGGTCTGCCTCAAGACCTTCTCGGCGGCCGAGTCCCGTGCGGTCGTCGGGGTCACCGACGCGCATGAGTTGCCCGGTACACCGGGTGCCGGCTTGCTGCGGACTGCGGACGGAAAGTTGTTGCGATTTCAGTCCACGTTCGTATCCGGGCCGGCCCCATCGAGCGACGACGACGATCCGGTGCCCGGACTGTTCACCGTCGGAGTCCCGGCGGTGACGCCGGAGCCGTCGGCCGGCCCGACCCTGATGGACATGACCTTGGACCGGCTGACCGGGCTCGGCGCGAAAGCCCATCAGGTCTGGCTGCCACCGCTGACGGGCTCGCCCGCATTGTCCGAGTTGCTGGCGGCCGGCGCGGACCATCCGTTGCGTGTTCCGATCGGTCTGGTGGACAACCCATTTCAGCAGCGCCGCGACCCACTGGTCATCGACCTGAGTGGCTCCGGTGGACATGTGGCGATCGTCGGCGGCCCGCGCTCAGGAAAATCGACTGCGCTGCAGACAGTGGTGCTCGGCCTGTCCGCAACAACACCACGGCTCAGCGTCTACGGCCTGGATCTGGGTGACGGTGCGCTGACGGCGTTGCGGCGGCATCCTCAGGTCGGCGCCGTCGCCGGCCGGAACGAGCCAGAATTACTGCGGCGCATCGTGTCTCAACTGTTCACCCTGTGCCGCCGTCGCCAGGACTTTCGGCAGCAGCACGGACCTGGGGTGCCTTTTCCGGATGACTATGGTGAGGTCGTGTTGGCGGTGGACGGCTGGGCCGTGCTGCGCCGCGACTTCGATGCGCTCGAGGACACCATCACCGCAGTGGTGGCGCAGGGGCTGTCGGTTGGCGTCCACGTGGTGCTCACGGCCAGTCGGTGGGCTGAGCTGCGCCCCATGCTGAAAGACCACATCGGCACCCGGATCGAGTTGCGGCTCGGTGACCCGACGGAGTCCGAAATGGACCGTCGTCGTGCCCAGCTGCTCAGCACGTGCCCACCCGGTCGCGGCCTCACCAGAGACGGGAAGGAGTTCGTGGTCGCGCTGCCGCAGCTCGACCGGATGGCGACCGATCCCTCGGGTCCCGCGCCGGTCATCGAGCTGCTTCCACAGCATGTCGACTACGCGGAGCTGGTGGCCGCCGCGGAAGCGCCGCCGCGGTACGTCGTCGGAGTGGCCGAGGAGGAACTGCAACCGTTCGCACTCGATCTGGACGACGATCCGTATCTGATCCTGTTCGGCGACACAGGTTGTGGCAAGACATCCGCGCTGCGGACGCTGTGCCACGCGATCATCGGACAGGCGGACCCGGATCGGGCCCAGCTGCTGATCGTGGACTTCCGGCGATCGCTGTTGGGCGTGGTGGAGCCGCCGCACCTGTTCGGCTATGCGATGTCGACTGTCACGGCGGCCACAGAACTGGCGGCCGCGCTGTCGCTGCTCACCGCCCGGCTGCCGGGACCCGGCATCACTCAGCAGCAGCTGCGGGACCGATCCTGGTGGTCCGGTCCCGAAATCCACGTCGTAGTCGACGACTACGACCTGGTCGCGAGTGCGGCGGGAAATCCGCTGAGCCCCTTGCTCGACCTGTTGCCGCACGCATCGGACATCGGACTCCACGTGGTGGTCGCACGCCGCTCCGGCGGGGCCGCGCGCGCCATGTTTGACCCGCTCCTGTCGCGCATGCGTGACCTGGGCGCCACCGGCATCATCATGAGCACCGGTCCCGAGGAAGGGCCGCTGCTGGGCGCCGCGCGCCCGATGACGCTTCCGCCCGGCCGGGCCGTCGTGACGCGTCGTGGGCGGCCCGATCAGTTGGTCCAAATCGGTTGGACCGATCCGCCATGACGGCTGTGGTGGTGGGGCCGGCGACCATCATCGGACCGGGGGATATCGACGCCGAACTTGTTACGTCCGCATTGGAGTGCATCGACGAGCAATTGGGTCTCCTGGATGCGGCAGTCCTTCCCGCCGAACGCATCTGGCGCGATGCGATGACCGCGGCGATCGGTGCCGCATCAGCGGTCACGGTGGTGTGCCCGACCTGGTGGTTGGCGTGGAGGGTCGACCGGATTCGAGCCGCCGCTCACGCCGGTGGCACGCGCGTCGTCATCCAGGAGCGGACCGAGGTGCTCCGTGCGGCCGCAGGCGAATCCGATTGCGCGGTGGTCGAACTGGGGGAGGACCTCGTGACGGTCTCCCGGCCAGGAACCGCCTCGTTCGTTGTGCGACGCATCGACGGCGCCACCGCAGAGGCCGTCGTTGCCCGAACTGCGTGGGGCACAGATGTGGTGATCGACGCGCCGATCGGCGTCCCCGGTGTCGCGGCCCTGGCCGCTGAAATACGGGCGCTGCTGCAGGAGCAAGGCGTCACCGCTCAGATATTGAGTTGCGACGACTTGCTCGACCATCGCGATCCGGACGGCACTCTCGCTGCGGCCGGATCGCGCGCTGTGCGGGGTCGCATCGCAATTGTCGCCACGGCCACCGTCGCGGTCGTCTGTGCCGTGGGACTGGGGCTGTCGAGCCGGGACACCCCGGCGGCAGTCGTCACCGCTGTAGATCCGGACCTCACGTGGCTCGTGGAAGGCCGTATCGCGGTACAGGTCCCGGCACGCTGGCCGGTCGAGCGGACGCTGACGGGCACGGGATCGGCTCGGCTGCAGATCATTTCGCCCGATGATCGCGGCCAGATCATTCACCTCACTCAATCTGTGGTGGCGCCGGACCAGACGCTGGACGTGGCCGCGCGGTCGTTGCGAGCGGCGGCGACGAAGCTGCCGGCCGGCGTCATCGTCGACTTCGAGGACGCCGGTGTCAGTGCCGGACGCGCGGCCGTGCGGTACCGCGAGGTGCGGGGCAGGCGGGTCGTCGAGTGGACTGTGGTGCTCGATGGCCCGGTGCGCATCGCCGTGGGATGCCAGGGCGCGTCGGTCCGCGCAGCGTGTGACACCGCCATCCGCTCTGCACGCCGAACCGATTGAAAAAACATGGGCGGCAATGGAACCGAACGTTCCCCGGAAACGTCTAAACAATCAAACCCAATGGAGAGGAAATCATGACGGCTCCGCAAAGTGGCACCCTGACTACGGATTTCGATCTGATGACGGGTATCGCAGGCAAGGTCGAGGTGCGCAACGAGGAGATCAGGGCCATGCTCGGCAACTTCATCGGCCAGATGACGGCCATCCCACCGACGGTGTGGGGCGGTGTCGCGGCGACCCGATTCCAGGACGTGGTGAACCGGTGGAACGGCGAGTCGATGAAACTGCATGCCTCGCTTCAACGTATCGCCGAAACCATCCGATCGAATGCCGCGGTGCTGAGCCAGGCGGCCGACACGCACGCCCAGCGCATCGGCGCTACCGGCCACACGATCTGACGGGACACAGCACATGCAATCAGCACTGTCGTACCACTTCGGCGAGATCGAATTCACCGTCCGCCAACAAATCCATGCCACGTCGGCACGGATGAACACGTCGCTGGAAGAACTTCGGCAATTGGTCGCGCCACTGCAACAGACGTGGACCCGCGAAGCCGCCGAGGCCTTCCAGGCCGAGCAGGCCCGCTGGAACCAGTCGGCGGCCGCCCTCAACGAGATTCTGCACAGCCTCGGCAACGCCGTCCGGGACGGCGCCGACGACATCGCGGACACCGACCGGCGCGCGGCCGGCGACTGGGTTTTCTAGCGCACCACAAACCCTGTGTGGTCCTGCCCCTGGAATGGAGAGCCGGGGGCGGGGCCACACAGTCATTGCAGCAGTCGGGGACCAACTTGTGCCGCGAAACACCCAGGTCGACTACCCTGGCGGCCACGCAGGTGTGTATCCGACCTGCGAGGAGTGTGAGTGTCGTGGGAACCAGCCGCACCAAGGGGTCGCCGGCCGGCTCGACGCTGCGCGCGGTACACCAGCGGTTCGTCACCGGCGAGATCGACGCCCAGCACCTGGACCCCGCCGCCGTCCGCCCCGTCATCGCCGACAGCTGGCGCCGAAGCCTGGCCACGGGTGTCGACCCGGACCGCGGCGGTGCGCAGTTCACGCCCGTCGTGCCGAAGACCCTGGACCAGATCCGCGCCGACCAGCCCATCTCCGCCGCGTTGCCGGTGATCCGCAAGCTGCTGGTCGAGGACGCCAAGGACAGCGGCGTCATGGTCGCGGTCGCCGCGGCCGACGGCACCCTGCTCTGGGTGGAAGGCGACCCGACGGCCCTGAGCAAGGGCGAGGCCATGAACTTCGTCCCCGGCGCCAACTGGAGCGAGAGCAGTGCCGGCACCAACGCCCCGGGCACCGCGCTGGCCCTGGACCGGGAACTGCAGATCCACGGCTCGGAGCACTTCGCCCGGCTGGTGCAGCCGTGGACCTGTACGGCGGTGCCGGTGCACGACCCGACGACGGGCGAGCTCATCGGCTGCGTCGACCTGACCGGGGACAGCCAGATCGCCTCAGCGCAGACCCTCGGCTTGGTGCGCGCCACGGTGATGGCCATCGAGAACCACCTGGCCCTGCAACGCCTGCTCCAGCCGGCGGCGAACCCGGTGACGACGGCCCGCCTGACGGTGCTCGGCGGCGACCGCCCGCGCTGGATCGCCACCGGCGATGACGGACAACCCCACCAGCACACCCTCAGTGGTCGGCACGCCGACATCCTGGTCCTGCTGAGCCGCCATCCCGAGGGCCTGAGCGCCGACCATCTCGCAATGTTGTTGGACGACAACGATCTTGACTCGGTCACCATCCGCGTCGAGATGTCCCGGCTGCGCCGCGTGATCGGCGCGCAGTACGTGGCGTCGCGGCCCTACCGGCTGCTCACCGCGATCGAGAGCGACGTCGCCGAGGTCTTCGCCGCGCTGCACCGCGGCGACGTCGACGCGGCCCTGTCGCACTATTCGGGTGCGCTGCTGCCGCAGTCGGTGTCGCCGGCGATCGCCCGGTTGCGCACCGAGTTGGGGGAGAGCCTGCGCACCGCGGTGCTGTCGGCGTCCGCGGCCGGACACGTCGGCCTGTTGCGCCGCTGGCTGGCCCTGCCCGACGGGCGCGACGACCGGCACGGCTGGCAACTGCTGCGCAACCACCCGTCGGCTGACCCGGTCGTGCGGGCGCAGGCCGTCGGGCACCTGGCGGGGCTCGACGCCGACCTCGGCTGACGCGGTCACGGTTCAACCGCGTTGAACGATGCAACTGTGTTGCAACCCACTTCTGCGTACCGTAAGTGATCAGCAGCACAATTGTGTTTGACCACTGCGAGGAGTGAACCCCATGACTGTTTACGCGCGTCCCGGTGCCGAGGGTTCGGTGATGACCTACCCGGCCCGCTACGACAACTTCATCGGCGGCGAGTGGGTGGCTCCCGCTGCCGGACGTTACTTCGAGAACCGTACCCCGGTGACGGGCCAGGTGTTCTGTGAGATCGCTCGCTCGGACGAATCCGACATCGAGAAGGCGCTGGACGCTGCGCACGCCGCCGCGCCCGCCTGGGGCAAGACGTCAGCGGCGGACCGAGCCCGCGTTCTCAACCTGATCGCCGACCGCATGGAGCAGAACCTCGAGGCCATCGCCGTCGCCGAGTCCTGGGACAACGGTAAGCCGGTGCGCGAGACCCTGAACGCCGATATCCCGTTGGCAGTCGACCACTTCCGCTATTTCGCGGGGGTGCTGCGGGCCCAGGAAGGCTCGCTCTCCGAGATCGACGACGACACCGTCGCCTACCACTTCCACGAGCCGCTCGGCGTCGTCGGCCAGATCATCCCGTGGAACTTCCCGATCCTGATGGCCGTCTGGAAGCTGGCCCCCGCGCTGGCCGCCGGCAACGCCATCGTGCTCAAGCCCGCCGAGCAGACCCCGGCCTCCATCATGTTCCTGTTCTCGGTCATCGGTGACCTGCTGCCGCCGGGTGTTGTCAACGTGGTCAACGGTTTTGGTGTCGAGGCGGGCAAGCCGCTGGCGTCGAGCAACCGCATCGCCAAGATCGCCTTCACCGGTGAGACCACCACCGGCCGGCTGATCATGCAGTACGCCAGCCAGAACCTGATCCCGGTCACCCTGGAGCTGGGCGGCAAGAGCCCGAACATCTTCTTCAGCGACATCATGGCCGCCAACGACGATTTCCAGGACAAGGCCCTGGAAGGCTTCACCATGTTCGCGCTGAACCAGGGCGAGGTCTGCACCTGCCCGTCGCGCAGCCTCATCCAGGCCGACATCTTCGACGAGTTCCTGGCGCTGGCCGCGATCCGCACCAAGGCCGTCCGCCAGGGCGACCCGCTGGACACCGAGACCATGATCGGCGCGCAGGCCTCCAACGACCAGCTCGAGAAGATCCTGTCGTACATCGAGATCGGCAAATCCGAAGGCGCCCAGCTGATCACCGGTGGTGAGCGGGCCGAGCTCGGCGGCGACCTCAGCGGTGGTTACTACGTGACGCCGACGGTCTTCTCCGGTCACAACGGCATGCGCATCTTCCAGGAGGAGATCTTCGGGCCGGTGCTGTCGGTCACGTCGTTCAAGGACTACGACGACGCCATCTCCATCGCCAACAACACCCTGTATGGCCTGGGCGCCGGCGTCTGGTCGCGCAACGGCAACGTCGCCTACCGGGCCGGCCGGGACATCAAGGCCGGTCGCGTGTGGACCAACTGCTACCACATGTACCCCGCGCACGCCGCCTTCGGCGGCTACAAGCAGTCCGGCATCGGCCGGGAAAACCACAAGATGATGCTGGACCACTACCAGCAGACGAAGAACCTGCTCGTCTCGTACTCGACGAAGGCTCAAGGTTTCTTCTGATCCCCGATCCGCGAGCGCCCGCGTAACCCCCGAATACGCGGGCGCTCGCTTCGGGCTCGGTCGACGCGTTCTCAAATGCGTTCGGCGACAAACTAATTCCGGTCGGCACCAGATGGGTCCTGGGGGCAGACCGCGGTAATCCGCCATCCCCCTCAGGAGTCTGCAGTGTCCATCGCCAACCCGCCCAGTGAGCACTCCGCTCACGGTGTTGAAGAACATGTCGAAACGAACGAATACCTCGCCAAGCGTCAGCTGAAGAAAGGCACCGCGGGCTGGCTGCTGCTCGCCGGCCTCGGCGTCAGCTACGTGGTGTCCGGGGACTACTCCGGCTGGAATTTCGGCCTGGCGCAAGGCGGTTTCGGCGGTCTCGCCATCGCGGCCGTGATCATCGCCGGCATGTACCTGGCCCTGGTGCTCGGCATGGCCGAGCTGTCCTCGGCCCTGCCGGCCGCCGGCGGCGGCTACACCTTCGCGCGCCGCGCCCTGGGCCCATGGGGCGGTTTCGCCACCGGTACCGCGATCCTGATCGAGTACTCGATCGCCCCGGCCGCCATCGCGACGTTCATCGGCGCCTACGTGGAATCGTTGGGACTCTTCGGGATTCACAACGGCTGGTGGGTGTATCTCGCGGCCTATGCCTTCTTCATCGGTATCCACCTGTCCGGCGTCGGTGAGGCGCTCAAGGTGATGTTCGTGATCACCGCCATCGCGCTGCTGGGCCTGGTGATCTTCGCGGTCTGTGCCATCGGGCAGTTCGACATCTCGAACCTGACCACCATCGCCGTCGACACGGGAGCGGCCGGAGCTTCCGACATCCTGCCGCACGGATACCTCGGCATCTGGGCCGCCATCCCGTTCGCCATCTGGTTCTTCCTGGCCATCGAAGGTGTGCCGCTGGCCGCCGAAGAGACCGCCAACCCGGAGAAGAACGTGCCGCGCGGCATCATCGCGGCAATGACGATCCTGCTGGTCACCTGCGCCGTCGTGCTGATCCTCACCACGGGTGTCGGTGGGGCCCAACAGATGTCGGGCTCGGGCAACCCGCTCGTCGAGGCACTCGGTTCCGGCGCCGGAGCCAAGCTGGTCAACTACATCGGCCTGGCCGGCCTCATCGCGAGCTTCTTCTCGATCATCTACGCCTACTCGCGCCAGCTGTTCGCCCTGTCCCGGGCGGGCTACCTGCCGACCCAGCTGTCGGTGACCAACTCGCGCAAGGCGCCGACACTGGCGCTCATCGTCCCCGGCGTCATCGGCTTCCTGTTGTCGCTGACCGGCAAGGGCGACCTGCTGCTGAACATGGCCGTCTTCGGCGCTGCGGTGAGCTACGTCCTGATGATGGTCAGCCACATCGTGCTGCGCCGTCGCGAGCCGAACATGCCGCGGCCGTACCGCACCCCGGGCGGCATCGCGACCACGTCGTTCGCTCTCGTCATCGCCGTCGTCGCCGTCATCGCGACCTTCCTGGTGAACCCGGTCGCCGCCGGTCTGTGCCTCCTGGTGTTCTGCGCGTTCATGCTGTACTTCGCGCTCTACAGCCGGCACCGTTTGGTGGCAAACTCTCCTGATGAAGAGTTCGCGATGCTCGCAGAAGCCGAGGACGAGCTGAAATGAAGTACCACCAGCGGATTTCGGGGGTGAATTACACCTTCGACGGGCTTGTGGACTTGATGGCCAAGGCCACGCCGCTGCGCTCCGGTGACGAACTCGCCGGGTGCGCGGCCCACAGCGATGCCGAGCGGGCCGCCGCGGCGTGGGCGCTGGCCGAGCTTCCGCTGGACACCTTCCTCAATGACGCGGTGGTGCCCTACGAGACCGACGAGGTCACCCGTCTGATCATGGATTCCCATGACCAGCAGGCATTTTCGGAAATCTCGCACCTGACGGTGGGAGCGTTCCGGGACTGGCTGCTGGACGCGGTGGCCGGCGACGACGCCGCAGTCCGTATCGCGGCCGTCGCACCCGGCATCACGCCGGAGATGGCGGCCGCGGTCAGCAAGATCATGCGCAACCAGGACCTGATCGCCGTCACCGCGGCCACCCAGGTGCACGCGGCCTTCCGCAGCACCATTGGGCTGCCGGGCACCCTGGCCACCCGACTGCAACCCAACCACCCGACCGACGACCCCCGCGGCATCGCCGCCGCGGTGCTCGACGGTCTCCTGATGGGTTGCGGCGATGCCGTCATCGGCATCAACCCGGCCACCGATTCACCGCAGGCCACCGCCGACCTGCTGCACCTGCTCGACAACATCCGCAGCCGCTACGACATCCCGGCGCAGTCCTGCGTGCTGTCCCACATCACCACGACCATCGGCCTCATCGAGGCCGGGGCTCCGGTGGACCTGGTGTTCCAGTCCGTCGCCGGAACCGAAGGCGCCAACAAGGCCTTCGGTGTCGACATGGCGCTGCTGCGGGAAGGCAACGAGGCCGGCCGGTCCCTGAACCGCGGCACCGTCGGCAACAACGTCATGTACCTGGAGACGGGGCAGGGCTCGGCCCTGAGCTCCGGTGCGCACCTCGGCACCGGCGGCCGGCCCGTCGATCAGCAGACCCTGGAAACCCGCGCCTACGGCGTCGCCCGTGCCCTGGACCCGCTGCTGGTCAACACCGTCGTCGGCTTCATCGGCCCCGAGTACCTCTACGACGGCCGGCAGATCATCCGCGCCGGGCTCGAAGATCATTTCTGCGGCAAGCTGCTCGGCCTGCCGATGGGCGTCGACGTCTGCTACACCAACCACGCCGAAGCCGACCAGAACGACATGGACACCCTGCTCACGCTGCTCGCCGCGGCGGGCTGCGCCTTCGTGATCACGGTGCCCGGCGCCGACGACGTCATGCTCGGCTACCAGAGCCTGTCCTTCCACGACGTCGTGGCGGTCCGTCGCACCTTGGGATTGAAGCCCGCGCCCGAGTTCGAGGCCTGGCTGAAGAAGGTCGGCATGACCGACGATGCCGGCAAGCTCACCAACTTCGATCTGCAGCGCTCGGCGCTGCGTGCGCTCACCGCGGCGGGATGACGATGACCGAAGATCTTGCAATCCAGGAATTCTGGGACGAGCTCCGCAAGACCACCCAGGCCCGCATCGGGCTGGGCCGCGCCGGGAACGCGCTGCCCACCCGCGAGGTGCTCGAACTGGCGGCGGCCCATGCCGCTGCCCGGGACGCCGTGCACGAGCCGCTCGACATCGGCACCCTGGCGGCCCGGGTCCGGGATATCGGCCTCGGCGAACCAGCGGTGGTCCGCAGCCAGGCCGAGTCCCGCAGCGAGTATCTGCGCCGTCCCGACCTGGGCCGGGTCCCGGCCGAGCCCATGGACGTCCCCGAGACCCCGGCCGACATCGGCTTCGTGCTGGCCGACGGGCTCTCGCCCTACGCCCTGGCCAAACACGGTCCGGCGCTGCTCGCCGAACTGGTGGCCACCCTGCGTGACGACTACACGCTGGCGCCGCCGGTGATCGCCACCCAGGCCCGTGTCGCCCTCGGCGACCACATCGGCGCGGCGGCGAAAGTGCGGACCTTGTTGGTGATCATCGGGGAGCGGCCGGGCCTGTCCGTCGCCGACAGCCTGGGCATCTACCTGACGCATCTGCCCATCCCGGGGCGTACCGATGCCGACCGCAACTGCATCTCGAACATCCATCCGCCCGAGGGCCTCGGCTACACCGAGGCCGCGAGGGTCGCCGCGGGGTTGGTGTCCGGTGCCCGCGCCTTGGGTCGATCCGGTGTCGACCTCAAGGACACCTCACGTGACACCTCGCTCGAGGCGCCCAGCGCCGCCGAACTGACCTGACACCACCAGGAGAACCGTGACCCGCTTGACCCGACTGGCCGGTGCCGCTGCACTGGCCGGCCTCCTCGCCATGTCCGGCTGCAGCAGCCACGACAGCACCCCGGCGGCGCAATCGCCGGCCACCGGTAAGGCGTCGTGCCGGACGCTGGCGGAGAGCGCGGCCTGGTACGGCGACAACCGCGACCGGATCGACGCCATGCTCGCCAAGCTGGGCACGTGCGGCGCGACCGGTTCGGTGAACGCGGGTGCGCCCCTGGCGTTGTTCGACTGGGACAACACCCTGGTCAAGAACGACATCGGCGACGCCACGTTCTTCTGGATGGTGCGCAACGGCAGGCTGCGGGCACCGGCCGACGGCAATTGGGCGTCCACCAGCACGTTCCTTACTCCGCAGGCCGCCTCGGCCCTCGGCCGGGCCTGCGCCGCGGCCAAGCCGGGCCAGCCGATGGCGACCGACACCGACACCGCGTGCGCCGACGAGATCATCTCGGTCTACACCGGCAGCGAGACGAAGGCCGGCGAACCCGCATTCGCCGGGTTCAACGCCCGCCGAGTCGAGCCGGCCTACGCCTGGAACGCGCAGATGCTCGCCGGCTGGTCGGAAGCCGAGCTGGCCGAATTCGCGAAGGCGGCCCGCAAGGAGAACCTCGATGCCCCGGTCGGCGCCGAGCAGAAGATCGGCAGTGGGGTGGAGACCGCCTGGGTGCGCTACTACCCGCAGATGCGCGACCTCGTGGAAACCTTGCACGCCAACGGATTCGACGTGCGGGTCATCTCGGCCTCGCCTGAACTGATTGCCCGGGTGTGGGCTGAAGAACTCGGTATCCCCGCCGATCACGTGATGGGTGTGCGGACCGAACGCGACGGCGATGTGCTGACGCCCCGGCTGGTGCCCTGCGGCGGCGAAACCGCCATCACCTATATCGAGGGCAAGCGCTGCCGGGTCAATGAAGAGGTGTTCGGGGTCAGCGGCCCGGCCGCGTTCACCCAGCAGCCCGAGCCCAAGCGCGCCGCGTTCGCCGCCGGCGACTCCGACACCGACGTCACGTTCCTGACCGACGCCACTGCCCTGCGGCTGGTACTCAACCGGAACAAGACCGAGTTGATGTGCACGGCGTACGACAACGCGGGCGGAAACTGGCTGGTCAACCCGATGTTCATCGACCCCAAGAAGCAGAGCGAGCCATATGCCTGCGCGACGAAGGGCTACATCGAGCCGACGGGCGCCAAGGCGCCGCTGCACCGGCCGGACGGCAGCGTCGTGCCCGACCAGCAGGACCGGGTGTACTGACCTCTGCGCGTTTTGACCTGCGGCGACGCCCGCGGGTAAGCTCCCACGTTGGTGCGCTGCAGGCCGTCAGGCCAGTGGTTCCCGGGTCACCGTCGGTCGCCGGGAAATACCAGGTCGCGCACTTGATCGACACCCGGATAGCACCGGGACTCAACCCGAGATGAAGAGGTATAGCTGTGCCTACATTCACGCCGAAGGCGGGTGACACCACGCGTAAGTGGTACGTCATCGACGCCCAAGACGTGGTCCTCGGCCGGCTCGCGGTGGAAGCAGCCAAGCTGCTCCGCGGCAAGCACAAGCCGACGTTCACGCCCAACTCCGATGAGGGTGACTTCGTCATCATCATCAACGCCGAGAAGATTGCCCTGTCGGGCAAGAAGCTCACCGACAAGTTTGCTTACCGTCACTCGGGTTTCCCGGGCGGCCTGAGCAAGCGCTCCATCGGCGAACAGCTGGTGAAGCACCCGACCCGCACCGTCGAGAACGCGATCATCGGCATGCTCCCGCACAACAAGCTGGCGCGCCAGGTGCAGAAGAAGCTCAAGGTGTACGCGGGTCCTGATCATCCGCACGCCGCTCAGCAGCCGATTCCTTTCGAGATCAAGCAGGTGGCCCAGTGACTGAAATCGTCGAAACGGCTGAAGTGACCGAAGTGACCGAAGAAGCGATCGAAGCGCCCGAGTTCGAGGCGGCCGAAGAGTCGGCCCCCCGCGAGCCCGTGTACATCGACCGTCCGATCCAGACCGTCGGTCGCCGCAAGGAAGCCGTCGTCCGCGTTCGCCTGGTGCCCGGCACCGGCAAGTTCAACCTGGACGGCCGTTCGCTCGAGGACTACTTCCCGAACAAGGTGCACCAGCAGCTGATCAAGGCCCCGCTGGTGACCGTCGACCGCGTCGAGACAGTGGACATCTACGCCCACCTCGACGGTGGCGGCCCCTCGGGCCAGGCCGGCGCGCTGCGTCTGGCCATCGCCCGTGCGCTGATCATTGTTCAGCCTGAGGATCGTCCGGCACTCAAGAAGGCCGGGTTCCTGACCCGTGACCCGCGTGCCATCGAGCGCAAGAAGTACGGCCTCAAGAAGGCCCGTAAGGCGCCTCAGTACAGCAAGCGCTGATCGTTTCTGCTCGTGGGCGGGCGTGTCGCAGTCTGGACACGCCCGCCTTCGGCGTTTCATGAGGACATCTCTGGAGGAAAGCGGGTCTATGAGTCGGCTGTTCGGCACCGATGGCGTACGTGGCGTCGCAAACCGTGATCTGACGGCTGAGTTGGCGCTGGCGCTGGGTTCGGCCGCCGCCCGACGGCTCTGCTCGACCTCAGGAGCCGGCCGTTGCGTCGCGGTGGTCGGACGAGATCCCCGGGCCAGCGGCGAGATGCTGGAGGCCGCGGTCATCGCAGGCATCACCAGCGAGGGCGTCGACGTGCTGCGGGCCGGCGTGCTGCCGACCCCCGCGGTGGCGTATCTGACCGCCTCCTATGACGCGCAGCTCGGCGTGATGATCTCCGCCTCGCACAACCCCATGCCGGACAACGGCATCAAGATTTTCGGCGCCGGCGGGCACAAGCTCGACGACGATACCGAGGACCGCATCGCCGAACTGGTCGCTGCCGGTCCGGGTACCCGGCCGACGGGCGCCGGCATCGGACGCGTTCTCGACGCCGCCGACGCGCTGGACCGCTACCTCACCCACGCCGCCAAGGCCGCGGTTGCGCCGCTGGCCGGGCTGAAAGTGGTCGTCGACTGCGCCAATGGCGCCGCCTCGGCTGCAGCCCCGCAGGCGTACCGGGCCGCGGGCGCGACCGTCATCGCCATCAGCGCCGAGCCGACCGGGCTCAACATCAACGACGGTTGCGGTTCCACCCACATGGCGCAGCTGCAACAGGCCGTCATCGAGCACGGGGCCGACCTGGGCCTGGCGCATGACGGCGACGCCGACCGCTGTCTGGCCGTCGATGCGTCAGGCGCGCTGGTCGATGGTGACGCGATCATGGTGGTGCTGGCGCTGGCCATGCGCGATGCGGGCGAGCTGGTCTCGAACACGTTGGTGGCCACCGTGATGAGCAACCTCGGTCTGCACCTGGCCATGCGCGAAGCCGGCATCGAGGTTCGCACCACGGGCGTGGGGGACCGGTACGTGCTCGAGGAGCTGCGCGCCGGCAGGTTCGCCCTCGGCGGCGAACAGTCCGGCCACATCGTGATGCCCGAGCTCGGCACCACCGGTGACGGCATCGTCACCGGACTGCGGCTGATGTCGCGCATGGCGCAGACGGGGGAGTCCCTGGCGCGGCTGTGTGCGCCCATGAAGACGTTGCCGCAGGTACTGATCAACGTCGAGGTGGCCGACAAGACCACGGTGGCGCAGGCGCCGGCAGTGCAGACCGCGGTTGCCGAAGCCGAGGCAGAACTCGGCGATACCGGCCGAATCCTGTTGCGGCCCTCCGGAACCGAACAGGTGGTCCGGGTCATGGTGGAAGCCGCCGACGAGGACACCGCGCGGATGGTGGCGTTCCGCGTCGCAGAGTCGGTCAGCGACCAGCCCTAGCGCGTTTCGGCGGGAGTGGCCGGGTTACCCGGTGCGCGGCATGTGGTCTCGATAGTCGACGGCCTGGCGGACGAGCGTCAGGTCAGCGTCATCGAGCGGGATCTGGTGTGATCTGACGGTGTCGAGGACGGCGTCGAAGCGACGCATCACCCGGGGCGTGGTGATCCCGAACTGTGCCAGGGACGCGTCGTCGGACGGTCCTGAACCCGACGCGCAACCCAGCACAAAGGCGAGGATTCCCCGGTCGTACCAGTCGAGGTGCATGGTTGTCTCCCTCTCCTACACCAACATTCAGCATTCGACGTAGTTCACCGGCACGTTGACCGCGAGGCCGCCGGTGGACGTTTCTTTGTACTTGGACAGCATGTCGGCACCCGTGGTCCGCATGGTCTCGATGACCTGGTCCAGGGAGACGTAGTGGGCGCCGTCGCCGCGCAGTGCCATCCGCGCCGCGTTGATGGCCTTACCGGCCGAGATGGCGTTGCGCTCGATGCACGGCACCTGGACGAGGCCCTGGATCGGATCGCAGGTGAGCCCGAGGCTGTGCTCCATGGCGATCTCAGCGGCGTTCTCGACCTGTTCCGTTGTGCCACCGAGGATTTTGGCGAGCGCACCCGCAGCCATCGACGCGGCCGAGCCGACCTCGCCCTGGCAGCCGACCTCGGCGCCCGAGATGGACGCTCGTTCCTTGTAAAGCGAGCCGATGGCACCCGCGGTCAAGAGAAACCGCACTGCGGTGCCGTCGGGATCCTGCCGTCCCGCCCGGGTGTAGTGCACGGCGTAGTGCATCACCGCGGGCACGATGCCGGCGGCGCCGTTGGTGGGAGCGGTGACGACCCGGCCGCCGGACGCGTTCTCCTCGTTGACGGCCAGCGCGACGAGATTGACCCAGTCCTCGGCGAATTCGGGCTGTTTGTTCCAGTCCTCGGCATTGAGACGCTCGAACCAGTCTCTGGCGCGGCGGCGCACTCTCATGGGCCCGGGGAGGTAGCCGTCGCGCGCGATGCCGCGCACTTCACACTCGACCATGACGTCGCGGATGTGCAGTAACCGCGCCCGGACCTCATCGGCGGTTCGGGTTTCGCATTCGATGGCCAGCATGAGATCGCTGACGCGGCAATCACGTTGGCGGCAGAGTTCCAGCATCTCCTTGGCGGAGTCGAACGACAGCGACTGGGTTGTGGCGGCCCGTGCGGGTTCCAGGCTCTCGGCCTCGGTGACGACGAACCCGCCGCCGATGGAGAAGTAGGTCTGCAGGTGCAACTCGGCGCCGTGCGCATCGACTGCGGTCAGCGTCATGCCGTTGGGGTGGAAGGGCAGCACGGTCAACGGGCGCAGGATCATGTCGGCCTCGGTGAGCGCGATTGCCCGCAACCCGCCGAGCATGATGTGGCCGCTGGCCCGCATCTCTTCGACGCGCCGTTCCATGACATCGGTGCGGATCTCCTCAGGGCGGTTGCCTTCGAGGCCGAGGAGGATCGCCGTCATGGTGCCGTGGCCGGCTCCGGTCGCCGCCAACGAGCCGTAGAGATCGACGCGGACGGCGGCAACCCCGGTGGCGCCGCCGAAGGCGCCGATGGTGTGCAGATCGTCGACGAATCGGGCGGCGGCCCGCATCGGTCCGACGGTGTGCGAACTCGACGGACCGATGCCGACGGAGAACAGGTCGAACACGCTGATGGTCATCGGAATTTCCCCTTTCGATGTCCATAGACGGGCTGATAGACGAGTGATATATTAGTTATCTCACATACGGTAGATCAGCATTCGTACCTGGTCAAGGGGTACTTGTGGGGTTGAAGACGACGTGTGAAGCACGTCCGAACCATCAGAAAGAAACGGACTCGCCCATGGCGCATCAGCTCATCGATCCGCTCCTGCAGCCCTTCCAGCTGAAGAAGATGAACCTGCGCAATCGCGTGGTGAGCACGTCGCACGAGCCGTCCTATACCGAGGATGGCATGCCCAAGCGCCGCTACCGCCTCTACCACGAGGAGAAGGCCAAGGGCGGCATCTCGCTGACCATGATGGGTGGCTCGGCGGTCGTCGCGCCGGACAGCCCGTCTGCCTTCGGCAATCTGCACGTCTACAAAGACGAGATCGTGCCGTGGCTGAGCGAGTTGGCGTACGGCGTCCACGAGCACGGCGCCGCCGTCATGTGCCAGATCACCCACCTGGGCCGCCGGACCAGCAATTACGACGGCGACTGGCTGCCCGTCGTGTACCCGTCCGCCATCCGCGAGCCTGCCCACCGGTCCTTCCCCAAGGTGGCCGAGGAGTGGGACATGGACCGCATCGTCAAGGCATACGCCGACGCCACCGCACGGTGCCGCGCGGCCGGCCTGGACGGCATCGAACTCGAGGCCTACACGCATCTGCTCGACGCGTTCTGGTCGCCGCTGACCAACCACCGCGACGACGAGTACGGCATGGGGAGCATGGAGGATCGACTTCGCTTCCCGTTGAGGGTGATTCGCGCCGTCCGCGAGGCCGCCGGACCGGACTTCGCGGTCGGAATCCGGATGTCACTCGACGAGGACCTGCCCGGCGGGCTGCAGTACGAGGACGGCATCGAGATCGCCAAACGCCTGGTGCCCGAGGGCATCGACTTCATCAGCGTGATCAAGGGCTACATGGCCAGTGACGAGGCGCTGTCGCGCGTCATCCCGCCGATGGGTACCCCGGTCGCGCCGCACCTGTCGTTCGCCGGGCAGGTCAAGAAGGAACTCGGGATCCCGGTCATGCACGCTGCCCGGATCAACGACGTGGCCACGGCCCGGCATGCGATCCGCGACGGCCTCCTCGACCTCGTCGGCATGACCCGCGCGCATATCGCCGACCCACACATCGTCGCGAAAATCCAAGCGGGCGAGGAGGATCGGATTCGTCCCTGTGTCGGCGCGACCTACTGCCTCGACGAGATCTACCAGAACCGCGATGCCAAGTGCGTGCACAACCCGTCCACCGGCCGCGAGGATCGGCTGCCGCATCATGTGTCCAGGGCGACGGGGCCCGCGCGGACCGCGGTGGTCATCGGGGCAGGACCGGCAGGACTGGAGGCCGCCCGGGTGCTCGGCGAGCGGGGCCACCGGGTCGTGGTGTTCGAGGCTGCCGACGCGGCGGGCGGTCAGGTCCGGATCGCGGCGTCGTCACCGCGCCGGCGCGATCTCATCAGCATCATCGAGTGGCGGCTGGACGAGTGCAAGCTGCTCGGGGTCGACATCCGCACCAACCGCTACGTCGACACCGACGAAGTGCTGGCGGAGAATCCCGATATCGTCGTGGTCGCCACCGGGGGAGTGCCGAATACCGAATTCCTCACCGAGGGAGCCAATCTGGTCACCGATGGCTGGGATGTGCTGTGCGGTGCGGTGCATCCGCGCGGCGAGGTCATGCTCTACGACGACAACGGTGGCCACCCCGGGTTGGATGCCGCCGAGGTGCTGGCACGCAGTGGCGTCGCCGTCGAATTCGTCACGCCGGAACGGACATTGGCGCCTGACGTCGGCGGCGTGAATTACCCCGGCTACTTCAAGGTTTTCGCCGAGCACGACGTGCACGTCACGCTCAACGAGCGGCTGACTGCGGTGCGCCGCAAGGACGGTCGGCTCGAAGTGGACCTGTACAACGAATACGCGCACGCCACCCGGCAGCGCATGGTCGACCACGTCGTCGTCGAACACGGCACCCTGCCGTCGGACGAGTTGTACTTCGGGTTGGTCGCGGGTTCCACCAACCTCGGTGAGGTCGACCAGCAGGCTCTGCTCAACCTGCAACCGCAAGACGTCGTCCGCAACACCGGCGGCGGCTACCAGCTTTTCCGAATCGGTGACGCCGTCGCCAGCCGCAACATCCACGCGGCGATCTACGACGCGTTCCGGCTCTGCCTGGTTCTCTGACCACCACCATCCCCTGACAAACAAGGAGTATCCCTATGCCGCAACACGTTCGAGGCGTCATCGCTCGCTCCAAGGGCGCCCCGGTCGAAGTCACCACCATCGTGATCCCGGACCCGGGCCCGGGTGAGGTGGTGGTGAAGATCCAGGCGTGCGGCGTCTGCCACACCGACCTGACCTACCGCGAGGGCGGCATCAACGACGAGTACCCCTTCCTGCTCGGACATGAGGCAGCTGGCATCGTCGAAGAGGTCGGGCCCGGCGTCGAGTCGGTGGCGGTCGGCGACTTCGTGATCCTCAACTGGCGCGCAGTGTGCGGCCAGTGCCGGGCGTGCAAGCGCGGCCGTCCGCAGTACTGCTTCGACACCTTCAACGCCACTCAGAAGATGACGCTCGAGGATGGCACCGAGCTCACGCCGGCGCTGGGCATCGGAGCGTTCGCCGACAAGACGCTGGTCCACGCGGGGCAGTGCACCAAGGTCGACGCCGATGCGGACCCGGCGGTGGTCGGCCTGCTGGGCTGTGGCGTGATGGCGGGGCTCGGCGCGGCCGTCAACACCGGCAACGTCTCGCGCGGTGATTCGGTGGCAGTGATCGGTTGCGGTGGGGTCGGTGACGCCGCCATCATGGGTGCCCGGTTGGCGGGCGCGGGCAAGATCATCGCCGTCGACCGGGACCCGCGAAAGCTGGAGTGGGCCAAGGAACTCGGCGCCACCCATACCATCAACGCCACCGACACAGACACCATCGAGGCGGTACAGGAGCTCACCGGCGGATTCGGCGCCGACGTCGTGATCGACGCCGTCGGCCGCCCAGAAACGTGGAAGCAGGCGTTCTATGCCCGCGACCTCGCCGGCACCGTCGTCCTGGTCGGCGTGCCCACCCCGGATATGACGCTGGAGATGCCGCTGGTCGACTTCTTCTCCCGCGGTGGCTCGCTGAAGTCGTCGTGGTACGGCGACTGCCTGCCCGAGCGCGACTTCCCGATGCTCGTCGACCTCTACCGGCAGGGTCGAATCCCGTTGGAACGCTTCGTCTCCGAACGCATCAAGCTCGACGAGGTCGAGGAAGCCTTCCACACCATGCACGCGGGCAACGTGCTGCGCTCGGTGGTTGTGCTGTGAGTGGACAGCTCCGCATCGACCGGGTCGTCACCTCGGGCACGTTCAGCCTCGACGGCGGCACCTGGGACGTCGACAACAACGTGTGGGTGATCGGCGATGACTCCGAGGTGGTCATCGTCGACGCCGCACACACTGCACCGCAGATAATCGACGCGGTCGCCGGCCGCGATGTTGTGGCAGTCATCGTCACCCACGGACACAACGACCACGTGACCGTGGCGCCGGAACTCGCAACCGCCCTCCACGCTCCGGTACTGCTGCATCCCGGCGACGACATGCTTTGGCAGGCAAGCTATCCCGATGAAAAGTACTGGAATCTCGATGCCGGTCAGCGGATCGGTTTCGCCGGCACCGAGATCGAGGTCATCCACACGCCCGGACACTCGCCGGGGTCGGTGTGCCTGTACCTGCCGGAGGCCGGCGCGCTGTTCTCCGGTGACACCCTGTTCAACGGCGGGCCCGGCGCTACGGGCCGCTCGTACAGTGATTTCCCGACGATCATCGACTCGATCCGGGATTCGATCCTGACGCTGCCGGAGGACACCCGCGTGCACACCGGCCACGGTGACCACACCACGGTGGGCGCCGAGGCGCCGCATCTGGCGGAGTGGATCGCCCGCGGGCACTGAATTCAATAGCGCTGTGCGGCGGCAACTCTGATGAGTTGCCGCCGCACAGTTGTTTCCGCATGGTTGTTGTGGCAGAACTGTGGGTCGCGTACGGGCGAGGTATCGAGAGTCCTTGAGTGTGAACGTATGCAGTCAGAGAATACGTAGCTTCAACCAGAATGTGCGCGTAGCCGAGGTGATTGAAGTCAGGTACTGTTTCGGCGCATCAGAGGTCCCTGAGCGCAATAGCCGCGGGCGGATCGCAATCGCGATTGCATTCAGGTACTTCCCCGCCCGCCCGAATTCGGCACCGGCACCTCTGACAAGGCCGAGCATTGCCAGTCGATCTAGTCGCCGCCGAACTCCGCCACCGCATCGATCAACCAGTCGGCCAGATAGCCGGCGAACGACGACCGGACGATGACCCGGTAGTCGGTTCCGCTGTCGTCCAAGGGAATCAGTACGACGGCAGCGAGCGCCAGCATCGTCTGGGCCGCGTCACCCCGGCCGAACACCCGCGGGTGCAGGTCCAGTGAGCAGCCCTTGGCAAGTACGTCGCGGGCATGGGCACCGCGCAGGCGCGCCGTGGTGCGCTGCGCCGACACGTCGACGGCTGCACCGCCGGCCGCGGCGACCGCCTCGTGCAGCTGCGCCTCGAGCGCCTCACCGCCGCGCTGCGTCGAGGTCACCAACCACTCCTGCGGACCGAACCAGATCGCCGTCGTATCAGTTCCGCTGGCGCAGGTCCCCGGCGTCGCCGGCAACGAGTTCAGGCCGAGCAGCCGGGCGGCTTCGGCGCCGCCGGGCCCCGTCGGGTCGGCCCACAGATCGACCATCGTGACGAACGGCTCCTCGGTGAGGCGCGCCGCAGCCGGCGTGGCTGCGAACTGGGCGGCCCAACCCTGCAATGGGCTACGGCGAGTGAGAGTTTCAGCCATCGCGGCGTGCTCCTTCGGGATCGACGAGGACAGACCCGGTGACCTCGACGGCCACCAGGGTGCCGTCCACCGGAACGGTGAGGGTGTCTCCAATGCGGGCGTGGCCGCCCTTGACCAGCGCAAGAGCGAACGGGCGACCCAGTTCGGCGCTGCGGTAACTCGACGTGACGTGCCCGAGCATGGGAACCGGTGGCGGCGGCAGCGCACCGTCGCCAGGGGTCTCGATGATCTGAGCGCCTTCGGGCAGCACCGTTTGCGCGTCGACGGGCAACAGCCCGACGAACTGCTTGCGCAGCGGATTCAGGTTCTCGGCGCGAGTGAAGGAGCGCTTGCCGACGAAGTCGGGCTTCTTCTTCGACACCACCCAGTTCATCCCGAGGTCCTGCGGCGTGACGGTGCCGTCGGTGTCCTGCCCGATGATCGGGTAGCCCTTCTCGGCCCGCAGCACGTGCATTGTCTCGGTGCCGTAGGGCGTGATGCCGAACGGCTCGCCGGCCGCAATCAGCCTCTCCCACACCGCAGTTGCGTACCAACCCATGACGTTGACCTCGTAGGCCAGCTCGCCCGAGAAACTGACCCGGCCGATGCGGACGTGGACGCCGTCGAGTTGGGTGTCCCGCCAGGCCATGAACGGAAACGCCTCGTTGTTGACGTCGACGCCGGGAAACACGGTGCCGACGACGTCGCGCGACCGCGGGCCGACCACCGGGAAGGTATGCCACTGCTCGGTGACCGAGGTGAGACGCACCCGGAGATGCGGCCATTCGGTCTGCAGCCATTCCTCCATCCAGTCGAGGATGTGCGCGGCGCCGCCCGTGGTGGTGAACACCTGGAAGCGGTCGTCGGCCAAGCGCATCACGGTGCCGTCGTCGATCACCATGCCGTCCACGCCGCACATCACGCCGTACCGCAGCATCCCGACCTTCAGGGTGCTCATCAGGTTGGTGTAGAGCAGGTCGAGGAAGGCGCCGGCATCGGGGCCCTGGACGTCGATCTTGCCCAGGGTGGAGCCGTCGAGGATTCCGACATTCGTTCGCGCGGCGGCACATTCGCGCAGGACCGCGGTCTGCATGTCCTCGCCGGCCAGCGGGTAATAGCGGGGTCGCTTCCACTGCCCGACGTCCTCGAAGACCGCGCCTCGGGCAACATGCCAATCATGTACTGCGGTAACGCGTTCGGGGTCGAACATCCGGCCGCGGCTGCGGCCGGCCAGCGCGGCGAACGCGACCGGGGTGTACGGCGGCCGGAACGTGGTGACGCCCAGGTCCGCAACGGGGACGCCGAGCAGCTCGGCGGTGATGCCCGAGGCGACGACGCCCGACGTCTTGCCCTGATCGTGCGCAGTGCCGATGGTGGTGTAGCGCTTGATGTGTTCCATCGAACGAATGCCGGCACCGACTGCGCGCACCAGGTCCGCCACCGTGGCATCGCGCTGGACGTCGACGAATTGCGTTGCCGCACCGTCAGCATCGGGAACCCGCCACAGCACCAGGGGAGCTTCGGCGGTGCGGGTTGAATCCGATTCTCCGGCAAGCGGTTCAGCTGCCGCGGTGAACCCGAGGCCCGACAAGGCCCGGGTCGCGGCGGTGCGCCCGCCGCGCAGACAACCGGGCAGGTCGAAGGTCCCGGCGGCCGAACCGGTGACACTCACCTCATCGAGTTCCGCGCCGGGGACGAACGCGCCGATGCCGTCGTCGTACCGCAGGGGCCCGCGCACCTGACTGAACAGGTGCACCGCGGGATTCCAGCCACCGCTGATCAGGAGCACGTCGCACGACAAAGATTGTGAACCTTCGGGACCGGTGACAATGGCGGCGCTGACCCGATGCTCTCCGTCGGTGCCGCTGACGACCGATCCGGTCCGCAGTTCGATGCCACGGGAGGCGCACGCCGCGCGCAGATCCGAGGCCACGTTGCTGCGGGCATCCACGATCGCCGTGATTGCCACGCCGGCGTCGTGCAGATCCATCGCGGCCGAATACGCGCTGTCGTTGGTGGTGAAGACGACGGCCCGCTCGCCGACCTTGACGCCGTACCGGTGCAGGAACGTCCGGGCGCCACCCGCCAGCATGATGCCGGGCCGGTCGTTGTCGGTGAACACCACCGGCCGCTCATGCGCACCGGCGGCGACGATGACGTGCCGGGCCCGGATCCGCCAGACCCGCTGGCGGCTCACCGCCACAGGAGCATCGGCACCGAGGTGATCGGTACGCCGTTGCAGCGCAAGGACAAAGCCGTCGTCGTAGTGACCGAACGCCGTGGTGCGCTGCAGGTGCAGCACATCGGGATAGGTGGCGAGCTCGGCCACGGCATCGGCGACCCACTGCAGTGCCGGCCGACCATCGATGGTGTCGGCGCTGCCCAACAGGGCACCACCGGCCTCGCTCTGCTCGTCGATCAGCACCACGCGGGCGCCGGCGCGCGCTGCCGTCAGCGCGGCCGCCAGACCGGCCGGGCCGGCTCCGGCGACCAGGACATCGGCGTGCACGTGGGTCGAGTCGTAGCGCGCGGGGTCGGGGACGTCGGCCAGCCGGCCTTGTCCCGGGATGCCTCGTGCGACGAGACCGTCGTACAGCTCGACGGTGGTGGCCAGCAGCATGGGCTCGGGGAAGGGGTACTCGATCTGGACCAGGCCGCCGGTGTCCTCGGCCCACGCCGAGGTGAAGCCGCGGGGCCGGCCCATCTTGATGCTGGAGGTGACGTGATGCACGCCGTGCGCCAGCAGCGCGGAGGCCAGTGTGTCACCGGCATGGCCGGTGTACTCGCGGCCGTTGAAAGTGAAGGTGTGCACCGTATCTCGGTCGATACGGCCACCAGTCTCGGTACGCAGTGATGTGCTCATCAGATGGTCGGCCTCTGCTCGTCGAGTCGGTAGACGCGGTCGAATCGGTAGGTTGCGGTGTCCCGGATGGCGTTGAACCAGCGGCGACAGCCGGCACTGTGGGTCCAGCGTTCGGCAAACAGCCCCTTGGGGTTGGCGCGGAAGAACACGTAGTGCGCCCACTGTTCGTCGGTCAGCGATTGCGGGTCTTCGGGGTAGGCGACGTGCGCCTGGCCACCGTAGTGGAATTCGGTTTCCTCGCGTGGTCCGCACCACGGGCAGTCGATGAGTTGCATTGTGACTCCTGAGATCTAGTGCGCCACGCCGGCGGCGCCGTGCTCATCCACGAGGGCTCCGGTGACGAACCTGTCGATGCTGAACGGGGCGACGTATTCGTGTTCGACGCCGCTCGCGATGGTGTCGGCCAGGCACCAGCCGATACCCGGCGTGACCTTGAATCCGCCTGTGCCCCAACCGGCGTTGAGGTACAGATTGTCGTAGCCGACGCGGCCGACGATCGGTGACGCGTCCGGGCAGACGTCGACGATGCCCGCCCAGGTGCGCAACAGGTGTGCCCGGGCGAAGATCGGGAACAGCTCCACCGCGGCTGCCATCTGGCGTTCGATGATGTGGAAGGCGCCGCGCTGTCCGTAGCCGTTGTAGGAGTCCACGCCGGCACCCATGACGAGTTCACCCTTGTGTGCCTGGGATACGTACACGTGCACCGCATTCGACATCACGACGGTCGGGTGCACCGGCTCGAGCAGTTCGGACACCAGCGCCTGCAGCGGGTGGCTCTGCAGCGGCGTGCGGATCCCCAGCATGTCGGTCAGCGTGGAGGTGTGGCCGGCCGCGCACAGCGCCACCTGTCCGGCGCCGATGTCACCGCGGGTGGTGCGCACGCCGGTCACCCGGTCGCCGTCGGTCATGAATCCCGTGACTTCGCAGTTCTGGATGATGTCGATCCCGGCCTCATCGGCCCGGCGCGCGAAGCCCCAGGCCACGTAGTCGTGCTTGGCGATGCCGGCGCGCGGTTGATAGGTGGCGCCCAGTACCGGGTAGCGAATGTCACTGGAAATGTTGATGATTGGGCACAGGTCGCGGACCTCTTTGGGCTCCACCCAATCGGCGTCGATGCCATTGAGCTTGTTGGCCTCGACGCGCCGGACACTGTCGCGCACATCCTGCAGGCTGTGTGCGAGGTTGAGCACACCGCGCTGGCTGAACAGGATCGGGTAGTCCAGGTCCTCTTCGAGCCCTTCCCACAGTTTGAGGGCGTGCTCGTAGATTCGGGCGCTCTCGTCCCACAGGTAGTTGGATCTGATCAGCGTGGTGTTGCGGGCCATGTTGCCGCCCGCCAGCCAGCCCCGCTCCAGCACCGCGACATTGGTGATGCCGTGATTCTTGGCCAGGTAGTGCGCGGTGGCCAGACCGTGCCCGCCGCCACCGACGATGACGACGTCGTACGACTTCTTGGGTTCGGGTGTGCGCCAGAGGAATTCGGGGTGGTCGGGCAGATGGGCGCCCGGCGGCATCGTCGATGCGGTCACAGCGAGGCCTCCGTGAGGTTCGGGTAGAGCGGGAAACGGCCGGCCAGCACGTCCACCCGGGCGCGCAGCGCGGCCAAGGACGCGTCGTCGGTGCCGGGTCGAAGCGCGTGGCTGATGACGTCGGCGACTTCGCGGAAGCTCTCCTTATCGAAACCCCGGGTCGCCAGCGCCGCGGTGCCGATCCGCACGCCCGAACTGACCATCGGCGGCCGCGGGTCGAACGGAACGGCGTTGCGGTTCAACGTGATTCCCACGCGGTGCAACCGATCCTCGGCCTGTTTGCCGTCCAGTTCGGACTCCCGCAGGTCGACCAGCACCAGGTGGACGTCGGTGCCGCCGGAGACCACGTTGATGCCGGCGGCGCGGGAATCCTCTTGCAGCAGACGCTCGGCCAGGATCGCCGCGCCGTCGAGGGTGCGCTGCTGCCGCTCGCGGAATTCCGGGGCTGCCGCGAGTTTGAACGACACTGCCTTGGCGGCGATGACGTGCTCGAGCGGACCGCCCTGTTGTCCGGGGAACACCGAGGAGTTGAACTTCTTGGCCAACGCTTCGTCGTTGGTCAGGATGATGCCACCGCGTGGGCCGCCCAATGTCTTGTGTGTGGTCGAGGTGACGACGTGGGCGTGCGGCACCGGGGAGGGGTGCAGCCCGGCGGCGACCAGGCCCGCGAAATGCGCCATGTCGACCATCAGGTACGCGCCGACTTCGTCTGCGATGCGCCGGAATTCGGCGAAATCGAGCTGCCGGGGATATGCCGACCAGCCGGCCAGGATCAGCTTCGGCCGACGCTCCAGGGCGATCCGCTCGACCTCGGCCATGTCGATCCGGTGGTCGCTCTCGCCGACGTGGTACGCGGCGACGTCGTAGAGCTTGCCGGAGAAGTTCAGCTTCATCCCGTGCGTGAGGTGGCCGCCGTGGGCCAGATCGAGCCCGAGGATGGTGTCCCCGGGGGAGAGCAGCGCCGCCATGGCGGCGGCATTGGCCTGCGCCCCCGAATGTGGTTGCACGTTGGCGAAGGCAGCGCCGAACAGGCTCTTGACCCGGTCGATGGCGAGTTGCTCTGTGACGTCGACGAATTCGCAGCCGCCGTAGTACCGGCGGCCCGGGTAGCCCTCGGCGTACTTGTTGGTCATCACCGAGCCCTGCGCCTGCATCACGGCGACCGGCGCGAAGTTCTCGCTGGCGATCATTTCCAGGGTGCTCTGCTGACGGTGCAACTCAGCGGAGATGGCCCGGTACACGTCCGGGTCCAGTTCGGCGAGGCTCGCGCTGAGCGTGGGGTTCGTGGCCGTGGGTGCGGTGTCGAGGGTCATGTGCACCTTTCTGACATTGCAGTGTGCAGTGGACTAATATATCAACTGTCGGTTAGATTAGGATCAGCTCGAGGCCACGTCAATAGGTTGGCCGCAGACATTCTTGGAGGAGTGGCGATGACCCTGACGGAGTTGTCGTTCGGCGAACCCGACAGCACGCCGGCCATCGGCGAGACCAATGCGGACCGTGCCTACGAGATCGTGCGCGAACGTCTGGTCATGCTGGACATCCGGCCGGGTGACCCGATCAATGACGACCGGCTGGCTGCCGAACTCGGCTTTGGCCGTACTCCCGTGCGGGAGGCCCTCAAACGCCTTGAGCGCGACCGTCTCGTCGTCGCCTACCCGCGCCGGGGCACGTTCGCCGCGGCTGTGGACATGACGGACCTGGCCGACATCTCAGAGATTCGCAAGCTGCTGGAGCCGACGGCGGCCGCCCGTGCCGCCCGGGTCGCGGCGCCGGACACCCGTGCCCGACTGACGGCACTGGCGCAGGCGATCGCCGGAATCGAGGACACCGACGATCCCCGTGAGGTGCTGCGGCACGACGTCCATGTGCACCGCGAGATCTACCGGGCCTCGGGCAACCCGCATCTGGAACAGATCCTCGTCAGCCTCGACGCGCATGCCACCCGGATCTGGTGCATGTTCCTGGATCGGCTCCCCGGGGTGGCCGGCCATGTTCGCGAACATATCGAGCTGTTGGAGGCCATCGTCGGCGGCGACGAGGCAAAGGCGGCGGCTCTCACGCTGGCCCACGTCACCGGCTTCGAGGCGGCCATTCGCGCGTTGCTGTGACGTCTCCGTCGTCCGCCGCCGGCTGCTCGCCGGCGGGCAGACCCAACCGCGACCGGTCCTGATATATCATTGCTCCGACCAGAGCAGGTCAGTTGCGGGCTGGTGAAGTCGGTGACGTCGGGAAGGCGGTTCGGCGATGAGTGTTGCGGGTGTGGAACAGCTCGATGACGTTGCCTCCGAGGAGATGTCGTTTGCCGACCGCGCCTACCTGGTGATCCGCGACAAGCTCATCATGCTCGACATCCGCCCCAACGAAGCGATCGTCGAAAGCGAATTGGCTGCGGAGCTCAAACTGGGGCGCACGCCCGTCCGCGAGGCGCTCAAGCGCTTGGAAGTGGACCGGCTCGTGGTCTCCTTTCCTCGTCGGGGCACCTTTGCTACGGGTGTCGATGTCGCCGACCTCCGCCACATTTCGCAAATCCGCGTCAATCTCGAGCCTGTCGCGGCGCGCTCGGCTGCCGAGAACGCCTCGGCCGAGGCGCGTGCCGGCCTGCTGAAGCTGGCCGATCGCACTGAAGCGCTCGACGTCGAGAACATCGACCGCGACGAACTGATGCGCTGGGACCTGCGCGCGCACCGCGCGATCTACCGGTCCACCGGAAACCCGCATCTCGAGGACGTGCTGGTCCGCTACGACAACCTGGCGACCCGCATCTTCTGCCTGTTTCTCGATCGGCTGCCGACCGTGGCCCGCCACGTGGGTGAGCACGCCGAACTGTTGCGGACCATTGCCGGTGGCGATGGGGATGCCGCTGCGCAGATCGCGCTCGAGCACGTCACCGGATTCGAGAAGGCTGTCCGCGCCATCGTCTGACGTGCCCGACGAACGTGACCGCTAGCGTCACATCGTGGGTATTGTTGCGCAATGAGCAACAGTGTTGTTGACTCCGGCAATGGCGGGGTGCAGTCCGTCGACCGCGCGCTGCAGGTCTTGGAGCTCCTTGCGCGCCGCGGCGAAGCCGGGGTCACCGAGCTGGCGTCGGATATCGGGGTGCACAAATCGACGGTCTCGCGCCTGCTCACGGCGCTGGAGGACCGCGAACTCGTCGAGCAGGCTTTTGAGCGCGGCAAGTACCGACTCGGATTCGGCATCCTGCGGCTGGCCAACGCGGTGTCGGGCCGCCTCGACGTCACGCAGCAGGGACGAGAGGTATGCGAGCGGCTGGCGCTCGAAGTCGGCGAGACCGTGAACATCGCGGTATTGCGGTCGGAGTATGTGGTGAACGTCGACCAGGCGCGCGGGCCGGCTGCCGTCAGTACGCACAACTGGGTGGGTGAACTCACCCCGTTGCACGCGACGTCGAGCGGCAAAGTGCTGCTGGCGTTCATGGCTGCGGATGCCCGCCGGGATCTGTTGGCGGTGGCCGGGTTGCGGCGGTTCACCGAGCGCACCATCACGTCGGTCGAGGGCCTGGAAGCGCAGCTGCGCGACGTGCCCCAGAACGGTTACGTGGTGTCGTTGGAGGAGCTCGAGGACGGGCTCAACGCGGTCGCCGCGCCGATTCGCGACCACATCGGCGGGGTGATCGCCGCGCTGAGCGTCTCCGGGCCGGCGTACCGGCTCACCGCGGAGCGGGCTCGGGAGATTGCGCCGACGGTGGTCTCGGCCGCTGACGATGTCAGCCGCCGGATGGGTCATCAGGGCTGATCGTCCGGCGTCGCCGCCAATCTGATTCGGGCAATTTCGCGATTCGGTCGCATATCAGATATTCGCGTTCTAATATATCAGCGGGACCGCCGCTGTTGTTGTTCGGCATGCTCAACCACCTGCCGTGGGCCGGCGCTTCGTCGCTGTTGGTCATGGCGCTCGTCGCGATCTTCTTCGTTTCGGGCGCCGACGCGGCCTCGATGGTGATGGGCACGCTGTCGCAGAGCGGTTCCCTGTTCCCATCGCGGTGGGCGGTGGCGTTCTGGGGACTCAGTACGGGTGCAGTGGCTGTGCTGATGCTCTGGGCCGGCGGCAATGACGCGCTCAACGGCTTGCAGACGATGACGATCATCGTGGCCGCACCGTTCGTCGTCGTGATGATCGGTATGTGTGTGTCGCTGTATCTGGATGTCACCCGGGACCCGATGGTGGCGCATCTGCGCAACAAGGCTCCCGTTCGGCGTAAAGCCGATTGACGTGGGTTTTCAGGTGATTTGAGGCTGTTGTTCCGGCTGTGTAAACGGTGCGGTTCTGCCCTTGACAAGGGCTTGTGACTGCCACCACACTGTTGCGTAATACGAAATACGTTGCGTTTTATGCGTCAAACCGTATCGAGAGGGCACACACGATGCTGGAGATCTGTCCACTCTCCGAACTGCCTCCGGGTGAAGCCCGGCGCGTGGAATCCGACCCGCCCATCGCGGTCTTCCACACCGAGGACGGCGAGGTGTTCGCGATCGATGACACCTGTTCGCATCAGGACGCGTCACTGGCCGACGGTTGGTTGGAGGGGTGCGACGTCGAGTGCCCGCTGCACGCCTCGCGGTTCAACCTCCGCACCGGCGCTGTCGACGCGCCGCCGGCCAAGTTGCCGGTCCGCACGCACGCCGTCGTGATCTCCGACGGCGTCATCCACGTCGAACTGAGCACCGAGCAGCCCAACCTGCCACCGGACGTCCGCGCCCGACTCGGTGGAGCGGGGAAGCTGTGAAGCACGTCGCGATCGTGGGGGCCTCGCTTGCCGGTCTGTCCGCGGCCAGGGCGCTGCGGGCACAGGGTTTCGACGGGCACCTGACCGTCATCGGCGACGAGGCGCAGCGGCCCTACGACCGCCCGCCGCTGTCGAAGGAGTTCCTCTGCGGCAACGTCTCCGAGGCCGATCTCGCGTTGGAATCCGAGGACGACGATCTGCAGGCGGACTGGCGGTTGGGAGTCTCCGCGTCGGGAATCGATAATCGCTGCGGCGCAATCGAACTCGCGGACGGCACGCGCATCGACGCCGATGGTGTGGTGATCGCGACCGGTTCCCGCGCCCGCCGCTGGCCCGGCAGCGCGGACATGGGCGGCGTGCACGTGATCCGCACCGTCGAGGATGCCCGCGCCTTGCGTACAGACCTGGTACCCGGTGCGCAACTGGTTGTCATCGGCGCCGGATTCATCGGAGCGGAAGTCGCCTCGACCGCGCGCAAGCTCGGCCTGGACGTCACGGTGGTCGAGGCCGCGCCGACCCCGCTGCAGATGCAGCTCGGCGGCTGGCTCGGCGGCGTCGTCGCCGGTGCGCACGCCGCCAACGGAACCAAGTTGATCTGCGGTGTCGGCGTCGCCGGGCTCGTCGGTGAGAAGCGCGCACTGCGCGCCCCCGGCAGCGTCGGGCGGGTCACCGGCGTCGACCTCGCCGACGGACGCCACCTGCCGGCTGACGTCGTCGTGGTCGGTATCGGCGGCGTGCCCAACATCGACTGGCTGCACGGCAGTGGTCTGGAGCTGGGCAACGGCGTCCTCTGCGGCACCAATGGGCAGACGGCCCTGCCGAACGTCGTCGCCGTCGGCGACTGCGCGGCCTGGCTCGACTCCGCCACCAACGCTCACCATCGCGTCGAGCACTGGACCGGTGCGCTGGAGCGTCCTGCCGCGGCTGTCGCCGCGCTGCTCTCCGGTGGTCGCCGAGAAGAGGCGGCAGTGAAGGCGCCGTATTTCTGGTCCGACCAGTACGGCTCGCGCATCCAGTTCGCCGGCCTCGCGCGACCCGATGACGAGATCACCATCGAGGACGGCAGCTGCGAGGAACGCTGCCTGCTGGCCACGTATCGGCGGGACGGCCGCTTGGTGGCGGTCCTCGGTATCGATCAGCCCCGGCTGTTCACCCGCTGGCGCCGCCAGCTGGTTCCCACGGCCGCCGCCGTTTAGTTGTTGCCCGCCAATGAAACTCACCACGGAAACACCGAAAAGGAGCTCGATGACCGCCACCGTGCCACACCTGCCGGAAAGCCTCATTTCCACTCTGGCAGGGCACTACTACACCGATCCGGAGGTCTTTGCCCTCGAGCAGGAGAAGATCTTCGAGACCATGTGGTTCTGCGTTGTGCGCTCCGCGGATCTGGATAAGCCCGGTGCGTTCAAGACGGTTCAGGTCGGCAGCGAAAGCGTCCTGGTGACCAGGTCGCGCAAGGGCGATGTCAAGGCGTTCTTCAACCTGTGCCGGCATCGCGGCGCGCGGTTGTGTACCGAGGACAGTGGCGAGGTCAAACGCGCCTTCCAATGTCCTTATCACGCATGGACTTACGATCTCGACGGCAAGCTCATCGCGGCGCCGAACCTGACCAAGATGCCCGACATCGACCGCGTCGAATACGGTCTGCGCGCGATCTCAGTGCGCGAATGGCTGGGCTACGTGTGGGTGTGCCTGGCCGACGAGCCGCCGTCGTTCGAGGACACCGTCATGCAGGAGATCGTCGATCGGCTCGGCGATGTCGAATCGATCGACCACTACACGGTGGCCGACCTGAGCCTCGGTCGCCGGATCGTCTACGACGTCAAGGCCAACTGGAAGCTCATCATCGAGAACTTCATGGAGTGCTACCACTGCGCCACGATTCATCCGGAACTCACCGAGGTGCTGCCCGAGTTCGCCGACGGCTATGCCGCCCAGTTCTATGTCGGCCACGGCGCGGAGTTCGGCGAAGAGGTCTCGGGTTTCACCATCGACGGGTCAGCGGGATTCGAGCACATCCCCGGAGTCGCCGAGGACCAGGATCGGCGTTACTACGCGATCACGGTGCGCCCGCAGGTGTTCGTCAACCTGGTGCCCGACCACGTCATCATCCATCGCATGTTCCCGATGGCGGCGGACCGCACCATCGTGGAATGCGACTGGCTGTACCTGCCCGAGGTCGTCGAATCCGGGCGCGACGTCAGCAAGTCGGTGGAGTTGTTCCACCGCGTCAATCAGCAGGACTTCGACGCGTGCGAGCGGTGCCAGCCCGCCATGAGTTCGCGCGTCTACCGCGACGGTGGAGTGTTGGTGCCCAGCGAGCACCACCTCGGTGAATTCCACCATTGGTTGCGAAACAAGCTCGCCGGCTGATGCGCGAAATTCGGCACCCGGCAACCCGGTTGGGTGTCGAATGTTCGTGGAGTCGGTGCGGTGTCCCGGTCCGCCGGGTCGGCTGGAGAGGCGGCCTCGGCGGGCCGGGACACCACCTCGGTTGTAGTCGGGATGTGCGGTGATGGTTAGTCGAGGAGGCAATGTGGACGGTGCACCGGATCTGCTCATCGGATCGCAGTGGCGCCATGCCGCCGACGGCGGTGTCCGGGAGATCATCAATCCCGCCAGTGGCAAGGTCTTCGCCACCGTGGACGAGGCCACCCACGACGATGCGCTGGCGGCCGTTGCCGCGGCCAGGGCGGCGTTCGACGCCGGTGACTGGCCGGCCACTCCGGTCGCCGAGCGCGCCGCGCTGCTGGGTCGCATCGCCGATCTACTGGCCCGGGACAAGGAGTCATTGTCGGCGGTGGAGACCGCCGACACCGGAAAGACCTTGGCGGAGAGCCGGATCGACATCGATGACGTGATCTCGGTGTTCCGCTACTACGCCAACCTGGTGACAACACAGTCCGATCGGTTGGTCGATGTGGGCGACCCGACCGTGATCAGCCGGGTGGTGCACGAGCCCATCGGGGTGTGCGTGCTGATCGCCCCGTGGAACTACCCGCTGCTGCAGATCTCCTGGAAGATCGCACCGGCGCTGGCGGCCGGCTGCACCATGGTCGCCAAACCCAGTGAAGTGACACCACTTTCGACCATCGCGTTCGTCCGGCTGGCCCAGGAGGCAGGTGTGCCCCCCGGCGTGCTCAACCTGATCCAGGGCAGCGGAGCCGCCGTGGGCGCCGCTCTCACCGACAACCCCGACGTCGACCTCATCTCGTTCACCGGAGGTCTGAGCACCGGTCAGCACATCGCCAGGAGCGCCGCCGAGCATGTGAGCAAGGTGGCCCTGGAACTCGGTGGGAAGAACCCGCACATCGTGTTCGCCGATGCGGATTGGGAAAGCTCGGTGGACCAGGTCCTCACCGGGGTGTTCCTGCACTCGGGTCAGGTCTGTTCGGCGGGCACCCGGGTGATCATCGAGGACTCGATCGCCGACGACTTCGTCGCCCAACTCGTCGAACGGGCCGAGAAGATTCGGCTGGGCGACGGCACCGACCCGCGCAGCGAGACCGGCCCGCTGGTGTCCAAGCAACAGCTGGACAAGATGGAATCGTTTGTGGCCCTCGGTATTTCCGAGGGGGCGAAGCTCGTCACCGGCGGTTGCCGGCCCAGCGATCCGGCGCTCGTGGATGGCTACTTCTTCCTGCCGACGATCTTCGACCGGTGCGACCGCTCGATGCGGATCGTCACGGAGGAGACCTTCGGGCCGATCATGACGGTGGAGCGGTTCGCTGACGAGGCCGAGGCGATCATGCTCGGCAACGACACGCAGTACGGTCTCGCGGCGGGGGTCCGAACCTCCGATCCGGCGCGGGGCGAACGTGTGGTGCGCGCATTGCGGCACGGCACGGTGTGGTTGAACGACTTCGGTTACTACACCGCGGCAGCGGAGTGGGGCGGTTTTGGGAAGTCGGGCAACGGTCGTGAGCTCGGACCGTCGGGCCTCGCGGAATATCAAGAGCTCAAACATATCTGGCACAACACCGCGCCGAAGCCCGCGGGCTGGTTTGACGCTGCCAGCGAAGCCTAGGGACACGACAACATGACGCAGAACCTGACCGATACGGACAGCGGCGGACTCGAAGATTTCGGCTACAAGGAGTCGCTGGACCGCAGTATCGGAAAATTCGCGAGCTTCGCGGCCGGGGTCAGCTATATCTCGATCCTGACCGGCACCTTCCAGCTGTTCTATGTCGGCTACGGCAACGGCGGTCCGGCCTACCTCTGGTCGTGGCCCATGGTCTTCATCGGGCAGATGGCGGTCGCGTTGTGTTTCATGGAACTCGCCGCGAAGTACCCCGTCGCGGGATCGGTGTACAACTGGTCGAAGAAGCTGGGTAGTCGCATCGTCGGCTGGAGTTCGGGTTGGCTGATGCTGACGGCGTCGATCGTCACGCTGTCGGCCGTGGTGTTGGCCCTGCAACTGAACCTGCCGCGGCTGTGGCACGGTTTCCAGGTGATCGGTGACGGCACAGGTCAGTACGACTTCGCCGCCAACGCGATTCTGCTGGGCACCGTCCTGATCGCGTTCACCACCACCATCAACGCCTTCGGCGTTCGATTGATGGCGATGATCAACAGCGCCGGTGTTTTCATCGAACTCATTGCGGCCGTGCTCATTGCGCTCATCCTGGCGTTCAACATCAAGCGCGGACCGAGCGTCTTCTTCGATACGCAGGGTCACGGCGCCGGCGTGCCCGGTGGGTATTTCGGCGCCTTCATGGTCGCGTCGGTGGCTTCGCTCTACGTGATGTACGGCTTCGACACGGCAAGCTCGCTCGGTGAGGAGACGGTCGAACCGCGGCGCACCGCACCCAAGGCCATCCTGCGCGCCATCCTCGCCTCGTTCGTGATCGGCGGCTCCATCCTGGCGTTCGCCGTCATGGCCACGCCGGACCTGAAGGACCCGGCGCTCAGCAGCCCCGACGGCAGCCTGCAGTCCGTCGTCGAGAAGGTGATGTGGGGCCCGTTGGGGACCATCTTCCTGATCTGCATCGTGGTGGCGGTGACAGTGTGTTCGCTGGCCGTGCACACCGCAGCGATCCGGCTGACCTTCGCGATGGCCCGCGACAACGCGCTGCCGTTCGGCGAGAAGCTGGCCCGCGTACACCCCAAGACCCAGGCGCCGATCGTTCCGGCCGTCGTCATCGGCATCATCGCGGCGCTGATCCTGGTGATCAACCTCGGGCAGCCCAAGGTGTTCACGGTGCTGACCTCGATCGCGATCATCATGATCTACCTGGCCTACCTGATGGTCACCGGCCCGCTGCTCAAGAAGCGCTTGCAGGGCCAGTGGCCGCCGAAGGACCTGAAGGAAGGTGGCTACTTCACCATGGGCAAGTGGGGCATGGCGGTCAACATCTTCGCGGTGGTTTGGGGTGTCGCCATGGCGATCAACCTGGCCTGGCCGCGCGTCGCCATCTACGGCGACCCCTGGTACAACACCTGGGGCGCCTTCATCTACATCGGCGTCATTCTCGGACTGGGCCTGCTCTGGTATTTCGTCAAGGGCCGCAACCACATTGGCACCCTTGCCTCCCATGCGGCGGACAGCCGCGAGTGACCCACTGAACCGATTCCCTTCTGCCTGCCCACTTTTCGAGGAGTTCGCATCATGTCTGACCAGACCTACGACTATGTGATCGCCGGTGGCGGCACCGCCGGCTGTGTCGTCGCGGCGCGCCTGTCCGAGGACCCGGACGTCACGGTATGTCTGGTGGAGGCAGGTCCGAGCGACGTCGACGATCCGAACATCCTCGTGCTCAACCAGTGGATGCACCTGCTGGACTCCGGCTACGACTGGGACTACCCGGTCGAGCCACAGGAGAAGGGCAACAGCTTCATGCGGCATGCCCGCGCGAAGGTGCTCGGCGGGTGTTCGTCGCACAACTCCTGTATCGCGTTCTGGCCGCTGGCCCAGGGCCTGCGTGACTGGGAGGCGATGGGCGCCACCGGATGGGGCCCGCAGGACGTGCTGCGGTATACCGCGAAGCTGGAGAACAACACGGCTACCGGCACGTATCAGGGCGTGCCGCACGGTGATTCGGGTCCGGTTCGGCTGCGCGACGTGCCACCGAACGATCCGTGCGGTCAGGCCGTGATCGACGCGGCCGCCAAAGTCGGTCTCGAGACCGTGCAGTTCAACCGCGACGACTGGAACCTCAATGCGGCCGGCTGGCTGCAGATCAACGCGAACGAGGCCGGCGAGCGGATGTCCAGTTCGCACGCGTACCTGCACCCGATCCTGGAGTCGCGGCCCAACCTCACGGTGCTGACCAACTGCTGGGTGGCCGAGATTCTGTTCGACGATTCCGGGGACGAGCCGGTGGCGACGGGCATCCGGTACCAGCGTCCGGACCTCACCGGCTACGACGTCGTCCACGCCACCCGCGAGGTGGTCGTCACCGCCGGCGCCATCGATACCCCGAAGCTGCTGATGCTGTCCGGAATCGGGCCGGCGGATCACCTGAACGAAGTCGGGGTCCCGGTGCGGGTCGACTCTCCCGGGGTCGGCGAGAACCTCGACGACCATGTCGAGGGCCTGGTGTTCTGGGAAGCGGCGAAGCCGATGGTCGCCGACTCCACCCAGTGGTGGGAGATCGGGCTGTTCGCCACCACCGAGGTCGCCGGCGACAATCCCGATCACTCGGACCTGATGATGCACTACGGCAGCGTCCCGTTCGACATGAACACCCTGCGGCATGGGTATCCCACCACCGACAACGGGTTCTGCCTGACTCCCAATGTGACACAGGGTCGTTCACGCGGAACGGTGCGGCTGGCCTCCCGTGACTTCCGGGACCGGGCCAAGGTCGACCCCCGCTATTTCACCGACCCGGAGGGGCACGACGAGAAGGTGATGCTCGCCGGAATCAGGCTGGCCCGCAAGATCGCCGAGCAGGAACCGCTGCAGGAGTGGATCGGCCGTGAACTCGCGCCCGGACCGGATGTGCAGACCGACGAGGAACTGCTCGCGTACATCTACAAGACGCACAACACCGTGTACCACCCGGCCGGCACGGCGCGGATGGGTGCGCTGGACGACCCGATGGCGGTGCTCGATCCGCAGTTGCGCGTCAAGGGTGTGCGCAACCTGCGGGTGGTGGATGCCTCGGCGATGCCGAAGCTGCCGGTGGTGAATCCGAACATCACCGTGATGACCATGGCGGAGAAATGCGTCGATCTGCTTCGTACGACCTGACGTAGGGCACGATGTCGGGGTGACCGCATCTCCCGCATCGGCTTCGGAGCTGGTGGAGTTTCTCCGTGCGCATCCGCCGTTCCAGACGGCCAGCGACGCCGAGTTGCTCGAGTTGGTGGCGCAGTCGACCGTGGAGCCGTACCCGACCGGAGCGGTCATCGCGGATTTCTCCCGCCACGTCCCCGATGACATCTGGATGGTCCTCACCGGCTCGGTGAATCTGCAGGAGGTGGGTGGGGCAGCTGGTGGGCAGGTGTTCGACACCATCGAGCCCGGCGGCATCTTCGGCTACGTTCCGATGCTCACCGGCGGGGGAGTCGAATTCCTCGCCCGCGCAATAGAATCCACGGCAGCGTTGCGGCTGCGCGGGGAACTGGTGCGCGCGCAGTTCGCCAAGCCCGCCGGGCTGCGGTTTCTGGCCTCGTCCGCAGCGCCGACACCGCAGGTGCCGACGGCCCGCGCCGCCGATTCGCGATCGGTCAGCGAATTGGTGCGCGGCGACGTACTGATCGTCGACCCGGGCGTATCGGTGCGCGACGCTGTTGTGCAGATGAGCGAGCAGCGGGTGTCGTACGCCCTGATCCGGCTGCGCGAGGGCGGTGTCGGGATCTTCACCGACCGTGATCTTCGGTCTCGGGTCGTCGCGGCGGGGCTACCGGTCGACGTGCCGATCACCGAGGTGATGAGTGCGCCGGCCCAAACGGTGACCGCCGACCGTACCGCCGAGACCGTGCTGTTCGACATGCTGGAGCGCGGCATGCGTCATATGCCGGTGATGTCGCCGCGCGGTGAGGTGCTGGGCGTCCTGGAGGACGTCGACCTGTTGGCTGCCTCTGCCCGCCAGAGCTTCGTGTTGCGCCGGGCGATCGCCCAGGCGCCCGACGCCGCCGCGTTGCAGCGGCACGGCCGCGAGGTGACCCAGATTGCGGTCGATCTGTTTCGCACCGGGACGAAGGCGTCGGCCGCGAGCAGCATCTCGTCGATCGTGCTGGATGCTTTGGTACGCAAGGCATTGGAACTCGCTCTGGCTGAAGCGGGACCCGGGCCGACGCAGGATCAGTTCGCCTGGCTCACGCTGGGCAGCATCGCCCGCCGCGAGGCTATGCCGTCCTCGGATGTGGACAGTGCGCTGAGTTGGAGTGACAGCTGCGATGCCGAATGCGCGCAGTTGCGTTCAATCGCCGCCCGGGCGCACGCCATCCTCGATGGTTGCGGTCTACCGGCCGACAGCAACGGCGCGATCGCCTCGCACAAGGCATTCGCGCGGTCGGCCTCGGACTGGGTGCAGGCCGCTGAGGGGTGGCTCGATGATCCGTTGCGCGGCAAGGGGTTGATCCTGTCCTCACTGCTGATCGACGGCCGCGTGGTGTGGGGCAACCGGGCGTTGCACACCGTGCCCACGGTCTTCCGCCGGATGCGTGACGAACATCCGAACGCCCTACGCTTGCAACTGCTGGATGCGCTGTCCGGCAAGGTGCGTGCCTGGTCCCTGCGCGATGTCCTGTCGCGGCGCGGAGGCACCTTCGACCTGAAGACGCACGCGGTGACGCCGATCGTCAACCTGGCCCGGTGGGGTGGCCTCACCGCGGACATGACCTCGGCGTCGACTCCGGCCCGGCTCGCGGCGGCGGCGAGCACCGGTGCGCTGACGGAACGGGATTCCCGAACTCTCACAGAAGTTTTCGTCATGCTGCAACGCATGCGGTTGACGCATCAGGTCGAGTTGATCGCCGACGGGCGCACCCCGAACGACGTGGTCACCGTCGGCGATCTGTCCCCGCTCAACCGGAGTCTGCTCGGCGACGGGCTGCGCGAGATCGCCGCGGTTCAGCGGCGGGCGCGGCAATCGGGGACGCATCCCGGATTGCGCTGAGTTCGCTTGACTTACTGGACGAGTCGAGACACCAGGCGGCCTGCCAGTTGGTCGTACCAACGCATCGCCCAGCGCGCATCGCCGAGCGCGGTGTGGCGGCAACTGGCGCCGGGAGGCCGGACTCCGCACTGCCGCGACAGCTGTGTCGAATCGCTTTCCGGGGTGCGGCCGTAGTCGAGGACGTGCCTGGCGGCCAATGCGATGACGTCGACGAGTGTGGGACTCCAACCCGGCAGCAGTTGATGACGCGCCAGCATTTTGCGTAGGCAGTGGGTGTCGAAGCTGGGCACCACGCCGACGATGGTGGCGTCCATGGTCCAGTCACGAACGATTTCCGCGGCTTCGTGTTCGCGGTGCACCAGCGGCAGGTGAATGGGTCCGTAGACGACCTGGGGGTGGCGACTCGCGAAGCGACTGATGCGCAGGCCCGCGGGCTCGGCCGCGTCGAGATCGAGGTCGGCCAGATCGATGTAGATCACGATGCGGGATTCGCCGGCGTCGTCGCGCCGGAGCATGGCGATTTCCCAGGGTTGCCGGTCGGCGTGCAGGCCGGTGGTCTCCGTATCCAGGAAGACCAGCGGTTTCATCGTTGCAGGCTATCGCCGCCGGCCGTCTCAGTGGCGCGAAACGGCATTCCAGCAGGAAAAGCGCGAGTAAGCGCCTGCCGGAACGCCGTTTCGGCGAAAGTGGTGGGCCTGCTGGTGATGGAAGCCGCAGATTTTTCGGTTTCGATGGAACCGAACGGCCCTGCCGCGCGTCATAGCAAGGCATGGGAGAACGTGACGTCGCTCGGATAGACCCCTCTGGTGTGCGGGACATCGCCCAGCGCTGCGAAGCGGTTGCCGACGCCCTGGCGGTGGCCCCGTTGCTGCGGTGGTACTTCGACGGGTTCTGCGGTGGGCGTGACCACGCCGCGCGGGCGGCCGCTCTCCGCGCCGCGCTGGATCAGTCGGCCGATCAGCTTCGCGCCTGGGCGTCTGCTTCAGCGGAAGCCGCAGCGGGACTGCGGGTTTCGTCGGCAAGATACGAAGATGCCGACGCGGACCTCGCCGGCCGGTTGGTCTGACGATGGCGTCGACGTTCGACGTCGCCGGGCGGCTCGCGGAGGGCGACCGCGCGCTGACTGCCCTTGACGACTATGTGGCGGCGTGCCAGGTGCTGGGGATGCCGGCTTCGGCGTCACTGCTGGAGTTGTATCGCGCCGAGAGCGGCCTGGACCTCGCCGCGCTGGCCGCCGATGCCCGCTCGCTCGAGGCTGCCGCGGTCGTCGCGCAGGATGCATTACGGTTGCAGGGCAACGGATATCGGGAGCTGATGGCGCAGTGGTCCGGTAGGGGTGGCGACGCCGCTGCCGATTTTCTGCGCACCCTGACGGTTGCCGCCGAGGATGTGGTCGCGCACCTGCAGCGCAGCGCCCAGGCACTGACGACGCTGCGCGACGAACTGTGGCGCGCCGTCGACACCAAGGTCGACGCGGTGCTGCGGGCCGATGCGCAGGCTTCGGGGCATCGTGACGAGTGGAGCGCGGCGGCCCGCGCGGTCCTCGGTGGAGCCGGAGATGTGGCGACCGCCAGCGAGATCGTCGATCAACAGGTGAAGCCCTTCGTGCTTCGCGTGGTGTCCGGGGACTTGCTGCCCGCGTTGCGGGACGCCTCCGAAGCCGTTGTGGCAGGCTATGATTCGGCACTCGCCGTGGTCACCCCGGCGAGTGTGTCGTTCGGGGTACCCGTCGTCGTGACACCCGAATGGGTGCCACCCCCGTCGTCCCAGCCGACCGCTGCGCCGACGTATCAGGCCGCGGCGACGACACCCTTCGGAACATTGGGTACCGCAGCGAGTTTGGCGCCGCCGGCGCCGCCGGCCACCTCGACTGGAGCGCCTGCAGCGCCGGAGCAAGCGCTCGGAACGGCGGCGGTGCCGGAACCAGCGCTCGGCGCCGCGGCTGCGACTCCGGCGGGCGCCGGTATGCCCGGCGACCTCGGATTGGGCTCGGGCATCGGCGGTTTGGGCCAACAGCTGGCCGATGCCGTTGGGGGAGCACTTGGTTCGATGGCAGGTCTGGGGCCGGACTCGTCCCGATTCGGCGGGCTCGACGAGATCAAGGACGGTCTAGGAGATGACCTCGGGCTGGACGACGACGCCGACTCCGCCGAGGACGACGACGAGGACCCTGATGAGGACGAGGAGAAGAAAGAGGCAGACGAAGCGGACGAGACCGACGAGGCGGACGAAGACGCCGGCAAGGTAGCCGCCGAAGCCGACGAGCAGGCCGCCGAGCCACCTCCTTCGGACCCGGTTCAGCCGCCACCCGCGTCGACCCTGCCCCCACCGCCGGTTTCGCCGCCAGTGGAACCTGTTGCCCAGCAGGAGGATCCGACCACCAAGACGCCGTGCCAGATCGCGGCCGATGAGTTGCCGCTGGCCGGGGACTGAACAGGCCCGCGCACCACCGTTGGTCCTGTATCCAGGGCGTGTTTGTTCGAGTGAGCGACGCCGTCAGCACCGGGTGAACGCTGCTGGCCGGCCGGCCGACAAGAAGATCAGCCCTTCAGCAGGGCGGCGACCTTGTCTTCCAGCGCAGGACTCTCGGCGTCGGGATCGGCCGCAACGGTCTTCGGCAGCACCACGTCGGCGTCGGCGAAATCCTTGTACGCCTTGTCGCCGGTCAGCTGGAACAGCAGGTAACCGGTCAACAGGGCCCGCACCGTCTTCTGGGTGCGGCGATCGGCGCCGGGCATCCCGACCAGTTTGGACAGCCGGAAGCCCTCGGCCAGCCCACTCGGCACGGCTTTGTCGACGGTCCGCACCGTCGCGGTCCGCCACGCGGCGGCCAGCTCGGTGGCATTGGACTGGATGGTCAGCTCGGCGCCCGGCGCGTTCAGAATCAGGCCGGGGACACGCAGACCGGCCGCGGGCTGATCGGCCTCGGGCTTGCTGGCGGTCGGGAACACCGCGGCGACCGCCTTCGGCGGGTTGGCCGACGAGCCCAGCCCGGCGGCGGTGAAGATCGCGGCCGACGCCCCGAACCCGTGCCCGACCAGGCCCAGCTTGGTCGGGTGCACGCTGATCTTGCCGGGCCCCAGTCGGACCCCGGTGATGATGTCGAGGGTGGTGCCCAGGTCGAACGCCAGGTTCAGCACCGACGGCGCGATGCCGGTCTCGGTGTCCGGCGCCGCCGCGACGATGCCCCAGGACGCCAGATGCTCGAGCGTGCCGTTGTAACGTCCGACACCCTGCAACCAGTCGTGACCGAATGCCACACCAGGCAGATTCAGCCCGGACTCCGGGGTGTAGACAGTGCCCGGCAGGCCGGCAAAACCCAGGTCACCGCGCAGAACGCGGTGCGGGCCGCGGCGCGTCAAGGCACCGAAGAGCTGCTTCGTCTTGGCCACCCGATGACGTTAGCGCAGTGCCTGCGCATTGTGCGCGATGCGGGCGCAGTCCGGCACCCCAGCGGCTGCACTACCCTGAATAACCATGTGTGGAATCGTCGGCTATGTCGGGCAACGGCCGGCCCGCGACATCGTGGTCGACGCGCTGCGACGGATGGAGTACCGCGGTTATGACTCCGCCGGTCTCGCCTTGGCCGACGGCCACGGCGGCCTGACCATCCGGCGGCGCGCCGGCCGATTGGCCAACCTCGAAGAGGCGCTGGCCGAAACCGATGCCGCCGAGCTCGAAGGCACCACCGGCATGGGGCACACCCGCTGGGCGACCCATGGACGCCCCACCGACCGCAACGCGCATCCGCACAGCGATGCCAGCGGCAAGCTCGCGGTGGTCCACAACGGCATCATCGAGAACTTCGCGGGCTTGCGCGCCGAGCTGGAAACCGCCGGCGTCGAGTTCCAGAGCGACACCGACTCCGAGGTGGCCGTCCATCTGGTGGCGCAGGCCTACCGGCAGGGGCCGACGGCGGGCGACTTCGTCGCGTCGGTGCTGGCCGTGCTGCGCCGGCTGGAGGGGCACTTCACGCTGGTGTTCACCAACGCCGACGAGCCGGGCACCATCATCGCGGCCCGCCGGTCCACTCCGCTGGTGGTCGGCGTCGGCGACGGCGAGATGTTCATCGGCTCCGACGTCGCGGCCTTCATCGAGTACACCCGCGACGCCGTCGAGCTCGGGCAGGACCAGGCCGTGGTGATCACCGCGGACGGCTACCAGGTTCTGGACTTCGACGGCAATGACGCCTCGGACCGGGCTCGACCGTTCCACATCGACTGGGACCTGTCGGCCGCCGAAAAGGGCGGCTACGACTACTTCATGTACAAGGAGATCGCCGAGCAGCCCACGGCCGTCTCCGACACGCTGCTCGGCCACTTCGTCGACGGCAAGATCGTCCTCGACGAGCAGCGGCTCTCCGACCAGGAGCTGCGCGACGTCGACAAGGTCTTCATCGTCGCCTGCGGTACCGCGTACCACTCCGGCCTGCTCGCCAAGTACGCCATCGAGCACTGGACGCGGCTCCCGGTCGAGGTCGAGCTGGCCAGCGAGTTCCGTTACCGCGACCCTGTGCTGGACCGCAGCACGCTGGTGATCGCCATCTCGCAGTCCGGCGAGACCGCGGACACCCTCGAGGCGGTCCGGCACGCGAAGGGCCAGAAGGCCAAGGTGCTGGCCATCTGCAACACCAACGGCTCGCAGATTCCCCGCGAAGCCGACGCCGTGCTCTACACCAGGGCCGGGCCGGAGATCGGCGTCGCCGCCACCAAGACCTTCCTGGCCCAGTTGGCCGCGAACTACCTTGTCGGCCTGGCGCTGGCGCAGGCCCGCGGCACCAAGTACCCCGACGAGGTAGCCCGCGAATACCGCGAGCTGGAGGCCATGCCGGCCTTGGTCGAGCAGGTGCTCGAGCGGCTGGATCCGATCGCCGATCTGGGGCGGCAGTTCGCGAAGTCGCCCACGGTGCTGTTCCTGGGGCGGCACGTCGGCTACCCGGTGGCCCTCGAAGGTGCGCTCAAGCTCAAGGAGCTGGCGTACATGCACGCCGAGGGCTTCGCCGCCGGTGAGCTCAAGCACGGCCCCATCGCGCTCATCGACGACGGACTGCCGGTGATCGTGGTGATGCCGTCGCCCAAGGGCGCCGCGATGTTGCACGCCAAGCTGCTGAGCAACATCCGCGAGATTCAGGCCCGCGGTGCGGTCACCATCGTCATCGCCGAGGAAGGCGACGAGACGGTGCGCCCGTACGCCGACTACATCTTCGAAATCCCGGCCACCTCGACGTTGTTCCAGCCGTTGCTGTCGACCATCCCGCTGCAGGTGTTTGCCGCGTCGGTGGCCCGCGAGCGGGGCTATGACGTGGACAAGCCCCGCAACCTGGCGAAGTCCGTTACCGTCGAGTAGCTATTTCTCTGGCGTTCTCCATGTCTATGCCCTAGCATGGGAAAACGCTGGTCAACCGCATCTGCACACCTTGTTGGAAATTAGCTGCGGAGACACGGTTGGTCGCGGGGTGAGTGTCAGTCGAAGGTGTTCGCTGTGAGGGCCGTGGATTGTTGCTGGATGCTGCTGCGCGTCGTGCGACCGTCTGCATGGTCCGCGAATGGTGGAACACGCCTACCGACTACGACGCCCAGGTCGAGTACTTTGCCAAGCGGTCGCTGACCGGACTGATACAGCTCCTCGTCGGACTCGGCGTCGGCGTGGTCGGTCTGATCACCCTGGTTTCCCAGTGGTCCGGCGTCGAACCAGCGGGTGTAGCCGTCCGAGTCGCGTCGGGTGCATTCGTCGTGGCGATGTTCGTCTGGAGCTGGGTGTGGTGGCTTCGGCCGTGGCCGTCGTACCGGCTGTCGCACGCCTTCATCATCAACGTCGATATCGGCGTCACGGTGGTGACCCTGCTCAATGAGAGGGTGCTGTCCGGGATGTTCGGACTGAGCGTCCTGCTCATGGTGTCGTTCTACATCATCTTCTTCGATGGACCCAAAGCTCTTGCCGTGCATAGCACCTGGGCGGTGGCGTCGATCGCGGCGATGGCTGTCGAGATCGCGATCATCAGCGGCGGCGATCCGGTGCTGGCGCTTGTGAAGTTATTGTCCGGCGGGGCGCTCGCGGTGGCGCCGGTAGCGGCCCATTTCGGTATCTGGGCCTTGCGCAATGAAGCCAACGAAGCCTCGAACGACCCGTTGACGGGATTGCTCAACCGGCGCGGTCTCAATCTGCACATCGATGATCTGCTTCGTGGCCATCACAAGCGTGCGGCATGCGTTGCGGTCATCGTGATCGATCTGGATCGGTTCAAGGTCATCAACGACCGATTCGGCCACCACGTCGGAGACGAGGTGCTGGTCCGATGTGCCGCTCGGTTGGCGTCGGTGGTGCACGGCGGTGCGCTGGTGGCGCGGGTCGGTGGCGAGGAGTTCGTGGTTGTCGATGTGCTCCAGCCGGGGGATTGGCTGGCTGTGGCCGACCGGATGCGTGTCGCGTTGTCAGGCCGCGGCGACCACGCGCCGATAACGGCGAGTATCGGGATCACCGCTACGGCAATCGAGTATTTCTTCGACTCGGGGTGTGACCACGCCGAACTGCTCGGCGACTTGGTTGCTCGTGCGGACGAAGCGATGTTCGTCGCGAAGCGTGGCGGCGGCGACGCGGTCAGCTATCTGCCACCGATGCCCGACGCGGTTCGGACTTAGCGATGAACGTCAGGATCGGATGACCGACGGACCGAGCGCCTCGTAGCGGTGGGCGTCCGCGGCAGACAATTCGGTGCCGGTGACGATCGTCTGGAAATCGCGTACCTCGGCGAACCGGCAGAAGCTGGTGACGCCGAACTTCGAGTGTGCGGCCACCAGGACCCGGCGCTCCGCGACGGCCACGGCGGTCTGCTTGACCGCGGCCACCGCGGGATCCGGGGTCGTCAGCCCGTGCTCGACAGAGATGCCATTGGTGCCGAGATAGGCGATGTCGATGACCAGGCTGCGCAGTCGCTCGACCGCCCAGTTGTCCACCGTGGCCAGAGTGCGTCCGCGCATGCGGCCGCCGAGCAGGAGCACCGTCACGGTCTCACTGTGGGCCAACGCTTCAGCGGCCAGCAGCGACGACGTCACGACCGTCAGCTCTTGGTCGGCCAGGCGTTCGGCGATCAGCCGCGGCGTGAAACCCTCATCGAGATAGACGGTTTCGGCTCCGTGCAGCAGATCCGCGGCCGCCGCCGCGACCCGGTGCTTCTGTGCCAGGTCGACCTGGCTGCGGTACTCCACGGTCGATTCGAAGGCCGCCGTCTCCAGCGGTATCGCGCCGCCGTGCACCCGCTTGAGCATGCGCCGCCCGGCCAGCACCTTCAGATCGCGACGGATGGTCTCCGACGCCACGTTCAGTTCGTCGGCCAGGGCGAGCACCTCGACCCGCCCGCGGGTACGGGCGAACTCGACGATGCGGCGCTGACGGCTGTCGGAATCCACGGATGACATTCTTGCGGTCGCCACCTACCGCGCTGCGCTCAGCACCGCCCGGACCTCCTCGGGTGTGCTCGCCTGGCGCAACCGCTCGACTTCGTCCTTGTCCAGGAACACGTGGGCGATCTGGGTGAGAAGCGCCATGTGGTCTTTACCGGCGCCTGCGATGCCCACCACGAACTCCGCCGGCTTGCCGTTCCAGTCGATGGGCTCGGGATAGCGGACAAAGGAGATCCCGCTGTGGCGGATCGCGCCCTTGGCGTCATTGGTGCCGTGCGGGATCGCCAGACCGTTGCCCATATACGTCGATACCGATTTCTCCCGCTCGTGCATGGCGTCGACGTAGGAGGCGTCGACGGCGTGCGCGGCGACCAGCAGGCTGCCGGCCTCGCTGATGGCGGCCTCGGCGGTGGTGGCGGACCCGGCGAGCACGATCGAGCCCAGCGCCAGCACGTCATCGGGTTGCGTGTCCGAGGCGACGGGTTCGGCGGGGATTTCAGCGGGTTCGGCCGGGTTCTCGGGGGCGGCCCCGTTGGTGCGGCCCAACAGTTCGATGATCTCGTCGTAGCGGGGGGAGTTCATGAAATCGTCGACCGAGACGTGGATGGCAGACGGGGTCTTCTGCCGCGCCCGCTCGGTGAGGTCACGGTGGGTGACAGCCAGCCCATAGGTGTCGGTGAGATTGGAGATGGCTTGGTTGACCACCGTCACGTCGGTGAACCCCGCCTCGCGGATCTTCTTGCGCAGCACCGAGGCTCCCATCGCCGACGAACCCATGCCGGCGTCGCAGGCGAACACGACGCTGGAGATCGGTATGGCCGCAGAGCTGCCGACCAGCGCCGAGGCGACGCTGGACCGCTTGCCCTTGAGAGCCTCCATCTCGGCTGTGGCGGCGGCCAGATCCGGTTCGTCGGTGGCCCGGTCGGTCTTGAGCAGCAGCGCGGCCACCGCGAACGAGACGGCGGCCGCCCCGAACACCGACAGCGTGACGCCCACGTAGCTGCCCGTCGCGGTCTGGGCGTAGACGGCGATGATCGAACCGGGCGCGGCCGGGGCGCGCAGGCCCGAGTCGAACAGCACATTGATGAAGACGCCCGTCATCCCGCCGAGGATGGTGGCGGCGATGAGCTTCGGCTTCATCAGCACGTACGGGAAGTAGATCTCGTGGATGCCGCCGAGGAACTGGATGATCGCCGCTCCCGGCGCCGATGCCTTTGCAGCTCCGCGACCGAACACCATGAACGCCAACAGGATTCCCAGACCGGGACCGGGGTTGGCCTCCAGTAGGAACAGCACGGACTTGCCGGTGGACAGCGCCTGGGTCGTGCCCAGCGGAGTGAGCACGCCGTGGTTGATGGCGTTGTTGAGGAAGAGCACCTTCGCGGGTTCGATGAAGATCGAGGTGAGCGGCAGCAGGTCATGCCCGACGAGGAAGTCGACGCCGTGGCCGGCGCCGCGGGTGAAGGCCGATACCACCGGGCCGACACCGAAGAAGCCGATGACGGCCATCACCAGGCCGGCGATGCCGGCCGAGAAGTTGTTCACCAGCATCTCGAAGCCGGGGCGGATCTTGCCGTCCCACAACGCATCCAGCTTCTTGATGACCCAGCCGCCCAAGGGCCCCATGATCATCGCGCCCATGAACATCGGAACATCTGCGCCCGCAACCACTCCCATGGTGGTGATGGCGCCGACCACGGCTCCGCGGGTGCCGTACACCATCCGGCCGCCGGTGGATCCGATGAGGATCGGCAGCAGGTAGGTGATCATCGGCCCGACGATGCCGCCTTTCTCATAGGCGCCCCAGCCGCCGATGTGGGCCACCCAGCCGTCCGGGTTCTGCAAGCTGTGGAAGAGGCCGGGTAGCCAACCGGTCTTGATGAACAGTGCGGTGATGAGGCCCCACGCGATGAAGGCGCCGATATTCGGCATCACCATGTTCGACAGTGATGTGCCGAGCTGTTGTACACGCACGCGCAGGCTGCTGCGTCGCTGTGTTTCCGTCGTTGCAGTCACTGTCCTGGACCTCCGAGTACCGCCCGCGAAGGTGATGCCCGTCACATCACCGTGTGATACGAGTAAAGCCCACAAATGGGCATCTTTGCAAGCAAATGGGCAAAAATGGGCAGAAAAAGGTTTGTAGTTATGCCCGATTTGCGGTTAGAGTGGGCGCAACGTGAACCACGACACACCCACCGGCCAGGCCGGAGTACCGGAAGGAACGCCATGAAAGCGCTGCGCTACTACGCACCCGAGGACGTCCGGCTCGAAGATGTGCCCGAACCGGTGTGTGGACCCGATGAAGTCAAGATCCGGGTGCGCAACTGCTCGACCTGCGGCACGGACGTCAAGATCCTGCACAACGGCCATCAGAACCTGACCCCGCCGCGCACCATCGGGCACGAGATCGCGGGCGACATCGTGGAGGTGGGCGCCAATGTGAATGCCGCCTACGGCACCGATTGGGCCGAGGGCGACCGGGTCCAGGTGATCGCCGCTGTGCCGTGCGGTGACTGCCACGAATGCCGCAAGGGCTGGATGGCGGTGTGCCAGAACCAGACATCCATGGGGTACCAGTACGACGGCGGGTTCGCCGAATACATGATCGTGCCGCGCCAGGTGCTCAAAGTCGATGGGCTGAACCGGATTCCGGACAACGTCGGCTACGACGAGGCGTCCGCCGCCGAGCCGTTCGCGTGTGCCATCAACGCTCAGGATCTGCTGGGTATCGAGCCGGGGGACACTGTGGTGGTGTTCGGGGCCGGCCCCATCGGGTGCATGCACATCCGCATCGCCCGCGGCGTGCACAACTGTGGGCCCGTCTACCTCGTCGACGTCAACGACGCCCGGCTGCAGATGTCCGCCGATGCGGTACACCCTGACGAGGTGATCAACGCGGCCGAGACCGATGTGGTGGCGCGGGTCATGGAACTGACCGGCGGCCGCGGCGCCGACGTGGTGATCACCGCGACCGCGGCCAACGTCACCCAGGAACAGGCCATCGCGATGGCCGCGCGCAACGGCCGGATCTCGTTCTTCGGCGGCCTGCCCAAGACCGACCCGACCATCACGTGCGACTCGAACGTGGTGCACTACCGGCAGCTGCACATCCACGGGGCCAATGGATCCGCGCCCGAGCACAACAAGCGCGCGCTGCAGTACATCTCGACCGGTCAGGTTCCTGTGAAGGACCTGATCACCCGGCACATCGCCCTCGACGAGGTGCTCGATGCCTTCTCGATCGTCCAGAACGGTGAGGCCATCAAGGTGACGGTGGAGCCCAGCACGGTGCTCGTCTGAGCCTCAGACCGCGCTGAATGTTGGCTTGTGTGCGAACTTCCGTCAATTGTTCGCATACAAGCCGACGCTGGGCGCACGGATCTGCGTAACCTTCGGAGCTATGCGGCACTACTACACCGCCGAGCAGATTCGCGCGGCCGAGGCGCCGCTGCTGGCATCGCTGCCCGATGGCGTGCTCATGCGCCGGGCCGCCTATGGACTGGCGACGGCGATCGCCGCCGAACTCAAGGTACGCACGGGTGGCGTGAGTGGACGCAGCGTCTGCGCCGTGGTGGGCTCGGGCGACAACGGCGGCGACGCATTGTGGGCGGCCACCTTTCTGCGCCGGCGCGGTGCGGGCGCTACAGCGGTGCTGCTGAACCCGGACCGTGCTCACGCAGCAGCGCTCGCCGCGTTCCGTAAGACAGGTGGACGCGTCGTCGAAACGATCCCGCCGACAGCCGATTTGGTGATCGACGGCGTCGTCGGCATCGGCGCCACCGGGCCGCTGCGGCCCAACGCCGCCGCCGTCTTCGACGCCAACGCCGCGCCCGTCGTGGCCGTCGACCTCCCCAGTGGCATCGACGTGCAGACCGGCGCGGCCGACGGCCCACACGTGCGGGCCGCGCTGACCGTCACCTTCGGCGGACTCAAACCGGTGCACGGACTGGCCGACTGCGGGCGCGTCGAGCTGATCGATATCGGCCTGGACCTGCCCGAGCCGGCGCTGCTGGGATTCGAAGCGCACGACGTGCGCACCCGCTGGCCGGTGCCGCGACCGGCGGACGACAAGTACAGCCAAGGCGTCAAAGGGATACTCGCCGGATCGGCGACCTATCCGGGCGCGGCGATCCTGAGCACCGGCGCCGCCGTCGCCGCCACCTCCGGCATGGTCCGCTACGCCGGCACCGCGCACGCCGAGGTGGTGTCGCACTGGCCGGAAGTTGTTGCGGCGTCGGATGCGTCGGCCGCGGGCCGCGTGCAGGCTTGGGTGGTCGGTCCGGGTATTGGCACCGACACCGCCGGTGACGAGGCACTGCGTTTCGCGCTCGGCACCGACCTCCCGGTGATCGTGGACGCCGACGCGCTGACGCTGTTGGCCGCCGATCTCGATCTCGTCGCCGACCGTACGGCGCCCACGGTGCTGACGCCGCATGCCGGTGAATTCGCGCGGCTCGCAGGACATCCGCCGGGATCCGACCGCGTGGGCGCGGCCCGCGAGCTGGCCGAACGGCTCGGCGCGACGGTCCTGTTGAAGGGCAACGTCACCGTCATCGCCGATCCCGACGGCCCGACCTACCTCAACCCCGCCGGCCAATCCTGGGCTGCCACAGCCGGATCCGGCGACGTGCTGTCCGGCGTCATCGGCGCCCTGCTGGCGTCTGGCATCGAACCCGGTGAAGCGGCCGCGATGGCGGCCTTCGTGCATGCCCGCGCCGCGGGCCTGGCGGCGGCCGATCCCGGGCCGCATCCTGCGCCGACGTCGGCGCACCGCATCTTGGCCCATGTCCGGGCCGCCATCGCATCGCTCTGACCAACAAAGGGGAATCAGTATGTCGCGCAAGCACGTTCATGGACCGACCATGAGCCCTGCATACACCGGGCGGTTGTCCACCGCGCCGATCCCATCGCTCCGGCTGCCCGACGATCCGATGGACCCGCAGGCCGCGTACCGCTTCATCCACGACGAGCTGATGCTCGACGGCAGCTCCCGGTTGAACCTCGCGACGTTCGTCACCACATGGATGGACCCTGAGGCCGAAAAGCTGATGGCCGAGACGTTCGACAAGAACATGATCGACAAGGACGAATACCCGGCGACCGCGGCCATCGAGTCCCGCTGCGTGTCCATGGTGGCGGACCTGTTCCACGCCGAGGACCTGCGTGACGACGACCCGGCGTCGGCCTGCGGGGTCTCGACCATCGGTTCCAGTGAGGCCGTGATGCTGGCCGGGCTGGCCCTCAAATGGCGCTGGCGCGAGAAGGTGGGCGACTGGAAGGGACGCAGCCCGAACCTGGTGATGGGCTCCAACGTCCAGGTGGTGTGGGAGAAGTTCTGCCGCTACTTCGACGTCGAGCCCCGGTACCTGCCGATGACCGAAGGCCGCTACGTCATCACCCCGGAGCAGGTCCTCGCCAACGTCGATGAGGACACCATCGGTGTGGTGGGCATCCTGGGCACCACGTTCACCGGCGAGCTCGAACCCATCGCCGAGATCTGTGCGGCCCTGGACAAGCTCGCCGCCGACGGTGGGGTGGACGTACCTGTGCATGTCGACGCCGCCAGCGGCGGCTTCGTCGTGCCGTTCCTACACCCGGATCTGCAGTGGGATTTCCGGCTGCCGCGGGTGGTGTCGATCAACGTCAGCGGCCACAAGTACGGGCTGACGTACCCCGGCATCGGTTTCGTGGTCTGGCGCAGCGGGCAGCACCTGCCCGAGGATCTGGTGTTCCGGGTCAACTACCTGGGCGGCGACATGCCGACCTTCACGCTGAACTTCTCCCGGCCCGGCAACCAGGTCGTCGGCCAGTACTACAACTTCCTGCGTCTCGGCCGGGCCGGGTACACGCAGATCATGCACTGCCTGTCGGATACCGCCCGATGGATCGGCGACGAGCTGCGCAAGAGCGAGCACTTCGAGGTGATCACGGATGGTTCGGCCATCCCGGTGATCGCCTGCCGGCTCAAGGGCAAGCGGCCCTACACCGAGTTCGACGTCTCGCACGCCTTGCGGGCCTACGGCTGGCAGGTCCCGGCCTACACGATGCCCGACGATGCGACGGATATCGCGGTGCTGCGGATCGTGGTCCGGGAGGGTTTCTCGGCGGACCTGGCCCGCGCCCTGCGCGACGACCTGATCACCGTGCTGAACAGCCTGGACGAGCTCAAACCGAGGGGGCAGTTCGACGAGGTGCAGCCCTTCGCGCACTAGCCGCCGGACGTCGGCTGTGTTCGAGATTCTTCGAAATCGTGGTGCACAAGCTGACGTTCGACGCGAGTCAGCGGGCGTCTGGGAGAATCGGAAGCGATATGAGCTCGCCGAATCCCCAACCTGCTGCCCAGGCCGTCATCGACCTGGGCGCAATTGCGCATAACGTGCGGCTTTTGCGGGAACGCGCTGGCAGCGCCGCGGTGATGGCGGTGGTCAAGGCCGACGGTTACGGGCACGGCGCGCCGCAGGTGGCGCGCGCCGCGCTGGCCGCGGGGGCCGCGGAGCTGGGTGTCACCAACATCACCGAGGCGCTCGCACTGAGGCAGGCCGGCATCACGGCGCCGGTGCTGTCCTGGCTGAACCTGCCCGGCACCGACTTCGCTCCCGCGCTGGCCGCCGACGTGCAGGTGGGGGTGTCCTCGGTGCGCCAGTTCGACGACGTGCTCGACGCGGTGCGCCGCAGTGGCGCACCCGCCACCATCACGGTCAAGGTCGACACCGGCCTGAGCCGCAACGGCGTCAGCCCCGCCGAATACCCGGTCCTGCTCGAGGCGATCGCCCGGGCCACCGCCGACGGTGCGGTCCGCCCGCGCGGCATCATGAGCCACCTCGCGTGCGGCGACGATCCGCAGCACCCGATGAACGACACCCAGGCCGCGCGCCTCACTGCGGCCCGGGCACAGGCACTGGCCGCCGGGGTGCCCTTCGAGGTGGCGCACCTGGCCAACTCGCCCGCCACGCTGACCCGGCCCGATCTGCACTTCGACGTGGTGCGGCCGGGTATCGCGGTCTACGGGCAGACGCCGATTCCCGCGCTCGGCGATTTCGGTCTGCAGCCCGTCATGACGCTGAAATGTCCTGTCTCCGCAGTGCGTTCGATCAAGGCCGGCGACGGGGTGTCCTACGGACACACGTGGATCGCCGACCGCGACACCACCGTCGGACTGATCCCGCTCGGCTATGCCGACGGGGTGTTCCGCGGCCTGAGCGGACGTATCGACGTCAGCATCAACGGCGCCAGGTACCGCAACATCGGGCGAATCTGTATGGACCAGTTCGTGATTGACCTCGGCCCCGATGGTGCCGGCGTCGCGGTGGGCGACGAGGCGGTGCTGTTCGGCTCGGGTGCCGCCGGCGAGCCGACGGCGCAGGACTGGGCCGAACTGCTCGGCACCATCAACTACGAGGTCGTCACCAGCCCACGGGGCAGGATCGCCCGGACCTATCGCGAGTCGACAGGCTGACGCCCATGAGCGACAACAAGAATGCCCGGTGGCTGGCGGGCATGGCCGGTCTCACTGCCGTGGGGTCGGTCGCCGGGATCAGCGTGGCCCGCTCGCTGCGCCGCCGCAGCGGTGAAGATCCGTACGCCGGTGAGGATTTCACGACGCTCGACGCCGACCGCGGCTGCGTCGTCACGGCCACCGACGGGGTGCCGCTGGCGGTGCGTGAGGTCGGCCCGAAAAACGCCCGATTGACGGTGCTCTTCGCGCACGGTTTCTGTAACAGTATGGGCTCCTTCCATTTTCAGCGGGCCCGCCTCGCTGAGCGGTGGGGCGATCAGGTCCGCATGGTGTTCTACGACCAGCGCGGTCACGGCCGCTCGTCGGCCGGGCCGGTCGACTCGTACACCGTCCCGCGGTTGGGGCAGGACCTCGAATCGGTGATGCGGGTGATGGCTCCGCGCGGTCCCGTGGTGTTGGTCGGTCACTCGATGGGCGGCATGACGGTCTTGTCCCACGCTCGCCAGTTCCCGCGGAACTATCCGGCCCGGGTGTGCGGGGTGGCGCTCATCGCCTCTGCGGCACAAGGGGTTACCCGATCACCGCTGGGTGAGGTGCTGCAGAACCCGGCGCTGGAGGCGGCCAAGGTCGCGGTGCGGTTCGCGCCCGGAGCGGTCAGTGCGGGCCGGGGTGCGGCCAAGGCCGTCATCGGCCCGGTGCTCAAGGCCGCATCGTTCGGCGATGCCGCGGTCAGCCCGTCGGTGGCGCGGTATGTCGAGAAGATGATGCATGACACCTCGATGCGAACCACCGTGGAGTTCTTGCACGCCCTCGAGGTGCACGACGAGGCCGGTGCGCTGTCGGTGTTGCAACAGGTGCCCACCCTGATCGCCTGCGGCGACCAGGATTTGCTCACCCCGCTGGCCAAATCCCAGGCCATGACCCGGCAGCTGCCGAAGTCCGAACTGGTGATCGTCGAAGGCGCCGGACACATGGTGCACATGGAGCAACCCGAACTGATCAACGAGGCGCTGGAGCGCTTCGTCGAACACGCCACCCCGTCCCGATTGGTGGCGCTGACCCGGCATCTGCGTGGAAAGGCCAAGCGCAATGGATGATTCGCACGGCACCGTGCACCTGCCGACCGAAGCCGACACCAAGGCCCTCGGCGCCCGGTTCGGCGCTGAGCTGCGGGTCGGTGACGTCGTGGTGCTCACCGGTCCACTGGGGGCCGGAAAGACCATGCTGGCCAAAGGAATTGCCCAGGGCATGGACGTCGACGGCGCGGTGACGTCGCCGTCGTACGTGCTGGCCCGCGTGCATCCCGCCCGGCGCGCCGGATATCCCGCGATGGTGCACGTCGACATGTACCGCCTGCTCGATTCGGGCAGCACCGACCTGCTCGGAGAACTGGACTCGCTCGATCTCGACACCGACCTCGACGACGCCGTGGTGGTCGTCGAGTGGGGCGAGGGCCTGGCCGAGCGCCTGTCGGCCAGCCATCTGGACATCCGGCTGGAGCGTGCCGACGACGACACCCGTACCGCTGTCTGGCATTGGAGCCGCGCATGATCCTCGCAATCGACACCGCGACCCCGGCGGTGACCGCGGGGGTCGCCCGGCGCACCGCCGCCGGCGTCGAGGTGCTGGCCGAACGGATCACCGTCGATGCCCGCGCGCACGCCGAGCAGTTGACGCCCAATGTGGTTGCCGCCGTTGCCGATGCCGGGATCACGTTCGCCGACCTGGAGGCTGTGGTCGTCGGCTGCGGGCCGGGCCCGTTCACCGGACTGCGCGTCGGCATGGCCACCGCGGCCGCGTATGGGCAGGCACTCGGTATCCCGGTGTACGGGGTGTGCAGCCTGGACGCGATCGCCCCCGCAACGGCGGGAGAGCTGTTGGTGGTCACCGACGCCCGTCGCCGCGAGGTGTACTGGGCGCGGTACCGCGACGGCGTGCGGGTCGACGGACCGGCGGTCAGTGCCGCGGCCGATGTCGCGCCGGGTTCGGGGGCGGTCGCCGGCCCGGCAGCGCAGGCCGCGCTGTTCCCGTTGCCCTCGCTGGCGGTCGAGTACCCGACGGTCACCGGTCTGGTGACCGCCGCCGACTGGGACCAACCGCCCGCCGCGCTGGTGCCGCTGTACCTGCGCCGCCCCGACGCGAAAACGCTTGCCGAACGGGGCCTCTCGTGATCACCGAATATGGGTTGCTGACGGTCGGCGACGCCGACCGGTGCGGTGAACTCGAAGCGATCCTGTTCCCCGGCGACGACCCGTGGCCGGCGGTGGCGTTCATCCGCGAGCTCGACTCGGACCACAACCACTATGTCGCGGCGCGCGACGGCAAGCTGCTGGTGGGTTATGCCGGCATCAGCCGGCTGGGCCGCAAACCGCCGTTCGAGTACGAGGTGCACACCATCGGGGTCGATCCGGCCTATCAGGGTCGGGGCATCGGCCGGGAGCTGCTGGACCGGCTGTTGACCATCGCCGACGGCGGCACCGTGTTCCTGGAGGTACGCACCGACAACGAACCGGCGATCGGGCTGTACGAAAGCGTCGGGTTCGTGAAGATGGGTGTGCGCAAGCGGTATTACCGGATCAGTGGCGCGGACGCGTACACCATGCGGCGGGACGCGGATGTGAGCAGCGGGTCAGGCGACGCGGACGTGAGGAGCAATTCAGGCTCATGAGAATCATCTTGGCAATCGAAAGCTCCTGTGACGAAACAGGAGTCGGCATCTGCGAACTGGGGGACGACGGCACCGTCACGCTGCTGGCCGACGAGGTCGCGTCCAGCGTCGACGAACACACCCGGTACGGCGGTGTCGTCCCCGAGATCGCTTCGCGCGCGCATCTGGAGTCGCTGGGGCCCACCATGCACCGGGCGCTGGCGACCGCCGGCATCGAGCGGCCCGACGTGGTCGCGGCGACCATCGGCCCCGGCCTGGCCGGGGCGTTGTTGGTGGGTGTGGCTGCGGCCAAGGCCTATTCGGCGGCGTGGGGGGTGCCGTTCTACGGCGTGAACCACCTGGGCGGGCATCTGGCTGCCGACGTCTACGACCACGGCCCCTTGCCAGAGAGCGTCGGCCTGCTGGTGTCGGGCGGTCACACGCATCTGCTGCACGTCCGGTCGCTCGGTGAGCCGATCGAGGAACTCGGCAGCACCGTCGATGACGCGGCGGGTGAGGCGTACGACAAGGTGGCCCGGCTGCTCGGGCTGGGCTATCCCGGTGGCCGGGTGCTCGACGAGCTGGCCCGCACGGGCGACCGGGACGCCATCGTGTTCCCCCGTGGCATGACGGGTCCGCGAGATGACCCGTACGCCTTCAGTTTTTCCGGACTGAAGACGGCGGTCGCCCGGCACATGGAGAAGCACCCGGATGCGTCGCACGCCGATGTGGCGGCCGGTTTCCAGGAAGCCGTCGCGGATGTGTTGACCCGCAAGGCTGTTCGAGCCGCCACCGACCTAGGGGTGTCGACGCTGCTGATCGCCGGGGGAGTGGCGGCCAATTCCCGGCTGCGGGAGCTGGCCGAAGAACGTTGTGCGGAGGCGGGTTTGACGCTTCGCGTACCGCGGCCCCGGCTGTGCACCGACAATGGCGCCATGATCGCCTCCTTCGCCGCGCATCTCATCGCGGCGGGAGCCGAGCCGTCGCGTCTCGATGTGCCGAGCGACCCGGGTCTGCCGGTGGTGCAGGGACAGATCGCGTGAGCAAGCTGGAAGACGTCGCGGACAAGCTGGAGATCACCGAATTGCTGTACCGGTACGCCGAGTCGATCGACACCGGCGACTTCGACGGCGTCGGAGACCTGCTGGGGCGCGGGAACTTCATGGGGGTCGTCGGCGCGGAGGCCATCGCGGCGCTGTTCGCCAAGTCGACCCGCCGGTTCCCCGATCACGGAAATACGCCGAGGACACGACATCTGGTGCTCAACCCGATCGTCGAACTCGACGGCGACACCGCCCACGCCCGGTCGACGTTCTGTGTGGTGCAGCAGGCCGATACCGTGCCGCTGCAACCCATCGTGGTGGGCCGCTACGCGGATACCTTCGCGCGCGACGACGCCGGCTGGTACTTCACCGAACGTGTCGTGGATGTTCAGATGGTCGGCGACGTGTCCGACCACCTGAACATCTCGCTGCAATGAGCCCCAGTCACACAAGGCATTGGGGCTTGCTGCAGATCTCTGCAGCAGGCGTGCTGTGGGGTACCGGCGGCTTGGTGGTTACCGTCCTCCACGACCGGAGTGGGCTGGGCGCAATGACGGCCAGCGCATGGCGAATGGCACTCGCGGCGGTCGCACTCGTGGCCTTGGTTGCGGTCACCGGCCGTGTCGGACACGCGATCATGATGATGCGGTCGCGCCCCGTCGTCCCGATCGTTGTCGGCTGCGGTACCGCCCTCTATCAGGGCCTCTATTTCGCCTCGGTGCTATCCGTCGGGGTGGCCGTCGCCACCGTCGTCTCGCTCGGATTGGCACCGGTCCTGGCGTCGATTTGGCAGCACGTCAACGCGCGGACGTCACCATCGCGGCGCGAGGTTGTCGTGCTTGCGGCTGCACTCGCCGGGCTGTGCCTGGTTACCTTCGGCGGCGCTCCGCATGAACGTGGCAGCGCCGGAACCGATTTCAGCGCCGGGCTGCTGCTCGCCATCGCCGCAGGAGCAACTTATGCGGCGACGACGATCTTGGGGCACCAACTGGCGAGTCGGACCGACCCCGTGGTCGTCGCCACGTGCACCACCACTGCTGGTGCGGTGGCGCTGGCGCCACTGTTCCTCGTAGCCGTGCTGAGGGACGAACCGGTTCTCCCGTCGGACCCGATATCGCTGGCACTACTGGTCTATCTCGGGGTTTTCACGCTGGCGTTGTCGTACGCACTTCTCTATGCCGGCCTCCGCACGACGCCAGGGGCAGCCGCGACCGTGGTGACTCTCGTCGAGCCGATCTCGGCCGCGGTGCTCGCGGCAGTGCTGCTCGGGCAGCGCCCGACCTGGCTATCGGTGGTTGGTGCGATGCTGATCCTAGGGGCCGTCGTGGGGTTGCCCGCTGGTCGTGACGTCTCCGATGGACACCCCGACCCCGGCGTTTAGTTTCGGCGCACGCATCTAGGCGTCGTTCGCGGCCGGTGAGAGCGGGATGAGCGGTAGGCGCAGCGCTCCCGGCGCACCTTCGGGCACAACCGGTTTGACCGGTGCGACGGCGTCCACCCGCCGGTACGGCAGACCTTGGTCGGGGCGCAGGTCGTCCTCGCCCTTGTTCGGCCACATCGCTGCCGCCCGCTCGGCCTGGGCGGTGATCGTCAGCGACGGGTTCACGCCGAGGTTCGCCGAAACCGCCGACCCGTCAACGACACTCAAGGTCGGGTAGCCGTAGACCCGGTGGTACGGGTCGATCACCGCGTGGTCGGCATCCGAACCGATGGCGCACCCGCCCAGGAAATGTGCGGTCAGCGGGATGTTGAACAGCTCGCCCCAGGTGCCGGCCGTGACACCGTCGATCTTCTCGGCGACCCGGCGGGTCGCGTCGTTGCCGGCCGGGATCCACGTCGGATTCGGCTGGCCATGTCCCTGCCTGCTCGACAGATGCCTGCCGCGCAGCCCCCGCTTGGTGAACGTGGTGATCGAGTTGTCCAGGTTCTGCATCACCAGCGAAATCACTGTGCGCTCACTCCAATTGCCGACCGTCAGCACCCGCAGCAGCGCGCGCGGATGCTGCACGGCCAGGCCCAGGAACTTGAGCCAGCGCGGCCACCGGCCGCCGCCGTCGGTCATCAGGGTCTGCAGCAGCCCCATCGCGTTGGACCCCTTGCCGTAGCGCACCGACTCGATGTGGGTGTCGCTGGTCGGATGGAACGACGATGTGATCGCCACCCCGCGCGTCAGGTCCAGCGCCGGGTCGACCTTGTATTTCATTGCGCCGACGATCGATTCGGAGTTGGTGCGGGTGAGCACACCGAGCTGGTCCGACAGCTGGGGCAGGGTGCCGCTGTCCTTCATCTTGTGCAGCAGGTTCTGGGTGCCCCAGGTGCCGGCCGCCAGGACGACGTGCCGCGCCGTGAAGGTGCGACGGTTCTTGCGCAGGGTCCTGCCGGTGCGCACGGTGTCGATCTCCCAGATCCCACTCGGGCTCTGCCGCACGGAGGCGACCGTGGTCAGCGGATGCACTGTGGCGCCGGCATTCTCGGCCAGGCCGAGGTAGTTCTTCAGCAGCGTGTTCTTGGCCCCGTAGCGACAGCCCGTCATGCAACTGCCGCACTCGACGCATCCGGTGCGGTCCGGCCCGACGCCACCGAAGAACGGGTCGCGGACGGTCTTTCCGGGTTCGCCGAAGAACACCCCGACCGGCGTCTGGACGAACGTGTCGCCCACACCCATGTCCTCGGCCACTGACTTCATGATCTCGTCGGCCGGGGTCATGCTCGGGTTGATCACCACCCCGAGCATGCGCCTGGCCTGGTCGTAGAACGGTGACAGTTCATCCGACCAGTCGGTGATGTGGGCCCACTGCGGGTCGTTGAAGAACGTCGCGGGCGGCTTGTAGAGGGTGTTGGCGTAGTTGAGCGAACCACCCCCGACACCCGCGCCGGCCAGGATGACGACGTCACGCAGCATGTGGATGCGCTGCACGCCGAAGCACCCCAGCTTCGGCGCCCACACGAATTTCCGGACGTCCCAACTGGTTTTCGGGAACTGGTCGTCGGTGAACCGGCGGCCCGCTTCCAAAACGCCTACGCGGTAGCCCTTTTCGGTCAACCGCAACGCGGTGACGCTGCCCCCGAATCCGGACCCGACGACGATCACGTCATAGTCGGTGTTGGACATGTACTTCTCCTCAGTTGGCGGTGAAACGGCTGGTTTCGTCGTCGACCATGTCCATGGCGATGCGCCGCGCCCGGAGTGCGGCCCGGTCGGCCTTGACGTTGATGTCGCGCCGGCGTGCATCGGGTTCGTCGAGCCGCCGCTGAATCGTTTCCAGGATCGTGGCGTTGCGTAGCGCCCACTCGTGGAACATGATGCGCAGATACTCGGTGATGGTGTCCTCGGCGCTGTCGTAGTTGCGAGCCAGCTGCAGGAAGACATGCGTCGCGCCGGGTGATTCCGGTGTGAATCCATGAATTCGCAAGAGCTCGTAGGACTTTCCGTCCACGACGTCGATGGCGTAGTGCTGCGTGTGCAGGGCGGGTGACACGAACGTCCCTTCCTCGCGTCGGATGGCCACCGTCTCTTCGGGCAGACCGGTGATGGCCGACTCCCACGGGGCGAGGCGACTCGGCTGAGTCGTCCGGGTGTAGGCCACGGAGCGCTCGGATATCTCGACCTCGTTGAGCGGTGGCAGCTGCTGGATGTCCGGCGGCACCATCTCGGGGCGGGTGACGAACACATCGGTCAGATCGAGGTAATGCTCGTGCAGCAGAAGGTAATTCGCCTCGACCCGCCCGACCTCGGTGGAGCCGGTCCAGCCGGAGCCGTCCAGGTACCACGGCACGCGCGGCGGCGGGCGCAGGGCCGCGGCCCGCGGCTCGCCGAGCCAGATCCAGATGAACGGCGCGGTCTCGACGATCGGGTACGCCTCGACGCGGGCGCCGGGCGGCACGTTCTCCTGCGACGGTACGTCGGCCAGACAGCCGTCGGGCTCGTAGCTGAAGCCGTGATAGCCGCACACCAGCCGGTCGCCGTCGAGTCGGCCCTCCGACAGGGGATAGGCGCGGTGCACGCAGCGGTCTTCCAGGGCGACTACTTCACCGGAGGCGCGGCGGTACAGCACGACATGCCTGCCGAGCAGGCGCCGGGCCAGCAGTCCTTCGCCGACCTCATCGCTGAGCGCGGCCACGTACCAGCAGTTCAACGGGTAGTTGGTTCTCATAGGTCGAGCACCAGCCTTTCGGACCGGGAGCGCGAGACGCAGATCATGATGGTTTGGTTGGCGGCCTTCTCCGAATCGGTGAGGACCGAGTCGCGGTGATCACCGTCGCCGGAGATGATTTCGCATTCACAGGTGCCGCAGACGCCTTCCATGCACGACCCCAGCACGTCGAGACCGGCCTCTTCGGCGACGTCGTAGATCGTCTTGTCCAGCGGAACGGTCAGGGTGATGCCTGACCGCTGGCATTCGACTTCGAACGTGTCGAGCGCGTCCGACGGCGCCTCGACGGTCTTGGCGGAGAAGCGCTCGAGGTGCAGGCTGCCGTCGGGCCATGCCTGGCAACCCTTCTCGACAGCGTCCAGCAGACCCTCGGGCCCGCAGCAGTAGACCAGCGTGTTCTCTTGCGGAGCTGCCAGTACCGCCGCCAGCTTCGTCCGGAAAGCGTCGCCCTCCTCGTCGCGCGCACAGATGGTCACGCGGTCGCCGAAGCGTGCCAGCGCCTCCAGGTACGCCATCGACGAGCGGGCGCTGCCGCCGTAGATCAGCTGCCAGTCGGCACCGGTGGCTTCGGCGGCTTCGATCATCGGGAGCATCGGCGTGATGCCGATACCGCCCGCGACGAACTGGTAGCGCGGCGAGTTCGCGAGCGGGAAGTGGTTGCGCGGCCCGCGCACCCGGATCGTGGTGCCTTCCTGCAGCTTGTCGTGGACGAACTGCGAGCCACCGCGGCTGTTCGGGTCGAGCAGGATGCCGACCCGCCACTCACTGCGGCTGGCGGTGCTGCCGCACAGGGAGTACTGCCGCGTCAGCGACGGCGTCATGACCAGGTCGATGTGAGCGCCGGGGGTCCACTCAGGCAGGTCCGCGCCGGAGGGGTCGGCGAGGGTCAGCGTGACGACACCGTCCGCCGACTGCTCGCGTCGACGGACCTCGAGGTCGACCTCGACTTCCCGGTAGGCGGCGTTACTCATGCCGACCGCCGAACGGGGATCGACTTGTACTGGTTGAGGAACAGGGCGCGCACGCGCGTCGGGTCACCGTCCAGCGTGAGGTCGGGGAACCGGCGGACGGTCTCCTGAATCCACAGCTTCAGTTCCAGTCGCGCCAGGTTGGCGCCGAGGCAGAAGTGCTTGCCGCGACCGCCGAAGGCCTGGTGCTTGTCCGCCAGCCCCTCGCGGGTGATGTCGAACTCGTGCGGATTCTCGAATGCGGTTTCGTCCCGGTTGGACGCCAGGTACCACAGCAACAATCGGTCACCTTCCTTGATCTGCTTGCCATGCAACTCGACGTCCGTCGTGGCGGCGCGCGCCATGAAGGCGAAGGCGGGCGCGTAGCGCAGGCCCTCTTCGACGGTGGGCTCCAGCAGCTCGGGGTTCTCTTGCAACAGGATCAACTGATCCGGGTTCTGCATCAGGGCCAGCATCGTCGCGCTGTAGGTGGCGCGGGTCGAGTCGTTGCCCGCGGTCATCAGCAGGGCGAAGAACGTGGCCATCTCGAGCTCGTTCAGCTTCTCGCCGTCGACTTCGGCGTTCATCACCGCGGTGATCAGGTCGTCGCGCGGGTTCTCCCGGCGCTGATTCATCTGATCGCCCAGGTACATGATGATCTCGGTGACGATGGCGCCGGCGTCATCCCACTGCTTGCGGATTTCCGGGTCCTCGAACGCGCTGAACACGTTCGTCCAGTAGACGAGGCGCTCGTCGTCCTCGGCGGGCGTGCCGAGCATCGAGCCGATCACCCGGGCCGGCACCGGCCGGGCGATGTCGCGGACCAGGTCGAAGCTCTCGCGGTCGGCGACGCTGTCGAGCACGTCGTTGATGATCTGCTTGATGGCCTCTTCATGGGCCGCGACGCGTTCGGGGGTGAAGGCCTTGATGACGAGGGCCTTGAGCCGGTCGTGCCGGGGCGGGTCCATCGAGATCAACTGGAGGCGCTGAATATCCAGCGGGACACCGATGTCGTCGACGTTGAAGATGCCGCGCTTCTCGGACGAGAACGTGCGGTGATCGCGGCTGACGGTGCGGACGTCGTCGAAGCGGGTGATCGACCAGAAGCCGCCCTCACCGGGCACATTGCGTTGCGGGCTGTAGTGCACGGGGTCTTCGCGCTGCATTCGGGCGAACAACTCGTACGGCGGACCGTCGTCCCACACCGCGGCGTCGGCCAGGTCGACGGCGGCGAGGTCCACTTCGGCTGCGGCGAGAGTAGTCACTGGTGCCCTCCTTATCGGTCTGATGTTTACGAAAGCTATTCACCAGGGCGGTTTGGATCGACGTCTCGGGACGACCAACTGTCGAGGTGATTGCGCAGCGTTGTTGTCGTGCGGCGACAAAGCCCGATTTGCAGCAACGTCGGCGCCTCGTGATCTACGGTCGTTTCATGCCCGAAAGACGCGTCGACGAGAGTGCGGTCGTCGCACGCGCAGCGGAGATGATCGGTGCCCTCGACGGCAAGTTGGGCGACATCACACAGTCGATCCAGAAGATCCTGCTCACCGAAATCGCCGAGCTCAGCGAGGACGCGCAACTGCTCGACTTGCAGGCCCATACCGTCGCGGCCAATGTCGAGACTGTCTTCGCCTCGATTCGGCACCGCATTCCGATCGAGGATGTCGAACCGCCGATGGAGTCGCTCGAACATGCGCGACGCATGGCGCAGCGCGGAGTGTCCGCAAATGCGATGGTGCGCGCCTACCGGCTGGGACACAAGGAAGTGCTGAACTTCGTGCTCGACGAGATCGCCGCGTCGGACATGGATCCCCGCTGGAGTCTCGACGTTTTCAAGTACTTCCAGACGGTCTCGTTCGGCTACATCGACTGGATCTCGCAACAGGTCCTCACCACGTACCAGCGTGAGTACGACCTGTGGGTGGAGAACCGAAACAGCATGCGGGCCCAACGGGTGCGCGCCATCCTCACCGCGGCCAGCGGTGACGTCGACCAACTGACCGAGGAAATCCGCTATCCGCTGCAGCGCGTGCACCTGGCGCTGGCGCTGTGGTACCCGGATGACAACGGCGGCGACGAGCTCGTGCGCATGGAGCGCTTCGCGAACCACCTCGCCACGTCGCTGGGCACCCATGAGCCACCGTTGTTCCTGTCGGTCGACCACCTCACCGCCTGGGTCTGGCTTCCGCTGTCGGCGCACGGCGCCGAGGACGCGGCGGATCGGATTCGCGAATTCGCGGCGGCGCAAGAGGATTCGCCGTGGATCGCGATGGGCAACTCGTTACCGGGCATCGAGGGCTTCCGGCGTTCGCACGAACAAGCGGTCGACGCCCGCGCGGTGGCAGTGGTGTCGGGATCGATCGAACGCCGCATCACCGCGGCGAGCGACCCGGGGCTGCCCGTCGCGACGCTGCTGGGTGAGAACGTCGGATCGGTCGGCGCGTGGGTGGCCGAAATCCTGGGCCCGCTGGCGAGTGACACCGAGAACGACGAACGGCTTCGCGAGACGTTGCGGGTGTTCCTGCGGACCGGGTCGAGTTTCAAGGCGGCCGCCGACGAAATGCACCTGCATTCGAATTCGATCAAGTACCGGGTGAACCGCGCGATCAGTCGCCGGGGCACGCCGATTGTCGACGATCGGATCGAGGTCGAGGTCGCATTGCTGCTGTGCCACTGGTTCGGGCAGGCAGTTCTGAACTGACAAATTCGTCGCGGCGGCCATTTGTGGACCGCCGACAACGTGCGCCATGGGCGCAGGACGAACTTTGGCTGTTTGCGACGTAGTTTGCCTGCGCTGCCGTCATTAGTTTTTGGATCACTGCGAAACGCATGTCAGCGAGCCGGTCCTTTGGATAATTACTCGCACAGTCTGACGGAGGCGAATTATGGGCGACGATCCAAAATCCGACAAAGCGCACGACGCGCTGCCCTCCGACGATCGCGGTCAACAACCAAGCGGTAATCCCTTGGGGGCCATAGTCGATCCGCTCACCAAACTGGGCATCGACACCGCGCGGGACATCGCCGCTGCCGTCCAATCGACCCGAGCCGCCGCGGGCGACCTGCTGAAGGTCGTCAACATTTGGAGCCGGCTACCCGGACGCGAGACGCGTCCAGAGCCGGTGGCGATCTCGCCGGCGCCGGCAGTGGCCGATGACCACGACGATATTGACGGTGATGACGAAAATGCCGGTGCCCCAACCACTGTGCTGCCCGTTGTGGCGCCGGACCCGTCGCCGGCCGAGAGTCAGGGAATCTTCGGCGGCCTCAAGCGCGCTGCTGAGTCGGCGCTGAATCCGGCGGCGGTCCTCGGCGCCGCCGTCACGCCGGTGCGTCGCGTGGTCGGCGGTGCCGACAATGCCGGCAAGAAGAAGCCCGACCACCACGACGATGACAAGAAATCCGCCAAGCACGACAGCGACGCCGATCTGCGCCACTGGGGTGATGAACTGATTGCCAAGTCGCAGAAGCCGACCCGTAAACAGGCGCACCGGCATCCGGCGTTCGGACACATTCTCGACGAACTTGCGCCGGACGAAGTTCGGATGCTGCGGTTCTTGGCCGTCGCCGGCGTCCAGCCGTCCATCGACATCCGGACGAAGACGATGTTCCAGGTCGGCTCCGAGCGTCTCGTCAGCGGCGTGAACATGATCGCCGACATGGCCGGTTGCAGCTGGCCAGAGGCCGACCAACGCTATCTGGCGAATCTGAATCGTCTTGGCCTGGTGCGCTTTTCGTCTGAGCCGGTGGCCGACTACCGGCGTTACGCACTGCTCGAAGTGCAACCGCGAGCACTCGAGGTGACGGAGTCGATACCCAAGACGATCAGCGTGTACCGCAGCATCTACCTGTCGGAATTCGGCCAGCAGTTCTGCGAGGTCTGCATCGACACCGACGGCTACAACGCCGGCGGCTGGGCCACCGATGAGCGCGGCGACAAGATCATCGGTAAAGGCCCGCCCGACCCTGCCGCGCATAAACACCAGCACTGACCCCGATCCGACCCGACCAGCCCAGGGACATTCCATGACAACGCTCGCTGCCGGGCCCTTTCTTGATTGGGAGGAGCTCACCGGACAATCGAAATTCATCGTCGACATCATCAGCGTGCCGATCTTCAGCATGATCGCCGGCTTGATAACCAACTGGACCGGCGTGATCATGTTGTTCGCGCCAGTGCGGTTCACCGGGTTCTACGTGCCGGGCCTGAAACGGATATTTCCCTTTCTGCCGCGCAAGGTCCAGATTCTGCCGACCTTCGCGCCCAACGGAATTCTGGGTTTCCAGGGATTCATTCCGTGTCGCGCCGAGAAGATGGCCAGCCTCATCGTCGATACGTCCATCGCCCGGATCGGCAAGATCTCGGACTTCTATGAGCAACTCAATCCCGACAAACTCGCCAAAGCGATAGCGGTGGCCGCCAGACCGGATATCGGCCGGTTGACCACCGAGATCATCGAGGCCCGGCATCCGCAGATGTGGCGGTCGCTCCCACAGCCGTTGAAGGACGAGGTGCTGCAGACCGTCGACGCCGAGTTGCCGACCATTTCCAAGCGCGCCTTCGCCAAGATCGGCGAGAACATCGACCAGCTGCTCAACGTCAAGCTGATGACCGTCAACTTCCTGCGCCGTAATCCAGAAGTGTTGCGGGACATCATCAAAGGCATGGCGGTGCCTGAACTGCGGTTCATGGTGCGCATCGGCGCGCTGGGCTTCCCGTTCGGCATCCTGCTGGCGCTGTGGCTGTCGCTGATCTATTACTCCAGCGAGGAGGCGCGCGAACACGCTGCGGCTCATGGCGGTTTCGCCATCCATCTCCCGGGATTCGTCGACTCGATCCTGCACTTCTTGCCGACGTGGCTGTGGGTGCTGGGCGGTGCCGCGGTGATCGGCATCGTCGTCAACATCATCGCGATCAAGGTGGTGTTCGAGCCGGGGGAGCCGCAGCCGCGCTACAAATACCTCTGGAAGCAAGGGCTTTTCGCGAAGCGTCAGCACCAGGCGGCGCACGAACTCGCCACGATGCTGTCGTTGCAAGTTCTGACGGTCAAGAACTTCGCGCACGAATTGCTCAACGGAGCCAGTGCCGACAAGACCCGGGCGCTCATCCAATCCGCGGTCGGGGAAGAGGCCGAGCGCATCCTGGGCCCGTACCTGGTCGTCGCCCGCAACTCGTTCGGTGTCGTCGATGTCGAGGGGCTGCAGCGCGGCGCCGGTGACAAGCTGGTCGACTTCGCCCCGAGCGTTCTCTACGACCCCGGGTTCAACAAGACCCAGGCCAAGAAGATCGAGACGTTCGCGACCGAGAAGTTCCGGGCGCTGCCGCCCGACAGGTTCGGCGAGATGCTGTACTCGGCGATCGAGCAGGACGCGTGGTTGCTGTACGCCCACGGCGGGCTCCTGGGCATCCTCGTCGGCGCCGTCCACATCCTCGTCTTCGGGGCCTGATCCCACGTGACCGAAAGGACCACAATGGCGCCCTATTCCAGGATCGTCGTGGGCACCGACGGATCCGACGAGGCGACCGATGCCGTCACCGTCGCTGGTGTGGTGGCGGCTGCCCTCGGTGTCCCGGTCACCGTCGTGACCGCGTGGAAGCCCAGCGTCTCGGTGCCCGGAGGGCGCGAACAGCCCTGGGCGGATCTGACGGCCGAGGGCGCCGACGTGGATCTCACCGCGCTGGGAGTCAGGGCGATCGAGAAGATCCCGGTGAAGGGCAGTGCGTTCGACGCGCTGGTCGACGCCGCGGCGCAGTCGGACCGTTCGCTGATCGTGGTCGGCGCGGCCGGCCTGGGCCACACCTCCAGCCGGTTGTGGGGGAGCACCTCGAACGAGCTGTCCCACCGCAGCCCTGTCGATGTGTTGTTCGTGCGCAAGGCAATCGCGGCAGTGCAGACGATCGCCCTGGCCACCGACGGCTCCGACACCTCGGTACGTGCGGTGCGTGCCGGGTACGACCTGGCGGCGGCACTCGGCGTCCGGCCGGTCCTGGTCACCGTCGGCGGCGACACCGCCGCGGCCGAGGAGACGCTCAAGAATGTCGCAAGCCAACTGGAGGTCACCGGCACGCTGAACCGGCAGGCGCTGCTCGGTGATCCGGCCGACGTGCTCGCGGCCGCCGAATATGACCTCGTCGTGATCGGAAACCGTGGCATGGCGGGCTTCGCCCGCGTCCTGGGCTCGACGGCCAACACCATCACCCATCGGGCCACGTCCAACCTGCTCCTGGTCAACACGGCGCCGGCCGCTGGGTAGCCTGGCAACTCAGCGGGTGTGCCTCGGATTTCAGCCCTGGGCGAGTTCGGTCGATTCGGCACTGCCCCACCCTTGAGCGCTAGCACTCGCGTGTATAGAGTGCTAGGTGGCACGCGGCCAACCGCGCTCCGGCACCCGCGACGACGGTGTGTGGTCAGGACGCTTGCCGAACAACCTGGCATCCGGGGATTGGCCCTGGATCGACACCCCAACCAAGTGGAGGGCTTCCATCGTGGCAGTCAACATCAAGCCACTCGAGGACAAGATCCTCGTTCAGGCCAACGAGGCCGAGACCACGACCGCTTCCGGTCTGGTCATCCCCGATACCGCCAAGGAAAAGCCGCAGGAAGGCACCGTCGTCGCAGTTGGCCCCGGCCGCTGGGATGAGGACGGCGAGAAGCGGATCCCCCTGGACGTTGCAGAGGGCGACACCGTCATCTACAGCAAGTACGGCGGCACCGAGATCAAGTACAACGGCGAGGAGTACCTGATCCTCTCGGCCCGCGACGTGCTGGCTGTCGTTTCCAAGTAAGCATTCGTGTCCCGCCCCGGAAATCCCCGTGTCCGCACGGGTGATGTCCGGGGCGGTATGCGTATCAGCGAAAGGCTCATATGAGCAAGCTCATTGAATTCAACGAAGCTGCGCGCCGGGCCATGGAAGCCGGTGTCGACAAGCTCGCCGACGCAGTCCGCGTCACCATCGGCCCGCGCGGCCGTAACGTGGTGCTGGCAAAGGCCTTCGGTGGCCCGCAGGTCACCAACGACGGCGTCACCATCGCCCGCGACATCGATCTGGAAGACCCGTTCGAGAACCTGGGCGCCCAGCTGGTCAAGTCCGTCGCGACCAAGACCAACGACGTCGCCGGCGACGGCACCACCACCGCCACCGTGCTGGCCCAGGCCATCGTCAAGGCCGGCCTGCGCAACGTTGCTGCCGGTGCCAACCCGATCGCGCTCGGTGTGGGCATCTCGAGGGCCGCCGACGCGGTATCCGAGGCCCTGCTGGCCGCGGCCAAGCCGGTGTCCGACAAGACCGCCATCGCCCAGGTCGCGACCGTTTCGTCGCGCGACGAACTGATCGGCGAGCTGGTCGGTGAGGCCATGACCCGCGTCGGTGCCGACGGCGTCGTCACCGTCGAGGAGTCCTCGACCCTGAACACCGAGCTCGAGGTCACCGAGGGCGTCGGCTTCGACAAGGGCTTCCTGTCGGCGTACTTCGTCACCGACTTCGACTCCCAGGAAGCGGTCCTCGAGGACGCGCTGGTGCTGCTGCACCGCGACAAGATAAGCTCGCTGCCCGACCTGCTGCCGCTGCTGGAGAAGGTCGCCCAGGCCGGCAAGCCGCTGCTGATCATCGCCGAGGACATCGAGGGTGAAGCGCTGTCGACCCTGGTCGTCAACGCCATCCGCAAGACCCTCAAGGCCGTCGCGGTCAAGGCGCCGTTCTTCGGCGACCGCCGCAAGGCGTTCCTGGAGGACCTCTCCGTCGTCACCGGTGGTCAGGTCGTCAACCCGGACGTGGGCCTGGTCCTGCGCGACGCCGGCTTGGACGTGCTGGGCACCGCCCGTCGCGTCGTGGTCACCAAGGACAGCACCGTGATCGTCGACGGTGGCGGCACCGCCGAGGCCATCGACGGCCGCAAGGCACAGTTGCGCAGCGAGATCGAGGCCTCGGACTCGGATTGGGACCGCGAGAAGCTCGAAGAGCGCCTCGCCAAGCTGGCCGGCGGCGTGGCCGTCATCAAGGTCGGCGCTGCCACCGAGACCGACCTGAAGAAGCGCAAGGAAGCCGTCGAGGACGCCGTCGCCGCCGCCAAGGCCGCGGTGGAAGAGGGCATCGTCACCGGTGGTGGCGCCGCTCTGGTCCAGGCCCGTGCCGCGCTGGACGGCCTGCGTGGCTCGCTGACCGGCGACGAGCTGATCGGCCTCGAGGTCTTCTCCTCGGCGCTGTCGGCCCCGCTGTACTGGATCGCCACCAACGCCGGCCTCGACGGTTCGGTCGTGGTGAACAAGGTGTCCGAGCTGCCCCTCGGACAGGGCTTCAACGCCGCCACCTTGACCTACGGCGACCTGCTGGCCGACGGCATCGTCGACCCGGCCAAGGTGACCCGGTCCGCGGTGCTCAACGCCGCTTCGGTGGCCCGGATGATCCTGACGACCGAGACGGCCATCGTCGAGAAGCCGGCTGAGGAAGCCGACCACGGGCACGGCCACCACGGCCACGCCCACTAGGTAGTTCCAACGAAACGCCCCCGGTCCTGTTGGGCCGGGGGCGTTTTCGTTGATTTTTTAGCTCACCGCGCCCGTACGACGGAGGCTGCCCGGGTGATGGCTCCGATGCCCACCCGGGCTGCGGCATGTTTCAGCCACGAGTTGTCGGACTGGTTGAACTGCTCAACGTGTTCCAGTGTGAACTCTTCGATGGAACGCGGCGGCCGGCCTGTCAACGTCATGACCGATGTGCTCACGGCGGCACCCGCGCCCGCACGGAACATCCGGGCCATTTCGATGAGGTGGTGGATGTACCAGTCGGGGTGGCCTTGGCGTCGGAGTGCCAGTTCCGTCATGGCGGGCGGTGTATCGATGAAGCGCACCGGGCGTCCGGTGGCGTCGGTCAGCACGGCGGCGAGCTGGTCGTAGGCGAATGCTCGCGGCCCGGTGATGTCATACACGCGCTGGTAGTGGTCGTCGCCGGTCAGTACCGCGGCAGCTGACGCGGCGATGTCGCGGGCGTCGACCATGGCGATGAGGGCGCTACCCATGGGAGCGGCGAGCACCCCGGTGCGGGCCACCATCGGTGCGGCGGTATCCAGCAGGTTCTGCATGAAGAAGCCCGGACGCAGGAAAGTGAACGGCACGCCCGTCTGTTCGATCTGGTGTTCCGTCTGCCAGTGCTGGCGGCCGATTTCGGCGGGACCGCCGGGGGAGATCGATGGGGCGATGCCGGAGACCTTCACGATGTGGCCGACTCCGCCCCGGACGGCAGCTTCGACGGCATTGCCCTGCAGTTCGGCTTGCCGGAGGTCCTGCGCGGAGACGAGCAGGACGCGTTCGACGCCCGTCATCGCCCGATCGAGTGAGGCTGCATCGCCGAGGTCGCCGGTGACCAGCTCGGCCCCCATGTTCGAAAGACCTTCGGCCTTGGCGGGATTGCGGACCAAGGCCCGCACGGGTGCGCCGGAAGCGGTCAGTAGACGGCTGGTTTCTCCGCCGATCTTTCCGGTGGCTCCGATGACGAGAATCATGTGTGGGCTGTCCTCTCGATGATTGTGCGGTAGAGCGCCGAGGCGCGGTCGAGCCCATGCGCGAACACGATGCGATCGGGCCGGATGATGATGAATTCGCCTGGCTTGTCGAAGAATTCGAGGGCAGTCCCATCGAGGTCTTCGACGACGAGCGTTCCGGGTGTGGCGTTGGTCAGTCGATGACCCGGTGTGCAGAGTGTGATGAAGGTGGCGCCCAGCGACGTCCACAGTTGTCGTTCTGTCTGACACAGGTGGGCTTGTGGATCGACGTCACGGCCGATGATCGCCCAACCGCTGCCCAGGAAGTCATCGAGTGGGCGAAGCCTGCCCTCGGAGGTGCGAACCGTCGGCTGCGGGAATGTGTTTCCGGCTCTGTGGCTTTCGCGCGAGCTGTCGAATGCTCCGCACGAATAGCGCAAATGTGGCTTGAACCGGCCCGCGGTGAAATAGCGCAGTCGCGCGGTGCGGGTCAGCAGCGCGTCGCGGACCCCGGCAACACGCGGGCTGCGCGTCTGGACAAGTGCGCCGGCGAAGCGTGTCAGGCGGGTCATCCGTTCCACATGCGGGCGGCGTTCCTCCTCGTAGCTGTCGAGCAGGGTGGCGTCTGCGGCACCGGCCAGGACCGACGCCAGCTTCCAGGACAGGTTTTGGGCATCGCGGAGACCGGAGCTGAGGCCTTGCCCCGCGAAGGGTGGCATCAGGTGAGCCGCGTCGCCTGCGAGGAGTACTCGACCGGAGCGCCATCGTTCCGCCGAGCGGGCGTGGAAGGTGTAGACGATGTGGCGCAGGATGGTGATCCGGGCCGGGTCGACCCACTTGGAGACCAGGCGCTGCGCGTTCTCTAGGGTCGCGATCTCGGCGTGGTCCTCGCCGGGGAGCACCATGAACTCCCATCGGTGGTGCGTTCCGGGAAGCGGCAGGGTCACAGCGGGGCGATTGGGGTTGCCGATGAACTGGAAGCAGGTGACGTCCGCCAACGGTTCGTCGAGCTTCGCGTCGACGACAAGCCACGGTTGGGCGTAGGTGGCGCCGCCGAATTCGATGGAGCAGAGACCCCGCACGGTGCTCCGGCCACCATCGCACCCGACGACGTAGCGCGCACGTATCGCAGTTTGGGGCCCACGGTCGGCAGTGCGGGTCCAGACGGTCACGCCGTCACCGTCGTCGTGCAGCGCTTCGACCCGTGTGCCCCTCTGCAGGGTGACATGCGGATATCGGGTCAACCCTTCGTGGAGTACGCGTTCCATGTCGGGCTGATAGAAGAAAGCCAGCTGCGGGAAGCCGTTGTGGCCACCAGTCGGGCGCATCGTCATCAGCGGATCGCCGTGTCGTGAGATGAACCGCGTCGACTGCCCGAGGTCGAGGTGGGGCAGCAGTTGGTCGGCGAGCCCGGCCGCCTGGAAGATGCGCATCACCTCGTCGTCGGTCGAGCCGGCGCGCGGCATGGTGTGCGGCGCATCGTCGCGCTCGAGCACGACGGTGTTGACTCCAGCCTGCCCGAGCAGGTTGGCAACCATCGCGCCCACGGGTCCGAGCCCGACGATGACGACGTCAGTGATCGCCGGTGTGTCATGAATCCTCATATGGCCGTGTTTCTTTCGCTGATGAGAGAGCATCGCCTCTGGCAATGAGTGACGAAATCGTCAATAATGAGGATATGTTCAGTTTTGTGAATGTCAAGAGGCCACTGGGTAATGCAGGGTGGAGGCGCTAGCTGCGGGGCTTGTTGAAGCGAGCGGCGAGTTTGGCTGCCTCGCTGGTGGTGAGGCCGAGCAGCCGCAATGCGTAGGCAACGAATTCGGCGTCGGCAGACGCATCGACTTCACCGTCGAGTCGGGCGAGGAGGCAGCCGATCAGTGCGCCGCCGATGACATATTCGGTCAGCACCGGGTCTGTGACGCGGAATCTGCCTTCGTCGATGCCGCGGCGGACGTCGGTCAGTAGGCGCGCGCCCAACCTCTTCACCAGCGATTCATGCGTGAAGGCGACACGAACGACGAGCCATCCCCAGACAGGGTCGCCGGCCGCGGCGGCAAGTGTGCTGTAGAGCGCGACGGCGACGATTGACGCGGGATCCGACAGATCGGCGGTGAGCGTGTCCATCGCCTGGCCGTGAAGTTCGAGCGCTTCGTCGATGACGGCGTCGAGTAACTCCTCTTTGGTGGCGAAGTAGTTGTAGAAGGAACCGACGCCCACGTCAGCAGATTCAGCGATCTCGCCGATCGTGGCCGCATCAATGCCCTTGCGTGCAATGACAGTTCGACCAGCTCCCATGAGTCGCGCGCGAGTCTCAGCCTTTCGGCGGGCAGCGCGGTTGGGTCGGTCAGCGGTATCGGTAGGCGCAGCCATTGCATCCGTCGTTCGTAGGGCTGGTTTGGATACTAGCCAGGATGCCTCGAGATGGAAGCACCCCCGGTCCTGGTGGGACCGGGGGTGCGCTCATATTCGGTTCAGAACGCCTGGTCGTAGAACCCGTTGGTGGTGTTGACGTTGTCGTGGTTGTCGACGCCGTAGTGCGGTCCGATCGGGGTTCCGGTGGTGGCTTGAGCGGGGACGGCCAGGCCCAGGACGGCGGCGGTCACGCTCGATGCGATCAGGGTGGCAAAGCCGAACTTCTTCATTTCGAAACCCCTTCTTGGGTTGTTGTTGGTGCTCTGATGGTTTAAACCTGCTGTGTCGCAGGCACATTCCGGTCGGCAGGATTTGATCCACGGTTGGCAGAATTAACCCTGTCGCCAACTCGGCACGTCGGCTGTGAGGGCTGTGCAGGGAATATCGCCGAATTCTCTGCACAGCCCTCACAGCCGCGCGAGGTGATGAGCCAAGGTGCCGCGTGTGCTGACGCAGTGTCGGCCTGAGAGCGTGCTTGAGGCTATATACGGTTAGCTGAGCTCTCAGGCCGACATTGTGATCGGGCTCAAGCGGAAGTGGTACGGCAGACTCGGGTCTCGGCTAGTTTCGCCCTGTGGATGCGCAATCGATGCGGTGCTGGGTGCAGCAGCGGCACGCCCAGCTCCATATGCGCAAGTGGATGCTGGAGTTCGACGACGAAGACTCCGAGCGGGAGTTCCGGGCGCACGATGACGCGAATGGGCTGCGGGCGGCTACCTTCGCCCAGTTGGTCGGCATCGTGTTCACCGCTGTGTACGCGGTGGTGGATCTCCTCGTCCTGCACAGGGTCGTGCTGGATGCCGTGATCGTCCGGGCGGTCACCATCGGCTTCTTTGTCCTGGGGATCGTGGCGGTCCGCCGGGTGCGGAAGCTGCAGGACCATCTGCAGCTCGCCACGGTCGCACTGCTGGCGATCGTCCAGGCGTTGTTGGGACCGGTGCTGGCAAGTGTCGCGGATTTCCCGACCCAGTACGTGATGACCTCCGCCACCGTCACGCTCCTGGGCGCCGTCGGCCTGCTGCGGTTGCGCATGCACGCGGCGCTGGCCAACGCCGTGGTGTTCATCGCGGTGTGCCTGGCGCTGCCGAGTGTCCGGGGGAGTCTGGACGAGCTCGGCATCATGGTGCCGCAGATCGCGGGACTGGCCGCGATCAGCATTCTGATCGCCTACGCGCTGGAGCGGCTGCGGCGTATCGACTTCCTTCGGCAGCGTGAAGTCGAGCAAGCTCGGGCCCGGACCGAGGAGATTCTGTACAACGTACTGCCGGCTACGATCGCCGACCGGCTGCGCGACGGCGCGCTGACCATCGCCGACTCGGCGCCGAGCGTCAGCGTGTTGTTCTCCGACATCGTCGGCTTCACCCCGGTGTCCGAGACGTTGACACCCGAGGCGCTGGTGCAGCTGTTGGACGCGATGTTCCGCGCGTTCGACGAGCTGTGCGACCAGCGGGGCATCGAGAAGATCAAGACGGTCGGTGACGCCTATATGGCCGTTGCGGGTCTGCCCAATCCCGATGAGGACCACGCCGCATCGATGGCAGAGCTGGCCCTCGACATGCAACGCACCGTCAGCCGCCTGTCATCGAGCTGGCCTAGTCCGATCTCGATGCGGATCGGGATCTCGTCGGGGCCGGTGGTCGCGGGTGTGATCGGGCAGCGCAAGTTCATCTACGACCTGTGGGGCGACACCGTGAACACGGCGAGCCGCATGGAGTCGAGCGGCCGCCCGCACCAGATCCAGGTGTCCGAATCCACGCACACGCTCCTTGCGCACCGCTACGCATTCAGCGACCCGCAGGTGGTCGACGTCAAAGGCAAAGGACCCATGACGACGTACTTCCTCGAGGGCGCCCTACTTGACCGAGATGCCGCCGTCCACCGGCAGCGTGATTCCGGTGGTGTACCGGCCTGACCGCCCGCAGAGGTACACCATCGCTTCGCTGACATCGGATGCCTCGATGAGCGACCGGCAACGGTGCCTGAAGTCCGGTGACGTCCCCGGGGTTCTCCGCGACCAGTTCTGCGAACCCCTCATTGAGGATCATCGGGGTGGCCACTCCGGTCGGATGGACCGTGTTGACCCGAATGTTGTTCGCCGCCAATGAGGTTGCGTAGTACCGCATCAGGCCGACGACACCGTGCTTGGCGGCGTGGTAGCCCGCCATGCCGCGACTCTGGCTCGTGAGCGTCGGGCACAGGCTGTTCAGGCCGGCCGTCGAGCTGGTGATCACGATGGCCCCGCCTTCGCCCTGACTCAGCAGGTATGGCAGCGCGGCCTCGATGCTGTAATAGACCCCGTTGAGTAGCACGGCGACGGAATCATCGAAGGCGGCCATCTCGTGCCGCTGTTCCCCGAAGGCCGGCAGGATGCCCGCGTTGGCGAGCACGAAATCCAACCGGCCCAACTCGGCGACACCTTCGGCCACAACAGCTTTCAACTTGTCGAAGTCTCGGACGTCCCCCTCCTCGGCGACGATCCGGCGCCCGGTCTTCTCGACCAGGTTGACGGTCTCGTCGAGGTCTTCGCGGGTCGACATCGGATAGCCGACGCTCGCGATCTGGTCGCACAGATCGAGGGCGATGATGTCCGCGCCTTCCTCCGCGAAACGGACCGCGTGCGACCGGCCCTGGCCGCGCGCGGCCCCGGTGATGAATGCGACCTTGCCTTCGAATTGACCTGCCATGAGGGTCTCCGTCCGCCGGTGATCCGAGTATCGCGCCGGAGGCCCGGTCCTGGTTGGAAAATCGGTGTTAGCGTCCGACGATGACCGAACCGCTGCTGCGGCATGACCGCGACGACCGCGGCGTCGTCACGCTGACGCTGAACCGTCCGCAGGCCTTCAACGCGCTGTCCGAGGCGATGCTCACGGAATTGGGGGAGGCCTTCGCGGCACTCGCCAACGACGGGACGGTGCGGGCCGTTGTGCTCGGCGCAGCCGGCAAGGCGTTCTGCGCTGGGCACGACCTCAAGGAAATGCGCGCGGAGCCGACACTGGAGTACTACCAGGATCTGTTCGCGCAGTGCACCGAGGTGATGCTCGCGATCCAACGGTTGCCGGTGCCGGTGATCGCACGGGTGCAGGGCGTGGCGACCGCTGCCGGTTGTCAGCTCGTCGCGATGTGCGATCTCGCGGTGGCGAGCCACGACGCACGCTTTGCGGTCAGCGGCATCAACGTCGGATTGTTCTGTGCGACACCGGGAGTCGCGCTATCGCGCAACATTCCGCAGAAGGCCGCGTTCGAGATGCTCGTGACCGGCGAATTCATCTCCGCGCAGGAGGCCAAGGTGTTGGGGTTGGTCAATCGGGTGGCGGCCCCGGAGGCGCTTGACTACGAGGTCGAGACCATCGTCGCGACCATCGTCGCCAAGCCCGCCGTCGCGGTCGGGATGGGAAAGGCGTTGTTCTACCGCCAGATCGAGGTCGGCATCGAAGCCGCCTATGCGGACGCCGGAACGACGATGGCCTGCAACATGATGGATCCGAGCGCACTCGAGGGCGTGCTGGCCTTCATCGAGAAACGCCAACCCGGTAGTTGACGACTCGGCCGCCCGCGGCGCACTGTGATACAGGTCATATTTCTATCTGGACACATCGGGGGCAGAGAGGCGGCCGTTCGTGACCACGAAGGACAAGTACACGCAGGTGCCCGACCCCTACTCCTGGGATGTTCCGAGCGGCGGCGATGCACGCTTCACCTGGGAGTATGACGACGGCCGCGCGCGCCTGCTGTCCCTGTACCAAAAGGGCAAGGACAAGCAGTGGGACGCCCAGTCGCGTATCGACTGGTCGCAGGACGTCGATCCGATGAACCCGATCGGCCTGCCAGACGAGTTCCATCCGCTGTTCGGCAGCCCGATGTGGGAGTCGGCCGACGAGAAGCGGCGCGCTGAGATGCGCCAACACTCGCAGGCCTGGCAGTTCTCTCAGTTCCTGCACGGCGAGCAGGGCGCGATGGTGTGTGCGGCGAAGATCGTCGAGGTCGTGCCGGACCTGGATGCGAAGTTCTACGCGGCGACCCAGACCATGGACGAGGCTCGGCACGTCGAGACGTTCTCGCGGTTCCTGCAGGAGAAGGTCGGCGTCGTCTACCCGGTCAACAAAAATCTGTCCGTGCTGCTCGAGGACACTCTGCGCGACTCACGCTGGGACATGCCCTATCTCGGCATGCAGGTGCTCATCGAAGGCCTCGCGCTCGCCGCGTTCGGGGTGCAGCGCGACCTGGCGGCGCCCAACTCGCTGGCCAAGCAGGTGCTGGCCTACGTCATGCAAGACGAGGCTCGACACGTCGCCTTCGGCCGAATCTCGTTGAAGGACTATTACTCCCAGATCAGTGACGCCGAGCGGAACGAGCGCGAAGAGTTCGTCGTGGAGGCCTGTTACCTCATGCGCGACCGGCTCCGGGGCGACGAGGTCTACGAGGCGCTCGGCCTTGACGTCCAAGCGTGTGTCGACTGGGTCGAGACAGCGCCCATGCTGAGCCAGTTCCGTTCACACCTGTTCAGCCGAATCGTGCCGATTGTCAAGGACATTGGGCTGTGGGGTCCCAAGGTGCAGAAGGCGTTCGCGGACATGGGCGTGCTGGACATGGCCGGCTTCGACATCGAGGGGATGATGAAGGCCGACGAGGATCAGGCCGAAGCACTCGACGAGGCCCACGCCGAGATGGCCGTGCGCGCTGCGGAAGTCGACCACATCATCACGCAGGCGGCGAGCTAGGCCGGCCGCAACGTCGTGGAGACGTGCACCGTCGAGGTCAGTGTCCGGTGCACGGGGCAGCGTTCGGCGATGGACAGCAACTTCTCCCGTTGGTCATCGTCGAGGTCGCCGATCAATTCGATCTCGCGGTCCATGTGGTCGATCATGCCCTGCTCGGTTTCGCAGTCAGCACAGTCCTTCGCGTGAATCTTCGCGTGCCGCAAGGACACTCGCACCTGCTCCAGCGGCCAGCCCTTCTTGTTGGCATACATCCGCACCGTCATCGAGGTACACGCACCCAGGGCCGACAGCAGCAGGTCATAGGGTGACGGTCCCGCGTCGTCGCCGAACGGGCGGGGCTCGTCGGCGATCAACCGGTGCCCGCCGGCGATGATCTCCTGCGTGTAGGTTCCCGCGCCGCTCTCGGCCACGGTGACGGTGCCTTCGTTCGGGGTGGTCATGGACGTCTCCTCATCTGGTCAGCATCACATTCGTTCGACCCATTGGGCGCGAGATGTGCCAGGTTCGAACGCTTCCGCGAAGTACTGGGTTTCGCGCACAACTTCGGTACCCGAGAATTCCATGATGCTCACCGTGTAGAACGGTTGCCCGTCATACGTCATCACCAACTCGGTGAGCCACAGATCGCCTGAGCCGACGATGCGCCGTACCGCGAAGTGCTTCACGTTCGGCTGGGCGGACCTCGATGCCTGAATGTTGTGCCGTCCGCGGATTCGCTCGCCCGACTGCGGATACTCGAGAACCGCGTCGTCTCGGTAGATTTCGTGTTCTGCTGCGAAGTCGTTGGCGTCGGATGCCGCCCAGTGCCCCGCAGGGCGGCCTCCACGTCGTCGTCGCGCATCGATGTTCTCCCCGCCTCGGCGATGACGTTAGCCGTGGGCCGACGGTTTCGCAGCAAATATAGCCGACCGGTCGGCTAATATTGTGGGATGCCGCGTCCAGCCAATCCCGAAGTCCGCAGGCGACTGCTCGCTGCGGGGCTCGATCTGGTGCATGCGCACGGATTCGCCGCCAGTGGGGTGAAGGACATCACCGACGCGGCGGGTGTGCCGAAAGGTTCGTTCTACGCGTATTTCCCCAGTAAGGAAGCATTCGCGGCGGCGATCCTCGAGCACTACTGGTCGGATATCGAGCAGCGGCTCCTGCCGCTGTTGGACGCTGATGGTCTGGCCCGTCAGCGGATCAGCCGGTTCTTCCATGCGCTTGCCGACGAACATGAATCCGCGGACTTCCTGCTGGGCTGCCTGGTCGGCAACATGTCGCTGGAGCTCGGCGGGTCGAGCGAACCGGTGCGCGCCGAACTGACGCGCATCCTCGATCGCTGGGACGAGGCGCTTGCGGGCTGTGTGCGATCCGGGCAGCGCAGTGCTGGTGACATCGCCGCAGACCTCGGCGCATCCGAGCTGGCCTCGGTGTTGATCGAGGCCTGGGAGGGTGCGGCGTTGCGGGGCAAGGTCACCCGTAGCCGCGCGCCGTACGACCGGTTTGAAACGGTCACGCTGCCGGCGTTGTTGCGCTGATCCGAGCTGTTGCGCAGGACACGTTTGGCGACTCTTGATGTATAGACGACCGGTCATCTATTCTTACGGTATCAACGTTCCCTAGCTCGAAGGCTGTGCCATGGCAGACCACCCCAACTACGCCGAACCACGGCACCCCGCCTTGCCGAGTTCGGGTTTCGCGCTCGATCACCCGCATACGGCGCTCGTCGTCACTGATCCGCAGATCGATTTCCTCAGTTCCGGCGGCGTGGCATGGTCGGTGTTCGGCGCAAGCGTCCAAGAAAACAACACCGTGACGCATATCGGCGAGCTGTTCGATGCGGCCAAGCGTGCCGGACTCACGGTCGTGGTCTCGCCGCACTACTTCTATCCAACCGATGGACAGTGGCAGTTCGGTGACCCGCTCGAGCAGTTCATGGGCGGTGTCGGCATGTTCGCGCGCGCCGGCGCCTACACGCTGGACGGCTTCGCGGGGTCCGGCGCGGACTTCCTGCCCGCGTACCGGCACCACATCCATGACGGCCGCACCGTTATCACCTCACCCCACAAGATCGTGGGTCCCGAATCGAACGACCTGGTGCTGCAATTGCGCAAGCGCGGCGTGACGCAGGTGATCCTGGCCGGCATGGCCGCCAACCTGTGCGTCGAAGGGCACCTGCGCGAACTCGTCGAACAGGGCTTCGAGGTGGCTGTGGTCAAGGACGCCACGGCGGGTCCGCGCCTGCCCGAAGGCGACGGTTACCTGGCTGCGCTGGTGAACTTCCGCTACCTGGCCAGCGCGGTATGGACCACCGCTGAGGCGGTCGAACACATTGCCCCCGAATGATTTCCGTGAACCAACGTCAGTGAACAAGGAGACAAAGATCATGACACTCAACGACGATTTGCGGCAGCGACGCTTCCCGTTGAACAACGGCAGCGGCGCGATCCCGGCCCTCGGGTTCGGGACCTCGCTGTCCGACAACACCAAGACCGAGGCCGCGGTGATCGCAGCGGTCGAAGCTGGATTCCGCCACCTCGATGCCGCCGAGCGCTACCGCAATGAAGCGCAGGTCGGTGCGGCATTGAAGGAACTGTTCGCCAACGGGACGGTCCGCCGCGAAGACCTGTTCGTGACCACCAAGCTGTGGAACAACAACCACCGCCCGGAACGGGTCAGGCCCGCGCTGCAGGCGAGCCTGAACCGGTTGGGATTGGACACTCTCGACCTGTACCTGGTGCACACGCCGTTCGCATTCCAGCCCGGCGACGATCAGGATCCTCGGGATGTGCATGGGAACGTGATCTACGACAACGGCGTCACCCTGGCTGAGACCTGGGCTGCCATGGAGCAGCTCGTCGACGAAGGGCTTGTCGGCGCGATCGGACTTTCTGACATCAGTGCCGAAAGAACCAGGGAAGTCCTGGATTTCGCGCGGATCAAGCCGGCCGTTGTCGAGGTGGAGTCGCATCCGTACCACCCGCAGTGGGAACTGTACGAGCTGGCCAAGAGTCATGGCGCCATCTTGTTGGCGTTCGCTTCGCTCGGCCATGCCCTCGAACCACGACTGCTCGACGATCCGCTCATTGTCTCGATGGCACGGCAGTTCGGTAAGGCGCCCGCGCAGGTCCTGCTGGCCTGGGGAATCCAACGCGGCAGCGCAGTCCTGACGGCATCGGTCACACCTTCCCGGATCGCGGAAAACTTCGATGTCACAGCACTTCCCGACGACGCGATCGAGGAGATCGACGAGCGCCTGGAAACCCGTATTCGATTCAACTCCGTCGTCGACGGGGGAGAACCCGGGTTTACCGAAGTGCCTTCGGATCGCTGAAAGGAAGTCTGGACATGACGAAATTGCTTTACCTCCAAGCGTCTCCGCGCGGAAGTGATTCCAAGTCGAGCCAGATCGCCACGGCGTATCTCGACGCGCTGACGGCGGCCAACCCGCACCTCGAGATCGATATCCTCGATCTGTGGGACAGAGAACTCCCTGCATTCGACGGCGACAAAGCGGCCGCGAAGATGAACGTCATCAAAGGAGCCGGGCAAGATGGCGCCGGACAGTCGGCCTGGGACGAGATCGTGGCAATCGCCGACCGCTTCAAGTCCGCCGATCGGTATCTCATCGCTTCGCCGATGTGGAATTCCGGAATTCCGTACCGGCTCAAGCATTTCATCGATCTGGTCCATCAGCCAGGGATTCTGTGGAGTCTGGACCCGCAGGCCGGCTACCGGGGGCTCCTCACAGGCAAGCATGCCACCCTGTCCCTCACCTCTGGTGTGTACGCACACGGTGTCGCCGAACCGGCATTCGGAGTTGACCACCACGCGGCATACCTGCGCATGTGGCTCAATCAAGCCGGGATTCAAGAGGTCGATGAGTTGCGATTTCAGCCCACGATGCTGACCGACAATCCGACCGGCGATCTGGCACAGGCACTTGAGGATGCGGAAAAGCTTGCGGCGACTCATGGCTACGTCTGACGACGGGCCGTGACGTGAGGGCCATGGCCGGTGTCGGGATGTCGGCGGCGCTACCCACTGTGGTCACCGCTTCGGATGGCGTCGCCAGGTGCCGGTGGGCGACCGAGACCGGCCGGGATTTGCGGGCCTATCACGATCGGGAATGGGGTGTGCCGACCCGCGACGACACTGCCTTGTTCGAGTTACTTGCATTGACATACTTCGAGAATGGGTTGTCGTGGGCGGCGGTATTCGACAAGCGGAACAGCCTGCGTAACGCGTTCGGTGGATTCGTGCCGGCGTCCGTGGCCGCGATGACCGCCGATGACGTAGAGCGATTGATGGCTGACACCAGCATCATTCGCAATCGGCGAAAGATCGAGGCCACCGTGCACAATGCCCGGCTGCTGGCGAGACACTCGCTCTCGCGATTGTCCTGGCAGCATGAACCGCGGGAGCGTCACCGACTCAGGAGCTGGGATGACGGCCGGATGACGAGCCCGGAGTCCATTCGGCTGTCAGCGACGTTGCGGGAGGCCGGGTTTCACCTGGTCGGTCCGGTCGTCGCACATTCGTACCTGCAGACCGCGGGAATCGAGAACGGCCATTTCGAAGGTTGCTTCCGGGCCTAGGTGAGCGGAGCGAGGATCAAGCGGCACGCCAGCTGAATCTCGTCTTCCGTCTCGTCCGCGGAGATTCGTCCGTTGAGGCTGGACTGCAGGATGCCGTGCCAGGTGTGCTGAACCAGTCGCATCAACGAAATATCCTGGGGCCCTGGATCATCCACCCCGCAGATGGTCAGCAACATGCTGCGGACCTGGCGGTCGATGTGCCCTACCTCGACCACGGCCGTCGCGTCGGCGGTGTTCAGCGAGTTGAGCATGGCGGCGGTCAGGTGAGGCTGACGCAGCATCGGGCGGGTGGCGCGCGACAGGACATCGAAGACGCGATCGGCGGCGGTCCCGGCCGGTACCTTCCGGCGACGGATACCGTCCTGCATCCGGTCCACCCGGTCGGCCATCAGGCCGACGAACAGGTGGGTCTTGGAGGGGAAGTACCGGTACAGGGTGCCCAGCGCGACCCCGGCTGCGCGCGCGACCTCGTTCATCTGGACCTGGTCGGCCGGCTTCTGTGCCGCCAGGGCCGCGGTGGCCTGCAGGATCGCGGCACGACGCTGCTGCTGCACGGCCGAGCTGGGCTCGGCGGCGGGGCGCGGTTCGGCGATTCTTGCCACGTTGCAGCTCCTTTTTGGGTCTGGAACGAATTCTAGATGTTGGGTAGAGTCCCAAAACTGAAATTGATTCTAGTCCTCTTGGAGGTTTGGACATGCCACGCTTCACCCGGGACGAGCTGATGGCCGCGCTCGATCACTACACCAAGGTCGTCGAGGTCTGTTCGAGCACCGGGGACTGGGGCCCGTTCGCCGATCTGTTCACCGAGGACGTGCACTACATCGAGCACGCCTATGGCGAGATGCACGGCCGCGAGGCGGTCCGCGAGTGGATCATCGGCGTGATGAAGCCGTTCCCGCACATGCGATTCCCGCACACCTGGGTCGCGATCGACGAGGAGAACGGTGCGATCGTCACCGAGATCATCAATGCCCTCGACCATCCCACCGAGCCGGGCAAGGTGTTCGGTTTCCCCAACATCACCCGCCTCGTCTACGCCGGGGACAACCTGTTCTCCTCGGAGGAGGACGTCTACAACCCTGTGCGTGACGCGCCGCGCGCCGTGGGTGAGTGGCTGCAGGCCGGTGGTGTCATGCAGGCCGCGCCCATGGCTGCGAAGCACGGCTGACGTCGTGAAGCTGATCTACGCCCTGTGGGGCTCGGGTTTGGACACCGCCCTGCAGTCGACCCAATTACATGTACTGCTGCAGGCCGCGGGGGTGGACCGGTTGCAGATCAACGTCGACGACGCCGATGTCGAAGCGGCGATGTTGCGTATCACCACCTTCGACAACCCGGTGCCGGCGGTGGTCAGTGTGTGGACCGACGCCGGCGTCGATCCGGACTCCATTTCCGACCTGCTGGCCGCGATCTCTGCGCGCAGTGCCGGCTGGGAAGTCGAGGAGACGGTGCGACTGGTCCCGCCCGACGTGGAAAACGGTGTTCGGACAACGGCATTGGCTCAGATCGGCTTCCTGCGGATCCCGGCGGATCTCGATCCGGCGGACTGGCTCCAGATCTGGCAGGGGCAACACACCAGCGTCGCCATCGACACCCAGGACACGTTCGGCTACGTGCAGAACCGGGTCCTGCGCACGGTGCACGGCACCGAGCGGGTCGACGCCGTCGTCGAGGAACTGTTCCACATGGCGGCCATGACCGACGTGCACGCGTTCTACGGCAGCGGGGGCGACTATGCGGAACTGCAGCGCCGCATGACTCTCATGGTCGAGAGCGTGATGCGCTTCGGCGCCCACACCAATCTCGACTCGGTGCCGACCAGCAGGTACTGCTACGCGCTCTAACTGCCGTGGATGAGGCCGCGGATGTCGCCGTCGACGGATTCGTCTGCCACGAACAGCAATTCGTCGCCGTCCTCGAAGCTGTCTCCGGACTTGGGCACGATGATCCTGCTGCCGCGCTGCACCGTCACCAACAGTGTGTTCGGCGGCAGGGTCAGGTCCCTGATGGTGCGTCCGATCAACGGGCTGTCCGGCGGCAGCGTGAACTTCGTCAGGTTCGCGTGCCCCTGACGTAGGCCCATCAGCCGCACCAGGTGGCCGACGTCGATGGCGCCCTCGACCCCGGCGGCCATCGCGTGCGGCGTCGACACCGCGACGTCGACACCCCAGTCGTCGGTGAACAACCACTCGTTGGCCACGTTGTTCACGCGCGCGACCACCCGCGGCACGCCGAACTCGGTTTTCGCCAACAGTGCCATCGCGAGGTTCGCCTTGTCGTCGCCCGTCGCGGCGATCACGACGTCGCACATGTCGATGCTGCATTCCTCCAGGGACGCCACCTCGCAGGCGTCGGCCCACAGCCAGTCGGCCTCGGGCACCGTCGGCGGCTCGTACTTCTGGATGTCTCGCTCGATCAGCAGGACCTTGTGGCCGTTGGCGACGAGTTCCTGCGCCACCGACCGGCCCACCGCGCCGGCGCCGGCGATCGCGACTCGCATGCCCCGGGTGCTCACGCAGTCATTGTCGCCTACCGCAGCCCGCAGCAGGTTCCCAGATACATTTGCTTCGGCCGCCGATCGGAATGAGGACGTGGATGACGCTGGAGCAGCTGAACCAGGTGCTGCTCATCGGCGCGCTGGTGCTACTGGCCAGCATCGTGGCCACCAGGCTCGCGACCCGCGTCGGCCTGCCCAGTCTGCTGCTATTCCTCGGCCTCGGGGTGCTGGTCGGTGAAGACGGCATCGGCCTGCGGTTCGACGACGTCGCCCTGGTCCGGGACCTGGGCACCGCGGCGCTGGCGATCATCCTCATCGAAGGTGGTCTCACCACCAAGTTCAGCGACGTCCGCAAGAGCCTGGCGCCGGCCGCCGTGATGGCCACTGTCGGCGTGGCCGTCAGTACGGCCGTCACCGCGGCGGGTGCGCATCTGCTGTTGGGCATGGACTGGCAACTGGCGCTGCTCCTCGGCGCCATCGTGTCGTCCACCGACGCCGCTGCGGTGTTCTCCGTCCTGCGGGTGCTGCCGTTGCCGCGGCGGCTGGCCGGTCTCCTGGAGGCCGAGTCCGGCCTGAACGACGCGCCCGCCGTCATCCTGGTCCTGATGTTCAGCGTGGTTCCGCTGGCCTTCGATCCAGGGCACGGCCTGGTCAACCTGGTCTATGAGCTGGCGGTCGGTGCGGCGATCGGCGTGTTGTGCGGCTACCTCGGCGCCGTCACGCTGCGCCGCATCGCGCTACCGGCGTCCGGGCTGTATCCCCTGGCCACGTTCGGCCTGGGCACGGTGGCCTTCGCAGCGTGTGGGATCACGCACGCCAGCGGGTTCCTCGCGGCCTACCTGACCGGCCTGGTGCTGGCGAACTCGGGACTGCCGCACCGCGCAGCCACTCGGTCATTCGCCGAGGGGCTCGGTTGGCTGGCGCAGATCGGGCTGTTCGTTCTGCTCGGGCTGCTGGTCACGCCCAGCCAGCTCGGCGACGACCTGCTGCCCGCCGTCGTCATCGGCCTGGTTCTGCTGCTGTTGGCGCGGCCGTTGTCGGTGGTGTTGTCGCTCATCGGCTTCCGCGTGCCCTGGCGCGAGCAGGTGTTTCTGTCCTGGGCTGGATTGCGCGGCGCGGTGCCGATCGTGCTGGCCACCTATCCGATCGTCACCGGGGTGCCCGACAGTCAGCGGCTGCTGAACATCGTGTTCGTACTGGTGGTGGTGTTCACCCTGGTGCAGGGCCCGAGCCTGAAGCCGGTCGCGCACCGGCTCGGGCTCATCCGCCGCGACGTCACCCGCGAGATTCAGGTGGAAGCGGCGCCATTGGACGTGCTCGACGCGGAGCTGCTGACCCTCACGGTGCTGCCGCAGTCGCGGCTGCACAACGTGACGGTGCTGGAACTGCGGCTGCCCGATCCGAGCGTGATCACGTTGATCATCCGCAAGGGCAATACCTTTGTGCCGCAGCCCGACACCCGCCTGGAAGCCGGTGATGAACTGCTGATCGTCAGTACCAGCACCACCCGCGAGGCCACCGAACGCAGACTGCGCGCGGTGAGCCGCCGCGGGAAACTGGCCTATTGGTTCGACGAATACGGTGAGCCGGACTAGCAGATTCGGGGGAGTTGCTCGCCGATGGGCAGGTCGACCACACGGGTGCCACCGAGCGCCGTTCGCGCGACCACCATGCCCGGATGTTCGGCGACACAGTGACCGATCACCGCGGCGCGGGTGCCGAGCGGGTGGCTGCGCATAGCGGCAAGCACCCGCTCGGCATCGTCGGCGGGCACGACGGCTAACAGCTTGCCCTCGTTGGCAACCTGCAGAGGGTCCAGCCCGAGGAGCCCGCACGCGTCCCGCACCTCGGCCGGGATCGGGAAGCTGCGTTCGTCGAGGGCCATCCCGACCTGCGCCGTCTTCGCGATCTCGTTGAGCGTTGCGGCCACGCCGCCGCGCGTGGGATCGCGCAGCACATGCAGGTCCGCGCCGGTTTCGATCATGGCGGCCACGAGGCCGTGCAGGGGCGCGGTATCGCTGGCCACCGCTGTCGCGAAGGTCAGCCCTTCGCGACAGCTCATCACCGCGATGCCGTGTACGCCGATGTCGCCGCTGATGATCACCACGTCACCGGGGGCGGCCCGCTGCGGACGGATATCGACACGCGGGTCCACGATGCCGATCCCCGCGGTGTTGATGAACACGCCGTCGCCGTGGCCGGAATCGACCACCTTGGTATCGCCGGTCACCAACTTGACTCCAGCCGCGAGCGCGGCCGTGCCGACGGCCTGCGCGACATGTGCGATCTCCTGCAGCGCGGTGCCCTCCTCGAGGATGAATGCCGTCGACAGCGCCAGTGGTTGCGCACCCACCATTGCGAGGTCGTTGATGGTTCCGTTGACCGCGAGGTCGCCAATACTGCCGCCGGGGAACGTCAACGGCTTGACCACGAACGAGTCGGTGGAGAACGCCAGCCGCGCACCGCCGACCTCGATGACGGCCGAGTCGGCCATAGCGGCTTCGGCTGCCGGGCCGAAGGCCGGCAGGAACAGATGCTCGATCAGTTCGGCAGACATCGCCCCGCCGCCACCGTGTCCCATCACGATGTTCGGCGCGTCGCGCAGGGGAGTCGGGCAGACCCACGACTCGATGTCGATCTCAGGCATGTGTCACCTCGAGTCGCCGGTAGAGGTAGTAGGCGGCGCACGCGCCCTCCGAGGAGACCATGGTCGCGCCCAACGGGTTACGCGGTGTGCATTCCTTGCCGAAAGCAGCGCACTCGTGCGGCTTGATGAAGCCCTGCAGGACTTCGCCTGAACGGCATACGACGGACTCGGCGGTGTGAATTCCGGTGACCGAGAACCGATATTCCGCATCGAACTCGCGGTAGGTGGGGGAGAGGCGCCATCCGCTGTTCGGGATCATGCCGATACCGCGCCACGCGCGGTCGCCTACCTCGAAGACGTCCTCCAGCATCGCCTTGGCCGCGGTGTTGCCCTGCGCCTGAACGGCTCTCGGGTACGCGTTCTCCAACTCGTGCCGGCCGGCCTCCAGTTGAATCACCGTGCGCCGGATACCTTCGAGGATGTCCAGCGGTTCGAATCCGGTGACCACGATGGGGATTCCGTACTTTTCGGTCAGCGCCGGATATTCGTCGGTTCCCATCACGGTGCACACGTGCCCGGCGGCGAGGAACGCCTGTACCCGACACGTGGGCGACTCCATGATCGCCGCGATCGCCGGTGGCACCAGCACGTGTGACACCAGTAGTGAAAAATTCTTGATACCAAGACGTTTGGCTTGGTACACCGTCATGGCGTTGGCGGGCGCGGTGGTTTCGAACCCGATGCCGAAGAACACCACCTGCCGGTCCGGGTTCTCCCGTGCGATCGTCAACGCATCCAGCGGTGAATACACCACCCGGACGTCGCCGCCTTCGCTCTTCACCCGGAACAGGTCCTTCGAACTGCCCGGCACCCGCAGCATGTCGCCGAACGAGCAGAAGATCACTTCAGGGCGGCACGCGATCTCGAGTGCCTTGTCGATCATCTCCAACGGCGTCACGCACACCGGGCAACCAGGGCCGTGGATCATCTCGATCTCGTCGGGCAGCAGCTGGTCGATACCGTGCCGGATGATCGAATGTGTCTGCCCGCCAAACACTTCCATGATCGCCCAGCGTCTGCTGGTGGCCGCCCGGATCTGGTCGACGAGCTTGCCTGCCAGCTCGGGATTGCTGAACTCATCCAGATACTTCATGGTGTCACCTCGGTTGTCGCGCTGTCTGTCGGTGTGGTCAGGCCGGCTTGTCGTGCCGCGATCGCGAACCCGTCCCCGAATTCCTCGTTGAGCACGCCGAGGTGCTCGAACTCGGTCAGAGTCTTGATGGCCGATTCTTCGTCGAGCCGCTGGATGGCGAATCCCACGTGGACGACGACGTACTCGCCGACTGCCGCGTCTGGGATGTACTGCAGGCAAACGTCTTTCTGGATACCTCCGAAGTCGACGAGTGACATCAGCGTGCCGTCGCGCTCGGACAGGCTCAGGATTTTCCCTGGAACTGCCAGACACATAGGAGTGCTCCTCTTCTCAGTTCGAATTGCCCACCAGTAGTTGGCCGAGCGCGATACCGCCGTCGTTGGGTGGGACATGGCGGTGGGTGATCACTTCAAAACCCTTGGCGTGCAGGCCGCTCAGCGTCAGCTGCAGCAGCAGGGCGTTCTGGAACACGCCGCCGGACAACGCGACGACACGTACGCCCGCCGTTTTTGACTCGAGTTCGGCGAGCCGTACGACGACGTCCGCCACTGCCCGGTGAAACCGTGCCCCGATCACGGCGGGCGGAATGGCGGCGCGATGGTCGGCGATGACGGCGCGGAGCACTGGCGCTGGGTCGACCAGCGCCGGGTCATCCGCAATGATGTTGAAGGCGTACATGACTGTGCCACAATCCATCCCGCGTGATAGTCCTTCAAACTCGATGGCGGCCTGTGCTTCGTAGTCGGCGGTCTGCCGTACCCCGGCCAGGGCGGCCACCGCATCGAACAGCCGACCCATGCTGGAGGTGGGGACGCACCCGAGTCCGGTCTGTAACTGGTGCGCCAGGACCCCGCGCTCATCGTCGGGGCAGGCCCGCACGGGCGCCAGGTCGGCACTCCAGGGCAGGCCGGCGGCCCAGAGGTGCGCGAGTGCCATGCGGTACGGGCGCTGCACGCTGACATCCCCGCCGGCCAGCGGCACGTATCGTAGCCGAGCCACCCGCTGGTAGCCCTTGTAGTCGGCGACCAACACCTCGCCACCCCAGATGGCGCCGTCTGGGCCGTAACCGGTTCCGTCGAAAGCGAATCCAAGAACGTGACGGTTGCCGTCCAGGCCGTGTTCGGCCATGACGGCGGCGATGTGGGCGTGGTGGTGTTGCACCGTCCGGACCGGTCGCCCGTCGGCATTGCGGCGCGCCCATGCGGTGGAGCGGTAACCGGGGTGCGCGTCGGCGACAAGATTCTCAGGGGCCACTCCCGTCAGTTCCTGCAGGTGCCGCTCTGCCGCTTCGAATGCCGACAGGGTGGCCAGGTCGTCCATGTCGCCGATGTGCTGACTCAGCCACGCGTACTTGCCCTCGGCGACGGCCAGAGTGTTCTTCGGGTCGGCGCCGACCGCCAAGGTGGGTGCGACGGGTACTGGTAGCGCGACAGGAAGCGGCGCGTAGCCGCGGGATCTCCGGATGGGCACCTCGCACTGGTTCACCATCCGGACGACAGAGTCGTCGCACGGCACCAGGATCGCCCGATTGTGCAGCAGCCAGGCGTCGGTGAGCCGGTCGAGGCGGTCCGTGGCATCGGCGTCGGTGAAGCAGATCGGTTCACCGCCAAGATTTCCCGAAGTCATCACCAGGACCGGTGGGCCCGGTTCGTCGCCCGGCAACCCGAACAGCAGGGCGTGCAGTGGGGTGTATGCCAGTATGATGCCGATGTCGGGGTTATGCGGTGCGACAAGATCGGATACCGCTGAACATGTTCGTCTGGTCAGCAACACTATCGGGCGTTGGATGCCCGAAAGCAGCTGCGCTGCAGGCTCGTCCACCTCGGCGATTTCGCGTGATGTCGCCAGGTCGGGTACCATCACCGCGAACGGTTTGTCACCGCGGCGCTTGCGCCGGCGCAGCATTTGCACGGCAGCTGCGTTGCCGGCATCGCAGGCCAGATGGTAGCCGCCGATGCCCTTGACCGCGAGGATTCCGCCTTCGAGCAACAGTTTCCGTGCCTTGAGTAGGCCTGCTTCGCCGTCTATCGTCTCGCCGTCGTGATCCCGGAAGGTCAGCGTCGGCCCACACTGCGGGCAACAGACGGGCTGTGCGTGGAAGCGACGGTCGGCCGGGTCAGAGTATTCGCGCGCGCAGTCGGGGCACATCGGGAAATTCGCCATGGTGGTGGCGGCCCGGTCATAGGGCAGCGACGCGATGATGGTGAAACGGGGTCCGCAGTTCGTGCAGTTGACGAAGGGGTGCCGGTACCGCCGGTTCGCCGGATCGCGCTGCTCGGCCGCGCAGTCGTTGCACATCGCGACATCGGGGGAGGCCAGGGTACGACCACCGGCTGAATGCGACGTGTCAGTAATGGCGAATCCGGTGCCTCCGCGAACCGGAATGTCCTGTGTCTGAACAGATTCGATGACGGCAAGTGGGGGTGGATGGTTCGCCAGTCGGTCGAGGAACTCGCCGATGGCGTTGGTGTCACCTTCGACCTCGATGATGGCCCCGGAGCTGTCATTGCGCACCGAGCCGCTCAGTCCGAGGGCCGCGGCACTCGTGTACACGAACGGCCGGAAGCCGACGCCCTGGACGACGCCGTGTGCGCGGACGCGTAGTCGTCGGCGGGTCATGGCCCTGCTCCGCCACTGTTGCCCATCAACTTCAAACCGTCGAGCGCCGCCGCGGCTCCTGCCGCGTCGGTCTTTTCGAGCGCGAACCCCATGTGGATGATCACCCAGTCGCCGGCGTCGAAGGTCTCGTCTGGCAGCATCCCGACGTTCACCTTGCGTGGTTCGCCGGCGACGTCGACGAGTGCGAGCTGGTCGCCGTAACCGTCCAACATCCGGATGACCTGCCCCGGTATACCCAGGCACATCGCTCAGCCCTCCCGAACCGGAGTGCGGCTGAGTAGTTCTGCGACAACGCTTTCGACGGCGCGGGCCGCAACGAGGACAGCGGCCGCCACCGCATCGGAAAGGCCCATCCGATCCTCGACATCGGCCACTTCGCACCCCACCACCACGGTATGGGGAGCGACTCCACCGAGTGCGTTGAGGCTCGCGAACACTGTGGCAGGGTCCATCGCGTGCGCGTCCAGACCGACTGCCGCCGTGAGTGTTTGGTGGTCGGCCTCGAAGGCGTGTACCGTCCCCGGCGCGTCGCGGCACGGAATCGCGTCGACCAGCACCAGCGCGTCCCACTCACCGAGTAGGTCGTAGGCGAGGTGCATACCCCTGATGCCGTAGTCCGTCACCTGCACGCCCGGTGCCAAGGGACCGACGTGCCGGAGCACCTCGGGGCCGAATCCGTCGTCACCGAGGAAGATGTTGCCGATTCCGGCCACCAGGATCCGTTGCGTGGCTTCGCCTCCGTTACATCCGCCGCATGCGCAGGTACCGACGCGCATCCGGGATGGAGCGGACGCCGACGACCCCGGCGCCTACCACTGCCGCCGCGACCACGATCACGGCAATCCAACCCACTACTTCCATGGTGATGTCCTTTCATTCAGTGGTTCGACTTCGTCAGGTGCGAAGTACAGATATCGGCCGTACCAGTCGTGCATCTCGGCGGCGGGGTCGTCCTCGAGGACGACGCCGATCTGCTGGTCGCCGTCGACTGTTTCGTGCACGCAGGTGACTCGCGCGATCTTGTCGGCGTAGAAGAGATCCTGCGCGTCGGCGCGCCTGGACGGGTGCAGCCGGACCCGGCTGTCTCGACTGACTCGCACCCCGTTCACCAGCACCGCGTCGAGGGTTGGGGCGACGGCGTTGTCCGCCAGCGGGTCCCACCAGTCGACCCCCGCGGGAACCTCGGGTATCAGCGATCGGGTTTCGGCACCGGCATGTGGATTGCGCAGTACCCCATGCAGATTGAGCAATGCCTCCGGCGACATCGCATCACAGCGATCGATGATCTCCGCTGCGCGCGGGTCGGTGGCCCGGGCCTGTTGCTTCTCCTGGTCGGTCATCGTCATCACACGCAAGGTCAGGATCTCGTCGATCTCGGTCGAGTCGAACAGGGCGCCCTCGCTCTGCTCGGCGATCTCCGGATGGTCGTACAGGATGATCGGAGACACCAGCATCAAGGTGGCGGTGCCGGGCGGACCGGCCAGCACGGGGAAACAGCGGTGCCGCTGGCAGCGGCCGACGGCGTCGGCGGCCGATTCGGGCGGTTCCAGCAGCGAGACGAATTCACCGCCGGTGACCTCGGCGATCAGGTGGGTGCCGATCAGGGATCGCGCGATCGCACTGCCTTTATCCGTCGCCGGCTCAACGACATTGCGTACCTCGAGGGTGATGCGCAACAGTCCGTCGTCGGCCTCGGACCGCACCGTCAACTCGGCGCGCAACTCGGCGCGGGTCCGGACCAATCTGCCACCGTCAATGGGCTCGACCTCGCTGCCGCCCGCAACGACGACCGGCAGCCTCTGCGGCGTGGCGAGTACCGCTTCGGTCAACGGTCCGAACGACAGCTCGCGTTCGACCGCTTCATCCCAGCTGAGCCAGGTTTGGTCGGCCACGGTCAGCTCGTCGACCGGTTCGAAATCGCCGCCGGTGTCCCGTTCGACGGCCCGGTGTTGCAGGTGCAGGAACCGGACCACGACGGTCAGGGCCGTGTCGGGTCCCGGGCTCACGAGGAGTTGGGCCGAGAGGGCGTCGTCCTCGCCGAGCCCGCGCTCAGCCGCTTGCGGCGGGCCGAGCACGCCGAATTGCCAGCGAGACTGGTTCTTTCCGGAGGTGGCCCGGTAGGGATAGAGCAGATAGCCCTCATAGAGCACCGCGTCGGCGACGGCCCGGGTCCGCTCCCATGCGGCGGTCATCGGAGGTCCTGTGCGGCTTGAGCGTCCAGCAGTGCCGTGACCGTCTCGTCGAGACCGAGCAGCGCGTGTCGAGCCTTGTAGTCGGCCAGCGCGTCGATGGTGTCGTGGTGCAGCCTGATCCAGCCGGTGTGTGGATAGTGCTGGTCGATGAGGTCCCGCCACACCGATACCGGCATGGCGTAGTGGTCCTCTCGGTCCCAGGGCACTGGGGTGACGGCGAAACCGTGTCGTCCCTTGGTGAAAATCGTTCCACTGAAAAGGAATTGGAGGGGGATGTTGCCGTCGCGCAGCGCATGGAAGAACTTGGCCGCGGTGACCTCGACGTCGTAGGTGCATTCCAGGGGGAGGTCGACCTGGGTGGTGCCGGTGAAGCTCTGCACCATGACGCCGCTGTGCTGCCACAGGAAGGTGTGCTGGGTGGTGGTCCAACGGTCGCGGGTGCCGAACAGGTCCAGCAGCGCCGCCGCCTCTTGGTCGGTGTAGCCCCGGCGTAGCGGTTCGATACGGATCTGGGCGCGTAACGCGATGGCGTGCACCGGCTCATCGCCTAGCGCCGCGATCCCGACCCGTGCGGTCAGCACCGGGGTCACGGCGTAGGGCTCGGGGAAGACGTCGACGACGGCGAAGGTTACCTCGGTCACGGCGCCACTACCTTGCCGCGTTCGGCAATGGCGCTGAAGTAGTCGTCGACGAACTCGTGCACCTGCTGCCCACCGTCGAATCCGCGCCACAGCATCCGCAGGCGGCCGACGAACTCGTAACAGGCATCGATCGGGACCAGGTGGCATTCGAGGGGGAGCGGAGCATCGGGCACCCGCATGATCAGGGCTTCGGTGTCCGCCGCAAGCAGGTCGACACGCTGGTCTGCGTCGCGGATGTCGGCCCACATACCAAGGTCCAGTTCGGATTCCGTCGCGCCGGCCGGTCCCGGATAGAAGGCGACAGTGCGGTCGAGGGCCGAGTTGCGGAAGAAGAACGCCAGGCCGACGGGGATCTGCAGCAGCTCCCATTCGCGGCGGCCGAGCGTGAAATCTGGGAACGTGAGGTACCGATCAGGCACGGCACGGTAGCGCAGCGCAGCATCGACGTCGGTGAACAACAGATAGCAGCCCCGACAGACGCACAGCAGTTGTCGGCCTTCGATATTCACGACGTGCTGGTGCTCGGCGACGATCTGCTCCGAGCACATCTCGCACCGCTCGCCGGCCGCAACGGGTGTGGCGCGGGCGGCGCGGATGCGCGCCAGCACGTCATAGGCGCCCGTCATGGCACACCGGCCGCGGTCGGGGTGGCTGCCATCGCGACGGACAGTGCACCGTCGCGTACCAGCACCGGTACCGGCTCGAGATGTTCGGCGGCCATGGCGTTGTCGTCGACGCAGATGCCCGCGTGCACGACATCGAAATGGGCGTGGCAGCGGGGACATCGCAGCACCGGATCGGCAGATCCGACGCGGCGATGCAGCGCGGCGCCGGCCAACGAGTCGGCGCAGCGTCCGCAGCGGTCGCGGTAGACGAATACGTTCTCGCCGAGCCGGCACGCCAGTAGCGTCTCGCCCGCCACCTCGAACCCACCGACCTCGGCATGTGTCAGGTCGGTGAGCTCTGGCACCGGATGCCATACCGATGCCGCACGGCCGTCCCGGTGGACCCGGCTCAACAGCGAATCGACCGGAATCACTACGGTTTTCGGTTCGGCCGCGACCACCTCGATCGTGCTGACCTCCGGAGCCGCCGCACGGATGGCGTCCTCGACGGTGAGTTCGAGCGTCACCGCCGAGGACGGGCAGCTCTTGCAACTGCCCGAGAATTGCAATCGCACGGCGGCACCGCCGGGACCGTCGGTAACGCTGAGCACTGCGACGTCGCCACCGTGGGAACCGAGGTAAGGCCTCACCTTGTCCAGGGCGTCCTCGATGCGCCTTCTGGCATCATGTGGATGCAGACCGTGCACCAGCAGCAGGCTGGCGATCAGGTCGTCGTCGGTCAACTGCTCGGTGAGCTCGGGGCGGTCGGCGAGCAGCCGCATGATCCGTTGCAGCGCGGCGCCGTACAGGTCGGTGACCTCGCCGACCAACAGTTCGGCACGCTCACGCGCCACCGGCCCGGCTGCCGAGCTGGCATCGAGCAGTGTCTGTATCCGGTCGCCCGCCGTGCGCCAGTGTGCGTCGTCCGGCGCGGCCACGGGCTAGTCCCCGGTTACGGACTGCGTCGGGGAGTGCAGGCGTTCCAGGGTCTTTCCGTCACCCAGGTACATGTGCACCCCGCAGGGCAGGCACGGATCGAAACTTCGCACCGTACGCATGATGTCGATGCCCTTGAAGTGCTCCCGGTCGTTCTCCTCGAAGATCGGCTGGCCCTGCACGGCATCCTCGTACGGGCCCGGAGTGCCGTAGCTGTCCCGTGGGTTGGCGTTCCAGGGGGTCGGGGGATACGGGTGGTAATTGGCGATCTTGCCGTCCCGGATCACCATGTGGTGGCTGAGCACGCCGCGGACGGCTTCGGTGAAGCCGCAGCCGATCGCTTCGTCGGGCACCGTGAACTTCTCCCACGTCTTGGTACGTCCGGCACGGATCTCGGCGAGCGCCTTTTCCGCGAAATGCAGTGCGCACGCAGCCGCGTACGCCTGGAAGTAGGTACGCGCACGGTTGCGTTCGATGGTGTTGCTGCCGTGCTGCGGGATCTTCCACTCCAGTTCGACGGGTCCTTTGAGGATCGTCTTGGGCAGGTTGATCTGCACACTGTGCCCGGTCGACTTCACATAGCCGATATCGACCAGTCCGGCCAGTGCGGTGGACCACAGCCGGGCCAGCGGCCCGCCTCCAGTGTCCAGGGCCAGGTGGTCCTTGCCGTCGAACCAGCGCGGTGACATCACCCAGCTGTACTTGTCGTCCATGTCCCGCTTCTGCGGATGCGGGTTGGTGTGCTGATTCCACGGGTGCCGGCGATCGACGGGGTTGCCGAGTGGATCGTTCTTGACAAACATCTCCTGGTCGGTCCAGTCGTCGTAATACGAACTGCCCAAAAGGATTCGGATGCCCAGGTTGATGTCGACGAGTGAGTGCGTCACCAGTTTTCCGTCCACCACCACACCGGGCGTGACGAACATCGCGTCACCCCAGCGCTCCATGTCGCGGTAGGCGAAGTTGCAGACTTCCGGATCCTGGAAGGAGCCCCAGCAGCCCAGCAGAGTGCGGCGCAACCCGACCTGTTCGTAACCGGGGATGGCCTCGTAGAAGAAGTCGAACAGATCGTCGTGCATGGGCACGACCTTCTTCATGAATTCGACGTAGCGCATCAGCCGGGTCATGTAGTCGGTCATCAGCTGAATGGTGGCTACGGTGCCGACGCCACCCGGGTACAGCGTCGAGGGGTGGACGTGCCGGCCCTCCATGAGGCAGAACATCTCTCGCGTCCAACGGCTGACCTGCAGCGCCTCGCGGTAGAACTCGCCGGTGAACGGGTTGAGCGTGCGCATGATGTCGGCGATGGTCCGGTAGCCATGGGCATCGGAGTGCGGCGCCAGTGTGTTCTCGGCCTTGGCAAGGACACTCGGGTTGGTCTCAGCGACCATTTTCTCGCAGTAGTCGACGCCGACCAGATTCTCCTGAAATATGTTGTGATCGAACATGTATTCCGCGGCCTCGCCCAGGTTGACGATCCACTCACCGAGATGCGGCGGCTTGACCCCGTAGGCCATGTTCTGGCAGTAGCACGAGCAGGTGGCGTGGTTGTCGCCACAGATGCCGCAGATGCGGCTGGTGATGAAATGGGCGTCCCGTGGATCCTTACCCTTCATGAAGATCGAGTAGCCACGGAAGATCGACGACGTGCTATGGCATTCCACGACTTCGCGGTTCTCGAAGTCGATCTTCGTGTAGATGCCGAGGCTGCCGACGATCCGGGTGATGGGATCCCAAGCCATCTCGACGAGTTGGCCGGGATCCCGTTTGACCTGTGATGGTTCCGGAATGATCGTTGTCATGGACTTCGCTCCCTCGCAATGGCTTTCGCCTTGTCGGTGGCGGGCCGGTGAGGACCTCACACCTACCAGGTGCGGGTCGCTCCCGATTCGAGCTTTGTGCCGCGATGGCGCCAGTGCGGTTCCTTGTCGACGGTGCGGCCGGTGATGTGGCGCAGGTTGCGGATGACGGATCCGTAGAGGCCCGACGCCGCGGTGGACACCTTGCCGCCGGGCGGTTCGTCCATGAAGGGCATGAACTTGTCGGGGAACCCGGGCATGGTGCAGCCGATGCAGATGCCGCCCACATTCGGGCAGCCACCGATGCCGTTGATCCAACCGCGTTTCGGTACGTTGCATTTCACGACCGGACCCCAACAGCCCAGCTTGACAATGCATTTGGGTGATCCGTACTCGTGGGCGAAGTCGCCCTGCTCGTAATAGCCGGCTCGGTCGCAGCCTTCGTGCACGGTCGCCCCGAAGAGCCAGGTGGGCCGGAGCGCTTCATCGAGCGGAATCATCGGGGCCTGGTCGGTCGCCATGTACAGCAGATATGTCAATGTCTCTGCCAAGTTGTCGGGCTGTATCGGGCACCCTGGCACACAGACGATGGGGATGCCTGCCTTGCTCTTCCAATCCCAGCCGAGGTAGTCGGGCACACCCATCGCGCCGGTGGGATTACCGGCCATTGCGTGGATGCCTCCGTAGGTGGCGCAGGTGCCGACGGCCACCACTGCGGTTGCCTTGGGCGCCAATCGATCCAGCCACTCGCTCGTGGTCATCGGCTGTCCGGTCGCAGGGTTGTTGCCGAACCCGCACCAGTAGCCTTCGGTGTGCAATTGCTCGTTGGGTATCGAGCCCTCGACAACCAGTACAAACGGGTCAAGCTCGCCCCGATCGGCGCGGAAGAACCATTCGAGGAAGTCGTCCGCGCCCCCGTTCGGTCCGCATTCGAAGTCGATGAGAGGCCAATGCACGGCGATCTTGGGTAGACCGGGGAGCGCGCCGAGCGCGATCTCCTCGATGCTGGGCTGAGTGGCGGCAGTCAGCGCCACGGAATCGCCGTCACAACTCAGGCCGGCGTTGATCCAGAGAACATGGATCAACGCTGACTCTGCCTTGACTGCTGCCGCTGTAGGCATATCGCAGTTCTTTCCGGGACGCAGTGGGTCCCAACGTCGAACTTTCAGGGACTGGCTGCTCAATCCCATCCGCCGCAGGAGTCGACGTTCGGCCCGATGCGCGGCGCTCTTTCTCGGTCTACTCCGGGTGCAGTGGGTTGTCAACGGGTGGCCGGAAGCTGCCAGGGAACCGATATCTGGGCGGGTGAATTCGCCTGCAAATTAGCATCGGCGTCAATCTTACGACGCGTCGAAATCTTATGTCATTCAATATGATTCACCCAGACTGTCAGGGGGCGGCGGTCGTGGGGATATTGCCGGCGAACTTGCGTAGCCAGTCGAACCATGCCGTCATGCCTTCGCCCGTTCGGGCGCTCACGGGCAGGATTGTGGCGGTCGGATTGACTATCCGGACGTGTGCCACATACGTCTCGATGTCGGCATCGAGATAGGGCGCCAGATCGATCTTGTTGAGCAGCACCACGTCCACCGCGCGGAACATCACGGGGTACTTCAGTGGCTTGTCTTCGCCCTCGGTGAGCGAGTAGACCATCGCCTTGGCGTGCTCGCCGACGTCGAACTCAGCCGGGCACACCAGATTGCCGACATTTTCGATGATGACGAGATCAAGGTCAGCGAGCTCCAGGCCCTGTAGGGCTCGATTGACCATCGGCGCGTCCAGATGGCATTCGCCGCCGAAGCCATTGTTGGTGTTGATCAGCGACACCTGCGCGCCGCGGCCTTCGAGTTTTTCTGCATCCAGGTCGGTGGCGATGTCACCTTCGATCACCCCGATGGCCACATCGCCGTTGAGGTTGTCGAGTGAGGCGGCCAGTACGGTCGTCTTGCCCGATCCCGGCGAACTCATGAGGTTGAGTGCTCGAATTCCATTGCTTTCGAACGCGTTCCGGTTGATGTTTGCGCGCACGTCGTTCTCGGCGAAGATCGATTCCAGCACGTCGATGCGCTGCGTTCCGGTCTCGTAGCCGCTGTGGTCTCCGTGCTCGTGACCGTGGTCTCCGTGTTCGTGGGCGTGGACCGTGCCGTCGTCGTGTCGGTGGAATCTACCCATCATGGCCACCTCTCGTGAAACGCTGCATATCAGGACACGTCCATGGACGTCACCTGGAACTCATTGCCTCTGATCACCTTTACGTCGCCGCTGTCGCACGCTGGGCAGCACACCGACCAGCGTGAGGTGAGTAGCGACTGCTGACCGCATGAGCGGCAGGCCACTTCTGCCGGAACCAATTCCAACTCGAGTTCGGCATCGGGCATGGACTCGTATTCGCGAATCAGGTCCCAGCAGAACGTCAACGAGTCGGGGACCACTTGCCGGAGGGCGCCGACCTGCACTCGTACGACGTCGATATGTTTGTCGGCTGCGTACGGCCTGACCACACCGGCGATCGCCTGGCAGAGCGACAGCTCATGCATTGGGTCTCACCGCGCCTCCGCCCAGGCCAGCGCTCGCCCCACCCGCTGCAGGACTGCACCGGAACGTCTTTCCACGCTACGCCCACCCACGGTTCCGGCCTAGGTGTGCCGCGAAATGTGCACGCTCGTGAACCGAAATTCTCATTGTCGGACATGGCCGGACGTAACTAGCCTGATAGGTACTCGACCGGAAGGGGGCGGCGTCATGTGCCTTCGGCCAACCCCGGACAACCGGGGCGTCGAGATGTTTGCCCGCTACGCCTATGCCCCCAACCACCTTGGCTACTGCGGCCCACCGGAGCTGGCCGGATTGCGCAACGCTTCTGTCGATGACGTTCGGGTCGCTGCTCGCGGCTTCTCCGGTGCCTGGCCGTACCTGGAAGTCCTCTCGAGGATGACCGGAATAGCTGACCCACTGGATCTGCGGCTCGTCGAATCTTATTGGCTGGGAGGGGGTATCGCGGCCGAAGTGGATTCCGGTGCCTTCGCGGGTCAGCTGCTCGCAGTCATCGGGCGGCTTGCCGGCCAGTACTGGTCGCATCTGACCGACGATCTCGCCGGCGAGGTTGCAGCCAATCATTGTTTCCACGTGTTCGGGGTGTATCCGTGGTCTCGCTTGCTAGGGCGCGGAATCGACGAACATCCGTTGAGCGTCCTGGACAACTGCCGGATCACTTGGGGGACCGTACTTTCCCGCGCCGGCGACAACGTCGACATCGAAGCTCGCCGGCTGGTGTGGGACGGACAAGAGCTCCGGTTGTCCGAGCCGTTGCCGCGGCGTCTTGATGTGTGGGAGAACGGCTATAGCGCCGTGCCCGACATGACTGTCGGCGATCAGGTCGCAGTGCATTGGGGGCGGGTGTGCGGGCGGCTGACGCCGGAACAGCATCACACTCTGCGGGACAGTACCCTGCGCCAGGTCGGCGTCACCAATCAACGGTTGGTGCGGCGCTGATGGCCACGAACCCTTCGCGCGTTGCTTCGGTCCGGGCGGCATTGACCCGGGAGGAGTGGTTGCGGCTGGTGGCGATGGTAGGAGTGGTAGCGGCATTGCATCTCATCGGCTGGGGCACCTTGGCCATGTTCGTGGCCCCAGAACACTTCGACTTGGGCGACAAGACCCTCGGGCTGGGCGTCGGCTTGACCGCATACACCCTCGGATTACGGCATGCCTTTGACGCAGACCATATTTCGGCAATCGACAACACCACCCGCAAGCTGATGGCCGACGGTCAGCGGCCACTGTCTGTGGGGCTGTACTTTTCTCTGGGGCATTCCACGGTCGTATTCGGACTCGCGTTGCTGCTGTCGATGGGGGTCAAGACGATCATCGGTGCAGTCGAGAACGACGTCTCGGAGCTGCGCCACTACACAAGCCTGATCGGTACCGGAGTCTCCGGTACCTTCCTGCTGCTCATTGCGATCGTCAACATCGGCATCCTCGTCGGCACACTGAAGGTGTTCCGCCAAATGCGTTCGGGCGCTTATGACGAAGCTGAACTCGAAGACCAGCTCAGCAAGGGGGGATTGTTGAATCGCATCTTCGGTGGCCTGATGAAGTCGATCACCAAGCCTCGACAGATGTACCCCGTCGGGGTTCTGTTCGGGCTCGGTTTCGACACCGCCACCGAGGTAGCCCTGTTGGTGCTGGCGGGGACCAGCGCGGCCGCCGGGCTGCCCTGGTACGCCATTTTGTGCCTGCCGATCCTGTTCGCCGCCGGCATGAGCCTGCTGGATGCCGCCGACGGGACCTTCATGAACTTCGCCTACGGGTGGGCGTTCCTCCGGCCGGTGCGCAAGGTGTACTACAACATCACCATCACCGGGTTGTCCATCGCGATAGCGCTCGTCATCGGCGGTGCCGAGCTACTCGGTCTGCTGGCTCACCAGCTCGGCTGGACGGGCGGTTTCTGGGATTGGATCGGCGGCGTGGACCTGAGTCTGCTCGGCTTCATCATCGTCGGGCTATTCGTCGTCGTCTGGATCGCGTCGCTGTTGATCTGGCGTTACGCCGAGATCGAAGCCAGATGGTCGGCCAGTGCTTCGGCCGCGTCCCCGACTGGGTGAGCGAGCCGACCGCCAACCGCAAACGGCCTCACCCGCACCGAGTGAGGCCGCCTACGAAGACCACCTACGACGCGCGGCGGATGCCCCGCTTCAGCAACAGTTCGCGCTCGCCTTCGCTGAGCCCGCCCCAGATGCCATACGGTTCGCCGACGGCCAATGCGTGCGACCGGCACTGCGTGATCACCGGGCAGGCCCGGCACATCTCTTTGGCGCGCATTTCGCGCTGAGCGCGAGCGCGGCCGCGCTCGCCATCGGGGTGAAAAAACACCGCGGAATCGACGCCCCGGCAAGTGCCGTGCATCTGCCAATCCCACATATCGGCGTTGGGTCCGGGAAGCTGCTGCGGCTGTGGCATTGGGAAAGAACTCCTCCCCGCGCTTCCAATTTGAAACCTTTGGATGCGCGTCGATCTGCAAATGGCCCGAGGACTTGTCGCCGATGACAACTCGTGCACACAACGTAGAAGGACTCGGCAAATTCCGTCAATAGCCACGCTCTGTGCGAAACCCCATAAGTGCAGGTCAAGAATTTACATCACGTTCATCTGCGCGATGCTTTGGAAACGAAACGCATGGTGGCGATATTGTCTGTCACTGCCTGAAGGCCCCTGTTTTTGCAGTTCGCGTCAGTTCGCCACATCGAACAATTTGTGGCGGAATTGGATGTCGTTGACATGTTGTTAACACAGCGAGCATTAATTATTAACGAAACCTGCCCGACTCGCAGCGTCAGGGAACGCGGCCGTGCGGCGGTGCGCCATTGATACCGTGCTGACTCGATGACCGCAACCGATACCGCGACGCCCTCTGCCGACCAGCCAGCCGCCCGACTCCGGGTCGCCGCTTTTGGCAACGATCTGCCATGTTGGCCGCTGCCGACGGCGCACTCGGTCGACGAGTTGTGGCTGCGCGCCGTTGCCGCCGGCGGTCAGGGCCACTACGCCGTCGCGTTTGCTGACCTGGACTCCGTCGCGCGCCGGGGCAACGGTTCGTTGCTGTCGCTGGCACAGAGCACCCGTGCCTCGTTTCTCCGGCAGGTCGGTTGGCATCGCCTGGCCCGGGTCGCCGACGGCAGGGCGTGGGCGTTGGTCGCGCATCAGCCCGACGCCGCCGAGGCACGGGCCGACGCGCTCGTCGGTCTGGCCGCCGACGCTCTCGGAATCGGCCGGTTCGGGGTGGCGCAGCGGCTGCTCGAGCGGGCCGTGATGGACACCGCGAGCAGCGGGGTACCGCGTCAACGTGTCCGGCTGGCCTGGGTCAGTGCCGAATTAGCTATGGTCAGCGGCCGTGGAGAGGAGTCCGTCGCGCACGCCGAACGCGCGCGGGAGCTTGTCGGTGACCTCGGCTCGCCGCGCCACGCCGTGAAGACCGACGTGGTGTACTCGGCGGCGTTGTGCAGCGCGGGCCGGTTCGACGAGTCCCGCCGGGTCGCCGACGCCGCGCTTGGGCGTACCCAACAATCCGGCTTGGTGCCGCTGACCTGGGCATTAGGTTGCCTATTGAGCGATATCGGCAGCGCCGAGCACTGCCCGGAAGCGATGGCGCAGATCCGCGACGACGCCGCCGCGACCGTACGCGACCGCGGGGGGCGATGGGCGTGATGAGTCTGGCCGCCCGCACCAGTCATTACTGTTGTCCTGACATACCAACCACGGCACCGCCTCGTCCGTAACGCTGGAGAACGCGCACACGATGACATTTTCGGGAGATGGTCTCGATGCTGTCGTTGCTGACGCAGTTGCCGGCAATCGCGACGCGCTCCGCAAGGTGTTGGAAACCATCCGCCCGATCGTCGTTCGGTACTGCCGTGCGCGCTTCGGGGTCGGTGAGCGACAGGGTGTTTCCGCGGACGATGTGGCTCAGGAGGTGTGTTTAGCTGTGATCACGGCGCTGCCGCGGTACAAGGACCAGGGACGGCCGTTCCTGGCTTTCGTGTACGGCATTGCCGCTCACAAGGTTGCTGACGCGCATCGCGCCGCCGGCCGCAACCGCTCTGAAGCCACTGACGATCTACCGGACCGCCCCTCGACCGAACTGGGCCCCGAACAGTTGGCCATCGATGCCGACGCGGCGGCCCGGATGAACCGGTTGCTGGCGGTGCTGCCTGAGAAGCAGCGCGAAATCCTGATCCTGCGTGTCGTCGTCGGCATGAGCGCCGAGGAGACCGCCGAGGCCGTCGGCAGCACCGCCGGCGCGGTACGCGTCGCTCAGCACCGGGCGCTGGCACGGCTGAAGTCCGAGATCGGTTCGACGGAGCGTGGCCATGCCTGACTCCGGACAATGGTCACCGGGCGGCGGTGACCCCTCGCTCAACGAGATTCGACGCGTCGACCGATTCTTCGACGCGCTCGCCGCCGACGAGCACGCGTACTCGACGGACTCCACCGAAGCCGAGCTGGCCTTCCTGCTCGCCGACTGGCGCGACGGCATCCGCGAACCCGCGGTGACGACGCCCGTCACCGCTCGTGACGCTGTGGCGGCCCTCCAGAAGGGGTTGCATCGCAAGGAATCTCGGACATCGCTGACCATCGTCGGCTCGGTCGCGGCCGCGCTGTTGTGCCTCGGTGGCTTCGGCACCGCGATCTACTCAGCCGGACCGAATTCCTCGCTGTACGGCCTGCACACCGCCATGTTCGGCGCCCCACGGGTCAGCGACGAGCAGGTGATGCTGGCTGCGCAGACCGAGATGCAGCAAGTGCAGCAGCTGATCGACACCGGCCAGTGGCAGCAGGCGCAGGACAAGCTGCAGGCGCTGAGCCCTACCGTGCAGAGCGTCGACGCACCAGAGCACAAGCAACAGCTGATCCAGCAGTGGAATGCCTTGACCTACAAGGTGGTTGAGCAAAACCCCGCGGCCACGCTGCCCCCGCCGGGGGAGCCGCAGCCGGTCCTGCCGTCCTCGCCGCTGACCCTGTTGCCGGTCCCGGTGGTCGAGCCGACGTCGTCGTCGAGCGCGACGTCCAGCACGTCGACGACCACGTCGTCGTCCACGACAGCCACGTCGACCGACACGTCATCGACGTCGACCAGCGCATCGACTTCGCCGTCGGAGACGACGGCCACGTCCTCGTCGACGAGCGCGACGTCCCCGACCGAAACGTCGAGTTCCGCGTCGTCGACGACATCGAGCAGCCCGACCGCCACGTCGACGCCGTCGTCCTCGGCATCGACGGCCACCTCTGCTCCGTCGACGGTGCCGTCCAGTGCGACGGCCACCGCCACCCAGTCAGCGACCGTGCCCCCGAGCGAGCCCGTCGTCACCAACCCGCCCACGGCGTCGGCGACGGTTGCGCCGACACCGACCCAGAGCCCGGCACCTGCGCAGACGGTCACGACCGTCGCCCCGACTGTCACGGTGCCCTCGGTGACCACACCGGCACCAACAAACCCGCCGGTGCAGGCGACTGTCGCTCCGACCACCAAGGAAGCCCAGCAGGAGCCGACGCGCGAGAGGTCGGTTGTGACCACCACGCAAGTGCCGTCGGGTTCGGGTTCGGGACACGGGCAGCACTGATTCACGCGGCGCCCATCCAGCGGTTGACCCTGTAGTGGTGGCGCTGCGTACTCGGCTTTTTGCGCCGTGAGCGCAGGCTCAACGTGGCCCGGTCGTTGACCCTGTAGTGGCGGCGCTGCGTACTCGGCTTTTTTCGCCCTCAGCGCAAGATCAACGCGCCAGGCGTGACGTCCAGCACGTCAAGAGAAAAAATCAGCGGTAGCCGTCGTGCTCCGAGGTCGCCTCGTTCAGCGACGCGTCGGCGTAGCCGCGGCAGTAGTCCCACGTCACGTAGGCATCGGGCTCGGGATCGTAGGCGGGCTCGTGCGGACGGACCGTGCCGTCGACCAGAAGCTGCAGCAGGTTCGCCCGCAGCATGTCCCAGTCGTGGTAGTGGTCCTGCTGGCATTCGTCACAACAGACGACGAGGCCGCGAATGCCCTTGTGTGCCAACAGGGTTTCGTAGACCGCCAGATCGGCCAGATCGGCCTCGACGGCCATGCGTTCCTGCGGGTCCAGGGGTTGTCCCGGCTCCAGCGCATCCAGAACAGCCGACGGGTCCATGGGATCGTCGGCGAACGGGTCGGGTGGCAAGCCCGGCGGCAGGTGGTCACGCACACGTCCACCCTACTTATCACCCCTGGCGATGCGCCAGCCGTTACCCCGGCGAGCCGTCACCGAGTGGGGTTCGGCGCACATAGTAAGGGCCGATAGGATGGATTTTTAGATCCCTGTGTCTGCCCTGGAGGCCCCACCCATGTCGATCGCTGAAAGCAGCGTTCCCATTTCTGTTCCGGTGCCGACCGGCGGTGACGATCCGACCAAGGTCGCGATGCTCGGGCTGACCTTCGATGACGTCCTGCTGCTGCCCGCGGCGTCGGACATCATCCCGGCCACCGCCGATACGTCCAGCCAGTTGACGCGCAACATCCGGCTGCGGGTGCCGCTGGTCAGCTCGGCCATGGACACCGTCACCGAGTCGCGGATGGCGATCGCGATGGCCCGTGCCGGCGGCATGGGCGTGCTGCACCGCAACCTGCCGCTCAGTGAGCAGGCCGCCCAGGTCGAGACCGTCAAGCGGTCCGAGGCCGGCATGGTCACCGATCCGGTCACCTGCTCGCCGAGCAACACCCTCGCCGAGGTCGACGCCATGTGCGCCCGGTTCCGGATCTCGGGCCTGCCCGTCGTGGATACGGCCGGGCAGCTCGTCGGGATCATCACCAACCGCGACATGCGCTTCGAGGTCGACCAGGACAAGGCCGTCGCCGAGGTGATGACCAAGGCTCCGCTGATCACCGCACAAGAAGGCGTGTCCGCGGAAGCCGCATTGGGCCTGCTGCGCCGGCACAAGATCGAGAAGCTGCCGATCGTCGACGGACACGGCAAGCTCACCGGGCTGATCACCGTCAAGGACTTCGTCAAGACCGAGCAGTTCCCGCTGGCCACCAAGGACAGCGACGGACGGCTGCTGGTCGGTGCCGCCGTCGGTGTCGGTGACGACGCCTGGACGCGCGCCATGACGCTGGCCGATGCCGGGGTCGACGTGCTGATCGTCGACACCGCGCACGCCCACAACCGCGGCGTGCTGGATATGGTGGCCCGCCTCAAGAAGGCTGTCGGCGACAAGATCGAGGTCGTGGGCGGAAACGTCGCCACCCGGTCCGCCGCCGCCGCGCTGTGCGAGGCCGGCGCCGACGCCGTCAAGGTGGGTGTCGGGCCCGGCTCGATCTGCACCACCCGCGTGGTCGCCGGTGTCGGCGCGCCGCAGATCACCGCGATCTTGGAAGCTGTAGCGGCGACGAAGCCCTACGGCGTGCCGGTGATCGCCGATGGCGGCCTGCAGTACTCGGGTGACATCGCCAAGGCGCTGGCCGCCGGCGCCTCGACTGCGATGCTCGGCTCCCTGCTGGCCGGTACCGCCGAATCGCCGGGCGATCTGATCTTCGTCAATGGCAAGCAGTTCAAGAGCTACCGCGGGATGGGGTCGCTGGGCGCCATGCAGGGCCGCGGTCAGGGCAAGTCCTACTCCAAGGACCGTTACTTCCAGGACGACGTGCTCTCCGAGGACAAGTTGGTGCCCGAGGGCATCGAGGGCCGGGTGCCGTTCCGGGGACCGCTGTCTACGGTCATCCACCAGCTCACCGGCGGTCTGCGGGCGGCCATGGGCTACACCGGCTCGGCCACCATCGAGCACCTGCAGCAGGCGCAGTTCGTGCAGATCACCGCGGCGGGCTTGAAGGAAAGCCACCCGCACGACATCACGATGACCGTCGAAGCCCCGAACTACTCCTCGCGCTAACTGACAAGCGCGCCAACTGACAGGGAAATGACCACACACATGCGCGACCTCGTTGAAATCGGCATGGGCCGGACCGCTCGTCGTACCTATGAACTCGATGACATCAACATCGTCCCGTCCCGGCGTACCCGCTCCAGCCAGGATGTGTCCACCGCCTGGCAGCTGGACGCCTACCGGTTCGAGTTTCCGCTCCTGGCCCATCCGACCGACTCGCTGGTGTCGCCCGAGTTCGCGATCGAGATGGGTCGTCTCGGTGGCCTCGGCGTGCTCAACGGCGAAGGCCTGATCGGCCGGCACCGGGATGTCGAGGACAAGCTCGCCCAGGTCGTCGAGCTCGCCGCCAAGGACGACGACCCGTCGGCGTCCGTCCGGCTGCTGCAGCAGCTCCACGCGGCCCCGCTGGACCCGGAGCTGCTCGGCGCCGCTGTCGCGCGGGTCCGTGAAGCCGGTGTCACCACGGCGGTGCGGGTCAGTCCGCAGAACGCCCAGGCCCTGACGCCGACGCTGGTCGCCGCCGGGATCGACCTGCTGGTCATCCAGGGCACCATCATCTCGGCCGAGCGGGTCGCCCAGGATGGTGAGCCGCTCAACCTGAAGACCTTCATCTCCGAGCTCGACGTGCCGGTGGTCGCCGGTGGCGTGCTCGATCACCGCACCGCGCTGCACCTGATGCGGACCGGCGCGGCCGGCGTCATCGTCGGCTACGGCTCGACCTACGGGGCGACGACCAGCGACGAGGTCCTGGGCATCAGCGTGCCGATGGCCACCGCCATCGCCGACGCTGCCGCCGCGCGCCGCGAATACCTCGACGAGACCGGCGGCCGCTACGTGCACGTGCTGGCCGACGGCGATATTCACACCTCTGGCGACCTGGCCAAGGCCATCGCCTGCGGCGCTGACGCGGTCGTGCTGGGCACCCCGCTGGCCGCTGCCGCCGAGGCGCCTGGTGACGGCTGGTTCTGGCCGGCCGCTGCGGCGCACCCGTCGCTGCCGCGCGGTGCCCTGATGCAGGTCGCGCTGGGTGAGCGTCCGTCGCTCGATCAGGTGCTCAACGGCCCGTCCGACGACCCCTTCGGTTCGATCAACCTGGTCGGCGGTCTGCGCCGGTCGATGGCCAAGGCCGGGTACTGCGACCTCAAGGAATTCCAGAAGGTCGGCCTCACAGTCGGTAGCTAGTACCGGCGGTAGCGAGTTAGGCATACCTTGGTAGCTGGTTACCGAGCGGTAGGTCCATACTTTTGCCATGGAGCCTGACTACGACGTCTTGATCATCGGCTCGGGGTTCGGAGGCAGCGTCAGCGCCCTCCGGCTCACCGAGAAGGGTTACCGCGTCGGTGTTTTGGAAGCCGGCCCCCGGTATTCCGACGCCGACTTCGCCAAGACCTCGTGGGACCTGCGAAAGTTCCTGTGGGCGCCCAAGTTGGGCATGTACGGCATCCAGCGGATCCACCTGCTGCGCAACGTGATGATCCTGGCCGGCGCGGGCGTCGGCGGCGGTTCGTTGAACTACGCCAACACGCTGTACATCCCGCCGGACCCGTTCTTCAACGACCCGCAGTGGAAGGACATCACCGACTGGCGCGCCGAGCTGATGCCGCACTACGAGCAGGCGCAGCGCATGCTCGGCGTGGTCCAGAATCCGACGTTCACCGACGCGGACAAGATCATCAAAGAGGTCGCCGAGGACATGGGCTGCGCCGACACGTTCGTCGCGACGCCGGTCGGCGTGTTCTTCGGTGCCGACGGTGAGAAGGCGCCGGGCAAGACGGTTCCGGACCCCTACTTCGGCGGGGCCGGCCCGGCCCGCACCGGCTGCATCGAGTGCGGCGAGTGCATGACCGGCTGCCGGCACGGCGCCAAGAACACCCTGGTGAAGAACTACCTCGGTCTCGCGGAAAAGGCGGGGGCACAAGTGCATCCGCTGACCACCGTGTCCAGCTTCCAGCAGCGCGGCGACGGGCTGTGGGAAGTGGCGACCCGACGGACCAACGGCCGGGTGCGGCGCGGCAAGCGGACCTTCACCGCCAAGTACCTGATCGTCGCGGCCGGTACGTACAACACGCAGAAGCTGCTGTTCAAGGTGCGCGACACCGGCAAGCTGACCAAGCTGTCGGACAAGCTCGGCGTGCTGACCCGGACCAACTCCGAGTCCATCGTGGGGGCCCAGACCCGCGAGGTGCCCACGGACATGGACCTCACGCACGGCGTGGCCATCACCTCGTCGATTCACCCGACGCCGGACACCCACATCGAACCCGTGCGGTACGGCAAGGGCTCCAACGCGATGGGCATGCTGCAGACGCTCATGACGGACGGCGCCGGCCCGCAGGGCACCGACGTGCCGCGGTGGAAGCAGTTCCTGAACCAGGCCGGCGAGGACCCGCGTGAGCTGATCCGCCTGCTCAACCCGCAGCACTGGAGTGAGCGCACCGTGATCGCGCTGGTGATGCAGCACCTCGACAACTCGATCACCACCTTCACCAAGCGTGGGCCTGGTGGCTTCCGGATCATGTCGTCCAAGCAGGGCCACGGCGAGCCCAACCCGACCTGGATCCCGGTCGGCAACGAGGCGACCCGGCGGATGGCCGAGAAAGTCGGCGGTATCGCCGGCGGCACCTGGGGCGAGCTGTTCAACATCCCGCTGACCGCCCACTTCCTGGGCGGCGCGGCGATCGGCGACAGCCAGGCGACCGGGGTCATCGACCCGTACCACCGCGTCTACAACTACCCGACGCTGTTCGTCACCGACGGTGCCGCGATCTCGGCGAATCTCGGTGTGAATCCGTCGCTTTCGATCGCGGCGCAGGCCGAGCGCGCGGCGGCGCTGTGGCCGAACAAGGGCCAGGACGACGCGCGGCCGGCCCAGGGCGAGCCCTACCGGCGGATCGAACCCGTCGCACCGGACCGTCCCGTCGTCCCGGTCGACGCCCCCGGCGCCCTGCGCCGGTTGCCGATCACCCCGGTCTAAGCCGCGATTTGTGCACGATTTTCGCGGTTGACGCGGAAAATCGTGCGCAAATCCCTGGTTATGCCGCGCTGATGACCCGGCTCGGCGTCCCGTGGACGTCAACCGGCACATCGCCGGTCAGCGTGACGCGGTGCATCAGCCGGTGCTGGCCGTCGTAGTCGTCGACGGCGCGGTGCTGGGTGGCCCGGTTGTCCCACATCGCGACGTCGCCGGGCTGCCAGTCCCAGCGAACGGTGTTCTCCATCATGGTGATTCGGCGCTGCAGCAGCTCCAGCAGGGCCGCTGACTCGTAGCTGTCCACGCCGACGAAGCCGCGCACGAACTGGCCGGCCACCAGGGTGCGTTCCCCGGTCTCCGGGTGCACGCGCACCACCGGGTGCTCGGTGCGGAAGTCGGGTTTCTGGAACTCGGCCTGGTAGCCCTTTTGCTCGTCGGTCAGGTGCGCGGTATCCACCGTGACGTCCTTGATGTAGTCGAACCGGTTGGAGTGCACGGCCCGAAGGTTCTCGACCAGTGCCTTGAGCGGCGCCGGCAGTGCGTCGTAGGCCGCGGCGGTGGAAGCCCACAAGGTGGAACCGCCGTAGGTCGGCAGGGTGACCGCCCGTAGGACCGACGCCGAGGGGTAGTCGGGCATGAACGTGACGTCGGTGTGCCACCGGTTGGCCTTGCCGTACTCCGAGTCGATCGGCGTGATCTTCGGTGCGTCGGCGCGCTTCATCGCGTGGTGGCCGGCCAGATCGCCCATCAGTTCCCCGAAGGCCTGCTGCTGCGCGTCGTCGAGGTGGTCCTGGCCGCGGAAGAAGATGACCTTGTGCTCGAGCAGCGCGGTGCGGATGTCGGCGACGGTCTCGGGGGACAGGTCGCCGCCCAGGCGCACACCGTCGACGACGGCGCCGATCTTGCTGGTCAATTTGGTGACGGTCAACATGGCGATCCTTTCAACGGAAGCGACTGTAGTCAGTTGACTACAGTGCATGGACGCTAGTGTAGCCACATGACTACAGGCGCGCCAGTGGGCCGGGATGAGGTGGTCGCGGCCATCCTCGAAGCCGCGGCCGAGCTATTCGCCGCGCGCGGGCCGGCGGCCACGTCGATCCGCGATATCGCGGCCAAGTCCAACGTCAACCACGGGCTGGTGTTCCGGCACATCGGTTCCAAGGAAAAGCTGGTCGGAGCGGTGCTGGACCATCTGGGCCAGCGGCTCAAGGAACTGATCGAGGCCGGTGCGCCCGCCGACGTGGTCGATGCGGCGCTTGATCAGCAGCTCCGGGTGATCGCCCGGGCCGCGCTCGACGGCTACCCGGTAGGGGAGTTGCAGACCACATTTCCCAACATGACGCGGCTGCTCGACGAATTCATGCCCCGGTACGCCGACGAGAACCAGGCCCGGCTCGCGGTGGCCAACATCATTGCGCTGCAGCTGGGTTGGCGCCTGCTCGGGCCATTCCTGCGGTCGGCGCTGGGACTCGGCGAGATGACCGACGACGAGGTCCGCACCGCCGTGGGCGTGGCCGTCGAGCGGCTGGCAGAGCCTCCGGCTGCCCACCACTAGACTGAGCGGGTGCAAACACCAGCTTCACAGCCCGTTCTGGTCATCGACTTCGGTGCGCAGTACGCGCAGCTGATCGCCCGCCGGGTGCGCGAGGCGCGGGTTTTCTCCGAGGTCCTGCCGCACACCGCGACGGTCGAGGAGATCAAGGCCAAGAACCCGCAGGCCATCGTGCTGTCCGGTGGGCCGTCCAGCGTCTACGACGACGGCGCTCCGCAGCTGGACGCCGCGATCTTCGACCTCGGGGTCCCGGTGTTCGGCATCTGCTACGGGTTCCAGGCCATGGCCCAGGCGCTCGGCGGCACCGTGGCGCACACCGGCACCAGTGAATACGGTCGGACCGAGTTGAAAGTGGCTGGCGGAGAACTGCATTCAGGGCTGCCGGACTCACAGCCGGTGTGGATGAGCCATGGCGACGCGGTCACCGCGGCACCGGCCGGGTTCGAGGTGGTGGCCAGCAGCCCCGGCGCCCCGGTCGCCGCGTTCGAGGACCGCGCCCGCAAGCTGGCCGGCGTCCAGTACCACCCCGAAGTGATGCACTCCCCGCACGGCCAGCAGGTGCTCAGCCGCTTCCTGCACGACTTCGCCGGTATCGGCGCGACCTGGACCGCGGCCAACATCGCCGACCAGCTGGTCGAGCAGGTGCGCGAGCAGATCGGCGACGGCCAGGCCATCTGCGGCCTGTCCGGCGGCGTCGACTCGGCGGTGGCTGCCGCGCTGGTCCAGCGGGCCATCGGTGACCGGCTGACCTGTGTGTTCGTCGACCACGGCCTGCTGCGCGCGGGCGAGCGCGAGCAGGTGGAACGCGACTTCGTCGCCGCCACCGGCGCCAAGCTCGTCACCGTCGACGAGGCCGACCGCTTCCTCGACGCCCTCTCCGGGGTGACCAACCCCGAAGGCAAGCGCAAGATCATCGGCCGCGAGTTCATCCGGGCCTTCGAGGGCGCGGTGCGTGACACCCTGGGCAGCAGCGAAGCCGAGATCGAGTACCTCGTCCAGGGCACGCTGTACCCGGACGTCGTCGAATCCGGCGGCGGTACCGGTACCGCCAACATCAAGAGCCACCACAACGTCGGCGGCTTGCCAGAGGACCTGAAGTTCAAACTCGTCGAGCCGCTGCGGCTGCTGTTCAAGGACGAGGTGCGGGCTGTCGGCCGCGAGCTGGGCCTGCCCGAGGAAATCGTTGGGCGCCAGCCGTTCCCGGGCCCTGGTCTGGGTATCCGGATCGTCGGAGAGGTGACGGGTCCCCGGCTGGACACGCTGCGCCGCGCCGACTCGATCGCTCGTGAGGAGCTCACCGCGGCCGGCCAGGACCAGAGCATCTGGCAGTGCCCCGTGGTGCTGCTCGCCGATGTGCGCTCGGTCGGCGTGCAGGGCGACGGACGGACCTACGGGCACCCGATCGTGCTGCGTCCGGTGTCCAGCGAGGACGCCATGACCGCCGACTGGACGCGCGTGCCTTACGAAGTGCTGGAACGCATTTCGACCCGGATCACCAACGAGGTGCCTGAGGTCAACCGCGTGGTGCTGGACATCACCAGCAAGCCGCCGGGCACCATCGAATGGGAGTGAGTCCGCGCTAGCCCGGCGTAGGCTGTGTGCCGTCGGTCGTTCGAGGCGTCTCGATCTGGGACGCCCGCGCCGCGGGGGAGCGGGGGAAGCTCATGTCATCACGTGGATTTGTCATGCGGGTAGCGAGCACGGTGCTCGTGGCCGGGGCTGCATTCGGGGTCTGTGCCGGGACGGCGTCCGCGTGGCCCATTCCGATAACGCCGGAACAGCAGCGTTTCATCAATCAGGCCCGCGCAGCCGGCTTCCCCGGCGATGACGATGCGGTGCTTCAGGCCGGCCTCCGGGCGTGCCAGATGCTGATGACAGGCTCGGGCACCCAGGGTGCCGTCGACGGAATCGTCGGTGAGACCGGTGCCGATCCCGGTCCCGCCGCTGCGCTGGTGCGCCGGGCGCATGGCATCCTCTGCACCTCGGCTCGCGGCTGAGCTTCATAGCAGCGAGGGCTTAGCGCAGTCGGGTTGATGACCTTCGTCTCTTTCCTGCGGTTCTCGGTGGCGGAACCATGAGGGGCGTTGCTTGGTGTCCGTGCCGATGGCACAACGAGCAACGCCGTACGTAGAGGTGCTCCGATGGGTCGAATTACTGAGTCTTCTTGTCCGACAAGTGGATTCCAGCGCTGTGCCCCCAGGGTCGTCGCAGCTGCCGGCGCGATCGTTGCGCTAGGCGTTCTCACCGCTGCCTGCGGTGGTAACCAGTCTCCGCCAGGCAACACCACGCCCACGACGACGACCACGACGCCACCCGCCCCCGTGTCGCCGACCCAGAAGTCGATCGACCCGTCGGGACCGAATTCTTTTACGCCGTCGGTGTTGGCGCCGCTGCCGCAGACTGCGCAGCCTGGGGTGCATCACAACTTCTGATCTGAGCCGGTTGGGACTTATGGCCCTGCCATGAGTGCCCAACCGGTCAATAGCGTTCGTGGCAACGCGATCCAGAGAGGTTGGTGGCGGTGGTGCCATTGGAAAGCAGCCCAGCCGGAACGGTAGTCCGGTCGTGAGTGGGCAGTCATGACGGCAGAAGCGCCTCCGGTCGCACAACTTCAGGCTGGTCGCCCGTTCCCGGAGCGTATGGGCCCCAAGGGCAACCTAATCTACAAGCTGGTGACCACCACCGATCACAAGCTGATCGGCATCATGTACTGCGTCGTCTGTTTCATCTTCTTCTTCATCGGCGGCCTGATGGCGCTGTTCATTCGCGCGGAGCTGGCGCTGCCCGGATTACAGTTCCTGTCCAACGAGCAGTACAACCAGCTGTTCACCATGCATGGCACGGCGATGCTGCTCTTCTACGCGACCCCGATCGTGTTCGGCTTCGCCAACCTGGTGCTGCCGCTGCAGATCGGCGCCCCGGACGTGGCGTTCCCGCGGCTGAACGCGTTGTCGTTCTGGCTCTTCGTTTTCGGCGCTCTGATTGCACTGTCCGGCTTCATCACCCCCGGTGGCGCGGCTGACTTCGGTTGGACCGCCTACACCCCATTGTCGGATGCGATCCACTCCCCGGGTGCCGGTGCCGATCTCTGGATTCTCGGCGTAGCCGTCGGTGGCTTGGGCACGATCCTCGGTGCGGTCAACATGATCACCACCGTGGTCTGCATGCGCTGCCCGGGCATGACGATGTTCCGCATGCCGATCTTCACCTGGAACATCTTCATCACCTCGATCTTGGTGCTCATGATCTTCCCGCTGCTGACCGCCGCCCTGTTCGGTCTGGCCGCTGACCGCCGCCTGGGTGCCCACATCTACGACCCGGCCAACGGCGGAATGATGCTCTACCAACACCTGTTCTGGTTCTTCGGCCACCCCGAGGTGTACGTCATTGCGCTGCCGTTCTTCGGCATCGTGAGCGAAATCGTTCCGGTGTTCTCCCGCAAGCCGATCTTCGGCTATACAACCTTGGTCTACGCCACGATGAGTATCGCGGCACTGTCCATGGGCGTGTGGGCACACCACATGTACGCCACCGGCGCCGTGCTGTTGCCGTTCTTCTCGTTCATGACGTTCCTGATCGCGGTCCCGACCGGTATCAAGTTCTTCAACTGGATCGGCACCATGTGGAAGGGGCAATTGACCTTCGAGACGCCGATGCTGTTCACCGCAGGCTTCCTGATCACGTTCCTGCTCGGTGGCCTGTCGGGTGTGCTGCTGGCCAGCCCGCCGCTGGACTTCCACGTCACCGAGTCGTATTTCGTTATCGCACATTTCCATTACGTGCTGTTCGGCACGATCGTGTTCGCCACCTACGCGGGCATTTACTTTTGGTTCCCGAAGATGACGGGCCGTCTGCTCGACGAGCGACTCGGCAAGCTGCACTTCTGGCTGACCTTCATCGGTTTCCACACCACCTTCCTGGTGCAGCACTGGCTGGGCGACTCAGGTATGCCGCGTCGGTATGCCGACTACCTGCCGACAGACGGTTTCACCACGCTCAATATCGTTTCGTCGATCGGGGCGTTCATCTTGGGCATATCGACGCTGCCCTTCGTGTGGAACGTGTTCAAGAGCTGGCGTTACGGCGAGCCGGTGTTAGTAGACGACCCGTGGGGCCACGGCAACTCCCTGGAGTGGGCCACGTCCTGCCCGCCGCCGCGGCACAACTTCACCGAGCTGCCCCGGATCCGTTCGGAGCGCCCGGCGTTCGAGCTGCACTACCCGCACATGGTCGAGCGGATGCGCGCCGAAGCCCATATCGGGCGGCGCCACACGACCGATGAGCCGTCGACGCTCAGCGCGGCGGGTCGCCCCGCCAGGCGAAGCTGTTGACGTACTGGCCCATGTCGAGGGCCAGTTGCAGGCCGACGGCGGACGGTTTTCCGGACCCGAAGTCCGGTCCGAAGGGGTGGTACGGCCCCGTCGCGGCGGCGATGAGTGCCAGGTCGTTCTTGACGGCGACCAGCACCAGCAGCCGCATCCGAGAGAATTTGCGGCTGGCGCCCTGCGGATACCAGTCGGCGACGAGGCCGTAGCCCGCCTGGTATCCGACCATCGCGTTCGGGACCTCGTACGCGGTCTTGGCGTCCGGATAGCTCGACGTGATCAGTTCGGCGGCAATGTCTTTCGGCTGCCGTCCGGTCGCGGGCCGGCTGAACAACTGCAGCATCCCGCCGTCGCCGGCCAGCAGTTTCGCCAGGACGCCGTTGTCGTCCTTGGTCACCTCGTAGGCCGCCCCGGCGGCCGGGTAGGCGACGCTGAACGAGCCGTCAGGCGCGGTGAACCGGGGGTTGATGGTCACCGGCTGGCCCATGGGCGGATGGCCGCATTCGGGTGGGCACACGTACCGCACTGCCGGTTTCTCCAGCAGTCCGGACACCCCGACCAGGAGCGCGGCCACGACCACCGCGGCGAGGGCAAAGATCAGCGTCACCTGAACGCGTTTCGTGGTCCGGGTCGGCGTTGCCGAGTAGGACGTGGCATGCAGCGAGTAGCCGGGGAGGAGCCCCACCGTCAGGCTGTCGTTGGGTACCGGACGGTCGGTGCGCTGGCCGTGACGTGCGGCCCGTGACGATGCCCGGGTGGCGGCTCCGCAGGCCGCGCAGAACGGGGCGTCGGGCACCACGTGGCCGCACTGGGTGCACAGCAGCGGCTCGTCCATGTTGTAGTCGTCGTGCGCCTCGTGCAGCAGCGCCAGGTGCAGTCCGACGCGTAACGCCAGCAGCGCAACGGCGGTGAGGGCCAGATACAGGGCCAGCTGCAACAACTGCGGCAGCTGCACCATGTCGATCAGGCCGAGCAGCGCATAGACCACGGCGACGATCACCGCGATCAGAGTGAGTGTCAACCGGACGTAGCCGCGGTGTGTGTTCGCCTTGTTCGGTGGCCGGGTGAACCACAGTGCCGCACCGATCAGGCCGCCGACGGTGGCCGCGATGATGGGAGTGGCCAGGCCACGGATGCCGGCTTCGACCAACAGACCCTGCAGCGGGCGATCCCGGTTGACCATGCCGGTGGCGAATTGCGGGGCGAGCCGGGTCAGGGTCGCCGCGGCGGTGAAGTAGATGGCGGCATGGGCGCCAATGGCATAGCCGTGCAAGGCTTCTCGGTGGCCGGGCCGGAGCAGCCGAATTGTCAGCGTGGGTACCTGCATGAGCAACAGGCCACCGAGCGTGACGCCGACGCCGGTCCGCAGCATGCGAGCTGCCGCAATGCCCGCGCCCAGCGGGATGCCGTAGGACCGGGCGGCCACAGCGCCGGTGAGCAGTGCCCACCCGACGCCCAGGGTGATGGCCATGCCAGCGGCCAGCCACAGGTTGCCGCGGGGTGCGTCCCGATTGAATTCGGATTCCCGAAGATAGATTCCGAAGATCACGGGCAGCCCGAGGACCGCGACCGCGACCAGGGCCCCGGGTAGGCGGAGCATCGCGGTGGCGGCCAGTGCCAGCACCAGAGCGATGAGTCCGAGCATGAACGACGTGCGCGACCGCGGTGACAGGTGCGGGAACAGCGAGCTGGTGATAGACGGCCGAAGCAGGTGCTGCCCGGGTGCGGCGCTGAACGATCGCGCCCGCAACCAGCGCGGTCCGTCGTGGCGGTGTTCGCTCAACGGTGCGCCGCACAGTCCGCAGTACTCGCCGGCCGGGACGTCCAGCTGGCAGACGCCGCACTCCATCATCGGCCGGTCTTCGAGTTGGGTGCTCACTGCGTCACCTTCTGCAACAGCGCCAGGTCGGCCACCAGGTTCTCCAGATTCGGGGTGCCGAGGCCACTGACCAGGTCGTAGCCGGGGCCCGCGGTGTCAATGGCGTTGCCGCCCAGGGTGATATCGCGGAACGCCGGGTGCGGGGCGCCGGTGGCGATGCGGTACAGCTGTGGGTTGAGGGCGCCGATCGGTCGCCCGCCGTTTGCGGTGAGGTGCTGGTCCATGATGGCGGTCAGCCCGGCCCAGATCGGCGCCGCCTGTGAGGTGCCGCCGCCGACGACAACCTCTTTGTCCACAACGATTCTCACGCCGGTGTAGGGATCGGCGACGGCCGAGATGTCCGGCGTCATGCGCTTCCCCATACTGCGTTTCGGGTCGATGTGGTCCGCCGCATTCGACTGCCAGCGTGGCCGGTCGAACAGCGTGGAAACCCCGCCGCCGGTGCCCTGGGAGAGTGGGACGTTGAACCAGGCCTGTTCGTCCAGCCATTGGCCGTCGGCGTCGGTGGACAGGGTGCTGCCGCCGACGTTGGTCATCTCAGGCAGGGACGCCACCGAATCCAGACCGATGTCGTTCGGGCCGGGCGGGGAATCCCAGTCGTCGCCGCCCTTGCATTCCAGCCCGGCCAGGTCACCGCTGGCGTCAAAGGCCGTGGTGCCGTGTGATGCTGCGGTGGCCAACGCGGAACGGACGGGCGCGAGGTCGGCCGCGGTCGTCAGCTTGTCGCAACCCCAGCCGATCGACAGGCTCCAGATCGCGCCGGGGAAATCGCGGTCGGCCTGTTCGAACATCTCGCCGATCTTCAGGTAGGCGCCATCGCCGGTGACCGTGGGACGGGCGTTGACGACGACCAGTCGGGCGTCGGGCGCGATGGCGTGGATCACCTCGAGATCCATGGTGGTCTCGCCGTGGTCGTCGCCGGGTTTCCCGCCGACGAGGACCGGGGTGAATTTGGGCAGGCCGAAGGTGGTGGCGAACTGGTCCAGGTCGGCTTGGTCGTAGCCGTTGAAGGCGAAGACCACCACCGTGGTGCCCTTGCCGGTGTAGCCGGCGGCGGCCAGCTTGTCGGCGTGATAGGCGCTGAGCAGGTGGCTGGGGGTCAGGCCGCGTTCCGGCACACCGAGTGGCCGGGGTGGTGGGGTGGATTCGTGATGCGGCGTGTAGCTGAGGATCCGGCCCAATTCGGTGACCGTGCCGTGCAATTCGGTGGGGACTTGGGGCTGTTGCGGCGCGGCGTAGAACTCCTGCCCACGCCGGCTGCGGTAGTCGTGCACCTGGACGCCGAAGGCGGTGCTCATGCGGTCGGGGTCGCCTTCGACGACGGCCCAGGTGTCGCCCGGCCGCCAGCGCACCGAAAGTCGTTGCAACTCAGCCCAATTGATCAGGGCATCCGGCCGGTAGCCGTCATCGAGAGTGGCGGTGAGCTGGACGCGCTGCTGCGCGTGCGCGCGTCCGAGATCGGTGGAGGACGCCAGCAGCGACGCGAAGGGGCCGTCGATGGTGCCCGATGGCTGGTCAGGTGCCGCGGTCGGCCGGCCCGGGCTGGGCAGGTTGAAGACCAGCGTCAGGGTGGCGGCAAGTGCCAGGGCCAACAGCCATCGCTTGGACGGTGTCCGAGTCGGCGGTGACATGTGGCAACGGTAGCGCGAACCCGGATTCTGCTGGGCCGGTTGGCAACCCGGGGCGGTTGTCAGTTGCGGTGGGTGCCCGGTGTTGCGGTGGGCGCCGGGTTGGCCGTGACCGTCGGAGTGAACAGGTTGCCACCGTTCGGACTGAGCGACTTCTCGGTCGGGGTGACCGCCGCCGATGTCGTCGTGGTGGTCGTGGTGGTCGTCGACGAGGGCGTCTCGGGGGCTTTCTTCTCTTCGCCGCAGCCCGCGGTGAGGCCGATCATCGCGATGAGCGCGGTGCCGCCGGCGGCGACTGTGATGCGGTGGACCAGACGATTCGAACGCACGATGCATGCCTTCCACTAGCGCAACGGTCCACCAAGCCCGAGCGGGATTCCAGACCTATTCCAGTTACGAGCGTACCGGTTTTCGCGGCTCAGTGCCGCTATCAGCGCATCAGAGCCCGGAGAGGATGGTGCCGATGGTCCGGCGCAGGTGGTCTTCGTCGCTCAGGTCGAGGCTGGAATTCGGTACCAGGGCGTAACCGATCGCCAGGTGTGCGACGACGTCGGCCACGTGTTCCATCTCGTGCGGAGCGGTTGACGCGGCTTCGAAGCGCTTGACCAGGCCCAGGATCAGCGCGCGCGCGATCAACATCGACGCGGACTCTTCCGACCGGGCGAATTGCACGAGCCGTTCGGGTTCACTCGCGACGAGGCGCCGGACGACCGGATTGGTGCGGGCGAATGACACGGCCTGGACGAGCAGTTCGGTGAGAACATCGGAGCGTGTTTCGCACTCCGCGGATGCGTTGATCAAGTCGACGACGAACTTGCGGAGCTCACGCTGCAACATGCGGTCGATGACGGTCTGTTTCGAACCGAACCTGCGAAAAATGGTGGCTCGTCCCACGCCCGAGTGCTCGCCGATGTCGGTCATGGTCACGACGTGCTCGCCGTACTCGCCGATCAGTTCGGCGGCGGCATCGAGGACACGTGCGTCGACGGCGTCGTCTTCGGCGGCGATCAGCTCGACGAAGAGCTGGCCTTGGGCGGCCAGCTCCGTCGTGCTCGGCTTCGACGTCGTCATGATCTGACCACCCTAGGTGCTGCATCGGCGGTCAGCGCAGGTGCGGCAGCCTTTCGTGGAGGTCGACTGGTGCCGGGGCGGACCGGCGTGCGGCTGCTGCTTGCGGCGAGTAGATGCACAGCAGCGGCAGCGCAAGGTTCAATGCGGTCGATATCAAGCCGAGTGCAAGCATGGTCGGCCGCGAGAAGTCACTGTTCAACCCGAGATACATGGGCCAAGTGGTGACGAACGCCTGCAGGCCGAAGCTGATAGGGACCATCGGGGCCAGCCACCAGGCCCGGCGGCCTTGGAATTTCGGCTCGAGGACCAGGATGGTCCAGCCTCCGACCACCGCCAGCGCACCGTTCTGCACGATGGCGTACAGCGGCAGTCCCAGGACCAGTAGCGGGTTGTTGCCGTAGTAGGTCATGACGTGGAAGTGGATACACGTCATCTCCATCGCGGCGTCGAACGCGCTGAAGGCGACGATGATGGTGAGCAGCTTGCGGGTGGGCATGCCGCTGCGCAGGAACCGATAGGCGATGTAGACCGCTGAGGCGAAGAACATCGATTCCCCGACGAATACGTAGAGCGGAATCTGACGTCCGAATGCTTCGAACACCAGCAGCGGCGTGTTCAGCGGGTAGAAGGTCGCGCCGAGAAGATCGCCGAATGGCTCCAGGAATCCGCACAGTGCGCCACCGACCATCAAGATGAGGGGAAGCTTGTCCTGTGTGCGCAGGAAATATCTTGTGGCCCAGGTCAGTACGCCCAAGAAGGACAGTGCGGTGAACGCGAGGAAGATCAATGATGCGGTCTGATTGGCGACCATCTCGGTGGGAACGCGGGGGTGATGAAACATGCTCGGGTAAGTCCTCTCGCCGATGTGGTTAGCGGTCAGTGATTTTCGCGGCGACGCCGCCTTTGATTCCGGTCGAGACGCGGAACGCGGGGCGCAGTTCGAACCCGGCGGGCAGCTGCAGCCGGAACCGTCCCAGGACCAGCGCAATGGTGAATATCGCTTCCATGTATGCCATCTGGTAGCCGAGGCATTTGCGTTGCCCGATGTTGAACGGGATGAAAGCGTTCTTGTCGATCTTGTCGGTGCGGAAACGGTCCGGATGGAATCGCTGCGGTGCATTCCAGAATCGCGGGTCGTTGTGCAGCACGGTAGGCGACACGATCACCGTGGCGCCCTTGGGAATCCGGTATCCGCCGATCTCATCTTCGACGAGAGCTTCCCTCAGGTACATGGGGCCGCCCTGGATGCGCATCGATTCGTCGAAACAAGCTCGGACGAAAGGCAATTGGGCCAGATCGGCGTAGCCGGGTTTGCGGCCCAGGAGGCCGAGGGCGTCGACTTCGGCGCGTGCGCGTGCTTCTACGTCTGGGTGTTGGGCCAGCAGGGTGAACGTCCAGGCCAAGGCCGACGAGGTGGTTTCGAAGCCGCCGAAGATCAGCCCGCCCAGTTCTGATTTGAGTTGTGTGACAGTCATCGGGCTCCCGTCCTCGAAGCGGGCCTCCAAGATCAGAGAGATCATGTCCGTGTCGGGTCGGGGATTGGCGATCCGGTCGTTGATGGCGGTCACCGCGAATTCGTCCAAATAGTGGCGAGCGGCCTTGCCGCGCTTGGCAAATGGTCTGGGTAGCGCGGCGGGCATCGAGTGCATGACCATGCGCGACCCGGCGTACAGCGCGTAGCTGCGGATCTCCTCGGCTAGTCGAGCGATGGTGTGGTCGTCGAGGTCTTCTTGGGAGCAGGCGCCACGCAGCAGCACGGACAGCGCCATCGTGGACAGGTTGTCTTCGAGGTCTACCGGGCGACCGGATGCGGCTGCGGGATCCCAGGTGTCATCGAGATGGCGGATGATGTCGTCGACGACCTTGTTGCTGAGTTCCTGCATGCTCTGCGCGGTGAATCTCGGGCTCAGCAGCCTGCGCATGCGCTTCCACTGCTCGCCGTCGGCAACCGGTAGCGGGGCGTGATCCTCGCCGTCGATGAGCTCCATGTTCATCGCGCCCTTGCCGTAACCGCTGGAATTGCGGGTCATCACGTGATGTACGTGATCGGGATGGCTGACGAGGATGAGGTCCTGGCCAGGTACCGGTAGTCGTGCGACGTCACCGTACTTGCGCGCCACCGATGGCAGGTAGCCGTAGATGTCGCGAGCCAGTTGTGGCGCGATCCCGAGTCCGGGGATCCCGCGTGGCCCGGGTGGCAGCTTGGTCGCGCGCTGCGCTGTTCCCTTGCCGGGGTTGGGGTTTCGTCGCAGGGATTGCGTCATCTCCTGGCTCGCTTCCGGTTGGTCTTTGTGCCGATCGGCCGTGATGAGACTCAAGCTGGATGAAAAGTCTCAAATGAGACTATCGACACCGTCTGAGTATCGCAAGGGTGGGCCGGTTCAGGGATGGCCGCAGCTTGACCGTGTCGGTGGGTGGGTGTTTACTCACGGTATCGAACAAATATTCGAATAACGGTGGTGGCTGATGGTGTGGGAGGTGTTGTTGTGGCGGCTGTGACCAGTCTGGCGGATAGCCGGGTTGACCGTGCTGACCAGCTGGAACAGCTCCGGCGCAAGATCGCCGAGATGTCCGGGCCGGCAGGTCTGCGTGGCCGGGACCGGGGTCGGTCGGAGCCGGCTCCGAAGGTTGTCGAAAGTTTGCTGGAAACGCCGGATTCCCAGTCTGAGCTGCTGCCCGACGTGTTGCCCCGCGGCACGGTCGCGGTGCTCTCGGGGGCCCGGTCGCTGCCGTTGCGGATGGTGGCTGCGGTGACGGCGTCCGGTGGGTATGCGGCCATCGTCGGTCAGCCCAAGGTCGGGCTGCTGGCGGCGGTGGAGATGGGGGCCGACCTGGAACGCATCGCGCTCATCCCAGACCCAGGACCGGACCCGGTGGAGGTGGCCGCGGTGCTCATGGACGGGCTCGATCTGGTGCTGCTCGGCTTGGGTGGCAAGTCGGTGCCGGCCGGCCGGGCACGGGTGGTGGCGTCCCGGGCCCGGCAGCGTGAGTGCACTCTGCTGGTCACCGATGGCGACTGGCCTGGGGCGACGGCCCGGTTGGAGGCCAGGGTCCGCGGGTATGAGGTGGTCGGCGCGGGTGCCGGAGACCCGGTCCCGGGGTGCGGACGGATCGGCCGGGTACGGCTGGACACGCGGGCCCGGGGCCGCTCGATGCGCCCGCTCCAAGCGGTGGGTGGGTGAGATGTCCGATCCTGCGCACCGGGTACTGGCCATCTGGTGCATGGATTGGCCCGCGGTGGCCGCGGCAGTGGCGGCCGGGCTGCCGGTGACCGAGCCGGTGGCGGTCACTCTGGCGAACCGGGTGGCGGCCTGTTCGGCCTCGGCCCGGGCGTTGGGGGTGCGGCGCGGGCTGCGGCGCCGGGAAGCGCAGGCCCGTTGTCCCCAATTGCATGTCGCCACAGCCGACCCGGCGCGGGACGCCCGGCACTTCGAGGGAGTGACGGCTGCGGTCGACGAGGTCGTGCCGCGCGCGGAGGTGCTGCGACCGGGGCTGCTGGTATTACCGGTACGTGGAGCGGCCCGGTACTTCGGGTCCGAACAGACCGCGGCCGAGCGGCTGGTCGACGCGGTGGGGACGGCCGGGGTCGAATGTCAGGTCGGCATCGCCGATCAGTTGCCCACCGCGGTGTTCGCGGCCCGGGCGGGACGGATCCTCGCGCCGGGTGAGGATGCGCAGTTTCTTGCCGAATTGTCGATCCGGCAGCTGGCCACCGAGCCGAGCCTGTCCGGCGAGGGGCGGGAAGAGCTGTCGGACTTGCTGTGGCGCATGGGTATTCGGACCATCGGGCAGTTCGCGGCGCTGTCCCGGGCCGACGTGGCGTCCCGGTTCGGGGCGGATGCCGTGGTCGCGCACCGGTTTTCGCGGGGTGAACCGGCGCGGCGACCATCGGGGCCGGAGACTCCGGTGGACCTCGATGCCGTGATGGACTGCGACCCGCCGATCGACCGAGTGGACGCGGCGGCATTCGCCGGGCGCTCGCTGGCCGGCCGGCTGCACCGCAGCCTGGAGTCCGCCGGGGTGGGGTGCACCCGGCTGGCCATCGATGCGGTGACCGCCAATGGTGAAGAATTGCAACGCGTTTGGCGGTGCGCTGAACCTCTGACCGAGGACGCCACCGCGGACCGGGTGCGGTGGCAGCTGGACGGCTGGTTGACCAGGCGGGGACTGGGTAGGGTTGGGCCCACCGGGCCTATCACGGTACTGCGGTTGCATCCGGTCGAGGTCGTCTCGGCGGCGGCGCTGCAGTTGCCGTTGTGGGGCTCCTCCGGGGACGACGACCGGATGCGGGCCCGGCGGGCGCTGGTGCGGGTCCAGGGGCTGCTGGGGCCGGAAGCGGTGCAGGTGCCGGTGCTCAGCGGTGGACGGGGACCGGCCGAACGCATCACGCTCACCCCGCTGGGGGATGAGGTGGTGCCGCGCAGCGATCCGACCCACCCCTGGCCGGGACGGCTACCGGAGCCTGCTCCGGTGGTCCTGCTGGATGATCCGGTGGAACTTGTTGATGTACAGGGTAATTCGGTTCGGGTGACGGACCGGGGGATGTTCTCCACCGATCCCGTGGGGTTGACGGGTTCGGGCTATCGCGGGGCGTTGCGCTGGTGGGCGGGGCCGTGGCCCGTCGATGAGCGCTGGTGGGACCCGGAGCGGGGGAAAGGCCGCACGGCTCGGGCTCAGGTGCTGCTCGGGGGCGATGGGGAGAGCCGTGCGCTGCTGCTGTGCTACCGGCAGCGGCACTGGTATGTGGAGGGGGTCTATGAGTAGTTGACGTTGGTGCCGGTGACCATATGTACCTGGTCGTTCACCTGGATGATGTTCATGCGCGGTGCTTTTCGGCGTGGGGCCGGACTTCGTGGGTGATGCTGCCGATGCCGAGGATGGTCAGCTCGAGCCTGTCTCCCTCCTGGGGCAGGTGACCGGACTCGATTCCCGAGCATCCCGGTAATGTGCCGGTGCCGAACAGCTCTCCGGGATAGAGCTGTTCGCTCTTGGAGGCGTGGGCCAGGGCTTCGCCGAGCGTGTACCGCATACCTCTGGTGGTGCTTCGCGTCACGGTGACCCCGTTGATCTTGACTTCGGCTTCGAGTCCGGCTGGATCGATGCTCGGCGTCGCGGCGACGACGGTGTCGGACATGGAGCTGGCGAAGTGTTTGGCCTTCTGCGGCCCGAAACCACTACGCATCTCGGCTATCTGGACGTCGCGGGCGGATAGGTCATTGAGGACGACGTAGCCGCTGATGGCCGCGGCGGCTTCGGTCGGCGTGGCATTGCGCAGTGGGCGGCCGAGCACGAAACCGAGTTCGAGCTCGTAGTCCAGGTCGCGGGCGTAAGCCGGTGTGGTGACCGGTGTTCCGCTGGGCACAAACGTCAGTGCGTTGCTCATGTAGTAGATCGGCTGCTCGAACCACAAGCGGTTCGGTTTGAACATCGGGAACGTCGATCCGGTGATGCGCTCGTACGCCGCGGTCATCCGGTAGCTGCCGGGCAGGTACCGCCGCGCCATCGCTCGCGACGCATCGATGACGTGTTGTTCGTAGAGCATGAAGTCGCGGAATGACACGGGAGCGAACGGCAAGAGGGCGTCGGCCGACTGACCGTCCTCGGCAGTGTCACGCCACTGGGGAACCGGCGGAAGGCCCAGCGGTAGTTGATCGTTCGACCATTGCTGCCAGCCGGCACCTGAGCGCACCTCGACGATGGTGGCGCCATTGGCGTGCCGTCGTCGCATGGCCTGCACTTGGGTTTCGTCGATCACGGGGTTTGTGATCCTTTCAGTACCAGGTCGATCCGTGCGGCAAGTCCGTGCCTGACGTTCTGATGGGTGACCAGGCGCCGGAAATGCAGTGGCGCAATGATGGTTTCGATGACGAGCGCCGCATCGGTGGTGGCGGGCACCTCGTTGCGGTCGATGCCGCGAGTGATGATCATCTTGGCGACCTGAAACCTTTCGGTCCAGAACCGCGTTCGGGCGGCATCGCTGTCGGGGGAGTCCGTGCCAACGGAGCCGGCCGCTCGGGTCAACGCGTATCCGCGGGGCGACTCCAGGTATTTCGCGAGCGACGTGGCGAATTCGATCAAATCCTGGCGCAGATTACCGGTGTCCGGAACGGGAATCGCGGCCTGGCTGCTGGCCAATAGCGCGTCGGCGATGACGTTTTCCCAGGTGCCCCAACGGCGATAGATCGACGATGGCGCCACTCCGGCGTGGGCTGCCAGCTCGGGAAGGCTCGACTGGGTGACCCCGGTCTCCAGCAGGTCCAGGGCGGCGGTCAGGACGGCCGTGCGGATGCGCGCGGATCGTCCACCGGGGCGACGTGAGACCTCGTCGGGTTCCTCCATGGCCCCAAGTCTAACGCAAAAATCATTGCGTTAGGAAGAGATCTCTGCCTACCATCGGCTTGCTGCCCCGTCCCGACCGGAGGACCCATGTCACGCATTGCCAAGAACCTGATCGTCAGCCTCTGTGCGCTGACCGGAACAACCGAACGTGCCGCTCGGCGCGTCGGCGTCAGCTATTTTCTGCCGGAGCTGACCGTCGACCGGTTCGCCAACATGGGCGGAATCGACAAGCGGCTCTTCGCAACTCAATTGCGGCAATGCCGCTCGTTCGATGACGAGGCGTGGGCCGGTTACTGGCGCAGGCTGGCCGCCCTGCACCTCGACATCGCCGCGCCCGCGCTGGCTCGCCTGGGCGGTCCCGCTCCGAGCGAACTGCTCGTGCCGGCCGACGCCGACCTCGTCACTCGGCTCGGCGCCGTGCTGGCGCCGGCCGTCGATGTGTTCGCCGAGCGCTCACCGGAAACCGTCCAACAGTTGGTTACCTCGTTCATCGCCGACAACCCTGACCACGCCGATGCCGCTGTCGCCATCGACGCACTGGTCAAGGCCATGACGTACCTGTTTGCCGCATCGTGGCCGGGCTGGACACCCCGCCGGCTCCAGGCCTACGCCGAGTCGCAATGCCTGTTCGACGCGCTACTGCGCGCGCTCGCTCCGGCGATGGGCGTCGACGTCGAGGTCATCACCTTGCACGCCGACGGAGAGGCCATCAAGGGCTACGCGGCGTTCCCGGCGGGGAGCGAACCCGCCGCCACGGTCCTGGTCACCAACGGCCTGGAAGGCGCCAGTCAAGAGATTGCGCTCCCGATCCTGAAGTACCGCCGCAACGGCATGGCTGTCGTCACGATGGAGATGCCCAGCACCTACGCCTACCGCAACCCGCTCTCACCCGAATCCGAAAACATCTACACGGCAATGCTTGACCACCTCGCTGCGCATCCTCGCGTCGACGCGGACCGGATCGGCATGGTCGGAGTCAGCTTCGGTGCGCACTGGTCGGCGCGAATGACGGCGCGCGACAAGCGAATCAAGGCAGCGGTCTGCAACGGCGGTCTCTACCGCCGCAGCTTCGCGCCGACATCCACCTTCGGCAAGCCCGAGATCATCCTGCAAACCCTCCGCAACACCACCGGCGCAACCAGCCTCGTCGACCTGGGCCGGCGGCTGCACGCCCTGTCGCTCGAAGCCCTCTATCCCGATATCACCGTGCCGCTGTTGGTCGTCAACGGTGACGCCGACACTCTCGTCTCGACCCAGGACTCCGTCGACCTCGCCAATGCTGTGCCCAACAGTGAACTGGTCCTGTATCCCGACGACGACCATTGCGCCATGGGGCACTACACCGAATGGCTCGGGTACAGCGTCGACTGGCTGCAACGGCATCTCCGCTGACACGCGGCGGGCCTGGCGGTACGCCATCCGCAAAATAATAGTTGTGCACAATTGAATTGTGGGCTACAGTTCATCACGTGGACGCACTCACCTTGGACCGCCAGCTCTGCTTCGCCCTGTACTCGGCGTCGCGGGCGATGACGGCGGCCTATCGGCCGATCCTGTCCGAGCTGAACCTCACCTACCCGCAGTACCTGGTGCTGCTGGTGCTGTGGGAAGAGGATCGGGTCACGGTCGGGCGACTGGGCGAACGGCTGCAGCTGGATTCGGGGACTCTCTCACCGCTACTGAAACGGTTGGAAGCCAATGGATTCATCCGTCGTGAACGGTCGCTGCAGGACGAGCGTCAGGTCGAGGTGACCCTCACCCCGGCCGGCCGCAAGCTCGAAGGGAAGGCCCAGTGCATTCCAGAACGGCTGGGCGCCCAGACGGGCATCACCGAGCAGGAAGCAGCGGACCTGCGCGACGCGATCCACCGATTGACCGATGCCCTCACCGCATCGCACTGAGTTACCGACGCAACTCGCGTCGCCGGCACCAACCAACCACAAGGAGATCGACATGAAGGCGCTCTACACCGCAGAAGCCCTGGCCACCGGCGAAGGTCGCGACGGCCACGGCCGTACCTCCGACGGCAAGCTGGATCTGGATCTGGCCATCCCGAAGGAGATGGGTGGCAGCGGCAACGGCACCAACCCCGAGCAGCTGTTCGCCATCGGCTACGCCGCCTGCTACCACTCGGCGCTGCGTCTGGTCGCCCGCGAGGCCAAGGCCGACGTCACCGATTCGTCTGTGGGAGCACGGGTTTCGCTCGGACAGCTGGACAACGGCGGATTCGGGCTGGCGGTCGAGCTGGAGATCACCCTGCCCAACCTGGAGCACGACGCCGCTCAGGAATTGGCCGACAAGGCCCACCAGGTGTGCCCGTACTCGAACGCCACCCGCGGCAACATCGACGTCAAGATCACCGTCACCGACGACTGATCATCACCGCGCCGACTGGCCACTTGCGACACGAAATCTGCGAATTTCCGTGTCGTAAGTGGCCATTCGGCGTCAGAGACTGGAGGCGAACCTGCCGACCCGCTCGATGAACCGGTCGAAGAACGCCACCGGGTCCACCTCGACGCCGATGTGGGCATTGGGCTGACGCCCCCAATGCCCGCGCCAGTCGGCCACCGTCATGCCGCGGGTCAGGGTGCCCAGCAGTTCCACGTCGACCGTCGCTCGCTGGTACCGGACGATATCGGGATCCAGGGCCACGGCCGCCGCGAGCGGATCGTGCAAGTGCGCCAGGTAGCCCTCGCCCTGGTCGTAGTGGAACTCGAAGTAGAACCGCATGGCGTCTTCCAGCACCCGGATCAGGGCGTTGGACGACGTGGAGCGCGTGCCGCGATCGTCCAGCACGCTCATCGGCGATGACGGCCCGCCCGCGGCGGTCGCCAGCCGGCTCAGTAGCGACGGCGTCATCGCGATGTTCTCGGTCAGGTTGAGCCCCAGAATGATCGGCAGATGACCGGGGTCCTCCAGTCCCCACGCGGCGCCCCAGACCGAGAACACCTCAGCGGCGGCCTCCGGGTCGACGCTGATGTTCCATTCGGACACCGGCGTGGTGTTGCCGCGATAGTCGAAGGCCCCGCCCATGATCACCAGCCGACGCAGCAGCCGCGGCAGCGACGGTTCCAGCCGTAGCGCCAGCGCGAAGTTGGTCAGCGGACCGGTGACCAGACCGATCAACTCGCCCGGATATTCGCGGGCGGCCTGGATCCACGCCTCGGCGGCGTCGTACTCGGTGAGCACGCCGCCGGTTTCGGACTCTGGACTCGGTTCGGGCAGTTCGGCGTACCCCAAACCCTGCGGGCCGTGGGTGTCCTCGGCGGTACGCAGGGGTGCGACCAGCGGGACGCTCGAGCCGCGGGACACCGGAATGGGGCCTACCTCGCACAACTGCAGCAATCCCAAGTTGTTGACGCATACCTGGTCGACCGGGACGTTGCCCGCGGTGGACGCGATGCCGACCAACTCGGCGTCGGCGCTGGCCAGCAGGTAGGCCAGCGCCATCGCATCGTCTACGCCCGTGTCGACGTCAGCAAAAACCGGCTGGGCCGTAGGCATCCCACTCCCTGTCATGCCGCCAACGATAAGGGGATACCGAAGGTCGGGCATTTCGATTGATCGTCCCGCGAGCGGTCGTGGCCGCCCCAGCGATCAGACCGTGCCGTCGGGGAACGCGATGACCGAGACGAAACGGATCGGCAGACGGATCAGCCGGGTTGGTCCGTGGACGCCTTCGCCGTCGAACTGCAAGGAGTCGCCGGGTTCGAGGCGGTATTCCGAGCGGCCATGGCTGTAGTCCATGACGCCGTCGAGCATGTAGATGAATTCTGTGCCCGGGTGCTGGAACAGGGGGTAAACATCGCTGGCCTCGGTGAGGGTGACCATCAGACACTCCAGTCGCTTGTGCTCGCCGCGGAGCCCGCCCAGCAGGTGGTACTCGTGGCCGGCCTGCGAGCCGCTGCGGACGATCGGGGTGCCCTTGCCTGCCTTGACGAACGACGCGGGTCGCTCGGTGTCGGCGCCGCGAAACAGATACGTCACCGGAACGTCGAATCCCTTGGACAGCAGTGCCAGGGTGCTCAGTGAGCAGGAGGTCTGTGCGTTCTCGACCTTGGAGAGCATCGCCTTCGAGATGCCGATCCGGGCTGCCATGTCACCGACCGATAGTCCCGAATTATGGCGTAGCTGGCGAACATTGCGAGCGATGGCCACCTCGAGCTCGAGCTCTTCGACTCTGTCATCGGGCCGCCGGTCACGCGTGGTGCCCGCATTGCGAAGCAGCGTTTCGTCGTTCTCCATCGGTTAACCGTAACGCATCGACGTCTACTGTCAGTGGACAACTCGCGCGGGACTCGATCCGGCGCGACCGGGACTCGGCGAGATGCGCAAGGCTATCGGCCAGCGCGATCGCACCCGCTTCGGCATCGGCGTTCTCGACCGCCTCGGCGGGGGCGTGTGAAATGCCGGAAGGGTTGCGTACGAACAACATTGCGGTGCTGACGTGGTCCTTCAGGACTCCGGCGTCATGACCGGCTCCGGTTCCCAATATCGGCGCATCATCGAGCGTCGAGCTGAGGCTGTCTCGCACCTGTGAGTCGAAATCAACTGTGGGGCTGAATGACTCCTCGGTCATGGTCACTCCGCAGCCTTCCCCGCGGGCAGCCGCGTTGGCCTCTCGGGCGATTTCATGCACCAGGAACTTGGTTACTGCGTCATCGGGGTGACGCACGTCCAGCCAGAGATCCACTTGGGAGGCAATGACGTTGGTGCCGCCGGGCACGGGGACGATCCGCCCGACGGTGGCGCGCGCCTCGCTGATGGCCCGGGCCTGTGCCTGCACGGCCACCACGAGTCGGGCGGCGGCGACCATCGGGTCTGACCGGTCCTTCATCAGCGTCGTGCCGGCGTGGTTGCCTTCGCCGGTGAAAGACAGCCGCCACCGGCCGTGGCCGAGGATCGATGAGGCGACGGCTACCGGTCGGCCCAGCTCCACCAGCCCGCGGCCTTGCTCGACGTGGAGTTCGACGAACGTATCGATCCGCGCGAGCGCATCCGGATCCGGTCCGAGGTGTGTGGGATCGATGCCGGCACAACGGCTTGCGTCAGCAAAGGTGATGCCGTTCTGGTCGGTGAGGCCGCGGGCCCGGTCTGGATCGATCGCCCCGGTCATCAGCCGCGAGCCCAGGCAGGCCACGCCGAAGCGGGAACCTTCCTCCTCGGGGAACACGGCGATGGCTCGGCGGCCCCCGATGCCGCGGGCGTCCAGCAGGTCGAAGGCGACCAGTGCGGATGCCACCCCGAGTGGGCCGTCGTATGCGCCGCCGCCGGGTACTGAATCCAGATGACTGCCGGTCACCACCGCGCCGTCGCCGACGCCGCCCGACCAGGCCCAGATGATCCCGTTGCGGTCGGTTTCCACGTCCAGGCCCCGCTTTGCCGCGTGCGCCAGAAACCACGATCGCAGGTCAAGTTCTGCCGTGGAATACACGGGTCGGGTGTAGCCGCCGCGCCGGGTGTCTGTGCCGGTCGAAGCGATCTCGGCGAGCAGCGAGGTGACGGTGTCAGGCATGAAACTCCTTTGTGGGAACCCGGATTCGGGGCGAGCGAAGCGACGGGAAGGACAATGCGTCGTGGGTCAGCGCATCTCGCCGGCACCGACATACGGGTGCCGACTGCACAGCGGCTTACCTTCGGCGAACCGTTCCAACCGGAAATCCGCGGCCGGGACGTCAGGATCGGTGCTGTCTCCCTCGAACACCAGATCAGCGACGAGTTCTCCGACGGCGGGGCTGATCTTGAAGCCGTGGCCGGCAAAACCAGCCGCCAGGATCAGTCCGTCGACTCCGGCGATCGGGGCGATCACCGGATTCCAGTCCGGCGGAACGTCATACACGCCCGCGTAGGTGTGGGTGACCGCCGGCTCGGGGAAGCCGGGGAAGCGGTGCATCACCTTCTCGCCGTATGCCATGACGGAGGCTTCTGCGGCGACATTGGAGTAGCTGTCGGGGTCCACGAACTTCTTCTGGAAATCGGCGTGATCGCTGTTGCCGACCAGGAATTGGCCGGAGCCTTCGACTCGGCAGTACTGCAGGCTGATCAGATCGGAGATCACCGGCAGATCGGGGAGTGGCTCGCCGGCGTCGACGATCAGCAGTTCCGATCGGTAGGCCTCGATGGGGAAGCTTATTCCGATGTCGGCCAACAACTTTGCCGACCACCAACCATTGGCCACGATCACCAGATCGGCGTCGATGGTGTCGCCGTTCTCCAGCATCACCCCGCTGACTCTGTCGCCCGCGGTGAGAACCCGGGCCACGGGCGTGTTCTGCCGGATCTTGGCGCCGCCCGCTCGGGCCACCTGCCCGAAATGCAGTGCCAGTTGGGTAGCGTCCGCGAATCCGCCACGCGGCTCGTACGCCGCAAGTGCCACGTCGGAGGTCTCCAACATCGGCCATAGTTCCTGCAACCGGTCGGTGTCGATCAGATCGACCTCGACGCCGAGTGACTGGTGCATGGCCGTGTTCGCGGCCAGCGCGTCGGCATTCTCTTTGCCGACCAGCACTGTGTAGCCGACCTGCCGGAACCCGATCGAGTCGCCCAGTTGCTCGATCAACGGCAGGCTGCGCCAGGCCATGGCGGCGATCGATGGGACACCGTAGTGGGTCCGCACGATGCCCGATGACTTCCCGGTGCCGCCGCTGGCCAGCTGATGGCGTTCCAGCACAACGACATCGGAGAGGCTGCGGTCAGTGAGGGAACGGGCGATGGACAGGCCGATCAGTCCGCCGCCGATGATCACTGCCTTCGATGCCATCAGAACCCACCTGCCGCGCCGTGGCCCGGAATCCAGGATGTGCCGGCCAGCGGTACCCGCGCCATGGCGGCGGCTTCGATGGACACCGCGACCATGTCTTCGGGCTCCAGGTGGGTGACATGCGCCTTGCCACACGCCCGTGCGATTGTCTGCGCCTCCATGGTCAGCACCCGCAGGTAGTTGGCGACGCGCCGGCCGCCGTCGACCGGGTCCAGCGCCTGCTGCAGTGCCGGGTCCTGGGTGGTGATGCCGGCGGGGTCCTGGCCGTCCTGGAAATCGTCGTAAAACCCTGCTGCCGAACCGAGTTGGGCGTAAGCAGCCTCATACTTGGGATGGTTGTCGCCGAGCGCGATCAATGCCGCCGTGCCGATGGCGACGGCGTCCGCACCCAGGGCCAGCGCCTTGGCCACGTCCGCGCCGCTACGGATGCCGCCGGACACGATCAGCTGCACGCCGTTCGGCTTGCGATGGACGCCGAGCTCTTGCAGCGCCTGCACTGCCTGCGGTACCGCGGCCAGCGTGGGGATGCCGACGTGCTCGATGAAGACCTCCTGGGTGGCGGCAGTGCCGCCCTGCATGCCGTCGACGACGACCACGTCGGCGCCTGCGTGCACGGCGAGTTTGACGTCGTAGTACGTGCGAGAGGCTCCGACCTTGATGTAGATCGGTTTCTCCCAGTCGGTGATCTCGCGTAATTCATTGATCTTGATGGTCAGGTCGTCCGGCCCGGTCCAATCCGGATGCCGAGACGCCGACCGCTGGTCGATTCCCTGCGGCAGGTCGCGCATACCGGCCACGCGTTCGGAAACCTTCTGTCCCAACAGCATTCCACCGCCACCTGGCTTGGCGCCCTGGCCGAGAACCACCTCGATGGCATCTGCGCGGCGTAGGTCGTCGGGGTTCATCCCGTAGCGGTTCGGCAGGTACTGGTACACCAGATGTTTGGAGTGACCGCGTTCCTCCGGCGTCATGCCACCATCGCCGGTGGTGGTGGAGGTGCCGACCTCCGAGGCGCCCCGCCCGAGAGCCTCCTTTGCGCGGCCGGACAGCGCCCCGAAGGACATGCCCGCGATGGTGACCGGAATATCCAGGTGTAGAGGGTATTTCGCGTTTCGCGCGCCGAGCACCACGTCGGTGCCGCACTTTTCTCGATACCCCTCCAGTGGGTAGCGCGACATCGAGGCGCCGAGGAACAGCAGGTCGTCGAAGTGGGGGAGGGCGCGCTTGGCGCCCCAGCCTCGGATGTCGTAGATGCCGGTCTCTGCGGCCCGGTGGATGGCGGCGATGGTGGCCCGGTCGAAGGTCGCGGACTCACGTAGTCCACGTTGGGATCGGTCGTCTGCCGAGAAGGTCATGTGCTGATCCTGATCAGTAGGAGTTGTGGACCTGGAAGTGATAGAGGTTGCGTGCCGAGCCATACCGCCGGTAGGAGGCGGGGTCGTCGTCGTAGCCGGCGGCCTTGAGTAGGCCGGCGAGCTCCTCGAGGTGCTCGGTCTCCATGGGTTTCTCGATGCAATCCGCGCCAAGGGATTTCACTTCACCGCGCACGTACAGGCGCGCTTCGTAGATCGAATCGCCCAGGGCGTCGCCGGCGTCGCCGCGAATGACGATCCGGCCACGCTGGGCCATGAAAGCGCTCATGTGTCCGACCGAGCCACCGACCACGATGTCGAGTCCCTTCAGCGAGATGCCGCAGCGGGCAGCGGCATTGCCGTCGATCACCAGTAGGCCGCCGCGTCCGGTGGCGCCGGCGGACTGCGACGCGTCGCCGGTGACGTGAACGACGCCGCTCATCATGTTCTCGGCGAGGCCCTGCCCGGCATTGCCGTTGACGGTGATCTCGGCTTTCTGGTTCATCCCGGCGGCGTAGTAGCCGACGTGGCCGTTGACGGTGATCTCGACCGGCGCGTTGACGCCGACGGCGACGTTGTGTGCCCCTTGGGGATTGACGATGACGTACTGACCGTCGATGTCGTCGCCATGCAGGGCGGCGTTGACCTCCCGCAGTGCGACCGACGACAGGTCGAAAGTGGTTGCGGTGTCGCTCATGCCGACACCGTCTCTCGGCTCCAGGCGTAGACCACTTCGGGTTCTGGTTCCCAGATTCGGGCGTCCTCGATCCCGGGCAAGTGCGCCAGCGCGCGGAACTCCGATGCCATGGCCACCCAGTCCGCGGTCTCGGCGATCACCGCCGGCTTGCACGCGATGGCGTCGCGGACGATCGCGAAGCTGTCGCTGTGGGAGACCAGCAGTGTGTAAAAGCCGTCGAATGTTGTTGTCAGACTGGTCAAGGCTTGCTCGACGTCGGATCCCGCGGCCAGTTCGTGGGCCACGAACCGCGCACCGACCTCGGTGTCGTTCTCCGAGTCGAACTCGATACCGGCTGCGCGCAGATCGCGCCGGATGCCGGCATGGTTGGCGAAGGAACCGTTGTGCACCAGGCACTGGTCCGGGCCTACCGCGTACGGGTGGGCGCCGCTGGGGGTGACCGCCGACTCGGTGGCCATCCTGGTGTGGCCGACCCCCTGCCAGCCCTGCGCTTGCGCCAGACCCCAGCTGTCGGCCAGCGACGTGGGCGTGCCGACACCCTTGAGCACCGCCACGTCCGTGCCGAACCCTCCGACCAGGACGTGGGGATAGGCCGCCTTGGCGGCTGCCAGCAGTTCTTCGGCTGTGGTGTCCGCGGATACCAGGTAGGTCACGTCGCGCACGGTGACCGAAACCGGTGCACCCACCCGGGCGCTCAACTCGTCGATGATCTGGTCAGGCGTCGCATCGACCTCGATCAGGGAGATGGTGCTCTGCCCGGCCGGCGACCACTGTGGGTCGCCGTAGACGGCGATGCCGGCCGAGTCGGCACCGCGGGCCTCCATTGCGGTCAACATGCCGGTGAGCAGCTCACCTAGCCGGGGATAGAGCTCGGGGGTGCGCAGGTGCAACCCGACGATTCCACACATGGTTGTGTTTGTTCCTTTCGCGTGTGGGCCGGATGTGGTTGGCCGATAGTGGTTTTGGGTTCTCAGAAGGCGGTCAGGTAGCGTTCGTGCTCCCACGTGCCGACCGCCGAGTGCCAGTCCCAGAATTCGGTCTTCTTCAGCCGGGCGAAATACGCTGCGACACTGGGAACATCGGAGCCGGGTGGGATGGCCGCGTCCAACGCACCGGTCATGACCTCGTCGGTCTCCAGCCGCTCGATGGCATGCAGGAGGGTGGCGGGCAGTCGTTCCTGCCTGGGGCCGGTGCCGAGTGCGCCGGGGTCGGCAGCTCGTTTGATGCCGTCCAGTCCGGCGGCGAGGGCCGCGGCTGCGGCGAGGTACGGGTTGGCGGACCCGTCGCCGCCGCGCAGTTCGATCCGATTGTTGTCCGGCACCCGGATGTAATGGGTGCGGTCGTTGCCCCCGTACGTCGGGAAGCGCGGCGCCCACGATGCGCCCGATGCTGTCGAGATGGCGCCGGTTCGTTTGTAGGAGTTGACTGTTGGTGCAATCACCGCCTGCATGGCGCACGCGTGGTCGAGTATTCCGGCGATGAACGAGTATGCGGTTGCAGACATCGCCAGCCCGCGGTCGTCCTCGCCTGCGTCGGTGGGGAACACCGGAGTTCCGCCGCTGGTGAGCGAGATGTGCATGTGCAGACCGGAACCGGTCTTGTCCGCGAACGGCTTTGGCATGAAGGTGGCGATCATGCCGCGTTCGGCGGCCATCACATTGAGCAGGTAACGCAGCGTGATGACCCGGTCGCAGGTGGTCAGGGCCTCGGCGTAGTTGAAGTTCTGCTCGAACTGGCCGGACCCGTCCTCGTGATCGTTGGCGTAGTTGCCCCAGCCGAGTCCGTTGATGGCGGTGCTGATCGAGGAGAGGTGGTCATACATCCGGGTGACGCTGCGGGCGTCGTAGCACGGCTGGGCCGCAGTGTCCTGGTCGTCGGCGGGTGCCAGGGCCCCGTCGGCGGTGCGTTTGAGTAGGAAGTATTCGACCTCGGCACCGATCCAGGGCTCGAATCCGGCGTCCGTCGCCTGTTGGATCATGGCCTTGAGGATGTTGCGGGGTGCGAACGGCCATGGTGCGCCGTTCACATGTGGGTCGCAATGGACCAGCGCCAGGCCGTCTTTCACGAACGGGATGGGGGTGAACGAGGCCGGATCTGGAATGGCGATCAGGTCCGGGTCCTTCGGCTCCTGGCCGATGGCGCCGACCGCGTAGCCGGCGAACCCGACGCCGTTGGTGGCGAGTTCTTCGACTGCTTCGACCGGCACCAGTTTCGCGCACGGCTTGCCGTTGAGATCGACGAACAGCGCGAGGATGAACTTGGTTCCGGACTGCTCGGCCAGCGTGGCCAACTCACTGCGACTCGTCATACCAACTCCGACTACTGATAGGAATCAATGTTTCTCAATAGTAGACATGGAGTGGTTAGTGATTGCAACTGTGGTGGTGTAACTTCGGCGTTACGCTGCGGTTCACGAGGTTGTTACACGCTACGGAGTGTCTCCGCAAAGAAAACGGTGTCTACTGAGCAGAGACGGGCATGTGTATGCCCCCGAACCTGCGAGGAGGCGAAATGGATACCGGAACAACAGCATTCATGCTCTGTTGCATCATTGGGCTCACGATCATGATCCCTGGGCTGGCACTGTTCTACGGCGGCATGGTCAGCGTGAAGAGCTCGACCAACATGATGATGATGACGTATGGCGCGGTGGCCGTCGTCGGCGTGCTGTGGGTGTTGTTCGGATTCTCCATGACGTTCGGCACCTCGTACGGCGGTTTCGTCGGCAGCTTCACCGAGTTCGCCGGGATGAAGAATCTCCTGGATCCGATGACGACCATCAACGGGTTGCCGGTGAGCTTGTTCGCCTTGTTCCAGGCACTCTTTGCGGCCCTCACCGTGGCTATCGTCTCGGGTGCTGCCGCGGATCGGATGAAGTTCGCGGCGTGGATGAGCTTTGCGACGGCGTGGGCGATCCTGGTCTACTTCCCGGTCGCCCATTGGGTTTTCGCGGTCGACGGCGTGGTTACCCCCGATGCCAAGGGTGGCTGGATCGCCAACAAACTGCACGCGATCGACTTCGCCGGCGGTACTGCCGTGCACATCAACGCGGGCGCGGCCGCGCTCGCCGTCGCGCTGGTGCTCGGCAGGTCAGCGAGTTGGAGTTCACGTAAGCCGCACAATGTGCCGCTGACGCTGCTCGGCGCCGGACTGCTGTGGGCCGGCTGGTATGCGTTCAACGGTGGCTCGGCGCTGGCCGCCGGTAAGCCGGCGGCGATCGTCATGGTCACGTCCTTTGTCGCGACCTGTGCGGCGACGCTGGGCTGGCTGCTGGTGGAGAAGTTCAAGGATGGTCACGTGACCGGCATCGGTGCGGCCTCCGGCGCGATCACGGGCCTGGTTGCCATCACCCCGGCGTGTGGCGCGGTGACTCCGGTTGGCGCCATCTTCGTCGGATTCATTCCGGCGGTGATCTGTCCGTTCGCGATCGGGCTCAAGCACAAGTTCGGGTACGACGATTCGACCGACGTCGTCGGTGTGCACCTCGTCGGCGGTATCGTCGGCACGCTGCTGATCGGGTTCTTCGCCAGCGCGGGAATGCCAAACGGGGTCGACGGACTGCTGTACGGCGGCGGTGCGGATCTGCTGCTGAAGCAGGCTGTCGCCGCTGGGGCGGTGCTGGCCTATTCGTTCACCGTCGCGCTCGTGATCGCGTTGGTGATCAAGAAGGTGATGGGTTTGCGGATCTCTGCCGAGGCCGAAGAAGAGGGCATCGACTCGACGCTGCACCGCGACCCGGCGTACGAGTTGGTCTGACAGAGGCGCGCGACGGCGCCTGGCTCGAACCTGTGGGCTCGAGCCAGGCGCCGTTTATGCGCTACCTCGTCTACCAGTGCACTCCGTCTACCAATGCACGCCGGGGATCAGGCGCACCGCCTGCTTGACCGGCCGGGGCACCCGGATACGGCTGACGGCGTTGGGCCGCTTGGGTCGGCGCGGGTTCCGGGGGCGATCGGCCACCGGCGGGGTTTCGGAGACACCGCGAGCCGCCGCCGAATCCGGGTAGCCCAGGTACAACTGGTGCAGTACCCGGCGAGACAGCTTGGGGGTCAAGTAGTTTCCGAGGTCGCCCAGGGTGCCCAGTGGGGTGTCGATCCGGGCCGGCTTGTCGATCAGGCCACGCACCACCATCGCCGCGGCGTGCTCCGGGGTGATCGGCGGCATCGGATTCAGCCGCTTCGACGGTGCGATCATCGGGGTTTCCACCAATGGCATATGGATGTTGGTGAACGTGATGTGGTCCGAAAGCGTCTCGGTGCCAACCACTTCGGAGAAGGCATCGAGTGCGGCCTTGCTCGGTAGATAGGCGCTGTACTTCGGGCTGTTGGCCTGCACCCCGGCACTCGACACGTTGACCACGTGACCGAACCGGCGTTCCCGCCAGTGCGGCAGCAGCGCCAGCGTCATCCGCACGGCGCCGAAGTAGTTGACGGCCATCACGCGCTCGTAGTCGTGGAAGCGATCGGTCGAGTTGACCACCGACCGCCGGATCGAGCGGCCGGCGTTGTTCACCAGGTAGTCGACGTGGCCGAACTGGCCCAGGATGTCCTTGACGGTGTGCTCCACCGACCCGCCGTCGGCGACATCGCACGTGAAAGCGTATGCCTCGCCACCGAATTGGCGAATCTCGGTGACCAGTTCGTCGAGGGCGTCGGCGCTGCGGGCCAGTGCGAACACCCGTCCGCCGCGTTCGGCGACGGCGACGGCCGAGGCCCGGCCGATGCCGCTCGAGGCGCCCGTGATGATGACGTTGCGGCCGACGAGCGGGCCGCGTGGGTCATCCCGGCGAGCGCGGTCGGGGTCCAGGTGCACGGCCCAGTAGCGCCAGAGTTTCGGTGCGTAGGAGGCGAATTCGGGCAGCACGATGCCGGTGCCCTGCAGTGCCGCGACAGTGGTCTCCGACGCGAACGTCGGCGCCAGGTCGACGACGTCGAGCACCTCACCGGGGATGCCCAACTGCGTGGCGGCCATGTTGCGCAGCACCTTGGCCCGGCCGGTGGCCTTGAGCACCGGGGCGGCGGTGGCTCGCGGCAGCGTGCCGCGCAACGGCGGCAGCCCGGCCTCGGCGGCGACGCCGCGGTAGATGTCTTTGAGTCCAATCGGATTCGGTGAAGTCAGGTGGAACGTCTGGCCGTCGCGCCCATCGGCGTGCATCAGCGCCACCAGGGCGTCGACCACATAGTCCACCGGCACGATGTTGGTGCGGCCGGTGTCGGGCACCATCATGGGCGTGAACTTCGGCAGGGCGGCCAATCGGGCCAGCACTCCGAAGAAGTAGTACGGACCGTCGACCTTGTCCATCTCGCCGGTGCGGGAGTCGCCGACCACGACGGCCGGCCGGTACACCCGGTAGCGCAGGCCGGGGGTGGCGTGCACCAGTTGTTCGGCTTCGAACTTGGTCTGGTGGTACGGCGTCGGAAGCTCCTGCGAGACGTCGAAGTCGTCCTCGGTGAAAATCCCCCGGTAATTGCCCGCCACCGCGATCGACGACACGTGGTGCAGGGTCGCGTTCAGGCTGCGGGTCAACTCGATCACCGCCCGGGTGCCCTCGACGTTGGCGGCCTGCTGGGTGGCGGCGTCGACGGTCATGTCGTAGATCGCGGCACAGTGCACCACGTGATCGACCGGACCCAGATCGGCGAGATCGGACAGGCCCAGATCTGCGGAGGTGAGGTCACCGACCAGCGGTTTCGCCCGGTCACCCCAGTCCGCGGCCAGTTCTTCGAAGCGGGCCAACGAGGCCCGACGAACGAGAACGAACACTTCGGCTTCGTCGTGCTGAGCCAGAATCCGGCTGACGACGCGGCGGCCAATAAACCCGGTACCGCCGGTAACGACATATCGCATGCGAGTCATCGTGAACCTCTCGCGGGCCGAGGTCAATAGTGCGTAGGGTCCGAATTTGTCACACCCACTTGCGAGGGAGAACCGCCGAATGCCGATCAACCCCAACGCCGTCGGAGCCAAGACTGCTCCGCAGCCCTTCGAATGGACCGAACGCGACACCCTGCTCTACGCACTCGGAGTCGGTTGCGGGACCAAGGATTTGGCGTTCACCACCGAGAACAGTCACGACATCGACCAGCAGGTGCTGCCCACCTATGCAGTCATCGCATGCCCGGCCTGGGGCGCGGTCGGCGAGGTCGGCAGCTTCAATTTCGGCAAGCTGCTGCACGGCAGCCAGCGGATTCGGCTGCACGCGCCGCTGCCGCCGTCGGGCCGATTCAACGTCAGCTCCGAGGTGGTCGACATCCAGGACAAGGGCGAGGGCAAGAACGCCATCCTGACGTTCAAGGGCACCGCCACCGACGACCACGGAAACGTGATCGCGGAATCCTGGTCGACCGCGGTGATCCGCGGCGAGGGTGGTTTCGGTGGGCAACCGGGGGAGCGGGCCGCCGCGCCGGAGATCCCGGATCGCCCGGCGGACGCCGTCGTTGCGCTGCCGACCACCGAGGACCAGCCGCTGATCTACCGGCTCTCGGGCGACCGTAACCCGCTGCACAGCGACCCGTGGTTCGCGCAGACCCTCGCGGGTTTCCCGAAGCCGATCCTGCACGGCCTGTGCACCTACGGGGTTGCCGGCCGGGTCCTGGTCGCCGAACTGGGAGGTGGCGACGCCGCCAAGATCAAGGCTGTCGGCGCACGCTTCACCTCGCCGGTCTTCCCCGGCGAGACGTTGACGACGTCGGTGTGGCGCATCGAGCCCGGGCACGCGGTGTTCCGTACAGAAGCCGCCGGGACCGACGGCAGCAATGCCCGGTTGGTGCTCGAGGATGGGACCGCGGAGTACAGCGACTGATGATTTCCGCGCCGCACGGCGCGGCGTGTCAGTGACCGGCGGAAGCGGGCGTATCGGGAACCGGGCCATTGCGGAAAACGTTCTTGCCGCAATCAACACATTCCCACCGCCGCCCGCCGTTCGCTGCGGGTTTGGGGTTGGTGCTGGCCAATGGATACAAGCCGGTGCTGCCGCATCGGGGGCATTTCGGCGCCATATATCGACTCTACGCGTACCGACTGCCGCACAGACGGCGTAGCGTCATTGAGTGAGCCGTGTCGTTGCCGCTCGGCGGCTCGGTTCAAATTGAGTGCAGCGTAATGTCCGTCGCCGTTTTGCCGGTGGTCGTCGCGGCATCGACCGTAAGGATTTCTCATGGCATGGCACACGGACCGGCTCAGACATTCTGCGATGTCCTGATGGCATATCTCACGCAGCGGATACGCGCAGACAAACCCGTTCGGCTGTGCCTGGCGGATGATCTCGGCGGCCGACTCGACGGCGCGTGGTGGCCCTATACAGGAGCCCTGGCCGACGAATTGGCCGGTCTGGTTACGGTCTTGGAAGACCGATTGGGGAAAATTGTTGCGGTCGAGCTCAATTGGTCGCCGCTGCACAATCCGCCAAATCTCAATTGGCGGGACTGGCGCACCAAACCTCAACACATCATGACGATCAGGGGATCTGACGCGAGCGCGACTCTGCTCATCGTGCCGAGCACGACCAACAGCTCGCTGGCCGGCATGGTGCTGCGACGCGCAGCCAGTCAAGGAGTGGACCTGCGGCGAGGCGAAGAGGCGATGTTGCAGACGGCTGAAGAAATCTTGACCGCCGCACGGCGGCAACGGATTTCAGGCAAAGTTCTGGACTGACGCGGGGCAAACCCGCGCCAGCCCAGGAGTTTTGGCGTGTTTAGAGGACGGTGACGCCGACGGCCTGCGGGCCCTTGGCGCCCTGGGTGACGTCGAACTTCACGCGCTGGTTCTCCTCAAGCGAGCGGAAGCCGCTGCCCTGGATCTCGGTGTGGTGAACGAAAACGTCGGGCGTGCCGCCGTCCGGGGCGATGAATCCAAAGCCCTTCTCGTTGTTGAACCACTTCACGGTACCTTCGGTCATGCTGTTACTACTTTCTTTTTTTCATCATGAATGCGCATCGGCGCATCCAAATCTGTTGGGGCGCAGCTCAGAAACGGCTGGCTAGTCGGCGTGCTGTGCGGCGGTCAGGATGCCCAGCACGGTCGTGTGGTCATCGGGCCGCGCGGCGCTCATGAGCGCGCTATGGGCTTCCGCCGGATCTGTGGCTGCGGGCACCGTCAGGAGGACGATCCTGTCGCGGTCGAGCCCAATCACCTCAACGGTGTTGATGGGCTGGCGCTGGTATCCGTCCAGACGGACCTGTCGTCCGCCGGTGGCGAGCTTGCTGGGCGTGCTCGACCACTCGCTGGTGTTGTACAGCACTCGGTCGATCCGTCCGAGGCGAACCGACAGCACGGCCAAGAGATCGGGCAATTCGCTGCTGAGGTTGCTGGTGTGCGGCCACCACGCCCCGTCCACATATCCGCTGTGGGGAGCCTTGGGCTTCAACCGTAAACGGGGAGTGTGCGTCGGGGTGGTGCGGTCAATCAGGGTCGTGTGGTCATGTTGCGGCGTCATTGCGACGCTCCTGCCTTGACCGCGAATCGGCCAAACTTCTTCGAATCGGCGACGGCGTGGCAATGATCAGCCACGCGACGAAGTACCGCCGATGCAATCAGCATACTCGGGATACGCCCAGGAGCAAATCGGATTGATCGATGCTCGCACCCGACGCTTCGATCGATCGTGGGACGTTCCGCCCACCTCCACGCGTTAAATCCCTTGTTGTGCAGAGGTTGTCGCGTAGAGGTGGGCCGCCTGAATCAGCCGGTGACGGCCCGATCGAGGGCAGCCAGCGACGCCTCGATGAACCCGAGGGGGAACGGTGGCATGCCGCCGATCTGGTCGCGGAAGGCCTGCGGCGTTCCGGTCCAGTCGTAGGTCAGGGTGACATCGGTGCCGTCGCCGTTCGGGGCCAGGTCGTAGCGCCACCACCAACCGCCCGGGTTGTACTCGCCCGAGTCGTCCAGACTCCCGGTCGCCCAGCCGACGGTCCTGTCCTGTTCGAAGTCGGTCACCCGGTTGTGCGTGACGTAGTCGCCGCCCGCCTGGTCGAGGTACATGTTCATGGCGAAAACCTGGCCGGTACCGGTGATCGGAGCGGAGTCGATAGCGTCGCGGACCCAGTCGCCCGGCTCGGTGTCCTTGTGCCGGGCAGGGTTGGCCAGTACGGCAAACACCGCGGCGGGCGGCGCGGCGATGGTGCGGGTGGCGACGAAGCGTTCTTGCGCCGTTGTGTTGCTGGTCATCGGTTCTGTCCATTCGGTCCATAGAGGCGTGCGATATCGGGGGAGCCGGCCCACTTGGAATATGTCGGCGATTTGGGCCAGCCGTCGGGCGAATCCTGCCACTGCTCCTGGCGGCCGTAGGGCAGAACGTCGATCAGCGAGAAGCTGTGGCCCAGCTGCTCGGTGCCGCGGCCGTTGGTGTGCCAGGTGCGGTACACCGTGTCGCCGTCGCGCAGAAACACATTCACCGCGAAACCATCGCCCGGTGCGGCATCCACGTCGGACCCGAACGAGCTCTCCGCCGACGAGTACCAATCCATCTGGTTGCCCACTTTGGCCCTGTAAGCCAGGGCTTCCTCGATGGGGCCATTTGTGACGATGACGAACCGCGCGTCGTAGTTGGCCAGGAAGTCCAGCCGGGTGAACTGCGAGGTGTAGCCGGTACACCCGGAGCACTGCCACTCGGCGCCGTCGGTCCACATGTGGTTGTAGACGATCAGCTGCGACCGGCCGTCGAAGATGTCTGCCAGCCGGATGGGACCGTCGGCACCGATCAGCGTGTAGTCGGGCAGCTCGACCATCGGCAGCCTGCGCCGTTGCGCGGCGATGGCGTCGAGTTCACGCGTCGCGGCTTTTTCGCGGCGGCGTAGGTCGTCGAGGGCGGCACGCCAGGTGTCCTGGTCGACCACCGGTGGCAGGGCGGTCTGCTCGGTCATGTTGCCTCCTGAAGAGTGTGTTCATGGGATAGACCGGTGCGGGCCCGAATATTCATCGCGGTTCGCCGAACCAGTAGGTGAGCGCGTCGCGCAGTCCGGTTTCCGTGGCACCCGCCCAGGCGATGTGCGCATCCGGCCGGATCAACAGGGCGTCGGGGTAATTGAGGCCGGGGTGTTCGAGGACGTCGACGCGGTCGGCCCACGGCGCCGCGACGTCGCACAGCTCGGCCGGTCCGACGAAGACCGGTCGCGCCGCGCGCAGGGCCGCCACGACGTCGTCGGGCAGGCCCGACGCAAACGTGCCCGCCAGGGCGTGCGGCTGCGCGCCGCTCATTGGGTACCGGACGTCGGACGCCGCGATCATCGCGCCAACCCGGGCGAGTGCCGACGCATCGGAGACCAATTCGCTGAACACTTTTCGCAGCGCCTCGTCTGCTGGGTCGTGTCCGCGCCGCAACGACACCTGGGCCTGAGCGTGCAGCAGTAGCCGCTCACCCGCGAGGTGCCGCTCGGAGTGGTAGGTGTCGAGCAGTCCGGGCGGCGCCCAGCCCTGGATCGTGGCGGCCAGTTTCCAGGCGAGGTTCACCCCGTCGAGCATCCCGGCCGAGACCGCCACGCCGCCTGTCGGAATCTGATGTGCCGCGTCGCCGGCCAGCAGCACCCGGCCCGCCACGTAGCGCTCGGTGTGCCGGGCCGCGTAGGTGAAGCGGGTCAGCCGTTGTGGCTCGCCGAGCGGAATGTCCACGCCAAGCACGCGGCGGACGCTGTCCCGGAACTCGTCCAGCGTCATCGGGTCGTCATCGTCGTAGTCGTGATCGGGAGCCTCGCTGGTGTACATGCCCAGCCGTCCGGGCTCTGAGGACGCGATGGCGAAGATGCCACCCTCGGTCTGGCTGTATCCCCAGGGCAGATGGCCGTAGCCGGGGACGTCGTAGTCGCCGTCGTCGCGGACGGTGATCTCGGGCGGCCACGCGACCGTAGCCATCCGGTGGATCTCGGGGTAGACGATGCCCGGAAACTCGATGCCGGCCAGTTCCCGGACCCGGCTGCGCACCCCGTCGCAACCCACCACGTACTGCGCGCTGATGCGGTATGGGCCGTCAGGTCCCTGGACCTCGAGGTGCACGGCGTCGTCGTCCTGCTGCAGTCCGGTGACCTCGTGGCCGCGGCGGACCTCGACGCCGAGGTTTTGCACGTGGCTCTGCAGCAGCGCTTCAAGTCGGGGCTGGGGGAGTCGTTGTACCTGCATCGGCGACTCATCGAGTTCGGTCAGGTCGACGTGGATGCCGCCGAACGGAAGTTTGGCGGTGACGGGTGCGCCCGCGGCATCATCAAGCAGATCCCCGAGTTGTCGGTAGCGCAACAGATTGAGGATCTGACCCCCGATGCCGCCCGCTTTGGCGACCTCACGAATGTCGGTGAGTCGTTCCAGCACAAGCGGTTTGACCCCGGACAGGCAGAGTTCGGTGGCCAGCGTCAGACCGGTCGGTCCCGCGCCCACGATGATCACGTCGGTATCAGTCATGCGTCCCCCTCAAGACGATCAAGCCGCAAGTTACGTTGCAGCCCAGCGATTCTGGGGCATGAGGGGGGTCTTGCCACAAGCCCCCGGGTGCGCTATATGTTGAAAGTGGAACTGCCACTTCTCAAATTGCGTGGCAATTCGTCATTTGAGATGGCACAACTTGGCAAATTGCCAACTCGATGAGAGCCCGGAGTGGCGAGCGAGATTCTGGAACGAGATCCGTGTCGATGATTTGGTGGTCGGGCCCGCGTCTGGGTGGTTGTGCGTGTCGCTCCGATTTCGTAATGCCGAAGATCGGTACCCGTTGGTATGGGTGTATGTGCCGCCAACAGCTGTTGCCGGTCCCGACGACTAGCGGAGGCGGCTAGTGACGCTGGCGACGACTCTGAAATTGCAATGCGGTACAGACGATTTCGCATCGAGAGTGCTTCTCGCGGATCACGGCACTGCGACGAAGACCGAGGCTGGCAGCCCGGTAACCGTCGCGGAATCTAAGCGCTGGGCCAGGCCGGGTCGGTCGGAGCGCAGCCGAAGACGGCGGGCCTGAGTGTCAGGGCGTAACGAATACAGATCGATATCCGCACGGCACGGCTCGCCAGCTAGGGGCAGCTCTGTGGCTGGAAATTACAGCTGATTGTGGCGACCGAGACACCGAGTCCGGCCGTGGCAACGACCTGAGGCCGTTGGGTGTTGGGTGCCGCAGTAACGCCGGAGGTTGAAGCTAACCGTTCACAAACGCCGATGAGCGTCTCAGCCATCCCGCCACCGGGCCGTGAAATCCACGTAGGCGTTCGGGCAATGTCGCCCCTGTCGCATAGCCTGGATAACATGTGCATCTGCGACAGGATTGGCGCCGAGTTGCGGCTATTAGCCACGGTTCGGCAGTCGATACGCGAATGGGGCGGCGAGCCGTCACGCCATCACGGCGACGAGTCGCTGCTGAACGAGCGGGGTATCCGCTCCGGTGGGTAAAGGGGCACGAATCCGACAAGCGCGGGCCGCGAAGCGGGCGGCGGGAGGCGCCGAAACCACGATGCCCGACGCCGGAGCGAACCCAGGTTCGTCGCCGCAGATGCCGCCGACTGCGGCGAACGTGGACCTAGGTCAACTCGGTAGCATAGCGCGAGCGGTGGACGCGACGGATGTCGTCTCTGAACCGATGAGTCTTGACCAACGGCGGGTTGTCTGGAGGGCAGTGGGGACTATTCCCGCACTCGTCAAGGTGGCTGGATTATTCGCAGAGCTCGATCTCGCGGTGTTGGAGAATCAGCGGGCAACGGTCGAGCGATCACACGTTTCCGGCATTCAGGGCGACTTGAAGCACCGACTGAACAGAGAAATCGATCAAGGGCGAGCAATCTTCACCAATACGGCGCTCGTTCAATGCATAAAGGAAATCATCGAATTCAGCGATGAGGACTCGGAGAATGATCTATCAATCACCGATCTCGCCCTCTGCACGCTCGGTATCGGTCATGATCAGGACATTGTCGACGAAGCCCTGAGGGCGCGGGTGTTGCATCCCGTACAAACCGACCTGCAGAGCACGTTGGACGATTTCGCCGAGATCGCGCTCGATTGGGCTGCTCAGCACCTGTTCGACTTTCCCGAACCCTTCGAATTTCTGGCAGGTTCCGCCGACGAAACCTGGCGCCGCGGTTGGAGTTCGCGGACGGGAGCGGAAACCCTACGGGATCTCGGTGATGGGCCTGCTGATCTTTTTGCAGCTACCTACGGCGTCGATCTCGACGATTTCCTAGCGTTCGGATGGGGACTGTGGGCACGGGTCCGTGGCGGCGGTGGCGTGAGGTTCACACCAGATACGTTGGCGGACAGCGGAATGAATAGCAAAGTCATTGATCTCTTCGTCAAGACGTGCACCGTCCCTCTGGGGGCACTGAGAAACGACATCGTTGCCGAACGAACAAGCGAAATCACAAATACCTGGATGCGCTACACGCTGCAGAACACACCGTTCGTGCAACTCGCCGACGGCAGCTTCGTCATGCTCAGGCTTCAATACGCCGTCCAGCGGGTCTTCGGCGATCTGCTGGCTTTGAAGCTTTACGATGCTATTAAGGCAGTAGATCCGGGCCGCGCTTCACGCTTCAAGTCCGCTATGAACGACATCTTTGAACACCGCGTCGGTGAGGTACTCGCGAGAATAGGCCAGCACGAGGCCCGGTTTGGTGGCGCGGGCATTATCGATGATCCTGCGATGAAAGCTGCTTGGGCAAGGAAAGGGCAGAACGCCAAAATCTGTGACTTTGTGTACTCGCAGGGGAAGGACTGCATCGTCATCGACGCCAACAACCGAAACCTTCCACGCCAGTTTGCCGAGCGAACTGCGACCGGATCAGAGTTGGTGGACGAGATCCGAAACATGTTCGCCGCCACCAAGTTCGAACAGCTGAAATCCACGATCGCGCAGTTCCGGAAAAATGGTTGGGACAGCAACGGTGTTCACATCGATGATCAGACAAAGTTCATCCCGTTAGTTGTAGCTCCAAACGCTGGGATGCCATCGAATGCGTTCACTGAGATGCTCGTCATGCAACATGCGGTGCCGATGATCGCTGAGTTCAACAGTGCAGTCCTCCCACCTACCATCGTCAGCTGGCGTGATCTCCAACTCTTGGAAGGCATATCCGAGGCGGGTGCAGGCCGAATCATTGAACTGCTCGTAATGTGGAGGCTATCCAACTATCTCAACGTAACTCAAGGGCTCGGATTTCCGTCTTCCTTAGCTGATTTCGTCGATGAGCACTTCACTTTCGGCCTGCCAGTAGCTAAGCATGATCGGGAGGCTGCGCTCGCTACTTGGGGATGGCTGCGTGATCATGCTCTTCGTCACATCGAAGACGAGGTGTCGGATCCGTGGACCGCAGAGCATATTGGTTCGGGTAGGTTCCGCTTCACCAACGTGTCCGGAGGTCGGCTCGCGATGATTATCCTATCGCCGATTGGCGACGCTGAAGTGGAAGTGGAGGAAGGGGTCGAATCGGAACCTCACATCGTGCCAGCCCCGATCGATAATGGTGGCAGCTTTGTCGCGGTTCTTCGAGGTGCGGGCGTACGCGTCACCGCGACGGAACTGCCATCGATGACTGACCGGTACTGGGAATTATCGTTGCCTTAAACAACAGGTCGGTCGCTGTACTGCCCGCGTGACGCGAGTGCTCAGTGACGGTCCTATGTCATCGACGATGATGAGAATCTGTCCACTGGTGGATAATTCGACGCGCCGCGACGCGTCTGGCGAAATACAACGTTGACGATTCCATCGTCAATCAGAACCCGGGCGGTGGGGCGGTTGCGGGTGGGTTGATTTGTCGACGCTCAGGTCGTGCAGTTTGGCGTCTAGTGCGTTGCATCCGCTTTGCACTACGGTGAGGCGCTATCGACGCGTTGTGGCTTGAGGTAGGAATCGATTCAATCAACCAGTTGACCTGCGAGTTTGCGGATGCGCCATGACGGGCTCTCGTTGCGCAGTCTCTGAATGATTTGAGAGATCCGGGGCGCCGCCAACGCACTTGGCGTCAGTTGTGCCAGGATTCGAAGTGGCGCTCTGACGCCTCCGCTTTCAAGCAAGTCGCTGAGGCGATCGATCGCTATCGCGCCAACCGCGTCGTTGCGCTGACAGAACTGGCTTAGCGCTCGCGCGACGCCGACTCTGACCGTGGGGTCCGAATCGACGCTGAGTGAGTAGACAGTGGGCAGCATCCAATCGCGCACCCACTTTTGTGTGAGTAGCGAAAGCGACTGTGCGGCTTGCCGACGGGTTGGCGCGTCGGAACTGGATGCCAAGGTGCGCAGTCGATCTGAGATGACTTCGTCGGGAACCAGTTCGTACGCGTAGCCGAAGTTCAGAGCAGATACGAAAATGGCGTCGTCAAAGTTCCATCGGTCTGCTCCACTGATCAGCGCGACCAGTCGATCGGTGTATCTTGCCGCCAGTTGTTCTGCTAGATAAGGGCGTTCAGCGGTGAGGATGTCGAGTGCGCGCGATTTCATGCTGCGTGCCACAACCGGGTTGGTGAAAAATTCGAGTAGCCCAACCCAAATTTCTTCATCGGGGGAATCAACAAGAAGCACAGCCGCAATCTCTGCGGGCTCGACAACTCTACCCACAAGTGTGCCTGCCGACGCCTCGTTCGCGATGCGTGCAAGATGGGACAGCGAGACGCTCTTGGCCGCTGAGCGAAGGTCGTCCGGAAAGGCTTGCCCGGTCCGCAAAAAGTGATTGATCTGGTCGGCGAGATCATTAAGGGAAGCATCGTCGTCGGCCGCCGGGAGTTCTGAGCCAAGGCCGAGCGCGCGACGCACCGCTGCTGCGGTAGCGCTATTAGCGTCAGCGCGAGTTTGCACCGATGCCAGCTGCTTCCAGGTTTCTAGCAATTCGTCATCGATGACTTCCCAGTCGAGACCGGAAACCGCCTTTGCGATCACTCGGTCCACGGACGCGTCGGCGAGGCGGTCTGGGGTTGCGTACGCCAGTAGGTCTCGTGCGACCACGCCGGCGGCTCCCGAGGCTCCGGCGAGCACAGCGGCGGCGGCCCACGCTTCGGCGTGTCTGGAGAACTCGGCCTGCCAGTGAAGTGGGGCCGCCGTGGGTCCTCCGCCGCGGATCACCGAAAGTACCTGTGTCAGTATCGGAAAGGCCTCAGAGGGTGGCATCACCTCTGCGGCGGCTGCCAGAACGATCATCTCGCCAGTGCGCAGCGCTCGACCGGAGGTTCGATGGGCTGCGATGCGCCGCCCGTCGGCGAGCAGTGGACTTAGCGGTCCGGAGAAGGTCAAGTCGTCGACCAGTCGCTGAAGTCTGGAAGTGTCCCCCCCTAGGCGCTGCAGGCGAAGCCCGTCGGCGGCAACCTCGCTCGGCAGCGTGGGCATAAACCGCACGATGCGCATCATGGCGAGTTCCCTGCGCGAGTGGTAGACGTCTCGATGCCCGAGCACTTCGAGTCGCAGATTGGTGAAATAGAGGTCATCGCCGTAGCCGTCAGCCACTGAACGATCGAGCTTCGCCGCGTAGGCGCTGCTCAACCAGAGCCGATACTGAGTGTGCTGATCTTCGTCGAGGTCGGACGCCACGTAGCCCATATCCGGCGGACGCGCGTCAAGATCGAAACCAACCGACGCTGAACGAACGGCACTGACGACGTTAGCTACTGCGCCCTCAGGGGAACAGTCGGCGCCGGGTCGCAACTTGATCTGTGGCGTCGAGGCAAAGGCGATTTGATCGAGCTGGAGACGGACCTCGTCGAGGTCACTGACTGATGGTTCACCAATATCGTTGTTGCGCAAAGCGCGTTGTTGCAGGAGCAGCGCCCGGCACAAGTTGACTGCTGCGGACTGGCCATTGAGTAACGCCAGCGCGTCGTCGACAAGTCGGAGGGATGTTGGCACATTGTCGCGGTCGGCGAGCAGCGCACATGCGACCAACGTCAGCGCTGTGAGCTTGGCCAAATCGTCACGGATTTCCCCTGCCGACAGGCTTTCAATCAGCGTATCGACGCCGCTTTCGTTGCCTGACATCGCGTCGTAGACGGCGCGCACCGACAAATCTTCGATCTCGGCGTCGAACACCGACCGCACGAGGCGGCCCTGCATAGCTTTGGCCAATAGGACCTCGGGTGCCGCTAGCTCGTCGGAGGCCTGACTGCCTCGAGTCAGCAAGTCGGGTTGGGTTATCGCCACAATCCATACGAGATTCATCAATGCGGCCCCATTCCGATCTGCCATGGCCCTCCCAGCCCCGAACCCTCATCGAGTTGGGAGAGGATGTCGTGCTGGTTCTCCACGATTTCGGACACATAGTCCTTTAACCGAACTTCAAGCTCATCATCGTCGTCAGCGGCCCCCAAGATGAACAGGTGCTGGCGATTGTCCTGATGCGTGATGCCACTCATCTCTGACAGGACGTCCCTTGCTGATTCCCGCTGTGGGCCAACGGCGATAGCCCTGGCGTGAACATCGGTCGCGTCATAGCGTCTCCGAATTTCCTGCACTTTGAGTTTGGTCTTCTCGCGACGTGCGAGAAGATCAACCGTACGGTGTGCCGATACTAAGAGATTCGGGACGAAACGGAGATTCGCGGCCACCCGATCCTTGACCTGAACGCGTGGTGTGCCGGCGGACCGGAGCAGCGCGTGGTACATCCGACGCCAGGAGTCGTCGGCATCCATCTCCAGAAGGAACTCAACCAGCACCAGATCAGAGGGCGGGCGAGGCATCGCGGCGTACTTGGCCTTTTCCTCGGCGTCCCGGATGTCAGCACGCATCGACGAGATGCCATCAACGATTCCTCGGACCCACCTGAGGACCTGACTGTTCGGTGTCCGCGGCTTCGTAATGCACATGTGGCCTTTGGTCACTGCGGTGCGAATCTGGTCGGGGTCGATGCCAAACGTTGAACTCTTACGGCTAACGATCAAATCGAACCCGCCGACGATGGCCCAGATGGGGAGCTTGTGCCGCGTTTGAGCTAGCTGGGCGTTGTTCGTCGTATCGATCGTCGTGTCGATGAACTTTCGAAGCTCATGCTGGTATTCACTGCTGGGCCGCAGCAGTTTCCATTCGCTTGCCAGAGGGCGCACTGCGGCGTGGGCGAGTTTGGAACCATTCAACGGGGTGGCGATGAAGATGGCTCCGGCTAGTGTGCGAAGCAGCCCAGGCTCTTCGTTGCGCTGGTCAAGGTAATGCCGCAACGCATCCATCGAGATCAATCCGCCCATGCTATGGGCGACGAGGAAGATCTCGTCGTATTCGAAATCTCGCGATAGCTCCTGCAGACGTTCGGTCAATATCTGCGCGGAGACCCGCGCAGACGGGCGCGTGCGGATCCGCCGGCGAAGTCCGCTGAAATGATCGAAGACGGCAACATCGACGGGAGCCCCTGGCTGATCGTCGAAGATGTACTGCGGGAACTTCCCCCACGTGCCGTATCCCTTGCCGCTCAGGCCATGGACGAACACGATCAGACGCCGCGCCCGGTAGTCACCGCAATGACGGTGAAGATTCATGTTGGCTTCGTCGAACGGGATTCTGGCGAAAAACGGCTGTTCTTGCGTGTTCACCATCTCGCGATTGACCCCAACGGACGGTCAGACAACGCAGCGCTCGAATGTCGCGACGGGGCAGGAACTACATGGAGTATCCCGAGGTGTGTCTCATCGCAGGCCACGAGTCCGCAGCGTACAGCGCCGCTCGGACTCATCGGCGACTCTGTACCCGTGTCGTGAGCGGCGAGGGCTCTCCAACTCCCCATACTGCCAATCGCTGCACGGCTAGGCTGCTTGAGCCTGTCGTATCGGTGGCGTGCGAGCACTGACTAACGGCAAGGATTGAGATGAGCGTAACCCTCGATCTCCTTGTCGCGAGGCCGAGCGCTATGTGGCCGGACAGCGCACTGCGCACAGCGCGTATCGTCCTTCGCAGGCGCGACCAATGAGCACACATCGATCGAAGGCTGCTGAAAAGCAGTTCGCTTGTGGAAGCTAGTGCAGAGCTACGGTGATGACTCTGTCGACGGTGACCGTCGCGGAGTTCATGAGTAATCGCGTGTAGTCGTTTGCCGGTGTGTCGTCCGAGCAGAAATCTGGGCCGTAGAAGACCACAACGTTGCTGCCTGATCCTTGGGAGCTGGGGAACATGAGGCCGTCGACTCTGGCGGGAAACGCGTATCGCAGATACTCAGTGAAGACCTGAGTTGGCACGTAGTCGATGTGTTCGCGCCCGTCGAGTTCGACGGGGAGAGTGATGTCTTCGACGAATCGATGTAGAAAGCGGATTGCATGGAACTGCGGTCGTCGCCCACTATCAAAGATGCTGGGGACGGCGGGAAGTTGCGTCAGGTCGATCAGTCTGATTTCGCGGGCCGGAGTGAACTCGCCGGTAACAACCCAACTTTGAGAGCTGTGCGCTCCGACCTCGGCGATCGCCGTCTCTCGGTCGGTGGATCCGTAAAACATGCTGATACCGGCAGGGCTCATCCGATTGGCCGCAGCAAGCGTAGGTGGTGGCGGTCCAATCTGGCTCGCGTCCAAGAATGTTGAAGCTTCGGCCAGGGACCTAGACATACGGGCTCGATAGAGAGGGTGCGGACACGGCGTGGGCCACACTTCTCCGATGTCCTGGATGGCGGCCGCGACCGCCCTGAGAAGTTGTGAGGCCGTCATGGAGCTGCATCCATCAGGCCCTGTGGACCGCTCGGCGAAGAAGAAACGTGTTTGGTGCTTCACCAAATTCTTGAAAGTCTCCCAACTATGGGTCATCTGCTCGTCGAGCGGACCTCGCTCCCAATCCTGTTTGATCCAGTCCGGAGTGACACTGAGCGCGTTGCTCAGGTGCTCCAGTAGTAGTTCGTCGCCGATGCCAGCAATATCAGCGATCTCTTGAGCGACGAACTCCGCACTGAACACCGAGGTGAGCAACTCAGCGTGCTTGGCGGGCAAAGACTGAGGCTGGTAATAAAGATAGACCGCTGGCAGGAAGGCATCTGCCATGAATACTTCCATCGATATGGCGGCTGGACTCCGCGGCGAGCTCTGAGCGTCGCAGTAGCTACAGGTAGCCTCCGTCAGATGCGATGCGATGTAGGCACGCAAGAACGGTTCTTGGACGTGTGCAGGGCACATGGTGAGGAATTCATTCAGAGAATAGTCCGGCTCGCTATCGTGCACAGCACCCACCTTAGGTGGGCATCAGCATGGTGGTCCGCCGCGGCTTGGCAGCCTCGATGTGGCTACTGTCTGAGCGAAGGTACCGGGTGCCCGGTCCGGTCCACAAGCCAAGCTGGCAATGCTGATACTCCAGCACTAGCGCCGAATCTAGGCGCGGCCGCGCGCGATCCTAGCTACCCGTCCCTTCGGCTCACAGCGCTGGTTGCGCGAAATTTATGCACGCTGATCGCACTCAAAATGTCACAGCGACAACGTGTTTGCCGATTTGTAATCGGCATTCTTTCTGAGCGGGTGACCGGGCGCACTTGCGCAACCGTACCGTTACAGCTTTTGCCAGCTGGATGAGACAAACCCGATTGCCAACTCGGTGAGAATCCTGAAGAGCCCAAGATAGGGGAGTCGCGGTTGTCACGCAGTCTGAGAAGTGACAAGTGGAGGTGTAGGTCGCATTTCTCCGTGTCGAATGGCATGACGAAATGTTGAATGATGAAGAATTCGACATGCCGTAGTGCAAAGAGTTGAGACCAACTCGGTGACGGCGAACAGACTCTGAGCCCAGGGTTCATCAGGCGTCGGTGGATGGGGATGTCGAACGGCCGGCCAAATTATCTGGTGCAGAGCAAATTTCGCGATCTTCGGATTCGTGCGACGTCGTCGCCGATGAGGGGTCGGGGGAGTTGGCCGACTGCGGAACCCTCCAGAAGGAACTCCTGGTTGGCGTGCGAGCTGTTCGGCACTTGTGAGCTGAGCTCCCAGTAGCCCGCCGTTGCAAGCACATCGCCGCGGCGAGATCCTTGGACAGGGGCACGACGACTAGCGAAACAGGGTCCGCGGAACGGAGAAAATACGCATCGTCGAAGTACATACCGCCGCCTGGGTGCGCCGCCAAGTCACGGGTGGGCGACGGTGGTGCCGGGGGGTTGCCCAGCGTGTGCAGACCTGTCTACGTTGATCATCGGGGACAGTCCTGGCGCTCGAATGGCCAGATCATGCTCGGGCCGCGTTGGTGTCATGAGGAGGGTTCGCAATGAGGACCGACGGTAATAGTGTTGGCGGGGAAAGGTTTCGGGGCACGATCAAGCTCGATGTTCGGGATTCGATCCCGGACTGGGGCGCCTTCACCGCAAAGCCGGCGCCCGAGGGTGCGCCGAATGTTCTGGTGATCCTGTTCGACGACACCGGGATCGCGTCATGGTCTCCGTACGGTGGCAGGATTGAGATGCCGACCCTGGACCGCTTGGCCGCCAACGGTGTGACCTACGGCCAGTGGCACACCACGGCGCTGTGTTCGCCGACCCGGTCGTGCTTTTTGACCGGGCGCAATCATCATCTGAACGGCTACGCCTCGATCTCGGAATCCTCGACCGGATTCCCGGGCTACTCGTCGCACATTCCCCCACAGAACGCGACCATCGCGACGGTGTTGCGCGACGCCGGCTGGGCCACGTTCTGGGTGGGCAAGAACCACAACGTGCCGATCGACGCCTGGAGTGCGGGATCATCACGCAAGGAATGGCCGCTGGCGATGGGCTATGACCGCTTCTACGGGTTCGTCGGCGGCGAGACCAACCAGTGGTTCCCATCGCTGGCCGAGGACAACCACTACATCGATCAGCCCTACGGTCCCGAGCAGGGGTATCACCTCTCGAAAGACCTGGCGGACAAGGCAATCAGCCTCATCCAGGACGTCAAGCAGACCGAGCCGAACAAGCCCTGGTACATGTGGTTCTGCCCAGGAGCCAACCACGCGCCCCACCACGCCCCGAAGGACTACATCGACAAGTACAAGGGCGTCTTCGATGACGGCTACGAGGCATATCGCGAATGGGTGCTCCCACGGATGATCGAACGGGGGATCCTGCCGGAGGGGACCGAACTCACCCCGATCAACCCGATGCCTCCGGGGACCTTCGTCGAGGCCGACGCGGTGCGCCCGTGGGAGTCCCTGTCCGTCGACGAGAAGCGGTTGTTCTCTCGGATGGCCGAAGTCTTCGCCGGGTTCTCCGAGTACACCGACGTGCAGATCGGCCGCATCATCGATTACCTGGAGGAATCGGGCCAGCTGGACAACACCCTGGTGATCTATGCCGCCGACAACGGCGCCTCCGGTGAGGGCAGCCCGAACGGCTCAGTCAACGAGGGCAAGTTCTTCAACGGCTGGCCCGATGACATCGAGGAAAACCTCGCTCTGATCGACGAATTGGGCACACCCAACACCTACAACCACTACCCGACGGGTTGGGCGGTGGCGTTCAGCACGCCCTTCCGGATGTTCAAGCGCTACACCTATCAGGGTGGCATCAGCGATCCACTGGTGATCTCCTGGCCCAATGGCATCAAGGCCCGCGGTGAGGTGCGCGACCAGTACCACCACGCCGTCGATATCGTGCCCACCATCCTGGACTGCTGCGGTGTCGAGATGCCGGCAGTGGTCAACGGTGTTGAGCAGCACCCACTTTCGGGGGTGTCGATGCGGTACTCATTTGACGATGCCGCCGCACCCACGCAGAAGGAAACGCAGTACTACGAAATGTTCGGCAGCCGCGGCATCTGGCAGCGGGGTTGGAAGGCCGTCACCGAACACGGCCCGATGTCCGGCATGGGCAATTTCGAGAACGACCGCTGGCAGCTGTTTCACACCGACACCGATCGCTCCGAAGCCCGTGACGTCGCCGACGAACACCCCGACAAGGTCGAGGAACTCAGGGCATTGTGGATGCGTGAGGCGCAGGCCAACAACGTCTTGCCGCTCAACGATATGCAGGTGACCGGCAAGGACATGCAGGCCTTCATCGCGATGGAGTTCAGGGTCCCGGTGCCACCCAGCGGGCAGTACATCTACTATCCGGGCACTAGCCCGATTCCGGAACGCTCGGCGGCCAACACACACGCGGTGTCGTTCAAGATCCTTGCCGAGGTCGACGTCGAGCCGAGTACCGAGGGCATCATCTTCGCGCAGGGGTCGCGGTTCGGCGGCCACGCGATGTATGTGAAGGACGGCGCAGTGAAGTACGTGCAGAACTTCCTGGGCCTGACCCCACTGCAGGTCCTCCAGACGCCACTGCCCGCACCCGGCCGACACCTCATCGGCGTCGATTTCGTCAAGGAGCGACTGGGCGAACACAACGAAACCCTGGGCGCGGCAACCTTGTACGTCGATGACACGGCGGTCGGCAGTATGGCGATGCGTGTCATGTCCGGCCACTACGCGCTGTGCGGCGAAGGGCTGTGCATCGGTTACGACAGCTCCGATCCGGTCAGCACCGACTACAGCGGGCGCTTCGATTACACCGGTGGGCGGATCGTCAAGGTGGTGTTCGACGTCGCCGACGACGCCTATGTCGACGTCGCCCGGCATTTCGCCGCTGCCATGGCCCGCGACTGAGCGCAATCCCACTGATCAATCCCGAGAGGCTGGTCGATGACATCCGCCGCAGTTCAAAACGCTTATGACGACGCCGATCTCACGCGCGCCGTGACCGCCTACAAGTTCTTCTATCCGACGGTGTCCGGGGCGCGGATCGTCAGTGGCAACGAAGCTGTCGGGCTGGTGCCCAACAAGGTGTTCGGAACTTTGGACAGCGGACCCGATCAGTTGATCTTCACGGCCAACTCCGACACACCTTATGGCCCATTGGAACTGGACCTGGGGATCGGCCCGTTGGTCGTCGAACTGCCACCGGGGCCGTTGATCGTCTGCTCGATGGACATCAACCAGCGTTGGGTGGCCGATATGGGGCTCCCCGGTCCCGACGCCGGCAACGGCGGCAAGCACCTCCTCATCGGACCGGACCACGACGGTGCCATCCCGGAATCGGGCTACTTCGTGCACCGTGCCACCAGCAACACCCAGATCGTCGGGGTGCGGTCCCTGCCCGTGGGCGGCGATGTCGAGGGCGCCAAGCAACGCCTGACGACGGTCAAGGTGTACCCATTGGACCCGGATACCGAATGGGCCGAACCGACATGGATCGACCTGACCGGCGTCCGGCAGGACACCACGCCCCTGGACGTCGAGACGAATCTGGGATTCTGGCGGGTGCTGCACGAAACCCTCGACAGCGAGCCGGCTTTCGCGGGCTATCACACCCACTACGGCGAATTGGCCGAGTTGGGTATCGAGAAGGGCAAGCCCTTTGCGCCCGACGACCGGATGACACGGATTCTCGAACGCGCCGCCCAACTGGGCAACGCCCAGCTGCGGGTGCAGTCCTTCGCCGACCGCCGGCCGGACCGGCTCGTCTGGCCGGACCGCCAATGGGAGTACGCCGCAATGCGTTTCGAGGACGGTGACTTCAACACCGTCACCCATGTCGACCTCGGCGCCCGCGAGAAATGGTTCTATCAGGCCATCGGCGCCTCGCCGGCCATGTTCCGGCGCGACACCAGCGCGGGCTCGCTGTACTGGCTGGGTCACCGCGACGGCGACGGCGCCGCACTCGACGGTGCGAACTCCTACCGGCTCCGCGTTCCGCTGCCGGTGCCGGCCAGACTGTTCTGGTCGGTCACCGTCTATGACATCGACACCCGCTCACAGATCCGTACCGACCAGAACAAGGCCGCGCTGCGTTCGATGTTCGAGCTGGCGAACCTCACCGGCGAGTCCACCGAACTGTACTTCGGGCCGACGCTCCCGGCCGATCATTCCGATGCGTGGATCCAGACCATCCCCGGCCGGAACTGGTTCGTGTACTTCCGCATCTACGGCCCACAAGATGCCGTATTCGATGGCCGGTGGCGGCCTGGGGATTTCGAGCAGATCTGAGTCCGCAGCCGGCTAGGCCGGGGAGTCCACCAGGAGCCGGCTGCGGAACAGCTCGAGGACCTGATCCAGCGCGACGCGGGTGGGCTGGCCAGGCTCGTCGACGAGATGTTCGGTCAGGCACGAGTGTGGTGCCAATGCGGCCTCGGGGTTGGCGTCGGCATCGTCGAGTTCGACCGCGACGAATGCGTCGCCGAGCTGTTCCCTCAGGTAGCCGAAGCGCTCGGCAGGCACGAACCGATCACCGCAGAAGCGCAGACCGAGCACCTGCAGCCCGTTTTCGCAGCGCTGCTTCACCACGGCCAGGTCCTCGGGCGAGATGTCGATCGAACGGCGTTGGCGCTTGGTGATTCCCAGGGGCATCGAGGGCTGGGACAGCACCGGCGCAAGCAGGACGTCATCGGTGGCCATCGCCAGTGCGTAACCACCGGTGAAGCACATGCCGACGGCGCCGACACCAGGCCCGCCGCAGCGGGCGTGTTCGGCTCGGGCCAGTGCCCGCAACCACCCGACGACGGGAGAGGTGCGTCCGGTGGCCAGAATCGTGAACTCTCGGCTGACACACGTCGGGACCATCGACGAGACCATATTCAACCCAGCTGCAGCTACGCCGTGGGCGGCCGGGTTCGGGTCGCGGCCCGGTCGTCCGAAGAGATGCGGAAGTACTGCGGTGCAACCGATTTCCGAGACACGACGGGCGAATTCGAGCACCTTCGGAGTGATGCCCGGCATCTCGGCGATCACGATGACGGCAGGTCCGCTGCCGTGCCGGAAGATGGTGCGGGTCTTGCCGTCGTGGGCGAAGTCCGCATGTGCGAAATCCGCAAGGTCATCGTCGGGCATGTAGGAAGTTCCTTTGTGAGTTGGGAAATTTGATCAGACCTGGGCGCCTACAGGCGCATGCCCAGCAGCATCTTGGCGATTTGCCACAGTGCGCGCACCAGGCCGATTCCCGACCGCTTGTTCAGCGCAACGGACCAGACGGTCTTGGATCCCGCAGGCGCCAATGGCCGGCCGTCGAATCGATCCGCTAGCCAGTCGGCCATCGTGGGGGTCGCTATCGCGGCGAGGGCGAGGTGCTCGCTGAGCCGGTCACGGACATATTCGACGTGCACGTCCTGCGCGACATAGCGCCGCACCAACGCATCGATATCGGCCACCCGTACCAGTTGGTCGTGGACCGACTGCAGGATGAACATGGGCATCGCCGGAGCATTGTTGCCGGGCTTGATCTCCCGGAAGATCTCCGCGATTTCGGGGAGCGCGAGCACTTCCCCGAGTGGCACGTCGAGATAGTCATCGAGGTCTTTGTTGGCGAACTGCAGTACTCCGCCAACGGTCGAGGCATCTTCGGTCGATGCCAGCAACGCGAGCCCTTCGGGGCTCGCGTACTCGCGAATCACCCGGTCCATGTCCGGATAGACCTTCCGGAGCGCCTCGGCTGCAGTGATAACCAGGCCGGCGAAGAACGATCCGTTGAGGTGCACGAACATGGAACCCGGATCGCCGGCGGGTGAACCCGCGACCGCTCCGATGATGTTCAGCTCCGGTGCGTACTCGCTTGCCATTTCGGCGGTCCACACGGTGGCCAGTCCGCCGCCGGAGTATCCCCACAGGCCGATCGAGGTACTCGGGTTGAGGCCTAGTGGCGCGAAGTTCAGGGCCGCGCGAATACCGTCGAGGGCGCGGTACCCGGGCTCTCGCGGCGCTATCCAGTGCCCGTTTACCCCTTCGTGGTCGGGGATGGAAACCACCCAACCGCGGGAGAGCGCGTGCGCGATCTGGATGAACTCGAATTGCGGTACCGAGCCGCGCGCTTTCGCGCCGTGCTGCAACGCATATGACGGGAAACAGGCCCCCGAGATCGCGTCGATCGCGCATTGAAACGACACCAGCGGCCGCGGCCCTGTCGCCGTGCTGTGCTGCTGCATCAGCACGGTCGTCACCCCGACCTGCGGGGCGCCGTTCAGATCCGCGGTCCGATACAGCAGCTGCCATGCCGAGATGCGCTGGGGAATCCGCCCGAAGAGGGCCATGACGACTGGCCGCGTTCGCAGAATTGCGCCGGGTACCCGCTGCTCGAATCCCGCAGGAGCCCGATAGAACGGGTCGTCCGCGGGCCGACGGGGTGAACGATCGGGCTGGAACTCTTCCGGTTCCGGATGAGATAAGGCATCGATGCTCGTGGGATCTGCGTCGGCGGTCATACCCGACTTCCTTTCGTCGTTGCGGCCAGGCGACCGCGGTAGCGGCTGATTTCGACACGAGCAGCGATTCGCATCGCCTTCAGTGCTGTGCGATTCCGCTTTCCGGCGCTACGGACATGAAAGCGCTTGAACGCCAGGGCGATCCGCATCGCGACAAGAATTGCAGTGCGGCGCCGCGCGTATGAGCCACGATCGGTGAAACTACTGCACCATCGGACCGCGTGGATATAGCCGGAGCGGACTATTCGAAAGGCTTGGCATCGGCGACAATCTCGGATGTGCGACTTTGTGTTACGGGACATACATATCGCGCGATTGTGCCGGGCCGGTCAATTCCGGGTGTCATGGAAAACCCAGGTAAGCCGGTGCAAGCGACTATAGATCGACTGTGTCGGCAATCCACCCTGAACTGCGGTCTTTGTTTCGGGGCACAAAATGCCTCGGGACCGCGGACTGGACACCGCTTCTTCGAGGCGCCCACAATCACGGGGTGGATGCCACCGAATGTCATGTCCTTCGCATGGATGCGCCGTTGATCACTCGCCTGACTCCGCGCAGCACGAGCACCGAGCAGTTCGTCTCACCCCTCCGAATTGAATGCCGGGTGCAGCAACGCTGCGACGCTCGGCGGCATGTTGCAGTATCGGGGTACCGCCGCCAACAGTCACTGCACCGTCATGAGAAAAACAGGCGCGATTGTTGGCGCTCGCCACAAGTTCGACGTGAGATGCCGAGCGGGGCATGGTTTTTGATCGTGAAGGGCGCGAAGTCTTCTGGAGCTGCGATGAAACTCGAACCCCATTGGCGGGGAAGTCGCAGCTTGCCGCGCAGTCTGAGAAGTGACAGGAGGGGGTGTTCTTTTACCTTCCAGTGCTGCCGGCGGATGTCATTCAGGCCTGTCGAGAATCTGAAGTGCGTTGTTGATCCCGGCGTCGAGCACTTGGGCGGAGACGTCGGGGTCGGTGATCGCTCGGGCGAGTTGCAGCGACGTGACCAGAATGCTGAAGAGTCCCCACGCTGTCTGCATCCGATTCGCTTCCGACCTCACGGCCGGGAGATGCGCGGCAATTTCCTGGACGATCGACTGTGCCCCAGCGGAATAGGCGTCCCTGACAACGCCGTCGCAACGTCCGATCTCACTCAGCAATGCCGCCGTCGGGCAGCCATCGGGTTGGTTGTCCCGGTGTTCGGTGGACAGATATTCGCGGATATAGCCTTCCAGTGATTCGCGATCAGCAGGTAGAGCGCTGACGGCGACCCGCTGCTGTTCGAGTTGATCGGTGACGACGCTCGCGACGAGATCATTCTTGGATCCGAAGTGCGCGTAGAACGCGCCGTTGGTCAGGTTGGCGTCCGACATGACCGCGGCGATCCCCGAACCGTCGATACCGTCTTGCTTGAGGCGCCGGCTAGCCGCCGCGATGATGCGCCGACGCGTCTCGGTCTTGTGTTCCGCTCCATATCTGGCCATGGAACTCACCTCCGCTTGTGTCACGAACCACTCTTGACGATGATAATACAGTCATAATATTATGATCGTAATATCAAGTCGCCACTTCGGGAGGCGCAGGTGAACGCCCTGCACCAACCGCTCTGGCGACCCAACGGCTTGGTGCCCGTCGGCAGGAGGGACGCAACGGCACCGCGTCGCTGCGTACCAAACGCGGAATCCGATAGCGCCCTGAACTCCAACTCCTATCAACGCCGAGAGGTTGACATGCTCACCTGGAAAGACACGCCCACCACGACAATCGACGTCAACGGAGTGCCGTTCGCATACCGGGAACTCGGCGTCGAATCCGACGTGCCCGTGGTGTTCCTGCATCACTTCACCGCCGTGCTCGACGACTGGGACCCGAGAGTGATCGACGGCATTGCGGCACACCACCGCGTCGTCGCGTTCGACAACCGAGGGGTTGGGGCCACCGGATCGGTGGTACCGGACAACATCGACCAGATGGCCGACGACGCGATCGCGTTCATCCGCGCGCTCGGCTTGACGGAGGTGGATCTGGTCGGGTTCTCCCTCGGTGGGGCCGTCGCACAGGTGGTGGCACTCAAGGCGCCCGACCTGGTTCGGCGAATGATCTTGGCGGGCACCGGACCTCGCGGTGGCGGCGGCATCGACGCGATGCGCAAGATCGTCGCCGTCGCCTACACCAAGGCCCTCCTGACGCGGAAAGACCCCCGCGAATACCTGTTCTTTCCCCGCACCGCGGAAGGTAAACACGCCGCCTCCGACTACTTCGCTCGCTTGCAGGAGCGAACCTTCGATCGGGACAAGAAGGTCTCGATGCAAGCACGACTGGCACAGCTCAAGGCGATCGTCAACGGCGGCAAGGCCACACCCGACGACCTGTCGCGGATCACGGTACCGGTCCTGGTCGCCAACGGCGATGACGACCTCATGGTGGCAAGCAGCCTCTCGGCGGATATGGCGCACCGAATCCCCAACGCGGAGTTGAAAATCTACCCACGCTCGGGACATGGCGGCATCTTCCAGTATCACGCCACCTTCGTCCCTGACGCTCTCGAGTTCCTCGCCGACTGAGTCGCAGTCCGGATCACGTAAATCGCCTGCATAGCCTTCTACTTCAAGAAACGAGCACCCCGTGAGCAGTGTCGGTGAAATCATCACTTCCTACGCCAAGGCGCCGTCGCACACTGTGACCGCCGATGGCACCACCTATGCCTACCGCGAACTCGGTCCCAAAGGCGGCATCCCGGTGGTCTTCTTCGTGCACCTGGCCGCGACTTTGGACAATTGGGATCCACGAATCATCGACCCGATCGCCGCGACCCGCCACGTGATCGCCTTCGACAACAAGGGCGTCGGGGCGTCCAGCGGCTCAGTGCCGGGCACCATCGAAGAAGCTGCCGACGATGCCTAAACCTTCATCACGGCGTTGGGGTTCAAGAAGATTGATGTGTTCTCATTCTCGATGGGCGGCATGATCGCTCAGGATCTGGCGCTCAAGCATCCCGAACTGGTGCGCAGGCTGGTCCTGACCGGGACCGGGCCGCGCGGTGGCAAAGACATCGACAAAGTGGCGGCCCTCACCTACTGGGACACGTTGCGGGCCACACTGACTCGTTCCGATCCCAAGGAGTTCTTGTTCTTCAACCGCGACGCGGTGGGCAAGCGCGCCGGCAAGCAGTTCGTCAATCGACTGAAGGAGCGCACCACCGACCGTGACAAGGACATCGCGATCAACGCCTTCCGGACCCAGCTCAAAGCGATCAAGGCGTATGGCCGTTCCAGGCCGTCGGACCTGTCAAAACTCACTCAGCCGACGTTGATCGCCAACGGCGACCACGACCGAATGGTGCCCTCGACGCTATCCGAGGACCTACATCGGCGCATCGCAGGATCGGAGCTGATCATCTATCCCAACTCCGGGCACGGTGGCATCTTCCAGTACCACGAGCAGTTCACCCCGATTGCCGCGGCGTTCCTCGCCGGCGGCGGCCAGTAGCAAATCCATTACCGCAGAAAGAGTTCCATGATGGCACCTGCGCGTCAGCAGACCTACTCGCTGGACGGCAAAGTCGTGTTCCTCACCGGTGCGGGCGGCGGGCTCGGCGCGGCGACTGCGGCGTTACTGACTCACCGCGGCGCACAGGTCGCCCTTGCCGATATCGACCTGAGTGCCGCAGAACGAACGGCTCGAACACTGCCACCGGGACAGGTCCTACCCGTGGACTGCGACGTCACGGCGACCGACTCCGTCCATGCCGCAGTCCGCGAAGTTGAGGACCAGTTCGGGCTACCAGTATTGCCGGACCTGGCATAAACCTTGCGATAATGGGCAGTTCTGCCTCTCGCAGATGGAGGAGGGTAGAAGGCACAGTCATTTCATGACATCGCCCACTCTTCCTCAATCACAAGATAATTCGCTCCCCATCGACACGGATCTGGTGACTCTGCCCAGCACCCCGCTGGCAGCGGCTGCCCTGGCACTGGTGCTCGGCTCCGAGGCGCCAGCTATCGCCAACCACAGTGTGCGGAGCTTTCTGTTCGCTCGGTTGCTCGCGCCGCACATCGGCCTTGCCGCTGGTCGGGATTTCGACGAAGAACTGCTGTTCCTTTCATGCGTCTTGCATGATGTCGGGTTGTCGACTCTGGCTCAGAGGAACATCCGATTCGAGGTCGACGGCGCGGACCGCGCTGCGGAGTTCCTGAGCGAACAGGGAATGGGTGCAGACAAAGTCGATGTCGTCTGGGAAGCCATTGCGCTGCACAACTCGTACGCCATCGCTGAGCGGAGAGGCGCGCTGCCCTCGCTGACGTACCAGGGTGTGGCGATCGACTTCGGCGGAACCCTCGGCCTGCCTGACACGCACCTGGCCGCGGTGTCCGCGGAGATCGGGGCCGTCATCCACGCTGCGTACCCGCGTTTGGACATGGTCACCGCGATCGTCGATGCGGTCGCTGATCACGCTGCCGCTGATCCTGAGAACGCTCCGCGCTACACATCGCCGGGCGAGATTCTGCGCGAACGAAATGAACTCGGCATCACCTACGTTGAGGAGCTCGTCGCCAAGGAGTCGCGCTGGGGCAACTGAATACCGTAAACCATTCTTTAGCAACGCAATTACGCGCGATCCATCGCCATCCAACTTGCGACGCGCAGATCAGAACTCCGATTCTGAAAAGACCACGAAGGGACCATCCGTATGTCTCAGCCTCAATTCTTCGACACCCCCGGCTATGGCGAAATCGCCCGTGCCCGCTACAGCTACAGTCAGGCCCTACGGATCGGTGATCGCGTTGAGATCTCCGGTCAGGGCGGTTGGGACGATGACCAGACCTTCTCGGTCGAGTCTGTGGAAGCCGAGATCGAGAAGGCCTTCGACAACGTTGAGAGAACCCTCGCAACGGCAGGTGCCACCTGGCACGACGTCGTGAACGTCCACACCTACCACGTCCCATCTCAGGACGACGCGATTGGCGGCGACCACATGACGGCCGTCGTTGAACAGTTCCGCAAGCGGGCGGGGCAACACCTACCGTTGTGGACCGCACTTGGCGTGAAAGCGCTGGGATTGCCTGAGATGCACATCGAAATCGAAGTCGTAGCCATCATCGGATCCGGCAGCAGGTAGTACGGCGAGGTATGGCGCCAGTGACTGTTCCGACGCTAGTGCGCTGGAGCAGTCGCTGGCGCTCCCGCGTGCTGTCGGTGTTGACGGCTGATCGACTCGGCGCACGGGGATTGTTATGAGAGGCGCTCGAGGATCATCGCCATGCCTTGGCCGCCGCCGACGCACATGGTTTCCAGACCAAATTGCTTGTCATGGAACGCCATCGAGTTGATCAGGGTGCTGGTGAGCCGGGCGCCTGTCATGCCGAACGGGTGTCCGAGTGCAATGGCGCCACCGTTGATGTTGACCTTGTCTTCGTCGATGCGGAGCTCGCGCATCGATGCAATGACTTGGGCGGCGAAGGCTTCGTTGATCTCGACCAGGTCGATGTCGTCGATGGTGAGGTTGGCGCGTTGCAGGGCCTGTTTGGTCGCCTCGACGGGCCCGAGCCCCATGATCTCTGGTGACAATCCGCTGACGCCGGTGCTGACGACACGTGCCAGCGGGGTGATACCGAGGGCAGCCGCCTTGGAATCAGACATCACGACGAGGGCAGCGGCCCCGTCGTTGAGGGGGCAGCTGTTGCCGGCGGTGACCGTGCCGTACCGCCTGAAAACGGGTGGTAGGGCGGAGACGGCTTCGAGGGTGACATCGGTGCGGGGACAGTCATCGGCGCTGACGTAGCTGCCGTCGGGTAGCGGCACGGGGGCGATGTCGCGAGCCCAGAAACCGTAGGCGGTGGCAGCTTCGGCGCGATTCTGGCTGCGCACGGCGAATGCGTCTTGATCAGCACGGCTGACACCTTTGAACTGGGCCACGTTCTCCGCGGTCTGCCCCATCGCGATGTAGATATCCGGTAGCTGGTCATCGGCACGTGGATCTGTCCAGCCGGAGTTGTCCTGTGCGCGGGCGGCGGTGCGGGACTGAGCTTCGGTGAAGACCGGATTTTGGCCTTCGGGATTGTCCGCGGCGCCGTTGAAGTATCGGCTGACGGTCTCTACGCCGGCGGAGATGAAGACGTCGCCTTCGCCAGATCTGATGGCGTGCAGTGCCATACGTGTTGTTTGCAGGCTGCTTGAACAGTATCGATTGACGGTCACGCCGGGGACGTGGTCGAGACTGGCCAGCACGGCTACTGCTCGCCCCAGGTTGTTTCCGGATTCACCGGCAGGTTGCCCTACGCCGAGCATGAGGTCATCGATCTGGTGGGGATCGAGTTCGGGAATTTCGGCGAGTGCGGCGAGCACGGCGTGTGCGGCGAGGTCGTCGGCGCGTAGGTCCCTGAGGGATCCTTTGCCTGCGCGGCCGATCGGGGTTCGTGCGGTGGAAACGATGACGGCTTCGGGCATGCTGATGCTCCTGCTCTTGGTCGGGGTACGGGTCGTGATATTCGTTGTCGGGGTGGGGGATTCAGCGCGTAGCGCCGCTGAAGCCACCGTCGACAGGTAGCACGGCTGCGGTGACGAATGCGCCGGCTGTCGAGGACAGGAATCGGACGGCGCCGACGATGTCGTCGGACTGGCCGTAGCGACCGAGGGGAATGGTGTTGAGCAGTTCGTCCTCGCGTGCTGGGTCCGCGGCGACGTGGCTGAGCATATCTGTGAGGAACGGGCCGGGAGCGATGGCGTTGACAGTGATGTTGTCGGGTGCCAGGCGGCCGGCGAGATGGCGGGTGAGCATGTGCAGGCCCGCCTTGCTGGCGCTATAGGAGTAGTTCTCCCACTGCGGTGCGACCAGCCCGTCGACGCTGCCGATGTTGATGATGCGCGCAGGCCGCTGTGGGCGGGCGCCGGTTCGTAGCAGCGGTAGTAGTCCAACGATGATGCCGAAAGGGGAGACGAGGTTGGTGTTGAGAACCTTGCTCCAGCCGGCGATCGGATATTCCTCCAGTGGCGCTCCCCACGTGGTGCCGGCGTTGTTGACCAAGATGTCGATGTGCTCGTGGCGATCTTTGACGGAGTTGACGAGATGTGCGACCCCTGCGGGCGTTGATAGATCGGCGCTGATGTAGCTGCAGCGCCCGGAGCTACCGAGAGCTTCGGCCTCGCTGTTGATGTGATGCGCTGTGTCGTGGCATTGTTCGACTCTTCGGCTCGTGATGATCACCTCGGCGCCGTCGGTGACGAGGCCGCGGGCGATCATGGCGCCGATACCCCGGGATCCTCCGGTCACTACGGCTATGCGGCCGCTGACGGAGAACAGGGTGTCGTGGTCGGCTAGCGGATGAGTGGCACGTTGCATGCTTCGACGCTATGGGATGTTCGGGCGTGCGATCTTGGGGTGTCGCGCATGTATGTTGTTGTGCGCGCTGTAGTTAACGGATACCGGCAGCCCACGTCAGCGGGGCGTGCGGGTGTCTGACGGTCGTTCGCCGAAGCTGCGGTGGTAGGCGTTGCTGAAGGTGCTCAGGTCGCCGAAACCGGAGGAATAGGCGATCTGGGTGATGCTTTGCGTACGCCAACCGGGATCTTGGAGACGTACTCGTGCCAGCGCGAGCCGTTCCTCGCGGATCAGATCCGACGGTGTCGTGCCCACGCGTTGCAATTGGTGCTGGATGTGCCGCAGCGACCAGCCCAGGCCGGAGGCGATACCTGAGCCGGTCAGCGCCGGATCGTGAGCGTTGCTCCGGACGTAGCGGCGGATCGATTCCACCAGTACGTCGCCGGGAACAACGTCCAGCGGTGCGGTGAGATCGTTGTAGGCGATGGCGATGAGGTCGACGATCCGGTCCATGACCGCGTCGAACGCGAAACCGTCAAGCTGGTCGCGCTCGCCACGGACCGTGCGTAGCTGATCGACGACGATGCGACCGAGCCCGCGCCGCCCGTCAAGGGATACGGGGCGACTGCCGGTCGGTCGGGCAAGACGAGAATCCAGGTGCTCTCGCGGAATGACCAGGGCTACCGCCGAGACGTGGTCGCCATGGCGCATATCCATCGCGGCATCAAGCGAGGTGAGGGTCATCGTGTGTGGAACGGCGACGATGTCGCGGTCGCCTTGTGTGAGCTCCAGGTGCCCGTGGACCGGGATCAGCAGCTCGTAGGATTCGTGCGGAGATCGACGTATCTGGGTGGAGTCGCGGGTCAGCGTTTCGGCGTCGCCCCACCAACGCACCAGCCGGTAGCGGTCTGACTGCTGGTAGTCCAGCCGCCCAAAATAGTTGTCGGCCAAGGCGAACGACATCGGACAATGGATTTCGGACACCCGATCTCGCCACCAGTCGCTGCGTTCCTGAGCGCCCATGTCCTGGGTGCTCAGCGTGTGCACGGTGTAGTTCACGGTGGAACGTCGCTCCCTTGTCCTTGCTGTTCGAGACCTGCGGTCTGGTGCTGGCCGACGCGCCTCGCGGCACTGATCTTCAATCTAGGAATGTGACCTGGGACACGTCTAGGTTTTGTGCGCAGTTTACCTTTCGCCAGGCGCACGGAGGCTTCTCGCGAGCGCTGCGATGTGCGAACCGTTTGGGTCAGGCCGGTGGCGGAGCCTGGCCGCACGTAGGCGCTGTGGGGACTCCGTTGAACCGGTCCGCGATCCAGGCCATGCTGCGTTCGCCGTCGACGAAGATGGGCAGCATCGAATTGATGTCCAGCTTGTTGAACAACGGCGGCTGTTCGTTTGTCCATAGGGTCACGTCGGCTCCTATCGCACACCAGTCGCCTGCGGTGTGTTCTACGGCGCTGTATGGATCGAAGGGATCCCAGCGGTTGTGAGTCAAATACACCGGGCCGGTGGGTTTGACGTTGCCTATCCGCTGAGCCCACAGGAGCGATTTGAACGGTTCGGCGGCGGCGGTCGCGAAGACGTCCTCCTTGAACCAGAACTGGATATGCCGAAACATGTAGTCGACTCCGGTCTGCAGGAGGCATTGACGACCGGTGTTGGTCAGCATCTCCACTCCGCGCTGCGTGAGCGAGTCCCAGATGGGCTGCTCGGTTCCGGGATAAGACGCCATGATGCCTCGCAGGACGTAGCCGAGGAGTCCGGCTAGGAAGTTGCCATCCATAGCGGGGAGCACTGGTGCGATCTCCGTGGGTGCTGCGGCAGCGTAGGTGCCGACAACGTGCAACTCGGGGCTGTAACTGGCCGCTCGTTCGGCTGCGGACAATGCCGCGTGCCCGCCCGCGAGCCACCCCCAAAAGGCAACCGGGCCATGGGGATTCAGGGATGTACCGGGAAGCTTCATCGCGGCGCGTGCGGCGTCGATGAGTGCAGCTCCGCCGGCGTTACGGTTGAGGAACTGCGGTGACGCCGAGTCGTGGGTACCCATTCCGACACCGTCGGTGATGACGATGGCGAAACCTCGGGCAAGCAGGGTCGCCACCCATCCTTCCTCCAAGTTGAACATGACGTCGAAACCGGTGTCCAGCGAGGCGTGGATGCCCTGATTAAACACGCGTGACGGTGCGCATTGTTCGCCCATGCCAAAACCCATCACCGCGTACGCCAGAAGTGGCCGCGGCCCACTCCCCGGCCAGGGCACATCCGGCTCGATGTAGGTGCCTGTCACTGCCACGGGCTGCCCTTGAGCGTCGGTGCTGCGGTACATGATCCGCGTTCCAGCGCCAACGAACGCTCCGAGTTGACCGGAGGGTTCGAGCACCAGTCGTGACGGCTCGGTGCGGATGAGGTCACCGGGTTGACCGGGCGGAAGCGGCTTCGGCGGTGTGTAGAACTGCAGATATGGACTCTCGTCGGCGCGAACCACCGGTATGCCGGGTGCGCCGATCGCCAACACGAGAACCGCGACAGCCAACCCAAGCAGACGAGTGCGCGTGCTCACCTGGGCAGTGTCCGTCCGATCCCGCCGACAATTGGCGCCGGCTCGGCGCGACCGTGCAATGATCCTGGCGGTCGGCCGTGCGGGACATATGACCCGCGGCGCCCAGATGCGCTCTGGTGCAATAACCTTTTTCGGGTCAGTGGTGACGTGGCCACCAGTCTTGGGGTGTTGTTCGGCATCGTCCGATTGCGGTGGATATGTCATGGTGTGTACTCCGTCTTGTGGGTCTGGGCCATCGAAACCGCCAGGCTCTCGGACGCGCCCTCTGACGCTTGACGCGGCGAAAGCCCGATGGGTCGGACGGGTGCAATGTGAACAGCCGCGCAGGGCAGGAGAACTGAGACGTCTAGCGATGTGCTGCGGCGCAGGTGTTCCGGCCGCTCCGGTTACGCCGTCGCGGATTTGAGGCTGTTGCGTAGCTCCTGCTTGAGGACTTTCCCTGTGGCGTTGAGGGGGAGTTGATCGCAAAATTGCACTGCGCGTGGGCATTTGTACACCGCCAGGCGATCCCGGCACCACGTGAGCACGTCTTGTTCGGTGAGCGCGGCTCCCGGCCGCACGATGATGAACGCTTTGATCTCCTCACCGACGCGTTCGTCCGCAATGCCCACCACCGCGGCAAGGCTGACAGCGGGATTGGTCATCAGGGTCTCTTCGACCTCGCGAGGGTAGACATTGAAGCCACCGCGGACGATCAGATCCTTGGCGCGATCAACGATGTAGTAGAACCCGTCCTCGTCACGCGTGGCGATATCTCCGGTGCGGAACCAGCCATTTGCATCGAGAACTTCAGCGCTTGCCGCGGGACGACCGAGGTAGCCTTTCATGACATTGTGTCCGCGAACTATCAATTCACCGCGTTCGCCGGGACCCACGGGACGGCCGTCGGCACCGCGCAGGCCGAGCTCGACACCCCACACTGGCATCCCGATGGAACCGGGACGGCTAGGCCGGTCCAGGCGATTGAAGGCCACGACGGGACTTGTCTCAGACAGGCCGTACCCCTCGCGGATTCCCACCCCGAAGACTGTCTCGAATCGCCTTAGCAGTTCCACTGGCAGCGCGGCGCCACCTGACATCGCGACCTTCAACTGGCGGCCGAGTTCGGCGATGTCATCGCGGTGAGCAGCTTCGCCCAGAAGTGCCCAGTACATCGTGGGCACACCGGCAAATACCGTCACCGCATGGTCACGGACAAGATTCAATGCAACACGGGCGTCGAATCGAGGTAGCAGCACCAGTGTTCCGCACTGACTGAAACCGGCATTCATCTGTACGGTTTGAGCGAACGAGTGAAACAGCGGCAATGTCACCAATTGCACTTCGTCGAGCGTGCCGAAAAGCCGGTGGCAGGCCAGTGAATTGGTCACGAGGTTGGCGTGCGAGAGTTCGGCGCCCTTGGGCTTGCCCGTGGTGCCGCTGGTGTAAAGGACGACCGCAGTGTCGGTCGCTTCGGTCGGGACCAGCACCTCTTGGTCGGAGTAGCCGCTCAGAACCTCGTCGAGATCGGTGATTGCAATCGGATGCTCGCAGGTGGGGACGTCGTCGAACGCAAGCCAGGCGTCGTCAGGCAGGAATTCGCTGGCGAAAAAATAGGCGCGAGCGCCTGAATCGGTCAGGTGGTAGCCGACTTCGGCGCGTTTGAGCATGGTGTTCAGCGGGACCGCGACCGCTCCTGCTTTGAGGATCCCGTAGTAGACGATGGGGAATTCGAGGATGTTGGGGACACTCATGGCTACTCGGTCGCCAACGGCGATTCCCCGCTGAATCAGCAGTGCTGCAACCTGATTCGCGGCGGCGTTGATCTCGTGATAGGTCATCTGGCGTGGCCCTTCGATGACCGCGGTAGTGGTGGGCTGGTCACGGGCGCTGTCGGCAAGCATGACGGACAGGTTGAGCACGAGTTCGGCTCTCTTTCTTAGGTTCTGGTTGTTAGTGATCTGGTGTTGTGCAGGTTCACGTCCAGTCCCAGAGGTAGGGCGAACCGACTCGTTCGGCGATGGGCTTGAGGACTTTCTCGTCGTAGTACTGAAGGGTGTCCATGCCGTTGACCGGGCATTTGAACAGGATTTCTCCGAAGAGATCCTCGGATAGATCGGGTTTGGTGATCCCGGCGGCCATGGCGTACCGCTGCAGGTGGTTGCTGAAGGCGTCGTGGACGGGTGGCATGCCGAAGTTCGCCGGATGCTGCATGGCCCTTTCAAGGCTGATGAACTCCACCCCGCGCGCCTTGTACGCCTCGATGATGCGTCCAATAGTGCGCGCCGCCAACGGTGTGCCATGCACCATCCAGATGTGAGGAATATCGGCGCCGAACATGGCTCGTGCAGACGCAGCGTGTTTCTCCAAACCCTCTATCGCGCCCTGGACGTGCAGGTCTTCCAGGCGGATCTGTGCCTGCACGTCGCCGGTGATGAGGGACCGCTGATAGGGCACGATATACACGAAGTCGCCGAACCAACATGTGATGGGCGCGTTGCGATATCCGTTGTCGCGCAAATAATCCTCGACTTGTCCCCGCTTTCCTTCGGACCCTGATGACATGTCCATCGGGTACCGGAAGTAGCGTTCCGGAGCTATGTCGATGTACCGACCGATGAGCTGTTCGGCGTGGTCGACGTCGCGGCAGAAGTCGTCAGCGCTCATCCAACGCAGTGGAGCGTGTTGGTGTGTGTGATTGCCGAGATGGTGGCCGGCCTCCAGCCAGGTATCCCAACACGCCAGGCTGGCTGGGTTTTTGGCGATGCTGTAGGTATGGGCGAAACCGTAGACGCCGGTCTGGCCCGCCTCTGTCAATGCCTGCGCGACGGCGCGGGTCACGTCCAGCGAGGTGTGCCCCTCGGGAAGCGGAGTTCCGTCCCACAGCACGAAATCATCGACGGTGATGGCTACTTGGACAGTACTGAGTGACGGGCGGTCGACCATGGCGGGGTTCTTTTCTGGAAATGTGGCGCTCGGGATGAGCGTGGCGTGGTTCGAATCTACGAATGTGATGGCGAACACGTCTTGGCCTCAGGCGCAGTGGCAATTTCTCCACGCGCAAGACTGGGCAGCCTTCGCTTCAAATCGAATATCCAGGACGCCCTGCTATGCGGTGCCGAGATCGAATGGAGTGCGCGGCGCAGCCAAGCCACCCCGACACCAATGCTCTTGACGTGAGGCGAAGGCGTTCATATCGCAGACATGTGGAGGAAGATGCCCATGGCCTCGACACTGTAGCACGTACTTGCCAGACGCCCACCGGGATGCGTGACCGAAGACAATTTTCGGCTTGTTGAGACGCGGCTTCTGCGGCTCCACGATAGCGATGAGAAATTCCAGACCCTTTTTCTTCTATTGATACTGCCAACCGCGGCTGGCTCGATGGCCGTCGAAGCCATCTGCGCCCCATCCGAGCGCTGGGTATCGCTCGCGCCGCGGCGTGGCGCCACCCAGATCACTCTCCGGGAGACACGCGGGGGTTTGTCCGTACTCGACCCATTTTGAAAGGATTTGGCCAGCAGCAAGTTTCGGATGGTTTGGTCGATCAAGTGCACAGATATGAGCAAGTGGATGGGGTGCGGTCACCGGTGACGATCATCGTGCACTGGCACGGAATACACATTGATGGCCCGGAGCCAATGTCATTGCACCACTATCGCAGCGGGATTGACTCTGATCGCATTGTTCGACCGGTCAGACCGCCGTCGCAGTGTCGCAATCACACGAGAAGGTTTGGCGATAGGCAGTCGGAGTTGTGGCCAGACTTCTACGAAAATGCAGACGAAGGTTGGCGGCCGTCCCCAGCCCCGAGTCCCGGGCTACACGATCGATCGAGTAGTCCGTTGTTTCAAGCAATTCGCGCGCAGAAGTAATGCGCGCGTTGACCAGCCACTGCAATGGAGTCGTTCCGGATTCTTCGGTGAAGCGGCGCGTGAAGTTCCTCATCGACATCCCTGCGTGCTTGGCCATCTCTGAAACAGCGATCGGGTCGGCAACATGACCCAAAGCCCATGCCCGGGTAGCCGCCAATGAGGTGTCACCTGCCACCGCTACTGCAGCGGGTACGTATTGTGCTTGACCCCCGTCGCGATGAGGTGGGGCGACCAATGCGCGAGCGACCCGATTCGCGGTAGCGGCGCCAAGGTCTCGCATCACGACGTGGAGGCACATGTCTATCCCGCAGCACATCCCGGCAGAGGTAAGGACATTCCCGTTGTCGACGTAAAGCACGTCTCGGTCGGTTTGTACTGATGGAAACTGCGCCGCGAGTTCGTCGATGTGCTGCCAATGGGTGGTGGCTCGTTGGCCGTCAAGAATGCCGGCAGCCGCCAAAGCAAATGCGCCCGTGCAGATTGACGCCAATCGGGTGCCCCGCGCCAGACTTGTTGCGAGCGCCTCAATGACTGTAGGAGGTACAGGCTGACCTACCGGCTGATATCCCGGCACGATCACCGTGTTGGCGTCGCGGACTACGTCAAGTCCGTGGTCCACCGCCAAGGTCAGGCCTGACGCAGTCCTGACTCGATCGGACACCCCACAGATTTTCAACTCATAGGGGACATCGGGGTCAACCGTGAAGACGTCCATCGGAATCGCCAAGTCAAGGGCCTTGACGCCGTCGAGGGCTATGACTGCAATGCGGTGTATATCCATCGGCATCTAACGCTGGCCTATTGGTGTCCGCGTGAACAGTGGCTGTTCTGCCCAATACCGTAAGGATCCAGCCAACGGGTGGGCCTGCATCCGCTCGCGCATATGGGGAGGTCGGTCTCGATGGGGCGGATCCGTTGACCAGTTCGGACAAAGCAACGCGCCAGCGGCCGCGACCCATCGGATGCGCTCCGCGTGGTGCAGTCGGTGTGGAAGGACGTCGAATACCCCGATGCGAGCTGTCGCGCAGTGGGCGATCGCTAGGGGACCGTCGCCGGCTCGATTGGGTCCGCGCGCGAGGTCGTGGCAGCGCCGGGCAGCGACTGAGTCCTCATTCCGCAGCCGTGTGACGTGGCAACCCTTTCTGCACAACGGGTTTCGCCGTGGTCTGACGGGGAACCCAGTTCGTAGTGGGTGCCGTCCCCGGCCCGCCGTCATGAAATGTGACGCACGAATCTTTCACGTGGGACTTACCAACCGAGGAGAAACGCTGTGGGTGAACACAATAGTGGTCCTGAAGAGGGTCTCAAGGGAGTAGTTGAAGGTGTTAAGGGCAAAGTCAAAGAGGTCGCCGGCACCGTGACGGGTCGCGACGACCTTGTTCGCGAGGGCCAAGCTCAGCAGGACAAAGGTGAAGCGGAGCGGGATGCCGCAAAGAAGGAAGCCCAGGCCGAATCGGCGCGCGCAGCGGCAGACGTCGCTGAGCAGAGGCAACGAGCAAACCAGTAGGCCAAACTAGCCCGATGGCCCGATCTCTTTGGCCGGCAAGGAGATCGGGCCATCGCTTGCCAGTGGTGGCGCGCAAGCAACGACGTTCGATACATGCTGAGGCACACTGCATTTAGTGGTTTGGCCGTCGGCCAAGGCGGCGGTCGGCCGTGCCCGCGCGCCCCAATCGAATAGTCCGATTGTGACACGCGAGTGAGATCGGCGAGTTAGAACCAGACCTTTCGTCCACCGACCGGGCGCCCCACCGCGCCGAGGATCCACAGCACAGCACCCACAACCAGCAGGATGGCGCCAACGGTCTCGAGAATGGGCACCGCCAGTGCGTACCCGAGAACAAGCAAAATGACTCCCAAGATGATCACGTCAACCGCCTAATGTTCGTAGACCGCTCCAACTGCGATCACTACTGACAGTGATACCCACGCCGAGGCGCTACAAACCACGGGACCGGCTCAAACGCACTAGAACGCAATGAAGCGCAAACGACCCACCCGTATCCGACTCCTACGAGAGCCATGCGCGTAAGCCCATCAAGGCCGGCGCCGACATCGGCCACGGCCGAAACGCCGAAAACCGTCGCCGGCGCGGAACATCCGAACCGCCGACCGTCTGGCCTCCTGTTGTCGGGATTCTCCCGATGCACTCGAAAACTTTGTCCGCCAAATGAGTTCGGATGTTTGTACCTGCACGAATCGGGGTACCTATCCAATTCGGGAATCGCAATAGGAACTACTTCGAGGATTTCGCCTGATGCTCAAACTCAACTCAACTTCCCAACTGGCCCTCGCTACGTTGGCCGCAGGAACGGTGATTGCGGCCGCAATGGCACCGAGCGCCGGCGCCGTTCCGACCGACTGCAGTCGAGAGTCCGTCAATGCGACGGTGCAGTCGGTGCTTGGCGCGGCGCGCGGCTATTTGAATGTGCACCCTGGCGCAGACCAGGCCGTATCCGCGGTGTATACGCAACCGCGCGAGGCCGCGGCCGCCAACATCAGAACGTACTTCACGGCCAACCCGCAGGAGTACTTCGAACTCAAGGGCATTCTGGCGCCGATAGGTGACACCCAACGTGCGTGCAATGTCGCGGTGCTCTCGCCCGAGATGGCCTCGGCCTATGACGAGTTCATGGCAGGCTGACCGGCTCTTGTGGCGTGCTGGCGGAGATCATCCGTTCTGGACTTCCGGTCCTTGAGGCCGATGCCCGGGTTCGACATCTTTGACATCGTTGAATGACACCGGGGCACGCGGGTTCTCAGAGTGATGCCCGGCCAGGGGCTTCAACAGATAACCGACATGGTCGCCGCCCATGTCGAGTCGCTGTACGACGGCCCCGACAAACCAGGCTTCGGCCGCGTCCAAGATCGGGGTGTCCTCCGGACCTAGGAAGACTGCACGCATAGCTGGTGGATACCCGACTTTGTGCCCGGATAACCGCCGCCAGTCAGCGGGATCCGGCTTGCCGGCTCAGGTCACCGGCCGATGGGTAGTCATGGCGATCGCGGCCTCGTCTTCATCAAGGGCGTCGACCGGCAGGGTGTCCTGCCCATCGCGAGCGCGCAGCCCGTCCAGGAAGATGGCCACGTACCGTCGCCACAGGTCAGCATTGACGTGCCCGGCGAACTCGCTGACCGTGCCTGCCAGAAGACCCAGGATCGGCATGTCGCTGTCGGAGATACCCGGTCGCAGATATCCGTCTTTTTGGGCCCGTTCAACAAGTTTCGCGAGCTTCGGAACCAGGCGGGTACGTGCCGCATCCACCCGATTGCCGCAACCACTCTGTCCGTACAGAATTTCTCGCAGGCCACGATCGGTGGCCGTCTGCTGACCCATCTGTTCGACGAACCAGGTGAATCCCGCCCAGGAGTCGTCGAATTCCAATCCCGAATCGGCGAAAGCGGCGATCTCGTCGATCGCGTCCTCGAAGATGGCCTCGATCAGCTCGTCCTTGGTGGGGAACCTGCGATATACCGTGCCGACGCCGATCCCGCCGTGGTGTGCTACTTCATTGAGCGTTGCGCCCAGGCCTCGTGTGGCGAACAGGTCGCGGGCCGCGTCGATCACTCGCTGACGATTGCGCACGGCGTCCTTGCGCAGCGGTCGATCAGTGGTCTGGCGGGTCATCACCTCCGCAGTGTAATGCGAGACACTTTTCAGGTAAGTGGATTGACTCCATCCACTTAGCTGAATAACTTCATGCTGAGCACTGCGATCAGCTGACGGTTGTGGTGATCTGCGATCAGGGGGACGTGCTGTATGACGCGACATCACCGGGCCAGACACGCCTTGGCTGCGGCCGGTATCGGACTGCTTGCGGCAGTGGCCAATTCGGGGACCGCATACGCCGATCCCGATACGGACTTCGCGAATCAGTTGCACACCTACGGGATCTATGGCCCGAAGGACTACAACGCCTGGTTGGGCAAGATCACCTGCCAGCGGTTGAGCAACAACGTCGACCACGACGCCTATCAGTCGGCCAAGTTCGTCGCCACCAACTTGTCCCGGCAGAACGTCACGCAGCAGAACTGGCAGTTCCTCGGTGCCGCAATAGATTTCTATTGCCCGGACAAGCATTCGGTGTTGGACGACGCCGCGCGTCAGTCGCAATCGGGAGGCCGCGCATGACGATTCGATCACGCCGTATGGGATTGGCTGCCATGGCGTTTGGGGTTGCGGCGTCTTCCTCTCTGTCGCTGGCCGGCCCGGCCTCGGCTGATGCCACCGACGACTACCCGATCCCGCATCGGATCATCGTCACCACCTGTGATGCCGAGCAGTATCTGCAGGCGGTGCGTGACACGAGTCCGGTCTACTACCAGCGCTACATGATCGACCGGAACAACCGGCCCGCCGACATTCAGCAGATGGCCGAGGATCGCATCCACTGGTTCTTCTCGCTCGATCCGGTGGGTCGCCGGCAGTACTCCGAGGACACCGCCACCAACGTCTATTACGAACAGGTGGCCACCCACTGGGGTAACTGGGCCAAGGTGTTCTTCAACAACAAGGGTGTGGTCGCGAAGGCCACCGACGTGTGCGTGAACTACCCGGCCGGCAACATGCAGGTCTGGGACTTCGCCTCCAATAGTTGAGTGATTTGCGTCCAAATTTCCCGCGCTGACCAGCCATTTTCCGGGGTAGATCGCGCATGTGCGGACGCCGCAGGAATGCGGTGGGGCTGCGCCGGGTTGTAACGAAGACGACATTTAAATGGATGGACTCTATCCACTTTTTCCGTTAGGTTACCTAGCTAGATGTCCCCGGGGGTCACCAATGGTGGTGAGCCGCCACATGCCCGACGACCGCGCGGTCGGCAATTTCTACAGAAGGCAGCGATGACGAGTGTGTTTCGGCGGGCATGGCTACCGCTATTGGTGATCGTTGCGGTTGGCGCCGGCGTGGTGATCGTGTCGAACGTCCGCCAGGTGTTCGGCTCGAATCCCGTTGTGATCACAGAGAAGAGCTCGGACAACGCCGAGGACTTCAACCCGAAATTCGTCAAGTACGAGATCTACGGCACGGGCAGCACGGCCGTCGTCAACTACATGGACCTCGAAGGCAGGCCGCAGCGCGCTGCGGGAGTGTCGTTGCCGTGGACGTTGACGCTATCGACCACGCTGCCCTCGGTGCAGCCCAACATTCTGGCCCAGGGCGACGGCAACAGCATCAGCTGCCGGGTCAGTGTCGATGACGTGGTCAAAGAAGAGAGGACCGCCACCGGTATGAACGCTGAGACCTTCTGCTTTGTGAAGGCCGCATGAGCGCGCCGGCCGACGAGGCCCAGACAGACGCCATCCCGGTGGCAGAGGACAAGGGGCACAAGGGGATACCGCGGTTCCTCCGCCGGTTCGCGGTACTGATCATCCTGGCCTGGATCGGGGTCATCGCCGCGCTGAACACCGTCGTCCCGCAGCTCGAGGAAGTCGGCAAGCTGCGCGCGGTGTCCATGAGCCCGAACGATGCGCCGTCGATGATCGCCACCAAACGCGTCGGCAAGGTGTTCGACGAATACAGCACCAGCAGTTCGGTGATGATCGTGCTCGAAGGCGACAATCCGCTGGGAGCCGACGCGCACGCGTTCTACGACAAGATGGTCACTGACCTCCGCGCCGACACCACCCACGTCCAGCATGTCCAGGACTTCTGGGGTGACACCCTGACCGCCAAAGGTGCGCAGAGCCGCGACGGCAAGGCGGCCTACGTTCAGGTCTACATCGCCGGTGACCAGGGGGAGACGCTGGCCAACGACTCGGTCGCGGCGGTGCGCCACATCGCCACCGAAAGCCCCGCTCCGCCAGGGGTAAAGGCTTATGTGACCGGTCCGGCGGCAACGAGCACTGACCAGAACGTCGTCGGCGACGAGAGCATGGAGCTGATCGAACTCGTCACGTTCGGCGTCATCGCGGTCATGCTCTTGCTGGTCTACCGATCCGTCATCGCGACCTTGCTCGTATTGGTGATGGTGGTGCTCGAACTCTCCGGGGCGCGCGGTCTGGTGGCATTCCTGGGCTACCACAACGTTTTCGGGCTGACCACCTTCGCCACCAACCTGCTGGTGACGCTGGCGATCGCCGCGGCGACGGATTACGTCATCTTCCTGATCGGGCGCTATCAGGAAGCGCGACGAGCCGGAGAGGACCGAGAATCGGCCTACTACACCATGTTTCACGGCACCGCGCACGTGGTGCTGGCCTCCGGCCTGACCATTGCCGGCGCCACCCTGTGCCTGCACTTCACCCGGTTGCCGTACTTCCAGACCATGGGCTTCCCGCTGGCCATCGGCATGGTGATGGTGGTCGCGATGGCACTGACCCTCGGGCCCTCGGTGATCGCGGTCGCAACCCGCTTCCGCCGGGTCCTCGAACCCCGGATGAACACGAGAACCGCCGGCTGGCATCGGGTCGGTACCGCGACGGTGCGCTGGCCCGGCGCCATCCTGGTCGGAGCCGTGGTGGCGGCACTGGTCGGGCTGATCGCGCTACCGGGCTATCACACCATCTACGACGACCGGATCTACCTGCCGAAGGACATCCCCGCCAACGTCGGCTATGACGCTGCGTTCCGGCACTTTTCGCAGGCCAAGATGAACCCGGACCTGATGATGGTCGAGTCCGATCACGATCTGCGGAACCCGGCCGACTTCCTGGTGATCGACAAGATCGCCAAGGCGCTGAAGAACGTGCACGGAATTGCCCAGGTGCAGACCATCACCCGACCTGACGGTGACCCGATCAAGCACTCGACGATCCCGTACACCGTCGGACAGAGCGGCTCCACGCAGCTCATGAACAACGACTACACGCAGACCAATCTGAACAATCTGCTCTCTCAGGCCGACGATCTGCAGAACAGCATCGACGCCATGACCGAGATGATGAGCGTCCAGAAGGATCTGGCAGCGGTGTCGCAGCGGATGGCCGACAAGATGAAGACCACCTCGGATGACATGGGTGACACTCGAGATCACCTGTCGGACTTCGATGATTTCTTCCGGCCCATGCGCAACTACTTCTACTGGGAGCCGCACTGCTTCGATATCCCGGTGTGCTGGTCGATGCGGTCGGTCTTCGAGAGCATCGACGGCATCAGCTTGATGTCCGATGACTTCCAGGCCATCGTTCCCGACATGCAGCGCATGGCCGACCTCATGCCCAAGATGGTCGCGACGATGCCCAAGCAGATCGCGTCGATGAAGCATCAGAAGCAGGTGCTGTTGAACCAGTACCAGATGCAGAAGGCGCAGCAGGATCAGACCATCGCGATGCAGCAGACCGGCACCGCGATGAGCGAGGCGTTCGACGCGGCCAAGAACGATGATTCGTTCTACCTGCCGCCGGAGGCCTTCACGACCGCAGATTTCCAGCGTGGTCTCAAGCTGTTCATGTCGCCCGACGGACATGCCGTGCGGTTCACCATCATTCACCAAGGTAACCCGCTGACACAGGAGGGCACCTCGCGTATCGAACCGCTCAAGATCGCCGCGGCCGACGCGATCAAGGGCACGCCGCTCGAGGGCTCCTCGATCTACCTCGGCGGCAGTGCGGCGATGTACAACGACATGCAGATCGGTGCCGATTACGACCTGATGATCGTCGCGGCTGCGGCGCTGATCCTGATCTTCATCATCATGTTGGTCCTCACCCGTGCGGTTGTCGCATCGGCGGTGATCGTCGGCACCGTGGTGCTCAGCCTGGCATCGGCGTTCGGTCTCTCGGTATTGCTCTGGCAGCACATCGTGGGTATTCCGTTGCACTGGATGGTGTTACCAATGTCGGTCATCGTGCTGCTGGCGGTCGGCGCGGACTACAACCTGCTGCTGGTCTCCCGCATCAAGGAGGAAATCCACGCCGGGCTCAACACCGGCATCATCCGCGCCATGGTCGGCACGGGTTCGGTCGTCACCTCGGCGGGCCTGGTGTTCGCCTTCACCATGATGTCGATGTCGGTGAGCAAGCTGATCATCATCGGCCAGGTCGGTACGACCATCGGTCTGGGGCTGTTGTTCGACACCCTGGTGGTGCGGTCGCTGATGACGCCGTCGATCGCCAGCCTGCTCGGACGCTGGTTCTGGTGGCCGCAACGCGTCCGTCAGCGTCCGGTTCCGCAGCCCTGGCCGAAGCCGATCCAACGCGATTCCGAGCTGACGTCAGTCTGAGTCCAGTGCTTCACTGCTGACGACGTCAGCCGCCAACGCCGGCCGTGGCCCTACCGCCACGGCCGGCGTTGGTGTCGGTTCACCGTGTGATCCGTTGCCCTACGCCGGGGGCGATTGTGTCTCGGATCACGCGATCGCGACGTTCGGTTCGGGCGCTGGATCACGACTACCCCCTATAACGCAGGAAATGGGGGCGTGGTGATGGCGGGCGGGCTGAAGGGATTGATGTCGTTGAGTAGCGAGTCCGACGTGGCGTGGGAACTGGTGGAGAGCATCCGTTCTCGCTTGACTGTTTCCGAGCTCAACAACGCCTACGTGAACCTGGGCATCGGAGAATTCGGCACGGTGATCGAAACGTTGATCACCGTCGTTGTCCGCGAACAACTTACGGTCCCAGACGCCCTGATGGGAACCCTGGAAACCTGGCGTGCGCTGCACCATCCCGACGGTCCGCTCTCCGAGCGCCTCATGCACCAACTCGCACAGTGTCGCCAACATGGCGATTCGCGATGCGGCGCATAAGGCAGCTGAACAAACGGGATTCGATCAGGTGAGGCAGTGGGGGACTTGTGATGTTGACACCGAGCGCCAAGGATGAGCTTGCCGGTACGGTCGTGCATCTGGCCAGTGCGCGCAAGGCGGAAGTGACTGCGCTCCTGCAATTCGCCGGCGGGCTGCGTATCGTCAAGGGACGCGCCGTGATTGACGCAGAAGTCGACCGCGAGCCGATCGCCACACGTGTCTGCAAAGACCTCAAGGACCTGTACGGATGTACGGCTGAAATACGCGCGCTGCCGAGCATCGCCACCCGCTCCCGATACGTGGTGCACGTTGCCCACGAAGCCGAAGATGTGGCCCGGTTGACCGGGCTGATCGATCGTCGGGGTCGGCCGGTCCGGGGCATGCCGCCGCAGATCGTCGCGGGTAGTACGGCCGACGCCGAAGCGGTGTGGCGGGGCGCCTTCCTGGCCCGGGGCTCGCTGGCGCTGGCCGGTCGTGCGCGGGGGCTTGAGGTCGAATGCCCCGGGGTCGAAGCCGCCTCGGCCCTGGCCGGGGCCGCGCGCAGATTCGGTGTGCACATCCGAGCGCGTCAGCTGCGCGGTGCCGAGCGGATCACCGTTCGCGACGCCGACACGATCGACACCTTGTTGAATCGAATCGGCGCCCAACAGACCCGGGCGGCCTGGCAATCACACCAACGAACCGGCACCACACCGACCGTGGACGCGGCACTGGTGGACTCCAACCAACGTCGTGCCCAGCAGTCGGCCATGGTGACCGCGATCCGGGCGCAACGCGCCCTGGAGATCCTCGGTGGCGCGGCGCCCGCTCATTTCGTCGCAATCGCACGTTTGCGCATCCAGCACCCCGACCTGTCACTGGACGAGTTGGGCCGCCTCGCGGAGCCCCCGATGACCAAGAACGCCGTCGCCGGCCGGCTTCGGCGCCTGATGGGGATGGCCGACCGGGCTGCCGAACGAGCTGGAATTGCCGGCACCGCCGTCGCCATCACTGCGGCTGACCGGGGCAGGTGCTAGGCGCCGACGCCGTGCCCCGCAAAATATTGCGGGACAACATGTTTCATCCAATCATCGGTGACCCGCCGTAGTGTGTGGTGCCCGGGCTATCCCAGCGGGTCGCCGTCGACGACGTCGGTGACGGTCACGTCGATGGGCCCGGCCGGAGTGCTGCCGTTGTCGTCGAGGTTGTCGAGGATGGGGCGGATCGTGTCCAGCACCAAGCGGCGGATGTCGTCGCCGAGTTCGCGCAGTTGCGTGCCGTAGCTTCCGGTGACGTCGATATCGACTGCGCGCAGCACGGCACCGTCGAGCGTGAAGTCGATGCGGGTCGGCTGGCAGACGAATCGGCGCCGCAACTCCCGGGCCAGCAGGCTGCGCAGCGCGTGATCGCTGATGTACACCACGCCGTCGTCGGTATCCCGAGAGGCGCGGATGGGCCAACCGGTCCGGGTTGCGCTGTGTATCGCCGCGCGCACCCGGTCGCTGATGGCGTCCCAGCCGGGTTCGGGCACCGACCGCAGGTATGAGGCTGCGCGGTGCAGGATGGGATCAGGCTCTGTCACTGCCACCTCCCCAACAGAACTCGCAACGTCTTGATCGCCCGAACGTGGTGTCCGCGCACTGCATCGGAACTGAGGTGTAGCACTTCGCCGATCTCAGGGAACGTCATCTGCTCGATCTCCCGCATCATCCACACCGCGCGCTGGCGTACCGGCAGTTCGTCAAGCGCTTGTTCGAGGGCGGCCAAAAACGCGGCGTTGGACGCGGCGGTGAAAGGGTCGGCGGACGGGTCTGGTCCGGCCAACGGTTCCAGCACCCAGTCTTCGACCGGTTTTGCCCGCTTGAGCCGGTGTGTGTCGGCGATCTTGCGGTAGCAGATCGCGAACAACCACGTCCGAAGCGACGAGCTGCCGCGGAAGCCTGCGATCTGTTGCCAGGCGGCAACGAAGGTGTCCTGCACGACATCTGGGACGTCAGCTTCGGAGGCGAGCATTCGCCGGGCATACCGGTACAGCGCGGGCCCGTACCGGGTGACGATGACGTCAAACGCCTCGCGATCGCCGATGACGGCCGCGGCTCGCAAAGCCTCGTCGTCGGCGTCGCGTAGGTCGCCACCGGTTGGCGCTATCACCACACTCCGCTCTCAGCTGCGCTTCGCCGCTCCTGAAATATAGGCCCTCACTGCAAGAGTTAGTCGAGTTGTGGTTCCGTTCAGGGCATGCTGAGCTGAGAATCGCGAAATGTGTCCTGAATCACTCGACGGGCACGTTCGGTTCAGGCCCTGGGTAGCGACTACCCATGTGTCGGCAGTCGAAAGGGGAGTGATGATGACCAGTGCGGAGGCCGAAGTGGAGTCGTCCAGTAAAGAAATGAGTCCTTACCAGGGATCGCCGTTGGTGAGCTCGCAGGGCAAGACGACGATCGCGGACATCGTGGTCTCGAAGATCGCCGGGATCGCCGCCCGCGAAGTGAGCGGCGTGTACGACCTGGGCGGCGGCGCGTCGCGGATGGTCGGCGCCCTCCGGGAGCGGATCCCGGGTGCCAGCGTCAACCAGAGCCAGGGCGTGTCGGTCGAGATCGGTGAGAAGCAGGCCGCCGTCGACATCGACATCGTCGCCGAATACGGCGTGGCGATCGCCGACCTGGCCGCAGGTATCCGGCGAAACGTCATCGCCGCCATCGAACGGATGACCGGACTCGAGGTGACCGAGGTCAACATCACCGTGCACGACGTGCACCTCGACAGTGACGGCGGCGGCGACGACGCTGACGCCGCGCCCGCTCGTGTCCAGTGATGCCCCGACGCGGGCAGCAGCTCCGGAGGACGACGCCGATCGCATCGCCGCCGCGGTGACCGCGGTCAAGGGTGTGGCGGGGTTGCACGGCGGGATGTTCGGCGAGGTGGCCACCTACCTGCCGGGCCGGCGGGTCTCCGGGATTCGGATCGGGGCCGACCGCGTCGACGTGCACGTCAGTCTTGCGCTCGACGCGCCGGTGCGGCAGACGGCTACCGCCATCCAGCGTGCCGTCTCCGCGATCACCGACCTACCGGTCGACGTCACCGTCGAAGATCTCCTGCCGGTGACACCAGCTTCCGGTTGAGGATCGCCCTGGAGCGCCCCGGTGTGGCGGCGCGACGAGGGGCGCGCCGCCACACCGCGGTCAGCGAACTCCTCAGCGCCCGAACAACTTCGATTCGAGGAAGGTTCACATCATGACCTCATCCACACTGGGTCTGGTTGCCGGTCTGTTGCTCGGCGTGGCCGCGGCTGCCGGTGGCCTGTGGGGTTTCATCGTCGCGTTGCTGCTCGGCGTGGCGGGGTACCTGCTCGGCGCCCACCGCGACGGCGAACTCGATCTGGCCAATCTGGCCGCATTGCTGCGGGGTCGCGGCCGTGACTGAGTCAACAGCTGCGGAACCGCTACTGCCGCAACGCGAATCCGATGACGACGACGGTGCCGCCACGCGCGGCACCCTGACCGTCCGCGAGAAGGTCGCGCATCGGCTCGCGGTTCGTGCGGCGCTGGACACCCCCGATGTGCTGCCGTTCTCGGAAGGACTGACGAAGATTGCCGGCCGATCGCTGCCGCAAGCGCAGCTGACCGTCACCGGCAACCGTGTCACAGCCCACCTCAAGGTCACAGTGGCGTGGCCGGCGCCGGCGGTGGACGTCGCGCGCGCTGTGCAACGCAATGTCGCGCAGACGTTGTCGAGCATGGCTGGATTGCAGGTCGACCGCGTCGACGTCACCGTCGAACAATTCAGTACTGCCACCAAAGATGTGAAAAGGATTCAATGATGACCGCCGACGCATTTGCGCTGCCGATACCTGGTCGTGCCCCGGTCACCGCTGCCACCGCGCGATACATCGCCGTGGTGCTGGCGCTGGTCCTGCTGATCGTCGGATTCGTGGCTCTGCGCGACGCCGGAGTCGTGCTGGGCTTCGTGGCAGGCTCGCCATGGATCGGCACTACCGCCACCGCCCTGAACGGCCTGCACAGCCAGTGGTGGATGGTTCCCGCTGGCGCCGGCGTGCTCGTCATCGGAGTGTGGCTGATGGTCATGGCGTTACTGCCGCGGCGCAAGACGGTCGTTGCCGTCGACGCGGCGGGATCGGTGTGGATGCGCCCGCGCGATGTCGCCCGACTGGCGTCGTACGCGGCCTGCTCCGTGCCTGGTGTCGAGGTGCTGAACTCGGCGGCCACCCGCCGAAAGGTGACGCTGTACGTCGGACTCACCGGAGTTGAGTCCGACGTCGCGGCCAAGGGCGCGATCGCCGCTGTGGTCGGTAGCGCCACCGAAATCCTCATTCCGACACCGCGAATCACCGTGCGCGTCGGCACGAACGGGTCGGCATGAGCCTGAGGCCGACCGATCTGCTGGACCGCGCCGCGACTTTGGTCGCCGGAATCGTGGTGACCACGATCGGCGCGGCGGCGGTGCTGTGGCCCACCCACTGGGTGCGCGCCGCGCCGGAACGCATCAGCACCGGACCGGTCGTGCGCGCCACATCCTCGACGTGGTGGGCATGGGGACTGGCCGGCGCAGGAACAGTACTGGTGCTGATCGCGCTGATTTGGCTGATCTCGCACGTGCCGATCCGCAAGGCGCCGGTCCTGCGTCTGCCGGGCACCACCGATCCGGGGTTCATCACCGTGAACCTCGACGGCGTTGCGTCGGCGGCTGCGGCCGCCCTGGAGCGTGAGTCGAATGTGCAGTCCGTCAAGGGGAAAACAGTCGTTGATCGGCGTGCATCCACCGTCGAACTGACTGTCACCGTTGCCCATCCGGCCGGCCTGCAGCGCGTCATCTCGGCGATCGACAGCACCTGCGCCGACATCGCTCGAGCCATCGGGGATACCAGTGACAACGCGGTGGCGGTGCGCGCTGTGGTGCAGATTGCCAAGATCAAGCGCCCTGGCTGACATGATCGATCGGTGACTCAACCACCGCAGGACGGCTCGTGGGGCGGCCCGCAGCACCAGCCGCCAGTAGGCCCGCCGGGCCAACCGATCCCGTCGACGCCAGGTCAGCCAGGGTGGCAGCCGGGTTGGCCGGCACCGAACCCGCAACCCTGGGCCGGCCAGCCGACGAACTACGGTCCGCCGAACCCGATGTATGGCTTCCCGCCGCCGCGCAAGCCTGCGATCAAGCCGTGGGTGTGGATCGTGGGCGCGGTGGTATTGCTGGTTGTGCTCGGTGGTATCGCCAATGTGGCCCGCAAGGGACTGCACACCACCGCCTTCGGTGCCCAGCTGAAATCGGGGCAGTGCGTCACGACCGCCGACTACGAGAAGTTTCACTTCACCTCGACCAGCTGTGAATCATCAGATGCTGTCTACGAATTGGCGGGAGAGACCTCGAAGGGTCTGTGCCCGGATGGCAAGCTGCCACAGGACGGTCCGTACTTCTACGCCACCAGCAATCAGGATGATCCCAAGGCCGCGAGCTTGTGCTTTGCGCTGAACCTGCATCAGGGGGACTGCTACGCGCTGGATCTCACCGGTAAGAGCGTCACGAACATTGATTGCGCACAGGCCCCGACCATCGCCAACTCTCACACCGGGGTGTTCAAGGTGGCCCAGCGCATCGATGACAGCGTCGACGAAACGGCCTGTGCCACTGCGGCAAAGGCGATGGTGTTCACGTCCCCTCAGCGGGTGTACTGCTTGACCAAGCTCGTCGACTGACGTCGGTGCTGTGCGTGCGACCAGCACGGTGTACGTCGAACGTATGAAATTTGCTGCGGGTTCTCGTAGGAGTTGCTGTGCGAGTCCTACGATGGTGGATGCGTTTGCAGTGATTCTCACAGGGCGGACGACGGGGCGGGGGACTGGTGCAGTGCTGGCAACCCTTCTCGCTGTCCTGAATCGGGGGCCGGTGGCCCCACCGTAGGCATCCACAGCAGGGTGAGGCGCCTCATGACCGGTTCGGCTGGCCGAATACGTTCTCGTACAACGCTGTTGGTAGTGGTCGCGGTGGCCGTGGCGTTGCTCAGCGGGTGTCAGCCCCGTACGGCTGTCGTGGTCGGCAAGGAAGCTGTCGTGGTCGGCAAGGAAGTGGCCGGAGTCCATCCGCCGCCGGTGTTGCCCAAGATTGAAGTGCCTCCCGAACTGCCGAGACCCGGGTCGCCGTCCGAACTGCCGAAAGTCGGCGTGCCGCCCGTCGTGCCAACGACGGGATCACTCGATCAGCTCCTGACCCGCCTCGAGAAGGGGAATCCGGAGGAGCAAATGGTCAAGTTCGCGGCCTGTACAGCGATGCGTAAGTCCACCGATTCGAAGCCGACGGCCCAGCAGTGGCGATCCCGCATCTACACCGCTGCACCAGCGTTGACCGCCGGAAACCTACGACGGGCGGTCGTCGACAAGGTGGTGGAGCGGGTCGCGGTAGCGCTTTCCGCGACGCGCGATTACGGCGCCACCTATGCCCGCGTGTGCAAGTTCTGATCAGGAGTCGCGGTATGGATACCACAACGTCCGATACTCAATCTGATGATGCAACAGCGGATTCGGGCAACGAGGGCGATCGGACACTGATATCCCGAATCACGAAACCAGGTGTGCGCACTGCCCTGATGGCGTGTTTCCTGCTGTATGCAGGCCTTGGCGCCCTGGCGGTCATCGACGACACGCTGGCGCTCATGCACAAGCCAGGCCACGCGTCGGTGTCGGCGTCGGCCATTCTCTCGCCCTCATCGATCGGGCACGACAACGCCAGCACCAATGTGGCGGCGATCAGTGAATGGTGGGGCTGGAACACGTATTTCAACGATCATTTCGGTCAGCGTGTCGTGTCCCCGTACGGCCTGGTGTTCATGTACCTGGTCGTGGACATCATCTTCATCGCATTTCCCGTCACGCTGCTGCTGCTCGGGGCAGTGCGGTATTCCGAGATCCACCTTGCCCCTGCCCTTCGGGACTGGCGGGCCGGATTGGCGCAACCATTGCGTTTCGCGTCGTACGCCACGGCCGCGTACCTGGCGTTCGACGTCATCGAAGACGTTGTGTTGCTTGGTATCACGGCGCTCCTGAACCCCGCTCTCACGGAGGAGCCGAACAGGTTTGGGATGCTCCACGTATTGATTCAGCACGTCGACTGGGCTCTCCCAGCCGTCGGCGGGGTGTCGGCATTGAAACTTCTCTTCCTGTTCACCGCTGCCCTCGGGTGTGCTGCTGGACTGGCCGGGACGTTGGGACCACCGGTGTCCTCAAAGGAAAACTCGAAGGAAAAAGTGAGTCGCCGCCGTGCGGTGGTCGCGCTGCGCGCACATCTGGGTCTCGCGCTGATCCTGATCGCATTACTTGCGTTGGGTTCTGACTTGGGCAGGCAGCTCGATGACGCATTTCTGCTGCTGTTCGAACCGCATCACGCGTATCTGATCATCGCCACGGCGATCGTTGCCATCGTCACCACCGGCACGCTCCTGGCCACTGCCCGCATGGTCCTGCATGCCTATCAGTCGGAGCCTTCGGTGCCGGGCCCTGCTGAGACCAAGAAGGCCAACAAGATCATCCTGTCTCTTGGATTCGGCGCCATGGTCGTTGGTGGCGCCGCTATCGCCCTGCACTGGCCCGCCGGGCAAGTGGCGTTCGTGCCCGGCGCGATCGCACTCTTGCTCGGGCTGTTCGGGTTCAAGCGCGACGCTGCCGTCGACGACAGGCCGCCCGAGATTCGCATGAATACCTAATGGGGTGCCCGGGTGGCGGGCGCGCTGTCGGTGGCCCCTTTCGCCGTGCTGTTTGCCCTGTCGATGCGTAACGGTGTTCGGTTGTTCGCTGTGCGCGACGTCACCGGATGGTGGCTGTTGTTGTGCATGGTGCTATGCATCGTGGTGGTCGCGGCGGTTGTCCGTTGGTCGCCGCACCTGTGCGACCACAACACCGGACGAACCAAGGAGCCATCGCTGCGGTGGTGTCTGGCACTTGCCGTCGCTGCAGTGATAGTTATTGCGGCCCTTGGGTATTCGCCGCAGGCGACAGGAGACATTCTCGGGCCGTGGGGTGTGTTGTTCGCCCTCGTCTTCGCGCTGGGGCTCGGCGCCACTGCGCTGGTGCTGCTCAGTGATGCCTTCTATCCCGGGAATGTGCTGGCCGCCAGCGGATTACGCCGCCTACCGGTGATCGCGATCATCCTGATCAGTGCCGTGGCAACGTCATTGATCGATGGCCAATCCACCTACCATTCCATCCGGTTGAAGGATGCCGCCGCCGGCAGTCGTGTGACGATGGATGAGGCGCTCAATCAGTGGAGCCGATCGCAAACCGAGGCGACCCCAAACCGGCCGGCCAAGCGTGAGCCAATTCCGCTGGTGTTCGTCGCCTCCGCAGGGGGCGGGATTCGGGCTGCCTACTGGACGACAATCGTGCTGAATTGCCTTGTCCAAGGCCAGGATAGCTCCGGACGCAAGCCGCTCGGTATGGATGTGGACAACGTGTGTACCCAACCGATGCCGATGGATTCGATCTTTCTGGCAAGTGGAATTTCGGGGGGAAGCCTCGGCCTCGCGGTGACCAAGGCTTTCAAGGAGGTTTCACACAATCCGTGGTCGGAGCCGTTGGGCAATGACTTTCTCGGGCCGACGGTGGCCGGCGTCGCCTTTCGAGATCTGCCTAACGCCTTTGTGCGCGTACGTGCCGACGGTCAGGACAGCGCGGCCGTTTTGGAAAGGTCCTGGGAGAAGTCGGTTCGCGATGCCAACGGCGATCTGGAGTCCGGTTTCTTGGCCACAGCGTGGTCGAGTCCCGGGCGTCTCGACTTTCCGCTCCTGGCGCTGAATGGCACCTCGGTCACGGACGGCTGCCGGGTAACGGTGTCGGTGCTCAAGCTGGCCGACACAGACACGTCGTCGAACAACTGCCTCTCGATAGATCGCGTGGTGACGCCGATCGAGGGTGTCCATGCCCAACTGCAGACGCTGGCTGCCACCAAAGACGCGTTCGACAGTACGTGTCCGGCGGACGTCAAGCAGCCTGGGGAACCCAAGGACCTGTCGCTGTCCACGGCAGCGTTGCTCAGTGCGCGGTTCCCGTACGTCTCACCGAACGGCACGTTGTACTGGTGCAAGGACCGAGCTCTCCGCACATTCGACCTTGACGGGGGACTGATCGATGCGTCTGCAGCCGCCCCGCTGGCGCTGGCATGGCCGGAGGTGGTGAAGTGGCTGGCGCGCGCCGAGAAGGCCGGAAAGTGCTTCGCTCCCAAACTGATCCTGATCGACAACGGGTACGTGACATCGACCAAATCAGAGGTGCCGAATCGGCCGCCAGGGTTGATCGCCCCGCTCACGGCGTTTGGCGCGGTGGGTAACGCCCGGTCGGCTGCTGCCAGACAAGCTGCTGCCTTGGACTTCGAGAAGTTCTTCCCGCCGGGGCGATGCAGCGGAAACACTGCGGCTGGCGCCGCGCCCCCGGGCTGGGAGTTGCCGGACGTCGTCGATTTCTACCCCGTCGCGCAGCCGGGTGTTGAGGCCCCGCTCGGCTGGACGCTCTCCGAGCGGTCGAAGAAATCGCTGGGTCACCAGCTTGGCAACAAGTACAACCGCTGTTCCGCGGCGATCGTCGCGCAATGGTTCACCGGCGCGACGGGTCAGCCACCAGATGGATGCAAGAAGAAATGAGCTTGCGCCCTTGCCTCCGCCTCATAACGGTGTTATGAATATCCATAACACCGTTATGGCGAATGGAGTTGCACCATGCACCACCATGAGAACTTCCGGTTCCCCGCGTCGGCGCGCGACACGGCCGGCAGTGCCGCGATCGATACCCTCGGCGATCACATCCGGGTCGGCGACACCGACCGTGACGCCATCTCTCACAGGCTCAGCCGTGCCGTCGCGGACGGACGGCTGACGCTGACGGAATACGACACTCGCCTGCAGCGGCTCTATCAGGTGGAAACCCGCGGCGAACTCGCCGAGATCGTGTCCGACCTGCCCATTGAACGAACTGAGCCGAAACGGCAACGGAGGCAGGCGATTCCGGGATGGGTCGTGATCATGTGGATGCCATGGGTTGCGGTGAACATCATGTGCCTCGCGATTTGGCTCACCACCGGCGGTGGCTATTTCTGGCCGTTCTGGGTGGCAGTGCCCTGGGGGTGCGCTTTGTCGATTCCCACAGCAATTGGTGTCCTGGCCAATCGTGGCAGGGCAAGCGGAGCTGTCCGTGTCGATTGCCGTGGCCGCGTCAGATCACATGGGGTGCAATGAGAGTGGCGCAGGCAGCGCCACCACTCAATAGCGAATGCGGGGGCCCTTGCCCAGCTCGGCTTTTGTGACGCGTCACAAAAGCCGAGTCTGATACTTCTGCCCTCTGTGTAGAGACGGCGGTCACGCGGACGTCGATACTGGTTCGGACGACGAGGCAGCATCGGCGCTGTCGCAGCCACCGAAACGGGGCTCGTCGATACAGGAGGGCTACAACGTGGTTGCCGCACCCGAGAATCTGATCCCGCTGAACCTGGGTAACGCCCGTCGTCTCGAGTTCGAAGGCGGCAGCATCCAGTCGCGCCTGCTCGCGTTGACACTGAAGGCCACGGTCAAACCGGTATTGACGGCCTGGGCGGTAGCTCCTGGCCTCCCGTGGCCGTACCGGGCGGTCGATCACGTCGGTCGGGTGCTGCGATCAGTCGCGGGCACCACCAGAAGGCCTGTCAGCCTGGCACGCTGCTCTGCCGAGACGACCCGCCCGGCGTCGATGCGCGCAGACCGTTACGTCGTGTACATGCACGGCGGTGCTTTCCTCGTCGGTGGCCGTCACCTGCACCGCCAAATGATCTCGCGGATTGCCGCGTCGCTGCAGAGCGAGGTCCTTGCCGTGGATTACCGCAAGCTGCCCGGGCACACCATCGCTGACGGTATCGAGGACTGCATCGACGCCTATCGATTCGCGCTTGGGCGAGGTATCCCGCCGGAGAACATCGCATTCATGGGCGACTCGGCCGGCGCCTACCTGGTGTTCATCACTGCGGTTTTCGCGGCCCGGCGTGGACTGCCGATGCCCGGTGCCATCGTCTCGATGGCACCGCTGACCGACTTCGACGTGCAGGCCAAGATCGATGCACCCTCGGGAGCAACCGATGTGCTGTTCTCGAAGGCCTTTGCTCGCGCGTTCCATCAATTCGTCATGCGGCACAGCCCGCCCGAAGACGATCACCGACTGCTCGATGCGGACCTCAGTGGACTGCCGCCGTCCCTGATCCAGGTGAGCTCGACTGAGCTACTCGGCCCTGACGCCGAGCTGCTGGCCGTTGAACTGACGAAGGCTGGTGTGCCGCATCAGCTGCAGGTATGGCGGGACCAGGTCCACGTCTTCCAGGCCGCGGCCTCGATCGTCCCGGAAGCGGCTCGTGCGCTGCGCGAGGTGACGCAGTTCGTCGAGTCGGCATTCGCCCGCAGCGCGGCACAGGAGCAGTCCGCGTAGATGCGGCAATCGATCGCGTCGGAGCACCGCTGATGGCTGAAACGACCTGCAAATCAGATTGACATGTATTCACGACGCGCGCGTCGCGCCGCGTTGGTCAAGTTCGCCGTCCTTGCAGTCTGTTTGGCCTACGCCGCGGTCGGCCATGCGAGGCCCCCGAGAACCGTCGAATCCGGATAGCCTCGCGTTCAGGGCCGGGCGAGTTTGAGGGAGCTCGCAACAGCGTTCATCACCACCCCTTTGATGTACTCCGCAGAGGCGCGTCGGCCGGGGGCTCCCTGGGTGAGGATCATGCCCGTGACCAGATGAAAGATCGCTTGGGCATCGGTGTCCGGACACGGTGACGACATCTCGCCCGTCCGGCATCCAACGCGAATCGCCTCGCGCAGCGGCTCGATCAATTCGTCCACGAGCGCATCGATCTGGTCGACGTGCTGTCCCGAACGATTGAGCCAGATTGACGTCAGCACTGACGCCTTGCCGCCGCGCTCCATCGGGTAGACGTGGTCGATCATCGTCGCGATGTACGAGTGAATGCGCTCGGTCGGACTCGTGCACTGGGTGGCCGCGTGCCGCAACTGTGTTGCCGCGCTGCGGAGTGACTCGTGATGCTGCACAGCTGAATTCACATCTCGTTCCGTGTTATCGGGTCAATAGGTTTGGGGATACGCATGACTCGAGGTTGATGGCGAAAGCGTGGCCGATACCTGATCCGGCTAGCCAGGATTGGCCAGGCTTGTCGGGACGGTTGGCGTGCCCGCGTGGTCGATGGCGTAGACGGTCATCGCCGCGGCGAGCAATCGGGATTGATGGGGATCGGTGGGGTCGTAGCCGGTGACGTCCTGAATGCGGCGCAGGCGGTAGGTCAGCGTATTGGGATGAATGAAAAGCTCTGCGGCAGCGGCCTTCCGGTCGGCGCCATGCCGCAAGTGTGCCTGCAGCGCCTGGAGTAACCCGGGGTGGTCGCTGAGCGGTGCGATGTGACGGGCGAGCAGGTCGCGGGCCGGTCCGGGGCGCGTCGACTGGTACTCGAACAGGATGTCGCTCAGTTGGTAGACACCGGGTTCTCTGCCGAGTTTCCTTGCCAGGGAGGTGATTTCGTCGGCCTCTGAGACCGCTGTGGGAATGGCATCCAGTGTGGCCCCGGCGTGGTATGCAGCGTAGAACGCGACGTCGAGACGTTCGGTGAGTGCGTCGACCAGAGTACGGAGGTGTATGGGAATGCGAGGGTCGGCGTTCTGTTCAACCGTAGGCGTGGGCAGCAAGATGACGCCCGTGTGGCCGTCGAACGTGTTGAGGATTTCACTGGCGCCGCGCCCATAGAACACCTGGTTGGCCAGTCGTAACCGCCTGCGGGCCGCCAGAATTTCGTGGGTGGTGCGCGGTTCGTCGGCATCCACCCGAAATACCAAGACGTCGTAGCGGTCGCTCAGCTTCATGCCGATTTGCTTGGCGACTGTGTCGCGGTCGGGTTCGCCGGCGATGAGGGTGGCGCATAGCGCGCTCAACTGATGGCGGGTGTTGGCACGGAGCGCAAAATCTGAATCCTGGTAGACCTCGGTCATCAGAACGCTGATGGTTCCGGTGAGATCGGCGAGGTACATGCCCAACGCGGCGATCGTTTCCGCGTCGCCGTCGGTCGCTTCCTCCAGCACGATTTCCCACAGCTTGCGGATGCCCGCGTGCAGCGCGGTGAACAGGAACGGCAGTGGGATGCCATCCTCGGCATGTCGCTCCGCCACCGGCAGAACGAATGTGGCTGCTTCCGTCGCGGTCACCCTGCGCCCTTCGGTGATGAGGGCGAACCCGTACAGAAACCCGCCGACGATGTACGGGATGACCTCGTCGTCGAAGTGTTCGATCGGTATGGGGGTGGGCCATTCGACGGATTGGACGGCTTCGTGGAGAACGGCCGCGGCGATCTCGTCGATCCGGTCCTCGATGACCTTCCGCAGCGGAGCATCCGCCGGGATCAGCGGCAGTTGGGAAGGGGACGGCACGTGCCGATTGTGATCCATCACAACGGGTCAATGGAAGATGCTGGGACAAATCGGGTCAAGGTTTGTTTCCGGCACCAAAAGCGGGCTCGATTTTTCTCGTCGGTGTTCAGTCGCGTTCGGCGGAGTCGGAGCGCGTAGGGCGCGATGAGCGTGGCGGCACTGGGTGCCGGCCGTCACCCCGTGGTTGCCGACCTGCCCAATCGGGCAGTTTCTCACCCGCCCGGCGGGTCTGGTATTGCGCCCAATCGGAGCGGGTGCCAGCACGTCGCCATCAATAGTGTTGTGCGGTATGAGTATTGCGCGATTGGCTCGGCGTCACTGGGCCGTTCGCGTCGCCGCCAGTTCCCCATATGCCGAGCCTCGGCCCTCAGCGGTCCGGCTCAAAGATCTTTCGCAGAAACAACTCTCACGAATGGAATGGATCAATGACACAAACGCTGGCTTCTGACACCGTCGCCGCGCGCACCGACACCATGCGGGCTGCGGTCGTCACCGATTTCGGTGTGCCGCTGCAGGTTCATGATGTGCAATTGCCGACGCCGGGCTTCGGTGAAGCCCTGGTCAAACTTGAGACCTCCGGTGTCTGTCACACGGATTTGCATGCCGCGCACGGTGATTGGCCGGTCAAGCCGCAGCCACCGTTTGTGCCGGGCCACGAAGGTTACGGCACGGTCGTGGCCCTCGGCGAGGGTGTGGTCGACCTGTCGATCGGAGACAAGGTCGGTAACGCCTGGTTGTGGTCAGCGTGCGGCCGTTGCGAATACTGCCGGACCGGGTGGGAGACACTGTGCGAAAGTCAGCGCAATGGTGGATACTCCGTCAACGGAAGCTTCGGCACGTACATGCTGGTCAACGCCGACTACGCGGCGCGCATCCCCGAGGGTGCCGATCCGCTGGAAATCGCCCCGATCCTGTGCGCGGGCGTCACCGTCTACAAAGGCCTCAAGGTCACCGACACGCGGCCCGGCCAATGGGTAGCGATCTCAGGTATCGGCGGGCTCGGTCATATCGCGGTCCAGTACGCGCGCGCGATGGGTCTACGTGTTGTCGCAATCGATGTTGACGACGCCAAACTCGCACTTGCTACCCGACTGGGCGCCGAGGTCGTCGTCAATGCACGGACCACCGACGTCGTGGAGTCGGTGCAGCAGGCCACCGGTGGAGTCCATGGCGTGCTGGTCACCGCCGTGCACCCGCAAGCGTTCGGCCAAGCGATCGGATTGGCCCGTCGTGGCGGCACAATCGTGTTCAATGGGCTGCCTCCGGGCGATTTCCCGGCACCGATCTTCGACATCGTCCTCAAGGGCCTCACCATTCGCGGGTCGATCGTCGGAACCCGTCAAGACATGGCCGAGGCTCTGGATTTCTACGCTCGAGGCCTGATCAAGCCAACCGTCACCAGCGCCCGCCTCGATGACATCAACGATGTCTTCACCCAGATGGAACGAGGACAGATCGACGGACGCATCGTCATCGACTACCGAAACACCTGACAGCACAGGACATCATCGGCACACGCAGGTGTGAACCAGACACTTCGAGGGGCGACGACACCGTCGCCCCTCGAAGCGTCTAGATCAGGCCTCGCTTGCTGGCCGCGTACACCGCCTCGGCGCGCCGGCCCACCCCAAGTTTGCGCATGATGTTGCTGACGTGGAACTTGGCGGTGGTCGCAGAAATGAACAGGGTCTCACCGATCTTGTGGTTGGACAGGCCCGCAGCGAGCAGTCGCAACACTTCGATTTCCCGGTCGGTGAGTCTCTCGCGCGCTTGGCTGCCTCCGTTGAGGGAGCGGACCACGGCGGCGGCGCTGCGCGAGTCGAAGGCGCTCTGTCCGTTGGAGATGGCGCGGATCGCCCGGACCAGCTCGGTGGTGTCGACGTCTTTGACGACGTAGCCACGCGCTCCCGCATGCACCGCGCGTACCACCAGGTCTTCGTCCAGGAACGTGGTCAGCACCAGCAATCCGATGTCGGGATGTGTGCCAGAGAGCTTGGTGCACAACGATAATCCTTCGAAATCCGAACCCGCCGAGAGTTTGAGATCGAGCAGCACCACGTCAGGTCGCGTGGCCGCGACGACGGCCTCGGCCTCCGGCTCGCTGGACGCTTCGCCGACCACGATGAGATCGTCTTCGCGTTCCAGCAGTGAACGTAGGCCCTGCCGGAGGATGGCGTGGTCGTCGACGAGCGCGAGCCGGATCGCTTTGGTCCTGGTGTCAACAGTCATCGGGCCACTCCTTGGGTTGGAACTCCGCTGCGGTCTCAGCGGTCCGCGGAATGGTCGCGACCACCCGCACGCCACCGATGCGGGACCGGCCGACGGTGAAGGTTCCGCCGTATTCGCGGCACCGCGCCAGCATGTTGGCCAGCCCGCGATGATGCCCGTCGAGGTCGGCGACGTCGGCCAGCCGCAGCATCAACCGAAGTTTGTCCGGGTCACCGATGCCGTCATCAGATATCGACAAGCTCACCCCGGCGTCGCGGTAGCTCAGCCGCACAATCGCCCGCGAGGCGCGACCGTGCATCGCGGTATTGAACAGTGCCTCACCGGCGACTCGAAGCAGGCTGCGTTCGACACCACTGGGCAATTCGGCGACAGTGCCGTTGACCCGCAGCGTCACTCGCAAGTCCTCGGGCATATGCACCGTGGCCAGCTGCTCGAGCAGTTCAGGGAGGCTGGATCGGTCGGAGTCGGCGGAATGGTTGAGTGCGTAAATGGCCGACCGCAGTTGCTCGACCGCCGACCGCGTCAAGGTTTTGGCGGTGTCCAGTCGTTCAACCAGATCTGCTGCACCGGAACGTGATTCAACCTCACTGCGGCATACCTCGATCTGCATGCCCGCCGACAGCACAGTTTGCGCAACACTGTCGTGCAGTTCCCTCGCAATCCGGCGCCGCTCGGAGTCCAACACCTGATGGCGTTGTGCCGCACCGAGTTCGCGTCTGGTGGCCAGTAGCTGTGCGTTGCGGGCCTCGGACTGGGCCAGCAAGGTTTGGGAGCGCTGGAACAGTTCACAATTCTGCAGAGCTACCGCGGTCTGGCTGGCCAGGATTCGCATCACTGTCTCGTCAACCTCGTCGAGCAGCCGGTGCGGCGGCGTCCAGGCCGCGAATGCCCCGATCACGCCGCCGTCGAGTTCTATCGGGACGTGCGAGTGGTGACTTTCGATCACCGGTAGCCGGAACTGAGCGAGCCGCCCGCGCAGGATGTCGTTGAGGCGGTTCAGGACAGCGTCCGGCAGGTGCGGCACCGGATGCTTGGCACCGGATAGACCTTCGAACGAGTAAGCGTGCCCGTCTACATCCAGAATGAGATGGCGTGGTCTTGCCTCGGGCAATGCGCCGTCAGCCAGAGCCAGCAGCACCCATTCGGCACCGAGATGGGTGCGGGCCGCCTCAGCTACTGCCCGCACCAAGTTCTCGGGCCCATTGACGGTTTGCACCAAGGCCCGGGAGATGGCGCCGAGCGCGGCGATCACCCGCTCGGTGCGCTGCGCGGCCACCCGGAACTCGGGGTAGAAGGTGCCCTTGCCGGACCGAACCCCGGTCAGTTGGTCCAAATCCGGCATCATCGCCCTGGGCGGGACGACCGGGTTGCCGGGCAGCGCGGTCATAGCGCCGCCCGGAACAGCGCGCGCAGCTGTGCATCGTCGATGGGGCGCGGGTTGGTGGTCAGGCACGCGTCCTGCAGTGCGTTGCGGGCCAGCACCGGCACGTCAGCGTCGCGCACGCCCAGCTCGGCGAGCCCGCGCGGTACTCCCACCTGCCTGGCCAGCTGTTCGAGGCAATCTGCAAGGGCCAGTGCGGATTCCAATTCCGGAGCCCGCTTGTCGGCGAGCCCGAGGCAGGCGGCGATGGTGGCGAACGGCGCCGGGTCGGCCTCGGCGTTGAACCGCACCACGTGGGGTAGCAGGACACCGTTGATGACACCATGCGGCAGGTCGAGCAGTCCGCCGACTTGGTGGCTCATGGCGTGCGCGGCACCCAGGATGGCATTGGTGAATGCGAGGCCGGCTTCCAACGCGGCTTGCGCCATCAGTACCCGGGCGGGCATGTCGTGCGGCCGCTCGATGGTGGTGACCAAGTTTTCGGTGACCATCACGACGGACCGCAGAGCGTGGTGGTCGGTCAGCGGATTGTGTCCCAGCGACACGAACGCCTCAATGCCGTGTGTCAGGGCATCCAATCCCGTTGCCGCGTTGAGCCATTCAGGCATGGTAGTCAGTAGGCGCGGGTCGATGACGGTGATGTCGGGCACCAGGGCACGACCCAGGATGGTGATCTTGGTATTGCGGGTGGTGTCGGTGACGATGCAGAACTGGGAGACGTCGGCGCCGGTGCCTGACGTGGACGGCAGCACCACCAGCGGCGGAATCGGTGCGGTGGCCTTGTCCACGCCCGCGTAATCGAGGATGTTGCCGCCGTTGGCTGCCAGGATCGCGATGCCCTTGGCGGCGTCGATCACCGACCCGCCGCCCAACGCGATGAGCACGTCGCAGCCGTGCGAGCGGTAGAACTCGTGGCCCGCGGTGATTTCGTGGTCTTTCGGGTTCGGGGTCAGGCCGCTCCATACTTGCGCTTCGACGCACTGGCTGCGTAGATGCCCGATCAGCTCGGCCACCCACCCCGCCTCGATCAGGCCGGAGTCGGTGACCACCAGCGGCCGCAGGCCACCTAGTCGGACGGCGGCGTGCGCCGCCTCGGCCATCGAGTCGATGCCGAACACGATCTCAGGGGCGTGGAATTTCAGCAGCCGACTCGGCGGGGCCGTCGCCACCGTCGTCGCCGCGATCTGCGCGGGCGACACCACATCGAGTCTCACCAGACCGATCCCTCATCCTGTGATGCAGGTAATACGCCCAGCCTACGGCGCGCCGCCGTCTGGACCAACGGTCAAGTGGATAGCCCGGCACCTACCCGATCGGGCAGGTAGTCGCCGTGCTGTGGCCGTGGTGCTGCGTTGAGGTGGTGTCAGAGCACATGCGGTGCGATGAGAGTGGTGGCACCTAACACGATGACCCCGATCAAGAATGCGACGACCGTAAAACCCATCACTTGACGGACATTCAGTTTCGCGATCGCCAGCAGCGGTAGTAGCCAGAACGGCTGGATCATGTTCGCGACGCCCTCACCCACAGCGACCGCCATCGAGATCAACCCCAGATATGCCGGTGAATGCTGCCCGATCGCCAGCGCCGAGTCGACCGCGATGGGACCCTGCACCGCCCAGTGCCCGCCGCCGGACGGGACGAACAGGCTGATGATCAACGAGCCGACGAAGGTCAGGAACGGCAGCGTGTGCTCGGTCGCGCCGCTGACGACGGCTTCGGCCAGCAGTGTCTGCAGCGGTTTGTCGCCCTTCGTCGCTTGGTAACCGAGTAGGCCGACCAGACCGCCGTACAGCGGGTACTGCAGGAGCAGCGGGCCGGACACCTTGGCGGCGCCGGTGAATGCCCGGATGAAACGGATCGGCGTGCGGTGCAGCAGCGCGCTGGTGATCGTGAACAACATGATCATCGAGGAGATGTTCAGAGCGAAACCGCTGAGCACGAAATAGGCCATGCCCGCGGCGAACACGAGGACATTGAGAATCCAGAGGTTCTCCAGCCATTCGGCGAAGGTCTTGTTGCCCTTTACCGTGACCTCCGACTGGTCCTCGTCTTCGAAGACCGCGGGGTCGGGTGCGAGGCTCTGCGTCGGTGCCATGCGCCAGACGGCGAGCGCCAGCAACGCCAGCACGACGATCGCCGACAACCAGCTGTAGGGCTGGAAGATGGTCTGGCTCAACGGAACAGTGATGCCGGTCAGTTTGTGGATCACGTTGATCGGGCTGCCGCTGTCGGTGTTCGCGAGCGCGATCGACGACGAAAGCCCCTGTGTCCAAACGATGAAGCCCATGAACGCCGCCGCGATCAGGTAGCCAAAATGCGCATCGGTCAGGCGCTTGGCGACCTGACGGGCGACCAATGCCCCGGCCACCAGTCCGAGGCCCCAGTTCAGCAGGGACAGAACGGCGCTCACGCCGAAACAGAGGAGGGCGCCCTGGACCTGGTTGTTCGGCTTGCTCGCGATGCGGACGATGGCTCGCTTGAGGACCGGCGCTTCGGCCAGCGTGTAGCCCGTCACGAGGATCAGGACCATCTGGAACGCGAACGTGAAGATGTTCTGCGATCCCCACACCCCGCCGTACCAGGCCTTGAGCATCCCACTGGGCGTGGCGCCCTTCACCAGGAACGCAACCAGGCCGGCGACGATCAGCGTCAGGATGACCGCGAACAGGTACGGGTCGGGCATCAGGCGTTCGACGTAGCGGACACACAGTGCGGTGAAAGACTGCATGATGCCGCGGCGTTCGGGCTTGGTGTCCGGCGCCGTACGCGCGTCCTTCGGATGTTCGCTGCCTGCCACGTCGTCCACCTTCGAGGTCCCTGATTCCTGCCTGTGCCACAGCCATCATGGCGGGTCGGCACGGATTCTGGCGTGGATACGGCTGCCAAAATGTGAATCATCAACGATGCCGATGTCATGACGTGGTCAGGCTGTCACAGCGGAATCCACTGTTTTCCAGTATGTTTCGAAACCTTGATGTGTTGTCGTGGCCAAGTACGCGGTCACGCGGCCGGAGGCTGATGTAAACCGAATGCCAACCCCTGATCGTCGACGCAGTTGGCGAACCGTCCGAAGCCGGGTTCTTCCGGTGACGGATCGGCGGCGCTGCCGCCGAGTTCACGCACCTTCGCGACCGCTTGGTCGATGTCGTCGACCGCGAAGTACGTGGTAAGAGTGCTCGTCGGTACACCGTCGTGGAGACCGCCACGGACGGTAGGAGTCTGGATGACGGCTTGATTGCCATTGCCGAAGCTCTCGAAGGTCCAGCCCAAAAGCGTCCCGAAGAACACTTGAGCTTTCATCGCGTCCGGTGCGCCAATCTCGATATGGGTTACTTCGCCGGTCATTCAGGTTGCCTCTCTTCGTCGTTGCGTCCGAGGCTACGAATCTGACGCACCGCCGCATTGGAGAAATGTGACCTACATGCCCTCCGGCGGCCACGCGGACCCGAGCCCGCCGCCGGTTCCGTTGGCGGCTGACACCGCGCCCGGCGTGCACTCGGCGAAGTCGGCGAAGTCGCGATGCATGTGCGCCTGATCGAAGTAGCCGCAGTCAACAGCGACCCGTGCCGGCGCCAGACCGTTGCGGAGAAGCCTTGTGGCGCTTTCGAAACGAAAGAGGCGGGCCGCTACCTTCGGTGTCACGCCGAAGGCGCGGTGGAACTTGGCTGCGAAATGGCGTCGGCTCCAACCGATCTCCGCGGCGATTGATTCGACGCGAACCCGACCCTGATTGCGTTCGATCATGTCCCAGGCCCAGCAGAGTCTCCGATCCACTGGTGAGTCGCCGCTCGGCTGAAAGTACCCGTCGATGACGTCGAAGGTGTCGGCCCAGTCCGGTGTCGTGGCCAGCCGGTCATGGATTTCGTCGGCTCGTCGGCCGATCAGCTTGTCAAGGGGTACCACTCGTTCATCGAGGTCACCCAACGCCGTCCCGAGGAAGCACGCAGCATCCTGCGCCGCGAGGCCGATCTCGACGCCGCGGAACGATCCATGTTGGTCGACAAACACCGGTTCTGCTCGCGGCCCGACGACGAACGCCCCAACGTGGGCCGCGGCGGACGGAATTGATGTCGTCACTGTCATGGCCGCGTCGAAGACCATCACCACTCGAGCACACGGGGTGGCCCACTCCACGGTCCGGCGAGGCTGGTCGAGCTGCTCGGCGAAACCGGCGTAGTACTGAGCCCGGGCACCAACCGATCGCGGTCGGCGCCAGGCGAGCTCCCAGCCGTCCCCGCGAGATGTGTGCACGTCCACAGTCCACACTGTGCCACCTGGCGACAGCCCGTGTCAGGGACACGGCTCCTCGAATTCCCGATCTTGGACCGCGGCGTTCAGTCTTCGTTTGCTGCAAGGAAATTCGGATGACTTGCCACGAGGCCGTGTGATATCCGTTGGAACATGACTGATTTGACGCTGCGCGCTGTCAGCGACAGTGACGACTTCGATGCGTTCATGGCCGCGTCGTACGGGGTGTTCCTGCAGGATCCGCGGCAGGACGAGATCGACCTGATGCGCGCCTTCACCGACTACGACCGCATGTTCGGCTTCCACGACGGCAGCCGTTGGGTTTCTACTGCAGGAGACTTCGGCAAGCAGGTGGTGCTGCCCGGCGGCGGGACCGCAGCGGTGGCCGCCGTCACCGCTGTCACGGTGTCGCCCAGCCATCGGCGTCGTGGGCTGCTCACGGCGATGATGCGCCACCAGCTCGACGACATCCGATCACGGGGTACCGAGGCGCTGGCCATGCTGTTCGCATCGGAGGCATCCATCTACGGGCGCTTCGGCTACGGGATGGCAGTGCCGGTTGCGGAGCTTTCCGGCAAGGTACGCGAACTGGGCTTCCGCCCGGACGTCCAGTTCGGCGACGGTTCGGTCACCCACGTCGACGCCGACACATTGATGGCCAGCGCGCCTGAGATTCATCAGCGAGCCATGATGCAGCGGCCCGGCGTGATGGAGCGGCCGCGCCCGTGGTGGGACAACTGGATCCACGACAGCGAGGAAAGGCGCAAGGAGGCCAGCAAGATTCGCTTCCTCCTGCATCGCGAGGCCGACGGCACCGCCAGCGGATTCGCCATCTACCGGCCCAAAAACAGCTGGACGGACCGCGGCCAGCCCAACGGTGAACTCCAGGTCCAAGAAGTACTGGCCACCAATCATCGTGCGTACGCACAGATTTGGCGCTACCTCCTGGATATGGATTTGGTCAGGACCTTCGCTCACGACGGTGCTGCGGTCGATGAGCCGCTCCGCAGCTTGGTGGCCGACCAGCGTGCGCTGGCGTGCGAAGCGAGGGACGGCGTGTATGTCAGGCTGGTCGATGCGCGTCGCGCACTGACGTTGCGCAGCTATGCCGCCCCTGTCGACGTGGTGCTGGATGTCACCGACGAGTTCTGCCCGTGGAACGCCGGCCGGTGGCATCTCCGTGGCGGGCCTGACGGTGCCGAGTGCGAAAGCACCACGGCGCCAGCCGATATCGCCGTCTCGGTGCGTGACCTCGGTGCCAGCTACCTCGGCGGGGTGAGTCTGCAGGCACTGGCGAACGCGGGGTTTGTCGAAGAGTTCACCCCGGGGTCGGTGCACCGGACCGCGGTCGCGTTCGGTTGGCCCGTCGCCCCTGGGGTGCCCGACGACTTCTAAAGGTGCATCTTGGGATTCGGGCTTATAGCACTTGCTCAGCTGAAATGAAAGAGGCGAAAGCGCGTAGCCGGTCTCGGGTTGCTCCGCTACTTTCTGAGGAGAGTTGCGGGCACTGTGGTTTCGGAGGTGAATCTTCCAGTGGCGAAGCGGTATTCGACGACATGGACCGACGATTTGGACGGCTCCGACGCGGCGACGACGCTCGAGTTCTCCTTCGATGGGGTCGCTTACGCGATTGATCTGTCGGAGGCGAACGCGGTGCTGATGCGTCGCTGCTTCGAGCCGTACATCCGGGCTGCCAGTAGGGCCAGCCGTCGGGGCGAGCATTTTGAGGAGTCGCGAACACGCCATCAGCGAGCGCGTGAGTGGCTGCGCACGAACGGCCATGAGGTCGGTAGTCGTGGGCGCCTGCCACAAGAATTACTGCAGCGATATGAGTCGGCCAGTAGCTGAGCGGCAACGAACTTGATGTATACCGATCGGTATACTAAGCTCACCTTCAGGTCACCAGTCAGGTGGTCGTGTGCTTTTCGGCGACGGAGACAGCATGACGAATACCAACCCGGACAAGACGCTTCGAAAGTTCCGCAGAGAACGGGCGATCGGTCGCTATCTGCTCAACCCCGCTGTGCAGGGGTTGAGCAGACTCGGTGTGCGCACCGCGTTGGCTACGGAACTGGAGACCATTGGTCGTAAGACCGGGCAGTTGCGTCGCGTCCCTGTTGCGGTTCAGTTCGACAACGAGGGTGCATGGGTGATCTGTCAGCACGGTACCCGGTCCGGTTGGGGCAGCAATATTGTGGACAATCCGAATGTCCGTGTGCGGCAGGGAGATCGGTGGCGCAGCGGGGTCGCGGAATTCAGGCCGGACGACGACGTCGTCGCGCGCGCCCGGAAATTCGGCCGGGTTGGGGCCGGGGTGGTGAAGGCGCTGGAAACCACTCCGGTGTCAGTCCGGATCGACTTCACCGACTGAGTGGATTCGAACGCCGATCGAGTCAGGCGGTGAGCCGGGGCGCCAACCGCACTGCGGGACCATCGGCTTCGGAAGCGCGCGGGTTCACCGTGGCCAGGGCTCGGCGAAGTACATCGATCTCGTCGGCCGCGACCTGCGTGACGAAGTGCACCAGCGCCGCGTGTCTGTCGCTCTGGTCGGAAGCTTGTCCGAGGGCGTCGACCATGAGGCCGGCCACCAGCTGATCTCGACTGCGCGATGCGACGTAGCGGTGTGCACGATCATGGCGCAGTTGTCGGACCACGCCCTTGCCCGCGAGCCTGCGCAGCACCGTCATGACGGTGGTGTACGCGAGCTTGCGTTCCGTGCAGATGGCTTGATGGACCTCGCGAACGGTCTGCGGCGCGTCCGCGCCCCAGAGGTGATCCATCACCTCGCGTTCCAGATTGCCCAAGTGCCTCAGCCTGGTCATCTTCTGTCCCTCTCCGACGCCTCGGAGATCTAGTCGCACGAGAGCCGGTGGAGTTCCCGCAGATCTCCGCATCTGGCATTAGAACAAAGTTTCGAATATCCTGATCTGGTGGGTTGGCACAACGGGCCGCCGAGCTGGGCGGAGATGCAGCGGGTGCTCGAGGGCAAACCGCGGGTGGCCGGCGCATCCCCGGAATCGCCGGCCGACGGCGGCGACAGCCCCGCCTGGTCGCGCAAACGCGGCGACTATCAACCGGTGGACCGCCCGGCCCGGCCGGGAACGGCGGTGCCGTACGCCGAGCTGCACGCCCATTCCGCGTACAGCTTCCTCGATGGCGCCAGCACTCCGGAGGAGTTGGTGGAGGAGGCCGTCCGGCTGGATCTGCGGGCCATCGCACTGACTGACCACGACGGGCTCTACGGTGTCGTGCGTTTCGCCGAGGCCGCCAAAGAACTCGATATGTCGACGGTTTTCGGGGCCGAACTGTCGCTCAGCAACACTCCACACACCGAGTTGCCCGACCCGCCCGGTCCGCATCTGCTGGTCCTGGCCCGCGGGCCCGAGGGGTATCGGCGGCTGTCCCGCGAACTGGCCCGGGCGCATCTGGCCGGTGGCGAGAAAGGGGTGCTCAGTTACGACCTGGACACCCTCACCGATGCCTCCGGCGGACACTGGCAGATCCTCACCGGCTGCCGTAAAGGCCATGTGCGCCAGGCGTTGTCGTCTGGTGGTGTGGAAGAAGCGGACAAGGCGCTGGCCGAATTGGTGGACAGGTTCGGCGAGGACCGGGTGACCATCGAACTGACCCACCACGGACACCCACTCGATGATGAACGCAATGCCACGCTGGCCGCGCTGGCGCCGCGGTTCGGCCTCGACGTCATCGCCTCGACCGCCGCGCATTTCGCCGCGCCGTCGAGGGGGAAGCTGGCGATGGCGATGGGGGCCATCCGGGCCCGCAACTCGATGGACGAGGCCGAAGGCTGGCTGGCCCCGCTGGGCGGGTCGCACCTGCGGTCCGGAGCGGAGATGGCCCGGCTGTTCGCCCACCACCCGGGTGCGGTCACGAACGCTGCCGAGCTGGGGGAGCAGTGTGCATTCGAATTACGTTTGATCGCACCGAAATTGCCGCCGTTCGACGTGCCGGAAGGGCACGCCGAGATCAGTTGGCTGCGTGAATTGGTGGCGGACGGGGCGGCTCGTCGCTACGGCTGGAAGCCGGATGCGGAGCGGGAGAAGGCGTACCGGCAGATCGAGCACGAGCTCAAAATCATCGAGCAGTTGGAGTTTCCGGGCTACTTCCTGGTGGTGCACAGCATCACCGAGTTCTGCCGAAACAGTGACATCTTGTGTCAGGGTAGGGGATCGGCCGCCAACTCGGCGGTCTGTTACGCCCTGGGGATCACGAACGTCGACCCGGTGGCCAACGAGTTGCTGTTCGAGCGGTTCCTGTCCCCGGCGCGCGACGGCCCGCCGGATATCGATATCGACATCGAATCGGACTTGCGCGAGAACGTCATCCAATTCGTCTATGAGAAGTACGGCCGGGACTACGCCGCGCAGGTGGCCAACGTCATCACCTACCGCGGCCGCAGCTCGGTGCGGGACATGGCGCGGGCGCTCGGTTTTTCGCAGGGGCAACAGGATGCCTGGAGTAAGCAGATCAGCCGGTGGAACGGGCTGGCCGAGTCCCCGGACGTCGAGGACATTCCCGAGGCGGTGATCGATCTGGCGCTGCAGATCAGGAATCTGCCGCGGCACATGGGAATTCACTCCGGCGGCATGGTGATCTGCGACCGGCCCATCGCCGACGTGTGTCCGGTGGAATGGGCGCGGATGGAGAACCGCAGCGTGCTGCAGTGGGACAAAGATGACTGTGCGGCAATCGGTTTGGTGAAGTTCGATCTGCTCGGGCTGGGTATGCTCTCGGCGCTGCACTACATGATCGATCTGGCCAGGGAGCAGATGGGCCTCGAGGTGGATCTGGCCAAGCTCGACCTGTCCGAGCCCGCGGTATACGAGATGCTGCAGCGGGCCGACTCGGTCGGAGTGTTCCAGGTCGAGTCCCGGGCGCAGATGGCCACGCTGCCGCGGCTGAAGCCCAAGAAGTTCTACGACCTGGTGGTCGAGGTGGCGCTGATCCGTCCCGGCCCGATCCAGGGCGGCTCGGTGCACCCGTACATCCGGCGGCACAACGGACTGGAGGACGCGACCTGCGAGCACAAGTCCATGGAAGCGGCACTGACGAGGACACTGGGGGTGCCGCTGTTCCAGGAACAGCTCATGCAACTGGCCGTCGACTGCGCGGGCTTCACCCCCGCCGAGGCCGATCAGCTGCGCCGGGCCATGGGATCCAAACGCTCCACCGAACGGATGCGGCAACTGCGCGGTCGGTTCTACGACGGCATGCGGGAACTGCACGGCATCACCGGGCCGACGGCTGAGCGGATCTACGAAAAGCTCGAAGCCTTCGCCAATTTCGGCTTCCCGGAGAGTCACGCGCTGAGCTTCGCGTCGCTGGTGTTCTCCTCGTCGTGGTTCAAGCTGCACCACCCCGCGGTGTTCTGTGCGGCATTGCTCCGGGCCCAGCCGATGGGTTTCTACTCGCCGCAGTCGCTGGTGGCCGACGCGCGACGACACGGGGTGCTGGTGCACGGGCCGGACGTCAACGCGAGCCTGGCGTATGCGACGTGCGAGAACCGCGGCATCGAGGTACGGCTGGGATTGGGGACGGTGCGGCATATCGGGGACGAGTTGGCACAGCGCATCGTCGACGACCGGAAAGCCAACGGGCCGTTCGCTTCTCTGCTCGACCTGACCGGTCGGGTGCGACTGTCGGTGCCGCAAGCCGAGGCGCTGGCGACCGCGGGTGCGCTGGGTTGTTTCGGCATCACCCGACGTGAGGGATTGTGGGCGGCTGGGGCGGCAGCCGCGGAACGGCCCGACCGGTTGCCGGGCATCGGGTCGGCCGGAGGCATCCCGGCACTGCCCGGCATGACGGAACTGGAACTGGCGGCCGCCGACGTATGGGCCACGGGCGTCTCGCCGGACAGCTATCCGACCCAGTTCCTGCGGGAGGACCTCGACGCACTGGACGTGGTGCCCGCCAACCGGCTGTTGGAGGTGCCCGACGGCACCCGCATCGTGGTGGCCGGCGCGGTGACGCACCGGCAGCGTCCGGCCACCGCGCAGGGGGTGACGTTCATCAACCTGGAGGACGAGACCGGCATGGTCAACGTGCTGTGCGCACCGGGGGTGTGGTCCCGGCACCGGAAACTGGCGCAGACCGCGCCGGCGCTGTTGGTGCGTGGCATCGTGCAGAACGCCAGCGGGGCGGTCACGGTGATCGCGGACCGGATGGGCCGGCTGGATCTGCGGGTGACAGCAAAATCCCGGGACTTCCGATGATCGTCAATCTCGACGGCATGGGGGCAGAGAAATCACCCTGATGAGTGGCCAGCGACCAGACGTAGTGGGTAATTTTGCCCAGTTCATTGACATAATGCCCGATTTGTAAAAAGCTGGATCTATGGCAGCCGCAGGCTGTCACGTAGTCTTACCGAGACCGCCGGTACCGCAAAATTACCGCGCATCCGCGACCGACTCAGGAGAGCCAGTATGCCCGCACCGTCAGCGCAGGTTTTCGATCGTCTGCGCCAGCTGGCCGCCATTGAGGACATCGACGCCCGGCCGACCCGCACCATCGACGAGGTCTTCACCGGCAAGCCGCTGGCCACCATTCCGGTCGCGACCGCCGAAGATGCCGAAAAGGCGTTCGCCAAAGCGCGTGCCGCCCAGCGTGATTGGGTCAAGCGGCCGGTCTCCGAGCGGGCCGCGGTGATCGCGCGCTACCGCGACCTGGTGCTCGAGAACCGTGAGTTCCTGATGGACCTGCTGCAGGCCGAGGCCGGCAAGGCGCGGTGGGCGGCTCAGGAAGAGATCATCGACCTGTTCGCCAACGCGGACTACTACGCCAAGGTTGCAGCCAAGCTGCTCAAGCCCCGCCGGGTCGCGCCGCTGCTGCCGGGACTGAACCGCACCACCGTCGCCTACCAGCCCAAGGGCGTCGTCGGCGTCATCTCGCCGTGGAACTACCCGATGACCCTGACCGTGTCCGACGCCGTGCCGGCCCTGCTCGCGGGCAACGCGGTGGTGCTCAAGCCGGACAGCCAGACTCCATACTGCGCGCTGGCCTGCGCCGAACTGCTGTACCGCGCCGGCCTGCCGCGTGCGCTCTACGCCGTGGTCCCCGGGCCAGGCTCGGTGGTCGGCACCGCGATCGCCGACAACTGTGACTACCTGATGTTCACCGGCTCCTCGGCCACCGGCAGCCACCTCGCCGAGCACGCCGGCCGCCGCCTCATCGGGTTCTCCGCCGAACTCGGTGGCAAGAACGCCATGATCGTCGCCCGCGGCGCCAACCTCGACAAGGTGGCCAAGGCCGCCACCCGTGCCTGCTTCTCCAACGCCGGCCAGCTGTGCATCTCGATCGAGCGCATCTACGTCGAGCGGGACATCGCCGACGAGTTCACCCGCAAGTTCGGTGACCAGGTGCGCAAGATGCAGCTCGGGACCGCGTACGACTTCACCGTCGACATGGGCAGCCTGATCTCCGAAGGCCAGCTCAAGACCGTCTCCGGCCACGTCGATGACGCAAAGGTCAAGGGCGCCAAGGTGATTGCCGGTGGCAATACCCGCCCCGACATCGGCCCGCTGTTCTACGAGCCGACCGTGCTCACCGACGTGAGCTCCGACATGGAGTGCGCCAACAACGAGACCTTCGGTCCGCTGGTGTCGATCTACCCGGTCGCCGACGTCGATGAGGCCATCGCCAAGGCCAACGACACCGAGTACGGGCTCAACGCCAGCGTGTGGGCCGCCTCGATCGAGGAGGGCGAGCAGATCGCGTCCCGCCTGCGGTCCGGCACGGTCAACGTCGACGAGGGCTACGCCCTGGCCTGGGGCAGCCTCGGTGCGCCCATGGGCGGCATGGGAATTTCGGGTGTGGGTCGCCGGCACGGCGCCGAGGGCCTGCTGAAATACACCGAGTCCCAGACGATTTCGACGTCCAAGGTGCTCAACCTCGACCCGCCGTTCGGCCTATCGAAGTCGTTGTGGCAGAAGTCGCTGGTGCCGATCGTGCGTGCGGTGACCAAGCTGCCTCGGCACTGACACCGTCGCCACGGGGTGGCGTCGGGGTGGCGGTAATGTGCGGCTATGACGCTGAACCTCACCGCTGACGAAGTGCTGACCTCCACCCGATCGGTGCGCAAGCGACTCGACTTCGACAAGCCCGTACCGCGCGAGGTCATCATGGAGTGCCTCGATCTGGCACTGCAGGCGCCGACCGGCTCCAACAACCAGGGCTGGCAGTTCGTCTTCGTCGAGGACGCGGCCAAGAAGAAGGCCCTGGCCGACATCTACCGCACCAACGGCACCCCGTACCTGGCGATGGAAGCACCGCAGCGCGGCGACATGCGCGACGACCGGGCCGGCGCGGTGAAGAGCTCGGCGGAGTTCCTCAATGAGAACTTCGAGAAGGCCCCCGTGCTGATGATCCCGTGCCTCGAGGGGCGGCCCGACGGTGCCGAAGCCGGCATGCAGGCGTCGTACTGGGGCTCGCTGCTGCCGGCGGCATGGAGCTTCATGCTCGCCCTGCGCTCGCGTGGTCTGGGCTCGGCCTGGACGACACTGCACCTGCTCGGCGACGGCGAGCGGCAGGCCGCCGAGCTCCTCGGCATCCCGTTCGAGCGCTACACGCAGGGCGGACTGTTCCCGATCGCCTACACCAAGGGCACCGATTTCAAGAAGGCCCAGCGTCTGCCGGCCGAGCAGCTCGCGCACTGGGACACCTGGTGAGCTGACGCGTCAGCTCGGCTAAATACCCTCAGCGAAGCCGAGCTGGCGCCACGCCTCGTACACCGCGACGGCCGCGGCGTTGGACAGGTTCAACGACCGCCGGCCCGGGATCATCGGGATCCGGACCTGTCCGGTGATGTGCGGATCGGCGAGGGTCTGCGCGTCCAGGCCGGTGGGCTCGGGCCCGAACATCAACACGTCGTTCCCCTGGTAGGCCACGTCGGCGAACGACGAATTCGCATGCGCGGTAAAGGCGAACACTCGGGCCGGCATGAGTGCCTGCCACGCGGCCGGCAGATCGGGGTGGACCGTCACCGACGCCAGATCGTGGTAGTCCAACCCGGCACGACGCAGCTTCGGCTCGGACAGGTCGAAGCCCAGCGGCTCGACCAGATGCAGCTCGGCGCCGGTGGCTGCGACCATCCGGATCGCATTGCCGGTGTTCGGCGCGATCCGGGGTGAGTAGAACAAGACTTTCAGCACGGCGAGAAAGCTACCGCGCGGGCGCCTGACCGGTGAGTTCGCGGGGCGGCCGGTTCAGATCGGCGTGTGGTGCCACCAGGCCATCGAGTGCCGACATGCACAGGTCCACGGCCGACTCTCGCGAAATGCGCTGTAGTCCAAGCCATTCCAGCGCAACTTCGCGGACCAGGGCGAGCCATCCGGACAGTGCGACGGTCACCATGTCACGGCCGCTTTCGGCCAGGTCCAGCGCGTTCGCGATGCGGTCGCGTAGGTCGTTCAGTTCCATGGTGATGGGGTCACGCACCACCGGGTCGGCGGCGATGGCGCTGCGGTTGGCGATCATCACCAGGGTGAGATTGCGCTCGTAGAACGCGTAATAGGTCACGAGTGCGGCGCGAACCTGCTCCCGCACCGTGCGGGTGGGCGTGAAATGCGAGCCGTCGGACAGTTGCTCGTGGGCTCGGGCCCACAGCGCGGCGAACAGCTCTTTCTTGCTGGGGAAGTAGTGGTAGATGAGCGCTCGGGAGATCCCGGCCTGTGTCGCGATGTCCTCCATCGATACCTGCTCGAAAGGCGTGACCGAGAACGCCGCCATGCCGAGATCGAGGATTTGGTCTCGGCGTTGGTCGGGGGTCAACCGGCTCCGTGCCATCTAGGAACTGTAAATGACCGTTGACCACGGTCCAACGAGGGCGTTAATCTTTTATTAGATGCCGTCTAATAAAGGGTGGTGGGCATGTTGACGCGATGGTGGTTGCGCCTGTTCGGAGTGGCGTGCATGGCGATCGGGCTCGTCCACCTGGTAGTCGGCCCCGCATCGGTTATCGGGGGAGGCCCGGTCAACGCCACCATCGACGGCGAGATGCGGTTCTACAGCGTGCTGTTCATCGGCTTCGGAGCGGGATTCGTCTGGGCTGCAGCGGATTTGCCGCAGCGCCTGACCCTGGTGCACGTCCTCGGTGGACTGTTCTTCTTCGGTGGCCTGGCCAGACTGTTGGCGATCTTGCAGACCGGCGCGCCCCACGTGTTCTTTCTCGCGATGATCGCCGTCGAGGTCGTTGTCCCGGTCGTGAACTGGCGGTTGCTCAAACACATTCGGTAGTCACCCGGTAACGCGCGCTACCACACAACTGTGCAACACATCGGTCACGAACGCTGTTCGTTGGATGTGAAGCATGGAAACAGCTGCTCATCGCTGTCATACTGCGACAGATTGCCAGGCGGATTTCCCGTGCCCGAGTGGGCTGAAAATCCGGCGGGGAACACCAATATGAACCAAGTGCCTTTAGCTGATTGCGGTCCGATGGCCGGCGGGAAAGCCGAGCCGCGATGACTGCTGCGCAACAGTTTTCGGCAGCCGATCAAGTCACCCGCGCGCCCGCGAAACGCCCGTCCCGCTTCGCTCCGTCGAATTGGCCGGTCGCGTGGAAAGTTTTCGCCATCGCCTTTGTGCCTTTGGTGCTGGCCGGGACGTTCGGCGGAATGCGTATCTATTCAGGTTGGACCGACGCGGCAGATTTGCGTCGCGCGGCCGATCGCGCCGAAATGGTGCCGGCCATTGCGAACTACATGGCGACGTTCGACGCGGCGATGCTGGCCAGCTCCACCGGCGGCGACGCACAACAGGCGCTGAGCGCCTATGACGAGAGCAAACGTCGTCTGCAGCACCGGCTGACGGACACCGACGTCGCGACCGACGTCCGTACCGGCGTCAAAACGCTGCTCGACGGTGGCCAGGGGCTGCTCAACAAGGTCGCGTCCAACAGCATCGGGCTGCGCGAGCGCGTCACCTCGTACGCGCCGATCCTGCTGACCGCCGAAGACGCCATCACCGGTTCGGTGCGCATCGACGATGTGAAGATTCGCGCCCAGACGCAGGGCCTGAGCCGGGCCGTCGGCGCCCGCGGTCAGATGATGATGCAGCAGCTGCTCGTCACCCTCGGCGGCGAACTGCCGGACAACGAACTGCGCAGTTCGATGACCACCCTGGCCGGCACCGAACCGTCGACGTTGTTCGGCATGAGCGAAGTGCTGGGCGTCGGCTCGCCCGAGGCGCTGAAGCTGGCCCAGGAAATGGTCAAACGGATGTCCATGATGTCCGACCCGAACGTGCAGCTGGTCAACAATCCCGACCTGAGCCAGTCGATCCAGACCACCAGCGAGATCGCCGGGAGGATGCTCGACAGCGCGTCCGCGACCGTCATCTCAGCGGTAGACGATCAGGCCACCGCCAAGCGCACCGAAGCCATCCGTGACTCGGTGATCGTCGGCGCCGTGATGGTGCTGGCCCTGCTCATCGTGTTGTACATGGCGCGCACGCTGATCCGGCCGCTGCGCCGGCTCCGCAACAGCGCCCTCAAGGTCGCCCACGAGGACCTGGTCCGTGAGCTCGACGAGGTTCGGTCCGGCGCGGACGTGACGGTGCGGCCGCTGCCGGTGCAGAGCACCGAGGAGATCGGTCAGGTCGCGCACGCGGTCGACGAACTGCACGAACAGGCGGTGCTGCTCGCCGGTGAGCAGGCCAGGCTGCAGCTGCAGGTCAGCGACATGTTCGAGACGCTTTCCCGGCGCAGTCGGTCGTTGATCGACCAGCAGCTGACGGTCATCGATCAGCTGGAGCGCGACGAACAGGATCCACAGCGCCTGGCCAAGCTGTTCCGGCTGGACCACCTGGCCGCGCGGATGCGGCGCAACGGCGCCAACCTGCTGGTGCTGGCCGGCACGAACGTCCCGCATGAGCAGGGCGAGCCGGTGCCCGTGACGACGGTGATCAACGCAGCGGCCTCCGAGGTCGAGGACTACACCCGGGTGGCCATCGTCGCCTCCCCGGACACCGAGATCCACGGCTCGATCGCCGGCGACCTGGTGCACATGATGGCCGAGCTGCTGGACAACGCGTTGCGCTATTCGCCGCCGAGTTCGGAGGTACGGGTTTCCGCCGTGCACGCAGAAAACGGTGCGCTCGTGATCGAGGTCAGCGACGGCGGCCTGGGTATGACGGAAGCCGATCTCCGGATGGCCAACAGCCGGCTGCGCTCAGGCGGCGAGGTCAACACCTATACCGCGCGGCACATGGGCCTGTTCGTGGTCGGCCGGCTGGCCACCCAGCACGGTCTGGTCGTCCGGCTGCGCGACACGGTCGAAGGCGACCCGGATTCGGGCACCACGGCCGGCATCTACGTGCCCGTCGAACTGCTGGCCGGGCTGCCTGCGATCCCGGACTTCGGCACCTATTGGGACGGCTCGTCGACCGCGGAGACCGGCGTGACCGCCCTGCCGGGCCTCGGCCCGGACACCGGCGGTTTCGCGACGTTCGGCGCCGTCGAACGGCCCTTCGCACAGCCCCCGGCGCCGCCTGCCGCGTCGGTGGAACCGGCGTTCGTGGAGCCCCAGCAGCGCAACGGATTCGGCACCCCCGCCGACGTCGGTGACCTCAGTGGCATCAACCTGCCGCAGCGCAACCCCGGCGCCAGCGGTATCGCCGCGCCTGCCGAATCGCCTGTCGAGCGGACCGCGCAGGCACCGACCGACACGTCGTCGTTCTTCGCGGCCCGGGCGCAGACGCAGCCTCAGGCACCCGAGCCGGTGCGGCCGGCTCCCGAACCCCAGGCAGTCCGCGTCGCTGCGCAGGCCCCGCCGCCGCCGGTTCGCCCCGCCCCGACGCCCCAGCAGAGCACCGCCGGAAGTGAGGACGCCATCTACCAGAAGATGCTCTCGGAATGGCTGATCGACGATCCCACGCAACTGGCCAACAGCACCGACCTCGATTGGCAGACGGTGTGGGACCAGGGCTGGTCGGCAGCGGCTGCCGCGCAGGATGCGCCGGTCGTCGAGCACACCGAGGCGGGCCTGCCGGTCCGTCAGCCCGGTGCCCGGCTGATCCCCGGTGCGCCCGACGAGGACGCCCACGCCGACCCGGCCACCGAGGGGCTGCCGCTGCGTGACCCCGCCGCGGTCCGGGCGAGTATCAGTGGACATTTCGGTGGCGTGCATGCGGGCCGGTCGCAGTCCCGGGATACGGGAGGCCGGTGATGACGCGTACGACCCAGCGCGAGTCACTGGACTGGCTGGTGACGAAATTCGCCGACGAGGTGTCCGGGGTGGCCCACGCCATCCTGGTGTCCGCTGACGGCCTGCTGATGGCCGCCAGTTCGCGGATGCCGACCGAGCGAGCCGACCAGCTGGCGGCCGTCGCCTCCGGGCTCGCCAGCCTGGCCACCGGCGCTTCGCAGCTGTTCGACGGCGGGCACGTGCTGCAGTCCGTGGTCGAGATGGAACACGGCTATCTGCTGTTGATGCGCGTCGGTGACGGTTCCAACCTCGCGACGCTCGCGACCCGGTCATGCGACATCGGCCAGATCGGTTACGAGATGGCGATTCTGGTCGAACGGGTCGGCACTGTCGTGCAATCCGCGCGCCGGACGTCGGCGGAGCCGACAAATCGGATGAGGTCGTAGGACATTCATCATGGAGCCGACATCTGACGCCTGGGAGGCTGCATTCACTGCGGAGCAGCCCAGCCTGGTGCGGCCCTACACACTGACCGCCGGCCGGACCACCGCTGAGATCGAGCTGCCCATGGAGGCGCCGATCTATCCGATGACGGGCGCCTCCGCATCGCACTGGCCCGGCAACGATGTGCGCGGCGAGATCCTCAAACTCGGTTCCACCCGGCCCTCGGTGGCCGAGGTCGCGGCAAAGTTAGCAATACCACTCGGTGTTGCGCGTGTGCTGATCGGCGACCTCGTCACGCAGGGTTATCTTCAAGTACACGCCACGCTCGGCACAGCGACGAGCATCGACGACCGGCGTGACTTGATTGGGAGGACACTGCGTGGCCTACGGGCACTCTGACCGGCACGCCCCCGCGTCGACGAAGATCGTCATCTCGGGTGGGTTCGGTGCCGGTAAGACGACGTTCGTCGGAGCGGTCTCGGAGATCATGCCGCTGCGCACCGAGGCCATCGTCACCAACGCCTCGGCCGGGGTCGACGCACTCGCCGGCACTCCCAACAAGAACACCACCACGGTGGCCATGGACTTCGGCCGCATCACCCTCGCCGACGACCTGGTGCTCTACCTGTTCGGCACCCCGGGGCAGCGCCGGTTCTGGTTCATGTGGGACGACCTGGTGCGCGGCGCCATCGGCGCGATCATCCTGGTCGACGTGCGCCGGCTGCAGGACAGCTTCGCCGCCGTCGACTTCTTCGAGGCGCGCGGTCTACCGTTCATCATCGCGGTCAACGAGTTCGATGGCGCCCCACGGCATCCCGGCCACGCGGTCCGCAAGGCGCTGGCCCTGGCCGACCACATCCCCGTCGTCACCATCGATGCCCGGCAGCGGCAGTCGGCACGCGACGCGCTGATCACCGTCACCGAATACGCACTGACCAGTCTGGGCGCCCCGGCTTAACGCGGTAGGTCCCACTGGCCGTAATCAGCGGCCAGGATGTCGTCCTCGTCGACGTGATACTCGCCGATCATCGTGCCGGGGTCCGAAGCCGTCACCACTGTCGCCTGATACAGCACCGCCATCGGCGCGCGGGCGCCGCCGGACCAGGCCCGCGTCTGCCAGGCCCAACGATGCCCCGGGGTGGTGGAGCGGCCGATGACGCCGTCGTCGGCCGCCCAGGTGACCTGCCGGGCGCCGCCGTAGATGCCGGTGCGCGCAACGCCCAGCACTGAATTGATGCCCTTGAACCATTGCAGCGCAACGTTTTTCCACGTGTCTGCGGAGATGTCCTCATCGACGCTGAAGAAGATCGGCGCGGTGTCCGGCCCACCGGCCGCGGCGTGCAGGCCCAGCGCGGTGCGGGCGTCGGCGACGCCGCCGTCGAAGCCGCGCGTGTAGTCCGACGGGCTGTTCACCCAACCCGGCTTGCCGTACTGGTAGACGCTGACCACGTGCAGACCCGCCGCGCGCAGCGCGTCGGTGTAGCCGCGGCTGACGGGCTTGAAGTCGAACGTCGCGCCCGGCCGTAGCTCGGACACGTAGACGATGACCCCGGTGTAGCCCGCGGCCACGACCTGGTCCACCGGCACCTGCAGGTGCGTGAAGTCGATGAGTTTGCCGTTGTCGGCCAAGGCAATCGGGGTGCTCAGTGACGCGGCCAGTCCGGCGGCGGTCAATGTGAGGAAACCACGTCTCGACAGGTGGTCAGCAGGGCGTGCCGGGTCGGCCATCGGGCTATCGTACGAACTCGTGACGGTTCCCGACGAGCACTGGCAGGACACGGAATTCACCGGAGTCGTCTTTCGCGACGAATACGACGGGGATCTGAGCCGGCTGCGCACCGAGCGGGTGGTTTTCACCGACTGCGACTTCAGTGGCGTCAACCTGACCGAGTCCGAGCATTCCGGCTCGGCGTTCCGCAACTGCACGTTCCGGCGGACCTCGCTGGCGCACAGCACCTTCCGGCACTGCACCATGCTGGGCTCGACGTTCACGGAGTGCTCACTGCGGCCGATCACGATGATCGAGGTCGACCTGCGGCTGGCGGTCCTGGCTGGCTGCGACCTGCGTGCGGTGGACCTGACCGACTGTCGGCTGTCCGAGGCCTCGCTGGTCGGCACCGACCTGCGCAAAGCGGTACTGCGGGCCGCCGATCTACGTGGCGCGCGGGTGCAGGACGCGAAGTTCGAGGAGGCTGATCTGCGGGCGGCCCGGATGGATGCGACGTTCTGGACCACTGCACGGGTACGGGGCGCCCGCATCGACGTCGACCAGGCCATCGCCTACGCCGTCGCCCACGGCCTGGATTTGTCTTCCTGACCCCGTCCTAACCGCCGAAACGGCATTCCAGCAGAAGAAGTGCGAGTAGCCGCCTGCTGGAATGCCGTTTCGGCGGAGGTGGACTCAGTCAGCTTTGAGGCGGATCCGCCAGCGCACGAAGCCGAGATAGCACGCCGAGAGCACGACCAACGCGCCGATGTCGAACAACCAGGAGCCGGTGGTGTGATGCCAGAACTTGTCATTGGGCAGCAGCGGCTCGGGCACCAATCTGGTCAGATCGATGGTCGACGACGATGACGCGAAACCCCACCGTGCCGGGGTGAACCAGGACAACTGATCGAGCACCACCCGGCCGGTGACCGGAATCAAGCCGCCGGAGAACACCAACTGGCTCATGACCGCCACCACCAGCAACGGCATGATCTGCTCGGCAGATTTGGCCAACCCGGACAACGCCAGACCCGTCATGGCCGCCGCCACGCACGTCATCGAGATATCGATGAACATCTCGAGGTTGCGGCTGGGTATCACCGCACCACCGGTCACCGCGCCCGGACCCCAGCCTTTGCCCATGATCGTGATGGCCACGACGATGGAGGACTGGACGACCGCGAACGCGGTGAACACCGCGATCTTGGCCGCCAGGTACGCGGTGGTCGAGAGGCCGACGGCCTGTTCCCGACGGAAGATCGCCCGCTCACCGATCAGAGCGCGAATGGTCAGAGCGGTGCCCATGAAGATCGCCCCGACGTTCATCATCACCAGGATCTGGCCCGGTTCGCTCGGCGCGGCGCCAAAATCAGGTGGGCCGGCCGGGAGGGGTTTACCGAAGCCAACACTGGACTTGTTCGCGCCGCCACCGGGCACCGACAGCGACAGCACACCCATGATGAACGGCAAGAACAGCAGGAACGCGGTGTAGGCGCGGTCAGCCACGACCAACCGCACCTGTCGGCGGGCGATGGTGGAGAACTGCCGCACCAGCGATGTCTTCGCCGGCGCACCCAGATCAGCCGGGGCTGCCGCGGCTGGCTGCGGCGGCGTCGGGCCGGAGCGTTGCAGGAATTGTTGGTGGGCCGCCTCCGGATCTCCGGCGACCGACGAGAAGATGTCGGCCCAGTTGGTGGTGCCCAGTTCCGGACCGATCTGGCTCGGCGTGCCGCAGAACGCGGTCAAGCCGCCGGGAGCCAACAACAGCACCTGATCGCAGACGTCCAGGTAGGTCAGCGAGTGCGTGACCACCAAAACCACACGACCGGCATCGGCCAGGTCCCGCAGCATCGTCATCACCTGGCGATCCAGCGCCGGGTCCAGGCCTGACGTCGGCTCATCCAGGATCAGCAACGACGGCCCGGTCAGCAGCTCGAGAGCGACCGAAGCACGCTTGCGCTGACCGCCGGAAAGCTTCTCCACCCGGGTGTCCAGGTGCTTCGTCATCTCGAGCTCTTCGAGCACCTGCATGACGACCTGCTCGCGGTCTTCTTTCGTGGTGTCGGGCGGCAGCCGAAGTTCTGCGGCGTACATCAGGGCTTGCCGGACGGTCAACTGACCGTGCACCACGTCGTCCTGCGGCACCATGCCGATTCGGGACCGCAGCGAGGCGTACTCGGCGTGGATGTCGTGGCCCTCGAAAGTGACGGTGCCGCTCGTCGGGTGCGTCAGGCCGGCCACCTGCTTGGAGAACGTCGACTTGCCGGCGCCGGACGGGCCGATCACCGCGGTCAACGTGCCGGGGCGGGCGTCCAGCGAGATGTTGTTCAGCAGGGTCTTGTTGCCCTCGATGGTCCACGTCAGACCGCGCACCTCGAGACCGCCGGTGCGGGTGTCGGCTGTGGTGACCGTGCGACGGGCCAGGGTGCCGCCGCTGTAGACGAGGTCGACGTTACCGATGGTGACGGTGTCGCCGTCGCGAAGCATCGCTTCCTCGACCCGCTGGCCGTTGACGAACGTGCCGTTGATGCTGCGGTTGTCGATGATCTGCGCGCCGCCGCCGGCCGACGGGACCAATGTGGCGTGGTGGCGCGATGCCAGGACGTCGGGGATGACGATGTCGTTGTCGGTGCCGCGACCGATCTTGATGGCTCCGGCCGGCACCTCGGCGTTGCGGCCGGGCCGCAGGATCTTCAGCATCGTCGTGCCGAGGTTGTTCTCGCTGGGCCGCGCCACGGCGGTCGGCCCGAACTGCGTCGCCGGCGAGCTCGGCTCGTCATGAGGCGCGATTTGTGCCGGCGCGGGCCGCGACACCGGCGCGGACGGCGGTGCGTATTGCTGCGGTGCGGTCGGGTAGCGCGGCGGCTGGGGCTGGCCGTATTGCTGCTGCGGCCCGCTCGGATACTGCGGCTGCGGACCCGACGGGCTGGAGGTCTGCGGACCGCTCGGGTAGCGCTGCTGCGCGGCCGACGGCGGCGTGTACGGCTGCTGGCTGGGCCAGGTCGCGCTGGGGCGGTGATTGGTCGTCGGCGCCGGAGTGACGGGCATGGAAGTCGTCGGCGGCGTGCCTGCGGGTCCCAGGTGCTGGCCGACCTCGAAGGTCAGCAGCGGCCCGTCGGGGTTACCGATGTTGAGTGCCGAGCCGTTGTGCAGATCGGCGGCAGGAACACGCTGCCCGTTGACGTACATCCCGTTGAGGCTGCCGTTGTCGACGGCGACCCAGCGGCCGTGATCGAAGCGCAGCATCAGGTGCGCGCGCGAGATCAGCGGGTGGGCGACGCGGAAGTCGGCGCGCAGATCGCGGCCGACGACGACGTCGTTTCCCGGCGCGAAGGTGCGAGTGGCGGCGTCATGGCGAACAGTGAGCGCTGGCAGTGCGGCTGGTCCAGTCATCGGAGGCAACTCTATCCGCTGCCGCCGACTTTCCTGGGGACCCGCCGGTTCAGTCCGGCTTCCCGGTCACCACACAGTGGGTGTGGCTGTAGATGGTCGGCATACACAGATTGCAGTGTGTGCAGCCCGATTTGACGCTGCGGTCCGCTTGAATCCGGTTGAGCAGATCCGGTTCGGCCAGCAGAGCACGGCCCATCGCGACGAACTCGAATCCCTCCGCCATCGCCAGGTCCATGGTCTCGCGGTTGGTGATGCCGCCGAGCAGGATCAGCGGCATCTTCAGCTCGGCCCGGAACTGGCGGGCGTCACGCAGCAGGTAGGCCTCGCGGTAGGGGTACTCGCGGAAGAACTTGTGGCCACTCATCCGGATGCCCCAGCTGATCGGCGGCTTGAAGTTCGCGGCGAACTCCTTGACGGGCGCGTCGCCGCGGAACAGGTACATCGGGTTGACCAGCGAGCTGCCGGCGGTCAATTCCAGCGCGTCCAGCGCGCCGTCCTCTTCCAGCCACTTGGCGGTCTGCAGCGACTCCTCCATCGGGATACCGCCGCGGACGCCGTCGCTCATGTTGAGTTTGGCGATGACGGCGATCTGGTTGCCGACGGCTTCTCTGACGGCCTGGACCGTCCCGCGGGCCACCTTGGCCCGGTTCTCCAGCGAGCCGCCGAACTCGTCGCGTCGCTTGTTGATCAGCGGGGACAGAAACGAGCTGGCGAAGTAGTTGTGGCCAAGGTGCACCTCGACGGCGTCGAAGCCGGCCTCGATCGCGAGCTTGGCGGCGCCCGCGTGCGCGGCCATGACGTCGTCGATGTCCTGGCGGGTGGCCTTGCGGGCGAACCGCATCGACAGCGGGTTGAAGAACCGCACCGGCGCCAGGGCCTTGGCCTTGTTGGTGCGTGAGTTGGCAACCGGCCCGGCATGGCCGATCTGCGCGCTGATCGCGGCACCCTCACCGTGGATGGTGTCGGTGAGCTTGCGCAGGCCGGGGATGGCCTCGGGCCGCATCCAGATCTGCCAGCCGTCGGTGCGGCCACCGGGGGACACCGCACAGTAGGCGACGGTCGTCATGCCGACGCCGCCGGCCGCGGGCAGCTGGTGGTAGCGGATCAGATCGTCGGTGACCAGGGCATCAGGGGTGGACGCTTCGAACGTCGCGGCCTTGATGATCCGGTTGCGCAGCGTGATCGGACCGAGTTTGGCTTCATTGAAAACGTCAGTGGACCCATTGGGCTGGGTGTTCACCGACGCAGCTGACCACGTGGTGTCGGGTGGTGTCAACGCCGGTTCCACCGCGCCTGACACAATGTTCGTCGTGGGTGCAATCACGCTGGACGGCAAGGCCACACGCGACGAGATCTTCACTGACCTGACCAAGCGGGTGGCGGCGCTGGCCGCTGCCGGCCGGACACCGGGTCTGGGCACCGTGCTGGTCGGCGACGACCCGGGCTCACACGCCTATGTGCGCGGCAAGCACGCCGACTGCGCCAAGGTCGGCATCAACTCGATCCGTCGGGACCTGCCCGCCGACATCAGCCAGGCCGAGCTGAACGCCGTCATCGACGAGCTGAACGCCAACCCGGAGTGCACCGGCTACATCGTGCAGTTGCCGCTGCCCAAGCACCTCGACGAGAACGCCGCGCTGGAGCGCATCGACCCCGACAAGGACGCTGACGGACTGCACCCGACCAACCTGGGCCGGCTGGTGCTGAACGAGCCCGCGCCGCTGCCGTGCACGCCGCGCGGCATCGTGCACCTGCTGCGCCGCTTCGAGGTGCCGATCGCCGGCGCGCACGTCGTGGTGATCGGCCGCGGCGTCACGGTGGGCCGGCCGATGGGGCTGCTGCTCACCCGGCGTTCGGAGAACGCGACAGTGACGTTGTGCCACACCGGAACTCGCGACCTGCCGGCACTGACCCGGCAGGCCGACATCATCATCGCCGCCGTCGGCGTGCCGCACATGCTGACCGCCGACATGGTCAAGCCGGGCGCGGCCGTCGTCGACGTGGGCGTCAGCCGGGTCGACGGCAAGCTCGCCGGTGACGTGCACCCCGACGTCTGGGAGGTGGCCGGTGCCATCTCGCCGAATCCCGGTGGCGTCGGGCCGCTGACCCGCGCCTTCCTGCTGGCCAACGTCGTCGAGGCGGAAGAGGCGAAACTGTCTTGACCGCAAAGGAATTCGCCCGCAAGGTGTTCGCCGGCCAATGGCCGATCCTGTCGGTGGGCGTGTTCTTCGTGGTGGCGTTCGCCTTGGTGATCGGCGGCTACTGGCGCCGCGGTGCGCTGGTGATGGCGATCGGTGTCGGTATCGCCGCCGCCATGCGGCTGCTGCTGACCGACGACCGCGCTGGCCTGCTGGTGGTGCGCAGCCGGATCATCGACGTCGCGACGACGGCCTCCGTCAGTGCCGTGATGCTCTACGTCGCATGGACCATCAACCCGCTGGGCACTGCCTAATCTTCTAGGTCCGAGTGGCCACCTATTGCACGGCTTTTAGCGAAAAGCGTGCAATAGGTGGCCACTCGGCGTTGGACGAGGGGAAATAAATCGGACTATAGTCCGCTTAGTTCCGTGAGGTCGGTAAGACCGTCAACCTTCAAACTGAGGAGCTCAACATGAACACGGCACTGTGGATCGTCGCCGGCGTACTGGCCTTCGTCTTCGTGGGAAGCGGCGTGCTGAAACTGGTGACTCCCAGGGAGAAGCTGGTCGCTGCGGGCCAGGGCTGGGCCGCTGACGTCGACGCGAACGCCATCCGGGGGATCGGCGCCGCCGAGGTCGCCGGAGCCATCGGCCTGATCGTGCCGCCGCTGGTCCACATCCTTCCGGTGCTGGTCCCACTGGCTGCCGTCGGCTTGGCGCTGACCATGGTCGGCGCGATCGTCACCCATGGCCGCCGCAAGGAATACCCCAACGTGGCGATCAACGTGGTGCTGCTCGGCCTGGCGCTGTTCGTGGCCTGGGGCCGGTTCGGACAGTACGCATTCTGAGTGATTTGGGCGTGTTTGGTAGCGGTGAGCGCTACCGAACACGCCCAAATCGCGTAGTCGTCCGGAGCGAAGGAGCTACCAATGACTTTCGTGATAGACCCCGAAATCGGGATCGCCCTCGGCAATCCCACCACGGCCGCACCGGGACCGCCGGTCGGTGACGTCGAAACCCGTCGACGCAACCTGACTGCGGGAATGGCGGGCGCTGCCGCAGCGTGGAACCCGATAGCCGGTGTCGACCGCGCCGACCTCACGATCGCCACCACGGATGGTTACGCCCTACCGGCACAGTGGTACCAGCTTGCCGATGCCGAAAACCCGGGCAGTGCAGTGCTTTTCCTACACGGCGGCGGGATGATCGTGCCGCTGTTGCCGATCTACGACAGCGTGGCCCGGGCCTACGTCAAAGCGACCGGAGTGCCGATACTGCTGGTCGACTAGCGGGTTGCGCCCGAGTATCCCGACCCAACGCCGGTTGAGGATTGCTATGCCGCTCTACGTTGGCTCTCCGAGCATGGCGCCGAACTCGGCGTCGATCCGAATCGCATTGCGGTGATGGGGGATAGCGCCGGTGGTGGGCTCACGGCGGGAGTGGCGCTGATGGCCCGCGATCGTCATGGCCCGGCGATCGCCGAGCTGTTGCTGATCTACCCGATGCTCGACGACCGAACCAATGAACCGGACCCACAGCTGCCCGCCGAGTACATCACCTTCGGCTATGACGACAACCGGACCGGCTGGGGCGCTCTACTGGGAGCCGAACTCGGGGGCGACGGGGTGTCGCCCTACGCGGCGCCGGCGCGGGCCACGAACCTGACGGGGTTGCCGCGCACCTACATCGAAGTGGGCGGGCTCGACATCCTGCGCGATGAGGACGTCGCGTTCGCGAGCCGACTGCTCGGGGCCGGGGTGTCCACCGAACTTCACGTCATCCCCGGTCTGCCACACGGATACGACGTGCTCGCGCCGCATGCGCGGGTGACACTGCGGGCCGTCGAGAACCGGCTGCATCGGTTGCGCAGCCTGTAGCTCCGCTAGTGGCCGCCCGTGCGAGCCAACCGGTCCTCGTGGATCTGCACCAGTTCCCGGAAGCCGAGTCGGTGATAGTGGGGCACCGGCTGTACGCCCCAGGTGTCCTGCGCGGTTTTCTGCCCGGTCGCTTCTGCGGGTCCACCGAACGGCGCGCCCGAAAATTCATAGGGGAACTTGCATTCCATGGTGTCGTCGGAGTAGCGCACCTTCATCAGTTCGCTGCAGATCTCTCTGAACGACAACGTCGGCCAGCCGTACCAGACGGCCAGTGCGGGCATGGTGAACGAACCTTCGATGACGAGTCCGAACAGGCACACGAAGAGGCCGCGCTTGAGCCACTTGTGCATGTTGGCGTAGACGGGCGTGGTGCCCAGCGGCAGGGTGTCGTCCGTCTCGGGCGACTCGGTGTCGGCGATGCTCATTCGATGTCCTTCAGTCGCTGAAGATTTCGCGGTTGACAGTGTGCAGATACGGGATGGCCAGGAACGGCGTGATGTAGAAGATGTCGTACAGCCACCAGCCGACGACCGGGAAAACCACTCCGGCATAACGGATATCGGCGAACATCGTCATGTTGAACGTGTAGCCGATCCAGATGACGATGCCGAACCAGCAGGTGATGATGAGCCACTGGTGGCCCCATCGCTTCATCTGCAGGAACGCGATACCGGCGGCGATACGCATGGTGAACACCGTCAGGATCAGCGCGACCTCCCAGGCCTTTTCGCCCGGTGCGCCGGCTCCGCCGATCCACAGTTCGTTGTAGTGCCAGAAGTGTCCGGCGTCGAACATGTTGCCCCACGCGGTGATGATGGTGCGGTTCAGCAGGGTGTGGTTGGCCAGTAGGTCCAGTGACCACCCGATGCTGTTGAGCGCGGCGTCGAGGATCACCAGATAGCCGATGAGTGTGACTATGATCGGCCGCACCGACAGCCCCGCCTTTTGCGCACGCCGTTGCAGCCAGACGCCGCGCAGGAAGAACGGCAGCCCGACGAAGCCGATGAACATCGACCCCATCAACAGGGTGCCGGTGATCAGCCAGCGGTCCGCTTGCCGTTGCGCGAGCCGGGATTCGTCGTGGTGCTGGTCGTAGCTGACGGTCGGTACCGTCGTCGCGCTCACAGCGACCACCAGCCCCGGACGATCGACATGTGCAACTGGATCAGGAACATCGCCAGCAGCCATCCGTACGCGAACAGCTGGAAGACGATCAGTGCCCGCTTGCGTTTACGATCCTGCTCGTTCATGTACGTGAATCTCCTTTTCTGACAGGGATGTTCGCGATCAATGGATGACCGCCGGTTGTAGGCACGCCGCGGCGATCTCGCGCAGACCATCCCCGATGGCGCCGTCGCTGCTCAATGGGGCCAGCACGGCGGCTTCGGCAGCCGACATCTCGTCGGCCCCTGCGGCGATCAGATGCGCTGCGGTGACCAGCACGCGGGTGGACGGTGGCTCGAAGTGGAAGACGTCGTCGGCCTGACGAATACTGTTGGCGCACTGCACGAGCCGCTGTGCGGCGCCGATGTCGATGCCCGTTTCTCCGACCAGGACGTCGGCCTCGAGTTCGGGTGCCAGATAGTTCATGGCGATGGTGACGAACCGCTGCCGGAACGACGGCTTGAGGTCCTTGAGCGAATGCCGGTAGGCCGGGTTGTACGAGCAGACCAGCAGGAACGAATCGGGCGCCGGGACCACCTCGCCGGCCCGATCCAGGTACAGGGTCCGCCGGTGATCGGTGAGCGAGTGCAGGATCGCCAATGAATCGTGGCGCGCCTCAACCACTTCGTCGAGATAGCAGATGGCGCCATCTTTGACGGCGCGGGTCAACGGGCCGTCGGTCCAGATCACATCGCCCCCGGCGACGACGAACCGGCCGACCAGGTCCGAACTCGTCAGATCGTCATGACAACTGATCGTCAGCACGGGGCGACCCAGCATGGTGCCCATGTGCTCGACGAATCGCGTCTTGCCGCAGCCTGTCGGTCCGGTGAGCATGACCGGCAGTCGCCGCTGATACGCCTGGCGGAAAGTGGTCACCTCGTTGCCGGCCGGTAGGTACGGCGAATCGGTTGCAGCCCAATCCTTCATGCGGAAACCAACTCTCGGTGCACGTGCGCCAGGACGCGGGGGAGTTCCTCGATACGGCGGATCCGCCGGGACCGTCGGGAGCCGAACACCTCGGGTAGCGGATCCACCCGGACCGGTCCCAGTCCCAGGTAGTAGACGCCGACGCCGGCCTCGTCTGCCTCACCGACCGCATGCGCGACGTCGGCCCACGCATACCGGCCTTCGTAGCCCTCATCGGAGATGAGTCCGTCGCCGATCACGATGAGCAGGCGACGCCCCGCGGGTTGGGTCAGCAGGCGGCTGGTCAGGTGCCGGATCGGTGCGCCGAGCCGCGTGTAGCCGCCCGTCACCAGACCGGACTTGCTGGGCAACGCAAAGTGGTTGTCGCTGAAGTCTTTCAGGCACCGAACCTCGACGCGGTGGCGGGTGTTGCCGCTGAAGACGAAGATGCCGTGGCGCTCCCGCGAGACCGTCATGGCCCGGGAAAGTGCGTCGGCGCACGCCAATTCGAGGTCGAACACCCGGCCCTGATGGACACCCAACGACGAGCTGCCGTCCATCAGCACGGCGGTGACGGTGTCGCGCACACTCGGCAGCAAGGCGCGGAACACCTTCGGCTCCTGCTGTGAACCCGCACGGCCGTCCGCGTAGGCCGCGACATAGGCGTCGACGTCCAGATCGCTGCCGTCCTCGAGCCGGTTGGTCATCGCGCGGTGGGTGGGGGCGTCGAACCAGCGTCGGATGTCCGGGGACGCGCCGCCGCGCTGCTCGTGCCGGGTCTGCCGGCGTTCCAGGACGGCGACGTGGTCGGGCAGGAACGCCCCGCGCCACGAATTCCATTCCGGGTAGGGGATTCCGGCGCGCTGGTCTGGCCGGACGTCCAGGTCGTCGTCCTCGGGCCGGCTGGCCGGCGGGAGGTTGGCATTGCGGACACCGCCTTCACCGCCGACCGGGATCGACATCAGGCGTTGGGTGTCCGAGCGCGATGACGTCCACGGCATGCGTCCGAGCGTCCGCCGGACCGTGCTGGCCAGCGTCCGGGTGGCGGCCGCGCTGAGCGGCGGGGCGCCCAGCACCGGGTAGTCCGCCAACCGGACCCCGGAGCGTGCCAATGCGTCTGTTCGACTGAGGATTTCGCTCGCATCGAGATCCGGGTCGGCCGGTTCCAGCCCGGAGAGCGTCCGGCGCGCTTCCGGGAGTAGACCGGGCCAGCGGCCTGCCACCCAGCCCAGCGCAACCCCGCCCTCGACCAGCTTGAGCGCACCGAGTTCTCGCGCGGACAACCGGTGCAGCGGATACTGCGCGATCCGGTCTTTCGAGGGTGCGCACTGCAGGGCGATGCCGCAGCTGTAGGTCCGCAACGACCAGTCGGGTGCGGGCGCCGGGTATGGGGCGTGGACGACGGTCTGGCTGGCGCTGAGCCCGAAGCGGCGCTGCTCGCCGGAGATCAGCCGCACCCCGGTCCGTCGTCGTTCGGACAGCGCGACCGCGGTCACCGCGCAGGCCCGCTCGAGTTCTGCGGCGGTAATCGACTGGGACACTTGCGGACCGGGTAACTCAGAAGGTCCCGATGTTGGAGAACATCCAGTACCAGAACGCGATGAGGGCGGCCATGGCACCCCATGCGATGGCGAGCCGGGCGATTTCCTGCCACATGGATGTCTCCTACGGTTAGCGGGCTGCGATACCCCGCAGTGCGGTGTTGACGAAGTTGTCCAGCAGCGCGGTACGGATCTGGTCCGCTCCGCGACTGGTGGTCAGCAGGGCGTAGAGGCTGAGCAGGAAGTAGACCGCGCTGTGGAATGGGTCGACGTCCGCGTCGGCTTCGCCGGCCTGGCGTGCCCGTTCGATCTCCTGGACCACCAGCACGATGACCCGGTGGTCGGTCCATTCGTCGTCCAGCGGGCGATTCGACGAGAAGTGCAGAGCCAGTACATCTTTGAAGAGCAGTCGGCCGAGCCGTTGCTCCACGGCCACGATGACCCGGACGACCTCGGTGAGCGCCGCTTCGAGGGTGTGTGGGGTCTGTAGGAACTTGGCGAGCTCGCGACCGGCGGACTCCTCGGCTTGGCGCTCGAGCTCGAACAGCACGTGTTCCTTGGTGGGGAAGTGGAAGTAGAACGTGCCATGCGCGACGCCCGCGGCGCTGATGATGGCTCCGACGTCGGCGTTCGCCATTCCGGCCCGCTTGAACTCGGTGACTGCGGCGTCGAGCACGCGCTGACGGGTTTCCAGCCGTTTGGCTTCTCGCAGCGATGGTTTGGCGGTGGTGCGGGTCATGGTGGCTCAAGTTGTACTCGCTTTACTGACCAGAGTCAATGACTTCAGTCAGCCATATTCACAATAAATTGCCCGCTGGGCAAACTTGCCCGACATGCAAAATTGTCCGTATGGTGGTGCCATGACCGAATCAGCTGAAACTGGTCTGCGCGAACGAAAGAAGCTCGACACGCGCCGAGCACTCAGTGACGCGGCGCTGCAGCTGGCGTTCGACCGCGGTGGGCTGGATGCCGTCACTCGCGAGGAAATCGCGGCACTGGCGGGGGTGTCCTTGCGGACCTTCAACAACTACTTCACCGGCAAGTACGAGGCGCTGGCCTACCGCATTGCCGAGCGGATGCGGCGCAGTGTCGCGGTGTTCCGGTCGCGGCCGGCCGATGAACCGCTGTGGACGTCGATCATCGAGGCCGTGACGGGCACGCTCGAAGCGGACATGGTCGACATCACGGGTGCAGATCTGATTCCGGACCGCCGAGAACTGGTCGAAGTGCGAAAACTGATGATGCGAACCGAGGTTCGTAACGCCGTGCCACACGACCTCTTCGAAGACTGGGTGGTGGCCATCGCCGAGCGAACCGGCCTCGGCCCTGACGACATGTACCCGCGTCTGGTGGTGGCCGTGGTCCGCGCCATCGGCGACACCGCGATGGAGGCGTACGCGAACGCCGATCCGCCGGTCGCCATCACCCAACTGATGCGCGCGGGTTTCGATGCCGTCATCGCGGGACTGCCCGAACCGAACAGCACGAAGGAGTGAGCATGCCCGCTGACGTCGTGATCTCCGGCGCCGGACCCAACGGCCTGATGATGGCCTGCGAGCTCGCCCTCGCCGGCATCAAACCGGTCATCCTTGACGCGCTGCCCGGGCCCGGCGATGAGCCCAAGGCCAACGGCCTTGTCGGACAGGTGATCCGGCAGCTCGACATGCGTGGCCTCTACCAGGCATTCACGGGCGATCCCAACGCGCCGCAGCCCGCTTACGGCTGGATGTTCTCCGGCCTGCCGCTGGATTTTGTTGGCGTCGAGAGTAATCCGATGCGTGCCGTGCTGATGAAGCAGCCCCGGTTGGTCCAGTTGCTGTACGAGCGGGCCCAGACTCTCGGGGTCGAGGCGCGGTGGGGACACGCCGTGACCGCGCTGTCGGCCGGGACTGACGGTGTCACCGTCGATGTGGCCGCGCCCGACGGCGCCTATGTGCTGGAAGCGGATTGGCTGGTGGGTGCCGACGGTGGCCGCAGTACCGTCCGTAAGCAGTCGGGTATCGGCTTTCCCGGACACACGTCGCCGACGGTGGCCCGGTTGGCGCACGTGCGCATCGCCGACGAGTTACGCACCTCCGACGGCGAGTTCGATGTGCCTGGATTCGGGCGGATTCCTTTTGGGCACAACCGTTATGACACCGGTATGGTGATCTTCTTCGAGGCCCACGGAGATCCGCCGATGCTGGGCACCCTCGAGTTCGGTTCACTGCCCGAGGATGCGCCGGGGGAGTTGACGTATGACGAACTCCGGCGGAGCCTGCGCCGGGTGCTCGGGGTCGACGTGCCGTTCGAAGTGCCGACCGGACCCGGTCCGTTCGCGATGCGCCGTATCGACGGCCAGAACACCCGGCAGGCCGACGCCTACCGGTCCGGCCGCATTCTGCTGATCGGTGATGCCGCACATGTGCATTCGGCAATGGGTGGTCCTGGGCTGAACCTCGGTCTGCAGGACACCTTGAATCTGGGCTGGAAGCTGGCCGCCGTCATCAATGGCTGGGCACCAGCGGACATACTCGACACCTATGAATCCGAGCGCTACCCGGTCGGCGAGCGCGTCATGATGCATTCGCTGGCCCAGATCGCGCTCACCGCGCCCGGACCCGAGGTGCGCGCCTTGCGCACGCTTCTGGGTGAACTATTCGAGCTGCCCGATACGGCCGCCCATATGGCCGGACTACTGGCGGGCGCGGACGTTCGCTACGACATGGGTGGCGTCCCGCACCGATTTACCGGATACATGGTGCCGGAAGCGACGCTGGACGACGGACGTCGTCTCACCGATCTGCTGCACCATGGTCGGGGCGTGATGCTCGACCTCGCCGGCGGTGCGGTGGCTGCAGTCGCCGCACCATGGGACCGCCGCATCGACATGGTGGTCGCCGACATGGCCGACGGACCCGCCGCGATGCTGATCCGGCCCGACGGCTATGTCGCCTGGGCCGCAGACGCTTTCGCCGCAGCGGATGCCGAGGACCTACGTGCGGCCCTGGAGCGGTGGTTCGGTCCGGCTGAGATCAGCGCCTGAGTGCGCGGCGCGCGACGCCGGGGTAGGCGGCGAGTTTGGGACCGAGCAGCAAGGCGAAGACCGTCACCGCGAGCCAGGGCCGCAGATGCGGGCGCAGTCGCCGGATCAGTCCGGTGTCGTCGAGTTCGAACACGAGGGCATCGGTGATGGTGAGGCCCGCGATGCGCCCGCGGCTCACCGCGACGCGCGTGGGCCCGTCGCCGATGACGTTCTCCCACTCCAGGTCTCGCATGCCGGAGTAGACCGCGGTCAGCAGGACGCGGAGGTCGTCCCGGCCGCGGAACACCATGCGTCCCGACAACGGGGAGATCAGCTCCGCGTCGGGAGCCAGCGCGGCGATGAACCGGTCGACATCTCCGGTGCGCGTGGCCGCGCAGAACGTCGCGACCGAATCTGTGCTTGTCGTCATCAGAACCCCCTGTGGGTCGCTTGCTATTTGCAACCTACCTAAACAGAGTCCATTGCAGAAAGCAATGGACTAGGCTGGTGCGATGTCCAAGCAGTCTTTTGGCGACATCTCCTGCTCGATCGCGCGGGCGCTCGACGTGGTGGGGCAACGGTGGACTGCCCTGGTGCTGCGGGACTTGTTCGCGGGGCTGGCGCGGTTCGAGGACATCCGCCGTGATCTCGGTATCGCCTCGAACGTCCTGGCCGCGCGTCTCGACGATCTGGAGCGGCACGCGATCGTGGAGCGGCGCCAATATCAGAGCGCGCCACCGCGTTTCGAGTACGTACTCACCGACAAGGGGCGGGACCTCTATCCGGTGATCGTGACCCTGCTCGCCTGGGGCGACAAGTGGGCAGCGGGGGATGGCGGACCCCCGGCGCTGCTGGTGCACGACGAATGCGGCTGTGTCACAACGGCAAAGGCCGTGTGCGCTGAATGCGGTGGGGAACTCGAGGCACAGTCGACGACCGCGGTGCCCGGGCCTGGTGCGCGCGTCGGCCCGGGGACCGCGGTCATCGGAGGTTTTCTGGCTCCCGGCGAACCGGACGCCTAGGCCAGCGTCGCCCGCACGCAGTGGGTGACGTATGGCAGCGCCAGGCCGGTGCTGCTGGCCAGTGCCGGATGCGTATTCAGCAGCTCGCGCACCTCACCCAACACCTTCCGGCGCACGTCTGCGGGTGAGGTGATGCAGTAGCTCCGGGACGCGACGAGGTCCAGAAGCGCTTGCGGCGTAAGGTAACTCGTCCACTCGAACCGGTGGGTCTCGATGTCGGTGAAGCCGCCGCACAGCGAATCCGCGGACGGGTCGTGCTCGCAGCCGATGATGCGGTTCAGTTCTTTGACCCAGCCCAGCCGCTCGTCGCGGATGTTCCAGATCAGACCCAACCGGCCGCCCGGCCGCAGCACCCGAGCCACTTCCGCTGCGGCCCGCTCCGGGTCGAACCAGTGCCAGGCCTGCGCCACGAGCACCGCGTCAACACTGTTGTCCGGCAACGGGATTTCCTCGGCCGTACCGAGCAGGGCCGGCACCGATGGCAGCGACCCGCTGAGCACCTCGAGCATCTCGGGGATGGGGTCGACGGCGGTGACCGTCAGGCCGCGTTCGGCCAGCCGGACGGTCAGCTTGCCGGTACCGGCGCCGAGGTCGAGAACGTCGACGGCGCCGGTGGGTAGCAGCCAGTTGATGGACTCCGGCGGATACGACGGGCGTCCCCGTTCGTAGGCAGCAGCCTGCTCTCCGAAGGACAGCGAGCGTTCGCCCGTCACCGGGAGGCCACGTCGAGCGTCTGGCGGATCAGCAGGCCCACCTTGTCGGTCTCGACCAGGAAACCGTCATGGCCGTAGTCGGACTCGATGACCTCGAGACCCGGACAACCCGGCAGCAGCGTGGCCAGTTCCTCTTGCAGCCGAATGGGATACAGCCGGTCGGAGGTGATGCCCCCGATGATCACCGGCACCGGGCACTTGGACAAGGCCGCCGCGACGCCACCTCGTCCACGCCCGACATCGTGACTGCTCAGCGCATCCGTCAGTGCCACGTAGGTGCCCGCGTCGAATCGCGCGGCGAGCTTGCGGCCCTGGTACTCCAGGTAGCTCTCGACCGCGTAAAGGCCGTCGGCGGCACTCTTTTCATGGTTCTGCGCGGTGTTGCGGAACCGGTCGTCGAGTTCCTTCTCGCCGCGGTACGTCAGATGCGCGAACCGGCGGGCGATCTGGATGCCGTCGTCGGGGGTGCGGCCCGTCAGGTAGTAGTCGCCGCCGGCCCAGTTCGGGTCGGATTTGATGGCCGCGACCTGTGCGCACTGGGTGCCGATCTGGTCGGCGGTGGCCCGGGCGCCGACTGCCAGCACCAGGCCGGCCCGCACCGTATCGGGATGTCCCACAAGCCATTCCAGCGCCCGCGCGCCGCCCATCGAGCCGCCGACGACGGCGGCCACCTGGGTGATGCCGAGGGCCGCCAGGGCAGCCAGATCGGCGTTCACCTGATCGCGCACCGTGATGGCGGGAAACCTGGAGCCCCAGGGCTTTCCGTCGGGCGCGAGCGAGCTGGGGCCCGTGGACCCGCGGCAGCCGCCGAGCACGTTGGTGGCGACGGCGCACCAGCGGTCGGTGTCGATCGGGGCACCTGGGCCGGCGACGCCGTCCCACCAGCCGCCGGTCGGATGGTCGGGCCCGGCCGGACCGGTGACGTGGGAGTCACCGGTCAGCGCGTGCAGCACCATCACCACGTTGTCGGCGGCGGGGGACAGCTCGCCCCAACGCTGCACCGCGATGGACACGTCGGGCAGCACGATGCCGCTCTCCAGCGTCAGCGAGCCGATGTTGACCACACCGGTCTCGCCTTCGGCAGGCAGCAGCGGCGCTGCGGATATGTCAGACACGGGCACGTCGATAATCGTCACACCAAGGCCGCCTTTCGGTCGGCACCCCCCACCGAACCGGCGGCAGCAAATCCCTGCTCCAGGTCGGCGAGGATGTCCTCGATGCCCTCGATGCCGACAGCCAGACGCACCAGGCCCGGGGTGACACCGGAGGCCAGCTGCTCCTCGGCCGTCAGCTGCTGGTGCGTCGTCGACGCCGGGTGGATGACCAGCGACCGGACGTCACCGATGTTCGCCACGTGGCTGTGCAGCGTCAGCGCGTTCACGAACGCCTTGCCCGCCTCGATGCCTCCGGTCAGTTCGAACGACAGCACCGCACCGGTGCCCTTGGGGGCCAGCTTGCGACCCAGCTCGTACCAGGGGGAGGACGGCAGGCCGGCGTAGTTCACCGAGAGCACGTCGGGGCGGCCGTCGAGGTACTCGGCGACCTTCTGCGCGTTGGACACATGGCGTTCAACGCGCAGCGACAGCGTTTCCAATCCCTGCGCGATGAGGAAGGCGTTGAAGGGTGCCAGGGCGCTGCCCAAATCGCGCAGCAGCTGCACCCGCGCCTTGAGTGCGTAGGCCGGCGCGCCGAGGTCGGCGAACACCACGCCGTGGTAGCTCGGGTCGGGCTCGGTGAAGCCGGGGAACTTGCCGTTGGTCCAGTCGAAGGTGCCACCGTCGACGATGACGCCGGCGATCGCCGAGCCATGTCCGCCCAGGTACTTGGTGGCCGAGTGGACGACGATGTCGGCGCCGTGGGCCAGCGGCTGGATCAGGTACGGGGTGGCGACGGTGTTGTCGACGATCAGCGGCACGCCGTTTTCGTGCGCGACGCCCGAGACGCCGGGGATGTCCAGGATGTCGATCTTCGGGTTGGAGATGGTCTCAGAGAAGAAGGCCTTGGTGTTCGGCTGCACCGCGGCGCGCCACGAGTCCAGATCGTCGGGGTCGGCCACGAAGCTGACCTCGAGGCCGAGCTTCGGCAGCGTGTAGTGCAGCAGGTTGTAGGTACCGCCGTAGAGCCGCGGCGAGGCCACGATGTGGTCGCCGGCACCGGCGATGTTCAGGATCGCGAAGGTCGCGGCGGCCTGCCCGGACGACACGAACAGCGCGGCCACGCCGCCCTCGAGCGCGGCGACGCGCTGCTCGACCACGTCGGTGGTCGGGTTCATGATGCGGGTGTAGATGTTGCCCGGCTCGGCCAACCCGAACAGCGCGGCGGCGTGGTCGGTGTCGCGGAACGTGTACGACGTCGTCTGGTAGATCGGCAACGCACGGGCATTGGTAGCGCTATCGGGGCTCTGACCTGCGTGGATCTGCTTCGTCTCGAAGCTCCAGCTTGCGGTGGGGTCGATGGCCTCAGTGGTCATGTTAAGGGTGTCTCCTGTGAGTCTTTAGGTACGACGAATGGGTTCGCGAACTCTGCGAATCACGGACAGCGACACATAGAATGCCTCCACTCACCCAGTCATCCGGGTCCGTGGTGGCGGACCCGCGCTTGCCTCGCAGCCGGTATGCGGCTGCTCAACCTGGTCGTCTCCCGGGGCACCCCACCGCGGATGGAGGGTTGCCGGCCAGCAAGCCGGGGCTTGACGCTGGCACTCATGACCGCTTTCGAGGGTATCGCAAGTGGCTCGGCAACTGCTAGCTGGTCCCGTCCGGTGGGCGGGAGACGCGTGCCGCTGCCGGCCGGCGTTCGCGCAGCCTGTCGGTATCGATCCAGATCTGTGTGCGTCAGACCGGACCACCGGAAGCTTGTCGTGCCGGTCACGGTAACTTCGTAACCGTCGTGCCAACGCGTAGTCATGTGCAGACGCCGGACTCGACATAGATTTTCGTACGTACCGTCCGTGACGCCGGGAGAGTGACCATGAGTGGCGAGAAACCATCCATCATCTACACATTGACCGACGAGGCGCCGCTGCTCGCGACGTACGCCTTCCTGCCGGTCGTGCGCACCTTCGCCGGTGCCGCCGGCATCGATGTCCAGACCAGTGATATCTCGGTGGCGGCTCGCATCCTCGCCGAGTTCAGTGAATACCTGACCGACGAGCAGAAGGTCCCCGACAACCTGGGCGAGCTGGGCCGGCTGACCCAGTCCCCGGACACCAACATCATCAAGCTGCCCAACATCAGTGCGTCGGTGCCGCAGCTCGTCGCGGCGATCAAGGAGCTCAAGGAAAAGGGCTACAACCTGCCCGACTACCCGGGAGACCCGAAGACCGACGAGGAGAAGGCGATCAAGGATCGCTACGGCAAGTGTCTCGGAAGCGCGGTGAACCCGGTACTGCGCGAAGGCAACTCGGACCGTCGCGCGCCGAAGGCCGTCAAGGAATATGCCCGCAAGCACCCGCACAGCATGGGCAAGTGGTCGCAGGCCTCTCGCACGCACGTCGCCACCATGAAGACCGGCGACTTCTACCACGGCGAGCAGTCCATGACGCTGGACAAGGCCCGCAATGTCAAGATGGTCTTGAAGACCAAGTCGGGCAAGACGATTGACCTCAAGCCGCTGGTCAAGCTCGACGCCGGCGACGTCATCGACTCGATGTACATGAGCAAGAAGGCGCTCATCGAGTTCTACGAGGAGCAGATGGACGACGCCTACAAGACGGGCGTCATGTTCTCCCTGCACGTCAAGGCGACCATGATGAAGGTCAGCCACCCGATCGTGTTCGGTCACGCCGTGCGCATCTTCTACAAGGACGCATTCGCCAAGCACCAGAAGCTGTTTGACGAGCTGGGTGTCAATGTCAACAACGGGCTCTCCGACCTGTACGACAAGATTTCGACGCTGCCCAAGTCGCTGCACGACGAGATCGTCGACGACCTGCACAAGTGCCATGAGCACCGGCCGGAATTGGCCATGGTCGACTCGGCCCGCGGCATCTCGAACTTCCACTCGCCGTCCGACGTGATCGTCGACGCCTCGATGCCGGCCATGATCCGGCTCGGCGGGAAGATGTACGGCGCCGACGGAAAGCTCAAGGACACCAAGGCCGTCAACCCCGAGTCGACGTTCTCCCGGATGTACCAAGAGATCATCAACTTCTGTAAGACCCACGGCCAGTTCGACCCGACGACCATGGGCACGGTCCCCAACGTCGGCCTCATGGCGCAGAAGGCCGAGGAATACGGCAGCCACGACAAGACCTTCGAGATCCCGGAGGACGGCGTCGCCAACATCGTCGACGTGGACAGCGGCGAGGTCCTGCTGACCACCGCCGTCGAGGAAGGCGACATCTGGCGCATGCCCGTCGTCAAAGATGCGCCGATCCGCGACTGGGTCAAGCTGGCTGTCACGCGGGCCCGCAACTCTGGTATGCCCGTGGTGTTCTGGCTGGACCAGGAACGTCCGCACGAGAACGAGCTGCGCAAGAAGGTCGCGACCTACCTCAAGGACCACGACACCGAGGGCCTGGACATCTCCGTGATGTCGCAGGAGCGGGCCATGCGGCACACCATCGAGCGGGTGATGCGCGGGCAGGACACCATCGCCGCCACCGGCAACATCCTGCGTGACTACCTCACCGACCTCTTCCCGATCCTGGAGCTGGGCACCAGCGCCAAGATGCTGTCGATCGTGCCGCTGATGGCCGGCGGCGGTCTGTACGAGACCGGTGCCGGTGGTTCGGCGCCCAAGCACGTGCAGCAGTTGGTCGAGGAGAACCACCTGCGCTGGGACTCGCTGGGCGAGTTCTTGGCCCTCGGCGCCAGCTTGGAGGACCTGGGCAACAAGACCGACGACGCCCGGGCGCTGCTGTTGGCCAAGACGCTCGACCAGGCGACCGGAAAGCTGTTGGACGAGAACAAGAGTCCGTCGCGGCGCACCGGCGAGCTGGACAACCGGGGCAGCCAGTTCTACCTGGCCATGTACTGGGCGCAGGAGCTGGCGCGGCAGACCGATGACGCCGAGCTGGCCGCCAAGTTCGCCCCGCTGGCCAAGACGCTGGCCGAGAACGAGGAGAAGATCGTCGCGGAACTGGCTGCGGCGCAAGGCAGCCCGGCCGATATCGGTGGCTACTACGCGCCGGACCCAGAGAAGACGGCGGCCGTGATGCGGCCGAGCACCACCTTCAACGCGGCGCTGGCCTCCGCTCAGGAGTAGTCGCAAATCGAACGACGTGCACCCGGGGCGCTCTTGCCCCGGGTGCACTGTCGTACCCGGACGTTAGGGTTCTGCATCGTGATCGTCACCACCATCAACGTCAACGGCATCCGCGCTGCGGTCAAGGAACGTTCCGAGGAGAACCTCGGGCTGCTGCCGTGGCTGGCCGAGACCAAGTCCGATGTCATCTGCCTGCAAGAAACCCGGGCCGACGACGCACAGCTCGCCCAGGCCCTGGCGCCGGCGCTGGACGCCGGTTGGCAGCTGGCGTCGGCCGAGCCGCATGCGAAGGGCCGCAACGGGGTTGCGGTGCTGTCGCGCGCTCCGATCACCGCGGTCCGGGTGGGGCTGACCCCGGACTGTGAATTCGTCGCGCACGGGCGGTATTTGGAGGCCGACACCGACGGCGCCACGGTCGCCAGCGTCTACGTGCCCACGGGCGAGGCCGAGACCGACAAGCAGGTGGAGAAGGAGCGCTTCATGGTGGCGCTGGCCGCCCGCATGGCCGAGCTGAGCCGCAAGCGCCGCGACGTCGTGATCTGTGGCGACTGGAACATCTGCGCGACCGAGCTGGATCTGAAGGCGTGGAAGGCGAACGTCAAGAAGTCCGGGTTCCTGCCCAGCGAGCGGCAGTGGCTGGCCGAGTTGATGTCTGCCGGCTGGACCGACGTGGTGCGCGAGCTGCACCCCGACGTCGCCGGGCCGTACAGCTGGTGGTCCTGGCGCGGCAAGGCTTTCGACAACGACGCCGGGTGGCGCATCGACTACCACCTGGCCAACGCCAAGCTGGCGCCCAAAGCAGTTGCGGCGCGCGTGGAGCGGGCTGAAGCGTATGCGTTGCGCTGGTCCGACCACGCGCCGGTGACGGTCGAGTACAGCTGAATCGGCACCGTCGAGTTCCACCTCGCGGATGGCCACAGTCAGGCCATGCGGTCTGCGATATCAACGATGCTCTGGTCGGCTTAGCTCCGAACGGGCAGGGCCGATACCAGCGGGGTGTCCACTCCGATGCGACCAATGGTGCCGGCACCGCCGGGTGAGCCCAGCGGTGCGTCGCGTCCCGGGAGTACCTCGTCGAAGAATGCGGCATTGTCGGCGAGGTACGCGAGCTGGTCTTCGGGAAGATCGGCGTCGTAGTAGATCGCATCGACGCGGCAAATCAGCTTGCAGGCACCGCAATCCACGCATTCCCGCGGATTGATATAGAGCGCCCGATCGCCTTGGTAGATGCAGTCGACCGGGCACTCCTGTACGCAAGACATGTCTGCGACATCAACGCATTCTCGTCCGATAACGTAAGTCATACAACGCACGGTATCGATGACGTAGCACGTGACCTCAGTGGTCGAAAGTTACTGATACCAGGGCCGAAAGTCCCCAATCTGTTACTGGACAGCTTGGGTTGGCATCGTCAACAAAGCGGACATTGTCAGCTGGAGCTGACAGCGTCAGATCGCAAGTGTGGTAGGAGGCGCGACACGCCGATCGCGGCGCGTGACCGACGTCGGGTTCGCTGACGCGCTACTCGCTCCAAAGCGGGTCGCGGCCCAGATGGCGCAGCAGCCGATCGAAATCCGTTGCGCTATAGCCGGTCTGGGCCGGTCCGAACGGGGCATTGGGCATATTGCGGAAGTCGCCGTCGGGCACGGCCAGGGTCACGGGGAGGGCTACGGCGACGACGTCGTCGGGCGGCGTGAACGGGATGCCGAGACTGGCGGCGACGTCCCAACCATGCACGACGTAGTCGATCAGGTGGAAGCCGATTGCCATCTCCGCGGGCACCGACGTGCCGAGTTCCGGTAGCGCGAACTGGCTGTCGGGATCGGCGGCGGCGAACGCATCCAGCACATCGTGGGCTGCCGCGCCGTAGTCGCCGACGGGGTCGTGCGTGTCGCGAACGGGCGCCGGATCCCAAACTGCAAGGTCCTAGCCACCGCCGCGGACGGCGGCCGAGAATCCGCGGTGCTGGACGGTCATGTGAGCGAGAAGGTCGGCCAAATCCCAAGCAGCGCAGGGGGTTGGCCGCTTCAGATCGGAAGTGCCGATGGCCTTGACCGCGTTGACCGACGCGAGGATCGCGGCGCGATGGGCGCCGAGGAGATCGGCGGATAAAGTAGGCATGAACAGATCGTAAGCATACGCATACGATATGGCAATGCCTACGATGATCGGATGTCAGCCAAGCGCCCCGACCTCGCCGCGATGCTCGCACCGCTGCTGCGCGAGCTGATGGCCGCTGAGCAGCCCGTCTTGGACGAGCACGGCGTCTCGATGTGGGGTTACGTCGTGCTGCTGGCCCTCGACGAGACGCCGATGCGCTCACAGGCCGTGCTGGCTCAGTCGATCGGGGCCGACAAGACCCGCATCATCCGCACCCTCGACGATCTGCAGGACCGCGGCTACATCGAGCGGACCCCCGACCCCGATGACCGCCGGGTCCGGCTGCTGTCGATCACGCCTGCCGGACGCCGGCTCAAAGACGCGGTGCAGGCAGACATTCAGCGTGGCGAGGAGCACTGGCTCGGCGAATTGAGCGCCGAGGAGCGCCGAGTCTTCCTCAAGGTGCTGCAACGTCTGGCACCGACGCCCGAATGACCGCCAGCTCGCCACCGGTCATGACGGACGCCACCCGCAGGTCCGCGTCCAGCACCACCAGATCGGCGGCCCGGCCGGGCGCCAGGCACCCGACCCTGGCCCATCCCAACGCTTCGGCGGGCGTCGTTGCGGTCATCGCAGCCGCGGCGATCAACTCCGCGTCGGCGCCGGGGTTGTGTACAGCGGCACGAAAAACGCGATCCATCGTCGCGGTACTGCCCGCGATCGTCGACCGACCCCGAACCCGCGCCACCGCATTCTCGACTTCCACGTCGAGCGACCCGAGCCGGAAGGAGCCGTCCGGAAGTCCGGCGGCGGCCATGGCGTCGGTGATCAGGGCGATCCGTTCGGGACCAGCCGATGCGACAACGTGGCGGAACAGGGCGTCATGCACGTGGACACCGTCGGCGATCAGCTCGACAGTGACGCGGGGATCTTCCAGCAAGGCCATGGCCGGACCCGGGTCCCGATGGTGCAGCGGCCGCATGGCGTTGAACACGTGCGTCCCAACCGTGGCGCCCAGGTCGATGGCGGCCCGTGTCTGGTCATAGCTGGCATCGGTATGACCCACGGCGACAACAACTCCCGCTGCCGTCAGTCGTTCGACCGCCTTGAGGCCGCTGGGTAGTTCGGGCGCCACCGTGACCATCCGGATGGCGCCGTCGGCGGCCTCCAGCAGTGTGTCGATCTCGACGGGGTCCGGGTCACGCAACTGGCCGGCGTCGTGCGCGCCACAGCGGGCCGCACTGAGCCACGGCCCTTCGAGGTGAATACCGGCGATGACGCCGGCACGGGTCGCGGCGGTGAGGGCGCGCACTTGCGTGAGCAACTCGGCCGGCGTCGCGGTGACAAGGCTGGCGAGTGTGGTCGTGGTGCCGTGGCGGCGGTGAAACGCTGCCGCACGGCTGATTTCGTCCGCCACCGGCTCGGTGTACGACGCGCCCCCGCCACCGTGCACGTGAATGTCGACGAAGCCCGGCACCACGATCGCATCGGCGAAATCGTGGTCCGGCGGCCGGGGTGGGACGCCTGCCCCCACGTCGATGATCCGGCCCGCGGACGTCTCGACCCAGCCCGGCCGGTGCACCCCGCCGGGGGTCACGACCGCGCCCGCGGCGATCAGTGTCATAGCGTCTCCGTGACCTTCCGCAGGCCCCGTGGCTGGTCGGGGTCACCGCCGCGGGCGAGCGCCAGATGCAGCGCAAGCTGTTGCAGTGGAAGGATTTCCAGCAGCGGGGAGAGCTCGTCGCCGACGCCGCTGGGGAGCGCGATACCGCCGGCCAGTCCAGACAGTGCCGCGGGGGCTCCGACCCCGAAGACATCGGCGTTGCGCTCGGCCAGCCGTTCCAGCACTGGCGCCATGGCCTGCCCGCCGGCGCCCTCGGGAACCACCGCGAGCACCGGCACCTGTGGGTCGACGGTGGCGAGTGGTCCGTGCAGCAGATCGGCACCCGAAAATGCCTGTGCGGAAAGGTAAGACGTCTCCATCAGCTTGAGGGCGGCCTCGCGGGCGGTGGGGTAGGAGTAGCCGCGGGCGGTGGTGATGAGCCGTTGCGCGAACCGGTAGCGCTGCGCGACCTCGCGCACCAGGTCGCCGGAGGCGAGCACCTGCTCGCCGAGATTAGGCAGCGCGTCGACGCCATCGCCATTGCTGCCGAGCAGCAGTTGCAGTGCGAGCAACTCGGCGGTGTAGGACTTGGTCGCGGCCACCGACCGTTCGGCACCGGCCAGCACATCGATGTGAATCGCCGCTGCCGCAGCCAGATCCGACGCGGGGTTGTTGGTGACGGCGACCGTGAGCGCACCCTGCGCGCGGGCCACCTCGACCGAGCGCACCAGGTCAGGTGACCCGCCAGATTGGCTCACCGCGATGTACAGCACGTCGCGCAAGTCGGGTTGGGCGCCGTAGACCGTCATCGTCGACGGGGAGACCAGCCCAGCCGGTAGGCCATGTTTGATCTCGACCAGGTACTTCGCGTACAGCGCGGCGTGGTCGCTGGTGCCGCGCGCCACGAACAGCACGAATCGCGGTGCGGCCGCGGCGATCTGGTCGGCGGCGGCGCGGATGGGGGCACGGCCCTCTTCGAGCAGCCGGCGCCAGACCTGCGGCTGTTGCGCGATTTCGGCGGCCATCAGGTGGCCGTGGGACGTTTGATCGGGGCTCACTTCTTCTCCTTGTCGGGGTCACAATCCAGTAGTAGTCGTTGGGCGAGTTCGACGGCGCCGCGCACCGGGTCGACGGCCAGGACCCGCACATCGGTGAACTGCTGCTCGGTGAGGCGCTGCCGCACCACTTTCTGCAGGGCCGGTTGGTGGACCGCCAAGCCGCCGGCGAGCACCACCGGCCCGGTGAAATCCAGCCGGGTGCCGACGGCAAGGGCCAATTCGGCCAAGGCGGCTCCGGCTGCGTTGATGATCTGACGGCTCACCGCGTCACCGCCGCCGGCCAGTTCGAAGACCACGCGAGCCCGACCGGCCCAGTAGCGCCGGTCGGGTTGGTCGTAGAAGTGGTCCAGCAGCTGGCCCGGGAACTGCAACCCGCAGTCGGCCGCCAACTGCTGGCCCAGCCGGTCGGCCGGTGCGCCGCGATCGATCCGAGCCATGGTGCGCCGCACCGCTTCCCGCGCCACCCAATAGCCGCTGCCTTCGTCGCCGAGCAGGTAGCCCCAGCCGCCGGCGCGGCTCTGTTGCTCACCTCGGCGGCCGAAGGCGACAGATCCGGTGCCGGAGATGACGGCGATACCGTCGCGGACGCCGGCCGCGGCGAGGATGAGTTGGCTGTCGTGCACCACCCGGATGCGGGCGCAGCGCAGCCGCTGCGCCAGCAGGTCGCGCAACCGGGCTTCGCCGGCCGGCGTCTCGACCCCCGCCGCTCCCGCGCACACTGCCTGGATTCCCTTGGTGCCCAACCGGTCCAGGATGACATCCAGCTGGCGGCCCGCCTCTTCGGCACCGACCGACGAGATGTTGGCGCTGCCGGCCAGGGCCTCGGCGACGACGTGGCCGTTCTCCACCCGGACCGCCTGGGTCTTGGAACCGCCGATGTCGAGTCCAATTACGGCGCCGACGGTCATCGCTCGGACACCGCGTCAGCCTGCTCGGACGGCCAGGTGCCGCCGTTCTCCCAGAAGTGCCGGATCTCCTCGAGCTGACGGCCCTTGGTCTCCGGGGCGAAGCGGTACACGAAGACGAAGGCGAGCAGGGCGAGCACACCGAACACCATGAATGTGCCGGAGCCGCCGAGAGTTTGGAGCATGGTCAGGAAGAAGCCGGCGACGATGGCGTTGCCTACCAGGTCGGAGGTCAGCATCGCGCTGGACCCCATCGACCGCAGCTGCGACGGGAAGCTCTCCCCGGCATACACCCAGACCAGGGCGCCGAACCCGAAGGTGAAGCCGACGGTGAACAGCAGCACGCCGATGAAGCCGAGCGCGGTCAGCGCCCCACCGAAGTTCGATCCGGCCAGGAACACCCCGATGAGCAGCGCGTTGGCGGCGATCATCATGCCGATGCCACCGAGCAGGATCGGTCGTCGGCCGACCCGGTCGACCAGGACCAGTGAGACGAACACGGCGATCAGAGCGGCCACCTGCACGAGGGCGGGTAGGACCAGCAGCGCGAAGTTGCCGTGGAAACCCATGGCCTCGAACAGCTTCGGGCTGTAGTAGACGATGGCGTTGATGCCGGTGATCTGGATGAAGAAGCCGAGGACGACGACGAACACCGTGGCCCGCAGGTACGGCGGTCGCAGCATCTCGCGGAACGTGCCACCGCGTTCTTCGTGCAGCGCCCGGCCGATCTCGTCGATTTCGGCGTCGATGTCGGCGTCGGGCTCGACCATCGCCAGCGTGCGACGCGCTTCGTCGACTCGGCCCTTGAGCATGTACCACCGGGCGGTGTCCGGCATGCGTATCAGGACCACGGCCACCATCAGGGCCGGCACCGAAGCCAGACCGAGCATCCAGCGCCAGCTCCCGGAGTCGGCCAGCGAGTAGGCGGCGAGGTAGCCGATGATGATGCCGATGACCGTGGCCACTTGATAGGCCACCAGCAGTGATCCGCGAATGCTCGCGGGCGCTGATTCGGCGACGAACACCGGCACCACGACGACCGAGATGCCGATCGTCAGGCCGAGTAGCAGGCGGGCCGTCATCAGCATCGGCACCGATACCGACAACGCACACATCAACGCGAAGGCGGCGTAGGTGGTGGCGACCAGCACCATGGACTTCTTGCGGCCGATCTTGTTGGCCAGCCAGCCACCGATGATGGCCCCGGCGATCTCGCCGATCACCACCATGGTGGTGATCCACTGGACGCCCGCGGTGTCGAGATCGAATTCCTTGGGGATGAAGAGCATGGCGCCGGCGATGTTGGACAGGTCGTATCCGTAGATGACGCCGACGCTCGCTGCGGCGACCCCCACGAGTTGGCCCAGCTTCGACGTTTTTCGAGTCTCGGTAGTGCCCACGCGCGGAGTCCTATCGCTGGAGTGGAAATTGGTCTATACCAATTTGGTAGGTGCTAGATTGGCATATACCAATAAGGCCGTCAAGAGGTGAATTGAACCGATGTCTGAAGCAGCTGCTCCTACCCCCGCTGCGCCGCGGTACTTCCAGGTCAAGTTGGCTCTCGCGGATCTGATCGCCGAACTCGACCGAGGGATGTCGCTGCCACCCGAGCGTCAGCTCGCCGAACAACTCGGCACCTCCCGCACCACACTGCGCAAGGCGCTCGCCGAGCTGGCCGGCGAGGGGGTACTGCGCCGCACACAGGGCAGCGGGAACTACGTCGCACCACCCAAGGTCGTCCACGTGCGGCAGCTGTCGTCACTCACCGATGATCTGAAAGCCGAAGGGATGCAGGCTTCTTCGCAGATTCTGGGGCTCGAGCAGGTCCGAGCGGACAAGGCCGTCGCCGAACATCTGGAGATCGCGGCGGGGGAGCGGATCCGGCTCTTGACCCGGTTGCGTCTGGTCGACGGCGAACCGCTGGCGATCGAGGCAGCCCACCTACCCGGTGCGCTACCGCGGCTGGAGACGCGGCTGGCCGAGACTGGCTCGCTCTACGCGGCGCTGCGGGACTGTTACGGCCGCGGGGTGCACTCGGTGGAGGACACCGTCGAGACCGCGATGGCGACGCCGGATCAGGCCGAGCTGCTGCAGATCGCGACCGGGCAACCCTTGTTACTGGTCCACCGGACCAGTCGTGACAAGTCGGGGCAGGTCGTGGAATGGACCCGTTCGGTGTACCGGGGTGACCGGTTCCGCTTCGTCGCGCGGGCCTGATCGCCCCGGCTCCGCTTGCCCCATGGCCAGCCCCGGACAAAACCGGATGACAACAGTGCGAAAATCGAAGCCATCATGAGCAACAGCGGTGCAGGCGCGGACAAGCGCGTCGTCTTTTCCGGGGCACAGCCCACCTCCGACTCGCTTCACCTGGGTAATGCCCTGGGCGCGGTGCAGAACTGGGCCCACCTGCAGGACGGCTACGACGCGTTCTTCTGTGTCGTCGACCTGCATGCCATCACCGTCCCTCAGGACCCCGAGACTCTTCGGCGTCGGACGCTGGTGACCGCGGCGCAGTACCTGGCGCTCGGCATCGACCCCGCCCGCAGCACGGTGTTCGTGCAGAGCCACGTCGCCGAACACACCCAGCTGGCCTGGTTGCTGGGCTGCTTCACCGGCTTCGGTCAGGCGTCGCGCATGACGCAGTTCAAGGACAAGTCGCAGAAGCAGGGCGCCGACGCCACCACGATCGGCCTGTTCACCTATCCGGTGCTCATGGCCGCCGACATCCTGCTCTACGACACCGACCTGGTGCCCGTCGGTGAGGACCAGCGTCAGCACCTGGAACTGGCCCGCGACCTCGCCCAGCGGTTCAACGCGCGCTTCCCCGACACCTTCGTGGTGCCCGAGGCCATGATCCCCAAGGCCACCGCCAAGATCTACGACCTGCAGGACCCGACCGCGAAGATGAGCAAATCGGCGGCCACCGACGCCGGGCTGATCAACCTGCTCGACGATCCGGCCAAGAGCGCCAAGAAGATTCGCTCGGCCGTGACCGACAGTGAGCGCGAGATCCGATTCGACACCGAGGCCAAGCCGGGTATCTCCAACCTGCTGACCATCCAGTCGGCGGTCACCGGCACCGCCATCGACGCGCTGGTGGCCGGGTACGAAGGGCGCGGCTACGGCGACCTGAAGAAGGAAACCGCGGAAGCCGTCGTCGAGTACGTCACCCCGATCAAGAACCGGGTCGACGAGCTGCTGGCCGACCCCGCCGAACTGGAGTCGGTGCTGGCCGCCGGCGCCGAGCGCGCCGAGCAGGTGGCGTTCAAGACGCTGCAGCGCGTCAACGACCGCCTGGGCTTCCTGCCGCGGCTGCGCTGACGTCGCGGACGGCCGCGCCAGGACACTGGCGGCGTCGCGCACTAGGCTTTCCGGCAAACAAGGGGGTTTGCCAGAAATGACCGACTCGGATCAGCCGGGCCTGCTCGACCGACTGCGCCAGCGGCACCCGTGGCTGGATCGGATCATGCGGGCCCAGGACCGCTACCAGGAGTGCAACGGCGACTTCTATGCCGCCGGCATCACGTACTTCACGGTGTTCGCGCTGTTCCCGCTGCTCATGGTCGGTTTTGCGGCGGGTGGCTTCGTGCTGGCCTCACGCCCCGACCTGCTGGCCGAGCTGGAGGTGCACATCCGCTCGGCGGTCGCCGGTGACTTCGGAAATCAGCTGGTCGGGTTGATGGATTCCGCGGTGAAATCGCGCACCTCGGTCGGTGTCATCGGTCTGGCGACGGCGGCCTGGGCCGGTCTGGGCTGGATGGCCAATCTGCGTAAGGCGCTTACCGAGATGTGGGAGCAGCAGAGCGAACCTGACGGTTGGGTGGGCACCAAGCTGTCGGACCTGCTGGCATTGGTCTCGGCGTTCGTGGCGATCGTCCTCACCATCGCGCTGACCGCCCTCGGCGACACCGGGTTGATGACGACGGTCCTGCACTGGTTCGGCGTCGGGCATGTGCCAGGCCTCGGCGTGCTGCTGCGGGTGGCGTCGTTGGCGGTGTCGTTTCTCGTGGCCTGGTTGATGTTCACCTGGATCATCGCCCGGCTGCCCCGCGAGAAGGTCAACTTCCGCAGCTCGGCCCGTGCCGCCCTGATCGCCGCCGTGGGCTTCGAGCTCTTCAAACAGGTCGCGTCGATCTACCTGCGGACCGTCATGCACGGGCCGGCGGGCGCGACCTTCGGCCCCGTCCTGGGTCTGATGGTGTTCGCCTACATCACGGCACGGCTGATCCTGTTCTCGACGGCGTGGGCGGCGACGGCGCCGGAGACGATGGCGCTGGTCCCCGTGGCGCCGCCGGGGCCGACCACGATCGTCACCCGTTACCGCGAGCGCGAAGGCGTCGACGCCGGCAGCGTCGCGGTTGGTGCGGCCGTGGGTCTGCTTGGTGGGCTTGGTCTTTCGCGGTTGACCCGACGCCGGTAGGTGCTCAGCGCCGCAGCGGATTCGTGGCGATGAACTGCTCGGGCTTGTGTTCTGAGGCCCAGCGTTGCCAGCGCTCCCAGGCGTTCACAGAGCGTCGTTGCCAGGCCGCATCGACTGCCGGGCTGACCCGACGGGCGATCTCCAGCACGGTGATGAACGGCGCGCGGGCCAGTAGCAGCGTCAACCCCAGCCAGGGCGACGGCAGTCGGAATTGCTTGCGGTTCCAGGGCAGCATGAACAGTCGGGTGTAGCCGGACTGGATGTGCAGATGCAGTTTGGCGCGCCACCGCTGCAGCCCGGTCTGGTCCTGGCGCGGCGCGAAGGACGGGACGAACGACTCCACCAGTTCAGTGCCGGCCGCGCCGGAGTCATGCGACCGGGTGGCGTCGAACAGATACAGCATCCGCACCCCGTCGGCGACGGTCTTGGGGAACACCTCGGACTGCACCCCGACCAGGTGGCCGAGGTAGCGGTTGAAATGCATGGCCGCGCGGATTTCCTGCGGCGAAGTGAGGTAGCCCAGCGAGTACAGACCCAGCGCGGGGCCGACACTGCCGCCGAGCAGGGTCAGCATCATTTCGGCCTGGCTGATCGGCAGTCCCCAACGGGCGCTGTCCCATTCGGCGTTTTCCGCTACCCGGAGCCGGACGCTGACGTGCATCACCCGGACCTGCATCGAGATGCGTCGGCCCAGTGATCCAGGGGTGAGCGCCGCGCCGGGCCGGCACACCTCGATCCACCAGCGGGTGGTCTCCAGATAGCGGTTCAGTGCTGAAGCGCCGGCGTAGCCACCTGAGAGTGACAGCGGCACGGCCAACGAGCCCTCGGTATAGGTGTCGAGGGTGCCCGCATTGCCGATGGCGCCCAACGTGTAGCCCCAGCGGCGCCAGACCGCGGCGCCCTGCTCGATCAGTTCCGGGTTGACCCAGTCGGGGATCACTTCGAATTCGGCGAAGAGTTGCCGCATGGAATCCGGCGCTTCCGGCACCTGATCGACGCCGAGATCGAGCGCCTTGTTCAACAGCGCCCGGGATTGTTCGGGCCCGAGATCGCCCAGGAAGGTCTCGTCGACGAACCGCTCGGCAACCGGGTCGCCGGTGGTGAGCAGACGGGCGTAACCGTCGACGATCTCGTCGCCGGGGAACAGGTCGAAACGGGTGAATCGCTTGAGCGCGTTGCGAATCCGGGCGTGCGGGCCCGCCTCGCGTGCCTCCGGCCACCGGAATGCTGATGGTGCAGGCACGGTCCTCCTGTCGAGAGCTGCCGGGGTGGTGCGGTTCAGTGCAACGTAGGCATCCTGTTGACGCCCGTCAAGTTCGTGATCACCGTGCTCGCCGAGCGGCTCATTGCTCAGTAATGGTGTATATGCAACAATGGTGGCATGGTCAGTGCCTCAGTCGACGAGATCGCCGGCAACTGTTTGGCGGTCCGCGTCCGGCTGCTCGGCCGGGCGGTGACGAGCCTGTACGACCATGCCCTTGAAGGCCATGGCGTCAGCATCGCGCAAGTCAATCTCATGGCGGCACTGGGGAAGGCGGGCCCCTGCTCGCCGGCGCGAATCGGCGAGGTGCTGCAGCTGGAACGGTCGACCGTCAGTCGCAACCTGGGTCTGTTGATGAAGCACGGCTGGGTGGAGGCGGTATCCGCGAATGCCAAGGGGGTGCGTGAGGTTGCGCTGACCTCATCGGGCCGCAAGAAGATCGAGGCCGTGATGCCGGAATGGCGACGGGCGCAAAGCGAGGCCGCCGACCTCCTGGGGGTCGGCGGCGTCAAGGCGGTCCGGGCCCTCGCTACCAGCGTCGGTCTGTCACCCGGCGGCTAGCGGCTGGTTCGGGCCGGCCGTCGTCGATGTCCCCAAATGTTGTATATACACCAATAGAAGGAGCTGCAATGTCATCACATGCCACTTCGAAGATCTTCATGATCGGAGCGACGGGGGCCCAGGGCCTCCCCGTTGCCCGCGCCCTCGTGGCCGACGGGAAGTACTCCGTTCGATTTCTCACTCGTGACGCCACGAGTGCGCGGGCAAACTCGTTGCTCCAACTCGGCAACGTCTCGGCGCTCGAAGGCACCTTCACCGACGAAACCGTTCTGCGAGAAGGGTTTCGCGGATGTGATGGTGCGTTCATCAATATCGACGGATTCAATACCGGTGAGAAGACCGAGATGTACTGGGCGATCCGGGCCTACGAGATCGCCGTAGAAGAAGGCATCAAATTCTTCGTCTACGGAAACCTCGACTACGGGCTCAAGAAGGCCGGCTACAACTCCAGTTACCGCGTCGGCCACTACGACGGCAAGGGGCGCATCGCCGAATGGGTCCTGCTCCAGAATCAGAGCAATGCGGATCGGATGGGCGCGGCGATCTTCACTTCGGGCCCCTACATCGAGATGGCGATCTCGCCCTTGACCCCCATGGCGCCCAGTGTGGAGGACGGTGTGGTCACCTGGCGGGTGCCGCTCGGCGACGGTGCGGTGCCCCATGTCTCACTTGAAGATTGCGGCTACTACGTCCGGTGGCTCTTCGACAACACCGAGCGGTCCTGCGGCATGGACCTCGAGGTGGCCATCGACCACATGTCGTATCACGAACTTGCCCGGGCGTTCGAAACGGTTACCGGGCGTCCTGCCCGATACGTCGACACCGACGTGGACACCTACTGGCGGGGGCCGCTCGGCGGCGTCGCCGACAGCCCCGCCGGATACAACGCAGACCCGAATGATCCGAGCACCATGACATTTCGCCAAAATTTCACCGGATTTTGGAATCTGTGGAAAGACGGAATCGTCAAGCGGGATTACGCCCTGTTGGACGAAATCCACCCGAACCGGATTCGCACCGCCGAACAGTGGTTCCGGAGTGAGGACGAACTGGGCAGGGAGGCAGGGAAGGGCAGCCTCTGGGAGCGGGTGCAACCCGAGAACTGGAGTCTGGACGCGGCCGTGCTGAAGAGCAGTCAAGACTTGCGTACCGGAAAGCTCTGATCAGCCCTGCCCTCAGCAGCCGTCAGGGCACACGATGTCGACGAGGGCCGACGGTGTACCACCTTCCAGCTTGCGGACACCGCCGACCGAACAGGCCGTCAGCGGGGCCGTGGGTGTCTGGTTGACCTGGACCAGATAGCCCTCGGCGCGCAGGTCGTTGATCACCCCTTCGGCCGACGGCGACGCTGATGCCGGCGGCGCTTGAAACATCACGACGGCAGCCACCGCAGCCAGCCCTGATCCGACGAGTACCGCTTTCATGTCAGCCCTTTTCCTCGGCGGTCGATCGCCGGCGCACCAGCGTCATGATCGACCAGCGGTTGGAATATCCCTGTCCGACAAGCACGCCCACGCTCAACAGCGCCATGATCGGATACTGGGCGATGAGCTGATCGGAACTCCAGTAGACCGCGAGCAATCCCGCCGATACGACGGCGGACAGCGTCGTGCACACACCCAGTACCAAGACCAGGCCCAGCGCGACCTCGGTCAGCGGCGTCATGACACCGGCCAGGTCCGCAGTCGGCCGGAGCAGGTGCTCGGCGATGAACCGAAAGTATTCCGGCACACGCGAATTTGCCGACGCCCCGTCGACGACGAGCAGGATGTCCGCGCGCCCGAAGTGGGCGCGCAACTTGACGTAGCCCTCGTGGAGCCACAGCAGTCCCAGCCCGACCCGGACCGCGCCGAAGAGTATCGACGCGGCCAGGTCGGCGCGGTTGCGCGTGGTAAATGCGCGGGTGGTCATCAGATCAGACATCACATGAGTGAGGCAGCGCCGAAGACTGCCTTCGCCTTGTCGCAGTGGATCACGACGGTGGTGTAGCCCATCGTGTCGATGCCGGACAGCGAGAACGACTGCGTCGCCTGGTCGAACTTGATGGCGGAGACCTGCTTGCCTGCCGCGACGTCGGACTCCGCGGACCCCTTCGTCAGATACACGTGCAGGTCCGGGCCCTCATCCGAGGAGAAGTCGGCGAACTCGAGATTCGAGCCGGTGACCGTCGCCGTGCCGCCGACGTGCTTGCCATTCAGGCCGGTGAAGTGGCCCACGCGCGCGGCGGAGCTCGCGGTGCTCATCGCGGAGGGCATCGCGGAGGTCATTGCGGAACTGGCGGGGCTGGAAGGACCAGCCGACTTCATCTCATTCGCACCGCACGCGGTGAGTGTCAGAGCGAACGCCGCAGCTGCTGCGGCCGCGATCGGCTTGATGACCATGTGGATCTCCTTCGACTGTGCTGGGGTGCCGATCACCCCGTCGCAGATGAAGCTAGGGAGCGCGCGGGCCGTGCTCGACAAACATTTCAGAACCGTAAGAACCGAACTACCGCTCCATTGGCTGTCTAGGCTCGACACCATGAGAGGTGCGATATGGATGCGCCCGTGACTTCCGACGACGGCGGCGGAGCGCACGTCATGCTGGTCGAAGACGACCGGCGGGTGCGTACCGCGGTGGCGGCGTACCTGCGCGCCAAAGGTTTTCGGATAGACGAATACGCCGACGGGGAGACCGCGCGGGAAGCGGTGCAACGTTCCACGCCCGACGTGCTCGTCCTCGATCGCATGCTGCCCGGCTTGTCCGGTGACGACCTGCTGCGCGAGATTCGTAGTCGCTCGGATGTTCCGGTGATCATGCTCACCGCCCTCGGAGCGAGCGGGCACCGAATCGATGGCCTCGAACTCGGCGCCGACGACTATCTGGCGAAGCCATTCGCGTTGCGCGAACTGCAACTACGTATTGCAAAACTGTTGCGGCACAAGGTCTCTCAGCAGTCGCCGCTCGCGCCGTTCGTCGTCGGCCGATTCCGCATCGACCCGACCATGCGCCGGATCACCTGCGGTGGTGCCGATGTCGAATTGACCGGGCGCGAATACGAACTCTTGCTCTTTCTGCTCAAGAACCCCGACCGGGTGATTTCCCGCGACGAGATGCTGCGCGACGTGTGGGGCTGGAGTGCCGGTGATGCGTCGACGGTGACCGTGCACATCCGGCGGTTGCGCGAGAAGATCGAAGCCGATCCGCGTGATCCCGTCTATCTTCGCACCGAGTGGGGCACGGGATACCGTTTCACGCCGTCGGGGAGGTCGTCATGATCGTCGGCGCCGCGGATCTCGTCGTCATCGCGGTGACCGCCCTGATCTGCACGGCGGTGGCGACGGGTGTGGCCGTCCTTGCCATGCAGCTGAACCGGCGGGGATCCGTCGGTACGCAGGTGTCGGTGTTGATCGGCGCGACGATCGTCGCCATCGTCGCGTCCACCGTGGCGATCTCGGTCGAGATGTACCTGTCACCGCATGATCTGCAGGTGCTGCTGTCCGTGGTGGCCATCTCCGCGCTGATGGCGGCCCTCGCCGCCGGGTTCATGCTGCGCCGGTTGCGCCGGTCCCTGGCCCGACTGCAGCATGCCGCGCAACGAATGGGAAGCGGCGAAGTCGTCACGGCTGACGTCGATGGCTCCAGGGAATTCGCCGAACTGTCCAGTCAACTGGCGCAGTCATCCGCGCAGCTGGCCGCGGCACGCGCCGAAGTCGAGCAGCTCGACGCGTCACGTCGCCAGCTGGTGGCCTGGGTTTCGCATGATCTGCGGACGCCGCTGGCCGGGATGCGGGCGATGGCCGAAGCGCTCGAGGAAGGCGTGGTCGACGAGCCGGCTGATTACATCCGTCAGATCCGCGATCAGGTGGACGCGGTCAACGGCATGGTCGACGGGCTGTTCGAGTTGTCCAAGATTCAGAGCGGCATGCTCAAGCTCAGCAAGGAACCGGTGGTGCTCCTGGACCTCGTGTCCGATGTCGTCTCCGACATGCGGGCGCTCGCGGCCACCCGTGGCATCACCATCACGCACGCGGAAATGACCGACCAGGTGCTGTACGCCGACCCCGGCGAGCTTTCCCGCGTGGTGGCGAACCTATTGGTCAACAGCATTCGACACGCACCGGAGAATTCCGAGATACAGGTCTCGGCGCACCGCCTCGACGGCGACCGGATCGTACTCACGGTGCTCGATCAAGGCCCTGGCGTGCAGTCGCACGACCTCGGCCGGATGTTCGACATGGGCTGGCGCGGTTCTGCGGCTCGCACCCCGGAGGACGGCGGCGCGGGCGCTGGGATCGGTTTGGCCATCGTGCGGGGCATCGTCGAAGCGCACGGCGGGCAGGTTTCCGCGGCCCACGTGCCCGGGGGATTTCGGCTGGACGTGACGCTGCCGACGGCCTGATCGTCAGGCGCCGGCTGGGTCCTATCGAGACATGGACGACTTCGGATTGCGCGCCCGCCGATCCGGCTCGGCCGAGATGGCCGGGTCGAGTTCGACGCCGGCCTCATCGAGCCGTTGCCGTAACAACAACCAGGTCTGAGTCACGAGTCGGTCAATGAGTTCATCCCGTGTCTCGTGCGGGTGATCAAGCCACCATTGGATGGATGCGTCGATCAGACCGTGCACTGACACGATGAAACCGTCTGCGGCGTCACGCTGCTCGTAGAACGCGGGCACGTAATTCTGGCCGGCTGCGGCGATCTCGAAGGCGAAACCACTCTGATCGCCGCCGGCCGGACTGATGGTGCGGGCATACCGCCGGGCGACGAGGAATCGGAACAGATTCGGGTGCTCGTGGGCCCAGGAGACGTGGTGCACGATCGGTCCACGGATCGCTTCGAGCGGCGTGGCGTGCTCGCGGATTCCAGCCCGGATTCGCGCCTTGTGTTCCCGGTACAAGGCGAGGGTTATCTCGCGATCGAGTTCCTCTTTGCTGGCGAAGTGCCGATAGATGTGGGTGCGATTGAGACCGGCGCGCGCGGCGAAATCCCCGGTACTGGCTGTCGGACCGCATTCCTCGATGGCTTCGATGGCAGCCGTGATGATCTCGCGTCGACGTTGCTCACCACTGTCGCCCCGACGCGCGGTGCGCCGGGCGTGCAAACTGTCCGTTTTGCCGTCCGCAGATGCCACGCGAGCAGCGTATCGGTCGCCGGGCCTTGTCATGGTCAGTGTTTGGGTACATGCTGTACCCAAACACTGGGTACAGCATGTACCCATAGACTTTTCTCGGGAGAACAATGTCCAACTACCGGTCCAGCTGGCTCGATGACGACCTCGACGCGCTGCGCGATCTCGCTCGCAACTTCTGCGAGAAAGAACTGCAGCCCAATGCTGAACGGTTCGCCGAACAACACCAGGTCGATCGCGAACTGTGGAACATCGCCGGCGATCTGGGTCTGCTGTGCATGTCGATCCCAGAGGAGTACGGCGGCGGGGGAGGCACATTCGCCCATGAAGCGGTGCTCATGGAAGAGCAAGCCCGCGTCGGTGACTCCGCTTGGGGTGGCAGTTTGCACAGCGGCATCGTTGCCCACTACCTGCTGGCCTACGGCAGCGAGGAGCAGAAGAAGCACTGGCTGCCGAAGATGGCCTCCGGCGAGGTGGTCGGCGCCATTGCGATGACAGAACCCGGCACCGGATCGGATCTGCAGAGCGTCAAGGCTCGCGCCGTGCGGGACGGTGACGAGTACGTGATCAACGGCGCGAAGACATTCATCACCAACGGCCAGCAGGCCGATCTGATCATCGTCGTGGTCAAGACCGATACCTCCGCGGCGGCATCGGGCATTTCGTTGGTGTTGGTCGAGGCGGATCGGGCCGGTTTCCGCCGCGGCCGGGCGCTGAGCAAGATCGGTCAGAAGGGGCAGGACACCTCCGAGCTGTTCTTCGAAGACGTGCGGGTGCCGGTCACCAATCTGCTCGGCAGCGAAGAGGGCCAGGGGTTCATTCAGCTGATGCAGCAGTTGCCGCAGGAACGGCTGATCATCGCCGTCACCGGTGTGGCCGGCATGGAATCGGCGGTCGAGCAGACCGTCGCGTACACCAAGGAGCGGGAGGCATTCGGCAAGCCGATTTTCGCGTTCCAGAATACCAAGTTCAAACTCGCCGAGGTGGCCACCGAGGCGCATATCGCGCGCGTGTTCGTCGACAGCTGCATCAGTCGACACCTGAAGGGCGAGTTGGATATTCAGACGGTCGCCATGGCCAAGTGGTGGATCAGCGACCGTGGCGTCGCGGTGGCTGACGAGTGCCTGCAGCTGTTCGGAGGGTACGGCTACATGACCGAGTACCCGATTTCGCGCATGTGGGTCGACGCCCGGGTGCAGAAGATCTACGCGGGTACCAACGAGATCATGAAGGAGATCATCGCCCGGACACTGTGATCCGTTGGCCGCTGCTGGTCCGTCAACAGGCCGGGCCGGGTATCCGGGCTCCCGGCGATGTGACCGTCAGGCGCCGGCTGAGCCCGCGGTCAGCACGCGGGGTCCGAGTTGGTGCGCCAGTTCCAGCGCCAGTTCCATGGCCAACCGGCGTTCGCCCGGCTGGTACCCCAGCAGTTCGCTCGCGCGTGCCACCCGCTGCAGGACGGTGTTGCGGTGCGTATGCAGCCGGGTCGCGGCGCGCGGCGCGTTCTCGGCCTCGTCGAGGAAGACCCGCAAGGTGTCACGCAGCCGGGCCGCCGCCGACGTGTCCTCGGCGAGGGGGCCCAGCGCCGCGCCGACGAATTCGGCTGCGCGGTTGGTGTTTTGGGCTGCCAGGGCGGTGACCTCGAGATCGCGGAAGAGAGCAACCCGCGCGCCGCCGGGGTGCCCGGCGAGCAGGCTCTGAATCGACAACGCTGCCTCGTGGGAGCGGCGGAAGCCGGTGATGCCCGGCTGCGTTGGGCCTACGGCGACGCGAATGTGGTTCTGCGCCTGCTCGATTGCCTCCGGTAACGCGTCGAGAGCCGGCTCGGAGCTGCTGCCCAGCCACGCCCACAACGTCGACGGTCCGACCGACAGCGTCAACGGCGGGCGGGTGCCTGCGGCCCGCGCCAGCACTGCCGCGGCCGACTCGAGTGCGCCCTGCACATCACCGTGCGGTGGCGTCCACAGCACCAGCGCGGTGTGGCGCTGACGTAGGTCGTAGCCCAGGCGTTCGCCGGCCCGTGTGGCGTCGATCGCCGCGCCGTCGAGGATGAGCCGGATGGTTTCGGCGCGGCGGGCGATGGCGCCACCGAGCACCTCTTCGCGTTCGCGCTGCGCCGCGGCGATGACGCTGCCGACTACGTGGTCGACGTACTCGAACATGCGGCCCGACGCCACCTCCAGCAGTTCGAACAACAGCGGGCCGGCAGGCACCAGCTGAGCGGCGTGCCGCATGTAGTGACTCCACGCGACGTTCTGCCCCCGCCGGTAAGACTGGAAGATCACGTCCAGGTCCATGCCTCGCCGGGCCACCGTGCGGGCGACATCGAGGGCCTCGGGCGGGATGTCGATGGGTACCGTCTTGGCTTCACGGCGGGCGAACATCGTCAACACGCGCAGGGCGTTGGCGCGGTTACTCGCCGAAGTATCGGCCATCACCGCGGCATCGGACCCGGCGGCGGGAGAGAGCTCGACCTCGGCTGCGTCCATCTCGGCGACCAGATCGTCGAGTTCGCCCAGCATCAGTTCGGCGACATCGCCCATGAGATTGATGACCTCAGGTGATGGTGTCGTGGCGGCCACCATCGAAGTATGCGCTCGCACATATCGCAAGGCGAGTACTGGGCCGTCGCACCTGTCACGTGTCCGGCGGCGTCCATAGCGTGAGTGCCATCACACAAAGAGCACTTCCATCCGTCAGGAGCCACACAGTGTCAGTTACCTCAGCCACCTCAGCGCAGCGGTCGGAGACGCGGGACGTCGACGTGTTGATCATCGGGGCCGGGATTTCCGGTATCGGCGCGGCCTACCACCTCAAGACGCGACGCCCCGGCACGTCATTCCTGGTCATCGAGGGCCGGGATGCCATCGGCGGCACCTGGAGCCTGCACAAGTATCCTGGCGTCCGCTCGGACTCGGACATGCCCACCTTCGGGTTCGGCTTCAAGCCGTGGACACACCGCAAGTCGATCGCCGACGGCCACATCATCCTGGACTACCTGCAGCAGACCGTCGACGAGAACGGGATCGACGAGCAGATCCGGTTCGGCCACCGCGTACAGAACGCGAACTTCGACTCCGACAGTGGACGCTGGATCGTGACCACCACACACGGAGACGAGACGACGACGTTCACCGGTCGCTTCCTCTTCCTCGGCACCGGGTACTACGACTACGAGAAGCCGTTCATCCCCAACTTCCCCGGCAAGGACGACTTCGAGGGTCCGGTGATCCATCCGCAGCTGTGGCCGGAAGACCTGGACTACGTCGGCAAGAAGGTCGTCGTGATCGGCAGCGGCGCAACGGCGGTCACCTTGATCCCGTCCATGGCCGACAAAGCCGGCCACATCACCATGCTGCAGCGGTCGCCGAGTTACGTGCTGTCGGTGCCGGCGGCCGACCCGATCACCAACGCGCTGAACAAGGTACTGGGGCATGAGCGTGCCTTCCCGATCGTGCGGCGCAAGAACATCGCGACAGGCCGCGGGCTGTACAAGCTCTGCACGAAATACCCCAAGCTGATGCGAAAGTTGTTGATCGCCAACGTCGCCCGGCAGTTGCCCAAGGGCTTCGACGTCGATACGCACTTCACGCCGCGCTACAACCCGTGGGAGCAGCGCCTGGCCATGGTGCCCGACGGTGACCTGTTCAAGGCGGTCAGGTCCGGCAAGGCGTCGGTGGTCACCGACCAGATCGAGCGGTTCACCGAGCGCGGCATCCTGCTGCAGTCGGGCCAGGAACTCGAAGCCGACATCATCGTCACCGCAACGGGTTTGAACATGTCCGCCTTCGGAAAGATCGCGCTGAGCGTTGACGATCAGGTACTCAACATGCCCGATCACTCGGTGTACAAGGCGATGATGGTCTCCGACGTCCCCAACTTGGCGTTCGCGATGGGCTACACCAACCTGGCCTGGACACTCAAGGTCGACCTGGTCTGCGAGCACTTGTGCCGCTTGCTGGACCACATGGACGCGGGCGGACACGACATCGTCGTCCCGGTGCCGGAGAACCCGGACATGGAACGCGGTCCGCTGCTGGACCTGGCGTCGGGCTATGTCCAGCGGGGCATCGAGCAGTTCCCCCGCAGCGGCGACAGCGGCTCTTGGCTGGTCAAGCAGGCCTACGAGATGGATGCCGAGCGCCTGAGCAATGGCCCCATCGAGGACCCAGGCCTGCGGTTCTCGTCGGTCAAGACCGTCGCGTACGCCTCGTAGGGAGCGATCATCCATGAAGCAGCTCTACTTCTTCAGTCACGGAGTGCGTTGCGCGGCTTGGCATCTGCCCGCCGCCACGGATGCGCTGGCGGGTGAGTCCGGCCGCCCGTGTGTGGTGATGGCGCACGGCTTCAGCGGCACCAAGGACACGGCGTTACTGCGCTTCGCCGAGCCGTTCACCGAGGCGGGGCTGGACGTGCTGGTCTTCGACTACCGAGGTTTCGGTGAGTCCGAAGGTGTTCCCCGGCAGGATGTTTCGGTTCGCCGTCAGCGGCAGGACTACCACGCCGCCGTCGCCGCGGCGCGGCACCTGCCCGGGGTGGACCCGGAGCGGATCGTGTTGTGGGGCACGTCCTACGCCGGCGGCCATGTCATCGCCGTCGCGGCCGGCGACCAGCGCATCGCGGCCGTCATCTCGATGAATCCGGCAGTCGACGGCGTGGCCACACTGACCCACCTGGTGCGCAACTGCGGTGCCGGCTATCTGGTGCGTGCCAGCGCGAATGCCGTCCGGGACGTGGTGGGCACGGCCATCGGGCGGCCGGCCCACATGGTGCCGGTGGTCGGCGGATCGTCGGCAGTTATCGCAACCTCCGGTTCCGAAGAGGCCTGGCTTCCCGTGGCCGGACCCACGTGGCGTAACGAGGTCCGCGGCAGGCACGCCCTCGGGGTCGCGTTCAACCGTCCGATCAGGAAAGCCGGCAAGCTGACATGCCCGATCCTGGTGCAGCCCGGCACCGGCGACCGCATCGCTCCGGCGGCCGCTGCCCGCAAGGCGGCGCGTCGCGCCGGCTACTGGGCGCAGTTGCGCGAGTACCCGGCAGACCATCTCGACTTCTACGACGGCCCTTGGCAGCAGCGGGTCCTGGCCGACCAGCTTGCCTTCCTCAAACGTGATCTGGCGCCCGCGCAGGGACATCAGCAAGGGAATCTGCGCCAAACCCATTCAGCCTGAACGTAATACACCACCGAAAGAGACATGGACATGAAGACCACCGCGGCTGTACTCCTGGAACCGGGCAAGCCCTTCGAGATCATGGAGCTCGACCTCGACGGGCCCGGGCCCGGTGAAGTGTTGATCAATTACACCGCCGCCGGGCTGTGCCATTCGGATCTGCACCTGTCCGACGGTGATCTGCCACCCCGCTATCCCATCGTCGGTGGGCACGAGGGCGCCGGCATCATCGAGGACGTCGGCCCCGGCGTCACCAAGGTCAAGCCCGGCGACCACGTCGTGTGTAGCTTCATTCCGAGCTGTGGCCATTGCCGGTACTGCTCGACCGGTCGGCAGGCCCTCTGCGACATGGGCGCCACCATTCTCGAGGGCTCCATGCCCGACGGCTCGTTCCGATTCCACCAGGGCGGTACGGATTTCGGCGCCATGTGCATGCTGGGCACGTTCGCCAAGAAGGCCACCATCTCGCAGCACTCGGTGGTCAAGGTTGACGACTGGCTGCCGCTGGAGACCGCGGTCCTGGTGGGCTGCGGCGTCCCGACCGGATGGGGCGGTGCCACCTATGCGGGCAACGTACGGCCGGGCGACATCACCGTCGTGTACGGCATCGGCGGCATCGGCATCAACGCCGTCCAGGGTGCCGCGCACGCCGGCGCGAAATACATTGTGGCAGTGGACCCGGTGGCGTTCAAACGCGATACGGCGCTGAAATTCGGTGCGACACATGTCTTTGCGAGCGCCGAGGCCGCGGCCGAGAAGATCAACGAACTCTCCTGGGGACAGGGCGCCGACCAGGCCATCATCTGCGTCGGAACAGTCGACGAGGACGTCGTCACATCCGCGTTTCACGCCATCGGCAAGGGCGGGACGGTCGTCGTCATCGGTATGGCCAATCCCGAGAAGCTGACGATTCATGTCTCGGGCCTGGAGCTGACCCTGTTCGAGAAGACCATTCGCGGCTCGTTGTTCGGCTCGGCCAACCCGCAGTACGACATCATCCGGCTGCTCCGGCTCTACAACGACGGCCAGCTCCAGCTCGACGACCTGGTGACCACGAAGTACACCCTCGAAGAGGTCAACCAGGGCTACCAGGACCTCCGGGAAGGCAAGAACATTCGCGGGATCATCGTGCACTGACCATTCCTGCAGGTAGGTTGCCATTGTGATCCCGCAATGGCAGATCGGACCGGTGCAGGTGCCGGTACACGGTTTGTTCGTGGGGCTGGGCGTGCTGGCCGCCGTGATCGTGTTCGTCCACGAGGCGCGCCGCCGCGGCGCGGTGAACGAACAGTCGCTGGTGGCCGTCACCGGTGCCCTCGTCGGCGGGGCGATCGGGATGCGCCTGTCAGGCTTGGCGCGCCACCTCGATTTCAGCGCCAACCCGACCGCCGCGCAGGCGTGGGAGTACGGCTCCAAGAGCATCATCGGTGGGCTGCTCGGCGCCTACGTGGGCGTGCTGATCGCCAAACGTCTCGGCGGGTATCGGGGTAAGACGGGAGATCTGTTCGCCCCGGCGGTCGCATTGGGGATGGCGGTCGGCAGAATCGGCTGCCTGCTGACCGAGGCGCCCGGCCGACCGACGACGCTGCCGTGGGGCGTGCACGCCCCGGTGAGCACCCCTGAATGTCCGGGTTGCCTGGCCGGGCTGGCCATGCACCCGTCGTTTGTGTACGAAATCGTGTTCCAGTTGGCGGCTTTCGCCGTGCTCATGTGGCTGCGGCCCCGTATCACCCATCCCGGCGAGTTGTTCGTCATCTACGCGGCGGCCTACGCGGTGTTCCGTTTCTTCGTGGAGTTCGTGCGTGCCAACGAGACGGTGTGGCTGGATCTCACCCGGCCCCAATGGGTCTTGCTGCCGTCCCTGGCGCTCTTGGGTTTTCGGGTGTGGCGTGGCTATCGCCGTGGCTACTACCGGATTTCGTCTGCAGACAGGGAGGACGACCGTGTCCCAGCCGCCAATTGAGTATCCGGACGATGAGCCCGGCGATGGCGTTCCGCCCGGTCAGAATCCGCAGTATCCCCAGTACCCGCAATACCCCCAGTATCCGCCGCAGTATCCGCAATACCCGCCGCAGTATCCGCAGTACGGCTATCCGCCGCCGAAGCCCAACTCGGTGTCGGTCGGCGCCGCGATCGGCGGGGTTTTCATGTTTCCGGTGTTGAACTTCGGTATCGGGATCGTCACGGTGATGCTTTCGGACCAGGGGAAGATGACGGTGGGGTTGGGCGCCGCGCTGCTGGCTCTGGTCACCTTCGGTGCTGGGTTTGCGCTGTGGAAGTCGGGCAGCCCTGTGCCCAAAGGGCTCGGTCTCGGCTTGATGATCGGCTGGGCGCTCACCTCGATCCTGACTGTCGGCTTCTGCACCGGCCTGAACCCCACGATGTACACATGACGTCGGGGATGGGGCTGCGCGGCGACCGGATACTGCGCTACGTGACGGCGTACTGCCCGCGTTGCCACCACGAGGTGCCGGAACGGCCACTGGCCGACGTCGCGCGCCTGGCCGGCCGGCTGGTCGAGCGCGACGAACGGGTGTGGCTGGAGCGAGGCTGCCCGACGCATGGACTGGTGAGCACGCTGTACGACGAGAGCCCCGAGATTCTGTCGTACCTGGAGGAGTGGACCGCACCGACCAAGTCGCACACCCCTGATGTGGCAGGCAATTTCGATCCGATCCCTTCCGCGTATCTGCGCGGGTTACCGGAGATGCAGACCCAGCACACCTGCATTCTGCTCGAAGACATCGCCGAGGCCTGCAACCTGCGGTGCCCTACCTGCTTCACCGATTCGTCTCCCGATCTGCGCAATGTGGTGCCAGTGGCCGAGGTGCTCGCGAACATCGACCTACGGCTGGCCCGGGAGAACGGGCGACTGGATGTGCTGATGCTCTCCGGCGGAGAACCCACCCTGCATCCCCATCTGGCCGAATTGCTCGACGAACTAACCAGCCGGCCCATCACGCGAATTCTGATCAACACCAACGGGGTTCGGATCGCCACCGACGACAGCCTGCTGGAGCTGATCAGCTCACACCGCCACCGGGTCGAGGTGTATCTGCAGTACGACGGGCTGTCCGAGACGGCCCACCGGCACCATCGCGGAGGTGACCTCCGGAGGCTGAAAAAGCAGGTGTTGCAGCGGCTTTCGGAACATCAGATCTTCACGACATTGGTGATGGCCGCAGCGCTGGGCGTCAACGACAACGAGATCGGCGACATGGTCCAGCTGGCGCTCGATACCCCGTATGTCGGCGGCATCACCATCCAGCCGCAGTTCGGCTCGGGGCGCTCGGGGAGCCTGGACGCGCTCGATCGGCTGACCCACACCGGCGTGCTGAGCCGGCTCGGCCCGCAGACCGATGGCCTGGTGACCTGGCGTGACCTCACCGCGCTGCCCTGCTCGCACCCGCACTGCTGCTCGGTCGGCTACGTGTTGCGCGACGACTCCGGGCAATGGCGGTCGCTGGTCTCGCTGATCGGCCACGACGTCCTCAAGGACCGAATCGGGTTGGTGTCCAACAGAATTGCCGACAGCGAGCTGCCGCACGAACTGCAACTCGCGGTACGGGAATCGCTACTTGGCCTGTTGTCCGAGCAGTCGTCGCTGTCGCACCCCGGGATCGGCGATGTCTGGCGAACCATCTGCCAGAACTGCGATCTGGGCATGCCGACCCTGCTGGCCCTCGCCTCGTCGGCGCTGCCCGGCGGAAAGAACCGCGTGCGGAAGCTGTTGGGGGAAAGGGTGGTTCGCATCACGGTCAAGCCGTTCATGGACATCTCGACCATGATCGAAGAGCGTCTGGTGCAGTGCTGCGTGCACGTCGGAACCCGCTCCAGCCAGGACCAGTGCGCGCCGTTCTGCGCGGTGCAGGCGTGGCCTGCCCTTGGGAGACAACGGATGTCCATCGCAGCGGGTCGCGACTTGGGACGGGCATTGCCGCTGTCGGTGATCTGAGGGCTAGGCGCGCCCGACGGAGGAGTTTGCTACTTCAGCTCACACCCAACGCCGTACTCCCGCTGCCTAGAAAACCCGGCCGGAGAAATACGTAGCGTCAATCATCAGGCGCGCACAGCTGCCGTGATTGAACGCAGGTACTTTCTCCGGGCACCAGCGGTCCCTGAGCGCAATGACCGCCGGCTAGTCGCTACCCGATTGCACTCAGGTACTTCGCGACGTGGATCCGGCGCCATCGCAGCGGGTCGCGACCTCGGGAGGGATTCGTTCATCCTCACTTGGCGGTGCACGTCACTCGAACAACTGCGCCATCATTACAGGGTCAACGTGGAGAAGCGGCGCGGCCCGCAGCCGTCCACACCCCGCGCTTCGCCACCGCGCGAACCCGCAATTGCGAATCCAGCACCACGAGATCGGCGGACGCGCCGGGCGCCAGCACGCCGACGTCGCTGAAACCCAGCGTGCGTGCCGGCGTCGTCGCCGTCATGGCCACTGCGTGCCGATACGCAGAATCCGAGGCGGACTCCAAACCTGTTGCCGCCGTGCGGAACAGGGCGTCCATAGTCGCGGTGCTGCCCGCGATGGTGGCCCGCTCGAGCAGTCGCGCCACCGAGCCGCTGACCTCGACGTCGAGACCGCCCAGTTGGTACGACCCGTCGGGCATGCCGGCGGCCGCCATCGCGTCAGTGATGAGCGCGACACGCTCGGAGCCCGCGGTGATCGCGACCTGATGCACCAGCGCCGGGTGCAGATGCACCCCGTCGGCGATGAGTTCCACCGTCACCCGGGCATCCTCCAGCAGCGCCAGTGCCGGGCCCGGATCGCGGTGGTGCAGCGGGCGCATGCCGTTGAACACATGCGTGCCGACGGTGGCGCCCAGTTGCAACGCTCGTTTCGTCTCTTCATAACTGGCGTCGGTATGGCCCACGGCCACAATGACTCCCGCGTCGACGAATCGTTCGATCGCGACATCGGCGCCCGGCAGTTCCGGAGCGATCGTCACCATCCGGATGGCCCCGTCGGCCGCGGCGAGCAAGCTGTCGATCTCGGCGGGGTCGGGGTCACGCAATTGCGTCATGTCGTGCGCGCCGCAGCGAGCGGAACTCAGCCACGGACCTTCGAGATGGATCCCGGCCACGATGCCGGCGCGTACCGCGTCGGACAGGGTCTGAACCTGCGCCAGCAGTACTTCCGGAGCCGCGGTGACCAAGCTGGCCAGGGTTGTGGTGGTCCCGTGGGCGCGGTGAAATTCGGCGGCCCGCGCTACCTCGTCGGGATCGTCGGTGCTGTAGGAAAACCCGCCGCCGCCGTGCACATGCATGTCCACGAAGCCCGGCACCACAACGCCTTCGGGGAAGTCGACGTCGACGCTGCGCGGTGCGGTGCCGCTACCGCACGCCAGAATTCGGTCGCCGCTGATCTCCAGCCACCCGGGCCGGGACACAGCGTCGAGCGCTGCGCCTCCGAAAACAACGGTCCCGGCCGAGATGAGCGTCATCGCCGGTCATTCTCTACCTGTTGGAGTGCTGCGGGCGCCGATTGATCGAACGGGCGGCCATCATCAGCGAAAGCACCACCGCGGCCCCCACGACGCCGACGCCGACGCGGATCGGCACCGCGTCCATCGGTGGCAGGCCGTCGAGGGCCTGAGCCGCCGCGGGATGCTTGGCGTCGGGCTTGCGCTGGGTGAGCGACGGGTCCGGCTCGATCAAGGTGCCGACCTTGGTGCCGGGCGGGGTGGCGAATCCGTAGTCCAGCAGACGTGCGGCCTGCTCCCACGGCGCGATCGGCACCCGGGTGCCGTGTAGCAGGATCGCGACCAGACGGCGTCCGCCACGGTCGGCGGCGCCGACGAACGTCTGCCCGGCATCGTCGGTGTAACCGGTCTTGCCGCCGAGTGCTCCCGGGTAGTTGTAGAGCAGCTTGTTGTCGTTCTCCAGCTCGTAGCTGGGGTGGTCACCGGGTTCGCCGGGCTTGGCCGGATGTCCCGGGAACTCGTACTTCTGAGTCGCCACGATCGAGGCGAACGTGGGGTTCTGCCAGGCGTAGCGGTAGAACAAGCCCATGTCGTAAGCCGAGGTGCTCATGCCCGGACCGTCGAGGCCGGACGGGGTGGCCGCCCGGGTATCGCGGCCGCCGAGCTTGGAGGCCAGATCGTTGATCTTGTCGATCGCGGTGTCCATGCCGCCGACCTGCATCGCCAGCGCGTGCGCCGCGTCGTTGCCCGAGTGCATGAGCAGGCCGTGCAGCAGGTCGTTGACGGTGTAGATGCCACCGTCGTCGACGCCGACGCGGGTGCCCTCGGCGGCAGCGTCCTCCGGGGTGCCGGTGACGCGCTTGTTGATGGGCAGTTCGCGTAGGGCCTGGGTCGCGATCAGCACCTTGATGATGCTGGCCGGGCGGTGCCGGCCGTGCGGGTCCTTGGCGGCGATGATGTCGCCGTTGTCGAGGTCGGCCAGGATCCAGGCGTCCGCCGAGACATCGCCGGGCAGCGGCGGCATGTCGGGCGCGGCGACGATGCCGCAGCCGCCCAGCAGCTCCCCACCGAGTGGCGTGGCGGGCACGGGGACGGGCGCCGGCGGGTCGCCGGCCTTGGGCACCTCGGACTGGTCGACCGCGGGCGGGGTGTTCACCCGGTACGGGCACGGATCAGCGGCCGGCGGATCGGGTTCGGCATAGGCCAGGGCCGGCGCGGTCGTCAGGAAAAACGCTGCTGCCAGGGCTGCAGCGCGTTGTGCCGTAGATCGGGTGGTCGCCATGGTGTCGCCAGATTAGGCGACGGAACCCTGGAAACGGTGTTGGCGCGCTGTGACAAATGGGGTTGAAGTTACAAATGTGAATTAGATAACCGGCGGCTACCCGCGCTCGGGGAGCGCGCAGTGGGCCAGTGCCGGGACGCCGATGGAACTCATCCACAGCCGCCCGTCGTGTTCGACCAGTCCGGTGACCTGTCCGAACTGGCGGTGCTTGGCGCGCACCCCGGCGACCGCGGCGCCGGTGTCCGGGTCGAAGGCGACGGCCCACACCTCCAACGGCATCTGCGGTTGCAGCGCCTCTGGCAATCGCCACACCAGCTGACGCAGGATCGTCGGCCGCGGGGCGAGCCACTCCGCGGCGGCGTTGATCGGGGTGACGAGCGCGACCCAGATCCGGCCGTCGGCGCCCGTCGAGATGTTGTCGGGCATGCCGGGCAGGTTGACCGCCAGCGGGGTGATGGTCCCGGCCTGCGGTCCCGACAACCAGTACTTCGACAGCCGGCGACCCTGTGTCTCGGCGAACACCAGCGCCGTGCCGTCTGCGGTGACGGTGACGCCGTTGGCGAAGTACAAGCCGTCGCGCAGCGTGCTCACCGTGCCGTCGGTCGCCAGCTTGTACAGGCCGCCGTCGCCGCGGGCCTCGAGAATCGCCGCGCGGAAATGCTCGTAGTGGAAGGAGCTCGTCGACTCTGTGAAATAGATTGTGCCGTCAGAGGTTTCGGTGACATTCGAGCAGAACCGGAGCGGCCGGCCGTCGATATCGGGCACCAGCACGTCGAGAGCGCCGGTGCCAGGGTCCAGGGCCATCAGCCCGCGATAGCTGTCGCAGACCAGCAGCCGTCCGTCGCGGGCGACGTGCAGCCCCAGCGGTCGGCCTCCGGTGTCGCCCACGACGTCGATGCTGCCGTCGGGGGAGACCCGCACGATTCGTCCGTCCACGAGGCCCGTCCACAGCGCGCCGTCGGGGCCGACGACGACGTCCTCCGGGGCATCGCCCGGCATCGGCACGATGGTGAGTTCCGCGGACGGGAAATCGGGCAGGGCGTCGACCGGCGGCGGGGTCCAGCGCACCGGATTGATGGACGGCTTGTGCGACACGGGTGAACGGTAACTCGGCGAGTGAGCTCCAGGTGGACGCTCCGTGAGACTGGTCGGCTGATGCAGTTATGGCAATGTCGACAAAGTGTGCTATGCCCTGGGCTGTGGATGTATTCGTTGAGCGCCATAGGCAGACCTAGGGCAGATATAGCATGCTAGACAGCATCAAGTGCAGATGGAGCGTCTCGGGGGTGAGGGTGGGGGGCGACGAATATCGATTTGCCACCAATGCATTGCGCGAAGGCAAATTCATGCGCGCGTTCAGCCATGTGGTCGTCGTGTGCTGCTTCATGCTGGCCGGCTCGGCCGTTGTCGTTCAGTTCCATTCGGCCGGACCCACCGGGGTAGTGCCACGTGTGGTGCAGGCGATCGCCATCGCGTCCGCAGTCGGCCTTGGCTGTCGCTGGCTGTGGTGGCCGTGGCCACAGTACAAAGGAGCGCTTGCCTTCGTGGTGTGGGCCGACGTCGCAATCGCCGCCGTTGCTCTGACGATGTCCACCGTCGAGGCACGGTTGTGCACGACGTTGTATCTGGGCGTCATCGGGGTATTCATCGGATTTCTGCTGGGCGCGCGGCTGCTGGCTGTGCACTGTGCATTCGGTGCGCTGCTGATCGCCGGAATCACCGCTTGGGCTGTGGTCGAACAACACGTCAGCTTGTTCGGGCTGTTCGTGATCTATATGCCGGCGTTGGCCTGGGTGGTCGGTATCCCGCTGGCCGGCTGCGTGCTGATCGAGCGGGGGCGGCGCGCGATCGCCAGGATGGCGCGATCGGCGCATTCAGATCAGTTGACTCGGCTGCACAACCGGCGCGGCATGCACCATGCCGTCAAACGAGCTCTGGCCCGAGAGGGGTCGCCGCCGAATCTGGTCGTGGCGGTGTGCGATATCGATCGATTCAAGAGACTCAACGATGAGCATGGCCACGCCGCCGGTGACGCCGCACTGATCGCGATGGCCGACAAATTGCGTGCGATCGTCCGGCCCGGCGAGGTTGTTGCGCGGATCGGCGGCGACGAACTCGTACTGGTGACGTTCACGACTGGGGCAGGCGACATACCTGGCCTGCTCGCGCGGCTGGCGACGCTGACTCACCTCGATCTGGACCACGGGGCGACGCTGTCGGCCAGCATCGGGGTTGCCGCGGCAACGACTGCGGCACTGCACTTCTCGCTGGACGACGTGATCCGTCACGCCGATGCCGCCATGTACGAGGTCAAGCGGTCCGGTGGCGGTGGATGTGGGGTTTACCCCGGGTGGGAGTCCGAGTCAGCGGACCGGTGCATCTAGCCGGTCCGGTCGTCGCGGCGGAATTCCTCGCCGGTTGCCGTGTCCACCGCGGTCTCACCCGGCGGCAGGTTCGACAGATCAGGCGCGATGACTGTCGGCATGTCACCCGAGTCCGGCAGCCCGAAATGGGGCGGTCCGGAATGACCAGAAGCCGGGGTGTCGAGCACCAGGTCATGCCGCCGCGGCAGCGTCAGCCCGCGGAAGTACTCCGGCCGTGCGAAGCGCCAGGCGAACATCAGCACCACGCCGAGCAGCAGCCCGACGACGCCGACCACGCCCACCGCACCGAAACCGAAAATCGTGACGTCGTGGTGGTTTTCGTCCTTGAGCCAGTCCGGCTTGCTGTACTGGATCAGGCCGTAGACGAACACCACGGATAACGTGATGCCACCGACCAGTGGCAACAGGCCACGCATCACGAAGTCGCGAATGTTGCGGGTCAAGGTCTTTCGGTAGAACCAGGCGCAGGCGAACCCGGTCAGGGCGTAGTAGAACGCGATCATCAGGCCGACCGAACCGATCAGTGCCGTCAGCAGATCGGTGCTGATCGCGGTGAACAGCACGTAGCACAGCACCGACACCACGCCCATCACGATGGTCGAGGTGGTCGGCGTCAGATACTGGCGGTGAATCTTCGCGAAACTCTGTGGCAGCGCACGGTATACACCCATCGACAGGGTGGTGCGTGCCGTCGGCATGATGGTGGTCTGCGTCGAGGCCGCTGCCGAGGTCAGGATCGAGGCCGACAGCAGCAGCATCCCGATCTTCCCGATCACGCTGTCGCCGAACAACGATGGCCCGATGGCGGTGAACACGTCCTTGGCGTTCTCCTGGTTGCCCAGCCCGATGCCTTCGGTGCCCACGCCCGCGAACGCGATGGTCGAGACCGTCACCAACGCGTAGGTGGCCAGCAGCAGGAACGTCGAGATGACGGCGGCGCGGCCCGGTGTGCGGCCCGGATCGTCGGACTCCTCGTTGCACGCCACCGCGGTGTCCCAACCCCAGTAGATGAAGATCGTGGCCAGCACCGCCGGGGCGATCACCGTGCCGAAATCCATTCCGCCAGGCCAGAACCAGGACCATGACGGCATGATCGAGTAGGCGTGCCCGTGGTGCGTGTACACCTTCACCAGCGCCACGACCGACACCACGATCAGCACGACGACCTCGACGGTCAACAGCACGTACTGCAACCGGGCCGACACCTCGATGCCGCGGTAGCAGATGTACGTCATGAGGACGATCCAGATGACGCCCGCGACCGTCGACCACAGGGTGCTGTTCGCCAGGCCGGCCGCCGAGTGCCAACCCAGGTCGCCGACGAAGGTGAACGAGTACGACCCGGCGATCTGCGCCAGATTGGCCATCACGATGACGTCGGAGGCGATGATGCCCCAACCGCCCAGCCAGCCGACCACCGGGCCGAAAGCCCTTGCCGCCCAGGTGAACGTGGTGCCGCAGTCGGGCTCGGCCTTGTTCAGCTCCTGGTAGGCGACGGCGATGAGATACATCGGCACGAACGAGATGAGCATGATCGCAGGGGCTTTGACGCCCGCCAGCAGTGTGCCGCCGGCCGCGATGACCAGGCCGAGTGTCGCGGCCAGGCTGTACGCCGGCGCCGTGGACGCCAGTCCCACCACCACGCTGGACACCAGACCGAGGGCACCCCGCTTGAGGCCTTTGTCCTCGACGACGATGTCCGGTGCAGTTGCCGTCATCTACGCTCCCCGCTCATTCCTGACGATTGACCAGAAGATGCTACGGTTCGCCGCCTCGAAGCGACGAGTCGTAGGTTGGTGGGGTGACTACCGCGCAGGACACCGACGAGTTCGAGCGGCTGCGCCCGCACCTGCTGTCCGTCGCCTACCGGCTGACCGGCGTGTACGCCGACGCCGAGGACATCGTGCAAGACGCCTGGTTGCGCTGGCACGCAGCAGATATCGACACCATCGCCGAGCCCCGGGCCTGGCTGACGACGGTCGTCAGCCGCCTCGGCCTGGACCGGCTACGGTCCGCCGCGCACCGCCGCGAAGCGTATTTCGGTGAGTGGCTGCCCGAGCCGGTGGTGACGGGTTTCGACGCCTCCGACCCGTTGGCCGTCGTGGTTGCGGGGGAGGATGCCCGCTTCGCCGCGATGGTGGTGCTGGAGCGGTTGACGCCCGATCAGCGGGTGGCCTTCGTGCTGCACGACGGCTTCGCGGTGCCGTTCTCCGAGATCGCGTCGGTTCTCGGCGTGACGGACGCCGGTGCACGCCAACTTGCGTCGCGAGCCCGGCGCGCGGTCGCCGCGGCCCCGGCACCGCCGCCGGATGCCGGCCACAACGAGATCGTCGGCAAACTGTTGGCCGCCCTCGCCGGTGGTGACATGGCGGCCGTCGTCGCACTGCTGCACCCCGATGCGACGTTCACCGGCGACTCCAACCGCCGGGCACCCACGGCGCCGCGCACCATCGTCGGCGCGGACAAGGTGGCGCGGTTCCTGTTCGGCTTGGCCAGACGCTATGGACCGCAATGGCTTTCGACGTCGCAACTGGCGTTGATCAACGGCGAGCTCGGCGCGTACACCCCGGGACTACCCGCCGACGGCGGTCATCCCGAGATGTTGCCGCGCGTCACCGCGATGACCGTGCGCGACGGCAAGGTCGTCGCGCTGTGGGACATCGCGAACCCGGACAAGTTCACGGCGTCGCCGCTGAAGCAGAACTAGCGGCTCACAGCACGTAGGGGAGCAACGCCTTGCGATCGGTGGGGTACTCGGGAAACTTCTCCTGGTACCAGGTGTGCGTGCCCAGTGCCCGGGGAATCAGGTTGCCCGCGGTGATCAGCAGGATGGCAACGCCGGGCAGCGCCCAGGTCAACAGCGCGAAGCCGGACCAGGCGATGAGCTCGCCCAGGTATGCCGGGCTGGTGACGAACCGGAAGCCGCCGCCGAACGGAATCCGGTACTCCGCACCGCCGGGATTGTTCTTGTCGCGCAGGTTCCGAACGATCGATTCGGAGTTCACCAGCAGCGCGAACCCGCACAGGTAGATCGCCAACCCCACCAGGAATCGGGGGTCGGTCAGCCACGCGGTGGTGTACTGCCCGAAGAAGTCGTGGCTGAACAGGGTCCCGTTGAGGTAGCCGTGCATCGACGTGACGAGCATGCCCATCACGATCACCGAGACGTTGAAGGTGCCGCGCTTGCCGGGCGCCTGGCGGATCGCCAGCGGGAAGAACCAACCCCGGTTGGCGTAGTGCAGCAGCCAGATCCCGGCGAGCACCAGGGATGTCGGCTCGAACCGGTGCGGCCCGGCCAGGTAGCTGATCAGGAACACCACGGTCGCGGGGATTTCCATCAGCCACCAGCCGAGCTTCGGGTTGAGGTTCAAGCCGAGTTTCGTCGTCGAGAATCGCCCGTACGAACTCTGCGCGAAGAAACCGCCGATGATCACGAATGCGGCGAACGCGAGAGCAGCGGTCAGCACCGTGTCATAGAACGTGTCGCCGGTGTACCAGTGCATGGACACTCCTCGCTGAGCAGGTTGTTTCAGCGACTCGAGCCGCTATTTCTGTAACGTGTTCTACCACCTGGCCGTCTCGTGGAGCCAGCGCGCCCGAATCACTGCGCCCACGGCACCCGGCACGCGTCGCCCGAGCTGAAGCCCTGCTCGGTGATGCCCAGCGCCGCGTACATCCGGGCTCGCATGTTCTCCACGCCGATCTGGTAGGTCAGCTCGATGACCCCGGCCTCTCCGAACCGGCGCTTGAGGTCGTCGACCTGCTCGTCGGTGACGGTGTGCGGATCGGTGGTCATGGCGTTGGCGTAGGCGATAGCGGCCCGCTCGTCGTCGGTGAACAACGGCGAGGTGGCGTAGTCATCGATGTGCTTGAGCCGCTCCACATCCAGGCTCTGCAGACGCATCAGCATGGTGCCGAAGTCGACGCACCAGGAGCAGCCCACCGTCCTCGCGGTCCAGAGCACCGCGAGGTCGCGCACCGACTCGGGCAGCGTCTTCGAACCGCTCTTCAGCAGACCCTCGTGCACGGCGTTGGCGACCAGCAGTCGCGGGTGGTGCGCCGCCACGGCGAACGGTTCGGGCACTTCGCCGAACTCACGCTTGGCATAGCGGTACATGAGCCGAGTCAGCAGTCCGGCTCGTTGTGGGGGCAGGGGCGCGATGCGTGGTGTTGTCGTCATATCTGTTGGACGAGGCAGCCGCGCGATGTGTGACGGGGTGTGGCGGGCGTCACGCGAAAGGTCAGCGACTACCGTGGCACACATGTCTGTGGCCCCGAACCCTGTGTCGGTGAATGGCTACGAGGCGCGGTGGGAACAGCACAACACTGAACGCCGCTCCCAGATCCTGCTGGCGATGATCGAGCTGCTCGAGGAGAGCCCGCCCGGCGCCGACATCTCCGTCGCGGGCATTGCCAAGCGTGCCGGCGTCGCCAAGTCGGTGATCTACCGGCAGACCTCCGGTAAGGAGGAACTCGAGCGTCGGGTGCGGTCGTACCTGATCGACGACTTCGGGTCTGTCCTGGTCGGCAAGCTCGACATCACCGACGGCACACTCCGGGAGATCCTGACCCGAACCATCGAAGCGGTCGCGGACTGGATGATCGATCATCCGCGGCTCAACGAATTTGCGCGCAACGGCCCGTCGTTCGAGGGTGACCAGACGCTCGACGCGGTCGGTGAGCTGAAGCTGCGCATCATCGAACGCGCGGACGGCATCATCGCCGCCATCACGCTCGCGATCGGCGTCGACGACAGCGCGTTCAAGCTGGTCCCATTGGCGATCGTGACGATGGTCGAGGAGACGCTGTTCGCCTGGGTGCGCAGCCCGGCGCCGACCCACACCCGCGAACAGATGATCGCGCACCTGGCCGACTTCACCTGGTACGTCCTCGACGGCGCCGCCCGGGCGGCCGGGTTCGACGTCAGCCGGGATGAGCCGCTCGTTGCCGTTGTCGCCGAGTTGGCGAACCGTCAGGCCAGCAGCCCCGAGTTGTAGTCAGCGACCAGGCTGCGCACAGTCTCCTGGGCGCACGACTTGTTGGTGCCGATGAACCCCGTCGGGCCGCGTTTGATCCAGCCGGTCACGTAGGTGGCGGCGACGCCGTCGACCCGGCCCGCGGTGTGGGGGACGGTGCCGCGCGCGTCGTCGAACGGCAGGTCGATGACCGGCCGGCCGCGGTATCCGATGGACGTCAGCACGAGTCCCGCGCCCACGGTGTGCAGCTCCCCGGTGGGTTTGACCTTTGTGGCGCCATCGGCAGCCGCCACCAGTTCGTTGCGGGCGAATTCGACTCCGGTCGCGGCGGATTCGCCGAGGACCGCAGTGGGCGACTGCAGGTATTCCAACACGATGCGGCGGTTGCCGGGGCGTCGCGGCAGGTCACGCAGGATGCGGGCGCGCGGATCGGTGTTCGGTAGTGATGCCAAATCCTCATCGGAGACGACGACGTCGACGTCGGGCATGGACGTCAGGCCGATCAGCTCCGGCACCGTGAACGCCGACTGCGCGAGCCCACGTCGGCCGGCCACCACGACCTCTTCGATCTTGCTCTGCCGCAACGCTTTCAAGGCGTGCGGTGCGATGTCGGTGGCGGCTAGGCGGTCGGGATCGGTGGTGAGTATCCGGGCGACGTCGAGTGCGACGTTGCCGTTGCCGATCACGATCGCGCGGGGCTGCGAGAGATCGAAGGCAGCGTCGGCGAAATCCGGGTGGCCGTTGTACCAAGCCACGAAACGGGTGGCCGAGCTGACGCCCGGCAGGTCCGCGCCGGGCACGTCGAGCGGACGGTCCGTGGCTGCGCCGACCGCGTAGATGACCGCGTCATGGTCGGCGAGCAGCTGCTGATGTGTGACGTCGGTGCCGACTTCGACGCCGGTCACCAGCTCCAGCCGCGGGTCTGCGGTGATGGTGTCGAACTGCCGGGACACCGCCCGGGTACGCCGATGATCGGGGGCCACACCGAAGCGGGCGAGGCCACCAGGTTGGGGGAGTCGCTCGTACATCCGGACGCGGGCCGCCGGGATCGTCAGCACTTCGTCGGCGGCGTACATCGCGGCCGGGCCCGACCCGACGATCGCGACGCGCAGGGCGCCGGGAGCTCGCACCTGTAGTGGCGGCACGACCGGCGCGAGCAGCGGACGCGGCCGGGGTTCTTTGTAGAAGTCGGCGTTGAGTTCGAGGAAGACCCGCTCAGTCGGCTCCAGTGAACCGTCGTGCTTGATGGCGTCGACCGGGCAGGCCGTCACGCACGCGCCGCAGTCGACGCACTCCACCGGATCGATGTAGAGCATCTCGGCGGTGTGGAAGTCGGGCTCGTCGGGCGTGGGGTGAATGCAGTTGACCGGACAGGCGTAGACGCAGGACGCGTCGCTGCAGCAGGACTGCGTGATGACGTGGGGCATCAGGCGATCAACTGTGCCTCGCGGTTGGGGGCACTGCGGTAACGGGCCGTCTCACCGGCGATGCCGCAGCGCTTCCACATCCAGCGTCCGACGCGGTTCATCAGGCCGATCTCCTCGGCGAGCGCGCGGGTCTCGTCGAAGAAGCTCGCCATGATCTTCCGCGACTGCGGGCTGCGCCAGAATGCTTGCCGCATAACGTCTTCGGGAATGTCGAACTGCTTGCCGAACGACTTCGGCGACGCCATGATCTCGTGCGCCAACCAGCGCAGTGCCAGCGGGAAAGCGACGGTGGCGAAGGCCTTGAACCGCCACGACCGTTTGGGCATGTGGGTCTTGAGGAACTCATTGGCCCACGAGATGTGCCGGGCCTCCTCGGCGATGTGAATCTGCATGGTGCGCAGCACCGCCGGTGGCAGGTTGTTGCCCTCGCGGATCATGGCCTTCTGGAAGTGATCGATGGGCTCTTCGCCGGCGAGGATGCCGGCCATGAACGCCGTCGGCGAGTACTGGCCCACCAATCCGATGTACGGCGACAGCCGGAAGAACAGCTTGCGCATGCCCGGCACATCGGTCCCGGAGCGGTTGACCAGCTCCTGGAACATCTGGATGTGGTTGCACTCTTCGGTCATCTCGTGCAGCGCGTACCGGAACTCGGGGGAGTTGTTCGGCAGCTTCATGATGAACGCCATCAGCCCGCGGATCAGGATGCTCTCGAACGCCGCACCCACCTTGACGGTGTTGAGCGTCCGCCAGCGGCCGATCTCGATCCGCCGCTCCAGCGGCTGGCTCTGGTACCACTCGGTCGCGCCCAGCGGGTCGATGGTGGGGGAGAGTACCCACCGCGGATCCTGCAGGTCGATCTGCATGTCGGGGGCATCCCACGCGATGTCGAGGTACGGGTCGAAGCGGCGTCGCACCGAGCCTTCGGACAACACATCGAGCAGGTTCTGGTAGTCGGGCTTCATTGCCTGAGTCATGCCACCAATTTACCGGGAACGTGAGTCCCAGTAAATACCCGACTTTTTCCCGCCGAGTGTTGGGTTGTGTTCGAGATTTCGCGCTTCAGTCGCACACAGGCCAACACTCGATCCGGATGGAACCAGCAAGGCCGCACAGCCGTCATATCCACATGCCATTTCTAGGCACTGAGGCCCTGGCCGCGGGCAGGGTCAATCGATATCAGCTCAGAACTCGGTACGACGCGATTCATCGCAATGTCTACGTGGCCCGTGGTCAGGAGCTCACGCCCGTCGACAAGGCGGTCGCGGCCTGGCTGTGGTCCGAGCGCAGGGCGACCGCTGTCGGGTTGTCGGCCGCCGCCCTGCACGGCTCGTTGTGGATCGATGCGAGGCAGCCCGCAGAGCTCAACCAGGCGAGCAGGACGCGGCCACCCGGCATTCTCATCCGCAGCGACAAGCTGGCCGACGACGAGATATGCCAGGTGCGGGGCATCAACGTCACGACGCCGGCGAGAACGGTCTTTGACCTTGGGCGAAGGAAAGGCCAGGTACTCGCCGTCATCTGGGTAGACGCCTTGCTCCAGGCCACCGAGTTGAAGATCCCGGAAGTGCAATCACTCGCCGATCGCCATGCCGGAGTTCGGGGACTGAGGCAACTCGACCGGGTTCTTGACCTCGCTGACTACGGCGCAGAGTCGCCGCAGGAGACCCGACTACGCCTGTTGTTCACCGAGCACGGCATGCGGCCGTCGCACACGCAGATCGAAGTATTCGACGGCCGATACCTGGTGGGGCGCATCGACATGGGTTGGCCCGAGTGGAAGGTCGGTGTGCAGTACGACGGCATCCAGCACTGGCAGGACCCGCGCCAGCGCACCCGCGATATCGACCAAGACGTCGAGTATCGAGACCTAGGCTGGCGCATGATTCGCGTCGGCGCGGACCTGTTGCGTTACCGGCGAGACACGATCATCACCAGAACCCGGACTGGACTCCGCGCCGCTGGCGGACCCTACTAACGAAAGTTGGCTTGTGTTCGAGAATTTCAATGAATCTCGAACACAAGCCAACACTCGACGCGATATTTAGCGGGCGAACATGAGAGCCCGCTTGACTTCCTGGATCGCCTTGGTCACCTGGATGCCGCGGGGGCAGGCCTCGGTGCAGTTGAAGGTGGTGCGGCAGCGCCACACACCGTCGACCTCGTTGAGGATGTCGAGCCGCTCGGCGGCCGCCTCGTCACGCGAGTCGAAGATGAACCGGTGCGCGTTGACGATCGCGGCGGGGCCGAAGTACGAGCCCTCGCTCCAGTACACCGGGCACGACGTGGTGCAGCAGGCGCACAGGATGCACTTGGTGGTGTCGTCGAAGCGGGCGCGGTCGGTCTGCGACTGGATGCGCTCACGGGTCGGGGGGTTACCCGACGTGATGAGGAACGGCTTCACGGCGCGGAAGGCGTCGAAGAACGGCTCCATGTCCACCACGAGGTCCTTCTCCACGGGCAGGCCGCGGATGGGCTCGATGGTGATGGTCAGGTCCTTGCCGGCCTTCTTCGGCAGCAGGTCGCGCATGAGGACCTTGCAGGCCAGCCGGTTGACGCCGTTGATCCGCATGGCGTCCGAGCCACACACGCCGTGCGCGCAGGACCGCCGGAACGTCAGCGTGCCGTCCAGGTAGCCCTTCACGTACAGCAGCAGGTTGAGCAACCGGTCGCTGGGCAGGCAGGGCACGCGGAAACTCTGGAAGCCGGCGGCGTCCGGGTTCTCCGGGTTGAACCGGGCGATCTTCAGCGTGACCATGACGGCGCCGTCCGGCACCGGGGGCAGCGGCGGGTCGCCGGCTTCGGGCTTGTCGAGGACAGGTGCACTCATGGTTAGTACTTCCGTTCCATCGGCTCGTACCGGGTCTGGACGACAGGCTTGTAGTCCAGCCGGATATCGGACAGGAGGTCGGCGCCCTGCTTGTAGGCCATGGTGTGGCGCATGTAGTTGGTGTCGTCGCGGTCCGGGTAGTCCTCGCGGGCGTGGCCGCCACGCGACTCCTTGCGGTTCAGCGCACCGACGACGGTGACCTCGGCCAGCTCGAGCAGGAAGCCCAGCTCGATGGCCTCGAGCAGGTCGCTGTTGTAGCGCTTGCCCTTGTCGTGCACCGTGATTCGCGAGTACCGCTCCTTCAGCGCGTGGATGTCCGTCAGCGCCTGCTTGAGGGTCTCCTCGGTGCGGAACACCGCAGCGTTGTTGTCCATCGACTGCTGCAGCGCGGTGCGGATGTCGGCGACACGCTCGTTGCCGTGGTCGGACAGGATGTCGCCGACCCAACCGATGACCATGTCCGCCGGGTTGTCGGGCAGCTCGATGTAGTTGTGGTTCTGCGCGTACTCGGCGGCAGCGATGCCGGCGCGACGGCCGAACACGTTGATGTCGAGCAGCGAGTTGGTGCCCAGGCGGTTCGCGCCGTGCACCGAGACGCAGGCGCACTCACCGGCGGCGTACAGACCCGGAACCACGTTGACGTTGTCGCGCAGCACCTGGCCGTTGATCGTGGTCGGGATACCGCCCATGACGTAGTGGCAGGTCGGGTACACGGGCACCAGTTCGGTGACGGGGTCGACGCCCAGGTAGGTGCGGGCGAATTCGGTGATGTCCGGCAGCTTGGCCTCCAGCACCTCCGCGCCGAGGTGACGCACGTCGATGTAGACGTAGTCCTTGTTGGGTCCGGCGCCGCGGCCTTCGAGGACCTCGAGCACCATCGAGCGGGCCACGATGTCGCGGGGCGCGAGGTCGACGATGGTGGGGGCGTAGCGCTCCATGAAGCGCTCGCCGTCGGCGTTGAGCAGACGACCACCCTCACCACGCACGGCTTCCGAGATCAGGATGCCCAGGCCGGCCAGGCCTGTCGGGTGGAACTGGTGGAACTCCATGTCCTCCAAGGGAAGTCCCTTGCGGAAGACGATGCCCAGGCCGTCACCGGTGAGGGTGTGGGCGTTGGAGGTGGTCTTGTACATCCGGCCCGAGCCGCCGGTGGCGAAGACGATCGCTTTGGCGTGGAAGATGTGGATGTCGCCGGTGGCCAATTCGTAGGCGATGATGCCGGTGGCAACCGGGCCGCTGGCGGTCTCGGTGAGGACCACGTCGAGTGCGTAGAACTCGTTGAAGAACTGGACGTCGTGCTTGACGCAGTTTTGGTACAGCGTCTGCAGGATCATGTGGCCGGTGCGGTCGGCGGCGTAGCAGGCGCGGCGGACCGGGGCCTTGCCGTGGTCGCGGGTGTGCCCGCCGAAGCGACGCTGGTCGATGCGGCCCTCGGGTGTCCGGTTGAACGGCATGCCCATCTTTTCGAGGTCCAGCACCGCGTCGATGGCTTCCTTGCACATGATCTCGACGGCGTCCTGGTCAGCGAGGTAGTCGCCGCCCTTGACGGTGTCGAAGGTGTGCCACTCCCAGTTGTCGTCCTCGACGTTGGCGAGTGCGGCGCACATGCCACCCTGGGCGGCACCGGTGTGCGAGCGAGTCGGGTACAGCTTGGTCAGCACCGCGGTGCGGACCCGGGGACCGGACTCGACGGCCGCGCGCATACCTGCGCCACCGGCACCGACGATGACGACGTCGTAGCGATGTTCCTGAATCATCTGCGTCCCTACTTGATGTTCGCGTCGAAGGTGACGAGCACGTAGCTGCCCAGCACCAGGGTGAATCCGGTGGCCAGCAGCAGAATCGAGTTCAGCCAGAACTTGGTGGTGTTCTTGCGGGCGTAGTCACCGATGATGGTGCGCATGCCGTTGGCGCCGTGGACCAGCGCCAGCCACAGCAGGGCCATGTCCCAGATCTGCCAGAACGGGGAGGCCCACCGCTGCGCGACGTAGTTGAAGTCGATGCGGTAGACGCCGTTCGCCCAGATCAGCCCGATGAACAGGTGACCGAGGGCGAGCAGCACCAGTGCCGCGCCGGAGAAGCGCATGAACAGCCAGGCGTACTTCTCGAAGTACGGGATGCCGCGAGGGCGTCGGGGAGCGCGCGGGTGGTCGAGGGCGGCGGGGCGGTCGTACTCGCGCTCCAGGACCGGGGCCGGACGTCCTCCGCGGCGTGCCTCGGCGGCGCCGGAATCGGTATGCGTGGTCACTTGAGCCACCCGTAGTGCTCAACCATGTGCATGCCCTCTACCCCAACTGCGGCGATGACGACCGCGATCCAGATGGCCAGGATGGTCCACAGCATGACCCGCTGGTACTTGGGTCCCTGCTGCCAGAAGTCGATCAAGATGACTCGCACGCCGTTGAGGGCGTGGTAGAGCACCGCCGCGACCAGGCCCATCTCCATGAACCCGATGATCGGCGTCTTATAGGTGTTGATCACCTCGTTGTAGGCCTCGGGGCTGACCCGGACCAGTGCCGTGTCCAGAACATGGACCAGCAGAAAGAAGAAGATGGTGGCACCGGTGATGCGGTGTAGTACCCAGGACCACATGCCCGGGTCTCCGCGATACAGGCTCCGCCGCTTCTGCGGGGATGAACGCGGCGCGGGTATGGAATCCGCGGCTGCCGCTGTACTCATTTCGACCTCCAACGCCGTCGGTGGACGCATGACCCGGCAGCAACTTTTTCGCGTGCCGAGCCCAAACCTCGGGGCGACTCTAATCCCAATTTGCGCACAGTCAGAACTACGGTGTGGGGGGAATGGCGAACCCGCGTCGGAAATTAGGTTTGCCTACATTAACTTACTGGGTGGTCGGGACGGGTCTCGAGGTGGTTTCGGGGCGCCGGGAACGGGGTGTCGGTGGTGTCAGAAATTGACTGGAAGCTGTTGCGGGACAAGGCGATAGCTGTTTCCGAGGATGCCTACGCACCCTACTCGAACTTCCCGGTGGGGGCGGCGGCGCTGGTCGATGATGGTCGAATCGTGGTGGGCTGCAATGTGGAAAATGTCTCATATGGCCTTGGCCTCTGCGCCGAGTGTGCTGTGGTCTGTGCCCTACATTCCAGCGGCGGTGGACGGCTGCTCGCGCTGGCGTGCGTGGACGGTTCCGGGGCGGTGCTGATGCCGTGTGGGCGGTGCCGGCAAGTGCTTCTCGAGCACGGCGGACCGGCCATGCTGATCGACCACGCATCGGGTCCGCGGGCGCTGGCCGAACTGCTACCCGACGCCTTCGGGCCGGATGACCTGAACCGCCGGTAACGCCAAGCGGGGCAACACTTCTGGTTACTGGCCGGTAACCAGCTCGACGGGGCGGCCTGGGTCGCCGGCAGGAGGATGTCATCGTGTCGTCGGACGCGCACAACCACGGGTCGCATCTCGATGCTCCGACAGTCATTCGCACCAAACGCGACGGCGGCGTGCTGTCCGATGCCGCGATCGACTGGGTGATCGACGGCTACACCCACGGCCGGGTGGCCGACGCGCAGATGTCGGCGTTGCTGATGGCCATCTTCCTGCGCGGCATGACGCCGGCCGAGATCGCCCGCTGGACCGCGGCGATGGTCGGCTCGGGCGAGCGCTTCGACTTCACCGACCTGCGGCGTGCCGGCCGGCCGCTGGCGCTGGTGGACAAACACTCGACCGGCGGCGTCGGCGACAAGATCACCATCCCGCTGGTCCCCGTCGTCATGGCCTGCGGCGGCGCCGTCCCGCAGGCGGCGGGCCGCGGCCTCGGGCATACCGGCGGCACCTTGGACAAGCTCGAAGCGATTCCGGGGTTCACCGCCGAACTGTCCAAAGACCGTATCCGCCAACAGCTTTCCGATATCGGGGCAGCGATCTTCGCGGCCGGGGACCTGGCGCCCGCCGACCGCAAGATCTACGCCCTGCGGGACGTCACCGGTACGACGGAATCGCTGCCGCTCATCGCCAGCTCGATCATGAGCAAGAAACTGGCCGAGGGCGCCCGCTCGCTGGTACTGGACGTCAAGGTCGGTCGCGGCGCGTTTCTCAAGACCGAGGCCGAGTCGCGCGAGCTGGCGCGCACCATGGTCGACCTCGGTATCGCCTACGGCGTCCCGACCCGGGCGCTGCTCACCGACATGGACCGGCCGTTGGGTCGCGCGATCGGCAACGCGATCGAGGTCGCCGAGTCGCTGGACGTGCTGGCCGGCGGCGGTCCGGACGACGTCGTCACGCTGACCATCGCGCTGGCCCGCGAGATGCTGGACGTCGCCGGTATCGACGGCGTCGATCCGGCGGACACACTGACCGACGGCACCGCGATGGACTGTTTCCGGCAGCTGATCGTGGCGCAGGGCGGCGATCCCGAGGCGCCGCTGCCGATGGGCACGTACACCCAGACGGTGGCGGCGACCCGCGGTGGGGTGATGGGCGACATCGACGCCATGGCGGTCGCGATGGCCGTGTGGCGGCTCGGTGCGGGCCGGGCCCAGCCCGGCGACCCCGTGCAGGCCGGGGCGGGGCTGTACCTCCACCGGCGCAGCGGCGAGCCCGTCGCTGCCGGCGAGACGCTGTTCACGCTGTACACCGAGACTCCCGAGCGGCTGTCGTCAGCCTTGGCCGAACTCGACGGCGGCTGGTCCGTGGACGACGCGCCGCCGGCGCAGCGGCCCGTGGTGCTCGACCGCGTCGAGTAGGCAGCGGCTGATTCGCCTTGGGCGAAAGCGGCATCCATGGCTCTGACCGGTCTGCGCCGCTAGGGTCGACCGCATGGCTGACGATGACCTCCGCGACTTCGAGCGCACCGAGTTCACCCACGATGGCACGACCCGCACCGTCTACCGCCGCGGTACCGGTCCGGCCGTCATCGTGATCGCCGAGATTCCGGGCATCACGCCCAAGGTTCTCGACTTCGCCCGCAAGGTCGCCGATATCGGCTGTACCGCCGTCCTGCCCCACCTGTTCGGCATTCCGGGTCTGGACCCCAACGCGAGCAACATGGCCGCGTTGAAAGGCATGGCCTCGGTCCTGCCGGCGTGCGTCAGCAAGGAGTTCACCCTCCTCGCCACCGGCAAGACGTCGCCGGTGGTCGACTGGCTGCGGGCACTGGCGCGATCCGAACACGAACGCTGCGGCGGCCCCGGCGTCGGCGCGATCGGGATGTGCTTCACCGGCGGCTACGCCCTGGCGATGGCCACCGACGACGTCATCCTCGCCCCGGTGCTGTCCCAGCCGTCGATGCCGATCGGCCTGACCGCCAAGCAGCGCCACAACATCGACATCTCGCCGGCCGACCTGGAGGTCGTCAAGGGCCGGTGTGCCCGTGGGCTCAACGTCATCGGCATGCGGTTCAAGAGCGACAAGCTGGTCCCGGCAGCGCGTTTCGATTTCCTCCGGGAGCAGCTGGGTGACGCCTTCATCGCCGTCGAACTCGAGGACGCCGACGCCAACCCGGATGCGCGGCTGCCACCGCACTCGGTGGTCACCGAGCACCTGATCGATGAGCCGGGCCAGGCCACCCGAGTCGCGCTGGACCAGGTACTGGACCTGTTCCGGACACGGCTGCTGCCGGCCACGGAACCGGCGGGCTAAAAGCCACCATCCGGCGCAAGATGGACACATGACCCTGACGCTGGATCAGATCAAGCAAGCACCGAAAGCCCTGTTGCACGATCACCTGGACGGCGGCCTGCGCCCCGCCACCGTGGTGGAGTTGGCCGAGCAGAGCGGCTACGGCGACCTGCCCACCATGGACGTCGATGAACTGGCGATGTGGTTCCGCACCCAGGCGCACAGCGGCTCGCTGGTCCGTTATCTGGAGCCGTTCGCGCACACCGTCGGCGTCATGCAGAGCACCGACGCGCTGTACCGCGTCGCCTACGAGTGCGTCGAGGATCTCGCCGCCGACAACGTGGTCTACGCCGAGGTGCGGTTCGCGCCCGAGCTGCACATCACCGATGGCCTCGTGCTGGACGAGGTCGTCGACGCGGTGCTGGCCGGGTTCGCCGACGGAGAGAAGGCCGCGGCCGCCGCGGGGCAGGCGGCGACAGTCCGCTGCCTGGTCACTGCGATGCGGCATGCCGCCCGGTCCCGCGAGATCGCTGAATTGGCCATCCGGTTCCGCGACCGCGGCGTGGTCGGGTTCGACATCGCCGGTGCCGAGGCCGGCTACCCTCCGACCCGCCACCTCGACGCCTTCGAATACATGCGGGGCAACAACGCGCGCTTCACCATTCACGCCGGTGAGGCCTTCGGCCTGCCGTCCATCCACGAGGCCATCGCCTATTGCGGTGCCGACCGGCTGGGGCACGGGGTGCGGATCGTCGACGACATAGAAGTTCCAGCGGCCTCGGGCGACGTCCCCCGGCTCGGCCGGGTGGCGAACATCGTGCGGGACAAGCGAATTCCGCTGGAGATGTGCCCGAGCAGCAATGTGCAGACCGGCGCCGCGGCGAGCATCGCCGAGCACCCGTTCGACCGGTTGGCCCGGCTGCGCTTTCGCGTCACCGTCAACACCGACAACCGCCTGATGAGCGACACCACCATGACCCAGGAGATGGCGCACCTGGTGGAGGCGTTCGGCTACGGCTGGACCGACCTGCAGCGGTTCACCATCAACGCGATGAAGTCGGCCTTCATCCCGTTCGATGAGCGGCTGGCGATCATCGACGACGTCATCAAACCGCGTTACGCCGTGCTCGTCGGGTAGCTGTCCGTCGGGGTGTCGTCCACGAAGCCAGACCGCCCGGCTGCCGCACCTGCCGGCGCGGGCTGCTGCGCCTGCTGGAACGACTTGGGCACGAACTTCTCGAAGTTGTACTTGCCCCGCGGATGGACCACCTGCGGCCACCAGAACCAGCGACCGAGCAGCACCGCGATCGACGGCATCAGCAGCGACCGCACGATGAAGGTGTCGATCAGCAGGCCGATGGCGATGGTCGAACCCATCTGCGCCAGCACGATCAGCTTGCTGGCCATCATGCCGGCCATGGTGGCCGCGAACACCAGTCCCGCCGAGGTGACGACGCCGCCGGTGCCGGCCATGGACCGGATGATGCCGGTCTTGAGGCCGGCGTGGATCTCGTCCTGGAACCGGGACACCAGCAGCAGGTTGTAGTCCGAACCGACCGCCAACAGGATGATGACCGACATCAGCATGACCAGCCACTGCACCTGGATGCCGAACAGGTCCTGCCAGATCAGCACCGAGATGCCGAACGATGCGGCGATGGAACTGCCCGCGGTGCCGACGATCGTCAACGCCGCGACGGCGCTGCGGGTCAGGATGAGCATGATCATGAAGATCAGCGTCAGCGACGACACGACGGCGATCATCAAGTCGTAGCGGGCACCGTCGGCCATGTCCTTGTAGGTCGCCGCGACGCCGCCGAGGTAGATCTTGGCGTCCGACAGCGACGACATCTTCAGGGCCTCCTGCGCGGCCTTGCGTTCGGACTCGACGCGGGCGATGCCGTCGACGGTCGCCGGGTCGCTCTGGTGGGTGATGAACATGCGCGCGGACTTGCCGTCCGGTGACATGAACATCTTCAGCCCGCGCTGGAAATCGGGGTTCTGGAAGGCCTCGGGCGGCAGATAGAACAGGTCGTCGTTCTTGGCGCCGTCGAAGGCCGCACCCATCGACAGCGCGGTGTCGTTCATGGCCTGCATCTGGTCGATGAGGGCCTTCTGCGAGTTGTACGACGCCAGCGACAGGTCCCGGCTGGTCTTCATCGACGCGATGGTCTGGGGGAGCAGCGCCGTCAACTTCGGCGCCAGGTCGGCGAGCTTGTCGGTGTTGACCTGGACATCGCTTGTCCTGTCGGTCAGCTCGTCGATGCCGTCCAGGGAATCGAACACCGACCGCACCGCGGCACACATCGGGATGTCGAAGCAGTGCGGTTCCCAGTAGAAGTAGTTGCGCATCGGCCGGAACTGGTCATCGAAGTTCGCGATGTTGTTGCGCATCTCCTCGGTGACCTCCAGGAGCGCTTGGGACTTGGCGGCCGAGTCCTGGGTGAGCTTGGTCTGTTGGAGCGACAGCGCGTACTGCTTCTCCAGGATGCTGATCGACACGTTGGTGGCGTCGACCATCCTCAGCTGGTCTTCCAGCTGCTTGCGCTGGAACGGCAGGTTCATGTTGCTGGTCTGGCCCGAGACGCTCGTCTGAAACGGAATCGAGCTGTGCTGGATGGGAATGCCCAGTGGCCGGGTGATGCTCTGCACCATCGCGATGCCGTCGGTGTGCATCACGTTGCTCGAAATCTTGTTCAGCACCAGCATGTCGGCGGGATTGCGCATGTCGTGGGTGGACTCGACCATCAGGATGTCGGGGTTCATCCGGGCCTGCGTGAAGTGCCGGTCGGCGGCGGCGAAGCCGATGTTGACCTTGGCGTCCTCGGGCAGGTAGTAGCGATCGTTGTAGGCGGGCTTGTAGCCGGGGATGGCCACGATCCCGACCAGCACGACGAACAGGCTCGCCACCAGAATCGGGGCGGGCCACCGCACCACGGCCGTGCCGATGCGCCGCCAGAACCGGCTCTGCGGAGGCCGCTTGGACTCGTACATCCCGACGCGGCTGCCGAGGTACAGGACAGCCGGGCCGAGCGTCACCGAGATCGCCACCACGACGAGCATGCCGATGGCGACCGGAGCGCCCATGGTGGTGAAGTAGGGCAGCCGGCAGAAGCTCAGGCAGTACGTCGCGCCGGCGATGGTCAGGCCGGAGCCCACGATCACGGGGGCGACGGATTTGAAGGTGGCGTAGTACGAGTCGTCCCGGTCCAGGCCGATGCCACGGTCTTCGCGGTACCGGCCGAAGATGAAGATGCCGTAGTCCGTGGCGGCGGCGATCGCCAGCATGGTCAGGATGTTGCCCGCGAAGGTCGTCAGCCCGAACACGTCGTGGGTGGCGAGCACCGAGACCACGCCGCGCGCGGTCAACAGCGCCAGGAACGTCAGGAACAGCTGGACCAGCGTGGTCCTGACCGAGCGGTAGACCACCAGCAGCATGCCCGCGATCGCGACGAGCGTGATCACCGTGATCATGATGAGGCTCGCGTTACCGATGACGTGCAGGTCGTCGGTCAGTGCGGCGGGACCGGCGACGTGCGCCTCGACCCCCGGCGGGGCCTTGGTCTCCTCGATGACCTTGCGGACGGCGTCCACGCCTTCGTTGGCGAGCGTCATGCCCTGCTCGCCGGCCAGGTTGATCATCACGTACGACGCCTTGCCGTCGGCGCTCTGCGCGCCGGCCGCCGTCAGCGTGTCGCCCCAGAAATCCTGGATGTGCTGGATGTGCTCGGGATCCTGCTGCAGCTTGCGGATGATCTCGTCGTAGTACTTGTGGGCGTCCGGGCCGAGTGGCTCCTTGCCCTCGACGACGACCATGATCGTGCTGTTGGAGTTGAACTCCTTGAAGTTGCCGCCCATCAACTTCATCGCGTGCATCGACGGGGCGTCCTCGGGCGCCATCGGCGCGGCGTGCAGCTCGCCGACGACCTCCAGCGGCGGTGCGATCACGTTCACCAGGACGGCGATCGCGATCCAGAACAGGATGATCGGCACCGACAGGATGCGCAGCGCATGGGCGAACTTGGGCCGCTTGGCCGTCGTGCTGTGCGGTGTCTCAAGTGTTTCGGTCATGCGGACTTCACCAAGCAGTAGGTCTGGGCGTTGACGCCATCGGCTGACTTCTCTTCGCGGACGGTGCCGTTGACGGTGACGCGGCAACCGATGTGGTCGCTGCTCTGCTCACCGTCGCTGCGGGCCATCAAGTTCGCGCTGACCGTCGGCAGCGTGGTGGACAGGGTGACCGACCACGGCAGTGTCGCGGTGACCGAGTGCACGTTGGCGTCCGGATCGAAGTAGCTGATGTCGGCCGAGCTCCCGGGTGGTCCGTAGACCTCGTACACGACGACTTTGGGGTTGAACTGGACGATCTCGATTCCCGCACCGGCGTGGGCATTGAGGTTCTCGGACCCGAACTTCGCGTGCAGGCGCGACACCACCAGGCCCGACACCGCCAATACGACCACCAGAAGAAGCGGTATCCAGACCTTCTTCAACAGGCGCCCCATCGAAAACGACCGCACCCGACCACCTTCCGCTCAACCCGCTGACCGAAACCCCGACGATCAGGCTGCTGCCTGTCCTGCCCTCGGCAGGAGGCTCCGCTGACTCAGCGGATTCTTGGGAAATTCTTACGCCTTGCTAACTAATATTGCAACGCGGTTCTGCCGGGTGTCGGCCGGGAGTGTGCTCGGTGGCTGGGTGACCTGGGATTTTCAGTCGGGCAGAACGGCCCTCAGTGTGGCCGCGAACTCGTCGGGCGCGCTCATGAACCCGCCGTGATCGCCGGGGAAGGTGACGGGCTCGACACCCAGCAGGTGGCACAGCGCCATCGAGGTGCCGTGCGTGATGAGATGTTCGGAATCGGCGCCGATGCCGACGATGACCCGGCTTGCTTTCAATGCGTCGAGGTCCGGCACATACGTTGTGGTGCAGAGCAATTCGTGGTTGAAGAACCGGGCCAGGTCGGCGAGCTGCTTGGCCATCTCGTCGGGCGAGGGCTGTCCCGGCTGCCCCGGAGCCCCGTCCTCGGACTGATCGAAGCCCGCTGTGGCCATGAACTTCGCCATCGCCGCGCCGGGCCCGTCGCTGTGGAAGGTGGCGATGATGTCCTGCGTCGCGGCGCGCTGTTTGGCGGCTTCCGATGCGGGCAGCAGTTCCAGCAGCGGTGGCTCGTGCGCGACCAGGGTCCGCACCCAGTCGGGGTACTTCGTGGCCAGCGCCAGGCCGGTCACCGCGCCGCCGCTGGAGCCGAACACGTCGGCCGGACCGGCGCCGAGGTCATCGAGGATCGCGGCGACGTCGGCGGCCCGCAGCTCTGGCGTCGAGTCCTGTGCGGGATCGTCGATGGGGCTGGCGCCGAGCCCGCGTGGGTCGTACGTCACGACGGTGTGGTCGACGGCCAGCGCGTCGGCGACGAGAGCGAACTCGGACGCCGTCATCGGGGAACCGATGACGGCGAGCACCGGCCCGCTGCCGCGCACCTCGTAGTGCAGGGTCGCGCCGGGTACGGCGAGATTTCGGACGATGGGCTGGGTGCCGGTCTGGGTCATGTCAGTGCAGACCGGTGGCATCCCCGGAACTCATCGCCGTCTGGACTACTCCTGGCGGAGTCGGGACTCGACGAAGCGCTCGAGGGTCTCCCACTGGGCGACGGCCTCGGCGTACGGCTTCGACGGGGCGCCGACGGTCTCGGGCTCGAGCACGTGGCCGACGAACTTGCCCAGCGGCTGGCTGGTGGTCAGGGCCTTGTCGGCGGTGCCGTCGTCGGCGTAGTCGCAGACGTCGCGGGCGAACTCGATCGCCAGGTCCAGTTGCTCGCGGTCGACGGCGTCGGGGCCGTCGGAGATGTCGTCGGACAGCCCGCTGAGCACGTAGACGTTGTCCTCGGTGACCCGAATCTGCAGCGAGCCGTCGGTGGCCGCGGTGCGGATGTCGGCGTAGGCCTCGAAGCTGGACAGGTCGCTCTCGTGCTCGTCGGCCAGGTAGCGGGCCAGGGCGCGCTCTGAGCCGAACACGCTGATGCGGCCGTTACGGCCGAGGAACCGCGGCTGGTCGTTGTAGTAGCACCGCAGCGTGTAGAAGGTGCCGCCCTTGGTCATGATGCGGATCGGGTCGATGCCGACACGCTCCCAGAAGTCCTCGTCGCTGCCGAGCAGCTGGCGCTCCGCCTGGACGGTGAGGGCCGCCTCCTCGGAGTCCGTGTCCACCTCGCCCTCGATGACCTCATCTTCGGAGTCCTCGGCGGCCGCTTCGGCCTCGTCGAGTTCGTCTTCCTCGGGCTCAGGTGCGGGCTCGTCGAGCTCGGCCTGGGCCTTGGCCGCCGCCGTGGCGTCGACCTCGGGGGTGGTCACCAGCTCGTCGATGGCGTCGAGCACGTGATCCCAGCTGCGGCCGACGGCGGCCTCGATGTCCGCCCAGCGCTTGCGGCCGGCGCGACCCGAGTAGGCCTCGGCGCCGCCGCCCAGCGTCGACAACACGGGGTTGCCGTTGAAGAACTTCGCCACCGCGATCAGATCGCACACCGAGCCGAGCGCGCCGACCACCTGGAGCGTCCGCCGCAGCGAGGTGACGGACTCGTCGGTGGGCTTCTCGGCGACCAGTTCTGGCACACCGACCAGGTCGTGCAGGTGGCTCTCGTCCGGGTTCAGGCGGTGGGCGTTGGCCTCGCCGAGCGCCTGCCACTTGGGGTGGTCAGCGAGGTCGTTGTCGGTGTTGGTCCGCACGAAGGCGGCCAGGTCAGCGACGGAGTCGAACCCGAAGAGGGCGTCGTCGTCGCCGAGGAACGCTTCCCACTCGTCGTCCGAGTCACGCCACAACGGCGCCCACAGGGTGTACAGATCGCCATGGGTCAAACCGAGCCGAACCGGCACGATGTCAGCAGCCATGCGGCACAGCCTATCGACGTGCGGCTGGGGCCATGCTGGGGGCGTCGGGTCGGTACAGGTCGTCGCGTAGATGGCGCAGGACGGTGGCCGCCGCGTCGGGGTCCCGCCCCGGCGTGGACAGTTCCGCTGCCGCGCGTTTGAGCACCGCCAGCGCCGTACGCGCACGTGCCATCGCGTCGTCGTATTCGGCGGTGGTCATGCGGCCGTCATTCGGTGGTCATGCGGTCGGGCGGAAGAAGCCGTGGAAACCCTGATCGAGGTTGGTGGTGCGGATCGGGGACAGCTGGATGGGGTCGCCTGCCTCCACCATCAGGCCGTTTCCCACGATCATCGCGACATGACCGTCCCACACCGCCAGGTCGCCCGGGCGCAGCGAGCCGCGGTCGACGGCGGCGCCGATGTCCTGCTCCTGCGCCAGCCGCGGGAGGTCGAGGCCGGCCTCGCGGTAGGCCCACTGCGTCAGGCCGCTGCAGTCCAGTCCGACGCCGGGCGTCGTGCCACCCCACACGTAGGGCACGCCGAGTTGGGTGAGGGCGTGGCGGACCGCGTCGGCCGCGACCTTGTTGGGCGCGGTGGCGGTGCTGCCGTCGGGCAGCGTGACGGCTTCGCCGGCGCCGAACTTCCCGGGGTCGGGCGGCCGGCGGTGGGTGAGCGCGGCCTGGGCGGCGTGGGCCGCGGGCGCCGCGAGTCCACTTGCCCAATCGGCGCCCTGCCCGGTCGGCGTGCCCAGGCTCGGCAGGCTCATGCCCGGGCCGGTGCCCGCACCTGATCCGGTGCCCGCGCCGGATCCGCTTGCCTCCCAGGGCGATCCGTTCTGGGGCGGAGGAGTGCTCGCCATGGCGGTGACCTGCTCGGCCTGCGCGGCGAGTTCGGTGTGCAGCTCGTCGACGACGGTGATGGCCTCGTCGAGCGCGCGGCTGGCTTCGTCGATGAGCGCCGCGGCGTCGGCGGGGGATTCCAGGGTGGCTTCGAGTTCGGCCGCTCTGGTCTCGAAATTGCGCAGGATGGTGTCGAGTCGCTCGCGCGCCCTGGTCACTGCGGCAGCGGCCTGCTGTGTGTGGGTGCTCAGCTGCCCGGCGGTCATCGCCATCGCCACGATGGCCGTGACGGCCGCGTTCGCGAACTGACCCGCGCTGCCCGCCGCGGCGCCGGTCCACTGGCCTTGGGTCTGCTGCCACGCGTTGTCGGCAGCGGCGGCGACGCCGTCGAGTCCGGACTGCACCGTGCGCAGGGCGTCGGCCGGGTCCGGACCGGAGAAACCGGGACCCACGAGGGACTGCACCTCACGGATCGGGGCTGCCAGCGCGGATGTCAGTGAGCCGTTCATCACCAGGCTCCGATCCGGCCGCCAACGCTGTGGTCGGCGTCGACGAAGCCGGCCGCGGTGGCGACGGCCGCCTCGCCGCCGGTGTCGAGGTGCGCGCTGAGGCGGTGCGCCAGTTGGGCCTGGTGGTGCGTGGCCTGTGCCAGGGCGGCGGCGAAGGCCGCGCCGACCGGGCCGAACACGTCGAACTGTCCCGCGATGGCAGCCAGGTTCGCGGCGTGCGCCGCCAGTTCGGTGCTGTGGCCGCGGTAATCCGCGGCAAGGGCGTGCAGAGCCGACGGATCCGCGGTCAGATTTCGGGTCATGTGGATAAGACGGCCGCCAGGCCCGTTCGGTTCCATTAATGTTGGCGCGCATGGACGTCCGGGTCGTCGATCATCCGTTGGCCGCCGCGCGGCTGACCACCTTGCGTGACAAGCGCACCGACAACGCCGGGTTCCGGGCGGCGTTGCGTGATCTGACGCTGATGCTCGTCTACGAGGCCACGCGCTCGTTGGCCTGCGACGAGCTGCCGGTTCAAACCCCGGTGGCGCTGACCACCGGGTCGCGGCTGTCGAACCCGCCGCTGTTGGTCCCGGTGCTGCGGGCCGGTCTGGGCATGGTCGATCAGGCGCACGCGCTGATTCCGGAGGCTCAGGTCGGCTTCGTCGGCATGGCCCGTGACGAGACGACGCATCAACCGACGCCGTACCTCGAGTCGCTGCCCGCGGACCTGAGCGGCCGGCCGGTGATGGTGCTCGACCCGATGCTGGCCACGGGCGGTTCGATGGCGCACACGCTGCAGTTGCTGCTCGACCGCGGCGCCGATGACATCACCGCCGTGTGTGTGGTGTGCGCGCCGGAGGGAATTGCGTTGGTGGAGAAGGCGGTTCCGTCGTTGCGGTTGTTCACGGCCACCATTGATGCTTCGTTGAACGCAGACGCCTACATCGTGCCGGGCCTGGGCGATGCAGGGGATCGGCAGTTCGGGCCGCGCTGAAGGTGGATACGCCGAGCCGCTCAGCGTGGCGCCAGCAGGCCCGTCACAGCGGCTTTGATTCTCGCCAGTTCTGCCTCCGCGGAGGTACGCGAGGCCGTCACATCGGCAGCCGGCGGCCTGCTGATCTCGAGGTAGCCCTTGACCTTTGGTTCGGTGCCCGACGGGCGCGCCGCTACCCGCAGGCCGTCGCCGGTGAAGATCAGCGCGTCGGTGCGGCGTTGACCCTGGAGCTGGGCCAAGTCCTCGGTGGCGACAGTGATACCGGCGATCTCGGTCGGTGGCTCAGCGCGCAGGCGGGCCATCACCGCGTCGGCATCGGTGTGCACCGAGACCGCGCCGGTGACGTGCACGCAGTGTTTCGCGGCGAGTGCGTCCAATCGATCCTGCACCGTCTGACCTTGATTACGCAGTGCCGCAACCAGATCGCAGACCACGACGGCAGCGCTGATGCCGTCCTTGTCGCGCACGGTGTCGGGGTCGACGCAGTGACCGATGGCCTCTTCGTAGGCATAGCGCAGGGTGGCACCCGGGACGTCCTTGTCGGCGCGGGCGAGCCATTTGAAGCCGGTGAGGGTTTCGACGTGGTGGGCCCCGTAGTCGGCCGCGATCGTGGCGAGCAGCTGCGACGAGACGAGTGAGCTGGCAACGACGGTGTCTTTGGCTTGGTTCGGGGTGAGGTCCGACAGCAGGTAATCGCCCAGCAGCCAACCGGTTTCGTTGCCGGACAGCATGCGCCAACCGCCCGTGGTCGGGATGCCCACGGCGCAGCGGTCGGCATCGGGGTCCAGGGCGATGGCAACCTCTGCGTCGCTGTCAGCGGCCAGTGTGAGCAGCAGGTCGGTGGCGCCGGGCTCCTCGGGGTTGGGGAACGCGACGGTGGGGAAGTCGGGGTCGGGGTCGAATTGTGTTGCCACCGTGTGGATAGTGGTGATGCCGGCTCGGTTCAGGACGTCGACTGCCAGCGCGCCCCCGACGCCGTGCATGGCGGTCAGTGCCACTCGGACGTCGCCTTCGGTCTTGCGCAGTGACCCGGCCCGTCGCGTGTACTGCTCGATGAGAGTGCCATCGGTGGGCGTGACCGGCTGCCGGGCGATGTCCGTCGGCGCCTGGCGCATCGCGGTTTCGATGTCGCCGTCGGTTGGGGGCACGATCTGGATGCCCCCGTCGAAGTACACCTTGTAGCCATTGTCGGCCGGCGGATTGTGCGACGCGGTGATCTGTACGCCGGCAACGGCATTGAGCTGACGCACCGCATAGGCGACGACGGGCGTGGGTGCCGGGTGGGGGAGGAGGACGACGGAAAATCCCTCGGCGGCAAAGATTTCCGCCGTCGCCGTCGCGAATTCGTCGGAGTGATGCCGCGCGTCGCGGCCGACCACGACTGTCGACCCGCCCAGACAACGGTCCTTGAGCACCTTCGCGACGGCCCACGTCGCCCGACTGACGGTGGTGACGTTCATGGCGTCGAGGCCTTCGCGCATAGGGCCACGCAGGCCGGCGGTGCCGAAGGCAAGGGGTGTGACGGTCACAGCCGCGCCAGCACCTCGGCCAGCAGTGTCCCCATCCGGGTCGCGGACTGGCGGCCGGCCTCCAGGACCTCGGCGTGGCTCAGCGGCTCGCCGGTCATGCCGGCGGCCAGGTTGGTCACCATCGAGATGCCGAGCACCTCGGCGCCGCCGGCGCGGGCGGCGATGGTCTCGTGCACCGTTGACATGCCAACCAGATCGGCGCCCAGGGTGCGAAGCATCCGGATTTCGGCGGGCGTCTCGTAGTGCGGGCCGGGCAGGCCGGCGTACACGCCCTCGGTCAGCGACGGGTCGACCGCGCGGGCCAGCGCCCGCAGCCGCGGCGAGTAGGCGTCGACCAGGTCGACGAACTGCGCGCCGACCAGCGGTGAGCGCGCCGTCAGGTTCAGGTGGTCACTGATCAGCACCGGCTGGCCGACCGAGTACTCCGCGCGCAGGCCTCCCGCGGCATTGGTCAGCACCACGGTCCGTGCACCGGCCGCGATGGCAGTGCGCACCGGGTGGACCACATGGCGCAGGTCATGGCCCTCATAGGCGTGGATGCGGCCCAACAGCACCAGCACGTCACGTCCGCCGACCTGCAGCGCGAGCGCCTGCCCGCCATGCCCGGATGCTGTCGGCGGGGTGAATCCGGGGAGGTCAGCCATGGCGATGGCGGATGTGGGCTCGCCCAGCACCGCGGCGGCGGGAGCCCAGCCCGAGCCCAGTACGACAGCCACGTCGAACTGCGGGATCCCGGTGCGGTCACGGATGGCGGCGGCGGCCTGAGCGGCGGCGAAGTCAGGGGTGGCCTGCGGAACGGTCACGGCGTCCACCTTAGTTGCCAGCCGCGCCCAAACGGGCCGGTGCGATACTTCCATGATGCTTACTGGCGACGCGCTGCAGACGGTCACCGATGCCGTCGCGCGTCACCGTGCCGATCTGATCGAACTGTCCCACTCGATTCACGCCGAGCCGGAACTGGCCTTCGCGGAGTATCGCAGTTGCGCCAAGACCCAGGCGCTCGTCGCCGAGCGTGGGTTCGAGGTCACCGCGGCCGCCGGCGGTCTGGACACCGCGTTCCGCGCCGACTACGGCAGTGGCGAACTCGTGATCGGCATCTGTGCCGAGTACGACGCGCTGCCCGGCATCGGACATGCGTGTGGGCACAACATCATTGCCGCGTCGGCGGTCGGCACGGCGTTGGCGCTGGCCGAGGTCGCCGACGAACTCGGCATCACCGTGGCATTGATCGGCACTCCCGCCGAAGAAGCCGGCGGCGGAAAAGCGTTGTTGATCAACGCCGGAGTGTTCGACGACGTCGCGGCATCAGTGATGCTGCACCCCGGCCCGGTGGACATCGCGGGGGCACGCTCCCTGGCTCTGTCCGAGGTGTCGGTGGCCTACCGCGGGCGCGAGTCGCACGCCGCAGTTGCCCCGTACCTGGGCATCAATGCCGCCGACGCGGTGACGGTCGCTCAGGTGGCGATCGGGCTGCTGCGTCAGCAGCTGACGCCCGGTCAGATGATGCACGGCATCGTCACCGACGGCGGTCAGGCGCCGAATGTGATTCCGGCGCATGCGGAATTGCTGTACACGATGCGCGCCACCGACTCGGTGTCCCTGGACGAGCTGGAAGTCCGGATGTTCTCCTGTTTCGCGGCCGGCGCCTTGGCGACGGGTTGCACTCACGAGGTGACCGAGGTGTCACCGCGATACGACGCCCTCACCCCGGACCCCTGGTTGACGACGGTGTTCCGTGCCGAGATGGAGCGGCTGGGCCGCACCCCGCTGCCGGTGGACCTGGAAGTCTCTGTGCCCCTTGGTAGTACCGACATGGGCAACGTCACGCAGATGATGCCGGGCATCCATCCCGTGGTGGGGATCGAAGCCAACGGGGCGTCGATCCATCAGCCGGAATTCACCGTGGCCGCGGCGGGGCCGAGTGCGGACCAGGCCGTCATCGAAGGTGCAATCATGTTGGCGCGCACCGTGGTTGCGTTGGCACAAGCGCCTGATGAGCGAGCCCGGGTTTTGCAGAAGATGGCGGACCGGGCAGCGGTTCAGCAACAAGTGAAGGCAGGGCGCGGATGACCCTCTCGGACCACGCCGAGCGCTGGCTGGCCACGAACTACGGTGACCTCGTCGGGTGGCGGCGGCATCTGCACGCCAACCCGGAGTTGGGCCGGCAGGAGTTCGAGACCACCAAGTTCGTCGCGACGCGACTGGCCGAGGCTGGGTTGAACCCGAAGATTCTGCCTGGCGGCACCGGTCTGACTTGCGATTTCGGTCCTGAGGACCGGCCGCGGATCGCGCTGCGCGCCGACATGGACGCGCTGCCGATGGACGAGCGCACCGGCCTGCCGTTCGCGTCGACAATCCCTAACGTGGCACACGCCTGCGGCCACGACGGCCACACTTCAGTGCTGCTGGGTGCCGGGTTGGCGCTGGCGTCCGCACCGGCGCTGCCCGTCGGTGTGCGCCTGGTGTTCCAGGCCGCCGAGGAGCTGATGCCCGGCGGTGCACTGGACGCCATTTCTGCGGGTGCGCTGGCCGGGGTATCGAGAATCTTTGCGCTGCATTGTGATCCGCGACTGGAAGTGGGCAAGGTCGCCACCATTCCGGGGCCGATCACGTCGGCCGCCGACCAGATGGAGATCACCCTGCACTCGCCGGGTGGGCACACTTCCCGGCCGCACCTGACCGGCGATCTGGTCTATGCGCTCGGCACGCTGATCACCGGGGTGCCCGGCATCCTGTCGCGTCGGGTCGATCCGCGGCACAGCACGGTCATGGTGTGGGGTGCGGTGAACGCCGGGTTCGCGTCGAACGCCATTCCGCAGACGGGAACTCTGGCCGGGACCATCCGCACCGCCAGCCGCGACGCCTGGGTCGAGATGGAATCGATTGTCCGCGAGATCGTTTCGTCGCTGCTGGCGCCGCTCAACGTGGATCACACGGTGCTGTACCGGCGCGGCGTCCCGCCGGTGGTCAACGAAGAACTGTCCACCCGGATCATGACCCACGCGATCGAGGCGCTGGGCCCGGACTCCCTGGCCGACACCAAGCAATCCGGTGGCGGAGAAGACTTCTCGTGGTACTTGGAAGAGGTGCCGGGAGCCATGGCGCGCCTCGGCGTGTGGCCTGGCGTCGGCCCGCAGCTCGACCTGCACCAGCCGACCTTCGATCTCGACGAACGCGCCCTCGGCGTCGGCGTCCGCGTGCTGGTCAACATCATCGAGCAGGCCGCCGAGTTCTAAACCGCGAGCGTGCGTGTCTGCCCGCGACACACCGCATTTCGCGGGCATTTTGGCGTCAACTCACGCCGCACGAGCGTGACGTAAACGCATGTCGATCCGCGAGACCAGGTCGTCGGGCCGACGCCGGACGTCGTCGTAGACGATCGGCACCACCGTCCAGCGGATTTCCATCAACGCTGTTGTCCGGTTCCGGTCGGACAACATCGCCTCGGCGCCACTGTGCCAGTCCATTCCGTCGTACTCGGCCGCGACGCGGTGGTCGGGCCAAGCAAAGTCGAGGCGCCGCAACTGCCCACGGCCATCGATGATTTCATGTTGGAGTTCCGGCGCCGGTAACCCACCATCGAGCATCACCAGTCGCGCTTCACTCTCCATCGGAGACTCGGCGCGCGGGTCTGCCAGCGGCAGCAATTCACGAACCGCGACAATGCCGCGACGTCCCGATTGCTTTATCAGAGCGCGGGCCAGCTCCACGCGATCGCAGGTTCCCGACCGCAGCGCGGCATCCAAGGTCGCCAGCGCTCGTGGCCTGCGCAGCGAGCGGGCCACCTCGATGGCTGTCCAGGCCGCAGCGGTGGTGGGTCGACCGTTCACCTCTGCCATCGGTGCGCCGTCGCGGCGGTGTACCACCAATCCGTCCGCGTTCCGGAGCTGATGTTGCGGAGGGTTCAGGACATGCAGGTCCTTCGGGTTCTCGGTGTCGAAACCGTGGAGCGCGGCCGCGGTGCCGAGGCAGACCGGAACGGGCGTGCCCGCGGCAAGGTCGAGCCCACGTAGCCGGACCCAGTCGTCAGGTTCGCCGTGGCAGTAGACTCCTTGCCAGATACGTTGTAATACTCCAGCTTTCACATCCACCCTGAACGACGGGCGGGACTGCAGAGCCAGGATTTGCTCACTCGTGGCAACCCCGTTCTGGGCATCCAGTAGCGCTTCGAGATCGGCATTCATGACCCCGATACTGGAGTCGCCTCGCGTTCGTCAACAGTGCTCGCGCGCAATCTGTGGATGGATCCCGAACTGTGGATGATGCGGACCAGTGCCACGGCCTGACGGGTTGCGGCGGTCGTTAGCAGCGAGCGCGACGGAATGGCATGCGAACGACGGCGTGTTGGTGACAGACACGCACGCTCGCGGGAAGTTAGGGTCCGATGTTGCGGGACGGGCGGGTGCGGAGGTGGTGGACGTAGTCGGCGGGGGCGCCGGCGATCTCGGCGGCTTCGGCCATCACGCCCAGGTAGCGCGCCGACGGCAGCCCACCTTCCCAGGCGTCGACTACGTACAGCCACGCCAGCACGGGTTCGGTCGAGGTGTCCGACGACACCCGGTTCACCCGGCACCGGATCTTCTTGTGGATGCCCAGCTCTGAGCCTTCCCAGCGGTCCAGGCGTTCCTCGTCTTCGCGGGTCATGTCGTAGAGCACGACAAAGACCTTGGACATGGGATCCTGGACCAGCGTCGCCAGCGCGCCCTCCCAGCCGATGTCTGCGCCCGCAAACGTCAGCCTCCAGCCGTGCAGCCAACCGGTGGCCGCCATCGGGGAATGAGGGGCCCGCTGCAGCATCTGCTCCGGATGCATGTTCGATCCGTAAGCGGCGTAGAGCGGCACCTGGCAAGCGTACGGCTTGTTGTCCGGCGACCAACACCCAACTCGGGGTTAGATGTAGCCGTGGTTACCCGCATCGTGATCATCGGCGGCGGTCCCGCCGGGTATGAGGCAGCCCTGGTTGCCGCCGGTTACGGCCCCGACACAACGGAGGTCACCGTCGTCGACCGCGACGGTATCGGTGGCGCCTGCGTGCTGTGGGACTGCGTGCCGTCCAAGACCTTCATCGCGTCGACCGGCGTGCGCACCGAGCTGCGACGGGCCAGTGGTCTGGGCTTCGACCTGCATGTCGAGGACGCCAAAATCTCGTTGCCGCAGATCAACAACCGGGTCAAGACGCTGGCCCGCAGCCAGTCCGTCGACATCGGCGGTCAGCTGTTGCGCGCCGGCGTCAACGTGGTGCCCGGGTGCGGCGAACTGGTCGACGACATCCCCGGCATGGCGCACCACCGAGTGAAAGTCACCACACCCGACGGCCGGTCCGGCGTGCTGAAGGCCGACGTGGTGCTGATCGCCACCGGCGCCAGCCCCCGCGTGCTGCCCAACGCCAAGCCCGACGGCGAGCGCATCCTCAACTGGCGTCAGCTCTACGACCTCGACGAGCTGCCCGAGCACCTGATCATCGTCGGCTCCGGCGTCACCGGCGCCGAGTTCTGCAACGCCTACACCGAACTCGGCGTCAAGGTCACCGTGGTCGCCAGCCGCGACCAGATCCTCCCGCACGAGGACTCCGACGCCGCAGCGGTGCTGGAGACGAGCTTCGCCGAACGTGGCGTGCGCCTGGTGAAGAACGCCCGCGCCGATTCGGTGGTCCGCACCGAGACGGGCGCCAAGGTCAATCTGGCCGACGGCCGGACGGTCGAGGGCAGCCACGTCCTGATGAGCATCGGGTCGGTGCCCAACACCGAGGGTCTGGGACTCGAGAAGGTCGGCATCGAGCTGGGCCCCGGCAACTATCTGACGGTGGACCGGGTGTCGCGCACGTCGGCGTCGGGCATCTACGCCGCCGGTGACTGCACGGGCCTGCTGCCGCTGGCCTCGGTGGCCGCCATGCAGGGCCGCATCGCGATGTATCACGCACTGGGTGAAGGGGTTTCGCCGATCCGGCTGCGGACCGTCGCGGCCGCGGTGTTCACCTTCCCGGAGATCGCCGCGGTCGGGGTGCCGCAGACCGCCATCGACAGTGGCGCCGTCCCGGCCCGCACCCTGATGCTGCCGCTGAACACCAACGCGCGGGCCAAGATGTCGTTGCTCGAGCACGGTTTCGTGAAGATCTTCTGTCGCCCGGCCACGGGCGTGGTGATCGGCGGGGTGGTGGTCGCCCCGATCGCGTCCGAGCTGATCCTGCCGATCGCGCTGGCGGTGCAGAACCGGATCTCGGTGACCGATCTGGCCCAGACCCTGTCGGTCTACCCGTCGCTGTCGGGCTCGACCATCGAGACGGCCCGCCGGCTCATGGCTCACGACGATCTGGACTGACGCACGAACCGGGGCCGACCACGTAGGCTCGGTCATGCAAGGCCTACCGACGAGTAACCACGAGGAGTTCCGCCGTGAGTGACCCGATTCCCGGCCCGGGCAATGGTCAGACCCTGCTGAACCGCGCACAGCGCGAGACCGCATGGAACCGGCTGGGCGCCGAGCAGTTCGACGTCATCGTGATCGGTGGCGGCGTCGTCGGTGCCGGTGCGGCCCTGGACGCCGCGACGCGCGGGCTGAAGGTCGCCCTGGTCGAGGCGCGCGACTTCGCCTCCGGCACGTCCAGCCGCAGCAGCAAGATGTTCCACGGCGGCCTGCGCTACCTGGAGCAGCTCGAGTTCGGTCTGGTCCGTGAAGCGCTGTACGAACGCGAGCTATCGCTGACCACTCTGGCGCCACACCTGGTGAAGCCGCTGCCGTTCCTGTTCCCGCTGACCAAGCGGATCTGGGAACGCCCGTACATCGCCGCCGGCATCTTCCTGTACGACCAGCTGGGCGGCGCCAAGTCGGTGCCCCCGCAGAAGCACCTGCTCAAGGCCGGGGCGCTGCGGCTGGCGCCCGGGCTCAAGCGCAGCTCGCTGGTCGGCGCGATCCGCTACTACGACACCGTCGTCGACGACGCGCGGCACACCATGACCGTCGCCCGCACCGCGGCGCACTACGGTGCCGTGGTCCGCACCTCGACGCAGGTCGTGGCGCTGCTGCGCGAAGGTGACCGGGTCACCGGCGTCCGCGTCCGCGACTCCGAGACCGGCGCGGTGACCGAGGTGTGCGGCCACGTCGTGGTCAACGCCACCGGCGTGTGGACCGACGAGATTCAGGCGCTGTCGAAGCAGCGCGGGCGCTTCCGGGTCCGCGCTTCCAAGGGTGTGCACATCGTCGTGCCCCGGGACCGGATCGTCAGCGAGGTGGCGATCATCCTGCGCACCGAGAAGTCGGTGCTGTTCGTGATCCCGTGGGGCACGCACTGGATCATCGGCACCACCGACACCGACTGGAACCTGGACCTGGCGCACCCGGCGGCGACCAAGGCCGACATCGACTACATCCTCGGGCACGTCAACAAGGTGCTGGCCACTCCGCTCAACCATGACGACATCGACGGCGTCTACGCGGGCCTGCGCCCGCTGCTGGCCGGGGAGAGCGAGGAGACCTCCAAGCTGTCCCGCGAGCACGCGGTCGCGGTGCCGGCCCCGGGCCTGGTGGCCATCGCGGGCGGCAAGTACACCACGTACCGCGTCATGGGCGAGGACGCCATCGACGCGGCCAGCGAGTTCGTGCCGACACGGGTGGCGCCGTCGATAACCGAGAAGGTGCCGCTGCTCGGCGCCGACGGCTACTTCGCGCTGATCAACCAGACCGAACACGTCGGCCAGCACTACGGCCTGCATCCTTACCGGGTGCGCCACTTGCTGGACCGCTACGGCTCGTTGATCGGCGAGGTGCTGGACATGGCCGCCGACCGTCCCGAGCTGCTGGAGCCGATCACCGAGGCGCCGGTGTACTTGAAGGTCGAGGCCTGGTACGCGGCCGCGGCCGAGGGTGCGCTGCACCTCGAGGACATCCTCGCGCGCCGCATGCGGATCTCCATCGAGTACCAGCACCGCGGCGTGGACTGCGCCCGCGAGGTCGCGGAAGTCATTGCGCCGGTGCTGGGTTGGAGTGCCGAGGACATCGACCGTGAGGTCGCGACCTACTTGGCGCGCGTCGAGGCCGAGGTGCTGTCGCAGACCCAGCCCGACGACGAATCGGCCGACGCGCTGCGCGCCGCGGCTCCGGAATCCCGTGCGGAGATCCTCGAGCCGGTGCCGCTCGATTGAGCCTGCCTGTCCGTCCCGGATATGAGGGGATCGGGCCGTCCCGGCTGCGGCTGCACGGTGGGCCGGTGCTGGCCGAGCTGCGGTCCCGGTTCGGCGACGAGGCAGCCGCGAAAGTGCTTGCCGGCGAAGTGGTTTGCGCTGACGGGTCGGTCGTGGATGCGGTCACCGAGCTGCCCGCCGGCGCGTTCATCTACTGGTACCGGGACCTGCCCGACGAGGCCGTCGTCCCGTTCGACGTGCCGGTGCTGTACCGCGACGAGAACATCGTCGTGGTCGACAAACCGCACTTTCTGGCGACCATGCCCCGCGGCGGGCACGTGGTGCAGACGGCGTTGGTAAGACTGCGCCGAGCCTTGGGTTTGTGGGAGCTCTCGCCGGCACATCGGCTGGACCGGCTGACGGCGGGCGTGCTGGTGTTCACGGCGCGCCGCTCGTTGCGCGGGGCCTATCAGACGATGTTCGCCTCGGGTGCGGTGTCCAAGACGTATCTGGCCCGGTCATCGGCCGGGACATTGGCCGAGCCCGTCGAGTTGCGTAACCGAATTATGAAGCGGCGCGGGTCTTTACAGGCCGTCGTGGAACCCGGTGAGGTGAACGCGGTGACGGTGGTCGCGCCGTTGGGTTCGGGGTTGTTCCAGCTGACGCCGTCGACGGGCCGTACGCACCAGCTGCGGGTGCACATGAACTCGCTCGGACTGCCCATCGACGGGGATCCGTTGTATCCCACGGTGCTTGATGTCGCCGCCGGTGACTTCTCGACGCCGCTGCAGTTGCTGGCCCATCGGCTGGCGTTCACCGATCCGGTGACCGGCGTTGAGCGGGAGTTCGTCAGTCAGCGCACGTTGCAGGCTGGGACCTAGATCCGGGGAACGGCGGCGCCGTGGAGCTCTCTCCACACAACTCGCGCTGGAAGCCGTCAACTTTCCCTGACGCGTCAAGGAAAGTTGACGCCCCCAAACCGCAAGTGTCACAACAGAGCCGACACGCCGCGCTGATCTCGCCGAGCTGGTCTCGGCGGCCTGTGCCGCTCATTGGAGTGGGCCGGGTCAACGCGTTCAACCCCTGTGTTCTACTGCTAGCCATGGACCGCACCACATTTGACCGCCTGTTCGACATGACCGGCCGCACCGTCATCGTGACGGGCGGGACGCGCGGTATCGGCCTCGCGATGGCCGAGGGGTTCCTGCTGGCCGGTGCGAATGTGGTGGTGGCCAGCCGCAAGCCCGACGCCTGTGAGGCCGCGGCCGAGCACCTGCGCGGCCTGGGGGGCAAGGCGATCGGCGTGCCCACCAACATGGGCAGCCTGGACGATCTCGACCGGCTGGTGGCGGCCACCGTCGCGGAGTTCGGTGGCATCGACGTCCTGGTCAACAACGCGGCCAACGCGCTCGCCCAACCGCTGGGGGAGATGACGCCCGAGGCGTGGGCCAAGTCGTACGACTCCAACCTGCGCGGTCCGGTGTTCCTGGTGCAGAAAGCGTTGCCGCACTTGAAGGCCAGCCCGGCCGCGGCGGTGCTGAACATGTCGTCGATCGGCGCGTTCCAGTTCGCGCCGTTCGTGTCGATGTACGCCGCCGGCAAGGCGGCGCTGTTGTCGTTCACCCGGTCGATGGCGGCCGGTTTCGCGACCGACGGCATCCGGGTCAACGCCATCGCGCCCGGCCCCGTCGACACCGACATGGTGCGCAACAACCCGCAGTCGGCGATCGACGCGATGGCCTCCAACACCCTGCTGAAGCGGCTCGCCAACCCCGATGAATTGGTGGGCGCGGCGCTGCTGTTGTGTTCGGGCGCAGGCAGTTACATCACCGGACAGGTCGTCATCGTCGACGGTGGCGGGACGCCGAGGTAGGGCTGCGGCCGGCTGTCAGTATGTATGCAGGGGACCGTGCGATTTTCCGTACATCACCCTGAGCGTGCAGTCGCGGACGAGCCCTTTGTCGAGGAGCTTGATGCCTGCGTTCGGAATGGCAGGGATACCGGCGAGCTTGTGTCCGAAGCGGCCCATTCGGTACTCCCTGCCCCAGGCCGCCTCCAGGCGCTGGGTGTAGTTGGTGAAATCGTTGGGGCCGCCGTTCAACAGGGCCGCGATCACGCTTTCCCCGGCGACCAAACCGGATTCGAGCGCCTTCGAGATGCCTGCGCCCGAGACCGGTTTGGCGGCACCGAGTGCGTCGCCGGTGAAGACGACGCCCGGACGCCACGGCGGCCACGCGGTGAAACCCATCGGCAGTCGCCACGCTCGCGCGCTCTTGCTCTTCTTCAACTCGGCAATCGGCGGCAGGTCCCAATCGCGCGGCAGGGAACGCAGAAAGTCGCCCAGTAGCTGGGTGGCGTTGATCGCCTGCCAGTTTCGGAAGCAGTTGACATAGCCCACGCCGATGTTGAAGACGCCGTCGCCCATCGGGAACACCCAGCCGTAGCCGGGCAACTGATCGCCCTCGAACTGCAGCTTGAGATAAATGTCGAGCGAATCGTTGTCCGGCCGGTTGACGTGTATCTCCGAGCGGATCGCGATAGCCGAGTAGCCGTTGTACTCCGAATTGATGGTCAGCGCGCGCTTGATCGGTGAGTACGCACCGTCGGCGGCGATGACCGCATCTGCCCAGATCTTCTCCCCGGTCTTGAGGACCACGCCGACCACACGACCGTCGGCATCTAGTTCCGGTCCTGCCACTTCGGCGCCCTCGCGAACCTCCGCCCCAGCTTTCTCGGCGTGCCTGAGCAACACGGTGTCCAAGTGGGTGCGGCTGACGGTGTGTCCGTGATCGGGCATGCCGGGGCGCCTCGGGAAGGACATCTCCCACCGACTCGGACTGAACACCGTGACCCGGTTGACCCGGTGGAAGGTGGCGACTTCGTCTGCCAGGCCCATCTTCTGCAGGTAACTGACGGCGCGGGCGGTCAGTCCGTCTCCACAAGGCTTGTCCCGGGGAAACTCTGCCTTGTCGACGACCAGCACCTTGGCGCCCACCTGTGCCGCCTGCCATGCCGCGGCGGAGCCCGACGGGCCACCACCGGCGACGACGACGTCATATCGATGTGCCACCGTGTCCGCCCCCAGTCCCGAAGAAGCTCCAGTTCATCAGCTTTCGGGCGGAGCCGCCAGGTGGACTACTACCGACGGGGCTACCGTGGAAGCCGTGGCATCCATCTTCGGCGACTCCCACCTGAAGCACGTCCGTCTGGTCACCCCGCAGACGACGAAGGGGTGTCAGGACTGCATCGCGGGTGGTACCCGCTGGGTCCATCTGCGGTTGTGTCTGACGTGCGGGCACGTCGGCTGTTGCGATTCGTCGCCGATGCGCCACGCGAGTGCTCATGCGCAGACGCCGGGGCACGAGATCGTGCAGTCCTTCGAGCCGGGCGAGAACTGGCGGTGGTGCTACGTGCACGAGAAGTACGTCTGACCGGTGTCCTGATTTGAGGGCTGCGTGGCCGCTTGCGCCATGTGGCGGCGGCGAATCAACGGGCAAAATGGAATGTGTCCAATTAATCCCAACGGGAGTGACACATCATGGCTGAAGTGATTGCAGGAGTGACGATTCCGGACACTGAGCTGGTCCGGGAGACCACCTCGATCGTCCGGCAGGCGACCGACGAAACGTTGTTCAACCATTCCCGCCGCGTGTTCCTGTGGGGCTCATTGAAAGTGGCTGCGCGCGGGCTGGACGTCGATCCGGAACTCGCCTACGTCGGCGGCATGTTCCACGATCTGGGCCTGACGGCGGCGCATGGCACCAAGGACCAGCGGTTCGAGATCGATGGCGCGGCAATGGCGCGGAAGCTGTTGTTGGACTTCGGCCGTACCGAGCGGGAAGCGACGAATGTGTGGCTGGCCATCGCGCTGCACACGACTCCGGAAGTGCCGCACCACCTGGCACCGGAGGTGGCGGTGGTCAGCCTGGGTGTCGAAACCGATGTCCTGGGTCTGGATTTCGACGAGATCACCGATGCACAACGAGCTGAGGTGGTGGCCGCACATCCGCGTCCCGACTTCAAGAACCGCATCCTGCGGGCGTTCAACGACGGCATGGTCAATCGTCCCGACACGACGTTCGGGACCATGAACGACGACGTCCTGGCCCACTTTGATCCGTCATTCAAGCGGACGAATTTCGTTGACCTTATTGAGAACAACGCCTGGCCGGAGTGAGTCCCCACGACCAGCACGGGCCGACGCCGGGCCGGGCGACAGGCTTGGGAACCCGGCCCGGCGTCGCCTATCGGATCAGGCCTGCTTGACGGCTTCGATGTCGAGGGTGATGGTGACCTTGTCGCCGACGACGGCGCCACCGGTCTCCATCGGCAGGTCGAGGTCGACGCCGAAGTCCTTGCGGTTGATGACAACTGATGCTTCGTAGCCGGACACCTCGCCGGCGCCCATGCCGGGGCTCACGCCGTTGAACTCCAGGCCCAGGGTTACCGGGCGGGTGTTGCCCTTGATGGTCAGGTTGCCGTCCAGCACGTAGGAGGCACCGTTCTGTCGAACCGAGGTCGATGCGAAGGTCGCGACCGGGTGGTTCTCGGCGTCGAAGAAGTCGGCCGACTTGATGTGGCCGTCGCGCTGTTCGTTGCCGGTGTTGAGCGACGTCACGTCGATCTCGGCGGTGACCGACTGGGTGCCGTCCGCGTCGACAGTGATGGCGCCACTGAAGTTCTCGAACTTGCCGCGGACCTTGCTGACCATCAGGTGGCGTACCGAGAACTCGACTGTGGAGTGGGCGGTGTCGATTGCCCAGGTGCCGACGCTGAGGGGAGTGGTTGCGGTGGTCATGTGCCTGTCCTTTGTTGGTTCGAGAGTCGGTCGATCCGGCTCTGACGATATCCAACCGGACTACGGTCCGGATTATTTCCTCGGACAGGTGCTGGGCGGCTCGCGTTCCTTAATGAAAATGATTACCATTAAGGTCATGCCCTCGACCGCCGCTGATCTCATCCCCGTGACCGTGCTTTCAGGCTTCTTGGGAGCCGGCAAGACCACGCTGCTCAACCACATCCTCGCCAACCGGGACGGCCGCCGCGTCGCGGTGATCGTCAACGACATGAGCGAGGTGAACATCGATGCGGCCCTGATCGCCGGCCAAGGTCACCTTGACCGGACCGAGGAGAAGTTGGTCGAACTCACCAATGGATGTATCTGCTGCACGTTGCGTGAAGACCTCATCACCGCCGTCGCCGAGCTGGCTCGCCAGCAGCGATTCGACCAGATCGTGATCGAATCGACGGGCATCTCCGAGCCGATGCCCGTGGCCGCCACCTTCAGTTGGGAATTCGAGGACGGCTTCGTGCTGTCCGAGCTCGCCCGCCTGGACACGATGGTCACCGTCATCGATGCGTGCACCTTCCTTCCGGAGTTGGCGCGCGGGGAAGCGCTCACCGAACGCAACCTGGCGGTGGCCGACGGCGACGGACGCAACATCGCTGATCTGCTGGTCGATCAGGTCGAGTTCGCGGACGTCATCCTGGTCAACAAGACCGATCTGGTCAGCGCCAAGACGATTGCGACCGTCGAGGCCGTCGTGCGACGCCTCAACCCCAACGCGCGGATCGAGCGCACCGAGCACGGGATCGTGCCGCTGGCAACCGTTTTGGATACCGGGTTGTTCGATCCGGAACTCGCCGCCGAGGCGCCCGGGTGGGATGAAGAGATCGCCAATGGGCACACGCCCGAAACCGAGGAGTACGGCATCAGCAGCATGACGTTCCGTGCCGACCGTCCGTTCCATCCGCAGCGCCTCGCCGATGCCCTCGATCAGGTGCGAGGACTGCTGCGCAGCAAGGGCTTCTGCTGGATCGCCACCCGACCGAACATCGCCGCCATCTGGTCGCAGGCCGGACCCAACCTCACCATCGAACCCGCTCAGTACTGGACGAGCACCGAGATCGAGCCCGGTCAGGAGATCGTCTTCATCGGCATTCGCCTCGAAACCGGCAAGGTGCGAGCGCTTCTCGACTCGGCGCTGCTCACCGACGACGAAATTGCCGACGGCACGAGCGCGTGGCTGCGGTACGCAGATCCGCTGCCGGCGTGGACCGCGGCGCACAGCCACGTCTGACTCGTCGCTAGCGCGCGCTCGGTGCGAGATCGCCGAGGAGATAGCGCTGCAACGTGACGCCGAGGTCGGCGGCAAGCTGCTCGTTGGAGCGGTTGGCCAGCGGTTCGAGGCCGATGACGTACCGCGCCAGCGCGAATCCGTTGACCTGCGACATGACCAGGGCGGCGCGGTAGTCGGCGTCCGCTGAGCCGAGCCCTTCGGCGATGGGCGCAATGATCTTGCGTGCGAGGAAGTCCCGCACCAGCTTCGCCGCCTCGGGTTCGGCCGTGGCGGCGCGCACCATGCCGATCATGGGCCGTCGCCGGACCTCGTCGTCGAGAACATCGAGGATGAATGACGCCAGGCGCAGACCTGCCGTGTCCTTGTCGCCGTCGAGCACCCGGCCGATGATCACCGAGGGTTCGACCGGCAGTTCGACCACCGCGAGGAACAGATCCCACTTCTTGCCGTAGAAGTGGCTGACCAACGCGGGGTCGACGCCGGCTTGCAACGCGACTTGCCGCAGTGAGGTGCGCTCGTACCCCAACTCCGCGAACAGCTTTCGTGCGGTTTCCTCGATCGCCTCGCGAGTGCCGTTGGGTCCCGGACGGCGTCCACCGCGGGAGGTTCGCTGGGTCATTCGGCTCCCCGTTTCACAGAATTCCTTACGTGTTGAATTATAGCCCCGGCGGGTCTAATGTCATACCGTCAACCTTCTTGATTAGGCACGCTAGAAGGAGTTCCGCGCAGTCCGTGCCCACCCGCATGGATTGAAAGGGGCACGGATGCAGCGGTTTTCGATCAGACGCCGACTTGGTCAGCACTGGATGTATGTGGTGGCCGTGGTGGTGGTCGTCGTCGCCGGATTCGCGGTGTACCGACTGCACGGCATCTTCGCGTCGCAGGACGTCACGTCGACCCCGAGCGGTGCGGTGAACGACATCGTGCCGTTCAACCCAAAACATGTGGTGATGGAGGTCTTCGGACCGCCGGGCACCGTGGCCACCGTCACTTACCTGGACGTGGACGCCCGGCCACAGCGCGCCGACGCGGTCAGGTTGCCGTGGACCTACGACGCGACCACCACGCAGCCTGCGGTGTTCGTCAACCTCCAGGCGCAAGGTGACAGCGACTCGATCGGCTGCCGCATCACCATCGATGACGCCGTCAAGGACGAGAGAACGGTGAACACTGTGCACGCCTTCACCTACTGTCTGGACAAATCCGGATGAGCGCCAACCGGGTTCCTGACTTCATCCGCCGATACTCGGTGCTCATCGCCTTCTTCTGGCTGGCCCTGGCCGTCGTTACGAATGTCTTTGTGCCACAGCTGGAGACTGTGGCCGAATCCCACAACGTGTCGCTGAGCCCGACCGACGCGCCGTCGCTGCAGGCGGCGAAGCGGATCGGCAAGGTGTTCCACGAGTTCGATTCCGACAGCTCGGCCATGATCGTCCTGGAGGGCGATCAGCCTTTGGGTGCTGCCGCGCACCACTACTACGACGGCCTGATCGACAAGCTCACCGCCGACACCAAACACGTTCAGCACGTGCAGAACTTCTGGGGTGACCCGCTGACGGCGGCCGGCTCGCAGAGCGCCGACGGCAAGGCCGCCCTGGTGCAGGTGTACCTCGCCGGCAATCAGGGCGAGTCGCTGGCCAATGAGTCCGTCGACTCCGTCCGCAGGATCATCGAGAACACCCCGCCGCCAACAGGTCTGAAGGTCTACCTCACCGGCGCCGCGCCGCTCATCACCGACCAGTTCGAGGTGGGCCGCCATGGGACGCTGAAGACGACCCTGATCACCATCGGCGTGATCATGGTGATGTTGTTCTCGCTCTACCGCCGGTTCACCACGGTGATCATGGTGATCTTCACGGTGATGATGGAACTGACGGCGTCGCGCGGCGTCGTCGCCTCGCTGGCCAACGCCGGCATCATCGAGCTGTCGACGTACTCGACAAACCTGTTGACGCTCTTGGTCATCGCTGCCGGCACCGACTATGCGATCTTCATTCTCGGCCGGTTCCACGAAGCCAGATATGCCGGGCAGGACCGGGTCACCGCGTACAACACCATGTATCGCGGGACGTCGCACATCATCCTGGGATCGGGCCTCACCATCGCCGGTGCGGTGTTCTGCCTGATGTTCACCCGGCTGCCGTACTTCCAGAGTCTCGGAATTCCCGCCGGCACAGGTGTTCTCGTCGCGGTGGTCGCCGCGTTGACGCTCGCGCCCGCGATGCTGTGTATCGGCCGGCATTTCGGTCTCTTCGAACCCGTGCGCCAGCTGCAGACCCAGGGCTGGCGGCGCATCGGCACGGCTATCGTGCGTTGGCCCGGCCCCATCCTGGTGGTGACCGTCGCCGTGGCCCTCATCGGCCTGATCGCCCTGCCCGGGTACAAGACCAGCTATGACACCCGGCCATACATGCCGGCAAGCGCGCCCGCCAACATCGGTTACGCCGCCGCAGAACGTCATTTCTCGCAGGCCCGACTCAATCCCGAATTGCTGATGATCGAAGCCGACCACGATCTGCGCAACTCCACCGACATGATCCTGTTGGAGCGCGTCGCGAAAGCCGTCTTCCACACCGACGGCATCGCGCAGGTGCAGTCGATCACCCGGCCGCTGGGGACGCCCCTGGACCACTCGTCGATACCGTTCCTGATCAGCGCCGGAAACGCGGGCCAGATCAACAACCTGCCCTTCCAGCAGGCTCGCAGCGCTGACCTGCTCAAGCAGGTCGACGTGATCAACAAGTCGATCGACATTCTGCGCCAACAGTATTCGCTGCAACAGCAATCCAGCGGTATCACTCACGAACAGGCTCAGGCATTCCAGCAGACTGTCGCGACCGCCAAGGATTTGCGCGACAAGATCGCCAACTTCGACGACTTCTTCCGGCCGCTGCGCAACTATTTCTACTGGGAGCCGCATTGCTACGACATCCCGGTCTGTGCTGCGTTGCGGTCGGTGTTCGACTCTCTCGACGGCATCGACGACCTGACCGATCAGCTGGGTGATGTCGCGGGCAGCATCGCCAAACTCGATGCGCTGCAACCGAAACTGCTCGCTTTGATCCCGCCGCAGATCGCCAGTCAACAAACCAACCGCGAACTGACGATGACGAACTACGCCACGAACTCAGGTCTGAACGATCAGGCCGCCGCGTCGCTGGAGAATGCCACTGCGCTGGGACAGGCGTACGACGCGTCGAAAACTGACGACTCGTTCTATCTTCCGCCCGAGGCGTTCACCAACCCAGAGTTCCAGCGCGGCATGAAGCTGTTCATGTCACCGGACGGCAAGGCCGCCCGCATGATCATCACGCACGAAGGCGATCCCGCTACGCCGGAAGGTATTTCGCATATCGCCGCCATCAGGCACGCCGCGGGGCAAGCGGTCAAAGGCACGCCGCTGGGTGGATCGAAGATCTACCTCGCCGGTACCGCGGCTACTTACAAGGACATTCAGGAGGGCGCCAAGTACGACCTGATGATCGCGGGCATCGCGGCACTGAGCCTGATTCTGCTGGTGATGATGTTCATCACCAGAAGCATCGTCGCCGCGCTCGTCATCGTCGGCACCGTGGCGCTGTCGCTGGGTGCCTCGTTCGGGCTGTCCGTACTGATCTGGCAGGACATCTTCGGTATCGAGTTGTACTGGATTGTCTTGGCGCTGGCTGTCATCCTGTTGCTGGCGGTGGGATCGGACTACAACCTGTTGCTGGTCTCGCGGTTCAAAGAGGAGATCCACGCCGGCATCAACACCGGCATCATCCGCTCGATGGCCGGGTCCGGCGCGGTGGTGACCTCAGCCGGGCTGGTGTTCGCCGCGACCATGGCGTCCTTCGTGTTCGCGGACCTCCGGGTGCTCGGCCAGATCGGCACGACCATCGCCCTGGGCCTGCTGTTCGACACGTTGATCGTGCGGTCGTTCATGACGCCGTCCATCGCGGTGCTGCTCGGGCGGTGGTTCTGGTGGCCGCTGAAGGTGCGGCCACGCCCCGCCAGCCAGATGCTGCAGCCCTACGGGTCACGCCAGGCTGTGCGTCAACTGCTGCTGTGGGAGGACGGGGACCCGGCGGTCAGTGGATCGGGTGCAGGCGCGCGAAGCCACGGAGGAGGCGCATGACAGGCATGGAGCTGTGGGGCGGTCTCACCATCCTTGCCGGGATGATGGCACTGACCTTCGTCGCGTGTGTCTTCGTGTACGTCCGCGGGTTGGAGAGGCGACCGCCGGCTCCGTTGGGCGAACAGGTGGGCGCCCACAAAGCCGTCCTGGCCAAAGTGCGTAAAGGTCAACCGATGTCGCAGGACGAGATCGACTATGCGAACGAACTGGTGTCTGACGCCGCCTCACCGCTGGCCTACGCGATACCCGCAGTCCTTTTCACCATGGGCTCCTTCTACGTCGTCGGGTGCCTCTACGAACTCCAGGTGCACGGCGGCCATCCCTCGTTTCGTACCTTCATCGGGGGCATCCCGATGCTGACCTCGCTGAACATCTTCGGTCAGCTGCACCGGGTGGCGCGACTGAAGAAGCGCGTGCCCGCGAATCCCGCGCTGGTGGCGTAGCCGCCTACCGGTTGCCGAACGCCTTTGCCGCCAAATCGATCTGGGCTGAGGCGGCGAGAATCTGGCTGCGGTTCTCCACGTGCAGCGCGGCCTGCAAACTGGAGGCTTCGAGGTTGGCCCACAACACCTGCTTGGTCGACTCGACGCCGAACTTGCCGTAGCCGCACAGGGTTTCGGCGATGGCCAGGGCATCGGCGACGACGTCGTCCGCGGACAGCCGCGAGACCAGCCCCAGGCGCAGTGCTTCGTCGGCCGCCACCGTCCGGGCGGTCAGGATCAGATCGAACGCCTGCCCGGCACCGACGATCCGGGGGAGCGTGTAGCTCACCCCGATGTCGCAGCCGCCGATGCCCAGCTTGATGAACTGGGTGCAGAACCGTGCACCAGGCCCGGCGATCCGGATGTCGGCGGCCAATGCGATGGCGAAGCCGCCGCCGTACGCGGGCCCGTTGACCGCGGCGATCACCGGCTGGCGCAGATTCTGGATACGCGTGGTCAGCTCGGCGATACGTTCCTGCCAGCGCATGCCCGACCGCGGAAATTCCAGTCCGCCACCGGCTTCCGCCGGGTTGGGGTCGGAGAGGTCCAGGCCCGAACAGAATCCGCGGCCGGCGCCGGTGAGCACGACGACGCGACACTCGTTGTTTCGGTGGATGTCCTCGAGGGTGCTGTGCAGGGCTTCGACGAGTTCGAAGTTCAGCGCGTTGAGTTTCTCCGGGCGGTCCAGGGTCAGGACAGCGATGTCGGGGCGCGGGTAGGACAGTGACAGCGGCGGCATGCGACTGACGTTAGCCGCTGTGCCACCCGGCCACGCCTACGGCGATCATTCGCAGCTGTTTGCGCGCGGTCCGCTTGACGTCGTCCAGCGCCTTCGCGTCGTTGGCGTCGTCGATGGATTCGGCGGTGGTCATCATCGTGTTGACGAACAGTCCGGCCACGATGTTCAGGTCCTCGGCGCTCCAGGTGGTGAGCCCCGGCAGCCGGCTCAGGTCGATCGCGAGCTCCGAGGTGATCAACCGGATTTCCGTGCGGATCGCGTAGCGCAGCGCGGTGACGCCGCTGTTGCGCTCGCGGCTGATGAAGCGCCAATGCTCCGGCCGTTCGGCGACGCTGTTGAACAGGATGTCGACGGAGGACTCGATGAAGCGTTTCGGGTCGAGCTGGCCGGCGCGGCCACCGCGCAGCATCTCACGGAGGGCGCGGAAGGACTCGTCGATCAGCACCAGACCGAGCGCATCCATGGTCTCGAAGTGCCGGTAGAAGGCAGCGGGCACGATGCCGGCCTCGCGGGTGACCTCACGCAGGCTGAGCGCGCTGAAACTGTCCTCTTCGAGCAGCGTGAGGGCAGCCGTGATGATTGCGCGGCGGGTGGCTTCCTTGCGCTCTTCGCGCGACAGGTTGTCCTGGACGCGAGAGCTTGATGAGCGGCTCGACCTCCGGTCGCGTGAACCAGGGGTACGACTGTTCACCGAACAAAGTTTACACAGCGCGGCGATACCGCAGATTGAAACGTTTGTGTATGGCGCAAGCATACGGATGTTCACTGTGTGATCCCAGCAACAACCTGGGCTTTAAGTCTTGACGCGAACGCTTGGAATCGGCCACTGTGTACACATGTTCACCGAAACTTTGAGCCGCCGAGTTCGGCGCTCCGCCCTGGTTGGCATCCTCACCGGCCCGCACGGCGTGGACCGGTACACCGAGGTTTTCGACCGCACCTGGACTGTCAACGATGCCCGCGCCAAGGTGGTCGCGGTCCGTCGGCAGACGCCGCGCAGCGTCACCCTGACGCTGCAGCCCAACGACGCCTGGCAGGGCTTCAAGGCCGGCCAGCACATCAACCTGACCGTCGAGATCGACGGCCGCCGCCGCACCCGGTGCTACTCGCCGGCCAACTCCGAGGGCAGCCCGGTCATCGAGCTGACCGTCGGCCTGCACGACGGCGGCCTGGTCTCCACCCACCTGTTCGAGCACGCCGAGCCCGGCATGGTCGTCCACCTCGACTCCGTCGGCGGCGACTTCGTCATGCCGGAGCAGCGCCCCCGCCGCATCCTGCTGATTTCCGGCGGTAGCGGCATCACGCCGGTGCTGTCCATGCTGCGCACCCTGCGCGAGGAGAACTACGACGGCGAGGTCGCGTTCGTCCACTACGCCCGCAACCCCGAAGAGGCTGCCTACGCCACCGAGCTGGCGGCCACCCCGGGCGTGAAGGTGCTGCACAGCTTCACCCGGTCGAACCGCGGTGACCTGAGCGGTCACTTCGGCCCGGACCACCTGGCCGCCGCGATGCCCAACCCCGACGCGGTGTTCGTCTGCGGCCCGCCGGCCCTGGTCGACGCGGTCAAGGACCTGCTGCCGGGTGCCCAGTCCGAGAGCTTCGTGCCCCCGGTCATCGCCGTCCCGACAGAGGCGTCGGGTGGCAACATCGCCTTCACCGAGAGCAAGGTCGACATCGTCGACGACGGTCGCTCCATCCTCGAGCAGGCCGAGGCCGCCGGGCTCAACCCGACCAGCGGCTGCCGGATGGGCATCTGCCACACCTGCACCCGCACGAAGATCAGCGGCCCCGTGAAGAACCTGATCACCGGTGCGGTCTCGACCGCCCCCGACGAAATCATCGAAATCTGCGTGACCGCCCCGTGCGGCGACGTCCAGATCGATCTCTAGAACCTTCAAAATACCTACCAGGCAAAGGAATTCATCATGGCTAAGACTCCGATGACCCCCGAGCAGTTCGACACCTTCGGTCGCGAACTCGACGCCATCCGCGAGCGTGTGCTCGCCGACCTGGGCGAGCGCGACGCCGACTACATCCGCGACATCATCAAGAAGCAGCGCAGCCTCGAGGTCGCCGGCCGCGCCCTGATGTTCCTGCCGCCGGCCTGGCCGGTGGCCGTGGCGATGCTCGGTGCGTCCAAAATCCTGGACAACATGGAGATCGGCCACAACGTCATGCACGGTCAGTACGACTGGATGGGTGATCCCGGGCTGCGCGGCCAGGAATTCGAATGGGATTCTGCCTGCCCGTCGGACCAGTGGCGGCACTCGCACAACTACATGCACCACACCTACACCAACATCGTCGACATGGACCGCGATGTCGGCTACGGCATACTGCGGATGAGCGAAGACCAGAAGTGGCGCCCGTACTTCCTGGGCAACCCGGTCTACGCCTTCCTGCTGATGGTGTTCTTCCAGTACGGCGTCGCGCTGCACGAGTTGGAGACCGAGCGCATCCTCGCCCGCGAAATCACCCTGCGGGACAAGAAGGACACGCTCAAGGAGATCTGGGCCAAGGTCAAGAAGCAGACCGTCAAGGACTACGTCGCCTTCCCGCTGCTGGCCGGGCCGTTCGCGCCCTTCGTGTTCACCGGCAATATGGCCGCGAACCTGATCCGCAACGTGTGGTCGTACACCATCATCTTCTGCGGCCACTTCCCGGCGGGCACCCACGAGTTCTCCATCGAGGAGACCAAGAGCGAGACTCGCGGCCAGTGGTACTACCGGCAGCTGCTGGGGTCGGCGAACATCTCCGGCGGACCCTGGTTCCACATCATGAGCGGCAACTTGTCCTTCCAGATCGAGCACCACCTGTTCCCGGACCTGCCCGCGCACCGTTACGCGGAAATCTCGCCGGAGGTCAAGGCGCTGTGCGAGCAGTACGGCCTGCAGTACAACACCGGCCCGATCCACAAGCAGTTCTACTCGGTCATCAAGAAGATCTGCCGCCTGGCACTGCCGGACTCATGGCTGACAAAGCGGGCACCAGAAGGTGATCCGGTCAGCGAGGTTCCCGAGGTTCGCGAGCCGGTCTCGGTCGCCTGATTCGATCAGCGTCCCGCACCTGCGACACGCTTGCCCGGCCCGGCCGTACACCCAGAGTTGACGGCCGGGTCGGGTATCGCCCGTTGTAGTCCGGTTCCACCGGTTTCTGTTCAACCACAACATGTCCCGGGCCCGCTGCGCCAGACGCAGCGGGTCTTTCACTGTGCTGACCAAGGCCGTGGGGCGGCGGCCGACGATGAAACACAGCTCATTGGCATAGACGTTGCCGACGCCGGCCAGGTTGCGTTGGTCGAGCAGCGCTTCGTGGAGCGGACGCTGCGGGTCCTGGATGAGGTTCTGGGCTGCTGTGTGCGGATCCCAGTCCGGGCCAAGGAGATCCGGTCCGAGGTGTTTGACGACGTCTTGGTCGTGGTCTCTTTCGAGAATCTCCAAGGTGCCGAGCTCGGTGCCCACCGCTTGAATGTCATTGGTTTCCAGAATGATTCTGGTCTTGTGGTCGGGCCTTCTGGGCCTGGTGTTGACCTGCCACTTGCCCTCCATCTTGAGGTGCGAGTGGATGCTGGCCCCGGTGGTGCGGATGAACAGGTGCTTGCCGCGGCTGAGCACTTCGTCGACCTGTTGTCCGCTGAGGTCGACGGTGGCGAACTTCGGGACGCGAATGTCGCAGCGCGTCAGCTTCTTTCCCTGCAGTGCCTCGCGGAGGACTACTGCGGTATGCCAGACGGTGTCGCCTTCGGGCATCAGCGGATGTAGGTGTGGGCTCGGGTCAGAGCTTGTTCGGCATCATGGGCGATCTTGTGCACCAGGGGAGCGGCCAGTTCGAGCTCGTCGATCAGGTCGAGGGCTTCGCCGGCCCAGATGGGGACGTAGTCCAGATCCATCTTGGCTGCCCGGTCGCGGAACTCCTTTTGCGCCTTGGGATCCGCGTCCAGTTCGGCGTCCCGGTCCTGCCACTGGTCGGTGAAGACGCTGCGCAGTGTCCGCGCCGGATACGTAGCCGGCCACCGCGTTTCGAGGGGGCGGGCGGCGATGTCGATGGCGCGGCCGGTGGTGGTGTCTTCGGCCGTCGCCTTCAGCATGACCTTCGATTCGGCGGCGCTGAGCAGCGACTCGTGGGTGGCTTCGAACCGGGTGCCGATCATGGCGCCCGCGGCACCGAGAGTCAGCGCCGCAGCCAGACCGCGACCGTCGCCGATGCCGCCCGCCGCCAGCACCGGGGTGCCGTGCGCCAGGTCGACCACAGCGGGAACGAACGGCAGCGTCGACCGGCCGCCGTGGTGGCCGCCGGCCTCTCTACCCTGCGCCACCAGCACCTGGACTCCCGCGTCGAGGGCCTGTCTGGCTTCGTCGAGGGTGTGCACCTGGGACATCAGCGGGATGTTCGCGTCCTGGATGGCCTTGGCAAATGGGGCCGGGTCACCGAACGACAGCATGATGGCGGCGGGTCGTTGGGCGATGACCCAATCGACGATCTCCTGATTGACAGCCCACGTGAGTAGGCCTATACCCCAGGGCTTTTCGGTGTCCTGCGTGGCCAACCGACATTCGGTGGCGAGCATGGTGAGGTCACCACGACCGCCGCCGATCAGGCCCAGTCCGCCCCCTTCGGACACCGCGGCAGCCAGCCGGCCACCGGATACGTCGCCCATCGGGGCCAGGACGATCGGATGGGCGATGCCGAACAGTTCCGTCAGCGGGGTGTGCAGCGCCATGGCTTCACTCTATGACTCGGGTTTGACCTTGCCCCTGGTGGCAATGTTTACCCTCGGTGTCGAGGACTGAACATGCAGATTTCTGAGCTGGCCCGGCGAACGGGCGCGTCGACCAAGGCCGTGCGGTATTACGAGCAGCTCGGCCTTCTCGATCCGTCGCGCCTGGGCAATGGGTACCGGGACTATTCCGAGGAAGACGTGCAGATCGTGAGCGAGGTGCGTGCGCTGGCCGCCGTCGGCATCGCCCCGTCGAAGGTCGGCCCGTTCATAGACTGCCTTCGCCACGGCCATGAACACAGTGACGAGTGCCCCGAGTCGCTTGCGGCATATCGGGACAGTATCGCGGTCCTCGACGAGACCATTGCGTCGCTGACACAGCGGCGACAGGTCCTCACGGCGCGGCTCAATGCTGCCGCGTGCCGCGAATTCGATAAGGAGTATGAGCAGGTGACGGACTACACGACTCTTCCCGCGGGCCTTCCTGTCCCCGAAAACGACGGCGCAGCAGACCATCTGACGGGACTGCGGTTCCCCGATATCACGCTGAAGTCGAGTGGTGGTGGCTCCGTTCGGCTGGGGAGCCTGCCGACGGGACGGATGATTCTGTATCTGTACCCGCTCACCGGTCGTCCCGGCGCCGACCTCCCGGAGGGGTGGGACGCAATTCCAGGAGCGCGCGGCTGCTCGACCGAGGCATGCGATTTCCGTGACCACTTCGCCGAGCTGAAAGACGCTGGCGTAGCGGAGGTCTGGGGTCTGTCCAGCCAGGACGTCGAGTATCAGGCGGAAGTGGTGCGGCGTCTGCGGCTGCCGTTCCACATGCTGTCGGACGAGACCTTCGCGCTGGCAGCAGAGTTGGGGCTCCCGACCTTCGCCGCGGCCGGGCACCCACGGCTCTACACCCGGCTGACGATGGTGATCCGAGACGGCCGGATCGAGCACGTCTTCTATCCGATCTTCCCGCCGAATACCCACGCGCAGCAGGTGCTCGACTGGTTACGCTCGCTTTGACGTCGAGCGGGAGACGGTTGATGACAGAAGCATTTGTGCTTGGTGGTGTCCGCACTCCATTCGCGCGCTACGGCAGTTCGCTGTCGCACATCCGCACCGACGACCTCCTCGGCATGACGATGAAGGGCGCGTGCGAACGCGTCGGTGTCGAGCTCGGAGCCATCGAGGACGTCGTCGCGGGCTGTGTGAATCCCGCCCACGAGGGCATGGGCGACATCGCTCGCTGGGCGGCGCTCGCCGCGGGATTCCCCGACACGGTGGCCGGCACGACCATCAACCGGTTCTGCGGGTCGTCGCTGAGTGCCACGATCAACGTTGCGCATGCCATCAAGGCCGGCGACCTCGGCGTCGGCATCGCGTGCGGTGTCGAATCGATGTCACGGTCCGGCTGGGCCTATATGAAAGGCGACGCGCCGTTCGCGCCGCGGGGACCGGTCATCCTGCTCGACACCATGTGGGCCGGCGCCGGCGGCCCACCCAACCCGGCGCTGCTGGCCCGCAACGCCTACATCAGCATGATCGAGACCGCGCAAAAGGTGGCCGATCGCTACGGACTGACACGCGAGGAGATCGACGCGTTCGCGCTGCGGACTCAGCGAAATGCCAAGGCGGCACGTGATTCTGGCCGACTGGCCAAGGAGATCATGCCGGTCGAGATCGCCGCGACGAAGAGATCCCCGGCTAGGCTGTTCGAACACGACGAATTCATCCGCGACGAAACCACGGCCGAGCAACTGGCGGCCCTGCGCCCGCAACCGGGCACCACTCAGATGACCGCTGCCAACTCGACGCCGCTGACCGATGGCGCCAGCGCCCTGGTCCTGGCGTCGGGGGAGCGGGCGGCGGAACTCGGCATCGAGCCGTTGGCGCGGGTGGTGTCCTCGGCGGTGTACGGGATCGATCCGCTGTTCATGGGTCTCGCGCCGGCGTGGGCGCTGCCCCTGGCGATCAAACGTGCAGGGTTGACCCCCGAGCAGATCGACGTCTGGGAAGTCCATGAAGCGTTCAGTGCGCAGGCTCTCGGAGTGCTGCGGGAACTGCCGAACCAGCTCGATGGGTTCGTCGTTCCCGACGAGAAGCTCACGCCCAACGGAGGTGCCGTGGCGATCGGCCATCCGTTCGGCGCCACTGGTGCGCGGTACGTCCTGACCCTGGCCACCGAACTGCGCGAGCGCAATGCCCGCTACGGAGCCATCGGCGTCTGCGTCGGCTCAGGTCAGGGCGTTGCGATCGTGATCGAAAACCCTTCTGCTGCTTGAGCAGTACAGTTTCTCATTCGCCACTCGGAGCGGCCAAAATTTGTCGTACCCTTCTGCTTTGATGGTGTCATGTCCAGCACCACAACGGCTTTCGATGTTGAGGCGTCGCCGTGTGAGCGTATGGATGCGTTTTTCGATGAGATCGGTGAGCTGACCGGTCAGCGCAACGCGATCGACGCGCGGCTGGTGGAGATTGCGGCCGAGATCGATCGCGATGGGTTGTGGGGTGCGACCGGTGCCCGGTCGCTCACGTCGTTGGTGGCGTGGAAAACGGGTGTGTCGCCGCGTAATGCGGAGGTGATGGTGGCGGTCGCGCGCCGTCTGGAGGAGTTCCCGCGGTGCGCTGAGGCGATGCGTGAGGGTCGGTTGTCGTTGGATCAGGTCGGGGTGGTCGCCGAACACGCCGCGGACGGTTCTGATGAGCACTATGCCCAGTTCGCAGAAAGCGCGACCGTCACCCAGCTGCGCAAGGCCGTGAAGCTCGAGCCGCGCCCGGAGCCCGAGCCCGAGCTGGAGTCGAAGCCGGGACCTGAGCGGTCGATCAAGAAGACCACGCACGATGACGGGTCGACGACGTACACGATCCGGTTGCCGAAGCTGGAGGCGGCGAAGGTCGATGCCGCGCTGGCCTCGCACCAGGATGCGTTGGTCGCGGACTGGAAACGCGACCACGAGAACGACGAGCGTGTGTCGGAGGCGGCGCCGCCGTTGCCGAATCAGGTGGACGGGTTCATGAGCCTGGTCGAGGCCGGGTGGGACAGTGACGTGCAACGCCGGCCGCACGGGCAGCACACCACTGTCGTGGTGCACCTGGACCTCGACCAGGACTCTGCCGCAGTGCATGTGGGGTCGGTGCTCACCGATGAGGAACGTCGGCTGTTGTTGTGCGATGCGACCTGCGAGGTGTGGCTGCAGCGGCATGGCCAGCTGATCGGCGCGGGACGCAGCACCCGGACCATCAGCCGCCGGCTGCGCCGGGCGCTGGAGTACCGCGACCGCTGCTGCGTGGTCCCCGGGTGCGGGGCCACCCGGGGTTTGCATGCCCACCATGTCGTCCATTGGGAGGACGGCGGCGTCACCGAACTCCACAACCTGGTGCTGGTGTGCCCCTATCACCACCGGTTGCATCACCGCGGTGGCATCACCATCACCGGACCTGCCGACCGGCTGGTGGTGACCGACGCGGCAGGACGGCCCTTGAGCAACCGATCGCTGGCCCGGCCACCGACCACACCGCCGCCTGATGTGCGGCCGTGCCCCGGCCCGACCGGGGAACGCGCCCAATGGTGGTGGTACCAACCATTCGAGCCACCACCAACACCGTCAACCAACTAGACGGACCACCCCGGTCCCGCCGAGGTGCGGAAAAGCGCTGGTCATCAAGAGAATTCACGACCGCCGGTACGGCATCCGGTGGCTTCAGGTCACGGGAGCAGCGGCAGCCGCCACAGTGGTGCGCCAGGTTCGAGGAACCACAGCCGCGTCGCGGTCAGGCGCAGAATCCGGAGCGCTCCGGTCATCATGAGTACCGCCAGTGGCAGTTCGATCAGCACCGCGGTCACCAATGGCACCGCCGAATCGTCGCCGAAATCCGATGTCATGACGTCGAACCAGGCGTCGCACACCAACAGCACCCCGGTGGTGAACGCGGTGAGCAGCACCAGTTGACGACGCAACCAGCCCAGCACGGCGGTCGTGGCCATGAAGGCGACGAGCAGACCGTCGAACCCGATCCAGGTGGCCGGCCAGTTGTGCGCCGTATAGCTGTCCGGAAGCGTGAATCCGAGGTAGATGACCCACGGGATCAGCACGATGCAGCTGCCGGTCATCAACGTCAGACGGATGCGCCGCATTTTTCTGGCCATGGCAGGCGGAAACACTTCATCCAGCGGACGCTGCAATCGCATGATCAGGTCGTGCCGCTGAGCCGGTGTCATCGCGGCGATGGCGGCGTCTGCCAACCCGTTATCCATGGCCTCGATACTGCCGAACGTGAAGCCGGAGGCCTAGCGCAGCCGCAGCCCACGCGGAGTGCGGGAGAAACCGGCGCCCGCGAGCGCCGCGTGCACCTGCGCCTGCTCGGCGTCGGGGGTAGGGGCCAATACCGGCTCCCCGTTGACCTTTTCGATCAGCAGCGACTGCAAGCGCCCCGCACTCACCAGGTCCGCCAGCGCGCCGGCCGCCGCACGTTGTTGATCCGGGGTCGCGTCGAACGACAACAACGACTTTCCGCCGCGTTCCAGGAACCACACCAACTCGCCGTCGACCAATGCCACCAGCGCGCCCGCCTTGCGACCTGGCCGATGCCCGGCCACCTCGGGCCACGGGAGCGCGACGCCGTAGGGGTTTGCGGGATCGGTGGCGGCCAGCACGATGGCGGTGTAGTCAGGGCTGCTCTGGTCGACGTTGTCGAGATAGTTACGCAGCCGGTCCACGGTCGAGGCCACGGCGAACTGCGCGCCGCCAAGCGATTCGATGAAATACCCGCGCTGGCAGCGACCCGCTTCCTCGAAGGCGGTGAGCACTTTGTACAACGAGGCGAAGCCGCCGGACAGGCCGTCGGCGGCGCCGCGAGTGACGACGCCGTAGCGGTTCAGCAGCAGCTCGGCCTGAAAGTGTGCCCGCATGGTGGATTCCGGTTCGGCGGGTGGCAGTGCCGACCACCGGCCGGCGACGGTCGGGTCGACGGTGCGGGCCTGCGGCCGGGCGACGCTGTAGCGACTGAGCCGTGGCGGGCGCTGCTGCCGCTGGCGATGCGCGCCGCCGGGTTTGCGCCCCGCGTTGCCCAGGAGCGCACGTATTGGGGCGAAGGTGTCGCCGGTGATCCAGCCGGCCCAGATCAGTTCCCACAGCGCCTGTTTCGCGTCGGTGCTGTCTTCGGGCGCCAGTTGCCGGAAGAAGTACGCGCCACCGTTACCCAGGGTGTCGAGCAGCTCGCGATGCGTGTCGGTGAATTCGATCTCCGTACCGGGCGCCAGGGACAGCGGCGCGGTGTCGGCCCGATGGAAGACGACCCACCCGTCGCTGCCGGCGATCTGTCCCGCCCCCGACCAGGTGACCTCACCGGAGGCCAGCAGTTCGTCGAGCATCGCCGGTTGGTAGTCCGACACGCGCTGACCGAACACGAGCGGCTCGACCGCCGACGCCGGAATCGGCACGCCGGCAAGCTGTTCGATGACCGATGCCAGGCCGTCGATGCCGCGGGCGTCGCCGAACTGCTGCCAGGCGGGCAGGAACCGCGCGTATGCGGCCGTGCTGACCGGTTCGATCTGGGCCCGCAGCGCGGCCAGCGACCGGCGCCGCAGAATCTTCAGCACCGTGGTGTCACACCACTGTTGATCGACGCTGTCCGGAATGTCGGTGAACTCACCACGAATGAGCTTGCCGTCCAACACCATCCGGCTCAGGGCATCGGCCGTCACCCGGTGGCCCAGGCCGAACCTGGCGGCCGCCTGAGTCGTGGTGAACGGCCCGTTGGTCCGGGCGTAGCGGCCGAGCAGTTCGCCGAGCGGATCGGACACGGCAGCGGTGAAACTGGCCGGCACGCCGACCGGCACCGCGACCCCGAGGCCGTCGCGCAGCAGTCCCATGTCTTCGACCGCGGCCCACCAGCTCTGCCCGGCGAAGGTCACCGCGATCGCGCGTTTGGCGGCTTGCAGGGTGGCGCACCAGGCCTCGACATCACTTGCGGTGCAACGCTGCCGGAGTTCCTCGGTGCTCAGCGGTCCGAGCAGCCGCAGGAGGTCGGCGATGCCCTCGGCGTCGCGGGCCGCCCGGTCCTCGGCCAGGTGCTGTAGCTGCCTGATGGTGGCTGCCACCACGTCGGGTTCGAGCAGCTCGCGCAGTTCCACCCGGCCCAGCAGCTCGGCCAGCAGGGTGGCATCCAAAGACAGTGCGGCAGCGCGGCGTTCGGCGAGCGGGCTGTCGCCTTCGTACATGAACGCGCCGACGTAGCCGAACAACAACGACGCGGCGAACGGTGACGGGGTGGCGGTCTGCACGTCGAGCATCCGGATCTGGCGCTGCGCGACGCGTCGCATCAACTCGGTGAGCATCGGGACGTCGTAGACGTCCTGCAGGCATTCCCGCACGGTCTCCAGCACGATCGGGAAATCCGGGTATTTGCGCGCGATGTCCAGCAGCTGGGCGGCCCGCTGCCGCTGATGCCACAGCGGCGACCGCTTGCCGGGATGACGCCGCGGCAGCAGCAGCGCCCGTGCGGCACACTCGCGGAAGCGGGAGGCGAACAGCGCCGACCCGCCGACCTCGGCCGTGACGATGGACTCGATCTCGTCGGCGTCGAACACGAAAATGTCTGCGCCGGGCGGGGTTTCCCCGGTGTCGGGCAGCCGCAGCACGATGCCGTCGTCGGATGCGGTGGGCTTCTCGTCGATGCCGTACCGCTCCATGATCCGGCGGCCGACGGCCAGCGCCAGCGGCCCGTGTACCCGCAGCCCGTAGGGGGAATGCAGGACGATCCGCCAATCGCCGAGCTCATCGCGGAACCGTTCCACCACGAAGGTGGTGTCGGTCGGTACGGTGCCGGTGGCCTGTCGCTGCTCGTCCAGCAGTTGCCACAGATTGTCTGTGGCGTAGCCGTTGAAACCCATTGTGCTGCAGTACTCGTCGAAGTCGGCGCGCGACAGTCCGGCCAGTTTCCCGGTGAAGGCACCGATAGCGGCACCCAGCTCGGCGGGACGGCCGACGGCGTCGCCGCGCCAGAACGGCAACCGCGCGGGCTGGCCGGGTGCGGGCAGGACCAGTACCCGGTCATGGGTGATCTCGGTGATCCGCCAGCTGGTGGCACCCAGGGAGATGACGTCGCCAGGGCGCGACTCGTAGACCATCTCCTCATCGAGTTCGCCTACCCGCGAGGGCTTTTCGTCGCCGGTGGCCAGGTAGACGGTGAACATGCCGCGGTCCGGGATCGCGCCGCCGGAGGTGACGGCCAGTCGCTGCGCGCCGGGGCGAGCGGTCAGGGTTCCGGTGTCGCGGTCGTAGACCAGCCGCGGCCGTAGCTCCGCGAACTCGGTGGACGGGTACTTGCCGGCCAGCAGATCCATTGTCGCTTCGAAGGCGCTGCGCGGCAACGCGGCGAACGGCGCGCTGCGGCGGACGGCGTCGAACCACCGGTCGGCGTCGAGCGGCTCGAGAGCGGCTGCCGCGACGGTGTGCTGGGCCAGCACGTCGAGGGGATTGGTGGGTACCTGCAGGGTTTCGATCTCGCCGGCGCGCATCCGCTGCACGGTGACCGCGCAGTTGATCAGGTCGATCCGGTGCTTGGGCAGCAGCACGCCCTCGGAGATCTCGCCGACCTGGTGACCGGCGCGGCCGATGCGCTGCAGGCCGCTGGCCACCGACGGTGGCGCTTCGACCTGGATGACCAGATCGACCGCACCCATGTCGATGCCGAGTTCGAGGCTCGAGGTGGCCACCACGGCTTTGAGTCGGCCGCTCTTGAGGTCGTCTTCGACCTGGGCGCGGGCCTCCTTGCTGACCGATCCGTGGTGAGCCTTGGCGAGCAGACTCGGTGCGCCGAAGGTCTGGCCGCTGGCCATGATGGTGGCGGGCGCGCCGCCACCGATCTGCGGGTTGCGTTCGTTGGGCAGCTCGATGCCGGAGCGGGCGGCGTGAATCTCGTTGAGCCGCGCGGTGAGCCGTTCGGCCAGCCGCCGGGAGTTGGTGAACACCAGGGATGAATTGTGCGACTCGATGAGGTCGACGATGCGTTCCTCGACATCGGGCCAGATGGTGCCGCCGTCGAGGTTGGCCATGTCGGGCACCGGAACCTCGACGGTGAGGTCGAAGGTCTTGGCGGCCGGTGGTTTGACGATGGTGGTGGGGGCTGCGCCCGACAGGAAACGGGCCACCTCCTCGGGTGGTTTGACGGTGGCGGACAGGCCGATCCGCTGCGCCGGCGCCGCGGTCAGCTGGTCCAGCCGCTCCAGCGAAAGCGCCAGGTGTGCACCACGTTTGGTGGCCGCGACCGCGTGCACCTCGTCGACGATGACGGTACGCACCGTCGCCAGCGTCTCGCGGGCCGCCGACGTCAACATGAGGAACAGCGACTCGGGTGTGGTGATCAGGATGTCCGGCGGTTTGGCGATCAGCTGGCGGCGCTGCGCCGGGGAGGTGTCGCCCGACCGCACACCCACGGTGATCTTGGGCGCCGGCGTGCCCAGGCGCTCGGCCACCCGTGTGATGCCGGTGAGCGGCGTGGACAGGTTGCGTTCGACGTCGACCGCGAGGGCCTTCAACGGCGAGACGTACAGCACGCGGGTGCCCTTGCCGTCGGGCTCCTGCGCCAGCTGGTCGATCGCCCAGAGGAACGCCGCCAGCGTCTTGCCGGACCCGGTGGGGGCGATGACCAGTGTGTTGTGCCCGTCGGCAATGGCTTGCCAGGCCTGCGCCTGAGCCGGGGTGGGCGTGCTGAAGGCAGCCGAGAACCACTCCCGGGTCAGGTCACTGAACCGGGCCATCGGGTCGATGGGTGCCACGGCTCCATACTGCCTGGTGGGTACGACACGTTGCGCCGTCCGCCTGAATCACTGGTTCAGGGTGCGCTGATATCGGCGCATGCCGGCGATCCAGCGGTCGCAATCGGCGCCCTTGTGCCGGTACATCTCCAGCACCTCGGGGTGCGGCAGGACCAGGAACGTGCCGTCCTCGATCGCCTGGACCACCAGCGCGGCAACGTCATCGGGCCCGACGACGTTGCCGGCGTGGGTGACGGCGTTGCCGGCGACCCGAATCGCGGCGTCGGGGGAGTCGGTCATCCCGCGCAGCAGCGGGGTGTCCACGCCCATCGGGCAGACGCAGCTCACGCCGATGCCCTGGTCGCCGTACGTGATGGTCAGCCACTCCGCGAAGCCGACCGCGGCGTGCTTGGTCACGCTGTACCCGGCCGCGCCGAGTTGGGTGAGCAGGCCGGCGGCCGAAGCCACGGCGACGAAATGTCCGGTGCCGCGCTCAACCCATTCGGGCACAACAGCTTTGGCGGCGCGGATGTGCGCGCGCAGGTTGATGTCGATGATGCGGTCCCAGGCGGCTTCGTCGTCGCCCAGTCCCGGTTCCCCGGTGATACCGGCGTTGGCGACGTAGATGTCCACCGGCCCGTACGCCTCGCGGGCCGCGTCGAGCAGCGCGGCGATGCCAGCCACCGACGACGCGTCGGCGCCGACGCCGACACCCCCGAAGCCCGCGGCCGTATCGGCGGCGGCTTCGGCGTTGATATCGCCGGCCACCACGGATGCACCCGCGGCGGCCAGCGCCGTCGCGATGGACCTGCCGATGCCCGAGCCTGCCCCGGTGACCACGGCCACCGCACCTTCGATCTTCACGGGCTCATGTCTACCGCATCGTGGGCTCAGCCGAACTGAACTCCTTGAGCCAGGGGCAGATCGGACGAGTAGTTGACGGTGTTGGTGGCCCGGCGCATGTAGGCCTGCCAGGAATCCGAGCCGGATTCGCGACCGCCGCCTGTCTGCTTCTCGCCGCCGAACGCCCCGCCGATCTCCGCGCCCGAGGTACCGATGTTGACGTTGGCGATGCCGCAATCGGACCCGTCGGCGGCCATGAACCGCTCGGCCTCCCGGATGTCGGTCGTGAAGATCGCCGACGAAAGGCCCTGCGGCACCGCATTGTTGAGGGCGATGGCTTCTTCGAGGGTGTCGTAGGTCAGCACGTACAGGATGGGCGCGAACGTCTCCTGGTGCACGATGGCCGTCTGCCCGGGCATCCTGACCACCGCCGGTGTGACGTAGTAGGAGCTGGGGTGCAGTTGCACCCGCTCGCCACCGGTGACCTCGCCGCCTTCGGCGCGGGCCTGCTCCAGCGCGCCCACCATGTCGCGGTAGGACCGCTCATGGATCAGCGGCCCGATCAGCGTGCGGTCGGCGGAAGGGTCGCCCACCGGAAGGCTCTGGTACGCGGTGACGATGCGCTGCACCAACGTGTCGGCCACGCTGCGGTGGGCGATGACCCTGCGCAGCGTGGTGCACCGCTGGCCGGCGGTGCCGGCCGCGGCGAACACGATGCCCCGCACCGCCAGGTCCAGGTCAGCCGACGGCGTGACGATGGTCGCGTTGTTGCCGCCGAGCTCCAACAGCACCTTCCCGAATCGCTGGGCCACGCGCGGGCCGATCTGCTGACCCATCCGCACCGAGCCCGTCGCACTCAGCAGCGCGACGCGGGGATCGTCGACCAACTGCTCGCCGATCTCGCGGCCGCCCAATACCAACCGCGACACCGCGTCGGGCGCCCCGACATCGGCCGCGGCGCGCTCCAGCAGCGCCTGACAGGCGATGGCGGTCAGCGGGGTCAGCTCGGAGGGCTTCCACACCACGGTGTCGCCGCACACCAATGCGATGGCGGTGTTCCAGGCCCACACGGCAACGGGGAAGTTGAACGCGGTGATGACGCCGACGACCCCGAGCGGATGCCAGTTCTCCATGAGCCGGTGCCCGGGGCGTTCGGAGGCGATCGTCTTGCCGTAGAGCTGTCGGGACAGGCCGACCGCGAACTGGCAGACGTCGATCATCTCCTGCACCTCGCCGAGGGCTTCAGAGGTGATCTTGCCGGCCTCGATGGTCACCAGGGTGCCCAGATCGGCCTTGTGCTCGATGAGCAGCTCGCCCAGGCGGGCCACGAGCGCGCCGCGCACCGGTGCCGGGGTGGTGCGCCACGTGGAGAAGGCCTGTGCCGCTTCGGCGATCGCGGCATCCGTCTCGTCGCGCGTGCTCTCCGTGATGGTGAACAGGACCTCACCGGTGATGGGCGTGCTGGCGTGCAAGCCCTGGGCGCCGGGTTCGCCCAGGGCGACGTGCGCTCCCACGGCCTGTAGCGCGGTTCGCACGCGGTCCCGGAGCTGATCGGCGGTGGGTAGGAGAGTCTGCACTTGGGGCTGAAGGGGAGTCATGATGCCGCTTTCTCGTAGAGGTCGTAAGGGTCATGGATGTGATGGCCGATGGCGCCGGCCATCCAGTCGAGGCTGTAGTGGGCGGGGTCGGCGACCGCGTCGCTGGCTCGCGTCTCGCTGTCGAGATTCGAGCGGAAGATGCCTGCCGCGGACGCCGGTAGGAAGTCCTCGTAGACAACGGGTTTCGCGGGATCGCCGGCGCGGTAGTAGGCCAGGCCCTGAGCCGCCATCTCGGCGTCGGTGGCCGGGAAGTACCGGTCCCAGTGTTCGCGGTCGGCCATGGCGGCGTCGTAGCGCTCCCGGCCCGCGCGGGTCAGCGCCACCCCGCGTGCCTCGACCTCGCCGAAGCGCACCCGCAGACTCCCGTCGAACACGGTGCCGTCCGGGGCACGGAACGTACGCGGCTCGGCCAGGGCCCGAAACGACGTCTGCCGCAACAGGACCGGCGGTCCGTCGGTGCGGGGCGGCCCCTGGATCGCATCGATCATGGTGATACCGAGGGCCGTCATCCGGCGGTACAGCTCATCGATGTCGAGCACGCGCGGCGTCAGGTGATTGATGTGGGTGGTGCTGACACCGGCGATGTCTGCGGCGACGGCGGAGATGTCGCTGAGCTCGTCGTACCAGGCCTGGTCGATCGGTGTGTGGGACAACGAGAACGCCGCGGCGCAGCGGCGGACGAACTCGCCGGCATCGGCCGTCGGGCAGCCGTCGACGGCGATGCGGCGGGCCTGCGCGATCAATGCCGGGTCGAACAGCTGACGCTGCCCGACGAACCGTTGTACGCGCGTCCGCAGGTCGTGGGCGAAGAAGCGGGCGTCCTCGGTGGCCAGCATCGAGGTGAAGACCCGAAACGGGTTGCGGTCCAGCTCGTCTGCCTCGATGGGGCGGAACGCGGTGGAGACCACTGGCACGGGCGAGGCGGCCTCGCGCAGGTCGTAGAAGCCGACCGGGTACATGCCGAAAGCCGCGAAAAGGTCTGCGACGTCGGCGAGTTCGGCCCGGCTGCCGACCCGGATCGCGCCGTGCCGTTCCGCAGTGACCCGGTCGAGAGAACCGAGCCGGCCGTCGGTGACGCAGTCCCGGTTCACGGCCGTGCTGACGTCCACGAGGGTGGTGTAGGCCGGTACTTCGGCGCCGTACATCCGCGACAGCGCAGCGGCGAACGCGGCGCGCAGCTCCCACGTCTGAACCGTCATGGCTGCGCCTGGGGGTAATCTCCGGCCATGGCCGAAGCGGAGCTTGACGACGTCGATCGAATCCTGGTGCGGGAGCTGATAGCCGACGGCCGGACGACGCTGGCGCACCTGGCGACGGCGGCGGGCCTGTCGGTGTCGGCGGTGCAGTCACGGGTGCGCAGGCTGGAATCTCGCGGCGTGATCATCGGGTACACCGCGCGGATCAACCCCGAGGCCGTCGGCCACATGCTGTCTGCGTTCGTTGCGATCACCCCACTCGATCCTTCCCAACCCGATGATGCCCCGGCGCGGCTGCAGCACTTCCCCGAAATCGAGTCCTGCCATTCGGTGGCCGGTGAGGAGAGCTACGTGCTGGTGGTGCGTGTTGCCTCGGCGCGGGCGCTGGAAGGCCTGCTGCAGCGGATCCGGACCGTCGCCAACGTTCGCACGCGAAGCACCATCATCTTACAGACTTTTTACGATGATCAAGTGTCGCTACCGGAATAGTTCCTGTTTAGGGTCGCGCAAACTGTAAATATTGCGTTAGGATGGCGGCATGACCGCTGTTCTGACTTCTTCTGACGGGCTGTCGGCCGGCAGCGCGCGTGACGTCCGTGACGTACTGGGGCGCAGCATCCTGACCGACGGTTTGGACCTCGTCCTCGATCTCGACCGGTCCGGTGGCTCTTATCTCGTCGACGCGCGTGACGGCAGCCGGTACCTCGACATGTTCACGTTCTTCGCGTCGTCGGCGCTGGGGATGAACCATCCGGCGCTGACCGACTCGGCCTTCCGTGCCGAACTGGCGCAGGCGGCGGTGAACAAGCCGAGCAACTCGGATGTGTACTCCGTGCCGATGGCGCGCTTCGTGCAGACGTTCGCGCGCGTGCTGGGTGACCCGGCGCTGCCGCACCTGTTCTTCGTCGACGGCGGTGCGCTGGCGGTGGAGAACGCGCTCAAGGTCGCATTCGACTGGAAGAGCCGGCTCAACGAATCGCGCGGGATCGACCCGGCGCTGGGCACTCGGGTGCTGCACCTGCGCGGCGCCTTCCACGGCCGCAGCGGTTACACCATGTCGCTGACCAACACCGACCCCAACAAGGTGGCCCGCTTCCCGAAGTTCGACTGGCCGCGTATCGATGCGCCGGTGGTGGCCCCGGGCGTGGATATCGTTGCACTGGAAAGGGAATCGCTGCGGCAGGCCCGGGCGGCTTTCGAGGCGTACCCGCACGACATCGCCTGCTTCATCGCCGAGCCCATCCAGGGCGAAGGTGGTGACCGGCACCTGCGGGCCGAGTTCTTCGCCGCAATGCGGGATTTGTGCGTCGAGTACGACGCGCTGTTGATCTTCGACGAGGTGCAGACGGGCGTCGGGATGACCGGAACCCCCTGGGCCTACCAGCAATTGGGCGTCACGCCCGACGTGGTGGCCTTCGGCAAGAAGGCTCAGGTGTGCGGCGTGATGGCGGGCGGCCGCGTGGACGACATCGCCGACAACGTCTTCCGGGTCAGCTCGCGGATCAACTCCACCTGGGGTGGCAACCTCACCGACATGGTGCGGGCCCGCCGCATCCTCGAGGTCATCGAAGCCGACGGGCTGATCGGGAACGCCGTGCGGATGGGGTGGTACCTGGTCGGCCAGCTGCGTTGTCTGGCAAGCGAATTTCCTGATCTGGTACTCGACCCGCGCGGGCGCGGGCTGATGTGCGCGTTCAGCATGCCGTCGGCCGTGCAGCGTGATGAGGCGATCCGGCGGCTCTGGGAGCGACATGTCATCCTGCTGGCCAGTGGCGTCGACTCGGTGCGGTTCCGCCCGGCGCTGACAGTGTCGCGGGTCGAGATCGACGAAGCTGTCCAGGCGGTGCGGGAAGTGCTACGGACGCTCTAGGACCTGCTGCCGGATCAACCCGCGGAGCCGAGTCAGCTCGGTGCCGCTGACCAGGGTGCAGTCGTGCAGTTCGGCCAATTTCCGTGCGGCTGCGGTGAAATCGTTGTTGGTGACCACCATGGTGTGCGCGCAGTCCTGCATGGGAGCGCCGGCGACCACCTCCTGGACGGCACCGGGGCCCACGGGCCGGGACAATCTCTTGCATTGAATGGCAAGGCGATTGGGCCGTGTCCCGACGATCAGATCGACGCCCCAGTCCCCGGACAGCTCGGTCATGATGACGGGCACGCCGCAGGACCGGGCGATACGTGCGATGTAGTCCTCGAATTCGGTGCCGGACATGTCGTGCACGGGGTCCTCGCGGCGGCTCGGGGTGCGCATTCCGGCGACGACGTGCGGGACGGCGGCGAGCAGTAACGGGACGCCGACGGCCACGGCCAGCGCCGGTGGCCACGTCCAGCCGTGCAGATACGCCGCGCCGCCGGCGAACAGCCCTGCCGCGCCCAAGAGTTTCATCCGCACGCCAGAATCGTAGCCCGCGGATTTCGGGCGAAATGCTCTGTGCCGGTGGGCAAGCAGGTCAGCTGGACCGGCCTGGCGCCGGTGCCTGCGGCACCGTGACCGGGGCCTTGGTCGGCGGCGGGGTGTCGCCCTGATTCGGTGACACGCTGGCCGTCCAGCTGCAGTGCGGATACGGCTCGTGCGCCGGGTCCCAGGCATAGCCACCACCGTTGTCGATGCAGCAGCTGGTGAAGCTCTTGACTCCCTCTTTCATGCAGGCCAGGTAGCCGTTCCGATCAGCGGAGGCAATTGGTGCACCGGCCACGGCAATGCAGGCGATGGCGGCTGGGATTGAAACGATGATGCGCGCTGGGGAAGTCATGGCGGACTCCTGGGGGTGGATGGCGCAGATTTGAGTGTTTGCTGTGTTGTACCTCGACAACTGCTGAGTGTAGACGCCGTCGGTCCGGGGCGGAGACCAATCAGGTCTTTACACGACTCGACATGGCTACTACTCTCCGTAGTAGAGGTGATCCGGATGACTGGTGATTCCAGGAATTGGCAACGTAATTTCGATTGGGCCGCAGGCTTTTTGGCGGTCGCGCTGGTGCTGCACGGCGCCGATCACCTGAGGCGGGGGATGGACGTCATTCCGCCGGCGGTGATGGTGGGCGGCACATTGCAGCTGATCCTCGCGGCCGTGACGATCGCATTGGTGTTCAAGCGGAATAGGTGGGCACCGCTCGCTGCCGTCGGGATCGGCTATGCCGGCGCGGTGGGATTCACTGCGGCACACCTGCTGCCGAAATGGGGAATTCTTTAGCGACAGCTTCATCAATGCCCCGCCGTGGGCGCGGGTGACGACGTTCTCGTGGGTGACCGCGATCCTGGAGATCGCCGCCAACCTGGTTTTCGGCACCGTCGGGCTGATACTGCTGCGCGAACGCGGCGCTGCGCAAACTGCAATCTGAGGGTTGCAGTACGAGCAGGGTTGTGCAACTCTTGAGTTGCACACAACATCGCTCGAAGGGGAATCATGGACACGCTTGACATCACCCGCACCGTCGACATCAACGCTCCGATCCAGCGCGTCTGGGATGCGCTGACGAAAGCCGAGCTCATCGCGCAATGGTTCGGCGACGAAGCGGAACTCGAGGCGATCCCGGGTGGCACCGGGTTCTTCGGTTGGAACGCCCACGGCAAGTTCCGGGTCGTGGTCGAAAGCGCCGACGCGCCACACACCCTGGTCTATCGGTGGGCGCACCGCGAGGCAGATGCCGATCCGACTCCCGAGAACTCCACCGTCGTGCGCTTCGAGCTGACCGAGATCGAGGGCGGCACTCGACTTGACCTGTGCGAGACGGGCTTTGAGAACCTGGCCGACCCGCAGACCGCGCAGGCCGAGAACACCGGTGGCTGGGCGGCCGAACTCGACGACCTGGTGGAATACCTGCGAGTGTCGGTGTGACCGACACCCACATGCCGGCGGTGTTGGCGGTGCTCGCCGACGAGACCCGGTGGCGGATCCTGACCGAGTTGGGGGCCGATGACCTGTCCGCGAGCGCACTGGCGGGCCGGTTGCCGGTGAGTCGGCAGGCCATCGCCAAGCATTTGACGGTGCTGGCCGACGCGGGGTTGGTCGAGCCCGTCAAAGTGGGCAGGGAGATTCGCTACCGGGCGCTGGGTGCCAAGCTCAGCGCGCTGGGCAACGAGCTGGAAACCATTGGCAGGCAATGGGATCGGCGACTGGCCGCGATCAAGCGGATTGCCGAGGGGCCGCTGGCGCCCTAGCGTCGGGCGAGCGCATACTGGGGTTGGCGGTGATATCGATGCTCAGTCCGACAACTGACCAGTTCCGCGACGACGATCCCAGCGTGCATGAGGCCGCGCGATTCGGTCTGGTGATGGGGAGCCTCGGGGTCGGGTTCATGGTGCTGGCCGCCGTCTGGGTCCGGCACTGCCACGGGATTGATACGACGGCATGCACCTGGGTGTATTCAAAGCCGTACCGAACCGTGCTGGCACTGGCCGGTCCGCTGGTCCTGTTCGGCAGCGGCGTGTGGGCCTTCGTCCGAACCTATCGGGCCTGGCGCGACAATCAGGTCTGGTGGGCCTGGCAGGGCGCCGGATGGTTCCTGTTGCTGCTGATGTCCATCGTGTTGACGATGAGCCTGCCGGTGCTGCTGTTCGCTTGAGGTTGTTCGGCGCGACTTCCTAGCCAAGCATCGCGGCGGCGAAGCGGCGCACGGACTCGACCCCCGTGGCGGCGGCTTCATCGAACCCGGCGCGGGTGCGGACGGAAATCTCCCGCGTGGCGGGGTCCAGAGTGATCTCGGCGAGCAGCTCGCCGGTCGTCGGCTCGCACACCGCCCACGAGTACAACGTGTCGGATTCCCATTGCGCCGCGCGGGTTTCCACGTGATCGGGGGAGTGCTCGCCCAAATCCGCCAGGGACGGCCGGTCGTCCATCCGGTCGTCGGCGCGCAGGGCGCGCAGATACCAGGCGCCGGCATTGATCTCGATGGCTTCCATAAGAAAAAAGTCCGCCGAGTGGCCAGCTATCGCACGGATTTCAGGGAAATGCGTGCGATAACTGGCCGCTCGGCGGAAAGAAAGAACTAGTCCTTCAGCTCAGCGATGACGGTGCCCTGCGTGATGGCGGCGCCGGCCTCGACCGACAGGCCGGTCACGGTGCCGTCCTTGTGGGCCGTCACCGGGTTCTCCATCTTCATGGCCTCCAGCACCACGATCAGGTCACCCGCGGAGACCTGCTGGCCCTCCTCGACGGCGACCTTCACGACGGTGCCCTGCATCGGCGCGGTGACGGAGTCACCCGAGGCGGCCTTGCCACCGGCGGCGCCACGCTTGCGCGGCTTCGGCTTCTTCTTGATCGCGCCGGTGGCTGCGCCACCGCCGCCACCACCGATGGCCAGGTCACCGGGCAGCGACACCTCGACGCGACGGCCACCGACCTCGACGACGACCTTCTGGCGCGGGGTGGCGTCCTCGTCGTCCAGCGGCTCGCCACCGGTGAACGGCTCGACCGTGTTGTCCCACTCGGTCTCGATCCAGCGGGTGTGCACGTCGAACTTCTCGCCGTCACCGATGAAGGCCGGGTCGGAGACCACGGCGCGGTGGAACGGGATGACCGTGGCCAGACCCTCGACGTTGAACTCCGCCAGCGCACGACGCGAGCGGGCCAGGGCCTCGTCGCGGGTGGCACCGGTGACGATCAGCTTGGCCAGCATCGAGTCGAACTGACCGCCGATGACCGAACCGGTCTCGACACCCGAGTCCATGCGGACGCCGGGGCCGGTCGGGGCCTCGAACTTCGAGACGGGGCCGGGGGCCGGCAGGAAGCCGCGACCGGCGTCCTCACCGTTGATCCGGAACTCGAACGAGTGGCCGCGCGGGGTCGGGTCCTCGGTGATGTCCAGGGCCTCGCCGTTGGCGATCTTGAACTGCTGCAGCACGAGGTCGACGCCTGCGGTCTCCTCGGTGACCGGGTGTTCCACCTGCAGACGGGTGTTGACCTCGAGGAAGCTGATCAGGCCGTCCTGGCCGACCAGGTACTCGACGGTGCCCGCGCCGTAGTAGCCGGCTTCCTTGCAGATGCGCTTGGCGGACTCGTGGATTTCCTTGCGCTGCGCGTCGGTCAGGAACGGCGCGGGGGCCTCCTCGACCAGCTTCTGGAAGCGGCGCTGCAGCGAGCAGTCGCGGGTACCGGCGACGACGACGTTGCCGTGCGTGTCGGCGATGACCTGAGCCTCGACGTGGCGCGGCTTGTCCAGGTAACGCTCGACGAAGCACTCGCCACGGCCGAAGGCGGCGACGGCCTCACGGGTGGCCGAGTCGAACAGCTCGGGGATTTCTTCGATGGTGCGGGCGACCTTCATACCGCGGCCACCACCGCCGAAGGCGGCCTTGATGGCGATCGGCAGGCCGTGTTCCTTGGCGAAGGCCAGGATCTCGTCGGCGTCCTTGACCGGATCCGCGGTACCGGGGACCAGCGGAGCGTTGGCCTTGGCGGCGATGTGGCGCGCGGTGACCTTGTCACCGAGGTCGCGGATCGACTGCGGGCTGGGCCCGATCCAGATCAGGCCGGCGTCGAGGACGGCCTGGGCGAACTCGGCGTTCTCGGAAAGGAAGCCGTAACCCGGGTGGATCGCGTTGGCGCCCGACTTGGCAGCGGCATCCAGAATCTTGTCGAAGACCAGGTACGACTCGGCCGAGGTCTGGCCGCCCAGCGCGAAGGCCTCGTCGGCGAGCCGCACGTGCGGCGCATCGGCATCCGGCTCCGCGTAAACGGCGACGCTGGCCAGTCCGGCGTCCTTGGCAGCCCGGATGACCCGGACGGCAATCTCTCCACGGTTGGCGACTAGCACCTTGGAGATCTTGGAACTGGCGTGGTTGGCCACAGTGCCTCCTGACGGCGGTTCTCTAAGAAATGTCTTTAAGAATGTATCGGGTGCAGTGTAAGGCCAATGCAGGTGGATCCCCGATTCGGGTAGCGGGTCGTTAGGAGATTTTCTTAGAAATCGCCGAATCGACCGGTTTCACCGGCACTTTCTGCCGCGTCCGACGGCTTGAGCAATACTGATGCGGCACCGGTCCCGCCAGGGAGCCGCGAGTAAGGGGACACCGTTGTTCGTCGAGCCGCAGGCATCAGACCCGGAATTGATCGCACGTAAAAGGGCGGTCAACCCGAACGTCCGCATCCCACCGAAGATGCAGTGGGTGACCGACGAGGACGGCAACATCCTCAAGCACGAGCTGCCCGGGGAGACCCTGTGGCACCGCATCCGGGACACCTACGCCGCCCTGTTCTACAGCTCGGTCGTCACCCACATCCCGTTCCACTTCATCCGGCTGGGCTATCTCCGGCTGTTCGGGGCCAAGATCGGCAAGGACACCGCGATCAACCGCGGCACCAGCGTCTGGTCCATTCCCTACCTGGTGATCGGCGACCGGGTCTCGATCGGCTTCCGCTGCCTGCTGGACGCACGCGCGGGCATCGCGATCGGCAACGACGTCGTCATCGCCAGCGACACGCACATCATCGCCGGCGGGCACGACATCAATCACCCGAACTTCGTGCCGGCACCCAACCCGCCGGACCCCATCGTGATCGACGACCACGTGTGGATCGCGACCCGCGCCATGATCCTGCCGTGCCTGCTCGGTCGCGGCGCCGTCGTCGCCGCACACACCGTGGTGAACAAGGAGGTGCCGCCGTTCGGCATCGTCGGCGGCGTGCCCGGCAAGATCATCGGGCAGCGCAACCCGGACGCGCTGCACTACAGCGGCAAGTTCAAGCTGCCGTTCTTCTGAGCCGTACCCGGGTCAGGCGTCGCGCAGGCGGCGCTTGATGCGCGTCAGCATCGCTGACATACCCCGCAGGCGCAGCGGGCTGATCAGCTTGGCCAGCCCCAGGTCCGCGTAGAAATCGTCGGGCACCGCCAAGATGTCGGACGCCGGCAGGCCGTCCAGACCGGCTGCGAGGATGGCCGCGAAACCCCGCGTCGTCGGTGCTTCGGCCGGCGCGCTGAAGTACAGCCGCACGTGCTCGGGGTCCTGCGCATCGACATGCAGGAACAACGGCGACTGGCACTCCGGCACCGGCTCCATCGCGGCTTCTTCGAGGAACGCCGGGAGTGCCGGCAACTCACCGGCGAACTCCAGCAGCAGCGCCAGTTTGTCCTGCCCCTGGACGTCGGCGAAATCCGACACCACCTCGGCCAGGGCCGCGGGCACGGTCATGCCGGGCCCGGCGCCGGCCCCGGTTCCTCACCAACAGCCACCGGCACCCGCACTGCGTTGCCCCATTCGGTCCACGAACCGTCGTAGTTGCGGACGGCAGGCAGGCCGATCAGATGTGTCAGGACGAACCAGGTGTGGCTGGAGCGCTCGCCGATGCGGCAGTAGGCGACGGCCTTGTCGTCGGGGGAGATGAAGCCGTACAGCTCGTCGAGTTCGGCGCGGCTGCGGAAGCGGCCACTGTCGTCGACGGCCTTTGCCCACGGGATGGACCGCGCGGTGGGGATGTGGCCGCCGCGCAGCGCACCCTCCTCCGGATAGTCGGGCATGTGCGTGCGCTCGCCGGTGTACTCCTGCGGCGAGCGCACGTCGATCAGCGGCTCTTTGCCGAGGATGGCGAGGACGTCATTCTTGAACGCGCGGATCGGAGCGTCGTTGCGCTCGACCACCGGGTAGCCCGTGGTCGGCTTGCTCGGGACGTCCAAGGTGGTGTCCCGGCCGTTGGTGATCCACAGATCGCGGCCACCGTCGAGCAGGCGGACATCGGGGTGCCCGAAGAGGGTGAACACCCACAGCGCGTAGGCCGCCCACCAGTTGCTCTTGTCGCCGTAGATCACCACAGTGTCGTCCCGGCTGATGCCCTTGCGATCCATCAGCGCGGCGAACTGGGCGCCGTCGATGTAATCGCGGACATGCGGGTCATTGAGGTCGGTATGCCAGTCGATCTTCACCGCACCGGGGATGTGGCCGGTGTCGTAAAGCAGAACGTCTTCGTCGGATTCGACGATGACCAAACCGGGGCGTCCGATGTTGCCTGACAGCCAGTCGGCGGTCACCAGGCGATCGGGATGCGCATAGGTGGAGAAAGCGGGATGCGGGTCTGCGGGCAGCGGCACACTGTGAGCGTACCTAGGCCCGAAATGCGCCGCAGACCCGTAAGGTCGAAACTTGTTTGCGCGAGAGCCGCTGCGGTATGAAAACAGCCGTCTCCCACAGGGCTGACTGGAGGGATTGAGGATTTGCCAGAGAAATACGACGTCGGAATCATCGGCCTGGGATATGTGGGGCTGACGCTGGCCACCGTGCTCGCGGAAGCCGGAAACTCCGTAATCGGAATCGAGACCCGTCAGGAATTGGTCGATATGACCAATCAGGGTTTGCCGCATTTCACCGAGACCGGCCTGCCCGACGCCCTCGAGGGCGTCACCCGATTCGGGAAACTGAAGGCCGTCACCGCATTTGACGACAGCTTCTCGTGCGACACGTACATCATCACCGTCGGCACCCCGTTGTCGGCGGACGGCGTGGCCCGCGTCGACATGATCGAGGCGGCGGCCCGCGACATCGCCGGCAACATGCAGGACGGCGCGCTGGTCATCCTGCGTTCGACGGTCAAGGTCGGCACCACCCGCGACGTGGTGGCACCGCAGCTGGCCGCCAGCGGCAAGAGCTTCGACATCGCGATGTGCCCCGAGCGCACCCTGGAGGGCAAGGCGCTGCAGGAATTGCGTGAGCTGCCGCAGATCGTCGGCGCCGACGACCCGGCGGTCGCCGACCGTGCCGCCGCGGTGTTCCGCAAGCTCACCAGCTCGATCGTGTTGGTCTCCGATATCGAGACCGCCGAGATCATCAAGCTGGTGAGCAACACGTTCCGCGATGTGCAGTTCGCGTTCGCCAACGAAGTCGCCCGGATCTGCGATGCATTCGGCGTCAGCGCCTATGAGGTGATCTCGGCGGGCAAGCTCGGATACAACCGCACCAACATCCCGTTGCCGGGTCTGGTCGGCGGGCCGTGCCTGGAGAAGGACCCGCACATCCTGATGGAGAGCGTGCGCGAACGCGGCGTCACGCTGGACATCACCGCCGCCGGCCGCCTGGTCAACGAGCGCCAGCCCGCCGAGACGGTGCGCTTCATCAGCAGCGAGATCGCGCGCCGGAAGCTGGGCGCCGAAGGGCCGCTGAAGATCAACCTGCTGGGCATGGCGTTCAAGGGCCAGCCCGAGACCAGCGACCTGCGCGGGTCGATGTCCATCAAGGTGCTGAGCGAGTTGAAGGCTGCGCACCCGGATGCCGAGATCGGGGTCTACGACCCTGTCACGCCGAATGACGTGCTGGCCGAAGCGTTCCCGGGGCACACGATCTACAAGCGGTTCGGTGACGCGGTGAGCGGCGCGGACGTCGTCGTCCTCGGTAACAACCACCCGTCGCTGGGCACCATCTCGCCGCGCACCATCAGCGAGTTCATCAGCCCCGACGGTTTCGTCTTCGACTACTGGAACCACTACAGCCACCTACCGTCCACCGAACTGGGCGACAGCTACTTCGCCGTGGGCCGCAGCGGAAAGGTCGTCGAGCGTGTCTAAGCGGGTCGTGGTCACCGGTGGTGGCGGATTCATCGGTGCCTACCTGGTCAAGCGACTGGTCCGGGACGGTTGGCAGGTCGCGGTGGTGGACTCCATGGTCCGCGGCGATGCGAGCCGATTCGCCGAAGTCGCCTCGGACGTCGAGCTTTTCACGTGCGACGTCCGCGATCAGGACGCGCTGGAGAAGGCGTTCGCCGGCGCCGAGGTCGTCATGCACCTGGCCGCCATCAACGGCACCGAGAACTTCTACAAGCAACCGGAACTGGTGCTCGACGTCGGCCTGCGCGGCGCGCTCGCGGTGACCAACGCCGGCCGCGCCGCGGGGGTGCCGGACCTCATCGTCGCCTCGACCGCCGAGGTCTACCAGACACCCGCGATCATCCCGACGCCCGAGACCATCCCGCTGATGCTGCCCGACAGCCTCAATCCCCGGTACTCTTACGGCGGCGGCAAGATCGTCAGCGAGCTGATCGCCTTCAACTACGGGCAGGACCACTACCGGCAGGTGCAAGTCTTCCGGCCGCACAACGTGTTTGGGCCCAACATGGGGTGGAAGCACGTCGAGCCGCAGTTCATCCTGCGGGCGCTGGGCTGCCAGGAAGCCGGCGACCCGGTCTTCCCGATCCAGGGCGACGGCAGCGAGACACGCTCGTTCTGCTACGTCGACGACATCGTGCAGGGCATCTTGACGATGTACGAAAAGGGCGGGCACCGCGAGGTTTACCACATCGGCAGCGACGAGGAACTCAGCGTCCGGGAGCTGGCGACGCGGATCGGCCGGGCCGTCGGGGTCGAGCTCGAGATCAAGCCCGGCGAATTGCAGGCCGGTGGCACGCCGCGCCGGTGCCCGGACATCTCGAAGATGCGGGCGCTGGGCTGGTCGCCGCAGGTGGCGCTGGACGACGGTCTGGCCCGCACGGTGGCGTGGTACCGCGAGCACCGAAATGACGTGCCCGCAAATGACTTGATGTAGCCCAGGCAGAATGGCGGCATGAGGGCGCGCATCTTGGCACTGGTCGTCATCGCTGGGCTGCTCCTCACCGGGCTGGCGGCGCTGGTCTACAGCCTGACCCGCCCGGACCAGGAAGCCACCCAGGCCAAGCCGTCGGCGCAGCTGCCGATGGTGGACAAGGCAGCACTGGAGCGGGCGATCCACGACGCCTTCACCAGCCAGCCGCCGCAGGCGGTGATCTGCGAGCGCGGCCTCATCGCCCGGGTCGGGCAGAGCACACGCTGCGATGTCACGATGTCGCCGGCCTACGGTATTCAGCCGACCATCACGGTGTCGGGGGTCGACGGCGGCAAGGTCAGTTATTCGATGACCCCTGCCGTCTCCAAGCCCCAGTTGGAGGCGGCTGTGGCCGACATGGTGACCCGGGCGCGCAAGTCCGCACCCGATTCCGTGGTGTGTCTGTCGGGGCTCGAGGGCAAGCAGGGGGCGGTGGCCTTGTGCGACATCACCGATGACGGTTTCACCAGCCGGCGCACCGCCATCGTGAGCGAAGTGTCAGGACTTGCAATGAATTACGGCCTGACGCCGGTGCTCGAGAAGTCGGTGGCGGAGAGTTCCCTCGCGGCGCAACTGGGCCAGAGCCCGAGCACGGTCAAGTGCGCCGGAGATGTGGACAGCAAGGTCGGGGCGACCCAAAAGTGCACTGCGGTCGTCGGCGGGCAGAGCCGCGACTACACCCTCAAGGTCACCGACGTCGCGGACGGCAAGGTGTCGTTCAGCTATAGGCCGGTGAGCTGATTCACCGTTTCTGAAACCTCCTCGTGGGTACTACGGACCCATCCGCCGGTCGGGTGGCTCCGAATCTCACCTGAGGCCGAATCGACTCGGAGGTTTCATGGGGATCGAGTACAGCAGTGTTGTCGACGCGCCGCGCGAAGAGGTGTTCGCCTGGCATGCGCGGCCGGGGGCCATCCACCGGCTGCTGCCGCCGTGGCAGCCGATGAGTGTGGTCGCGGAAGCGACATCGCTGGCTGACGGGCGCGCGGTACTCGGGCTGCCCGGAGGGTTGCGCTGGAGTGCGCAACACAATCCTGATCGCTACGCTCCGCCGGCCAGATTCGTCGACGAACTCGGCCAGGGTGGATTGCGTTCGCTACCAACCGGTCTGATCGGCCATTGGCGGCACGAGCACTGTTTCGACGCGGTCGACGACGGGCGTACCCGAGTCACCGACCGCGTCGATACACCGGTGCCCGGTGCGCTGCTGCGGCCGACGTTCCGGTACCGGCATCGCCAGCTCGGTGACGATCTGGCCGCCCACCGATGGGCGCGTGAGCACGGTGAGCTGCCCGGGTCGGTGGCGGTGACCGGGGCGTCGGGACTGATCGGCAGCGCACTGACCGCCTTCCTGTCCACCGGTGGCCACCAGGTGGTCAGGCTGGTGCGCCACGAACCGCGCGACGACACCGAACGTCGCTGGAATCCCGAATCGCCCGCCGAAGGTCTGCTCGACGGCATCGATGCCGTGGTGCACCTCGCGGGCGCCTCGATCGCCGGGCGGTTCACCGATGCGCACAAGAACAAGTTGCGCGACAGCAGAATTGAGCCGACCCGGCGGCTGGCCGAGTGTGCCGCCCGCGCGACGGACGGGCCGGCAGTCTTCGTCAGCGCGTCGGCGATCGGCTGGTACGGGGATGACCGGGCCGACGAGCGTCTCGACGAATCGGCGCGACCGGGCGACGGGTTCCTGGCCGAGGTCGTCGCCGAGTGGGAAGCGGCAACCGCACCGGCAGCCGCCGCCGGACTGCGAGTGGTCAACGTACGCACCGGGATCGTGCAGACTCCGCGTGGCGGCACGTTGCAGCTGATGCGGCCGCTGTTCGCCGCCGGCCTGGGCGGCCCCCTGGGTAGCGGGCGGCAATGGTTGTCCTGGATCGACATCAACGATCTGATCGATGTGTATCACCGCGCTCTGGTCGACACGGAGCTGTCCGGTCCGGTCAATGCGGTTGCACCACAACCGGTCCGCAACGCCGACTACACGCGGTCCCTGGCCGGAGTACTGCACCGTCCGGCCGTGGTCCCGGTGCCCGCAGCCGGCCCGGCATTGCTGCTCGGCCGGCAGGGCGCTCGCGAACTGGCCATGGCGAGCCAGCGGGTGGTGCCCGGCCGGCTCATCGAGGCGGGGCACCGATTCCGGCGACCGGACCTGGAACAGTGCCTGCGCCACCAGCTGGGGAAGGCTGTCCGATGATCGACGCCCAGCGGCAAGTGGTGGTCGACGCGCCGGCGGATGTCGTGTTCGCCTACCTCGCGGACTTCACCACCACGACGCAGTGGGACCCCGGCACTGTGCGCACCGAATGCATCGGCGGTGACGGCGGCGTGGGCACCCGCTACCTCAACACGTCCCGATTCGCCGGCCGCACATCGGAGATCACCTACGAAGTGACCAGCGTGACGCCCGGACAGTCGATCGAACTGCGCGGGGTCAACCAACATCTGATCGCTCGCGACACCATCACGGTGCGTCCACACGCCGACGGGACCCGCATCACCTACCGGGTCAGATTCGCCTTTCAGGGTTGGCTGCGGTGGCTCGAACCGCTGCTCCAACTGGCGGTGGCGCACCTACTCGACGACGGGGCGCGTGGCCTTCGCCGCGAATTGGCGTGAATCTGATTCCGCGATACCGAAGTCGTCACAAGCCCACGGCGGCGGTGCAGTACCGCCATACCTCATCCAGATCCGCATCGGCGTAGTGCGTGGTGGGCAGATAGTGCGTGGGACGGATCCGGCGGTCGTGCCAGAACTGTCCGGAAACTGGAGTGGGTTTGGTCGCGGTCAACCAGACCGCGGTGTCGGCGGCCTGCTCGGCGGTACGCAGGATCGGCCGCGTCAGCCGACGGAATCCGGGCAGCGACTGAGCCACGCCGGGTGTGTCCGCCCAGCCGGGATGCATGGCGGCCACCATCACGCCGGACCAGCGCTGCGCCAACAGTGGAGTCAACGCGACCTGGATGCGCTTACTGCGGGCATAGGCCGTCGCGCCGCGGTAGTGCCCCTGCCGGTATTCGATGTCGTCGACCGGAAGCGGCTGGGTGTACATGCCGCCGGAGGACATGAGCACGGCGCGTGGGTCTGGCGCCGCGGCCAGCGCGGGCAGCAGGAGCTCGGTCAGCAACATCGGACCCAGCACCTGGGTGGCCAACGAAAGCTCATGCCCTTCAGCGCTTTCGGTCCGGTGTTGGGGCATCACCCCGGCGTTGTGGATCACCGTGTCCAGGCGTGGACGCCGGCGTAACAGGTCGCCGGCGAACGTGCGGACCGCGGCCAGGTGCGATACGTCGCACACCTCGACCACGATGTCGGCGTCCGGCACAGCGGCGAGCACGTCGCGTCGCGCTGCCTCCCCGCGGGCCCGGTCGCGCACCGTCATCAACACTGTTGCGCCGAGCCCCGCGAGTTGGGTGGCAATGGCTTTGCCGATGCCCGAATTCGCGCCGGTGACCATCACCGTGCGGCCGGAGAGTGCGTCTGACGGCAGGCCGGACGCCGGCCAGAACCGTTGCCGCAGGGCCAAACCCACACGCGAATACCCGAGCACCACGGTACGGTCCAGCAGCTGGTCGAACAATCCATCGGCAGTCATGATCAGGTCAGCGAGACGACGACCACCGGTGTGCTCGTCGGTTGGCTCGATCCGGTTCCGGGCTCGACGGTCACGGCCACCTTGGCGGCCGAGTTCAGCGCCGGTATCACCTCGCCGCCGGGCGGCGGCATGGTGTCCGCGCTCATGGTGCCGGCGGACCGCGGTGCTCCGGACGCCGGGATGAACCACATCTGATAGACGTGGCCTGCCGGTGGCGCAGGCACATTGGACATGGCCACAACGACGGCGTTCGCCTGTTGTGAGGCGCTGAGCGTGATGGTGCCGCCGGCGACCGCAGCAGAGAACGTGCGGATGTCGGGGTTGGCCAGCACCTGCGAAACCGTCTGCTGCGCCGGGTGATTCGTGAATCGCTCGGCGACCACCGTCGTGCCGATGACGATCGCGCAGACCGCAGCGGCGGCTGCCACCACCCGGAGGATCAGCCGCCGTTGTCGAACGCGCCTGAGCGCCAGTTCATCTGAACCGTCGTCTGCCGACTGGATACCGATTGCCTGCAGGATGCGCGTGCGCAGCTCGGGGGATGGCGGCAGGGCGTCGCCGGCGGTGACCAATGCCATGGTCTCCTGAGCGTCGCCGACGATCCGGGCGAATTCCTGCGCGGTGTGCGGCGCGGAGACGCCGAGGCGACCGGCGATGTCCGATCGTTCGGCCTCGGACACGGCATCGAGCGCGTACACGTACGCCAGCTCGAGCAGTTGCTGTTCGTCTTCGGTGTAGCTGTCAGGCATCGGTGCCCACCCCCAAGCAGTTCTTCAGGCGGATCAGTCCGTCGCGGATGCGGGCCTTGATCGTGGGGAGCGCGACGTCGAGGTGTTCGGCGACTTCCCGGTAGGTGTGGCCGCTGTAGTACGCCAGGCCGATGGCCTCACGCTGGACGGGGGTCAAGCCGCCGAGGCAGTCGGTGACCTCTTGCTCGTCGAGTCGCTGTCCCACCTCGTCGGCGACGGTGTCGCGCTCTCTGCCGAGCTGCGATGCACCGTAGGCATGGTTGCGGTCCGCGGCCGACTGTTCGGAGCGAACCCGATCGACACTTCGCCGATGGGTCAGTGTCATCAGCCAGCCCATCGGGCTGGCCAGCGCCGGGTCGTATTGCCGCGCGGCCGACGTCCACACCTGGAGGAACACCTCCTGTGCCACGTCCTCGGCCAGCACCTGGTTGCGTACGACGCGGTAGGCCAGGCCGTACACCCGCGCGGAGGTCAGGTCGTAGAACTCGGTGAAAGCTGTGCCGTCGCCGTCGGCGATCGCGGCCAGGAGTGCGGCGCGGTCCGGCTCGGCCTCCATTCGGGAATCGTCGCACAGCCGGGCGGGAACCGTGTCGGTCCTGCACAACCCGTCGGATCCGGACGGCGTGCTCACGAGCGTGCCTCCGGCTGCAGCACCAGCTGGTGCAGGTCCAGGTAACCGGAAGCGAAGCCGGCTTCGGAGTAGGCGAGGTAGAAGCGCCACATCCGCCGGAAAACCCGGTCGAACCCCAGTGCGTCGGCGCCGGCGCTGTTGGCCGTGAATCGCTGCAGCCACAGTCTCAGGGTGTGGGCGTAATGCGGCCCGAACGAATGGCGGTCGGTGATCCGGAGTTCGGTGTGCGCCGCGATCGAGCGTTCGATGAGCTTCACCGACGGCAGGAACCCGCCCGGGAAAATGTACTTGTGCACCCAGGTGTAGGTGTCGCGGGAAGCCAGCATGCGCTTGTGCGGCATGGTGATCAGCTGTAGGCCGATGCGTCCGTCGACATCGAGGAGGCTGTCGAGCGTGCGCAGGTAGGCGGGTAGGTAGCGATACCCGACAGCCTCGATCATCTCGATGGAGATGATCGCGTCATAGGTGCCGGTGATGTCGCGGTAATCGCACATCTCGACGGTGATCCGGTCCGACAGCCCTGCGGCGGCGATGCGCTCCCGGGCCAGCAGTTGCTGCTCGCGCGACAGTGTCACGGTATGCACGTGTGCTCCACGCCGCGCGGCGCGGATCGCCAATTCGCCCCAGCCGGTGCCGATTTCGAGCAGGCGCGTGCCGAACCCGACGCCGGTGGCATCGAGCAGTCGGTCGATCTTGCGTTGCTGTGCGCAGTTCAGATCGCGCCAGGCCGGCGGTGGGTCGAGCGTGCCGAACAGCGCGCACGAGTAGGTCAGCGTCGGATCGAGGAACATGCTGAAGAACTCGTTGGACAGGTCGTAATGATGCGCGATGTTCGCGCGGGTGTCCGCGCGCGCCCCGCGGTGGTTGCGGGGTGTCCGGGGCAGCAGAACGGTACGCAGTCCCTGGAACATGGCTGGTACGACCGTGTCGATGCGCGACGCCAGCGCGGTCAGTACGGCGGTGAGCTCGGGCGCCGACCAGTCGCCGACCATGTACGCCTCGCCGAAGCCGATCAGACCACTGTTCGCGATCCGGCCGAAGAAATCATCGGGGCGGTGCAACAACATTCGCGGTGCAGCCGGGTCTGCCGCTCCCGCTGCACCCTGTACGGTGCCATCCGGGTACTCCACCCGCACTGGCAGGTCCCGTACGGCGCCCCTGAACAACGCGCGAGCGACGGGGGCACCCAGCCTGGTGCGCAGACCGCTTGGCACCTGGGCGATTTCGGTCCACCTGGCCGGCAGGAACGGATCGTACGCGGCACCGTCGTGGAGCTGATTCGTCATAGGGCGGCCTCCTGGGGGCGGGGATACAGGGGCAGGCCGCGCGCCCAGAGGCGCAGGCCTTGCCAGCGGATGCGTGCTGCGACCAGCAGCGGCGCCAGCGGCGCTGCCAGTGCGGTGGTCAAAACGGTTGCTGGGCGGGCGGGGTGGATCGACCCTGCCCAGCTGGCGGTGAGGACGACCGCGCCGGACGCGTCGCGCAGCGTGATCGCGACGCTGAGCCGGTCATGCGAAGGCGCAGGCACCCGGAGCACGTACCGGCCACCCGCCGGGTTGAACGGCGAGACGTAGAACGCCTTTGGCACGCTCGCCTCGCCGCGATGATCGACGCGTAGCAGGTACCGGTGCCGCCCGCCGTACGTGTTGTGGACCTCGGCGACGACACAGACCAGCGCGCCGGCGGCATCGTGGCACCAGTAGAGGGTCAGCGGATTGAACACGAAGCCGAAGACCCTGGCGTTGGCCAGCATTCGGACACGACCACCGCCGAGTTCGATCCCGTGTGCGTCCAGATAGGAATCGACGTTCTCGCGCAGCGTCCGGTGCGGATCGCCGACGTGGTCGGCGGCATGAAACCCGGCGAGCGGCCGCAGCAGCCGGGGGAGTTGGGGCACGGCGTCGAGATCGACCAGCCAGCTGTAGCTGCGATAGGTGAACGCGTGGCGCACGGGGACGGTGCGAGCGTGGTGGATGCTGGTCCGCACGATCTGTGGTGGGTTCATGCCACGCTCCCCGCCGGACGGAGCAGCGGCGGCACCGGACCGCTCCACCTGCCGCCGAGTCGCTCCGCCGCGACGACGCCGGACACCGCGCCGTCCTCGTGAAAACCCCAGCCGTGATAGGCGCCGGCGAATGCCAACCGGTGATCGCCGAGCGTGTGCAGGCGCTGTTGCGCCGCGCGGAACTCGGGGGAGTACTGCGGGTGGTCGTACAGCATGGTGGCGATGACCTGGCTCGGGTCGACCCGACTGCCGCCGCCCAGCGTCACCACGAAGCGGCGATCGGCGATCCCGTCGAGTCGCTGCAGGCGGGTCAGGTCGTAGCTGACCAGGACCTGGTCTGCGGTCACATCGCAGGACGGCATCCGGTAGTTCCACGACGCGCGGGCCCCGATGCGGCGCGGTAGCAGTGACGTATCAGTGTGCAGCACAGTGTGATTGATCGAGTACCGCAAGGCGCCGAGAATCTCGATCTCGTCCGGCGCCGGCTGATCCAGGATCGAGAGGGCCTGATTCGGATGCGTCGCGATCACTGCCGCGTCGAATTGCTCGACTCGGTCCGTGTCGTCACGCACAGTCACTCCGTTCGCGGTGCGGGTGACGGTGCGCACGGGCACCCCGGAGCGCACCGACGGTAGCCTGGCGGTGATCGCCTCGACGTAGCGCGCCGACCCTCCGGTGACCGTCCGCCAGGTCGGCGAACCGAACACCGTCAACATCCCGTGGTGGTCGAGAAACGCCAGCAGGTAGCCGACCGGATAGTCGAGTGCGACGTCCGGTGGGCACGACCAGACCGCGGCGACCAACGGCACCATGAAATGCGCGATGAAATAGCTGGAAAACCCTGCTGCCGTGAGGAATTCACCGAGGGTCTGGCTGGCGGCCACCCCGAGCGCGAGTTCGGCGCGCGCGAGGCGGTGGAAGCGCGTCACCTCCGCCAGCATGCGCAGATAGCGCGGGGTGAACAGCGAGCCCGGCGCGGCGAAGAGACCGGTCAGCCCTTTTGCCCCGGCGTACTCCAGGCCGCATCCTTCGCAGCAGACCGACATCGACATGTCGGACTCCTGGGTGCGGACGCCGAGTTCGGAGAAGAGTCGAAGCAGGGTCGGGTAGGTCCGGTCGTTGTGCACGATGAAGCCGGAGTCGACGCCGACGGTGCCGCTGCTGCCGTGACGAGCGGCCAATTCATGGGTGTGTGCGTGGCCGCCGCATCGTGGTTGTGCTTCGAACAGTGTGACTTCCGCGTCTCGCGCGAGCACCCAGGCCGCGGTGAGCCCCGATATGCCGCTCCCGATCACTGCAATCCGCCGCACTGTGCCGTCCCTCCTGGTTGGTCACCAGGAATTCGGAGCGGGCTGCAGTGCGGATAGGTGGATTTCGGGAAAAATCTATTCGGACGGTCCGGGACTGTTCGCGGCCCACAATTCGGCGACGGACACCCCGAGCTGTGCCAGCATCCGGCGCAGCAGCGGCAGGCTCAGCCCGATGACGTTGGAGGGGTCGCCGTCGATCCCGTCGATGAACCAGCTGCCGAGGCCGTCGAGAGTGAACGCGCCCGCCACCCACAGGGGTTCACCGGTGCCGATGTAGGCCTCCAGATCGGCGGGGCTCGGCTCGCCGAAATGCACTGTGGTGGAACCGAGTTCACTGACCGCGGCGGTGACGTTGCCGTCGTGCAGGCGCAGCACGCAGTGCCCGGTATGCAGGACAGCGCTGCGTCCGGCCATCGAATTCCATTGCTGCCGTGCCACATCGGGGGAGCCCGGCTTGCCGGTCAGTCGGCCGTCGAACTCGAGCATCGAATCGCAGCCGATCACAACGCAATCCGACAACAGATCCGGGTAGAGTGATTCGGCGACCCGCTGTGCCTTGGCTGTCGCCAGGGCACGCACGACGTCGCCGGGGCCGGCGTCGCCGAGAGACGCGATGATCGCGTCCTCGTCGACATCGGACACCAGCACGACCGGTTCGACACCGGCCTTGCGCAGCACGCTGAGCCGGCCGGACGAGGCCGAGCCGAGCACGAGCCGCATCAGTGCCGAATCTTCTTCGCGCAAGCGCTCATCAGCGACGGATGAAGGTGCGCTCCACCAGGGTCACCAGCTGCCAGCTGGTGTACGCGTACCGCAGCTTGGAGACCGGGTGACCCCAGTCGTTGCGGTCGCCTGCCTCGGCGGCGCCGCCGCCGGAGGCCGAGGCCAGCACCGTCACCAGAGCAGCGAGCTCCTCGTCGGACGGGTTGCCCTTGACCACCTGGAACAGCGGGGCCACGGGCGCTTCTGCGGTGGCATCGGTTTCGGACACGCTGTCGGCGCCCACGTCTGCCAAATCGTTCGCCCCGCTCACAGCGGAATGTTCCCGTGCTTCTTCGGCGGCGTCTGGACGATCTTGCGCTCCAGCAGCCGCAGCGAGTTGGCGATGTAGCCGCGGGTGTGCGACGGCGGGATGACCGCGTCGACGTAGCCACGCTCGGCGGCGACGTACGGGTTCACCAGGGTGTCTTCGTACTCCTGCTGCAGCTGGAGGCGGAGGGCGTCGACGTCGTCGCCGTTGGCCGCGGCGGCCTTGAGCTCGGAGCGGTAGACGAAGCCGACCGCACCCGAGGCACCCATGACGGCGATCTGGGCCGTCGGCCACGCCAGGTTGACGTCGCAACCCATGTCCTTGGAGCCCATGACGCAGTACGCGCCGCCGTAGGCCTTGCGGGTGATGACGGTGATCTTGGCGACGGTGGCCTCACCGTAGGCGTACAGCAGCTTGGCGCCGCGGCGGATGATGCCGTTGAACTCCTGCTCGGTGCCCGGTAGGAAGCCCGGGACGTCCACCAGCATGATGATCGGGATGTTGAAGGCATCGCAGGTGCGGATGAACCGCGCGGCCTTCTCCGAGGCGTTGATGTCCAGGCAGCCGGCGAACTGCGTCGGCTGGTTGGCCACGATGCCGACGGGGCGGCCGTCGATGCGGCCGAAGCCGATGACAATGTTCTGCGCGTAGCCCTGCTGGATCTCGAGGAACTCGTCGTCGTCGAGGATGCGCGAGATGACCTCGTGCATGTCGTACGGCTGGTTCGGCGAATCCGGGATCAGCGTGTCGAGCTCGAGGTCCTCGTCGGTGAGGTTGTCCTCGATGGCGCCCGGGTGCGGCGGCGCGGGGAAGCGCGGCGGCTCGGCGTAGTTGTTCGGCGGCAGGTAGCTCAGCAGGTCACGGACGTAGTCCAGGGCGTCCTGCTCGCCGGAGGCGACGTAGTGCACGGTGCCGGACTTGGCCTCATGGGTGTGGGCGCCGCCCAGCTCCTCCATGGTGACCTCTTCGCCGGTGACGGTCTTGATGACGTCCGGTCCGGTGATGAACATCTGGCTGGTCTGGTCGACCATGATGATGAAGTCGGTGAGCGCGGGGGAGTAGACGTGGCCACCGGCCGCGGCACCCATGATGAGCGAAATCTGGGGGATGACACCCGAGGCGAGGATGTTGTTGCGGAAGATGCGGCTGTACAGGCCGAGCGAGACCACACCCTCCTGGATGCGGGCGCCGGCGCCGTCGTTGATGCCGATCAGCGGGCGGCCGGTCTTGATGGCCAGCTCCTGGACCTTGACGATCTTCTCGCCGTAGACCTCGCCGAGGCTGCCGCCGAAGACGGTGGCGTCCTGGCTGAAGATGCAGACCTCGCGGCCGTCGATGGTGCCGTAGCCGGTCACCACGCCGTCGCCGAGCGGGTGCTTGTCACCCAGGCCGAAGTTGGTGCTCCGGTGCTTGGCCAGCGCGTCGAGTTCGACGAACGAACCCTCGTCCAGCAGCGCCAGGATGCGCTCGCGGGCGGTGAGCTTGCCCTTCTGGTGGACCTTCTCCACGGCGGCCTCGCCGACGGGATGCAGGGTCTCTTCGGTACGCCTACGCAGGTCTTCCAGCTTGCCTGCGGTGGTGTGGATGTCGATCGCCTTGTCCACCGTTGGCTCGGTCACGCTCGTCATGGCGACGATGTTAACGGTTCTCTAAGAAAGTTGTGAAGTTGGGGTGCTCACTCGGCGGGTCACGCCGGTTTGCGCAGGACCACTGCTGCGAAACTGGTGAGCGCCGGGACCGGGTGCTTAAGAAGGAAACGGCTCTTCGCGCGCTCGAGGGCGTCGAGCGGCGGGAGCACGCGGTAGTAGCCGTGGCCGTAGGCGCCGGACCAGGATTCGACCTCGAAGCCCACGCTTTCGTAGCGCTTGATGGCCTTCTGGGTGGGGCCGGTGGTCCAGCGGTAGTAGGCCGGGAACTTCTCGTGGTGCGGGTTCTGCAGGCGCCCCGGCTGCAGCTTGCTGATGACCGTGCGTGCCGCCTGCTCCGGGATCAGCAGGTTGACCACGAACGGGAACGCGAACAGCGTCGGGAAGAAATGCACCGAAAGTCCGCCTGGGCGAAGGAGTTTGAAGCAGTTCTCATGGAACGTCCGGGCATCGGGCAGGTGCTCGCAGAGCATCTTGGAGAACACCAGGTCGTATGCATTCAACTCGTTGTCGATCGGTTTGCAGAGATCGGCGACGCGGGTGTGCACGCGGCTGTTGGCCTTGGCCAGCTCGGTGGCCGAGATGTCGATGACGACGCGCTCGTCGGCGAAGTTCCAGTCGTCGCCGCCGATGATCGGGTTGGCCCCGCCACCGAGTTCGGCGACGGCCTTGACGCCTTCGCGCTCGGCCAGCGTGCGGACGGACTCGTCGTAGCCCTGCCACAGGGTGTCCAGGTCCTTGTAGTCGACGTCCACGTGTGTACCGCTCATCTGCGCACCGTTCATAGATTGTTCCGCCCCCGTGGCTGGCGCGTCCTGCGTCAGCAGTTTGCTGGTAGGTCAATATACACTCCGCGCGCGTGTCCCGCCCGTGGCTTGAGTTGAACACCGTTCAGGCTGTGGCATTTGCTGAGCGGGTCCTCGGCGCGGCCGGGTGCGCGCGCCGGGCCGGCGCGGGGTAATGCCTGGTCGGGTCCGCCGTGTCTGGGCATTCCGGCCGCGGCGTCCGGCCGTCACGGGCGGACCCGCGGTACCGGCTGACGCTTAGCTGAGGCGGCAGGTGCGCGACGTCTGGGGTGGGTCCTGTGCAGGTCCGATGCATTTAGCTTGTCATTTGCGTAAGTTTGCGGTTCGATATGCGTGCCCGCTGTTTTCGGGTAGCTGACTTCACGACCGCGAAATGATCCGCCCGATCGGCGCAAGGGGATATTCAACAGTGCATTCGACGCGCAAGTACGACGGAGTGGACGGGCCGAAGGTTGCGCTCGCCCACGACTATCTGACCCAGTTCGGCGGTGCGGAGAAAGTTGTCCTGTCGATGACCAAGGCGTTCCCGGACGCCCCGCTGTACACGATGCTGTACGACCCCGAGCTGACCTATCCGGAGTTTGCCGATCTGGATATCCGGGTTTCCGCGCTGAACAAGGTGGGTCTGGCCCGCAAATACCACCGGGCGGCCCTGCCGATCTACCCGCGAGTCGCCGAGTCGATGTACATCGACGCCGACGTCGTGCTGGCGAGCTGCAGCGGCTGGTCGCACGGTTTCCGCACCAACGGCAAGAAGCTCGTCTACTGCTACAACCCGGCGCGCTGGCTGTACCAGACCGAGGCCTACCTCGGGGACCACGCGAACCCGATCAAGAGTCTCGGCCTCAAACTCACCAAGAAGCGGTTGCTGGACTGGGACCGCCGGCAGGCGCTCGCCGCCGACAAGTACCTCGCGATCTCGACCATGATCAGCGGGTACGTCAAGAAGGCCTACGACATCGATGCCGAGGTGATGTTCGCTCCGGTGGCGATGTCGAGGTCGTACGCCGTCGAGCCCGTCGAAGAGCTCGAGGACAAGGTCGATCTGAGCGATCCGGACGGCAGCTTCTACCTGGTGGTGTGCCGACTGCTGCCGTACAAGAACGTCGACGTCATCGTGCGGGCGTTCGCGGGCAGCGACCGGCAGCTGGTGGTCGTCGGCAACGGGCCGGAGGCCGAGCGCCTGCGGTCGATGAAGACCGACAACGTCACCATGCTCCACAACCTCACCGACGGTCAGATGGCCTGGCTCTACAAGAACTGCCGGGCGCTGATGTCGTCGAGTTTCGAGGACTACGGCCTGACCCCGATCGAGGCGGGGGTGTGGGGCCGGCCGAGCGTCGCCCTGCGCTTCGGCGGCTTCCTCGACACCATCGACGAGGGCGTCACGGGCCTGTATTTCGATGAACCGCAACCGGATTCGGTTCGCGAGGCGCTGGACCGATTCGAGTCGGCGACGTGGGACCAGGAGAAGATCAAGCACCACGTCTCCCAGTTCACCGAGGACACGTTCAGCGCTCGACTGCACGAAGCCGTCGACAAGCTGGCCGGGTACTGATGGCACCAGACGCGACCCCGGTCGCCACGCTGAAGGACTACCGCCTGGTGTACATCGGGCCGGCGGACCACGAAACGGCGGTCGGCGACTACGCGGAGAACCTGACCCGCGCGCTGCGGCCACATGTCGGCGAGTTGGTCGAGCACCGCACCTTGGGTCCGGGGTCGGACAGCGCGCGGGAAGTCCTGGAGCACCGGCGCGCGGTGGCGGGCCTGGTTGCGGCCGGCAAGCCGGGGCGGGTGCTGGTACACGCGGAGCTGGCGGCCGGTGCGGTGTCGGCGTTCTGGTCGATCGCGGGGTTGCGTGGGGTGCCGGTGACGGCGACGGTTCATGATCCGCCGCAGGGCATCTGGTGGCCGGGTCGCACGAAGTTCGTGGCACGGCACAAGCTGGTGATGCATGGGTTGCACTACCCGTTGCGTCCGGTGTCGCGGATGCTCGAGGGTATGGTCAACGGCGATCGGACGTTGTTCGCGCTGAGCCAGATCGGCGCACAGTCCATTCGCGACACCTATCCGAACACCGACGTGGCGTACGTCCCCTATCTCGTCTGCGAGCGGCCCAAGGTCCGCCCGGTGATCGAGCGGCCGAAGGCGGTGGGTTTCTTCGGGCATGTGTACCGGGGCAAGGGTTTCGAGCAGATCGCCCGGATTCGCCGGGAATTGCCCGATGACATCGTGATCCGGGTGGCGGGCCGGGGGACCGAGGCGTTGCCGAGCGGGCCCGGGGTGGAGATCGTGGGCGCGGTGGACGGTGCGGCCGAGGATGCGTTCTTCGATTCGGTGCGGGCCGTGGTGATTCCGTACGGCAAGCGGCATTTCTACGCCGAGACCTACCCCGCGTCCTCTGTCGCGGCGCACGCCATGGCCTACCGCACACCGGTGGTGTGCACCGACTACGGCTCGCTGGCCGAATTCGGCACCGAGACCGGCGCGGTCGTCGTGCCCATGGACTCCGACGACCCGAAGGCGCTGCCGGCCGGCTTCTCCGCGGCCATCGAATCGCTGCTCAATGACGAAATCCGGCTCAAGCAACTGGAGGTGAACGCCGACCGGACCCGTCGCGAACGCTCGCCGGAGAACGTCGCCGCCGCCTACGCCGCAAAGTGGTCGGAGATGCTGGCGCGCCAGGGCCGACTGCACTGACGAGGCCGAAACACTGTGGTTAACTCGGAATCCGGGACGACGGGAGCGAACAACGTGATTGGCGAGCCGGCAACGGCAGACCCGGCAGATGTGGCACGCAAGAAAGCGGCCGCGCCTACTTTGAAATTGCCACCCGAGCCGGAATGGGAGCTCGGCGAGGACGGTCGCGTCACTTACTACAAGATGCAGGCCATGGACGTTCGCCGCAAGGCGCGCAACCGAATTGGTGAACTGCTGTTCAACATGTTCATCACGCACATCCCGTCGCACGCCATCCGCCAGGGCTTCCTGCGGCTGTTCGGCGCCACCATCGGTGAGTGGTCGACCATCATGCGCGGTACCACCATCCTCGACATCGAATTCTTGACGATCGGCAACGGCACCACCATCGGGTTCCGGTGTCTGCTCGACGCGCGCGCCGGCCTGTGGATCGGCGACAACGTCACCATCGCGAGCGACGTGCACCTGCTCGGCGGTGGTCACGACATCAATCACCCGGACTTCCTGCCGATCCCGATCCCGACGGTGATCGAGGACTACGTCTGGATCGCCAGCCGGGCCATGGTGCTGCCCGCGCTGATCGGCCGCGGCGCCGTCGTCGCCGCACAGGCGCTGGTGGTCAAAGATGTGGCCCCGCTCGACGTGGTCGGCGGCAACCCCGCCAAAGTGTTCGCCAAGCGAAATCCGGATGCCTTGGGCTACAGCGCAAAGTACCGGCCGCTGTTCTGCTGATGCCGGTCGATCTACGCGAGTACCGGTTGGTCTACATAGGGCCGGCCGAAGGCCAGACGGCGGTGGGTGACTACGCCGAGAATTTCGTCAACGCGGTGCAGCCACTGTTCGGCGAGGTCATGCAACGTCGCACCCTGGGACCCGGCGCCGAGACGGTAGCCCAGGTGCGGGGGCACCGGCGCGCGGTCGCCGAAATGGTGGCCGGCGGGAAGCCGGGGCGGGTGTTGGTGCACGCGGAGCTGGCGGCCGGTGCGGTGTCGGCGTTCTGGTCCATTGCCGGGTTGCGTGGGGTGCCGGTGACGGCGACGGTTCATGATCCGCCGCAGGGCATCTGGTGGCCGGCGCGGACGCGGTTCGTGGCCGAGCACCGGCTCGTCATGCACGGCTTGCACTACCCGTTGCGTCCGGTGTCGCGGATGGTCGAGGGTGTCGTCAACGGTGATCGGACGATGGTCGCGTTGAGTCAGATCGGCGCGGACTCCATCAAGGCCACCTACCCCGATTCCCACGTCGCCGCCGTGCCGCACATCATCTCCGAACGGCCGCAGTTGCGTCCGCTGACCGAGCGGCCGAAGGCGGTCGGTTTCTTCGGGCATGTGTATCGGGGCAAGGGTTTTGAGCAGATCGCCCGGATTCGCCGGCAGTTGCCCGATGACATCGTGATCCGGGTGGCGGGCCGGGGGACCGAGGCGTTGCCGGGTGGCCCCGGGGTGGAGATCGTGGGCCCGGTCGACGGTGCGGCCGAGGATGCGTTCTTCGATTCGGTGCGGGCCGTGGTGATTCCGTACGGCAAGCGGCACTTCTACGCCGAGACCTATCCGGCGTCCGGCTCGGTGGCCCACTCGATGGCGTACCGCACGCCCGTGGTGTGCACCGACTACGGCGCACTGGCAGAACTCGACGAGCGCACCGGTGCCCTGGTGGTCCCTATCGGCGACAAGGACGCCGAGCAGATCGCGGCCTCATTGGCCCAGGCCATCGTGTCCCTCGTCGACGACGATCAGCGGCTGGCCGAGTTCGGCCGGCACGTCGAGGCCTACCGTGCAGCCTGTTCCGGGCCGCGCACCGCCGAGGCTTTCGGCCGGGTGTGGACCGACCTGCTGTCCCGATCATCTGTGAGCGTGTGACCTGACTGCCACCGAAGCGCCCGGCCGTAATGTGGCGAAGACGCTCATCTCCCTGATCTGGATCTACGGCGGTCGCGGGGTGGGCCTGCTGTGGACGCTGATCATCGTCCAGCGCCTCGGCGTCTCCGAATACGGTTTGTACGCCATGGCGACGGTCCTCAACGGCATCGTCGGCAACACCATCGACAACGCCTTCGCGGTCCGGGCCATCCGGGAATCCGAAGAGCACTTCCTTCGCGAACGCACCATGCGCTACCTGCTCGCGCTGGGGCTGGTCACCGCCGGCGCGGCCACCTTCGACCTCAACTACGTCATCGGCTTCGGCCTGATGGTCGCCGGCGGTGAGATCGCCATGAACGTGGTGAAGAGCCAGTCTGCGCGAGATGGCCACCCGGACAAGGTGTATCGCCTCGACACGGCGCGGCAGTTCACCAGCGCCGGCATCGGCGCGGTGTACCTGTACACGGCGGCGCACCCGACGCTCACCCACGCGTCGCTGCTGTACTGCACGCCCTATGTGCTGGCGCTGTTGGTCGGGGCCAAGTTGGCCATCGGTCACCGGCCGGCACCGCCCGGCCCGCCTCGGTTGATCGCGGCGCTCACCGGCGAAATGCTCGGCACCACCCTGTATCTGGGCGGCGACGTGCTGATGCTCGGCACCCTCGTGGACACCAAGGCAGCCGGCTATTACCAGCTGGCGTGGGTGGTGGCGGCCGCCGTGGCAGCCGCCGGCCAGTCCTTCGGCATGACCTACCACGAGCCGCTGCGCGAGAGTGGCGGTGACCTGTCCGCGGCCCCACCGCTGCGCAACATCCTGCGGATGGCGGCGCTCGGGGGTTCGCTGCTGCTGATCATCGGCGCCTGCCTGTTCGCCTTCGGGGCGCCGACCCAGCTGGCCACGACCATGATGATCATGGGTGGCTTCGCCGCCCTGCGCATCTGCATCTTCGTGCTCCAGGTGATCCTGTACACCCAGCGTCGCGACGTCTTCCGGCTCACCATCGCGGTCGGACTGGTGCCGGTGAAGCTCGGTATGGTCGCTGCCCTGGCGACGTTGACGCCGCTCGGCGCGGTGGGCGCCGCCATCGCGGCCACCGTCGCCGACGCGATCATGCTGGCCGGGTTCACCTGGGCGGTGTACCGGCCGCGCGAAGCAGTACCGACCGCCGAGCCGTCCGATCACACCCGGGAATCATGACCACACCGAAGGCCGCGTTCATCCTGTCGAAAGACCCGGTGCTCGAACACACCGGTGACGTCGCGCTGGCCCGCATGCTCATGCGGCTGGCTGCCGACTCGTTCGAGGTGTCGGCCATCGCCCTGTCGCCCGAACCCGGCACCGTCACCGCCGACCTGATTCCCGGCGGCCTGCCGCTGCAGCGGGTGCACAAGCCGGCCGTGCGCCCGCACCGGCTGCTCATCGACTCCCTGCGGCGCCGGCGCAGCCTGGTGCATGTCCGCTTCGACACCGACGAGCTGGTCCGCGCCATCGACCGCAGCGACGCCGACGTGTTCGTCGCCGAACACAGCTACATGGCCGAATCCTTCTTCCGCAGCAAGCATTTCGGCAAGAGGCGACTCGTCGTCAACACCAACGTGAGTGAGTCGCTGGTCTGGCGGGCCTCCCGCGGCGCGCTCGGGCGCATCGAGGAACCTCGGCTGATCCGTGACGAACTGCGCGTCGCGCGCGCGGCCGACGGCGTCAGCACCTACGACGCCGAGGAAGCCGGGTACTACCGCGACAACGGTGTCCGCGACGCCCGCTTCATGGACATCACGATGCCGCCGGGCACGCAGGTCGACGTCGCGGCGTCCCCGCCCCGGCTGGTGTTCATGGGCACCCGCGACTGGCCACCCAACCAGGAGGGGTTCCTGCGGGCCCTCGAACTGTGGCCGCGGATTTCGGCGGGCATCGCCGGCGCCGAACTGTGCATCATCGGGGCGAAGAAGCCCGGTGCGGCCGACCCCGTCTACCCCGACGGGGTCCGCGACCTCGGATTCGTCGACGACCTCGGGGCGTTCCTCGGCACCTGCCGCGCCCTGGTCGCACCGATCAGCACCGGCGGGGGAGTCCGCGTCAAGCTGCTGGACACCATCCGGATCGGGCTGCCCGCGGTGGCGACCACCGCCGCCATCGGATCACTCGGGCCGATCTTCGGGCTGCGCCCGTTGGACGACGACGCCGCGTTCATCGCCGAATGCCGCCGCCTGCTCACCGAGGTGCCGGCCGCGGTCGACCTCGGGAACCAGTTGTACGAGATCAATCGTCAGCGGTGGCAGGACCGATTGCCGCACCGGGCGGTGGCCGACCTGCTGCGCGGCGAGAATCAGGTGTAGTAGACCTTCACGCCCACCCACGGCGCCCAGACCATGTAGCCGTGCTGGAAGTCGACGCGGTTGGTGCCGTTGACGTAGCGCTCGTCGATGGTGGCGAGCCCCAGTTGCGGCTTCCAGGCCTGCGCGAACGCGCTAGAGGCCCAGTGTGCACCGGTCTCGGGCGACCACCACACCCGGAACTGGCTGCCCCCGGAGAAGTCCTGTTGGCCGTTGGCGAACAGGCTCGCGGGCACTGAGTTGCGCGCCATCGCAACGTCGGCCACCGGGCGCGGCGACGACACGTAGCCGCTCGGCATCTCGTAGATGGTGTTGATCGTGCGCACCTGCGCCCACACCGTCTTGGTGGCTTTGAACACCGGGCTGAGGATCGAACCGTGTGCGGGATCGGTGATCTGCGAAAAGCGCTGGAATTCCGGTGATTTCGGCACGCCGGCGGCGATGGTCGCCGCCAGCTCAGCCGCCGCGGGCTTCGGCGTCCAGTCGCTGCGGTAGAGGCCGACGGTGGCGTCCGCCTGATTGCTTCCGGTCTTCCGGTCACGCGTGGTGTACACCATCAGCGGGCCGGTGTACGGCATTTCCTGCCACTTGGTGTAGATGTCCTTCAGGTAGGCGGCCTGGGTGGTTTCGTTGACCACCGAGGTGGGCTCGCCGTACTCGGTGGCCCAGATCCGCTTTTCCTCGTCGCCGTTGTCGATCATCACCTGGCGCATCTGAACCAATTGCAGGACAGGCGAATTCGCGATCAGCATGCCGTCGGAGAACTTCAGGTTGTAGTTGTACGGGTGAAACGACAGCGCGTCGAAGTTCCCCTTGGCGCCTGCGGCGTACATCCCGGCGATGAAGCGCACGGGGTTGATCGCCCACGAGCCGAAATCCACCACCGCGCCGACGACCCCGCCGATCACCGTCGCATCCGGATCGACGGCCTTGATCCGTGGGTAGGCCGACTTCAGCAGATCGGTGTAGCCGGCGGGATCCGGTGCGGGGCTGTAGAAGAACACCGCGTTCGGCTCGTTCCAGATCTCGTATGCGGAGATCTTCCCCTTGTAGCGGGTGGCCACCTTCGCGGCGAACGCGCCGTACATGTCCGGATCCTTGGGCCGGCTGCTCAGCGGCAGACCGCCCTGCGACATGGCCCACGGCGGGGTGGCGTTGATGAACGCGATGATCGACATGTTCATGGCGGCAGCGGCGTTCACCGTCTTGTCGACCAGGCTCCAGTCGAGTTGGCCGAGCAGCGGCTCGACCCCGGCCCACGGAATCATCAACCTGATGGTGTTCACCCGGTTGTTGGCCATCAGGGTCAACGTTCGATTCACGTCGTCCTGCGACAGGCCGTAGATGTCGGAGTCGGCGAATCCGATCGTCGTCGGCAGGGAGACGACATTGGCCCGCTCGGCGATGGCGACCCGTTCAGGGGCATCGCCCGGGATGCCGGTCAGGGCGATGAGGGTGCACACCATGGTGCCGGCGATCGTCGATGCCACGCTGGTGAAGCGGCGGGCAGATCCTGTGGGGCGCTTCCCGGGCATCATGCAACCGCCCTTCACCTATGAAGTGCGTCGCAGGGAGCAAACGCGCACTCAGTGTGCAGCAGCGATGGGCATTTGCTGTGAATCTGCTTGGGCGTGTCGCAGCCGTTTCTGATCTCGGCGTTCTCGATCTATATGCACCAGGAATGCCAGCAAAATCGAGAATTTGAGGGTAGCGGGCGGGATACCGACCACCGGGTGGTCGAGTTGGAGCGCGACAACGCAGAATCCGATGAAGATGCCGCCATACACCGCCCACGGAAATGAATTGGAGCGGATGGCCCGGTAGCTCATGATGCAACCGATCAGCATGATCGCAAAGAACGCCAGGCCGGTGAAGATGCCGCCACGGTAAATCGTCAGCAATGGTGCGTTGGAGACGTGGTTCAGCACAAACGCGTAGTTGCCGTCCCGGAATTCGAGGCGGTTCCACCCTTTTCCGAACAACCAGTAACCAGCCATGGTGTCGGGGAATTCGCGGATCGCATCAATTCGGGAGGTGGAACCGACGTCGTCACTGCTGAACGAATGCGCGAACCTGGTGCGCACTTCCGGTATCGCCGCCGCGGTTCCGACGGCGGCGACCATCGCGGCGAGGGCCCACCCGCGGTCCCGCGACCGCATGGTGTGGAAGGTCAGCACCAACAGCACGCCCGCGACGATGGTGAACATGCCGGCCCGGCTCAGGGTCAGCAGCAGCGCGACGAGGAAAACGCCCTCGACCACGATGCGCTGCCAGCCGGCCAGCACGACCATGCCGATCGCGATGGCCACGACCAGCGCGATACCTTCGGCATTGGGGTCGACTGACGTGCCGCCCAGTCGCATTGATCGCTCGGCGCCGCCTTCGGCGAAGGCGAAGCGGGTGGCGGTGTACTCCGCGGCATAGCCGAAGACCCGCAGATATTTGAATGAGGTCTGGTTGGGGTCGAAAGCCACGATGTACAAGCCGAATACGGCGTTCGCCAACGTCGAGTAGACGAATATGCGGCCGAATTTCTCCAGATGTTCACCGGACAGGCTGCTCAGCGCGATCGCGACGAGGGTCACGACCGACCACCGGACGATCTGGATGACGTCGCCCACGCCGACGCCGGTTACCGCGACTGACGCGATGGACGTCACCACGAGCGCGATGATCGACCATTCCAGCGGGTGAATGGGGCGGGCCAGTCGGGGATGCACGAACAGCGCAACCACCGCACCGAATGCGAACGGTAGATATAAGGGGACGTGAACGCCGGGGAAATACCCGAATGGCAGCGCGCCCGTGACCACCGCCAATACGTACAAGAACCACAGGGGATGCCGCAAACCGACATAGATGCCGGCAACCACCGCGGCAATAGCGACAATGCCCAACAAAGTGAGCTGGCCGAAAGACGTCGCCAACCAGACCAACCCCACGATCCCGGCCAGAATCACGGCCGATGATTTAAGATTGCGAAGTTGACCCACACGGGCGTTCATGCCGACTATGTTCTCAGCTCGACCAGCTAAGCTCAAGCAGGTTGCCCGGACCCGTGGCGCGTCTGAATGGTCGGTCCGGTTCCCAGCCGTTAATCTGTGAGCTGTCGCATTGCTGAAATAAGGGGCACGACCTTGGAGATCAAAGAGTACCTGCGGATATTCGGCCGGTACTGGTGGGCGATCGTGGCGCTGGCGGTTGTCGGAGGTGCCGCGGGCTGGTCGTGGTGGGAGTTCGGCGATCGCGAGTACCAGTCCAGCGCGACGCTGTTCGTGGCGACCCAGAACGGCACGTCGGTCACCGAGGCCTACCAGAACAACCTGTTCTCCCAGGACCGCGTGAACTCCTACGCCACGCTTGCCATGAGCGAGCAGGTGGCGGCCCGTGCGGTGGATCAGCTCAAGGCCACCATCTCCGCCAACGAACTGCGCGCGAAGGTCACCGCCGTCCCGCTGCCGAAAACGGTGTTGCTACAGGTCGCGGTCACGGACAAGGACCCCGGCCAGGCGCAGACCTATGCCAGCGCGGTAGCCGACCAGCTCGCCGGACTGGTCGGGGAACTGGAGACCTCGCGTCGCGGAGGCAGCCCCGCCGCCGGCGCCATCGTGGTGGACGAGGCCGGCTATCCGACCAAGCCCCTCGGATACTCGATGATCACCCGTATCGGCATGGGCGTCGCCGGCGGCACCGTCCTCGGTCTCCTGGCGGCGATCGTGCTCGGTGTCATCGACCGCCGGGTGCGCGGACGCGAGCGGGTGGCCGACGTCAGCGGTTCGCTGCTCATGGGTGCGCTGCCCGCGGACTCGGCCCGCAGCAAGGCTCCGGTGGTCGACCTGACCGCCGACGGGGCCTACCCCGAGGCGCTGCGCGAGCTCCGGAACAATTTGCGGTTCACCGTGCCGGCAAACCGTGATGAAGCCGCTCGGGTGATCGCGGTGGCCAGCCCGTCGCCGTCCGACGGACGCACGACCGTGGCGATCGACCTGGCCGCGGTACTCGCCGAGACCGGCAAACGCGTCGTGCTGGTGGACGGTGACCTGCGCAACCCGGCAGTGGCGCAGCGATTGGAGCTGACGCCTGCGGCCCGTCAAGGCGCAGCCGATCGCGGCCTGACCACCGTGCTGGTCGGCGAGAACACTCTCGCCGAAGGCCTGATCCCCGAGGTTCCCGTCGGTCAGCACCGGATCGCGGTGTTGCCGGCCGGCCCCGCTACCACCCGTCCGGGGGAGCTGTGGGCGGGCGACCACACCTCGAACCTGTTCGCCGAACTGTCTGCCCAGTTCGACTACGTCGTCGTCGATACCCCGCCCCTGGGCAAGTACAACGACGGTGCCGTGGCCGCCGCGCTGTCCGACGGTGCGCTGCTGGTCGGCCGCATCCGGCACACCACGAGCAGCGCGCTCACGCGTGCCGTGCAGACCCTGAAGTCCGCCAATGCGGTGCTGATCGGCTCGGTGGCCACCGATGAACCGGTCGAGTTCAAGATCAACATCGGCGGGTCCGACGGCCCGAAATCCGGTGGCGGCAAGAAGGCGGCAGCCAAGGCCGCCCCCAAGGCCGCACCGCAGTCCGAGGCCAAGACGGCGGCGCATCAGAAGCCGTGATGCGACGTCGGGTTGAGCTGCGGCGCACCGTACTGGCACTGGCTGCGGTGCTGGTCACCGCGGCTGCGTGCGGCCAGTCGGGCCCGGTGCCGCCCCGATCGGGTGACGACGTGCGCCCCACCCGGGAACTGACGCCGATGTTCCCGGGTGCCGAGGCCCTCCCGGCTCCTGACCTGACCGACGATGGCCCGGGCTCGCTGGTCGAGTTGAAGCCCGTCAAAGGTGACCGGAGCTTCGACGAGGCCGGCGCCACCGCGGCGCGCATCGTCTACCGCTCGACCAGCGGCGTGGACGGCCGTCCCATCCAGGTCAGCGCCCTGATCGCGGTGCCCGCGGGCCCGGCGCCGAAGGGTGGCTGGCCGATCATCTCGTTCGGACACGACACCACCGGGCTGCTCCCCAAGTGCGCGCCGACCCTCGCCCCGCAGTTCTGGGGCTATTCGACCGGGATGTCGGTCTATCTGCGGCGCGGCTTCGCCATCGCCCTGTCCGACTATCAGGGGCTGGGCATCGACCCGGGTTCGGGCGCCCGCCAGCACTCCATCCTGGATACGGCCAGCCTCGGGAACAGCATCATCGACGCCGCCCGCGCGATCCATCGCGCCGTACCGTCCACCAGCACCAACTGGGGTGCCCTCGGCGCCGGCGAAGGCGGCCTGGCCGCGTGGGCCGCGGCAGAACGCAACGGGGCCTACGGCGCGGGCATGAACATGGTGGGCGCGGTGGCCGTCAACCCGATCGCCGATCTGGCGCCGCTCGCCGACCCGGACCGGACCGCCGCGCTGGCGACGGCCGACCAGTATCGGCTGCAGATTCGGATGCTGCAGAGCCTGGAAACCATGCAGCCCGACTTCGACCTCGACGCGCACCGCTCGGCGAAACTCAAGGACCAGTGGGACCTGTTGGTCGATTGCGCCCCGCGCGACGTGGCGGCCGCCCAACTGGCGCTGAATCAGTTGACTCCCAACGACTTCCAGGCCAAGGACGCGGCCGCAGCGGCGGATCTCAAGCGCCGTCTGGGTGCGGTCGCGCTGCCGAGTTCCGCGGCGGGACCGAATGATCCGCCGGTGTTGGTGGCCTTCGGCACCGCCGACACCGTCAATCCGCCGGCCGGGGTACTGACGGCCACCGCGGCCGCCTGCGCGCGCGGCCAGCAGATCGTGGTGATGCGCGGCGTCGGCGACACCGGTCAGATCAACGACCAGACGATGCAGAACGCGCTGGCCTGGCTGCAGGCGCGGTTCGACGGCGAGCGCCTGGCCGACGTCTGCGTGGGGGCGACATGATCACCCCGGCCGCAGTGCCGCGGGTCCGCGACTACGTGCTGTTCGTCAAGAACAGTTGGGTGCTCGTGCTGATCACCACCATCGCGAGCGCGCTGGTGGGCTGGGTGGGCTGGGACAACGCCAAGCCCGAATACCAGTCGACCGCATCGGTGTTCGTCAGGACCGAGGGCAGTGCCTCGCCGCTGGACGCCTACTACGGCGACGCCGACATGCTCGGCCTGATGGAGACCTATCGGCAGTTGGCCACCAGCTCGCAGATCACCGCGCCGATCATCCAGAAGCTGGGCCTGATCGAGTCCGACAAGGAACTCGCCGCCCGGATCGTCATATTGCCCAGTGCCACAGCGATGTTGAACGTCACGGTCACCGGCGGTGACGCCGATCAGACCACGCAGATCGCGCACGAGGTCGTGAACGACATGGTCGCGGTGGGGACCCGGCTGGCCCTGGTCGCCGGTACCAGTGCGACGCTCGTCGTCATCGACGACGCCAGTCCCGCGGAGCGGGTGGGCGGGGTGTGGTCCTACGTGATGACCGGGACCGTGCTCGGTTTCGCGCTGTGTGTCATCGCGGTGATCGCGCGGGCGCTGATCCTGGACCGGGTACAGAGTCGCCGGCACCTCGAACGGGTGGTCGGTGACGCGAGCGCCGGGACGCCGGGATGAACTCGCGGCGGCTGCGGCGCGCGGTCTCGGCGGGTCTGCTCGCCGCGGTGTGCCTGACCGCACCGGCCTGCCAGAGTGACTCACCCCCGAAAAAGGCCGGGCCCGTTACGGTTCCGGGGATCGATCTCAAACCGGACACCAAGGGCGCCGGTCAGGTACCCGGCGCACTGGTATCGGCGTCGACGTTCCCCACGCTGGACCTGCGGCTGAAATCGGCGGTGTCGCTGGCGGCCCGCATCGCCTACACGTCGACGTCGGGCATCACCGGTGAACACACCGAGGTGTCGGGTTCGGTGTTCGTGCCGAACGGGACGCCGCCGCCGGGCGGCTGGCCGATCGTCGTCTTCGGCCACGCCACGTCCGGCATGCAACCGGAGTGCGGGCCGTCCGGGTCGTCGACGCTGCTCGGTCTCTCGCCGACGGTCACCGCGTTGGTCAAGGCCGGCTACCTGGTGAGCCTGCCGGACTATCAGGGCCTCGGGCCGGGCACCGCCGGCCATCCGTACGCCGACGCCACCACGGTGGGCTACAACGTCATCGACTCCGCGCGGGCGGCGCACCGGCTGGTGCCGGAATCGGCGGACCGCTGGCTGGCCGTCGGGGTGTCCCAGGGCGGCCAAGCCACCTGGGCCGCAAACGAACTCGCCGCCCGCTACGGCACCGGACTGACGCTCGTCGGCACCGTCAGCCTGTCGCCGGCCACTGATCTCACCGGCCTGGCCGCCGGGGCCGCGGCCGGCAGCCTGTCGAAAGAGCAGGGTGCCATCCTGCAGCTGATCCTCGCCGCCCTGGCCAAAGAGAATCCGTCGCTGAACCTGCAGGACTATCGCCGCGGCGACGTCGCCGAGCACTGGAACGTCCTCGCGTCGTGCCGCACCGAGGACGCCACCGCCCGGGCCGCGGCGATCGACAAGATCACGCCCGAGGACCTGCGGCCCGCGAGCCCGCAGGCCGAAGCGACCCTGCAGGAACTGCTGGCCAAGCGGAGCCTGCCCAAGGACCCGACTTCCGCGCCGATGCTGGTGCTGTACGGGGGTCAGGACACGCTGCTGCTGCCGGACTGGACGAACAAGGCGCTCTCCGCCGCGTGCCGGCTCGGCGACGTCATCGACATCATGTTCCAGCCGACCAAGGGCCACGCCGACATCGACGTGGCCATGTCCTCCGACTGGATCAAGGACCGCTTCGACGGCGTCCCCGCGCCCAACAGTTGTCCGTCATTCGAATCCACCCAGGGAGCAGGACAGTGAACGCGCCGACATCGGCACCGGTCCGGACCCGGGCCCGCATCATCGGGCTGGACGGCGCCCGCGGGCTGTCGTGCCTCGGCGTCGCCGTCATGCACGTCACCGGCCACTACTCGCCGCTGACCGCCTACCACTGGAAGACGAACCTGGTCGGGCTGTCGCTGATCTTCTTCTACGCGCTCAGCGGATTCCTGCTGTTCCTGCCGTACGTGCGCAACCTGATCGAGCAGCGCGAACAGCCGAGCACCGCGAATTTCGCCGTCCACCGCATCGCCCGGATCCTGCCCGGCTACCTGGTGATCTTCCTGCTGTGCAACTACCTGCTGCAGATCGTCTACGTGCAGAACGCGTCGCTGCAGCCGACCCGCACCGAAGACGGCACCGGCATGATCACCGACCCGTGGCAGTTGATCGCCAACCTGACCCTGACGCAGTCGTACATCCCGAAGTACTTCCAGACGGGCCTGAACCCGTCGTGGTCGCTGACGCTGGAATACGCCTTCTACCTGTCGATCCCGCTGCTGGGCATGCTGCTGTTCGCCCTCGGCCGGCGCTCGAACCTGCGGCCGTGGCTGATCGTGACGCTCGGGCCGGCGCTGCTGATCGCGCTCGGGTTCATCGGCCGGGCATTCGTGCCGTGGATGATCTCGGCGCTGCATCTGACCGACCCGACGCAGATCAACTGGGGCGCCAACTGGGTCGCGGTCTACACCAAGACCTTCCTGACCAACTCGGACACCTTCGCGTTCGGTATGGCGGCCGCGGTACTGGTCGTGGCCATGGAGCACCAGGTGATTCGCGAGAAGCTCAGCCGCCGCGTCCGGCTGTACAGCTTCCTGGCGATGTTCCCGGTGGGCGTGGTCATGCTCGGGCTGATCGCGCTGGCCAACCCGTACGCCACGTCGGCCCTGGCCGTGCTGTGCGCGCTCGCCATCCTGGTGATCGTCGCGCCGCTGTTCCGCGGTGAGCGGTCCGGGCTGGCCGAGCTGCTCGACACCGCGCCCTTCCGATTCGTCGGCAAGGTGTCGCTGTCGGCGTACCTCTGGCACTTCCCACTCATGCTGCTGATGGGACGCTGGGGCCTGATGGCCGGTGACACGTTCCCCGGCATGCTGCGCAACGTCGCGCTCGTCCTGGCGGTGACACTGGTGGTCTCGGCCGTCACGTACTACGCGGTGGAAGAGCCTGTCATGAAATTCGCCAAGCGGTACCGGACCAGGTGGTCCTGAATGCGTCGTGCGATCCAGTGGGGTGCCGCGATCGCCGCAGTGCTCCTGATCGCGGCGTCGTTGCCGGTGCTGTGGCAGGTCGGTAGCTGGGCCCTGGACAAGCTGCGGCACAGCGGCGTCGGTAACCCCGTGCCGATCCGGACCGCCGACCTCACGGCGTCCGGCCCGGGCAGCCTGATCAGTGCGATGACCATGCCCACGGTGACCAACTCGGTGGACGGCAAGGACCTGCAGGCCGCCCGCGTGGTCTACCGGTCCACCTCCGGCGACACCGACGCGCCGACGGTGGTGTCGGGATCGGTGTTCACGCCCATGGGCAAGGCGCCCGACGGCGGCTGGCCGGTGATCGCCCTGGCGCACGGCACCACCGGCATCGACCAGCCCTGTGCGCCGTCGCTGTCGGCGAATCTGCTCGGCAACGTCGTGTTCGTGCAGGGCTTCGTCCACCTCGGTTTCGCCGTCGCCCTCGCCGACTATCAGGGGCTGGGTGCGCCCGGCGTCCATCCGTACACCGACAGCCGCACCGCGGGCCGCAACGTCATCGACTCCGTTCGGGCCCTGCGCCACACCTTCCGCGACATCTCCAACCGCTGGGCCGTGTTCGGTGGCTCGCAGGGCGGCGGTGCGGCGTGGTCCGCCGACGAACAGGCACGGACGTACGCCCCTGAACTCGACCTGATCGGCGCGGCGGCCAGCGTGCCGTCGGCCGATGTGGCGGGCATCGTCGACAAGGCCGGCATCTTCGACCAGGGCAAGGCCGACACCATGACCAAGGACCAGCAAGCGGCGTTCCAGGCGATCGTCGAGTCGCTGGCCCGGCTGCATCCCGACCTGAACCGCGACGACTACCGCAGGGGCGCGGCCACCAGGTACTGGAAGGTGCTGTCGGCGTGCTCAGGTCCCGACGTCGCCTACCGCGCCGCCGCCATCGACGAGATCGGACCGACCGACCTGGCGCCGGTCGACGCGGCGGCCGCCGACCGGCTGCGGCGCTACCTGCAGGACTGGGCTTTGCCGCAGCAGCCGTTGTCGGCACCCATGTCGGTGGTCTACGGCGGCAAGGACAGCTTCCTCGATCCGGCGTGGACGAAGGCTGCCATCTCCCGCGCGTGTTCGCTGGGCGGTACGGTGGTCTGGAATTTCCAGCCGGATGGCGGGCACGCGGACATTGACGGTCCGGGTCAATTGCGGTGGCTGGCAGAACGATTCAGGGGAGGCGAGGCGGTCAATGACTGTCCTGCGCAGGGAACCACGTAATCCCGACGGCGACAGCCCGATTCATCAGCAGTTGCTGATCGAGGCGAAGTGCATCGTGAAGCGACTGATCGCGCCGCGCGGCACCGCCGTCGGCGCCACCGAACGGCCGTACCTGATCCTGCCCATCCTCGGGCAGTCCAACGCGTTCGGCATGGGGCTGCCCGTCGAGCCCGACGGGTTGGACCGGCCGCATCCGCTGGTGCACCAGTGGGCCATGTGCGGGCCGTCCAAAGGCACCGCGGTGTTGGCGACGCAGCCACTGCTGCACGAAATACCGTGCAAATACGTCGGTTTCGGCCCGACCTTCGCCAAACAACTCGCCGAGGCCACCGGGCGCCCGGTGCTGCTGATCCCCGGCGCGCGGGGCGACACCTCGTTCACCCCGAAGAACGGGCACACCTGGGATCCGGCCGACCGCAAGACCCGGGTGAACCTGTACCGCCGGGCGGTGGCGGCCATCGATGCGGCACTGGCGCGCTTTCCCGGTAGCGAGATCGCCACCGTGCTGTGGCACCAGGGCGAGACCGACGTGCCGCTGATCTCGGGCGCGCAGTACCAGGCCAAGTTCGACTCGCTGATCGGCGACCTGCGCGCGCGGTACGGCGCCGACCTGCCGTTCGTCCTGGGGCAGATGGTGCCCGAGGAGATGGAGCTGAGCGGCAAGCCCTACGCGGCGATCGACGCCGTGCACGCCGACACCCCGAACCGGTGGCCGCTGAGCACCTTCGTGCCCGGACCGCGGGACTCGTACAACAGCCCGGACGACCGGCACTACAGCGCCGCCGGGCAGCGCGAGCTGGGTCGCCGGATGTGGCAGCAGTACCGCGAGATGTGTGGGGAACAACTTGCGGACCATGCCGCGCGCTGAACTCGGCCGGGTCATTCGTCGGGTCATCGCCGTGGTCACGGTCGTGGTGCTGGTCGATGTGGGGCTCGCCGGGGTGGCGCTGTTCGCCAATGCCAAATCCGATCAACTGCAGCGGGCCGACGCCATCATCGTGCTGGCCGGCGAACACGACGGCCGCGAACAGTACGGATTGAGCCTGGCTCGGCAGGGTTGGGCGCGCACCGTCGTGCTGTCCAATCCGTATCTGCCGGGCGATCCGCAGATGAAGAGCGCCTGCGCGCCGGCGGCGGACATCGAGGTGATCTGCCGGAAGCCGGAGATCCTGACGACCCGCGGCGAGGCCATGATGATGCGCGAACTTTCCGAGGGCCGCGCCTGGCACCGGATCATCGTGGTCAGCTGGCGGTATCACCTGCCGCGTGCCCGCTTGGTCTTCCGGCAGTGCTATTCGACGAATCAGGGTTCAGTGGTTGCGGTGGCGCTGCCCAGGGACTATGACTTTTCGCCGATCGGGTGGGAATTGACGTTCTTCTATCAGTTTGCCGGGTTCGCTAAGGCTGTTCTGCAGGGACACTGTGGTTGACCTGCCCATTTTTCCGATCGGTGGTAATTTCGAGCAAACGATGCGATAGTAGTCGCAGTTCGCTGAGCGGGGGCTATAGCGAACTGCCAGCAAATGGGAGGGAGTAGCCGTCAGTGTCAGTGGCAGAAGAACTCTTCGTTCCAAAGGCTTCTCCCGCGCCTCCCGTACGGGCCGTCGCACCTTTAGCTGACCGGGCCTGGCAATCGCGCTACCGGTGGTGCCTGATCGCATTCGATCTGCTCGTCGTGGTGTTGGCCCTGGCGAGTGCCCAGTTCGTCAAGCTCGGTACACCGAATGCGTCACTGGAATTCACTTCGACGTACCTGCACGTCTTCTCGTACTACTCGATCCTGTCCCTCTTCGTCGCCGTGATCTGGCTGGCCATGCTGGCCGCGTACCGGACCCGTTCGCCGCGCATCGTCGGCGCCGGTGTCGAGGAGTACCGCCGGGTCTTCTCCGCGACGCTGGCCACTGTCGGCATCATCGCCGTCGCACTGATGATCTTCCGCCCTGACTACGCCCGCGGCTACTTGGCGGTCGCGCTGCCGCTCGGCCTGGTCGGCCTGGTGGTCGGCCGGACCGTCTGCCGCCGGGTGCTGGCCCGGCTGCGCAGGCGCAACAAGTGCGTCGCCTCGGTGCTGGCGGTCGGTGACCCGCGCGCCGTGAGCAATCTGGTGCAGTCCCTGCACCGCGAGTGGTGGTACGGCTACTCCGTCGCCGGCGTCTGCCTCACCGGACGCCCGGCAGGTGGCGCCTTCGAGGTGGCCGGGGTCGGCGAGTTGCCGGTGCTCGGCAACGAGTCGCAGGTCTCCGATGCCATCACCAAGGCCGCTTTCGACGCCGTCGCCCTCACCACGACTGATCATCTCGGGCCGGAAGGGATGCGCGAGCTGTCCTGGGAGCTGGACAAGCTGGGCATCGACATGGTCGTGTCGCCGAGCGTCATCGACGTCGCCGGCCCTCGGCTCACCATGCGTCCCGTCGCCGGACTGCCGCTGATCCACGTCGAGCGTCCGCAGTACAGCGGAACCAAGAAACTCCAGAAGCGCGCCTTCGACATCTTCGTCGCGCTGTTCGCGCTCACGGTGACCTCGCCGCTGATGGTGCTGTCGGCCATCGCCATCAAGCTCACCAGCCGCGGCCCCGTGTTCTACCGCTCCGAGCGAATCGGCCTGGACGGCAAGCCTTTCCAGATGACCAAGTTCCGCACCATGGTGCAGGGTGCCGACCGGATGGTCGACGACCTGATCAGCCTGGATCTCAACGAGAGCGGCAGCGGCGTGCTGTTCAAGATCCACGAGGACCCGCGGGTCACGCTCGTCGGAAAGTACCTGCGGCGCTACAGCATCGACGAGCTCCCGCAGTTCTTCAACGTGCTGTGCCGCGACATGAGCGTGGTCGGTCCGCGGCCTCCGTTGCGCCGTGAATTCGACACCTACAACGAGCAGGTGCGCCGCCGGCTGCTGGTCCTCCCCGGGATCACCGGGCTGTGGCAGGTCAGCGGCCGCGCCGATCTGTCGTGGGAGGACTCGGTGCGACTCGACCTGTCCTACGTCGAGAACTGGTCCATCACCAACGATCTGCTGATCGCGGCCAAGACGTTCCGCACCATCATCGGCGGTTCCGGCGCCTACTGAACCCGTTCGGGCGACCGCCGGTGAATAATCCCCTTTGATGCGTAAAGCCCTGCCGTGGATCGTGGTCGCCGTACTCGTCGTCGGTGGACTCACCGCCGCGACCTACCTGCGGCCACTGGTGCTGATCGGGACCTCGAAGGTCCTGGACATGTTCATCCCGTTGTCGGGCGCTCCGGAGCCGATCGGTTCAGCCGATCTCGGCGGCTCCGGTCCGGGCAGCCTGCTGTCGGCGACCACCATGCCGGGGGTCACCAGCACCTTCAACGGCCAGGGGATGCGCGCCGCACGGGTGGTGTACCGCTCCACCTCGGGTGACACCGGTGCCCAGACCGTCGTCTCGGGCGCGGTGCTCACCCCGCTGGGCCGGGCGCCCAAGGGCGGCTGGCCGGTGGTGGCCCTCGGCCACGGCACCCTGGGCATCGACAACAATTGCGGGCCGTCGCTGTCACCGACGCTGATGAACCTGCTGCCCATCGCGAAAGTGGTGATCAATCTCGGGTACGCCGTCGCGCTGCCCGACTACCAGGGCCTCGGCGTCAAGGGCATCCACCCCTACTCCGATGCCCGCACCGCCGGTCTCAACCTGATCGACGCGGTCCGCGCGGCGCGGCACGTGTTCGGTGATGTCGGGGCGACGTGGGCGGCGTTCGGCGACTCGCAGGGTGGCGCCGCGGCGTGGGCCGCCGACGAACAAGCCGAGCCCTACGCGCCGGAGCTCACGTTGGTCGGTGCCGTCGCCATTGCTCCCGCCGCCGATGTCAGTGGCCTGGTGTCGAAATCGCAGACGGGCACGTTGACCAGCGAGCAGCGGCCGGTGCTGCAGGCGCTGATCGAATCGCTGGCGCGGCTGCACACCGACCTGAACCGTGACGACTACCGGCACGGCGGGGCGGCGCGCTACTGGAACGTGCTGACGGACTGCAGCGCGGACGCGGCCTACAAACGCGCCGTCGCCTCCGGGCAACTCGGGCCGCGCGACTTCCTTCCGGCCTCGCCGGACGCCGCCGAGCGGCTGCAGAATCTCCTGCAGGCGTGGGCAATTCCGCAGCGACGGCTGACGGCGCCGCTGTACGTTTGGTACGGCGGTCAGGACCCCTTCATCGATGCCGGCTGGACCAAGGCCGCGATCGGGCGGGCCTGCTCGCTCGGTGGCACGGTGACCACACAGTTCGATCCGCGGGGTGGACACAACCCGCCTGCGGCGCAGGAGATGCTCGACTGGATGGCGGATCGGTTCGCCGGGAAGAAGGTAACCAATGACTGCTGATCGGCTGCCGCTGGACGCCGCGGCGATCCAGGCGGAGTCCGGCGACCGCTGGCGCGTCGAGGTGGTGGCCGAAACCGGTTCCACCAACGCCGATCTCGCGGCCCGGGCGCAGGCCGGTGAGACGGTCGCCGGCGTGGCCTTGTTCACCGAGGACCAGACCGAGGGCCGGGGACGCCAGGGCCGCACCTGGTCGGCGGTGCCGCGCTCACAGATTCTGATGTCGGTCGGCGTGGACACCACCGACGTGCCGAGCGAAACCTGGGGACTGCTGTCGCTGGCGGCCGGTGTTGCCGTCGTCGAGGCGGTCGCCGAGGTGGCCGGTGTGCACGCCGCACTCAAGTGGCCCAACGACGTCTTGGTTGGCACCGGAAAGCTGGCCGGGATCCTCGCCGAGGTCGCCGCACCGGGTGGCGGGTCGCCCGTCATCGTCGTGGGTATCGGCCTGAATGTGTCGCTCGCCGCTGGCGAACTGCCCGACCCGGTGGCCGTGTCTTTGTTGAGTCTCGGTGTGGCGCAGCCGGATCGGCAGCGGCTGGCCGTGGCGCTGTTGAACCGTCTGCATGCCAGGATCGCCGAATGGCGCGCGGGCGGAAACGTCGAGCTGCTGGCTGTCTACCGCGACCACAGCAGCACGCTGGGGCAGTCGGTGCGGGCCGAGTTGCCCGGCGGGCGCGAGGTGGTCGGACAGGCGACCGACATCGACGTCAACGGTTCATTGGTGATCAACTCGGCCGACGGCGTCGTCGCCGTCTCCGCCGGCGACGTCGTCCATTTGCGGCCCAGCACCACCTAGAGTCTGGGTATGGGTTACCCGGACAACGTGCTGGCCGCCGACGAACACGTCGTACTGCATCGGCACCCGCACTGGAAACGGCTGATCGGCCCGGTTGTGGTGCTCCTGGCCGGGACGGCGCTGGCCGCGTTCGTCGCGGCGGTGGTCAACCACACCAACTGGGACAGCAACGCCAAGAACATCATCTTCGCGGTGATCGGGGTGATCTTGCTGGTGGTGGTCGGCTGGCTGACCGTCTGGCCGTTCCTGAACTGGCGCTCAACGCATTTCGTGATCACCGACCGCCGGGTGATGTTCCGGCGTGGGGTGCTGACCCGCTCGGGCATCGACATTCCGCTGGCCCGCATCAACAGTGTGGAGTTCCGGCACCGACTACTCGACCGGATACTGCGCACCGGCACCCTGATCATCGAGTCGGCATCGCAGGATCCGCTGGAATTCCATGACATTCCGCGAGTGGAGCAGGTCCACTCGCTGCTGTATCACGAAGTCTTCGACACCCTGGGTTCGGAGGAGTCGCCCAACTGAGGGTCGTCCGAGAGCCCGTCGTAGGCCTCGGCGAAACCGCCGGCGGTCATGGTCGCCTCGAGCGTCATGTCGGGTGCGTGCTGCGCCATCTCGTCGGGGAACACCCAGCGCCGGAACGCCCAGAACCGGAACGCCATCTGCAGCAGGTTGCCGATGATGTACGCCGACACGAAGTCCGCGATGTTCTCGACGGTCAGCGACACATTGGGCACGCGCAACTGCAGCACGTAGCTGGACACCCACAGCGGGGCCATGCTGAGCAGCACGCCGACGCCACTGACCGCGAAGAACAGCAGGGCCTCGTGATGACGCTCGCGCCCGCCGCGGTTCTGGAAGCTCCATTCGCGGTTCAGCACGTACGACGCGATCACCGCGACGATGCCGGCGATGATCTTCGCGGTCACCGGCTTGGGCTCGAGCACGGTGAGCTTGAGCGTGTAGAAGATGCCCGAGTCGATGACGAACGTGGTGGCGCCGACGATCGCGAACTTGATGAGCTCGTGATGCCGTTCGGCAAACGGCCTGATCACTCGCGGGAGCCGCGCGATTGTGGCCTCGGTGAACGACATAATCGGGCAGTTTACGGAAAGTACCTGCATTTCACGTACCCGTGCAGGTAGCGGGCGGTAGCTAGGCGGCATAGGCAGATTCGGGGGACATCCGTGGTGCGTGACAAACTAGGCGCCGTGACGCAACCCCCCGTCGTGGCAATGATCGGTGGCGGCCAGCTGGCCCGCATGACCCACCAGGCAGCCATCGCGCTCGGCCAGACCCTGCGGGTGCTGGCGGTCTCCGCCGACGAGCCGGCCGCCCAGGTGAGCCCGGCGGTGGTGCTCGGCTCGCACACAGACCTCGCCGCGCTGCGTGAGGTGGCGGCCGGTGCGTCGGCCCTGACGTTCGATCACGAGCACGTCCCCACCGAGCTGCTGGAGGCCCTCGTCGCGGACGGGGTCAACGTGGCCCCGCCGCCGTCGGCGCTGGTGCACGCGCAGGACAAGCTGGTGATGCGCCGCCGGCTGGCCGAACTCGGCGCGCCGGTGCCGCGCTACCGGGAGGTGGCGTCGGCCGCTGATCTCGATGCCATCGACGACCTCGCCGGCGAAATAGGTTCGGGGGTCGGTGTCGGACTTGTGGTGAAGGCCAGCCGTGGTGGCTATGACGGCAAGGGCGTCACCCTGACCGACGACGTGGCGCAGGCCCGCGCCGCCGCCGAGGGCTACCTGGCCGACGGCGTCGCCGTGCTGGTCGAGGAGAAGGTCGCGATGCGGCGCGAGCTGGCCGCACTGGTCGCGCGCTCGCCGTTCGGGCAGGGCGCGGCATGGCCCGTGGTGCACACCGTGCAGGAGGACGGCATCTGCGTCGAGGTGATCGCGCCTGCGGCGCGGTTGGATCCAGGAGTGGCCACCGCGGCCGAACAGCTCGCCCTGCGGATCGCCGACGAGCTCGGTGTGGTCGGCGTGCTGGCGGTCGAGCTCTTCGAGACCTTCGATGAGGAGCGCGGGGCCGGCCTTGTCGTCAACGAGCTGGCCATGCGGCCGCACAACTCCGGGCACTGGACCATGGACGGCGCGACGACCAGTCAGTTCGAGCAGCATCTGCGGGCAGTGCTGGACTACCCGCTGGGGTCGACGGCGCCGCTGGCCCCGGTGACGGTGATGGCCAACGTGCTGGGCGCGCCGACGCAGCCGGAGATGACCATGGACGAGCGGCTGCATCACCTGTTCGGCCGGCTGCCCGAGGCCCGGGTGCACCTGTATGGCAAGGGGGAGCGGCCCGGCCGCAAGATCGGGCACGTCAACATCGTCGGCGCGCCGGGTGGCTCGCTCGACGACGAGGACTACGTGGCAGACGTGCGCGAGCGGGCTGTACGGGCCGCGCATTGGTTGTCGCACGCTGAGTGGACGGACGGATGGAGTGGACATGAGTGAGCACGTGGCCGGACAGGCTGGACCGCGGGTCGGCCTGATCATGGGCAGTGACAGCGACTGGTCGGTGATGGAGGACGCGGCCACCGCGCTCGCCGAGTTCGAGGTGCCGTTCGAGGTCGGCGTGGTGTCGGCGCACCGCACCCCGCAGCGCATGCTCGACTACGCCAAGTCCGCCGCGGACCGGGGCGTCGAGGTGATCATCGCCGGCGCCGGCGGTGCCGCGCACCTGCCCGGGATGGTGGCGTCGGCCACCCCGCTGCCGGTGATCGGCGTGCCGGTGCCGCTGGCCCGGCTCGACGGCATGGACTCGTTGCTGTCGATCGTGCAGATGCCCGCCGGTGTGCCGGTGGCCACTGTGTCGATCGGTGGCGCGCGCAACGCGGGCCTGCTGGCGGTACGCATCCTGGGGTCGGCCGATGCCGGATTGCGTGCCCGGATGCAGCGCTTCCAGGCGGACCTGGAGCAGATGGTGCTCGCCAAGGACGAGGCGCTACGGAATCGGTTGCTGGGCAAGTAAGCTCACGATCGATGAAATCTTCATTCGCGCGGTACCGCAGCGTCGGCCACAAGCTCGTCACGGGATTCATGGAGCCCGAGGTGCTCCTGGTCGCGGGGGCGCTGGACGAGGCCCAGCGGGCCAGGTCCGTCGCCGGTGCGGTCGCCGAGATCGGCGTGCACCACGGCAAACTGTTCATCGGCCTGAACCTGTTGCAGCGAGACGACGAAAAGTCCGTTGCCATCGACATTTTCGGCGACCAGGACCTCAACATCGACGGTTCCGGGGCCGGTGACCTGGCGAAGTTCACCAGCAACGTCGACGTGTGGTCGTCGATGGACGGCGTGGTGATCCACCAGGGCGACTCCACCAAGCTGGCACCCGAGGTGCTGCTGGAGGAGGCGGGCGCGCCGATCCGGTTCTTCAGCGTCGACGGTGGGCACACCGAGGAGATCGTCTACAGCGACATGCAGCTGGCCGAGGCCACGCTGGCCGACGGCGGCGTGGTCATCGCCGACGACGTCTTCAACGAGTTCTGGCCCGGCGTCGCGGTCGGCACACTCAAGTACCTCGACGACGGAGCCGGGCTGGCCCCGTTCGCGATCGGGTTCAACAAGGTGTTCTTCACCCAGCCGGAGTACTGCGACTACTACCAGGCCGAACTGGAGTCGGCGGCGCACCGCTCGGCCCGCATGCAGCACACCACCTCGGTTTTCGCCGGGCATCCGGTGCTGCTGCTCGGCCCGGTGACGGCCGTCGACGTGCTGCGCCGTAGCGAGACGTTGCGCACCGTCTATCACCGCACCTACCGCGAGTTGGTCCGTGGTCTGCAGAAGGTGTCGGGCCAGGGGCGGTAAAGTTACCGGCGAGTAGCAACAACCCGTATCTCGCCACATGGGCAGGCAAGGAGCCATCAATGTCTCTCGGTAACCCGTCATTCGATCTGTTTCAGCTGCCGGAAGAGCATCAGGAACTCCGGGCCGCGATCCGGGCCCTGGCCGAGAAGGAAATCGCTCCGTACGCCGCCGACGTCGACGAGCACGCCCGCTTCCCCCAGGAGGCCAGTGACGCGCTGACCGCGTCGGGCTTCAACGCCGTCCACGTGCCGGAGGAGTTCGGCGGCCAGGGCGCGGACTCGGTCGCCGCGTGTATCGTCATCGAGGAAGTGGCCCGGGTCGACGTCTCGGCGTCGCTGATCCCCGCGGTCAACAAGCTCGGCACCATGGGCCTGATCCTGAGCGGCTCCGACGACCTCAAGCGCAAGGTGCTGCCCGACCTCGTCGACGGCAAGCTGGCGTCGTACGCGCTCTCCGAACGCGAGGCCGGTAGCGATGCCGCCGCCATGCGCACCCGCGCCAAGGCCGACGGCGACGACTGGATCCTCAACGGCGCCAAGGCGTGGATCACCAACGGTGGCAAGTCGACCTGGTACACCGTGATGGCCGTGACCGATCCCGACAAGGGCGCCAACGGCATCTCGGCGTTCATGGTGCACCTCGACGACGAGGGCTTCACCATCGGCCCGAAGGAGCGCAAGCTCGGCATCAAGGGCTCGCCGACCGTCGAGCTGTACTTCGAGAATTGCCGCATCCCCGGTGACCGGATCATCGGCGAGCCGGGCACCGGCTTCAAGACCGCCCTGGCGACGCTCGACCACACCCGCCCCACCATCGGCGCGCAGGCCGTCGGGGTGGCGCAGGGTGCGCTGGACGCGGCGATCGCCTACACCAAGGACCGCAAGCAGTTCGGCAAGTCGATCAGCCAGTTCCAGGGCGTCGAGTTCATGATCGCGGACATGGCGATGAAGACCGAGGCGGCCCGGCTGATGGTCTACAGCGCCGCGGCCCGCGCCGAGCGTGGTGAAGGCAACCTGGGGTTCATCTCGGCGGCGTCGAAGTGTTTCGCCTCGGATGTCGCGATGGAGGTCACCACCAACGCCGTGCAGCTGTTCGGCGGCGCCGGTTACACCGTCGACTTCCCGGTGGAGCGCATGATGCGCGACGCCAAGATCACCCAGATCTATGAGGGCACCAACCAGATTCAGCGGGTCGTGATGTCCCGCGCTCTGCTGCGCTGACGCGTCGGGCTAGAGGTCGTGCGTGACCTTCTCAGTCGCGCGGCGCCGCTCCAGCGCGCCCGCGTCGGGGTTGGCCACCTGGACCAGGGAGGCGCCGCCGGCGAACACTGCCAGCAGGTTGGCCACGAGTTCGTCGGCGGTACCCCACGCGGCGGTCGACAGCAGCCGGGTGCCTGCGGTGAATCCCTTTGCCGCAGCACCGTTCTGAGCTTCGGCGAGCACGTCGTCTACCGACCGGCCGGCCAGTGCCGGACCGGGCGCGCGTTCGGGCACGATCTGATCGCCGTGCACCCGCACTGAGGTCGCGTAGTCGGTGACCCCGAACGGGAGGTCGGGGACGGGCTTGCCGAACGGGTCGAGTGACAGCACCACGACCTCGGCTGCGCCGGTGGCGTCGGCCGCGTCGACGAGCTCGGCCGTGCACAGCGCGACATCACAGTCCGCCGGAAGTGATTCGCCGGCAACAACTTCCGCGCCGATGTACCAGATACCGAACAGCACGCCGGCCGTCTGCCAATGCGCGGGCAGCAGCACCGCGACCCGGCTGCCCGGCCCGGCGCCCAATTCGTCCCGCAGCAGGTTGGCGGTCTTGGCGGCCCAGTTGCCCAGCGTCACCGCCGACAGCTCGATGCGCTCGCCGGTGGCGTCGTCGTAGTAGGTGATGCGCGGCCCGGCCGGGTCGGCGCGCAGCAACGGGTCGAGGATCGCGCTGGACAGATTGGTCACGGTCAGTCGACGCACTTCGGATCGGACGTGCCCGCGGTGATGATCGGGGACGGCGGCACCGGCGTGGTCGCGCCGGAATCGGTGGTGTCGGCAGCGGATTGCGTCACGGTGTGCGTTCCGCCCTCCAGGCCGGAGCCGGGGCCCGCGTAGTCGTGCGCCAGCACCACCCGCACCGCACCGCTCGGCACCGAGGCGTTCTCCACCACGGGCAGATTGCCCAGTTGCTGGGCGATGGCCTGCGCCCCGAGGTCGTCCGACTTCGCGGCCTGGATCTGGCTCGACGTCACGTGGTCGGCCTCGTTGTTGCCGATCTTGCCTGCGACGAAGCCCTTTGCGGTGAGTGCCTCCGACACCGCCGCGGCCAGTCCGTTGATGTCACTGTCGTTGACCACGTCGACGGTGGTGTTGCCGGGTGTGTAGGCCAGCTTCTCGGTCTTGCCGTCGGCCTGATCCTTGAGCAGACCGGCCACCCACTCCTGCACCTCCGCGGGATCGACCCGCACGACGCTCTGGGTGCCGTCGTCGCTCCAGCCGTCCTCGGCCAGCACCGGGATGGTGGCGAATGCCACGTTGCCGCCCGCCAGCTTCTGCATCTGCTGGACGAAATCCATGATGTCCCAACCGTCGGACAGCACCACCGACCGCTGCACGGCCTGGCGCAGCCGGCTCAGGGTGCTGGGGCTGGACAGGGTCTGCCCGGAGATGATGTCGTGCGCCAGCGACGCCATGAACACCTGCTGGCGGGTCACCCGGTCCAGGTCGCCGCGGGGCAGATCATGGCGCTGCCGCACGAAGCTCAGGGCCTGCGGGCCGTTGAGTTTCTGCCAGCCGGCCGGGAAGTTGGCTCCCGACAACGGTTCGTCGACGGCGTTCTTCAGACACACGTTGACGCCGCCGAGCGCGTCGGTGATCAAGGCGAAGCCCAGCAATCCGACCTCGGCGTAGTGATCGACGGTGACGCCTGTGAGCTTTGCCACGGTTTTGATCAGCGCTTCGCGGCCGGCCTCGACGGCCTTCGGCTCCGCGGTGGCCGCGTCCTCGCCCTGCTGCTCGACGAGTTCCTTCATCTTCTCGAGCTTCACCTGACCGAAGACGCCGTTGATCTTGGTCTTGCCCAGACCCGGCGACTGCACATAGGAGTCGCGCGGGATGGAGATGGCGGTGGCCGAGCGCCCGTTGTTGGGGATGCGCACCAGGATGATGGTGTCGGTGTTGGTGGACACGTCGTCGCCGGCCCGCAGCGTCGCGAGTTCGTCCTCTGACAAGGGGTTTCCGTGCGCGTCGGTGCGGCTGTCCATGCCCACCAGCAGGATGTCGACGGCACCGTCGTCGCCCCCGCCGCCGAGGGCCGCGGCGCTGATGCGGTTGATGCCCGATTCCAGCGAACGCAGGCTGCTCCAGGCCACGCCCGTGCCCACCATCACGAGCACCGTCATCATGACGGCGAGGATGCGGAACAGTCGACCTGGCACCAGGACAGGCTACTGGTGAGCGGTTGCCGTGGCCGGTAGCCCGGGGTTCGGCGGGTCACACCCTGGTGCGGGTACGGCCGTCGGCCCGCTAACCTCTAGCCCGTGATCGAGGAGCCTTCCGGACCGCCGGGGACGCAGTCCGACAGATCACCTGTGCCGGACCGCCCGCTGCTCGTGGTGACGGTGACCTATTCACCCGGCCCGCATCTGGACCGTTTCCTGAAGACGCTGGCGCATGCAACCGAACGCAAGCTGCTGGTGGTGATGGCCGACAACGGATCGACCGACGGTGCCCCCGAGGCGGCCCTGCACCGGTATGCCGATGTCGAGTTGTTCCGTACCGGCGGCAACCTCGGCTACGGCACCGCGGTGAACCGCGCGGTGGCGGCCTACCTGGACACGCCCGACAGCGTCGTCGACCAGGAGTTCTTCGTGGTGGTCAACCCGGACGTGCAATGGGGGCCGCACAGCATCGACGAGCTGTTCGCCGGTGCGGCGCGATGGCCGGCCGCCGGCTCGGTGGGGCCGCTGATCCGCGACCCCGACGGTTCGGTCTACCCCTCGGCCCGGCATCAGCCGAGCCTGATCCGCGGCGGCATGCATGCCGTGGTCGGTCCGTTCTGGAAATCCAACCCGTGGACGGCGGCCTACCGCCAGGACCGGTTGGAGCCGAGCGAACGCGCGGTCGGCTGGTTGTCGGGTTCGTGTCTGTTGTTGCGCACCAAGGCGTTCCGGCAGATCGGCGGATTCGACGAGAACTACTTCATGTACATGGAGGACGTCGACCTGGGCGACCGGCTGGCACGTGGGGGCTGGCAGAACGTGTACGTCCCGGCCGCCGAAATCCTGCACGACAAGGGACATTCCACCGGACGTGACCCGGCCCGCAACCTGGCCGCGCACCACCGCAGCACCTATACATTCCTGGCCGACCGGCATCCGCGCTGGTGGCAGGCCCCGCTGCGATGGACCATCAAATCGGCCCTCGGCGCCCGCGAACGCGCAGTGGTGGGCAATTCCAGGCGTAAGCGCCGTCGGGCAAACTAGGCTACCTGCGACGACCGATGGTGGCGGGGGCTTGCATCGGCGCAAACATCTTCAGTCATGGTGAAAGGACGCGAGTTGAGTGACGCGGTGAATCCGGTTGACGTCGACGCGGTCATCCTGGTGGGTGGGCAGGGCACCCGGCTGCGCCCGCTGACCCTCTCGGCGCCCAAGCCGATGCTGCCGACCGCTGGTGTGCCGTTCCTGTCCCACCTGCTCGCGCGGATCGCCGCCGCGGGCATCCGCCATGTGGTGCTGGGCACCTCCTACAAGGCGGAGGTGTTCGAGGAGGAATTCGGCGACGGTTCCAAGCTGGGCCTCGAGATCGAGTACGTGGTGGAGGAGGAGGCCCGGGGCACCGGTGGCGGTATCGCCAACGTGGCGCCCAAGCTGCGCCACCGGACCGCCATGGTGTTCAACGGTGACGTGCTCTCCGGCCTGGACCTCCGCGCGATGCTGACCAGTCACCTCGAGCGGCAGGCCGATGTCACGCTGCACCTGGTGCGGGTGAGCGACCCGCGGGCGTTCGGTTGTGTGCCAACCGATTCCGACGGTGTGGTGACGGCGTTCCTGGAGAAGACGCAGGACCCGCCGACCGACCAGATCAACGCAGGCTGCTACCTGTTCCAGCGTGAGGTGATCGATGAGATCCCCACCGGCCGTGAGGTGTCGGTGGAACGCGAGGTGTTCCCCAAGCTGCTGTCCGACGGTTTCAAGGTGTGCGGTTACGTCGACGCCAGCTACTGGCGTGACATGGGTACGCCCGACGACTTCGTCCGTGGCTCAGCGGATCTGGTGCGCGGTATCGCGCCGTCGCCGGTGCTCGACGGGCACCGCGGCGAGAGCCTGGTGCACGAGGGTGCCGCGGTGGCGCCCGGTGCGTTGTTGATCGGCGGGACCGTGGTGGGCCGCGGCGCCGAGATCGGCGCCGGTGCCCGGCTGGACGGTGCCGTGATCTTCGACGGCGTCAAGATCGAGGCCGGGTCGGTGATCGAGCGGTCCATCATCGGGTTCGGCGCCCGGATCGGGCCGCGCGCGCTGATCCGCGACGGCGTGATCGGCGACGGTGCCAACATCGGCGCCCGGTGCGAGCTGCTGCGCGGTGCGCGGGTGTGGCCGGGGGTCACCATCCCCGACGGCGGTATTCGCTACTCGACGGACGTCTGAGCGGCCCGCGCGAGCCGTTCCAGGCCGGGGTCCGGGTCCGGTAGCGCGTCCAGGGGCCACCACCGCAGATCCAGTGATTCGTCACTGCAATGAATCTCGGCGTGCTCCGGCGCGACGGCCAGGTACTGCACGTCGAGATGCCGGGTCGGGACGCCCAGTGAGCAGGTCAGCGCGTGCACGTGCAGCGCGGCCGGCACCTCGGCGATCGCCAATCCGGTGATACCGGACTCTTCGGTGGCCTCCCGTAGTGCGGCGGCCCGGATGTCGGTGTCGACGTCCTCGCAATGGCCGCCGAGTTGCACCCAGCGGCCCAAACGGGGGTGCAGGGTGAGCAGGGCCGTGGTCCGGGTGTGATCGAGCACCAGCGCCGACGCGGTGATGTGCCCGGGCTCGCAGGCCCGCCGGCAGGCGTCGGGCCGGGCTGCGACGAACGCCGCGACAGCGTGCCGCAGCGTGTCCTGATCAGGGTCCGGGGCCGGCCAGTCGCGCAGCGCTGCCACAACGGAGGCGTGCAGGGTGTCGCTCATCGGCGGATCAGGAGCTCGTCGGTGGATACCGGCTCCCGCGGTGCCCGTGGCTCGTCGGTCTCGGGCAGATGGCCGATGGCGATGGCGCCCAGCGGTTCCCAGTCGGCCGGCAGCTCGAGCTCGGCGCGCACGAGGTCGGCGGCGAAGATCGTCGACCCGATCCAGCAGCTGCCGACATCCCGCGCGGCCAGGGCCACCAGCAGACCCTGCACAGCGGCGCCCGCCGCGACGGTGAACATGGTGTGCTCGGCGTCGGTGCGGGCCGCGTCCGGATAGCTGTGTGCGCCATCGGGAACCAGGAACGGGATGACGAGTTCCGGTGCGTCGTAGAGGATCTGGCCGCGTCCCACGCGCCGGTCGACCGAATCGGCGGGCCGGCCATCGCCGGTCAGGTCGGTACGCCACTTTTCTTTCATGCGGTCCAGCAACCGGATCCGCGTGTCGTGGTCCTGCACCCAGACGAAGCGAACCGGGCGGGTGTGGTGCGGCGCGGGCGCGGTCAGGGCCTCGGCCACGGATTCCTCGATGAGTTCCGGCGCGACCGGCTCGGTGCCGAACGTGCGCACCGATCGACGCATCAGCTGAGCCTGCCTGCGGCCCAACGCCAGTGCTTCCTCGGTGCCCAGCCAGAACAGGTCGTCCTGACCGGCGCGCACCAGGGTCCGGCCGTTGGAGCCGTCGTCGCGCGGCGACAGGCCCCGCACGACGGCGACGGGGATGCCGGTCAGCTTGCCCTTGACCAGATCGGCGGCGGCCGCGATCTCGTCGGCGATGGCGACCTCCGTCACCAGCAATTCGTTGCCGTGGGTGTCCTGGACGCCCGAGTAGCCGTGCAGCACAGCCAGTCCCGCCGCGCCGATCGCGGCATCGATCTGACCGTTGCGCCAGGCCCGGCCCATGGTGTCGGTGACGACGACGGCGACGGTGACGCCGAGCCGCTCGGCCAGGCCGGCGCGCAGTCGGGCCGCGCTGCCGTCCGGGTCGACCGGCAGCAGGGCCAATTCGGTTGTGCTGACATTGGATCCGTCGACGCCGGCGGCGGCCTGGACCAAGCCGATGGCGTTCTCGGTGATCAGGGTGCGGCCCTTGCGGGCCAGCACGCGCACGGCCTCGTCGTCGATCAGCCTGCGCCGCAGGGCGTCCCGCTCGTCGGGGTCGGTCGGCGCGGCGACGATGCGGCCCTCGGACTTGGAGAGCACCTTGCTGGTGACCACCAGCACGTCGTCGTCGCGCAGCCAGGGGGCGGCCGCGGCGATGACGGCGGCCACGTCGTCACCCGGGCGGAATTCGGGCAGCCCTGGCACGGGCAGGATTTCGATGGCGGCCGCGGCGCCGTGTTCACTCACTTCGGCGCGTTCGGTCACAGCTGGATTCCGGCGAGTTGCAGTCCGGCCCGGACCATCTCGGCCGTGGCCGCCGGGTCGGTCATCAGCAGCGGCACGGCTTTGACGTTGACGCCCTCGATCTCGGCGTGGTCGCCCTCGTCGATCAGCCAGCCGTCGAGGATGCCGGTTCCGCCGCGGGCGCCGTAGTGCGTACCCACGGCCTCAGAGGTGCTGTCGACGCCGATCACCTTGAGGCAGTCATCGGCCATCCCGCGCAACGGTTTTCCGGCCACGATCGGGGAGTACCCGATCACCTGTGCGGGCGTGGACCGTAGCGCGCGGCGCAGGCCGGGCACGGCGAGGATCGAACCGATACTGACGACCGGATTCGAGGGGGCCAGCAGCACCACGTCGGCGCCGGCGATGGCGTCGGCGACTCCCGGTGCGGCGGTGGCCTTCTCGGTGCCGATGAACGCGAAGCTGTGGGTGGGGATTTGGGCGCGGTAGCGAACCCACCACTCCTGGAAGTGGATGGCGCGCTGGTTGCCGGTTTCGGGATCGGTTACCACCACGTGGGTTTCGCTGCGGTCGTCGCTGGCCGGCAGCAGCCGGGCGCCGGGCTGCCAGCGGTCGCACAAGGCCTCGGTCACCTGGGACAGCGGATAGCCGGCCCGCAACATCTGGGTGCGCACCAGGTGGGTGGCCAGATCGCGGTCGCCGAGCCCGAACCAGTCCGGCTGTACGCCGTACGCGGCGAGCTCTTCCTTGGCGTGCCAGGTCTCGTCGCGGTGGCCCCAGCCGCGTTCGGGGTCGATGCCGCCGCCGAGGGTGTACATGCAGGTGTCGAGGTCGGGGCAGATGCGGACGCCGTACATCCAGGCGTCGTCGCCGACGTTGACGATCGCGGTCAATTCGTGCGACGAGGGGGTCGATGGGTTTACGCCGGGTTCGGCGAATTGACCCAACCCCAGAAGCTTCTGGACGCCGAGCAGAAAACGAGCGCCGCCGACGCCACCGACCAGAACCGTGACCTTCACGTCGACTCACCCTAGGCGATGACGGCCGGATGGAATGACGCGCCCGGAAAGGCAATTTGGCGCGCAGCAAACTTTAAACCTCAGTATTCACTTGAGTAACAGGCGTATCGGCTATCGCAATTACCAAGTGCGTTGTGCGGCAGCGTGTTATTGGTCACTATCGCGACACGCCGCGATAACGACGCGCCGTAAACAGGTCACAAGATGGTAGGAAATGCGCTTCATCCGCTTGACCATGGCAGCTAACCCGTGTGTAATCACACCAGTGTCATTCCCGGTTTGTTTACCGGTTCCGGTGCAGCAGACTGAGATTCGACCGTATGTTCGAATTTTGATCGCCACTGACGGCACGCAGGGCAAGTAGTTGGACTCCGTTTTGAAAACTACGTAAAGCAGGGGAGGAGGCGGCAAATGTCTTACGAACACGCTGATTTCGATCATGTCGTTCAATTCGACGGGCGGATGCTCGGCTCTGTTGGGACCGCACCGCACACGAACACCGGACCTGTCCAGCACGTCGTCGCCGGACGGCCGCAGCTGAGTCTGGTGCCCGAACACATCGACAACGAGTCCGAGCTCACGGAAGACCAGTGGCAGGAGCGTGCCCTGTGCGCGCAAACTGACCCTGAGGCGTTCTTCCCCGAGAAGGGTGGCTCGACCCGGGAAGCCAAGCGCATCTGCCTGGGCTGCGAGGTGCGCGACGCGTGCCTCGAGTACGCCCTGGCGCATGACGAGCGCTTCGGCATCTGGGGCGGTCTGTCGGAGCGCGAGCGCCGGCGGATCAAGCGCGGCGTCATCTGACGCACCGCGCTCGCGGGTAGGTCGACCGGCCTGTCAGTCGTCCAGCATGGTCGGGTCGATCACTGATGGTTCAACGCCGAGATACGTGGCTACCTGCGCCACGAGAATCTCGTGCAACAGGTCGGCGAGGTCAACGGAGTCCTTCGCCCTCCGCTCAATGGGCTTGCGGAACAACACAATTCGCGCCCGTGTCGAATTCCCCCGAACATCCACCCCGGCCGGGATGAGCCGCGCCAGCGCCACCGGCCCGTCGGCGATCACCTCGGGCGGCCACTGGATGGCATCGGGATCCTTGGGGGAGATCCGCGGAATCTCATCGACTGCGACATCGAGCCCGGACACCCGGCTGCTCCAGCGGCGCTCGATGGGTTCGTAGGCCTCCAGCACCGCCATGTCGAATCGTTCGGCGCGACTGCGCCATCCGGGAACGGTCGGGGGGAGTAGCGGGCCGCGCATGCCGCGACGGCGGCGCACACGCGAGTGGGCCATCGGCCGATAGTAACGGTTGGAGATCGACGTACCCGCGACGCGCGTGTCCGGCAGTGGGCGCGTCGGCGGCGCGATAATCTCGCCGAGTGAATGTTCCCCGTCGCTGCTGCCGGCCAGGTTGCCCGCACTACGCCGTGGCGACGCTGACATTTGTCTATTCGGATTCCACGGCAGTCGTAGGTCCGTTGGCCACCGTGTCGGAGCCGCATTCGTGGGACCTGTGTGTGTCGCACGCCAGCCGCATCACCGCGCCCCGCGGGTGGGAGTTGGTCCGCCATGCGGGTCCGCTGCCCACGCCTTCGGACGATGACGACCTCGTCGCGCTCGCCGACGCGGTGCGCGAAGGTCGAGACTCGCCGTCTCGCGGCGGTATCCCAACAGGTTTCAGCGATCCGCCCCCCGGCAGCCACGCCGGCGCGCAGGGTGGCGCGCAGGGTGGCGCGCAGGGTGGCGCGGTCATGGCACCGCCCGCCCCCCGCACGCAGCACGGCGGGCAGCCCAATGGACGACGCCGCGGCCATCTGCGAGTGTTGCCGGACCCTCCTGAGGGTTAGCGCCCCAACTCCTGCCGAACCCCACCGACCGTCCCCGGGCAGATGGGCCAGCCGATAGGCTGACTGTCACAGACCCTCGGTATGCAGTGGTCTGCAAACGATGAGATCGGGAGGGCTATGTCTCGGCCTGCTGCCTCTGTACAGCGCGTCATCAAGGCATATGACGTACGCGGGCTGGTCGGCGAGGAGATCGACGAGTCATTTGTCGCCGACGTCGGCGGTGCCTTCGCCCGGCTGATGCGCGCCGAGGGCGCCACCCGCGTGGCGGTCGGTTACGACATGCGGCCCAGCTCACCGTCATTGGCCGCGGCGTTCGCCGGCGGGGTCACCGCGCAAGGTCTGGACGTGGTCCGGATCGGGTTGGCGTCGACCGATCAGCTCTACTTCGCCTCGGGTCTGCTCGACTGCCCGGGCGCCATGTTCACGGCCAGCCACAACCCGGCGGCCTACAACGGCATCAAGCTGTGTCGCGCCGGGGCGAAGCCCGTCGGCAAGGACACCGGTCTGACCGACATCAGCGATGAGGTCATCGGCGGCGTGCCCGGTCACGCCGGCGCCGCCGGCACTGTTGAGGATCGCGACGTGCTCGCCGAGTACGGCACCTTCCTGCGTTCGCTGGTCGACGTCTCGGCGCTGCGTCCGCTGCGGGTCTCGGTCGACGCCGGAAACGGCATGGGTGGGCACACCACTCCGGAGGTGCTGGGCACCGTCGCGTCGATCGCCTTGCTGCCGTTGTACTTCGAACTCGACGGCACGTTCCCCAACCACGAGGCCAACCCGCTCGACCCGGCCAACCTGGTGGACCTGCAGAAGCATGTCGTCGACAACGGCGCCGACATCGGTCTGGCCTTCGACGGCGACGCCGACCGCTGCTTCGTCGTCGACGAGAAGGGCGACCCGGTGTCGCCGTCGGCCGTGACGGCGCTGGTCGCCGATCGGGAGCTGACCCGCGAGGCCGGCGCGACCGTCATCCACAACCTCATCACCTCGCGTGCGGTGCCCGAACTGATCGCCGAGCGCGGCGGTAAGGCAGTGCGCTCGCGCGTCGGCCACTCGTACATCAAGGCCCTGATGGCCGAGAGCAACGCGATCTTCGGCGGCGAGCATTCGGCGCACTACTACTTCCGCGATTTCTGGGGTGCCGACTCCGGCATGCTCGCCGCACTGCACGTACTGGCGGCGCTCGGGGAGCAGGACCGTCCGCTGTCCGAGCTGATGGCCAAGTACCAGCGATACGAGGCGTCCGGCGAGATCAACTTCACCGTCGCCGACGCACCGGCCTGCGTCCAGGCGGTCATCACCTCGTACGGCAGCGAGATCGTGTCGACCGACGAACTCGACGGCGTGACCGTCGACCTCGGCGACGGGCGCTGGTTCAACCTGCGCACCTCCAACACCGAACCGCTGCTGCGGCTCAACGTCGAATCCCGCACAGGCGCGGAGGTCGACCAGATCGTCGAGCACATCGCGGCACAGATCAAGGCGGTCAGCGGGCGCACCGGCGAGTCGACGCCATGAGTGCCGCCCCGGCGACCCTGGACCTCGACGATGTCGACGGCCTGATCGCGGCCGACCGCGACGGCCTGCTGCGGGCGGCGTCGATGGCCGGCGCGCAGACCCGCGCGGTCGCCGCGGCACTCACTGAAGGCGAACTCGACGAGCTGCGCTCCGACCAACGTCCGCGCACCGTCACCTGGGTGTGCGGGCGCGGTGCGTCCGGAGCACCCGGCGCGGCCGGGGCCGTGCTGGCCGCGGCACTGGGGGCGACCTCGTCGATCCCGCTGGTGGTCACCCCGGATGTGCCGCCGTGGATCGGCGCACTGGACGTCGTGATCGTGGCGGGCGACGACGCGGCCGACCCGGCGCTGGTGACCGCGGTCGCGACCGGCGTGCGCCGCGGTGCCCGCGTGATCGTGGTGGCGCCCAACGACGGTCCGTTGCGCGACGCCGCTGCCGGCCGTGCGGTGGTGCTGCCGCCGCGGCTGTCGGTGCCCGACGACTTCGGCCTCACCCGGTACCTGGCCGCGGGGCTCGCGACCATGATGGTCGTCGATCCGGCACTGCGCATCGATCTGGATGCCCTGGCCGACGAGTTGGACGCCGAGGCCCTACGCAACAGCGCGGCCCGCGAGATTTTCACCAACCCGGCCAAGAACCTGGCCGAGCGGATGTCCGGCCGGCAGGTGGTGCTGGCCGGGGAGGGCGCGGCCATGCTGGCGTTGGTCCGCCATGCCGCGACGGTGCTGCTGCGGGTGGCGCATCAACTGGTGACCGCGACCGGCGGCGCTGACGCGCTGGTGGCGTTGCACGGCGGGCTCGGCCGGCAGACCGTCGAAATGTCTTACGAGGACTCGCTTTTCCACGACCCCGAGATCGACGGGCCGGTGCCGGCCCGGGTCCGCACCGTGGTGCTGTGTGCCGACGAGGAGCGCCCCGGCGTGATCGCCCGGATGGACGCCCTCGGTGGTGACGTCGACGTGCTCAGCGCCGACGACGTGCCCGACGCGGGGCTGCAGGTGCCGGGTAGCCGCTTGGAACAACAGATCGCGATGCTGGCGGTACGGCTGGAGATGACGGCCGTGTACCTGAAACTGGTTCGAGGTTAGACATAGTGCATCTGCTACGAGGCGCGGTCAGGAACTACGCCTGGGGGTCGCGCACCGCCTTGGCCGATTTCGCCGGAAGGCCCAGTCCCACAGCGCATCCCGAGGCTGAACTGTGGTTGGGTGCGAACCCGGGGGACCCGGCGCGGCTGGAGACCACCGACGGCGAGGTGTCGCTGCTCGACGTCATCCGGGCCGATCCCGGCGCTGAACTGGGGCCTGAGGTCCGGGCCCGGTTCGGTGAGGTGTTGCCGTTCCTGGCGAAGGTGCTGGCCGCAGACGAACCGCTGTCGCTGCAAGCGCACCCCAGTGCCGAGCAGGCCGCCGAGGGCTTCAATCGTGAAGAGCGCCAAGGCATTGCCGTCAACGCGCGCAATCGCAACTACCGGGACCGCAGCCACAAACCCGAGTTGATCGTGGCCCTTGGCCCGTTCGAGGCGCTCGCCGGATTCCGGCCGGTGGTCCGCACTGTCGAGTTGATGCGGGCACTGGCGGTGTCCGACCTCGATCCGTACATCAACCTGCTGGCGGGCCAGTCGGACGGGGCCGGGCTGCGGGCCGTGTTCACCACCTGGATCACCTTGCCGCAGCCCGATCTCGACGTGCTGGTGCCGGCCGTGCTCGACGGTGCGGTGAACTACATCCGTTCGGGGGCAACGGAATTCGCTGCCGAGGCCAAGACCGTACTCGAACTCGGCGAGCGGTACCCGGGCGATGCCGGCGTGCTGGCCGCCATGCTGCTCAACCGCATCAGCCTGGTCGAGGGGGAGGGTATCTATCTGCCCGCCGGCAATCTGCACGCCTATCTGCACGGCCTGGGGTTCGAGGTCATGGCCAACTCCGACAACGTGTTACGCGGTGGCCTGACACCCAAGCACGTGGATGTGCCGGAACTTCTTCGCGTACTCGACTTCACCCCGACCGATGGTCGGCCGATCCGCCCGCGGCGGGCCGAGCATGGCTCAACCGCCGGCATCGAGGAGGTGTTCGACACGCCCGCACCCGAGTTCGCGGTGTCGATCCTGCGGATCGGCGACGAGCGGGTGGGCAGTGCGGTCGAGGTGCCCAAGGAGCACGCCGGCCCGCAGATTCTGCTGGGCACGCAGGGCCGGGTGCAGGTGCATTCCGCGGGTGGCGAGCTGACCCTGAACCAGGGGGCCGCCGCCTGGATCGCCGCCGGGGAGGGACCCGTGCGGCTGGTGGCCGAAGAGCCGTCGACGGTGTTCCGTGCGACGGTAGGGATCTAAGAAACCTACGAAAGGGCAGGTCATGTCGGCCTCGGGGAGTGCGCGCGCGATTGTCGCGGCGCTGTTGGCCAATGCGGGAATCGCGGCGGCGAAGTTCGTCGGCTTTCTGATCACCGGTAGTTCGTCGATGCTCGCGGAGTCGGTGCACTCGCTGGCGGACACGTCCAACCAGGGGCTGCTGCTGTGGGGACAACGCCAGGCGCGCAAGGACGCCGACCATCTGCATCCGTTCGGCTACGGCCGCAGCCGCTACTTCTATTCGTTCGTGGTGGCGCTGGTGCTGTTCAGCCTGGGCGCCATGTTCGCGCTGTACGAGGGCTATCACAAGATCAGCCACCCGGAGCCGCTGTCCTCGCCGATCGTCGCCGTCGTCATCCTGGTCGTCGCGATCGGGCTGGAGGGCTACAGCTTCTACACGGCGGTGAAGGAATCGCGTCCGCTCAAGGGGGCCGGCAGCTGGTGGCGGTTCATCCGGACCTCGCGTAACCCGGAGCTGCCGGTGGTGCTGTTGGAGGACACCGGCGCGCTGATCGGTCTGGTGCTGGCCCTGGGCGGTGTGGGCCTGTCGATGCTGACGGGCGACCCGGTGTGGGACGGCATCGGCACCGCGGCCATCGGTGTGCTGCTCGGCATCATCGCGCTGGTGCTGATGGTCGAGATGAAGAGCCTGCTGATCGGTGAAGGCGCGACCGTCGACGAGACCGGCAGCATCCGCAGCGCGCTGGAGCAGACGGCGCACATCGACCGCGTCATCCACCTCCGGACCCAGTACCTGGGGCCGGAGGAGATGCTCGTCGGTGTGAAGGTCGCGCTGGCCCCGAAGACCGACCTGGAGACGGTCGCCACGACGATCGACGCCGCCGAGGTCGCGATCCGCGCTGCGGTCCCCAACGCCCGCATCATCTACATCGAGCCCGACCTGTACCGCGGCTGACGCCGACAAAACCCGCAGTCACCTGCAGCGGTGACGGCTGCCACAAGTCGTTTTACAAAATCGCCTCTAATGTCTAGACCGGCGACAAACTGCGGTCTATAGTCAAGATCGCAAGTTGTCGGCAAACCAATGGAGGTGGACCCGTGTCAGTCGAGGTATCCGACGTCAACGTTGAGCAGTGGCGTGATCGCAAGCGTCATCTGTGGCTCATGGGCCTGATCGCGCCCACGGCGCTGTTCGTGATGCTCCCGCTGATCTGGGCACTGAACCAGGCGGGATGGCACGCGTTGGCGCAGGTGCCGCTGTGGATCGGCCCCGGCCTGCTCTATGTGCTGCTGCCGATCCTCGACCTGAAGTTCGGGCCCGACGGGGAGAACCCGCCGGACGAGATGATGGACCAGCTGGCGAACGACAAGTACTACCGCTACTGCACCTACGTCTACATCCCGTTCCAGTACGCCAGCGTGATCCTGGGCGCGTACCTGTTCACCGCCAAGGACCTGAGCTGGCTCGGCTTCGAGGGCGGGCTGGCCTGGTGGGCCAAGCTCGGCGTCGCACTGTCGGTCGGCGTGCTGGGTGGCGTCGGTATCAACACCGCGCACGAGATGGGGCACAAGAAGGAGAACCTGGAGCGCTGGCTTGCCAAGATCACCCTGGCCCAGACGTTCTACGGCCACTTCTACATCGAGCACAACCGCGGTCACCACGTCCGCGTCGCCACTCCGGAAGACCCCGCGTCGGCCCGCTTCGGTGAGACCTTCTGGGAGTTCCTGCCACGCACCGTGTGGGGTGCCCTGAAGTCCTCGGTCGAGCTGGAGGCCCAGCGCATCCGTCGCCTCGGACGCAGCCCGTGGGATCCCCGCACCTACCTCAAGAACGACGTCCTCAACGCCTGGCTCATGTCGCTGGTGTTCTTCGGCGTCCTGATCGCGGTGTTCGGGCCGGCGCTCATCCCGTTCGTCCTGATCCAGGGCATCTACGGATTCAGCCTGCTGGAGTCGGTCAACTACCTGGAGCACTACGGCCTGCTGCGGCAGAAGACCGAGAGCGGACGCTACGAGCGCTGCGCGCCGGTGCACAGCTGGAACTCCGACCACATCGTCACCAACCTGTTCCTGTACCACCTGCAGCGGCACAGTGACCACCACGCCAACCCGACGCGTCGCTACCAGACGCTGCGCAGCATCGACGGCGCCCCGAACCTGCCCAGTGGCTACGCCACCCTGATCGGCCTGACCTACATCCCGCCACTGTGGCGCCGGATGATGGACCACCGGGTCATCGAGCACTACGACGGCGACATCACCAAGGTCAACGTCCACCCGCGGGTGCGGAACAAGGTGATGGCCAAGTACGGTGCGGCCGCATGAGTGCATACGCGTGCCCGGGCTGTGGTTATGTCTATGACGAGGCCAAAGGGGCTCCGCGTGAAGGGTTTCCGGCCGGCACGGCGTGGGATGATGTCCCCGACGAGTGGTGCTGCCCCGACTGTGCGGTCCGCGAGAAGGTCGATTTCGAACAGGTGGGAGTGAACCAATGAGTGAGCCGTTCAAGAAGTTCGTCTGCCTGCAGTGCGGCTTCGAGTACGACGAGGAGAAGGGCTGGCCGGAGGACGGCATCGCGCCCGGCACCCGCTGGGCCGACATCCCCGAAGACTGGAGCTGCCCGGACTGCGGCGCCGCCAAGGCCGACTTCGACATGGTGGAGGTCGTGGCGTCGTGACCGCCGCCGCAGTACCCGACGGACCCGAGGTGCCGCGCCCCGCGGCACCTCGCGTGCCGTACGCCGAGGCCTCGCGGGTCCTGCTGCGGCACTCGATCCTGGACGGCATGCGAGAGCTCTTGCTGGCCAAGGACTGGTCGTCCATCACGCTCTCCGACGTCGCCCGCGCCGCCGGCATCAGTCGGCAGACCATCTACAACGAATTCGGCTCGCGCCAGGGCCTGGCCGAGGGTTACGCGATGCGCCTCGCCGACCGCCTGGTCGACGCCGTCGAGCACTCCATCTACGCCAACGTCGGTGACATCCACGCGGCGTTCTTGCAGGGCTTCCGGATGTTTTTCACTGAGTCGGCGTCCGACCCGCTGGTCATCTCATTGCTGACCGGCGTCGCCAAGCCCGATCTGCTGCAGCTCATCACCACCGACAGTGCGCCGATCATTTCGCATTGTTCTACGCGCCTGACCGAAATATTCCGCAGTAGCTGGGTGCGGACTTCCGACGAAGACGCCGGGGTGCTGGCCCGGGCGATCGTGCGGCTGGCGATGAGTTACGTGTCAATGCCGCCGGAAGCGGACCACGATGTGGCCGCTGACCTGGCCCGGCTCATGACGCCGTTCGCCGACCGTTACGGTAGTACGGATACTCCGTAGCCGTCAGCGCGCCATGCGAGCAGTTTTCTTGGTGCCTGTCCCGCGAGCCCGCAGGCCATGGGGTCACTCCGGTGCGCTTTGGCGCACGCACAGGCAACTGACGAATGAATGGGGCTCTAATCCATGACGGAATTGAAGGCAGACGTCCGTAACGGCATCGACTACAAGGTCGCCGACCTGTCCGAAGCCGAGTTCGGCCGCAAGGAGATTCGCCTCGCCGAGCACGAGATGCCCGGCTTGATGGCGCTGCGTCGCGAGTACCACGACGTGCAGCCGCTCAAGGGTGCACGCATCTCCGGCTCGCTGCACATGACCGTGCAGACCGCGGTGCTCATCGAGACGCTGACCGCGCTCGGCGCCGAGGTCCGCTGGGCATCGTGCAACATCTTCTCCACCCAGGACCATGCCGCCGCGGCCATCGTCGTCGGCCCGCACGGCACCCCCGAGGAGCCCCAGGGCACCCCGGTCTTCGCCTGGAAGGGCGAGACGCTGGAGGAGTACTGGTGGTGCGCCGAGCAGATGCTCACCTGGGACGGCGAGCCCTGCAACATGATCCTGGACGACGGCGGCGACGCCACCATGCTGGTGCTGCGCGGTGCGCAGTACGAGAAGGCCGGCGTCGTGCCGCCCGCTGAAGAAGACGACTCGGCCGAGTGGAAGGTCTTCCTCGAGCTGGTGCGCAACGGCTTCGAGAATGACAAGACCAAGTGGACCAAGATCGCCGAGTCGGTCAAGGGCGTCACCGAGGAGACCACCACCGGCGTGCTGCGCCTGTACCAGTTCGCCGCCGCGGGTGAGCTGGTCTTCCCGGCCATCAACGTCAACGACTCGGTCACCAAGAGCAAGTTCGACAACAAGTACGGCACCCGCCACTCGCTGATCGACGGCATCAACCGCGGCACCGATGTGCTGATCGGTGGCAAGAAGGTGCTGATCTGTGGCTACGGCGACGTCGGCAAGGGCTGTGCGGAGTCGATGGCCGGACAGGGCGCGCGCGTCGCGGTCACCGAGATCGACCCGATCAACGCGCTGCAGGCGCTGATGGACGGCTTCGACGTCGTCACCGTCGAGCAGGGCATCGCCCAGGCCGACATTGTCATCACCGCGACCGGCAACTACGACATCATCCTGCTCGATCACATGAAGGCCATGAAGAACCAGGCCATTCTGGGCAACATCGGCCACTTCGACAACGAGATCGACATGGCTGCGCTCGAGAAGTCCGGCGCCACCAAGCTGAACATCAAGCCGCAGGTCGACCTGTGGACCTTCGGTGACAGCGGCAAGTCGATCATCGTGCTGTCCGAGGGGCGTCTGCTGAACCTGGGCAACGCGACCGGCCACCCGTCGTTCGTGATGTCGAACTCGTTCTCCAACCAGGTCATCGCCCAGATCGAGCTGTGGACCAAGAACGACGAGTACGACAACGAGGTCTACCGCCTGGCCAAGCACCTCGACGAGAAGGTCGCGCGCATCCACGTCGAGGCTCTCGGCGGCACGCTGACCAAGCTGACGAAGGACCAGGCCGAGTACATCGGCGTGGACGTCGAAGGCCCGTACAAGCCGGAGCACTACCGTTACTAGGTAGCCTTCGCGGCACGAGCAAACGCGAAAGCCCCCAGTTTCCAAGGAAATTGGGGGCTTTTGCGTGCGGGCGGCAGGTGTGTCGACACCGCCTGCGGGCGGGTGGGTGTGAAATTAGCTGAAGTGTCCGCCTGCGGTGGCGCCGTATATTGCAATGCGCGATAATTACGATTCTGGCGACGCGCTGCGGCGTTTGCTGATGGGCTGCTGATCAGCGGATTCAGAGTTAGAATTTCCGCACATCAGGGCACCCTCGTGACGGGAGGTCGAGGCATGCGGAACAACCCGGTGGGAAGGCTCGTCGCGTTGCTGGCTCTGGTCGGGGTGGCGTTGACCGGCTGCGACGGCGTGAATCTGGGCAGCCTCGACTTCTTCGGCGGCACGTCGCAGCCCGTCAAGGGCCCGCCGGTACCGCCGGGGATGGTCCGGCACGACGTCCAGCAATTGGTCTGGCAGTTCCCGCAACTGCACAAGCCCGACGAAGCTGTGTGGGTCACCTGGAACAACAGCGGCGATCCCAGCCTGGCCGGCAAGGTGAACTGGATCGACGCGGTGGTCAAACTGTCGCCTGCGGAGACCACCCGGCTGTTGGCGGAGTACCACCCGGTCGCCACCGACCGGCAACCGATGGTGCAGAAGATTCTGCAGTCGGAGCTGCCCGATGGTCCGTACCTGTCGGGCCCCGAGCTGAACAAGCTGTTCTCCAGCCCCACCATGGCGACCCAGGCGTTCCTGGACCGGGACCAGAACGTCCTGGTGCTGACGACGACGTCGGGCGGCCGCGGGCTTTCGTAACCGCCTGCGCACACGCGATTTCGACGGGGCACTAGCGTGGGAGCGTGCGCGCTTTGATCCGCGGTGCGGTGTTCGCGATGGTGCTGGTGCTGTTGGCTGCCTGTGGTGCCGACCGCCCGCCGGGCTCGCTGTTTCCTGCGGCCGCGGGCCGGGGGCCGTGCGCGGTCGATACCCAACGCGACGTCGGCGCCACCATGCGCGACGGCGTCGTCCTGCGCGCTGACGTCTACCGCCCGAAGACCGCTGACCCCGTACCGGTGCTGCTCATGCGCACGCAGTACGGAAAGTCGGGGGCGCAGACCTCGCCGGAGCGTTACCAGCCGCCGGACTGGTTCGCCTCGCACTGCTATCTCGTTGTGATTCAAGATGTTCGGGGCCAAGGTAGCTCTGGCGGAGTGTTCAGCGAGTTCACCAACGACATGGCCGACGGCTACGACACCGTCGAATGGGCAGCCGGACTGCCCGGGGCCAACGGCAAGGTCGCCATGTACGGGTCGTCGTATGTCGGTGCGACACAGTGGCTTGCGGCGGTGACGGCGCCGCCGCATCTGGTGACCATCGCGCCGGCCAACACGGCGTCCGACTACTACGACGGCTGGACCTACGAGGGCGGCGAGTTCCGGCTGGGGTTCGTGCAGCCGTGGGCCATCGATTCGATCGCCCTCGGGGCCGCGCAGAACCGCCGGGACACCGAGGCGGAGCGGCTGTTGCGGGATGCTGCAGCCGACCCGACCCGCTGGCTGAACTTCCGCCCGCAACAAGAACTTCCGCCGATGCAGCCGCACAACCCGGCGGTAGCGCCGTGGTATTTCGACTGGGTCCGGCACAACACGCGTGACGCCTTCTGGCAGCAAGTCAGCATCCGCGACCGGTATCCGGCAGTGCGAATTCCGGTGCTGCACTTCGAGGGCTGGTACGACGCCTTCCTGGCCGGGGGAGTGGAGAACTTCGCCGGGATGGTCGCCCACGGCGGCAATGACGTTGCGCGTGCGAACCAGCGCTTGGTGATCGGGCCGTGGGACCACGTGGCCTGGGGCCGTCCCGATTCCGAACCTGCCCCGATGCTCAAAGATATTGGGGCAGTGGGCAACAGCCCGATCAATGAGCTGATGTTGGCCTGGTTCGACCACTTCCTCAAGGGAGTCGACAATGGCGTGGCCGGCAAGCCGCGCGTCGACTACTTCACCATGGGCTCCAACACCTGGCAGACGGCCACCAATTGGCCACTGCCACAGACCCAATGGATCAACTACTTCCTATCCGGCGCCGGCGGTATCGCCGACCGCGAGGGGAAGCTGCAGCCCGTCCTGCCCGGATCGCAGCCGCCCGACACCTATACCTACGACCCGCTGAACCCGGCACCGAGCCTGGGCGGGCACTCGTGCTGCGGGGCGCGTTCCGGTCCGCAAGGACCCTATGACCAGACACCCGTGGAGCAGCGCTCCGACGTTCTGGTCTATACCGGCGACCCCGTGCCTCACGCCGCCGAGATCACCGGGCCGGCCACCGTCACGCTGTGGGCCCAATCCTCTGCGGTGGACACCGATTTCACGGCCAAGCTGGTGGTGGTCAAGCCCGACGGGACGGCCGTCAATCTGAACAACGGGATTCTGCGGGCGTCGTTCCGGGACTCGCTGTCAGCGCCGACGCCCATCGTGCCCGGCCAGCCATACCAGTACCGCATCCAAATCTGGCCGACCAGTTACCAACTCAGCGCCGGGGACCGGGTGCGGGTGGAGATTTCCAGCAGCGACTACCCGCAGTTCGCGCCGAACCCCAACACCGGGGCGCCATTCGGGCGCGACGCGGCGACCGTGGTGGCGACGCAGACCATCCTGCACGACCCGGCGCATCCGTCGTCGATCACGTTGCCGGTGATCGCGCACTGAGTTCGCGGGCGCTACTTGCTGCAATCCAGTGACACGGTGATGGTCCGGCGGACCACCACGCGGATGACCTGATCTCGGTTGCCGGGACCGTCCACCCGAATGAGCCTGGTCTGCTCCTGCGGGTTGCGGACGCTGGTGACCACGCACTGATCGAGCGGTCCGCTGCCGACCCGGTCGACGTTGACGTGGAATCCCTCGGCTTCCAACTGGCCGATCGTGACGATCGCTGACTCGGCCGCTGCCGGCGCGGCGGGGGCAAGAACGGCGGCAGTGGCGGTGAGTGTAATGAGAGTTATTAGTGCAGTACGCATCTCAGGGTCCTTCCGGTCCTATACCCGTTGACACGTTGGGCGCGCGGAAATCGTTCAATGCGGTGTAGGGGGCTGCCCGGCGAACTATTTTTATAGTATCGTTCAGTTATGAGTGAGGCTACAAAAATGGTACTGGCGGCTGCCGTCCAGACCGAGGCGAAGGTCGGTGACATCGACTACAACCTCGAGGACTGCGAGCGTCTCGTGAACCGGGCCGCCGGTGACGGCGCGAGCTGGGTGGTACTGCCCGAGTTCTTCGCCACGGGCGTCGGCTTTCTTCCTGAGTTGACCGATTACGCGCCACCGGCCGACGGCGAGCCGACCAAACTCCTTGCGCGCCTTGCACAGTCACACGGCATCCATGTCGGCGGCTCCATCATTGTTCGCGACAGCGACGGCGAGACCCGCAACGCGTTCTTCCTCTACGGTCCCGGCGGCGACCTCGTCGGCCGCCATGACAAGGACCTCCCCACGATGTGGGAGAGCGCTCTCTACACCGGCGGCACCGATCCCGGTCGCTTCGAGGCCGGTGAACATTCGGTCGGCGTGGCCATGTGTTGGGAACTCATGCGCTCGCAGACCGTCGCCCGACTCGGCGGGCAGGTCGACCTGGTCGTCGGCGGTTCGGGCTGGTGGAGCCTGCCGACCAACTGGCCGTTGCTCACCCGTCTCGAAGCCGGCAACCAGGCTCGTGCGACCCGGGCGCCCGCGACCTTCGCCCGCCACGTCGGCGCACCGGTCATCCACGCCGCCCACGCCGGAACCGTCGTGTGCCGCTTCCTCGGAACCCCGTTCACGTATCGAGGCCACTTCGAGGGCGGCGCTCAGATCGTCGACAAGACCGGCCGCGTCCTCGCCCGTCGAAGCCGTGAGCAAGGTGAAGGCATCGCCATGGCTCAGGTCGAGTTGGGCCGCACGAACGAGACGTATGCCAGCGACCGGTTCTGGCTCCAGCAGCGTGGAACCATCGCCGCCGCGGCGTGGAGCTACCAGAACCTGGTCGGTCGCCGCTTCTACGACCGCGCGCAGGCCGCGCGGCGCAAGGAGGTCAACGCGTGAGCGCGCGTCCCTCCGGGCTCGTCACCTCCGGTGTCGTCGAGCTCGCCGCCGCAGCCCTGTCCGGGTGGGTCTACACCCTCGCGATGACCGACAAAGAAAAGGCCGAGCGCCTGGGCATCGTCAGTGCCGAGCGCGTGCGGCAATGGCACCTTGACCTGGTCATGCTCGGGACCTGCACCGTGGCTCTCGGGCTTGCGGTCCCCGACGCCCCGAAGATCGTCCAGCGCTCACTGGCGACCGGCGCGTGGAGCAACGCGATGCTGTTCCTGCCACTGGCGTTCGAGCCAAAGCTCTTTCAGGACAAGAAGTATCAGGCAGCGGCGGGGGTTTCGTTCGTGTCGACGACCGTCGGGTTCGTCGGGATCGCTGTTACGGCCGTGCGCCGTCGACGCGCAGCGCGTCACTGAGGAGTTGCAGGCCCACGTTGAGGGTCTGTTCGAGCTCGGCGTCGTCGACGCGTAGGCGATCCTGACGCAACGCCAAAGCGATGACGCCGTTCCATGCGCCCCAGACGAAGCGCATCACGCGGGCGAGGTCCAGATCGTCGCGGATCTCGCCCGCCTGCGCTGCCAGCACCAAGTCGGCATGTACGGCACCGACAAGGGCTTCGACGCGATCGGCGATGCGACTTTCCACCTCCGGGTCGTCCTGACCCGAGCCGGGTTCGAGGACGCGCAACGCAATCATCTGGAACGCGCCCGGCTCCTCGAGGTGGAACCGCAGATACGCCTCACCAGCGGCAAGGACCCGCTCGAGCGGGCTTGCGATGTTCTGCTCGGCAACACGAGCCATCGCCTTTTCGTTCAAGTCCAAGGCCCGTTCGACCAGTGCCAAATACAGGCCTGACTTGTTCTTGAAGTGGACGTAGACAGACCCGACTGAGACATCGGCCTGCTCGGCCACGTCGTCAATCGTGGTGGCCCGAACGCCACGCTCACGAAAGAGCACCTCAGCGGCATCCAGGATCGCGGCATAGGTACGCGCTTTTTTCCGCGAGCCCCGCGACTCCTCGACCCCGCTCATGCGCGCCAACCTACCGTCTGGTGTGCCCCCGGTTCAGGCAGCGTGGATTCTGACGATGTGGACGTCGCTGGTGAGCACCCGGGCACCGGTGGGGGTCGGTGGCGCGGTGCTGCGGTAGGTCCGGCCGGTAGGTGTGATGACCTCGGTCGTGTGCCGACCGTATTGGTCATAGATGGTTCTGGTCTGCCACCCGGGCTGTTCCTTGGTGTAGTTGCACCTCTCGCAGAGTCCCTGGCCATTGTGGGCACTGGTGGCGCCATGGGCGGCGTGTGGGTTGACGTGGTCGATGTGGCGGATGGGGGCGTCGCAGTAGGGGGTGCGGCAGGTTTGGTCGCGCAGTTTGATGAGCCACTTGAGGCCCTTCGGGAATGCGCGCGCCCGTGATTCCATGGCGACGAGGTTGCCGGTGGCCGGGTTGGCGTACAGCCTGCGCACCGCGGCGTCGGTATCCGGGTCGACCACCGTGGCCCAGATCATCTGGCGCGCCACGGCCGCTGGGATGGGGCCGTAGCCGTCGAGGATCGCGGGTTCGGTGCCCTGGGCCAGCAGGCTTTCGTCGGACAGCACCAGATTGATGGTGATGGGGACGGCGGCCCCGACGTCGCGACCGGTGGTGCGGCGGTAGAACGCGTCGGCCAACAGCTGTCCGCGGCTGCCGAGTCCGCCACCGCTGGCGATCGATTCGGCGGCTGCGTCGGCCGCATCCTGTTGCAGTGCCTGCTGCACGGTGCAGGCTTCGGCGGCGGTGAGCAGTGCCGTGACATATGCCATGCCGTGGGGCGCGGGACGCACAGTGACGGTGCGGTCGCATTGGTGGCGGCTCATGGCGGCCAGGACGGCCTCGCTGTCGAGCCGGAATGCGATGCGCCCGGCGTCGGCGTGGATCTTCTTGTCGCCTTTGCCTTCTAGTTTGGCCGGGTCGGCGCATAGTTCGGCGTCGAGTGCCCGCCGGTTCTCGGGTGACAGGCACTCCGCGTGGCCGGCGATGATCATGGCCCGGTGCTCGGTGAGCATTCCGCCGGCCAGTGCGGCCATCGTGTGCGGCATGTCGTCGACCAGGATGCGGGACATCTTCAGGTACCTGGCGCCGTGCCACGGCGAGGCTTGGCGGGCCAGTCCGATTTCGGTGGCGAGGCCCTTGCCACGCTGAGACGCCGGCACGTCCTCTGCGGCTTCGCGTGCTGTGCGCTTGGCTTGCAGCAATGCGGTCACCTGAGCTTGGGCTGCCGCGATGCTGGAGGTGGTGCGGCTCATCGCGGCGAGCTGATCGACCAACGCCGCCTCGGTGGCGTCGGGATCGATGTCGAACACGACCTCGCACATATGTTCGATAATACTCGCGTCTACTGACTCAAACTTTTTGGCAGGGTCGCGTTATCCACAACGAGGCCAGGGTTCAGGAGGTTGAGTGAGTCATGGCCAGATCGCGACGGACGAAGATCCCTGCCGAAGAAAAGACCCGACTGGTGCTGGCCGTGTTGGCCAACGAAATGACGTGCGGGGAGGCCGCACGCCGCAGCGGGGTCTGCCGTGAAACCGTGACGAAGTGGAAGCATCAGTTTTTAGCCGCTGGCGCCGAGCGGCTTGAGGAGGTGCCCAGCGGCCCGGCCGGGGCTAAGGGCACACCCGAACAGCGGCGCCTGCAGATCGAAAACGAGCAACTCAAACTGGCGCTGGCCGAAGCCACGGTGCAGCTTCGGATTTGGCAGCGCGGTGCCGCGCTGATCGATCAGGTCCCTTCCAAGACCTCGAAGCCCTAAGAGAGGCGGCGGGGCTGCCGGTTTCGAGGTTCGCGGTACTGGCAGACATCCCCGAACGCACCTACCGGCGGCGGTTGGCCCGATTGCGTCATGGCGCTGCGGATAGAGGTCCGTGGCCGGCGCCGGTGGTTGATCGCGTCGAAGGCCTGGCTGCCAAATACGCCGAAGCGTGGCCAGCCTGGGGCTACCGCAAGATCGCCGCCATGATGCGCGCCGACGGCCACGACGTCACCAATTCCTCAGTGCAACGAGCACTGAAACGACGAGGCTTGTTGCTGCCCCAGGGATTTCGCGCCGACCGCAAATCCTGGGCGATATTGCGCCGCAAAGTGTTCCGCGACCCACCCACCGAACGCAACCGGGTCTGGCAGACGGACTTCTCCGAATTCGAAACCACCAACGGCGGCATCTGGAGGATCAGTGCCGTCATCGACTACGCCACCAAATACTGCCTGGCGATCACCGTCACCCCCACCAGCCGCGGCATCGATGCCGTGCGCTGCATACAACTGGCCATCGACGAAGCCCAACGCGTCCTGGCTATCGACGACCTACGCGATGACCGCGCCCTGATGGACGTCCTCGACGCCCACGACAACATCATCGGCCAGACACCCGCACCGATCGCCATCGTCACCGACAACGGCCCCTGCTACCGCGGCAAGGACTTCGGGGCACTGTTCGCCGACCACACCGACCCACTGCTGCGGCACGTCCGAACCCGGATCAAATCCCCACAAACCAACGGCGTCATCGAACGGTTCTTCGGCACCCTTAAATACGAGCACCTATTTCGCGGATACATCGGCGACGGCGACGCCCTCGACATGGAAGCCCACCACTTCCGAACCATCTACAACACCATCAGACCCCACCAAGCCCTCGACGACCGCACCCCCAAACAGGCCTACCTAAACTCGACGAACCCACAAAACCTGCCAACTTCTTGACGCAAGACACGCGTTGTGGCGTGCAGCGCAACCGTGAAATCGCATGAATTATCCGATGGTGCAACATGATTCGGCCGTTCGCGCAGCATTCAGCGCCCGGCCGCCGCCCACGGTTATGACGCTACCGCCCGCCACCGACAAGCGCGGTTCGGCTGTGGCTGGGGCCGAAATTCGTGTCAGGGGCCCTCCGGTTTCGCCGTTACGTTGGATGACGTGGACGAAGCGCCGTTGGTACCCCCGACGATCGGTAAGGGCAAGTTCGAGGCCGCCGTGGTTGCGGCGCGGATCATCACGCTCGCCGAAATCCTGTACATCCCCGGCTTCACCGAGCTGACCCCTGAGCAGATGTCTCGAGTGGCCTACACGCCGTTCAACATGCAGTGGGTATCGCGTCCGGTGTACTGGATGCAGAGCGGTCGCAGCGCGCAGTGGCTTCGTGGCATTGACTCCGACTATCAAGCCAACCAGGTGGCGCTGGAGGAAGGCGTGCGTGCCAAGTTGCGCCACGTGGTCACCACCGTGGCCGCCGGGGACGCGACTGCGCTCGACCAACTCGACTACGGGGTGCCGTCGACGGTCACCGGGCTGCGCAAGCTGCAGGAGCTGTGTGCTGCCGACGAGGTGGCGGTGTTCGAGTCCCCGGTCCCGGACATGGCGGGTCCGTTCGGGGCGATCGCGATGTCTGGTGATGCTGCCGAGCGTGTGCAGCTGGCACTGGCGCGGTGGAATGACGATTTCCTGGCAATGGTGCCGGGTTTCGCGGACGCACTGCGTACGCGGCTGCGCGACGTGCGCGTCAGTTTCTGGCGTGAGGATGGCGTCGCGCTGCTGTACTACTTCGAAGGCGCCGACGGTGATCCGCTCATCTGGGTGGGTTGGGATCCGCGGTTCAACACCGGGCCGACGCCGCCGTATTGGGAGACCTTGCCGGCGCCCGTACGTGCGTTCCTCACTGACGTGCACCCCGGTTTCACCATGCTCGACGGTGAGTCCTACGGGCTGGCGCAGCCGTCGTACATGTCCACGTTCGCCGCGTGGGCGGGCTTTCCCGATTTTCCCGACGGCATCCCGGACTGGAACACCGAGGACCGCATCGCGTCGACGCAGATGCTGTGGTTGACCACCAACGGCGGCGACACCGCCTGGTGCACCTCGCCGGAACTGGAGGTCGGCCAGGTGGCGGTGAATTTCGAAGGGGACTTCAGCGTTTCAGAACTCGGCCCGGAGCTCGATCAGCTGATGCTGCGGCCGTTGGGGTTGTAGCCGTCCGACATGATATATCGTCGAATCTGACTGGCGTAGAACAGAATCCAGCTCTTGTGGCTGGCGTCTTTACGAGCGTCACGTCGTTGCCATGAGTTGCCGCCCTTCCAAAATCGCCAGCTGCATTCGCTCGGTCCATTCACCGGCCCACTCTCACAACACCGGAAATAGATCCTCAAATACGCGCTTGTTGGTGTATCCATACTTCGGATGCGTCAAGTCTCCTTGGGGGCCGTTGGCTTCCCACCTTTCCCTGCAAGCATTCGCCATCGAATCGGATGAGAGCTGGATGTCGTAGTCACTGGGCTCGTCCTCGATGCCAAGGCGGTGCATGGAGTCGAATGGGCGGCGTAGTGGATGGTTCGGGTCGTCGCCGAACCATGTTCGCATTCGGTCCAGAGCTTGACTACCGGTGGCGATTTCGGCAGTGGTCGGTAGTGACTTGTGTTCCCTAGAAAAGAAGCACGCAGACGATCCTTGGAGCCGCATATCCAAGTCCTTGGGGCCGAAGCCCCCCCGCGACATGGCCTCATAGAGTGAGTAGCTGAATTCCCTGAACTCGGTGCGACTCATACCGAGCGGAGCTTCACGACTGGCCCACGCTTCAACCTGGTCAGGCAAGATGTTCAGGAACTCACAATCCCTCGGCTGGATTCGATAGCCGGAGTGTTTCGTGTCGACTTGCGATTTGACCTATTTGTTTCGCCCGACGACGCCAGCCAACAACTGGCTGTAGGTCAGGCGGCCCAAGAGCTGGAAACAGGCATCCGCTTCGGTATTCAATTTGACCAAGCCATTCTTGTCTCCGCGCTCGTACCAATACACTTCCCACATTCCATCGGAGGATTGCTCGACGCACCATGAGTAATCTGCATGGCCGCCGAGTGCCAGCACAGCCGGCGGAATTCCGATCGAAGCTAGTGCTTTTGCAAGTTCAGTAAGATTCATAGCGGAACCTCTTTCAGGTAGCCGGCATTAAGCAGGTCAACAATTGCATTCGGGAAGTAATACTGAATGCCTCCACCGAGTTGCCCCATCGCGGGGGCAATCGGGCCCTCCCAAATCGGTAGAGGTCGAATAACTTCGTAGCGATGGTAGCCAGCATCGAGGCTGTGCGGTGGTAGCGCACGCTCAGGGAATGTAGTGCCCAGTGGCGAGCCAAATTGCCCGAATCCAGGACCGAATCTGTCGAAAACGGCGCCTGGTTCCAGCACGGTCGGCGTCCGGTCTTCTGGCGTACTGAAGCCTTGCGGATGCGCTTGCGGGTCGGGCCACACTAACTCGGGATTCCCATGGGCATCCCGATTGCCGGTAGGCCAGAATTCGCGATTCCAGTCGTCCCGCGGAAGCCCGCCTAGTGGGTCGTAACTGTTTGGAACCACAGCCTGCACCTCCGGGTGTGTACTCGCCGCACCTGGTGACAGGGCGTCAGTGACTCGACTGGGGTTTGATGCTGCGTCGTCGAGAAGTCCATGGTCTAGCAGGTCTGTGTGAGGGTGGACAAGCTGATCTGTCGGGATCGTGTTTCCGCTGGCATCGTAGTCGCGCGAGTGGCCGTCCGGTCGGTTGCCGACATCGTCAGAGGCGTGATGGCTCCCGTCCGCAGGGTTCGTGCTGTGCGTTTCCTGGTTCTCGTCGGCAGATCGACGCGTGCGCTCGTTGTGTGGTTCGTCGTGAGCGACTGGTTTTTCTGGTGCTCGCCCAATTGGCTCCTGCCGCGCCTGCGGATCTGCCCCGGCACGGGCCCTGTCACTGAAGCCCTGCTCGGTGTGTGCCGTGGTCGGTTTGACCGGCGGACTTGGGTTGCGCTCGTGTGCCGGGCCGGCACTGGCTGGCCGTTCGTGTGAACGTTCTGCCGGTGTGCTTTTCGGAGTTGTTGTTTCCCGACTCTGCGGCGTGCCGTCAGGCTTGCCTGGCGGTGTGTGGCCACCGCTCGGGCTATGGCTCGTCGGACCGTGGGTGGCGGCAGGACCGTGGAGTCCCGCGCCCATCGCGTTGGCAAGCCCGGACGAGGATGTGCCGGAGTCGTGGCGCTCAGCAGGGATGCTCTCCGACAGCCGTGAGTGCTCCGGCGAGTGATCGGTGGGCTGCCCGTTGCGGTCGTGCGCCGAGTCGGTTGTGCGCGGTTCGTGGGTGGGCTGATGCTCAGTGGGAGAGTGGCTTTCGTTCCGGCCGCCATGTTCGGTGGCGTTCGGGCGGTGGTCGGCATTCGGAGAGTGGTCACCAGACTGACGGCCATCGTGGGTGCCGCGATCGGCGCCGTGCCCCGTGTCGTTGGTCGCGTGCCCTCCGGTGTCGCGTGCCGAGGGGCTGTCGTGGGCCGTCGATGCATCGCGACCTGCTGGCTGGTCATGTGAGGGCGATGTGCGGCCATCGTCGGCACCGTTTGGGCGAGTTGATGATTCGGGGGAGTGCTGGCCTCCGGTCGACGGAGAATCCCCCGACGGTGTGTGGTTTGTGGCCGGCGGCTCGGTCGACCGCGGGCCGTCTGTCGATCGTGGACCGTCACCCGACCGCGGGGAGTCTGTGGAATGCGCAGGCCCATTGGACGACGGGTTGGTTGGTCCCTCGTGCTGTCGTGGCCCGGAATCTGTAGGCCCCGTTGGTCGCTCGGAAGGACCACCACCACCACCGTCGCCCTTGACCGGCGTGTGGTCGGGTCCTGGTGGATCATGGGAGCCGCCGTCGAACCCGCGCGGGCCGGAAGGCGGGTCGGGAACCGTGGGAACCCTTGGCGCGTCCGGAGATCCGGGCATCGCGCCGGGTTTGAATTCCGGGACCTCGGGCATCTTGGAGCCCAGGCCGCCTAGATTGCCGACATGATCGAGCTCATTGAGTTTGGTTGTCTTTCCCGACAGGTCGGACAACTTGTCGCCGAGCTTGACCAGATTCTCTGAATCCAACGCGCGCCCGACGCGACTCGCAACCTTGCCCGCCATGCCCGCTTTGGACGCCGCGCTACTTGGATTGAGCATCGAAGCGATGTTGAACCCCGCCTCGCCGATGCCGCGGCCCGGGTGGTCACCGGTGATCGCGTCGATCGCCAGGAACTGCTTACCCATTTCTTTGAGCGTGCCGGGGATTTTCGACGGGTCTTCGGCGAGTGCAGTCGCGAGATCGGCCATGCCTTTCCAAGTATCGGGGTCGGCCATGGCCACGACACCGGACACGGTCCCGATGACACCGTTAACCACGCCGACGGCGAGATCGATTCGGAAGATGGCGTAGTCGGCGATGGCTCCGCCGACTTCCTCGCCGAGCAAGGAGATCAGGGTCGGTTTGAGCCACTTCTCGAGGCGGTCCGCCCATTCACTGAGCTTGCCTTTGATGAAGTCGAGAACACTATTGAGGGCCTTGACTTGCCGCTGAAAGTTGTTCAGCAGGGTCGAGGCATCGCGGGCGACCTCCTCCAGGACCTTCTTGCCCTTCCCTGTGAGGAGGTCTTTGAGGGTGTTGAACGATGTCAACCTGTCCAGTACGCGGCGGATGCCGTCTTGGGCTTGTTGGACGCCGGCCGCGAATTCGTCGATCTTTGTCGCGATGGTCGAGCTGTCTTGGACCAATTGCTTCATGGTGCCGTCCAGGGTGTCCAATCCCGACGAGATGGCGGCACCCTCAGGAATTTTCTGGGCAGCGATCAACGTGCGGGCCGGAGCCAGCATGTTCTGCAACGCGTTCAGCCCAGTGTTGATGTTGTGCCATTGCGCGGCAGTGACTTTCATCAGACCGGAGTCGCCGGTCGGCCAGGCCATCGCAACGGCCAAGGCGGTTCCGACCCCTGACACCATGAGTAGCGGCTCTACCAGGAACCATTTCGGTGGCGGCGGCACCAAGCCCATGTTGGTGTGTACGTCGAGATGTGCGTCGGTCGTGCTGGGTACGTCGCCCGGGCTGCCACTGGGGCCTGGACCGCCGATCGTCGAAGCCTGGTCGGCATGGAGATAGTTGTATCCGGAGACCTGGACCATGAATCCGATGTTCTTGAACGCGGTGGCGGCCTTGGCCAACGTTGTCGCGAACATCTCGGCCTGCTGCTCGTAATTCAGCCCGAATGCCAAACCGGTCCCATCGATTCCGCAGGCCAGGCCGCTGCTGAAAGCAGCGCTCAATGCGCCTGACAGTGCGGCCAATTGCTCGCCGACTGACTTGATCATCGCGCCCGCGGTGATCAACGCCTGGGGTTCCACCTCAATTCGCACGACGGCCTCGGTAGCTCCGCCGGGCGTAGCGGCCGGCTATGTGCCACCCCACATCTGACCGTTGTTCTTGACCGCATCGGAGTAGTTCTTATGCGCTGCCGTCAGGACCTTCTTCAGAGCCTGAAGTGACTCATCCATCTGTTCGGCGCCGGTCTTCCACTGCTGCTGTGCCTGTGCCTGTGCATCGGATGCCTCCCCATGCCACGACGCGCGCAACGTGGTCATGGTCCGTTCGACGTCCTCCAAGACGCTCTTGACCTTGTTGTGGAACGCTTCTACATCAGTGGCGGCGTGGGCCAGCTGATCCGGGTCCACCACGAACATGATCAGGCTCTCCTGTTTTCACGACGGTGTTCAGCGTCTGACGTCGAGGTCGGCAGTGGGGCTGCGCCGGGCGAGGCGGGGTCGCCGGCCGCGCCATCCCGGAGCTCGCTGGCCTTTTCGTCCTGGTCCTTCTCGGCGTCGTCTTTGTCGGCGTCTTTCTCGGCCTTGTCTTTGGCTTCCTGAGCGTCCTTCTCGGCGCCACCTTGCGCCGCTGGCTGTCCAGCTTGGGCCGCCGCGGTCGCAATCTGTGCGCCCGCCTGCGCAAGCCCGGCAGCCATCTGGCCGACCTGCGAGAGCGGTTGGGCTGCCTGACCCAGTGAACCCATCATCTGTTGGGCAAGGCTGGGCAGCTGCGAGGCCAGACCGCTCGTGCCGCCCTCGGCGCCGGATGACGCGCCCCCGGTTGGCGACGCAGCGGCTGTTGCGGACGCAGCGGCGGGACCGCCGCCGCCTGCAGACCCGCCGCCGTCCATGGACGAGTTGATCGCAGCCGCGCCCTGCGCATCGGCGTTGCCGTACTGCTGTCCGGCCACCGAGAGCAAGCTCGACATTGCCTGCAACCCCTGCACCACCTGGCCTGCGCCGTTGTGCCACTGGTCCCATACTTTTTGGAAGGCCGATCCAGCGTCGCCTTTCCAATCTGACGCCAGCAATTGAGAAACGCTCAGGTCCACGCGCGACAGCCCGTCCTGCAATTCCTGTGCGGAGTGGCTCAGACTGTTCGAGGCAGCCGAAAATTCCGATTGGACGAGTTCGAGTGGCCGTCCCATAGGTCCCCCCTACGGCGCGAGTCAGTGCTTGCCGACTGCTCAGTCTATTGCCACCTCGGTGTACGCCAGGGCGGCAATTACGCGCCTCCGTGTTTACGCAGGACCGTGACTGCGTGCGGCCCGATCCGCCATCGGGTCAGGGTCGTCTAGCGGTGGAACGTCTTGGCCGTCGAGCACCTTGTGCATGCGGTCCTTGTCGAGTTGTCCCTCCCATGCGGCCACCACGAATGTCGCGACACAGTTGCCCAGCAGGTTCACCGAGACGCGCATCGAGTCCATGATGCGGTCGGCGCCCAGCAGCAGGGCCACCGCGGCGACCGGGATGGCGCCGTGGCCGATGGCGGCGACGGTCGCCGACAGGGCGAGGAACGACGAGCCGGGAACTCCGGCCATGCCCTTCGAAGTCAGCATCAGCACGAGCACCGCGGTGATCTGTTCGCCAAGGCTCAGGTTCACGCCCAATGCCTGGGCCAGGAACAGCACACAGATCGAGAGGTAGAGGGTCGCTCCGTCGAGATTGAACGAGTAGCCGGTCGGCACCACCAGACCTGTTGTGGTGCGCGAACAACCGGCATTGGTCAGCTTGGCCATGATGCGCGGCAGCACGACCTCGGTGGACGCGGTGCCCAGCGCGAGAAACAACTCGTCCTTGATGTAGACCACGAACTTGTACAGGTTGACGCCGGCGAAGACCTTCGCGACGGCCCCGAGTACCAGGATGAAAAGCGCGGCCGCGAGATAGCAACAGCCGATCAGCTTCGCGAAGCTACTCAGGGAGCCGATGCCGTACTGGCCGACGATGTAGGCCATCGCCCCGAACGCGCCGATCGGTGCGAGTCGCATCACCCAGCCGATGACGGTGAAGAACAGGTGGCTCAGGTGGTCGACGATTTCGAGGATGACGGGCGGGCCCTTCTCGCCGAACTTTGCCAACGCCAGCCCGAACAGGACGGCGAAGAACAGCACCTGGAGCAGGTTGTTGTCGGTGAACGCCTTGAACACCGACTCGGGGATGATGTTCATCAGGAAGTCGACGGTGTGCGGCAGTTCCTTGTTCTGGGTCTTCTTCGCGATCGCGTCGGCCCCGGTCGCCAGTGTGGCGGCGTCGACGTGGAAACCTGTCCCGGGTCTGACGATGTTGCCGACCACCAGCCCGAAGAGCAGCGCGAAGGTGGTCACCACCTCGAAGTAGATCAACGCTTTCACGCCGATCCGGCCGACCGACTTGAGGTCGCCGACGTGTGCGATACCCAGCACGACGGTGCAGAAGATGATCGGTGCGATCAGCATCTTGATCAGCTTGATGAAGCCGTCGGCGAACGGCTTGAGGTCCGCGCCGACTTTCGGCTGCAGCCAGCCGACCAGGATTCCGGCGACAATCGCGACGAGCAGCTGCACGAAGAGCGACGTGTACCACGGTGGCTTGTTCGCGAGCCGGATCATCTCGCTTTTGGGAGGTTCGATCTTGGTCGCCATCGCGCGAAAGTACTGATCAGGCGTCACCGCGCGATTTCTGCCGTGTTTCTGTGACGTCGCGCAGCAGATATATCGAATTCAGCAATTAGTCTCGCCACGTGCTGATCGCAATCGAAGGCGTCGATGGTGCGGGGAAGAACACCTTGACCCAGGGGCTGCGGGCGCAGTTCGAAGCCCGCGGCAAGTCGGTGACCACCGTGGCGTTCCCGCGGTACGGCCGTTCGGTCGAGGCGGACATCGCGGCTGAGGCGCTCCATGGTCAGCACGGCGACCTCGCCGAGTCGGTGTACGCCATGGCGATGCTGTTCGCGCTCGACCGGGCGGGCGCCAAAGCCGAGATCGCAGCGATGAACGACGCGCATGATGTCGTCATCCTCGATCGGTACGTCGCCTCCAACGCCGCGTACAGCGCGGCCCGACTGCACCAGGACGCGGACGGGGATGTCGTCGCCTGGGTGCGGCAGCTGGAGTTCGAGCGGTTGGCGCTGCCGGTACCGGACTGGCAGCTCTATCTGAATGTGCCGACGGAGTTGGCCGCGGAGCGGGCGGCGCGCCGGGAAGCCCAGGACTCTGCCCGGACCCGCGACGCCTACGAGCGCGACGGGGGCCTGCAGGGTCGCACGGGCGCGGTGTACACCGCGCTGGCGGCTGAAAACTGGGTCGGGCGTTGGGCTTTGGTCGCGCCCGACGTCGACCCGGGGGAGTTGGCCGGCCGACTCCTGGGCTGACCCGGCTGCGCCGTTTACCAGCAAGTTGTCAGGTAAGAAGCAAAACACCCATCGGAGATCACAGCTTTATCGCGATCTGGTGACACCATGGACGCCATGAGGCAACGCATTCTGGTCGTCGACGACGACCCATCTCTGGCCGAGATGCTCACCATCGTGCTGCGCGGTGAAGGCTTCGACACCGCCGTCATCGGTGACGGCAGCCAGGCGCTGACTGCGGTCCGCGAGCTGCGCCCTGATCTGGTGCTGTTGGACCTCATGCTGCCTGGAATGAACGGCATCGACGTGTGCCGTGTGCTGCGTGCCGACTCGGGCGTGCCCATCGTCATGCTGACCGCCAAGACCGACACGGTCGACGTGGTGCTGGGCCTGGAGTCCGGCGCCGACGACTACGTCATGAAGCCGTTCAAGCCGAAGGAGCTGGTGGCGCGGGTGCGGGCGCGGTTGCGCCGCAACGACGACGAGCCGGCAGAGATGCTGTCCATCGCCGACGTCGAGATCGACGTACCGGCCCACAAGGTGACCCGCCAGGGTGAGCAGATTTCGCTGACGCCGCTGGAGTTCGACCTGCTCGTCGCCCTCGCGCGGAAGCCGCGCCAGGTGTTTACTCGTGACGTGCTGCTCGAACAGGTGTGGGGCTACCGCCACCCGGCAGACACCCGGCTGGTGAACGTCCACGTGCAGCGGCTGCGGGCCAAGGTCGAGAAGGACCCGGAGAACCCGCAGGTGGTGCTCACCGTTCGAGGAGTGGGATACAAGGCCGGACCGCCGTGATCGGTCGGCTCGTCAAGCCCGAGCCTGAGACCGTAGGGCGCCGGTGATCTGGGGATCCCGACGGCGTATCCGTGGCGGTTTCGGCTCGGGCGCTTTCGTGCGTGGGCTGGGTGCCGTCGGCCGGGTGGTCGGCTATGCCTGGCGCCGCTCGCTACAACTGCGCGTGGTGTCCCTGACTCTGGGGTTGTCGCTCGCCGTCATCCTCGTGCTGGGTTTTGTGCTGACCAGTCAGATCACCGACCGCATCCTGGAAGCCAAGGTCCGCGCCGGCACCGAAGAGGTCGAGCACGCCCGAACCACCGTTAGTGGCATCGTCGGCGGCGAGGAGACGCGCTCGCTGGGCAGCAGCCTGCAGTTGGCGCGCAACACCCTCATCGACCGCAAGGTCGATTCGGGCTCCCGCCTGGCCGGTGCCTTCGACGCGGTTCTGGTGGTCCCCGGCGACGGTCCGCGCGCGGCCACGTCGGCCGGCCCGGTGGGGGAAATCCCGAATTCCTTGCGCGACTTTGTCAAAGCCGGACAGGTCAGCTACCAGTACGCCACCGTCCACACCGACGGCTTCTCCGGTCCCGCGCTGATCGTCGGCAGCCCGACGTCGTCGCAGGTCACCAATCTCGAGCTGTACCTGATCTTTCCGCTGAGCAACGAAGAGAGCACCATCGCGCTGGTGCGCGGCACCATGGCCACCGGTGGCATCGTGCTGCTGGGCCTGCTCGCGGCCATCGCGCTGCTGGTGGCCCGGCAGATCGTGCTGCCGGTGCGGTCAGCGTCGCGCATCGCCGAGCGGTTCGCCGAAGGTCACCTCACCGAGCGCATGCCCGTGCGCGGCGAGGACGACATGGCGCGCCTGGCGGTGTCGTTCAACGACATGGCCGAAAGCCTGCACAAGCAGATCACCCAGCTCGAAGAGTTCGGAAACCTGCAGCGCCGCTTCACCTCTGATGTCAGTCACGAACTGCGGACACCGCTCACCACGGTCCGCATGGCTGCCGACCTGATCTACGACCACAGCGAGGAACTCGACCCGGCGCTGCGACGCTCGACCGAGTTGATGGTCAACGAACTCGACCGCTTCGAGACGCTGCTGGCCGATCTGCTGGAAATCTCCCGGCACGACGCCGGTGTAGCCGAGCTGTCGGTGGAGTCGGTCGACTTGCGCGACACCGTGCAGAGCGCGCTCGACAACGTCGGGCACCTGGCCGACGACGCGAATATCAAACTCGCCGTGCACCTTCCGGACGAGGCCGTCATCGCCGAGGTGGATCCCCGCCGCGTCGAGCGCATCCTGCGCAACCTCATCGCCAACGCGATCGACCATGCCGAGAAGAAGCCAGTGCAGATCAAGATGGCGGCCGACGTGGATACCGTGGCAGTGACGGTCCGCGATTTCGGCGTGGGTCTGCGACCGGGCGAGGAGAAGATGGTGTTCAGCCGGTTCTGGCGGTCCGACCCCTCGCGGGTGCGCCGCTCCGGTGGCACCGGCCTCGGCCTGGCCATCAGCATCGAGGACGCCCGCCTGCACCAGGGCCGGTTGGAGGCCTGGGGCGAACCCGGCCACGGCGCTTGCTTCCGGCTCACGCTGCCGCTGGTGCGGGGTCACAAGGTGACCACCAGCCCGCTGCCACTCAAACCTGCTGGGCCCAAATCGGTTACGGCCCTGTCCGCCGGGGAACTGCCTTCCGTGGAGACCTCGTGAAAGGGGCATTGGCGGTCTGCGCCGTGCTGCTGCTGGTGTTGACGGGGTGCGCTGGGGTGCCCAGTTCGTCCGCGCCGCAGGCTGTGGGCACGGTCGACCGGCCGGCGCCGCGCAATCTGCCGACACCGTCGCCGGGCATGGACCCGGACCTGCTGCTGCGCGAATTCCTCAAGGCCACCGCCGATCCCGCGAACCGGCACCTGGCCGCGCGTCAGTTCCTCACCGAATCGGCGTCCCGCTCCTGGGACGACGCCGGCAGCGCCCTGTTGATCGACCGCGTCGTGTTCGTGGAAACCCGTGGCACGGACAAGGTTTCGGTGACCATGCACGCCGACATCCTGGGCTCGCTGTCGGACGTCGGGGTGTTCGAGACGGGGGAGGGTGCACTGCCCGACCCCGGTCCCATCGATCTGGTGAAGACGCCGCGGGGCTGGCGCATCGACAAGCTGCCCAACGGGGTTTTCCTGGACTGGCAACAGTTCCAGTCCACCTACAAGCGGGACACGCTCTACTTCGTCGACCCGACCGGCAAGACCGTCGTACCGGACCCGCGCTACGTCGCAGTGTCCGACCCTGACCAGTTGGCCACCGAACTGGTCACCAAGCTGCTGTCCGGACCGCGGCCCGAGATGGCCAGCAGCGTCCGGAATCTGATGGCCGCACCGCTGCGGCTGCGTGGTCCGGTGACCCGGGCCGACGGCGGCAAGACCGGTGTCGGGCGCGGGTACGGCGGCGCCCGGATCGACCTCGAGAGCCTGTCGACCACCGACCCGCACAGCCGGCAATTGCTTGCGGCGCAGATCATCTGGACGTTGTTCCGGGCCGGGGTCAACGGCCCGTACGTGATCAATGCCGACGGCGCCGCCCTCGACGACCGGTTCGCCGAAGGCTGGAACACCTCCGATGTCGCGGCCACCGATCCGGGTGCCGATCCGGGCGCCGCGGCGGGCTTGCATGCCCTGGCCGGAGGATCGCTGGTGTCCCTGGAAGGCGACAACGCGCCGCGGGTTGGCGGGGCCTTCGGGCAATTGCCGGGCCAGACCTCGGCCGCGCTGTCGCGCAGCGGGCAGGAGGTCGCCTCGGTGGTGACATTGCGGCCCGGTGCCCCGGACATGGCGCAGTCGCTATGGGTGGGTCCCGTTAACGGCGACGCCGCGCAGGCGCTCGACGCGCACACCCTGTCGCGTCCCAGTTGGTCGCTCGATGACGCGATCTGGATCGTGGTCGACGGCACCAACGTCGTACGGGCGATCCAGGAGGCGGCGTCGGGCCAACCCGCCCGCATCCCCGTCGACTCGTCGGCCGTGGCCACCAAGTTCCCCGGCCCGATCAGCGGGCTGCAGCTGTCCCGGGACGCCACGCGAGCCGCGATGGTGATCAACGGTCAGGTGATCCTGGCCAGTGTCGAGCAGGGCCAGGGCGGTCAGCTCGCGCTCACCTACCCGCGCCGACTCGGCTACGGCCTGGGCAACACGGCGCTGTCGCTGTCCTGGCGCACCGGCGACGACATCGTGGTGACCCGCACCGACGGCGCGCATCCCGTCTCCTACGTCAACCTCGACGGCGTGAATTCCGATGGGCCCACACGGAATCTGGTGGCCCCGGTGTCCATCGTGGCGGCCAACACCTCGACGGTGTACATCGCCGACCAGCGCGGGGTTCTGCAGCTGTCGGGTTCGGCAGCGGACAACAACCTGATGTGGACCGATGTCCGGCCGCTGATGGTCGCGGGCGCGCTGCCCGTGCTTCCTGGCTGAGCCTGCCTGTCATACCGCGGCGGCATGCTGACGCCATGCTCGATCTGGTACTGCCTGTCGAATGCGGCGGCTGCGGTGCACCGTCGACCCGTTGGTGTCCTGCCTGCGCGGCCGAACTGACCGTCCGCCCCGACGAACCGCACGTGGTCACGCCCCGTGCGGATCCCGGCGTGCCGGTCTTTGCGCTCGGGCGCTACGCCGGGGCCCGAAGGCGCGCCGTCGTGGGACTCAAAGAGCACGGCCGGACCGATCTCGTCGCGCCACTGGCGGACGCGGTCGCTGCGGCTCTGCGGACCCTGCTGGCCTGGGGCCTGATCGTGCCGCCTCTGACGGTGGTGCCGGCCCCGACCAGATCCCTGGCGGCGCGAAGACGCGGCGGTGACCCCGTCGCGAAGATCGCGCGCGCTGCGACGGCGGCTCTGCCGGGAATCACGGTCGAGCCGGCGTTGGCCATGCGGGCGTTCACGCGCGACTCCGTCGGTCTGTCGAGCGCAGAGCGCCAACGCAACATCAACGGCCGGGTGCGGCAGCGGATATCGGTGGCGGGGGAGGCCATCGTGTTCGACGATGTGGTGACGACGGGCGCGACCGCGGCGGAGGCGGTTCGGGTCCTGCAAACATCCGGAACGTATGTTTCGGCCGTGCTGGCGATTGCACACGCGTGACGTCGGCCGATTCAGCGGATGTCGGTACGCAGACGCCACACGATCAGTGAACCTGCTCCCACCAATGAAATGGCAAAGCTGCCGAGACTCCGCCCTGCGGCATTCCAATGAGTGGTGAGCGGCGCGATGATTGCTTGCAGCGTAAGGAATGAAGTCAGCAGGGCGACGCCGAACTCCTGGGTCTGTCGAGTGAGTGACGAGCGAGAATCCCGTCGAACGAGTATCGGCGAAAGTTGTTGTACGCCAAGGCGTTGACGTGCGTCGCTGTCGAGCCACACTGGCGAGATATCTTCGCCCACCACGCCCAATGTGTTCTTGGCGCAACGATACCGGGCGTCCCACAGCTGATCTCGTGTCTGCTGCTCGTCGCGCCGGCGTTCAGTGATCTCGTCAGACCCGAGCGCGAGCGCCTTGGCGGCAATCATCGACAGTGCCAGGCGGCCCTTCTTGTCGGTCTTCGCGGCGAAGAGCAGTACCAGAGATCCCGGATTCGTTCCGATGGCTGCGAGATCATCGGACCGGATACGACACAAATCCTTCTCGATGTCGGATGGCTTCGGCGGCGCTGCCCGCAGCATGACGTATCGCCGTCCGGTGATCACGCTACTCACGCTGCGTAACCGATTGCGGTACGACGCGTAGACGGGCGCGACGGCAAGTCCGTCGATGACGGGGTTGACGGGCGGCAAGATCGTCGGCATGCCCAGTGCGGTCCGGATGGTTTGGTCACAACGCATTTGGGCGCCGGAGCATTTCCGATCGGCGACGACGCGAGCGAGTACGCCAAGGCGATTGCCCGACTCGAAAGTGCGGGTGAGATACGTCAGCCGTAGATGGCCGGAGGCCCGCTTCGCCAACTCGGGGGACATCGCGACGACGTACGGCTGGCCCAAGCGCTGATGATCTCGAGCGGACGTCGCTCCGACGGTCATCGGAGGCAGGGATTGCGGCGAGTAATCGACTATGGCCATTTAGACCCCCTGGACGCCAATTGCAGATTGAGTGCCGCGTGCTTTTCCCGGTCCATGATGACTGCGTCGACCAGTCCGGCTGCGTCGAATCCGAGGATCTCAGCGACAATATTGATGGCTGTACGCTCGCTGATTGCTGTGAAGGTCCGGTTGCGGCCGGAGATGGCCGCCAGCGCGGAAGGGTGCCCACCGATGAGTAGCGCTCCCGACCGTGCGACATACGTCAGAACCCGTCGGCCGGGGAGTTCTGGGAAGCAACCATCTGGCATTTCGACAAGGTCGTAACCCACCCCGAGCGATTCAGTCCTGTTCATGCGCTCCAACTGACGCTCGTTCAGGAACGTGACGTGCACGCGGACCACCGTCCCCGGTGACGGGTACGGCGTTGCCGGAATCGATCCGTACTTGGAGACCCTTGCGGCGTATACGGAATCGAAGTCCTGAAGTTCGGTGTAGAGGACCGGGATGGTTTGGGTCACCGCTCCGTGCGGCGGGAATTTGCGACCCAATTGCGACGGTGCGGCGTTTGAGCCGACGGCCGCGACCGGCACCAGTTGTCGGTCCTCGATCATCCGGTGGTCGAACGGATCCGGCGCGCAGGTCAGCGGGTTGAATGCAAATGAGTGGCGGGGGATGTCGAACGGATACGTGACCGCGTGTTCGAGGTCCGCGTAGGACATAGTGGTCAGGGTAGCGGTCCGCCGACGCTCAGGCGGGCAAGCCGTCCGGCTGGCCGGACGTCACGGCTCCTGCAAACATCCGGAACGTATGTTTCGGCCGTGCTCGCAATAGCACATGCCTGAGCTTTGAGGCGGTAGGACACAGTCCGCGGGGTACCTACATCAACTCGATATGAAGTTCTCAAAACCGGTATGCGAAATCGGTGGCACGACTAGGTGAACTCGGACTACCGTCGGCTGCAACCACCCGTGAAGCCTCACGGCGGTACCGGCATATTCACTCGGTACCAAATCGCTGATAGCGGTAGGAGGTGAGTACTTCAACACCTCGCGCCGGGCTGCGGCGACTTGCAGACCCGCTCGGCGCGTAGTTCAGACCGTGTGCAAGAAGCGCACACGCGCACTGCGAGAGAGAAGCGAGTTGCTAAGCATGTCAACCCAATCCGTGGATTCTGCCCGCTCGACCATGTTTGCCGACGACACCGAGCCTGCGCCCGAACCGCACGCCGACGTTGTCGTCAAGGGCCGTAACGTCGAAGTCCCCGAACATTTCCGCATCTACGTTTCCGAGAAACTCTCCCGACTGGAGCGTTTCGATCGCACCATCTATCTGTTCGACGTCGAACTCGACCACGAGAAGAACCGACGCCAGCGCAAGAACTGCCAGCACGTGGAGATCACCGCCCGCGGCCGTGGACCGGTCGTACGTGGCGAAGGGTGCGCGGACAGCTTCTACGCGGCGCTCGAATCGGCCGTCGGCAAACTCGAGAACCGGCTGAGGCGCAGCAAGGACCGCCGCAAGATTCACTACGGCGACAAGACCCCGGTGGGGCTCGCGGAGGCGACGTCCATCGTCCCGCCGGAGGACCTGCCCGCAACGCCCAGCCAGGCTGCCTCCGCCGACCTCGATGACCACGTTCCGGGTCAGGTGGTCCGTGTCAAGGAGCACCCCGCCAACCCGATGACGGTCGACGACGCGCTCTACGAGATGGAGCTGGTCGGACACGACTTCTTCCTGTTCCACGACAAGGAGAGCGACCGGCCGACGGTGGTCTACCGGCGACACGCCTACGACTACGGATTGATCCGACTGGGTCAGTAGTCCGACTAGTGCGCCCCCGGCCGAACCGCCGGGGGCGCACTCTTATCTGCGGATTCCCCCGGTCACCTACGATGGTCACGTCTAACCCGCTGACGTATATCCGTTCCAGACCCACAGGGGAAATAGCGTGCTGTCGAAGTTGCTCCGCATCGGTGAAGGTCGCATGGTCAAGCGCCTGCAAAAGGTCGCCGCCTATGTCAACACCTTGTCCGATGACGTCGAGAAGCTGTCGGACGACGAGCTGCGCGGCAAGACCGACGAGTTCAAGAAGCGCATCGCCGACGGCGAGTCGCTCGACGACCTGCTGCCCGAGGCCTTCGCCGTCGCCCGCGAGGCGGCCTGGCGCGTGCTGGACCAGCGCCACTTCGACGTCCAGGTGATGGGCGGCGCCGCGCTGCACCACGGCAACGTCGCCGAGATGAAGACCGGTGAGGGCAAGACCCTGACCTGTGTGTTGCCGGCCTACCTCAACGCGCTCGCCGGCAAGGGCGTGCACGTCGTCACCGTCAACGACTACCTGGCCAAGCGCGACAGCGAGTGGATGGGTCGCGTGCACCGCTTCCTCGGCCTGGAGGTCGGGGTGATCCTGTCGCAGATGACGCCGGAAGAGCGTCGCGCCGCGTACAACGCCGACATCACGTACGGCACCAACAACGAGTTCGGCTTCGACTACCTGCGCGACAACATGGCGCACTCGACCGACGACATGGTGCAGCGGGGCCACAACTTCGCCATCGTCGACGAGGTCGACTCGATCCTCATCGATGAGGCCCGTACCCCGCTGATCATCTCGGGCCCGGCCGACGGTGCGTCGAACTGGTACACCGAGTTCGCGCGCATCGCGCCGCTCATGGAGAAGGACGTCCACTACGAGGTCGACATCCGCAAGCGCACCATCGGTGTGCATGAGGCCGGTGTCGAGTTCGTCGAGAACCAGCTGGGCATCGACAACCTCTACGAGGCCGCCAACTCGCCGCTGGTCAGCTACCTGAACAACGCCGTCAAGGCCAAGGAACTGTTCCAGCGCGACAAGGACTACATCGTCCGTGACGGCGAGGTCGTCATCGTCGACGAGTTCACCGGCCGCGTGCTGGTCGGCCGCCGCTACAACGAGGGCATGCACCAGGCCATCGAGGCCAAGGAGCACGTCGAGATCAAGGCCGAGAACCAGACCCTGGCCACCATCACGCTGCAGAACTACTTCCGCCTCTACGACAAGTTGTCCGGCATGACCGGTACCGCCGAGACCGAGGCCGCCGAGCTGCACGAGATCTACAAGCTCGGTGTGGTGCAGATTCCGACCAACCGCGAGATGGTGCGGCAGGACCAGTCCGACCTCATCTACAAGACCGAAGAGGCCAAGTACATCGCCGTCGTCGACGACGTGCAGGAGCGCTACGAGAAGGGCCAGCCGGTCCTGATCGGTACCACCAGCGTGGAGCGGTCCGAGTACCTGTCCAAGCAGTTCACCAAGCGCCGCATCCCGCACAACGTGCTCAACGCCAAGTACCACGAGCAGGAAGCGAGCATCATCGCCGAGGCCGGCCGGCTGAAGGCCATCACGGTCGCCACCAACATGGCCGGTCGCGGTACCGACATCGTGTTGGGCGGCAACGTCGACTTCATCGCCGACGCGCGCCTGCGCAAGCGCGGTCTGGACCCCGTCGAAACCCCCGAAGAGTACGAAGCGGCCTGGCACGAGGAGTTGCCGAAGGTCAAGGAGCTGGTCGAGGAAGAGGCCAAGAAGGTCCGCGAGGTCGGTGGCCTGTATGTGCTGGGCACCGAGCGCCACGAGTCCCGTCGTATCGACAACCAGCTGCGCGGTCGCTCCGGCCGTCAGGGCGACCCGGGCGAGTCCCGGTTCTTCCTGTCGCTGTCCGACGAGCTGATGCGCCGCTTCAACGGTGCCACCCTCGAGGCGCTGCTGACCCGGCTGAACCTGCCCGACGATGTGCCGATCGAGGCCAAGATGGTGACCCGCGCGATCAAGAGTGCGCAGACCCAGGTCGAGGGGCAGAACTTCGAGGTCCGCAAGAACGTCCTCAAGTACGACGAGGTGATGAACCAGCAGCGCAAGGTCATCTACCGCGAGCGCAAGATGATCCTGGAGGGCGACGACCTTTCCGGCGAGGCGCACCAGATGCTGGTCGACGTCATCACCGCGTACGTCGACGGCGCCACCGCCGAGGGCTACGCCGAGGACTGGGACCTGGCCAAGCTGTGGGACGCGCTCAAGACGCTGTACCCGGTCGGCCTGGACCACCACGACCTGGTCGACTCCGACGCGATCGGCGAGCCAGGCGAGCTGACCCAGGAAGAGCTGCGCGACGCCCTGATCGCCGACGCCGAGAAGGCTTACGCCAAGCGCGAAGCCGACCTGGAGGCCATCGCCGGACCGGGTGCCATGCGGCAGCTCGAGCGCAGCGTCCTGCTCAACGTCATCGACCGCAAGTGGCGTGAGCACCTCTACGAGATGGACTACCTCAAGGAAGGCATCGGCCTGCGTGCCATGGCGCAGCGCGACCCGCTGGTCGAGTACCAGCGCGAGGGCTTCGACATGTTCACCGGCATGCTCGACGGGCTGAAGGAAGAGTCGGTCGGGTTCCTGTTCAACGTGCAGGTCGAGGCACAGCAATCGCCGCAGGTGGCCCCGGTCGCCGCGCCGCAGGGGCTGGCGCAGTTCGCCGCCGAGGCCGAGCAGAGCGCTGCTGAAGAGCAGGCTGCACCGGCTGCGTTGCGCGCCAAGGGAATCGAGAACAAGGCGCCGGCCATGACGTACACCGGTCCGGGTGAGGACGGGTCCGCCGAGGTCCGCCGTGAGGGCGGCCGGCACGCGGCCGGTCCGGGTTCGCGTCGGGAGCGCCGGGATGCCGCGCGCAAGCAGAAGCGCCGCTGACCAACCGGCTAACCCAGCTGCAGGGCCACGAATTGCCAACGCCCGCCGACGATTTCGATGCGGCCGGCGGCGGCGTGCAGTCGTGGCCCGCGGCTGAAGGTGGCGAACACTTCGACCGCCGTGGCCAGTCCGTCCTGTTCGCGGGCGGTGCGTAGCCGTACCCGTCGCAGCACAGCCACGCCGTCGGTCCGGGTGTGGCGGGGCCAGGACGACATGGCGTCGAACAGCGTCGCGGTGACCAGTGGCCGCAGCTGCGCCATCGGCCGGCGCCGGTCGCTGACCTCCAGGACCCGGCGCAGCACGGTATCGGCGAACACCAGCGCGGCTGCGGGCGGCGCTGCCTCGAGCTGACATTCGACGGCGGATTCGGCAGTGCAGTCCGGTCCTCGACCCGACACCACACGTAGCCGGTTGACAGCACGATCCGTCGTGCTCGTCTCGATCGGCGTCGGCTCGTAATCGACGATCGGCGCCGTCGGATCGATGTCGATGCGGGTCGATGCGGTCATGACAATCTCTCCAGCGATAGGTCCGGTGTGTGCGGCGCATCTGCTGGAGAGTTGCAGACCGCTAAATCATCGCACCGGTTTCACCTGGCGCTCGACGCCAATTCGCCAGTCCGGTGCTGCGCGGGACAGGCCCCGGGGATACCGTGACGGAGTCCTGCCGGAGGTGTGAGGAGGAGCGGGCTGCATGGTGACCCGGTTGTCGGCGTCAGACGCGTCGTTCTACGGGCTAGAAGACTCATCGACACCCATGTATGTCGGGACGCTGTCCATCCTGCGGCGGCCGCGGGCCGGCCTGAGCTACGAGACCCTGCTGGCGAACGTCGAGGCCAGACTCCCGCAGATCCCGCGCTACCGGCAGAAGGTCCGCGAGGTCACGCTCGGACTGGCCCGGCCGGTCTGGGTCGACGACCGCGACTTCGACATCACCTACCACATCCGGCGTTCGGCGCTGCCGTCTCCGGGCAGCGATGCCCAGCTCCATGACCTGGTGGCCCGGCTGGGGTCGCGGCCGCTGGACAAGACCCGGCCGCTATGGGAGATGTGCCTGGTCGAGGGGCTCTCCGACAACCGCCTCGCGATCTACACCAAGACCCACCAGGCCCTCGTCAACGGCATGACGGCGCTGGAGGTCGGGCACGTCATCGCCGACCGGACCCAGAAGCCGCCCGAGTTCGGTGAGGACATCTGGATCCCGGGACGCGAGCCCAGCGACGTCTCGCTGCTGCTGGGCGCGATCGGTGAGTGGATCACCCGGCCGACAGCCCAGTTGGCCGCGGTGCAGTCCGCGGCGGCGGACATGATCTCCAGCACCGAACAGTTCGTCGAGGCCGGCCGGCGGGTCATCGACATGGCCCGCACGATGGTGCGGGGCACCGCCCCGAGCAGCCCGTTGAACGCCACCGTCTCCCGCAACCGGCGGTTCACCGTCGCCAAGCACGAGCTGGAGGAGTACCGCCAGCTGCGGACCCGCTTCGACTGCGACGTCAACGACGTGGTGCTGTCGGTGGTGACCGGCGCGCTGCGCAACTGGTTGATGTCCCGCGGTCAATCGGTGTCGACGGGCCTGACGGTGCGGGCCATGGCGCCGATGTCGGTGTACCCCGAGACCGACCACCTGGAGACCGCAGGCCCGGGGCAGGCGATCAGCGAGGTGACGCCCTTCCTGGTGGACCTGCCGGTGGGGGAGAACAACGCGCTGGTCCGGCTGTCCCAGATCGCGCACGCGACCGAGACGCAGGCCACCACGACCACGCCGGTCGACGCGCGCACCATCGTCACGCTGTCGGGTTTCGCGCCGCCGACACTGCACGCCATGGGTACCCGCGTCGCGACGAGCTTCCCGGCGCGCCAGTTCAACCTGTTGATCACCAACGTGCCGGGCGCGCAGAAGCAGATGTATGTCGCGGGCACCAAGCTGCTGGACACCTACGCGGTGCCGCCGCTGCTGAACAATCAGGTGCTGGCGCTTGGTATCACGTCGTACAACGGCAGCCTCTACTACGGCATCAACGCCGACCGCGAGGCCATGAGCGACGTCGACGTGTTCCCCAGCCTGCTGCGCGAAGCACTCGACGAGCTGCGGGAAACCGCGCGCTGATTCCACGAAGGGGGTAGGGGTGGCCGAGGAAGGCAAGGACCGGAAGCGCGCCAAGAAGGCCCGCAAGATCCCGAATGACGTCTACGAAGCCGAGATTTTCCGGCTGCAGACCGAGCTGGTGAAGCTGCAGGAGTGGGTGCGCGCCACCGGCGCGCGCGTCGTGATCGTCTTCGAGGGCCGCGACGCCGCGGGCAAGGGCGGCACCATCAAACGCGCCACCGAATACCTCAGCCCCCGCATCGCACGGGTCGCGGCGCTGCCGGCGCCCAGTGACCGGGAACGGGGCGAGTGGTACTACCAGCGCTACATCGCGCACCTGCCGGCCAAAGGCGAGATCGTGCTGTTCGACCGGTCCTGGTACAACCGGGCCGGCGTGGAGAAGGTCATGGGGTTCTGCACCCCGCAGGAACACGCGCTGTTCCTGCGGCAGACCCCGATCTTCGAGCAGATGCTGATCGACGACGGGATCATGCTGCGCAAGTACTGGTTCTCGGTGTCGGACGGGGAGCAACTGAAGCGGTTCCGGTCGCGCATGAACGACCCGGTGCGGCAGTGGAAGCTGTCGCCGATGGACCTGGAGTCGGTGTACCGCTGGGAGGACTACTCGCGGGCGAAGGACGAGATGATGGTCCATTGCGACACCCCGCAGAGTCCGTGGTTCGTCGTCGAATCGGACGTCAAGAAGCACGCGCGGCTGAACATGATCGCGCATCTGCTGTCCACGATCCCGTACACCGCGGTCGACCACTCGAAGGTGGAGCTGCCCGAGCGGCCGGTGGTGACGGGCACGTACGTCCGGCCGTCGCGTGAGCTCACCACATATGTGCCAGATCACGTGGCCGAGCTGATGGGCGATCCCGAGAGATCCCTTTAGAGTGCCCTGGTGCGCGTCTACATTCCGGCGACCCTGGCCATGCTCTCGCAACTCGTGGCCGATGGGGCGATGCCGGCCCGCAGCGGTACCGCGTTCGCGGTGACGCCGACCCTGCGTGAGGCGTACTCGCACGGAGACGAGGACGAGCTCGGCGAGATCGCGCTGCAGGAAGCGGCGCTGGCGTCGCTACGGCTGCTCGCCGGCGAGGGCGTGGGCGAGGCCGATGGGGAAGACGAGGAAGGCGGGTTGCCGCCGCGGCGCGCGGTGCTGGTGGCCGAGGCCGACGGGGCCACCGTGCGCCCCGATCTGGACGACGCGGTGGTACGGCTGGCCGGGCCGATCGCGCTGGCCGACGTGATCGCGGTGTACGTCGACAACTCGACGGCCGAGCCGGCGGTGCTTGCTGCGGTGGCCGCCGTCGACGCTGCCGACCTCGGTGACGAGGACGCCGAGCTCACTGTCGGAGATGCTCAGGATCATGATCTGGCGTGGTACGCCGCTCAAGAGTTACCGTTCTTGTTGGAGCTGCTGTAGCCCTCGGATGTGGCCGGCAGGGGTAGCTACTTGCGCGTAGGTTACGGTACCGTAGGTTAGGACGAGCTGGTCGGGACGCGACCAGCGGTGACCACCTGAGCGGGAGTGAACGTGGCCAAGAACGACATCAAGATCTCGGCCAATGTCGTCAACACGGTGCGGCCCACGGTGGCCGGCGCCAAGGAACGGCCGGGCTGGCACGCACTGCGCACCATCGTCGCGCGCATCACCACACCGCTGCTGCCGGACGACTATCTCAAGCTGGTCAATCCGCTGTGGTCGGCGCGCGAGCTGCGCGGCAAGGTCGTCGACGTCCGGCAGGAAACCGAGGATTCGGCGACCCTGGTGATCAAGCCGGGCTGGGGCTTCTCGTTCGACTACCACCCGGGCCAGTACATCGGCATCGGCCTGCTCATGGACGGCCGGTGGCGGTGGCGTTCGTACTCGCTGACCTCGAGCCCGGTGGAGTCGCACAGCGACCACACCATCACCATCACGGTGAAGGCCATGCCCGAGGGGTTCCTGTCGACCCACCTGGTCGGTGGCGTGGCGCCCGGGACCATCGTGCGACTGGCGGCGCCGCAGGGCGAGTTCGTCATGCCGGACCCCGCGCCCGGCAAGGTGCTGTTCCTGACTGCCGGCTCGGGCATCACCCCGGTGATGTCGATGCTGCGCACCCTGGCGCGCCGGGACCAGATCACCGACATCGTCCACCTGCACTCGGCCCCGACCGAGGCAGACGTCATCTTCGCCGACGAATTGGCGCAGCTGGCCAAGGATCACCCGAGCTACCAGCTGCGGGTGCGGGCCACGCGTACCGAGGGGCGCCTGGACCTGACCAAGCTGGACGACGAGGTCGCCGATTGGCGGACGCGGGAAGCGTGGGCGTGTGGCCCGGAGGCCATGCTCCACGACGCCGAGCGTGAGTTCGAAGCGGCGGGGCTCGGGGTGCGGCTGCACCTGGAGCGTTTCGCGGCGTCCCGCGCTGCGGTCGACGGCACCGGCGGTTCGGTGACGTTCGAGCGCAGCGGCAAGACCGTCGTCGCCGATGCGGCGACGTCGCTGATGGAGGCCGGTGAACAGGCCGGCGTTCGGATGCCGTTCGGCTGCCGGATGGGCATCTGCCAGTCGTGTGTGGTGAGTTTGCTGGACGGTCACGCGCGGGATCTGCGCACTGGTGAGGAACGAGAGCCCGGAAGTCGAGTGCAGACTTGCATTTCGGCTGCGGCCGGCGACTGCGTGTTGGATATTTAACCCAGCAGCAGAATTGGGAAATCTAGAGTTAGCTGGCTAGAAACCTACTATGCCGTAGGTTACGCTAGCGTAGGTATTTGGGAAGGAGGTCGACAATGGCAGTGACTGATGTACCGGAATTCGTGCACCTGACCGAAGCTGATATCGAGGCTTTGGGCAATGAGCTCGACGCGATCCGCCAAGATATCGAGGAATCCCGCGGCGTCCGCGACGCGCGATACATCCGCCGCACCATCGCGGCACAGCGTGCTCTCGAGGTAGCCGGGCGCCTGCTGTTGTTGCGCAGCTCGAAGCGGTCGTTCTGGTGGGCCGGGGCGAGCACGCTGGGCGTGGCCAAGATCGTCGAGAACATGGAGATCGGCCACAACGTCATGCACGGCCAGTGGGACTGGATGAACGATCCCGAGATTCACTCCTCGACGTGGGAGTGGGACATGAGCGGCGCGTCCAAGCACTGGCGGTTCACCCATAACTTCATGCACCACAAGTACACAAACATCTTGGGCATGGACGACGATGTGGGCTACGGCGTCATCCGGGTCACCCGCGATGCGAAGTGGCGGCCGTTCAATCTCTACGGCAATCTGCTCTTCAACACGCTCCTGGCGATCGGTTTCGAGTGGGGCGTCGGCCTGCAGCACCTGGAGCTCGGCAAGATCTTCAAGGGCCGCGACGACCGCAAGGCCACGATGATTCGGGTGCGGGAATTCGGCGTCAAGGCTGCGCAGCAGCTGACCAAGGACTACGTCGCGTACCCCGCGATCACGTCACTGTCGCCGGGTGCCACGTTCAAGTCGACGCTCAGGGCCAACGCGGTGGCCAACGTCATCCGCAACGTGTGGTCGAACGCGGTGATCTTCTGCGGCCATTTCCCGGATGGCGCAGAGAAATTCACCAAGACCGACATGGTGGGTGAGTCGCGCGGCCAGTGGTACCTGCGCCAGATGCTGGGCAGTGCCAACTTCAACTCTGGTCCGGTGCTGCGCTTCATGAGCGGCAACCTGAGCCACCAGATCGAGCATCACCTGTTTCCGGATCTGCCGAGCAACCGGTACGCCGAGATCTCGATCCGGGTGCGGGCGCTGTGCGAGAAGTACGACCTGCCCTACACCACCGGGCCGTTCCTGGTGCAGTACGCCAAGACCTGGCGCACCATCGCCAAGCTGTCGTTGCCGGACAAGTTCCTGCAGGACACCTCGGACGATGCGCCGGAGACCCGCAGCGAGCGGATGTTCGTCGAGCTCGACGAGAGCTTCGGCGCCGTCGACCCGGCGACCGGCAACAAGCGCGGTCTGAAGACGGCCATCCGCACCGTGCGCAGCCGTCGTGCGGCCAAGCGCATGGCTGCGGCCTAGCAACGCGAGTGAAAACCCCCAAATCCCTTCGGGTTTGGGGGTTTTCGCGACTGTTCGGCTAGTACGTCGGTTCGTTCAGCACCGCGAGCAGGCTCCGGGCGGCGGCGACGCGGTCGACGGCCGGGCCGGTGAGCGCGTCCAGTGCGCATTCCGGATCGGCGGGCGGGCCCATGTGCCCGCAGCCGCGGGGGCAGTCCTCGATCGCCTCGGCGAGGTCGGAGAACGCCAGCAGCACGTCGTCGGGCTTGATGTGCGCGAGGCCGAAGGACCGGATGCCCGGGGTGTCGACGACCCAGCCGGACCCGGCCAGCGGCAGCGCCACCGACTGCGTCGAGGTGTGCTTGCCCTTGCCGACGCCCGACACCTCACCGATGGCCCGATCTGCATGCGGCACAAGGCGATTCACCAACGTGGACTTGCCCACCCCGGAGTGTCCGAGCAGCACCGTCACCTGACCTTCGAGCAGCGGTGCCACCACATCGAGGGGGTCGTCGCGCCCGGCGGTCAGCACCGTCAGGTCGAGGCCGGCGAACTCGGCGGCGAACGGCTCGGCCGGCGCCAGATCGTTCTTCGTCAGGCACAGGATCGGCCGCAGCCCGCCGGTGTAGGCGGCGATCAGCGCGCGCTGCACCAGTCCGGCACGCGGCGGCGGGTCGGCCAGCGCGACCACCATCAACAACTGGTCGGCATTGGCGACGACCACGCGTTCGGTCGGGTCGGTGTCATCAGCGGTGCGGCGCAACACGGTTCGGCGTTCGTCGCGGCGGACGATGCGGGCCAGGGTGTCGGGCTTGCCCGACAGGTCGCCGACGATGCCCACCGAGTCGCCGACGACGATCGGCGTGCGGCCCAGTTCGCGGGCCCGCATCGCGGTGACGATGTGGTCGGGATTGCCGTCGAGCGCACAGCCCCAACGGCCCCGGTCGACGGTGACGACCATGGCCGCTTCGGCGTCGGAGTGCGTCGGCCGGTTCTTGGTGCGGGGACGTGAACCTTTGCCCGAGCGCACCCGGACATCTGATTCGTCGTACTCCCGCAAGCTATTTCCCGGCCAGCAGGTCTGCCCACATACCCGGGAAGTCGGGCAGCGTCTTGGCTGTGGTGCCGATGTCCTCCACCTGCACCCCGGGCACGCGCAGCCCGATGATCGCGCCGGCGGTGGCCATGCGGTGGTCGGCGTACGACCGCCAAAGGCCTTCGTGCAGTGGCACGGCCGTGATCACCAGACCGTCGTCGGTCTCGCGGCACTGGCCGCCCAGCCCGTTGATCTCGTTGGTCAGCGCGGCCAGCCGGTCGGTCTCGTGCCCGCGCAGATGCGCGATCCCCGAGAGCGTCGACACCGAACCCGGGCTGGCGAGCGCGGCCAGTGCGGCCATCGACGGTGCGAGCTCGCCGACGGCCTTCAGGTTGGCCTCGAAGCCCGGGTAGCTCTGCGCACCCCGGACCTCCAGATGCGAATCGACAACCTGGACACCGGTATTCAGCTTGCCGAGGAGCTCCAGGATGTCGTCGGACGGCTGCACGCTCTGGATCGGCCAGTGGGCCAGCCGCACCGTGCCACCCGTCACTGCGGCGGCGGCCAGGAACGGCACCGAGTTCGACAGATCGGGCTCGATGGCCCAGTGCCGTGCCGCGATCGGGCCGGCCGACACGTGCCAGCGGTTCGGCTCGCTGTCGTCGACCTCGACACCCGCGTCGCGCAGCATCGTGATGGTCATTTCGATGTGCGGCTGCGACGGCACCGTCTCACCGGTGTGGATGACCGTCAGTCCCGAGCGGAAAGTGGCCCCCGACAACAAGAGTCCGGACACGAACTGCGACGACGACGATGCGTCGATCCGCACCTCGCCGCCGGCCACCGATCCGGTGCCGGAGACGGTGAACGGCATGCCGTCGCCGTCGATGTCGACGCCGAGACCGCGCATCGCGTCCAGTAGCGGGGTGATGGGGCGGGTCTTGGCCTGCTCGTCGCCGTCAAAGACAACGTGTCCCGTGCCCTGCGCCGCCACCGGCGGGACGAACCGCAGCACGGTGCCGGCCAGCCCGCAGTCGATGCGCACGTCCCCGGCGGGGGCGATGGCGCCGCCGACGGTCAGTTCGGTGCCGTCTCCGGTGATCGTCACGCCGAGCGCCTGCAGCGCGCCGATCATCAGGTTGGTGTCGCGGCTGCGCAGTGCGCCGCTGATGGTCGAGGTGCCCTGCGGGGTGGCCAGGGCCGCCAGGATCAGCGCCCGGTTGGTCTGCGACTTCGATCCCGGCACGGTGACAGTGGCCTGCACCGGACCGGTCACCGACGGTGCGGGCCAGGTTTCCATGCCCCTATCCTGCCTGGTATGTGCGGGCGATTTGCAGTCACCACCGACCCGGCGCTGCTGGCGGCGAAAATCCAGGCATTGGATGAGAGCGCCGCCAAGGTGTCCGAACCGGCGAAAGACGGCGGTGAGCAGGGCAGCACCCTGCCTTCGGCCAACTACAACGTGGCGCCCACCACGACCATCAGCAGCGTCGTGCGGCGGCATTCCGAGCCCGACGACGAGCCCACCCGGCGGGTCCGGTCGATGCGCTGGGGCCTGATCCCGCCGTGGGTCAAGACCACGGCCGATGGTTCGCCCGACACCAAGGGACCGCTGTTGATCAACGCGCGCGCCGAGACGCTGACCACGTCACCGGCGTTCCGCGGTTCGGCGAAATCGAAGCGCTGCCTCATCCCGATGGATGGCTGGTACGAATGGCGGCCCAACCCCGCGGCCGAGGGCAAGAAGGCCACGAAGACGCCGTTCTACATGCACGCTGCCGACGACGACCTGTTGTTCATGGCGGGACTCTGGACGACGTGGCGGCCGGCCGGGGCATCCCGGGAGGACGCGCCACTGGTCAGCTGCACCATCATCACGACGGAGTCGGTCGGGCCGCTGGCCGGCATCCACGACCGCATGCCGCTGACCATCAGCGCCGGCGATTGGGACCGCTGGCTGGACCCCGACGCGCCCATCGACGAAGGGCTGCTGCGCGGGCACGGCGACCTGGACCGGATCGTCACCCGGGAGGTGTCCAAGTTGGTCAACAGCATTCGCAACAATGGCCCGGAACTGATCGAGCCCGCCGACTCAGAACCCGAAGGAACGCTGTTTTGACCGCCCTGGATCCCTTGCTCGTGGAAGCTCTCGGCACTGACCTGCGCTCTGCCGGGTACACCACCGACGGGGTGGCCGAACTGCTCGGTGACGACGCCAATGCGGCCCTCGGCCGGGGTGCGTGGTGGCCGGCGCTGCGTGCCACCGCGGCCGGCGGCCGGCTGGCCACGCTGATCCGGCTGTTCCTGCTCGGCACCGACGAACCGGCCGAGCAGGTGCAGGCCGCGTTCCCGTCGACCCGCCTGGCCGAGCTGGCGGCAGCCGGCGTGCTGGAGGTGACGGACACCGTCCGGGCTGCCCTCGACATTCGTCCGCACTCAGACGGGGAACGCGACTTCTACGTCGTCTCCGATCAGGACGCCGCCCTCCGTGGGGGACCCGTGGAGCACGAGCATGTCCTCGGTATCGGGGGCGCGTCGATGTCGTTGGCGCGGGCCGTGATTCGGACCCCGGTACAGCGGGCACTCGACCTGGGCACCGGCTGCGGCATCCAGGCGCTACATCTGAACGTCCACTGCGCCGACATCGTGGGCACCGACACCAACCCGCGCGCGCTGGCGCTGGCGCAGGCCACCGCCGGGCTCAACGGGATGTCCTGGGATCTACGGCCCGGCAGTCTCTTCGACCCAGTGGCGGGGGAGCGCTTCGACCTCATCGTGTCCAACCCGCCCTTCGTGGTGGGCGCGGGCGCTCAGGACTACATCTACCGCGATTCGGGCGTCGCCGGAGATGGGTTGTGCCGCACCATCATCGAGAACGTCGGCAGTTACCTGACCCCTGGCGGAACTGCCCAGATCATGGCCAATTGGATTGTCCGGGAAGATGACTGGCGGACCCGGGTGCAGGACTGGCTGGCCGGCACCGGGTTGCACGCTTGGGTGGTGCAGCGCGAACTCGCCGACCCGGTCAGCTATGTGTCGTTGTGGCTGGCCGACGCCGGCGAGTCCGCGGAACAGATCGCGCAGCGCGGGGCGGACTGGCTGGACTGGTTCGACGCCGAAGGCATCACCGGAATCGGCATGGGTCTGATCTCGCTGCGCGTGCCGCGCCCCGGCGAGGAACCCGAACAGATCCTCGAGGAGATCACCGACGAACCCATCACCGGCATCGAGGTGGAAGCGTTCTTCGCGCGCCGGGCCTACCTGCGCGACACCTCGGACGACGAGCTGCTCGCTGCCCGCCTCTCCACCGCGCCGGTGCTGCTGGAGCAGCATTCGCTGCCCGGACCGGACGGCTGGCAGGAGATCGGTTGTGCGGTCCGTCGTCCCGGCGGTCCGGGTGCCGTGCTCGGTGTGGACGAAGTGCTGACGGCCCTGCTGGCCGGGTGCCGGGGCGAGGTGCCGTTGGGCACGCTCATCGGGCTGCTGGCCACCCATCACGGTGTTGACGCCGACGCTCTTGCCGAGGCGGCGCTGCCGGAAATCCGTGAAGCGATCGGCCGCGGAATCCTCTACCAGGCCAACTGAGTTCAGCGGCAGCCCTCAACGGCGATGCGCCGTGATCACCGCGTACGGCGCGTCGAAAGCGACCGTCCCGTCGGGTGATTCGTGGGCCGTGAACGCCGCGGCGAATGCGTCGACGAGCCGGGTGCGGGTGGCGTCGTCCAGGTAGGTCAGGGTTGTGACGTGCATGGGCGATTCATCGGTGACGAACCGCACCGCGTCGGCGACGGAACCGAATTGCCAAATGAGCACGCGGTTTTCGATGGTTACGTCGGCGAAGTCGGCATCCAGTCGCTCGTGTACCAGCTCGGAAAGGCCCCACTGGTCGGGGGAGTACGGGCCTGGTTCCGGCTGGCCAAGCACTTCGATAACCGGGGTGAAGAACGGATTGTCGACGGCCTTTACCCACGTCGAAAATCCGAGGGCGCCACCGGGTTTGAGCAGCCGGGCCAGCTCCGCGACCATGGCGGCCGGCTCGACGAAGATGACTCCCATGTTCGACACCGCCGCGTCGAAAGCGGCGTCGGGCAAACCGGTTGCGGAGGCGTCGGCAGCCACCCAACGGACCGCGTCGCCGCCGGGTTTGGCGGCGGCGATGGCCAGCAGCTCGGGGGTGATGTCGATACCGGTGACCTGGGCGCCGAGTTCGGCGGCGTGCAGCGACGCGTTGCCGGTCCCGCAGGCCAGATCGACCAGCACGGTGCCGGGCCCGGCGGACACCGCGGCGACGACCGCGGTGGCGATGGGCGCGATGAATTCGGCGACGGCCTCGTACCGTCCGACTGACCAGGTCGACATGTGGCCACTGTAGGCCTCCCGAAGCGGCTTTCCGGCTGTTGCCATGCGGGTTACGGTGAAATCAACATGACCGACAACGACGAGCCCGCTCGCGGCATTTTCAGTTTCGAGATGACGATCGCCGAGTGGCTGGGCACCGCCGCCATGCTGGCGGCGCCCTATCTGGTGCTCGGCGTGCTGTGGGCGGTTACCCACTCCGGCTCGTTCGAGGCGGCGCACGGCGTGGACCGGGTGCTGGTCTTCGTGCGAACCGTGGTGTTCTGGCCGATGTTGCTGCTGACGAGCATGTGCCTGCCATGACCGGCGAAACCCCGGCATTGGCCCTCGCGGACTGCCGCATCCAGATTCGGCGCCGCACCGCACGGTGGGACGAGTACCCGGTGACCATCGCCGATGCCGCCGATTTCTGGGGTGCGGCGGCCAGCGCAGCCAACGTCATCATGCAGTTGTCGTGGCCGGGTGTCGGGTACGGCGTGGTGGAGAGCAAGGTCGATTCGGGGAACCTGCTCAAGCATCCGTGGAAGCGGGCCCGCACCACATTTCAGTACCTGGCGGTGGCCATCCTCGGTACTGACGAGGACCGTGCGGCCATGCGCAAGGCCGTCGACTCGGCGCACCGCCAGGTGCAGTCCGGCCCGGACAGCCCGGTGCGCTACAACGCTTTCGACCGCGATCTGCAGATGTGGGTCGCCGCGTGCCTGTTCGTCGGCATGGAGGACGTCTATCAACTGCTGCGCGGCGAGCTGACACCTGAGCTGGCCGAGCAGTTCTACCGGTCCGCCGCGCCGCTGGGCACCACGTTGCAGGTCACCGACGACCAGTGGCCCGCCGGCCGCGCCGAGTTCGACGATTACTGGACCACGGCCTGCGCCAAGGTGGCCATCGATGACACCGTCCGTGGGTACCTCACCGAACTGGTGCGGTTGCGGATGATCAATCCCGTTCTGGCCCTGCCGTTTCGGCCCCTGTTGGCGTTCCTGACCGCAGGTTTCCTGGCGCCGGTCTTCCGGGACGCGATGGGCATGTCGTGGGGCGGCGGCCGTCAGTATCTGTTCGAAACGCTGTTCCGGCTGGTCGCTTTCGTCAACCGGTTCCTGCCGCTGTTCATCCGGCAGGCCGGCAGCTACGTGCTGTTGGCCTACGTGCGCAGGCAGATTCGCCGCGATGGGGAGTTGATCTGATGCGCCGGTTGCTCAGCCGACGGGTCAGCGTCGGCGCGATGGCCGAGTTCCTGCTGTGGCTGGCGCTGCCCTACCTGCTGGTGGGGATGGCGTGGACGTTTATGCACCCGCATGCGGTGGAACAGGTGCAGAAGCAGTGGGACCGCGCGTTTCCGGCGATCGCACCGCTGGCCGCACTCGTGGAGGTGACGGTGGCGTGGCCGCCGATGGTCACGGGTGTGGAGATCTGCCCGGCGGCTGATTAGCGCCGGGCAGATCGGCCGCCCGGACTACGGGCCGGTGTATCCCGGCGGGTTGGGGGTATCGACCCAGAGATCGACGCCGAGGTCGGCGTTGGGGGTGCAGTTGTACACCGACAGGTCGGTGACGCCGGATTCCAGCAGCACGTCCTCGCACAGCAGGCTCTGCCCGGTGTATTCGCGGGCCGGCTTGTTGAAGATGGCGTAGGCGGCGTCGGAGTACACCTCGGGGCGGCGGGCCTTGGCCATCGCCTCGTCACCGCCGAGCAGGTTCTGCACCGCTGCGGTGGCGACCAGGGTGCGCGGCCACAGGGTGTTCGAGGCGATACCGGCCTCGCGCATCTCCTCGGCGATGCCCAACGCGCACAACGTCATTCCGTACTTCGCCATCATGTAGGCGGTCGGCTTCAGCCACTCGGATTCCATCCGGATCGGTGGCGACAGGGTCAGGATGTGCGGGTTCTCGCGGCCCTTCATGTGGGGGATACAGGCCTGCGAGACGGCGTAGGTGCCGCGGATCTGGATGCCGTTCATCAGGTCGAAGCGCTTCATCGGCACTTCCTCGATGGAGCCGAGGTTGATGGCCGAGGCGTTGTTGACGCAGATGTCGATGGCGCCGAACTGCTCGACGGCCTGGGCCACCGCGGCGCTGACCGAGTCGGGGTCGCGGACGTCGCCGACGATCGGCAGCGCCTGGCCGCCGGCCTCTTCGATCTCCTTGGCCGCCGTGTAGACGGTGCCGTCGAGCTTGGGATGGGGCTCGGCGGTCTTGGCGAGCAGCGCGACATTGGCGCCGTCGGCCGCGAACTTCTTCGCGATGGCCAAACCGATGCCACGGCTGGCACCGGAGATGAACATGGTCTTCCCGGACAGTGTCATGCGCACACCCTATGCCGTCGGAGTTACCGCGGAGTACATATCTCGGCGGTCACCGCTGACGTGGCGGCCACCAGGTCGGCCGGGGCCAGCACGATGTCCAGCCCGCGCTTGCCCGCACTGCACAGCACCCGGTCCCAGCCCAGCGCCGACTCGTCGACGACCGTCGGCAACGACTTGCGTTGTCCCAGTGGGGAAATGCCGCCCACGACGTATCCCGTGGTGCGTTGTGCCGCTGCCTGCTCGGCCATCTCCGCCTTCGGCACGCCGAGCGCCGCCGCCGCGGCCTTGAACGACAGCTTGTCGGGCACCGGCAGCACCGCGACGGCCAGGCCGCCGGGGACCGCCAGCACCAGCGTCTTGAAAATCTGCGCCGCGACGAACCCTTCTGCCGCGAGTTCGTCGACGGCCTCGTCGCCGAACGACGTCGCCCGCGGGTCGTGCCGGAACTGTCGAATTTCGTAGCTGATTCCGGCGGCCTGCAGGGCTTTGATCGCCGGGGTTGCCGCGCTCGCCATGGCTGGCAAGCCTAGAGGCCGGGAACAAGTGCACGGTGCGGCGCTGTTACTCCCGTCAGCATGGTCAATTAATGGCTGGCGAACTTGTCGGTCGCAGCCTCTAGGATCGGACGGAAGGGGACACAGGTGCCAACGGCATGTCTGGAACGTCCGGTCGAGTTGCCGGACCTGTTGCGTGGCGCCGCGACAGAAGGGACGGTCTCGACCACGATGACCGACATCGACGGACTGGGTTCCGCAGTGACGGAGCATGAGTCCGGGGGACAGGCGCACGAGAGCGATGCGGAACTGACGGCGCGCTTCGAGCGCGACGCGATTCCGCTGCTGGATCAGCTCTACGGCGGCGCGCTGCGCATGACGCGCAATCCCGCGGACGCCGAGGATTTGGTGCAGGAAACCATGGTCAAGGCCTATTCGGCCTTCCATTCGTTCCGCGAGGGCACCAACCTCAAAGCGTGGCTGTACCGGATCATGACCAACACGTACATCAACAGCTACCGCAAGAAGCAACGGCAGCCGGCTGAATACCCGACCGACGAGATCACCGACTGGCAGCTGGCGGCCAACGCCGAGCACTCGTCGACCGGTCTGCGTTCGGCCGAGGTTGAGGCGCTCGAGGCGCTGCCGGACACTGAAATCAAGGCGGCGCTGCAAGCGCTGCCGGAGGAGTTCCGGATGGCGGTGTACTACGCCGACGTCGAGGGCTTCCCGTACAAGGAGATCGCCGAAATCATGGATACCCCGATCGGGACGGTGATGTCCCGCCTGCACCGTGGTCGCAAGCAGCTGCGTGAACTGTTGAGCGGCGTCGCCCGGGACCGAGGATTCCTCCGTGGCGAGAGCCTCGACACCCAGGAGGTGTCCTGATGGGCGAGGAGTTCACCCGTCCCGACGGGCACACGTTCGAGCCGCCGCTCGGCCCGATCGACCCTGATCATCCCGAATGCGCCGCGGTGATCGCCGAGGTATGGACCCTGCTCGACGGGGAATGCACCACGGAGACGCGCGACAAGCTGCGGTTCCACTTGGAGGAATGCCCCACCTGCCTGCGTCAGTACGGCGTGGAGGAGCGGGTGAAGGCATTGATCGCCACCAAGTGCAGCGGCGAGAAGGCCCCTGAGGGCCTCCGTGCCAGGCTCAAGCTCGAGATCAGCCGCACCACCATCGTTCGCGGCTGAACGCCCGTTCTGGGCGCTTCCGGACAGACGAAAACCGCCCGGTTCCGTTACGGAGCCGGGCGGTCAGGAAGGCCGCAGGTCAGGCGTTGGGACGCCGACCGTGGTTCGCCTTCGAGTGCTTACGGTCACGCTTCTTGCGGCCACGCTTGGCCATGATGGTCCTCCAAAGGTTCGATTGCTCGCCCTACAGTGTCGCACGGCCACGCCACCCAATTGCAAACCGTGGTGCTGTGGTGCAATAGAGGCCGCAGGCACCGCCTGCGCAAAGACACGGAGACGAGTGGGGTGAAGATGGCCGAGGACGTTCGCGCTGAAATCGTGGCCAGTGTGCTCGAGGTCGTGGTTCGCGAGGGCGACCAGATCGGTGAGGGCGACACGGTGGTGCTCCTCGAGTCGATGAAGATGGAGATTCCGGTGCTGGCCGAGGTTGGCGGCACGGTGACTTCCGTCAACGTGGCCGTCGGCGACGTCATCCAGGCCGGCGATCTGATTGCCGTCATCGGCTAGGTGACCCCCTACCGGATAGCGCGCCATGTCCACCCTCGGTGATCTGCTCGCCGAGCACACTGTCCTACCCGGCAATGCCGTCGACCACCTGCATGCCGTGGTCGGAGAATGGCAGTTGCTCGCCGACTTGTCGTTCGCCGATTACCTCATGTGGGTCCGTCGCGATGACGGTGCGCTCGTGTGCGTCGCCCAGATTCGGCCGAACACCGCGCTGACGGTGCTGTTCACCGACGCGGTCGGGACCATCAATTCCGCTGCGGACATGCCGGCCGTCTCGGCGGCCTTCGAGACCGGTCTCATCGGTCGCGGCAAGGAAAACACTGCGGCACAAGGTGATTCGCGGCTGAACCTGGAGGCCGTGCCGGTCCGCTACGGCAACGACGTGGTGGCGGTGCTCACCCACCAGACCGCACTTGCCGACCGTCGCAAGGTGGCGCCGCTCGAGCGGGCCTATCTGGACTGCGCCCGGGACCTGCTCCGCATGCTGGCCGAGGGAACGTTCCCGAACGTCGGCGATGTGCCGATGTCGAGGTCCAGTCCCCGCGTCGGCGACGGCTTGATCCGGCTCGACGTCGACGGGGTGGTGGCCTTCGCCAGCCCCAACGCCATCTCGGCATATCACCGGATGGGGCTGGCCACCGAGCTCGACGGCCAGAACCTGATCAGCGTCACCCGTCCGCTCATCTCCGATCCCTTCGACGCGCAGGAGCTGGCGAACCACGTCCGCGACCTACTGGCGGGCGGCTCCAGCATGCGCATGGAGATCGACGCCGGCGGTGCCGCGGTGCTGCTGCGGACCATCCCGCTGTCCGTGGGAGGTCAGGCCGTCGGGGCGGCGGTTCTGGTCCGCGACGTCACCGAGATCAAGCGCCGGGACCGTGCGCTGCTGTCCAAGGACGCCACGATCCGGGAGATTCACCACCGCGTGAAGAACAACCTGCAGACGGTGGCGGCGCTGCTGCGGTTGCAGTCCCGCCGGATGAACAATGCCGAGGCGCGCGAGGCGCTGCTGGATTCGGTGCGCCGGGTGTCGTCGATCGCGCTGGTGCACGACGCGCTGTCGCTCTCGGTGGACGAGGAGGTCAACCTCGATGAGGTGATCGACCGCATCCTGCCGATGATGAACGACCTGGCGTCGCTGGGCGCACCGATCCGGGTGCGCCGGGAGGGCGATCTGGGCGTGCTGGACGCCGACCGGGCGCATGCGCTGATCATGGTCATCACCGAGCTGGTGCAGAACGCGATCGAGCACGCTTTCGATCCGACCACCGAGCAGGGCAGCGTGACCATCAAGTCCGACCGGTCTGCGCGCTGGCTCGACGTCGTGGTGCACGACGACGGCCACGGGTTGCCCGATGGGTTCACCCTCGAGAACTCGGACCGGCTGGGGCTGCAGATCGTGCAGACGCAGGTGTCGTCGGTGCTGGACGGCACGCTGGCGATGGAAGCCGCGCCGGGCGGCGGTACCGATGTGGTGCTGCGCGTGCCGATCGGCCGCCGCGGCCGAGCCGCGTACTAGGCCGAGAGGCCGAGTCGCACAATATATTTCGCGCGTGGGCACGCTGAGCGTCCCGCTCAGTGGCCACTTGTGGCACGCCCTTGCGTGATTTCCGTGCGGTAGCCGGCCACTCGGCCTGGCTGCTCGGCACAAAAAATGACCCCGGCGAATCCGCCGGGGTCATTTTTGAATGCCGTGATGGCTAGACGCCGGTGCGCGCCTTGGTGCGCGCGTTGCGGCGCTTCAGCGCGCGACGCTCGTCTTCGCTCATGCCGCCCCAGACGCCGGCGTCCTGGCCGGACTCCAGTGCCCAGCTCAGGCACTCGGTGGTCACCGGGCAGCGGTTGCACACGAGCTTCGCGTCAGCGATCTGGGCGATGGCCGGGCCGCTGTTTCCCACGGGGAAGAACAGTTCCGGATCCTCGTCCCGACAGACCGCCTTGTGGCGCCAATCCATGGTCAACACTCCTCACTGGGCGCGCAGCAAAGCGCGCAAGGTTTTTTCACTTCGGCTGTTAACTGGTGCACACGAAATGTTTCTGCACTGTTGCATCTGATGTTTTCACAGGCTGGACAGATGTCAATAGCGACGCGTTAACTCGTGGGCAATGTCACTGCGGACCCGGGTTGGCAGGCCCCTAAACCAGTTGTACTACACTAGGGCCACCTGCGCCCTAAATTTGGCAAACTGTAATCAAGATCGCTGGTCACTGAGCTTTTGCTGAGGGCGCGACCACGTTGAGCGCCTCCGGGACCGCGGTGAACGTCACACTTTCGCGCAGGCCAACGAAATCCCCATCGATCTGGCACGCGACAGGTGTGTCACTTGTCACCCGCAGCCAGGGCAGATCGTCGTCGCGGATCAGATGCGGCCCCTCGATCTGTGGTGTGCGCGACAGCATCCGTCGCAGCAATCGAAGGTTGGCCCCGATGCCCATGCTGGTGGTTGCGAAGACGCCCAGTCCGGTCTCGAACGTCGTCGTGGGGTTCGTCCAGACCGGACGGCTGTTGGCGTAGGTCCACGGGCTGGCGTTCGAGACGAAAGCGAAGTGCACGCCGGAGATCGGCTCGTGGTCCGGTAGGTGCAACGTCAACCGCGGGGGTTTCCGGGCGCTGCCGACGGCCTCACGGATCGCCACCCGGATGTACCGCGACGCGGTCACCTTGCGGCCCTTGGCCCGCTGCGCCTCGACGGCAGCCACCACCTCACCGTCGAGCCCCAAGCCGGCGGTGAACACCGACCAGCGGTCGCCGCAGTCCATCAACCCGATCCGCCGCCAGGGCACGCCCCGGCGGTATTCGCTCAGCTGGTCGACGAGCTGATTGGTCGCCTGCAGCGGGTCCGGGCTGATGCCGAGGGCCCTGGCGAAGACGTTCGCCGAGCCGCCCGGCACCACGCCGACGGCGGTGCTGGACGCCCCCGGCACGCCGTTGGCATGCCCCAAGATGCCGTTGACCACCTCGTTCACCGTGCCGTCGCCGCCGTGCACGATCACCACATCGGTGCCGTCAGCGGCGGCCTGGTGCCCGATCTCGATGGCGTGGCCCCGGTGGTCGGTATGGGCGACGGTCAGGTCGACGCGGCTTTCCAGCGCATGGGCCAGTAGGTCCCGGCCTGCCGGGGTTGTCGAGGTCGCGTTCGGATTCACGATCAGCACGGCACGCACGGGTCCCGAGCCTATCTGCGCCACGACCGTCGGCAACTCGATCGCCCGGCGGCCGGGACGGTGGGCGGCGGGCCGGTGGCGCTAGTCCACGAAATCGCCGTCGACGTACAGCCATCGGCCGTCGCGGTCGCGGGTGAAGCGGCTGCGCTCATGCAGGATGTGCCGGCCGCCGTCGCGCACGTACTGGGCGCGGAACTGCACCACGCCGGTCGGATCGTGTTCGCCGCCGGCCTCGGTGTCGACGATCTGCAGCCGGCGCCAGAGCACCGCGTCGTCGAGATCGAGGTCTGCCGGGCGGGTGCTCGGATGCCACGTCGCCAGCAGGTAATCGACGTCGCCGAGGGCGAACGCGGTGAACCGCGAACGCATCAGCGCGGCTGCGGTAGTGGCGGGCCGCTCGCCGCGATGCAGCGGGCCACAGCAGGCGGCGTACTCCATCCCGGTATCGCAGCGACACGGTTGGCTGTTGGTCGGCACCGGACAATTCTGCCTGTTCGCAGCCGGTACCGTGGGTAGGTGACCGATCGCCGCCTGCTCCTCGTCAACGGGCCCAACCTGAATCTGTTGGGGACTCGCCAGCCGGAAATCTACGGCTCGACCACCCTGGCGCAGATCGAACAGGCCGTCACCGACCTGGCGGCGCAGCTCGGCTTCTCCGTGCGTGCGGTGCAGAGCAACCACGAAGGTGAACTGGTCGACGCGATTCAGGCGGCGCGCACCGACTGCGTCGGCATCGTGATCAACCCGGCCGCCTACAGCCACACGTCGGTGGCCATCGCGGACGCACTCACCGCGGCCGAATTGCCGGTTGCCGAAGTGCATTTGAGCAACATCCACAAGCGCGAGGCTTTCCGGCACCACTCCTACGTGTCGGCGGTGGCCGAGACCGTGATCGCCGGCGCGGGACCCATCGGCTACGAGTTGGCGGTGCGGTACCTGGCAGATCGGTTGTCGCGGTGAGTGATCCGACCATCCATCCGCCGGCCGTCCGCCGGGCCGGGTTCCTGGTGGCCGCCGAAGGTGTGCTCGGTTTGATCGGGGCAGCGGTGTACGTGGTGCGCGGGCTGGCCGGCGCCGATCAGCACATCGTCAGCGGATACGGCAACGCGCTCTGGCTGGTGTGCATCTGCGGTGGTGTGCTTGCCGGCGGCTGGGCGCTGATCACCGGGCGACGCTGGGGCCGCGGCATCGGCGTGTTCGCCAATCTGCTGCTGCTGGGAGTTGCGTGGTACGTCTTCCAGTCCGGCCAGTTGCAGTACGCCATCGTCGTCGGGCTGGTGGCGATCGTCGCGCTCGGGTTGTTGTTCAGCCCGTCGACCGTGCACTGGATCTCGAAGCAGGACTGAAGGTTTCAGTCGGCGCTCAGCGCGCGCTGGGCGTGGGCCCGGCGGTCTTCGATGACACGACCGAATTCCTGTAGCAGCACCGGATTTCGCTGCACCACCGTCTCGATGCAGTCTCGTTCGACGTGCACCAGGGTCACTTCGTCGAGCGCCTGCGCGCTGCCGATGACCGGCTGGCGCGTCAGCGTGCTCTGACCGAGATAGCCGCCCTCGTCGAGGATTCCGATCACCGCGCCCGGCTCGTCCGCGGTGCCGGTGGTCAGCTGGATGCGACCGGACACGATGAATCTCATCCCCTCCGGCACCTCGCCGGCGCGCTGGATCGTCTCGCCGATTGCGTAGCGTTCCAACGTTGCGGCCGGGGCCAGGTCGGTCTGCTGCTCGGCGCTCAGCTGCAACGTCGGCGTGATGACCCGGCTGACGGCGTCCGCGAGTCGTTCGGGCGTCGAGAACTGGTCTTCGGCTTCGTCCAGGTGCAGGCCCATCCGCCGGGAGGCGTACCAGACCCATTGCAGGAAGAGTGTTTTCGCCTCGCCGTCGTCGGCGGGGGAGTGCAGCGGAATGGTGGTCTGATACTCGAGTCCTCCCGCGGGCGTTGCCGACGCGGTGCCTTCCCGGCGCCGCATCGGTAGGTCGCCGGCCAGCCGGGTCAGCATCGCGCACACCTGGTTCGGTGGGTCGTCGAGCGAGAAGATCGTGGTCACGGTGATCGAATGCGCGCTCGCCGGCCGGCTCAGATTGGTGAACGACGCCCCGGCCAGGACCGAGTTCGGCGTGATCCGCAACCCGGAGCCGGTCTCCAGATGTACTGCGCGCCAGTTGACTTCGACCACCCGCCCCCGTGCGGCGGTGGTATCCAGCCAGTCGCCGATCTGAAACGGCTGCTCGAACAACATCAGTAGGCCCGAGATGATCTGGCCCACCGAGTTCTGCAGCGTCAGGCCGATGACGATCGAGGTGATCCCCAGCGCGGTGAACAGGCCACGGACGTTCGCGCCCCAGATGTACGAGAAGATCACCGCGAGCCCGACCGCGATGAGCACGAACCGGGCGACGTCGACGAAGATCGTCGGCACCCGCTTGCGCCAGGTCCCGGCCGGGGCGCCCTGGAACAGTGCGGCGTTCACTCCGGACAGTAGCAGGACCAGCACGACGAACGCGAAAAGCGTTGCGACGGTGCGCACCGAGGTGGATCCCGCCGGGACCTGTCGGGCCTCGGTCAGCAGGAGCAGCAGTGCGCCGATCGGCAGCAGGTAGTTGCGCAATACGGTCACCGGCCGGAGCAGGAAGCTCTGCCTGCGGCGCAGCGCGTGCTGCCATTCGGTGAGCGCGACCAGCCCGATCGGCAATCCGATTGCGATGCCAACGGCCCAGTAGAACCAGGCCGAGGTGAACACGTCGGCGATCACCTCGGTTCCACCAGTCGCCAGATCGGCTCGTCCTGTCCGTCAACCGATATCGTGCCGACGGACGTGAAGGTCATGGTGGCCTGCAGCGCCTGATACACCCGGTCGGTGACGTCGATTCCCGGTTGCGGTGAACCGCTCTTGACCTGGTACGCGACGTTGACCGCCGCGCCCCACATGTCGTAGACCACCGAGTGCTGACCGCCGAGGCCACTACTGACGGTGCCCGTGTCGATGCCGGCCCGCAGGCTCAGGTGGTTGCCCGTTTCACTGTTGAACCGGTCGATGATCCGTTCGCATTCCAGGGCGAAGTCGACGGTCCGCCGGACGTTGTCCAGTCTCGGTACGTTGAGACCGCAGCTGCCCAGGTAGCCGTTGCGGATCGGGCGGCCGCGCTCGATGCCGAGACTGTCTGCGGCGGCGTCGAATTGGCGCTCGATCTCGTTGACGACCGCGAGCGACCCCTGTGACGTCAGCTGCGCCTGCAGCCGGTCCAGCCCCATGATCTCGGTGAAGATCACCGTGACGTTCTGGTGCTCCTCGGCGACGATCTCCTCGCCCTGCTGGTAGCGCTCGGCGACCGGTTCGGGCATCAGCAGCGCCAGGAGCTTTGCGTTCTCCTTGCGCTGCTCGACGAGGAGCTCTTCCTTGACGGTCAGGCTTCGGCTCATCTCGTTGAAAGCCTCTGTCAATTCGCCGATTTCGTCTCGCGTCTCGACGGGGACGGTGACGTCGTAGTCGCCCGCGCTGATCCGCTGCGCGCCTGCTTCGAGCCGCCGGAGCGGCCGGACGAAAAGCTGGGCGAGGAACATCGCCGCGATGCAGACGGCGAAGATGATCCCCACGGTCGTCAACACCATGGTCCTGGTGAATGCGGTCTCCCGCTGGAAGGCCTCCGAGGTGTCGATCTTGCCGATGATGGTCCAGTGCAGTTCGGCGTCGGGAATCACGATGGGCGCGTAGGCCAGTAGCACCTCGTGGCCCAGATAGTCGGTGGCCAGTCGGGTTCCCGATTCACCCCGCAGGGCCTGCCGGTTGGTGTCCGGCGGCACGGGCTGTACTAGGGTGGTGCCGCCCAATTGGATTGCCCGAGCGGCGACGTCGGCCGGCGTGCCCGCCGCGACGACGTCGCGCTTGTAGACCTGCGGATCCTGCAGGAACATCCGGGAGTCCGAACGCATCAGATCGTCGGGTCCGACCAGGAAGACCTCGCCGGTATTGCCCAGGCCGGCTTCGTTCCAGCGCTTGTCGAACGTCATCAGGCGGTTGATCTTCGAGACGGGGAACTGCAGGGCCAGCACGCCCATCGCGCGTCCCGCGGTCACGATCGGCGTGACCATCCAGGCGGTGGGTTCGTTCTCCGCCGGCTGGTACACCTCGAAATCGGTGATGCCGACGTAGTCGACGGAGTTGGCGGACATCGCTTTCTCGTACGCGCCACGGAGTTTGGAGCCGCTGTACGGTCCGGTCAGGATGTTGGTGCCCAGGTCGACGTCCTTGTACGCGGTGTAGACCATGTTGCCGCGGTTGTCGAGCAGGATGGCGTCCTGGAATTCGAATCGGGTGACGATCTGGCGGAAGAAGTCTTGATACCGGGCATTGGCCGCCGACCAGGTGCTGCCGTCGTGGGCATCGTCGACCTTGATCGCGGTGTCGTCATCCTTCCGAAGGGCGGTGTAGTTCGCCTGCAGATACCGCTGCGGGTTCTCCCGCGGGAGCAGTTGATCGACGTTCAGCTTGGCGCCGCTGGACTGCTGCACCTGGTTGAGGAAAGTGTTTGTGTAGTAGTCGTTGATCGACTGCGACTGCGCCGGACTGATGGGCTTGTCCGCCAGCGCGTCGAAGCCCGCGGTGAACTCCGCCAGCGCGGCCTGGGTGTGGGTGCCGCGCGCGTAGATGATCATCGAGTTCCTCAGATCAGTCAGCTGATCCTTGAGCTCGCGGGACTGGGACTGCCGAAGTTCGGTGAGTCGGTTCAAGACCGAGTCCCGCAGCGAGGCGCGGCCGGCCCAGAACCCGATGACGCCGACCACGGTCGCTGCCACGATGGTGCACAGCACCAGCATCACCACGAGCTTCGACTGGATGCTCACCCGGGACAGCAGTTGCCGACGCTGGAATCGCATTGCCGTCCCTCCGGTTGACCCGGGCGCAGATTAACACCGGAATCGCAGGTGGACCCCGGTGTTCGACAGGTCAGCCCTGGGCGAGTGTCGACAACTCGGGGCCCGACACCCGGTAGGTCGTCCACTCGGTCTGCGGCTTGCCGCCGACCTCGTCGTACAGGGCGATGGCATTGACGTTCCAGTTCAGCACCGCCCACTGCAGCCGGGAGTAGCCGCGCTCGACGCATTCGGCCGCCAGCGTCGACAGGAGCTTGCGGGCCAGGCCGCGGCGTCGGAAGTCGGGGCGCACGAACAGATCTTCGAGGTAGATGCCGGAGACGCCGTCCCACGTGGAGAAGTTCAGGAACCACAGGGCGAACGCCGCCGGCCGGCCGTCGACCTCGACGAAATGACCCGAAACGGCGGCTTGCCCGGACTCGGCGCCGCCGAACAACGCGGTCCGAATCTGCTCCGCGGTCACCGTGCACTGGTCGGCGGCCTTCTCGAAGGCGGCCAGTTCGTGGATCATCGCGGTGATCTCGACTTCGTCGCCCGGTTGGACTGGGCGGATGATCGTTGTCATTTGTGGAGTCCTGTCATTGCGCTATCCCCAGTGCTGTCAGCATCGTCCTGAATTTTGTTGTGGTCTCGGTGACTTCGTCATCGGGGTCGGACTCGGCGACGATACCGCCGCCGGCGCGGGCATCGATGGACAGCCGGTCCGCGGCCAGCTGGCCGCACCGGATCGACACCACCCACCGGCCGTCGCCGGCACTGTCGCACCAGCCGACCGCGCCGGCGTAGAAACCGCGGTCGCCCTCCAACTCGGTGATCAGCCGGGCCGCCGCCGCGGTGGGGACCCCGCCGACCGCCGGTGTCGGGTGCAGCGCGATGGCCAAATCCAGTGCGGTGGTGGAGGGTTCGCGCAGACGTCCCACGATGGGTGTGCTCAGATGCCAGACGGCCGTGGTGGCGCTGACCTGTGGCTCGGCGGCGATGTCGAGTTCACTGCACAGCGGTTCGAGCGCCTCGCGCATGATGTCGACCACCAGCTGATGCTCATGCCGGTTCTTGGCCGACGCCGCGAGCGCGGCGCCGTTGGCGGCGTCGGTCTCCGGGTCGGGGGACCGCGGCGCCGACCCGGCGAACGGCTTGCACGTCACCATGTCGCCGCGGCGGGCCACCAACAGTTCCGGGCTCGCGCCGAGCAGCGCGGTGCCGGAGTATGGCGGACCGGCTGCGCTGAGATCGGTGAAAAATGCTGTGGCGCTACGATCTTCGGTGAGACGGGCCAGCACCGCATACGGATCCAGCGCGTCCTCGGCGACCAATTGCAGCGCCCGGGCCAGCACCACCTTGTGCAGGCCTGTCGACGGATCGCGCAGGGCCTGCACCGCGGCGGCCACCCGGGCCCGGTGCTCATCGGGCGACGGCAGGCTGGCCGCGATCCGGACCGCCGGCAGCCGGTCGGCGGTGAAGGGCAGGGCATCGGCATAGGTGACGGCGGCCGGCGCCATCAACGCGGCCGGGGAATCCAGGTCAAAGGGCAAGGCGCCCACCAGAATCGGCACGTCGTCGTCGGCCAGCGCCTGCCGGGCGTCGTCCAGATCCGAGAACGCCTCGGCAGGCCCCTCGGCCAGCATGACCCCATCGGGACCCGCCAGTACAAAGACCGGGTTCACTCGGGCAGGCACGGGTTGGGGTGGCCGGTCAGACCGAGCGCGACGAGCTGGCGCACGCCGTGCTCGAAGCCGCACACCGAGATCGAGGCCGCCGCCATGGAGATCCGGATGCCGTCCGTGATCGGAAGCTCCATCCAGCGGGTCATCACCGCACGCGAGAAGTGACCGTGCCCGATGAACACGACGTCGCGCGTCGCCAGGTGTTCCAGGGCCAGCGCCACGGCACGGTCGGCGCGGGCGCTGACGTCGGCCAGGCTCTCGCCGCCGGGGCAGCCGTGCGTCCACACCAGCCAGTCGGGGACCTGATCGCGAATCTGCGGGGTGGTGAGGCCCTCGTAGTCGCCGTAGTCCCACTCGGCCAGTAGTTCGGTGGTCTCGGCGACGTCCAGCCCGGCCAGTTCGGCGGTGACCACGGCGCGTTGGCGCGGGCTGCTGATCACCAGCGGATCGTCGAGCTTCAGCTCGGCCAGTGCCGAGGCGGCGCTGCGGGCCTGCTGCCGGCCTTCGTCGGTCAGCCCCAGGTCGGTGCGTCCGGTGTGCCGGCCGCTGCGCGACCATTCGGTCTGCCCGTGGCGAAGCAGCAAGAGCCGGTGTGTCAGCAGCTCACCTGGCGGGTCGACGGCAACATTCACGCCCGAGATTCTGCCCCACGGTGAGCGGCGCCACATGGCCGCGTGTCAGGATGGGCACCGTGACGCGGGTACTTGCGGTCGCCAACCAAAAGGGTGGCGTCGCAAAAACGACAACAGTGGCTTCTCTGGGTGCAGCGCTGACCGAGGAAGGCCAGCGGGTTCTGCTTGTCGACCTCGATCCGCAGGGCTGTCTGACCTTCTCTCTCGGCCAGGATCCGGACAAGCTGCCGGTGTCGGTGCACGAGGTGCTGCTCGGTGACGTGGAACCCGACACTGCGCTGGTCTCGACCGCCGAAGGCATGACGCTGCTGCCGGCCAACATCGACCTGGCCGGCGCCGAGGCAATGCTGCTGATGCGGGCCGGCCGGGAGTACGCGCTCAAACGCGCGCTGGCGAAGATCGCCGACCAGTTCGATGTGGTCATCATCGACTGCCCGCCGTCGCTGGGCGTGCTGACCCTGAACGGTCTCACCGCCGCCAACGACGTCGTCGTGCCGCTGCAGTGCGAGACGCTGGCCCACCGCGGTGTCGGCCAGTTCCTGCGGACCGTCACCGACGTGCAGCAGATCACCAACCCCGACCTGCGGCTGCTGGGCGCGCTGCCGACGCTGTACGACGCCCGCACCACGCACAGCCGGGACGTCCTGCTCGACGTGGCCGACCGCTACAGCCTCGTGGTGCTCGCCCCGCCGATCCCGCGGACGGTACGGTTCGCCGAGGCCAGTGCTTCCGGTTCGTCGGTGCTCGCGGGCCGAAAGAACAAGGGCGCCATCGCTTATCGCGAGCTGGCGTCGGCTCTGCTGAAGCATTGGAAGAAGAACAAGGCGCTGCCCGTCTTCACCCCTGACGTGTGATCGGTCGGGTCACTGACCCAACGCGACCAACTGACTGCCGCGCTGCTCCAGCAGCGTCGGGCCCGCCATGGCGGGAATGACCGCGGTGTTGACCGGTTGCCGCGCCAACGCGATGTGCGTCTGGCCGGCGCCGCTCAGCGCGTCGAACGTGTCGTAGCCGCTGGTCACCGGAACCAGCAGGTGCCCGGCCAGCATGGTGGCCGGGCCGATAGGAGCCTGCCCGCCCTGCGCGCTGACGGTGTACCGGTAGCGCAGCCCGTTGGCGTCGAAGACCAGCACCGAATCGCCCGTGTACCAGGTGACGACGTCACCGACTCGAGTCGTCGCGGTCACCGGCGTCGGGGGATGCGGCAGCAAGGTGCTGGCGATGGTGTTGCCGGTTTCGTCGATGATGTTCACGCACGGCTGCGGCGTCGGCACGTAGATCGCGGCCTTGGTCTCTGACACCGCGATCACCTGCGCGTCGGAGTCCGCGGTGACTCCGGGTAGCGCCACGCGCTTGACGTCCGGCTGGTCCTCTTCCTTGGCTGCCTTGAGCAGCGTCAGCCGCAGGTCGTTCTGCTTGGGGCAGGCCTCCATGACGGCCACCGACGACGGGCTCGCCGCGGCGGACGTCAGTCGGCACAGGGGAGAGGCCGGCACGCCGGGTTTGACGACCGCGTCGAGGTAGCCGTAGCTGATCATCCGCACCAGGTCGGAGCGCCACTGCTCGAGCCGGCTGTCGCCGTACGACAGGATCGTCGTGCCGTCGGTGGACAGCTTCACCTCGGCGTCGGCCAGGCTGCTGCGCGCGGGGCCGCGTCGCCCGGTGCTCGCGTCGATGGCGCTGGCCTGTCCGCAGCCGCGCCCGTCGGGATACACCGCCACCGCGAATTGGTAGACGGTCGTGACGCCGCACAGCTCGCGGTCGCGCGCGTAGCTCCACAGGGTGTTGCCGGTGACCGGGTCGCGACCCTGCATCTCATCGCCGTTGCCCGTGACCACGACACCGCTGACGACAGCCGGCTGGGTGGTCTTGCCGCTGGCCGCGGTCCACAGTTCATGCAGCGCCGTGGGCACCGTCTTCGGGGCGTGCAACGCCGGGATGGGACGGTCTGCGGGCCTGCTGACCGTGGCCCGCGCGTCGCTGTTCCACCAGATCACCGCTGCGCCGACGGCGACCACCACCACGATGGCCGCGGCGGCGATCAGATCAGCTTTGGTACGTCGTTCCGGTTTGACCATAGGGCTCGGGCGGCCTGCGGCTACTCGGCTGCAGGCGCTGCGACGGCGGGGGCGTCAGTGGCTGCCCCAGCTGTGGCCTTGCTCGGACGACGACGCCGGCGGCGGCGACCCGAGTGGGTCGACTCGGCGGGGCTGTCGCCCTCCGGTGCACTGCCTTCGGCGGTCTCGCCGTCGGTGGCTCCGGATGCCTCGACGTGGCCGGTGGCCGACTCGCCGGCGCGGGTGCGGCGGCGGGACCGGCTGCGGCCACGGGCCGGGCGGTCCTTGTCGGTGCTGGACTCGCGCTTGAGCTCGGGGTCGGACGCCGACTTCTTCGCGGGCTTGGCCCGCGACGCGCCGATCGAGCCGGTGATGTCGGTCGGGATGTCCAGCTCTTCGTACAGGTGCGGCGAGCGGGAGTAGGTCTCGGCCGGGTCCGGGCAGTCCAGGTTCAGGGCCTTGTCGATGAGCGACCACCGGGTCAGCTCGTCCCAGTCCACCAGCGTCACCGCGATACCGGTCTTGCCGGCGCGGCCGGTACGGCCGATGCGGTGCACGTAGGACATTTCGTCCTCAGGGATCTGATAGTTGATGACGTGCGTGATGTCGTCGATGTCGATGCCGCGGGCTGCGACGTCGGTCGCGACCAGGACGTCGATATCCCCGTTGCGGAACGACTTGAGGGCCTTCTCGCGGGCGATCTGGCCCAGGTCACCGTGGACAGCGCCGACCTTGAAGCCGCGCTCGGCGAGCTCGTCGGACACCTTCTGGGCGGTGCGCTTGGTGCGGGTGAAGATCATGGTCGCGCCGCGGCCGTTGGCCTGCAGGATGCGACTGACCATCTCCACCTTGTCCAGCGCGTGGGCGCGGTAGACGTACTGCTTGGTGGAGTCGTGGGTGGCCGCCGAGTGCGGGGCCTCGGCCCGGATGTGCGTCGGCTGGTTCATGAAGGTGCGGGCCAGCGTGATGATCGGGTCCGGCATGGTGGCCGAGAACAGCATCGCCTGCCGGGAATCCGGGGTCAGGCGCAGGATGCGCTCGATGTCGGGCAGGAAGCCCAGGTCCAGCATCTCGTCGGCCTCGTCGAGGACCAGGACGCTCAGGCCGCCGAGCTGCAGGTGGCCCTGCTGGGCCAGGTCCAGGAGCCGGCCTGGGGTGCCGACGATGACGTCGACGCCCTGCTGCAGGGCTTCGATCTGCGGCTCGTAGGGACGGCCACCGTAGATGGCTTCGACGCGGAGTTTGCGTTCCCCGGACTCGCCGGCCTTGAGGTGTTTGCCGGCCATCGTCAGGTCGCCGTACACCTGGATGCAGAGCTCGCGGGTGGGGACCACGACGAGGGCGCGGGGGGTGCCGGTCAGCGGCAGCGTCGGATCGGAGGCGACGCGGTGCAGCAGCGGCACGCCGAACGCCAGGGTCTTGCCCATACCGGTGCGGGCCTGGCCGATGAGGTCGTCGCCGGCCAGCGCCAAGGGGAGGGTCAGCTCCTGGATGGCGAAGGGGTGGTGCTTGCCGTCCTCGGTCAATGCCTGGACGATTTCGTCCCGAACACCGAGGTCAGCGAAGGTTTTTTCTTCTGTGATCGTTGCAGTTAAAGCGGTCATGAGGTGGCGTGGATGCCTTCCAGTGTCATCGGAGTCAGTGCTCGCTGTTGTTCCACGCGCGCACGAGTCTGACGACAAACACTTGGGGCCCTCGGGGCGATTCTGCCGAATTCAGCCGGGTTTCCGGCGAGCTGGAGAACCGCCTACCGCGTAGGTCGCGGATGGAGGCGGGCCAACACGTGCACGCACATTTCCTTGGTCGCAGCCTGTCTCGCTCTACGGAAACGGCTACAGCCGAGACTATTGTAGCTGGTCGCGTCGCCGGTCGGCTGTGACGCGAGTCGCGGTCTAGAGTTGGGGCCATGCCTTCGACGTCCCAGGCGCAGCCCGAGCAGACGGCAACTCCGGTGCAGCCGGCGGTGTCAGGTGATCATCCCGGTATCAACGAGTTGTTCGCGTTGTTGGCCTACGGGGAGGTCGCCGCGTTCTACCGGTTGACCGAGGAGGCGCGGATGGCGCCGAACCTGGCCGGCCGCATCAACCTGGCGCGGATGGCCGCTGCCGAGATGGGCCACTTCGACGTCTTGCGCGAGGCCTTGCTGAGTCGTGGCGTCGACGTCGTCCCCGCGATGACGAAATACGCTCCGGCACTGGAGAATTACCATCGGCTGACGACTCCGAGCACCTGGCTGGAGGCGTTGGTCAAGACCTATGTCGGCGACGCCCTGGCGGCGGACTTCTACCTGGAGATCGCCGGTTCGCTGCCCGCAGAGGCAGCCGACGTGGTGCGTGCGGTGCTGTCGGAAACCGGCCACTCCCAGTTCGTGGTGGCCGAGGTGCGGGCGGCGGTCGGCGCCAGCGACCGGCAGCGGCACCGGCTGGCGTTGTGGTCGCGGCGGTTGCTGGGGGAGGCGATCACCCAGGCGCAGTTCGTGATGGCCGAGCACGACGAACTCGTCGACCTGGTGCTGTCCAGCGGCGAAGGCCTGACCCAGATGACCGAGTTCTTCGAGCGCCTGCAGGAGACACACAAAAACCGGGTACGCGAACTCGGCCTCGGCTGAGCTCACGCACCCGGTTCTGTGGTGCCGTGTTGACTACTTCGTGCAGGTGGTGATCAACGTGTTGTTGTTCTGCGCGGCGACCGCTGCGCCCGACCCATCACTGATCGAGCAGTTCAGCTGACCGGTGACGCTGGTGGCGGTCACCGAGCTCAGCGAGACGCCCGGGTTCAGGGTGACCGTCTTGGCCCACGGCAGGGACACGTTGACGTCCGTCTGCAGCGCGCCTTGGCCGTCCGTATAGATCACCGTGACCAGGTCCAACAGCGATTTGTTGCCGGTGATCCGGTACGTCACCGTGTTCGGGACGGGCGCCGCGGGTACGGCCGCCGGATCGACCGGCGGGACGGCCTCGGCCGTCGGGGCCGGTGCGGTCGGGGTGACGGTCGTGACGGTCTCGGGTGCCAGCGACGCCGATGGCGGCGCGGCGGTCACGCGGGGGCGCGGAGCCGCTGACGGTGCTGCCGAGGCCGACGGCGCGGCGGACTGGCTGGTGCTGGGCGGGGTGATCGGCGCGGTGACCGGGCCGCTGTCGCCGCCGCCGAGGATCACGACGGTGCAGATGACCGCGACCAGCAGAATGGCGCCGGCGACGCCGGCCACCCAGACCCACCGCCGATCGATGGCGTCGTCGTACTCGTAGATCTCGTCGTCGTCGTAGTCGTCGTACGCCGCGTCGGCATCATTGCCGGCGTAATCGGCGTCTGCGGCCGTGAACCGGTCGGTGTCGCCGTAGGTGCTGGTGTACTCGCCGGTGGGGCGGTCGGCCAGATCGGTGGCCGAACTGTACGGGCCGTACCCGGTGCTGGAGCCGTAGCTGTAGTTGGCGCTGCCGTAGCTGTAGCCGCGGTCGTAACCCTGGTAGCTGGGGGTGTCCCCGTAGCCGTCGGTGGACGCGCCCGACGGTGCTGAATATCGCGAATATGTCCTGCTCATGGCGACTTTCCCCGGTCGAGTTTCACTTACCTCGTCGATGCTAGTGGTGTGAAAGTTACGGATGAGGTTGGCTCGCTGGCCATCGGATAACGGTCGGGACTCGGTTGGGTCCACCGCGCCGAGACGACCCGTCGCGACCTCGCAAAGCCGTGCCGGCGGGCGGGGATTTCCGGGCGGCAACTGTGACGACGTCGTGACCTCGACGGCGCGTCCCACCGGTCCGCCATGGCACCTCCGTACATGGTTCGCCTACGGCGAACGTGCCCGCGGGTACCGCGGCCATCGTCGTCCACTAGCCTCCTGAGGAGAGTTCGGTTGCAGCTCGAATGAAGTCTTGAAACGAATGAAAGGGGTCAGCGTGGAGGTCAAGATCGGGGTCACCGACAGCCCGCGCGAACTGTTCCTCAACAGCGCGCAGACTCCGGAGGAAGTGGAGGCGTTGGTCACCGACGCGCTCGCCAAGGAGTCGGGCGTCCTGGCGCTGACTGACGAGAAGGGTCGCCGGTTCCTGGTGCAGACCGCCAGGATCGCCTACGTCGAGATCGGTGCGGCCGACGTCCGCCGGGTCGGCTTCGGCGTCACCGGCAAGGACTGACTACCGCCGCAAGCAAAAACTGCCCCTCTCCGTTCGGAGAGGGGCAGTTTTGTTTGGTTCGAGCCGCGTCAGCGGGTGAGTGGAACGTGTGACAGACCGCCCCAGGCGAACTGCACCGTGCCGTCGACGGCCGCGTCCTTCGAGATGGGGCGGTCGTTGTTGAGCCAGTAGCGTGCGCAGTCGACGCTGATCGCGACCAGGCCGACGGCGATCATGCGAGCGCGGTGCGCTTCCAGGCCCGAGTCGCTGCTGACCAGGTCGAACACCGCATCGGTGCACGAGTCGGTGGCCACCTTGACCTGCGCCGAGACCTGCGGCTCGGTGACGTAGTCGTTCTCGAAGATCAGCCGGTAGCCCTGGCTGTCGTGCTCGATGAAGTCGAAGAACGCCTCGACGGCGGCACGCAGGCGCAGCCGGTTGTCGGTGGTGGTGCTCAAGGCGCCGCGGACACCCTGCAGCAGGTTGTCGACGTGCCGCTGCAGCACCGCCAGGTACAGCTCCAGCTTCGACGAAAAGTGTTGGTACAGGACCGGTTTGCTCACACCGGCGCGCTCGGCGATCTCGTCCATGCCGGCGGCGTGGTAGCCGCGGTCCACGAAGACGTCGCTGGCCGCGATCAGCAGCTGGCCGCGTCGTTCGTCCCGGGGCAGCCGGTTGCCCCGCCGATTCGTGGTCGGGCCGCCCTGCGTGCCGTCAGTTCCGGCTTGCGTGCCTCTGGCGTCAGAGGTGTTGGCAACCTCGCTCATCACGTCCTCAATCTGGCATTGTCCGGCACACATGTCCGTGACCAACTGTTCAGGGACCGGTCCGGACCCTGGTGTTCATGGCCGCCCAACCTGTTGTTCAGGTTGACCGACCCGGCAGTTTATCGCCACGACACTACTACCGTTAGTTCGCGGCATTCGCGTGCTACCAGCGGTTCGGCGATTGTGTCTGCCGCACTTGAACGCCCGGTGGCGTGCCATGCCCGGCGTTCGCGCAGCTCTATGCCATCCTGGTTCCGTGACCTACGACCCGGGCCGAGGCACCGGTCGCGTCCCTGTGGTGCGCAATGAGTGGCACGAGCCTTTGCGTGCGCAGCGAGATCCGGTGGCGGAGGACTCAGGGCGGCTCCGATCCAATCGGGACGACCGGCAGCAGTGGCGCAAGCAGTCCTGGCTGGGTCGTTTCGTGTCCACGTACGGGTGGCGCGCGTACGCCCTGCCGGCGCTGGCCATCGTCACCGGAATGGTGGTCTACCAGGGCATCTCCGGTCCCAAGCCGATCACGCCGGCTCATCCACATGGGCCGCTGGTCGGTCAGCCCACCATCAATTCGGCGAGCACCGCGATCGTCGGCGCACCGCCCAAGGGTCTGACCCAGTTCGACGTCAATCTGCCCACCGGCATCCTCCCGGACGGCGGGCCGTTCACCGAGGCCGGCGCCAAGGCCTGGCACGTCGTGCCGGGCACCACCCCCAAGATCGGTCAGGGCACCACCAAGTCGGTGACCTACACCGTCGAGGTGGAGGACGGCGTCGACACCACCAGCTTCGGCGGCGACGAGGCGTTTGCCCGGATGGTCGCCGAAACCCTCGCCAACCCGAAGAGCTGGACACATGACGGGAAGTTCGCCTTCACGCGGCTCGACGCGTCGTCGCCGGAGAACCCCGACTTCCGGGTGTCCCTGACCTCGCCGATGACGGTGCGCGAGGGCTGCGGCTACGACATCCCGCTGGAGTCGTCGTGCTTCAACCCGGCGTACTTCCCGGCCGACGGCGGCAAGGCCCAGTCCCGCGTGTTCATCAACGAGGCGCGCTGGGTGCGCGGTGCCGTGCCGTTCCAGGGGGACATCGGCTCCTACCGCCAGTACCTGATCAACCACGAGGTCGGGCACGCCCTCGGCTTCCGGATGCACGAGCCGTGCGGCGACAACGGCGGGCTGGCGCCGATCATGATGCAGCAGACCTTCTCGACCAACAACAACGACGACGCCAAGTTCGACCCGGAGTCCGTCAAGCCCGACGGCAAGACCTGCCACGTCAACTCCTGGCCGTACCCCATTCCCTAACCCCAGCGAGCCGGCCTGGGGGCACCTCCCGCTTGCGGGGGAGTTTGTACCGCGACACGCCGCAATCGGCGTACCGGGAGCGCACACTCGTCGCCGTCGAGCGGCCCCGAAATGTCCGGCGAACCGGCTCACTACTGTTGAAGGCATGGCGACCCCGTTGCCGCCGCTGGTGCAGCCGGCGGCCGAACTCACCCGTGACGAGGTGGCGCGGTACAGCCGCCACCTGATCATCCCGGACCTCGGCGTCGAAGGGCAGAAGCGGCTGAAGAACGCCCGGGTGCTCGTGGTCGGTGCCGGCGGACTCGGTTCCCCGACACTGCTGTATCTCGCGGCGGCCGGCGTCGGCACCATCGGCATCGTCGAGTTCGACGTCGTCGACGAATCGAACCTGCAGCGCCAGATCATCCATGGCCAATCCGACGTCGGCCGGTCCAAGGCCCAGAGCGCTCGCGAGTCGATCCTGGAGATCAACCCGCTGGTCACCGTCAATCTCCACGAGTTCCGGCTCGACACCGACAACGCGGTGCCGCTGTTCGAGCAGTACGACCTGATCCTCGACGGCACCGACAACTTCGCCACCCGCTACCTCGTCAACGACGCCGCGGTGCTGGCCCACAAGCCTTACGTCTGGGGCTCGATCTACCGGTTCTCCGGCCAGGTGTCGGTGTTCTGGGAGGGCGCTCCCGATGGGCGTGGGCTCAATTACCGCGACCTCTACCCGGAGCCCCCGGCCCCGGGCACGGTGCCGTCGTGCGCCGAGGGTGGGGTGCTGGGGATTCTCTGCGCCTCCGTCGCCTCGGTCATGGGTACCGAGGCCATCAAGCTCATCACCGGCATCGGCGAGTCGCTGTTGGGCCGGCTGATGATCTACGACGCGCTGGACATGACGTACCGCACCATCGGGATTCGCAAGGATCCGGCGACGCCGAAGATCACCGAGCTCATCGACTACGACGCGTTCTGCGGCGTGGTCTCCGACGAAGCAGCCGAAGCGGCGGCCGATTCGTCCGTCACCCCCGTAGAGCTGCGGCAGCTGCTCGACTCCGGCAAGCCCGTCGCGCTGATCGACGTGCGGGAACCCGTGGAGTGGGCCATAAACCACATCGAGGGCGCCGAACTGATTCCCAAGTCGACCCTCGACTCCGGGGCCGGGTTGGCCCGCGTGCCGCAGGACCGAATTGCGGTGCTGTACTGCAAGACCGGGATCCGGTCGGCAGAGGCCCTGCTCGCCCTGAAACAGGCCGGATTCGCCGACGCGCTGCACCTGCAGGGCGGAATCGTGGCCTGGGCCAGGCAACTCGAACCCGACATGGTCATGTACTGACGTCAGGTCCGGCCGGGCACACCTTAGTCTGATCGGGTGACCGTCGACCGTCCTCCCGAACATGTGCTTACGGCGTTCGGCCTGACCGGTCTCCGGCCGGTCCCACTCGGCTCGAGCTGGGAGGGCGGCTGGCGCTGCGGCGAGGTGGTGCTGTCCATGGTCGCCGACAATGCCCGGGCCTCCTGGTCGGCCAAAGTGCGCGAGACGCTGTTCGTCGACGGCGTCCGGCTGGCCCGTCCCGTGCGCGCGACGGACGGGCGCTACGTCGTCGCCGGCTGGCGCGCCGACACGTTCGTCACCGGCACCCCTGAACCGCGTCACGACGAGATCGTCTCGGCCGCGGTGCGGTTGCACGAGGCGACCGCCAAGCTCGAGCGTCCGCGCTTCCTGACGCAACCGCCCGCCGTGCCATGGAGCGACGTCGACGTGTTCATCGCCGCCGACCGCGCCGCCTGGGAAGACCGTCCGCTGCAGTCGTTGCCGCCGGGTGCCCAGGCGGTGCCGGGTACCTCGGATGGCCGCCGTTCGGTCGAACTGATCAATCAGCTTGCGTCCCTGCGCAAGCCGACGCGCAACCCGAGCCAGCTGGTGCACGGCGACCTCTACGGCACGGTGCTGTTCGCCGGCACCGCAGCGCCCGGCATCACCGACATCACGCCGTACTGGCGGCCGGCATCGTGGGCCGCGGGCGTGGTCGTTGTCGACGCGCTGTCGTGGGGTGAGGCCGACGACGGTCTCATCGAACGCTGGGCGTCGCTGCCCGAGTGGCCACAGATGCTGTTGCGCGCCTTGATCTTCCGGCTCGCGGTGCATGCCCTGCACCCGCGGTCGACGGCTGCGGCATTCCCCGGTCTGGCCCGTACCGCAGCCTTGGTGCGACTGGTTCTCTAGCCGGCTCGCCGCCATTCGAATGGCAGCGTGCCCCGTTCGGTGAGAAAGTTACCTCGCATGACGGCTGTTGAACCCACCACCGGCGGAACCTACCAAGACAGGATCGTTGCGGTCGAACCCGGCGGCAACGAGTTCATCGCCGAGGCGGACCGGCACGGCAAGCCGAGTCAGCTGTTCTGGACGTGGACGTCACCCAACATGGAATTCGCGACGGTGTTCGTCGGCATGCTGGCCGTCCTCGCGTTCGGCATGAGCTTCTGGCAGGCGGTGGCCGGGATCATCATCGGTACCGGCCTGGGTGCCATCGCACACTATTTCCTGTCCGCACGTGGACCGCTGCACGGCGTGCCGCAGATGGTGCTGGGACGAATGGCGTTCGGGTTCAAGGGAAACGCACTGCCTGCGACGTTGATGTCGATCACCGCGGGCGTCGGCTGGTTTGCCACCAACAGTGTCAGCGGTGCGTTTGCCTTGTCCACCCTGTTCGGCTTCGGACCACTGATCGGCCTGATCATCATCGTGTTGTTGCAGACCGCGTTCGCGTTCTTCGGCCACAATCTGGTGCAGGCGTTCGAGCGCTGGTCGTTCCCGGCGCTCGTCATCGTCTTCGGTGCGGCATCGGTGGGAATTTTCGCGCACGCGGATCTGGGTGCGCCGGCGCCGTCGGGCGGGGTTGGCGGACTCGGGGGCTTCCTGCTCACCGTAGGTACCGCCTTCGGTTACGCAGCCGGTTGGACCCCGTACGCCGCGGACTACACCCGCTATCTGCCGTCGGCAGTGTCCACTTTCGCGACGGGGTTCTTCGCCTCCACCGGGTTGTTCGTCTCGTGTGTGGCCCTGGAGATCGTTGGGGCGGCATCGACGACGGTCGGCGCGGCGAGCCTGGGCAATCCGACCGGGTCGTTCACCGCCGAGCTTGCGCCGTGGCTGGCCAAGGCAACTCTGTTGGCCATCGCGGTCGGTGCGATCGCCGCCAATGCGCTCAATGTCTATTCTGGGGCAATGGCTTTCGTGACCATCGGGATCACGTTGCCGCCTCACATCGCGCGGGCGCTGGTGACCGTCTTCTTCGGCGTGGCCGGTTTCCTGATCGCCTGGTGGGCGTTGCCCGATGCCGCACACAGCTATGAAGCGTTCCTGCTGGTGATCGCCTACTGGATCGGCCCCTGGCTCGGCGTTGTCTTCGCCGATCAGTATCTGCGCCGCGGGCAACAGATCGCCGGATATCTCTACGACCGCTCGTACTCGAACTGGCCGGGGTTGTTGTCCTTCGCGCTGGGGCTGGGACTGTCGGTGCTGTTGTTCTCCAACCAGGAGAAGTTCGTCGGCTATATCGCCCAGGCGGTGCCGAAACTCGGCGACATCACCTTCTTCGTCGGCTTCGTCATCGCGGGTGCCGCGTACCTGGCGCTGTGCCGATCGAAAATCGCCGCGGAACGCGCCGCCATATGACCCCTGAGCAGATGCTCGACGTCGCAGTCGCTGAAGCGCGAACGGGGTTGGCCGAGGGTGGTATTCCGATCGGTGCGGCGTTGTTTCGAGCCGATGGCGAACTCCTGGGCGCCGGCCACAACCGTCGGGTGCAGAACGATGATCCCTCGGTGCATGCCGAGACCGACGCGTTCCGTGCGGCCGGACGTCAGCGCGGCTACCGCTCGACCATCATGGTGACGACGCTCTCGCCGTGCTGGTATTGCAGCGGCCTGGTGCGGCAGTTCGGCATCGGCGCGGTGGTGATCGGGGAGGCCCGCACGTTCCACGGAGGTCATGATTGGCTGGCCGAACATGGTGTGGCGGTCACGGTTTTGGACGACGAGCGGTGCGTGGCGATGATGGCTGAGTTCATCAGCGCCAGTCCCGAATTGTGGGCGGAGGATATCGGCGAATGAGTGTCATTGCGACAGTGGACATTTCCCGCTGGTATGCCGGCGGAGCCGAGGCTGATGCGTTGGCCACCGAAGTCGACGAGGGTCTGCAGCGAGCCGGTTTCATCGTGGTCACCGGGCACGGGGTGGACCAGGGATTGGCGGCCGCGGTCCGTGCGGCCAGCCGGGAATTCTTCGCGTTGTCCGAGGAGGCGAAGCGGCAGTACTCGGTGCCGGTCGGCGGACACGGCTGGATCGGCCCGGGCGCCGAAGCCAACGGTTACGCCGAGGGCACCGAGACGCCACCCGATCTCAAAGAGAGTTTCAGTCTGGGCGCGGAAACATCGACCGGGGATCCGGAGGTGGATCGAATCTGGTTCGCCCCCAACGTATGGCCCGCGGAGGTGCCCGCATTGCAGACGTTGGTGGATGAATACACCGCCCAGATGCGCCGGCTGTCCGACGATCTACTGGCCCTGTTTGCGCACGCGCTGGGGTTGCCGGCGAATCCTTTTGCCGCGCTGGCAGATCGGCCGACGTGGACGATGAACATCAACCACTACCCGCCGGTGAGCGTGGTGGGTGAACCCGAGCCCGGGCAGTTCCGGATCGGCCCGCACACCGATTTCGGCACCGTCACGGTGCTCGACCGGGAGCCGGGCGCCGGCGGGCTGCAGGTGTATTCCGACGCCGGGGGCTGGGAGGACGCCCCCTGGGAACCCGGTGCGCTGACGGTGAACATCGGTGACCTGCTGGAGTATTGGAGTGGACGACGCTGGCCGTCCGGCCGGCATCGCGTGCTGCCGCCGCAACCGCATGCACCGGAAGAAGACCTGGTGTCGCTGATCTACTTCTACGAAGCCAACCACGATGCGCTGATCACCCCGTTGCGGCCGCCCATCGGTGCGGTGTCCGGGCTGACGCCGGTGGTCTCCTCGGAGTTCATCAAGGAACGGTTGGACGCCATCACCGTCGCGTGAGTCAGGCCTGGGACTGCTCGCGGTCAGGCGTCTCGCATCAGAACGCGTGCCGATACTCCCGCAGCGGCACCCGACCGTCCACCGCCAAAACCCCTTCGGCGCGCAGTCTTTCGAGCTGCCGCGTCGCCAGGTGGGGCGCCGGCCGGCCCGCCGCGGTGATCACCCGGTGCCACGGCAGGTCCGAGGAATCCGTCCGCATGATCCAGCCGACGATCCGCGGGCTGGAAAGCCCTGCGGCATCCGCGATATCGCCGTAGGTCGACACCCGACCGGACGGTATCGAGGCGACGAGGTCCCGCACCACCTCCACCTGTTCCTCCGTGACCGCGGCCATGATCAGACCAGGTGTCCCCGGATCACATCGGCGGTTTCGGCAGGCATGGCGTGCGGCACCATGTGGTCGCAGTCGAATTCGGCCAGCTCGAAGTCGGCGCCCAGCCGCGCCTGCAACGCGGACACCAGCTCACCGGTCACGTACGCCGGGTGGGTCTGCTTCGCCAGCACCAGCGTCGTCGGTGTGCCCTGCTGCGGCAACACAATCGGGCGGGCCAGCTCACTCCAGTACGACATCATGGCGGGCAGGCTGATCCGCCAGCCGACGCGTCCGCCGGGCAGGGCGACCAGGTGCTCGTCCAGGTCGCGTTCGAGTTCCCCGGGGTACTTCGCCGAGACCTCGCCCCACGATCCGTTCACCTTCTCGGCGTGCGCCTCCTTCCGGTCCGGGTAGTCGGGGGACCCGAGCATGGCGTCGGCGATCTCGCTCATCCAGCTGCCGTCCAGCCCGGTCGCGGGGTCCAGCAGCACCAGGCCCGACACCAGATTGGGGTGGGCGGCAGCGAGATTGAGTGCTATCGCGCCGCCGAACGAATGGGCCACCACGACCACCGGACCGTCGGCCTCGTCGTGGAGCAGAGCGGCCAGGGCCGCGACGTTCTCGTCGATGTTCCACGGCGCCGCCCACGACGAATGTCCATGTCCCAGGAGATCCGGTGCCAGCACGGCATATTCGGGCAGATACCCGTCCGCCAGGGTCTGCCACCGCTTTCCGTGGCCGGTCAGGCCGTGCAGGGCCAGAATCTGTGCCGGCCGCGCCGGTCCGTAGCGATACACCTGCAAGCTCACCGCAATGATGCTGCCAGACACTGGGCCCGACTGTCGCCGGACACTGTCTTCGACGCAACTTGATGCTCCTATTCATGTCAAGCCGCGTTGAGCCAGTTTCTGTAGGTGTCTGCGAAGGTGTCGTCGCGTTGTAGTCCGCGTTCGATGCGGGAGATCACGGTGGGCCAGACCCCGAAATGGTTGGCTGCGGCGGTCACGGTGATGTTCTTGGCTTGCCGAGCCGGGCGCAGGTCGGTGTACTCGGGCACGTCGATCTGGCGGGTCAGCAGGGTGAATATTTCTCGGGCGATGGCTCGTTTGAGCTTGCGCAAGATCTCCTTTTTGCTGTGCCCTTTTGTGACCTGGCGTTGCACGTAATCGCGGGTCCGATCGTGGTTGGACATCCGTACTAGTGCGATGCGGTGCAGTGCGCTGTTGGCGGCGCGGTCACCACCGCGAGAGAGTCGGTGTCGGTTGGTCTTACCCGAGGACGCCGGTACCGGCGCGGCCCCACACAACGCGGCGAACGCAGCTTCACTGTGCAGCCGGTGCGGGTTAGCCCCGGCAGTGATCAATAGCTGAGCGGCGGTGTCCGCGCCGACGCCGTGGGCCGCGCGTAGTGCGGGATTGGCCGCGGTGACGAATGCGTCGATCTGGGCGCCGAGTGCCTCGGCTTGGGTTTCGAGGAATTGCACGCGTTGGGCGAGCAGCTTGGCTGCGCTGAGCATCGACTGCGCCCACGGCTCGGGCTGGGTGTCGGGGCGGCAGCGGGCGATCGCCTCGACCATCTTCAATGTCGTTAAACCACGGTATTTTTCGCGTATCACATCGGGCGCCGATACCAGCATGGCTTTGATCTGGTTGATCACCGCGGTGCGGTGCTTGACCGCCGACCGACGAGCGACATGCAGGGCCCGCAGGCCGGCGGTGGTGTCGTCTTTCGGGGTGGCCAGCCCGTCACCGGCCAACGCGGTCCGCGCGGCGCTGTAGGCATCGAGCGGATCAGATTTGCCTCTGAGGCGGCGAGTGGATTTAACCGCCCGGGTCACCTCGACGACCTCAACGCCAGCCGCGGTCAGCACCCGGGTGAATCCGGCACCATAGCTGGCGGTGCCTTCCACACCGATCCGTTCAACCTGACCCAGTGAGGTCAGGAAGCTGATGGCCGCGCTGTATCCGGCGCGCGTGGTCGGGAACTCCCGATCATCAACAGCGGCACCAGTCATGGTGATCGCGGCGACATGGATCGTGTCGGCATGGGTGTCCGCACCGGCAACGATGCGCGCAGATTCTGTCAAGATGATGGTGTCCCTTCTGACCAGCATTAGGTGGGGCACACCGGCCAGGGCGGGCAGACAAGACATTGGTGAGGAACGGCCAAGCTCCTGATTAAGTCATGTCCGTCCTGTCCGGCGTGAACAAGACGCGCACCACACAGGCCGGACAGATCAAGTTAAAGACAACCCAGCAGAGCGTCAGTCAGACCCAGGGTCACGACCTGCGCGGTAACGCTCTTTCATCATCAATGTCGTACCCCCGTGGTTGCATTCCGTGCATGGCCGCCCCGCACTCCGCACTCACCGCGCCCGGCTCGGTTAATGCCCTGACCGAGCCCGGGCAGCGTGGTGTGGTGCGGGTGCTGGGCGGCCCCGGAACCGGCAAGACCGAGTTGCTGATCCGCACTGCCGCAACGCATATCGCGGCCGGGACAGATCCGGAGTCGGTGCTGCTGCTCACGGGTTCGGCGCGCCTCGGCAGCCGGGTCCGCGGCGCCATCACGTCGGCGCTGCTCGGCGATTCCGGCCAGGTCACCCGGGAGCCGCTGGTCCGCACCCTGCACTCCTACGCGTTTGCGGTGTTGCGCCAGGCCGCGCAGCGTGCTGGTGACCCGCCGCCGCGGCTGATCACCAGCGCCGAGCAGGATGGCATCATCCGCGAGCTCCTCGCCGGTGATCTCGAGGACGGCGACGATGCCGGTGTGGACTGGCCGCTGCACCTGCGTCCGGCATTGGCCACCGCCGGGTTCGCGACCGAATTGCGGGACCTGTTGGCCCGCTGCACCGAACGTGGCGTCGACCCCGCGGACCTGCGCCGGATCGGCCGCAAGGCCGGACGCCCGGAGTGGGTGGCCGCGGCCCGGTTCGCGCAGGTCTACGAGCAGGTGATGCTGCTGCGCAGCGCCGTCGGCATGGCCGCCCCGCAGGCGACGGTGCCTGCGCTGGGCGCGGCTGAGCTGGTCGGCGCCGCGCTCGAGGCCTTCGCCGTCGATCCCGCACTGCTGGACGCCGAACGTTCCCGCATCAGGCTGCTGCTGGTCGACGACGCGCAGCACCTCGATCCGCAGGCCGCGCTGCTGGTGCGGGTGCTGGCGGCCGGCGCCCAGCTGACCGTCATCGCCGGTGATCCGAGCCAGACGGTGTTCGGTTACCGCGGCGCCGAACCGACGCTGCTGTACGGTCCCGAGGACCAGCCGCAGGTGGTTCTGACCGAGTCCCATCGGTGCGCACCCGCGGTGGCCGGCGCGGTCGCGGCCGTGGCACGGCGCCTGCCCGGCGTGGACGCGTCGCGGACCCTGACGTCGGCGACGACGGATGACCTCGGCTCGCTGACGGTGCGCGTGGCGGGTTCGCCGCACGCCGAATCCGCACTGATCGCGGACGCGCTGCGCCGCGCGCACCTGGTCGACGGGGTGCCCTGGTCGCAGATGGCCGTCATCGTGCGCTCTGTGCCGCGGGCCGGGACGGCGCTGTCCCGGGCGCTGACCGCTGCCGGGGTGCCGGTGCAGCAGCAGGCCGACACCGCGCCGCCGGCACTGCATCCGGCGGTGGGCGCACTGCTCACGGTGCTGGACTGCGTCGCCGACCAGCTGACCGGCGACCGGGCATTGGCCATGCTGACGGGGCCCATCGGCCGGGTCGACCCGGTGTCGCTGCGCCAGTTGCGGCGCGTTCTGCGCCGCGCCGACGGCAGCGGCCGTGAGTTCGGTGAGCTGCTGACCGAGGCGCTGACCGTCGGCACCGAACGCCCGTTGCCGGATCAGCTGGCCCGGCCGGTGCGCCGGGTCCGTGCGGTCCTCGACGCGGCGCGCCGGGCGGCGACGGCCGGCCAGGACCCGCGGTTCGTGCTGTGGCAGGCCTGGCACACCAGCGGGTTGTCGCGCCGGTGGCAGGCCGCGGCCGGGCGCCCGGGTGCGGCCGGGGTCGCTGCGGGCGTCGACCTGGACGCCGTCACCGCGCTGTTCGACACCGCCGACCAGTACGTGGCCCGCACCGCGGCGGCCTCCCTCACCGGTTTGATCGACCACGTCCGCGCCCTGTCCTGGTCGGGTTCGACGCCGGAGCGCGCCGAGGCCGACGAGGTGGCCGTGGTCAGTGCGCATGCCGCGCTGGGGCGGGAATGGGATTTCGTGGTCATCGCCGGCCTGCAGGAAGGGTTGTGGCCCAACACCGTTCCGCGTGGGGGCGTGCTCGGGACCCAGCAGCTGCTCGACATCGTCGACGGTGTGGGTGACGTTCGTGGCATGTCGGCCACCGCGCCGCTGCTGGCCGAGGAACGACGGCTGCTGGTGGCTGCGCTGGGCCGGGCCCGCAACCGGGTGCTGGTGACGGCCGTCGACAGCGACAACGGTGACGAAGCGCTGCTGCCGTCGACCTTCTTCGAGGAGCTGGCGGCGCTGGCCGGCGGTACCGATCCCGATGCCGACGAGCTCCCGGTGCACGCGCCCGCCGTGCTGTCCCCGTCGGCACTGGTCGGCCGGCTGCGGTCGGTGGTCTGCGCCCCCGGCGGCGCGGTCGAGGAGTCCGACCGGCTCTGTGCGGCAGCACAATTGGCGCGGCTGGCCGAGGCCGGGGTGCCGGGCGCCGACCCGGCGCAGTGGTACGCCAGCACGGAGCTGTCCACTGCCGAGCCGCTGTGGTCCGGTGACGACCACGTCGTCACGGTGTCGCCGTCGACCGTGCAGACCCTGACCGACTGCCCGCTGCGCTGGATGCTGGAGCGGCACGGCGGCAGCGACGGCCGCGATCTGCGTTCGGCACTGGGCTCCCTGGTGCACGCCCTGGTCGCCGACTCCGGTCGCAGCGAGGCCCAGCTGCGCGGCGAACTCGAAAAGGTTTGGCAACACCTGCCTTTCGACTCGAACTGGTACGCCGACAACGAGCTGGAGCGGTACCGCGCCATGCTGGACACCTTCACGACGTGGCGGCAGGAGAGCCGCGCCGAGCTCACCGAGGTCGGCACCGAACTCGAGGTCGCCGGCGTGATCGCCGATGCGAGTCCGCAGGTGCAGGTGAAGGGGCGCATCGACCGGCTCGAACGCGACCGCGACGGACGCCTCGTGGTGGTCGACGTGAAGACCGGCAAGAGCCCGGCCACCAAGGCCGATGCCCAGCAGCATGCCCAGCTCGCGCTGTACCAGCTGGCCATCGCGGAAGGCATTGTGCCGCAGGGTGATCAGCCGGGCGGCGGCCGGTTGGTGTATCCGGCCAAACCCGCCAAGGCGGGCGCCACCGAGCGCGAGCAGGATCCGATGGGGGAGACGGCACAGGCGCAGTGGCGGCAGCGGGTCACCGACGCCGCGGCGGCCACGGCCGGGCCGCAGTTCGTCGCGCGCGCCGGCGCCGGGTGCGCCACCTGCCCGGTGCGGGCCATGTGCCCGGCGCAAGGTACGAAGGGTGGATGCCCGTGACGTACAGCCCCGCCGACCTTGCCGAGACGCTCGGGCTGTTCACCCCCACGGACGAGCAGGCCGCGGTCATCGCTGCCCCGCCGGGACCACTGGTGGTGATCGCCGGCGCCGGCGCGGGGAAAACCGAGACCATGGCCGCGCGGGTGGTCTGGCTGGTGGCCAACGGCTATGCGACCCCGTCGCAGGTGCTGGGGCTGACCTTCACTCGCAAGGCGGCCGGACAGTTGCTGCGTCGCGTGCGTACCCGGCTGGCCCGCCTCGCCGGTTCGGGCCTGTTGCCCGGCGTTTCGCTGGCCGACGAGCACGCCACCGTCAGCACCTATCACGCCTTCGCGGGCACCCTGCTCCGCGAGTACGGGCTGCTGCTGCCCATCGAGCCGGCCACTCGGCTGGTCACCGAAACCGAGATGTGGCAGTTGGCTTTTCGGGTGGTGTCCGATTTCCCGGGGCAGCTGCACACCGACAAGTCCCCGGCCGCGATCACCCAGATGGTGCTGCGCCTGGCCGGTCAGCTGTCCGAGCATCTCGTCGACACCGACGCCGTGCGCGACACCCATCACGAGCTCGAACGCCTCATCCTCACCCTCCCGGCGGGACCGGGCCAGCGCGGTGGGCCCACGCAGTGGTTGCTGAATCTGCTGGACACCCAGACCGAGCGGGCCGAGCTGGTGCCGCTCATCGACGCGGTGCACCAGCGGATGCGGGATGCGCAGGTGATGGACTTCGGTACGCAGATGTCCGCGGCGGCCCGCTTGGCCGAGGGTTTCCCGCAGGTCGGCGCGCAGCTGCGGGAGCGGTATCGCGTGGTCCTGCTGGACGAATATCAGGACACCGGGCATGCCCAGCGGGTGGCGCTGTCGTCGCTGTTCGGTGGCGGCGTCGACGACAGCCTGGCGCTGACGGCGGTGGGGGACCCGATCCAATCGATCTACGGCTGGCGCGGCGCGTCGGCCACCAACCTGCCCCGGTTCACCACCGACTTCCGGCTCTCGGATGGCTCGCCCGCCCCGACCCTGGAATTGCGGACCAGCTGGCGCAACCCACCGCGGGCGCTGAAGCTGGCCAACGAGGTGTCCGCCGAGGCCCGCCGCCGCAGCGTGAGCGTGCGCGAACTGCTGCCGCGGCCCGGTGCCGAGCCGGGGACCATCCAGTGTGCGTTGTTGGATGATGTTGTCGCCGAGCGTGATTGGGTCGCCGATCACCTGGCTCGCCGGTACCACGGTGCCGCCGCCGCGGGTGACCCGGCGCCGACGGCCGCGGTCCTGGTGCGCCGCAACGCCGACGCCGCGCCCATCGCCGAGGCGCTGAACGCACGTGGGATCCCCGTCGAGGTGGTCGGTCTGGCCGGGCTGCTGGCTATCCCGGAGGTCGCCGACGTGGTCGCGATGCTGCGCCTGGTCGCCGAGCCGACCGCCGGGGTCGCCGCGATGCGGGTACTGACGAGCGCGCGGTGGCGGTTCGGTGCCGCCGACCTGGCCGCGCTGTGGCGCCGCGCCTCGGAACTGGATGTGCCCGACGCCGCGCGGACCTCCGGGTCGGCCGCCGAGCAGGCCATCAAGAAGGCAATAGCCCACGTCGCCCCCGACGCCGACCACGCCTGCCTGGCCGACGCCATCAGCGACCCAGGTCCGGCCGACCGCTACTCACCCGAAGGACACCGTCGGCTGCTGGCCTTGGCTGCCGAGCTGAGCCAGCTGCGCGCGCACCTGCATCAGCCGCTGCCCGATCTGGTCGCCGAAACGCGTCGGGTCCTGGGCATCGACGCCGAAACCCGCGCGGCCAGTGGGGTTTCCGAGGGCTGGCGGGGTACCGAGCATCTCGATGCGTTCGCCGATGTGGTGGCGGGCTATGCGGCGCGGCCGGTCACCGACGCCGACGCGTCTGCGCCCATCGCCGGACTGCTGGCGTATCTGACGGCGGCCGCCGAGGTCGAGAACGGGCTGGCGCCGGCACAGGTGACGGTGGCCGCGGACCGCGTGCAGATCCTGACGGTGCACGCCGCGAAGGGGCTGGAGTGGCAGATCGTCGCGGTCCCGCACCTGGTCGCCCGGGTGTTCCCGTCCACCGCGTCGCAGCGCACCTGGCTGACCGACGCGGGCGACCTGCCGCCGTTGCTGCGCGGCGACCGTGCCGAGTTGTCCGAACACGGGGTGCCGGTGCTCGACACGTCGGATGTCAACGACCGGAAGATGTTGGCGGACAAGATCGCCGCGCACAAGGCCCTGCTCGATCAGCGGCGCACCGATGAGGAACGCCGCCTGCTCTATGTGGCCCTGACCCGGGCCGAGGACACCCTGCTGCTCTCCGGGTACCACTGGGGGACGACGGCCGCGAAGCCGGCCGGGCCATCCGACTTCCTCACCGAGATGCGCGACATCATCGAACGCGCCGCCAATGACGGCGACCCCTGCGGCGAGATCGAGCAGTGGGCACCCGCACCGCCCGAGAGCGCCGTGAATCCGTTGCGCGACAACGTCGTCGAATGTGCATGGCCCGTCGACCCCGCTGGTGCCCGCCGCGGTGACGTCGACCGGGGCGCGGCCCTGGTCGCGCAGGCGCTCACGGCCACGGCCGATGAGAACTTCGACGACCGCCACGGGTGGTCCGCCGATGTCGATGCCCTGCTGGCCGAACGTGCACGGACCCAGCAGCGCGGTCCGGTCGAGCTGCCGCCTCAACTGTCGGTCAGCACGCTGGTCGACCTGAGCAGCGACCGGTCCGGCGCACTGCAGCGGCTGCAGCGCCGGCTGCCGTCGCGCCCGGACCCGCAGGCACTGCTGGGCACCGCGTTTCACGACTGGGTGCAGCGGTACTTCTCTGCCGAGCGGCTGTTCGACCTCGACGACCTACCCGGCGCGGTCGATGCCGAGCTGGGGCAGGCCGTCGCCGACGAACTGGCCGACCTGCAGGCCGCGTTCGCCCTGTCGGACTGGGCCGCCCGCACCCCGATCGACATCGAGGTGCCGTTCGACATGGTGATCGGCGACCGCGTGATCCGGGGCCGCATCGACGCAGTGTTCGCCGACGCCGATGGGGGCTACACCGTGCTGGACTGGAAGACCGGCGATCCGCCGACCACTCCGGAAACCATGCGCAACAAGGCAATTCAGCTGGCGGTGTACCGGCTGGCCTGGTCGTCGATCCAGGGCGTACCCGTCGATTCGGTGCGGGCGGTCTTCCACTACGTGCGCGCCGGGCAGACGGTGGCACCCACCGACCTTCCCGGCGCCGACGAACTGGCGGCGCTAGTGCGCGTCGGGTGAGTTGCGGTAGACCTTGAGCGCCTGGGTCACCATCGGCACCTGCAGCGGCAGCCGGGCCAGGGCGGCGATGCGCGCGGGCCAGCCCTTGGGCCACCACAGCCGGACCATGTTCACGTTGGCGGGGAACACCCCGATGAACAGCGCGACCGCAGCCAGCGCACCAAGCTTGCGGGTGCGCGGAATGAGCAGCGCTGCGCCGGTGGCGACTTCGGCGACGCCCGACGCGTAGGTGTAGAACCGGGCGGTGCCGGGCAGTTCTTCCGGAACGATGCCGTCGAACGGTTTGGGTGCGACGAAATGCAGGGTGCCCATTCCGACGAGCAGTGCGCCCATTCGGTATGCGGGGGCCTGGCTGTGGGTGGTGTTATCCGGAGTGCTGGGGGCGGTCATGGTTACATAGTGCTGTGCTGAGCCGTCCCGTGGTGAGCCTCTGCCAGATATTGGCTCGTCGTGGCTCGCGTTAGATTGTCGCGGCGCATGGCCGCCATGGAGCAGAACCTGACCAGCAGGCAGAACGCGGATCTGGTTGATGTACTGCAAATCCCGGAGCCATTCGTCAGCCCGGCCCGCCGGATCGCGCGCCGCGTCATCTATGCGCTGGTGGTGCTCGGCGCGGCGGTACTCGTCGTGTACATCGATCGCGACGGCTACCGTGATGTCCAAGACAACGAGATGTCGCTCCTGGACTGCATCTACTACGCGACGGTGTCGTTGTCGACCACCGGCTACGGCGACATCACGCCGTTCACCCCGAGCGCGCGGCTGATCAACGTCCTGGTGATCACCCCGATGCGGATCGCGTTCCTGATCGTGCTGATCGGTACGACCGTCGAGACGCTGACCACGCAGTCTCGTCAAGCCTTGAAGATTCAGCGATGGAGGAGCAGCGTGCGCAATCACACCATCGTCGTCGGTTATGGAACCAAGGGCCGCACCGCGGTCCAGGCCATGGTCGGCGACGAGGTCGCACCCGGAGACATCGTCGTCGTCGACGAGAACCCGGCGGCACTGGACCGGGCGCGGGCTGCCGGACTGGTCACCGTGGTCGGTGACGCCACCAAATCGGAGGTGCTGCGCCTGGCCGGGGCACAGCACGCCAGATCCATCGTGGTCGCGACGGACAAGGACGCCACCGCCGTGCTGGTCACGCTGACCGCCCGCGAAGTGGCGCCGAAAGCCAAGATCATCGCCTCTGCCCGCGAGGCCGAGAACCAGCATCTGCTGCGGCAGTCCGGCGCCGACTCGACCGTCGTGTCCTCGGAGACCGCCGGCCGGCTGCTTGGCATCGCGACTCAGACCCCGAGCGTGGTCGAGATGGTCGAAGACCTGCTCACCCCTGACGCAGGCTTTGCGATCTCCGAGCGTGAGGTCGAGGCCAAGGAACTCGGCGGCTCGCCGCGGCACCTGTCCGACATCGTGCTCGGCGTGGTGCGTGGCGGGAAGTTGCTCAGGGTCGATGCCCCGGAGGTCGACGCCCTCGCCGCCGGGGACCGCCTGCTCTACATCCGCAACGCCGAAGTCGAACGGTAGGCGCGGCGATGAGCGATTTCACCCTGCGTAATGTCCCGCTGCTGTCTCGGGTCGGTGCGGACCGGGCCGACACGCTGCGCACCGACGTCGACGCCGCCATTGCCGGCTGGAACGACGCGCTGCTGCTGCGCGTCGACCGGCGCAACCAGGTGCTGATCTCCGGCGGCCAGGTGGTGCTGGGTCGTGCGGCGGAACTCGGGGACAAGCCCGACGAGCATGCGGTGTTCCTGGGCCGGATGCCCGACGGCCGGCACGTGTGGGGTGTGCGCGGCGCACTCGAAGAACCGGCGGAGCCGTCCGGTCAGCCGGTCGAGGTGCTCGACCTGCGCCGGGCCGGGACCATCTTCGACGACATCAGCGCGCAGCTCGTCTCGACCGCGACGGCGCTGCTGAACTGGCACGACAGCGCCCGTTTCAGCGCCATCGACGGCGCACCCACCAAGGCGATCAAGGGCGGCTGGGCGCGCGTCAACAGCGTCGGCGGTCACGAGGAATTCCCGCGCATCGACCCGGCGATCATCTGCCTGGTGCACGACGGCCACGACCGCGCGGTGCTGGCCCGGCAGACGAACTGGCCGGAGCGGCTGTTCTCGCTGCTGGCCGGGTTCGTGGAAGCCGGTGAGTCGTTCGAGTCCTGCGTGGTCCGCGAGATCGCCGAGGAGATCGGCCTGGCCGTCACCGACGTCAAGTACCTGGGCAGTCAGCCCTGGCCGTTCCCGCGCTCGCTGATGGTCGGCTTCCATGCCATCGGTGATCCGGAGCAGCCGTTCGCGTTCAATGACGGCGAGATCGCCGAGGCCGACTGGTTCACCCGGGCCGAGGTGCGCGAGGCGCTCGAGCACGGCGACTGGAACAGCGCGTCAGACACCCGGCTGCTGCTGCCCGGCTCGATCTCGATCGCCCGGGAGATCATCGAATCCTGGGCAGCCCTGTGATCTGTGCACGAAAATCCGCTGCTGGCGCGGAAAATCGTGCACAAATCGCTAGTTCAGCTTGGCTTTGACGTCCTTGATGCTGGGGTTCGTCAGCGCGCTGCCGTCCGGGAACTTCACCGTCGGCACCGTCTGGTTGCCGCCGTTGACCGACATCACGAACTTGGCTGCGTCCATGTCCTGCTCGATGTCGATCTCGGTGTACGGGATGCCTTCGGCCTTCAGCGCGGTCTTGAGCCGCTTGCAGTAGCCGCACCAGGTCGTGCTGTACATGATCAGTGCACTCATAACGCGACTCAACGTATCCGATCGCCGCGCCATGCCGCTCAGCGGTGCCGACTGTGTCACAGGGGTCGGCTCACCGACGTGCCACACCGACGTGCCACACCGACGTGTCACACCGGGCTGCCATGATGTAGGCCATGCCAGCCGAGGCCCCGCCGTCCACGCTCCTCGAGGACCTCGACGACGAACAGCGCGAGGCTGTCCTCGCCCCCCGCGGCCCCGTATGTGTGCTGGCCGGTGCCGGCACCGGCAAGACGCGGACCATCACCCGCCGCATCGCGTATCTGGTGGCCTCCGGCCATGTCGCGCCGAGTCAGGTGCTGGCCGTGACGTTCACCCAGCGTGCTGCGGGTGAGATGCGCAGCCGCTTGCGCAGCCTGGAGCAGGAGATCGACGGCGCCGCCGGCTCCGGGGCCGTGCAGGCCATGACATTCCACGCCGCGGCGCTGCGGCAACTGCGGTACTTCTGGCCGCGGGTGGTCGGCGATACCGGCTGGGAACTGCTCGACAGCAAGTTCGCGGTCGTGGCGCAGGCGGCGAACCGGGCGGGTATCCAGGCCAGCACCGACGACGTGCGCGACCTGGCCGGCGAGATCGAATGGGCCAAGTCGTCCCTGATCAGTCCCGAGCAGTACCCGCAGCAGGTCGCCGCGATCGAGCGGGACATCCCGCTCGACGCCGCCAAGGTTGCCGCGGTGTACGCCGGGTACGAGGGACTCAAGGCCCGCCGCGACGGCTCGGCGCTGCTGGACTTCGACGATCTGCTGCTGCACACCGCAGCCGCCATCGAGAACGACGCTGCCGTCGCCGGCGAGTTCCGTGACCGCTACCGCTGCTTCGTCGTCGACGAGTACCAGGACGTCACCCCGCTGCAGCAGCGGGTGCTCAACGCCTGGGTGGGGGAGCGGGACGACCTGACCGTGGTCGGCGACGCCAACCAGACCATCTACTCCTTCACCGGTGCCACCCCGCAGTACCTCCTCGACTTTTCGCGAAGGTTCCCCGATGCGGCGCTGATCCGGCTCGAGCGCGACTACCGCAGCACGCCCCAGGTGGTGTCGTTGGCCAATCAGGTGATCTCGGCGGCTTCCGGCCGGATGGCGGCCAGCCGGTTGCAACTCATCGGTCAGCGCGATCCCGGTCCCAAACCGGTGTTCCGGGAGCATCCCGATGAGGTCGCCGAGGCCAACGCGGTCGCCGCCGCCATCAAGAAGCTCATCCAATCCGGCACTGCCCCTTCGGAAATCGCTGTCCTGTACCGCATCAACGCGCAGTCCGAGGTGTATGAGGAGGCGCTCACCGCGGCCGGTGTGGCGTTCCAGGTGCGCGGTGGTGAAGGCTTCTTCAGCCGCCAGGAGATCCGGCAGGCGCTGCTGGCGCTGCAGCGCGCCGCGGGACACCAGGGGGATGTCGCCGGCGTCGAGCTGCCGCAGCTGGTCCGGGATCTGCTGGAACCGCTGGGCCTGACGGCCGAGCCGCCGGCGGGTACCAAGGCCCGGGAACGCTGGGATGCGTTGTTGGCCTTGGTCGAATTGGTCGAACAGGAAGTCGCGGTACGCGCCAACCTGGACCTGCAGGGGCTGCTCGTCGAGCTGCGCCAGCGCGCCGATTCCCGGCACCCACCGGTGGTGCAGGGCGTGACGCTGGCGTCGCTGCACGCGGCCAAGGGGCTCGAGTGGGATGCGGTGTTCCTGGTCGGTCTGGTCGACGGCACGTTGCCCATCTCGCACGCGCTGTCGCACGGTGCGGACAGCGAACCCGTCGAGGAGGAGCGCCGTCTCTTCTACGTCGGAATCACCAGGGCCAGAGTGCATTTGACCATCTCATGGGCACTGGCCCGAGCTGCCGGCGGCCGGCAGAGCCGCAAGCCCTCGCGCTTCCTCAACGGGCTGACGCCGCAGAGTCGGCGCGAACCCCAACAGCCGCAACGCAAACGGGGGCCGGCGCCGCGCTGTCGCGTCTGCAATTCGGCGCTGACGACGTCGACTGCGATTCTGCTGCGGCGCTGCGAGTCGTGCCCGTCGAACCTCGACGAAGAGCTGCTCGGCCGGCTCAAGGAGTGGCGTCTGCGTACCTCGCAGGAGATGAAGGTGCCGGCCTATGTGGTGTTCACCGACAACACCTTGATTGCTATCGCCGAAGCCCTGCCGGCCGACAACGCGGCGCTGGTGGCCATTCCCGGGATCGGGGCGCGCAAGCTCGAGCAATACGGCCCGGACGTCCTGGCTTTGGTGAACGGGTCCCGTTAGTCCACCTAATTTGCGCCAAATATGACGCAAATTGTGCCAAAACCGCTGGTCAAAAAATCGCTTGTCATATTTCGGTGGTAACGTCTAGCCTCGAAGCCGCAACGAAATCCCGCGAATTCATGATGTGTGAATCCGCAGTCGACCGCTGAGGAGGTGGCCCAGATGATCAGTTTTGATGCGTCCCGAGGCGCTGTCCTCGCTGTCGCCTGCTCCCGTGCGCCGTTGACCGCTGCTGCCTATGAGGCGGTATCGCGCGTCGGCGCCGGCTGGCATCAGATCGTTGACGTCCCCGCCGTTCCCGCTGCCGCTGCAGCCGCCGCTATGTCGGCGGCACGTCTCGCGACGGCTGGGCATGTCGCCGACATCCCGCAGCACAAGCGCAACGCCAAGACCTTCGCGTCCGTGAAGCGGGGCACTACTTAGGTAGAGCCCACTCAAGCCATCTGGCCACGGACCCGAGAACACCGGATCCGTGGCCAATGTTTTTGGGGCACAACCTCAAACCACCTGGTCACTGGTCCATCAGACACCACGTAAGAAGACCAGGAAGTAGGTGATGAGGACATGACTAGCCAGACTTGCCGACAAAGGCTGGCGGTGCCATGTCATGTCGGCGACCCCGATATGTGGTTCGCGGACAGCCCCACTCAGTTGGAACAGGCCAAGGCGCTGTGCGCCGACTGCCCGATCCGGCGCCAGTGCCTCAGCGAGGCACTGGAACGTGAAGAGCCGTGGGGTGTTTGGGGTGGGGAGATCCTCGAGCGGGGTGCCGTCATCGCACGCAAGCGTCCGCGCGGTCGTCCGCGCAAGGACGTCGTCGCGGCCTAGCTGCACCGGCCATCGCCGAGAGTGGGTGATATGACCGAGAAACCGGCGAAACACCGGTCATATCGCCCACTTTCAGCGCGAGCTATGGGGTGAAGCCCGGAACCAGTTCCGTGGCAATGGCTTTCACCGGGACGTGGGCGTCCAGCTGACAGCAGATCGCGACGGTTGACGCGATGACGCGCAGTGGGATGACCAGGTTCGGCGGCAGATCGAGCTGCCGGGCCATCTTGATCTGGGCCACACCGTTGTCGAGCTGGCCCGCGGCCATTCTCATGATCCACCGGCGCGTGTAGTGGAAGACGTCGGTCTGGATCGGCTCGACGTACTGGCGCAGCATGTCGTCGACCTCGTCGATCGGAACCTGCTCGCCCTTCTGGATGAATCCAGCGTCCTCCATGACCGGAAACAGCTTGTCGTAGTTCTTGTCCCGCGCCAGGCTGATCATTTCGCCGATCGCGGTCGGCAGCCCACCCGGCAGCGGCGCCACCGCGCCGAAGTCGATGACGCCCATCCGGCCGTCGGTCAGCAGCATGAAGTTCCCGGGGTGGGTGTCGCCGTGCATGATCTGCAGGCGGGCCGGCGCGTCGAACGTCAGTTCGGACAGCCGGGTGCCCATCAGGTCCCGCTGCTCGACGGTGCCTTCCCGGATGATGACCGACATCGGGATGCCGTCCATCCACTCCGCGATGACGACCTTCGGGGCGCTGGCGACGATTCCCGGCACCTTGAAGTGCGGGTGGCCCTGATAGGCCTTGGCGAACGCCCGCTGGTTGTCGGCCTCCAGCCGGTAGTCGAGCTCCATCTCGGTGCGGTCGATCAACTCGTCGACGACGCCCTGGACATCGGCACCGGGTGCCAGCTGTTTGAAGACGCTGACCAGACGCTGGATGGTCTTCAGGTCCGCGCGCAGCGCCTCGTCGGCGCCCGGGTACTGGATCTTGACCGCGACCTCGCGGCCGTCGGACCAGACGGCCTTGTGGACCTGCCCGATGCTGGCCGACGCCACGGGGGTGTCGTCGAAGGATTGGAACCGGTCGCGCCACTTGGTGCCCAGCTGGCCGTCGAGCATCCGGTGCACCTTGGCTGCCGGCAGCGGCGGGGCGTCCTTCTGCAGTTTGGTGAGGGCCTCGCGGTATGGCTTGCCGTACTGCTCGGGAATGGCGGCTTCCATCACCGACAGGGCCTGGCCGACCTTCATGGCACCGCCCTTGAGCTCACCGAGCACGGTGAAGAGCTGGTGTGCGGCCTTGTCCATCAGTTCGGCGGTGACCTCGTCCTTGGGCTTGCCCGCCAGGCGCTTGCCGAAGCCGAGTGCGGCCCGTCCCGCCATGCCGCCGGCCAGGCCGGCGAGTTTCGCGTTGCGTGCCACACTGCCCCGTTTGATATCAGCCACGTTCAACATCATCCACGACGTTGCTGAGTGCACGGCGGCGACATGGCAACGCGTGTTGTCACGGTTTCTGGTCGCACCAGTCACACAGCGGATGACGGGACCATCGGCGCACCACGGTGGTCCGCGAGCCGATGTCGAATTCGAGGGTGGCATCCAGCGTGGGCGGCGGTTTTGCGCGGCACCCGCCGCCGCGAATCGCGTCGATCACCTGGTCCACCTGATTGAGCGCCACCGCCGCGGTGGCGAGCACGGTGGCCCGGTCCGCGCTGCCGACGGTGCCCTCGAGTTGGGCGGCCAGCACCGGCCACGACGCGTCGCGGTCACTGCGGTGGAGGTCAGCGCAATTGAGGCAGCTCGTCGCTCCGGGCAGCACGAGCGGGCCGATCAACCCGGTGCCGTCCCGGATCCGCACCGGCAGATGCGGCACCCCGGTGCGGTGCAGGTCGCGCACCAGGCGTCGGTCGGCCACCAGGAAATCCGACAGCACCACCAGATCAGCGCCTGCGCGAGCCACATGCCCGAAGCGACTGGTCCGCACCCGGGCGCCGGAACAGGTCAAGGCGCCGGCCAGCAGGTCCGACAGGGGACCGCTGCCGTGCACGCGCACCGATACCGGTCGGCGGTCAGAGTCCGGATCCGGCCGCAACAGGCCTGCCGTGCTCAGCGCGCCGAGGAGCCCGGCCCAGCCGTCGACGTCGGTCAGCCCGGCCGCTATCGCGAGCGACCGGCTGCTCTCGACGTCGACGCCGCTCTGCATGCCGCGCAGTAGATCGGCCAGAGCTCCGCCCGACAGCCCGGCAGGTGGTCGAATGCCGATGGCGCGCCGCGGGTCCCACCCCAGCTGCACCGTGCCGTCGGGCCGCTGCAACACCGGCATGGCCGGGTTCAAGGTCTGACGGGCCGCGATCATGGCCCAACTGTGCCAATGGCACGCCGATTCGGCGAATTAGTTATCCACAGGCTCGCTGAGCCCGCTGCTACGGGTCGGCTACTCCTCGTCCGTGTCCCGCTTCAGGTCCTTCTCGAGGTCGGCCAGCGCCTGGTCGAGCCCCGTGGTGTCGCCGCCGAGCGCGCGGTCGATGAAGGCCGCGGGCTCATCGAGATCGGCTGCGCCGGGCAGCAGGTCGGGGTGCTGCCAGACGGCGTCGCGCTGGTCGGCGCCGACGGCCTCGGTCAGCTTCTCCCACAGCGTGGCGGCCTCGCGCATCTTGCGCGGCCGCAGCTCCAGGCCGACGAGGGTTGCGAACGTCTGCTCGGCCGGTCCGCCGGTGGCGCGACGACGACGCAGCGTCTCGCTCAGCGCCGATGTGCCCGGCAGGCGGTCGCCGAGCGCCGCAGTGACGACGGTCTGCACCCAGCCCTCGATGAGCGCCAGCAGCGTCTCGAGGCGTTCGAGGGCCGCGGCCTGTTCGGGTGTGGACTTCGGCTCGAACATGCCCTGGCTGAGCAGCTTCTCCATGGCGCCTGGGTCACCCATCAGCGACGCCGGGTCCAGGCCGGACGCCATCTCTTCGAACCCGCTCATGTCGATCTTCATGCCCTTGGCGAAGGCTTCGACGGCGCTGAGCAGCTGCGTGGCCAGCCACGGCACATGACTGAACAACCGGTGATGTGCTGCTTCACGGGCCGCGAGGAAGGTCAGCACCTCGCTGCGCGGCTGCTCGAGACCTTCGCCGAATGCCTCGACGGCTTCGGGCATCAGCGCGGCAACGCCGGACGGACCCAACGGCAGGCCGATGTCGGTGGAGGTCAGCACCTCTTTGGACAGCGTGCCCAGGGCCTGACCCAGCTGCGAGCCGAATGCCATGCCGCCCATCTGCGACATCATCGCCATCAGCGGGCCGGCCATGGCCTTGGCCTCTTCGGGGAGCGCCGACACCCAGACGCTCGACAACTGTTCGGCGACCGGGTCACACAGCCGCTTCCAGGTGTTCAGGGTGTTGTCGAGCCAGTCGCTCGGGGTCCAGGCCATCGCGCGGGTGGTGCCGGCCGGCAGGGGAGTGACACCGTCGAGCCAGGTCTCCGCCAGATGTACCGCATCCGAGATGGCTGTCGCGGTCTGCTCGGGCACCGGCTTGACGAACCCGATCGAGTTGGATGCCAGCTTGCGGGCCAGGTCGTAGTTGACCGGACCCGCCTGCGGGTTGTTCATCGACGCGCCCGCGCCGCTGAACATCGCGCCGAGCTGCGTGAAGATCTGGCCCAGGTCGGGCATGCCGGCGCCACCGGGACCGCCGAACGCACCGCCGAACCCGAACGGGTCCGACGAACCACCGGACGAACCCCCGGAAGCGCTTCCGGAGGAGCCTGGTCCAGGCTCTTTGTTCGATTTGTCGCGGTCGGGGTCTTCGCCGCTGGAGAAGCCGAAAGGCAGGTCAGCCATACCGTCAACCGTACTGCCAGCACGGCCCGCCGGTGGCTTCGCGGGTCATGCTGTCAGCGAACCGAGCCGCGAGCTTTACTGTTGGCGGCGTGAACAGGCGGATTTCTACGCTCGTGGTCGCTCTGGTGCCGATCATCGTGTTCGTCGTGCTGGTGTCGGTCGTGACCGTGCCGTTCGTGTCGCTGGGTCCCGGCCCGACGTTCGACACGCTCGGTGAGGTCGACGGCAAGAAGGTCGTCGACATCAAGGGCGACGTCAAGGTGCACCCGACGTCGGGGCATCTGAACATGACGACGGTGTCGCAGAGCGACGGGCTGACGCTGGGGCAGGCGTTGGCGCTGTGGATGTCGGGCCGCGAGCAGTTGGTGCCGCGCGATCTGGTGTATCCGCCGGACAAGTCCAAGGACCAGGTGGACAAGGCCAACAACGCCGACTTCAAGAACTCCGAGGAAGACGCCGAGTACGCGGCGCTGAGCTACCTGAAGTACCCGAAGGCAGTCACGGTCCAGGCCGTCGCCGATCCGGGGCCGTCGGCCGGCCAGCTGCGCCCGGGCGATGCCATCGACATGGTCAACGGCGTTCCGGTGGCCAATGTCGAAGAGTTCACGTCACTGCTGAAGAAAACCAAGCCGGGCGACCACGTCGTGCTCGACTACCGGCGCAAGAACGCCGGCATCGGCGTCGCGACCATCACCCTGGGGTCCAACAAGGACCGCGACTATGGCTACCTCGGCACCACGGTGCTCAACGCGCCGTGGGCGCCGTTCGCCATCGACTTCAACCTGGCCAACATCGGTGGCCCGTCAGCCGGCCTGATGTTCAGCCTGGCCGTCGTGGACAAGCTGACCGACGGAAATCTCAACGGCGGCAAGTTCGTTGCAGGCACTGGCACCATCGGCGACGACGGCAAGGTGGGCCCGATCGGCGGCATCACGCACAAGATGCTGGCCGCACGGGAGGCCGGCGCGACGGTGTTCATGGTGCCCGCCGAGAACTGCGCCGAAGCGGTCTCGGCCCATCTCGACGGGCTGGGGTTGATCAAGGTCGAGAACCTGAACGGAGCGGTCGACGCGCTGCATGCCGTGTCCGCTGGTGGCGAACCTCCCCGCTGTTGAGCGTGCGGCCACCCCAGAATGCGTAGAGTCGTGGCACAGCTGGCCTTACTGATTTTCAAACGGACTTTCAACAGACTGGAGCTGACGAGTGGGGATGCGGCCTGCGGCGAGGATGCCGAAGCTGACGCGACGAAGCCGGATTCTGGTCGGGATCGCGTTGCTGATCGTCGGTTTGTTGATGGTGGGCCCGCGGCTGGTCGACGCCTACGTGGACTGGCTGTGGTTCGGCGAGATCGGTTTCCGTTCGGTGTTCAGCACCGTGCTGGTGACGCGCCTGGTGGTCTTCCTGGTGGCCGGCGTGTTCATCGGGGCCGTGACGTTCGGTGGAATGGCACTGGCGTACCGGTCGCGGCCGGTGTTCGTGCCCGCGTCCGGGCCCAACGATCCGGTCGCCCGTTACCGCGCGACGGTCCTGTCGAGGCTGCGGTTGTTCGCCATCGGTGTTCCCGCCTTCATCGGATTGCTGGCCGGATTCGTCGCACAGACCTACTGGGTGCGGGTGCAGCTGTTCCTGCACGGCGGCACGTTCGGCATCAACGACCCCGAATTCGGCAAGGATTTGGGCTTCTACGCGTTCGATCTGCCGTTCTACCGACTGGTGCTCGGGTATCTGTTCGTCGGGGTCTTCCTGATGCTGGTCGGGAACCTATTGGGCCACTACGTGTTCGGCGGTATCCGGCTGTCGGGCCGCCAGGGCGCGCTCAGCCGCGCGGCGCGGATGCAGTTGGTGGCGCTGGTGGGAATCCTGGTGCTGCTCAAGGCCGTTGCGTACTGGTTCGACCGGTACGAGCTGCTCAGCCACACCCGTGCCGGCAAGCCGTTCACCGGTGCCGGCTACACGGACATCAACGCGGTGCTACCGGCGAAGCTGATCCTGCTGGCGATCGCGGTGATCTGCGCCGTGGCGGTGTTCTCGGCGCTCGTGTTGCGGGACTTGCGGATTCCGGCGATCGGTCTGGTGCTGCTGCTCCTGAGCTCGGTGATCATCGGCGCCGGCTGGCCCATGCTGGTCGAGCAGTTCAGCGTCAAGCCCAATGCGGCGGCGAAGGAACGCGACTACATCAGTCGCAGTATCACGGCGACCCGAGATGCGTACGGGTTGACCGGTGATTCGGTGACGTATCGCGACTACAGCGGCAACGCGCCGGCCACCGCCGAGCAGGTCGCCGCTGACCGGGCCACGACGTCGAACATCCGGCTGCTCGACCCGACCATCGTCGGACCGGCCTTCACCCAGTTCCAGCAGGGCAAGAACTTCTACAGCTTCCCGGACCAGCTGTCCATCGACCGTTACAACGGACCCGACGGCAAGCTGCGCGATTTCGTCGTGGCGGCACGGGAATTGAACCCGGACCGGCTGATCGACAACCAGCGCGACTGGATCAACAAACACTCCGTCTACACCCACGGCAACGGGTTCATCGCGTCGCCGGCCAACACGGTGCGCGGAATTGCCAACGACCCCAACCAGAACGGCGGTTACCCCGAGTTCCTGGCCAGCGTGGTCGGTGCCAACGGTGCCGCGGTGTCGCCCGGCCCGGCGCCGCTGGATCAGCCCCGGGTGTACTTCGGTCCGGTGATCGCCAGTGCCGCGTCGGATTACGCGATCGTCGGCAAGAACGGCGCCGACCGGGAGTACGACTACGAGACCAACACCGAGACCAAGAACTACACCTACGGCGGTACCGGCGGTGTCGATATCGGCAACTGGCTGACGCGGTCGGTCTTCGCCGCCAAGTTCGCCGAGCGAAACTTCTTGTTCTCCAACGTCATCGGACCGAACAGCAAGATTCTGTTCAACCGAGACCCGGCCCACCGGGTCGAGGCGGTGGCGCCGTGGCTGACCACCGATTCGACGGTGTACCCGGCAATCGTCAACAAGCGCATGGTGTGGATCGTCGACGGCTACACCACTCTGGACAACTACCCGTACTCGGAGCTGACGTCGCTGTCGAGTGCGACCGCCGACTCCAATGAGGTTGCGGTCAACCGGATGTTGCCCGACAAGCAGGTGTCCTACATCCGCAACTCGGTGAAGGCCACCGTCGACGCCTACGACGGCACCGTCACGCTGTACGAGCAGGACGAGCACGACCCGGTGCTGCAGGCGTGGATGAAGGTCTTCCCGGACACGGTGAAGCCGAAGTCGGCGATCTCCCACGAGCTGGCTGAACATCTGCGCTACCCCGAGGACCTGTTCAAGGTCCAGCGCATGCTGCTGGCCAAGTACCACGTCAACGATCCGGTGACGTTCTTCTCGACGTCGGACTTCTGGGACGTGCCGCTGGACCCCAACCCGACGGCCAGCAGTTTCCAGCCGCCGTACTACATCGTGGCGAAAGACCTTGCCACCGGCGGTGATTCATCGTCGTTCCAGCTGACCACGGCGATGAACCGGTTCCGGCGGGATTTCCTGGCCGCGTACATCAGCGCCAGCTCCGACCCGGCCACGTACGGCAAGATCACCGTGCTGACCATTCCCGGCCAGGTGAACGGCCCCAAGCTGGCGTTCAACGCGATCAGCACCGATACCGCGGTGAGCCAGGATCTGGGTGTCATCGGTCGGGACAACCAGAACCGGATCCGCTGGGGCAACCTGCTGACGCTGCCCGTGGGGCAGGGTGGGTTGCTTTATGTCGCACCGGTTTACGCCTCGCCGGGGGCCAGTGATGCGGCGTCGTCGTACCCACGGTTGATCCGGGTGGCGATGCTGTACAACGACAAGATCGGTTACGGCCCGACGGTGCGGGACGCCCTCAACGGCATCTTCGGGCCCGGGGCGGGGGCGACCGCCACCGGTCCGGCCCCGACTGACGTGCCGGCCGGTACGCCGCCTGCTGTGGCCGTGCCTGGTGCCGTCCAGCCGCCCGCTGCAGGGCCGCAGCCGCCGGTGCCGGCAGCGGTGCTGCCACCGGGCGTCCCGGTGACGCTGTCGCCCGCGAAAGCCGCTGCCCTGCAAGATGTCAATGCGGCGCTCGATGGCATGCGTGCGGCCCAGCAGAGTGGCAATTTCGGCCAGTTCGGCGCGGCTCTGCAGAAGCTGGACGACGCCATGGCCAAGTACCGCGAGGCGAAGTAGTCGAATCACCGCGCGAAAGACACAAAACTGCCCAATTCCTCCGGGGGTTGGGCAGTTTTGGATCTACCGGCCATCCGGCATGCGGTCCAGAAACCCTGTCTGACCATACGATTTGGTTCATTCGGCAGCGTTGGGTAACGTTGTATTCACCAACGCGGGGTGGAGCAGCTCGGTAGCTCGCTGGGCTCATAACCCAGAGGTCGCAGGTTCGAATCCTGTCCCCGCTACTAGTGAGAACGGCCCCCGGAGAACTCTCCGGGGGCCGTTCTTCATGCTTGGTGGGAACGCGTTCGGGAACATTCAATCTGTTGCGCGGCAACAGCATCCCGGCGGCAGGTGTGGCGGTGATCGTCATCGACCTGGACCGCTTCGCGGACACCGACGATTGGTTCGGCCATGCCGTCGTCGATGAGTTGCTCGTGCGCTGCGCCCGCGGTCGACGCCGGCTGCTGAGCGCGCCAGGCGCGACCCTGATGGCAACTGTGGAGTCGCTTTGTGCGCGATGAGTCAGATTTAGCAATCAGGTTCGGTGGTCGGAGCGGTTGCAACCCCTCATGGCCGGTCGGGGCCATTGACAGAGGAATCTACCGTAAATTGCTTGATAACATGCGCTTCGGCTGTTGCCAGATTTCGGTCGTGGTGTCGGCGAGTGCGTGGTTTGCCTGCTAGTCAGCAAACTACTGAGTCGTTCGGTCCGGCCTCCGGTGGAGGTGACGTGGTTGCCGACTGCGACGGTGAATCGGGAAGGGCCTTGCCATGTACTGGTTGCGGCGGTGGTGGCACCAACCCGATCACTTCAACTGGATCATGGCGTACATCAAAACCAGCGGATTGGCCGGCTTGGTGCGCACCATGGTCGCCATCGTGACGTGCGTCAGTGGCCTGCTGCCGCTCGTGTTGATGACCTTGGACGGGGGCCTACCGGCGACCGATCTCGCTTGGTGGCGATTGCTGCGTCGGGGTGCTTGTTTCTGCTCGGGCTGCTCTGGGCCTTCCGAATGCCCACCATGCGGTGCTCCAGGATTTTTGCCGCCGGCACTACGGCGTGTATTGCGGCCGTCGCTTTGTCATGTAGCGGTCCGTTCATTTCCATGTTCCTGTGCGCCGCGTTTACGCTTCCTGCGACATACATCGCCTTCGCTCACACGGCGCCATATGCGGTGTACAACTTCCAGATCGCGATGATCGTCGCGGTCATCGAAGCCGTCCGCATCGGCCAATCCGGCCGCCTCGTCCTCGGGATGTGCGCCGTGTGGTTGGTGGTTGTGCTCACCACCACGGCGCCCGCGAGTATTCAGATCATCGTGCACAGTTTGGGCATAGACCTGCTCCAAGCGGACTCCGACCCGTTGACGCTTGCGCTGAATCGGCGGGCATTCAGCATGAAGGCGCAGGAACTGGTCTACAAGCATCGCGATACGGACAGTCACCTGGTCCTGATGGTGATCGATCTGGACGGATTCAAGCTCCTCAATGACGAGCGTGGTCACGCGGTTGGAGATCGTGCCCTCTTGGCGGTGGCCGACATTCTCCGTGCACAGACGCGAGACACTGCGGTGATCGGACGTGTCGGTGGTGACGAATTCCTCATCGCCGGTGTCACCAACCGACCCCGCCAGATCACCATTGCCGAACGCCTACGAGCTGCTATCGCTCGCATGTCTTTCCCGGTCACCGCCAGCATCGGCATCGCCACTGTCGAATTGAGCCCTATCGACGACTCCGGTGTCGAGTCGACCATCGATGATCTGGTGATCGCTGCCGATCGACACATGTACGTGGCAAAGCGGGCCGGCGGCAACAGAATTCAGCACGCTGACGCCACCTTCGCGACGATCGAGACCGCGCGGCAGGAGTAGTGCCGTCGGTCCCTGCCTGAAGTGCAGGGGCGCTTGTCAGCGCCGCAGCAGCTGCGTCATGGTGGCAAGTTGCTCACCGGGAACCGGTCGCGCAAACCGGAAGCCCTGTGCGTATCGACAGCCGAATTGGCGCAGCATGCTCTCTTGCTGAGTCGTCTCAACCCCTTCGGCTATGACGGTCATGCCCAAGGACCGGCCGAGGCCGATGACGGCTTTGACTACTTCGTCGTCAGTTCTGCTGGTACCGAGCCCAGATATGAATCGGGCGTCGAGCTTGATGGCGTCGAAGGGGAGTTGGGACAGATGCGCCAGGCTGGCCCAGCCGGTGCCGAAATCATCCAGCGCCAGTTGAACACCCACGTCTTTGACGGCCGTGATGTTGTGATGTGCCGGTGAGCCGCTCGTGATGAGTGTCGATTCGGTGATTTCGAGACATATCCGGTCGGGCTGCACGTGATGGTCGGCGAAGATCGCAGTGAGGCGGCCGACGAATGTCGGCGATTCCAGTTGCCGGGCCGACACATTGACCGCGATCCGGTCGATGGGTTGATTCGCGGCGAGCCAGCGCTCGTGTTGTGCACACGCCGCGTCGAGAATGGCCTCGCCCAACGGGACGATCAGCCCACTGTCTTCGGCGATCGGGATGACCTGTTCGGGCGTGAGCATGTCGCCGGCGTTGTTGCGGACCCGCACCAGCGCTTCGACCCCCGACATGAATCCGGTATCAAGGTCGATGATCGGCTGGTACACAAGGTGGACGCCGTCGTGGCGTAGTGCCCATCGAATTGCCTGTTCGATTTCCAGGCGCTGCCGAGTCCGTGTGTGCAGATCTTGGTCGTCGATTTCGATGCGGTTGCGCCCGCGCTCTTTCGCCTGGTGCATCGCCAAGTCCGCGGCATTCAGCACGGCCTCGGGTTGATCGCCGGCGCGCGGGACGGCCAGCCCGATCGAACATCCCACCGATACGGATTGCCCGTCGATCGTGATCGGAGCGGCGACCGCTGCCGCGATCCGATCGGCAATCTTTGTTGCCCCGGTACGTCCGTCTGCGCAGTCGGCCAGCACGGCGAACTCGTCGCTCTCGAGTCGGGCGACGTTATCGGTGGTTCGCAGAACTGCGCGGATGCGCTCGGCGGTGGTGATCAGTACGCGGTCGCCAACCACATGTCCAAAGGTGTCGTTGATCTGCTTGAACAGGTCCAGATCGATGACCAGTACGGCCGATTCGGCGTCGTGGGTGTCGCCGGCGATGGTGCGTTCGAGGCGGTCCAGGAAGAAGGCCCGGTTCGGTAGGCCCGTGAGCGCGTCATGCAAGGTCTGGTGCTCCAGCCGCGCGTGGGTGTCGACCTGATCGGTGACATCGCGCGCGTTGGTTACCAATCCACCGACGTCGCTGTGGGACAGGTAGCTGGTGACGGTCTGCTCGATGTGGCGCCAGCCCAGTTGCGTGTGCCACATCCGGCAGGTGAACGACGCGACCTCGAGCTCACCTGCCCCGAGCCGACGCCACCACCGACGAGCCTTCCGCACGTCGTCGGGGTGCACACGGTCGGCGAGATGTGCTCCGGTCAGTTCCTCCGGGCGCAATCCGAACATCGTTGTGCAGGCCGGACTGATGTAGGTGACCAAGCCATCTGCGGTGGTTATTGCCATGACGTCGAAGCTGCGCTCGACCAGCGCTGCGAATCGGGTGTTGGCGGCCTCGAGGGAGTGCCGGTAGAGCTCGGGCAATTCACTCACAGCGGCATCGGCGGCGGATGCGCCAGCGTCCCCGCCGCTACTCACCGATTTGCGCGCGCTGATTGCCGACTCCCGATCGTCCTGTAGCTATCCTGGCTAACGGCCGGCGATGGAGCTACCAGCGCGTTGTTCCACTGCCGGACCCCGCCGAACTGACTTTGCGGTAACCGGCGGTACTAGCGGCGTGTAGCAACTAGAAGTGACTGTCGTTACATTACCTCGCGTGCGGTCGATCTGCGCGTATATGGCGCCGTCGGCGTGGGTTCGCGGGACTGGCGCGACCGTTGTCGGCCGTCGCTGGCGGGGCTGATCAGCGACGGTGCTCGGCGGCACGCAACAGTTCTTCGCAGACCTCGGGGGGCACGCCCAGCAATGCGGAAGTGATGCTGCGGACATCGCGATCGTGTGCCAGCTTCAGCCAGTGCAGCTCGCTGTCCACCAGGTTGACATAGGCGACGTCTTCGCCGGTGAAGTACGCACGACGGACTCCGAAGAACTGTGCGAGTTGGCTCACGGCATCGGGATCGGGGTGGCTTCGGGAGCCGGTTCGGAGTTGCGACAGGTACGCCGCAGACAAGCTGTACCCACGCTCCGAGAGCGCGTGGATGACCTCGGAGTTTCGGATGGGGCGCTGACCAGGGGGCCGGATTGCGTCGAACAGTCGATTGAGTCGTTCTGCAAATGTCGCCGGATCGACCGTAGACCGTCTCCGATGTGATTGCTGTTGCCGCGTCTGGCTAACATTGTGACGTTCGGGAAATGCCAACGATGAACCGGTGGTCCCCGATTCGCTGATCGCCTGGGAAGGGGGCACAGTTGTCTCTGGATGTTTGCTATGACCTGCGTAGTCCTGGCTGAGGCCATCTGCCTGCTGCGACATCGACCCTATCTCGTCTTCCTACTCGAGCGAGCCTTTCGTACCTGTATGTGCATTTTTGGCAAAGATACTAGAGTTTGATGTTGCGGTCGATAGTGCGGCAGGTATTCGACCCGAATACTCACGGATGTGACGAGAAGCAGCCTGATCGTGCTGAGCTCGGCGCGGACCTACCGCCGGCGCGGCTAGGAGTCGAGGCCACCGTTCGGCCGGTCTACTGGTCCGGGGCGGGCCAAGGCGAGCAGATTGGCGAATGCGGCCAAGAGAACCGTCATGGCGAGCAGTCCAATGTGCAGAGGTGCCACGGCCGAGACGCCGCCGATGAGCAGCGGCCCGCACGCGTAGCCGAGTTCGCGGCCGATTTCGGCGGCGCCCGTGGTCTGTCCGGCCAGGTCCGGGGGACTGGTGCGGGTCAGATATGCGAATCCGCGTGGAGTGATCAGCGCGATGCCGATGGCGGTGATCACCGCGGCGCATACCAGGGCGCCGGTGCCCGGAAGCATCGCTGCGACAGCAATCCCCGATGCGGCCACGATCAATCCGATGGCCATCCCGGTGTGGTCTGCGAGGCGCCATGATTCGCGGGCGCGGACGACGCGCGGTTGCACCGTCGTCACGGTGGCGGCGAACACGGAGACGATGAGGCCGGTCGACAGCGGTCCGAGGCCATCCCGTGCGCCCAAGACCGGGAGGAATCCGACGCCAACGGCCAGTGCAGCAGAGGCGCCGGCCAAGGCTGCGGCGGGGCGCAGGAACCAACCACTGGACAGTCGTCGTGCGAAGTCGACGACGGTCAGGCGAGTCCGGGGCGGCATGTCGACGGCGGGCATGACCAGTGCGACCCATCCGGCCACCGCGCTGGCGAGTACAGCCAGTGTGGTGAACAGCGACGAGTAGCCGCCGACGGTGATGAGCACGCCGCCGACGAGAGGGCCGAGGGTGTAACCCAGCGCTTTCCACGCGCAGTAGCTGTCGAGCGCGCGCGGGGCTGTCGGCGTCAATCGGGCGATGACGGCGCCGGCAGTCGGGGAGAAGGCTGCCGCGGCAATACCCTGACCGAATCGTGCCAATCCGACCAGTTCAAGGTTGTGGGCTACGACAAATGCAGCCGAGGCCACGGCGAATACCACCAGGCCGCCGATCACCACGGGGCGCGCGCCGATCCGATCCGCAAGGGCTCCGAACACCGGTTTGAACAGTATTTCGGCGAAGCTATAGGTCGCCAGGAGCACACCCAGGGCGAGCAGATTCGTGTGCTGGAACTGGAGGTATCCGGCCAAACTGGCGGCGGTACCGAAAGAGCCGAACGCGGCGACGAAACCGGCGGCATACAACGGCAGCAGCTGTGCTCGGGACGAGGGGATGCTGTTGGTGGGTCCCGGTGTCATCGGGACTCGCGGGGCAAGTCGACGCCGCCACCATCGATCCGGTCGTCCAAGCTCGTCGGCTCACTCCGGTCACAGCTGGTGGAGGGCTTGGAAGACCCGTTCGGTGTAGTCGGCCAGTCGGTCCGCGCAATGCCTGAGTTGCTGATCCGCTTCGTCGGCGGTCGGACCACCGAAAACGTCGCGGGCCTTGACATCTCGGTGCCAGCGGCGCAGCTGCTCAAGGGTTGCTCTTCTTCCTCCAGCTCTGCCATCGTGAACTTGCCCGCTGCGATGTCCTTGTCGATCTCGGCGTCGAACTTGGCGCAATTGGAAAGGAATTCGGCCCATTCCTCCGCTCGTTCGGCGGTGAACATCGTCTGCAAACGAGCCGCGTCCGGCTCATCGTGCCCCTCCGCGGTGAGTGTCAAGACCTCGCCCTCGCCGCGCTGCGCAAGCTCGACCACCCGGGCGACGCCGTCGGCGAAAACGGGCACATCCGGCACCGCCCAGACGCCCTGGCCGATCTGCAGCGCGCCGACCCTGCGCAGTTCGCGCCACACTGCAACTCGGTGCCGCGACGGGTCGGTTGGTATGCGCACCACCAGTATCAGCCAACGCACGACGCGACACGCCCCTTATCGCGACGGAGAATGTAACGGAGGCTTCTGGGTTGTGTGTATCGATAGTTCGACGTTGCTTTCGCAGTCGGAACTGAGGCGATGGTTAGTAGGCGCCGTTGCCGGCGAGGACGGTGCGGATTGTTTTGGTGATGATGAGGATGTCTTGGAGTAGTGACCAGTTTTCGACGTAGGTGAGGTCGAGGCGTATGGCGTCTTCGACTTTGAGGTCGGAGCGGCCGCTGACTTGCCAGAGTCCGGTGAGGCCGGGTTTGACGGTGAGGCGGCGGCTGACGAGGTCGTCGTAGGTGTCGACTTCGCGGCGGACTTGGGGGCGGGGGCCGACGACGCTCATGTGGCCGGTGAGGACGTTGAGGAACTGGGGGAGTTCGTCGATGCTGAATTTGCGGATGATCTTGCCGACGGCGGTGACGCGGGGGTCATCCTTCATCTTGAAGAACATCGCACCGCCACCGTTCGCGGCGATCATTTCGGCCTGGCGGGAGTCGGCGTCTTGGTACATGCTGCGGAATTTGGTCATGCGGAATGGCACGCCGTCCATACCGATGCGCTCGGATTGGTACAAGACGGGTCCGGCACTGGTGAGTTTGACGGCCAGGGCGGTCACGATCATCACTGGTGCGATGGCGATCAGCGCGGTGACCGCGAATAGTACGTCAAAGGCTCGCTTGATCAATGAATTGGCTTGGCTGTATTGGGGTTTGGCAACTTCGAAGACGGCCATGCCGGCGACGGGTCGGCTGGTGAGGCGTTGGTCGGCGATGTCGATGAGGCCGGGGGCGACCATCAGGTCGACGCCGTGTTCTTCCAGCTCCCACATCAACCGCCGGATGGCGACCGGGGTCAGGTGGTGGGTGGCGGCAAGGGCGACGGTGTCGACGCCGGTGCGCAGCACCGCGTCCAGAATGGCTTCGTCGCACCCGACGATGGGGATGTCGTCGCCGGCGACGGTGATGACCTCTTTGCCGTGGACGGGTCCCATCGGCGTGCAGAAGCCGACGACGTGGTAGCCGGCCCAGGGGTCTTTGGCGAATTCGGTGGCGATGTCGGCCGCGGCGTTGGTGGCGCCGACGACCAACAGTTTGCTCTGGTTCCGGCCGTTGCGGTGTTTGCGGCTATTGATGCGGCGCCACATCCACCGGGTCACGATCAGGCCGAAGAGACCCATAGGCAGCGCGATGGCCAGGTAACCGCGGGAGATTTCGATGCGCAGCAGGGTGGTGGCGATGGCGATGAGGCCGAACAGCTGCAAAGTGGCGGCGACGAGGGTGACGTATTCGTTGAGCCCGCGGCCGACGATCTTCGCCGAGCGGCTGCCCAGGGACAAAAAGCCCATCCAGAGCACCGCCAGGGTGGCCGAGACGGCGATGTAGCGGATGTGGGGACCGGAGTCCCAGGAGACGTAGACGGGGTGGCCGGCGGTGGTGGCGAACCGCGCAATTTGCCCGAAAATGACAGAACAGCAAATAACTAGTGCATCGCTAAAAATGAGTTTTCGGGCGATTTTTGCGTGACGCTGCTCACGTCGTGAGCGTCCGCGGTTGCTGTGGATGGCCGGTGTCGGCAGTGCCTCGGACGGTGTGGTGACGGTGTCGGCGGTGGGCGTATGTCGTGCTTTGAACTGGGGTTTTGTGGCGGTGGGTGTCGACATGGCTGCGGTCGGCTCTCTGCTGGGCGGGACACACTTGGTCGGCGCAACCCCGGTGGCCGGCGTAGGGAATCCTGGCGGTCCTGGGGTTGTGTGCGTGCCCACGGTGGCGACGCGCCTCCGATGTTGTGTTAGCAACTGCGGATGTAGCAAAGTTATACCTATGGTTTGCTTACGGCAAGTAGGGCAGCTAACCAACCGGTGTTGTGTACCTCACAACACGCATCCCCGCCCGCAAGGCGACGCGCAGGACGCCGTCATTGAGCTGCGTCGCTACGGAGATTGGGGCACGGCGCCACCGACTGTGAACCGGGCAGAAGAATTTCGGGCACGCCGATCGCAAAGGCATATGGGGCGGCGCACGTCGGGCTGGTGCGTTTCTGGCAAACGAATCGTCGGTTCGGGCCGGACAACCGGGCCTCGCGCGGGGGTGGCGGACGGCGTTCGGCGTATGACTGCCGGATGGCTTTCGTGAAGACCCTGTGCCGTCTGCGCAGCGTTAGCCACATAAGCAGATGTAACGCACTGACATGCATAGATTTAGTGGTCGACTAGCATCCCCTGCTAGCGTACGTTGCGGGGCTGGGGGAGGCCCTTGTCCAGATGGTTCACCTGGAATGGGGTCCGGACGTGTTGGCAAGGCTGCGCGAGTTGTTGGCTGTTGCTCGCCTGGCGCGCGCCTGGTGGTCCGCTCCAGTGGATTACGACGCACAAATTGGGTACTTCTCCCAACGCGGGTTGCTCGGTGGCGTGCAACTGCTCGTCGGGGCGTGCGCGGCCTTGCTCGCGCTCATCTCGATCGTCATCCAGCTTTCTCCGGCGGGACCGACGACGGACCTCGCTCGGGCCGCTTCGTCCGGCTTCGCCGCGTCAGCGGCGATATGGGCGTTGGTGTGGTGGTTCGGGCCCTGGCCGTCACGCGCGGTATCGATCGCATTCATTGTCTACGCAGACCTCGGGATCACCGCCGTTGCGCTGATGGACTCCGATCGGCTGGCCGGCTTCTTCGGCTTGAATGCGCTGCTGCTCATTTCCGTCTACGTCAAGTTCTTCGAGGGACCGAAGGCGCTGGCGTTGCACACGACCTGGGTCCTTGCAGTGACAGCGGTGTTCGCCGTGTCGATCGCCGTCGGACCGCACGGTGATCCCTATCTTGCGGCCGCAAAGACGCTGGTGGCGGTGGCATCGTTCGTCGTCGTGCCCGCGGTCGTCCAGTTCGGCATTTGGGTCTTGCGTAGTGACGCTCACGATTCGGTGACCGACCAGCTCACCGCGCTACTCAATCGCCGCGGCCTGAATCTGCGCATCGGCAGCCTGCTCACCGATCGGGCGACTGATGTTGTTCCCGGCACATTTGTGCTGGTGATGGTGATCGACCTCGATCGGTTCAAGAGCATCAACGACACCTATGGCCACGCGGTCGGCGACGAAGTGTTGGTGCGTAGTGCGCAGCGGATTGCGGCCAACGTTCGGCACGATGCATTGGTGGCCCGGGTGGGCGGTGAGGAATTCGTCGTCGTCGACATCGTTTGGCCCGGGCAGGCGGCCATCATCAGTGAACGGGTGCGCTCGGCCGTTTCCGCCACCGCCGAGGTGGCTCCGGTAACGGCAAGTATCGGCGTCGCCACGATTGCGTTGTCAGAGTTTGCCGGCGATGATGCCGATCCGCAATCGGTGTTGAGCGCCGCCATCGAGTGCGCCGATCATGCGATGTTCGTGGCGAAACGTGGTGGAGGTGACGCGACAACCCGGCAGTCGTTGCTTGTGAGCGATGACGCGGTGTGCGATTGTTCGGGCCCCGCGGTGTCGTGTGATGACTCGGCGAGGTCCCCCGCGTCCGTGAGTCGCAGAGGTTGGGAAGCGAAACCGGCGCGGAGCGTTCAATCCAGTGATTGCATTGGGCCGAAGGAGCTTTCGCTGGCTACCCCCGCCCAGGCTGACGATGCGCCGCTTCTGTCGCAACGGGACGAACCGACTGCTCGGGAAGCTGCGCTGCCTGGATGGGTTTGACACGCCGCTCGTCTTCCGCCGACTGTTGACGATAGCAATAGTTTGCTGACTGTCGGCTGGCGGCGGTTGTTCGCGCCGGGTTGAGTTCGTGGCGGCTGGAAATGCCATCGTGTGTGGGCGGAAAAGTGCCTGCGGCTATTCCACGCTGAGCTATCTGAGGGATTTGCCCGTCGACGAAGTCAAGCTCGATCGGCAATCCGTCGCGTCGATACTCGATGACAAGCGCATTGCCGAAATCGTGCACACTGTCGTCACTCTCGCACACAATTTGGGTGCCGGAGTGGTGGCGGAGGGGGTCGAGAATCACCAGACCGTCGCTCGTCTACAGCAATTCAACTGCGACATTGCCCAGGGGTATCTGTTCAGCCCGCCCATCGCGTTCAGCGACGTGCTTCCCTGGCTCCGGCGTGGACCCGGGATGTCTTCCAGCGCAACGCGTCCGGTTGGAGTCGGGTGCTGATGCGTCCGTGCTACGGCGCCGTGATTCCCACGCTGTCCAATATCCGTCGGGCAGAGGCGTCCCACGAGTAGCGGCGAGCATTCGTCAGGCCGCGCCGACGCAGGCTGTCCGCCAGACCCGTTTCGGTCTCGAGTCGATCCAGCTGGGCAAGCAGGCCCGGCATGTCGTCTGGATCGAAATAGAGTGCGGCGTCGCCGGCGATCTCGGGCAGCGATGCCGCGTTCGACGTGATCACCGGACAGCCCAGAGTCTGGGCTTCCAGTGGTGGGAGGCCGAAACCCTCATATCTCGACGGGAAGATCAGGCCTTGGGCGTTGCGGTACAACCAAGCGAGTTCGGCGTCTGAAAGGCGTCCGGCAACAACAGCTTTCGTTGATATGCCAGATGCCTGGCTGAATACCTGATCGTTGCCGGATGCGCCGACGACGACGATCGTGCGGCCGGAATCGGTGACCGTCTGCACGGGTGTGGGCAGGTTCTTGTGCACCGCGAGAGTTCCGACCATCAGATAGAACGGTCCGTCTGGGGCCAGCTCGGGCCGTTGCGCCTCGACTGACGTCAGTACGTTCGCGGCGCACCCTGCGACCACGAACTTCTCCAAGCGGATACCCAATACGTCCTTCAGCTCCTGGGCGCTGAAGTGAGACACCGTGATCAGGTGTCGAGCCGATCGCCCCAGCAAGGAGTACGAGACGAGGTAGAACGCCACGAACGCCTTGCGGAAAGTCTGCGGGAAGCGGAACGGCGTGGCGTCGTGCATGGTGACGACCTGACGGCGTTTCGCCAGCGGGGCTGGTCCGGCAAAGTTGAGCAGCAGCGCGCCAAGGGTTGCGGCCGGGAGGTAGACCTGCTCGAAAACCACACCGGTGGTGCGGGATTGCCGGATCTCGACCCGCGGCGTGTACATCCAATCGGGGATTTCTGCGTCGGCCGGCACGTGGACCACCAGTTCGGTGTTGCCGCTGTCGATGACGGCCCGGACGATTTCGGTGGCGTAGCGTTGCGTGCCGGTCAGCTTCTGCGCCAACCACTTTCCGTTTACGTGTACCCGCTGCATCACGGTCTTCCTTTCAGCGGTTCGTACAGGGCGCGAAGCGCCGTCCGTTGCTGTGTGTCGGAATTTCCGGCCAACGCGACGGCGGTCTGCTGCCGCAGTGTCGCGAGCGCTCCGGCCTGGCGAAGATCTCCGATGGCGGTGGCCAGATCTTCGGGGCGGTCCAGGATCACCGGCAGATCGACGCCGCGCAGATATGCCCGGCGACGTGCCACCACCGGCAAGCCGATGCCCGCGGCCTCCATGATGGAGATCGGGAACCCTTCCCATGACGCGGTGTGCAGGTAGAGATCGCACGTGGCCATCACCTCGAGAGCCTCGGTGCGCGTCAGCCAACCCGTCACCTCGACTCCGTGCGCGCGCAGATTTTCGATGTCTCCTTCACTACCGCCGCCGATCCAGACGGCTTCCAATCCTGGATGTGCTTGCGCCGCAGCATGGAACGCTTTGGCAAAGAACTCTGGATCTTTCTGCGGGCCGAGTCGGCCGTTGCCGACGATCCGCAACGTGGCAACGGTAGTCGGCGGGCCGCTCTGGGGTAGACCGGGTGGTTGCACATTCGGCACGGTGACGACTCGTGGCGAGCTGAGCGGCCACCGTGACAACTCGGCCTCGCGTGGTGAGCACGCTGCGTAGGCGGTGGTGTTGAACGACAACAACCATTCGAGGACCCGGAAGCCCTGCCGCACCGGCCACGAGACGTCGAGTCGTTCGAATGAATAGCAGTGCGGGGTGTAAACCAGTGGGCGCCCGGTGGATCGGCGCACAGCGGCGCGTACGTAGGCGCCGGCCATGCTCGAATGGGCGTGCACGATGAAGTCGCCCGCTGACTTGCGGAGGAACCGTCGCAGGAACCGAATACGCGCGATTGTTCCCGAAGGCATCGGGGTCTTCGTTGCGAAGTACGTCAGCTCGTCGATGTTCAATCCCGCTTCGTCGCGAAACGAGTAGACGAGGTGATGTTCAGCCTCGGGATAGTTGCGCACGAAGTCCCCGATCGCCGACGCCGTACCGCTGGCGAACGATTCGGCGACGTGAATGATCGACGGCTGCCTGTTGGCCACGATGCCCAACGCGGAGTCGGGGTCTGCCACTGCGCGCCTCCGATGACGATTTCTAGCAAATAAATATCTAGTTGCTGTTTGTCATACACCGTAGTTGGTGGAGGTGGCATGGTCCAGTTCGGAGCGCAACGCCGCGATTCGCCAACAGCGGCCACACTTCACCTGCAACAAGTATCGCGAGGTCAATTGGCATATGGGTCACGCACGGTTGTCTGTGGTCGTCGATTTCATGCTGGCAGCAACGCTGCCCCAGCACGATCCCGAGGGCTAAAAGTGTTTGGTATCGCAGTTCTAGCGAACACTGAGAGGGATCGGCCGTGTATCTTGGACGTCGTCGACCGCATCGGCTTGTCCGACTCCCGGGCGGCCAGGTCGTGAGCGGACGACGCAACAGTTTCGACATCACCGAGGGGGCTCTGGGTCGTGGATGAGGACGGCGACGATACGCAGCCGACATGGTTCGGCCCCGAAAACTCGCCGCTGTTCGGCGTCCTCCACATCCCGGCGGGCGGCCGGGCCCGAGGCGGCATCGTGATCTGTCCACCGCTGGGTAAGGAGCACGTCGACACGTACCGCGGCCTGAAGCTCCTTGCCCAAGAGTTGTGCGGTCGCGGGTTCGCGGTGCTGCGGTTCGACTATCGAGGCACCGGCGACTCCGCGGGGCCGGTGGGCTCCGATACGGCGCTGACCGACTACCGGGACAGTATTCGCGACGCAGTGGGATACCTGCGAGCCAGCGGCGTGGCACGCGTCGGCTTGATCGGGCTGCGAATGGGCGCCATGTTGGCGGCCGGCGGCGCGCGCGATATCGAGGGGTTGGCGGCCGTGGTCTTGTGGGACCCGGTGGTCGATGGACGGCGCTACCTGCGCGAGCAGCGGGCGTTGTACAAGATGACTGTCGGCGAAGACGCGGTCGACGTGCACCGCGAATCGATTCTGGGAACTACGTTTTCGCCGGAATCCGCGCTGGCTCTCAAGACCATGCGGATGCCGGAATCGCTGGGTGTCGCCGTGCCGACGTTCGTGGTGACCAGATCGGAATGGGCTGCCGAGCCGAAGATCAGGGCACTGGTCGACAGCATGGATTGCGAGTCGGCGTCGGTCGGGGGGCAGCCCGAGTATGTGGAGCCGGTGACGTTCGTGGTGAAGATCCCGGTGTCGACCCTGGTGCTGATCGCAGACTGGCTGCATCGGGCCATGCCCGACGGCGACGATCCGGTGGTACCCGCCATCAGGCGGCAGGCCGAGGTCGCCCAACTGCCGGACGGGCGAGCGATCGTCGAAACCTTGGACGAGCTAGGGCCCAACCGGCTATTTGCGATCCGGACCGCGTTGCGTGGTGCGACGGTCGATACGCCGACGTTGCTCATCCACAACACCGCTTGCGAACACCGGGTGGGGTCGGGCCGGGTATGGACCGATACCGCACGCGAATTCGCCGGGGACGGTCTGGCAGCAGTGCGTTATGACCGTCGAGGCACCGGTGACACCGGTTGGGCGACTGCAGATTTCGCCACGATCTATTCACCGGAGTCCAATGTCGACGTGCGGGACGCGATGGCGGCGGCAGGAGTGCCGGCGGAGCGCCTCATGATGACCGGAATCTGTTCGGGTGCTTGGAATTCGGCCATCGGAGCAATGAAGTACGGCGCGCGAGCTGTGGTGTTGGTCAACGTGATCCTGTACAGCCTGCGGCACAAGGCCGTCGGGCCCGAGAAGTTGATCGGCATGACGCCGCCGAACCCCGGTGTCGAGCCGGCACCGGAGCCCCGAACGTTGGAGGCCAAGTTCAAGAAGCTGGTCAGGCGTTGGTTGCCGTATCCGCTGTGGCTGTTGATGGGGCGGTTCGGATTGACCGAAGTGCCCGAAGTACTGCTCTCGGCACTGAGGCGCAACAGAATCGTCGTTGACATGGTCATGTCGCCCGAAGACCACGTATGGTTCGACAAACAGCGTGGTCAGCAAGGCTTGGCGCGGCTGGCGCGGCGAGGCTGGGAGCCCTCGATCACGCTCGCGCCGACGGGTGACCACCCGTTGCTGCAACGGGACATCCAGAATGTGGCCAGTGCGCGGATTTTGGAGGTGGCTCGGCGCGAGTTTGCCGAGTTCGTTGCAGAATCGGTCAACGGAGACGCTGGGCAGACCGGGTTACATCGCGATGTCGATCCACCCGCGTCCTATTGCGGGCGACGGTGATCGGAATGAGAAGTAGGCGGCGTGAGGCGATTGTGCATGTGGAATCCGGTGGCGGCGTGAGCACCACCGACAGCAGCGAAGTCGATGCGTCGGCGGGCGTCGATGCCCAGGAGCGCCGGCGGGACGAGGAGCACGCGGCCGTCGGCCGCAACACCGTCGCGTTGTTGTTGAGCCGCCTCGCCATCGCGCTGATGGGTTGGTCGGGGACCGTCCTCATCGCCCGGCTGCTCTCGCCGACGGACTGGGGCGTGTTCTCGTTCGTGTTCGGACTTCTCGGGATGATGTCGATCGTCACCGATCTCGGCGTGGGCCGAGTGGTGCTGGGCAGGCTGATCGAGTCAGACGACGAAGAAGCCGATGTGTTTGCGAGTTCGTTTGTGGGCCTGCGGGCGGCACTTGGCCTACTCGGGTACGGGATCGCGGTCGGGTACGTCGCTGTCATGGGTTACCCGGCTGAGGTGATCCGGGCGACCGCGCTGGCCGGCCTCGTCGTTGTCATCGCCACACCCAGCCACGCGCTGTCAGTCCTGTACCAGAGCCGGTTGAAGATGGTGACGGTGGCCGCGGCGGAAGCGTTCGCCCAGTTGTTCCAATTGATCCTGACCATCCTGATCGCCACGATCCACCCCGGCTTGATGATCTTCATCTTGCCCGCGATAGCGAATGAAATCTTCTCCGGCACCTGGAAATTGATCGGCGTCCGACGCGGATCGGCCGGGCCGCGCGTCACCAAATCGCCGCGTATCAAACTATGGCGCGAGATGTTGGTGGAAGCCATTCCGCTGAGCATCGGGTTGGCCATGATGACGCTGTTGTCCAAGGTCGACGTTCTGATGCTGGGCAAGCTCGACCATTTTGATTCGGTCGGTCTGTACAGCGTGGCTTACAAGTTCGCCGACGTGCTGTCGTACGCGGTGCTGGCCGTAGTGACCCCGGTGGCAACGCTGTTGGTGGCGGCGTGGCCGCTGTTGACCGACGATTTCCGGGGCCGGGTGCGCTCGTCGGCGGTGACCATCGGACTGCTGACATGCCTTGGAGTCGTGGGGATGTGGGCGTCAGGCGACGAGATCGTGTCGTTCCTGTATGGCGACCGGTTCGGCGTCTGTGCAGACGCCGTCCGCATGCTGCTGGTCGGCGCGGTGTTCGCGGCGCTGTCCCACCTCATCCTCGTTGCCTTGGTTTCCGCCAAGCGCCAACGCGCCTATCCGTGGGTGGCATGCAGCGCGTTGGCACTCAACGTCGGTCTCAATGTGTATCTGATTCCGCGCTTTTCGTTCAACGGTTCAGCCGGCGCCACGGTCATCACCGAGATCGTGATGTTTGTCGCCATGTGGGTGCTCGCGGCGCGGACAATTCCGATCGACCGGCTGATACCTGTCGCCAAACTGCTGCTGATCGCCGCGCTGACGGTCGCGGTGTGCGCGCTCACCGAGGTCATCCAGGGACACGTGCCCTGGGTGGTCGTGGCCGTGTGCTCGGTCGTGCTGTTCGTCGGCGGTGCGTTCGCGCTGAGGCTGCTCGATTGCCAGATGCTGTCTCGACTGCGGCCCGCACGGGCGGCGTGACCGTGGCCTCGATAGTTTTCATCAACCGGGCCGGTCGGGTCTCGGGTGCGGAAGTCGTTCTGCTGCGGCTGATTCGAGTCGCTTGCGAGCGTGGCGATCAGGTGTGCGTGATCAGCCCGGTGGGTGTGCTGGCCGAGCGACTTCCCGAGGGCGTCGAGCACGTCGAGATCGAAGAACTCGACCTCGGCGGCGCCTCGGGGGTGGCGCGGTTGCTGGCGGTCGGCACCTTGGTGCGGCGCTGGCGGCGTGCCGCGGTGGTCATTCGCCGGACGGTTCGCGCCGACGACGTGGTGATCGTGAACTCCCTATTGGCGCTGCCGGCGGCCCGCCTCGCGCGGCTCCGGCAAGGGGTGTCGTGGCTCGTCCACGACACCATCGATGAAGCCAAACAGCGAGCGATGATCCGGATCGGCAAGCCGGCCGTGCGCCGCGCAGTGGCGGTATCGCCGCCTACGGCGCTGCCGGTTCAAGAGCTCGGGCTCGACGTCTCGGTGTCGCCGTTGGGGGTCGACCTTCCAGGCGTCGTCGCGCGCCGGGGCGAGCGTGCACAGCCGGTGGTGGGCATCATGGGTGTGATCACCCCGTGGAAGGGTCACCGGGTGCTGCTGCAGGCGCTCACCCGCGTACCGGGGGTCCAGTGCGAAGTGGCGGGCAGCGCCTTCCATGCCGACGATGATTATCGCGCTGAGCTGCAAAGGTTTTCGGACACGGAGTTGGGTGGTCGGGTTCGTTTCCTCGGCCATGTGGATCCGGTCGCGGCCGTGCTGAGTTGGGATGTGTTGGTCAATGCCAGCACCTCACCGGAGGCGGGCCCGATCGTAGCGCTCGAGGCGATGAGCGTCGGCGTACCGGTGATCGCAACCGATCACGGCGGCAGTAGTTGGTTGTTGCGCGACGGTGCCGGCGTGTTGGTTCCCGTCGGGGACGCGGACGCCTTGGCTGCGGCAATCACCCGCGTGCTCGAGAACCCTTCCGACGTCGCCGAAATGATCGAGCGGGCGTACGAACGGGTCTGTGCCGTCCACGATGCAACGCTGGCGTTTCCGGCGATGTTGGACGCGTTACTGCCATCGCCCGTCAGCCCGAATCAGTAGCGGCCCGAACCGCTGCCGCTCGGTCAGACGATTACTGTCGTGCCTCCCTTGGTGATCCCGCTCGCGCTGTAGCTGCCGCTGGATGTGTTGGTGTAGAGAATCGGCAGTGCGGTGTTGTCGAAGCTGATGTTCTTGAGGATGATTCCGCTCATACTCGATCCGGTCTCCCGGATCAGGCCGACTTCGCGCTGGGCAGTCAGAGCGGTTCCGGTCACTGAAAGGTTCTCGATGGTGACGCCCGTCGCGGGCTGACCCGCGTTTCCGGCGTAGACCAGGATGGCGCCGTGTACCACGCCCGAGTTGTAATTGGCGCCGGTGACGCTGCCGCCGTTGATGATGATGTTCGATACGCCCATCGTGTCGTAACTGGGTTCGGACGCGACGTAGACACCGGCGCCATTGGTGTTCGAAACCTTGATGTTGTTGTACGTAATGTTCTGCCCGCCAACCACAGTCACGCCGCGACCCCAGGTCGTGCCGTTGACGATCGGATTGTTGATCGTGATGTTGGAGCAGATCGTTCCGTCCGCGACGTAGGACACGACCGACACCCCGTCGTCACCCGTGTTGTTCGTGACCGGATTGTTGACGACGCCGTCGTGCGCGCCGCCTGTCATCGAAATGCCATCCGCGCGTGAGTTGTTCACCGTGATGCCGGTCAGGTTGAACCAACCGGCACCCAGGACGTACACCCCGGCACCTGCGGCGCCGTTGATCGTCACATTGCTGATCGAGTCGTAGTTGCCCTCGATCAGCAACTTGTGCTGTTCATTCGCGTAGTAGCGCGGGCCGGTCAAATTGGCACCGAGCGTGAGATTGCTCATCGTCACGTGGTCGGCAAGAACTTCGACTGCCGAGGTCGCGTCGTTGGTGGCCTGCAGCGTCGCGCCGTTGCCGTTGATGGTTAGCCCCGAAACCGTGATCTGCAGAACTCCCGAGTGGTAGAAGGTCTTTGACGCCAGGGTGAGCGTTGAGCCGGCCTTCAGATTGCTGAACACGTCCTGCAGCACGGCGGTGCTGTCGCCCGTGATCGGCGTCGCGAGGACCGGCACCGTCACCGTCTGGGACACCTTGGACGATCCGCTGCTGGACATGACGGTGAAGCTCGACGTGTTCGCATTGGCCGACACCGCGGACAGGTCACGCGCGAGTTGGGTTGGCGTGTAGGTGAATGTTCCGTTGGAGTCCACTGTGACCGTGCCGTAGTTCGGTTGCGATGACACGGTGTACGTGATCGTCCCGGTGCTGCGGTTGATCACGTTCAACGACCCCGACACGGCACCGGTCGTGGCGTCCGGCGTACCGATCGTCGGCGTGCCCGCGACGAGCGTGCTGCGCGCGGGCTTGACCGCGGTGACCGGTTTGAGGGCGCTGAGGAGGGCGGCACTGGCGGGGGCCAGGTCGGTTGTCGTGGTCTGATCCGCCGTGGGCGATGCGATGGTGGGAGCTGTTGCGGCCGTGGGGGTCTGGCTGGTGGTCGTGGTTTCGAGTTGGCTGGCTGCACGTCGTACCCACGCCGCGATCGTCCATGCGATGGGTGAACCGAGTGGGGCCGACGGCGCGTTGCCGTTCGACAGCGGACCGCTTGAGGTGGTGATGCTCGCCGTCGTGGGCACCTGCGCGGTCGGAGTTGTGATGCCGGTTGAATCCAATTGCACGTGTACCGCGGTTGCGGCTGCCGTCGCTCCGCTGGGCGCTGCCGAAGGCGCTTGTGCTGGGATCGCCTTCGGTTGTGGCGATGAGGCCCCGAGGGCGCCGAGAGTTGGTTGCACGCGGGCGGATACCGGTCGCGACGTAGTTGGTGCGGCGGTTCTCTGCACCGAAGGTGGTTTGCGCAATGAGGGCGACGTTCCTGCTGATGGTGTGTCGGCTCCGGTGGTGTTCGGGTGTGTGGAACCAGTTCTCGGATTGCGTATGTGGTTGCGTCCCCGTCCGGATGGACCGCTCTTGTCTTCATCCGACGAGGACTGCGACGCCGGCGCGGTGGTCGGCTTGGTAGCCGCGGGGGACTGGGGGTCGTTGTGCTGTGGAGCTGTGGACGTGGTGTCCGGTGCTGCGGTGGCTGTACACGTTCCGGCACTACTGGCGATGGCGGTGCCTATGCCCAGCGCGACTGCCAATGCGCCGACTCGCCCGATGCAAAAAGTGACGTCCATTTGCCGACCTCTCGCCGCTGTGTCAGACCGCAGAGCTACGCGGCCGTCATTTGTCGCAACGATGATGACGATCATTTGTCGGGATGTGTGGTGTTTGAAAAACAATCTCAGAGAATTGGACGTCGCCAGGCGGCTCGAAAATTCGCCAAAATCACTGTTTTATGACGCATTATTCGGCAAATGTGCAGGGTAACTATTATTCGTACTAATAGTAGGTTTTTGCCAAAGTGTCAGTTACGGTTCGATTTCTTTGCTGATGGCGACCCTCGGCGGGTTCGTGCGGCCAGGATGTCGACCATGCGCATCGGTTTGCTGGCAGTGGCACCGGCGATGAACTAACCGGCAGTCGGGTACGTCGGAGCGGTCGTCGCTACGCAGCCTGGACGATTCCTATATCAATGTTGCCGGTTCTGTTTCAGCAAATTCAGAGCTAATTCGAACCGACGTCGATGTGCTTGCCGTCGTTGGTCCAGTTGGTAATTGTGTAGCTGGCTGCGGGCACGTTGCTGTAGAACGGTGCCACGGTGGTCGCGGTCAGGTGGATGTCGGACAATCTGATTCCGTGGATCGCCTGATCCCGGCCATTGGTTTCGTCGACAATTGCCACGTTGCGGTTGGCGTGGGCGCTCGTGGCATTGACCGTCACGGCCGAGACTTCGACGTCGTGTACGAATCGCCCGCGGTTCCCTGAGTACACGAGAATGGCGCCCTGCTCGATGTTGTTGTCCCAATTGGCGCCGGTCACGGTGCCATCGGCGACGGTGACCCGTTCGACGGATCGCGTGTAGAACGGATTGCCCTCGTTGGCGATGTAGACGCCTGCCGAGCTGGTGTTGGCCACCGAAAAATGTCTGATGTCAACGTTGTTTCCGCCGACCACCGTGATGCCACGTCCCCACCGGGTACTGCCGACGGTGATGTTCCTTTCGACGATGTCGTGGCATGTCGCCGAGTCATGGTCGTACGACACGACTGCGACACCGTCGTCGCCCGTCTGGTCGGTCTTGACGTTGTCCACCTGGCCGAAGGCTGAGCCGCCGGTCATGTGCAGCCCGTCGGCGCGGGTGCCGACGATGGTCACGTCTCGGACGACGAAATGCTGTGCGCCACTGAGATAAATCCCTGCGCCGGCGGACCCCACCACGGTGACGTTCGAAATGGTCGCCTGCTGTCCTTTGACGACGAGCTTGTGCTGTTGCTCACCCATCCACCGTTTGCCTTCCGTGGGTGCGCTGAGCGTTACGTTCATCACGGTGATGCCGTCGCCGAGAATGTCAACGGCGGAGGTCTCGTCGTTGGTGGCGGTGATCGTGGCCCCGTTGCCATTGATCGTGATGTTGGGGGTCCGAACCGTGAGCATGCCGCTGTGGTGATAAGTCCGAGGCTCCAGCGTCAGGGTTGCGCCGGGTACGAGCGCGTCGAACTGTGCTTGCAGAGACGCGGTGTCGTCGCGGTAGTCACCGTTGTCCGCAGCTGAGAGCGGCTTGCAACCCACTGCCATCATTGCGATGGCTCCCACCGCTGCCAGCACTGCCTGACCTCGCACGAGGCATTCCTTCCCGACAATCACGGCAAACTATGCCTCGGTTGCTTCAGCCAGATTGTCTCGCGCCGGCGTGCCCTGCGCTCGGCGATCAGTACTGCCGCGATCACCACGACGAGGCTGACCCACGCGTAGGTGACCCGCCCTTGGACCCAATACATGTACCGCGGCCATTCGACGAGTCCGGTGAAGAACATCGGGTAGATCAGCAGGCCGCCCAGGCTGCCTCGGCAGAAGTGGCGGTACAGCAGTCCGGCCACCATGCCGAGTCCGAAGAAGAACACCAGGCCGCCGATCGGGCCATAGTCGACGAACGGGGCTTCGTACCCGCTGGGATTGTTGAACTCGGGATTCGCATATTGCTCGAGAGCTTGGAAATAGGGTGATTTCGGGTCGAACGTCTTGGGGTATGGCCGATCATGGCCGCCGAGGAGCTCATACAGTCTCACCTGGTAGATGCCTTGGACCGACCAGAACGATTCAAGGGTGTCGTAGGGTAGGCGGCCCGGCCAGCTCATGTGGTCGATGATGACCGCGCCGTTGTTGATGGCTGTCGCGTAATAGCCCGCGAGGCGGTTCAGCACAAAAATGGGGAACGAGTCCTCACCGTGCATTCGGTAGAACATCCACGAGCGGAAGTACTCGAAGAAGGCGAATGTACCGACCACCAGCGCGATCCCGGCGATGGGAATCGTTCGTGCGACGGTGCGGCGCTTGCGGTCCCGGGTGGCAAGCCAGGCCGAGCCGACGACGACGATCGGCACCACCAGTTCCAGGATCGCCAGGCGCTCCGAGTAGATGTACGAGCGAGGTACCGACAGCGTGAGGACGATCAGAAGCTTGGCCAGTTCGGCGCGGGTGTACCCGTGCGCCAGGAGAATCGACGAGACGACGACTGCCGCGATGCCGACCTGGGTGAGGGCGGTGACTCCGGGGATGTTGCCGATCGCGGTTTTCGCCGGGGCGTCCCATGGGTGGTCGGATCCGCCGAAGAGTTCTGCGGGCCCGAGTCCACTCTTGACGATCAGAACAGCGAAACCCACGTAGCCGGCGACGGTCAGCGTCGTCAGTACGGTACTGGCGCGTTCGAGAGTCGCGCGCCGCAGTGCCGATAGCGCCGGCCAAACCGCAATCAGGTTGTCGCGGGACGGCATTGCAGCGATGACGATCATCGCGCCGAAGGCGAACGCGAGCACGCCGCATTCGAACAGCCACAACATGCTGTCCGACACGAGCTTCGGCTCCTGCCAGTACGTCCGGAATTGCTGATCGCTGATAGATGCGGTCAGCAGGATTGCGCTGGAGCCGACGGCGAGCGAAACGACTGCCGGTGACAACCAGCCCAATCGCAGTTCGCCACCTGTGCGCGGCCGGGCCTTGGGCCGGAGGCTCGTTGCAGTCAGCATGCCGCGATCACCGAGATGCTTGCCGGCTCGATCGGGGTGTCACGCGCGGGTCGCCACGATGGAAACCGGCGCGTCCCGGTGTGCGATGGCCCGTGCCGCGATGTCGACATCGTCGGCGGTGTCGAATCCGATCCGAACGACGATGATGATGTGGTCGGCATTGTCGGCAGTCTCGACCGCCACGGGCGTACTCCAGGTGTGCCCGTCGAGGATCACGGTCTCGGCGCTGCTGGCGTCGCTGTCGCCGTTGGTCAGCTCCGCGGTGACCACCTCGCCGTGCTCTCCCGCGGCAAACGCGATGTGCCGTGCGACGGCGGTACTGCCTGAATTCGCCGATGCTCCGACGACGAGGATGTTTCCCGTGCGTGGCAGGGGGAGTTGCGCATAGACCGACCGCGCTGCCACTTCGTCAACCTGTTCGCCGAGTCGGAGGACGGGTCGCAGCGCGAACCGGTCTTCCCCGTCCAGTTGAACGACCGACGTGACGGTACGCGAACGGGTGCGCCACACCATGGCTCCGGCCAGCGCGATGATGCCGCCGACGAGCCCTCCGCCGATCGGGCCGATGACAGATGAGGAGAGCAGTCCGGTCGATGTCGTGATCCGCGTTGGTTCGACGGTCTGAACCCCGGGTGCCCGCAGCAGCTCCACTTCGAGTGAAGTGCGCCTGAAGTAGAGCTGGACGAGCTCATCGGTCGGGCGGCCGGCGTTCGGTTCGCTCGCCCGTTGGGCTTCCTCGAGTTTCGGGATGACGGCATTGACGGCGTCGAGACTGGCCTGATACCGCTGCTGGTTCTGATCGAAGATGTGACCGGTGTAGGCGGTCACCGCCGCATCGACGGCATGACGGGCGTCGTCCGAGTTGGCCGCAGTAGCCGACAACGTGACAAGGTTCGACTTGCCGGTCTGCGACGCAGACACCTGGGGTTTCGTCCCTTTCGCGAGTTTCTTCGCGACGGAATCCAGGTAGCTCGGCGAGGACAGGTACGCCAATTCTCCGGACATGTAATCCGGCATCGTGTTGAGCAAGGGCTGTGTGCCGAGCATGATCTGGTTCGCCTCGATCGGCTCGTCGACCCGGATCACCGTGCTGGCGGTTACGTCTTTGCTCGGGGCGAAGGCAAATGCGCCGATGAGGGCGCCGAGTGCGATGCCGACAAGTGTGATCGGCCACAGCGGCGTGATCCATCTCGAAATGGCAGTCCTGCGTCGCTGTTGCACGTCGGCTCCCTCCAAACCCATTCGTGTGAGCTAGACAGTAGTGAATGTGCCGCGATATGGCAAATTTTCTAGCCAATCAACAGGCATCGCTATGGGTTGTCATCACGGCAACGGTAGGCGGTTCGTGGCAGTATCTGGAATGGCAATAAACTGATGTATAACAACATATTTCGTAGACTGGCATCGCCTCTGAATGGACGTAATCCAGGTTCATAAACTATTGCTGAAATCACCGGTCGTGCAATTACAGCAACAGAAGCGCAGGCCATGTGCGGGTCACTCTGCGCGGATTGACCGGGTGTTGCCTTCGCCGCAGACCGCCACCACCACAGCTGCGGCGTGGCACTCGGCGTGCGTCAGCGACAGCGAGATCTGATGCCAGTTCTGCGCAGCGGCCAGCTCTGCGGCCGAGCCGGTCAGCCGAAGCGTCGCGAGGGGCTTGGACGTGACCACCTCGATCTCGCGCGGCACGAATGGGAGATCGGGCGCCGAAAACGCCTTGATGGCTGCTTCTTTCGCGGCAAATCGGGCCGCGAGCCGGGGCAGCTGATTCGGTCCGGCACACGCGGTGAGCTCGCCGGCGGTGAAGATCTTCGAAAGGAACCGCGGGCCGAACGTCGATACGGAGTGCTCGATCTCGCTGAGACTCACCACGTCGCAACCGATACGAATGTGATGCCCGGGCAGCTGGAGCTCGGGAGGAATCATGTCAGGCTCCGGATCGGAGCTCGTGCGCGCAGATCGATCGATCCGACTGTGCCGATTGGTGTTTCATTGCCATCGTGACGGAGTAGCGGTATCCGGCGAGGCAGCCGTGGAGCCAGATCGAAATAGTTGTCGCCTGCGCGCCAACCCGGAATGTCGATGTCGATGTACCGCACCGCCACCTCGGACATCAGTTCGAGGACCCAACCGTCGTCCGTCTGACGCGAAGCGGTGGCCGTCACGGACGATGCGAGCTGCCGGCTCGCGGGATTGGTGATCAGCACGTCGTGCAGTGTGGGGCCGCCGTCGAATGCCGCCGTGACCTGGACGGCATCCGCGGTTGGCGGCCCGAACTTGAAGCCATGAGACAGATCACGGAACCGGCCGGATAATTCTGCGTCGGCAAATGTGATCGACGACGCCGCCGGCACCGCGATACTCCGTGTCACGTCGATGGTCACGCCCGCGGAACTGGTTGCAGTCAAGGTCAATTCACCGTGCAGCGCCGCGTCGGTGTCATTGTGAATATCGACTCGGATGCCGGCCAGGCCCTCGTCGGAAAGCAGTACCGCCACAGGTGCCCACACCCTGCCAAGTACCGACAGCGCGGGTTTCGCGTGGCCGTCAGAGTCGAGCAGGCCCCATCCGGCGCCGGGGGTCAAATCTCGGCCGGACAGCACCAGCGCGCCGCTGCAGCCGGAGTCTGCGCGCCGCCAGAACGCGAAGCACTCACGCATCGCGGTGGCGACTGCAAGCCGGCCCAACTGCAGGTACCGGTCGGGGTCGGTGCGGCGGACGGCCAGCAGGTCTTCGCCAAACACCGCCTGCGCGTAGAAGTCGCGGACATCTTCGAAATCCCACGACGATCCGCGGTCCCTCGGCACCCCCGCCTTCCACTCGGGGTGGTGACCAGCCACTGCGGCGGAACCGAAATGTCGCTCGATGTAGTCGAGCATCGGTGGGTTGGAGAACGCGAGACTCTCGGCAGCGAACTGGACTCCTGCACTGCGTACTGCGGCGATCGGCTGTAGGTAGCCGCCGACGCCGAACCAATGCGCTGTTCCGGTGTCCGGCCGGATGGCCAGATCGGTGCTACCCGGTGGTGGTGCAGGTGTGGACCGGACGTAGTGCGCGTCAGCATGTAGCGCCACGGCCGCGGGTAGCAACGAGTCGATCACCGCCATTGCGGACTCCTCGTGGCTGAGTCCCATCATCTCCGGCTGTTGGAGCGTCTCGCTGCCGCCGCTGACCACCGCCAGTGCTGGATTCCCCGAGACCCGTTGCAGGACTGCGATGAGCTCTCGAGCGATCAGCGCGCCGTGCTCCGCCGGCGGGTCGAACGTCGCCAACATGGTGTCCTGCCAGACCAGCAGTCCGGCCTCGGCACAGGCCTGCCAGAACTCGTCTTGTTCATATGCCAGGCCGCCCACGACCCGCACCATCGTCGCTCCCGAAGCGGCGAAGGCCGCGATCTGGTCGGAGATCTGAGCGCCGTCGGCATACATCCGCACTGGATCCGGAGGGGACCAGGTCACGCCCCGACAGAAGATCGGGGTGTCGTTCACTCTGATCCGGAATCGTTCGTCGGACACCGAAATCGTTCGGAAGCCTACGGGTTCATCGGCCACCTGGACGCCGTCGGCTTCGACGACGACCCGATAGAGATGCTGTGGCCCATAGCCGTTGGGCCACCAGAGCAGAGGTTCGGCGACGGTCACATCGAATCGGAACACACCATCGGCCGAGGGCGTCGTCTCATCGGCAATGTCACGGCCGGACGGGTCTCGGAGGGTGAGCCGGATCGATGCGGCGTTGGTGGCACCTCGCACCGTCACCACGTTGCCTTCGACCCGTGTTGTCGCCTCGGTGTGAATGCGGGTTGGTACAGCGGTCACCGGACGCCAAATGCCCACGGGAGCAGGGAGCTTCCCGTAGACCGGGGCCCGTCCGATCAGCGTGCTCCGAGCCCACCTCAGGCCAGGCGTTCCGACCAGGGCCGAACGCCACCGCCCTCGGGGGCGGCGAGTTCTCAGCCACTGATTCATCGAACCGAATCGGATCGTCACCTCGTGATTGCCGGCATCACAGTCGATGCGGGTGGGCAGGAACATCGACTCGCATTCGGCGACCGGCACACCATCGAGAAATACCGTGGCCGGAAAGGTCAGTCCTTCGAAGTCGATGCTCGTCGGCTGCTCGACCGCCAACGTGGTCCGACACCACCAGTCGTAGTCGTCGGGATTCCCCTGCTGCACTGTTGCCACGGTTGCCGGTGCCTCGAAAACCGGTGCAGTACTCCATTTGTCGACCAACTCGTCGGGCCGCGCGATGGTGTCCGGGTCGCACCGCAGCACCTGCCAGCGCTCCAGCATCGGGTTAACCTACCGCGTCGGCGATGACGTCGAGTGCGAGCTGCCAGTTGCCGGCCATGGTCGTGAGGATGGGAGACACGTCAGTCTTGCGACCGCTGGCGACGCGGGACATCTTGAACTGTAATGATTTTGCCCCGGCGGCCACCTCGCGCAGCGGAGCTGCTGCCGCTGCCGCGCCAGGGAAGTCGTTGTCGAGGTACTCGGCCAGATCAGCAAGAAGTTCGGCACACGCTCCGCACTGCCGCAATGAGGCAAAAGCCCACAAATGGAAGCGCGCCATGCCCGCGTCGGGCAGCCAGGTCGCGGCGTGGTCGACACATGCGGCAAGGCGATCGATCGGATTACCGTCCGGTCGGCGCGAAAGGTGCTCGTGCACAATGCTGGCCAGGGCACCGGGCTGAGCGCGGTCGGGAAAGTGCCGGATCACTTCGATATAGGGCGGCAGTGGCAACGCGGATTCGGCAGTCAGGCCGAAGACACCATCGAAGTCGTCGCCGTCGAGTTCGAACAATCCTGCGTTGTGCAGGTACCGCAGCCGCCGGTTCGCGGGGTCGATCCGAACCGGGGTGATCGTGGTCTTGACGTGCTCGGTGCGGTACGCGGTTCCAGCGGTGTCGGCAAGCCACCAGCTGTCGACCTCGACCGTGTGCAGCACACCGCGGGGAGGCCCGGTTTCGATCAGCTCGAGCAAGGGGAGCCACGAATTCTCCTCATCGACCTCGATGCCGTAGAGGCGGCGCAAATCCTCGGGTTGCTGCTTGCCAAACGTCCAGCTCAATCCGTCATGATCGGCCGAAAGGAGCGCCGCGAAGGTCGGAACGGGGTCCAGCCCAAGGCAGTTGAGAACTTCGATCCACAGGTCGAGGTAGCAGTTCGTCTCAGTCCAGATGCGTTCGGGGCCATGGGTGAAATGCTGTTGGTAGTGCCCGGGGACGGCGTCGATCCGCAGGGCCGTTGCGGTCTGCGGCACCGCGGTGAATGCCACGGTCCCTACTTGGCGAGCGTCGAGACGACGGTCTGGATGTTCTTTATCGAGGCGAAGGTGGATTTCTTCAGGGCTTCGTCCGGGAACTCGATGTCGAACTCGTCTTCGAGCGCAAGCATGACGTTCACCGACGCATGGGACGTGAGGCCCAATTCGTAGAGGTCGGCGTCGTCGGCCACCCCGGTTGGGTCGACGGCCATTCTGCCGTGCGCCACCAAAACCCGCTCGATCGTTTCCCGCATGGTTCTATCATACAGAGCAAGTTCCATTTTTAGTTCGCTGAATCAGCTACAGCTAACTCACGTGCTGCTGGAATCCAGGTTCTTGGTGGCCATCCCGAGGGAGTCGATATGCCCGACCATGACGGTGCTGCCGCGCGGAGTGCGCCGGCCATCCCGGGACTCGCCGACGCGGTACGCGCCGCCGCCGACGCCGCCGCCGACGTCGACCGCGATGCGCGCTTCCCTCATGAGGCAGTCAATGCACTCAAGCAGGCAAAACTACTGTCGTGCGGGCTTCCGCCCGAGCTCGGTGGTCAGGGCTATCGGATCGGCGAGCTGGCGGTTGTCGCCCGGTCGCTCGGGGCTGCGTGCAGCGCCGCCGGCATGGTGTTCGCCATGCATCAGACGCAGGCCTTGGTGCTGGCGAAGTATGCCCGAACAGGGTCGGCCGCAGAGCTGGCAAAGTCGATCGCAGCAAATGAATCACTTATTGCGTCAGCAACCACGGAGATCACCACGGGCGGTGATATCGGCTCATCCACCTGTGCGGTGGTCACTGACGGAGACGCCGTGGTGTTGGACAAGAACGCGCCAGTCATCTCGTACGCGGAATTCGCCGACTACATCGGCGCGACTGCGCGGCGCCACCCTGACGCGGCCAACAATGATCAGGTGCTACTGCTGTGTCCGTCCGCAGACACCCGTCTCGAGCGCACGAGCACGTGGAACACTATGGGATTTCGTGGCACCTGCAGCCCGGGCTATCTGCTTTCGGCCCGGACCTCACCGGCCAATTTGGTGCCGGCCGACTACGCGAGCATCCTGGCCACCACGATGTTGCCCGCCTCGCATACGCTCTGGGCGTCAGTCTGGCTGGGTATCGCAGACGCGGCATATGCCAAGGCTCGCACCACAGTTCGGCAAGCTGCGCGCAAGGCACCGGACAAGACCGTGCCGCAGGCGTCCTTGCTGGCCGATTTGACCGTCACGCACCAGAGTTTCGAATCGATGGTGCTGCATGAGGTTGGCCGCTATCAGGCGTTGGTTGAATCCGGAGCCGCTGAGGCGACGATCAGTTTCATGGTCGCCATGAACAATCTGAAGATTGCCGCGTCGACGGCGGTGATCGAGGTGGTCACCGAAGCGCTGAAGATCGTCGGCCTCAACGGCTACCGCGAGGACCACGCATTGAGTATGGGGCGGCTGCTGCGGGACGCATTCGGGCCGCAGCTGATGGTTTCCAATGAACGCATCCGATTGAACAACGCCAATCTCGTGTTGGCCTACCGGGGGTAAAGGACCTGAACATGACTGGCGACTCGCTTGAACTGGCGCGCAACGAATTTCGCAATGAGCTGATCGGTGCCGGCCTGCTGATCCCGCTGGGGATCGACGGGCTGTACGGCCGTGGCGGAGACTTCGAGAAGATCGTCGACGGCATTGATTTCGCGGTCCGTGGCAAAGGTGCAGCGGTACATGGAGACGACGCGGCGGTGCTGCGGTTCCCACCGCTCTACCCCCGTGAGGCTTTCGAGAAGACCGACTACATCGCGTCTTTTCCGAATCTGACAGGCGCCATCTCGACGTTCGCCGGCGGAAACACCGAACATCGGGCATTGCTGGCCGATCGCGATGCTGGTCTGCCGTGGGACGGACATTTGAGTCCGGCCGGCACCATGCTGGTTTCCGCCGCGTGCCATCCCAGTTACGGCACCTTGCCGAAGGTGCTTCCGGCAGAAGGCGTGCTGATGGACGTCTACGGATACTGCTTCCGCCATGAGCCGGCGATCGACCCGGCGCGCATGCAGGCCTTCCGGATGCACGAGTATGTGTGCGTCGGCTCACCCGATCAGGCAGAGGCCCATCGTGATTCGTGGGTGACGCACGGGATGGAGGTGCTCATCGGGCTCGGCCTGCAGGCTCGGCCTGCAGCCGCGAACGATCCGTTCTTCGGGAGGGTCGGCCGTATGTTGGCGGCCAACCAGAGAGACGAGAATCTGAAAACCGAACTGCTGGTGCGGCTCTACGGTGATCTGGACGACGGCACCGCGGTGGTCTCGGCCAACTGTCACCGTGAGCATTTCGGCGATACGTTCGGGTTGTCGACCTCGGACGGCGCAACGGCGCACAGTGCATGCGTAGGGTTCGGAATGGAGCGCATTGCCCTGGCGCTGCTGAGAACCCATGGCCTGAAGGCTGACTCGTGGCCATCGGACGTCCGGTCTACGTTGGGCTGGTGAACACCGCAGACAGGACTGGGTCCCGAACGATGGATCGGGGACATCGTTCGGGACCCAGGGCCTGATGGGTGGTATATCTCGCGTGGTTAGTAGGCGCCGTCACCGGCGAGGACGGTGCGGATTGTTTTGGTGATGATGAGGATGTCTTGGAGCAGTGACCAGTTCTCTACGTACGAGAGGTCAAGGCGCACAGCGTCTTCCACCTCGAGGTCGGAGCGGCCGCTGACCTGCCAGAGTCCGGTGAGGCCGGGTTTGACGGAGAGGCGGCGGCTGACGAGGTCGTCGTAGGTGTCGACTTCGCGGCGGACTTGGGGCCGGGGGCCGACGACACTCATCTCGCCGGTCAGCACGTTGAAGAACTGGGGGAGTTCATCGATGCTGAATTTGCGGATGATCTTGCCGACGGGAGTGATACGGGGATCGTTCTTCATCTTGAAGAACATCGCGTTGCCGCCGTTGGCGGCGATCATTTCGGCCTGGCGGCCGTCGGCGTCTTGGTACATGCTGCGGAATTTGGTCATCCGGAACGGCACGCCGTCCATTCCGATGCGCTCTGACTTGTAGAAGATGGGTCCGGCGCTGGTGAGTTTGACGGCCAGGGCGGTCACGATCATCACTGGTGCGATGGCGATCAGCGCGGTGACCGCGAACAGTACGTCAAAGGCTCGCTTGATCAACGAATTCGCCCGGCTGTATTGGGGTTTGGCGATCTCGAAGACGGCCATGCCGGCGACGGGTCGGCTGGTGAGGCGTTGGTCGGCGATGTCGATGAGGCCGGGGGCGACCATCAGGTCGACTCCTTGCTCCTCCAATTCCCACATCAACCGGCGGATGGCGACGGGGCTCAGGTGGTGGGTGGCGGCAAGGGCGACGGTGTCGACGCCGGTGCGTTGGACGGCGTCGAGGATGGCCTCGTCGCTGCCGACGATGGGGATGTCGCGGCCGGCGACGGTGATGACCTCTTTGCCGTGGACGGGTCCCATGGGGGTGCAGAAGCCGACCACCTGGTACCCGACCCACGGATCCTTCGCGAATTCGGTGGCGATGTCGTGGGCGGCGCTGGTGGCGCCGACGACGAGCAGGCGGCTTTGGTCTCGGCCGTTGCGGTGCCTGCCGGCGTTGATGCGACGCCAGGCCCAGCGCGTGATGATGAGCCCGGTCAGGCCTACGGGCAGCGCGATGGCCAGGTAGCCGCGGGAGATATCCAGACGAAACAGCGTGCAGCTGATGGCGATGAGGCCGAACAGCTGCAAAGTGGCGGCGACGAGGGTGACATATTCGTCGAGCCCCCGGCCGACGATCTTCGCCGAGCGGCTGCCCAGGGACAAAAAGCCCATCCAGAGCACCGCCAGGGTGGCTGAGACGGCGATGTAGCGGATGTGGGGGCCGGAGTCCCAGGAGACGTAGACGGGGTGGCCGGCGGTGGTGGCGAACCGCGCAATTTGCCCGAAAATGACAGAACAGCAAATAACTAATGCGTCGCTAAAAATGAGTTTTCGGGCGATTTTTGCGTGACGCTGCTCACGTCGTGAGCGTCCGCGGTTGCTGTGGATGGCCGGTGTCGGCAGTGCCTCGGACGGTGTGGTGACGGTGTCGGTGGTTGGCGTATGTCGTGCTGTGACCTGGGATTTTGCGATGGTGGGTGTCGACATGGCTGCGGTCGGCTCTCTGCTGGGCGGGACACACTTGGTCGGCGCAACCCCGGTGGCCGGCGCCGGGCAAGCCGGCGGCTTTGGGGGTCGTGTGCGTGCCCACGGTGGCGACGCACCTCCACGGTTGTGTTAGCAGCTGCGGATTCAGCAAAGTTATACCTATGGTTTGCTTACGGCAAGTAGGGCAGCTAACCAACCGGTGTTGTGTACCTCACAACACGCCCGCAGGCCTGTGAGGCGACGGGGATAGGGGTCTGGGTCGCTCGTGCGATCGGCAGCCAGATGCCGACCGGGTGTTGCGCGGCGCCGCGACCGTTTGGCTCGCCGGGCTGTGCGGGCGCCGCAGCGTTGTTGTGGCGGCTCGCCGGCGATCGGCGCAGGTCGATGGCGCAATCGACTGCGTCGCTTGTCGAGGTCAAGTCCGGTTACTTGTCGGCATTGCGCGATTTTGGCGAATTAACAGAACATTGCCAGAGGGCTATAGCTAGCCACTAACTGCATATCTATGCCACTATTTCGTGCCAACAGATACTTGCGAATGTGATTACAGCAAATATTTCGCCAATCGATGTTACGACCGGAGGTTGGGATGGTCGAGTTTGATTACATCGTGGTCGGAGCAGGTACCGCGGGGTGCGTGCTGGCCAACCGCCTGTCCGCCAGTGCCCACAACCGGGTGCTGCTGATCGAAGCCGGCGGCCGCGCGAGCAGCCCCTATCTGCGAGTGCCCAAACTCGGCAGTCGGCTGTTCGACAATCCTCGGTACGTCTGGCAGCACCAGACCATCCCGTTCGGCCCCGACGGCACCGCCGAGCTGTGGCCCCGCGGCAAAGTTCTGGGCGGATCCAGCTCGGTCAACGGCATGGTCTACAACCGCGGCCAGCAAGCCGACTTCGATGAACTGGAGCGGCGAGGAAACATCGGCTGGGGTTGGGATGACATCTTGGCCACCTACCGCAGTTTCGAACACAACACCATCGGCATGTCGTCCAGCCGGGGGTTCGGGGGCGAGCTCGCGATCAGTGTCGTGCCCGACCCCGATCCGATCTCCCTGGCCACCATCGCCGCCGGAACCCGTCTCGGCATGCGCTACCTCGATGATCTGAACGAATCGGACGAACCGCGGATTGGACTGGCCCCCGCCACAATTCACAACGGTAGGCGAGTCAGCGCCGCTACCGCGTTCCTGAATCCGGTGCGCGGCCGCCCCAACTTGCGGGTACTCACCGGCGCTACCGCAGAACGGCTGGAGCTGACCAGGGGACGGGCCACCGGAGTCGTGATTCGCCAGGGTTCAACGTCTACCGTCGTGCGGGCGAATCGTGAGGTGGTGCTCAGCCTCGGCGCGCTTGGCTCACCAAAGTTGTTGCAGCTTTCGGGTATCGGGCCGCGAGAGACATTGGCCGCCGCGGGAGTGCCGCTCTACCTGGAGCGCTCACACGTTGGTCGGCGGATGCGGGACCACCGGACGCTGGTGAATACGTACCGGCTCAATCGGGACATCGGACACAACCGGCACTTGTCGACCATGCCGGGCAAAATTCGGTCCACGATCAAGTACGCCGCCACCGGCTGCGGACCGCTGGCTGCGCCGGCCGGCGACGTGCTGGCATTCTTCAAGACCGATCGTGATCAGCCGCGGGTCGACGGCCAGATGCTGATCACCGCTCTGACGCTGTCCGGTCACGGCGGACACGTCGAACGACTGCCGGGTCTCTCGTGCATGGGCGAAATCCTGCGGCCGACGTCTGAAGGCAGCGTCTGGATCAGTTCAGCCGATCCGGACGAACCCCTGATGATCGACCCGAATTATCTGGCCACCGCGCACGACCGGGCCGCGGCTGTCCGGGTGTTGCGGACCATGCGTGAGGTCTTCCGGCAGTCCCCGATCGCCGCACTGGTCGAAGTGGAGCTGGCCCCTGGCGACGACGTCCAGTCTGACGATGAACTCCTGTACAACGCGATGACACAGGGGCTCACCGGATTCCACGCCATCGGAACCTGCGGCATGGGACCCGACGACGACGACGTGGTCGATAATCAACTGCGCGTCCGCGGCATCGATGGACTTCGTGTCGTAGACCTGTCGATATTGCCGATCATGGTCGCGGGCAACACCAATGCGCCCGCGATGGCGATGGCCGCCCGAGCTGCCGACCTCATCCTGGATACCCCCGCTGGCGGACTCGCGCTCGTAGGCCCGCGCGAACGCCAGTCGCGAGCCACTCCGTGGGAGATGTCCCGCTAGCTGCGGTATCACTCGTCGCCGACAACCCCATCGGCCGCTCAGTATCTCCCCGGGATCCGCTGTTGCATGTCACGATGGAGGCAGGGCAAACAACCGAGCGGTGTACCGATGAGCGGTATCGACAAAGCGTTGGGGCGCGTGGTCGCGCTGATCGCACTGCTGTTCGTTGTCGCCGTCGCGCTGCACGGATATCTGCCTGGTGTTGGTCACCCACACCCAGACGAGCCGACGCACAGCACCGCGAGCGTGGTTGGCGTGGACACGCTGCTCATCGTCTCGGTCGTCATTGTCGGGATCGGCGTCATCTCGTCGCTACGGCGCCCACGGCCGGCCGCCGCGTCGGCCCCCTTCGCGCTGCCAGGCTCGTTCGAGGGCAAGCTCGGGTGGAAGCCGGTGCGCAGGGTACTGCTGATCGGGCTCGGCGCCCTCCTGGTGTGGCTGGCGCTCGTCGTCCTGCTCTCCCACCTGCAGCTGCTGCAGCTGCCCGACCTCCCGATCTCGGAAGGCCCGTCGAACAAGGCGCCGGGCGGCACACCGCCCACCGCAGTGCCGCCGCCGGCTCCGATGCCGGTGCCGCCTCCGCAACCCGAGCACAGTGTCTTCGGCTACCTGCTCGCCACCACGGTGGTGATGCTGCTGCTCTGGGGTGCTGCCGTCGTCGTCCGCAGACGACGGCAAACCAACGAACCTCAGCTGCCGATCGACCACGCCTACGAACCGCCGGTCGCCGCATCCACACCGGAATCGCTCACGCGCGCGGCGGAATTCGGCCTTGCCGAGATCGGCGATCGCAGCCGAGGGGCGCGTGAGTCGATCATCGCCTGCTATGCGGCGATGGAGCGCGCCCTCGCGGACGCCCCCGGCGCCGAACCACAGGATTCCGATACGCCCTCCGAAGTGCTGGCCCGTGCTGTCGAACACCACGCATTGCATGCCGGCAGCGCAACCGAACTCGTGGCATTGTTCGCCGAGGCACGTTTCAGCCCGCATGTCATGTCCGAACGGCATCGCGACATCGCTGCGGAGGCGCTTCGCCGGGTGCTGGCCGAGTTGCGGAGCCTGACATGAAGCGGCTTGCGATCGTGGGGATTTCACTGGCGGTGGGAGCGGAGCTGATCACGCTGCTGCTCGGCGATCGCCGAGTCGTGGGGTGGGTTTCAGCCGTTGCGGCGGCGCTCGTATTGCTGGCCGTCCGCCGCCGGCTGGCCCACCGCGGACCGGCGCCGGCCGAGCCCATCGCGAACGACGCGGAGGAATCGTTGCGGGACTGGATGGTTCGCACCCACACGCTGATCCAGTGGTCGGAATCCACGCGCGGGGACTGGGACCACCACTTGCGGCCCACCCTGGCCCGCGAATTCTTCATGGCCACCGGCGCGCAGCAGGCCAAGGACCCGGCCGCGATGCAAGCCACCGGCCGGATGGTCTTCGGGGATCACTTGTGGCAGTGGGTGGATCCGCAGAACGTCCTCCGTTCCTCTCGTGGGGAGCCGGGCCCTGGCCGGGCCACGCTCGACGAAATCCTGCATCGATTGGAGCGGCTATGACGATGCCGGCCGAGTTGACGACGGCCCATGCCGAGGCGGTGCTCGACGAGATCGAACGCGTGGTGGTGGGGAAGCGCGCGGCGCTCACCCTCATCTTGACCTCCGTGCTGGCGGGTGGCCACGTGCTCATCGAGGATCTCCCCGGACTGGGAAAGACGTTGATCGCGAAGTCTTTCGCCCGGGCGCTGGGACTGAGCTTCACTCGCGTGCAATTCACCCCGGACCTGCTGCCCGCCGATCTGCTCGGCTCGACCATCTACGACATGCAGTCGGGCCGGTTCGAGTTCCGTCGCGGGCCGATCTTCACCAATCTGCTGCTGGGCGACGAGATCAACCGCACGCCGCCGAAGACTCAGGCTGCGCTGCTGGAGGCGATGGCGGAAAGCCAGGTGAGCATCGACGGCGAAACCCACCGGCTGCCAACACCCTTCATCGTTCTTGCCACGGACAACCCTATCGAATACGAGGGCACGTACCCGCTACCGGAGGCACAGCTGGACCGGTTCGCGGTCAGGATCGAACTGAAATACCTGTCGGGTGCGGACGAAACGGTGATGCTGCGCCGGCGTCTGGAACGCGGGTCGGCCGAACCGATAGTGAAACAGATTGTCGACGCGCACGACCTGCTCGCCATGCGCGAGTCGGTCGAGCAGGTGACGGTGCATGACGACGTCCTGCACTACGTGGTGTCGCTGGCGGCCGCCAGCCGCAATCACCCTCAGGTGGTCGTGGGCGCCAGCCCGCGGGCCGAACTCGACCTCGTTCAACTCGCGCGCGCACGTGCCCTGCTGTTCGGCCGGGACTACGTGATTCCCGAGGATGTCAAATCTCTCGCCATTCCGGTGATTTCGCACCGGATCAGCTTGAAACCCGAGATGTGGGTGCGCAGTGTCCACGGCAGCGACATCGTGGAGCAGTTGCTGCAGCGTCTGCCCGTGCCGCGGACGCGTGGCGGGCCGGCGTGACGAACGTGACCGAGCCGCGCGAGGTCGAATTACGTTGGCGCGCATCACCGCTGACATTGGCCATCGCGACATGCGCGGGTGCGGCCCTCGCCGCGGCGGTGCTCGGCCCCCGCTGGCAGCTGATCGCCTTCGCGGCGCCGCTGCTGGGCGTGCTGTGCTCGATCAGCTGGCAGCGTCCGGCTGCCAAGGTGTTTGTCCAGGGGCAGCCGGCTTTGACGCGATGCTTCGAGGACGACGAGACCCGGCTGTCGGTGTCGGTGACGACGGCAGCGCCGAGCGTCGCGTCCGAGGTCACGGTGTCGGTCGAATCCGGAATGGATATCGAGGTTCTCGAGGGCAGTTCCGCGCAGCTGAAGACGGTTGCGGTGTCGGCCGAACGATGGGGCCGGTACCCGATCCGGGCCACGGTTGACGTCGTGGCCGGCGGCGGGCTGTTGGCAGGGACAGGCACCGTGGACGTCGCCGAAGTCTTTGCCTTTCCCATTGCCCCGCCGCAATCGACGCCGATACCGCGTATCGAGTTGCCTGACCGGCTCGGCACCCATCTCACGCGGCACATCGGTCCGGGCGTCGAGTACGCGGACGTTCGCGCCTACCTTCCCGGCGACCAGCTGCGCACCATCAACTGGCCGGTCAGCGCTCGCCGGGGCCGGCTGCATGTCACCGAACGGCTGACCCACCGCGCCGCCGACGTGGTCGTTCTCATCGACACCAGCATGCAGCCTCCCGGCCCGGCGAGTGCCGCGATGGAGCGGGTCGTGCTCGGCGCCGCCCAGGTGGTGCAGAGTGCCCTGCGAAACGGTGACCGCGCGGGCATTGTCGCGCTCGGCAGCCTGCGCCCGCGGTGGATCGGCGCCGATATCGGCCAGCGCCAGTTCTATCGGGTGCTCGACGCCGCGTTGTCCGTGGGACGTGAATACGAAACCACGACAGGCACATTGGCTCCGCGCGCGGCCGTGCCGTCGGGCGCGATCGTGTTCGCGTTCTCGACCTTGTTGGATACCCCGTTCGCGCTGGCGCTGACGGAGTTGCGTGGACGCAGGCACACCGTGGTGGTGGTCGACGTTCTCGAGGGGCCGCCCTTCGACGCCGAGCAGGACTCGACCCTGGCCCGCATGTGGGCCTTGCAGCGGCACGCGATGTATCGCGACATGGGGATCGTCGGAGTGGACGTGGTGCCGTGGCCGTCGGCCGTCACCTTGGATCAGGCGCTGCGGCTGATGCCGGTTCGCCGACGGACAGCGAGGCGGTGATGCGATGACGACCACCGCGCGGGCCGGGTGGAGCCAGCCGGGCGCCCGGGTCGTTTCGACCGGGTTCGGCGTCCTGATGGTCGCTGCGGCAGCTGTCGAGACACATGGCCCGGCGGCGGTCGCTTCGATGGCGGCGCTGGCGGCGGTGGGAGCCGGACTGCTGTTTCGGGTGGCTGCCACGGCCTCGGTCCTGCTCACCGTGATGGCGTTGGCGCTGTCCGACGCGCCTCCGGTGGTCGCGGCGCTGTCGGGACTTTCAGCGGCCACCTACCTGCTGATGCGGCATGCCGCCGGATCCGGTGTGGTCACCATGACCAGACCGACATTGGTTGCCATGCTCGGGTTCACGGCCGCCGGGGCGTTCGCCACCACGTTGAATCTCGACCTGCCGTGGCTACCGCTGCTCGCGCCGCCGGCGGTGGTCGCCATCTACGTGCTGGCCTTGAGTCCTCACACCGATACCAAAATCCAGATCGCGCCGACCGACCCCAATAGAGCTGTGCCATAACAACATAGCGCGATCGCGCGATCGAACCTGCCCAGCTGGAGCGCATGTTCGAACGTGAACCGGAAGCGGTGTGCGGCATGCCACAGCGCCAGCACGACGACGCCGATCAGAACCAATTTCCTGTCAAAATGCGTCGTGCTCGCGACCATCATTCGCCTCCTCGCAGCGGGAGAGTGATGTGGGTCACATTCAGGATATGCCCGGGTCCACCCGGCCGTCTACGACGACGCGGTCATCCGCTGGGTGAGGTCAGCAGCCTCCGAGTCTTCCGGCGATGGACTCCGGCGTAGGGTGAGGAGATCGGCGGTATTTCGCATACGGCTGTTCGAAGCCGTTTCGTCGCCGAGTTGAAGAATCTGGCCGGTTCGCGGTCAAGATCGGAGCGTCGCAATGACGCCACCACCCTCCCGCAGTGATGTCGGGCGCACCAAATCGGTACCGCATCACGTGCGATGCGGTTATGGCAGACGATAGTCCGACGTCCCCGGGCGCCAAACCTGATCAGCCGCAAGCTAATTCGCTCGCAGTCGGAATGATCTGCGAGAACTACATCTTTTATGGATTGGATTTCAACCATGGCCGTACGCGTAACATGTGACGGCGGGGCAATTGACGAGTTTTCCCGCTTCGCCGACCGCTACATCAAACACGACGATGGATCGTTGGAGATCGTTCGACTGGGAGCTCCGAAGACCACGAGCTATGACGCGGGGTGTTGGACCGAGGTGACCGGAGATGAGCACCAGACGAGGCGGGCGCGCTTCCGTCACTGGTTCACCCGAACATCCGTCGCCGGAGCCTAGTGACCGAGTATCGGAACGCTGCGGCGCAGCTTCTGGACGATGACCGGCACCCGCGATGCCTGCATGAGTGTCTTGAACTGCCAACTGTCGTCGGCGGGTACGACGCCGGCTGACTGCAGCGCGTCGAGGAGGTCGAACAGCGTCTCGCCCTCGTACATCAGCCCATCGGAGTTGAAGTGATAGCGGTCGACTGCGGTGCACTGAACGAAGGTTCCGATGCCGTGGACCGTCGGCGCGGTTTCGTCGTACGGATAGAACCGCAGCGACCCGTCGAAGTGCCCACTTCCGATGTACCGGATGACGATTCGGGTCTCGCCTTCGGGTGTGATGTCGATGTACACCTGTCCCGGCAGCGGGTCGTAGCGCCAATCGGGTATGGCATCGAAGAATGCGAAGTTGTACTTCACGAACTCGTCCAGCCCGACCAGCGTCCGCCCGAAGGTGGTGGGGTCCTTGTAGCGGAGGTCCTGGGTGTACAGCTCGTCGTTGAGCGACATGTCCCGCATCAGCCAGCTCCACCAGTACTTCTTGGCCCATTCGATCAGCCAGGCGACGTCGATCCCGAAGTTCTTGTAGTGTGCGACTTTTCGCTCGAAGTCATCGAACCACCGCTGGGTCATGGCCGTCAGCTCGTCCTCGCCCAGGACGGGCACTCTGCCGCCTGACCGGTTACCGGCCAGGAACTCGGGCAGCGGCTTCCGCAGCCGCGGTTGGGCGAGAGCCTTCTGAAACAGTTCTTCATTGAACATGCGCAACGCTCCTTGGTTCGGTTGTTGGATGGTCGTCAGATTTGGCCGGCCCGGCGCTCGACCGCGCGGATCAGCTCCTGCACCTTCGCATTTCCCGCGAGCCAGCTGTCGAGCCCCACATTGATCGCGCCGCGCAGCAAGGCATACGGCTCCCAGCCGCTGGGCGCGATGGTGCGGGCAGCCCGGCGCCCGATCCCGTCGGCGATCACCTTCGCGGCCTGTGCGGCTGTGATGCGCACGTTCAGGGGCCACGGCAACAGACTGCCGAGTTCGACGCCGAGATCGTCTTTGTCGAGCATGTCATGCGTCATCGCGGTCTCGACGACGCCGAAGTAGGCGATGCCGGCGCTCGCGCCGACCGCGGCGAGTTCGACCCGCAGGGCGCGTCCGAGCTGTTCGACTGCGGCTTTGCTCATCATGTACGTCGCGCCGCCCATGCCCGGTGCGAATGCCGCGCACGAGGAGACGACGACGACGTGTCCGTTGGCCGCGATCACGTGGTCGAGTGCCGGGCGCAGCGTGTTGAACACTCCGGTGAGGTTGATGTCCATGACGCGGTCGAAATCATGAGCGTCCATGGTGCGCAGTGTCGCCGGCTCGGGCGTCACGCCGGCGTTGGCGACGACGACGTCGAGGCGACCGAAGTGTTCGACGACTCGCGTGGCGACCTTTTCCATGAGCTCGCGGTCGCGGACATCGGCCCCGAGCCCCAGTACAGAGGGCCCGAGCTGCCGGGCGGCGGCCTCCGCGCTGCTCTCGTCGACATCGACGATGGCAACCCGCGCACCGCGGCGGTACAACAGCTTCGCGAGTTCCCAGCCGATGCCCTGACCCGCGCCGGTGATCAACACGGTCTTGCCGCTGACGTCGTAGGTCGTCGCCGATACCCAGCTGAGCGGGTTGAGCTGGCCGATATCCATTACGCTGTCACCTCGTACGCTTCAACATCGAATTTTCTTGTCCGGCTGCGGTATTCGAAGCTCCAGTTGGGGTAGAGCCCCGAGTTGTGGCCATCTGGGGTGGTGTAGTAGCTCTGGCAGCCGCCGGTCAGCCACACCGTCGAGGTGCTGCGGCGTTCCATCTCGTCGAGGAAGGCATCCTGTGCCTCCTGGCGTACCTCGACGCGGTGTGCGCCCGCGGTGCGCATCGTCGTCAGCGCATCCACGATGTAGGTGATCTGTGACTCGATCATGAAGATCGCCGACTGGTTACCCGCCGCACCGAACGGGCCGAGGGTGCAGAAGAAGTTCGGGAAGCCGGCAATCGTGGCGCCGAGATAGGTCTGGCGCTGTTTGCGTTGCAGGTGGCCGATCGAGATGCCTCCGGGGCCGATGATGCGGTCATAGGCGGCGGGGATCGGTTCGAAACCGGTGCCGTAAATGATGGTGTCCACTGGGATCTCGACGCCGGCGCGGGTCACGATCGAGTGCGGTCGAACCTCGGCGATGCCGTCGGTGACGACCTCGACGTTGTCCTTGGCCAGGGCGGGTAGGTACGCATCGGCGAAGATCGCGCGCTTACAGCCCAGCATGTAGTCCGGTGTCAGCTTTTTGCGCAGCCCCGGGTCGGAGACCTGCCGCAACAACTGGAATCGGCCGAGCGCCTCGTAGGGGTAGCGGAACCGGGTGTCGACAAACCCGACGAGCCCGAGCGCCTCGATCGCCGAGTACCAGGCTCCGCGAATCACCTTGCCCGTCAACGGAAGATTGCGCAGCAGGGCGCGTTCCAAGCCTGCTGTGGTTCGGTCCATGCGCGGGACGATCCAGGGAGCCGAGCGCTGGAAAACGGTGAGTGCGGCGACTTTCGGCTGGATCTCCGGTACGAACTGTACGGCCGACGCGCCGGTGCCGATCACGGCAACCCGCTCGCCGGTCAGGTCGTGCTCGTGGTCCCAGTGCAGCGAGTGAAAGGCATTGCCCGCGAACGTATCCAGTCCCGGCAGTGACGGGTATTTGGCCTCCGCGAACGCGCCCGTGGCGGAGACCAGGAAATCCGCGGTGAGCGCGCCGGAACCGGTGTCGATGTGCCACAGCGACTCTGTGTTGTCCCAACGCGCGCCGAGCAGTTCCGCGCCGAAGCGAATATGGCGCACCACATCGTGTTTCGTCGCGACGGATCGGATGTACTCGAGGATCTCTTTCTGCTGGCCGTACGTGCGCGACCAGTTCGGGTTGGGTGCGAACGAATAGCTGTAGAGGTGTGAGGGCACGTCGCAGGCGCAGCCGGGGTAGGTGTTCGCCTGCCAGGTGCCACCGAGGTCAGTTGCGCGTTCCAGGATGACCAGATCGTCGAATCCCGCTTCGCGCAGCTTGATCGCGAGCCCGATGCCGCCGAAGCCTGCGCCGACGATGGCGATGTGTCTGTGTTCGGCTTGTGCTGCCATGGCTATCGGCTCCTTCCGTGCAGCACGGAAACCAGTCGGTCGACAACGGCGTCGATCGTGATGCTGCGAGCGAATGTGGTCAGTGCCAGGGGCGAGGGGAAACGCTGCTGCGTCGTCGCCTTGGCGTAGGTGAATTCTTTGAGGCCGTCGGGACCGTGCACGCGACCGAAGCCGGAGCCGCCGACGCCGCCGAGCGGCAGGGTCGGGATCGTGGCGTGGGCGACGAACGCGTTGATCGAGGTTCCGCCGGCGCGGATCCGGTCCGCGATCTGGCGCCCGTTGCGGCGGGAGAACACGGTGCCACCCAGCCCGTAGGACCCGGAGTTGACGCGTTCGATCGCCTCGTCCATGTTGGCGACCTTGGCGACGGTCAGCGTGGGCCCGAAGGTTTCCTCAGTGACAGCGAGGGCGTCCTCGGGCACGTCGACCAGGATGGTGGGCTGTACGAACTGACCGTCGATCGCGTCGATTCCGCCGAGCAGTGCCGTCGCGCCACGCGCTATCGCATCCTCGATGTGGCGCCGGATCACGTCGATCTGCTTGGGCATGGTGATCGGGCCGATCTTGGCGTCGCCGCCGGCCCGAAGCCCCCCGGCGAGCTCCATGAGTTTGTCCACGAATTCCGCGTAGACGGCTTCGTGGACGTAGACGCGCTCGACGCCGAGGCAGGTTTGACCCGCGTTGGACATCCCGCCCCACACCGCGGCATCCGCTGCGGCGTCGAGGTCAGCGTCGGCGTCGACGATCAGGGCGTCCTTGCCGCCGCATTCCATCAGCACCGGGGTCAGCCGTTCCGCGCATGCCGCCATGACCCGTTTGCCGGTATCGGTGGAACCGGTGAAGCCGATCTTGCCGACGTTGCTGCGACAGAGCGCTGCGCCCGTCTCGCCGAGCCCGGTGACTACTTGCAGTACCCGTTGTTGGGGAACGACTCTGGCGAACGCGGCGGCCAGCCACAATCCGACCCCGGGGGAGTATTCGCTCGGCTTGAACACCACAGTGTTGCCGGCGGCGAGCGCGAACGCGACCGAACTGAGCGGGGTGAACACCGGATAGTTCCACGGACCGACCACGCCGACAACGCCGAACGGGCGGTGCTCCACCCATGCCGCCTGGTTGATCGTCAGCAGGCTGGAGGGCACCGGCTTGCGGCCGAGCACTTTCTCGGCGTTGCGCGCCGCCCACTTGAGGTGTTCGAGCGCCATTGCGATCTCGAGTTTGGCGTCAGAGATCGGCTTGCCCATTTCGTCGTGCATGACCTGGGCCAGGTCGGCCCGGCCCCGGGTGATCTCCGCGCGCCATGCGTCGAGGTACTTGGCCCGTTCCGCGAATCCCAGTGCGCCCCACCAGTCGGCGGCCCGGTGCGCACGGTGTACGGCAGCATCCACCTCGGCGACGGTGTGCATCGGATACGTCCCCACCGTCGTTCCGGTCGCCGGATTGCGGACGTCGAACGTCGAAACCTTTTGTCTGGTGCGGGCATTCGTCAGCGTGGCCACTGTTGGTCCTTAGGTCAGAGGTCGAGTACGAGGGAGTCGCCGGCCGCGCGCGAGACGCAGGTCAGCATGTAGGCATCCCGTTCGGTGTCGGGCAACGTCCGGTCGCGGTGGTCCACTTGACCCGTAAGGACTTTCACCTTGCACGTGCCGCAGAACCCTTGCTGGCAGGAGTAGGCGGCACCGGGTAGCTCGCGCCGGATGGCGGCCAGTGCCGTCTCCTCGGCGCCGACTCGGACGGTCGCGCCGGTGCGTGCCAGCGTGATGTCGAACTCCCTACCGTCGATGACCGGCCGCGCCGAGAACCGCTCGGTGTGTAGGGATCCCGTCGGGTTGGCGGTGAATGCGGCGCGCTGCGCGGCATCGAGCACCGGCGGCGGGCCACACACATACATCGCGGAACCGGCTTCGGCTCTGCCGATCAGCTCGCTGATATCGGGAGCGCCGAACTCATCGTCTGGCCTGATATCGAGTTCACCGCCGGTCAGAGCCTGCAGCTCGTCCAGAAACGGCATCGTCGTCTGTGATCGGCCGAGATAGACCATCTTCCACGGCACGCCCGCGGCGTCGGCCGCCTTGACCATCGGCAGGATGGGCGTGATGCCGATGCCGCCTGCGACGAAGAAGTAGGACGGGGCCTCGACAAAGGTGAACGCGTTGCGGGGGCCGCGCACCCGAATCACGTCGCCCACCCCGAGCGCGCCGTGCACCTCGAGTGATCCGCCGCCGCCGGCGGGAAGGCGGCGCACGGCGATCCGGTACCGGGAGCGATCGTTCGGGTTGCCGCACAGCGAGTACTGCCGCTGCTTGCCTGAGGGCAGGAACACGTCCAGATGTGCGCCAGGCGTCCACGCCGACAGTTGCGCGTCGTCGGCCGGTCGCAGTGTCAGGCTCACCACGTCCTGTGCCTCGACACGCACCGCCTCGATTCGGACGTCGAGCTCGAATCCATTGCGCTGTAAGGGGTTCGGGCGAGAGAACAGGGGGGCGGTCGGGCCGACGAACACCTGCTTGTACACGTCCATCACGGCACCGAACATGCGCAGGGGTGCGGGCGGCGTGAATTCCTCAGTCACAGTGGGGCTTTCCATCAGTGACCGGTCGCGCGCGCGGCCGGCGAATGCGCGAGGTAGCGCAGTGCCGAGTCCATCGGGCCGAGTTGCGACGGGTGAAAACCCGGCCGCAGGTAGCGCGGGAGCTCGGTGAAGAAGGTTGCGAAGTTGGGCACGATCCCGCGCACCGTCGCGCTCACGAACTGCACCGGCCACATGCGGCCCTTGTCCGGCTCAGGGTCCTTCGCGTACAGGTACACCGACGACAGTAAGAAGGTGGTCAGCAGGGTGGCGCTTGCGACAACGGCAGTCCGTGCTTTGCGTGCGTAACTGCCATCGACATACATGTAGGCGTCGTAGACCACGCTGCGATGCTCGACCTCTTCGGCGCCGTGCCACTTGACCAGATCCAGCATCGTCGGGTCCATGCCGAGCTCTGCCAACTTGTCGTTCTCCAGCATCCACTCGCCGATGACGGCGGTGTAGTGCTCCATCCCGGCGAACAGGCCGAGCCGTTCCTTGAGCCATTCCTCCTTGGCGCGCCCGGACAGACCGTGATCGCCGAGGATCCGATCGACGAACCAGGAGAAAGTCCGCACCATCGAGTCGACGTCGAGGCCTATCGACTGCAGATGCTCGCGAGCGCCGGCATGGCTGCTGGCGTGCATCGACTCCTGCCCGACGAAACCGGCTACTTCTTCACGGAGCCGCTCGTCATCGATATAGGGCATCGCTTCGGCCAAACACTTGGCCATCGCGCGCTCGCCCTCGGGGAGCACCAAATGCATGACGTTGACGATGTGGGTGGCAAAAACCTCATTGGGGATGTAGTGCATCGGCACCGAGCCGAAGTCGAAGTGGACGTCGCGCGCGTTGATCGCGTGCTCTTCCTTGCGGTAGCGGCGCCTCGTCGCGCCGGCCGATTCAGCCATGATCGAACTGTACGATGCAACAAGATTGATTGCAATGTTGCAGCTACAAATTTCCTCGATATGTTGCAACGGTCTGGTTCTTGCTACCGTTGCGGCATGACCTCGGCACTTGTCACCTCGACAGATGCGCCGGAGACCGACGACTCTGTACGGGCCCGCATCCTTGATGCTGCGCTCGTTCAGTTCGAGAAGGTCGGTGTCAAGAAGACGACCATCGAAGACATTGCCCGGCAGGCCGGGGTCGACCGCGTCACCGTTTACCGCCGCGTCGGTTCACGCGACGACGTGGTCGCGGCGGTGTACGACCGGGAGGTCGCGCGCGTCCTCGCCGAGCTGGCCGCGATCCCCGCGCGCCACGACAATGTGGCCGATCTGGTGGCCGACATCTTCGTCACCGTCATCACGCGGTGGCGCAACCATCCGCTCGTCACTCGAATGCTGGCGCTCGAGCCCGAGCGGGTCCTGCCACGGCTGACGACGGACGGCGCATCGACGTTCGCCACGTCCATCGCGGTGACCGAAGCGGTATTCCGGCAGGCGATCCGCGACGGACTACTGCCCGAGACGCCGGACATCCAGGCGCGCGCCGAGATCGTCTGCCGGATCGTCCATTCGCTGGTCTTGACTCGCGCCGGCCTGGTCCCACTGGAATCCGACGAAGAACTCAGCGCATTTGCGCGCACCTACCTGATGCCGATCATCAACCCCTGACGCCCCGTGCCGCGGTCGGCAAGTACACCATCAGTTGCCGATGATCGACCACATCACTTCAGTGCAGTAGTCGACGAGCTGGTCCTGCGAGATGTTCAGCTGGCCCGACAGCCAGTCGAGAAACAGCTTCACCAATGCACCGGAGAGCGCACTGATCTGGAGCGCGCGGCGGCTGTCGTCAGCCACTGTGGCGCGCTCGGATTCATCGGTCAGCGCGGTGGCGACGAGGGAGACGAACCGCGGCACGGTCTGGGCGCCGTGCTCGCGCAGCGCGTCATTGGCCACGGTTTCGCGGAACAGGATGCGCCCACGCCGAGGGTCGTCGGTGATGAAGGCGAGGGCTGCTCCGAAGGCCACCCGTGCTCGCGCCTGTGGATCGGCGGGGGCTGTCAGCACCTGTTCGAGAACCTGCGCGGTCAGCGCATCCGCAACGCGGTCGTACACCTCGACCAGCAACGCGTCGACATCACGGAAGCTCTCGTAGAAGTAGCGCAGCCCCACGCCGGCATCACGGCATACGCCCCGCACCGTCGTTTCCGGCGCACCGAGGGTGCCCAACAACTCCGTCCCCGCCGCAAGTAGCCGTTCGCGTCGTTCGGCGGCGCGGGCGGCAGACGACTGGCCGCGCCACAAGTCCTCGGTCGGTGAGCTCACCAGCCGATTTTCGCAGTGACCATGACGGGACGTGAACGACGGTCTGGTCGACTGGCTTGACATCAGTCAATTCTATAGGAAACATACGCTTCCTATAGAAGGCGGTTGCGCGACGATGGACGGCCAAGTACGTGCAGCCGAGTAATTCGATCCTGGCTCAGACGAATTGGGCAGCCGATGAGGCATCCGCTGTGACCGATCACCTGCCCACCCCGGATGCCACGGCGCGCGAGTTGGTCGACGACCTGGAAAGAAAGAGATGAAATGAGCCTGCAACTCACCGAAGAACAGCACGACCTGGTGCGGACCGTGCGGGATTTCTGCCAGAAGCACTGCGACACCCGCGAGCAGCGGCTGGCGCTCACCGACGGCGGAAAAGAGCTGCACAGCACCAAGATTGCCGGCGACATGGCTGCGCTGGGATGGCTGGGACTGTCGATCCCCGAGGAGCACGGAGGTTCCGGCGGCAGCCTTTTCGACGCATGTCTGTTCGTGGAGGCAATGTCGCGAGGTCGGGCGCCACTGTCGAGTTTCCCGGTGACCCTCATCGTCTCCCACACCTATCTGAAGTTCGGCAGCGACTTCCTCAAAGGTCAGGTCCTCGGCGGGGTGACCACCGGCGTGGTCACCTCCATCGCGATGAGTGAACCGGGATCGGGCTCGGACGTGGCGTCGCTGACCTGCCGCGCCGACAAGGTCGACGGTGGCTACGTGCTCAATGGACAGAAGACGTGGTGCTCCAACGTGCACCTCGCCGATTACGTGGTCGTGGTTGCACGCACGTCGCACGGTGGCGCCAAACACGAAGGCATCTCGATGTTTTCGGTGCCGACGGGTAGCCCGGGCATGGAGATCCGGCAGATCGAGACGATGGGTGGCCGGGAGGTCAACGACATCTACCTCACCGACTGCTTCGTGCCCGAAGACCGGCTGGTCGGTGTTGAGGGTCAGGGTTGGGGGCAGTTGGTCGCCGGACTCAACATCGAGCGGATCATCATCGGCGCGATGTTCCTCGGTCTGGCCCAGCGCGCCTTCGATGACACCCTGGCGTACGTCAAACAACGCACCCAGTTCGGCAAGCCGGTCGGGTCATTTCAGGCGTTGTCGCACCGATTGGCTGATTTGGCAATGGAATTGGAAGCCGCGCGGCTGCTCGTCTATGACGTAGCGCAACGTGTTGACGAACATCCCGACAGGCTGCTGCCGCGCGAAGCGTCCATGGTCAAGTTGAAGACCACCGAGCTGGCCAAACATGCCGCGCTGGAGGGTGTGCAGATGATGGGCGGCTACGGCTATGCCTCCGAATACGGCATGGAGGAGATGCTGCGTGCCACCGTCGTGGGCACGATCGTGGGCGGCACCAGCGAGATTCAACGCGACATCATCGCCAAAACCCTTGGGCTGTGACCATGTGTACGGCACAACAACATCGCATGCCGGAGCCTCAACGTGGTTCGGTTCGCGCCCGAGCGCTGCGAGGGTTGTCGGCGCTGACGATCCGTCGGGTGGCCGCCGCCGCGCCGGTGAATGCCGGCACGGTTCCGGTTGTGCGGCAGCTGCTGGAGCGCGGCCTGCGGGCCTCCGCTCCCACTCTTGGCGGTACCCGGATCGAACTGGTGGATCACGGCGACGTTCGCGGCGAATGGGTCAGGGGCCCGAAAACGAGCCGAGATGACATCGTCGTGCTGTATGTGCACGGCGGCGGCTTCGTCGCCGGGTCGCCACGTGCGTATCGCGGTGTGACATCGCGACTTTCGACCGCGCTTCGTGCACCGGTGTTCGGGCTCGCATATCGGCTGGCACCCGAACATCCCTTTCCGGCCGCAGCGCACGACGTCGATGCCGCCTATCGTTGGTTGCTGCGCTGTGGCTACCGGCCTGACCAGATCGTGGTCGCGGGCGACTCGGCGGGCGGCTACCTGGCCGCCGACCTCGTCGTCGCCAACGCCCGCGCAGAACTTCCTGAGCCGGCGGCGCTGATGCTGTTCTCGCCGATGGCCGATCTCAGCCTGTCGATCGCCGAACTCCACGACGGGGCCGTCGACGAGGGCATCCTGTCCATGTCCGTCGCGCGGGCCGCTGTCGCGCACTACCTTGACGGCGCCGCCGGTCCGCACGACCTGCGGCCGGCGCCCGGAATGTCACTGCCGCCGACGCTGATTCAAGCCAGTACCACCGAACTGCTCGGCGGTGACGCGGTCGAATTGGCGGACCGGTTCCATCGTGCCGGTGCCACGTGCGAATTGCAGATGTGGCCCGATCAAATCCATGTCTTTCAGGCGCTACCCGTCGTGGTACCCGAATCGCGCATGGCCTATCGCGCAGCCGCTCAATTCCTGGCATCGATCACCGGGTCCGTGCAACGACCTGCGATGTGACCACCCGGGTTTCCGGCTCGCGCGCTTCCCTGAGATTCCACCATGATTCGACATCACGACAGTTGAGGAAGTCATGCCTGAAACAGCTATCACGACGCGGCCGGCCGCGTTTCAGTACACCGCGTCCGTCGACCCTGATGCGGTGGCGCTGCGGACGCCAGGAAACACCCACACCATGACGTGGCGGCAGTACGCCGAACTCGTGCGCCGGGCCGCCGCCGGACTGGCCGCGCTGGGAATCAAGCGGGGCGACACCGTGGCCCTGATGATGGCCAACCGAATCGAGTTCTACCCGTTGGAGGTTGGCGCGCAGCATCTCGGCGCCACGTCGTTCTCGGTGTACAACACGCTGTCAGCCGAGCAACTCGGCCACGTGTTGGGCAATGCCGGTGCGCGGGTGATCATTTGTGAACCCCAGTACGTGGAACGAATCCGGGCCAGTGGGGCAGCGCCCGAGCACGTCGTATGTGTCGACGAGGCGCCGGCCGGAACGATATCGATGTCAGCGTTGCTTGCCGGTGGCGCAGACGATTTCGACTTCGACGCGACGTGGCACGCCGTCCAACCAGACGATGTGGCGACACTGATCTACACCTCGGGAACCACCGGCAGTCCTAAAGGTGTGGAGACCACCCACGCGAATCTGTTGTTCCAGGTGCAGGCAATCGATGAGGTCCTGGAACTCCGATTCGGCGACACCATCACCTCGTTCATGCCGACGGCGCACATCGCCGACCGGTTGACCGCGCTGTACGTCCAGGAGGTCCTTGGCACCCAAGTGACCGTCGTTGCGGATGCCAAACTGATCGCACCGGCTCTGGCTGAGTTGCACCCGACGGTGTGGGGTGCGGTGCCGCGAGTATGGGAAAAGCTCAAGGCGGCAATCGAACTCAGCGTCGACAGCGAGTCGGACGAAGTGCGTAGGCAAGGGCTGCGGTGGGGACTCGAGGTGGCCGCCAACCGCAGCCGATACGAACTGGCCGGTCAGCCGGTCCCTGTGGACATCGCTGCCGAATGGGCACGTGCCGATGAGTTGGTGCTGTCGAAAATCCGCGCGAAACTGGGGCTGGACCGGGTTCGGTGGGCATTGTCGGGGGCGGCGCCGATCCCGCCTGAGACGCTCGGCTTCTTCGCCGGCCTCGGCGTTCCGATCGCCGAGATCTGGGGCATGTCCGAGCTTTCCTGCATCTGCAGTGTCACCCACCCACGGGAGGCCAAACTGGGCACCGTTGGAAAGCTGGTTCCGGGCATGCAGGGGCGAATCGCCGCGGACGGTGAGTTGCTGGTCCGAGGACCACTGGTCATGAAGGGCTACCGCAACGAGCCCGATAAGACCGCCGAGGTCATCGACGCCGATGGCTGGTTGCATACCGGCGACGTCGTCACCATCGATGGCGACGGCTTCCTCCGGATCGTGGACCGCAAGAAAGAACTCATCATCAATTCCGCGGGCAAGAACATGTCACCCACCAATATCGAGAACGCCATCAAAGCGGCGACCCCACTGATCGGAGCGATGGCTGTCATCGGCGATGGCCGCCCCTACAACACTGCGCTCATTGTGCTCGATGCCGAGAGCGCATCAACCTATGCTGCGCAGCGCAACCTGCCTGATGCGTCGGCAGCTGCGCTCGTCGCTGATCCTGTTGTGATCAAACAAATCTGCGCCGGAGTCGCCGCCGGGAATGGTCGGCTGGCCCGCGTCGAACAGGTGAAGCGGTTCCGCATCCTGCCAACGTTCTGGGAACCCGGCGGAGAGGAGCTCACGCTCACCATGAAGCTCAAGCGCAGAGTCGTTGCGGAGAAATACGCCGACGACATTGACGACCTCTACGGTCCGGAACCCCTTTGTGGCGTTCATGAACCGGGCTGACCCTGCTGATGCCGCCGGGAATGGTCAGGGACGCCGCGGTGCCTACCGTGCCGCCTCCTCCGTTCGGCGCGGAGACCTGCAGCGGGATGCGATCCTCAACGCCACCCGAGAACTACTGAGCACCAACAGTTTCGAGAGTATCTCCGTTAGTGCGATCACCGCCCGCGCCGGCATTACCCGATCGGGCTTCTACTTCTACTTCGATTCCAAACACGCCGTATTGGCGACCATGCTGCGAGCCGCCGTCACGGAACTCGACGAACTGACAGACCACTTCGCGCCCAGGACTCAGCAGGAATCACCCGAAATGTTCGTGTCGAGAATGGTCGACGCCCTGGCCACCGTGACTTCGCGCAATGACCCAGTGATGGCGGCTTGCCAGGCTGCCAGGCAGACCGATGCCGAGATTCGCGCGATCACCGACGAACTCAGTGACGCAGTGATCGCGGTGGTGCAGCAGAACATCGCGGCCGAAGTCGCGGCCGGCACCGCCGCGCCGATCGTCGACGACGCTGCCGCACTCGTGCGCATCCTGTCGGCCACCACGCGGTTTGCCGTCAGCGGCGACACCGCGTTCGTCCGATCGGCCGATGATCTTCCGAGGGCATTGCACGCCATCGAGCAGCTGTGGCTGCACGCCTTCTGGGGCTGTCGCTGATCCAGAGCTCTGGGTCTACGGGCTGAATTCGGTGTTGCCGACCAGCACGTCGGTCAGCCGCAGCGCGATGGTCGCTCTCCGCGACGCGAGCTGTCGCGCCGAGCGCTGGATTTCCGCCGTCTGTCCCGTCCGGACAGTCTGATACCGCAGGAGCGCCGCGGCGACGTCACCGTCCTCAGCATCGGCGAGCTGGCGAGCGAGTTCCGCACCATCCTGGATCGCCTGATTGGCGCCCTGTCCGCCGAAGGGTGTCATCGGGTGTGCGGCATCGCCGAGCAGCGCGATGCGGGCGGTGGTCCAGCGTGCGATGGGGTCCCGGTCGTAGACCGGGTGCATGTACACCGGCCCGGTTGCGCCACGGATCAGCCGGCCCACCACGGGCTCGAAATCGTCGAACTGCCGAGCCAGCGCCGTCAGATCCGCACGCGCCGACCACAGGTGCAGCGGTGGCTCGTCGACGCCGAGAGTCGCGTCGACCGCCACCTGCCGGCCCGCGCGCACCGGCATCGCGATGACGTGTTTGGCGTAGTCGGCCGAATGCCACGAGCGCAGACGGTCATTCGGTCGACCGTCCAGGCAGTCCACCGGGCTGACCGCGCGGAAGATCACCGAACCGCAGTAGTGGATTTCGTCATCGCTGAACAGCGTTCGCACGGTGGAGCGCAGCCCGTCGGCGCCGATCACCAGCGGCGTCCGCAGGACGGCACCGTCGGCGAACGTGAGCGCGACGTGCTCGTCGTGCTCGGCGTGCTCGGCGAGCCCGGTCAGTCGGTGCCGTAGGCGCACCTGGTCCCGGCCGAGATGGGCCACCATGAGGGCGTGCAGATCGGCCCGGTGGACGGTGCGCGGTGACAGCTCGGCGTCGGCGTACCCGAACCGTCCGTGTTCGGAACCGATGTTCGGGGTGGCGGCGTAGTCGGCCACAGATTCCACGTGACCGGCCTGATCGTGGGCCTCGAAATATCTTGTTGCCGAAGATATCTGGTTGAACTCGTCGAGCATTCCCCATTCTTCGAACAACCGCAGCGTCGGCGGCGAGATCCCGAGTGGGCCGCCGACCTCGCCGAGCTCGCGGGTCTTGTCCACCACGATGGCGTGGTGGCCGTTGTGGCGCAACGCAATCGCTGCTGCGAGGCCGCCGAGGCCCGCGCCGACGACGATGGGTGCGGTGGTGTTGTGATCGGACACGAATGAGTGCCTTTCAGGTTCCGGGATGAGTGAAGCGCGCCAGGCCCTCGGCGTCGAGGGCAAGTCGGGGCACGGCCTCCGGTCGGTGGCTGACGACCGTGCGCACGTTGCAGATCGGCAGCCACAGTCCGTCGTGGATGATCAATTGCTGTATGTCGTGCACCAGCTTCCGGCGCCCAGCGGGGTCGGAGCAGTGCAGTTGACCGTCGAACAGGTCGTCGAGCCGATCGCGTTCCGCGCGACACATCGCGTTGCGCTGATCGACCGCGAACTGATACCGCAGCGCATCGGGATCTATTGCGGTGTAATAGAAGAACCGGAAATCGTAGGCTCCGGACTGCTGCCGCGACCGGAGTTCGCCGAAGTCGACGTCGTGCAGCTCGAGCTCGACGCCATGCTCGGCCAACTGGTCGGCCACCGCGGACAGCAGTTCGCCGTCAACGGGGGAGAACGAGCTGTTGAACACCACCTCGAACCGCAACCCGTCGGCTCCGGCCGCATCGAGTAGTCCCCGGGCCGCTGCCGGATCGTGCGCCAGCTGCGCTGAGCAATCGAGGTAGTGCAGCGCGGTCGGCGTGAGCACCGAGCCGGCCACGGTGTAGCCGCACGAGTCCAGAATCGGCCGCAGTCGCTCGCGATCGATCAGCAGCGACAGCGCGCGCCGGATTCGCGGATCGGTGAGCGGCCCGCGAGAGACGTTGGGGCACAGTCCATAACTGATCCCCGGATTGTGGAGTTCTGCCGTCCGGAAGCCGTCTGCGGGTCCGGCGTGCACATCGGTGAGTTCGTTGTCGCCCGCAGTGAACAGCAGTCGGTGCCAGCCATCGGTGAGGCACCCCACGCCGGCGGGCACCCACGACCCGGTGCCCAAACGCATCCCACCCGCTGACGGCTTGCTCACTGCCAAGTTCACGCCGGCCAGGCTGTGCAGGAACGCGGCGTTGTGCCGATCGAACCGGAACACGACCGTCTCGCCGCGCGATTCCATACCGGACAACCCGGCCAGACCGGCAATCGCCGATGGCAGGGGAGTGGCCCCTGAAAGGTCATTGATGATGTCGCAGAAGCTGTTTCGGACCAGATCGGCAGTGAGCGGAACACCGTCGGAGAAGTGCCGACCGGCCGGGATCCTCAGTTCCACCGTCAGCGGATCGGGACGAGACCACGACGACGCCAGCCACGGCCGCAGCTGCGCGGTCACGGGGTCGATGTCGACGAGGCTCTCGAACGCCTGTCGCGCATAGGTTTTCGAGATGCCGTTGTAGGCAAGGCGGGGATCGACGGTGAGTTGCCCGGGCGGCCAGGCGAAGCTGATGTCGTGCGTCACTGGGCGACTCCGGCCCGAGTGGAGACCGCCGGCCGCGCCGCGGCGGAAGCGACGAGGCCGACGACGGCGATCAGTACTCCGGAGAAAACGAACAGGCGGTGCGGGCTATCGAAGCCGCCGATCGCCGTCGCGCCGACCGATACCCCGATCGCCGCACCCAACGCACGCAGATAGTGGTACACGGCGGAATCGAACGTGACCCGGCCGGAATTGGTCAGCACGTTCGTGGCCAGCGAGCTCCACAGAAAGCCCATGGCGCCGCCCATCACGGTGGCGCAGATCAGCAGCGAGCCGACGTGATCGGCCGCCACCGCGACACCGAATCCGGCCAGTGCCAGGCAAGCCGACCCGTAACTCACCAACCGGGTGTTCTTCGCGTCTTCGCCGGGGCGACCGAACTTGGTGATCGGCAGGAGGCCCGCGACGACCGCCATCGGCAGCAGCACCAGCGCCGCGCGGTAGGAACTGAACAACTGCACCCGTTGCAGGACGTAGATCACCACCAACGTGAAGACGTTGGTCGCGATGCCCGCGGCGAACACGATCAGAAAGCTGCGGTACAGAATCGGCCGCCGGGCGCCGTCGCCGCCCGACCACCGGCAGGCGCCGATCACCCCGACGCCCAGCACCGTCGCCAGCGCGCCCAACAGCACCTTGGTCGTCAGCTCGGTTGTCGTCCCGGCCGCGAGGAAGATGACGACCTGCACCAGTCCGAAGCCGACGATCAACGTCGCACCTCTGCGCGACCTCTCGGGCTCCGCGTCGGGCTCGGGTGCCTCCGCGCGTGCGCCCCACGCCAACAGCGGGATCGACGCGGCGGTGGTCAGGACCGTCTCGTACGGGAATGCCCGCCACCCCCACGCGTCGTTGAGCACCGCGGTGATCAACGGTGAACACAGCGCCGACGCCGACACCACGAGCCCCCACGTTCCGAGGAATGCCGTGTGGTGATCCGGGTAGAACTGTTGCCGCGCGATCCGGAACAGCTGCGGCGCCAACAATGCCGATGTCGCGCCCTGCAGGAACCGGATGACGATGAGCACCCAGAACGCCGGGCTGAGGCTCGCGGCGATGCCGAGCACGGCGAGCGCTGCCGAACTGACGTAGAACGTCGTGACGGGCCGGCAGCGGTGCAGCAGCAGGCCTGCCGGCAGCAGGGTCGCACAGAACCCGGCGAGGAAGGCGACGCCGACGTTGGCGGCCACGCCGTAGGGCAGGTGGAAGTAGTCCGAGATCGACGCGTTCAGCAGAACGGTCGCCGAGGAATTCGAATAGAGGGTGTACTCAGCGAGGTACAGCGACGCCGCAACGGCGTAGAGAGATGGCTTCATTTTTCATCACAGGAACTGGAAGGGTGAACGTTCGGGCAGCGAGAATCAGCGCGCGAATTTGTTCAACGGCGCCAGGCGGGCGCGGTTCCAGATCGAGGAGAGAAAAGACGGGGTGCACGACGAGTACGCCCGCACCATGGGTGCGGGAACCTGGTCAGAACGAGCACCCACGCGGGCGACTATACCGGTCAGCTCCTCGCGCGCCCTCGGTGCCTGAGGGCACAATCCCTCCCGCGAGATTTGCCGGAAACGCGCTGCGGAGCGATGCGCTGCCGGTGCAGTGATTGCTGCGTGACATGTATTTGCTGGTCAGAGGTTTGTCTTCCTTTCCTGTGTGCGGGTAAGATGCAAGGATGCTGTTTCGCCACGTACGTAGCTCAGGCGTTGCTGGCTCGTCTGCTGTGCTTCGCTGGGCCGGCCTGGGGGCCTCGGTTCTGCTCACCGTCGCGGCCCCGCTCGTCATCCCGAGCGTGGCGGCTGCCGACGACTGCCCCGACGCCGAAGTCATCTTTGCGCGCGGCACTGACGAGCCGGTGGGCATGGGCCGTGTCGGTGACGCTCTCGTCGATTCGCTCCGTAGCAAGACCAGCGGGTTGGTCATCAGGTCCTACGCGGTGAACTACAAGGCCACGATCACGCAGCGGCACAGTGGCGAGGGTGCCAAGGACGCGATTGCTCGCGTCAAGTCCACCGTGGCCGAGTGCCCCAACACCAAGATCGTGCTGGGTGGCTACTCGCAAGGCGCGAGTGTGGTCAATATTGTGGCCGGCTTCTCCGGTATCAACTGGGGTGATCCGCTGCCGTCCGAGTACGTGAAAAACATTGCGGCGGTGGCTACTTTCGGCAATCAGGCTGACCGGACCGACGGCGCGCCACCGACCCAGAAATCACCACTCAGCGCCAAAGCGATCGATCTGTGCAACCCTGCCGACCCGATTTGCCACGCGGGTTCGGGCAACTCCTGGAGCGGCCACACGCAGGGCTACGTTCCCGAGTACACCGACCAAGCGGCGTCTTTCGTTGCATCTGCGCTTCTTGCCGGGACGGCTCGGACCCTGCCCGGCTACGGCTCGCAGTTCCCGGCGTATGGCCCGCAGCCCGGGCCTGGTCCGCAGGCTGGTTATGGCGCGTTGCCGGGGCCGCCGCCGGCTTACGGCACGCCGCCCGGCCCGCAGACGGGCTACGGATTGCAGCCTCCCAGTTCGGTTCCACCGGTGTCTGCGCCGACATCGTCGTCTCCCGGTCCGGGTTTGGTCTAGGGCGTTCCTTGCTGCGGTGTCCCCAGCATCATGAGCGCGACATCGACGGCTTCATCGACCATGTCCTGCAACGGAATCCCCTGATGGACGGCAAAGGTCAATAGCTCGTTCAACGCGCCGAGCAGCATGACGACCCGAAGCAACGACACAGGGGCGGCGCCTGTTTCGCGCAATTGCTCGGTCTCGGTGAGGTTCTGGATGAGTACGCGGTAGGCCTCGGCGTACTGAAAATGCAAGGTCCAGCTCTTGGGGCCGAGCGCGGCGAAATCTCGGGTCAGCGCACTGGTCAGCGCTGGCCGCTGGTCGCATACGCCGATCCAGGCCTCGACGGCGGCACGGATCTGGTCTTCGCTCGAGGCCGCCGGGTCGATGGCCTGCCGAATCGCGTCGATGATGATCCGCACGCTCTCCGAGTAGAGCGCCTTCAGACAGTCTTCGATGTCGGTGAAATGTTGATAGAAGGTCCGCCGTGAGGTGGCGGCCACCCGCACCACGTCGGCGACGGTGACGCGGGCGAAGCCGGTCTCGACGATGCAGTCGGCCATCGCATCGAGTAGCCGCTGCCGGTGCCCTTTGGCATCGGTTTCGGCAGTCGGCGCCGGACGTTCTTGCACTCTTGACATCTTTCCCCACGGTCGTGGTACGTTCGTGTACCGCACCACCTGGTACGAATATGTACCACATTTGCCGTCGCCTCAAGGGGAGAAGGACCGTCATGGTGGATCACGAGATCGTCGTTGTCGGCGCCGGATTCTCCGGTATCGGACTGGGGATTCAGCTCAAGAAGGCCGGCTTCGAGGATTTCCGAATCCTGGATGCCGCCGACGGTATCGGGGGAGTCTGGCACCACAATCGGTACCCCGGTGTCGCCGTTGACATTCCGTCGACCACGTACTCGTACTCATTCGAGAGCAATCCATCCTGGTCGCGGCTCTTCGCACCCGGCGCCGAACTGCGGCAGTACGCCGAGAGTTGCGTGGACAAGTACGGGCTGCGACCGCATGTTCAGTTGCGCACCAAGGTCGACCGCGCGGTGTTCGACGAGCGCGAGAACGTGTGGCACGTCCACACCGACCGCGGCCTGATCATCGCCCGGTTTCTGATCGGTGCGGTCGGCCCACTCGACCAGCCGAAGAATCCGGACATCAAGGGCATAGACGATTTCCGCGGAGAGTTGGTGCACACCGCGCGGTGGGATGACGCGGTCGAAATCGACGGCAAGCGGGTTGCGGTCATCGGAACCGGCGCCACCGCACTACAACTCGTGCCGCAGCTGGCCGAGCGGGCCGCGCACCTGGACGTCTACCAGCGCACACCCATCTGGGTGGTGCCGAAGTTCGACGGCGCCATCCCGGAATGGGTGCAGGGTATGTTCGCGGCCGTGCCGTTCACGCAGGACGCGGTCAGCATGGTCACGACGGCGCTCTCCGACTTCATCTTCACTGCCGGCGTGGTCTACCACACGCGGCTGCCGTTCCTGGTCCGCGGCATCGAGCAGGTCTGCCGCCGGCACCTCGCAAATCAGGTCAAGGATCGCGAGCTCCGCGAAAAGCTCACTCCAGCATATGCATTCGGTTGCAAGCGGCCCTCGTTCTCCAATACCTACCTCAGTACGTTCAACCGGGACGACGTCGATCTGGTCACCGATCCCATCGCCAGGATCACCGAACGCGGGATCATCACCGAGACGCAGGATCCGCAGACCGGCGCACGGCGCGAAATCGAGCATGCTGTCGATACTCTGGTGCTGGCAACAGGTTTCAATATTCTGCAGCTCGGTGCCATGCCGGCGTTCCCGGTCGTCGGGCTCGGCGGCGTGGAGCTGGGTGCGTTCTGGGACGAGAATCGCTATCAGAATTACGAGGGCGTCTCGACGCCGATCGCACCGAACTTCTGGTTGATGAACGGGCCGTGGTCGGTGACGGGTGCCTCGTGGTTCTCGATCATCGAAGCGGGGTGCCGCCACATCGTGCGCTGTCTTCAAGAGGCCCGTCGCCGCGGAGCCACTCGCGTGGCGGTCAAGCAGGAACCCCACGACGAGTACATGCGCAGCATGCGAAAGAAGGCCGCCCACACGGTTTTCGTGCAACCCAGCTGCGCCCAGGCGAACAGCTACTACTTCGACCGCCATGGCGACGCACCGTTTGTGCGGCCGGTATCCGGGGTGTCTCTTTGGTTGGCCAGCAAGACATTTGACCTCGACAGCTATGACTACACGACCGACGCGCGCAAGCGCGGGCGCACCAGAGTTGCTGTGGAACAAGGGGTCTAGCGCGCCGAGGCATTTACGCGGTCGTGATAAAACCGCCGCAAGCCCGCACTGCGTGAGCATGGCTAATTCCTGAAGAATTGCTGTACGCCGCGCTTCGTGCGGCGTACGCTTTTCTGAGCTGCGCCGGGTGCGGCCTGCCTCGGCGCAGTGCGAACTTCGGGAGCAACCGTGTTGGCCCAGGGATTTGACGTCGTCATCGTCGGTGCTCGATGCGCCGGCTCGCCGCTGGCCGCGATGCTGGCCCGGCAGGGAGCAAATGTAGCTGTAGTGGAACGAGCGACGTTTCCACGAGACACCCTGTCGACACACATCTTCGAGGCAGATGGGTTGGCGTTCCTCGACCGGCTCGGCGTGACGGACCAGCTGCGCGCCACCGGGGCGCCGTTCATGACGCGGTCCAATTCCCGCGCCGAGGATTTTCAGTTCAACGCCGCATGGCCGCAACGCTCCGGTGATGTGGGCGGTAGTGCCTCCGTCCGACGCACGTTGCTCGACCCGATTCTGGTCGGTGCTGCCGAAGAGGCGGGGGCAGAGGTGCGGATGGCCACCGACGTCACAGGACTGGTGCAGGACGGCAATCGGGTCACCGGTGTGCGCGTCAGGACTCACGGCCATGAGGCTGAACTTCGCGCGCGCCTGGTTGTCGGCGCGGATGGGCGGAACTCGACCGTCGCGAATCTTGTTGCCGCGCGCAAGTACAACATCGTGCCGAATCAGCGGTTCGCGTACTGGGCGTTCTTCGAGGGCGCGAACATGCCTGCTGAGCCGACGAATGTGTTCCACCGGTGGGCCGACAAGTTCGTGATCGGTGCCGCAGCCGACAACGGGCTGTACCAGGTGGTCGTCATCCCCGAGTTGTGCGAGCTACCGCGATTCCGTACCAATCTCGAGAGCAGTTTCATGGAGCACGCGCTCAGCTGCGAGCCGGTGGCGGAGGCATTGGAGGGCGCTCGGCGGGTTGGCAAGTTGTTGGGGATGGTGCATTACACCGGCTTCTTCCGGGACCCGTGCGGTCCGGGCTGGGTGCTCGTCGGCGACGCTGGCCACTTCAAGGACCCGTCGCCGGGGCGGGGGATCGGCGACGCGTTCTCACAGGTCGACGCGGCGGTACCGGAGATCGTCGAAGGCCTCGGCGGTTCCCCGGAAGGGCAGGATGCGGCGTTGGCGCGGTGGGGCAGGTGGCGCGACCACGAATTCTCCGACCACTATTGGTTCGCCAACGATCTGGGTAAGTCGGGCCGGATCCCGGCGGTGTTCCCGCAGATGGTTGCGGACCTGCACGACAAGGGACAGATCGGGCGATTCCTCGACCTCTTCACGCACCGGGAGAAGCCATCGAAGGTGCTGAGCCCGGCTCGACTCTTCGGCTCGGCCGGACGGCTCTTGCGTCATCAGCACCAGGGCAGGCGCGCGGTGCTGAGCGAGGTGCGGACCCTGGTCGGCGAAAATGCGCACCGCCAGCTGCTCAACCACCGCCATGCCTACGTGACGCCTGCCGAGGCGCTGAAACCTGCTGGGGCGACAGAGGTTGACGCCAGTAGCGCGCGCTGAGCGGATTTCAGGTCAGGGTGTAGGACGTCATCGACAGCGACCCGTACGTATAGCCGTCGACGAGCACATTCGCGGGAGTGTCGGCCGCTGAACACAATCCGGCGAGGTAGAGCATCGGGATGAAATGATCCGGTGTCGGCGCGGCGGCGGCGAAGTCGGGATGTTCCCGCAGCCGCACAATTTGGTCGGGGGCGCGGGTCAGCAGATCGGCCGCAGCGTCGTCGAACCTTGTGGCCCAATCGAATCCGCCGTCGGCGAGCCGCGTGTTCATGGCCCGTAGGTTGTGCACGACGTTGCCGCTGCCGACGATCAGGACACCCCGGCTGCGGAGCTCGGCCAATTGCGCGCCGAGTGCGACGTGTTCCTCCAGAGGTTTCTCAGCGTCGATCGACAACTGCACCACCGGGATCGAGGCGTCGGGAAAGGCATGTACCAACACCGACCACGTGCCGTGGTCGATACCCCAGCTGTCCCGGTCGGCCCCGACCCAGGTCGGTTTGACGGTCTCGGCGATCTCGTCGGCCAGCTCGGGCAGTCCCGGCGCCGGGTACTGCACATCGAACAACTCCTGTGGGAAGCCGTAGAAGTCGTGGATGGTGCGAGGCCGCGCCATGGCAGTGACCGCGGTGGCGTTGATGTACCAGTGCGCGCTGATCACCAGGATCGCCCGGGGGCGGGGCACGGACTGGCCGAACTCCGTCCAGGCGGCCGTATACCGGTTGCGTTCCACGGCGTTCATCGGACTGCCGTGTCCGATGAACGCCGCCGGCATGAGGGCGGGCAGGTCAGCTGATCCGGTCATCGTGCGGTCAACGCTACCGGGATTACGCTCCCGCCGCCGCTGCGGCGGCGCGTCCCGCCCGCCGCCCGAAGAACGAACCGGCGCCCAGCTGTGTGCCACTGGAATACCCCTTGGCGTCCTGCGCAATGGTGGAGGCGCAGGCGCCGGCGGCGTAGAGCCCGGAAACGGCACTGCCGTCGTCGCGAAGCACCTCACCGTCGACCGAGATCGCCAGGCCCCCGAGGGTGAAGCCACTGTAGAACGCCTTGCCCAGACTCAGATCGAATGCCGCCCATGGACCGACGTCCTGAGGCTCCAGATATGTTGCGGCCTTGTGGAAGTCGGGGTCCTCGCCAACCGCCGCGCTCGCGTTGTACCTATCGAGAGAGGACTGCAGCCGGCCGGTCGGGATGCCGAGTGCCGTTTCCATCTCAGCGACGTCTTCCCAACCGTCGATCAACTGGACCAGCGGCATCGTCGGCATCTCGACGTGCCGAGAGTCGACGACGAGGTACGCGACGCTGTCGGGTTGTTCGAGAGCGAATGCGGAAGTTCGTGCGTGATAGGAGTCCTCGGCGACGAACCGGTCCCCGTTGCGATTCACGATGAGGCCGGTGAGCAGCTTGGCGGGCGGATACACCGGCGCGGTCATGAACGCCTGGTCCAGGTATTTTGTTGCGGCGCCGACAGATTGGCCCATCCGGATACCGATGCCATCGTCGTAGCTGCTGCCCAAGGCGAAAACACGCGCGTCGGCCAGTTGTGGCACATGCTGCGACAGCATCTCCGCGTTCATCACGAAACCACCGGTGGTCAGGACGACGGACTTCGCCCGCACGACGCCGGTCTCACCGAAGCTCTTCCAGGTTGCCCCGACGACCCGGTCGTCCTCCACGACCAGCGCGGAGACGCCTGTCTCGTAACGGATTTCCACGCCCAGTTCTGCCAGCCGCTCGACCAGAAGTTTGACCACCATCCCCGCGCCACCGGTATCGCCCGGCACCGGCACCTTGTGGCCGCGGGGGGCCGGCACCGCACTGTCGCGGAACGGCCACACCTGCTCGTTTCCGGTGTACATCAGCCCCTGCGTCTCCGGCTGGATGACGGCTTTGTGCGGGTAATAGCTGCGCTCGAATTCGAACCCCAGCGCTTCCAGCCAGCCGAGATGCTCCGCGCTGCCCTCGCAGTAGGCGCTGATCAGCTCCGGCACAGGCTCTTTCGAGACCGCAGTCAGGTAGGCGGCCATCTCGGCGGCGGAGTCGGTCTGGCCGGTGGCTTCCTGGACCGCGGTGCCGCCGCCCAGGTAGAAGTGGCCGCCCGCCATGGCTGTGGTGCCGCCGGCGACCGCGGCACGTTCGAGCACCAATACGCGCGCACCCGACGCGGCTGCTTCGACAGCCGCGCATCCGCCTGCCATGCCGAGTCCGACAACCAGCACGTCGACCTCGTCGGAGAACGACGAAACACCCTGTACCGATACTGTTTCCGGAATCATCAGGCGCCCGCCGCAGCCTTCTTGATGTGCTCGAACATCGCACGAATCTCGGGGCTGAACGCGCCGAGTTCGATGTACGGCACCCCGGCAGACGCGCCGTCGACATAGGCGAAACGCATCAGACCGCCCGACATCTCGCCCTGTTGGACGATGGCCAGGCCCTGTTCCTGCGCCGACGCCACGGCCGCGTCGAAATCGCCTGGCTCGAAACACACATGGTGCAGTCCTGGACCGCTGCGCTCGAGGAATTCGGTGTAGATGCTGGCGCCCCGCACCGGCTGGATCAGCTCCAACTGCATGGCGCCCGAGTACGACATCGAAATGTGGGCGGTGAAATCCGCCGGCTCGCCGTGCAGGCGGCAGGTCTCCGGCCCGAACTCGATATTGGGCATCCGGACCCATGCGCCCACCCCGAACTGCTTGCTCAGCAACTGCTCGGTTGCCTCGATATCGTCCGTGACCCAGGCGATTTGGCAGATCGGTCCATACGCGACGGTCATGGTGTTCCTTCCGAGGGGCGAGCGACGCCGAGGGGCGCACGACCCAAAATAAGCGAGAATGCTTAAATGGTCAAGCGTTGGTGATTGCATTTTCAAGTGTTCGGGATAAACTGGCGCCCATGAGTCGGCCTGACGCGCGCACGCAGCTGCTGCTCGCCGGTGAACGATTGATCGCCGAATCAGGCCCGGAAGTGTCGTTGCGCGATGTCGCGGTGGCTGCCGGTCAGCGGAACAATTCGGCCGTTCACTATCACTTCGGATCGCGAGATGGCTTGATCAGAGCCATCATCGGCTACCGGCAAGCACCGTTGGAGCAGGCACGACTGGCGCTGCTCGCGGAGCACGAAAGTAACGGCAAGCCCGATGACAACATCGCCGTCCTGGTGACCATCTTGGTCGAGCCCCTGTTCGATACCCCGTACTCCGACGGGTCGAGCCATTACGCGCGGTTCCTCGAACGCGTCCGCAGTCACCCCGTCATGGCCGAGCTCACGCTGACCGCCGAGCAGTGGCCGGCGACCCGAATCCTGACCTCCCGCATGCTGCGCGCACTGGAGCACCTCCCCGAAGCGCTTCGCCACCAACGCATGGCCGCGATGGCATCGGTGATGTTCACGCTGCTCGCCGACCACGAACGTCAGGTTGATGAGCAGCGCGACGCACCCCGTGGCGCACTGAGTGAAGCCGAGGCGCGGGACAACATCGTCGCGATGGTCGTCGGCCTGCTCACAGCGCCGATGCCCGCACTGGTTGGGCCCCAATGAATTCAGACACAACGATGGAGGAGCGTATGTCGGTCGCCGAGCAGGAGTGGGCTGAAATCCGTCAGATCGAGGCGGGGGAGGACCCGACCAGATTCGCCCGCGGCTGGCACTGCCTCGGCCTGATCCGCGATTTCAATGACGGTGCACCACACCAGATCGACGCCTTCGGAACGTCATTGGTGGTCTTCGCCGACAGTCAGGGCCGGCTCAACGTGCTCGACGCCTACTGCCGCCACATGGGTGGCAACCTGGCGCACGGCAGCGTCAAAGGTGACTCGATCGCGTGCCCGTTCCATGACTGGCGCTGGGGCGGCGACGGCAAGTGCACATTGGTGCCCTACTCCAAGCGAACCCCGCGGCTGGCACGCACCCGCTCATGGCTCACGCTGGAGCGCAACGGGCAACTGTTCGTCTGGAATGACCCGCAGGGCAACACTCCGCCGCCGGAGGTCGACATCCCCGAGATCGAGGGGTACGGCACGGACGCCTGGACCGACTGGACCTGGAACATCCAGTTGATCGAAGGTTCGCACTGCCGCGAGATCATCGACAACAACGTCGACATGGCGCATTTCTTCTACGTGCACTACGCATTTCCCCGGAACTTCAAGAACATCTTCGAAGGTCACGTCGCCACCCAGGTGATGGATTCGACGCCCCGCGACGACATGGTCGTCAGCACCTTCCATGACCCGTCCTCCATTCTCTATTCGGAGGCTTCGTATTTCGGGCCGTCGTACATGATCGACCGGCTGCGCAGCGTGGCCAACGGCATGACTGTCGAGACCATCCTGATCAACTCGCACTATCCGGTCAGCCCGAACTCGTTCGTGCTGCAGTACGGGGCCATCGTGAAGAAGCTCCCGAACATGACCGAAGAGCAGAATGCGGAACTGGCAAGGACTTTCATCGATGGGGTCCAGACGGGCTTCGAGCAGGACGTCGAAATCTGGAAGCACAAGGCCCGCATCGACAACCCGCTGCTCACCGAAGAAGACGGCCCGGTGTATCAGCAGCGCCGTTGGTACGAGCAGTTCTATGTCGATGTCGAAGACGTGACGCCGGATATGACGGACCGCTTCGAGTTCGAGATCGACACCACGCATTCCATCGAGAACTGGGAAGCCGAAGTGGCACAGAATCTGGCGGCGACGTCGTCGGCGTAACCGCCGCTACGGAACTGACGGCTGTTCAGCTGTCAGCTCGGCTGCGGCCGAGGAACGCGGCAACCAGATCGAGCGCGGTGTCGATCTCGGGTGGTCCGCCGCCGAGGAGTGGGGCGTAGAGGTGGGCATCGCACATCCGGATGAGTGCCAGCCCGAAAGTGCTTGGCGGCAGCGGTAATTCCAGCCGACCTGAGGCCACCTCGGCCTCCAGCACCTCGCCGATCAGGCGACCGGCGGTCTGCTCCACGAGTCCGGGCAGCAGCATCAGCCGGACGATCAGCAATGGCTCGCGTTGGGATACCGCCTGCAGCGGCTTGGCGTCGGCCACCGCGTTGAGGAAATGCTCCATGACTGCCAGGAGCCTGTCGACGCCGACGGTATCGCCGTTGCCGGCACTGATCTTGGCGACCGAACGGCGGAAGGTGCGTTCGGTGGCCTCGGCAAGCACGGTGCTGAGCAGGTCTTCGCGATTGCCGACCAGTCGATAGAGAGTAGAACGGCCGATCCCGAGTTCGGTGGCCAGCGCCGACATGTCGACCGGGTCGCCCGCCAGGTACAGCCGGGTTGCGGCATCGACTGCGGCCTGTCGGCTCAGTGCCGTCCCCAGTCGCGGGGGATGCGTCGTCGATTCTGCTCCGGACATCCACCCATTATGGGACATTGCACCGCCGTGTGCCAGTGTGGCACACTTCGACTATGTGTCCCACTGGGTGGGGCCAGGTACCGAAACTCGACGAGGAAGTTGACATGAGCACGCGATTCGAAGGAAAAACCGCGATCGTCACGGGTGCCAGTCGTGGCATCGGATTCGCCATCGCCCAGCGACTGGTCACCGAAGGCGCCAAGGTCGTTATCACTGCCCGCAAGCAGGACGCGCTCGATGCCGCTGTTGCGGCTCTCGGTGGGCCGGATGTCGCGCTCGCCGTGGCCGGCCGTGGTGATGACGCCGAGCACCAGGATGCTGTGGTGGCCAAGGCAATTGCGACGTTCGGCAGCGCCGATCTGTTCGTGAACAACACCGGCATCAACCCGGTGTACGGGCCGCTCATGGATATCGACATGGACGCCGCGCGCAAGATTCTGGAAGTCAACGTGCTGTCGGCGCTGTCGTGGGTGCAGAAGGTGAATCGAGCTTGGCAGGCCGAACACGGCGGAGCGATCGTCAACGTCGCGTCCATCGCCGGCCTGCGGCCTGCTCCGGGCATCGCGTTCTATGGCGTCTCAAAAGCCGCGGTCATTCACCTCACCGAGGAACTGGCGGTCGAGCTGGGGCCGAACATTCGGGTCAACGCCGTCGCGCCCGCCGTCGTCAAGACGCGCTTCGCGACCGCGCTGTACGAGGGCCGTGAGGACGAGGTCAGTGCGAACTACCCGCTCAAACGTCTTGGCGTGCCCGAAGATATCGGTTCGGTGGTGGCATTCCTGTTGTCGGACGATGCCGGCTGGATGACCGGGCAGACATTGACCATCGATGGTGGCGTGCTCCTGGGCGGCGGGGTCTGATGGCTGCCGACACGCATCTCGAGTTGCCCGGGCTGGATTTGGACAAGCTCGGAGATTGGCTGCCGTCCGCGGTGCCCGGTGCCGGCGCGACGCTGTCGGCGACGCTGATCGCCGGCGGCAAGTCGAATCTGACTTACCTTGTCACAGACGGTGATTCGTCGTGGATCGTTCGCCGTCCGCCAGTGGGTGAGCTTCTTGCCACGGCGCACGACATGGGCCGCGAATACCGGATGATGTCGGCGCTCGCGCCCACCGCGGTACCGGTGCCCGCTATGTACGGCTTCTGCGACGACGTGTCGGTGCTCGGTGCCCCGTTCTATGTGATGGCCGAGGTCGACGGATCCCCGTACCGGCAGGCGGCCGAACTGCGGGCGCTGGGTGCCGAGCGCACCAGGGTTATCTCCGAGCGGCTGGTCGATACCCTGATCGCAGTGCATTCGGTCGACCCGGCGTCGGTGGGTCTGGCGGATTTCGGTCGGCCGCAAGCGTTTCTCGGGCGTCAGGTCGGGCGCTGGCACAAGCAGTTCGCCGCTGCCCGCACCCGGGATCTGCCCGCCATGGAAGCGCTATATCAGGCGCTGTCGGGGCGGGTTCCGGCCGACTCGTCGCCGGGCATCGTGCATGGCGACTATCGCCTCGACAATGTCCTGATGGACGCGGCCGGGCAGCCGGCGGCGGTGCTGGACTGGGAGCTGTCCACCATCGGTGATTCGCTCACCGATCTGGCATTGATGGTGGCTTACGGACGGTTGGCGGCGTCGGGCATCGGAGAGGTCTCCGACGTCAGCGAAGCGCCCGGCTTCCTCTCGGAGCAGGAGATCATCGACCGCTACAGCGCCGGAATCGGCCGCGGCCTGGGCGATTTCGGGTTCTATCTGGCCCTGGCCTTCTTCAAGATGGCGGGCATTTTCGAAGGTATCCACTACCGATACGTCAACGGGCAGACCGTGGGCGACGGGTTCGCGTTCGCCGGGGACGCGGTGCACTCCCTGCTGGACGCCGGACTGAACGCATTGAAGGAGAACTGACATGGAATTCGCGTACGACGCCAAGACCAACGAAATGGTCGCCGAACTGACGGCGTTCATGGACAGCCACGTCTATCCCGCCGAGAAGACGTTCCATGAGCAGCTGGCGGCTCTGGACGACCGGTGGGCCTGGGACAGCGTCCCGGTGCTCACCGAGCTGCGCGCCGAGGCCCGTAGTCGCGGCTTGTGGAATCTGTTCCTGCCCGGCTCCAAGGGTGCCGGTTTGACCAACCTGCAGTATGCGCCGCTCGCCGAAATCACCGGCCGCAGTATCCAATTGGCGCCCGCGGTCTTCAACTGTGCGGCACCGGACACCGGAAACATGGAGGTGCTCAATGAATTCGGCACCGAAGCGCAGCAGCGCCAATGGCTGGAGCCATTGCTGGCCGGAGAGATTCGGTCCGCCTTCGCGATGACCGAGCCGGACGTGGCCAGCTCCGATGCCACCAATGTCGAGCTGTCCATCGTCCGTGACGGCGACGACTACGTGATCAACGGTCGCAAATGGTGGATCACCGGAGCGATGAATCCCAACTGCGCCGTCTTCATCGTCATGGGCAAGACCGACCCCGGTTCGGAGCGCCATCGTCAGCAGTCGCAGATCCTCGTTCCCAGGGACACCCCGGGGCTCGAGGTGCTGCGCGGCATGGAGGTGTTCGGCTACGACGACAACGACCACGGCGGCCATGCCGAACTGCGGTTCACCGATGTGCGGGTGCCGGTGTCGAACCTGATCGGTGAAGAAGGCGGCGGATTCGCCATCGCCCAGGCTCGCCTCGGGCCGGGCCGCATCCACCACTGCATGCGGGCCATCGGTGTTGCGGAGCGTGCCATCGAAATGATGTGCCGGCGGGCCGCCAGTCGCGTCGCGTTCGGCAAGCCGCTGGCCGAGCAGGGCGTGATTCGCGACTGGATCGCCGAATCGCGCGTGCGAGTCGAGCAACTGCGATTGCTGGTGCTCAAGACCGCCTGGCTGATGGACACCGTGGGAAATCGTGGTGCGCACACCGAGATTCAGTCCATCAAGATCGCCACGCCGCTGACGGTGCAGTGGATTCTGGACAAGGCCATTCAGGTGCACGGCGCCGGCGGTGTATCGCAGGACTTCCCGCTCGCCGCGATGTATGCGGGCATCCGCACCCTGCGTTTCGCCGACGGGCCCGACGAGGTGCACAAGAACGCCCTCGCGCGCACGGAGTTGAAGAAGCACCTGGTGAGTTGACGCAATGTCGGTCTGAGAGCGCCAATGAGGCTATATATCCTCAACCGCGCTCTCAGGCCGACATTGTGGTCGGGCTACTTTTATTTGCATCAGAAATGACGATTCAAATAGCGTGGTCGGGTGCGGCTAACCGGTTTCAGTGACGTCGGGTTGCGGATATTGATCCGGCTCGCCGCCGAAGACGGCCGGCAGCGGATATCGACGCGCCAGATCGCCGAGGAGATGCAGATCTCGTACACGCACGCGACGAAGGCATGCGCGCACCTGGCCGCTTCCGGATGGCTCGATGCCGACCGCGGCCGTGGTGGCGGATTGGCCCTGACGGCTGCCGGCCGCGTGGCGCGGCTGGGCGACGTCGTGCAGTCGCTGGAAGACGACGGCGACACCGAGCTGGTCGATTGCAGCGGACTCGATTGCCCGCTGCAATCGGCGTGCCGGCTCCGCTCGGCGTTGGCGCAGGCGAAAGCGGCGTTCTATGCGTCGCTGAACACCACGACGGTCGCCGACCTCGCGCAGCCGCCGACCAGGAAACTGCTCATCAGCCTCGGTGCGCTGGCCGCGCAGATCGATTCCCGTTCCGATTGAACCGAATGGCTCGCTAATTCGTGGTGCCCATAACCGCTGTGCAAGGGGACCACGATGCAACTTTCCGCACGCCTGCCCGCTGACCTCGCGGCAACCACCGTGGCCCTGGTGGTCGTCGCACCACTGATACCGGTCGCCCCGACCGTCGAGCATTCCTCGCCACCGACCGTGACTCGGGAAATCCGTTTGGCCGCAACGGTTCCGCCGGGCGGGTTGATCACCAGTTTCGTGCAGAACCAGGGGATCTACTGCTCGATCATCTGTCCGCTGCTGGCGCAGACCGTCACGACGGGCATCACGACGACGCTGCTGGAGCCGGGCGTGTTCCTCGCGGCGCTGCCGGCGAACGGTCCGCTCAAGGCGCTCGGCATCGCCGGCGCGTCGATGACGGGGCCCACCGCCGCAGCCATGGATCGCGCGATCGATGCGGATGCGGCCATTCCCGCAAAGCGGGCGCTGAACGCGTTCGAGGTCGCAGTGGTGGGTCTGCTCAACATCCCGCCCGCGATCACGGGCGGTCCGGGGGCCGTCTTGAACGCGTTCCAACAGTTCCGTCAGCAGACCTACGACGCGCTCAACGCGCCCGTCGTACGGAACCCCGAGCCGACCGTCCAGCCGCGCGGCGTGTTCCAGGTCGCGGTGATCGGCGTCATCAATGTGGTTGCGGCCGTGATCTTCCCGGCCTTCAACGACTTCCTCGCGGGTGCATTCCACGTGCCCGACGCCGTCGCTCAGGAACTGGCGAAAAGCGGTAACCCGGTGCGCGCGGTGATGGCAGGTGTCCAAACCGCCGTCGGCGTGGTCACCGCGGCCGGCACCGTCATCGCGAACACGATCGTCACCGAGGTCAACAAGGTGCGCGCCGCGGCCATGCAATCCGGCGCTGCCGTGCCCTTCGGCGCTGCTGCGCCGGCGGCAGCGCCCAAGGTCGTCAGCACCTCTGCCGTAGCTCCGACGCTGCCGACGTCACTGCCCAAGTCCGAGAAGACGGAGCTGTCGGCACCGATCGACGACGTGAAGAAGTCGACGCCGCCGAAGCCGCGCGGTCAGGTCCTCAACCCGCTGGCCGGTCTGGCGAAAGGGCTGACGAAAGCACTGACGTCCAAGCCCAAGCCGAAGTCCAAGACCGAGTCAGACGGCAAATCGGGAGTTCAGTCCAACGACCGCGGCGCCCAATCCGGACTGCCGTCCCGCCCGGCCTTGCGCGCCAATCGGTGATTGCGCCCCCGAAGCAGCCGCAGCTGCAACAACGACTCGGTCCAGAACGCTGAGCGCGGCGTCGACGTCCACGTCGAGTCGAACAGTTTCTTGGTGGCGGCCAGCGCGTCGGGGGAGCGCTCGACCAGTTGTGCGGCCAACTCCTCGGCTGCTGCCAACGGGTCGTCGGCGACCGATGTCACCAGTCCGTAGCCCAGGGCTTCGGTCCCGGAAAACACCTCGGCGGTCATGGTCAGCCGTTTGGCCACATCCATCGGCAGGAGTTCGCGCAGCGTCACCGACCCGGTCATGTCGGGGATCAGTCCCCACCGGGCCTCCATGATCGACAGCTTGCAATCCGGCGTCGCGATCCGGAAGTCCGCGGCCAGGGCAACCTGCAGGCCACCGCCGTAGCAATGGCCGTGTACTGCCGCGATCACCGGGACCGGCAGCTCGCGCCACGCCCAGCAGGCCTGCTGGAACAGGTTGGTCTTCTGTCCGGGGAGCTTGCCGAAGTTGCGCACGGCGCTCAACCCCTGCAGTTTGGCGCCGGCGAAGTCCAGTCCGGTGCAGAACGCGCGTCCGTCACCGCGCAGGATCACGACCCGCACCGAACGATCGCGGGCCAGCTGGCCGGGGACGGTGGCGAGCGCTTCCAGCATGGGCAGATCCAGGCTGTTCATCTTGTCCGCCCGGTTGAGCGTTGCGTAGGCGATGCCGTCGCGGATGTCGACAGTGATCCGGTCCGTTGTCATGAACGCAGGATAGTGCGGCCCGGGCGCTACCACGGCAACCGCCGAAGCTGTGGGCTTTTGGTGAAAATGCAGAAACGGCCACATGGCCGCGAGGGTCGCCCTACTGTCCTGCGGCAGTGCCACTCTGCGATTTTCAGCAAACCACGCACCGCCCGGCGTTTACTCCCGAGACAATTGATTCCGTTTCGCGAAGAGTGTGTCCGGAATCGGAATCGATGCGCTACTGTGATCCGCGTGACAGGCGAGGCGCGGGCGACCATGGCGGAACGCCAGCGCGCGAAACGCGCTGAGCTGGTGCGCGAAGAGGTCATCGAAGCTGCCTTGGCGGAGTTCGCCGAGCGCGGATATCACCAGACCTCGATCAGTCACATCGCCAAGCGGCTCGGGTCCGGGCATTCGATGTTCTACCGGTACTTCGAGAACAAGCGCGACATCGTCGACCACGCAGTGCGCCAGGTCAACGCCCGCGTGCTCGCCGCGATCGGTGACTCGACGCCGGGACGGCTGGCATCCATCACCGAGTTCCGCGATCACCTGCTCGGTATCGGGATGGCCTACAGCGAACTACTGGCCGATGAGCCGCGCCTGATGCAGTTGATCGTGGTGCAGGCGGCCGGCGTCGATCAGCAGATGACCGAGGAATTCCAGCACCTCTTCGACGACGGCGCCCGCGTCCTCGCGACGATGCTGCGCGACGGCATCAAGCAGGGTTACATCCGGGCCGACGTCGACGTGCGGGCCACCGCCCAGACGATCTGCGCCATCCCGTTCGGTATCGCCCTGCGCTACGGGCAGAAGCCGAGCCGTGAGGAACTGCTCGCGCAGACCTTCGCAAGCAACGAACTGGTGTGCCGTGGCATCGCCACCGAGTGGCCGGAATCCGGCCGGGAAGCAGCCGCGCTGTGACCGACCAAGCACAAACCGGAGGGCTGGCGAAGTGGCCGGCGATCAACGAGGCCATCGAGTGGGTGCGCCGTTACCTGCAGAACCATCCGATCGCATCGCTGAGTACCGCGGGCGGTCAGATCGTGCTCGGGTTGCGAGCCTTGGAGTATCTGTTCCGCGACATCGTCAAGCGGACTTTCCAGTGGCGCGAGTTCCTGGATCAGGCCGCGTTCATGGCCGGAACCGCTTTCACGCCAACGGTTCTGGTGACCATCCCGATCAGCGTGACATTGTCGATCCAGTTCGCCCTGCTGGCCGGCCAGGTCGGTGCGTCGTCGTTGTCGGGTGCGGCCACGGGTCTGGTGGTCATCCGCCAGGGCGCCCCGCTGGTCGCGTCGCTGTTGCTGGCGACGGCCGTCGGTTCGGCCGTCTGCGCCGACCTCGGGTCGCGCACCATGCGTGAGGAGATCGCCGCGATGGAGGTCATGGGCGTTTCCCCGATCCAGCGGATGGTGGTGCCGCGGCTGGTCGCACTGGTGCTCATCGGTGTGCTGCTCACCGGCGTCACCAGCTTCGTCGGGTATCTGGCGAGCTACATGTTCAACGTGTACCTGCAGAACGGCACCCCGGGTTCGTTCATTGCGACGTTCTCGTCGTTCTCGACGGTCGGGGACCTGGCGCTGGCGATGGTCAAGGCGATCGTCTTCGGCGTGATCGTGGCGGTGATCAGTTGCCATAAGGGGCTCGATACCCGTGGTGGTCCGGCCGGTGTGGCCAACTCGGTCAACGCCGCGGTGGTCGAGTCGGTGCTGCTGATGATGATCGTCAACGTTGTGATGAGTCAGCTGTACGTCATCATCTTCCCGAAGACGTCGATCTGACATGGCAGCTCCCTCAACATTCACCCCGCAGCTGCTGCGGCCGGTCGCCGCGGTCGGCAACGGGCTGCTGAAGGCGGCCGGGCGCACCGGTCACATGGTCGAGTTCTTCGGCAGGGTGGTGCTGGCCATGCCCACGATGTGGGTTCGCTACCGCAAGGAGTTCCTGCGGCTGCTGTCGGACATCACGTGGGGTAACGGCTCGATCGTGGTCGGCGGCGGCACCCTGAATGTGGCTGGGGTGCTGGGCGTTACGGCCGGGGCGCTGGTGGCGATCGAGGGCTACAACGCGCTGAACCTGTTGGGGTTGGGGCCGGCAACGGGTCTGGTGTCGTCGTTCGCCACCACGCGAGAACTTGCGCCGGCGATGATCGCCATGGCGTTCATCGCGCAGGCCGGCTGCCGGTTCACCGCGCAGCTGGGCGCCATGCGGATCAATGATGAGATCGACGCGCTGGACACCCTCGGGATCAATTCGGTGGCGTATCTGGTGGCCACGCGGGTGATGGCCTCGATCATCGCGGTGGTGCCGCTGTTTCTGGCGTCGTTGGCCCTGGCTTACCTGTCGTGCCAGCTGGTCAGTGTGATCGCCGGCCAGTCCACGGGCACCTATCTGCATTACTTCGGTCTGTTCCTGGAGGGCCGGGATGTGCTGTTCGCGACGATCAAAGCGGTGGTGTTCGTGTTCATTTCCTCGACCATGCAGTGCTACTACGGCTACTTCGCCTCAGGTGGTCCGGCAGGTGTCGGGGTGGCGGCCGGTCGGGCGATGCGCGGCAGTGTCACCGTGGTGATGATCGTCAACATGCTGCTCACGATGGCGCTGTGGGGCGTCATCAGCGGCGCAAGGTTCGGTGGCTGATGGGTAACTCGTTCGATCACGACCCGCGCGGCTCGACCGACCGCAAGCTGGGCGTGATCGGCACGATTTTCGCAGTCATCGCCGCGATCGCCGCGGTGCTGATGGTGGTCAAATCCCAAGGCAAGCTCGATGATTTCATCCGGGTCGACCTCAAGCTCATCAACATCGGTGACGGGCTGCCGGAGCGTTCGGATGTGAAGTTCCGCGGCGTCATCGTCGGCATGGTGTCGAGCGTGACACCCTCGCAGCACGGCCAGCCGAACGTGGTGCACGTCAACATCCAGCCGCAGTTCGCGCCGCAGATTCCCGACAATGTGACCGCTCGCGTGGTGCCGGCGAACCTCTTTGCAGTGTCGGCTGTGCAGCTGGTGCAGAACGGCAGCGGCGCGCGGCCCATCCGTTCGGGCGATGTGGTCATGGAAGACCAGACCCTGCCCACGGTGCTGTTCCAGAATGTGCTAGCCAAGCTGCGCCAGCTGCTCAAGGCTGTCGGTCAGTCACCCGATGCGAACAACGTCGGTGTCTTCGCGGCCATCTCCGAGGCCACTCACGGCCGTGGGCAGAAGCTCACCGATGCCGGCGGTGGTCTCAACAGGGTTATGCAGCAACTGAATTCGGTGGTGGCCTCCGACGACACCGGGCCGACGACGCTGTCGGCACTCAAAGCGGCATCCGAGAGCCTGCGTACGGTGTCACCGGATCTGTTCGCCGCATTGGACAGTTCGGTCAAGCCGATGCGGACGCTTGCCGAAAAGCGTTCGCAGTTGACCAGTTTCCTCGCCGGCGGGCTGAAGACCACGGGCACACTCGGTGATGCGTTCGACCACCAGATCGACCGGATGATCCAGGTCAGCACCGGCCTGACACCGGGGCTGGGTGTGATCGCGGACCATGCCGGCGAGTTCCACGGTATTTCGACACGGCTGCAGGCCCTTGCGAACAAGGCATACGACGAAGCCTGGAACCCGGTGACCAACCTGTTGACCGTCAAGGCGGTCATCTCGATGAATCCGTCACGGCAGTACACCCGGGCCGACTGCCCGCGGTATGGGGCAATGGAGGGGCCGAGCTGCCACACTGCGCCGGAAACGCCGACGGCGCCTGACCTCATCCCGGGGTTGGCCTCTATGGGCATGGCCCCGCCTGCATGGGTTCCCGAGAATTACCCCAACACCGCTCCGCCGCGGTTCTCGGTGCCGATCGTGCCCGATTTCCCCGGGCCGCCGGACCCCGATGCGCCCCCGGCACCTCAGGCGGCGCCCGCTCCGGGGCCCCAGGCCGTGCCGGCCCCCGCAGGGCCACCGCTGCCCGCGGAAGCCGGCGCACCCGCCCAGATTCAGCAACAGTCCGCGCCGCTCTACGGCGGAACAGTCGGGCCGGTCGGTAGCGACGTTGAGAAGGATCAGTTGAGCAAGATCGTCGGTGGCCCAGCCACATCCGCGACCCAACTGTTGCTGGGTCCCGTTACCCGCGGGCAAGACGTACAGGTCACTCCGATTCCGGAGGGGCAGCGATGAAACTGAAACGCACCACCGTCCTGTTCCTGACTCTGTTTCTGGTCTTTTCGGTCGCAGTCACGTGGATGGTGTTCGCCACCTTGCAGCGCAACATTGCCGGGCCGACCACGAGCTACTCGGCCATGTTCAAAGATGTATCGGGCCTGGCCGAGGGCGATGACGTCCGGGTGGCCGGCGTTCGGGTGGGCCGCGTCGACAAGATCGACCTGACCTCCGACTATCGGGCCAAGGTCACCTTCCAGGTGCACAGCAACCAGACCCTCTACACCAACACGCTGGCCTCGGTGACGTACCAGAACATCATCGGGCAGCGCTACGTCGGACTCAGCCAGGGCGAGGGTGAAAAGCGGAAACTGCCTGCCGGCGCGCAGATTCCGGAGAGTCGGACCAATCCGTCATTCGATATCTCGTACATGCTCAACGGTTTTGAGCCGCTGTTCACCGAGCTCGACCCGAAACAGGTGGACAACCTGACGGGCGCCATCATCCAGGCGTTCCAGGGCAACCAGGGCTCGCTGTTGACGTTGACCACTCAGGCCTCCGTGTTGACGCAGACGCTGGCGGGTCCGGATGCGGCGCTGGGTGATCTGATCGCCAACCTGGACAAGTTGATGACGACGCTGGCCAAGCAGAGCCAGAACCTGGAGACGATGCTGAGCCAGACGTCGGCGTCGCTGGCGGCGTTCAATGGTCGGCGTGAGGAACTGCTCGCTTCGGTGGGGTCGATCACTGCGAATGTGAATCGGCTGTCGCAGATCGTCAACGCGATCACCCCGAACATGCAGCAGTTCATCGCCCGCGATCCGGGCTTCTTGAAGTACAGCACCACCGATGGAAAGGCCCGGTTCGGCTACATGATGGCCAACGTGCCCCTGCTCTTGAAGGGTCTGAGCCGGATGACGCAGGACGGCACGTACCTGAACGCGTATCCGTGCGACGTCGACTTCGCCCTGTGGCGCGGACTGAAGCAGTGGTTCCAGAACTTCGTCATCGCCGCCACCCCGGGTAACGGCAACGAAGTGTGGCACACGGCGGTGTGCCGATGAGCGGCCTGTTCGGTGGCCCGCTCCGCCCGGCGAACATCCCGGGTGGGCGGCAGCGAGTTCTCGAGGACTACAACAAGTTCTGGCTCGGCGTCATCGGTCTGACGGTGATCGTCGTGATGGTTGCCACGGTGGTGCTGATCAGCGTGCTGGACTTCGGCAGGAAGCAGTACACCGCCGAGTTCGCCCAGGCCGCCGCCATCAAGTCGGGCAATGGGGTGACGATCGCAGGCATCCACGTTGGTGAGGTGCAGGACGTCGCCTTGGCCGGCGACCACGTGGTAGTCACGTTCAAAGCCGACAAAAACGTGCGACTGGGGTCGGAGACCCGCGCGGCGATCAAGCTCACCACCATTCTCGGTTCGCGCTATCTGGAGCTCGTCCCCGCGGGCTCCGGTGAATTGCGAAGCAACACAATCAAATTGAGTCACACTGAAGTGCCGTATGACCTGCAGAAGACGCTGGAGGGCGCGACCAGCACCCTGGCTCCGCTGGATGCTGACCGGATCGCCGAGTCGGTGCGAGTGATGAGTGCCAGCCTGCAGGGCCTGCCCGACGCTCTGCCGCAGGCGCTGACCAACCTCAATTCCCTTGCCGGCGTGATCCAGTCTCGTCGTGATCAGCTGGGCACGTTGATTTCCAACGCCGATACGATCGCGGCACTTCTGCATCGGCAGAAGGCCGATCTGGGCGCACTGGTGTTGCAGGGCAACCAGATTCTCGGCGAAATCACCACGCGGCGGGCGGCGGTGCAGCGCCTGTTCGACGGGGCGACATTGCTGGCCGACCGGGCGAATACGATTCTGGGCGATGAGCCGCAACTCGACGCGCTGATCAACAGCCTGCATGACTTCGCCAAGATGCTGGCCGACCATGATGCGCTCGTTCGCAGCATCCTGCAGAACGCGCCGATCGCGGCGCGCGACTTCGCCAACATCTTGGGTAGTGGGAATGCTGCGGATGTGACGCTGTCCGGTGGTCTCATGGTGGATTCCTGGATGTGCGCCATCAGCGGCCGGGCCCGTCAGTTCAACATCGTCGAGTACTTCAAGGACTGCAAATGAGTAAGCGCACCTTGATGATTGCCGTGGTCGCCGTTATCGCGGTCGTGGCGTTGGTGACGACGGCGGCCATCATGGTGCCGCGATTCTGGCACCGTGACATCAGAGTGACTGCGCACTTCGAGGACGCCGTCGGGCTGTATCCCGGCAACGCGGTGTCGGTGCTGGGTATGCAGGTCGGCAGGGTCGACACGGTGGAGAACAAGGGTGGCTATGTCGAGGTCGTCATGGACATCGATCGGAAGGTCCCCGTCCCGAGCGACGTCGTGGCCGCAACCGTTTCCGCCTCGATCCTCACCGACCGGCATATCGAGCTGACCCCGCCGTACCGTGGTGGCGCAAAGCTCCGCGACGGTGACCTGATCGGAATTGGGAACACCAGGACCCCGGTCGAATTCGACCGGACCCTGGCCATGATGGACAAGCTCGGTACCGCCCTGCGCGGTGACGCCAAAGGCGGTGGGCCGCTGGGTGATCTGGTGAATCTGGGCTCCCAGATCTCGGCGGGCAACAGCGACCAGATCAAGTCGACGCTGACCAAATTGTCCGAGGCGCTCAAGGTCGGACCTGACGGTGGTGCCAAGACCCAGCAGAACCTGCAGCAGATCATCCGCAGTGTCTCGGATTTGACCCAGTCGGCGGCCGACAACGATGCCGCCATCCGCACCTTCGGCAGCAACGTGCACCAACTCAGCGACATCCTCGCGGACCAGAACCTGGGATCAGGGCGCACCGGCGCCAAGGCCAACGAGATCCTCCAGCAGGTGAGCGGTCTGCTGGATCGGCACCGGGATCAGCTGAAGGGCGCATTCGGTGACCTGGACACGATGACCAAATCGCTGGCCGACAACAAGCGTGAGCTGACGGAGACCATTGACGTGCTGCCACTGACGCTCGACAACTTGTACAACGTCCTGGACCCGGTCGGCGGTAGCATCCGCGTCCACCTGTTGACCGACAAGGTGATTCTCAACAACAACCTGAACAAGGAACTCTGCAACTTGATGGGCCTGAAGCAACTCGGTTGTGCGACAGGCACCCTGCAGGACTACGGGCCAGATTTCGGCCTGGGTTCGATGCTGGACTTGATGGGCAACGGCATCGGTCCGTCTGGTCAGGGCGAACCGCCCAAACCCGGCGCGAAGCCGGCACCGGCCGCACCCGCTACACCGACAGGGCCGACACGATGATCAGTCCCACCTCTGTACTTCGCGGCGCGCGCTGGAGCGTTGTGCTCGGCAGCGTCCTGCTGATGACCGGCTGTGCCGCAGGCCTCGACAGTGTGCCCTTGCCCTCCCCGGGATCGAGTGGGCCGACGTACTCGTTGAATGCGGTATTCACCGATGCGCTGAATCTGCCGGCCAAGGCGAAGGTGCGTTTGTACGGTGCCGACATCGGTGAAGTCACCTCTATCGAGGCGCAGGATTTCACCGCCAGGGTGGCCATGAAAATCCGTAAGGATGTGCCGCTGCCGGTGGGCAGCACCGCCGAATTGCGTGCTGCCACGCCATTGGGCGACGTGTTCCTGCAGATTCGTCCGCCGTCGCGCACAGACGGTGGCCCACTGCTGCACAGTGGCGACACCATCCCACTGGCGGACACGGCGTCCGCGCCGACGGTCGAGGAACTGCTCAATTCGCTGGCGATGTTGGTCAACGGCGGTGCCGTCCGTGCCTTGACGACCGACGTCAACGGTGCCGGCCGGGTCGTTGGTGGCCGCGGGGAGAAACTGGCCGGGTTGATCTCGGAAACAAATCAGTTCTTGTCGAAGATGTCGGCGCGCTCGGCGCAACTGGATTCGACATTGCGTAGTACGTCCAACATGGCTGCCGAAGTGGCCAATCACCAACAGACCATCGACACGGCGTTGTCGGCCGGCGGCCCGGCGTTGGCCGTCATCTCCGACAACACCACTCAGATCATGGATGTGGTCGACAACGTCGGCAGGATCACCCGGCAGCTGGCCAAGTTCCCGTCGATGCAGGGCACCGACACCCGCAGCCTCATCGCCGACATCAACAAGCTGTCACAGGTCTCCAACGACATCGTGTTGGACCCGAACCTGACGCTGACCGCATTCAACCGACTGATCGGCGTCGTGGTCAAGTCCACGAATTCGGCTGCGCTGCATGGACTTGCGTCCATCGAGAAGATCGCGATCGGAGCCCTGCCGGACAAGAACTACGCAGGTGACCCCGGCATCCACGGACCTGACGGCACCGACTGGCACCTGATGATCGGGAGCCTGCGGTACGAGTGGAACATGATTGTCGGGCGAGTCAACGGGGCCGATCGCCCATGATCACCCTTCTCAATTCCGTTCTGGCAGTGGTTATTCGCTTTGTCAAGGCAGTGGCCAGCCGCAAGATCTTGCTGGCGCTGGTCGGCCTGGCACTGACCGCGGTGGTGGCTTTCGCCTACATCGCGATCGATGGCCTGCGGTTCAACCCGATGCACCGGACCATCGCGGTGCGGATCTTGCTGCCCGAATCCGGTGGGCTGCTGACCAATCAAGACGTCACGCTGCGTGGCATCCCGATCGGCCGGGTATCAGCCGTCAATCTCACCAACAACGGTGTCGAGGCGGTCGCGTCCATTGACGCGTCTGCCCGCATCCCGAAAGATTCGCCGGTGCGGGTGTCGGGTCTGTCCGCGGCGGGTGAGCAGTACCTGGACTTCCGTCCCGACAGTGGCAATGGACCGTATTTGGCTGACGGCGCGGTTATTTCGGGCAAGCAGGCCAGCATTCCGGTGACGCTGCCGCACATCATCGACCACAGCCGCGGCGCGCTGGCGCAGCTGGACGCAGACAAGCTCGGCAAGATGTTCAACGAGCTGCATGTGACCAAGGACGGCCCGCGCAAGCTCGCCGCGATCCTCGACGGCGCCAGCTTGCTCGCGAACACCGTCGACTCAGTGCTGCCGGAGACCACGAGCATGATCCGCAGCACCCGGGTGGTGTTCGGCACTGTCGCCGCCGTCCGTCCGGGCCTGCAGGCGACGACCAAGAGCCTGGAAGCGGTGCTGGGCGGCGTGAACAAGATGGACGGCGGCTTCCGCACGTTGGTGGAGCGGGGTGAGCCACAGTTGGCCACGCTGGACAACCTCATCGCTGACAACCGCCAGAATGTGGTGCAGATCCTCGGGAACCTGACCACGGTGTCGCAGATCATCTACCAACGAATCCCTGCGCTGGAGTACATCTGGCGGCCGGACCGTGATCCGTTCATCGACCGGTTCTCCGCCATGGTCCACGACGGCGGGATTTGGGCGCTGGGTGACATCTATCCGAAGTACCGGTGCGACTACGACCTGCCGCGTCACTCCCCATCGGATGCGAGTTTCCCAGAGCCGTACAAGTACACCTACTGTGAGGACAAGGATCCATCGCTGTTGGTTCGTGGCGCCCGGAATGCGCCGCGGCCACCGGGTGACGACACTGCCGGCCCGCCGCCGGGATATGACCCCCACGCGGTGACCGACAAGACCCCGCACTACCCGGGCTACACCATTGACACCCCATACGGAGGTCCAGTCATGCCGGTGCCTCTGCCGAACTGATGGGCCACGAGATACGCGAGAAGTGATGAGTAAACGAACTGCCAGTGCGGACGTCTTCGAGCAGGTGCAGGACACGGAGACCGAAGCCGCCGAGGCGACCGATTTGTCGGTCGAGCCTGATGCCGAGGCTGCCGAGGTGACGGAGGCAGATGCGGCCGCCGAGGCCACGGAATCAGCCGCAGAGACATCGAAGCGGCGGGTCGGTCTGGCCGCGCTGGTGTGCGCGTTGCTGTTCACGGTGTTGGTAGCGGCGCTGGGATTTCTGGGTTGGCGGCAGTACGAGCAGTACCGGCTCACCGAAGCGAGTGAGGCCGGGTTGCAGGCGGCCAAGGACTATGCCGTGGTGCTGACGACGTTGGACGCCAAGAACATTGACGAGAACTACCGCAAATCGCTCGACGGTGCCACCGGCGAGTTCAAGGATGCGTACAGCCAGGGCGCCAATCAGTTGCGGCAGGTGCTGATCGACAACAAGGCATCGGGGACGGGCATCGTCGTCGCTGCGGCGGTGAAGTCGGCGACACCCGACAAGGTCGAGGTGCTGCTGTTCGTCGACCAATCGATCACCAACGCGAACAACCCGAGCCCGCGTATCGACCGCAACCGCATCGACATGACCATGGAGCGCAACGGCGACCGGTGGCTGGCCAGCAAGGTTGAAATCCTGTGACTACCAAGGAAGCTGACGTGCCCGAAGACGTCGAACGCGTGGATTCCGAAGAGGCGCAACCCGAGCCCGCCGAACCCAAGACCTACACCATTCGTCGCTCGATCTGTTGGGCTGTCGTGGCCGTGGTGATCGCACTGACTGCGGCGGCCGGCACCACAGGGTGGCTGGTTTTCGCCCAGCACCAGCGCGACGCCGAAGCCGCGGGGGCGCTGGATGCGGCACGCAGCTATGCCGTACTCCTGACCACTACCGATCAGAACGTCATCGACAAGAACTTCGCCGATGTTCTCGGCGGTGCCACGGGCAAGTTCAAAGACACCTACAGCAAGGCCGCCGCGACCATGCGAAAGATGTTGATCGACAACAAGGTCAGCACAACGGGTGTCGTTGACGACGCGGCAGTCAAGGCCGTCCGCGGTGACGATGTCGACGTGCTCCTGACCGTGAAGCAGGACGTCACCAGCGCCGCGGTGAAGGAAAAGCGCACGGACTACGTCAGTGTGTCCATGACGATGCGCAAGGTGGGCGATCGATGGCTGGCTGCCGAAGTGATGCTGGCCGGAGCGGACGGTAAAAGTGGTGGCAAATAGATTCCGGGCGTCGCTGGCAGCGCTGGGTGTTGCCGCCGGCTGCCTCACCGGTGCACCGGCCGCTCATGCGGCAGTCGACGGCTTCTGCGCGGGACTGGGCGCCGTGTGGGACGGCGGCGCCTGCACCGCGGTGGTGAAATCCCAGCGCGAAGCGGAAATGCTGCTGTCACTGCGGGTTCCGGTCGAGTTGATCGACAACCCGACCGCCGGGCCGGTGCTGCGTGATTACTACACGCGGCTGTTCAACGGCTGGCGCAACACCGGTAACACCACGCCGCGCGACAGCAGCGCCCGCGCCGACTACGAGATCATTCCCGGACCCGGTGGCCTGCAGTCGGTCGTGGTCCACGAGATTTTCGCGCCGTTCGGTGTCCAGGCCAACAACGCCTACCGGTCGTTCGCGTTCGACATGAATGCCGGGCGCAGGCTCTACCTGCCCGATCTGTTCCGGCCGGGAGTCAATGCCAATCAAGCGGTTTCAGCGGCCGCGGCGCCGATTCTGCCGCCGATCCTCGACGCGGTACCGCCGCCGCATACGCCGGGCACCTACCCGTTCACGGTGCCCGAATTCCAGCCGGACAGTGCCGGCCCCGGCTACTCGGGCAACTATCGCGCGTTCGCGCTCACCGGCGACTCGCTGCGGCTGTACATGCCCGATCAACCGATGATGCGCGAAGAGCCCACGCCTCCGGGACAACGCGTCTGGTCCATGGATGGCGGCACCGTCGTCGCCAACATTCCGCTGGCCGCGTTGGCCGGTCAGCTGAAGCCGCAGTACGGCGGCTGAGGTCAGGTCTCAGACCCGCTCGCCGGCCTCCGTCGTGGCGGGCGGGTAGGTCTCGAAGACGAACAGCTGACCACCGATTCGAATTGTGTCGCCGTCGTGGAGTTCAGCCGTGGCGCGGATCCGTTCTCCGTTGACATGGACTCCGTTGGCCGATCCGAGGTCGGTGATGATGTGAGTGGTGTCGGCATTGTTGATGACGGCATGGTGCCGGCTCACCTTGTCATCGGCCACGACGAGGTCATTGTCGGGATGCCGTCCGATGCGGGTGGCCGACCCCTTGAGTCGATGAACCTGATCACGCACGTCGCGTAGGACAGCGGTGACACGGCTTGTCAGGGTGGTCGCGTCGGGTTCGAAAGCGATGATCGTCTGGGCGGCGGCCTGCGCATTTCGTTGTACGTCGAGTGGTTCCTGGCGCAGGATTTGTTCATACAAGGTGCGCAATGTTGGCGCGGGGTCGATGCCGAGGTCCTCGGACAACGCGGTCTTGAGCCGATGGTAGGTGTCCAGCGCATCGGATTGGCGGTCGGTCAGGTAGTAGGCCGTGATCAGCTGAGCCCACAGCGGTTCGCGGTAGGGGTGCTCGCCGACCAGGGTTTCGAGCTCCCGAACGATGGTATGAGCGCGGCCACAGGCGATTTCGGCTTGGGCACGTGCGGTATGCGCCAGAATTTTGTCCTCGGCCAACTCATTGCGCAACACATCGGTGAACGCGAAGTCACGGAGGTCGTCGAGGACAGGGCCACGCCATTGACGCAATGCGGCGGTGAGGTGAGTGCTGGCCGATTCGAAGTGTCCGGCGGCCACGGCGTTGATCCCCGCTTGTTGCTCAGCGGTGAACCGCGCCAGATCACTTTGTTCGGTGGTGATTTCGAGGCGGTAGCCATTGGGTGCGGTGGACACGACGGCGTGCGCGTCGACGCCGGCCTGCGTGATGATGCGGCGCAGATTCGACACGTACGCACTCACCGAAATGCGCGCGGCAGCCGGCGGTTCGTCTGCCCAGATGGCTGTGATCAGATCAGCGGCGCTGACCGCGCGGTTGGCGTGCGCGATCAACATGGCGAGCACCGCGCGCTGTTTCGGCGTGCCAACCTGAATCGGAGTGGACCCGACGCTCACCTGCAGTGGACCCAGCACACCGAACTGGATTTCTTGTCGCACGGGCAAAGCGTTCCATACCCAGCTGACCCAGGCCGGGCGAATCAAGCACACAGCGGCGGCGTTCCCCGGGGAGGACGGTTGGGCGGTCTACGACGAGAGCATCGGCATCGACACCATGGTCACCGCGGTGCAGGTGCTCGAAGCTGCTGTGCGGGAGTATCTTTCGGCTGGCAACGTGGCGTAGCGACAGCTACAGCTACAGCGATTTGCCGACCAGTGCGGTCAGGTCGGCGATGCGGTTGGAGTAGCCCCATTCGTTGTCGTACCACGAGACGACCTTGGCTTGGTTGTCGATGACCTTGGTCAGTCCGGCGTCGAACAGTGAACTGTGCGGGTCGGTGACGATATCGGACGACACGATCGGCGCGTCGTAGTACTTGAGGATCCCCGTCAACGGGCCTTCGGCGGCAGCCTGCATCGCCGCGTTGATCTCCGCTGCCGACGCCGATTTGCCGAGTTCGACGGTCAGGTCGGTGACCGAACCGGTGGGCACCGGCACCCGCAACGCATACCCATCCAACTTGCCCTTGAGCTCGGGGAGCACCAGACCGATGGCCTTGGCCGCCCCAGTGGACGTGGGCACGATGTTGATCGCCGCCGCCCGCGCCCGGCGCAGATCCTTGTGCGGTCCGTCCTGCAGATTCTGATCCTGCGTATAGGCGTGGATGGTGGTCATCAAGCCTTTGACGATGCCGAACTCGTCATTGAGCACCTTGGCGATCGGCCCCAGACAGTTCGTGGTGCACGAGGCGTTGGAGATGATGTTCTGGCTGCCGTCGTACTTGTCATCGTTGACACCCATCACGATGGTGATGTCCTCACCGGTCGCCGGCGCCGAAATGATGACTTTCTTGGCCCCGGCCTCCAGATGCCCCCGAGCTTTGGCGGCGTCGGTGAAAATCCCGGTCGATTCCACCACGATGTCCACCCCCAATTCACCCCACGGCAACGCCGCCGGACCCTCCCGGACCGCGAGGGCCTTGATCTTGGTGTCACCGATCACCAGGGTGTCGCCGTCGACCCGCACCTCGTAGGGCAGCCGGCCCAGGATCGAATCGAACTTCAGCAGATGAGCCAGCGCGTCGGTCGAGGTCAGGTCGTTGACCGCCACGATCTCCAGATCGGTGTTGATGCCCGCCGCTTTTTGCGCGTCCAGAGCGCGGAAGAAGTTACGCCCGATGCGTCCGAAGCCATTGACGCCGATCCGAATAGTCACTGCTGATCTCCTTGGATATCTAGAGCTTGATCGGTTCAGGACTAACCCTACACCGATTAGGATTTTCTGCAACACATCTTTAGTACTTCAAATACCTAACTATCGGGCTCTTACGCTTGCATCGGTGTGTGTCGCCTTGCTTCAATGGGGCGCATGGCGCTCAGCGGCACGTTGGTGGCACCCACACCCGGCGATGTGTTCGCCTTGATCCGGGGGCGCGGAGCCATCACCCGCAGCGAGATCGGCCGGATCACGGGCCTGTCCCGCACCGCCGTGACGGCTCGGCTGTCGGCTCTGGAGGCCGACGATCTGGTGATCGAGCCCGAGTACGCAGCGTCGACGGGTGGCCGTCCGGCGACCCAACTCATGTTCAACATCGATGCCGGCATCGTCTTCGCTGCGGCGATCGGGCGCAGCCGCACCCAGTTGGCATTGTGCAATCTCGCCGGCGACATCCTCGCCACCGCTGACATCGATCAAGAGCCCGGCATGCGTCCAGACGATCTGATGCCCGGCTTGGTCAGGCGCATCGAGGTGCTGTTGGAGGACTCCGGACGCCGCGGCGACCGCGTCTTCGGGATCGGGCTCAGCCTGCCCGGAACTGTCGATCAACTGCGGGGAGCCAGTCTGGACTCCCCGAACATGAGCGGCTGGGATGGTGTGCCGTTGGCCCCGTACTTCCAGCATCTCACCGACGCTCCGTTGGTCATGGACAACGATGCCAACGTCATCGCCCTGGCGGAACGGCGGTTCGGATTCGCTGACGTGCAAGACATGCTGGTTGTGAAAGCGTCCACCGGACTGGGCGCGGGCATCGTGATGGCCGGTCAGCTCCGGCGCGGGGCCGCGGCGGCTGCCGGGGATTTCGGGCACAGCAAGATCTCGGCGGCCGCAGGTATTCCGTGTCGCTGCGGTGACACGGGTTGTGTGGAGGCGGTCGCCGGCGGCTGGGCGATCGTGCGGGACTTGCAAGCCGACGGGTACGCCGTCAACCACCTGCGTGACGTGGTGGCTCTCGCTCATAGTGGGGATGCGAAGGCTCGCAGCATGATTCGTGACAGTGGGCGCCACATCGGCGAAGTGCTCGCCGCCGCGGTGAACCTGATCAACCCAGCGGTGCTGGTCGTCGCCGGTGACATGGTCGGTGCCTACGACGTATTCGTCGCTGGTCTACGAGAAACGTTGTACGGCAACGCCAGCACCCTGGCCACCCGGACGCTGCAGGTCGTCCCGTCGGTGTTGCAGGAGCGCGTCGGCATCGTCGGCTGCGCAACCACGGTGCTCGATCACATCTTGAGCCCCAACATGATTGATGCGTCGTTGGACGCGCGGCTTCAGCTGTCGGGTACCTGACGCGGTTCCGGTGGCGAAGTCGACGCGGATGCCAACCTACGGGTAACCGAGCAGAATGATGCGTGGATCACAGTGTTCCACGTCACAATTGCGCAGTCTGTTCAACATCTGCGCTGGCTATTGACGCAGGTCAGGCGCTGCGGCAGATTTCGCTGCACCGATTGCTCATTGGTTGGCGCAGTTCACATCTGCGGGACGTGAGCGGTCGGCGGTGCGAGTGGCCACTGGCCGACGGCACCAATCCATCTCGCAATGAATTCAAGGAATTTGATGTCCCGTTCACGTCTGACCAACGCCGCCAACGTCCGTCGCATCGCGGCCGCAATCGGAGCCAGTGCCCTGGTGGCCATGGGAGCCGCCACCGTGGCGGTCGCCCAACCAGCGCCGCTGGCGCCGCGTATCGATGGCGGTGCCACCACGACGTCCACGGCCCCGCCGACCGCACCACTGACCCCTTCGGCCAGCCCCGTGGTCAAGGCGACGTTCTCCGGCAAGGGCTAGACCGACACCGAAAGGCCAGTTATGGCACGCTTTTTCGTGATTTGCGTGTCACAACTGGCCGTTCGGCGGAAGAAATCAGGCGCGCGGCATGATCATCACCGGCACCGGTGAATGACGCAGAATCTTCGCCGCCGCCGACCCGAGGAAGACCCGTGCCGACTGCCCGGCTGCGCCCGACCCGAGCAGCAGCACATCACCTGATGACCATCCCGTGTTCTCCACGGCCTGCTGCCAATCCCGCCCGCTGCTGACGATCATGTCGACGTCGGGCACGGCCAGTTGCTCACGAATTTTGTTGAGCTGCTTGGTGACATCGTCGACGGTGCGCTTCGACCATTGCGCGACCACCATGTCTTCCGCGCCGGAGGCGCCACCGAACGCCCACACGGGCCGCACCGTGTACGCCACGACGCGTAGCGGGGTACCCCAATCCTTGGCCAACTCGGCGGCCGCGCGGATCAATCCGTTGGTATCGGCTTCGCCGCCGTAGGCAGCGGTGACCCGGCGAATCGGACCGGTGTTGAAGGCGTAGCCGCGGGGCGCGATCGCCACCGGCACCTGCGCGGTGTGCACCAGACGTTCGGTGACGCTGCCGAGTGCCACACGTCCCAGCAGTCCGGACGACGACGAGCCGAGCACCACGGCCCTGGCCTGAAACTCCTGCGCCAACTCGAGCAAACCTGTTGGGATGGAACCGGATTCGTGCACCAGTGTCGGAACGTCTGGTCGCCCGGGTAGGCCGTCGACGACGGCCTGCAAGGACTGGGCCGTCTGCGCCTTCACGTGGCGCAGGTACTCGTCTTCGACCGGGTCGTTGCGTGGCGGCCACGAGCGCTCGAGAACCGCCGCCGCGATGACCTTCTCGCCCGTGGTCTTCGCGATCTGTACGGCGAGGTTGATCGGGGCGCTGCCGTGCCGGGATGCGCTGAACCCGGCGATGATCGTCACGCGACGGGCTCCTCGGCGGGCACCATCGCGATCACGTTGGTCACCGGCACGTGGTACTCGGCCCGGGCGCGGTCGACGACATCGAAGCGGTGCCAGATCGACTGTTCCGGCGGCTCCGTCGCGATGACGATCTGGTCGGGCTCGAACTCGGCGACGGCGGCTGCCAAAGCGCGCAGCGGGCGGTAGTCGCCGAGTTTGCCGTCGGCCTCCAGGTTCGCCGAGCGCAGCGCGGCGAGCGTCTGATCAAGGCGTTGCTGCGCAAGGATTTTGGTGGCTTCCCAGACATCGAGAGGGCCGTGGGAGGCGGCGGCGCCTGTCTCGATCGGGCTGACGGGCACGACGACGTGATAGGTGGTGGCGTTGTCGGCGCCGATGGCGCGTAGTTCGTCGAGCAGCTCTTCGGAGCCGACGGTTTCGTTGGCCAGCACCAGAACGCGCTGCGGCCGCTCGGTAGAGGCGATGACCTCGGGAACGGGCCGGCGGGAGACGAACCAGCGGTTGGCGAAGAACAATCCGATCACCACAGCCCAGGACAGGAGGCTCAGCAACAAGGCTCGTCTGTTGTCCCCACCCTGGACGTACATCTGCGCCAGGATCGCGGCCATCGCTATCGCTGAGACGATCGACAACACAGGAAACAGCCACATTTTGACCTTGAGCTGGCCGTCGCCGTTGCGGTACCGCAGCACGATCTGGGAGATCGCGATCAGCAGATAGACGAAGAGGATCACCGCACCGCTGGAATCGAGCAGGAACTTGAAGATGAATTCCGGCGAGAATGCCGAGGCGATGACGCCCAGGAAACCGATGACCGACGACGTGAGAATCGCGGCGGCCGGAACTCCGCGGCGGGTCACGGAGACGAGCTGGGCAGGTGCCTCGCGACGGGCGGCGAGCACGAACAGCATGCGCGAAGCGGTGTACATTCCGGAGTTCAGGCAGCTCAGGACAGCTGTCAGGACGACCGCGTTCATAATGTGGTCGGCGTAGGGAACGCCCATCGCGGTGAAGGCCGAGACAAACGGCGACGCGGCGAGTTGATTGCCGTTCCACGGCAGGATGGTCACCAGCAGGAACGCCGAGCCGACGAAGAAGACCGCGATGCGCATGATGACCGAGTTGGCGGCCTTGGCGACGGCACGCTCAGGGTCGGTCGATTCGGCGGCGGCGATGGTCGCGATCTCGGCGCCCACCATCGAGAAGATGACGGTCACCACACCGACGGTGACCGCGGCCGAGCCCAGGGGGAAGAATCCGCCGTGGGCCGTCAGATTGGAGAAGTCCATGGACTTGTTCGGCCACAAGCCGAGCACGTAGCACGAGCCCGCTCCCAGGAACACGATGATCGCCGCAACCTTGATGCTTGCGAACCAGAACTCGAACTCACCAAACGACGACACCGAGAACAGGTTCGTCGCCGTCATCGCGATCAACAGCAGTAGGGCCGTGAGCCATATCGGCGCCGAAGGCAGCCAATACTTGACGATCTTGGCTCCGGCGATGGCCTCGAATCCGACCACGATCACCCAGAAGTACCAATACAGCCAGCCGATCGAGAAGCCGGCCCAGTTGCCCAGTGCGTTGCGGGCGTAGTCGGCGAACGAGCCGGTCGACGGGTTCGCCACCGCCATCTCGGCGAGCATCCGCATGATCATGATGATCAGCGCCCCGGCGAGCGCATAGGTGATGAACGTTCCGGGTCCGGTGTTCTTGATGACGACCCCTGAGCCGACGAACAGCCCGGCGCCGATCACCCCGCCGATCGCGATCATCGATAGTTGGCGCTGGCTCAGGCCCTTTTGCAGGGTCGATGTCCCACTCACGTCGTCTCCTTCGCGCTGCCCCGACGGCATTGTCAGGGCGTTATCAGCCCACGCCCAGCGACGATGTGAGCTGCACCACGTTTTGGCGTGTGCGAATACTAAGCCGATCGGCATGGGGTGCGGGGGACTAACGAGGCGCCATCTTGTCGCAACATCCAGCTGTTTTTCCGACAGCAGTCGGAAGCCCGTGCGCGGTCAGCGGCGCAGCCGGGCCAGCCGGATGCTCAGCATCAGATCGAAGCGCGCCTCGCCATCGGTGAGGTCGGTGACGTCATCACCGAGCGCCTGCGTGATCTTCTCCAGGCGGTAATACAGCGTCGAGCGATGCAGGTGCATGGTGTCGGCCGCGCGCCTCGCGTCGCCGCCGGAGGACAGATAGGCCTCGAGAGTCTGGATCAGGTCGTCGCGTCCCTCGGCCAACAGGGCGACGACACCCGGGTGAATCAGCGCATCGAGTTCGTCGGGAGAGTCGGCGAAGCTGTCGGCGAGCAAGGCCACCGCCCGCCACGAGCCGGCCGCGGTCCAGTCCGTCGCGGACCCGGCCGGACCTGCGCCGATCGCGGCCAGGGCGCACGCGAGCCGCGCATCTCGAACTGCCCGCGCGGCTTGCGACAACGGCAGCCGGGTGCCCGACCAGCCGATGGCCGGATCGTCATCGAAGGTGGCTTGGATCGATGAGGTCACGGTGTCCACCAACCGCTGCGGCGGGACCCGTACGTGTGCGGGGCAGAAGGCGAAGACGCTGACGGGATTGCCCGGCAGGACGAACCAGTTGTGCGTCCGCTCGACGGTGGACAGCCGCAATCGCAATGCGATGCGACGCTGCTCGGTTCCGGAGGAATCCCCGGATGGCGCAAACGCGAAGACGCTGAGCAGGCTGTCCGGCCGGGCCATGTCGTGGGCGGTGAGTTCACGCAGCACCGGTTCGAGGGGCTCGTCCGACAACAGCCGGGTCAGCAGGGCTTGATGCGCGGACTCGACGGCGCGCTCCGTGGTCTGACGCCGGTCCAGGATCGCCACCAGATCCGCCCCCGCCTGATGGGCCAAGGCGCGTTCGGCCGCGCTCAGTGACTGCTGCGGGTCGATCACCCACAAGTAGCCGAAGCGGTCACCGGCCGAGCGCACCGGCACGCAGTACCGTGCCACCATGCCGTGCTGCGGCAGTGGCGGGATCGCGACGCCCGGGTCGGCGTCGTCGAGTCCGAAGGCCTGGAGCCCTGCCATGACTTCGGGTTTCGTGGCGCGCTCGATGAGGCTGTGCATCCGCACGTCGTCGACGGTGCCGTGCTGACGGCTGAAGGTCATGGGCGTCATCGCAGTGTCGTCCAGCAGCACCGCACGATTCAGAGACCGGGCGAGCAGGTCGACGATCAGCTGAATGTGGGCACTGGGATCGGTGCTGTGCGGTTCCGCCATGCGCTCCCATTCGTATCTGTGCCGGCGGCACCGCGCTCACAGGTACCGCAAGGTTGTTGCCGGGTATCGTCGCACGCACTCCGCGGCCGGGCGGGGCGTTGACGGGGGAGATTGATCATGTGGCCCGCGGTGTGGTCGGAAGTGCGGTGGGCGTTCACCCCGCCGCGTAGCTGGCTCCTCGGCGTGGTGGCCAACGTCGTGCTCGCCCTGGTGTGGCTCGCCGTGCAGCCGTTGACCTCCGGTGGACGTCATCACCAGGACTGGGTGATCCTGGTCGGCACATACTTCTCGTCGTTCGTGCTGGCCGACACCACGACGACCAATGTGCTTGGCGCTGACCACGATCGGATCCAGCGGCATCTGGCGGAGTCGATACCGCCGTGGCGAATGTTGCTGCACAAGAACCTGGCATTGCTGGTCCTCGTCGGCCTTCCGGTGCTTGCGGTGGCTGCGGTACTGACCCTCTGGTTGGAGACGCCGGCACGGCTCGGCGTGACGATCCCGAATGTCGCGGTGCCGATCCTGTCCTGGCTGGGGATCGGCAATGTGGTCTCGGTGTTGCTGCCGGTGGCCGAAGTTCCGCTGGTTCAGCGGTGGGGTCAGCGCCATGACCGGCGGCGCATCGTGCTGTGGCTGTCCTCGTTGGCGTTGCCCTACGCGCTGTACTTCGTCGCCGACCCGATCGGCGGGGTCGAGCACCGCGAGCTGTGGCGGGCGCTGCCGACCGCCGTCGCGCACGTCTTCGGTCCCGTGCTCGGCCGTGACACCAAAAGTGCTGTGCACCTTGGTGTCGCGATCATGGTCTGGATGGCCGGGACGCTGTTTGCCGATTGGTGGGTGCGGCGCCGGGGTGTGCAGTTCCGGTAGCGGCTACTGGGGTGGAGCGTCCGGTGCCGGCGACGGTGCGGCCTGCTCCGGCCCCGGCAGCCATGGCGCGCTCGCCGGCATGTGGGCCGGCGCCGCGGCGGTCGGCGGAGTCGAGGCCGGTGCGGGCTGACCGCGACCCGCCTGGTCGGCGGCCTGCACCGTCGTTGATGACCACGGCGCGGGTCCGGCCAGTGCGTCGGCCGCCCACCCCGCCTGCAGCTGGCTCATCGTGAAGTTGACGCCCTGAGTGACCAATCCGCTGTCGACGTAACTGTTGTGGGCATCGAAGCTCGACCCGTGCGCGTCACACACCAGATCGTTGGAAACGCATAGATCGGTGGTCTTGGGCTGATACACCGGACCGACCGTGACCGTGGGGGAGCCGATGGCTCGCATGAAACGTGGGGAGGGCTTGCCGAACAGGGCAACGGCCGCAACGTGATCCGCGACATCCGGCGGCATGGGGGCCGGCACGTCGGTGGCGGCGATCCCCTCGGGGATGGTGCCCGCGGTGACGAAGCCCGCAACGGCGGCGCCCTGCGAGAACCCGCCGAGCACCATCTTGGTCCGTGGGCACGCTGCAGCGGTGGTCACAAGCTGCCTGCGGGCGTCGCGGATTCCGTCGACGGCGGTGGGGAAGTCGGTGGTAGCGGGATAGTCGACCGCATACACGTCAAGGGTTTTCGGGCTGATTGCGGTGCGAAGCCCATTGATGAATGCTGTCCCGACCCCGCCGGGTCCGGGTGCTTCATCGGTTCCTCGGGCGAAGATGACCTGGGCGTCCGGACAGTCCGCCGCGTGTGCTGTCGGCAATAGTGCGGCGGCCAGTAATCCTGGCGGTACCACCAGGATTGCGGCTGTCGCAGCGGTCGTCAGGCTTCTGATTCGGCTTCTGCTTGTGCTTGGCCTCACGGGTCCATGCTGACACGTCGGCGGGCCTTCTGCTCGCCTACGCGGGCCGTGTCGGGATTGATTATTTGCTGGTAGGGCTGAATTGCCGGGCCGCGGCTTGACGATGCGGCACCGGTACGCCATGCCGTTGAACATGTTCACTGAACACGTTCAGTCACGTGCTGCGGCGAGAGACGAGACCCGGGTGAAGGTGTTGGCGTCCGCCGAGCGGCTGTTCCGCGGACAGGGTTTCGCTGCGACGACGGTTCGCCAGATCGCGACCGACGCGGGTGTCAGCACAGGCACCGTGATGGGCGTCGGCGACAAGGACGGTTTGCTCATCGAGGTCTTCGACGAGTGGATCGCCGCCGTCCACCGCGACCGTCAGGCCGGCGATGAATCGCCAGACCCGTTGACCCCCGACGCGACGGTCGATGCCGTAATCGGGCTGCTCGCACCGTTTCTGCGGTACTTCGCCGAGGACCCCGCGTTGTCCCGGCAGTACTCCTCGATCATCGTTCGCGGCAGCCATGAATCGGCGATCTTCCGCGACCTCGCCGTCGCCTTGGTCGCCGAATTGGAGGCGGTCCTGGCGCGCGCCGGGCTCTCAAAGGCTGCCGCGCCGCGCGCCGCCCGGGTCGTCTACTTCGCCTACCTCGGCATCGTCATGACCGGCGGCAATCAAGTGTCCGGCGGTGCGTCGGTACCTGACCAACTACGCGACGTCGTCCGTTGCGTCATTCACGATTCAGCACAAGGAGAAGAGCAGTGACTGGTATTCCGCACTATTGGTGGCCCACCGCATTGTTGGCGGCGGTGCTCTTCGGTGACGCGTTGATGTCGATCCGTCCGCCGCAGTTCATCCGCGGATGTCTTGAGGGAGTGAAACTTCCGCAGGACTGGTGGTGGGTGTTGATCGTCGTCAAGCTGCTGGCCGCTCGCTACCTCAGCATCATCACCGTGAACGCCACGACGCTCACCACCACGATGCAGGCGCGTAAGGCGTTGGGCGGCAGACGCCGTCCGATCTTTGCCCCGATGTAGCCACCGATCGTGGAGCCGACGGCCAACAGTAGCGCCGGTAGCCAGGCCACCTGGCCGACGACGATGAAGATGATGGCCGCGACCGAATTGACCAGTCCCACAGAGATGTTCTTGACGCCGTTGAGCCGCTGCAGGTCTTCCGACACGAACAGTCCGAACAGGGCCATCATGATGATGCCTTGCGCCGCACCGAAATAGCCGCCGTACACCGCGCACCCGAAGATGCCCAGATACAGCGGCACCGCATGGTCGGTAGTCCGTTCGGTGCCGCGTCGCGCGTCGAGCGCGCGGCGCAACAGGGGCTGCACCAACACGAGCACGCCGGCCAGCAGGATCAGCCACGGCACCACCGCGGTGAACGCGCCCGGTGGAAGTTCGAGCAGCAGCACCGCGCCGACAATCGCTCCGACCAGCGATACCGCACCGAGTCGGACGATGCGGGCGCCCTGGCCACCGAGCTCATGCCGGTACCCGTAGGCGCCGGTGAAGTTGCCGGGTACCAGCCCGACGGAGTTGGACATGTTGGCCACCAGTGGCGGGTAGCCGACGGCCATCAGCACGGGGAAGGTGATGAGGCTGCCGGATCCGACGACCGCATTGATCACTCCCGCGGCGACGCCGGCCAGCAGCACCGCGGTGATCGCGAGGGCGGTCAGGGGTGCGTCTTACTGTGCGGTCTCACGCACTGAATTCTTCACTGGGCCGACGCGGCCGTCGCACCGGCCTGGAAGAACTGCTCGATATCGGCGGTGCTCAGCCTCGCTACGCCGATGAGCGCCAGGTCGGCCAACCGCTCCGGTGTCACCTGAGAGGTGGCGTCGGTGACCAGCGCCGCGCGGTAGTCACGCTCGGAGGCGTCGAACAGGGTGGCGCGCGGACAGTTCGGCAGATTGCAGCCCGCCACCACGACGGTGTTCACCGCGAGGTCGCGCAGATGCTCATCGAGCGAGGTGCGGTAGAACGCCGACCACCGCGGTTTGAACATGACGACCTCGCCCGCCGCGACGTATTGGGTACCGCCTGCCAGCAGCGAGTCGTAGTCCAAGGGGTGGGCCAGCAGTTCTGTGGGCACGGCAGCGCCGTCGGTGTGCGGTGCGGCGATCTGCCGGCCGGATTCGACCATGGCCCGACGCGGCGGGTCGGCGTCGCTGCCGCCGGGGACGTACAGCCGCACTATGTGCACGATCGGTCGGTGCGCCGCGCGGAACGCCTCGAGTAGTCGCGCCATCGCGGGCAGGTGTTCGGCGGTGCCGTCGACCTGCGACGGCCCCGAGACGAAATCGTTCTGCACGTCGATCAGCACCAGGGCGCTGCGTGCCAGGTCAGGGGAGGTGTAGTCGTGGCCGGCAGACACAATCCCGATCTTTCCAGACAAACGGCTGTCGTGAGCCACTCTTGACGACCCGCCGACGGCAATACTAAGCAACTGCACAGCATTTGTTGCGCGCTCACCCCGGGGCGCGCGTCGCTGACGATGAGAGGCACGCGATGACGCTGCAGTCGGTCTTGGAGGACATCCAGAAGCGCCCAGGCACGGGTGATCTCATCCCGATCATCGATCCGGTGAGCGAGGAGCAGATCGGGGAATTCACTGATTGCGGCCCTGAGTTCGTCGACGAGGCGGTCGCCCGCGCCAAGTCGTCCTTCGAGTCCGGTGTCTGGTCCGGCATGCCCGGCCGCGAGCGGGCCAAGATCCTGTGGCGCATCGCCGACCTGATCGACGAGCACGCCGCCGACTTCGCGGCGATCGACTCGGCCAACACGGGCATGATGAAGATGCAGTCCGAGCTGGTGGTCCCGACCTGCGCCGAGTTCTTCCGCTATTACGCCGGCTGGTGTTCCAAGATCAACGGCACCGCCTATGACATCCGCACCAGCGGCATCGCCTCCGACGCCTATGTCGACCAGCACGGCTACACGCTGCGCGAACCCTACGGCGTGGTCGGCCTGATCTTCCCGTGGAACGGGCCGATCTTCAACGCCTGCGCCAAGATCGCCCCTGCCCTGGCCGCAGGCTGTAGCAGTCTGGTGAAACCAGCTGAGGAGACGCCTCTTTCGGCCCTGCTGCTGGACCGGCTGATCCACGAAGCCGGCGTCCCCGAGGGCGTCATCAACCTGATCACCGGGTACGGCCACACCGCGGGCGCCGCCATCACAGCGCATCCCGACGTCGAGAAGGTCGCCTTCACGGGTTCGACCGAAGTCGGCAAGGAGATCGTCAAGGCGTCGGCGGGCAACCTGAAGAAGGTCATGCTGGAACTTGGCGGCAAGTCGCCGGTGCTGATCTTCGACGACGCTGACCTGGACAAGGCGATCTTCGGCGCGGCCATGGGAATCTTCATTCACTCCGGCCAAGGATGTGTCTGCGGCTCAAGGATTTTCGTGCAGCGCGGCGTCTACGATCAGGTGGTCGAGGGCATCGCGGGTGTCGCCAACTTCATGAAGTACGGCGGGCCGGACGAAGAAGGTGTGATGAGCGGCCCGCTGATCAGTGCCAAGCAACTGGGGCGGGTCTTGAGCTTCATCGACGAAGGCAAGAACGACGGTGTCGAGATCGTCGCCGGCGGCTACCGACTGGACCGCAAGGGCTACTTCGTGCACCCGACGGTGCTGACCAACGTCGATCCCGGAATGCGCCTGTACCAGCAGGAGATCTTCGGGCCGGTCGTGAGCATCCTGCCGTTCGACACCGAAGACGAGGCCGTTGCGATGGCCAACGACACCAGCTACGGCCTCGCGGCCACCGCGTGGACCACCAATGTCAGCCGGGCGCACCGCATCGTCAAGCGGCTGCAGGCCGGCAGCGTTCAGGTCAACTGCCAGTTGGTCTTTGACCACGACGTGCCCTTCGGTGGATACAAGCAGTCCGGCTGGGGCCAGGAGTTCGGTCGCGAAGGGCTCGATGCCTACCTGAAGAACAAAAGCGTCATCGTCCAGCTGTAGTCACTCCGGGATTTGTGCCCCTATGGGGTGCGTTGTGACGGAGGTCACGACGCGGTGTGACCTCGCACCCTTCGGGTGCGTAACCGTAGGTTGATCAAACCTACGGTTGCGTACCTTGCGGCGCGGCGCGGATCCTGACTCGTGTGAGCCACTACATCGCCAACCTGCGCGATATCGAATTCAATCTGTTCGAAGTGCTGCCGCTCGGTGCGGCCCTGGACACGGGCGGCTACGGCGACCTCGATACCGACACTGCCCGTTCGATGCTCGACGAGGTCTCGCGACTCGCGGAAGGCGTTGTCGCAGAGTCGTTTGTCGACGCAGACCGCAACCCGCCGGTGTTCCTGCCCGACGAGCACCGGATCACGGTGTCAGAGGAGCTCGCCAAGACCGTCCGGGTGGTCAAGGAGGCGGAGTGGTGGCGTCTGGGCCTCGACGAGCGCGCCGGTGGGACGGCTGCGCCGGCGGCGCTGGTGTGGGCGATCCAGGAGATGCTCATCTCGGCCAACCCGTCGGCAACCTTTCTGTACGGCCTCGGGCCGGCGATGGCCCACACCCTGGCCGAGGTCGGTACCGAAGAGCAGCAGCACTGGGCGCAGCTGGCGATGGACAAGGGCTGGGCGGGCACCATGGTGCTGACCGAGCCGGACGCCGGATCCGACGTCGGCGCGGGACGAGCCAAAGCCATCGCTCAGGAGGACGGCACCTGGCACATCGAGGGCGTCAAGCGCTTCATCTCCGGCGGCGACGTCGGTGACACCGCCGAGAACGTCTTCCACCTGGTGCTGGCCCGCCCAGAAGGCGCGGGCCCGGGAACCAAGGGCCTGAGCCTGTTCTTCGTGCCCAACTTCCTGTTCGACCCCGAGACGCTCGAACTCGGCGAGCGCAACGGTGTGTACGTCACCGGCCTGGAACACAAGATGGGCATCAAATCCTCACCCACCTGCGAGCTGACGTTCGGCGCCCACGGAAAGCCCGCCATCGGGTATCTGGTCGGCGGCGTGCACAACGGCATCGCGCAGATGTTCAAGGTCATCGAGAACGCGCGAATGACGGTCGGAGTCAAGGCTGCCGGCACGTTGTCCACCGGCTACCTCAACGCGCTGGCCTACGCCAAGGAACGTATTCAGGGCGCCGACCTCACCCACATGGCGGACAAGACCGCGCCGCGCGTCGCGATCATCGAACACCCCGACGTGCGGCGCAGCCTGATGACGCAGAAGGCGTACGCCGAAGGGCTGCGCTCGGTCTACCTGTACACCGCCGCCTATCAGAATTCTGATGTCGCGCAACTGGTTTCGGGCGCTGACCCCGATCTGGCGCACCGGGTGAACGACCTGCTGCTGCCCATCGTGAAAGGCGTCGGCTCCGAGCGCGCCTACGAGATGCTCTCCGAATCACTGCAGACCCTCGGCGGGTCCGGGTTCCTGCAGGACTATCCGATCGAGCAGTACATCCGCGACGCACGCATCGACGCGCTGTACGAGGGCACCACGGCCATCCAGTCGCTGGACTTCTTCTTCCGCAAGATCATCCGGGATCAAGGCTCGGCCCTGGCTCACGTGTCGAACCAGATCACGGCCACCATCGAGGCTGCCGGACCGGACTTCAAGGCTGAAACCGACAGGCTGGCAACGGCTCTGGTGGATGTGCAGGCGATGGCCGCCGCATTGACCGGTTACCTCATGGCCGCCCAAGGCGACCCCGAGCAGCTGTACAAGGTGGGCCTGGGGTCGGTGCGTTTCCTGCTCGCGGTCGGCGATCTGATGATCGGCTGGCGGTTGATCCTCGCTGCGCAGATCGCCCAGGCGGCGCTCGCCGGTGCCACCGAACGCGACCACGCGTTCTACACCGGCAAGATCGCGGTGGCGAAGTTCTTCGCCAAGAACATGCTGCCGCTGCTGTCCTCGGTGCGTGAGGTGATCGAGACGCTGGACACCGACGTCATGGAAGTGGAGAACGCCGCTTTTTAGCGATTTGTGCACGATTTTGCGCGCCCGCCGCGGAAAATCGTGCACAAATCGCTAGCCCGCGCGCGCCGGGCTTCCTGCCCCGTCGATCCGATCACAGTTCCGGCCCTGAATTGCTGTGGATGTGCTGCTGCCGTGGAAAATGGTCCCAGACCCACGACCGGACGAGGAGATTGCGACATGCGACGCGACACCCTGGCGTGGCTCGGTGCCCGCGCACTGACCCGCCGCTTGGGTTTGCCGCGCGCCAAGAGCTTCCGGGTGGAGCGTTCGCTTCCGGTACCCATGCGCGACGGCGCCGTCCTGTTGGCCGATCACTACGCGCCGCGGGTCCGCAAGCCGGCCGGCACGTTGCTGATGCGGGGTCCGTACGGTCGTGACGGGCTGCCCAACCGGGTGTTCGCGGGGTTGTACGCGGGGCAGGGCTTCCATGTCGTGCTGCAGAGCACGCGCGGGACCTTCGGGTCCGACGGTGCGTTCGAGCCAGGTCGGCACGAGGTCGACGACGGTGCCGACACGGTCCAGTGGTTGCGTGAACAACCGTGGTATGCAGGAGAATTCGCCACCGTCGGCGCGTCCTACCTCGGCTTCACCCAGCTGGCGCTGCTCGTAGACCAACCTGCTGACCTGACCACCTCGGTGATCACCATGGCGCCGCACGATTTCGGCCATTCAGTTTGGAGCACAGGATCATTCGCGCTCGGTGACTTCCTGGGTTGGAGCTACCAGGTGGCCTGGCAGCACCGTGGCGGCTGGATCCGTCAGATCCTCCGCGGCATGGCGACGCCCCGAACCCTCAGGCCGGTCGTGGAGACCCTGCCGCTCGATCCGGCCGCGGCTGAACTGCTGGGCGGCCGTACGCCGTGGTTCAACGCATGGCTCGAACAGCCGGATCCGTCATCGCCGTACTGGGCGGAGAACGGTGTCGCGGCAGCCCTCGACAATCTGCGCGGCCCAGTGCTGCTGATCACCGGGTGGCAGGACGTATTCGTGGACCAGACCCTGGAGCAGTACCGGCGGCTACGGGCCCGTGGCGTCGAGGTGGCGCTGACCGTGGGGCCGTGGACCCACGGGTCGGGCGGCACCGAAGCCATCAAAGAATCCGTGCTGTGGTTGGACGGATCACGCCGCGCCGCGGCCCCGGTGCGGATCTGCGTTGCCGGCGGTGACTGGCTCGAGATGCAGGAGTGGCCGCCGCCGGCGGCCGAACGGGTGTGGCACCTGCACCCTGGTGGCGCCCTCGCAGACGCTCCGCCGGACACTGGGGCGTCGTCCACGTTTGTCTATGACCCGGCCGACCCGACGCCGAGTATCGGTGGGCGCCTTCTGGTTTCCGGCAAGTCCGGCTACATCGACGACACCGAGCTGGCCGAGCGATCCGATGTGCTGTCGTTCACCGGTCCCGTGTTGGCGGCTGACGTCGACGTCATCGGAACGCCATACGTCGATCTGGACCATCGCACCGACAACCCGCACGCCGACGTGTTCGTGCGGATCAGTGACGTTGCGCCCGATGGGCATTCGACCAACGTCACCGACGGATACCTGCGGCTCACCGCGGCCGACGCCCCCGAGGCGTTGCTCCGCCTGGAACTCGACGCGACCGCATACCGATTCGCGGCCGGCCACCGGATCCGGCTGCTGATCGCCGGTGGCTGTTTCCCGCGGTACGCACGCAATCTGGGCACCGGTGATCCGCTGGCAACGGCGACCCGGATGGTGCCGTCGCTGCACACCGTCGCGCACGGCGACGGCGGGCAGTCCAGGTTGGTGCTGCCGGTCAGCGGACCCTGACCACCACTTTGCCCTTGGCGGAACGGTTTTCCAGCGATGCGATGGCGTCCGCGGCCCGCTCCAGCGGATACACCTCGGGCGCCGGCGGGACCACCGCGCCGGACGCCAGCAGCGGCTCCAGCTCGGCCCACTGTTCGGCGAGATAGCCGGGGTGGGTCATGGCCCACGCGCCCCAGCCGACACCTACCGCGTCGACGTTGTTGAGCAGCAATCGATTGACCTTGACCGTCGGGATATCGCCGCCGGTGAACCCCACCACCAGCAGCCGGCCGCCCGGTGCCAGCGATCGAAGGGAATCGGTGAACCGGTCGCCGCCCACCGGGTCCAGGATCAGATCGACGCCCCGCCCGCCGGTCAGCTCGCGCACCGCGTCCTTGAAGCCGTCGGCCAGCACGACGTCGGAAGCACCTGCAGCGCGCGCGATTTCGGCCTTGTCCGCGGAGCTCACCACCGCGATGGTGCGGGCCGCCCCGAACGCCGGGGCCAGCCGCAGGGTCGACGTGCCGATGCCGCCGGCGGCGCCGTGGACCAGCACCGTCTCGCCGGGAGCCAGGCGGCCGCGGGTGCGCAGCGCGCAGTGCACCGTCAGGTCGTTGAACAGCAATCCGGCGCCGGCTTCGAACGACACCGTGTCTGGCAGCTTGAAGACCCGATCAGCCGGTAGTGCAACGACTTCGGCCATGGCGCCGGACAGCATCGTCAAGGCCGCCACCCGGTCTCCGGCCGCCACATGCGCGCCTTCGGGCGCGCTGCGCACCACACCAGCGAGCTCGGCGCCGGGGGTATAGGGCAGCTCGGGCTTGTGCTGATAGAGACCGCGGGACTGCAGCGCGTCGGGGAAGGCGACACCGGCCGCGTGCACCTCGATCACCACGGCGCCGGCGGCGTCGGGTTCGGGAATCTCGTTCAGTCCGGCTGCTGACGGGCCGTCCAACCGGGCGATCTGAATGGCGCGCATGGTGTCCTCAATTCGTCGCAGGATGTCACCATCTAACATCCCGGCATGATCGATGCACGTGCCGCGGTATTGCTTCGCCCGGGTTCGGCCCCCGAACTGGCCGACGTTCAGATTCGCGAGCCGCAGGGCAACGAGGTGCTGGTCGGCATCAATGCGGTCGGTATCTGCCATACCGACATCAGCACGGCAGCACGCTGGCCGGAGAAGCGACTGCCCATGGTGTTCGGCCACGAAGGCGCCGGCACCGTCCTGGCCGCGGGCCCGGACGCCCGCATCGACGTCGGTCGGCAGGTCGTCCTGACCTTCGCCAGCTGCTCGCAGTGCGCTGCGTGCTCGTCCGACACGCCCGCATACTGCGACAACGCCACCCGCCTGAACATGGCGGGCGACCGCGGTGACGAGACGAGCGCGCTGCGGCTGGACGGTCGCCCGGTTCGGGGTGGATTTTTCGGGCAGTCCAGCTTCGCCACCCACGCGCTGGCCAACACGTCCAACGTCGTGGTCCTGCCGGACGGCATCGACGCACAGCTGGCGGCGCCGCTGGCCTGCAGTGTGCAGACCGGGGTCGGCGCGGTGCTGAACACGTTGGCAGCGGGACCGGCCGACACGCTGGTGGTGTGGGGCGCCGGCGCGGTGGGTCTGTCGGCGGTGATGGGTGCCCGGATCGCCGGGTGCCGCGCGATCATCGCCGTCGACCCGATTGCCGAACGGCGTTCGCTGGCAATCGAATTGGGTGCCACTGGCGCCGTCGACTCGGCTTCGGAGACCCTGCCGGCCGAGATCACGGAACTCACCGGGGGTGGGGCGACCCTGGCCGTCGACACCACTGCGCGCAGTGAGGTCATCAGCACCGCGCTGACGCTGCTGCGCAAGTGCGGCAGCCTCGCGCTCGTCGGGCTGGGCGCGCTGACCGCGGAGCTGCCCGTCGGTCTGATCCTGGCCAACGGGCTGCGGGTGCAGGGCGTCATCGAAGGCGACAGCGAGCCGCACAGCTTCATCCCGCGGCTGGCCGGGCACGTCCTTCGGGGCGAGTTGCCCGTCGACAAACTGGTACGGACATACCAGTTCGACCGCTTCGCCGACGCCTGGTCGGACGCCGCGGCCGGTCGCGCAGTCAAACCTGTGCTGGTTATTTAGGTAGGCTCGCTGGTACGGGATGTCCCGCCGGCAACGTCGCCGAACCCGAATGGAGCAGTATGACCGTCTTCAATCAGCCCCAATTGGTCAAACCGGGACGTCCCGCAGCCCTGCCACCAGGCCGTTCGCTGGAGATCGCAGCTGTCGACGGGACCCGACTGCACGCCGAGGTTTTCGGTCCTGAGCATGGGCAGCCGATCGTCTTCGCCCACGGCATCACCTGCGCCATCGGCGTATGGGGTAACCAGATCGCTGACCTGGCGACCGATTACCGCGTCATTGCCTACGACCACCGCGGGCACGGGCAGAGCGCAGCTCCCAAAGGCCGCCACAAGTACAACCTCGACTTTCTCGCGGCCGACCTCGACGCGGTGTTGAGCGCGACCCTCAGGCCAGGGGAGCGGGCCGTCATCGCCGGGCATTCGATGGGCGGCATCGCCATCACATCCTGGGCGCAGCGCTACCCACAGCGCGTAACCGAGTGCGCGGACGCCGTCGCCCTGATCAACACCACCACCGGGGACCTGCTGAAGCTGGTTCAACTGGCGCAGGTCCCGAACTCACTGGCGAAATCCCGGGCCTACGCGGCCGGCCGCATCCTCAAGACCTTCGGCGGGGCCCCGTTGGTGCCGGGTTCACGCAAGGCGGCGCGCCAGTTCGTCGCCATGATCGCGGTCGGTCGTGACGCCGACCCCGCGGTCGCCGACTACGTCTACGAACTGTTCATGGGCACGTCTGCCGCCGGCCGCAGCGGGTGGGTCAACGCGCTCGTGGACAACCTCGATGCTCATCACATCGGCCTCGACAGCCTGACGGTGCCGACGCTGGTCATCGGCAGCACCAAGGATCGGCTGTTGCCTATCGCGGCGTCCCGCCGGATCGCCAGGAACGTGCCGAATCTCTGGTCGTTCGTCGAATTGGGCGGCGGGCACTGCGCGAACCTGGAGCGTCCCGACGAGGTCAATCAGCATTTGCGGGCGCTGCTTGTCGGGTCGGCCCACAGCTCGACGGCCTAGGACCGTGATGTCCTAAGGTGAAACCGGCGGTACCGGATTTGATCAAGGGAGACTCATGACGGGCAGCGACGGCGAGTTCCTCGATGTGCTGATCATCGGCGCCGGTATCTCCGGCATCGGTGCCGCGTACCGGCTGCACCAACGCAACCCGCAGCTGACGTACGCGATCCTCGAGCGGCGGACGCGCATCGGCGGCACCTGGGATCTGTTCCGCTATCCGGGAATTCGTTCGGACAGCGACATTTTCACGCTGAGCTTCCCGTACCAGCCGTGGACCAGACCGGAGAACATCGCCGACGGCGACCACATCCGCGAGTACCTGACCACCGCGGCGCACACCCACGGCATCGACCGTCACATCACCTTCAACACCCATGTCCAGTCGGCCAATTGGGATTCGGAGACCGACACCTGGACGGTGCAGACCGTGCAGGACGGCCAAGTCAGGTCCTACCGTGCCCGATTCCTGTTCTGCGGCACCGGTTATTACAACTACGACCAGGGGTACACCCCTGATTTCCCCGGCATCGACAACTTCGCCGGCGACGTCGTCCACCCGCAGTTCTGGCCGGAATCACTGGATTACACCGGCAAGAAGGTGGTGGTGATCGGCAGCGGCGCGACTGCCGTCAGCCTGGTACCCGCGATGGCGACGACCGCCGCGAAGGTGACGATGCTGCAGCGGTCGCCCACCTACCTGATGTCGCAGTGGCAGATCGACCCGATGGTCAACTTCATCCGGAAGCTGTTGCCGGGCAAGCTTGCCCACCGCATCGTCTGGTTCCGCAACGTGCTCATCGGGGTGCTCAGCTACAACCTGCTCCGGAAGTTCCCGAAGGGCGGGCGACGGCTCATCCGCAGCCGCGCCATGGCCGCACTGCCGGAGGGCTACCCGGTCGACGTGCACTTCAACCCGAAGTACGACCCGTGGGATCAACGCCTCTGCGCCGTGCTCGACCGGGATATCTTCACGGCCATCGGTGACGGTCGCGCCGAGGTCGTCACCGACCACATCGACCATGTCGACGCGACCGGCATCGTGCTGAAATCCGGTGCGCGCGTTGATGCCGACATCATCGTGACCGCGACGGGGCTGGAGTTGCAGGCTCTCGGCGGCATCTCCCTGGCAGTCGACGGTGACCCGATCACTCCGTCCGACCGGTTCGTCTACAAGGAGTTCCTGCTCGAGGACGTACCCAACATGGCCTGGTGCCTGGGCTACACGAATGCGTCATGGACCCTGCGTGCCGATATGACGGCGCGAGCATTCGCAAAGCTGGTGGAGTACATGGACACTCACGGCTACACCCACGCGTACCCGCATCTGGGCGCGGCACCGATGGCCGAGAAGAAGACCTTCGACCTCGACGCCGGCTACATCAACCGCAACCCACACGCGCTGCCCAAGTCGGGTACTCATCGGCCGTGGCACGTGCGGCACAACTACGTGCTCGACGTCATCGACCACCGCTTCGACCGGATCGAAGAGTCCATGGTCTTCGGCCGGGTGAGGCAGCGGGTCTGACCCGTCCTGATCAGGATTCCCCGGGCTCGGTGAGTCTGCCCGGGGCTGCCAGCCGCCAGGAGTCGAGGAGGATGTCGGTCAGTTCCTGGACATCATCGAGGGCATCGAGCCGAACCCGAACCCAGGACGACGCCGCCTCGTGCCGCGGCACCCAGAATTTGTGTGGTTCTGCGGCGATCAACTCTTCGCGGTCAAATCTGGGGCAGCGCACCGCGAAAGAGGTCTCATCGTCGGGCACGGTGACGAACATCTTGCGCGCCACGTCGAACGTGGGATGACCCCAACGCTCCTTCTCGGTGGTCTCGGGGAGGGACAGCGCGATGCGGCGCACATCGTCGGCGTCGAGCACGGTATCGAACCTTCCGGGGCCACCTTGGTGAAGTTTGATCGTCGAGGCAGCCTACCGCTGTGCGGTGACAGGTACTCAGGGCCTACGAGAGGGCAATAGCGAGCTGCTCGACGATCGTCTCGATCTCGGCGCGGTTGCTCAACCGATCCGGTGCCCAGGCCAGCGCGATCTTGGCCGGCGCCCACGTGCTTTCGTCGATGGGGATCAGCTTGAACTCGGGCGGCGAGAAGATTCGGCCGAGCGTCGAGGCCGGCGCATAGCTGACCAGCGCGACGAGATACCGGTTGAACACGTGGCTGGCCATTTCCAGTTCGCCGCCCAGTTGGCTGACGGCCCGCACGATGCGGGTGACGCCCCGCGCGTTGAGGCCCCTAGTCATCTGTGCCAGCACGACGGGATTGGGCCGCGCGAAGTCGATCACCACGTCGCGGTCACGCAGGTCCTCGATCGCGATGGTGTCATTGGCGGCCAACGGATCGTCGAACCGCACCGCAGCCGCGCCCGGATAGGTGGCCACCACCCGGTGCCGGATGCGTTTGTCGGCGGACGGCAGGTGGATCAGGCCCAGCTCGAGATGCCCGGAAACCAGTTTGGCGATGACCTCGGCCGCTGACCCGGGCACGCTGAACTCGGTGGGCATCGCCAGGCCGGCCACCGCCTGCTCGAACCTGGCCGTGAAGTCCGACGGTGCATAAGCGGTCGCCCCGATGCGAATCGGGTTGTTGGCCTGCGTGATTCGAGACGCTGTGGACTTCAGCTCCTCGACCCGCCGCAGGATGTCGCGTGCCGGTTCCAGCAGCTGTGCCCCCAACGGCGTCAGACGGACTTCGTGGTACGTCCGCTCGAACAGCTCGCCGCCCAATTCCCGCTCCAGCAGTTTGATCTGCTTACTGAGCGGAGGAGGGGTGATCATCAACCGGTCGGCGGCGCGTTTGAAGTGCAGCTCTTCCGCGACAGCGACGAAGTAGCGAAGCCGGGTGAAATCGATTTCCATACGGGTGTCGGTTACCGTCCCGAATGTGCCGCTGCCGCAGGTACTTCGAGAACGCCCCGCGCGATCAGTTCTTCGATCTTCTCGTGGGCCAAGCCGAGGAGTTCGGCTGCGACCTCGCGGGTCTGCTCCCCGAGCAGGGGCGCCTGCCCCAGCAGGGGATCGGGGATGAGGTCAGCATGGATTTGCACGTTCTCCATCATGAACGGTGCGGCCCCGTGCGGATGCAGTTCCTCGCGGAACGCCCGGCGCTCCACGTAGTAGTCCCAGGTGGGGACCTCCGCGGCGTGCAGCACAGCCCCCGCCGGGACGCCCGCTGCCTGTAGTTGCGCCATCGCGTCCGCCGGTGTGCGCCGGGACGTCCACGCACTGAGTGCCTCATCGAGCCGCGCGCGTTGGCGGTGCCGCCCGGCCGGGGAACGGAGCTCTACGTCGGCGCCGAGGTCGGGCCGGTCGATCACCGCGCACAAGGCCGACCAGTCGGCATCGTCGCGGACCGTCACCGCGATCCAGGTGTCGTCGCCGGCACCGGGAAACAGGCCCCAGGGCGCGTCGTGAGCCGGCTGGTCTTCGGGAGCATGACCGCGGCTCGTGAGCACCTCGCCGGCGATGTCGTCGGCCAGGTGACTGAGCATCACCTCCGCTTGTGCGATGCTCGCCGATCCACCGCTGCCGCTGCGTTCGCGGCGCAGCAGCAGCGCGACCGCACTCAACGCGCCGATCCGCGCGGCCACGTGGTCGGGGTACACCGTGACGGTGTCGCAGAAGGCATCTGGGTCATCCGGGTATGTCCACAAACTGGTGAAGCCCGCCGCGGCGCGAACCAACGGTCCGTAGCCGAGTCGTTTCGCCCAGGGTCCGGTGGGTCCGTAGGCCGAGCTGTCGACGACCACGATGCCCGGATTGATCTGCTGCAGCGCGGCGAAGTCCATGCCGAGTGCCGCTGCCACACCGGGTTTGAAGTTACTCAGGACGACGTCCGACTGCGCTACCAGCTGATGGGCCAGCGCCCGGCCTTCGTCGGACCGGAGGTCGATGCCGATCGACCGCTTGTTCCGGTGGCCGGCGGCATAGGCCTGCGTCATGCGCGTGAGGCTGATGCGCAGCCCGTCGGGGAAGGCGGAGTTCTCGATCTTGACGACGTCGGCGCCGAGATCGGCGAACAGCCGGCCGGTGTCGCTGCCGACGACGATGACGCCGAGGTCCAATACGCGCAGACCCTCCAGCGGGAGTCCGAGACCGGCGCGGTCGCGCTCGGTGAGCATGGGTGCGTCGCGAAGCCGCTGGTGTTGCGATGCGTCGATGTTGAGGCTGCTGGCCCGGCGCCCGTCGACCTCGACGACGCCGACCGGCACCGGTGCCGTCAGGCCGGGGGCGAGCTCCGTCTCGCGGAAGAATCCGCGCGCGGCAACCTGTTCCGTGGACAGCGCCTCGGCCAGGCTGAGCACCGCAGCCGTCGGAACACCGTGCCGTTGTCCCGCGAGCTCGAGATCCGCGCGCGTCTTGTCCGAACAGAATTGCTCGATGGCCCCGAACAACGTCGCGGACGCGAAGCGCTCGCGGAGGCTGTTGAACTTCGGGTCGGCGAACTCTTCCGGGCGCCCCATCCACTCGAACATGCCCTGCCACTGGCGTTTTGCCAACACACACATGCGGACGTGGCCGTCCTTGCATTTGATGATCGGATAGCGCTGCTGCTCGGCGACCCAGTCCCGCTGTTGTTCGCTGATGGGCACGCCCGCCGCCGCGCTGCCCGCCGTCCCGAACGGTGGGTCGAGGGTCTGCATCGCTCCCTCCAGCACGGAGAAATCGATGAGATCGCCTGTGCCCGTGCGCAACCGATCCAGAAAAACACAGAGGGTGAAGACGGCGGCCTGGGCTGCGGCGACGTGATAGGGCAGGTCCGCACTCGGCGGCACCAGCGGGGCCCGTCCCGGAATACCCGACCTGGACAGCTCACTGGTCAACGCGTGCAGCACAGGTGTGGTGGCCTGCCAGCCGCGATAGTGCGTATCGCGGCCGAAGTCGCTGATGGATAGGATGACCAACGACGGATGGTCAGCGTGAATCTGCTTGACCGCCAGGGACTCTTCGGCTGCAGACCCCGGACGCGTGTTCTCGATGAGGATGTCAGCAGCGGCCAACATCGTCACCCATGACTGCTGTCCGGCCGGTGTCGACGCATCGACCTCGACCGTCGGGACGCCATGGCGGTTGATGGCCGTACCGATCGGCACCCCGTCGATGTTCGGGCCGACAGTGTCGTCTGCGGTCACTCCGGCCAGGTTCACCGCGGTGACGCGGGCACCGAGGTCGGCCAGTAGCCGGCCGACGGCGGTGATGGGTCCCGCCGTCAGATCGAGAATCTCGACCCCGGCCAGGGGCGGGTCGTAGGCCATGGTCGTCAACTGCGTCGCGCCTGGCGGAACGGGATGTCGCGGTCGGTCTCGGGTTCTTTCGCCAGGCCCAATACGCGTTCGCCGATGATGGTGCGCTGAATTTGGTCGGTGCCACCGCCGATCGAGGTGAAGAACGCGTTGAGCGACAGAAAGTTCACGTCATCGGCCTCGGGGTTGTCTGGACCTGCCAGCAGCGATTCGGTCCCGATGATGTCGGTCTTCAACGCAGCCTCGGAGTGCAGGATGCGCGACATCGCGAGCTTGCCGAGGGACATGATCGAACTCGACGTGCCCTGGCTGGTGGCCGCCTTGGCGCGAAGATTGTTGAGCCGGTTGAGTTCCCGCAGCGCCAGCACATTCGCCAGCTTCTCCCGCAGCGCGGCGTCGTCGAGGCGTCCGTGCTCGCGAGCCAGCTCGACGAGGCTGTCGGCCTTCGACTTGTTGCGTGACCCGCGTCCGCCGTCGCCCATGATGGACCGTTCATAGGCGAGTGCGGTCTGCAATACTCGCCAGCCATTGCCCTCTCCGCCAATGAGATTCGCGTTGGGCACACCGGCATCGGAGATGAACACCTCGTTGAAGTGCGCTTCGCCGGTGATCTGGACCAGCGGCCGTACCTCGATGCCCGGCTGGCGCATCGGGATGACGAAGTAGCTGATGCCCTTGTGCTTGGGCACATCCCAGTCGGTGCGTGCGATCAACAGGCCGTACTCCGATGTCGCCGCACCGGAGGTCCACACCTTCTGGCCGTTGACCACCCAGCGGTCGCCGTCACGCACCGCCGTGGTGCTCACCCCGGCCAGGTCGGATCCGGCGCCGGGCTCGCTGTAGAGCAGGCAGGTGCGGGCCGCTCCGGTCAGAAAGTCGCGCAGCAGTTCGTGTTTCAGTTCGTCGGAACCGAACGCGAACAGCGTGTTGGCCGGGATGTTGTGCTTGTCCTGGCAGGCGCCGGGGGCCTTGACGGCGCGGAACTCCTGCTGGATCACCGCCGCGAGTTTGCTCGGGTACCCACGGCCGAACCAGTCGGCCGGATACGTGGGAACTGCGTATCCGGCATCGAGAACCTTTTCGCGCCAGGCGATTTCCTCGGGTGAGCTGATCCAGGGATCGTCCGATGGCGGCAGCGCGGTCCAGTTCTGGGCAAGCCAGTCGCGCACCTCGGCGCGTAGGTCGTCTGGGTTCGACGCGGTGGTGCTCATATCAGGCCCCCTTCGATGCCAGGTAGCGCTCACGGTGATCACGCGAACTGCCGAATAGTTGACGGCCGGTGCGAGCTCGGCGCAGGAACAGATGGGCGGGGTGCTCCCAGGTGAAGCCGATGCCGCCATGCATCTGGATCGCCTGCATGGCCGTGGTGTGATAGGCCTCCGCACAAGCGAATCCGGCCAGGGCGACCGGGCCGTCCGCGCCGACCGGGTCGGCGTCGAATTGTGCCGCGGCGTGCTGCGCGGCTGACGTGGCGGATTCGACTTCCAGCAACAGATCAGCGGCCATGTGCTTGATCGCTTGGAAGCTGCCGATGGGCCGCCCGAATTGGATTCGGGTCTTGAGGTATTCGACGGTGATGTCGAAGAGGCGGCGGGCGCCACCGACCTGTTCGCCGGCCAGGGCAATGACCGTGAGTGACAACGCGTGCTCGACGGCAGCCCAGCCGCTGGTGCCGATGCGGCGGGCCGGGGTCTGACTGAAGGTGTACGTCGACAGCCGGACGGTGGGATCGAAAACTGTTGCGGCGGTGCGGTCGAAGCCGGGTGCGTCCGGGGCGACTTCGAATATCGCGATGCCGTGATCGGTCTTCGCCACGACGATGAGGACGTCGGCGATCTGGCCGTCCAGTACGTAGTGCGCGTCGCCCGTCAGCCGGTAGTCCGTGTCGTGCTGAACTGCCTGAACCGCAACACCGTCGGGCGCCCACGTGCCACGGACCCCAGTAGCCGCGACGGTTCCGATCGAGGCTCCCGCTGCCAGAGCCGGGAGGAACCGGGCCTTGTCATCGTCAGTGCCGGCGGCCTGAATCAATGCCGTGGTGAAAACCGCGCTGGACAGGAACGGGGCGGGCAACAAGGCCGCGCCGGTGACCTCGGCGACCGCCTCCAACTCCTGTGCCCCCAACCCGACGCCGCCGTATTCGGGGTCGACGATCAGACCTGCCACGCCCTGCGCGGCCAGCTTGTGCCAGAGGTCGCGATCGAAGCCGTCGTCGGTGCCCATCACCCGGCGCACGTGGGCTTCGGTGCAATGCTCGCCGAGCAGGTCTTTCACGGCCGCGGCGAGTTCGGCGCGTTCGGCCACGCTCATCGTCATGTGGTCACCCTTCTGCATGTCAGGTCTATGCAACGTGGACGGCGCCGCCCTGTAAATCGCATTGTGCGACACCTGCACGTTTCCATTGGGGACATCTGCGGCACTGGCGGGCGACTGGATGTCCCGAACGCTCATGTGCGGGTTTCCGTGCTCGTCGTTTACAGCGCAGGTCCGATGCCGCCAAGGTGGACGTATGCCTCTTGATCCCAGGACCCCGGTGCTCGTCGGCTACGGCCAGGTCAACCAGTACGACGAGAACCCGGGTGGCGAGCCGGTGGACTTGATGGAGGCCGCGGCGCGGGAGGCGGCCGATGCCCGTGTTCTCGCGGCGGTCGACGCCGTGCGGATCGTCAACCTGCTGTCGGTGCGATACCGCGATCCCGGTCTGCTGCTGGCGCAGCGCATCGGCGCACCCGATGCCGTCACGCGGTACACCCCGATCGGCGGCAACGTGCCGCAGTTGTTGGTGAACCGGGCCTGCCTGGACATTCAGCAGGGCCGCAACGAGGTGGTGTTGATCGCCGGCGGTGAGACCTGGCGTACCCGGACGCGGTTGAAGGCGCGCGGTGAACGTCTGGCCGGAACCGAGCAGGCCGACTCGGTGCCGCTGGCACCCACCGATCCCGAGTTCACCATGGCCGGTCCCGCCGAACTCCGGATCGGCCTGGTAGCGCCGTCGCACGTGTACCCGATGTTCGAGCAGGCTCTGCGGATCGCCGCGGGGGAGGCACCGGAGGAGCACCGGCGCCGGATCGGTGAGCTGTGGTCGCGGTTCAGCCAAGTGGCGGAAGGCAATCCGCACGCCTGGAGCCGGGAAGCAGTTTCCGCGGAACAGATTTGGCAGCCCGGTCCGGACAACCGGATGATCAGCTGGCCGTACACGAAGCTGATGAACTCCAACAACATGGTCGACCAGGGCGCGGCGCTGCTCCTGACGTCGGTGGGCAGGGCCGAGGCATTACAGATCCCGAAAGAGCGGTGGGTCTTTCCGTACGCGGGCACCGACGCGCATGACACCTATCTGATCGGGGAGCGGGCGAGTTTCTCGGGGTCGCCGGCGATCCGGATCGCGGGCCGCCGGGTGCTGGAGCTGACCGGGCTCGGTATCGACGACATCGACGCGGTGGACGTGTACTCGTGCTTCCCGTCAGCGGTGCAGGTGGCGGCACGTGAATTGGGCCTTGGCTTGGATGACCCACAGCGGCCGCTGACGGTCACCGGCGGCCTGACGTTCGCCGGTGGCCCGTGGAACAACTACGTCTCGCATTCGATCGCCACCATGGCCGAACGGTTGGCTGCCAATCCCGGCCAGGTGGGCCTGATCACGGCCAACGGCGGATACCTGACCAAACACAGCTTCGGCGTCTACAGCACGCAGCCACCGACACACGAATTCCGTTGGGAAGACGTGCAATCCGAGGTCGATGCAGAGCCGACCGTCACTGCCGAGGCCGACTGGTCGGGCACCGGGACCGTCGAGACGTGGACGACGCCGGTGACCCGTGACGGAGCTCCCGAGAAGGTGTTCGTCGCCGTCCGCACGCCCAGCGGTGGCCGGGCGCTCGCCGTGATCACCGATTCGTCGCAAGCCGAGGCCAGCACCCGCGAGGACCTTGCCGGCGCCACCGTGACCGTCAAGCCGGACGGCACCGCCGGGCTGGAGTAAGCCCACAGCGAACACCGGCTTGCCGCAGGGAATAGATCGACGACCTCAGTCGCTGAATTTGAGCACTGATGCCGACGTTGCCCGTCGCCGAGGAAGTGCGATCTCAAAAGCATTGTCGGAGTTCGTGAAGGGATACCGCGATGGCGACCAACTCTGCTTCTGTTGGCTTCCACCCCGCCGCGGCCGCGATGCACTGGTGGTCGGACAAGACCGCCGCGTTCGTGGCCCGGATGCATCTGGCGGCGAAAGTGCGTCAGCCGGAGACTTTCCGCCACAAGGCATTCGAACAGGCCGCCACCGAACGCGAAATGTGGCGTCTCTGAGTCGTTTTCGCCTGACGGTGTGACCCTGGTGAATCGTGCTGGTTGCCTCCTCTGGGTAGGCCGCCGGGCGCAAGTAGACAGAAATGTCCCCGACACAACGGCGTGTCAGGGACATTTCTGTCTACTTGCCAGGGAGCAGGACTAGGGGGCCACGGTCAGCCAGTCCGCGAAGCCCGACGGATCGTGCCGGCCGAGCGCACCGTGCTCGAACAGGCCCCAGCCTTCGGCCGGCGGCTTGGTGCCTTCATGGCATACGGCACGACCGACGTGGTCGATGACGCCGAAGCCGGAGCGGGCGATGATGCCGGGGTCGGTCATGTTGTAGGTGAGTCGCTCGGTGAACTTCTCGCCCTTCCACGTGCCGTGCAGCCAGTCGGCGTCGCCGCCGTAGCCGCCGCCCACGTGAATCGGCACCGGCAGCTTGGATTCCACGTCGAAGCGGATCGGGGAACCGTCCAGCGCCGTCGCCTCGATGGTGGCACCGGTGGGGATGCGGGTGCCTGAGACGTAGTGGATCTTCACGCGCGGCCAGCCCAGCTGCTCGACCCGGCCGTCCTTCCAGACGCGGGTGCAGTCGTTGAGCGACCGGAAGCCGTCAGGGGCTTCCTGGATGATCATGACGAGCGAGAATTCCTCGAACGCGATCGGCACGTACAGCCACCACATGCCCTCGAACGGCGGGTCGGCCGGGCGGCCGGCTGGCTCGGCCTCGCCGACGGGGCGGATGCCCCAGGACCGGTCGCGCGAACCGATCCACGTGTCCGGGCTGACCTTGATTTCCTCGCCGTCGATGACGAGAGAGCCGCTCCAGGAACCCAATTGGGCGAAGCGTTGCGCATTCAGCGAGACCCGGTTGCCCTGCCGCATGATGTGCGGCTGCTCCTGCACAACGTCGAACAGACCGTTCCACGTCAGATCGGCGGCGATGCCCTCGGTCTCGTCGAGCACGATGCGCACCTTGTGCAGCGGCTCGGTGACCTCGATGCGGTAGCCCACGACGTGCTGGTTCAGCCGGTCCTGGTCGATGGCGTCGGACAGGTGGACGGCGGTCTGGGTGTCGCCGCGGCGCACGAGGAAGTAGGCGTCCTTCACCCCCAGGTTGGGGTAGTAGCCCATGCCGGTGATGACGAAGATGTCGCCGGTGCGGTCGTGGGCGTTGAAGTAGCAGCGGTCGTAGAAGTTCCGGTCGCTGGATCCGGGCCAGGCGATCGGCTGCGGGACCTGGTGGATCGGATATTCGTCCATGGGGCCGAGCATTTAGGCGGTTCCTTCCAGGAGCTTCTCCAGCAGTGACTTGTGGTAGAAGAGGGACTCGAGATCGTCGGGCTGTTCCATCTCGCCGAAGTGGACGCGACGGTGGCCGGTGCGCATGAACACACAGCACCAAACGACGGCGGAGTAGATGTAGAACCAGTGCAGGTCGCCGACCTCGACGCCGGTGAACTTCTTGTAGGTCGCGCGCACGTCCTCTTCGCGCAGCACGTCCGGCAGGCCGGGCAGCCCGGCCAGGCCGCACAGCTCTTGGAACACCTTGTGCGCGAAGATGATCCACGAGACGTCGAACTCGCGGGGACCGACCGTGGCCATCTCCCAGTCCAGTACCGCGGAAGGGCGGAAGTCCTGGTACATCACGTTGCCGATGCGCGAATCACCCCACACCAGAACGGATTCCGACGCCGCGACGTCATCGGGGAAGTTCTCCTCCAGCCAGACGAGGGCGCGCTCGACCAGTGGGGAGCGGCCGAGGCCCGCGGCCGCGTACTGATACCAGTCCTTGAGCCAGCCGAAGTGGCGGCGCAGCGCGGTGTCGCCTGGGGGATCGATCTCCTGGAGGAAGCTGAAGGTTTTGTCGGCGTCGGGGACCGAGTGCAGTTTGGCGATGGCCTCGACGGTGCTGTCCTGCAGGGTGCGCTGCTGCTCTTCGGTGGCGTCGGCGAACCAGTTGCCGCCGAAGGTGTAGGGCATCACGTCCGGCGGGACCACGCCGTCGACACAGTCCATCAGGAAGAACGGCGAGCCGAGAACCTCGCCGGTGTTCTCCAGCCAGCGGACCCGGGGGACCGGGACGTCGGTGAGTTCGCCGGCCAGGCGCATGACGTCGAACTGGTGGTCCAGGCGGTAGGAGGAGAAGACGGGAACGTCCTCGGTCGTCGGCGCGACCCGCGCGACCCACTTCTGCTCCACCGGCGTGCCGTCCTCGGTCCAGCGGCCCGTGAGAATGATTGTCTCGGAAGACATTCCGTTGGAGTCGACACCGCTCTCCACGGTGATGTCGGGCTTGATGCCACCTTCCATCACAGTGGACAGCCACTGTGACAGGATGTCCGGAACTGTTGTCACGTCGCGGCTGGAGCGCTGAATATGGTCGACGTTCGTTTCGACCGTGACGGAGCCTTCCGCCGGTTGGTTCGGCACGGAGCCTTCCTTCCCGAGATAATTACGATACGATGCGTAGCGTTATGAAATCAGACCTGCAACCGGTTGACAAGCCCTCTGGCGCTGGGCGGCCTCGCGACCGACGGATCGATGCCGCGGTGTTGACGGCCGCCGCCGAGCTGCTGCCCGAAGTCGGCTACGCCAATCTGACGATGGCGGCCATCGCCGAACGTGCAGGTACGACGAAGACGGCGCTGTACCGCCGCTGGTCGAGCAAAGCTGAGTTGGTGCACGAGGCGGCGTTCCCGACGACCCCGTCCGCGCTGGACACCCCCGAGGGGGACATCGTCGGCGACATCCGCGCCATGATCGCCGCGGCCCGCGACGTGTTCACCAGCCCCGCCGTACGAGCGGCGCTACCCGGGTTGATGGCGGACATGAGCGCAGACGAAGAACTCAACGCGCGGGTCGTCGCGCGCTTCCACGGTCTGTTCGACGTGGTGCGGGTCCGGCTCGAGCACGGCATCGAGCGCGGCGAGGTGCAGGCTGACGTCAAGCCCGAGCGGCTCATCGAAATCATCGGTGGCGCAACGATGTTACGGATGCTGTTGCATCCGGAGAGCGAGCTCGGCGAGCTGTGGGTCGACGAGACGGCGGCCATCGTCACGCACGGTGTGATCAACGGGGTTTGACCTGTTGGCGAGCTCCCGCTTCGCACCCAGGCTTATGCAACGGAATTGAATCCTGGCCGGGGAGGCGCGTTGACGCTCCTTGCAATGGCCACGAGAACCGTTGCTGCTCCACCGTCACCATGACGTGGACAGCAAAAGCCCGCGTGCAGGACGGCGATTCCCACTGCTGAGTGCACTCGCTGTCCATGCCTTTGCGCAGGTCTCGTCAGAACTGTCACCCGTTGTGGGCTAGATCACTGTTCGGTTTTGCGGCTGGATCCCGACTACACCTTGCACACACTCGTCATCGCTGACGGCTGTACGGGTAGGTCTGTGGGACAGGGGGATGTGGTCATGGAGGATTTCTCGCCGGCGGAGGTGACGCTCGCGCCGCGGGCATTGGGGCCATCCAGGAGCTGATGTCGATGGCCGAAGTATCACCCGAGACGATGGCCAGGCCGAGATGGAACGACTTCTCGAATTTGGGGCCGCGCTATCGATTTCGGCCAGTGTGTGACTGGCCTTCAGACAGGAAAGGGACCGCTGCCGCGATGATCGATCCCGATGCGCAATATGTGTCGTGACATGCAGCGGGTCCTGCGTTGCCTCGCATCAATACCAATGCTGTTCTGGACGACGATCACGACTGCCACTCGCAAACCGGGAGAAACGGCAGCTGACCGGGGAATTTCGCAGGATCCCGGACTGTACTTCGCCGACGACCCGTGGGTGGACTGACCGGCATCAACCGTCGCCGGGCTTTGGGGGCGCGCTCGCGGTCGAACCCCACTACGGATCGAGTCCGCCCGGGAATGCAACTGCCATATGTTGGCTACGGAAAGAGGAGTCTTGGCTGTGCGAACAGCAACGAACAAGCTGCTGTGCGACATCACGATCGCACCCGACGGCGGCTTCATCGTCATTGAAGATGCTGGGGCGAAGGAGATTTCGGGTGCCCGTGCCTTCGTAACCACCGAAATCGACTGCGAGGCCGCGACCGTGCAGCGCGCACTGTGGGTGCAGACCACGCGTGCCCATGAGTGCGACGTCGTGGGCCGGGGGATTCGGGTTCGGGTCCTCTCCGGCTCGGACACCGGCGGACTCGGCGTCCGAAAGTTTGATGGCCAACTGAACATCGCCAGCGGGCTATTGGCCATCGGCGATCGCCGCAACCCCGACCGTCAATTGCTGGTTGGCCCAACGGGTGTGGTTGGCGTCAGTGTGTTCGTGGGCAACGACGTCGACGCCATCTGTTTCGACGATCCTGCCGTCACCTATCCGACCTCAGGTCCCAGCGAAATGACACTGCTGCTTCGCGGAGATGCCTGGCACACCTACACGCTGCGTAACACAGTCGCTCGGTGGGGATGACTCTCGCGGTAACGAAGGTCTGAGGCTGATCCACCCCCTGGGCCTCGTGCAGTGTGCTATTGAAAGTCATGCTGCCGAAAATTTGTGTCGCCCCGGTCCTGGCGTTGTTGGTGGCCGTCCCGCAGGCGCACGCCGATCGTGCGGAACCGGTGCCGCTTTACGGGAGCTACGACACCTTTCTCGACCATTCTCGTCAGACCTTCAATAGCCGTCCGGATACCTCTGATCCGTCGACCCAGGCGGCCATGTTCCGGACGGTATGTGACGCCGGAGGCTGCGTCGCACACTGGCTGAGAGTGACTGAGCTGAAAGAGAATCCGAATGCCCCGGCACTGTTCGACTACCGGTGGACGGGTGACCGTTGGGAGTCTTCGGGCGACTACCCGTTCCACTGCGGCCCGAACGGCGCTGCAGTGACGGCCTTCCGGTCGGACTTCCTCAAGCCCAACGGCGACGGCAGTTTCACGGGCGAGCGGACGTTCACCGTGGCAGCGCCGGGCTGTCCCGGTGACGGAGCCGGTACCTACTGGCTGCCGTTCACCTTGACGCCCACGTAACCGGCCGGGGTGGGCGGCGTGGGACCAGCCTTGTCACTGCGCTGCCGCCGACCCGCTATCAGCGCGGCCACGCCGGCAAGTGTCAGCACCGTGAGGGCCGTGATGTCGAAGGCCGGCCTGCCGCCGAGATCGCGGTCGATCACGTGCGACACGACGTGGAGCGCCTCGAACGTCACGAAGCCGCCCAATGCCACCTCCACCGGCGATCGCCGGGCGGCGGCCAGCAACATCGACACTCCGACACCGATCTGCAGGACGCCGGCGTCATGGAGGAAGTGGCGGTTGTAGGGCTCGAACGGTGCGAGCACCTCGAAGAATGACATCGGCGCGACGAACGCCCAGATGCCCAGGACCAGCGTTATCAGGCCAAGAGCCGCGCAGGTCACCAACACGATCCGCAACGGTGTTTGCGTCGTCATTCTCCGAGGGTAGCCACGCAATGGCCCAGGGTCAGGCGCCACTTCTTTGCCGGAATTGGGTACCACTTAGGACGGGCGGCGGACGCCGGCGGCGATCGCCCGGACGCCGGTCTCGATCTGCGATTCCGTGAGGTTGGCGTAGCCGAGGATCAAGCCCGGCGGCGCAGCGCCGGGTTCGGTGTAGCACCACGACAGTGGATCGATGTGCACGCGCCGGCTCGCCGCTCGCCGCACGACGTCGTCGATCTCGCAGTCAGCGGGGAGACTCACCGTGAGGTGAACGCCCGCGGCGGCGCCGAGCACCGTGGCTTCGGGGAGGTACCGGCCGAGCGCCCGCAGCAAGGAGTTGCGCCGGGCCAGGTACCTGCGGCGCATGAGCCGCAGATGCCGGTCGTAGTCGCCGGACCGCAGCAAGGTTGCGAAGGCCAGCTGATCCATGACCGAGCTACCGGTGTCTGCCAGGCCTTTCGCCGACACCACGGGACCGACGAGGTCCGCGGGCAGCACCATCCAGCCGAGCCGCAGCCCCGGAGCCAACGTCTTGCTGACCGAGCCGAGGTAGATGACACGGTCGGGGGCCAGGGCGTGCAGTGCGCCGACGGGTGCGCGGTCATAGCGATACTCGGCGTCGTAGTCGTCTTCGATGACGAGGTTGCCCGCACGCGCCCATTCGAGCAGCGCGGTGCGGCGGGCGGGTGACAGGACGACGCCGGTCGGAGATTGGTGCGCGGGGGTGGCGAGCACAGTGGATGCCGCGGTGCCGGCGAGTGCCTCCACATCGAGCCCGTCGTCGTCGACCGGGACAGGAATCGGCTCGTTGCCGTGGTGGCGAAAAACCATGCGGTGCAACCAGAACCCCGGATCTTCCATCGCGATGGCGCGGTGCCGGAGCACGTGGGCGAGCAATGCGATGGCCTGCGTCGCACCGGAACACAAGACGACGCGCTCTGGATCGGCCAGCACACCCCGCGTGCGCCGCAGGTACTCCGATACCGCCGCGCGGGCATCCGGCAGACCCTTGGGGGAGACGTATCCGAACGACGCGGACTCGATGGAGGACAGCCCCTGACGCAGTGCGCGCAGCCAACTGTGCCGTGGAAAGCTCGCAAGATCGGGCACGCCCGGTGCGAAATCGATGTCGAATGTCCGACTGTCCGGGTGAGGTTGCTGAGACCGCCCGGTGGTCGTGTCGACGGCGGCAACCGTTGTGCCAGAACCTTGTTGGCTCTGCAGGAAGCCTTCCGCGACGAGCTGGCTGTACGCGTCGACCACGAGCCGGCGCGACACCTGGAGGTCCGCGGCGAGCACACGGCTGGACGGCAATCGGGTCTGCGGCGCGAGCCGGCCGGTCCGGATCGCGTCACGCAGGCCGTCGGCCAGCTGACGATGCAGCGCGGCGGCACCACTGGTCCGGTCCAGTTCGATGAGAAGCTCTGGACCTGAAGTGGTACCCGATTCACTCGAAATATTGGTTCCTAACCTGCGACCAGTGCGGACCTAACATGAAGCTATACCGCAGCCGCCGGCCCGCTGTTGAGGGAATCGAGGAGAACGCACCGTGAGGATTCTGAAGCGCATCTGGGTTCACCTGGTCGTCTTGTCCAAGTCCCGCGAAAATCGTTGGGACCTACCGGGTTGGCTGATCCGGCGCCCGCTCATTGCGGCGGCGAATGGACTCTACGAAATGGCGCTGCTGTTCAGTGGCCGGGCGCCCACCGCGCTCAAAGTGCTCGCGGGCACCAAAGCGGCGATGCTGACTCACTGCGAGTTCTGCATCGACGTCTCCGACACCCTCGGCCGTCATGAGGGGTTCTCGGAGGAGAAGTTGATCGCCTTGGTGAACTATCGCGACAGCAACCAGTTCACGCATCTGGAGAAGTTGTGCATTCAGTTCGCCGAAGAGATGTCCCGCACGCCGGCGATCATCTCGGACGGGCTCCGTGAGGAACTGCTTACGCATCTGACCAAGGGGCAGTTGATGGAGATCGCGGCCGAAATCGCCTGGGAGAACCAGCGTGGACGGCTGAACCAGGGCCTCGGCATCAGGCCGATGGACACGGCCGGCGGCACGGTCTGCCTCATCCCTGAGCCGGGAAACCGAAGCGGCGCAAATGGTTCCGTTGCCTGACGCATGGGACCCACCAGCGGAGATGACTACGCGCTGGCCCAGGTGATTTCGCGCCGCGACAGCCGAGCGCGGCTTGGGGCCGGTTCCGTCCTTTCGCCCGACGCTGGGCCGGCTACACCCAAGGCCGTCATCGACGTCACCTCCCACTCGGCTGGGACATCGAACTCGCGGGCGACACCTTCACGATCGAATGCACGGAACTGATGTGCGCCGAGTCCCATGACCAGCCCTTGAATCGTCATGTGGGCGACCGCCTGTCCCAGGTCGTATCGCGCGAACTCCGAGAACTCCCAGTCCGTGTCTTCAACGAGGACGTGAGCCAGATTCACCACCAGCAGCGAGGCATCCAGAGCCCACCGCGCTGAACTGGGTGCCAGGTGACTCGCGATCCGCGAGTGGATCGGATCGTCACGCCGACCCACGATGAACATCCACGGCTGCGAGTTCCCCGCTGAAGGCGTCATCCGGGCAGCGTCGAGCAGCACGTCGACCTGGGCGTTACTCAGCGCCGCATTCCGATCGAACGACACTGGGCTGAACCGCTCCGCCAATAGGGGGTGGACTCCATCTGCCGCGGCATTCTCACACTCGGTCACGTCAGCATCATGTGCTGAAAACTCCTCTTTCACAACCAATGTGGCGTAGCGGCGCGATTACCTCCGGAATATCAGCGACGGATGTTCGCCGAGTTTTCGGCGTGATGCTTGAAGTTCAGCAGCTGCCGCCGCGCCATCACGAGATCGCCGACACTGAGCAACGGAGCGGCGAGCCGCATTGATTGCGGCGCCGCGACTTTCAACACCAGTCGAGTTCGGCGGTCGTCGATCGGGGTGAGCCGATACGACATGTGCGTGCCCATGATCTGCGCAGTCAACTGCACGTGGTGCTCCACCGCGAGCACCCTGCCCAGGGGCTGTCCCGCGGTGGCGGTGAACGGATCGCCGGGCGTGGGATCGGGCAGGTTGCGCAACTCGCGTGGTGATTTCCGACCCAGGTTGTCGATCCAGTCGTACGAGTACGGCGCCAGGCGAACCTGAACAAGCCACGGCCACAATTGATCTGGTGTCGTGTTCACCGTTACTCCGCGCCATGCCTCGAGCGATGGGCTGGTGACATAGCTGTCGCAGCCGTAGGTCGCCCGGGTCTCGGCGTCGGTGACGCCCCACCGGTCACCGATCATCGGGTCGCCACCTTGTTCATCAGGTAGGGCGCGGCCGTGCGGTGGATGGGGCCGATGGCTCGCCAGACCGCGGCGGCCGCCCGGCGGCGCTTGTAGTGGAGCGCGGTGATGAGTTGGCCCGTCGAGGCATCCGTTCGCCGAAGAATCAGGGTCCCGCTCATCAACGGTGAGTCGGCCTGCAGGTGAACCGCATCAGGTGTCGAATCCACGATGCGCCAGCCGAGGATGTGGTCCGGTGAGTCCGCCGGTCCGAGGTGGAACAGTAGGAACTCCTTGTGTGCGAATCGAATTCCCTCGCGAAGGAGAGTCCCGGATCGCTCGAGCGCTTCACGTGCCAGCGCCTCGGGCGTCCGGGTGTCGGATTCGGCGACGGTGACTTCGAAGGCGTCGAGATAGTCGGCACGCTTGACTTGGCCAGGCAAGGAGTCGCGGTCCAGGTTCACCTGGCGCGCATGTCCAACTGCCGTCGTTGTCGCCACACTTCGAGACTAGGTACCCATTGGTCGCTTGTCAGGGGCCAGTTTGATGGCGGAACCGGGTACCACTCGCCTGGGGCTGTATTCCGATGGCGCGCTCAACGAGCGCTGGGTCCGCGGGCGCTGGGTCGATGAGACGGCAGCAAGCGTCACCGATGTCCTGAGATATCTCCCGAAATTCGGAGGCCCCTGTGATGTATCAGGACATCGGTGACAGTTCCGCATCAAGACATCGGTGACACTTCATCGGTCTTGGCGTGGGCCGCGGGTTTTCCGTTGCCGACGTATCTGACTCCAGGCGCGGCTCGGGCCGCTCGAACAGGGGTACGGGGCCTGGAACCTATTGCGCACCGTGACAACTCAATAGCGACGCCCCGCCACTGCGTCTGGTCAAGTGGAACGCGTGCGTCGGCCGGCGGTCAGTCAGTCGCTCAGCGCAAGAATTGTCCGGCGTGGTTGGCCAAGTCCAGCACGGGCTGGGGGACGGCACCCAACGCGAGGGTCACGAAGGCCGTCAGCCCGATCATCGCGGTGCTGAGCGTGCCCGACTGCACCACCGGGCCGTCCTCGACCGGATCGGTGAAGAACATCAGCACGATCACCCGGACGTAGAAGTACGCGGCGATGGCGCTGACGATCACACCGATGACCACCAGCGATGCGGCACCACCTTCGGCGGCGGCCTTGAAGACCGCGAACTTGCTGACGAACCCGCTGGTCAGTGGAATGCCGGCGAAGGCCAGCAGGAACAGCGCGAACACGACACCGAAGAATGGATGCCGCCGGCCCAGGCCGGCCCACCGGCGCAGGTCACCTTCTTCGTCGCCGTCGGCGCGGCGGACCACGCTCACCACCGCGAACGCGCCGAGCGTGCTGAACCCGTAGGCGAAGAGGTAGAACAACGACGCCGAGAGTCCGCTGGGATTGAGCGCGATCACACCGGTGAGGATGAAACCGGTATGTGCCACCGAGGAATACGCCAGCATGCGTTTCACGTCGTTCTGCGCGATGGCGATCACCGTACCCACTGCCATGGACAGCACGGCGATGATCGACAGCACCGGTCGCCAGTCGTTGGCGAGGGTCGGCAGCGCGACGTAGCAGACCCGCAGCAGCGCGCCGAACGCGGCGATCTTGGTGGCTGACGCCATGAACGCCGTCACCGGAGTGGGTGCCCCTTGGTACACGTCCGGCACCCACGAGTGGAATGGCACTGCGCCGACTTTGAACAACAGGCCCACGCACAGGAGTGCGATGCCGATGAGCCCCAGGGATGCCGGTCCGCGGCCGGCGGCGACCCCTGACAAGCTCAGGCTGCCCGAATAGCCGTAGAGCATCGCGACACCGAAGAGGAAGAATGCCGACGAGAAAGCGCCCAGCAGAAAGTACTTCAGCGATGCTTCCTGCGACAGCAACCGATTTCGCCGGGCCAGGCCGCACATCAGGTACAAGGGCAGGGACAGCACCTCGAGCGCGACGAACATGGTCAGCAGATCGTCGGACGCGCCGAACAGCATCATGCCGCCGAGTGCGAACATCGCCAGCGGGAACACCTCGGTCTGGGCCACACCGGCTTTGAGTGCGATCTGCTCAGCGGCGCTGTCGGGCACCGTCGCGGCCTGCGGCGTGAACGCGGCCAGACCGCTGCCATCCGAAACGCGTTGCGCCATCAGCAGGGTCGCCAGCAGGCTGACTCCGAGCAAGGTGCCCTGCAGGAACAGTGCCGGACGGTCGATGGCGATGGCCCCGAGCACCGCGGGCCGGCCGACCGGTGAATCAAGGTGCAGCGCTTGGCAAACCACGGCGACAAAAGCCACCGCCTGGCCGCCGATGCTCAGTGCGACCTGGGCGCGGTAGCGGGCGGTGCGCGGGGCGAAGGCCTCCACCAGCACACCGGCCAGCGCGATGCCGAAGACGATCAGCATCGGCGACAGCAGGCCGTACTCGACGGATGGCGCGGGGATGGGCGTCACCGGGCGACCCCCTGCGCGGTGCTCGGCGAGGTATGGCCGACAGCGGGATTGATGATGTCGAGGGCGGGCTTGGGATAGACGCCCAGCACGAACAGCAGGGCGACCAGCGGCACCACCACGGCCAGTTCGCGTGGCACCAGGTCGCGCAGCTTGTCGTTGCCGTCGGCAACGGGGCCGGTCATCATCCGCTGGTACATCCACAGGATGTAGAGCGCCGAGAGCACCAGCGCCGTAGCCGCGATGGCGGTGACGACCGGGTAGTGGATGAATGTGCCGACCAGGACCAGGAATTCACTGATGAACGGGGCCAGGCCGGGCAGGGACAGCGTGGCCAGGCCGGCGATCAGGAACGTGCCGGCGAGGACCGGCGCAACGGTCTGCACGCCGCCGTAGTCGGCGATGGCCCGAGATCCTCGGCGGGACACCAGGAATCCGGCGATCAGGAACAGGGCGGCGGTCGAGATGCCGTGGTTCACCATGTACAGCGCGGCACCGGACTGGGCCTGCTCGGTCATCGCGAAGATGCCCAGGATGATGAAGCCGAAGTGCGATATCGAGGTGTAGGAGATCAGCCGCATGACGTCCGTCTGCCCGATGGCGACGATGGCTCCGTAGACGATGCCGATGACCGCCAGCGCAATGATCAACGGCCGGAACGTCGCCGCCGACGAGGGGAAGAGCTGCAGGCAGTACCGGAGCATGCCGAAGGTGCCCACCTTGTCGACGACGGCCATCATCAAGACGGCAGTGGCCGGCGTCGCGTGCACTGCCGCGTCGGGCAGCCAGCGGTGCAGCGGCCACAGGGGCGCCTTCACTGCGAACGCGAACATGAACCCGCCGAACAACGCGTTGGCCAGGCCCGGGCTGATGTTCAGCGTGCCGTAGCGTGCGGCGTCCGCGACGGCGCGGAAATCGAAAGTGCCGTGGGCGAACAGCGGGCTGTTGGCAGTGGCCACGTACAGCCCGATGACCGCGGCCAGCATGATCAAGCCGCCGAACAGGTTGTACAGCAGGAACTTCACAGCTGCCTTCGAGGCGGCGGGACGGTCTGCTCCGAAACCGCCGATGAGGAAGTACATCGGGATGAGCATGGCCTCGAAGAACACGTAGAACAGCAAGATGTCCAGCGACACCAGGGAAATCAGCACCATCGACTCGACGGCGAGGATCAGCGCGAAATACGCATGTGTCGACTTGGCCTGCGCACCAGCGTCGTTCGTGTCACCGTCATTCCACCCGGCGATGATCAGCAGCGGTACCAGGACCGCCGTCAGCGCGACCAACACCAGGGCCACGCCGTCCACGCCGAGGATGTATCCGGTGCCGAACGACGGTATCCACGGATGGTTCTCGACGAACTGATAGCGCGCACCGGCCGGATCGAAGCGCAGTGCCAGCACCAGCGCGATGACCAGCACCACCAGAGATACCGCGAGCGCGGCCCAGCGGGCGAAAGCCCGTGCGGTGGCAGGCAACAGGATCACTGCCGCACCACCGGCCATCGGGACGGCCCACAACGCCGTCAGCCACCACATTCCGGTCACCACACCCTCACCGTGAGAATGGCGGCCGCAATCAACGCCGCTCCGGCCAACATGGACAGCGCATACGACCGGGCGAACCCGTTCTGCCAGCGACGAAGATCCTGCGACCCGCTGCGTACCAGGGCCGCCAGCTCGCGCGTGACGCCGTCGACCGCGACGTCGTCGAAGTCCACCAGGTCTTTGGTGAGCCGCCGGCCCGGCGCCATCAGCGCCCGCTCGTTGAACGCGTCACCGTAGAGATCGTTGCGGGCAGCGACCGTCAGGCCGGAGACGTCGACCGGCGCACTGATCGGAATGGGTTGCAGCGCATACATCCGATACGCGATCGCCACACCGACCCCGACCACCGCGAGTGTGACGACGGTCAGCAGCCACGCGGGGATGGCATGCTCGGGCTCCTGGTAACCGACGATCGGTTCCAGCCAGTGCTCCAATTTGCCGCCGACGGCGAGCAGGGCACCGGCACCAATGGACCCGCCGGCCAGCAAGACCATCGGCCAGCCCATGACCGACGGCGATTCGTGCGGATGTGCCTCGGCGCGCCAACGCTTTTCGCCGAAGAAGGTCATCAGCATGACGCGGGTCATGTAGAACGCGGTGATGCCCGCACCCAGCAGAGCCGCGCCGCCGAACAGCAGGCCTCTGGCGCCACCGGCCGCGAAGGCGGTCTCGATGATCGGGTCTTTCGAGAAGAACCCGGACAGCGGCGGAATACCGATGATCGCGAGATACCCCATGCCGAACGTCGCGAACGTGACGGGCATGGCGGTGCGCAGCCCGCCGTAGCGGCGCATGTCGGTCTCGTCATCCATGGCGTGCATCACCGAACCGGCACCGAGGAACAGCCCGGCCTTGAAGAAGCCATGGGCCAGCAGATGCAGGATCGCGAGCGCGTAGCCGGCCGGGCCGAGCCCCGCCGCCAGCATCATGTAGCCGATCTGGCTCATGGTCGACGCCGCGAGGGCTTTCTTGATGTCGTCCTTGGCGCAGCCGATCACCGCACCGAACAACAGCGTGACCGCCCCGACGACGGCGACCGCCAGCCGGGCGTCGGCGGACTGGTTGAAGATCGGTGCCGACCGCACCACGAGGTACACGCCCGCGGTGACCATGGTGGCCGCGTGGATGAGCGCCGACACCGGCGTCGGGCCCTCCATCGCGTCCCCCAGCCAGGACTGCAGCGGCACCTGCGCGGACTTGCCGCAGGCCGCCAGCAGCAACAGCAGACCGATGAGCGTGGCGGTCGCCGCGGCCAGATGCGGAGCCTTGGCGAAAACACCCGTGTACGAGAGGGTTCCGGTGTGGGCGAACATGGCCGCCAGGGCCAGCGCCAGCCCGATGTCACCGACCCGGTTGACGACGAACGCCTTCTTCGCGGCCGTCGCGGCCGACGGCTTGTGCGACCAGAACCCGATCAGCAGGTACGACGCCAGGCCGACGCCTTCCCATCCGACGTACAGGCCCAGGTAATTGTCGGCCAGGACCAGCAGCAGCATGGCGGCGACGAACAGGTTGAGGTAGCCGAAAAACCGGCGCCGTGCCAGATCATGCGCCATGTAGCCGATCGAATAGATGTGGATCAGCGCGCCGACGCCGGTGATCAGCAGGACGAAGCAGACCGACAGCTGGTCCAGCCGCAGCCCGAAGTCGACCTGGAGTTGCGCGACCGGGACCCAGGAGAACAGCGTCTCGTGCACCAACCGGAAGTCGTTGGCACGCCCGGACATTGCCACGAACTGCGTCGCGCCGACGAGGAAGGCGCCGACCACCGTGGCGCAGCCGAGCAGATGACCCCACGCGTCGGTGGCCTTCCCGCCGAGCAGCAGTATCGCCGCACCGGCCAGGGGCAGCGCGATCAGAAGCCACACGGATGTCGTCACGGTCACTGCTTCAGCAGGCTCGCGGCGTCCACTGACGCCGACCGTCGGGAACGGAAGATGGTCATGATGATCGCCAGTCCCACCACCACCTCACAGGCAGCCACCACCATGGTGAAGAACGCCACCACCTGACCGTCGAGTTCGCCGTTCATCCGGGAGAACGTGACGAACGCCAGATTGGCGGCATTGAGCATCAATTCGACGCACATGAACATGACGATGGCGTTGCGGCGCAGCAGCACACCGGCCGCGCCGATGGTGAACAGCAGCGCCGAGAGATACAGATAGTTGGTGGGACTCATGAGGCGTTCCCATCGTCGGTGGACACACTGCGCCGGGGCAGGACGGCGCTGACGGACATGTCGGCGTCCGATCCGTCGGGCAACCGGGCCAGGATGTCGACGGCGTTGTGCCGGGCATACACGCCGGGGTTCGGTCGCGGCGTCGGATGCCCGCCCGGGGCGAACCGTTCGATTGCCAGCTCACGCTGGGTCTTTCGGTGTTCGAACCGTTCGCGGTGGGTCAGCACCATGGCGCCCAGCGCGGCGGTGATGAGCAGCGCGCTGGTGGTCTCGAAGGCCCACAGATAGCGCGTGAAGATCAGCACCGCCAGGCCCTGGACGTTGCCGGCCCGGTTCGCGTGTTCGAGACCGACGACGTTGGTACCGAGGCTGCCGATTCCGGCGATCACCGCGATGCCGAAGCCGATGCCGGCCACCACGGCGGCAATGCGTTGTCCCCGTATGGTTTCGACCAGGGAGTCCGCGGAATCGACACCGATGAGCATGAGGACGAACAGGAACAGCATCATGACCGCGCCGGTGTAGACCACCACCTGCACGACGCCGAGGAACACGGCGTCCTGAGCGATGTACAGCACGGCCAGGCTGATCATGGTGCTGGCCAAGAACATTGCCGAGTACACCGCTTTGGGCGCGGCAACCATGGCGATGGCGCCGAGCACCGACACCGTGCCGAGCACCCAGAACGTCACGGCCTCTCCGGTCACTTGGCTGCCTCGGGCCGCGACAGTCCGGCCGCGGTGATGTTGCCGCGGTAATAGTCCTCGTCGGTGCTGCCCTCGGCCATCGCATGGGGCGGCGCGGTCATGTCGATCTCCAGCGGAGCCAGCAGCTTGTCCTTGCCGTAGATCAGGCCGGACCGGTTGTCGCCGGCCATCTCGTAGTCGTTGGTCATGGTCAGCGCACGGGTCGGGCAAGCCTCGATGCAGAGCCCGCAGCCGATGCACCGCAGATAGTTGATCTGGTACACCCGGCCGTACCGCTCGCCGGGCGAAAACCGTTGTTCCTCGGTGTTGTCCGCGCCCTCGACGAAGATGGCGTCCGCGGGGCAGGCCCACGCGCACAATTCACAGCCGATGCATTTCTCGAGGCCGTCGTCGTAGCGGTTGAGCTGATGCCGGCCGTGATAGCGAGGAGCGACCGGGCCGGGCTCCTCGGGATACTGTTCGGTGACCGACTTTTTGAACATGGTCCCGAAGGTGACGCCGAAGCCGGCGATGGCGTCGATGAACTTGGGCCTACCGGGCATGGTGTACCTCCTTGGCCGGGATGGGTGGCACCGGGAACGCGCCGGGCTGAGGTTCGGCGGCCGGGACCGGGATGCGAGCCGCCTTGCGCCGCACCGTATTCCACAGCGCACCGGCGATGGCGACCACAGCGATGAGGGCGGCGAACGCCAGCACGACGGGCCAGCTGTCGTAACCCTGCAGTCGCAGCGTCCGCACGATGCTGACGATCATGATCCACGCCAGTGAGATGGGGATGAGCACCTTCCAGCCCAACGCCATGAACTGGTCGTACCGCAGGCGGGGGAGTGTCGCACGCAGCCACATGAACAGGAACAGGAACGTCCACACCTTGCCGATGAACCACAGCAGCGGCCACCATCCGGTGTTGGCTCCCGGAATGAGGCTCAGCGGCCACGGGGCCTGCCAGCCGCCGAGGAACAACGTGGTGGCCAGTGCCGACACTGTCGTCATGTTGACGTACTCGGCAAGCATGAACATCGCGAATTTCAGCGACGAGTACTCGGTGTGGAAACCGCCGACGAGCTCGCCCTCGGCTTCGGGCAGATCGAACGGTGCCCGGTTGGTCTCGCCGACCATGGCGACCACGTAGACCAGGAACGACGGCAGCAGCAGGAAGACGTACCAGCGGCCCTGCTGGGAGGCGACGATCTGCGACGTCGACATGGTGCCGGCGTACAGGAACACCGCGGCGAACGAGAGTGCCATCGCGATCTCGTACGAGATCACCTGCGCGCTGGACCGCAGCCCACCGAGCAGGGGGTAGGTGGAGCCGGAGGCCCAGCCGGCCAACACGATTCCGTACACCCCGATCGACGTGACCGCCAGGACGTACAACACCGCGACCGGCAGGTCGGTCAACTGCAGCGGGGTCTCGTGCCCGAAGACGTGGACCAGCGGTCCCATCGGGATGACGGCGAACGCCATGAACGCGGGGATCACCGCGATGATCGGTGCCATCAGGTAGATCGGCTTGTCCACCCCGGCCGGGACCAGCCCTTCCTTCAGGGCGAGCTTGACACCGTCGGCCAGGCTCTGCAGTAACCCGAAGGGGCCCACCCGGTTCGGCCCGATGCGCATCTGCATCCAGCTCAGTACCCGGCGCTCGAGCAAGATGGCGACGAGCACCGTCAGGACCAGGAACACGAAGATGCCGAGGGCTTTGGCGAGGACCAGCCACCACGGGTCGAGTCCGAACGACGACAGGTCGGGATAGTTCATGGCCTGGTCCCGTCACTGGCCCCGCTGATCGTGACGACGGCGCCCGGGGCGACGCCGAGCGTGGCGTGCACCGTCGACCCCGGCGAATTCAGCGGCAGCCACACCACGCCGGTCGGCATTTCGGTGATCTCCAGTGGCAGGGTGATGCTGCCGTTGTCTGTGCTCACCGTGACCATCTCGCCCGCGTTGATGCTCGCGGCCGTGTCGGCCGACAACCGGGCGACCGCCGGACGGGCGGTGGCAGCCAGATTCGGTTCGCCGTCCTGCATGCGGCCGGCATCCAGCAGCATGCGCCAGCCCGCGAGGACTGCCTGTCCGGGTCCTGGCACCGGGCTGGGTGGAGCGGTGAATTCCGGTGCGGCGGGGCGTGGTCCGGTCCAGCACCCCAGCCGGTTCATCTCATTGCGCACCGTCGTGACGTCGCGCAGACCCAGATCGATGCAGTGCTCGTCGGCGAGCGCGGCCAGCACCCCCATGTCCGCTCGCATGGCAGGCGGCAGCGCCGCGCCGAAAGATCGCCCGCGCCCTTCCCAGTTGACGAAACTGCCGGCCTTCTCGACCACCGGTGCCACCGGGAACACCACGTGCGCCAGGTCGGTGACGGCGCTGCGGCGCACCTCCATGCTGACGACGAACTTCGCCGCACCGAGTGACTGCTGAGCCAGCGCCGGGTCGGGCAGGTCGGCCAGTTCGACCCCGGCGACCAGGACAGCCTCCAGGTCACCGTCGGCTGCGGCGGCCAGGATCGCAGTGGTGTCGCGGCCCGGAGCGTCGGGCAGTTCGTCCACATGCCAGGCGACGGCAACCTCGGTGCGTGACGGCAGATCGGTCACCAATCGCCCACCGGGCAACAGATTCGGGGCCGCCCCGGCCTCCAGGGCACCGCGCTCGCCGGCCCGCCGCGGCACCCAGCCGACGGCGGCGCCCGTCCGCCCGGCCAGCCGGGCCACCGCGGAGAACCCACCGGGGACGCCGGCCAGTCGCTCACCGGTGAGGATGACCGATCCGGGCGGCAGCACCTCGATGGCGTCGAGTGCCCGGGGCTCACGGCCGGGTGCGGCCGTGATCAGGGTGCCGCCCATGTTTTCCAGGCCCCGGCTACTGAAAGGTGCCACCGCAACCACTTTGAGCCCGTGCTTGCGGAAGGCTTTGCGCAGCCGTAGGTAGATGATCGGTGATTCGTCTTCCGGCTCGAACCCGACGAGCAGCACGACGGGCGCCTTTTCCAGGTCGGCGTACGTCACGTGCATCAGCTGACCCGCGACGCTGGCCGCCAGGAACTGCGCTTCCTCGTCGCTGTGCACCCGGTTGCGGAAATCGATATCGTTGGTGCCCAACACGATCCGCGCATACTTGGCGTAGGCATAGGCGTCTTCGGTGGTGAGTCGTCCACCGACGAGCACTCCGGTGCGTGCGCCGGCGGCCGACAGGCCGCGCACCGCGACCGCCACCGCTTCGGGCCAGGACGCCGGACGTTGGGTGCCGTCGGCCTCGCGGATCAATGGCGTGGTGATCCGGTCACTCTGCGTGGCATAGGTGAAGGCCCAGCGGCCCTTGTCGCAGTTCCACTCTTCGTTGACCTCGGGATCGTCACCGGCCAAGCGGCGCAACACTGTTCCGCGTCGGTGATCGGTGCGCTGCGCACACCCGGAGGCGCAGTGTTCGCACACGCTGGGGGAGGAGACCAGGTCGAAAGGCCGGGCCCGGAACCGGTACGCGGTCCCGGTCAGGGCGCCGACGGGACAGATCTGCACGGTGTTGCCGGAGAAGTACGAGTCGAACGGATCGCCACCGTCGGGTCCCGCGCCGATGCCGACTTGTTGCAACGCGCCACGTTCGAGGAGTTCGATGAACGGGTCACCGGCGACCTGATTCGAGAAGCGGGTGCAGCGCGCGCACAGCACACAGCGTTCGCGGTCGAGCAGTACCTGCGCCGACAGGTTGATGGGCTTGGGGTAGGTGCGCTTGACGTCCTCGAAACGAGAATCGCTGCGGCCGTTGGACATCGCCTGGTTCTGCAGGGGGCACTCGCCGCCCTTGTCGCAGACCGGGCAGTCCAGCGGATGGTTGATCAGCAGCAGTTCCATCACGCCGTGCTGCGCCTTGTCGGCAGCCTCCGACGTCACTTGGGTGCGCACCACCATGTCCGGGCTGACGGTGGTGGTGCACGACGCCAGCGGCTTCCGCTGGCCCTCCACCTCGACCAGGCATTGCCGGCAGGCGCCCACCGGCTCCAGCAGAGGATGGTCGCAGAACCGGGGAATCTGGACGCCGATCAGCTCGGCCGCACGAATCACCAACGTGCCCTTGGGCACACTGATCTGCTGGTCGTCGATGGTCAGCGAGACCATCTCGACCGCAGTCGCGTCCTTCGCCGGCTCAGTCACCGTCACGCGCCCGCTCCTTCCGTGGCGAAGATCGTGGCGGCGTGCGGATCGAAGGGGCAGCCACCGTTCAGGTGCGCGACGTACTCATCGCGGAAGTACTTGAGCGAGGACATGATCGGGCTGGCCGCACCGTCACCGAGCGCGCAGAACGACTTGCCGAGGATGGCGTCGGAGATGTCGAGCAGCTTGTCCAGATCGGCCGCCTGGGCCTGCCCGCTCTCCAGCCGGGCGTAGATCTGTGCCAGCCAGTAGGTGCCTTCCCGGCACGGCGTGCACTTGCCGCAGGATTCGTGCGCATAGAACTGGGTCCAGCGCCGCACGGCCCGCACCACGCAGGTGGTTTCGTCGAAGATCTGTAGTGCCTTGGTGCCCAGCATCGAGCCGACCCCGGCCATGCCTTCATAGTCGAGCGGGATGTCCAGATGTTCGGGTGTCAGCATCGGCGTCGACGAGCCGCCCGGCGTCCAGAACTTCAACTGGTGTCCGGCTCGGACCCCGCCGGCGTACTCGAGCAGTTCGCGCAGCGAAATCCCCAGTGGTGCTTCGTATTGTCCGGGGCGGGTGACATGACCTGACAGTGAGTACAACGTGAAGCCCGGTGACTTCTCCGATCCCATGGACCGGAACCAGTCGACGCCGCCGCGGATCACCGAGGGGACGCTGGCGATCGATTCGACGTTGTTGACCACGGTCGGGCACGCGTACAGCCCGGCGACCGCGGGAAACGGTGGACGCAAACGGGGTTGGCCGCGCCGGCCCTCCAGTGAGTCGAGCAGCGCGGTCTCTTCCCCGCAGATGTAGGCACCCGCCCCGGCGTGCACGACCAGGTCCAGATCGAAGCCGGTGCCGGCGATGTTGGTGCCGAGGTAGCCGTTCGCATAGGCCTCGGCTACGGCGCCCTGCAGCCGGCGCAGGACCGGCACCACCTCGCCGCGCAGGTAGATGAATGCGTGCCGGGCGCCGATGGCGTACGACGCGATGATCGCGCCCTCCACCAGAGTGTGCGGCGAGGCCAGCATCAGCGGAATGTCCTTGCACGTTCCGGGTTCGGATTCGTCCGCGTTGACCACGAGATAGTGCGGACGGCTGTCGTCGGGGGAGATGAACGACCACTTCGTCCCCGTCGGGAAACCGGCACCGCCCCGGCCCCGCAGGCCCGAATCCTTCACCAGCGCAATGACTTCAGCGGGTTGCATCCGCAGCACCGCGCGCAGCGCCTGGTAGCCGCCCTGCCGCAGATAGCTCTGCAGCGTCCAAGACTGCGGCTGATCCCAATGCCTACTCAGTACGGGCGTCAGTCCCGTCGATGTCATTGCGGCGCCTCCATCCCGCGCTCTTCGGCGACGCGCAACCCGGCGAGGGTGGCCGAGCCGGGTTCGCCGTCGTTGCTGCCGGGACGCTCGTCGGGGAACCCGGCGAGGATGCGGGCGGTCTCCTTGAAGGTGCACAGCGCCGCGCCCCGGGTCGGGGTCACCGACTCACCGGCTCGCAGCGAGTCGACGAGATCGCGTGCCGAACCGGGTGTTTGGTTGTCGAAGAACTCCCAGTTGACCATCACCACCGGTGCGTAGTCGCAGGCGGCGTTGCATTCGATGTGCTCCAGCGTGACCCGGCCATCGGCGGTGGTTTCGCCGGCGCCGAGGCCGAGGTGTTCTTCCAGGGTTTCCAGGATGGCGTCCCCGCCCATGATGGCGCACAGCGTGTTGGTGCAGACGCCGACCAGATACTCGCCGGTCGGCGTGCGCCGGTACATCGAATAGAACGTCGCGACCGCGGTGACTTCGGCCGTGCTGAGGTCCAATTGCCCAGCACAGAAAGAGATTCCGGCTGGTGTCAGGTAGCCGTCCTGGGACTGGACGAGATGCAGCAGCGGCAACAGCGCGGACCGGGCACTGGGATAACGGGCGATGATCGCCGCCGCATCGGCCGCCAGCTGTTCCCGCACGTCCGCCGAATACGACTGCGGCCCTTGGCCGATGGGAGGTCCCGGCTCGTCCGGACGGGGCCCGAGACGCAGTTCGATAGCGGTCACCTGTCCACGCCTCCCATGACCGGATCGATCGATGCCACCGCGGCGATGGCATCGGCGACCATGGATCCCTCGCACATCACCGACACCGCTTGCAGATTCGTGAACGACGGGTCGCGGTAGTGCACCCGGAATGGCCGGGTGCCGCCGTCGGAGACCATGTGCACGCCCAGTTCGCCGCGTGGCGATTCGACCGCGACGTACACCTGCCCGGCCGGTACCCGGATGCCTTCGGTGACCAGCTTGAAATGGTGGATCAGCGCCTCCATCGAGGAGCCCATGATCTTGGCGATGTGTTCCTTCGAGTTGCCCAGGCCGTCGGGGCCGACTTTCAGGTCCGCGGGCCAGGCCAGCTTCTTGTCGGTGATCATCACCGGTCCCGGTCCGAGCCGACCCAGTCGATCCACGCACTGCTCGACGATCTTGATGGACTCGCGCATCTCCAGAACACGAATCATGTAGCGGCCGTATGCATCGCACCCGTCGTCGGTGATGACGTCGAAGTCGTAGGACTCGTACCCGCAGTACGGCTGCGACTTGCGCAGATCATGCGGCAGCCCCGTCGACCGCAACACCGGACCGGTGATGCCCAGCGCCATGCATCCGGTCAGATCCAGGTAGCCGACGCCCTGGGTGCGTGCCTTCCAGATGTAATTCTCGTTGAGCAGGTTCTCCATGTCGCGCAACCGTTTCGGCAACAGCTGCAGCAGTTCCCTTAAGCGTGGCAGTGCGTCGTCGGGTAGGTCGGCCGCCAGCCCGCCGGGGCGGATGTAGGCGTGGTTCATCCGGAGTCCGGTGATGGTCTCGAAGACGGACAGCACCAGTTCGCGTTCCCGGAATCCGAAGAACATCGCCGACATGGAGCCCAGCTCCATGCCGCCGGTCGCCAGTGCCACCAGATGCGACGAGATTCGGTTGAGCTCCATGAGCATGACCCGGATGACGTTGGCGCGCTCGGGAATGTCGTCGGTGACACCGAGCAGCTTCTCGACGCCGAGGCAGTACGCCGTCTCGTTGAAGAAGGGGGAGAGGTAGTCCATCCGGGTCACGAAGGTGACGCCCTGCGTCCAGGTCCGGTACTCGAGGTTCTTCTCGATTCCGGTGTGCAGGTAACCGATTCCGCACCGGGCCTCGGTGATGGTCTCGCCGTCGATCTCCAGGATCAGGCGCAGGACGCCATGGGTGGACGGATGCTGCGGCCCCATGTTGACCACGATGCGCTCGCCGGCCACCGCGCTCTCGCGCGCAGCTGCGACAACGTCGGCCCAGTCCTGACCGCCGACGGTGACCACGCGCTCGCGGCCATCGGGTTCGTTGTCCGGAGTCATCAGTTGTAGGCCCGCCGTTCGTCCGGGGGCGGGATCTTCGCGCCGTGGTACTCGACGGGAATGCCGCCGAGCGGGTAGTCCTTGCGCTGCGGGTGGCCCACCCAGTCGTCGGGCATCTCGATGCGGGTCAGCGCGGGATGGCCGTCGAAGATGATGCCGAAGAAGTCATAGGTCTCCCGCTCATGCCAGTCGGTCGTCGGATACACCGAATACAGCGACGGCACATGCGGATCGGCGTCCGGTGCGCACACCTCGACGCGAATTCTTCGGTTGTGGGTGATGGACATCAGCGGGTAGACGGCATGCAGCTCGCGACCCGTGTCGTCGGGGTAGTGCACCCCGGAAACGCCCAGACACAGTTCGAATCTCAGCTCGTCGCGCAGCGTCTGCGCCACCGGTACGAGGTGGTCCCGGCGTACTTCGAGGGTCAGCTCGTCGCGGAACACGACGATGCGCTCGACCGCGGCGGTGAACTGGTCCGCGCCGAGGGCCTCGGCCAACGCGTCGACGACGTCGTCGAAGTACCCGCCGTACGGACGGGGCGAACTGCCGGGCAGGACCACCTCACGGACCAACCGGCCGTAGCCCGACGTGTCGCCGCTGCCGCGCACGCCGAACATGCCGCGCCGCGTCCCGATCACCTCGGGGCCGGTCTGGTCGGGCGTGTCCGTCATGACCGCAGCAGTCCCTTCAGTTCGATGGTGGGACGTGCCTGCAACGCCGCTTCCTCGGCCGCGGCAACCGCCTCGGCCCGGTTGACCCCCAGCGGCATCTCCTGAATCTTGGCGTGCAGCATGAGGATTGCGTTGAGCAGCATCTCGGGCCGGGGCGGGCAGCCCGGTAGGTAGATGTCGACGGGCACGATGTGGTCGACGCCCTGCACCACCGCGTAGTTGTTGAACATCCCACCGGAGGAAGCGCACACCCCCATGGCCAGCACCCACTTGGGTTCGGCCATCTGGTCGTACACCTGCCGCAGCACCGGTGCCATTTTCTGGCTGACGCGGCCGGCGACGATCATCAGATCAGCCTGTCGGGGTGTCGCGGAGAACCGCTCCATGCCGAAGCGCGCGATGTCGAAACGAGGGCCGGCGGTGGCCATCATCTCGATGGCGCAGCAGGCCAACCCGAAGGTGGCGGGCCACAGCGACCCCTTGCGTACGTACCCTGCGACCTTCTCGACAGTGGACAGCAGGATGCCGCCGGGTAAGCGTTCTTCGAGTCCCATGGGTCCTGTCCTCAGTCCCAGCTCAGTCCGCCGCGTCGCCAGATGTATGCGTAGGCGACGAACACCGTCAGCATGAACAGCAGCATCTCCACCACGGCGAATACCCCCAGCGATTCGAAGGAAACGGCCCAGGGGTACAGGAAGACGATCTCAATGTCGAAGACGATGAACAGCATGGCGGTCAGGTAGTACTTGACCGGGAATCGCTGGCCCGTCGTCTCATGTCCCGGAGAGCCCGGCGCCATCGGTTCGATGCCGCATTCGTAGGCCTCCAGCTTGGCCCGGTTGTACCGGCGAGGGCCGATGACCAGCGCAATTCCGACCGAACCCACCGCGAACGCAGCGGCGATCGCGCCGAGTACCAGGATGGGGATGTAGACATTCATGCGTGCGCCATGCCCTGTGCGGCTCCCTCGTCGAGCTGTCGATGTGAGCTGGCCCACAGCTTAGCCTGGTTAACGGAACGGCCGCCGCATTTTGGCTAGGATCATGATCAGTTCCTGACGTTCCCGCGCCGCACCGCCGCTGACGCGAAGAGTGAACGGCCACAGGCCATTTCGTGCTGGTTAACGCACTGTTTCACCGCTGTGGAGACAGCACTGCCACCACTGCCTCGCCGAGCCGGATCGGGTCGATGGGGTGCGGTACCGCGGCTTCCGCGCGCGACCACGAGGCCAGCCAGGCGTCGTCGGCGCGGCCGGTGAGCACCACGATCGGCGGGCAGTTCGCGACCTCGTCCTTGAGCTGCTTGGCCAGTCCCATCCCGCCGGCGGGAGTGGCTTCGCCGTCGAGGATCGCCAGATCGATCCCGCCCGCGCCGACGGAGCTCACCACGACGGGCGCCGTCGCCACATCGAGGTACGTCAGGTCGGGCAGGTCCGGGTGAATGCGCCGTCCCAGGGCTGTGCGCACCTGGTCGCGGGTGTTCGGATTGTCGCTGTAGACCAGGATCGTGAGGGCAGAATCGGCCACGCTCGCGATGGTACGCAGTTCGCCGGTGGGCCAGGCCCGGATCGGGCTACTCGAGGTGGTAACCCGGATGTGCGACATCCAGCCGGTATCGCACCAGTGCTCGCAGCATCGGGTCCAGTTCGGCTGTTCGATCATCGAATTCGCCGGATCGAATGGCCTTCGCCAGCGCCTGCTCGTCGTCGAAGCCCAGCAAGTCAGGTTCCGGGCCGGCCTGCAACAGTTCGCGTTCGACGATCCGCAGCGCGTTCGCGGCGACGCGGGCGTGGAAGTTCACGGCGCCCAGGTCGGCGAGCCGACTATTGGGTCCTGTGGCGTCGCGTACGTCTGTCTCCAGGAACTCCGCCACCGCGGCGATCAGTTCGGTGGCGGTGGGGCGGTAGTGGCTCATTGCGCCTCCAGCAGATTGAGCAGGTCCCATTCGGTCTCGCACACCCGCCTGCCGATGGCCGCGAGCTCCACCGACCTGGTCTGTCCCGAGAGATGGCGTTCTGCCTGGTACCGGCAGATGATGCCCCAGCGCAAGGTCGCCGACACCAGCCACCAGTGAAAAGTCTTGCGGTCCAGGGTGACTGCGCTGGCGCGCTCGTAGGCGGTGAGGAAGTCCTCGATAGCGCCCAGACCGCCGGCATCCAGGGCGCGCGGCGCACCGAAGCGCCAGGCCCGAATACAGAACCAGGCCAGGTCCTCGGCGCGGGAGCCCCGATGGGTGAGTTCCCAATCCAGTACCGCGGCGAGCCGGCTGCCGTCAACGATGAGGTTGCCCATCCGGAAGTCGCCGTGCACCAGCACCGGATCGCCGGTATCCGCCGGCCGGTTGCGCTCCAACCAGCGGAACGCCCACTCGAAAGTCGCTGTGGTGTCGCCGATCTCGTCGAGTTCGGTTCGCCACAAACCCAGCTGGTCCGCGCCCGACAGCCCGATATCGGTCGGGTCGGCACGGTGGATCGCCGCCAGCGCTTCGGCGCACTGCTGGAGCAGGCTGGTTCGGCTGTCGTCGTCGAGTGCCCGCTGGATCTTGCGCACGATGGTCTCGCCGGGCACGAAGTCGCACACCAGGAATGGATTGCCCAGGGCCTCAGGCGAATTACTGGCCGCCAGCACCTGTGGGACCGGAGCACCCGCGGCCGCGGCCCGGGACAGCGCGGCGGCCTCCAGTTCCATGCCGGCGTGGATTTCGTCGGGTGGTCCGACACGTAGGATCAGCGCCCTGTCGCCGGCGTTGAATGCCCAGGTGGCGCGGCTTGCCCCGCCCGTGAGCACCCGCAGATTCTCGATACTGACTTCGCCCAGTGCGGGTTTGAGTACCTCGGCGAGCGCACCGGCCTCGATCACTTGCGCCCGAACTTCAGCATCCGCTGTGCCACCCGGCGAATCTGAATCTCTTCCGCGCCTTCGGTGATCCGGTAGCGGCGGTGGTGCCGGTAGATGTGCTCGAACGGCTCGTGCCGGCTGTAGCCGATACCGCCGTGGACCTGCATCGCGCGGTCGGCGGCCTCGCAAACCAGCCGGTTGGCGCGATAGTTGGCCATCGACACCTTGTCGGAGACCTCCATGTGGTGATCCCGATCGAGGTGCCAGGCGGCGTAGTACACCAGCAGCCGGACCATCTGGGCCTCGGTCTGCAACTCGGCCAGCGGCCACTGCACGGCCTGGTTCACCGCCAGCGGCTTTCCGAACACGACGCGCTCACCGGCATACTGCGCGGCCCGGTCGATGCAGTATTGGGCGGCGCCCAGGCTGCTGGCGGCCTGCCGAATCCGGTTCTCGTGCAGGAACGTCTGGCCGACCTCCAAGCCGTGATCCACCTCGCCGAGCACCGCATCATCAGGCACGCGAACATCTTTCAGCTCGACTTCGCCGTGATCGCTGGGCATGTTGAACGTCCACCAGTAGTACGGGACGGTGAATCCCGGCGTATCGGTGGGAACCAGGAATGCGCTGATGCCGACCGATTGACCGGGCTCGCCGGAGGTGCGGGCGAAGATCAGGTCGTGGGTGGCCCGGTGTACTCCGGTGTTCCAGCGCTTGCGGCCGTTGATGATCCAACCGTCACCGTCTCGGACCGCGGTCGTCTCGAGCCAGGTGGCGTCGCTGCCGTGGTCGGGTTCGGTGAGCCCGAATGCCATCGACCGCTTGCCCGTGATCATCGCTTCGACCCACTCCGCCTGCTGCGCCGCGGTGCCGAATCGGCTCATCATGATGACCTGCGGGAAGTTGCCGACGATCGAGGATTCGTCCTGCAGGTCGTTGTGCAGCCCGAGTCCCTTGTGCGCCAGGTGTTCCCGGATGACAGCCATGTCCAGGTTCGTGCCGTCGCGGCCGCCGAACTCGCTGGGCAGGCCGTAACGAAGCCAGCCGGCTGCGTCGGCGCGGCGGCGCATCTCGTCGAGCAGATCCTCCCATTCCCGGGTCGGCACACCGCCGTTCTCGAGGTCGGTGCGCGCGAATTCGCGGCGCCGGTCGAAGTACTGCATGTTCTCACGTTCCAGCGGCTTGATCTCTGCCTCGATGAAGGCATCCATCTCGGCCAGCAGGCCCGGGAGGTGTTCCGGTAGAGCGAAATCCACGGTGATCTCTTCCTTCGGTCAGAAGCCGTACAGGGTTTTCTTCCAGATGGTCGACAGTGTCGTGATGGCGTCCTCGTCGCTGATCTGCAGTTCGGATCCCGGGTTGCCGACCACCACCACGGTGAAGTTCTCAAACAGCAGCGCGATGGCGGCGGCGATGTGTTCGGCGTTGAGGCCCTGCGCGTAGCCTTGCTCTGCGGCGTGACGCACCGAGTCGGCGACCATGTCCATACCGAATCGGCGGAACTCGTGCTGCACCTTGGCGAATCGTGGTTGGGTGGCACCCAACTGGGCGACCGCGATCATGATGCCGATGTTCTGCTTGAACAGGTTCCAGTATCCGGTGACCACCGTGGTGAAGTAGTCGGTCTGCTCGGGAGACTCCGGCAGCGGCACACTCATCCCCGAGGGAGTGACGATGTCGTGCAGGAATGACTCGGCCAATTCGGCCAGCAGGTCTTCCTTGTCGTCGAAGTAGCGGTAGAAGACCGCCGACGACTTGCCGGCTGCCGATGTGATGTCGGCCAGCGTCGTGCCGTGAAAGCCCCGCTCGGCGAACAGCTTCCGCGCCGCCATTTCGATGGCCTCCCGGGTTTGGCGGCCCTTGGCGGTCAGGGTGTCGGACGGCATCTCAGCCCAGCAACCGGTCACCGGCGCGAAGCAGCGCGCTGGGCAGTTCGTGGCCGACGACGCGCTGCGCCACCATGGCTGCATCGATCGCCAGATCCAGGTTGATGCCGGTGTCGATATCGCTGTCCCGCAACAGGTAGACCAGATCTTCGGTGGCGATGTTTCCGGTAGCGCCCGGTGCGAATGGGCAGCCACCCAGCCCGCCCACCGACGCGTCGAGCCGAGTCACCCCGGCCTGCACGGCGGCGTAGGCACTGGCCAGGCCGGAGCCCCGGGTGTTGTGGAAATGCGCGCCGAGCGGCAGGTCTCCGATGACCGGGCGGACCCGGCTGATCAGGTCGGTGACGCGGCGCGGGGTGGTGGTGCCGATGGTGTCGGCGATGGCCACCCGATCCGCGCCGAATTCCAGTGCTGCTGCGGCGATCTCGACGACCCGGCTCGGGGCGGTGGGGCCGTCGAACGGGCAGTCCCAGGCGGTGGCGATGATGACCTCTGCGCTCGCGCCGCTGTCGTGGGCCAGGTTCACGATGTCGGCGATCAGCGCTGTGGACTCGGCCGTCGACCGCCCGACGTTCGCCTGGCTGTGCCCGTCGGCCGCAGACACCACGTACTCGAGGGACCGTAGGCCCGCGGCGAGCGCTCGGCCTGCACCGCCCGGTCCGGCCACGAGCGCGGAGAACTCGACATCGGGAAATGCGTCCAGAGCCGCTGCCAATTCGGGAGCGTCGGCCAGCGCGGGCACCTTCGACGGCGACACGAATGCGGTCGCCTCGATCTCTCGTACCCCCGTGGCGACGATGGCTTCGAGTAGTTCGAGCTTGGCGGACAACGGAATCGGGTCTTCGAGCTGCAGACCGTCGCGCAGGCAGACTTCGCGGATGGTGACATGGGACGGTAGGTCGGTCACAGGACGCCCTCCTCACGCAGCGCCGCCAACTGCTCGGCGTCGAGACCGAGCAGGCGGCCGTACACCTCGTCGTTGTCCTGACCTGGCCGCGCCGATCCGCCATTGCGGATCGTGCCCGGCGACTCCGACAGCACCGGCACGACACCGGGACCCTTCACGTTGCGCTGCACCCGCTCATCCCAATGGTCGGCAATCATGTTGCGCGCCTGCAGTTGTGGATCTTGCACGACTTCGGCGACGGTGTTGATCGGTCCGCTGATCACCCCGGCCTCCGACAGAGTGGCGATGATGTCCTGGGGCTCACGCTGTGCGGCCCAGTCGCCGATGAGCTTGTCGAGCTCGTCCTGGTTGCGGCCGCGCGCCAGATGGTCGACGAACCGCTCGTCCGTTGCCAGTTCGGGCCGGCCCATGGCCTGACACAGCCGCCGGAAAACCGTGTCCTGGTTGGCCGCGATCACCACCCAGCTGCCATTGGCGCTCTGGTAGATGTTCGACGGCGCGATGCCTTCCAGGCGCGTGCCCGACGGTCCGCGCACCACACCGCCGATGTCGTAGTCGGGAATGGTGGATTCCTGGATGGCCAAACAACTTTCGGTGAGTGCCGTATCCACGACCTGACCTTCCCCGGTGACGCTGCGCCGGTACAGCGCGGCGAGCGCGCCCTGGGCGGCGAACATGCCCGCGAGGCTGTCGCCCAAGGACAGGGCGAGCCGTGGGGGAGGACCGCCGGGGAATCCGTTCATGTGTCGCAGCCCGCTGGCCGCCTCCGCGACCGACGCGTAGCCGGCCTTCCCAGCGTCCGGACCGGTCTGCCCGTAGCCCGACACCCGAACCAGGATGATGCCTCGATTGTGTTCGCGCAGAACGTCGTAGCCCAGGTTCCACTTCTCCAGGGTGCCGGGCCGGAAGTTCTCGACGATCACATCGGACTGCTTGACCAGGTCCAGGAACAGTCCTCGGCCGCGCTCGGTGCGTAGATCCAGGGTCACCGCTTTCTTGTTGCGCGCGTGGACCGTCCAGAAGAACCGGTGTCCGTCGAGTTCGGCCTGGCCCCAGGTCCGCAGCGGATCGGGGGAGGACGGCAACTCGATCTTGAGCACCTCGGCGCCCATGTCGCCGAGCAACCGCCCGGCGAACGGCCCCGAGATCAGGGTGCCGAGTTCGAGGACCCTGATGCCGTCGAGCGCACCGGCTGCGCTCATACCGAGAACCCTTGCCGGTGCAGCCAATCTGTGCAGACCCCGACCGCTTGGCGCAGGGTGCCGCGTTGATCCGGGCCGGAGTAGTAGTGGTTGGCGCCGGGGATCTCGTGCATCTCCTTGTCCGGATGCCCGATCGCCTCGTACAGCCGCCGCGTGTGGCTGGGCGTGCAGGCGTCGTCGGCGAGATTGCCGATCACCAGCGTCGGTACCGCGATATCGGGTCCCGCCTTCACGGCGTCACCGTTGGCGTCGTCGTAGCTCCACTGCGACAGCCAGCTGCGCAACGTACAGAATCGGGCCAGGCCGACCGGGCTCATGTTCACCACTTGAGGATCCCCCAGATAGCACTGTCCCGGGGTGCGTTCGTTGGGATCGACCGTCGGGTCGAGCCAGCGGGGGTCGGCCATGGTGCCATGGACGACGAATGCGAACTCGTCATCGGGCCGACCAGCGGCCTTGAGTTCGGCCAGCTTTTCCTTGACCCACTTGGTGATTCGACGGTTCCGCGCGACCTGTGCGTCGTGGTAGCGCTGCAGGAACTCGGCGGTGTAGGGCGGCTGGTTCGGGTTGTCGGGGTTGTACAGGTCCAGTTCCGGATCGCGCTTCGACGGGTCGTTCTCGTCGAGGATAGAGGCGTCCATCCACTCGGTCATGGTGCCGTGGCGGCTGATGTGGGCGGCCAGCAGCATGAGACCGTCGGCGGGTATCAGGCCCAGCTTCGTCAGGTCGGGGCCGTCGCCAGAGGGGCTGGCGGTCACCGTCGGGTGCTGCGCCTGCTGCTGGTAGAACACCGACAGCGAGCCGCCGCCGCTCCACCCGGCGAGCACCACCTTCGAGTAGCCCAGCCGATTCTTGGCGTCCTTGATGCACTCGCCGAGGTCCTCGACCACCTTTTCCATCAGCAGCGCAGAATCGGTGCCGCGGAACCGGCTGTTGCAGTAGATGACGTGGTGGCCGGCGCGGGCCAGCGCGTTGATCATGGGCAGATACGCACCGCCACCGATCGGGTGCATGAACACCAGCACGGTGTCGGACGGCTTCTCTTTCGGCCGCAGCAGATAGCTCTCCAACACCACCAGCTCAGCGACGCCGCCGTAGACGTCGCGAACCGCCGAGTTGTTCTGGTAGGCAACCAGATACGGAATGCGGTCGTAGTCGTGCTTCACAGGTACTTCGGTGGTGGTCATGTCTAGTGCTGCCCCAGGTCGTTGGCGAGAATTTCGGCGGACGGTGTGAGACGTCGGCGGGTGTCGATGGCGATCACCGACCAGTCGACGCGGTCGTATTGGTCGAACTTGCGGCGGGCGCGCTCACGAGCCGCTTCCGGCGCTCCGTGGTGAACCCCTTGCGGTGCATGGGAAACCAGACCGGGCGGCATCGGGATGCCGTACAGCGAGCCGGAGTGGAAGAACGCGATTTCGTCGTAGTCGACGTTGCGGTGATACCAGGGGGTGCGCTCGGTGCCGGGCACGCTCTCGGCGGGCTTGGGCAGGAAGTTCATCACGTAGACCCCGGTCGCCTGCATGAACAGGTGCACCGTCGGCGGCAGGTGCACGCTCTCGGACGTGATGACGGTGTAGTCCTCGATGTTGAAGGTGAACGGGAAATTGTCGCCCCGCCAGCCCTCCACGTCGAGCGGATTATGTTGGTAGAAAAGCGAAGTGGGTCCGCCGTCGTGGTAGAGCCGCACCTCGTACTCGTCACGGCCATCGTCATCGATGGGTTCTGGTTCGGGGATGGTGACCTGCGCCGGGTCGAACGGGAAGTGCCGGCCGAGCGTGCCGGCCGGCGGCACCCGGAAGTCCTCGGTGGCCTGGATCATGAGCCAGGTTGACTCCTCATCCGGCACCTGCCGGAACGTACAGGCCTTGGGGAGGTAGACCCAGTCGCCCTCGCGGTAGCGCAGCGGACCGAACTCGGTCTCGAGCAGCCCAGAACCCTTGTGTACGAACAGCAGTAGATCGCCGTCGACGTACCGGACGAAGAATGGCATCTCCACACTCCGCCGGCTCAGCAGCACCTGGCAATCGGCGTTGGAGAACATCAGCAGGGGAGCGCCCGCGGCGTCGGTGGCGTCTGATGGCTTCAGTTCGGACGACAGCACATCGGTGGGGCGCAGCGGGCCAACGGTCCGGTACGCGGTCGGGTCATTGCGCCGGTACATGTTGGCGGTGCGGCCGACGAATCCGCCCCGCCCGAGTTCGTCGTCCTTGAGTCCGTCGAGATCGGCATGTACCCGCTTGGGTGTCTTGCCTCTCCGTAAATGAACGAAGGATTCCATGTACCGCTCCTGTCGCGTCGCTGGAACTAAAAGTGACATTAGTTTTACTTATGGTTCGACGTCAATGATGTGACCGATGTGGCTGGGTCTAGTGGTCCAGATCGACCCGCACGGTCAGCAGATTGGTGCCGAATGTGCGCACGCCGAAGCTGTTGAACTGCGGTAATTCACGAAGGCGCGCGGCGGCGTCATCGTCCGGCACCAGGTGAGCGGTCCCGCTGTGCCACCGGCCGTGCAGCCGTACTCGCACCCGTGGGTCGGCTTGGATGTTGCGGATGTACTGCGACTGGTCGCCGAACTCCGAGACGAACCAGAACTGTCCGTCGACGAGCTTTCCGCCGAGTGGGGTGCGGCGGGGTTCACCGGACTTGCGTCCGGTGGTCTCCAGCAGGGTCTGAAATGGCATCTGCCGCATGACCGGGTTGGCGATGCGCCTCTGGAAGAAGTTGGTGAACGCGGGCTGCGAGTTTGGCATGGACCCCATTTCACACCCTCTCGGCGCCGGCTCGCCGGGCGATTGCCAGAGCATCCTCGCGCATCTGCGCACGATCCTCAGGCGTCCAGCGCGTCGTCGGCTCGATCGCCAAGGTTTCGACCGAATACCCGAGCATCCTGAACACATACTCCAGATACGGCCTCTGGAAATCCTGCAACTCAGGGTGCCGCCCGTCGTATGCGCTACTTCGAGTCAAGATGAGCTGCGCCGGCTTTCCGTTCCCCAGTGCACCCACGTGCTCGCCGCGAGAGTTGAGCGTGAAGCTGGCCACCGGTTGCACGATGATGTCGATCCACGCCTTCAGGGCATGTGGCACATGCCAATTCCACATCGGTGAGGAGATCACCAGCCGGTCGTACCCGCGGACCCGCTCAATCTCGTCGAGCACCTGCTGCCATATCGCACCCTGCCCGGGTGTGACGGGCTCACCGAACAGCCCAGCGAACTTGGCGATCGCGGCATCCCGGCCGAACCGCATCATGTTCTCATCCCACACAGAGAAGCGTTCGTAGTCAGTGTCTTCCAGATAGGCCATCGCCATCTGTGAAGAGAGGGCGTCATTCCCCTTGGGGCTGGCTTCGATCCACAGAGTGCGCATCAGATCAGCTCCGTCAGATCATCGATGTCCGCGGGATTTTCATCCCGAGCGTGAGTGCGCCGGCCAGCTCCCGGCTGGTGTCGTAGTCGAACACGACATGCCCGGCCAGTACGTCGACGTCGCGCTTGAATCGCTGCATGGGGCTGGACAGGAAGTGGATGCTGGCCCCGCCGGCGCCCAGGAGATCGCCGATCACCGCCTTTGATTCGGCGACGATGTGCGCGGCCGCCAGCCGGGCCTGCGCGCGGACAGGCTTCTCGACGGAATCGCCGGAGTCGACGATGTGCTCGATTTCCCCGACCGTGTCGGCAAGCAGTCCGCGCAGTGACCGCAACCGCACCTGTGCTCCGGCCAAATGTGCCTGGGCGATTGGCTTGTCCTTCTGCATCACACCCTCGTACGGCAGCACCCGCTCGGCCAGCCGCTGCGCGTAGATCTCGGTGACCCGCTCGGCGCTGCCCAGGGCGGGCATCGCCGCGAGCAGGGCCAGGGCCGGCACCATCGGCCAGCGGTAGGTGGCGCTGTCATGCAGGCCCGCGCCGGGTGCGGTGCCGGCATAGATGTCGGTCACCTTGACCAGGCGGTGCTCGGGCACGAACACGTCGGTGGCCAGAGCATCGTTGGATCCGGTCGCCCGCATGCCGTCGGTGTGCCAGACGTCGTCGACCGTGACGTCTCTGATCGGCAGCAGGGCGAGAGCGGGGTAGATGCCGTCGTCCGGCCCGCACAGCGCGGCGACGATGATCCAGTTGCCGTGCATCACCCCGGTGGCCCAGGACCAGCGCCCGGTCAGGCGAATGCCGCCGTCGACCGGAAGCCCCCGCCCCGTCGGGGCCAGCGGTGCCGGCGCGAGGAACGGCCTGGTGTCGAATGCGTCCTGCTGGGCCTGCTCGCCGAACAGCGCCAGCATCCAGTTGTGCAGCGTCAGGAAGCCGATGGTCCAGGCGCTCGAGGTGCAGCCGTGGGCCAGTCGGCGCACCGGATCGAGGATGTCGGGGAACGCTGCCTGCTGTCCGCCGTACCGGGCCGGCACCAGGAGTTCGGTGAATCCGGACGCGATCAGGTCAGTCACCGTGTCGTCGGGGAGACGTCGGAGTTTCTCGGCCTCGGCGGCGCGTTCGCCGAGTGCGGTTACGAATCCATCAGTGATGCCGGCCTGCGTACTCAACATGCGCCGGACGCTACCATACCTTTTGGTATGGAGGTCAGGTCGCGAGCATCAGGTCGAGAAATCGTTCGCTGCGGGCGGCCAGCCGTGGGTGCGGCGAGTCCCCGGAAAGGTGCAGGAACCCGATGCCGACGGCGAAGGTGGCGTCAGCTCGCAGTTCCGCCTCGTCGGTGTCGAAGCCGTAGTCCTCGAACGCGCGCCGGACCGCGGCGAGAATGCGCCGATCCGCGGCGCGGACGCTCTCGGCGACGGCCTGGTCCGAGCGCGCCCATTCCCGCATCGCACGTTCCAGCGTCCAATGCCTGGGGCTGACCAGCGAATTCATCATCTGGACCAGTCGGTCCCGTGGTGCCAGGGAGCCGATCGCTTCGATCTGGCTGCGGTCGGCGTCGCGGAGCTCGCTCCACCCCTGGATGAGTGCCGTCCGGTAGGCAGCGATGTTGGCGAAGTGCCAGTAGAAGCTGCCCTTGGTGACCTTCAGCCGAGCGCACAACCGGTCGATCTTCAGGGCCTTCAAACCCTCTTCTGCCAGGATTGCGTACCCGGCAGCCCGCCAGTCATCGATACCCAACCGGCTGCCCGCTCGGGAGTCCGGCACCTCGTCGACATCGTTCCGATCGATGGTCACAAACGGCAGCCTACGGCGGGATGAACGCCGCGTAGCTCTGCGTCAGGGTGGTAGCTGAACGGTACGAAGTACGCAACAACCTGGTCTCAAGCGGGATTCGGGGGTTCCTCGGCGTGTCCGGCGCGTGTTTTACTGCCCACAGACAACTGAATCATTCGGTGCGTTCAGTTCCCGTACCAGACTGAGCCCGCCACACGCGGCCGCGAGAAATCGCGGCCGTGCCACCAACGCCGTCTGATCGCGTGGAGTGGGCACGATACCCGGTACCTGATACTGAAATGGGATTGTGAATGTTCGTTGACAAGCTTCGCGGCCGTCTGGCGCGCAGGGTCGCCGGCGCCGTCTCGGCCGCCGTCCTGCTCCCGGGTCTCATCGGACTTGCCGGCCAGACAGCTACCGCCAGTGCGTTCTCGCGCCCCGGCCTGCCGGTCGAATACCTACAGGTGCCGTCGCCGTCCATGGGCCGCGACATCAAGGTGCAGTTCCAGAGTGGTGGCGCCGGGTCCCCGGCGGTGTACCTGCTCGACGGTCTCCGTGCACAGGACGACTACAACGGCTGGGACATCAACACCGCCGCCTTCGAGTGGTACCTCAACTCCGGCCTGTCGGTCATCATGCCGGTCGGCGGCCAGTCCAGCTTCTACGCCGACTGGTACAAGCCGGCGTGCGGCAAGTCCGGTTGCTCCACCTACAAGTGGGAGACCTTCCTGACCTCGGAGCTGCCGCAGTGGCTGCAGGCCAACCGCGAGGTCAAGCCCACCGGCAGCGCCGCGGTCGGCCTCTCGATGGCCGGTTCGTCGTCCATGACCCTGGCGATCTGGCACCCCGAACAGTTCATCTACGCGGGCTCGATGTCGGGCTTCCTGAACCCGTCCGAGGGCTGGTGGCCCTTCCTGATCAACGTCTCCATGGGTGACGCCGGTGGCTACAAGGCCGACGACATGTGGGGCTCGACGGGCGACCCGAACAACGCCTGGCAGCGCAACGACCCGATGGTCAACATCCCGCGGCTCGTCGCGAACAACACCCGGCTGTGGGTCTACTGCGGTAACGGCAACCCGAGCGAGCTCGGTGGTGACAACGTGCCGGCGAAGTTCCTCGAGGGCCTGACCATCCGCACCAACCGCACCTTCCAGGACAACTACCTGGCCGCGGGCGGCAACAACGGCGTGTTCAACTTCCCGGACAGCGGCACCCACGACTGGGGCTACTGGGGCCAGCAGCTGCAGGCCATGAAGCCTGACCTGCAGCGCGTGCTGGGCGCAAACCCGTCGTCGTAACCTCAACAGCAAACAGGCCCCGGGAGAAATCCCGGGGCCTGTTTGCTTCGCACGGTGCATGATTGGGCCATGACGGTCCACGCCAGCCCGGTCGACGAGCACCTGCCGGACCCGAAGGACATGCTCACCTGGAGCCAGGCAGAGCGGGTGATCGGGTTCCGCAACGATTACCGCGCCTACCGGGGCACGGTGTTCCGATCGGGAACGCAGCGGGCGCTGCCGATTTCGGCGACGCCCCTCACCGACGTGACGTACGAATTCGGTGGGCAGACCCACCACCTCGCCGACTATCTGGAGCATCAGAGCGCCACCGGGCTGCTGGTGCTCAAGGACGACCAGGTCGCGTACGAGTATCTGGGCAGCGGCAACACCGCCGAGACACTGTGGACGTCGCGTTCGGTGGCCAAGTCCGTTGTCTCGACGCTTGTCGGCGTCGCGGTCAAGGCGGGCGCGATCGCGTCCCTGGACGATCCGTTGACTCGCTATGACCCGACGCTGGCCGGCACCGCGTGGGACGGCGTCACCGTCAGGCAGCTGATACAGCACACGTCCGGGGTGCAGTGGAACGAGGACTACACCGATCCTGACTCGGAGTTCTCCCAGTTGACGCGGTACGAGGCGGGTTCCGAGGTGTACCCGGCCGTGGCCAATCTGGTCCGAAATCTCAAGCGCAGAAACGACATTGAGCCCGGGCGGGTGTGGTCCTACAACAGCGGCGGTGCCTGGCTGCTGGGCGATCTGCTGGAGAAGGCGGTCGGCATGCCGCTGAGCCGGTACCTGGAACAGCAGATCTGGGTCCCGTGCGGCATGGCGTCCGACGGGGTCTGGCACTCCTACGAGGGGCACGACACCGGGGCGCACGGATTCAACGCGACGCTGGCCGACTGGGGCAGGTTCGGCCTGTTCGTGCTGAATGACGGGGTGTTGCCCAGCGGCGAAAAGATTCTGCCCGACGGGTGGGTGCGTGATGCGTCGAACTGGTCGGCCGCGTCGGTCTCGCCGGAGCACCCGAACGGTGTGTACGGCTATCAGTGGTGGAACAACGAACTGGCAGCGGACAGCGAAAAGCCCGGCGCCCGGGATGATGAGTGTCTTTGGGCGCTGGGCATTTTCGGTCAGATGCTCGCGATCAACCGCAGCGAGAACCTCGTCATGGTGCAGTGGTCCACCTGGCCGGTGGCAGAACCGTCGTTCAGCGCCCAGCCGGCAGAGGCCGCGGTGATGTTCGCGGCGCTCGCGACCGCGCTCCGGTAGCCCAGCGCGTGCCGGGCCACCGGAGCACCGGTCACTTGAGCTGTGCCGAGGACAGGCCCAGCAGACGTCGTGCCACGACGAGCTGCTGAATCTGCTGCGTGCCTTCGAAGATGTCGAGAATCTTCGAGTCGCGGGCCCACTTCTCGAGCAGCGGCTCCTCGGAATAGCCGGTGGTGCCGGCCAATTCGACGGCCTTGAGGGTGACGTCGGTGCCCATGCGCCCGGCCTTGGCCTTGCTCATCGACGCTTCCTTGGAGTTCGGGATCTTGTTGTCGGCCTGCCAGGCAGCGCGCAGCGACAGCAGGTAGGCGGCCTCCCAGTCGGACTCCATCCGCAGGAACTCGGCGGCCGGGGCGCTCTGCGCGTGGGCCGGCTTGTCATACGAGATCTCGATGCCGGCGTCGGTCAGGATCGTCCGCAGTTCCTCCAGCGCGGCGCGGCCGACACCGACGGCCATGGCGGCCACCATCGGGCGGGTGTTGTCGAAGGTCTCCATGACCCCGCCAAAACCCTTGTCCACCTTGATTTCCGGATCGCCGAGGAGATAGTCCTTGGGGATGCGGCAGTTGTCGAAGCGGATGACCGCGGTGTCGGAGGCCTTGATGCCGAGCTTGTGCTCGAGGCGCTCGACGATGACGCCGGGGTGCTCACGCGGCACGCAGAACGACTTGATGGCCGCGCGGCCGAGCGAGCGGTCCAGCGTCGCCCACACCACGATGTGGGTGGCGCGCGAACCGGCGGTGACGAAGATCTTCTCGCCGTTGATGACCCACTCGTCGCCGTCGAGCACCGCGGTGGTCGAGACCGCCGCCGAATCGGAACCGAAGCTCGGCTCGGTGATGGCCATGGCGGCCCACACCTTGCCCCACTTGGCCAGCTGGTCCTTGGTGGCGACCGCGGAGATCGCGGCGTTGCCCAGGCCCTGGAAGGGGACGGTCAGCAGCAGGGCGACGTCGCCCCAGCTGACCTCGAGCGCATTCAGCAGCGCAGACATGTTGGCGCCGTTGATGTTCGCGTGCTTGCTCTTGGATTCGCTGGCCGAGAATCCGGCGCCGGCGATGGAGACGGCGTTGGACTCCTGGATGCCTTCGAACAGGCTGGCCAGGGTATCGAGCTCGGCCGGATAGGCGTGCTCGGCCAGGTCGTACTTGCGGGAGATCGGGCGGAGCATCTCCGCGGCGCCCTGGTGGCCCTTCTCGACGACGGCCTGCAACTTGCGGGGTATTTCCAGATTGATTGCCATGATTGGTCTTTCGGGATATTTGGAAGTTTTGGGCGATTACCGGGCCGGGCTACAGAACGACGACACCTTCGGCGACGCCGATGGCCCGCAGATCGCGGTACCAGCGCTCGACCGGGTGTTCCTTGGTGTAGCCGTGGCCGCCGAGCAGCTGCACGCCGTCGAGGCCGATCTGCATGCCCTTGTCGGTGGCGAACCGCTTGGCGAGGGCGCCCTCGCGCAGGAACGACATGCCCTGCTCGGCGCGCGACGCACCGCGCCACACGATGAGCCGCAGGCCGTCGAGCTCGATGGCGATGTTGGCGCACATGAACGCGACCGACTGGCGGTGGGCGATGGGCTCACCGAACGCCTCGCGCTCCTTGACGTAGGGCACCACGTAGTCGAGCACCGCGTGCGAGGTACCGACTGCCAGTGCGGCCCAACCCAATCGGGACAGTGCGATGGCTTCGGAGTAGTCGTTGTCGGTGGCCTCGTCCTCGCCGAGCCGGTTGCCCAGCGGGACCGCGACGTTGTTCAGCTCGACCTTGCCCAGGGCCGCGGCGCGGATGCCCATGCTCGGGTCGGCCGTGACGGACAGGCCTTCGGAGCCCGACTCGACGATGAACAGGGCCGGCTTGCCGTCGAGCTGCGCACCGATGATGAACACCTCGGAGTTGGCGGCGGCCGGGACCAACGACTTCACGCCGTTGAGGCGGTAACCACCGGGGGTGCGGACCGCGGTGGTCCGCAGTGCGGTCGGGTCGAACAGGGCGTGCGGCTCGGCGATGGCGACGCAGGCCTGCGGCACGTTCTCGCCGGCGAAGGACGGCAGGTAGGTGGCCTGCTGGCCGGCGCTGCCCCAGCGGGTCAGGGCCGACGCCACGCCACCGGGCGCCAGGATCGGCAGGGCCAGACCCATGTCGCCGTAGGCCAGGGCCTCGGCGACGAGAGCGGTGGTGACGGTGCTCTGGGTGGCGGCGATGCCGTCGAACTCCTCGGGCACGTTGATCGCGGTGATGCCGAGTTCAGCGGCCTTGGCGATCAGGTCGGCCGGGTAGGCCGCCGCGGCGTCGGCGTCGTGCGCGGCCGGCCGCAGGATCTCCGCGGAGAACTCGCGGACGGTCTCCACGATCATTTGCTGGTCTTCGTCCGGATTCAGGTCGAAGTAGTCCGAGCCGCCCGGCTTCAGGCGCGTCGGCGCGCCGTTGAGCCCGGGGATGCGCTTGAACGTGCGGCCCGCGGCGCCGGCGGTGGAGAACGCCGTCTTGATGCCGTACTTCAGGCCGCGGTTCATCGGGTCGCGCAGGTTGTACTTGTCCAGGAATTCCTGGCCGACAAAAGGTGTGATCAGCGCCAGACCGATGTCGGTCGCTGTCCGCTTGTGCCGTTGCAGGCCGATGGCGCTCTCCGGACCCTTGCGCACGGGGCGCTGGGAGGAACCGGCCGAAGTGCCGTTCTGGGGAAGGGTGTTGGTCATTTCGACAGCCTCGCGTCGTTGGGGCAGTGCGCTATGACCGTATCTTACTCCGGAGTAAGGTACGACGCTCGTGTTATCAAGTTCACACTTTGCTCAACGCCGAATGGCCGGTTATCGCACGTAGTTCAGGAAATTTCGTGCGACAACCGGCCACTCGGCGGGGATGGAATCAGGAGAGGGCGGCGAGCACCTTGTCGTGCAGCAACCCATTGGTTGCCACCGCGCTGCCACCGTGCGGGCCGGACGCGCCGGCCAGGTTGGTGAACGAACCGCCGGCTTCACGCACGACGACGTCCAAGGCGGCCAGATCCCACAGCTTGACCTCCGGTTCGACGGCGATGTCGACCGCGCCTTCGGCCAGCAGGCAGTACGACCAGAAGTCGCCGTAGGCCCGCACCCGCCACACCGCGTCGGTCAGTGCGACGAACGCGTCGCGCCGGTCTTCCCAGCCGGTGGTCAGATCTGAGTAGGACAGGCTCGCGGCGTCCAGCGAGTCGACGCCCGATACCGAGATGGTGCGCGTCCGGCCGCCGAATGAGCTGAAGGCGCCCTCGCCGGTGCCGGCCCACCAGCGCCGTCCGAGTGCCGGGGCGCTGACCACCCCGACGATGGGCACGCCGTCCTCGAGCAGGGCGATCAAGGTGGCCCATACCGGGACGCCGCGGACGAAGTTCTTGGTGCCGTCGATCGGGTCGATCACCCATTGCCGGCCCGCGAAAACTGCTGTGCCCCCGTACTCTTCGCCCAGCAGGGCGTCACCCGGCCGAGCGGCCGACAGCGTCTCCCGCAGCACCCGTTCCACGGACTGGTCGGCATCGGTCACCGGGGTCAGATCCGGTTTGGTCTCGATGCGCAGGTCCTGCGCGCCGAAGCGGTCCAACGTCACGGCATCGGCCTGATCGGCCAATTTCAGGGCAAGGTTGATGTCGTCTGCGGTGGTACTCATGGGTGCAGTCCTACCATGGGTACGTGTGGGAATTCGTCGTGCTCATTGTCTTGCTCGGAGCGCTCGTACTGCTGGCTGCCCCGTGGCTGCGACGTACGCGTAGCGGGGAGAGCGGGACGCTGCTGATCACCGGCGTCAGTCCGCGACCGGATGCCACGGGGGAGCAGTTCGTCACCGTCGCCGGAGTCATCAACGGCCCCAGCGTGAACGAGCACGAGGTCTACGGCCGGATCGCGATGGATGTGGCCGACTGGCCCTCGGTGGGCCAACTGGTCCCCGTCGTCTACTCACCCAAGAACCCCGACAACTGGAACTTCGCGCCGCACGCCCCGCAGGCGTAGTCGATCGGCCCGAACCTTTCTGCGCACGCCGCCTGGCGGTTTGCTCAGCATCCTCTGGAAATTCCACCGAATGGACTAATTTCGGTGTTGCCCTGTGCTAATAGATTCACTGTGTGAATAGCCAGCTATCGCATCGAGCTTGCTGACCGGATGGCATGCGCGGCTCGGATTCGACCGTCGGACACAGTCTTTCCGCAGAAGGGGACAAGAACGCACATGGCCAAGTCTCAGATCTCGTCGACCGGTAGGGCCACCAAGATGATCGGGGTGGGGCTGACGGCAAGCGGATTGCTGCTCCTTGCGTCGGCGGGCGCCGCATCAGCTGACAGCGGGCCGCTCGACGGGCTGGGCAGCGCCGTGGGCGGCGAGCTCGGCTTCACGCAGCACTTCGCCACCCACAACATCGGCGGACTCGCCGGCATCGCCGCGATCAACACCGGCGGCCTTCAGGCCGGCGTGGGTTCCCTGAGCTCGGGCGTCCTGTCTGGATCGACAGCCACGTCGTCGCTGCTCAATTCGGGCGGCAGCCTCACGACTTTCGCGGTGCAGGGCATCCTGCGGCCCAGCCACTGAGCGGGCACCAACGATCGCGCCGGGGCGCACGGCGGCTCAGCCGTGCGCTACCCGCAGCATCTCCGCGACCTCTGTCAACTTCACGCGCGGCCGGTTCTGGCCCTCGCCGGCCGACCGTTCGTGCGCGTCGATCAGGCGCCAGTGGTCATTGGTGACCAACGCGGGCTGCCGGGACAGGAACCAGGCGGCCAGGTACTCGGCGTGGGTGGTTCCGAAATCGGCCAGCTCCGCGCCGCAGATGTCCTCGATCAGGGTGTTGACGGTGTCCTGCGAGTCCTTCTTGTTGCTGCCGATGACGCCCGACGGTCCGCGCTTGATCCAGCCGACGACGTACTCGTTGCGGCTGCCTTCGACCCGGCCCTCGGTGTGCGGGATGATCGCGGCGCGCTCATCGAATGGCAGGCCCGCGGTCGGCACGCCCCGATAGCCCACGGCGCGCACCACCAGCTGGGCCGGCAATTCCTCGCGGTTACCGCTGTCCTTCGCGATGATCCGGCCACCGTCATCGACCAATTCGTTGTGGCCCAACACAATTGACTCGACGCGCGCGGATCCTTTGATCTCGATCGGCGAGGTTTGGAACTTGAAGACGATGCGCCGCTCGCGCCCGAGATCGCCACGTTCGGCGTAGCTGCGCAGAATCTTGATGTTCTGCCGCACGGTCTTGCCCGCGGCTTCCAGATCCGCGTCGGTGATGCCGTCGACGTCAGCGGGATCGACGATGACGTCGACGTCGGCCATGGCGGCCAGGTCGCCGAGCTCACGCAGTTCCAGCGTCGTGAACGGCGCCTGCAGCGGGCCGCGCCGCCCGATGATCACCACCTCGCGAACGCCGCGAGCGCCCAGGGCCGTCAACGCGTGATCGGCGATGTCGGTGGCGGCCAGTTCGGCCGGATCGCTGACCAGGATGCGGGCCACGTCCAGGGCCACGTTGCCGTTGCCGACCACCACGGCGCGGTCCTGGGTGACGTCGGGGTTCATGGTCGCGAAATGCGGATGTGCGTTGTACCAGCCGACGAAGTCGACGGCAGCGACGCTGCCTTCGAGCTCCTCGCCGGGAACGCCCAGCGGCCGGTCGGATTGCGCGCCGATGGCGTAGATGACCGCGTCGTACCGCTGCGCCAGCTCGGCGGCCTGCACATGCTCACCCACGGTGACGTTGCCGAAGAAGCGGAACCGGGCATCGTCGGCGACCTTGTCGAACTGCGCCGAGACGGTCTTGATCTTCGGATGGTCCGGAGCCACACCGGAGCGGACCAGTCCCCACGGTGTGGGCAGCATCTCGATCATGTCGATCTGGACGTCGACCGGATCGTCGGTGGCGGCCTTGGCATCGGCGAATTTCAACAGTGACGCGGCAGCGAAAAACCCTGACGGGCCGGATCCGACAACCGCCACATGGTAAGGGCGCATATGTATGGTTTGCCTTCTTGTTCTGCTCAGTGCGCGCAAGGGGCTGTCGCGACGCGCGGAGCGGGTTACACGGCGATGCTAAACCGGTCTAATCGATCATGGCTTGCAATGCGTAAGTCCGTCTCACTGGTCGGTACCCTCATGCTTTGTGGACCTCGATCGTCAAGCCGACATTGCCGCCCTCGACAGCACTCTGACCACTGTGGAGCGGGTGCTCGACGTCGACGGTCTGCGCGCCCGGATCGCCAAACTCGAGGACGAAGCCTCGGATCCCAAGTTGTGGGACGACCAGGCCAACGCGCAGAAGGTGACCAGCAGCCTGTCGCATGCGCAGGGTGAGCTCCGCCGCGTCGAGGAGTTGCGCGGACGGATCGAGGATCTGCCCGTGCTCTACGAGCTGGCCGATGAGGAAGAGGGCGCCGCCAAGACCGACGCCGTGGCCGACGCCGACGCCGAACTGGCCAAGCTGCGCGAGGACGTCGAGGCGCTCGAGGTTCGAACGCTGCTGTCGGGGGAATACGACGAGCGGGAAGCTGTCGTAACCATCCGCTCCGGCGCCGGTGGTGTGGACGCTGCCGACTGGGCCGAGATGCTGATGCGCATGTACATCCGCTGGGCCGAGAAGCACGGGTATCCGGTCGAGGTCTTCGACACGTCGTACGCAGAGGAGGCGGGCATCAAGAGCGCGACCTTCGCGGTGCACACGCCGTTCGCGTACGGCACGTTGTCGGTCGAACAGGGCACCCACCGGCTCGTGCGGATCAGCCCGTTCGACAACCAGAGCCGGCGCCAGACGTCGTTCGCCGACGTCGAGGTGCTGCCGGTCGTCGAGACCGCCGACTCCATCGACATCCCCGAAGGTGACATCCGGGTCGACGTCTACCGGTCCAGCGGTCCGGGTGGTCAGTCCGTGAACACCACCGACTCCGCGGTCCGGCTGACACACATCCCGACGGGGATCGTCGTGACCTGTCAGAACGAGAAATCGCAGCTGCAGAACAAGGTTTCCGCGATGCGCGTGCTCAGCGCCAAGCTGCTGGAACGCAAGCGCCTCGAAGAGCGGGCCGAGATGGACGCCCTCAAGGGCGACGGCGGCAGCTCCTGGGGCAACCAGATGCGCTCGTACGTGCTGCACCCTTATCAGATGGTGAAGGACCTGCGCACCGAGTTCGAGGTCGGCAACCCGGCCTCGGTGCTCGACGGCGACATCGACGGCTTCCTGGAGGCCGGAATCCGCTGGCGCAACCGAAAAGACGATGATTAATTTCTCTCTGATCGCCGCGAGCCAACCGGAGTCATTCGGTTGGTGGGCCCAACAGTGGCACGACTTCTGGCGGGGCTCGATCGGCGCGTGGATCATCACCCGCGGGCTGCGGATCGTCATGCTCGTCATCGCGGCGATGCTGATCGCACGGTTCGTCGGCTGGCTGACGCACCGGATCACCGCCCGCATCGACGAGCGTTTTCAGGAGAGCGACGCGCTGGTCCGGTCGGAGACCACCAAGCACCGGCAAGCCGTCGCTTCGGTGATCTCGTGGGTGTCGATTGCTCTGGTTTCGGTGATCGTGCTGGTCGACGTCATCGAAATCCTCGGGATTCCCATCGGTTCGCTGGTCGCGCCCGCCGCCGTGCTGGGCGCGGCGCTGGGCTTCGGTGCGCAGCGCATCGTGCAGGACCTGCTGGCCGGGTTCTTCATCATCACCGAGAAGCAGTACGGCTTCGGTGACCTCGTGTCCCTCACCGTCAGCGGCATCAACACGCCCGCCGAGGGCACGGTCGAAGACGTCACGTTGCGCGTCACCAAGCTGCGTTCCAGCGACGGCGAGGTGTACACGATCCCGAACGGGCAGATCGCCAAGACCGTCAACCTCTCCAAGGACTGGGCACGTGCGGTCGTGGACATTCCGGTGCCGACGACCGCGGACCTGAGCAAGGTCAACGAGGTACTGGGCCGGGTCTGCGAACGCGCGATGGCGGACCACCAATTGCGCACCCTGCTCCTCGACAAACCCCAGTTGATGGGCGTGGAGAGCATCGAGCTGGACACCGTGAACCTGCGGATGGTGGCCCGGACGCTGCCCGGCAAGCAGTTCGAGGTCGGCCGGCGGCTACGGGTGATGGTTGTCTCCGCGCTGGGCCGGGCCGGCATCGAGAGCCCGCACGACAGCGAGCCCGAAGTGGAGGCCATGGTGCACCCGGCCACTGTCGCCGGTGCCGAGGACAAGACCCAGGGGCCGGGGGACGAGCACTGATGAATGCGCTGTCTCGTCTGACTGCCAAGCACAGCGACTCGCGAGCGTGGCCCGAGTACATCCTGGGCCGGGTCCGGACGTCGACTCTCGGCCTGATCGTGGCGTTCTTCGTGGCGTACTGGGTGCACCAGACCTACGCGCCGCCACCACCACCGCCGACACCGCCGCCCGCGGTCGTGCCGCCGGGCTTCGTGCCCAACCCCGATTACACCTGGGTGCCGCGCACCGATGTGAACACTCGCCCGAAGTCGACGTACCGGCCGACGCCGACGGAGACCACCGAGACGACTGACACGACCGAAATGACGACGACCACCTCGACCACATCCAGCACGTCGGCGCCGCCCACCACGACGGTCATCACCCCGGTGCCCGGGATCCTGCCGCCGGTCACGCTGCCGGTCCTGCCCGGCCTGGCGCCGGCCCCAACTCCGGCTCCGGCACCCGCGGCGCCACCCGGCCCGCTGCCGGCCGCTGCGCCGCCCGGCCCGGTCACGACCACCATCGTTTCGCCCGGCGCGGCACCGGCGCCGAGCTAGCAGCATCAGCCTCACCCGTCACACGGCGGCGTCCGACTACACTGGCGTGCCGTGATGATCACCCTCGACCACGTGAGCAAGAACTACAAGTCTTCGGCACGCCCAGCCCTGGACAACGTGTCGCTCAAGATTGACAAGGGTGAGTTCGTCTTTCTCATCGGACCGTCCGGTTCTGGTAAGTCGACGTTCATGCGGCTGCTGCTCGGCGCCGAGGTCCCGACCTCGGGTGACATCCGCGTCTCGAAGTTCCATGTCAACAAGCTGCACGGTCGCCAGATCCCGAGCCTGCGCCAGGTGCTCGGCTGCGTGTTCCAGGACTTCCGGCTGCTGCAGCAGAAGACGGCGTTCGAGAACGTGGCCTTCGCGCTCGAGGTGATCGGCAAGCGCCCGGACACCATCAACCGCATCGTGCCCGATGTGCTGGAGATGGTGGGTTTGTCGGGCAAGGCCAACCGGCTGCCCGGCGAGCTGTCCGGTGGCGAACAGCAGCGGGTCGCGATCGCCCGGGCCTTCGTCAACCGGCCGCTGGTGCTGCTGGCAGACGAACCCACCGGCAACTTGGACCCCGAGACGAGCAACGACATCATGGACCTGCTGGAGCGGATCAACCGCACCGGCACGACGGTCGTGATGGCCACCCACGACCATCACATCGTCGACTCGATGCGTCAGCGCGTCATCGAACTCGAACTCGGCCGCCTCATCCGCGATGAGCAGAGCGGCGTCTACGGAATGGATCGCTAAGTGCGCTTCGGCTTTCTTGTCAATGAAGTCCTGACCGGATTTCGTCGCAACGTCACCATGACGGTCGCCATGATCCTGACGACCGCCATCTCCATCGGCCTGTTCGGCGGCGGTCTGCTGATCGTCCGGCTGGCCGACCAGTCCAAGCAGATCTATCTGGACCGGGTGGAGAGCCAGGTCTTCCTGACCGACGACGTCTCGTCCAACGACCCCAACTGCGACGCCGACCCGTGCAAGTCGCTGCGCAAGCTGATCGACGACCGCAAGGACGTCAAGTCGGTGCGCTACATGAACCGGGACCAGGCGTACGACGACGCCGTCCGGCGGATTCCGGCGTTCAAGGATTACGCGAGCAAGAAGGCGTTCCCGGCATCGTTCGTCGTCAAGCTCGACAATCCCGAGCAGCACAAGGGATTCGAGGACGCGCTGCGCGGACGTCCCGGCGTGCGCCAGGTGACAGACCAGAAGGAACTGGTCGACCGGCTGTTCGGCATCCTCGGCGGCATCAGCAACGCGGCGTTCGCGGTGGCGCTGGTGCAGGCCGTCGCCGCAGTCCTGTTGATCGCCAACATGGTTCAGGTCGCGGCCTACACCCGGCGTACCGAGATCGGCATCATGCGACTGGTCGGTGCCACCCGCTGGTACACCCAGTTGCCGTTCCTGGTCGAGGCGATGCTGGCCGCCACCATCGGTGTGGTCGGCGCTGTCATCGGCTTGATCGTGGTGCGGGCGATGTTCCTCGAGGACGTGCTCAACCAGTTCTATCAAGCCGGCCTGATCGCCAAGGTCGACTACGCCGACGTTCTCTTCTATTGCGCGCCAATCATGTTGGCACTGGGCCTGACCATGTCCGGGGTCACGGCCTACGCCACGCTGCGCGCGTATATCCGGCGATGATGATGGCCAAGAAGAAAGACGCCGACAAGGACAAGTCGGGAAACAACTCGGTCGTCGCAACCAACCGGAAAGCGCGACACAACTATTCGATCATCGATACCTACGAGGCGGGTATCGCGCTGGTCGGCACCGAGGTGAAGAGCCTGCGCGAGGGTCTGGCGTCGCTGGCCGATGCCTTCGCCACCGTGGACGACGGCGAGGTGTGGCTGCGCAACCTGCACATCGCCGAGTACCACCACGGCACCTGGACCAACCACGCCCCGCGGCGCAACCGAAAGCTGTTGCTGCACCGCAAGCAGATCGACATGCTGGTCGGCAAGCTGCGGGACGGCAACTTCACGCTGGTGCCGCTCAAGCTGTACTTCTCCGATGGCCGGGTCAAGGTCGAGTTGGCACTGGCCCGCGGTAAAGAAGCGCACGACAAGCGTCAGGACATCGCCAAGCGCGATGCGCAGCGTGAGGTCACCCGCGAGATGGGTCGACGTTTCAAGGGCAAGATCTGACCGGGGTTCTGCTGGCGCTGCTGTCCGCGCTGGGCTACGGCATCAGCGATTTCGTCGGCGGCATCGCCTCACGACGTGTCGCCGCGCTGCGGGTCGTGCTGGTGTCATACCCCATCGCCGGCGTGCTGCTGACGCTGATGGCGTGCGTTGTCGGCGGCCAGGTTTCGTCGAATGCGGTGCTCTGGGGCGTGTTGTGCGGCGTTCTGCAGGCGTTCGGGATCTGGTGGTTCTACGCCGCATTGGGCTCTGGACCGATATCGGTCGTCTCGCCGCTGACCGCGATCCTGGTGTCGGCGGGGCCGATTGTCGTCGGCGTCGCCATGGGGGAGCGGCCCAGCGGGCTGGCGATCGCCGGGATCGCGCTGGCGTTGGTCGCCGTGGCATTGGTCAGTGCCCAGGCCACCGATGAGGACGAGGTACCGCACCGGTTCACCGCCAAGGTCGCCTGGCTGACCGTCGGCTCCGGATTGACCTTCGGGCTCAGCTTCGCCGTGATCCATCAGGTGCCACACGAGGCGAAGCTCTGGCCGTTGGTATTCGCCCGCTTCGCGGCCACCGCGGTGGTGATGGTCGCCGCGTTGGCGACCCGCAATTTCGCTCTGCCACGCGGACTTCCACTGAAGCTCGCCCTGATCGCGGCGGCGCTCGACGTCATCGCGAACGTGGGGATGCTGCTGGCGCTGCAGGCTTCCATGCTGTCGTTGGCGAGCGTGCTGATCTCGCTCTATCCGGCGGCGACCGTCGCGCTGGCCATGGTGGTGCTCAAAGAGCGGGTGCGGGCCTGGCAGGCCGTCGGCATGGCACTGGCTTTGAGTTCGGTCGCGATGATCGCCGCCGGATAGCTGGTTGAACTAGAGCTGGTTGATCCGGATCAGGTTGCCGGACGGATCGCGAAATGCGCAGTCGCGCACGCCGTAATCCTGGTCGGTGGGTTCCTGCAGGACGTCGGCGCCGGCGGCCTCCAGGCGCGCGAACAGCGCGTCCAGGTCATCGGTGGCCAAGGTGACGGCGCCATAGGAGCCCTTGGCGATCAACTCCAGGATGGTGCGACGCTCGTCGTCGGTGATGCCGGGGTCGGCGCCCGGCGGGTGCAGCACGATCGACGTGCCCGGCTGTCCGGGCGGGCCGACGGTGATCCACCGCATGTCTTGGTAGCCAACGTCTTTGCGAACTTCGAAGCCCAGCGCGTCGCGGTAGAACGTGAGCGTGGCCTCGGCGTCGGTGTGGGGCAGGAATGCGTAGTGAATGGATATGTCCATGCCCATGACGGTAGTGGCGCTCAGTGCGGCGGTGCTTCTTGATTCCTGACCGGTCTGGTGACCTGCCGTGCCAGACAAGCGGGGATGCCGTCGGCTGCCTGCGTATGGTCGCGGCGGTACACGCTCGGCGCGACCCCGACCAGCTCGGTGAATCGGGTGCTGAACGTGCCCAGTGATGAAAAGCCAACGGCGAAGCAGACATCCGTCACGCTGAGATCGCCGCGCCGGAGCAGCGTCATGGCCCGTTCGATGCGTCGTGTCATGAGGTACGAGTAGGGCGATTCGCCGTAGATGCGCCGGAATTCCCGGCTCAGGTGGCCGGCGGACATGTGCGCGCCGCGGGCCAGGTCTTCGACATTGAGCGGCTTGGCGTACTCCCGGTCGATCCGGTCCCGCACCTTCCGGATCACCGTGATGTCCCGTAGGCGTTGCGCTTCCGCCCGGTCGTCCGCCATGAGGGTCATCGTCGCATGACCAATCATTGGGACGCATCGCGCAAACCGCTGTCGAGGGCGGTCTGGTCGTCGTACGGTCAATCGGTGAGCAGCTCAACCCGACCCGTCACCGTTCTGGAGAAGTCCGATGTTTTACCCGCCCTGTTCGGGGTATGGGACGACCTGGACAAACTGCTGGCCACCATTTCCGAAGCGGAGCTGCTGACCACGCAGACCGAACTGCCCGGCTGGCACGTCCGGGATGTCGTCGCGCACATCATCGGCACAGAGCTGATGCTCAAGGGAGAGCCGGTGCCGGAGGCCGACATCGACGTCTCGGAGCTGGACCACGTCCACAACCCCATCGGTGTGATGAACGAGTGCTGGGTCCGGTCGTTCGGCGCCCTCTCGAGTACCGAGTTGTTGGAGAAATTCCGTGCCGTCACCAGCGACCGCCGGGCCACCTTGACCGCGATGTCGGACGAGGAGTGGAACACCCCCACGATGACGCCGGCCGGCCAGGACAGCGTGGGCCGGTTCGTCCGGATCCGGACGTTCGATTCGTGGATGCACGCGCAGGACATCCGCGAGTCGGTCGCGCGCCCGGCGCCGGACGTGGCGTTGCAGAAGCCGGAAGCGCGGCTGTCGCTCGACGAGATCGAGACGATGATGGGGTTCGTCGTCGCCAAGCGTGGAGGAGCGCCGGACGGATCGCGGGTGGCGATCGAGTTGACCGGCCCCATGGCGCGCACCATTCGGGTTGCGGTCGACGGCCGCGCCGCGGTGGTGCCCGACTTCGGCGGTGCCGAGCCGACCACGGTGATCCGGCTGGATGGCTGGCAGTTCACGCGGCTGTGCGGTGGACGCCCGCTGGGGGCGGTGCGGCCGGTCGTCGTCGAGTTCGAGGGTGACGCCGAGGTTGGGCAGCGCATCGTCGAGAATCTGGGTTACGTCATCTGACCTGTTCGGACGGCTGCGCCGGATACTCGGTGGAAGTTGTCGGTGCGGCCGGTATGATGGAGTGTCCTACCGAAAGTCGGTAGGGGTGCGAGGGGCTGAACGGTTTCGACTTCGCGCATCGAATCAAGAGAAGCGTGCCGGTGCAGGCAACTGACCACCGTAAGCGTCGTTGTAAACCAATTAAGCGCCGATTCCAATCAGCGCGACTACGCCCTCGCTGCCTAAGTAGCGACCGCGTGTCTGTCAGACCGGGAACGCCCTCGGCCCGGACCCTGGCATCGACTAGAGGGAACCACCCACGGGTTCGGTCGCGGAACCCATGGGGACATCAAACAGCGACTGGGATCGTCATCTCGGCTTGTTCGCGTGACCGGGAGATCCAAGTAGAGGCATAGCGAACTGCGCACGGAGAAGTCTTGAGGGAATGCCGTAGGACCCGGGTTCAATTCCCGGCAGCTCCACAAGGGAAGGCCCGGCTCGAATGAGCCGGGCCTTTTCGTTTGGCCGCCTCGTTTGGTCTGTCCCACACGCCCTTGGGCTCAGACGTTACGGATGTCTGCTTTGAGCAGGTGGGGTTCGGTATCGGTGTCGTCGATGCCGAAGCTGATGATGCGACGGGGCGTGATGCGAATGATTGCGGAATCGAGGGCATCCCCTGCGGGGCCATGTTGTCCTGACGCTGTCACGGCCTGTTGGGCGGTGCCGCGTATCTCCAGGCAACGCACGCGCCATGGGTCGCGAGAGGCGATGTCGTCGATGACGAAGGCCACCTTGTCGTGGTTGGCGAGGTTACGGAACTTTTGGCTCTTGGCCATGTGGTAGCCCGAGATGTCGATTGTGCCCAGTTCCTCGTTGTAGGTGAAGCCCACTGGGCTGACTTGCGGTGTGCCGTCGGGCTGGATCGTGGCCAGTCGCCCGAGGTCTGCCGTCTTCATGAATTCGATTTCGTGTGCTTTGAAGGACATGCACTCCACGCTAAAACCTCAACGTAGGTTGAGGTCAACCCCGTCCGTGCCACACGCTTCGTAGTTTCGATACCACCATGTGGTGAGCCGCATTCCGCATTCTCGTGACAGAAAATGAAACGTGTTCTAGTCTCGCGTCATGAGCAACTTGGCGGCGATCGCTGATATTCAGCGACTCAAGTACCGGTACTTTCGGTCCTTGGACCTCAAGGAGTGGGACACCTTCGGGGACTGCCTCACTGCAGATGTCGTGACCCGCTACGGCACGCATGCGATGGGTGAGCCGGTGCATTACACCGGGCGATCGGACGTCGTCGACTTCATGCGGACGAACCTCGACAACGGAATCATCACCACGCACATCGCCAGCCACCCGGAGATTGACCTCGACTCCGACACGACTGCGCACGGCTCGTGGGTGTTCGAGGACACCGTGATCGTGCCGGGTCACGCGATGATCCGCGGTTCGGGCTACTACGCCGATACCTATCGCAAGGATGAGGACGGTGTGTGGCGGATCGCCAGCACTGGGTACCAGCGGATCTACGAGGCGCTCGTGCCGTTGGAGGATCTGCCGAGTTTCAAGTTGCTGGCGAACCGCTGGGCCTAGTGCTCGCGCGCTTCGGCGCCTAGGAGTCTGCCGGGGGCAAGCCCAGGTTGTGTCGCGCGGGGAAAGTTAGGCTTGATCCGGTGTGCACACGAGTGATCTGGCCTGACGCGGGCGACGCGGTCCTGGTCGGCCGCAACATGGACTTCCATCGAGACCTCATGACCAACTTGTGGAAGCAACCGCGAGGCGTGACCCGCGACGACGGGGTCGCCGGCAAGCTGACCTGGACCTCGAAATACGGCAGCGTGATTGCCACCGCCTTCGACATCATTTCGGTGGACGGCCTCAACGAGGCCGGACTGGCCGGGCACGTGCTGTGGCTGGCCGAATCCACCTACGGCACACCGGATGCCGGACGGACCCAGCTGAGCCAGGCGATCTGGCTGCAGTACTTCCTGGACAACTTCGCGACGGTCGCCGAGGCGGTCGCGTGGATCGGTGAGTCCAACATGCAGGTGGTCCAACTCGACGACCCCACCGGTGGCAATCCGCCCACCATTCATCTGGCGCTCGATGACGCCACGGGCGACTCGGCGATCGTCGAGTACCTCGACGGCCAGCCGAAGGTCTACCACAGCAAGGACTTTCGGGTGATGACGAACTCACCCACCTTCGATCAGCAGCTCGAACTGGTGAAGAACTTCGAGGGCCTCGGCGGCACCGAGCCTTTGCCGGGTTCCACGTTGGCCTCTGACAGGTTCGCGCGGGCCACCTACTACGCCGGCCGGCTCCCCACGCCGACCAGCCAGGTGGAAGCGATCGCCAGCATGTTCTCGGTGATCCGAAATGCCGCCCAGCCCTTCCGGATTCCGGATCCGGGCAAGCCCGACGCCTCGCAGACCATCTGGCAGGTAGTGCTGGACCTGACCAACAGGCGCTATGTCTACGAATCCACCACACGGCCCAACATCGTGTGGGTGGATCTGGCTGATCTCGACTTCAGCGAGGGCAGCCCGCAGCTCAAGCTCGACCTGATCAGCGACCTCGCCGTTGAGGGCGGCATCTCGGGCAACGCCGGTGGCAACTTCATGGACGCGGGACCGATGACCTTCCTGTCGTTATCTCTCCTGCGTGAACTGGAGAAGGCGAAGGCGGCGGATTGAGTGGCACGTCGGTGATTGCCATGACGTGTCGCTGACGCTCTGACAGTCTGTGCACGTGGACCTGATGTGGCGTGTCGTCGCGCTGACCGTTGCGACGTTCACGGTGCTGCTGGCGGTGCGCCGAGTGGTCATGGTCGTGAGCGGGTTGGTGTTCGCGCGCTACGTCGCGGTCGGCGGATTGGCGGCGTTCTCCGTCGAGCGCGACGGGGCCGATAGCTACACGGTGCGGTTCGAGGTCGGCGGGCCCGCGGTCTATCACAACGTGGCAGTGCAGCTGTTCGGTGCACCCGAGGGCGCCGAGCCGGCCCCGCCGGCGTTGCGCCACACCATGATCGCCGGTGACGAACCGCTGGAGTGGACCTTCCGGCTTCCCGACGGCACGGCGGCACAGACGTGGGTGATGGTCACCTGGGTCCGGCCGTATTTGCAGGGCGTCGAATCCGAAGCGCTCGCGCACTGGCTGCAGGCCGGTCGCCTGTACGAATGGCGTTGGTACTCCGAGACGAACCGCTATGTGCGGACCGCCATCCGCTTCGTGGCGCGACGGTGGTCCGTGGGCGGAGAGTCGTTGCGCGAGTTGCCGCTGTCCGGGCGCTGGCGTCGTACCTCGTCGAACAGCAGCGCCGACCTGTTGGGCCCGGCGGCCACCCCGCCGCCGAGAACATAGTCACCGTCAGGTAGGCAGCTGTTTGGGCACTGATGCCATCACATCGGATGCCGCCGCGGAGTTGTCACCGGTCGGCGCGTCCACCCGCGATGGCCGAGGCCGGCGTGACCTCGCAAACGCGCGAGCCAAACCTGGTCTTGCTCTGCCGGCCACCGATGACCCGTACACCCGGTGCGGCCGCCGCGGCTCTCACCGAGTTCTGGAACACCCTCGACTGATCACCAAACCTGAACTGGCTCAGGGCAGTACGGTGTGCAGCAGCATCACGTTGTACGCCGACCACAGCGACAGAGTGAAGTACAGATCGCGACCGTTGGACCACGGATGCAGGTACGGCGCGTAGACGCCGCCGGGGAACTGCTGCGACGACACCACCAATTGCTCTGGGCCCCAAGGTCCCTGCGGCGTCGGCGCGGTACGGATCACCACGTCGGACAGGTTGTTGCAGTACATCACCAGGTACTGCTTGAGGTAGGTGTTGTACTGCACCGACATCTCACCGACCGGGCCGGGAATGATCGGTGAGGCCGCGCCGGGGTTGTTGGGCACCCATGACTGGCTCTCGTTGTTCCAGTACTCGTACTTGCTCATGTCGGGCAACAGGTTCTGCGGCACCCGCGAAACGAAGGCGGATCCGATTCGGCCAGAAGGGGTTCCGTACGAATAGATGTAACCGTCACTGCCTTTGAGGAATGCGCCCTGCTGGAAGTTCTCGTTGCCGGGCATGTAGGCGACCCGGGACACGCTGTCCGGTGCCATCGGCCGAACGCTGCTCGGGTACACGCCCCAGTTCTGGCCGTTGTCGTTGGATACAGCGATCGCCGAGTAATTGGTCGTCCACGCGCCGGCGCTGTCCCAGTTCTTGATCGACATGAAACTGGCGTACTGCGTCTTGCCCACGGAGACACCGGAAGTCGGGATGATGCCCTTCTCGACGGGCGCCCAGCGGATGGTGGGGATGGTCTGCTTGGCCAGGTTCGGCTGCCACTCGGGTGAGCCTGAATAGGGGTTCGTCACCGAGCCGGGTGGGATGTGGACACCGCCCGACAGCGTGCGGTCGCTGGTGCGCACCATGGTGTTGTAGCGCCACTGCTGGTTCGGGGTGGCGCAGTAGCCGTACGTGTCACCGAACATCATCAGCACCTGGTTGTTCACCGGGTCGCCGTTGTCCCACATGATGCCGAGGTCGGTGCCGGAGATGCCGAACCGTTGCAGGGTGTCGCCGCCCGCACTCTGGTCGCCGGTCACCCACCCGACGAGGGACGTGGTACCTGCGTCGATGGGCGGTGCCGGTGCTGCTGCGGGTTGGGGCTGCGTAGCGGCCGGAGCGGGCTGGGCCGCGCGTTGTTGGACCGGCGGCTGCGGCACCCGAGGTGTACCGGGCAGCACTCCGGCCTGCTGTTGCACGGTGCCCTTGGTGAAGGCGCTGAGCAGTGATCGGGACAGCTTGCCCAGAGTCGGCAGCGGGGCCTTGTCGATCGCATTGCTCGGTCGATGGCCGCCCGACGTTGGCCGCATGACGCCGCTCGACGGCACCCCGTTCGGCGGCAGGACACCCGCGTTGGGGCCGGTGCACGGATCGGCAGCTGCGCGGGGCGGCGCGATGCCGACCGCTCCGCCGAGAACGACGGCGGCTGTCAAAGCCATCGATGCAATGCGAGGACGCGGCGACACGGTCACACCTTTCGGATGGCGGGCGGCGCTCGGACGCCAGTGAGGGGCTTTTGTGACCATAGTTATTAATGAGGTTCATGTGGCCCCTGGTGTGCGGATGGGTACTCATCTGTAACCACGTCGCGATCGTTCACCTGGCGTTTGCCCGGCGAAGGTGACCCGCGTCGCAATGCTGGCGCAAGAGCGTCCGACCTAGACTTCAGCGCATGACAGCCGCCCAGCGGGAACGCGCCGCACTCGTCGAATCCCTGCGCGAGCATGGGCCCGATGCACCCACGTTGTGCGAAGGATGGACTGCCCGCGATCTGGCCGCCCATCTGGTGGTGCGGGAACGTCGGCTCGATGCCGCGCCCGGAATTCTGGTGCCGCAGCTGGCCGGCTACACCGAACGCGTCCAGGCGCAGGTGACCGCATCCACCGACTGGGAAAAGCTGGTCGACATGATTGCCGCGGGTCCGCCGCTGTACTCGCCATTCAAACTGCTCGACCCGTTCGTCAACGTCGCCGAGATGTTCATTCACAACGAGGACGTCCGCCGGGCGGGGCCGACCTGGGAGCCGCGGGAGCTCGATGACCGACTGGTGTCCGCATTAGCCGGACAGGTGGCGAACATGGCACGCATGGGGATAAAGGACGCGCCGGCACGGATCGTGCTGGTGACCCCCGAGGGCCGTCGCCTGGCCGCGGCCGGCCGCGGCGCTGAGGTGACGGTGGCCGGCGCACCCGGCGAGCTGCTGCTCTTCGCGGCAGGCCGTGGGCCCACGCAAGTGACCTTCACCGGACCCGACGAGGCCGTCGCCGCGGTCCGTGGCTCGAACCGCGGATTCTGACTATCGGCGGCTACTCGCAGAAAGCACAACGCAGCTCAATCCCGAAGGATTGAGCTGCGTTGTCTTGGCTTCTGGGATCAGAAGTTGTTGCAGGTGTTCGCGACGTTCAGCACCAGGTCGGTGTACCCAGCGGCACCCGGGGTGTTGTACGCACGCGTGATCAGCGCCTTACGCTGCTGCGGACCGGAGGCGATCAGCTGATGCAGGTAGCCGACGCCGATCGGGTTTGCCTGCAGCTCAGCGGCAGCACCCGGGTCGAGTGCGGTCAGCGCGGCGATCACCTGCGGGTAGGTGCAGGTCGAGTACATGATCGGGGTGGGGTCCGGCTGAGCGGTGGCGACAGCGCCGCTGGCCATGACGGCAACCAGTGCAGAGCCCGCGCCGACCATCATCCGAGTGGTGAAAGACATTGTGTATTCCCCTCCCGCACCAGCTAACCGATGCGACCAAAGTGATTGATGACTACGTTAGCAGCTCTATCGATCGGCCGTGGCTGAGCGTTACAGGGTCTGATTCGCGCGTTCGGGGCGTTCTGTCGGGTGTGCTGGGCGCCCGGATTGACGGCCTTGGGCGTTCGGTCGGGCAACGCGCAACACACAGGTGATGTAGGCAAACCTAACCTAAACGAATCCGGTAGGCTCGCCGCTGAAATGACCGAGATTGATCAGGGGCCGGTGCTGCCGCGCGAGTTGACGTCGCTGTCCGCTGAAGTGCGCGCGGTGGGTGCACCACCCGTTCCGCAGCTGGCGGCTCCGTGGGCAGTGCGTCTTGTCGACGCCGAAGCCGACGCTGAGCTGTTGTCCGAATGGATGAATCGGCCCCATCTGGCCGAGGCCTGGGAGTACGACCGACCGCCGCATTGGTGGCGGCGGCACCTTCAGGCACAGCTCGACGGTGAGTACTCGCGGCCGTTGCTGGTGAGCTACCAGGACAAAGCCATGGGCTACCTCGAGCTGTACTGGGCTGCCAAGGATTCCATCGCTCCTCGATACGACGCCGATCCCCATGACTTGGGACTGCACGCCGCGATCGCGGATGAGCGTTTTGTGAATCGGGGCCTGGCGCCGATGTTGTTGCCTCAGGTGTTGGCGAGTCTGTTCGACTTGGTGCCGTCGTGCCGTCGGGTGATGTTCGATCCCGACCACCGCAACTCCGGCGCGCGACGGCTGTGCGAGCATGCCGGTTGCGAATTTCTCGGTGAACACGACATGGCGAACCGCAGGATGGCGCTGTACGCGCTGGCGCGCCCATCCGTCTGACGTCCGACCCGCCCTGTATATAGGGGGAGTGGCAAAAAGGCTTCTGCTGGCGCTGACAGTGCTCGCCGTCGTGGGGGTGTGCGCCGGACCGTGGTTCTACCGAACCCAGATGGAAGGCCTGCCGGCTCCGGTCCTGACTCTGCCGTCGACGCTTCGTCCGGCCACCACAAACCTCGACGGCAAGTGGGTCGTGGCCGCGGGTCCCGACGACGAGGCCAACCGCTCCCAAGCCGGTTACCGAGCCAGACAACAACTGTTGTGGGAGACCGTGACCGTCACCGGGCGGACCAATGCGGTGCGGGGCGACGCCACCGTCGCGGGCGGCACCTTGCAGGCGGCGAGCTTCGTCGTCGACGTCGGGACGATACAGTCACCGCACCGCGGCCGCGATGACAAGTTCCGCAGTACCGACGTGATGGACGCCGCCCGGTTTCCGACGGCAAAGCTCGCTGTGCTCGATCCGGTGAACCTGTCGTCCATCGCCGGGGACGGCACGCCCACGACTCAGGAGGTGTCGGCGCAACTCACGCTCAAGGGCGTCGCCCGGCAGGTGGCTGTGCGGCTGGAAGTGCAGCGGTCGGGTAGCGGGGTTGTTGCCGTCGGGCAAATCCCGGTCACCTTCGCCGATTACGGCATCATCCCGCCGGCGCCGCCGGCGGGACTGCTCGCCGTCGATCCGATCGTCACCATCGAATTCCTGGTGAACCTCGTCAAGCGATGAACCCGGCTGGTGACGTAACCACCGCGTCGTAGCCCTCGTAGTCGGGTCGCATGCCCGCGGCCACCAGTTCCCAGAGCACCTCGTCGGTGCCGCCGCCGACCCGCGCGAGTTTCATGTCGCGCCACCACCGACCCAAGGGTGTCTCGTCCACCAGATATCCGGCACCGCCGAAGATGTGCATGCACTCGTCAACGACCTCGACGCCGAGTCGTGCCGCGGTGACCTTGATGGCCGCGGCCGCGCGCAAGTCCATGCGTCCCTGCGCGGCAAGTCCCACCAATCCGTAGCGCAACAGATCGACCCGAGCCTGCAGGTCGGCCAGCCGCATCCGCAGGGCCTGATGTTCGTACAAGGTATGGCCGAACTGACGCCGTTTCATCATGCGGGCCAACGTGATTCCGATGATCCTGCGGCAGTTGGCCTCGATCTGACCGGCGATCGACAGCCGCTCCTGCGCCAAGCCCCAGGAGATGGCCGCCAGACCGGTGCCCGCCCGCGCCACCAACGCTTCCGCGGGCACCCACGTGTCGATGTGGACTGCCGCGGTGTCGAGCGGGCCGGCACCCACCTTGCGGTAGGGGGTCTGGACATCGACCTGGGCGGTCGGCACGGCAACAACCACCACGCTGCCGTGGCGGCTGCCCGGATCGTGGTCGACGCTGCGGGCGACCACCATAATGTGATCGGCGATGGGCGACAGCGACACGAACTTCTTGCTGCCGCGGACCTCGAAACCTCCACGCGCGGAGACGACTTCGGTCTCGACGATCTGCAGATCCGAGCCGCCGGACTCTTCCGACGCGCCGATGCACAACACGGCGTCGCCACGGATGGCCTGCTCGGTGATATCGCGCAGGTAGTCGGATTTGCCGAATCGGCGCAGGATTGCGATGGCCGAGTCGTGCAGGCTCACTCCCACGCCGATTCCCGCGGACCCGAGCTTGCCCAATTGCTCGGCGAGCGCGAACACCTTGGCCACATCCGGATGCTGGCGGTCGCCCCACTTGGCGGCGAAAACCTCGGACCGGCCCAGGTATTCGATGAGCTTGCGCGGAAATCGTTCGGATTCTTCGGCTTCCGCGGTCCAGTCACGGACCCGCTCGTCGAAGACCTCGCCGAGCAGCTCTCGATAGCTCTCGGTGGTGCACGGCTCGAATGTGGTCATGAGCCCGCCGTTTCCAGCGTGCGTCTGACCTCGAGGCGTCGGAGCTTCCCCGAGGAGGTCCGTGGCAGTGAGCCCGGTTTGAGGAACACCACGTCGGCCGGGACGATGCCGCACTCGGAGGCTACGAGCGACACCACTTGGCTTCGGGCGGTCGATTCGTCGTCGCCCTTGAACTCCGCGGCGATCACCAAACCCTGTCGGGCGCCGGTGTCGTTGGTGCCCACCGCCACGACGGCGCCCTCGCGCACTCCGTCGGCGCGTGCGGCCACCTGCTCGATCTCCGTCGGGAAGATGTTCCGCCCCGCGACGGTGATGAGTTCCTTGAGTCGACCGCACACCACCAGGCCGTCATCGGTGAAGTATCCGAGATCGCCAGTGGTAAACCAATTTTCGGGGTCGATCGGGTCCAGGCCGAGATAGCCCGCCATCATCGAGGTGCCACGTACCTGGACTTCGCCGACATCACGTCCCGTGAGCTCGTGGGGCACATCCGTGGGGGCGATGCGGACTTCCATGCCGTCGATCGGCCGGCCGAGTATCGCGTACCTGCGCACAGCGGTGCTGCCGTCGACGGTCACCGTGACATCGTCGCAGCGTAGTCCGCCGCCTGGGGCGGGAACGGTTACCGCGCAGGTTGATTCGGCCAGTCCGTACGACGGGCAGAGGGCGTTCGCATCGAACCCGAACCTGGACATCTCGGTGGCGAACCGATTGGTGCTGTCACAGTCGACGGGTTCGCCGCCGTTGAGCGCGAATCTCAGTGCGCCCAAGTCGACATCGCTGACCAGGCGGGCGTACTTGCCGAGCAGTCCGTAGGCCATGTTCGGGGCCGCGGTCATGGTTGCCTTGCTCTCGGTCAACCATTTGAGCCAGTTGAACGGCGACGCCGAGAATGCGGTGGTGGGTGCCTGCCACAGTTCGCCGCCGCCGAGCGTCACGGTGAGCATGAACGCCAGGCCCATGTCGTGGTAGATCGGCAGCCACGACTGTCCACGATCTGCGTCGGTGACGCCGATCCGCGCGACCAGGCCCCGCAGGTTCGCCAACGCCGCGTTTGCCGGGATCTGGGCGGTGCGGGGGGTGCCGGTCGATCCCGCGGTGCCCTGCAAGATGCCGATGTCGGCGCTCTGGGAGGGGATGAATGTGGTCGAACGCTGTTCGTGTGCAACGACATTGACGTCGTGCAGCTGCGTGCCGGTGGCGCCGGTGCGCAACAGGTCGAGATGCTTGCCGTGGCTGAGCACCGTGTCGATGCCGATACCGGCGAACCTGGTCAGGGTGGCATCGGCCCAGGCTTGGGTGTCGGCCCCGCGAACTGGTCCGGGCAGGATGGATACGGCGGCGCCGGCGAAGATGGCGCCGTAGATGCCTGCCAGGAATTCCACCGTGGGTTCGCCGACCAGGCCCACTCGTGTTTGGCCATCGACGTGTACGGCGACGTTCTCTGCGCGGGCGTGCACTTCCTGCCAGGGATGCCGCCGCCAGTCACCAGATTTCGGATCGAGGGTCACCAGGTCGCAACCGGACTGGGTCATCGCCTGCGACAGGTCGGACGCGAGGCTCGATGTGCTCATGAGCGTTGGGCGGTAGGAAGTTTCGCGGCGATCGCGTCTTCGAGGTCGCCGACGGTCTCACTGCCGAGCAGGTCTTCTTCGGACAGCGCGACGCCGAAGTGGTCTTCGATTGCGACCATGCCCACGGCGAAAGCCACCGAGTCCAGACCGACATCGTTGATGAGCCGTGATTCACGGGTGACGCGCTTGATGTCCACGCCCATGTCGTCCTGCATGATCTTGGCCAAGCCAGCGCTGACCGATTCAGTTGTTGACTCCATGCCGAGGGACCGTAGTCGACCGAAGCTGTTTAGGCTAGGCTTACCTTCTAGGTGAGAAAGTGTCCCAGACTGGTACCGCCGTCCCGGTATCCGTTGTCGACGGAAACCAGCGCCGGCACCCGCTCGCAGGTGACCACTCCATGGTCGGACGTCACCTCATCGATGAGATCGAAAGCGGTAGCGATGTTTTCGGGAGTGTCGACCACGATGGTCGTGACGGGAACCTGGCGGCCGAGCTGAAACAGCCGGTCACCATGCGGCGTTCGTCCGTCATGGAAGCCCCAGATGCCGCGCAGGACGGTGACGCCGCGGGTGGCCTCGATGGCACGCAAGCGGCGCACGATCTCGCGGTGTACCGGCTCGCCGCCGTGCAGCGTGTCCTCGGTGGTGTACACCATGAGCTTCTGCCACAACGGCGATCCATCGGCATCGTGGGCGGGGAGCGCGCCGGGGCGGGTCAGTAGCGTTCCCGCCTGCTTGCAGAGCTCGGCCCGCTCCACCGTCACCAACGGGTCGGGTAGGAGGCGCTCCAGGTCGGGCACGACCGCGGCAGCGCGGTCACCGTCGCCGATCGCGATGATCATGACGGGCACGTCCGTGTTCCGGTTCAGGAATCGGGCCCGCTCGCGGTGGCCGCGGACCGTGCCGTCGACCCCGAGAAAGACCGAGGCACAGGCGAATCCGCTGCGGTGGAGCAGATCGCACACCGCGACGTGAGCCGGCCGGCCATTGATCCGGTGCTGGCGTCCGACGTAGACGGTGAGCTTCGTATGCCCGCCGGCATTCGTGGCGGTGACCAGCCGGGCGCGTTCGAGCGTGACCAGTCCTCGGGTCGTCAGCTCTACGGTCCGCTCGGCCAGCCCCGCGATCTTGTCGGCGGTGTCGACCGCGGCGATGGCCACCGGCAGGTCCTCGGACTGGCTCAGGGTCTGGTCGGTGCGCAGCTGGTGCCGTGGCCCGAATCCGGCGATGCCGCGCAGCACCACGCTGGTGGCGACGTTCTCGGCGCCGTAGAGGTCGAGCAGCTCCTCGGCCAGGAACCGGCCCTGATGACGTTGCCGCTCACCGAAATACGTCGTGAGTTTCAGGTAGTCCGCGGAATCGCTCACAGCAGGCCGCCCATCCATAGTCCCAGCGCCGCGGCAGCCAGACCGAGCACCACACTCGCCACGATATTGGCCAGTGCGAACCAGACCTGCCGTTCTTCGCCGAGCCGCTGGGTTTCCAGCATCCACGTCGAGAACGTCGTATACGCGCCGACGAACGCCGTACCGGCCAGCAGTGCGACATTGGGGCTGAGCGCCAGTCCGCCGAAGAAGCCGAGCAGCCAGGCGCCGCTGAGGTTCACCACGAAGGTGCCGTACGGGAAGCTGCTGCTCTTGCGTTTCGAGACGGCCCGGTCGACCAGGAAACGGGTCACCGCGCCCACGCCGCCGATGAGCGCGACGCCGGCCCACACCACCGCCGTCATGCCCGCACCCTTACCCGCCGCACCAGGACGGTCGCCAGGTACACCGCGGCCACGCCCGCGACGATGCTGGCGACCGTGTAGCCGGCGGCCAGCCCGTAGGCGCCGTGCTCGAGCATCCGCACCGTCTCGACCTGCATGGTGCTGAACGTGGTCAGGCCGCCGCAGATGCCCGTGCCGAGCAGTGGGCGCTGGTAGCTCGACACCGGCAGCCGCTCCAGCAGGCGCGTGGTGAAGTACCCGAGCAAGAAAGCGCCGATGATGTTGACCGCGAAGGTGGGCCACGGCCACTGGTTGGGATGGGGTGCCCCGTAGACCGCAAGGACGGCGCGCGCGACGGTACCGATCGCGCCACCGACGAACACGGCGGCCAATTCTCGGTTGTCGTGGCCGAACATGAAGCAAAAGTATCGTGACCGACCGTCGACCGGGCGACACCGGGGGAGTGCGGGTAGCAGAATCGAGCCCATGACGGCCAACCCGCGCGCCGGCCAACCGGCCCAACCAGATGACCTGATCGACGTGGCCCACGTGGTCACCGCCTACTACACAGTGGCGCCGGACCCCGAGAACGTCGACCAGCAGGTGGTCTTCGGCACCTCGGGCCACCGGGGGTCCAGCCTCGACGCGGCGTTCAATGAGCCGCACATCCTGGCCACCACGCAGGCGATCGTCGAGTACCGCGCCGCGCAGGGCACCACCGGACCGCTGTTCATCGGCCGCGACACCCACGCGTTGTCCGAGCCGGCCTGGGTCACGGCACTGGAGGTGCTGGCCGGCAACGAGGTCGTCGCGATGATCGACGCCGCCGACCGCTACACACCCACCCCGGCGGTCAGTCACGCGATCCTGACCTTCAACCGCGGCCGCGAAGGCGATCTCGCCGACGGAATCGTCGTCACCCCGTCGCACAACCCGCCGCGCGACGGGGGATTCAAGTACAACCCGCCCAACGGCGGTCCGGCCGACACCGATGCGACGAGCGTGATTGCCAAGCGCGCCAACGAGATTCTGCGTGACGGGCTGCGCGACGTGAAGCGGATCCCGCTGGCGCGCGCGTTGGGCTCGACGGAGCGGCACGACTATCTGAATGCCTACGTCGAGGATCTGCCGAATGTCGTTGATCTGCACGCCATTCGGGCCGAAGGGGTACGCATCGGAGCGGACCCGCTCGGCGGTGCCAGCGTCGACTACTGGGCCGCCATCGCGGAACGGCACCAACTCGACCTGACCGTGGTCAACCCGCTGGTCGACGCGACCTGGCGGTTCATGACACTCGATACCGACGGCAAGATCCGGATGGACTGCAGTTCGCCGAATGCCATGGCCTCGCTGATCGCGAACCGGGACCGCTACCAGATCGCCACCGGCAACGACGCGGACTCCGACCGGCACGGCATCGTCACACCCGACGGCGGGCTGCTCAACCCGAATCATTACCTCGCCGTCGCGATCGACTACCTGTACACCCATCGCGCGGGGTGGCCGGGCTCCACCGCGGTCGGCAAGACGGCGGTCAGCTCATCGATCATCGACCGGGTGGTGGCCGGGCTGGGACGAAAGCTCATCGAGGTTCCGGTCGGGTTCAAATGGTTCGTCGACGGATTGCTCGGCGGCACAATCGGATTCGGTGGCGAGGAGAGCGCGGGGGCGTCGTTCCTGCGGACGGACGGGACCGTCTGGACCACCGACAAGGACGGCATCATCCTGGCGCTGTTGGCCTCGGAGATCCTCGCGGTCACCGGGGTCTCGCCGTCGCAGCGCTACGCCGAGCTGACCGAAAAGTACGGTGCCCCGACCTATGCCCGCATCGATGCGCCGGCCAATCGCGAACAGAAGGCCCGGTTGTCGAAGCTGTCGGCCGAGCAGGTCTCCGCGACCGAGTTGGCGGGCGAACCGATCGTCGCGAAGCTCACCGCGGCGCCGGGTAATGGCGCGCCGCTCGGTGGTCTGAAGGTGACCACCGAGAACGCGTGGTTCGCCGCGAGGCCGTCGGGCACCGAGGACGTCTACAAGATTTACGCCGAGTCGTTCAAGGGTCCAGAACATCTGGCGCAGGTCCAGGCCGCTGCGAGGGACGTGGTGAATACAGTTATCGGGTGAACGCTGTCACCGAAGACGGTCGTCGCCCGACTCGGCTTCCCACCGAGATCTGGGTCCTGGCCGGCGCCAACGTCGTCATCGCACTCGGCTATGGCGTCGTGGCTCCGGTGCTGCCGGCGTACGCCCGCAACTTCGGTGTCAGCATCAGCGCGGCGACGTTCGTCATCACCGCGTTCGCCGCGATGCGCCTGATCTTCGCGCCGCCCAGCGGCCTGCTGGTGCAGAAACTCGGTGAGCGGCGGGTGTATCTGACCGGGCTGCTGATCGTCGCGTTGTCGACGCTGGCCTGCGCTTTCGCTCAGACCTACTGGCAGCTGCTGCTGTTCCGATCCCTCGGCGGCGCCGGGTCGACCATGTTCACGGTGTCGTCCCTGGCGCTGATGATCCGGCTGTCGCCGTTCGATGCGCGCGGCCGGGTGGCCGGCCTGTTCTCCAGCGCCTTCATGATCGGTGGCGTCGCCGGCCCGGTGCTGGGCAGCGTGACTGCCGGGCTGGGCCTGGCCGTGCCGTTCGGCATCTACGGCCTGGCGCTGATGGTTGCCGCGGCCGTGGTGTTCGTCAGCCTGCGGAACTCGACACTGGCCGCTCCGGAAGAGGAAACCGGGCCGACGGTGTCGGTGCGGACGGTGCTGCGAAACCGCGCCTATCAAGCCGCACTGCTGTCGAACCTGGCGGCCGGATGGGCCGCGCTGGGCTTGCGGGTGGCGCTGGTTCCGCTGTTCGTGGTCGACGTGCTGCACCGCAGCGCGGGCATGGCCGGTCTGGTGCTGGCGATGTTCGCGGTCGGCAATGTGTGTGCCGTGATTCCCAGCGGGCACCTGTCCGATCGGGTGGGCCGGCGCAAGCTGCTGATCGTCGGGCTGGCGGTGTCGTCCGTCTCGACAGTGCTGCTGGGTTGGACCACGTCGTTGCCGGTGTTCCTGGCGATCGCGTTCGTGACCGGCGCGGCGAGCGGCATCTTCATCTCGCCGCAGCAGGCGGCCGTCGCGGACATCATCGGCAACCAGGCCCGGGGCGGCACCGCCGTGGCGACCTTCCAGATGATGTCCGACCTCGGCACGATCGTCGGCTCGCTGGTCGCGGGGCAGATCGCCCAGCACGTGTCCTTCACCGCGGCGTTCGGCGTGGGCGGGGTGATCCTGCTGGCGGCCGCGGTGGGCTGGTGGCTGGCTCCGGAGACGCGTCATTCTGGTGACGACGAGGAAACCCCGATCTGTCCACTGGGTCACGAGCCGGTGGAGGGGTCCCTCTGACCAGCCGTTTTGTTCACCATGGGGCCGGTGGTGTAGCTTCATCAGGCACCACTTAAGGGGCTATGGCGCAGTTGGTAGCGCACCACACTGGCAGTGTGGGGGTCAGGGGTTCGAATCCCCTTAGCTCCACAAGTAAAACCCGCTCTGACTTCGGTCAGAGCGGGTTTTCTCGTTTGCGGGCAAGGTCGAAGTCAAGGCATTTCACCCCAACGCTGAGTCTGGGTCGATCGACTACGCTGCTGGCCGACGCTCACCTCTTGAGTATGCGAAACGTACTTCTTTGGGGTACGAAACGCATACTAATTGAGCAAGGGTTGGCGTTTGACCGGGTGCGTCTGCCTGATTTGATCGGAGTCTGCGGATGTGGGGGTCAGGGGTTCGAATCCCCTTAGCTCCACGGAGATGTTCGTCTCGGTGGTCGTCTCGGCGACCTGAGATTCACAAATCGAACCCCGGCGTGACTTTCCGTTCTGGTCTGGAACTGGCTGATCTTCAAACTGCTGGCTTGATAACGTCGCACTGTCCGCAGCGGTACTTGTTCACCGACGCCGGGATGTCCTGCTCTGCAACGCATTCCGGGCAGGTGACGATGCGCGTAGTGGGCGGCGCGTTGAGGCTGTGATTGCCCTGCGTGCTCCGGCGAATGTGGATTCGACTGGATGTTCTGCCCAGCAGACTGGTCATGAGTTGTCGTGCGCCGGTTTGTGTGTGGTCGCATGCCCGGAAACTCGGCTCCCTTCCGTTGTCTGTGGCCGTGTAGTGAGCGATCGATCGACACCGACTTCCCGACCTTCGCAGCTGCGCCCTCCTGTGGAACTGACCGCACGGTAAGATGCCCGAATGACTCAGCGCAGCATGCCCACTCTCGATGGCGTGACCCATGAATATGTGCAGGCCGGTGATGTGAAGATTCACGTGGCCGTGGCCGGACCGGAGGGTGGGAGCCCGGTCGTGCTGTTGCACGGCTGGCCGGAGAACTGGTGGATGTGGCACAAGGTGATTCCCGCGCTGGCCGATGCCGGCTACCGGGTGCACGCCATGGATCTGCGTGGCGCCGGCTGGAGCGAGGTCACCCCGAAGGGCTATGAGAAGGAGCAGTTCGCCTCCGACGTGCTGGCCGCGGCGACCGCGCTCGGGCTCGACTCCTTTGACTTGGTTGGCCATGACTGGGGCGGTTGGACCGCGCAGCTGGTGGCGCTGAAGGCGCCGTCGCGGATCACGCGGCTGGCGATCCTCAACATTCCGCCGGTGTGGCAGGAGCCGGGCCGGGTGGCCCGACATGCCCACAAATTGGCGTACCAACTTGTCGTGGGAGCCCCTGGTGTCGGGCCGCTCTCGCACCTGTCACCGACGCTGTGGTGGTTCATCCGCCGTAGTGGCATGCCGCAGGAGTCGGTGGACTTCTTCCGCAGCTGCTTCCGGGACCGGGACCGTCGCGTGGCGGGCTCCAAGATCTATCGGTCGATGGTCGGCAAGGAGTTCGCCAAGCTGGCGCGCGGTCCCTACGACGACCAGAAGCTCGCGATGCCGGTGCGCGTCCTGTTCGGTCTCGACGACGTGGCGGTGCACCCGTCGCTGCTGGACGGTTTCAAGGACCATGCCGACGATCTGAACATCACCGAGGTACCCAACTGCGGTCACTTCATCATCGACGAGCAGCCTGAACTGGTGATCAAGTGGCTCTCGGACGTGCTGGCCGAGCCGCCACGGAGTTGACGTTGTCGGGCAACTCCGGCAATCCGACCCAACCGCCGCGGCTGCGTGCCGGGTGACCAAGAATGGACTGATGGCGAATTCCGAGCTCGTACCGTTCGGCGAGCTGTCCAATGAGTTGGCCCTGGTAGAGGAAGTCGAACCTCCTGGGCTTCCGGGCAGCAATCCCACCCTGGCGCTGCAGCACATGGAGGCCGCGCTGGTGCGCGCCGACCTCGAATGCCCCGACGTGCTCAGCCCCGAGCAGTTCCGGCGCCTGCGCTATCTCTTGAGCTTCGCGCGTCTGACGGTGTTCGAACCGGGCGCGGCCGGTCCGGGCGGTACCCGCGGCCGCGGCGATGTGACGGTCGGCGACGAGATCAGCGGCTTCCGGAACCGAGTGATCGACGCGCTGTACAACCCGCTCCGTGGCCGTACCTCGGCGCAGGAGCGGTTGGACGCGGCGAAGGCAGTCCTCGCGAACTTCGCCGAGGATGTGGAGTACGAACGGTCGTTGCTGTTGGAACGTCACGGCAACGACTTCTCGGCGGCCGAACTCGATACCGAGCTCGGTTACAAGACCTACGTCGCCGTCCTGGGCGGTGGTGGCGGCGCCGGCTACGTGTATCTCGGTGGGATGCAGCGCATGCTGGCGGCGGGTCTGCCGCCCGCCTACATGCTGACCAACTCCTTCGGCGCCATCGTGGGCAGTGTGATGGCCCGCGTGCTGCCGGTGCCCATCGAGGACTACGTCGCGTGGGCGAAGACCGTCACCTACCGCGGAGTCTTGGCTCCGGCCAGGACCCGGCGGCGCCACGGCCTCAACGGACTGTTCTCACTGCAGTTCGACGAGTTCGCCAAAGAGATGTTCACCCGCGAGGACGGTGAACCGATGCGGATGACGGACCTCGCGATCCCGTACGAAACCGTCGTCGCCGGGGTCAGGAAACAGTCGTTCGACCGCCTACCCGGGCAGTTCCATCCGTCGCACTTCATGATGATGGGGGTGCGGGCGCTCGAACACCTCAAGCTGGGCTACGCGCCAGGCGTCGTCAATCGGCTGTGGCAGGTCGCGGCGTTCATCGACTCCCGCGTCGTCAAGCCGATCGTGCTGGGCGGCGACGATCTGACGGCCGACTTCAATGTCGTTGACGCCGCGAGCTTTTCGTCGGCGATCCCGGGGATTCTGCATCACGAGTCCAGTGATCCGCGCATGTGGGGCCTCCTCGATCAGTTGCTCGTGGAGAAGGACGTCGCCGCCTTGGTCGACGGGGGAGCGGCCAGCAATGTCCCAATTGAGCTGGCGTGGAAGCGCATTCAAGACGGTCGCCTCGGCACGCGCAACGCGTGCTTCATCGGCTGGGACTGCTTCCACCCGCAGTGGAATCCGAGACACCTTTGGCTGCAACCCATTACCCAGGCCTTGCAGCTGCAGATGGTGCGCAACGCGCCCTTCGCGGATCGTGTCATCCGGTTCAGCCCGACGCTCTCGCCGGTCACGTTGGCGGCCGCTCCGGAAGCCATCGATCGCGCGATCGAGTGGGGCAACGCGTCGGTCGAGAGCTCGGTGCCGTTCGTGCAGCGGCTGACCGAGCCGGTGTGGTGGCAAGGAGATCAGCCGCCGCAGGTCGACCGCACCCCGACGCGCATCTCCGCACCGTTGCAGTCGATGACCACGATTCTGGACGGAGCCCGACGGGCCGCCGAGTACGTCCCGCGGGTTACACGGGTGCGCCGTCGGGTTGCCGCTGTTGGGGAACGGATCCGCCGGTCTCAGTAGCGCGCTGAATCCGTCTACTTCCGGATGCTGGTCGCGCCCGGAGTGTGGACTACGCCCGTCTTGGTCTTCGGAGCGCCTTGCTGGGGCGTGACGTCGCTGCCCGGGATGCTGTCGTCGCAGAAGCCGTCCGGTCCTGCGCATTGTCCGCTCAGCAAAGCGCCGTTGATTTGGTCGAGAGCCCTCTGGTGCCCGGAATCGACCTGCTGGCAGTTCGGCGTTCCCTCATTGCAGACTGCGAAGGCAGGCGCGGCCGTCCAGCTCGACGTGATGAGCATCAGGGCAGGTGCCGCCGCGACCCCGATCGCTGCGATGATCCGGTTTGTCTTGGTGTTGTGGGTGCGGTTCATGACTGTCATCTCCCATTTCCAGGTGGGGCCTCACCGTGAGGCCCGCCTATGGGTAGGAGCGGCCGCCGGACCGGAACGGGACACTTTTCGCGAATCGCGTGTGGGCGGCCGCGTGGAATCGGCCTCCAATGCAATTCCAACTGCCCGTAGCTACGTTCCTGCCATGACCCGATCCACCGGATTCATCGGCACGACGCTCATCTGCGGAGTGCTCACGCTGCAGCTCAGCGCATGCGGTTCCACCATCAAGCCCGACGGCGCCGCGCAGTCGGTCACCGATTTGGTGACCAGCCAAACCGGGTTCCACCCGACGGACGTCAAATGCCCGTCCGGCGTCGACGCCAAGGTCGGCGGTGAATTCGACTGCACCTTCACCGGTCCGGAAGGGCCGTACAAGGCGCACTTGAAGATCACCAGCGTGGACGGCGAGAAGGTCGGCTTCGACATCAAGACGAGCCGCAGCTAGCCGCCTCAGGCGGTTGTAGCTGCTGCGCCCCAGTTCTTGAAGCCGAGGAGCACGCTGGGGCCCGACTTTCAGCGAGCCTCGCCCACGGGTTGCCCCGATGTATCGGGGAGTTCGACGCGAAGGGCGTTGGCCGCGTTGCGTTTTGCGGTCGCTACGAGCTTGGTGCGGTTGTTCAGAACGCTCATACGGACGGTGAATCCCTTGAGCTCTCTAATGGATCGACGTCGGTGCCGTGAACGGTACGGCCGGACTTTGGAAACCATTGGGATGGACGCACACCTCGGCCTGCGTGCCTCGGGTGGCTAGGGGCGTGGCGCCTTACGCGCTCGCGGCGCCGACTTCCTGTTAAGCTCGATCAGGCGTTCGGCATGGTCGAGAATGCACTCGAGCCCGAAGTCGAAGTTTTGCTCGTCCGCCGTGCCGACGTGCTGACCCTCCTGAACGGCCTGCGCGAGCAGTGGTGTGGTCTCGGGATTGATGGCGAGCTCGTGTTGGCGGCCTCTGGCTTTGTCATTGGCAGCTGTCTTGTCCCGAAGACGTTGCAGCACAGCAGATCCACGGACATGTGCTGATACCGCTGAATAAACACTAAGAGCGCTCCCCGTTGATAGCCCAGCGTCCACCAAGCTCGCGATCGCCTTCTCCACCGCCTGTAGGTCCGAGCGGTCGATGTGCGGGCTCTGTGCGGACCGAATGAGAATCAGGTCGCACAGAATCGGATTCCCCACAAACGTCTCGCGCATCGTGCGGGCATGGTTGCGCAACGTCGAACGCCAATCTTTGGATTCGACATGCGTTGCGGCGAGCACGCACTGGCGCAAGGCGCGGTCGGTCATGGCGTCGAGGAGGTCGTCCTTCTTGCGGAAGTACCAGTAGATGCTGGTGACGCCGACGTCGAGGTACTTGCCCAGCATTGGCATGCTGAGGTTGTCGATCGAAACCTGTTCTGCGAGCTCGAATGCACCATTGACGATGTCGTCCGGATTGATCGAACCGCGCTCACGCCGCGGGCGCTTTTCGGTGGTTGCTATCTTTGCCACTGTCGGCATCCCATCTTGAAGCTAGGTATCCGTTTCTTTCTTTGGCGCGGCGAACCCGTTCGCCAAGAAGTCCCAGACTTCGTCGGGGCTGATGGGGCGGGCGGTTGACTCGTCGGTGCCCCCGTTGGACTGGGCGATGAACATCACCGTCTGCATGGCCATCGCGGCGATGCGTCGCGGATCGACGTTTGAGCGCAGTTCGCCTGCAGCGCTAGCGCTTTCCATCAGATCGGTGAGTAACGCAAGCAGCGGTGCGTGGGCGATCCTCACCTCAGCCGGATGAGTCACTAGGAGCCGGGGAGCGAATTCGGTGAGCAGTGGTCGCTTGGCGGCAGGCTCGGGTCGGCATAGTTCGAAGAGCAACTCGATGGCGATCTTCAGTCGGACTAGAGGGTCGCTTTCGGCGGCGGCTGCAGCCCGGATTTCGTTGGCTGAGCGGCCCAATGCATCTTCGAGCAGGGCTAGTAGGAGTTCATGCTTGCCGTCGAACTGAAGGTAGAAGCTCCGCAGCGACTGACGTGAGCGGTCGACGACCTCTTGGACGGTGAAGTCCGTGCTGCCCTTTTCGACGATGATCGATTGGGCGGCGTCCATGAATCGTTGGATGCGTTGAGCTGCCCGGAGTTTCGCCGTCTTGACGGAGCGCTCGACCGCGCGTTGCTTCCACGGCGGATCTTCTTGCGGGCTGGTCACCACACGCCCATGTCATCGGCGGAGAACACGCACGCACTTTACCTGAGGACGGGCTGCTAGTTGCTCGCGCCGAGCAGCTGCTTAGCATCTGGGCATGGCGTTGGCGCCGTCGCGCGGTGGGGCACAGAGAATGACGATCGGTGCGACGCCGATCGAGAACGGACAGTGACGGTATGGCATCGGAGCGAAGGATCGCTGGACCCGAGTCGAAGAACCGCGGGGCTCTGCTGGATGCCGCCGAGGCGCTGATGCTTGATGAGGGCTACGCAGCGGTGACCTCCCGGCGGGTTGCCGAACGGGCTGGTCTGAAGCCACAACTGGTCCATTATTACTTCCGGACCATGGACGACCTGTTCTTGGCCGCATTCAGGCGCAGGATTGAGAGTGGGTTGACGGCTCAGTCACGGATCCAGCTAGCGCCGAACCCGCTGCGAGCGCTGTGGGCGTTTCTCACCGAGAACCGTGAAAGTGCGCTGATAGTGGAATATGTGACCCTGGCCAATCATCGAAAAGACCTTCGGCCGGAGATCGCCAGTGCCGCGCAGCAGTTCCTGGAAGGGCAGGCGGAGTTGGTCGGATCCGTCCTGGCGCGGAGCGGCATCGATGCTGACGAGTTGCCCCCGATCGTCGTGGTCTCCTTGATCGTCGGGACGTCGCAGCTGGTGGCGCTGGAAGCTTCACTCGGGTTGTCCGTCGGCCATGACGAGATCGGCGAGTACTTCGACCGGCAACTCCGCAAATTCGACGGGGTAGCCGACAGCTAACGCGTGCCGTGGAGGTACGGAGATTCGAAAACTTGGTCCTGCGGCGGGAACTGGCCGGTGATTTGAGCGTTTCCTGCGAAGACCCTGTGAGTGCATCGTAAGTTTGCGTCATGCCGACAGCAATGCCGATCGAGTTCTGCCGCCTGGCGGATCTCCAGCTGGCCGACGACCCGATCAACCCCGAGTGGATCCTTGCGGGCACGCCCACAGCGCGGTGCGCTTGGTGGTCATCTGGCACCGACGGAATCGCCGACAACTATGTGTGGGAATGCACGGCAGGGACGTTCCGCTGGTTCTTCCTGTGTGACGAAACGGTCCACGTCATCTCCGGCGCTGTCGAGGTGGAGGGCGACGGCGTTGTCCCGACCTATCTGGCAGCAGGCGATGCCGCCCTGTTTCGAGCCGGAACCTGGGCCACCTGGACGGTGCAGGATCATGTGCGCAAACATGCGGTGATCGCGCCACGACTGCCCGGGTCATTGCGCGTGCAGCTGCGCTACGGACGACGGGCCAAGCTCGTGGTCCGTCGTCTTCTCGGACGTGAGGCAGCAGGGGCAAGTCTGACGTCCATCGGCAACGTTTGAATCATCGGCAGCACCCGGCGCCCGCGGCGTGGCCCCGAAAACCCTAATTCCCGGGAACCGCGGTGCCTGCGGCGTCCCTATCGGTGCCGTGTTTCGGTTTCTTCGCCGCGATGCGCACCGCCTGCGCCTCGCTGCGGCGTTCATCGATGAGGCGGCCGAACTCGCGAGACAGTACCGGCCGGTCGGTCAGCAGTCGTTGGATCTCGTCATGCTCGATCTGTAGCAGGGTGACCTCGTCCAGGGCGCTTACGTAGGCCAGGTTGGCCTGGTGGGTGAAGGCGGCAACTCCCAACAGCGCACCCTTGTCGAGGGTGCGGACGCCTGCGATCGACCCATCGGGTGTGGCCACCGCCAGTCGGACGTGTCCGGACACGATCACCGAGACGGTGGCGGGGATGTCACCGGGCGTGTGGATGAGTTCGCCGGTGCCGTACCGGATCAGGCGTGCGTAGGGCGCCACCGCTTGTTGGTCGGCCTTGTTCAGCCGGAGGGCGGGCGCCGCGACCGATTCGAGTGCCGCTTCGACGCGTTTGTCGGTCGAGTAGTCGTCGCCGACACCGTCGAGATGAAGTTTGTCGCGGCGCGCGGCGTACCAGGCCCAGCGCAGGAACGTAGCCTGTACCGCGTCGTCGTCCCCGGGGGATTTCAAGCCGATGGTGGTGCGGTACTTGTGGTCGCCGATGGGCACGGTGGCGGGCTCGACGATGTCGCCACGGTTCGGCAGGGCGGCGGCGATCCGGGTGAGCGTCGCGCATACCTGGTCGGGCGCATCCGTCGCGCCGAATGTGGTGGTGATCGTGATGTGCGAGGTGGCCAGCCGGCTCAGGTTGGTGAACGACGTGCCGGCCAGCACCGAGTTGGGGGTGATCTGTATACCGGTGCCGGACTCGATGTGGACGGCGCGCCAGTTGACCTCCACGACGCGGCCCCGGGCCGCGGCCGTGTCGAGCCAGTCGCCCATCCGGAACGGCTGCTCGAACAACATGAACAGGCCGGACACGATCTGGCCGACGGAGTGCTGCAGCATCAGGCCGAGGACCACGGAGCTGACGCCGACCGCGGTGAAGACGCCCTTGATGTTGCTGCCCCAGATGTACCGGGAGATCACCGCCAAGCCGAGGATGATCAGCACCATCCGGGCCACGTCGAGGAATATGCGGGGGATGCGGCTGCGCCACGAGGTCTCCGGGGCGTTCGCGAACACGGTGTTGCTCAGGCCGGACAGCACCAGCAGCAGCACCAGGAAAACCAGTACCGTTGCCACGATCCGGATGGGCACGTCGCGGGCGGGCACGACGGCGACCTTGAGCATCAGCAACAGGACAGCGATCACCGGCAGCACATAGGTACGCAGCAGTCCGACGGGCCCGGCCAGCGGACTGTGCCGGCGGATCAGGGACCGGCGCCACTCGGTCAGGACGATCAGGCCGACCGGCAGTCCGATCGCTATTGCCGCGACCCACACGAACCATGACGCACCGGAGGAATACACGCTTACCGCCGCCCCGCGAGCCGCCAGATCGGCTCCTCGATATCGCCGACGGTCAGCTGGCCGGCCGGGGTGAACCGGTGGGTGTCGTGCACGGCGTCGTGCACTCGCGCGGTGATGTAGATCCCGGGTTCGGCGCCGCCGGCCTGGACCTGATAGGCCAAATCGACTGCGCTGCCCCACATGTCGTACATCATCGTGGTGCCGCCCACCAGGCCGCTGGTGACGGTGCCGGTATCGATACCCGCCCGGAAACCCAGCTGCAGGTTGTCCTCGTCATTGAAGCGGGCCACGATGCGCTGCAATTCGATGGCGAAGTTGACGGTGCGCTCGACGTTGTCCAGCCGAGGCACGTTCAATCCGCAGCTGGCCGTGTAGCCGTTGCGCAGGATTCGCACCGGTTCGACCCCGCTGCGTTCGGCGGCGTCGTCGAATTGGCGCACCAATTCGTTGACCACGGTGAGAAATTCGTCGGCAGGCAGTTCGTTGGACAGGGCGTCGAGGCCGTCGATATCGGCGAAGAGCACCGCCACGTCCTGGTGGTTCTCGCTGATCGTCTCCTCGCCACTGCGGTACCGCTCGACGATCGATTCGGGCATCAGCGAACGCAGCAACTGTGCGTTCTCCCGGCGTTCGCGGCGCAGCAGATCGTCCTTGATGCCGAGCAGGCGACTCATGTCGTTGAACGTCTTGGTCAGATCGCCGAACTCGTCCCGGGTCCGCACGGGAATCATCGCGTCGTAGTCGCCGCGGCTGACCTTTTGGGCGCCGGCCTCCAGGCGACGGATGGGCCGCACGAACAGCTGCGCCAGCGCCATCGCGGCCAGGCAGTCCAAGATGACGATCGCGGTCACCGCCACGCCCATGGTCCTGGTGAAGACGCGTTCGGGCGCGAAGGCTTCGGCGGTGTCGATCTTGGCCACGATCGACCAGCTCACGTCGGGCCCGACGGTCATCGGTGCATACGACTGCAGCGTTTCCTTGCCCAGGTAGTCGGTGGTGATCACCACCCCGGATTGGCCGCGCTGCGTCGCGCGGGTCGCAGGGCCACCGACGGGCTGCAGCAGCGTCGTGCCGCCGAGGCGGACCGCCCGCTGCGCCAGCTCGGCCGGCGTTCCGGCCGCCGTGACATCGCGCTGATAGGTCTGCGGATTCTCCTCGAACAGGCGCGAATTCGAGCGCATGAGGTCGTCGGTCCCGGCGAGATAGGTTTCGCCGGTGGCCCCCAGACCGTTCGCCTGCCACTTGCCGTTGAACGTCATCAGCTCGTTCAGCCCGCTGATCGGGAACTGCAGCGCCACCACTCCCACCGTGCGACCCGCGGCCACGACCGGCGCTGCCATCCACGCGGTGGGGTGGTCGCCGGCCGGGTGATAGGTCTGATAGTCGGTGACAGCGACGTACCCCACGCGGTCGGCGCCCATGGCTTTCGCGTAGGCCTCATGCAGGTTGCCCTGCTGGTATGGACCGGACAGCACGTTCGTCCCGAGGTCCGCGCGTTTCTTGGCCGAGTACACGACATTGCCCGACGAGTCGATCAAGAGGGCGTCGCCGTAGCCGAACAGCCGCACGATCTCTTGGAAGAACGCGTTGTAGCGGCTGGCGGCGGCGCCCCAGGCGCTGGGGTCGGGTGGGGGTGGCGGTCCATTGGGCCGCGCGGCGGCGACGGTGTACCGGGCCTGCAGATACCTGGCCGCGTTGGACGACGGCAACAGCACGTCGAGGTTGAGCTTGGCGCCTGTCGCACGTTCGACGGGGTCGATCAGATCCTGGTTGTAGTAGTTGACGATGGCCTGTTGCTCGGCAGGATCGATTGTGGCATTGGCCAATTCGTTGAACCCGGCGGCGAAGGCCTGCACGGCTTCGGCCATCGCCGGTCCGCTCGTGTAGATGAGCAGAGCATTCTTCAAGTTGGCGATCTGGATGAGGAACTGTCGAGACTGGGTCTCCCGGACCTGCGTGAGCCGGTCGAAAGCGGCGTTGCGCAGCGAGGCCTGTCCCGTCTGGTACCCGATGAACCCGACCACGGCGGCCGACACGATGCTGGCCCCCAATAGCATCGCGATGAGCTTCGACTGGATGCTGAACCGGCCGCGCACTCGCCGCGGCCGGACCTCGGACGGTGTGTCACCCGAGGCTGCCGTCACGACCTCATCGTGATCCTCCAGTGGAGGGTTGACCATCGGGCCTCCTGTCGTCGGCAGCAAGTACATCACGACCTTCGGCGCTCACTGGCCGGTTATCGCAGGTACCTGCTGAAAAATCATGCAATATATGGCCTTTCGGCATAGCCTTTGCCGCCATGCGGGACGGTGATCAGTGAACCGCGAGGTCATCCTCGCGATCCAGAGCTGGTCCGAGATCAAGGCCGATTTCGGTGTCAACTGGCTGGTCTACCTGTCCATGCCCTTCGTCGCCGCTTTCGTGGGATGGAGCACGAAGATCGTGGCGCTCGAGATGCTGTACCGGCCCTTGGACTACAAGGGCATCGGTCCGTTCGGCTGGCAGGGCATCGTGCCGCGGCGGGCCGGCAAGGTCGGCTCCAAGACCATCGAGTTGCTGACCGCGAACCTGCTCAAACCCGACGAACTACTGAGCCGGGTCGATGCCGACGAGCTGGTGGCGGCATTGCGGGTGCCGCTGACCCGAGCGGTCGACGAGATGTCGCGCGAGCTTGCCGAACAACTCCGGCCCGGGTTGTGGGACGCGCTGCCCGACGCCGCGCGCCAGGCCATTTCGGCCCGGGTTCAGGCGCAAACGCCCCGCATCGTGGCACACATGCTCGGGGAGATCAGTTCCGACCTGAACCGCTATCTGGATTTCCAGTTCATCGCGGTGACCACCCTGGTGCGCAACAAGGAGAAACTCGTCAGGTTGATGCGTAGCGTCGCCGACGATGCGATGGCGTTCATGCGTCGTAGTGGCATCTACTTCGGGCTCGGCATCGGCTGCGTGCAGATGGTTGCGTGGGGTCTGTTCCGCAATCCGTGGATCATGCCGGCCTTCGGATTCGGGATCGGCTCGGTCAGTGACTACATCGCGCTGAACATGCTGTTCCGCCCGGTCTATCGGAAGAAGTATCTCGGGCTGTTTCCGTTTCGGGGGCTGCTGCACGACCAGCGCGACAAGATCACCCGCGACTACGCCAAGATCCTGGCCCAGGATCTCTTCTCGCCCGACATCCTGTTCGACGCCGTGCTGACCGGGCCGGGTGCGGACAAGCTGTTCGCGTTGGCGGCCAAGGAGATTCAGGCCGCCATCGACAGCCAGCTCGGCGCCGCCGTCCCGTTCGTGAAGTTGGTGGTCGGTGGGCAGCGGTACAACGCGCTCAAAGACACCGTGGTGGACACCGTGCTCGCTCGATTGCCTGAAACGCTTGCGCTGGCGGAGGTTTACGCCAAGGACATGATGGACCTGGAGAACATCATCGTCGACAAGATGAGTCAGCTCACCAACGAAGAATACGAGTCGATTCTGCGCCCGATCTTCAAGGACGACGAGAAACTGGTGATCGCCGTCGGTGCGATGCTGGGCGGAATCGTCGGTGAAATCCAGGTCCAGATCATGGAGTTGTTCGGCCGCGACGTGCAGAGCCCCGTTGCGCTGCACGACGTCGTGGGGGTCGTCCTGCACCGGTGACCGGTAGGTCGGTCAGCGCACCAGGCGGGCTGCGACCTGGGCGTAGATTTCGCCCAGTTTGTGGGGATCGCGGTGGGTGCGCGAGGGGAACCACCGGCAGACGTCGACGCACAGCGACGAGATCGCCATGACGACGTCATCGAGGTTGTCGACGTGGAATTCGCCTGTCGCCATGCCGGTTTCGATGATGTTGGCGATCACCGCGGTGACCTGGTGCCGCAGTGGCGCGATGGTGCGGTAGTGGGCCGGGGTCAGGCCGTGCAGCTCGTATTGCACGACCCTGGCCTGCTTGCTGTTTTCCGCATGCCAGGTGGCGAAGGCCGCGACGACCGTGTGGAAGCGCTCGGCGCACGGCGCGGTGGGGTCATCGGTGGCACGCAGGGTCGCCAGCAGGCTGCCGTGTCCTTCCAGCGCGATGGCGTAGAGCAGCTCTTCCTTCGAGCGGTAATGCGGGTACATCGCCGTCGCGCTCATGTTGAGGCGTTTGGCGATCTGGCGGGTGGAGGTGCCCCCGTAGCCGGACTCGGCGAATGCCTCGATGGCCGCGCGCCGGATGCGTTCGGCGGCGGCCGAATCGGTGGTCCGGTCGGTCTTCATGTGCACGTGATCGTACACACAGTTGACACATGCCAGGGTGATAGGCGATATTAGCAATCGCTTAGGAAATGAGCGACTGCTAATGTCTGGCTGCATTGGAAGGTAGAACCCAGTGACTGATTTCATGTCTCGGCGCGACCTGGACTTCTTGCTGTACGAGTGGCTCGATGTTGTCGAGCTCACCAAGCACGAGCACTTCGCGGAGCATTCCCGGGATACCTTCGACGCCGTCCTCGACCTCAGCGCCGACATCGCGACCAAGCGCTTCGCGCCACACAACAAGAAGGCCGACCACAACCCGCCGTTCGTCGACGAAAGCGGCAAGGTCGTGCTGATCGACGAGATCAAGCAGGCGCTGGACGACTTCAACGGGGCGGGCCTGATGGCCAGCTCGTTCGACGAGCGCGTCGGCGGCATGCAGCTGCCCAACGTGGTCACACAGTCCTCGGCAGCGTTCTTCCGGGCCGCGAACCCCAGCACCTTCTCGTACGCGTTCCTGACCGTCGGCAACGCCAACCTGCTGACCGAGTACGGCAGCGAAGAGCAGATCGACACCTGGGTCCGCCCGATGCTTGAGGGCCGGTACTTCGGCACCATGTGCCTCTCGGAGCCCGACGCCGGCTCGTCGCTCGCCGACATCAGCTCCAAGGCCACCAAGTCGGCCGACGGCACCTACCGGGTCACCGGCACCAAGATGTGGATCACCGGTGGCGACCACGAGCTGGCCGAGAACATCGTGCACCTGGTCCTGGCCAAGGTCCCGGGCGGCGGCCCCGGCGTCAAGGGCATCTCGCTGTTCGTCGTGCCGAAGTTCCTGACCGACGGCACCCGCAACGACGTCGCGCTGGTCAGTCTCAACCACAAGATGGGCAACCACGGCACCACCAACGCGCTGCTGAACTTCGGTGACGGCAGCCACCAGCCCACCGACGAGCCCGGCGCTGTCGGCTACCTCGTGGGCGAGGAGCACCGCGGCCTGGCCTACATGTTCCACATGATGAACGAAGCCCGCGTCGCGGTCGGCTCCATGGCAACCGCCATCGGCTACGCCGGTTACCTCACGTCGCTGGAGTACGCCAAGGTGCGCACGCAGGGTCGTCCCGTCGGTGACAAGGACCCGTCGCGCGCGCAGGTCGCGATCATCGAGCACGCCGACGTCAAGCGCATGCTGTTGGCTCAGAAGTCTTATGTGGAAGGCGCCTTGGCGCTGGGGCTGTACTGCGCGCGGCTCGTCGACGAGATGCGGATCTTCACCGGCGCCGAACTCGACGAGGCCAACCTGATGCTCGAGGTGCTCACCCCGATCGCCAAGAGCTGGCCGTCGCAGTGGTGCCTGGAAGCCAACAACCTCGGCATCCAGATTCATGGCGGCTACGGCTACACCACCGAATACGACGTCGAGCAGCAGTACCGCGACAACCGCCTGAACGCCATTCACGAAGGCACCCACGGCATCCACGGCATCGACTTGCTCGGCCGCAAGGTCGTCATGCAGGACGGCGCCGGCCTGAAGCTGCTGCAGCGGCGGATCGGTGAAACCGTCCAGACCGCATTGCAGTCGGAGGCCACTGCCACCTACGCGCGGGATCTGCAGGCTCAGATCGAGCGCCTGGTGGAGGTGACCGCCACTGTGTGGGCCGCCGGCGACGCGGAGACCACCCTGGCGAACTCGACTGCCTACCTGGAGGCCGCCGGCCACATCGTGATGGCCTGGATCTGGCTCGAGCAGCTGAACGCTGTCGGCGGCAACACCGGCAACTTCTACGACGGGAAACGTGCTGCGGCGCAGTACTTCTTCCGCTACGAGCTGCCCAAGGTGACGACCCAGCTGGACCTGCTCGCCAGCCTGGACCGCACCACCGTCGACGCACAGGTCGACTGGTTCTGATCAGCTAGCCGCACCCGGAAGTAGACGTCGGACCCGAGGTTTTCTCGGGTCCGACGCTCATTTCTGCGGTGGGATGGCGCCGGGGCCCATGCGAAGCGGGCGCATCGGTTGCAGGGCGGGCGCGACGCGGGCGGGGCCGTCCTCGGCGTTGCGCCAGATGCCCATGGCGGTCATGCGCACCGGCGCGGTGAGCTGTTCGAAGGCCATGCGGCTCATCGGGCCGCACACCGACACTGCGGCTACGGCTTCCCCTTGATTCCCGATAGGTGCTGCAACGCAACCGAATCCAGGCACCGACTCTTCGCGGTCGATGGCGACGCCGTGGGCGCGGACCTTGGCGAGCTCGGCATCCAGCTGGGCGCGGTTGGCGATGGAGTACTTGGTCTTGCGGCTCATGAGGTCGACCTGGGCGTCCTGGCTGTAGGCCAGGATGGCCTTGCCGACGGCGGTACAGTGCGCCGGCTGTCGGCCGCCAACTCGCGAGGGCACCGAGGTGATCAGCGCGTTGCCGACCTTCTCCAGATAGACGACGTCGCTGCCGTCGAGCACGGCGAGGTGGACGACCAGGCCGGTGGCGCGGTGCAGTTGATGAAGCAGGGGCATTGCGGCGCGATGCATCCGGTCTTGGTGCACGGCCAGCGAGCCGAGTTCGACGAGGCGCATGCCCAATTCGTAGTCGCGGCCATTGCGGCGCAGGAATCGCAGCTGGACCAGGCGTTCCAGCATGCGATGCGCGGAGGAACGGGGCAGGCCGGTGCGGCGCACGATCTGCGCCAGGGTCAGGCGGCCGGTCCCATCGAACGCGTCGAGGATCAAGCACACCCGATCGAGCACAGCACCGGGGGTGGTCGATTCGAGTTCGGAAATCACAGAGGCCTCCACATTGTCGCCGTTGACCGGGGGTATATGACTGTTAGTAATATAGCGATTAGAAACACGATGCGGTAGGCACTGTTAGCTACATCACCCAGCCGGATTGCAGGCACGCCACGAGGCGGCAAGTCTCCTTCGAGACAAACGAATTGAGCCCCAACGGAATTGGGGGAGTGGAATACGGCCGCCGGTTACGGCATGACTGGTGGCGTTCCCCAGAAGTCGTTGAGCGGCACGGCGTAAGCGTCGTTGTTGGTCAGCGGTGCCAGCTCCAGTGCGTCCTCGATGGTGCGCAGCAGGCTGTAGTGATTGGCATAGCTGGTGTCGGTGAAGTTGCCCGACCGCATCCCGGCGCTGACTGCGCCGGGGGACGGGATCACCACGGTGACAACACGATTGCCGCCGTTGCCGAAGCCCAGTGACAGATTGTCGGTGTCTTCGTCGAATGTGACGACGATGGCCGACTTCTGCGTCGGGTCATTCCACACCGCCGAATTCAGAATGGTCGGGATGGTCTGCTGCGCGAACTGGTCGGCCGCCTTGACGTTGTACTGGTGGTTGGTGAGCAGCGCGCCGATGTAGTTGAGATAGCCGCCGGGGAAGTCGAGCGGCCCTTCGCCGTTGTTGGCCTCGTTCGCCGCGAACCACGCGAAATTCGGCGTGGTGGCCGACGACGAGAGGTCGGTCGCCAGCTGGGTCAGCGGGTGCAGGTGCGCGGCGGCGCGAGCCTGGTCGTTGAAGATGTCGCGGTACGCCAGGAACGGGAGCTGGTCGGGCGCGTAATCGCTCGTCGAGACGTAGGGCCCGGCCGCGGACATGCCCTGCGCATACCCGGCCCACGTCTTGCCGGCCGATTCGATTCTGTCGGCGAGGTTTGTGGCATCGATGCAGTTGGTCGCGCAGTTGTAGCTGAGACCGAAGTCCGAGCCGCCGAGGATCGGGTAGTAGTTCGGGTCGCTCGGGTGGGTCAGCGCGTAGTAGTCGGTCGCGACGCCATAGGTGTTGATCAGGCTGTTGAGGTACGGCGCGTTGGGGCTGCCGACGATGTCCTTGTAGCCCTTGTTCTCCAGATAGACCATGAACACGTGGTCGAGCGCGCCCACCGTCGATGCCGGCGGCGTGGGCGGCGGAGGTGTCGGGAGCGCGGCTCCCACGGTGAACGACAGATCGTCGGCGAATGCGTTGTTGTATCCGCCGGTGAACGGGTTCGAGTCCTTGAGTGTCACGACCACCTGCGCTGTGCGCGTACCGACGGGGATGGTCCCTTCGGTACTGCGCTGGAGCAGTCCGGTCTGCAACCAGCGCTCCAGGGGACCGACAGGCGCCACTTTCCCGACACCCAGCTGCGTTCCGGTGGCGTCCAGGAACGTGACCTTGATCGACGCCGCCGAGGGATCGATCATGGCGCCGCCCAGGAACCCACTCAGCTTGAACGGCGTCGTGCCGGCATCGATGCCCGATGCGGCGCCGCTGAGATCGACTGTCTGGGTCAACGTGGAGGTCGCGACATTGCCGCCGCCGAAAAACTGCGTGTCGCCCGGGGTGGGCCGATCGCTGGGGAAGTTGAAGATGGCGGGGAGTGTCGGCCCGGGTGTCGGCAGGCCCAGCGGGATCTGGCGCACGGTGCCGTACTTGATGACCGTCGGCGTACCGGTGACGGTCCAGCCGGGGATGGACACCGTACTGCCGCCGGACAGCGATGGATCACCGAGCTCTGCGCTGGGATTGGTCAGGAGATTCGGGCTGGTCACGTTCCAGGCCGAAACCACATGGGGTGGCAGGAGATTCGTCTCGATCTGCTTGCGGACCCAGGCGAGCACCGTCCACAGGACCGGCGAATTTGCCGGCACGTTCGACGGCAGGGTCGATACCAGCGGCCTCAGCGCGATACTGATGAGTTGTTTTGCCGCGGTGACGATCTGGCCGATTGCGCCGGTCGCGGTCGGGGCGGACACGGTGGGGGTGACGAGTGCCGCCGACGGTGTCGCCGCCGCGGTACGGGCTACTGATGCGGTGGTCGGCACGGCCGCCGTGGCGACGATCGATGGTGCCGGGGAATGGTCGACCGTGGCGGCGGTGGGTTGCGGCTGACCGATTTTCTTTGTGGCGCTGACGGATTCGCCGGCCGCGGGCGTCGAGGTCGACGCGGTCTTCGTGGCGCCGCCGGCGTGCGCATTGAGGTTCGCGCTACGGTGACGGTTGGTTGCGTCGCTGCTCTTGTTGGACTGCGGCTTGGGCTTGTGGGCAGAGGGCGGCGCCGAGTCGTCTGATGGCGATGCGGGTGTGGCGTCGGGCTGTGCCGCTGTCGCCGGGGTGGGCGTGTGTTTGGGAGCCGGCTTGCTGGGGCCCGCCGCATCCGTGGCATGCGAAGTGTCCGACGCCGTCGATGAGGGTTCGGCGTAGGCGATTCCTTGCCCAGTCGTGAGCGATATGCCGACCCCGAGAAACACTGCCAGGGCTCCGACCCGACCGATGTACCGTGAGCAACCCATGGTCGTTCCCTTCGCCCGTCCGCTGTTGGCCGTCCGCGGTAACGGTAGAAAGAATTGACGGCGGAGTTAGCATTTCCGCCTGGGATGCAGCTAGGAGTATTCGTACAGTTCCCTGCGACTTGCTGGTTGCGGCAGGGGTGCCGATAGCCCTATGCGGGCCGCCACCCTGTCAGGGTGGCGGCCGCGACCGTGGTGCTAGATGCGAATGAATGCGCTGCCTTGTGCGTCCCACACGCCCCAGGCGCCGAGGTCAGGGTCCCAGACGGCCTGCATACCGGCGGCCCAGTCGGGCAGTGCCGGTGCCGGCGGAGTGCCCATCGGCGGCACGACCGGCACAACCACCCACGCGGGCGCAGCTGTGAACGGGATGCGGTCCTGCGGCAGCGGCCCACCGTGCCCGGGAGGCGGCAGGTAGCCGTGGCCCGCCGACAGCGGATTACCAGGTGCACCGACGTTTACGCCGGGTCCGGCAACGCCTGGGGTGGGAAACGGCGGTGTCGGTATGGGACCGACTGGGTCGGCGTAGGCGAGACCAGCTCCGACGCCCAGTCCTGCCAGGCCCAGCGCGCTCGTCGCGACTGCACGCGCTGCGATCTTCTTCAAGGTCATGAGTTGAACTCCTTGCGTGTGCTCGTGATGTGAAGGAATCGTTCCTCCGCGCAGTTCTGCGGCAGAACAAATTCCACGACCCCCGCAGCACGGATACCCACGTGCGGGACCGCGAAACACGCAATGTGGAGAGTTAAGGATTCAGTCGACGGCGGCGCGACACCGGACGCCCGTGGTCGGACAGGTCAGGCCACGGCGGGCGCCGCAGGATCGCCAGGCAGCCGATCACGGCAGCCGCCAGGCCGGTGATGACGCCGACCAGCGCGATCCGGTCCGCGTCCACCGCAGGCACCCACACCGTCCCGGTATCGCGGATGACGAAGACGCCGAGCGGTTTTGCCGATGTGCTCGTGCCGGTGTGGTTGACCTTGGCGACGGGGATGACGGTCGCTCCGTCGGGCGTGTGGTACGGCTCGGCGAAGGCGCGGCCGGCCGCGTCGTCGGAGAACTGGTCGAGAAAAGCTTCCGGATTCTGCAACCTGGCCTCCGCATGAGTCGAGCGTGGATGGTCGCCAGCGTAAGTCGATTGCCCTGGTATGTGCCAGACCTTCGCGGCTACGACCGTTCGGCGCGCCTGTTCAGCTGCCGGATATGCCCGCAGAGCACGGTGGCGAACGCGCACCACAGGGGATAGAGCGTCAATGGTGCAGCCCGTCCGCCGATGGCGTCGACAGCCCGCCGCGTCAGGTCGGCGCTGCTCACCGTGAGCGCCGCGCTGACGGCGGTCGCGGTGCCGAAGCGACGACGATTGAAGAACAACCAGGACCACGCAGCGTTGAGTACGAGATTCAGTGCGAGTCCGTTCCGGTAGGCACGACGCTCGATGTCGCGGCCGGTTGCACCCAATTCGTCGATCGCGGCGGCGGACACGACGGCGATGTCTGTGTAGAGCGCGGGCCAGACCACAGGGAACACTTCACGAGGCGGTTGATAGGCGGGCTTGCGCAGCTGCGCATACCAACTCGATCGGACTGCCGGCGCTGTCGCCGCACCGCCGATTGCCGCGGTAGCGACGGTTGCGGCTGCGGTTATCAGCAGGGTGGTGATACGCATGAAGTCCCTTCCCTGGGTGCGTCAAAAACTCGATGGCACTGGCCATTTGGTGTGCCCACGTTCGATGCTGCCATAAACCGATGTACCACTACCGTTTTCGCCGCGTAGACGTGGTGATGCGGTGGCTGTCGTGACCGTTGCGCGGGCCGAATGCTGGGGAATTCGTATGGATTGTGTATTGCGCGGATATGAATATGACGGCGGAAGCCTGCCACTGATGGTGGCAGACGCGAATCGTTGGCCTGAATTGTGTCGAAGTCAGCGTTGCTGAGCGGAAATTCGATTCTGCTTAAGATGTTCTCTATAAACAGATTGGGTATGAATATCGACTCATTTTCGATTAGCTGACGTATTCAAATGTTAACGCCTTGGTTTCGAATGTTATCGAAAGTAGACAAATTGGTGCGGCGCCCGATTGGGTTAATGTCGGCAGCTGTCAGTAGTTCCACGAAGAGGAGATGTGCGAATGTCAAAGCAGCACAAGACGCGTCATCATGCGGGCGTCGCATTGGTTGCGCTCGCGCTGATGGGTGCGGGCGTTGGATTCAGCTCCGCCGTTGCCGGCGCGCAGCCACCGCCACCGCCCGGCCCAGGCATCCTGCCCCCGGGCCCCGGTGTACCGCCGCCCGGTGGTCCCGGTCTCGCGCCTCCGGGACCGGGCGTTCCGCCGCCGCCGGGCGGTCCGCTCCTGCCGCCTCCGCCATTCTGAGTCGGCTCTGAGTCGGCGTAGTGATTCGACCGTCCGGCACGTAACCCGGTTGTCGCTGATGTGGACCGGGATACGGCCGGGCGGTCGGCCCGTTTCCACGGGCTCGGGTCACCCGTGATTGCCGATTGCGTGATAGCGCCGGAGCGCTTCGGCGCGTTCCTCGCCGTGATCGACGATCGGCTCCGGGTAGCCCGGCGGGCGTGGTCCTGATTTGAGGTGGGCATCGGCCACGTCGGCCAATTCGGGAACCCAGCGGCGGACATAGGCACCGGTGGGGTCGAATTTCTGGCCCTGCGCTGTCGGATTGAACACCCGGAAGTACGGAGCGGCATCGGTGCCGGTGCCCGCGCACCATTGCCAGCCATGCTGATTGTTGGCGATGTCGGCGTCGACCAGCTGCTCCATGAACCAGCGGGCACCCCACTGCCACGGCAGGTGCAGATCCTTGACCAGAAAGGACGCGGTGATCATCCGCACCCGGTTGGGCATGAAGCCGGTCTCGCGCAATTGCCGCATGCCGGCGTCGACGAACGGGAACCCGGTCCGGCCGGCCTTCCAGGCGTCGAAGAGCCGCTCGGCTGCGTCGTCGGTGTCGGTTTCGATGGCGTCGTAGTCACGGTTCCAGTTGCGCCAGGCGCTGTCCGGCCAGTGGTGCAGCACCGCGGCATAGAAGTCACGAAAAGCGAGCTGGCGCAAGTAAGCAACGTGACTGGCGTGGTGCAGGTCGAGGCCGTCGACCATGGTGCGTGGGTGGATCGTGCCGAACTTCAGGTGCACCGACAGGTGGCTGGTCCCGTCGGCGCCGGGTAGGTCACGCTGTTCGGTGTAGTCGTCCAAACCCGCGTCGATGAATTGTCGCCACCGGTGCAGGGCCGCCTCCTCGCCGGCAGCGAAGCAGGGCGGCACCTTGGGGTCCGGGATGTCGGCAGGTTTGGCTGCTGTGCCAGCCAGACTGTTCGGATCGATCCACTGTGCCGATTGAGGACCGGTGCGGGCCGGCTGCCGCCAACCGTGCTCACGCCAGCGTCGGAAGAACGGCGTGAATACCCGGTAGGGGCTGTCGTCGTCTTTGGTGACGCGTCCGGGCGAGACCAGGTACGGGGAGCCGGTCGCGACCAGTGGGACGCTGCCGAGCGCCTCCTGGACCCGCTCGTCACGGCGCTCGCCGAACGGGGTGAAGTCCGACGAGACGTGCACGGCACTCGCATCGATCTCTTTGGCGATCAGCGGAATTCGCTCTTCTGGGCGTCCACGGGTGATCAGCAGCCGGCCGTCCAGCTCTGCTTGCAGATGTCTCAGGCAGTTGCCCAGGAACTGCAGCCGGCGCACACTCGATGACGCCTCAAGCTGCGGATCGAGCACGAAGCAGGCGAGCACCTCGCTGTTCTGGTCGACCGCTGCCGATAGGGCCGGTAGGTCGCTGAGCCTGAGGTCTCGGCGAAACCAGAGCAGGGAAGGCACGGCTCCATACTTGCCGACCACGAGGCTCTGGCGCCAGGTGGTGCGTCGCGGTTGACCACGCTGGGCGGAGTCCAACACTGGGGAATTCATATGGATTCTGTATTCCGCCGATATGAATCTGGCGACGGCAATGCGGCGGCGCCGGTCTGCCGGCGTCGATACCGGCCGCCGTCAGACAGCGTCGAGTTGGCCGATCGAAAACTGAAATCTGTTCTTGTGCAATATGTTCAAAGCTTTGTTGGCGAGATGCATGCTTGCTTTGCTGTGCCATCTGTGACGGTTTCTGTTGCTACTTCGGCAAATTCGGCCGTTAAGCGCACCCAACCACGTTCAGGTTATCGTCTGCGCCTGTCAGGTTGTTCCACAACGAGGAGATGGTCCGCATGAGCATGCAGTGCAAGGCGCGTCGTCGGGCCGGCGTGGTGCTGGCAGCCGTCGGGTTGATAGCCGTCGGAGCGGGATTGGGTGCGGCGGTTGCGGCTATCTTGATTCAGCAGGCCACCGAACCGGCCGCCGAGTACACGGTCGGACCGTCGGCGGAGCGGACCCGGACACAGCCGGGCGGTTGACCTCCAGCTCTGGGTGCCGGCCTGCACCGCAGCGGCGTAAAAGGCGTTGGCCCAACCCATCCGGCCCAGCGTGACAGTCCAGAACGCGGCGGTGGCCACCAGCAATGCAGCGAGAGCCGGCCGCGCCCAACGTGGGTCTGCCGCAGGCGGGGACACCGAAGTGGCCGACTCGCCATCGGGTTGCCGCGCGGGTCGCGCGGTGAGGTTCTGCAACATGCTTCTCATGGTTCGTGAGTTGCCTGGGTTCGTCGTTGGTCGAGTCTGGGCGGCAGCTATGACCGCGGGCCGTGCGGCGCGGGCAATGTCACCGTGAACGCCGATCCATTCGCGTCGGTCTGCACGGTGATCGTGCCGGCGTGTGCTTTGGCCACGGCTTGCGCGATAGCCAAGCCCAGCCCCGTGCTCCCGGCCGCCCTGGAACGGGATTCGTCTCCGCGCGCGAAGCGTTCGAAGATCTCCGGTAGCACGTCGGGTGCAATACCCGGTCCGTCGTCGGTCACTGTCAATGACACCGGCCCGTCGGCGGCGCCGGCCAGTGCGGTGATCACCGTGGTACCGGCAGGGGTGTGGACTCGGGCGTTCGACAGCAGATTGGTCAGCACCTGATGCAACCGTGCCCGGTCGCCGACGACGACAACCGGGTGATCCGGCAGGTCCAAGGCCCACCGGTGTTCGGGTCCGGCCATGTGAGCGTCGCTCACTGCGTCGATCACCATCTGGGACAGGTCGACTTCGTCGTACTCCAAGGGCCGGCCGGCGTCCAGCCTGGCCAGCAGCAGCATGTCCTCAACCAGTTGACTCATCCGCCGGGACTCGGCGTGTACTCGGTTCATTGCGTAGACCAGGTCGTTGCGCAACGCATCGTCCGCGTCGTGCGGTAGTCCGGTGACCAATCGGCGGGCCACCTCGGTGTACCCCTGGATGGAGGCCAGCGGTGTCCGCAATTCGTGGCTGGCGTCGGCGACGAATTGCCGTACCCGGGTCTCGCTTGCGTGGCGGGTGGCCAACCCGTCGGCCACTCGGTCGACCATGCTGTTGAGGGCGGTGCCCAGCCGGCCCACCTCGGTATGAGCGGTGTCGGCGTCGACAGGTTCGATCTGGGACGGAAGTTGTACGTCACCTTCGTGCAGCGGAAGTCCGGCAACGTGGTGTGCCGCTTCGGACATCCGTGACAGCGGGACGAGTTCGCGGCGAATCATCACAGTGCCCGCGGCAATCGCCGCCGCCAGCGCCAGCGCGGAAAACCCACCGATCATCCAGGTGACGGATCGGAGAGTCTGTTGCACCCCAGACAGCGGCAGGCCCGACACCACGACCTCGTTGTGGGACGGCTGCGCAACGAGCCGGTAGGGACCCAGGCCATCGAGGTCGACGCTGGCGGGGCGTCCTTGGGGAACTCGTTCCAGCTGTGTCAATGCCGCTGAGCTGACCGGTCGGCGGTCGCCACTGGTCAAGATGACCGCCGCTTGGCTCTGACCGGGCTGCGAGATGATCGCGCCCACAGTGCCCGCCGATTGGCCGGGGCCATCGAGGAACATCGGCCCGGGACCGGAGAACCGCAGGAATGGTGGCGGTCCGAACTCGAAGAACGCAATGGACCGGGATTGGGCATCGAGAACCTGGTTGTCGAGTTGGCCGATGAGGAAGTGCCGCAACGCAATCAGAGTGCCGGCACCGACAGCGGCGCACAGCCCCGCGCCGAGCACCGCCACCACGACAATCAAGCGGCTCCGCAACGTCCAGGTGCGCGGTGCATACTTCCGGCTACATCGCGAGCGTGGGGGCGGGTCTGCCATCACGATGTCACTGGGGTTTGAGGACATAGCCGATCCCGCGGACCGTGTGGATCATGGGTGCGCGGTCGGCATCGATCTTCTTGCGTAGGTAGGAGATGTACAGCTCGACCACATTTGAGCGGCCCTCGAAGTCCCAGTCCCATACGGCGTGCAGGATCTGGGTCTTGGTCAGCACCCGCCGAGGGTTGTTCATCATCAGCCGAAGCACTTCGAATTCGGTTGCGGTCAAATTGATTTCGGCGCCCGCTCTGGTTACTTCGCGGCTGTCTTCGTCCAATACCAGATCGCCGACGACCAGTTGCGCGCTGTCGGCTACAACGCCGACGCCGGAGCGGCGGACCAGTGCTCGCATCCGCAGGACCATTTCCTCGACGTTGAACGGCTTGGTGACGTAATCGTCTCCGCCCGCTGACAATCCGGCGATGCGGTCTTCGATGGTGTCTTTGGCGGTGAGTAGCAGTACTGGTAGTTCGGGCCGGATCCGGTGCAATTCGTGGAGCACATCGAGCCCACTCATGTCAGGCAGCATGATGTCGAGCACCACGATGTCGGGCTTCTCGGCGGCGGCTTTCTTGATGGCCGACGCACCGTCGCGGGCGGCGGTGACCTGCCAGCCCTCGTATCGCAACACCATGGCTACCAGGTCGCCGAGCGCCGGTTCGTCGTCGACCACGAGGACCTCGATCGGGCTGCCGTCGTGGCGAGTGATCGGGGCGGGAGCTGCAGGAGCCGTCGTCTGTGGCCGACGGACCGCGGCATAGGCATCTGGGGCTTCTTGCATCGCGCCATTGTTGCCAACCCGTTTAGCGACGATCTGTGGTTGGCCTATGGAGAACCTATGAAGCAGGTGTTCCCGCTGGTAAGCGCTGTATTTCGGGTGATCCCGGCGGGCTGAATCCGGGGCCGCCCGGGAGTCCCGATGGGGGTGGTCCAAACCTTGGTGGGGGCCCAGGCGGGCCGCCGATGCCGCCGGCAGTCACATCGAGACCGAGGGCAGTGGCGCAGACGGCTGCGGCGATCGCCAGCGCTACCCAATCGGACTGTTGGAGCTTGATGCGGGCAGCGGTGAGTTGTCCAGTTCCGCCGCGAGCAGCGATCGCGTCGCCCATTTCGTCGGCGCGGCGCAACAACATCGCGGTGACGGTGGCAATCAGGTCGACACCGTCACGGATACGTTGTCGTACTCTTCGCGTCCCTCGTAGTCGTGGTCTTGGCCGCAAGGTGCGGGCGGCGTTTACGACCCTGAATTCGTCGATCAGCATGGGAAACGACCGCAGTGCCAAGCTCAGGGTGACCGCGAGATCGTCGACGGGGATAGCCAGGCGGCGCAGAGGACGGCCCAGTGTCGCCAGTGCTGGCGCGACGTCGGCAACGTCGGTGGTCCAGGACAGCACCGCACCTGAGAGCAGCAGGACGATGGTCAGAGCCGATAGTTGCAGGAACTGCAGCAGGCCACCGAGTCCCACATGCAGGCCGGCGATGACGACGAACGGGGCCCCGCCTGCGGATGTCAGGAACACGGCGCCGATCAAGACGACCGCCCACACCGGCGGCGGTACGGAGGGGAAGGCGCTACGCGGGATGCGTGCCAGCGAGATCGCGGCCAGGTCCAGGACGCCGACCGCGGCGATCGGCACCGGGCTCGGATCGATGGCGAGCATCACCGAGACGGCGACGATGATGATGATCTTGGTGCCCGCCCACAACGAGTGGACCGGACTGGTGCCCGGGACGGGACGCAGCAATACCAACGGCCTCGGCCCTCGATGCCTGACTGCTTCACGGGGTGTCACGACGATGCTCCCGTCGAAGGGGAGATCGGGGTCTGGACCACGCCGTTGTGCAGGCGCAGGACACGTGGGCACAATTGATCCAGGCCGAGGAAATCGTGCGAGATCATGATGATCGTCAGTCCGGTGTCGCGGCGCAGGTCGGTCAGCAGCTGCACCAACCCGCGTGCGCTGGCAGCGTCCAGACCGGCCAGGGGTTCGTCGAGGATCAGCACCCGTGGCTTTCGGGCCAGCAGGCCCGCAAGCACGAGCCTGCGCTGCTGTCCGCCGGAGAGCTGATCGACGCGCCGCCGCGCGAGCGCGGCGTCCAGGCCGACGCTGGCCACCACGGCCACCACACGATCCGTGTCATCGACATCGAATCCTGCCGCGGATGCGATTTCGCAATCGACCCGCGACCTCATGAGTTGCAGGCGGGCGGCCTGGAAAGCGACGGCGACCGCACCGACCTGCTGGGCGGTGGGTTTGCCATCGAACAGGGCCGATCCCACGGAGGGCGTGGTCAGGCCGGCCATGATCCACGCCAGCGTCGACTTGCCGGACCCGTTGCCTCCGTGGATCAATACGCCGTCACCCTCGTACACGGTGAGGTTGATGTCGCAGAGGGTGGTGTGCGCCCACGGTGTGCCGGCGGCGTATTGGTGGCTGACACCATCGAGCCGCAGCACGGGTAGCCCGGGCAGTCTCGTCACCGCGGGGAGGCCGGCCGCCGCCGGGACCGAAGCTGGTGCCGGCACGGTGGGCACCACGGCGGTGTTGTCCCCGGTTTCGGACAGGCTGATGACCCGGTCGGCGCTCTCGGCTTCGTCGCGGTAATGCGTGATCTCCACGACCGACATCTGCTGGTGTGCGGTCAGGCCGTCCACCACCGCCAGCAGGGCCGCACGGCCCTCGGGGTCGACCATGGACGTGATTTCGTCGGCGATCAACAGTTTCGGTGAGCGGGCCAGAGCGGCGGCCACGGCCAGGCGCTGCAGTTCACCTCCGGACAACCCATCGGTCGCCCGCTCGCGCATCCCGGCCAGCCCCACCCGGTGCAGGATTGCATCGACGTCGACCGGCGTGTCCGTGGGCAGGCCCCAGACGACGTCGTCGGCGACCCGCATTCCGAGCACCTGTGTTTCCGGGTGCTGCAGCACCACGGCCGTGCCTCCGATGCGGCCCAGGCCGACCCCACCGGGGCGGCGCACGGTGCCGGCAGTGGGTTCGGCGCCGGCGAGGATGCGACCCAGTGTGCTCTTGCCGGACCCGTTGCAGCCGACCACGGCCACACGTTCACCGACATCGACGGTGAGGTTGGTCGGAGCCAAGGCGTTGTGTTGGGCGCCGGGATACCGGAAGCTGGCGTCGTCCATGTGGACGGGCAGCGGGGCGGTCACGGCCCCGGCCAGGTCGGCCGGTGGCGGGTCGAATTTGTGGACGTCGGGGATACCGCCGAGGCGGCGCAGAACACCCGACATGATCCACCAGCCGATGATCGACACGATCGTCACGATGCCCGCCAGCCAGCCGGTTAGCAGCAGCGGCCAGACGCTGAACCCGGCCAGGGTGAGGTGTGCCAGGCCGTCGCCGAGGCCACGTAGGGCGGGGATCGCGCGTAGAGCGGCGGCCAGTCCGTTCATGGTCGCATCCAGTGCGCTGAAGACCAGCACTCGCAACGGGGCCAGCACCAGCAACACACCCGATGTGACGGCCCCGAGGACCGCGCCGGCGGCGACACCGGCGACGGCGACGGCGACGATGCCGCCGCCTCGGCGTTTGACGATGCCGGCCAGCCCTCCGATGTAGGCGCAGGACAGCACGGTGACAGCGCCGGGCACACCAATGATGAGGAATGCGATCGTCGCGCTGGCGGTGGCGGCGGTGACCAGTACCCGCAGCCGGTGTCGATAGGCCAGCAGCCCGACCGGCACCGTGGCGACGAACGCCAGGAATCCTGTCACCGGGACGACGGCCGCCGAGATCGCCAATCCGGCCGACGCCGCCGCGACTACCGAGGCATGCGCCATCTCCCCGGGGAGCAGGCCGGAGCGGCCCCCGGTGCGCGCCGGGCTAACCACGAGTGTCCGCGCTCATGTCGACCGGGCGTGTGGCACGGAGCCACGCCAGCGGATTCAGTGCGCGGTACGGGTCGGCGGCCCGGATTTCCAGCAGATCGGCAATGCTGGCTTCCAGCGCTTCCTGGGTCGTCTCCTTGACCGTGGCGATCCACGTCTCATCGGAGACGCCGGCGGGTTTGGTGGTGGTGATCGGGGCACCGAACCGCAGGTACATGCGCTGCGGGCGCGGGATCAGAGTGGGACCGATCCCTCGCATCAGCGGCATCGGCATGTTCGGACGGCCGGTGATCTTCTCGCTGATCGTCATACTGAGCCGCCCCAGCGTGCTATCTCGGGTGAACAGATGCTCGTACATATCGTCGCCGCCGACCAGAGCCACGGGCACGATCGGGTAGCCGCCGATAATGGCTTCGCGGGCAAAGCCCGCGCGGCCTCTCCAATTGATGGTGTTCTCTTCACCTTTGAACTTGGCGATCTCCCGACCGCCGCCGGGAAACACCAGAATCGTGTCGTTGTTCCGCATCAATTCCTGGGCGTTTTCCGGAGATCCGACGACAGCGCCGACCGCGGCGATCACATCGCCCATCGGGCCGCGCATCTTGCCCAGCCCCCGCTCAGCCAGCGGCCGCACCCGCGTCCCGATGCCACGCCGCACGAAGTGCAGGATCAGCGGTACCTCCACACCGCCCTGAGTGTGGTTGGCCACCAACAGAAATCGGCCGTCAGCGGGCAGATTCTCGAGCCCGTCTAGGTAGGGGCGCAGTAGGTCCACGATTGGTTCGGCGGCATCGCTGGCCGACCCCAGAACCCGGCGCAGCGTCTGTACCCGAGCCGGTTGCTCGACCATCTCTTCGGGGGTGTGGTGCTCTGTCATGACGATGTGCTCCGATCCGTGTGTCGATTCGCCGAACCAGGTGATGAATGGTCCGGTGGTGGGCGACGATGCCCACACAGCCAAGGCAGCCGTGGGATTGCCGGCGATGTACCGACATCGGCGACAGCCCCTCGGCACGACCGGTCTGGCCGGGATCTTCGCCGGCTGATCGCTGCCCGTACGGGACATGAAGCTAGCGGCCGAATCCATGAATCCCGTGGGGCGATGTTTGCGAAAACGTATGAATACAACCCCACACCCCGCCCATGACCCGGCTCTACTGTCTCTGGGCGCCGCTGCCGCCAATCTGTGTGCCACCAGTGCGGCCAGTCCGAGCCTCGTCATTGCCGACCGAATTCGGGGCCGACGGTCAAGAGCGCCCACTACGGTACGAAACATGGTGGATTTCGCCCTGCGGTCCTGTGGACTACGTGGCCACGCAACGTTCGCTCCGGACGAACCGGAGCTGGCCGCCCGCCTGCATGTGCAGACGCCGGTCGGTGAGGCGTGGCGATGCCTGCGGTGCGAGACATTCGTCGTCGGTGCGCCGCGGGGGAAGGGACCCGCGGAATCGGCCCCTGAAGTGCCCCGTGGCCGGCTGTTGCGCGACCGCGTGCTGATGCGGGTGTTGGCCGTAGAGCGCGTTTTCCGGTTCCTGCTGTTGGCCGCGATGTCCTACGGTGTGTTCCGGGTGCGAGCGGCCCGGGTGCATCTGCGGGACATGTTCGAGAAGGACCTGCCATTGCTGCGGCCGCTGGCGGACCAGATCGGCTGGAATCTCGACAGCTCCAAGATCATTCGGCACATCAACGATGCGTTCACGATGTCGAGCAGCACCCTGCTGCTGATCGGGATCGGCATTGCCGTGTACGCGTTGATCGAGTTGGTGGAAGCCGTTGGGCTGTGGGGGATGTGGCGGTGGGGCGAGTACTTCGCGGTGGTGGCCACCAGTTTCTTTCTGCCGCTGGAGATCTACGAGTTGACCGAGAAGGTCACCGCCCTGCGGTTGGCGATGTTCCTGGTGAACGTCATTGCGGTGCTGTGGTTGTTGTGGAGCAAGCGGCTGTTCGGGCTCAACGGCGGTGGCGCGGCGTACCGGCAGGAACACGAGACGGAGAGTCTGATGAGTGTCGAGCGCGCGGGATCGGCGACCGCCGCGGCCTGAGTTATCCGGCGAACTGTTCCCGGAGTTGTTCGCGCAGTGCCTGTTTGGCGATCTTGCCGTTGGTCGTGAGGGGCAGCGCGTCGACGAAAACGACGTGGCGGGGGCGTTTGAACGCCGCGATGCGCTCTCGTACGTGCGTGACGAGATCGTCGGCGTCGGGCTGGGTGTTGGCGGTGGCCACCACGACCGCGCAGATCGCCTCGCCCCAGTACGGATCGGGAACCCCAACGACCGCAACCTGATCCACGTCGGGATGAGACGACAGCACGTCTTCGACTTCCCGGGAGGACACGTTCTCGCCACCGGTGATGATGATGTCCTTCAGTCGGTCGGTCACCACGAGTCGGCCCTCGTCATCGAGATACCCAACGTCGCCGGTGTGCAGCCAGCCGTCATCGGTCGTGGGCGTGTCGGGCCAGTACCGGACTGCCACCTGGTCGCCACGAACCAGGATTTCGCCGGTCGGTGCGATCCGGATCTGTACCCCGGCGTGGGGCCGGCCGGCCGTGGCGAGCAGGGCGGTGTCACCAGCGGCGCCTGCACGGTGGTCCTCGGGGCCGAGAAACGTGACATTGCCACCGGTTTCGGTCATTCCGTAGCCCTGGTGGAATCCGACGGTGAGGCGGCCCAGGGCACGCCGAAGCAGGTCGGCAGGGATGGCCGACGAGCCGTAGGCGATGTCCCGCAACGACGGCAGGTCGGTGCCGGTCTCGTCGAGATGAGCTAGCAGGCTGTGCAGCATGGTCGGGGCCAGTGAACACGAGGTCACCTGGTACCGGTTCACCGCGGCGGCGAAGGCTTCGGGCCGGAATGCCGCCACCGGCAGCACCGTCGACTGTGCGCCGTGGTGCACCAGCATGTTGTACCCGGCGATGTGGCACATGGGGAACGGCAGCAGATACACGCCGCCCGGACGGACCGACCTGCCGGCGATGCTGCCCCGGACCGCCGTGGTGATCGAACGGTGCGTGTGCACAACGCCTTTCGGTGTTCCCGTGGAGCCGCTGGTGAACAGCAGCCAGACCGGGTCGTCCGCGTCCGGCTCGTCGGGCACGGGCCATCGTGTCGATTGCGTTGCCGCAGTCCACTGTTCGTCGTCGTCGAACGAGATCGAGTCGGTCCGGCTCAGCGGTTCCAGATAGCGGGCGTCACCCAGGACCAGGGTGGGCGCCGCAGTGGCCAGTTGTGCGGCATGTTCGTCGGCGCTGAGCCGTTGATTGATCAGGACGAGGATGCAACCGGCGCGGGGCACCGCGTAGTAGAGCGTCGCGTAGTCGGGGCCGTTGTCGGCGATCACCGCGACCCGGTCGCCGCGGGTGGTCCGGGACGCGATCCAGCCCGCGGCAGCCGTGATCGCCCGGTCGAATTGCGCGAACGTCGAGACGGTGCCGTTTTCGGCGATGATGGCCGGACGATCGGGCGCAACCGCGGCGGCGCCGGACACCAGGTGATGGAGCAATTCACCGTGCCCCACAACGCCTCCCGTGTCTCGGCCTGAGTATCCGCCACACGCTACCAGCCCAGGTCGCGGATACTTCTCCGTCCCAAGGGTTTTGGCCGGGGGATCTCAGTCGGTATGGGCGGCGAGCACGACCTTCCCACGGACGTGACCGGCCTCGACCATGCGGTGCGCGTCGGCAACCTTCGACAACGGCAGCACCTGCGTCTCCGGCGGCCGGATCGCACCCTTGGCGCACAGCGCGGCCAACTTCATCAGGTGCTGAGGCTGGCGCTGGACCGCGATCATGTTGGAGACGACCCGCACCCCGCGTTCGGCGGCGCGGGCCACCCGCTCCTCGTCGGCGCGCGAGATGAGCGTCTCGATCTCGACGTAGCTCCCGCCGGGCGCCACCAGTTCTTCGGCGTGCGGGAGCAGCGTGTCCAGGCCGACCGCGTCGAGTACCTGATTCACGCCCGACGGGGCCCAGGCGCGCAGCGGCGAGACGACGTCGCCGGCCCGGTAGTCGATGGCCAGTTCGGCGCCGAGTTCGGTGACGTAGTCGAAGTTCTTCGGGCTGCAGGTCACCGCGACCCGCGCACCCAGCGCACGGGCGATCTGGATGGCGATACTGCCGACGCCACCGGCGCCGCCGTTGATCAGCACGGTCTGGCCGGCCTGCAGCTCACCGGCATCGACCATGCCGCCGTAGGCGGTGCTACCCGCCACCGGCAGACCCGCGGCTTCGGCGTAGCTCCAGCCCTCCGGTAGCGGCGCCAGCAGTTCGGAGGACGCGAGACAGTATTCGGCGTACGTGCCGTCTGCCCCGTTGCGCTGATTGGACATCCCGAAGACCTGATCGCCCACCTGCCAGCGGGTAACTCCCGGCCCGACAGCCGCGACGACACCGGCCAGGTCGAAGCCAAGCACGAACGGGAAGTGGTAGTCGATGTAGGCGGAGAGCTTGCCCTCGCGGGTCTTCCAGTCCGCCGGGTTGACGCTGGTGCAGGCGATCTCGACCAGCACCTCGTCGGCACCGGGAACCGGGGTGGGCAACTCGGCGGCGTGGAGCACATCGGGGCCGCCGAACTCGGTCAGCACCATTGCTTGCATTGTGTTCGGCGGGGGAGCGGTGTGCGAGGTCATCATTCGGTCTTAGTCCGCCTGCAGGGCCCGTGGAAGGCGGGTTCCCACTTGGTGACACCCGAGTTGAGCCGGTCTGTCGGGATTGATTTTGGTGACCGGCGGTCCGAGTTCGGTGGGGGACAATGGGGAGGCCGACTGGAACGGGGGACGATCCATGCCCTACTCGGTGTCGCAGGTGATGAATTCCGATCCGGAATCGCTGCTCACCGCGTCGCTCGACGCGCGGGCCGCAGCCCAGCGCGTCGATGCTCAGATCGACCGGGCACGAACACGATTTGCCCACCTCGCCGACGACTGGACCGGCACAGCCGCCGATGCCGCGCAGAAGCAGGGCCGCGAATCACTCGACGAGCAGACCACCTATCGGGACCACCTCTACGCCGTGGCCAAGCCTTTGGCGGCGGGCGGCGCGCAGCTCACCGAGCTCCGGGCAAACTTGAAGAAGACCGTCGATGCCGCGCAGGCGCAGTGGGACGTCGCCGACGACGGTGGGGTCACGCCCGGATTCTGGCTGCGTTGGTATGCGAGGGTCTCGCCGGTCCAGGCGCTGCAGATCGCGGCCAAACGCATCGAGGTCGAGAACGCGATCAAGCTGCTGCTCGCGAAATTCGAAGCGGCCGACCGGGACACCGGCCATCAAATTCGCAAGGTCGGTTGGGAGTTGGCATGACCGCACCGTTAACCGTCGTGGTGGCGTCGCTGCGGGAAACCGCGACGGAGCTGGAGGACCTGGCGAGCGGCCTGTCCAACGACGGTGGCGGTCCCCGGCTCTCGGCCGACGCTGAGCCGGTAGCGGGACTGGACAGTGGCCAGGCGTGCCGAGAGGCAGGCGACGCGTTCCTGCGGCGCGCACAATCGCTGGGGCAGGGCATGTCCGCGTTCGCAGGCAAGCTCGATTCGGCTGCCTACCTTTACGAGCACGGCGATCACGCGGCCGCCGAACGTATCCCGTTCGACGTGCCGGAACCGAAAGACGAACGGATCGGCGACGATCCCGGCGAACCCGGATACGACCCCGTCAACAAGTACGAGGACGCTCTGCGCATAGCGGGGCTGCTGGACGGAACCAGCGGCCGGTACTACCGCGAGTGGCTGCAGAACGCGGCGAAAAAGGGTGTGCCGCCACAGGTGATCGTCGACATCGCTCGGCAGCAGCACATCACGCCGGCGAGTTTCGACGTCCTCAAGGGCATGGAGCGCGTCGTCGACAACAACCGGACGAGCAGCGATCCCAGCGACGACAACACCTACTTCCTGCTGCCCGCGGGGACGAGTGCCGACGCTGCCCGCCGGGCCGCGTTGATGACGTACATCCTGAACGCGGGCACCGGTTACACAAAGGGAAATCCGAACACAGACTTCGCCGAGACGCCGTACACCGCGAACGAGGTGCAGCGCATCCTCGACCGGCAGTCGGCGAATTCCTGGAGTTACGAACAGGTTCCGCGACTGGCGGGCAGTGGCGGGCGCTTCGCGGCCACGCCCAACGGGATGCTCATGGGGCTCGGTGGCGGCTTCGTGCAGAACCAGCTGAGCCAGCAGGGCGGGTCCACCTACGGTGACGTCTTCCTGATCAACATCGATCATCCAGCGGACGCGAGCGACCAGCTTCGCAAGATCATCGGGTCAGGTCAGATGTGGTACGACGGACCCGGCGGCGCACGCCAACAGGACATGGACATCGACCGCATCTTGCATCATGAAGAGCGGCACTCGGAACAGTGGGCCGCATTGGGGCCGGCCGAATTCGCCAAGCAGTACGCGATCAGTCTGGGGGCCGAAAGGCTCACCGGCCGTCGCAATCCGTTCGAGACGAACGCCGGCGCTTCGGACGGCGGCTATTCATGATTCGTCGAATGCTCTGCCTAGGTGTCACTTTCGCGACTCTGATGGCATTGTGCGCTTGTGATCCGCTCGGGAAACCGTCGCTGCCGGTTCAGTTCGGGGTCCGGGTGACCGACGGACAGCTGCGGCTCTGGACCGGATCGCCATGCCGTGGCACGACGGCAGTCAACGTCACCTTCAACATGGATCGACCGGACAAGGCGGAGTTGAAGCTCGAGGCGACGCCCTTACCGGAAGTTGTTGGTTCACAAAAGGCTCCGCCGAATCCGGGTACCGAAGTGGAGTACTTCACCGTCGGCGGACCGTACCCGGGATTCGACGTGGTCACTCAACTACCGGCCGGATTCGATTGGCGCACTGCGGACACCGTGTTCATCTTCCCGCAGGCCCCACAGGCATTCGGAGCCACCAGCAAGGTGGGTGAGGCGATAAAGGAATCCGACCGGCATCCCGCGGATACCTACTGGTTCGAGGGGTTCGGTTGGCTCAATCCTCAGGACATCGCTGCTCAGGACGGCAAGAAGTTCCTGACGCTCTGTTCACGCGACCCCGCTCAAGGTCGCCAGCTACCAAGGGTTTTCGGCGCTCGCGTCACCGACGGCACGCTGCGGATCTGGCCCGGCCAATACTGCGGTCCTGTGGACAACGTGATGCTGACTTTCCAGCCCGGTCAGGCCGATCTCGTGCTGGCCGCCGACCCGCACCAGGCAACCCCATTCGACTCCTTGACCGCCACCGGACCGTATCCCGGCTTTGCGGTGGTGCGGCCCTTGCCCAGCGGATTCGACTGGCGGACACAGAAAACGGTGCTGCTGCGGGTCTATCGCACCAACGGCGATCCGTGGACCACGACCACCGACCTCGGTCCGGCGGTCACCGAATCGGGCCAACATGCGCCGGACACCTTCTGGTTTGAGGGATTCGGCTGGCTGAGTCCTGCTGACATCGCCGCAAAGGACGGCAAGGAGCTATTGACCGCGTGTGCGCCGGAGCCCCAGCACCGGTGACATGTCGACGTCAGGTGCCTCATGTCTTCGACTTGGGCGCACTCAGCGGCTAATGTCCGCGGAATGGCGCCACTGACAGACGATGTCGCCCGACTGCTCGACGAGCGGTCGGGCCGGGTCGTCGTCGGTCTGACCGGGCCGCCGGGCGTTGGTAAATCGACGGTGGCGGCGCGGGTTGTCGACGAATTCAATTCCATGCAGCGCGATTTCGCCGCCCTGCTGCCGATGGACGGTTTCCATCTGTCCAACGCGCAGCTCGCACGGCTCGGCCGAAAAGGGCGTAAGGGCGCCCCGGACACCTTCGATGCGGCCGGCTTTCTGGTATCGCTGGCTCGGGTGCGCGACGCCTACCAGAGCGCTGATGTTTATGTGCCACAGTTCGATCGGGCGCTCGAAGAGTCTGTCGCAGCGGGCCTGGTGGTCCCGGCAGCGGCGCGGCTGGTCGTCACGGAGGGCAACTACCTGGCGCTGTCGTCTCACAACTTTTCCGGTGCGCGGCAGCTGATCGACCGGCTGTACTACCTGAAGGGCGCTGACGAGGTGCGGCGGAAGCGACTGCTCGCACGCCACATCGCCGGCGGGCGGAGCCTGATCGCGGCCGAGCATTGGGTACGAGCGGTCGACGAGCCGAACGCGGAGCTGATCGCCGAGACCGAGGGGCTGTGTGATCGCACCTGGGGCATGGACGACGGTGATCGGTCATGAGCGCGCCGTCTCCGCGGTCCGACGCCGGTACGCCGATGGTGATTCCCCGCTGAACTGGGTGAAGCAGCGAGTGAACGCACTGAGGCTCTCGAAGCCGACCGCCGTGGCGGTGGCTTGCACAGATTGCCCCGGCTCCGTCAGCAACGCCATCGCCCGGAGCATTCGGGCGTTGAGCAGGTAAGTGCGCCAAGATAATCCGATGGACTCCTGGAACAGCCGGCGTAACGACCGCTGCGATACCGAGACCGCACGGCTCACCTGTTCGGCCGTCGCCGACGTCAGATGTTCTTTGGTGTAATCCATTGCCGCGGCAACGATCGGGTGCTCGGCAGTCGGCAGACTCAGCGGTGCTTCGTGGTCCAACGCTTCCGACACGAGATGCGCCAGGGTGCGAAAGAATCCGTCCGAGACGATGTCGCCGTGTGCCCGGTTGATGGGCCACCGCAGCGCGTAGATCATCATCTCGCGGATCAGCGGGGATACGGCGATGATGCGTGCTCGATCCGACCGGTCGGCGATCAGGCTTGGATCGAACATCACGGCGACGGTCTTCACATCCGGGTTCATCACCGCCTGATGGGGTAGGCCCGCCGGTATCCAGGCTGCCTGTTGCGGCGGCAGTAGGTAGTGGGCGACATCCGTCTCCACCTCGACCAGGCCGTGCAGCGCGTACTCGATCTGGTGCACCTCGTGTGAGTGCCAGCCGGTGATCAGGGCGTCGCCCTCGTAGAGGTAGCTGCCGCCGAGCGCGTGCCCGCCGCGGCGCAGCTCGATCACCGGCCGCGCGGCCATTTTGGCCGTTCGGGATAAACCTCTGTCCGAAAGTGCAGAGACGGTCACGCCTCTAGACGGTACTACTGAGGTATGCAGACCGACGCCTTGATCCTGGTGAGCATTGATGACCATGTCGTGGAACCCCCTGACATGTTCGTCAACCACGTGCCGGACAAGTACAAGCCCGAGGCGCCGATCGTCGTCACCGATGACAAGGGCGTCGATCAGTGGATGTACCAGGGCCGCCCCCAAGGTGTGAGCGGACTCAACGCTGTGGTGTCCTGGCCGGCCGAGGAATGGGGCCGCGATCCCGCCGGCTTCGCCGAAATGCGCCCCGGCGTGTACGACGTACATGAGCGGGTGCGAGACATGAACCGCAACGGCATCCTCGCCTCGATGTGCTTCCCGACCTTCACCGGTTTCTCCGCCCGGCACCTCAACATGCACCGCGAAGATGCCACCCTGGTGATGGTCTCGGCCTACAACGACTGGCACATCGACGAATGGGCCGGGTCGTACCCGGATCGGTTCATCCCCATCGCGATCCTGCCGACGTGGAACCCCGAGGCGATGTGCCGTGAGATCCGCCGGGTGGCCGCCAAGGGCTGCCGGGCCGTGACGATGCCCGAGCTGCCGCATCTGGAAGGCCTGCCGAGCTACTTCGACGAGGACTACTGGGGTCCCGTGTTCCGGACGCTGTCCGAGGAGAACGTGGTGATGTGTCTGCACATCGGCACCGGCTTCGGCGCGATCTCGATGGCCAAGGACGCCCCGATCGACAATCTGATCATCCTCGCCACGCAGGTGTCGGCGATGTGTGCCCAGGATCTGTTGTGGGGCCCGGCAATGCGCAACTACCCGGACCTGAAATTGAGCTTGTCAAGATTTTTGTGTATGAGTGGCGGTCATTTAGTAGATGTAGGGCTCTAGTCGGTCTGGGTAGTTAAGGACGAGGGCGGCCAGTGCGTGTTTCCAGCCGACGACGATGGCGCCTTCGACGAGGCGGTCTGTCCGTTTGTTGTCGCGAGGTGCCAGTCGCTCGCGCTGACGGACGCGTTCTCGGGCCCGTTTGTCCTCGATGTTGCAGATCGCCAGCCACAAAAGCTTCACTGCCGCTTGATCGTTGGGGAAATGCCCACGGTTCTTGATGATCTTGCGGAGTTGGTAGTTCAGCGATTCGATCGCGTTGGTGGTGTAGATGATTTTGCGGACCGCGGGTGGGAACGCCAGAAACGGGGTGAACCGTTCCCAGGCCGATTCCCAGGCCCGAACTGCGGTGGGATACTTCTGCCCCCACGCTGAGCCGGCGAACTCGTGCAAAGCGGTTTCAGCAGCATCGATGGTGGGTGCGGTGTAAATGCCACGCAGTGCGGCGGCCACTGGTTTGCGATCGCCGTAGGCGACAAAACGCATCGAGGCCCGGATCAGATGCACGGTGCACGTTTGAACAATGGTCTGCGGCCACGTCGCGGCGATCGCGTCACCGAAACCGGTCAACCCGTCCACACAGGCGATGAGCACATCCTTGACGCCACGATTGGCCAGTTCAGCGCATACACCGGCCCAAAACTTCGCCCCCTCGGTGGGCTGAACCCAAATCCCCAGGACATGGCGGATACCGTCGATATCGATGCCAACGGCGATGTGAGCAGCTTTATTGCGGACCTGGTTGCCGTCGCGGATTTTGATCACCAAGGCGTCCAGATAGACGATCGGATACATCGGGTCTAGCGGTCGGTGTTGCCATTCGAGGACCTCCTCGAGCACCGAATCGGTGATCTTGCTGATCGTTTCCCGCGAGATCTCGGTCCCGATCGTGGTGGCTAGGTGATGTTCGATATCGCGGATGGTCATGCCGCCGGCGTAGAGACTGATGATCATCGAATCCAGTCCGCCCACGCGCCGCGACCCTTTGGGGACCAGCATCGGGATGAAGCTGCCGTCGCGATCACGCGGGATCGCCAGCGTCACATCACCAACCTCACTGGCCACTGTCTTGGCGCTAAAACCGTTGCGGGAGTTGGGTAACACCCGACCGACGGGATCTCCCTTGTCATAGCCCAGATGGCTGGACAGCTCGGTCTGCAGGCCTCGCTCGAGGACCGCTTTGACCATCTCCTGCAGAAAGCCACCCTCGCCGGTCAACTGCAGCTCACCGGCGTCGATCTTGGCCAGTACCTCATCGAAACCGCCCGCGGCCTTCAACTCCTCGAACGCCTGCCGGCCCGAAACCAACCGGTCCGCATCATCATCGTCTTCGCCGTCAGCGGCCTGACTGTCCTGCCGAACAACCATGGACATCATCGTGCTCCATCTGGCTCATGCAGCTCCTACACAAACCATCTGACAGGTCCCTGAAATTCGCCTTCTCCGAGGGCGGCATCGGCTGGATTCCGTTCTATCTGGATCGCAGCGACCGGCACTACACCAACCAGAAATGGCTGCGCCGCGACTTCGGGAACAAGCTGCCCAGCGACGTCTTCCGCGAGCACTCACTGGCTTGCTACGTCACCGACAAGACGTCGCTGAAGCTGCGCCACGAGATCGGTATCGACAACATCGCCTGGGAATGCGACTACCCGCACTCGGACTGCTTCTGGCCCGACGCCCCCGAGCAGGTGCTGGCCGAGCTCAACGCGGCCGGGGCCTCGGACTCCGACATCAATAAGATCACCTGGCAGAACTCCTGCCGGTTCTTCGGCTGGGATCCCTTCACGCTGACGCCGAAGGACCAGGCGACGGCAGGTGCGTTGCGCGCCAAGGCCACCGATGTCGATGTGTCGATCCGGCCGCGCGCCGAGTGGGCGCAGTTGTACGCGCAGAAGCAGATGACGCCCACCTGATCCGGCTGGATCAGGTGACGGCGGTCGTGCCCACTCGAGTCGAAGTCAGCCCCGGGTCAGTTTTGCGTAGCGGGTCACGTGGTAGTCGGTGGAGCCGTATTCGTATTGAACGGCGGTGAGCCGCTTGAAGTAGTGGCCGATGGCGAGCTCCTCGGTCATGCCCATGCCGCCGTGCAGTTGCACCGCGTTCTGGCCGATGAACCGTGCCGCCCGGCCGATGGTGGCCTTGGCTGCCGAAACCGAACGCGCCCGGGTGTGCGCGTCGGCCTCCAGGTTCAACACCGCGAGGTAGACCGCGGACACGGACTGCTCGAGCTCCATGTGCATGTCGACCATGCGATGTTGCAACGCCTGGAAGCTGCCGATCGGCTGGCCGAACTGTTGGCGCTGCTTGGCGTATTCGACGGTGTCGGCCAGCACCTTTCGCATGTTGCCGACGGCTTCGGCGCACACGGCGGTGGCGCCTTCGTCGCGGGCCTGGGCGATCGACGGCCAGGCCTCGCCTTCGGCGCCGAGAAGTGCATCGCCCGGCAACCGGAGTTCGCGCAGCTCCAGGTCGGCTGCGCGACGGTCGTCGACGGTGCGATAGCTGTGCAGGGTGAGCCCGGCGGGCAGTGTCGTGACGTCGACCAGGAACAGTGAGATGCCGCCTGCTGTCTGCGCGGTGAGCAGCAGGTGGGTGGCGACCGGCGCATTCATGACCATGATCTTGTCGCCGGAGAGCACCCAGTCGTCACCGTCGCGGGAGGCAGTGGTCTGAATGTCCTGCCACCGGTCGCCGCTTTCGGCTTCGGCGGCGGCGAACGCGACAATCGCTGTGCCGGAGGCGATTTCCTCCAATATGGGACCGGCGGCCGCGCTGCCGGATCGCAGCAGCAGGCCGGCGGCGACCACCGCGGTGTCCACGTAGGGCTCGATGACCAGCGCGTGCCCCAGTGCTTCGGCGATCAGCATGACCTCGACGGGCCCGCCGCCGATGCCGCCGACGTCCTCCGGCAGAGCGGCGCCGAGAATGCCGAGTTCCTCAGCGAACGAGTGCCAGATGTCGGGCTGCCAGCCGGGGCCGGATTTGGCTGCGGCGCGGCTGGTTTCGAGGTCGTATCGGCCGGCCAAGAACTTGGACAGGCCGTCGCGGAGCAGTTCCTGTTCCGCGGTGAAGGTGAAGTCCATCTACAGCCCCAATTCTGCTTTGGCGAGGATATTGCGCTGAATTTCGTTGCTGCCGGCGTAGATCGACCCGGCACGGTCGTTGAAGTACCGCAGGGGCGCGACCGCCTGCCATGGCTCGCCGCTGACGTAACCGTCTGGGGGAGGCGCGAACTCGGCGACCGGCCCACCTGGGCGCGTGGCGTGCGGTTGGTACGCGCGGCCGCGCGGGCCGGCGGCCTCCATGGCGAGTTCGGTCAAGGTCTGGCTCAACTCGGTCGAGAGCACCTTCAACATCGACGACGCCGCCCCCGGATGTCCGCCGCCGGCCAGTGCGGCCAGTACGCGGTATTCGAGGATCTCGAGCACCTCGGTGCGGATTCGCGCGTCAGCGAGCTTGCGGGAGAACGCGGCATCGTCGAGTAGCAGGCCACCGTCTGGGCCCGGCGCCTGGGCCGCGGCGGTGGCGATCTCGTCGGCCAACACCTGCAGACCCGGGGCGGCGGCGCCACCACCGCGCTCGAACTCGAGCAGATACTTCGCGACGGTCCAGCCGTCGTCGATCTGGCCGATGACGTTGCTCTTGGGTACCCGGACCTCGTCGAAGAACACCTGGTTCTGGACCTCTTCGCCGGACGTCATCACCAGCGGGCGGATCTCGATGCCCGGCGTGCTCATATCGATCAGCACGAAGGTGATGCCCTGCTGCTTCTTGCCGGAGCGGGTGGTGCGCACCAGCGCGAACATCCAGTTGGCCTCGGTGGCGTGGGTGGTCCAGATCTTGCTGCCGGTACACACCAGGTCGTCGCCATCGGAAACGGCAGCCATGGTCAGGGCGGCCAGGTCGGATCCGGCTTCGGGCTCGGAGTAGCCCTGGCAGAAGAAGACCTCGCCGGTCAGGATGCGGGGCAGGAAGTAGTCCCGCTGTTCCGTCGTGCCGAACCGGACGATCGCGTGGGCCACCATCCGGATGCCCATCGGGGACAGGGACGGCGCCCCGGCCAGGATTGATTCCCGGCTGAAGATGTAGTGCTGAGTCAGGCTCCAATCGCAGCCGCCGTATTCGACCGGCCAGGCCGGCGCGGCCCAACCGCGCTCGTGGAGGATGCGCTGCCAGGCCAGGCTCGCGTCGTGATCGCTGTAGACGCTGGTCATCAGGCGACCGGCCTCTTGGATCTCCGGTGTCAGGTTTTCCTGCAGAAACGTGCGTACTTCATCACGGAATGCCAGATCGCTGGCCGACCAATTGAGGTCCATGCAGACTCCTCTGTCGCTTGGGCTGATAGCAGCCTAGCAACAAAGAAGTGAACTTAGTTAGCGATGTGGGTTCAGGTAGTGGTCGTGGGCTCCGCGGTGTTCGTCTGTCGCGTCGACGCGCCGACCATGAAGGCGAGGTGATGATCGAGTGATTCCGCGGTGACGATCGCCGGCATCAGTACGCGCCACTGTTGGGCGAATCGGTCCCGGAGGTCTTGGCCGTCGGATGCGGCGCTGGACATCAGCTCGGCGCCGAGGATCCAGGCCACCAGAGTGTTGGCGACATCGGCAGGGTTCGCGCCCGGGCGGAGGTCGCCGTCGGTTTCAGCCCGTTTGATGTCCGAGGTGAACTGATCGACGAAGTTGACGTAGCTGTGCCTCGCGGTCGGGTTGAACCCCGCGAACGTGCGCAGCAGTTTGGTTCCCGCTTGGGCGGTCCGGTTGGTCGAGAGCAGGTCACTCGTGGTGAAGGTGCCGACGATCAGCGACTCCATCGCAGTGTGTTCCGAGTCGCGCGCGGACTGGAAGACGTTGTGCAGCAACACCATCGCTTCTTCGATGATGACAGTGGCCAGCGCTTCTTTGGAATCGAAGTGGTAGTAGAGCGCGCCTTTGGTCAGTTCGGCGCGTTCTATGATGTCGGCCAAACCGGCGGCGGGGTAACCGATCTCGTTGATCAAATCGACAGCGGAATCGATGATCTTTCGTCGGGTCACTTCGGATCGCGGCTGGCGCCCCATTCGTCGATCACCTTCCGTCAGCGCGCGTTCAGTGGCAAGCCCCCCGGATCATCCTAAGGGTCCCATAACCTCGGCCGTTGATGGTGTCGTTCATTCTGAGAGTATGTAAAGTAGCCGAACGGCGAAATCGACCCCTGGCTGTCGGATTGTTGTAACTCGCTGACACTCAACTCAGGGAATTCAAGTTGGATTGGGACGCAGAAGTTGACGTGCTGTGCATCGGCGCCGGTATCGGTGGCCTGGCGACAGCCATTGCCGCGGTCGATGCTGCCGCAGACGTGATGGTGACCGGAGCACTGCTGCGCGCCGACGACGGGCGCTGGGTGCGCGGCGACGAAGTCCGCTGCGCCACTTTGGGCGCCGTCCTCGATGCACGGATCGACGCGTTCGGGGTGCCGCGAGGCGTTGCCGACGAGGAGCCTGAGCCGGAATCCGGCGACGCCGGCGAATCCGGCGAATCCGGCGAGGTCCATCCGGCCGAGCCGGTCGCCGACCAGCAGCTCGATGTCACCGCCGTCTATTTCGCCGCGGTGACCGCCGAAGTAGATGCCGACGTCAGCGCGCAGCCATCGAATGGTCGGTCAGTGCCGACCCGCACGGTGCGCGAGCTGACAGAGTCCGAAACGCACAGCCGCAGCATCGAGACGTTCTTCGGCGCGGGGCTCCTAGACTGGGCTCGGGTGTGCCTGGGTTCTGCCACCGGGGCGCTCTACAGCACGGTTCGCGGCTGGACCGCGGAGACCCTCCGAGACTCGTCGGGCACGACGCTTCGGCTCTCTTCCCTCGGCCCCATCGAATGGAACGCCGGCGATGGACTGGACGAACTGTTCGACTGGCTGGCGGCGGCTGCCGCTGAGCGTGACATCGCGGTCAGCTCGGACAGCACGCTTGAGTCCCTGCTCTTCGAAGACCGTCGCATCATCGGAGCGGAGCTGAACACGCCCGATGGGCTGTACTTCGTACGGGCCCGCCACGGTGTGGTGATTTCACCCGATTTCACGAATGTGGGCGCGCCGGCGGAGAATGCCGCCCCACCCGCCGGGGCTCTCGAGGTCTGCATCGTGGGCCACCCCGCCAGCAGGTTCGCCCGCGTGGAACTTGTTGCGCGGTAACGCTGTTCGGTGTCACATCTCGCTGGCGAACCGGACCGGCACGCGGCCTTTGCGGTACAGCGTCGCCATCTGATCGCTCGGTAGCGGCCGCGACAGCAGGAACCCCTGCGCTCTGTGGCAGCCATGACGCAGCAATGTCGTTGCGGCAGCCTTGGTTTCGACACCCTCGGCGACGATCTGCAGACCGAACGAGTCGGCCAGTGCGATGATCGCCCGGACGATCGCCAGATCGCCAGGGTTGGAGCCGAGGTCGGTCACGAAGCTGCGGTCGATCTTGAGGATGTCGACGGGCAGCGACTTGAGGTGGGACAGCACGCTGTATCCGGTGCCGAAGTCGTCGATCGCCAACCGCACCCCGGTTCTCCGGAGGTCGGCCAGTGTCGCGCGCGAGGACTCGCTGTCCTGGACTACGACATTCTCGGTGATCTCCAGGCAGACCGATCCGCGGTCGAGGCCGAATTCGTCGAGGATGTCGGCCACCGACTCGGCGAAGCCGTCGGTGACCAGTTGGACCGGGGAGACGTTGACGCGCAACTCGAAATCGTCGCGATCATCGGCCGCATCAGTGCCGGCCGTGGCTGCCCGGAACTCGTCACGCCATCGCGCGAATTCGCGGCATGCTGTGCGCAGCACCCAGCGGCCCAATTCGCCTGCCAGGTTGATCGATTCGGCGATACCGATGAAGGCGGCCGGGGGGAGCAGTCCGCGGGTGGGGTGGTCCCATCGCACGAGTGCTTCGGTGGCGAGCAGTTTCCCGGTGCGCATGTCGATTTCGGGTAGATAGTTGAGCAGCAGCGCACCGTTCTCGATGACGTCCTGCAGATGCAGCTCGATGTCGTTGCGGTAGGCCGTTTCCAGGGACATCGCGTTGGTGAACACCGCGACGCGATCCCCGCCGGAGGACTTCGCGCTCAGGACTGCCTGGTCGGCCCGGCGCAGCAGGTCGGACGAGTTGTCGGAGCCCGGCGTGCCGGAGGCGACGCCGACACTCACTGCCCGCGTGAGGCGTTCGCCGTCGATCCACACCCGGCGCCGCAACGAGTCCTGGAGCTGATAGGCGAGTGCCTCGGCCTTGCTCGCGGATATCGGTTCCGCCGGGACGACGACGAACTCGTCACCGCCGAGCCGGGCGATCACCGTCTTGCTGTCGACGCCCTCGGTGAGGCGCTGGGCGAACACCCGGATGAATGAGTCACCGGCACTGTGCCCCAGGTAGTCATTGATGGCCTTGAGCCGGTCCAGGTCGAAGAAGAGGGCGGTCACCGGCCCGGGTTGTCCCTGCTGCAGCCGGGCATCGAGGTGGGCGATGAGAGCACGGCGGTTGTTGAGTCCGGTGAGGTCATCGTGTTCGGCCAGGTATCGAAGCTGCTCTTCGGCCAGTACCCGAGATTGGGCCTGGGTCAACAGCGAAGCGATGGCCTGAAGCGCATTGATCTCTTCGGTGAGCCATTCGCGGTTGCCGTACTTGACGAACCCGAGAGCGCCGGTGGTGCGCTCGCCGGACACCAAAGGCGTTGCTGCCAGTGATATCTGGGAAACGTTGCGATCCGCCTCGATACGGCGCTGGTAATCGTCGGGTTCCGGGTCGGGGCGCACGATGAGCGGTGTCTTGCGATGTTCGGTTTCCGCGAAGACCGGATCGGCGTCGGCGAAGTACACCACGCGCAGGGGGTCGGGGTCCGGAATCTCTGGCCGCACTGGCCATTCCGCGACGAGTATCGAGGCACCGATCTCATGGTCGTTGCGGCGCAGAAAGCTGACGTCGACGCCGAAGTAGTCGACCAGGATCTCCAGAACGTCCGTGTACACCTTGGTGTTGTTGGTGGAGTCCGCCGCCATCAAACGCGTCGCCACCTCTGTCACCACGCGATCCAGTGAAGGGGGAGATTCGTCGATGGACATGAGGCGTTCAGCTTAACCTGCGCTGTCCTCAGAGACGGTGCGCCGGCCGCCTCGCGGCTGGCGTCCGGGGCTGCCTTCAGCTGGCGGCCAACGTGGTTGATATCTGGTCGATCTCGTGCAGCGCCTTCGTAATCTGCTCTGGTTGAGAATGATTGACCATGGTCCTTCGGTCCCACCACATCATCTTGGTGCGGTAGCGCTCGTCGGGGTACGGCGTGGCCGGAATCGGCGCCACCACGCCACCACCGGACTTCCACAACTCCAGGACGTGCTGGGCTGCCGTGGCCATCACGAACTGCACGCCCATGATGCTGGTCGCGTGGTAGGCGGTGCGGGCCAGGAGGTGGGTGATGGCGTGTTGGCTCCCCCGATTGTCGGACACCCAGGCCGTCTTCATCTCCATGACGCCGAAGGGCACCCGATCGTTGATCATCTTGCGCACCATGGCCAGCCCAGGTCGGGCGGCCCATTCCATCACCGCGTGAGAGTCCTCGGCGCAGCCGAGGGGGGCCTTGGCGCGTAGTCCGCCGACCATATTGTCGTGGCGGTCCAGGACCGTCCAGAACAGCGCGGTGTCCGTGCCGTCGCGGATCGCGGCAGCATCCACGACCGCTTCGACGCAGTGCCGGCGATAACTTTGCTGAGCCGCATCGAGGTAGCGGTTCCACAGTTCTGGGTCGGTGTCGGGTTGCGACAGCACCACGGTGCATTCGGTGTCTGGGTCGGACCAGACGACGTTTTCGGCAAAGCGAATATCGACGTTGGATTCGTATTCGACATACTCCACCGACATCGTTGCCCCATTCGTTTCCGGCAGTCACTGCAACTTCAGTTGGCAGTCGGTTGCGGTAAACGCATCTCGCGCGGACTGCATTCCTGAATTCAGTATCGGGGTTGTTGGGGTCCTGCATCCAGCTAGTGGTGAAACGTTGTCTGTCGTCCTTCGGGGCGCCGAAGAATTGGCCAAAACGATTGTGCTGGTGCGACGGATGTTGGCAATCCCGAATATCTGTGTTTTTGCAGGTTAACGCAGACGGTACGTGGATATGGCGAACTTTGGCCAGCTAAGTAGGAGACATTGGCCCAAAATCTGTGCATTGTGCCGCCCCGACGGAGGCGTTAGAAGTAATAGCGGTGTGGCCCGGCAGCGGCCGCGTTGAGAGAGGCAACCGTGAAAGTCTTCAGCAATCTGGCCGAGTTCGTCGCAGCAGCAGGTAGTCAGCTTGGACCGTCCGAGTGGATGGAAATCACCCAGGATCGGGTGAATCTGTTCGCCGAGGCCACCGACGACCACCAGTGGATTCACGTCGATCCTGAGCGCGCCGCCGCGGGGCCGTTCGGCGGAACAATTGCACATGGTTTGCTGACGCTTTCCCTGCTACCGCATTTCACGCACCAGCTGTATCGCGTCGACAACGTCGCTTTGGCCGTCAACTACGGCTATAACAAGGTGCGATTCATCACGCCGGTCAAGGTCGGAGCAAATGTGCGCGCGAGCGCCGTCATTTCGAAAATCGATGAGCTCGATGGTGCCGTTCAGGCGACCATGACGATCACGGTCGAGATCGAGGGTTCGGACAAGCCCGCCGCCGTGGTCGAGTCGATCGTGCGAATCATCGGTTGATTGCTGGACGGGCCGCTGGTCCGGAGCCTGTCGGTTCTGGTCAGCGGCCTGAGGCCGACCGCTGCGCGGCCTTCACCAGTCCGCCACCGATGATCAAACGCTGAATCTCGCTGGTGCCCTCGTACAGGCGCAGCAGACGTACGTCGCGGTAGATCCGTTCGACGGGCACGTCGCGCATGTACCCGCTGCCGCCGTGCACCTGCACGGCCAGGTCGGCGACCTTGCCGACCATCTCGGTGCAGAACAGTTTCGCGGCGGATGGTGCGATGCGGCGGTCTGCGCCGCTGACCCACAGCTGCGCGGCGTCGCGGACCAGGGCGCGGCCGGCCATGACACCGGTCTGCATGTCGGCCAGCATCGCCTGCACCAGCTGGAATTCCCCGATCGCGGTGCCACCCTGGGTGGCGGTCGCCGCGTATGCCACCGACTCGTCGAGGGCACGCTGTGCCGCGCCCACTGACACCGCCGCGATGTGCACCCGCCCGCGGGCCAATGACGTCAGTGCCGCGCGGTAGCCGATGTCCTCGGTGCCGCCGATGAGGGCGTCGGGTCCGACCCGCACGTCGTCGAACGTGATGTCGGAGGTCCAGGCTCCCTCCTGGCCCATCTTCGCGTCTTTGGGCCCGACCACGACGCCGGGAGCGTCGGCAGGCACCAGGAACACCGCGATACCTGGTCCGTCAGCGTCGGCGGGCCGGGTCCGGGCGAACACCACGAACAGGTTGGCGGTGGGAGCGTTGGTGATGAAACGCTTGTGTCCGGTGATGATCCAGTCGTCCCCGTCCCGGACGGCCTTGGTGCGCAGGCCCGCGGGGTTGGAGCCGGCGCCGGACTCGGTCAATGCGAAGGACGCCACGCACTCGCCGCTGGCGATCGGCTCCAGCCAGCGCTCTTTCTGCGTGTCGGTGCCGAATCCGACCAGCACCTGCCCGGCGATGCCGTTGTTGGTGCCGAACATCGAGCGTACGGCCAGTGTGGTGTAGCCCAGCTCCATGGCCATCTCGACGTCCTGGACCAGATTGAGTCCCAGACCGCCCCATTCCTGGGGGATGGCGTAGCCGAACAGCCCCATGTCCTTGGCTTGGTCCCGGATGTCGTCGGGCACCCGGTTGTCGTTCATGATCTCCAGCTCACGCGGCACCACCGCGGTGCGGACGAACTGGCGGGTGGCGTCGAGGATGTCGCGGAAATCCTGCTCGCTGACGGTCGGCGCGGTGGCGGGTTCGGCCATGTCTGGGTCTCCTTGTGCAACACGAGAGCGCGTCTGGTTTGATGCAAGAAATATCATATTTTATGTATGAAGCCGGTTGCCGGGTGCGCGGCCGGGTCAGTCGATCGAGAGGGAGTGGACGACATGCCGCTGCTGGACGGACGTACCGCAGTGATCACCGGTGGTGCCCAGGGCATCGGATACGCGATCGCGGAGCGGTTCATCGCCGAGGGGGCCCGCGTCGTGATCGGTGACCTGAACCTCGAGGCGACCGAAGCTGCGGTGGCCAAGCTGGGCGGCCCGGAAGTGGCGAAGGCTGTTCAGTGCGACGTGACGTCTGCTGCCGATGTGCAGGCGCTGATCGACGCTGCCGTCGGATGGGGCGGCCTCGACATCATGGTCAACAACGCCGGCATCACCCGCGATGCCACCATGCGCAAGATGACCGAGGAACAGTTCGACCAGGTCATCGACGTGCATCTGAAAGGCTGTTGGAACGGCACCCGATTGGCTGCGGGCGTCATGCGGGAGGCGAAAAGCGGTGCCATCATCAACATTTCGTCGATCTCGGGCAAGGTCGGCCTGATCGGCCAGACCAACTACTCGGCGGCCAAGGCGGGCATCGTCGGCCTGACCAAGGCGGCCGCCAAGGAGGTCGCCCACCTCGGGGTGCGGGTCAACGCCGTGCAGCCAGGCCTGATCCGATCCGCGATGACCGAGGCCATGCCGCAACGGATCTGGGACCAGAAGCTGGCGGAGATCCCGATGGGACGGGCCGCCGAGCCCAGCGAAGTGGCGTCGGTCGTCACGTTCCTGGCGTCGGACATGTCGTCGTACATGACCGGCTGCGTGCTGGAAATCACCGGGGGACGGCACATCTAGATGACCGCGCCCAGTCCTGTCATCTGTGCGCCGGTGCGTACCCCCATCGGCCGGTACGGCGGCATGTTCAAGTCGCTGACCGCGGTCGAGCTCGGTGTCGCGGCGCTGCAAGGTCTGTTGCAGCGGACCGGGATTCCGGTGGCAGCGGTGCAGGACGTCATTCTCGGGCACTGCTACCCGTCCAGCGAAGCCCCGGCGATCGGCCGGGTGGTGGCGCTCGATGCCGGGCTGCCCGTCACCGTTCCGGGCATGCAGGTCGACCGGCGCTGCGGTTCGGGGCTGCAGGCCGTCATCCAGGCCTGCCTGCAAGTGGCCAGTGGCGCAAACGATCTCGTCGTCGCCGGTGGCGCGGAGTCGATGAGCAACGTCGCGTTCCACTCCACCGACATGCGCTGGGGTGGCTCGCGCGGCGGCATCACGGTGCACGACGGGCTGGCCCGCGGGCGGACCACCGCCGGCGGCAAGAACCATCCGGTGCCGGGCGGCATGCTGGAGACGGCGGAGAACTTGCGTCGGCAGTACGCGATCTCCCGCGTCGAACAGGACGCGCTGGCCGTGCGGTCGCATCAGAAAGCCGTTGCGGCGCAAAGCAGTGGCGTGCTGGCCGACGAGATCGTGCCCGTGACGGTGAGCTCGCGCGCCGGCGACCAGGTGATCGACACCGACGAGCATCCCCGCGCCGACACCACCGTCGAAGCGTTGGGCAAGCTCAAACCCGTTCTGGGCAAGAGCGATCCGGATGCCACCGTGACTGCCGGCAACTCCAGCGGGCAGAACGATGCGGCCTCCATGTGCGTCGTGACCACCCCGGAGCGGGCGGCCGAACTCGGGCTGCGGCCGCTGGTGCGCATGGTGTCGTGGGGCGTGGCCGGGGTGGCGCCGAACGTCATGGGGATCGGCCCGGTGCCGGCCACCGAGGTCGCGCTGGCCAGAGCCGGTCTGGCCCTTGCCGATATCGATCTGATCGAGCTCAACGAGGCCTTCGCCGCGCAAGCGCTGGCCTGCACCCGGGAGTGGAAGTTCACCGACAGTGACTGGGAGCGCACGAATGTGCGGGGGTCGGGCATCTCGCTCGGTCATCCCGTCGGCGCGACCGGCGGCCGGATGCTCGCGACCCTGGCGCGTGAACTGCACCTGCGGGATGCCCGCTATGGACTGGAAACCATGTGCATTGGAGGCGGCCAGGGGTTGGCCGCCGTGTTTGAACGGATCACCCCATGACACGTCTGGCCCAGACCGCCGGCCTCACCGAGGTGCAGCGCGAAATCGTCGCTACCGTCCGGCAATTCGTCGATCGGGAGATCATCCCGGCTGCCCAGGAGCTCGAACACTCGGACACCTACCCGCAGGCCATCGTCGATCAGATGAAGGACCTGGGTCTGTTCGGCCTGATGATCCCGCAGGAGTACGGCGGGCTAGGTGAGTCGCTGTTGACCTATGCGCTGTGCGTCGAGGAACTGGCCCGGGGCTGGATGAGCATCTCGGGCGTCATCAACACGCATTTCATCGTCGCCTACATGCTGCGCCAGCACGGCACCGAAGAGCAGAAGCAGCGCTACCTGCCCCGGATGGCGACCGGCGAAGTGCGCGGCGCCTTCTCGATGTCCGAGCCGGAACTCGGATCCGATGTCGCCGCGATCCGCACCAGGGGCGTGCGTGACGCCGATGGCGGCTACACCATCACCGGCCAGAAGATGTGGCTGACCAATGGTGGCAGCTCGACTCTGGTTGCGGCACTGGTGAAGACCGATGAGGGAGCGGACAAACCGCACCGCAACCTGACGGCGTTCCTGGTCGAGAAGCCGACCGGTTTCGGTGAGGTCAAACCCGGTCTGACCATTCCGGGCAAGATCGACAAGCTGGGCTACAAGGGCATCGACACCACCGAGCTCATCTTCGACGGGTACCACGCCGGCGCCGACGACGTGCTCGGCGGCAAGCCCGGCGAAGGCTTCTTCCAGATGATGGACGGTATCGAGGTCGGCCGCGTCAACGTGTCCGCACGGGCGTGCGGGGTCGGTATCCGGGCTTTCGAACTGGCGGTGCGCTACGCCCAGCAGCGGGAGACGTTCGGTAAGCCGATCGCCGACCACCAGGCCATCGCCTTCCAGCTCGCCGAGATGGCCACCAAAGTCGAAGCGGCACATCTGATGATGGTCAATGCCGCCCGGCTGAAGGACTCAGGCGAGCGCAACGACGTCGCGGCGGGTATGGCCAAATACCTTGCCAGCGAGTTCTGTTCGGAGGTCACTCAGCAGAGTTTCCGGATCCACGGCGGCTACGGCTACTCCAAGGAGTACGAGATCGAACGCCTGATGCGAGACGCGCCGTTCCTGTTGATCGGCGAGGGCACCAGCGAAATCCAGAAGACCATCATCAGCAAGAACCTGCTCAATGAATACCGCATCTGAACCCGAATTCGCCGCGCCCGCACAGCTTTCCCACGATGTGGCGCGGTACGTCCGTCGGCGGATCTTCAACGGTACGTTTCCGGCGGGGGAGTACCTGCGGCTGGACCAGCTGGCCACCGAACTGGGTGTGAGCGTCACCCCGGTCCGCGAGGCACTGCTGAATCTGCGGGCCGAGGGGCTGTTGGTGCAGCACCCGCGACGCGGCTTCATGGTGCTCGAGGTCACCGCCCGCGACGTGTCCGACGTGGCCATGGTGCAGGCGTTCGTCGGTGGCGAATTGGCGGCCCGTGCCGCCGAGCACATCACCGCCGACCAGGTCGCCGAGCTCACCCGAATCCAGGAGGCGCTCGAGCAGGCCTACCAGCACACCGATGTCGACCGCATGGTGCGGCTCAACCACGAGTTCCATCGGCTGATCAACGTCGCCGCCGATTCGCCCAAGCTGACCCAATTCATGTCGGGGATAACGCGTTACGCACCGGAGGCAGTATTCCCGACGCTCGAGGGCTGGCCGGATCTGTCGATCCGGGACCACCGCCGGGTGATCGCCGCGCTGCAGGCCGGCGACAGCGACGCGGCCCGGACGGCGATGGCCGAACACTTCGAGGTCGGTGTCCAGCCGCTGACCGAGCACCTCTGTGAACGTGGTGTGATCCGCTAGGTGCCGAACTCCCGATCAGCTCAGCGGATCGAACCGGAAGACGGCGAGTCTGCCTGCCAGTGACTCGAATTCGTCGGGCGTGCCCTCGGCGACCATGCCGGAGCTCTTGGCGAATTTCACGCCGACCGGTACTTGCACCGGGAACTCGCGCAGTACCGGCCGCGCTTCGTCGATCGTCAGCTCGGTGATCTTCACCGGCCGGGACTTGCGGCCCCGCGTCAAGGTGCCGGTACCGGCGGCGCGGGCGTTGAGCGCCCAGTGCGCGCCTGGGTAGCCGGCCACGGCGTACATCGCGCCGTGGACGACGAACGGCGTCATCGGGGTGCTCCGCGGCGTGCCGGTCTTGCGGCCGGGCACGGTCAGCACCATCGCGGGGCCGACGGCGATGCCGAGCTTCCCGACGGCGACGACGACCTTGTTCATCTGCTTCAGGTAGCGCGGCGGTCGCGGATTTGATGTGGGCTGCTCAGACATGGCTGGTCTCCATATTCCGGGCGAAGGCGCCGCGGTGGCGGTCCACCCATTCGGCGAACGGCTGGGCCGGCCGGCCGAGGATGCGCTCGACCTCGTCGCTCACCGGTGCCGGGGTGTCGACGGTTTCTGCCAGCAGCGCGGTGTATGCGGTGCCGAACTCCGGAGGGAAGCCGATGGCGACGAAGCGCTCGCGGACCTGTTCGACCGGGATTTCCAGGTAGCGAAGATCGCGGCCCAGGACCCGGGCGACGATGGCCAGCAGTTCGGCGTTGGTGAGCGACTGCGGGCCCGTCAGCGGGATCTTGCGGCCGTCCAGTTCATCGGTGAGCAGGCCGTGCGCGGCGACCGCGGCGATGTCGGCTTCGACGATCGGTGCGCTGGACGCGGCAGCGTAGGGACCGGCCACGACCTCGCCGGCCTGCAGCTGCCCGGCCCACATCCCGATGAAGTTGGTGGCGAACAATGCCGGCCGCAGGCTCACCCACGGCAGTCCTGAATCGACGGCGAGCTGTTCGACTTCCTTGTTCCGGTCGCCCCGGAATCTCGACGGCTGGCGGGAGAAGTCGTCGTCGGCGTTGATCGCCGACAGCGCCACCAGTTTGGCTCCGGCGTCCTTGGCGGCCTCGACCGTCCAGGCCAGGTCCGGACCGAGCGCGCGGGAGTTGAGGAACACCGCGCTGACGCCGGCCAGGCCCTCGCGTACGGATGCCACGGTCTCGACCTCCGGCGGGAAGTTCGAGGATGGATTACGGGTGACGGCACGGACTTTCATGCCTGCGGCGTGCAACTGTTCGACGAGTGGGCGGCCGACGTTGCCGGTGGCCCCAGTGATGAGAATGGTCATGAACCAAGGACGGAATGCCGCCGGAAAAAGTTACGACCGCCGGCGGTTCGCGCGGTGCGGTAACTTTTCACCACACCGAATCGTCTATAGCTCATGACAGAAATCACCGGATTCACCGCGGCCTGGCGCCACCACCATCCGTATCTGGTCAATCTCGCCTACCAGATGCTGGGTGACGTCGGCGACGCCGAAGATGTTGCGCAGGAAGCATTTCTGCGGTTGTCCCGCACGGCGCCCGGCGAGATCGAGGACGTCCGCGCGTGGCTGACGACCGTCGCCGGCCGGCTGTGCCTCGACCTGGTGCGCTCGGCGCGCGCACGGCGGGAACAACCGACCGATCTGGAGCAGGACGCGATCCCCGAGCTGCCGTCGGCAGAGCCTGACCCTGCAGACCGGATCACCCTGGACGACGAAGTGTCGGGTGCCCTGCTGCGGGTGCTGCGGCAATTGAGTCCCGGCGAGCGCGTGGCGTTCATCCTGCACGACGTGTTCGGTGTCCCGTTCGAGTCGATCGCCGAGACCGTCGGCAGACCGGTCGGCACCTGCCGGCAACTGGCCCGTCGGGCCCGCGCGAAGGTGGCAGGCACCGAGGTACGTGCCGACGACGTCGAGGTGACCGAACATCAACTCGTCACCGAGAAGTTCATCACCGCCTGCGCCGGCGGCGATGTGCAAGCGCTGGCCGCGGTGCTGGATCCGACGGTCTGGGGCGTCGGCACGGTGCTCAGCGATCCGCCGATCCCGCCCATCGTCAATCACGGACCGCAGCGGGTCGCCGAGAATCTGATGCTGTACCTCGGACCGGGCACCACCGTGGTCGCCGGCCCGCTCGGGCAACCCGTGCTACTGGCGTTCGCGCACCGGCAGCTGTTCGCGGTGGTGGTCCTGACGATTCGTGACGGGCTCGTCGCCAAGATCGAGGCGACCGCCGATCCGCTCGCCCGATTCGGGGCGTGATCACTCCCCGCGAGCAGACGTAGGCTGGGGAACATGATCGAAGTGCTGTCAGACATGCCCGACGGTGTGACCGGCATTCGCGTTTCGGGGCGCGTGAGCGGGGACGACATCCGTGAATTCGAGCCCACCATGGACGATCTCGTCGTCGGTGGGGAGATCAGGATCGTCGAGGTCATCGCCGCCGACTACGAGGGCTTCGGGCCGGGTGGGCTCGTTGAGGATCTGAAGGTCGGGTTCGGTGCGCTGTTCAAACACCACTCGGCGTTCAAACGCATCGCGGTGGTGTCCGACAAAGCGTGGGTCGCCCACACACTGCACGCCGTCGCCTGGATGATTCCTGGCGACCTCCAGATCTTCGGTCTCGACGAACTGGACCGGGCCAAGGAGTGGGCTGCGGGCTGACCTTCCAGCGGACGCAGAACGGTCCCCTTTCCACCGAAAGGGGGCCGTTCTGTGCAGGACCTAGTTCTGCAGTGCCTGTTCCTTGGCCCAGCGGTAGTCGGCCTTGCCGGCGGGGCTGCGCACGATGGTCGGCCGGAACACGATGGCCTTCGGCAGCTTGTATCGGGCGATCGATTCCGAGGCGTGCTTGATGAGCTCGGCGGCGTCGACCTCGGAGCCGTCGGCCAGCGCCACGACCGCGACCACCTCGTTGCCCCAGCGCTCGCTCGGGCGTCCGGCGACGACCACGTCGACCACGGCCGGGTGCGATGCGATGGCGGACTCGACCTCTTCGGCGAAGATCTTCTCGCCACCGGAGTTGATCGTCACCGAGTCGCGGCCGAGCAGCTCGACGGTGCCGCCCTCCAGCAGTCGGGCGCGGTCGCCCGGCACCGCGTACCGGATGCCGTCGATCACGGGGAACGTCTTGGCCGTCTTGGCCGCGTCGCCCTTGTAGCCCAGCGGCACGTGGCCCTCCTGGGCCAGCCAGCCGTTGCCATCGTGGCCGGGGGCCAGGAGCGAGGAGAAGTCCTCCGAGACGATCCGGGTGGCCGGACCGGCGGTAAAGGTGCCGCTGGACACGTTGGCCTTGGTCGACACGTGCGACATCTGCGCGCCGGTCTCCGACGAACCCACACCGTCGATCACCATGGCGTTCGGCAGTGCCGCGACCAGTCGGCCCTTCACGGCCGGCGTGAACAACGCGCCGCCGTTGGCGACGACGACCAGCGAGGTCGGGTCGTGGCTGCCGTCGGCCAGCGCTTCTTCGATGGCGCTGACCAACGGCCGGGCCATGGCGTCACCGACGACCGTCGCGATCGCGATCTTCTCGCGGGCGATGGTCTCGACGATTTCGTTGGCGTTGAAGCCCTCGACGTCTTTGGCGAACACGATGGTCTGGCCGTTGTTGATGCCGGTCATCACGCCCCACTGAGCGGCGCCGTGCATGAGCGGCGGCAGGATCATCATGCGCATCTCGGTGGCGGCCGAGGCCCGGTCGACGATCTCCTGGGCCGACTGGGCGGGCTCGCCCGTCATCGCGTTCCGGCCGCCGAACGACGCCATGAAGATGTCGTGCTGGCGCCACAGCACGCCCTTGGGCATGCCGGTGGTGCCGCCGGTGTACAGCACGTAGAGATCGTCGGGTGACGGCGTCACGGGCGGTGGCGGGACGTCGGCGTTCACGATGGTCTCGTAGTCGACGGCGCCGGGCAGCAGCTCGTTGCCCGAACTGTCGGCGATCTGGATCAGCACCTTGAGGTTCGGCAGCTCCGGCAGCACTTCGGCGAGGGTCGGCGCGAACGCGGCGTGGTAGATCAGGGCCGAGGCGCCCGCGTCGTTCAGCAGGTACTGCAGCTCGGCCTTGACGTAGCGGTAGTTCACGTTGAACGGCGCCACCCGGGCCCGGAATGCGCCGAGCAGGGACTCGACGAACTCGGGGCCGTTGTATGCGTAGATGCCGACGAGGTCCTGGCCTACTTCATGGCCGGCCAGCTGGTCGCGATCGGTGTGCACGCCCAGGCCCTGCGCGTGCAGGTAGGCGGCGAGCCGGTTGGAGCGGGCGACGACCTCGGCGTAGGTGAACCGGCGGTCGCCCTGAATGACCAGGGTGCGGTCCGGGATGGCTGCAGCGACGGCGTCGGTGACGTCGGAAACCGTGAACAGCACGTTTCTCCTAAGGCTGGTGGGTCAACAACTGGACATCTGTCCATACACTCATTTAGTACCACGGAGTGAGGATCGTCTCTTTTGGTACCACCCTGTGAGGCCCCGATGGCGGTATGCGTCCACTGTGCGGAAGGTTGTGTAGACGGCCGTCGTCGTCGCGGTGTCAGAGGCTCGTCGAGATGGGCGCCGGTATTGCGGCGATTTCGTTGAGCACCGCGATGTTGTGCTGCACATCCCGGCTCTCGCGCGCCGCGACCGCATTCACCGCGGCCTGAGTGACCCCGACCAGGCTGGGCGGGTGGTAGATGAGCCCGGCTTGCTTGGCCACCGCAAAGTCGCGAATGCCGATGGTCACCGGCCGGACGAAGCCCGGTTCGAACGACAGAATCCGAGCGAATCTCCACGCATCGTCCCGAAATTGAGTGATCGCCTCATTGATCACGAAGATTTCATTGTTCGACAGCACTGCATAGATCTCGGCCAGCGCCGGGGACAGCTCATTGATATCGCCCACGATCCCGTTGACCTGACTGGCCAGAACCGCATTGATCCGGTCGAAGTCGTCCTCCAGATCGCGGGTCTTGGCATCGATGGTTTGGGCGGCGATTCCGAGGTCGAGACTGATGTGAGCGCTGATCCCGGCGAGCATGTGTTGCAGCATGATCGGCTGCACGTCCGTGGCGGCGTTGAAGGTCACCTGCCACGATCGCGTCGGCTTCTTGAATTGTCCGCGCCCGGCATATCCGTTGAACGCGTCGAGATAGCGGTTGGCGAATGCCACGTCGAGGCGGGCCATCCGGGGGCCGTCGTCGAACCGTCCCTCGGCCACCGCGGTTTTGACGGCTGCCGTGATGCGCTTGTACAACGCGGCGAAATAGCCGAGCCTGTTGGATTCGGTTATCGCCCAACCGATTATCGTGTCGATTCGATCGATGACTTCATCGAGTGTGGTCGCGGGTGTGAGCGTGGGTGCAGCCATGGATCAGTCCGGGTCGACAGGCATGCGGTGGAACCCGCCCGTTGGTGGGTTCGCCAACGGTTTCGGGCGATACGTGGAGTCCTGTTCCTCCCGGGTCAGTGCGGTCGAGGACACGTATTCATGATCGGGATCCTTCACGCCGATATGTCGGACATAGCGTCCCAGCAGCCGGTACATGAGCGTCATGGAATTGTGCTTCTCGCCCAACGGATTGGGCTGAATGCTGGTGTACGCGTCCACAATTGGCACCGTGTCGGCGGAAGCAGGGGGGACCGGCGGGTGTACGGCGAAGGCCCCGGGCTTGAAATGCAGACCGCACGCGTGGGCCTTCTCGGTTATCCAGCTGAGCGTGATGTCACTGAGTTCGTGGGTGAAATATCCGCCGCCGACGTCGCAGTGGACACCGGAGAACCAGACCTGTTCGAGTTTCTGGGTCGGCGTATCCCTCGGCTGGGTCCAGAGGGTGGGCTCGAAGGGGCGACGCTCTTCGTCGATGGCCAGGGCCTGGTAGGCAAAACGGACCGTGGAACTCAGGTCGGTGTCGTGAAACTGCCAGCGCTTGTTGATCAGGTTGACCAGGGGATTGCCCGACAACGGAATGCCCAGTGAGCCAACGGTATCCCAGACGCCGATGAAGTAGACCGAAGCTTCGTACGAATAGGCCTGGCGAAACAGCGTCGACTCGATGCCCCGCGGCTTGGTGGCGTCGTTGTGGCTGCGGTAGAGCGCATAGGCCTCGTCGATCCGGTCGGCGTGCTCACGGCGCAGGATGCCGCAGTTACGGATGAATCCCGCCGCACTGCGGGCGGTGAAGGCGCCACGGCTGAAGCCGAACAGGAACAGTTGATCGCCCGGCTCATACGTGGCGACGACGTACCGGTATGCCGACATCACGTCGCGCGACAGTCCGACACCGAAAGCACCGCCGGTGAACTTTTCGGACCGCATCGTGCCGACCCCGCTGCGGTAGTACGTCACCTGCTTGGTGCCGTCGCTCCCGCGGTCTGCCACGGCGAGGGCGATCTTGCAGACGTTTGTCGGGCTGGCTTGGCCGTTCCGCAGTTCGTCGGGCGTGTTCCAGGTGCCGTCACAACACACCACGATGCGTTTCGACATCAGCATTCCCTCCCCGGTGCGCCGGACGGACGGCCTTCCAGAGAAATTCTGCGCGCGCTGTGTGCGATTTGTCTTCAGTTATGCGGTGATGCTGTTGTCCGACCGTGGCCGCAGAGACGTGCAGATCAGCAGCAGCGGCCCTGCGGGTTGAGGTCGGCGGCGCGGTGCCGGGCCTTCCAGTAGTCGCGCTCGGTCAGCACCGGCTCGCCGGCATGCGTGCGACGGCGGTGTTCCAGGTACCGCGCGTAGTGGTTGTCACCCATCAATGATGACCAGTACCAACGGATTTGGCGTGCGAACTCGGTAGCGCGTCCCACTGCTTCTGCACCTCCTTCTCGGCGTCGGTCGGGAACAGGCCGCGCGGGGCGAACAGCCGCGACGGCACCGCCTCGTCGTCGGTCAGTGGCCGGCCGCCGCCGCGGATGGCTTGCAGGGCCACGACGATGCCGACGACCACGACGATCACCACCAGTACGGCGAACACGATCGACAGCGTGCCCTGGATGAACGTGTTCCGGATGACGGCGTCGATCTGGTCGGGGTTCTTGGCGGAACCGAACGTCGTCTTGCCGGCGGCCTTGGCTGCGAGGTATTGCGAATGCTGTTGCCAGTAACCGATTTTGGGATCGTGGGAGAAGATCTTCTGCCACGACGCGGTGAGGGTGACGAGGACGTCCCAGAACAGCGGCAGCCCCGGAATCCAGGCCCATTTGAGCAGGCCCTTCTTGATCACCACGACGGTGACGACGGTCAGCGCGATGGCGGCGAGCAGCTGGTTGGCGATGCCGAACAACGGGAACAGCGTGTTGATGCCGCCGAGGGGGTCGGTGACGCCCATCAGCAGGATGCTGCCCCACCCCGCGACGACGAGCAGGCTGCAGGTCCACGCGCCGAGGCGCCAGCTGGGATCGCGCAGCTTCCGCAGCGGCCCACCCAGATTGCCCAGGGCATCGGACAGCATGAAGCGGGCGACCCGGGTGCCGGCGTCGACGGTGGTGAGGATGAACAACGCTTCGAACATGATCGCGAAGTGGTACCAGAAGGCCTTCATGCTCGAGCCGCCGAAGACCTGCTGTAGGACCTCGGACATGCCAAGGGCCAGCGTCGGCGCGCCGCCGGTGCGCGAAACGACCGAGTGCTCACCGACGTCGGTCGCGGCGGCCGTCACCTCTGCGGGAGTGATCGGGGCTCCCGACAAACCGAGTCCGTTGGCGTAGGTGGCCGCGGTGGCCGCGGTGCCGCCGGTCGCCGCGGTGGGGGAGTTGATCACGAAGTACAGGTGCTGGTTGAGGATCGCCGCGGTGATCAGCGCCATGATCGCGACGAAAGACTCCGTCAACATGCCGCCATAACCGATGAGCCGCGTCTGCCCTTCTTTCTCCAGCAGCTTCGGAGTCGTGCCCGACGAGATCAGGGAATGGAAGCCCGACAGTGCACCGCACGCGATGGTGATGAACAGGAACGGGAACAGCGCACCGGCGAACACCGGGCCGTCGGCGCGGGTGGCGAACTGCGACACCGCGGGGGCCGCCATGACCGGACGGGCAATCAGGATGCCGACCGCCAGCAGCGATATGGTGCCGACCTTCATGAACGTCGACAGGTAGTCGCGGGGGGCGAGCAGGAACCACACCGGCAACACCGAGGCGGCCAGGCCGTAGACGATGATGCACCACGACAGCGTCACCTTCGACAGCGTGAACCAGTCTGCGCCCCAGGATGTTTCCGCGACCCAGCCGCCGGAAACCACCGCAAGCAGTAGCAGTGCGACGCCGATCAGGGACACTTCCGACACCCGGCCGGGCCGCAGGAACCGCAGGTACAGACCCATGAAGATGGCGATCGGGATGGTCATCGCGATGGAGAACACGCCCCACGGGCTTTCGGCGAGAGCGTTGACCACCACCAGCGCCAGCACGGCCAGCAGGATCACCATGATCACCAACACCGCGACGATCGCGGCGGCGCCGCCGATGGGCCCGAGTTCGTCGCGCGCCATCTGGCCGAGGGACCGCCCGCACCGCCGCGTCGAGATGACCAGCACCAGGTAGTCGTGCACACAACCGGCGACGACCGCGCCGACGATGATCCAGATGGTGCCCGGCAGATAACCCATCTGCATGGCCAGGACCGGTCCGACCAGCGGGCCGGCGCCGGCGATGGCCGCGAAGTGATGACCGAACAGGACCCGACGGTCGGTCGGCATGTAGTCGGTGTCGTTCTCGAGGAGTTCGGCCGGGGTGGCGTGATCGTCGCGGGGCTTGACGATCTTCATCTCGATCAGCCGCGCGTAGAACCGGTATCCGATGACGTAGGTACAGATCGCGGCGATGACGAACCACACCGCGTTCACGGTCTCGCCACGGGCGAAGGCGATGACGGCCCATGCCACGGCGGCAAGCACCGCGATGACGCCGAAGATCACCCGATGCCGGGTGGTGATGGGCGAGCGGTCGATGATCGCGACCGGTGGCAGGTCCGGGTCGGTACGCACATAGGTGACGTCACCGACGGACTCGTCGGGGTACGCGGTGGCTGGTGACATGCCCCACATCCTGTCATCGGTGGCTCTGGATCGCGGGGTAACACTCAGCGTTCGTACAGCGACCGAACGGTGTCGATGGTGTCGGCCTCGTCGGGCCGCTTGTCGTCGCGGTAGCGCAGCACCCGGGCGAACCGCAGCGCCATCTTGCCCGGGTAGCGGCTTGAACCCTGCACGCCGTCGAACGCGATCTCGACCACCTGCTCGGGGCGCAGCCGCACGACGTAACCGTCCATCGGGCCGTCGGCGAGGTCGGTGAACCGCGTCGTCTGCCAGTCCAGCATCGCGTCGGTCATGCCTTTGAAGGTCTTGCCCAGCATGGTGTAACCACCGGTGGCCGGGTCACGAGCGCCCAGATGGATGTTCGACAGCTTGCCTGTGCGCCGTCCGGAACCCCACTCAACCGCCAGCACCACCAGGTCCAGGGTGTGGACCGGTTTGACCTTCAGCCAGCCGGCGCCCCGCCGGCCCGCCTCGTACGGCGACTCCGGGTGCTTGGCCATCACGCCTTCGTGGCCGGCGGCCAGCGTCTCGTCGAGGAACTGTTGGGCGACAACCGAATCGGAGGTGACGCAGCGCTGCACCCGCAGTGGTTCGGGGACCACCTCGTCGAGCGCTTCGCGGCGGCGCTGCGCAGGCTGATCCAGCAGGTCGATGCCGTCACGGTGCAGGATGTCGAAGAAGAACACCGAAAGCGGTTGCGCTCCATCATCGGAGCGTTTGCCGATCCGCGATGAGGTCACCTGGAACCGGTGCGGACGACCGTCAGGGCGCATGGCCAGGGCCTCGGCATCGGCGATCAGGTTCGTCACGGGCAGTGCCAACACGGCGCTCACCACGTCAGGTACGCGGGCCGTGATGTCATCCAGGCTGCGGGTGTAGACCGACACCTCGGTGCCGGATCGATGAATCTGCACCCGGACACCGTCGAGCTTGGTCTCGAATATCGCGGCGCCACCCAGCTTTTCGAGGGCATCGCCGACATCGGTCGCGGTCTGGGCCAGCATCGGACTCACCGGGCGGCCGACGGCGAGCGTGAAGCACCGCAGCGCGTCGGCACCGTCGGACATCACCGCGGCAGCCACCGTGGCCAGATCACCGCTGAGCATCGCGGCGCGCCGCACGTCGGCGGCGGGGATACCCGCGGCTTTCGCGACTGCGTCGGCCATCACCCCGGCCAGCGCGCCCTGACGCAGCCCGCCGCTGAGCAGCCCACGCAGAAAGGTCTGTTCGACCTCGGTGGCCGCCCCGAACAGCGCGTGCAGCAGCTCGGTGCGGGTGGCCGCTGAACCGCGGCCGGCGACTGCCTTGATGGCCGACAGGGCGGCGTCGACCTCGATGACGGTCAGCGCCTGGCTCTCGGCCGGTGGCGGCAGCGAACGCAGTGCCGCCCAGCCGACCCCGATCTGGCGCTGGGGCAGCTCACCGGACAGCCAGTCGACGACGATGGCGACAGTGACCGGATGGTCGGCGGCGGCGCCGAGCACGGCCGCGATCCGGCTGATCTTCGCCGACCGCGCAGATAGCGCACCGACCTCGGCTGAAGCCGCGGCGACGTCGGTAAGGAGCACCAACTCAGCTTGGCACGGGGGTCCGACATTGATGATGAAAGAGCGTTACCGCGCAGGTCGTGACCCTGGGTCTGACTGACGCTCTGCTGGGTTGTCTTTAACTTGATCTGTCCGGCCTGTGTGGTGCGCGTCTTGTTCACGCCGGACAGGACGGACATGACTTAATCAGGAGCTTGGCCGTTCCTCACCAATGTCTTGTCTGCCCGCCCTGGCCGGTGTGCCCCACCTAATGCTGGTCAGAAGGGACACCATCATCTTGACAGAATCTGCGCGCATCGTTGCCGGTGCGGACACCCATGCCGGCACGATCCATGTCGCCGCGATCACCATGACTGGTGCCGCTGTTGATGATCGGGAGTTCCCGACCACGCGCGCCGGATACAGCGCGGCCATCAGCTTCCTGACCTCACTGGGTCAGGTTGAACGGATCGGTGTGGAAGGCACCGCCAGCTATGGTGCCGGATTCACCCGGGTGCTGACCGCGGCTGGCGTTGAGGTCGTCGAGGTGACCCGGGCGGTTAAATCCACTCGCCGCCTCAGAGGCAAATCTGATCCGCTCGATGCCTACAGCGCCGCGCGGACCGCGTTGGCCGGTGACGGGCTGGCCACCCCGAAAGACGACACCACCGCCGGCCTGCGGGCCCTGCATGTCGCTCGTCGGTCGGCGGTCAAGCACCGCACCGCGGTGATCAACCAGATCAAAGCCATGCTGGTATCGGCGCCCGATGTGATACGCGAAAAATACCGTGGTTTAACGACATTGAAGATGGTCGAGGCGATCGCCCGCTGCCGCCCCGACACCCAGCCCGAGCCGTGGGCGCAGTCGATGCTCAGCGCAGCCAAGCTGCTCGCCCAACGCGTGCAATTCCTCGAAACCCAAGCCGAGGCACTCGGCGCCCAGATCGACGCATTCGTCACCGCGGCCAATCCCGCACTACGCGCGGCCCACGGCGTCGGCGCGGACACCGCCGCTCAGCTATTGATCACTGCCGGGGCTAACCCGCACCGGCTGCACAGTGAAGCTGCGTTCGCCGCGTTGTGTGGGGCCGCGCCGGTACCGGCGTCCTCGGGTAAGACCAACCGACACCGACTCTCTCGCGGTGGTGACCGCGCCGCCAACAGCGCACTGCACCGCATCGCACTAGTACGGATGTCCAACCACGATCGGACCCGCGATTACGTGCAACGCCAGGTCACAAAAGGGCACAGCAAAAAGGAGATCTTGCGCAAGCTCAAACGAGCCATCGCCCGAGAAATATTCACCCTGCTGACCCGCCAGATCGACGTGCCCGAGTACACCGACCTGCGCCCGGCTCGGCAAGCCAAGAACATCACCGTGACCGCCGCAGCCAACCATTTCGGGGTCTGGCCCACCGTGATCTCCCGCATCGAACGCGGACTACAACGCGACGACACCTTCGCAGACACCTACAGAAACTGGCTCAACGCGGCTTGACATGAATAGGAGCATCATCATCCGGCTCAAGCCACGGTGAAGGACACCGAATGCCAGCCCGTGGCTCCGTCGGGGACGGCGCCGGCGACGTCGGAGGTCTGCACCGCACCGGTGCCATCGGTGGCGCGGACGGTGATGGTGTGGCGCCCCGGCTGGTCTGCCTGCCAGGGGTAACTCCACAGCCGCCAGGTGTCGTTCGAATATGCGGCGCCCAGCGTCGCCGGCCGCCACGGACCGTCGTCGATGCGGACTTCGACGGCCTTGACGCCGCGATTCTGCGCCCACGCGACGCCGCCGAACGTCGCCGGACCCATCGGCACCCCGGAGCCGGCGCGCGGTACGTCGATGCGCGACTCGGTCTTGATCGGCCCATGCGCGGACCAGCCCAACTTCGTCCAATAGGCCTGGGCCCGATCGAATCTGGTGAGTTCCAGATCGACGAGCCACTTGGTCGCCGAGACGTAGCCGTACAAACCGGGAACCACCAGCCGCGCCGGGTAGCCGTGCTCGGTGGGCAGCGGTTCGCCGTTCATGGCGACGGCCAGGAGCGCGTCGCGGTTGTCGGTCAGTGCCTCGACGGGGGTGCCCGCGGTGAACCCGTCGATGGACTTGGACAGCACCATGTCGGCGTCGGCGTGGATGCCGGCCCGGGCCAACAGGTCGCGCACCCGGTAGCCGGTCCAGGTGGCATTCGATATCAGGTTGCCGCCCACCGGGTTTGACACGCAGGTGAGCGTGACGACCTTGTCGATCGCCTCGAACTGAGCGAGCTCGTCGAAACGAAAGGTGACCTCGCGGTCGACCATCCCGTGGATCCGCAGTCGCCAGTCCTGCCGTTGCACCTGCGGGACGGACAGCGCCGTGTCGATCCGGTAGAAGTCGGCGTTCGGGGTGATGAACGGCGGCAGGTCCACCCCGGCGGGTTGCACGTCCGACGGGATCGGCGGGCCAGGGATTTTGGGCGCTGGCGGGGTATAGGCGCTGCGGTCGCCCGAGACCGACGACGCCGCGCGGCCCAGGACGGTGCCGATGACCCCGGCCAGCGTGCCGGCGGCCAAGAAGCCCAGGGCCGCCAGCGATCGACGCCGGCCGGGATCGGCGGCACCGGTGTCCGCGTCTGGTTCGGGGACCCGGGGATCGAGGCGCTCGGAGACCAGGACGCGCAGGACCGCGATACCCGCCGCCGCGCCGACGAGGGACGGGACGACGTCGATGAGGCGGGCGCCGGTGCGGGACAGCACTGCGGCGCCGCCCAGCACCCCGGCCAGCCCGATGGCGATACTGCCGAGCTTCCGGTCCTCGAATTGCGCTGTCACCATGGCGATCACCGCGATGGCCAGGATCACCGCCACGGTCAGAAACAGTTTGTCGTTGGTGCCGAAAGTCTGGATGGCCCACTCTTTGAGCGGTCCCGGGGTCTGATCGATGACCACCGACCCGACCGCGGTGCGGGAATCGGCGTGCGGCCCAAGCGGAATCGCCAGGAGCGCAGCCACGCCGAGAGCCACGGCCGCGGCCGCCAGGCCGGCGAGTGATCGGTGCGGATCCAGTCGAGGTGCCACATAGCCACAGTACGACTCACCTGGCGGGTCAGTCTCAAATGAAAACGGATCGTAAGAAATAGCTGCCCGTTCGGGTGATTCCGGGCCAGAATCACAGCATCATGCAGCCGACCTTGACCGACCGTGACCTAGATATCGTCCAGAACTGGATCCGTGCCGAGGGACTGGGTGAGCACCTCGCCGACGTCGAGCCGCTGACCGGCGGTACGCAGAACATCGTGGTGCGGTTGCACATCGACGGCCGGCCGGTGGTGCTGCGCCGACCGCCGCTGCATCCGCGGCCGACCAGTGACAAGACCATGCAGCGCGAGATCGCGGTGCTGTGGACCCTGGCCGGCACCTCGGTGCCGCATCCTGCGTTCATCGCCGGCTGCGAGGACCCGTCGGTGCTCGGCGTCGTCTTCTACCTGATGGCCGAGGTCGACGGCTTCAACCCCGGCGAGGAGCTGTCGCCGGCCTACGCGGCCGACCCGAGCCTGCGGCACGACGTCGGGCCGTCGTACGCGGCGAGCCTGGCGCAGCTGGGCAACGTGGCTTGGGAAGGTAGCCCGTTGGCAGCCATCCGAAAGCCGGGATCGTTTGTGGCACGGCAGGTTCCGCAGTTCGTCGGCCTGCTGCAGAGCTATCGGCACGACCACTACGACCCCGAATCGCTGGACGGGGTTGCGCAGCTGGCGACCTGGTTGACCGACAACCGGCCGCCCGATGGCGAGCCCGGAATCATGCACGGCGACTGCCACCTGAACAACGTCATGCTGCGTCACGACAAGCCGGACCTGGCGGCGTTCGTCGACTGGGAGATGTGCACCGTCGGCGATCCGCTGCTGGACCTGGGCTGGATGCTGGTGTGCTGGCCGACCGCGCCCAACGCCATTGTCGTCGGCGCCGCGCTGGCCGAGGCCGGCGGACTGGCCGGGCGGGACGAACTGCTGGACGCCTATCTCGCCGCGGGCGGCCGACGCACCGAGCATCTGGACTGGTACCTCGCGATGGCCTGCTTCAAGTTGGGCATCGTCATCGAGGGCACCTGGTCGCGCTTCCTGGCGGGTCTGGCCGACCGCGAGGCAGGGGAGAAGCTGCACGCCTCCGCCACCGAGCTGATCCACCTGGGTGTGCGGGTTGCCAAGGGCGACAACCCGTTCGCCTATCGGTAGGTATCCCAGCCCAGTTTGACGGCCAACGCCAGGCCGGCCACTGCGATGGTCAATCGCAGCGGTGTCGCCGGGGTGTGCCGCACCACGACCGGACCCAGTCGGGAGCCCACCAGACACCCGAAGCCCAGCGGGACCACCGCAAGCCAGTTCACCGGGGCGAGCGCGATGAAGCCCACGGCGGCAACACCATTGGCCACGCCGAGGATGACGTTCTTCGCGGCGTTGGCGTGGGCCATCGACTCACTGCCGCTGTGCAGCAACAAGGCGAGCAGCACCACGCCGGCCGCGGCGCCGAAATACCCGCCGTACAAACAGATCACGAAGATCGCGACGGAGATGAGCACCGCCCGCCCCCGGCCGGGTTCGGTGTCGGCGCCGCGCCGTTGGGGAATGGCGATGGTGACCGAGGACAGGCCGAGCAGCACCGGAACCACCACCTCGAAGCCTTCGGCCGGCAGGGCCAACAGCAGGGCTGCTCCGGCCGCCCCGCCGAGTGCGGCGGCCGGCAGGACGCGGCGCAGCCACGGTCCCATGCCGTCGAGTTCGGGGAGGGAACCCCAGACCGATCCGATGGTGTTGAAGGTCAGCGCGACGGTGTTGGTCACGTTCGCCGCCACCGGCGGCAGCCCGGCCATCAGCAGGGCCGGATACGTCGCGACGGATGCCAGCCCCGCGATGCTGCCGGTCAGGCCGCCTGCGACACCGGCGGCGAGCAGAAGTAGTGCGTGCTGCCAGCTCATCGCGGCAAACCCTACAACCTGGCGATTTGTGCACGAAAATCCGCGCTGACCGCGGAAAATCGTGCACGAAACGCGGAGGTAACTGTCGTCCGATAGAAATAGCGTCATGGACGCGATCGGTGCGATCGATGAGGCGGGCGACGACGCCGCGCTGCGCTCGGGAATCGAGCAGGGCCTGCAGGCGGTGCGGGCCGCGGCACGCGCGTCGGCTCCGGCCGGTGAGGTCGCGGCCGCCTGGTCTCAGGTGCTCCGATCCGGCGTCGCAGCGGCTGTTCGGCTGACGCCCGTCGGTATGCCATGGTCGTGGTTCGTCTCCGGCAGTGTCGCGCGGGGCGAGGCGGTGGCGGGATCCGACGTCGAGACCCTGGTCGTGCTGGCGGACGACGCCGGGCGGGACGAGGCACTGGAAGCGGCCGCCGCAGTGCACGCCGTCCTGGAGCGGTGCGGTGTGCGAGCCGATGCCAACGGGGTGCTGGCCAGCCGGCCGCGGTTCTGCCGATCGGCGAGCGCGTGGTCTGACGGCATCGCGCACTGGGCAGCCGATCCGCGGCAGGACCGCGGCGTGGTGATGACCGGCGTGCTCGCCGACTCCCGTGCCGTCCACCTGGCCGACGCGACGGTGACCGACGACTTACTGCGCGCCCAGGTGGTGCGCGCTGCCGGTGACAACTACCCGGTCCGTCAGTACCTGCTGCAGGACGCCACCACGTTTCGGGCCACGTTTCCCTCCCGGCTGCGCATGTTGGCCAACCAGTCCGACGCCGTCGACCTCAAACTGGCTGCGATCGATCCGCTGGTGAAGATCGCGCGGTGGGCGGCGGTGTCGGCCGGTTCCACCGCGCTGTCGACGCCCAGCCGGCTCGACGCCGCCGGAGCCGCGAATGTGCTTGATGCCGAAGATGTTTCGAGCCTTCATGAGTGTTTCACCGCGTTGGTGAGATTTCGGTGGATGTCGAGGTCCGGCGGTGACCAGGTGGTGCTCTCGGAGCTGCCGCCGCAGGAGCGAGCCATGCTGCGCAGTGTGGCCCGAGAGGTGGCCGGCATCAGCCGCAAGCTGACTTTTCTCGCGTCGACGTCGGCGTTCCGTTGATGGCGGCAGAGTTCACCGAGGCCACCGCGACGGCGCTCGCGGCACACCGCGCGGTGCAGCAGACACTCGCCGCCCAACGCATCGAAGGCTGGGAACCCGAGCCCGCCCACATTGTCGAGTTGGGCGCACTGGCTTCTGGCGCCATGGATTTCGGCGACTACCTGACGCGGCGTCGCGAGCAGTATCCGTCGGCGCCGGTGCGGCGCCGGTTCCTCCGGCGCCGGGTGCCGTACCTGATACCCGGAACATCGGTGCTGCGCAACAACTTTGGTATTCAACACGGGCCTGATCTGGCGGCGGTGGAATTTCAGGTGACGGCGGGCCGAATGGTGCTGTGGCACGGCAGGCAGTCCGAGGCGAGCATCGATATCAGCGCCCTGCACCGCGAGCTCTTCGGTGACGTGTATTCCTGGGCGGGGGAGCTGCGCACCGTCGACCTTCGCCGCGGCAACTCGGCGTTCACGTGGCAGGTTGACGTCGCGGCTCGGCTGGCTGAAATCCAGCTCACCGCAACAGTATTGGCGGACATCGGAGCCGGCTTCGACAACCCGAGGCTGGCCTGGGAACTATCCCGGCTATACGCCCGGTACAACCAGATTCACCCGTTCCGGGAAGGCAACGGGCGCACCGGGATGCTGCTGCTGCACGCGCTCGCCGGCCGATGCGGGCGGCAACTGGACTTCACCGGTATCAGCCGCGCCGCCTGGTATTCCGCGTCGCGGGACAGCACGCCGCTGCACCGGGACGGGCACGCCAGCCACCGGCCGTTCCTGTGGCTGCTCAACAAGGCCGTGAAATCGCCTTGACCCGAGGCGCGGTCGCGGACTAACCTCGGCGACCATGCTTCACATGCTCGTAGTAGCCAGTACCCACAGCGGGGTCTGATCCTGACCGACCCCTCGCTGTGGGTCGGACGCTACTACCTGTCGGTCACTTCTTTCGAGCAGAAAAGACCGACGCATGTTCACCTCCACCGCCATCTCCACCACTTCGCGTTTCGCGGATCTGTTTGACCGCCCCGTGCCTCGTGACCTGCGCGAACACGCTGAAGCGATGTGTCACGACACCTTCATCGATCACTACGGCCATCAGCGTGGGCCGGTCCGCCTCGGCAGTTGGGGCACCACCGGCGACGACGACCGTCGCCGCGGCGTCACCGCTGCGCGCCGGTACCGGGCCAGCATCGCCGTCGGCGACCGCATCGCTACCTCGACGGCGGCCGCGACCGGCCCCATCGCGGCCCTGACCGCGATGCTGCACGAGCGCGGCATGGCCGTCGAGATGATCAAGTTCCATCAGCTGCCCGCCGTCGGCGGCGGCATCGCAACTTTCATCCAGGGCACCGACGGTGTGCGCGCGGAGTGGGCCATGGGCTGGGCCCGCGACCCGGTCCAGTCGGCGCTGCGGGCGATGATCGCGTGCGCCAACCGGCTGCACGCCTAGTTTCTAGACGCCGAAACGGCATTCCAGCAGAGAAAGTGCGAGTAAGCACCTGCTGGAATGCCGTTTCGGCGGGGGATCAGCTGATGGGGCGCAGCGTGATCGGCATGCCGTCGATCGGCACGGGCATGCCGCCGTAGTCGTATCGCGGCTTGTAGCCCTTGTGCGGGAGTTCCAGGCGGTAGCGACGCAGCAACCGGTGCATGACGGTCTTGATCTCCAGCTGGCCGAAGACCATGCCGATGCACTTGTGCGCACCGCCGCCGAACGGGGCGAACGCGTAGCGGTGCGACTTGTGCTCATTGCGCGGCTCGGCGAAGCGGTCCGGATCGAATTTCTCGGGCGCCGTCCACAATTCGGGCAGCATGTGGTTGAGCGACGGCCAGGTGATGACGTCGGTGCCCGCCGGGATGTAGTAGCCCAGCAGCTCGGTGTCGCGCACTGCCCGCCGGAAGTTGAACGGCAGCGGCGTCTGCAAGCGCAGTGCTTCGTTGATCACCAGGTCGTAGGTCTCGAGTTTCTCCAGCGATTCGATGTCCAGCGGGCCGTCCCCGATGCGCGCGGAATCCTCGCGCAACCTGTCCTGCCACTCCGGGTTGGCCGCCAGGTGATAGGCCATTGTGGTCATCGTCGACGTCGAGGTGTCGTGCGCGGCCATCATCAGGAAGATCATGTGGCTGACGATCTGGTCGTCGGTGAAGCTGCCGCCGTCCTCGTCCTGGGCGTGACAGAGCACGCTGAACATGTCGGTGCTCTCGCTGCGGCGCTTCTCGGCGATCGAGCGGGAGAAGTACTCCTCCAGCGTCTTGCGGGCCTGGATGCCGCGCCACCACTTGAGGGGAGGGACGGGCGTCCGGACGATCGCGTTGCCGGCCCGGGTCGTGGTGGTGAAGGCCTGGTTGACGGTGGTGACGAGCTTGTGGTCGGTGCCCGCCGGGATGCCCATGAAGACCTCGGCGGCGATGTCGAGGGTCAGTTCCTTGACCGAGGGGTGGAACAGGAACCGGGGATCGTTGGCCACCCAGTCGGTGGCCAGCACCTTGGTGGCGACGGAGTCGATGTGCGACACGTAACCGGTCAACCTGGACCTGGTGAAGGCCTCTTGCATGATCCGGCGGTGGAACATGTGCTCGTCGAAGTCGAGCAGCATCAGGCCGCCCTCGAAGAACGGTCCGATCACCGGATCCCAGGCCTTCTGGGAGAAGTCCTTGTTGCGGTTGGAGAACACCGCCTGAGTGGCGTCGGGTCCCATCGCGGCGACCGCGGACATCGCGGGCGAGTCGGCGAAGTACAACGGACCGTGCTTGCGGTACTGCTCCAGCACGAACTCGGGGCCACTGCGGAACGCCTCGATCAGGTGGCCGATGACCGGCAGTCCCGAATCGCCCTTGATCGCCTTGAGGCCGCTGCCCGCCGGCGGCTCGGCGAACACGAACTCGTCCCACTTCTTGGCGCGCAGTCGCTGCTCGACGAGGCCCATGCCCGGCAGGTTGGACGGCGTGGGCTTGATTCGCCGGATGGCCTGATCGAGGAGGTAGTTCGGGGTGCTGATAGTCGCCATTGACCACTCCTGAATGCGAAGTTTGTGGTGAAAGTCACCACCTGATGTCATCTTGGCTGGCATACTTGACGCGTGTCAAGTTTTGAATTGGTGTGTCGGCGGTGACATCGTGAGCGCCATGAGCGCTGAAGTCGAGACGGTCGACAGGGGCCGCAGCCGAGGCGACAGGCAACGCGACGCCATCATCACCGCGGTCCGGGAGCTGCTGGAGGAGAAGCCGTTCGCCGACCTGTCTGTCAGCACCATCAGCGCCCGGGCAGGTGTGGCGCGGTCGGGCTTCTACTTCTACTTCGACTCCAAGTACTCCGTGCTGGCCAAGATCGTGTCCGAGGCCATGGAGGAACTGGATTCGCTCACCCACAACTTCGCGCCGCGCGAGCCGGGCGAGACGCCGGCGTCCTTCGCCAAGCGAATGGTCGGCAGTGCGGCGGCGGTATTCGCCAGCAATGACCCGATCATGGCGGCGTGCACCATCGCGCAGAACACCGACGCAGAAATCCGCGACTTGATGGCCGATTTCGAAGACGGGGTGATCGCCAAGATCGTCGGGGTCGTCGAACAGGACACGGGCGCCCGGCCGATCTCCGGCGATCTGCCCGGGTTGGTCCGGATCCTGGTGTCCACGACGGCCCTGACGCTGTCCCGCGACAGTGCCTTCATCGGTCGCGACGGTGACCCGCAGCGCGCCATCGAGGTCGTGGAGCGGATGTGGCTCAGCGCGTTATGGGGTGGCGGAGACCTGCCTGTGTAGGGTCGGGCCATGACGCGGTGGAGCGGCTACGCAGGTAAGCAGTGTTTCGTGACGGGGGCGGCCAGCGGGATCGGCCGGGCGACCGTGCTCAAGCTGGCCCAGCAGGGCGCGATCCTGTTCCTGACGGACCGCGACGCTTCGGGTCTGGAACAGACCGCCGCCGATGCCCGTGCACTGGGCGGTGAGGTGGCCGAATGCCGTGCGCTCGACATCTCCGACTACGACGCCGTCGCGGCCTTCGCCGCGGACATCCACAGCCGGCACGAGGCCATGGATGTGGTGCTCAACATCGCCGGGATCTCGGCCTGGGGCACCGTCAGCACCCTGACCCATCAGCACTGGCGCTCGATGGTCGACGTCAACCTGATGGGGCCCATCCACGTCATCGAGACCATGGTTCCGCCCATGGTGGCCGCCGGCCGCGGCGGACGCCTGGCCAACGTGTCGTCGGCCGCGGGCATCGTCGCGTTGCCCTGGCATGCCGCTTACAGTGCCAGCAAGTACGGCCTGCGTGGCGTGAGCGAGGTGCTGCGCTTCGACCTGGCCCGGCACCGTATCGGGGTGTCGGTCGTGGTGCCCGGCGCGGTGAAAACGCCTCTGGTGCAGACGGTTCAGATCGCGGGCGTGGATCGCGACGATCCGCAGGTGCAGCGCTGGGTGGCCAGGTTCGCCGGACACGCGGTGTCGCCGGAGCAGGCCGCGGACAAACTGCTGTCCGGGGTGGCCAAGAACCGGTTCATGATCTACACGTCGGCGGACATCCGGGCGCTGTATCTGTTCAAGCGGCTGGCATGGTGGCCTTACAGCGTGTCGATGCGTCAGGTGAACGTGTTGTTCACCCGGGCCCTGCGGCCCAAACGGGCTGAGCCCCAAAACCGCTGAGGGTCAGCGCTTTCCCCAGTCCCACGGGGGCGCGCTGATCATGGTCTGGCCGTCGACATGGCTTTCGCCCCACTGCTTGACCAGCTCGACTTCGCTTGCGTCGCAACCGGCCAGCAGCTCGCGCAGCCTGGCCGAGTGGGTGACCACCACGATCTGCGTCTTGCGCGCGGCGGCGGCGATCATGTCCGCGAGCGGACCTACCAGGTCGGGGTGCAGTGACGTCTCCGGCTCATTGAGCACCATGAGCTGAGGTGGCTCGGGGGACAGCAGGGCGGCGCCCCAGAGCAGGAATCGCAGTGTGCCGTCGGACAATTCTGCCGACCGGAGCGGACGGAGCATGCCGCGCTGGTGCAGCTGCAGTTCGAACAGGCCGCCGTCGGAGCTCACCGATATCTCGGCGCCGTCGAACGCATCCCCGACCGCCCGTGGCAGATCGTCGAACCCGGCTTCGAGGATGGTTTGCACGGCGGCGGCCAGGTCGCTGCCGTCGTCGCTGAGCACCGGGGTGCGGGTACCCACCTGGCGGCGGCGGGCCGGCGCATCCCGGTCGACCCGGAAGCCGTCGTAGAAGCGCCAGTCGCGCAACCGATCCCGAACCGCGGCCAGCTCGGGCAGTGCCTCCGGGTTCGCGTACTCGGCCAGCACGCTGCGGTAGCTGGGCAGGGCGCGGGTCAGCTCGTCGAAACCGCGGCCCGAATCGGAGGCCACTTCGGCGTAGGTCCGGGTGCGACGGACCAAGGAACTGCTCGGCCGGGGCGACGGCCCCGCGAACACGGTCTCCCGCTTGATCTCCGGGTCCTGCCCGAACATCGAGTTGTGGCCCGGGTCCTGCGGCAGCCCGAGATCGATGAAATAGCCGAAATCGGTTGCCGCGAAGCCGAGTTCGAGTGACACGGGCCGGGTCCGGCCGGTGCCCTCTGTGGCGCCGGTCCGGCGGGCCCCACTGGTGTTCTCCGGGCCGGCCCACAGCACCGACTGCAACCCGCCTTCGCGGGCCAGGGATCCGATGACCTCACCACGCCCGCAGTCGGCCAGTAGTCCCAGTGCCCGGTACACCGACGACTTGCCCGTGCCGTTGGCGCCGGTCACCACGGTCAATTCCGAGAGCGGCAGCACGATCTCGCGCAGCGACCGGTAGCCCCGGATGGCGATGGTGGTGAGCACTGCTACGGCATCTCCAGTTCCAGGCGTACCCCGAGCAGCCGCACCGGCCGGTCCAGCTCGAACTCGTGCAACAGATCGATGGCGGTCCGGGTGATGGTCTCGAGATCGGTCCCGGCAACCGGCAACTTACGAATCTTGGTGCGGGTGAAGAACGTCTTGGTGCGCAGGGTCACCGCGACCCGGGTTGCCTCCCGACCCTGCTCGACGATTTCGTCCAGCGTGCGCCGAGCCAAATCCGTGACAGCGGCTGCCATCTCGGCGGTGTCGGTGAGGTCCTGCGGGAACGTCACCACATGACTGCGCGAGCGCGGCACCCACGGCTCGGCCGTCACGGTGCTGTCGCCGCCGCCCTTGGCCAGCAACAGAATCCACAGTCCCGTCGTCGGGCCGAAGGTCGAGGTGAGCAGCTCCGCATCGGTACGGGCCAGCTCTGCGACGGTGGTGATGTCGAGCTCGGCAAGCTTTTTCGCGGTCTTGGGGCCGACGCCCCAGAGCGCGTCGACCGGACGGTCGCCCATCACCGTCATCCAGTTCTCGGCCGACAGGGCGAAAACCCCGGCCGGCTTGCCGAATCCGGTGGCGACCTTGGCGCGCTGCTTGTTGTCGCTGATGCCGACGCTGCACGACAGCCCGGTCTCGGCGGCGATCACGGCGCGAATCTTCTCGGCGAGTTCGAACGGATCAGCCACGGACGCACCGACATACGCCTCGTCCCAGCCCCACACCTCGACCGGATGTCCGAGGTCGCGGAGCAGGCCCATCACCTGTTCGGAGGCTTCGTCATACGCGGGCGCGTCGGAGGGCAGGAACACGGCCTCCGGACACTTGCGGGCTGCGGTGCGCAGCGGCATCCCGGCGTGGACGCCGAATTCCCTTGCCTCGTAGGAGGCGCAGGTGACGACCTTGCGAGGTTCGGTGGGATCGCCGCTACCACCCACGATGACCGGCTGCCCGACCAGCTCAGGGTGCCGGCGCAGTTCGACGGAAGCCAGGAACTGGTCGAGGTCGACGTGCAGCACCCACGTCATCTCAGTGCCCACAAAGCTTGTGCGCCACGCTTTCCCACGCAGCGCCCTGCGCCTGCAGGCTGTGGCCGAGATCGTCGTGCTGGTGGCTCACGTAGTCGGCTTCGAGCAGGGCCAGCAGGGCATCGGTCTGGGCATTCAGATTCCCCGTGGTGCCGGCGGAGTTCAGCAGCATCCGGACGTGGGTGCGGTGGACGGCGGCAGCGGCCCCGAAGCGGCTCTGCGGGTCGCGCCCCGCGTCGGACAGCAGGGCACGGTGCTGCCAGACGAACTGGAGCCGGTCACGGCCGTAGGCGACCAGCCGTTCCAGTGGTGGTGCGCCGGGTCCAAGTGGGGGTGGGCCGAACATCAGGGCATTCTGCTCGACCTGCTCGTCCTCGTCGAGAAGTACGAGCATCAGGCCGGAGCGGCTGCCGAACCGGCGAAACAAGGTGCCCTTGCCGACGCCGGCCTCGACTGCGATGTCATCCATCGTGACGGCCTCGGCGCCGCGCTCGGCGATGAGTCGGCGGGCCGCGTCGAGCAGCAGGAGCCGGTTGCGCGCTGCGTCGCCGCGTTCGACCGGCGCCGCGGGTGTCATCGGCAGGCCGGCCATGGGCAGGTTTGTCGGCCGCAGCTGCGCCAACCCGTCGCTCATGAAAAAACTTTAGCTCAGGTGGAATTAATCGGACCACAGTCCGGTTGACTCGTGCGAGGATCGGTTCGCCGGAACCGGCCACAGACACAAGCTAGGGGAAAGAAAATGGCAGAAACCAAGGTCCTGGTCCTGGTCGGCAGCCTCCGTGCGGCCTCGCTGAACCGGCAACTCGCCGAGGTCGCGGTCGAGTCGTCGGCAGACGGTGTGACGGTACGCGTGGCAGACGGGCTGGCCGACCTGCCGTTCTACAACGAAGACCTGGACAACGAGTCACTGCCCGAAGCGGTGGTCGCGCTGCGCCAGATCGCGGGCGACGCCGACGCCATCCTGGCCGTGACGCCGGAGTACAACGGCACCATTCCCGCCGTCTTGAAGAACGCGATCGACTGGCTGTCCCGCCCCTATGGCGCCGGTGCCGTCAGCGGCAAGCCGTTGGCCGTGATCGGTACCGCGCTCGGGCAGTACGGCGGTGTGTGGGCGCACGACGAGACGCGCAAGTCGTTCGGCATCGCCGGTGCGGATGTCGTGGACGTCAAGTTGTCGCTGCCGGCTTCGGCGTTCGACGGCAAACATCCGCGGGAGGCTGCGGAGGTTGTCGATGGCGTGCGCGAGGTGATCGCCAAGTTGGCCGCCGAGGTCGGCTGACCCAAGAACTGGCAGGGCCGTCGGCATCCGGGAACGGATGCCGACGGCCCTTTGTCGTCCTTCGGGGACAAAAGGACTGACGACGAACTACGGTTTGGGGGTGGCCGGGAGAACAGGCAGCTAATGGCCGGTGGCGGGGACCGCAACGATGACGCGTTGACCCAAGCGGTGGCCGGAATCGGCACGCGGCTGGACACTCGCCTCACCGACATCACGCGCTCGGTCTCGGATCAGCTGGTGTCCGATATCGCCGAGCTGCGCGACGAGGAACAACTGCAGCAGATTCTGGGCGATTCGGTCGCCGCGAACATCGACGCGTTCTTCGCCGCAGCCCGGCACGGTATCTCGATCGACCTCCTGCACGCTCCGGCGGCCGCGATCGAACACGCGCGCCGACTGGCGCAACGGGACATCTCGGCCAATGTGCTGGTCCGGTCGTACCGACTGGGTCATCAGGCGGTGTTGAAAGCTGTGCTGGAGGAGATCCGGACCGCGGACCTCGATCCGCGACTGGGGTTGGACGTGTTCGACGTGATGTCGACGATCTCGTTCAACTACATCGACCGGATCTCCCAAGAGGTGGTCGAGGTCTACCAGCAGGCTCGGGAGAGCTGGCTGGAGAACCGAAATAGCGTGCGTATCACAGAGATTCGTGAACTACTTGCCGGTGGCGACGTCGACATCGACACCGCGACGGTGGCGATCCGGTACCCGCTGCAGCGCACCCACCTCGCAGTGGTCTTGTGGTGCGACGACTCCGAGGATCGGCTGGCCGAGATGGAGCGCCTGGTCCAGCAGTTCGCCGCATCGATCGGCGCGGCAGATTCTCCACTGTTCATCTCGGTTGATCGGGCCACGGCGTGGGCCTGGGTCGCGGTGCCCGCGGCAGTGATGGATGAGGCGGTGACGTGGCTGGGCAGCCTGGTGCCGGCCGAGGGCCCATACGTGGCGGTCGGCACCCCGCAGTCCGGCGTCGCCGGCTTTCGGCTGTCACACCGGCAGGCCGAAGATGCCCGCATCGTCGCCGTGGCGTCGGGACCGCAGCGCCGGCGATTCACCGCGTTCGGTCACCGCGGTGTCGCGCTCGCGGCGCTGCTGGGGTCGAACGTCGACGCGCTGTCTGCGTGGGCCACGGAAGTGCTTGGCCCACTGGCCTGTTCGACGGTCAGCGACCAGCGCCTGCGGGAGACGCTGCAGGCCTTCCTGAAGGCGGGCGGCAGCAACAAGGCCGCGGCAGAGGAGTTGCATCTGCACACGAACTCGGTGAAGTACCGGGTGCAGCGCGCGATCGAACGCCGGGGCAGGCCCATCGAAGACGACCGGCTCGACGTGGAAGTCGCCCTGCTGCTGTGCAGTCAGTTCGGTGACCGAATGCTGGATCCGGCGGATGACGGCGGGTAGGGGCGGGTGACGGCGAGCCATGCTGGCGCGCGATGTCCCTTCGTGTAACCCCGGTGGCTATCTACTTCTCGAAGTGGCCCCGGGGTGTGCCGGGCCGCACCGATGAGACGGGGCCAATGTGTCTGCACAGCGTGACCCTGTGCACCGACCCCCACTGCGGGTGGTCTCGTCGGATTCCCGGTATCCCGACTGGGAATCCGTCTATCAGGACAACGCGAGGTGGGTGTACCGCACGATCTACGCGCGGGTCGGCAATCAGGCCGACGCCGAGGACCTCACCGCCGAGGTGTTCCTCGCCGCGTTGCGGCCGTTGCGGCTGACGGCGAGTGCCGCTGAGGTGCGGTCTTATCTGCGGAGTACCGCGCGCACGGTGCTCGCCGCGCACTGGCGCGAGACGATGGGTCGGGAGATCACCGTGATCGACCTCGATATCGAGGCGCCACCGGAAGCGGAACCGTCGATCAGCACCGCGCCGGACCGCGTCGCCGCGGTGTTGGAGGCCTTGCCGGACAACTATCGACGCATACTGGAGCTGCGATTTCTCCAGACCAAGTCGATCAAGGAATCGGCAGCGGAGCTCGGTGTCAGCGTCGCCAACGCAAAGGTGTTGCAACACCGGGCATTACGGCTGGCGGCACAGATCAACGAGAAGGGCGAGCCATGAACGCGCGGGGGTTGCGTCGGTACCTCGACGATCTGCTGCGCGGGCGCAAGCCGTCCGGGTTCAAGCCCGACGACTTCGATGCGGCGCAGATGCGGACGGCGATCGACCTGCAGGCGGCCCGGCCCGGTGCCGACGAGCCGCGTCCGGAATTCCTCGCCGATCTGCAGGGTCGCCTGGCTGCGCAATTCGACGGCGACGACGCGGCAGCGGCGAAGACCAGCTGGCTACGTGCCAACCGTCGTCAGGTGATCGTCGGGACCTCCGCGGCCGCCAGCGCCGCGGTCGCGGCGGTGGCCGTCGACCGGGCTTTGGTGGGGCGCAGTGGGCCGGCGAATCCGGACACCGCGAGCCAGGAGATGGTGCCGTCCGCGGGCAGCTGGCAGAAGGTCGCCGACAGCTCCGACGTGTCTGAGGGGGCCGTGCATCCGTTCGACCTGGGCTCGGTCGTGGGGTTCGTGCGCAGGGTCGACGGGAACGTGCAAGGCATCTCGGGGGTCTGCACGCACCAGGGCTGCCGGCTCTGGTTCGACGGACCGGACAACCGGCTGCGCTGCCCGTGCCATTCCACGTCGTTCGCCACGGATGGGCACGTCCTGACGCATCAGCTGCCGATCGCGCCAAAACCCTTGCCGAAGTTCGATGTTCGCGAGGTGGGCGGCGTGATCGAGGTGTTCGCGCCGACTCCTCCGACTCAGCCGGCCTGAGGCGTGTAACCCGCCGCCGTATCTGTTGGTGAGGGTGCGCAGGCGCACCCGTACCCGACGACTACGGAGGTTCCCGTCGTGTCGCGACGATCCCTGGTGGCGCTCTCTGCCGCCGCCCTGCTGCTGGCCGCATGCAGCTCGACGGCACCGCAGCAAAAAGCAGCACCCACACCTGTTTTCAGCTCCGACGTCAGTGGGACGCCCGGGATGAGCGGACCTGGTGCCGGCTCCGGACCTGCGATGGGCTCGATGGGGTCGATGACCATGTCCCCGCCCGAACCCGGCCACCAGGCGCCGGCTCCAGCGGGGCCGAACGCCGTCAACATCGACAACTTCGCCTTCGCTCCCGACACCCTGACGGTGCCGGCCGGAACGACGGTGACCTGGACCAACCGCGACGAAGACCCGCACAACATCGTCGCCGAAGGTGGCCAGTTCCGCTCTCCGACAATGGGTTCCGGGGCCACCTTCAGCTACGTCTTCGCGGCGCCCGGCACGTTCACGTACGTGTGCGGGATTCATCCCTTCATGCACGGGACGGTGGTGGTCCGATGAATGACTCGGCAACCGGCGACCCGCAGCAGATGAACCGTCGTCAATTGCTCCGGCACACCGCGTGGTTCGGCGCCGCAGTCGGATTGTCGGTGGTCGGTGGGGAAGTGCTGTCGCATGTCGCGGGCAACTCATCCGGCCCGTCGCCGCAGCCCACGCTGCGCTTCGCGCAGGTCAGTGACAGCCACATCGGCTTCACCGGTGCCGCCAATACCGACGTCGCGGGCTCGTTCACCCATGCCATCGACACCATCAACAACCTGGGCTACACCCCGGATTTCGTCATCCACACCGGCGATCTGACGCATCTGGCGACCTCGGAACAGTTCGATCAGGTCCGGCAGATGATGACCGGGTTGCGCACGCCGCACGTGTTCACCGTTCCGGGGGAACATGATTCGGCCGACGACGCCGGGGCCAAGTACCGGCAGGCGTTTGGGGCGGGCACCCGCGGTGACGGTTGGTACAGCTTCGATATCGCCGGGGTTCATGTCATCGCTCTGGTGAACACCCTGAACCTCAAGAAGCTCGGTCACCTGGGCGTCGATCAGCTCGAATTCGTGGAGAAGGACGTCGCCTCGCTGTCCAGTGATACGCCGGTCGTGGTGTTCAGCCACATCCCGCTGTTCGCGATGTACCCCGATTGGGGCTGGGGGACCGACGACTCCGCGCAGGCGTTGAGCTACCTGAAGCGGTTCGCGTCGGTGACCTGCCTCAACGGCCATGTGCACCAGGTGTTTTCCAAGACGGAAGGCAACATCACCTTCCACAGCGGGACCACCACTGCCTATCCGCTGCCGCATCCCGGGGACGGTCCGGCGCCGAAACCGCTGACGCTGCCGGCCGGCAAGCTGCACGACGCGCTCGGTATCCGTGAGGTCAGCTACCAGACCGGCCAGCAGGCGCTCGCGCTCAAGGAACGGACCCTGCTGTGACTCTTGTCTACCGTCTCGTGATCGCAGCGGCCATGCTGGCGAGCGGCGTGCTGCACGCGTACCTCTATCTGCACGGGTACCGGCACATCCCGACGGTCGGCACCGGCTTCCTGGTGCAGGCGTCGGTGTTCTGTGCCGTCGGGGCATTGCTGGCGGTGGGTGCTCCGCGGTGGTTCGGCTGGGCGTCGGGCCTGCTGTCGGCGGGGGCGCTGGCGGCCTTCGGCATGTCGCGAACAGTCGGATTGTTCGGATTCGTGGAGACGGGTTGGGAGCCGGTACCGTATGCAGTCCTCAGTGTGGTCGCCGAAGCGGTGGCCGTGCTGGCGGCAGGGGTGTGGGCGGTACGTGCCACGCGGGGGTGATAGTCGCATTTGTCACGTCCGTCACGGCTGTACCACAGCTGTGGCGTCTGTCGCGCGGGAATCGGCGTAGCTGGCGACTTCCGTCGGACGGGGTCCGGCGTGTCGCAGGCGGCGCGTCGCCGCAACTTGTCGGTGGCTGGTGATAAACCGGTAGTTGGAGCGCGACACGCCCCCGGGTGTGATGTGCGACACGCCGGGAGAGTGTCTCGGTATCAGCCTTACGACCTGGGAATTTCACGAATGTTGTTCAGAACATCTTGTATCTGTTCGGTTTGTCGCCCACTAGGTGTAGTGTTTGACGGACCGACAGGCCCCAACGAATTGAGGGTCGGCCGGGGCCGGAAAATCAGTCGGGCGGGGATTCTCAGGGATTCTCGGACGTACTGGCGGAGCGGCTCAGGACGACCGGAGATGCGGGAATTTCAGGGATTGCCGGGCCGCTGATCCAGATGGGGATATCAGCGGAAAGCGATAACCCGTCAGTTGCCAGCCATGTTCAGTTCAGCTTCCAGGCCTTCGAAGAGGAGTCGTACCGAGATGACCGTCACCGTGTACACCAAGCCGGCATGTGTGCAGTGCAACGCCACCTACAAGGCGCTGGACAAGGCGGGCATCGCTTACGAGAAGGTCGACATCAGCATCGATGATGAAGCTCGTGAGTACGTGCTGGCGCTCGGCTACCTGCAGGCCCCGGTCGTGGTGACCGACAGCGAGCACTGGTCGGGCTTCCGCCCCGACCGGATCAAGGCGCTCAGCACCGTGGCGGTCACCGCCTAGCAACCAACCAACCGGGGGAGGAGAAGGAACAGTGAGCAATCTCGTCTACTTCTCCAGCGTGTCGGAGAACACCCACCGCTTCGTCCAGAAGCTGGGTATCCCGGCCACTCGCATCCCCCTGCATGGCCGCGTCGAGGTCGACGAACCCTACGTCCTGGTGCTGCCGACCTACGGCGGCGGGCGGGCCACCCCGGACGTCAACGACGGTGGCTACGTACCGAAGCAGGTCATCGCTTTCCTCAACAATGAACACAACAGGTCGTTGATCCGTGGCGTTATTGCCGCGGGCAACAACAACTTTGGTGCTGAATTCGCCTACGCGGGCAATGTGGTCTCCCGTAAGTGCGGTGTTCCGTACCTCTACCGCCTCGAACTCATGGGAACCCCGGACGACGTCACTGCCGTTCGTGAGGGTCTGGAAGACTTCTGGAAGGAACTCTCGTGCCACCAACCGTCACAGCTGCAGAACCGGTAGCCGCAACCACGCACGCGCTGCCCGGTGAGAGCGACTACCACGCTCTCAACGCGATGCTCAACCTGTACGACGCGGACGGCAAGATCCAGTTCGACAAGGATGCGCTCGCAGCGCGGGAGTACTTCCTGCAGCACGTGAACCAGAACACGGTGTTCTTCCACAGCCAGGATGAGAAGCTCGATTACCTGATCGAGAAGGAGTACTACGAGCGCGAGGTGCTCGACCAGTACAGCCGCAACTTCGTCAAAGAGCTGCTGGACCGGGCCTTCGCCAAGAAGTTCCGTTTCCCAACGTTTTTGGGTGCGTTCAAGTACTACACCAGCTACACGCTCAAGACCTTCGACGGCAAGCGCTACCTGGAGCGCTTCGAGGACCGCGTCGTCATGGTGGCCCTCACGCTGGCCGCCGGTGACACCGAGCTGGCCGAGAAGCTGGTCGACGAGATCATCGACGGCCGGTTCCAGCCGGCCACCCCGACGTTCCTCAACTCGGGCAAGAAGCAGCGCGGCGAGCCCGTGTCGTGCTTCCTGCTGCGCATCGAGGACAACATGGAGTCCATCGGCCGCTCCATCAACTCGGCGCTGCAGCTGTCCAAGCGCGGCGGCGGAGTTGCGTTGCTGCTCAGCAACATTCGCGAGCACGGTGCGCCGATCAAGAACATCGAGAACCAGTCCTCGGGTGTCATCCCGATCATGAAGCTGCTGGAGGACTCGTTCTCCTACGCCAACCAGCTCGGTGCCCGTCAGGGCGCGGGTGCGGTGTACCTGCACGCGCACCACCCCGACATCTACCGCTTCCTCGACACCAAGCGCGAGAACGCCGACGAGAAGATCCGGATCAAGACGCTCTCGCTGGGCGTCGTCATCCCGGACATCACCTTCGAGCTGGCCAAGAAGAACGAGGACATGTACCTCTTCTCGCCGTACGACGTGGAGAAGGTCTACGGGGTGCCGTTCGCCGACGTCAACGTCACCGAGAAGTACTACGAGATGGTCGACAACGGCGCCATCCGGAAGACCAAGATCAAGGCCCGCGAGTTCTTCCAGACCCTCGCCGAGCTGCAGTTCGAGTCGGGCTACCCGTACATCATGTACGAGGACACGGTGAACCGGGCGAATCCGATTGCCGGCAAGATCACCCACTCCAACCTGTGCTCGGAGATCCTGCAGGTCTCCACCCCGTCGGAGTTCAACGAGGACCTGTCCTACGCCAAGGTCGGCAAGGACATCTCGTGCAACCTGGGCTCGCTGAACATCGCGAAGGCCATGGATTCGCCGGACTTCGCGCAGACCATCGAGGTGTCGATCCGCGCGCTCACCGCAGTGTCGGATCAGACCCACATCTGGTCGGTGCCGTCGATCGAGCAGGGCAACAACGACTCTCACGCCATCGGCCTTGGCCAGATGAACCTGCACGGCTACCTCGCTCGCGAGCAGATTTACTACGGCTCTGACGAGGGCATCGACTTCACCAACATCTACTTCTACACGGTGCTCTTCCACGCGCTGCGCGCCTCGAATCGCATTGCGATCGAACGCGGTACGAAGTTCGGTGGGTTCGAGAAGTCGAAGTACGCCTCGGGTGAGTTCTTCGACAAGTACACCGAGCAAGAGTGGACACCGAAGACTGACAAGGTCCGCCAGATCTTCGCCGACGCCGGCATTCACATTCCGACGCAAGACGATTGGCGTTCACTGAAGGAGTTGGTGCAGGCGCACGGCATCTACAACCAGAACCTGCAGGCCGTTCCCCCGACGGGCTCGATCTCGTACATCAACCACTCGACGAGCTCGATCCACCCGGTCGCGTCGAAGATCGAGATCCGCAAGGAAGGCAAGATCGGCCGCGTCTACTACCCGGCGCCGTACCTCACCAACGACAACCTGGAATACTACCAGGACGCGTACGAGATCGGCTACGAGAAGATCATCGACACCTACGCCGCGGCCACTCAGCATGTGGACCAAGGGCTTTCGCTGACGCTGTTCTTCAAGGACACAGCCAGTACTCGTGACGTCAACAAGGCGCAGATCTACGCCTGGCGCAAGGGCATCAAAACGCTGTACTACATCCGGCTCCGCCAGATGGCCTTGGAAGGGACGGCCGTGGAGAATTGCGTCAGCTGCATGCTGTGATACTTGGTTGCTGACAGCGGGATTCATGACTGCCAGAACTCCGACCGGAGGCCTGATCTATGGGATCAGGCTCCGGTCGGAGTCTGTTTATCGCTATGTCGGCCTTACGACAAAAACGGCACAGGTGCGGCTGCGGCAGCATCTGAAAGTCGCTGGTACCGAGACAAAGACGCCGTTCTATGACTGGTTGCGTAAGCAGCAGCGCGAAGATCTGATCGTGGATCCGCTGGACTGGACAGACGGACTCGACGAGCTCGGCGAGGCCGAGATTGCGTGGATATCGCTTCTTCGCCAGGAGGGTCATCCACTGCTGAACCTCGCGGACGGTGGACTCGGACCGACGGGCGTTGTGTGGACCGCGGAGATGCGAGAGGCGGCGAGGATTCGATCGACCGGTCGGAAGGTTCCCAGCCGATTCGGCGAGGAGAACCCGTTCTATCAGCGGACGCACTCCGCCGAGCAACGAGCGAAGTGGTCGGTGACACGTAAAGGCACGAACGTCGGTGCTGACAATCCCAACTACGGGAAGTTTGGTGCTGACCACCCCAGTTTCGGCCATGTGATGTCGGACGAGGCCAAGGCCAAGCTTTCAGAGCAGCGGAAAGGCGCTGGAAACCCCAATTTTGGTCGGAGTGCGAGCGAAGAAACGCGCGCCAAACTGTCAGCGGCTCTAAAAGGCCGGCCGATGCCGTCGAGTCGACGTAGTGCACATACCCGACACCACACAAATCGCGGAATCAAGAAAGACACCTGCCAGTACTGCATTGAAGACTCGAGTTGAGTGTGCCCGCGAGCTCGCACGGACCGATCCTGATCGACCGCGCTGGCCGGCGATATCCGGCTGACGAACCCCGATGGCGTGGTGATGACGGCACCCCGTTGGTCTTCGAGGCGCTGCCGGGCATCGGCCGCGAGCAGATCGATACCGCGATCAACTCCCAGTGGCGGTATCGCGCCGCTCTGCCAAATCCGTTGGCGCACATCGAACCGGTGACCCTCGGTGAGGGTCGGACACCATTGATGACCCGCAATTTCGACGGCATCGACGTCGGACTGAAAGTCGAGTCGATGAACCCCACCGGCAGTTTCAAGGATCGCGGCGTTGCGGTGATGACGACTGCCTTACGTCATCAGGGGATCAGCCGGGCACTCGAGGATTCCAGCGGCAACGGAGGATCTTCCGTCGCCGCGTACTGTGCGGCGGCGGGCATCGAAGCCCACATCCTGGTGCCCGCTGCCACCTCGCCGAACAAGATCGTGCAGAGCCGACTGCACGGTGCCATCGTGGAGCTGGTGCCGGGCACTCGTCAGGAGGTGGCCGACGAGGCCGTGCGTCGAGCCGAAACATGTTTCTACGCAAGCCATAATTGGCACCCGTACTTCCTGCAAGGCATCAAACTGATCGCCTACGAGATCTGGGAGGACCTCGGATTCCGCGCTCCCACCGCGATTGTCGTTCCTGCCGGCGCCGGCAGTCTGGTCCTCGGCTGCGCTGTCGGATTCGGCGAACTGTACCGATCCGGCGCGATCGACCGCGTGCCACGAATCTTCGTCAGTCAGCCGCAGAACTGCTGCCCGCTCGTCGCCGCCATCGAGCAGGGCCGGGCTGAGGCTGTTGAACAACGATGGTCGACGACCCTCGCCGAGGGCACAGCCATCGCGAAGCCGGTGCGGGATCGTGAAGTCCTGCAAGCGATCCGGGATACCAGGGGGACGGCTGTCGCGATCCCGGAGGACGAATTGCTGCCTGCAGTCAGTGAATTCGCCCGCACCGGGCTGTTCGTTGAACCCACCAGCGCCCAGATCTTGCCGGCGCTGCGCCGGCTACGGGCAGCCGGCGAGCTCAACGCCGCAGACACGATCGTTGCGGTCCTCACCGGATCAGGGCTGAAAGCCAGTCACCTGCTCACGCCGGGGAGTAGCGCTGGCGAGGTCGGCCGGTCGAGCCATACTGCAGGCCCATCGTGAGCGTGCCGGCTCGCACCAGATCCGCGAGGTAGCGCCGCGCTGTAGCCGGAGCGACGCCGACCAGCTGCGCGATTTCGTCCGCCAACAGAGGTTCGCCCGCCTCGCGGAGCGCGTCCACGATCAGGCGCTCGGTCAGCGGGGCGCCGTCGTCCTTCTTGGTGGCTGGCCGCTCGGACCGCAGCGCCGAGACCGCAGAGTCCACCTGCTCCTGAGTCAGGTGTGGGCCGTCGAGGATCCGCCGATAGGCCGTGTAGGCGGCCAGGCGTCGCGCCAACTCGGTATTCGGGAACGGCTTGATGAGATAGTGCAGGGCGCCCGCCGCGAACCCGGCCCGGATGCTCGCCGCATCGTCCGCGGCACCCAGGACGAACGCGTCGCAGCGCAAGCTACGCACCAGGTCGATGCCAGAGCCGTCCGGCAAGTAGACGTCTACCAGCGCCAGGTCCACGGGTACCTGCGCGGCGTCGGCGCGGGCCACGATCGCCGTCGCTTCCGCGACGGTTCGCGCCGAGCCGACCGTGACCAATCCGACCATCGAGTCCACCACCGAGGCGTGCAGCGCGGCGACCCGAAAGTCGTCGTCCACCACCAGGATTCGCAGGTCACGCGTCATCGTTCAGAACACCTCCCGGAATTTTGGCCAGCACTGTGGTCGGCTCGCCGTCCGTGCCGCCGCCGCGCGCGGCGACGACGACGTCCCCGCCGTGCCCACGCGCCACTTGCCGTGCGATGGCCAGGCCCATACCGCGCCCACCCGGCACCGTCGGATCCGATCGCGTGGTGACCCCCTCCAGGAAAGGGTCGTCGACGGTGAACCCGGCCCCGGTATCGGTCACCACGATCACCAGATCATTTCCGTCGCGCAGCAGATCGAGCTCCACGACCGGAGGCTGCGCATGCGAGATATCGGCCGCCGCGTCGATCGCGTTGTCGAGCAGATTCCCCACCACCGTGGTGGTATCCACCGGGTGGGCGAGCGTGCCGACCAGTGCCGTCTCTTCGCCCACCCGCAGCACGACACCGCGCTCGTGTGCACGGGCGGCCTTCGCGCCGACGAACGCCCGCAGATGCGGCTCGTCCAGCCGCTCGAGACCCGGCACGGGCGCGACGCCGGCTTGCCCGGTGATCTCGTCGAGGTACGTCAGCGCCTCGGCGGTCCGGTTGTCGCGGAGCAGGCCTGCCACCACGTGCAGGCGGTTCGCCGACTCGTGGCGTTGTGCCCGCAATGCCGAGCTCATCGCTTGCACCGAGTCCAGTTCTCGCGTGAGCGCCTCGATGTCGGTGCGGTCCACGGCGGTCAGCACGGTGCCCAGGTCGGTGCCGTCGCGGTGCACCCGTCGGGACGACACCAGCACGACGCGTTCGTTGACGGCCGCGGCGACCGGCACCGTCGTCGGCTCCGCCGCGACCGCGGACACGCGGGGGGTGAGGCCCAGATCGCTGAGCGGCGTTCCCGGCGCGGCGGTGACACCGAGCAACTCCCGCGCCCGCTCGTTGATCACGCGGGCGATGCCATCCGCGTCGATCGCGATGACTCCCTCCGCACCCGAATGCAATACCGCGTCCTGTTCACGGATCAGCTCGGCCATCTCCTCGGGCTCCAGGCCGAGGGTGAGGCGGCGCCACCGCCTGGTCAACAGGGCCGAGCCGATCGTCCCCACTGTCAGCGCAAACCCCACCAGTGCAATCAGGAGCAGCAGGCTGCGGTGGGTCGCCCGATTTACGGTATCCATCGGCACGCCAACACTGACCAGGCCGACGACGGTGCCGTCCAGACCGCGGATCGGTGCCTTTGCGCGGACCGAATCGCCGAGTGTGCCCTGCTGCACGGTCAGCTCGGACTCTCCACCGAGTACGGCGGACGGATCGGTGCTGAGGGGCCGATCCAGCAGCGTCGCGTCGGGATGTGCGATGCGATAGCCGGCGTCGTCGGCGATGACCACGAACAGCACCCCGGTACGGGCGGTGATGGCTGCGGCCTGCCGCTGCAGCGGGGCGGCAGCCAACTCGGCAGCGGAGGCGGGGTGCCCGGCCCGACGCGCCGCAGATTGGGCGGCAGCACCGGCCCGGACCTCCTGATCCGAGGCCACTGTCTCCGCGATGGCCTGGGCGCGGTGCGCGAATTCGGTTCGGGTCTGCGTGTCGGTGCGGTGGATGATGATGCCGAAACCGGCGGCCAGGCTGGCGGTCACGATCACCATCTGCAGGATCAGGATCTGGGTGCGTAATCGGATCCTCGGCATGATGGTCGAGGCTATCCCCGCCGATGACGCCTCGGCCGCGGATCGGCGCGTCAGAGCGGTATCTGGCCGAGAGCGACGCCCACCACCAGCATTACCAGCGAGACCACCGCCGCACGCCACAACACCTTCTTGTGATGGTCGGCGAGCCCGACGCCGGCCAGCGCGACCAGCAGCAGGATTGCCGGCACCAGTGGGCTCTGCATGTGGAACGGCTGGCCGGTGATCGAGGCCCGCGCCATCTCGGCCGCGCTGATTCCGTAGTGGCTCGCGGTCTCCGAGAGCACCGGCAGGACGCCGAAGTAGAAGGCGTCGTTGGACATCAGGAACGTGAACGGGATGGACAGCACGCCGGTGATCACGCCGAGGTGCGGACCCATCGACTCGGGGATGATGCCGGTGACCCAGGTGGCCACCGCCTCCACCATGCCGGTGCCCTTGAACACTCCGGTCAGCACAGCTGCGGCGAGCACCATGCCCACTACCGACACGATCGACGACGCGTGCCGGGTGATCGCGGCCTGTTGTTCGGCCACCTGCGGGAAGTTCGCCATGAGGGCCACCGCGGCGGCGATCATGAAGAGCACCGGGATGGGCAGGATGTCCATGGTGAGCACCGCGAGCAGTGCGACGGTGACGATCGCGTTGAACCACAACAGTTTTGGTCGAGCGAATTCACCGGAGATCGCGCCCGAGTCGTCGGCGGCACCCTCGAATGCATCACCGCCGAGGCCTGTCGGTTCCGACCCACCTCCGACACCGGCCAGGACCCGCTCGCGAACCACGATCGAGCCGATCCGCTTGCGCTCCAGCACTCCCAGGTGCCATGCGAACGCCAGCACGATGAACATTCCCGCGATCAGCGACGGGATCATCGGGACGAACACCTCGGACGGAGAGATCTTCAGTGCAGCCGCCGCGCGCGCGGTCGGGCCGCCCCACGGCAGGATGTTCATGGTGCCGTTCGCCAAGCCGGCGACCACGGTGAGTACCACCGGGCTCACCCCCAGCTTCAAGTAGAGGGGGAGTAGCGCGGAGACCGTGACGATGAAGGTGGTCGAACCGTCACCGTCGAGCGAGACCACCGCCGCGAGCACCGCGGTGCCGACCACCAGTCTCGCGGGATCGTGATCCACCATGCGGATGACGGTGCGAATCACCGGGTCGAACAGTCCGACATCGATCATGATCCCGAAGAACACAATCGCGAAGAACAGCATCGCGGCGGTGGGCGCCAGGTCCTTGATGCCGTCGGTGATCATCTTCCCGATCCCGCTGCCCGCCCCGGCCAGCAGGCCGAAGGTCACGGGAACGGCGATCAACGCCACAATGGGCGTTGCGCGCTTGGTCATGATGACGACCATGAAGGCGGCGACCATGGTCAGGCCGAGGGCAACCAACATCAGCTATCTCCTGAGGGTGTGACTGGAGCAATCTCAGAAGCGTCGCTGTAACCGGCATCACAATGCGAGCTTGTACATATTAATCGGGCTTTTGCGCGTTTCGCTCAGGGTTGTGCTGCCCGCGCTGACGGCCAGATCCCTTGGCCTGCTTCTATTCGGACACTCCTGCCGCCACGGGCGTCATGCAGAAGATCTGCCAGGAATGGCCGTCGAGATCGTTGTAGCTCCGGCCGTACATGAAGTCCTCGTCATCGGTGTCGCCCACCGTGCCGCCAGCGGCGATGGCGCGGTCCACGAGCCCGTCCACGCACTCGCGGCTGTCGACGCCCAAACAGACAACGCATTCCTTCTGCGACGCGTCAGCGGTCTGGACTGGATGCAAGGAGTCGAAGACGTCGCGCTGCGTCAGCATCGCGAACTGGTTCTCGCCCAGCGTCAACGTCACGGCGCTGTCGCTGCTGAAGTTCTCGTTGAACGAGTACCCGAGGCCGCTGAAGAACTCTCGCGAGCGCGCGACGTCGGCGACGGGCATGTTGATGAAGAGCATGGGATGCATCGGGCAACTCCTGTGGTCCGCGGCGCCCGGAAGTGGGGCCGTCACAGAGGTAGACCGCCCACCCACGCGGAACTCATCGTGTGCGCGAAGATGTTCCGATGTCGACCGGTAGCGTCGCGCGCGGCCCGTGTTCAGGGGAAGGCGTACCGCACGACCACGGGCGCGTGGTCGGACAGCCGCGCGTCGGGTGCGGCTTCCTTGTCGACGGTCACCGACACGGCGGTCCGCGCGAGCCGCGGCGTGGCCAGGTGGTGATCGATCCGCCAGCCCACGTCCTTGACGAATGACTCGCCGGCCCAACTCCACCAGGACAGCGGCCCCGGGCGGTCGCCGTGCAACGTCCGGACCACGTCGACGAGAGTGCGCGGCCCGATCTGTGCGTCCAGCCAGGCGCGTTCCTCAGGGAGGAAGCCCTCCATCTTCTGTGCGGGCCGCCAATTGGTCACGTCGTGCGGAAGATGGGCCAGGTTCAGGTCGCCGAGCAGCAGGAACTCGCGGCCCGCCTGGAGCGCCGCTCGGCGGTTCCGGCTCATCTCGCGCGCGAATGCCCCGAGAAAGCGCATCTTCCGGTCGTACTTGGCGCCACCGTCAGGCGTATCGCGCATGTTGCCGGGCCGCTGCAGGTGCGCGGGCAGGCCGCCCTTCGGCAGGTATAGGCACGCCACCGTGAGTGGAACGTCCGCGAGGTCGACCTCGAGGTACCGGCCCTCGTGCGCATAGGCCCCGAGGCCCCGAGTGCGCGGCGGATGTGAGACCCAGGTCCGCACACCCGACGGTGCTTCGCGCGTCAGGATCGCGACGCCGTTGCGGCCCGGGATCGAGCCGCAGTCGATTGCCGCGTGATAACCGTCGAATGCGCCGACCTCCTTGGGTGGGCAGCGCAACTCCTGCAGGGCCACCACATCGAGCCCCCGCCCGGCGAGCCAGGCGTCGAAGCCGCGACGGCGTGCCGCCCGGACCCCGTTGACGTTGAACGTGGCGATGCCCAGCGGCGAGTTTGGCGTGTCAGTCATCGGGTCTACCAAAGCAGATCGGCATGGTGACGTCGTCGCGCCTCGGGTTGCACGCCGACTGGCTAGTCATTGCACGCAGATCGCGACTGTGTGTGCGATGAGTTGGCCGATCGGTGGAGTGCGATTCAGCCGGTGCAGCCGCTTAACCCGCCGCGTTTGCTAGATCTGCAGGTAGTGTCACGCTGATCGCGCTGTCGTACCGACGGAGAGGGTGGTCGTGTCGCAGGAGTGGGTGCTCGCCGTCAGTCTGGGAACCCTGGCGATGGCGGGCGTCGGGCTGCTCTTCTTCGTCGTATGGCTGGTGGACCGAAGGCGGACCAGCGCGCTCTTTTTCGCCCTGGCGATCGGGTGCTACAGCGCGGCGACGACCGCGCTTTCGGTCCCGCTGCCTGCAGCGTTCGCATCATCGGTCCACGGAGTACTGTTCCCGGTCGCCATGGCGCTGCTGGCCGATGGGTTGCTGCGGCGGGTGGGAGACCGGTTGCCCCGCGGTTACCTGGTCTGGTACGTCACGGTCTCCGTGATCGTGGTGTGGTGCCTCGCTTACCCCTGGCCCCTCATCGTCGGACGGATCATCACCCAGAATCTGGGGACGGCGCTGCTACTGTTTGCCGTGGTGCGTCGCCTCTGGCGCCGCGTGCCAAAAACCGGCACCGATCGGGCCGCGCTCACCGCCTCGGCTGCGCTGGCGGTCGCTCTCGGCGCGGATGTGGTGGCCGCACTGTTCTCGAACGTGCCGCGTGAACTGACGAACCGGGCCGAACTGGACAGCTACATGTCTTCGAACCTCGAGGTGTTTCTCATCGTGGCGAGCACGATCGTGCTGCCGGCGTGCATGATCACGCTGTTGGCTGTGACTGTGATCGATGTCGTGCAGGAGCTGCGGTTCCAGCGGGATCGGGACGAGCTGACGGGTGTGCTCAATCGGCGGGGTTTCAACCATCGTGCGGAGGCCATGCTCCAGAGCGCCGAGAGCTGCGCTTTCATCCTGGCTGACCTCGACCACTTCAAGGCCGTCAATGACACCTTGGGGCATTCGGGCGGAGACAAGGTGCTGAAGGCCTTCGCGCGCATCCTGAACCAATGTCCGGGCGAGGCGCGGATCATCGGTCGCGTCGGAGGCGAGGAGTTCGCCGTCCTGCTGCCCGACGCCGATACCCAGACCGCCGTCGAGTGGGCCGACGCCGCCCGGGCCCGGATGGTCGCTCAAGCTCCCGAGCTCGGCGACGGAATGGCAACGGTGACTGCGAGTTTCGGGATCGCCGCCGGCGGCCCGCGATCCCGGTTGGACGCCCTCGTCAATGAGGCGGACGAGGCGCTGTACCGGGCCAAACTCGGGGGCCGCAATCAGATCGTGGTGCGCTCGTAGGCCCCGCGAGCTACCCGTCTCAGATCAAGTCAGGCGTCAGCCTTCGCGGGCCTGATCCGCGTGCAGCGCCTTGATGCGTCGCTGATCGCGCAGCACCTGCTGGTAGCTCTCGCGTTCGATGATCAGCCAATCCGGCTTCTCCTCGAGCAGCTGCTCGATCTGCTCAGTGGTCAGGGCATCCCCGACGTCACCGCGCGCAAGACCGGAGATCGAGATGCCCAACTTGGCAGCCACCAGGTTCTTGGGGTGCGGCCCGTTCTTGCGGAGGTCCATGAGCCACTGCGGCGGGTCGGCCTGCAGGGCGGCGAGCTCGTCGCGGGTGATTGCGTTCTCCTGGAACTCCGCAGGCGTCGCGGGCAAGTAGACGTCCAGCTTCTTCGCCGCGGTGGCGGGTTTCATGGACTGCGCGTTGGGCCTGCTCATGGGCATCAGCCTATCGGTAGGTCGCCGGGATAACCCCGTACGATCCGCGAGGTGGAGTTTTCGACGCTGGATCTCGCGACACGCAAGTTCTGGCGGGCGACCGGACGAGGCGTCGACCTCGATGGCGGCGAGGCCTGGCTGCAGGCGCCACTTGGATCCCGCGGCGGCGGGAACAGCTGGCTGCTCGAGGAAGCGGCTCGGCGCGGTGGGGCCTTGCTGGACGGCGATCTGGACGCCGGCCTGCAACCCGATCTCGAGGGTCTTTCCGGGCCGGGGTTCGACGCCGCGGCCGTCCACCCGATGATTCACGATTTCTACACGCACACGGCGCGGTGGCGCATGGAGGTCTGGAGCAGCTGGTCGCCGTTGTTCTGGCCGGGCGGTGAGCTGATTTCGCGTGTGTTCGGCAAGCGCGTGCAGCAACTGGCTCTGCCGATGCGACCCCTCGATGTGGCGCGGGGCATCGACGGCCGGGTTTCGGTGATCACTGACGGCGGCGGGGCACAGGTTGCCGCTGGCTGGATTCGGACCCTGCGCGGCAATGGTGACACCGTGTTCAGCGGATGTTATTCGCGCAGAACGCTTCCCGGTGCCGAGCGGCCGAGCGTGCACGTGACGTTCCCGTTGGAGGAGGGCAACGTTCAGGTGTTCCTGCAGCCGCAGCACCTGCCGGACGGCGGCCTGCGACTGTCCTCACCGGCGGGCCCGTGGGGTGCCGAAGGGGCGTACGTCCTGGTGCGCGATCGCGGGCGCTATTTCGCGCGGCGCGCGCCCGTGCATGAGACATTCGACCTCTACGTCGACGGTGAGCAGGTGCTCCGCACCGATCATGTCCTGCGGATGTGGAACATGCCGGCCGTCCGCTTGCACTACAAGCTGGAACGCCGCGGAACGTAACCGGTACGCCCGTCCCAACTGCCGTGCTCGGACAGCGGACGGAACCGGTAGGTCGCGAACTCGCGGTGAAAGTCGCGGCGACGCCGTTCTGCCATCGCATCGGCATGTCGAAGCGGCTCGACGACCTCTGCCGCGGCACCCCGGCCGTGCACCATGTCCGTCATCGCCCGAACCGAGTTCCAGATCGAGAAGGTCGAGATCGAGCGGGGCGGGCGCATCGCGGCCAGCGCCAGGGTGGCCTCCGGATGGTCGCGGACCAGCCGCTCGACCGGCTTGCCCCAGGTGAGGAAGCGGGGGACCTCGGGCAATCGCATCCGGGCCAGGGTGACTGCGACGACGGGCTCGTCGTCGTCGGAGACATCTGCCTGTTGCGGCAGGCCGGGGAGCGCCGCCAGTGTGGACCAGCGTCGCAGGAACGTCATCCGGACGTGCCAGCCCGCGGCGAACCGCGCGCCGGAACCGGCCAGAAATTCGTCGATCGCGCTCTCGTCGTCCCAGCGGGCGAACATCGCCAGCCGCCGCAACTGCAGTCGGTCGGGGGAGACGGTCGGCGCGCCGAGCCGCATCAACGACAGGCACTCGGCGTAGTGCAGCCCTGCCACCTGCTCCGGCCGCGGCGGTCGTCGCAGTAGCGGCACCGTCGCAGTGACAGGCATCTCGACGAGATGGAATGTGAAGACGCCGAGTCGGGTCATGCCTCAATTATCGGCGCCGACAGCGAACCACCCGACACTCGTTTGGGTAGCGTGATGGCCGTGAGTTCGCCCTCGTTGACCCTCGGGTACGTCCCCGGCGGGACGCCCGCGAAGTGGGCGCGGATCTGGGCCGATCGCCACCCAAGGGTCCCGCTGGTGCTGCACCCCGTCACCGCGGCGGCTGCGGCCGACGCACTGCGGGCCGGGACCATCGACGTCGCTCTGCTCCGGCTGCCGGCGGACACGACGGGACTGGCCGTCATCGCGCTCTATGAGGAGACGACGGTGGCCGTGGTGCCGACCGATCACGTGCTCACCGCCGTCGACGACATCGCTGCCGCGGACCTTGACGGTGAGCCGATCCTCATCCCGCTCGACCACGTCGTCGCGTGGGCGGACGCGCCCGGTAACCCAGTCGATCACCGGCCCGAAACCACCGAGGACGCAATAGAACTCGTCGCCGCCGGGATGGGTGCGCTCATCGTTCCGCAGTCACTGGCGCGGCTGTATCACCGCAAAGACCTCACGTACCGGCCGATCACCGACGCGCCCACCTGCCCCGTCGCGCTCGCCTTCCCGGAAGGGGAGCAGCCGGAACTGGTCGAGGAGTTCATCGGCATCGTGCGGGGCCGCAAGGCCAGCTCGTCGCGGGGGCAGGCCGAGCCGGCGCCGAAACGCAGCGCGCGGGAAAAGACCCTGGCGAAGCAGGCTGCCCGGGCCGCGGCGGGAAAAACCGCGGCAGGCAAGGTCGCCCGCAAGCCGGGGAAGGCGCAGCGCGGCCGTCGCTGAGGCGGCGACGCCGGTCGACACCGAGCGGCCGGCTGTTGCACGCTAAATGCGAAAAACCATGCGGTAAGTGGCCATTCGGCGCTAGGTGTGCGCCGGCCCCTCGGCCTTCTTGTACAGCGACTTGAGCAGCAGATCGCGGAAGGCACGGCTGTCGACCGCTCTGCGCCCGGCGCCGGCCACCATCGGGATACCGGCCAGCTTGTGGAAGAAGCGGCCGCGCCGGTATTCGCGGCCCCACGCGGATTCGATGCGCTGCTGGTAGTTGGTGAAGTCGTCGGGACTGCCGTTCATGAGCGCAGCGATGGCGCATTCGCCTGCGGCCAAACCGGATTCGAGCGCCTTGGAGATGCCGGCACCGGAGGCGGGTTTACCGGCGCCCAGCGCGTCGCCGGCGAACAAGACCCCGGGCCGCCACGGCGGCCACGTGGTGAACCCCATCGGCAACCGCCAAGCCCGCACGCTCTTGTTCTTCTTCAACGCGTCGATCGACGGCAGATCCCAGTCGCGCGGCAGCGTGTGCAGAAAGTCACCGAGGAACCGGGTCGCATTGATGGCCTGCCAGTTCCGGTAGCTGTTTACATAGCCGAGCCCAATGTTGAAGGCGCCGTTGCCCATTGGGAAAACCCAGCCGTAGCCGGGCAACTGGTCGCCATCGAAGATGAGCTTGAGATAGATCTCCAGGGCATCGGAGTCGGGACGGTCGGCCGGCATCTCGGCACGAATCGCGATCGCCGAATAGCCCTGGTAATCGGACTCGACATGCAGCGCCCGTTTGATCGGTGAGTACGCACCGTCGGCCGCGATGACGGCGTCGCCGTGCACGGTCTCGCCGTCCTTGAGGACGACACCTGTGACCCTGCCGTCGTCATTGCACTCGACGCCCGACACCTCGGTGTCCTCGCGCACTTCCGCGCCCGCGGCGGCGGCGTGGCCGAGCAGCAGCGCGTCCAACCGGGTACGGCTGACGGTGCAGCCGTGGTCGGGCATGCCAGGGCGGCGGGGGAATGACAGCTCCCACCGGTGTGGGCTGAACACCGTGACCCGGTTGATCTGGTGGAACTCGGCGACCTGTTTCGCCAGGCCCATCTTCTGCAGGTAGCTGACCCCGCGGGCGGTCAGGCCGTCACCGCACGGCTTGTCGCGCGGGAACGTGGCTTTGTCGAGGACGACCACACTCGCGCCGGTCTGCGCGGCTTGCCAGGCAGCGGCCGATCCCGCCGGACCTCCGCCGGCAACGACGACGTCGTACCGCTGCACCATGTGATCAGTCCCTGTCAGGCCGGTACTTTCGGGCGGGGCCTGAGGCTGATGCTACGCGCGAAGCCTGTCGGTCGCCTGGGTGCGACGACGTGCCGGCGCATGTGACGTTCGCCGCGCCGGGCAGTCTGAGCAGGTCAGAATTGCCTGGCCCGGTACAGTGGCTGGGTGCGCAGGCCATCTCTTCCACGTACCGGCATCCAGGCCGGGGTGAAAGTTCCTGGTGTGCCGGGCGTGAACGTTCCCTCGGTCACCGTGCAGGTGAAGGTCACTCCGCCCAAGGGTGCGCCCGAGAAGGTCGATGCGCGCAGCGAACGCTGGCGCGAACATCGGCTGAAGGTCCGCGAGGAGATCGTCGACGCCGCGTTCCGCGCGATCGACCGGCTCGGCCCGAACGTCAGCGTGCGGGAGATCGCCGAAGAGGCCGGTACGGCCAAACCCAAGATCTACCGGCACTTCGCCGATAAGTCCGACATGTTCTCGCAGATCGGCGAGCGGATGCGGGACATGTTGTGGGCGGCCGTCATTCCGTCCATCGACATCGAGCACGATTCGACGGGGCAGATCATCGGCCGTGCCGTCGAGCACTACGTCGACCTGGTGGACCAGCACCCCAACGTGGTGCGCTTCCTGCTGCAGGGTCGGTTCGCCGACCAGTCTGCCGCCGCGATGACGACCGTCAACCGGGGCCGCGACATCACCCTGGCCATCGCCGCCATGATCAGCGGCGAGCTCAAGGACATGGACCTGGACTCGGCGATCTTCGAGCTGGCCGCGTTCACGCTCTTCGGCGCGGCCGCGTCGGCGACCGACTGGTGGCTCGGCGGCAGTGACGACACCCCGCGCCGGCTGCCCCGTGACCAGTTCGTCGCGCACATGACCACGATCATGATCGGTGCCATCAACGGCACCGCCAGGCTGCTCGGCATCCGGTTCGACCTCGACCTGCCGGTGCACGACGCGGTGCGCCGCGAAGAATCCGTCGGCTGACAATCCGGTCCTGACGTGGTGCGTTGACACCGCGTGGGTCTGACCGGAGACTGTGAAGTATCCGGTACCGCCGTTCCCAGGAAAGAGCAGGTTCATGACGGTCTCCGAGCAGTCTGCCGACATTGACGTCGCCGCCGAGCCCATCGTCACGCGGGCGGTGATCATCGGGTCCGGCTTTTCCGGGTTGGGCATGGGCATCGCGCTGCGGAAGCAGGGCTTCGGTGAGCGCGACTTCCTGATCCTGGAGAAGGCCGGCGAGGTCGGCGGCACCTGGCGCGACAACACCTACCCGGGCTGCGCGTGTGACATCCCGTCGCACATGTACTCGTTCTCCTTCGAGCCGAAGGCGGACTGGACGCACATGTGGTCGTTCCAGCCCGAGATCTTCGACTACCTCAAGGGCGTTACCGACAAGCACGGGCTGCGCCGCAACATCCGCTTCAACACGCACGTCGACCGCGCGCACTGGGACGAAGACGAACGGCGCTGGCACATCTACGACAGCAGCGGCCAGGAGTACGTCGCGCAGTTCCTCATCTCCGGGGCCGGCGGATTGCATATCCCGTCCGTCCCCGAGATCGACGGCAGTGACGAATTCGCCGGTGCCACTTTCCATTCCGCGCAGTGGGACCACAGCGTCGACATCACCGGCAAGCGCGTCGCGGTGATCGGCACCGGTGCCAGTGCCATCCAGATCGTGCCCGCAATCGTCGACCAGGTGGCCGAGCTGCACCTGTACCAGCGCACCCCGGCCTGGGTCATGCCTCGGCCCAACAACGCTTTTCCGGAGTGGATGAAAGACACCTTCCGCCGGGTGCCCGGTGCTCGCGCGCTGATGCGCGCCGGCATCTACTGGATCCACGAAGGCGTCGGCTTCGCGATGACCAAACAGCCGCGACTGCTCAAAATCGGTGAGCTGCTGGGCAAATGGAACATCAACCGCAGCGTCAAAGACCGGGAACTGCGTCGCAAGCTCACCCCGAACTATGTGGCGGGCTGTAAGCGGATCCTGAACTCCGACACCTACTATCGCGGCATCGCCAACCCCAAGACGCAGGTGTTCACCGAGGGCATCGAGCGGATGACGGCCAACGGCATCGTCACCCGCGACGGCGTCGAGCATCCGGTCGATGTGGTGGTGTGGTGCACCGGTTTTCACGTCACCGACTCGTACACCTACGTCGACATTAAGGGCCTCGGGGGAGAGGACCTGGTCGACCGGTGGAATCGCGAGGGCATGGCGGCGCACCGCGGCATCACCGTGGCGAACATGCCGAACCTGTTCTTCCTGCTGGGGCCGAACACCGCGCTGGGGCACAACTCGGTGGTGTTCATGATCGAGTCGCAGATCCGTTACGCCGCGCAGGCGATCGCCGCGGCGGACAAGGCGGGCGCCGCCGCGCTGATGCCGAGCCGGCGCGCGCAGGACGACTACAACGCCGAGTTGCAGCAGGACCTGGCCGGCACCGTGTGGAGCACCGGGGGTTGCCACAGCTGGTACATGGACGAGCACGGCGTGAACCGCACGCTGTGGAGCGGCATGACCTGGCAGTACTGGCTCGAGACCCGGAAATTCCAGTCGACGGAGTACGAATTCATCCGCTGAATCGGCCTCGCTGGCGCGACACGAAAACACAACTTTTAGCGGTGTTCGTCGAAGGTAAACACCAGGGGTAGTGTCTGTGGTGCCAGCTCGGCAAACACAGTTCCAGGTGAAATGGGGTCACGGTGTCTGAAGGTATGAAGCTGATCGACAGGGCCTCCGCGATCAACTGGAACCGTGTGCAGGATGACAAGGACGCCGAGGTCTGGGACCGCCTCACGGGCAACTTCTGGTTGCCGGAGAAGGTGCCGGTGTCCAACGACATCCCGTCCTGGGGCACGCTGACCGACAGTGAAAAGCAGCTCACCATGCGCGTTTTCACGGGTCTGACGCTGCTGGACACCATCCAGGGCACCGTCGGCGCCGTCAGCCTGATCCCCGATGCGCTGACCCCGCACGAGCAGGCCGTCTACACCAACATCGCCTTCATGGAGTCGGTGCACGCCAAGAGCTACAGCAACATCTTCTCGACGCTGTGCTCGACCGTGGAGATCGACGAGGCGTTCCGCTGGTCGGAGGAGAACCCGAACCTGCAGCGCAAGGCCGAGATCGTCATGAAGTACTACCGGGGCGACGAGCCGCTCAAGCGCAAGGTGGCCTCGACGCTGCTGGAGAGCTTCCTGTTCTACTCGGGCTTCTACCTGCCGATGTACTGGTCCTCGCGCGCCAAGCTCACCAATACTGCCGACATGATCCGGCTGATCATCCGTGACGAGGCGGTGCACGGTTACTACATCGGCTACAAGTACCAGCGTGGCTTGGCCCTGGTCGACGAGGCCAAGCGTGCCGAGCTCAAGGACTACACCTACGAGCTGCTGTTCGAGCTGTACGACAACGAGGTCGAGTACACGCAGGACCTGTACGACGGCGTCGGCCTGACCGAGGACGTCAAGAAGTTCCTGCGCTACAACGCCAACAAGGCGTTGATGAACCTCGGCTACGAAGCGCTGTTCCCGCGCGACGAGACGGACGTGAACCCGGCGATCCTGTCGGCGCTGTCCCCGAACGCCGACGAGAACCACGACTTCTTCTCAGGCTCGGGCAGCTCGTACGTGATCGGCAAGGCCGTCAACACCGAAGACGCGGACTGGGATTTCTAGAAGCGCAGTTCAATGCTGTGATTGCGGGGCGTATCGGCTTGCCGAATGCGCCCCGCAGTTAGTTGGCTCGGCGTTGGTGCAGGCCGTCAGGCCAGCGGCGGCACCGGGTTGATGGTGAACCCGAATTTGGTCAGTGGCTCAAGCGATTTCCGCGCTTCGGGCGAGGCCACTGCGAACGTGATGATCGCCGTCTGATCGCTGACTGCTGACGCGAACAGCGCCATGAAATTCCGCTGCAGCGCCGAGGTCATGTCGCTGTTGGCGGTCCACTGCGAGATCCACAGGCCGTTGGTCAGACCGGGATTCACCGCACTCGCGCAGGTGCCCGCCCGGACCGCGCCCGGCCAGTCGCGGGCGGCGATCGCGGGATCGTCCTGAGTGAAACTGCCCGGCGCACATACGGATTTCTGCCAGTCGTTCAGTACGCCGGTGACGCCGGGGGACACTGGAGCTGGATCGGGAGCCGGATCTGGGTCGGCATGCGCGACGCTCACTGGCAGCAGAGCGATGGCCACGCCGGCGAGAGCCAGCTGGGACAGCGGAACGCGGCAGGTGGACGTCATGGTCAATTTGTAATGCGCCACAACGAACGCCGTCAACTTTTTCATCGACGCGTCAATTAGTCCGCTAGTCCGCGTTCGTCTCCCGGTCGCCGACGAAGGCGAGCAGTGCGGCGTCGTTGGACCGGATCACGTCGACGCGTTCACCACCATCGCACTGGAACAGTCCGATCGTGAGTTCGTGCACGCGGCGACCGATGATCCGCCAGACGCCGCCGGCAAGCTCCCAGCGTTGCAGGACGTCTACCGGATCGTCGGACATGAAGGTGATTGTTCCCGGTACCGCGTCTGCTTGGCGAGTTTCATCGGCCCCGCGCGGGTTGAGCAGCCGTCGACCCCGACGACGACGGCACGGTCGACGGGCGCTCGATGATCGTCGAATTCGGCCCTCCTACCCGGTAACTGGCCCCGCGGTGCTCGTCGGCCAGGCGGTCGCCGTGGCCCAGCAGCTTGTTGCGCAGACTGCCCGGCGCATATGTCGACTGGTAGGCGCCGCGCTCGGTGAGAACCGGGACGACGTGCTCGATGAACTCCTCGAAGGATCCGGGCGTGATCGCGTACGCCAGGTTGAAGCCGTCGACGTCGGTTTCCTCGACCCACTCCTGCAGGGTGTCGGCGACGTGCACGCCGGATCCGACGATGCGCGGCCCCATGCCGCCGATCTCGCCCCACTCGGCGATATCGCGCACGTTCCACTCGCCGCCCTTGTCCGAGGCGGACTGAAATGCCTTGACCGCGGACAGGATTGCGTTGGAATCGACGTTACCGATGGGCTCGTCCAGGCCGTAGCGGGCCAGGTCCACGCCCAACCACCCGGACATGAACACCAGCGCGCCCTCGGGATCGCCGTACGCGAGGTACTCGGCGTGCCGGGCGTGGGCGCCCTCGTCGTTCTCACCGGTGATGATGGTGGTGAGGTTGAAGATCTTGGCTGAGTACGGATCCCGGCCGGCCCACTCGAGTTCGCGGCGAATCGTGGAAACCGTCTCACGCAGAAGGGCTTTGGTAGGCGCCGCGGTGAAGATCGCCTCGGCGTTCTCGGCGGCGAAACGCACCCCGCGCGGCGAGGAGCCGGCCTGGTAGATGACGGGCGTGCGCTGGAGCGAAGGTTCGGCCAGATGCACCCCGGGGACGTTGAAATGTGTTCCGGAATGGCCGATGTGGTGCACCTTCGTTGGATCGGTGAAGACTCCGCGTTCGGCGTCGCGGACCACGGCGCCGTCCTCCCAGGACCCTTCCCACAACTTGTAGAGCACCTCGAGGTACTCGTCGGCATGGTCGTAGCGCGCGTCGTGCGCCGGCTGATCGGTCTGGCCCATGTTGCGCGCGGCGGCAGGTAGATATCCGGTGACGACGTTCCAGCCGACGCGACCGTTGGTGAGGTGATCCAGCGTCGACATCCGCCGGGCGAAGGGGTACGGATGCTCGAATCCCGTGCCGGTGGTGATCCCGAAGCCGAGATTCTCGGTGACCAGGGCCATGGCCGATACCAACAGCATCGGATCCCCGACGGGGATCTGCGCGGCCTGCCGGATCGCTGCTTCATCGCTGGCTCCGTACACGTCATACGTGCCGAGCACGTCAGCGATGAACAGACCATCAAAACGACCGCGTTCCAACAACTTCGCCAGTTCGGTCCAGTAGGTGATGTCCTTGTACCGCCAGGACTGATCTTCTGGATGGCGCCACAGGCCGGGGGACTGGTGGGCGACGCAGTTCATGTCAAAGGCGTTGAAGCGGATAACGCGGGTCACCATGCCGAGGATGCCGGGACGGCAGTGCTTGGCCACCGGTTGTGCTCAGAGGGATTTCAGGAACGCGTCCAGTGGTGGGTTGACCCCGGGTGTCAAAGACGGCCGATAACGCGTTACGCCGAGGATTGCGGTCACTATTCGACCGCAATCCTCGGCGTTGACGAGGGGAACCCGCGGCTAGATGGTCGCGGTGTCGATCACGAAGCGGTACCGCACATCACTGGCGATGACGCGCTCGTAGGCCTCGTTGACATACGACGCGTCGATGATCTCGATCTCCGGGGTGACGTCGTGCTCGGCGCAGAAGTCCAGCATCTCCTGGGTCTCGGGGATGCCGCCGATCAACGAACCAGCGAGGGTGCGACGCATGCCGACCAGCGGGAACACCGGCACCTCGAGCGGCTTCTCCGGCGCGCCCAGCTCGACGAGCGTGCCGTCGGACTTGAGCAGGTTCAGGTACAGGCCCATGTTCAGGTTCGCCGACACGGTGTTGATGATGAGGTCGAAGCTGCCGGCCAGCGTGCGGAAGGTGTCCGGGTCGTTGGTGGCGTAGTAGTGGTGCGCACCCAGGCGCAGGCCGTCTTCCATCTTCTTGAGCGACTGGCTCAGGACGGTGACCTCGGCGCCCATCGCGACCGCGAGCTTCACGCCGACGTGGCCCAAGCCGCCGAGGCCGACGACGGCGATCTTCTTGCCCGGCCCGGCGTTCCAGTGCCGCAGCGGCGAGTACAGCGTGATGCCGGCGCAGAGCAGGGGAGCGGCCTTGTCCAGCGGGATGCTGTCCGGGATGCGCAGCACGTAGTTCTCGTCGACCACGATGGCGGTGCTGTAGCCGCCGTAGGTGGGGGTGCCGTCGCGGCCGGTGGCGTTGTACGTGCCGATGTTGCCGCCCTTACCGGTGCAGTACTGCTGCAGTCCGGCCAGGCAGTTCTCGCACTCACGGCAGGAGTCGACGAAGCAGCCGACGCCGACGTGGTCGCCGACCTGGTACTTGGTCACCTCGGAGCCGACGGCGGTGACCACACCGGCGATCTCGTGACCGGGTACGACGGGGTAGTTGGCCGGGCCCCATTCGGACTTGACGGTGTGGATGTCCGAGTGACAGATGCCCGCGAACTTGATGTCGAATGCCACGTCGTGCGGGCCGATGTCACGGCGCTCGATGGTGGTCTTGGTCAGCGGGCTGGTCGCTGAGGTCGCGGCGTAGGCGGAAACAGTCGTGGTCATGCTTTGTCAGTCCTCTTCATTCTCGGCTTGCCTAGCGGCGTGTACCTAACGCAAAAGATTAGCGAAGGTAACGAAATGAGGGCAATTGTGAAGCCCTGACCACACTCAACGGCAGCCGGGGCGGAACTAATCCCGGATTCGGCTGTGAATTGCGCGCTACAGTCCGGCGGCGCGGAATCCGGCGTTGAAGCTGACCCGCTCGTAGCTGGCGACGCCGGCGTGCACGTACGGGTCGGAGGCGGTGAGGGCGTCGGCTTCTTCAGCCGACATGTCCGAGGCGATCAGCACGGCGCCGCCCTGCGACTCCAGCCGGCCGGCCAGCAGGATGCGGCGTTCCTCGACCAGCTTGCCAAGCCATTCCAGATGCGCCGGCCGCGACTGGTCGACGACGTCGAGGGGCTGGGTGTACGTGATGTTCAGTACGTGAAACACGCTACGAGGCTATCCGGCAGGGCTGGTGACGGTGGACGGGCGTCGCGTTCCGGGCGGAAGTGAGGTTCATGCCGGCTGATGACCGCCGGTGTGTAGCTCGATGACTTGGCTGGTGCGCTTGCGCAGTCCGGGTGTCTCGGCGTCGAGGACGCCCAGTACCCGCACGCCGGCATCGGCGACGTGCATGGGTAATTCCGATCGCCGCGGGCCGTGCGGCACCGACCACATGTTGACCAGGGATTCGACCAGCCGAAACGGTAGATCGGCGGCGGCCGGATGCACGCCGGTCCGCTCCAGCACTCGCTCGCTCTGTGCCAGGTAGTGCAGTCGAAGCCGTTCGCGATCGGACCAGAACGGCTCGAGACGGTCGGCGCGCACCTCGGGAAGCAAATAGAGTGCGCCCAAATTCCAGTTGCCACTGAGCAATTGGTCTCCGTCGAAGGCTGCGAGTGCGTGCAGGTGTTCAGTGGCGGTCAAGGTCGGGGCGGCGTCCGTCAGGGTGGTGATGAACGCCAGTGTCGGTGTGACGGTTTGGCTCAGCAGGGCGCACAGGATGTCGTCTTTGGTCTTGAAGTAGTGATACAGCGAGGCCTGCCTGATGCCGACCGAGTCGGCAATGGTTCTCGTGGACGTGCCCGTGTATCCCAACGTGGTGAACAATTCGCTTGCCGCATCGAGTATTTCGTCTCGTGCGGTGATGCCCGGACGACGTTGCGTGTGCAGCCGTGGTCGTCCGGTGCGGGTGATCGACATCCATTCATCGTGGTCCATCGTGGCGCCGACCGGTATCGCCGCCCGTATCTGTCATGCGACAGAAACATGCGATATGCCGCGGTTACTCAGGCGAGCGAGTTGCTTACATCGTGCTTACCCAGGCGATACCAGGCGGGCTCGTCCGAAGGGAAAACTGTCAACTGACAGGCCAGCGGTTCGCAGACGTACCAAGGCGTGGCGATGACAATGCGGGAGAGCGCTCATGGGCACCGCTGTATCTGTACTGGACGCGTCGCAGGCGCGCCCCGCGGCATCGCCGAACCCCGACGCGGTGGCAACGGTCACGGGCTTGCATGTCACCTTTCGGCGTAATGGGCGCGAGGTGCACGCGCTACGCGGTGTGTCGTTGGCGGTGTTGCCCGGTGAAATCCTGGGATTGGTCGGCGAATCAGGCTCGGGCAAAAGCGTATTGGGATTCGGCATGCTCGGACTGCTGCCGGCGTCGGCCCGAATCGACGGCAGTATCTCGGTCGCCGGTTCGGACATGGTGCACGGTGACGCCAAGGCGCTGCGCACCGTTCGTCGGCTCGATCTGGGCGCGGTGTTCCAGGACCCGATGACGTCGTTGAATCCGACGATGCGGATTGGCAAGCAGGTCGCCGAGGCCGCCGGCAGCGCCGACGAAGCGCTGCGCCTGTTGACCGCGGTCGGCATCCCCGACCCGGCGCGGCGGATGCGTGCCTATCCGCACGAACTTTCCGGCGGTCTGCGGCAGCGGGTCATGATCGCCATCGCGATCGCCGGCAACCCGGACCTCATCATCGCGGACGAGCCGACCACCGCACTCGACGTCACCGTGCAAGCCCAGGTACTCCGGCTGCTGCAGCGGCTGCGCGACGAAATCGGTTGCAGCATCGTATTCATCACTCACGACCTCGGGGTGGCGGCCCAAATTTCCGACCGCATCGCGGTGCTCTATGCGGGCCGGATTGCCGAGGTCGGCCCCACCGCAGAGGTCCTCGGTTCGCCCGCTCACCCGTATACCCGCGGACTGCTGCGTTCACGGTTGACGTTGCAGACCGCCCGTGACACGCGGCTTGCCGCGATGCCGGGGTCGGTACCGAGTGCGCTGACGCCGTTGCCCGGATGCGCATTCACCCCCCGCTGCGAGCATGCCACCGACGATTGCGCGAAATCACCGCCCGAGCCGGTTTCCGTCGGTGCCGGCCGGGTCAGTGCCTGCCTGCTGACACCGGAGCAGCTGCCGGACGAGCGTGAGCCGGGCCCCGTCGACATGCCGGAACCCGTTGTCGGACAGCCGATCAGTGCGGCCGACGCAGAGCTACCCGCCGCCGTCACGGTGACTGACGTGACCAAGACCTTTGCCGTCGCGCCGCACGGCAAGCTGCAGGCATTGCGCGGCGTGCGGCTGCAGGTGGGACACGGCGAATCGCTGGCGCTGGTGGGGGAGAGCGGCTCGGGGAAATCCACCCTGTTGCGCGTGATCGCCGGCCTGGAGAAGGCGACCACGGGCAGTGTGGAGGTGGCCGGCGAGCAGCGACCGCAGATGGTGTTCCAGGACGCGGGCGCGTCACTCACCCCGTGGCTGTCGGTTGGCGAGTTGATCTCCGAGCGATTGCGCGGCGCGAAACTCTCCCGGGCCGCCAGACGCGATGCCGTCATCGAGGTGCTTGCCCGAGTCGGGCTGCCCGCCGAGGTGGCGAAATCGCGTGCCGGTCAACTGTCTGGTGGTCAGCGCCAACGGGTTTCGCTGGCCCGCGCGACCATCGTGCCGCCCGCGGTGCTGTTGTGCGACGAGCCGACGAGTGCGCTGGACGTATCACTGGCAGCCTCGGTGCTCAACCTCATCGGCGACCTGCGCCGCAGTCTGGACATGTCGGTGGTCTTCGTGACACACGACCTGTCGGTCGCCCGCGTGGTGGCCGATCGAATCGCCGTGATGTACCTGGGCCGCATCGTGGAGATCGGGCCGGCCGAACAGGTCATCGGAGATCCGACGCATCCGTACACCCGCGCGTTGGTCGATGCGATTCCCGACCTCGGACGCGAATCACGGGTATTGCCAGGCGAACCCGCAAGCCCGCTGTCACCGCCGACGGGATGCGCGTTCCATCCGCGGTGCCCGATCTCGGTCGACGCGTGCAGCGGCGACGAACTCGATGTCCGACTCGTGGGGAAGGCCGGTGGCGCACACCAGGTGGCCTGTATCGAAAAGAAGGTGCCCTGATGGCTGTCGCGCTCTCCGCCCCGAGCCTGGTCCGCGGCCGGCTGCGCCTGGCCCTGCCGCAGTCGCGCTCGATGATCGTGAACTGGGTCGGTTTCTCCCTGGTGATCGTGTTGTCCCTGGTCGTCATCGCGGTGCCACTGCTGGCTCCGCACGACCCGCTGATTCCGGTCGGGATGCCGCTACAAGCGCCGGGCGACCACGGATTCCTGCTCGGCACCGACAGCGTGGGACGCGACATCCTGTCGCGTGTGCTCTACGGCGCGCGGTCGAGTTGGTTGGCGGCACTGGCGGTGGTCGCGCTGGGGCTGCTGATCGGCGGGTTCGTGGGCCTGGTCGCCGGTGCGACGGGCGGTTGGATCGACTCGACGCTGATGCGCATCACCGACGGCTTCCTGTCCCTGCCCGCACCGGTGCTGGCGATCGCGGTGGTGGCAGCGATGGGACCGAGTTTCCTTCACACGCTCATCGCGGTGTCCATCGTGTGGTGGCCGTTCTATGCCCGGCTGGTACGCGGGGAGGTGGCGCGGCTGGCTGCGCGCCCACATGTCGAGGCCGCAAAGCTGGCCGGCGTCAGCCGATTTCGGCTCGCCGGACGGCACCTGCTGCCGGGCGCGGTGCCGGGCGCGCTGGTCGCCGCCAGCCTCGACATCGGCACCCTGATCCTCACCCTGGCCGGCCTGTCCTTTCTCGGACTCGGCCAAGCCGCGCCCGCTCCGGAGCTCGGTGCCGACTCGGCGCGAAACCTGAGTTATTTCCTGCAGCAGTGGTGGATCCCGGTGATGCCGGGGCTGGGCGTGTTGGTGCTGGCTCTGGTCGCCAACATCTCCGGCGACTGCTTGCGCAATTTGATGAAGACGACCGCCTGATGACGATGGGCCGGTTGGGGACACGGAGTGCCTGTGCGAAGAGAGGTCGGCGACCATTAAGACATTCATAGCGTCCCGTCTCGGGGCGATGGTGGCCATCCTGGTCGCCCTCACGGCAGTGATGTTCGTCCTGCAGAACATCTCGCCGCTCGATCCCGTCAAAGCGCAGCTGGGTGCGCAGGCGTCTGCCGATGCGGTGGCTGCTCGGCGGGCAGCCCTGGGACTCAACGACCCTGTCCTGGTGCAGTTCTGGCACTACCTGGTCGGCGCCGCCACCGGCGATCTGGGCACCTCGTATCGGACCCGGCACTCGGTGGTGTCCGATCTCGGGTCGTTCGTTCCGGCCACCCTGGAACTGGCGCTGTGCGGCCTGGCGATCGCCATCGCGCTCGCGGTGCTGCTGGCGTTCAGCACGACCCTGAAGTGGCGCGGCGCCAATGTGCTTCGGGCAGTGCTGTTCACCGGCTCCTCGGCGCCGATGTTCCTGCTCGGCATCCTCGGGCTCATCGTCTTCTATCAGGACTTGGGCTGGCTGCCGGCCAACGGGCGGATCGCGGTGCCGAACCCGCCGACCGGCCCGACCGGCATGCTCACCGTCGACGGTCTGTTACACGCACGGCTCGATGTCGTGGCCGATGCCATGCACCACCTGATTCTGCCCGCGTTCGTCATTGCGATCGGCCCGGCGGTCGCGATCGGCCGGGTACTGCGCAGCAGCCTGCTGGCCGATATCGACAGCGACTACGCGCGGACCGCCCGGGCCAAAGGGTTGTCCGAGACCCGGATCCTGGCCAGGCATGTGCTGCGCAACTCGGTCGGCGCTGCCCTGTCGATGACGGGACTTCAAGTGGGCCTGATGTTTTCGGGGGTCCTGGTGGTCGAGCAGGTGTTCGGCTGGCCGGGTATCGGACAGTACGTCGCGCAGAGCATTCCCGTCGCGGACTTTCCGGCGATCGCCGGCGTCACGCTGATGCTGGGTGCGATCTACGTCGTCATCAACACAGTCGTGGATCTGCTCCAGGCTGCCGCCGATCCACGTATCGCAATCACAGGAGGTTAGATGCCGAAACAGCCGCTCATCGTGGGCAATCCCGTGCTGGTCGTGGTTGACATGCAGGAGTCCGGAGACATGCCGGCCGAACTGGTCGGCATCGCGCACATGACCGGGTACGACGGCCGAATAGCCCGGGCGCAGCGCCTGATCGCCGCGGCACGTGCCGCGCGAATCCCGATCGTGTTCTTCCAAGAGGTGCACCGCCCCAACGGGATCGACTTCGGCCGCGAACTCGACGGCGCCGAGGGAGAGCACTGTGTCGACGGCCGGCCCGGCACGCCGCTGCATCCCGCACTGCGGCCCGACTTCGCCGGACCCAACCACGAGTTCCATATCGTCAAGCGCCGCTATTCCGGTTTCATCGGAACGGATTTCGAGATCGTGCTGTCCGGTCTCAGGGCCTCGACGCTGATCCTCATCGGTGGGCTCACCGATGTCTGCGTGCACTACACGTTCGCCGACGCGCACCAGCGCGACTTCTACGTACGGGTGGTCACCGACTGCGTGGGGGGCTCGTCGGAGTACCGGCACGACGCTGCCCTGGACGCCATGGAGTACCTGCAGTCCGGCGCCATGCGGACCACCGATGAAATCGTCGCCGCCTTCACTGAGATGTCCACCGAATTGTCCGAACCCGCCCTCGAAGGAGTTGCCCGATGATGAAGAGCCACAAGGTCCCCGCTCGCGCACGTGGCGGGTGGCGGTACGCGGCCGCCGGTGCCGCCGTGATGTTGACGCTAAGTGGTTGCGGTGGCTCGAATTCCGGTGGCGGCGGCACCCCGAATGCCGCCCCCACCGACAAAGTGCTACACCTGTCGTTCCTGCAGGATCCGGGCCAGCCGCCGGACCCCGACATCTACTACGCCGGCCAGGGTCTGCTGCTGACCACCAACAGCTATGAAGGGCTGCTGCAATACAAATCCGGCATCGATAAGGCCGTCCTGGAGCCGCTGCTGGCCACCAGTTGGACAGCGTCACCGGACAACAAGGTGTACACGTTCAAACTCCGCGAGGGCGTCAAGTTCCACGACGGCACGCCGTTCACCTCGGCGGCGGTCAAGGCGTCGTTCGATCGCAGGCTGGCGGTCAACCAGGGGCCGGCCTACATGGTCAAAGATGTGGAATCGGTTACCACGCAAGGTGATTACGGCGTCACCATCACGCTCAAGGCGCCGAACTCGGCATTCCTCGACTACCTGGCATGTCCCTATGGTCCCCGCATGCTCAGTCCAGAAGGCCTCAAGAAGAACGGCGCTGCCGACAACGCACAGGCCTACCTGACCACCCATGATCTCGGTACCGGCCCGTTCGTGCTGACGGATGCGGCGGTGGGCTCGCACTACGCACTCGCCGCCTTCCCTGACTACTGGGGGACCAAACCGTATTTCGAGAAGGTCGACATCCCGGTCATCACCGACGTATCGGCGCAGCAGTTGCAGTTCAACAACGGCCAGGTGGCCGCGATCCTGCACGACCTGCCGTCGTCAGCCGTCCAGTCCTATCTGAGCAACAAGTCGTTCGCCAACTACTCGCTGCCGACGATGATGTCGAACTACGTGTACGTCAACCCGCGTAAGGGCATGATGACCGACGTCAAGAATCGCACCGCCGTGATGCAGGCGATCGACGTCGACGAACTGGTCAAGCAGACGTATTTCGGGCGCGGCAAGAAGGCCGAGCAGATTTACCCGCCGAACATGATGGCCGCCGAGTTCGGCAAGCAGTCGGTCCCGCACGATCTGTCTGCGCTGTCCGAAATCGCCGGGAAACTGCCGGCCGATCAGAAGTCCGTCACCATTGGCTACGACTCCAGCAACCCGGATAACCAGCTGATCAGCAACCTGATTCAGACCGAACTGGCCACTGCCGGTTTGACTGCCAAGGTGCAGGCGTACCCCACGTCGGAGATCTATGGCTGGGTCGGTGGTGACGGGCAGGCCGCGCCGGAGATCATGACCTACCTCGGCTGGCCGGATGCGCCGTCGCCGTACACCTGGGGTCACATCTCGTGGGACGCCGACGGTGGCCTGAACTTCTTCGGGTGTTCAGCGCCGCCGGTCAGCGCGGCGCTCGCCGCGGGTCTGCCGAACGCCTCGGCCACCGACTTCTCGACCGCCGGTGTGGAAGCGGTCAAGACGGGCTGCTGGCTGAATGTCGCTGATGTCAACGACTTCATGGTCGCCCAGCCCTGGCTGAAGGGAATCGAACAGGCACACGTCGTCACCAACCCGAACTCGCTTCGCCTGAACGCGCTTTCGGTCGGCTGATGGCAACGCTCGTCGGCAAGCCCGGGGTGCGGCGGATCATCCTGCTGACCCTGGGCTGGGAGGAACTGCCGAAGTCGGTGTCGGTGTACGGCGCGCCACCGGAGGAGCGGATGCGCGAGCCGGTGCCCGGGGTACTGCTGCAGACCGACGGCGGTTGGGTACTGCTCGACACCGGCTTCAACACCGCGCTCATACGTGACCCGGCGCTGTACCGGCGGTACTTCCCGACCGTCGAATACCGCCCGGTGCTGCCCGGTCCCGGCGAGCCCATCGAGCAGCGGCTCGCCGAGGTCGGGGTGGATTTCGATGAGATCCACACCGTCGCCGTCAGCCACCTGCACCACGATCACGCCGGCGGCCTGAAACTGTTCGCCGGCAAGGTGCCGGTACATGCCCAGCGCCGCGAACTCGAGTACGGGCTGTCGAATCATCCTGAGCCCGAACGCAATGCGATCAATCGGGTGGACTTCGACGACCCGAACATCGAATGGCGCCTGGCTGATGGGGAAGCCGAGATAGCCCCGGGGATCACCGCGGTGCCCACGTACGGGCATACGCCGGGTCATCAGAGCTTCGTCGTCCAACTGGACCAGTCCGTCGGCGGTGATGGCTTCGTATTCGCCTTCGACGCGGCTGATCTCACCGAGAACATCGAGCACGAACTCGCCATCGGCGGGTTCATCGACGTCGACCCGCAGGACACCATCGAGCCGATTCGCAAGCTCAAGAAGTTGGCCGCGGATAAGGGGTTCCAGTTGATCCCCGGACATGACCCACATGTCTGGCCGGACCTCACCGAGCATTTCCACCACAGGTTCGGTCCGGTGTGATGCAGTGCGTACTGCGCGCGGATCAGGCACTTGTCGACGGTCATATGCGCCCGGCGTCGATCGGCGTGTCCGGAGGCCGGATCGAGTTCATCGGCCCCGTCGACGCGGATTGCGCTGCCGCCGAAGAGATTCGGATACCTGACACCGCGGTGCTGCTGCCGGGGTTCGTCGACACGCACGTTCATATCGACGATCCGGGCACCGACTGGGAGGGGTTCGACACCGCCACCGCGGCGGCCGCCGCGGCCGGTACCACGACGCTGGTGGACATGCCGCTGGACTGTGATCCGGTCACCACCAGCGTCGCGGCGCTGAATGTGAAAAAGGCCGCGGCCGAGGATAATTGCCACGTCGATATGGGGTACTGGGGCGGCGTGGTACCGGACAACCTGGATCAGCTGGCCCTGCTGCTGCGCGCCGGGGTACGCGGCTTCAAGTGTTTTCTCGCCGATTCCGGCAACCCGCATTTTCCGCACCTGACCCCTGCACAATTCCGGGACGCCATGGCACGCGTCGCCGAACTGGGGTCGGTGATGTTGGTACACGCGGAGAGTCACCGAGTGATCGACGCCGGGCCGGCACCATCGGGTCGCCGATACCGGTCGTTCCTGGCGTCACGCCCGGATGTCGCTGAAGCGGATGCTGTGGCGCTGGTCATCGACACGGCGCGGGAGACCGGGGCCCGGGCGCATGTCGTGCATGTCTCGAGTGCCGCGGTGCTGTCCCGGTTGGCGGCGGCCAAGCGGGCCGGGATTGCGGTGACAGCCGAAACCTGTCCGCATTACCTGACATTCACCGCAGAGGCGGTCCCCGACGGCGGAACTGAATTCGCCTGCTGTCCGCCTATTCGCAACGGAGCCAACCGGGAGATGCTGTGGTCCGCGCTGCACGACGGCACCCTGGATTTGGTGGTGTCGGACCACTCGCCCTGTGCGCCGCAGCTCAAAGCCGGCGGCGATTTCGGCCGGGCTTTTGGCGGGATCAGCTCGCTGCAGCTCAGTCCGCGGGTGGTGTGGACCCAGGCCGCCGCACGCGGTTTCGGGCTCGCCGACCTGAGCCGGTGGATGTCGGAGCAACCGGCGGCCCTGGCCGGCTACAGCGACCGCGGCCGGATCGCGGTGGGAATGCGGGCCGACTTGTGCACTTTCGACCCCGACGTAGAAGAGACGGTGAGCGCGGCCACGCTGCGGCACCGTCACCCAGTGAGCCCGTACGACGGTGTGCGCCTGCGTGGTGCGGTGCTGCAGACGTGGGTGGCGGGCAGGCCCGCGCTGGCCCGGATAGGGGAGTCGGTATGAGAATTCTGGTGCTCAACCCCAACACCTCGGCGGCCATGACCACCGAGATCGCGGATGCCGCACGGGCGGCGGCCCATCCTGGGGTCGAGATCGTCTGCATGTCACCGTATTTCGGGGCGGAGGCGATCGATTCCGCGGCGGAGAGCTATCTGTCGGCGGTCGGGGTGATGGATGTCGTGGCCCGGCTCACCGGGGACGGGGTCTTCGACTTCGACGCGGTCGTGTTGGCGGGATTCGGTGAGCACGGGCGCGATGCGCTGGCGGAGATGCTGACCGTGCCGGTGTTCGACATCGCCGAATGCGCCGCGCACGTCGCCCATCTGATCGGTAGGCGGTTCTCGGTGATCACCACGCTGGCCCGGTCGATCCCTGCCATCGAAGACCGTCTGCTGCTCGCCGGGCTGAACGCGCACTGCGCTTCCGTGCGGGCCTGCGGCCTGGGCACGGCACAGGTGGACGCCGACCCGGCCGGTGCCGTGCAGGCGATCGTCGACGAGGCGGCCCGTGCGATCAGCGAGGACGGCGCCGACGTGATCTGCCTGGGCTGCGCCGGGATGGCCGGTGTGACGGCGGCGATCTCGGCCAAACTCGGTGTTCCCGCCGTCGACGGAGTGGCCGCCGCGGTGGCCCTCGCACAAGCCGTTGTCGGCCTCGGCTTGTCCACCAGCAAGGCCGGGGTTTACGCACCCGGGCCGGACAATCCGCGCAGTCATTGGCCGTTATCAACAGCGCTGGGGTCGGGAGTTCCGGGTTCATGACCGACGTCGATCTCGCCTCCCGCGTCGTCGGAGGCAGCGTGGTGGCGGCCAGCGACGAATCGTTCGGGTTCAAGGAACGGCTCGTCGATCCGGCCGAGCCCGCCTTCGTGCCCGGTACCTACGACCTGCGCGGCGAAGTGGTGGACGGCTGGGAGACCAAACGCCACGCAGGGCGAGACGGTGACTGGGCGATCATCCGGCTGGGTGCCGCCGGCCGGCTGCACTGTGTCGACGTCGACACCCGGTTCTTTTCCGGCAACCACCCGACCGCCTGCGCCATCGACGCCTGCGCACTGGAGCGCACCGAGGATCCGGCGGGCCCCGCCGTGGTGTGGACACCGATAGTGGAAATGACTGTGCTGAAGCCAGATTCGCACAATCTGCTGGCCGTGACAGACCGGCGCCGGTGGACGCATCTACGGCTGCGGTTGCAATCCGACGGTGGTGTCGCGCGGCTGCGCGCCTACGGCGAAGTGGTGCCGAACCCGGCGCTGTGGGCCGGTGTCACCGTCGAGGTGTCGGGCCTCGAGCAGGGCGGGCGCGTCGAATGGTGCAGCGACAGCTTCTATTCCAGCGCCGGCTCGCTGATCGCCCCGAACCGGCCGCACAACATGGGTGATGGTTGGGAAACGCGGCGGCGCCGCGATATCGGGCCCGACACCCACGATGCGGTGATCATCTCGTTCGCGGTCCCCGCCGACCTGCTCCGGATCGAGATCGACACGTCCTACTTCGTGTTCAACGCCAGCCCCGAGGTGTCGGTGCTGGGCAGCCGCTGTGGTGCCGATCGTGAACACGGTTGGGGTCTGGTCGCTTTCGACGTCCCGGTGCTGGCGCGCACGACGCTGATTCCCGATGCGCGACAGGTCTTCCCGGTCGATGTGGCCGGCGTGGCCGCACTGCGCGTGCAGGCCTACCCGGACGGCGGGATCGCCAGGGTGCGGGCACTCGGGGTTCCCACCGCCGACGGGTTGCAGGTACTGCATGACCGATGGGAGGAGAGTTCGTGACCGTGCAGATGACCGAGTGCGCCGGGCTGTGGCGGCGCACCCTGCTGATCGGGGCGGACGGCACCCGGGACGACGAGCCCGGAGTGCTGTGGCTGCAGGGGCTGACGGCGTACGTCGACTCGCGCGGCTTCGCGGGGACGCTGGCGCAGCACGGCGACGTCTTCGAGTGGCATCGTGCCGTAGACGTGGAGCCGCCCGGCCCGTTTCCGGATGCCGGCGTGATGACCTGGGACGGTGAGGTTCTCATCGAAGCCGGTGTGCACGAGAACTACATCGAACATTGGGTCCGCGACCCGGACTTGGACGGTCCGATAGGCGCAGTGTTCCTCTCCGGAGCGGACGGCGCCCAGGCTCTGCTGGTCCGGGCCGGCGGGCTGTTCGGCTGGGCCGATCGTGGCCAGGTGCTCATCGGCACCGTCGGCGATGCCGCCTACCAGCAGCTCGGAATCGTGATGTGCGGCGACGAATTCCAGGCCAACGGCGTGCGCTGGACGGTGGATGAATCGGAAGGAGATTTGAATTCATGAGTGGCATAACGTCATTCACGTCGGTGCCGGTCATCGACATCGGTGGACTGTACTCACCCGAGTGCGCCGAGCAGGAACGGGTGGCTGCCGAGATCGGCCGTGCGGCAGCCGAAGTCGGCTTCTTCTACATCAGTGGTACCGGTATCGACGAGTCGCTGTTCGACGCCATGCTGGCCGCCGTCAAGGAGTTCTTCGCGCTGCCGGTGGACGAGAAGATGCGCAACTACATCGGGCTCTCCCGCTGCCATCGCGGCTACGTGCCGATCGGGGAGGAGGGCCTCGAGGGCACCGTCCCGGACCTGAAAGAAGCATTCGATACCGCGCTCGACCTGCCTGTCGACGACCCGGACTATCTGTCCGGCAACCCGATGCTCGGCCCCAACGCCTGGCCGGAGCTCGCGGGTTTCGCCCCGGCGGTGACTGCCTACTACCAGGCGCTGTTGGCGGTGGGGCAGCGGCTGCTGTGGGCATTCGCGGTGGCGCTCGGCGAAGACCCCGAGGTGTTCTCCCGGCACGCCACCAAGACCCCGAGCCAGTTGCGGCTCATCCACTACCCCTACAACCCGGATGCCAAGGACAGCATCGGGATCGGCGCGCACACCGACTACGAATGTTTCACGCTGCTCAAGCCCACCGCGCCGGGACTGGAGGTGCTCAATGGGGCGGGCGAGTGGATCGACGTGCCGCCGGTGGACGGTGCGTTCGTCGTCAACATCGGCGACCTGCTCGAGCTGTGGACCAACGGCGCGTTCGTGGCGACCAGTCACCGGGTCCGCAAGGTGGCCGAGGAGCGGTACTCATTCCCGCTGTTCTTCAACGTCGACTACTACACCGAGGTCAAGCCGCTGCCGCAGTTCGCCACCCCGGAAGCCAGGAGCCGCCCCACCTTACGGGCCGGCGAGCACCTCTTCGCGCAGACCGCGCAGACCTTCGCCTACCTCCGGCAGCGCATCGAGACGGGCGAGCTGGTGTTGCCCGACGGTTCGCTGGGTCTGGGACAGTTCGGCCAGCAGGCCCTGCAGGAGGTGGACTAGTTGATGGGCGCGTTGAGCCAGTGCAGGTCGTCGAGCATGCCGCGGGCCGCCACGATGCCCTGACCGGTCTGCCACACCTCGTTGTTCACGATGAACACCCGGTTGTCGCGGGTGGCCGCGAGCTTCTTCCAGGCCGGGCTGTCGAGCAGGGTCTTGGCCTGTTCCTTGGCGGCCGGGGAATCGAACGACAGATAGACGATGTCGCCGTCGGCCGACGAGAAATCGGTGCTGGGACGCAGCTTCGAGATGTCGATCTCGTGGTACGGCTTGTCGGTAAATCGTTGTGGCGCAGGCCGATCCGCGCCGATCCGGGCCAGCACGCTGCCGGGGAAGTTGTTCGCGCCCCAGACCCGCATGGTGCCCTCGGTCAGTTGCACCACCGACACCTGGAAATGCGGTGCGTCGTTCTGTCCGCCGACCTTCGAGGCGTCGGCGTTGAATCCGTCGACCAGTGCGCCGGCGGCGACGCCGCGACCCGTGGCCGCACCGACCATGCGCAGATCGTCCTGCCAGGCCGCGCCGGACGGTCCGGTGAGCACGGTCGGCGCGATCGCCGACAAGGCGCCGTAGGTGTCCGACGTCGCCGACGCCTGCGAGCCGATGATCAGGTCGGGATTGGCGCCCTTGATGGCGGCCATGTCGGGCGCGCTCCGGGTGCCCGCCGTCGGCGCGTTGTGGATGACGGTGCCCAGGTACGACGTCTGGCCCGAGGAATCCGTCGGGGTCGCCGCGGCGACGACGCGGGACTGCAGTCCCAGCGCGCACAGCGCGTCGAGTGCGGTGCCCGAGAGCACGACGATGCGCTGCGGGTCGGCCTTGACGTCCGTGTCTCCCGCCGCATGGTGCACCGAGCGCGTCGGCGGGCCGTCCTCAAGTGCTGCTGGGGCCGGCGCGCACGAGTCGTCGGGCCGGCGCTGGTTGCCCAACACGCCGGAGGTTGCGATACGCGTGGTGCTGGTGATGGGAGCTGAGTTCGCCGTCGGCGGGTCGCTGGTGTTGCCCGAACAGCCCGTCAGGACGGTCGCGGCCGCCGCGCTGAGGGCGGTGAGGACCGCTGCGCTCGCGCTGGCCGGCCGGGTACGGGGAGTCGGAAACTGCACGTGGCCGACGGTAACACTCGGGTGGTCCGGCCCAGTTGAGGCGCGGTCGCGGCCGCCGGCGCCACGCCGACGCCGGCGGCCGGTCCAGCCAATTACGACAGTTTGTAGGACCCTCGCCGCAAGGCTGTGCAATGGGGGATAAGATCACCGGCAGACAACATGGGATGCCCCGTGTGCTCGAACTATTCGCCCGGAACATTTGGAGGATCTGTTGGTAGCCGAAGCGCCCCCAATCGGAGAACTCGAGGCTCGTCGCCCGTTCCCGGAGCGTATGGGCCCCAAGGGCAACCTGATCTACAAGCTGGTGACCACCACCGATCACAAGCTGATCGGCATCATGTACTGCGTCGTCTGCTTCGTGTTCTTCTTCATCGGTGGCTTGATGGCGCTGTTCATGCGCACCGAGCTGGCCATGCCGGGACTGCAGTTCCTGAGCAACGAGCAGTTCAACCAGCTGTTCACCATGCACGGCACCGTGATGCTGCTGTTCTACGCCACCCCGATCGTGTTCGGCTTCGCGAACCTGGTGCTGCCGCTGCAGATCGGCGCCCCGGACGTCGCGTTCCCGCGTCTGAACGCCTTCTCCTTCTGGCTGTTCCTGTTCGGCGCAATGATCGCCATCGCAGGCTTCATCACCCCCGGTGGTGCCGCTGACTTCGGCTGGACCGCCTACTCGCCGCTGACCGACGCGATCCACTCGCCCGGTGCCGGTGGCGACCTGTGGATCGTCGGTCTGGCCGTCGGTGGTCTTGGCACCATTCTCGGCGCCGTCAACATGGTCACCACCGTGGTCTGCATGCGCTGCCCGGGTATGACCATGTTCCGCATGCCGATCTTCACCTGGAACATCCTGGTGACCTCGATCCTGGTGCTGCTGGCCTTCCCGCTGCTGACCGCCGCGCTGTTCGGCCTGGCCGCTGACCGCCACCTGGGCGCGCACATCTACGACCCCGCCAACGGCGGCGTCCTGCTGTGGCAGCACCTGTTCTGGTTCTTCGGCCACCCCGAGGTGTACATCATCGCGCTGCCGTTCTTCGGCATCGTGTCGGAGATCTTCCCGGTGTTCAGCCGCAAGCCGATCTTCGGTTACACCACCCTGATCTACGCGACGCTCGGTATCGCCGCTCTGTCGGTCGCCGTGTGGGCGCACCACATGTACGCCACCGGCGCCGTGCTGCTGCCGTTCTTCTCGTTCATGACGTTCCTGATCGCGGTCCCGACCGGTATCAAGTTCTTCAACTGGATCGGCACCATGTGGAAGGGGCAGTTGACCTTCGAGACGCCGATGCTGTTCTCGGTCGGCTTCCTGATCACCTTCCTTCTCGGTGGTCTGTCGGGCGTGCTGCTGGCCAGCCCGCCGCTGGACTTCCACGTGACGGACAGCTACTTCGTCATCGCGCACTTCCACTACGTGCTCTTCGGCACCATCGTGTTCGCCACCTACGCGGGCATCTACTTCTGGTTCCCGAAGATGACGGGCCGTCTGCTCGACGAGCGCCTCGGCAAGCTGCACTTCTGGCTGACCTTCATCGGCTTCCACACCACCTTCCTGGTCCAGCACTGGGTCGGTGACGAGGGCATGCCGCGTCGTTACGCCGACTACCTGCCCACCGACGGCTTCACCACGCTGAACGTGATCTCGACCATCGGTGCCTTCATCCTGGGCCTGTCCACGCTGCCCTTCGTGTGGAACGTGTTCAAGAGCTGGCGTTACGGCGAGCCCGTCGTGGTCGACGACCCGTGGGGCTACGGCAACTCCCTGGAGTGGGCCACCAGCTGCCCGCCGCCGCGGCACAACTTCACCGAGCTGCCCCGGATCCGTTCGGAGCGCCCGGCGTTCGAGCTGCACTACCCGCACATGGTCGAGCGGATGCGCGCCGAAGCGCACATCGGCCGATCGCACCACTAGAAATCAGCCGACCCGCCCGCGCCTAAGGCGCGGGCGGTTCTGCGTTAGGGGACCTAACGGATGACGCAGGAAAGCAAATCGAACGGGTCGGTGCTGATCACCGTCACCGGACTGGACAAGCCGGGTGTGACGTCGACGCTGTTCGGCGTGCTGTCGCGGCACAACATCGAACTCTTGAACGTCGAGCAGGTGGTCATCCGAGGCCGCCTGACCCTCGGCGTGCTCGTTGCGGTGCCGGCCGAGGTGGCCGGCGAGGTCCTGCGCAGTGACGTGCAGCAGGCCATCGGGGAGCTGGGTCTTGATGTCACGATCGACAGCAGTGACGACCAGCCCGTCCTGACCGAACCGTCGACCCACACCATCGTGGTGCTGGGCCGGCCCATCACTGCCGAGGCCTTCACGGTCGTTGCCCGCGAGGTCGCGGCGCTCGGGGTGAACATCGACTTCATCCGCGGTGTGTCCGACTACCCGGTGACCGGGCTGGAACTGCGGGTGTCGGTGCCGCCGGTGGGCGGGGCCTACGCGCAGCTGCAGGCGGCGCTGGCCCGCGTCGCGGTCGACGAGGGCGTCGACATCGCGCTCGAGGACTACAGCCTGGCCCGGCGGGCCAAGCGGCTCATCGTGTTCGACGTCGACTCGACCCTGATCCAGGGTGAGGTCATCGAGATGCTGGCCGCCCGTGCCGGCGCCGAGGCCAAGGTCGCCGCGATCACCGAGGCGGCCATGCGCGGCGAGCTCGACTTCGAGGAGTCGCTGCGGGAACGTGTGGCCACGCTCGCCGGTCTGCCGGCCGAGGTGGTCGACGAGGTCGCCGATCAGATCGAGCTCACTCCGGGCGCCCGGACCACCCTGCGTACGCTGCGCCGGCTGGGTTACCACTGTGGTGTGGTCTCCGGCGGGTTCCGTCAGGTGATCGAGCCGCTGGCCGAGGAACTGATGCTCGACTTCGTGGCGGCCAACCACCTGGAGATCGTCGACGGCAAGTTGACCGGACGGGTGACCGGCCCGATCGTCGACCGTCCGGGCAAGGCGAAGGCGCTGCGTGACTTCGCCAACCAGGCCGGCGTGCCCATGGAACAGACCGTCGCGGTCGGCGATGGCGCCAACGACATCGACATGCTGTCGGCCGCGGGCCTCGGGGTGGCGTTCAACGCCAAGCCGGCGCTGCGGGCCGTCGCCGACGCTTCACTGAGCCACCCGTATCTGGACACCGTGCTGTTCATCCTCGGCATCACGCGTGGCGAGATCGAGGCCGCCGACGCCGTTGACGGTGTGGTGCGCCGGGTCGATATTCCCTAGCCAGGACACACTGGGTCCACTGTCGCGTTACAGTGGTGACTATTGATATTGATTTGCTGCGTAAGCGTTTGGGAGATGGTGACATGAAGCGTGCGGTTCTGGTTGGTGTGAGTGCTGTCGCGTTGGTCGCCGGCCCCTTGTCGGTCGTGTCGCTGACGGCGGCCGCGCCGGCCTACGCGTGCCCGTGGGGGACCGTGCCGAGCCATTTCGAAGGCGTGTGCGTCAAGGGCACGGCGAATGGCAGCGGCCCGCAGGCGGTGCCGCCGCAGACGTCCAACAGCGGCACGGGTGCTCAGATCACCCAGTCGGTCGGTGGGTTGCAGACGGTGAACGGCATTCCCTGCACGCCGGAGCACATGGGTTCGTGCATCGGCATGATCCAGAGTCAGCAGTAATACCGCTCAGACCATGACGGCGTGCGCGTCCGGCGCGCCGGCGCCGGTGACGCCGCGCCACGCCTGAGCCAGCACCGCAACCGATTCGCGCAGGCGCTCCTCGGGCTGGGTGTAGGGCACCCGGATGAAGCGCTCGAGCGTGCCGTCGACCCCGAATCGGGGACCCGCCGGGATCACGAGTCCCATCCGGGATGCCGCGGCGGACAGCGCTGAACTCATGGGTGCGGGTAGCCGCATCCACATCGACATGCCGCCGTGGCAGGGGCTGGCCGTCCAATCCGGAAGTTGTTCTCGCAGTAGCGAACTCACGAGGTCCCGCCGGGCACGCAGCAGTTCGCGCCGGGTGGGCAGCACGGTGTCGGCCTGCCGGAGCAGGTCGGCCGACGCCAGTTGCTCGACGATGGCGGTGCCCAGGTCGATCGACGGCCGCACCGCGGCGATGGCGGCCAGCGTGGACCGTTCGGCACGGATCCAGCCCACCCGCAGCCCGCCCCAGAACGACTTGGACATCGAGCCGACGGTGATCACCAGGTCGCGGCGGCTCTCCAGGTAGGAGGCCAGTGGCGGCGGCAGTGGCTGGTCCAGCCAGATGTCGCAGATGGTTTCGTCGATGATGGTGCGGGTCCGGGTCTCGGAGATGATGCGGGCGAGGCGCTCGCGCCCCGCGGCCGGCAGGCTCAGCCCGGTCGGGTTGTGGTTGTCGACGATCAGGTAGGCCAGATTGGGGGCCAGTTGCCGCATGGCGGCCTGCACGGCGTCCAGTTCCCAGCCGTCGTCGGTCATGCTGACCGGCACCGGTCGGGCTCCGGACGCGGCGATCAGCGAGATGGCGCCGTGGTACGTCGGCTGTTCGATCAGCACCCGGTCGCCTGGACGGGCATAGGTGGCCAGCACCAGATTGATGGCGTGCAGCGCCCCGCTGGTCACCATGATCTCGTCGGGATCGGTGGGAAGTCCTCTGGCGCAATATCTTTCGGCGATGGCCTGGCGGAGTTCGAGGACGCCGGTGAGCTCGATGCCGATGTCGTGCAGGTGTGGCGCCAGGCGCTGGGTGGCGCGCGTGAAGGCTTCCAGGGTGGCGGCCGCCGGTGCGGACGGGGCGGCGTCGGCCAGGCTCAGCGTGCCTGTTCGGACGATGGGCGTCGGCCCGGCGGTCGGCGCGGTGGGTGGCAGGGCCGTGGTGCTGCGGGCGCCGCGCCGGGCGTTGAGGTAGCCGTCCTCGCGGAGCTGGGCGTAGGCCGCGGTGACGGTGGTGCGGGAGACGCGCAGGGCGTCGGCCAGCGCGCGTTCGCTCGGATACCGGGCGCCGACGGGGAGCCGGCCGTCGACGATGAGCAGCCGGATGGCGTCGGCCAGGCCCAGATAGGCGGGGCCACTGAGGCTGGAGGTGCGCCAGTTGCCCAGTTCGCGTGCCAGAAGGACTTCGTCAAGTGATCTGGCTGACATCTCGATCGACATTGAAGCCAGTATCGACCAACTGGCTATTGATAAGCAAGCCAGTTGGTCGGAAAACTGGTGTCATGCGTACGAACTGGCTATCTAAACTGGCTGCCAAGCGTCTCCGGTCAGGACGCGACAACCGCGCCGATATCCGGGACCTCGATGCCGCCCGAGTCCGTCACGAACTGGATGCCATCCGTGCGCGCTTCCAGGACCACGCGTGAAGCAGCAGGTGGCACGCGCATCCGGACGCAGGGCCGCGACCACTGCCGCCCGCTCGGTGCTGCTGCTGGCGGGGCTGACGGGCTACGGCGTCTCGATGGCGCTGTTCGTGCGGGCCGGCCTCGGCCTGGACCCGTGGGACGTCTTCCACCAGGGCCTGGCCAAGCACACCGGGCTGACCATCGGCGGCGCCACCGCGCTCGTCGGCGTCGTGGTGCTGCTGGGCTGGATCCCGCTGCGCAACCGGCCCGGTGTCGGCACCGTCGCGAACGTCATCGTCATCTCCATCACCGTCGACGCCGCACTGGCGGTCATGCCGCAGCCGGCGACGCTGCCGGTGCGCACGGTCATGATGGTCGGCGCCGTGGTGCTCAACGCGGTGAGCACCGTGATGTACATCGGTGCCGGGATGGGACCAGGCCCACGCGACGGACTGATGACCGGGCTGGTGGCTCGGACCGGATGGTCCGTGCGACTGGTTCGCACAGGCATCGAGGTCACGGTGCTGGCCACCGGCTGGCTGCTGGGCGGCACCGTCGGCGTCGGAACCGTGGTGTACGCCTTGGGGATTGGGCCGCTGGTGCAACTGGTGCTGCGGTGCACCCCGGCTCGCTGGCTCGCGGCCAGTGGATGGGCGCACGTGGTGGGGGACCGGGCCGGCCAATCGGATGTCGAACCGGCCGTGGCTACGATGAGCGAGTGCCCGGCGCCCTCAGCAACAACCCCGCAAGACCAGATGTCGCGCCCGACTCCAACCAGCTGATCGACTCCGCCGACCCCGGTCTGATCGTCGGCCCCGCCGACCCCGACCTCCTGATCCAATTCTCCGGGGTCACGCTGCGCCGCGGCGGAGCCACCCTGGTCGGTCCGATCGATTGGTCGGTGGAACTCGATGAACGCTGGGTCGTCCTCGGCCCCAACGGCGCCGGCAAGACGTCGCTGCTGCGTATGGCGGCCGCCGTCGAACATCCGTCGTCGGGCACCGCGTTCGTCCTCGGCGAGCGGCTGGGCCGCACCGACATGTCAGAGCTGCGGTCCCGGATCGGGTTGAGCAGTTCGGCGCTGTCGCAGCGGATACCGGACGACGAAGTGGTGCGCGATCTGGTGGTCTCCGCCGGTTACGCGGTGCTGGGCCGGTGGCGCGAACAGTACGACGACGTCGACTACAACCGGGCGCTCGACACCCTGGAGAGCATCGGTGCCGAACACCTCGCCGACCGCCGCTACGGCACGCTGTCCGAGGGCGAGCGCAAGCGCGTGCTGATCGCCCGGTCGTTGATGACCGATCCGGAACTGCTGCTGCTCGACGAGCCGGCGGCCGGGCTGGACCTCGGCGGCCGGGAAGAACTGGTGGCCCGACTGGCGGATCTGGCCGCCGACGCGGACGCACCGGCGTCGGTCCTGGTGACCCATCACGTCGAGGAGATCCCCGAGGGCTTCACGCACTGCATGCTGCTCTCCGAAGGCCAGGCCGTCGCCTCAGGTCTGCTGACCGACGTGCTGACGTCCGAAAATCTCTCCCAGGCCTTCGGTCAGTCGATTGCCCTGGAGTACATCGACGGGCGGTACTTCGCCCGTCGTACCCGCAGTCGTGCGGCACACAGGAGGCGTTTATGACCGAACCAGACCCATTGCATCCGAGGCCGGCCGCGACCGTGATGCTGGTGCGCGACGGTGCCCCTGGCATCGAGGTCTTCCTGATGCGCCGCACCATGTCGATGGAATTCGCCGGCGGTATGACGGTGTTCCCCGGCGGCGGCGTGGATGAGCGCGACCGCGACGCCGACATCGCCTGGACCGGACCCGACCGCACCTGGTGGGCCGAGAAGTTCGGAGTGGACCCGGTGCTGGCCGGCGCGCTGGTGTGCGCCGCCGCCCGGGAGACCTTCGAGGAGTCCGGCGTGCTGTTCGCCGGGCCGGCCGATGACCCGGACGGCATCGTCTCCGACAGCTCCGTGTACCACGACTCGCGGGTCGCGCTCGAGAGCCGCGAGCTGTCGTTCGGTGAGTTCCTGGCCCGCGAGAAGCTGGTGTTGCGCGCCGATCTGCTGTGGCCGTGGGCCAACTGGATCACGCCCAAGGAAGAACGCACCCGCCGCTACGACACGTTCTTCTTCGTCGGCGCCCTGCCGGCCGGACAGCGGGCCGACGGCAACAACACCGAGAGTGACCACGTCGCCTGGCGCACACCCGAAGCCGCGCTGCAGGAGTTCGCGCAAGGGCATTCGTTCCTCTTGCCTCCCACCTGGACCCAGCTCAGCTCGCTGGACGGCCGTACGGTCGGTGAACTGCTCAAGGACGAGCGGAAGATCGAGCCGATCGAACCCGTGCTCACCATGGGCGAAGGCAGCTGGGACATCGAGTTCTTCGACGCTGACCGGTACAAGGCCGCGCGCGGCGGTAGGGCGCAGTGATGGACATCGGCGAGTTCGTCCAGATCCACGTCACCGACGGCATCGGCACCCTGCTGCTGGCGAGGCCCCCGCTCAACGCGCTGACCCGCCAGATGTGCCGGGAGATCGGGGTGGCCGCCGAGGAGCTGGGGCAGCGGTCCGACGTCAACGCTGTCATCGTGTACGGCGGCCACGAGGTGTTCTGCACCGGTGACGACGACCACGAGACCAGCACGCTCGACGCGGCCGAAGCGCGCGTCGCGGGCGCGGTCTGCCGTGCCGCGGTCGACGCCGTCGCCGCCATCCCGCGGCCCACCGTCGCGGCCGTGACCGGCTACGCGCTGGGCAGTGGCCTGACGCTGGCACTGGCGGCCGACTGGCGGATCAGCGGCGACAACGTGAAGGTCGGGTCGACGGAGATCCTGTCCGGCCGGGCACCGGCCGAGGGCGCGGCCGCGCGGCTGGCGGCGGCCGTCGGCGACAGCCGAGCCAAGGACCTGGTGTTCAGCGGCCGGTTCGCCGGCGCTGAGGAAGCGGTGTCGCTGGGTCTGATCGACCAATTGGTGGCTCCCGACCACGTCTACGACGAGGCGCAGCAGTGGGCGCGCAGGTTCCTGGACTCCGCGCCCGAGGCGCTGGCCACAGCAAAGGCAGCGTTCGGGGTTCGCTGAACCGCTGCTCGATCCATGTACAGAACCGTGGATGTGAACTCACGGTGACCGGGCAGTTAGGCTGACCTGCATGACGAGTACCGACCAGACGTCTGAGGTCGCGGCAGCCGAGGCAGCCACCCAGGTGTCCGACGTAGTTGACCAGGCACCCAACCCGCACGCGACTGCCGAGCAGGTCGAGGCGGCACGCCACGACACCAAGCTGGCGCAGGTCCTGTACCACGACTGGGAAGCCGAGAGCTACGACGACAAGTGGTCGATCTCGTACGACCAGCGGTGCATCGACTACGCCCGCGGGCGCTTCGACGCCATCGTCCCCGACGAGGTCCAGCGTGAGCTGCCCTACGACCGCGCCCTCGAGCTCGGCTGTGGCACCGGCTTCTTCCTGCTGAACCTGATCCAGGCCGGCGTCGCCCGCCGTGGCTCGGTCACCGACCTGTCCCCGGGCATGGTCAAGGTGGCCACCCGCAACGGCCAGGCCCTCGGCCTGGACATCGACGGCCGCGTCGCCGACGCCGAGGGAATCCCTTATGAGGACAACACCTTCGACCTGGTCGTCGGACACGCGGTGCTGCACCACATCCCCGATGTGGAGCTGTCGCTGCGCGAGGTGGTCCGGGTGCTCAAGCCGGGCGGCCGGTTCATCTTCGCCGGCGAGCCCACCACCGTCGGTAACTTCTACGCTCGTCGCCTGGCCGACCTGACCTGGAAGACCACCGTCGCGGCCATGAAGCTGCCCGGGCTGGAGTCCTGGCGCCGTCCGCAGGAAGAGCTCGACGAGAACTCGCGCGCCGCGGCGCTGGAGTGGATCGTCGATCTGCACACCTTCGATCCCGCAGACCTGGAGCGCATGGCGACCAACGCCGGTGCGGTCGAAGTCGCCACCGCCAGTGAGGAATTCACCGCCGCCATGCTGGGCTGGCCGGTGCGGACCTTCGAGTCGACGGTGCCCCAGGGCAAGCTCGGCTTCAAGTGGGCCAAGTTCGCTTTCGGCGGCTGGACCACGCTGAGCTGGTTCGACGCCAACGTGTGGCGCCGCGTGGTGCCGAAGGGCTGGTTCTACAACGTGATGATCACCGGGGTCAAGCCGTCCTGACGGCGTCCCTGACGCATCTGACGCTCCCGACGTGAGCGGTTACGCTTTCACGCTCGACGATGTCGCCTACCTGACCGGAGCCGGTCAGGAGGCGCTCGTCGAGGTGGCCGCCCGGCCGCTGACCGACGCCCATCGGGTATCCGACATCGCCTGGGCGCGTTCGCGTTTCGGCGACCGCGCGGCGGTACTGGTCGCGACGGTGCTGCTGCGCCGGCGGGCTGCCGCCAAACTGGGCGACCTCGGCGACGTCGCCGGCTGGCTGTTCACCGACGAGGCGCTGCAGCAGGCCACCGCCGGGGCCGTCGCGGTGCATCGCGCGCGCCGGCTGTCCGGCCGTGTCGTGCACGATGCGACGTGTTCGGTCGGGACAGAGCTTGCCGCCCTGAGCGATTCGGGTGATTCGGCGTCTCTTCTCATCGGCAGCGACCTCGATGCGGTCCGTCTGGCCATGGCGCAGCACAACGTGGGCGACCATGCGCTGCTGTGCCGCGCCGACGCGCTGCGCCCGGTGACCCGGGACGCGGTGGTGGTCGTCGACCCGGCGCGGCGCAGCTCCGGGCGCCGCAAGTTCGACCCCCGCGACTATGCGCCGCCGTTGGACGAGCTGCTCGAGGTGTACCGGGGCCGCGACCTGGTGGTGAAGTGTGCTCCCGGCGTCGATTTCGGCCAGCTGGCCGAGCTGGGATTCCGCGGCGAGGTGCAGATCACGTCGCTGGCCGGCAGCGTCCGGGAGGCCTGTCTGTGGTCGCCGGGGCTGACGGTATCCGGGGTCACCCGCCGGGCCACCGTGCTGGACAAGACGGGCCGGGTAGCCGAGGAATTCGCCGATACGGACCCCGATGATTGTCCTTGTGCACCCGTGGGGCGGTGGATCGTCGACCCCGATGGCGCGGTGGTTAGGGCCGGTCTGGTCCGCCACTACGCGGCGCGGCATGGCCTGTGGCAGCTGGATCCGGCGATCGCCTACCTGTCTGGCGACGAGTTGCCGAGCGGCACAAGAGGATTCGAGGTCGTCGAGCAGATCGCCTTCAATGAGAAGCGGCTGCGCCAGGCGCTCTCCGCGCACGGGGCGTCGGCCGTCGAGATCCTGATTCGTGGCGTCGACGTCGACCCGGATGCGTTGCGGTCCAAGCTGAAGCTCCAGCGTTCGGGTGTGCAGCTGTCGGTGGTGATCACCCGTATCGGGACCGGTGCCGCGGCCCGGCCGACGGCCTTCATTTGCCGCCCATCGCGCTGAACCACCTGGTCGCAGATCATGCCCGGTCCGGGTGGGACTGACAGGTACGCTGGAACCGGCGGCGATGTGCCGCCATTCATTCATCCCCCGGAGGATTCACCAGATGCGCCTTCCCGTACTCGCCGCAGTGATCGCTGCTTCAGGCGCTGTCGGTTGGCTCGGCGTGCCTCTGGCAGCCGCGAACCCGCCGAAATGCGCGGAGCTGGCCGGTGTGGTCGACGGCTCGCGGATGTGCCAGATTCGAGACACTTCACGCGGCTACTCGCTGAACATCAGCTACCCGATCGACTACCCGGATCAGCAGGCCGTGGTCGACTACATCACGCAGACCCGTGACGGCTATGTCAACGTCGCGAAGATGCCTGGGCCGCATGAGACGTCGTACGAGTTGGACACCACAGCAACCCAGTACACCGCCACGATCCCGCCTCGCAACACCCAGTCGGTGGTGTTCAAGACGTTCCAGGATGTCGGCGGAGCGCACCCGCAGACCTTCTACAAGTCGTTCAACTGGGACCAGAGTCAGCGCCGGCCGATCACCATCGACAACCTATTCGCCCCTGGCGCACAACCATTTCCGGTGATCCTGCCGATGGTGCAGGGTGAACTCGTCAGGCAGTCCGCGCAGCCCGTGCTGCTGCCGCCGGGCGCGGGACTGGACCCGTCGACGTATCAGAACTTCGCGATCACCAACGACTCGCTGATCTTCTTCTTCAGCCAGGGCCAAGTGCTGCCGGAATCCGCCGGTGCGGTGCAGGTGACGGTGCCTCGGGCCCCGGTCGACGCGATGCTGGCCTAGCGATTTGTGCACGATTTTCCGCGCCGGCCGCGGATTTTCGTGCACAAATCCCTGATCAGGCAGGCGCGAACGCGTAGACCTGGCCGTCGCTGGTCGCTGTGACGACGCGCTTGTCGTGCCCGACGGACACCCCGACCGGCCAGCCGGTGGCACCCGGCAGCGGGTAGCTGTTCATGGTGTGGCCGTCGGCGGGGGAGAAGACCAGCAATGCCTGGCCGTGATCGCCGTCGCGGACTACGGCGTATCCGACGTCGCTGCCGGCGCGCGTAGACGTCGTCAGCGGCTCGACGTCGTTGCGGGACCACGCCACATCGCCCTTGTTGCCCTTGTCCTTGACCGCGGTGAGCTTGGTCTGCGGCCCGCCTCCGGCGACCACCAGGCCGTCCGGCGTCACCGACGGCGGCGTCTGCGGTTGGAAGCCGAGATCGACGGACCACTTGGCCTTGCCGTCGGCGGAGTTCAGCGCCCAGAGGTGCTGGTCGCGGCCGTTGACGTAGACGGTTTTGCCGTCGGCCGACAGCACCGGGCTGGCGATCGGGCCGCCGCCGACCGCGGTGCTGGTCCATTCGCGGCTGAGCAGCGGCGTCTGGCCCTCGTGGTAGCGCAGCCCGACGAGGGCGGGGGCGTCAGTGCCCGGCTGCCACAGACCCAGCACCACCATGTCGGTGTCGGGGGAGTACGCGGGCGCCGCCGCGATGGGGCAGGCCGCTTTGGCGGGCTGGCAATCGGCGAGGCCGCGCGCCGAGTCGGCGGGATCGACGCCACTGACCAGATCCAGCGGGGCGCCGATGGTCTGGCCGCGGTGCGCGTCGAACACCAGCACCTGGCCCAGATGCGTCACCACCAGGAGCTGGCCGGGCGACAGGATGCGCGGCGTCGTCGGCATCCCGATCACCGGCTGGCGCCATCGGATCCACTGGGTCGGCGGGAACGACATGATCGCGCCCGGTTGCCCGACATACATGTTGTCGAAGCCATCAAAGAGTGGGCTGGACATCCCACCGCCCTGCCACAGGCGCGTGCACCAGCGCTGGCGGCCGTGCTCGTCGCTTTCCCAGACCATCAGTGAGCAACCGTTGGCCGATTGCGCGTTGATCGCCAGATAGTTGCCGGAGCCGAGGATCACCTGGGCGCCGAGGTTGCCTTTGGCCGACCGGGCCCAGTCCTGCTTCAGGTTGCTTGCCCCGGCCAGCGTGGTCGAGCTGCTGTTGGCGGCGTCACCGTACTGTGCCGGCCAGCCGTCCGAAGGATGGGCCTTGACCCAGGAGTCGGTGTTGCCACACCCGGCAATGGTCAGGGCGGCCGCCGAGGTCAGCAGGGTGGTGGCGACAGTGGCCGTGCTGGCGGCAAGACGGCGCATTCGGTGTGCAGGCATCGAGTCCCGAGACTAGCCCGAGACCGGCGAATGTCCGATTTCGCCTCGCGTAGGCTTTCCGGCCATGACGACGATGTGGGGCGCACCGATTCACAAACGATGGCGGGGTTCGCGGTTGCGCGATCCGCGACAGGCGCGCTTCCTCACCCGCGAGTCGTTGAAATGGGTGCTCGACAACAAGGCCTACACCCCGTGGTACCTCGTGCGGTACTGGCGCCTGCTCAAGTTCAAGCTGGCCAACCCGCACATCATCACGCGCGGCATGGTGTTCCTCGGCAAGGGCGTGGAGATTCAGTGCACGCCCGAGCTGGCGCAGATGGAGATCGGCCGCTGGGTCCACATCGGTGACAAGAACACCATTCGTTGTCACGAGGGGTCGCTGCGATTCGGCGACAAGGTGGTGCTGGGCCGCGACAACGTCATCAACACCTACCTGGACATCGAGCTCGGCGATTCGGCGCTGATGGCCGACTGGTGCTACGTCTGCGACTTCGACCACAAGATGGACAGCATGGAGCTGCCGATCAAGGACCAGGGCATCGTCAAGGGCCCGGTGCGGATCGGTCCGGACACCTGGGTCGCCGCCAAGGTGACGATCCTGCGCAACACCAGCATCGGCCGCGGCTGCGTGCTGGGTGCCCACGCGGTGGTCAAGGGCGAGATTCCGGACTTCTCCATTGCCGTCGGTGCACCGGCCAAGGTGGTCAGGAACCGCAAGCTGGACTGGGAGACCTCCGCCGCCGAGCGCGAGGAACTCGCCCGGGCATTGGCCGACATCGAACGCAAGAAGAGCTCTCGGTAGTCAGCTCGTGTAGTTGAGCGTCGTCATCATGCCTGCCTCCTGGTGATAGGCGTTGTGGCAGTGCAGCATCCATTCGCCGGGGTTGTCCGCGATGAGCGCGACGGTCACCTTCTGCTTGGGTAGCACGATCAGCGTGTCCTTGCGTGGGCCGCGACTCCCGTCGGCGTGTAGCACCTGAAAGGTGTGCCCGTGCAGGTGGATGGGATGCCACATGGTCGTCGAGTTGGCGAAGGTCATGGTGGCGCGCTGGCCCTGACGGACGGTCAGTGCCTGCCGGTTGTCGAACGACCGCCCGTTGATACCCCAGTCGTACTTCATCATCGAGCCGGTGAGTTCCGCGGTCAGCGCGACGTCCGGCGTGAGCGGCCCCAGGTCGACGGCTGAGGTGGCGGTGAAATCGGCGACGGTGCCGACCTTTTGGGTCAGCTCCTTGGGCCGGAATGCTGGCTCCGGCGCGGTGCCCGCGCCGGTCGACAGGATGGCGCGGGCGGCGCTGTCTTTGCCCTCGGCCTCTGCCACCAATGGGAAGACCCCGTCGCCCGCGGTGACGATGACGTCGTAGCGCTCGCCCATGCCCAGCAGCAGCGCGTCCACGTCCACCGGGTCGACCGGGAATCCGTCGGTGTGCGTGACGGTCATGCGGTGCCCGGCCAGGGCCACCCGGAATGCGGTATCGGCGCCGGCGTTGATGATGCGCAGCCGGATTCGTTGTCCCGGCTTGGCATTGAAAACTGTTGGTGCGGTGGGAATGCGGCCGTTGGCGAGGAAGTAGGGGTACTTGACGTCACCGGCGTCGCCGCCGAGCAGCGCGCTCGTCGCCATTGGCATGTCGCCCATGCTGCTCATGTCGTGCCCGCCCATGTTGCCCATCGCGCGCAGGCCGTCGTAGATCTGCTGCGGTGACTTGCCAGCGCCTGAGGTCCAGTCATCAAGGACCACAATCCATTCCGCGTCGTACCGGCCGCGGTCGGCCGGGTCGTCGACGATCACCGGTAGGTACAGCCCGTAGTCCGCGTCGAGCCCGGTGTGCGGATGCGCCCAGTAGGTGCCGGCGTGCGGGACGGAGAAGTTGTAGGTGAAGTCGTTGCCCGGCTTGATGTTCGGTGTCGCGGGCGACGCGCCGTCCATGTCGCCCCGCAGCGCGATGCCGTGCCAGTGCAACGACGTGTCATGGTCGAGGCCGTTGGACACGCGGACTGCCAACTCGTCGCCCACCGACGCGCGGATCAGCGGGCCGGGCACCTGGTCGCCGTATGCGAGGGTCTGCACGGTGACGCCGCCGAGGTCGACGGTGGCCGGCTGCGGGCGCAGTGCCACGGAGACGGTGCGGCCGGTGTGCGGACGGGCCGCCTCGGCGGCGGCAATGGCCTTCTTGTCGATGCCACTTGCCGCGGCGGGGGACGGCGTCTTGCCGCACGCGGCGACCCCGGCGAAGGTGGACGCGCCCGTGACAGCAGACGCGATCAGGAAACTGCGGCGAGTGAACACACTGCCGTTTGTACCCCCGGGGGGTATATCCGTCAAGCGAAGCTCGCGGCGAAACCCTCAGCCGCGGTCGGGCAGGGGGCGCTCCACGATGGGACGACGGGCGTGTGGCAGGCGTTCGCCGCGCTTGGCGGCCAGGTACACGTCCGACGTCTCGGCGGCGACGTGCTGCCACGAGAAGTCGTGGTTCAACCGGTCCCGGGCGGCCAGGGCGCGCTGCTGCGCGGCCGGCGGATCGTCGAGCACCTTGCGGACCGCGGACGCCAGCGCGCCGACGTTCCGTGGCGGGCACGAGACACCGGTCTTGCCGTTGATCACGGCCTCGCCGAGCCCGCCGACGTTGGAGGTCACCAGCGGCGTGCCGGCTGCGGCGGCCTCCAGCGCCACGATGCCGAACGGCTCATAGTGGCTCGGCAGCACCGCGGCGTCGGCCCGGTGCAGCAGCTCCAGCAGGCCTGAATGGTCCACGCGGCCAACGAAATTCACGGCCTTGGTGACCTTGTTCTTGCGGGCTTCCTCGACCAGCCAGTCGTACTGGGTGCCGTCGCCGGCGATGGTCAGCGTGGTGCCGGGGTGGGTCCGCCGGATGCGGGGCAGCGCGGCGATGACGTCGTGCACGCCCTTCTCGTACTCGAGGCGGCCGACGAACAGGAGCTCGGCCGGGCCGTCGTGCTTGCGCCGCATCGCGAACGGCCAGCCGGCCGTGTCGATGCCATTACAGATGACGCTCACGTCGGGCAGCTCGGGCCCGAACAGCTCGGTGATCTCCTCGCCCATGGACACCGAACAGGTGATCAGTGAGTCGGACTCGTGCACGAGCCACGATTCCAGCGAGTGCACCTGCCGGCTCACCGGACCGGAGAGCCAGCCGGAATGCCGGCCTGCCTCGGTGGCGTGGATGGTGGAGACCAGTGGCACGTCGAAGAACTCGGCCAGGGTGACCGCGGGGTGCGCGACGAGCCAGTCGTGGGCATGTACGACATCGGGCGTCCAGTCGCGCAGGCTCAGGCCGGCACGAACCATGGCGTGCCCCATGGCCAGCGTCCAGGCCATCATGTCGGTGCCGAAGGTGAACTCGTTCGGGTCGAGGGCCGCGGAGATCACCCACACGCCCTCGTGCACCTCGTTGGTGGTGGGGTGCGTGCTGGGGTCGGTGTCCGCGGGCCGGCGGCACAGCACCACGACCTCGTGGCCGCGGGCGGCCAGCTCGACCGCCAGATGGTGGACGTGGCGTCCGAGGCCACCGATCACCACGGGTGGGTACTCCCACGAGACCATGAGGATTTTCATCGGGGCAACCGCCTGGCATCCAGGGCGCCGAACAGTCCGTCGGCGCGGTTCCAACCCTCCGCGAGCGTCAGGGCCTGATCGCGCCGTCCAGACGCGAGGGCACCGGCGATCTCGCGGGTGGCGTGTGCGTGCAGATGCGCGCGATAGCGAGCATATTCCGCCGCGGTGTCTTTGCTGACCATGAAGGGCCAGTCGCTCGAGACGGTCAGCAGCGCCTCGCGCAGGATCTGGTCGGCCACGCGGTCCCGTGCCGGGTAGGCCGAATCCTGGGCCAGGGCCTTGTCCACCGTGGTCAGCGCGGTATCCACGACCTCGGCGTTGAGCGTGACGAAGTCGGCGACCTGCTCACCGGACCAGACCTGCCAGTCCTTGCCCGAACCCCAGGAGCTGGGCGGCAGCTCGACCGGGGAGCCGACGAAGCCGTTGTTGATCGCGTCCGACAGGGTGCCGACCTGGACCCCGGCCTCGGGCAGCGCGCGCAATACCCGCGCCAGCCATTCCGGTCCCTCGTGCCACCAGTGCCCGAACAACTCGGTGTCGAATGCGGCGACCACGTGTGCCGGGCGTCCGATGCGCTCGGACTCCGAAAGCAGCCGTCGCCGAACGGTGTTGACGAAATCCGCGACGTGCGCGTCGATGGCCGCGACGGCCCGTTCCGGCTCGTAGGGCGCCTTCGACTCCGACGCGACGGTGCGGCCGGTGACCCGGGCGGGCTTGAGTCCGGTGAGATGGTCGTAGGTGTGGAAGTCCCGGTAGGCCGGGTGTCCCGGGTAACCGGACTTGGGGGACCACACGCGGTAACTAACCTGCAGGTCGCGCCCGAAGGCGACGACGTCCGACTCGCCGACCGGGCGGCCGAGCGCCGTGTCGCCGTGCAGCGACGGGCCGTCGACCATGAAGTGGGTGACGCCGGCGGCCGCATAGCCGGTCTCCATGCCGGGGGCGTACGCACATTCGGGCGCCCAGATGCCGCCGGGGGTGTGCGCGAACCGGGCGCCGGCGTCGGCCAGGCCCTCGCCCAGTGCGAACTCCCGCAGCCGGGGGTTGAGCAGCGGTTGGAACGGATGCGACAGCGGGCCGCCGAGCAATTCGATGGTGCCCGCGCCGATGAGCTGCCGCAGCACTGGGCTGCCGCCGTGCTGCCAGTGGTCGGCGAATTCGGCGAGTGCCGCACCGGCCTGCTGGTGCTCGTGAATGCCGAAGGCGCGCAACGCTTCCGGTGAGTTGAAGGTCTCGGGGGCGCCGCCGCCGTCCCGAACGGTGGTCGCCTCGAGGGCGCGCAGCTGCCAGTTGGACAGCCACTGCTGCATGCCGGCCAGGCAGTACGGATCATCGAGTTGTGCGGTGACGACGGGCGTCATGCCCAGGGTCAGGAGGTGGCTGCGACCTTCCTCCGCCAGCTCGTGGAGCACGCGGGTCAGGGGCAGGTACGCCGTCGCCCATGACTGATACAGCCACTCCTCGCCGACCGGCCAGCGGCCGTGGTGCGCCAGCCACGGCAGGTGCGTGTGCAGCACCAGGGTGAACATCCCCGGTACGGGCGTGCTGGACGAATCACTCACGGCCGCACCGCGATTGCCACCAGGTCGAGGCTGTCGTCGATATCGATGTCGGCAGCAGCGGCATCCAGCAGATCGAAGTCGTCGATCGTCACCGCGGCCACGTCGGCCAGCAGGTCCGTCGGCCAGGGTGCGTCGGCCACCGCGCGGTCGATCTGCGCCTGGATGATGGAGCCGCCGTACCGGGCGTCGAGCGCACGCAGCCCGGCACCGTGATAGACGCCCAGCATGGCCTCCATGACGAAGCCCTGTTCGGTCAGCAGCTCGGTCATCTCGGCGGCGTTGAGTTCGCGGGTGTGGAACGGGTTCAGCGGGACGTCGCTGCCGGGCGTGAAGGTGATGCGGTTCGGCGTCGACATCAGCAGGACGCCACCCGGACGCAGCACGCGCAGGCACTCGGCGACGAATTGGCCCTGGTCCCACAGGTGTTCGATGACCTGGAAGTTGACCACCACGTCGACCGAGGCGTCGGGCAGGGGCAGCGCGGCGAGGTTGCCGTGCAGCATCTCGACCCGCGGGTAGCGGGCGCGGATGTGCGCCACCGAGGACTCGTCGTAATCCAGTCCGATCACGCGGCGCGCGACGTCGGCGATGAGATCTGCGCCATAGCCCTCGCCGGCACCGGCTTCCAGGACGTCGCGGTCGCGGCAGCGGTCGACCAGTCGCCGGTAGACCACCTCGTGGCGGCGGAACCAGTAGTTCTCCTCGGCCAGATCCGGAACGGTGCGCTCACCGGTCAGTGGCATGACTGGCAAGAGCGTTGCAGCCGAGGCCTCGTTTGTCGTCGGCTGGGTTTCGGGAAAAGTGCTCATTAGATAGGCAGGCTAGTGCAGAGTGGTCGCTGAACTACCAGGCCCAATTGGTTGGGCCGTCCCACCTGCTGGTTCTGCCATGTTGCCGAACCGGTTCAAGTGTGGTCAAGAAAACAAAAGGCGGCATCCTCGGGCGGCGCTCGACCAGCTATGGTGTTCCTGCGCCATGCCACATAAGTTACCGAGTAGTAACATGTTGGTCGTTGCGTGAATCGTGAATGCCAGGCCGACGCCGGCCTCATCGAGGAGGACGAACCACACCCATGACGAACATCGTGGTCCTGATCAAACAGGTCCCTGACTATGAGTCGGAGCGCAAGCTCAACGACGGCGACTTCACCCTCGACCGCGAGTCCGCGGACGCGGTGCTCGACGAGATCAACGAGCGCGCCGTCGAGGCAGCGCTGCAGATCAAGGAAAAGGAAGAGGCCGCCGGCGGCGCCGGCACCGTCACCGTGCTGACGGTCGGACCGGAGCGGGCCACCGAGGCCATCCGCAAGGCTCTGTCCATGGGCGCCGACAACGCGGTGCACGTGAAGGACGACCAGCTCAAGGGTTCGGACATCGTGCAGACCGGTTGGACCCTGGCCCGCGCCCTGGGCACCATCGAGGGCGCCGAGTTGGTCATCGGTGGCAACGAGTCCACCGATGGTGTCGGTGGCGCGGTTCCCGCGGTCATCGCCGAGCTGCTGGGCCTGCCCCAGTTGACCTCCCTGCGCAGCATCTCCGTCGAGGGCGGCAAGGTCACCGGTGAGCGCGAGACCGACGAGGGCGTCTTCGGCCTGGAGGCCGCACTGCCCGCCGTCGTCAGTGTCAACGAGCGCATCGGCGAAGCCCGCTTCCCGTCGTTCAAGGGCATCATGGCCGCCAAGAAGAAGCCGGTCACCGTGCTGACCCTGGCTGAGATCGGTGTCGAGGCCGACGAGGTCGGTGTCGCCAACGCCAGCAGCAAGGTGCTGTCGTCGACGCCGAAGCCGGCCAAGGCCGCGGGCGAGAAGATCGCTGACGAGGGCGAGGGTGGCAACAAGATCGCCGAGTACCTCGTTGCTCAGAAGCTGATCTAGCCCCCACCCCACCGAAACTTCCACGAAAGACACAGAGGCAAATACGCATGGCTGAAGTACTTGTGCTCGTCGAGCACGCCGATGGTGCCCTCAAGAAGGTGAGCACCGAACTGATCACCGCCGCTCGCGTGCTCGGTGAGCCGGCTGCCGTGGTGGTGGGTGCCCCGGGCACCGCCGCCCCGCTGACCGACGCCCTCAAGGCCGCCGGCGCGGCCAAGATCTACGTCGCCGAGTCGGCTGACGCGGCCAGCTTCCTGGTCACCCCCACCGTCGATGTGCTGGAGGCGCTCGTCGAGTCCGCCGGCCCGGCCGCGGTCCTGACCGTCGCCAGCACCGAGGGCAAAGAGGTCGCGGGTCGCCTGGCCGCGCGTCTGGGCGCCGGCCTGCTGGTCGACGTCATCGACGTCAAGGCCGGTGGCGTTGGCGTGCACAGCATCTTCGGTGGCGCTTACACCGTCGAGGCACAGGCCAACGACGTGCTCCCGGTCATCGCAGTCCGTCCGGGTGCCATCGAGGCCGCCCCGGCAGCTGGCGCCGGCGAGGTCGTCAACGTCGAGGTTCCGGCCCAGGCCGAGAACGCCACCAAGATCACCTCGCGCGAGCCGGCTGTCGCCGGTGACCGTCCGGAGCTCACCGAGGCCAGCGTCGTGGTCGCCGGTGGCCGTGGTGTCGGCAGCGCCGACAACTTCGCGGTCGTCGAGGCCCTGGCCGACTCGCTCGGCGGTGCCGTCGGTGCCTCGCGTGCCGCGGTCGACTCGGGCTACTACGGCGGTCAGTTCCAGGTCGGCCAGACCGGTAAGACCGTTGCCCCGCAGCTGTACATCGCCCTGGGTATCTCGGGCGCCATCCAGCACCGCGCCGGCATGCAGACGTCCAAGACCATCATCGCGGTCAACAAGGACGAAGAGGCCCCGATCTTCGAGATCGCGGACCTCGGCATCGTGGGCGACCTGTTCAACGTCAGCCCGCAGCTGACCGACGCCATCAAGGCTCGCAAGGGCTAGTTCTTCTCTGCACGAGCAGACGCGAAGGTGCCCCAGAACTCCGGTTTTGGGGCACTTTTGTGTCTGGTAAGACTGCTGACAGCAACTAGATTCGGTGGTGCCGATGTCGAGCCAGGGGCGTGGGCCGCGCTTGCGTGGCCGTGACAAGGAGATCGCGACGCTGCGCGATCTGTTGTCGACCGCGCAGTCCAGCGGCAGCCAGGTGCTGGTGCTGCGCGGTGAGGCCGGGGTCGGCAAGACCGCGCTGCTGCGGCACGTGGCGGAGACGGCCGACGGATTTCGCCGCATCCAGGTGACGGGCGTCGAGTCCGATATGGAGCTGGCCTACGCGGGCCTGCACCAGCTGTGCGCACCCCTGCTGCATCACCTCGACGAGCTGCCCACGCCGCAGCGCGAAGCCTTGGATGTGGCCTTCGGTCGGGGCGTGGGCGCGGCGCCCGATCGGTTTCTCGTGGGGCTTGCGGTGCTCAGCCTGCTGGCCGCCGCGACCGCCGACCAGCCCCTGCTGTGCCTCGTCGATGACGCGCAGTGGCTTGACCAGGTATCGGTGCAGACCCTCGCCTTCGTCGCGCGGCGCTTCCTGGCCGAGCCGGTCGTGGTCCTGTTCGCGGCCCGCAACACCGGTGCCGAGGCGCTTGGTGGCCTGCCTGAACTGGCGATAACCGGTCTGTCGGATGCCGACGCTCGCGATCTACTCGACTCGGTGCTCCTGGCCCGGATCGACGAGCGGGTCCGCGACCGCGTCGTGGCCGAGACGCGGGGGATTCCGCTGGCCCTGCTCGAAGTGCCGCGAAGTGTCCCCGCGGCGGAGCTTGCGGGCGGTTTCTGGAACATGGCGACCGGACGCGGCGTGATGGGGCAGGTCGAGGACGGCTACATCCGTCGTATCCAGGCGCTTTCACCGGATGCCCGGCGATTGTTGTTGTTGGCGGCTGCGGAACCGGTGGGCGACGCCGCGTTGTTCGTACGCGCGGCGGCCAACCTGGGGGTGCCCGTCGACGCGTTGGCGCCGGCCGAGGCAGCGGGATGCATCGAGCTCGGGTCGCGGATGCGCTTCCGTCATCCGTTGATGCGTTCGGCCGCATACCGCGCGGCAAACCTGAACGAGCGCAGGGCAGTCCACCGGGCGCTGGCCGATGCCACAGATCCGATCCATGACCCGGACCGCCGGGCCTGGCACGCGGCCAACGCCGCGTCTGGTCCCGACGATGTGGTTGCCGCGGATCTGGCGCGTTCCGCCGACCGCGCGCACGGCAAGGGCGGCATCGCGGCGGCGGCGGCGTTCTTGGAGCGTGCGACTGTGCTCACCGCAGACCCGGCGACGCGCACGGTCCGGGCGCTTGCAGCGGCACAGGCCAAACGCGACGCCGCAGCACCGGCTGCCGCATATGAACTGCTGGCGATTGCAGAGCTCGGTCCACTCACGGATTTGCAACGCGCGCAAGTGGATCGGTTGCGAGCCCAGATGGCGTTCGCTCGCAGTCGGGGCGGCGGTCCCGACGTCCGGCCGCTCAGCGACTCCGTGCCGGAACTACTTGCGGCGGCGAAATGTCTTGAGGCGCTTGACGAGAACCTCGCCAGAGAGACGTACCTCGAAGCGCTGGCCGCGGCGATGTATGCCGGCCGGCTCGGCGGACCGGACATGTTGGTGCGGGTGGCCGAAGCGGCGGGTGCGGCGCTCGGTGACGCGAAGAACCTCGATCGCCCCGTCGACCTGTTGTTGAGTGGTGTGACGAGCCGAATCACCACCGGCGGCGGTGGGGAACAGATGCGCGCCGCATTGGAACTCATGTGCAGTGATGCGCACGACGGACATGTCCTGCGGTGGATGTCGTTGGGCCTGGCCATCATTCAGGAATCAGCCACCGGTGAGGTGTGGGACGATGCGCACTACCGGCAATTGGCCACCGCCGCGGTGCGGCAGGCGCGGGATGCCGGAGCCCTGGCCGTCCTTCCGGCGGCGCTCGCCTTCCGGGCGGGTGTTCACATGGTGGCAGGTGAATTCAGCACGGCGACAACGCTGATCGATGAGGCCGCCTCGATCGCCGCCGCGACGGACTATGCACCCCTGCGCTACCACTCGCTGTCGTTGGCGGCGTTCCGCGGCGTTCCGGGTGAAGCGACCGGCCTGATCGAATCTGCCGCCGCCGACGCGCGGGCCAGGGGTGAAGGTCGGGTGCTCGGCGTCACGGGCTATCTGTCCGCGGTGCTCTATAACGGGCTGGGTAGGTATCCGGAGGCCTTCGCCGCGGCCCGGGACTGCTGTGAATACAACGACCTCGGCTTCCACAGCTGGGGTCTGTTCGAGCTGACCGAAGCGGCAACGCGCGTCGGTGACAAGGCAACTGCCGAGTGGGCGGTGCAGCTGCTGGCATTGCGTGCGGGCCCCAGTGGCACCGACTGGGGCCTCGGTGCGCTCGCCCATGCGCGCGCGTTCATCGCCGATGACGCCGACGCCGACGCCCTGTACGTCGAAGCGATCGAGCGACTCGAGCGCACCACGATCGTCATCCACCTGGCGCGGACCCACCTGTGTTACGGCGAATGGCTGCGTCGGATGAACCGGCGCACCGATGCCCGCAAGCACCTCGACGAGGCGTACCGGCTTTTCAGCCGCATGGGTGCGGAGGCCTTCGCCGAGCGGGCGCGTCGAGAGCTGATCGCCGCCGGGAAGAAGGTCCGCAAGGAGCCGGTGAACTCCGGGGACGAGCTGACGGCCCAGGAGGCCCAGATCGCCCGCCTCGCCGGCGAAGGGCTGACGAACCAGGAGATCGGTGCGCAGTTGTTCATCAGCACGCACACCGTGGAATGGCATCTGCGAAAGGTCTTCGTGAAGTTGGGTATCACCTCCCGGCGTCAGCTCCGCACGATCTTCCCGGCCAGCTGAGTCGGCGCCCACAGGACTACGGACTTCCAAGGGTGTCGCCGATCCACTCCGCTGCGACGCTGAAGTCATACCCGCGATGGCCGTCCGGCCGGGTCTGAATTCGACGCAGGGAGCAACGATGTTCGCGACAGCTGACCTCATGAAAGCCATCACGACGATCCAGACCGTCACGCCGCCGTTCATTCCGGCCGATGCCCACGTGATGACGTCGATCATCGAGTGGCCCGCCGGCAGCGCGGGTGCACCGCCGCACCGGCACCCCGGTGGACCGTCGTTCGGTTATGTCTTGGAGGGCGAGATGCTCTTCGAATTGGAAGGTGAAGCACCTCGGGTGATCAAGGCCGGGGAAGCCTTCTGGGAGCCCGGCGGCGACATCATCCACTACTCGGACGCCAACAACCGCACTGATGTGCCGCTGCGGTTCCTCGTCACGATGATCTGCACGCCGGGCGTGCCGATGCTCGTGGTCGTCGAGGAGGACGAACTCGAAGCTCGCAAGGACCGGCGAGTCCGATGACGGCCGGGTTCGGCGACATCGTCCGGGCGCGTCGCTCAGCGCGGATGTTCTTGCCGGACAAGCCGGTTCCGCGTGAGCTGCTCGACGAGGCCCTGGCGCTGGCGATCCGGGCGCCGTCGAATTCCAACACCCAGCCGTGGCACGTGTACCTCGTTACCGGCGAGCGGCGCGCACGGCTGGTCGATGCACTGCTCACCGCCGTCGACACCGCGCCGCCCGAGGTGGGCTCGGCCGGTCTGCCGCCCCGGTTCGCGCACCTGCGTCGGGAGAGCGGCGCTCTGGTCTATGGCGCGATGGGCATCGAGCGCACCGACGCGGAGGGCCGCTGGGCGGCGCAGCGGCGCAACTGGGAGTTCTTTCGTGCCCCCGTCGCGGGGGTGGTGTGCATGCACCGCGACTTCGGCGCCGTGGACGCGATGGGCGTCGGGATGTTCCTGCAGACGTTGATGCTGGCATTGACCGAGCGGCGCCTGGGGAGTTGTGTTCAGGTGTCGATCAGTTTTTACCCGGAGGTGCTGCGTGAGCAGCTCGACATTCCCGAGGAGCTCTCGATCCTGTGCGGGATCGCGATCGGCTACCCCGACCCGGCTTTCCCGGCCAACCACCTTGATACGCCCCGAAATCCGATCGGCGAGAACGTGGCCTTCCTCGACTGATCACCGGGCGCAGACTACGGACTTTCCGGGGTCCGCACGCCCTCGGTAACTGCCAGGCTTGAAGCTGCACAACCGAAACAACTCGAAAGGGTGTGTCTGATGAAGATCACTGTGATGGGCGCCAGCGGCCAGATCGGTTCGAAGGTCGTCGCGCTGCTCAAAGAGGCCGGTCACGAGACCGTAGCGGCTTCGCGGGACACGGGCGCCGATGTCCTGACCGGCGCGGGTCTGACGGAGGCGCTCGCGGGCTCCGACGTGCTGGTCGACGTCGTCAACTCGCCCGACTTCGCCGACGGTCCGGTGCTGGAGTTCTTCACCAAGTCGGCGACCAATCTGGTGGCTGCGGCGAAGGCCACGGGCGTCGGACACTACGTCGCGTTGTCGATCGTGGGGTGTGACAGCCTGCCCGACAGCGGGTACATGCGCGCCAAGGTCGCCCAGGAACGCATCATCGTCGAGTCGGGGCTGCCGTACACCCTCGTGCGGGCCACCCAGTTTCATGAGTTCGCCGACGCGATCACCGCATCGCTGACGGTGGACGGCGAGGTTCGGGTGCCCGAGGGTCTCATCCAGCCGATCGCCGGCGCCGACGTGGCCGCGGAAGTCGCACGGGCCGCGCAGGCCGCACCAGTCGACGGCATCGTGAACATCGGGGGACCGGACAAGCTGACGTTCGCCGGCCTGGCCAAACTGGCGCTGGCCCACCGCGGCCAAACCCTACCGATCGTGGTCGACCCGGCGGCCGTGTACTTCGGCACCAAGGTCGGCGACACGGGTCTGGTCACCAGCGGCGACGCCATCATCTCCGACCTCCGGTTGGTGGACTGGCTGGCCACGCAGTGACGGAACTGACCGGGCTGACCGCGCTGGTCACCGGCGGGACCGCGGGCATCGGGTTCGAGACGGCGCGCCTGCTGGCCGCTGAAGGCGCCGCGGTGATCATCACCGGACGCTCCGCGGACCGCGGTGCGGCGGCGGCCGCCGCACTCGGGGTGCGGTTCATCGCCGCGGACCTGGCCGACCTCGAATCGGTGAAAGCCCTTGCCCGACAGTGCGGTGATGTCGATATCGTCGTCAACAACGCCGCCAGCTTTCCGGGCGCGCTGACCGTGGCGCAGGACGTGGCGTCGTTCGAATCCACCTTCGACACCAATGTGCGCGGCGCCTATTTCCTCGTCGCGGCACTGGTGCCGGGCATGCTCCGCCGAGGCCGGGGGAGCATCGTCAACGTCACCTCGATGGTCGCGTTCAAGGGTGTGCCCGGGGCATCGAGCTACAGCGCGTCCAAGGCCGCGCTGGAATCGCTGACCCGCACGTGGGCAACGGAATTCGGGCCACAGGGCGTGCGCGTCAACAGCGTGGCCCCCGGACCGACCGCGACACCCGGTGTGGTCGCCGAATGGGGTGACAGCAACGACGAACTGGGACGCGGGCTGCCGCTGGGTCGCACGGCACAGCCGGCCGAGATCGCGCAGGCGGTGCTGTTCCTGGCGTCCCCGCGGTCCAGTTTCATCACCGGTTCGACGCTGCACGCGGACGGCGGCGGCGCGGCGGCCTGATCCCACCGAAAGACAGGCTGAGAACGGCCCCCGGACAATAGGTCCGGGGGCCGTTCTCGTTGCTGGGGTCAGTAGTCCCAGACTGCGGGCACGCACCGGAAGGTGTCGCCGACGGCGGCCACATGGCACACCGAAGGGAACGGCAAGTGCGTCGCAACCAATGCCTCGCCGGTCGCCGCGACCTCCCGCAGCAGGCGGACACGGACGCGGGCCGCCTCTTCGGGGTCGTGCTCGAAACCGTTCTGCCACTCGGGATTATCGAAGCCGGGGGCGAACACGGCATCGCCTGCGAAGGTGAGCTTTTCGCCGCGCGACTCCAGGCGAACCACGCTGTGCCCTGGGGTGTGACCGCCGGTGCGGGAGATGAGCACGCCTGGCGCGACTTCGTAGTCCGTCTCGAATGTCCGCAGTTGACCGCTGTACTGATCCAGGAACTGCGTGGCGCACCGGCGCAGCACGTCCGGGATGGGCCCGGGCATGACGGTGTGGGAGAAGTCAGGCGCCGCCCAGAACTCGGCCTCGGCGGTGGCGGCATGCACGCGCAGGTCCGGCCGGAACCGCTCCTTCACCCCTTCGGTGATCAGCCCGCCGACGTGGTCCATGTGCATGTGGGTCAGCACGACATCGGTCACCGACGCGAGGTCGACACCGGCGGCCTCCAGGCGCTGGATGGTCTGCCCGGCCCGCGGGAAGTCCGGAAATTCCAGCCCCAGCCCGGCGTCGACCAGGATCGTGCGGTCCCCGCTACGGACGACCACGATGTTCAGCGGCCAGTCGACGATCTCGGGTGGCAGGAAGTTGTCGTCCAACCATTCCGTCAGTTCGGCCGGCGGGACATTGGTGCCCAGCGTCGACGCCGTGATCGGCAGGACGCCGTCACTGATCACCAGTACGTCGATGTCGCCGACGGGTAGCGCGTAGCGCGACGGAACCAACTCACCGAGCCCTGCCTGCCCGAGGTGGGAAATGTTGTCCAAGCTCACGTTGTCTCCTTTGGCTGGTTCGGCAGGGAGTTGACCCTGCGCGGTGTTGAACGCGAGCCGGCCCGCGAAGTCATCCATCCCGCCGCGACCACGGATCCGAGTTGTCGACTACGGACTTTCAAAGGTCCCCTGCGGCCGCCGTGCGACGAGTCTGAATTCAGCGGTGCGACATCACCGTCACCGGTTGCAAAGGGGATTCGATCGTGACGGCAGCAGCGGTGCCGGACCCTGAACTCGCGGCCCGGTTCGTCGTCGAGGCGGTCCCGCTGCTCGACGCGCTCGGCCGCGGCGCCCGCCGACTGACGCACTCTGAAGCCGACGCCGAAGATTTGTTGCAGGACACCCTGTTACATGCCTACGAGGGCTTCGGATCGTTTCGGCCGGGCACCAATCTCAACGCGTGGCTCTTCCGGATTCTGCACAACCGGTGGGTAAGCCGACACCGGTACCGGCAGAGTCGACCCGCCGAAGTGTCACTCGAGGTGGTCGCCGCGGTTGGCCATGAACCATCGGCCGCCCGTCGTTCCGCGGAGGTGGAGGTGCTCGACGTCATGCCCGACGCTGACGTCGTGGCCGCGCTGGCCGAGTTGCCCGACGGTGCCCGGACGGCCGTGTTCTACGTCGGGGTCCAGGGCCATACCTACGCCGAGACTGCCGTGCTCATGGGCGTGCCGATGGGCACGGTGGTGTCGCGGGTGTCGCGCGGCCGGCAGCAGCTGCGCGTGGCGCTGGCGCACCGGGACAGCGCATGAACCCTTGCCAGAAACTGAAACGTGTTCCAATATGCATCGATGACGCATGGCGGCAGCAGCGCGACGTTCGACCCAGAGGCATTGCGCCGGCGGTACGCGGAGGAACGCGCGCGGCGGCTGCGGACCGACGGCATCGGCCAATACGTGGAGATCACCGGCCGATTCGCCACCTTCGGTGAAGACCCTTGGGCTGAGCCGGGTTTCACCCGCAAGCCGATGACCGACAAGGTCGACGTAGCGATCATCGGGGCCGGTTTCGGCGGGCTGCTCACCGGCGCCCGGCTGCGGGAATTGGGCGTGGCCGATATCCGGCTCATCGACAAGGCGTCCGACGTGGGCGGCACCTGGTATTGGAACCGGTATCCCGGGATCGCCTGTGACGTCGAGTCGTACGTGTACATGCCGCTGCTCGAAGAGCTGGGCTACGTGCCGACCGAGAAGTACGCCAAGGGTGCCGAGATTTTCGCGCACTGCCAGGCCATCGCCGAGCACTACGACCTGTACCGGAACGCCTGCCTGCAGACCGAGGTGCAGGAAATCCGTTGGGACCCGGCCGATTCGCGCTGGGTGATCGCCACCAACCACGGCGACGCCATCCGGGCCCGGTTCGTCTCGATGGCCAACGGCTATCTGCAGAAGCCGAAGCTGCCGGGTATCGAGGGCATCACCGAGTTCCAAGGTCATGCGTTCCACACCAGCCGCTGGGACTACGAGTACACCGGCGCACGCCTGGAGAACCTGGCCGACAAGCGGGTCGGGATCATCGGGACCGGTGCGACGTCCATCCAGTGCGTGCCGCGCCTGGCGCCGGCGGTCGGAGAGTTGTTCGTGTTCCAGCGCACGCCGTCGACGGTCGACGTGCGGGCGAACGCGCCCACCGACCCGGCCTGGGCGGCAGCGCTCGAACCCGGTTGGCAGCAGCGCCGCATCGAGAATTTTCAGATCCTCACCGCGGGTGGGCAGGCCGATGAGGACCTGGTGGCTGATGCCTGGACGGGCCTGGCCAAAGCCATGCCGATCGCGAAGGAAGGCACCGACCCGCGGGCCTCGACAGCGGAGCTGGCCGATTTCGCGAAGATGGAACAGATCCGCGCGCGCATCGACGCGCTGGTGACCGACCCGGCCACTGCCGAGGGGCTCAAGCCCTGGTACGGCTACTACTGCAAGCGGCCCTGCTTCCACGACGAGTACCTGCAGGCGTTCAACCGGGACAACGTCACCCTGGTCGATACCCGGGGCCGCGGTGTCGAGCAGATCAGCGCTGCCGGGGTCGTGGTGGACGGCACCGAGTTCCCTTTGGACTGCCTGATTTTCGCCACCGGCTTCGAGGTCGGCACCGACTACACCCGGCGCACCGGCTTCGAGGTGATCGGCCGCGACGGAAAGACGTTGACCGACAAGTGGTCCGATGGGGTCCGCACCCTGCATGGTTTGCACGTCAACGGATTTCCCAACTGTTTCATCGCCAGCATCGCGCAGTCCGGATTCACGGTGAACTTCCCGTATCTGATCGACACCCAGTCCAGGCACACCGCGTGGGTGATCGCGTGGGCGCTCAAGAACGACATCGCGGAACTGGAAGCGAGCGAAGCGGCCGAGGAGGCTTGGGTCCGGAATGTGGTGGCACGGTCGGTGGTGATCGCCGGCCGCCGCGAAGCTTGCACACCCGGCTACTACAACCGCGAAGGGCAGCCCAGCGATCGGCTGAACCAGGACAGCTTCTTCTTCGGCAGCCCCACCGAGTACGCCGACATTCTCGCGGCCTGGCGTGACGCGGAAACCCTTGAGGGACTGACGATCACGTGATCACCGCCCTGCTGATCGACGGGCAGCTCGTGGCGGGCGGCGCCGGCGAGTTCGCGACGATCAACCCGGCCACCGAGGAGGCGCTGGGGCATGCCGCCGACGCCGACGGCGACGACATGGACCGCGCCATCGCCGCGGCCCGCACCGCATTCGATGACACCGACTGGTCCCGGGACACCGCGCTGCGGGTGCATTGCCTGCGGCAGTTGCACGATGCGCTCACCGACGAGATCGAGCACCTGCGGACCATCACCGTCGCCGAGGTGGGCGCCCCGGTCGCGCCGACCTACGGCGGTCACCTGCAGGCACCGGTCGACGGTCTGGGTTATGTGGCCGACCTCGCCGAGAACTACCAATGGACAACCGATCTCGGGGAGGCCGCGCCGTTCGGCAAACCGACCCGGCGCACCGTGGTCCGCGAGCCCTGCGGCGTCGTCGGTGCGGTGACGCCCTGGAATTTCCCGCACCAGATCAACTTCGCCAAACTCGGCCCGGCGCTGGCCGCCGGCAACACCGTCGTGCTCAAGGCAGCCCCGGACACTCCGTGGTGCGCGGCTGAAGTGGGCCGGATCATCAACGAACGCACGGACTTTCCCGCGGGTGTCGTGAACGTCGTCACCTCCAGCGAGCACCGGATCGGCGCGCAACTGACCGAGGATCCACGTGTGGATCTGGTGTCGTTCACCGGATCGACGGCCACCGGCCGGGCCGTCATGGTGGCCGCGTCGCACACCATCAAGAAGGTGTTCCTGGAACTCGGCGGCAAGTCGGCCTACCTCGTGCTCGACGACGCCGACCTACCTGCTGCCTGTGCCGCCGCGGCCGCCGGCGTCGCGATGCATGCCGGCCAGGGCTGCGCCTTCACCACCCGACTGCTGGTGCCGCGCGCGCGGTACGACGAGGCCGTCGCCGCGGCGGCAACGGCCATGTCCGGCATCGGTTTCGGGGATCCGACCGACCCGGCCACGGTGTGCGGTCCGCTGATCTCGGCGCGCCAGCGCGACCGGGTCGAGGGCTACCTGCGGTTGGCGCTCGAGGAGGGCGGCCGGTTCGCCTGCGGCGGCGGCCGCCCCGCGGACCGGACCCGCGGCTTCTACATCGAGCCGACCGTCATCGCCGGCCTCACCAACGACGCCCGGGTGGCCCGCGAAGAGATCTTCGGCCCGGTGCTCACCGTGATCGCCCACGACGGTGACGCCGACGCCGTGCGCATCGCCAACGACTCGCCGTACGGCCTGTCCGGCGCGGTCGTCGGCACCGATCAGGACCGGGTCGACTGGGTGGCCTCGCGGTTGCGCACCGGGACCATCAACGTCAACGGCGGTGTCTGGTACTCGCCGGACGCACCGTTCGGCGGCTACAAGCAGTCCGGCATCGGCCGGGAGATGGGCCTGGCCGGATTCGAGGAGTACCTGGAGACCAAGCTGGTCGCCAAGGGCATTGCGGGAAACCGTTGACCCTGTACCTACGGCTCGTTTGTGCGAGTAACCACCGCCCTGGTTACAGGATCAACGCAGTCCTGGGCTAGGTGAAATCCAGCACGGCCCGAATCACCCGGCCGCCGAGCAGATCGTCGAACGCAGAGTTGATTTCGTCGAGCCGGTAGCGGCGGGTGATCATCTCGTCGAGCTTGAGCCGGCCATCTTGATACAGCTGTGCCAGCGCCGGCACTTCGGTGGTCGGGTTGCACGAGCCGAAAAGCGTGCCGCACAGGTTCTTGTTCATCAGGATCAGGTCCTGCAGGTCGAGCTGCACGGCCCCGGCAGACGGCGCGGCCATCCCCGTCAGCACGCAGGTGCCGCCCTTCCGGGTCAGGGACAAGGCGTCGGCGACGTCGCCGTCACCGATCATCGACGGTGACACGACCACGGCGTCGGCCATCACGCCGCGGGTCAGCTCCCGAACGAGGTCAACAGCTTCGGCGACCGTCGCCGCGGTGTGGGTCGCGCCGAAGGACAGCGCGGAATCCCGCTTGAACGCCACCGGATCGACCGCGACAACCTGCGATGCGCCACCGAGGTGCGCACCCTGGACTGCGGCGGTGCCGATGCCTCCGGCGCCGATGACCACGACCGTGTCGCCGGCGCGTACCCCGGCGCGGCGCACCGCAGACCCGTAGCCGGTGGGCACCGCGCAGGACAGCAGCGCGCTGGGCACCAGGGGCAACGACGGGTCGATCTTCACCAGCGAATCTGCCGCCACCACAGTGTGTTCGGCGAACGCGCCGATCTTCGAGGTGTGCCGCAGCTCCTCGCCGGAGAGGCTGTGGTGGCGGAAGGTGCCATCGGTCGGCATTCCCGGGATGAGGGTGCCGGCGCCCACGTCGCACAGATACTCCATACCGCTTGTGCACCAACGACATTTCCCGCACACCGCCAGAAACGACGTCACCACGTGGTCGCCGGGGGAGAACCGGGTGACGCCCGGACCCACCTCGAGCACCACCGCCGAACCTTCGTGACCACCGATCGTGGGCGGCATGCTCGGCACCGCAGCACCTTTGGGCGCGGCCAGCTGCCCCGATCGGATGTGATCGTCGGAGTGGCACAGTCCGGCGGCCGCCATCTGCAGCAAAACCTCACCGGCGCGTGGCGGGTCGAGCTCGAATTCCTCCACCGACCAGTCCCCGCCGACCTCACGGACAATCGCGGCGCGGCTCCTCATCGCGGCATCATGCGCCGAATGTAACGGACCGTGATGTTTCGCAACCGGTCATCAACGCGTTACGTGCTTGATGCCGCCGCGCCGAACGGCTCCGTCACCGTGCACAACATGAGCACTAGTTCTGTACTCATCGCCCCTGACGACACCACTGCATCGACCGACACTCCGCGGTACACACTGCTGTTGTCGGCCGACTCCGAACACATCGAGGCCGCGCAACGGCTTCGTCACCACGTGTTCACCTCGGAGCCGGGTTACACCCTCACCGACGACAGCCCCGGTTTCGAAAGCGGCCGGGACGCCGACCGATTCGACGAATTCTGCGACCACCTGCTGGTCCGCGAGGACCACACCGGCGAGTACGTCGGCTGCTACCGCATGCTCCCTCCGCCCGGCGCCATCGCCGCGGGCGGGCTGTATACCGCAACCGAATTCGATGTCAGCGCGTTGGACAGCATCCGCCCGTCGATGGTGGAGATGGGCCGCGCCGTGGTGCGCGCCGATCACCGCAACGGCGCCGTCGTGCTGCTCATGTGGGGCGGCATCCTGGCCTACCTGGACCACAGCGGCTACGACTACGTCACCGGCTGTGTGTCGGTGCCCATCCAGGGCAGCCCCGACGAGGCCCCGGCCACCCAGATTCGCGGTGTGCGCGACTTCGTCAACAAGCGGCACGCCTCGGAGTACAAGGTGCGCCCGTACCGCCCGGTGATCATCGACGGCAAGCTGCTCGACGACATCGAGCCGCCGGCCCGCGTGACCGTGCCGCCGCTGATGCGCGGTTACCTGCGCCTGGGCGCCAAGGTGTGCGGCGACCCGGCCTACGACCCCGACTTCGGGGTCGGTGACTTCCCGGCCCTGCTGGACAAGCGGGAGGCCGACGTCCGGTACCTGACGCGGCTGCGTTCGGCCGCCGCCGCAACCGACAAGGCCGGACAGTGACTGCGCCCGCGACGGTGCAGGAGCACCCCTGGCTGCCCAAGGCGTCCTGCGACGCCAGCTGCATCCGGGTGGACGCCGCACACGTCAGCCGTCCGGTCGTCGTCGCGCTGCGCACCGCCGCGCGGTTGGTCATGACGTTGTTGTTGCTGCCCACCCTGCCGCTACTGGCGGTGCCGCTGCCCGGCCGGTCACGCATCCAGCGGATGTACTGCCGGCTGGTGCTGCGCGGCCTGGGCGTCCGGATCACTGTCTCCGGCGGGCCGATCCGCAACCTGAGCGGCGTCCTGGTGGTCGCCGGGCATGTCTCGTGGGTCGACATCTTCGTGATCGGCGCGGTCATGCCCGGGTCGTTCGTGGCGCGTGCCGATCTGATCGAGTGGCCGGCGTTGGGCTTCCTGGCTCGGTTGATGAAGGTCATCCCGATCGACCGCAACAGTCTGCGCCGTCTCCCCGATGTGGTCCGCACCGTTGCGGACCGGCTCACCGCAGGTCAGACCGTCGTCGCCTTCCCCGAGGGCACCACGTGGTGCGGTCTGGGCCACGGCACGTTCGCCCCGGCGATGTTCCAGGCCGCGGTCGACGCCGGTCGCCCCGTACAGCCGCTGCAGCTGACGTACCGGCACCGCGACGGCGCGCAGTCGACCGTTCCGGCGTTCATCGGTGACGACTCGCTGCTGACGTCGATCAAACGCGTCATCACCGCCAAGCTCACGGTGTGCCACATCCAGGTGCAGTCGCTGCAGCTGCCCGGCGCCGACCGCCGCGATCTGGCCGGCCGTTGCCAAGCTGCGGTGCACCAGGTGGGCCCGCTGCCCGTCGCTGCTGTTCACGGGCACGCGCTGGCCGCCTGACCGGTTTGGCCTGGCCGGTATCCTGGACAGGCCATGAGCCCCGCATACCTGGACCACGCCGCCACGACCCCGATGCAGCCCGCTGCCATCGAGGCGATGACGGCGGTCCTGGCGGCCGGTGGTAATGCGTCCTCGTTGCACACGTCCGGCCGGGCGGCCCGGCGCCGGATGGAGGAGGCCCGCGAGTCCCTGGCCCAGCAGTTGGGTGCCCGGCCCTCCGAGGTGATCTTCACCGCCGGCGGCACCGAGAGTGACAACCTGGCCGTCAAGGGCATCTTCTGGGCGCGCCGGGACAGTTGCCCGGGACGCCGCCGGATCGTGACGTCGCCGATCGAGCACCACGCGGTGCTCGACGCCGTCGAGTGGCTGGTCGAGCACGAAGGCGCGGAGGTGACCTGGTTGCCCGTGGACAGCACGGGCAGCACGTCGGCCGAGGCATTGCGCGAGATTCTCGAAACCCACGACGACGTCGCGCTCGTCAGTGTCATGTGGGCCAACAACGAGGTCGGCACCATCCAGCCGATCGCTGAATTGGCCGCTGTGGCAGCTGAATTCGACGTACCCATGCACAGCGATGCGATCCAGGCGATCGGTGCGGTGCCGGTCGATTTCGCCGCGAGCGGGCTGTCCGCGTTGAGCGTGGCGGCACACAAGTTCGGCGGCCCCACCGGGGTGGGTGCGCTGCTGCTGCGCCGCGATGTCGCATGCGTGCCGTTGCTGCACGGCGGTGGGCAGGAACGTGACGTGCGTTCGGGCACACCGGATGTCGCGGGCGTGGTGGCCATGGCCGCCGCGGCGCGCGTCGCGGTCGAGGGCCTGGACGCGCACCGGACCCGGATCGGCGCCTTGCGTGACCGCCTGGTCGACGGCGTGCTGTCCGGCATCGAGGATGTGGTGCTCAATGGCGGCACCGGCGATGACCGCCTTGCGGGCAACGCGCACTTCACTTTTCGTGGCTGCGAAGGCGATGCCCTGCTGATGCTGCTGGATGCCAAGGGCATCGAATGCTCGACGGGTTCGGCCTGCACGGCCGGCGTCGCGCAGCCGTCACACGTCTTGATCGCGATGGGCGCCGCTCCGGCCAGTGCCCGCGGATCACTCCGATTTTCGTTGGGGCACACCAGTTCTGATGCCGACATCGACGCCGTGCTGGCTGTGCTGCCGGCTGCGGTCGAACGGGCTCGTCAGGCTGCATTGGCCAGTGCCGGGTTGGGAAGGTAGTCATGCGGGTTCTGGTAGCGATGAGTGGGGGAGTGGACTCCTCGGTGGCCGCGGCGCGCATGGTCGACGCCGGCCATGACGTCGTGGGCGTACACCTGGCACTGTCCACCGCGCCCGGCACCCTGCGCACCGGGTCGCGCGGGTGCTGCTCCAAGGAAGACGCCGGGGACGCCCGCCGGGTCGCGGACATCCTGGAAATCCCGTTCTACGTCTGGGATTTCGCGGACCGATTCAAGGAAGACGTCATCGACGACTTCGTCGAGTCGTACGCCCGCGGCGAGACGCCGAACCCCTGCGTGCGCTGCAACGAGAAGATCAAGTTCTCGGCGCTGTCGGCCCGCGCATTGGCGCTCGGTTTCGACGCCGTCGCAACCGGGCACTACGCGCGACTGGAGGACGGTCGGCTCCGTCGTGCCGTCGACGCGGACAAGGACCAGTCGTACGTCCTCGGTGTCCTGACCGCCGAGCAGCTCAGCCACGCGCTGTTCCCGATCGGCGACACCCCCAAGCCGCAGATCCGGCAGGAAGCCGCCGAGCGTGGGCTGGCAGTGGCCGAGAAGCCGGACAGCCACGACATCTGCTTCATCCCGTCCGGCGACACCCGCGCCTTCCTGGGCGCCCGCATCGGCATCCGGCCCGGCGCCGTCGTCGATGCCGGCGGCACGAAACTCGCGGAGCACGACGGCGTGCATGGGTTCACCATCGGGCAGCGCAAGGGCCTCGGCATCGCCGGCCCGGGGCCGGACGGCCTGCCGCGCTACGTCACCGGCATCGATGCGGAGACCGGAACCGTGCACGTCGGCGGCGTGGAAGATCTCGAGATTCACTCGTTGACCGGCGAGCGTCCGGTGTTCACCTCGGGTGTGGAGCCGGTCGGGCCTATCGAATGCCTGATCCAGGTGCGGGCGCACGGTGGGTTGGCCGACGCGGTCGCCGAGTTCGCCGACGGGGTGCTCGATGTGCAGCTGCGGACGCCACTGCGTGGTGTCGCCCCAGGCCAGACCATGGTGCTGTACCGTCGCGACCCTGACGGTGACGAGGTCATCGGCAGCGCCACCATCGCGCGCTGAACCCAATCAAGAGCAACCAAACGGTTGCGCTGCCGGCTGTTCGGCTCGCCGAAGCCAGCGAGTACCTGATCGCTCTGTCGAAGCGCTGGGACCGCGCACTCGACCGCCTGCGCAGCTACGTGGAAGAGCCCATCGAATAGTGTTGGCCGCGTGACTATTTTCGCCCAGGCAACCGGTATCGGCTCGTGGCCGGGAACGGTCGCCCGGGAAGCGGCTGCCGTTGTGGTCGGTGAGCTGCCCGCCCTGCCGCACCTGGTGGAGCTTCCCGCCCGCGGTGTGGGAGCCGACATCATCGGACGGGCAGCTGCGCTGCTGGTCGATATCGGCATGGACACCGTTTCGCGCGGGTATCGCATCGCCCCCGGCCGCAGCTCCGTCGTGCGCCGCGCAACGGGTCTGCTCGACGAGGATGTCGATGCGCTGGAAGAGGCGTGGGAGAAGGCCGGGCTGCGCGGGACCGGACGGACCATCAAGGTGCAGGTTCCTGGTCCGTTGACGCTGGCCGCCGAACTCGAATTGTCCGGGGGACACCGGGCCATCTCCGATCCGGGCGCGCTGCGCGACCTGACCGGTTCACTCGCCGAGGGCGTTGCGCACCATCGCGCCGAGGTTGCCCGGCGCTGCGACGCCGAGGTGGTGGTGCAGTTCGACGAACCATCACTGCCCGCCGCCCTGGCCGGGCGGCTGGCGGGAGTGACCCGGATGTCGCCGGTGGCGCCGGTCGACGCGCTGTTGGCCGCGAGCCTGCTCGATCAGTGCATCGCGACCGTCGGGGGACCGGCGAGTATTCACGTATGTGCCACCGACGTGCCGTGGAAAACCTTGGCGCGCACTGCCTTCAGCGCGATCTCGGTGGATGCGTCCAAGCTGACCGCGGCTGATCTCGACGGCATCGGCGAGTGGGTCGAGGCGGGCCGGACCATTGTGCTGGGTGTGCTGCCGGGCGTCGCCCCGGAACATCCGGTCCCGGTCGAGCAGGTCGCCGCCGCAGCCGCGAGTGTCACCGATCGACTCGGCTTTCCGCGCGCGGTCCTACGCGAGCGCGTCGGATTGACACCCGCCTGCGGTCTGGCCGGCGCGACGCAGACGTGGGCGCGCAGCGCACTGACGCTGTTGCGCAAGGCCGCCGATGGGATCGCGCAGGACCCGGATTCCGCTTGAGCTTGACCTGCCCGGCGAACCGCGGAAATCGTCAACCCGGGCGTGGTGACGTGCCATGATGAGGATCCGGAGTGCGCAGGGGGTTGCCACTCAGCCGGAGTGATCGGGGGCGGACGTGCGCCGTGACGATGCGCTGCCGAGGGTTGCCACCTTTTCGATCGCTGCCTTTCTGATGCTGGCCGGCCCTTCGCTGCCGATCGCCGCCGCCGACCCCGGCGGATCGCATGGCAACGGTGGGAACAGCAACTCAGGCAAGTCAGGTTCCGGCCAGAGCAGCGCGGCGCGCGGCAACTCCGGCACTGGCGGCGGGTCCGCCGGGAACGGCAACTCTGGCCCCAAATCGTCGGCCTCGGGCCAGACCAACACCGGAAATTCGTCGAAATCGAACGGCAATGGCAATGGAAACGGCGGCTGGAACAACTTCGCACCGGGTGCCCAGGCCAACAGCGGTTCTGACGGCCCTGTCGCGGTGGTGCCCACGCCGGTCAACCCGCCGGTGCCCGTCGTCGTAGCCGAACAGCACACCGGCACAGCGCCGGCGGGCCGGTCCTGGTGGTCAGCGCCGAACGTGGCGCCGCCCGTCGTCGAGGTACCCGCGCCGGCGGCGCCGAGCGAGGAGGGCGCCGCGGATCTGCTGTCTGTCGACCACACCGGTATCCCGGTGTGGGCCGCCGCCGAGCCGGTCGGGGTGCGCGGCGACCTGTTCGGGCTGGCCGGGTTGGTGCTGATGCCGCTCATCGGACTCGCGGTCGGGTATCGGCAGGCCAAGGCCGCGCGCGATGTCGGCCTGCCGATCCGTCCCTAAATCTCGCGGATGGCGCGCAGTTCGCGGCGCAGAATCTTGCCGGCCGCGGACTTCGGGATCGCATCGATGAACGCGACCTGACGGACCTTCTTGTACGGCGCGACCTGGCCGGCGACGAAATCCATGATCTCGTCGCCCGACAACGTGGCCTCCGGCTGCAGCACCACGAATGCCTTGGGCACTTCCTCGCCCGAATCCGGATCGCGGACCCCGACGACCGCCGCATCGGCGATACCGGGGTGCGTGAGCAGCACCGCCTCGAGCTCGGCCGGCGGCACTTGGTAGCCCTTGTACTTGATGAGTTCCTTGAGCCGGTCGACGATGTAGATGCAGCCGCTGGCGTCGACCCGAGCCAGGTCGCCGGTGTGCAGGAATCCGTCGGCGTCGATGGTCTCGCGGGTGGCGGCATCGTTGTTGAGGTAGCCGGCCATGACATTGGGGCCGCGGAAGCACAGTTCGCCGACCTCGCTCAGGCCGTGCTCGGGCTGGCCGATCTCGGCGCCCGTATCGGGGTCGACGATCTTGCTGACGGCTCCCGGCACCGTCCAGCCGCACGAGCTCAATGGCGCGACGGCACCGACGAGTTCGCGGCCACCGTCGAACGGCATGCAGTGGCTCACCGGGCTCAGTTCGCTCATGCCGTAGCCCTGCACGATGGGGCAGCCGAGCCGGTCTGCGACCGCCATCCCGAGGTCGTCATCGAGCGGCGCGGCGCCCGACATCAGCCCCTTCAGCGAATCGAGCCGGTAGGAGTCGACCATCGGGTGCTTCGCCAGCGCCACCGCGACCGGCGGCGCGATGAACGCGAATGTGCACTTGTGGTCCTGGATGGTCCCGAGGAACTGGGCGAGGTCGAAGCTGGGCATGATGACCAGCCGGGCCCGCGCGTGCAGGACCGAGTTGAGCAGCACCGTCATGCCGTAGATGTGGAAGAACGGCAGCACCGCCAGCACCCGGTCGTCCTGGCCCATGGCCTGGATCGGGCGAATCTGCGCCACGTTGGCCGCCAGATTCGTGTGGGTGAGCATGACGCCCTTGGGATTTCCCGTGGTGCCCGAGCTGTACGGCAGCGCCGCCAGATGGGTGGCGGGGTCGAAGCTGACCTGCGGTGCGGGCAGTGCGGCGTCGAGCAGTTCGGCGGCATTCGGATGGCTGTCGGCCGAGCTGCCGGGACCGTCGAGGATGACGATACGGTCGGTGGCCAGCCCGACGGACTCGGCTGCCTGCAGCGCCTGCGGGGCCAGCGCGGTAACGGTGATCAGCACGGCGGCACGGGAGTCGGTCAGCTGCTTGGCGATGTCCTTGGCGGTAAACAACGCATTGATCGTGGTGGCCGTGGCACCGGAGCGCAGAATGCCGTGGAAGGCGACCGCGAACGCGGCGCTGTTGGGTGCCAGCAGGCCCACCACGTCGCCGACGCCCAGGCCTCGGGCGGTCAGCGCACCGGCGAACGCCTCGATCCGGGTGGTCAGCTCGCGGTAGGTGAACTCAGCGCCGGTCGCGACCTCGGTGATGGCGATGCGATCGGCATCCGACTCGGCCAGATCGCCGAAGATGTACTCGTAGACGGCCGTCGTCGGGATCTGGACCTCGGGGAAAGGGCTGGCGATAGTCATGGCGCCTTAGATCGAACCATGCCGGGGTGACGTGCGTCATGCCGGTTGGTTGCCGCTGCGAGGCCGGGTTGTCAGGCCCCGTTACACCTTGTCGGCGAAGCGCAACGCCCCGGTGGGACTACGCCTCGCCGCGGTCCAGCAGTTCGCTGGAGCCGAGGACGCGTTCCACCCGGACCTCGATCACCACGCGCCGGGGATTCACCCGCGGGGTGCGGTAGCGCTGGGCGTAGCGCAGTTCGGCATCGCGGACATCGTCGGTGTCATGGCTGACCGTCGACTTGCCTTCGAGGGACAACCACCGGGCGCCGTCGACCTGGCTCAGCACCGCGACGCCACGCTGGGCCGCGTTGAGCGCCTTCTGGGAACCGCCGGTGGTGATGACGCGCGCAATATGGGTCTTCGGGTCGAAGGTGAAACCGACAGCCACCACGTGCGGGGAATTGTCCGACCGCAGGGTGGTCAGCATCGCCAGATGACGCTCGGTGAGGAATGCCAGCGCGTCACTGGTGAGCCGTGTCGTTGCCTTGGCCATCACGGTCAAAAGTAGCGCAGGTGATAATCGCAGCCGTGAACGACACGGCGGATGCTGGCGGCGAGGTGGTCGTCATCTTCGGCGGCCGGAGCGAGATCGGCCTGGAACTGGCCATCCGGCTGGCGCCGGGCAACACGGTGGTGCTTGCGGCCCGCCGGGCCGACCAGCTGACCGACGAGGTGCAGGCGGTCAGGGCTGCGGGCGCGGTCAACGCGCAGACCTGCGAGTTCGACGCCGACGACCTGGCCTCACACGCGGCGCTGGTGGACGAGATCGAAGCCGAGCACGGGCCGATCGGTACCGCGGTCCTGGCGTTCGGAGTCCTCGGTGACCAGGCCCGGGCAGAGGATGACGCCGCACACGCGGTTGCCGTCGTGCACACCGACTACGTGGCCCAGGTGAACCTGCTGACGCTGCTGACGCAGCGCATGCGTGCCGCCGGGCGGGGACGCCTCGTGGTGTTCTCGTCGATCGCCGGAGCCCGGGTCCGTCGGGCGAACTACGTTTACGGGTCGGCCAAGGCGGGCCTGGACGGCTTCGCCTGCGGATTGGCCGACGCGCTGCACGGCACCGGCATCCAGCTGCTGATCGTGCGGCCCGGCTTCGTCATCGGCCGGATGACCGAGGGCATGGACCCGGCGCCGATGTCGAGCACGCCGGCTCAGGTCGCTGACGCTGCCGCGACGGCGCTGCGGAGGGGCAAGTCAGCGGTGTGGGTGCCCTGGGGTATCCGGCCGCTGATCTTCGCGACGCGGTTTGTGCCGAAGGCGATCTGGCGGAAGATGCCGAGATGAGCGCTTGCGAAGGGAAAATCACCGTCGTCGGTATCGGGGCCGACGGCATGGCCGGTCTCGGTCAGCCGGCGAGCAATGAACTGCTCAGCGCCACAGTGATTTTCGGTGGACCGCGGCAGCTGGACCTGCTGGACCCGGAGGTGACCGCCGAGCGCCGGGCTTGGCCGTCCCCGCTGCTGCCGGCCCTGCCCACGTTGTTCGACGGACTGCCCGACGTGCACGTGGTGGCTTCCGGTGATCCGATGCTGCACGGCATCGGCGCCACCCTGATCCGGCTGTGCGGTCGGGATCGGGTGACGGTACTGCCGCACGTGTCGTCGGTGACCCTGGCCTGCGCGCGATTGGGATGGAGCGTGCAGAACACCGAGGTGATCAGCCTCGTCAACGCCGCGCCCCACACCGCGATGCGGCTCGGCGGCCACGCAGTCGTGCTGTCCAAGGGTGCCGACACCCCGCGGACATTGGCCCGGCTGCTCACCGAAGCTCGGCGCGGCCAATCGGAATTCACCGTCCTGGAACAACTCGGCGGGCCGGCCGAACGCGTGACCACCATGACTGCCGCGGATTGGGATGCGGCGGCCCCTGACGTCGACGCGTTGAATGTCATTGCCGTGCGGTACGTCCCCGATCTGCGGATCGGAGCAGCGTTGCCGGACACCGCTTTCGCGCACGACGGGCAGATCACCAAGCAGCACGTGCGCGCGGTGACCCTGGCCACGCTGCAGCCGCGGCCGGACCAAATCCTGTGGGACGTCGGCTCGGGTTCGGGCAGTGTGGCGATCGAATGGTGCCGGGCCTCGGGTGGTCGCGCGGTCGCCTTCGAAAGCGACGACGTGCGCCGCGAGCGGATCATCGACAACGTCACCACATTCGGCGTGCGGGTCGATGTCCGCGGCGCAGCGCCGGAGAGTTTCGCCGACGTACCCGCGCCGGACACCATCTTCATCGGTGGCGGCCTGACCCGGCCGGGCCTGTTCGACGCCTGCTTCGACGCGCTCGAATCCGGTGGACGGCTGGTCGCCAACGCGGTGACGGCGGAGTCGGAAGCCTATGTGGTGCAACTCTATTCAAAGCTGGGCGGCGACCTGCGCCGCTTCCAGCACTATCACGGCGAACCGATCGGTGGCTTCACCGGTTGGCGCCCGGCGTTGCCGATAACCCAGTGGACGGTGGTCAAAGAATGACGGTGTACTTCATCGGCGCGGGGCCCGGTGCCGCCGACCTCATCACCGTGCGGGGGCAGCGCCTGCTGCAGTCGTGCCAGGTCTGCCTGTACGCCGGTTCGATCATGCCCGACGACCTGCTGGCGGAGTGCCCGCCGAACGCTCGGGTGGTCGACACCGGTCCGCTCAACCTGGAGCAGATCATCGGCGAGCTGGCCGCCGCGCACCAAGCCGGACTCGATGTGGCGCGTCTGCACTCCGGCGACCCGTCCATCTACAGTGCGGTCGCTGAACAGTGCCGACGGCTCGACGAACTCGGTATCGACTACGAAATCGTCCCCGGCGTACCGGCTTTCGCCGCTGCGGCCGCAGCCATCGGGCGGGAGTTGACGGTACCGGGTGTGGCTCAGACAATCACCTTGTCCCGAGTGGCGACGCTGTCGACGGCGATGCCCGACGGCGAGGATCTGGTGACTCTGTCCAAGCCCGGCGCCACCTTGGTGCTGCATCTGGCGGCAGCGCAGATCGACAACATCGTCCCACAGCTGCTCGAGGGCGGGTACCGTCCGGAAACCCCTTGTGCGGTGGTGGCTTTCGTCAGCTGGCCGACCGAACAGCTCGTCAGGTGCACCCTGGCGGAGCTGGCCGAACGCACGAAAGCGGCCGGCATCACCAAGACCGCGGTCATCTTCGTCGGAGACGTGTTGGGCGCCCAAGGTTTTGCCGATAGCTACCTGTACTCGAGTGACCGTCGTAGGGGAAGCTCGCACTGATGAAGCTCCTGTTGCTGGGTGGGACTTCCGAAGCGCGGGCGCTGGCCAAACGACTGAACCCCGACATCGACCTGATCAGCTCCCTGGCCGGCCGCGTCCCCGACCCGGCGCTGCCGGTGGGTCCGGTGCGGATCGGTGGTTTCGGTGGCATCGACGGCCTGCGAATGTACCTGCAGGACAACGAGATCACCGCCGTCGTCGACGCCACGCACCCGTTCGCCGCCACCATCACCGCCACTGCCGCACAGGTCTGTGCCGGCTTGGGGCTGCCGCACCTGGTCTTGGCCCGGCCGGCGTGGCCGCGCGGCGACGCTATCGTCGTCGCCGACGACCGACAGGCCGCGCAGACCGTCAAAGACCGTGGCTACCAACGGGTCTTCCTCACCACGGGACGGTCCGGCACGACGGCGTTCCGCGAGTCAGACGCCTGGTTCCTGATCCGCGCCGTCACGCCGCCCGACGCCGAGACGCTGCCACCCGATCATGAAATCCTGCTCTCCCGTGGCCCGTACGGCTACGACAACGAGCTGGCATTGCTGGTCGACCACCGCATCGATGCCCTGGTCACCAAGAACAGCGGCGGTGGCATGACGCGCGCCAAGTTGGATGCTGCTGCGGCGCTGAACATTCCGGTGCTCATGGTGGATCGGCCGGGGCTGCCCGTCGGCGTGACGACGGCTGCCACCGTCGACGAAGCCGAAGCCTGGGTCAGGGAGCGCCGATGAGCCGCTGCAGTTCGTCCCACGCCGCCCGCCGTTGTGCCTCCGCATCGTCGCGGAGCTGACGGACCTGTTCGCCATGCTCGGTGCTGCGGTCCCGCAGGGTCTCCAGGTCGACGATGAGTCGGCGCCGTAGTTCACCTTCGGGTCCGTCGCTGCCGAGTACGTTGAGCTGCTCCGAGATTCGGCTCTGTGCCTCGTAGTCACCCGAGCGCGCCGCCTGGACCTGCTCGGCTTCGGATTCCAGCCGCTCGGCAGCCGCCCACCGGTCCAAGACACCGCCGAGCGCAGTGATGGTGGTCGCGTCGAGTGACCGGTCGGCGAGCCACTCTTCGAGTTGACCCGGTGCGAGATGTTCGTAGGCGATCTCGCTGGACAGGGGCCAGCTTTCCAGCACCGTCGCTTCAACCGCCTGGTGGCCCGCCGCGGTGACCGTGATGCGGTGGTTGGTCCCGTCGTCGGAGATCGCGGTGACGTTGTTCCGCGGTTCGACGCCACGCCTCTGAACACGGGCGATTTCGAAGATCACCTCGACAGGTTCGGCATGGTCGTTCTCGACCCGCAGGGTGTGCAGCCGCTCGCGGCGCTGCTCGTGCACCAGCGCGGCGCGGGCGAGCCGGACCCGGGCCGTGACGTCGGTGACGGCCGAGGTATGTCGGCAGCGCACCGCAAGGTCTTTCGCGAACGGCAGCCGCACTTTCGCGTCACGGGCGGTGAAGGGCACCATCGCTTCACCGGCATAGGCGTCCTGCTCGTAGATGACGGCGGGACCTTCCTCGAGCACGATGCCCGCGGTATTGGTGAAGGCGAGCACGATCTCGGGGGAGCCGTCGTGGCCGTGCCACACCAACTCGCGCTGGACACCGTCGACGGCCTGGACTGCCAACGGAATCATCGACGCGCCGCCGCGCTTGAGCGACACCGGGGTGCTCAGCCGGTATTCGAAATACTCACCGCGGTCAGCGGTTTCGACATCGTCGACGGCATCGGCATAGGCATATCCCGCTCCGGCGGGCGCCGGCATACCCGCCAGCATCGGCATGGCCTCCGCAGACCGAGTCTTCGCCGCCGCGGGCACAGGCACCGGAGCTGCGCCGCGGCGGCTCTCCTCGACGACCTCACGATGAACGTGCTTGCCCTGGTACAGGTCGATATCGAAAGAGACCGGTTCGCCGGTGGTCAGGGTCAGCTCGATGTCGGTGAGGTCCTCGTCGACCGGGTTGTGCACGATGCCCATCGCGGTCAGCACCAGACTGTCACCGTCGCGCACCAGCCGGTACGACAGCCGCCACAGCGGAGCCGGCACCACATAGGACACCTGGACGATCCCGCTGCCTCGAACCTGTACGCCCAGTTGGCAATGCTGGCCCGCGGTCAGCGCACGGGATCGGTCCAGGAGGTAGTCGAGGTTGTCGCGCGATGGGCCCTCCGTCAGCGTCACGGCACCGATGCGGGCCAGTTCGATCAGGCTGACCGACCCGGCGTCGGTGCGCAGGACCAGCACCTGCCGGTACTTTGCGGATTCATCGACGCCGATCACCTCGCCCCGGTGCTGGGTGCCGTCGCAATCGACTTCGACGGTGCGGCCCCGCAGCCCGTCGAACAGTCCGCGCAGCGCGTTGCCGGAGTCGATCAGCATCCCGCGGCCGCCCATTTGGGTGTGTGGGTCGGTTGGGGTGTCGAACGAGACCGCCCCGACGGCCAACTCGGTGCCAGTGCCAGTGCCGGTGATCGACAGCGACTTCAGCACGTCCTTCATCTGGGCGTGGCGGAATGTCAGTGCGAAATCACCGTCGACCGGACCGCTGCGTTCGACCAGCGCCATGCCGTGCTTGTACATGACCAGGCGATTGACTCGAGGGCTTTCGCTCATGTACGGAAACCCTAGTGGCCCAATCGAATCAGTGTGGGTAATACCGCGGGGTGAACACCCGGTCGCCAGCGTCGGTGGTGTGCCACACCGTCTGTGACGACCCGATGATCAGCATGCAGCGCATGTCGATCTCGGCCGGGTTGAGTTCGGCCAGGCGCACCACCCGCACGGATTCGTTCGGTCCGGCGACGTCACGGCCGATGACGACGGGGGTGTTGGGGTCGCGGTATTCCAGCAGCAGGTCCTGCATCGCGGCCACCTGCCAGGTGCGGGTCTTCGACGCCGGGTTGTAGATGGCCAGCACCAGATCGGCACGGGCGGCGGCGGTGAGCCGTTCGGCGATGATGTCCCACGGCTTGAGGCGGTCGGACAGCGAGATCACCGCGTAGTCATGGCCGAGCGGCGCACCGACCCGGCTGGCGACAGCCTGCGCGGCGGTCATCGCCGGGATCACCCGGACCTCTACGCCGGGCCACTGCCTCGCCTCTTCGAGTACCGCAGTCGCCATCGCGAACACCCCGGGGTCACCGGACGACACCACGGCGACGGTCCGGCCCTGCTGGGCCAGCTTGCACGCCAGCTCGGCGCGCGCACGCTCGTCGGTGTTGTCGCTCGGGTGGCGCTGCTGGCCGGGTCGGTCCGGCACGCGGTCCAGGTACGGCCCGTAGCCGATCAGATCGGTGGCCGCTGCCAGCTCGCGACGGGTCTGAGTCGTCGTCCACTCGGGGTCGCCCGGCCCCAGCCCGACGACGACCACGCTGCCGGCTGTGGCCCGGTCCTGCCGGCCGCCCGGCAGGATCGCGATCGAGAAGTACGGCACTGTCGTCTCGTCGACGTCGGCGGCCGGCAGCACCCGCTGCGCCTCGGTGCTCGCGCGCTCGACGTAGAACGCCTCGTCCAGCCGTCCGGCCGACGAAAGTGCCTGCCGCACAGCCGGGTACGAGCGGCCCAGCTTCATCACGACGGCGGCGTCGGTGTCGGCCAGCCGGCGCTGCAGCTCACCGGCCGGCAGCGTGCCGGGCAGGATGGTGAGGACCTGTTCGCCCTGCACCAACGGCGTCGAGATCGCGGCCGACGCGGCGCTGACGGACGTCACGCCCGGCACGATCACCGCGTGGAACCGTTCGGTCAACCGGGTGTGCATGTGCATGTAGGAGCTGTAGAACAGCGGATCGCCCTCGGCGAGCAGCGCGACGTTGCGGCCGGCCGCCAGGTGGGTGGCGATGCGTTCGGCGGCCTCGGCGTAGAAGTCTTCGATCGCGCCGTCGTACCCGCCCGGGTGCGACGTGGTCTCGGTCGTCACCGGGTAGACGAGGTGCTCCTCGATCTGGCCGGGACGCAGATACGGTTCGGCGATGCGCCGCGCGATGCTGTGGCCGTGCCGCGCGCTGTGGTACGCGACCACATCGGCCTCGCCGATCAGCCGGGCGGCCTTGACCGTCACCAGTTCCGGGTCGCCTGGGCCGAGGCCGACACCGTAGAGGGTTCCCGTTGTCATTCGGTTTCACTCGCAATCGCATTCACCGCGGCGGCGGCCATGGCGCTACCGCCACGCCGTCCCGTCACCACCAGATAGTCCATGCCGCGCGGCCGCGCGATCAGTTCGTCCTTCGACTGCGCCGAGCCGACGAAGCCCACCGGGCCGCCCAGCACCGCGGCAGGCACGGGCGCGCCCTCGTCCAGCAACTCCAGCAGCCGGAACAGGGCGGTCGGCGCATTGCCGATGGCCAGCACAGCGCCGCCGAGTCGGTCGGCCCACAGGTCGACGGCCGCCGCCGAACGGGTGCTGCCGAGCTTCTCGGCCATGGCAGGCGCGCCCGGATCGGCGACCAGCGACACCACCTCGTTGTCGGCGGGCAGCCGCGAGCGGGTGATGCCCGCCGCCACCATCGACGAGTCGCACAGGATCGGGGCACCGGCCGCCAGGGCCGCATAGGTGCGGGCCACCACGTCGTCGGTGTAGGCGACGTGCTCGGTGACGTCGACCTGGCCGCAGGTGTGGATCAGGCGTACGACGACGCGTGAGACGTCGTCGGGAAATCGCGCCAGATCCGCCTCGGCGCGGATCGTCGCGAACGACTGCCGGTAGATCTCCGCAGCGTCGCGGACGTAGTCGAGCACCCGATAACCCTACGGGTGGCGTGGTTCGTACCCCGCGTTGGTCGCCACCAGCACCTCGCCGTTGGTCGGGCTGCCGCACGCGCGCTCGCAGCCGACGAAATGCCGGCGGCCACCGGGCTCGCCCGCTGCCGCGGCCGCTGCGGCGTCACTGCGGACGTCGGCCAGTGACTTGGCGCACCCCGGACTCCCGGTGCAGGCACTGATCGACAGCCAGGGGGAGTGCGCGTCGAAAATCAGACCCATCGGCGCCAGCACCCGCAGGGCAGTGTCGGCGACGCCCTCTTCGAGGTCACAGATGAGTAACGAGCGCCATGGCGTGACCACGATCGGGGCGGTGATGGCTGCCACAAACTCTGCGGTGCGGGCCTGCAGCACACCCAGCGGGGCGGCCGCGCCCAACGTGATCCGACCGTCGTCCTGGGTGATCCAGCCGATCGGCGGCGCGTCGATCGGTGGCCACGTCGCACCTGACTGCTCGGTGGGGCGCAGGTCGGCCCCGGCCAGGAGCTCGTCGGCGTTGTCCAGTTCGCTTGTCCGCCAGCGGTTCCCGCGAGTATTCAGGAATGAGGTGGCCAGGTCCAGTAGGGTGTCCGCGGCGTGCGCGGTGGGTACGCGAACCCCGGTATCGCGGCCCGCCACGAGTACGGCGGCGGTGTTGGGGGTCGTCAGATGGGTGCTCACATCGGGCGCCAGGCCTGAGATGTCACCCCGGCCGTCGTCGATGCCGAACCAGAAGCGCCCGGGTAATTCGGCCAGGTCAGGGCGTTTTTGTAGCTCTGAATCGAGCTCTCGGACGGTCCCGCGGACGTCGCCGAGACCACCACTGCGGCCCGACAGCGGCGACGCCACGATGTTCCGGACGCGTTCGTGGGTGGCCGAGGGCAGCAGGCCCGCCGAATCGACCGCTGCCGCCAGCCCCGCCTCGTCGTGGATCCCGCGCACCTGGATGTTGCCGCGCGAGGTCAGTTCCATTGCCGGCGAACCGAATTCGGCGGCGGAGTGGGCCAGCGCCGCCAGTTGTGCGGCGCTGATCATGCCGCCGGCCAGGCGGATGCGGGCCAGGCCGCCGTCAGCCGCCTGGTGCACCTGCAGGGCACCTGGGCAGGCGTCGTCGTCACGCGTCCGAATCACCTTGTCCACGTTACGTTGTACCGCAAATTGTGAAATAGGTCACTGCCGTTTCCGGCCTGTTCCGTGGCTTACAAGTCCCTTGTTTTCAATGCATCCGCCCGTACCGTGGAACACGAACTTCCGTTTGCTACATCGCATTCGGATGACCTAAGGAGGGACGCAATGTCCGATTTCGCTCTCTACGCTGGTGGCGTCTTCGCGCTCATCGTGGCCGCCGGCCTGCCCTACCAGGGCAAGACGTGGTACTCGCGCTGGCAGACCACCGAGCGCTAATTCAGCGCCGTAGATAAGACCGCCGACGGGGTGGGTTGCGAGAGCAACCCGCCCCGTTGCGCTTTCCGGTCCACTCCAGGGGCGCGACCGCGCGACCACGTCGGTGCTGTACGAATAGTCAGTGCCGACCGTACTGCTGCTCTCGACGTCCGACACCGATCTGATCACCGCCCGCGCGAGCGGAGCCGAGTACAGATGGGCCAATCCGTCCCGGCTGATCGCCGGGGAACTGCAGGACCTGCTGGCCGGTGCGGACCTGGCGGTCGTGCGGGTACTGGGTGGCTATCGCACCTGGCAGGACGACATCGACGCCGTCGTCGCCAGCGGCGTCCCCACCGTGGTGCTGTCGGGGGAGCAGGCGCCCGACGCCGACCTGATGAGCCATTCGACCGTCCCGGCGGGCGTCGCCCTTCAGGCGCATATCTATCTGGCGCAGGGTGGCACCGAGAATCTGCGCAACCTGCACGCCTTCCTTTCAGACACCGTCCTGATGACCGGCTTCGGTTTCGGTGAGCCCGTATCGGCTCCGAGTTGGGGGCTGCTGCAGCGCTCGTCGGATGCCGAGGGTCCGACGGTCGCGGTGCTCTACTACCGGGCCCAGCAGCTGGCCGGCAACACCGCGTACATCGATGCGCTGTGTGGGGCACTGGAAGACGCGGGCAGCCGCCCTTTACCGATCTTCTGTGCCTCGCTGCGTACCGCCGAACCCGAGCTCATCGAGCTGCTGGGGACCGCCGACGCCCTGATCACGACGGTGCTGGCGGCCGGCGGCGCGACCCCGGCCACCGCGAGCGCCGGCGGCGATGACGACAACTGGAACGTCGCGCACCTGGCGGCCCTCGACATCCCGATCCTGCAGGGCCTGTGCCTCACCAGCTCGCGCGCGCAATGGGACGAGAACGACGACGGGCTGACGCCGCTGGACGTCGCGTCGCAGGTGGCGGTGCCCGAGTTCGACGGCCGCATCATCACCGTCCCGTTCTCGTTCAAGGAGATCGACAGCGAGGGTCTGATCTCGTACGTCGCCGACCCCGAGCGCTGCGAGCGGGTGGCCCGACTCGCTGTCCGGCACGCCCGGCTGAAGTACATCGAGCCGGCCGACAAGCGCGTCGCGCTGGTGTTCTCGGCCTACCCGACCAAGCACGCCCGCATCGGCAACGCCGTCGGCCTCGACACCCCGGCCAGCGCCGTCGCGCTGCTGCGCGCCATGCGCGAGGCCGGTTACCGCATCGGTGACGTCCCCGGCGTCGACGCCGAAGATGGGGACGCCCTCATCCACGCGATGATCGAGCGCGGTGGGCATGACCCCGACTGGCTCAGCACCGAAGCGCTCGAAGCCAACCCCGTCCGGGTGTCGGCCAAGGACTACCGGGCCTGGTTCGCGACCCTGCCGGCCGAGCTCACCGACGCTGTCACCGAGCATTGGGGCGCGGCGCCGGGCGAGCTGTTCGTCGACCGCAGCAACGACCCGGACGGCGAAATCGTCATCGCCGCAATGGTTTCCGACAACATCGTGCTGATCGTCCAGCCGCCACGCGGATTCGGCGAGAACCCCGTCGCGATCTACCACGACCCGGACCTGCCGCCGAGCCACCACTACCTGGCCGCCTACCACTGGATCAACAAGCATTTCGGCGCCGACGTGATGGTCCACCTGGGCAAGCACGGCAACCTGGAATGGCTGCCCGGCAAGACCCTCGGCATGTCCGCGGCATGCGGCACCGACGCCGCGCTCGGCGACCTGCCGCTGGTGTACCCGTTCCTGGTCAACGATCCCGGCGAGGGCACGCAGGCCAAGCGCCGGGCGCACGCGGTCCTGGTCGATCACCTGATCCCGCCGATGGCCCGCGCCGAGACCTACGGCGACATCGCCCGTCTCGAGCAGCTGCTCGACGAGCACTCCAACATCTCGGCGCTGGACCCCGGCAAGCTGCCGGCCATCCGCCAGCAGATCTGGACGCTGATGCGCGCCGCCAAGATGGACCACGACCTGGGGCTGGAGGACCGGCCCGACGAGGACGTGTTCGACGACATGCTGCTGCACGTCGACGGCTGGCTGTGCGAGATCAAGGACGTCCAGATCCGCGATGGTCTGCACATCCTGGGCCAGGCACCGACCGGCGAGGCCGAACTGGACCTCGTGCTCGCCATCCTGCGGGCGCGCCAACTGTTCGGCGGCGAGCAGTCGGTGCCGGGGCTGCGCGAGGCGCTGGGCCTGGCCGAGGACGGTTCTGCTGCACGCGAAGCCGTCGACACTGCGGAGAGTCAGGCCCGGGAGCTGGTCGCGGCACTGCAGGCGTCCGGCTGGGACGCCGCCGCCGTCGATGGCATCACCGACAACGCCGAGGTCGCCAAGGTGCTGCGGTTCGCCGCCACCGAGGTGGTGCCGCGGCTGCGTGGCACCGACCGGGAGATCGATCAGATCCTGCACGCGCTCGGCGGCGGGTTCATCGAGGCCGGGCCGTCGGGCTCCCCGCTGCGCGGGCTGGTGAACGTGCTGCCCACGGGCCGCAACTTCTACTCCGTCGACCCCAAGGCCGTGCCGTCGAAGCTGGCGTGGGAAACCGGTGTGGCGATGGCGGATTCGCTGCTGGAGCGCTACCGCACCGACTACGGCCGCTGGCCTGAGTCCGTCGGGCTCTCGGTGTGGGGCACGTCGGCCATGCGCACCGCGGGCGACGACATCGCCGAAGTGCTTGCGCTGCTGGGTGTTCGGCCCATCTGGGATGACGCGTCGCGCCGCGTGGTCGGGCTGGAGCCCATCGTGCTGGCCGAACTCGGCCGTCCCCGCATCGACGTCACCGTCCGCATCTCCGGCTTCTTCCGGGATGCCTTCCCGCACGTGGTGACCATGCTCGACGACGCCGTCCAACTCGTCGCAGGCCTGGACGAAGCCGCCGAGGACAACTACGTGCGCGCCCACTCGCAGGTCGACATCGCCGATCACGGCGACCAAAGGCGTGCCACGACAAGGATTTTCGGCTCCAAGCCGGGAACCTACGGCGCCGGGCTGCTGCAGCTCATCGACAGCCGCAACTGGCGCGACGACGCGGACCTGGCCCAGGTGTACACCGCGTGGGGTGGCTTCGCCTACGGCCGTGGCCTCGACGGCGCCCCGGCGACCGACGACATGAACCGGGCCTACCGGCGAATCTCGGTGGCGGCCAAGAACACCGACACCCGCGAGCACGACATCGCCGACTCCGACGATTACTTCCAGTACCACGGCGGCATGGTCGCCACGGTGCGCGCGCTGACCGGTAAGGACCCCGCCGCGTACATCGGGGACAACACCCGGCCGGACGCAGTGCGGACCCGCACGCTGTCGGAGGAGACGACGCGCGTGTTCCGGGCCCGGGTCGTCAACCCGCGCTGGATGACGGCCATGCGCCGGCACGGCTACAAGGGCGCCTTCGAGATGGCGGCCACCGTCGACTACCTGTTCGGGTACGACGCCACCGCGGGCGTCATGGCCGACTGGATGTACGAGCAGCTGACTCAGAGCTACGTGTTGGACCCGGAGAACCGCAAGTTCATGAGCGAGTCCAACCCGTGGGCGCTGCATGGCATGGCCGAGCGGCTCCTGGAGGCGGCCGGCCGTGGCATGTGGGCTGCGCCGGAGTCCGAGACCCTGGACGGGCTCAAGCAGGTGCTGCTGGAGACCGAAGGGGAGCTGGAGGGGTAGCGCCAAGCTCCTTGACCGGGAGAAATCCGACGCTCGCAGGTATCCTGGCTCGGTGTTCGAGGTCGGTGCGGTGGTCGCCGGTTATGTCATCGAAAGCCACCTCGGCAGCGGCAGTAGCGCTGATGTGTACCGGGCTCGCCGACCGGCGGAGTCAGTTCCGGTGGCGCTGAAGATATTCCACAACCAGGATGCCGATGACCGGGTGGCCTGGCGGCTGGAGCGGGAGTTCAGCATCGCCTCCCGACTGAGGCACCCGCACATTGTGGCGATGTATGAGCAGGGAGAGCTGCGGGCCGGCGGCGGTGGGGCAGACGAAGATGGTGCACAACCGACCAGGCTGTGGCTGTCCATGCAGTACGTCGACGGCCCGGAGTCGACGGTGTTGATACCCGGACCGGACCAGGAGCCTGATGTCGACGCGATCGTTCGGGCATCGACGCAGATTGGCTCGGCCCTGGACTATGCGCATCAAATGGACGTGATACATCGGGATGTCAAGCCCGCCAACATCTTACTGAGCTCCGATCGGCGCTCGGCGTTCTTGACGGATTTCGGCATCGCGCAGTTGTTGGACGATGCAAAACCGCTGGCCCGCAATGGTCGGGTCCGTGGGTCGATTGCGTACGCGGCTCCGGAACTTCTTACAGCGCAACAGTTGTTGCCGCAAACGGATGTCTACGCGTTGGCCTGCACCATGTTTGAGTGGTTGACGGGTCTGCCGCCGTATCCACGCCACACAACGTTCGCCATCACATATGCCCATCTGCACGACGAAGTGCCGACGCTCACCTCACGCCGATCCTGGTTGCCCACCGCATTGAATTCGGTGTTCGCGAAGGCGCTCGCGAAAGAGCCCGCTGCGCGCTATGACTCATGCACCGAGTTCGTCGCCATAGTCGCGAGGATACTGCGGGACGTCGCGGCGCCGCAGCGGCGCGGCCGGCGGTGGCCGGCGTGGTCGCGCCCCTGAAATTCATGGTTCACCCAGTATTTACAGCCTGAGCCGACGCGTACGGAGCATCCGACTTACTGTTTTCGTGGGGCCACGTGCAGGAGTCGCAGAGCAGTGTTGGGCCGACCTCCCGTGCGGACGACATCAACAAGGCCCCGCGGCGACAGAGCCCATCCGGCGGCTGACGGGAACCGAATGACCACTGAATCAACGAGTTACGATAATTCAGCGCTTGCGCACGAAGACGAGGGATATCACAAGGCCCTCAAACCGCGTCAGATCCAGATGATTGCCATCGGCGGCGCCATCGGCACCGGTTTGTTCATGGGCGCGGGCAGTCGCCTGCATTCGGCCGGGCCGGGCCTGTTCCTGGTGTATGCCATCTGCGGCGTTTTCGTCTTTTTCATCCTGCGGGCCCTCGGTGAACTCGTGCTGCACCGGCCGTCCTCTGGGTCATTCGTGTCATATGCGCGCGAATTCTTCGGTGAGAAAACAGCTTTCGTCACCGGTTGGCTCTACTTCTTCAACTGGGCGGCCACCGCGATCGTCGATGTCACGGCTGTTGCGTTGTATATGCATTACTGGGGCATGTTCAAGGCGATACCGCAATGGTTGATCGCGCTCATCGCGCTGGGGATCGTGCTGACCCTGAACATGATCTCGGTGAAGCTCTTCGGTGAGATGGAATTCTGGGCCTCGATCATCAAGGTCGCCGCGCTGGTCACGTTCCTGGTGGTCGGCATCGTCTTCCTCGGCGGCCGCTTCGAAATCCAAGGACAGGAAACCGGATTCGGCGTGCTCGCCGACAATGGCGGACTCTTCCCAGTGGGTCTGTTCTCGCTGGTGATCGTCACCTCTGGCGTCGTCTTCGCCTACGCCGCGGTCGAACTCGTCGGCATCGCCGCCGGGGAGACGGCGGAGCCCGCCAAGGTGATGCCGCGGGCGATCAACTCCGTGGTCGCGCGCATCGGAATCTTTTATGTCGGGTCGTTGGTGGTGTTGGCGCTGCTGCTGCCCTACACGGCGTACCACAAGGGCGAAAGTCCTTTCGTGACATTCTTTTCCAAGATCGGCGTTCCCGCGGCCGGCGGCATCATGAACATGGTGGTACTCACAGCCGCGATGTCCAGCCTCAATGCAGGCCTGTACTCGACCGGCCGCGTGCTGCGCTCGATGGCGATGAATGGCAGCGGCCCGGCATTCACCGCGAAGATGAACCGCAACGGCGTGCCATTCGGCGGGATCGCGCTGACTGCCGGGCTCACCCTGTTGGGCGTCATCCTCAACCTGTTCGTGCCCGAAGACGCATTCAACATTGCCCTCGACCTGTCGGCGCTTGGCATCATCTTCACCTGGGGCATGATCGTCGCCTGCCAGATCCAGCTGTACCGCTGGGAGGCCAAGGGCATCCTGCAGCGGCCCAGCTTCCGGTTGCCCGGTACGCCGTACACCAGCTACGCAACGCTGCTGTTCCTCGTCGCCGTCACTGCGCTGATGTGCTACGAGAACTACTGGAATCTGATCGCCATCATCTTGCTGGTCCCGTTACTGATCGGCGGCTGGTATGCGGTGCGGGGCAAGGTCCTGGCGATCGCGGCCAAGCGTGTCGGATACACCGGCGAGTACCCGGTGATTCCACAGCCACCGATCCCCACCGCGCCGCACCTGCCGCACGAGAAGACGTAGCGCTTGCGAGGGTTGTGCACGCATCTGCTTTGGTGGACGTACACAGCGCTCACGCTCGTCGCACAAGCACTAACCTGATGGCCATGGCTCTCACCTTCGCCGACGTCGCCACCGCGAACTACATCCTGCTGACCACCTTCACCAAGGACGGTCGGCCGAAGCCCACCGCCGTCTGGGCGGTCCCGGACGGTGACCGGCTGCTGGTCATCTCCGAGGCCAAGGCGTGGAAAGTCAAGCGAATCCGGAACACCCCGCGCGTCACCGTCGCCAAGTGCGACATGCGCGGCAACCCCAAGAGCGAGGCCGTCGAGGCCAAGGCGGCGATCCTGGACCAGTCGCAGGTCGGCGCAGTCTACGACGGCATCGGCAAGCGCTACGGGTTGATCGGCAAGGCCTTCAACTTCTTCTCCAAGCTGCGCGGCGGTATGGAGAACAACGTCGCGCTGGAGCTGCGGGCCGCATAGTGAGTCAATTCCCTGCCGGCGCGCCAAAGTTGCCGCGCCACAAGGACATCGGCCGGCTGTTGCTGAACTGTCCGGACCGTCGCGGCGTGATCGCCGCGGTGTCGACGTTCCTGACCCGCTCGGGCGCCAACATCATCTCGCTGGATCAGCATTCGACGGCTCCAGAAGACGGTGTGTTCCTGCAGCGCACCGTCTTCCACCTGCCCGGGCTGGCTGCCGCCCAACCCGAGTTGGAGCGCGAATTCGCCGCGGTGGCAGAAGAATTCGACATGGACTACCGGTTCACCGATGCGTCCAAACCCAAGCGCGTGGCCATCATGGCCTCGACGGCCGATCACTGCCTGCTCGACCTGCTGTGGCGCAACCGCCGCGGCGAACTCGACATGACCGTTGTGATGGTGATCTCCAACCACGCCGACCTGGCCGAGCAGGTCCGGGCGTTCGGGGTGCCGTTCGTGCACATCCCGGCGACCCGGGACATCCGGGAGCAGGCCGAACAGCGTCAGCTGGAGCTGCTCAAAGGCAATGTCGATCTCGTGGTGCTGGCCCGGTACATGCAGATCATCACGCCGGGGTTCCTCGACGCCATCGGGTGTCCGCTGATCAACATCCACCATTCGTTCCTGCCGGCGTTCGTCGGTGCCACGCCGTACCGGCGGGCCAAGGAGCGCGGCGTGAAGCTGATCGGCGCCACGGCGCACTATGTCACCGAGGACCTGGACGAAGGCCCGATCATCGAGCAGGACGTGGTGCGGGTCGACCACAACGACAGCGTCGAAGAGCTCGTGCGGCTCGGTGCCGACGTGGAACGAGCCGTGCTGTCCCGGGCGGTGCTGTGGCACTGCCAGGACCGCATCCTGTGCCATGGCAACGAAACCGTGGTCTTCTAGAGCCATGGCGCCGACGTTCGAAGACGTGTACCGCGAGAAGTACCTGTTGCTGACGACCTTCACGAAGGATGGGCGGCCCAAGCCCACTCCGGTCTGGGGTGTGCCGCACGACGGCAAGCTGCTGATCAGCACTGATGCGGGCTCGTGGAAGACCAAACGGATCAAGAACACCCCGAGGGTGACCATCCAGAAGTGCGGTGCGCTGGGCAAGGTCAAAGGGGAGCCGGTCGAGGCCGTCGCCCGTAATTTGCCGGACTCCGAGACCAAGCGGGTATTCGACATGGTGACCAGGCGCTACTGGTGGCATGCCTGGTGGTGGATACCGCAGGCCATCATCCGAGGCGGTGTCGAAAAGGTGCACGCGGCCATCGAGGTGGAGCCGATTCCCGCCTACTAGGAACCAATTCCGGCGTTTCGGCGTTGTCCAGTGCATGGCGATGCGACTATTTCTGGCTTACGCGCTCGTCGAGGTCGCGGTGCTGGCAGTCCTGGCCTCGACCATCGGTGTGGCATGGACGTTACTTGCGCTGTTGGCCACCTTTGCCGCTGGTCTGGCCATCGCAGGCACCCAGATCACCCGGCATTTCGGCAGGTTGTCCGAGGCGCTGAGCGCTCGATCCACCGACCCGACGCTGGCCACGGACAGTGTGTTGGTGGCCCTCGGCACGGTGCTGGTTGTCGTCCCCGGGCTGGCCAGCACGGTGCTCGGCGCGCTCATGCTGGTGCCGTTCACGCGGCGCGCGGTGCGGCCTGCGGCAAACGCTTTGTTCGGTCGACGGCTGACCCCGATGGATTTCCCGACGCAGGTCATCTACATCAATCACGATGAGCGCTACCGCGGTCGCGGCGAGTACATCGACGGGGAAGTGATCGACGTCATCGACAGCTCACCGGTCGCTGTGCACCGGCAGGCCGGCTGAACGGACTAACGTCTCACCTTCGTGACGACCTTTGCGACGACGCTGCTGCTCGGCGGTCGTATTCATAGCCCGGCTGCGCCCGACGCCACCGCGATCGCAATCCGCGACGGAGTGGTGGCCTGGCTCGGTTCCGATGACGTCGGCCGGGCGCTGCATCCGGACGCCACCGTGGTCGACCTCGAAGGTGCGTTCGTGGCCCCGGCGTTCGTCGACAGCCACGTGCACCTGACCGCCACCGGACTCACCGTGGCCGGGCTGGATCTGCGCACCGCGACGTCGCTGCCGCATCTGCTGACCCTGCTGGCCGAGCACGCCGCGCGGCAGCCGGACGGCGTCATCTGGGGACACGGCTGGGACGAATCGGGCTGGCCCGAACGCGTCATCCCGACCACCGCCGACCTCGACGGAGTGCTCGGCGGGCGGCCCGCGTACCTGGCCCGGGTCGACGTGCACTCGGCGGCCGCGACGACCGGCCTGCGGCAGCTGGTACCCGGGCTCGCCGACAGCGCGGGCTTCTCCGAGCAGGGCCCACTGACCGCGGACGCGCACCACCGCGTGCGGGCCGCGGCCCGCAACTTGCTCAGCGCTACGCAGCGCCGCGGCGCCCAACGCGCCGCGCTCGACCTGGCCGCGCGCAACGGCATCGTCGCGGTGCATGAGTGCGCAGGCCCTGAGATCGGCGGCCTCGACGACTGGGCCGATCTGCGCGCCACCGAACACGGCGTCGACATCGTCGGCTACTGGGGTGAGGCGGTCGACACCGCCGCAGCCGCCCGCGACCTGATGGACCGGACCGGAGCCCACGGCCTGGCCGGTGACCTCTTCATCGACGGCGCGCTCGGCTCACGGACCGCCTGGCTGCAGCAGTCCTACGCCGACGCGCCCGACTGCTGTGGCAACACCTACCTGGACACCGACGCCGTCACCGCACACCTGCTGGCCTGCACCGAGGCCGGCATCACCGCCGGCTTCCACGTCATCGGCGACGCCGCGGTCGCTGCCGTCGTGGCAGCCTTGGACCGGACCGTGGCGGCTTTCGGGGCACCCGCGGTGGCGCGCTGCGGGCACCGGCTGGAGCACCTCGAGATGGTGGACGCCGAGCAAGCGCGCAGGCTGGGATCGTGGGGCGTGGTCGCCAGCATGCAGCCGAATTTCGACGCGCTGTGGGGCGGCGCCGACGGGATGTACGCCCAACGTCTCGGTGTCGATCGAGCACAGGGTTTGAACCCGTTTGCGCTGTTAGCATCGCAAGGCGTGCCCCTCGCCTTCGGTTCGGACAGTCCCGTCACCAGCATCAATCCGTGGGAATCGGTGCGCGCCGCGATCAGCCACCGCACGTCCGGTAGTGCCATCTCGGCGCGGTCGGCGTTCCTCGCTGCCACCCGTGGCGCCTGGCGGGCCGGTGGTGTCCGCGACGGCATGACCGGGACGCTGGTGCCGGGGGCCGTCGCGTCGTACGCGGTGTGGCGGGTGCCCGGCGGCGCCGACGCCCTGGATGTCACCGCGCCGGCCGACGCCGTGCAGCGCTGGTCCACCGATCCGCGGTCGCGGGTACCCGCGCTACCTCCGCTGGGCCCTGACGACGAGCTGCCGACCTGCTTGCAGACCGTCCACCGCGGCGAGCAGATCCATGGCTGAGGGCCAGGAGAGCGTGGAGGAAGCCCTGGACGACGACGTCCAGGACGAGGCGGAGTCGCCCACGCCGGAAGAGCCCGAACAGCCGCAGGGTCCCGGCCGGGCCGCGCGCATCGTCGCCGGCGTGCGCCGGTTCTTCGAGCCCCGGTTGATGCGGTTGGCCGTGGCCGTCGTGGCCGGCCTGCTCTTGTGCGCGAGCTTCCCGCCCTTCGACCTCTGGTACCTGTCATTCCCTGCGCTGGCGCTGCTGGCCTGGGCGCTGGTCGACGAACGCACAACGCCCGCAGGCGGTTTCGGCTACTGCATGCTGGCCGGCCTGGTGTTCTACGTGTTGTTGCTGCCGTGGATCAGCAATTTCGTCGGGCCGATCCCGTGGCTGATGCTCGCCGCTCTGGAGGCGTTCTTCACCGGTGTGTTCGGGCTGACCGCGGTCCTCGTGCGGCGCCTGCCGGGCTGGCCCCTGTGGTTCGCCGCGCTCTGGGTGTCTGCGGAATGGCTCAAGTCGACCGTGCCGTTCGGGGGATTCCCATGGGGCGTCGTGGCCTTCAGCCAGACCGACAGCCCACTGCTGCCGCTCGCCCAGGTCGGCGGTGCGCCGTTGGTGTCGTTCGCGGTGGCGCTGATTGGTTTCAGCACGACAGCCATCGTGCTCGAGGCGGTCAGGCACTGGCGGCATGACCACCGCACGGGTGCCGCGGCCCCGCCGGAGGTGTTCATCCCCGGCATCTGCATCGCCATCGTCCTGTTGCTCACCGTGCTGGCCTGGCCGCACGTCCGCAAGGCCGGCGCTGGTGCGGGCGACGACCCCGCGATCAACGTCGCCGCCATTCAGGGCAACGTGCCGCGCCTCGGCCTGGACTTCAACGCCCAGCGCCGCGCGGTGCTCGACAACCACGTGCACGAGACCAAAGAACTGGCCGAAGACGTCCGTGCCGGCCGCGCACCGCAGCCGACGGTGGTCATCTGGCCGGAGAACTCGTCGGACATCGATCCGCTGGTCAATGCCGACGCCGCGGAACTGATCTCTGCGGCGTCGTCCGCCATCCACGCGCCGATCCTGGTGGGCACCGTGCTGGCGGCGCCGGAATACACGCCGGAGCACCCGGTGACCACCAACTCGGTGATCGTGTGGAACGGGACCGACGGGCCGGGGGAGCGCCACGACAAGGCCATCGTGCAGCCGTTCGGCGAATACCTGCCCTGGCGCAGTTTCTTCCGGCTGCTGTCGCCGTACGCCGATCGGGCCGGCTACTTCGTGCCGGGCAACGGCAGCGGCGTCGTCACCGCCGCCGGGGTGCCGATCGGGGTGACGACCTGCTGGGAGGTCATCTTCGACCGCGCCGCGCGGCAGTCGGTCCTCAACGGGGCGCAGCTGCTGGCCGTCCCTGCCAACAACGCGACGTTCGACGAGCCGATGAGCGTGCAGCAGCTGGCGTTCGCCCGGCTGCGGGCCGTCGAACACGACCGGTACGTGATCGTCGCGGGCACCACCGGGATCAGCGCGGTGGTCGCGCCGAACGGCCAAGTCCTGGAGCGGACGGAGTTCTTCCAGCCCGCCTATCTGGACCGGCAGGTGCGCTTGAAGACCGATCTGACCTTCGCCACGCGGTGGGGACCGGTCATCAACAGTGTGCTCATCGGGGTCGGCGTTGCGGCTCTTCTGGCGGCCATGCTGCACAATAGGAAGCTCGTCCGCCGCCGCCAGGCGGCGGCGGAACATCAGGCCGGCAACGACGCCGCGATTGATACCGACACCGACGCCGACAACGAACAGGGGAACTGACCATGGGCGAAGATCGTCCGAGTCAGCGCACGCTGGTCATCATTCCGACCTACAACGAGCGCGAGAATCTGCCCTTGATCGTGGGCCGGGTGCACGCCGCCCGTCCGGACGTCCACGTGCTGGTCGTCGACGACGACAGCCCCGACGGCACCGGCCAGCTGGCCGACGAGCTGGCGCTGGCCGATCCGGACCGCCTGCACGTCATGCACCGGGCCGGCAAGGGTGGTCTGGGTGCCGCGTACCTCGCCGGGTTCGCGTGGGGCCTGGGTCGCGGCTACAGCGTCCTGGTCGAGATGGACGCCGACGGCAGCCATGCGCCCGAGGAGCTGTACCGGCTGCTGGACGCTGTCGACGCCGGTGCCGACCTGTCGATCGGTTCGCGGTACGTGCCCGGCGGTGCCATCCGCAACTGGCCCCGTCGCCGGCTCGTCCTGTCGCGCACCGCGAACACCTATGCCCGCGTACTGCTGGGCGTCAAGATTCACGACATCACCGCCGGCTACCGCGCCTACCGACACGACGTGCTGGAGAAGATCGGCCTCGACGACGTCGACTCGAAGGGCTACTGCTTCCAGATCGACCTGACGTGGCGTGCCATCAACGCGGGCTTCACCGTCGTCGAGGTGCCCATCACGTTCACCGAGCGTGAGCTGGGTGTGTCGAAGATGAGCGGCTCGAACATCCGCGAGGCCATGTCGCAGGTGGCCAAGTGGGGCATCCGCGGCCGGTTGGACCGGGCCCGCGGCATCGTGCGCTAGTCACCCACCAAGCACAAAAAAGCCCCGCCGCGAGGCGGGGCTTTTTCGTCTGCGCAGTTAGCCGCGGCGGCGGGTCTTGATGAGCTCCAGCCGCTCCTTGAGCAGCTCTTCGAGCTCCTCGACGGAACGGCGCTCGAGCAGCATGTCCCAGTGGGTACGCGGCGGCTTGACCTTCTTGGGCTCGGGAACGTCACCCTCGAGCAGGGTGCCTTCCATGCCGTTCTTGCACGCCCAGGTACCGGGGATTTCCGCGTCGTCGGCGAACGGAACTTCGAATTCCTCGCCGTTGTCGGTGCGGTAACGGGCCACCTGCCGCGGCGCCAGGTCATGGTTACGGTCGGTCTCGTAGCTCACAGCTCCGAGGCGACTGCCTCTCAGGACACGATCAGCCATCGTCAATCACTCCCTTGGTATAGCGACAGGGAATCAACGCAGGCCAGCGCCGTGAAGTTCCCGACTCGGTTGTCCATGATACCGGGGTTCGGACCGTCTCCCGATACAGTCACGATCGTGAGGCGGACATGAAGCGCTCGAAGGCCCAACCGTGCCGGTGGTGTGGCCGGGAGGTGGCCGACGCGGGCATGGGTCGTCGTCGCCAGTACTGCCGCCAATCGTGCCGGCAGCGTGCCTATGAACAGCGGGCCATGGTCAAGGGAACTTCGCTGGCCGAGGACTCGGTGGTGCTCAGCGCAGAGGAAGCAGCGGCCCTCTCGGACCGCGTTTATCAGGTACGGTGTGCGGCCGAGGACGTCGCGACGGCTGTTGCCGAAGGCGCCGGACCCACTGAATTGAAAGAGCTGTGTGAGGTGCTGTTGCAGGCCGCGAAAGACGCCGACGGTTGGCGCTGACGGCGCGCGCAGCGACGGGAAAGAATTGATGCATGACTGACGACCGTCGGCGGATCCACAAGCCGACCAAGTTCCTGGGCCGCGGCTTCGAGGCGTTCCACGACGTCGAGGACCCCGTCCAGGAGAGTCGCATCGCCCACGAGACGGCGGCTGCGCTCCTGGAACGCGTTCGCAGCTACCCGGATCCCGACGTGGTGTCGCGGCTGGTGGCCTACACCGACGAACACGGCATCGAGACCATCGCCGAATTGTGGGCGGGTGCCGGCGCGCGCAGTCTGCCCGGCGCGTTGTGGCGGGTCTACCTGCTGCGGTTGTCGATCCGCGACGACCCGTACTCGGCCAGCCTGATGTTCGGCCGCGGCACCGAGGTGCTGCACTCGATCGACCCTGTGGTTGCCGGTGCCGAGACCCCTGTCGGGCCGACGGAGATCCGGGAGCTCGCCGACCGCATCCTGCGCGGCGTGTTCGAGGGCGACTTCGCCGTCGCGCTGGAACGGGCGGCGGCGTACTGCCGGGTGAGTGCGGCCGGCTGCACGAGTCTGGCCGAGGACGCGACGACGGCCGCGCCGGAGCGCGCCGCTGAGCTGACCGACCGCGCTGTGACGTTCACGCGCATCGCCAACGAGCTGCATGCCGCAGCCGCGCTGTGGCGCAGCAATTCGCTGGATTGACGCGGCGGCCGACGGTGTCGGCCGACTACGTCCGAGAAGTTAAAGCCAGACCGCAGAACGCCTCTCGGCGGTAGGCCGCTCGTGGCGGCGAAATTTGGGGCCCGGGGTTACTGCGGCCTGGCGTTGTTCACTCTAGCGGATGATCGGGCACCGCGAGCAATTCCCTGATGGCGTCGGGCGCTCATTTCAGGTGTCCGGAATCGTCCCGGTGAACCGCCTCGATGTGCGTACTGTGTCGGCATGACGACGGCGTTCGTGCTGTCCGGCGGCGGCAGCCTGGGGTCCATCCAGGTGGGCATGCTGCTGGGGCTGGCCGAGGCAGGCATCACACCGGATCTGATCGTCGGCACCTCGGTCGGCGCCCTCAACGGCGGGTGGATCGCCGGGCGGTCCGACCACGACGGCGCCCTGGCGCTGGCCGATCTGTGGCGGACCCTCTCGCGCCGCAAAGTGTTCCCGACCAGCCCGAGCATGGGGCTGCTCGGGTTTCTGGGGCGCCGTCCGCACCTGGTATCCGACAGCGGGATCCGCTCTCTGCTCCAGCAGAACCTCCGCTTCCGGCGGCTGCAGGACGCGCCGACGCCGCTGCATGTGGTGGCGACCGATGTCCTGTCCGGGCAGGACGTCCTGCTGTCGTCGGGCGACGCCATCGACGCGATCGTGGCCAGCGCCGCCATCCCCGCCGTCCTGCCCCCGGTCCGGATCGGCGGACGCGAGCTGGTCGACGGCGGCGTGGTGAACAACACACCGCTGTCGTATGCGGTGGAACTGGGCGCGACCGAGGTGTGGGTGCTGCCGACGGGCTACTCGTGCGCGATGCCGCAACCGCCGAGGGCCGCCTTGGCCATGGCCATGCACGCCTTCACGCTGGCGATCAATCGGCGGTTGGCCACCGACGTCGAGCGGTTCGAAGGATCGATCGAACTGCATGTCGTGCCGCCGCTGTGCCCGGTACGGGTCTCGCCGGTCGACTTCTCCCGCTCCGCGGAGCTCATCGAGCGATCGCTGCAGTCCACGCGGCGCTGGCTGCCCACCACTCGCCCCGAGGTGGGGCAGGCCGAGCTGCTGGAACCGCACCGCGATTGCGACGGACCTACTTCAGCACGTTGACGGCGCGGGCGACGACCAACGCGGTCGTCGACACCGCCACCATCGACTGCATGGTCATCATCGTCTTGGCCCAACGCGACAGCGGCATGGTGTCGGTGGGGGAGAACGCGACCACATTGGTGTAGCTGGTGTACAGGTAATCGACGAAAGTCGGGCGCCAATTGGGTTTGGCGTTCTGCGGGTCGCACATCTGCGGGAACTGGAAGTCCGGGTAGGGGTTGTCGCCCGCACGCCGGGCGAAGGGGCCGCCGCGATCCAGCTCCCAGTACCAGATGCCGAACACGATGATGTTGGTGATGAAAATCGCTGCGCCGCTGCCCAGTAGGACGCCGGCGTCGTTGCTCACCTTGCCGGACAGGATATTCAAATCCAAGATGATCGCCGATGCCGTGTTGTCCAGCGTGATGGCCGCAGTCAGCACGATCATTGTCCAGCGGCCGACGGTGGTCTGCCGGGACAGCCGAACCGGATTGATGACCATGAGGACGGCCACCAGCAGCAGTTCCAGCGTGATCAACGGCCACCGGGGTATTTCCGGGACGGTGTACTGCACAGGGATCGCGCGCTGCAGCGTCACCGCGGCCAGGATCGCGACAATCACCGGCAGCCGATTCTCCGGATCGCCCGGCCGCAGCCACGACGGCACGTGGCTTTCGGCACTGTGCGTCAGACGGTGGGTGCGCTCGACGAACGTCCTGACCGCCGGCGGCACCGGTTCTGGGGTGGGGTCCATGCGCTCAGTTTCGCACCGAGATGACACCATTAGACGGTGTCTGCCGAGCTGAGCCAGGGAACCCACAGGTCGTCGCCGCTTACCGCGGCTGACATCGATGCGGCTGCCCAGCGAATTTCCTCGGTGGTCACCCGGACCCCGCTGCAGTTCAGCGATCGGCTGTCGGCGTTGACCGGTGCCCAGGTCTATCTCAAGCGTGAGGACCTGCAGGCGGTGCGGTCCTACAAGTTGCGCGGTGCCTACAACCTGTTGATGCAGCTCTCCGATGAGGAGAAGGCCGCCGGCGTGGTGTGCTCGTCGGCCGGCAATCACGCCCAGGGTTTCGCGCTGGCCTGCCGCTCGATGGGTGTGCATGGCCGGGTGTACGTCCCGGCCAAGACGCCCAAGCAGAAGCGGGACCGCATCCGATACCACGGCGGCGACTTCATCGAGCTCATTGTCGGTGGCGCCACCTACGACCTGGCCGCCGCGGCGGCGCTAGAGGACGTCGCACGCACCGGAGCCACCCTGGTCCCGCCGTACGACGACCTGCGCACCATGGCCGGTCAGGGCACCATCGCGGTCGAGATCCTCGAGCAACTGGACGGCGAGCCCGATCTGGTGATCGTGCCGGTCGGCGGCGGCGGCTGCATCAGCGGCATCACCACGTACCTGACCGCACACACCAAAGCGACCGCCGTGCTCGGGGCCGAGCCTGCGGGAGCGGCATCGATGATCGCGGCATTGGCCAAGGGCGAGCCCGTGACGCTGGAGCATGTCGACCAGTTCGTCGACGGCGCCGCGGTGGCGCAGGCCGGGGCGCTGACCTACGCGGCGCTCGCCGCCGCCGGGGACATGGTGTCGGTGACGACGGTCGACGAGGGCGCGGTGTGCACCGCGATGCTCGACCTGTACCAGAACGAGGGCATCATCGCCGAGCCCGCGGGCGCGCTGTCGGTGGCGGCGTTGATGGAGAACGGCGTCGAGCCCGGTTCGACGGTCGTGTGCCTGATCTCCGGTGGCAACAACGACGTTTCGCGTTACGGCGAGGTGCTCGAGCGGTCGCTGGTGCACCTGGGTCTCAAGCACTACTTCCTGGTGGATTTCCCGCAGGAGCCCGGCGCCCTGCGGCGGTTCCTCGACGAGGTGCTCGGACCCAACGACGACATCACCCTGTTCGAATACGTCAAGCGCAACAACCGGGAGACCGGTGCCGCGCTGGTCGGCATCGAACTCGGTTCGGCCGCCAACTTCGACGGGCTGCTGGAGCGGATGCACGATTCGGGCATCCACGTCGAGCCGTTGGAGCCGGGGTCGCCGGCGTACCGCTACCTGACCTAGCCTCCTCCCGCCGAGTGGTCAGCTAGCGCACGAATTTCACGAAAAACCTTGTGCTAACTGGCCACTCGGCGCAGGATGGCGAAGCTCTGGCGGGGCAGCGTCGTGGTATCAGCACCGACCTTCGGCTCGGCGGACGACAGCACCAGTTCGCCGGTGACGGGTACCGCGACGGGGTGCTCGCCGAGGTTGCATGCCACGGCGAACGCCCCACGGTGCATGACGATCCAGCGGTCGGACTCGTCGAACTCGATGCGCAGTTGATCGAGCCACGGGTTGGCGAAGTCGGGTTCGGTGCGCCGCAACGCGATCAGGTCGCGGTACAGCTGCAGTAGCCGGGCGTGCTCGCCGGTGCCGACCTCGTCCCAATCGAGTTTGGAGCGCTGGAACGTCGCGGGGTCCTGCGGATCGGGGATGTCGTCGGCGGCCCAGCCGTGATCGGCGAACTCGGCCTTGCGTCCCTCGGCCGTTGCGCGGGCCAGTTCGGGTTCGGGATGCGAACTGAAGAACTGGAACGGCGTCGATGCGCCCCACTCTTCACCCATGAAAAGCATTGCCGTATAAGGTGATCCGAAGACCAGTGCGGCCTTGACCGCGAGTTGCCCGAAATCGAGATTTTGCGAGGGGCGGTCGCCGATCGCCCGGTTGCCCACCTGATCGTGAGTGCACGTGTACGCCAGCAGTCGGGTGGCCGGCATCTGCGCGATGTCCAGCGGGCGGCCATGGCGGCGGTGCCGGAACGACGAGTAGGTGCCGGCATGGAAGAAGCCGTGGGTCAGGGTGGTGGTCAGCGTCTGCATGGACCCGAAATCGGCGTAGTAGCCCTGCCGTTCCCCGGAGACCGCGGTGTGGATGGCGTGGTGGATGTCGTCGTCCCACTGTCCGGCCAGGCCGTACCCGCCGCGGTCTCGCGGAGTGATCACGCGTGGGTCATTGAGGTCGCTTTCGGCGATCAGTGACAGTGGTCGGCCCAATTCTTGTGCCAGTGCGTCGGTTTCGGTGGCCAGCTCTTCCAGTAGATGCACCGCAGTGGTGTCGACCAGCGCGTGCACCGCGTCCAATCGCAGGCCGTCGATGCCGAAATCCCGCATCCAGCGCAACGCGCAGTCGATGATGTAGCGGCGCACCGGGTCGGAGTCGGCGCCGGCGATGTTGATCGCCTCGCCCCACGGGGTCCGGCCTGCCGTCAGGTACGGCCCGAATTTGGGCAGGTAATTCCCTGACGGGCCAAGGTGATTGAACACCGCGTCGAGCAGCACGCCCAGGCCCCGCCGGTGGCAGGCGTCGACGAAACGCACCAGACCCGAAGGGCCGCCGTAAGGTTCGTGCACCGCGTACCACAGCACGCCGTCGTAGCCCCAGCCGTGATTGCCGCCGAACGCGTTGACCGGCATCAGTTCGACGAAGTCGACGCCGAGTGCCACCAGGTGGTCCAGCCGCTCGACGGCGGCGTCGAACGTGCCGGCCCCGGTGAACGTCCCGACGTGCAGCTCGTAGATCACTGCGCCGTCGATGGCCCGGCCGGCCCAGGGCGCCGCGGACTCGGCTGGCCACAGCTGTGAAAGTTCGTGCACGCCATCGGGTTGCCGCGGCGAACGCGGGTCGGGTAGTGGTTGGGAGTCATCCAGGACGAAGCCGTATCGCGCCTCGGCGGGTACGTCCACGGTGACGCGCCACCACCCGTCGTCGGAGCGGCTCATCGGGTATCTGGCCCCGTCGACCTCGAGCGCGACGATGTCAGGGGTGGGTGCCCACACCGAGAACTCGTGATCAGGCACGGGCCTGCTCCAGGAGCACGCCGGGCAGTTCGGCGAACAGCACGTCAGCGGTCACGGTGCCGGACCAGGTCCGGCCGGTCAGCCGGTCGGTCCAGTCGCCGTCGGGCAGCGCGATAGTGGTGACGGAGCAATCGGATTCGTCGAGCTTCAGCGTCCACCGAGGTACGACCACCAGCACGTCGGCGCCGCGCCGGAACGCGATGACGTGGTCGGCGGCGGGTCCGTCGGCGACGACGGGCGTGTAGTCGCCCGACAGGTACGTGGCGGGCCGCTCCCGGCGCGACCGCAACGCTCCCGCGACGACCCGAATCTTGGGGTGGCTCAAGGAATCGAGCTCGGTTTGGCGGAGCGCGAAATCCACCGGACGCCGATTGTCGGGGTCCACCAAGCTGTCGTCGAACAGCTCGGTGCCCTGGTAGACGTCGGGGACACCTGGCACGGTGAGTGCCAGCAGCTTCTGCGCGACGGCATCGCAACGCGCGGCCTCGTCGAGCTGCCCGACCAACGCGGTCACCTCATTGGCGACCGGTCCGTCGAGCAGCGCATCGATCCAGTCACGCACGGCCCGTTCGAATTCGCGGTCCGGCTGCTCCCAGCCGGTGTGCAGCTCGGCTTCGCGGATCGCCTTCTCGGCGTAGGCGTGCAGCCGGTTACGGAGGGCGTCGTCGACCTCGCCGGATACCGGCCACACGCCGATGATGTTCTGCCACAGGAACAATCCGGTGCCCTCGTCGGGCGGTACGCACACCGTGTTCCAGCGCCGCACGCGTTGTGCCCATAGGTCGGCGCACTGGGACAGCGCCGTGATGCGGGCCCGGACATCCTCGCTGCGCTTGGTGTCGTGTGTGGACAGGGTCACCATGGTGGCGGGCCAGTCCCGTGCACGCGCTGCGGCGCGCTGGTGAAATTCGCCCGTGCTCATGCCCAATCGCTCGGGGGTGCCACCGACCTCATTCAGCGATACCAGGCGAGCGTCGCAGTAGAACAGCGTGTCCTCGACTGCTTTGGCCGTCACCGCGCCGCATAACTGCTGTAACCGGGAAGCGGGTTCGGACTGGTCGAGTGCTGTGGCAATCAGCCGCACAGTGGATGTCAGTTCCGGTGCCGCGCTGATGGTTTCGCTGATGGCTTCGGGCAGCACCGGGGCCAACACCGGGTAGTCGGTGCGATACCCGCCAACACGGCTGAGTAGTTGGGCGATGGCTTCCGGCAGCGCGGGGTCGTCGGTTCCGGTGGTGCGCACGATCGCGCGGCCCAGCCGGGCAAGCTCGCTGGGCAGGGTCCCACGGGCGGCCTTGGCCTTCAATTCCCGGGTGTCGCACCGGGTCTCGTGCGCCAGTTCCGTCAGCGGCCCGACACCGTCCGGGTCGACGAACAGCCCGCCGATTTCCCGCAGCACGTCGTATCCAGTAGTGCCCGCGATGGGCAGACTGGGTTCGAGCGGCTCGTCGGCGGCCAGGATCTTCTCGGCGACGATCCAGGCGTCGGGCCCGGTCAGCTCGCGCAGCCGGGCGAGATAGCCTGCGGGATCGGTCAATCCGTCGATGTGATCGACCCGCAAACCGTCCACCAGACCTGCGCGGAACCAGCGTCCGATCTCGGCGTGGCTGGCGTCGAACACGTCGGGGTCTTCTTGACGCACCGCCGCCAGCGAGGTGATGGAGAAGAACCGCCGGTACCCGCACGACCCTGAACGCCACCCCACCAATCGGTATGACTGCCGGGCGTGGACCTCGGCCGCGGTGCCCGCGCCGGTCCCGGGCCGGATCGGCCAGATCCGGTCACCCAGTCGCAGCACCTCGCCGTCGACGGTCAGGGCATCGGCGTCGGCGGCAGAACCCAGTACCGGCAACACGATTCGCCCGTCGGGGTCCAAGTCCCAGTCGATATCGAAGAAGCTGCTGAAGCGCGACTCACGGCTGTGGGTCAGGACGTCCCACCACCACGGATTCTGCTCGGGCCGTTCGACGCCGACGTGGTTCGGCACGATATCCACGATCAGTCCCATGCCGCGCGCTCGTGCCGCGGCGGACAGCCGGGAGAAGCCCTCGGGTCCACCGAGTTCCGTCGAGATGGCCGTCGGGTCGGTGACGTCGTAGCCGTGCGTCGACCCGGTGACGGCGGTCAGCACCGGCGACAGGTAGAGGTGCGAGACGCCGAGATCGTCGAGATATGGCAGCAGTGCCAGCGCGTCGTCGAAGGTCATTCCGTCGCCGCGCATTTGCAGCCGGTACGTAGAAACAACGGGCAAGACCGGCGCTGCTGCCATCTCGGTCACGCCGTCTTACGCAACACCAGCAGCGAGCGGGCCTGCAGCGAGATCGTCTCACCTGCGCCGGCCACCAGTTCGGTGCGCCCGTGCGGGTCCGCGGTGTCCAGGGCCGCCGCCCATTTCTCGCCGTAGCCCTGGTCGGGGATCACGAAATCCAGACCTTCGTCGTGAGCGTTGAAACACAGCAGGAACGAGTCGTCGGTGACTCGTTCACCGCGCGCGTTGGGCTCGGGGATCGCGTCGCCGTTGAGGAATACCGAGATGCTCTTGCCGAAACCGGAATCCCAGTCCTCGAGCGTCATCTCGTCCCCGGCCGGGGTCAGCCAGGCGATGTCGCGGACCTGTCCGCTGCTCCGAACCGGTTGTCCGGCCAGGAACCGGCGGCGCCGGAACACCGGATGTTCGCGGCGTAGCCGCACCACGGTGCGGGTGAATTCCAGGAGCGCCGAATTGGTTTCGCGCATGGCCCAGTCCATCCACGACAGAGTGTTGTCCTGGCAGTAGACGTTGTTGTTGCCCTGCTGGGTGCGGCCGATCTCGTCGCCGTGGCTGATCATCGGGGTGCCTTGCGACAGCATGAGAGTCGCGAAGATGTTGCGGCGCTGCCGCTCCCGCAGCGCGACGATCTCGGGATCGTCGGTCGGGCCTTCGACGCCGCAGTTCCAGGAGCGGTTGTGGCTCTCGCCGTCCCGGTTCTCCTCGCCGTTGGCGTCGTTGTGCTTCTCGTTGTAGGACACCAGATCGGTCAACGTGAAGCCGTCGTGGCAGGTGACGAAGTTGATGCTCGCGCTCGGGCGCCGGCCGGTTGCTTCGTACAGGTCCGACGAGCCCGTCAGCCGCGAGGCGAACTCGCCCAGGGTTGCGGGCTCACCGCGCCAGTAGTCGCGCACGGTGTCGCGGTACTTCCCGTTCCACTCGGTCCACAGACCCGGGAAGTTGCCGACCTGGTAGCCACCCTCGCCGACGTCCCACGGCTCGGCGATCAGCTTCACCTGGCTGATCACCGGATCCTGTTGCACCAGATCGAAAAACGCCGAGAGCCGGTCCACGTCATAGAACTCGCGAGCCAGGGTCGAGGCGAGGTCGAAGCGGAAGCCGTCGACGTGCATCTCGAGTACCCAGTACCGCAGTGAATCCATGATCAGCTGCAGCGTGTGGGGATGGCGGGCGTTGAGGCTGTTGCCGGTACCGGTGAAATCCTTGTAGAGCGACAGGTCGTCGTCATCGAGCCGGTAGTACGCTGCGTTGTCGATGCCGCGGAAGTTCAGCGTCGGGCCGAGGTGATTGCCTTCGGCGGTGTGGTTGTAGACCACGTCGAGGATGACTTCGATGCCGGCTTCGTGGAACGACTTCACCATGGTCTTGAACTCGGCGACCGCACTGCCCGCGTGCTGGTTCCACGAATACTGGTAGTGCGGTGCGAAGAAGCCGAACGTGTTGTAGCCCCAGTAGTTTCGCAGGCCCAGGTCCAGTAGTCGGTGGTCGTGCAGGAATTGGTGCACCGGCATGAGCTCGATCGCCGTGACGCCGAGCGACTGCAGATGCTCGATGATCGCCGGGTGCGCGAGCCCGGCATAGGTGCCGCGCAGTTCCTCGGGAATTGCCGGGTGGGTCTGGGTCATGCCCTTGACGTGGGCTTCGTAGATCACCGTCTCGTGATAGGGCGTCCGCAGCACGCGGTCGTTGTCCCAGTTGAAGAAAGGATTGATGACCACGCTGGTCATGGTGTGCCCCAACGAATCAACGCCGGGCGGCTCGCCGGTGGCCGAGGGTGCCGACATGTCGTAGGAGTACAGCGCCTGCGTGAAGTCGAAGTCGCCGTAGAACGACTTGCCGTAGGGATCGAGCAGCAGCTTGCTGGGATCGCAGCGATGCCCGTTGGCCGGATCCCATGGTCCGTACACCCGGAACCCGTACCGCTGCCCGGGCGTGACGGCCGGCAGATAGCAGTGCCACACGTAGCTGTCGACCTCGTCGAGGTTGACGCGTTCCTCGCTGCCGTCCTTGGCGATCAGGCACAGTTCGACGCGCTCGGCGACTTCGGAGAACAGCGAGAAATTGGTGCCGGACCCGTCGTACGTGGCACCGAGGGGATAGGCGCTACCCGGCCAGACGCCGACAACCATGAAGGCAGCTCACCACCAGCCGGTTGCAGCCCCGACCTGGCGGCCGAGTTCGGCGGTCATGGTGCGCATGTAGGTGGCGGACAGGTGATGAGAGTCGTGATACAGCAAGACATTTCCCTCCACAGCGCGGCAGATGTCAGAACGGCACACCGCGTCACTCATGTCGAGCGGCTTCAACAATGGGAACTGCGCGACGAAATCGAGGGTCGGGTTGTGCTCGGACAGTACCTCGGACCGAGCGATACCGCAGGACGTTGAATTACCGCCGCTGGCAAGGCAGTCGGCCGGGAAGAACGGCTTACCGTCCTTGACCAGCCAGGGGGTGTCGCGCATGGCGAGGATCGGGATGTTCGCGTCGGACAGTCGCTGCCAGATGCCGATGTAGGTGCCGGGCATGACGTCGCCGGGCTTGATGTTCCAGGGGCGCGTGGACGTGGTGAAGACGAAGCTCGGGCGGTCGGTCACCAGCTTCGGCATGACCAGTTCGTTCCACTCGTAGCACTTCGGGTACGGCCGGTTGTCGCCCATCACCAGCGGATTGGGCTCGGTCGACAGCGGACAACCCATCTTCAGATAGGTGACGACCTTGAAGTGGTACCGCTTGCCGAGGATGTCCAGCGCGGTGATCCAGTGCTCGGCGTGCGAGCCGCCGGCCAGCGCCACGGTGCGGGTAGCGGCGATGTCGCCGTATGAGCAGTTGCGGATCGACAGGTCGTCGAAGTCGGCGATACAGCTGTCGGCTGTCGTAGCCGGCACATCGTCCTTGGCTTCGAGGACCGTCGGGCGGAACGGCAGTTTCGGCACCTTCGCGTGGTGTAGCAGCGAACGTGCACCCGGGTAGTCGACGGGGGACAGCGTGGCGAGTTCTTTACCGTTGGCCCGTTCGGTGTTCATGTGCTCGCGCCAGGTGAATGCCGTGGCGGTCAGCGTCACACCCATCATGGCGACGACGGTCCCCAACAGCGCGGTGGGGCGGCGCAACCGGGTTCCGAGTGGGACGTCAGGCGTACGTGCCGGCCGGCGCAGCGGGTTCTCCACATAGCGGGTGGTGAGCCAGGCCAGCACCCCGGAAACCAGCAGCACGGCGGCGCCGTCGACGAGATGCGCCCGGCTGTGGCCGCTGTAGGCCAGCCAGAAGATCAGCAGCGGCCAGTGCCACAGATACAGCGAGTACGCCATCGCGCCCAGGGACACGAACGGGCCGGTGGCCAGGAGCCGGTTCGGCGCGGGCAGCCGCCCGGTGTGGTTCGCGGCGCTGAGGATGAACAGCATGGTTGCGCCGACCGGCACCAGCGCCCACGGCCCGGGGAACTCCTGTACGCCGTCGATCAGGGCGCCACAGGACAAGATCGCCGCCAGCGCGACCACGGACACCACATTGCGCAGCCAGATCGGCCACCGGACGGACGGCACCAGCGCCCCCACGAGGGCACCCAGCAGCAATTCCCAGCCGCGGGCGAAGCTGTCGTAGTAGGCGCTGACCTGGTCGGCCTGGTGAGCGACGATCGCGTAGACGAATGACGCGACGGTCAACACGCTGAGTAATGCGATGAACGCGGGCCGTAGTCGGTCGCCGAGTCGGCGCCGGAACAGATACGCGAAGCCGAAGATCAGAGCCAGGAACGCGACGTAGAACTGGCCCTGCACCGACATCGACCAGAGGTGCTGCAGTGGGCTGACGGATTCGCCGGCCCGCAGGTAGTTCGATGCGGTCTCGGCCAGCTCCCAGTTCTGGTAGTAGCCGAGGCTGGCCAGGCTCTGGTCGGCGTACGTCTCCCAGCGGGTTTCGGGCTGGATCGCGATGGTCAACACGGCGCCCGCGGCCAGCACGACGATCAGGGCGGGCAGCAGACGACGGACCAGCCGGCGCAGCTGCGGACCGGGGGACAACGGCGCGTGCGGGGTCAGCGCGATCCGCAGGAGCTTGCCGCCGAAGAAGAAGCCCGACAGGGCCAGGAAGACGTCGACGCCGCCGGAAACCCGGCCGAACCAGACGTGAAAGGCCGCGACCATGGCGATGGCGATGCCGCGCAGGCCGTCCAGGTCGTGGCGGTAGAACCCGCTCGGCGCGTTGCCCGCAGCGGAGTCCGCACCGCTGTCGGTGACGTGCACGGCGTTGCCCGACCCGGGCTGCGACGCCGGCCGCGGTGCTGCAAGAGTCGTCATGGTCGGCTGTCAATCTACCCAAGATCCAAGCCGCGTTCATGTAGCGGCGAGTCGCCCGCTCGCTGAGTGGGCCGGTTCCGACGTGCTGAGCGGGCGATTAGGCTCGGTCATCGTGCCAGCGCTGAACCCTGCCGAAATCTCGGCGATCGACACCGCCCACATCTGGCACCCGTACAGCACCATCGGCGCCGAAGCGTTGCCCGCGGTGGTTGCTACCGAGGCGCACGGCATCATGCTGACCCTCATCCATGAGGGCGAACCGGTCCAGGTCATCGACGCGATGAGCTCGTGGTGGACGGCGGTGCACGGACACGGGCATCCGGTGCTCGATGCCGCGATCACCCGGCAGCTTCGCACCATGAACCACGTCATGTTCGGCGGGCTGACGCACGAGCCCGCGGCGCGGCTGGCGCAGCTGCTCGTGGAGATCACCCCTACCGGTTTGGACACGGTGTTCTTCTCGGATTCGGGTTCGGTCTCCGTCGAGGTCGCCGCGAAGATGGCCCTGCAGTACCAGCGCAGCCTCGGCCGTCCCGGCCGGCACAAGCTGATGACCTGGCGCGGCGGCTACCACGGCGACACGTTCACGCCGATGAGCGTCTGCGACCCCGACGGCGGCATGCATTCGATCTGGACCGACGTCCTGATGCCCCAGATCTTCGCGCCGCGGGTGCCCACGGAGTTCGACCAGAACTACGTCGACGCGTTCGAGGCCCAGCTGGCCGCGCACGTGGACGAGCTGGCGGCCGTCATCGTCGAGCCGGTGGTCCAGGGCGCGGGCGGCATGCGGTTCCACGACTCGCGCTATCTGACGGCGTTGCGCGACATCTGCACCCGGCACGACGTGCTGCTGATCTTCGACGAGATCGCAACCGGCTTCGGGCGGACGGGTGAGCTGTTCGCCGCGGATCACGCCGGCGTCAGCCCCGACATCATGTGCGTCGGCAAGGCGCTGACCGGTGGTTACGTGACGCTGGCGGCGACGCTGTGCACCGCTGAGATCGCGCGGGTGATCAGTTCCGGCGAGCCGGGCGCCCTCATGCACGGGCCGACGTTCATGGCGAACGCGCTGGCGTGCGCGGTGTCGGTGGCGGCTGTCGAGCTGCTGCTGGGTCAGGACTGGCGGTCCCGGGTTGCCGAGATCGCGGAGGGGCTGCGGCGTGGGCTGGCGCCGGCCGCGGAGCTGCCCTCGGTTGCCGACGTGCGGGTGCTGGGCGCCATCGGCGTCGTCGAGATGTGCGAACCCGTGAACATGGCGCTGGCCACGGTCACCGCGATCGAACACGGCGTGTGGCTGCGGCCCTTCGGCAAGCTGCTGTATGTGATGCCGCCCTTCATCTGCACGCCCGACGAGATCGACCAGGTCACCTCTGCTGTGGTCGCCGTTGCCCGTGCGTTAACCTGAACACCGTTCAATGGCACTGGAGTCAGGAGCGCGCCGATGACTGATCACTCGCCGCTGGCCTGGCTGGCCGATGTCGAACGCAAGCGCCGGGCGGCGGGCCTGCGCCGGTCGCTGCGGGTCCGGCCCGCGGTGGCCACCGAACTGGACCTGGCATCCAACGACTATCTGGGCCTGACGCAGCATCCCGACGTCATCGAGGGCGGCGTCACGGCGCTGCACACCTGGGGCGCGGGTTCCGGCGGATCGCGCCTGGTGACCGGCAACACCGAACTGCACGAGGACTTCGAGGCCGACCTGGCCGACTTCATGGGCGCCGAGTCGGCGCTGGTGTTCTCCTCCGGCTACACCGCCAACATCGGTGCGGTCGCAGCCCTGTCGGGGCCGGGTTCACTGGTCGTGTCGGACGCCTACAGCCATGCCTCGCTGGTGGACGCCTGTCGGCTGTCCCGGGCGCGGGTGGTGGTGTCCCCGCACAACGACGTCGGCGCCGTGGAGACCGCGCTGGTCAGTCGGTCCGAGGAGCGGGCCGTCGTGATCACGGACTCGGTGTTCTCCACCGACGGTGCCCTGGCCCCGCTGCGCGCCCTGCACGAGGTCTGTCGCCGGCACGGCGCGTTGCTGATCGTCGACGAGGCCCACGGCCTCGGCGTGCGCGGCACCGGCGGGCGCGGCCTGGTGCACGAGGTCGGATTGGCCGGCGAGCCCGACATCGTGGTGACGACAACGCTGTCCAAGTCGCTCGGCAGCCAGGGTGGGGCGGTGCTCGGCCCCGCCGCGGTGCGGGCCCATCTCATCGACGCCGCGCGAACCTTCATCTTCGACACCGGCCTGGCCCCGGCCGCCGTCGGCGCGGCCCGCGCGGCGCTTCAGGTCCTGATCGCCGAGCCGTGGCGGGCACAGGCCGTGTTGACCCACGCCGCGACGCTGGCCCGGTTCGGCGGCGCCGTCGGCACCCCGGATTCCGCCGTCGTCTCGGTTATCCTCGGCGACCCCGAGGTCGCGCTGGCCGCGGCGTCAGCGTGCCTGGACCGTGGTGTCCGGGTCGGCTGCTTCCGGCCCCCGACCGTGCCGGCCGGCACCTCCCGGCTGCGGCTGACCGCGCGGGCGTCGCTCGACGACGCCGAGCTGGACTTGGCGGGCCGGGTGCTCGGCGAGGTGCTCGCCCTGGTGCAGTCGTGACCGTGCTGCTTGTCGCCGGTACCGACACCGGCGTCGGCAAGACCATTGCGACCGCGGCGCTGGCCTGCGCCGCTCGACAGGCCGGTCTCGACGTCGCCGTGTGCAAGGCTGTGCAGACCGGAATCTCGCCGGCCGCCGGTCACGGTGACGACGATCTGGCCGAAGTGGGACGCCTGGCCGGGGTCACCTCGCTGGTGCCGGGCTGGCGCTATCCCGAGCCATTGGCGCCCGTCGCCGCCGCCGAATTGGCGGGCATGACGTTGCCCTCACGCGACGAGCTGATCGCGCTCATCAAGAACGTGGACCGGCCCCGCCAGCTGACCCTCGTCGAGGGCGCCGGGGGACTGCTCGTCCAACTCGGCGCCGACGGCACCACCTTGCGCGACCTGGCCCTCGAACTCGGGGCCGCGGTCCTGGTCGTCGTCGCGCCGGGCCTGGGCACCCTCAACCACACGGGGCTGACGGTCGAGTCGCTGGCCGCGCACGGCATTGCCTGCGCCGGATTGGTGATCGGCAGCTGGCCTCAGGAGCCGGGGCTGGCGGAAGCATCCAACCGGGGTGCACTCGACGAGATTGCCTCGGTGCGCGCCGTGCTGCCCGACGGCGCGGGCCGGTTGTCGCCTGACGTCTTCGCCACGGTCAGCGCGGAAGCCTTTGATCCGCAATGGGTTTCGAGCCTGGTCGGCTGACGTGGTGCACTCGGTCGAGCTGCTGTTCGACCTCGACACCGAGGCCGTGATCCGGCGCGCCTGGGACGACCTGCGCGAGACGGGGATCGCTGCTCAGTCGCCCGCCGCTCGTCCACATGCCACCCTGTGCGTCGCTCAACAGATCGACGACACGGTGCTACCGGTGCTGGCCGGCCTCGCCGGCAGGTTCCCTTTCCCGGCCCGCCTCGGTGCGACGCTGGTGTTCGGCCGCGCTGCCGGAATCGTGGCACGGCTCGTGGTGCCCAGCGCCGAATTGCTCGACCTGCACGCCGAGGTCTGCCGGCTCAGCGCACCGCATCTGCGGCCGGGACCGATGCCCCACACCAATCCGGGTGACTGGACACCGCACGTCACCCTGGCGCGTCGCGTTCCGCCCGACCGGCTCGCCCGCGCACTCGGCATCGCCGGCCGTCCGGCAGAGATCAGTGCTAGCGCCAGCGGGCTGCGGCTGTGGAACGGCAACGCGCGCACAGAGATTCGGATCCTTTGAGCGAGGGTTGGCTGAACACGGGCGTCGTCGCCAACGGCATGCCCTGACGCCGCGCGACGGACCCCGAACCGAGCGGCTGAAGTACCTGGCTGCCATTGCGAGGCCTTCGCACCCGTCGTGATTGAAGCTAGGTACTTCTCGAGACCGTCAGGCGTCCCTGAGTGCAATGATCACGGGCAGATCGCCAACTTGATTGCACTCAAGGACTTTTCAACTCGTTCCAGTGATCCCTACTGGTGCTCGAGTCCGGTCAGGCTCGGGTGATGTTGACCTGGACGGTTTACGGGGCGCGCAGGGCGTCAACCGTGTGCGCGCGGTCATCCCCGTGCGCCGCGAGCCCGTCGACCAGTAGGTCCAGGCCGAAAGTGAAACGGCCACCGGCGTTTTCGGACCACACCGAGTCGCTGTCGGCCACGGTCGCGCCGGCCGCGTCCCACTGGAGGCGGGACTGCTCGTCGGCGGTGAAGCCCAGTACGTAGTAGATGATGGTGCGGGCCGCGAGGTTGGCGTCGTCGGCGGTGAGGCCCGACTCGCGGCACGCGTCGGCCAACGCCTCCACGATGCGGCTGAGCTCGGCCGATCGCCCGGCCGAGAAACTGGCCGAGACCAGCTCGGCGCCGTCGGTGGCGGACAGCAGCGCGTCACGCAAAGCCGAGCACAACGCCACGACGCGGTCCGGCCACGGTCCGCCGGCCGGTCCGCTGATCGAGCGGGGAGCCGCGGTGGCCAGCAGGCGGTCGGCGACCGCGCCCAGTAGCTCCTGTTTGTCGGAGAAATGCCAGTACAGAGCGCCCGGGCTGACGCTCAGTTCACGCGCCAGCCTGCGCATGGTCAGGTCGGCTATCCCGTAGTTGTCCAGGATTTCGGCGGCCTTGGCCACCACGTCGCTTCGGTGCAGTTGCACGTCTGTATCCTAAACACCGTTCAAGTTGTAGGCCGCAGTCGGCCTGGAGTAAGGAGCGCCGATGACTCAGGCCGCGACCGATGTATTGGGTGTAGCCCGCGAGCAGGTGCTCGAGCGTGGCGAAGGCCTGAGCCAAGAGCAGGTGCTCGAGGTTCTGCAGCTGCCCGACGATCGACTGGAGGACCTGCTGGCCCTGGCGCACGACGTGCGCATGAAGTGGTGCGGTCCCGAGGTCGAGGTCGAGGGCATCATCAGCCTCAAGACCGGCGGCTGCCCTGAGGACTGCCACTTCTGTTCGCAGTCGGGCCTGTTCGCCTCTCCGGTGCGCAGCGCGTGGCTGGACGTCCCGAGCCTGGTCGAGGCCGCGAAGCAGACCGCCAAGACCGGTGCGACCGAGTTCTGCATCGTCGCCGCGGTGCGCGGGCCCGACGAGCGCCTGTTGGCTCAGGTCGCCGCCGGCATCGAGGCCATCCGCAATGAGGTCGACATCCAGATCGCGTGCTCGCTCGGCATGCTCGATCAGGAGCAGGTCGACCGGCTCAAGGCCATGGGTGTGCACCGCTACAACCACAACCTGGAGACCTCGAAGTCGTACTTCCCGAATGTCGTCACCACCCACACCTGGGAAGAGCGCTGGAAGACCCTCGAGATGGTTCGCGAGGCCGGCATGGAGGTCTGCTGCGGCGGCATCCTCGGCATGGGCGAGACCCTTGAGCAGCGTGCCGAGTTCGCCGCGAACCTGGCCGAGCTGAACCCGCACGAGGTGCCGCTGAACTTCCTGAACCCGCGTCCGGGTACCCCGTTCGGTGACCTGGAGGTGCTGCCGGCCGCCGACGCGCTGCGCGCCGTCGCTGCGTTCCGTCTGGCCATGCCGCGCACCATGCTGCGCTTCGCCGGTGGTCGCGAGATCACCCTCGGCGACCTGGGCGCCAAGCAGGGCATCCTGGGCGGCATCAACGCCGTCATCGTCGGCAACTACCTGACCACGCTGGGTCGCCCGGCCGAGTCCGATCTGGAACTGCTGGACGATCTGCAGATGCCGATCAAGGCCCTCAACGCCACACTGTGATGACTCGCGAATTGCCCGCACCGGTCAGTGCCGGCAAGTTCAACGTCTACACCGGTGTCGCGGCGGATGCCGTCGACGGCGCCGTCATGCCGACCACGGCCCAGCTCGGCCTGGAGGCGCCCCGGTTCTGTGCCGAATGCGGCCGCCGCATGGTGGTGCAGGTGCGTCCCGACGGTTGGTGGGCGAAGTGCTCGCGGCACGGGGTGGTGGACTCGAAGGACCTGGAGACCCAGCGATGACGGACGGCGGCGACGAGCGCCCGCGCGAAGAGCAGAATTTCGCGCAGGGCGCCGAAACCCTTGAGCCGCCGAAGCTTTCGCATCGCAGGGCAGCGCTGCGGGTCGTCGTCGGCCTGACGTTGGCCGGCGCGCTCGGCGGCCTGCTGTGGGCGTTTCTGGCGCCGCCGGTCGACGCCGTCGTCGCGTTGACCAAGAAGGGTCAGCGCATCCACGGGTACTTCGGAGACGAGTCGGACCGGGTGTTCATGGGTGGTGCGCTGGCCGTCGGTCTGCTGACGTTGATCGCCGTCGTGGCGGCGACGCTGGTGTGGCAGTGGCGCGCGCATCGTGGGCCGGTCCTGGCCGGTGCGCTGGCGCTCGGCAATGTGGCTGCCGCAGGGGCGCTCGCCGGTGTCGGCGCGGTCGTCGCTCATTGGCGGTACGGGACTCCGGACCTTGCGGGTGCGCCACTGTCTCCCGAGCATCGGGTGGGCTACCTGGTCGAGGCGCCGCCGGTGTTCTTCGGGCACTCGCCGTGGGTGATCGCGACGACGCTGTTCTTCCCGGCCGGCATCGCCGCGCTGGTCTATCTGTTCTGCACGCTGGCGACCAAGCGCGACGATCTGGGGGCCTGGCCGCCTGTGGAATGGGCGCCCGTCCGGCTACCGGTTGCCGCCGCTCCCGGTGCTACCGACGCCCAACCGGAAGTCCCAGCAGAACCTTCGTGCTGACGACGCCCAGCTTGATCAGGCCGAGGTAGGTCGCCGGGTTCAGCAGCGCCGGCCACGAGGTCCGCACGGTGGGGCCCAGCGGTTTGCCGTCGAACCGGTCGGCGAGCCAGCTCAGCGTCATCGGCGCAGCCAGCGGGTGCAGGACGATGTGCTCGCTGAGGATGTCTCGGTGGTAGGTCACGTGCGAGCCACCCATGACGTAGGTGTCGGTCAGCTCGTCGATGTTCCCGACGTTGATGATCTGGTCGTGCACAGCCTGCATCACCAGCAGCGGCGGCGTCGGCGCGGTCTTGCCGAGCTTGATGGCCTCGAAGACGTGCTGCACCTCGGGCGTGTCGAGCACTTCCTGCAGCGGCGACTTCAACAGGCTGTCGAAGTCGAGCCCGGCATGCCGGAAGACCGCCTCGGCGGTGGTCATGCCCTCGATGTTGCGCAGCATGGCCTTGCCGGCCTCGGTGGCGTGCTCGTTGATGACGCGCTTGAGGCCGGGGTAGATATGCATGAGAGCCGCGATCACCGTGGCCGGCAGGCCGGCCTTGGAAGTGCCGTTCAGCTGGCGGAAGACCTCGGCCAGATCACCGACCGGCGACCCCAGGGCCGCGCCGACGACGTTGAGCTCGGGTGCGTAGTTGGCGTATTCCTCCGCGGCCCAGGCGCTCGCGAGGCCGCCGCCCGAGTATCCCCACAGGCCGATCGGCGCGTCGGCGTACAAGCCGAGGGATTCGGTGTTGATGGCCGCGCGCAGGCCGTCGAGGATGTGGTACCCGGGTTCGTGCGGGGCACCCCAGATGCCGTCGGTGCCTTCGTGGTCGGGGACGGACACCGCCCAGCCCTGCGCGAGGACCGCGGCCACGAGCACGTATTCGAGCTGTGCCACGGAGCCGAGGGCCCGGGCGCGGCGCCGCAGCGCGTGCGACGGGAAGCAGGCGTCGGAGACGGCGTCGATGGCGCACTGGTAGGAGACGATCGGGCAGCGGGCGTTCGGGTTGTGCCCGACGGGCAGCAGGACGGTGGTGACCGCGGCCTGCGGGGTGCCATTGAGGTCGGTGCTGCGGTACAGCAGCTGCGTGGCGGTGACGCCCTGGGGTATCACGCCCATGAAGCCGAGCTCGACGTCGCGCGAGCGCAGGACGGTGCCGGGTGCGGTGTGCTCGAAGCCGACGGGCGCGACGTAGAACGCGTCGTCGCTGGGGCGCAGTGGGCGGGTGCCGGATTGGAGTTCCTCGTGGTACGGCTGGCCGATCCACTCGGCGTCGAACGCCCTGGCTGCATTGCCCATGGTCATCGGGAAATCATGTCTTAAGGAACCCTTAAAAACCAATTCTGGCTCGCGAAATGTGGCCGGAAAGTGACCTACGTCACGACCCGTAGGTTAACTAGGTGGGCGTAAGGCGGCGAACTCGTCCGTAACGCGATATGTCGAGTCGGTGAACCGGTACAGCGCGGCTGGGCGGCCGCCGCTGCGTCCGGAGCGGGCTGTGGTGCCGGTCGGGGTGATGACGCCGCGCCGGCCCAGTACCCGTTGCAGATTGGTCGGGTCCACCGGGTGGCCCAGCGTGGCGGAGTAGATGTCCCGCAGCGTGGTCAGGGTGAATTCCTTTGGCGCCAAGGCGAATCCGATGTTGGTATAGGACATCTTGGCCACCAGCCGGGTGTGTGCGTGCGTGATCATCGGGCGGTGGTCGAAGGCCATGGGAGGCAGTGCCGACACGGGGTGCCAGCGCGTGTCGCTCGGGAGTTCGGGTGTTGCGGGGGAGGGCACCAGGCCCAGGAAGGTCGAGGCGATGGTGCGTGGGCCGGGCACGCGTTTGGGCTCGGAGAAGACCGCGAGCTGCTCGAGATGGGTCAGCTGACGCAGATCGACCTTCTCGGCGAGTTGGCGCCGGACCGAACTGATCATGTCTTCGTCGTGCCGCAGCTGGCCGCCAGGGAGGGACCATGCGCCACGCTGCGGCTCCATGGCGCGCTCCCACAACAGCACACTGAGCTGCGGTTTCTTTCCGTCGAGGAGGCGCACCTGAAACACGACGGCGAGCACTTCATGCGCAGTACCCACATCCGTCACGTTTTCGATTTTAAGTCGAAAACATCGGAGTTCAAAAGCGCCCGCTGGGGCGGTGGGTGGCCATAGCTGTAACCGGCGCAGGTGCCGCCCAGTAGCTAGACTGACCAGGCGCGATTCCAGCAAACTTCATGGTCGGTACGTGGGGGAAAGGGCCAGGGGGCCATGCGCAATATTGGTGTTGATCCAACAGACCCGCTCGGGTGGATGTTGACCTTCGCGGAGTTCGGCACACTGCGTTCGCGACTGAGCGTGAGAAACCACAGGTCCCTTGAGCTCGTCGTCGGTACCGGTGCCGCCAACGTGTCGTTGACGAGTTATGGCAAGCGGATTTCCACGGTGTGGCAAACGATTGAGACCATCGGTGCCGGAGCTGTGAAGCCTCGCCGCCTGATCCTCTGGCTGGATGACCGCGACGCGTATCTCGATCCGCCGGCAACATTGAAACGCTTGCAGGCACGCGGGTTGGAAATTCGTCACTGCCGCGACTACGGACCACACAAGAAGTACTTTCCGTATGTCAACGAGATACTGCCGGACGAACCCGACGCCACTCTTGTCACAGCGGATGACGACGTCTACTACCCGCCCACCTGGCTCGCGGAGCTGCTCGCGGCGCATCGGCCCGGCGAGGTCACCGCTTTTCGTGCGCGCATCAGGAGCGATGGCCCGTATGGCACCTGGCCGATGTGCACCACAACCGAAGCATCCGACACGGTATTCGCGACAGGAGTATCCGGTGTCGCCTACCCTCCGGAACTGCTTGGGGCGCTGCGGGATCGCGGCGAGGCGTTCGCCCATGTGTGTCCGCGGGCTGACGATTACTGGCTGCACTACGCCGCCGTATCGAGGGGAATCCCGATCCGCCAGGTGCGTGATGTCGCCGCCCACTTCTGGCCCATCGTGCTGGTTGCCAGCCGGGGCCTTTGGGACGGCAGTGGAACTGCGAACGACGCCATCGCCGTCCAGACGCAACAGACCTGGCAGAACTATCCAGAATCGTCCTGACGCCGCGTAGGTAGCGGAGCCGTCTTCCCCAGAGCGCGCCAACGGGGCGGCTGGTTCGTGTGCTCTGGAAATTGCCGACGCTGGATGAGGTTCGGTCCGGACGGCCGTAGCCGTCTTTGCTGGTCAAACCGGGCAGTGTCGCAGATCGACTGGTCGCGGTGCGGCCAGTTCGCGCTGGGTGGCTTTCAGGTCCTTTGGGGTCGCGCGCGGTACACCAAGGTGAACTTTTCGTGTGCAGTGCTAGTATGTGGCATGTTTTCGATCATAAGTCGAAAACCTGGCCAGGTTCAAAGGAGACGGCCATGACGGTTCTGGACCGACCGGCGGAGTTCGAAGGTTTCGGCGACGTGGTCGCCGACGCGCAGTGGGCGGACGAGGTGCGCCGCCTGGCGAAAGAACGCAACGCCACGATCCTCGCGCACAACTACCAGCTGCCCGAGATTCAGGACATCGCCGACCACGTGGGCGACTCGCTGGCGCTGTCGCGCATCGCCGCGGACGCCGCGGAGGGCACCATCGTGTTCTGCGGTGTGCACTTCATGGCCGAGACCGCCAAGATCCTGTCACCGGCCAAGACTGTGCTGATCCCGGATCAGCGGGCAGGCTGCTCGCTGGCCGATTCGATCACCGCCGACGACCTGCGGGCCTGGAAGGCCGACTACCCGGATGCGGTCGTGGTGTCCTACGTGAACACCACCGCGGCGGTCAAAGCCCTCACCGACATCTGCTGCACGTCGTCCAACGCCGTCGAGGTGGTCGCCTCGATCCCGGCGGACAAGACCGTGCTGTTCTGCCCCGACCAGTTCCTCGGCGCGCACGTCCGCCGGATGACCGGCCGCGACAACCTGCACATCTGGGCCGGGGAATGCCACGTGCACGCCGGCATCAACGGTGACGAACTCGCCGACCAGGCCCGCTCGCACCCCGATGCCGAACTGTTCGTGCACCCCGAATGCGGTTGCGCCACCTCGGCTCTTTACCTGGCCGGCGAGGGCGCCGTGCCGGACGACCGGGTCAAGATCCTGTCGACCGGCGGCATGCTCGACGCCGCCCGGGCGACCACGGCCAAGCAGGTCCTGGTCGCCACCGAGATCGGCATGCTGCACCAGTTGCGCCGTGCCGCACCGGAAACCGAGTTTCTCGCCGTCAACGATCGGGCCTCTTGCCCGTACATGAAGATGATCACGCCGGGCGCGCTGCTGCGCTGCCTGCGGGACGGTGCCGACGAGGTCAACGTCGACGAGGATGTCGCAGCCGCAGCTCGGTTGAGCGTGCAGCGCATGATCGGGATCGGGCAGCCCGGCGGCGGGGAGTAGCGGTGAGCCTCCACGCGGCCCGTCCGCTGGGCGCGTGCGGCGGGCGGGGCTACTGGCGCCAACGGGCCGACGTGGTCGTCGTCGGCACGGGTGTGGCCGGCCTGGCGGCCGCACGTGCCGCTCAGCTGGCCGGCAGCCGTGTCGTGGTCGTCGGCAAGTCCGGCGAGACGGCGACCGCGTACGCCCAGGGCGGCATCGCAGTCGTCATCCCTGACACCGATGACTCGGTGCAGGCGCACGTCGCCGACACCGTCGCGGCCGGTGCCGGTCTATGTGACATCGAGGCGGTCACCTCGATCGTCGCCGACGGCTATGCCGCGGTGCGCGACTTGGTCGGCGCCGGTGCGGCTTTCGACGAGGTCGGACCGGGGGACTGGTCGCTGACCCGCGAGGGCGGGCACAGCCGCCGCCGCATCATCCACGCCGGCGGCGATGCCACCGGCGCTGAGGTCCAGCGCGCTCTGGCCGCCGCGACGCAGACGCTGGATATCCAGCCCAATCATGTTGCGCTGCAGGTACTGCACCACGACGGAGCGGTCAGCGGGCTGCTGGTCCTGAGCCCCGAAGGACCCGGTGTGCTGACGGCGCCGTCGGTCATTCTGGCGACCGGCGGACTGGGCCAGCTGTACACCGCGACGACCAACCCCGACGGATCCACCGGCGACGGCATCGCCCTGGCTCTGCGCGCCGGATTGCCGGTCCGCGACATCGAATTCGTCCAGTTCCACCCCACGATGCTGTACACCGGCGCGGCCGGCGGTCGTTGCCCGCTGATCACCGAAGCGCTGCGCGGCGAAGGCGCGATCCTGCGTGACCGCCACGGCGACTCGGTGACCGACGGCGTCCATCCGATGGGTGATCTGGCGCCGCGCGACGTGGTAGCCGCCGCCATCGATGCGCGCCTGGCTGCCACCGGCGACGACTACGTCTACCTCGATGCCCGCGGTGTCTCCGATGTCGCCGCCCGGTTCCCGACGGTGACCGCCGCCTGTCTGGCTGCCGGTATCGACCCTGCGCGCCAACCGATTCCGGTGGTACCGGGCGCGCACTACAGCTGCGGCGGCGTGGTCACCGACGTGCACGGTCGCACCGAGATGACCGGTCTGTACGCCGCTGGTGAGGTCGGCCGCACCGGTATGCACGGCGGTAACCGGCTGGCCTCCAACAGCCTGCTCGAAGGGCTGGTGGTCGGTGGCCGGGCCGGTCGAGCGGCAGCGGAGCGGGCTCGCAGTGCCGGCGGAAACCGTGTGCCGGAACCGGATTTGGGCAAGCGGCCGGCGCTGGATCGGGATGCGCTGCAACGCGGCATGACGCGGTACGCGTCGGTGGTGCGCGATGCGGCCGGACTGGGGCAGCTGGGCGAGTTGCTCGCCGGCGCCCGTGGCACGGCCATGTCGGATCGCACGGCCGTCGAGGATGCGGCCCTGACCGTGACGGCGTCGGCGGTGGCCGCGGCAGCGGCGGCCCGCGCCGAATCCCGTGGCTGCCACCACAGAAGCGACCGGCCGGACCGCGATCCGGCGTTCGGGGTGTCGATCGATGTGCGGCTGGACGCCGCCGGGCGCGCGCTGGCCGCCCTGCCGATAGGAGTGTGTAACTGATGGCATTGACTGCAGCCGAACTGGCAGACGCGCACGCGATCATCGATCGCGCGCTCGATGAGGATCTGCGCTACGGGCCGGACGTCACGTCGGCGGCGACGGTGCCTGCCGATGCCACGACCGTCGCATCGATGGTGTCGCGGCAGCCGGGCGTCATCGCGGGCCTGGACATCGCGGTGCTGGTGCTGGACAAGGTGATCGGCGCGGGTGCCTATCAGATCCGGGACCGCGCCGAGGATGGTGCCGAGGTCAAACCCGGCGACGCGGTGCTGACTGTCGAGGCACCGACGCGGGCTCTGCTGACCGCCGAACGCACCATGCTCAACATCGTCTGCCACTTGTCGGGGATCGCCTCGGAGACGGCCCGCTGGGTCCAGGAGGTGGCCGGCACCGACACGGCCATCCGCGACACCCGAAAGACCTTGCCCGGTTTGCGGTTACTGCAGAAGTACGCGGTGCGGGTCGGCGGCGGTGTCAATCACCGGCTGGGGCTCGGCGATGCCGCGTTGATCAAGGACAACCACGTCGCGGCCGCCGGATCGGTGCTCGCAGCCCTACAGGCGGTGCGCAACGTGGCGCCGGACCTGCCGTGCGAGGTGGAGGTGGATTCACTCGAGCAGCTCGACGAAATCCTCGGCGAGAACGTCGAATTGGTGTTGCTGGACAACTTCCCGGTCTGGCAGACGCAGATCGCGGTGCAGCGCCGCGACGCCCGCGCACCCGGCACCAAGCTCGAGTCGTCGGGCGGGCTGAGCCTGGATTCGGCCGCGGCCTACGCCTCGACCGGCGTTGACTACCTCGCCATTGGCGCGCTGACACATTCGGTGCGGGTGCTCGACGTCGGCCTCGATACCTAGCTCGGCCGTTACTATCACGGTCATGGCGGAAGACGAGAAGACCGAAGACAAGACCACCACGCTGAGCAAAGCTGCCAAGGACACCGACTCGACGTCGGATTCGGGTTCGATGTCCGTCACGCAGATCATCGCGATTGCGGCCGTGGTCATCGGCCTGATCGCCGGTGCCATCGGCGGCTACGCCCTGTACGCGGTGAAGCATCAGGCCAAGACGTACACCGAGGCCGAGCAGGACACGGCCAAGATCGCGCTCTGCGACGCCATGAAGACCGTCAGCAAGGGCATCGCGATCAACACCAACCTGGCGGTCCCCGGCGGGCCGGATGACACGACGGGCGCGCTGGCCGTCGCGGCCAATGCTCGCCTGGCCCTGATCACCGGTGGCCAGTACCTGTTGAACCGGATCGATCCGGCCGCCCCGGCCGACCTCGCGACGGCGGCGCGCAAGTACGCGAACACTCTGCTGGACATCGGCGCGGCGGCGACTGCCGGCTCCCAGACCGATGACCCGCAGCAGAAGGTGCGCCTGGACGACGCGGGCGCCGACAGCAAGCAGATCAACGACATCTGCAAGTAGCGGCTGACAACGAGGGCCACGCTGAATTTCAGCGTGGCCCTCGTTCGTTAGTGCGCGATGTCGGCGACGAACACGCCCTGGCGCTTCCCGACGATCCGCGCGATCCGCGGCAGCGACGGATCGTCGGTGCCTGCGGGCAGGATTCGCGGATTGACCAGGTGCAGGTCCTTGCGCGAGACGTGGATGTCGGCCTCGCCGGCGGCCAGCACGTTCTTGACCCAGTTCGTCTTGCCGTGGGCGAGCCCAATCGCCAGCACATCACCCTTGCGGTACGAGGTGACGATGGTCTCGAACTCCGTGCCCGACTTGCGGCCGCGGTGCTTGATGACCGAGAACCCCGGCAGCTTCTTGGACAACGGGCGCAGCGCCGGGTTGATGTACTTGATCTGGAGGTTTTCGAACCACACCGGGAAGATCATCGGCACGCCGGCGGCGTTGTTGGGGTGTTCCTGACGGCTTGACATTGACGCCTCCGTATTCGATTTGGCTTGCTCTGGGAGAATAGTGGGGTGAACACTGCAGTGAAGCTCGCGCGTATCGATTTGCGAGGTCAGCAGCTGTCCGCGGCGCAGTTGCGAGCGGTGCTGCCCCGAGGCGGTGTCGACGTGGATTCGGTGCTGCCCAAGGTACGCCCGATCGTCGACGCCGTGGTCGAGCGCGGTGCGGTGGCCGCCCTCGAATACGGCGAGACCTTCGACGGGGTGCGGCCGGCCGCGGTGCAGGTCCCCAAGGCGGAGCTGGACGCCGCGCTGACCCGGTTGCCCGCGGACGTGCGGTTGGCGCTGGAGGTCGCGATCGAGCGGACCCGCGCCGTGCACGCCGACCAGCGGCGCACCGATACCACCACGACCCTGGCCCCGGGCGCGACCGTCACCGAACGGTGGGTCCCGGTCGAGCGCGTCGGGCTGTACGTGCCGGGCGGCAACGCCGTCTACCCCTCGAGCGTCGTGATGAACGTCGTGCCGGCCCAGACCGCAGGCGTCGACTCGCTGGTCATCGCCAGCCCGCCGCAGAAGGACCACGGCGGCTTGCCGCACCCGACCATCCTGGCCGCCGCGGCCCTGCTCGGGGTCGACGAGGTGTGGGCAGTCGGCGGTGCCCAGGGCATCGCGCTGCTGGCCTACGGCGGCGTGGACATCACCGGTGACGAGCTGGCGCCGGTCGACATGATCACCGGGCCGGGCAACATCTTCGTCACCGCCGCCAAGCGCATCTGCCGCTCCCAGGTGGGCATCGACGCCGAGGCCGGCCCGACGGAGATCGCCATCCTGGCCGATCACTCGGCCGACGCCGTGCACATCGCCGCCGATCTGATCAGCCAGGCCGAGCACGATGAGATGGCGGCCAGCGTGCTGGTCACCACCAGCGAGAAGCTGGCCGACGCCACCGATGTCGAGGTGGCCGCGCAGGTCGCCACCACGTTGCACCGCGAGCGGGTGACGGTCGCGCTGAACGGCAAGCAGTCGGCCATCGTGCTGGTCGACGATCTCGACACCGGAGTGCGGGTGGTCAACGCCTACGCCGCCGAGCACCTGGAAATCCAGACCGTCGACGCCGCGGAGGTGGCCGGCCGAATCCGTTCGGCGGGGGCCATTTTCGTCGGTGCCTGGTCGCCGGTGAGCCTCGGTGACTACTGCGCCGGGTCCAACCACGTGCTGCCCACCGCCGGTTGCGCGCGGCACTCCAGCGGGCTGTCGGTACAGACGTTCCTGCGTGGCATCCATGTCGTCGACTACACCGAGGCGGCCCTGAAAGACGTTGCGGGTCACGTGATCACGTTGGCCAAGGCAGAGAACCTGCCGGCGCACGGTGAGGCCGTCCGCCGGAGGTTCGAACGCTGATGGGCAAGATTTCCCTGGCCGACCTGCCGCTGCGGGAGAACCTGCGCGGCAAGTCGCCGTACGGCGCACCGCAACTGGTGGTTCCCGTGCGGCTAAACACCAATGAGAACCCGCACCCGCCCACCCAGGCGCTGATCGACGACGTGGCCGCATCGGTCGCCGAGGCGGCGGCCGAGTTGCACCGGTACCCGGATCGCGATGCCATGGCGCTGCGCGCCGACCTGGCCGCGTACATGCAGGCGCAGACGGGTGTCGCGCTGACGGCGGAAAACCTTTGGGCGGCCAACGGTTCCAACGAAATCCTGCAGCAGTTGCTACAGGCTTTCGGCGGGCCGGGCCGCAGCGCCATCGGTTTCGTGCCGTCGTACTCGATGCACCCGATCATCTCCGACGGCACCCAGACCGAATGGCTGTCGGCGACACGAGCCACCGATTTCGGGCTCGACGTCGACGTCGCCGTGGCCGCCATCAGCGCACAACGGCCCGACGTGGTGTTCGTGACCAGCCCCAACAACCCCACCGGGCAGAGCGTGCCGCTCGACGACCTGCGGCGGTTGCTCGACGTCACACCGGGCGTGCTGATCCTGGACGAGGCCTACGGCGAATTCTCGTCGCAGCCCAGCGGTGTTGCGCTGCTGGCCGAGTACCCGGCCAAGCTGATTATCAGCCGCACCATGAGCAAGGCCTTCGCGTTCGCCGGCGGGCGGTTGGGCTACCTGGTGGCCGATCCCGCGGTGATCGACGCGATGTTGTTGGTGCGGCTGCCCTACCACCTGTCGGTGCTGACGCAGGCGGCCGCGCGCGCGGCGCTGCGCCATGCCGATGAGACACTCAGCAGCGTCGCCACCTTGGCGGCGGAGCGGGACCGGGTAGCTGCGGCGTTGTCCGACTTGGGTTTCCGGGTCATCCCCAGCGACGCCAACTTCATCCTATTCGGAGAATTCGCCGATGCCGCGGCGACCTGGCAGCGCTACCTCGACGCCGGCGTGCTGATCCGAGACGTCGGGATCCCCGGCTTCCTGCGCACCACTGTCGGGTTGGCCTCGGAGAACGATGCCCTGCTCGAAGTCAGCGCCAAGCTCGCCGCATCGGAACTAGCCCCACAAGGAGTTTCATGACCCGCCGCGCCCGCGTGGAACGCACCACCAAGGAATCCAGCATCGTCGTCGAGATCGACCTCGACGGCACCGGCCAGGTCGACATCACCACCGGGGTGCCGTTCTTCGACCACATGCTGACCTCCTTGGGGACGCACGCCAGCTTCGATCTGACCGTGCACGCCAAGGGTGACGTCGAGATCGAGGGTCACCACACCGTCGAGGACACCGCGATCGTCCTGGGCCAGGCGCTCGGCCAGGCCTTGGGCGACAAGAAGGGCATCCGCCGGTTCGGTGACGCCTTCATCCCGATGGACGAGACCCTCGCCCATGCGGCCGTTGATGTTTCGGGCCGTCCGTACTTCGTGCACACCGGCGAACCCGAGTCCATGGTGTCCTTCACCATCGCCGGATCGTCGGTGCCGTACCACACCGTGATCAACCGGCACGTCTTCGAGTCGTTGGCCTTCAACGCCAAGATCGCGCTGCACGTGCGGACGCTGTACGGCCGCGATCCGCACCACATCACCGAGGCGCAGTACAAGGCTGTCGCCCGTGCGCTGCGCCAGGCCGTCGAGCCCGATCCGCGGGTGGCCGGCGTGCCGTCGACCAAAGGCACTCTGTGACAAAGAAACTTGTTGTTCTGGACTACGGTTCGGGCAATCTTCGGTCTGCGCAGCGCGCGCTCGAGCGCGTTGGTGCTGACGTCGAGGTGACCGCTGACGCTGCGGCTGCCGCCGCCGCGGACGGACTGGTGGTGCCCGGGGTCGGCGCCTACGAGGCCTGCATGACGGGCCTGCGGTCGATCGGCGGGGAGCAGATCATCGCCGACCGTCTTGCCGCGGGTCACCCCGTGCTGGGCGTCTGCGTCGGCATGCAGATCCTGTTCTCGAAGGGCGTGGAGTTCGGCGTGCAGACCGAGGGCTGCGGGCAGTGGCCCGGCGAGGTCACCCGGCTCGATGCCCCCGTGATCCCGCACATGGGCTGGAACACCGTCGACGCCGCTGTCGACAGCACCCTGTTCACGGGGCTCGACGCGGACACCCGGTTCTATTTCGTGCATTCGTACGCCGCCCAGCAGTGGGGCGGCCATGCCGACGCGAAGGTCACCTGGGCCACGCATCACGTGCCGTTCATCGCCGCCGTCGAAGACGGCGCATTGTCGGCGACACAGTTTCATCCGGAGAAGAGCGGCGACGCAGGTGCGACGCTGTTGGCGAATTGGGTTGAGGGGCTATGAGTTTGATTTTGTTGCCGGCCGTTGACGTGGTCGACGGCAAGGCGGTGCGGTTGGTGCAGGGCAAGGCCGGCAGCGAGACCGACTACGGTTCGGCGCTCGAGGCGGCGCAGACCTGGCAGCGCGACGGCGCCGAGTGGGTGCACCTCGTGGACCTGGACGCCGCGTTCGGCCGGGGCAGCAACCGGGAGCTGCTGGCCGAGGTGGTCGGCAAACTCGATGTGGCCGTGGAGCTTTCCGGCGGCATCCGCGACGACGCCTCGCTCAAGGCGGCCATGGACACCGGCTGCGCCCGCGTGAACATCGGCACCGCCGCGCTGGAGAGCCCGGAGTGGTGCAAGCGCGCCATCGGCGAATACGGCGACCGCGTGGCCGTCGGCTTGGACGTGCAGTTCGAGAACGGCAGCTGGCGCCTGCGCGGCCGTGGCTGGGAAACCGACGGCGGCGACCTGTGGGAGGTGCTGGAACGCCTTGATAGCGAAGGCTGTTCGCGCTACGTCGTCACCGACGTCACCAAGGACGGCACGCTGACCGGCCCGAACCTGGACCTGCTGAGCACTGTGGCCGGCCGCACCAAGGCGCCGATCATTGCGTCGGGCGGGGTGTCGAGCCTGGACGACCTGCGGGCCATCGCCACGCTGACCGGGCAGGGCGTCGAGGGTGCCATCGTCGGAAAAGCCTTGTACGCCGAGCGGTTCACGCTGCCCGAGGCGCTGGCCGCAGTGAAGTGATCGAACCGGCGAGGTTGGCAGAGCTGGTCGCGGTCGCGACCGGCGTGCTCGATGATGCCGTCGCTCCGTTCATCGCGGGCCATCAGGCGGATGCGGCGGTGCGCAAGAAGGGCAACGACTTCGCCACCGAGATCGACCTTGCCATCGAGCGCCAGGTCGTCGCGGCACTGACGTCGGCGACCGGGATCGGTGTGCACGGTGAGGAATTCGGTGGCGAGCCCATCGATTCCGAACTGGTGTGGGTACTCGACCCGATCGACGGCACGTTCAACTACGCGGCCGGTTCGCCCATGGCGGCGATCCTGCTCGGCCTGCTGTGGCGGGGCACTCCCGTCGCCGGCCTGACCTGGCTGCCCTTCATGGGCCAGCGGTACGTTGCGACCGTGGATGGTCCGGTCCGCGACGGGGAGTCGGTGTTGCCGCCGTTGGCGCCGAGCACGCTGGCCGACTCGATCATCGGTATCCAGACCTTCAACATCGATTCGAAGGGCCGGTTCCCGGGGCGGTGGCGCAACGCGGTCCTGTCGAGCCTGACGCGGGAATGCTCACGGGTGCGGATGCATGGCGCCACCGGCCTTGACCTGGCCTACGTCGGCGCCGGCATCCTCGGCGGCGCAATCAGTTTCGGTTACCACATCTGGGACCACGCCGCGGGCGTGGCGCTGGTGCGGGCCGCGGGCGGCATCGTCACCGACCTCGCCGGTGAGCCCTGGACGGTGGAGTCGAAGTCGGCGCTGGCCGCCGCTCCCGGCGTGCACGAGAGGATGCTGGAGATCGTGAAATCCGTTGGTGTGCCGGAGGATTACCTGTGAGTCTCGCAACCCGTGTCATCCCATGCCTGGACGTCGATGGCGGCCGCGTGGTCAAGGGCGTCAACTTCGAGAACCTCAGGGACGCCGGTGATCCCGTCGAATTGGCCGCCGCGTACGACGCAGAGGGCGCCGATGAGCTGACGTTCCTGGACGTCACCGCGTCGTCGTCGGGCCGCTCGACAATGCTCGAGGTGGTGCGCCGCACCGCCGAGCAGGTGTTCATCCCGCTGACCGTCGGCGGGGGCGTCCGCTCGGTCGAGGACGTCGATACTCTGCTGCGGGCCGGCGCCGACAAGGTCTCGGTCAACACCGCGGCGATCGCCCGGCCGGAACTGCTGTCGGAGTTGTCGCGGCAGTTCGGTTCGCAATGCATCGTGCTGTCCGTCGACGCGCGGACCGTGCCGGCAGACTCTGACCCGACACCGTCGGGCTGGGAGGTGACGACCCACGGTGGTCGTCGCGGTACCGGCATCGACGCCGTCGAATGGGCAACGCGCGGAGCCGAACTCGGGGTCGGCGAGATTCTGCTGAACTCGATGGACGCCGACGGCACCAAGGCCGGGTTCGACCTGGCGATGCTGCGGGCAGTGCGGGCCGCTGTGACTGTGCCGGTGATCGCCAGCGGGGGAGCCGGCGCGGTCGACCACTTCGCGCCTGCGGTGCAGGCGGGCGCCGATGCGGTGCTGGCGGCCAGCGTGTTCCACTTCCGTGAGCTGACGATCGGGCAGGTGAAGGCGGCGATGGCGGCCGAGGGGATCATCGTTCGATGAGCGAAGCGACATCGGCGAATGGAGGTCCGGTGCGATGAGCGCTTTGGACCCCGGAATCGCCGCACGCATCAAGCGCAACGACGCCGGGCTGTTCACCGCCGTGGTGCAGCAGCGCGGCACCGGCGACGTCCTGATGGTCGCCTGGATGGACGACGCCGCGCTGGCGCGCACCTTGGAAACCCGTGAGGCGACGTACTTTTCCCGCTCACGTGGCGAACAGTGGGTCAAGGGCCTGACGTCGGGACACACCCAGTACGTGCACTCGGTCCGCCTGGACTGCGACGGCGATGCCGTGCTCCTGGAGGTCGACCAGGTGGGCGGCGCCTGCCACACCGGCGACCACAGCTGCTTCGACGCCGACCAGTTGCTCGCCCCCGAGTCCTAATCAGGGACGGGCAGGTGCTGCTCGACCAGTGCCCGCCCCGCCGCCCGCAGCGTGTCGTCGACATCGACCCCGAGCACCCGTAGCGCCGCATCGGCGATGGCCTCGGCCACTTCGTCACCGGCGATGCCCGGGTCGTCGACGCGCTGCGCGATGACCGTCTCGGTCAGGCGCACCGGGAGGCCGCAGCGGAACTCGTCGCGGCCACCGACGACGTCGACCGCCAGCTCGCGGTACACGGCGTGCAGCTCGCGGCGCCGGTCATGGAAGCCCTCGATACCGTCGACCTCCGGCAGTAGATAGAGCCGACCCAGGTTCCACGGCACGGACAACAGGCTGGCCGCGTCGCCGGCCGTCACCGCCCACAGCGCGACCCGCGGGTCGTCGACGGACCGGGTCACCCGCCGTGCGAACTCCAGCGACGGCACCACCGTCGCATCGAGCAGCGCCTCGAGGATGGCTTCCTTGTTGGGGAAGTGGTGGTACAGCGAGGCCTGCCGGATGCCGACGGCCTCGGCGATCGAACGCGTCGAGGTCACGGTAAAGCCCTTGGTCACGAACAGTTCTCCGGCGGCATCGAGGATCTGCTCGACGGCGGTGCTGCCGGGGCGTAAGGCGTCGCGGTGGCGGGGGCGGCCCGGGCGGCTCATGCCACTACTGTGCCACCCACGCATCGTCGGCTCCCGTGAAACCCAACTGTTACACCGCGACCCACGCCGGAAACTTCGGTGACCCATCCGTGTCATGGGCACACCTAATTCTGTCAGTTGACAGGTATTGACCTCTGTGGAATCGAGATCGGATGACATTGACCAACACGTCGCCGGCAGATCATGACGATCTCGCCGAGTTCGGCTACGACCAACAGCTGCATCGCTCGCTGGGCAAGTTCGCCTCGTTTGCGGCCGGTTTCTCGTTCGTGTCGATCCTGACCACGATCTTCCAACTATTCGGTCTCGGCTTCAGTTTCGGCGGTCCGGCGTTCTTCTGGACCTGGCCGGCGGTGTTCATCGGCCAGTTCGCCGTGGCCCTGTGCTTCGCCGAACTGGCCGCCCGCTACCCGATCTCGGGGGCCATCTATCAGTGGGCCCGCCGCCTCGGCGGCGAAGTCATCGGCTGGTTCGGTGGCTGGTTCATGATTCTGGCCCAGATCATCACGGCATCCGCTGCGGCCATCGCGCTGCAGGTGGTGCTGCCGGCGGTGTGGTCGGGATTCCAGCTCATCGGCACCGACACCGCCCTCACCTCGCCGGACGGAGCGGCCAATGCGGTGCTGCTGGGTACGGCGCTGCTGCTGGTCACCACCACGATCAACTGCATCGGGGTGCGCTGGATGTCGCGGGTCGCGACGATCGGGGTCTGCTGCGAGATCGTCGGAGTCATCGCGGTCGTCGGAGTGTTCTTCACCCATGCCCAGCGCGGTCCGCAGGTCGTGTTCGACACCGGCGCAACGGGTCCGGGTTATGGCTGGGCCTGGATCGCCTCCGGACTGATGGCCGCTTACGTGATGGTCGGCTTCGGTTCGGCCGGCGAGCTGGCGGAGGAGACGCGGGACGCGCGCCGCGTGGCGCCGCGCACCATCCGGTCGGCACTGACGGTGTCGGCGCTCGGCGGCGGCCTGATGATCATCGGCGCACTGATGGCGGCGCCGAGCCTGACCGACGGTCGCCTCGCGACCGAGGGCCTGCCCTACGTGCTGGGCGCGGTGCTGTCGTCGCCGTGGGGGACGCTGCTCCTCGTCGACGTGGCCATCGCGATCTTCATCTGCACCTTGGCAATTCAGACCGCGGCCACCCGCCTGATGTTCTCGATGGCGCGCGATCAGCGGCTGCCGTTCTCGTCGCTCCTGTCCCGCGTCAATCCGGCAACCGGGACACCCATTCCGCCGGCGATCGTGGTCGGTGTGGCGTGTGTCGGTGTGCTCTTGGTGAACGTCGGCAACTCCGCGATCTTCGCCACGCTCGCCAGCGTTTGCATCATCGCGATCTACATCGCCTACCTGCTGGTGACCGCACCGCTGCTGGCCCACCGGCTGCGGGGAATGCGTTGGGACGCATCGGCCACCGACGCCGGCGGTCGGCCACTGTTCTCGATGGGACGCTGGGGTCTGCCGGTCAACCTCTTCGCGGTCGCCTATGGCGTGGCGATGGTGATCAACCTGGCCTGGCCACGGCCGGAAATCTACGACCCGACGGGCGCGATGCCGCTGCTGGTTTGGGCCGGGCCGTTCACCATCGTCGCGATCGTTGCGCTCGGTGCCCTGTGCTTCCCGTACCGCCGGACCCATCCGAACCCCGTCGGAACACTCTGATCTCCGCCAATCAGCCACTGCCGAAAGGATTCTCGTGAGTCTCACCACCACTTCGACCACCGCAGCCGCTCGCGCGCACGCTCGCGCGCAGGCCGGCGCACACACGGCTGCCATGCCCGTCGTACCCGCATCGCTGTGGCCCACACCGCCCGCCGGCGTCGAAGCCGACCGGCTGACCTGGGCCGAGACGGTGCCCGGCGGCCGCTACACCAGCAAGGTGCTGGACCGCGGAACCCGGTTGCGGCTCACCGATATCGAGGGCCGTGCGTGTGCGCACCTGCTGCTCTGGCGCGCCGACGCCCCCTGGGAGCGGCTCAACACCGCCGACACCGTCAAGGTGCCGTGGCAGGCGTACCTCGCCACCGGACATCCGCTGCTCGATGATCAGGGACGGGTATTGGCGACCATCGTCGCTGACACCTCCGGTCACCACGATGCGCTGTGCGGCACCACAACCCGGGCGCAGAACGAAGCCCGCTACGGGGCCGGCACCGCGCACTCGGACAGCCCGGCCGGCCGGGAGCTGCTGGTGCTCGCCGCGCTCAAGCACGGCCTGGGTCCGCGTGACGTCGGCCCCGGCGTGTCGTTCTTCCACGGCGCCCGTGCCGACGATGCGGGCCAACTGGTGTCGACGGGCTCGGCCGGTCCCGGCACGGCAGTCGAACTGATCGTGCACCTGCCGGTGATCGTGGCGATCGCCAACACCGCGCACCCGCTCGACCCGGAGCCGAGTTTCAGCACCTCCGATCTGGAGGTGCTGGCCTGGTCGGCGCCCGACGACCTCGCGGCGTTGGCCGCTCGCGCCGACACCATCGGGCCCGAATACGAACGCGCACATCGCAACACCGAAGACGTCTGGACCGCACTGCATCTCACCGGAGGAGCCAGCTAATGAGCACTGTCATCGACTCGGTCCCCGCACTGGTGGCCGGCACGACCATCCTCGACGAGATCGTCGAGGCCCGCGGCCCCTGGTCGGCGATCATCGCGGAAGGCGATGTGCTGACCATCGTCGACCTGCATGGCAATCAGGCCGTCGACACGCTGATCTACGGCGCCCATGACACGTCCCGGCGCTACAGCGCACAGACCACCATCACGGCGCAGCGGTCGCTGTTCGTCAGCACCGGAACGGTGTTGCGGGACAGTGATGGTGCGGCACTGATGACCGTCGTGGCCGACGAGGTGGGCAATCACGACACCGTCGGTGGCGCCTGCTCGCAGGAATCCAACACGCTGCGCTACGGCCACCACACCCGGCACCAGCACGCCTGCGTCGAGAACTTCCTCATCGAAGGCGCCCGGTACGGTCTCGGAAAGCGTGATCTGGCACCGAATCTCAACTTCTTCATGAACGTGCCGGTGGAGGCCGACGGCACCCTCGGCATCGTCGACGGGTTGTCGGCACCGGGACTGCGGGTGGCGCTGCGTGCCGACACCGACGTCCTGGTGTTGGTGTCCAACTGCCCGCAGATCAACAACCCGTGCAACGGATTCGATCCCACGCCGGTGCGGATGATCGTCACCCGCCCGCTCTGATCGACGTTCGGACGTAAAGGAATATGCGCATGGCGCTGCCGACGAATACCCCGACCCTCACCGTGCTGCGGCCCGGGCCGAGCACCACCGTCCAGGACTGGCCGGGCCGCATCGGCTACTGGCAGGTGGGCGTACCGCCGTCAGGGCCGATGGATGACCTGTCACTGCGGCTGGCCAATCTCGCGGTCGGTAATGCCGAGGGCGTGCCTGGCCTGGAGGCGACGATGGCCGGTCCCACACTGGGATTCGATGAGGCGACCGTCGTCTGCGTCACGGGTGCTCCGGTATCGGTCACGCTCGACGGGGTGCCGGCGCGGCAGTGGGCGCCCATCGCTGTTCCGGAGGGCGGTGTTCTCGAGATCGGTGCGGTGCAGGGCGTCGGGATGCGCATCTACATCGCGGTGGCCGGCGGCATCGAGGCCGAGGCATATCTCGGCTCGCGCTCGACGTTCACGCTCGGCCGATTCGGCGCAGCCGGCCGGGCCTTGGCAGCCGGTGACCGGCTCGATCTGGGCGCCGCGGTGGGCCGTCCGCGCCGACTCACCGACGAGGAGATCCCGTCGATCGGCCACGAATGGCGCCTCGCGGTCACCGAAGGTCCGCACGGTGCGCCCGAGTTCTTCACCCGCGCCGATATCGAAACTCTCTACGAGGCCACGTATCTGGTGGACCACAACCTGGACCGCACCGGCGTCCGTCTGGTCGGGCCGAAGCCGCAGTGGGCCCGGCCCGACGGCGGTGAGGCCGGGCTGCACCCATCCAATATCCACGACACCCCGTATTCGGTTGGCGCCCTGGACTTCACCGGCGATACTCCGATCCTGCTCGGCCCGGACGGACCCAGCCTGGGCGGTTTCGTCTGCCCGGTGACGGTGGCGTCCGCGGACCGGTGGAAGCTCGGGCAGCTCACCCCCGGCGACCGGGTGCGCTTCGTTCCGGTGCGGGCCAGCGCCGCCGCACCCCTGGCAGCACTGGGCACCTCGCGGCGAGCGGCGTCACCGGTGGTGCGCAGCCCGCGCGGTGACGGTGATGACGGCGTGTTGCACCGCGGCGTCACGGGCGACGGCACGACCTCGATGACGCTGCGCCGCAGCGGTGATGACAACCTGCTGGTCGAATACGGCACGATGACCCTGGATCTGGTGCTGCGGGCGCGGGTGCACGCTCTGCATACCGCGATCGAGGCACACCGGCCCCGCGGGATCATCGACCTCACACCCGGAATCCGTTCGCTGCAGGTCAAATTCGACGCCGCGCTCACCGATCACCAGGCGATGACGGCGTTCGTCCTCGACATCGAGTCCGCACTCGGCCCCGTCGACCGGTTGGTGCTGCCGAGCCGATCGGTACGACTGCCGTTGAGCTGGGACGACCCGACCGTCCGGCTGGCCATCGACCGGTACCGCAACGGCGTGCGCGACGACGCCCCGTGGTGCCCGAGCAACATCGAGTTCATCCGCCGGATGAACGGCCTGGAATCCCAGCAGGAGGTGTTCGACATCGTCCACGCGGCGAGCTATCTCGTGCTCGGCCTGGGGGATGTCTACCTGGGTGCCCCGGTCGCCACCCCGGTCGATCCGCGGCACCGGGTGGTCACCACCAAGTACAACCCGGCCCGCACCTGGACTCCCGAGAACGCGGTCGGGATCGGCGGTGCCTATCTGTGTATCTACGGCATGGAAGGCCCCGGCGGCTACCAACTGATGGGCCGCACCACGCAGGTGTGGAACCACCGATTCCCGCTGTCCGCACCGGGTTTCGAACCCGAACAGCCGTGGCTGCTGCGGTTCTTCGATCAGGTGTCGTGGTACCCGGTGTCCTCCGAGGAACTGACCGACCTGCGCGCCGACGTCGCCGCCGGCCGCGGCACCGTCGACATCACCGACGGCGAGTTCCGGATCGCCGACTATCTGACCTTCCTATCGCGGGAGGCCGACGACATCGCCGCTGTGCGACAGCGGATGACCATGGCCCGCAACGAGGAGCGGGCCCGCTGGGAGGCCAGCGGCGAAATCGGCGCACGCAAGAAACCTTGCGCCACAACAGGACAGGAAGTCGCCTGATGGATCGGATCAGCGCCGCATTCGCGGCCATCGCGCAGCGGCCGGAAGCCTTCATCACCGTGCGCGACGAGGACGCGGTGCGCCAGGAAGTTTCGCAGGCGCGCGGCCCGCTGGCCGGTCAGCTGCTGGCGGTCAAGGACAACGTCGACGTCGCGGGCCTGCTCACCACTGCGGCGTGCCCGGGCTACGCGTACACCCCGGGCACCGACGCGCCTGTGGTGGCGGCACTGCGCGCAGCCGGTGCGGTGGTGATCGGCAAGACCAACCTGGACCAGTTCGCGACCGGGCTCGTCGGCACCCGAAGCCCCTACGGTGCGGTGCGCGACGCGCGGCGGCCAGACAGGATTTCGGGTGGTTCATCGTCGGGTTCGGCTGTCGCGGTGGCCATCGGTGCCGCCGACCTCGGAATCGGCACGGATACTGCGGGATCCGGCCGGGTGCCTGCGGGGTATCAAGGTCTCGTCGGGATCAAGGGCACCATTGGTGTGGTGTCGACCGCCGGCGTCGTTCCGGCCTGCCCGAGCTACGACTGCGTGACCATCCTGGCGCGCGACCTGGCGACCGCGGAGGACGCCATGGCAGTGATGGCGTCCACCACGCAGCGGCCATGGCCCACCTCGACCCGCTTCGCCGCCCCTGCCGACCCGGTGCTGGCGGTGCCCGCCGAACTACCGGCGATGGCTCCCGGCTGGGATGTCGCGTTCCAGCGCGCGGTCGATGCCGCGCGGGCCGCCGGCATGCGGATCGTGCCCATCGATCTGACCGACTTCCTGGCCGCCGCCCGGTTGCTGTACGACGGCGCACTGGTCGCCGAACGCGCCGAAGCGGTGGGGGACTTCATCGCCACTGCCGGCGACGACGCCGGACTGGATCCGACGGTCGCGGCGATCATCACCGCGGGCGGTGTCCACTCCGCGACCGCGCTGTTGCGCGACCGTCGCGAGTTGGATCGCCTGCGGGACCGGGCATTCCGGGCATTGGGGGAGTGTGACGCGCTGTTGGTGCCCACCGCGCCGCTGCAGCCGACGCTCGCCGAGGTGGCGGCCGATCCGGTCGCGGTCAACGCGAGGATCGGCACGTACACGAATTTCTGCAATCTGTTCGACATGTGCGGAGTCGCGGTCCCGGCCGGCGAGGTCGTCGAATCCGACGGCACCACAGCGCAATTCGGGGTGACGGTGCTGGGCCGGTCGTTCGATGACGCCGTGGTGGCCGACATCGCGGCCCGGCTGAGCGGCGCCGAACGTGGTGCGGCGGCGTCCTGGCCCGAGCGGGCGGGAGCCGGTGCGGTGACGCTGGTCGTGGCCGGCGCGCATCTGCGGGACCAGCCGCTGGCTGGTCAGCTCCACGATCTCGGGGCGCGGTGGGACGGGCCGGCACGTACTGCCGAAAGCTATCGGATGACGGCGCTGCCGTCGGGCAAGCCCGCTCTGCTGCGGCTGTCCCACGGCGGGCGGGCCTTTGAGGTGGAGCGCTGGTCGCTCTCTCCCGCGGCGCTCGGGAAGTTCCTGGTCGCCCTGCCGACACCGATGGGACTGGCGGCAATCGAGCTCGACGACGGGTCCTGGGAGACCGGGTTCGTGTGTGCCGACGAGGGGGCCATCGTGGCGCCCGACATCTCGGAGTTCGGCGGCTGGCGGGCCTACCTGCAGTCCCGGGAGTTCGCCACTCAGTGATTTGTGCACGATTTTTCGCGGTCAGCGCGGAAAATCGTGCACAAATCACCAGCAGTTAGCCGGTGCGCGAGCTCGCAGTGGCCCGGGCGGACCAGCGGCCGTGGTCGTAGCCGACCTCGACCGGATGCGAAAAGGCCTCCGTCACATGATCGGTCGTCACGGTCGCGACCGACGGACCCGCGGCGACGGTGCGGCCGCCGGAGATCAGCAGGGCGTGAGACGTGGACGTCGGTAGTTCCTCGAGGTGATGTGTCACCAGGATCGAGGCCATCTCGGGGTGTGAATGCTCCAGCGTGTCAAGGGTTTCCAGTAGTTGTTCGCGCGCGGCCACGTCCAGGCCGGTGGTCGGTTCGTCGAGCAGCAGCAGTCGTGGCTCGGCGATCAGCGCGCGGGCGATGAGCGTTCTGCCTCGCTCGCCCTGCGACAGCGTCGGCCACACCGCATCGGCGCGGTGGGTCAGTCCCACGGTGCCGATCAACTCGTCGGCGCGTGCGATGTCTTCGGCAGTCGGCATCCAGCGGGCCGCGATGTCGATGGTGCCGGTGACGCCGGTCAGCACCACCTCCCTCACCGTCAGCGGGTACTGCAGCCGATGTCGGGGATTGACGTGGCCGATGGACCGCCGCAGCGGTGCCAGGTCGGTGCGGCCCATCTGTGCGCCCAGCACCCGCACCGTGCCCGACGTCGGGAACGTCACCGCGCCGCAGAAGCCGAGGAGCGTGCTCTTGCCGGCGCCATTGGGGCCGAGCAGAGCCCAGTGTTCGCCTTCCTGCACCGTCAGCGAGATGCCGTCGATGATCTGCTTGCCTTCACGGCGGAACGTCACGTTGTCGAGTTCCAGCACGGGTGTCATGAGAATGATTCCTTCAGGGTGCTCAGGTGAGTGCGGCTGGCGGCGGCCGCGGCATCGGGATCGCGTGCGGCGATGGCGTCGGCGAGCTGCTGATGCAGGGCGTGGTCGCACGGCTCTGACGTGATCGGGCGGATCCTCAACATGTCGATCATGGCGAGCCGCAGCCGGGGGAGGAACGCGTCGAACAGCTGGGTCAGCACGTCGTTGTGGGCCGCGGTGATCACGGCGCGGTGAAATGCCATGTCGGCGTCCACGTGTTCGGGTACCGACTGACCGGTGACGCCGCGGGCGGCGAGGGTGCGCCGGATAGTGCGCAGGTCAGCCGGCGTTCGGCGAGTCGCGGCCAGGGCCGCCCCTTCGGCCTCTATGGCGATGCGGGCTTCGATCACCGACGCGACGTTCGCGCTGCGCAGCACGGTGTCCCAGTCGTCGGTGACATCGAGGGCAATGACGAAGACGCCGGCGCCCTGACGGCTGTCGAGGACGCCTTTGCCGGCCAGTTCCCGGATTGCTTCGCGCAGGGTGGAGCGGCCCACGCCGAGCTGAGCGGCCAGGGTCGTCTCGCCTGGAAGGCGTTGTCCCAGTGGCCATTCACCGTCCTTGATGCGCGTCAGCAGTAGCTGTGCGGCTTGTGCTGCCAGGGGTTGACGCGATACTTGCGCGACCATGCGACCTCTCTACTTGTCTGAGGAGTTGTGTATAGTCTAACCATCATGACGCGCGTACTTCTGCTTGGTTGCCGCGGCGGGGTCTGAAACGACCGGCCCCCTGCCGTGGGGCTCTGTCGCGACCGGTCACTTCCTCACTTGACCGAAAGCAGACCACCGATGAGCACTTCGTGGAACCGTCAACAGCCGTCGCGCATGCCGTGGCACCGCTATACCGATGTCTTCAACCGCGTGAATATTCCTGCTGTCCAACGAGATTGGCCGAGCAACCGCATCACCACCGCACCGCTCTGGGTGCCCGTCGACCTGCGTGACGGCAACCAAGCCCTGGCCGAGCCGATGGATCCTGACCGCAAACGCCAGTTCTTCGAGCATCTCGTCGCCATCGGCTACAAGGAGATCGAGGTCGGCTACCCGTCGGCCTCGCAGACCGACTTCGACTTCGTCCGGCTGCTGGCCGAAGCCGATATCGCGCCGGCCGATGTCACCATCGTGGTGTTCACCCCGGCCCGCCGCGACCTGATCGAGCGCACCGTCGAGTCGGTGCGCGGCATGCGCAATGACGTCGTCATCCACATGTACACCGCGACCGCACCCACGTGGCGAAACACCGTGCTGGGCAAGGACCGTGACGAGTTGCGCAGTCTGATCCTGCACGGCGCGCTCGATGTGCTGACGCTGACCGACGACCTGCCGAACATCCGATTCCAGTTCTCCCCGGAGGTGTTCAACCTCACCGAACCCGACTATGTGCTGGAAATCTGCGACGCCGTGACACAGCTGTGGGACGCCACCGAGGATCGCCCGGTGATCCTGAATCTGCCTGCCACCGTGGAGGTGGCGACGCCGAATGTGTACGCCGATCAGATCGAGTACATGCACCGGAACCTGGCCCGCCGCGACGCGGTGATCCTGTCGGTGCACCCGCACAACGACCGGGGGACCGGGGTGGCCTGTGCCGAATTGGCCGTCCTGGCCGGGGCGCAGCGCGTGGAGGGCTGCGTCTTCGGCAACGGTGAGCGCACCGGCAATGTTGATATCGCCACCCTGGCATTGAATCTGTATGCCCAGGGCGTCGACCCAATGATCGACTTCTCTGATATCGACGCGATCGCTCGCACCGTGTCGCACTGCACCCGGATGCCGATCCACGAGAGGCATCCGTACGTCGGCGACCTGGTGCACACCGCGTTCTCGGGCACCCATCAGGACGCGATCAAGAAAGGCCTGGCCGAACATCGCGCCCGGGCCACCGCAGCGAGCCGTGATGAGCGCGAAATCGATTGGCGGGTGCCGTATCTGCCCATCGACCCCGCCGACATCGGGCGCAGCTATGACGCCGTCATCCGGGTCAATTCACAGTCCGGCAAGGGTGGCATCGCCTACCTGCTGCACAGCGGATACGGACTGGACCTGCCGCGACGGCTGCAGATCGACTTCGCCCGGCATGTGCAGACCCACACCGATGGCAGTGGCGTCGAGGTGACCGCGACCGAGCTGTACGACCTGTTCGAGTCCACCTATCTGGGTTCCGGCGGTCCTGTCGAACTCAAGGACTGGCACACGAGCAGCGACGAGACCACCGAGATCACGCTGAGCGTGAACGGGATCGCCCACACCAGTGCGCACCGCGGCGTCGGGCCGGTCGAGGCGCTGACCCAGGCTTTGGCCGAGGTGGGACGGCCGGTCGAGATTCTCGGCCTCACCCAGCAGTCGATCGGCGCCACCGCGGTCACGTACCTGGAATACCGCGGCGGATGGGCCTGCGGGCGCAGCGATTCAGTGCTCACCGCGTCACTGGCGGCGGTGATCCGGGCGGCTAACGCGCCCTGAGCACCTCGAGCGCCTTGTCGGCATGGGAGTCCATGCTGATCTCAGAGGCGATGACCTCGAGCACCCTGCTGTCGGTGTCGATGACGAACGTGGTCCGCTTGACCGGCATCAGCTTGCCGAGCAGACCACGTTTCACACCGAACGCCTCGGCCACCACGCCGGCGCTGTCGGACAGCAGCGGGTAGTCGAAGCTGTGCTTCTCGGCGAATTTGTCCTGTTTTTCCACCGCATCCATGCTGATCCCGACCCGGGACGCACCGACGGCCGCGAACTCGGCGGCCAGGTCGCGGAAGTGGCAGGCCTCCATGGTGCAGCCCGGCGTCATCGCCGCCGGATAGAAGAACAGCACGATCGGCCCAGAGGCCAGTAGTTCGGAAAGACTGCGGACGGTCCCGGTCTGGTCGGGGAGATTGAACTCGGCAACCCGGTCACCACGTTTCATAGGTGCCACGCTACTTCTGGGAGGATTGCCGCGTGAAGACGACCTCACGTGAGGAATTCCGGGCCCTGGCCGCCGAGCACCGAGTGGTACCGGTGACCCGCAAGGTTCTCGCCGACAGCGAGACCCCGTTGTCGGCGTACCGCAAGCTGGCCGCCAACCGTCCAGGCACATTCCTGCTGGAATCTGCGGAGAACGGGCGGTCCTGGTCGCGATGGTCATTCATCGGCGCGGGCGCTCCGTCGGCGCTGACCGTCCGGGACGGTGAAGCGGCCTGGCTCGGCAGCACGCCGCAGGACGCACCCAGCGGCGGTGACCCGTTGCAGGCGGTGCGCGACACCCTGGCCCTGCTGCAGACCGCGCCCGTGCCGGGGCTGCCGCCGTTGTCGAGCGGGCTGGTCGGGTACTTCGCCTACGACATGGTGCGCCGGCTGGAGCGGCTCCCTGAACTTGCGAAAGACGACCTCAAGCTGCCCGACATGGTGCTGCTGCTGGCCACGGACATCGCTGCCGTCGACCATCACGAGGGCACCATCACTCTGATCGCCAACGCGGTCAACTGGAACGGCACCGACGAGCGTGTCGACTGGGCCTACGACGATGCCGTCGCCCGCCTCGATGTCATGACCAAGGCGCTGGGGGAGCCGCTGCCCTCGAGCATCGCCGTCTTCAGCCGCCCACAGCCGCAGCCGCGCCAGCAGCGCACGGTCGAGGAGTACACGGCCATCGTCGAGAAGCTGGTCGGCGACATCGAGGCCGGCGAAGCGTTCCAGGTGGTGCCGTCGCAGCGGTTCGAGTTGGACACCGACGCCGATCCGATCGATGTCTACCGGGTGCTGCGGGTGACCAACCCGAGCCCGTACATGTATCTGCTCAACGTGCCCAATGCCGAAGGTGGACTTGACTTCTCGGTCGTCGGCTCCAGCCCGGAGGCGCTCGTCACGGTGAAGGACGGGGTGGCGACCACGCACCCGATCGCCGGCACCCGGTGGCGCGGCGCCACCGAGGAGGACGACATCCTGCTGGAAAAGGAGCTGTTGGCCGACGACAAAGAACGCTCCGAACACCTGATGCTGGTCGATCTCGGCCGCAACGATCTGGGCCGCGTGTGCCGTCCGGGGACCGTGCGCGTCGAGGACTACAGCCACATCGAGCGCTACAGCCACGTCATGCACCTGGTCTCCACCGTCACCGGCCACCTCGCCGACGACAAGACCGCGCTCGATGCCGTCACCGCGTGCTTCCCGGCCGGAACACTGTCGGGGGCGCCGAAGGTCCGGGCCATGGAGCTCATCGAAGAGGTTGAGCTGACCCGACGTGGCCTGTACGGCGGCGTGCTCGGGTACCTCGACTTCGCTGGCAACGCTGATTTCGCCATCGCGATCCGCACCGCCCTGATGCGCGGCGGCACCGCCTACGTGCAGGCCGGTGGCGGCGTGGTGGCGGACTCCAACGGGCCGTACGAATACAACGAGTCGTCCAACAAGGCCAAGGCGGTCCTGGCCGCGATCGCGGCCGCCGAGACGCTGAGCGAGCCGTGAGGACCACCCGCACCGCTCAGGTGCTGCTGCTCGTCGCCGCGCTGATGCTGTGGGGCGCCTCCCGGCTGCCCTGGGTCGACGTGTCGTCGTTCGACGGGCTGGGCCAGCCGAAGGCGACGACGCTGTCCGGCGCGGCCTGGTCGACGGCCCTCATCCCGCTGGCGCTGCTGGCCGCCGCTGCCGCGGTGGCGGCGCTGGCCGTGCGGGGCTGGGCGCTGCGGCTGCTGGCGCTGCTGGTCGCCGTCGCGAGCGCGGGGATGGGATACCTGGCCATCAGCCTGTGGGCGGTCACCGACATCTCGGTGCGCGCCGCCGACATGGCGCAGATCGCGGTCATGTTCCTGGTGGGGACCCAGCGGCACTACTGGGGCGCGGGTGTGACGCTGGCAGCTGCGGTATTGACGCTGGTCGGAGCCGTGCTGCTGATGCGTTCGGCAGGTCGCGGCGCGACCACCCCGGCCACGTCGAAATACGCCGCACCGGGCGCGCGCCGCGAAGCGGTGCAGGAAGAAGCTGCCGACGGCATGTCCGAACGGATGATCTGGGATGCCCTCGACGAGGGGCATGACCCGACCCAGAACGACGGGGGGAGCAAATGAGCGTGGCCCGGTGGCAGTCTGCGCCGCCCCGGCGACTACCCTTCGAGAAGATCATCTGGCTTGCCGAACCGGCACGGAAGGACGACGACGCGTTATGACTTCGGGGACCGTGCTCGACTCCATCATCGAGGGAGTTCGCGCTGATGTTGCCGCCCGCGAAGCCGCGCTGAGTCTGACCGAGGTCAAGGAGCGGGCCAAGAAGGCGCCTTCGGCCAAGGATGCACTCGCCGCGCTGCGTGAGCCGGGCATCGGCGTCATCGCCGAGGTCAAGCGCGCCAGCCCCAGCAAGGGTGCGTTGGCGCAGATCGACGATCCCGCCAAGCTGGCCAAGGCGTACGAGTCCGGCGGTGCCCGGGTGATCAGCGTGCTGACCGAGGAGCGTCGCTTCAACGGGTCGCTGGCCGACCTGGACGCTGTGCGTGCCGCGGTGTCGATTCCGGTGCTGCGCAAGGACTTCATCGTCACCCCGTACCAGATTCACGAGGCCCGGGCCCACGGCGCCGACATGCTGCTGCTGATCGTCGCCGCGCTGGAACAGTCGGTGCTGACCTCGATGATCGACCGGACCGAGTCCCTCGGGATGACGGCACTGGTCGAGGTACATACCGAGGAAGAAGCTGACCGGGCCATCCAGGCCGGTGCCAAGGTCATCGGCGTCAACGCCCGGGACCTCAAGACCCTCGAGGTCGACCGCGACTGCTTCGGCCGCATCGCGCCCGGCCTGCCGAGCAACATCATCCGCATCGCCGAGTCGGGGGTGCGTGGCACCGCCGACCTGCTGGCCTATGCCGGTGCCGGTGCCGACGCAGTCCTGGTCGGTGAAGGCCTGGTGACCAGCGGCGATCCCCGTAGTGCCGTCGCAGACCTGGTGACTGCCGGCACGCACCCGTCCTGCCCGAAACCAGCCCGCTGAATTGTGGGCTCCTGCGCAAAGAAGCAGCCCGAGTTCTTATGTCTGATCGCACTGGTACTGAATTGCCGCGGATGAGCGCCGCGGTCGCCGAAGCCACAAGCCACGACCCGGACGCCAAAGGGCACTTCGGTGCCTACGGCGGGCGTTTGGTGCCCGAGGCGCTGATGGCGGTCATCGAGGAAGTCACCGCGGCCTACGACAAGGTCCGTACCGACCAGACCTTCCTCGACGAACTCGACCGGTTGCAGCAGCACTACACGGGGCGGCCGTCGCCGCTGTACGAAGCGACCCGGCTGTCCGACCACGCCGGCGGGGCGCGGCTGTTCCTCAAACGAGAAGACCTGAACCACACCGGTTCTCACAAGATCAACAACGTGCTCGGGCAGGCGCTGCTGGCCAAGCGCATGGGCAAGACCCGCGTGATCGCCGAGACCGGCGCCGGCCAGCACGGCGTCGCGACCGCGACGGCCTGCGCGCTGCTCGGCCTCGAATGCGTCGTCTACATGGGCGCGGTCGACACCGCCCGGCAGGCGCTGAACGTGGCCCGGATGCGGCTGCTCGGCGGCACCGTGGTGTCGGTCGAGGCCGGCTCGGCGACCCTCAAGGACGCCATCAACGAAGCCTTCCGCGACTGGGTCACCAACGCGGACGACACCTATTACTGCTTCGGCACCGCCGCCGGACCGCATCCGTTCCCTGTGATGGTGCGCGACTTCCAGCGCGTCATCGGTATGGAGGCGCGCGTCCAGATTCAGCAGCAGGCCGGCCGGCTGCCTCACGCGGTGACCGCGTGCGTCGGCGGTGGCTCGAACGCCATCGGCGTCTTCCACGCCTTCATCGACGACCCGGGCGTGCGGCTGGTCGGTTTCGAAGCGGCCGGCGACGGCGTCGAAACCGGAAGGCACGCAGCCACTTTCACCGGGGGATCGCCGGGTGCGTTCCAGGGTTCGTTCTCCTACCTGCTGCAGGACGAGGACGGCCAGACCATCGAATCCCATTCGATCTCAGCCGGTTTGGACTACCCGGGCGTCGGTCCCGAGCACGCCTTCCTCAAGGACACCGGCCGGGCCGAATACCGGCCGGTGACCGACACCGAGGCCATGGAAGCGTTCGGCTTGTTGTGCCGCACCGAGGGCATCATCCCGGCGATCGAGTCGGCCCACGCCGTCGCCGGTGCGCTGAAATTGGGTCAGGAGCTCGGTCCTGGTTCGGTGATCGTGGTGAACCTGTCCGGCCGCGGCGACAAGGACGTCGAGACGGCGGCGAAGTGGTTCGGCCTGATGGACGGCGAGACTGGGGAAGCGTCATGAGCCGACTGGCTGGATTGTTCGAATCGTGCCGGGCCGAAGGGCGTTCGGCGCTGATCGGTTACCTGCCGACCGGCTACCCGGATGTGCAGACCTCGATCGACGCGATGGTCGCCATGACCGAATCCGGTTGCGACATCATCGAAGTCGGCGTTGCCTACTCCGATCCCGGGATGGACGGGCCGGTTATCGCGGCCGCCACCAACACCGCCCTGCAGGGCGGTGTCCGGGTCCGTGATGCGCTGCGCGCCGTTGAGGCGATCAGCAACGCCGGCGGGCACGCCGTCGTCATGACCTACTGGAATCCGGTGCTGCGCTGGGGCGTTGACGCCTTCGCGCGCGACCTGGCGTCGGCCGGCGGCCTCGGTCTGATCACCCCCGACCTCATTCCTGACGAGGCCGACGAATGGTTCAGCGTCTCCGACGCCCACAATCTCGACCGCATCTTCCTGGTGGCGCCGTCGTCCACCCCGGAGCGGCTCGCAGCCACAGTGCAGGCGTCGCGCGGATTCGTCTACGCCGCGTCGACCATGGGTGTGACAGGCGCGCGGGATGCGGTGTCGAACATGGCGCCGGAGCTGGTGTCCCGGGTGCGGGCCGTGTCGGACATCCCGGTGGGTGTCGGGCTGGGCGTGCGCTCGCGCGAGCAGGCCGCTGAGATCGCGTCGTACGCCGACGGCGTCATCGTCGGCTCGGCGCTGGTGTCCGCGCTCGGCGACGGCGGCATCCCCGCGGTACGAACTTTGTCCGAAGAACTGGCCCACGGAGTGCGACAGAAAGTTTCCGCGTGACCACATCGTTGCTGGCATACATCCCGAGTCCGGCCCAGGGCGTCTGGCACTTGGGGCCAGTACCGATCCGGGCGTACGCGCTCTGCATCATCACCGGCATCATCGCGGCGCTGATCATCGGCGACCGGCGCTGGGTCGCTCGCGGTGGTGAACAGGGCGTCATCTACGACATCGCGCTGTGGACGGTGCCGTTCGGTCTCATCGGTGGTCGCCTGTACCACCTGATGACCGACTGGCGCACCTACTTCGCCGAGGGCGGCGCGGGGATTTCCGGTGCCGTCCGGATCTGGGACGGCGGTCTGGGCATCTGGGGTGCCGTGGCACTCGGTGGCGTCGGAGCGTGGATCGGCTGCCGCCGACATGGAATTCCGTTGCCCGCGTTCGCTGATGCCATCGCGCCTGGAGTGATCCTGGCGCAGGCCATCGGCCGGTTGGGCAACTACTTCAACCAGGAGCTCTACGGCCGCCCGACGGATCTGCCGTGGGGCCTGGAGATCTTCCAGCGCAGCGACGGCTCCGGTGTGGTGAACCCGCACCTGCTCAACGGGGTGTCGACGGGGCAGGTCTACGAGGTCGTGCACCCGACGTTCCTCTACGAATTGCTGTGGAACCTCCTGGTTTTCTTCCTCCTGCTGTGGGCCGATCGTCGTTTCAAGCTGGGCCACGGCCGGCTGTTCGCGTTGTATGTCGCCGCCTACTGCGTCGGCCGCTTCGGCGTCGAGCTGATGCGTAGCGACACCGCGACGCTGATCGCCGGGATCCGGGTCAACTCGTTCACCTCGACATTCGTCTTCATCGGCGCGGTGGTCTACATGATGGTGGCGCCGCGGGGCCGCGAGGATCCGGCGACGCTCGGTGGCCGTCATGCCGACGAAGCCGAGGCTGAAGCCGAGGTCGACGTCGAGGCTGAGGGCGCGGTGTTGGCCGTGCCGGTGGCTGTTGCGGCTGGTGCTGCTGTCGGTGGTGGGGACGACGCCGAGGAAGTCGCCGACGAGGCCGACGCCGTCGAGACCCAACCCGACGAAACTGTGGCTCTCGCAGAGCAGGCCGTCGACTTGGACGAGTCGGCTGACGAGGCTGAGTCCGACGAGGACGCTGCTGAGGCAGCGGATACCGAGGAGCCGGGTGACGAAGCCGAAGACGCGGTCGACGAGGACGCAGTCGACGCCGAGGCAGCCGTAGAGGAATCTGTCGACGAATCCGTTGAGAAGCCAGTCGATTCCGACGAGGTCGAGGACGAGGACGAATCCGACACCGAGGCCGAAGAGCTGGCCGTCGACGAGGACGAGCCTGCCGAAGAAGCCGACGAGGACGTCGCCGACGAGACCGGGGTAGTGGATCCCGACGCGGAGACAGCAGAATCCGACGACTCTGACGCGGCCGAGAGCGAAGACGCTGCAGTCGAGGAAGACGTTGTAGCGGAGGATGACGCAGCCGAGGCTGAAGATGAGGCTGCGGACGTCGCCGACGAACCTGCCGCCGACGAATCTGCCGCGGAGACAACGGAATCCGAAGAGTCAGCCGACGAGGCTGAAGGCAACACCGACGAAGAGCCCGAAGTTGACGCCGACGGCGAAGACGACGCAGACGAGGCTGAAGAAGTCGCCGACGAGACTGACGAAGAAGCCGATTCCGACGATGAACCGGCCGATGAACCGGTCGAAGAAGTTGAGCCGAAGGTGGCAGCCACCGAAAAGGTTGAGCCAGTTGGGGTTCCCGTGTGGGAGCCGCCGGCGCCTCGTCGTCGTTGGTGGCGTCGTCAGGGCTGAGGCCAGCCCGCGCGGCCGCGAATGTGCGTACAGATCGCGGAACTCGCGCCGAGCACGCACTGTGTGCACACTCGGCAGCCCACGTCGTTGACCCTGAAGTGTGGGCGCGATAGTGCGAGTGCCGGACGCCGTAGGTGCAGGGTCAATGCGGCTACGCGGTCGTTGGTCGTTGACCCTGCGACGAGGGCGCGAACGGTCGAGTAGCGACGACCACAGGCGCAGGCTCAGCGCGGCCTCACATTATTACCGCTGCGAAAGTGCGCACAAGCTGGACATTCATGCGATCGGTATGTTCCTGACTCACCGGTCATTTTCGTGTTTGCGGTGGTTGGATGTCCCCTGTGGATGACATAGCCGACGGAGTGCAGCTGCAGCAGTCTCGGCAGGACCGCATCCTCAATGCTGCGCTGCAGGTGTTTGCACAGCGGGGCACGTCCGATGCGACGCTGCAGATTGTGGCCGATACCGCCGGTGTGTCGGTCGGGCTGGTGCAGCACCATTTCGGCACCAAGGACGGGTTGATCAAAGCCGTCGATGGCGTGGCCATGAACCTCATCAGCAGCACCATGTTCGCCGCCCTGAAGAGCCCGGGTCCTGATTCGGTGGAAGAGATCGGTCGGGCGGTGCATTGCCTGCTCACCGACCACCTGGTGGTCATGGACTATCTCGGCCGGGCGGTGGCTTCTGAAACCCCTAGCGGCATAGCGCTATTCGATGCGATGGCACGCGGCGGGATCGAGCGTTGGGAGCGCATGGTCGCGTCCGGCGATGCGGTCGACGGCCTCGATGCGGTCTGGGCCGGGCTGAACCCGTTGGTCCTGACGCTGGGCTCGATCATCTTGCGCCGGCACCTGGACCGTCATCTGCCCGCGTCGTTCACCTCTGATGCCGAACTGGCCAGGTGGGAACACTCGGTCAATGAGCTGATCCGGCACGGTCAGTTGCACCAATAAGCCCCCACTGGGTTTGCCCGAACCGTTACAATACGGCAATATTGTCGCTGGTTCGCGGTGAACGTCGGTGTCGAGGGGTCACCGACGTCCGCTCGCCATCAGAGCTTCTTGAGCCCTCGGATGATCTGGCTGTGCGGCTGGACTGAGATCAGGCGACTCCCTTGGTCGATCGGTGTGCCGGCCGGGCATCATGGACTGATGACGTCAGGCAGGGTCGTGCGCGTGGCGGCGGTGGCCGGCACCGGAGGCGTGGCACTGGCCGCGCTGACGTACATCGGCCTGGCTGATCCGCACCGACCCGGATTCGGGTTTCCCCCGTGCCCGTTCAAGGCGCTCACCGGATGGAACTGTCCGCTGTGCGGCGGGCTGCGCATGACTCACGACGTGTTGCACGGCAACTTCTCGGCCGCGGTGCTCGACAACGTGTTCGCGCTCGTCGGATTGCCGTTGCTGGTGGCGTGGCTGGTCGTGTGCTGGCGACGACGGCTGTCGGTGGCGCCGCCGCTGGTGACCGCGCTGGTGGCGATGGTGGTGTGGACGGTGGTCCGCAATCTGCCGGGATTCCCGCTGGTGCCGACGTTCAGCCAGCCGTAGCGGCCGGCCGCGGACACCACGTCGCAACTCCCTGTTCGACTGATATTGACGTGCTGACGGCGCTCCCGGCGGACCGTTATCTGAATCGATCCACTATGCTCATGCACTGTGAATAGGCGCGGAAAGATCGTCTGTACCCTGGGCCCGGCTACCTCCACCGATGAGACCGTCAGGGCGCTGGTGGAAGCTGGGATGGATGTGGCACGGCTGAATTTCAGTCACGGTGCGCACGCTGACCACGAGGTGGCTTACAAGCGGGTTCGCCAGGCTTCCGACGCCTCGGGCCGCGCGGTGGGCATCCTGGCCGATCTGCAGGGCCCCAAGATTCGGCTAGGCCGCTTCGCTGACGGACCCACCGAGTGGCGCACCGGCGAAACGGTGCGGATCACCGTCGATGAGTGCGAGGGCAGCCACGACCGCGTGTCGACCACCTACAAGCAGCTGGCCGAGGATGCCGTCGCCGGCGACCGCCTGCTCGTCGATGACGGCAACATCGGACTGACGGTCACCGAGGTCGACGGCAATGACGTGGTCTGTACCGTCACTGAAGGCGGGCGGGTCAGCAACAACAAGGGCCTGTCCCTGCCCGGGATGAACGTGTCCGTGCCGGCCTTGTCCGAGAAGGACATCGACGACCTGAAGTTCGCCCTGAAACTCGGCGTCGACCTGATCGCGCTGTCGTTCGTCCGGTCGCCAGCTGACATCGAACTCGTGCACGAGGTGATGGACGAGGTGGGCCGCCGGGTGCCGGTGATCGCCAAGCTGGAGAAGCCCGAGGCCGTCGACAACCTCGAGGCCATCGTGCTGGCCTTCGACGCCGTCATGGTCGCCCGCGGTGACCTGGGCGTCGAACTGCCGCTCGAGGAAGTGCCGTTGGTGCAGAAGCGCGCCATCCAGATGGCCAGGGAGAACGCCAAGCCCGTCATCGTGGCCACTCAGATGCTGGAGTCGATGATCGAGAATTCCCGGCCCACCCGGGCCGAGGCCTCGGACGTCGCCAACGCGATTCTCGACGGCGCCGACGCCGTGATGCTCTCCGGAGAGACCTCGGTCGGCAAGTACGCGCTCGAGGCCGTGCGGACCATGGCGCGCATCGTGAAAGCCGTCGAAGCGAACTCCACGGACGCGCCGCCGTTGACCCACGTGCCGCGCACCAAGCGCGGCGTCATCTCCTACGCGGCCCGCGACATCGGGGAGCGACTGGACGCCAAGGCGCTGGTCGCGTTCACCCAGTCCGGTGACACCGTGCGCCGGCTGTCCCGCCTGCACACCCCGCTGCCGCTGCTGGCATTCACCGACCTGCCGGAGGTGCGCAGCCAGCTGGCGCTGACCTGGGGGACCGAGACGTTCATCGTCCCGCAGATGGACAGCACCGACGGCATGATCCAGGAGGTCGACAAGGCGCTGCTGGAGCTGGACCGCTACAAGCGCGGTGACCTGGTGGTCATCGTCGCGGGCGCGCCGCCGGGCACAGTAGGCTCGACCAACCTGATCCACGTGCACCGGATCGGGGAGGAAGACCACTAGCGGGAGCGACACGTGACGACAGCTGATTTCGAGGAACTGCTCAAGGTTCTCGATGTCGCCCGGGTCGATGACGACACCTTCACCGGTGGTCATCCCAGCCGGAACCCGGTCCGTACCTTCGGCGGTCAGATGATGGCGCAGGCGTTCGTCGCCGCCAGTCGTACGGTGCCGCCGAAGCTGCCGCCGACGACGATCACGACGCACTTCATCGCCGGCGGCGACCCGGAGCGGGACCTGGAGTTCAAGGTGGTCCGGTTGCGCGACGAGCGGCGGTTCGCCAACCGCCGGGTCGACGTCATGCAGGGCGACACGCTGCTGGCGACGGCATTGGTGTCACACCTGGCCGGCGGACGGAGCCTGGAGCATGGCGTCAAGGCGCCTGCGGTGCCGGATCCGTTGTCGCTGCCCACGATTGACGATCTGCTGAAGGGCTACGAGGAGACTGTTCCGCTGTTCGTCGAGGCGCTCAAACCGATCGAATGGCGCTACACCAACGACCCGGCCTGGGTGATGCGCGACAAGGGCGGCAAGCTCGACCACAACCGCGTGTGGCTCAAGACGATGGGCGCCATGCCCGACGACCAGGTGCTGCACGCCGCGGCGCTCGTGTACTCGTCGGACACGACGCTGTTGGACTCGATCATCACCACCCACGGGCTGTCGTGGGGCCACGACCGGATTTTCGCGGTCAGCATGAACCACACCGTCTGGTTCCACCGGCCGATCAAGTTCGACGACTGGGTGCTGTATTCGACGACGTCGCCGGTGGCCGCCGATTCGCGGGGCTTGGCGTCCGGGCACTTCTTCGACCGGGCCGGCCAGGTGCTGGCGACGGTGACCCAGGAAGGCATCGTCAAACACTTTCCGGGCTAAGGCCTTTCGGTCTCAGCCCTCGACCTTGACGCCGAACTCCTTCTCGATGCGGCTCCGGAAGTCCTGGACGCAGGTGCTCTGCGCGTTCTGGTCCTGCCCGGCGCGCGTCATGCAGTCGGTGTAGTCGCTGAACCCGACCTGGCGGTAGAAGCCGATCACCACGAAGACGAACACCACCGCCAGCACCGTGGCCAGCGCGCCCAGCGCGATGCCCGCGCCGGCCACCACGGCGTTGTCGGCGAGCCCCTCTTTGACCCGGTTGCGGCCGATGACGCCGCACGCGACGGCGCCAAGCCCGAACAGCAGCCCACCGACCACCGACCACGAGGTCAGCAATCCCACGATGCCCAGCACCAGCGCCGTGGTGCCCATACCGTTGCGCGGAGCCGCCGTGTACGGCCCGTATGCCGCGTTGGCGTACGGCGGCGGTGGCGGCGGGGGATACCCGCCACCGGGATACATGCTCATGACTGCGCAGGGTACCCGTCGTTGCTGAGGTCCAGCACCGTGCAGTCCACGTTCGCCGGCAGATGGTGGGTGGCCACCACCACCGCGCGGTCGGCGCCGAACAGTGCACCCGGAGTGAGGAGTTCGGTGAGTAACCGCTCGCTGTCCGCCGCGTCGAGGTGTTCGGTCGGTTCGTCGAGGAGCACCACGGGGAAGTCGGTCAGCAGGGCGCGGGCGAGCAGCAGTCGGCGCCGCTGGCCGGCCGATACTGCGGCGGCCCCGCCGGCGAGCAGGCTGGACAGACCGTCGGGCAGCGTCGCCAGCCACGGACCCAGGCCGACCTGCTCCAGGGCGGTGGTGAGTTCGCCGTCGGTGGCATCGCCCCGGGCCACCAGGAGGTTGTCGCGCAGCGTGGTGTCGAACAGGTGCGCATCCTCGGCGAAAAACCCTGCCGGTGAATCGGTTTCGCGGAAGCGGTCGGCAGTCGACAACAGCAAGGTGGTCTTGCCGCGGCCACTGGCCCCCAGCACGGCAACTCGATCGCCGGCCGCCGGCTCGAGCGGTGGGACGGCCGTGAGGACGCGGTCGTCGGCATCTTCGGTCAGCATGCCGGTCAGCCGCGCGATGGCGATGCGGGCCCGCGTCAGCTGCACCGCCGCGGCCGGCAGGGCGCCGGTTGCCTCGAACGCCGACAACGGCAGCAGCATGAGGACCGCCAGCGTGGTGGGCGCGACGGTCGAGGTCAGCGAGATGGCGGCCAGCACCGCGGCGATGGCACTCGCGCCGGTGGCCAGGATCGGGACCGCGGCGACCAGGGCGGCGGGCCGGGCGGCGCGGTCGGCGGCGTCGCCCCAGCGCCGGTGGTCCTCGGTGGCCTGCGCGATGACGTCGGTCAGACGGCCGGCCACCGCCAGTTCCGCGGCATGGTCGAGGGCCAGCATGACGGCCCCGTCGCGGTCTGAACGATGTTCTGCGGCAAGGCGCTCGGTGGCCTCCGCGGCGCGGGCCGCCTGCCATGGCGCCCACCCGCCGGCGACCACCAGCCCGGCCGTGAGGGCCAGGGCCGCGGCGGGGGAGATGACGGCGATGACGATCACCGCGGCAGTCGAAAGCACCGTCGCCACGGCGATGGGTAACACCGAGCGCACCAGGGTGTCGGCCAGATCGTCGACGGAAGCGCCTGCGCGCGAGACCAATTCGCCGCTGCTCAGGCGCAGCACTGTCGCCGGTGGTGCGGCGCACAGGCGCCGGTACAGCTCGGTGCGGGCCCGGCCTGCGGCCCGCAGGGCCACGTCGTGCGATGCCAGGCGTTCGCAATAGCCCAGTACCCCACGGGAAATGCCGAACAGGCGAACCGCCACCACCGCGACGGACAACTGGAGAATCGGCGGTTGTTGCCAGGCCCGGGTGATCAGCCAAGCCGACACCCCGGCCAGGGCGAGGGCGCTGCCGAGCGCCGCGGACCCGAGGAAGACCGCCAGCGCCAGACGCGGGAGACGGGGCCGGAGCAGCGCGATCGCGAATCTAACTGTGGACACGGGAAGCACCTCCCACCTGGACGACCTCGTCGCCGATGGCCAGCACTGCGTCGCGGTGTCCGACGACCAGCACGGTGGCACCGGCCTCGGCGCGGGCCCGGATCGCGTGCAGTACCTGGATTTCCAGCTCGGCGTCCAAATGTGAGGTCGGTTCGTCGAGCAGCAGTACCGGGCAGGGCCTGCCGAGGACCCGGGCCAGCGCCAGCCGCTGCCGCTGGCCCAGCGACAGCCCGGAGCCACCGCGGCCCAGCACGGTGTCCAGTCCGGCGGGCAGCGTGGCCAGCACCTCGTCGAATCCCGATGCGCGGCAGGCACCGTCGAGGTCGGGGAGAGGGCCGAGCAGTTCCAGGTTCGCCCGCACGGTGCCCGGGACCAGTACCGGCCGTTGCGGCAGCCAGCCGATCTGTTGCCACCAGTGCTGCCGGTCCAGCGCGCCGACCTCGAGCCGCTGCGCGTCATCTCCGATGAGTACCCGGCCTGCGTCGGGCGGCGTCAGCCCCAGAATCGCCTGCAGCGCTGTGCTTTTCCCGCAGCCGTTGGGCCCGGTCAGCACGGTCACCGCGCCGGGCGCGGCCCGCAGCGTCAGCTGGTGCGGCGCCGGCCCGTCGCGGCCGTCGATGCTGACCTGCTCCAACTCGATGGTCGGCCGCGCTCCGATCCGCGCGGTGCCGGATTCCGGTTGCCCTGCGGCTGCCAGCAGGCGGTAGGCCTGCCCGAAGGCGACCTTGCCGTCCTGCGCCGCATGAAATTCCACGCCGACGCGGCGCAGCGGCCAGAACACCTCGGGGGCCAGCAGCAGGACGGTCAGGGCGACCGGAAGCGTGACCCCACCGCTGACCAGCCGCAGACCGACGCCGACTGCGACCAGCGCAACCCCCAGCGTCGCCAGCAATTCGAGGACCAGCGCCGACAGGAACGCGATACGCAGCGTGGCCAGGGCCGAATGCCGATGTGCGTCAGACAGTTCGGTGATGCGTGGCGCGGCGCCCTCGGCGCGGCCGAGAGCGCGTAGGGTCGGAATGCCCGCGATGAGATCGAGCAGACGCGACTGCAGGGTGGCCATGGCGGCCAGCGCGGCCGCTGACCGCTCGGTTGTCATGACACCGATCAGCACCATGAACAGTGGGATCAGCGGCAGCGCGATCAGGACGACCGCCGCGGATTTCAAGTCGCAGGCGGCGATCACGATCACGGCCGCCGGCGTCAACAACACGGACATGACCACGGCGGGCAGGTAGCGGGTGAAGTACGGCCGCAGTCCGTCCAGGCCGCGGGTCAGCAGGATCGCGGCCTCGTCGTGCACCGCCTGTCGACGGTGCGGCGGCAGTGCGGCGACGACGGTGAGCACCTGAGCATCGAGGTCGGCGATCATCGCGGTGGCGCCGTGCTGGCTCAACCTGGCCTGCCACCACTGGGCGCCGGCGCGCACCGCCCACAGTGCGGCGACCGCCGCCAGCCTTGGCGCCCAATGCGACAGCGGTGCGCCGGTGGTGATGACCCCGGCCACCACCTGCGCGGTGAGCACTGCCGCGGCGAGCGCCGCGGCAGTGACGACGACCCCGCTGCCGACCGTGGCCGCCAGATGCCGCCGCAGACCGGCGGTCATGCGGGGATTGGTCGACGATCGGGTCAGTGCGGCCCGCCGTTCCGGGACAACCCGATGGAAGCCGGGATGTGCTCGGCCGAAATCCGTTGCCGGAATACCCAGTACGTCCAGCCCTGGTAGGCGATCACCAGCGGCGTGAGCAGCAGCGCGGCCCAGGTCATCACCTTGAGGGTGTACGGCGACGACGACGCGTTGTGGATGGTCAGGCTCCACGCCGGGTCGAGGGTGGACGGAATGAGATTCGGGTACAGGCAGCCGAACAGCAGCGCGACCACGGCGGCGACGACCACCGCCGTCGCCGCGAATGCCCAGCCGTCGGCGCGGCGCGTCCACACCAGCCGGACGGCCGAAAGCTGTGCCACCACAGCGATTCCCAGTGCTATCCAGGTCACGTCGTCGCCATAGGCCACCTGGGTCCAGATGCCGAACGCGGCGACGATCACGGTCACCGGAACGGTCAGTCGGGTGGCGAAGCGGCGCGCGTCATCATGCACGGCCCCTTCGGTTTTGAGCGTGACGAACACCGCGCCGTGGAACGCGAACAGGCTGGCCGTGGCGATGCCGCCGAGCAGCGAGTACGGGTTGAGCACGTCGCCGGCCGACAGCTGAATCTGATGCCGGGCGTCGACCGGGAGGCCGCGCAGGATGGAGGCGAAGGCCACGCCCCACAGCACGGCGGGCAGCCAGGAGCCCAAGGCGATGCCGATGTCGGCCCGTCGGCGCCACTGCGGATCGTCGATCTTGCCGCGCCATTCGATGGCGCAGACCCGCACGATCATGCCGACCAGGATGGCCAGCAGTGGCAGGTAGAGGCCCGAGAACAGCGTGGCGTACATGCCCGGGAACGCCGCGAACATCGCGGCGCCCGCGGTGATGATCCAGACCTCGTTGCCGTCCCACACCGGTCCGATGGTGTTCAGCGCGGCGCGGCGGTGCTGTTCCGGGTCGCCTTTGACGGCACTGTCGGTGCGCCCGAAGAACTCCATGAGCATGCCCACGCCGAAGTCGAACCCCTCCAGGACGAAGAAGCCCAGGAAGAGCGCGGCCAGGATGCCGAACCAGAGGTTCTGAAGTGTCATGGCTGCCCCTTCCTAGTACGCGAACGACAGTGGGGCGACGTCGTCGCTGTCGGGTGGGGTGGGTGGTGTCGGTTCGGCGTCGTGTTCGAGTGGCCCCTCGAGCGTGTAGCGGCGCAGCAGCCAGAACCAGATGACGGCCAGCAGCGCGTAGAGCGTGGTGAAAGTGATCAGCGAGATCCAGACCGTGCCCGCGCTGTGGTCCGACACGCCCTGCCGGATCGTGAGATGCAGGTTCGGGTCGCCCGTCGGGTTGTTGGCGACCACCCAGGGTTGGCGGCCCATCTCGGTGAAGACCCAGCCGGCGCTGTTGGCCAGGAACGGCATGGGCAGCGTCACCAGTGCGAAGATGCTCAGCCATCGCTGCGTCGGGATTCGGCCCTTGCGCGTCAACCACAGGGTGGTTAGCGCGAAAAGCCCTGGGAAGGCCAGCAATCCGATCATCATGCGGAACGACCAGTAGGTGACGAACAGGTTGGGTCGGTAGTCACCCGGGCCGTACTTGGCGACGTATTCCTTCTGCAGGTCCTGCACGCCCTCCAATCGGACGCCCTCGAACTTGCTCTCGGCCAAAAAGGGCAGCACGTACGGCACCTCGATGACGTGCGTGACGCTGTCGCAGTTGTTGTGGGTACCGATGGTCAGGACCGAGAAGTCCGGGTCGGTTTCGGTGTGGCACAACGATTCTGCCGACGCCATCTTCATGGGCTGCTGGACGAACATCAGCTTGCCCTGGAAATCCCCGGTGAGCCCGAGCGAGGCCGCGGCGACCAGCGCGATGGAACAGCCCAGCATGGCGGCCGGGCGGAACATGGTGCGCGATTCTTCGGTGTTGCCGCCGCGCACCATCCACCAGGCGCTGATCGCCGCGACGAAGGTCGAGGCCGTCAGGATCGCGCCGCCGACCGTGTGGGTGAACGCCGCGATGCCCGTGTTGTTGGTCAACAGCTCCCAGATGCTGGTGAGCTCGGCCCGGCCGGTCTCCGGATTGTAGTGCGCGCCAACGGGATGCTGCATGAACGAGTTGGCCGAGATGATGAAGAACGCCGACGCGTTCACCCCGAAGGCGACGATCCAGATACACGCCAGGTGCACCAGCCGGGGCAGTTTGGTCCAGCCGAAGATCCACAGGCCGAGGAAGGTGGATTCGAAGAAGAACGCGGCCAGGCCTTCCAGGGCCAGGGGTGCGCCGAACACGTCACCGACGAATCGTGAGTACTCACTCCAGTTCATCCCGAACTGGAATTCCTGCACGATGCCCGTGGCCACGCCGAGAGCGAAGTTGATCAGGAACAGCTTGCCGAAGAACTTGGTGAGCCGGTACCAGGCCGGGTTGCCGGTCACCACCCAGATGGTCTGCATGACGGCCAACAGCGGCGCGAGGCCGATGGTCAGCGGGACCAGGATGAAGTGGTAGACGGTGGTGATCCCGAACTGCCACCTCGATACGTCCAGTGCGTCCATTGAGCCTGCCCCGAGCCGGAGGGATTGATCTACGACTTACTGTAGTAGTTCATGCGGGCGGCGGTCTAGACCTGCCGAACAGGCAATTGTGTGGCCAGGCGCACACGTGCGCCTGGCCGCACAGCACATTCCGGTCAGCGGCCTCAGGCGTTGGTCGTCGCCTCGTTGATGGCCTTGTCAACAGCCTTGGCGCCCTTGCGGATTCCGAACGCGGTGATCACTTCGGCGACACCGGTGACCACCAGCCAGATGCCCGTCACCAGTGCCAGCGTGCCGATCGACTCGATCGGCGAACCCAGCACGACGAAGCCCGCGATCAGACTGATGATGCCGAGGAAGATGTTCCAGCCGCGGGCGGGAAGTGTGGGGTCGCTGATCGCCGACACGGTGGTGGCCACCCCGCGGAAGATGAAGCCGATGCCGATCCAGATGGCCAGCAGCAGTACGGCATCGCCGATGTGACGGAACGCCAGCACGGCGAGTACCAGGGATGCCGCGCCGCTGATGAAGGCCAGCACCCGGCCACCGGCTGTGATGTGCAGGCTGAAGGCGAACACCACCTGGCCGATGCCGCTGATGAGCAGGTAGGCGCCGAACGCGATCGCGGCTACCAGGATGGTGATGCCGGGCCAGGCCAACACCGCCGCACCGAGTGCCACGGCGAGCAGGCCCGAGATGAGGGCGGATTTCCACAGGTGCTGCAACAGACTTGGCGGAGTTTGCGTGGTCATTGACGCAGTCTCACATATTTGACGCGCGCTGCGCAGAGTTCGGACGACCCTGTTTTTCACAGTGGACAACCGTCGATTGGCACGCTTGATGACCACAGTGCCGATAAGGTGCTCCCAAGTCATGGCAGGTGTGGTCGGTACACAGTGAAGCAGTAGGGAAGAGGCAACGTGTCAGGTGTCAGTCAGACCCGTCGGGGCACAGCATGGCGCATTGCAGTGGTGGTGGCTGCCAGTAGCGCATTGGCGCTGTCGGGTTGCACGAAGAACACCGAATCCACGTCGCCCGCGTCGAGTTCGTCGGCCGCTCCCGCCGCCAAGGTCGAGTCGATCGCCAACACCGTGCCGGAGGCCATCAAGTCCAGCGGCAAGCTGATCGTCGGCGTGAACATCCCGTACGCGCCCAACGAGTACAAGGACTCGAGCACCGGGAAGATCGTCGGATTCGACGTCGACCTGATGAACGCCATCGCCCAGACGCTCGGCCTGACGGTCGACTACCGCGAGGAATCGGACTTCTCCAAGATCATCCCGGCAATCCAGGCCGGCACCTACAACGTCGGGATGTCGTCGTTCACCGACAGCAAGCAGCGTGAGCAGCAGGTCGACTTCGTCACCTACTTCTCGGCCGGCAGCCTGTGGGCGCAGCGCGCGGGTGGCCAGATCGACCCGAACAACGCCTGCGGCAAGAAGGTCGCGGTCGAGTCGACCACGGTGCAGGACACCGAGGAACTGCCCGCCAAGTCCAAGACGTGCACCGACGCCGGCAAGCCGCCCATCGACGTGGTGAAGTTCGACAACCAGGACCAGGCCGCCAATGCGGTCGTCGTCGGCCAGGCTGACGCCATGTCGGCCGATTCGCCCGTGACGCTGTGGGCGATCAAGCAGACGGGCGGCAAGCTGGTGCAGGCGGGCGAGGTCTTCAACTCGTCGCCGTACGGCTGGCCGGTCAAGAAGGGGTCTCCGTTGGCCCAGTCGCTGTTGCAGGCGCTGCAGCATCTGATCGACAACGGCACCTACAAGCAGATCGCCACCAGTTGGGGCGTGCAGGCCGGGATGATCGACAAGCCGGTCGTCAACGGGGCCACCAGCTGACGTGACGAGTGCTGAGTCGGCGGCTGCCCCGCACGGGCCTGCTGCCATCGACGCGGTGCCGCTACGACACCCGTGGCGGTGGGTGGGGGCCGTCGCGATCCTCATCATTGCCGGCCTGTTCGTCTACGGTGCTGCCACCAACGAGGCCTACGGGTGGGACACCTACCTCAAGTACCTGCTCGACGAGCGGGTGGCCGAGGCGGCCTGGAATACCTTGCAGCTCACCATCTATGCGATGACGATCGGCTTGGTGCTCGGCGTCATCCTGGCCGTGATGCGGCTGTCGCCCAACCCGGTGTTCCGGGCGGTCGCGTGGGGCTATCTGTGGATTTTCCGCGGTACTCCGGTGTACGTGCAGCTGGTGTTCTGGGGCCTGTTCCCGTCGATCTACCAGAACATCCAGATCGGGGTGCCGTTCGGCCCGTCGCTGTTCCATATCCAGCTGCAGGGTCTGTCGCTGGCGTTCCAGATGGCGTTCATCGGACTGGGCCTCAACGAAGCCGCCTACATGGCCGAGATCATCCGTGCCGGAATCATTTCCGTCCCGGAGGGGCAGACGGAGGCATCGGTCGCCCTCGGTATGTCGTGGTGGATGACCATGCGGCGCACCGTCCTGCCGCAGGCGATGCGGGTGATCGTGCCGCCCACCGGCAACGAGTTGATCAGCATGCTGAAGACCACATCGCTGGTCACAGCGGTGCCGTACACCCTCGAGCTCTACACGCGTACCCGCGACATCTCGGCGGTGCTCTTCCAGCCCATTCCGCTGCTGCTGGTGGCCGCCACCTGGTACCTGGTCATCACCAGCGTGTTGATGGTCGGACAGTTCTACCTGGAGCGGTACTTCTCGCGGGGCGCGTCGCGGAAGCTGACGACCAAACAGCTTGAGGCCCTTGCCCGGGCGCAGCTGGGAGACCACGGGGGCGTGCCCGCATGACCACCAGCGAGGAGCCGAAGGCGGATCGCGCATCGACCCTGATGGTGCGCGCCGAGCAGGTGTGCAAGAGCTTCGGTGCCCTGGATGTACTCAAGGGCGTCTCACTGGAAGTCGAGCGCGGCCAGGTGCTCGTGCTCGTCGGTCCCTCCGGTTCGGGTAAGTCGACGTTCCTGCGGTGTATCAATCACCTGGAGCAGGTCAGCGCCGGACGGCTGTACGTCGACGAGCAGCTGGTCGGCTACCGCGAACGCGGCGGCAAGCTGCACGAACTCCCGCCAAGGGAAGCCGCCCGCCAGCGCCGCGACGTCGGCATGGTCTTCCAGCATTTCAATCTGTTCCCGCACCGGACGGCGCTGGAGAACATCATCGAGGCACCGGTCCATGTCAAGGGCGTCAAGCGCGCTGCGGCGTTGAGTCGCGCGCGGGAACTGCTCGACCAGGTCGGGTTGTCCAGCAAGGCCGACGCGTATCCGGCCCAGTTGTCCGGAGGCCAGCAGCAGCGGGTCGCGATCGCCCGTGCGTTGGCGATGGAGCCCAAACTGATGCTGTTCGACGAGCCGACGTCGGCTCTGGACCCGGAGCTGGTCGGGGACGTGCTCGCGGTCATGAAGAATCTGGCCCAGCTGGGCATGACGATGGTGGTGGTCACCCACGAGATGGGTTTCGCGCGCGAGGTCGCCGACGAGCTGGTGTTCATGGACGCCGGCGTGGTGGTCGAGCGCGGCGCTCCGCGTGAGGTGATGGCCAACCCGAAACATGAACGCACGAAGGCCTTCCTGTCCAAAGTGATGTAGTGGCCGTGCACCTCGCTTCCGAGCCGGACCCCGCTGCCCCGCTGTGGCGGGCCGCGCAGGGCTTCCGGCTCCTCAGTTGCCTGTACGCCTTGGGTTTTCAGCTCGCCGTGAATGACGATCTGCGGCACCCTGCCGTCACGTGGGCGCTGTTCGGGGTCCTCATGGCGTGGAGCGTGGCGTGTGCGGTGGGCTATCTGAGAGGTTTCGGCAGACGGTCGGGCTGGGTGCTGGCCGAGGTGCTGGTGGTGGTGCTGCTGGTGTTGTCGACCGATCTGGTGGCGTCCCCGGAGTGGATCGCCGGCAACCAGTCGTGGCCGACGACGTTATGGGCCACCAACGCGACGCTGTCGGCGGCGATCCAGCTGGGGCCGGTGGCGGGTATGGGCGTCGGCCTGCTGGTAACGGCGGCCGGTGCGGTGCTCAAGGGCTACTTCGACCCCAATCTGGGGCGGCAGGCGACGCTCGTCATCGAGTTGGCGGTGGGACTCGCGGTCGGGATGGCCGCCCAGACCGCCCGCCGGGCCCACGCGGAGCTGCAGCGGGCGATCCGATTGGCGGCGGCGACCGCCGAGCGCGAGCGGCTGTCCCGGCAGGTGCATGACGGGGCCATTCAGGTATTGGCGCTGGTGGCCCGTAAGGGGCGGGAAATCGGCGGTGAGACAACGGAACTCGCGCAGCTGGCCGGTGAGCAGGAACGGGCGCTGCGCCGGCTGGTCAGTTCCGGCCTGGACGAGGCGACGGGTGGTCTGGTCGACGTCGGGGAGATGCTCCGGACTCGTGCCGGGGACCGTGTCGCGGTGAGCGTGCCGCCGGACCCGGTGCTGCTCGACGCGGCCGTGGCGGGCGAGCTCGATGCCGCGGTGGCCAACGTGTTGGGCAACACGGCTGCGCACGCGGGTCCGGAGGCCCGGGCTTTCGTCCTCGTCGAAGACCTGGGGGAGCAGGTGGTGGTGAGTATCCGCGACGATGGGGTGGGCATTGCCGACGGACGGCTGGCGCAGGCGGCGGCGGAGGGGCACATGGGCGTGACGAAATCCATTGTCGGACGGCTGGAATCGCTCGGCGGTACCGCCGAGCTGACGACGTCGCCGGGGGCCGGCACCGAGTGGGAGCTGACCGTGCCCAGAACAGACGGCACCGATGCCTGAGCCGCAACCGTCCGAGCTGACGGTCATGGTGGTCGATGATCACCCGATCTGGCGCGACGCAGTCGCCCGCGATCTCGAGGACTCGGGTTTCACCGTGGTGGCCACCGCTGACGGGGTCGGGGCCGCGGGACGTCGGGCTGCGGTGGTCAAGCCCCAGGTGGTGGTGATGGACATGCGGCTGTCCGACGGTAGCGGGGTCGAGGCGACCATTCAGGTGCTGGCGGTATCCCCGGCCAGTCGAGTGCTGGTGCTGTCGGCTTCCGACGAGCGCGACGACGTGCTGGAGGCGGTGAAGGCCGGCGCCACCGGATATCTGGTGAAGAGCGCCTCCAAGGCCGAGTTGGCCGACGCGGTCCGTGCGACGGGCGAGGGGCGTGCGGTGTTCACCCCAGGGCTCGCAGGCCTGGTGCTGGGGGAGCACCGGCGCATGGCCAAGGCGCCGGGCGCGGACCCCGCAGCGGGCTTGACGGAACGGGAGACCGAGATTCTCCGCTACGTGGCAAAAGGCTTGACCGCCAAGCAGATCGCTGAACGTCTGACCCTGAGTCACCGCACTGTCGAGAACCACGTGCAAGCGACGTTCCGCAAGCTGCAGGTGGCCAATCGGGTCGAAGCTGCGCGCTACGCCATCGAGCACGGGCTGGACTGAGCGCCGTCGGCCCGCGAGGCGCCGGCCGCGGACAGTCGCCCGGTCAGGTACCAGGTGTGCATCAGACCCTTGCCCTTGACGTCGATCTCCCCGCGCTCCTCGAATTCGTAGGCATGCTGGAGGCGTTCATACACGTTGTGCGGCACCTGGATTCGCCCGGCGACGTCGGTGCTCTCCATCCGCGACGCGACGTTGACCGCGTCGCCCCAGACGTCGTAGAAGAACTTGCGAGAACCCACGACACCGGCCACCACCGGGCCGGCGGCGAGGCCGATACGGACCGGGACGGGGCGCCCCTTCGCGTCGGTCAGTTCGCGCACCGCGTCGTTGAAGTCCAGAGCCAGACAGGCCAGCGCCTCGAGGTGATCGGCGCGCCCGTGCGGTATCCCGCTGACCACCATGTAGGAGTCACCGCTGGTCTTGACCTTCTCCAGGCCGTGCCGGTCGACCAGGGCGTCCAGATCGGTGTACAGCGTGTCCAGGAACTGGACCAGATCGGCAGGGGCGGTGTCGCTGGCGCGCTGGGTGTACCCGGCGATATCGGCGAAAAGGATTGAGGCGTCATCGAATTTGTCGGCGATCACCGTATGCGCCGGATCCTTGAGTCGTTGCGCGATGGACTCCGGGAGGATGTTCGCCAACAGCGACTCGGACCGCAGGTACTCCGCTTGGATGGCGCGCTGGGCGATGGCGTTCTCGCGCAGGACGGACCAGACGGTCGCCATCACGATCAGGCAGGCGGACACCGCCGTGATGACGAACGACACCCGGCTTTCCAACTCGGTCTGCGCGCCGGTGTGCGCCGGGATCGTGAATTCCAGGATGGTTGCGGTGACGATGCCGACCGCGGCGACGACGGCCGCAAAGGCCAGATGTTCGAGTCCCACGATCAACAGGGCGATCGCGCCGGCCACGGCGAAGTACAGCAGGATGCCGGAGCCGGTGCCGATGTTGATGGTCACGACGGTGACCGAGGTATAGGCGATCAGCACGAATGCTGCGGGCGCGACCAGCTCGCCGAACCGGTAGAGCGTCGGGACGAGCAGGAACAGCGCCGCACTGCCCAGATTGACCGCACCGATCCACATCGCATACGGCCCCGTGGACAAGGCCTGGAATGCGAAAAAGACGCTGAGCATCGCGCCGAGGCGGCTGGTGCGGGTCAGGATTCGGCGACTGCGGGCGACCGTCGGGCTCAGGATGTCGGCGTCAGGGTGAAGGCACTCGCGGACAGTCGCGGTCGGCACACACACCGAGCGGCGCACAGCAGCGACCAGGTCGGCGTTCGGATTCGCGGCGCCACCGGCGAGGCGAGCGTCGTCCATGATCGCCATGGATTCAAGGGTAGACGTGCAGGGCCGGATTTGGTGCTCGCCTGCGGATACTCCGCTGACGGCGAAACAGCAGGCCACCGCGGTACCCATAATGGCCAGTTGCTCTGGCCATTTAGGACGGCTCGCTGAGCGGGATTTTGGTTGGTACTGAGCGTCCCTTCGCCGCAACTGGAAAATAGGGACGAAACCGATCAATATCAAAATTGCCAAATATTCGACGATGGCGTCGAATAGCGCACGCGGAGGTCATTGAGCCCTGATTAGCTGCGGAAACAAGGTCGAAATCCTTGCCTATGGCGAATTAGCAAAGTGATATTGATTAGCTGGTTGCGAACATACCAGAGGTATTTAGCCTGGCTCTATATTTGCCTAACATGCATAGCTGGACTATTTCAATAAGATTTCCGATTTGGAGGCATTTAGTTGTTGTCGGAGCAGTAAATTAACTGCCTACGCGTCATCGATCAATGGCGATGACCAGGTGGAAAGGGGACTGCGGTGAACCGTCTGGTCCGAGCTCTGATGTTGAGAGTCGTTGTCGTATTGATGCCGTTGGCCGTCCTCTGTGCGTATAGCCACGTGGCTCCCATGCCGCCGCGCTCGGTCACGGTCGATGTAACGCCCACCGCCACGATCGATGAATCGAACACCACCATCGGCATCGCGGATTCGAGTCTGTACGGACTGTCGCCGGCGGACATCGATGCCACCCTGACCAAGCTGCAATCGATCGGGGTGCAGAACATCAGGGTCTTCGTGCCGTGGGGACTGATCGAGCCGATGGCGCAGGGCAGCTACAACTGGTCGCTGATGGACAATGTGATGACTGCCGCAGCAGCGCACAACATGGGCGTGCTGGCTGTGGTCAGCAGCACGCCGTTGTGGGCGGCGCCCTCCGGCACCCTTCCGGGTGCCGGAGCGCCGAATCCGCAGGACTACGTGAACTTCATGACTCAGGTCGTCAACCGGTACGGCAACACGATCTCCGCATACGAGATCTGGAATGAGGTCAATGCGGCCTCGTTTTACCAGCCGATGAATGCGGCCAGCTACACCGCTCTGTTGAAGGCGGTTTACCCGGTGATCAAGCAGCTCGATCCGACGGCGACCGTCGTTGCCGGCGCACTGGCTCCGCTGCTGGACATCGGCAACCTGACCGCATCCGCGCCTGCCTACGTGGCGGCGATGTATGCCGCTGGCGCGCAAGGATTTTTCGACGCGCTGTCAGTGCACCCGTACGACTTCTCGCAGCTGGTGAAGTTCTCCCAAGGAGAGGGGATCCCGCTCACGGCGATCAGTCAGGTCGAGGGGGTCCGGGCGCTCATGGTGCAGAACGGCGACGGGACCAAGCTCATCTGGGCAACTGAGTACGGCTTCCAGACGGTGCTCGACGCGAACGGTCAGGTGACCGACGCCAGCAACCAGAGCCAGTCCGCCTTCATCCAGGACATGATCACCGCGTGGCGGGCGTTGACCTACACCGGACCGCTGTACATCTACACCACCCGCGACGGCACTCCCGGCACAGACACCGGCTACGGCATCTATCAGGCCGACTGGACGCCCAAACTCGCGGTGGCGGTGATCCAGCAGGCGATCGCCGATGCGCTGCAACACAATCCGGTGACACCACCCTTCGTCGCGTTCATCCAGTTCATTCAGAAAGCCATCGCTCAGGCGCAGCAGGCATTCGCCTCGTTCACCGCGTCGTTGCAGACCGCGTTCGCCAATGCCGTCAAGGCGTTCACCGACGCTCTGTCGGCAATCTTCAAACCCGCTGCGGCGCAGCCAACTACTGCCGCGAGCGTCACTTCGGCGGCTGCGACAAGCGAGGAGAAGCTCGCGGCGGCCAAGACGGCGATCACGGAGCTGAAGGCTCAGGTGAGCGGTTCGAAAGACACTGCCGAGCATGCCAAGACCGGCGACAAGTCGGAATCCGGTGACGTGACGGTGGTTGACGCCGCCGAGCACGAAGCCGCCGGGGCCGTCGACCCGAAGGCTGCGGACACCAAGTCCGAGGACACCAAGACCGAGGAGCCCAAGGCGGAGACCCCTAAGGCCGATGAGACGAAGTCCGAGGTGAAGACCGACACCCCGAAGGACGAGACCCCGAAGGCTGAGGCCCCGAAGGCTGAGGCCCCGAAGGCTGACACCCCGAAGGCTGACACCCCGAAGGCTGACACCCCGAAGGCCGACACACCTAAGTCTGACACCACGCCGTCGCCGGCGAACGAGTCCAAGACCCAGACCAAAGATGGTGCGACGCAGGACAAGTCGGACAGCGGCAAAGCGGGTACCAAGGGCAAGACTGGTAAGAAGCCCGGCAAAGCCAAGAAGCAGACCCCGGCCGCGGCGAGTGAGCCGGCAAAGCCGGCCGGTCGGGCCAACGGCGATGGCGGTGGCAAGGACTCGTCGACGGACAGCAAGACACACCAGCACCAGGGCTCATAGTCCCGGTTTGGGCGAGGCCTCCCCGGCGCTTCAGGCGCCGGGGAGGCGCTCACACTGAGTAGATCGGGTTGCCGATCCCGGACATGGTCGCCCGCAGTCGGTGCGCGATATCCCGGTCCAGCGCAACGAGATTCGCAGCGAGGTGCCGGATGTCGGCGGTGTGGTCGTCGGCGATCGACTCGCGCGATTCGCGTTCCCTGGCCACGAACCGGTACCTGACCTCGGTCACCGACAGGTCGTCGGCGACGGTGAACTCGTTGGTGCGTGCTTCGTCGATTGCGCCCAGCGCCAGTCGTTTGACATCAGAGAGCGACGCCGCGCCGGTGTGGGCGATATTGGCGGCGGTCCGCAGCGCGTCGGCCGACCCGCGGACCTTTACCAGATCACGCCAGGCGACGTCCTGCGCGTTCTCCGCGGCGCTGCCTTCCCACGTGGTGCCGCCGGGGCGCAGGGTGCCCTGCCAGACATCGTGGAATGAGTTCTCCCACAGGTCGGCGGTCTTGGTCCATTGCGCCGCAGCGTCGACCAGGTGCTGAACGTCCCAATCGGTGATCTGTGCCAGTGTCGGCAGTTCGAGTTCGGCCATCGAGGCTATTCCGCCAATGCTGACGAGGCCGAGCGGTCGGAGTCGGTATAGGCGCGTCCGGCGGCGGTCAGTGCGGACGCGACGGACCAGATGCGCTCGGCATGCGCGGCGGATGCGGCATCAACGCGGGTCTGGATTTCGGCGACGACATCTGCGGTGGACTGGCCGGCAGGCAGCGGCGCACCGCTGACGGTGTGCGCCGACAGAGCTTGGGCATGCTGCTCGAGTTGACCGGCAACGGCGAACAGCCCATCCGCAGTGACTCGCAGTGCCCCCATGCGTGCAGTTTAGCGGCGAGTTTTGGTGCCCTCGGTGAGATTCGAACTCACACTGCACGGGTTTTGAATCCGTTTCCTCTGCCAGTTGGGATACGAGGGCGTTTCGGCGGTGCGGTGTACCACCATAGTGGATGTGATTCTGGTGGCCGCGCAGCGCCCCGAGGTCGCCTCGTCGGCCGAGGCACGCGACAATGTGGGGATGACCGGGCCAACAGCTGATGCCGTCACACCGCGCCGAGTTCTCGTGGCCGAGGATGAGGCGCTCATCCGAATGGACCTGGCGGAGATGCTCCGCGAGGAGGGCTACGAGATCGTCGGCGAGGCCGGCGACGGCCAGGAGGCGGTCGAGCTCGCCGAGAAGCTGAAGCCCGACCTGGTGATCATGGATGTGAAGATGCCTCGCCGCGACGGCATCGACGCGGCCTCCGAGATCGCCGCCAAGCGCATCGCGCCCATCGTGATCCTGACTGCGTTTTCGCAGCGTGAGCTGGTCGAACGGGCCCGTGACGCGGGTGCCATGGCCTACCTGGTCAAGCCGTTCTCCATCACGGACCTGGTGCCGGCCATCGAGGTCGCGGTCAGCCGCTTCGGTGAGCTGACGGCGTTGGAGAAGGAAGTCCTCTCGCTGTCGGACCGACTGGAGACCCGCAAGCTCGTCGAGCGCGCCAAAGGCATCCTGCAGACCAAGCAGGGCATGTCCGAACCCGAGGCGTTCAAGTGGATACAGCGGGCGGCGATGGACCGTCGCACCACGATGAAGCGGGTGGCCGAGGTCGTCGTCGAGACGCTGGATCCGCCGGTCGCGGAAGCGACAGAGCCGTCAGCCGACTGAGTCGCGGAGCCGGGTCTCGTTAACTCTGTGTTTCGGGCCGCAGCATTTACACAGGTCCGCTCGACACAAGGTTGGCGAGCATCGCTCAACAGCGCGTATCGCCGCGCCGTGTTGGTTACTGTCTACGCGAAGTAGCGGACATCGGGCCTTACCTGCGAAGAGTCAGGCCGCGTCCGGTGCCACGTAACCATGACCCGGAGGTGAAGCGTGCGCAGTCGCGTAGCTCGGAATGCTCTTGCAGTCGGCAGTGCCGGTCTGATCGTGTTCGGTCTGGCGGGATGCAGCCAGTCCGAACCGAAGCAGAGCGGCGCCGCCGGCTCGAATCTCAAGATCGTGGAGCAGGTGCAGATCGACGAGAACGGCGCGGAGATCAAGGCGGCCGGGGGCGCGACTCCCGCCGATCCCGCCGGCGACGGCAAGGCGACCTGCCCGCCGGTCTCGATCGCCATGGCTGGTGCCCTGAACGGTCCTGATGCCGCGCTCGGCATCAACATCAAGGACGGCGTGCAGCTCGCCATCGACAAGCACAACGCGGCCAACCCGGGTTGTCAGGTGACGCTGAAGACCTTCGACACCGAAGGCGACCCGCAGAAGGCGACGGGCATCGCGCCGCAGATCGTCGACGACAAGTTCACCATCGGCCTGGTCGGCCCGGCCTTCTCGGGCGAGACGAAGGCCACCGGCACCGTTTTCGACCAAGCCGGCCTGGTCGCCGCCACTGCCTCGGCCACCAACGTGACGCTGAGCGAGAACGGCTGGAAGACCTTCTTCCGCGGCCTGGCCAATGACGGCGTGCAGGGTCCGTCGGTCGCGAACTACCTGAAGAACACGCTCAAGAACAAGAAGGTCTGCGTCGTCGACGACAGCACCGACTACGGCCTGGGCCTGGCCACCGCCGTGCGCACCACGCTCGGACCGGTCGCCGATTCGGCGTGCAACATCTCCGTCAAGAAGGGCGACAAGGACTTCTCGGCCGCCGTCACCCAGATCAAGGGTGCGGCACCGGACGCGATCTTCTACAGCGGGTACTACGCCGAGGCGGCGACGTTCGCCCAGCAGCTCAAGGACGGTGGCGTGACCGCGACGTTCGCCAGCGCCGACGGCACCAAGGACCCCGAGTTCGTCAAGCAGGGCGGCGAGGCCACCAAGGGCGCCATCCTGTCCTGCCCGTGCGGCCCGGCGAGCAAGCAGTTCGCCGAGGAGTACACCAAGAAGTTCGGGCAGGAGCCCGGCACCTACAGCACCGAGGGCTACGACCTGGGCACCATCCTGGTCAAGGGCATCGACTCCGGTGCGGTCACCCGGCCCGCGCTGCTGGACTTCGTCACCAAGTACGAAGGCCAGGGTGTGGCCCGCAAGTACCAGTGGAACAACAAGGGTGAGCTGACCACCAACCTGATCTGGATCTACAAGGTCCAGTAGGAACCTGCAGACGACGACGCGTCCGGACCCCGTGCCGGGCGCGTCGTTCGTTCGCAGACAAGTCACCACCGCGACAACCGAGGAGCCGCCACCCGATGACACCCGACTGCGTCGGCCACTACGTGTGCACCGCGGCCAATATCAATTTCAACGTCGACAACCTGTTGAACGGGTTCTGGCAGTTGACGATTGACGGGTTGTCGTGGGGTGCGATCTATGCCCTGGTTGCCGTCGGCTACACGCTGGTGTTCGGCGTGCTGCGACTCATCAACTTCGCGCACTCGGAAATCTTCATGTTCGGCATGTTCGGCGCCTACTTCGCGCTGCAGATCATCCTCGGCTTCAAGCCCAGCGGTAATGCCTACAGCCTGGGCGTCGGGTTGACGATCTGCTATCTGGGCATTGCCATGCTCGTCGCGATGCTGGTCTCCGGTGCCGCCGCCGTCGGGTTGGAGGTCGTGGCCTACCGGCCGCTGCGCCGCCGCAATGCGCGCGGTTTGACGTTCCTCATCACCGCGATCGGGATGTCGTTCGTCCTGCAGGAGTTCGTGCACTTCGTGTTGCCGAAGATCCTCAAAGGATTCGGCGGTAGCAATGCACAGCAGCCGATCATCCTGGTGCAGCCCAAGACTCAGTTCACGCTCTTCTCTGCGAACATCTCGAACGTCACCATCGTCATCGTGGTCGCCGCCGTCGTGCTGGCGTTGCTGACCGACATCGCGCTCAACCGCACCAAGTTCGGCCGTGGCATCCGGGCCGTCGCGCAGGACCCGGCGACCGCCACCCTGATGGGCGTATCGCGCGAACGCATCATTCTCACCACGTTCCTCATCGGCGGCCTGCTGGCCGGCGCCGCCGCACTGCTCTTCACCTTGAAGGTGCCGCAGGGCATCATCTACTCGGGCGGATTCCTGTTGGGAATCAAGGCATTTTCGGCCGCGGTGCTCGGCGGCATCGGCAACCTGCGGGGCGCGCTGCTCGGCGGGTTGATCCTCGGCGTGATGGAGAACTACGGGCAGGCATTCTTCGGCACCCAATGGCGCGACGTGGTCGCCTTCGTGCTCCTGGTGCTGGTGCTGCTGATCCGTCCGACCGGGATACTCGGTGAAAGTCTCGGGAAGGCACGAGCATGAGCGACGAGCGCACCAGCGGCCGGAGCCGGTACGTGCTGGCCCCCGGCGACCAGTTGCGCCAGTGGTGGGATCAGCAGAGCCGGCCCGCGAAGTGGGTCTTCGGGCTGCTCGCGTTCACCGTGGTGGCGCTGCTGCCGCTGTACACGCCGCCGTTCCTCAACACCCCGGGCATCAGCTTCGGCGGCACCATGGCGCAGTTCGCGATGGTGGCGATCATCGCGATCGGCCTCAATGTGGTTGTGGGCCAAGCAGGATTGCTCGACCTCGGCTACGTCGGGTTCTACGCCGTCGGCGCCTACACCGTCGCGCTGCTGACCAGCCCGGACAGCCCGTGGAACCAGGTCGGGGTCGACGGGTTCCTCAACAAGGACTGGGCCTGGCTGGCCTGCGTACCGCTGGCCATGGCCGTCACCGCGTTGGCCGGCCTGGTTCTGGGCATCCCGACCCTGCGGCTGCGCGGCGACTACCTCGCGATCGTCACGTTGGGATTCGGCGAGATCATCCGGCTCCTGGCCGACAACCTCTCCGACCTGACCAACGGTGCCCGCGGCCTCAACCAGATCGCCTATCCGCGGGTGGGGGAGACGGACAGTTGGGCCGGGCAATTGCTCCGCGAATTCAGCAATGAGCCGTCGGCAGATCTCCCCAACGGCGTGTTCTCCAGCGGCAACTCCGCCGGCCACGCCAACTACGGCACCTGGTGGTTCTGGCTCGGGCTGGTCCTCATGATCGGCATCCTGCTGCTGGTCGGCAACCTGGAGCGCAGTCGCGTGGGCCGGGCCTGGGTTGCCATCCGGGAGGACGAGGACGCCGCAGAAGTGATGGGCGTCAACACCTTCAAGTTCAAGCTCTGGGCGTTCGTCATCGGCGCGGGCATCGGTGGCCTGTCCGGCGCGCTGTATGCCGGCCAGGTGCAGTACGTCGCGCCGCCGACCTTCAACATCATCAACTCGATGCTGTTCCTGTGTGCGGTGGTGCTCGGCGGGCAGGGCAACAAGCTCGGCGTGATCATCGGCGCGTTCATCATCGTCTATCTGCCCAACCGGCTACTCGGCGTGCACCTGCTCGGCATCAACCTCGGTGACCTCAAATACCTGTTCTTCGGCCTGGCGCTGGTGGTACTGATGATCTTCCGTCCGCAGGGTCTGTTCCCGGTACGCCAGCAGCTGCTGGCGTACGGCAAGTCCGCGCGCGGGTTGTTGCGCAATGCCGACGATTCGAAGGCGGCGGCATGAGCGTCCCGATCGAGCCCGCCCCCGACGAGGAACTCGCCGCACTGCACCGTGACGTGCAGGTCGCGGAGGGCGAAAAGCTCTTGGCGACAACTGATCTCACCGTCAAATTCGGTGGGCTCACCGCACTCGATGCCGTGACCTTCGATATCCGGCGCGGCGAGATTCTCGGCCTCATCGGTCCCAACGGTGCCGGCAAGACCACCTGCTTCAACGCGATCACCGGCGTGTATCGGCCGTCGTCCGGTTCGGTGATGTTCGACGGCGCACCGCTCGGCAAGATCAAGCGCCACGAGATCACGCGGCGTGGCATCGCACGCACCTTCCAGAACATCCGGCTGTGGGGTGAGATGACCGCCCTGGAGAACGTCGTCGTCGGCACCGACGCCCGGCACAAGACATCGGTGCCCGGCGCGCTCCTGCGTTCGGCGCGGCACCGGCGGGAGGAGCGCGACGCGATCGAACGTGCCGCGGCGCTACTGCAATTCGTGGGGATCGCGCACCGCGGCGAGGAGAAGGCCAGGAACCTGTCCTACGGCGATCAGCGCCGACTGGAGATCGCCCGGGCCCTGGCCACCGAGCCGAAACTGCTGTGCCTGGACGAGCCCGCCGCAGGCTTCAATCCGAGCGAGAAGTCCGCGCTGATCGAATTGATCCAGGCGATCCGGGACGACGGCTACACCGTGCTGCTGATCGAACACGACATGCGGCTGGTCATGGGCGTCACCGACCGCATCGTGGTGCTGGAGTTCGGGCGCAAGATCGCCGAAGGCCTACCGGCCGAGATTCGCGAGGACCCGAAGGTCATCGCCGCATACCTGGGGGTGCCCGATGACGAACTCTGACCAGGTCCTGCTGGAAGTCCGGGACGTCTCGGTGCATTACGGCAGAATCCAGGCGCTGCACGGTGTTTCGCTGCAGGTGCACCAGGGCGAGCTGGTCACCCTGCTCGGGTCGAACGGCGCGGGCAAGACCACGATGATGCGCGCGCTGTCGGGGTTGTTGCCGTTGTCTGCGGGTTCAGTGTGGTTCGACGGCGAGGACGTCTCGAAGTTGAAGGCGCATCGTCGGGTGACCGCCGGACTGATCCAGGCGCCGGAGGGACGCGGCATCTTCCCGGGCATGACGATCATCGAGAACCTCGAAATGGGCTGCTACGGGCGCAAGTTCACTTCGAAGGCCGAGTACCGCGAGCGGCTCGACTGGGTGCTGGAGACGTTCCCGCGGCTGGCCGAACGGCGTTCGCAAGCCGGCGGGACCCTTTCTGGTGGGGAGCAGCAGATGCTGGCCATCGGCCGGGCGCTGATGGCGCGGCCGCGGGTGCTGCTGCTCGACGAGCCGTCAATGGGCTTGGCGCCCAAGGTGATCTCGCAGATCTTCCACATCATCTCCGAGATCAATTCCCAGGGCACCACGGTGCTGCTGGTCGAGCAGAACGCGCAGCAGGCGCTGAGCCGTTCGGACCGGGCCTACATCCTGGAGACTGGGCGGATCACCCGGGAAGGCGTGGCGCGCGAGCTGCTGTCGGACAACAGCATTCGTGCGGCTTACCTGGGTGTGGCCTGATTTGGAGCCGGTTGGCGCCGAGCGTGAAGAAGATCCCGAGAAATCGATGAAATCTCGCGATCTTCTTCACTTTGGGTGAGCGGGCGGAGGTGGGTAGGCGGTGCCGCCGACATCCCAGCCATCGGTATTGAGCGGGAAGTCGGCGTAGGCGATGGGCAGTTGGATGAGTTCCTCGACTCGGGCCATCAAGCCAGCGAACCAATCGGCATAGGCGGCGTCGTCGGCACTCGCAACGGCTGTCGGCATCGCCCGCAGAATCACGTCGGCGACGGTGTCTGGAGTGGCGCTGAGGTCGATGGTGCGATCGAGGAAGTCCGATCTCGCTGAGCTGGAGTAGCCGATGCGGTTTCGGCCGCATTCGTTCCCGGGATCATCGGCGTGCTCGATGCTCACCCGCCAATACGCGCCTGATGGACTCAGCCCCGCCGTCAATCGAATCCGGTGATAACCACGCCTGTGCAGCGTGTGCACGCCCTGCAATATTCGCAGTGGCGTAGCGAACATCAGCAGCCGCGCAATCGTCCGGGATGTGTCGTTGTCGATCGTCACCAGGCGGACGTCTTCGACCTTCGTCGTGGTCGATGAAATCGTCTCAGCGGCAATCATGATCGCGTCGTGGAGCGGCCAGCCGTAGATACCCGCACTGATCAACGGGAAGGCCACGGTGCGCGCGCCGAGTTCATCGGCGACTTCGATGCAGCGGCGGTAGCAGGACCGCAATAACTCCGGATCACGTTGGCCCGCGCGGTAATTCGGCCCGACAGTGTGGATCACCCAACGGGCCGGGAGCGCGCCGGCGGTCGTCCAGCCGGCGTCACCGGTGGCCAGACCGTTGGGGAAGCGGTCGATGCAGTCCCGCAGCACGGCCGGTCCGCCGGCCCGGTGAATCGCACCGTCGACGCCACCGCCGCCACGCATGGCGTTGTTGGCGGCATTGACGATCGCATCGACATCCTGCTGGGTGATATCGCCGAGGACTGCGGTGATGCGGGGCATGACAGCAGTATCCCCGCGCTACTCGTCGACCCGGAACCTCTTGATCCGGGCCGCGGCGCCGGACACCAACTCCACCCGCGACTTCGGCACCCCGAAATGCTCGGCGAGAACCCGGATCACCGCGGTGTTGGCCTTGCCGTCCACGGCCTGCTCACGGACGTAGACAACCACGGTGCCGTCGTCGTCGGTCTCGACCAACGGCCCTTTGCGACTGCCTGGTTTGACGCGGACCGAAATCATCACTGGCCCAGCGTGCAGAAAATCCCGAGGAATCGGTAGTTCCTCGGGATTTTCGTCACGTTCGGCGGCCCGGAAAACTAGCGCGCGACGATCACCGACGAACCGTGGCCGAACAGGCCCTGGTTCGCGGTCACGCCCACGCGGGCGCCTTCGACCTGCCGGCCGGTGGCCTGACCCTTCAGCTGCCAGGTCAGCTCACATACCTGCGCGATGGCCTGGGCCGGGATGGCCTCACCGAAGCACGCCAGACCACCCGACGCGTTGACCGGTACCCGGCCGCCGATGGTGGTGGCACCGGAGCGCAACAGCTGCTCGCCTTCACCCTTGGCGCACAGGCCAAGGTGCTCGTACCAGTCGAGCTCGAGAGCGGTCGACAGGTCGTAGACCTCGGCGAGGCTGACGTCGTCGGGGCCGATGCCGGCCTCGGCGTACGCCGCATCGAGGATCTGATCCTTGAACACCCGGTCCGGTCCGGCGATGGCCGCGGTGGAATCCGTTGCGATGTCCGGCAATTCGGGCAGGTGCTGCGGGTACTGCGGCGTGACGGTGCTGATGGCGCGGACCGACGGCACGCCGTCGAGCGAGCCGAGGTGCTTACGGGCGAATTCGGCGCTGGCCACGATCAGCGCGGCGGCGCCGTCCGAGGTGGCGCAGATGTCCAGCTGCCGCAGCGGGTCGGAGACGACGGGGCTGGCGAGCACGTCCTCGACCGAAGCCTCCTTGTGGTAGCGGGCATTCGGGTTGTTCAGACCGTGCTTGGAGTTCTTCACCTTGATCTGGGCGAAGTCCTCGGACGTGGCGCCGTACAGGTCCATGCGGCGGCGGGCCAGCAGGGCGAAGTACACCGGGTTCATGGCGCCCAGCAGGTGGAAGCGCTGCCAGTCGGGGTCGTTCTTGCGCTCGCCACCGACCGGGGCGAAGGCGCCCTTGGGTGTGGTGTCGGCGCCGATGACCAGCGCGACGTCGCAGAAGCCGGCCAGGATGTGCGCGCGAGCGCTCTGCAGGGCCTGCGAACCACTGGCACACGCGGCATACGACGACGAGACCGGCACGCCGTTCCAGCCCAGCTTCTGGGCGAACGTCGAACCGGCGATGAAGCCGGGGTAGCCGTTGCGGATGGTGTCGGCACCGGCGACCAGCTGGATCTGACGCCAGTCGAGGCCGGCCTCGGCCAGCGCGGCGCGGGCGGCGACGACGCCGTACTCGGTGAAGTCACGGCCCCACTTGCCCCAGGGGTGCATGCCCGCACCGAGGATGTACAAAGGCTCAGGCGTGCTCACTTTGCGATCTCCCAGGCATAGGTGGTGCGCTCGACACCGTCAGCATCGGTGTACAGCGGCATCGTCGTCAGTTCCATCTCCATGCCGACCTTGAGGTCCGCGGCGAGCGTGCCCTCGACAACCTTGCCCAGCACGATGAGGCCTTCGGCCTCCAGCTGGACGGCGGCGATGGCGAACGGTTCGAACGGATCGGACGCCGGGTACGGCGCCGGCGGGGGATACCGGTTCTCGGTGTAGCTCCACACCGTGCCGCGGCGCGACAACGCGACGGGCTCAAGCACGTCACTGTCGCAAGCCGGGCTGGGGCAGTTGTTGGCGCGGGGCGGGAAGACATAGGTCCCGCACTGCGGGCACTTGGCCCCGATGAGGTGCGGCGCACCGCTCTCGTCGGTGTCCCACCAACCTTCGATTGCCGGCTGACTCCCGGCGTCCGTCACTCCTGGCACCAGCTCAGAGTAACCGGCGACCGGAAGAAATTGAAACGTGTTGCAGTTCTGTCCCGGACACCGGGAAAGCATCTTGAATCGCTTGAAGTGTACGAAACGGTTTCGTACACTTCGGCCATGGTGCGAGGAGCGGAGCGGGAACAGGCAGTGCTGGCCGCGACGGCCGAGTTGCTCGTCGAGCGGGGTTACGCGGCGTTGACCACCGATGCCGTGGCCGTGCGAGCCGGTGCCAGCAAGGCGACCATCTATCGCCGCTGGCCGAACAAGGCTCAACTGGTCCGCGCGACACTCGACGCCGCGGACGCCGCCCGGAACGCGTCGATGCCGGATACCGGGGCGCTGCGCAGTGACCTGTTCGCGGTCATGGAGGCAATCGCTGCGAATGTCGCCGACCCGTTGACGCGGGTGACGGCCGAACTCGCGACGCTCATGCGGCACGACGAGCAACTCGCGGAGGCCATCCGCCAGCATCTCGAGAAGGAAGAACTCTCGCCCTTCCATGACGCGCTGCAGCGCGCTATGGCGCGGGGCGACATCGCCGCCGACACCGATGTCGAGCTGATCCACGACGTGGCCGAGGCGGTGACCCTGCGGCAGATGCATCTCGACCGACCTGTCGACGCCGCTTTCAGTGCGCGGCTCATCGATGACGTGCTGCTGCCACTGCTGGGCGGTGGGCGATGACTGTGGTGATCGCCGGCGCCGGGCCTACCGGATTGACCCTCGCCATCGAACTGGCCCGGCGTGGCGTCGCGTGCCGGGTGCTGGACCGGGCGCCGACGCTGTTCCCGGGTTCACGCGGCAAAGGGCTGCAGCCGCGCACGCTCGAGGTGTTCGACGACCTGGGCGTCGTTGGTGCGGTGCTCGCCGCCGGCGAGGCATTTCCGCCCATGCGGCTGTACCGCGGCGCGGAGGTGGTCTGGACCAAGCCGATCTACGAGCTGCTGGGTCTGCCCGAACTCGCGGCCACCCCCGCGGTGCCGTATCCGTTCACCTGGCTGATCCCGCAGTGGCGCACCGACCAGATCCTGGCGGCGCGGTTCGCGGAACTCGGCGGGATCATCGAATTCGGCACCGCGGTAACAGGTTTCGAGCAAGATGATGACGGTGTGACCGTGCGCACCGATCGAGGGCCCATCCGTGCCGACTACCTCGTCGGCGCCGACGGCGGTCGCAGTACGGTGCGTAAAGTGTCCGGCGTCCAGTTCCTCGGTGGTGCGCTGACCGAAGAACGCATCATCGTCGGCGACGTCCGGGCCACCGGGCTCGACGGCCGGTGCTGTCACCTGCTCACCGGCGACGGCGACCAGTCCAAGCGGTTCTCGTTGTGGAACCTGCCTGGCACCGAGCACTACCAACTGGTGGTCACCATGGCGCCGGGCGAAGACCCGCCCGCACTGACCCTGACCGGCATGCAGGAACTGCTCGACGAGCGCTCGGGGCGACGAGACGTGGTGCTGTCGGACCTGCGGTGGATTTCGGAGTACCGCGTGAATCTGCTGATGGCGCAACAGTTCCGGATGGGCCGGGTGCTGCTGGCCGGCGACGCCGCCCACGTCCATTCGCCGGCCGGGGGACAGGGCGTCAACACCGGGGTGCAGGACGCCTACAACCTCGGCTGGAAGTTGGCCGCGGTGCTGGCCGGCGCGCCCGACGAACTGTTGGACAGCTATGCGGCCGAACGGATGCCGGTCGCGGCGAACGTATTACAGCTCAGTGGTGCGCTGCACCGTCAGGGTTTCGGTTCGACCGGACCGGCACCGTCTGCGATCCATCAGTTGGACATCAGTTACCGAGGCGGCCCTCTTGCGCGCGACGGGCACGGGCCACGGGCGCTGCAGGCCGGCGACCGGGCGCCTGACGGCCTGTTGTCGGACGGTCGCCGATTGTTCGACGTCTTCCGTGGGCCGCACTGGACCGTGCTCGAATTCGGTGGAGCGGCAGTCGATTTCGGTGTCCCGCAGCTACGTCTTGCGCCGGGTGCTGATTACGACGTGCCCGCCGGCTGGTACGTGCTGGTACGGCCGGACGGGCACATCGCGGCGATCACCGACCGGCCGGAGCTGATCCGCGAACAGCTGGACCGCTTCGCGTGCTTGTTGCGGTCTCGGTCCGGTATTGCGTGGTGACCCATGCCAATTCCGTTGAGGTTCGCGCCGCTCCCGCGACGTGCATCTCGCGATTGGCGGCGATCACGTCAGCGGTCTCGGTGCGCCGCGCCTGCTCGTAGCTGCGCAACCCGGCGAGGCCGTGGGTCGCCAGTTCGTCGGCGAGCACGCGTGCGTCCACGATCGACTGCGACGCACCGTTGGCCCCGACGGGGTACATCGGGTGAGCGGCGTCGCCGAGCAGTGTCACCAGCCCGTCGCCCCAGTGCGGCAACACGTCGCTCGCCGTCGCGGGCGCGTTCCACGTTGCGTCGCCCTGCAGTGGGCCGGGTTGCCCGGTGGGGACCTGCAGCACCCAGTTCACCTGACCGTCGCCGATGGGATAGGTGATGGGGGTTTGGGGGTCGCGGTGCTACCGCAATCGATGGTGCGGTCACGCACCGATCTGCACCTCATCACGCTGATGCCGGCGCTGCGGGGGCGGCTGGTGTTCGCGTGGCGGGCCGGTGGGCCGATGAGCCCCGCGGCCCGCGAGCTGGTGAACATGGCGCGGCGGTTACTGGCTGTCGGTGCGGCTGAATAGAGTTAGGGCCGTGAGCCCCACCGCAACGGACGCCCCGCCCACCACCAAGCCAACGTTGATGCTGCTGGACGGCAATTCACTGGCGTTCCGGGCGTTCTACGCGCTGCCCGCCGAGAACTTCAAGACCCAGGGCGGGCTGACCACCAACGCGGTCTACGGCTTCACCGCCATGCTCATCAACCTGCTGCGCGACGAGAAGCCGTCGCACGTCGCCGCCGCGTTCGACGTGTCCCGCAAGACCTTCCGTAAAGAGAAGTACCCGGAGTACAAGGAGGGGCGTGCCGCCACTCCCGACGAGTTCCGCGGCCAGATCGACATCACCAAAGAGGTGCTGGGGGCGCTCGGCATCGTGGTGCTGGCCGAGGAGGGTTTCGAGGCCGACGACCTGATCGCCACGCTGGCCACCCAGGCCCAGGCGGAGGACTTCCGGGTGCTGGTCGTCACCGGCGACCGCGACTCGCTGCAGCTCGTCAGCGACGACGTCACAGTTCTGTACCCCAAGAAGGGCGTCAGCGACCTGCACCGCTTCACCCCGGACGCGGTCGTCGAGAAGTACGGGCTCACCCCGACGCAGTACCCGGATTTCGCGGCCCTGCGCGGCGACCCGAGCGACAACCTGCCCGGCATCCCCGGCGTCGGCGAGAAGACCGCGGCCAAATGGATCAACCAATACGGCTCGCTGCAGGCTCTGGTCGACCACGTCGACGAGGTCAAGGGCAAGGTAGGCGACTCGCTGCGCGCCAACCTCTCCAACGTCATCCTCAATCGCGAGCTGACCGACCTGGTCAAGGACGTACCGCTGCCGCACACCCCGGAGGGGCTGCGGGTGCAGCCCTGGGACCGCGACCGCATCCACCAACTGTTCGACGACCTGGAATTCCGGGTGCTGCGTGACCGGTTGTTCGAGACCCTGTCGCCGGTGGAGCCCGAGGTCGAACTCGGCTTCGACGTGCGCGGCGGCCTGCTCGAGCCGGGCACCCTGGCGGCGTGGCTCGCCGAGCACAGCAACGGCAGCCGCTTCGGCATGGCTGTCAACGGCACGCACAAGGCGTTCGATGCGGATGCCACCGCGGTCGCCATCGTGTCGGCCAGTGGTGAAGGCGTCTACCTCGACACTGCGCGCCTGGACGCCGAGGACGAAGCCGCGCTGGCGTCCTGGTTGGCTGACCCCGGCCCGCCGAAGGCACTGCACGAGGCCAAGCTGGCGTGGCATGACCTGCTGGGCCGCGGCTGGCAGCTCGCCGGCGTCACCTCCGACACCGCGCTGGCCGCCTACCTGGTCCGTCCCGGGCAGCGCAGCTTCGCCCTCGACGACCTGTCGGTCCGCTACCTGGGCCGGGAACTGCGCGCGGAAGGCAAAGAACAGCAACAGCTTTCGCTGCTCGATGATCCCGATGAGGTGGACGACGAGGCCATCCAGGCCCTGATCATCCGGGCCGCGGCCGTCGGCGATCTGGCCGACGCGCTGGATGTGGAACTCGCCCGGATCGACTCGCTGGCGCTGCTCGGCCAGATGGAGCTGCCGGTGCAGCGGGCGCTCGCCGAGATGGAAGACGCCGGCATCGCCGTCGACATCGAACTGCTCGGCCGCCTGCAGAGCCAGTTCGCCGACCAGATCCGCGACGCTGCCGAGGCGGCCTACGCGGCAATCGGTGAGCAGATCAACCTGGGCTCGCCCAAGCAGCTCCAGGTGGTGCTGTTCGACAAGCTCGAGATGCCGAAGACCAAGCGCACCAAGACCGGCTACACCACGGATGCCGATGCGCTGCAATCACTTCTGGACAAGACCGGGCATCCGTTCCTGCAGCATCTGCTGGCGCACCGCGACGCCACCCGGCTCAAGGTCACCGTCGACGGGCTGCTCAACGCGGTGGCATCGGACGGCCGGATTCACACCACCTTCAACCAGACCATCGCGGCCACCGGCCGGTTGTCGTCGACCGAGCCGAACCTGCAGAACATCCCGATCCGCACCGAGGCCGGCCGGCAGATTCGCGAAGCCTTCGTTGTGGGCAAGGGCTTCACCGAGCTCATGACGGCCGACTACAGCCAGATCGAGATGCGCATCATGGCGCACCTGTCGGGCGATGCCGGCCTGATCGAGGCCTTTAACACCGGCGAGGACCTGCACACCTTCGTCGCGTCGCGGGCGTTCGGCGTGCCGAGCGAAGAGGTGACCGCGGAGCTGCGCCGCCGGGTCAAGGCCATGTCGTACGGCCTGGCCTACGGTTTGTCGGCCTACGGACTGGCATCGCAGCTGAAGATCTCGACCGAAGAAGCCAAGCAGCAGATGGACCAGTACTTCGACCGGTTCGGCGGGGTGCGCGACTACCTGCACTCGGTCGTCGAACAGGCCCGCAAGGACGGGTACACCTCGACGGTGCTCGGACGCCGGCGCTACCTGCCCGAACTCGACAGCAGCAATCGCAACGTCCGCGAGGCCGCCGAGCGGGCCGCGCTCAACGCACCTATCCAGGGCAGCGCCGCCGACATCATCAAGGTCGCGATGATCAACGTCGACAGCGCCATGAAGGCCGCCGGGCTGAAGTCGCGGGTCCTGCTCCAGGTGCACGACGAGTTGCTGTTCGAAGTGGCAGACGGCGAGCGGGACACGCTCGAGGCCCTGGTGCGCGAACAGATGGGCAGCGCCTACCCGCTGGACGTGCCACTCGAGGTGTCGGTGGGTTACGGCACCAGCTGGGATGCTGCCGCCCACTAGCGGCGTCCCTCGTACGCTAGCGCCGTGGCGTCGGAGAAACGTGGTCGTGGTCGGCCGGTCGGCTCGCGCGTCGACCCCGACGAGCGCCGGGCCGTACTGCTCGACGCGGCCGAACGCATCATCCGCAGCGACGGTCCCGGGGTTGGCCTCTCGGAGATCGCCGCGGAAGCCGGGTTCGTCCGCTCCGCGGTCTATGCCATGTACCCGCACCGTGGCGCGCTGCTGGCGGCACTGGGTGAGCGGACCGCCCACCGGCTGCTCGGCGAGATCACCCGCCGCGCCGCAGGCTCGACCGACCTGCGGCAGCGGATGGCGCTGTTCTTCGACGTCATCTGCGGCTGGATCGCCGACGAACCGAACCTGAACCGCGCGCTGAACAGTGATCCGGCGACAAGTGTTTTCGAGCAATTGGCGGTCGCGGTCGAGTACATGCTGGCGTCGTCCTCCGACTCGCCGGCCGGGCGCGCGGCCGCTGCGCCGTGGTCGCGCGCGATCGTGGGGTCTGCGGTGACGGCCGCGGAATGGTGGTGCCGCGCCGGCACGATGTCGCGCCCCGAGCTTGTCGAACACCTCACCGCACTGTGCTGGGATGGTGGGGCCGCGCTGCCTTTCGTCGCTGCCGACATCACGACCATTGACGGCGGGCGCCAATAAAGACACACTGTCTTTTATGGTCGCAGCGGACACCGAAACCACCGCATCGCGGTATTGGGAAGACATCGACGGGGAGTTCGACCTTCCCGTCACCGAGATCACCGGCACCCTGCCCACCGAGCTGATCGGCACGTTGTACCGCAACGGTGCCGGCCGGTGGAACATCGGATCGGAACGGATCGAGAGCATCTTCGACACCGACGGCATGGTGAGCGCATTTGTGTTGGACGGCAACGGCGTTCGCTTTCGCAACAAGTTCGTTCGCACCCGGCACTACCAGCGGTCGCTCGAGGCCGGGCGGCCCACCGGTCGCGGGATGGCCTATCAACGTCCGGGTGGGTTGCGCGCCAACGCCTTTCGGCTTCCGGCCAACACTGCCAACACCAACGTGATGATCAACGCCGACCGGCTGCTGGCGTTGTGGGAGGGTGGCCGGCCGCACGAGCTGGATCTCGACACCCTCGAGACCATCGGCATGTGCGATCTCGGTGGGGCACTGAAAGGTCCGGTCGCCGCGTACTCGGCGCATTACACCTACGACCCGGTGTCCGACACCAAGGTGAACTTCGGTTTCGACCCGTACTTTCCGCGCCTCGACCTGCGTGGCGTGCTGCGCGGACCGGGACGGAGCCGCCGGCTGCGCGAGCTGGCCTCCGAGCTGGTGCCGCGCCCGCGGCTGCGGCTCTACGAAACCGATGCGCGCGGGGTCACCCGATATCAGCGGGCCGTACCGCTGCCGGGCCTGGGACTGGTCCACGACATGGCACTGACGCAGCGCTACGCCGTCTTCGTCGTCTCGCCGTTGCGGATCAACCCGCTGGCGCTCACCGGGTACGCATCGTTCTGGGACTCCATGCATTTCGACGCCGACCAGCCGGCGTATTTCGTGCTGGCGCCGCGCGACGGCGGGCCCGTGCGCACTGTTGCGGCCGAGCCGTTCTTTCACTGGCACTTCACCAATGCCTACGACGACGGCGACGATGTCGTCGTCGAACTACCCCGATTCGCACCGCATTCCTTCGTCGGCATGAAGAACTACACCGCCCACATTCGTTCCGACGGTGCCCAACTTGCCGCGGGCGGACCGGATCCCGTTGTGCTCACCCGTTTCCGGATCAGTGGATCGGGGCGGGTCCGCAGCGAGCCGCTCGCCGATTTCGGGTGCGAGTTCCCGCAGATCGATCAGCGGCGCTCGACGCTGAAACAGCGCTACTCCTATGTCGTGCTGCAGGATCCCAGCCGCTTCGGCGGGCAGGGCATCGCCCGCATCGACCACCAGACCGGGGCCGACCAGATCCACTGTCCTGACGGAAACATGTTGGTGGAGCCCGCATTTGTCCCGCGCCCCGGAAGTACGGGCGAGGATGACGGCTGGGTGCTCACCGTCGGCTACCAGGAGTCCGTGCACCGCAGCCGGCTGATGATCTTCGATGCCGCGAGAATCGGCGACGGCCCGATTGCCGAGGCGTGGCTACCGTTCCATGTGCCGATGAGCTACCACGGGACATTCACCTCTCGAGTGGCCCGCTAGGCGTCGGCGGCCAGGCCCAGACCCAGCGCGACGAGGATCGCGCCCATGGCACGTTCGATGCGCTGACGGATGTGGGTGCGGCTCAGGACGTTTCGGGCCCGATCCGCGGTGAGGACGATGCCGACGCACCACGACGTGTCGATGACCAGCTGGATGGCGGCGAGCACCAGCAGCGTCGGCAGCACCGGGCCGCTGGTCGGCAGGAACTGGGGGAGCACCACGATGCCGAAGGCCGCGGCCTTCGGGTTGGCCGCGATGGACACCAGCGCCGCGCGGAATGCCGCGGCCGGGGTCCGTCCGCGCGGTGGCAGGGCCACCGCCATATCGGTGGGGTGTTTCGCGCTGCGCCACGCACTGATGCCGAGCCAGATCATGATCGCGGCCCCGACGACGTGTAGCGCCAACGACAGCCAGTGGTTGGCCGTCAGCAGGATCGACAATCCGCCGCCGCCGGCCAGCGTCCAGCCGCAGATACCGATCTCATTGCCGACGACGGCCGCCAGGCCGGCCTTGCGGCCGTCGCGCACCGAGCGGTGCAGGAACAGCGCCGTCGCCGGTCCGGGCAGCGCGGCCAGGATCACCGACGCGACGAGGAACGCCGGCAGGACGTCGAGAAGATGCGCGAGCATGCAAGAAGTATCGCTGACCCGCGCAAATGGTTAGGTCACACCCGCCCGGTAGTTGGCCAACCACTGCAGCACCGGAGCTTGCGCCCGGGTGGCGGTCAACCAGTACGCCTCCTCGGCGTGCAGTTGATAGGTCCGCTGGTCGGCCAGGCCCCGGTCGATGCGGTCCCGAACGAACGCCAACTCGACGACCTGTACGGCGAATTCCTTCACCGATTTCCCGGCCGCGGCGCCGCCGAACCGTGCTGCGGCGGCGATCGCGCCCTTGCGGGTGCGCATCGAGCCGAGCCACGTCGCCTCGTTCGGGGTGATCAGGCCGGAGGCGACGAGCCCGGGCAGCTTCTCGGCGACCACCCGCTGTTCGCGGCGGCGGCCCAGCACTCCGGTGACGATGGCCAACGTGAAGATCGGCACCATCCAGAACAGGTAGACCGCGAAATAGGCCCCGGCGCCGACGACGGTCGAGCCGTTCCACAACATGTGCATGACCACTGCGGCGAGGTAGCCGAGTCCGATGTACAGCACCTTCGCGCCGGCGCCGCGGTGCTGCAGCGCGAGGTACACGCCGATGCCGGTCATGCTGGTGAACAGCGGATGCGCGAAGGGACCCATGATCAGCCGTAGCGCGGCGGTGAGCAGGGAATGTGCAATGTTCTCGCCCATGGCGATGTAGAAGATGTTCTCCAGCCACGCGAAGCCCGCGGCCACGAAACCGGCGTAGACCAGGCAGTCGGTCAGCGAATTGAGTTCGTTGCGGCGCCGGCCGGTCATCATCAGCAGCAGGAACACACCCTTGGCGGCCTCTTCGATGACCGGGGCGCCGATCGCCATCGCGGCGAATCCGTCCTTGCCGAGCAGCGGCGTGGAGAGCGTCTCCAGCAGCACCGAGATGACGACGCTGATCGAGGCGCCCCAGACGAACGCGAAGATCAGCAGCCGCGGTGGCTCGGGCTCCCAGCGGTCGAACCACAGGTAGGTCAGCAGCACCACGGCCGTCGCGATGCTGGCCAGCACGAACCCGATGGTCATGCCGATCGGGTTGGTGAGGGTGGTCAGGATCAGGAGGCAACCGACGAGCACACCGAGTCCGATGATCACGCCGAGCGGGGCACCGACCTTGCGGATTCGCCGCGGCATCGGCGCCAGATACGGGTACGGCGGCGGTACGGGCGACGGGGCGGGATACACGACACGCAGGATATCGGCCCGGAACGACATTCCCCTGCAGCGGAGTAGACCGCGTTTGGCCTGCGTCTAAGGGTCTAGTACCCTCAACAAGTACCTGTGTCCACATGGGCTACGGGTGCGTGTGAAACGTTCGGCGGTAACGCCGCGACGCGTCATGAAACACAAACATTCTGTCCCTACGATTCAACCTGTCCGGAGCAACCCACCACATGCCAAGTCCCTCCATCACCTCGCCGCAAGTAGCCATCAACGACATTGGCTCGGCCGAGGACTTTCTCGCCGCTATCGACAAGACCATCAAGTACTTCAACGATGGCGACATCGTCGAAGGGACCATCGTCAAGGTGGACCGCGATGAGGTTCTGCTCGACATCGGCTACAAGACCGAAGGTGTCATTCCTTCCCGCGAACTCTCCATCAAGCACGACGTCGACCCCAATGAGGTCGTTTCCGTGGGCGATGAGGTCGAAGCCCTCGTTCTCACCAAGGAGGACAAGGAAGGCCGCCTGATCCTCTCCAAGAAGCGGGCTCAGTACGAGCGCGCCTGGGGCACCATCGAGGAGCTCAAGGAGAAGGACGAGGCCGTCAAGGGCACCGTCATCGAGGTCGTCAAGGGCGGCCTGATCCTCGACATCGGCCTGCGCGGCTTCCTGCCCGCATCGCTCGTCGAGATGCGCCGTGTCCGCGATCTGCAGCCGTACATCGGCAAGGAGATCGAGGCCAAGATCATCGAGCTCGACAAGAACCGCAACAACGTGGTCCTGTCGCGTCGCGCGTGGCTGGAGCAGACCCAGTCCGAGGTCCGCAGCGAGTTCCTCAATCAGCTCACCAAGGGCGCCATCCGCAAGGGTGTCGTGTCCTCGATCGTCAACTTCGGCGCGTTCGTCGACCTGGGCGGCGTGGACGGCCTGGTGCACGTCTCGGAGCTGTCCTGGAAGCACATCGATCACCCGTCCGAGGTGGTTCAGGTGGGCGACGAGGTCACCGTCGAGGTGCTCGACGTCGACATGGACCGCGAGCGGGTTTCGCTGTCGCTCAAGGCGACTCAGGAAGACCCGTGGCGCCACTTCGCCCGCACCCACGCGATCGGCCAGATCGTCCCGGGCAAGGTCACCAAGCTGGTGCCGTTCGGTGCGTTCGTCCGCGTCGAAGAGGGCATCGAGGGCCTGGTGCACATCTCGGAGCTGTCCGAGCGCCACGTCGAGGTCCCGGACCAGGTGGTCCAGGTCGGCGACGACGCGATGGTCAAGGTCATCGACATCGACCTGGAACGTCGCCGCATCTCGCTGAGCCTCAAGCAGGCCAACGAGGACTACACCGAGGAGTTCGACCCGTCGAAGTACGGCATGGCCGACAGCTACGACGAGCAGGGCAACTACATCTTCCCCGAGGGCTTCGACGCCGACAGCAACGAATGGCTGGAAGGCTTCGAGAAGCAGCGTGACGAGTGGGAGGCCCGGTACGCCGAGGCCGAGCGTCGCCACAAGATGCACACCGCCCAGATGGAGAAGTTCGCCGCGGCCGACGCCGAGGCAGCTGCCCGTCCGGCGACCAGCGGTTCGTCCTCGCGTTCCGAGGAGTCGACCGGTGGCACCCTGGCCAGCGACGCCCAGCTGGCGGCGCTGCGCGAGAAGCTCGCCGGCAACGCCTAGTAGTTCAACGACAAATGCCCCGGCCCATTGGGTCGGGGCATTTGTCGTTGTTGGGGCCGATAGGGTGTCCCGGTGCTTCGTATCGGACTGAGCGGCGGCATCGGCGCCGGAAAATCCACTGTGTCATCGACCTTCGCGGCGGCGGGCGGCATCATCGTCGACGGCGACGTCATCGCCCGTGAGGTGGTGGAGCCCGGCACCGAGGGGCTGGCCGCCCTGGTCAAGGCGTTCGGCGAGGACATCCTGTTGCCGGACGGTTCGCTCAACCGGCCGGCGCTGGCCGCGGTGGCGTTCAGCGACGAGGAGAAGCGCAAGACCCTCAACGGCATCGTGCACCCGCTCGTCGCCAAGCGCCGTGCCGAGCTCATCGATGCCGCTCCGGTGGGTTCTGTTGTGGTGGAAGACATTCCGCTGCTCGTCGAGTCGCAGATGGCGCCGCTGTTCCCGTTGGTCTTGATGGTGCACGCCGACGAGGATGTGCGCGTCGCGCGACTGATCGAGTACCGCGGCTTCTCGGAGGACGACGCCCGCGCCCGGATCGCGGCGCAGGCGACCATTGAACAGCGGCAGGCCGTCGCGGACGTCTGGCTGGACAACCACGGCAGCGCCGAGGAATTGGCGGCCAAGGCCCGCGAGCTGTGGGAGCAGCGGATCGTTCCGTTCGCGCGCAACGTGCAGGCCGGGGTGCCGACCACCGTCGCACCGGCGGTCGTGTCGTATGACGAGACGTGGCCCGAACAGGCCCGCCGGATCGTGGCCCGGCTGAGCACCACCTGTGGCCACCGGGCGGTGCGGATCGACCACATCGGGTCGACAGCGGTGCCGGACCTGGACGCCAAGGACGTCATCGACATCCAGGTGACCGTGAAGTCGCTGGAGGTGGCCGACGAGCTCACCGATCTACTGCTGGCCGCCGGCTACCCGCGGAACGCGGACATCACCGATGACGTCGCGAAGGACGACGCCCGCAGCACCGTCGCCGAATTCGACCATTCCGACGACAAGGCCCTGTGGCAGAAGCGTTTTCACGCCTCCGCGGATCCCGGCCGACCGACGAACGTGCACATCCGGGTCGACGGTTGGCCCGGGCAGCAGTTCGCGTTGCTGTTCCCGGCGTGGATCACCGCCAACCCGGACGAGCGACTCGAGTACCTCGCCGTCAAGCACGATGCGATGGCCGCCGCGCCGGCCACCAGCGGGGAATACGCCGACGCCAAGGAACCCTGGCTCGCCGGCGCGTACCGACGGGCCTGGGCCTGGGCTGACGAAACCGGTTGGCGCCCTTAGTGTGTGGCCGGTGCGGGTGCTGCGGGTGCTGCCGGTGCCGGTGTCGCGGGTGTGCCCGGCAGTTCGGCGCTGTACTGCTGGCTGGGATCGAAGTCGGTCACGGAACCACAGCTGAGCACCCCGTAACCGGGGTCCTGGCGCTGAGGTGTCAGACGCGGGGCGACGAACTGGTCAGCCTGGGCCACGATCTCGTCGTCGACCAGGATCTCGCAGTGCAGGCTGGCTGAGTACGGCCACTGGATCGACACCTGCATACCGGCGTTCGCCGGGGAGTTGAGGACAGCGGCCGCCTCGAACATCTCGCCCGGAAGCAGTGACGGCGTCGCCGAATTGAGCTGGGTGTCGGTGAGCCGGTAGGTCACCAGCGTGCCGCGGGACACCCCGTCGATCCGGGCCCGATAGGTGACGTTGTGCGGCCCCGGGCTGGGCGGTGCGGTGTCGCCGGCCGGAACCGCCGGCACGGGCGGGGCGGGGGGCACCGGGTCGGCGGCCGACGTCGCGGCGAAAAACAGGGGGGTGCTCGTGACCACTGCGGTGGCGCACGCCAGCGATGCCGCGGCCATCCGTCCGCGCCTGATCGATGTCATGGTTGTTGACATTACCTGTCGCGCCAGGTCAGTGACATACCGAGACTGGCTAGCCAATCACCCAGGTGGTATTTGTGCCGGGCCAACCCGTCGATGGCGACGGTCGCTGTGGTGATCGCGCGTTCACCGTCGTCGGTGCTCACCAGGTGGTGACGTACCGCGTCGAGTAGCTCGTCGACGTCCTCGAGTTCGACGCCCACCCCGGACCGCACCACCAGGTCCAGGTAGTGGTCCTCGGACGTCCAGACTCGTTCGCCGGCGGTGAACCGGCCGACGTCGAGGTAGAAGTCCTGGTCGCGCTCGTGTCCGGGATTGAAATGGAAGATGCTGGCACGCAGGCCGATCGAGGGCAGCAGCCACGACTCCAGGTAGTGGAACTGCGGCCGGCCGGGGGTGGGACGCGCCATGTAGAGGCCCCACGGCTCGACTCGGTACACGTCGACATCCCGCACGATGCCCTTGGGGTCGGTGTTCGTGCTGGCGGTCAGGTCGAACGTCTCGTGCTTGGGTGCGTGGATGGCGTCAGCGTACGCGCCCGGCGACGGGCCGGCAGCGCCTGTCGGTGCCCGCCTCTACCCTGGTATCCATGGCCTTCGCGACCGAATACCCAGTCCTCGCGCACTCGGAGCACCGGCCGGTCGACGCCATGGTGCGAGCCGGCAACAAGTTCGAAGTGGTCAGTCCGTACGACCCGGCGGGTGACCAGCCCGCGGCCATCGAGGATCTCGAACGGCGCATCAGGGCGGGGGAGCGCGACGTGGTGCTGCTCGGTGCCACCGGTACCGGTAAGTCGGCGACCACCGCCTGGTTGATCGAGCGGCTGCAGCGTCCCACGCTGGTGATGGCGCCCAACAAGACCCTGGCCGCACAGCTGGCCAACGAGCTGCGGGAGATGTTGCCGCACAACGCCGTTGAGTACTTCGTCTCGTACTACGACTACTACCAGCCCGAGGCGTATATCGCCCAGACGGACACCTACATCGAGAAGGACAGCTCGATCAACGACGACGTCGAGCGGCTGCGGCACTCGGCGACGTCCAGCCTGCTGTCACGCCGCGACGTCGTGGTGGTGGCGTCGGTGTCGTGCATCTACGGCCTCGGTACCCCGCAGTCGTACATGGACCGGTCCGTCGAACTGAAGGTCGGCGACGACGTGCCGCGCGACGGTCTGCTGCGCCTGCTCGTCGATATCCAGTACAAGCGCAATGACGTGGCGTTCACCCGCGGCACGTTCCGGGTGCGCGGCGACACCCTCGAGATCATCCCGTCCTACGAGGAACTCGCGGTGCGCATCGAGTTCTTCGGCGACGAGGTCGAGGCGCTGTACTACCTGCACCCGCTGACCGGTGACGTGGTGCGCAAGGTCGATTCACTGCGTATTTTCCCGGCCACCCACTATGTGGCCGGGCCCGAGCGGATGGCCATGGCGATCTCGACCATCGAGCAGGAGCTGGAAGAGCGGCTGGCGCAGCTGGAAGGCCAGGGCAAGCTGCTGGAGGCACAGCGGCTGCGGATGCGCACCAACTACGACGTCGAGATGATGAAGCAGGTCGGGTTCTGCTCGGGCATCGAGAACTACTCGCGGCACATTGACGGTCGCGCCGCGGGCTCGGCGCCGGCGACGCTGCTGGACTACTTCCCGGACGACTTCCTGCTCGTCATCGACGAGTCCCACGTCACGGTGCCGCAGATCGGCGCCATGTACGAGGGCGACATGTCCCGCAAGCGCAACCTGGTCGACTTTGGTTTCCGGCTGCCGTCAGCAGTCGATAACCGGCCGCTGACCTGGGAGGAGTTCGCCGACCGCATCGGGCAGACGGTGTACCTGTCGGCGACACCCGGCTCCTACGAGATGGCCCAGTCCGGCGGCGAGTTCGTCGAGCAGGTCATCCGGCCGACGGGCCTGGTCGACCCCGAGATCGTCGTCAAGCCGACCAAGGGCCAGATCGACGACCTCATCGGCGAAATCCGCAAGCGCACCGAGCGCGACGAGCGGGTGCTGGTCACGACCCTGACCAAGAAGATGGCCGAGGACCTCACCGACTATCTGCTCGAGACGGGCATCCGGGTGCGGTACCTGCATTCCGAAGTGGACACCCTGCGCCGCGTGGAGCTGCTACGTCAGCTGCGACTGGGCGACTATGACGTCCTGGTCGGCATCAACCTGCTCCGCGAGGGCCTGGACCTGCCCGAGGTATCGCTGGTCGCGATCCTCGACGCCGACAAGGAGGGCTTCCTGCGCTCGGCGCGAAGCCTCATCCAGACCATCGGCCGCGCGGCGCGCAACGTGTCCGGCGAGGTGCACATGTACGCCGACAAGATCACCGACTCCATGCAGGCGGCCATCGAGGAGACCGAACGTCGCCGCGCCAAGCAGGTCGCCTACAACGAGGAGAATGGCATCGACCCGCAGCCGCTGCGGAAGAAGATCGCTGACATCCTCGACCAGGTGTACCGCGAGGCAGAGGACACCGAAGCCGTCGAGATCGGCGGTTCGGGCCGCAACGCCTCCCGTGGTCGCCGGGCCCAGGGTGAGCCGGGGCGAGCGGTCAGCGCCGGCATCGTCGAGGGCCGCGACACCGCGAACATGCCGCGTGCTGAGCTGGCGGACCTGATCAAGGACCTCACCGCGCAGATGATGAACGCGGCACGGGATCTGCAGTTCGAGCTCGCGGCCCGCATTCGTGACGAGGTGGCCGACCTGAAGAAGGAGCTGCGCGGAATGGATGCGGCCGGGCTGAAATGACCGCTCCTTGACCTCAACCGTGGTTGAGCCTCTAGCGTCGCCGAAGTGACCGACACGCATGCCGAAACCGTGACCACAGGCAGCTGGCGGGAGCTGCTCGGTCCCAAGTATCTGGGTGCGTCGACGGTGCTGGCCGGCGGGGTTGCGCTGTACGCGACCAACGAGTTCCTGACCATCAGCCTGCTGCCCAGCGCGGTAACTGACATCGGCGGCGGACGGCTGTATGCCTGGGTCACCACGGTGTACCTGGTGGCGTCGGTGATGGCGGCGACGACGGTCAGCGCCATGGTGGCCCGCTTCGGTCCGCGGCAGGCATATGTGTTGGGGTTCAGTGTTTTTGCGCTCGGCAGCGTCGTGTGTGCCCTGGCACCGACCATGGAGGTGATGCTGGCCGGGCGCGTCGTGCAGGGCGCTGCGGGCGGCACGCTGGCCGGGCTGGGCTACGCGGTGATCAATACAGCTCTGCCGCAATCGCTTTGGCCGAAGGCGTCGGCGCTGGTGTCGGCGATGTGGGGTGTCGGGACACTGCTCGGCCCCTCGTCCGGGGGCTTGTTCGCGCAGTTGGGTGTGTGGCGCTGGGCATTCGGCGCGCTCGCCATCCTGACCGTGGCGGTGATGGTCCTGGTCCCGTTGAGTCTGCCGGGCAGATCTGCCGACCACGTGCGGGTGCCGCTGCGGATTCCGCTGTGGTCGTTGGTGATTCTCGGATCGGCGGCCATGGCGATCAGCGTTGCCGGCATCCAGCGCAGCGTGCCGCTCATGGTGGTGCTGCTGGCCGGCGGCGTCGCGCTGGTCGGAGTGTTCATCGTCGTGGACCGGCGGATGCCCGTGAGCGTGCTGCCGAAGACCGCCTACGGGCCCGGCCCGTTCAAGTGGATCTATGTGACCCTCGGCGTGCTGATGGCGGCCACCATGGCCGACATGTACGTGCCGCTGTACGGCCAGCGCCTGGCCGGCCTGGTGCCGTTGACAGCGGGCTTTCTCGCCGTGGCGCTGAGCGTGGGCTGGACGGTCAGCGAGATCGTCAGCGCCTCGGTCACCACACCCGCTCGGGTGGTGCGCATCGTGGCGGTGGCGCCGTTGGTGATGGGGATCGGACTCGGTGCTGCCGCGCTCAGCCAGGTCGATGGCGCCTCACCCGCAGTTGTCGGCGTCTGGGCGCTCGCGCTTCTGGTCACCGGGATCGGTGTCGGCATGGCATGGCCCCACCTGTCGGTGTGGGCCATGGGCCGGGTCGACGATCCCGCGGAAGGGACGGTGGCCGCGGCAGCGATCAACACCGTTCAGCTGATCTGCGGAGCTTTCGGTGCCGGGCTGGCCGGCATCGTCGTCAACACGGTCGATCGGCCCGACGCCGTCGGCGCCAGTTGGTTGTTCGCGGTATTCGCCGGCTTGGCGGCGCTGGGGTGTGTGGCGTCGTATCGGGCCGGCCGGGGGAGTCGCTAGCCCACCACGGCGGAGTCGCGCTGCTCGGCGCGAGCGGCTTCCCGTGCCAGCAGCCGGTCACGTTGCTCCTCGAACCTGCTGGCCTGCTTCGCCATCGTCTCGAGGTAGGCGGCCAGCTCTTCGCGGCGCTTCTCCCCGCGAGCGGTGAAATCGGTGCGATCGAAGATCTTCCACTGGCGCAGCGGTGGCAGGACGACTTCCTCCAGGTGCTGGCGCAGATCGTAGATGCCGTGCTTGGCCATCAGGACGCCGTAACGCCGGAAGTTCGGCATGCCGGTGCCGGGCATCCGGAACTTCTCGATCACCGAGGCGACCGAGTGCAGGGTCTGGTCCGGTGCCAGATCGAGTGCGGCCGCACTCATCTGGCGGTAGAAGATCATGTGCAGGTTCTCATCGGCCGCCACCCGTTGTAGCAGCCGGTCAGCCACCGGGTCGTTGCAGACCTTGCCGGTGTTGCGATGGCTGACTCGGGTGGCCAGTTCCTGGAACGTCGGATACACGATGGCCATCAGCACCCCGGCGCCGATGGCTTCTTCCTCTTCGGCGGTCGGCGCAAATCCGTTGGCTACGTGCTCCATCCGGGCTTGCTCCAGCGCCACCGGGTCAACGCCGCGGTTCACCACCAGATAGTCGCGGAGAGCGATGCCGTGCCGGTTCTCTTCGGCGGTCCAGCGGTTGACCCAGGTGCCCCACGCGCTGTCCAGCGACAAGTGGGTCATGGCTTCACGGTGGTAGGACGGCAGGTTGTCCTCGGTGAGCAGGTTGGTGATCATGGCGGCTTTTGCCAGCTCACTCAGTTGTGACTGCTCGGGATCCCAGTCCTCGCCGCCCGCCGCTGCGAAGTTCTTCCCATTGGCCCACGGCACGTAATCATGCGGATACCAGTGCACCGACCTCGACAGATGCTGGTTGAGGGCGTCGGCGGCTACCGGCTCCAGCTCGGCCAAGTAGTCAGAATCAGTCAATTCGCGCGTCATACGTCCCGTCACCCCGTTAGTTCTGCGAAACGTACAGGAACATCGGGTGTCGGCGCGCCTCCGCGTGCGTCAGTCGGGATCTTCTGTGATTTGACGCACACCGATGACCCCATCGACCTGGGCCAGCACGGCGGCGGCCCCGATGACCCCGGAACCGGCCAGCGTCACCTGGACGCCGACATGGCCGGGTGGCGCCTCGAGGGGTTCTCCGCCGGGGTCGGTTTCCAGGTCGGTGACCTGCCAGTCGCGCCGGCCGCACGCCTGCAACACGTCCCGTAGGACACCGCGGTCGTCGGCATAGGTGATGTGGAGCCGGACGGTCGCGCCCAGGCGCGAGGCCAGCCGCCGGGCCAGCGGCATGAACCCCACGATGATCAGCAGGTGCATCCCGGTCATCACGCTGGCCAGCAGCAGCAAGCCGGCGCCGGCCGCCATGCCGATTGCCGCCGACTCCCACACCGAGGCCGCGGTGGTCAGCCCATGCACCGAGCCCCGGCGCACGATGATGATGCCCGCACCGAGAAAGCCGATGCCCGAGACGATCTGGGCCGCGACGCGGGACGGGTCGACGACCACCAGCCCAGGGGTCAGCACGTCGCCGAAGCCGTACTTGCTCACCAGCATGATCAGCGCGGCTGCGGTGCCGACGATGGTCTGTGTGCGCAAACCGGCGCTCTTGCCCTGGATTTCGCGTTCCAGTCCGATGAGTGCGGTCAGGCCGAACGCGACCACGAGTTCGATGATCTGCCGCGAGCCCTGCCCGGGCCCGCCGAAAAAGGCGGGATCTGCCAGCCATTCCATGGGGGACAAACTAACGCGCTCCGATGACTTTTGGCGGGAGTCGAAGTCTGTCTTATAGAGCCGATATCTGACGAGGAGTGATGCCATGTCCGCGCAACCAACCGCTTACCCCGATGTCGTCACCCGGGAGGAATGGATCGGGGCTCGCACGAAGCTCCTGGCCAGGGAACGGGAGGCGACGCATCTGCGCGACGCGGTCAACGCCGAACGCCGTCGGCTGCCGATGGTGAAGATCGAGAAGAACTATGTGTTCGACGGACCCGACGGCGCCGTCAGCTTGCTGGACATGTTCGAGGGTCGCAGCCAGCTCTACATCCACCACTTCATGTGGGTCGACGCGATCGATGCCGGCTGCCCGAGCTGCACCGCCGCTGCCGATCTGACGTTCACCGAAGAGGATCGAAAGCTGTTGTACGGCAAGGGAGTCACCTTCACGTGCGTCTCTCGGGCTCCGTACGACAGCGTCGCCCGGTATCGCGACCAGCACGGCTGGACGTTTCCGTGGTACTCGTCGCGTGACGGCGACTTCACCTACGACTTCCACGTGACGCTCGACCCGGCGCGGGCACCGATCGAGTACAACTACAAGTCGCTCGACGAGCTGTACGCCGACGGCTGGACCGACGATGACCTGCGCGGAGACTGGCCCGGTGCGAGCGTTTTCCTGCGCCGCGGCGACGAGGTGTTCCATACCTATTCGGCGTACGCGCGCGGGCTCGATCATTCGGCAGTGGGCTATCCGTTCCTCGATCTGACCCCGTACGGACGTCAGGAGCCGTGGGAGGACTCGCCGGCCGGCTGGCCGCAGGGCGGCCCGGTGGTGGGTCGGCCGGTGGGGGACTGCTGCGAGAGGTAGTAATCACCGCGATCCCAACCATGGGCAGGCGCAGCCTCTGCTGGCACTGTGGTCATCAGTGCGGGTGTGGCTGAGTGGCTAGGCACCGGCCTGCAAAGCCGTTCACACGGGTTCGAATCCCGTCACTCGCTCCACTACTGGAGCTCGGGTAGCTGCCACCAGCTCCCGAGCTCCAGGTCGAATGCCGCCGGTGAGTATTGCGCGAATCCGCTCACCGGATAGGCGGCGGTCTCGCCGAACCAGATCTCACCGTCGACGTTGTAGAGATCGACGCGCAGGAAGTCGAAACCTGACGCAATACGTTCGGCGACCGCCAGCATCTCCGTCAGCTGCGCGGGTGGCGCGACGTGCGGGGTGTCTTCTGATCCGGGCCTGGTGGCTACCCGAGTCCATGTCCGGTCGTAGTACGTCGGGCATGGATGGGTGGCTCGTTCGGAGACGTGCAACACATAGCGTGCGACACCGTCGAACACGAAGAACTTGTAGTCAGTCGGGAACCCGGCTGCGTCGCCGATCCGCTCCTCGACGAGGAACCTCGGATTGGCGCGGCTGTAGGCCCATTCGCCCATGATGTGCCAGTTCTCGTTGAACAGCCAGCCCTTGGTGCGGGCGGTCAGCCGCTGAACATCGGGAACTCCCGTGCCCGCGACGATCTTTCCCCAGCGATGTGACGGTTTGAGAATCCACCGGTCAGGTAGTCCAACGGTGACGAGCTGGGTCAGGTCGGTGCCGGACCACAGCGTGCGGGGGATGCGCACGCTGTCACCGGCAGTCTGGCGGGCCAGTTCTTTGACGGCGAGCTTGTCGCAGGTTGGGCTGAGCAGCTCGCGGCGGTCGTGCAGGATGCGCCAGTTGACTTTGTCGGTGAACCGCTGCGGTTCGATCAACTCGGGCAACCGCCGGTGCTGGCGCGCATAAAGTACGAATCTGCGCCAACGTAGCGGTATCGCACGCGCCACCAGACCGCTGACCTGCTGAGCTGCAGTACTGGGTGGCACCGCGACAGCTTAAATGTGTGAGGAGATGGGTTGCCGGGAGATGCGATTCGTGACTGGTTCGTCGAATGGGAGCAGCTGATCCGGGCGGTCGATTACGCCGGCGCGCGCAGGCTGTTCGACCAGGAAGTCGTGGGGTTCGGCACCTACATGCGCCTCGTGCACGGGATCGATGAATTGGTCGATGCGCAGTGGCGATCGATCTGGGCGCGTATCAGTGACTTTCGCTTCGATCTGGACTCGCTGGCCACCCGAACTTCACCGGACGGGCTGTCCGGCTCGGGAATATGCCTTTGGTCGTCAACGGGCTACGACGCCGATCGTCGCGCGTTTGTCAGACCAGGGCGCGCGACGGTGCTGCTGACGCGGTCGACGGTCGATGCTCCGTGGTTGGGCGTACATACTCATCTGTCTCTGGTGCCGGGAACACCGCAGCAGACGTTTGGCCCCTGAAAGTCGTGATTTTTCAGGGGCATTCACGTCTTGTTCACTGCGGTGGTGGGATGTCGTTTTCGCCGGCCTCGCGGGCGGCTTCGCGGGCTGCGTGTCGGCGGTCGGCGGCTTCTTGTGCCGCGGCGATTTCTTTGAGGTCGGCTTCGTTGAGGGCGCGTTCGTAGGCGATCTGCTGGGCTTGGTTGTGGGCGCGGGTGCGCTGCCGGATGGGCATCATGATGCCGCGTCCGGGTGCCGGTGGGGTGTCGAGATCGGTGACGTTCGGCGGTGGACCGTCCGGTAGTGGTGTATCAACCTGCTTGTGGGGGAACAGGATTCGGCTTTCGGGCACGCTGGTGTAGGTGTGGCCGGTGGGTGCGGTCCACACGATGGTGCCGTCGTGCTGTTGCCGGTCCCGCCAGCCGTCGGGTCCGCTGTAGAAGGTTTTGAGTAGGTGGTGTTTGCGGCATTTCGGGCTGAGGTTGCCCGGATGGGTCGGCCCGGCGGGCCACGGGATGGTGTGGTCGAGGTCGCAGGCGGTGGCGGGTTGGTCGCAGCCGGGGAACATGCACGTCATGGCGCGCATCCGGACGAACTCGTCCATGGCGGTCGGGGGCCGGTACCGCGGCACTCCGGCAAGACCACTGGCTGAGGCGACGGTGCGGACGGTGGCGCCGCGGGCCACCAGGTCAGCCAGCAGCGCCGGCGGCACCACCGCGCCGCCGACCATGTAGCCGACGGGTGTGTGTACCGGGGCGGGGACCCGCACCGGCGACACCGCCACCGCAGCAGAACTGTGAGCGGGCGTCGGGGCGGGCGCGGGGCAAGCTGCAGGCATCGGAACCGGCTCGGCTTCCGCGTCGGCGACCGGGGCTGGGGCCTCGGCACAACCGGGGACAGGTCGCGGCTCGGCCGCAGGCTCAAGCGCGATGTCGGGCGTCGTCTCGACGAACGGCTCGGGCGCAGGCTCGGGTTCAGGTGCGGGCGGGGTTGGCATAGGTGCCAGCGGCGCGGCCGGATCCCCACTGAGCAGCGGATCCGCCACCGGCGCCGGTAGCGCGTCGGTGAGCACATGGATCACCACCGCCGTCGCCCGGGCGTCGGGCCCGGCGGCCGGGCAATCCGGCGCACCGCATTGGCAGGTCAGCCGGTCACCGCGGGCCGCGAGTACGCCCAGGGCGTCGGCGCGCCGTTGCCCGAACGTACGTGGATCGTTGTCGCACACCTGCCGGGCCATCTCGGTCAGTACTCGATCCAGTAGTTCGGCGTCGGTGGCCAATAACGCACCCCAGATCGAGGCCACCCCGGTGTCGTCGTCGGGTTTGCCGACCCCGACCCCACGGCGGCGGGCCGCGGACCGGACTTTGAGGACCGCGGCCGGGTCGAATTTGTGCACCCAGCCGTCGATCTTCTTCTCGATCTTCTTGCGCGACAGGCCCGCCCACTCTTTCAGTGCCCCGGCCAGCGCGGCATCGATCACGGCCATCAGGTTGGGGTCTTCGACTAGTCGGGTGCGCCAACAGATCGTGCCCACCGTGCGGGCGGATACCCCGCCGTTGGCGAACACTGCTGCCACCCGTGGGAGCCGGTACCGCAACGCGACGGCGATCGACATCTGCCCCGACGCTTCCTTGGGGCCGATCCCCAGCGCGGCGCCGACTTCCGCGCAGGCGGCGTCCCAGCCATCGCAGGCCCACCACTGCCGATCGCCTTGATTGTCGACGCGCAGCGCGACCAGGTCGGCGATCGCCACGAACCGGCCTGACGCGGCCACCGCTTCCACCCGCGCGTAATGCGTCATGGCATCGACCGTTGAGACATCGTGCACGAGGACTCCCGTGCCGCCGATACCTTCATGTTCGAACATGTGTTCGAGTCTACCTGTCTCTACTGACTCAAACTTTTTGGCAGGGTCGCGTTATCCACAACGAGGCCAGGGTTCAGGAGGTTGAGTGAGTCATGGCCAGATCGCGACGGACGAAGATCCCTGCCGAAGAAAAGACCCGACTGGTGCTGGCCGTGTTGGCCAACGAAATGACGTGCGGGGAGGCCGCACGCCGCAGCGGGGTCTGCCGTGAAACCGTGACGAAGTGGAAGCATCAGTTTTTAGCCGCTGGCGCCGAGCGGCTTGAGGAGGTGCCCAGCGGCCCGGCCGGGGCTAAGGGCACACCCGAACAGCGGCGCCTGCAGATCGAAAACGAGCAACTCAAACTGGCGCTGGCCGAAGCCACGGTGCAGCTTCGGATTTGGCAGCGCGGTGCCGCGCTGATCGATCAGGTCCCTTCCAAGACCTCGAAGCCCTAAGAGAGGCGGCGGGGCTGCCGGTTTCGAGGTTCGCGGTACTGGCAGACATCCCCGAACGCACCTACCGGCGGCGGTTGGCCCGATTGCGTCATGGCGCTGCGGATAGAGGTCCGTGGCCGGCGCCGGTGGTTGATCGCGTCGAAGGCCTGGCTGCCAAATACGCCGAAGCGTGGCCAGCCTGGGGCTACCGCAAGATCGCCGCCATGATGCGCGCCGACGGCCACGACGTCACCAATTCCTCAGTGCAACGAGCACTGAAACGACGAGGCTTGTTGCTGCCCCAGGGATTTCGCGCCGACCGCAAATCCTGGGCGATATTGCGCCGCAAAGTGTTCCGCGACCCACCCACCGAACGCAACCGGGTCTGGCAGACGGACTTCTCCGAATTCGAAACCACCAACGGCGGCATCTGGAGGATCAGTGCCGTCATCGACTACGCCACCAAATACTGCCTGGCGATCACCGTCACCCCCACCAGCCGCGGCATCGATGCCGTGCGCTGCATACAACTGGCCATCGACGAAGCCCAACGCGTCCTGGCTATCGACGACCTACGCGATGACCGCGCCCTGATGGACGTCCTCGACGCCCACGACAACATCATCGGCCAGACACCCGCACCGATCGCCATCGTCACCGACAACGGCCCCTGCTACCGCGGCAAGGACTTCGGGGCACTGTTCGCCGACCACACCGACCCACTGCTGCGGCACGTCCGAACCCGGATCAAATCCCCACAAACCAACGGCGTCATCGAACGGTTCTTCGGCACCCTTAAATACGAGCACCTATTTCGCGGATACATCGGCGACGGCGACGCCCTCGACATGGAAGCCCACCACTTCCGAACCATCTACAACACCATCAGACCCCACCAAGCCCTCGACGACCGCACCCCCAAACAGGCCTACCTAAACTCGACGAACCCACAAAACCTGCCAACTTCTTGACGCAAGACACGTCGATCGGGCGTGCCGCAATGGAATTCACCGATCAGTGCTACCGCTCAATTTGGCGCGTGGACATGTCAGGCAAGATGCCTCAGGTGACGTACCGTTCGCCGACCTTGTCCGATCTCGTCAGCACGCTGCTGGTGGATCAGACCGATGACCACCACTTCGTGGCAACTCAACTCGACAACCCCGGCCACCACATCGCCGGCGGCCATCTCGCCGGTCAGGTGCTGGTGGCGGCGAGCCGGACCGCACCGGGACGTAGCGCGCACAGCCTGCATGTCTACTACCTGCGTGCCGGTGACGCCCGGTATCCGGTTGAGGTCCAGGTCGACGCCGCGCGCGATGGCGGCACGCTCGCGACGCGCCGGATCACCGCCCGTCAGGATGGGGAGATCCTGCTGGAGGCGTTGGCGTCGTTCAGCGCCCCGGTCGAAGCGCTCGACTATCAGGCGACCATTCCTGATGTGCCGGAACCGCTTTCGGTACCGACCATGGCCGAACAGCTCGCCGACTACGCCGACGAATCAGGTGGCTTCTGGGTCCGCGACCAACCGTTCGAGCTGCGGTACATAGATCCGCACCCGCGGTTGGCGAAGGAGTCGCCGGACCCGGCGCCGCATCTGCGCATGTGGTGGCGCCCGACGGACATCATCCCCGATGACCCGGCGTTGCACGCCGGGCTGCTCGCGTATCTGACCGGTACCACCATGCTGGAGGCGGCAATGATCCCGCGTGGTGCGCTGCCGGCCCACACCTTCTCCGCGCTGATCGACCACGCGCTGTGGTTCCACCGGCCAGTGGATCTGAGTGACTGGGTGCTGTCCGACCAGACCTCGCCGAGTGGCATTGGCGGCCGCGGCCTGGCCAGCGGGACAATGTACAACCGTGCCGGACAGTTGGTGTGCGTGGCCACGCAGGAGCTGTATTTCGGTCGTGGCTAACAATCTTGGGCCTGAAGCGGTCCCGCTCACCGGGCGAAACACGCGGTTGTTTCGTCACCATTAGCAAGCCCGTTGCGGTGGCTGCCGCTAACATCGGTGCCGGTAAAGCACATTTTTCACGGTATCCCCGGCGAACTTGTGTGGTGAAACCGCACCATCGGCCGCGCTTCAGCGGCTACTGTCTGCGGTGACGCCGGACAGTACGCCGGATACTCAAACCTGCATAACGGGAGGCCATTGATGAGCGGCTACCAGACCGTGGTCGTCGGTACGGACGGATCGGATTCGTCATTGCGCGCTGTGGAGCGTGCCGCCCAGATCGCCGCGGGGGCCAATGCGAAATTGGTCGTGGCAACCGCCTACTTCCCGCACGCCGATGATCAGCGTGCGGCCGACGTCCTGAAGGACGAGGGCTACAAGGTGCACGGCGACGCGCCGATCTACGCGATCCTGCGTGAGGCTCGTGACCGCGCCGAGGCAGCCGGTGCCACTCAGGTGGAGGAGAAGGCTATCGTCGGCGCTCCCGTCGACGCGCTGGTCGAGCTGGCTGAGGGTTCCAACGCCGACCTGCTGGTCGTCGGAAACGTCGGTCTGAGCACCATTGCCGGCCGTCTGCTGGGCTCGGTGCCGGCGAACGTCGCTCGTCGCGCCAAGGTCGACGTGCTGATCGTCCACACCTCGTAAGGTTCGGATTTCCCTGAGGCCCCCGGCGTACTGCCGGGGGCCTCAGGATTTTTCGTGCCCGTAAAGTTTCGAGCCATGGCCCGCAGAAGTCTCGTCCTTGCGTCGTGGGTGACGCTGTCACTGGCCGCGTCACTTGTCGCCGGCTGCGGTGCGAACGATCGGACCGCAGCGCCCGCGACGACCTCCGGGCTGGCGTCCGAGACCGCATCGACGATCCCGTCCGTCGGCCCGCCGGACCCCAACGTGGCGCGCAATCCCGCCGTGGCCGCGGCACAGGGGAGTGTGGTGCGGGTGCACGGTATCGCCCACAGTTGCCGAAAGCGGTTGGAGGGCACCGGGTTTGTCGTGGCGCCCAAGCGGGTCATGTCCACCGCCCATGGTGTTGCCGGGACCGACGAGATCTCGGTCGAGGTCGGCGGCACCAAGTACGACGGCCACGTGGTTTCGTTCGACCCCAACATGGACATCTCGATCCTCGCCGTCCCGGACCTGCCGACGGCTCCGTTGATGTTCTCCGAGGCGCCCGCCGTCAGCGGTGCCGACGCGGCAGCCCTCGGGTTTCCGCACGGGGGTGCGTACGAGGCCAAGCCGGTCCGGGTCCGTGAGGTCATCAAGCTGCAGGGGCCTGACATCTTTCGCACCGGCACGGTGACGCGCGAGGTGTATGCCATCAGAGGTGCTGTGCAGCAAGGAAATTCAGGTGGCCCGCTGGTCGACCTGGACGGTCGCGTGCGTGGTGTGGTCTTCGGCGCAGCGCAGGACGACCCCGACACGAGTTTCGCATTGACCGCGAAGGAAGTCGCACCCCAGCTGGCGCTGGTCGGTAACACCGAACCCGTCCCGACGGGCCAGTGCGTGGGCTGACGTAGCCCTTACCAGCCGCGCGTCCGCCATTCTTCGAGGTGCGGCCGCTCGGTGCCGAGTGTGGTGTCGTCGCCGTGCCCGGGGTAGATGACCGTCGAGTCGGGGTAGACGTCGAAGACCTTGCGGGTGACGTCGCCGAGCAGTCGCTCGAAGTCGCCTTCCTGCCAGGTCTTGCCGACGCCGCCCGGAAACAGGCAGTCGCCGGTGAAGAGGTGTGTGACGTCACCGTCGGCCCCGCGGAGCGCGAGCGCGACCGAACCTTCGGTGTGACCTTGCAGGTGGATGACGTCGAGGGCCAGGTCGCCGATCGTGATGGTGTCGCCGTCGGCCAGAATCCGGTCGGGCTTGACGGGCAGTGGCTCGGCGTCCAGGGCATGCGCCGCGGTGGGTGCGCCTGTGGCTTCGGCCACTTCGGCCAGCGCCTGCCAGTGGTCGAAGTGCTGGTGGCTGGTGACGATGAGCTCGACGTTCGGCGTTTGCGACCTGATCAGCACGACGAGCGCGGCGCCGTCGTTCGCGGCGTCGATGAGCAGCGTCTTTCCGGTCGCGGAACAAGTGATGAGGTACGCGTTGTTGTCCATCGGTCCGACCGATGCCTTGACGATCGTCGCGGCAGGCAGCGTGCGACGTGCCGCGGTGCCCGCATCGACGTGGCCGGTGTAGGTGTCGTTGACGACTGTCATGACGCCACCGTATCGGGCTTGTCGGTGGGGGCACATAGCATGGCGCTGTGGTGTCTGGACTACCCAGACAAACAGGTGAAGGGATACGTGTGTCGGACCGTCTGATCGTCAAAGGTGCGCGCGAGCACAACCTGCGGGGAATCGACCTTGACCTGCCAAGAGACTCGCTGATCGTGTTCACGGGCCTGTCCGGATCGGGCAAGAGCTCGCTGGCGTTCGACACCATCTTCGCCGAGGGGCAGCGCCGCTACGTCGAGTCGCTGTCGGCCTACGCCCGCCAGTTCCTGGGCCAGATGGACAAGCCCGACGTGGACTTCATCGAAGGCCTCTCGCCCGCGGTGTCCATCGACCAGAAGTCGACCAACCGCAACCCGCGCTCGACCGTCGGCACCATCACCGAGGTCTACGACTACCTGCGTCTGCTCTACGCGCGCGCCGGCACTCCGCACTGCCCGGTGTGTGGTGAGCGCATCGCTCGGCAGACGCCGCAGCAGATCGTGGACCAGGTGCTCGCCATGGACGAGGGCATCCGGTTCCAGGTGCTCGCGCCCGTGGTCCGGACCCGCAAGGGTGAGTTCGTCGACCTCTTCGACAAGCTCAACGGCCAGGGCTACAGCCGCGTGCGGGTCGACGGCGTCGTGCACTCGCTGACCGATCCGCCGAAGCTCAAGAAGCAGGAGAAGCACGACATCGAGGTGGTCGTCGACCGCCTCACTGTCAAGGCCAGCTCCAAGCAGCGGCTCACCGATTCGGTGGAAACCGCGTTGGGCCTCGCCGACGGCATCGTCGTGCTGGAGTTCGTCGACCGCGACGACAATCATCCGCAGCGCGAGCAGCGTTTCTCGGAGAAGCTGGCCTGCCCCAATGCGCACCCGTTGGCCGTCGATGACCTTGAGCCGCGGTCGTTCTCGTTCAACTCCCCGTACGGCGCCTGCCCTGAGTGCACCGGCCTGGGCATCAAGAAGGAAGTCGACCCCGAGCTCGTCGTGCCGGACCCGGAGCTGACGCTCGCCGAGGGTGCGGTGGCGCCGTGGTCCATGGGCCACAACGCCGACTATTTCACCCGCATGATGGCGGGGCTCGGCGAAGAGCTGGGCTTCGACATCGACACCCCGTGGAAGAAGCTTCCGGCCAAGGCGCGCAAGGCGATTCTGGAAGGCTCCGACCACCAGGTGCACGTCCGGTACAAGAACCGGTACGGCCGCACCCGCTCCTACTACGCCGATTTCGAGGGCGTGCTGGCGTTCCTGCAGCGCCGGATGGAGCAGACCGAATCCGAGCAGATGAAGGAACGCTACGAGGGCTTCATGCGGGACATCCCGTGCCCCGAGTGCGCCGGCACTCGTCTCAAGCCGGAGATCCTGGCCGTCACCCTGTCCGCGGATGACGACGCGAAATCCATTGCGCAGGTGTGTGATCTGTCCATCTCGGACTGCTCGACGTTCCTCAACGCGCTGACTCTCGGTTCGCGCGAGCAGGCCATCGCCGGCCAGGTACTCAAAGAGGTGCAGTCGCGGCTCGGGTTCTTGCTCGACGTCGGTCTCGATTACCTGACCCTGTCGCGGGCCGCGGGCACGTTGTCCGGCGGTGAGGCACAACGTATTCGGCTGGCCACCCAGATCGGTTCGGGTCTGGTCGGCGTGCTCTACGTACTCGATGAACCCTCCATCGGGTTGCACCAGCGGGACAACCGCCGGCTCATCGACACCCTGGTCCGGCTGCGCGACCTCGGCAACACGCTGATCGTCGTCGAGCACGACCTGGACACCATCGCGCACGCCGACTGGGTCGTCGACATCGGTCCCGCTGCCGGTGAGCACGGCGGCCAGATCGTGCACAGCGGCACCTACAAGGAACTGCTGAAGAACACCAATTCGATTACCGGTGCCTATCTTTCGGGCCGGGAGCAGATCGAGGTTCCGGCCATCCGGCGGCCCGTCGACCGCAAGCGGCAGGTCACCGTGGTCGGCGCCCGGGAACACAACCTCAAAGAGGTCGACGTCGCGTTCCCGCTGGGTGTGCTGACGTCGGTCACCGGAGTCTCCGGCTCAGGCAAGTCGACATTGGTCAACGACATCCTGGCGACCGTCATGGCCAACAAGCTCAACGGCGCCCGGCAGGTGCCTGGCCGGCACACCCGGATCAACGGGCTCGACCAGCTGGACAAGCTGGTGCGGGTCGACCAGTCACCGATCGGCCGCACCCCGCGGTCCAACCCGGCGACCTACACCGGCGTGTTCGACAAGATCCGCACGCTGTTCGCGGCGACGACCGAGGCCAAGGTCCGCGGCTACCAGCCGGGCCGGTTCTCGTTCAATGTGAAAGGTGGCCGCTGCGAAGCATGTTCGGGTGACGGCACCATCAAGATCGAGATGAACTTCCTGCCGGACGTGTACGTGCCGTGCGAGGTGTGCCAGGGCGCCCGGTACAACCGGGAAACCCTCGAGGTGCACTACAAGGACAAGACCATCTCCGAGGTGCTCGACATGCCCATCGAGGAGGCTACCGAGTTCTTCGAGCCCATCAGCTCGATCCACCGGTACCTCAAGACGCTCGTCGACGTCGGCCTGGGCTACGTCCGGCTGGGCCAGCCCGCCCCGACGCTGTCCGGTGGTGAGGCCCAGCGGGTGAAGCTGGCCGCCGAACTGCAGAAGCGGTCCACCGGCCGCACCGTCTACATCCTCGACGAGCCGACCACCGGCCTGCATTTCGAGGACATCCGCAAGCTGCTCAAGGTGATCAACGGTCTGGTCGACAAGGGCAACACGGTCATCGTGATCGAGCACAACCTCGACGTCATCAAGACCTCGGACTGGATCGTCGACATGGGCCCCAACGGCGGCGCGGGCGGCGGCACGGTGGTGGTGTCCGGCACACCGGAGGACGTCGCGGCGAGCCCCGACAGCTACACCGGACAGTTCCTCGCGGAGCTGTTACCGGCCGTCGTGCCGGATCCGCCGAAGACCAGGCGGCGCAAGGTGAGTGCCTAGGTTCAGCGAGACAGGGCCTGGCTCAGGGGTGACGGGAACCGCGGCTTGACCCGCACCCCGTCGAGCCAGTCCGTCAGCTCGGAAGCCTTGCGCTGCAGCACCTTCCGCGCCGACGCCCCGACGTCTTCGACGTACTCCAGCCGCACCCGGCCGTCCGCATCCTGACCCCAGGCGCCGACGACGCGGCTGTCCCACCACACCGTGGGGCCGGCATTGCCGGAGCGGTCGAACAGCTGCCCGGCGTGCGGACCCAGGTACCACGAGCGGGCCTGCCAGCCCATGACGGTCGGGTCCAACCCGGGCAGCAGTGCGCCCCAAGGCGGGGCGGGGGGAGCGGCGTCGAGATCGTCGGGCAGGACGAACCCAGCGTCATCGCAGTCTGCCAACCCGACTTCGACGGCCTCGATCGACCGCAGCCCTTCGCGCGCCCACGTCAAGGTCTGCCCGAACCACCACTTCACATCGGTGGCGGTGGCCGGGCCGAAAGTCCGCAGCCAGGCGCGCAGCAGCGCCGCCCGGGCGTCGTCGGCGGGCAGGGCGCCGGCAGGTTCGGGCAGCCAGTGCCCCGCCGAGGCCCACCGTGGCCGCGACGTCGTCCAGGTGCCGTCGTTGGGTCCGCGCAGCAGATGCCCTTGCGCGGACAACACGGTCAGCACCCGCGGGGCGACGGGAGTGCTTCCGCCCCAGGTCTTTCCGGGTGCAGGGTCCCACTCGCCGGCCAACTCCGGCAACGCGGTCCGCAGCGTGGCGGTGTTGGCGAAATCGCCCGAGGACAGGTGGCCGCGGACGGCGGCCGACGCAAGCTCCAGCCAGGCCTCGCCGTCGGCCGCGATGCCGGATTTCTCGACGTCGCCGATCAGCCGTTTGCGCTCGGTCGCGGCCACGCGATCGCTGGCCGCAGCCTGGACCGCGGGCAGGTCGTCGGTGTGCACCACCCACAGCGTCCGGCGCATCGCCATGTGTTTGACCAGCTGCCGGTCCCGATACATCGCACTGTCGAGATCGGTGACGGTGAAACCGGGCAGCCGCGCCCACAGCGACAGGTACGGCGTAGCGGGGTCGGTGCCGTGCAGGCCTACCAGCGACCGGGTCACCTCGTTGTGACTCGATGCCGCTCCGCTCAGGAAATGACGTTGCGCCAAGCGATTGCGGCGCTCGGCGACGGTGAAGGTACGCAAGTCAGCTGTCGTGCATCGAGCGACGGATCTGCTCGACCCGTTCCGCGGCCGCCTTCTGCCGGGCTTCGTACTGTTCCTCGACCGACCGGCCTTCCGGGGTGTCCGCAGCCAGCTCGGCCGATCCGATCGCGGTGCCGTACCGGGTCTCGATCTTCTCCCGCACCGACTCGAAGGTCGGGACACCACCGGGGGTGTAGCCGGTATCGGGCGCTGGCGCGGGTGCCGGCGAGGGGTCCGGATCCAGTGGCACGACCTCGGCGTCGATCGGCTCATTCGGATCCGTCGATGGCTGCTCGGCGGCGGTTTCGTCGGCCATGACTTCACCGTACCGCGCGGGAAAGTTGGGATCGGTAGCCGCGACGTCCGCGTGTACTTACGGCACGACGACGCCACTGGGGCGGCGTACAAGGAAGGGAAACCCTCTGCCATGAACATCAATCGCACTCTGGCCGCTGGTATCGGCATGCTGGCCGTGGGCGCCACCCTGATCGGCTGCTCCACCGACAAGTCGGACGGCCCGAAGGCGTCCGGCCCGGGTTCGGTGACGGGCGGCGGCAACACCGTCGTCAAGGTCGAGGGCCAGGACCTGGCCGGCTTGGACCTGAAGTCGGTGACCTGCGTCAAGCAGGGCGGCACCATCAACATCGCCAGCGCACCCATCGGCGGCGGCGCGCAGGGCCTCGGCGTCGTGCTGACTGACGCGGCGCCGCCGAAGGTGCAGTCCCTGGGCATGGTGGTCGACGGCAACGCGCTCGCGGTGTCGGAGATGGGCGGCATGAAGACCGGCTCGGCTGACGTCAAGGTCGACGGCAGCACGTACACCATCACCGGGCAGGCGGCGGGCGCTGACCTGAAGAACCCGATGGCCGGAATGATCTCGAAGAACTTCGAGATCAAGGTGACCTGCGGCTGACATGCCTGCCAGGACTGCCCGAGCGGCGGGTGCATCTGATGCACCCGCCGTTCGACTTATGATGCGGCCGTGTCGACCACCGGTGAACTCGCCCGCGCCCGCGCGCTGATGTTCGCCGCCGACGAGGCGACAGCCAAGGAACTGCTGCTGTCGCTGATGCCCGCCATCGAAGCGGCCGACCGGGACGACCAGATGCTCGAGGTCTTCGCCCAGCTCGGCGAGATCTATCTGATCCGCAGCGCCCTGGACGGGGTGCGCGAATGTATCCGGCGGATCGACGACTGCCTCGACATCTACGCAGCGATCCTGGCCGGCACCGCGCCGGCCGCGATCGCCGCGCAGATGACCATGACCCCGGAGGACGCTGACCACATGCTCAGCCGCTACCGCCGCCGGGCCACATTTCTGCGGACCGGCCTGTCCGCCGCCATCGGTGACCACGAGGGCGCGGCGCAGTCCTTGGCTGCGCTGGATGTCGAAGACGTCTATCTGATGACCCACGCCCGCATCCTCTGCGCGCTCGCGCTGTGCGACGACGATCTGCACGTCCGTTCGGTGCCGTTGTGGGACCAGGTGCTGGCCGCGATCGCTTCGCCGGCCGACGACCCCGAGCGCGAATATCTTTGGCTCACCGGCGCGCTCGGCTATGCGCGGTTCTGCATCGAAACCGGCAGGATGGACGAGGCGTTGCCGTGGCTGCGCCGGGCCGAGGCCCGCGCCCAGGCCCGCGGCTGGGAATTGGCCACCGCGAGAGCGCAATTGGAACGGGCGGCGGTGCGGTGGTCGACGGGCGACCTGGAGGGCACCGAAGCGCTGGTCACCGCCGCGTATCCGGAGATCGCCCGGCAGGCGCGAGCCCACGAGGTATCGCGCTGCTGGCTGTACTTCGGGCTGACCCGGCTGGCCGCGGGCGCGTTGCAGGCCGCCGACGAATGCTGGGGGCACGCCGAACGGCACTGGCGTGAACTGGGCAAGCCGCTGCACGTGCACCGCATCCTGTTGCAGCGCAGCTGGATCGCCATCTTCCGGGGCGGCTACGACGAGGCCCGTGGGCTGATCGGTCAAGCCAGGGCGTGCCTGGATTCGTCGCCGCGCAGCAGTTGGTTGCAGTACGCGCGACTAGACGACCAACTCGGCTCCGTGTGGCGCGCTGAGGGACTGGCGGACCTCGGCTTCGATGCCGCGGGAAATCTGGGGACGTGGTCCGCCGAACCGGGCACCGATCAATACCGTTCCGGCATGGACAAATTGGCCACCGCTGCGGACTTGAAGTTGCCTGCGGCTCTGGCCGTCGACTCGGTGCGATACTCGATCACCGACGCCGACGCGCGAGCCCGCTGGGCCACCGGGGTGTCGGCACCCCTGCTGGCCGGGGCGTTCGCGGTGGCGTGGGAATCGCAGGATCCTGCCCTGGTCGGCGAACTGATCGAATATCACAGCGCCCGAGGTGCATTCAGTGTCGACGGCGCGAACGACCGGACGATGGAATGGGCCCGGGCGGCCACGACGGCTGCGCCGGTCCTCGATGTCGAGCAACTCGCCTCGGTGGCATCCGGGCCGGTCGCTGTCGGTGCCGCCGGCCTCATCCGGCTTGGGCCCTTGCCGCCACTGCAGATGGAGCCGGACGGCGAGCCGGTGCTGGCGCGCTACCGGGAGCTGGCCCAGGCCCGCTATGGCCGCGCCGTCACCGCGGATCAGGACGCGTGGTCGACATGCCCGTAACTGATGTCACCACAACCACATTAGTGCTGCGCTTCGCCGACATCGGGATCGCGACATACGTCAGCCTGCGGGTGGTCGGCGCACCGGACCGCTTGGTCACCTGGATGGTGGCCGAGGACGTCCTGCTCGCGGTGACGTCCGCACTGGCCGATGTGCTGCCGGACCCGCTTGACGGTGAACACATTTCCGATGCCTTGACCCGGTCATTGGCCACCGGTCCCTTCGCCGCCGTGGAACGGGAGCGGGAACTCGCCCGGCTCCTGGGGGGGCTGCTGCCCGATGAGGCCTGGGACATGGTGCGGCAGTGCGCGGGCGGGCCGGAACTGCCGGTGCTCTTCGTGTCGCCGAGTGCGCGGTTGAGTCGGGTGCCGTGGGGCCTGCTCGCGCGGCCCACCGGCACCGACGACCAGCGCCTGATCGAGCTGGCCGACCTCATCCTGGCCGTGCCACCGAACATTGCGAATGCGCCGCGCCGGCAAGCGAATCCGGTCGACGGGCCGCCGCTTCTGCTGCTGGACCCGAAAGTGCCGGGCCAACGGCCGGATTCAGCGCTGGGCTCGGTGCTCGGGCGACCCTCGCCGGATAGCGTGCTGACCCGGCACTTCGCCGGGCGTCCCGCACTGCCGACGGTCACCGCACCGGTGGAGCTCTTCCGCCGCGGCGACGCCGACCGGCACTGGCTGGCGACTCAGTTGGCGCAGCAGCCCTCGCGGCTGGTGTACGTCGGGCATGCCAGCGCGGCCCCCGACCGTGACGGATCCGCCGATCAGGCCGCCCTGCATCTGGCCGAGCCCGAGCCGCTGACCGCCGCCGGCATCATGGTGATGGAGCTGCCGATCCCGCCCCGAGTCGCGCTGTTGGCCTGCGCATCCGGCGCCGACTACCGTTTCGACGAGGCCACCGGCCTGGTTGCGGCGATGATTCTCGGTGGCGCACAGGTGGTTACCGCGACCCTCTGGTCCCTGCCGACGACAGCCGGCTACCGGACGGCCACAGCCGGCGACGCCGATCCGATGTCGGAGGTGATCATTGCCGTCGACACCGCACATGAGGCGACAGCGCCGGCCCGTGCCGTGAACCAATGGCAGCGACACTGCCTGCGTCGCTGGCGAACCGGAGACGCGGCGCTGAGTCCGGTGTACTGGGCGGCCCTGATGACGTTCACCGTCGACGGCGCGCGGTGATGACGACGTCGCACGCCTATCCTGGGCCGATGACCATCGGGCCGCAGCCACGTCGCGCCGTCATCGACGCCGCGTGGCGCGAGATCGGACCCGGTCTCGAACTCCTGAGCAGCCCCGACGGGGGCCCGCTGAGCCGCGCGGTGAAACGCATCATCGATCCGCTGGTACTCCGGCTGCGGGCGCACCCCGAGTACTCGGCACCCGTGGTCCCCGAGGATGTCGCTGACGAAATGCGCCAGATCATCTTCGACCACGCGGTTCAGTTGCGCGCTGCGGCACAGTGGTTCGCGCTGCTGAAGGCGCAGCGCCGGCGCGACCGCATCACCACCGGGAACGCGCAAGAGCTCTACTTCCCGGTGTGCTTCGAACTGGCCGCCACCAGAGGCGAACCAGGACAAGATGATTCACCCGTCGTGGTGGAGGCGCTGCGGGACGTGCACGGCGACCGGGACCGCACCGCCGTGGAGCGACTGCACGAGTACCTCGCCGATCCCGCAGTGTTGGAGACGTTGTCGCGTCAACTCGACGCCGGCTGGGACGACGTTCGGGCCGGAAGCGAGCCGTCCGCGCCATTTCTCGCCGGGCTGACGACGGTGCTCGGTCCGTCCGGCGGTCACAACGCCGATGCCGCCCGGCAGCGGGTCTGGACCGCATTGATCGGTGACACCACCCCGTACAACTTCGGCGCCCGGATGCGAGATGCCTCGGCCGCCGCGCCCTGGTCGGTCGAAGAGATCGGATTGTGCGCTACCGCACCACAATCGAAGCCGACGGTCGCGGGTTCCCGCGTGGCAGAACGTCCGCTGGACCGCAGTATCGTCGACCGTGTCCGGGCGACGCTGCGCCGTGCCCTCGACCGCGACGAGCTGCCGGACCTGTCGACCTTGTGCGCCGAAGAGGCGGACCGTGCGGCCTCGCCGTGGGGACTGCTGGCAGAGGACAACCAGGCCACCATGGTCGCCGGCATCGAGATCGGGGTGGACCTGGCACCGCTCGAGGTGAATCACCCGACCCGCTACCACCTGTCGGGCCAGATTCAGGCCCGGCTCCGCAAGGAGGCGTACGTGCTGCACGCCCGCCGGTACCTGACCGATGGCGGTCCCGTCCATCCGCGGCAGCAGCAGGTGGTGGACGAGCTCGCGGCGTTCGTCCGCCCCTATGTCTCGCGACTGTGGGCACGACTGCACGGGCGTGACGTCTGGCAGGAATCCTGCGGCGATGCCGGCGAGGTGCGCGGCCTGTTGGACGGGGTCGCCCGATCGGTGAGCCTCGATCACCGCCAGCGCATCAAGGCGATGCTGGAATTGGAGGCGACAGGGTGAAACTAACTGTCGATTCAGGATTGTGGGCGTTGGGGTCCGAGGTCGACGCACCGCCCGAGGTGGCGGTGCTCGAGGTCAGCGGCGCCGTCCTGGCGTGGACGATCCACGAACCCGCACAGGCGCTGCGGATCACGTTCACGGACCTGGCCGCCGCGGACTGGTTGTGGCGGTTGGTCGGGGAGTCCGGCCACGTGGCAGTGGTCGCTGCCGCCGCCGGCAACGACGTCGACCTTGCCGATGTGCTGCCGCTGCCCGAACCCCTTGCTGCCCTTCGCCGTCTGGCCGTCGGGCACTGGTTGCGGCGGTGGTGGCCGGCCAGCGCCCGCGACGGCATCACCCCGCTCGACCCCGCAGTGCTCGATGCCGAGGTGGCGCTGTCGACGGCGGCGCTGGAGGACTACTTCACCCAGGACACCTTGGACTCGGACATCGCCGGACTGCTGGTGCCGCACCGTCGGACGCTGTCGGGCCTGGCCGCCGCGGGTGATCCGCGGGTGCTCGACCTGGTCCGCGGTTGCGTCAGTGTCGCCGACGAATCCGGGCTGGGCGACTGGTCGGAAGTCCTTGCGGCACAGGTGCTGCCGCGGCAGGACGACTACGCGCTCGCCGCCGGGCAACCCGGTGCCGGCGACGACGGCGCCATCGCGAGCGGCGTCGCATCGGTCTCGTGGACCGCGGTGCCACCGCGGATATTCGACGCTGCCGAACGCACCATCGACTGGTCCGTGCAGGCGCGTGACGGTGCGGTCGTCGCCGATATCCGCGTCGCCACGATCGGTCCCGCGGACGGGATAGCGGTGCGTCTGGACTCGGGTTCGATCACCGGCGACGGCACGCTCGACACCGACGGAAATGCCACCCTGCCCTTGCCGGCCACCGAAACCCAAGCCTGGGGCCATGATTGGACCGGAACCACGGTCACCCTCGGCGCCGAGAGCGGCGAGACGGAAGCGGTTCGCGACCGGGTCCGGCGTTACGTGCGCGCCCGGCTCGCGGCGCCCGGCCCCGATGCCTACCTGGCCGAGATCCTGGCCGCCGAAGCCGACTACTAGACCGTCAGCGTCGGGCGGCCTGGACCGTTACCGCAGGCGCCGTCGCACCGGGCAACGGCAACCATGGAACACTCGGCGTGCCGACCTGTCCGGCCAGCCACGGCAGCGCGGCGGCGAACGCCTGCGCGGCGTACGGCCAGTCGTGCTTGCCCGGTCGTTCCACCACAGCGCACCGGATGCCCCGGGCGGTGCCGAGGCCGCACAAGGAATGTGCCGCAACGGTTTGTGCGGGCAGCGGCCCCCGGGAGAGCTCAGATCCGTTGATGTCGTACCAGGCGGCGATGTCGTCGTAGGTGCGGCGGGACATCACCGTCATCGGGTCCCAGTCGGCGTACTCGGCGGTGCTGCCGCCGAACAGTCGTTGCACGGTCTGGGGCCGATTACCGGCGTTCGGGGCGATGTCCCCGGCGATGTCCTGGAATGCACTGAACAGATCGGGGTGCATCACAGTCAGGTCCACCGCGCAGGTACCGCCCATCGACCAGCCGACGATGCCGCGGTGCCGGCGGTCGGTACTCACGCCGTAGTTGGCGATCATGAAGGGCAGTACGTCCTTGATCAGGTGGTCGGCGGAGTTGCCGCGGGGTCCGTTGACGCACTCGGTGTCGTTGTTGAAGGCGCCGCCGGAATCGACGAACATCAGCACCGGGGCGTTGCCCTGGTGCGCGGCGGCGAAATCGTCGACCGTCTTGATCGCGTTACCGGCCCGCAGCCAGTCGGCGGGCGTGTTGAATTCACCGCCGATCATCATCAGCATCGGCAGCTGCGGGGGCGGATTGCTGGCGAACCACGACGGTGGCAAGTAGACGTACTCGTCGCGATGTTTGAATCCCGATGCCGCCGAGCCTGTCTCGACCTGGACGACGGACCCCTTGCGGGGTATCTGCCGCGCCTTCTGCATCGCCACCACGGTCTCGGGCCGCGTCTGGTTGGGCACCGGCGCCGAGTTGACCTGTTCCCATGCGGTGTCGAGGTTGGGGAAGTACCCGACCCAGGCGTTCAGCGCCAGCCCCGTGGACAGCACGCACAGTGGTACCGAGACGACCGCCAGCCCGCGACGCCACCAGCGTGTGGCCCGCCAGCCGACGATCAGCAGCACCGCTGCGGCGCTCGTGACCGCAGTCCACACCAACAGCTGGGTCGGCGCGGGCTCGTCAGACCAGCCCTGCGATGCGACGAACCAGCGCGCGGCGGCGGTCAGCGCTACCCCGGACGCGGCAGCTACCGGTAGCCAAACGGTGCGCCACCGGCGGTTGCGCCAGCCGACCGCGAAGACCAGCACCGCCACCGCGAGGGCCTGGACGGTGTAAGGGAGCCAGCCGTGCGTCAACGAAATATGTTGCACGGCATAGAGGCTGGCAGTCGTTGCCCCGATCGTCACAACGCCAGGGTGGCTCGCAAAGCTGGGAGGTGCCTGTGTGCTATCTGGGCTTCGCGAGGGGGAACGGCAGGGTCTCGCGGATACTGCGACCGGTGATCAGCATGACCACGCGGTCGACGCCCATACCCAGACCACCCGTCGGCGGCATCGCGTATTCCATGGCCTGCAGGAAGTCCTCATCCAGTTCCATGGCCTCGGGATCGCCGCCGGAGGCCAGCAGCGACTGTTCCTCGAGTCGCCGGCGCTGTTCGACCGGATCGGTCAGCTCGCTGTATGCGGTGCCGAGCTCGACACCCCAGGCCACCAGGTCCCAACGTTCGGCAACGCCCGGGATGCTGCGGTGCGGCCGGGTAAGTGGCGAAACCGAGGTGGGGAAGTCCTTGTAGAACGTCGGTACCTCGGTGCGGTCTTCGACGAGGTGCTCGTACAGCTCCAGCACGATCGCGCCGGCATCCCAGTGGGTGCGGTACGGGATCGTGGCGGCGTCGCACAGCTTGCGCAGGGTCGCCACGTCGGTTTCCGGGGTGACGCGCTCGCCCAGCGCCTCGGACACCGCATCGTGCACGGTCTTGACGGGCCACACTCCCGAGATGTCAACGGGTGTAAGGCTGCCGTCCGGACCCGGCCGCATGACGACCTGAGCGCCATTGGCCGCCGCCGCGGCGTTCTGGATGATCTCCCGGCAGCCGTCGATCCAGACGTTGTAGTCGGCGTGTGCCTGGTACGCCTCCAACAGGGTGAACTCGGGGTTGTGGCTGAAGTCCACCCCCTCGTTGCGGAAGGCTCGGCCCAGCTCGAAGACGCGCTCGACACCGCCCACGCACAGCCGCTTGAGGTACAGCTCGGGGGCGATGCGCAGGTACAGATCCAGGTCGTAGGCGTTGATGTGGGTCTCGAACGGGCGGGCGTTCGCGCCGCCGTGGATCTGCTGCAGGATCGGGGTCTCGACCTCCAGGAATCCCTTGCCCACCAATGTTTCCCGGATGGCGTGCAGCACGCGGCTGCGGGCCGTGATCAGCTCCCGCGACTCGGTGTTGATCGCCAGATCCAGATATCGGGTGCGGACGCGGGCCTCGGGGTCGGTCAGGCCCTTCCACTTGTCGGGCAGCGGACGCAGGCACTTGCCGATCAAGCGCCAGTTGTGCGCCAGCACCGACACCGTGCCGTTGCGGCTGGCGCCCATGACGCCGGTGACCTCGATCAGGTCGCCGAGGTCGATCGCCCCGGTGAACTCCGCCACGGTGCCGTCAGTCAGGAGTGAATTGTCCAGCAGCAGTTGGACTTCGCCGGACCAGTCGCGCAGTTGGGCGAACAGCACACCGCCGTAGTCACGCAGCCGCAGCACCCGACCGGCGACGCAGACCGCGGTGCCCGCGGCGGACTCGACTGCTTCGGCGACCGTGTGGCTGGGCGCCTGCCCCACGGGGTAGGCGTCAATGCCGTTGTCCTGCAATGCCTGTAGCTTGGCCATCCGGACCCGTACCTGGTCGGGCAGGCGGCGCGCGTCGGTGGTGTCGGACGCCCCTGCCGCCAGGTCGGCCACATCGGGAGCGCTGCCGTCGGCATGCAGCCGTCCCGACTCGACCAGATTCTTGGGAGCCGCGGTGTGGTGGCCGGTGTGGGGTTGTTCGTCGCGCCGGGAGAAGGGCAACACCAGGAAGCCCTCGGCGATCACCGACGCGACCCCGACGCGCGGGATCAGCCGCGCGTCTTCGTAGCAGGCGTAGCGGGGAACCCATTCGGGCAGGTACTTCATGTTGGAGCGGTACAGCGTCTCCAGCTGCCACCACCGGGAGAAGAAGATCAGCAGCGCGCGCCACAGCCGCAGGATCGGGCCGGCACCGAGCTGCGACCCCTGCTCGAATGCCGACCGGAACATCGCGAAGTTCAGCGAAATCCGGTTGACGCCAATCTCTTCCGAACGCTGGCACAGCTCGCTGACCATCAGCTCGATGGTGCCGTTGGGGGATGCGGGGGAGCGGCGCATCAGGTCCAGTGACACCCCGTTGTTGCCCCACGGCACCAGGGACAGCATGGCGACGACCCTGCCGTCACCTTGCACGGCTTCCACCAGCAGGCAGTCCCCGTCGGCGGGGTCCCCGAGTCGTCCCAGCGCCATCGAGAAGCCGCGTTCGGTCTCGGTATCGCGCCACGCGTCGGTGTGCGTGATCACCTGGGCCATCTCGTCGGCGCTGATGTCGCGGTGCCGGCGCATCCGCACCGTCAGTCCGGCCCGGCGGGCGCGGGTGACGGCCTGCCGCACGGCACGCATGTCGGGCCCGGACAGCTTGAACTGGTCGGGATACAGGATCGCCTCGTCGCCCAGTTGCAGGGCATTGAGCCCGCCCTGGCGATAGGCCTCGGCACCGGTCGAGCTGGCGCCCATCACGCCCGGTGCCCAGCCGTAGGTCTGGCACAGGGCCAGCCAGGCGTCGATGGCGGCCGGCCAGGCCCGCGGGTCGCCGACGGGATCGCCACTAGCCAGGCAGACGCCTACCTCGACCCGATAGGTGATGGCCGCGCGGCCGTTGGGCGCGAACACGACCGCCTTGTCGCGGCGGGTGGCGAAGTAGCCCAGTGAGTCGTTCTTGCCCCACAGCTCGAGCAGCCCGCGGATGGCGGACTCGTCCTCGCCGGTGAGGGCGTTCTCCGCGCGCTGGGACTGGAACAGCACGATCGCCGCGACCATCAGCGCCACTGCGCCGAACAAGCCGAACAGCGCATTGAGCAACGCGTGCGGATGGCCACCCTCGAACGCTTCCTTGCCGACCGCGGCGAACCCGCTGACCCGGTTCACCGCGTAAGCCAAGCGGTAGTCAGGGTCCAGCGGAGGCCGGCCGGGGAACATCTCCAGCAGGCCCCAGGCCAGCAGGATGCCGACGGCCATGCCGGCGACCAGGGTCAGGGCCGCCTTGAGCAGCGCCCCGCGACGGACCTTGGCCCAGAACTGATTCCGCGACAGCAGCAGGACGACAATGACGCCGATGTGGAACACCAGGCCGATCGCCTCGCCCAGGTCCCGCATGACGGTCAGATCGACCACCGAGAGGTTGCCGGACAGCAGGCCGTAGATGTTCCAGCCGATGTGGCCGACCATGTAGATCAACAGGATCCACCAGGCGATCCGCTTGCGTGCCGCGAGCGCGGCGGCCAGCAGAACCAGCACGAACGACCAGGCGAAGCTGGTGTCCGGGAAGTTGAACAGGTAGTCGTTGACGAACTCGCGGGGGATGTGGATCATCCACCGGATCAGCGGCGACAGGCTGGCGAACAACGACAGCGTGGCGACGACACCGACGGTCCAGCCGGCGGCGGCCGGAACCCACCCCAATGTCGTCGGGCGCTGCTGTGGTCTGCTCGACGTCAACGTCATAAGTTCGGACAATATGCGGTGAAACCTGGGAGTGTCTGCAGAGCCCTGGTCACGGCTACCAGACGGGGCCCGTGTACTTCTCGCCCGGACCCTGGCCGGGCTCGTCGGGCGCGACGCTCGCCTCGCGGAAGGCCAGCTGCAGACTCTTGAGGCCGTCGCGGACCGGGCCGGCGTGCATTCCCAGATACTCGGCGGAGGCCTGAACCAGGCCGGCCAGCGCGGTGATGAGGCGACGGGCCTCGTCGAGGTCGCGGTGCGGGCTCTCGTCGGGATCCGCGTCGGCCAGCCCGAGCTTCTCGGCGGCGGCGCTCATCAGCATGACGGCGGCGCGGGTGATCACCTCGACGGCGGGGATCGCGGCCAGCTCCCGTACCTGGGCTTCCTCAGCTTCGGTCGCTGAGTTTGTGGCGGGGTCACTGGTTAGGTTCGGGTCGGTCATGACTGCTAGAGTGTCATGCGCGACCGTCCTGGCTTACGTCAGGACAGCAAGTGGAGTCCCACCTCCCACCGTCGGCCTCGCGGCTTGGCGGTCCGGTCACAGGCACATTGTGCCTGTGCTGCGTTGTGCGCAGACGGCGTGAGCCGTGATCGGTCGGCATTGGGCCCTGCTATATGCAGGGCTTTTCTGTTCATGCGAACAGATGGCCGGGCCGGGTGTGACCTCTACTGAACAAGTACTGGAACAACCCGGGAGGCCCCATCAGCACTGAGACACGCGTCAACGAGCGCATTCGAGTACCTGAAGTTCGGTTGATCGGACCGAACGGCGAACAGGTAGGCATCGTGCGCATCGAAGATGCCCTCCGCGTCGCCGCAGACGCCGATCTCGACCTTGTCGAAGTTGCGCCAGGCGCCAAGCCGCCGGTCTGCAAGATCATGGACTACGGCAAGTTCAAGTACGAGACGGCTCTGAAGGAGCGCGAGTCTCGCAAGAACCAGCAGCAGACCGTCGTCAAGGAACAGAAGCTGCGACCCAAGATCGACGATCACGACTACCAGACCAAGAAGGGCCACGTGGTCCGCTTCCTGGAGGCCGGGTCGAAGGTCAAGGTGACCATCATGTTCCGCGGACGTGAGCAGTCGCGGCCCGAACTGGGCTACCGACTCCTGCAGCGGCTGGGCGCCGACGTCGCCGAATTCGGCTTCATCGAGACGTCCGCCAAGCAGGACGGCCGCAACATGACGATGGTGCTGGCACCGCACCGCGGCGCGAAGACTCGCGCGAAGGCGGCGCACGATGCCGACGCACCGGCCGGCCGGCCGGCGCCAGAGGCACCTGAATCTGACGCAACCGCGTAACAGCAGTCGCGATTGCCCGCAGCGGTTCCCGCCGCCGCGGGTGACCGCTTGGAAAGAAACTGAGGACACATGCCCAAGGCCAAGACCCACAGTGGCGCATCGAAGCGGTTCCGCAAGACCGGAACCGGCAAGATCGTGCGCCAGAAGGCCAACCGTCGCCACTTGATGGAGCACAAGGCCACCAAGCGCACCCGTCGTCTCGACGGCCGCGCCGTGGTTGCTGCCAACGACACCGCGCGTGTCGCCAAGATGCTGGCCGGCTAGTACAGCCCCGCTACCCGAACGAACGATAGGAACACTCTCATGGCACGCGTGAAGCGCGCACTGAACGCTCAGAAGAAGCGGCGCACAGTACTGAAGGCCTCGAAGGGCTACCGCGGGCAGCGCTCGCGGCTCTACCGCAAGGCCAAGGAGCAGCAGCTCCATTCGTTGACCTACGCCTACCGCGACCGTCGCGCCCGCAAGGGTGACTTCCGGAAGCTGTGGATCACGCGTATCAACGCGGCGGCCCGCGAGAACGGCGTCACCTACAACCGCCTGATCCAGGGTCTGAAGCTGGCCGGCGTCGAGGTTGATCGCAAGAACCTGTCGGAGATCGCGATCAGCGATCCCGCCGCGTTCACCGCGCTGGTCGAGGTGGCCAAGGCCGCTCTGCCCGCGGACGTCAACGCTCCGTCCGGCGAAGCCGCCTGACACCCCTCACTGAACGCTCCAACCGGGTAGCTGCGGCGCTGAAGCTGCAGCGACCCGCGGGGCGTCGTCACGCCGCACGCTTCCTCGTCGAAGGTCCCAACCTCGTCGAGGCAGCGCTGCGGCGTGGTGTCGTTTCTGAGGTCTTTGCGACTGAAGCCGCGCTGGACCGATTCGGCGCGCTGCTGGACGGTGCCCCGGTTTCGGTGGTCACCGAGAAGGCCGCAAAGGCGTTGTCGGAGACCGTCACTCCGGTCGGGCTCGTTGCGGTCTGCGCGCTGCCCGAGTCGTCCCTGGAGTCCGTGCTGGCCGCCGAGCCGCGGCTGTTGGCGGTCGCCGTGGGCATGTCGGAGCCGGGCAACGCCGGCACCCTGATCCGCATCGCAGACGCCATGGGCGCCGATGCGGTGGTGTTCGCCGGGCACAGTGTGGATCCCTACAACGGCAAGTGCCTGCGGTCCTCGGCGGGCAGCATCTTCTCGCTGCCGGTGGTGGTGGATCCCGATGCGGCCGCAGTGGTTTCGGCGATCCGGGACAGTGGCATCGAGGTGCTCGCGACGGCACTGGACGCCTCCATCGACATCCGCGCCGCCGATCTGTCGGCGCGCACCGCATGGCTGTTCGGACCAGAGGCGCACGGCCTGCCCGCTGACCTGATGGCCCTGGCGTCGCAGCGGGTGCATATTCCGATGCGGGGGAGCGCCGAGAGTCTCAATGTGGCAGCCGCGGCGTCGATCTGCCTGTACGAGAGCTCCCGCGCCCACTCCTGATCCGGCCTTAAGCCAACAGCCCCTTGGCGACGTGGGTGATCTGCACTTCGTTGCTGCCGGCGTAGATCATCAGCGACTTGGCGTCGCGCGCCAGCTGCTCGACGCGGTACTCGGTCATGTAGCCGTTGCCGCCGAACAACTGGATGGCGTCCATAGCCACGTCGGTGGCGGCCTGCGAGCAGTACCACTTCATCGCCGACGCCTCCGCAAGCGGAATCTGGCGACCGGCCTGACCGGACTCGATCACGCGGAACAGCATGTTGCGCACGTTCATCCGGGCCACCTCCATGCTAGCCAGCTTGAGCTGGATCAACTGGAACTGCCCGATCTCCTTGCCCCACAGCGTGCGGGTCTTGGCGTAGTCGATGCACAGCCGTAGACACTCCTCGATGATGCCCAGCGACATGGACACCACGCCGACGCGTTCGGCCGAGAAGCTCGACCGGGCGCTGTCGCGACCGTCGCCTGCCTTGTTCTCCTCGGTCTCGCCGAGCAGCCGGTCGCGGCCGAGCCGGACGTTGTTGAAGAACAGCTCACCGGTGCGTGACGAGTGAATGCCCATCTTGCGGAACGGCTTTGACTGGACGAAGCCCTCCATGCCGCGGTCGAGCACGAAGGTCAGCACCTTGCGGTCGCGCTTATCGGCGCCGTCGCCCTCATCCAGCTTGGCGTACACGACGACGACGTCGGCGTCGGGGCCGTTGGTGATGAACGTCTTCTGGCCGTTGAGGATGTAGTCGTCGCCGTCGCGCACGACGTAGGACTTCATGCCGCCGAATGCGTCTGAGCCCGAGTCTGGTTCGGTGATGGCCCAGGCGCCGACCTTCTCGTAGGTCACCAAGCCGGGCAGCCAGCGCTCCTGCTGGGCCAGGGTGCCGCGGCTCTGGATGGTGGGCACCGTCAGGCCCAGGCTGACGCCCACGCCGGTGACCAGACCCGAACTGACGCGGCACAATTCACTGATCAGCACCATGCCCATGCCGGCTTGATCGGGTCCGCCGCCGAACATCCCGCCCGACGCCCGCTGCTTGCCCTCCGACGCCTCGCCCGAACGCAGACGGGACAGCCGCCGCTCCAGCGACTCTCGCGCCATCACGTCGATTCCGAAGGTGGCGAACAGCTTTCGGATGATCGGGTACGGCTCCATGTCGCCGCCCTCGAGGTCGTCGAGGTGCGGGCGGATTTCCTTGTCCACGAACTCGCGAACGGCGTCGCGCACGGCAATATCGACGTCGGACCAATCAAGCATGTATTCAGGCAGCCTTTCCGGGGACAGAGCGGTTGCGCGCGGGACGCAGACCGGCCAACGAGAACGTGGTGTGCACCAGTGACCCGGCGCGTTCCATCAATGACTTGTGACGTGGCACATAATGCATCGGCAGTCCCCAGCGATCTTTGGGCGGGGCCATGAACGCCGGCGCCTCGACCAGTGGCGCATCCGGCGGCAGCTGCCCGGCAGCTCGGCGGTACGCGGCCAATGCCCTTGGATGCAAACGGATTTCCTCAGGAATGGCGAGGAACGCCAGTTCGACGGCCTTGCCGAGGAGGCGCAGCACCACCTCGTCGCCGGGCGTCCAGCGCATGCCCGCCCGCTCGCGGACGGTGGGGTCGAAAACCCCGGCCGCGACCCAGCGCTGCCCGGCCAGCCAGGGCTTGAACATCTGATCCCACACCGGGGTGGGCATCAGCACGAACCACGGCTTGGGAATCCGGATGGTGAAGATGTCGAGCGTGGCCCGGTTGATCTCCAGTTCCTCGGAACACTTGTGCTCCCAATAGGTTTGGAAGTCCTCCCAGGTCTCCGGAACCGGCCGCATGCTCATGCCGTACATCTGGTACCACTGCACGTGTTCGTCGAACAGTTGGCGCTTCTCGGCTTCGGTCAGCCCCCCGCAGAAATACTCGGCGGTCTTGATGATCAGCATGAAGAACGTCGCGTGCGCCCAGTAGAACGTCTCAGGGTTCAGTGCGTGATAGCGGCGGCCGTCGTGATCGACGCCCTTGATGGTCTCGTGATACCCGCGGATCTGGGCTCCGGTGTCTGCGGCGCGGTCGCCGTCGTAGACCACGCCCATGATCGGGTACACCGAGCGCGCCACGCGCTGTAGCGGCTCCCGCAGCAGAATCGAGTGGTCCTCGACGCCGGCGCCCAGTTCGGGATACATGTTCTGGATCGCGCCGATCCACACACCGAGCAGGCCGGTGCGCAGGTCGCCGAAGTACTTCCAGGTCAGGGAATCCGGACCCAATGGCGCGATGGGCGGGGTGGCGGGAGTCTTGCGTGCGGTCATCGTGTGCCTCGCTCAACGTTGATACCGAGGGTTCTGCGCGCCACGATAATCGTGACAACGCATGTTGTCCACGATTTGGCACTGGTGTCGCCGGCACTGTTACGGATCGTCTACCGGCGCGCCACAACACGGTGACCAGGTATTTTTCGGCTGGACAGTGGCGATCGTTGCCGCTGCCGGGCGACGCCACCTAGGGTGGCGTCGTGGAAGTCGAATCGTTCGAAGAACGATCCGACGGTGTGGGCGAGATCGGCTCGGCGTCACACGCCGGGCCAGGATCAAGTGGACCGTTGGGCTGGTTGCAGAACACCAATCACAGTCCGGCTGTAATCGAATTCATCAGGCGGGCGCGCCGTTCCCTGCCGGGGGACCCGGAGTTCGGTGATCCGCTGTCGGTCGCCGGCGTGGGCGGACCGAGTGCCGCGGCCCGGGCCGCCGATCGGCTGCTGCCGCGCGGTGGCGCGTCCCACGAGGTGAGTCTGGCCGGTTTGCAGGTGTGGCAGGCCCTTACCGAGCGCGTCTCGGGCCGGCCGGCGAACCCCGAGGTGACCATCGTGTTCACCGATCTCGTCGGCTTCTCGAAATGGTCGCTGAGCGTCGGCGACGACACCACTCTCCGCCTGTTGCGCCGCGTGGCTCAGGTGTTCGAGCCGCCGCTGCTGGAGTCCGGCGGGCACATCGTCAAGCGCATGGGCGACGGGTCCATGGCCGTGTTCAGCAATCCTGTCACTGCGCTTCGGTCGGTCGTCCGCGCGCTCGACGCACTCAAAGAGGTCGAGATCGACGGGTACCACCCCAAGATGCGCGCCGGCATCCACACCGGGCACCCGCATCGCATCGGGTCGGACTTGCTCGGCGTCGACGTCAACATCGCGGCGCGCGTCATGGAGCGGGCCACGAAGGGCGGGCTGATCATCTCGCAGGCCACCCTGGACCGGATCGACGAGCAGTACCTGGACGCCCTCGGTGTGACGCCCAAGAAGGTGCGCAAGCAACTGTTCGCCGCCAAGGCCTCGGGTGTGCCCGAGGACATGTCCATGTACTGGATCAGGCCGCGCAAGGACGCCGCAACCGAACCCGAAGACGGGGAGCTCGCTGAAGCCTAGGGCCGGCCTGGTGTGGCGCCGCCTGCCCCGCGTCCCGGTCACCGTCGTCTACGCCGCGCTACTGGTCGCCGTCACGGTCACGTTGGCGGCGCTCGGTCCGGCGGTGCACGACCGGGTCATCGGGTACGCCAGTACAAATCTGCACAATCTCGGCGAGGGCCGCATCGGCACGCTGATTGCCAGCGCCCTGATCGCTGATGACGGTCGGTTCTTCCTGTGGCTGCCCGGGCTGATCTGCCTGCTCGCAATCGCCGAACTGCTCTGGCGCAGCCGCCGCCTGCTGGTGGTGTTCCTCGTCGGGCACGTCGGCACGACGCTGGTCGTCGCGGCCGGGCTGGTGGTGGCCATCGAGCTGGGCCGGCTGCCGTGGTCGATCGGCCGGGTTGCCGACGTCGGGGTGAGCTACGGGGTGCTGACGGTGGTCGGAGCGCTGACCGCGGTGGTGCCCGCCCGTCTGAAACCGACCTGGTTCGGCTGGTGGCTGGCCGGTTCGGCCGCCGTTCTGGTCGTCAGTGACGACTTCATCGAAGTCGGGCATGTGGTCGCGTTGGTGCTGGGTCTGGTGATCTCGAGTCGACTGGAAACGCCGGTGCGTTGGACCCGCGGAAAGGCCGCGGTGTTCGGGGTGGGTGTGTGTTTCGGCTACGCCGTCCTGGTCCACACACCGGAGCTGGCGATGGTCGGGGTCCCTGCGAGTGCGGTGGGCGCCACGCTCGTCGCTATGATCTCCGGGTGGCTGAGCAGGGTGAAGAACACAGTGGAGGGCCCTCTGGCGCCCTATCGGAAGAAGCACTGACCGCGGCGGTCGACGCCGCCCGTCTCGCCTTCGACCAGGCTGCTGACCTCGACGCCCTGGCCCGCGCCAAGACCGAGCATCTCGGGGACAAGGCGCCCATCGCGCTGGCCCGTCAGGCGCTTGGCACGTTGGCCAAGGAAGACCGGGCCGACGCCGGCAAGCGCGTCAACGTCGCCCGCACCGCCGCACAGCAGGCCTATGACGACCGCATCGAGGTGCTGCGCGCCGAGCGCGACGCCGCGGCTCTGGTGGCCGAGCGCATCGACGTGACGTTGCCGACCACGCGCCAGCCCATCGGCGCCCGCCACCCGATCACGATCCTCGCCGAGAACGTCGCCGACACTTTCGTGGCAATGGGCTGGGAGCTGGCCGAGGGGCCGGAGGTCGAGACCGAACAGTTCAACTTCGATGCGCTGAACTTCCCGCCGGATCACCCGGCCCGCAGTGAGCAGGACACCTTCCACATCGCGCCCGAGGGTTCGCGACAGGTGCTGCGCACCCACACGTCGCCGGTGCAGATCCGCGCCCTGCTGGAGCGGGAACTGCCCGTCTACATCGTCTCGATCGGTCGTACCTTCCGCACCGACGAACTCGATGCCACCCATACCCCGGTGTTCCACCAGGTCGAGGGTCTGGCCGTCGACAAGGGCCTGACCATGGCCAACCTGCGCGGCACCCTGGATGCGCTGGCGCGCGCCCAGTTCGGCCCCGAGGGACGCACGCGGTTCCGCCCGCACTTCTTCCCGTTCACCGAGCCGTCGGCCGAGGTCGACGTCTGGTTCCCGGACAAGAAGGGTGGCCCCGGCTGGGTGGAATGGGGCGGCTGCGGAATGGTCAACCCGAATGTGTTGCGCGCCTGCGGCATTGACCCCGACGAGTACTCCGGATTTGCCTTCGGTATGGGATTGGAGCGAACCCTGCAGTTCCAGAACGGAATTCCCGACATGCGCGACATGGTGGAGGGTGACGTGCGCTTCTCCCTGCCGTTCGGGGTGGGTGCCTGATGCGTGTTCCCTACAGCTGGCTGCGGGAAGTCGTCCAGGCCGGGGCTCCGGGTTGGGACGTGTCGCCCGAAGAGTTGGAAGCGGCCTTCATCCGCATCGGCCACGAGGTCGAGGACGTCATCGCCGCGGGGCCGGTCACCGGTCCGCTGACCGTCGGCCGCGTTGTCGAGATCGAGGAACTGACCGAGTTCAAGAAGCCCATCCGGGCCTGCAAGGTCGACGTGGGTGAGGCGCAGCCGCGCGACATCGTCTGTGGGGCACGGAACTTCGCCGTCGGTGACCTGGTCGTCGCGGCACTGCCGGGTTGTGTGCTGCCCGGCGAATTCAAGATCGCGACCCGTAAGACCTATGGCCGGGTGTCCGACGGCATGATCTGCTCGGCGGCCGAATTGAACTTCGGTTCCGATCATTCGGGCATCATCGTGCTGCCACCGGGGACCGCCGAGCCGGGCGCCTCGGGCGCCGAGGTGCTGGGGCTGGACGACGTGGTGTTCGACCTCGCCATCACCCCGGACCGCGGCTACTGCCTGTCCATCCGCGGCATGGCACGCGAGATCGCCTGCGCCTTCGACCTGGACTTCGTCGACCCCGCTGACGTGCCCGCTCTGCCTGCCGAGGGCGAGGCCTGGCCGCTGACAGTGCAGCCCGGCACCGGTGTGCAGCGTTTCGGCCTGCGTCCGGTCGTCGGCATCGACCCGGCCGCGGTGTCGCCGTGGTGGCTGCAGCGTCGCCTGCTGCTGTCCGGTATCCGCGCCATCTCGCCGGCCGTCGACGTCACCAACTACGTGATGCTCGAACTCGGCCACCCGATGCACGCCCACGATCGCAAGCTCATCACCGGTGGGTTCGACGTGCGTTTCGCCAACCCGGGGGAGACCGTGGTCACCCTCGATGACGTCACGCGCAAACTTGATCCGGGCGATGTGCTGATCGTCGACGACGTCGCCACCGCGGCCATCGGCGGCGTGATGGGCGCCGGTACCACCGAGGTCCGCGACACCACCACCGACGTGCTGCTGGAAGCGGCGGTCTGGGACCCGGCCGCGGTGTCGCGCACCCAGCGCCGCCTGCACCTGGTCAGCGAGGCCAGCCGCCGCTACGAGCGCAGCGTCGACCCGGCGATCTCCCGGGCCGCGCTGGACCGCTGTGCCGCGCTGCTCGCCGAAATCGCCGGGGGCGCAGTCGAACCCACGCTGACGGACTGGCGCAGCGACGACGCCGCGCCGGACTGGTCACAGCCGCCGGTGACCATCGCCGTCGATCTGCCCGACCGCATCGCCGGCGTCAGCTACCCCGATGGCACCACGGCCCGCCGACTCATGCAGATCGGCGCGCACGTCACGGTGTCCGGCGCCACAGTGACTGTGGTCCCGCCGAGTTGGCGGCCCGACATGAAGCAGCCCGCGGACCTGGTCGAGGAAGTGCTGCGGCTCGAAGGGCTCGACGCCATCCCGTCGGTGCTGCCACAGGCGCCGGCCGGCCGCGGCCTGACGGCAGCCCAGCAGCGCCGCCGTGCCATCGGTAAGTCGTTGGCACTCAATGGTTTCGTCGAGGTACTGCCGACGCCGTTCCTGCCTGCCGGAGTGCTCGACGCCTGGGACCTGCCGGCCGACGACCCGCGGCGCGCCACCATCTCGGTGCTCAACCCGCTCGAAGCCGACCGGCCCGCACTGGCGACCACGCTGCTGCCGGGCCTGCTCGAGGCGTTGGTGCGCAATGTGTCTCGCGGCGCGGCCGACGTCGCACTGTTCGGTATCGAGCAGGTCGTGCAGGCGACACCGCAGACCAAGGCCCTCGCGCCGATCCCGGTGGATCGTCGTCCGACCGAGGCTGAGCTGGCCGAGATCGACCAGGCCCTGCCGTATCAGCCGCTGCACGTCGCCGCGGTGCTCACCGGACTGCGCGAACCGGCCGGGCCGTGGGGCGCGGGTCGTGCGGTCGAGGCCACGGACGCTTTGGAGACCGTGCAGATCATCGCCCGGGCCTGCGGCGTCGACGTGACGCTGCGCGCGGCCCAGGAGCTGCCGTGGCATCCGGGGCGCTGCGCCGAGGTGCTGGTGGATGACACCGTGGTGGGCTACGCCGGACAGTTGCACCCGGCCGTCATCGAACGCACGGGCCTGCCGAAGGGCACCTGCGCCGTCGAGTTGAACCTGGATGCCATCCCGGTCGTCGAGCGGGCCATCGTGCCGTCGGTGTCGCCGTACCCGGCGGTGTTCCAGGACGTCAGCTTGATCGTCGCCGACGACGTCGCGGCCCAGGCCGTGGTCGACGTCGTGCGCGAGGGCGCCGGCGAACTCCTGGAGGACGCGCGGTTGTTCGACGTCTACACCGGGCCGCAGATCGGGGAGGGGCGCAAGTCGCTGACCCTGGCCCTGCGGTTCCGGGCGCCCGACCGGACGCTGACCGAGGACGAGGCGAGTGCGGCCCGCGACGCGGCGGTGGCCCTGGCCACCGAGCGGCTCGGTGCCGAGCACCGCCGGTAACACGCCCCACTAATTGGTTTGCAAGTTGATGCATAATCATGCAGAATCGGGCTATGACTTCTGTGGCGGTGGCCGGCGCCAGTGGGTATGCCGGCGGCGAGATTCTGCGGCTCCTGCTGGGCCATCCGGCCTATGCGGACGGTCGCCTCACCATCGGTGCGCTGACCGCCGCGGGTAATGCCGGAACCACGGTCGGTGACCACCACCCGCACCTGCTGCCCATCGCGCAGCAGGTGCTGCAGCCCACCGAGGTCGACGTCCTCGCCGGGCATGACGTGGTGTTTCTGGGTCTGCCGCACGGACATTCGGCCGCGCTGGCACAGCAACTCGGCCCGGACACCCTGATCGTCGACTGCGGCGCCGACTTCCGGCTCACCGACGCCGCCGCCTGGGAGAAGTTCTACGGCTCCGAGCATGCGGGCAGCTGGCCCTACGGCCTGCCCGAGCTGCCCAGCGGTCGCGACAAGCTCGTCGGCACGAAACGTATTGCGGTACCGGGCTGTTACCCGACCTCGGCCCTGCTGGCCTTGGTGCCTGCCGTCGCCGCTGGGCTTGTCGAACCCAACGTCACCGTGGTGGCGGTCAGTGGCACCTCGGGTGCCGGCAAGTCGGGCAAGGTCGACCTGTCGGCTGCCGAGGTCATCGGCTCGGCCCGGGCCTACAACGTCGGCGGCGCGCACCGGCACACCCCGGAGATCGCGCAGGGCCTGCGGGCCGTCACCGACAAGGACGTGACGGTGTCGTTCACCCCGGTGCTGATTCCCACGTCGCGCGGCATCCTGGCCACCTGCACCGCGCGCACCACCGCGACCGTCGAGGAGATCCGGGCCGCGTACGAAAAGGCCTACGCCAGTGAGCCGTTCATCTACCTGTTGCCGGAAGGGCAGCTGCCCAAGACCGGTTCGGTCATCGGCAGCAACGCCGCGCAGATCGCCGTCGCCGTCGACGAGGATGCGAAAACTCTCGTCGCCCTGTGCGCCATCGACAACCTGACCAAGGGCACCGGCGGCGCCGCAGTACAGTCCATGAACATCGCGCTCGGCTGGCCGGAAACCGAAGGACTATCCACCGTGGGAGTAGCACCGTGACTTCAATGTCGCCGACCCCGTCCCTGCATCGCAACCAGGGCGTCACCGCACCGGAAGGCTTCCGGGCAGCCGGAATCGCCGCCGGCATCAAGGCTTCCGGGAAACCGGACCTCGCCCTGGTCTTCAACGAGGGCCCCGATCTGTCGGCGGCCGGGGTGTTCACCCGTAACAAGGTGCGGGCCGCTCCCGTGCAGTGGAGCGAGCAGGTGCTCAAGTCCGGCCGGTTGCGGACGGTGATCCTGAATTCCGGTGGCGCCAATGCCTGTACCGGTCCGGGCGGCTTCCAGGACACGCACCAGACGGCCGAGGCCGTCGCCGCGGCGCTCAGCGACTGGGGTACCGAGACCGGTGCCATCGAGGTCGCGGTGTGCTCGACCGGACTGATCGGTGACCGGCTCCCGATGGACAAGGTGCTCGCCGGCGTCACCGAGATCGTGCACGAGATGGCCGGTGGCCTGTCTGGTGGTGAGGAGGCCGCGCGGGCCATCATGACCACCGACACCGTGCCGAAACAGGTTGCGCTGCACCACCCGGGCAAGTGGACCGTCGGTGCCATGGCCAAGGGCGCCGGCATGATGGCCCCGTCGCTGGCGACCATGCTGGTGGTCATCACCACCGACGCCGTCGCCGACGCGGAGTCGCTCAACCTCGCGCTCAAGAACGCCGCCGCGAGGACCTTCGACCGGCTCGACATCGACGGCAGCTGCTCGACGAACGACACCGTGCTGCTGCTGTCGTCGGGCGCCAGCGAAATCCAGCCCAGCCAAAGCGAATTGGACGAGGCCGTCTTCACCGTGTGTGACGACCTGTGCGCGCAGCTGCAGGCCGACGCCGAGGGCGTCACCAAGCGCATCGCGATCACCGTCACGGGTGCGGCCAGTGAGGACGACGCCCTGGTGGGCGCCCGGGCCCTGGCCCGCGACAGCCTCGTCAAGACTGCGCTGTTCGGGTCCGACCCCAACTGGGGCCGCGTCCTGGCCGCGATCGGTATCGCGCCGATCGAACTCGTGGCCGACCGGATCAGCGTGTCGTTCAACGGATCCGCGGTGTGTATCGACGGCGCAGGCGCGCCGGGCGCCCGGGACGTCGATCTGTCGGGCAAGGACATCGACGTCATCGTCGACCTGAAGATCGGCGAGCACGAGGCGACCATCCGGACCACCGACCTGTCGCACGCGTACGTCGAAGAGAACTCGGCGTACAGCTCGTGAATACAGATGGACTCTCCGCGGGGCCACTTTCGACCAAGGCCAAGGCTGTAGTCCTCGCCGAAGCGCTGCCGTGGCTCAAGCAACTGCACGGCAAGATCGTCGTGGTCAAGTACGGCGGCAACGCCATGACTGACGACACGCTCAAGGCGGCCTTCGCCGCCGACATGGCGTTCCTACGCAACTGCGGCATTCAGCCGGTCGTCGTGCACGGCGGCGGCCCGCAGATCAGCGCGATGCTGAAACGCCTTGGTATCGAAGGTGATTTCAAGGGTGGCTTCCGGGTCACCACACCCGAGGTCCTCGAGGTCGCGCGGATGGTGCTGTTCGGCCAGGTCGGCCGCGAACTGGTCGGCCTGATCAACGCGCACGGCCCGTATGCGGTCGGCATCACCGGCGAGGACGCGCAGCTGTTCACCGCGGTGCGTCGGAGCGTGACGGTTGACGGGGTCGCCACCGACATCGGCCTGGTCGGCGATGTCGACCACGTCAACACCGATGCCGTGCTGGATCTCATTGCCGCGGGCCGCATTCCGGTGGTGTCCACCATCGGTCCCGACGTCGACGGCGTGGTGCACAACATCAACGCCGACACCGCGGCGGCCGCACTGGCGGAGGCGCTCGGCGCCGAGAAGTTGCTGATGCTCACCGACGTCGAAGGCTTGTACACCGACTGGCCGGACCGCAACTCGCTGGTCACCGAAATCGATACGGCCGCATTGGCTCAGCTGTTGCCGAGGCTCGAATCCGGCATGGTGCCCAAGATCGAGGCGTGCCTGCGGGCCGTGCAGAACGGTGTCCCGAGCGCACACGTCATCGACGGCCGCGTCGAACACTGCGTCCTGGTCGAACTGTTCACCGACGACGGAACCGGAACCAAGGTGGTAGCACCCGCATGACCGAAACTGAAGCGCTGCAAGCCCGTTGGCAGGCAGTGATGACGAACAACTACGGCACCCCGCCGGTCGCTCTGGTCAGCGGCGCCGGCGCCGTGGTCACTGACGCCGACGGCAAGAGCTACGTCGACTTCCTGGCCGGCATCGCGGTGAACGTGCTGGGCCACCGGCATCCCGCGGTGATCGAGGCCGTGACCACCCAGCTGAACACGCTGGGGCACACCTCGAATCTGTATGCCACCGAACCAGGTATCGCCCTCGCCGAAGCCCTCGTCGCCCAGCTCGGCGCACCGGCCCGCGTGTTCTTCTGCAACTCGGGCGCCGAGGCCAACGAAGCCGCGTTCAAGATCAGCCGGCTCACCGGACGCACCAAAATCGTTGCGGCGCAAGGCGCTTTCCATGGCCGCACCATGGGCTCGCTGGCGCTGACCGGCCAGCCCGGCAAGCAGGAGCCGTTCCTGCCGCTGCCCGGCGACGTCACCCACGTCCCGTACGGCGACGCCGCCGCCCTTGAAGCGGCCGTCACCGACGAGACCGCGGCGGTGTTTCTCGAGCCGATCATGGGCGAGGGCGGCGTCGTCACCCCGCCGGCCGGATACCTGGCCAAGGCACGCGAGCTCACCACGAAACATGGTGCGCTGCTGGTGCTCGACGAGGTGCAGACCGGTATCGGCCGCACCGGTGCCTTCTACGCCCACCAGCACGACGGCATCACCCCCGACGTCATCACGCTGGCCAAGGGCCTCGGCGGTGGCCTGCCCATCGGTGCCTGCATCGCGATCGGCCCGGCGGCCGACCTGCTGCAGCCGGGCATGCACGGCAGCACCTTCGGCGGTAACCCGGTGTGCACCGCGGCGGGCCTGGCCGTGGTCAAGACCCTGGCCGACGACGACCTCGTGCACCGGGCCGACGCCGCTGGCAAGACGCTGGCGCACGGTATCGAGGAGTTGGCCCATCCGCTGGTCGATCACGTCCGCGGCCGTGGGCTGCTGCTCGGCGTCGTCCTGACCGCGCCGCAGGCCAAGGCCGTCGAAAATGCCGCGCGCGACGCGGGTTTCCTGGTCAACGCCGCGGCCGCCGACGTGGTGCGGCTCGCGCCGCCGCTGGTCATCACCGACGCCCAGATCGACGCCTTCCTGACCGCACTACCCACCGTTCTCGACACCGCAGCAGGGGAGTCCCAGTGATCCGCCATTTTCTCCGTGACGACGACCTGAGCCCCGAGGAACAGGCCGAGGTCCTGGCGCTGGCCGCCGAACTCAAGAAGGCGCCGTTCAGCCGGCGCCCGCTCGAGGGGCCGCGGGGCATCGCCGTCATCTTCGAGAAGAACTCCACCCGCACCCGATTCTCCTTCGAGATGGGCATCGCCCAGCTCGGCGGGCACGCAGTCGTCGTCGACGGCCGCAGCACCCAGCTGGGCCGCGAGGAGACCCTCGAGGACACCGGCGCGGTGCTGTCCCGCTACGTCGACGGCATCGTCTGGCGCACCTTCGCGCAGGAGCGCCTCACGGCCATGGCCAGTGGTGCCTCCGTCCCCATCGTCAATGCCCTGTCCGATGAGTTCCACCCCTGCCAGGTACTGGCCGATCTGCAGACCATCGCCGAGCGCAAGGGCACGCTGACCGGGCTCAATATGTCGTACCTCGGCGACGGAGCCAACAACATGGCGCATTCGCTGATGGTCGGCGGCGTCACGGCGGGCATCAACGTGACCATCGCCGCGCCGAAGGGGTTCGAGCCCGACCCGCAGTTCGTCGAGGCGGCCAAGAAGCGCGCGGCCGAGACCGGGGCGACCGTCACGGTCACCACCGACCCGCAGGCCGCCGCGGACGGCGCCGACGTCCTCGTCACCGACACCTGGACCTCGATGGGCCAGGAGAACGACGGCCTGGACCGCGTGCGCCCGTTCCGCCCGTTCCAGATCAACACCGCGCTGCTCGGCCGCGCCAACACCGATGCCGTCGTGCTGCACTGCCTGCCGGCGCACCGCGGGGACGAGATCACCGACGAGGTGATCGACGGCCCGCAGAGCGCGGTGTTCGACGAGGCCGAGAACCGGTTGCACGCGCAGAAGGCCATGCTGGTGTGGCTGCTGGAACGTAACGGCCGATGACCGCACCGACCCGGGCCGGACGGCAGTCGCGCATCGTGGCGCTGCTGTCGTCGAACCCGGTGCGCAGCCAGACCGAGCTCGCGGCCCTGCTCGCCGAGGAGGGCATCGATGTCACCCAGGCCACGCTGTCGCGGGACCTGGAGGAACTGGGTGCGGTCAAACTGCGCGGCGCCGCCGGTGGCACCGGCGTGTACGTCGTCCCCGAGGACGGCAGCCCCGTCAAAGGCGTCTCCGGCGGCACCGAGCGGATGTCCCGTCTGCTCGGCGAGCTGCTGGTGTCCACCGACGCCAGCGCCAACCTGGCGGTGTTACGTACGCCACCTGGGGCGGCGCACTACCTGGCCAGTGCAATAGATCGGGCGGCTCTGCCTTATGTTGTGGGCACGATCGCCGGGGATGACACCATCATGGTTGTTGCCCGCGAACCGATGAGCGGCGCCGAGCTCGCCGCCACCTTCGAGAACCTGTAGCAGTACTAGACAAGGAGATTGACACATGTCCGAGCGCGTCATCCTGGCGTATTCCGGTGGCCTGGACACCTCGGTCGCGATCAGCTGGATCGGCAAGGAGACCGGCAAAGAGGTCGTCGCCGTGGCCATCGACCTGGGCCAGGGCGGGGAGGACATGGAGGTCGTCCGGCAGCGTGCCATCGACTGCGGCGCCGTCGAGGCCGTCGTCGTCGACGCGCGCGACGAGTTCGCCGACGAGTACTGCCTGCCCACCATCAAGGCCAACGCGCTCTACATGGACCGGTACCCGCTGGTCTCGGCCATCTCGCGGCCGCTGATCGTCAAGCACCTCGTCGAGGCCGCCCGCAGCCATGGTGGCACCGTCGTCGCGCACGGCTGCACCGGCAAGGGCAACGACCAGGTCCGGTTCGAGGTCGGCTTCAACACCCTGGCTCCGGAGCTCGAGGTCATCGCCCCGGTCCGCGACTACGCCTGGACCCGCGAGAAGGCCATCGCCTTCGCGCAGGAGAACGACATCCCGATCAACGTCACCAAGAAGTCGCCGTTCTCCATCGACCAGAACGTCTGGGGCCGCGCCGTCGAGACCGGCTTCCTCGAGGACCTGTGGAACGCCCCGACCAAGGACGTCTACGACTACACCGAGGACCCGACGGTTCACTTCAACACCCCTGACGAGCTGATCATCAGCTTCGACAAGGGCCGTCCCGTCGCCATCGACGGCCGCCCGCTGAGCGTGCTGCAGATCATCCAGGAGCTCAACACCCGCGCCGGTGCGCAGGGCGTCGGGCGACTCGACGTCGTCGAGGACCGCCTCGTGGGCATCAAGTCCCGCGAGATTTACGAGGCCCCGGGCGCCATGGTGCTGATCACCGCGCACACCGAGCTCGAGCACGTCTGCCTGGAGCGCGAGCTGGGCCGCTACAAGCGCGGCGTCGACCGCAAGTGGGGCGAGCTGACCTACGACGGTCTCTGGTACAGCCCGCTGAAGGCTTCGCTCGAGGCGTTCGTCGAGCACACCCAACAGCACGTGTCCGGCGACATCCGCCTGGTCCTGCACGGTGGGCACATCTCGGTCAACGGCCGTCGCTCGAACGAGTCTCTGTACGACTTCAACCTCGCCACCTACGACGAGGGCGACAGCTTCGACCAGAGCTCGGCCAAGGGCTTCGTCCAGCTGCACGGCCTGAGCTCCAAGATCTCCGCCAAGCGCGATCTGGGTCTGTAGGCCACATGAGCACCGGTGGAACCAACGAAGGTTCGCTGTGGGGCGGACGGTTCGCTTCCGGCCCATCCGAAGCGCTTGCCGCACTGAGCAAGTCGACGCACTTCGACTGGGCACTGGCGCCATATGACGTCACGGCGTCCAAGGCGCACGCCCGCGTGCTGCACAACGCCGGGTTGCTCACCGACGAGCAGCGCGACGGCCTGTTGGCCGGACTGGACAGCCTGGGCAACGACGTCGCCGACGGCTCCTTCGGGCCGCTCGCGACCGACGAGGACGTGCACGGCGCGCTGGAGCGCGGGCTGATCGACCGAGTCGGTGACGACCTGGGCGGCCGGCTGCGCGCCGGCCGGTCCCGCAACGACCAGGTGGCCACGCTGTTCCGGATGTGGCTGCGCGACGCCATCAAGGTCATCGGCAACGGCGTGCTGGATGTCGCCGCCGCGCTGGCCGGCCAGGCCGAGGCGCACCCGACGGCGATCATGCCCGGCAAGACCCACCTGCAGTCGGCGCAGCCCGTGCTGCTGGCCCACCACCTGCTCGCGCATGCGCACCCGCTGCTGCGTGACGCGGACCGGTTGCTCGATCTGGACAAGCGGGCGGCGGTGTCGCCCTACGGATCCGGTGCGCTGGCCGGCAGCTCGCTGGGTCTGAATCCCGATGCCATCGCCGCTGATCTCGGTTTCGCGTCCGCGGCCGACAACTCCATCGACGCGACTTCCTCGCGGGATTTCGCCGCCGAGGCCGCCTTCGTGTTCGCCATGATCGCTGTGGATCTGTCCCGGCTGTCCGAGGACATCATCCTGTGGAGCACAACAGAATTCGGCTACGTCCGGCTGCACGACTCCTGGTCCACCGGCAGCTCGATCATGCCGCAGAAGAAGAACCCCGACATCGCCGAACTGGCCCGTGGCAAGTCCGGCCGCCTGATCGGCAACCTGGCCGGCCTGCTGGCGACGCTCAAGGCGCAGCCGCTGGCCTACAACCGGGATCTGCAGGAGGACAAGGAGCCGGTCTTCGACTCCGTCGCTCAGCTGGAGCTGCTGCTACCCGCGATGGCCGGTTTGGTCGGCACCTTGACATTTGACACGGATCGGATGGCCGAGCTGGCGCCGCTGGGCTACACGCTGGCCACCGATATCGCGGAATGGATGGTGCGCCAGGGCATTCCGTTCCGGGTAGCGCACGAAGCGGCCGGTGCTGCGGTCAAGGCCGCCGAGGCCAGGGGAGTCGGGCTCGAAGAGCTCGCCGCCGACGAGCTCGCGGGCATCCATCCGGGACTTACCGCCGAAGTGCGGGACGTGCTGACCATCGCCGGTTCGGTCGAATCGCGGGACGCCCGCGGCGGCACGTCACCGACGCGGGTCGCTGAGCAACTCGTCAGTGTGCGCGACACCGCCGATCGTTTGCGGGCCCGCCTGCACGGCTGAGCCCGTCTGCGGCCGTAGGCTCGGGCGGTGCCAACTCGCAGCCGCGCCGCGGTGTACGCCAGACGTCGCAAGCGTCGGATGGCGAAGGTCGACCACGACCTGACAGCACAGCAATGGGCTGTCCTGCAACAGGTTTGGGGTGGCTGCGCCTACTGCGAGGCGCAGGACGCTGATCTGCAGAAAGACTGCGTGCAGCCAATCTCGCGTGGTGGGCGGTACACGCTCGACAATGTGGTGCCGGCCTGCCGGTCTTGCAATGCGAGCAAGTGCAATGCCGAAGTCACCGGGTGGCTGCGCCGAAAGAAGCTGGACGAAGGCAGGTTTCTGCTCAGGAAAGCCACCATCGCCAGGGAACTGGTCGGCCATGAGATCTGCGCGGACCGCTCCAGTCAGGCTGAATCCGGCTCCTGACGCCGCCCGCCGCCTACGCTGAGCCGATGGCCGGTACCCAGACGCCCGACGTGCGGCTGGCTGAGCTGATTGCCTCGCTCTCGCTGGCCACCGATCTGGGCCTGGGACAGCCGCAGGAGCATGTGCTCCGGCAGACGGTCATCGCGACGCGGCTGGCTGCTGCCGCGGGGATGGCGCCAGAGCATCAGGCCGCCGCCTTCTACGTATCGCTGCTGGCCTGGATGGGATGTGTCGCCGACTCGCACGAGCTGGCGCACTGGTTCGGCGACGACCTCCAGATGCGCGCCGACAGCTACCAGGTCGACAAGGTCGGACCCGGCATGGCGCGGTTTCTGCTCGGGCACCTCGCACAAGGCCAACCGGCGCTGCAGCGCATCACCATGGTCGGGCGCTTCCTGGCCCAGGGCGTCGCGGATATGCCGAAACTCTTTGTCAGCCACTGTCAGACGGCCAGCGACATCGCCGACCGGCTCAACCTGCCTCCCGAGGTCCGGGCCGCCCTGCTGGACGCCTTCGAGCGCTGGGACGGCAAGGGCGTGCCCGGGCGAGTGCGTGGCGCCGAGATCGAACCGGTGATGCGCGTCGTGCACATCGCCGACGACGCCGAGGTGCACCACCGCACTGGTGGCGTCGAGGCCGCGCTGGAGATGCTGCGCAGCCGACGGGAAACCGAATTCGACCCGGAGTTGGTCGACCTGTGTTGCAGTCGCGCTGACGAGATCTTCGGGGGACTGGACACCGTGGACGCCTGGGGCTCAGTGATCCGTGGGTGCACGCCGCTGGATGGCAGCATTCCGGATTCCGAACTGACTGCGGTACTTCGAGTCTTCGCCGACTATGCCGACCTGAAATCGCCCTGGTTCCTGGGCTATTCGCGCCGGGTCGCGGAACTCACCGCGGCCGCGGCCAGTGCATCCGGACTGAGCGCCGACGACGCCGCCCTCGCCGAGCGCGCCGCCCTCGTGCACCGGATCGGAGCCATCGGCGTATCGACCGGTATCTGGAACAAGCCAGGCCCCTTGACCATTGCCGAACTCGAACGCGTCCGCACCGTCCCGTATCTCACCGAACGGGTGCTGTGCCGCCAACCGCGGCTATGTGAGATCGGCTCGGTCGCCGCCGCGAGTTACGAACGGATGGACGGCAGCGGCTACCCGCGCGGCTTGACCGGCACGGCCATTCCCGCGGCTGCCCGGCTGCTGGCCGCCGCCGCGGTCTATCAGGCCCTCGGCGACGATCGCCCACACCGAGTCGCGTTGTCGCAGGCCGACCGTGCCGCGGCCATGCAGGGCGAGGTCACCGCCGGGCGGCTGGACGCTGCCGCCGTCAGCGCGGTGCTGACCGCCGCGGGCTGCCAGCCGGGTCGGCGCCCCCGCCTGGTCGCCGGGCTGACCGGCCGCGAACTCGAGGTACTCGAGCTCTTGGTCCGGGGTTGGCCGAATCGTCAGATTGCCCAACATCTTTCGATCACGCCACGAACCGTCGGCACGCACGTCGAACACATCTACACCAAGATCGGGGTGTCGACCCGCGGCGCCGCGGCGATGTTCGCGATGCGCCACGGGCTGGTCAACGCCGCTGAATAGAGGCTTCAGCGCAGGGTGAACGCCGATACTCGAACTTGGGCCGTTGACCCTGTATCTAGGGTGCAAAAGGTCGAGTAGCCTGCGCCCTCAGTGCAGGGTGAACGCCGATACCCGAACTCGGGCCGTTCACCCTGCATCTACGGCGTTCCGTGTGAGCTGACCGAATAGATCGGGTATTCACCCGATGTGCCGGTCGGGCCGCGGGCCGTAGAACCGATACATGAGCAATGACACCGACACGGGATGGGCAGTGGCCGGCGCCTTCCTGGAGGCGTTCGCCGGCCAGGATTTCGTCTCGCTGGCCGAATGCCTTGATCCCGACGTGCATTTCCGCGCCCTGATCCCTCCCGGCCTTGTCGACGTGACCGGAGCCGACGACACCGTCGGCCGGTTCCGGCACTGGTTCGGCGCCGACAACTTCGAATTGGTCGACGCCTCCGTCGGCCGGGTCGGAGACCGCGTTGCGCTGAGCTGGCGCGTCCGCACGTCGCCGCCCGGGGATCCGACGGCCATCAAGATCGTCGAACAGCGCATGTTCGCCGCCGCCGACGACCGGATCCATTCAATCGACTTGCTGTGCTCAGGATTTCAGCCCGAACAGAAGGAGAACCGCTCATGAGCTCGAAAGTGGCGATCAGCCTCACCACCGGTTTGGAAGACGCCGAGAAGGTCACCATCGCGCTGCTGGTGGCTGTCGGCGCGGCCGAACAGGGCCACCCCACGATGATGTTCCTGACCAAGGAAGCGGTGCGGCTCGCCCAACCCGGGTTCGCACTCGGTGTCGCGTGCGACGGCTGCCCGCCGCTGCCGGACCTGATGGCCCGCTACGAAGCCGCCGGCGGCAAGTTCCTGATCTGCCCGATCTGCTTCAACGCCAAAGGGCTTGAGGCTGAAAGGGTTGTGGCCAATGCCGACCTCGGCGGCACCATCCCACTGTGGCAGTGGATCGGCGACGAGCCGGCCACCACGTTCAGCTACTGACCTCTTCGGACAGCTCCATCCAGCGTTCCTCCAGCTCGGTCACTTCGCCTTCGAGCTCCCGCAGCGAGCTGGTAAGACGTTGCAGCCCTTCGTAATCGCCCTGATCGTGCTCGGCGAACCGCTGGTGCGCGGTGTCGATCTGGCCGGCGAGCTTCTCCAGTCGCCGCTCGATCGCCGTGATTTCCTTCTGCGCGGCGCGGAGCTCCGCACCCGATAGACCTTCGGAGACCGCAGCGGCCGGTTTGGCTGCGGCGGTACCGGTTTGGGCCGCGTGCGAAGCGCGCAGCCGCAGGTACTCATCGACGCCGCCGGGCAGGTGCCGCAGCCGGCCGCCGAGGATGCCGAATTGTTGATCGGTGACGCGCTCCAGGAAGTATCGGTCGTGGCTGACCACGATCAGTGTGCCGGGCCAGGAGTCCAGCAGATCCTCCATGGCGGCCAGCATGTCGGTGTCCAGGTCGTTGGTCGGCTCGTCGAGGATCAGCACGTTGGGCTGTTCCAACAGGATCAGCAGCAGTTGCAGCCGGCGCTGTTGCCCACCGGACAGATCCTTCACCGGCGTGGACAGCTGGGCGCTGGCGAAGCCGAGACGTTCCAGCAGCTGGCTCGGGGTGAGTTCGGTTGCCTTGGAACCGGATCCGAATGCGTAGGTGGTGGCCAGCCGGCTCAGCACCACCCGCACGGGCTCGTCGAGATGTTCGGCCAACTTCTCCACACCCTGGGTCAGGGTGGCGATCTGCACCGTCTTGCCGTGCTTGACCCGGCCGCCGGTCGGCTCGACCGAACCGTCGATCAGTCCGAGCAGCGTCGATTTGCCGGCACCGTTGACACCGAGGATGCCGGTGCGCTCGCCGGGGGCTATCCGCCATTCGACGTCCTGCAGCACCTTCCGCTCGCCGTAGGTCACCGACGCGTCCAGAATGTCGACGACCTGCTTGCCCAGACGGGTCACGGCCAGCGACTGCAGCGCCACCTTGTCGCGGATCTCGGGGACGTCGGCGATCAGGGCGTTGGCGGCGTCGATGCGGAATTTCGGTTTCGATGTGCGTGCCGGTGCACCGCGGCGCAGCCACGCGAGTTCCTTGCGGGCCAGGTTCTGCCGTCGTGCCTCACTGGCGGCCGCCTGCCGGTCGCGCTCCACGCGCTGCAGGATGTACGCCGCGTAGCCACCCTCGAACGGTTCGACGATGCGGTCGTGCACCTCCCAGGTGGCGGTACAGATCTCGTCGAGGAACCACCGGTCGTGGGTGACCACCAGCAAGCCACCGGCGTTGGCGCTCCACCGCTTCTTCAGGTGTGCGGCAAGCCAGGTGATCGCCTCGACGTCGAGGTGGTTGGTCGGCTCGTCGAGGATGAGGACGTCGTGGTCGCCGGCGAGCAGCTGGGCCAACGCGACGCGGCGGCGCTGGCCGCCGGACAGCGTGCCGATCACCGCGTTCCAGTCGAGGTCGCCGAGCAGTCCGGCGATGACGTCGCGGCCGCGGGGATCGCCGGCCCATTCGTGCTCGGGGACGTCGCCGACGACGGCGTGCCCGACGGTGTCGGTGTGGTCGAGAGTGTCGGCCTGGTCGAGCATCCCGATGCGGACGCCGCCGCGCACCGTCACCCGGCCGGAGTCGGGCTTCAGCCGGCCGCCCAGCATCGCCAGCAGACTGGATTTGCCGTCGCCGTTGCGGCCGACGATGCCGATCCGGTCGCCCTCCTCGATCCCGACCGTCAGCGAATCGAAAACCACACGGGTCGGAAACTCGAGATGCAGGGCTTCGGCCCCCAATAGATGCGCCATCAGGCGCCGATCATATGGGGTGCGCAGCGGCGTCCGCACTCACCGCAACAGCAAGGCCACAACCGCCAGGTAACCAGCGCGTTGTGCCATGATGGCGACGTAATCAGCGGATTTGTACTTATTTGACCAAAAGGGAGTGCCCGGTGGTGGACTTTTCAGCGATCACCGCTCCAGTGGAGCGGTTGGTGGCTACCGCCCAGAACGGGTTGGAAGTGCTTCGCTACGGCGGGCTGGAGACCGGTGCCGTGCCATCGCCGTTCCAGATCGTCGAGAGCGTGCCGATGTACCGGCTGCGGCGCTACTTCCCGCCGGACACCCGCCCGGGTGCCGCCGCGGCGGGCTCGCCAGTGCTGATGGTGCACCCGATGATGATGTCCGCGGATATGTGGGATGTGACGCGTGACGACGGCGCCGTCGGCATTCTGCATGCCGCGGGACTCGATCCGTGGGTCATCGACTTCGGCTCACCCGATCAGGTCGAGGGCGGTATGGACCGCAACCTGGCCGATCACGTGGTGGGGCTCAGCGCGGCCATCGACACCGTCAAAGCCACCACCGGCAAGGACGTGCACCTGGCGGGCTATTCGCAGGGCGGCATGTTCGCCTACCAGACTGCCGCCTACCGACAGTCCCGCGACCTGGCCAGCATCGTGGCCTTCGGCTCGCCGGTCGACACCCTGGCTGCACTGCCGATGAACATGCCGGCCGGCCTCGCGACCAACGTCGCCGACTTCATGGCCGACCATGTCTTCAGCCGTCTCAACATCCCGGGTTGGTTGGCGCGCAATGGTTTCCAGATGCTGGACCCGATCAAGACCGCGCAGTCACGCCTGGACTTCCTGCGCCAGCTGCACGACCGCGAGGCCTTGCTGCCGCGTGAACAACAGCGCCGCTTCCTGGCCAGCGACGGCTGGATTGCCTGGTCCGGGCCGGCCATCGCCGAGCTGCTCAAGCAGTTCATCGCCCACAACCGCATGATGACCGGTGGTTTCGCCATCCACGGCAACCTGGTGACACTGGCCGACATCACCTGCCCGGTGCTCGCTGTGGTCGGCGAGGTCGACGACATCGGCCAGCCGGCCGCGGTGCGCGGCATCAAGCGGGCCGCCCAGGACGCCGACGTCTACGAATACCTCATCCGCGTCGGGCATTTCGGGCTCGTCGTGGGTTCCAAGGCGGCCAGTCAGAGCTGGCCGACGGTGGCGTCGTGGGTCAAGTGGCTCGACGCCGGCGGGCCGATGCCGGCCGACGTGGTGCCGATGCCGCTGCAGTCCGAATTGCCGCGCGAGTCGGTGCCGTTGGCGACCCGTGTCGCGCACGGTGCCGCGGCTGCCACCGAGATGGCCTTCACCCTGGCCAGCACCGCGGCCGACGCCGTGGTGTCGGCGGGCAAGTCCACGCGGGCGCTGGCCATCGAGACGGTCCGCACCCTGCCTCGTCTGGCCCGATTGGGTCAGATCAACGACCACACGCGAATCTCGTTGGGCCGCATCATCTGTGAGCAGGCCGAGGGCGCGCCGGACGGTGAATTCCTGCTGTTCGACGGTCGCGTGCACACCTACGAGGCGGTGGATCGCCGCATCAACAACGTCGTCCGCGGTCTGATCGAAGTCGGTGTCCGGCAGGGTGTTCGGGTCGGCGTCCTGATGGAAACCCGGCCCAGTGCGCTGGTCGCCATCGCGGCGTTGTCGCGCCTCGGCGCGGTCGCCGTGCTGATGCCGCCCGATGCTGACCTGGCGGTGGCGGCCCGCCTCGGCGGCGTCACCGACATCATCTCGGACCCCGCCAATCTCGACGCCGCCCGCCGGTTGCGCACCCGCGTGCTGGTGCTCGGTGGCGGCGAGAACCGCGACCTGCATCTGGACGAGGACGACGATGTCGACTTCATCATCGACATGGAGAAGATCAACCCCGACGTCGTCGAGCTGCCCGGCTGGTACCGGCCCAACCCGGGCTACGCGCAAGACCTGGCGTACGTCGCGTTCGCGAACGTCGGCGGCGAGCTGGTGGCCCGGCAGATCACCAACTTCCGTTGGGCGCTCTCGGCATTCGGCACCGCCTCGGCGGCCAACTTGGGCCGCGGCGACACGGTCTACTGCCTGACCCCGCTGCACCACCAGTCCGGCTTGCTCGTGTCGCTCGGCGGCGCGGTCGTCGGCGGTGCCCGCATCGCGCTGTCCCGCGGTCTGCGGCCCGACCGCTTCGTGCACGAACTGCGGCAGTACGGCGTCACCGTGGTGTCCTACACCTGGGCGATGCTGCGTGACGTCATCGATGATCCGTCGTTCGTACTCAACGGCACTCACCCGGTGCGCTTGTTCATCGGCTCAGGCATGCCGGCCGGATTGTGGCGCCGTGTCGAAGAGGCGTTCCAGCCTGCGCACATTCTGGAGTTCTTCACCACCACCGACGGTCAGGCCGTGCTGGCCAACGTGTCGGGCCTCAAGATCGGCAGCGAGGGCCGTCCGCTGCCGGGCGGCGGCCAGATCGCGCTGGCTGCCTACGACGTCGACGACGACCTGATCCTCGAGGGCGACGAGGGTTTCGTGGCGATCGCGGAACCCAACGAGGTGGGCGTCCTGCTGGCCAAGCCACGCGGCCCGGTCGACCCGACGGCGTCGGTCAAGCGCGGCGTCTTCGCGCCGGGCGACACCTGGGTGTCCACCGAGTTCCTGTTTCGCCGGGACGACGACGGCGACTACTGGATGGTCGATAACCGCCGCTCGGTCATCCGCACCCCGCGCGGCGCTGTGTTCGGCAAGGAGGTCGGCAATGCGCTGGGCCGCCTCGACGCGGTCGACATCGCCGTCACGTACCGCGTGCCGGTCGGCGATCGCGAGCTGGCGGTCACGGCGTTGAGCCTGCGTCCGGGCGGCAGCGTGCTCGCCGCCGATCTTCGTGAGGCGCTCATCGAGCTGCCGGTCGGAGTGGTGCCGGACCTCATCCACGTGGTGCCGGAGATGACGCTGAACGCGTCGTATCGCCCGGTACTCGCCGAGTTGCGTGCCGCGGGCGTGCCCGAATCGTCGGACAACGCGTGGCAGTTTGACGTGGACACCGACTCGTTCGTGCAGTTCACGTCGGCCTCTCACGCGGAGCTGACCGGGGACGGCAGTCTGTCGTGACAGCCTGCCGGTGCCGGTCAGCGCTGTTAGGCTGCGCTTGGTCATATCGAATGGAGGACGCATGACGTCACACACCAGCCGTCGCCGGCACGGTGTTGCCGGCGCGATTCTGGCGGGAGCGGTGGCTGCCGGCATGATGATCACTCCTGCCGCGGCGCACGCCGATGTCCTCGACGACCTCGACGCCGAGTACGACATCGGTGCCAGTGGCGGCGACCTCTCGAAGCTGCTGCACACCGCGCTCAAGCTGCGCGCCCAGGGCTTCGGCCCCTCGAGGGGCAACCTCGCCGATATCCAGGCGGCCCTTGACGATCGTCCCAATCAGGTGCCGCTGATCCACGCGCTGCAGGACACCGTGAAGTTCCAGAAGCGCAATCAGGCCCGTGCTGCCGGCGCGAAGCCGCAGAACCCCATCGTCATCGGTGGTCCGGGTGGCCTGCCGCCCGGCCTGGTGCCGGGCACCGGTGGCTCGCAGATTCCTTTGGGCGGATAACGAACGATGATCGACGAAGCGTTGTGCGCGATTTTGGTGTGCCCGCAGGACCGCGGTGAGCTGCTGCTGGTCGGGGACGAATTCTTGTACAACCCGCGGTTGCGTCGGGCGTACCGGATCGACGCCGGGGTCCCGGTGCTGCTCATCGACGAGGCGGTCGACATCACCGACGACGCCGAGCACCAGCGACTGATCGACGCCGCCCAGCGGTAGGTCAGCCCGGCAGGTCGCCAGTGAGATAGCGCTGCAGGTTGGGCCCGATCGTTTCCACGATCTGTTGCACCGGCAGCGATTTGAACGGCTCCAGTTCCAGGATGTAGCGGGCCATCACCACGCCGATCAGCTGGGATGCGACGAACTGCACCCGGATTCGTCCGGTGCCGGGTGGATTGTCAACGCGCGCACCGACTTCGGTGGTGATGACGTCTTCCAGGAAGATTCGGATCAGGTTGACGTCGTCGCCGGCCAGCATCGAGCGCAGCGCTGCGATGAAGCCGACGCCGAGTTCGGAGTCCCAGATCGGGAGCAGCAGTGCCGGCAGGGTGTGCCCGAGTTCCTCGACGGGGGTGTTCCGCAGCGGCCCCAGCACCATCTGTGGGTCGACGGGAATGTGTACCGCGGCCGCGAAGAGTTGCTGCTTGGTCCCGAAATAGTGATGTACCAGCGCCGCGTCGACGCCCGCGGCGGCGGCGATCGCCCGTACCGAGGTGTTGTTGAATCCGTTGCGGGCGAACAGCTCCCGCGCACAGGCAAGGATCGTCTCCTTGGTGTCCGATGGTCCGGTCGGACGGCCGGGGGGCTTGCGGCGGGGCCGCGGCTGCGTCGCGGTCATGGGGTCCGACGGCGCAGGGTCGCGGCGGCCAGGCACATGGTGACGACCGCGAACGCGATCACGATGACGATGTCCCGCACGGTGGTGCTGGTGATCTCGGTGTGGTCGGCCACCTCGCGAAGCGCCTCCAGTGCGTAGGTCGCGGGCAGTGCGTCACTGATCCACCGCAACCAGTCGGGCAGCATCTCACGCGGAACGATGATGCCGCACAACAACAATTGCGGCACGATCACGACCGGCATGAACTGCACGGCCTGGAACTCGGTGCGCGCGAACGCACTGCACAACAGGCCCAGTCCGACGCCGAGCACGGCGTTGATGATCGCGATCAGGAATACCAGCGCGGGGCTGCCCGCGGTGTCGAACCCGAGGAACCAGAACGACACCAGACAGGCCAGCGTCGCCTGCGCGGCCGCGGCCACGGAGAACGCCGATCCGTAGGCGGCCAACAGATCCAGCCGGCGCAGGGGAGTGGTCAGGATTCGTTCCAACGTGCCCGAAACCCGTTCGCGCTGCATGGTTATCGAGGTGATCAGGAACATCACGATCAACGGGAAGACGCCAAGCAGGATCAGGCAGGCGTTGTTGAACGGCGACAGCGTGCCAGGCCGGTGCGGCAGATCCTGGAACATGAAGTACATCAGCGTGATGACGGCGCTCGGCACCACCAGGATCATCGCCATGCTGCGATGGTCGGCGGCGAGCTGACGCAGGATGCGGGCAGTGGTGGCCAGATAGGGCTGCAACGTCAGCCGGCTTTGGCCGCGGTGCTGCGCCTGATGATGGTCAGAAACGCTTCCTCCAGCGATGAACATCCGGTGTCCTCTCGTAGATGGGTGGGCGTGGTGTGCTCGAGTAGGCGGCCTTCGCGCATCAGCAACAGTTCCCCGCAGTGGTCGGCCTCGTCCATCACATGGCTGGACACCAGCAGGGTGGTGCCGCCGCGGGCCAGCCGGTCGAATTGTTCCCACAGGTCGACGCGTAGCACCGGGTCCAGCCCGACGGTCGGTTCGTCGAGCACCAGCAGGTCAGGTTTGGACACCAGCGCACACGCCAGTGATGCCCGGGTCCGCTGGCCGCCAGATAGGTTGCCGCAGAACGCGGTTCGGTGATCCTGCAGCCCGACGGCGGCGATGGCGTCGTCGGCCGCGGTCTTGCCGGAGCCCGTCAATGCGGCGAAATAGCGCACGTTGTCGATGACGCGCAGGTCGTTGTAGACCGTCGGCTCCTGGGTCACATAGCCGACGCGGCGACGCAGCTCCGCTGATCCGGCGGGTTTTCCGAGCACGGTGACGGTGCCCTTCGTGATGATCTGGGTACCCACGACGGCGCGCATCAGGGTGGTCTTGCCGCAGCCCGAAGGGCCGAGCAGTCCGGTGATGCTGCCGCGCCGCACCTGCAGGGACACTTCATCGATCGCGCGTCGCTTACCGCGGACGACGGTCAGACTGTCGACCAGAATCGCGACGTCAGGGGCATGATCCGTTAATTCATCAATCGATGAACTCATCATAGGATGAATAATCCGCTCGCGGCGTGGACATGTCAATGGCGGGCCTTCGAGCGGGCAGAATGACGGGCCATGAGCGCCGCGCAACTCGCCGTCGACCCGGTCACCGCGGCCCGGCGCCTGCTCGGGGCGACGCTGTACGGCCGCGACGTGGTCGCCACCGTGGTGGAGGTCGAGGCCTACGGCGGGCCGCCGTCAGGGCCCTGGCCGGACGGGGCGGCGCACTCGTTCCGCGGCCCGACACCTCGAAGTGCGGTGATGTTCGGGCCGGCCGGCCGGCTGTACACCTACCGCAGCCACGGAATTCACGTGTGCGCCAACGTCGTCTGCTGCGCCGACGGGGTGGCGGGTGCGGTGTTGCTGCGTGCGGCCCGCGTCATCGACGGCTGTGGTGCCGCCCGAGGCCGCCGACGCGCCGGCGTTGCGCCGGCCGCGATTGCCCGCGGGCCCGGCAATCTGTGCGAGGCGCTCGGAATTACCTTGGCGGACAACGCTATTGACCTGACGGATCGACGATCCCCGGTTCGGCTGGAACTGAACGCGCTGCAGGAGGGGAGTGCCGGGCCGCGCGTGGGCGTCAGCCAGGCCGCCGACCGGCCGTGGCGATTCTGGCTGGCGGACACTCCGGAGGTTTCGGCCTACCGGCGCAGTCCCCGGGCGGCCGCGCCGGGGGATAGTGACTGATGGCAGCCGCTGACCTGCGATAGGGGAAGATCGACGTCGTGAGTACTGGCATCCTCGATGAACTGGACTGGCGCGGACTGATCGCGCAATCGACCGACCGCGAAGCGCTTGCCGCCGCGACCACGGATGGGCCGCTCACTCTGTATGCCGGCTTCGATCCGACCGCGCCCAGCCTGCACGCCGGACATCTGGTTCCCCTGCTCACGCTGCGGCGATTCCAGCAGGCCGGGCACCGTCCCATCGTGCTGGCCGGTGGTGCGACCGGCATGATCGGCGATCCCCGGGACAACGGGGAGCGGACGATGAACACGGCCGACACCGTCGCCGACTGGTCTGAACGCATTCGCGGCCAACTCGAGCGATTCGTCGAGTTCAACGGCTCCGGCAATGGCGCGATCGTCGAGAACAACCTGTCCTGGACCGGGCCGATGTCGGCCATCGAATTCCTGCGTGACGTGGGCAAACACTTCTCGGTCAACGTCATGCTCGACCGCGACACCATCAGAAGGCGACTTGAGGGCGAGGGCATCTCGTACACCGAGTTCAGCTACATGCTCCTGCAGGCCAATGACTTCGTCGAGCTGCACAAGAAGCACGGCTGCAGCCTGCAGATCGGTGGCTCCGACCAGTGGGGAAACATCATCGCGGGCGTCCGGCTGGTGCGTCAGAAGCTGGGTGCGACGGCGCATGCGCTGACGGTTCCGCTGGTCACCTCGGCTGACGGCAAGAAGTTCGGCAAGTCGACCGGTGGCGGCAATCTGTGGCTCGACCCCGAGCTGACCAGCCCATATGCCTGGTATCAGTACTTCGTGAACGCGGCTGACGCGGATGTCGTCGGCTATCTGCGCTGGTTCACCTTCCTGTCCGCCGACGAACTCGGCGAACTGGCGACCGCCACGGCGGAGCGTCCTCACGAACGGGCTGCTCAACGCCGGCTGGCTCGGGAATTGACCACTTTGGTGCACGGCCAGGCCGCGACCGATGCCGTCGAACTGGCCAGTCAGGCGCTGTTCGGCCGTGCCGAACTGAGGGATCTCGACGCATCGACGCTGGCCGCGGCGCTGACCGAAGCCAGTAATGGCCAGGTCGCGGAGCTGGCGCCCGGTGGTCCGGACGGGATCGCCGACCTGTTGGTGGCGACGGGACTGTCCAAGAGTCGTGGTGAAGCGCGTCGGACGGTCGCCGAGGGCGGCGTTTACGTCAACAACGCACGCGTGGAAAGCGACGAGTGGGTACCACAGCCGACCGATTTTCTGGGTGATCGCTGGCTGGTGTTGCGGCGTGGCAAGCGCCACATCGCGGGGGTGCGCCGGGATGCAGGCCTGACCGGGGGGAATAACCCGCTGTGACCAGGGGAAACGGCCTCCTGACCTGGCGATTTGACTCGCTGTTAGCCCTGCCGTAACTTATTCCAGGTCAGAGCGACACGGACAAGCGCCGGAGAGCGAAGACCAAATCCGAGAGTAACACCCATTAAGTTGGGAGTTCCTCACTGCCCGCACACGGACCGCGGCTTTTAGCCGCGGGTTTGTTGCGCGGTCAGGCCGGGCGTGTTGTTTGAGAACTCAATAGTGTGTTTGGTGGTTTTTGTTTGTTGTTTTTTTGGCCATGCCTCTTGTTTTCCCGTTTGTGGGGTGTGGTTGTTTTTTTGATGCCAGTTTGTTTGGTGTCTTTTGTTTGTGATCGGATTTTTCTGATTCGGATTCCACCTGTCTTTGGATGGGTTGTTTTTGTTTGGAGAGTTTGATCCTGGCTCAGGACGAACGCTGGCGGCGTGCTTAACACATGCAAGTCGAACGGAAAGGCCCTTCGGGGTACTCGAGTGGCGAACGGGTGAGTAACACGTGGGTGATCTGCCCTGCACTTTGGGATAAGCCTGGGAAACTGGGTCTAATACCGAATATGACCGCGCTCTTCATGGGGTGTGGTGGAAAGCTTTTGCGGTGTGGGATGGGCCCGCGGCCTATCAGCTTGTTGGTGGGGTAATGGCCTACCAAGGCGACGACGGGTAGCCGGCCTGAGAGGGTGACCGGCCACACTGGGACTGAGATACGGCCCAGACTCCTACGGGAGGCAGCAGTGGGGAATATTGCACAATGGGCGCAAGCCTGATGCAGCGACGCCGCGTGAGGGATGACGGCCTTCGGGTTGTAAACCTCTTTCACCAGGGACGAAGCGCAAGTGACGGTACCTGGAGAAGAAGCACCGGCCAACTACGTGCCAGCAGCCGCGGTAATACGTAGGGTGCGAGCGTTGTCCGGAATTACTGGGCGTAAAGAGCTCGTAGGTGGTTTGTCGCGTTGTTCGTGAAAACTCACAGCTTAACTGTGGGCGTGCGGGCGATACGGGCAGACTAGAGTACTGCAGGGGAGACTGGAATTCCTGGTGTAGCGGTGGAATGCGCAGATATCAGGAGGAACACCGGTGGCGAAGGCGGGTCTCTGGGCAGTAACTGACGCTGAGGAGCGAAAGCGTGGGGAGCGAACAGGATTAGATACCCTGGTAGTCCACGCCGTAAACGGTGGGTACTAGGTGTGGGTTCCTTCCTTGGGATCCGTGCCGTAGCTAACGCATTAAGTACCCCGCCTGGGGAGTACGGCCGCAAGGCTAAAACTCAAAGGAATTGACGGGGGCCCGCACAAGCGGCGGAGCATGTGGATTAATTCGATGCAACGCGAAGAACCTTACCTGGGTTTGACATGCACAGGACGCTGGTAGAGATATCAGTTCCCTTGTGGCCTGTGTGCAGGTGGTGCATGGCTGTCGTCAGCTCGTGTCGTGAGATGTTGGGTTAAGTCCCGCAACGAGCGCAACCCCTATCTTATGTTGCCAGCGCGTTATGGCGGGGACTCGTAAGAGACTGCCGGGGTCAACTCGGAGGAAGGTGGGGATGACGTCAAGTCATCATGCCCCTTATGTCCAGGGCTTCACACATGCTACAATGGCCGGTACAAAGGGCTGCGAATCCGCGAGGTGGAGCGAATCCCTTGAAAGCCGGTCTCAGTTCGGATCGGGGTCTGCAACTCGACCCCGTGAAGTTGGAGTCGCTAGTAATCGCAGATCAGCAACGCTGCGGTGAATACGTTCCCGGGCCTTGTACACACCGCCCGTCACGTCATGAAAGTCGGTAACACCCGAAGCCGGTGGCCTAACCCCTCGTGGGAGGGAGCCGTCGAAGGTGGGATCGGCGATTGGGACGAAGTCGTAACAAGGTAGCCGTACCGGAAGGTGCGGCTGGATCACCTCCTTTCTAAGGAGCATCATTTATCGATTCCCCCGTGCCGGCAATAGTGTCGGGGTTCATGGTTGGGAGATGGCCGGCGCCTGTAGTGGGTGTGCTGGTGGGTGCATACAACAAACGTTCGTCCCGGTGGAAAGCCTGGGGCGTGAAGAATGGCCAGACACACTGTTGGGTCCTGAGACAACAGGCCCGTTGCTTCCCCCGTGTGGGTGGGAGACACCGCTCCGTTGGGGGTGGTGGGGGTTGTTGTTGCCTCACCGGTTTTGGTGGTGGGGTGTGGTGTTTGACTTGTGGATAGTGGTTGCGAGCATCTAACGCGCAAATGTGCACTCCGAATCTTCGGGTTCGGGGATGTTTTTTGTGTGTTGATGTGCAATTTTGATTCTTGTTTTCAATTGGTTTTTGTGCGTAAGTGTTTAAGGGCGCATGGTGGATGCCTTGGCATCAGAGGCCGATGAAGGACGTAGGAGGCTGCGATAAGCCTCGGGGAGCTGCCAACCGAGCGTTGATCCGAGGATGTCCGAATGGGGAAACCCAGCACGAGTTATGTCGTGTTACCCATGCCTGAATATATAGGGTGTGGGAGGTAACGCGGGGAAGTGAAACATCTCAGTACCCGTAGGAAGAGAAAACAATTGTGATTCCGTGAGTAGTGGCGAGCGAAAGCGGATGAGGCTAAACCGTATGCATGTGATACCGGGTAGGGGTTGTGTGTGCGGGGTTGTGGGACCTATCTTTTCAGCTCTATCCGGCTGGAGGGCAGTAAGAAAATGTCGTGGTTAACGGAAGTGGCTTGGGATGGCCTGCCGTAGAGGGTGAGAGTCCCGTACGTGAAAACCCGATGTCTGCCTTGATGGTGTTCCCGAGTAGCAGCGGGCCCGTGAAATCTGCTGTGAATCTGCCGAGACCACTCGGTAAGCCTAAATACCTTCTGATGACCGATAGCGGATTAGTACCGTGAGGGAATGGTGAAAAGTACCCCGGGAGGGGAGTGAAATAGTACCTGAAACCGTGTGCCTACAATCCGTCAGAGCCCTCCTTTTGGTGGGGTGATGGCGTGCCTTTTGAAGAATGAGCCTGCGAGTCAGGGACATGTCGCGAGGTTAACCCGTGGGGGGTAGCCGTAGCGAAAGCGAGTCTGAATAGGGCGTATCCCGTAAGGGTGTAGTGGCATGTTCTGGACCCGAAGCGGAGTGATCTACCCATGGCCAGGGTGAAGCGCGGGTAAGACCGCGTGGAGGCCCGAACCCACTTAGGTTGAAGACTGAGGGGATGAGTTGTGGGTAGGGGTGAAAGGCCAATCAAACTCCGTGATAGCTGGTTCTCCCCGAAATGCATTTAGGTGCAGCGTTGCGTGTTTCTTGCCGGAGGTAGAGCTACTGGATGGCCGATGGGCCTCACCAGGTTACTGACGTCAGCCAAACTCCGAATGCCGGTAAGACAAAAGCGTGGCAGTGAGACGGCGGGGGATAAGCTCCGTGCGTCGAGAGGGAAACAGCCCAGATCGCCGACTAAGGCCCCTAAGCGTGTGCTAAGTGGAAAAGGATGTGCAGTCGCGAAGACAACCAGGAGGTTGGCTTAGAAGCAGCCACCCTTGAAAGAGTGCGTAATAGCTCACTGGTCAAGTGATTGTGCGCCGATAATGTAGCGGGGCTCAAGCACACCGCCGAAGTCGCGGCATCCGCAAGGATGGGTAGGGGAGCGTCCTGCATCCGGTGAAGCAGCCTAGTGATGGAGCTGTGGAGGGTGTGGGAGTGAGAATGCAGGCATGAGTAGCGAATAGGCAAGTGAGAACCTTGCCCGCCGAAAGACCAAGGGTTCCTGGGGCAGGCCAGTCCGCCCAGGGTGAGTCGGGACCTAAGGCGAGGCCGACAGGCGTAGTCGATGGACAACGGGTTGATATTCCCGTACCCGTGTGTGTGCGTCCGTGATGAATCCATTGTGCTAACCATCCAAATGGCACGTGATGATCCTTTCGGGGATCACGTGTTGCCGGCTGCGTGGGACCCTGGTGGGTAGTAGTCAAGCGACGGGGTGACGCAGGAAGGTAGCCGTACCGGTCAGTGGTAATACCGGGGTAAGCCTGTAGGACGAACGATAGGCAAATCCGTCGTTCATATGTCTGAGAGGTGATGCATAGCCGAGTGAGGCGAATTCGGTGATCCTATGCTGCCAAGAAAAGCCTCTAGCGAGTGCACACATGGCCCGTACCCCAAACCAACACAGGTGGTCAGGTAGAGAATACTAAGGCGTACGAGTTAACTATGGTTAAGGAACTCGGCAAAATACCTCCGTAACTTCGGGAGAAGGAGGACCCCTTACTGTCAACACCCTCGCGGTGGGCAGCGGTGGGGGGTGGCACAAACCAGTGAGAAGCGACTGTTTACTAAAAACACAGGTCCGTGCGAAGTCGCAAGACGATGTATACGGACTGACGCCTGCCCGGTGCTGGAAGGTTAAGAGGACCTGTTAACTCCTTCGGGGGTGAAGCGGAGAATTTAAGCCCCAGTAAACGGCGGTGGTAACTATAACCATCCTAAGGTAGCGAAATTCCTTGTCGGGTAAGTTCCGACCTGCACGAATGGCGTAACGACTTCTCAACTGTCTCAACCATAGACTCGGCGAAATTGCACTACGAGTAAAGATGCTCGTTACGCGCGGCAGGACGAAAAGACCCCGGGACCTTCACTACAACTTGGTATTGGAGTTCGGTACGGTTTGTGTAGGATAGGTGGGAGACTGTGAAGCGCACACGCCAGTGTGTGTGGAGTCGTTGTTGAAATACCACTCTGATCGTATTGGGCTTCTAACTTCGGACCGTATATCCGGTCCAGGGACAGTGCCTGGTGGGTAGTTTAACTGGGGCGGTTGCCTCCTAAAATGTAACGGAGGCGCCCAAAGGTTCCCTCAACCTGGACGGCAATCAGGTGTTGAGTGTAAGTGCACAAGGGAGCTTGACTGCGAGACCTACAAGTCGAGCAGGGACGAAAGTCGGGACTAGTGATCCGGCACCCCCGAGTGGAAGGGGTGTCGCTCAACGGATAAAAGGTACCCCGGGGATAACAGGCTGATCTTCCCCAAGAGTCCATATCGACGGGATGGTTTGGCACCTCGATGTCGGCTCGTCGCATCCTGGGGCTGGAGCAGGTCCCAAGGGTTGGGCTGTTCGCCCATTAAAGCGGCACGCGAGCTGGGTTTAGAACGTCGTGAGACAGTTCGGTCTCTATCCGCCGCGCGCGTCAGAAACTTGAGGAAACCTGTCCCTAGTACGAGAGGACCGGGACGGACGAACCTCTGGTCTACCAGTTGTCCCACCAGGGGCACCGCTGGATAGCTACGTTCGGACAGGATAACCGCTGAAAGCATCTAAGCGGGAAACCTCTTCCAAGACCAGGTTTCTCACCCTTTTAGAGGGATAAGGCCCCCCGCAGACCACGGGATTGATAGGCCAGACCTGCACACCCAGCAATGGGTTCAGGGAACTGGTACTAACCGGCCGAAAACTTACACACACCAAAAAAACTCCAATTGTGTGTAAATCAAGAACATTGCACATCGTGCCCGCAACCACATCCACGACACAAAAGTCGAACAGACCACACCCCACCACCAAATAACACCCCCCCAAGGGTGCCAACAGGCCGGTGGAGGCGTAATTAAATAGAGTTACGGCGGCAACAGCGGCAGGGAAACGCCCGGTCCCATCCCGAACCCGGAAGCTAAGCCTGCCAGCGCCGATGATACTGCCCTGCACGGGCGGAAAAGTAGGACACCGCCGAACACAAATTAGGAATCACCCCCCACATTTATGTGGGGGGTGATTCTATTTGAGGAATTTCTGTTTCTCAGCTCGGAAATAGGCCCCGGGCCGGCCGCCGATGGGTTCGGCCTAGTGCTCGGATGGCGAGTTTCGCGGGCAAAGTTCGGCCAGCGACTTGTCGGGCCGTATTCTGACCTGAGATTTCGTAGGGAAAGGTTCCAGTGGTCGACAACAGGCAGGGCGACGATCGTCGCCCCTCGCGCAGGGACGATGGCGACGCACGGCGAGGACAGCGGCCTCAGCGTGACCGTCCGCAGGGACCCAGGCGGCCCGGCTCCGATCGGAACGGCCGGCCACCTCAGTCCCGTGATGGCGCGTCGACGTCGGATCGGCCGGCTGGTCCCAGGTTGCCCGATGATGTCGAAGCCAAGCAGCTGTCGCCCGAGGTCCGTCGTGAGCTGACGACCCTCGACAAGGCGACTGCCGACTATGTGGCCAAGCACCTGGTCATGGCCGGCGATCTCATCGAAGAAGATCCTGAAGCAGCACTTGAGCATGCGCGGGCCGCGCGTGCTCGTGCTTCGCGCATCGCCGCAATCCGCGAAGCCGTCGGCATCGCGGCCTATTACTGCGGGGACTGGGCGCAGGCCCTGTCCGAGCTGCGCGCCGCGCGACGGATGGGGAGCAAGTCACCGCTGCTGGCCCTGATCGCCGACTGTGAGCGCGGCGTCGGCCGTCCGGAGCGCGCCATCGAGTTGGGCCGCAGTCCCGAGGCCGAGCAGCTCACCGGTGATGACGCCGACGAACTGAAGATCGTCCTGGCTGGTGCGCGGTGCGACCTGGGGCAGCCGGCTCAGGCGCTGGCGCTGCTGTCGAACCCGCCGCTGGATTCCACGCGCACGGGCCAGACCGCGGCGCGGTTGTTCTACGTGTACGCCGAGACGCTGCTCGCCCTCGACCGCACGAATGACGCGCTCCAGTGGTTCCTTCATGCGGCTGCCGCGGACCTGGAAGGCGTCACGGATGCCGAGGACCGCGCCGCCGAATTGGGCTGACGTGACGACGCTGGCACGGCTGCACGACTGTCTGCTCCTGGATCTCGACGGTACGGTCTTCCGTGGGCATGAGGCCACGGAAGGAGCTGTCGACGCGCTCGCAGCGGTCACGTCCCGCAAGCTCTACGTGACCAACAACGCCTCGCGAAGCCCGGCGGAGGTGGCCGATCACCTCGACGCGCTCGGCTTCTCCGCGCATGCCGACGATGTGGTGACCAGCGCCCAGAGTGCGGCACACCTGCTGGCGTTGCAGCTTCCGCAGGGCGCGAAGGTTCTGGTCATCGGAACCGATGCGCTGGTGACTGAGGTCGCCAACGTCGGGCTGCTTCCCGTGCGGCAATTCTCCGACGACCCCGTCGCTGTGGTGCAGGGACATTCGCCGCGGACCGGTTGGGTCGACCTCGCCGAGGCGGCCTTGACCATCCGGGCCGGCGGTCTCTGGGTGGCGGCCAACGTCGACAAGACGCTGCCGTCGGAGCGCGGACTGCTGCCGGGCAACGGGTCGATGGTCGCTGCGCTGCAGACCGCCACCGAACAGGTGCCGCTGGTCGCCGGCAAGCCGCAGCCGACGTTGATGAACGACGCCCTGGCCCGCGGCCGGTACGAGACCCCACTGGTGGTCGGGGACCGGCTCGACACCGATATTTCGGGAGCCAACGCCGCCGGTCTGCCGAGTCTGATGGTGTTGACCGGCGTGAACACCGCAGCCGACATGGTGCACGCCATCCCCGCGGAGCGGCCCGATTACGTGGCGCCTGATCTGCGCTCGCTCGCGACTCCTGCGGAGGCGCTGCGGATCGGGCCGCACCCCGCGTGGCAGGTCGAGACGTCGGGTGATGACGTCACTGTGCACGCCACCGGCGAACCCATCGACGACGCACTGTCGGTGGTCCGGGCCACCGCCGTCGCGGTATGGGCCACATCCGCGAACGGCCGGGTGCGGATCACGGCCGGCGACGACACGGCACGCGCCGCATTGGATCAGTGGTCGCTGCTCGACGGCACCGATCCGCTAGCGTGAACATCGCTATGAGTACCGATCCTGACCAGATCCGCGAAGACATCGCGGTCCTGCTGTCCCACCTCCCGGATCTGTCCGGCGAAGGTGACGAGACCCCGGACCTCGAAGCTGTCGCGGCGGGTTTGGACCACGCCCACAATCTGCTGGTCCGGGCCCTGGAATCGGTCGAGAAGGGGTGATCGCACGTGACGCGACGCGCACGTGTTGATGCTGAACTCGTCCGGCGGGGGCTCGCCCGGTCTCGTCAACAGGCTGCCGAACTGATCGAGGCCGGCCGCGTGACGATCGACGGTATGCGGGCGTCGAAAGCCTCGACCGCGGTCACGCCCGCGGCCAATCTCCTGGTCGCCGAATCTGCCGAACGCAGTTGGGTGTCCCGCGGTGCCCACAAGCTGATCGGTGCCCTCGATGCGTTCGGCGTTTCGCCGCAGGGACGGCGCTGCCTGGACGCCGGGGCCTCTACCGGGGGTTTCACCGAGGTGCTGCTCGACCGTGGCGCGCGTGAGATCGTCGCCGCCGACGTCGGGTATGGCCAGTTGGCCTGGTCATTGCGGTCCGATGATCGCGTCATCGTCATGGAGCGGACGAACGTGCGGGAGCTGACGGCCGAGGCCATCGGCGGCCCGGTCGACCTGGTGGTGGCCGATCTGTCGTTCATCTCTCTGGACACCGTCCTACCGGCACTGACCGCATGTGCGTCGGCCCAAGCCGATATCGTTCCCATGGTGAAGCCGCAGTTCGAGGTGGGCAAGGATCGAGTCGGAGCCGGTGGTGTGGTTTCCGACCCGGAATTGCGCGCCGATGCGGTGTTGACGGTGGCGCGGCGGGCCGCTGAACTCGGCTGGCACGCAGTCGACGTGACGGCCAGCCCGCTGCCTGGCCCGTCCGGCAACGTGGAGTTCTTCCTGCGACTGCGGGCCACCACTGATCAACCGCTCGCGGGTGACGCTCTGGTCGCCGCCGTCGGCCGCGCCGTAGCCGAGGGGCCGCAGTGACGCGCGAACGAACTGTCCTGCTGGTGATCCACACCGGGCGCGACGAAGCCACGGACACCGCAACCCGCGTGGAAAAGGTACTGGGCGACAACGGAATCGGATTGCGCGTGCTCGCAGCCGAGGCCGTCGATCGGGGTGCCCTGCACCTGGCGCCGGACCACATGCGGGAACTCGGTGTGGACATCACGGTCGTCGATCCTGACCAGCACGCGGCCGAGGGCTGCGAACTGGTCCTGGTGCTCGGCGGCGACGGCACTTTCCTGCGGGCCGCGGAACTGGCCCGCAATGCCGAAATCCCGGTGGTCGGGGTGAACCTGGGACACATCGGTTTCCTGGCGGAAGCCGAGGCCGAGGCCATCGACCACGTCCTCGAGCGCATCATCGACAAGGACTACCGCGTCGAAGAGCGGATGACGCTCGACATCGGGGTCCGCGTCGACGGCGAGATCGTGCAGCGCGGCTGGGCCCTCAACGAGGCCAGCCTGGAGAAGAGCAGCCGGTTCGGCGTGCTGAGTGTGGTGCTTGAGGTCGACGGCCGTCCGGTGTCGGCGTTCGGCTGCGACGGTGTGCTGGTCTCGGCCCCGACCGGGTCGACGGCGTATGCCTTCTCCGCCGGCGGCCCGATTCTGTGGCCGGACCTGGAAGCAATCCTGGTGGTACCCAACAACGCTCACGCGTTGTTCGCCCGTCCGATGGTGACCAGCCCGGACGCTGCGATCGCGATCGAGGTCGAATCAGGCAACAATGACGCCATGGTGTTCTGCGACGGCCGTCGCCAGATGGTGGTCCCAGCCGGCGGCCGGCTGGAGGTCACCCGGTGTCACACCTCCCTGAAATGGGTTCGTCTCGACAGCGCCCCGTTCTCTGATCGTTTGGTGCGCAAATTCCGGTTGCCGGTGAAAGGGTGGCGCGGCCAGTAATGCTGACCGAGATTCGCATCGAGGCGCTGGGCGCCATCAGTGCGGCCACTGCCGAATTCGGGCGTGGCCTGACTGTGCTGACCGGGGAAACCGGTACTGGCAAGACCATGGTCGTGACGAGCCTGCATCTGCTGGGCGGTGCACGGGCCGATGCCAGCCGGGTGCGCTCGGGCTCCGCCCGCGCGGTGGTCGAAGGCCGTTTCACCACAACAGAACTCGGCAACGGCGTCTCCGAGCGGGTCGACGGCATCTTGGAAGCCTCGGGCGCAGACCGGGACGACGACGGCAGCGTCATCGCCGCGCGGTCCGTGAGCAAGGATGGGCCGTCGCGCGCCTTCCTGGGCGGCCGCAGTGTGCCGGCGAAGTCGCTGGCGACGTTCACCACAGAACTGCTCGCCCTGCACGGACAGAACGATCAGCTGCGCCTGATGCGCCCCGACGAGCAGCGCGGCGCGCTGGACCGCTACGTCGACGTGACCGGGCTGCTGGCCAAGTACCGCAAGCTGCGTGACGAATGGCTCACGGCACGTAGAGATTTGATCGACCGGCGTAACCGGGCGCGGGACCTCGCGTTGGAAGCCGACCGGCTGCAGTTCGGGCTGGGGGAGATCGACGCCGTTGCGCCGGAAGCGGGCGAGGACGACGCGCTGGTGGCTGATATCCGCCGGTTGTCCGAACTGGATGCGCTGCGCGACGCGGCGCAGACCGCTCGCGCGGCACTGTCCGGGGAACTCGGTGACGGCCCTTCGGACGACGCCACCTCCGCGCTGGATGCTGCCGCGCAGGCCAAGTCGGCGTTGTCGGCGACGGACGACTCGGTGCTGCGTGCCCTCGGCGACCGGCTGAGTGAGGCGCTTGCGGTGATCGGCGACGTGTCTGGTGAACTCGGTGACTACCTGTCCGAGTTGCCCAGTGACGCAAGCACTTTGGAGTCCAAGCTGGCCCGCCAGGCCGAGCTGCGCAACCTCACCCGCAAGTACGCCGCCGATATCGACGGGGTGCTGCAGTGGGCTGCCGACGCCCGGCAGCGGCTGTCGCAGCTCGACGTCTCCGAAGAGGCCCTGGCCGAACTGCAGAAGCAGGTCGACGAACGGCACGACAAGGTCGTGCTGGCCGCAGCCGAGGTCACCAAGGCGCGCACGAAGGCGTCGAAGTCCCTGGCCAAGGCGGTGACCACCGAGCTGGCGGGGCTGGCGATGGGCGGCGCGGGCTTCAGCATCGCGGTCTCGCCACTAGAAGCGCGTGCCGACGACAGCGCACCGCTTACCTTGCCGGACGGCACCGCGGTGCACGCCGGCCATGACGGTGTCGACGCCGTCGAGTTCGGTTTCACGCCGCACAGCGGTTCGGATGTGTTGCCGCTGGCCAAGAGCGCCTCGGGCGGTGAATTGTCCCGCGTGATGCTGGCGCTCGAAGTGGTGCTGTCCGCGTCGGCAGAGGGCACCACCATGGTGTTCGACGAAGTCGACGCCGGTGTCGGTGGCCGGGCCGCGGTGCAGATCGGTAAGCGGCTGGCCCGGCTGGCCCGCACCCACCAGGTCATCGTGGTGACGCACCTGCCGCAGGTCGCCGCCTACGGTGACGTGCACTTGGTGGTGGAGAGCGGCCCGAAGTCGAGCCGCGTTGTCCGGCTGGAGGACGACGACCGGGTCGCCGAGTTGGCCCGCATGCTGGCCGGACTCGGCGACACCGACAGCGGTCGCGCGCACGCCCGCGAACTGCTGGCGGCGGCGCAGCAGGAGCATGCCGCGCCCTGACTAGTCAGGGTTCGCGGGTGACAGCTCTGCCTGGCCCCACCGCAGTGGGCTGACGTCGGTCAGCTCGATCACCTCGTCGACGGTGAATTCCACCGAACATTGGGAGCCCGCGACGCCGCCGTCCCACACGATCTCGGCGGTGCCGGTGAGCTGGAGGGTGGTCCCGGTCTCCCAGTCCGGGATCAGCAATCCGCAGCGTGGGTTGGCGCTGATGTTGCCCAGCGTCATGAACATCGAGTTCCCGCGATAGTCCGGCCACCGCAGCCGGTTCGGCGAAAGCACTTGCAGGAAGCCGGGATTGCCGCCGCGGTGCGAGGCATCGGCGTTCCGCTCCCGATCGGCCGATCCGATGAAGAACGTGTCGGCGCGCGCGACGATCTGCTGTGTCCGGGCGTCGAGCACGTCAGCGCGGCGAACGACCGCGGGAGATGCCACGTCCGCCACATCGTCTATGTGCCTGCGCGAGATGTACTTCGGGCAGTTCGAGTACACCTGGTCGGGCCGGATACGCAGTCCGGCCTCCGCCGGTTGGACGCTGCCGTTCACCCGCATGCGGCGTCGGGTCTGCGGTTCGATCGCGATCATGCCGACCTGCCGGCCCGGCCGGCGGAGAACATCGTGGAGCGGGTCGCCCGGGACGGGAAGGGCGTCGACCCTGATGGTCTGGTCGTCTTCGGCGTGCACGAAGCCGGTGGGGCCGGTGACCAGGCTGGCCCACACCCGTCCCGCGTCGTCGGTCGCGGCGAGCACGATCATCGGCTGCTCGGCCAGGAAGGCCGCCGCGGCGGCCGGAATCTCCGTACGGATCATCCGGCCGACGCGGGTAGCGATCTCCGCCTGCCCCATGCGCTGTTGCACTGCCAGCTCACCGGCGTGGTAGGTATTCATGGCACGGCTCAGAAGAATCCGCAGGTGGGGGCGGCGCCGCTCGGTGCCGGTGCGGCCTGTGCGCCATTCGGTGCGTAGATCTCCAGCCGGATGCCGTCGGGGTCGGTGAAGAAGATGCCGCCTGAGGCCGCGCCTTCGCCGTGCGCCACGACGCCGTCATGGGCGAACGTCACACCCAGCTCCTTGAGTGCGGCCTCCACGGTCTGCACCTGCTCGATGGTGTCGACCTGGAATGACAGGTGGTGCAGGCCCGGGCTGCGGGTGGAGAACGCGCCGTCGCTCTGCTGCCACAAGGTCAGCCGCAGGGTGCCCTCGGAACCCAGGAAGGCGAAGCGGTGCTCGCCTTCGTCGCTGATGCCCAGCTGTTCGAAACCCAAAGCGCGGCGGTAGAAGTCGACGGATCGGGACAGGTCGGTGACGTTGAGTCCGACGTGTCCGGGGGCGAGCTTGGGTGTGATGGCGGTGGTCATCGGTTCCTCCGTTGTAACTAGTTAACTGACATTTGAAGGTTAGAATCGGTAGCGCAACGTGTCAACCATCAAAATTGAGATAGATGGTTAGTGGACCGTCGGGAGGCTGTCGATGCAGGAGAGGCGGTTAATCTCAGCTATGCGTGATCCGCGCCCGCATGTCGGCGAACCCCTCGCGCTGGACCTGCTCAACACCCGGTGGATGTCGGCGGACGGGCCGCAGGATCTCCTGACCGACGTGGCAGGGCTCCGATGTTGGCTGGTCGCCAACGATCTCGACGACCGGTGCAGCGCTGACGAGAAAACCCGGACGGCATTGGTGCGCGCCCGCGAGGCGATCCTGCAAGTGGTCTCGGAACGTTCCAGCGGTTCGATCGATCAGCTCAATGCGGTTCTGGACCACGGTCGCATCCGGCGGACCCTCGCCGACTCCGGGCCGCACGACGACGTGGAGGTGCCGCGACCTGAATGGCTGCCCGGCTGGCTCGCCGCGGACAACCTGCTGCAACTGCTGGCCGAATCGGCCGGCCGGATCAAGCAGTGCGCGCACCCGCACTGCGTCCTGTGGTTCTACGACACGTCGAAGAACGGCACCCGGCGCTGGCACTCGATGACGACCTGTGGCAACCGCGCCAAGGCTGCTCGGCACTACGCGGCGAAGCGAGATTGAGACCGATTGGCTGTTACAGATGTGACAAAAGAAAACTTCTGAGGCTGATGTTACGGCGCGCCTCCACCTCTACTTGAGGGTTCATCGCCAGAATCGACGCATGAAGATGGCAGCGCTGCTCACCCGAAATGCCGGACCGAAGCCGGGCGTGACTGGAACCGCCCGCGTTGACCGCGACATCGACCGACTGCTGCGCCGCGTCGGTCCGGGGGACATCGTCATTCTCGATGCACTGGACCTCGACCGCATCACCGCCGACGCGCTGGTGGAGGCCGAGGTCGCCGCGGTGGTGAACGCATCGTCGTCCATCTCCGGCCGCTACCCGAACCTGGGCCCGGAAGTGCTTGTCGCCAACGGAGTTACGTTGATCGACGAGACCGGCCCCGATGTCTTCAAGAAGGTCAAGGACGGCGCCAAGGTGCGGCTGCACAACGGCGGCATCTACAACGGCGACCGTCGCCTGGTCCTCGGCAACGAGCGCAGCGACGAGCAGATCCACGAGATGATGCACGAGGCCAAGAGCGGTCTCGTCGCGCACCTGGAGGCGTTCGCCGGCAACACCATCGAGTTCATCCGCAGTGAGAGCCCGCTGCTGATCGACGGCATGGGCATCCCGGACATCGACGTCGACGTGGCTCGTCGGCACGTCGTGGTCGTGACCGACGACCCCAGTGCCGAAGCCGACCTGAAGGCCATCAAGCCGTTCATCAAGGAGTACCAGCCGGTGCTCGTCGGCGTGGGGGGCGGCGCGGACGTACTGCGCAAGGCCGGCTACCGGCCCGCGCTGATCGTCGGCGACCCCGAGGAGATGAGCGCCGACGTATTGCGCTCCGGCGCCCAGGTGGTGCTGCCGGCCGACGCCGACGGTCACGCCAAAGGCCTTGAGCGCATTCAGGATCTGGGCGTCGGTGCCATGACCTTCCCGGCCGCCGGCTCGGCTGCGGACCTGGCGCTGCTGCTCGTCGATCACCACGGTGCCGCGCTGATCGTCACCGCCGGCCACCGCGCCAACATCGAAGAGTTCTTCGACCGCACCCGGCAGTCGAGCACACCGTCGACGTTCCTGACCCGCCTGAAGGTGGGGGAGAAGCTGGTCGACGCGAAAGCCGTTGCGACGCTGTACCGCAGTCGGGTCTCCGGTGGCGCCATCGCGCTGCTGGTGCTGGCGATGCTGGTGGCCGTCATCGTCGCGCTGTACGTCGCGCGCGCGGACGCCACCGTCTTGCACCTGGTGACCGACTACTGGAACCGCTTCCTGCTGTGGGCCCAGGGTCTGGTGAGCTAGCCGCACGATGATTTCCCTACGCTCGCATGCGATCTCACTGGCCGCGGTGTTCCTCGCGCTGGCCATCGGGGTGATGCTCGGTTCCGGCCTGTTGTCCAACACGTTGTTGTCGGGATTGCGTGACGACAAACACGAGTTGCAGAACCAGATCAACACCCTGACCGATGACAAGAACGCGCTGAACCAGAAGCTCAGTGCGGCAGGCGAGTTCGATGCCCAGATGTCGCCGCGGATGGTGCGCGACGCGTTGGCGGGGAAGTTGGTCGTGGTGTTCCGTACCCCGGACGCCGTCACGGACGACGTCGATGCGGCCACGAAACTGATTGCGGCCGCAGGTGGTTCGGTCACCGGGACCGTCGCGCTGACTCAGCAGTTCGTGGACGCCAACGCCTCGGAGAAGCTGCTGTCGGTGGTGAACTCGCCGATCGTGCCGGCCGGGCGTCAGCTCAGCACCCGGACCATCGACCAGGGCTCCCAGGCCGGCGACCTGCTCGGTATCACCCTGCTGCGGGACCGCAATCCGGCTGTGCTGCCTGTCGACGACATGCAGCGCGACACCGTGCTGGCCACGCTGCGCGACACCGGGTTCATCACCTACGGCAACCAGCGCATCGGGGTCGCCGACAGCGCGCTGATCGTCACCGGCGGTGCCCTGGGCGACGACGCCGGTAACCGCGGGGCCACAGTGGCCCGACTGGCCTCGGGCTTGGCGCCGCACGGTGCGGGCACGCTGGTGGCAGGCCGGGACGGCTGCGCCTCGGGCACCGCGGCGGTCGCGGTCGTGCGCTCCGACGCCGGACTGTCCGGCGCGGTCGGCACCGTCGACGACATCAACAGCCAGGCCGGCCGCATCACCGCCGTCCTGGCGCTGCAGCAACTCATCTCCGGCGGTCATCCGGCGCAGCTCGGCATCGGTCGCGGTGCCAGCTCGGTGACCGTCCTGCAATAACCCGCCGGCCGTGGCGACCATCACCGGCGCGTCAGCTTCGGCTCGCGCCGGTCGGTGATAGGGTGAAATTCCGTGGGTCGGCAGGCCCCCAGGTAGCTCGACCGCTACCGTGCCCCATCACCACGGAGGTCATTCTTGGCATCGCTACGCAGGCACCCACAGGCCGCGACGAAGCATATTTTTGTCAGCGGCGGGGTCGCTTCCTCGCTCGGTAAGGGTCTGACCGCCAGCAGTCTTGGCCAATTGCTCACCGCGCGTGGTCTGCACGTGACGATGCAGAAGCTGGACCCGTACCTCAACGTCGATCCCGGCACCATGAACCCGTTCCAGCACGGCGAGGTGTTCGTCACCGAGGACGGCGCCGAGACCGACCTGGACATCGGCCACTACGAGCGCTTCCTGGACCGCAACCTGTCGCGCTCGGCCAACGTCACCACCGGCCAGGTGTACTCCGAGGTCATCGCCAAAGAGCGCCGCGGCGACTACCTCGGCGACACCGTCCAGGTGATCCCGCACATCACCGACGAGATCAAGAGCCGCATCCTCGAGATGGCGCTGCCCGATGCCAAGGGCAAGCGCCCCGACGTGGTCATCACCGAAATCGGTGGCACGGTGGGCGATATCGAGTCGCAGCCGTTCCTCGAGGCGGCCCGCCAGGTCCGCCACGACGTCGGCCGGGAGAACGTCTTCTTCCTGCACGTGTCGCTGGTGCCGTACCTGGCGCCGTCGGGCGAGCTGAAGACCAAGCCCACCCAGCACTCGGTGGCCGCGCTGCGCAGCATCGGTATCACCCCGGACGCGCTGATCCTGCGCTGCGACCGCGACGTGCCGGAGCCGCTGAAGAACAAGATCGCGCTGATGTGCGACGTGGACATCGACGGCGTCATCTCGACGCCGGATGCTCCGTCCATCTACGACATCCCGAAGGTGCTGCACCGCGAAGAGCTGGACGCCTACGTGGTGCGCCGGCTCAACCTGCCGTTCCGCGACGTGGACTGGTCCGAGTGGGACGACCTCCTGCGCCGGGTGCACGAGCCCAAGGAGACGGTGCGAATCGCCTTGGTGGGCAAGTACATCGACTTGTCCGACGCCTACCTGTCGGTGGCCGAGGCGCTGCGCGCCGGTGGGTTCGCCCACCACTCGAAGGTCGAGATCCGCTGGGTCGCCTCCGATGACTGCGAGACCGATCAGGGTGCGGCTGCCGCGCTCGGCGACGTGCACGGCGTCCTGATCCCCGGCGGCTTCGGCATCCGCGGCATCGAGGGCAAGCTCGGCGCGATCAGCTATGCCCGTCGCCAGCGGCTGCCGCTGCTGGGCCTGTGCCTCGGGTTGCAGTGCATCGTCATCGAAGCCGCCCGGTCCGTGGGCATCAGCGGCGCCAACTCGGCGGAGTTCGACGAGCACACGCCGGACCCGGTGATCGCCACCATGGCCGACCAGCGCGACGCGGTGGCCGGCGAGGCCGACCTCGGTGGCACCATGCGCCTCGGTGCCTACCCGGCCGTGCTGCAGGCGGATTCGATCGTGGCCCAGGCGTACGACGCCACCGAGGTGTCCGAACGCCACCGGCACCGCTACGAGGTGAACAACGCCTACCGCGACCGCATCTCCGAGAGCGGGCTGAAGTTCTCCGGCACCTCGCCGGACGGGCAGCTGGTCGAGTTCGTCGAGTACGACGCCAACCTGCACCCGTTCCTGGTCGGCACGCAGGCGCACCCGGAGCTCAAGAGCCGCCCGACGCGTCCGCATCCGCTGTTCTCCGCGTTCGTCGGGGCGTCGCTGGACTACAAGGCCGCCGAACGGCTGCCACTGGAAGAGGCCGACTCCGAGGTGCACGGCAACGGATCACAAATCGGCGACGCGGACGACCAACCCGGACAGGATGCCGAGCAGCTGCAAGAATCCCGTGGCTGAACACGATTTCGCCACGCTTTCGAGCGAAACTGTTTACGTAGGAAAGATTTTCGCGCTGCGGGCCGACGAGGTCGCGATGCCCGGTGGTGGCTCGGCGCGCCGTGAGGTGGTCGAGCACTACGGGGCCGTCGCGATCGTCGCGCTCGACGGGGACGGGAACCTGGTACTGGTGTACCAGTACCGGCATCCGATCGGTCGGCGGCTGTGGGAGCTGCCCGCCGGGCTGCTGGACATGGGCGACGAGCCGCCGCACCTCACCGCGGCACGCGAACTCGAAGAGGAAACCGGGCTGGCCGCCGAACGCTGGCAGCCGCTGATCGACGTCGACTCGGCGCCCGGATTCAGCGACGAGAGTGTGCGCATCTTCCTGGCGACCGGGCTGACCGAGATCGGCCGTCCGGACGCGCGCGACGAAGAAGCCGACCTGGTGGTCAAACGGGTTCCACTGGCCGATGCGGTGCAGATGGTGTTCGACGGCGAGATCGTCAATGCCCTTGCGGTGGCCGGGATTCTGGCCGCCGCACACCGGCCGGCCGAGCTGCGCCCGCTCGACGCGCCCTGGATCGACCGGCCGACCGCGCTGCGCACCCGGCGGGATCAGGACTGATGACGCCGGCGGTCTCGGCGTCCATGGGGGTCCGTTCGCGACTGGAACAGCAGGTCCAGGGCTACCTGAACCACCTCAGCATCGAGCGGGGCGTTGCGGCCAACACGCTGAGTTCCTACCGCCGTGACATCCGGCGGTACACCGCGCACCTGGCCGGCCGTGGCATCGACGATCTGGGCGCGGTCACCGAGACCGACGTCAGCGAGTTCCTGGTTGCGCTGAGGCAGGGCGATCCGGAGAACGGCGTCGTCGCGTTGTCGTCGGTCTCTGCCGCGCGGGCCGTCATCGCGGTGCGCGGGCTGCACAAGTTCGCCGCCGCCGAAGGCCTCACCGACATCGACGTCGCGCGCGGCGTGAAGCCGCCGACACCGGGCCGCCGACTGCCCAAGAGCCTCAGCTACGACGACGTGCTGGCCCTGCTGGACGGTGCCGGCGGTGACAGCGACGCCGACAACCCGCTGACACTGCGCAACCGCGCGCTGCTGGAACTGCTGTATTCGACCGGAGCGCGCATCTCCGAGGCGGTCGGCCTCGATCGCGACGACGTCGACACCGAGTCCCGGTCGGTGATGCTGCACGGTAAGGGCGGCAAACAGCGGCTGGTGCCGATCGGCCGCCCCGCCGTCACCGCGCTGGACGCCTACCTGGTGCGGGGCCGTCCCGACCTGGCGCGCCGCGGCAAGGGCACACCGGCCATCTTCCTCAACGCGCGCGGCGGCCGATTGTCCCGGCAGAGCGCCTGGCAGGTGCTGCAGGATTCGGCCGAGCGGGCCGGCATCACCGCGGCGGTCTCGCCACACACGCTGCGTCACTCGTTCGCCACGCACCTGCTCGAAGGTGGCGCCGACGTGCGCGTCGTACAGGAGTTGCTCGGCCATGCGTCGGTCACCACGACGCAGATCTACACGCTGGTGACGGTCAGCGCGCTGCGCGAGGTGTGGGCAGGGGCGCACCCGCGCGCCAGATAAGGATGACGATCGGCCGGCGTTAGCATCCGGTGATGGCCTTCTACGAGATCATCGAGACGACCGGCAAGGTGATCGACGCTGTCGGTGTCGCGGTGATCGTGGGTGGTGCCGTCATCGCTTTGGCGGCATTGGTCGGTCGTCTGCGCGGCCCCGAGGGCGGCGCCTACGACGCATTCCGCAGGCAGCTCGGCCGCTCGATCCTGCTCGGGCTCGAATTCCTGGTCGCGGCCGACATCATCCGGACGGTGGCCGTCACCCCGACCGCGCAGAGCGTCGCGGTACTGGCCGGCATCGTCGCCATCCGAACCTTCCTGAGCTTCTCGCTGCAGGTCGAGATGACCGGCTCGTGGCCGTGGCAGCGTCCGGCCCGGCCGGCGGACGTTAGTCAGCCCAAGTAGTCCGATTCGAGCACCAGGTCGGTCAGCAGGTTCTGGTACTCGACATGGGTCGAGTGCTCCACGGTGTTCCAGGTCTTGCCCTGCTGCTCTTTCATGTAAGCCCGGTACTTGGGCGCGCCGGGCACCTTCACGTTGTCGGCGACCGCGATGGCGCCGCGACGCAGCCAGCCGCGCTTCATGACCGACTCGAGATCGTCGAGGTAGACGTCCTTGTTGTGGTCGATGAACATGAAATCGAGATTGCCCGGCCCGAACCCGTAACCGGCCAGCTTGTCCAGGGTGGCGCCGTCGTCGCCGATGGTGCCGACCACGCAGGTGATCCGGTCGGCGACGCCGGCGTGGGTCCAGATGCGGCGAGCCACCTCGGCGTTGTCGGCCGACAGTTCGACCGTGAAGATGTGCGCGTCCGGGGCCGTGCGGGCCATCAGCAGCGCGCTGTAGCCACAGTAGGTGCCCAGCTCCAGGATCCGCTCGGGGTTGGCACGGGTCACCGCGGATGCCAGGAGTTGTCCTTTTTCGTCGCCGACATTGACCAGCATCGACTGCTCTCGGGCGAACTTGTCGATGGTCGCGAGGACGTCATCGACGTCGCCGGGGCGGGCATTTGCTTCCACGTAGGCCGCCGCAGCGGCCTCCCGGCCGTCGCCGAATTGTCCTGTCTGGATGAACTTGCGCATCCCCAGCGCCATCTGCACGAACGACCACCGCTGCTTCCAGCTCATAGTTGACACATTAGGACAGCGGGTCTGCCGTCGTCAGCGGCGTGGCACCGTTAAACTTGCCCGGATGTTCGCTATGGGAGTCACGCCGCTGATCGGCGACGCATGACCGATGTCCCAACAGGCTTGGGGGGTCTGAGCCCGATGGAACCGGTTTCGTTGTCGCTTGATGTCGATGGCTCGGCCACGCCCGCAGATCCAGAACCCGCGATCGGTCTGACCGGACGGCCCGCGCGATACATCCCGGAGCCCAAACCCAAGAGCGTGCACGGCCCGGCCAAGGTCATCGCGATGTGCAACCAGAAGGGCGGCGTCGGCAAGACCACGTCGACCATCAATCTGGGTGCCAGCCTGGCCGAATACGGCCGCCGGGTGCTGCTGGTCGACCTCGATCCGCAGGGCGCGCTGTCCGCTGGTCTCGGTGTCCCGCACTACGAGCTCGAGCACACCGTGCACAACCTGCTCATCGAACCGCGGGTGTCGATCGACGACGTGCTGATCAACACCCGGGTCAAGGGCCTGGACCTGGTGCCCAGCAATATCGATCTGTCCGCCGCCGAGATTCAGCTGGTCAACGAGGTCGGCCGCGAGCAGACGCTGTCCCGCGCGCTGTATCCCGTACTGGACCGCTACGACTACGTGCTGATCGACTGCCAGCCGTCCCTCGGACTGCTCACCGTCAACGGCCTGGCCTGCGCCGACGGGGTCATCATCCCGACCGAATGCGAATTCTTCTCGCTGCGCGGCCTGGCGTTGCTGACCGACACCGTCGACAAGGTCCGCGACCGGCTGAACCCCAAACTCGATATCAGCGGCATCCTGATCACCCGGTACGACAACCGCACCGTCAACGCGCGTGAGGTCATGGCCCGGGTCGTGGAGCGCTTCGGCGATCTCGTGTTCGACACCGTCATCAGCCGGACCGTGCGCTTCCCGGAGACCAGCGTCGCCGGTGAACCGATCACCACGTGGGCCCCGAAATCCGGTGGTGCCCAGGCGTACCGGGCATTGGCGTCTGAGGTCATCGACCGGTTCGGCGCGTGATTTCGGACGTCGACGTCTCTGATGTGGCCGGGGACGCGGCGCCGGCGGATCCGGCGACCGATCAGCCGGAGGAGAAGAAGGTCGGATTCCAGGTCAAGCTCACCAACTTCGAGGGCCCGTTCGACCTGCTGCTGCAGCTGATCTTCGCGCACCGGTTGGACGTCACCGAAGTGGCGCTGCACCGGGTCACCGATGAGTTCATCGCGTACACCAAGGAGATCGGCAGCCAGCTGGAGCTGGACGAGACGACCGCGTTTCTGGTGGTCGCGGCGACGCTCCTGGATCTGAAGGCCGCCCGGCTGCTGCCCGCCGCCGAGGTCCACGACGAGGAAGACCTGGCGCTGCTGGAAGTCCGCGACCTGCTGTTCGCGCGGCTGCTGCAGTACCGCGCGTTCAAGCACGTCGCCTTGATGTTCGCCGAACTCGAAGCCGCGGCCATGCGCAGCTACCCGCGGGCGGTCACTCTCGAGGACCGGTTCACCGAGCTGCTGCCCGAGGTGATGCTGGGCGTCGACGCCGATCGGTTCGCGCAGATCGCGGCGACGGCGTTCACGCCGCGTCCGGTGCCGTCGTTGCGGGTCGATCACCTGCACGTGCAGGCGGTATCGGTACCCGAGCAGGCGATGAAACTCATGGGTCTGCTGCAGAATCGCGGCGTCGGGGAGTGGGCGTCGTTCACCGAACTGGTCGCCGACTGCGATGGCGGGATGGAGATCGTCGGGCGGTTCCTGGCGCTATTAGAGCTCTACCGTGCCAAGGCGGTAAACTTCGAGCAGATTGAACCGCTTGGAGTGCTGCAAGTTTCGTGGACCGGGGAGCGGCCGACGAACGAGCATCTGGCAGCGGCGGTGGAAGAAGACTCATGACAGACAACGACGCGGTGATTGCCGCGGATAGCAGCGTGGGCGAGGACGTCGACCCTGTCGCCGGTGTGACCGACGAAGTCGCCGGCACTGAAGGTGACGCACTCGACACCGCCGCTGACGATTCCAGCGCCGGGATCGACACCGAGATCACCGATGACGAACTGGGCTCGGCTCTGGAGGCCTTGCTTCTGGTGGTCGACACCCCGGCCCCGGTCGATTCTCTGGCGTCCGCACTGGACGAGCCGATCGAGCGGGTCGAGGGCAAGCTGCGCCGGATGGCCGCGGAGCTGGCCGAGCGCGGCAGCGGCATCGACCTGCGCGAAGCCGGCGGCGGCTGGCGGATGTACACCCGCGCCCGGTACGCGCCGTATGTCGAGCGACTGATTCTCGACGGCTCGCGGTCGAAGCTGACCCGAGCGGCGCTGGAGACGCTCGCGGTGGTGGCCTATCGGCAGCCGGTGACCCGCGCCCGGGTGAGTGCGGTGCGTGGCGTCAACGTCGACGCCGTGATGCGGACCCTCGCCGCCCGCGGGCTGATCATCGAAGCCGGCACCGATTCCGATAGCGGTGCAACAACTTTCGCAACCACGGAACTGTTCCTGGAGCGGCTCGGGCTGAACTCGCTGGCCGAGCTACCGGAACTCGCCCCGCTGTTGCCGGATGTCGACGTCATCGACGACATCACTGAAACCCTCTCCGAGGAGCCGCGTTTCGCCAAACTCGGCGGAACCCCTGCGCCGGCGGAGCCGGCCAAATTCGACGTAGATCGGGACTGACATGGTGGCCAACGAAGAAGGCGTGCGACTGCAGAAGGTGCTGTCGCAGGCGGGAGTTGCCTCTCGGCGCGTCGCCGAGCGGATGATCCTGGACGGCCGGGTGGAGGTCGACGGCCAGATCGTCACCGAACTCGGTACCCGCGTCCACCCCGACCGGCAGGTGGTCCGCGTGGACGGCAGCCGGGTGCTCGTCGACGAGGACCTGGTGTACCTCGCGCTGAACAAGCCAAAGGGCATGCACTCCACCATGTCTGACGATCAGGGCCGGCCATGCATCGGTGATCTGGTCGAGCACCGGGTGCGTGGCAACAAGAAGCTCTTCCACGTCGGCCGGCTCGACGCCGAGACCGAGGGACTGATCCTGCTGACCAACGACGGTGAACTGGCGCACCGCTTGATGCACCCGCGGTACGAGGTGTCCAAGACGTACCTCGCCACCGTGCAGGGGACGGTGCCGCGCGGGATGGGCAAGAAGATGCGCGAGGGCGTGGAGCTGGAAGACGGACCTGTCCACGTCGATGAATTCGTGGTGGTCGACATGGCCGCCGGTAAGACTCTGGTGAAAATCGTTCTGCACGAGGGACGCAATCGCATCGTGCGCCGGTTGATGGCCGAGGTCGGGTTCCCGGTCAAGGAACTGGTGCGCACGCACATCGGCACGGTGTCGCTGGGGGAGCAGCGGGTCAACAGCCTGCGGGCGTTGACGCGCAAGGAAGTCGGCGAGCTGTACCAGGCGGTGGAACTGTGAACGGCGCCATCGTCATTGCGATCGACGGTCCGGCGGGTACCGGAAAGTCCTCGGTGTCAACGGGTTTGGCGCACGCACTCGGTGCCAACCACATCAACACCGGGGCGATGTACCGGATCGTGACGCTGGCGGTGCTACGGGCGGGCATCGACCCCGCCGACGCCGATGCCGTCGTCTCGGTGTGTGAGCAGACCGACTTCTCCGTCAGCTTCGACCCGGACCACGACACGTCGTACCTTGCGGGCGAAGACGTTTCGGACGAGATTCGCGGTGACGCGGTGACCCTTGCCGTGTCGGCCGTGTCGGCGATTCCGGCCGTGCGGACCCTGCTGGTGCAGCGGCAGCGCGAGCTCATCGCGGAGGCCGGCTCGGTCGTCGTCGAGGGCCGTGACATCGGCACCGTGGTGAAGCCGGACGCCGATCTCAAGATCTTCCTGACCGCCTCAGCCGAGGAGCGCGCCCGTCGGCGCAATGCGCAGAACGTCGCAAATGGCTTGGGCGACAACTACGAAGCGGTGCTCGCCGATGTGCAGCGCCGGGACCATCTGGACTCCACCCGCGCGGTTTCGCCGCTGCAGGCCGCCGATGATGCGGTCGTGGTCGATTCCAGCGATATGACCCAGGCTGGTGTGGTGGCACATCTGCTGGATCTCGTGCAGCAGAAGGTAGGTGTGCGTCAATGAGTGACGACGGAGTTTGGTTCGATGAAGGCGACTGGGAGATCGGCGCGGAGGGATTCGAGGCCGAGCTCGACGAGTACGCGGGACCGCCCCCGGTGGTGGCCGTCGTCGGGCGGCCCAATGTCGGCAAATCGACTCTGGTGAACCGCATTCTGGGCCGGCGTGAAGCGGTGGTCCAGGACATCCCCGGCGTGACCCGGGACCGCGTGTCGTACGACGCGCAGTGGGTCGGGCGCCGGTTCGTGGTGCAGGACACCGGCGGTTGGGAACCCGACGCCAAGGGTCTGCAGATGCTGGTCGCCGAGCAGGCCACCGTCGCGATGCGCACCGCGGACGCGATCATCCTGGTGGTCGACGCCGTGGTCGGAGCGACCGCGGCCGACGAGGCCGCGGCCAAGCGGCTGCAGCGCTCCGGCAAGCCGGTGTTCCTGGCGGCCAACAAGGTTGACAACGAGAAGGTGGAGTCCGAGGCCGCGGCGCTGTGGTCGCTGGGGCTGGGCCAGCCGTATTCGATCAGTGCGATGCACGGCCGCGGTGTGGCCGACCTGCTCGATGCGGTGCTCGAGGTGCTGCCGACCCTGTCCGAAATGAGTGGCGGGACAGGCGGTCCGCGCCGCGTCGCGCTGGTCGGCAAGCCCAACGTCGGCAAGAGCTCGCTGCTGAACAAGCTGTCCGGTGACGAGCGGTCCGTCGTGCATGACGTCGCCGGTACCACCGTGGACCCGGTCGACTCGCTGATCGAATTGGACGGCAAGACTTGGCGTTTCGTCGACACGGCCGGTCTGCGCCGTAAGGTCGGCCAGGCCAGCGGTCATGAGTTCTATGCCTCGGTGCGCACGCACGGTGCGATCGACGCCGCCGAAGTCGCGATCATGCTGATCGACGCCTCCCAGACGCTGTCCGAGCAGGACCTGCGGGTGCTGTCGATGGTGATCGAGGCCGGGCGCGCGTTGGTCATCGCGTTCAACAAGTGGGACCTGGTCGATGAGGACCGGCGCTACTTGCTGGACAAGGAGATCGAACGCGAATTGGTGCAGGTGCAATGGGCGCCGCGCGTCAACATCTCCGCGAAAACCGGTCGTGCCGTACAGAAGTTGGTGCCTGCGCTCGAGGCTTCGCTGGCATCGTGGGACGCCCGCATCTCGACCGGGCGGCTCAACGCGTTCCTCAAGGAGATCGTCGCTGCGACGCCGCCGCCGGTGCGCGGTGGCAAGCAGCCACGCATCCTGTTCGCCACCCAGGCGGCCTCGCGCCCGCCGACCTTCGTGCTGTTCACCACGGGCTTCCTGGAGGCCGGCTACCGCCGGTTCCTGGAGCGCCGGCTGCGTGAAGAGTTCGGTTTCGAGGGCAGCCCGATCAAGATCAATGTGCGGGTGCGGGAGAAGCGCGGCGTCAAGCGCTGACCGTCGCCGCGCCGCCGGACCCGTTTAGGGTCCGGCGGGAGGTCTGAGGTAGGCTTTCCAACCGTTGCCGGTTCGTCCGGTAGCGCCGCGGGCTGTGGCGCAGCTTGGTAGCGCACTTGACTGGGGGTCAAGTGGTCGCAGGTTCAAATCCTGTCAGCCCGACAGCAGGTCAGAGGCGGTTTCGGAGAAATTCGGGACCGCCTCAGTGCTGTCTAGGGACCACAACGGGGACCACGGCGGGCGTACGCTGCCGATATGGCGAAAGACCGGGCAGACGGCGAGGGCACTGTGTTCCAGCGGCCTAACGGCCGCTGGACGGCGAAACTGCGCTACATCGATCCGGCCACAGGCGAGTACAAGCGCGCGAGCGCGACCGCCGACACCAAGAAACTGGCTCTGAAGGAACTCGGCGAGGTCCGCAAGCGCATTGAGAGCGGTGCGCCCGCGCGTGACGCTAAGACGCCGCTGGGGGAATGGGCGGCGCTCTGGCGCCAGTCGTCGCTACCCGCGTCCAACCGCGCAGCGTCCACACGCGAGATGTACGCCAATCTCTGCCGCAAGTGGATCGAGGGTGACCCCACGTTGTCGGTGATCCGGCTTGACCGGCTCAAGGCCGTCGATGTGGAGAGGTTTCTCGTTGACCTGCGCGCCAGGACGAAGCCGGGACCAAAGGTGAACGATAAGCCGGGCAAGCCGGTACGGGCGCTCGGTGACTCGTCCATCCGCAGCATTTATGTCGTGCTGCGGGCGGTGCTGGATATCGCGGTGCGCGACGGCCTAATCGCCAAGAATCCCGCCGCAGCTGTGGCACGCCCCGGTGTGGCACGCAGGGAGGCCGAATACCTCACCGCCGACCAGACGGACGCTCTGCTTGCGCAGTGCACTGAGTCGCGCCACTACGGCTCGCTCGTGCTGATCGCGTCCACGGGTCTACGGCGGGGTGAGGCGCTGGGGCTGATGTGGAGAGACGTCAACTGGCAGCGGGCGACGTTGACGGTGCGCAACACCCTCGGCCGGGTGGCTGGCTCGTTGACACTATCGAAGCCCAAGACGGAACGGTCCCGCCGAACACTGCCGCTGTCGCCCGAACTGGTGGCGATGCTGCGCGAGATTCAAGCCGACCAGAAGGTGAGCGCGGAGAAGCTGGGCACCGAGTGGGACAACCGTGACGGTCTGGTTTTCGTGACGGACTTCGGCCGTCCGATTGACCCACGAAATCTGACCAGGACGGTCACCGAGGCAGCGGCCAAGGCCGGAATAACCGGCGTCACCGGTCCGCACATGCTGCGCCATGGCGCAGCAACCCAGCTGCTGGAGAGCGGCGTTCACGTCAAGGCGGTCGCCGACATTCTTGGGCATTCATCGATTGCGATCACTGGGGATATCTACGGCCACAGTTCGCAGGATCACTTACGCGATGCGCTGCAAATGATCAACCGATAACAACGGGACCTTGATTCATAGCGTATTTGGGTACTACGGCAGATACCAATAGCTGCACCTACGTACCCAATGGCTGCAGCTGCGGATCCAAGGCGGCGTGATACACGCCGCACCAGCGAGAACCTTCGAGCAGGTGAACTAGAACACGGGGTACTTCGGTTTTCTCCCTACATCGCGCCATCTGCAGCTCTGGTTTTCCCTCACATTGCTCAGCAGCTCTGACCTGCAAAAACCTGGGGCCGGCGGTTCTAGCGTTCGGCTCTTCCGTCGGCAGATGGGGTTAACGTCGTCCCCGCAACACAGCAGGACGTGACGGGGCAACATCATTCGTCTCGGAACGTCCCAAACATGAAGGGACGCAATGACAACACCACTGCTTCTGCCGATCGGCCAAACGGCCAATGACGGCGTTCGCGGATACCTCGGGGGTATCGCCCGTACCAGGGTTTATGAGCTGATCGGGTCACGCGATCTTGAGGTTGTGAAGCTCGGCCGGCGCACGCTCATTACGCGCGCCAGCCGACGCCCTCGTCGCGCGACTGCAGTTCCGAGCGGCTTGAGGGCAAATGTTGACCAACCACATCAAGCCGATGCCGTTCGTCAAGCTGTATCAGTTCGAGTCCAAAGAGCTCGCCAAAGACGAGACGTTGCCGCCGTACCTTCGGGCGTTTTTTCTGGCGATCAGCCGTGCTCAACCGAACCGACATGCCGAGTTCAAACGCGGCGAGCTAGCCAAGCTCCTGGGTAAGAATCGGAAGCGAAACGCGCACCTGGACAGCACTATTGGACGTGCTGTTGAATACGGGCTACTGCACAGGGATTCGATTCCGAGGTGCTTGGTGCTGACTAACTTGGTTGATCTCTTCGACAAGTACGGTGTCGGCGCTCGCTCGTGCCGGACACATGGGGGAACACCCCGGCCGTCATTCCCCGCCTCCTGCCACCCTGATAAGGCAAAGGAGGCACACGGCCTGTGTGATGCGTGTTACCGCCGTGAGATACGTACGGCCAGAGCACAGGGACGTGCTCCGTGGTGGGATGAGCCCGAACCTATCGATACCCCGGAGTTGGAGCGGCTGATGTACCTGGACAGCGTTGCAGCCGACGAACCACCTGACTGGGATGAGCCCGAACCAGAAATGCTCGCTCCAGGCGCGTAACTCGTGGACAAATAGGCGGACAGTCGGGAGAAAGTACCGGACAAATCAGCGGATCTTGCTGAATTTCAGGGCATCTACCTGCAATGTCCGGTTTTTCTCTCATTCTTATCTCAATGGCCAACCAGGCGGGTTACGTGTGTGGCGTTGATCGACGCCGTACATCAGGGCGTCTCATGCCGGACTCGGCAGCCACCAGGGTAGGGCTGCCAATGTGATGTCCTTGCCATGTCGGAGATCTCATGGCCTCCGCCCCCTCCGGGGCGGGGGAGGTTCGGTCGTCAGCTACTGCATGATGCGGCGGTCGGTTGTCGAGGTGGCCACATCGGGGAGCAACATCCCGGCTCTAACGTTCTACGCGTCTTCGTGGCTGAAGTACTCGGCCCAGTACACGTCGTCATCGGTGTCGCGACTTGTGGCCACGATGGCGGCTCCGACCAACAGCGCGATAAGCCAGACCATGCGATTGAGGCTACTCGCCCAGGGCGACATGGTCTTTCACGATTTCGCGCCGACCCGCTCAAGTCGTACCTGTCCCTGCTGTACGGACCTTCCACCCGACGCTGTCATGTTGTGCCGGCGATCGGTCATTGGGAAGAGTTACCTGAATGCGATCGCGAGGATCGCCTCTGATCATCGCTTTTTCGTGCGGAAATAGTGTCGGAGGGAAATCACCCTGACGTATGTCGTGCGCGGCGCAACACGCCGAACTTTTGACCCGCCCCCGGGGTCTGCGGCGGGTGTGCACCTGACTGGTGGAGAACTTTCTATCTTCCACAATCCGAAATGCGCTATACCTTTGGACCATCGGGCGACGGAGTCCAGGGGAGGCGGGCGTACAGATGTCAGTTGGTCGCGACCATGACGGGCGAGAGCTGCGGGTCGGAGACCCGGTGACCCTTGAGTACGGGGGTATTGCGAACAGGGGTCGCGGCGGCGCGAACTCGCGTGGCGAGGTTGCAGGGTTCGGTCGGGTTAACGTTCAGGTCCGTATCAGTGACAGCAGCAGTGACGATCTGATCGGTACAACCGTGGCTGTGCCTGGTGCTCATCTCAAATACGGCCACGTGGGGTTTGTGCGGGCAATTGATCGGTTGGCCGATCTGCGCGAGAACGACCGGACGGATGCCATTCATGAGCTCATCACGCTCGCTGCCGAACGGGCGATCATCACACAAGAGCAGGCGCAGGCGCTCAGGTCGTTGACGGAAGATGTCGCGCAGCCGTTCCCATAATGGCGTCGGCACACGCTTCCGGGAGGTGTGCGGTTCGGCGCCGCATGGTCGCCATCAAGGCTGGCCACTTTGTCGGGCGGTAGAGCTGGAGACCCATATAGCGGGGTTCGCTGCGGAGACGCGCAATGGGTCAGCAGGCCGTGACGTGGGCAAACACGAGTTGGCATGCGAGATGTGCTGACCGCCGTCAGCACAGGACGGCAGTGGGAAGCTGTCTATCCCCGCAGACCGTACGCCGCAGTCAGTTCGGGCCTGCGAGCCAACATCGCCTCAAGATGCGCCTCGGACCATGGCTCGATCCTGGGATCTGATCCACGTTCGTTGTGTGTCTCGATGAACCTGATGGCGTCCGCCGTGAATCGACCACTCGTTGCCACGACAAGGCAATGGATATGCGGCGGTTCCCAGGCAGAAAGACGCGAGACTACGTCCATAACAGACACGGGGTCGACCGACTTCGATCGCCAATGCTTTGCCTGCACAATGACGCGTTCACGCCTTGAATAGCCCGACGCATCGGGGAGTGTCCGATAGCAGGTCAAATCACGTCCATGATCAGTGGCGTTCGTTTTCATCAACCAGTCAACGCTGTCGTATCCCGCTAGCCCGCGAAGCAGGTCATAGAGAAGCCGCTCAAATCCTTCGTCGGTGATCAAGTCCCAGCGAAGGGCCGTAGTCACGCCTCCGCTCGGCTCGTTGGCTGCGGCAACGCCTAGATCAAGGTCAGGAACCGGCAGGGGGTCTGTCTCTGCGATGACAGCTGAGAGGATCTCTGGCTTCACAGAGGGCCAGTCCAGCTCAAAGATGTCCCACCAGTCGTGGCCTTGACCAAATGACATATGGCGCCGCAGGTCAGACCAACGGCCTGCGCGCGGAGTCGCATCCCCAAGCAAGCGATCAATCTCGGCAATGCGGTCCCGAATAACCTCAGTTTCGGCTGTTTGTATCTTTTCACTTGCCTCGCGCGGGACGTTGCGCACACAAATAGGAAGAAGTCGGTCGACCTCGGCTATGACAACCTCGGCCCGGGTGCGAACAGCGCGCCTGCGGGCGCGCTTTAGGCGATACCGATACTCCTGAATGTCCTTAGTGGGCTGCTCAATTGCTTCGTACACCGGCCAGGGAGGCTCGCCAAGCTCCATCCAGTCCAGGAACGAACGACCGATGTCGTCGGGCGTGGGTATCGATTCCGTGATTGTCCATCCGTCGACGGGTGGCAGTCCCCTGATCAGGTCAATCCATGCTCGCGCGAGGTCGTCAAAGCCAATCGGATTGCCCAAAACGGCCGACCGAGGAATCATGGCCTCCGCCTGGTCCCAAATAGCCTCCGCCTTAGCCAGGTTCGCCGCGGCCGCGTCGAAGATCGCCAGAAGTTGCTCTAACTCCATTCGTTGCGCCTACAACACACCAGACCCGGTTTTCTAGAGGCGTCCGTAACCGCGAATACCGACGCAGATATCTCATCGCGCATAGGCTTTGTTCACCTCCGGCGTAGCGAATTTTCGGCTTTCAAGCATGTCAAGTGTGACCCGGTTGTCGTCGTCGTGCGCGAGCCACCTACGTACCGTTGTTCGACGCTCGTCGGCGGCGAGACATGCCAACGCAACGATCCTTCGGCTCTGCGGGTGATCGGTGCGTACGGCTACTTGACGGAGCGCCGCCCGAGCGGCTTGTGGGTCCCAGGCGCACAATCGTTGCGCCGCTACCGCTAACAGCGAGATAGAAGTATCTGAGTCAGCGATAAGTGTCGCCACATAATCGCGCAGTGCTTTGCGCGGACGAGATTCGCTGGGAAATAGGTGAAGATACTGCGCCACCGACCATTGCAGCGACCCCCAGCCGCTTTGTGCATACTCCAGGAACCAGTCTTGCAGGCTGCTCTGCGTGAACGTCAGCTTGAACAGTGGAGTCAAAGCGTCTGCTGCGTGCGGCATCTGGTGCGCCAGCTGCGCGAACTCCTGAATGCGATAGCGGCTGTTGTGTTTTCGCATTCGCAGGGCCGCAAACTTCAGGCTCGTCCTGGGAGCGCGAGCGGGGTCATCGAGCAGCCGGTCAACCAGTTCTTCCAATGGCTTCGCGTCCTTGTCGGTTAACAGGGCGTCGTCTACGGCGCTGTGCTCGATTTGCAATGCAGTCTCATAGAGATCCTCGCCATCCAGAACCTCTGTCTTCGCCGAGTTGATGTTCATCCCGATCGAACGTGCGACGCTCTGCAATTCAAGTTGGGCGCGGCGCAGGTCTGACGCATCATCGCCGAAGAGCCAAACATCGTCCATCCACCTTGTCCAACTCCGACGCGGAGACTTTCGTTTGGATCCAAGGAGATCAAGGCTGGGAACGTCGTGCGAGTACTGCTCAAGGACGTCATCGAGAGGCTGAAGGTACATGTTTGCCACTACCGCTGACGCAAGCGATCTTTGTGGGAGTCCCGACCTTCCAGGCGTCTTGGACATGCCATCGATTAGAGAGAGAAGTCGTCGACTGACGGCGCCCTGGGCTACTCGTTCATCGATCGCAGGGAGCACCAGATCGACGGGCATGCTCGCGAAGCAGGAGACCAAATCGGTGCGGAGGCCGACTTCGAAGAAGCCGACCGCGCCGCTGAGATGGTCGCGGTAGGCGTCCCATTGCAGGCTGTTCTGTGAGTAGCCGCCACGCTCCGTCGAACCTGGCGGCAGACGCCAACCATAAACGCTCGGCGAGAGGTCTCCGATCAAATCGACGCTTACTCGGTCGACCAACGACTGATAGACCAACCGATCCACGATATTCAGGACCACCGCTGGCCGGACTCCCCAGTTCTCTTTCGGAACGTCGATGAGAGCTGCGCGGCCTATGCGATTCGACTTCAGGTGCTCGACTAGCAACTCCTGGGCCGTCGATGCGATGTAGTCAATCTCTGGCCAACCCCACGGATCGCGGTGCCAGTCGCCAACGAACTCTGAACGAACGTTGAAGACAGCTTTTTCGAAGTCGAGTGCCTTCGACCAATCGATTCCTGCCACCGGACCGACATTGCCATGGATCAGCTGAGACGCGTGAAGATCTAGGAGTGTGTCGTCGCTGCAGCAGAACCAAGGTGGTACTAGCAGCCTGTTGCAGAACTAAAGTATTGAGACACCCACCTTGAGATCGATTGCTGTGGCGAGATCACCAGGTCCGGGTGTCTCAGAAGTTGAATCAAAATAGGTGTCTCATATTGAAATGTTATGAGACTTATGAGACATTGATGGTATGTCGATCCCTGGCGCGCCTATCGCCCCCGCCGCGACCGGAACCGTTCTTGGCTATGCCCGCGTCAGCACCGGGCACCAGTCGCTCGATCAGCAGGTCGATGCTCTGACTGCTGCGGGCGTGGTCACGTCCCGCGTCTACTCGGACAAGCTCTCGGGCACCTCAACTCGTGAGCAACGCCCCGGCCTTGCCGCCCTCCTCGATTACGCCCGCGAGGGTGACGCCATCGTAGTTGTGGGTATCGATCGGCTCGGCCGCAACGCCGCAGAGGTCATGTCGACTATCCGCGATCTGAGTGAACGGGGAATTGTGTTGCGGTCACTGCGTGAGGGCATCGACACCTCCAATGCAACGGGCCGCATGGTGGCCGGTGTGTTGGCGAGTCTGGCTGAGCTGGAATTGGAACTTGGCCGTGAGCGTCGGGCAGCGGCTCGTGAGGCTCGACGTGCCCGTGGCCAGGCCATCGGTCGGCCGAAGGCACTGGACGGGGCGAAGTCCGCCCTGGCTCAGCGGATGTACTCTGCTGGCGAGTCGGCGGGCACGATTGCTTCCACGCTCGGCGTCAGTCGGGCGACTATCTATCGGGTACTTAGCGACCAGTCCGTCGTCGGCCGGCCTCGAACGGCCGAGGCTGGGGCTTCCTGAACTGGCCGATACTCTAGCCAGATCCGCGAATTAGGTGGCGTTAGCCCGGACCAAGGAGGACGACGACTGCTAGTAACGGCGAACTGGCGCGAGTGGTACCACTTCCGTCACCAGCAAGAATGCTTCAAGTCAGGAACAGCGTTCGAAACCTACGTCGCGAACGTATTGACGCGCTTTCATCCCGACTTCGTCAATCCAGATCCAACGGGCACCCTCGGGGATGGAGGGTGCGACGGTCTCGCGGAGCGAGGGACCCTCTTTTACGCGTGCTACGGGCAGCGACCCGGCCGGAACGCTGAAAGAGAGTTGGCGTCCAAGATTAAGTCGGACTTCGAGCGAGCCCTTGAAGAGTGGAGCGAGTTTGATACGTGGACTTTCGTTACGAATGCAACTGTCGGTCCGTTGTCGTTGAAGACGTTTGTTGCCCTACAGCAGCTACATGGCCCGGGTACGGAACGCCCGTTGACGATGAGGATCTGGCGGCCTGAAGATCTCTGGAGGGAGGTCGTCGGCACGCTGGATCTTGAGAGTTTGAACGAGCTGTTCCCTGGCGCGCCAGGTGCTCAACACGTTGAACTCGCGGACCTCTTGCCGCTCCTCGATGCCCTGGGCAACATCGGTGCCGCTCCCGAGACCGGCAATGCTGTGCTGCCAGTCCCGCCGGATAAGATGGACTTCAACTCCCTCCCCGAGGCTAGTCGTATGGAATTCAACGCTGGGAGGCTTCTGGCGCCCAGAATCGACCGGTGGTACGAAGAGTCGTCGGACCCGGACCTGCGCGACGTCCACGGTGAAGCGTTTCGGGTTATCTACGCCAGTTATCGGGCCGTTACGGATACGCCAGCCGAGCTTCTCGAACGTCTGTACGTGTCGGTGGCAGGCGCTAACTTCCGCATGGACGGAACGCGTGCAAATGCTGCGTTCGCAGTCGTCAGTTACTTCTTCGACTCTTGTCACATCTTCGATACGCCGCCGATGGAATCAGTGCCAGACCAGGAGGTGCCCAGTGCTGCTACCGACTAAGGGCGTGTCTTTGGATCGCGCGCTGATCACCGTGGGAGGCAGCATCTTGGAGGATCTTCGCGGACCAACCTCGGTTTCGACGTTGTGGGAGCGGCAACGTCAACGAGCCCAGCTGGCCCCGGAGTCCGGACGAATCACCTTCGATTGGTTCTCCCTCGCGCTGGCCTTTCTCTATACGGCAGGGTTGATTGATACCTCAGCAGATGGCTACTTGGTGCGAACGAATGTTTCTTAACAAGCTGACGGCCTCGGATGAGCGGTTCAAGACTCTGACGTTTCGCGATGGACTGAACATTCTTGTTGCGGACCGCACTGAAAGTTCTGCCCAGAGTGACAGCCGGAACAGCATCGGCAAGACCAGCTTCGTCAAGATCGTGCGATACCTGTTAGGAGGCGACCTGCCCCCAGAGTTCAGAGCTGCTGAACTTTCGGGACATCGGTTCACCGCCACGCTCACCATCCCGGACGAAACCTTCGAGGAATCGACCGTTGATGTGAGCCGTGGTATTTCACCCACTACTCGAGTCCAAGTAGCTGGTTGGCCAATTACGTCCGGCGAGACCGACCTCCATATTGACGAATGGCGAGATCTGATGACTCGTCAGATCTTTCGCGTTCCGGAGGACGCCGATCGCCCCACAGTAGGACAATTGTGGGGTCAACTGGTCCGTACATACTTCGGCAACCCGACGAAGGTTCACCAATCCGAGCCGGATTGGGAATCCGGAGTACGGATCGGATTCTTGCTCGGACTCTCGCCGGTGATCCTCGGACAAGCGGGCGACATTGATCGTCTCACTAAGCAGGCCAAGGCCATTCGGAAAGCCGTCAAGGAGGGCGCGTTCACGCATCTGTCTCTCGATGAGCCAGCATTGCGGGCACAACTGGCAACGGCGCGGCGGCGGAGGGATCGTATGTCGAGCGATCTCCGGTCTTTCAAGGTCGACCAGCAGTATGCGCAGCATCAAGATGAGGCTGATCGGCTGACGGGTGAGATTCAGAGACTCAACGATGAGGGGCTGTCGTTCGAACGGCGCTCGCGCGAATTGACCCAAGCGCTAGGTGAAGAGGCTGAGTCAACTGAGCCGGACAGCCTAAAAGCGCGGCTGGCCCGGGTGTACTCGGAGGTCGGTCTCATGCTCCCTGACTCGATTGGGAGGCGTTATGACGAGGTAGCCGCATTCCACGAGTCCGTTGTTCGCAATCGCCGATTGTTCTTGGAACAAGAACTGGAGTTCGTGCAGTCACGGCTCACATCGATCGCCGACGAGCGCCGCACACTTGATGATCAGCGTTCGCAAGTAATGCAGCTTTTAGGTGAGACGGTTGCCCTCGATACGTTCGTAGACACGCAGAGGGATTTCGCCGCGCAGGAAGCGGAGGTCGCTGATCTTGAGCGACGCCTTGAAGCTGCGCACTCGATTGCGACAATAAACGACACAATCAAGCTCCGGACAGCGGAACTGATCTCATCGGTCCGAACGGAGATGACCGAGCGCCAATCGAGTCTCGATGATGCGATCTCTCAGTTTGGTGAACTTGGTGCTGAGATCTATAGCGATCGCGCAGCATCGCTGCTTCTCTCGCCGACTACCAACGGTTTGCTCAAAGTTGAGCCGAGGATCTCCGGTGATGCAAGCGTCGGAGTGCGGGGCGTCGAAACCTTTATGTTGGATATGGTTTGTGTGGTTGCTGCTATACAGGCGGGCCGCGCGCCGCGCGTGCTGATTCACGACAGCCATCTGTTCGACTCGATAGACGGCCGCCAAGTCGCTTCTTGCCTCAACATTGGGGCAAGGCTCGCAGAACAATACGGGTTTCAGTACATTGTGACCCTCAACTCTGACTTCCTTGACACCGTCGAAAAGCAAAGCGACGGCGCCTTCGACGCAGATCCATTCATCCTTGACGTTCGTTTGACGGACGAAACCGATGCCGGCGGTCTGTTCGGGTTCCGTTTCGGGTAGCGCCGGCCCGCTATTTCCGCGTGTAGTACATCGTTGGATCCGGATCCGGTACGGGCTCGGAATCACCGAAGTCATCCCACGGCTTGCAATAGGGGCACCACGGCCGCAGCCGATGATGGACCCACTCGGCGTAGATCAGCCCGAAGATCCACAAGTCGGCTGGGATGAACATCGGGCGGGCAATGTGCGGTGAGAACGCGGCGGTGAGCAGTGGGGCGGCGAACGCCGCTATCGCGCAGATGATTCCAAGCGGCGTGGCGACGAAGTGCGTGAATCGCAGCGGAAGCTTGCGGCGCTCCACGAGGGCTGGCGCGTCAGCGGGAACGTCGTCCATGCACCGAAAGCAGAGGTGATTCCTGCGGCGGTGGAACAAGCTTGCGTACCAGCAGGTCATCAGGGCAACGAAGCAAACAAAGTTGATGTAGGTAAGCAGCCCGAACCAGGACGCGACTCGTAGTGCAACGGCGACGGGCAAGATGTAGATGACCGCATGCGCCAGGAAGGACGCCACCTGGGAGAGACGCGATTCGTCACCGAAGTGCGCTGTTGACGCCACGCTCTCCACCTCCTTCTGGGAAACCAAGTGCCATAACTGGCGTGGTGAAGTTATCGCACCCCGCCGACAGATCCGACACCGCCGGTAGCCGTCGAGCCCTGGGCCATGACAACGTCCTGAGTCGCGAGCGCGCAGCCGTTAGTCGCGCGATGCCCACCCGATGAGTACTGGAGCTGGGGACCACAACGGGGACCACAGGTTCGAATCCGGCTAAATCCCGTTGTGACCAGTACTGCCTGTGAACTGCAGTAATATCAAAACCGAACACTGCGAAACGCCCGTCTTCAAGACTGGGGGTCAAGTGGTCGCAGGTTCAAATCCTGTCAGCCCGACTTGGCAGATAGCTGGCGCGTCTTACTTGAACCGGGTAGCTCGGTTCAGCGGTTGCGCGTGATCCACTCCGATAGTGCTGATTCAAGTGCATCACTCGGAGCTCGGTCCATCTGTCCTGCGAGGCTTTCGAATTCGCGAATTGCTGATTCGCTTGCACCGAAACTAAGACGGCTGGTACTCCTGTCGCGGGGACTCGGCTTCTGTCGCAGTTCATCAGTGGGAAATTTGGTAATGAGTTCTACAATGTTCTGCGGTGTAGGAATCATCAAGTCTCGCTTTGAGAACCAGCTGAGTTGCTGATTGCGTGCGGATGTCTTGCAAATTCCTCGATTGTGTACATAGTCATGCCGCATGCTCTTCAGATCGCCGAAATAGTTGATCTGAAAATCGCCAGGGTTGCAATCATGGGCCGCTGCCAGCTGATGCCTGTAGTGTTCATCCCAGTCTGTAAAGAAACTGATAATCGATTGGGCGGAAAACTGCTTGGCGACCGCGGGGGGAAACTCTGGAAGCGATTTGACGTCAGGGTCAACTAGTGGATTATCTCGATTGGCATGGTATTTGAATCCCGCGGGGCTAAGCGTGGTAGGCGATTCTTTATCGACAAACGTCTTAGTCGGTATGTCGTAGTACCGGAGTGGAGCAGTTGTCTGCTTGATGAAGCTATCGACATGCCGAACCAGTTCTTCGGCGACCAGTCGTGTTGCACCTTGCTGACCTATGCACGAAATCAGCAGTGTCGTCCTTAGGGACGACAAGATGTCGCTGATTACTTCATCGACCGTCGGTTCCCCCATTGGTTCGGTGTCAAGCATGTGGCGGGCGGCTTGGACGACAACCGTGATGCCCTCCCACTGCGGCAATAACTCCAGGTCTGGGCTCAGGGCATTGACAGCATCCGCCACGGGTTGTAGTGCCGCCAACAGCAAGGGATCGCTCGGTTGATCTGTTGACCACAGCTGGAGGAACGGAGTTGTTATAGCTTGAGTGATGAGTCTGTAGAACAGTTGGTGCAGGGGAGCGCCGGGCCGGACGTTCGCCCGTACTTGCGGGGACTCAAGCTGTTGTCGCATGCGTTGGCCACTAGGCATCGTGCTTAGCTGTTCCATGTCGGCGAGCATGCGGTGCCATCGCTGAATTGATTCGCCCGCGGCCACAGTTAACCGTTTGTCTTGGGCTCGCTGTCGAGACGCCGAAGCGCGTTCCGCATACTCGCCGGGTCTGCGTCCAGTGCCTCGTCAAGCTCGTCTACGTGGCGCATCTCGTTGCGGATCGCCCGATGGAGTTCTTCGTGTTCTTCCCAGTCTCTGTCCAGGTGAGCAAGCGGAAGCCCCGAAACCTTGCGCGCTACCGCAGCGAGTTGTTGATGCCATTGGGTTGGGAAGGCTGCCGGGCTGGCTGCCGCGTTTCGAAGAGCAAAGGCTACAAACACTGCTTCGGTGGTAATCAGGCGAGCGCAATCCTTAAACCATGTCTCCTCTACCACTGGGTAAAGTCCGGGTTCGTTCTCGTCGCCATAGCTGAAGAGGAACTGTAGTGTGCTTTTCGCCAGAGGATGCGAGTACTGGCTGACGAAGTCGTAGAACCTGTCGTGGGCGAAGGAGTCTTTATCTGCGCCGGCCCATTCGTTAACTTCTTGGGTGAACTCGGGAGATGACATGGTTCGCGCAAAGTCGCGTGAGAATTTGTCTCTTACCCAAGACTCAGCGAAGACCCATTCCTCCGCTCGGTCGACACTTTTTGCTAGCGACCGTGCGAGCCCCGCGCATTCATACACAGTTCGGATCAGTCCGGTCGCTTCGACGTAGTAACCCAATGCGCAGAGGTTGGCTGCCGCCTGTAGTCCTTGGTAGGCGCGTGCCAGCAGTGTCAGTGCGGCGATGTTGTTCGGAAACCAGTGCTCAGGATTGGGGTCATGTGCGGCGCGAAGTGCTTGCTCGATGAGCGCCATCAATTCGTCAAGGTGCGCGAACTCTGAGTTCGAGAGGCCCTCGGATGCAGAGTAATTTCCTACTGCTCTGAACGCCCTGTAGCTGAGAAAGCTAGGTGGGTCGGCAGCCGGCATTGGTGAACCCTGCGTCATGCGTCGCTCCTTACTAGTGCGCGCGGCGCGTCGTTGACGCTGGGCTGTGCGCCTCTGTTCCCTATTTGGCACGGTGACTCACGCTAATCAGTCCTCGCGATCGCAACAACCGATTTTGGTCCGGCGCCGTACAAAAGTGACCTCTGTGACCCTTTCTCCGGGCGGTCGCATGCAATTCCCGGTCGCATGGGTGCTCCAAACGGACTAATGAGCCGGCCGCATAGACACGTTTCGTTCATGGAGGGCCTTCCAGACACTGCCCTTGCTCTTGCCGAGTTGGGTAGCGATGGCGCGGATTGAGCGTTACTCACGAACGTAGAGATGGACGGCTTGGTTGATCTCGGCATCAGTCATGGGCTGCTGGCGCATAGCGACACCATGGTCGGCTAGCAGCTTGAGGACGCCACCCTTCGAGATGCTGTACTGCTCGCAGAGTTGGTTGGTTGAGACACCTGATTGATACGCGGCGACCAGTTCGGCGACAGTGTCTGAGGATAAGCGTCGGTCCAGTTTGCGGGTCTGAATTTTGGCATTGGTGCTGGTCACGGGCCTTTTTGGCGCCGCACTCACCCGTTCCATCAGACGTCTCAGACGGTCTGTATCATTTTTTGAGTATTTTTCCAGGGGGCCGACAAAGTTTGTACAGGTCAAAGGCCTCGCGGTGGCTTGGATGGCGCCGTCTTACTGCCGCACCCACCCGAGGAAACCTTGATGGCGATCGCCGATGTCTCTGCCTACATGCACCTCAGCAGTGAGGACGTCGAAGAGATCGGCTACGAACTCGACGTGATCCGCCGAGACGTCGAGGAGTCGCTCGGGACGAAGGACGCGGCCTATATCCGGCGGGTGATCCACTTTCAGCGGGTGCTCGATGTCGCGGCGCGGCTGATGATCGCCGGTAGCCGGTCCAAGGTTGGCTGGGTGGCCGGCACGTGCGCGCTGGCGTACGCGAAGTCCATCGAGAACATGGAGCTCGGCCACAACATCTCCCACGGCCAGTGGGATTGGATGAACGACCCCGAAATCCACTCCAATACCTGGGAGTGGGACATGGTCGGGCATTCCGCGCAGTGGCGGTACTCGCACAACTATCGGCATCACGTCTACAGCAACGTGCTCGGCATGGACGAGGACATCGGTTACCGCCTGCTGCGAGTGACGACCGACCAGCCGTGGCGGTGGGCTTATCTGTTGACTCCGCTGCGAAACCTGGTATTGGCAGCGATGTTCGAATGGGGTATCGCCCTGCACGGCCTGCACTCGGAGCGGCTCCGGGGCGAGACGCCAGACGCGGTCGCGGTGGAGAAGCGGAAGTTTCTCGCCAAGGGCGCCCGCCAGTTGGGTAAGGACTATGTGTTCTTCCCTGCGCTGAGCCTGCGCCGGTGGCGTCGCACGCTGGCGGCCAATGCCAGCGCGAATGTGCTCCGGAATCTGTGGGTGTACGTGAACATCATTTGCGGGCACATCCCCGACGGGGCCGAGACGTTCGACCCCGCTGTGGTCAAGGACGAAACTCGCGGCGAATGGTATCTGCGACAAATTCTGGGGACGGCGAACTTCAACGCAAGCCCGCTGCTGGCGATTTCGGGTGGGCACCTGTGCTACCAGATCGAGCATCACCTGTTCCCTGATCTGCCGAGCAACCGGTTGCCTGAAGTGAGTGTCCGGGTCCGTGAACTGTGCGAGAAGTACGGCCTGCCCTACAACACGGCATCGCTTCCGCGCCAGTACTTTCGGACGCAAAGGATCATCCACGGGTTGGCGTGGCCCGACTGGCTGCTGCGTGTGGGGCGGCGGCGCGACCAACTGTTCCGCCGGGTGAGTCGCCCTCAAAGCGTCTAGCCTGACGCCATGACCGTGAACTCGAAGGTTTCGCGCTCCTGGCTCCTGGTCAATCCGTCTCGCGAGCCTGATCTCGGGGCGCTGCTGGCGACCACGAGCTCCGACGAGGTGATTCTGGATCTCGAAGACGCTGTCGCTCCCGATGAGAAGGAGGCGGCTCGGGACCGGGTCGTCGAATTCCTCAATTCGGGGGCCCGGGCGTGGGTCCGGGTCAACGATGCGTCCAGTGATTTCTGGTCGGCCGACTGTCGTGCCCTGGCCGAGTGCAGCGGGATGAAGGGCGTCGTCCTGGCCAAGACGGAGGGCGGGAATCACATGTGGGACACCGCGAATCGGCTCGGCGGCGAGTCACCCGTGATTGCACTGATCGAAACCGCACGCGGGCTGGCGCGGGTGCATGACATCGCCGCGGCGCGGCCGTGCTTTCGCATCGCGTTCGGCGTCAACGACTACACGCTGGACATCGGGGTGGAGCAGGACCCATTGGCGCTGGCCTACAGCCGGTCCCAGCTGGTCGTCGCATCCCGCGCGGCGCACATCCCGGGTCCGATCGACGGGCCGACCCGCGATCCCGATCAGCTGGCCGAGGGCGTGGCGCTCACTCGGCAGATGGGGATGACGGGCAAGCTCGCGCTGCGTTCGTCCGACGCCGAGACCATCAACACCGGGCTGAGCCCGTCCGATTCTGATATCGGCTGGGCGCGCGAGTTCGTCGAGCAGTTCAACGCCCGCGGTGGAAAACCCAAGGACGGCAGCGACTTACCTCGGTTGAACCGCGCCCGGATCATTCTGGAGAAGGCGCGCCAACTCCGGCTGATACCGAGCTGAACGCAGCCGGCGGCAACTGCCGCAGGGCAGCGAGGCGTCAGTTCAGCGGTACCCACCCGCGTGGGTCTACATCCGTGGGTACGGCACGGACGTAGTAGCAGTTGCTGAATCCCAGTGCACCTTCGCAATGGTTGAAGATGCCGTTGCTGTCGGATTGCCCGTCGCAGAATCCGCCCCAGGGCGTGTTCATGCATTGTCCTGGTGTGGCGTGGGCGACGCCGATGGGGCTGAGCGCGATCGCGGCGGCGATCACTAGTGCGGTTTTCATCAGCCCATCCCTCCTTTGTTCACGTGATTTGATCCGGCCCGCGTGTGGTGAAGGACGTCTGCTGCAAGGAGTAGTTGGCGCGCTGTGTGACGTCGGTGGTCAACTCGGTGCGCTTCTGGTGGGGTTGCCTTCACCCGGCCCATAAATTCCGATGGTAGGCCGACCTCCGGAGTGCTGAGATCGATATCGGCGTAGGCGAAAGCCGTCCTCGGCGCTGTCCTGGGTACGGGTGTGACTCACGAGGTGGATGAGGAATCTGAGGGGATATCGGTACTCAATTGCCAACGCCGCCAATAGGTTTAGACCGAGGCTTGAGGCGACGTCACCGCATGCGTGGGCGACCGCGGTGACTCCGGCCGAGTTCAACATGCGGTTGCGTACCCAGCCAACCGAGGGAGGCGTCTTCCACGCAATAGTCGCCCGCCAGCACCTACGCGGAACTCGCGATCAGAGGGTCGCGTACGTTCTTGGAGAGTTAAATCCAAGAACCCAACGCAACATCCAGAGAAGGGCAGCATGTCCGAGGATCAGAACACCGACGTACCGCCGAATCACCTCTCCATCGATCCGCGTAGCCCCTTCTATAGCGAAGAGGCGCTCCTCCGAGGCGTCGGTATTCGCTTCAATGGCGTCGAGAGAACCAACGTGGTCGAATACGACGTCGCCGAGGGGTGGGTGCGTTTGGAAGTCCCGACTGCCAAGGATCGCCGCGGAAATCCGATGGTCGTCAAGCAAAGCGGCACGGTTGAACCGTACTTCCGCCTAGGGGAGTAGCGGACCTCCGCGGGTTTGATGGTGCCAAGCCATGCAGACAGCACTGCTCCGCCCACGATCACCGCAGCGGTCCCCGGCTCCTTCGAGTGGGGTGTGTTCCACGAGCGGCACCCAAAGCTGATTCGTCAGGTACTGGACACAACGCCGTACACCTCCGCTGAGGAGGCGATGCTGCAACAGCTTCTCGCCGAAAGCACCACTGGAGTCCTCGAGCCGTTGCCCGAGACGGCTCATGACCGTGCCGATTGGCTGGCGTGGGGAGCAGGCCTCTACGGACGACCGTGGGGTGACGTGCCCTTCCTGTGGAGCGAAAGCTACTTCTACCGCCGATTGCTCGAGGCCCTCGGCTACTTCGGGGCGGACGTCTGGCGCGGAGTCGACCCGTTCGCCGCGGTCAAGAGCGCCGAATTGGCGGGACCAGCAGTCGATGAAGAGCTGAGTGCGCTCGCCGACTTGGCGGACGCGGGGGACCAGCAGCACGAGGCACTGCTGGTAGCCGCACTATGGGGCAACCGCGCCGACCTCAGCTTCCAACTCCAACTGACCGCCGCCGCCGCAGAAGCGCGGTCGGAGGGCATCCTCGTCGACGACAGCGCGTTGCTGTGGTCAGCCCTCAGAGCACAGGACGATCCGCTCGTCTGCGTCGTGGCAGACAACGCAGGACGCGAGCTGCTGTCGGATCTCGTGCTGGCCGACAGTCTGCTCACTCGACGTATTGCGGCCGAGATCGTGCTGTACGTCAAGCCGCACCCGTACTACGTGTCGGATGCGACCATGGCCGACGTGCTGTCGGTCGTCCAACGCTTGAAGGCCGACCCACGTCCACAGATTGGCAGCATCGGCGACCGACTCTGGGAGGCCGTGCGCAGCGGCCGGCTCAAGGTACGCACGCATAAGTTCTTCTGTGCGCCGCTGGCATTCCACGACATGCCCGACGATCTCGCAGCCGAATTCGCCACGGCCACAATGACGGTGATGAAAGGCGACCTCAACTACCGGCGCCTCGTCGGAGACCGGTACTGGCCCACCACTACACCGTTCGACGAAACCGTGGCCTACTTTCCGTCTCAGGTCACCGCACTGCGGACGCTGAAATCGGAAGTTGTCGTCGGCCTCTCGTCCGAGCAAGTCGCAGAACTCGATGCCACTGGACAGCGATGGCGGACCAGCGGCGGGCACGCAGTGATCCAAGTCCGCGTGGACTAGGGGATTCAGACGACTACCGGCGTCGGTACCGATCCACTGATGAGTCGTTCCCGCATCCACTGCTTGCCCCCTTCGAGTTCGAACTGCGCGTAGTGCGGGTTCGGGTTGCTGGCCAGGAACACCGCGCCGCTGATCATCGCCTTGATCACCGCGAACACCTCGTCGAAGGGCGCGTGGAGCGTGAAAGCGATCTGCCCGGCGAGGGAGAACGGGTTGCTGATCCAGTCGTTCATCACCGCTTCGTAGACGGCGGCTTTGACCGCACTTGCCTGGTCGTCTTTGTTTTCGGCGAAGATGTCGCCTTCGCGGTAGACGTCCATCCAGTTGTCGGGCTTGGCGGGGAAACCGGGCAACCCGAACCGCTGAAGCGGGTCCAGGCCGTGGGTACCGGTCGCTGTCACCCGTGATCTGGCCCACGGCGCGATGGAATCGGTCTGTCGGCACGGGTTGGCGTACGCCAGTACACCTTTGAGATCCGGGGTGCGCCAGGCCAGCGGCTGACCGGGTTGCAGGTACCGGAAGTAGAAGTACGATCCTACGATCGCGCCCTGGGAGTAGACGCCGAGCGACCAGGGTGTGCCCTGCGGGAACGGCACGCCGTTGTCCATCTGGGTGGCGCCGAGCAGTCGGGCGAGTTCGTTGACACCGCTGTCGTTGTCGAACGGGAGCGCGCCGTTGTTGTAGCCGATGGGTTGGTGACGGCAAATGCCCGCGGATTCAAGGGTTGTCGCCGTGTCTGCCACCGGGCCCCTGAACATGTCCGACAGATGGCCCTCGACCGTGAACATGATCGGGCGCAGATTCGGTGGCGGCGGAACGTAGTGGACGGCCTGCGCGGTCGTGTCGTCGAAGATGCCGGTCTGCGGCAATCCTAGGCGCCGTTGCATTTCGGTGACCGCGGCGACATCGCTGTCACCGTAGACCCGGTCCTTGATCGGTGCATACGCGCGATATTCACGCTGGAACCATGCTTGCCAGTATTCGATTTCTGTTCCGTGGGCCCCGGGCCCGTACGGTAGTGGCATCGGTCTGCTCCCTTCTTGTCATGTCGCGCTGGTCCCAGGTCGAGACCTCGCTGTTCATCGTTTGTGGCTGTGCCTCGCATGTTCGATGCCGGCACCGACGGCGCTGACCGCCAACGCGAGCGCCCCGACGGCGATGAGGGGGTACCACCACTGGGCGCCGATCCAGTAGGCATGGGCGCCAACGAAACCGCTGTGCTCGCGGGTGCCGAACAATGCTGACCGGACTGTGGGTACGGTCAGGGCCGCGATCAGGATCACGAGCGTTGTCGAGAGCAAGGCAAGTGGCAGCTTGCTGGAGCGTTGCCAGGTTCCCAGTGTGATGAGATAGGCGCCGGTCCCGCTCGCGCCGAGACCGAACAGTCCGAGCCCGGTTGAGGATTGCATCGCAGCCGCGATGCCGAGAATGAGCAGCACGGCGCCGGCCATGATGACCGGTCCCGCATTGCCTTTGGTCGACCACACGACGCGGTATGCACCCAGTGCCATGGTCCGGGCCGTGTTCAGGGGCGGCTTGAGGACGCCGGGCAGCTGCTGGACGCAGCCGACCGCCGCGGTCGCGGTGGCAACGGTTTTGGTGATGGTGCGCGACATGAGTGGCGAGCTCCTGTCGGTGGCGAGGGTCTCGCGGGCGACGGGATTCTCTGCCAGGAGAGCGTATTTGGCGGGTCCGGAGGGTTTGGCCAGTACTTTTTCGGCCCAGTCGTGAGTGGTAGTGGGGCTCCAGTCCGCAGGTTTCGGCGGTTGTGGGTTGAGCACCGCATTGGCCAGCGCGTCCAATTCCTCGTCGAGGACGCGCTTCTGCCACGCCTGCGCCAGCCACAGTGATGTGTTGGGAAGGCTGGACGGTAGCGGCATTTCTGGCTGGTCAAGGAATCGGAGTTCTGTGAGTACCGCGGCCGGCGGGGGAGTAGGACTCGGATTATCCTGTGCCCCAATCATACTGAGCCTACTCGCGAACCACTGGGCTCTGCAGTCCGGGCCGGCCGGCCATTCGGCTTTGTGTGTTTGGACGATCCGCTGCACTCGTCGTGGGTCCAGCAGGGCGTGGACGAGCCATCCTGTTCCGTCTAGTCGACCCCACATCCAGTCGTTGGCTCGCCATGACCGTTTGTAGAAGGCGCCGAAGTGGTGGAACTGCATGCCGGTGAGTTTCTGGGCGGCAGTCTGATAATTCGGTGCGAGCTGGCAGCGGGTGTCGGCGCTGACCTGTATCAATTCGAGTGATTGTTCGACGTCTGCGTCGGCAGGGAGCATCGCTCGCTGGGTGGCGGCGAGGTTGAACAATTTGGTTGCCACGGTCGCCGGATTGGTGCCTGGCGCAAGGTATTCGACGTAGGTCGTCAGCTGATCGACTTGCCGCGCGTCGGGCACGCGCACACCATCTGCTGCTGGGTCGGGCGTCGCTGATTGGTCGGCAATGGCGCTCAGTGTTCCGTAACCGTTGACAATGGCAGTGCCCAGCTTGCCCCAGGGATCGTCTTCGACTCCGAAGTGTTCGAGGTAGGCGTCGGCGAGTTGAGTGGCGGCGTCTTGCAACGAACCGTTCCGGGTCTGCGGGTTGGTGCAGACTGTGTTGACGAGGTCGCCGAGGTCGAACGGTTCGGGCGGCGGGCACGCATCGGATATGCCGTTGGCGATCGTCGCCACGGCGGCCATTTCGGCTGGCGACGTCGCGAGCTGGTAGGCGGCCCGGATGATGACGATCGCGCACGCTTTGGCAAGTTCGAAGGCCGGCCGTCCGTACCGTGTGAGGTCGGCTGCGCTCGTTGGCAGCGAACCGCCGGCGGACTGCCAACGGGTCTTGATGGCTTCGGTGATCGTTGTGCGGCAGAGGGTTTCGGCATTGCCGCCGATCTTCAGATTGGCCCCCCAGTTGGTGGGGATGCTCTGCGGTGAGCCGTTCGCCGCGGGCCATGTGCTCAGTTGGCGGAGCAGAGCGGCGGTGATGTTCTGCGCGTGTCGGGTGGCTTCTTGCAGGGTGTAGTCCTCCAGCAGCTGTGGGGTGAGCAACGGCGTATCTGCCCCCAGCTTGATGGCGAGCTGTGCGAGATGCAGTCTCGTGTTGACGCGCGCGTGCATGCGGTCTTGGTGGGTGCGGATGGCGCGAAGGTCGGCTGAGATCGACTGTGAGGTCATCGCGGTGAGATCCTTGAGCAGCGAGTCAAGGAGTCCGAGTGGTTCGTTGAGTTCGTCTTGCGGAGCTTCTTCCAAGGTCGGTGTCGGTCCCGAGGACGGCACGACGAACAGGAGGACCCGGCGGACCGGTCGTTGGGCTGGACGGTCGAAGATTCGTTGCAGCACAACGTCAATGGGCCGGTTGTCCAGCATCCCGCCATCGGCGACCCAGTGCGGCCGCGTGAAGCTGGTGAAGGGTGCCATCGGCGGTCGAGCGGGCACGCCTCCCGTCTTGGCGGTTCCTTCGGTGAAGGGGATGAAGGAGGGTTCGAATGCGGCGGGGAACGAGGCGCTGCTGCGGGCGGCCAACGCCAGCGCTGACGCGGCGTCGCCATTCGTGAGGTTCTGCTCGGTGAAGGTGAAGACGCCGCGCCTGTCGACATCTTGGACCTGGGTACCGAAGGAGTCGGTGAACCTGCTGGTCTCGCCGTTGAGCAGCGTCGTCGTGATGTAGAGCGTGGTGGACGGGAGACCACCGTTGTTGCCGGCGGCGGGCTGGATCGGGAACGGCCCATGCGTGAATGTCGGAATCTCGGCGTCGAGGCTCTTGAACATGCGTTCGTCGCCGTAGAGCAGCGACGGCGTGCTGGCGTCCGTCGGTTCGCGCAACAGGTCGGTCAAGGCCCCCAGGTCGAGCCAGAGTTCGCGGAGATTGCCGAGGTCGGCGCCCTTGACTCGGGACCAGGCAAGGAACGCTGCGTTGATGCCGCCGGCGCTGGTCCCTGACAGGACGTCGACGTCGACAACGACGTCGAGCACATCGATCAGTTCGGCATACAGCTTGAGGGACGCTTCCGCCGCTGTGGTCAGCGTGGAAGCGGGGAGGTCGCCGCCCTTCAATCGCCATTGAGACGCCTGGGTAAGCAGATTGATCTCGCGTGTCACCCCGGCCATCCAGATCGCGAGGCTGACACCGCCGGTCATCGTGGTCGCCAGTCGCAGTTCCTGGGTGGCATCCGATGCCAATGATGGATTCTGAAAAGCCATTGCGCACCTCCCTTTACTGGATTCGAAGCTAATGGCGGTGTCGTGTACCTGTATCGAGTAGTCGACTACTCGACTTTTCGAATTCAGGTGTCATGACTCGGAATTCGCTACTGGAACGGCATCATTACCGGTGCCCAGGAACGGCGTGAGAATGGTCATCATCATCGCTCCGCCGACGGAAAGCGATCCGGACAGCAAGGTAAACGCCGACTCCGACACATTGAACTGCAGTGGCGACCCGGGCACTGTCAATCCGTAGACGGCCATCGACAACATGGCCGCCGCGATCGGCAGGTACGGTGGACGAATGCCCCGTAAAGCCATGCCGCCGGCCACGCCACCGGCACCAGGGTGCAACGTGTAATTCCGCTTCGCGCAATAAGCCGCAAGAATTGTGGCTCCGCAGGCGATCACCGAAAATCCGTAGAGCACCCACCGGCCCGTGTTGTACGAACCGTCCGCGCGATAAAGCAAAGCCAACAACGTCGTGTAGGCGACCAGCGCCTCAGCGGGGATCTGCGCGGCCAGCAATTGCGCAAATCCGGCAGCTGTGTCAACCAGTGGTGCGGAGCTGGCGATTTGGCCGAGCTCACGCGCTCGAGGCAAAGTCGTCGTCGGACCCATCGTCGGCATTTCCGACTGCGAGTACGGCATTCCGCTCGGTGGTGCCGGTGCCGGTGGCGGTAGATCCCCGCCTGCCGAGCCCGTCGCCGGGGTGTTCAGCGGTTGGCCGGCGGGTGCGAGGTCGCGCGCGATCGCCAACGACGCCATGCAAGCCAGACTCATGATGACCTCCTCTTTGACGGCGAGGACGACCGAGTCGCCGCGTCAGCGCGATCCAGTTCGCCTACGCCCCAACGATGTTGCGCCTCCGGTGGCTCGGGCGCCCGCGTAGCCGGCTACTCGACCTTCGCCGCGTCACCACGACATTCGGTGCCCAGATCAGTACCGATTCGAGTAGTGGGCTACTGGTGCGTGCCTGCACATTTCGTCGCGACACTTGGTTTCCCATCACTTCATCAAAGGAGGGACCGATGACTGTCACTCGCGGCGACGTGGAGTTCGCCAAACGCATATTCTTGGACCGGCTCGGCGACGAGTACGTCTACGGCGGCACCTGGGATCCGAATGATCGCGGTGTGGGTTGTGACTGTTCGGGCTTGGTGACCGATGTGCTCTCAGCGGTGTTCAACGGCAGCGAAATGGTTTGGGGCAGGCAAGGTCTGTCCACCGAGTCGTATCGCTACCGGCCGGTTGGAGAGCAGCACGTCGGACCGTTCGATCTCATGCACGTCGCGTCGTTGAGCGACGTGCCCGGCGACGCGCCAGTGGTGATCAACCTTCACCATGAGGGCGACGGCGGTCCCCACTCGCACATGAACTGTGTCGTCGACGGGGTCGCGATGGAATCGTCGGGATCTTGGGGGTGCTGTACCACCCCCAAGGCCATTCCCTCCGACAGCAACTACTGGAACGATCACTGGTACGTAGCCGGCCCGATCGTCGAAGACGGCACCCCCGCGACTCAGGGCCGCATAGACAGCTTCTTTGCCGATGTGTCCGAATTCCAGGTGCCGGTCAGCGATTCGTACCCGTACAAGATTCTCTCCATCCGCGTGTGCGACGGCACTCACCAGGATTCCAACTTCGCGCAAAACTATGCGTGGATGCGCAATGCGCTGGACTCCGGCCGGCTGGAATGCGGCATCGTTTACACCTACGTGCGGCCGAATTGGCAGGACAACGCCAACACGGTGCGGCAGATGATCGATGCCAACGGGGGTCTGCACCCCAGGGTCGTACTGATGCTGGATGTCGAAAGCGGCGGGAACCCTGGCGGCGACGGATCCGTCTGGATCAATGCGCTCTACGACAACCTCGCCGAGTACGCCGGCAACCCAGCGCGCATCATCGGCTACGCCAACCAGGGCGACTTCAACACGATGTGGCTGTCGCGGCCCAAAGGAATACGGGTGATCGCGGCGTCGTACGGCTCCAACCCGCTGCTGCCGGGCCAAATTGCCCACCAGTACACAGACGGAGCATACGGCGCCAATCAGGGCCTGCCGATGGGCTGCAACCCGTTCGGCAACTGCGACATGAACGTCGCAGACGGTTTGTCGCCCAACGATTTTGCCGCAGCCTGCGGCATCGGAACCGCTGCCGGCGTGAGACCGGCAGCCACCACAGCGGCGCGAGGTGTGATCACCATGGCCCAGACTCAAGACATCTGGAACATGCTGAACGGCACCAACACCGACGGCTCGCCGCTGATCGGTCCTGACGGCGCGGACTACCGTGTGGTCGACCTGTTGGCCCCGGACACTGCGCCGCTCGACGTAAAGCAGAACGCCACCCGCTCGGTGCTGGACGAAATCACGACGTTGGCGAAAGTCCTCACCAGGACCCACAACAACAAGACGCTATTTGACATGGTGTCCGATCTGCACGACAAGATGTGACGTCCGATATTTCGGGCCGGACGTTAACTGCCGGCCCGAAAGGCGGGCCCGATATTTCGCTGTCATAACGCCTTCAACAGCGGAAACCGGCAGGTAGTCTTATACGCCGTGGCCCAGAACTGGCCGGTCGTTCACCGCGATAGTGAATTCTCGCTGATTCGCGGAGCATTGCTCGGGGAATCCGGCGAATGCGGCATCGTCCTGGTCGGTGACGCGGGTGTCGGTAAAACAACGCTCGCCCGGTTGGTCACCCAGTCGTTGCCGGTGCGTGCCCACTGGGTTGCAGCGACCGAGTCGGCACGGGGCATTCCGCTCGGCGTGTTCGCTCATCTTGTGCGCAGCGCCACGTCGCGCGATCCGGTGGCATTCCTGTCCGCGGCGCGCGAAACGATTATGGCCGAGGGTCATTCGGTGATCGGTGTGGACGATGCGCATCTGTTGGATCAGTTGTCGGCGACTCTGCTGCATCAGCTTGCAATGGACGGGTCGGTGCGCATCGTGGCCACGGTCCGTTCCGGCGCGCCGGTCCCCGACGCGATCACGTCGCTGTGGAAGGACCGATATCTGCAGCGGTTGCACTTGATGCCGTTCAGCCAGCAGCAATGTGTCGGCCTCATCGAAGAGGCCTTGGGTGGACAGGTGGAGGGCCTTTCGGCCGAACTGATGTGGCAGGCCTCGGGCGGGAATGCGCTATTCGTTCGCCACCTGGTGGAAGGGGCGATCGAGGCGGGGACCCTGCGGCAGGTGCGGGGAGTGTGGCAGCTTCGGGGGCGGGCTGCGGTCACCTCAGAGCTGGCGTCGTTGCTGGATTCCAGGGTCGACCAGTTGCCCGACCAGGTGCTGCACGCGCTGCGGTTGCTGACCTTCTGCGAACCACTCGACCTGGACACCCTGACGGTGATCGTTGGTGCGGACGTGGTGGAAGAGGCGGAGAACCGCGGCCTGGTGCGCGTCGCCGAGGAGCCGGGTGGCATCGACGTGAGATTCACCCACCCATTGTTCGGTGAGGTGATCCGCCGGCGACTGGGGATGGCCGCGGGGCGCCGCTTGCGCGGCGAACTCGTGCGCGCGATGCGCGACCGTCCACTGGTCAGTTCGGCGCATCGAATCCGGCTGGCCGAGCTGACTCTGGACAGTGACGAGGTCCCCGAACTGGACCTGCTCGTCACGGCGGCACGAGAGGCGATCGCCTTGACGAACGTGACGCTGGGTGAGCGACTGGCCCGCGCGGCGGCCAATCGGGGCGGCGGTCTCGAGGCCGGAGAACTGCTGGCGCGTTCGCTGCTGTGGCAGGGCAAGGCCACCGAAGCAGAGGAGACGCTCAGCTCCTTCGACCCCGAGTCGATGACCGAACTGGAGCTGCTGCGGTGGGGATGGGCGCGAATCGCGAACCTGCACTGGTCGATGGGTGACGCCGAGGGTGCCGACGAAGTGCTCGCCGTACTCCGAGAGCGGATCACGAGCCCCGAGCTGGTACCGATCATCGACGGCACGGCATCGGCAACCCTGACTTTCGAGAACCGCCTGCCAGAGGCCGTGGCGATGGCCGAACGGGTGCTGGCCGACCCAATCGCGCACCCGGTCGCTTTGCAGTGGGCGGCATTCGGCGGTGCTCTCGCCCTGGCACTGATGGGACGCAGCGACCAGGTGGAGGTATTGGCTCGCCGCGGTCGCATGGCCAGTGCGAAGGCGGACGGGCTGCTCCGCTATCTCACCGCGTTCGGGGAGGTGCGCGCTTTGGTGCTCGCCGGAGAATTCGACGCGGCGAGCAGCCGATCCGCCGTCATGATGCAGATAACCTCGTCGGGTCAGTATCTGGCGTGGGGGATGGCCAATGTGCTGGCCGGCACCATCGGACTTGCCCGCGGCAATTTCATCGAGACTGTGTCGCGGATGGAGCAGACGGTGGCGGCGCTGACCGCTGAGTCGGCGGCCTCATGGAGTTTCCCGGCCCGGCTGCTGCTGGCGCAGTCTTATTGCGCGTTGGGCCGGGTGCAACCCGGGGCCAAGATGGTGGCCGAGTTGAAAGTCCGCTCGGGCCGGCACGTCGCGGTGTTCGGCCCGCAGCTGAGGATCGCGGAGTCGTGGCTCGCTGCGGCCGAGGGAAATGTAAGTGCCGCCATCGAACTGGCATTGGATGCAGCCCGGTTGGCCGATAGCTCCGGACAATGTGCGGTGTCCATGCTGGCGCTGCACGATGCGGTGCGATTCGGCGACCACGGTGCCGCGGACCGGTTGATCGAGATCGCCTCTGCCGTCGGTGGCCGTCTCGCCAGCGTGATTGTGGCGCATGCCCGGGCAGTCAGTGATCGCGACGGCGCTGGATTGTTCGCCGCTGCGCAGCAATTTGAGCAACTCGGTGCGTTGTTGTCCGCGCTCGACGCGGCGGCGCAAGCATCGGCCGCCTTCGAAGCGGCCGACGACCGGCGGCATAGCGCCGAGGCCGCAGCCGTAGCCAACCGGCTGGCCGCGCAGTGCGGCGGGGTGCGAACTCCGGCACTGGAATTGGCGACCCACCCCTTGCCCTTGACAGTGCGCGAACGCGAGATCGCCAACCTGGTTGCCGCTGGACTGAGCAACCGCGAAATCGCCGACCGGCTCACCGTGTCGGTGCGGACGGTGGAGGGCCACCTGTATCGAGCCTGCACAAAGCTCGACATCTCGGACCGTGAGGATCTTGCCGGGCTGATCCGCCACGGCGCCGTGAGTCGCTGAACCTACAGCTGAGCCTGCGCCGCATACGCTGGCCGATGTGAACGAGATCGACAATCAGGACGACGACGGCGAGCTCCAAATAAGCGGTGCGGTGCAACTTCGTCGCGACCGTTGCGCTGCCACAACCGCTGATCAGCGCCTGCTGGACAGTCACCGTGACACCCAGTGGCTACACACGGACCCCTGGCGGGTGCTGCGAATCCAGGGCGAATTCGTGGACGGTTTCGATGCGCTCTCCGAAATGCCCAAGGCCGTCACGGTTTTCGGCTCTGCCCGCACAGAACCGCATTCGCCCGAGTACCGACTGGGCGAGGAATTGGGCACCGCACTGGCGCGGGCGGGCTATGCGGTGATCACCGGGGGCGGCCCGGGTGCGATGGAAGCGGTCAACCGTGGAGCCAGCGAGTCCGGCGGCTATTCGGTCGGTCTGGGTATCGAGTTGCCGTTCGAACAACGGCTCAATCACTGGGTCGATCTCGGGATCAACTTCCGCTACTTTTTCGTGCGCAAGACCATGTTCGTCAAGTATGCGCAGGCGTTCGTCTGCCTGCCCGGCGGATTCGGCACCCTGGACGAACTGTTCGAAGCCTTGACCCTCGTGCAGACCCGCAAGGTCACCGCATTTCCGATCATCATGTTGGGCGTCGACTACTGGTCCGGCCTGATCGACTGGATCCGCAACACAGTCCAGTCCGAAGGAAAGATCTCCGCATCGGACCTTGACCTGATCCACTGCACCGACAGCGTGGCAGAAGCCGTCGACCTCATCATCGCGTCGGCGCGGTAGCCGGCGCGTCGCCCGCGTTTACAGAGCTGCGGCGACGTCCCAGATCGGTTCGAGCGCTGCGATACCCGTGCGCACCAGGGGACTGAGCACGATGTCGGTGGTGCCGGCGTCGCGATAGCGGCGCAGTTGCGCAGTCACCTGAGCAGCGGTGCCGACCGCCGCGAGGTCGATGACCGAGTCGACGACTTCGCGTTCGATCACCCGTGCGTACGACGGGATGGTTGCGTAGAACTCGAGGGCCTCGGCAGCCCGGGCCCGGCCCTCGTCGACGTCATCGGTCACCAGCACAGGCACCGCGGCGATCACCTTCGGTGCGGGCCTGCCGGCGGCGGTGGCCGCGGCGGTGATGGTCGGCACGATGAAATCCTCAAGGGTGCGAGGCCCCGCCAGATAGGGCAGCGTGCCATCGGCCAATTCGCCCGTCACTCGTAATGCCTTGGGGCCCATGGCCGCGACGTAGACGGGTAGGGGCGTGCCGCCGGCGACTGTCACCGGAAATTGCGGGGCAGCGGTGAACTCTTCACCGTGGAAGTCGACGGTGCCGGTGTCGAGGATCGACCTGAGCACCTGCAGGTGGTCGCGCAGTCGGCCGACGGTGTTGGGCCATGCGGTCCCGAAAGCCACCTGTTCCGGCGCGTGCGCCCCCAGACCCAGACCGAGGCTGAAGTTCCCACCGGTGGCGGCTTGGGCGGTCTGTGCTTGGGAGGCGAGGATGAGCGGATGCCGTGGGTTGATCGGTACGACGAAGGTACCGACGCCCAGACCTGGCACCGCAGCGCCGACGTATCCGGCCAGCGAGATGGCGTCGTGGTCGAACTGCTGGGCGATCCACAACTGGCGAACGCCGGCGTCGTAGGCGCGTCGGGCCTGGTCGATCGCCGCGGTCACATCGTTGGCGGAACTACGGTCGGGATCGAGCACAACACCAGTGGGCATACCGACGACAACAATGGGGACGGGGATACGGATTCCGTTCAGCGCACGCTGAGCAGATGTCCGCCCTCAACTGAGGCGGTGCTCGATCTTGGTGACGAAAGGCGATGTCATCGCCCGCACGAGTGCGCCGTAGCCGACACCGAAAGCGATTTCGTCGCCGACCGCCACCTGGTGATCGCCGACGTCGACCACCAGGTGGTCGCTGCTCATCCCGAGGATCGTGATGCCCTCGGGTGGCTGCAGACCGTCGGGGTCCGAGTCCTGGCGACCGAGGGCCAGAATTGCTTGGCGCACAGTGCTGTTGCCGATGCGGACGGGTGCAGTACCGAAGGCCGCCTGAGCGCGATCCCCCCAGGGTTGAGCCGGCTTCGTGCCGACCTCGATGACTTCGGCGGTCAAGGTGAAGGCGTCGGTGTGCAGCCCAGGGATCGCTGTCCGATACAGGGGATCGACACCGAGAAGGATGGCTTCGCCGAGTCGGAGGTTGTCGATCCGGCCGACGTCGCCGGTGTGCAGCGCCCAGTTCAGGTTCGCCGAGTTGCCGCCTGAGACGACGTCGAGCGAAATCCCTTGCTGTGCCTCGATATCGTGCGCGAGCCTGGTGAGGATGCCCATGTTCCGGTCGTCGGGAACAACGCCGCTCTGGCACGCGAGATTGGCGCCGAGCCCGGCGAGCCGCAGAGCGGAATGACCGAGGACGGTCCGTGCGGCCTCTGGCAGATCGTCGAGCGGGATGCCCTCGCGGAGGTCACCGAGCTCGACCATGAGCACGACGGCGTGCGTCCGATGCTGTTGGGCCGCAGCCTGATTGAGCGCCGCCAGGACGACGGCCTCGGTGTTCAGGCTGATGTCAGCGAAGTCGACGACCTGTGCCACTTGGCTGAGCATGGGCGAGCGGATCAACGTGCGTGGTGGGGATGCATCGAGGCCGGCCATCCGAGCGAGGTTCGGCACGCGGGAATCGCCGAGGCCGCGGGCGCCGCCACGCAGCATCGCCGCGCCGACTCCCGGCGAGCCCAACGTGGCTTTGGTGACCCCGGTGACCCGGATGCCAGTCAAGGCCAGCCGGTCGACCAGGATCCGCATGTTCTGCTCGATCTTGTCGAGGTCGGTCTCGATCCGGAGCGTCACACAGAACTGGACGTGTCGGCCACCGCCGCGAGCGCGGGGAAGGCCGTCAGCACCATGTCGACCAGTTCCGACGCTGGGCGGGTCAGGGGGTCGGTGACCGGGAGACCGAGTTGCGAATGATGTTGGGAGATCGCGCCGCTCAGCTCGTCTTCGGTCATCTCTTCGTGGTTGATCGTGATGCCGATGACGCGGGTGTCCACAAACGCCTCGATCAGTGCGATCTCGGTGGCCGCGGTCGGCATCGGCACCATGGGGAAGTCGCCGAGCACCGCGCGCTTGGGCGCATGCTGCACGATCACGCCGGCCGGGCGGCTGCCCCGCAGGATGTGAGCCGACGTGATGTACGCGGGATGGCTGAGCGCGCCCTGACCCTCGACCACGATCACGTCGGGGTTCTCACCTTCGAACGCGGCGACGACCTGGTGCTCGACCTCGCCCGAACAAAACTGGGGGACCAGCGCATCCAGCGCGACGCCGTACTTTCCGCCCTGGATCAACGTGGTCTGACCGGTACCGACCATGACCGCCTTGATGCCGTGCGCGTTCAGCGCCTGGACCAGCAAGGTGGCAGTGGTGCGCTTCCCGATCGCCCCGTCTGTCCCGAGGATCGCGATCCTCGGACATGTCACGTCGAAGATCCGGCCGGAGAACAGATGCAGGTCGCGCTTGTCCTTCGGTCGGCGCACGTCGGTGATGGTGACGCCGGCGATCACGGCTGCCGCCGTGAATTCGGCGTCGTCGTTGAGGAATTCGTGCAGGCCGTTGATGATGTGCATGCCACGGGCGATGCCGTCGAGCAGCACGACCCGCTGCCCGTCCGACAGGAGACCGTCGGCAGGCGCGAGCCCACAGATCAAGTAGTCAGGTACCCGGCCGGCGTGCGCGATGGACTCGGCGAGCGACGCGAGCACCGGGACGCCGTTCGCGGTGCCGTCGAGGAACTTTCCGGCATCGACGCCGGCCCGGAGACTGTCGATGACACTGAGGATTTCGTACTTCTCCGAGTGCCGGACCAGGCCGTTGGCCGTCTTACCGTCCTGCTCGCCGAACTGGCCCTCGCAGTAGACGATCGCGGTGGAACCAACGGGCAGGGAAAATGGAGCTGCCGGAGCAATCGACTCGTGGTGTTTGGACGTGTCGATAGACGGAATACCACTGGCGCGCGAAGACATAAGTTCCTCTGAGAAGTCTCAGAGGAGGCGACGAGATCGAGGCGAGGCGATGAGCCCAACGTCCAACGAGTTGTCTGCCCTGAGGGTCGGCAAGATTACCGACTTGTTTCAGACTACCCGATCGGTTGTCACTGGCGTGCTTCCGTCGGGACGCCAGTGCGGGCCCTCGGCGTGGTTCAGGCCGAGGGTTACCGCGCGATATCCGCTCAGCGGATGGACTCTGCCCGCTTCTTGACGCCGTCGGTCATGCCGCCGAAGCCCTTCTTCAGTGCGCGGCCCATGATGCCGGCGACGATCGGCGACACCGGGCCGAACAGCTGGAAATGCGAGTCATAACGGGTGCGGCCGTCGGGCAGCGTGGTCAGCCGATGCGAGCGCTCGCTGCGGAGCAGCCCCAGCGGGGCGGGCTTCATGTTGTAGCTGAACTCAACGCCCGGAGTGAAGGTGTTGATGAATTCGCGCTGCTTCTTCGGCGGGCCGACCAGCACCACCTTCATGTCGATCGGGCTGCCGGGCTCGAACGTCGACGAGCACTCGGTGACGAACGGATTCCACTCGCCGTAGCTGGCCCCATCGGTGAGCACCTGCCAGACCACGTCGGCGGGCGCGTCGATCTCTACTGACCTGTCAATCGTGAAACTCACAGACACACCGTACGGGAGAGGGTGTACAGCTGCCGACAAATGTCCACTGATCGGTTACCGCCCCCCGCGCTAGCCTGGCGAGCATGTCCAGCACGTTTTTCGACAACCCGGTCGCCCGAGCCCTCAACAAGGCGGCGGTCGGTCTGACCACCGTCCCCGTTCTGGGCGGCGTCGTCGGCCGCAGCCTGGTCGAGATCCGCTACACGGGTCGCAAATCGGGGCGCAGCTTCCAGACTCCCGTCAATTACCGGCTCTCCGGTGACGATGTCGTCATCAGCGTGATGACACCGGATTCCAAGAGTTGGTGGCGCAACTTCCTCGGCGACGGCGGACCCATCACGCTGCTCAACTTTCGCGGCACCGACCGTGCGGGGCATGCCGTTGCGACGCGCGACGACAAGGGTCGCGTCACGGTGCGGGTCGCCCTTGCTTAGATGCGAGTCAGTCCTCGCAGGGCAGAGCGGACAGCTCGGCTCAATGCCGAGTGCTGCATCGTCGGCGAAGGTTCTCGGCGTGCCGCAGGCGGTGATGTTCCGGTTCTCCCCGCGATAGGCAACACGCAGATAGTCTGAGCGCATTTGTCGCTCAACTGCTACGGGGGACGTATGGTTCACGCTAGTGCGGGCTTCTTGCCCAGCCTTGGTTTGATACCGGCGCTCGTCCTTGGCATGTGCGCATTGTGTGCCGCCGCTTTTGTTATCGGTCGACAGTCATTAACTTTAGCGTACCAATCGGTGGGAGTTGGAGCGGCAACATTCGCTGCGAGTTTTGCTGTGCTAAATGTTGCACTGCAGTTGGACCAAATTGACCGGCAATTTTGGGCCGACGAAATTGCGCATGGCAGGCTCGCGTTGCGAGTGACCTCCGTCGTTTTCTTGGTTCCGTTTGTTCAGATACTGCGAGACATGCTGAAAGACACGGCACTCCCGCCGCCAGATCATCCATATCCGACTGTTCGGAAATACGATTGGGAAGAAAGGCACAAGGGTTGGCCTCTAACAAGTGTTGCAGAACATGCCAACGTATTTGCAATCGCACTCGCGATGATCTGGTCATTTACGCTAAACGGCAAGACGACCCTCGTTATCGCGCTATTGAACTGGATATTCGCCTTTATAAGTGACGATTTCCTTATTGCCGCCAGCTACCGGCGAAAGCTTGGTGTCACACCGCCGTCCTTCGATGCTTGGCGGATTAATCTGGGTTCGCTAGGCTTGGTTGTGCTAATGGTCGTTGCGTCGACCATGGAATATCCAAGGTGGGCAACCTGGGCAATGGTGTCTGTCATTCTTGTATTTCGCATAATTGCGCCCAATTTTCATCGAATTCGAGAAACTGGGGCGGAGACGATGGAGCTATGGGGAGTTTACGTGGGGGACGAGCTCTACATTCTCAACAGCGAACTTCTCAGGCGTGCAGTTATTGATCGCGATAGCGAGATCACGCGGCGAATTCGCGCCGCGCACGAAGCTGGAGTCGAAGTTGAGGAGCTGTCGGCGATCAGTGGTTACAGCGCCGACCGCGTGACCGAGATCGTTCAATCGGCTAAAGAGGACTGTTAGCGCTGATTCGTGGCCGACATCTACGACCGCGGAGACGTCCGGCTACCACCGTCACGCCGACTAGGCCACGGCGGAAATGGCATGATCCGGATGTCGATATCCGCAGGAGGCGCGAACATGCCGGTGGCCCACCGTGAGGCGAAGGACTGGGTGCCCGTTGCCTGACGAACTCAGAGTCGTCGACCTCGCCGATGCGCCGGGCGCCGCCGGTCTGGTGATCGGGGTCGGGGATCCCGCTGGCGACGACGCCGAGTTATGGTTGCGGAAAGCGACTTTCACGCTGGTCGACCGCCCGTGTGCGGACCCGAGGACCGTCCAGGTGCCCGATATCAACGAGGCGCTGGCGCAGATCACCGACCGAGTAGCAACCTGGCCTCAGACCGCCGCGGTGTGCGACGACGTGCTCCGCGCTTTCGACCCTGCAGCGCCGACGTTCGCCGGGGTGATCACGGAATCGCTCGCGTATTCAACCTTGCAGTCCGGCCGTGAGTTTGCCCGTTGGCTGGCCGAACGCGGCCCGAAAACCGTTCCGCTGCTGCCAGATCCGGTGGTGTCGCGCCGCGACGGCGACACGTTGCACGTGGCGTTCAACCGTCCGCAGCGCCACAACGCGTTCTCCACGGATGCTCGGGCGGCGCTGCTCGAGGCGCTGGAGGTGGCTCGGTTGGACACGTCGGTCACGGGTTTGGTGCTCACCGGGAACGGCCCGTCCTTTTGCAGCGGCGGCGATCTTGCCGAGTTCGGGACCTTCGACGATCCGGCGTCGGCGCACCTGGCCCGCACGCGCTTCAGCCCGGCCCTGGTCCTCGACGAGATCACCGGAAGACTGGGCGCGGCCTGCCAGGCCGTGGTGCACGGTCAGGTGCTCGGCAGCGGGCTGGAGATGGCGGCGTTCTGCGGGCAGGTGACCTGTCATCCGGATGCCACGCTCGGCCTGCCGGAATTGGCTCTGGGGCTGATCCCCGGTGCGGGCGGCACCGTGAGCATCACGCGGCGGATCGGTCGTTGGCGCACCGCATATTTGGTGCTGTCCGGCGTGCCGATCGACGCGGCGACCGCGCAGGACTGGGGCTTGATCGATGCCGTCTGTGCGTGACTGGTCGGTCAGCGGGCTGGCCGCACTGACCGGCACGCCCGACGGGCCGCCGGACGTCAGTCGCGCTGCAGTGTTGAGCAGGGCGCAGGCCGTCGCATCCGAGCTATCCGGTGCCTTCGGCATCACGGTCGACGCCGCGGGACTCCTGGCCGGGCGCGCTGCGCTGTTGGGGCTCCACCGGCAGGGCCGAATCAGCGCGGGCGGGGCCACGCGGCTGGTCGCCGGTCGGGACGGCTGGTTCGCTCTGACCCTGGCGCGGCCCGATGACGTCGACGCGGTGCCCGCGCTGCTCGAATCCGATGTGCCGATCGACTATGCGTGGTCGGCGATCACCCAGTGGGCCGGTCGCCGACAGGTCGCCGACGTCGCCGAGCGCGCCCGGCTGCTCGGGCTGCCCGTCGGCGTGCTGGGGGAGACCGCTGCCGCCGCGCCGGTGGTGCGGCGGCACGGCAACCGAAATCCGCTTCGGGACGACGCCCGCCTACTGGTGGTCGACCTGTCTTCGATGTGGGCCGGACCGTTGTGTGGGCAGCTAATGGCGCGGGCCGGCGCGACGGTGGTCAAGGTGGAAAGCCCATCTCGGCCCGACGGCACCCGACAGGGCGAGCGCCGATTCTTCGACTGGATGAATGCCGGAAAGCTCTGTTATGCCGTCGATTTCGGCGAGCCAGACGACCTGCGGCAGCTGTTGGCGGTCGCGGACGTGGTGATCGAATCGTCGCGTCCCGAGGCGCTGGCGAACCGGGGTCTGGGGCCGACCGACGTCCCGGGTCGCGACGGTCGGGTGTGGCTGCGGGTCACCGGTCACGGCGCCGACGGTAAACGCGCCCACTGGGTGGGGTTCGGTGACGATGCGGCGGTATCCGGTGGTCTGGTTGGCCACGATCCAGCGGGTACCGGGCCGGTGTTCTGCGGTGACGCGATCGCCGATCCGCTGACGGGCATGCACGCCGCGCTGGCGGTGGCAGAGTCGCTGCAACGCGGAGGTGGCGAGATCATCGAGATCGCTCTGGCGTCGGTGGCGGCCGAGTACGCCGCGCTACCGCTCGCCAGCGGCGACCACGTCGATCCAGCCGGGGAGCCGGCGGTGCCCGTGCTCACGTCGCGCGCCGCAGAGCTGGGCGCCGACAACGCGCAGGTGCAGGCAATCATTCGGGAAAGGACTACCGGCGCATGCTGATCACACGGGCCGTGCTGCTCGACGGCCGGACGGTCGATATCCGGCTGGGCCGGCGGATCGAGGCCGTCGCCGAACGCCTCGAGCCGATCCACGGCGAGGATGTGCTCGACGCCGCCGGTGGCACCGTCATCCCCGGGCTGCACGACCATCACGTCCATTTGCGTTCGGCGGCAGCGGCATTGACGTCGGTGCGCGTCGGCCCGGGGGAGGTGCGCGGCCGCGATGCGCTGCGCGCGGTCCTGGCGCAGGCTGCGGTTGGAGAAGACGGCTGGATTCGGGCTGTCGGCTACCACGAGGCGGTCGCCGGTCCACTGGATCGCGCTGTGCTCGATGAGGTTTCACCGCATGTGCCGGTGCGGGTCCAGCACCGCAGTGGGGTGTTGTGGACGCTGAACTCCGCGGGGTTGACGGCCGTCGGTCTGCCGGATCACCCTGACGGCCGGCTACGCAGTGCCGACCCCGGCTGGACACATTCGTTGCAACGCAGCGACGCTGGGCTCGGCGAGGTCAGCCGGCGACTGTCGGCCTTCGGCGTCACCGGTGTCACCGACGCGACACCCAACCTGACCGTCGAGGACGTGATGGACTTCGCCGAGGCCCGTCGGCACGGCGAACTGCGGCAGCGCGTCGAAATCCTGGCCCCGGCCAAACGCATCCTGCACGATGACGATCTGAACCTTGATGCGCTGGCCGACTGGATCGCGGACCGGCACCGCCAGGGCGGAATCGTTGCGCTGCAATGTGTTACGGCCATGCAGCTGGTCGTGACGATCGCCGCGCTGCGGCAGGCGGGAGTGCGTGCCGGAGACCGGATCGAGCATGGCGCCGTCATCCCCGACGACTGTCTGAGTGACCTGCGTGACCTCGGCCTGCTGGTGGTAACTCAGCCGAACTTCGTGGCCGAGCGAGGCGACCAATACTTCACTGACGTGCCCCCCGACGAACACTGCCAGCTGTGGCGGGTGGCGTCGCTGTGCGGCGCGCAGATTCCCGTCGCGCTGTCCACGGACATGCCGTTCGGGGACGCCGATCCGTGGGCGGCGATGCGTGCGGCGGTACACCGCCGTACTCCCGCGGGCCGAGCGCTCGGTGCAAATGAAAGCATCGACGCCGCAACGGCATTGGGCATGTTCCTGGGAACGCCACAAAAGCCGGACGTGCCTCGGGAGCTGACGGTGGGGACGCCGGCGGACCTGTGCGTGTTGTCGGACCCGCCGCGCGACGCCCTGGCGGCGTTGGATTCCTCGCTGGTGGCCGCGACCGTCTACGACGGTGAGATGGCGTACGAAAAGCGTTGAGCGCCAGGCGGCGTAGCGCTAGTGCGCCGGCTCGAGAACGTCGTCGGCGAGTACGCGGCCCAGCAGGTCCTGGCTGGCCTCGACGTACTGCGTCTTCAGCGTTTGCACGAGTTGTGCGACGGTGAGGCGTTCCTTGATGCTGCCCACGCCCTGGCCGGCGCCCCAAATGTCCTTCCAGGCTTTGGCGTCTGTGTTACCGCCGGAGCCGAAGTTCATTGCGGAGGCGTCGGATTCGGGCAGGTTGTCCGGGTCGAGGCCCTGGGCGACGATGCTGCCACGCAGATAGTTGCCGTGCACGCCGGTGAACAGGTTGCTGTAGACGATCTCTGAGGCGCTGGAGTCGACGATCATCTGCTTGTACTCGGGCACCGCATTGGCTTCGTCGGTGGACAGGAAAGCCGAACCGACATAGGCGAAGTCGGCGCCGGCGGCCAGCGCGGCAAGCACAGACCGTCCGTGGGCGATGGCGCCGGACAGCAGCAGTGGACCGTCGAACCACTCGCGGATCTCGCGGACCAGTGCGAACGGGGACTGGGTCCCGGCATGGCCGCCGGCACCGGCCGCGACGGCGATGATGCCGTCGGCGCCCTTGTCGATGGCCTTGTGCGCGAACTCATTGTTGATGATGTCGTGCAGGACGATGCCGCCGTACGAGTGCACGGCATCGTTGATCTCGGGTCGTGCGCCGAGCGAGGTGATGACGATCGGGACCTTGTGCTCGACGATGACGTTCATGTCGTGTTCGAGGCGGTCGTTGGAGCGGTGCACGATCTGATTGACCGCGAAGGGCGCGACGATGGCGTCGGGATTGGCGAGCGCGTAGGCGGCGTTCGACTCCTCGATCTCGTCCAGCCAATCGCCGAGCAGGCTGGAGGGACGGGCATTGAGCGCGGGAAACGACCCGATGACACCCGCCTGGCACTCCGCCTTCACCAGTTCGGGCCCCGAGCAAAGGAACAACGGCGATGCGACGACCGGCAAGGACAGGCGTTGTGCGAGGACGGGAGGCAGACCCATTGTGGTGATAGCCCTTCGAATCGGGAACCGTGGTTGGACAGGACTTTAACTTCGCTGCCAGTATTATGCAACTAGTGGCATAATACTGGGTAGGTCGAAGGCTGGGCGCTATGGTGCTGTTCGAACCTGCTGGCAACAAGTCGGTTTCGGGAAGTGGTTGGTGACAGAGCCGGTCGCCGTCTGAGCTTTATGCAACAGATTGGATAATTGTCGTGGCAGGACTCTCGGGCATGGAGAATCGCGCAAACCGCCTGCGTTCCGCCGGGGGAAACCCCACTGGACCTACGATCGCGCCATGTCGCTGCAATTCGCCATACTGACCGCGCTCACGGAGCGGGCATCGACCGGCATCGAACTCACCCGCCGGTTCGATCGGTCATTCGGCTACTTCTGGCCGGCGACCCACCAGCAGATCTATCGGGAGCTCGACCGGCTCAAGAACTCCGGACTGGCCGAGGCCTCTACTCCGGATCGCCCCGAGCGCGGCCAGCCCAAGCGGTTCAGCATCACGGCGGCCGGGCAGCAGGCACTGAGCGAATGGCTTTGTGGCATCGATGATCCCGCACCGGAGCGGATGTCTATCGCCGTACGCGTGCGCGCTGCCGCGGCGCTGGGCGAAACCGGGGCCGTGCGTGCGGTGATCGCCCACCACCTCGCTGCGCACGAAGCGATCTTGGCCAACTACCGCGAGATCGATGCCCGCGATTTCGCGGCCCCGGTCGCCGACGCCGACGTGTTACGCCACCTCGTGTTGAAGGCAGGGCTGCGTACCGAACAGGCCTGGGTTGACTGGTGCCGAGAGGCCCTGGACGTGCTGGACAGGCTCATTTCGTCGGGCAACCGCGAGCCTTGAGAGCCGGCCGGCCATCAGGTCGTCGGTAGCAATCTCTGGAAGATGTCCCGGTAGTACAGGTGCGCCAGGAAGTGGCCGCCCGGTCCCATGTGCAGTGTTGCGCCTGGGATGCGGCGCGCCAGTTCTCCCGGCCACGACGGATTGATGAGTTGATCGTCGGTGCCGCCCCAGATATCCACCGGCACTTGAAGATCCTCGGGCTGGAAGCCCCACGGCCGCACCATGACCCGGTACTCCTCGACGACGCCCTGGGGTTGTCGGAGTGCCTCTCGCGACAGGTTCGCGAACGTTGCGAAACGCTCGGCCTTCAGCACCGCGGCGTCCGCGGGCCCGAGGTCGCGCGCGGCAAGCCGGCCGTAGAGATCGGGGGCACAGGTCGCGGCGAGCGTCATCGCGCGAAAGCCCAGCCGGGCCGCCCATGGTGTGCGTTGCGACAGCCGGATGTAGCTGCGGTCGATCGATGGCAGACCGTCGAACGCGCCTGGTTCGGTCAGGGGTACGGCTCCGGCGATGATGGCTGCGCGGGTTACCCGGGGCGGCAGCGCGTAGCCGACTGCGGCCGCGTACTGGCCGCCGAGTGACCAGCCCATGACGGCGAAGCTGTCGATCTCGAGTTGGTCGAGCAGTTCGGTGACGTCGCGGGCCCAGTCGAGGATGGTGCGGTCCGGCTGTGGATCTGACCTGCCGACGCCGGGTCGGTCGGGGGAGATGAGCCGGACCCCGCACGACTCGGCGATCGACGCGGCGGCGGCGACATCGAGTCGGCAGGCCAGCCCACCGTGGTTGTTGAGTATCGGGAAACCGCCCGGATCGCCGTACTGTGCGTAGCTCAACTGGCGCCCGTCCCGCAGTCGGATCACGTGGCAGGCTTCGGCGGGACGGTGCTCGGGCATGGCCGGCCTCCGCGACTGGTGAGCGGACTTGCTTACTGGGTCATCGTTGCACCGACGACGAGGCCCAATGGGCAGAATTGACGTTGTTGCTGATTTGTCGGGTCGGCCCGCGACGTGCTGGCGGCTATGGGGCCGGCTTCTGCCAGACGAGTAGGTATCGCCAGAAGAGCAGGCGCCGCACGTGGGCGCCAGGCAGCAGGGCCGCCGCCTGTGCGGCGACTTCGCGAGTGGTCAATGGTGGGTCCAGGACCATCGGCATGGCGTCGTGATCGGGCGTCTTCGCGAACCCGGGACCGGTCCCCAGAAACCGTGTCGCGAGAAAGCGGAGGCCGAGCGCCCGATGCCCGGCTGCGGCGGCGAGTTCATGAGCCCATTCGTGCCGCAGGTCGGTCCGAGGCAGTGCTATCGCCGCCAGCACACCGCCGGGCCGTAGGGCGTCGGCCAGCCTAGGGAGCGCCGCCTCGAGTGGCATGTGGTGCAGCGCGCAGATGGATACGATCGCGTCGTAGTCGGTTGCCGGCAGCGCGTCGGTCAGTACGTCGCCCTCGACGCAGTTCACGTTGACCGGGGTTCGTCGCCGCGCTTCGGCGACCATCGCGGCAGAGCGGTCGACGGCGTCGACGTGGTCGCTGCGTTGGGCGAGTTCGACCGCAAACCCACCGGCGCCGCAGCCGACGTCCAACACTCTTTGGCACCGCGACGGCAAGTACCCGAGCAGCACGCGGTGGTAGTAGGCGTTGTGGTCCCAGTCGAGCATGCTCCGAGCCGTGGCCGACGCCGACGTCACACGCGCGCGGCGACTCGAACCGGGATGGGTCCCTTCGCGACCGTCGTGTACGGGGACTCGAGCGGGAAGTCGGCGTCCAGAGACTCGATGTGGTTCGACCGCACAATGGTGGCGAGCGCCAGCGTGGTCACCAGCATCGCGAAATGCTCACCTATGCACGACCGCGGACCGGCGGCGAACGGGATGAACTGCCAGCGGTCGCGGTTCTTCGAGTTCTCCGGGCTGAACCGGTCGGGGTTGAACGCCAGCGGGTGGTCCCACAACGTCGGGTCCCGGTGCACGGCGCTGATCCCGATGGCGACGATGCTGCCGGCTTCCACTCGGTAACCGTCGACCACGATGTCCTGCGTCGCCGTCCGGCCGACACCCGCCGCCGGCGGGCACAGCCGCAGCGACTCGTTGAGCACCTGGGCGGTATACGGGAGGCGGGAAACGTCGTCGGGTGTCAGCTCCCGATCGCCGATCGCGGCGACCTCGGCGGCGACCCGGTCCTGCATGTCGGGGTTATGCCCAAGCTGCCACAAGGCGTACGTCAACGTCGTCGCTGTCGTGTCGTGGCCGGCCAGCATGAAGATGAGCAGGTCGTTGCAGATGTCGTCGTCGGACAGCTCCTGGCCGGTTTCGGGGTCGGCGGCCGCGAGCAGCGCCTTGACCAGGGGCGCATCGCGGTCCGGATTCGCGCGGCAGTCCTGCAGGACGTCCATCGTCATCTGGCGCATCCGGGCCACCGCGGCACGAGCACGACGGCGTCCCGGCGTCGGCAGCCACTTCGGTGCCTTGATCGGTCGTAGGGCTCGATCGGCCGTGTAGCGCGAGGCCACATGCATGTTCTCGGCGATGGTGTTGCTGTGCTCGTTGATGTCGAGACCGAGGATCGAGTAGCCGAGCGACCGCATCGCGAGCCGCCGGCACTCGGTGTCGAGGTCGACGTCACGGGCGTCGCGCCAGCGGTCGGCGCTGGTCTGCGCCGCCTGGGTCATGTGCCCGCCGAAGCGGTCGACGTGCTGCTTGGTGAACACCGGTTGCAAGGCGCGTCGGCGCGGCGGCCAGGCGTTGTTGGGCAACACGAAGAGGTTGTCGCCGACCACGTTGCGCACTTCTTCATGAATCGTGGAGCGCTCGGCGAGGTTGTCGGTGCGGCCAAGTACGTCGCGGATCCCGCTGGGGGAGGTGACCAGCACGACGGGAGGGGCGACGCGCTTCGGCGCGACGGCGATGCGGCTGACGGGTCCGCCGACTTCGCTCAGCAGTACCAGGCCGGTATGCAATTGCCGGGTGGTCACCAACTGCCGCAGTGGCAGCGGGTTCTTCGGCGCGAGCGGCAGTGCGCTCACCCCAGGTGCATCGATCGTTGTGGCCATCACGAAGAATTATGCCGCGCCCAGACGGAGTGGTCGAGTGATTCGTCAAGCGCGCGTCAATTTCACGGGCTATTAATCAATGATGAGCATCCACGTGAACCTGACCCCGCAGGAAAACTCGCTGATCGCCGAGAGCCATCCCGACGCGCTGGCCCGCTTGGACGCGAAGGCGCTGAAGGATCTGCAGAGCAGGCTCAGACAAGCGCGCGAGAAGAACTTCAGCCTGCTGCGACGTCAGGGTGCGGCCCGGGTGGAGGCCGAAGGCGGCCGCGGCGCCGCTCAACCGGCCAACGAAAAACGTGGCGAGAAGGTCGAGGTGTTCGACGAGGCGCTGGCTCGGGTGACCGAGCGCCTCGAAGAGGTTGGGGAGGTGGACTAGCACGCTGCGCCCCACAGACCCGAGGCGGCGGACACCAGGCTCTGGTTGGAGGAGCATGTAAGTGGTGGGTGACGTCTCGGTGATCGGCTGTGTCGGGCCGCTGGTTGTGGCGACCCGCGGTGCCGCGGGCGCGGGCGAAGTTCTGCTGAATCTGCGGGGGGCGAAGGAGGCGTATCTGGCCTGGTCAGCGGAGCCGCTGAGCCGCGGGACTCGGGTGTTGGTGATAGATACCCGCGGTCCGCGCGCAGTCGTGGTCGAAGCCTGGTCCAGCGTCGTTTCTGAACGCTGATGTGCCGAGCAACAGGCAACAATACTCAAGGAGTTCAACATGTTTGGCTACAGAGTTCCCGCACCCGACCAGGCCATGCTGATCTCGGGTGGCCGCTCCGCCGGAGATGCGCCGTTCCGCGTCGTCACCGGTCACGGCGCGTTCATCATGCCGTTTTTCAGAAAGGTCCGGTTCCTCACGCTGGCAATGTGTGAGGCCGAAGTCGAAGAGAAATGTGTCACCCAGCAAGGGATCACCTTGAACGTTCGGGCGGTAATCGCATTCAAGGTCGGCAACGATAGTGAGAGCGTCGTCAGCGCCGGTCAACGGTTCTTGTCCGATCAGAACCAGATGTCGGTGCTCACTGGGCGCATCTTCGCCGGCCACCTTCGCTCCATCATCGGGTCGATGACCGTTGAGCAGATCATCAAGGAGCGGCAGAAGCTCGCCACTGAAGTCCTCGATGGGTCCAAACAGGAGATGGTCAAGATCGGGCTGACTGTCGACGCCCTGCAGATCCAGTCGATCGATGACGGCGATCTGGGATACATCCTCGCGATGTCGGCCCCACATAACGCGGCCATCCAGCAGGAAGCTCAGATCGCCCAAGCGAGGGCCAACCAAGCTGCCGCCGAGGCCGAGCAGGAATCGCAGCGCAAACAGGCGGAGTTTGCCCGGCAGACGGCAATTGTCAAGGCGCAGTACAAAGCTGAGGTCGACAAAGCTCAAGCCGAAGCCGCCCAGGCCGGACCGCTTGCCGAAGCACGCGCCCAGCGGGAAGTGCTGGAAATGCGGACCGAGTTGGCACAGCGCGCCGCAGACCTCCGACAACAGGAGCTCATCTCGGAAGTGGTCAAGCCGGCCGAGGCGGAAGCGGAGCGGGTCCGGATCCTTGCGGTCGCCGACGCGGAGAAGATGAAGATTCAGGCTGAGGCCGCCGCGTCGCACAATCGGGTCGCATTGGACCGGATGCTGATCGACCAACTGCCCGAGATCGTCAAGCAAGCCGCGCAAGGTCTTTCGGGAGCCAACCTGACCGTCCTCAACGGCGCCGACGGTCTGGGGGAGATCGCCACGGGCCTGGTGGGGCAGGGCCTGGCCATCTTCGATTCGCTGCGCGGTGGCCTCGGACAGGGCCAGTCCGAGGACGTGCCCGATCAGGTTGGCATCACTGCATCGCCCAACAGCCAGTCGTCGCAAGGTGTTTCAGACTGAGGGCCTGATCGAGGTACTCAACCGCATTAGCCGGTGATGTCGCGGCCGATCAGGCGGCGCGCCACGATCCACTGCTGGAGTTCGTTGGCGCCCTCGAAGATCTCGAGAATTTTGGCGTCCCGGTACATCTCTTCGAGGCGCACCGATTCGCCCGTTTCGCCGACCTGTCGAGCGAAACCCAGCGCACCGTGAATCTGGATCGCGTCGCGCACGAGGTCGTTCGCCAACCGGGTGCCGTAGGCCTTGGCCATGGCGGCCTCGGGTTCGGCTGTGGCGTCGCCGGTGTCGAGCAGCATCGCGGCCTTTTGGTACAGGTTGCGGGCGCATTCGATTTCGGTTGCGCGCTGGGCCATCTGGAACTGCCAGTGCTGCATGGCGCCCAGTGGGCTGCCGAAGACATGGCGGGTCTGCAAGCGGTGTACAGCCAGGTCGAGCGCCGCCTGCGCTACGCCGACGCCGGCCGCACCGATGCCGATCCGGCCGCGCACCAATGCCGACAGTGCGACGGCCATGCCACGCCCGGGTTCGCCGAGCAGGTTGTCCCGCGGCACCCGCACGTCGTCGAGGATGATGTCGGCGGTGATCTGCCCGCGATGGCCCATCTTCAGGTCAGGGCGGCCGATCCGGATTCCCGGGCTGTTCAGGTCGATGAGCAGCATGTGCGCGCGATTGCCGTCGCGCCCGGCCCGCACCAGCATGGAGACCCAGCCGGCCACGATGCTGTTGGTGATCCAGCGTTTACGGCCGGTGACGACGAACTCGTCGCCGTCCTCTTCGGCATAGGTGCCGAGCCGTTCCGCGGTCAGATCGGAGCTCGTGTCCGGTTCGGTGGTGGCGAAGGCGAAGGCCTGCTTGCCGGCGACGAGGTCGGGAATCAGCGCGTCGCGCAACCGAGGGCTCGCGTGACGCAGCGTCGCCGGGACCAGAATGCACTGACCGTCGTAAACGCCTGCCATCGAGGACGATTCGTAAGCGATCTCCTCGGTGACGGTGCACGTGCCCAGCATCGGATGGGTCAGCCCGGCGCCGTACGCCGACTCGAAGGGCACGCCGAACAACCCGTCGGCGGCGAGCCCGCGGAATGCCTCCCACGGAAAACTGTCGGCCGACTCCTCGCGGGAGCCGATGTCGCGGGCGACGGGTGCCAGGTGCCGGGCGACCGACGCACGCGCGCGGGTCCGGAGCTCGACGATCTCGGGCGGGAGGAAGACGTCGTGCCACATGTGGTCCTGGGTACGGCGAACTGAGGCGGTCACGGGTGGAACTCCTTAGGAATCGAACGATCGTCCGAATTACTATAACCAAACGATCGTCCGATTCGATAGAGTGGCGTGATGGAGGTTCTCGACAACAAGGCTGCCCGGACCCGGCGCCGCATCCTGGATGTCTCCGCCGCGGAGTTCGCCGAGCACGGCTACGGCGGGGCCAGCCTGCGGCGGATCGCCGCCGCGGCCGGCCTGCAGGTCGGGAGCCTGTACTTCCATTTCCCAACCAAGGACGAACTGGTCGCGGCCACTCTGGTCGACGGCGTCGAATCGGCCAGGGCCGCACTGGAACACGCCATCGGCGCGGTGTCGGAGGGAGCATCTCCTCGCGACCGGCTCAGGGCGGCGATCAGTGGGCACCTCGAAGCTCTGCATGCCAGCGATGACCGGGCTGCGGCAGTCGTCCGGATGGTCGAGACGCTCCCGCCGCATCTGCGTGCCGCACACGTGCCGCACGAACGTCGGTTCGCCCGGGTCTGGCAGGGGGTGCTCGAATCTGGGCGGCGAGCCGGCGTGGTCCGCACCGACATCGACCCACGGATACTGCGGGACTTGGTCATTGGCGCGCTCAACAGCACCTCGACCAACAACCCTGCCGCGAAGAAGGACCTCGACGCAGTCACCGAAGCTCTGTTGACACTGCTGCAGCCCCAGTCCGACGTGGCCACGAAGTCCTCAAGAACGTGACCCACATCAGCGACGAGTGACCTTTGGCCGTAGCACTGGGCAGGCGGCGCCCGTACCGTTGGAGGTGTCGGATTTCGCACTTTCGTCTGGAGCGGCACCATGACCGAACTATCTCCTCGTCCTTACATCTTGGTTGGGATCGACGGTTCAAGATCGTCATTGGAGGCCTTGCTGTGGGCCATCGGTGAGGCGCAGCTGCGTAACTTGCCGCTGCGGCTGGTTCACGCCGTCGACTACGGCAATTTCGTGATGGGTTTCAATCCGGGCGCCTCGGAGAGCTTTTTCAAGCACGTGGAGACGGCGGGCCAGAACTTCCTCAACGAAGCCGAGGAGCGTGTTCAGGCACTCGCGCCCGAGGTGGAGGTGTCCCTGCACAACCTCGTCGGCCGTCCCGCACAGATACTGGAGGAACAGTCGAAAGACGCCTATCTCACCGTCGTCGGCTCGAGTGGGCTGCACGGATTCACCGGGCTGCTCGCGGGGTCGGTGGCGGTGGCGCTGACTGCCCACGGCCACAGTCCCGTGGTTGTGGTCCGCGCGCCCGGCGCACACGCCGGTGGACCTGTGGTTGTTGGCATCAGCGGTGCTCCCGACAGTGAGGAAGCGATCGGCTGGGCCTTCCAGGAAGCGTCGCTGCGTGGCGCGAAACTGCTTGCCGTTCTCGTATCCAGTTATGTACCAGCATATTTCGACTACATCGAACCGACGTGGGAGGAGCTGCCGGGCCCGGCGCGGGAGGACCAGCAGGCGATGCTGTTGGCAGAACGGTTGGCCGGATGGCAGGAGAAGTTCCCTGAGGTCGCCGTCCGCCGGGTCATCGCCGCCGGCCACCCCGGGCACGTCCTGCTGGGCTATGCCCAGCGCGCGCAGCTGATCGTCACCGGAACCCGCGGACATGGAAACGTCGCCGGGTGGTTCCTCGGGTCGACGAGCCACCGGCTGATTCAGCACGCCGGGTGCCCGGTGTTGATCGCCCGGCCGCAGGCTCGGTAGTCAGACCGCTGAGGTAGGGGTAGCCGTCGGCGGCTACCCCTACCTCATGCCCGCGCAATCAAGACAGACGGATTGTCGCAGTTGCGGTCGGCATGCGACCCGATGATGCTCGAAAGGTCCGCCGCGTCTTGCGCGCCGACAACGACGAGACTGATCGGTTCGGTCGTCGTCGCGAGGTATCGGACGAAGCTCGTTGTGACGGCTGCCGGGGTGATGTCCACGCCGGGATAGAGGTCCTGCCAAACCGCGGTGCGGCGCAGCAACTCCTGACGTGCACTCATCCCTGTCTCGGCCGGACACTCGCCGACCGCAAGTACGGGCCGCCCCCGCAGTTGCGCTTCGGCGACCGCCGCGGCGATCACGTCATGGTTCTCCTCCCGGTCATTCACCTCGACAACGATCGAGCCGACGGGGCTCCGCCGGTGCGGAGAGTAACTGCGGATCACGGCGACCGGACACGACGCACGCTCAGCCACACCCGCGGCGGTAGAGCCCAGCAATGCCTTTGCGAAGCGGCCGATTCCGACCGACCCGACACACACCATGGCCGCCTGGCGGGATTCTTCGATCAATGCGCCGGTCGGGTCACCAACCACTACGGCGGTCTCAATTTTTACCTGAGCCACAGTGTCGTCGATCGCTGCGTGAGCTGCCCGCAGGCAGGTCCTGGCATATTCGATGGCCAAGCGATCCAAGCGTTGCGCGCGCTCGACGCAACTCACCAGCCGCAGCGGTACATCTCGAGTGATCGCTTCGCCCACCGCCCAATGAGCGGCGTACACAGCGGCGGTCGAGCCGTCGATGCCGACAACGACAGAATTGCCATGATAGATCTCGATCATGTTGTCTCCCTAGTTATTTCGAGTGCTCGTGCTAGTTCGGCGAGTCCGACGTCAGCGTTCCAGCGCCCGACCGCGGGATTGACTGAGCGGTGGCGTGGTGAGAATTCGAGCGTGAGTAAAACACTCAGAGCGTGTCCGAAATGCAGGGGCGGAAAGAGTGCAAACCGCTGCTGGCCCAGCGCATCGAACTTGCGCACATATCGGTACAGAGACTCGAGTTTGATGAATCGGTCGCCAATGTGCGCGAGTGCCCGTAGGGCGTGACGCGGCAACCCACTTTCCGGCCCGTCTTCGAACAATTCTGGAAAAGGCGCGAAGGCCAGCGAGACACGCTGTCCGCCATGCTCTTTGACCCATCGAACCATGTCGATGCTGAGCCGTTCGTCGGTGCCGTTCGGGGCAGTCTGTCGACGCCACGGTAGGTCCAGACTGATATCGGTGCCGCCGCCGGCACTCGCGTAGCGATGGAACCCCTGAATCCGGCCTGCGCGGTCGCGGGCGATGATGAGCCAAACGCCCGGGTAGCGGCCGGATAGAGTGCTTCCCAGCATCATTGAAAATCCGCGGTCTACGCCGACGGCCCTGCCGGATTCGAGCATCACGTCGTACAAGTCGGCGCGCAGCTGGTCATCAAGGTGGTTCTCGGCCACGATCTGCGTCGTCATGCCGGCGTTGCAGGTACGTTGGACAGCTTGGCGAAGGTTGCGCTTGCCGCGGCCGGCGAGACTGAAGCGGTTGACGTCGATCACGACATCGCGGCCGATCGGAATCGCACTCATGCGCCGGTCTGATCCGGTGGCGTTGTGCCACAAAGGTAACCGCTGCTCAGATACACCGAGAACCGCGAGATGCCAATGGCGGCTCGCGCACAGTTCGGAGAAGGTGCTGACGAGTCTGCTGTACCGTTCAACATTTCCAATCGGGTCACCCCCGACGACGGCGTATCCGTCGAGTAGGCGGAACGACAGGGCCGCGGTGGCATCGGCGCTGAACCAGTAGCGCCGACCGTCTGCCATCGCGAACGGAGCCAACGGGTCTCCGTGGGTGTCGCTGATCAACGACCAGACATGCGCAGGCACCAGGTCCGCAGTGCTGGCGCGGCGGGGCACGGCACCCCGCCGCGTCAGTCTCGACTGACTCTTCGCCAGCCGGAGACTCGCGATGTGGTCGGCCAGGTCCATGACATCTCTCTCGGCGTGCGACGGGGCGTATGTCGTGTATGTCATCGAATCCTCGCGCGGGTACGTAACCGGGGTCGAGGGCACAAAGGCCTTTGGCGGAGCGCATGAGTCACCGCAGTGTGGGAGGCCGTCCGCACATTGCTTGTGGTGGGTCAAAGAGTGACTTTCGGCCATAGCAGCCGGTTATCGGCGCTCGTAGCGTCGTGAACGTCGGATCGGCATAGTCAACGGAGGAAATCGTGACCGAATTATCTCCCCGCCCTTACATTTTGGTCGGAGTCGACGGGTCGAGCTCGTCACTGCTCGCCCTGACCTGGGCCGTCAATGAGGCGCAGCTGCGCAATCTTCCGCTCCGATTGGCGCACGCCGTCGACTTCGAGAGTTTTGCGATGGGATTCAACCCCGGTGCCTCGGAGAGCTTCTTCACGTACCTGGAAACGACCGGCCAGCGCTTTCTTGACGAAGCGATGGATCGTGTCCGGGTTCTGGACCCCGATCTGGAGGTAACGCTGTCCAGGGTGGCCGGTCGCCCAGCTCGCGTGTTGGCCGAGCTGTCGAAGGGTGCGTTCCTGACGGTGGTGGGTTCAACTGGACTCAACGCGTTCATGGGGCTGCTGGCCGGCTCGGTGTCGGTGGCATTGACGGCGCACGGGCACAGTCCAGTTGTTGTGGTCCGTGCCCCCGGGGTGCCCGTGACGGGATCCGTCGTGGTCGGGATCAGCGGCGCGCCGGACAGCGAAGATGCGATCGCCTGGGCGTTCGAGGAGGCCTCCATGCGGGGTGCCGAACTGATAGCTGTGCTGGTCTGGAGCTATCTGCCGGCCTATTTCTTCTATGCAGAACCGCCTTGGAATGATCTGACCGGCCGGGCTCGCGAGGAACAGCAGGAGATGCTGCTGGCCGAGCGATTGGCGGGATGGCAGGAGAAGTTCCCCGACGTCCAAGTCCGTCGCATCACGGCAATCGGCAACCCCGCGCAAGTCCTGCTTGGCCATGCCCAACACGCCCAATTGCTCATTGCCGGCAGCCACGGGCACGGCGATGCAACCGGGTTGTTCCTCGGAGCCACCAGCCATCGGCTGATTCACCAAGCGAATTGCCCGGTACTCGTCGCTCGGCCTCATGCTCACGAGTCCGCCCGATGACCAGCGCAACGCGTGAGGTCAGCGAGCCGCTGTCAGCGGCGCGATTGCGATCGGTCGACGCGTACTGGCGAGCGGCAAACTATCTGACCGCCGGCCAGATCTACCTGATGGACAACCCGCTGCTGCGAACATCGTTGGAGCGGCAACACATCAAGCCACGCCCGTTGGGCCACTGGGGAACCTCGCCAGGACTGAATTTCGTCTACGCGCACTTGAATCGCGTCATCATCGATCATGATGTGGACGCGATGTACGTCATCGGCCCGGGGCACGGCGGGCCCGCTTTGTTTGCTAACGCGTGGCTTGAGGGCAGCTATACCCGGACTCGTCCTGACATCACTCGCGACGCCCACGGCATGGCGACGTTGTTCCGTGAATTCTCTTTTCCGGGTGGGGTGCCCAGTCATGTCGCACCGGAGGTGCCGGGGTCGATCCATGAGGGCGGCGAGCTGGGCTATTCGTTGGCGCACGCGTACGGCGCTGTACTCGACAATCCGAACCTGTTGGTGGCGTGCGTAATCGGTGACGGTGAAGCCGAGACGGGCCCGCTGGCTGCCAGTTGGCATTCCAACAAATTCGTCAACCCGGCCACCGACGGTGCGGTCCTGCCGATCTTGCATCTCAACGGATACAAGATCGCCAACCCAACGGTGTTGGCGAGGATCACGGACGCTGAGCTCGACAGCCTGTTACGCGGATACGGGCATCACCCGATCTACGTCAGCGGTGCCGATCCGCACCAGATGCACCAGGAGATGGCCGCGGCGCTCGACCGCGTTGTCGCGATGATCAACGAAATACACCACGTCGCGCGAACCGCCCCGTCGCCACCACCGCGACCCCAGTGGCCCATGATCGTATTGCGGACACCCAAAGGCTGGACCGGACCCCAATGGGTCGACGGTCTACCTGTGGAGGGGACTTGGCGCGCGCATCAAGTGCCCATAGCCGACGTTCGGACCGATCCGGAACATCGCCGACAGTTTGTCGATTGGCTCTCCTCCTATCGGCCCGATGAGCTGTTCGACGAGATGGGTTGCCCGACAGCGCTGGTGACCGACAACATTCCGACACCCGATTACCAGATGGGGCTGAACCCGAATGCCAACGGCGGCCTGCTGCTCACGCCGTTGCATCTGCCTGCTGCCAAGGAATTTGCCGTGTCCACCGTGACGCCGGGCGACACCACTGCCGAGCCAACCCGGGTCCTCGGCCGGTATCTACGCGAAGTGATGGTGCGTAACGCGTGCTACCGCAACTTCAGATTGTTCGGGCCAGATGAGACCGCTTCGAATCGGCTCGGTGCGGTGTATGACGTCAGCGACAAACAGTGGAACGCAGCAATTCTGCCGAGCGACGAGCACCTGGCTTGCGACGGACGTGTGCTGGAGGTCTTGTCGGAACACATGTGTCAGGGCTGGCTGGAAGGCTATCTGCTGACGGGTCGACATGGCCTGCTCAACAGCTACGAGGCGTTCGCCCATGTCGTGGACTCGATGGTGAACCAGCATGCCAAGTGGCTCAAGGTGAGTCGCGAACTACCATGGCGGGCACCGATCGCGTCCCTGAACTACCTGATCACTTCGCACGTGTGGCGCCAGGACCATAACGGCTTCTCGCACCAGGATCCAGGCTTCATCGACCATGTGGCCAACAAGCGTGCCGAGATCGCCCGCATCTACCTGCCGCCGGACGCCAACACCTTGCTGTCGGTGGCGGCGCATTGCCTCGCCAGTCGCGACTACATCAACGTGATCGTCGCGGGGAAGAATGACGCACCGGTCTGGCTGACAGCCGAGCAAGCCGCGGTGCACTGCGCGCGCGGTGCGGATATCTTCGAGTGGGCCAGCACCGACGCGGGTTCGTTGCCCGATGTGGTCCTGGGCTGCGCGGGCGACGTTCCGACCGTCGAGGTGCTCGCGGCCGTCTCGATCATGCGAAACCGGTTGCCGAAGCTCAAGATTCGTGTCGTCAATGTCGTCGACTTGTTCCGCCTGCAGTCCAACACCCAGCATTCGCATGGTATGACCGATGCGGAGTACGACACGTTGTTCACCCCCGACCGGCCGGTGATCTTTGCCTATCATGGCTACCCGTCGTTGATTCACCGGTTGACCTACCGCCGACGCAACCATCGACACCTGCATGTACGCGGATATCTGGAAGAGGGCGCGACGACGACGCCTTTCGACATGCTGGTGCTGAACAAGATGGATCGCTTCCAGCTGGTGATCGACACGATCGACCTGACACCCGGACTTCGCGGTCCGGCTGCGGACGCGCTGCGCGCTGACATGACCTCCGCCCAGGACCGCCATCGGGACTGGATTCGCACCTACGGTGAGGACCTGCCGGAGGTACAGGAATGGAACTGGATGCCGATACCCAGCTGAAACCTATTGCGGCACTGTCTGGTCACCTGCGGCTGCTGCCGTGTGGTCAGTGCGAGATTCGACTGCATCGTGATCCCGGTCGATGAAGAGCACGCGCTGGTTCATCACCACCGGGATTCAGATGATGACAGGAGCGGCTTGTTCGGCGTTCATGGCTATCCTCATCCGGCGAAATGCAGGACCTCGGACAGCGGTCGGCGTGGAGCCGGCGGCGGCAAGAGACTACGGTCGCCGTGGGCTCCGATCCGTACGATCACCTGAGGCAGCGATCGACCAACAACATCAGCCACGATGTCGCGAGTAGCCGGCACCTCGAGCGCCCAGGTCATGACTGACGTGGCGAAACCCGCCATGGTGGCCTCGATGAGGACCTGCGAGAGTGACTCACCACAGCCGAAAATCGCGCGCCGGGTGTTCTCGACCGCTGACAACACCAGCAACACAGAATGATCACCGGTGACTTCGGCTCGTTCATATCGATCTTGCTCGGATGTGCTTGTGCCCCAACGGTTCGTATCTGACTCGAACGGCTGCAGCTGGTCCGCCAGTAGGGTTGTTTCGGTGATCTCGGCCCGATCGCCTTCGGCAATGACATCGAGGTAGGTGAACCGGCAATCGACGTCCGAGTGCATCCTGGGCTCGAACTGAGACCAGTTCGGCGGCTCGTCATACGGCAGTCGAACGGAACGCCTGTCGTTGATGGCCCGGGCACGTCGGCGCTGGAGTTCACCTACACAGTCGGCCGGTGCGAAGTCGATCGAGGCCAGGTACGCAACACTGTTCGCGGATGGAAAATAGTTCACTCGGCAGTCATAGCGATTGGCGGCCATCGCGACACGCAGGTGATCCAGCGCCGCTCCGCAGCTGATCAGTGATTGCCGCCCAGCGTGATCCGCGGACGGCACTTGTTCGGGGGCGAGGAACAGCTGCAATTGCGAATGGTCGATGATCCAACTCCACGGCTGGCTGTTCCGATAGGACGGAGCTTGACAGGCCAGGCGTACGGCGTCCTCGAGGACCTCGACTGGTAGCGTTGTCTTGAGCATCGTCATCCCTTTCCGACACGTTCGATAGGTTCGAGTGTCGTAGTGCCGCAGGCGGATCCGACAGGGTCGTAGGTCCTCGTCGGTGTGCCCTTGGACTCCTGCCGGCAGGCCTGGCGGTCGACGTGAACCAGGGATCAACTGACCTGGAGCACCGCGGCACCGGAGATGCGCCCGGCAGCCAAGTCGCTCAGCGCGTGCTGAGCCTGGTCCAACGGGTACGTCGGGGCAGTGACTTCGATGTGATGGCTACCGGCGAACGCCAGAAACTCGCGGGCATCGGCGCGGGTGTTGGAGGTCACCGATCTCACTTGTCGTTCTTGAAACAGGTGCCGCTGGTAGTTCAGTGCCGGAATATCGCTGAGATGGATGCCGGCGATGGCCAGGGTGCCGCCGCGATCGAGGGCTTCGAGTGCCGGCAATACCAACTCCCCGACGGGGGCAAAGAGAATGGCGGAATCGAGCGGCACGGGCGGCGGATCGGCAGGACCCTGTGCCGAGGCGGCACCGAGTTCCATGGCCAGTCTTTGGGCGGCTTCACCGCGCGTCATGACATGGACTTCTGCACCGCGGGCTCGAGCTACCTGAGCGGTGATATGTGCACTGCCACCGAACCCGTAGATGCCCAGACGCCCACCGTCGGGCAGGTCGGCCCGCAGCAACGATCGGTATCCGATGATGCCGGCGCACAGCAGTGGCGCAAGTTCGGCATCCGAGTAGCCCGCGGGCAGGAGATGAACGAAATCGGCTGGTGCGGTGACGAATTCCGCGTAGCCACCGTCCGCATCCCACCCCGTGTAGCGAGACTGTGGGCAGAGGTTTTCCGCGCCTCGCGCACAGAACTGGCACCGTCCACAGGTGTGTCTGAGCCACGCCACCCCGACGCGATCACCGACTGAGAACTCGCCGGAGGTCCGGTCTCCGACAGCCACCACCTCACCCACTACCTCATGACCGGGCGTGACGTGCGGATGGTGCACGGGCAGGTCGCCTTCGACGATGTGCAGATCGGTGCGGCAAACTCCGCAGGCGCGCACGGCGATGAGCAATTCGCCGTCAGCCGGTTCCGTGATGTCGGCGCTGCCGAGTTCGAGCGGGCCGCTGTCGATGGGAGCCGGGGTGCGAACTCGCCAGGTGCGCATGGTCGAGGTGATCATGATTGCGCCGCCGTGGCAACCGTCGGACTGGTTTCGACCCGGGCGGGGTCGCGGTGCACGACGACGACCGGCGTCGTGGTCGCGTGCACCAATGTGGAACTGACCGATCCCAGCAGCATGCCGGCCAGGCCACCGCGCCCACGGTTACCTACGACGACCAACTGGGCAGACTCAGATTCTTCCACCAGGTGACGTGCTGGATGATCGCGCACCACGTGATACCGAACCACTACTTCGGGATAGCGTTCTCGGTACGGCGCCAAGAACTGACTCAATTGACGTTCGGCGTCGCTGTCGAGTGCCCACCATGGAACCGCGGTGAGCTGGGGTACCTCGGAGTCGCTGCAGGCATGCAGCACGATCAGTGCGACGTTTCGGCAAGAAGCTTCCCGGAAGGCCAGTTCGACCGCAGGCACCGACGCCGCCGAACCATCTGTGCCCAACAGGATCGGGGCGTCGGCAGCGAGCAATGGCGCGTCTGCGTGTACCAGCACGACGGGACAGTGCGCGTGGTGGACCAGTGCGGTGCTGACCGAGCCCAGCAGCGCGCGGTTGAAGGTGCCCAACCCGCGGCTGCCCAGCACCAACATGTCGGTGCGAGCGCTCAATTCGACCAATGCGGGCACGATGGCACCGAACGGCATCACAGTTTCGATGTCCAGCTCCCCATCGGCGAGGGAACGCGCGAGATGTACCGCGTTGGCGAGCAGTTGTTTTCCATGGTCCTGCCGCCAGTCGTTCAGGTCTGCTGGCCAAACCGGTGTGGACATTCCGACGCCGGAGTAGCCGCCCACCAACGGACTGACCACATGTGCCAAGGTGATTTTCTGATGGCTGAGCATCGCGTCTGCGACAGCCCACCGCACTGCGGCTTCGCCATCGGCCGATCCGTCGATGCCGACGACAATGCCGGGAATAGCAGCAATTGACATGTCTTCCATGGTGTTCTGCCTCCACTTGCTGTGCTAGGGACCAAGGTCATCGGACGGTCGTCCCGTTCGTATCAGGACCAACGGCTCTAACGCGCGGGTGCCGATTTCTCGTAGCGTTGATCAGGTGCTGCAACACGACGCTGGCGGAGGGCAAGCCGGAGATGTACTGTCGGACAACGAGATCGAAGCATTGACGCCCGCGCAGCGCCGCGACCTTATCCGCCGTCTCCAGCGACCGATCGGCGAAGTGATGTCGGCCGCTCGCCCGAGGAGACTGCGGCGCGCGCATCTCAGTCTGATGACCGGCGGCGTGGTGTTCATGATTCCGTGGATCGTCTATTTGGCGTTCACGCTGCCGCGACCGCACGAGGTCCGGAACTGGCCGCTGATCTGGATCGGATTCGATTGCTTGTTGGTGGTATTCATGGCGGCTACGGCCATCCTCGCGTGGCTGCACCGCCATCTGTTGGTGTTTTCTGCGTTCACCACGGGGATCCTCTTGCTGTGTGATGCGTGGTTCGACGTCACGACGGCAGACCCGGATGAACTGAGTACCGCGATTCTGACCGCTGTACTCGGTGGCGTCCCCCTCGCCGGCATTCTCATTGCCGGCGCATTGAGCCTGGTCCGGCTCAATGCCATCCGACTGTGGGAACTTGATTCACGGGAGTCGCTGTGGCACTTGCCATTGCGATACCGCTGAACTGAGTACCCCCGGGAGGCGTGGCAGCCACTTCAGGGCTGCCGGGCGACGATCACCGGGACAGGGCACTTCGAGACGACCGCGCCACTGACCGAACCGAGTACGGCGCCGGCAATCGGGCTGCGTCCATGGCTGCCGACGACAAGAAGTTGGGCCGTCGCAGCTTCCTCCAGCAGTCTGCGGGCGGGATCACCCCATCCCACCAGAGGTCGAACCTTGACGTCCGGATACCGTTCGGCCCAGCCGGCCAGCCGCTCGGCGAGGATTTCCTGGCCGGACGTGTCGGGCGCGAGTGTGGTCCCCGCCAGTTCGATGGTGGTGTGCTCGCTGACCACGCAGAGCGGCACCAACTCGACGCCCCGCGACGCCGCTTCGTCGAATGCGATGGCTACGGCTTCTTCTGAGGCGGCCGAGCCGTCGATACCCACAACCACGGGCAAGGTACTCGGCCGAGTTCTGGCCTTGCCGCGCACGACTGCGACCGGACAACCCGCGTGGCAGGCCAAGTCGATGCCGATGGACGACCACAGTGCAGGCGAGGCGAGGCGGCGTTCAGTACCGCCCACGACGACCATGTCGGCGTCACCGGAAAGGTCCGCCAACGTCGCGGCCGTCGGTGCGGTGTGCAGCCTGGTCCAGAGATATTCGAGCGGCGTGGCTTCGGCCAGATGGTCGATGACGGATATCGCGCTGCCGACCAAGGCCTCGACATCATGCTCGGCCTGCGAGCTTGACCGGATCGACTTAGGAGAACTCGTCAACCCCCAAGCATTGCAATGGTTCTCGGGCTCACGCAAGACGTGGACAACGGTGAGCGGCAGGTCGTGCCGCGCGGCAGTGTCAAAGGCCCAATGGACGGCGTTGCGGGATTCGGCAGATCCGTCGATACCGACCAGGATGCCGAATCGGCTGTTGCGCCGTTTCATCGCTGGACGTCCGCTCGGCAGGTGACTGCTCGGTCGCAGCGCTCAGGTGAGAGTTCGCAGTTGTGGCAGTGCAGGATTCGATCGACCAAGCCGCGTAGCGAGTCTCCGTCGTCAGCCAGGTGAGACAACCCACGACTGTCGAGGAATCTCTCGACACGTTGATCGATCGGCCAATTGACGAATTCCGCGCGGGCGTATGGCGACGCGAGGAACTGCTGGGCAAGTACCCGGACGTCTGCTCGTGCTGCCGTCATTGCGGTCCTTCCCGGTGTCGGCGTCATTTGGCGAGCGCCCGCGCGTCAAGGGGCGACGTGGCGAAGGCTGCTGCGGCGCGTCGATGGAGTTGATCTATGTCGGTGATCTCGAATCGGCCCGGACCCGTGACGATCCATCCGTGCGCGACGAAGTTCGCCAGTGCCTTGCCGACCGGTTCTTTTGGGGCGCCGACCAGCTCGGCAAACTCCTGACGGGTCAGAGTGTGATCGACGTGCACCACGCCGTCGACGGGTTTCCCGAGATGCTCGGCGAATGCGATCAGTTCGCGTGCGACACGGCCGGCGATATCACCCGATGCCAAGAGCGCAATGTCTTGTTCACGGTCGCGGATTTCCTGAGCGAGAGCTTGCAGCCATCGTTGGGCGAGTATCGGCCGCTGTCTGAGGAGCCGTTGCAAGGCACTACTACTCAACGAGGCTGTGCGCACAAGGCTTTGACAGGTTGCGGTGTAGCCGTGCGGCCCGCCATCGAATACCGCCGCAGCGTCGATGATGTCGCCGGGGCCCAGCAGCGACCGTACGCTGGAACGGCCGCGGGGGAGCTTTGCCGTCAGTTTCACGATCCCCGAGATGATCACGTAGACGCGGTTGGCCGGCTTGCCTTCGACAAAGATCTGATGTGCGGTGGGGAAGTCGTTGAGGTGTAGCGATGGCGGCGATCCGGTCAGTCCAAGGAGCTCGTCCACCGTCTCGCGGTCGTGGATCAACCAGCTCCTGCTCAGCGCAGTTTTCCAATCGGCGTGGATCACCGGTACCGCACGTTCCGCCCGGCGATTCCGCATGGTCCTGGTGGACATATGTGTGCCGCTGCGGTTGAGCACACTTCTCGCGGGGTTTGACTCCGGCACCCGGCATGGTCGGCGCATGGTGTGACCTTAAAATTGCCGCCGGTGATCCGATAGGGACGTTTGGCCCGATTCACCGACTTTGGGCCGTACAAAAGTCCCTTGTCTGTTCGGATTTCGGCCACCGGCCAGGCGCCATAGGGCATCGCGATGTTGCTACTTAGGCCCCTACACCTGGCATCGCGCCGGTGATGGGATTGTTCTGTCAGCAAATTCGGAGGTGATCGTCATGGGAGCAATCGCGCACTGGACCGGTCGCGGATCTGAGATGGCTCAGGAGCAGCCTTGCTTCTGCGTTCGTGATTGCCTGCACCACGGTAGGACGGCGCAGGTACCCGGCGACATGATCGCCGATGTGGTTGCGTCCTGGCTGGCCGAATTCGATGCCGAAAGTCCAGCGGTCGATGAGTTGGCGCGCGCAGTGTGCGAAGGTGACTGGCCAAGCGCCCATGCTGTGGCTGCCCGGTTGTCGGTCGAGATCGAGGTCGAGGCGGTAGTGCGGAGGCCACGGCGGCTATGGTCCCTGTCGACGGCCTAACAGATCCGGATGGTCGAACCCGCGGCAAGTGACTGGATGCGTCCTCGGCATTCGACGTCGATCGGCGCCGCGTCGGAGGGGTCGGCGGTGACCTCGGCGGTTCGTCCGTGAATTCGCAAATGCAGCCGGTGTCCGCGATACCAGATCGAAAACCCAAGCGTTCCAGCAGTTTCCGGCCACATTGGGCCGAGCACCAGCCTGTCACACCTCGTCTCAAGTCCTGAGAAACAGCGTTGTAGCAGGTCGACGCTGCCGGCCATGGCGGCCAAATGGACCCCCTCAGAGGTGGTGCCGCCGGGAGCATCGGCGATGTCGGATTTCAGCACCTGCGCGAAACACGACGTCGCTTGGTCCCGGTTGCCGCGAGCCAACACCCAGGCGTGCACGACGGCACTCAGCGTTGATCCGTGCGACGTGCGATTGAAGTAGTAGTCGACGGTTTTCGGAATAGCTTCAGGTGGCAGCCGGTATCCGAGACGCGCCAGCAGTTGTCGCAACTCGTCGGCGGAGAGCAGATAGAACAGCATCAGGACGTCAGCCTGCTTGGATACCTGGTAGTGGTCTGCGCTGTCGTGTTCTGCTTCGAGAATGCGGTCAAGCCGACGGATATCGTTGTACCGCTTGCGATAGGCGGACCAGTCCAATTCACGCAACAGTTCGTATCCTTCGAACTGGCTGATGACGCCGTCGTGAAACGGGACGAACATCCGCCGAGTGACGTCTTCCCACTGGGCAAGTTCGGGGCCGCGCAGGTTGAGCCTGTCCAGCAGGTCCAAGCGATCGCGTAGCGGAAGCATGTCGAGGGATTCGAGGGCACGCGCGATGACCCACACCGCCATCACGTTGGTGTAGGCGTTGTTGTCGATTCCCTCGTATGGACGCCCCGGATATCCGGTGTGGAACTCGTCAGGTCCGATCACACCCCGGATTTGATAGCGGCCGCGGTAGATGTCGAAGCTGGCACGGCTGACCCAGAAGCGAGCGATCTCAAGGAGCATCTCCGCGCCATAATCGATGAGGTACTTGAGATCGCCCGTCACCTGGTAGTACTGCCAGAGGGTGAAGGCAACCGCTATTCCGACGTGGTGCGCATGGCGGCTGGGGTCCGGGTTCCACCTGCCCGACAAGGGATTCAGGTGCATCTGTTGGCTCTCTTCGCGGCCATCGCTACCTGATTGCCAGGGGAACATCGCACCTGCGTAGCCACTGGCGGCTGCTGCGCGCCGCGCTTCGGGCAGCCGGCGGTACCGATACTTCAACAACGCGCGACTGACCGCCGGGGTCCGGAGATTGAGCACCGGGATGATGAACAGTTCGTCCCAGAAGATATGGCCGCGATACGCCTCGCCATGCAACCCACGCGCAGGCACTCCGGCGTCGAGATCAGCAGTGTGCACGGATGCGGTCTGCAGCAGGTGCAAGATATGCAAGCGGTGAATGCGCAGCTCGGCGGCCTCGGCAACCAGGTGCAGGTTGAATGATTCCCACAGCTGACCCCACGCAATGCGGTGTGCTGAGCAGAGTTCGTCGTACCGATGTACGCCGTTGAGTCTGCGGCGGGCCTCGTTGCCGGGTTCGCACACCGCGTGATCGCGACCGGTGAATATCAGCGCGACCTTCTCGACGATCACCGACTGGCCCGCAGTGAGCTCTACAGTGACGGTGTGACCGGCGCAGCCGTCGGCTTCGAAGTACCGGTAGCCCGAACCGACACGTTGGTCTCCTTGCCGCACTGTAGTCCGGGCAGCGACCGCCACCGGACTTCGGGATTGCACCGTCTGGGTTTCCACCAGCACACATCCGTCCGACAGGTCCTGCGCCGTACTGACAGCGAGGTGGCCGCCGGCCAGGTCGCGGTAACGTTCCACACCCGCGTTTTTGACCGAGGCATCGACGGCCGACCGGAACTCGATGGTGCCCGTCCAGTCTTCGGCCGTGACCGTAGTCTGCAGCGCGCAGACATGAGGATCGTGCATCGAGGCGAACCGCCGCTGCTGGACGCTGGTGGTGTGTCCTGCGGCATCTCGGAATCTGATTTCCCGGATCGACTCGGCATGGCGGAGGTCGATCGATTGCCGGTATGTCAGGACCTCTACGCGGTCGATGTCGAACCATTGGCCGTCGTCGATCCGAAACGTCAACGGTAGCCAGTTGGGAAGGTTGACGATGCTCTCATTGTCGATCACAGTGCCCGCGACGTCGTCGGCGAGGCGGTTGTAGACGCCGGCCACGTATGTGCCCGGATAGTGGAAGTCACCTGCCGTGGCTTCAGGCGCGCAGCAGCGACTGCCCAGGTAGCCGTTGCCGATTCCGCACAACACCTCCCGCAGCCGCTCATACCGTGGTTGGTAGTCGTCGAAGGTGATCGACCAACCATCAGTCTCTGATTGTCCTGCTGCTGCCAGTTGGTCGGACATGTGCTCGAGAAAATCCACGACGCGCTCTGCGTCTTCGACGCTGAACTGACCGGAAGTACGCCGGTCCCCGTCTTCGGTGTCCCTCAGGATGATCGACACGCCGTCGTGTTCGATCGCGTCGAACGCCATCTCATCCGACCTGTTGCTTCCGATATAGATCGGCAGCAGCGGTATCCCGTCTCCAGCCATCTCTATGATCCGGTGCAACATCTTGCACTCGCGCCAGTCGACGTCGGGGTGCAATTCGACGGCGTTGTGGCCCTGGGTGATCCGCAGGTGGTGCTGGCGGGCGGCGGCGTGCACCGCGATGTTGATGTCGGCAGTTTGTTTCGCTGGGGCAGTTCCGTAGTGGATCACGATGGCAAACCGCCTGTGTTCCAAGCGGATTCCCGGGATGCCTTCGAGGCGGTTCTCGAGCATTGCAGCGGCGGACTCCAGCAGGGGAATGGTGGCGACGGCCGCATCGTGTTGGTGGTGACTGTGGTCGGGAGCGCAGAACTCAAGGCCGTCGCTGCCGTAGTACCACAGTCCGGGCACCCCGATTGAGGACTGCAGGTCGGCAAGGTCGTAACTGCTGAGGATGGTGACGGGGCACAGCGCCGAGAGCGCCTGCAGCGCATGTGTGGCGCGCGGTGTGAGCGCGCTGACGCCAAGTTCGCGTACGACGTGGGGGAGCGCGCTGTCGAAGTCGATGAACAGCGCCGGGCGGCGGGGGACAGTGACACCACCCAGGAGGCCAAAGGATGCGAGCGCGTCCGGCAACGTCGATATCCGGCGACCAGCGACCTGGACGGTCATCTCCGCCAGGTCGCCGACCACGACGTCGGCGCCGGCGGTCAGTAACTCCTGCGCGAAACCGGTGCGGGCCACGCCCACGACGAGGCCGAATCCGCCCGCCCGGCCGGCCTCCACACCGGACACAGCGTCGTCGACTACCACACATCGATCGGACCGCACCCCCAAGCGATCAGCGGCTTCCTTCAACATGGCGGGATCCGGCTTGCCGGCCAGGCCCAGCTGCTCAGCCAGCACCCCGTCCACCCGGATCGGAAACAACTCGTCGAGGCCGGCCGCGCGCAAGACGTTCGCGCAATTGCGGCTGGATGAGTACACGGCTGTGCGGATGTCTGCACTGCGGAGCTGATGTACGAATGCGACGGAGGAGTCAAAACCGCTGATCCCACGCGCCAGGAGTTCCCCGTACAGTCGTTGCTTGCGGTTACCCAGGCCCTGAATGGTGTCGTCGCCGTCGTCGGTGACGTCCCCTTGCGGCAGCGAAATTCCGTGTGAGGCAAGGAAGTCCCGTATCCCGTCCTCGCGTGGCTTGCCATCGACGAAGCGCCGGTAGTCGGCCTCGGTAAACGGATTCAGCTCGTGACCGTCTTCCGTGTCGCGGCTGGCGAGGTAGGCGTCGAAGACGGCTTTCCATGCAGCGAAATGCACTGAGGCGGTATCGGTGAGCACCCCGTCGAGATCGAACAGCACCGCGTCGTAGAAACGCGGGTCGATGGCGACTGGACCGTCTGCGTGTTCCGACACCCTGTGACGATCTCAGGCAGCTCGGCGCGCGGGGAGGGCCGAACGGCCCGTGGTTGGGATGACGTCGGGCCCGACTGGTCAGTCGGTCCGTTCGACTCGTACCGCGGTGACCTTGTACTCGGGGGTGCGGGTATGGGGATCGCGGCCGGGGCCGGTGACCGCGTTGACCATCACGGCGGGATCGCTGAAGGTGCTGAACACGACACCCGGTTCTACCGCCGCGCTGATGCGGCAGGGCATGACGACTTGGCCATACCGGCTGCGGATCCGCACCGGGCGGCCCTCGACGATGCCGAGGTCGGCGGCGTCGGCGGGGGAGACGTCCAGTACGCAGCCGTCGGTCAGCTCGGCAGTCGTCGACCTGCCGCTCATGGTGCCGGCGTTGAACGAATAGAGCTCCCGACCGGTTATCAGTATGAGCGGATACGGCGCGGACGGCTGTTCGGCGCTGGGATGAAATGCTATGCACCGCAATGATGCTCGTGCTCCGATTCCGGGAAACTGGTCGACGTGCAAGAGGCGGGTGCCCGGGTGGCCCTCTTGCGGGCATGGCCACTGCAGGCCGTTCGGACTGTCCAATCGTGGGTAGGTGATGCCCGCTCCGGCGGGCCATAGACGACGAATCTCATCCCACACCTGCTCGGCGCCGCGGTAGTCGAAGCGGTCGCCGAACCCCGCTGCCGCGGCGGCGAGACACAGAATTTCGGTGTCGGTTTTGACCCCGTCCGGCGCGGTCACGGCCGCGCGCACGCGCTGGACGCGGCGCTCCGAGTTCATGAATGTCCCCTCTTTCTCGAACGAGGACGCCACCGGCAGAAAAACGGTCGCAAAGCGACGCGCGGTTTCGGTGAGAAACAGGTCCTGTACGACGAGTACGTTCACTGCGTCGAGTGCCTGTTCCACCGCGGCCGTATGTGGCTGCGTCTGCAGGACGTCCCAGCCGATGACCCACAGCGCGCCCAATTGTCCTGCCGCGGCGGCGTCGAGCATTTCCATGGCATCGAGCCCTGGTGCAGCCGGCATGGGCGCGCCCCACACCGACTCGGCTCTCGCCCGGCCCGCGGCCAGCGGGATCATTCCGGGCAGGGAGTCAGGTTGGCAGCCCATGTGCGCCGAGCCCTGCACGTTGTTTTGTCCACGAAGGGGGTTCACGCCGGTGCCCGGCCGACCGACGTTACCGGTGAGCAGAGCGAGGTTGGCCAGGCACACGACCGCGTCGGTGCCTTGAACGTGCTCGGTTACCCCGAGACCGTGAAAGATCATCGATGGTTTTTCGCCCGCGTACATCCGGGCAGCCTTGCGGACGTCCTCGGGCACCAACCCGGTGATCGTCTGCATGCGTTCCGGCGCGAAAGCGGCGACGAATTGCTTGAACTCGCTGAGATTGTCGACGCGTTGGGCTGCGAACGCATCATCGAGCCGGCCCTCGTCGATGATCGCCGCGGCGAGCGAGTTGAGCACCGCGACGTTGGTCCCCGGACGAGGCCGCAGGTGCACGTCGGCGTACTCGGCCAGCTCGATGCTTCGAGGGTCGATGACCACGAGATTGGCTCCGCGTAAGCGCGCTTGCTTGATGCGTGCCCCGACGATCGGGTGAGCTTCGGTGGTGTTGGAACCGCACACCAGAATCGTTCGGGCCACCTCGATGTCCTCGAACGAGTTGGTTGCCGCGCCGGTTCCGAACGCCGTCTTCAATCCCGTGGCGCTCGGCGCGTGACAGACCCGCGCACAACAGTCGACGTTGTTGGTCTCCAACACAACCCGGGCGAATTTGCCGGTGAGATAGTTCTCCTCATTGGTGGCGCGCGCCGATCCGAGTACACCCACGGACTGCGGCCCGTGCCGATCGATGACCTGGCGAAAACCGTTGAGGGCAGTGCTGATAGCCACGTCCCAGCCGACCGGTATCCAGTTGCCGGTGTCATTGCGCACCATCGGAGTGCTTACGCGCTCCGGTGATCGCACGAAGCCATGGCCGTACCGTCCCTTCACGCACAGGTGGCCACGGTTGACCGCCGCGTCGAGGTCGGGTCGGACTTCGACGATGTTGCCGTCGCGGGTGCCCACGAGCATTTGGCAGCCGACACCGCAGTATGGGCAGGTGGTGCGGGTCCAGTCGCTGGCGCGCAACGGGACTGCGGCATCGGTCAGGGCATTGGTTGGGCAGGCGTCCACGCATGCGCCGCACGACACACACGAGCTGGTGGCCAACGTGCCGCCCGAATCGGGAATGACTTGCGAAGCGTCGCCGCGTCCGGTGATGCGCCATGTGAATTGGCCTTGCACTTCGTCGCAGATCCGGACGCAACGCCAGCATTTGACGCACTGGTTGAGATCGACTCGGATGGTTGGCTGTGAGGCGTCGACCAACTCCGGATCCGTTGTGCCGGTGGCCAGGACACCGTGTTCGGTGAGTAGTCGGTGGAACGGCAAGTCGGGCGCGGCCTCGACGGCAGCGGCTGGAAAGTCGCGAACGAGCATGGCCAGTAAGGTCTTTCGCAGCTCGAACAGTTCTGCGGTACCGGTGTGGACGACCATGCCGTCGGCGGCCAAGGTGGTGCAGGCCGCGGCGGGGCGGTCGCTTCCATCGATGTGCACCACACAGACGCGGCAGGCCCCGGCAGGAGCCAGCCGAGGGTCGTAGCACAGCGCCGGGATATCGATATCCGCACGGCGAGCCGCGGCCAGGATAGTGTCGCCCGGCTGGCACGCAACGGAGGTACCGTCGATGCTCATGCGTTGCACGCGGCCAGCTCCGTCCCGTAGTGCGCGATGACGCTGCGCGCGAATTCCGCCAAACCCGAACCATGGCCGCAGAGGCTCGTCGCGCCCAACGCGTGCACGATCGACCGCCACTCCGTCGGGTTGGCGGACGCACCCGGGGCGAACATCTCCTCGACGCGTGCCGCGCCGACCCGGCAGGGCGTGCAGGCGCCGCACGATTCGTAGGCGCCGAACCGAAAAACGTGATGGACGAGGTCGGCGATCGACGTGTTGTCGTCGAACGCCACCACACCGCCGTGTCCGACGCTCGCACCGACACTGCGCAACTCGTCGAAGGCCAGTGGGGTGTCCAGGAGCTGTGGTGGCAGTATCCCCGCAAGAGGGCCGCCGATGAGGAGCCCCTTCAACTCACCTTCGGCAAGCCCGCCGCCCAGACCGTCGACGATCTCGGTGACCGGCGTTCCGAACTCCACCTCGTACAGTCCGGGTCTGCGGAACAGTGAGTTCAGTGACACCACCTTGGTGCCTCTGCTGGTGCCGTATCCCATTGCGGCGTAAGCATCTCCACCGTTTTGGAGGATCCACGGCACCGCGACGAGGGTTTCGACGTTGTTGACGACAGTGGGTGCGCCGAACAGGCCATGCTCGGTGGGGAACGGTGGCCGTGCCCGTACCGTGGGCCGCCGCCCTTCCAGCGCGTTCAGCAACGCGGTCTCCTCGCCGCAGACATAGCTGCCCTTGCCCTCGACGACCGTCACCGATAGCGGTGGTCCTTCACTGAGAAGCGCCTTGCCGAGGATCTCGGCGTCTTCGGCCTCGGCCACGGCCTTCCGTATTGCTGCCAACGCGAGGGGATACTCGCGGCGGACGTAGATATGGGCTTCCTGTGCACCAATAGCGAATGCGGCGATCGCCAACCCCTCGAGCGCGGCGTGCGGGTCGCCCTCGAGAAGGACGCGATCGATATAGGCGCCCGGATCGCCTTCGTCGGCATTGACAACGACCGCGCGGGGGCCGGCAGGTTGGGCTCGCGTTGCGCGCCACTTGCGTGCGGTGGGAAATCCGGCACCCCCGCGGCCGCGCAGACCAGAGCGCTCGACCTCGGCCAGCGTCGCGTCGGGGCCAATCGTCAATGCGCGAGCCAAGCCGCGATAGCCGCCACCGTTGCGGTAGCTGTTCAGGTCTGATTCCACATCCAGGGTGACTCGCGGCAGGGTAACTGCTGTGTCGCAGGCGATTTCGATGTGTGGTTTCGAACAGTCATCGGCCGCGGCTGGTGCGGCGTAACAGCGGCCTAGGCAGTAGAGCCGCGGGTCGGAACGCTCGGCCTCGGCCCAGCGTTGCGAGTCGCGTTGGCGTGCAACGAAGCACGCAGTACCTTGGCATGGCTGATGGTCGACGACCACGTCGGCGAGGTGGTAGAACGCTCGACCACCGAGAAGTCGTACAGTGTCGCGTGCCGGTTGCCTCATCACGTCAGCCTCAGCGGGTGGCAGCTGCTGCCATCGGACGTGGGTGCGTGGATTCACCCTGCCTGTCCGGCCCGTTCATTGCGGTCGCGGCGCTCGACTCCCGAGCCAGAAATGTGCCTAGTTCGCCGATCGCGCTCATCAGGGGCGCAGGAAACACGACGGTGGTGTTCTTTTCCACACCGAGTTCGGCCAGCGTCTGGAGATTGCGCAGCTGCAGTGCGAGCGGATGCGCCATCATGGTGTCGGATGCCTGACCGAGGGCCGCTGCGGCTCGGGCCTCGCCTTCTGCCGCAATGATTTTGGCGCGCTTCTCGCGCTCGGCCTCGGCCTCCCGCGCCATCGCTCGTTTCATACCTTCCGGCAGTTGAATGTCCTTGAGTTCGACCAAAGTCACTTCCACGCCCCATTCGAGGGTGTTTGTGTCGAGGATCTGGCGGATGCTGGTGTTGATCTCGCTGGTGTTCGCCAGTACGTCATCGAGAGAATGCTGGCCTACGACGTTGCGTAACGTGGTCTGTGCGATCTGATTGATCGCAACGGCAACATCTTCGATGGCCATGACCGACTTGCGCGCATCGACGACGCGGAAGTACGCGACAGCGGCGATGTCGACGCTGACGTTGTCCCGCGTGATGATGCCCTGCGACTGGATGGGCATTGTCACGATTCGCAAAGACACCGCCAGCAGGCGATCGACTGTAGGAATGATCAGCCGGAGCCCCGGATCCCGCACACCGATGATGCGGCCGAAGCGGAAATGCACCCCGCGTTCGTACTGCTTGACGATGCGGATCGATGACGCCAGCAGCACAGTGCCGAAGGCCAAGACAACCGCTACCACTACGCCGGTCCCGTTCATGTCTTCTCCAAACAACGGCGTCGACCACCGTCCGATCGCGATGAGTCGCTATGACGAACATTGCCTTGCCCTGAGCGTGCCGGACAGGGCCATTGGGCCTGCGGCTGCAATCTTTTTGTCAATTCGCTCGAATCCCGGTAGGGGCCGGCCGCCGGTTTTCGCTGCGCATTCGGTTGTGGCTCCGGCCGGCGGAGCGGGCGACGACAATGGTCAACGCCGCCAGATAGGCGGTCATCGTGAGCACCTGTATGCGCTCGAACAGTCCCGTCCAGTCAGAACCGGTGAGGGCCATGCCGATTTGCACGCAACCGAGCAGCGCGCCGACGGCCGCCACGACGAGCCCGGTGGACCCGAGCCGGCGCGTCTCCGATTGCCGGCGCAATGCGGTGCCGAAGGCCGCCATCGCGATGACCATTGCGGCGAATCCGATCACCCCGGAGATGGTGTGCAACTGCGACAACTGGGCGGACACGGCGGCGTGATCACCATCCCAGCACCGGACATCTGTTGAGGGCGTGCACGTCATGGGTGACAAGGCATCGATGATCGCGGTTGCGGCGGCAATGGTCAGCGCCGCGCTCCCGAGGCGCATCGGTGGCGACGGACGCCACAACAGCAGAATTCCCCCGAGTACGGTCAGGCCGAATCCAGCCACGAGGTCACCGATCCGGAATGCTTGATATGCGGGTTGGCCGGCCACCGACAGTTCGCTGATGTACGACCGTGCGGGGCTGAGAGGCGATCCGATAACCCATTGCAGCGGGAAGTCACAGTAGCCGATGAGTCCGGCGACCCCGACCAACAACCACGGCTGGGGTGCTGGCCGGAACCGGACGGTGGAGGCCACTCCTTCGTCCGATCAGCTACGGGGTCGCCGCGACGGCACTGAGGTGTTCGACAAGACACTGGCATGCAAGTTCAGCGACCTGCCCAGGACCACAATGCCCTTGCCGCAGAGGCATTCCAGTCGATGCGCCAACTGACGGACAGCGTCCGAGCGATCAACCGACTGCGTCATGCCCGTGAGCATTGTCCCAAGTAGGGCCTGCTGCTATGGCATTTGGTCCCTGAACCTGCCGACCAGGGTCCTGTTCGGTGGCTCCAGACATAAGCCCCACCCGATTCGTTACTTCGGTCCCTACCGCCCGCGGAACGCACATGGTGGGCTCGAATGTGCGCTTGTAGGCGGCCGCGTACTACGGAGTCGTTGTCGGGCAAGATAATTGGAGTTGACGAGATGGAACCTGGAATCCCTCTGGGCCGAGTGGCGGGGATCCCGCTGAGTGTGCACTGGAGCGTGCTCGTCATCCTCTGGCTGTTCGGGTGGAGCCTGGCTGATTCCTTGCCCGCGATGGCGCCCGGTCACTCCGCCGGAATCTACTGGCTGGCCGGACTGTCCGGGGCCGTGGTGCTCATCCTGTCGGTGTTTGCCCACGAGCTGACTCACGCGTTCGTAGCGCGCCGATACGGCGTCGAGGTCCACGGAATCCAAATGTGGTTGTTCGGAGGTATCGCACAGCTCGAGAGCGAAGCAAAGGACGCGAGAGCCGAGTTCCGGATCGCCGCTTCGGGCCCCGTGACAAGTCTGATCTTGGCAGGGCTGTTTGCCGCGGTGGCAACCGCCCTGCGCGGCGTCGCCGGCACAGACATCGTCACCGCCGTCATCTGGTGGCTCGCCGCAATCAACGTAGTGGTCGGACTGTTCAATCTGCTGCCCGGCGCCCCGCTGGACGGCGGGCGGATCCTTCGTGCCTACCTGTGGAGGCGGCACGGCGATGCGGAGCGCGCTGCGACACAGTCGCTCCGGGCGGGGCGCGTCCTGGCCTACCTGCTCATCGGTGTCGGACTGTTCGAGTTCCTCAGGGGCATCACAGTCGGCGGGGTTTGGCTGGTGTTCATCGGTTGGTTCTTGCTGAGTGCGGCGCGCGCAGAGCAGATGACGCGGTGGACCCGCCGGGCACTCGCGGGCTTGGCTGTCGCTGACGTCATGACCGCGCACCCTCATACGGCGCCCGGCTGGATATCGGTGGACGAGTTCATCCAGCGTTACCTGCTTGGCGACCGGCACTCGGCGTATCCGGTCGAGGACCGGAACGGAGACATCACTGGCCTGATCACGCTCAGGCAATTACGGAGCGTCGCACCGGAATTGCGGGTTAGCACGCTGGTCGGCGAAGCGGCGATACCCCGTGATCGGGTTCCTGCGACTAGTGTTCACGAATCGATCACCGACCTCCTCGGGCGGCTGGACCCGGCGTGCGGTAGCCGGGCACTAGTCGTCGATGCGGGACAGGTCGTCGGCATCGTCACTGCCGAGGACATTGTCCGGCTGGTCGACGTGCGCGCCCTCGCCCTCAAGGTCTGACGGTTCGGCTGCGGTCTGTTACATCTGCAGGGTGATTGGGTTGACGTCGACTTGTCCCCAAGTCGGGCAGACCTTGATGAATGAGGTATCGGTCGAGCCGCTGTTCGATCGGCCACCCGACGTGGCGCCGCCCGGTGAACTCGGAACCCAGGAACTTCCAGGCGATGGCGTCGCGTAGCTCGCTAGTCAGTTCGAACTCATCGGTGCGTGACATCGGCTTCCTTTCGTTCGCACGACACTTCGATTCTTTTAGCCGGTGCGCAGGCGGCGATAGTGACGATGGTCATCAATGGCGTGGGCGGGAGGCTCTCCGGTCGACGTGACGTCGGAGGGCTACGCGGCGAACATCTCGACCATTCGGTCAAGCGGGTCGCAATTCCACCTGTGGGTCAACAGGATGTGAGCTAGTCGCGGCCGACATCGCGGCCCTGTTGGTGACGTTCCGCGTTGATCAAAGTGACCTGTTTGACGGCGTCTGCCCCGAAGTAGCCGCCTACGACGACGCCGACCAGCAGAGTGAAGTTTGCGACCAGGTCTTTGGTAAACGGCGTCACATCGTTGCCGAGGGCGGAGAACGTCGCCCAGCCCACGATGACGAGGTACGTGACGACGAACGCGGCTGTGATGGCGTCGCGCATCGAGTTCCGGTCGTGACGGCCTGCCCCGCCGTGACGCTGGAGAAGCCAAACGCCAAGGAAGGTGCCGACCGCAATGGCTGCAGCGGCGGCCTCCAGCGGCCCGTTCCAACCTTTGAAGAGTTTGTTCAAGAACGGAGCGCCGGTCGCGATGACCAGGTCTCCGACCACCAGCGCCGCCAGGCAGCGTCGGACGAAGCGATCCTGTACCGGTGGGATTTGGCCGGGTTGTCCGCCATCCCCGGCGTTACCTGGGTTTGCGGTGTCGGCATCGGTCTGTCCCCGGCTGCCATTACCTCGAGTACGGCCCGCATCAAGAGTCCCGCCCGCATCGTTGTGGATTTCGCCTCCGGCGTCGGCGTGGGCAATTTGGTCGGTCATGGTTTGCTGCCCCTTTAGCTCTTGCAGTAGATATGACAAGCCTTCTGATTTAGTGGTGCACTGGTGTAGGGCCAAAAGCCCGCGGGCGACACGCGAACGGCTCCTTCCAGATCGAATGGCAGATCGGAACCGCTCAAGGTGATTCGGGCACCGAGTGCAGTCAACTACGCAGGCCGGCCAACCCCACTGCTCTTGACCTCACGAGTCCTTTGCCTGGGGGCGATATCCGCCCGGGATGACTAAATCGGGCAGCCCGGCGATGGACCCGGTGTTCAAGCCCGCGGGTTCGATGCGGCTGTCCTGCCACTCGGATGGGTTCGGCATAGAACATCGCCTTTGTCACGTCGACCAGCACCAGGTAAGCAACGGTGAATCCAGCCAGCGCCACGAAGAATTGCCATGGCAACGGTGTGAAGCCAAGCTGCCGACTCAGCGGCGACACCGTGAGAGCGATACCGACGCCGATCACCGACACCGTGGCCAAAGTGAGTGTGGTGCTGGCCCTGCTGCGCCAGAAGGGCGTCCGCCGAGTACGGATCGCAAAGATGATCAAGGTCTGGGTGGCAAGGGATTCCACGAACCAACCGGTGCGAAACGCTACCGGCCCGGCGTGGAGTACGCCGAGCATCAAGCCGAAGGTCAAAAAGTCGAACAGCGAACTGATGGGGCCGAAGGTCAGCATGAACCGCCGGATGAAGGCGATGTTCCAGTGCGACGGTGCGTGCAGCTGGTCGTCGTCGACGCGATCGGTGGGAATGGCCAGCTGTGAGCTGTCGTAGAGCAGGTTGTTCAGCAAGATCTGGCTCGGCAGCATCGGCAGGAACGTGAGGACCGCCGAGGCTGCCGCCGCACTGAACATGTTGCCGAAATTGCTTGAAGTGCCCATCAATACGTACTTGATGGTGTTGGCGAAGATGCGCCGGCCCTCGGCGACACCGGTCGCCAGAACGCCGAGATCCTTCTCCAGCAGCACCACGTCGGCGGCGTTCTTGGCGACATCACTGGCGGTGTCGACGGAGATGCCGACGTCGGCGGAATGCAGGGCGAGCGCATCGTTCACACCGTCGCCGAGAAAACCGACCGAACGGCCCGAACTGCGCAGAGACGAGATGAGTCTGGCCTTCTGTTCGGGCGATATGCGGGCAAAGATCGTGTGGTCGCGGGCGGCGGCGGCCAATCCAGGCTCATCGAGTTCTGCCAGCTGGGCTCCGGTGAGCGTGCCCTTGGATGCCAAACCCAGATCGGCGCAGACCTTTTCGGCCACCGTGGGGTTGTCGCCGGTTGCCACCTTGACTTCGATACTCAGTGCTGCCAGCTGTGCCAGTGAGTCACGCGCGGCCTCTTTGGGGTTGTCGGCGAACACCAGGAATCCGTCGAGGGTGAGCCCGGATTCGTCGGCACGGGTGATTTGGCGCAAATTCGGCGCGAGCCGACTGGCGACGGCGACGACACGCCTTCCGTCGGCGAACAACTGCGCCAAGGTGCGGGTCGCGACGTCGGGTGCGTTGTCGCACCGGGTCAGGACTTGTTCGGGTGCACCCTTGACCACCAGTACCCGACCCTCGGTGTCGTCGACGAGTGCAGAGGTGGCCCGCCGATCGTGGTCGAACGGAAGTGTCGCGACCCGGGTAACACCGGCGATGCCGGTCCGGCCATCCCACAACGCGGCGTCGAGCTCGTTGGCGCTCGCCCCTCCGGTTTCAGGGTCGACGTCAGTCGCCAGAAGCCCGGTCCGCAATACCGATTCGGAGTGACTGCCCGCCGGATCAACCGTGTCGATGAGCGTGATCCGTCCCTCGGTGAGGGTACCGGTCTTGTCGGTCATCAGGATGTCCATGTCGCCGAGATCCTCAATGCAGACCAGTCTTTTGACCAGTACCTTCAGCCGCGCCAACTGTCGCGAACCCGAAGCCAAGCTGGCGCTGACCACAGCCGGCAGCAACTGTGGCGTAATGCCGACCGCAATGGCCAATCCGAACAACGCCGAATCAATGAGCGGGCGCCGTAGCAGCAGACTCGTGACGATGATGACGACCGCCAGCGTCAGCGCTACGCGCAGCAGCAGGTAGGAAAACTTCCGCAGTCCGATCTGAAAGGCGGTCTCCGGTTGCCGCTCACCGAGGCCGGCGGCGATGCGCCCAAATTCGGCGTTGACACCGGTCGCGTAGACCACAGCCGTTGCCTCTCCTGCGCTAACAATGGTGCCCATGAAAGCCAGATTGGCGGCGTCGAGAAGTTCAGCGCCCAACATCGTTGGCTCGATGGATTTTTCAGCAGGGACAGACTCACCGGTCAGGATGCTCTCGTTGCATTCCAAACCGTTGACGCTGAGCAGTCGGACATCTGCAGGTATCAACTCACCCAGTTCGAGCCGGATGACGTCACCGGGAACCAGTTCGTTGACATCAAGACGCTGATATTGGCCATCGCGACGGACCATTGCGGTATGCCGAACCCGGGAATGCAATGCGGCAGTGGCACGTTCGGCGCGGTACTCGTTGAGAAAACCGAGTCCGACGCTGACGACCAAGATGATGCCGATGATTACGGACTGGGTGCTGTCGCCGAGAAAGTAGGACAAGACGGCGGTGGCGGCGAGCAGGGCGAGCACCGCGTTGTTGAGTTGTCTCCGGAGCACCGCCCAGGCGCTGACTCGGTGGGTACGAACAGAGTTCGGCCCCAACGTCGCCAATCGTATCGACGCCTGTCCCGACGACAGGCCGTCGGTCGAGGTGTCGAGTTGTTTCAGCACGTACGGCAAGTCAGCGGACGCAAATTCGGCCGCGCGCCGGTCGTCAGTCTCGGTCACGCTTGTCATGGCCAGTCTGCCTTTGGCGTTCCGCTCGCCAACGCGGACTCCAACAGCACCCGGCGTTCGGCGGCGGCAATGGTGCGTCGGGCAGCGTCGAGGGCGTCCGGGTTCACCGACACCGACGTGATACCCATCTTCACCAAGTGCTCGGCGAAGGCCGGCCGTGTTGACGGTGCCTGTCCGCACAACGACGAGGTGATGCCGTATTTCCTTGCAGTGCTGATGATCTGACCGATAGCGTCGAGTACGGCGGCATCAGATTCATCGAACAGCTCCGCGCAGGTGTCCGAGTCGCGGTCGACACCGAGGACCAGTTGGGTCAGGTCGTTGCTGCCGATGGAGACTCCGTCGATGCCCATGCCGATGTACTCGGGCAGCCTATACACCACCGACGGTACCTCGGCCATCACCCAACGGTGCAAACCGCGTTGGCGGCCAAGGGGACTCGCATCGACCAACGACAGGCATTCCTCGAGTTCCCAGCGGGTCCGCACGAACGGGATCATCAGATGTACGTTTCCGGACTGCTCGCGTACTTGTGCCAGCGCCTGCAGTTCCAGCGCGAACACCTCAGGCTCCTTGACGTAGCGGTAGCACCCCCGATAGCCGATCATCGGATTGTGCTCGATCGGTTCGTAGCGGTCGCCGCCCACCAGGCCACGAAATTCGTTGGTGCGGAAGTCCGTTGCCCGGTAGATCACGGGTCTCGGCGCGAAAGCGGTGGCGATGCGGCCGACAGACGTGACCATGGCGTCGACGAGGCTCCGCTGCTCGCCGCGTGCGATGAGGTCGCGTGGATGCCGGCCCTTCAGCGCCTCGGTGAGCATGAACTCGGCCCGCAGGAGGCCCACTCCGTCAACATCCTGTGCGGCAACAGCTTCCGCGGTGTCCGGCATGGCGAGATTCGCGTATATCCGGGTGGCGGTTACCGCCGATGTGGTGACCGCTGGGCGGGTCCGGTCGGCGACTATGGTCGGTTGCACGGACCCGGTGCGACCCGCAATCACATATCCGTGCCGGCCGTCGACGGTGACCGGCATACCGTCGCGCAGGTCGGTGGTGGCTGTTCGTGCACCGACGATGCACGGCACACCCAACTCGCGGGCGATGATGGCGGCGTGACATGTCATGCCGCCGCTATCGGTGACCAGGGCCGCCGCCTTGCGGATGGTGGGCAACCAGTCCGGATTGGTCATCGGTGCCACCAATATTTCACCCTGCGCCAGCAGATCGCCCTCATCTGGGTCTTGCAGCACCTTCACGTTTCCTGAGGCGGTGCCGGGGGCAGCCGGGAGACCGCGGACCAACACATCAGCGTCGACGGTCTGAGGGGATCGTGTTCCGTCGCTAGTAAGCCCTAGGGTGGTGATCGGTCGGGCCTGGACCAGCCATACGGTGCCGGAGGCGACTGCCCACTCGACATCCTGCGGACAGCCATGCAGTCGCTCGACGGCCATCGCCAGTTCAGCCACACGCCGTAACGCAACATCATCCAGCACCCGGGACTCTGCTTCGTTTCGGTCCAGCGTCAGTGTGCTGTCGTGTCCGTCTGCGCCACGCACAATCTTGATCGGTTTGAACCCGATGCGGGAATCGAGGAGTTCAAATGTCGCCTTGTCGACGACATAGGTGTCCGGTTCAACGCGCCCGGAAACCACGACTTCCCCTTGGCCGAATGCCGCCTCGATCACCATATGGTCTGCCGCGCCGGTGCTCGGGTCGGTGGTGAACGCAACACCGGCGCAGTCGGCCACGATCATCTGCTGGACAACCACCGCCATTGCCGGGACATCGGAGTACCCTCGGCTGGCGCGGTAGGTGATGACGCGTGGTGAGAACAACGACGTCCAGCAGCGCACGAGCGCTTCGATCAGACCTGGCTCGTCGGTGACGTTGGTGACGGTGCGGTTCATTCCCGCGAACGATGCCTCGCGACCATCCTCTCCGGTAGCCGAGGACCTCACGGCGACAACGGAATCCGGTCCGAGCCGGCGGTACCCGGCCACCACCTGATCGCGGACGTCAGCAGTTGCACCCGCTTTGGACACCAGGTCCTGCATCCGGCTGCACAACTCCGTCAGCTTGGCCGAGTCGGAGACTTGCGCGAGCGCGTCCTGGTGCAGGCCCGCCAGCTCAGCGGCGACGCCTCTGTCGCGCATCGCGTCCAGATAAGCAGCTCGCGTGACCGCGAAGCCCGGCGGAACCGGCAGGTCGGCAGCGATGAGTTCGCCGAGGTTGGCCGCCTTGCCGCCGACTTCCTCGGCGTCGGCCAACCGCAGTGCGGAGAGGTTGTGGACATAGGTGGGTGTGGTCATGGCAGCTGTTTTCGACCTTCATTTTTGTGCGACGAAAGTGACTGGTGCGCACGCCTTGTCAGGCGTGTTGCGGGGTACCCATACGAGGCTTCTCGTTGGCGCGGTGTGCCTTTTCCGCTCGGTCCTTGATTCCCAGCAACATCCCGCGCATGGTGAGAGTGACTGCCGGACCGGCTAGTTCGGTGATGAACAGCTGGCCCGGATGACGGAGTCCGGCCCGGGTGCGCACCAGCAGCCGGCATTTGTCGTCGAAATGTGGCTCGAGGTGAAATGACCACACCGCGTGCCAGGGGAATTCTGGAGGCGCACCGCTGAGCACGATGGTCTCGTTTTCGACGATGCGCGCGACCGTCAGCAGGAGGCCGTTGTTCCGGCCGAGCCAGCCCGGTGGCGCCAGGCGTATCGCGTCGCCTGGCGTGAGCCGCTGCCATTCCGGGTGAATCGTTGTGTCACCCTGGAATTCGAGTCCCAGTAAGCTCTCGATGGTCTCGAAGGTGTAGAAGCCGGCGCGGTCCTGCCCCAGCTGTATCAGCCATGGCCAGACTGCTTCCACAGGTGCGTCGATCCACACGCCCTCAGTCGACTGAAGCGCGGGGGAGCGCACCAATTCGTCACCGGGAAGCTTCTGGCGGCATTCCTGCTTCGTCGTGCCCCAGTTACGGTAGTAGCGCCGTGCGGCGTACAGCAGAGCCGAGATGGCCACAGCTTCCGTCACATGTGTCCTCGTCATGCGACGACCTTGCACTTGGATCGCCTCATCCAGCTAGGGCCTTGCGTCCCTTAGTTGTCCACCGACCGCCGACGAACGGCACACAGGGCCGGGTCTTCAGTCCCTACCGTGCCGCGTCGCGGCGGTGATCGGATGTCGATGGAAACCACAACCGCTCCGAGGAGGCGCCATGTCATCGAAACTCCCTGTCCAACACCGGCCGCGCTCGTTCTGGCCGGACTTCACCGAACTGTTTGCCGGCCTGCCGGCCTGGCCCAGCATGCACCCGGTCTTCGACAACCACATCATCCGCGTCGAGGACGAAATGACTGAGGGTAACTACCAGGTTCGCGCCGAACTACCGGGCATCGATCCGGAGAAGGATGTCGATATCACCGTGCGCGACGGCGTCTTGACCATCAAGGCCGAACGCAGCGAGAAGAAGGAATCAAACGGCCGCTCCGAGTTCAGTTACGGCTCCTTCGTACGGTCGGTGACGCTGCCGCCCGGCTCCGATGAAGACGGCATCAAAGCCGCATACGACAAGGGCATTCTCACCGTCACGGTGCCGGTCAGCGAGGTCAAGCCCGCGGAGAAGCACGTGGCGATCGAGCCTGCCAAGTGACGTGTGCCGTGGTCCCGGGTCAACGGCGATCCGGGACCACGGGCACCTGAGTACGGGAGGAGCCTCGTGCAAGCCCGTCACTTCACTGCACTGATGGCTCTGGACTGCCGCTACCGAGTCGGCCCGCGGGGGATTTGAGATGCCCGCAGCGCCCAGCCGATCAGTGATCGTCACCCTGACGATGAATCCGGCCTTGGACATCACCACTGCGGCCGACTTGGTGCGTCCTACAGAAAAGATCCGTTGCGCCGGTGTTCGTTACGACGCCGGCGGAGGTGGTATCAACGTCGCGCGGGTAGCGCATGAACTAGGTGCCTCGGTGTCCGCGGTGTTTCCGGCAGGCGGCCCGACCGGCGGCCTGGTGTCCCAACTGATCGTCGAGTCCGGTGTGCCGTTTCGCCGGATTCCGATCACTGACTCGACGCGCGAAAGCTTCACGGTCAACGAGGACAGTACCGGCAATCAGTATCGCTTCGTCTTGACCGGGCCTACGCTCACGGCGGCCGAGCAGGCTGAATGCCTGGACCAGTTGAGGGACGCAGCGCGCGGTGCCTCGTATGTCGTCGCCAGGGGAAGCCTTCCGCCCGGTGTGCCGCCTGATCTGTACCAACGTGTCGGTGACATCTGCGGTGAACTCGGTGTGCCTTTCATCCTGGATACCTCTGGGCAGGGCTTGACTCACATCGCAGCAGGAGTCGCGCTGCTCAAACCGAGCCTGCGTGAGCTTCGGGAGTGCGTCGACCGTGCCCTTGCGACGGAGGCAGATCAAGCCGCAGCGGCTCGCGAACTCATCGAGCGCGGGGTCACGCGAGCCGTCGTCGTGTCTCTTGGGGCTGACGGTGCGCTGTTGGTGACAAGCGACCAGCAGCAACGGTTTTCGAGCGTTCCGGTGCAAGCGGTGAGTGGCATCGGAGCCGGCGACGCCATGGTGGCCGCCATCACCGTTGGATTGTGCCGCGGCTGGCCACTGAGCAAGGCTGTTCGGTACGGGATTGCCGCGGGCGCGGCCATGCTGACAACACCGGGAACGGCGGCGTGCCACCGCAACACCGTGGACCGCCTCTTCGAACTGGTTCGCGAGCCGTCGTCGGTACCCGCCTAGTGACGTACGACGATGACCGAGCACTCGGCTTGCGCAAAATGCGATTGGCCGCGCACGGGCCCGACGAGCCGCGGAATCTCGTGGATGTCAGGCGGTCCGATCACCACGAGCTGGATGGGAACCTCACTGGTGGCGATGAATTCGTCGAGAGACCTGGCGGCCATCCAGCTCTGCACCGGGACTTCCGGGTAGCGTGCCGACCAGGCCGCGATGGTTTGGTCGATAAGCGAATCGCGTTCGGCTGTCTGCGCCGTCGACGGAATGACGACCGCGATCACCCCGGTGCGGCGTAGTGCGGCCTCGCCGAATGCGACCGCCGCAAGTTCGTCGTCTTCACCGGCAGTGTTGAAGGACAAGGCAACCCATCCGGTGCGCCGCGATGAACGGTCCGTGTTGGTGTCTGGACCGCCACGCGAGCGGACAATGGCGACCGGACACCGTGCGCGGTGTGCGACAGCTTCAGCGGTCGACCCCAAGACTTTGGCCGCGATCCGGTCTATGCCTACCGAACCTACGCACAGGAGAGCGGCAGCTCGGGACTCGTCGATGAGCAGAGTGTTTGGGGCGGTGTGTCTTTGGACCGTCTCGAGCTGAACCGGCTTGCCAATGGCAGCAACGGCATCGGCTGCGGCCTGCAATGCCATATCGGTCGGTGCCACCGTTGGGCAGGCCGCCGTGCGCGATCGTTCTAGGTGTGCCGGCAGGAGCGCGGCTACCAGCCGTAACGGAACACCGCGGACCAGAGCTTCGTCGACGGCCCACAGCGCCGCGCTGATAGCTGCATCGGAGCCGTCGATGCCGACGACGACGGGTCGGGCAGCGCGAGGGGTCATGTTGCCAACCTCATTTCCTGTCGCACTGGTGCCATAGCCTCTAGTGTCAGGTCGATCCCTGAACCGACATAGAGACCAAAGCCATCGTTCCACCACGAACGACTCGGGCTGCCTCAAAGGCCATTGGAATGCCGATTGGATGACTTTCGGCCACATCATTTGCCCGTCACACTCCGTAGCGTCGTCCGCATGTCCCAAGTGACTCGACCGATCTCCATCTTGCCGGAGAGTGAATGCTGGAATCTGCTGCGTAGCGTCGCGCTAGGACGGCTCGTTACGGTAGTTGACGGCCAGGTGGAGATATTCCCGGTCAACTTCGTCGTACAAGGCCGAACGGTGCTGTTTCGCACAGCGGAGGGCACCAAGCTCGTCAGCGCCGTCATCAACAACAACGTGCTGTTCGAAGCCGACGATCACAACGTGGCCGAAGGCTGGAGCGTGATCGTCAAGGGGATGGCGCGGACGCTTCGCACCGATGAAGAGATCGCTGAGGCCGACCAGGCACAGCTCATCCCGTGGACTGCCACCTTGAAGCAGCACTACGTAAGAATCCGCCCGCTCGGCCTCACCGGTCGCCGATTCTCTTTCGGCCCTGAGCCTTACGTCGAATCCACTGCTATCTAGCTGTACGGATGGGAGCGGCCGCGAGACGGTCGTTTCCGGGCATGTGGGTACGCATGTGGGTACAACGGCCCTTACTGGCGGGCGCGCCTGCGCCGAAACTTATAGCTATGACCGCCGTGCGGATCGCCGCGCGGGTAGTACCCAGTGAGGAAGACAAGGACCATGAGCGAAACCTCTGAATCACCCACTGACACCGTGGTAGTCACCACAGCCCAATCCGCACAGACCAGTCGGCTGGCCCAGGTAGCCGCCTGGGTGGGCATAGTGGCAGGCATCGTTTTCATCGTCGCCCTGATCTTCTTCACCGGCTTCTGTGCCGGCACCTACAGCGGTGGCGGGTACTGGCACGGCGGCTACCGGCATTATCAACCGCAGCAGGGGCCGAGTTGCACGATGGGACCCGGGCCGATGATGGGACCTGGGCCGATGATGGGGCCCGGCATGATGGGCCCGGGAATGACGGAACCAAGCCAGAAGCCGATGGGACCCACCACACCGAGCCCGCGCCCCTAGTTCGTGGTGACTGCCGCAGGACCGCACGAAGTCTATTGATTGAAGGAGCATCGATGACTGTCCGTGACATGGTTCGGGTGTTCAACAAGCACGTACTGAATCCGCTGATGCTGTTGGCCGCCGGCCGAAAATACTGGTATACCGGGGTGATCGAGCACACCGGACGACGTTCCGGAAAGAAATACGCCACCCCGGTTGTCATCGAGAAGGTCAGCGGCGGTTTCCTCATCCCGCTGCCCTACGGCACGCATGTCGACTGGCTTCGCAATGTCCAGGCCATGGGACATACCACCGTCCGGGTTCACGGACAATCTTTCAACGCCGCCGAACCGGTTGTCATCGATGCGCCGACAGCGGCCGACCTACTCTCGGCGCGTCGTCAGCGTGAATTCGGCAGGTTCGGCATCAAGAGTTACCTCAAGATGAGCCAGCAGTATCCGTAGCGTGCTGAGGTCAATTCGACTTCCCCTTCGTCACAGGGGGATTCGATTCCGGCTTCTTGGTCTCCTGATGTGAACGGGTGTAGGCCTCCGCCCTCAATAGACGCTTTAGGGCTTCGAGGTAGCGGTCGGGAATCATGTCGAATGTCCTCTCGGTCCGGTCAGTCGGCGTCGTTGTTCTTGCTGCCGTCTGCGCGCGTCAGCGCGCCCTCGGTACTACGAATGAGGTTGCGGTGGAACTGATACTGCGCAGCGGCCAGAGTATCGGCGAGACCGATTGCCGCGTCGACGACCTTGGCCCGCAGCGGATGGACGGCTTCTGGGATCGCCTCGTCCAACTCTTTGTTGAACCGGCGCCACGCTTCGGCTACGGCGTGCTGACCCATGCGGGCGGATTCGCGGAATTCGTCAAGCAAGTCAGTTGACGACGAAGATGGGGAGATGGTGCTCGGCGAGGATGTCGCCTTCGTGGTTTCGGGCATGTCAGGACCTCTCGTTGGAGTGCGATTCGCGGTCCACGCTAGGGGCGTCGCGGGCCGGTCCCGTAGCGTCAAAGGTCCTCAGGCGCCATGGCCGATGGTCTATTGAGGCATGTTGACGCCAACGGATATCGGGACGCGAGGCTTCAGGGCCCGACGACCTCTGCCACGGTGACGAATGGCCCCGGACGAAGATGCGTTCAGGCTCCTAACGTCTTGACTGTGCTGGCTTTCGCAGGCCGGGCGCGAATTTCCTGTCGTAGTTCGAAACGAGGGTCAAGATGTCGAGTGAGTCAGCAGATCGAGGCATTCTCGTCGGGGTCGATGGGTCCGACCGGTCCGATGCAGCGGTGCGGTGGGCGGCACGTGAGGCGGGTCTGCGAAACGTCCTGTTGTCTGTGGTGCATGTGTTGCCGACACCCATGGGCGGCTGGGGAGGTTGGGGAATTACGGCGGTACCCCTGCCAGAGGACTTCTTCCAACAGCTGGAAGCGGAGGGACGGCGAATCGTCGCCGACGCCACACGTGTTGCCAAGGAAGCGGTCGGTGACACCGCCGACATCCGAGTGCGCGGCGAAGTCGTCTATGCGCCGAGCGCGTCGACTCTGGTTGAGCTGAGCAATGACTCGCAGATGATAGTGGTGGGCTGCCGAGGTGAAGGGCGACTGCAGCGTGTCTTGTTGGGCTCAATCAGCACTGCGCTGGTACATCACGCGCACTGCCCGGTCGCCGTCATCCACGATGAAGCCGTAGCAGGATCGGACGCACCGGTTGTGGTGGGCATCGACGGCTCGCCGGCCTCGGAGTTGGCCACCGCCATCGCCTTCGACGAAGCTTCTTGGCGCGGGGTCGAATTGGTGGCCCTGCACGCCTGGAGCGATGCGGAATCATCGGAGCTTCCTACGCCGCAGTGGTCGGTTGTCTGCCCTGGCGCCGAAGAGGAACTGGCCGAGCGGCTGGCTGGTTGGCAGGAACGCTATCCCGATGTCCGGGTGCGCCGCGTGGTGGTCATGGATCAACCGGCTCGACATCTGCTCATTGAGGCCGAGTCGGCTCAGCTGATCGTCGTGGGCAGCCACGGCAGGGGCGGATTCGCCCGGATGCTGCTCGGATCTGTGGGGACCGCTGTGGTTCATGCGGCCCGCGTGCCCGTCATCGTTGCGCGGCAGCGCTGAACCGCACTCTACGAGTTGATGAGGCCCGACTGCAGGAGCGCGGCGTCGACAAACTGCTGCACTGGTCGTGACTCGAAGAATCCTGTGTGTCCGCCTTGGTACCAGACGATTTCGGGCCGGCCCCAGTGCTCCCAGAGGCGTACCACCTGCTCGCGCGGATGTACCAGTTGATCGGCGACGCCGGCGTAGATGAAGCGGCCGGGGAAGGGGACTCGCGGAGTCAACGACAATGGCGAGACCATCCGGCCCAGCGGGGCTGCCATGCTCACCGTCTCACGACGCGAGTCGTTGTGCTTCATCCCGGCATGGCGGCCGAGTAGCTCGGTCATGTCAGCGACCGGGACACCGAGAATTGCGCAGGTGAGGCCGTCCACGAGGCTGGCGACCAGCGACGTGATGTAGCCGCCGAGGGAAATGCTGTTCATGCCGATCGGTGAGTCGGGCTCTTGCGCGCGTATCCAGGACAGCAGCCGGCGTACGTCCCACACCGCCTGGGCCGTGGCGTGGACGTTGTCGAGTACGTCCTGGCCGGGAAATACCGCGCCGGCGGGTAGGCCGCGCCCCCGCGGTCCGTGCATCGGAAGGACGGGCAGGACAAGATTCAGGCCGAGATCCTGATGCAGATGCCACGCCCGGAACAGTGCGAGGTCGAGCCTGCCGCGGCCCATCATGGCGCCGTGTACACATACCAGCCACGGGCGTGGTTCCCGGTGCCGCAGCAGCAACGCATAGCCGCGGTTGTTGGCGGAATAGCCGAGCCATCGGTCACGACCGGGCTCACCGATATTCGGTGCGTATCCACTGTCGAAGACGATGCGTTCGAAGGACCGGCCATAGGATTCTACTGGCCGAACCGTGACGTCGGTAAGTGGTGGGGGAGCCTCGAAGAATTCTTCGGGTTTATCCAAACATCCTTGGCTGCCGTAGAATTCAATGCCCGCGCGGACTTCGCGTTTGATTCGCTCGAACAGCCTTTGGTCGCCGAGGGGCTGCAGGATCCGAATGCCGGTGAGAACGATTTCGTCGCGGAACGCTTGTGCGGCCAATGCGAGCGTCGGACGCGCCACCGGAAGTGCATCGGGTTGATGCTCGAGATAGTCCTGCCAGGATCGAGCGTAGTAGCGGCCCGTCCGTCGGAACGGCCGAATGAGGTGGTCCAGCGCCGTGGAACCACGCGAGGACAGGCTGGTCGGTGCCGCCCGTGGCCCGTCGTCGTGCGCAGGTGCTGCCATGTTGGCAAAGGTATTTCGAGCTCTGCCTGATGGCGTAGGGGAATAGGTCCCGCCCGTGGCTGACTATCGCAACTTCGGCGAAAAATGCGCTGGGACAACGGTATCGTCTTTGACGGCAAGGCTCGGACACAGAGCTGTTGGAGGAATTGAGGGCCGGCTTGATGAATCCGGTGGAGCCGCTGGACGCGGCGATGCTCACAGCGGAGTTACTCTCCGATCCGCTGCACGTGGCTGCACTGCTGATTCTGTCGCCACCCGCCACGGCGGGGCCGGGATACGTCGATGAACTGTTTGAGGAGGGGCTTGCTGATACCTCTGACATGGATCCGCGTTTTCGACGGCACCCACACATCGGCCTCGACACCGCAGGCTTGTGGATGTGGCGCACCGATGACAGTGTCGACATGCGGGATCATCTGGAGCGCCGGACCTTGTCCGGGGGCGCAGACCGCGACGCGTTGTGGAAGTTGGTCAGCGAGTTGCACGGCGTGCCGCTCTCCCGCTCACGACCAATGTGGATCGCCTATCTCATCGACGGTCTGGCGGACGGCCGCTTCGCGTTGTACATCAAGGTGCACCACACGCTGATCGACGGCGTCGCCGGAATGCAGATGATCGGTGGCGCACTAACCACCGATCCCGAGTTCCGGGGTGCGCCGCCGTTTTTCGCCATGCCGCGGACGCCGGACGAGGGCAGCGGTGGCACACACCGACTGCTTCCGAATCCTGTGACACTGGCGCACGCGGCGTTGTGTGGTGTCATCTCAGGGTTGGGCTTCGCTCGTGAACTTGCGATGGGCGAAATATCAACGGCGATAGCGAGTATCGGCGCCGGAGTGACCGTGCTGCCGTTCGGCGCCCCGTACACACGATTCAACGGCCGCCTCGGCCGGGAGCGGGCATTTGCCGGCGTGAGTCTGCCCAAGTCGCGCATCGCGGCGATCCGCGATGCCGCCGGGGTGACCGCCAATGACGTGCTGACCGCCGTGGTGGCGGGCGTCCTGCGGGAATGGCTCGCGGCCCTCGGTGAGCTCCCAGCCCGATCGTTGGTGGCGATCTGCCCTATCACGGTGCGGGCCCGCGAGGGCCAGGAACGCTCGGCCGACGAGCTTCGTGCAAATCTGTTCGGCCTCGAATTGTGTTCGCTGGGCACTCACCTCGGGGATGAGGCCGACCGCCTGGCACATATCCATCGCGCAATGTCCTGGGCGAAGTCCGAAGTGGCGAGACGGGGCGCGAATGTCACGACGCTCCTGCTCGCTCCGAGTATCGGGCCGACGGTGTTGTCCCCGCTGCTGCCATTCGCGCCGCGGCGACGTCGCGGTTACAACGTGTCGATCTCGCACGTCCCCGGTCCGAAGAGCGAGATGTACTGGAATGGCGCTCATTTAGAGGAGATCTACCCCGTATCGACGGCGATCAACGGTCAGGCCCTGAACGTCACGACGTGCTCATACGCCGACCGGGTGATGTTCGGGTACATATCTGGGCGGCGGGTCATGCCCGACATCGAGTCGGTGGTGCCCCTCACGGAACATGTGCTGACGGAATTGGAGACCGCGCTCGTGCGGCGCGGTCGGCGCCGTTAGCCAGTGGTCAGCCAAAAGGTGGCTCCAGTTCGGGGTTTCCTGCCACCGCAGGGACTGAAGTCACCGTGAGCCGGGTCTTATGCAGGTCGCGGCCGGTGAGCTGTCAGGAGTAGGCAGAAGGGGAACACATGTCAATCGAGTGGAAGGGTCACGATGTACTTGAAAGACGACACAGCGCTCGTCGAGGATATTCTCGAAGAGTTGAAGGCTGACCCGGCGATCGAGTCCTCCCGCATCGCCGTCACCGCGGTTGACGGAGTGGTGACGTTGACGGGCACTGTGCCCACATGCTGGCAGAAACATGAAGCAGCTCAGTCGATTTGGCGTGTCCTGGGGGTGCGTGCCTTGGCGGATGACCTACGCGTCGAGGTGCTCGGCACGCATGTTCGAGACGACACCGACATCGCGGCGGCGGCGGCCACCGTGTTGCGGTCGCACAGTGATCTACCCGAGACCATCGATGCGACTGTCAGCGACGGCATTGTCACGTTGACCGGCAAGGTGGACTGGCACTTTCAGCGTACGGCCGCGGTGAACGCCATCAAGAACATGCGCGGTGTCAAGAGTGTGCGTAACAACATTGACCTGAACGACGCGCCGAAGATCGCTGACGTCCGGGAGCGGATCCGGATGGAATTGGCCCGGACGGTGAACGAGGAAGTCAACAGCATCGTCGTCGAAACCGGCGACGGCACTGTCACTCTGAGCGGCACGGTGAGATCTGAGGCGGACGCGGCGGCGGCCCGCCATGCCGCTTGGGCAGTTCCAGGAGTCAAAAGCGTGAAGGACTTGCTTCACGTTTCGTAGCTGCAGCTACCGAAGCTCGACGGTAATCCAATTGTTGGCTTGTTCGACGTGACCCGCAGGGAACTGGCGGATTTGCGCCGAGATGAAATTCCCTGTGGGACCGCCGAATCATGGGGCACACGGGGGCGCGATCGCCGGGGCCATCACCTTGGCCGGCGCTGCCGCGACCCGGCAACACATCGGCGAACAGCAGCTCAAGAGGCACCCGGTGATGCGCCGCTGGAAACGCAATGCCGCTGTCGCTTATTTGATTGATGCGTAAGTATCCGGTCGGTGCTGGCGACAACCACGCGAAATGGGCGTAGCGTGAAGTTACGCGATTGCGTGTGCGGAGGTGTGGAGCAGTGTGAACACCACCGAAGACGGCACCGGTTCGGTGTTTTCGCGGCTAAGCCGGCGGGGGCTGTTCGGCGAGATGCATGAACAACTCGACGAGCTCTTGGCTGGACGCGACCAGATGGAGTCGTTGCTGCGCGTGATCGTCGGCATCGGTGGTGACCTCGATCTGAACACGACCTTGCACAGGATCATCGATGCTGCGATCGAGTTGACCGGGTCACGCTATGGCGCGCTGGGCGTGCGGGGGCCTGATGGCATGCTCGATGCTTTCCTGTTCAAAGGGATCGGCGCCGAATTGCAGGCGCGTATCGGGCATCTCCCGGTCGGTAAAGGCGTGCTGGGCGTGTTGCTGGACCGTACCGAGCCGCTGCGCGTCGACGATCTGACCCAACATCCGGCAGCGGTCGGATTCCCCGAACACCATCCGCCGATGCGTGCATTTCTTGGCATGCCGATCGTCATCCGAAGTGAGGTGTACGGCAGCCTCTACGTGACCGACGATCGAGCCGGCCACGTGTTCACCGAATCCGATGAGAACGCCATTCGTGCGCTGGGTGCGGCGGCCGGCGTGGCTATCGACAACGCCCGTTTATTCGAGAGACAGCGGGCTTCTGCCCGCTGGATTACCGCTGGCCGTGAAATAACCTCGAACCTGTTGTCCGCTGCAGCGCCGGAGCGGCCATTGCAGATGATCGCCGAGCGTGTACACGAATTGGCCGATGCAGAGCAGGTCATCGTGTTGGTGCCGAGCGACGATGATCAGCCGGGCGACTCCGCCGGAATGCTGACCGTGGTTACCGCAGTCGGGCGTCACAGCGCAGACCTGCCGATCGGATATCAGGTACCCGTCGAAGGTTCCACCAGCGGTGAGGTGTTCCGCACGGGCACCGCGACGATCACCGACAGGTTCCAGTACCTGATCCCATCTTTTACCGATCTGGGCGAGCGACCGGCGATCGCGGTGCCGCTACGCGCCCGTGATGGCGTAACGGGGGTTCTCGCGGTGGCGCGTGGGATCGACAAGCCACGATTCACGTCGGACGATCTGACCTGGCTCGTCGACTTCGCCAACCACGCCGTCGTCGCGATGACCCTCGCCGAAGCCGGCGAGCAAGCACGCAAACTCACCATCCTGGCGGATCGGGAACGCATCGCACACGATCTGCACGACCACGTCATCCAGCGTCTGTTCGCCGCCGGCATGGATCTGCAAGGTACCGTCGCCCGGGTCCATTCACCGCAGATCATTGCCCGGCTCACCCGCACCATCGACGAACTGCAGTCGACCATCACAGAAATTCGCATGGCCATCTTCCACTTGCAGTCGGGACCGGATACTGGCTCGAGCTTTCGCGAGCGCATTCAAGGCACGGTGGCCGAGCTGACCGAACACCGCGACCTGACCACGACAGTGCGTATTCGCGGACCGCTTACGGTCGTCAGTGCCGAACTCTCCGACCACGCACATGCCGTTGTCGCAGAAGCGATCAGCAACGCGGTGCGCCATTCAGGGGCGGCCGCATTGACCATCGAGATCAATGTCGCCGACGAGCTGGTGGTCAACGTCATCGACGACGGCCGGGGTATCCCCGCCGACAACCAACGACGCAGCGGTCTGGAGAACATGAGTCGTCGGGCTCAACAACTCGGCGGGACATGCGAGTTCCTCACGCCGGCGTCTGGCGGCACTCATGTCTGCTGGACCGTCCCACTCGAACTCGAATCCTGATGAGTGTGGCGTTTCAGGAGATGACCAATGACCCTGTGGCGAATCACCGAATCTGCGCAACATGGATATCAGCCTGAACCGCAAGACAACTGGAGCTTCTGATGACCGAATCCATTCCCCGCGGCGACGACGCGGATCTGGCTGAGCAGGTGCAGTCTGTCGGAGATGCCTCGGAGGATGCCGACGAAATGTGGGTGAATGGCGTAGTCCAGCAATGGGATGCCGATCTGGCGGACACACTCGAGCAGCACCGCCCGATTCCCGATTTCGACGACGATCGGCGACCGTCGGAGTGATCGCCGCCACCGGCTGGCATCGGTGATCACCCGGCGGCTGCTCAGCCACTGAGCAACATCAGGTTTCCCAGTCGTCGGGTATGTAACGCAGCGGATGCGACATCGACCAGCCGAGCGATGCCATGCTCGATACCGCGGGCCAGTTCGTCGACATCAAGTTGCGCGTCGTAGTCACCAATGACACCGAAGGTCAGGCGGTCGGCATAACTCAAGATCGCAATACCCGTGCGCATGCCGACTGCGATGGGCGGTACCGGCACGAGGTCGATGATCTGACACCCCAATATGCGCATTCGTTCTCGCGGTCCGGGGACGTTGGTGGCCACGGCGACCACACCATGTTGTGGCAGTCGCCCGAGCAGTCGTACCGCCGATGCCATGATCGGAAACGGCACCAGGTTGGCCGCCGCGACCACCCAGGAACCCGCCTGACGCTGGCCACTGCGCTTTGCGGTGGACAGTCGCCGGTGTACGAGCCGAAGCTGTTCGAGCGGATCGGAGCGATCGACCGGCAGGTCCGGCAGTAACAGCGAGACCCGGTTGTCAGGCACATGCTGGAGTTCGGGAGGCCGGACGGAAACCGGTACCAAGGTGCGGATCGGTCCGGCGGAGGGTTTCATGTTGCGACGCAACATGGCTGAGCGGAATCCGTCGGTGATCGCCGCGAGGGCAACGTCGTTCACGGTGACCCCGAAGCGCTTGCTGACCAACTGAACATCACTCAGTGAGACCTGAACGGCGCTGAAACGGCGCAGATCGCTCAGGTGGCCGTTGAGCTGTTGCGCGGGGGCGGTGAGCATGCCGGCGACGATCTGAGCGGTCCCGAAGGCCACGCGCGCGCCGCCACGGGCGGTCGACGTCAGCATTCGCCACGCATCGTTGCCGATCGCTATCGGGTTGAAACCGTGGAGCGGATGACGGCTCGATCGCGATGTGACGGTTGGCTCTTCGTCGTGCGAGGGTGCCTGGTCGTCGCAGACGCCGGCGAGCAGGGCGGCCGCCGACACACCGTCGGCGATGCAGTGATGCAGCTTGACCAGCATCGCCCATCGGTCGTCGCGCAGACCGTCGAACACCCAGGTTTCCCACAAGGGACGCGACCGGTCGAGCCGGCGCTCCATCACGTCCGCAACGGCTCGGTAGACCGCGGCGTCGTCGCCCGGAGCAGTCACGGTATGCCTGCGGACGTGGTGACCGATATCGAAGTGGGGTGCGGTAACCCAGTGCGGGGCAGTGATGTCGAGTGGATACGAATGCAACACCTGCCGCATGCGCGGAATCGTGGCCGACCGGTCATCGAGGGCGGCCTTGAGGTCGGCAAAATCCGGGGCGGGACCCTCCAGGACGGCGAGCACCGCAACAGCCAGACTCGCATGGGAGTCCGAATCCTCGGCCTGCAGGAAGCCGGCGTCGAGCGCTGTCAGGCGGTCGTTCATCGGCGTGCTTCCACACCGTGTGCGTCTGCGGGCGCGTATTCCATTGCGCGATGCCGGAGGAGCGCACCGACGCCGTCGGTGAGGGTCAGGTCGCGGCTTGCATACTCGATGGCCGCGCGGCCGGCGATGGCCGCAAACGGCAGGGCTTCGTCCGCGCGTACGACCGCGCTGGGAGCCTGACCGAGATCCGAGAGAGTGTCAGCGTCTGTGGCGACCGTTGTCGGCGCGGTTCCGAGCAGTACGGCGGCGGCGCCCAGTTCGCCGATCAGCAGCGTGTCCACGTTGCCTTCGCGTAAGGCCGCGCACACCGCCCTCAGTCCGTCCACCGCCCGCCCGGACTGGCTGCCCCGCTCTTGAGCGAAAGTATCTGTGAGGTGCTGCGCCTCGGCCGCGTGCCGGGTGCGCAGCACCTCGTCGATGAATTCCTGAGCGTCATGGTCTGCCAGACGGTGTCCTGACGCCCCGCTCGGCAATGCGACTACCGACGTGCTGAATCGCTTGGGCAGTTCAGCCATCAACTCGGCGCGCGTGCGCACCTGTCCCGACACGAAGATGACTGCGGCGCCGATCTGGTCGGCAAGCTCGGCAACCCTGGAAGCGACCGCGCGGATGTTGATTCGGACCGCCTCCTCGACATTGTGCTGGAAGTCGCCATAGCCGTTCCAACCGGCAGTCGCGGCCTTGTGCACCGGAAAGCCTTCTCCGAGCAGCGTTTCGCGGCGGACCCTGTGGTGATTGTGGTGCGCGGTCAGCTCCGCACCTTCACGGTCGACCGCGACGAACAGATAGCTGGGATGCCACAGGTCTCCGTTCAGAAACGGCAGCACATACGGCAGCTGAGACACCCGGGTGAGAGGCAACCCGGATCGTGGATAGCCCGCGGCCGCGGTGATATGCAGGCCGTCGGCGCCGGCAATCAGCCCACGCGGTCCGGCAAGCGATAATTGTTGCCGCACTGCGGGTTCCAGTATCGCGATGATGGTGTCGTCGGCGCCTTGGCGGAGCAGATCACGACGGATGTCCTGCCAGGTCGCATCCATGCGTTCCTGTCCGTCGGGCACGTTGAGTGCGATATCGAAGTAGACCGACGCAAACGGTCCGTGGTGGCCGAGCAGCGGACGGAACGGTGAGGTATCCACGAAAAGCTCCCATCGGCTTCGCGCAAAGCGCATGAAGTTGGCGTTGTGTTCTTGTCGAATGATGCTGAACCCCGTCGCGCCGCATGGGCAGGGCTGATCGACCGCAGTCCGAGGGACCTTCGGCCGTAGCAGTAGGTCGGCGGCCGACACGATGGACCGAAGTCCCATGGGGTCCATGTCGAGTGACCCTTTTGCGTAGGCGCCCGCGGGATGAGCATCGAGAGAAGAAGCTGTCTTGACGACCGGTTGAGCGCGGCCCCGAGGGCCTTTCGTCGCAAACCGGCTCGGTGGATAAGGAGTCGATCGATGTCAGCTCGAAACGTGACACAGCATGCGCCTCGGCGCGTGTTCCGCGACCGCCGCGAGGCGGGGCGTGCGTTGGCCGAACTGTTGACCGCGTACCGCGACAAGACAGACGTCGTGGTGCTCGGCCTGGCCCGGGGCGGCATCCCCGTGGCGTGGGAGGTCGCTGCTGCGCTCGGCGCACCGCTGGACGCGTTCGTCGTCCGGAAACTGGGTGCACCCGGACACGAGGAATTCGCGATGGGTGCACTCGCGAGTGGCGGCCGCGTCGTCATCAACGACGACGTGGTGCGGGCACTGCGGGTTTCGCCGCAGCGGCTGTCCGACATCGCCGAACAGGAAGGCCGTGAACTGCAGCGGCGGGAGGTCGCCTATCGGGACGGTCGACCGCCGGTCGATGTCACCGGCAAGACGGTCATCGTCGTCGATGACGGTCTCGCGACCGGTGCCAGCATGTTCGCTGCGGTGCAGGCACTGCGGGAGGCAGAGCCGAAAGAGATTGTGGTGGCGGTGCCCGCAGCCTCGGAATCGAGCTGCCGGCAATTCGCCGGCCTGGCCGATGACGTCGTATGCGCCAGCATGCCGAACCCATTCCGGGCAGTCGGCGAATCCTTCTGGGATTTCAGCCAAGTCAGCGACTCCGAAGTGCGAGAGTTGTTGGCGACACCTACGCTCCGGCCAGCTGTCGGAACTCGTTTGCGGGGCAGGACGCCTGCCGAGGTCATCAATGGCGCGGCGATCGATGCGCCCGACGGGATGCCGCCCACAGAGGTGCTGGAGGAACTGATTGGTGACGCGAAGGTCGTCCTCATCGGCGAGGCATCACACGGCACCCACGAGTTCTACGCCGCACGTGCTGCTATCACCAAGTGGCTGATCCGCGAGAAAGGATTCTGTGCCGTTGCGGCGGAAGCGGATTGGCCGGATGCATACCGGGTGAACAGGTATGTACGGGAAATCGGTCACGATGAATCCTCTGACCAGGCACTGAGCGGGTTCGAACGATTCCCGGCCTGGATGTGGCGAAATGTCGTGGTTCGGGACTTCGTCGACTGGTTGCGCCGACACAACATCGAGTGCGCGAATCGCAACGAGAGAATGACCGGCTTCTACGGTCTCGACCTGTACAGCCTGCATCGTTCGATGGGCGAAGTGATCGCCTACCTCGACAAGATCGATCCGCGGGCAGCTGCCCGGGCGCGGGAACGCTACTCGTGCTTCGACCACGTCTCGTCGGCTGATGACGGACAGGCATATGGATTCAAGGCGGCGTTCGGCGCCGGTGCGTCATGCGAACGTCAGGCGATCGAACAACTCGTCGAAATGCAGCGGAACGCGGTGGCTGTTGCACGGCGCGACGGTCTATTGCACGAAGACGAGGCTTTCTACGCTCAACAAAATGCTCAGACGGTTCGTGATGCCGAAGTCTATTACCGCGCGATGTTCGGTGGCCGCGACGCGTCCTGGAATCTGCGCGATACCCACATGGTTCACACGTTGACAGCGCTGCTGGATCATCTCGGTCGCGAAGGCAAACCAGCGAAGATCGTTGTCTGGGCGCATAACTCGCATGTCGGCGATGCACGCGCGACGGAAGTCGGCAACGACGGACAGCTCACCCTCGGCCAGCTTGTTCGAGAACGCTATGGAAGCGACTGTCGTCTCATCGGTTTCAGCACCTATTCGGGCAGTGTCACCGCGGCCAGCGAATGGGGTGGCATCGCCGAACGCAAGGCGGTGCGTCCGGCGCTCAACGGCAGCATAGAAGAGCTCTTGCACGAAGTGGGTAGGGAATCGTTCTTCGTCTCGCCGTTGATCACCGATGCGGCTGCCGAGCCGCTTTCTGTGGTGCGCCTCGGACGCGCCATCGGCGTGATCTATCTGCCTGCCACCGAACGGCAGAGTCACTATTACCACGTACGGCCAGCTGACCAATACGACGCGATGATCCATATCGATCGAACACGCGCGCTCGAGCCGCTGGAACCGACCAGCGTCTGGCACGCGGGCGAAACCCCGGAGACCTATCCGACCGGACTCTGATTCAGCGGTGCCTGAAGGCATCGACCGCGGTCGGCAGGGTCGGAAAGATCCGATCCTCGCCGATCCGGGCGAGTAGGCCGGCTGCCGCCAAGGCGTCACGGAGGTGCTGCTTGACCCGTGCGATGCTGAACACGATTCCGCGTTGCGCCAGGTCTTCACGGAGTTGGTCAAGAGCATCGAGGGCCGTGAGGTCAACCTCCACGTTCGCTTCGGCGTTCAAGATGAACCATTCGACGTGCCCGTCTGTCCTGTCCACTGCCGCAAGCGCGCGCTTGTGGAAATCCTGAGCATTTGCAAAGCACAAGGGCGCGTCGTATCGGTACACGACCAGGCCGGGCAGGGGCGCCGCGGTCGCGTAGTCGTTGAGGTCGTGCATGCCGGCGAGGCCGGGAACGAAGCCGAGGACACTGTCGTGCGCATGCGCGATGCGGCGCAGCAAGTCGAGGATGGACAGGCCGACAGCGACGAGTACGCCGTTGAGCACGCCGAAGCCGAGCACAGCCAAAGTGGTGGCGCAGGCCGGCACGAGCTCGCTGCGGCGAAAACGGGCCAGACGCCGATACTGGGCAACGTCGATCATGCGGACTGCGGCGTAGACGACCAGGGCTCCGAGTACCGCTACCGGTATGTGCGACAGCACGTTACGGCCGAACAATGCGACTGCTGACACCATCATCACCACGATGATCGAATACAGCTGCGTCTTACCCCCGACTGCGCGTGCCAGCCCCGTTCGGGTGGCGCTGGCACTGACCGGAAAGGCGTGTACCAGGCCCGCAGCAGCATTAGCGATTCCCAGGGCGCGCAATTCAGTGTTCGGGTTGAGTTCCGCATCGTCACGCGCGGCGAACGCTCGTGCGGTCAGTACCGCGTCGGAGAAGGCCACGATGGATATCCCGATGGCCGGGAGCACCAGTGCCGACAGGTGGCCCGAGGAGACATGGGGGAGTCCGAAGGACTGCATCGGCTCGGGGACGTTCTGCAGCGACTTGGTACCGCGGAACCAATCTGATTTCCATGACACAAGCGCGGTGGCGGCCACGACGGCAATAGCCGGCCCGGGAAGCTTTGGAGCCCACTTGTCGAGCGCGAACAGCAGACAGAGAACCGAAACCGCCAAAATCAGAGTCGGCGTGTGAATTCCACGTGCCACCTCTGGAATCGACTGGGTAACAGTGGTAATCCGCTCATCCGGCAGCGCTACTGCGGTGAACGCGCCGATTTGGCCGATGAGCATGACGGCCGCGATTCCCGTGATGTATCCGATGAGAATGGGGCGTGACAGCAGATTGGCCAAGAAGCCCAGCCGGGCCAGTGAGGCAACCAGACAGATGAGACCGACGATTCCCGCCAGGACCGCCGCCAGTGCTTGGTGAAGCGCAATATCGCCGCCGGCGACGGGGATGAGCACGGTACCGGTGAGCAACGCCGTGGACGATTCGGGCCCGACGGACAGTCGGCTGGAGGTACCGAAAAGAACGTATGCGATTTGGGCCGATACAGCACCCCATAGCGCGGTCAGTGGTGGCATCCCCGCCAGCATCGCGCAGGCCATCACCTGCGGAACCAAATAGGCAGTCACCGTCGCGCCCGCGACGAGATCGCCGCGCAGCCAACTCAATTGATATGACCGCAGCTTTGCGATAGTCGGTGGCCAGCGGATGACGCGGCTGGTGATGGTCATTCTCGCTCAATCGGATCCATCCATCGAGCTTGCCCGCGGCGTCTCGGATAGCACTAGTGACTTAGGTCAGATATCTGCGCACAGCAATCGTGCGCGCGCGATGGGCGGTGTCGGATATCGCCGTCGGCTCTGGGGCGCAGAAGGCTTCCGGCATTGTGCGAGAGGACCTTTGACCCGTGCCATCGTTCGCGAAACGATGGACGATTCAGGGATGATCCGTCCGGAGTGCCGAGTCGGTAGGGAGGATTCCCCGATGCTCGTACCCACCTCGAAGTGTCAAGAGACAATCGCAGGCTTAGATGATGCTGCCTGCGTGCCAGGCGATCCGGTGACTGATGCGCGCCAAGGCCGGATTCTGCTGCCGATTTCTGCCGGGCTGATCGTCCTGATGATGTTCGCCGGCTGGATGTTTCACGGGTTCTCTCTCGTCCGCCTCGTACTGCCGGACACGTCGGCCGCGCTGCCAGATCGGACAACCTCGGTGGCGGCGAACCCTGCAGCGGGCGGACAGCAATTGTATGCGTGGCTGGCGCAACTCGAAACGCCGCTCGATGCCTTGCTCGTCCAACGGGACAACATGGTTGCGGCGTCGGCCAAGGCGGACGAGACCGGAATTCAGCGTGCCTGCCAGTCGGGTGCGGCGAGCTTGCCACGCCTCCAGAAACTGCTGCCTGGACCGGACGCGGTGTTGAACGCCGCGCTGCAGCAGGTGATCGACGATTACCGCTTCGGATTCACCTACTGCCTGTCCGGAATTGTGCATCAGGACGCAGCAGCGATCGAACTGGCTGCGGCGTATCTGCATCGGGCGAACAACGATCTGCGAACGATGATGGCAATGATTGCGCGTGATCTGGCCGCGTTGGAACCCAACGATTCGGACGTCGTCCAGATATGAATCAACCGGTACGGTCCGCGACTGAGTCTCGGACTGCGTACTACGACACAGCGAACCATGATCTGGCGGCACATGGGGTGTCGTTGAGTCGCAACATCGGTGGTAACAATGCGGGTTGGCATCTGACGCTGCCAACCGAGCCGGATGCCGGCTTGGCGTCCCACATGTCTGTGAGCACCGACGATGACATTGTTCCTGACGCGCTGCGTGATGTCGTCCTCGCGATTGTCCGCGACCGTCCGTTGGCGTCGGTGACTCCGACCAGGATGACCCCACGGGCATCGACGGCGGACTCGAATCCAAGGGGCGAGACGCTGGACCGGGCGCATTGGACGGTCGGTGAGCAGTTCGAGAAGCTGTTGCGGTGGGACCGCGCGGTGCGCGTGGACGCGCCGGATGCGGTACATCAGATGCGGGTTGCCATTCGGACGATTCGAAGTCTCCTGCAGGCTTCGCCCGCCGTGTTCGGACTGTCAGGGGACGCTTGGCTGCTCGAAGAGTTGCGTGAGTTGGCCACCGTGTTGGGCACGGCCCGCGATGCCGAGGTCTTGGCCGCGCGACATCAGCGGGCACTCGATGCATTGCCCGCGAAGCTCGTCCGTGGGCCGGTTCGAACTCGTCTGGTCGACGGAGCCGGCGGCCGTTATCGGTCGGGGCTGCAGGCATCGATCAGCATGATGCGTTCGGCACGCTACTTCAGGCTGCTCGATGCGCTGGACGCGGTCACCACGACTGGCTCGTCGGGCGTCACCGCTCAGGGGAAACGAGCGGCCGCCAAGACGATCGCAGACGCATACAAGCGCCTCGCTAAGCGAGTCAAAGCGGCAGCCGCCGCCGAGCCCGCCGACCGTGACGCGATGCTGCATCGTATTCGAAAGAGTGCCAAGCGATTACGGTATGTCGCGGCGGCGAATAGCGCAGCATGTGTAGCTGAGACTGCGAAGGCCGTTCAGACGCTACTCGGCGATCACCAGGATAGTGTTGTGAGCCGCGCCGACCTCGCTGAACTGGCCGACGCGGCGAACACAGCGGGGGAGGACGCTTTCACCTACGGCTTGTTGTATCAACAGGAGACGGACGTCGCTCATGACTGTGAGCAGGCACTCCCCGCCGCGCTGAAATCCCTCAAAAAGGCCGTTCACAAGGCTGTTTGATTCGAGATGAAGTGGCAGCCGGCCAGAGTCAGCATGGTTCGCTGTCGAGCCGTAACTTTGCCGCGGTCAGGCGCTCTCTCGCCGAATCAGTCAGGGCAGGGTACTGCGGGTCCATCCCACGCAGCGCCTGCACCAGCACAGCTGAGGTGGTCAAGTGACTGAACCATTTGTGATCTGCGGGAACGACGTACCACGGCGCCCACGTGGTGCTCGTGTGGCTGAGCATCTCCTGGAATGCGAATTGATAGTCGTCCCAGTGTGTGCGCTCGGCCAGATCATTCACTGAGAACTTCCAGTTCTTCTGCGGGTTCTCCAGGCGTTGCAGGAAACGGCGCTTCTGCTCGCCCTTCGAGAGATTGAGGAAGAGCTTCACGATGACCGTCCCGTTGTCGTGAAGGTAGCGCTCCCACTCGTTGATTTCTTGGAAGCGTCTGTGCCACAGGTGATGTAGATCGGCGTCTGCGACCGGTGGATCCAGGAATTCGGGGTGCACCCTGGTCGTCAAGACCGCTTCATAGTGGGACCGGTTGAATACCGCGATGCGCCCACGCTCGGGTAACACCCGGTGGTAGCGCCACAGGTAGTCGTGGGCAGCCTCGATGGGGGTTGGTTCCTTGAAGCTGTACACGTCGACACCCACCGGGTTCAGTCCACTCATGACGTGCTTGATCGTGCCGTCCTTGCCCGCGGCATCGATCGCCTGGAGTACGACGACCAGCGCGTGCCCGGAAGAGGCGAAGAACCGATCCTGCAATTCCAGCAGTAGCGTCTTCGCCTCCGCGAGTGCATATTCACCACCGTCTCTGGCCAGACCGGGCGTATGCCTTCCGGGGTTGTGGTCGCGCATGAGGTGGACGTGCGCCCCGGGATCGACCCGCGCGGCATCGGCCAGCGCCTGCCAGTCAGGACAGCCATCGAACGACGGAGCCGTGGACTGAAGACGCTGCGCCTCAGTTGGTTTCGGTGTCGTTGTTTTCATGATGTATCGGGGCGAATTGGGGCGCGCTAGCCAGTGCAATCGAGAGAGACCCTGATGGTCTTATTGATGACGATGGTGGTGGCGTGCGTGCTCCCGGTCGAACGATCGGTGCGAGTCTGAATGATCGGGTCCCATACGTTCTGTACCGTGCATTTGTCCATCGGCGCAACGCCTACGCGCTCCAATTGCACGCCATATCCCTCTTTTTCCAATTGCGCGATGGTGCCTGCCGCGCCGGTATCGGTCATCCAAGAGAAACCGCCGCTGCCCGTTGCTAGGCAACGCAAAGTATCGCCAGAAGGGCTTTTTGCGGTGTCGTTCAAGTTGACCGTCATGCATGCCTGGCCTATTGCCGGGTCTGCGCCGTCGCTGCCGCCGTCATCTGCCAAGACAGGCGAGGACAGGAGAACTGCGCCGAATGCTGTTGCTAACGCAGTGCCAAGAACCACTGTAAACATCATCACTCCCTTACCAGCTTTGTCTGATCGCGCTAGATCTGCCGCGGTAGATCCCGAATGGCATCTGCCGTAGCCTTGGCCGCAGCGGCTGATTGGTGGTTCGGAGCCCATCCGATGACTGTTAGGTATAGCCCGATCAATGCCATGATGACGACGCTGATGATCCACCACGGTGCGCCGGCAAAGGCATCCTGTCCCATGGAGAGGTATGACTGCGGGAAGGTCATCAGCGCTACTCCCTTGGCCACTGTCATCCATCCGAGGACTGATACGGCAGCTGCGGCAAACCCGCGCCAGTACGGGTGCAGCGCAACTACGACAAGTCCCATCGGCAGGACGAACGCTCCCGCGATCCAGGGCCAGACGGAACTTCCGTCGAATGCATGCATCAGGTTCTTGACGTAGGTGGGCCGGGCGACGAGGGTGAGGGCGGCGATGACGAGATACGGGCCGAGCACACGCGCGAACATGCGGGTCCGGTACTCGATGGGTCGTGAAGTGTTCATGGTTTCGACCTTGTCTTCGAGTGTTATTCCGTTGGAGTAGAGGGTTATTACTCGGCCGATCGGCGTCGAGCCGAATCAGGTGAATGGGGCATCGTCGTCGAGCCACGAGACCACGTCGGTCAGGGGCCGGCGCGGCGTCGCGGGCAGCGGATCAGCATTGAGCGGCGCCCAGCCGACGCGAATCAGCATCTGCGGGAACAGTTCGTCACCGAAAACGTCCGTCCGAACGATCTTGCGGCAATCGGGGTTTTCCAACGCCTCGGTGACCGGGCAGGTTGACAGTCCTTGTGCGGTAGCGGTCAGCAGGACTGCGCTCGTGGCTTCACCGGCCCGGAACCGATCAAGTGGGGTGTCCGTTGAGGTGCCGAGAGCCAAAAGTAACCCGTTGTCGTCTGATGCGGTTGTTCCCGCGGGCTGGCCCAACATGGGACCCGCGAAGATGCGGCTGGGAACAGCGGCATTCTGGTCGGGCGTCGGCGTACTACGAGCGGGCACTCCCGCCACCGATGCGTAGCGCCCGCTCCACATCGTGAGTTCGGTGAGGTACTCCCTGTCGTGCACGTGCTGTGAAACCGCCTGCCGCAGTGCGGTGCTCAAGACGTCGTTGAGCTTCACGCGACGCAATCCGATACCGAGGCGGGCGGCGCGGGCAGTCATCAGAGCGACGTCTCCGAGTGCGACGGGCCAGCCGCTGTAATAGCGCCGATCGGTACGACGGCGGGGTATTGCGGCCGCCAGTGCGATGTCCGGCTGACTCGGAGCGCAACGAACCACTTCGATCGAGGCGAGATGGTCGGGCTCAGCGGGGTTCGGGAATCTGTGAATGGTCGGTTGCCAGCCGAGGGCATAGAGGGCCACCGCTGCGTGGTGCAGCGCGGCACCGCAACTGATCAGTAGATCGCGCCCGTCGGGATCGGTGTGCGCCAAGTGCAGCGATTGCTCGGCGTACAAATGCATGCTGTGTGCGCCGATCCGCCACCGCCAGGGCTGGGTGTTGTGGACCGAAGGTGCACGCGTTGCGAGCGCCATGGCGGCGCGCACGGTCTCGTGGTCGGGGAATGTTTTGGACATTTGGGTTACCTCACAGCACATAGGACAGATGGCGATGCAGTCGGTTCGGGTTCCGCCAGTCCCGTGCTGCCGGTCTCGGTTAGGTCGACTTCGATGGTGAGTACCTCATCGTTGCGGTGTTGGGTGTAGGGCCAACCGGCGTCGGCGATGACTTGCCGCATGCCGCGATTCTCTGCCAGCGCGTCAGCGAAGAGCCGTTGGATGCCCGCTGCCTTGGCTTGCGCACCGAGCCGCCTGAGCAGCGCTGTGGCAATCCCGCGGTGGTGATTGCGATGCGCGACGACGATGGCGATTTCGGCGGTGCCGACTGGGGAGGCCGTGATGTAATTGCCGACGGACACAAGTCTTTCGCCGTCGAAGGCACCCAAAGAGAGGCCTCCCGCGGTGGGCTGGGTCACCGAATGCGCCCACTCCGCGAGATGTTTCGGATCGTAGGTGAAAAACCGGAGGTAAAGCTCGTCACCGCTCAGGTTGTCGGCGAGTGCCAGCACCGCGGGGAAATCCTCGGGTTCGAGATCGCGGACAGTGACCTTCGTTCCGTCCCAGAGCGTTTCGTGAGATGCTCGCGCCGGAGACGAGAAGGTGACCGGCGGAGTGAATCCACCCGGAGTCTGCTCGATCTTCATACAGCGATCCTGCAGGTGAACGTCACGCGATCGACAGAGCCATAGGTCACTTCGTCATCCGGTGATTGTTCGCCGTGTGACATCCGAAACCGGTGCCCATCGTCATTGGAAGGCAAGGACATTGGTCTCTGTCGCCGGGCTCGTGCGGCGGCGCAGGCTGAGGTCCTGCAGCGCCAGGTGGCGCGAGGTTCGACCAAGGAGTCCGACATGGACGAGTACAGGTGCAGCCCGGTCGCTCAGTTCTGGGTCCGACATTTCATGTGCTTTTCCCGAAGCCCGCTGGTGCGTCGCAGTGATCGCCTGGAGGCGGCCGCGCGGTTCATGGCGCTGGTTATCGGTCTGTTTCTGATTGCCCCCGCTGCGGCGTTCGGCACTTCCGTTTACGACCAGCAGCGACAGGTAGCGGCGCTGCAGTCTGCCGAATGGCACACTGCAGCGGCGACGGCGGTGGACAGCAGCGTCCTCATATCACGTTTCGGGGCAGCCGGATTCCGATCACATGTGCGCTGGCGCGCCGGCGAGGCCGACCACGATGCGTGGGTCATGGGCCCGACGCACCTGAAGCGCGGTGACCAAACCTCGGTTTGGGTGAACAATCGGGGTGAATACGTCGGCCCCCCGCAGACCAGCGATCAGGTATCGGCCGCCGCGTTCGGTGCGGCAGTCATGCTGTGGCTCGGGCTGACCGGAAGTTTGTACGGATTCGTGCAAGTTTTGCACTGGCGCCTTGACCGCAAGAGATTTGCGGGTTGGGCCGACGAATGGCGCGAATTCGATCGCGACGGTGGCGGCCGAAAGGACCACTACCGCAAGTAACTTCGCAGGTAACCTACGGCAGCGGTGCCCACCACAGCAGTACGGTGCCGCCGTCGGCGCCCGGGTCTACTGTCATCTCGCCACCGCTGTCTGCGGCTCGTCGGCGAAGGTTGGTCAAACCACTCTCGGTCACCGGCTGGGCCAGTCCGCTGCCGTTGTCGGCCACCTCGATGCGGAGTTCGTCGTCGACGGTGACGGTGACCGTGACTGCACTGGCGTTGCCATGGCGGACGGCGTTGCTCACCGCTTCCCGGACCACCGCCTCCGCATGATCGGCGAGATCCGCTTCGATGACGGACAGCGGGCCGTCGTAACGGACAGTCGTGTGTAACTCATTGCTGGAGAACGTGGATACAGCGGCGTCCAGCCGCTGCCGGAGCCGGGTGGTGCCGCCCGAGCTGCCGTGTAGATCGAAGATCGCGGTGCGGATTTCGGTGATCACGTCCTGTAGGTCGTCGATGGACCCGGTAATGCGCTGTTGTACATCGGTGGACCGCGCGCGCGGGACGGCGCCCTGCAGCGTGAGACCGACGGCGAACAGTCTTTGGATGACGTGGTCGTGCAAATCGCGGGCGATCCGGTCCCGATCGGCCAGGATGTCCAGTTCGCGCATCTGCCGTTGGCTTGCCGCAAGTTGCCAGGCGAGCGCGGCCTGGTCCGTGAATGCAGCCATCGTGTCCAATTGGTCGTCGGTGAACGGTTGCCGCTCTTTGCCTCTGAACAGGACCAGGATTCCGATGACCGACGACGTGGTGCGCAGCGGCAGAACGAGCGCATGTGCCATCTCGAGCGCGATGGTGTCGGGAAGGTCGGCGGCATCGCAGCGAGATGGAATCCGTTGGCGGAAGGCGCTTTTGACCGGCCCGTCGGCTACGGTGATCCGCAATGCGGTCGGTCCGATCTCGCCCACGATATCGACGATCTGCAGTTCGGCAATTTCGTCGGTTTGCGCGTCGTCCTCCTCGGGAACGGCCAGCAGCGCGACGTCCGCTTCCGTCAACGCACGTGCTTTTTCGGCAATCAGCCGGAATACGTCGGCGGGCTCGGTACCGGAAAGAAGCGCGGTACCGATGTCGCGGGTGGCCTCGATCCAGGCCTGGCGCCGTTGCGACTGGTGGTAGAGGCGCGCGTTGTCGATGGCGATGCCGGCGGCAGCCGCCAGTGCTTGCGCCAGGACTTCGTCGTCTTCGCTGAATGGCTGCCCAGATGCTTTTTCGGTCAGATACAGGTTTCCGTAAACCTCATCGCGGATACGTACCGGTACGCCCAGGAATGTTCGCATGGGCGGGTGGTGTTCGGGAAAACCGACGGACGCGGGATGCGTATGGATGTTTTCCAGCCGAATTGGTTTCGGCTCATCGATCAGCGCGCCCAGTACGCCGCGTCCCTGGGGCAGCGGCCCGATCTTGCAGCGCGTCTCCTCGTCGATCCCTTCGTAGACGAATTCCACGAGTTCGTGGCCTGCTCCGCGCACTCCGAGGGCGCCGTACCGTGCGTCGATCAACTCGATTGCCGTGCGCACGATGGTCTTGAGCGTCTCATCCAGTTCCAGACCGGACGTGACGGTGAGCATCGCCTCGACAAGGCCGTCCAAGCGATCGCGACCTTCGATGATCTGCTCCACCCGGTCGTGAACCTCGCTGAGGAGCTCACGCAACCGTAGTCCGGACAGCGTCGCCCGCAGCGGGCGATCAGGATTGCCACCATGGCTTGTCACAGCGGTGATTCTGTCATTGCCGCAGGATCACGTCGCGGCTTGCCGCAAACTCCGTGTCAGTTGTCCGGACGCTGTGACCTGTCGAGTTTCGATACAAACACCGCGGCCTGGGTGCGCCGTTCCATGCCGAGCTTGGCGAGCAGGCGGGACACGTAGTTCTTCACCGTTTTCTCCGCCAGGAACATGCGCGCCGCGATCTGCTTGTTCGTCAGCCCTTCGCCGAGTAGATCCAGCAGCACACGTTCTTGATCGGTGAGGCCCGAAAGCGGATCAGACCGTTCGGCGGCGTTGCGTAGCTTGGCCATCAGCGCTGCGGCGGCGCGATTGTCCAACAGTGATCGTCCCGCGCCGACGGCTTTGATCGCCTCGGCCAGCTCCATGCCCTTGATGTCCTTGATGACGTAGCCGCTCGCGCCGGCCAGTACCGCGTCGAGCATTGCTTCGTCGGAGGTGAACGAGGTCAGCATCAGGCACCGAAGGTCGGGCAGGCGGGACAGCAGATCACGGCACAGTTCGATGCCGTTGCCGTCTGGCAGGCGCACATCGAGGACCGCTACATCGGGCCGGAGCGCAGGAATCTGGGCCATGGCATGCGCCACGGTTCCGGCCTCGCCGATGACTTGCAGTTCGGGGTCTGCGCTCAGGAGGTCGATGAGTCCACGCCGTACGACCTCATGGTCGTCGACGAGAAATACAGTGACCATTCACATACCCTTCTGCATGCTGACGACGTACTTGTGTGTGTTCAATTCTCCCTCACGACGATAGGCCAGTCAGCGGTCACAAGCGCTGGTTATGACGGCAAATCAATACGCTGCAATTGACCTGGCTCGGCACTGCGCGCGCGGTCCCGACGATCTCTCCCAAACCGGGCCGGCGATGCCTGCTGATGACGAGTAACTGGATCGAATCAGCGTGGTGCTCAAGATAGTTCATCGTCGAGCCGTTCACCGCGACCAGGTTGAACTCGATGTCCGGGTTTGTCAGGCGGTGGCGCGCAAGCCGTTTGTCCAAACGCACGCGGGCGTTCTCATCCGGGACGTGCTCGTGAGTGTCCGACAGTGGGGTGTGCGATGTCGCCAGCACCGTCAGCGGGGCGCCACGCAGCCGGGCTTCGTTGATCCCGGCGTCGAGAACGTTGACGCTGTCCGGACTCTCGTCGATTTCCACAACCACGTGCCGGGGTTGCGTTGACCAACTGCCGTTCCGAATTATGGCAACCGGGCACAGCGCCGAGGTAGCCAAGGTCGCTGCGGTGGAGCCGAGCCGGGACCCGGTCGCATGGGCGATGCCGAGGGAGCCCATGCACAGCAGGTCGGCTGATCTGGCTGCGTTCAACAGCACCCTGGCGGGGTGCCCCTGCAGAACTTCCCACTCGATCTTGACCGGTTTGTCCGTTGATTCGACCGCGACGAGGGTTCGGCGGACGGAAACGTCGGCGCAGGCCAAGTCTCGCGCTTCCTGTTCAGGGTCGATGGGGCCATGGCCGCGTGGCGCAACCACGTAGAGCAAGCGCAGAGGCACATCGCGAATGACGGCCTCGTCGACCGCCCACAAGGCAGCATTCACCGACCACTGCGAGCCGTCGATGCCGACTACCACCGCTGAAGACGGCGAAGCTGATTTGTACATCTCCGTACTCTCCTGAAAATCATCGAGCTGATATTCATCGACGGTAGGTGCGGTGGTGCCGCCGGCGGCAGGGGAATTGGTCCCTAGTCGCCCGGCACAGTGACTTGCGGCGGCGGGACTGTTGGCCGCGACAGCGGGTCGATGTGCTCTAGCCCGCAACCCGTTCCGACGCCATCGTCGATGGCATGAAGAAGCAGCTGTTCACGGGCATGGCGCTTGTCGCGGCGCTGTGTGCAATAGGGAGCTTGATGCGAAAGCGCAGCGCTGCCAGACGGGAGTCGAGCGAGCCTCCGTCAATTCCGATCGTGCGGGCGATGTGGCCGGTGACGGAAGACATCAGACAACTGGCGGCGCGGTGTCGGTGGCGGGACCTCGTCGAGGGCGGGGGCCGTGCCGATCCGGACCAGCACCTGCGGCAACGGATGTCCGGTGAGTGTGCTGATGATGTCGCGAGTGGCCGAGTGCTCGGTCAGGTGCGTGAGCGTGCAACTGGCTAGGCCGGCGATCGTGGCCTCCAGTAGCACCGCGGATAACGTCTCGCCGCACGCCAAGATGTCGTCACGGGTGTCGCCGAGCGCGGAGATCACCACAACGGTGGCGTGGTCGTCCCCGGCTTCCCGGCGTCGCTCCCGGGTGTGCGTCACCGGGAACGAGCGTCCGATATCAACTCGATCGCTTTCTGCGGCCGACACCAGGGCACTGTGTGGGATGCCCGTCGCTGCGCCAAAAGGTGATGTCCACCATTCCAATTCGGCGTGGTAGGCGGTGTCGTACATCCTCAGCAACTCGGCAAGATGCGACGCCTCGGCCAGGTCGATACGTTGCCCGGCGGTCAGCACGTCAATCTGGGTCGGCCGATTGCCCACGGCCAGTCGCAGTAGTCTCTCGAATGCCGGCCAGTCCTCCACGGCGCCGAACGGCAGTCGGTCAGTTCGTCGGCACAGGATTGCGTCTGCCGCTCGCCGCTGTGCCGGAGTCACCCCGATTGCCGGCCGGAAATCGATATCGGCGAGGTGATGTCGGTTGTTGGGATTGGGAAAACGATCGACGAGGGTGGTCCAGCCGGCTGCTGCCATCGCGACCCGCAGATGATCCAGTGCCGCGCCGCAGCTCAACATTGCCTGACGCCCGGAACTATCGGTGGCCACCAACCAGTCGGTGTCGAGAAACAGCTTCAAGGTGGCCGATTCCAGAACCCACTTCCACGGCTGGCTGTTGTGGAACGACGGCGCCCGACAGGCCAGGTGTACCGCATCTTCGATCTCTCGGAGTGAAATTGTGGCTTTCGTCATGAGATGTCCTTCTCGGCGCTGCGAGGTCCATACCGACCCTGCCCGATGTGGTTGAGCTCCAGACAGAGCCAGAAGTCACCAGTAGCCGGGCAAGTGACCATTGGCCGTCATCAGTGGGACGGATGGCCGCATCGTCGGCTCGACATGGCAGAAAGGATTGCCGCCATGAGCCTTGCTGTCACACCGCACGTCACTGACACCGTGGCTCCGGCCGCACGCATCGAAGTTCACGAAACGCATACCGGGCTGGTCGTGCTAGCGGGCGATCGCGCTTACAAGGCGAAGAAGCCGGTGGTCACGGATTTTCTCGATTTCAGCACACGAGAGCGCCGTGAACGTGCATGTCTGCGTGAGATCGAGCTGAACCGCCGGTTGGCCGCGGACAGCTATCTCGGCTTGGCGCATCTCGTCGCGCCCGCGGGCGGCCCGGGCGAGCCGGTGATCGAGATGCGGCGCTATCCCGACGCTGAACGACTCGCCACCATGGTCGCGAAAGGGCTGCCGGTGGAGGGTCACCTCGATGCCATTGCGAAACAGCTCGCGCGATTGCATGCTGTTTCGCCACATAACGAGGAGATCAGCGCTGCTGGGCGCCGCACGGCCGTCCTCGCACGCTGGGAGCAGAACTTGGCCGAGCTCGACCGTCGGGCCACGGCATTGGACGCCGTCGGCTCCATTGCCCTCATCAGTCGTCTGTTTCAGCAGTACATCAGCGGCCGCTCTGAGCTGTTCAGGCAGCGCGTCAAGCAGCACCGCATCGTCGACGGGCACGGCGATCTTCAGGCCGGAGACATCTTCTGTACGGTCGATGGGCCGGTCGTCCTGGACTGTCTGGAGTTCGACGATCAGCTCCGCTACGTGGACGGTATCGACGATGCGGCCTTCCTTGCGATGGACCTGCAGTTCCGGGGAGCGGCTGAACTCGCCGACTACTTCCTGACCAGCTACCGGCAGGCAGCAGATGATGCGGCACCGCCGTCTCTGCCACATTTCTACTGCGCTTACCGGGCGACCGTCCGGGCCAAGGTCGATTGCATCCGGATGGAACAGGGAGATGTCGTCGCCCGCCCCGACGCGCTGCGGCATCTGGAACTGGCAATCAGGAACCTACGTACCGCGACCGTTCGGTTGATCCTGGTTGGCGGCGCCCCTGGGACGGGCAAGAGCACGGTGTCCAGGGAATTGGCTACAGCTGTTGCGGCCCAGGTGATTTCGAGTGACGATGTCCGAGCCGAACTTTGCGAGGCCGGATGTTTGAGCGGGCCGGCCGGGCAGTACGGGACCGGCCGCTACAGCCCCGAGCAGGTTGAGCTGGTCTACCGGGAGATGTTGAATCGTGCAGGTTTGCTTCTCGCGCAGGGATGCTCGGTCATCCTGGACGCCACTTGGCGGGACGCCGATCTGAGACAGCACTCGCGAGCCTTGGCCCACGACCACGGTTGTCCCCTGGTGGAATTGGAATGCTCGGCCCCTCTCGGCATCGCCCAGGAGCGGATTCGGCACCGGCGCGGTAGCACGTCCGAAGTCACCGCAGAGATAGCCGCGGCGTTGGCGAAAGAACCCTTCAGTTGGCCCGAGGCTCATCGACTCGACACCGCCGATTCTTTGAGTGCAACGGTGGACGCTGCGGTCGCGGTCTGTCGTTCAGCGCTCTGACAGGAGTCTGCGGCAGAGCACTTTTGCTTGTCTCGAGGGACCTTAGGCACTAGGGCCGGTCGCGGGTGCGCGATGAGATGTCAATGGAGATCAACTGATCTCAACGTTGTCGGAGAATGGAGGAGTGACATGGTCGCGAATCAGGAAGTCCAACCGCGGACGCGTGGTTTCGCCCGCGTACTCGGACCGTTCTACGTAGTAGTCGGTACCGTCGTAGCTGTAAGGGCCGCGGACATGCGCCCGATGCTCTCGGAGTTCACCAGTAGCAACACGTGGCCGTGGATCACCGGCGTCTTCTTGCTCATGGGTGGTATCGCGGTCATCGCGTTTCACCCATACTGGCGTGGCGCGGCAGCGGCGATCGTCTCGATTGTCGGGTGGGGGATGGCCGCGAAAGGCTTCTTCCTGCTGGCCTTTCCGCATCAGTACGCCTCGCTGTCGAGTCGCCTGATCGGCGCCACACCCGTGTGGCAGTTCGTCTACCTACTCGGTGCGTTGATGGGCATCTACCTCACCTATGTCGGGTGGGCGAAGCGGCCGGATCCGGCGTCGCAGGCGCCGTCGGGGATCCAAGGCCTGCCCCGGGCAGCCTGACGGGAATTCTGATGAATGCCATTGCCACCATGAAGCCGATCGTCGTCGGCATCGACGGTTCCAAACACGCGCTGCGCGCGGCGCGCTGGGCTGCACTCGAGGCGGCGAGCCGAGACGTCACGCTGCGGCTGGTCTACGTCATCGATGCGGTCGACGCCGATGAGCAGGAGAACATCGACCGGGCACAGCATGCGTTGCACAAAGCGTGGGAAGCGGTTGTCGATACGCACATCGACGTGAAACTCGAATCGGAGATTCTTTCCGGCAGTCCGGCGGAATGCCTTGCCGCAGAGTCCGATCGCGCGTCCCTGGTCTGTGTCGGAGACCGTGGAACGCACGACACGCCTGACGGTCCTCGTGGATTCACGGCGGCCGAGGTCGCTCGGCGGTCGCCGGGATCCGTGGCGATCATCCGGCGGGCGCACCGGGACTTCGATCACCGAAAATGGATTGTGGCCGTGCTGGACGAATCAAGCTCTGCCACTGCCGTGGTCGAGGCTGCGGAGACTGATTCCGCGTGGCGCAACGCGCCGATTTTGTTGTTGGAGCCCTGGTCGCATTCGAGTGAGCCGGTCGACGCCAGGCATCCGGTGCATTCCGCCGTGGAACGGTACTTGAAGAATCCGGACAAGAGTCATCTCCAGCCGGTCACGCTGGCCATGCCGGGACACCTGACCAACCTGTTGCGCCAGAGTGCGTGCATCGACCAGCTGGTCATCGTGCCCGGAGACCACCCTGAGCTGGTCGCGGAACTGACCAGCGAAGAGGTGCGAAAGGCCTTGAAGGATTCGGATTGCACACTGTTGTTCATCCGGCCGGCATCGCCCGTAGTTGTTGGCAACGGCGTTGCCCGACAGCAGGGTTCGGCTGACCGTACGCCCGCGGGGCAGTCATGACCCAGGTACTGTTCGAGACCGCTTGCGTCACCCCACCGAGGACGACGCAAGCGGCGGTGGTGACAGCGGTCGCGCACCCGGCTCCGCGTTCGCGCGACTGGATCGTCGAGGTCGCTGGGAAACTTGCTCGTCGCGAGGGCCGGGACGACATGACACGCGAAACGGAGATCACGCGCTTGTGTCGGGAGGCCGCACTGCGGTTCGCCGATGCCCCGATCCAAGCCTTTGTCCCGCTATTGGTCGAGCGCATCGTGGGAGACCGGATCCGGCGTGAACGCAGCCAGAACCGGAGCACCGGGGTGGCTACGGATCATTCCGCACAGCGTCAGTCGTGCCGGCCGGCATCCCCGTGACCAGCATCCCCAGCCTGGTTCTGCCGAGGAATCCGAGAAACCGGCGCAGGGCGGGCCGCATCAGGTTATTCAGCCGTCGTCCTTGACGGTGAGCAGCACCTTTCCCACTGTCTTGTCGGAGTCGAGCAGCCGGTGCGCTTCCGGCGCATCGGTGATCGGTACCTCGGCCGCGACGACCGGTGCCACCGCACCGTCGGCGATCAGCGGCCACAGCTGTTGCCGCAGTGCGCTGATGATCTCGGCCTTCGAACCGGGGCCGTCTTCGGGCCGACGACGCAGGTTCGTCACATGCACCGAGCCCCGTTTGAACAGCAGCGCACCGAGATTGAGTTCGGCGACCGCGCCGCCCTGCAACCCGATGATGGTCAGGTGGCCGTTCTCGGCCAGCGCTTCGACGTTCTTACCCAGGTAACTGCCGCCCATGATGTCGAGAATGACGTTGGCGCCCGAGTACTCCGTGTTGACCACAGCCGGGAAATCCTGGTCGCGGTAGTTGATCAGGGTCTGCGCGCCGAGTTCGCGGCAGGCATCCAGCTTGAACTGCGTACCGGCCGTCACCGCCACGTTGGCCCCCAACGCACGTCCCACTTGTATTGCGTGCGTGCCGATTCCGCTGCCACCGCCGTGGACCAGCAGAGTCTGTCCGCTCTGCAGGCCACCCGTCATCACCACGTTCGACCACACGGTGGCCGCAGTCTCGGGCAGCGCGGCGGCGGCAGTGACGCTGACGCCGTGCGGCAGCGGGAGCACCTGGGAGGCCGCTACGTTGACGCGTTCGGCGTAGCCGCCGCCGGCCAACAGTGCGCACACGGCGTCGCCGGGTGCCCAATCCTGCACGCCGGCACCGACTTCGGCGATGTAGCCGGAAACCTCGAGGCCCGGAATGTCGCTGGCGCCGGGCGGCGGTGGGTAGAAGCCCATGCGCTGCATGACGTCGGCGCGATTGACCCCCGCCGCCACCACATCGATGGCGACCTGACCGGGACCCGGTGCGGGCAGGTCGTCGACCTGCGCCCACTCCATCACCTCGGGACCACCATGGCCATTGAGCGTTATCGCGTACATGCATTCCTCCTTGGTTGGATGGTGGGCTATTGCGTTCGGTTCCGCGTCGCATACCTGTTTCGGCGGGCCAGGTAAGCCCGCGGGCTGGAGCCGTTCCAGCGGTGGAAGGCGTGCGAGAAGTTGCTGACATCGGTGTACCCCAGCCGGTTCGAGACCTGCTCGACCGTCATACCGCTCTGGAGCAACTCCGTCCCCAGGTGGTGGCGCACTTCGTCGAGCAGCTTCCGGAATGAGGTGCCTTCGGCCTCCAATTGCCGCCGCAGCGTCCTGGTGCTGCTGGACAGCCGCCCCGCCACCTGGGCCAGGCTCGGTGGGTTGGCGGGGTCGGACAACAGGAGGTCGCGCACCAGACCGGCGCGGCCGGTGCGGGCTTCCCGCTGCTCGAGAAGCAATCGGCATTGCTGCTCGGCGAGCTTGGCGGTATGGCTACTCGCCTGCGGTAGCGGGAGGTTCAACAGTTCAGCGGCGATCGTGACCGTCGTCTCGGCATCATCGAATTCAGGTGTGGCGCCGAACATCTCCTCGTAGATGGACACCGCCGGCCCAGGGTCGGGCAGGGCGAAGCCGATGCGGCTCGGCGGTGGGGTGGTGCCGAGGATTTCCCGGTACAGGTTGGGGATGGCTGCCGCGTCACGTTCGAGGACGAACCGGCGGACCGGTGCGGGCACGGCGCGGGAGTCGATGACGACGATGAGGTCGTCGCCGGAGTGGCGGGTCTCGAAGGTACAGAAGGCGTAGCTCAGCTGGACGAATCGCACCGCGACGTCGATGGCTTCGCCCAACGTCGGACTGGTGAGGATCGCGAATCCCCACACGCCGAATGCCGTGACCGGATACCGGGCTGCCGCTTGCAGGCCGAGTCCCGGCCGATCACCCAGCACGGCAACGATATTGGCGATGGCCTTGAGTTCCTGCTGTGCGGTGATCTCGGCGTCGGGGACACGGATGGCCGCGGGCGTCGTCCTGGTGCCGGCGAGGCATTGCTGTGGGGTCAGGCCGAATTCGGTTGCCCAGTCGAGCATCAGCGCCAAGCTGGCCGCCGGCCGCTTGGATTGCAGATCCAGTGTCGTCATAGGTTGCGCGTTCGCTCGCGATACTCCCGCGGCCCGACGCCCTTCCATCGCCGGAACGCCTGAGTGAAGCTCGAGACCTGCGAATAGCCAAGGCGTTCAGCTATTTCCGCAACGGTCTTGCCGTCCGCGAGCAGTTCCTCGGCCAGTGCCTCGCGGGTTTCTTCCTGCAAATCGCGCAATGACACCCCTTCCTGGGCGAGGTGCCGTCGCAGCGTGCGCGCGCTGACGGTCAGTTGCCGCGCTGCCTCGTCGAGCGAGAGGACGGGGGACGGACTCGACAGCATCATGTCGCGAAGCAGTCCCGCCACGCCGGCGCGAGCCGATCTGTCCCTCAGAAGGTCCACCGCTTGCTTCTCTGCCATCGACCGGGCGTACTGGTTCGCCTGCGGCAGCGGCTTGGCCAACGAATCGAGACCGATGATGAGGCAGTTCTGCGGTGCCCCGAACTCGGGTTCGATACCGAACACGTCGACGTACTTCTGCACGACCTCGTCCCTGGGGCGCGCCGTCGTGTAGGCAACTCGCAATTGGACGTCGGATGACATCAGCAGGTCGCGCTGCAGGGTCTGGATGCCGGCACTGTCGCGCTCGACGGCGAAGCCGCGGATGTCGAGCGGAAGCTGGGAGGGGTCGAGAGTCAAACGACCGTAACCGTCCCCGGTGTCGGCCGACACAGTCAGTCGGCACAGGCAGAAACTCAGCGAGGCCAGCGATACGCCCACCGCGAGGGCATCTCCCAAGGTGCGCGAGCTCATCAGCGCCAGCCCCCAGATGCCTGGTGATGCGGCATGACAACGCAGACCCGCCTCGATACCCAGGCCTGGGACATCAAGGTCGCCAAGGATATTCGTGATGATCTTGAGTTCGTCCCGAAGGTGGATCTCGGCATCGAGGTCTTCGAGGGTGGCCCGGGTCAGTGAGGTGCCACGCAATGAATCGGCGTCGGCCATGCCGTGGTCCGCGGCCAGGTCGACGAGCAATGCGACACCAGCCGGTGAGCGAAGAACATCGTGTGTACTCACATCGTCCTCATTCGGCCGTGTCCACTGTGTGCTGCCATCCTGCGGTATCGAGCCTAGGGGTCGATATGCCTCGCACAATAGGTGATGAATGGCCAACAAGTTGTGAGAAGTGGCCACTTCGTAGCGTCTGGTGCCCGGCCAGGGAATTCTTGGCTCATGACCAAGCGCATCCTGAACGTTGTCACCAACATCTCGCACTACGTAGACCCGTCAGAGCCGACCGGGTTGTGGCTGTCGGAGCTGACGCACGCCTATCACGTCTTCGCCGAGGCCGGCTACGAGCAGACGATCGTCAGCCCCCAGGGCGGACTCTCACCGCTCGAGCCGCGGTCACTGAAGTTCCCGAACTTGGACAAGAGCGCCAAGGCGTGGAAAGCCGACGACGCCAAGATGGCACTGCTGGCCAACACCGCCGCGCCGGCCGATATCGATTCGGCGGATTTCGATGCCATCTACTTCACCGGCGGTCACGCCGTGATGTTCGATTTTCCCGATAGCGAAGGACTGCAACGTATCTCGCGGGAGATTTTCGAACGCGGGGGAGTCGTATCCTCGGTCTGCCACGGTTACGCGGGGCTGCTGAACACGACGCTGTCGGACGGTTCGCTGCTGGTGGCGGGCCGCAAGCTCACAGGATTCTCCTGGACGGAGGAAGTGGTGGCCCGCGTCGACAAGTTGGTGCCCTACAACGTCGAAGAAGAAATGAAGAACCGCGGCGCGCTGTACGAGAAGGGCCTGATTCCCTTCGCCTCGTACGTCGTCGCCGACGGTCGCCTGGTGACGGGCCAGAACCCGGGCTCTGCCAAGGCGACGGCCAAGAAGGTCGTCGAGGTGCTGAAGGGCTGAGTTCGCTTCGCAGTCGTTGGACGCACTCCTTTTCCCTGTCCACAACCGAATAGAGTTTCGCGTCATGAGGGCGATGGCGCAACGCAGCTGGAATACCGGGGAGCCGATCGAGCTGGTCGAGCTGCCGACACCGGAACCGCGTGCGGATGAGGTCCGAGTCAGAGTGCAGAGCATCGGACTCAACCCCGCGGACTGTCAGATGCTCATCGCGCCACCGATGCGACTGCTGGCCAGAGTGCTCGGACCCAAACCGCCGGTGGTGCTCGGCCTGGACTTCGCCGGAACCGTCGATGCGGTCGGCCCGAAGGTGCGCGACGTCGGGCCCGGTGACCGGGTGGTCGGCAGCACCGACTTCTCGCGCGGACAACGCGGCTGTTTCGCAGAAACTGCGGTGGTGCGTGCCGACCAGGTCTGTCATGTCCCCGACGCGGTGGATCTCGATACCGCAGTCGCACTGGCAATTCCGGGTGTCACCGCACACCGCACTGTGGTGGACATCGGCCGCCTCCGCCGCGTCGAGCCATCGCAGCGCCGGGTTCTGGTGCTCGGCGCCTCCGGTGCCGTCGGTCAGCTCACCGTTCAGATCGCCAAACACGAAGGCGCCGTGGTCGTCGGCGTCTGTTCGACCAAGAACGTCGAACTCGTCAAGGAACTGGGCGCCGACATCGTGCTGGACTACACCCGCGGCGACGTCCTCGAGCAAGCCCGGCAGTACGGGCCGTTCCAGATCGTCGCCGACTGTGCCGATGCCTACTCCCGCCGAAAGTGCCTGTCCCTGCTGTCCGCGCGGGGCCGCTACGTGATGGTGTCGATGCACAATGTTGCCGACGCCGTCTACACCCTCATCCCGCCGTTCCAGGCGCGGACGATCCTCGGGCGACCGACCCGCGACCGGCTCGCACCGCTGATGGCGGCCGCCGACGCCGGCCAACTCACGGTGAACATCGCCCAGCATCTTCCGTTGACCAGCCTGCAGGAGGCCGTCGATCTCAGCGAAAGCCACCGGATGACCGGAAAGTTGATCCTGCATCCCTGATCGAGACACGTTGAGTGACAAGGTGTTCAGCAACGGTGGTTCAGACCTGTGCCAAGCCGACGTCGGCGCAGCCGGCCGCGAGCTCCTCGAGCCCGAAGGCTTCGACGGGTCCGACGACGCCGGGCGTGCGGCCCGCGCCGGCGGCCAATCGTTCTGCGGCCCAGGCCATCAGCTCACCTGTCAATGAATAGGGGCTCGGGCCTTCGAGGTGGATCTCGGCGACGGGGGCGCCACGTTCATCACGCGCCACCGCGACGACGTGGCTGAGGGTGCGGGCCCGCTCGGCCGCGTCGGGACCGCCACTGCTACCGACGGTGCGGGCAGAGATGGCGTTGACCAGGTCGCGTCCGCGGGGCAGCTTGGCTGCGGTGTTCGCGGCGGCGGAGACGAGTTGGATGGCGCGGCTCAGCGGCGGGAACCAGCCGTTGTAGACCGTCACCGACTGAAGCCCAGGTAGCTCTGCCGGCAGGAACAGCACCTCGGTGCCCGACACCAGGAAGGCGTTCTTGCGCTTCCCTCGCACCGAGAACGCACGCACCCGACTCGCGGTGGTCTCGTCTACCAGGTGCCCGTCCCGCCACACCGTCGCCGGCAGAATCAGGCCCTCCGCCATGGTTTTTCGCGTGCCCTGGCTCAGGCCGTTGCGCAGCGAACCGATCGCGAAATAGCCGATATCGATGGCATGCACTGCCTCTCCGCCGGCGCGTGCGGCGAGGGCACCGGCCAGGATGCCGGGCACGTAGTCGTACCCGAAGGCCGGCGCGATGATGGCTCCGGCCGCGCGGGCCCGGGCGTCGTGCCGCTCGTGTACCTCGCGGACGAAGCCGACCTCACCCGTCGAGTCCAGGTAGTGGGCACCGGCGTCGGCCGCGGCCTGTGCGACCGGATGGCCGAACTGGTCGAACGGGCCGACGGTGGTGACCAGAACGTCGCCCTTGTCGACCAGGGCGCGGACGCTGGCCGGGTCGCCGACGTCGGCCACGCGGTAGTCGAGGCCACCGAACTGCTGCGCCAAGGCGGCCAGTCGTTCGGCGCCCCGGCCGGCCAGCACCGGTCGGACTCCACGTCGCACCAGCGATTCGGTCACCAAGCCTCCGGTGTAGCCGGTGGCGCCGAAGACGATGACCGTCATTTGACGCCCGGGATCCGACGGAGGAGACGGATGCCTGCAGTCATGACACGCGCGTAGGTACCTGCGCCGAGCCAGGTGGGTGCGCCGACCGGCAGCAGTCGCTCGATCGCAATCGTCTGGGACTCGGTGTATTTGAGAATTCCGTGCTCGCCGTGGCGGCGGCCCATGCCGGAGGCCTTCATGCCGCCCATCGGCGCGTCGACCGACGCCCACGCGGCGGCGTAGGCCTCGTTGACGTTGACGGTGCCCGCCTGCAATTTGGCGGCCACGTCGCGCCCATGTTTCGGATCAGAGGTCCACACACTGAAGTTCAGGCCGTAGGGGCTGTCGTTGGCCTTCTCGACGGCCTCGGCTTCGCTCTCCACGCGGTAGAGGGAGACCAGAGGACCGAACGTCTCGTCGGCGTACGCGATCATGCCGTCGTGGACGCCGGTCAGGATGGTCGGTTCGTAGAAGTACGGTCCCAGGTCGGGGCGAGCGCGGCCGCCGGTGAGCACGGTTGCGCCCTTGCTCACCGCGTCATCGACATGTCGGCTCATCGTCGTCAGTTGCTTCTGCGAGATGAGGGAGCCCATATCAGCTGAATAGTCCAGGGCGCCGGAGAGTTTCATCTTCTTCGTAGCCGCGGCAAACTTGCTCGAGAACTGATCCCACAGCGCCGCCGGAACGTAGATGCGCTCGATCGAGATGCACAGCTGACCGGTGTTGGAGAAAAGGCACGGATCGCACCGTCGACGGCCTTGTCGACGTCGGCGTCATCGAGGATCAGCAGGGCGTTCTTGCCGCCCAGCTCCATCGAGCAGTCGATCAGACGCTCGCCCGCCTGCGCGGCGACAGTGCGCCCCACCGCCGTCGAACCCGTGAACATCAAGAAGTCCGACTGTTCGATGATCGACGTACCCAGCTCGGCACCCGATCCGGTGACCACCTGGACCAATCCCCTTGGCATACCGGCCTCTTCGAGCAACCGGACGGCCCACAGTGTGGCGAAGGGGGTCTGCTGATCCGGCTTGGTCAGCACCGCGTTTCCCGCCACGATCGCGGGAAGCGCGTCGCTGATACCCAGCGTCAGCGGGTAGTTCCACGGCGAGATGACGCCCACGAGTCCCTTCGGGTGGTGCAGCTCCCACACCTCGGTGAGAGCCAACTGCGCGCCCTGCCGCCGTTTCGGTTTGAGGTACTCGGCGGCGGTGTTCGCGTAGTAGCGCGACACCATGGCGACGTCGATGATCTCTTCGAACGCGTGCCGCCGGGCCTTGCCGTTCTCCAGCTGGATCAGGTCGAGTGCCTCGTCCTGGCGATCCAGCACCAGATCATGGAAGCGCAACAGCATCGCCGCGCGCTCCTCGACCGGCCGAGCTGCCCATGCCGGCTGGACCGCACGGGCGCGCGCCGCGGCCGCTGCCACATCGGCCGGCGTGCACCGCGGGACGTCCGCGAGCACCTGACCCGTCATCGAATTGAGGACTTCGAGACGGGTGCCGGGCTCGGTGGCCTGGACCCGACCGGCCAGGTTGCGCAGCAGTGCGCTCCGGGTGCCGGCAGCGGGTGGGGATGCGAACGTCGTCATGGTGTGTTCTCCTGCAGGGCGGTGCGCAGCGTGTCCTGCGCGAGTTTGATTGCGGCAGTTGCCGCGTGGGTGGAACGCAACGCGTTGAGCATCATGAAGTCGTGGATGATGCCGCCGAAGCGGACCTGTACGACGGGTACGCCGGCCTCGCGGAGTTTGGCCGCGTAGGCCTCACCGCCGTCCCGCAGGACGTCGGCCTCGGCGGTGATCACCAAAGCCGGTGGCAGACCGGCGAGTTGGTTGACGGTGGCGAGCAGCGGTGACGCGTAGACCTCGTCTCGCTGTGCGTCGTTCTCGGTGTACTGATCCCAGAACCACTTCATGCCCGCACGGCTCAGGAAGTAGTGTTCGGCGAACTGGTGATACGACGGTGTGTCGAAGTCAGCTGCGGTTACGGGGTAGAGCAGGACCTGGTGGCAGATCGTGACGTCGCCGCGGTCCTTGGCCATGAGCGTCAGCACGGCGGCCATGTCGCCGCCCACCGAATCGCCCGAGACCGCGAATCGCGATGCGTCCAAGCCCTTTTCGGCGCCGTGCGCGAACACCCACTGCGCCGCAGCGTAGTTCTGCTCGATGGCGGTCGGATACTTCGCCTCGGGGGACAAGTCGTATTCGGGAAACACCACCGCGGCATCGGCGCCGACGGCCAACTCCCGGACCAGTCGGTCATGGGTGTGCGCATTGCCGAACACCCAGCCCGCACCGTGGATGTAGAAGATCACCGGCAGGGGGCGGGTCGCCCCGGCGGGCTTGACGATGCGCACCTTGACCGACCCCGTCGGCCCGCCGTCGACCGTGAGCCACTCCTCGTCGATGTCCGGCATCTCGATGGCACCGGACTGCACCTCGTCGACCGTCTTGCGTCCGTCGGCGGGCGGCAGTTGATAGAGGTACGGCGGAGTGTCGGTTGCCTGGCAGAATGCGGCGGCTTCGGGCTCCAACACAGGCTTGATTTCGGTCATGGTGTCTCCTGCTGCTCGGGGTGTGAACTGCTCAACGAGGTGGGACCTGATTGATCGTCGTCCACCCATCCGCGGCTGACAGCTGTTTGGCCACTTCTCACAAGTTGTTGGCCAGCCGGCACCTGTGGAGGCGCACGGCGTCCTGTCAGCCTTGAACCATCAATCCCCTAGGAAGGACGAGGTCCATCACGATGGCTACGCAACTCACCGAAGTCGAATTCGCCGGCCAGACCGTCGAGGTGCCGAAGGGTGGCTACTACGACCGCTACCGCTCGAACCCGAATCTCGATGAGGTGGCACAAGATCCCGCGGTAGGCAACATCGACTGGTTCCGCAGAATCCCGAAGGTCCAGGTGGATTCGCGGGTGGGGCCGCTGTGGGCACCGAACTTCTACTACCGCGCCGGCATCGTGCAGGCGAACCTGCTCGCTCCGCTGGACCGGCTGGCCGCGATGCTGCCCGCGCCCCTGGAACCACTGCGTGCGGTGCCCGGCTACGGCATCGCCGCGCTGACGTTCTTCTCCTACTCGGTCTGTGACAACGATCCCTACGACGAGGTCTCCGTCGCGGCCGTCATCCGCAAACCCGGCGACCATGGCCTGGTATCCGGCCTGCTGCCTGAACTGGAACTGCTGAGTGCCCTGCGGCGCAGGAACTTCTACGCGCATGTTCTGGCGCTGCCCGTCACCACTGAGATCGCACGCGTCCGCGGCGTCAACGGCTACCAGCTGCCGAAGTGGCGCACCGGTATCAACGTCGACATCGGCGACACCGTGCGCGCCGAAATCGTCGGGCCCACAGGGAAACCCGACGTGACGTTGAGTGCGCCGCGTCCCGAGTTCACCGACGTGCCGTCGCAGTCCCGCATGGGCACCAACACCATGATCCATCTGGTCGACGGCCAGTGGCACCAGACGTCGGTGCAGTCCAACACGTTGTCGTACGCGCAGCGCAGCTTCCCGCGTGACGTGGCGGTCGCGCGTGACGGTGGTCCGCTGAGCGACCTGCTCGACGGACTCGGCGCATCGCGCGTCCTGAGCCTGGACGTCGCCAAGGACGCGCAGTTGGTCCTGAATCTGCCGAGGCCCTTGACCACCTTCGGCTGAGCAGACTCCCGGGCACACAAGCTCACCTTTACGCTAGAGAACGGGCGAAGCCAGCTCACAGAAGCTGTGGCACAACCGATCTCGCACGATGACGTCGGTGGTCTCGGGGTCGAACCAGCGATCCACCACGCTCCAGTGGATCGGGTGCATCAGGTACGGACCGAGCAGACCGTCGACGTCGGTGAACTCCTGCTCGAACACGTGCGTCCACGGGCTGGCGCCCATCGAGGTGTCGACGCGGCTGAGCTGCCAGGCCTTGATGGTGGAGACGAAGCCGGGCATCGACGCCAGTTCCCGTTCGAACTGGGCGACCGCCGCGTCGTCCACCTCCGGGTCGACGCGCAGCAGCAGCGCGCGGTAGACGGTGCCGTTGCCGCGGCGCGTGGGTGTGCCGCGGTAGGTTGCGCCGTTGACATGGGTGATCGTCGGGTCGGTCAGGGCATCATCGAAAGTGCTTTGTTCCCAGGTGTCTTGATCGCGGAACCGCAAGTGCACCAGGATGTCACCGCCATTGCGCGTGCCCGGCAGCGTCGGCTCGACGACACACGCGAAGGCCCCGCTGCCGCGGGCCGCGACGCGGAGTGCGTCCAACACCCGGCCACGGTCGGATTCGGCGACGTCCACCAGTCGCGTCACACATACCGCCGCGGCTGAGGCGGCGGCCGATGACGTTGATTCGAGATCCGCTGCCGGGGCGGCATTTTCGGGCCGGGTCGCAACGCTCCGCTGGCGTTCGACGATGAGATCGGCGATGCTGCCCCACCACTGCGCAAGCCTCGGGTCCGAGCGCCCGTGCCACGTCATCTGCCACCACGCCGCGGCATCGCGCAGCGTCCATGTGATGGTCACGGTGTTGGACTGATCGTCGAACCAGATCGGCGGACTCACAAGGACATCCCGCAGCGTCATGCCCCGCCCGCGGGCGCCGGGGGCGTAGCCGGCCAGATAGGCGTCGATGAACCGCTGGGCGCACCCAGGTGCGGTCACCACCCGGTCGACGACGAACACCTCGTCCATGGCACGAGGCTAGGGGCTGTGAAGGGCGCCCAGTCGGTACGTTCCCGGATATCGGGAAGGTTCGGGGGTCTACCGTTTTGGCTAACCGTCAACCGGAGGAGACCGCGATGCCGCTCAACCCCAAGGACTCGTTCGACGCGGTCCGTGATGTAGCCGCTCATTCCGTCGAGAAGGCGTCGGACATCGTCGACAACGCCGCTGACATCATCAGAGGTGATGTGGCCGAAGGGATTTCCGGGATTGTGCACAACTCGGTGGACATCGGCGCCCATGCGGTCGACAAGCTCAAGGAGATCATCACCGGAAATGATGGCGATAGTGACGCCGAAGCGTGACACGTTTTTCCAGCGAATAGTCGCTGATCAGGGATAGGGTGCGGGCGGCGATGCGGCCCAGCGACCTTGTCAGGGTCGTCGCCAGACCAACGCTGGCCGACGAGTCCCTGGGAAGGACGGAAGATGAAGGTTCTGGTGACCGGAGGGACCGGCTACGTTGGTGCGCATATCGTCGCGGCGCTGGTCCGCGATGGACACGACGTGCGGATGCTGGTCCGCCGTTCCGAGCAGGTACCGATATCGCTTGAACCACTGGATGTTTCGGTCGATGACATCGTGGTCGGGGATGTGCTGGATGCCGATGTCGTGGCGGCGGCTCTCGATGGCGCGGACGCGGTGGTGCACGCGGCCGCCGTGTTCAGTCTCGACGCGCGCCGCGCGACGGAGATCACCCGGACCAATCTGCGCGCCACCGAACTGGTGGTGGGCGGGGCGGTGGAGCGCGGTCTCGATCCCATCGTGCACATCTCGTCGACGGTGGCACTGACCTGTCGCGATGGCGGCGGACCCGATCTGCCGCTGGGTGACGTGGATCTGCCGTACGCCAAGTCGAAACGTGAGTCAGAAGTACAAGTTCGGGCGCTCCAGTCGATCGGGGCGCCGGTGGTGTCGGTGTATCCCGGCGGGGTGTTCGGGCCGCACGATCCGTACCTGGGGACGCAGGCTGAGCTGTTCATGTGGATCATCAAGGGGCGCTTGCCCGTATGGCCGACCGGCGGCGCCCACTATGTCGACGTTCGCGACGTCGCCGACGTCGTCGCCGCCTGCGTGGTGGCGGGTCAAGGGCCGCGGCGTTACGTGGTGCCCGGTCATCACCTCGACGGTGACCTGATGCACGGGACCCTGCACAAGATCACCGGGCGGTGGCTGCCATTCGTCAGCACACCCACCATCGTGGCCAAGCCGTTCACTCAGCTCGCCGAACTGCTCAACAAGGTGTTGCCGGACAGCATCCACCTGCCCGCGGACGTCGAGACCGTCGAACTGGCCGAGCGGGACACCCGATTCGACACGACGGTGACCACCGAAGAGTTGGGCATTGTGGCCCGACCGTTCGAAGAGACCGCGCGCGACACTCTGTTGTGGCTCATCGACATCGGTGCGCTGGCAAGCAGATACGCCGGCAACCTCCGCTGAGCTATCGCGTAGCAGCCGCGGTGGCCGCCCGGTCGGTGAGCAGGTCGTAGATCGGGCGTGAGCCGAGAGCGATGGCGACCAGCAGCGCCGTCGCGCAGGCACCGAGCATTGGCGGCAGCTGGTTGGTGCTGCCCGTGAGTTCGGTGGCGAGGATGAGGCCCGTCACGGGCGCCTGGACGCTGGCGGTGAAGAACGCAGCCATGCCGATGAGGGCGAGTGCGGCCGGGCTGGGCGCGGAATGCGGCGCGAGGTGGGCCGCGATCAGGCCGACGATCAACCCGACGTCGGCGCCGAGCACGAGCATCGGGGCGAACAGACCACCCGGCGTGCCCGCGGCATACGACACCACACCGAGGACGAACCGCACCACCAGCACCGCGGTGACGGCACCGATCGCGCCGTGGCCGAGTAGTGCTTCCTGCGTGAGTTGGTCGCCGCCGCCGGCCAGATGGGGGGAGTACCAGACCAGTATCCCGACGCCGGCACCGATGAGTGCGGCGCGGACCTCGACCGGCCAGCGGCTGGTATCGGCGGTGCGGAGGCCGAACATGATGGCCTTGTTATAGAGGACTCCCAGGACGCCGGTGAGCACGCCCACTGCCAGCACCCAACCGGAGCCCGCCAGCTGAGGATCGGCCAGCGCCGGCACCTGGAACTCGCTGCCCGAGCGGACGAACGGGTAGGCCGCCATGAATCCGGACGCGGAGGCGACCAGCGTGGCGACCGTGGTGCGCGGATCGAAGCGTTTGACGAGCTCCTCCAGCACGAACACCCCGCCGGCGATCGGGGCGTTGAACGCGGTGGCCAAGCCGGCGGCCGCGCCGGCGGCGGCGAGGATGCGCAGGTCAGCTTGGGAACGGCGCGTCGCCGACGCCACGATGATCGCGATGGAGCCACCCATCTGCACTGACGGCCCTTCGCGCCCGAGGGCGAGGCCCGACCCCAGGGACAGCAGCCCACCGACGTACTTGATGGGCAGGATTCTGAACCGGCCCGGTTCGGCGCGGCCGGCGACGACGGCCTCGACGCGGGGAATGCCACTGCCCTCGGCGTTCGGTTCGACGCGGCGAACCAGCGAGGCGGCAGCTGCGGTGCAGACGGCGCAGATGGCCACGATGACGACGGGGCCCCACCAACTTTCGTGGGACCAGTGCGACAGGGAGGCGCGCCACTGCGTCGCGTAATCGAGCAGCACCCGGAAGCTGCCCGCCGCCAAACCCGTCAACGCCCCGACGACGGCCGCGGCGAGGACGAAACCGACGACGTTGCCGGCGCGTGCTTTATCCATCACAGCCCACCGCGGGCGACCAACTGCGCTGCGATCACGTTGCGTTGGATTTCGTTGGTGCCCTCGCCGACGATCATCAGCGGGGCGTCGCGGAAGTAGCGTTCGACGTCATATTCGGTGGAATAGCCGTAGCCGCCGTGGATTCGGACGGCGTTGAGCGCGATCTCCATGGCGATCTCGGATGCGAACAGCTTGGCCATACCGGCCTCCATGTCGCAGCGTTCGCCGCTGTCGTAGCGCTCGGCGGCGTACCGCGTCAGCTGACGGGCGGCCGTCAGTTTGGTGGCCATGTCCGCCAGGTAATTGCCGACCGACTGGTGCTGCCAGATCGGCTGACCGAAGCTCTCGCGCTCCTGGGAGTACTTGAGTGCGTCCTCCAGCGCCGCGGTGGCGACGCCGAGAGCCCGCGAGGCGACCTGAATTCGGCCTGTCTCAAGGCCTTTCATCATCTGCCCGAACCCCTTACCGGGCTCACCGCCGAGGATCGCCGACGCGGGTATGCGGTAGCCGTCGAACGTCAGCTCACAGGATTCGACGCCCTTGTAGCCCAGCTTGGGCAGATCGCGGGACACCGTCAGGCCGGGACCGTGTTCGACGAGCACCACCGAAATGCCTTTGTGCCGTGGCTCTGCGGTCGGATCGGTCTTGCACAGCAGCGCGATGAGCCCGGACCGGCGCGCGTTGCTGATCCACGTCTTGGCGCCGTTGATCACCAGGTCGGGGCCGTCCAGGCGCGCGGTGGTCGACATGTTCTGCAGATCCGAGCCGCCACCGGGTTCGGTGAGGGCCATGGTCGCGCGCAGCTCGCCGGTGGCCATCCGCGGCAGATGCGCCTGCTTCTGCTCCTCGGTGCCGAACAAACCGATGAGCTTGGCCACCACGGTGTGGCCGCCCATGGCGCCGGCGAGGCTCATCCAGCCGCGTGAGAGTTCCTGTGTCACTTCGACATAACAGGGCATCGACACCGGGGAACCACCGTACGCCTCGGGGATGGCCAGCCCGTAGATGCCGATCTGCTTCATCTGCTCGATCCACGCCTCGGGATAGGTGTTGGCGTGTTCGACGTCGCGCACCGTGGGCTTGACGTCGCGGTCGACGAACGCGCGCACGGTCTCGACGAGCATGGCCTCTTCGGCCGTCAGATGAGTGGACACGGGCACTACCTTGCCAGGGTGCTGCCGCTCTGGATGCCGGTCGAGCTAGGCGAGTTTTCGGTGTGCGGCCTGCTCGACGAACAGTGGGATGAAGTCCCGCACGGCATGATCGTGAAAATCGGCGTGAATGCGGCGTACGACGGCCGTCACGGTTCTGAGGTCGATGTTCGGGTAAGTGATGCTCAGCTGGGCCACGAGCGCGTCGATGGCGGCGTATTCGGCCACCCGCGCGGTGACAGGGTCAACGTCGGCCGGGGATTCGGTCCGGTCGATCTCCAGGTGCTCGATCGCGAACGCGTCGAACGCGGCGACGACCCGTTCAGGGGTGGCATCCGGGTGCTCGCGGGCGAGCACGTCGATCGCAATCCAGCAGGTCGGGCCGAGGATGGTGGTGGGTGGCGGCCGTTGTCCCCGCGTGATGGCCGCGGTGAGCAGATCCCGGAAGGTCTGCTCGGTGAGGCTCGTGGGTGCTGCGGACATGAGAGCGACTGTACGGATCGTTGGTTACCTCCAGGCGACGCGCACGTGAGATCGACTTTTCGCTCCACGCTGTGGGACAACCGGGATCGATCGGCGCCGTTCGCCCGCAGAATCTGAGCAACTCGCAGCGAAGGAGCACGGATGTACCTGCATATCGACCCCGTCCAGGTCCCACCGGTCGTCGAGGTGCGGGAACCGCACGATTTCACGGACTTCAAGGTGGTCATCGAGGTGCCCGAACACGCGTGGATCGCGCCGGACGTGCTGACCGAGCTGGCCGGCCGCGGCGATGACGACGAGTGGCGGCAGAACCTGGCCGGGATGCTGGTGTACGCCGCGAACAAGGGCTGGTGCGACGACGCCGGACGGGTCCGGGCCCACGTCGAAGTGACTACCGCAGTACCGCACCAGGGTTGAGGATGCCCTGCGGATCCAGCGCATCTTTGATGCGCCGGGTCAACGCCATGACGTCGTCACCGAGCTGACTGGGCAGCCAGTCCCGTTTCAGGCGTCCGACGCCGTGCTCGCCGGTAATGGTGCCGCCCAGTCCGATGGCCAGCTCCATGATGCGCGCGAACGCGCGCTCGGCGCGGTCGGTGGCATCGGGATCGGTGGGGTCGTAGACGATGATCGGATGGGTGTTGCCGTCCCCGGCGTGCGCCACCATGTAGATCTGCACGTCGCACGTATCGGCGATGTCCTCGACCCCGGTGACCATCGCCGGCAATCGGGGTATCGGGACGCCCACGTCCTCCAACAGCAGGCTGCCGAGCTTCTCGACCGCGCCGAACATGCCGCGGCGCGCCGCGGTGAACGCCGCGCCCTCGGCTGGGTCGTCGGTGGCGAAAACTTCTGTGGCACCGCACTTCTCGCAGTTGGCGATCATGGTCGCCACTTCCGCGGCGGCGGCCCCCGGCGCGTCGGACTGCATCAGCAGCATGGCTCGGGTGGACCGGTCGAGGCCCATCCGCAGATGGTCCTCGACTGCGTTGATGCTCGCATGGTCCATGAATTCCAGCATCGCCGGGCGGATTTCGGCAGTGATGGCGACGACGGCGTTCGCGGCGGCGGCGACGGAGTCGAACACGGCAACCACCGTCGACGCGGGTGGCTGGGCCGGGATCAACCGCAGCGTGAGCTCGGTGATGACACCGAGAATGCCCTCCGACCCGATGAACAGCTTCGTCAAGGACAGTCCCGCAACGTCTTTCAGCAGGGGCCCGCCAAGCCGCAGCGCCGTACCGTCGGCCAGCACGACCTCCATGCCGAGTACGTAGTCACCCGTGACGCCGTACTTCACACAACACAGGCCGCCCGCGTTGGTCGCGACGTTGCCGCCGATCGAGGAGATGTCGATGGACGACGGGTCCGGCGGGTACCACAGGCCGTGACCGGCGGCCGCGCGCTTGACCTCGGTGTTGGTCAGGCCCGGCTGGACCACCGCGGTCCGGGTGGCCGGATCGATCCGGATGTCCCGCATGCGTTCGGTACTCAGCACCACCGAGCCGTCGACGGCGTCGGCGCCGCCGGACAGGCCCGACCCCGCGCCGCGTGGCACCACGGCGATGCGGTTTTCGGAGGCCCACCGCAGCACGTGTTGCACGTCGGCGGTGCTGGCGGGGCGCACCACGGCGACTGGAGTGCCGGCGTTCGGGTCGGCCGCCGAATCCCGGCGGTAGCGCTCGATGATGTCCGGATCGGTGATCAGCGCGCCGTCCGGCAAGACATCGGCGAGACGGTTCAGCGCGGCGGCGTGCATCGTCGGACTGTATCGACACCGGGACTGCGATGGGCCGAACTGGTCCGCTGGGCGGATTTGTCCGCGTTGCCTGCGTAGGCAGCACGGCGGGCCTACGATTTGCCCGTGTTGCTCACCGAGGGTCAGGTTTTCGCCGGTTACACGATCCGGCGGAAATTAGGCGCGGGCGGCATGGGCAGTGTGTACCTCGCTTCGCATCCGCGGCTGCCGCGCCTGGACGCGGTGAAGGTGCTGTCGGCCGAACTGACCGTGGACCCGGAGTACGGACCGCGGTTCCTGCGCGAAGCGGACCTGGTGTCCACGTTGTCGCACCCCAACATCCTCGGCGTCCACGACCGGGGGGAGTGCGACGGCCAGCTCTGGATCTCGATGGACTACGTGGCCGGGACCGACGCCGCGCAACTGCTGCGCGACCACTATCCCGCCGGGATGCCGCCGGAGGTCGCGCTGCCGATCATCACCGCCGTGGCCTCAGCACTTGACCACGCGCACCGGCGCGAGCTGCTGCACCGAGATGTGAAGCCGGCCAACATCTTGCTGGATGCGGAGACGTCACGCGTCTACCTCGCCGACTTCGGGATCGCCCGGCCGATGAACGACGCGTCCGGTCTGACTGCGACGAATATGGCGGTCGGGACGGTGGCGTACGCCGCGCCGGAGCAGCTCCGGGGTGAGGGGATGGACGGCCGCACCGATCAATATGCCCTGGCGTGCACGGCATTCCAGCTGCTGACCGGGAACCCGCCGTATGCGGACAGCAATCCGGCGGTCGTCATCACCAAACACGTCACCGCCCCGGCGCCCTCGTTGGGGGAGCACCGCCCAGAACTGCGCGGCTTGGATCCGGTGCTGGCCCGGGCGATGTCGAAGACGCCTGCCGCCCGATTCGCCAGTTGCGGGGAGTTCGCGCAGGCGCTCCAGCAGCAGGCATTGCGGCCGATGCCATTGGCGTCCAACGATTTTCGCAACCAGCCGACCATGGCAGCGCCTGCGCCGCCACCGCTGAACCCACCACCGCTGAATCCACCGACACAACTGAACCCGCCCCCACAGTTCGGCCCGCCGCAAACTCGATCGTCCCGCTCGGGCGTGCTCATCGCGGTCCTGGCGGTGGTCGCTCTGCTTGTCGTGGCCGGCGGGGTGTTCGCGGGGGTGCGGCTACTCGGCCGGCCCGATCGCCCGGGCGGGAAGCCGGCCGCGCCCAGTCCGACCGCGACCGCGGCCGGCAGCGGCTTCAGCGGCAGCTACCGCGCCGACTACGGGCCGGCCACCGATCTGGAAGGAACGGTGATCCCCGGCGGGCCGGCAATGACGGGTGAGTGGGGTGTGCGCTCGTCGTGCGGGTCCAACGGGTGCATCGCCAACGCGTCGTACACCGGTAAGAGCGCCATCCCCGTGGTGTCGAACATGACGTTCGACCAGATATCGGGTGATTGGGTCGCTGTCGCGACGGGGGCAGTGAAGTGCACCGACGCCCCGGGCGAGCCGCCCACCGAAGTGTGGGTGGTCTTCACTTTGACGCCCAAGCCCGACGGCACCCTGGCCGGCGAGACCACCCGAAGCGCTGTCAACGGGTGCAGCAGCGTCAAACGGACGGTCACGTTCACCCGCATTGGTGACGGCGAGCTGAGCAGTGTGCCCGACCCCGCCGGCCTGCCGCCGCGCACCACGTCACCGGCCTCGACACTGCACGGCCGCTATCACGAGAACGTCACCTATTCGAGCGGCGGCTTCGGCCCGGGTGCGCCGGATCTACAGGTCCGCACGCAATGCCTGCGGACCGGAGACCGGTGCATCAGCGCGTTCCACGCGATGGACGGTGTGGTCACGTTGATCTTCGCCGCCGGCAAGTGGACGCGCACGGAGGAAGGGACTGTTCCGTGCGCGCTGGGCGGGACCACGCACCTCAAGATCACCGCCGAATATCCGCTGCCGACGGATCTGCAGGATCCGATCCGGACCCTGGAAGGTCGAGGTACCAACACCTCGACCGGCGGGGAGTGCAAAGGCGGTGACTTCACCGACAAGTTCGTGCGCACAGGAGATTGACGGCAACTTGCCAGGAAATGCGGATCGGACGGCGGATCGGTCTCACCAGAATTAAGCTGATCACCAGGGATTTCGCCCAGATCATCCGGGCGCTGCGTGGTGACGACTTCTCGGGGAGCTGACCATGGCTGAGCCGCCGGTGATCGAGGTCCGCGAATGGGGCAGGCCGGCCCGCCGGTTGACGCTGAGCAGGCCGCTGCTGTTCGGCCGCGAGTGCGAAGGCATCACTCTCGCTGACAGCGAGGTGTCCCGGCGACATCTGCGCCTGGTGCCGAGCCCGACGGCACTGTCGGTCGTCGACCTCGGCAGCAGCAACGGCAGCACCGTCAACGGCGTGGCACTGACCGGGCGGGGCACGTTGTCGACCGGTGACGTGATCCGGTTGGGCCGCACCGAGATCATCGTGCTGCACGCCCCCAAACCGGTGACCGCTGATCAAGCGCCGGCCGCCGCGGTCGCCCACGACCCGACGCGGACCATGCAGATGGTGAAACTCCTCGAGGTCCCGGTCCCCTCAGCCGCCGCGGTCCAGGTGCGCCCACTGGGGCTGCGGTTGGCGGAGCGGGCGCTGGGTATCGATCCCACCGGCACCCGGGATCTCTTCCCGCCGTACACCGAACTGCCGCACACGATTTCGCGCCGGGTGTGGCAGGCGATCCGGGTCGGCAGCGTGCTGGCGTATCTCGCCGTGGTGGTCACGATGTTCGTGCGGCCCGCGGCCGGACTGTTCGTCTTCTTCCATATCGTCGTGCCGCTGTGGCCGGCGCTGTTCTTCATAGCGCCGGGTGTGTGGCGCAACATCTGCCCGCTGTCGGCATCGAATCAGCTGCCGCGAGTGGCGGGGTTCAGCCGGGCCGCCACCGCGCCCGGGTGGTGGACGCGCAACGGGTTCCTGATCGCCGCCGCTCTGTTCTTCGGCATCGCGGGGGCACGGCTGGTCGGCCTGGACCGCAACGGCCCGGCGATGGGTGCGGTGCTGGCGGTGATCATCGCCTCGGCTTTCGCCGGGGGTCTGGCGTTCAAGGGCAAGAGCGGCTGGTGTTCCAGCATCTGCCCATTGCTGCCGTTGCAGCGCACCTACGGCCAGACCCCGTACGTCACGTCGCCCAACAGTCACTGCGAGTCCTGCGTCGGATGTGCGAAGAACTGTTACGACTTCAAACCCCGGGCGGCCTGGCAGGCCGATATGGCGGACCCCGAACCCCGGTGGAGCGCGCCGCGCGTCCTGTTCGCGGCGGCCCTACCGGGATTCATCATCGGCTTCTTCACGGTGCATGCCCAGCATGGTGGGACGGCGACCGAAAAGTACGGTGTGCTGGCGCTTTTCGTGTTGGTGAGCGTCGGGCTCTGCTACGTGCTGCAGGCCGTCACACCGCTCAGCCAGGCGATGCTGACGGCGGGTTTCGCGGCAGTGGCGATCAACGCCTACTACTGGTTCTCCGGCCCCATCCTCACAGACTCCTTGCGACAGATCACCGGCGTCGACGCGCCCTGGTTGCGGTGGCCCATCACCGTGGTGATCGCGGTCCTGACGCTGTGGTGGCTGGCCCGTACCCGGGTCAGCGAACTGCAGTTCGCCTACCTGACCGGTGCCCGTGCAGAGCCGGTGCTGCTGAACACGCCGACGATGCCGGCCGCCGCGGCCGGCCCTGCCGCCGAAAGCGGTGCTGTGCGAGTGCGTTTCGAATCGGGATCGGACCCCGTCGGGGCCGACATCGGGATGAGTCTGCTCGATGTCGCGGAAAGCAGCGGGCAGGCGATCGAGGCGGGCTGCCGGATGGGTGTGTGCGGCGCCGACCCGGTGTCGATCGTCGAAGGGATGGGTTGTCTGTCGCCTGCCGAGGCCGACGAACTCAAGACCCTCAACCGACTGGGGCTCGGCAGGTCCAGCCGAATGGCATGCTGCGCGCGGATTCAGGGCGGGGATGTGACGGTGTCGCTGACGCCCGAACGCGCCGACACCACCGCGAGTAGGCCGGTCGGCTACGACCGCTCGATCGTCAGCGTCGTGGTGATCGGCAACGGCATCGCGGGAGTGACGGCCGCGGATTTCCTGCGCCGCGGGCACCCCGACTGCGAAATCCATGTGGTGGGAGCCGAACCTCACGGTCTGTACAACCGGATGGGCATCTCCCGGCTGGTGTACGGCAGGTCCGCGATGCAAGGGCTGTACCTGCTGCCCGAGCAGTGGTACGACGAGCACGGCGTCACCGCGTGGCTGAACACCTGGGCCACCGGCATCCATCTGCGGTCGCAGCTGGTGCGGTTGGGCACCGGTGAGAAGCTGCCCTACGACAGGTTGGTCCTGGCGATGGGGTCCAGTGCCGCGGTGCCTGACATCCCTGGCTTGAACCGGCCCGGCAGCGTCGTGCTGCGGTCGGCGGCCGATGCCATGCGGATCCGCTCCTACGTGCAGGAGCGCCGGGCCCGCCATGCGGTGGTGGCAGGTGGTGGTCTGCTGGGGCTGGAGGCGGCCTACTGCCTCCATCAGCTCGGGCTGCGGGTGACGGTGCTGGAACGCGGGACCCGGTTGCTGAGCAAGCAGATCGACGCGCGCTGCTCGCAGCTCGTGGCCGAGCACTTCGCCAGGGCGGGAATCACCATCACACACAAGGCGGAAACCGCGGAAGTGCGGGGCGACCCCGCCGTCACCGGGCTGCGGTTCAAGGACGGCCGGATCCTGTCGTGCGAGGTGTTCCTGGCCGCTACCGGCATCCGGCCCAACATCGAATTGGCCAGGGATGCAGGCCTTCCCGTCGGCAAAGGGGTACTGGTCGACGACCGGATGCAGACCCGGGTGCCCGGCGTTTACGCGGCCGGCGACGTGGCCGAGCACGGCGGCCGGGTGCTCGGCTTATGGCCGGTGGCCACGGAACAAGCCGAGGCGGCTGCCGTCAATGCGCTGGGCGGTGACCGGACCGTCCCGGTCGAGACGCCACCGACCATCCTCAAAGGCGTTGAATTGGAGCTGTTTTCGATCGGTCCGGTGGACCCCGGCCCGGGCGACGAGGTGGTGGTCATCGATCGGCCGGCGCTGCCGTCCTATCGCAGGCTCGTGGTGTCACGCGGCCGTGCCGTGGGGGCCACGGTGCTGGGGCACCATCCGGCCGACCTCGTGGCTGCGCAGAAAGCGGTCCGCGAGCAGCGACGAGTCGGGCCGGTGGCGCTGGGGGTGCTGAGGACCGGCGACTGGGACATCCTGTCCGACGCCGACAGACTTGCCTACTGATCCTGGGTTGACACATCGTAGGTCAGGATCTTCTGACCGATCCGCAGGTAGCAGCCGGGCAGCAGCTCGAAGGGCTGATCGCCGATCTGCGTCCAGATCTGGTCTCCCGGCGCCGCGGTGTGGGTGCCGGCGGCGGTTCCCGCGTCACGGACCAACACCATGCCGCCGTTGACCGTGACATACGCGTGGACCCGGGACACCTGCGGGTCGTCGGGCAGGCTGATGGGTGATGCCGCCCCGCTGGTCACCGCGGGATCGACCATCGGGTTGCGGCCGATGATGTACGTGCGGTCCAAGGGGTACACGGCCCCGTCGTCAGCGGTCAGCGCTCCGGTGACGGGACGGGCGCGCGTGGTCGCGGGTGCTTGCGGTGGTGACTGCTGGGCAGCTGACCGCGCCCGACTCGACTGCAGCACGAAGCCGGCACCGGGCACCACGCCGGCGACCAGATCGGTCTCGGCGCAGGGCACGAATGTGGTTGTGGCGGTGCAGATCGTGATTCGGTCGAACCACGGGGCGACGGTCTCGTCGACCAACGGCCGGCCGCCGCCGCTGAGCCGCCGGTGACCGCCGCCCGCCTCGACGTCGGCGATCACCTCGCCGCGCACGATCAGGTGCAGTCCGTCGGCTGTCGGCACGAGCGCGCCGAAGGACGGCGCGGTGTCGGACTCCGCGCCGTACGCCAACGTGGCGAGCGTCTGAGGCAACGCCGGCGGCGGGGTAGTTGCGGTGACCTGGAGGAGGGGACGGGCCCTGGCGGCGTCGGCGATGAATATCAGTACATCGCCGAATCGGGCGACCAGACCTTCGCCGCGGCCGATGGCCACGTAATGCCGCTTCTGTTCCACCTTGTCGCCGCCTCGGTAGTGTGCCGCAGATGCTGATGATAAGTCAGCGCCCGACCCCGTGCCATGCGGCGAATGGGTAGAGTCGGCTTACCGATGGGGGTGAGCGAACATGCGTCATCGAGGAACCGATCTACCTCCGGGGCCGCGGCTGCCGGCGGTGGCTCAAACCGCACTCCTGCTGCGGGACTGGCCGGGTTTCGTCGCCAAATGCGAACGGCGATACGGTGCCATGTTCACCCTGCGGATCGCCTCGTTGGGGACCTTCGTCTACTTGACCGATCCCGGCCACATCAAGCAGGTGTTCGCCGGTGATCCGCACACTTTCCATGCGGGCGAGGCGAATTCGATGCTCAAGGGGCTGGTGGGCGAGCACTCGGTCCTGGTCGTCGACGACGAGGTGCACGCCGACCGGCGGCGGTTGATGCTCAAACCGTTCACGCGCGGCGCCGTTGACCGGCAGACGGGCGCGATGGCCGCCATCGCCGTGGAGTCCATCGAGAACTGGCCGGTGAGAACAGAATTCGCGGTGGCGCCGCACATGTCGGCGCTCACGCTCGAAGTGATCCTGCAGACGGTGATCGGCGCGACCGATCCTGACCGTCTCGCCGCGCTTCGCACCGCGATGCCGAAGCTCCTTGATCTGAACGGGATTGCGGCACTGTCGATCGCGCGCCCGCAGCTGTACCGCGTGTGGCCATGGACCGTCGTGAAGAAGCGGCTGGCGGCAGCAGACGCGCTGATCTACGCCGAGATCGCCGAACGGCGGGCCGACCCGGAGCTCGCCCAGCGCACCGACGTCCTGGCGATGCTGATCCGGGCCGCCGACGAAGACCGCCGGCACATCACCGACCGCGAGCTGCGCGATCAATTGATGACGCTGTTGGCCGCCGGCCACGACACCACCGCGACCGCCCTGTCCTGGACGCTGGAACGCCTGACGCGGCACCCGGACGCGCTGGAAAAGGCCGTGGCAGCCGCCCACGCGAGTGCGGCCGGGGAACCGGCCGGCGACGAGTACCTCGACGCGATAGTCCGCGAAGTGCTGCGCATTCGCCCCGTGGTCTACGACGTCGGCCGGGTGCTGACCGAGCCGGTGGAGATCGGCGGCTACCGGCTGCCCAAGGGCGTCATGGTCGTGCCGGGCGTCGGTCTGGTGCATGCCAGCGCCGAACAGTACGTCGACCCCGAGCGCTTCGACCCGGACCGGATGGTCGGCACCGTCCCCGGCCCGACCACATGGCTGCCGTTCGGCGGCGGCAACCGGCGCTGTCTGGGCGCGACGTTCGCGCTGGTGGAGATGCGCGTCGTGCTGCGGGAGGTGCTGCGCCGCGCGGAGCTGGAGATCACCGCCGCGGACGGCGAGGGCCAGCGGCTCAAGCACGTCACGCTGGTCCCCGACCAGGGCGCCCGCATCACCGTTCGCGCACGTCATCACGTTGCCCCGGCGGGCGAGACCGCGCAGCCGAGGTGCCCGGCAGCCCCGCACTGACAGCTGGCAGATGGCGTCCTCCGGCTGGCTCAGCCGATGAGGGCGCGGATCGCGTCACCCGACAGATCGAGTTTCGGCAGAAATCTCGGGGGCGCGTCGGCGGTCGTGAGATCTGCGATGGGCAGTTCAGTGAACGTCGAGGTCAGGATGGCCATGACGTCGGCGGTGCCGGAGTGGGAGTTCAGTTGAGCGACGAGGTCGAATCCGTTCTCCTCGCCGAGGTTCACATCCACCAGCGCGATGTCGGGTCGGAGGCGTTCCACGGTGTGCATCCCGTCCGAGATCGACTGCGCGGTACCGACGACCTCGATATCGCTCTGCTGCAGGAGCGCTGTCGCGGCGGCCAAGTAGTCGGCGTTGTCGTCGACGATGACGCATCGCAGGGATTGGCGGTTCGTCATGTATTGCATTGTCGCCCCGGGATGCTGGTTGGGCATTCCTGCTAGCCGGTATCTGTGTCGGTGGACAGTGGCTCGTCTGCCAGCGGCATCTCCGCGACCATGGTGGTGCCGGCGCTCGCGGTGCTGGTCAGGCGCAACCTGCCGCCGAGTGCGGCGACTCGGTCCTCGAGACCGAGCAATCCACTGCCGGCATCGAGGGACGCCCCGCCGACTCCGTCGTCAGCGACCGAGATACGCAGCGATGTGGCGTCAGTATCGACATTCACGGTGACCACGGACGCCTGGGCGTGCTTGGCGGCATTGGTGAGGGCTTCGGCGACGGTGTAATAGGCAGCGATCTCAACGGCTTGCGGCAGCCGCACCGGGACGTCGACGTGCACTTCGACCGGCAGCGGCGCACGGCGGCCGAGGTCGCGCAGAGCTGGACGCAGCCCGCCGCGGGACAGGATCGCGGGATGCACCCCGTGCGCGAGCTCGCGCAGCTCGTCGCTGGCGGTACGCAGCCCATCGCCGATGCCCGCGATACGGGATTGGAGCTCGGCCGGGTCCTGCGGGATCGCCATCTGCAGGGTGCGAACCTGCAGCGCCAGCGTGACGAGCCGCTGCTGGGCACCGTCGTGCAGGTCGCGTTCGATGCCGCGGCGGGCGTTGTCGGAGGCGGTGACGATACGGGCGCGGGACGCGACGAGCTCGGCGCGCGCATGGGCGTTGGCGATGGCCGTGGCGATGAGTTCGGCGAAATCCGTCAGACAGGCTTCGGTGTCGGCGGGTAGGGCGTCCGGACCGGACGTGCCGACAATCATTGCGCCCCACAGTTGTCCGTCGACCGTGATGGGCACGCCGACGCACGCGTGCAGGCCGAGATCGCGGACGAGCGCCGCCGTCGAACCGTCGGCGTGGGTGTCCATCCGCGCGGGGCGACCCGTCGTCCGGACCATCGCGATGACGTCGTCGCCGTCGAGGGGAAAGGTGGTTCCGACGGACACCGTCGTGAGGCCCGGCTCGTCGTGTGCGGCAACAAGAGTCGCGGTGCCGCCGGGCTCGTAGCGGACCAGCCCGGCGTTGCGGACGTGCAGCACCGCGGCGGCTTCGTCCGCCACGCTCGACAGGACGTCGGCCGGTGATCTGCCCTCGGCGATCTGGGTCGCGACACGTCGCAGCGCACCCTGCTGGTCGGCGAGTTCGCTCACCCGCTCCGTCGCCTCTGCGGCAACCTGCCAACTCTGGTGCGCGTCGCGGGCACGGGTACGCAGTTGCCAGCCAAGGACATTCGCGATTCCGGCGATCGGGAGGAACACGGACAGGGTGAGGACATCGATCGGCTTGAGGGGCAGGAGCGGGCCGCCGTCCAGATGCACCTGCAGATAGGCGATGGCGCTGGCGACGGTGGTCAGCACGGACAGGCCCAGGCCCCAGCCCGCGCTCATCACCAGCACCCCGAACATGAAGACGATGGCATAGGTGCTGTGCGGCGGGGGATCGCGCAGCAGCCGTACCACCCCGACCTCGGCGGCGATCAGGCCGGCGGCGACGAGCAGCCCGACGTACCACGGCGGGGTGGAGACAGCCGGATTCCATCGTGCCGGATTCATTCGCCGCCTCCCGCCTGGTCGCCTGATCTCGTCACCGACCCTAACCGCGGTCAGGGCGGCCCTGACGGCGACTGGACCGAAGTGTCAGAACGACTGATCGATGTGGCCGGCCGGGGCATTCGAGTTGTGATCGCCGTTCTGATACTGGCTGTAGGTGTCGGTGCCATTGGGGACGGTCGGGTTGGTGTCTGCGGCGGCGACGGGTGCCACCACGAGTGCCCCGCCGACCGCGGCGATGGACAACCACACGGTGACGCGCTTCAGGGTGTTCTTCATGGTCGGGGCTCGCTTTCGGGGTGGTCGGGGTGGGGTCGGGATCAGTGATTGCGGTAGAGCAGGATGCCCCAGTTGCCGCCGAACGGCTGCTGCAGTTGGCCGGCCTCCTGAGCGGCCGGACCCGGGGTCGCCACGATCTGGGCGTTCCCGTTGCTCTGCGTGACGGTGGCATCGGTGGGCAGGGTGGCGGCGGCCGCGGTCGGCGCGGCGACGATGGCCAGGGCCGCGGCTGCCGTCGCGGCCAGCGGGATGATCCGGGTGCGGGTGATATGCATTGTCCTCTACCAGCTTTCGGTGTTCTGATGACTTCTCTTGGCCGTGTCCGGCTGTCCTTTACATTGCTCCGGAACGTCGCGGGTGTCGTCATGGCCAGCGCCCAAATACGGGGTAGGGCTAGCTGCAATAGGAGCCCCCTGTCAGCGGGCCAGGGGCTGATTCACAGGAGTGCCCGCGATGAAGGCCGGTGGACAGGCAAGATGAACGCAACGAGCGGCACGTCCGGCGTCTGAGGGCACGGCGGCTATGGGGTCGAGACGAACAGGACATACGTGGACGCAGTAGGCGCTACCGAGGGGACGCGTGTCGTCATCGCCGACGACGACGTGCTACTTCGGGAAGGTGTGGCGAGCCTGTTGACCGGCGCTGGTTTCACCGTCGTCGGGCGGGCCGGTGACAGCGGTGAACTGCTGACCTTGGTCCGGGAGACCGTCCCTGACCTGGTGGTGACGGATATCCGGATGCCGCCGACGCACACGACCGAGGGCCTGGACGCCGCCAAGGTGATCCGCGGTGAGCTACCGAACGTGGCGATCCTGGTGCTGTCGGCGCACGTCGATGTCGAGCATGCGATGGAACTGCTCGGCGGCGGCCAGCGCATCGGCTACCTGCTCAAGAGCCGCGTCATCGATGTGACCGACTTCCTCGAGACGCTGCACCGCATCACGGGCGGCGCCTCGGTGGTGGATCCCGCCCTCGTGCAAGAACTGTTCGCGGCGCAGCGCCGGGAGGACCCGCTGGCCGTGTTGACCGAACGTGAGCACGAGGTGCTGGCCTTGATGGCGGAGGGCCGCTCGAACGCCGGTATCGCTCATCAGCTCTGGGTGACCGAAGGCACCGTCGAGAAGCACGTGCGCAGCATTCTCAGCAAGCTGAACCTGCCCGACACGGGTGAGGATCACCGTCGGGTGCTGGCGGTCATCACCTTCCTGGATTCGCGCTGAACCGCAGGCCGCTCAGCGCCCAGACGGTCACGTAGGCCAACCCGAAGAACGCGGCGACCGCCAGCCCGACCCCGGTGGATTGCACGTAGGACAGCGGCGAGCGCACCCACTCGAACGTGGCGGCGACGACGGCGTGCGGCCGGGTGACCAGGTCCCAGGAATTCCACCGCTGAAACCGGCCGATGACCACGCCGATCGCACACAGACCCACGGACACCACCACGGTCAGCCAACCCCAGATCGGACCGAATTCGCGATCGATGCGCTTGTGCACCAGCAGTAACGACACGGTGCCCAGCAAGATGCCGGTCCACGCGGCGAACCCGTATTGCAGGACGTGGCGCCACAGCTCGTCCTGCTCGCCCAGATGCACCAGGTCGGTGACGAGATACGGCGCGTTCGGCAGGAACGCCAGCCAGCCCAACCCCAGCGGAAGCAGCCACCGGCGCCGGGATACCGCGGCGAAGGCGCCGGCGAAGAGCATCGGAATCCAGGCCAGGAACATGTTCCAGACCAGGAACCACGTCGGGTAGGACAGCGGCGCTGCCGGATCGGTGATCCCGAGAACGAGGGTCAGGGCGGTCGTGGCGAGCAGAGCGGCGACCAGCAGGTACCCGCGGAAATCGATCACCTGACCAGTGTGCCTGCAATTTTGTGGGCACTTCATGGGTTGAGGTTTAGCCGCGCCGGTTGCGGGTATGCCAATGGCAGCGGGCAGCACGCGTGCCCCAGTTGACCGAGCGATGCCACGGAGGGGAGCAGTCCTTGACGGACCCGAGGTACAACTTAATACGGCGGATTCGGCGCCGCGCGGCGATCGGCGCGGGCGTGACCATCGTGGTGGTCCCACGGTGTGAGCGCCGCGCGAACACCCTCGCCAATCAGGCGGTGGCACAGACTTTTTGACGACGTTGGTCGGCTACCGCGCAACGCGGTAGCCGACCAACTGGAATCAGCGCTACGAAATCGATTGGAAATCAACGAAAAACTCCAGATGACGGTGCCGGAGTACGGCTTGTGTGCCAGGTGTTTTCGTGGCCGTCAATCAGATCGCTGCAGGCTCGGCGAGCAAACACAGTGCAGCAGAGCATATTTGACCGATCCTTACGTCGGCGGTGATCATCGGGTACGGTGAAACCGGAGACGTCCACCAAGGGAGCTGACTTTCCACCATGTGCGGCATTGCCGGCGAAATCGCCTGGGGCCGTGGTGCTGATCTGGCGGCAGTTGCCGCCATGACCGACCGTTTGGCATCGCGGGGCCCGGACAGTAGCGGACTGTGGGTGCGGGACGGGGTGGCACTCGGCCACCGGCGCCTGGCTATCATCGATCTGTCCAGTCACGGACATCAACCCATGCACGATCCGGAGCTCGGCCTCACCGTCGTTTTCAACGGGTGCATCTACAACTATCCCCAACTGCGCCAGGAACTTTCGGGCAAAGGGTACCGCTTCTTCTCGCACAGTGACACCGAGGTGGTGCTGAAGGGATATCAGGAGTGGGGTGAGCGGGTCGTCGAGCACCTCTACGGGATGTTCGCGTTCGCCGTCGCGGAAATCGAGTCGGGCCGGGTGCTGCTGGCGCGCGACCGCCTCGGGGTCAAACCCCTGTACTGGTGTGAGGCCGCCGGGGGAGCGATGCGTTTCGCGTCGTCGCTGCCTGCCCTGGTGGCTGCGGGCGGAGTCGACACCGAACTCGATCCCGTTGCGCTGCAACACTATCTGAGCTTTCACTCGGTTGTGCCCGCACCGCGCACCATCCTGCGTGGTGTGCAGAAGCTGCCGCCGGGCACCATCATGCGCATCGAACCCGATGGGAAGCGCACTGAAACGACCTACTGGGAACCCATTTTCGAGCGGTCGCTCGAGCGGGCCGACTGGACCGCGGACGACTGGCGGGACGCCGTATTGGCGTCACTTCGCACCGCGGTAGAACGCCGCCTGGTCGCCGACGTGCCGGTGGGTTGCCTGTTGTCCGGTGGCCTGGATTCCAGCTTGATCGTCGGTCTGCTCGCCGAGGCCGGCCAACACGGGCTGGCCACGTTCTCCATCGGCTTCGAGGCCGCAGGCGGCGAGGAAGGCGACGAGTTCAAGTACTCGGACGTCATCGCCCGCCAATTCGACACCGACCACCACCAGATTCGCGTCGACTCGTCACGCATGCTGCCCGCCCTCTCCGGGGCGATCGACGCCATGAGCGAGCCGATGATGAGCCACGACTGCGTGGCGTTCTACCTGCTGTCGCAGGAAGTCAGTCAGCACGTGAAGGTCGTGCAGTCCGGGCAGGGCGCCGACGAGATCTTCGCCGGCTATCACTGGTACCCACCGATGGCGAGCGCGGTCGACAACGATCCACTCGACGCGTTGCGTCGCTACCGCAGCGCATTCTTCGACCGCAGTCATGAGGCGGTCAACCGGCTGCTGCAGCCACACTGGCAACTCGAGCACGATTCCGCGGGTGCGTTCGTCCTGCAGAACTTCAGCCAGCCGGGAGCGGCCACCGCGACCGATCGGGCGCTGCGGCTGGACACCACCGTCATGCTCGTCGACGACCCGGTCAAGCGGGTCGACAACATGACCATGGCGTGGGGCCTGGAAGGCCGCGTGCCGTTCCTCGACCACGAGCTGGTCGAGCTGGCGGCGGCCTGCCCGCCGGAATTCAAGACCGCGCAAGGCGGCAAGGGCGTGCTGAAAGAGGCTGCGCGCAAGGTCATTCCGGCCGAGGTCATCGACCGCCCCAAGGGCTATTTCCCGGTGCCCGCGCTCAAGCACCTGGCCGGGCCCTACCTGGACCTCGTCGGCGACGCGCTGCACAGCCGGGCCGCGCGCGACCGGGGGCTGTTCGCCCCCGGTGTCGTCACCGAGATGTTCGCCGATCCCAACGGCAATCTCACACCGCTGCGCGGAAATCCGTTGTGGCAGATCGGATTGCTGGAACTCTGGCTGGCCCAGCACATCGACGGGGCGGTGTGGTCATGACAGCGGGAGCCGACGAGGTAGCCGAAGGCGTCGTACAGGACATGGGCTGGGGGCGGCTGGTCTTCGGTCAGACGTTCCACGACCCCGACGAGTTCGGCACCGCGCTGCGGGAGGAAGGCAGCGGGCGCCGCGACATCGGGATGTATCTCGACGCGCCGCACGTGTTCGTCGCGCTGCACCCCCACGAGTTCTTCATCGACCCGAGTTTCACGTACCGGCTCGACCTGACGAAGCCGATGCAGTTCCGGCCACCCGATGTGCCGGGATTGTCAGTCCGCCAGGTGAATTCAGTCGACGACTGCGTCGCGATCAACCACATCTACGTGCGGTGTCACATGGTGCCGGCCGACAGCGACCTGATGTGGACCAACAGCCAGTCAGCACCGCAGGTGGTGTACCTGGTCGCCGTCGATGACCAGACCGGTCAGGTTGTCGGCACGGTGACCGGCATCGATCACAGCCAGCTGTTCGGCGATGAGGAGAACGGCTCCAGTCTGTGGTGCCTGGCGGTCGAGCCGACCGCCACCCGGCCCGGCACCGGCGGCCTGCTGGTGCGGTCGCTGATCGAGGAGTTCATCCGGCGGGGACGGGCCCAGATGGACCTGTCGGTGCTGCACAACAACGACGGCGCGATCGCGCTGTACGAGCGCATCGGTTTCACACGGGTGCCCGCAGCGCTCGGGATCAAACGCAAGAACGCGATCAACGAGCCGCTGTTCGCTCCGGTGAAGCCGGAAGAGCAACTGGCACACCTGAACCCGTATGCGCGCATCATCGCCGACGAGGCGATCCTGCGGGGCATCGCGGTCGACGTGCTCGACGCGCAAGGAGGCTACCTTCGGCTCACCCACGGCGGCACCAGCGTCGTCACCCGCGAATCGCTGTCCGAGCTGACCAGCGCCGTGGCGATGAGCCGGTGTGACGACAAGCGCGTCGCCCGCTCGGTCGTCGCGGACGCGGGTATCCGCGTACCGGAAGGCTGCACGGCGACTTTCACCGACGAAGACTGCAGATTCCTGGAGAAGGTGGGGTCCGCCGTCGTCAAACCGGCCCGTGGCGAACAGGGCGCGGGCATCACCGTCGGGGTCACCAGAGCCGATGACCTGAACCGCGCCATCGGGCTCGCCATGCAGCACTGCCCCGATGTTCTCATCGAAGAGCGTTGCGAGGGAGAGGATTTACGCGTCGTCGTCATCGACGGCAAGGTGATCGCCGCGGCCATCCGCCGGCCACCCGAGGTGATCGGCACCGGTACCCACACCATCCGCCAGCTGATCGAAGCGCAGAGCCGGCGCCGCTCGGTGGCCACGCACGGGGAATCGGCGATTCCGCTGGACACCATCACCGACGACACCGTGCACAAGGAAGGCTGGCAGCTGGAGGACGTGCTGCCTGCGAACGAACGACTGGTTGTGCGCCACACGGCGAACCTGCACACCGGCGGGACCATTCACGACGTCACCGACGATCTCAACCCCATGCTGGCGAAAGTGGCGGTGGACGCGGCGGAGGCGATCGAGATTCCGGTGACCGGAATCGACCTGATCGTGCCGACGGTGCGAGGCGAGGAGTACGTGTTCATCGAAGCGAACGAGCGACCAGGCCTGGCCAATCACGAGCCGCGCCCGACCGCGCAGGCATTCATCGATCTGCTGTTCCCGCGTACCGCGGCCACGCCGTGGGCCTGGCATCCCGACCCGATCGAGCAGCGCTGATGGCTGAGTTCGACGACGCCGTAGGCCCTCGGATGTCGGTGGACGACCGGGGCTGGATGGTCGACACGCTCTTGGCGCTGCTGCAGACGCCGAGCCCGTCGGGACGTACCGACGCGGTGATGCAACTGATCGGCCAGATCCTGACCAAACTCGGTGTGCCGTTCACGCTGACCCGCCGCGGCGCGCTGATCGCCGAACTGCCGGGACGGTCGCAGACGACAGACCGCGCCATCGTGGTGCACTCGGACACCATCGGCTGCATGGTGCGCGAACTCAAGGACAACGGCCGGCTTGCGCTCGTGCCCGTCGGTACCTTCTCGGCACGATTCGCCACCGGTGCCCGGGTCCGGATCCTGCCCGACGACGCCGACCGATTCTTCACCGGAACGGTGATGCCGCTCAAGGCAAGTGGTCATGCGTTCGGTGACGAGATCGACACCCAGCCGACCAGTTGGGACGACGTCGAAGTCCGGGTCGATCGCAATGTGACATCGCGCGCGGACCTCGAGCAGTTGGGCTTGAACGTCGGGGACTTCGTCGCACTGGTGGCCAGCCCTGAGCTGACCGAAGACGGCTTCGTCGTCTCCCGGCACCTCGACGGCAAGGCCGGCGTGGCCATTGCCTTGACGCTGGCCAAGGTCATCGCCGAGCGCAACATCGTGCTGCCGCATCGGACGACGCTCATGGTGACCATCACCGAGGAAGTCGGCCACGGTGCCAGCCACGGACTGCCACCCGACGTGGCGGAACTGGTGTCCGTCGACAACGCGGTGTGCGCGCCCGGCCAGCAGTCGCTCGAACATGGCGTCACCATTCCGATGGCCGACATGCACGGACCGTTCGACTACTACCTGACCCGCAAGTTGTGCCGGTTGGCCCAGGAGAAGGGAATCACCTACGCCCGCGACATCTTTCGGTACTACCGGTCGGATGTCGCGGCCGCCATCGAGGCCGGCGCCGCCACCCGCGCGGCGCTCGTGGGATTCGGGCTCGACGGCAGTCACGGCTGGGAACGCACCCATCTCGATTCGCTCGAAGCCACGTACCTGCTGCTGTACGGCTGGCTCCAGACGCCATTGACGTTCGAGATGTGGGACGCACAGCCGTTCGGCGACCTGGAAGATTTTCCCGCCGAACAGGCCGTGGCCAGCGAGCAATGGGTGCCGCTGTCGCGCGGCGACTTCGCGGACCCCGGGACGGCGTCACAAGGGCATCACTGGCCACCCGAGGACGGCAGCGGGGACGGGTAGCCGGCGTTTACTTCGGCGCGGACTGGGCAGTAGTACCGGGATACACCCGGGCCAGACATAAAAGGGGGATCGCATGACACCTGTGTCGACGACTGCCAGAGATGACGTCATCGACTACGTCAAGGCTCAGCACCTGACCACGCGCCGCCTGTTCGACAAGACGCTGCACGCGCAGGACGCCATCCAGCGTCAGCAGTATTTCGCGGAACTGCGCGCGGCACTGACCGCCCAAGAAGTGACCGAGGAGCTGCTGGTGCACCCGCGGGTACGGCGCGGGCGCGTGGTCGAGTCGCTGCGCGGCGAAGCGGACGACACCAAGGAGCAGCTGGACCACGTGAAGCAGCTGGACCTGACATCCGCGGAATTCGAGACCGCGTTGACCGACCTGCAGCAGGCCACCGAGGACCACACACAACGCGTCGAAGCAGAAGAATTTCCGCTGCTGACGGGTCGGTGATGTCGAGAGTCTTCGACATGTAACGCGAGCCAGTCTAAACCGGCAGGGCTTCAATCACCCGGCACCGGCGCGATCGACCGCAAGCCGAACTGCCAACGCTCGGTGTTTGCCGACGGCTTGGCGCCGTCGTCTCCGGCCTGGGCGCAATGGTCGCAGCAGTACGGGATGCCGTCGACTCGCAACGCGTGGCCCAGGATTCGACAGCCGCAGTGCCGACACGTCGGGGCCACCATGGTGGCCATGCACTCGATGCAGTCGAAGCTGGCGCTGCGGCCGTTCCAGTTGACGGTGAACGACTGATCGCAATCTGTTCCGCAGGTAATACACACCGCCATCGAAAAATGCACTTCCTGTCAGTGTTTTTCGGATGTTGCTTTCGCCGGTTCGTTGGATACCCCGGGCCGTTGCCGGCCAAACCTGTTCTGGCAGAAAAGTTTCTTCGGTCTGACCAGCCGTTATCGATGGTCGGCGGCGAGTAGCGGTGGTGTCACGCTGTGATCAGCGGTATGGTCGATTACAGCGCCCATGCGGCGCAGTCGCTTAGACCGAAGCGACGCCAGCTGAGCGCCACCGGTACGGTGTGCGGCCGCGGTCCAGATCAGGGCCCGGCTGAGTGAACACCGGGTGGCGGTCGACTACGGCAGATTGCCGGTCCACCTTGACTGGTGGAAACAATGCGTATGCCACGGCGCCGAGCAGATGCTCGGAGAGCCGATTCTTCTCATGCGTGTTGTGGGCCTGTGGAAGGCACGTTCATGTCAACCTTGTTGCTGGAGAAGCGCTTACCTGAAAAGACCCGGTATTCCGATGAGTACGCGGACGTACCGGATATGGTGGCGAAGCTACGCACACTCCCGGCGGAATCCGACGAATTCATGAGGCAGCGCGACCGCATCGTGCTGCGGTGTTGCCCGCTGGCGGACCGGCTGGCCCGCCACTTCGACGGCAAGGGCGAAAACCTCGACGATCTGATCCAGGTTGCCCGAGTCGGTTTGATCCAGGCGGTCAACCGCTTCGACCCCAATAATGGGGCAGCCTTCGTCGCGTTTGCCGTCCCGACGATCATGGGGGAGTTGCGCCGCCACTTCCGGGACTATGGCTGGAAAGTCCACGTGCCGAGGAGCATCCGAGATATCCGTCAGCAAATCAAAGGTGTGACAACAGAATTGACGCAGCGGCTGGGTCGTACGCCGAACGCCGGCGAACTGGCCGAGGCGTTGGGCGTTGCGCCGGAACAGATCACAGAAGGACTCTTGGCGGCCAATGCCTATCAGCCGCAGTCCCTCGACACGCCCGTCGTCGACAACGATGACAATCCGCAGTCACTTTCCGACGTACTCGGTGATGTCGACGACGGGTTCGAGCGGGTCACCGAGCGCGAATCGGTCAAGCCGGTGCTGGAAGCTCTGCCGGTTCGTGAGCAACGGATCCTCTACCTGCGATTCTTCGCATCGAAGACGCAGCGCCAGATCGCCGACACGATCGGCGTCTCGCAGATGCACGTCTCGCGGATTCTCGATCGGACCCTGCGGGAAGTTCGGGAGCAGGTTGCGCAGGCCTGACAGCACGTGGCGCACAGCTGACGGCGCTCGGGCATAACGGGTTACGATGAATCAGGTCCGGATTTCACGGGCTGGATACGACTATGCCCGAGCGCCGAGTGACGGATATGACCGATACGGATATCGACAGTCGTGAGTCGTGGGAGGTGGCCGCTGTCTTCAGCGGCGGGGAAAACCAGCGTGTCGGCAAGTTTCATTACTTCGTCGCCGATCAGCGCTGGGTGTGGTCGGACCAGGTGGCCCGCATGCACGGATATGAGCCGGGGGCGGCCCAACCCACGACCGAATTGTTGTTGAGCCATCAGCATCCTGACGATCGGGCGAAAGTCGCGGAGGTGCTGGATCGGGTCAAGCGGGGCGGCCAGTTCAGCAGCCGGCACCGGATAATCGATGCCTCCGGCTGCACACGGTGGTTGGTCGTCGTCGGTGACCGGATGACGGACGAGTCCGGTCATGTGATCGGGACCGAAGGGTTCTACGTCGACGTCACCGAGAGTGTGCAGTCGGACGTCACCAAGGCCATGTCCCGCGTCGTGGAATCACGTGCGCTGATCGAGCAAGCCAAGGGCGTGCTCATGGTGACCTATGGCGTCGACGCCGACCGCGCGTTCGACATCCTGAAATGGCGGTCGCAGGCGACGCAGGTGAAGCTCAAGACCGTGGCCGCCGAGTTCCTCGATGCGCTGATGCGACAGGGACTTTCGCCCGAGAGCACCAGCGCTGTCGACCGGCTGCTGGTCGCCGATACGGGGCTCGCCGACGACTAGCCGTGGCCGCCGCCGCAGCCGACTCCGGGAATGCAGCCGCTGCCACCGGGAATGCCGCCCGGGCCGGCGTTGACACCCCCGGAACCGCAGGCCGGGCCGTACTGGGTGGGTATACAGCCGGCACCTCCCGGGCCGCCTCCAGGGCCACCGTTGACGCCGCCGGAACCGCACTGGCCGTTGACGCAGCCGCTGCCGCCCGGGCCGTCATTGTCGGCCGGTTGTAACGGATAGCTGGTCAAGACCGGGTTGTTGCCGACGGTGCTCGACACGATATCGGCTGCTACGAACGGGGCGGCCACGCCAGCCGATGCAAACGCGCCGGCCGCCAGGAATGGAATCACCTTGTTACTGAACATGTCTAGTGCATAACCGGCATCCGGCGCGGTCAAACGTCGGGTTGGCGGATGGATTCGTAAATCAGTGGTCCTGGCACGCGACGAAGCTATTACTACGTTGTGTCGTAGCTCACCTTCGTTAAAACTTGCATCGATCATGCTTATTTAAATAGGCTGGTTGACAGGTGGAGGACGGGTATCGGGGAATCTTCGATCCAGGTCGCGCCAGCGCAGTCACGACGAAGTGAGAGGTTCTGCCATGTTGTCTACAGTCCAGTTGTCGCCGGCCCACGCCGAGGTCGTCACGGCCACGCTGCCGGTGGTCGGCGGTGCGATCGGCGAGATCACGCCGGTCTTCTACCGCCGGTTGTTCGCGGCGCATCCCGAGTTGGAGCGGGATCTGTTCAACCGCGGCAATCAGGCAAACGGGTCGCAGCAGAAGGCGCTGGCCGGATCGGTCGCGATGTATGCCACGTTGCTCGTCGATCCTGACGCTCCCGGCGCGGACGTCATCGAACGGATCGCGCACAAGCACGCGTCCCTGGGTGTGGCACCCGAGCAATACCCGGTGGTCTATGAGCACCTGTTCGCGGCGATCGTCGAGGTACTCGGCGCGGACGTCGTCACCGCCGATGTCGCCGAGGCGTGGACTGCGGTCTATTGGTCGATGGCCGACACGCTGATCGGCCGTGAACGCGAACTGTACGAGGCGGCCGGAACGGACCCGGAACATGTCTGGATGCCGGTCCGGGTGGTCGAACGGGTACAGCAGTCGCCGCTCACCGTGGCCTTCGGCCTCGCCGCTGCCGATGGCGCCGAACTCCCTGATTTCGCTCCGGGACAATACATTTCGGTGGCGGTCCAGCTGCCCGACGGGGCCCGCCAGATTCGTCAGTACAGCCTGTCGCACGCCGGAGTCGACGACCGATGGCGCATCTCGGTGCGTCGGGATGGCGCGGTGTCGTCATACCTGCACGAGTACGTGTTCGAAGGCGACGTGCTGCAGGTGTCACACCCGTTCGGTGACATCACCCTCGACAGTCCCGCGGACACCCCGCTGCTGCTGATCTCGGCAGGCATCGGGATCACCCCCGTGCTGGGCATGCTCTATTTCATCGCGGCCGAGCAGCCGGGACGCTCCGTGACCGTGGTGCACTGCGACCGCACCCGTGCCAGTCACGCGCACCGCGCGGAACTGGCCGACCTGGTCGCGCAGATTCCGGGCGCGACGCTGCATACCTGGTACGACGGGCTGCCTGACGGCTATCCGCTGACCGCACCCGACCGGCGCGGCCGAATCGACCTCAGCGCCATCGACTTCCGCTCTGACGCCAACGTCTACATCTGTGGTCCGACACCGTTCATGGAAGCGGCGGTCCGGCAGCTCGGGGACGCGGGCGTGCCGCGTGACCGCGTCTGGTTCGAAGCGTTCAGCCCGCTGGCCGCCTAGCCTCGCTGCCAATGAGTACTGCCACAGCGATCCAGGTTGTCATCACCTTCGTCTGGTTGGGGATGGTGCTCGCCATCTCCTTCCTGGAGGCGCCGCTCAAATTCCGGGCACCGAACGTCACCCTGCCGATCGGGCTAGGCATCGGGCGGCTGGTGTTCCGGGCGCTCAACACCGTCGAGCTGGCGTTCGCGGCGGGAATTGTGCTGGCGGCCTTGGTGAGTCGGCCTGCCGCAGCCGTCACCACCGCGTTCGCCGTGGCCGTGGGGGCGTTGGCCGTGCAGCTGGTCGCCGTGCGTCCCGGGCTGAATCGCCGGTCGGATGAGGTGCTGGCGGGCCGCGTCGGCCCCCGCTCACGTGGTCACTATTTCTACGTGGCACTGGAGTTGATCAAGGTCGTCGCACTCCTGGTCGCCGGCGTCTGTTTGCTCTGACAGCATGTCGGTGGGGCTACGTAGCCTGGGGTCATGAAGCAGCAAGTGCACTTCTTCACGTTGGCCACCGTTGATCTCGATGCGACCCGGCAGTTCTACACCGCGCTCGGCTGGACGCCGACGCTCGATGTGCCGGGGGAGATCATCTTCTATCAGACGGCGCCGGGCCAGCTGCTCGGCTTCTTCCTCGCGGAGAAGTTCAACGCCGACCTAGCACAGGCCGCTGACCACTCACAGGTCAGCGGAATCACGTTGGCGCACAACGTCGACAGCCAAGACGAGGTCATCGAGCTGGCGGCGGCTATGACCGGCGCGGGCGGCACCACCCTCAAGCCGCCGCAGCCCGGGCAGTTCGGCGGGGTGTTCCACGCGCACATCCAGGATCCGAACGGCGTGATCTGGGAGATCGCGCACAACCCGGGGTGGCGCATCAATGCCGACGGCGCCGTCAGCTTGGGCTAGCCCCGGGCTACATCTTGATGGCGGGCAAGAGCCGGATCAGGTTCCAGGTCCGGTTTCGGCGGGCGCACAGGCTCGAAATGCCCAGTGCGCCAATCCAAATACACACCAGCACGATGATCGCGTGCCACAGGCGGCCGTCGATGCCGCCCAGGATCAACTGACGAAGTCCGTTGACGCCGAACGTCATCGGATCGAACGAGTGCAGCACCTGGAAGGGTCTGGCCGTCGTCTCGACCGGGTACATGCCGCCGGCACTGACCATCTGCAGCATCAGCAGCGCCATGATCAGCACTCGTCCCACCGCCGGTCCGACCAGGGCGTTGATGGCCTGTGTCGCGGCCACGAAGGCCAGCGAGATCAGCATCATGAAGCCCAGCATCGCCACCGGATGCGACACCTGCATGCCGAGACCGAATCGCACCACGCAGTACAGGATGATCGACTGCCCCACGGCGAGCGCCGCGGCCGGCAGGTAGCTCGCGAGTACCACCCGGATTGCCAGCACCTCGGCCGCGATCGGGCGGTTCTGCAAGGGCCGCAACACCATCCACAGCACGAGCGCGCCGAAGAACAGCGCCAGCGTCAGGAAGAACGGGGCCATGCCGGTGGCGAAGTTGGGGGCGCCGTTCTCGTGTGAGGACTCCAGGTGCACCGGACCGCCGATGGTGTCGGCGATGGCCTCTTTCTGCTGCTCGGTCCAGGTCGGCACCTGCTTGGCACCGTCACCGAGCTTGGTGGCCAGTTCGTGCGAACCGTCCTTGAGTTGGGTGGTGCCGGACTTCAACTGGCGCGCCCCGTCATCGAGTTGCACGATGCCGCCGGCCAATTGCGCATTTCCGGTGGCCAGTTGCTGGGCGCCGTTGCGCAGCTGGTTGAGCTTGTCGGTCAGCTGCTGACCGCTGCCGCCCACCTGATCGAGCGCCGTCCGCAGCGGGCTGCCGGGGGAGCGCAGCGTCTCGGTCATCGAGATCGCCGCATTGCGCCCATCGGTGATCTGCTGACGGATCTGTGGCGTGAACTGATGGCCGTTCAACTGGTCCTGGACGCCGCGCAGGGTGTTCACGGCGCCGATCGACACCGGATCCTGATTCACCGAAAGTTGTTGGATCACCGAGCCGATCGCCGCGGCCGCCGTGTCCTGCGCGGTGGCCAGCGCACCGGCCTGATCGGCCGCCTGCTCCAGTGCCGTCGCGCTCTGCTGCAGCTGGTCGGTGCTGCCGCCGACCTGCGACAGGGCTTTGGTCACCTTCAACAACGGATCGGTGGCCTGGTTGATGCCGGTGGAGAGCTGCTTGGCGCCCGCGGAGAGCTTGGCCGAGCCGGAGCGCGCGTCGCTCAGGCCGCTCGACAATTTGCCCGCGCCGGTATCGACCTGCGCCGCGCCGTCGGCCAGTTTCTGCGCCCCGTCGGCGGCCTGCTTGATGCCGGTGCCGGACGAAACCACCACGGACAGAATCTGATTGACCGCCTGGCCCGAGATGCGGGTGGACACCGCGTTGAGTACCTGGCTGGTGGCCGTGCGCCCGATGGTCGAGGAGATGTAGTTGTTGGCATCGTTGTACACCGCGATCAGCTGGGCCTTCTTCGGATCGCCGGTGACCGGTGAGGCGATGGCCTCACTGAAGTCCTCCGGCAGCTCCAGCATGAAGTAGTACTTGCCGTGCTCGACGCCGTCGCGCGCATCCTTGTCGTTCACGACATGCCAATCCAGGCTCTTGTCGGCCGTAAGGCTCCTGGCGATCTCGTCGCCCGCGTTGACGTGGACGCCCTCGACGACGGCGCCGCGGTCGGCGTTCACCAGTGCCACCGGCATCTTGTTGACCTGGCCGAACGGATCCCAGAACGCCCACAGGTACAGGGCGCCGTACACCAGCGGCAGCAGCATCAGCACCACGATCGCCGCGCGCGTCATGCGGCTGCGGCCGAATCGCTTGATCTCCGAGCCGAATGCGAGTCCAGCAAGCATGGGGTCAGGCCCTTTCGGTCTGGGTGCGAAGGTCGTGCAGAGCGTGTGGCGGCGCGTCGTCGCCCAGCGGGTTGGTCACCCCGACGACGACGGTGCGGTGTTCGGCCAGGGCGCCGAGCCGCTGTACGGCGACGGCCCGGCGCTCGTTGTCGCGCACCTGCTCGAGGTCGCCGACGATCAAAACGGGCCGGTCCGACATGAGCGCCAAGGTGATACGCAGCAGGAAGAGCTCCAGATCGGACAGCTCGATGATGAAGGTCTTCGGCGACAGCAGGGGAATGTCGTCCCCAAAGACCGCCGTCATCTCCGGTGTGTCGGACTGGACCGGCACCCAGGCCGGGAACGGTGACACCCAGCGGCGCTGCTCGGTGAGCACGGTCTGGACCGTGACCATGTCCTCGAGATCGTCGATGTCCTCGAAGGCCGCGATCGCGCAGTGCTTGCGGATCGCACGCGGTCCCGTCGCCCCGTTGACGGTGACGGTGCCCTTGGTCGGCTTGAGCCGGCCGGCGAGCGACAGCAACAGGGTGTGCTGGGCCGGCCCGCCGGGCATCTGGATGGCGTGGAACCCGGGCCGCAGTTCCAGGTCGACATCAGAGAAGAGCGGGCCATGCTCGCCGACGACGCTGAGGCCCTGCGCGGTGATCACCGGCGGGGTGTCCGCCGTGTCGAGGGCGGCCGTCGTCTCGTCGTCCATTGCTGCTCATCTCCGGGGTCGAAGTAACGATGGCCAGTAAATCAGCGTGGCAAGGGAAATCTGCCGTTAGCGGGCATCCGGGGGTTGTGATGTCACGCCGAATCCGGGGCGAGATGACATGGCAGGCACAGACATGCCTGCAGACCTCGCGGATCGCTTCCAGGTAGTGTCTGTGCGACTCGCCACTCGACGTCTGTCAAGAACATAATTCTTTGATTCGGGGATCGTCGATTTCGTGTACGAGAGTCTCATTGTTATCGTCCCGTTATGCATCGCTTCGGGGGCGTCCTAGCCGCGTGTCTACTCATCGTTTCTGTGCTGGCGGGAATGCCCGCTGCCCACGCGGACGGCGACGAGCCGCAGTACGCCGAGTTCTATCTGCCGCCGGATCCGCTGCCGCCGGGCCGGCCCGGTGATCTGATCCGGACCGAACCGTCGCGCCTGGTGCTCGAACCGTCGGGCCAGCTCGGCGCGATCATGGCCACCGGGACCCGGATCATGTATCGCAGCACCGATGCCAGGGGAAACCCGGTCGCGGTCACCGGCACCTACTTCGAGCCCGACAACGACTGGCCTGGCAAGGGACCCCGGCCGCTGATCAGTTACGCGGTGGGGACGCAGGGTCAGGGCAACCAGTGCGCGCCGTCGCGGCAGTTCAACCAGGGCATCCACTACTCGGGTGGCTGGGACATCATGGTCAACTACGAAGAGGCGTTCATCGCCACCATGGTGGCCCGCGGTTTCGCGATCGTGATGACCGATTACGAGGGCCTCGGCACCCCCGGGATGCACACGTACGTCAACCGCGTCGCCGAGGCCGCGGCGGTGCTCGACGCCGCCCGGGCCGCCAAGAAACTCCCGGGCACCTCGTTGGATCCCAATGGGCCGGTTGCCTTCTGGGGCTATTCGCAAGGCGGCGGCGCCGCGGCATCGGCGGCGGAGTTGGCGTCCTCCTATGCACCTGACCTGCACGTCGTCGGCACCTACGCCGGGGCTCCGGTGGCCGACCTCAAAGAGCTGTTCCCGTACACCGACGGCAGCGCGCTGGTCGGCGTGGTCGGCTACGCGCTCAACGGCGAGATCTACGCGTACCCGGAGTTCGCCGACCTGATTCGTTCCAAGCTCACCCAGCGCGGCAAGGACATGCTCGAGAGTGTCTCGCGGCAGTGCGTGGGGCAGACCATCGTCGACTTCATGTTCCGGCACCTGCAGCCGTACTTCACCGAAGACATCAACGTGCTGATCGGGGAAGAGCCGTTCAAGACACTGTTCGAGATGCAGAAGCTGGGCAAGTACAAGCCCAACGCCCCGGTGCTGATCAACAGCAACCGATACGACCCGCTCGTGCCGTGGACCGCGGCCAACCAGCTGGGCCGCGACTGGTGCGACAAGGGCGCCGACATCGAGTTCCGCACCAACGAGGAACCGCCGTTCCTGAACAAGCTCGTGATCAACCATGCCCTGCCGATGCTGGTCGACGGTGAGCCGGCGATGCAGTGGATCGCCGCGCGGTTCAACGGTGAGCCCACGTCGCCGAACTGCGGGACGTACTGAGCCGGAGGCTCAGTCGCGCTCGCCGGCCGCAGATGCGCGGATCACCCGATCGCGGCCGCGGTTCTTCGCCTCGTACATCGCCACGTCGGCGCGGTGGATGGCCGAGCGCAACCCGGCCTTGTGCCCGAGCTGGGAGACCCCGATGCTCACCGTTCCGGCGAGGACAACGTCGTTGTGGCTGAAGGTCGCGGCGGCGAACGCCACCCGGAGCCGGTCGGCGATGACCGCCGCCTGACTTTCATCGACGCCCGGCAGCATGGCGCAGAATTCTTCGCCGCCGATCCGGGCCAGCAGGTCGCCGCTGCGCAGGTTCGACCGTGCCACGGACGCGAATTCGGCCAGCAGCCGGTCGCCGGCCTCGTGCCCGAAGACGTCGTTGACGGCCTTGAATTCGTCCAGGTCCATCACGATGACCGAGCACCGGAGCTGCCGCGCGACGCATTCCTCGGCGAGCCGCTGCGCTTGGATCATGAACCCGGCGCGGTTGAGGGTGCAGGTGAGGGAGTCGAGCATGGCCGCGTCGGCTAGTTGGTCCTCGAGCCGTTCCCACCCCATCAGCGACAGACACAGGTTGATGGCCATGACGGTGAATGCGAAGAACAGCATCGGCAGCGACACGAGCGGGGTGGTCGTGGCGAACTGCACGGCGCCGGTATCGAGATGCAGGCTGACCGCGCGCCCGACCGTCGCCGCGGCCGCGACGACGTACAGGCCGATCAGGATGCGCCGCGAAGCCAGGCGCTCGACGCGCTGGGCCTTGATGCCGTCGATGACGCTCAGCGCGAAATATCCGGCCAGCACCAGGGCCGTGAGCGACACGCGGGCCGGGATGCTGGTGGTGAACGGCGGTATCAGTTGGAATGCAACCAAGACGGCCAGCGGCCCGGCCGCCATCGCCCGGCCGCGGATGGGTTGCCCGTTGAAAGCGCACAGGCCGCCCCAGATCAACGACCAACAGGTGACGAGCAGGATGTTGGCGACCGTCACCGACAACACCTCGGGTACCAACCCGCGGGCGCTCAGGAGTCCGGCGCCGAGGGCACCTGCGAAGTTGCCCGCGCCCCAGAGCTGGACTGCGGGGTGTCTCCGCTTACCGGCGCCCACCCAGACATGCAGCAACCCGAAAACCAGGGCGGTCATCGAGACGACCATCCACAGGGTGCGCACGTCGGGGTTCATGTCGCGCTATCGCCTGCGCCCGGGGCACGCGGCGTCGGGAGCGGCTGGGGCATAGCGCAAACTTACTCGCCGCTGCCGACGGCTGTCGCCGGCATTGGGTAGGGTCCAGCCCGTGAATTTGAGCGTCAAGTCTGTCGTCAAGTCCGTGAACGCCCGTCTCGCCGAAGAGCTGGCCGTTGCCGAGGGGCAGGTCGACGCCGCGGTACGGCTGCTGGACGAGGGTGCGACGGTGCCGTTCATCGCTCGGTACCGCAAGGAAGTCACCGGCAGCCTGGACGACGGTCAGCTCCGCACCCTCGAGGAGCGGCTGCGTTACCTGCGCGAACTGGATCAGCGGCGCGACGCGGTGCTGGCCTCGATCGAGGAACAGGGCAAGCTGACCGACGAGCTGAAGGCGGCGCTGCTGGCCGCGGAGACGAAGGCTCGGGTCGAGGACATCTACCTGCCGTACAAGCCCAAGCGGCGGACCAAGGCGCAGATCGCCCGCGAGGCAGGCCTGGAGCCGTTGGCGGACCGGCTGCTCGCCGACCCGACGCTCAACCCCGACGAAGTCGCCGCCGAATTCCTGGCCGAGGAGGTGGCGGACGTCGCCGCCGCGCTCGACGGGGCCCGCCACATCCTGGTGGAGCGGGTGTCCGAGGACGCCGAGCTGGTCGGTGCGGTGCGCGAGAAGTTCTGGGCCGACGGCGCGCTGAGCACCAAACCATGGTCCGAGGAAGCGGCGAAAAGCCCTGCCGCGCAGAAGTTCCGCGACTACTTCGAGTACTCCGAGCCGTTGGAGGCCATGCCCTCGCACCGCGTGCTCGCGGTGTTGCGCGGTGAGAAGGAAGAAGCGCTGTCGCTCAACTTCGACGGTGGCGACGACGCGCTGTACCAGGCCATGATCGCCCAGTCGCTCGGGGTGGACATGGGTGCCGGCGGCGCGGCCACGCCATGGCTGACCGCGACGGTCGGCTGGGCCTGGCGCACCAAGCTGATGTTCTCGGCGGCCGTCGACGCCCGGATCCGGCTGCGGCAGCGCGCCGAGGAGGACGCCGTCGCCGTGTTCGCCAAGAACCTCAAGGACCTGCTGCTGGCCGCGCCCGCCGGTACCCGCGCCACGCTGGGACTCGATCCCGGGTTCCGCACCGGCGTCAAGGTGGCGGTGGTGGACGGCACCGGAAAGGTCGTCGACACCTGCGCGATCTTCCCGCATCAGCCGCAGAACAAGTGGGACGCTGCCAAAGCGACGCTGGCGGCCCTGGTCGCGCGGCACAACGTCGAGCTGATCGCCATCGGCAACGGCACCGCGTCGCGCGAAACCGATGCGCTGGCAACCGAACTCATCGCGGACCTCAAGGCGGCCGGGGCTTCAGGTCCCTCGCGGCTGCCGACCAAGGCGATGGTCAGCGAGGCCGGGGCGTCGGTGTACTCGGCGTCGGCCTACGCCGCGCACGAGCTGCCCGAGCTGGACGTCACGCTGCGCGGCGCGGTGTCGATCGCCCGTCGTCTCCAGGACCCACTCGCCGAACTCGTCAAGATCGAACCGAAGTCCATCGGCGTCGGGCAGTACCAGCACGACGTGACGCCCGGGACCCTGGCCCGCAGCCTGGACGCGGTGGTCGAGGATGCCGTGAACGCGGTCGGTGTCGACCTCAACACGGCCTCCGTGCCGCTGCTGGCCAAGGTGTCCGGCGTGACCGAGTCGCTGGCCGAGTCGATCGTTTCGCACCGTGACAACACCGGGCCGTTCCGCAGCCGCAGCGGCCTGCTCGACGTTCCGCGCCTGGGGCCCAAGGCTTTTGAGCAGTGCGCCGGCTTCCTGCGGATCCGCGAAGGCGACGACCCGCTCGACGCCTCGGGCGTGCACCCCGAGGCCTACCCGGTGGTGCGCCGGATCCTGGACCGCGCAGGCGTCACCCTTGCCGAGCTGATCGGCGACGAGCGCAAGCTCCGGGCGCTCAAGCCGGGCGACTTCGCCGACGACCGATTCGGCATCCCCACCGTGACCGACATCCTGGGCGAGCTGGAGAAGCCCGGCCGTGACCCGCGGCCCGCGTTCTCCACCGCAACCTTCGCCGCCGGCGTCGAGAAGGTGTCCGACCTCAAGGTCGGCATGGTGCTGGAGGGCGTGGTGACGAACGTGGCCGCGTTCGGTGCCTTCGTGGACGTGGGTGTGCACCAGGACGGTCTGGTGCACGTCTCGGCGATGGCCGACCGCTTCGTCTCCGACCCGCACGAAGTGGTCAAGTCCGGTCAGGTCGTCAAGGTCAAGGTGCTCGAGGTCGATGTCGAGCGGCAGCGGATCGGGCTGACCCTGCGGTTGAACGACGATCCGCAGCGCCCCCGCGACGGCAAGCGGCCCGAGCAGGGCAGCGGCCCCCGGCGCGACGGTGGCGGTCAGCCGCGCGGCCGCGATGGCGGCAACCGTGGCGGCAATGGCAGTGGCGGTGGCGGTGGCCAGAACCGCGGTCAGAACCAGGATCGCGGACGTAATCCACAGCGCGGCAACGCCGGTGGCCGCCGGGAGGCCGCGCCGTCGGGTTCGATGGCCGAAGCCCTGCGCAAGGCGGGCTTCGGCAAGTAGCCCGGGCTTGCTTCTGCGTTGACATTGCGTTGGCGCACAAGAAGTTCGAGTAGCGGTGACCCTGTTCGCAGGGTCATCGCCATGTCGGCATTGATCCTGCGGGCAGCGCGTGAAATCTCGAGTGCGCAGCGCCCTGGCCGCAGGCTCAACGCGCCGATGCGGTAGCTGATCAGGAATCGAGAAGCGCGGCTGATCGACGCCCGGTTAGCGTGTGGGTATGCCCAGCAGAACACATGCCGCTGACAGTCATGACCTGATCCGAGTGGTCGGTGCGCGGGAGAACAACCTCAAGGACATCAGCGTCGAGATCCCGAAACGGCGCCTGACGGTGTTCACCGGGGTGTCCGGGTCCGGCAAGAGCTCGCTGGTCTTCGACACCATCGCCGCCGAATCGCAACGGCTGATCAACGAGACCTACAGCGCGTTCGTCCAGGGATTCATGCCGTCGCAGGCCCGCCCCGACGTCGACGTGCTCGAGGGATTGACCACCGCGATCATCGTCGACCAGGAGCGGATGGGTTCGGACCCGCGCTCCACCGTCGGCACAGCCACCGACACGGGCGCCCTGCTGCGAATCCTGTTCAGCCGCATCGGGGAACCGAACATCGGTTCCCCGCAGGCGTTTTCGTTCAACGTCGCCTCGATCAGTGGTGCCGGCGCGGTGACCATGGAACGCGCCGGACGCACCGTCAAGGAGCGTCGTGATTTCAACATCGTGGGCGGCATGTGCCTGCGGTGCGAGGGCCGTGGCTCGGTCAATGACATCGACCTCACCGCGCTCTACGACGACAGTAAGACGATCAACGAGGGCGCGATCACCATTCCCGGCTTCAGCATCGAGGGCTGGTACGGCCGAATCTTCAACGGCTGCGGCTTCTTCGACCCCGACAAGCCGATTCGCAAGTTCACCAAGAAGGAACTGGATGCCCTGCTGCACAAGGAAGCGACCAAGATCAAGGTCGACGGCGTCAACCTCACCTACCTGGGCCTCATCCCGCAGATCAAGAAGTCGTTCCTGAGCAAGGACGTCGAAGCGATGCAGCCGCATATCCGGGCGTTCGTCGAGAGAGCGGTGACTTTCACGACCTGCCACGAGTGCGAGGGGACCCGACTCTCGGAGTTGGCTCGCTCAGCAAAGATCAAGGGCGTCAACATCGCTGAGGCATGCGCCATGCAGATCACCGACCTGGCCGAGTGGGTCGGGGCGCTGGCCGATGACAAGCGCCTCGGCGCCGGGGTGGCGCCGCTGGTGGCGGCGTTGCGGCACACGCTCGACTCGTTCGTCGGGATCGGTCTCGGGTATCTGTCCCTCGCCCGGCCCGCCGGCACCCTGTCCGGCGGAGAAGCGCAGCGAGTCAAGATGATTCGTCATCTCGGCTCGGCGCTGACCGACGTCACCTACGTGTTCGACGAGCCGACCATCGGACTGCACCCGCACGACATCACCCGCATGAATGAACTGCTGATCCAGTTGCGGGACAAGGGAAATACCGTGCTGGTCGTCGAACACAAGCCGGAAGTGATCGGCATCGCCGACCATGTGGTGGATCTCGGCCCCGAGGCCGGCTCCGGCGGCGGCCAAGTGGTCTACGAAGGCACGGTGAAGGGCCTGCGCAGCAGCGGCAGCATCACCGGCCGGCACCTGGACGACCGGGCATCGCTGAAGGAGACAGTGCGGGAAGTCAACGGGGCCTTGGAAATTCGCGGTGCAGACACGAACAATCTGCAGGACGTCGACGTGGACATTCCGCTCGGCGTGCTCGCTGTGATCACGGGTGTGGCGGGTTCGGGCAAGAGCTCGCTGATCGACGGTTCGGTGGCCGGCCGCGACGGCGTCGTCGCCATCGATCAGGCGCCGATCCGGGGATCGCGACGGAGCAATCCGGCCACCTACACGGGACTGCTCGACCACATCCGTAAGGCGTTCGCGAAAGCCAACAACGTCAAACCCGCACTGTTCAGCTCGAATTCGGAGGGCGCCTGCCCGGCCTGCAACGGAGCCGGGGTCATCTACACCGACCTGGGGGTGATGGCGACCGTCGAGTCCCGCTGTGAAGAGTGCGAAGGCCGACGGTTCGGGGCCTCGGTGCTCGAATACACCCTCGGCGGCCAGAATATCGCCGAAGTGCTGGCCATGCCGGTCGCCGACGCGGAGAAGTTCTTCTCCGACGGCGACGCACAGGTGCCCGCGGCGCAGAAAATCCTGGCGCGGATGGTTGACGTCGGGCTGGGCTATCTGACGCTGGGGCAGCCGCTGACCACGCTGTCCGGTGGAGAACGGCAACGCCTCAAGCTTGCGACGCAAATGGGGGAGAAGGGCGACGTCTACATCCTGGACGAGCCCACCACCGGCCTGCACCTCGCCGATGTCGAGCAACTGCTGGCGCTGCTGGACCGGATCGTCGACGGTGGCAAGTCCGTCATCGTCATCGAGCATCACCAGGCCGTCATGGCACACGCCGACTGGATCGTCGACCTGGGTCCCGGCGCAGGTCATGACGGTGGCCGGGTGATCTTCGAGGGTTCTCCTGCGGACCTGGTGGCCGCCGGCAACACGCTGACCGGGTCGCACCTGGCCGAGTACGTCAAATAGCAGTCAGGGCTGCGACCGCTGAGCGGTCGCAGCCCTGACTGTGAAACAGAGGGGTCGTTGAACGGTTAGACAGGCATCTCCGGGCCCTCGGGGGCCGGAGCGGGAGCCTCGGGAGCCGGCGCAGGGGCCTCAGGGGCGGGCGCGAAGTTGGCGGCCTGGATGATCTCCGGAGCCGGGATGTCGGCCGGGCCGGCCGGGGGCGCCAGCGGCGCGTCCAGCGGGCCATCCAAGGGCAGGTCGGCGGGGATGTCCTCACCCGGGGCCAGCGGCAGGTGCATGTGGTGGGTGAACTGGCGCTGGAAGGCGCCGCCGCCACCGACGCGGACGCCACCGCCCTCGCCGCTCGACACCGGGGTGCCGTCGGGCAGGGTCACGGCCGTGTGGCCGCCGTTCCAGCCGATGTTCAGGGCGCCGGGCGCGGTGCCGGGCAGGAAGCCACGGGCACGCAGGGCGGCCTCTTCGTTGCCGGTGTTGAACCGGTTGCCGTAGACGGGACGGCCGGTGGCGGCGTTGGCCACCCAAGACGCCAATCCTGAGCAGTCGGTGCCGCGTGCCGAGTCTCCGCCGGAGATGTACGGCGTACCCGAAACCTGGTTGACCAAAGCCAACAGCGATGCGGTCGCAATAGCAAACATGACGATGAACGCTAGCAACGAAAAATCGCGCTGGTCAAAATACTGTGTCTGCCATCACGTTTCGCGAATCGTGTGGTGTGCGTTACATGTATGTTTATTCGCATCTTCTTGGGGCAGAGGCGATTTCATGTATTCGCAGGTGAATACGCAAAACATACTGCCATACACAGCTTTTCCGCAAATGCAAGGTCGCGAGGCACGTTGCGGAGCTGTAACCAGCTAATTCTGCGGGCGGCTATCGGGGCCTCTGCGAGGTTTTTGCGCCGGAATCTGGTGTGGACAGATGGATCCGTGTCGACATCTGCCGTTCATCTGGACCGGTCAAGTGGCGCGGCTTTCTGACGCCCCTGTGGCGCATGTGGCTTGGGGTGTCGGCCCTCAGTTCAGAGTCGGCTCAGGCCGTTGACCCTGCGTGTGTGGCGCAGAAGTTCGAGTAGCCTGCGCCGTCAGTTCAGGGTCAACGCCGATACCGGTACTCAGTCTGTTCACTCTGCGCCTACGGTGAGCCGATGTGGATGTCCCGGTCCCGGTTCGAGCTGCGCGAAGAGGTGCCGGGGGCGCCTGACGACGTCCGTACCTTCTATACAGATCTCAACAACATGAAGCTGGTGCACCCGCTCGTGGTGGCAGTGGACCGGGTGGGCGATCGGCAGGACGCCCGCGGCCACCACCGCGACTACCGGGTGCGGGACCGCATCCCGTTCGGGCCGCTCCGCCTGGCGGTGACCTATCGCGCGACAGTGCTGATCGCGCCCGACGGTGTCGTGCACACCGAGGCGCGCCAGTTTCCGAAAGTGCGGCTCACCGGCACCGTCACCTTCGTGCCTGCCGGCGCGGGCACCACGGTCACCGAGACAGTAGATATAGCAGCGCCCCGGCCGCTCGCGGCCTTCACTGCCGAGCAGGCCGAAAAAGCGCACGCGGCGATGCTGGCGGCCATTCGGCGCCACTTCGAGAAAAGCCGGACGTGACCGTCCGTGGAGTCGGCTGATGGCGCCTAGCTGTGCCGCGTCAACCGCGCGTCAGCTGGGGAAGAACCCGTCACCGGTCTTGAAACCGGGCTGCCAGCCCTGCGGGCCCAGGCACAGCAGCGGGCGGCCGTCCGGAGCCTGCGCCGCGGTCTGCGGCCCCGGGCACGGAGAACCGATGTCCTTCACACCCTGGATCGCATAGGAGTAGCCCCAGAAACCGGTGTCGACCGGCGGCCACTGGTTCGGGATCCAGTGGCAGGCCATCGATGCGCCGCCCGGCCCACGGCCGAAGATGAAGATGTCGTGGCTGTCGCAGGGTGCGCCGTTGACCGCCTGGTAGTTCATGCCAGGGACGTCGGTGGGGTACCGGCCGGGATCGTCGTTGCCGCCCAGCGCCGGATCGGCGCTCGCGAACGGTGCCAGCCCGATGGCGGTTCCGGCGATCGCTGCGGCCACCGTCAGTACCCGAAACATCCTGGTCATCTCCCCTCGCACTGCTGCCACACGACAATGTGGCAAAGCGTAGCGTGTCAGCCGCGTCGCCGGGGATATTGTCGGCAGGTCAATATCAGTGCGGTTCGTGCCGCGGTGTCTGGTCGTCCTCGGGCGGCGGTGCGGCCTGCCCCGCCTGCTCGGGCGCATCCAACACGCTCACCCCTATCCCGTACGGCAGGAACCTGACCTTGCGGGAGGGGTCGGTGTTGTTCTTGTTGGCCCGCAGGGCCTCCAGCTCGGAGGGATAGACCTCCTCGACGTGGGCCCCGCCGTCCGTGGCCACGGTGTACACCACCCACACCCCGTCGCCGGTGTCGCCGGTGGTCTCGGGTTGTGTGGCGTGCCGTGGCGTCCGGGTCAGGTCGTTGACCACATTGGCCCAGGCAGCGCCGCGGCCGAGGCGGTCGAATACGCCACGGATGCCCTCGCCCGTCTCTCGCAGGACACGATCGAACTCTTCGGGATCGATGCCGAACGGACCGCTGTTACTCATACCGACAAGTGTGCGCGACATCGGCGACATCTGCCACGACCATCCCCTCGCAGCCGGACTCGGCGGTGGTGGACGATGGAGGTATGCCCGTACCGCAATCGCCGACCCGCGACGACCTCCTGGCCACAGTCGAGCGCTCGCCCGCGGCAACGGCCGCGCATGACAGGGCTGCCTGGGTTGGTCTGTTCAGCACCGACGGACGCGTCGAGGACCCGGTCGGCTCCCGGCCGCACGTCGGGCACCGCGCCATCGGGCAGTTCTACGACACCTTCATCGGGCCGCGCACCATCGTGTTCCACCGCGACGCCGACATCGTCATCGGCAACACCGTCGTGCGCGACCTGGAGCTCGAAGTGCACATGGGCGCCAAGGTGCAGCTGCGGATTCCGGTCTATCTGCAGTACGACGTGGTCGCCGAGGGGTCCGATCCATCGCTGAAAATTGCTCGGCTGCAAGCATTCTGGGAACTGCCGGGAATGGTGGCGCAGTTCCTGCGATGCGGCGCCGCGGCGTTGCCTGCCGGATTGGGGCTGTCGGGGGCGCTGCTACACAATCAGGGACCCGGGGGTGCGGTTGGTTTCCTTGCTGGTCTGCGCACCGGCGGCACCCGGGCAAAGCGGTCGCTCACCGCGCTGCTGGCCGACGCGGCGACCGGCGACGCGCTGGCCGTCAAGCGGCGGCTCAGCGAGCCGGCGCAGATCACCCGCGGCCCTGATGCCCGGCTGAGTGTCTCCGAACTGGTCGACGAGCTGGCCGGAACCCGGGTGGAGAAGGTGATCGCCGCGGGCCGGTACGTGCTGGCCGGGGTCCGGCGGGACGGCTACCGCGGGGTGGTCATCGCGGAGCTGGCACCCGGCGGTCGGGGTATCAACGGCCTGCGACTCTTTGCCGAATGAAGGCGCCAGTTGCCGAGGCTTCGGCCCCAGACATGAGAACGTAGTCACACCATGGCAGTTCAACCCCAACATGAATACATGTCCTACGAGGAATTCGGCCGACGATTCTTCGAGGTCGCGGTCAGCGAGGAACGCGTCGCGGACGCGATCGGCGGCATCGCCGGCGAAGCCTTCGACATGGGCCCCATCGCCCAGGGGCCCGGAGGGCTCGCGAAGGTCACCGCACGCGTCCAGATCAAACACCCTGTGGTGGCCCGGACGCTCGGTGAAGAGATCACCTTTGCGATCCGTATCCCGCTGGAAATCGACATGACGCTCGACCTGCGCATCGACCGGCCCCGGTTCATGGTGTTCGGCGAAATCAATCTGACCGCGACCGCGCGGGCCGCGCACCCGCTGCTGCTCGTCATCGACGTGAAGACGCCACGCTCGTCGGACATCGCCATCCACGTCACGTCGTCGTCGATCCGCGCGGAGCTGTTGCGCATCGTCGCCAACGTCGACGGCGAGATCCGGCGCTTCATCGCCCATCATGTGGCAGGCGAGATCAACGGCGCAGATGCCAAGGTCATCGACATCGGAACCCGGATCGCGAGCGCCTGGACCGGCGTCTGACCCCGCCGCGCGGCGGCATCGGCAACCGGCTTCCCTTATGATGCAGGGATCATGAAGAGCACATTCGGTACCGCCATCGCCATCGCAGCTACCGCCGCCGGCATCGCCGGCAGCCTGGTCACGGCCGGTCCGGCGAGCGCGGACCCAGGTGTCGACGCCTTCAACAACGCGCTCGGCAACGCCGACATGATGCTGCCGAACGGCTCTGATCCGGTCGCGCTGGGCCAGTCCGTATGCCCGATGCTGGCGCAGCCCGGCCAGACCCTGGCCGACGCCGCTGGGAAGGTCGCCGACGCGTCCGGCATGTCGCTCGGACCGGCCACCATGTTCACCGGCTTCGCGATCTCGTCGTTCTGCCCGGGGGTCGTCGGTGCGCTCGGACGTGGCGAGTCGCCGCTGCCGCTGGGGCTACTCGGCCTCGGATAACGCCGGTCGGACGTCGAGCGGCGCCATCACCGGGCGTTTCGGCTCGAGTCCCGTACCCCGGGAACTGCCCAGCGTGTGTCGCCACACCCAGGGCATCAACATGTTCTGGGCCCACATCAGCTGCGAATACATCCGCTCGCGCAGTCGCGGCAGCACGAGTTCGCCCTCGACCTCCGCCCAGCAGTGATCGCTGCCCGGCAAACCCAGTGCCTCGGCAGCGGCGTCGGCGAACAGTTGATGGCCGTGCGGGGAGCCGTGCACCCGATCGATGGCCCAGGTCGCGGGATCCAACATGGACGTAGCCGCCGACAGGTCGACCAGCCGGAAGCCGAAGTGTTTCGAATCGGTCCGGATCACCTCGTTGATGCGACGCAGCCGGCCGCTGAGCACCCGCCCGACCGGCAGGATGCGGGCGATGTCAGGAAACGTCGTGGTGACCACCGTCGCGCCGGTGGCCGCGAGTTCGGTGTGTACGCGCCGCATGTCCGCCAGCGCCCGGTCGAAGCTGCGAACCGGCCGCGTGACATCGTTCATCCCGATGCAGCTGGTGATCAGGTCGGGGTTCATCGCCCGGGCCATGGGCAGTTGCCGGTCGAGCACGTCGCTGATGCGCCGGCCCCGCACAGCGAGGTTCGCGTACTGGAGTCCAGGCTGTAGTGCGTTGAGTCGCCAGGCCAGGCGGTCGGCGAAACCGTGGATACCTCTGGTGTCGTCGCCGTCCAACAGGCCCTCGGTCTGACTGTCGCCGAGCGCGACATATCGGGAATAGCCGATGGTCACGTCCGTGACTGTAATGAAGGACCGGCAGATCTTCAGCGCAGCGCGCTCAGCCGGGCCAGATCACGTCGAGGGGACGGCCCACCACACTCAGCTGGTTGATCAGCTCGTCGAGCAAGGCGCGCGGCAAGTCGAACTGCCATTGCGGCAGCGTCGCACTGACGCGCACGACACCCGGGCCGAGCTCCACCGAGGTCAGGGTGAGGCCATAGGGCAGCTCGGGCAGCCGGACCGGGTACGCCGGGGCGAGCCCGGGCACCGGAACCCGGGTGGAGCCCAGCGTCAGGCCGCGGGGCTTGAGCCACAGCGTGTTGCCGTGCAGCTGAGGAACCACCTCGACGAATCCGGACCGGAAGCGCGACAGCCGGATTCGGGCGACGGCGTCGTCGCCGATCTCGGTGCTGACGCGCGGTTCGGCGGCCCGGATGAGCTCATCGAGCGAGTCGGACGGAATCTCGACCGTCAACTCCACCGGCGCGGCGACCAGCATCGGCGGCACCGACGGCCGCACATGCAGGTTGTTCAGCTTCGCCGCGATCGAATTCAGTTCGGTACCAGCCCATTTCACATTGTTGGCGGTGACGTTGACGGTGCCGATGTGGCCGACGGCGAAGATGCTGGCGTCCCACCGCGAGTCGAACTCGGCCACAGTGAGGGCCAGGTCGCTGGTGCGCAGCCGGACCGTGATCCGCCGCCCGATCACCAGCGGCCGCACCGTCAGCAGCGCGGTCCGGTACGCCGCGGCCGCCCCGGTGCTCATCGGCAGCACCGCAGCGGTCGACACCACCGAGGTGAACAGATCGAACGGTCGGAGCGGGTCCCACCGGCGCGGCGGACGCGTCATGGGCTCCAGCATGCCTGGCGCCGGTGCCCGCGCACCAGTCGGCGTCGGTGAACAACCGGGAGCGGGCGCCCGGTAGCGTCGAGTCGTGGCTGAGTCTGATGAGCTGTACCGGCAACGCGACCGCGCTGATTCTTTCGGCGGCGCCGCCCGGTCATATGACCAACACCGGCCCCGATACCCGGAGCCCATGCTCGACGAACTGGTCGGTGCGGGTCCGGTCCGGGTCCTCGACGTCGGCGCCGGGACCGGGATCGCGTCCCGCCAGCTGATCGCGCGCGGAGCGGAACTTGTTGCACTGGAACCAGATCCGAGGATGGCCGAGATCGCCGCCGAGCACGGGGTGCCGGTCGAGGTGGCCACATTCGAGGACTGGGCCGACGCCGGCCGGACGTTCGACGTGGTCCTGTTCGCCCAGTCGTTCCACTGGGTCGACCCGGCGGCGGCGCTGCCGAAGATTCGCCGCCTGCTCGCCCCGGGCGGGCGGCTGGCACTGGCGTGGAACCGGCTGTTCCCGGTCCGGCCCTCGCGTGCGGACTTCGCGGAGGTGTACCGCGACTTCCTCGATGCCGCTTCACCTTTGGTGACCGCGACACCCACCGGCGGGACGGGCTCGGGCATGGACAGCGACGACGTGGTGACAGACCTGGAGGCCGCCGGATTCGCGGTGCAGCAGCTGACCTACGAGCGCGGTGAGCAGTACAGCCGCGAGCGGTGGCTGGACCTGGTGTTCACCTACTCCAACCACCTGGTGCTGCCCGCCGATCGGGCCGCCGAGCTGCGTGCCCGGCTGGGTGCGGTGATCGGTGACGGCGGGGTGCAGGTCGGCGGGGACACCCTGCTGATCGTCGCGCGGCCGGAGTAGATCCCGCCGTTAGTCCCGTAGGCGACGGGCGGGCCGGGTCTCGATGGCGTTGAGGGTCAGGGCGCGGCGTCGGATGCGCCAACCGTCATCGGTCTGGACATACTCGTCGTCGTACCGCAGGTGCCACACCAGATCGGTGACGTCGTTGGGGTCGGCGCCGCGGGTCCAGTGGTGGGCGACGCACGCGATGCGGCCGCGGGCGTGGTCCGTGGCGTCGGTGTAGACCTCGCCGACGATCTCGTGCTGGGTACGGGCGACGCCGGACAATGCGGCCATCGCGGTGCGCACACCGTCGTGCCCGTGCTCGGGCCGTACCGGGTCCAATGACCTGGGTGGATCAGGCAGGACCAATTCCGCTGTGCTGGTGAACAGTTCGACCACGTCGTCGAAACGACGATCATCGACGGCGGCGGAGTAGCGATGCACCAGATCCGCCAGATCCAGCCGATCGGCCACGGTCAGGGGCACGGCGTGAGCCCGAGTCGCTCGGCGCACGCCGACAACATGTCCTTGGCCTCGTCGATGTCGGTGACCGGCGGCATGGCCAACACGACACGGTCGGCGCCGAGGTCCGCGAGCCGGCCTGCGCGGTCGGCGTCGACCTTGGTCACCAGGTGCCCGAGTGAGAGCTCGAGGGCGTCGGGATCCCGGTCGGCCCGCTCGGCCGACTCCCGCATCAAGGCGATCAGCTCCATCAGTTCCGCTCCGGCGACGCCCAGCGGCTGCAAGCCGTCGCCGCGTCGGCCGGCCCGGCGGGCCGCGGCCCGGCTGTGTCCGCCGATGTGGATCGGTATCGGCGACACCGGCTTGGGATAGCAAGCGGCGTGGGCGAACTCGAAGAACTCACCCGAGTGGTCGGCGCCGTCCGGCTGGTCCGACCACAGCAGCCGCAGAATGTCGATCTGCTCGTCGGCTCGTCGGCCGCGCGCGTCGAATGGGGCCCCACAGGCCTCGATCTCCTCGCGCAGCCAGCCCATACCGACAGCCAGGCGAATCCGCCCGCCGGACAACACATTCAGCGTGGCGACACGTTTGGCCAACACCACCGGATGATGGTTGGGCAGCACCAGCACCCCGGTTGCCAGGCCCAACGTGCTCGTCTGCCCGGCGAGAAACGCCAGTAGGTCCAGCGGATCCGGGACCGCGCAGTCGGCCGGGATTTCGACCCGGCCCGACGCGTCGTACGGATACACGCTGGAGTATTCGGTCAGCAGTACCGTATGTTCCACGGCCACAATGGATTCGAAGCCGCAGCTCTCCAAGTGCCGGGCGAACTGCGTCATCCAGACCGGGTCGGCGGTGACGCCCGCGGCCACCGGTGCGACCACGGCGAACTTGGGTGACATCAGCGCCTCCGCTCGCTACGGCGAATCTCTTCCCAGCACTGCAGCCGCGTCATGCCGGTGCGGTCCATGCACTCGCGGATCGGCGTTTCCTGTTCTGGCGCAGGCGCGTCGGTGGTGGTGGTGGCGGTGGTCGTCGGTGTGGCTGTGGTGGTCTCGACCGTGACGGTACTGGTGACAGTGGCCTCGGTCGGTGCAGGAGCTTCGGTGGGCGCGGGCGCCATTGTCGACGACGAGCTCGGCGCGGCTTCGGTGCTCGACGGCGTCGTGGTCGTCGGGGGAGCCGTGGTGGAGGTCGCGGCGGGGCGCGGCGGTGTCTGCTGCTCGTCCTTGGCGCGCGAGAATTCGACGGCCGCGAAGACCAGCGCGGCGATCAACAGCAGGGTCAGCACCACGGGCAGGATCAGCGACCGACGCGACCTCGGCAGGTTGGCCGGGTGCAGGATCTCGGTAGCGCCGGTCTGGGCAATCGGAGCCAGTGTGGTGGCATCGACGCCCGCCACGCCCAGTCCGTGCTGCAGGGCACGGGCGAAGTCGGTGCATTTGTCGAACCGGTCCTTGGGATCCTTCGCCAATGCTTTGGCGAACACCGGATCCAAGGCCGCGAGATCGGGCCGGCGCTGCGAGAGCGCCGGCGGGGGAGCACTGAGATGTTTGCCGATGATCACCGCGGCATTGGAGTTCTCGAACGGTGGCGCGCCGGTGAAGAGCTGAAAGGCGGTGGCCGCCAGGGCATATTGGTCGGCGCGACCGTCGATGGCGCTGCCCGTCAGCTGTTCCGGTGCGGCGTAGAACACCGTGCCGACCGTCATGTTCGTCGCGGTCAGACCGGCGGAGTCGTCGGCGCACCGGGCAATGCCGAAGTCGGCCAACTTGATTCGTTTGTTCGCCGGATCGGTATCACTGATCAGGATGTTGGCCGGCTTGACGTCCCGGTGCAGGAGGTCGTGCTGATGGGCGTAGTCGAGCGCGCGGCCCACCGCGCTGATGATCTCCGCCGCTTGATCGTCGGACACGCCGCCGCTGCTGCGGAGCAGGCGGCTGACATCGGTGCCGTCCACGTACTCCATCGAGATCCACAACTGACCGTCGAACTCGCCGCGGTCGTACACGCCCACGATGTTCGGATGGGACAGCGCGGCAGTCAGATCGGCCTCGCGCAGGAACCGCTCGCGGAACTCCTGGTTGGTCGACGTCTCGGGCCGCAGCACCTTGACCGCATCTTGGCGGGGCAGCCGCGGGTGCTGGGCGACGTAGACCTCACCCATTCCGCCGGACCCCAGGCACCGGATGATGGTGTATCCGGCGAAGTCGGTTCCCTCGGCCATTGGCATTGGGGCATCGTAAACCGAGCCCGCTCGGCGGCTAGAGGTCCAGGGTCAGCGGCCCGTCGCCCTGGGCGCGGGACACACAGATCAGCGCCTGCCCGGCATCGCGTTCGGTCTCGGTCAGCAATCCGTCACGGTGGTCGACCGCACCGGCGAGCACCTGCACGCGGCACGTGCCGCAGAAGCCCTGCTGACACGAATACGGTGCGTGCACACCGGCTTTGATGAGGGCCGTGAGCAAGGTTTCGTCCGCCGCGACGGCGACGGTCTGACCTGTCGAGGCGACCTCGACCTTGAACTCATGACCATCGGTCACCGGGGGTGCGGCGAAGCGTTCGAAGTGCAGCTCGATGTCGTCCGCCCCGACCAGCCGGGCGCGGATCGCGTTCAGCATCGGCGCCGGCCCGCAGGTGTACACGGAGGTGCCGGGCCGGCAGTCGCCCAGCAGATCGTCGGCCGTCGGCAGGCCGTCGACGTCGTCGGTGCGGATCTGCACCCGGTCGCCGAACCGCGTCAGTTCGTCCAGGAACGGCAGGCTGTCGCGGCTGCGACCGACGTACAGCATCGACCAGTCGATGCCGAACTGGTCGGCACGCGCCAGCATGGGCAGGATCGGGGTGATGCCGATGCCGCCGGCGATGAACCGCAGCGTGCGGGTCGGCGACCCGAAGCCGGGCACCGCCAGCGGGAAGGCGTTGCGCGGGCCGTTGGTGGTGATCTCGTCGCCGATGGTGAGCTGATGTGCCTCGATCGAGCCACCGCCGCCATCGGGTATGCGCCGCACGGCAATTCGGTACGACCCCTGCACGTCGGGATCGCCGCACAGCGAGTACTGACGGACCAGACCGCTCGGCAGGTGGATGTCCAGATGCGAACCGGGGTGCCAGCGGGGCAGCTCCGCACCGTCGGCGCTGACGAACGTCAACGCCACCACGTCCTGATCGTGCGCGACCACCTGGCGGTCGGCGATCCGCAACCGGATGGTGCGTTCGACGACCGCGGGCACCGGCGGCTTCCGCAGTCGCGTCGACGCCCAGAACGTGCTGCTGACGACGGCGTCGGCCACCGTGACCAGCAGGTCGTGCGGCAACAGGCCCATCACGCTGGGCGGCGCCAGGCGTGACCGGAAGCGGCGCGCCCTCACAGGTGTGCGGCGCGGGCGGCGGGCGAGGCGGCCAGATACGCCACGGCCTGCGCGGTCGAGCCCATGGATTCCGGGCTGTAGTTCGGCTTGAAGTACACCAGCGTCTGGGTGAGCAGCAGTTTCCGGTACTTCGGCAGGAGCCCCAGCTTGGAGTCGCGCATGCGCAGGCGCTGCGACTTCCACCAGCCGAGCTTCAGCTGCGGGTCGCTCTTGACGAGGAACCGCATGCCGCGCTGGAAGAACACGTACATCAGGATCGCCACGACGCTCATCGCGCGGATGCGGTCGAAGTAGCTGTTCCGGAAGTACATGGCGACCTCGTGGGCCACCGAACGGTGCTCCACTTCCTCGGCGCCGTGCCAGCGGAACAGGTCGACCATCACGGGGTCGGCGTCGTAGTTGTCCCAGGTGCAGTTCAGGACGAAGTCACCGAGCACCGCGGTGTAGTGCTCGACGGCCGCGATGAACCACAACCGCTCGATGAGGTTGTTCATCTTGCGGCGCGGGTCGGTCGTCTTGGCCGGGGCCAGGATTTCCTCGAAGACGAACTCGACCTGATCCAGCATCGGCGTGACGTTCATGCCGCTGCGCACCAGGTAGTCGTTCATGACGGTGTCGTGGGCCTCGGCGTGCATGGCCTCCTGGCCGATGAAGCCGCGGACGTCCTCGGCGAGCTTCGGATCCTTGATCAGCGGCAGCGCTTCGTTGAAGGTCTCGATGAACCAGCGCTCACCGGCCGGAAGCAGGATGTTCAACAGGTTCACCACATGCGAGGCGACGGGGTGGCCGGGAATCCAGGACATCGGCTTGTTCGCGGTCTCGAAAGCCACGTTTCGCGCCTGGATTTGCACCGGACCCGGGTCTACCTCGTGGGTGAAACGTTGTGGTCGCAGCATGGAACAGCTACCTCCGGATCCTCAAGCGTCGTTGCGAGTGGATTCAGTGTAAGCGTTTTATGTGGGAACGGCGGTACTGGGTTTTGCCGAAATACGCCGAAACGGCATTCCAGCAGTCAAAAACCGGGTGATGACCTGCTGGAATGCCGTTTCGGTGGAAAGTTACATACCGGGGACCGACATGCCCGGCTGCGGGCCGACAGGCGTCGCCTGCACCGTCGTGACACCGTTGGAGCCGACGTGCGGACCCTGCGGGGCGCCCGGAGCGCCTGCTGCGCCGCCACCGGAGGCGGGCGCGCCGGCAGAGGCGTTCTCGACAGCCTTGGTGGTGCAGTTCAGCATCAAGATGACGCGGCCGTGGCTGCCCATCTTCTCCTGATCGACGATGCACTGCGCCTGCGGCACATCGCTGCCCACCGAGCCACCGAAGGTGGCCTTCACGCCCTGACTCTTGAGAATCGAGACAGCGCGCGCGTACGACTCACCGACCACATTCATGGAGTTCGTGCCTCCGGGATCGGATGCGGCCACGGACGAGCCGAACACCGCGGTGGCACCTACCGCCACTGCACCTGCTGCCACGGCACCTGCCGTCAGCATCTTCAGCTTGTTCACCTGACCTCCTCGAGTACAGCGAAGATAGCGCAGATCACGGGGTGGAGAAACTCGAATCAACCCAATCCCGGTGTCACCGCGTCGCCCATCACCTGCGCCAACGCCGCTGCGCGCGGGTCGGAAAACAGGTCTTCGAGGAGGATTCTGCGGCCGTCGGGACCGGCGAGCGGCACCTGCCAGTTCGGATATTCGTCACTGGTGCCCGGCTGATTCTGGGTCCGCACGTCGCCGACGGCGTCGGGCAGGGCGAGCGCCAGCAGCCGCGACGGGGTGCGGGTCAGGTACCGGTACAGGGCCAGGACGGTCTGGTCGGCATCGATCGCGTCGGGGGCGTTCGGCGGCAGCAGCCCCGCCGCCCGCAGCACGTCCAGCCAACGCTGCTGGTCGGCGTGATCGGCCGCTACTTCTTCTTTGTAGGGGCGGGTCAGCAGACCGAGATCGCGGCGTAGTCGCAGATGTGCGCCGGCCAGGTAGCCGGCCGTCGGTGGCAGATCGTGCGTGGTCACCGCCGACAGGCAGTACTCGCGCCAGCGTGGCGCGGGCAGCGGGCCGCCGTCCCGATCGGCTTCGAACCACAGGATCGACGTGCCCAGCAGGCCGCGGTCACGCAGGTAGTCGCGAACCCATGGCTCGACGGTGCCCAGATCCTCGCCGACCACCACCGTGCCGGCCCGGTGCGCCTCCAGCGCCAGGACGCCGATCATTGCCTCGTGGTCGTAGTGGACATAGGTGCCGTCGACCGGCGTCGCGCCCTCGGGGATCCACCACAGCCGGAACAGGCCGATGATGTGGTCGATGCGGACCCCGCCGGCGTGCCGCAGCACCGCCCTGACCACGGCCCGGAACGGCTCATAGGCTCGCTCGACGAGTTCGTCGGGGCGCCACGGCGGCTGGGACCAGTCCTGCCCGAGCTGATTGAACTCATCCGGCGGCGCCCCGGCCGACACCCCGGTGGCCAGCACGTCCTGCAACGCCCAGGCGTCGGCGCCGCCCGGATGCACGCCCACTGCCAGATCATGGACGATGCCCAACGACATCCCGGCCTGGACCGTGGTGGCCTGCGCCGCGGTCAGCTGATCGTCGAGCTGCCATTGCAGCCAGCGGTGGAAATCGATACGGCTGTTGTGCTTTTCGGCGAAAGCCCGCACCGCGGGATGGTCGGGGTGCTGAAACTCCGCGGGCCAGTCGCGCCAGTCGGCGCCGTGCTTTTCGGCCAGCACGCACCACGTCGCGAAGTCGTCGAGCGTGCGGCCGGTGCGTCGTCGGTACCCGTCGTAGGCCACCGCGCGGCCGGCTGATCGGTTGGCTCGGTACACCTCTTTGAGTGCATTGCGCTTGGACTTCCAGGCCGCATCCCGATCGATGAACTCGTTCTTGTCGGCCCGGGACTGGGCGTCGACCCGGGCCTTGCGCAGCGTCGCCGGCGTGCGGATCGCGGTGTACTCCGGGATGGCCTGCACCCGCAGATACAACGGGTTGGCGAACTGGCGCGAGGTCGGCAGGTACGGCGACGGCTCCATCGGAGCCACCGGACCCGCTGCGTGCAGGGGGTTGACCAGGATGAAATCCGCGTGGTGCCGGGTCGCCGACCAGACGGCCAGGTCGGTGAGATCGGTGAGATCGCCCGTGCCCCAGGAGTTTTGCGAACGCACGCTGTAGAGCTGGGTGGCCAGGCCCCAGGCCCGGCCGTTGCCCAGCCGGCTCGGCAGGGTCAGCGCATCGGGAGTGACGATCAGGACGGCGTCGGCGTCCGCGACGGTGCCGGCCTGGACGTGCAGTCGGTGATAGCCCAGCGGGAGATCAGCGGGCAGCTCGAAGGTCGCCTCGCCGATCAAGCGGCCATCGAGATTGAACGGCGGCCGGTTGTTCTCCAGCTGGCGCAGCCCCGCCCGCACCGAACCGTCCTCCAATCGGATCCACACGCCGACGGGCGCGCCGTGGGTGACGTGCACCCAGAAGCTCGACGGCTGGCCCGACCGGGCGACGATCGTGGGGGACAAGGTGCGCTGCCAATACGTGCGTTCGTGATCGGCCAGAGCCGCCGCGCAAGCGTCGTCCGAGTCGGCCGGTACGCCCAGGGCGCCGAGGACGGCGACCAGCGTCACGGCGGCGACGGCGTGCTGCGCACCGCTCCAGTCGACGTACTCGGTGGCCACACCGTGGCGTCGGGCGAGCTCGACGAGCGACGCGGTGCGATCAGTCATGCGCGCCATCTTGCCGCGATTCGGAGCACCATGGGAGCTGAGGCGCGGACAGAACGTGCCGGGATACGCTGCGCACGGAGGTGTCGACGTGAGTTCCGATCTGCTGTCCGACGTGCTGCCGACCATGTTGCACGACCCGGTCTCGTACGCCATTCCGTTCTTCGTCGTCGCGCTGCTGCTGGAGTGGGGCGCGGCGCGCAAGCTCGCGTACGACGAACAGCAGCGGCCGCCGTCCGGCGCCTACTTGCGCGCCGATGCTTGGGCCAGTATCTGGATGGGCGCGGTGTCGTTGTTCACCAGCGGTGTGCTGAATTTCCTTGCGCTGGTCGGCTATGCCGCCCTCTATGTATATGTCGCGCCGTGGCACCTGCCCGGGAACGCCTGGTACACGTGGGTGATCGCGATCCTCGGCGTCGACCTGATCTACTACACGTACCACCGGATGGCGCATCGGGTGCGGCTGTTCTGGGCCACGCATCAGGCGCACCATTCCAGCGAGTATTTCAATCTGTCCACCGCGTTGCGGCAGAAGTGGAACCCGTCCGGGGACCTGTTGATGAAGGCGGTGCTGCCGGCGCTCGGGGTGCCGCCGTGGATAGTGTTCGCCAGTTTCTCGGTGAATCTGGTGTACCAGTATTGGATTCACACCGAGCGCATCGGGAAGCTCTGGCGCCCAATCGAATACGTCTTCAATACGCCGTCGCACCATCGGGTGCACCACGGCCGGGACCAGCAGTACCTCGACAAGAACTACGGCGGGATTCTGATCATCTGGGACCGGATGTTCGGTAGCTTCACGCCCGAGACCGCGCGGCCGAACTACGGCTTGACCAAACCTGTTGGTACGTACGATATCTGGAAGCTGCAGACACACGAGTACCTCACCATGGTGCGAGATGTGCGCGAGGCCAACGGATTCGGTGATCGCCTGGGTTATGTGTTCGGCCCGCCGGGGTGGCAGCCGGCCGGTCCGGAGTCCGCTGCGGTTCGCTGACCTCGGCGTAAATGCTGTCAGCGCGCTGTGATTCCTCCGCGATAACTCATTGTTTGCGAACTGTTTTGATTTTTGCGAGCGCAAACCCTGACGTGTGGCGGAACCGTCGGTACTGTCGGTGAGCGACAGGGGTGAATCCAAACCAAAGGAGCTGGACTTTCATGGGTGACACACTTCAGAAGGGCGAGAAGCTCGAGGTCGGCCAGTCGCTGACGTCGAACAACGGTGCCTACCGTCTGGTCCTGCAGGACGACGGCAATCTGGTGCTGTACACGGGGGAGCAGTCGGTGTGGGCCTCCGGCACCAACGGTCAGGACGTCCAGCGCGCCGAGGTGCAGGACGACGGCAACTTCGTGCTGTACACGGCGGACAAGCCGGTGTGGGCCAGTGACACCAAGGGCGCGGACAACGTCCGGCTGGTGCTGCAGGACGACCGCAACCTGGTGCTGTACAGCGGCGACGACGCCAAGTGGTCGTCGGACACGCACACCGACGAGGTGCCCGCGGCGCCGGTCGAGGCTGCTCCCGAGCCGGTGGTGGTCGAGGCCGTTGCCGAGCCGGTCGCCGTCGAGGTCGTTGCCGAGCCCGAGCCCGCCCCGGCGCCCGAGGCGCCGGCGGCACGCACCTACACGGTGCAGTCGGGTGACACCCTCTGGGCCATCTCCGAGCAGTTCTACGGCGACGGTAGCCGTTACCCGGAGATTGCCAGTGCCAGCGGGATCGACAACCCGGACCTGATCCAGCCCGGTCAGCTCCTGACCATTCCCTGACCTGGACGGACCCTGGCGGCCCGGATCGAAAGATCCGGGCCGCCAGTGCATTTCAGGGGCGGCTTGTTTGCTGGTGCGCGGCCGATGCCGGTGCGCCGGGAGACACTTTCCCGTCCCGTGTTTCGGACGTGCGGGGTAGGCTGGCGCGACGTCCGTCCCGAGGTGATGGGAGAAGGTCATGTTTGTGGGGGGTTTGCGCGCCGCGGTAGTCGCGGCGGCCGCGGTGCCGATGTTCGTTGTCGGCGGCCCGACGCCGGTTGCGGCGGCGGATCCCGGAGTGCTGGTGTACCCGGGAATGGAGATCCACCAGGGCACCACGCGCTGCACGCTGGGCTATGTGGACCCGGTCGCGCGGACCGGCTATACCGCTGGTCACTGCCGGGGCAACGGCCCGGTGACCGACAAGGACGGCCGTTTCATCGGCACCATGATCACCTTCCGGGACAACACGCCCGACGGCGCCACGATCGCGACCGACCACCAGATCTCTGACTGGGAGTCCATCACCATCGCCGGCGATGTCATGGTCAACAACATCCTGCCGGGCGGGCGGATGCTGGTCACCGACCCTGCGGTGAATCCGCAGCGCGGTGCACCCGTCTGCCACTTCGGCGTCGTCACCGGCGAGACCTGCGGCACCGTCGACGCGGTGAACAACGGCTGGTTCACCATGTCCAACGGCATCGTCAGCCAGAAGGGCGACTCGGGCGGCCCGGTGTACACGATCACCCCGGACAACCGGGCGGTGCTGGTGGGCGTCTTCAACAGCACCTGGGGACATTTCCCCGCGGCGGTCTCGTGGAGCGCGACCGACCAGCAGACGGGTGATGCCGTCGTGCAGCAGGCCGGCGGGTAGCGGTCAGTCCTGTAGTTCGAACACCGGAATGGTGGGGGCGACCCGGCGCATCTCGCCTTCGGTGGACTGTGGCGTCAGTCCACCGACGTGACCCTTGACCTCCCAGTACCACCGCCGCAGATACTGTTGCAGCAGTGCGGGTTTCGCTTCGTCGGGCACCTCGACAAGGGTGTAGTTGCGGCTGCGCCAGCTCGGTCCGAGCTGAACGACACCTGCGGCTCGCGCATTGCGGGCCCATTCGGTGTTGCCACGCGGTGAGACGAGGTACCGCCGGTCGTCGACCGCGAGCACGTTGACGACGACTCCGCGGAGTTTGCCGGTGCGCCGGCCACGCACCCGCAGGGCGCTGGTCCCGGCGAGGCTGATGCCGGCCTCGGCCAGCCGGCGGATTACTTCGTTTCCGGCGCGGTCAACGGCTCGGGGTTGGTCGTAGCGAGTGGTCATGGTGGTCCTTTCTGAAATCTAGAAACGAGAGCATTGCTCTCTAATTACGATGGCATGCGCCGGCCCGGAAATCAAGAGCGGTGATCTCGTTTTGTGTCAGACTGGCTCACGTGGGCAAGCGTCAAGACTCGCGGGATCGGATCGAACGTCGGATCATCGAACTCGGCCGTCGGCAGCTGGAGGTCGATGGCGCCGCGGGGTTGTCCCTGCGGGCCATCGCCCGCGACCTCGGCATGGTGTCCTCGGCGGTCTACCGGTACGTCTCCAGCCGGGATGAACTGCTCACGCTGCTCCTGGTCGACGCCTACACGGAGTTGGCCGACGCCGTTGACGCGGCAGTGGCCGCGTCTGGCCTCGGCTGGCGTGATCAGGTCAAGGCCATCGGTCGGGCGACGCGCGCATGGGCGGTCGCGCAGCCGGCCTGCTGGGCGCTGTTGTACGGCAGTCCGGTGCCCGGGTACCGCGCCCCGGCGGAACGAACGGTCGGTCCGGGCACCCGGGTGATCGGAACATTGTTCGGAGCTGTCGGCGCCGGGCTCGCCGCCGGTGCTGTGCGCTCGGCCGAAGTGCCCGTGTCGCAGCCGTTGTCGGCTGATTTTGCACGTCTGCGTGACGAGTTCGGATTCTCCGGCGACAACGCGGCGGTGGCCAAGTGCATCGTGCTGTGGACCGGGCTGGTCGGGGCGGTCAGCATCGAGGTGTTCGGGCAGTACGGTCCCGACACTCTGAGTGATCCGGCCGAGGTGTTCGAACTAGCGCTCGACCTGCTGATCGGCATGCTGGCCGAGGCGTCGTGAGGGACCCCGTCGGTCGAAACTAGAACACGTTCTAGCCATCGCCCCGTCTCGACGTTATTGTCTAGTCGATCATTGATCAGACACGTGTCCAGGTTGCCCGAACGACCGCGCTGGACACCACTGAGACCGGCCCAGGAGAGACGATGCAAACAGTTCCCGAGACCGTCAACGCCGCCGACGTCACCGATTGGTCCGACGAGGCCGACGTCGTGGTGATCGGCTTCGGCATCGCCGGTGGCTGTGCCGCGGTCAGTGCTGCCGCCGCCGGCGCCAAGGTCCTGGTGCTGGAGAAGGCGGCCGCCGCAGGCGGCACCACATCCATGGCCGGCGGCCACTTCTACCTCGGCGGCGGCACCGCCGTACAGCAGGCGACCGGCCACGACGACAGCGCCGACGAGATGTACAAGTACCTCGTCGCCGTCGCCCACGACCCTGAGCACGACAAGATCCGCGCCTACTGCGATGGCAGCGTCGAGCACTTCAACTGGTTGGAAGACTTGGGTTTTCAGTTCGAGCGCAGCTACTATCCGGGCAAGGTGGTGGTGCCGCCGGGCACCGAGGGCCTGTCCTACACCGGCAACGAGAAAGTGTGGCCGTTCTGCGAGCAGGCCAAGGCCGCGCCCCGCGGGCACTCGGTCCCGGTGCCGGGCGAGTTGGGCGGCGCGGACATGGTCATCAAGCTGCTGCTGAAAAGGGCCGACGAACTCGGCATCGAGATGCGCTACGAAACCGGCGCGACCAACCTCGTGGTGGACGAGCAGGGCCGTGCCGTCGGCGTCCGCTGGAAGAACTTCGGGGTGACGGGCGCGGTCAAGGCCGGCGCCGTCATCATCGCCGCCGGCGGCTTCGCGATGAACCCGGAGATGGTGGCCGAACACACGCCGGCGCTGGGTCAGAAGCGAAAGACCAAGCACCACGGCGAAGTTGAGCCCTACATCCTCGGCAACCCGAACGACGACGGGCTGGGCATCAAGCTCGGCGTGTCCGCCGGCGGCGTCGCCCGGAACCTGGACCAGCTGTTCATCACCGCCGCCGCCTACCCGCCGGAGGTCCTGCTCACCGGCGTCATCGTCAACCAGAATGGCCAGCGCTTCGTCAACGAGGACTCCTACCATTCGCGCACTTCGGCTTTCGTGCTCGAGCAGCCCGACCAGGTGGCCTACCTGATCGTGGACGAAGCGCACACCGAGATGCCGGCGATGCCGCTGATCCGGTTCATCGACGGCTGGGAGACCGTCGCGGAAATGGAAGCGGCGCTGGGCATTCCAGCCGGGAACCTGGCCGCGACGCTGGAGCGCTACAACGCCAACGCCGCGGCAGGTGGCGACCCCGACTTCCACAAGCAGCCGGATTACGTTGCCGCCCAGGACAATGGGCCATGGGCGGCATTCGACCTGTCGCTCGGGCGGGCCCTGTACTCCGGGTTCACCATGGGCGGCCTGTCGGTCAGCATCGACGGCGAAGTGCTCCGCGAGGACGGCAGTGCCGTGCCGGGCCTGTACGCGGCGGGCGCCTGCGCGTCGAACATCGCGCAGGACGGCAAGGGCTACGCCAGTGGCACCCAGTTGGGTGAAGGGTCGTTCTTCGGCCGACGGGCCGGAGCCCACGCCGCGGCAAGGTGATGGCTAGACGGGGGCGGGTGCGCCGTCCGCGTCTTCGATCCGGGTGAGCCGCCACTCGCCGTTGCCCAGCAGTTCCAGCTCCTGCTGGTGGTGCTGTTCGACGGTGCTGCGGTGGCTGACGCTGACCACGGTGGTGTCCGGCAGTTCGGTCCGAACCAGTTGGTACAGCATCATTTCCAGGCCCTCGTCGAGGGCCGAGGTGGACTCGTCGAAGAACACGGCCTTGGGTCGGGTCAGCAGCACCCGGGCGAAGGCGACGCGCTGCTGCTCGCCGGGGGAGAGCACCTTGGCCCAGTCGTCGACCTCGTCGAGACGGTTCGCCAGATGCGGCAGCGCGACCTTGTTCAGGACCTCGTGCAGTTCGGCATCGGTGTGCGAACCCACCTTGCCCGGGTAGGACACCACGGCGCGCAGATCACCCAGTGGCACATACGGCAGCTGGGACAGGAACAGCGTCTCGTTCTCGTCCATCGGGAAGTGCATGGCGCCCTGGCAGAAGGGCCACAGCTTGGCCAGGCTGCGCAGCAGGGTCGTCTTGCCGCTGCCGGACGGGCCGGTGACCACCAGCGCTTCGCCGGGGTACAGGCACAGATCCAGCGGAGCGATGAGTTCGCGGCCATCCGGTGTGCTCACCGTGACCTTCTCCAGCGTGATGGTGTCGTCGGGGCAGTCCTCGGTGGCGAGCGCGGGCAGGTGCCGCGCCGCGTCGTTGGCCGTCACCAGGCCGTGCAGACGGATGATGGCGGCGCGGTACCCGGCGAACTGGTCGTACACGTTGCGGAAGAACGACAATCCGTCCTGGATGCTGCCGAACGCCGACGCCGTCTGGTTCATGTCGCCGAGCTTGATCTCACCGGCGAGGAAGCGCGGGAACTGCAGGACATACGGCAGCGGCACGATGATCTGGCTCATCGACAGGTTCCAGCCGTTGAGGCCGATCATCCGGTTGACGTACCGCTTGTAGTTGTCCACGACCGGGGCGAACAGCCGCCGCAGACCCGTCCGCTCGGCGATCTCACCGTGATAGAAGGCGACGGCCTCTGCCGCGTCGCGCATCCGGACCAGCGCGTAACGGAACGCGGCGTTGAAGCGTTCGTTGTCGAACGACAGCCAGATGATCGGGCGGCCGATCCAGAAGGCCACCACCGACGCGATCAGGACATAACCCAGTCCGATCCAGAACATCGCCTTGGGGATGGTGAGCCCGGCGATGGTCAGGGTGCCGGACAGGTTCCACAGAATCGCGGTGAACGACAGCATCGACGCGATGGCGTTGATGGCGCCGAACAGCAGCGTCGAGGTGGTCATGTTGTTGGGCGTGTTGGGCAGTGGGCCCACGCCGGCGGTGAAGATGTCGATGTCGCTCTGGATGCGCTGGTCCGGGTTGTCGATGGTGTCGTCGATGAACCGCGACCGGTAGTACGCCTTGCCGTCCAGCCAGTCGCCGGTGAGCCGGTCGGTCAGCCACGCGCGCCACCGCAGGATGAACCGCTGCGTCATGAACAGGTCGAGCATGATGCGGCTGACGTGCAACACGGCCAGCAGCGAGAAGATGCCGATCGACATCCAGAATCCGTGCGCCCCGGAGTCCTTCACCGCCTGGTCATGACCGGCGAGGCCGGAGGCCACCACCTGGAAGCTGGTCATCAGATCGTTGCTCTGATAGCTGAACAGCACCGTGAGCCGAACGCCGGTGATCACCGACAGCAGCATCGCCGCCAGCCACAGCCACACCTTGAGGCTCTCGCGGCCGATGAAGTAGCCGCCGGTGATGCGCCAGAACTGCCGACCCCAGACCGTGAACCGGCCGATGGCGGTCACCACGACCAGCGTCGATACCGCTGCGATCAGCCAGGCTTTGACGATCCACCACAGCGAGGTGGTGAGCTCACTGCCCCATTCGAGCGTCGGGGTGAACAAATCCATCCCCGCAAGGTACCCGTGCTCTATTGACACGCGCGCCGCGACAGGCGCGGACCGTGCCCAAGAGGTGGATGGTTGAGGAAGTGCCGACGGACCGGCCCGGTACCTTTGACCTGTGGCGAAAACCAGCACCGCGAAATCGGGCCGACTGAGCAGCAAGTTCTGGAAGTTGCTCGGTGCCTCCACCGACAAGAACCAGAACCGATCCATGGATCACGTTCGGGCGTCGGCGGAATTCGACGACAAGGCCGCGGGTCTGGACGACGAGCAGATCACCAAGGCGGCCAAGCTGCTGGACCTGTCCGCGCTCGCCGATTCCGCCGACATCCCGCAGTTCCTGGCCATCGCCCGCGAGGCGGCGGACAGGACGACCGCACTCCGTCCCTTTGATGTACAGCTGCTGGGCGCGCTGCGCATGATGGCCGGTGACGTCGTCGAGATGGCCACCGGTGAGGGCAAGACACTGGCCGGCGCGATCGCCGCGGCCGGTTACGCGCTGGCCGGACGGCACGTGCACGTCATCTCGGTCAACGACTACCTGGCGCGCCGCGACGCCGAGTGGATGGGGCCGCTGCTCGCGGCCATGGGCCTGACGGTCGGCTGGATCACCGCCGAGTCGACGGCCGACGAACGGCGCGCCGCCTACGAATGCGACGTCACCTACGCCTCGGTCAACGAGATCGGGTTCGACGTACTGCGCGACCAGTTGGTCACCCACGTCGACGACCTGGTGTCGCCGCGGCCCGACGTCGCGCTGATCGACGAGGCCGACTCCGTGCTGGTCGACGAGGCGCTGGTGCCGCTGGTGCTCGCCGGGACCACGCACCGCGAGACACCGCGCATGGAGATCATCCGGCTGGTCGGCGAGGTAACCGCGGCCCAACGGGTTGATGACTCGCTGCAGTACTACGACACCGACGCCGACCGTCGCAACGTGCACCTGACCGACGCGGGCGCGCGCAAGCTCGAGAAGGCCCTCGGCGGCATCGATCTGTACGCCGAGGAGCACATCGGCACGACGCTGACCGAGGTCAATGTGGCGCTGCACGCGCATGTGCTGCTGCAGCGCGACGTGCACTACATCGTGCGGGACAACGCCGTTCACCTCATCAACGCCTCCCGCGGCCGCATCGCGTCGCTGCAGCGCTGGCCCGACGGCCTGCAGGCCGCGGTCGAGGCCAAGGAAGGCATCGAGACCACCGAGACCGGCGAGGTCCTCGACACCATCACCGTCCAGGCCCTCATCGGCCGCTACCCGACGGTGTGCGGCATGACCGGTACGGCGCTGGCCGCCGGTGAGCAGCTGCGCCAGTTCTACCGGCTCGGGGTGTCGCCCATTCCGCCGAACACGCCGAACATCCGCGAAGACGAGGCCGACCGCGTCTACATCACCGCGGCCGCCAAGAACCAGGCCGTCATCGAGCACATCCAGCAGATCCACGAGACCGGCCAGCCGGTGCTCGTCGGCACCCGCGACGTCGCCGAATCCGAAGAGCTGCACGCGAAACTGGTCAAGGCCGGGGTGCCCGCCGTCGTGCTCAACGCCAAGAACGACGAGGAAGAAGCCGCCGTCATCGCCGAGGCGGGCAAGCTCGCCACCGTCACCGTCTCCACCCAGATGGCCGGCCGCGGCACCGACATCCGCCTCGGCGGATCGGACGAAGCCGACCACGACGCCGTCGCCGAACTCGGTGGCCTGCACGTCATCGGCACCGGCCGGCACCACACCGAACGCCTCGACAACCAGCTGCGCGGTCGCGCCGGCCGCCAGGGCGACCCCGGCTCGTCGGTGTTCTTCTCCAGCTGGGAGGACGACGTCGTCGTCTCGCACCTGGAGCCCGAGAAACTGCCGACGCAGACCGACGAGGACGGCCGGATCGTCAGCGACCGGGCCGGCCAGATGCTCGAGCACGCCCAGCGCGTCGCCGAGGGCCGGCTGCTGGACGTGCACGCCAACACCTGGCGCTACAACCAGCTCACCGCGCAGCAGCGCGCGATCATCGTCGAACGCCGAGAGACATTGCTGCGCACCACGACCGCGCGCGACGAGCTCAAGGAGCTGACGCCGGACCGGTACCAGGAACTCGCCGACGAGGTCGGCGAGGACGAACTCGAGCGCATCTGCCGGATGATCATGCTGTACCACCTGGACCGCGGCTGGGCCGACCACCTGGCCTACCTGTCCGACATCCGCGAGAGCATCCACCTGCGGGCGCTGGGACGTCAGGACCCGCTCGACGAGTTCCACCGCATGGCGGTCGACGCGTTCGCATCGCTGGCGGCCGACGCCATCGAAGCCGCGCAGCAGACCTTCGAGACCGCCAACGTGCTGGAGGACGAGCCCGGCCTGGATCTGTCGAAGCTGGCCCGCCCGACATCGACGTGGACGTACATGATTCACGACAACCCGCTGGCCGACGACACGATGGCAGCGCTGAGCCTGCCCGGGGTGTTCCGTTAGGTTTAGCCCATGAGCACCAGTGGCCCGGAAGCCGATTCGAGCGACCGGGTGCTGACGATTCCCAACGCGCTGAGCGCGTTGCGGTTGCTGCTGGTCCCGGTGTTCCTCTACCTGCTGTTGTCGGTGCACGCCAACGGCTGGGCCGTCGCGATCCTGATGTTCAGCGGCTTCTCGGACTGGGCGGACGGCAAGATCGCGCGCCTGGTGCCGAACCAGTCGTCGCGGCTGGGTGAACTGCTGGACCCGCTGGTCGACCGGATCTACATGCTGATCGTGCCGGTCGCGCTGGCGATCGCGCACGTCGTCCCGTGGTGGATCGTGCTGACCCTGATCGGCCGCGACCTGGTGCTGGCGGCCACTCTGCCGCTGGTACGTAGCCGAGGTTTGACCGCGCTGCCGGTGACCTACATCGGCAAGGCCGCAACGTTCGCGCTGATGTCCGGATTCCCGCTGGTGCTGCTGGGACAGTGGCCGGACGCCTGGAGCCGGGTGGTGCTGGCCTGCGGCTGGGCGTTCCTCGTCTGGGGCATGGCCATGTATCTGTGGTCCGCCGTGCTGTATCTGATCCAGGTGACCATGGTGCTGCGGGAAATGCCGCCGGTCGCGAGGTCTGCGGCGTGACGGAAGCCGGGACACCCCGGGACCGGGCGCTGGGCGGCTACCGGCCGGAAGCCGGCCGGAACAGTCACGTCGCCGACGAGCCGGTCCGGATTCCGGTGCCGTCGCTGCTGCGCTCGCTGCTCACCGACCATCTGGACCCCGGTTATGCCGCTGCGGCGGAGCGCCGCCAGGCGTCCGGCGACAGTGCCCGACGGACACGCTCCCTCCTCGCCGACGGCGCCTGGCTGCTGGTCGGCGTCGCCGCGGTGTCGGTGGTGTTCGGGACGGCGGCGCAGCACGCGGTGTCGATGGCACCGGCGACCACCCAGACCCAACATGTGCTGTCCGCCAACGCGCGCACCGCCGAAGGGCGGACCCGCGACAGCACCGCCACCCGCGACGCCCTGGCCGGTCAGGTGGAGGCCGCGCGCCGCAGCCGGTTGGCCGGCGACGCGCAGGGCCGCGAACTGCTGGCCGCCCTGGAGCAGGCCGAGTTCGGTGCCGGCGTGACCGCCGTGACCGGCCCGGGCCTGACCGTCACCGTCACCGAACCCCCGCCGAGCCCCAACCTGTCCGACGTGTCGAAACAGCGGGTTGCCGGCAGCCCGCAGACCATCCTGGACCGCGACCTGCAACTGACCGTCAACTCGTTGTGGGCGGCCGGTGCCGAGGCGGTGTCCGTCGGCGGCGTGCGGATCGGGCCGAACGTGACGATGCGGCAGGCCGGCGGCGGCATCCTCGTCGACAACCAGCCGGTGGCCAGCCCCTATGTGGTCGTCGCCATCGGGCCGCCCCACGCCATGCAGGAGGTGTTCGAGCACACTCCCGCCATGCAGCGGCTGACGCTGCTCGCCGCGTCGTACGGGGTGGGCATCAGCGTGCAGACTCGGGACCGGCTGACGGTGTCGGCCGCATCAGTACGAGATGTCAACTTCGCCAGGCAAAGTGGGCCAAAGTGATTGGGGCCGAATTGAGATTGGGCATGCGCACATGATCGGGATCGCGGCACTGGTGGTCGGCATCGTGCTGGGGTTGATCTTCCACCCCAGCGTGCCCGAAGCGGTCCAGCCATACCTGCCGATCGCCGTCGTCGCGGCGCTGGACGCGGTGTTCGGGGGACTGCGGGCGTACCTGGAGAGCATCTTCGATGCCAAGGTCTTCGTCATCTCGTTCGTCTTCAACGTCTTGGTCGCCGCGGTGATCGTCTACGTCGGCGACCAGCTGGGTGTGGGCACGCAGCTGACCACCGCGATCATCGTGGTGCTCGGTATCCGGATCTTCGGGAACGCGGCGGCCCTGCGCCGCCGGTTGTTCGGGGCGTGACGTGACGGCGGCACGGCATGGCTGACGACGAACAGCACACGGGCGAAACCGAACACCACGGCCGGCATGAGCTGCCCGACGGTGTCCCGGCGCGGCTGCCGCGCACCCGGTCCCAACTGATGTTCGGTGCGCTGGCTGTCCTGCTCTGCGTGTTGCTCGGCGTGGCGATCGCGACGCAGGTGCGCCAGACCGAATCGGGTGACGCACTGGACACCGCCCGGCCGGCCGACCTGCTGGTGCTGCTCGACTCGCTGCAGCAGCGCGAGGCCGCCCTCAACACCGAGGTGGCCGACCTGCAAAAGACGCTGTCGGCGTTGCAGGCGTCGGGCAACAGCGACCAGGCCGCCATCGAGAACGCGCAGGCTCGGTTGCGTGCCCTGTCGATCCTGATCGGGACGGTCGCGGCCACCGGCCCCGGCGTCACCATCACCATCGAGGACATCGCTCCCGGCGTGTCGCCGGAGACCTTGCTCGACGTGATCAATGAGCTGCGCGCGGCCGGCGCCGAGGCCTTGGAGATCCGGTCCGGACGGGGCGATCAGCAGACCGCGGTTCGGGTCGGGGTCGATACCTGGGTGACCGGTGCCGCAGGCGCGCTGGTGGTCGACAACGTGACCATGAACCCGCCCTATTCGATTCTCGCCATTGGTGATCCGCCGACCCTGGCGGCCGCGATGAACATCCCCGGCGGGGCGATGGACAGTGTCAAGCGGGTTGGCGGCACAATGACCGTGCAACAGGCCGACACGATTGACGTCACTGCCTTGCGGCAGGCAAAACCGCGCCAATACGCTCAGCCGGTCAAGTAGCCGCCGGGCCCCGGTAATCGAGCCGTATCCTATGTACCCCACCAACACTCAAGGAGCGTCGTGAGCGAAACGCCAGCCGATCTGCTGTACACCACCGAGCACGAATGGGTGCGCCGCACCGGCGAGGGCACCGTGCGCGTCGGAATCACCGATTTCGCGCAGGGCGCGCTGGGTGACGTGGTCTATGTCGATCTGCCCGAGGTCGGTACCACCTTGGCCTCCGGCGACGTGTTCGGTGAGGTCGAATCGCCCAAGACGACCTCGGAGCTGTACGCCCCGATCGCCGCGAAAATCGTTGCGGTCAACGGTGATCTGGAAGGCTCGCCCGACCTGGTCAACTCCGATCCCTACGACGCCGGCTGGCTGATCGAACTGCAGGCCGACGCGGCCGAACTGGACAGCCAGCTCGCGGGTCTGCTCGACGCTGACGGCTACCGGGCGACCCTGGACGAGTAACGCCTTTGTTAGGGTGCTGCGGTCCGGTTCGGCCGCGGCGACACCAAAGTCGGCTCGGCGGATCCGGCGGTGGCGGGCACACTCGCCCGCGCCGCGCGGTACGGTCAATAGTGGGACGTATGCGACATCGATGACTGCTGGCAGGACTGCCGGCTGGTCGTGCAAGAGAGCGCCACAGCAGCCAGTAGAGGAGCAGCGCGTGACGGATAACGACAGCGGTTCGGGGACTGATTTCGGGTCCGAGGAGGCAACGGTGGAGACCACATCGGTCTTCCGTGCGGACTTCCTCAATGAGCTCGACGCCCCGGCTTCGACGAGCGGCACCAGTGCCGTCTCCGGAGTTGAAGGACTGCCGGTGGGCTCGGCCCTCCTGGTGGTCAAGCGCGGGCCGAACGCCGGCTCGCGGTTCCTGCTGGATCAGCCGAGTACCTCGGCGGGACGTCACCCGGACAGCGACATCTTCCTCGACGACGTGACGGTGAGCCGCCGGCACGCCGAGTTCCGGCTCGAGTCCGGTGAATTCCAGGTGGTCGACGTCGGCAGCCTCAACGGCACCTACGTCAACCGCGAGCCCGTCGACTCGGCGGTGCTGGCCAACGGGGACGAGGTCCAGATCGGCAAGTTCCGCCTGGTGTTCCTGACCGGCCCCAAGACCGACGACAGCTCGGCTGGTTAGAGCCGGCGGTCAGTCCGTGACACAGCCCGACCGCAGTGCAGTGGCCGGGATGTCGATCGGAGCAGTGTTCGATCTGCTCCGACCAGACTTCCCGGATGTGACGATTTCCAAGATCCGGTTCCTGGAGGAACAAGGTCTGGTCACGCCCGAACGCACTGGGTCGGGCTACCGTCGTTTCACGGCCTATGACTGCGCGCGGCTGCGGTTCATCCTGTCCGCGCAGCGCGATCAGTACCTGCCGCTGAAAGTCATCAAGGCCCAGCTGGATGCCCAGGCCGACGGCGCGCTGCCGTCGAACGGATCCGCTTACGGCGTACCGAAATTGGTGCCCGATCTTGACGTCGATGGCGGAGGCCCGGGCCATCCTGATGAGGTAGCGCCTGCCCAGGTCCGGCTCAGCCGCGAGGATTTGCTGCAGCGCTCCGGCATCAAGTCGGAGCTGCTCGCCGCGCTGGTCAAGAGCGGCGTGATCATTCCCGGCCCGGCGGGGTTCTTCGACGAACACGCCGTGGTCATCGCTCAATGCGCCCACGCGCTGGGTGATTACGGCGTCGAGCCGCGGCACCTGCGGGCCTTCCGCTCCGCGGCCGACCGGCAGTCGGACCTCATCGCCCAGATCGCCGGGCCCATCGGCAAAGCCGGCAACGCCGGGGCCCGCGACCGGGCCGACGAACTGGCCCGCGAGGTCGCGGCGCTCGCCATCACGCTGCACACCTCGCTGATCAAGTCTGCGGTGCGCGACGTTCTCGATCGCTGAGGACTAGACTCGAATTCGTTGATGGCACACGGATTGCGGAGGGCAGACGCAGATGGGCGAGGTTCGTGTGGTCGGCATTCGGGTGGAGCAGCCACAGAACCAACCCGTGCTGTTGCTCCGCGAATCAGACGGTGACCGGTACCTGCCGATCTGGATCGGGCAGTCCGAGGCTGCGGCCATCGCGCTGGAACAGCAGGGCGTCTCGCCGGCTCGTCCCCTCACGCACGACCTGATTCGGGATCTGATTGCCGCGCTAGGTCATTCACTGCGCGAGGTGCGCATCGTGGATCTGCAGGAAGGCACCTTCTACGCCGACCTGGTGTTCGACCGCGACATCACGGTGTCGGCGCGGCCGTCGGACTCGGTGGCCATCGCGCTGCGGATGGGCGTGCCGATCTACGTCGAGGAAGCGGTGCTGGCCGAAGCGGGTCTGTTGATCCCGGACGAGACCGACGAGGAGCCGTCGGGGCCGGTGCGCGAGGACGAGGTCGAGAAGTTCAAGGAGTTCCTCGACAGTATTTCGCCGGACGATTTCAAGGCCACCTGACCAGTCCGGGGGGACGTCCATCGGGGCGTTGTCACGGATGCATCTCAGTTAGGTCAGCAGGCGTCGACACGCGGTGCGCCGTTTGCAGATTCGACGAATCCGCGCCACATACTTTCCTCGTTCTGGCAACAGTCTGATCGGCGGCTCGCCGCCGATGGGCTGAAGTGGCCCGGCGGGAAGCGTATGCTCGACACATTCGAGCAGCGGACATGCCCGCCGAGCAGCAATGGCCGCCAGGCAGGGATAGTTCGATCGGCGAGAGGACCAGGCAGTGGGCGACGACACGCCACGTCAAGAGCAGTTGGACCTGACGACCAACGGCGCGCCTGAGCAGGCCGCCCCGAAGCCGGCTCCGATGCCGGTGCAGGCAGGCCTGTTCCCTGATGAATCCGTGCCCGACGAACTGGTCGGCTACCGCGGGCCGAGCGCCTGCCAGATCGCCGGCATCACCTACCGCCAGCTCGACTATTGGGCGCGCACCTCGCTGGTCGTCCCGTCGATCCGCGGCGCGGCCGGCTCCGGCAGCCAGCGCCTGTACTCGTTCAAGGACATCCTGGTCCTCAAGATCGTCAAGCGCCTGCTCGACACCGGCATATCGCTGCACAACATCCGCGTCGCGGTCGATCACCTGCGCCAGCGCGGGGTCCACGACCTGGCCAACATCACGCTGTTCTCCGACGGCACCACGGTGTACGAGTGCACGTCCGCCGAAGAGGTCGTCGACCTGCTGCAGGGCGGTCAGGGCGTGTTCGGCATCGCGGTCTCGGGCGCCATGCGCGAGCTGACCGGCGCCATCGCCGACTTCCCGGGCGAGCGGGCCGACGGCGGCGAGTCCATCGCCGCACCCGAGGACGAGCTGGCATCCCGGCGCAAGCAGCGCGACCGCAAGATCGGCTGAGGCCACTCACCAAGAGACATCCAACTGCCCCTTTCCCATGGAGAGGGGCAGTTTGCTTGGGGGCACCCCCGCTGGGGGACTATGAGCGGCCCGTGGCGAACCACCGGTAGACTGGCGCGCGCATCGTCCCGACGCGGGAGAGTTCTGTGGCCGCCAGCCATGGACGCCGAAGGAGCAATACCTCTCCATCAACCTCTCAGGCCCCCGGACCGCGCCGGAGCCCGATGCCTCTGGAAAGCGGCGAGCTGTGCCTCGCCCGCCCATGGGGAAAGGCCGACCATTGTCGGGCCGAATCTCTCAGGCACCGACGACAGAGGGGGAGGAACCGCAAGCGGTTCCGTGGCATGCCTGCCCCGAGCCTGAACGTCTGGAGAGGCCGTCATGACCGACAGCACGTCTCGTTCCTCTGCTGAGCACCACCAGCTTCGCTTCGTCGACCGGCACATCGGTCCGGACGCCGACGCGGTGTCCACCATGCTCGGGGTCATCGGCGTCGACTCCCTGGAAGAGCTCGCCGCCAAGGCACTGCCCGCGGGCATTCTCGACGCGCTGTCGGGCGTCGGACTGGCTCCCGGCCTCGACGAGCTGAAGGCCCCGGCCACCGAAGAGCAGTCGCTGGCCGAGTTGCGTGCACTGGCCGACACCAACACCGTCGCGGTGTCGATGATCGGGCAGGGCTACTTCGACACCCTGACCCCGGCGGTGCTGCGCCGCAACATTCTCGAGAACCCGGCCTGGTACACGGCCTACACGCCGTACCAGCCGGAGATCAGCCAGGGCCGTCTCGAGGCCCTGCTCAACTTCCAGACCATGGTCACCGACCTGACCGGCATGGAGATCGCCAACGCGTCGATGCTCGACGAGGCCACCGCCGCGGCCGAGGCCATGACGCTGATGCACCGCGCCGTCAAGGGCGACTGCCGCCGCCTGGCCGTCGACGTCGACGTCTACCCGCAGACCGCCGCCGTGCTGGCCACCCGCGCCGAGCCGCTGAACATCGAGATCGTCACCGCCGACCTGCGCGACGGCCTGCCCGAGGGCGAGTTCTTCGGCGTCATCGCCCAGGTGCCGGGTGCCAGCGGTGCGGTCAACGATTGGTCCGCGCTGATCACGCAGGCCCACGAGCGCGGCGCGCTGGTCGCCCTCGGCGCGGACCTACTGGCGATGACGATCGTCACCCCGCCCGGTGAGATCGGGGCCGACGTCGCCTTCGGCACCACGCAACGTTTCGGTGTGCCAATGGGATTCGGCGGGCCGCACGCCGGTTACCTGGCCGTGCACGGCAAACACGCCCGCCAGCTGCCGGGCCGTCTGGTCGGCGTCTCGGTCGACGCCGACGGTGCCAGGGCCTACCGGTTGAGCCTGCAGACCCGGGAACAGCACATCCGCCGGGACCGGGCCACCAGCAACATCTGTACCGCCCAGGTCCTACTCGCGGTGATCGCCGCGATGTACGCCAGCTACCACGGCCCGCGCGGGCTGACCGCCATCGCGCACCGGGTGCACGGCCACGCGCTGGCTGTGGCGATGGGCCTGAAGGAGGCCGGCGTCGAGGTCGTGCACGGCGCCTTCTTCGACACCGTCCTGGCCAAGGTGCCGGGCCGGGCCGAGCAGGTGCAGGCGGCCGCCAAGGAGCGCGGCATCAACGTCTGGCTGGTCGACGCCGACCACATCTCGGTGTCCTGCGATGAGGCGACCACCGCCGATCACGTCGACGCGGTGCTCGCCGCGTTCGGCGCGACCCGCGGCGGCCACCACTGGGCCGGCCCCGAAATCCACACCCGCACTTCTGAATTCCTCACCCACCCGGCGTTCTCGCGGTACCGCACCGAGACCGAGATGATGCGCTACCTGCGCTCGCTGGCCGACAAGGACATCGCGCTGGACCGCAGCATGATCCCGCTGGGCTCGTGCACCATGAAGCTCAACGCGGCCGCCGAGATGGAGCCCATCACCTGGACCGAGTTCGCCCAGCAGCATCCGTTCGCCCCGGCGTCGGACACGCCGGGCCTGCGCAAGCTGATCGCCGACGTCGAGTCCTGGCTGGTGAGCATCACCGGCTATGACTCGGTCTCGCTGCAGCCCAACGCCGGATCGCAGGGGGAGTACGCCGGTCTGCTGGCCATCCGCGCCTACCACGAGGCCCGCGGGGAAGCCGGGCGCAACATCTGCCTCATCCCGTCCAGCGCGCACGGTACCAACGCCGCGTCGGCCGCCATGGTCGGCATGAAGGTCGTGGTCGTGGCGTGCCGCGAGAACGGCGACGTCGACCTGGACGACCTGCGCGCCAAGGTCGCCGAGCACGCCGGAGACCTGGCCGCGCTGATGATCACCTACCCGTCCACGCACGGCGTGTACGAGCACGACGTCGCCGACATCTGCGCCGCGGTGCACGACGCCGGCGGCCAGGTCTACGTCGACGGCGCCAACCTCAACGCGATCGTCGGCCTGGCCCGCCCCGGCAAGTTCGGCGGCGACGTCAGCCACCTGAACCTGCACAAGACCTTCTGTATCCCGCACGGCGGCGGCGGTCCGGGCGTCGGCCCGGTGGCGGTCCGCTCGCATCTCGCGCCGTACCTGCCCGGCCACCCGCTGGCCGCCGAGCTCGCCGACGATCACACCGTGTCGGCAGCCCCGTACGGCTCGGCGTCCATCCTGCCGATCACCTGGGCGTACATCCGGATGATGGGCGCGGCCGGTCTGCGGGCCGCGACGCTGACGGCGATCGCGTCGGCCAACTACATCGCCCGCCGCCTCGATGAGCACTACCCGGTGCTGTACACGGGCGAGAACGGCATGGTCGCGCACGAGTGCATCCTGGACCTGCGGGCCATCACCAAGGCCACCGGCGTCACCGTCGACGATGTGGCAAAGCGCTTGGCGGACTACGGTTTCCACGCGCCGACCATGAGCTTCCCGGTGGCCGGCACGTTGATGGTCGAGCCCACCGAGAGCGAGAGCCTCACCGAGGTCGACGCCTTCATCGCCGCGATGATCGCGATCAAGGCCGAGATCGACCAGGTCGGCTCCGGTGAGTGGCCGGCGGACGACAACCCGCTGCACAACGCGCCGCACACCGCCGAGTGCCTGCTGGTCGACGAGTGGAAGCACCCGTACACCCGCGAACATGCCGCCTACCCGCTGGGCAAGGGCTTCCGCCCCAAGGTGTGGCCGCCGGTCCGGCGCATCGACGGCGCGTTCGGCGACCGCAACCTGGTGTGCTCCTGCCCGCCGATCGAGGCGTTTGCCTGATCGCGCAACGTAAAAGGGCCGGGTCTGTGCAGACCCGGCCCTTTTACGTCGGAAACTACGGCAGGGCGGCGGCGACCGCGTTGGCCAGTTCGGGAGCCGCGGAGGTGGGCACGCCGGTGTACGTGCCACCGGTGATCTGCGAGACGGCCTGCCAGGTCGAGCCGTCCGAGTCGGTGCCGATGTCGATGACGTTGATCGCCACCGGGCGGCCAGCGTCGAACGCCGACTTGATGTAGTCCTGCAGGCCCTGACCGTCCAGCGACTGGTCGGTGTGCGGGCCGGAGGTGATCACCAGGATCGAATTGGGCTGTCCCTCGACATATTTCGACATCGCGTCGCCGTAGAGCATGCGCAGCGTCGTGAACGAGACGTGACCGCCGCCCGAGGAACTCTGGTTGTTCAGGTTCGAGATCAGCTGCGTCGCGTGCGCCTGGTCGCTGAGCGGGGCCACCGGAATCTCGTTGCGGCCCGCCACACCGTCGAACGTCCACAGACCCACCGAGCTGTTCGGCGACATCGTCTTGAGCCGGTCCATCAGCGCGGTGGTCACGTTGCCCAGCCGCGTCTTGGCGCCGTCGCTGATCGGCATCGACTGATCCAGCAAGATCGTCACTGCGGCGCTCTTCGACGTGCCACCGACAGCGTTGGCCAGCGTGGCGCGGGTGTTGGTATCGCCGATCGCGAGGGCGTCGGGCAGCGCGCCGACGCTCACCACATCGTTCTTCGGGGGATCGCCACCGTCGACGCGGAAGCCGGCCTTCGACAGCTCGGCGAGCTGCTCGGGCTTGCGCAGGAAGCGCTCGAATTCGCTCGCCGCGGTGACCTCTTCGTGCGACAGACCCTCGCCGGCGAGCAGCACGGCCGGGTAGTCGGCGACCGCCGGTGCGCCGGGCGGCAGCCAGGCCGCCAACTTGCCCTTGGCGTTGTCTGTGTGTTGCGACCGCTGGTAGAGCTGCTGTTCGGTGGTGACCACCGCGTGCACCGGCGCGGTGGCCGGGTCGCTCGCGGAGATCAGCGCGTCGAGCGCCGTCGAGACCTTGGGATCGGAGAGCTTCGGCTGCGCGGCCATCAACCGGTGCACGGCGCCCGCACCGGCATTCGCCGGCGCGCCATTGGCTGCGGCAGAGGCGACGGCCTCGGCCGCCAGGTAGGCCGCGTCACTGTTGTCGACGGTCGGCAGGGCCAGTCGCAGCGAGCCCCAGCCCGGCAGGCTCAGGCCGTCCAACGCCGTCGGCGTCGTCTGCAGCGTGGGCAGGGTGCCCCAGTTCTGTTGGGCCAGCGCATCTTTGAGCTGCGGCCGGACGGCCACCAGCACTGGTGACGTCGCCAGCGACTTCGCCTCACCGCTGATCGCCTGGTCACCGGCACCGGCCACCAGCCGGGCCGCTGACACCGAACTGGCCGGAACCCACAAGGCCGGGCGCGGTCCCAGGTTCGACGGCCACTTGTTGACCACACCGTCGACGACCGCGGTCGGATCGGTCGCCTTGACCTCGACCTTGACGCACTTGTCGCCGACGGGTGCGGCGGACTGGTTGTACTTGCCGGCCAGCGAGTTGAGCTGATCGGAGATCGACGGGTCGGCCATGACGGGCACGCTGACCGAGCCGGACACGCACCGCGCCGAAGCCTCCCGGCTGCGGTCGGACAGCACGCTGCCGAAGAAACGCCAGAGGATCACCGCGGCGACCACGACCACGACGGTCACCAGGGCGGCGATGACGCCGACGCTGACCCCGCGGCGCTTGGTGGCGATGGCCCGGTGGCTGCCGGTCCATTCACCACCCTCCCAGTCGCCGCTGTGCGCGCGGACCGATGCCCGGCGTGGGACGGACGGGAATGCCTGGGTGACGCTCTCGGATCCGGTGAGGTCGGGTTGGTCCGAATAGTCGGCATCGCCGTAGTCGGCGTCGGGCTCGTCGGTCTCGTACCGGTCGCCGGGGCCTGCGGGCGGGGCGGGCACAGCTGGGGTGGCAGCAGGCCCAGTGGCAGCAGGCGGCATCCCGTGCATCTCGGCCCAGTCGTCCGGCACCCGGAACCCCGGAGCGCCGGTGGCGGGTTCGTCGGTTTCCGGGATGTCCGGCGACAACGCGTCGTAGTCGGAGACTTCGTCGTCGGGTGACTCGTCGTCGGGAGCTCTGTGCCTACCCATTGGTGTCTGCTCCTGGTGTCGGCGTGCAATCGGCGGACCCGCGTCGTAAGACGTGGGCCCGCCGAATTTTAATCAACGATGATGGGGGAGTTAACCGTTCACGAACCGGCGTGTGCGGCCTTGAACTCCCGCCGGCGCCGATGCAGGATCGGCTCGGTGTAGCCGTTGGGCTGGGCGCAACCCTCGAGGATCAGCTCCTGCGCGGCCTGGAAGGCGATGCTGCCCTCCGGATCCGGTGCCATCGGCAGGTACGCGGAGTCGCCGGCGTTCTGCTCGTCGACGACCGCCGCCATCCGGCGCAGGCTGGCCTTGACGTCGTCCTCGGTGATGACGCCGTGTCGCAGCCAGTTGGCCAGCAGCTGGCTGGAGATGCGCAGGGTGGCGCGGTCCTCCATCAGGGCGATGTTGTGGATGTCCGGCACCTTGGAGCAGCCGACGCCCTGGTCGATCCAGCGCACGACGTAGCCGAGGATCGACTGGCAGTTGTTGTCGACCTCTTCGTGGATCTCTTCGGGTGCCCAGGCCAGTTCCTTGGCCAGCGGGATGGTCAGCAGTTCGGCGCGGGTGGTGCGCTTCTTGCCGGCCAGCTCTTCCTGCACCTCGCGCACGTCCACCTGGTGGTAGTGCATGGCGTGCAGGGTGGCGCCGGTCGGTGACGGCACCCACGCGGTGGTGGCGCCGGCCTGCGGCTGGGAGATCTTCTGCTTGACCATCTCGGCCATCAGATCGGTCATGGCCCACATGCCCTTACCGATCTGGGCGCGTCCGGCCAGGCCGTCGGCCAGACCGGCGTCGACGTTGGCGTCCTCGTAGGCCTTGATCCAGGTCTGGCTCTTCATGGCGCCCTTGCGGACCATCGGGCCAGCTTCCATCGAGGTGTGGATCTCGTCGCCCGTGCGGTCCAGGAAGCCGGTGTTGATGAACACCACACGGTCCTCGGCGGCCTTGATACAGGCGTTGAGGTTGACCGTGGTGCGGCGCTCCTCGTCCATGATGCCGACCTTGAGGGTGGCCGCGGGCAGGCCGAGGACGTCCTCGACGCGGCTGAAGAGCTCGCACGTGAAGGCGACCTCTTCGGGGCCGTGCATCTTCGGCTTCACGATGTAGACCGAGCCCGTGCGGCTGTTGGTCAGCTCGCCGTTCTCCTCGGTCGACTTCAGGCCGTGCATGGCGATCAGGCCGGTGAACAGCGCGTCCTGGATGCCCTCGGGGATTTCGTTGCCGTCAGCGTCGACGATGGCGTCGTTGGTCATCAGGTGGCCGACGTTGCGCACGAACAGCAGGCTGCGGCCCGGCAGGGTCAGCTCGCCCTCGCCGTCCGGGGTGGTGAAGACGCGGTCGGCGTTCAGCGTGCGGGTGAAGGTCTTGCCGCCCTTGCTGACCTGCTCGGACAGGTCGCCGCGGTTCAGACCCAGCCAGTTGCGGTAGCCCAGCACCTTGTCGTCGGCGTCGACGGCCGCGACCGAGTCCTCGAAGTCCATGATCGTGGTGATCGCGGACTCCAGCACGACGTCCTTGATGCCGGCCTGGTCGGTCGAACCGATCGGCGACGCGGGGTCGACCAGGATTTCGATGTGCAGGCCGTGGTGGACCAGCAGCACCGACCACGCCGAGTCACCGAGCTTGCCGGTGTAGCCGACGAACTCCTCGGGGCTGGCCAGCCCGCTCGACAGCCCGTCGCCAAATTCCACGATGAGCTGGTGCGCCTCATCTTCTGCATCAATCTTCAGGCCGGTGATGTCGGCCCACGAGCCGGCCGCCAGCGGGACGGCCTGGTCCAGGAAGCCCCGGGCGTAGGCGATCACCTTGTCGCCGCGCACCTTGTTGTAGCCACCCTTGCCGGCCTCGGCACCGTCCTCGTCGGAGATGACATCGGTGCCGTACAGCGCGTCGTACAGCGAGCCCCAGCGGGCGTTGGCCGCGTTGAGCGCGAACCGGGCGTTCAGGATCGGCACCACCAGCTGCGGACCCGAGGTGCTGGTGATCTCCGGGTCGACGCCCGAGGTCCGGATGCAGAACTCTGCCGGTTCCGGCTGCAGGTAGCCGATCTCGGTGAGGAACTCCTGGTACGAGTTCTTGAACTCATCGGTGTCGACCGGATCGATGACCCGCGCCCGGTGCCACTTGTCGATCTGCGCCTGCAGATCGTCGCGGCGGGCCAGCAGGGCCTGGTTCTTCGGGGTCAGGTCGGTGATGACCTTGTCAACCCCGGCCCAGAAGCTGTCCGGGTCAACCCCGGTGCCGGGCAGGGCCTCGTTGGTGATGAAGTCGTGCAGTACGCGGGCCACCCGCAGATTTCCCACCGTCACACGATCAGTCATTTGTATTTCCTCCTAAGCAGCCCACGCGGCGACCCTCCACTTTACCCGTGGGTAACCGCAGCTCACCGCCGTGTCGGACATTGAGAACCCGGTCACACCCTCATTGCGGTGTCGAGCCCGGCAAACCGATAGCCGGGACACCGGGCGTGTGCAGGCGGCCGGCGAGCCACGGCAGGGCCGCGGCGAATACCTCTGCGGCACTGGGGAACGTGTGGTCACCGCCGTGCGGGACCACCGAACACTCGATACCGGCGGCGCTGACCACGGCACACAAGTAGCTGGCGACGGCGGTGTGGCTCTCCGGGTTGTCCGGCGGTTGCACGTTCATCGCCGCGCCGGCCTGGGCCGGTTGGTGCACCACGGGCCCGCTCTCCGACACCGCGAACCAGCCGGCGACGCCGGTGTACGGCCCGTGCTTGCGCACCACGGTCGCCGGATCGAAGTGGGCGAATGCCGCCGCATCGCCGCCGAACAAGCGCGCGATGGTCTGCGGTTCGGAACCGGCGTTGGGCCCGACCTGTCCGTCCATGTCGACGAAGGTCTGGAACAGCTCGGGGTGCATCACCGTGGTCATCACCGCGCACGTGCCGCCTGCGGACCAACCGACGATGCCCCAGCGGGACGGATCGGGGCTCGCCGAGAATGTCGAAGTGACAAATGGCACAACATCTTTGATGAGGTGATCGGCGGCCATGCCCCGGGGCCCGTTGACGCACTCGGTGTCGTTGGAGAACTGGCCGCTGGTGTCGACGAACACCAGGATGGGTGCGTTGCCGCTGTGGGCGGCCGCGAAATCGTCGGCGGTGCGCTGGGCGCCGCCGGCCGTCGGCCAGTCGGCCGGCCACCCGAATTCACCGCCGACCATGACCACGACCGGCAGCTGCGGGGCGTCGTGGGCGAACCACGCCGGTGGTAGATAAACCATTTCCGGACGGGTGCGGAAGCCCGACGCGTCCGTCGGAATCTGCACCGAGATCAGGACGCCGCGGTCCGGCACCTGGCCGGCGCTGCGCATTGCCAGCGCGGTGTTCAGATCGATCTCGCCCTTGAGCTCGGCGCCGGTGGCCCGCTGCCACAGGGCCTCGACGGTCGGCAGATAACCGGTCCAGGTGTTCACCGCCAGGCCCGCGCACACCGCGCACAGCGGCACCACTGCTACGGCCAGCGACCGGCGCCACCAGTGCAGGCCCGGCCACCCCGCGATGGCCACCACGAGTGCCACGCCGGTCAGGACGATCCAGACCCACAGCGAGGTCGGGGCCGGGCCGCCCGCGAGGCCTTGGTCGGAGATGAACCAGCTGCAGCCCAGCGCCAGGACGATGCCGGTCCCGACCGCGACCGGGAGCCACAGTCGCAGCCAGCGCGGAGACCGCCGGCCGACGGCGACGATCAGGCCCAGCACCGTCACCACCTGGATCAGCGTGGGCAGCCAGCCGTCGAGCAGGCCGATGTTCATTCGGCGTCCCCGAAGTCCGCCGGCGGCGGGGGCGCGGGCTGCGGGTGATGCGGCGTCGGAGCATCCGATTCGGTCTGTTCGGCGGTCTGGGTCACCTCTTCGGTATCCGAACTCGACTGCCCGGTGTCGGAGTCGTCCGAGTTGGAACTGGCGGTCGTCGTCGGCGTGGCGGTGGTCGGCGTGGCGCCGGCACAGTTGTTGGGCGCCGGGACCCCGTTGAACCGGTCGGTGATCCAGCCGAGGGCGTCGGCTTCGTCGGGCTGGACATAGTCGATCACGTCGCCCATGGCACAGGCCCGCTCGACGGCAGCGGCGGTCTGCTCGGGCGGCACCAGGCCGTCGGCCGGCCCGGGGGTGATCAGCATCGGGGCGGCGGCCGGCGCCTGCGGCAGCGTCGCCTTCCGCAGGTAACCGCGCAGCGCTTCGGTGGCGGCGGGCGTCGTCGGTCCGAGGTCGTGCGGTGTCAGCGAATCCAGGATGCCCGCGCGGTCGGCGACGGCCGGCCCTCGGCAGGCCGACAACGTGTCCCAGTGGTCGCGGGCGGCGCCGCGCCGGTAGTCCTCGATGGGGAACCCCGGATAGGCCTGCGGCATGACCGCCAGGTACTGCTGCAGCATGAGCTGCTGGTCGCGGTTCAGGTCCCCGGCGGCCGACGCGTCGGCCAGCCAGTCGAGTGCCGCGGTCGGGGCCAGGGCGACCGCACCCTGCGGGCGCAGGCCGCCGCCGTAATCGGTGGCGAGCTCGGCGGCCGCCCAGGCCGCCTGACCGCCCTGCCCGGTGCCCACCGCGATCCAGTTCGTCGAGGCGGCGGAGACCAATTTGCGCGTCGCCCGCGCGAGGTCGATCAGGTTGAAACCCTCGGTCGTGGAGTCCAGATACGGGTGATAGGTCTCGTCGAGCCCGATGCCCTGATAGTCGGTGATCGCCACCAGATACCCGGCGCCGACCATGAGTCGCACGGTCGGCAGCAGTCCCAGCAGGCTCGGCGACGACGACGGCGCGCAGTCGGACTTGATGCCGCTGCCCGGGTTGGCCAACGCGATGATGCGCCAGCCGCCCTCGGGCGGTTTGCCCTTCGGCAGGAACACCGAGCCCGTCACCTTGGGGTGGCTGTCGTTGATGCCCGACGTGGACACGTACGTGATGCGCGCGGAGATGGCGGTCAGCCCGGCCAGTTCGGGGTCGACCGTGGTCAGTGGCTGCGCGGCGACGAGCGTGCCGGGGCCGGCACCGCTGTAGTCACCCGGCAACACCTGCCCACTGCGCGGCGTGCTGCGACCGGACTGGTCGTCAGAGCAGCCGGCGACGGTCAGCGCGGCCGCCAGAGCGACAGCGGCGATCCGCAGCGCTGTCCGTGTCGTCATGGCATGCCCCCGTCGGTGTGGTGGTCGAGCAACGCCAGGCATTCGGACACCAGTGATTCACGCAGCGGCACAGCGAGATTGGCGATGTCCTGCTGACGGCGCACATACTCGGCGCGGCCCGTCGGGTCCTCGATGGCGATCGGCTCGATGCCGTAGTCGCTCAGGTCGTACGGGCTGGCCCGCATGTCGAGGACGCGTGCGTCCGCCGCGAGGTCAAGGCAATCCATCAACAGATTCGACTCCAGCAAAGGTCCGAGCTTGTAACTCCATTTGTACAAGTCCATATTTGCGTGCACACAGCCCGGCTGCTCGGTGGCCGACTGGGCGTGTCGGGACAGGGCTTCGCCGTTGCGTGGGACGGCCGCCTCGGTGAAGAACCGGTAGGCGTCGAAATGCGTGCACCGCAGCGGCATCGACTCAACCACGGCGTCGGTGTCCGACGCGCTCAGCCGCAGCGGCACCCGGGCGTGCCGCACCTCGGGAGCGCGGTACACCATGGCCCATTCGTGCAGGCCGAAACAGTTCAACCGGGCCGGGCGGGCCGCCGTCGCTGTCAACAGGTCGGCAACGAAGGCGACGGTGTCCCGGCGGCCGGCGAGGTACGCGTCCGTCACCGCGACAGCGTCACCGGTGCGGCTGTACCCGGCCCGGTCGGTGAACCGCCGCGCGCCGGGCCCGGTCAGCGCACGGCCGAAGCCCGGGTGCCAGCGCCGCAGCTGGCGGGGTTTGAGGCTGTAGTAGGTGAACAGGAAGTCCCACACCGGATGCGGCTCGCCGGCCCGCATCCGCCGCTCATGCGGTGCGAGGAAGGCGTCGACGCGGTCCAGGTAGCGCTGTTCGCGCAACACCCAGTCGTGCTCGTCCAGGACCTCGGGCAGCGCGCACACCGTCTCAGACACGGTGGGTACCGTCGCGCACCACGCCGACCAGGTCCTCCACCAGGTCTTCCAGCGTCACCATCGCGGTGACGTAACCGTCGGTGGTCACCAGGGACAGGTGACTGTTGTTGCGGCGCAACCACGACAGCGCGTCGACCACCGGCAGCGTCGAGGCGACCATGGGCAGCGGGCGCACCATGGACCGGTCCAGCACGGCGTTGTTGTCGTCCATGCAGGGCAGCACGTCCTTGATGTGCAGGTAACCGAGGTAGGCGCTGTGGCCGTCGGTGACCGGGAACCGGGAATAGCCCGTCTCGCGCAACGCCTCGGCCACCGCACCCACGGTGGGACCGGTTCCGGGCGCCGCGATCGGCACCGCGCGGATGTCCTGCAGCGGGATCGCGACGTCCTTGACAGTCCGGGTCCGGATATCCAGCGCGCGCTTGAGCCGGACGTGTTCCTCGGCGTCCAGCAGCCCCTCCGACAGCGACTCGGTCAGCATCTCGGACAGCTCGACCGACGAGACCGTGACGTCCAGCTCGTCCTTCGGCTCCACCCCGAGCAGCCGCAGCGTGCTGTTGGCGCACCAGTTGTAGAAGATGACGAACGGCCGGGCGACGCTCATGTAGACCAGGTACGGCGGGATCAGCAGCATCGCGGCTTTCTCCGGCCCGGCGATGGCGATGTTCTTCGGCACCATCTCGCCGAGGAGCACGTGCACCGTCACCACGATCGCCAAGGCGACGGCGAAAGCCGCGGTGTGCAGCACGGTGTCAGGCACGCCGAAGGCGTCGAAGGGTTCGCGAAGCAGGTGCGCGACGGCCGGTTCACCGATGCGGCCCAGCAGGATCGAGCAGATGGTGATGCCGAGCTGAGCGCCGGCCAGCATCATCGACAGTCGCTCACCGGCCCGCAACACGGTGACAGCGCTGCGCTTGCCCTGTTCGGCGAGGGCCTGCAGGCGGTCGCGGCGGGCCGAGATCAGCGCGAACTCTGCGCTCACGAAGAACGCGTTGGCGCCCAGCAGGGCCATGGTCAGCAGGATGCCGAGAACGTCATTCATCGTCGGCTCCCGACTGGTCCGTGCCGAGTTCGGTGAGTTCGAGCTGGTCGATGCGCCGCCCGTCCATCCGCATGACCGTGGCTTTCCACTGCACCGGGTCCAGCTCCGGGTTGTCCGGGTCGAACTCGGTCAGCACGACGGTGTCGCCGACGTCGGGGATGTGGCCGAGCTCTTTGAGCACCAGCCCGCCGATGGTTTCGTAGTCGCCTTCGGGCGCGCGGAACGGGGTCTCGGTGTCCACCTCGTCGATCCGCATCAGACCCGACACCAGCCAGCCGTCGCGCACCTCGACCACATCGGGGGTGGCGTCGTCGTGTTCGTCGCGGACGTCACCGACGATCTCCTCGATGAGGTCCTCGACGGTGACCATGCCGGCGGTGCCGCCGTACTCGTCGACCACCAGGGCGGTCTGGACGCCGTTGGCCCGGATCTGGGTCATCACCGCGTCACCGTCGAGGGTCGACGGCACCGTCGGGACCGGCCGTGCCAGTTGCGCGAGCCGGGTCCCGGCGCGCAGCTCGACGGGTATCGCGAAGACCTGTTTGACGTGCACGATGCCGACGGTTTCGTCGAGGTCTCCGGCGACGATCGGGAACCGCGAGAACCCGGTGCGGATGGCCGTCTCGATGAGGTCGGCGACGGTGTCGGTGACCTCCAGCGACTCGATCATGGATCGTGGCGTCATCAACTCCTCGGCGGTGCGGCCGCCGAATTGCAGGGAGCGGTCGATCAATTGGGCCGTCTGCGGGTCCAGCGACCCGCTTTCGGCGGAGTTGCGCACCAGCGCCAGCAGTTCCTGCGCGGACCGCGCCGAGCGGAGTTCCTCGGCGGGCTCGACGCCGAGCCGGCGCAGCACCCAGTTGGCGGTGCCGTTGGTCAGCTTGATCACGGGGGAGAACACCAGGGAGAAGAACCACTGCAGCGGTACGGTGGCACGCGCGGTCGGCACCGGCCGCGCCACGGCGAGGTTCTTGGGCACCAGCTCGCCGAACACCATCGACACCGACGTCGCGATCAGCAGGGCCAGCGTCAGGGCCACCGAATCGGTGAACTTCTCCGGCAGCCCGACCGCCTGCAACGGGCCGCGCAGTAGTCGCGCCACCACGGGCTCGGCCAGGTAGCCGGTGATCAGGGTGGTGATCGAGATACCGATCTGCGCGCCGGACAGCTGGAACGACAGGCTGCGGTGCGCGGTACGGATGATCCGGTCGCGCCGTCCGCCGTCGCGGGCGTTGGCCTCCACCGTGCTGCGTTCCAACGCGGTCAACGAGAACTCGGCGGCGACGAAGACCGCTGTGCCGACGGTGAGCAGGATGAACGCGGCCAGGCTCGCGATGGTCAGTGCGGAGGTCACCGGGCACCACCGCTCGGGGCGCCGGGCTGACGGCCCGGCCGGCTACTGGGAGGTTCGGAGTCCATGGAATCAGGGCTCGGCTCGGGGAACGCGTGGTTGGCGTCGCACGCTCCCGCCGCGCTCGGGGCGGTCGACGCCCCAACGGGTGCCTGCGGCACGTGCTCCCTTTCGCTGAATCGACATCGACGGCCGACCGACGCCTATTGCAATCGTCGGCCGTATGGCAATGGTAGCTGGTCGGCCCCGTCGGACCTGCTCACCAACCGGTGGGCAGCGGGTGTCCTTCGGCGAATCCGGCGGCCGATTGCACCCCGAGCACCACTTTTTCGTGCAGCTCGGCGAGGTTTGCCGCGCCGACGTACGTGCAGGTGCTGCGGACGCCGGAGGTGATGTGATCGAGCAGGTCTTCGACCCCGCCGCGGACGGGGTCCAGCTCCATCTTCGAGGAAGAGATGCCTTCCTCGAATAAGGCCTTACGGGCCCGGTCGAACGCGCCGTCACCGGCCGTACGTGCGGCCACCGCACGCTTGGAGGCCATACCGAAGCTCTCCTTGTAGACGCGGCCCTCGCGGTCGGTCAGCAGGTCGCCGGGCGACTCGTACGTGCCGGCGAACCATGAGCCGATCATCACGTTCGACGCGCCCGCGGCCAGGGCCAGTGCCACGTCGCGCGGGTGCCGGACACCGCCGTCGGCCCACACGTGGCCGCCGAGTTCCCTTGCCGCCGAAGAACATTCGACGACGGCGGAGAATTGCGGCCGCCCCACCCCGGTCATCATCCGGGTGGTGCACATGGCGCCGGGGCCGACGCCCACCTTGACTATGGACGCGCCCGCGTTGATCAGGTCCCGGGTGCCGGCGGCGGACACCACGTTGCCGGCGGCCAGCGGCAGGCCGAGGTCGAGCGCGGCCACCGCGCTCAACGCCTCGAGCATCTTGGACTGGTGCCCGTGCGCGGTGTCGACGACCAGGACGTCCACGCCCGCTTCGGCCAGCGCACGGGCCTTGGCGGCGACATCACCGTTGATCCCGACGGCGGCCGCGATCCGGAGCCGGCCCTGCGCGTCGACGGCGGGGGTGTAGATGCCCGCGCGGATGGCCCCGGTGCGGGTCAGCACACCGGCCAGCGAACCGTCGGTGTTGGTCAGCACCGCCACGCCCGTCGGGGAGTGCTCCAGCAGGTCGAACACCTTGCGCGGTTCGGTGCCCGCGGGCGCGGAGACGAAATCGGTGGTGGCCACGTCGCGGACGCGCGCGAACCGGTCGACTCCGGCGCAGGCGGCCTCGGTGACCAGGCCGAGCGGACGTCCGTCCGCCAGGACCACCGCGGCGCCGTGGGCGCGCTTGTGCAGCAGGGCGAGGGCGTCCGAGACCGAGTCGTCGGGCGCGAGCACGACCGGGGTGTCGACCACCAGGTCGCGGCTCTTGACGAAGTCGACGGTGCCCCGGACCACGTCGATGGGCAGGTCCTGCGGCAGCACCACGATGCCGCCGCGACGGGCGATGGTCTCGGCCATCCGGCGGCCGGCGACTGCGGTCATGTTGGCGACGACGATCGGGATGGTGGTGCCCGTGCCGTCGGTGGTGGCCAGGTCGACGTCGAAGCGGGAGGTCAGTTCTGAGCGCCCCGGTACGACGAAGACATCGTTGTAGGTCAGGTCGTACGGAGGCCGGTGGCCGTCGAGAAACTGCACACCTTCAGCCTAGTGGCCTTGCCTGACAATGCCGAGCAGACGCAAAACTGTCCCTTCTCCGGGGAGAAGGGACAGTTTTGTGTCTGCTCGCGAGGGAAAAGCTACGCCTCGACCTCGGTGCGGTCGCCGCTCCACAGGGTGTGGAACTTCTTGCCCTCCGGCGCGTCGGTGCGGCCGTAGGTGTGGGCGCCGAAGAAGTCGCGCAGGCCCTGCGTCAGTGCCGCGGGCAGCCGCTCGGTGCGCAGTGCGTCGTAGTAGGACAGCGACGAGGCGAAGCCCGGGATCGGGATGCCCAGCTCGGTGGCCGTCACCACGACGCGGCGCCAGCTGTCGATGGCCGACTCGACCGCGGTGCGGAAGTACGGCGCGGCCAGCAGGGTGGCCAGCTCCGGCTCGGCGTCGAATGCGTCCTTGATCCGGTTCAGGAACTTGGCGCGGATGATGCAGCCGCCGCGCCAGATGGTGGCCAGATCGCCGGGCTTGACGTCCCAGCCGTACTCGGCACTGCCGGCCTCGATCTGGTTGAAGCCCTGCGCGTACGCGACGATCTTCGACGCGTACAGCGCCTGGCGCACGTCCTCGACGAACTTCGTGGCATCGCTGGGCTTCTCGCCGAGCTGGCCCGAGGCCATGCCCACGGTGGCCCGCCGCTGGGGCACCGAGCCCGACAGGGCGCGGGCGAACACCGCTTCGGCGATGCCGGTGATGGGGATGCCGAGGTCCAGCGCGGACTTGACGGTCCAGCGGCCGGTGCCCTTCTGCTCGGCCTCGTCGACGATGACGTCGACCAGCGGCTTGCCGGTCTTGGCGTCGACCTGGCGCAGCACCTCGGCGGTGATCTCGACCAGGTAGCTGTCCAGGTCGCCCTTGTTCCACTCGGCGAACACGTCGGCGATCTGCCCGGCCGTCATGCCCAGGCCGTCACGCAGCAGCTGGTAGGCCTCGCCGATGAGCTGCATGTCGGAGTACTCGATGCCGTTGTGCACCATCTTGACGAAGTGGCCTGCGCCGTCAGGGCCGATGTGCGTGCAGCACGGCACGCCGTCGACGTGCGCGGAGATCTCCTCGAGCAGTGGGCCCAGGCTCTTGTAGGACTCGGCCGGCCCGCCCGGCATGATCGACGGGCCGTTCAGCGCGCCTTCCTCGCCGCCGGAGATGCCCGCGCCGACGAAGTGCAGGCCGCGCTCGCGGATGGCCTTCTCGCGGCGGATGGTGTCGGTGTACAGCGCGTTGCCGCCGTCGATGATGATGTCGCCGGGCTCCATGGCGTCGGCGAGTTCGTTGATGACGGCGTCGGTCGGGTCGCCGGCCTTGACCATGATCAGCACGCGGCGCGGCTTCTCCAGCGCGTCCAGGAATTCGGCGATGGTCTCGCTGCGGACGAACTTGCCCTCGGCGCCGTGTTCGGCGATCAGCGCGTCGGTCTTGGCGACGGAGCGGTTGTGCAGCGCGACGGTGTAGCCGTGGCTGGCGAAGTTACGGGCGATGTTGGAGCCCATGACAGCCAGGCCGGTGACGCCGATCTGGGCAGTGGCGGTGGTTGCGGACGGTTCCGGGTTTCCCGACGAGCTCACGGCTGGCCCTTTCGTTGTTTGGTTGTGGCGCACGGTCTTTCGGACCGGCGCGAGGCCGGTGCGGCGTCATCCGCCACCGATGCTGATGGTGCCAGTCGCAAAGTCTACGAGAAGAACAACCGGTGCAATTCAGTGAGCCAGGGCACAGCCACTGCGACGGTCGGAACGACCAGGACGGAGGCGGCGGCCAGGTAGGCGGCCGCGGCCAGCCAGGAGCTGTTGGGTTCGCCGGCCAACCGCTGCACGCGCAGGATCGTGGTCGGCCCGCCGGCGGCGAGGGCGCCTTTGGGAGCTCGTCCGGACGCGCAGGCCACCAGGGCGCGGGCCAGTGGGGTCGGGCCGGTGGCCCGGACGGCGGCGTCGTCGGCGAGCAGTTCGATCAGCAGGCGGACCGCATCGAGGGCGCTGGCACTCCGGACGAAGCGGGGGAAGGCGGCGTGGACGGCGATGAACATCTCGAGCACCAGGTCGTGCCGGGCGCGCAGGTGTGCGTGTTCGTGGCTGAGGATGGCGGCGATCTCGCTGTCGTGCAGGTGCTTGAGGGCACCCTCGCTGAGCACCACACGACTGCGGACGCCGGGCAGACAGTAGGCGAGCGGCTGCTGGACGTCGAGAATGCGCAGGCCGTGGCCGATGAGGTGGCGGGCCTGGGGGGCGGGTGCGGTGTCCCGCGAACAGTCGAGCAGGTCGACGATCATGCGGTGGTGTGCGCGCCGGCGTCGCGTCGCGATGGCGACCTGGATGAAGGCGATGGCCAGCCGGCCGCCGACGACGAGAGTCAGCGCAAAGACCGCGACGTGCGTGAGCCACACCGGCCAGCCCATGACGCTGATCTCGCTGGTTGCGGTGGTCGTCGGGCGACCGTCAGGGCCTGGCGCGAAAAGCCTGCTGGCGACGGCGATGCCGGCACTGAAGGCGGACAGCACGGCGGCGATGGCAATCGACTGCCACAACACGATCGCGGCCCGGGGGGCCCGCTGCGGCCACGATGCGCGTGCCAGCAAGGCGGGTACCGGCCCGACCAGCAGTAGCGCAACGAGAGTGAAGGCCAGGGCGGACACGCGCTAAGTGTCTCTCAGTCGGTGCCGGAAATGCCAGTCGCCGGTGGGATTCGGTGCTTGGCTTCCAGCTCATCGAGGGCCCGCCGCAGCGCGTCGGCCTCGTCGACCCCGACGCGTTCGACGAAATGAACCAGTGCCGCGACCCGGCTGCCGGAGTCGGAGGCCTGGTCAAGTGCGTCGACCATGAGTCCGGCGACCAGTTCGTCGCGGCCGTGGGTCGGTGCGTAGCGGTGCGCGCGGTCATCGCGATGTTGGACGACCAGATTCTTCTTCGCCAGACGCTGGAGCACCGTCATGATCGTGGTGTAGGCCAGGTCCCGGCGCGTCGCGAGGGCTTCATGCACCTGGCGGACGGTTTGCGGCTCGCGGGAGGACCAGAGGTGATCCATCACCTCGCGCTCCAACTCGCCCAGCCGCGTCATTTTCGCCATGTCCTATTCACTCTTTCGGCAGTGTTTCCAGGGTACTACGCATTTACTACCGTGCGTCGTATCCATTTCGCATGTCCTCCCCAACGTCCCGGTTGAACGTTGTGGTTCCCGGTCAGGGCTGGTTTTTCGTTGCTTGTGAGTCCCGTCACAGCGGTTTACATCTCGTGGGTGGTCACTATAGTAAGGCTAACCTAACCTAAGGATGTGTTCATGCCCTCCGCTGTGACTGACCCCTTGATCGCCACGATGGACATCCGCCGGATGCTTCCGTTGCACGAGTCGAGTCGCCGGCTGCGCGAGTTGTGCCCGAGTGATCCCAGGGTCTACGGCGTTGCGGTGATGGACGACATCTCCCGTCGCCGGTGGTGGCCGCTCGCCGAGGCCGTGACGGGTGACCGGCTCCAGACGATGTTCGACACCGCGGTGCTGGATACCGGCAGTGAATCGGTCGCCGCCCAGCAGGTGGCCGCCATGCTCGCGCACGTCGTCATCGGCCGCGTGGTGCCACTGCTGGTGCTGGAGGGTCGGGCCTGGGACCCCGGGCTGGAGAACCTGTGGGTTCATATCGACTCGGAGGGTGGCATCGACTGGGTCGGCGTCGCGGACCCGACGTTGCGGGTGCTGCCCGGTGATCCGGTATTCGGCGGGCGGGCAGTGTGGGCGACCCGGCCGATCGGGGACGGGATCGTCGGCTTCCCGGGCGAGGAGGCGCTGGCGACCTGGTTGGCGCATCGGTGCCACCGTGCGCTGCAACCGCTGTTCGCGAAGCTCTTCGAGGTCAGTGGTGGTGTCATGACGGTGCCGGCGATGTGGCACAGCGTGGGCTCTGCCGTGGTGGGTTCGGCGACCCGGGTTCCGCTGTTGGCCGGCGTCAGCGACGTCGACGGCATGCGTCGGGCCCAGGCGGTGCTGGACACCCTTGTCGGGTTCGGTGCCCCGGTGCGCGGACTCGATCGGATGAACCTGGCAAGGGCTTGCTAATTAGGCAAGCCTTGCCTACTATTCAGGAGTCGAGAAACTAACGGACCGCGCCGGAATCCTGAGGGCTGCAGTGATTCCCGGTCCGCTCGAAGAGCAGGCCCCGCACCATCGGTGCGGGGCCTGCTCGCCTTCGTGGCGGGTGCGGTGACCGCCGTCGGCTGCGCTCGTGTAGACAGCTATTCGTGACGACATCTGTGCCCGCGGACCTCGGCAAGGGCTTCGACGCCGAAATCGGACTGACCTATCTGGAGGTCACCGCGGACGGCTCACGCGCGCAACTGAAGATCACCGACAAGCTGCTACAGCCCTGGGGAATCGTGCACGGCGGCATCCACTGCGCTGTCATCGAAAGTGTCGCCAGTGTCTCCGGCCACGTCTGGCTCGCCGAGCATGGTGGCGGCACGGTCGTCGGCGTCAATAACAACACCGACTTCCTGCGCGCGCTCAAGACCGGAACGGTCACCGCCACCTCGACGCCGATCCACCGGGGCCGCCGCCAGCAGCTGTGGCTGGTCACGATCACCGATGAGGATGATCGGATGGTCGCGCGGGGCCAGGTGCGGCTCCAGAATCTCGAGGGCTGAGCCTTCGGGTGCGCCTGAGGGGCTGAAAGCTCCGGCCCGACATGCCGTTCCCGGCCTGCCGTGGCAATATCGCCCCTTATGCGTTTGACGCCGCATGAGCAAGAACGCCTGCTGATTTCGTACGCCGCCGAACTGGCCCGTCGACGGCAGGCCAGAGGGTTGCGCCTGAATCACCCCGAGGCGGTGGCGGTGATCACTGATCACCTGCTGGAAGGTGCCCGGGATGGGCGGACGGTCGCGGAGCTGATGGTCAGCGGCCGGGACGTACTGAGCCGCGACGACGTCATGGACGGGGTTCCCGAGATGCTGCCCGACGTCCAGGTCGAGGCAACCTTCCCGGACGGCACCAAACTGGTCACCGTCCACCACCCGATTGCCTGAGGACGGCGACGATGACGGACCGGACGAGTACCGAGGGCGCGACCCTGATTCCCGGTGAAATCATTTATGGCGACGGCGATATCGCCTTCAACGCGGGTGCCGAGCGGCTGATCCTCGACGTGGTCAACGTCGGTGACCGGCCCGTGCAGGTCGGCAGCCACGTGCATTTCCCGCAGGCCAACTCGGCGTTGGACTTCGACCGCGCGGCGGCGCACGGACACCGGCTCGACGTGCCGGCGGGTACCGCCGTCAGGTTCGAACCTGGCGTCGCCCAGCGGGTTTCACTGGTTCCGCTGGGCGGGACGCGCGAAGTGTATGGGCTGTCGCTCGATGCGCCCGGAAAGCTGGATGCCTCGTGAGTTCATTATCTCGCGCCCGCTATGCGGCGCTGTTCGGGCCGACGACGGGCGATCGGATCCGCCTGGCGGACACCGATCTGCTGATCGAGATCACCGAGGACCGCAGCGGCGGCCCGGGACTGTCCGGTGACGAGGCGGTCTTCGGCGGAGGCAAGGTGCTGCGCGAGTCCATGGGGCAGGCTCGGGCGACCCGCGCCGACGGTGCCCCGGACACCGTGATCACCGGCGCGATCATCATCGACTACTGGGGAATCATCAAGGCCGACATCGGGATTCGCGACGGCCGCATCGTCGCGATCGGCAAGGCCGGTAACCCCGACATCATGTCCGGGGTGCACCCCGACCTGGTGGTGGGCCCGTCCACCGAGATCATCGCCGGCAACGGGCGAATCCTCACCGCGGGCGGCATCGACTGTCACGTCCATTTCATCTGTCCGCAGATCCTCGAAGAGGCGATCGGCGGCGGCATCACCACGATGATCGGTGGCGGCACCGGGCCCGCCGAGGGCAGTAAGGCCACCACCGTCACGCCCGGCGCCTGGCACCTGGGACGCATGCTGCAGGCCCTCGACGGCTGGCCGATGAACATCCTGCTGCTCGGCAAGGGCAACACCATCAATCCCGACTCGATGTGGGAGCAATTGCGCGGCGGCGCAGCCGGTTTCAAACTGCACGAGGACTGGGGCACCACTCCGGCCGCCATCGACGCGTGTCTGCGGGTGGCCGAAGAGGCCGATGTGCAGGTGGCCCTGCATTCGGACACCCTCAACGAGATGGGGTTCGTCGAGGACACCCTGGCGGCCATCGCCGGCCGGGCCATCCACGCGTACCACACCGAGGGTGCCGGCGGCGGCCATGCGCCCGACATCATCACCGTCGCCAGCCATCCGAACGTGATGCCCAGTTCGACCAACCCGACGCGGCCCCACACCGTCAACACCCTCGACGAACACCTCGACATGCTGATGGTGTGTCATCACCTCAACGCTGCCGTGCCCGAGGATTTGGCGTTCGCGGAGAGCCGGATTCGGCCGTCGACCATCGCCGCCGAGGACCTGCTACACGACATCGGCGCGATCTCGATGATCGGCAGCGACAGCCAGGCCATGGGACGCATCGGTGAAGTTGTGCTGCGGACCTGGCAGACCGCACACGTGATGAAGAAGCGCCGCGGGCCGCTGCCCGGCGACGGTCCGGCGGACAACAACCGGGTTCGCCGATACGTGGCCAAGTACACCATCTGCCCGGCCGTGACTCACGGTATCGACCACGAACTCGGTTCGGTGGAGGTCGGCAAGCTCGCCGATCTGGTGCTGTGGGAGCCCGCGTTCTTCGGTGTCCGCCCGCATCTGGTCCTCAAAGGCGGCGCGATCGCCTGGGCGGCGATGGGGGATGCGAACGCTTCGATCCCGACGCCGCAACCCGTCCTGCCGCGCCCGATGTTCGGAGCGCATCCCTCGGTGGCGGCCGGGCTGTCGGTGCATTTCGTCTCACCGACCGCCATCGAGGACGACCTTGCGGCACGACTGGGCTTGCGGCGCAGGCTCGTTCCGGTCAAGAACGTCCGGGGCCGGGGTAAGGCGGACCTGCCGCTCAACGATGCCATGCCGGATATCCGCGTCGACCCGGACACTTTCACCGTCCGGATCGACGGAGAGGTCTGGCAGGAGCAACCGGCCACGGAGCTGCCGATGGCACAGAGATACTTTCTGTTCTGATGGATACCGGCCTGGCCACCCTGCTGGCATTGGCGGATTCGCGGTTGCCGACCGGTGGGCACGTGCATTCCGGCGGCGTCGAAGAGGCGGTCACCAGTGGTTTGGTGGCCGACGTAGTGACGCTGCGGGCGTACCTGCGCCGGCGTATCCGCACGCACGGACTGGTCACCGCCTCCATCGCGGCGGCGGTGCACGGTGGCCTCGACCCGGTGGCCGCCGACCACGAAACCGACGCGCGCACACCGGCTCCCGCGGCCCGGCTGGCATCCCGGGCGCAGGGACGTGGACTGCTGCGGTTGGCGCGCCGCGTCTGGCCCGAGGCTGGGGCGAGCGAAGCGACGGGGGAGGGCTCTGGGGCGAGCGGAGCGACCGGGGAGTGTTCGGTTTGGCAACTCCTAGGTTCGCGGCCGCACCTCGCGGTGGCGTCTGGTGTGGTCGGCCGCGTCAGCGGTCTCGCCCCCGAACAGACCTGTGCCACAGTCGTTTACACCACCATGACCGGCTCTGCGACGGCCGCCCAGCGCCTGCTGGCGCTGGACCCTGCCGACGTCGCCGCACTGACCTTCGAACTGTCGGGGCTGTGCGACAGCACCGCCGCCGAAGCGGCGAAAGGCCTTGCCGACCTGTCCGATCCACTTCTCGACGTCCTGGCGCAACGGCACGCCGGTCGCGACCGTCCCCTGTTCGCCTCCTGACCCGAAAGGTCCTCCATGCCACCACATTTCCTCGACGGCCAGCCGCACCATCACCACGACCGGCCCAAACGCCAACGGCAGCCCGGTGAGCCGCTGCGCATCGGCGTCGGCGGCCCCGTCGGCTCCGGCAAGACGGCATTGGTCGCCGCGCTGTGCCGACAGTTGCGTGACGAACTGTCCCTGGCGGTGCTGACCAACGACATCTACACCACCGAGGACGCCGACTTCCTGCGCCGGCACGCCGTGCTGCCCGACGAGCGGATCGCCGCGGTGCAGACCGGCGGTTGCCCGCACACCGCGATCCGTGACGACATCACCGCGAACCTCGACGCCATCGATGATCTCATCGAGACCAACGACCAACTTGACCTCATCCTGGTCGAGTCCGGGGGAGACAACCTGACCGCGACGTTCTCCTCGGGCCTGGTCGATGTGCAGATCTTCGTCGTCGACGTCGCCGGTGGCGACAAAGTGCCGCGCAAGGGCGGCCCCGGCGTCACGTTCTCGGATCTGCTGGTGGTCAACAAGACCGACCTCGCGCCGATGGTGGGTGCCGACCTGGACGTCATGCGGCGCGACGCCGCGCAGGTCCGTGGTGAGCGCCCCACGGTGCTGATCTCGTTGACCGACGATCCGACGGCTTCGGCGGTGCAGGCCTGGGTCCGCGACCAATTGGCCGGCGCGGGAGTCACGAACGCCTGAGCCATGCACACCCAGGTTCTGATCGTCGCGGTCCCCGGCCGCGGCCCGCGCATCGAGTGCGTCGGCGGCATGGCCGCGCGCCGCACCGCCCCCGACACCGTCCACCTGGTGTCCACCGCCGCAACGCCGTTGGGCGGTGACACCATCGATGTGCGCGTGATCGTGGAGGCCGGTGCCCGGCTACAGGTGCGCAGCGTCGCCGCGATGATGGTGCTGCCCGGTGCGACGACGACGCAGTCACGCTCGAGCTGGGATCTCGAGGTCGCCGGGGAACTCGATCTCGATCCGGAGCCGACGGTCATCGCGGGCGGCAGCAGCCATCAGGCGACGACGCGGTTGCAGATCGCCGACGAGGGCCGGGTGCGGCTGCGCGAGCGGGTGCAGGTCGGACGGTCCGGCGAGCAGCACGGCTTCTGGGAGGGCTCACTGTATGTCGACCGTGATGCGCTGCCCGTGGTGCGACACCGCGTCGAACTCGGTGCCGGTGCGGTCAGCGACGACGAGATCGCCGCGCCACGCGCCTATGTCAGCGAATTTCTTTACCCCGAAAGCGATTTCGGCGTGATTCGTAGCGCCGAGCGATACGAATCACGCCGAGATCAGGTGGTCATGGCCCTGGCCGACGGTGGTTGTCTGTCGGCCTGGCAGGGCCCGCGCCTTTAGCCCGGATCAGGACGCCGACGCGACGGTCTCCGGGTCGACCGTGGCCTGGACGATCTCCTCGAGTTCCCCGATCCTGGTGCGGGCGTAGGCCTGCTGTTCGGTGATGGTCAGCTGACCGCGCTGGCGGCTCATGAACGTCACCGTCCAGGACAGCAGCGTGGCGATCTTGGTCTTGAAGCCCACCAGGTAGATCAGGTGCAGCCCGAGCCAGGCCAGCCACGCGATGAAGCCGCCGAATTCGAGCTTGGACTTCCCGCCGAGCGGGATCTGGGCGACGGCGTTCCATTTCGAGACAGTGGCCATCGAGCCCTTGTCGAAGTACGAGAACGGTTCGCGCGGCTTGGGTTTGGTGCCGTGCGCGCGGGCCTTGGCCTCGTTCTTGAGGATCGCGGCGACATGGTTGCCGCCCTGGATCGCGCCCTGTGCCATACCCGGTACGCCGTCGACGAAGGCCATGTCGCCGACGACGAAAACGTTGGGGTGGCCGGGGATCGACAGATCCGGGTTCACCTTGACGCGGCCGGCGCGGTCGATCTCGGTGTCGGACTGGTTGACCAGATCGCGGCCGAGCGGGCTGGCCTGCACACCGGCGGACCACACCTTGCAGGCCGACTCGATGCGCCGGATGGTGCCGTCCTTGTCCTTGACGGTCAGGCCGTTGCGGTCGACGTCGGTGACCATGGCGTTGAGCTGAATCTCCACGCCCATGTTCTCGAGCCGGTTCTTGGCCTTCAGACCCAGCTTCTCGCCCATGGGCGGCAGTACCGCCGGGGCGGCGTCGAGCAGGATGACCTTGGCCTCGGTCGGGTCGATGTGCCGGAAGCTGCCCTTGAGCGTCTGGTCGGACAGTTCCTGAATCTGGCCGGCCATCTCCACGCCGGTCGGGCCGGCGCCGACGACCACGAAGGTCAGCAGCTTCTTGCGTCGTTCCGGATCGCTGGACCGCTCGGCCTGCTCGAACGCACCCAGGATTCGGCCGCGCAGCTCCAGCGCGTCGTCGATGGTCTTCATGCCCGGCGCCCACTCGGCGAAGTGGTCATTGCCGAAGTAGGACTGCCCGGCGCCCGCGGCGATGATCAGGCTGTCGTACGGCGTGCTGTACGTGTGCCCCAGCAGGATCGAGTCGACGGTCTGGTTCACCAGATCGATGTGCGTCACATCGCCGAGCAACACCTGCGCGTTCTTCTGCTTGCGCAGGATCAGCCGCGTGGGCGGGGCGATCTCACCTTCGGAGATGATGCCCGTGGCCACCTGGTACAGCAGCGGCTGGAACAGGTGGTGGGTGGTACGGGCGATCAGTTTGACGTCGACATCAGCGTGCTTGAGGGCTTTGGCGCTGGTCAGCCCGCCGAAGCCGGAACCGATGATGACGACCTTGTGGCGATCCGTTGCCGTAGCTCCGGGGTGGACCATGTTGAGGGGCTCCTCGACCTACTACACGACTGTTTACACCCACAGGCTAGTCGCAGCTGAATCGATCAATGCAGTGAGATGCCCCACCGGCGGCGGGTCAGGCGTCGATAGCCGAATTCAGGGCTGCTCCGAGTGCGGTGATGACGCCCGGCACATATCCGGTCACGCTGGTCGGAATGTTGACGATGACACCGCCGATCCCGGCGTCGAAGACCTTGGTCTTCAGCTGTTCGGCGACACTCTCGGCGCTGCCCGCCACCATGCGCTGACCCATCTCGGCGGGGATCAGGTCCGACGTCGCCTTGTCATCGACGAACGCGGTGACCAACATGCTGGTTTCGAGCGTGGCCGGGTCGCGGTCGATCTTCTCGCAGGCTTCCCGGACCACCGCCACCTTGCGCGACAACTCGTCGAAGCCGGCGATGACGTTGAGGTGGTCGAAGTGCTGCGCGGCAAGGGGAATGGTCTTCTTCTCGCCGCTGCCGCCGATCAGCAGCGGGATGTGGTCGCGGAACCGGGGATTGGCCATGGCCTCGACGGTGCGGTAGTACTTGCCGCTGAAGGTCGGCCGCTCACCCTTGAGCATCGGCAGCACGATTTGCAGCGACTCATCGAGCCGGTTGAAGCGGTCGGTGAAGGTGCCGAACTCGTAGCCGAGCTGGTCGTGCTCGAGTTCGAACCAGCCGGTACCCATGCCGAGGATCGCGCGGCCCTGACTCATCACGTCGAGCGTCGTGATCTCCTTGGCCAGCAGCGTCGGGTTGCGATACGTGTTGCCGGTGACCATGGTGCCCAGCTGCACCGTCTGCGTGGCGGTGGCCAGGCCACCGAGAGCGGTGTAGGCCTCCAGCATCGGCTGGTCGGGGGAGCCCAGCATGGGCAGCTGATAGAAGTGGTCCATCACGAAGACGGAGTCGAAGCCTGCGGCCTCGGCTTCCTGGGCCTGGGCGATGACGGTCGGGAACAGCTCACCGACACCGGTGCCGTAGGAGAAATTGGGGATCTGGAGACCGAGTCGAATCGTCACGATTCGACCCTAGCCACCAACCAGGCTGTTGCGTCCCGGTTTTCGCCGGGCGCGAAGCCCGGACGAAACGGGAATAAAACCGGTTGGGTCAGGCGAAGGTGGCCAGGGCCCCGGCGCTCACGTGCAGCGTCTCGCCGGTGATGTGCCGGGCGGCCGGCGTGGTGAGGAACAGCGCGAGCTTGGTCAGCTCGGAGCCGACGGTCGCGTCGCCGGCATCGATGCCGTCATAGCCCGATTCGGAGCCGCGGCCGGCGGCGACGACGTTGATCGTGATGCCGCGGATGCCGAAGTGCTCGGCCTGGCCGGCGGTCCAGCTCGACACGGCGGCCTTGATGGCGGCGTCGGCGGTGCCCTCCTTGGGGCATTCCGGCACGACGGTGACGATGGCACCGCCCGAACGCATCTGGTCGCCGAGGATCTGGACGGTCAACACCGCCGACAGCAGCGAGGAATCGAGGGTGTTGCGCCACACGGTGGCGCGTTCGGCCAGCGTGTAGGTGCGCGGGTCGCCCGCGGACCAGACCGGGGCCGGGACGTTCACGATGGTGTCGAGGTGCTGCGGCAGCTTGTCGCGCATCTGCTCGAGGGCGGCGCCGTCGGTGTTGTCCAGGACGATCGAATCGACTTCGAGTTCCTTGGCGGCCACTTCGAGCTCGTCACGGCGGGCGCCGGCGATGACGACGTTGTGTCCGGCGTCGCGGAATCCTTGGGCGATGACGCGGCCGAGGTCGGTATCGCCTCCGGTGACCAGAACGTCCATGACAGGGCCTCCTCGTGTGCAACGCTGAACGCGGTTGACGCCATGTTACTGGACAGTAGCTAGCTGGCGAAACTCGCCACGCGGGGGAAACGGCCCTAGGGTTTTGCGAATGTGGCTCATGCGCAAGTTGATGCGTGTTCTGGCGGTATTGACCCTGCTCGGCGCAGTGAGCACCGTCGCCGCGTGTGATTCGGGCTCCAAGAAGTCGGGTCCCGTGGTCAACGTGTACGCAGCGGCGTCTCTGAAGGGCGCGTTCACCGCCATCGCCGACCAGTACAAGAAGGACAACCCCGGGGCAGACGTCCAGTTCAACTTCGCGGGCTCGTCCTCGCTGGTCGAGCAGCTGACGCAGGGCGCGAAGGCCGACGTGTTCGCCTCGGCCGACGCCAACAACATGACCAAGGCAGCCAAGGCCGGGCTGCTCACCGCCACGCCGGTGAACTTCGCCTCCAACACGCTCGTCATCGTGACGGCGCCCGGTAACCCGAAGCAGCTCAACAACTTCGGTGATCTGGCCCGGCCCGGACTGAACGTCGTCGTGTGTGCCGCCCAGGTGCCGTGCGGCTCGGCCACGCGCAAGGTTGAAAAGATCGCCGGCGTGGAGCTGAAGCCCGTCAGCGAGGAAACCTCGGTCACCGACGTGCTGAACAAGGTCACCAGCGGCCAGGCCGACGCCGGCGTTGTCTATCAGACCGACGCGCAGGCGGCCGGTGCCAAGGTCGCCAAGGTCGACTTCCCGCAGGCGGCGTCGGCGGTGAACATCTACCCGATCGCGGTGTTGAAGTCCTCGGCGGACACGGCGGCCGCGCAGCGGTTCGTCGAACTGGTCACGGGTGACGTGGGGCGTCAGACCCTGGCGAAGTTCGGATTCGCGAAACCTTGAACCCCGGACTGCCGCGCTGGATCTATGTCCCGGCGGCACTGGGAGCGCTGTTCGTCGTACTGCCGCTGATCGCGGTCGCGGCGAAGGTCGACTGGTCGCGGTTCCTCGACCTGATCAGCAGCGAGTCGTCGGTGACCGCGTTGGTTCTCAGCCTCAAGACCGCGGCCGCCAGCACTGTGCTCTGTGTGGTGCTGGGTGTGCCGATGGCCCTGGTCCTGGCCCGCAGCGGCTCCCGGGTGGTGCGCTGGACCCGTCCGCTGATCCTGTTGCCGCTGGTCCTGCCGCCGGTCGTCGGCGGTATCGCGCTGCTGTATGCCTTCGGGCGGCTGGGCTTGATCGGCAGGTACCTGGATGCGGCGGGTGTGCACATCGCGTTCTCGACGACGGCCGTCGTACTGGCGCAGACGTTCGTCTCGCTGCCGTTCCTGGTGATCGCCCTGGAAGGCGCGGCCCGCACGGCCGGGTCGCAGTACGAGGCGGTCGCAGCCACGTTGGGTGCCCGCCCGACCACGGTGTGGCGCCGGGTCACGTTGCCGATGCTGGCGCCCGGCCTGGTGTCGGGCTCGGTGTTGGCGTTCGCGCGCTCGCTGGGGGAGTTCGGCGCGACGCTGACGTTCGCCGGTTCCCGCGAGGGGGTGACGCGGACGCTGCCGCTGGAGATCTATCTGCAGCGCGAGGCTGACGCAGATGCGGCGGTGGCGTTGTCGCTGGTGCTGGTCGTTGTCGCGGCCGTCGTGGTGCTCGGGATGGGTGGCGCCCGGTTCGGTCGCGGGCCGTTCGAGGCGGAGAGCCGGCAGTGACGGGCGGGCTCTCGGTACACGCGGTGGTCGACGCCCGCGGCGTCGACGTGGAGTTCGACGTCGCGGCCGGTGAGGTGGTGGCCGTCATCGGGCCCAACGGCGCGGGCAAGTCCAGTGTGCTGCACGTGATCGCCGGCCTGCTGCGGCCGGACGCGGGCACCGTGCGGGTGGGAGAACACCGGCTCACCGACGGCGCGACGGGCCTGCACATCGCGGTGCACAACCGGCGGGTTGGACTGCTGCTGCAGGACCCGGCGCTGTTCCCGCACCTGACGGTCGCGGGCAACGTGGCGTTCGGACCGCGCGCCCGGCACCACCCTCGTCGGGGCCTGCGCACCGAAGCGCGGCGGACGGCGGAGCGCTGGCTGAGCGAGGTCGGCGCCGCCGATCTGGCTGATCGCCGGCCGGGGCAGCTGTCGGGTGGTCAGGCGCAGCGGGTTGCGCTGGCTCGCGCGCTGGCGGCCGAACCCGACGTTTTGCTGCTGGATGAGCCACTGTCCGGACTCGACGTCGCGGCCGCCTCGGCGATGCGCCGGCTGCTGCGCGGCGTGCTGAGTGCGGGCGGTCGGAGTTCGGTGTTGGTCAGCCACGATCTGCTCGACGTTGTCACCCTGGCCGACCGGGTGGTGGTCATCGAGAGTGGGCGCATCGTCGAATCGGGCACCGTCGCGGACGTGCTGACCGCGCCGCGGACGGTGTTCGGGGCGCGCTTCGCGGGCGTGAATCTGGTCAGCGGGCGCGCCGGCACCGACGGCTGTTCGGTGCTGGCCGCGGGACAGACCTGGCGCGGTACCTGCGGGCCGGACGTCACACCCGGTGATCCGGCCATCGCCGTATTCGCTCCGGCCGCGGTGTCGGTAGGCCGGGGGATGCCCGTGGGGGACGTCAACGTCGTCGCGGTCGGCGTCGCGGAACTGGATCACCGGGGACCCGTCATCCGGGTGCGGGCCGAGGCGACCGACGACGGCGGTGGGGGCCTCGCGGCCGACATCAGTGCCGAAACGGCAGCCGGTCTACGGCTGATCCCGGGGGAGCAGGTGTACTTCAGCGTCCACCCGCGCGACGTGGCGATTCGGCCGGTGTGACGGCACGCCCGGTCTGTCCCGGGCCTGGCCGCGGGACTCCGATGCCCCAGCAACCGAGCGATATCGCCGTGTTCTGTCGAGATACCGCATACGAGCTAACGAACCCGGGAGAGAAATAGCCGCAACTCGCACTTGCGTCACGCCGGTAACACTGTATTTTCGTCCCCATGCGACACCCGGATGCGCGGACAACTGCCCGCAAACGACTTCCGAAATCCCTGACTGCTGCTGTGGCAGGTGCGGCGGCCGCGGCCATCGCCCTGCCGAGCGCGATCTCCTACGCCGATCCGGTGCCGCCGCCTCCCGCGCCCGCCCCGGCGCCCGCTCCGGCACCTGCTCCCGAGCCGGCACCGCCGGTCGATGCCGCTCCGCCGCCGTGGGCCCCGCCGCCCCCCGCACCCGACCCGGCCGCACCCGCGGGCGACCCCGGTGCACCGCCACCGCCGCCCGCTCCTGCCGCGCCCGGCGCCCCGGCAGCGCCCGCCGCCCCTGGAGCCACTCCGGCCGGCGCCCCGGCGCCCGCGCTTGAGCCCGGCCGCGTCAACAACGACGCCGGTGGCTTCAGTTACGTCGTGCCGCAGGGCTGGAAGATCGCCGATGCAACGCAGCTGTCGTACGGTCAGGCGCTGCTGACCCGGGTTCCGGCCGCAGGCGCGGAGCAGGCTCCGAGCGACACCAGCGTCCTGCTGGGCCGGCTGGACCTGAAGCTGTTCGCCGGCGCCGAGTCCGACAACGGCAAGGCCGCCAACCGGTTGGCCTCGGACATGGGTGAGTTCTTCATGCCGTTCCCGGGTACCCGCGTCGGCCAGGAGACCACCGCGCTGACCGCAGGGAACCTGCCGGGTGCGGCCTCGTTCTACGAGGTGAAGTTCACCGACACCGGTAAGCCGAACGGCCAGATCTGGGCGGGCGTCGTCGGCAACCCGCCGCCGGACGCCACCATCCGCAGCCAGCGCAACCCGCAGCGGTGGTTCGTCGTGTGGCTGGGTTCGGGCAACCACCCGGTGGACAAGGCCGCCGCGGTGACGCTGGCCCAGTCGATCCGCCCGTGGAACCCGCCGCCGCCTCCGCCGGCCGACCCGAATGCCCCGCCGAAGCCCGCTGATCCGGCCCACCCGATGGTCGGCGTGCCGGTGCCGGTGACGAATGCCCCGCCCGAGATGGCCCCCGCGGGGTAGCAGCCGAAAAATTGAGGACCGTGCCCGGTTGGGCACGGTCCTCAATTCATTTCTGCGCGAGCGCTAGGTCGAACTCTTCGACTTCACGAAGCGGTAGATCAACACCAAGATCACCGCGCCGACCAGGGCACCCCAGAACGAATGGGCGATGGGCGGACGGAAATCGAGCTTGTGCGGCGCGTAGACGATGCTGCTCAACGTGCCGCCGACGTAACCACCGGCGACGCCAAGCACGCACGTGAGAATCCAGCCCATGTCGTCTTTCCCGGGCACGACGAACCGGGCGATGGCTCCGACGATGAGGCCGAGAAGTAGCAACCAGACGATATGCATCATTGCCATGACCTTTCGTGACATTGACAAATACATCTCGAGGCTAGCCCGGCGCAACGAGCCACAACGAGGTCTGAACCGCAGCGATCTGGTGACGGTTAGGGGTGTGGTCCTAGCTGAAGTGCCAGACCGCGGCGGCGGCGAGCGCGCCCATGCCGTTCAGCGACCAGTGCAGGGCGATCGGGGCGAGCAGGCTGCCGGACCGGCGTCGCAGCCAGGTGAAGACGAATCCCGCGGCAGCCGTGGCGACGACTGCCATCGCCACGCCGGCGACCATGCCGACCACCCCGCCGCCGAGCACCCGGGTGAATCCGACGTTGTTGCTGGTCAGGCCCAGTGAAGTCGCGATGTGCCAGAGCCCGAACAGCAGCGAACCGGCGGCGGCGACGCCGCGGAAGCCCCAGGCGCGGTCGAGCGTGCCGTGTAGTACGCCGCGGAACGCGAGCTCCTCGGGAATGACGGTCTGCAGTGGGATCACGATCATCGAGGCCAGCAACGCGCCGGAAATGGTCGCGTAGTGGTTGTTCAGGAACATCGGCCGGGTCCAGGGCAGGAGCACACCTGCGGCGATCACCGATCCGACGAGCAGGATCGCGCCGAGCGCGTAGCGCATGCCCGTCCGCCAGTGTGCGCGGCCGAGTCCGAGCTCGGTCCAGCCGAGACCCCGTTTGCGCACCAGGGCCACCAGTCCGAGCGCCGCGAGCGGCACGACGACGATGTTCGCCCAGGGGGTGGTGAAGTGGGCCAGCAAGTTGGTCGCGACCAGGACGGCCACCACCACGGCCACGTCGATGTAGACGCGCGGATGCCGCACGGCTGCTGAGCCGGTCGGTAGGCATGGTGCAGCGGCGGCTGCCGAGGCGTCGATCATCTGTGGCGAGTGTACCGATAGAGGGTAAAGGGCCAGGTCACGCTGGTTGGCGGCGACCCGCTAACGTGTGGTTGTGGAGCCGCTCACCGGGTCCGCCGTCACCACCGAAGGAGTGCCCGGATGTCCGTGATCGATGACAGCGCAAGGATTTTCGTCGGCGGGCAGTTCCGCCCGGCCACGGCTTCGACCCCGGTGCTGGAAGCCGCGACCGGGACGCTGCTCGGTATGGGCGCCGCGGCAGGCCCGGACGAGGTCGACGCGGCCGTCGCGGCGGCGGGAGCGGCGCTGGCGGGCTGGGGTGCGACGCCGCCAACCGAGCGCGCTGCCGTGCTGAACCGGCTGGCGGACGAGCTGCTGGCCCGTTCGGTCGCGACCAATGAACTGTGCACGCGCGAGAACGGCATGCCGATCCGGTTGTCCCGCGGCGCGAACGGCCGCTTCCCCGCCGCGCTGCTGCAGTACTACGCCGGCCTGATCACCGGGAACCCGGCGGAAGAGATTCGTCCGGCGGCCATCGGACACACCATCGTGCGCCGCGAACCGGTGGGCGTGGTCGGGGCGATCGTGCCGTGGAACTACCCGCAGGCGCTGGCGGCGTTCAAGTTGGCGCCGGCGCTGGCAGCCGGCTGCCCCGTGGTGCTCAAGGCCTCACCCGAGACGGCGCTGGATGCCTTGGTGTTCGCCGAGGCTGCGCAGGCGGCGGGCCTACCGGCCGGCGTGCTGAATGTCATCGCGGGCGGGCCCGACACCGGAACGCGTCTGGTCTCCCATCCCGGCGTCGACAAGGTGTCCTTCACCGGATCGACCGCCGTCGGACGGCTGATCGCCGAGGCCTGCGGGCGCCTCCTGCGCCCGGTCACCCTGGAACTGGGCGGTAAGTCGGCTGCCGTCGTTCTCGAGGACGCTGATCTGGACGCGACGATCAACGGGCTGAAGTCGGCGGCGTTCGTCAACAACGGCCAGACGTGCCACCTGAATTCGCGGATTCTGGTACCGCGGTCCCGGTATGACGAGATGGTCGACGCACTGGCCGAGCTGGCGTCCGGGCTGAATGTCGGTGACCCGCTGGAGAAGTCGACGGATGTCGGCCCGCTGGTCAGCGCCCGTCAGCGCGACCGGGTGCTCGGCTACATCGAGGCCGGAAAGGCGGACGGCGCCAAAATCGTTGCCGGCGGCGGTATTCCGGCCGATCAACCCGACGGCTGGTTCGTCTCGCCGACAGTGTTCGTCGACGTGGACAATGCCTCCCGCCTCGCGCAGGAGGAGATCTTCGGCCCGGTCCTCGCGGTGATTCCGTATGAGACCGAGCAGCAGGCCGTCGCGCTCGCCAACGACAGCGAGTACGGCCTGGGCGGGACGGTGTGGTCGGCCGATGCCGAACGCGCCACCGACATCGCCCGCGCCATCCGCAGCGGGACGGTCGGCGTCAACGACTACCAATTGGACATGGCAGCGCCGTTTGGTGGGGTGAAAGCCAGTGGCCTGGGCCGCGAACTCGGGCCCGAGGGGCTGGCCGCCTACCAGAGCATCAAATCGATCTACCGCGTCGGACCCGCTTCCGGAGAGGAATCCCTCAGTGTCCTTTAGGCCGCCCCTTGATCTGCGAACCCCGGTGCTGGTCGGCTACGGCCAGGTGAACCAGTACGACGAGAACCCGGGTGGCGAGCCGGTCGACTTGATGGAAGCCGCGGCGCGGGAGGCGGCCGATGCCCGCGTCCTCGAGGCGGTTGACGCGGTGCGCATCGTCAACGTGTTCTCGCTGCGGTACCGGGACCCGGGTCTGCTGCTGGCGCAGCGGATCGGCGCACCCGATGCCGTCACCCGGTACACCCCGGTCGGCGGCAATGTGCCCCAATCGTTGGTCAACCAGGCCTGCCTGGACATCCAGCAGGGCCGCAACGATGTGGTGTTGATCGCCGGCGGCGAAACCTGGCGCACCCGAACGCGTTTGAAGGCGCGCGGTGAGCGTCTGGCCGGCACGCAGCAGGACGAGTCAGTGCCGATGGCGCCCAGCGACCCCGACGTGGACATGGTGGGGCCGGCCGAGCTGCGCATCGGTCTGGTGGCGCCGTCGCACGTGTACCCGATGTTCGAGCAGGCTCTGCGGATCGCCGCGGGGGAGACGCCAGAGGAGCACCGGCAACGGATCGGCGAGTTGTGGTCGCGGTTCAGCCAAGTGGCACAGGGTAATTCGCATGCCTGGAGCCAAGATGCCGTGCCTGCCGATCAGATCTGGCAGCCGGGTCCGGACAACCGGATGATCAGCTGGCCGTACACCAAGCTGATGAACTCCAACAACATGGTCGACCAGGGCGCGGCGCTGATCCTCACTTCGGTGGGCAAAGCGGACGAGCTGCAGATTCCCAGGGACCGTTGGGTTTTCCCGTATGCGGGTACCGATGCCCATGATCCGTACGTGCTGGGCGAGCGGGGCAGCTTTTCCGGGTCGCCATCCATCCGGATTGCGGGCCGTCGGGTGCTGGAGCTCACCGGCCTCGGCGTCGACGACATCGACGCGGTCGACGTGTACTCCTGTTTTCCTTCGGCAGTGCAGGTGGCTGCGCGGGAATTGGGGCTGGCCCTGGATGATCCGGCGCGGCCGCTGACCGTGACCGGAGGCCTGACGTTCGCCGGCGGGCCGTGGAACAACTACGTCTCTCATTCGATCGCCACCATGGCCGAACGGTTGGCTGCCAATCCCGGCCAGGTGGGCCTGATCACGGCCAACGGTGGATACCTGACCAAACACAGCTTCGGTGTCTACGGCACGCGGCCGCCGACACATGAATTCCGTTGGGAAGACGTGCAATCCGAGGTCGATGCAGAGCCGACCGTCACTGCCGAGGCCGACTGGTCGGGCACCGGGACCGTCGAGACGTGGACGACGCCGGTGACCCGCGAGGGCGCTCCCGAGAAGATCTTCGTCGCCGTCCGCACGCCCAGCGGTGGCCGGGCGCTCGCCGTGATCACCGATCCGTCGCAGGCCGCGGCCAGCACCCGCGAGGATCTCGCGGGTGCCAAGGTCACCGTCAAGCCGGACGGCACCGCCGGGCTCGAGTGAAGCGCCCGCGTCTCATCGCGCTGCCTTCCACCGCCGGTAGTCCTGGGGTAGGCACACCGCGCAGGGACGGTATCCCGCTGCGACGGCGACATTTTCGTCGGCGAAGAAGACTCTCTGGGTGACGTAGCCGCCGGCGGCGATGGCCCGTAGCGCTGAGGAGCAGTCGAGGCGGCCGTAGAGCTTATTGCGCCGATGCCCACCCACGCGCCCCGGTGTCGCGCTGTCGTAGGGCCGGCCACTGGCGTCGGTCAGCGTGTAGCTGGTCATGCGGCGTCGTGGAAGATCAGGCCGAGGGTCATGCGGGACCCGGAACGCAGCGTGGACACGCCATGACGGACCGGGCCGACGGCCCACCCGCGTTTGGACGGTACCGGTCGCTCGCGGGTGGTGATCACCAGCCCATGCCCGAACGGGATGGAGATGGCCGAGCCACGAGACTGGGCGCGCGGCCGCTGCTCGTAGAGCAGGAATTCCCCACCGGTGTAATCGACCTCGGGCCGCGTCAGATTGATGACGACCTGGAGCGGAAAGACCAAGTCCCCGTACAGGTCCTGGTGCAGGGCGCACCAGCCACCGGCGCCGTACTTCAGCAGCAATGCAGTGGTTCTGGTCTGCCCTGCTCGGTGGCAGGTATCGAGCCAGTCATCGAAACTGTCGGGCCAGGGCGGATCGCGACGCAGTCTGGTCCACCAGTCCCGGGCGATGGGCAGCAGCCGCGGATAGAGCGCGTATTTGAGCGCGGTGACGATCTCGGGGTACGGCCGGTGGAAGTAGCGGTACTGGCCTTCGCCGAACCGGTAGCGGGCCATGTCGATGGTCGAGCGGAAGCGCGTCGCATCGGGGTAGATCGTAGCCAGCTCGGCGGCCTCGGCCGGCGTGACGAGCGGTCCGGTCAACGCACCACCGACGGTCTCGAGCTCGGTTCGGACGGCAGCCCAATCCGTGGCGTCCACCCGTTCCTGCCAAGCGTTCATGCCGCGGCCTCGAGGTTCAGTAGGAGGCGTTTGGCCTCCGGGCCGCCGAGGTAGCCGCCCATCGCGCCGTCGCTACGGACCACCCGGTGGCACGGAACCACCACGGGGAGTGGATTTTTCGCGCAAGCGGTGCCCACTGCCCGCACCGCTTTTGGGCTACCGGCCAGCGCGGCGACGGCGGCGTAGCTGGCAGTCTGGCCGTAGCCGATCTCGGGCAGGTGGTGCAGCACCGCGGCGCGGAACCCAGCGGCGAGCCGCCAATCCAGCGGTACGTCGAAGGTACGTCGGGCCCGGCCGAAGTACTCGTCGAGTTCGCGGGCAACGGCGTCGAGCCGTGCCGGTGCCAGCAGGATGCGGGGGCTCACCTTGTCGGCGAGCTGCTGCAGCACGGCGTCGTGGTCTTCGCGGGCGTAGGCGACGCGGATCAGGCCCTGGTCGGTGGCCGCCAGCAACAGCTGTCCGACGGGGCTGTCGACGGTGCGGTAGGCGACGTCGAGGACTCCGTCCCGCCCTGCCGCGGCGGCCAGCCGGTTGTGCAGGTCGGCCAGTCGGTCGGGCCCGGGTTCGGTGATGCGCGCCAGGTCGCCGGCGATGGTTCTGCCGTTGTTCATTTCTGGCTCCTTCCTGCGCTTTTCTGCGGCGCGGTGACTACGACGAGTCCGCCGAGGTAGGTGCGTCGTAGTGTCGCGATGCCGTCACTGGCGGCGCGGCGTGCGGCCGCGGCGGTGCCACCGAGAATCTCGGCGACCTCGTTGTAGGGCAGACCGGCCAGGTAGTGGTAGGCCACGGCGTGCTTCTGCTTGTGGGGAAGCTGGTCGACCGCGACGGCCAGGTCATCGAAGTCGCGGGTGTCGCGCGGACTCGGTCGCTCAGGGACCTCGTCGGTAGGGATCGGTTGGCGCGTACGCACCCTGGTGATGTCGATGGCCTTGTGATGGGCGATGGTGACCAGCCAGGCTTCCAGATTCGCGTCCGATGACAGGTCGGGATAGGCCTTCAGCGCGGCCAAGAACGTCTCCGACCAGGCGTCGTCGGCGTCGTGCGCGCCCACGATGGCGCAACAGACCCGAAAGACCGTGGGTCCGTGGTTTCGGACCACGGTCTCGAATGGTGGTTTGGCTTTCACACTCTGTAGACGCTCCGTCGCCGGCATTTGTGAGGTCGACCCTGATTGATCACCGATGGTAGGTGCCAAGCGACTGGACTTTCAGCACGAGCGTGCGGTCAGAGCGCAGATCCGAAAGTTCTCTCGACCTGACCGCACGCTCGATGACGTCGCGAGTGCTGAAACCGCTAGGCAGGCTGAATCAGGCCGAGCTGCTGCAACACGGTGACACCGTCATCGAGGCCGACCTCTTCGACGATCAGGCCGTCGACGACCTTCAGGATGCTGGTGCCGGTGAACCGCATCGTCTTGCCGCTGCCGGCGGGTAGCGCGCCGATGGGCATGTCGTCGAACGCCGGCCCGGTGTGCGTGCCTCCGCCGATCCACTGACCCACCACATAGTCGCCTTCGGCGATCAGATCGGCGGTCCCGCCAAATGCCAAGTCCGGGAACGCGGTACGGAACGTGGTGGCGAACGCACGCACCTGATCGCGGCCTCGGCACGGAGCGTGCAGCGAGTACTCGAATCGAATGTCCGGTGCGGCAAGCTCATCGATGACACTGGGGTTGAAATCCGGGCCCCAGAACTCGGTGAACCACCGACCCACGACAGCCTTGTTCTCCTCGATCGACATGGTTCGTCATCCCTCCGTCGTTTTCTGTGAGGCCCCGGTTCAGGGCACCCAGAACGCAGACGGACGGGAGCGGTCGAATGTGAGATCGTTGCCGACCCCTATTCGTGACGCGCGTTATCCGGCCAGCGTGGACAACGAAACCGACGTATCGGACAGCGCCTCGGCATCGACCGGCCGCCGGGACCGGATGAGCTGCTTGATGTCGTCGAGTCCTTCCCAGATGTTGACGTTCATGCCGGCCAACACGCGATGCCCACCGTCCAGCCAGAACATCGTGAATTCGCGCTTCCCGAGATCGCCGCGGGTGACGGCCAACTCGTACTGCGGCGCGTAGCCGACGTACTCCATGCCGAGGTCGAACTGATCGGTGAAGAAGTACGGCAACTCGTCGTAAGTGCCCGGCGTGCCGAGCATTCCGGCCGCGGCGACCGCGGGCTGCTTGAGCGCGTTGGCCCAGTGCTCGGTGCGGATCGGGACGCCGAACAACGGATGTTCGGCGGCCGCGATGTCGCCCACCGCGTAGATGTCGTCGTCGCTGCTCTTGAGTGACTCGTCGACCGCGATACCGCTGTGGGCAATCACCAGCCCGGACCGTTCGGCGACTTCGATGTTCGGCATGGCACCGACCGCGACCAGAACCGCGTCGGCCTCGACGGTGGATCCGTCGCCGAGCCGCAGCCCCGTCGCCTTGTGATCGGCGGTGGTGATCTCGTCGACCGTGATGCCCAGCCGCAGATCGACGCTGTGGTCGCGGTGCAGGCCGACGAACACCTCTGCGGCTTCCCGGCCCAGGGAGGCCAGCAGCGGCAGCGCGGCAGATTCCACCACCGTGACGTCGGTGCCCAGCCCACGGGCGCTGGCGGCGACCTCGAGCCCGATCCAGCCGGCCCCGACGATCGCCAGCCGTCGGCCGTCACCGAGTTGAGCCAACAACTCGGTGGCGTCGTCGACGGTGCGCAAGTAGTACACGCCGTCGGCGTCGGAGCCGGGAATCGGTGGTTTGCGAGCGTGGGATCCGGTGGCCAGCAACAACTTGTCGTAATGCTCGTGGTCACCCGAATTGAAGGCCACCATGTGTGCCGTGCGATCGAGCGTGGTGATCTCGGTACCCAGGCGCAGATCGACGTCGTGTTCGGCGTACCAGCTTTTGGGCTGCACCGTGAATTCCTCGATGGTCTTCTTGCCGGCCAAGAATTCCTTGGACAGCGGCGGGCGTTCGTAGGGCAATCGGTCCTCGGCGCAGAACAACACGACCTGGCCCCCGAAGTCCTTGCTGCGCAGGGCTTCCGCGGCTTTGGCGCCAGCCAGTCCGCCGCCGATGATCACGAATGTGGGTGAGCTGGCCATGTCGGGGTTCCTTTCGACGGCAGTCGAGCAGCCGCGGCGTGTGGCCGCGTCCTACTCCACGCATACCCAGCCTCGCGGTGCGCAAACGCTATTTGGGCGGCAGCGTCCCCGCGTACCCGACACCGCGATCGACCCAGCTCTGCAGCTGCCGCTTGGTTTTCCAGCCGTCGGGCGCGACCCGCAGCCAACCGCGCATCTCTCGGCCGCCCATCACCATCGGGCTGACGTGCTGGCGTTCCAGCAACTTGTCAGTGTCGTCGGGCGCAACGCGAACCAGCAGCCCACTGTCGCGACTGGCTGCGACCGACATGTTGCCGTTCACCAGGAAAGCCAGCCCGCCGAACATCCGCTTTTCCTCGATGCCGCCGACCGGGCCGAGCAGCTCACGGATCCGGTTGGCCAGATCCTCGTCATAGGCCATAGGGCCAGTGTCGCACCATTCAACGGGCACGGTCGGCTTTGGCTATCTTGCCGTTGCGCGGTCAGCGAACACGTTAGATTTCTCGGGTGCTGATCGCGGCGTTGCGGGACCTGCAGTGGCGGCGCCGCCGATTTCTCATCGCGGTCGTCGGCACTTCCTTCGTGTTCGCGATGACCCTGGTGCTCACCGGGCTGGCCAACGGGTTCCGCGTGGAGGCCGGCAATACCGTCAACTCCCTGGGCATCGACTACTTCATGATCCAGAACGGGGCAGCCGGGCCGTTCCTGGGCTCGTCGCCGTTCGCGCAGACCGAAGTTGAACGCGCACAGAAGCTTCCGGGCGTACAGGCGGCCGCCGCAGTCGTCTACGCAGGTACCACGGCGCTCGACAACGGGACGCCGCGCACCATGAATCTGTTCGGCGCACCCACCGCCGGGCCAGGTATGCCGGCGATGTCACAGGGCCGCCCGCCCGCCACGCCGGACGAGATCGCGGTGTCGTCGACGCTGGGTCGCAAGATCGGCGACCAGATGCACATCGCCTCGCACAACCTGCAGGTCGTGGGGATCGTCAACAACTCGACGGTGCTGGCGCAGCAGCCCAACCTGTTCCTGACGACGCTCGGTGCGCAGCGCCTGGTGTACGGCGGGCAGCCCGTCATCGCGTCGGTCGGTATCCGGGGTAACCCGACCAAAGCGCTCGACGGCTACCGGCTGGTGGACCGGCACGGCGCCATAGATGACATGATGCGGCCGCTGAAGGTCGCGGTGGACGCCATCAGCATCATGGCTGTGCTGCTGTGGGTGGTGGCCGCGACGATCATCGGCATGTTCATCTACATGTCCGCGATGGAACGCACCCGCGATTTCGCGGTGTTCAAAGCCGTTGGGGTGAAGACGAAATCGATGATGGCCGGGCTGGCGATGCAGGCCGTATTCGTCGCCGTGTTCTCCGCGGCGATCGGCGTGCTGCTGGCGATGGGGCTCGGACCGATGTTCCCGATGCGGGTCGACGTACCGGCCGGGGCCTACCTGTTGCTGCCGGTGGTGGCCATCACCATTGGGCTCATCGCCAGTCTGGCGGGCATGCGTAGAGCGGTGACGATAGATCCAGCGATGGCATTCGGGGGGCCATAGATCATGAGCGGCTTACAGATTCGTGACCTGGTGGTGGAATACGGCAAGTCCGCCGACAAGGTCAGGCCTATCGACAATTTCGAGCTGGAGCTGTCGGCGGGATCGCTCGCGATCCTGTTGGGGCCCAGCGGTTGTGGGAAGACGACGTTGCTGTCGTGCATGGGTGGGATCCTCAAGCCCACGTCGGGCCAAATCCTGTTCGACGGTATCGACGTGACCACACTCGGACCCAAGGCGCTGACCGACTACCGCCGCAACACCGTCGGCATCGTGTTCCAGGCGTTCAACCTGGTGCCCAGCCTGACCGCCGCGGAGAACGTCATGGTTCCGATGCGAGCCGCGGGCATGAGCCGCAGCGCATCGCGGCAGCGCGCCGCGGAACTGCTCGACCGAGTAGGTCTGTCACACCGGATGACGCACCGCCCCGGTGACATGTCGGGAGGACAGCAGCAGCGCGTCGCGGTGGCGCGCGCCATCGCTCTGGATCCGCCGCTGATCCTGGCCGACGAGCCGACGGCGCACCTGGACTTCATCCAGGTCGAGGAGGTGCTGCGGCTCATCCGGGAGTTGGCCGATGACCGCGTGGTGGTGGTCGCCACCCATGACAGCCGCATGCTGCCGCTGGCGGACCGGGTGGTCGAACTCGTCCCGACCGTCGCCGGCACCGAGCGGGAGCCCGAGGTCTTCGAGCTCGACGCGGGCGACCTGGTGTTCGAGCAGACCACCATCGGGGACCTGATCTACGTGGTCAAGGAGGGCCGGTTCGAGATCACCCGCGAGATGCCCGACGGTGAGACGATGCTGCTGTTCACCGCCGGACCGGGCGAATACTTCGGCGAGATCGGGCCGCTGTTCGGGATTCCGCGCACGGCGACGGTCCGCGCTCTCACCGACGGGGTCGTCGTCGGCTACACGGTGAAGGATTTCCGGGCCCGACTCGGCCCAGATCGGATCCACGAACTCATCGAGCACCGCGCGATCCACCTGGCCGACGAGCCACCGTCGGCCGACATCGCCTGAGAATCAAGCCAGGTCGACGCGCACCGATAACAGGTCGGTGCCCATCACCCTCACCACGGCGCTGTTCAGCTGGGGGAGTTGCCGCAGCCGGGCGGCGGGGTCGTCATCGGGGACCAGGTGGGCCGTGCCGGAGCGCCATTCCCCGTTGATACGTACGCGCACAGCGGGATTCGCCTTGATGTTGCGGACGAAATCGGCGTGGTCGCCGTGCTCGGACACCAGCCAGAAGGCGCCGTCGATGACTCGGCCGCCGATCGCGGTGTGGCGAGGTTCGCCGGACTTGCGCCCGATGGTCTCCAGCATGGTCACCGGCAGTTGCCGGCCCACCGGATTGACGAGGCGGCGCTGGACGGTGTGGACCACGCGCCGCTTGATTTCGTTGAGGTTGGGCATCTCCCTATCTAACGCCTGCAGACGCAAATGTCCCACCACCATGAGGTGAACAGGAACATTTGGGTCTGCTCGCGTCATCCAGTTGTCAGGCCGCGACAGTCGCAGCCTGGGCAGCCGGCTCCAGCGCCTGGGCGATGATGTCGGCCACGTCGGTCATCGGTCGCACATCGAGTGCGTCCAAGACCTCGGCCGGCACGTCGTCCAGGTCCGGCTCGTTGCGTGACGGGATGAAAACTGTTGTCAGCCCGGCACGTTGGGCCGCCATCAGCTTCTGCTTGACCCCGCCGATGGGCAACACCCGCCCGTTCAGCGTGACCTCGCCCGTCATCCCGACGTCGGAACGAACCTGGCGCCCCGTGGCCATGGAGACCAGCGCGGTCACCATCGTCACGCCCGCAGATGGACCATCCTTGGGCACCGCGCCCGCGGGCACGTGCACATGGATCCTGCGGTCCAGTGCGGCCGGGTCGACGCCGAGTTCGGCGGCGTGCGACCGCACGTAGGACAGGGCGATCTGCGCCGACTCCTTCATCACGTCGCCCAGCTGCCCGGTCAACTGCAGACCCGGTTCACCGTCGTTCGAGCCCGCCTCGATGTAGAGGACATCGCCACCCATACCGGTGACGGCCAGGCCCGTGGCCACTCCGGGCACCGCGGTGCGCTCGGCCGACTCCGGCATGAACCGCGGACGGCCCAGGTACTGGACCAGATCCGGCTCGTCCACCGTGACGGCGTCGACACCGGTGGCCAGCTTGGTGGTCACCTTCCGCAGTGCCTTCGCGAGCAGTCGCTCGAACTGCCGGACACCCGGTTCACGGGTGTAGTCCGCGGCGATCTTGCGCAACGCCGCGTCCGTCACGGTCACCTCGTCGGTGGTCAACGCCGCCCGTTCGGCCTGCCGGGGCAGCAGGTAATCCCGGGCGATGGCGACCTTGTCGTCCTCGGTGTAGCCGTCGATGGTGACGAGCTCCATGCGGTCCAGCAGCGCCGACGGGATGTTCTCGATGACGTTTGCCGTCGCCAGGAACACCACATCGGACAGGTCCAGATCCAGGTCCAGGTAGTGATCGCGGAACGTGTGGTTCTGCGCCGGGTCCAGCACCTCCAGCAGCGCCGCCGCCGGATCGCCGCGGTAGTCGGAGCCCACCTTGTCGATCTCGTCAAGCAGCACAACGGGATTCATCGACCCGGCCTCGCCGATGGCTCGCACGATGCGGCCCGGCAGCGCGCCGACGTAGGTACGCCGGTGCCCACGGATCTCGGCCTCGTCGCGCACGCCGCCCAGGGCGACGCGGACGAACCTGCGGCCCAGCGCACGCGCCACCGACTCACCGAGCGACGTCTTGCCGACGCCGGGCGGGCCGGCCAGCACCATCACCGCACCCGAACCCCGGCCGCCGACGACGGCCATGCCACGCTGCGCGCGACGGGCCCGCACCGCCAGGTACTCGACGATGCGGTCTTTCACGTCGTCCAGTCCATGGTGGTCGGCGTCCAGAATCTCCCTGGCAGCCTTCAGATCCGCCGAATCCTCGGTGCGTTCGTGCCACGGCAGGTCCAGCACGGTGTCCAGCCAGGTACGGATCCAGCCGCCCTCAGGGGTCTGCTCGCTGGACCGCTCCAGCTTGCCGACCTCACGCAGCGCCGCCTCCCGCACCTTCTCGGGCAGATCGGCCGCCTCGATCCGGGTCCGGTAGTCCGCGGGCTCCTCGGTCCCGGCGCTACCGTCCAGCTCGCCCAGCTCCTTGCGGATGGCGTCCAGCTGCTGGCGCAGCAGGAATTCCTTCTGCCGCTTGTCCATTCCGGAGCGGACGTCCTCGGCGATCTTGTCGTTGACCTCGACCTCGGCCAGATGCTCGCCGGTCCATTCGACCAGCCTGCGCAACCGTTCGCCCACATCGGCGGTCTCCAGGAGCTCGCGCTTCTGCACGTCGGTCAGGTACGACGCGTAGCCGGCGGTGTCGGCCAGGGCCGACGGTTCACTGATCTGGTTGACGGCGTCGACGATCTGCCACGCCTCCCGGCGCTGCAGCACGGCCAGCAGCAACTTCTTGTATTCGGCTGCCAGCGCTCGGGTTTCGTCGGTGGCTTCAGGCTCGTCAACCTCATCGACCAGCACCCACAGTGCGCTACCCGGGCCGGTGGTGCCGGAACCGATGTGCGCGCGGCGCTCGCCGCGGACGACGGCCGCGGCACCGCCGCCGGGCACCCGGCCGACCTGGACGATCGACGCCAGGACGCCGTGAGTGGGGTAGCGGTCGTCGAGGCGAGGTGCGATGAGCAGCTTGCCGGCCTCGCCGGCGGCAGCGGCGGCCTGGGCCGCGTCGACCGCGGCGCGCGCCGCATCATCGAGTTCGATGGGCACGACCATGCCCGGCAGGACGATCGGCTCGGTGACAAACAGGACGGGAACAGCGATGGGTGCTGTTGTGGCGTCAGACATCCGTACCTCCAAAGTTGAATCTCCTGCGCTCAACCTTTGGGGTCGTCGATTTGTTCCACCTCCGTCGGCACCCGCTGCTCCCGCTCTTCCCACCGGGTCCGGGCCCGCTTGCCGATGACGAACGTCGCCGCCAACAGCACTGCAGTGGTGGCCAGCGAGAACACTGTGGTCACAGCGTTGGCGACGTCCACCGACGTGGCGAAGATGATCGCCACCTGCACCCCGGTCCCGATGATCAATCCGACGCCCCACATCGCTGAGAGCAGAATCTGCACCCGTCGGCGGTAGGCGACCGCAGCCGGGTCGGTGTCTTGTTCGCCGGTCTGGACCCGTTCGGCGATGACCTGGGTCAGGGGTGTGCCGACCACGCAGCTACCGAGGAAGATCAGCCCGCCGATGCCGCCGACCAGCGTGGTGCCGGCGAGCAGCAGCCGGGCGTCCGACGTACTCAGCCCGACGGCCAGGCTCAGGCCGAAGTTCAACATCAGATAGCCGGCGAAGGGGTCGAGTCGTCTGGCCCGGATGGCGTCATACGCGACCTTGATGCCGGCCACGATGGTTGCGGTCAGCAGGGCGGCATACTCCGATGCACCGGCGGCCCGCAGCCCGTAGTAGGCGGTCAGCGGCGGAGCGATATCGAGCAGGATGCCCCGAAGAATTGGTCGCATCGATGGTGGTTGCGTGGCCTCGTTCGCCTCTGCGGCGACTGTTGGCACTGAATCCGGCACGTCGCCGACAGTAGCCACTGAATCTGGCACATCGCAGAGAACAGGGAGCCTGCCGTCTCGGGGGTAACGGCAGGCTCCCGTAGTGAATAGTGAAGCACCCAGGGCGCCGGGTTCCTCGTCTCGATGCCGAAGAGTGACGTCGCAGTTGTCTAACGGTTGAGACTCGGAAGGGGAGTCAGCGGCGGAATGCCGCTTCGTACAGCCCCTCCATGGGGCCGGCGAACTCATCGACGGGGCCGTCGATCGGGACGCCGGGTGCGACCACGGAAATGGGCAGTGCCGCAACAGGGGAGGGCGCGACGCCCCACTCACCGAGCCAGCCGCCCAGTTGCTCCGACGACGTCGCGTAGACGATGCGTCCCAGGCCGACCCAGGCATGCGCGGCAGAGCACATGGGGCAGTGCTCGCCGGAGGTGTACGTCACCGCGGCGGCACGCTGGGTGGGATCGAGATTGGTTGCGGCCCAACGGGCTATCGCGAACTCGGGATGCTGAGTCTGGTCGCCACCGGAGACGCGGTTGCGGTCCTCGAAGACCACGACGCCGTCGGCATCCACCAGCAGCGAGCCGAACGGTTGGTCACCATCCTCCAGCGCTTCGCGGGCCAGCTCGACGCAGCGGCTCAGGTGGCGCAGATCATCGGCGGTGACGGTCATGGGGTGAAGTTTACGGAGTCACAGATCGTCGATGCTGATGATCCGATCCTGGATGGCACGCGCGACCAGGGCGGCCTTGGTGCCGGCCGGGCGACCGGCGGCGATGTACTTTGCGCGGATGCGCTGCAGGTGCGTGCGCACGGTGCTGGGCGCCAGGAACAGCTGCTGGGCGACGAGCTCTTTGCTGTCCGTCCGGAACCACGTCAGCAGTACCTCCTGCTCCCGCGGCGCCAGCGCCGGGCGCAGGCAGATATCCCGGTCATCCAGGGCGGCCACCATGCTCGGCCCCAGGTATGGGAACGGGGTGACGGCGGCCCGGATGGCTTTGAGGAGGTGCTCCCGGCCCTCGGTCTGCGTCAGGTAGGTCATGGCGCCGGAGTCGATCGCGGTGCGGATCACGTCGCGGTCCGTGAGATGGGAGTACACCACGACGTTGCAACCGCGGTTGGCGAGTTCGCGGACGCCGGCCAGACCCGTCCCTTCGTCCGCGTGCAGTCCGAGCAACACCACCTCCGCATCGCATTCGGGATCGTCTTCGCGAATCGGGTGACTACGCAGGAACTGCCCGGCATCGGTGTAATGGGCCGTGGTGGTCCCGCAGAATGCGGCGTCCTCGCGGAGCCAGGCCGCGACGCCCGCATAGACCACCTCGTATGAATCCACGACGGTTACCCGCGAGACCTGACATCCGGCGAACACATCGATCCGCATCGGCCTGAACTCCTTAACAACCGGATCCCCGCAGTATTCGGGATCGCATTGCCGTGTTGCCCATCAGGATTTGCTGAATGCGCGAAGACGGCGCCTGTTTCGAGACTCTAATCCGCAGGTATGCCGAAGTACAGCATTCCGCCGAAAGGTACGAATTTTTGGCAAATTTGCCGCGCCGCTATTTGACGATGTGGTAGGCAAACTCTCTAATTGGCAGGTAGGCGGGCTCTATGTCGCCCGACGGGATAGTTCCACGGTGGCATGTTCACCGACCAACGTCGTCGGTCGGCACGCTCGGCCCGGTGGACCGCCGGTCCCACTAAAATCAGTTCGCTGATGCCGTCATGGCATTTGCTGCTGGCAACTTGTGTAGTAGCTGGCGACGCCGGGGCCTGCTTGGTGTCATGCCCCGCGGGGATCCGCCTTGGTCGTCCGAAATCTGTTGGCGCGCAGGCAATGGGACCCCAACCTCGACAGCCTGATTAGAACGTGTTCTAGTTCAAGGGTGCTCGACGACACATTGCAGAAGCTGAGCGCCGACGAGGTGGCGCGGATGCGGGCCATCTACGAACCGTTGACGCAGTCTGTGCGCGAGCTGATCGATGCCACCATCCGCACGGAGACCGGTGCCGACACCGTCGCGGCGGTCAAGGCCGAGATCGACGCCGCGACCGCCCAGTTGCGCGCCGACCAGCTCGAGGGCTCGTTCGGTATCCGATTCGGAGCGCAAGGCAGTGAAATGCCGTGGGGTAACGCGGTGATCGGCGTGCGCAATCCGATCGCCCCGCCGGTGGTCCTGATCCGGGCCGAGGACGGCAGTGTGTCGGCCGACTTCCATCTGGGTGCCGCGTACGAAGGTCCGCCGGGCCACGTGCATGGCGGGGTGTCGGCCATGATTCTCGACCATGTGCTCGGCGAGGGCGCGAGCTTGCCTGGCCGGCCGCGGCTGACCGGCACGCTCACGATGCGCTACCGGCGCATGACGCGACTCGGGGATCTGCACACCGAGGCCCGCATCGTCCGAACCGAGGGCGTCAAGACCTATGCCGTCGGGCACATCTCCGATGCCGAGGGCATCACGGTCGAGGCCGAGGGCGTGTTCATCACTCCGCGCTGGGCGCGGGACTGACGGGAGATTCGATGGAGAAGGTCATGGTCACGCTGCGGCGTGACACCGCGGACGACGCCTGGTGTGAACGCCTGCGCACCGAGGTCGCCGACGAGTTGCTGGCGCTGGGTGTGCCCGGGTTGGCGGTCAACGTGAAAGACGTCGCGGTGCGGGACTCTCTGATGTTGCTGACCACGCTCGACCCGCCGGTCGTCGCTGTGCTCAGCGTGTGGACGCAGCAGTACTACGGTGCGCAGATGACCGCGGTACTGGCACGACTGCGCGCCGAATGCACCGAGCTGGCCGCATATCTGGTCACCGAATCGGTTCCGATGGCCGGCCCGGCAATCGTTCTCGGCGAGCGCACCACGGGCCTGGCGAACGTCGCGCTGCTGCGCCGCCCGGACGGGATGGATGAACGAGAGTGGTTCCGCCGCTGGCACATTGACCACACGCAGATCGCCATCGACACTCAATCCACGTTCGGCTACACGCAGAACGCGGTGGTCCGTTCGCTGACGCCCGACGCTCCGCAACTGGGCGCCATCGTCGAGGAGTTGTTCCCCATCGAGGCGACCGCGAGCCTGCACGCATTCTTCGGCGCCGCCGACGACGCCGACCTGGCCGACCGCGCAGCCAAGATGACCGCCAGCACGTCGGCCTTCGGCGCCAACGTCAACGTGGACACCGTGCCCACCAGTCGCTACGTCATGCGAAACCCGTTTGGAGACAAGCTGTGACCGACCCCGCCGCGCTCGTTCAGATCGACGACACCAACCGGGTCCGCACCCTGACCCTGAACCGGCCCGACGCACTCAACGCGTTCAGCGAGGCGCTGTACGACGCCACCACGATCGCACTGAAGGAAGCCGCGGCCGATCCGGACGTCTCCGTCGTGCTGCTCACCGGCGCCGGGCGGGCTTTCAGCGCAGGCAACGACCTCGTCGAGATGCAGGCGATGGTCACCAACCCCGAATATCAGATGGGGGAGTACGGCTTTCCCGGTCTGATCGAGGCGCTGACGGCATTCCCCAAACCGTTGATCTGCGCGGTGAACGGGGTCGGGCTGGGCATCGGCACCACCATCCTCGGCTATGCCGATCTGGCGTTCATGTCGACAACCGCGCGGCTCAAATGCCCGTTCACCAGTCTCGGGGTGGCGTCGGAGGCCGCGTCGTCATACCTGCTGCCGCGACTGATGGGACGGCAGAACGCCGCCTGGTTGCTGCTGTCCTCGGAGTGGGTGAGCGCCGACGAAGCCCTGCGCATGGGTCTGGTGTGGCGGGTCTGCGAACCGGACGACCTGCTGCCGGAGGCGCGCCGCCACGCGGAAATCATTGCCTCGCGGCCGCTTTCGAGTCTGATGGCCGTCAAACATGCGATGGTCGAGCCGACGCGTGAGGCGATTGTCGCGGCGACGCAGCGCGAGTCCGGTCAGTTCGCCGAGTTGCTGGGTGGTTCCGCCAACGCCGATGCGTTGAGCGCGTTCGTGGGGCGGAAGGGCTAGCGGCCGCCCGACCTAGCCGGCTTTGTGTACCGGGCAGTCGGTGCGAGCCGATTCGATGATGGCCCGCACGGTGCGGCGGCAGCGGCCGCAGTCCAGGCCGGCGCCGCATTTCTCGGCGATCTGCTTCGACGTGGTGGCGCCACCGGCAACGAGTTCGGTGACGACCTGGCTGGTCACTCCGGTACACAGACACACGAACATCAGTTGGCCGCCTCGTCGGCGGCGTCGATAGACGTGATGTGGGCCAGGGTGCCGACGAAAACCGACGGATAGACGCCGAAGCCGGCGGCGGACATCCACTCGGCGGCGGCATCGGGGTGATCGATCCAGCGGCGGGCGGCGGCTTCGCTCTCGATCTGCTGCAGGATCAGCACCTCGTGGCCGTCGTCGAAGGCCCGGTACACCCAGACCTTGCACACACCGGCTTCCCGGAACCGTTCGGCGGCGTCGTGCACCTTGTCCATCAAGGCGGGCACGTCCTCGACCGCGGTGACGACACCGACGACGACGGACGCGACGGCATGCTCGCCCGGTGGTGGTTCGGCCAGATCGATCTTCTCGACCACCTCACCGGCGAAAATCGCGGGAATGTCGTCCACGCCGGAGGCGTCGAAGAATTCGAATATGGCCGGCGAACGCAAGACTTCGCGTACTGAATTCGCATTGTGGATACCGACGGTCGCCAATACGCGTCCCGGTTCCCAGAGCGATGAATACACGACGACATGGTGTGCGGACAGGTCAGTCAGAATCGAGCGGTGCGATTTCAGCCGCTCCCACATCGCTTCCACATCATCGACGCGATAATCAGCGGCAAGAATGAGCGAGTGCAACGGCTGCTCGCTCATCGGGTCCTGCCATTCTTGGGTCGCTCGGTACCGCGGACGCATGCCGCGGTGGTTAGTGCAGTCTAACCTTACTTAGGGCAGCCAGTCCATAGCTGCTGGCCAGCAATGAAGTCGCCGATCCCGAAACCGGCCATCCGGGGTTAAATCGGGCGGGAAACACGGGCCGATCCGGTCGCCCACCGAGGGTCGCTGGACTACGTTTGGCAGAGGCACGTTGTTGTTCCGCGCCAGTGACACTTGACCCAGCCCGATGGTGTTTAAAGGAGCCGAAATGCAAGGCGACCCCGAAATCCTCAAGTTGCTCAACGAGCAATTGACCAGTGAGCTCACCGCGATCAACCAATACTTTTTGCATTCGAAAATGCAGGACAATTGGGGCTTCACGGAATTGGCCAAGCACACCCGTGAAGAGTCGATCGAGGAAATGCACCACGCGGAAACCCTCACCGATCGCATTCTGCTGCTGGATGGGCTGCCCAATTACCAGCGGTTGTTCTCGCTGCGCGTAGGCCAGACCCTGCGCGAGCAGTTCGAGGCCGACCTGGCCATCGAGTACGAGGTGGTCACCCGGTTGAAGCCAGGCATCATCCTGTGCCGCGAGAAGGGTGACGCCACCAGTGCGAACATCTTCGAGGCCATCCTCGCCGACGAGGAGGGCCACATCGACTACCTGGAAACGCAGTTGGAGTTGATGGACAAGCTCGGCGAGCAGCTCTACGCGGCACAGTGCGTGTCGCGTCCGCCGTCGTAGCAGATTTCACGAACACGGCCCCGCCCTTCTCGGGTGGGGCCGTTGTCGTTGGTGCGACGGATTCATCGCACAAAAAACTAGAACTTGTTTCAGTTTTGGCGTAGCGTTCGAAAAGTGAGCCGAATCGGAGATTTCACCGACGAAGACGTGACCGCCTGGGTGCTCAAGTCGCCCGACATCGGCACGGCCATGGCGGGTTTTACCAACGCCGTCTACACCAAGGGGCGCTTGCCATTACGCGTGCGTGAGCTGGCCCGCGTGGTCATCGCACTCGACAACGAGTGCGTCGTGTGCCAGAACACCCGCGATTCGGCCGCCGAGGCGGCCGGTGTCGACGAAGACCTCTACAACCATGCCGGCGTGTGGCAGACCTGGCCGGGCTACTCCGAGCAGGAGCGCATCGCCGCCGAGTTCGCCTACCGCTTCGCGTCCGACCACACCGGGCTGCGTGACGACGAGGACTTCTGGGCCCGCGCCGCAGAACATTTCAGCGACGAGCTGCTGACCGACCTGGCGCTGTCGTGTGCCATGTGGCTCGGCATGGGCCGCATGCTGCGCACCCTCGACATCGGTCAGGCCTGCAAGATCACCCTCTGAGGAGTCCCGCCCACTGGCCAGTTGCAGCACGCAATTCTCGGAATTCCGTGTCGCAACTGGACATTCGGCGTACTAGACCAAGTCTGTCGCGTCGAAGATCCACGACATGTCAGCGGTGGCGAAATTCTCCAGCCAGGACGGCGGGGCGAAGTTCGACAGCGCGCCCATGTCCCAGTAGTCCTTCCACAGCGTCACCTTGCCGTTCTCGACGCGGTGCACGGTGACGAACTTGAGCACCGCGGATTCCCCGGTCTCCCAATGCCATTCCTCGTGATGCTCGTACATGGCGTCGGCGCCGTCGGTCAGCAGCAGACCGTCGAAGTTCTCGTATGAGGCCAGCGGCTCCAGCCCGATCTTCAGGCGTTTGACGATGTCCTCCGGCCCGCGCGCGGCGGCGGCCGGGCCGACCGGCATGTCCAGGTAGATGCAGTCGTCGGACACGAAGTCCTTCAGCCGCTCCCAATCCCGCGCTGACAGCGCCTGCCACAACCCGTGGACCGTATCCTCAACCGACACTGGCGAACTCACCTTCCTTGGCGATGGGTAGAGCTGGGGTCTGACGGGCGAACCGCAGGAATCGGCCGGTGCGGGTGGCGCCGACCAGATCGGTCGGCAGGCCGTCGCGTACCACCTGTTGCCCGCCGACGAACACCGCGGGGACGGCCGCGTCGTTGCGGTTGACCATGCGGGAGAGGCCGCCGTACTGCTCGACGGGGTCTTCGGCGTACGCGTCGAGCGAATCGTCCAGGCGCTCCGGGTCGATGACGACCAGGTCGGCCCGGTCTCCGACCCGCAGGTGTCCGGCATCGAGGCGGTACCAGTCTGCGAGTTCACCGGTCAGCCGGTGCACGGCCTGCTCGACGGTCAGGAAGGGGGTGCCTGCGCGCTCGGCATCGCGCACGTGGCGCAGCAGGCGCAGGCCCATGTTGTAGAACGCCATGTTCCGCAGGTGCGCGCCGGCATCGGAGAAGCCCAGCTGGATGCCGGGGTCGCGGGCCAGCTTCTTGAGCACCTCGGGGCGATGGTTGGAAATCGTGGTGCGCCAACGTACTTCGCGGCCGTGTTCGAGCACCAGATCCAGGAAGGCATCCACCGGATGCAGTCCGCGGTCGACGCCGACCTGGCCGAAGGTCTTGCCGATCAGGGACTCGTCGGGGCAGCCGACGATCTCGGCGTCGAAGAAGTCGCGGTGCCAGACTCGGACGCCGAACTTGTTCTCGTAGTCCTTGCGGAACTGGCGGCGGTACTCGTCATTGCGCATCAGATCATTGCGCTCGACCTCGTCGCGCAGGTGCAGTGCCGCTGCGCCGGAGCCGAATTCCTCGAACACCACCAGGTCGATGCCGTCGGCGTACACCTCGAAGGGTACCGGCAGGTGCTGCCACCGGAAGTTGCCGCCGAGCTTGTTCACCAGCCGGGCCACCGGCCCCATGATGGTGATGGCGTAGGGGTTGGCCTTGATGTCGGCCGCCGACAGCAGGCTGGTCTTGAGGTTCTCGCGGAACAGGCCGAGTGACTGGGCCAACTGAGACAACAGGTTCAGTGGGTTCTCCAGATCCGGGCCCGACTGCAGGATGCGACCCGAGCGACGCAGCTGCGTCTTGAGCCGGCGCAGCTCGCGCGCCTTGGCGTAGGTGGAGGGCAGCGTGCGGGACCGGCAGGTATCGCCGTCGATCTTGTCGAAAAGCAGTTGCTGCGAGGACAATCCGACAAACCCGGCTTGCAGTGCCGCCGCGAGCATCTGTTCCATCTCGGCCTGCTCACTTCGGGTCGGGCGGACGTCTTTGCGGGTGGCGCGGTCCAGACCCATGACGGCGGTGCGCATGTCGGAGTGGCCGATGAACGCGGCGACGTTCGGGCCAAGGGGCCGGTCCTCGAGCGCGGTGACGTAACCCTCTGCGGTGTCCCAGGTCTTGTTGTCGTCGACGGCGGCGATGACGTGATCGCGCGGGATGGCCTCGACCCGGCCGAACAGGTCACCGGCGTCTTCGCCGCCGACGTGCACCGTCGACAGCGAGCAGGAGCCGAGCATCACGGTGGTCACGCCGTGCCGCAGTGACTCGGCCAGGCCGGGGCCGACCAGCACCTCGACGTCGTAGTGCGTGTGGATGTCCAGCAGGCCGGGTGTCACCCATTTGCCGGTGGCGTCGACGACGTTCGCGCATCCGGTGTCATCCAGATCTGCGCCGATCGCCACGACGTGCCCGTCGCGGATTCCGATGTCCCGAACGGCAGAAGGCGCGCCGGTTCCGTCGAACCAACGGCCGTTGCGGATGATCGTGTCGAACGTCGTTGCAGAGGTCACCTAACTATAGAAGCGTGCCGGTCAGGCCCATGTCAATGAAAAAGTGAACACTTTCTTGAAAATGTCTACTCGTCCTGGGGAAACCTGGGACGACGCTCAGGATCAGGGCGGATACTGGCTCGGGTGACCCCCTTGCAGCGGTACATCGCCGAGGAAATCGCCACCGATCACGTCGACGGGTTGCTGTCCCGCCGCGAAGCCCTGCGCCGGCTCGCGCTGTTGGGCGTCGGCACCGCCGCCGCGACCGCATTGATCGCCGCGTGCGGCGAGAGTCGAGAGCCGACCGCGTCGACGACATCGAAGCCGTCCGCCGCGGCGTCGATCGAGCCCGGGCCGCCGCCCGGCATGGAGAACGCCGTCCAGCCCGCACCGATCACCTGGGCCGACGGCAAGATGCAGGGGTCGTGGGCCGCAGCCGCCCAGCCCCGCGGCGCGGTGCTGGTGATCCACGAGAACAAGGGCCTCACTGACTGGGTGCGGTCGGTCGTCGGCCGCTTCGGCGGCAGCGGGTACTCGGCGCTGGGTATCGATCTGCTGTCGGCGCAAGGCGGCACCGCGGCATTCAAGGACCCCGCCGAGGCGACCGCGGCACTCGGCAAGATTCCGCCGGAGCAGTTCATCGCCGACCTGCGTTCCGGGCTCGACGAACTGCAGCGCCGGGCGCCCGGCGTGAAACTCGCGATGATCGGCTTCTGCTTCGGCGGTGGCCTCACCTGGCAGCTCCTGGCCGCCGGCGAACCGCGGCTGGCGGCGGCGTTGCCGTTCTACGGGCCGTTGCCGGATCCGCACGACTTCGCCGGCTCGAAACAGGCTGCGGTGCTGGCCTTTTACGGCGCGAAGGACGAACGGGTGACGGCCGGCAAAGATGCCGCGGCAGCCGCACTGGAGCAGGCCGGCATGGTTCATCAGATTGTCGTGGAGCCCGACGCCGATCATGCCTTCTTCAACGACTCGGGTCCGCGGTACAACGCCGCGGCGGCCGCCGATGCCTGGAAGCAGACGCAGTCCTGGGTGGAGAGGTACCTGTCATGAGGACGGCACGTTTGCCGGCGGCGATCACCATCACCGCGCTCAACTTCGGCGACCCGCTCACCGTGCCGCCCGGCGCGCAGATCACCGTCCTGAACAGCGACGACGTCGCACATACGGTGACGTCAAAGGTCAAGGGGCAGTTCGACGTCAAGGTCGGCGGCAACGCGCAGGCCACCTTTGCCGCGCCCACGACGCCGGGACGGTACCCCTACTACTGCGTGTAACCACCCCGGGATGGTCGGTGTGCTGATCGTCCAGTAGATCAGCGGGGAGGCGTCCAACTGACCGGCAGGCGCTTGATGCCGTGGATGAACTGCGACCACAGCCGGTCGGGCTCGTCGGTGGCGGTCAGGTCCGGCACGCGGCGGTGGATCTCTTCGAACGCGACCGCGATCTCGCGGCGGGCCAGGTTCGCGCCCAGGCAGAAGTGTGCGCCACCGCCGCCAAAGCCCAGGTGCGGGTTGGGATTCCGGTGCACATCGAACAGCCACGGCCGGTCGAACTTCGCCTCGTCCCGATTGGCTGAGCCGTACCACAACGTAACCTTCTGCCCGGCTTTCATTTTCACGCCGCTCAGCTCGAAGTCCTGGGTCAGGGTCCGGCGCATGTAGACCACAGGGGAGGCCCAGCGGATGATCTCCTCGACGGCCGTGGGTGCCACCGCGTCGTAGTCGGCCCACCATTGATCGCGCTGCTCGGGGAACCGGCTGAGCGTCAGCACCCCGTGGCTGATCGCGTTACGCGTGGTCTCGTTGCCCGCGACCACCAGCAGGATGAAGAACGACGCCACCTCGCTCGACGTCAGCCGTTCGCCGTCGACCTCGGCCTGCACCAGGGCAGTGGTCAGGTCGTCGTGGGGATTGACGCGGCGATCATCGGCCAGGGCGGTGGCGTACCCGCCGATGTCCATGGCGCACCGGAAGAACTCCTCGTAATCGGTGGTCAGGTCGGGATCGCCGAAGCCGAGAATGATGTTGGTCCAGTGGAAGATCCGTTCGTGATCCTGCTCGGGAATGCCCATCATGTCGCAGATGATCTGCAGCGGCAGGGGACCGGCCAGGTCGGTCACGATGTCGCCGTGGCCGTCCGGGTGGCGGTTGATCATGGACTCGACCAGGCTGCGCGCGCGGTGGCGCACCGACTCCTCCGTCCGCGCCACCACTTTCGGGGTGAACGCGCTGCGCACGATGTTGCGCAGCCGGGTGTGCCGCGGGTCGTCCATCACGATCATCGAGCCGAAATACTCGGCCAGTTCCGATGTCTGCTCGGGGATCGTGATGCCGTCCGCGGAGCTGAAGATGTGCGGATGGCGACTGGCGAAGAAGACGTCGTCGTAGCGCGTCAGCGCCCAGTGTCCGGGGCCGGGTTCGAACCCCTCCTGGGTGAGTTCGGCGTGGAAGGAGATGGGCGCTTCGCGGCGCAGCGTGGCGAACGCACCGTCGCGGAACCCGTCGCGGCGGCCCCAGAACTTGATCGAACTCAGGTCGATGTCGGACAGCGCGAGGTCCTGTGGCGGTGCGCCGTTGTCGAGTAGAGCAATGGCCATCTTCGGACTGTAAGGCCTGGTCGGGCTGTACCGCGGCAGAATCGGCTGCGAAGAATCAGCGGAACGTGGTAGTTCCTTGTGGTGCGTAACCCACATGCAGGACAACCATTTACGACCTCCGACGAGGACATCGCCCGTGCCCTGACGGACGTCAGCATCCCCACACTGATGCTGTCGCTGGTACACATGTCCGGTGATCCCGAGCTGATCCGCGGTGCGCTGCGCCCTGCCGGACTGTTCCTCAACGAGGTCCAGGGCTACATGTCCGAGGACGACAAGGCAGCGGTTCGCACCCTGGCCCTGAAGGTGATCGCCGACTACCGCGACCGCGGCTGCCCGGAGCCGGAGCCCATCGGCGCCGAGCTGCTCAAGGAGATGATGGAGTGGCTGGTCTGCGAACCGGTGCCCGACGAGTACGTGCCGATGGTGCTGGAGGAGATGGAGCTCGACGGGCGGGATGTGCGGGCCGGTGTGGCGGGCCGTGACGCCGAATCGGCCGTGGATTTTCCGGTACTTGTCATCGGCTGTGGCGAATCCGGACTGCTCGCCGGTATCCGCTTGAAGGAGGCGGGGATTCCGTTCACCATCATCGAACGCGGTGCCGGTGTCGGCGGCACCTGGTGGCACAACAGCTATCCCGGCGCCCGGGTCGATGTGGGAAATCACTTCTACTGCTACAGCTTTGAACCCAGCGACCACTGGACGCAGTTCTTCGCCGAACAACCTGAGCTGCAGGCCTATTTCGAACGCATCCTGGACAAGTACGGAATCCGCCCACACGTCCGGTTCGAGACCGAGGTCACCGGCGCGACGTGGGACGAGGCGACCGCGACATGGCAGGTGGTGGTGCGCACGGCGGACGGGAAGGCCGAGACGGTGTCGGCACGGGCGGTGATCAGCGCCGTCGGGCAACTCAATCGTCCTTACCTGCCGTCGATCTCGGGGCAGGTCGACTTCGCCGGTCCGTCGTTCCATTCGGCGGAGTGGGATCACGATGTCGACCTCACCGGCAAGCACGTCGCGATGGTCGGCGCCGGTGCCAGCGGGTTCCAGATCGCGCCGTCGATATCCGGAAAAGTCGCTTCGCTCAACATTTTTCAGCGAACCGCACAATGGATGTTTCCCAACCCCAACTATCACGGAAAAGTCGGCGACGGCGTCAAATGGGCGCTCAAGCACCTGCCGTTCTACGGCCGCTGGTACCGCTTCCTGCTGTTCTGGCCCGGTTGCGACAAGGGCCTGGCCGCGGCCCGCGTCGATCCGGACTATCCCGATCAGCAACGCGCGGTCAGCGAGATCAACGACGTCACGCGAATCATGTTCACCGAGTGGATCAAAGGCCAGATCGGTGACAACCCGGACCTGCTGGCCAAGGTCATCCCGGACTACCCGGCGACCGGCAAACGGACGTTGCAGGACAACGGCAGCTGGCTCCAGACGCTCACGCAGGATCACGTCGAGCTGATCCGGACGCCCATTGCACGTATCGAACGCGACGCCGTCGTGACGGCCGACGATCGGCGGCATCCCGCTGATGTGATCGTCTACGCCACCGGCTTTCACGCCGGAAAGGTGCTGTGGCCCATGACCATCGTCGGCCGCGAGGGCCGTGTGCTGGGCGAGCAGTGGGGTGAACGGCCGAGCGCGTATCTCGGCATCACCGTCCCGGGATTCCCGAACTTCTTCTGTATGTACGGGCCCGGCACCAATCTCGCCAGTGGCGGCAGCCTGATCTTCCATTCGGAATGCCAGATGCGTTACATCTCAGAATGTTTGGACCTGTTGTTGACCGGCCACGGGAACTGGATGGAACCGCGGCCCGAGCGGCTGGACGACTGGGTGCAGCGCAGCCAGGCCGAGATGCGGACCATGGTGTGGTCGCAGCCGTCCGTCCGGCATTCGTTCTACAAGAACGCCGACGGCGACATCTACACGCTCAGCCCGTGGCGCCTGGTCGACTACTGGACCTGGACGCGAAATGCCGACCCGGAGGACTACACCTTCGGGTGAACGGACGCGCGGTCAGCTGTTGACGGATTCGTCGTCCGGCAAGTCGTGCCGGACGACGCGTACCTGCCCCCGCGGCAGGCACGCCGCGTAGCCATGGCGCTTGCCGTAGAGCTCCCAGGAGGTGTGCTCCTGGTCGGTGGGCACGTCGATCCGGTGTCCGTCCGCGAACGCCAGGTGCAGGCTGCCGTTGTCGTCCCATTCGGCGTGCGTGCACTTCTGGCCGGCGAAATCGAACAACGGCCGTTCCTGCTTGCGCACGTCGGCCGGATTGATCGCAACGACTTCCTGCGGGTCGGTCTCGGTGGCCGGCAGGGTCAGTGCCAGGGGCGCCGAGATGACGAGCTCGTTGTAGTCCTCCAGGTCCAGCACCAGTCCGTCGCGGAAGGAGATCCGCTGCACTGCGCATCCTTTTATCCACTGTTCGGTCATAACCCACTGTGTTACGACCTGGCCCGACGCGCAACAACGCGCGACGTTGAGCGGGTCCGGGCGATCGGGAAGAGTGAGCGCTACCGGTTGACGAGGGGGAAGGCCAGCGCGCAGCCCGATTCCATGGAGTGCGTCCAGGCGTCCTGCTCGGCAGAGGCCCGTAGGTGCCGGGGGCGCGCGGTCCAGCCGCAGGTGCAGGTCGCATAGGAGCAGCCGAGCCCGCGAACATGTACGCCCACCTCGTCATGCGACACGACGGTGGGCGGGGTGAGGGGCGGTGCCGTCATCATGCTGACCTCCTGGCCGGTCTTGTCGTCAATTCTCGCGCCGCCGCGTCACAGGAACCAGCAGCGACAGGTCACAACTAGGCCAACGCCACGCGGTCATTCGGCCGCGGCGGTTCGCTGCCACGCCGGCCGGCCGTCGTGAGGATGGCAAATGCTGATAACGGTTTGAACACAGGGCCGTGGGAAGCTGGCAAATAATCGCAGGTCGGTGGCCTGCGGACGGGTGCCGTGTGGCCCAGGCAACGGGTAAGGTCAGCGGTCAAAGGGTGGCTTTTCTCACCACGATTCCGGATAGTTTTCGCCCGCCCAAGCGCGCGTCATCGCGGATCGTGCGGCGCCACCATGCGGTTTTGAAGGGGTTGTTTGCGTGGACGCGGTGCTCGGTTTGGCCATGACTCCGTCGTCCATCGGCTTGGTACTGGTAGAGGGCAATGACGTCGACGGGTTCACCATGGACCACGACGCCGTGGAGATCATGAACTCCGGGGATGCCACCGCTGCCGTACTGCGTAGCGAGGCGCGGGCGGCGACGCGCGGGTTGCGGCTCAAGTCGATCGGACTGACGTGGAGCGACGACGCCGACGTCGAGGCCTCGATGCTGATGCAGTCACTGTCGGATTCCGGTTTCGACAATGTGGTGCCGGTTCGCTTCCCGGAGGCCAACGAGGCCGTGGCCCGCGGCATCGCGGACGCATTGGGCTGCGGGACAACGGCGGTGTGCACCATCGAGCCGGAATTCGCGATCACCATGATCGTGCATGCGGCCAGCGGCGCCGTCCACACGGCCGTGAACCACTGCATCGGCTCCAGGTCGGTGCTGACCAGCTGGCTCAGCTCCGTTTTCGCTCGCGCGGACTGGCAGCCGGAGGCGCTGGTGGTCATCGGGTCCGCCGGTAACTTCGAGGCGATTCTGCCGGGCCTGCAGGACGCGCTCTCGGTGCCGGTGTTCACCCCGGAAGAAGCAGATTTGGCGCTGGCCCGCGGTGCGGCGCTGGTGTCCGTGCGATCGGGCGAATCCGACCTGTCCGAGCCGTACTTCTTCGGCGACGAGCCCCGTCCGGACGAATGGGCCGGACAGGACTTCGGCTGGGACCCGACCTTCGACCCATTCGAGGCCGCCGTTGCGTTCGAGCGCAACGCGGTGGTTCCGGTGGGACGGCATCGGTCGGGCAATTCGTCGCGGTGGCAGCAGGTGTCGAGTTCGCCCGCGCTGCCCCTGACCATGCTGGCCGTCGGGTCGACGGCCTTCGTGGCGTCCGTGTCGATGGCCGTCACGCTGCAGTTCCTGCCCGCCCATGGCGCCGGGTCGACGTCCGTCACCAAGAGCCCGCGGCCCGCTGCCGCCGAGCAGGCGGTGGCGCCCGTCCAGCCTCCTACGGTCCACGTGGTGCCCGCCGCCGAGCCGTCTGCCGAGGTGTCGGCACCGGTCGAGGCACCGCTGTCTGACGCACCGATCCTCGAACCACAGCCGGCTCCCGCCGTCGAACCGGATCCGGCAGCACATCCCGAGGGCCAGCCGCCCGCCGATGTACCGCCCGCCGCCACGGACATCCCACCGGCGGAAATGCCGTCGAATGCGGTCGCCGTCACGGTGCCCGCGGAGGCCCCGGCTCCGGCAGCTCCCGTCGCTCCGGCGCCCACCGACGCGGCCCCGCCGGCCGAGCCCGTCGCGCCGCCGCAGTAAACCCCGAGGTCGAACCGCGTCGGCCGGGCCGACGGCGTGCGGCTAACGAAAGTAACGTCGCCGTCGAACTACGATATGTAGTGAACGTATCTCGGACCTGAGGATGGACCCCTTGCCCAAAACTGTGCGTTATGCGCTGGCCGTTGCCGCATCTGCGGTGATGATGCTGAGCGGCTCCGTGGGTGCTGCTGTCGCGGCGTTGCCCGAGTCCCTTCCGGTCGCCATGATCACGCCAGGCAGTGGTGTCGTGGTCGGTGTCGGGATGCCCGTCACGGTGACCTTCAGCCAGCCGGTCGCGGACCGGGTGCGCGCTGAACGCACCATCGAGTTCACGTCGCCGAAGATGACGAAGGCGCCCGCCGGTACGTTCGCCTGGCTGGCCGACAACCGCGTGCAGTTCACGCCCAGCACCTACTGGCCTGCGCACTCGTCCATCAAGGTGTCGGTCGGCGGGGCCAAGCAGTCGTTCGAGACCGGCTCGGCCACGCTGGGAGTCGCGAGCATCAGCGGTCACACCTTCACGGTGAGCATCGACGGCCAGGTCGTGAAGACCATGCCGGCATCGATGGGCAAGCCGAAGCACCCGACCCCGGTGGGGTCGTTCACGGCGCTGGAGAAGCAGAACCCCGTCGTCATGGATTCGCGGACCATCGGCATCCCGCTCAATGATCCCGAGGGCTACAAGCTGACGGTGTACAGCGCGGTGCGGGTCACCTGGGGTGGCGTCTACGTGCACGGCGCGCCGTGGTCCGTTGGGCAGCAAGGCTATTCGAACGTCAGCCACGGATGCATCAACCTGAGCGCCGACAATGCGTCCTGGTACTACAACCAGGTGAACATCGGCGACCCGATCATCATCAACTCCTGAGAGCCTGCGCCGTCGCGTCGTCGGCGGGCAGGAATGCTTCGATGCTCAATTCCACGGCGGTCAGGTCCAGCGCCGTACCGAAGGTGGTCACGGTGCTGAGGAAGGTCAGCACCTGGCCGTCCGGGCCGTCGATCTCCAGCGGTACCGCGACGCCGCCGAGATCGGACGATTCGACGTTTCCACCGGGGTAGGCCTCGATCTCGGTCAACAGGTCGTGAAGTTGGGCCGACGCACTGCCGGCCACCTCGCGCCGCAGCCGCCCGATCACGTGGTGGCGCCACTGTCCGAGATTGCGGATCCGGGGCGCCAACCCGTCCGGATGCAGCGAAATGCGAAGGGCGTTGGGCGATTCCAGCAACGGGGGAGCCACGCCCTCGAGCAGCACCACGATGCCGGCATTGCCGGCCACGATGTTCCACAGGTGGTCGACGGCCAGGCACGGGAACGGCTCGTACGCGGCGAGCACACGGTCGATCCCGGTGCGCACCGCGCTCATTTCCGGGTCGTCGAGTGCCCGCTCGGCGTACACGGGCGCGTGCCCGGCGGCCAGCAGCAGCCGGTTCTGTTCTCGCGCAGGGATATTCAGCACACTGCCGAGCTTGAGCACCATGGCCCGGCTCGGCGTCGACCGGCCGGTCTCGATGAAACTGAGATGGCGCGCGGACACGTCGGCCTCGATCGCCAGGTCGAGCTGGCTGATGCGCCGCCGTTGCCGCCACTGCCGCATGAGGGTTCCGAACGGTTGCGGCGAGTGCGATGGGGCAGCGGTGGCGGCGGTCACGCTCTCCAGTGTCGCGGCTGCAGGTCTCGGTGGCGACTACCTGTCAGGTAATTGCGGCAATTACCTGATGGGGACAGGCTCGAATCGTCCGACAACGCACCAGGAGGCGATCGAGATGCGCACGACCCACCCCGCAAGCGAACCGTCGACGAAGGCCCCACCGATCTGGCTGCGGGCGGTCATGGCGGCCGATCGAACCGGATCGGCCTGGTACGTCGGTACCGGTTTCTTCTTCGCGCCGGCGTTGCTGGTGGTCTCGCCGTGGCCGGTGCTCACCACGGTGCTATGGGTGATCATCGCCGTCACCGGGTTGTGGCTCGGCCTGCTCGGTGTCGCGATGGCGACCGGCCTGGCGATGGTGCTGCGCTCCGGCCAGGAGTTGTCCGACGATTACTGGCAGTCGCTTCTGGACTACCCGGATCGGCCCAAGGTCACTGCGCAACAGCTGGTTTCGCGTTAGCGCCGGTGTAGTCGACCTGCCAGTGCTTGATGCCGTTCAGCCAGCCGGACCGCAGTCGCTCCGGCTCGCTGAGCGGACGCAGGTCGGGCATGTGGTCGGCGATCGCGTTGAACATCAGGTCGATGGTCATCCGGGCCAGGTTCGCCCCGATGCAGTAGTGCGCGCCGGTGCCGCCGAAGCCGACGTGCGGGTTGGGGTCGCGCATGATGTTGAACGCGTACGGGTCGTCGAACACTTCCTCGTCGAAGTTGGCCGACCGATAGCACATCACCACCCGTTGGCCCTTCTTGATCGACACGCCGCCGAGCTCTGTGTCCTGCGTTGCCGTGCGCTGGAACGAGGTGACCGGGGTGGCCCAGCGGACGATCTCGTCGGCGGCCGTCGCGGGACGTTCCCGCTTGAACAATTCCCACTGGTCCGGGTGCTCGGCGAAGGCCATCATGCCCTGGGTGATGGTGTTGCGGGTGGTCTCGTTGCCGGCCACCGCCAGCAGGATGACGAAGAATCCGAACTCGTCGTCGGAGAGCTTGTGGCCCTCGACATCGGCCTGGACCAGCCGGGTCACCAGATCGTCGCGCGGGTTGGCGCCCCGATCGGCGGCCATGGCCATGCCGTACATGATCAGCTCGACCGACGCGGTGATGGCGTCGTTGCCGGCGAATTCGGGGTCCATGTCGCCGACCATCTGATTGGACCAGTCGAACAGCTTCTTGCGGTCTTCCTGTGGCACGCCCATCAGGCCGGCGATCGCCTGCAGCGGAAGCTCACAGGAGACCTGCTCGACGAAGTCGCCGTAGCCCTTGGCGGCGGCCTCCTGCGCGATCTGCTGTGCCCGCTTGCTCAGTTCGTCCCGCAGCAGTTCGATGGCGCGCGGGGTGAACATCCGCGAGATGATCTTCCGCAGGTGGGTGTGATGTGGCGCGTCCATGTTCAGCAGCACGAACTTGCCGCGCTCGATCTGTTCGGTGACGGTGCCGTCCTGGTACCGGGGGATGGCCGTCTTCTCCTGGCTGGAGAACACGTCGCTGCGACGCGACACCTCCTTGACATCCTTGTGCCGCGTCACCACCCAGTAGCCACCGTCATCGAAACCGCCCTTGCCCATGGGCTGTTCGTTCCACCAGATCGGCGCGACCTGCCGCAGTTCGGCGAGTTCGGCCACCGGCAGCCGCTGGGCGTAGATGTCGGGGTCGGTGAAGTCGAATCCAGCTGGGATGTTGGGTGCCGACATGTGGCGCTCCTCACTCTGCAACGTGTTTCAATTTAGTACCGCGTGGAGGTCTGGGCCGCAAGGTTATGCCGATAATTCGGCTGAGATTCTGGGTGAATGCCGATGGCCGCTGATTTGCCGTGCACTATTCGTCGTAGCAATTCTGGCGCTTGAGAAGTCGTCGGGGCGATGTCCGCGATCGGGGACTCGTACGGTCGCACCAGATTCGTCCGGCCATTTCCCAGCAATACCGCAGTCACCTGTAGCACCATTGGTTACCGGACATGCACGGGAGGGCTTCAGATGAGGATCCTTGACGACGTCAGAATCCGCGCCGTAGGGCTGACCTGCGCAGCGTTGCTGCTGCCGATCGGGTCGGCCGCGGCGGCATGGGCCGACGACGGCGCGCCGGACACCAAGTCCGGCGATACCTCGGCGGTCGACCTCGCGGCGGCACCGGTCGACCCGCCGCCGCCGGTTGCTCCCAAGCCGGTGCCGGCCGGTAAGCCGGTCCCGGTGGCAAATGCCACCCCGGTGCCGCATCTGTCCAGCCCGGAGAATCTGCCGCCCTACACGACGAGCACCGCGGACGGGTCCCGGGACACCGATCAGCTGTCGTACCTGCGCGATGTCTGGCATGCCGTCCAGGATCGCGAGATCAGTCCGAAGCAGGCCCTCGTGCTGCTGGCGCAGCGCCCCATGGACGCTGACGCAGCACCTCCCGCGGGCATGCCGGCCGGGCCGCAGGCGCCGGCACCGGTCCCGCCGCCGGCCCCGGACGCGCCTGCGCCCGTGGACGGTCCGCCGCCCCCGGAGTAGCTAAGCCGTCAGCGCTTCGATCCGGGCCGGCACGTGTTTGTGCCATGGGGTGCCCGCGAACTCGTCGCGCCAGTCGGCCGAGGTCAGGTTGTTGGGGGCCACGCCCGGCACCTGCTGTTCGCCGTTTGCGTCGGTGAAGTCCAGCCCGAAACCGTTGGGCAGCGAGGCATGTCCGGGCAGCATGACGTCGGTGACCTCCACCGAGGCTTCCGCGCTGCCGGCCGCGGTGGTGATCCGGGCGCGGCCACCGTCGACCAGGCCCAGCGCCGCGGCGTCTTCGACGCTGACCCGCAGGGCGCCGTCGGCGTCACGCTTGCGCCAGCCGGGATCGCGGATGATGTCGTTGGCGGTGAACGCGCGGCGCTCGCCGGCCGACAGCACGATCGGATAGTCGTCGGAGATCAGCGGCGGCCGATCGGTGGCGAGCGCGCCGAGTTCGGAGAGCATCTCGGGGATCTCTAAGGCGATGCGCCGGTCGTTGTGGCTGACCAGGTTCCAGTCGTCCTCGTACTCGTGCACCGTGAACGTCACCCCGGACCGGCCTTCGAGGATGGCGGTGAACAGCGCGTTGCCGTCGGCATGGCCGGCCCGGCGGACCGCGTCGGGATAGGTCATCGCGGCTTTCTGAGCCAGTCCCCACAGCGCTGCCGCACCGGCCAGGCCGTCCGGCAGCGCCGGGCCCAGGGTTTCGTACAGCACATAGGGCAGCACCCGGCCCAGCGACGGGTTGGCGCCGACTGCGCTGAAGAATGCCCCGAGGTACGCGTCGAGGCCGTCGCGCGCGGCGCGGCGCAGCGGGTCGAGTTCCGCGTCGTCGACGACGCCGAGCGCGCGGACCAGCCGAGCCCAGATCTCGGGTTCGGGCAACGTGCCGGGCAGCGGCGTCATCAGGGCGTGCCGCAGGTGAAAGGTGTTGTGCGGGAACTCGAGATTGAAGAACGTCGCTTCGGGTTTCTCGAACTGGCTGGCGGCGGGCAGCACGTAGTGGGCCAGCCGCGCCGTCTCGGTCATCGCGACATCGACGACGACCAGCAGTTCCAGCGCCTCGAGCGCGTCGCGCACCGCGGCCGAGTCGGCGATGGAATGAGCGGGGTTGCTGCTCTCGACGATCATCGCCCGGAACCGGTCCGGATGGTCGGTCAGGATCTCCTGCGGCACCACGTTGGACGGCAGCAGCCCGGCGATGATGGGAGCACCGGTCACCGGCGAGCGGCCGACGCCGCCCGCCGCGAACAGCGGCGCGAACGACGAATGCAGGTGCTGCCCACCGCGTTTGGCGAAGTTACCGGTCAGGATCCACAACATCTTGTTCAGGTAGGAGACCAGCGTGCTGTTCGGCGCCTGCTGAACGCCGAGGTCCTCGAACACCGAAACGCTTGCGGCACCGGCAATCCGGCGGGCAGCGGCGCGCAACAGCTCGGCGTCGACGCCGCAGCGCTGGGCGAAGTCGTCGACGTCCACTGCGCGCAGCGCGTCCCGGACCGGTTCGACGCCGGTCACATGCTCGGTGAGAAACGCCTCGTCGCACAGGTTTTCCTGAACCAGGACCGCGGCCAGCGCGCTGATGCACCACGCATCGGTGCCGGGCCGCACCCGCAGGTGGAAGTCGGCCATTTTGGCGGTGTCGGTGAGCACCGGGTCGACGACGATCATGGACCGCTGCGGATCCTTCGCGATGTCCTGCAGCACAGTGCGTGCGCGCGGGAAACTCTGCGACATCCACGGGTTCTTCCCGACGAACACCGACACCTCGGCGTGCTCGAACTCGCCGCGGGTATGTCCGCCGTAGAGCTGTGCGTCGACCCAGAACTCACCGGTCTTCTCCTGCGCCAACGCATTTGACCGGTACCGGGCGCCGAGTGCCTTGAGGAAGGCGCCGCTGTAGGCGCCGCCCAGGTGATTACCCTGGCCACCGCCACCGTAGTAGAAGATCTTGTCGCCGCCGTACTCGTCGCGGACGCGTGAGAAGCCCTCGGCGATCTCGGAAATCGCGGTGTCCCAGTCGATTTCCTCGTAGCTGCCGTCCAGCCGGCGGCGCATCGGCGAGGTGAGGCGGCTGCGGTTGTTCTGATAGTGATCCAGGCGCAGTGCCTTGTTGCACGTGTAACCCTGCGAGGCTGGGTGCGCTTTGTCGCCACGGATTTTCGACAGCGTGCGGCCGTCGAGCTGCACGACGATGCCGCAGTTGCACTCGCACAGGATGCAGGCAGTGGACTCCCACTCCTGGGTTTCGGTCATGACGACGCCTTCCGTTGTGTTGTCGCGGCAGACACGAGGGCGCGCAGCTGCCGATGCACGAGGTCCAATGGGTTGGTCGAGCCGGTGGTGCGGGCCACCAGGACGGCGCCTTCGATGGCGGTGGTGGCGAGCATGGCCAACTCGGCGGCTTGCTCGGGGGCGGCTCCGTCGGCCTGCAACTGCTCTTCGAGTTGCGCCAGCCAGCGGGTGAAGGCCGCGGCGGCGCGTTCGATCACGGGCGGGTTGTCGGCCTCGACGGCGACCGCGACCACCGGGCAACCGGCCCGGAATCCGCTGTCGGTCAGTTGGGTGCGGAACCCGTCGATCAGCACGTCGAGCGCTTCGAGTGCCGTGCCGGCCTTGGCGATCCGGCGGGCGACGTGATCGCTCGCGAAATCGATTGCCTCGCAGAGCAGTTGGGTCCGACCGCCGGGGAAGTGATGGTAAGCCGAGCCGCGTGGCGCTCCGCTGTGGGCGAGCACGTCGGCGATGGCCGTCGAATGTGCGCCCCGCTCGCGGATGAGCAGCGCCGCAGAAACGATCATGCGGTCACGCGGGCTGGCCATGGCTGCGGTCCCTTCGCCGACTATGTATGTAACCATACATAGTCGGCAGGCAGGGGGCTATGCCTGCGCGTGCCGAGCGCTACGCCTCGGATTGCAGTCACATGCTGACCACGATCCGAGGCGCAAGTACTCAGCCGCCAGCTGGGCGAGTCAGGCGCACACCAGCCACAACGCCAGAAACGCCGACATACCGGTGAGGCACAGCAGATGGTCGCGGCAGATGGACCGGGCGAGCCGGGACTGCTCGGCGAGCGTCCCGGTCCGGTGCCCCAGGGTCACGGCGTGCCGGACGGTGCGCAGCAGCGCCAGCAGCACGGGGCCACCGGCGAGAACAGCCGACAGTGCCAGCAACCACGCGGGCGCCGCCCCGCGGACAGCATGAAAAGTCAATGCCGCCAACAGAATCGCCATGACGGCGGCGATCAACAGACTCATCGGGCGCGACGTGGTGGTGGCCCGGTGGTAGTAGGCGGCGATGGACGCCAGCACGGGTCCCGGTAGGTCGGCCGACCTGCGATGGCGGAGCACCTGAACATCGAAGATCAGGTCCATCCACTCCGGCGGCGATCAGGAACCCGCTGTCGGCGGCCTCGATCACACGGATGCGGCTTCGTTCAATTCCTCGAGCCGGCCGGTGGCCTCCAGGTACTCCTGGACCCAGCGCTCGATGACCGCGGACGTCTTCTCGACCTTGGTGAACTGGCCGACCACCTGGCCGACGGGGTTGAACGCGACGTCGACGCTCTCGTTCGGGTACTTGTGCGTGGCGGCGACGGCCATGCCGGACACCATGTACTGCAACGGCATTCCGAGCGGCTTCGGGTTGCCTTCCTGCTCCCAGGCCTCGGTCCAGTCGTTGCGCAGCATGCGTGCCGGCTTGCCGGTGAACGACCGGCTGCGCACGGTGTCCTTGCTGCTCGCCTTGGCGTACGCGGCGTGCTGCTGCTCGGAGTGTTCGCTCTCTTCGACCATCACCCACTGCGAGCCGGTCCATGCGCCCTGCGTGCCGAGGGCGAGTGCCGCGGCGATCTGCTGGCCGCTGCCGATGCCGCCGGCGGCCAGCACCGGTACCGGCGCGACCTCCTTGACGACCTGGGGCCACAGCACGATCGAGCCGATCTCACCGCTGTGTCCGCCGGCCTCGCCACCCTGGGCGATGATGATGTCGACGCCGGCATCGGCGTGCTTGCGGGCCTGCGACGGCGAGCCGCACAGTGCCGCGACCTTGCGGCCCTCGGCATGGATGTGGTCGATCATGTCCTTGGGGGGCGTGCCCAGCGCATTGGCGATCAGGGTGCACTTCGGGTGCTGCAGAGCGACCTCGACCTGCGGGGTTGCGGTGGCCTCGGTCCAGCCCAGCAGCTGCAGGGCGTCGTCGTCGCTGTGGTCGACCGGCACGCCGTGGTCGGCGAGGATCTTCTTCGCGAAATCGAGGTGTTCCTGCGGCACCAGGGCGTTGAGCTGCTTCTTGAGCACCTCGGGATCCAGGTCGGCCTGGTCCATGCCCTCGTACTTGTTGGGGATGACGATGTCGACGCCATAGGGGTGGTCGCCGATGTTCTCGTCGATCCACTTGAGCTCGATCTCGAGCTGCTCGGGAGTGAAACCGACGGCGCCCAGGACGCCGAAGCCGCCGGCTTTGCTGACTGCCACGACCACGTCGCGGCAGTGGGTGAAGGCGAAGATCGGGTATTCGATGCCGAGCTGATCGCAGAGAACGGTGCGCATAGGAGTTCCTTGTGCTGGTGCCGAGGCAGGAATGGCAAAAACTGAAACGTGTTCTAATTTAGTACCGCGTGACAGTCCGGCGCGCAAGACTACGCGCGCATTGGGGCCCAGATTCGGTGCGAATACCGTTCCTGGCGGTCAGCGCCGCACTAGTCGCCGTAGCCAACCGGTCCGGTGGCCGGATGGGGCCGCTGCGCGCACCACTGTCCAGCCGAGGCGCTCCGCTTCGGCCGCCAGCCCGGGACGTGGATTCACCGGAATCGGGTGCCCCACGGCGCGCATCAGCGGCAGGTCCTCGTCGCCGTCGGCGTAGAAGTAACTCTGTTGCAGGTCAACCTGATTGGCCTGGCTGAACTCCGCGACCGCGGCAGCTTTGCGGTGGCCCCAGACGATGGGCCGGACGATGTCACCGGTGAGGGTGCCGTCGCCGTCGACGGTGAAGTGATTGCAGATGACGTGTTCGACACCCAGGTAGCGGGCCAGCGGCATGACATGCATGGTCAGCGCCGACGAACTGAGCACCACCGTGTGACCCGACCGCTGATGGGCACGCACGATCTCGCGCATCGTCGGGAACATCCTGGCCTGGACGTGGCTGTGGAACAACTGCTCGCCGAGTGACTCTTGCTCGGCCAGCGACTCGCCCCGCATATAGCCGGCGGCGCGAATCAGCAGTCGCTCGAACTCCATGCGGCGCAACTTGTATCGCACTGTTGCCTCGAGGATGCCGGTCAGTTCGCCGAAGGCGGCCTGCCGCTGCCGGAACCGGTGCGCGGCGTGGACCGTCGCGATGAAACCGGACACCAGCGTGCCGTCGACGTCGAAGAAGGCACCGACGTTCGAGCTCGTCGCGCCACGGACGTCGGCGTCGATCGCAGTGATCGGCCCCGTGATCGGTCCGGCGTTCGGCGCAGACATGCTCACCAGTATGCCGGGATTCGCCGCGCGGCCTCTCGGCTGCCCGTCGGCCGGGCGGTAGCCTGACCCGTCATGGGACGCGTGGACGGCAAAGTTGCACTGATCACTGGTGGCGCACGGGGCATGGGTGCGGCGCACGCCCGCATGCTCGTCGCCGAGGGCGCCAAGGTCGTCATCGGCGACATCCTCGACGAACCGGGCGAGGCGCTGGCCACCGAACTCGGTGACGCCGCGCGCTACGTGCACCTCGACGTGACCGACGCCGATCAGTGGGCCGCCGCGGTTTCCACCGCCACCGAGCAGTTCGGCCTGCTCAACGTCCTGGTCAACAACGCCGGCATCAGTGCCCTCGGCAAGATCGGCGAGTTCGACATGGCCAAGTGGCAGAAGTGCATCGACGTCAACCTCACCGGCACTTTCCTGGGCATGCAGGCGGTGGTCGCGCCGATGCGGGAGGCCGGCGGCGGTTCGATCATCAACATCTCGTCCATCGAGGGCATGCGCGGCGCAACGCTCCTGCATGCGTACGTCGCATCCAAGTGGGCGGTGCGCGGCCTGACCAAATCGGCGGCGATCGACCTCGGTAAGGACAAGATCCGGGTCAACACGATCCTGCCGGGCTTCATCCGCACGCCGATGACTAAGTATTTTCCCGACGACATGATGACCGCGCCGCTGGGGCGGCCCGGGCAGTCCGACGAGGTAGCGACCTTTGTGGTGTTCCTGGCCAGCGACGAATCGTCGTTTGCCACCGGCAGCGAGTTCGTCGTCGACGGCGGTCTGACGACCGACGTGCCGCACAAGTTCTGACCTCAACGTTTCTGGAACTACCGGTCTGACGGGGCACAATGAGGAGCCCCCACATCGCGCATCCCCCTTGTTGAAGCGCGTTCAGATCCGGAGGGAGCAGGGCTATATCAACCGAGTTGCGCCGCGGTGCAGTGCTGGGTGCTGTCATTTTCCTGGTGCTGCTGTTCGCCTGCACCGGTGATCTGCCGCGCCTGCTGAGGCCCATGAGCCCGGCCGCCGAGGTCGAGTTGGCGCAGGGTTGGCAGCTGGCCTCGGCGCAGGGCATGGCGGCCACCGGAGCGCAGCTCAGCACCGACGGGTTCGGCGCGACCGGTGCCGGCTGGCACCAGGTGCGGCACATGCCGGCGACGGTGCTGCAGGCGCTCGAGGACGACGGCACCTACCCGGACCTCTACTACGGCGACAACCTGCTGACCAAGGTGCCGCAGGACCTGTACAAGCAGGACTGGTGGTACCGCACGACGTTCGTCGCGCCGCCCGGGCACTCGACCTACCGACTGAACTTTCCCGGCATCAACTATCGGGCCGAGATCTGGCTGAACGGGCACCGGATCGCCGACAGCGGACAAATCGCGGGCATGTACGTCGACCACACCCTGGACGTGTCGAAGTGGATCGACCGCGGCCGGGCCAACACGCTCGCCGTCAAGGTCACCCCGGAGCGGGCGCTGCAGGACGTCGACGGCGTGGAGTTGGCCGACAGCTGGTTCGACTGGATCAACTGGAACTACCTGGGCTACCAGGGACCGGGGAAGAACCCGGCCAACGGCAATTCGTTCGTCTCGGACCGCAATGCCGGCATCCTCAAGCCGGTCACTTTGAAGATGTCCGGCGATGTGGCGATCACCGATGCCACCGTGAACAGCCAGCTGCCGTTGCCGCGTACCGACAGCGCCCAGCTGAGCGTCCGGTCCGGCCTGACCAACTACTCCGACCAACGGGTCAACGGCGTGGTGCGGGCGACCATCACCCGTGCCGGTAAGTCGGACATCGAGATCGAGCGACCGGTCTCGCTCGGGCCGGGGGAGAGCCGCGACGTCACCTTCAGCCCCAACGACTACGAGGCGCTGCGGATCGGCAACCCGGACCTGTGGTGGCCGTACACGATGGGCAAGCCCGACCTGTACGACCTGCGGCTGCAGTTCCTGCAGTACGGCCAGACCACCGACGAGTTGAAGCAGCGGTTCGGCATCCGCTCCATCGAGCAGGGCCGCGACGGCAGCGAGGAGTTCCCGCAGCTGGGTTCCGGCGGCAACTTCTATCTGAAGGTCAACGGCCGGGACTTCCTGGCGCGCGGGGCCACCTACACCCCCGACCTGCTGTACCGCGACGATCCCGACCGCGACAACGCGATCCTGCGCTACGTCAAGGATCTGGGTCTGAACATGATCCGGATGGAATCCAAGATTCCCGGTGCGCGCTTCATCGAGCGGGCCGACGAGCTGGGCATCCCGCTGATGGTGGGCTGGATGTGCTGCAACCAGTGGGAGAAATGGCCACAGTGGGACCAGGAGGATCACCGGGTCGCGCAGGACAGTCTGCGCTCGCAGATCCTGATGCTGCGTTCACATGCGTCCGCATTCGTCTGGGCCAACGCCAGCGACGGACACCCGCCGGCCGACATCCTGGAGCAGTACCACGAGATTCTGCGAAAGTTGCACTGGCAGAACGCCGTTGTAGACACGGTGTCGTCCTACACCACCGATGCGTCGGGTAACCGGCTGTGGGACGGCATCCAGATGGCCGGCCCGTACACCTGGCGCGCGCCCGCGTACTGGTTCGACGGCGAGTACGCCGCCGCCCGGGGCGCGTCGGCCGAGCAGGGCGACAACGAGCACATCCCGCCGTTCGCGAGCCTGCGCAAGTTCATTCCGCCGGACAAGCTCTGGCCGATCAACGACATGTGGTACTTCCACGCCGGTTCCAACCCCGGCAACGAGGCCTTGGCGAGCATCCGCACCGCGATCGTCCAGCGATACGGATCATCCACTGGCGCTGAGGAATTCGCGCGCAAGGCACAGTTGGCCCACTACGAGGCGACACGGGCCCAGTTCGAGTCGTTCGCCGCGCTGGGCTGGGCGGACCGCAAGATGACGATCTACTGGATGCTCAACAACCACTGGCCGTCGTTCTTCGGCAACATCTTCGACTACTACCTACGGCCTGGCGGTGCGTACTACGGAGCGAAGAAGGGCCTGCAGCCGCTGTCGGTCACGTTCGATTCGTACGCCACCGGCGATCACAGCACCGCCAAGGTGAGCATCGTCAACCAGAGCCCGGAGAACGTCGTCGGGCTTCGCGTCCGTACCCGGGTGTACGACATCAACGGGACCATGCGCGACGACCGCATCAGTGACCCGTACGACGTGGTCTCCGGCGCCGCCGCGGTGGCCCTGACCCTGCCGCGGGTGGTGCCCGATTCCCGGGTGTTCTTCGTCCGGTGCGAGCTGGTGAACCCGATCGGCGAGGTGGTCGCGAACAACGATTACTGGCAGTCGCAGCAAGGCGATATCGGAGAACCGGGCAAGGATGTCGCCTTCGAGCTGCACCAGACCGCGTGGGCCGACATGACGCCGCTCAACTACATGACGAAGGCCCGGCTGGAGGTCAGTGCCGCCGGTTCGGTGAATGGTGACGGTCAGCAGGTCGTCGACATCACGCTGCGCAATCCGACCAAGCAGGTCGCGTTCTTCGAGCGGGCGGAGCTGACCACCGCTCCCGACGCCGATGAAATCCTGCCCATCGAGTACAGCGACAACTACGTGACCGTGTATCCGGGGGAGACCGCGCATGTTCGCGGGCTGGTGCCGAAACCTGGGGTGAACGCGGGCTGGGTCCGGGTCGGTGGCTACAACACGCCACCCGTGACGGTCCCGGTGGCGGGCGGCCCCGCGTCGCAGGAAACGACGGACGCCGCCTCGCGGGCCGCGGTGGCGGACCCTGGTCTGGCTGAGCCGGACGTCCGGCCCGCGGCGCCCGATGCGGTACCGCGGGTCCCGCGGCCCGGCGCATGAGACATGATGAACGCACAGACGAAGGAGAAGCTGATGGCCCACGAGGTGGCTGACGAACGTTCCGCACTCGCCGCGTACACCGCCGAAAAGGGGTGGCAGCGCCGTACGGACGACCGCGTCGATATCTACCTGCGTGGCGCGTCCCGGGTCCGGGTCATCTGGCAGGGTGACGACGCGATCAGCGGCAGCTCCCGCTTCCAGGACGACATCATGGAGACCTACACGCGCGACCTCGACACCGTGCGCGCCTGGCTGGCGGGCTGACTCAGTCCGCAGTACCGTCCGGCCCCGTCGTACTGTGATCGCCATGGGTGTGCGTGCGGGCATCGTGGTGACCGGGACCGAAGTTCTCACCGGACGGGTCCAGGACCTCAACGGGCCGTGGCTGGCGGATCAGTTGCTGGAACTCGGCGTCGAGCTCGCCCACATCACCATCTGTGGGGATCGGCCCGAAGACATTGAGGCGCAACTGAATTTCCTCGCCGGCCAAGGCGTCGACCTGATCGTCACCAGCGGCGGTCTCGGGCCGACGGCCGATGACATGACCGTCGCTGTGGTCGCCAAGTTCTGTGGCCGCGAGCTGGTGCTCGACGAGCCGCTCGAGGAACGCATCGCGGAAATCCTGCGGTCCTTCATGGGCCGGTTCCCGGGCGCCGATTTCGACGCGGTGCGCGCGGCCAACCGCAAGCAGGCGCTGGTGCCCGAGGGTGGGAGCGCCGACGGCGTCGAGATTCTGGACCCCGTGGGCACGGCGCCGGGCGTCGTGGTCACCCGGGCCGGGGGCGGGCCGACGGTGATCGTGCTCCCCGGGCCGCCCCGAGAACTACGGCCGATGTGGCACCGCGCCATCGAGACGGCGACGGCCGAGCGAGCGGTCGCCGGGCGCACCATCTACCGGCAGGAGACCATCCGGATGTTCGGCCTGCCCGAGTCCGGGCTGGCCGAAACCCTGCGGGATGCGGAAGCCCTGTTGCCCGGTTTCGCGGGCCTGGAGATCACCACATGTCTGCGCCGCGGCGAGCTGGAGATCGTCACCCGCTATGAACCCGACGCCGCAGAGAGCTACCGGCAACTGGCCGCGCTGCTCCGCGAGCGCCATCCGCGGGACGTCTTCTCCGAGGACGGAACCTTGGTCGATGACCAAGTGGCGCAACTGCTTTCGGGCCGCACCATCGCGACCGCCGAGTCGTGCACGGCCGGCCTGCTCGCGGCCCGGTTGGCCGACCGGCCCGGCTCGTCGGCCTACCTGGCCGGTGGCGTCGTGTCGTACTCGAACGAGGCCAAGGCCGAGCTGCTCGGCGTCGATCCCGCATTGATAGCCACCCACGGTGCGGTATCCGAACCGGTCGCCGAGGCCATGGCGGCGGGCGCGCTGCGCCGATTCGGTGCCGACATCGCCGTGGGCATCACCGGCATCGCCGGCCCCGGCGGCGGCAGCGAGGAAAAGCCGGTCGGCACAGTGTGTTTCAGTGTGGGCCTGGCCGACGGCACGACCCAGACACGAACCATCCACCTGCCGGGCAACCGGGCCGACATCCGTGAGCGGTCGACGACCGTCGCGATGCACATGCTGCGCCGGGTGCTCAGTGGTCTGCCCGTCAGTGTCTGACGGAGCAGCCTGACCCTTACTGCGCGGCCAGGTCGGCGTCCCAGACCTCGAGAATCTTGGTCAGGATGTCTTCGGGTACGCCCAGGCCTGCCAGGTGGCTTTCGCCTGGCAGTGTGTACATCTCGGCATCGGCAATCCGCGCCACCGCGTGCTCGCCGTGGGCGTAGGGCACGATGTGGTCGGCATCGCCGTGCCACCAGCGCACCGGCACCTTGATGTCTTCCAGCCGGAAGCCCCAGTCGCGGGCGAACACCACGATGTCGGCGAACGGCGCAGCCAGCTGCTTGCGGCTGCCGTTGAGCAGATCGTCGAGGAACATCGCCTTGAACTCCGGACGGCTCAACAGGTTTCGGTCACCGTCCGGAGAAATCCGGGCATACAGGTCGAGGGCGGGGGAGCCGAACGGCCCGATCAGCTTGATCAGTGACCCCGCTACCCAGCGGATGGGGGTGTCGGCGACCTCGAGGACCGGGCGGACGAACTTGGCCAGCTCCATGAGCCCGCTGCTGATGCCGTCCTCACCGATCAAGGGGGCGACGCCGCCGAGCACCGCGGCCATCACCACCCGGTCGGGCATCGCGGCCGCGGTGGCCAGCGTGTAGGGGCCGCCGCCGGACAGGCCGATCACCGCGAACCGGTTGATGCCGAGGGTGTCGGCGATGGTCCGCAGATCGTCGGTGAATCCGAGCACGTTCTCGTACTGGTACGGCGTCGACGAGCCGATGCCCGGCCGGTCGATGCCGATCAGCCGGATGTTCTTGCGCGCGGCGAAGGTGCGGGCCTCTGTCGGGATCTGCCGGCGCGCACCGGGTGTCCCGTGCAGCCAGAACACCGCTCGTCCCTGCGGGTTCCCGAACTCGGCGAAACTGATCTGGCGGTCCTCGCCGACGGCAATGTTGCCTTCCAGCTTCGGGCGCTCAATCGACATGACCATGGCCGAATTGTCGCACCCCCGGGACCGGCGGCGGCCTGCGGCTACCCCGCGCTGCGGGCGTCGACGCGCGTCTTCCACAGGCTGGCCACCGTCGTCACGATGAGCGTGACGATGATGACCGCCAACGACAGCAGTGTCGGGATTTGCGGTACATGCACCGGCTCACCGCCGTTGATGAACGGCAGCGTGTTCTCGTGCAGCGCGTGCAGGACCAGCTTCACACCGATGAACGCCAGGATGAAGGCCAGGCCCTGCGACAGGTACACCAGCCGCTTGAGCAGGTCGCCGAGCAGGAAGTACAGCTGGCGCAGACCCATCAGCGCGAAGACGTTCGCGGTGAAGACCAGGTACGGCTCCTGGGTCAGGCCGTAGATCGCCGGGATCGAATCGAGCGCGAACAGCAGGTCAGTGGTGCCGAGGGCGATGATGACCAGGATCATCGGGGTCAGTACGCGCTTCCCGTTCACCACGGTGTGCAGCCGGGAGCCGTCCCACTGGTCGGAGGCTTTCAGGTATTTGCGGGCGAACCGCACCATCGAGTTCTCGGCGTCGTCGTCGTGCTCGGTGTCGCGCGCCAGTTTGGCCGCCGTGTACACCAGGAACGCGCCGAACACGTAGAAGATCCAGGAGAACTGCGAAATGGCAACGGCGCCAAGGGCGATGAAGATGCCCCGGAAGATCAGCGCCAAGATGATGCCGATCAGCAGGACCTGCTGCTGCAGGATCCTGGGCACCTTGAAGCTGGCCATGATGATCAGGAAGATGAAGAGGTTGTCGACTGACAGGCTGTATTCGGTGAGCCAGCCGGCGAAGTACTCGACTCCGTAGTCACCGCCGTGGAAGCGCCACACCCAGATGCCGAACGCGATCGCGAGCCCGATATAGGTGGCGAGGTAACCGGCGGTTTCGCGGGTGGTTGGTTCGTGTGGCCGGCGGCCGATCACCACCACGTCGAAGAGGAGTACGGCGATCGTCACCCCGAGGGTGATGGACCATTCGAGCGTAGAAACATTCATGCGGGGGTGCCTCCGGGCGTCAGAAAACGACCGAGGTCTCTGCCGCCGCCGGAGCGGCCCACGGTACCGGCTACCCGACGTTGGGCAACGTGATGACGACACCGCGGCGAAGGAATACTCCCCTCGCCAATCATTATCGCAGACGGTCGTCGGCCTGGCGCCGTGGCGGGTGTCACGCCGTGACCAGCACGGTCAGTTGTGCACCGTCGCGCTCGACCCGCATGCCGGCGCGACGTGCGACGGCGGCTACCGCGGCGGCGTCGCTCGGTTCGGCCCGGCTGCCGCCCAGCGCACGCGCCAACCGGCCCTTATGGGCCTTGTTGAAGTGGCTGACCACGGTGCGGCGCCCGTCGGGGTGTTCGGTGTAGACATCGACCGTCACCGCGCCGGGGATCTTGCCGAGCGCCTCGTATGAGCCGGACCGCAGGTCGACGATGAGCTCCTGGTCCTGGAGCTGGGCCAACACAGGTTCCAGGACGGGCTTCCACCGGCTGGCCAGGGTGCCGCCCGCGGGCAGCTTCGACGATGCCGACAGCCGATACGCCGGAATCGGGTCGTCAGCGCGCAGCAGCCCGAACAGGGCCGATCCGACTGCCAGGCGGGCACGGGCGCGGGTCGCGGTGGCACCGCGCAGCGACCCGACGTCGAGGGCGTCGTACAGCACCCCGGTGTAGCGGTCGATGGCCGGCATGGTCGGGGCGCTGAGCAGCTCCGCGTTGCGGGCGATCTCGGAATCCTGCGAGGCGGAGATGGCGAGGGCTTTGCGGCTGGCTTCCGGATCGGCGGCGAGCGCGACGAGTTCGTCGACGAGGGCCGTCCGTAGCGGCGTGAGTTCCGGCACACTCAGCGTGCCGAGCCGCAGCGGTGGTCCGTCGCCACCTGGGCGCTTGGTCTCCGAGGGCGGTAGCAGCACGATCACGGCGAAGACGGTATCCGACGGCGATTGGTACGGTGCGTACCATCAACGTGTCGATCGTGGGTGTTTGCTTTGCCGCTGTGGTCGCGGTGGCCTAAAGTTCGGTACCTACTGACGTCGGGGCTGAGGTCGGTGGGCCGAGGTTCCGTACCTGCGGTGATTACCAGGGAATGCTGGGGTGGTTATGGGTAGGAACGCCAAGTTCGCCGTTGACATGCGGGTTCGTGTCAACCGCGGCGACGCCAAGGACGTGCGCGGCGTGATCGTCGAGGATTACGGCGATCATGCGGGCTATTCGGTCGATGTCGGCGAGAACCATATTGTCGACGCGGCACGCCGCTGGGCTGTCCTACTCGACAGCGGAACCCTGGTTTTCGCCGACGACGCGCATCTGAAGCCGGAGTAATCCGGCGCCTTCCTTCTCGGTTGTCCGAGCGCTCCGCTCTACCAAAAGCCGCCGGTCAACCACCCGCGATGAGCAGCGGGACCAGCTGCTCGGCATCCGTCCACGACCCGTGTTGTCCGATCAGGGCTGATTCCAGAGGTTCGACCGTCCGGCGCACCAATCCCACGTTGTCCCGCGCCGCTGCCACGACGTCACCGATCCGGCTCCGCGCCGCGTCGCTGACCCGCGGACCGAACCAACCTTCGGCGATGGCCTGCTCTTTGGTGCGGACCCACGCCCTGGCGCCCAACGTTTCTCGCCAGCGATCGGCGACCGCGTCGGCCGCCCCGTCGGCGACGTAGACGTGCCGGGCCCGAGCCTCCCCGGCGACGGCGACGACGCCGTCCAGCAGATCCGTACGCGAATCGAGGTCGACGACGTCGGCTTCGTCGAGGTTGACCATGCCGTGATCGGCCACGACCGCCAGCAGTCCGCCGGCCGGTAGCGCATCGACGATCGATTCGACGAGGCGGTCGACCTGCCGCAACTGCATTCGCCAGGCCGTCGACCCAGCGCCGTACAGATGGCCGAGCATGTCGAGATCGGCGTGGTAGCCGTAGCAGAATCCGCCATCGGCGACGGCTTGCTGCACCCGCGCCGCGAGGTCACCGAGCCGATGCACCCCGACGTACTGTCCGCCGCGGAGCACTGCCCGGGTCAGTCCCGAATTGGTGAATTCGGCACCCGAGATGACGCTGACGGCCATGCCGGCAGCGGCGGCCTGACCGAACGTGGTCGGCAGCGGTTGGACGTCCTCGGGCACCAGCACGTCGCGCAGATCGGCGCCGAACGGATGTGGCGTCCAGCGCAGCGCGTTCACCACCCCGTGGTCGGGAATCCGGAACGAGTAACCCACCATGCCGTGCTCGCCGGAGCGCCGGCCGGTGCCCACCGCCGCCAGGCCCGCGCTGGTGGTCGAGGGGTACCCGACACGCAGGTTCCGGCCCCGAAGTCCGGCGAGCACGGGGGCGTCGTCGGAGTAGGTGTCGAGCAACTGGGCCCCGAGCCCGTCGATGAGCAGGACGCACGCGCCCCGAATGCCGTCTGGCAGGTCGATGTGGTGGTGTACGCATTCGAGTTGGGCGTCAGTCACTCCCATCGCCGCCAACACGGCGGGCACCACGTCGGCCAGATGCAATGCGTCAGGTGACGGGCTCGGCACATCCATGGCCGCGAGCTTAGGGATTTCCCGTCCGAAGTAAACGCAATTACCGCGCCGGAACCGGGTGTGAGGGGCTATCCGCCCCAGCCGCGATTGCCGTCCCAGCCGCCACAGATGCCGTTGATGCAGCCGTGCCCGAATCCGCCGGTGCCCGGGCTCCAGCCGCCGCAGCCCCGCCAATTCGATCCGTCGCCGCAACCGCCTCCGCCACCTTGGCCGTCAGGTCCGCCGTAGCCGTTGTCGGCAACCACAGTCCGGTCCGGCCCGAAGCTTCCGGAGAGCGTCATCGCAGCCGCCGGAGCGGCCACTATCGCTGCTGTGGCGGCCACCGCGGCGACCGCCGATGTCGTGAACTTCCGCCTAATTAGCATGTCTACAGAATGCTCCCGAAAGGCTGGATATTCCAGCTTCTGGTGCCCTCTCAACTGAATTCTGTGAGCAGCCTTACTGGTAGCAGCGCTATTTTCGCCGACAAAAAAATTCTGATCGGGTATCCCGCGGTCGGGAGTGTCAGCCAAGGAAAGTCACAGGTTTCCGATCAGGGTCCACGTCGTCACCGCTGTTACCCTTTTCCCGTCATGAGTGTTGTGCCGAGCGGTGAGATCAAGGCACTGTCCGGCCTGCGCATCGTCGCCGCAGTGTGGGTGGTGCTGTTCCACTTTCGTCCGCTGCTGCAGCAGGCATCACCGCCCTTGAGCGAGGCCCTCGCCCCGATTCTCGACTGCGGCGCCCAGGGCGTGGACCTGTTCTTCATCCTCAGCGGTTTCGTCCTGACCTGGAATTACCTCGAGCGCATGGGTCCCGCCTGGTCGACCCGCGCGACGCTGCATTTCCTCTGGTTGCGCCTGGCCCGGGTCTGGCCCGTCTACCTGGTCACCATGCACCTCGCGGTCGCCTGGATCATCTTCACCCTGAACGTCGGTGATTTCCCGTCGCAGGCGGCGGCCACCCTCACCGGCCCCAACTACCTGCGCCAGCTGTTCCTGGTCCAGCTGTGGGTGGTGCCGTTCTTCGACAACTCCAGCTGGGACGGCCCGGCCTGGTCGATCAGCGCGGAATGGCTGGCCTACCTGTTGTTCGGGCTGCTCGTCATCGTGTTGTTCCGGGTCGCTCGGGCCAGCAGGGCGCGCGCCCTGCTGTGGCTGGCGTTCGCCGCGACGCTGCCGCCGATACTCTTCCTGGCCGCGACAGGCGAGTTCTACACGCCCTGGAGTTGGCTGCCGCGCATCGTCCTGCAGTTCACGGCAGGCGCCCTGGCGTGCGCCGCCGTGCGCAAGCTGAACTTGAGCGATCGCGGCCGGACCGTTGCCGGCGTGCTGTCGGTGGTGCTGCTGGCTCTGATCGTGGGCCTCGTGTACTGGTTCGACGCGCATCCGATCCCGACGATCCGGGACGACTTCGGCCTCGTCGACATCTTCTTCCTGCCGCTGGTGGTGGCCTTGTCGGTCGGCACCGGAACCCTGCCCGCGCTGCTGTCGACCCGGGTCATGGTCTACGGCGGCAAGGTGTCGTTCAGCCTGTACATGGTCCACGAGCTGGTGCACCAGAGCTGGAACTGGGCCGCTGCCCAGTACCGCATCGATATGACTGCGAGCTGGGGGACCAAGTTCATCGTGCTGGCGCTGCTGGCTGGTTCCTTCGCCGGCGCGGTGGTGCTGTTCCACTACGTCGAAGAACCGGCGCGGCACTGGATGCGCCGCATGGTCGGCCCGGCGGACGGCTCGAAAGCTGTTGCAGGACAACGTAAACTGCAGGCGATATCTGACGACGACGTCGAGCGCGCCGAACGGGCGGGCTGACCGGAAACGTCGTACCACCGATTGAATCATGGGAGAGCAGTGCGTCATCTGACCGCTTTGTTGCTGGCAGCTGTGCTGTGCGTGGTGTCCGTGGTGAGCGCACCCGGGTCGGCGCACGCATACCCGAACGTGCGCCCGGGGACGCCGCCCGACCGCGTCGCGGTGATCAGTGACTCGTACACCAACGGCACCAATTTCGGGGGCCAGGGTCCGCGGAGCTGGCCGGCGCAAGCGGACCGGAACCTGGATGCGTGGGGGGTGCCGATCATCGCCGACGTCGCGGCCGAAGGCCGGGCCGGGTACGTGGTGCGCGGCGACCACGGCAGCATCTTCCGGGATCTGACGGCGCGTGCGGTGCGGCCGGACGACGCCCTCGTGGTGTTCTTCGGCTCCCGCAACGACCAGGGTGCCGACCTCATGCAGCTGTCGGGGATGGCGCACGACGCGTTCATGCAGGCGCGGGCGACGGCGCCCGGTGCCAAGCTGCTGGTGATCGGGCCGCCGTGGCCCACGGCCGACGTGCCGCCCGCGGTGCTGCAGATTCGGGACGTGCTGGGGATGCAGGCCGGGATGGCCGGCGCCACGTTCATCGACCCGATCGCCGAGCGCTGGTTCGTCGACCGTCCCGATCTGATCGCGCCCGACGGCGTCCACCCGACCGACGCCGGACACGATTACCTGGCGGGCCTCATCGCGCCGCGGATCAGAGCCGAACTGCCTATTCGTTGATCGGCAGGTCGTCCCGCACGTCGTAGCGGACGTCGTTGCCGCCGTCCTCGCGGGCATGTTCCATGGCTCCCGCCGCGGCGGCCAGCAACGCGTCGATGACGATCTCGGGCGGGTGAACCGTCAACGGGGCCAGTGGCGTGACCACCACGCCGATGCTCGCGGTCACCCGTGATGGCGTGGACTTCATGGCGCCCTGGACGCGGTCGATCAGTGGCGACGCGTCAGGGGTGGTGAACGTGTCCGCGACGATGAAGTCGCTGTCGGAGATGTGCGCGGCGATCGCGTTGCGGCGCACCGTCTCCCGCAACGCCTGGCTGACGTCGATGCGGGCCCGGTTGGCGCGCCGGGGTCCGGACATCGACGACAGCAGCGGGAAGCTGTCGATGCTGACGACGGCCAGCACCATGTGGCGGTCGTCCTGCCGGTTGCGGGCCGCGAGCAGATTGGCGGCGCGCGAGTACAAGCCGTCGGTGTTCAGCAGACCGGTCAGCGGTTCGATCTCGCTGTGGTGGATGTCCGTTGAGCTGAGCCCGATCGCCACGCGGCAGGTGAAGAACACGAAGACGTTGAGCAGCGCGATGATCAAGACGGCGCAGACCGCCAGTGCGGGATCATCCGATCCGATCTGCACCGCCAGGTAGCCCGCGGTGAGTCCGCCGAGCGTCCACGGACCGGCCAGCACGCTCGGCCGGTGTAGGAAGGCCACGTATCCGCTGGAGAAGATGAACGCGGTGGTCGCGAGGAGTCCGAGCATCGGATCCGACATGATCAGGCAGGCCGCGCTCATCGGAATGGCGCCGAGGGACACCGATACCGCCGAGAACCGCTGAGATGGCCAGGCATGCCGGAGCCAGACGGCGCCGACGCCGATCGCGAAGACCCCGATCGCAATGGCGATCGCCTGGCGCACCGGGCCGTGCGGTCCGGCCGGACTGAGCATCAACAGCACGGGAACCACACCGAGCAGCGCGTTGAGCGCGGCGATCACCCGGCAGGTTCGGGTCTGCAGGCCGCTGGCGGCGAGCAGTGAGGTGAGCCAGTAATAGTGATTCTGTCCGGCAGCGGTCATGCGGGTACCCGACGGTCTCCCACTGCAGCCGACCGGCGAACCGGGAGGCGTGTCACGCTCCGTTGCATATGCAGCAGATTAACAACCGCGTGACCTGGTATTGGCGGTCGTCGGCAAACTCTGCGCAGACGCTCAGCCTGAGGCTCGGCATCCGTCGGCGAATTGGCACGCCGGTTTCGCCGGTTCGGGTGATTTTCCTGCGGGCGCGCAGCACGTCGCCTAAAGTGTCTGCGGAACAACGGCTTTGACCTCTGCGGATGACGGTCGCCGTGGGGCACCCGCCCGATGTGGCGTGACACAAATCACTCGCAAGTCTTGACTCAGTCCAAAAAAGCGCGTAGAAGTGAACACGTGACGACCGACTACACGGAGCAGCTGCGTTCCGCAGATCTCCGTGTGACACGGCCCCGCCTCGCAGTGCTGGAGGTGGTGTCCGGCCGGCCGCACGCCGATACGGAAAGCGTCTTCGACGCGGTCCGCGCAATCCTGCCCGACGTCTCCCGCCAAGCGGTCTACGACGTGTTGGCTGCCCTCACCACCGCCGGGCTGATCCGCCGCATTCAGCCCTCAGGTTCAGTGGCTCGATACGAAACCAGGGTGGGGGACAACCACCACCACGTCGTGTGTCGTTCCTGCGGCGCCATCGCCGACATCGACTGTGCCACCGGGGAAGCGCCCTGCCTGACCCCGTCAGACGGTCTCGGTGTGCTCGACGGTTTCGTCGTCGACGAGGCCGAAGTCATCTACTGGGGCGTGTGTCCCGACTGCGCGGCGGCAACAACTTCACGATCACATCCGTGATCGCAGCCCAATTTCACCACCCGCGAAAGGAAGTGCAGTGCCTGAGGAAACTCACCCTCCGATCGGAGAAGCACAGACCGAGCCCGCCGAAGGCGGTTGCCCGATGCGCATCAAGCCGCCTGTCGAGGGAGGCAGCAACCGCGACTGGTGGCCCAACGCCGTCAACCTGAAGATTTTGCAGAAGAACCCGCCGGCGATCGACCCGACGGACGAGGGATACGACTACCGCGAGGCCGTCAAGACCCTCGACTTCGACGCCTTCGAGCGTGATTTCGACGCTTTGCTGACCGATTCACAGGACTGGTGGCCCGCCGACTTCGGCCACTACGGTCCGCTGTTCGTCCGGATGTCGTGGCACGCCGCCGGCACCTACCGCGTCGAGGACGGTCGGGGTGGTGGCGGTCGCGGCATGCAGCGCTTCGCCCCGCTGAACAGCTGGCCCGACAATGTCAGCCTCGACAAGGCCCGTCGTCTGCTGTGGCCGCTGAAGAAGAAGTACGGCAAGAAGATCTCCTGGTCGGACCTGATCGTCTACGCCGGCAACCGCGCCATGGAGCACATGGGCTTCAAGACCGCCGGATTCGCCTTCGGTCGCCCGGACTTCTGGGAGCCCGAGGAGGACATCTACTGGGGTTCGGAGCACGAGTGGCTCGGCTCGCAGGACCGCTACGCCGGCACCGACCGCACCAAGCTGGAGAACCCGCTGGCCGCCAGCCACATGGGTCTGATCTACGTCAATCCCGAAGGCCCCGAAGGCAATCCGGACTACCTGGCCGCTGCCATCGACATCCGCGAGACCTTCGGCCGCATGGCGATGAACGACGTCGAGACCGCCGCCCTGATCGTCGGTGGCCACACCTTCGGTAAGACCCACGGCGCCACCGACATCGAGAACGGCCCCGAGCCCGAGGCCGCCTCGCTGGAGCAGATGGGCCTCGGTTGGGCCAACCCCGGCCTCGGCAACGAGACCGTCAGCAGCGGCATCGAGGTCACCTGGACCCACACGCCGACCAAGTGGGACAACTCGTTCCTGGAGATCCTCTACGGCAACGAGTGGGAGCTGACCAAGAGCCCCGCCGGCGCCAACCAGTGGAAGCCCAAGGATGGTGGCTGGGCCAACTCGGTGCCGATGGCGCAGGGGGCCGGCAAGACCCACCCGTCGATGCTCACCACCGACCTGTCGATGCGGTTCGACCCGATCTACGGCGAGATCACCAAGCGCTGGCTGGCTCACCCCGAGGAACTGGCCGAGGAATACGCCAAGGCGTGGTTCAAGCTGCTGCATCGCGATATGGGTCCGGTGGTGCGCTACCTCGGCCCGCTGGTACCGAAGCAGACGTGGCTGTGGCAGGACGTCGTTCCGGCCGGAAAGTCGCTGTCCGAAGCCGACGTCGCCACGCTCAAGACCGCCATCGCCGAGTCTGGCCTGTCGGTACAGCAGCTGGTCAACACCGCGTGGAAGGCAGCGGCCTCGTTCCGCTCCAGCGACATGCGTGGTGGCGCCAACGGCGGCCGCATCCGGCTGCAGCCGCAGCTCGGCTGGGAGGTCAACGAGCCCGACGAGCTGGCACCGGTGATCCGCAAGCTCGAGGAAATCCAGCAGGCGTCGTCGACCGGTGTGTCGTTCGCCGACCTGGTGGTTCTCGGCGGCGTCGTCGGCCTCGAAAAGGCCATCAAGGCAGCCGGTTTGGACGTCGCGGTGCCGTTCACCTCAGGTCGTGGCGATGCCAGCCAGGACCAGACCGACGTCGAGTCGTTCGCCTACCTGGAGCCCAAGGGCGACGGTTTCCGGAACTTCGTCGGCAAGGGCGACACCCTGCCGTCCGAGTACCGGCTGATCGACCGCGCCAACCTGCTGGGCCTGTCGGGTCCCGAGCTGGCCGTGCTGATCGGTGGCCTGCGCGTGCTGGGCGCCAACCACGGCGGTTCGGACCTCGGCGTGTTGACGCAGAACGTCGGTCACCTGACCAACGACTACTTCGTGAACCTGACCGACATGTCCACCAAGTGGGCGCCGTCGCCGGCCGATGACGGCACCTACGTCGGCACCGACCGCACCAGCGGTGCGCCGAAGTGGACCGCCAGCCGGGTCGACCTGCTGTTCGGCTCGAACTCGCAACTGCGGGCACTGGCCGAGGTCTACGCCGAGGACGACGCCAAGGAGAAGTTCGTCAAGGACTTCGTCGCGGCCTGGGCGAAGGTGATGGACGCCGACCGGTTCGACATCTGACCGGCGTAGCAACCTGATTCGGTACCCCGTGAGCCATCGGGCTCACGGGGTGCTGCTCGTTGATACGTTGAGGGCGTGGGACGAACGATTTACGTTGTCACCCATCCGGAAGCCACCCACCACGTCGACGGCTTGGTCGGCGGGTGGTACGACTCTGACTTGACCCCGGCAGGATTGCGCGACGCACGCACTGTCGCCGAGACGTTGGACGCCCTGATTCCTGATGGCTCCGGCGTCACGGTGGTGACATCGGACTCCCTGCGCGCGCGGCGCACCGCCGAGGTGATCGCTGAAGTTGTTGGATCGGTGGCGGTTCCGGATCGAAGGCTGCGGGAGAAGTCGTACGGCGACGCAGAAGGTCGCCCACAGAGCTGGCTCGACGAACGCTTCATTGCGCCACCCGCCACTGGTGACCGACTGTCACATGACGAAGGGATACCTGGAGCGGAAACCAAGGGCGACTTCGCGGCTCGGATCTACGCCGCGATGGACGCGATCTGCGCGGACCCGGCCCGACATCAGGTAGTCGTCACTCATGGGTTCGCCCTGACCTTTGTGGTCGCCGCGTGGATCGGCATGCCTGTCGCCGCGCTCGGTCACGTCAACTTCCTGGCCAAGCCCGGGGGAATCACCACCCTGCGCGAGGACGAGTACTTCCGTAACCGGCAAGTGGTAGCCCTCTCCGACACCGGGCACCTCGGCTCGGCGTAAGGGGGCGCAAGTTCGGTGATCGCGCAAGGCCACTCCGGGTGTCGCGGTACTGTGCTTTTGTGCTCATCGATGAACTGCGCTGGTTCGTCGTCCTGGCTGAGACCGAGCACGTCACCGACGCCGCCGCGGAATTGGGCGTCACTCAACCGACGCTGTCACGGGCTCTGGCCCGGCTGGAAAGTCAGGTCGGCACACCGCTTTTCGACCGCACAGGCCGACGGCTCCGGCTGAACGCGTACGGCCAGATCATGCTCGAACACGCGCGCCGCGGCCTCGCCGAAATGGATGCGGCGCGCAGCCGGATCGCCGCATTACTGGATCCGGACAGCGGCTTGGTGCGGTTGGCTTTTCTGCATTCGACCGCGAATTGGTTTGTGCCGGAGGTGCTTCGGCAGTTCCGGGCGCTGGCTCCCGCGGTGCGCTTCGAGCTGTTCCAGGGCGCGGCGCACGACATCGCGGAGCGGCTGCGCACCGGGCAGGCCGACGTCGCGATCACGTCGCCGCGGCCGGTGCAGGTGCCGTGCAGCTGGCGGGTGCTGTATGTCGAACGGTTGTGCCTGGCGGTGCCCGCCGAGCATCGGTTGGTCGGGCGGGCCAGGGTGCGCTTGAGCGAGGTGGCTGACGAGACCTTCATCGCGCTCGGGGCGGAATTCGGGCTGCGCCAGCTGACCGATCAGGTGTGGGCCGAGAGCGGCATCACGCCCGAGATCGCGTTCGAGGCCATGGAGATCCCGACGATGGAGGGATTGGTAGCGGCCGGGTTCGGCGTGGCAGTCGTACCAGTGCCGCGGGCCGGCCGCGGCGATCCCTCGGTGACCTACGTCCCATTGTCCGACACCCGGGTCAAGCGGGAGATCGGCATGGCGTGGGTCAAGGGTCGCGAATTGTCACCCGCCGCAACACGATTCGCGGAGTTCGTGAGTACTACAGCTGATCATGCGTAGAATGCATGAATCGACCTGGATTAATGTATTGGACACATGACCGGCCGGCTTCCTAGCCTGCATTCGTGACTGTTCAAGCGCCTGTCTGGACCGGCCACGTGCGTGGGTCCACCGACTATCGCAGGCTGCTCGGAGCGTTGTTCTGCGCGGGCGTCGCGACCTTCGCGCAGCTGTACTCGCCGCAGGCCGTGCTGCCGCTGATTGCCCGCAGCCTGAATACCGGTGCGGCTGCGTCGGCGCTCATGGTGTCGGCGTCCACCATCGGGCTGGCGGTCGGGGTGATCGGCTGGTCGACACTGGCCGACCGTATCGGTCGGGTCCGGGCGATGTCCTACTCGGTCTGTGTCGCAACAGGTTTGGCACTGTTGGTGCCGTTCGCGCCGACGTTCCAGCTGCTACTGGCCGGCCGCTTCGCCGAAGGCCTGGCGCTCGGGGGAGTGCCCGCCATCGCGGTGGCGTATCTGACCGAGGAGATCGAAGCCGGCCATGCCGCACGGGCCGCCGGCACCTATGTGGCCGGCACCACCATCGGCGGCCTGCTCGGCAGGCTGGTGGCCGCGCCCGTGGCCGAACTCACCGACTGGCGGTGGGCCATGTTCGTCGTCGGATTGCTCTGCAGCGCAGCGGCTATCGGCTTCATGAGATTGGCCCCCGAACCTCAGGGGTTCGTGCCGGCCGCGGAGGAAACCGAAGGTTCGCTGGCGCACCGCCTGGCCGCCAACCTGCGAAACCCCAGGCAACTGGTGCTCTACCTGCAGGGCTTCCTGCTCATGGGTGGGTTCGTGGCGATGTACAACTTCCTCGGCTTCCGGCTCAGCGCGGCGCCGTTCGGCTTGCCGCAGACCGTCGTCAGCCTGGTGTTCGTGGCCTATCTGGCAGGCACCTGGGCATCGGCGTGGGCCGGGGCCGCAGCCAGTCGCTACGGCCGGCGTCCGGTACTGCTGGGCAGTGTCGTGGTGATGGGTATCGGCGTGGTGATCACGCTGAGCCACAACGTGATCACGGTCCTCGCCGGGCTCCTGGTCGCCACCGCGGGATTCTTCGGCGCCCATGCCACCGCATCGGGCTGGACCGGCCAGCTGGCCACGGTCGGCAAGGCGCAGGCGGGCTCGCTGTACAACTTGGCGTACTACGCCGGCTCGAGTGTCATCGGATGGCTCGGCGGCATCGCGTTCGACGCGGCCGGGTGGTCGGCGGTGGCCGCCGTCATCGTGCTGCTCGAGGTGGTCGCAGGGCTGGCGGCCGCTGTGGTGCTGCGGGACTGAGCGCTAGTTCGCCCGCTGCTGGATTCGCTCCTTGAGCACGTCCGGCAACGCATCGGCCGGCAGCAGGCTCGGCAGCAGCTCTGGTTCGAGGGTCAGGGCGCGAAACACCAGCGCGACGGTGACGTCATGCGCCGGGCGGGACACCACCTCGATCGAGGCTCCGGCGCGCAGCGTTCCAGGCGTCACCACGCGGAGGTAGGCTCCGGGCACCGCCTGTGTGGTGAAAGTCTTGACCCAACCGCCGATTTCGAGCCAGGCGGCGAAGGTGCGGCAGGGGATGCGTGGCCGGCTGACTTCCAACAGGGGGCCGCCGTTGCCGATCTGCCAGCGCTCGCCGATGCGGGCGTCGTTCACCGCAAGCCCGGCGGTGGTGAGGTTCTCGCCGAACGAACCGTTGGTCAGCGGACGGTCGAGGCGTGCCTGCCACTCGTCGAGGTCTTCGCGCGCGTAGGCGTACACCGCCTGGTCGTCACCGCCGTGGAACTGCTGGTCGCCGATGGTGTCGCCGACCAGGCCACTGCCGAGGCCGCCGTGCATGGGTCCGGGCGCACGCACCGCCACCGGCTCGGACGTCGGGCGCTTGTCGATGCCGGTGGTCAACTGCTCCTTGTCGGGGTTCGGCTGTGGGACTGCCAGATTCACCGTCAGGATCGCTGCCATGCGACAAGCCTAGAGGGGCCGCGGCGTCGGTTCGCGGAAGCAAGTGGCACGGGTCACCCGCAGCCCCGAGATTTGTTGGCCCTGATCACCATTCGATCACATTTTCGATAAAGATCGCGCGCTGACCTGCATTTATGTGGGATAAGGCGCGCGTGTGGGGTAAAAGTGACGGTAGTGAAATTTGTGGAGAGAGGGACCACCGGGGACGCGAGCCCTGCGTAGACCACGCAGCGTCGTGCGTCTCGGTGGCGCACGAAGAGAGGTGGCCGAAATGCGACGGATGATTGTGATGGTGGCGAGCGCAGCACTGCTGGCGACGCCTATGGCGGTGGCGGCCCCGCTGGTATCGGCGCCCCTCGCATCGGCCGACTCGACCTGGACCGGCGGTACCCACCGGCAGGCCATCGACTTCGTCATCCAGCGCGCGGTGTCGCAGCGTGGGGTGCCGTTCGTCTACGGCGGCGGCAACGCCAACGGACCCAGCCTGCCCCCGGCCAATGTCACGACCGCGGCTGCCCCGGTGGCCCAGCCTGCGCCTCAGGTCGGCCTGCAACCGATGGGTGTCACGCAGCCCGCGGCCGCGCCTCAGTCCACCCCCGTCATCCCGGGCCTGTCGGGTCTGTTCGGCCCGACGCCGTCGGCGAGCGCCGTCACGCCGGTGCCGACCACGCCGGGCTTCGATGCTTCCGGCCTGGTCCAGTACGCGTTCGCCGGGGTCGGCATCAAGCTGCCGCGGTCGTCGGGCGAGCAGTACAAGGTCGGCCGCAAGATCACCGCGGACCAGGCGCTGCCGGGCGACCTGTTGTTCTACGGACCGGCCGGCTCGCAGAGCGTCGCGCTGTTCGTCGGCAACGGCCAGATGATCGAGGGCACCGAGCCCTCCGTGTCGGTGACCCAGGTGCGTACCAACGGCATGGACCCGTACCTGAGCCGCATCATCGAGTGGCAGTAGCAATTAGCCGGCTAGTGCCTCGGATCCCAGTCACCTGCTGACTGCGATCCGGGGCGCAAGTGAATCGAGTCAGGCGGCGAGATCTACGGCGTCGTAGTCACATCCCGACCCACACCGATGTCCGTTCGCCGCCAACCCCCGCTGCCGCAGGATCTGAGCGATCTTCGCTGCGGTCTCACACGGCCGGTCGAATACTTGCTGGTAGCTGAGTCGGATCGTCGACCGGCCGTCGACCGCGGCATCCAGATCACGCTCGAAGTCGTTGTTCCGGCCGGCTGCCGAATCATGAAACAGCCGGCCGTCGAGCTCCACGATCAACCGCTGTCCATATTCGACGTCGCGGTAGCGCACGCGCGACGACGAGGAAGACCTCGCCTGCCGAGTGGCTCGGGGCAGACCGTGTGCCCGCTCCACGCGATTCAGGTAACGGTGTTCAAGGACCGAACACGTCCCCTCGGCGATGTCGAGCAGGAGCGCCCGGAGCCAACGTCGCCGAGGTACCCGCAGACGACCGTCGAGCACGCCCAGCAGGCGCTTTGCGGTGGTGCGCCGGGACTGGCAGGCGTCGGCCAAGATCGCGATGGCCGCGAATTCCGTGGACTGGCATGCCACATCAAGGGCTGCCTCCTCGTAGCGCACCCGAGGCGGTCCAACGTTCCACAGCACTCGCCGATCAAAATGCGCCAGATGATGGATTCGCACGCTATCTGGCTCGATCAGTGCGGTCCGGTTGCGGTCGACCGCGACATGCACCAGTGGACCTTCGCGAGACATGGCTGATTCCAGGCACAGAGCGGCCGGCGCGGCGTAAAGGACTGCGGCCCAGGCGCGTTGCTGCCAACTGGGTGATCCAGTGTGGTTGACGTACACGCCGTCGTGGATGCGCGCCCATTCATTTCGTCTGAGCATCCGGCGTATGTAGGGGTCGTGCTGACCGGCAGCGAGGACCTGTCGCCGCGAGATGACACCCGCCTGTCGGTCCAGCACCTCGGCGATCTCCGTGTCGGCAGCCCGGTCCCCGTCGTCCACATCGTCGATCTTCGCCGCAGCGCGGGCGTGTCCACCAGATCCTCGGTCCGGCACCTGTGGATAACTGTCTACGCCTCGGATCCCAGTCACCTGCTGACTGCGATCCGAGGCGCAGACGCTGCAGCGGCACCCCCACGCTGCGAACGTGACGTGGTCTTGACAGACTGTCGGGTATGGCACAGATAACCCTGCGTGGAAACCCCTTCAACACCGTCGGCGACCTGCCCGCTGTCGGGTCCGCGGCTCCGGCTTTCGCCCTGACCGGTGTCGACCTCGGTGCGGTCACCAACGAGCAGTTCAGCGGTAAGCCCGTGGTGCTCAACATCTTTCCGTCGATCGACACCCCGGTGTGTGCCACCAGCGTGCGGACCTTCAACGAGCGCGCGGCGGCCGACGGTGCCACCGTGGTGAACGTGTCCAAGGACCTGCCCTTCGCGCAGAAGCGCTTCTGCGGTGCCGAGGGCATCGAGAACGTCATCACCGCGTCGGCGTTCCGCGACAGCTTCGGCCAGGACTACGGCATCGTGCTGGCAGACGGCCCCATGGCCGGTCTGCTCGCCCGCGCCATCGTGGTGATCGGCGCTGACGGCAACGTGGCGTACACCGAACTGGTCCCCGAGATCGCCCAGGAACCGGACTACGACGCGGCGCTGGCCGCCGCCAAGTAACACCAGCTCTTCGACGGACGGGGCACGTGCCAGGGGCATGTGCCCCGTCCGCGTTTTTGCATCGGGCATGATGACCTGGTGCAGCTGCGATCACCGATACCGGCCTTGTCGTTGCGGGCCATCGTCGTTGTCGCCGCGTTGTCGGTGGTCGCGACGGTGCTGATCATCGGTACCTGGGTGTGGATCGGTGTCACCAAGGACCAGTACAGCCAGCTCGACCGCCGGCTGGACTCCCTCAGCAGCTTGCCGGACGTCAACACCCTGCTGAGCATCGCCAAGCAAAGCCCCACGGGGACGCCCCAGTCGGAGGGTTCCCTCGTGCGCACCGTCCGTATCGGTGCCGCCACGGTCTCGATGCCCGAGGACATCGTGCTGCCGCAGTTCGAGAACGGATACGCGAACACGACGATCAACGGTGTCGAGTACCGGGTCCGCACCGTCAGCACAGGGTCGGCGTCGATCGCGCTCGGGGCACCGCTGTCGGAGGCGCAGCGTCAGATCCGCACACTGCACATTCGGATCCTGGCCATCTGTAGCGGGGTCATCGTCGGCACGTTCCTGGTCGGCGGCTCGATGTGGTTCGTGATGATCAATCCGTTCCGCAAGCTCGCCCAGCAGGCCCGGCAGATCAACTCGCAATCGAAACCTGAAGAGGTCCACGTGCGCGGCGTCTCGGAAGCCGTGGAGATCGCGGAGGCCGTCGAAGGCATGCTGGCCCGCATCGGCGAAGAGCAGGCCCGTACCAAGGCCGCGCTCGAGTCGGCCCGCGACTTCGCGTCGGTGGCCTCGCACGAACTGCGCACCCCGCTGACGGCGATGCGCACCAACCTCGAAGTGCTGTCCACGCTCGATTTGGGCGCGGACCAACGCAACGAGGTGATCGGTGATGTCATGCGCACACAGAGCCGCATCGAGGCGACCCTCACGGCACTGGAGCGGCTGGCACAGGGCGAGCTGACCACCGCCGACGATCTGGTCCCCGTCGACATCACCGAGCTGCTCGACCGGGCGGCCCACGACGCGGTGCGGGTGTACCCCGACCTGAACGTCTCGCTCGTGCCGTCCGCGACGGTGCTGATGCTGGGGCTGCCCGTCGGGCTCCGGTTGGTCGTGGACAACGCGATCAACAACGCGGTCCGGCATGGCGGCGCGACACGCGTGCAGTTGTCGGCGGTCAGCTCGCACGACGGCGTGCAGATCGCCATCGACGACAATGGCACAGGTGTACCGGAACACGAACGCGATGCAGTGTTCCACCGCTTTGCCCGGGGGTCGACGGCCTCGCACACAGGTTCCGGTCTCGGCTTGGCATTGGTTGCTCAGCAGGCCGAACTGCACGGTGGCACAGCGTCTTTGACGCAGAGTCCGCTCGGCGGCGCCCGGCTGCTGCTGGAACTACCCGCGCCGCATCCCGAATCCGACTGAGTCAGATGCAGGCGGCGAAGATGCAGAATCCGCCGTCAGGTTCCCAGCCGCCGTTCCAGGTGCCCGGCGGGTTCCAGCCCCATGCCGGAGGCGGGGGCGGACCCCAGCCGGGTCCTGGGCCGTTCCAATCGTGGCCGTGACCCCAGCGGGCCGGGACCGGGGTCATCCCGGTATCGGCGCTGGCAGTGCCGACGCCCAATCCCGCTGCGGCGGCGGTGAGTCCGCCGGCCACGACCAGTCCTGCAATGAGCTTTATCGATTTCATGACTACTCCATTCCTCGACTCAATCGATTGCCACAACAACGTTGCGGTTCTCGCTGTTTCTCGGTCTGTAGCCATTGTCGTTAGCCAAGCTATGTATGGCCTGTGCAGGCCTTAGGCGACGGCTTTCGGTTTTCCGGTGGTAGCGGTCGGGGCGGTGACCCCGGTAGAGGTCACCGCCCCGACCGAGCTCTTCGGCTAGATGCAGGCGCCGAACAGGCACACACCGCCATCGGGCTCCCAGCCACCGTTCCAGGTGCCCGGCGGGTTCCCATCAGGTGGGGGCGGCGGGCCCCACGCGGGCGGCGGCGGGCCCCAGTTTCGATCCCGGTCCGGCGGACCCCAGTGGTGGTCCGGAGGGGGCGGTCCCCAACCGGGGCCGGGTGGTGGCGGTGGCGGGCCCCAGTCAGAAGGCAGCGGGCTGTTGCCGATGTGCGCGTCGGCACTGGCGACTCCGGTACCCGACACGAGTGCGCCGGCCGCCAGGCTGCCGGCGATCGCCAGGCCGGCAATCAGTTTCGGTGATTTCATTGTCAATCGTCTCCGTTCTCGGAGCTGGACAGAAGGGCATCGATCTCCGGTCTGATCATGGAACGCCGTCAGGTTGTGGATCAGCTGTGCCTGACGTATGTGGTGGGTCTCGATTTGGTGCGCGATCGCCGACCTGGACTCGCGGATGAACCTGGCCCTCATGGCGCTCCATACAATTGGCCGATGGCTGCCAATCCTCGGTTCCCTCGAGTCGGAACTGTGCAATGCTGATCGGTGTCATCGCAGCGCTGGTCGCCTGCTTCAGCTACGGCACTGCGTCGGTTCTGCAGTCCCACGCCGCGCGTACGGCGGTCGACGACACGACCGAAACCGGTCCGACGTTCCGCTCGACGGTGACCGCGATCCTGGCGCCGCTGTTCCTCGCCGGCATGCTGCTCGACGGACTGGGATTTCTCGGCAGTCTGGTGTCGGCGCGGCTCATCCCGCTGTTCCTGTCGCAGACCATCATGAGCGCCAACCTGGCAGTGACCGCAGTCCTGAGCGTGGTGGTCCTCAAGGCGCGCCTGCGTACGCGCGATTGGGCCGCCATCGCCATAGTCCTTGTGGCGCTGTGTGTTCTGGTATTCAGCGCCGGTGAACTCGGCACGGAGGTACCGGGCCGGCACATGCACTGGAGCGTGCTGGCCGCATCGGTGCTCGTCTTCACGTTCGGGGTGGTGCTCGTCCAAGTCCTCGGTAAGAAAGCCGCGGTGCCGGCGGGGCTGATCGCCGGGGTGCTGTACGGCGCCATGGCTGTTGCTGTCCGGATCGTCCACGGGCTCGACCCGTTTCATTGGGACGTCCTGATCTCGGACCCGGCCGCGTGGGCGGTGGTGATCGCCGGTGGCGGTGGCTTCTACCTGTTCACCGTCGCACTGCAGATCGGTTCGGTGAACGGCGTGGCGGCCGCACTTGTCATGGGAGAGACGGTGATTCCGGGAGTGGTCGGCGTTCTACTACTCGGCGATGTGGCCAAACCGGGCTACGGCTGGTTGGTGGGGGTGGCGTTCGCCACCGCGGTCGCCGGTGCGGTGGCGATCGCAATCTTCGGGGCGGCAGACGAGGAACCGGCGGTCGCCACGGCTCAGGCATGAGCGCGTGGCGACCGCGTCGGTCTAGTCCTCTTTGCGGATCAAGCGGCCCAGGGCCTCGCGGTCCGGCGCCAGCAGTTCATCGATCCGCGGCTGGTTGACGTCGGCCACGATGATCTCGCCGACCTCCTGGTACACGTTGCTGAACAAGCCGTGCGACTTCATCTTCTCGGTCTGGTAGATGTTGTCCTCGGTCGGCGTCACGTAGTAGACGATCTCGGACTTGAACCGATGGATCAGCCACACGTGGATGAGATCCATCAGGCGCTTCTGCCGCAGCTTCTCGGCGAAAGTGTTCTGGTCGCGCACCGTCAGGATGTTGCGTCCGTGCCGGTCCTTGATCGGGTCGACGACGACGTTGGCCAGCGGCTCCTCGCCGCTGCCGTAGATGCCCAGATCCAGGACGTCCGAACCGGCACGGCGGGGACGCAGCTGCACGTGCAGCTGCTCGCCGATCTGGTAGTGGTCGCTCCACATGGCCAGCCACTCCTCGAGCAGCTTCTTGGGCACCTCGGTCTGGACCAGGTGCTGGTGCTGGGTGGAACCGGCACCCATCGCCTTGGTGGTCGCGGTGCGGCCCGACGATGCTGCCAGCGCGGCGTCGCTGCGCGGGCCGCCGACGAGCGTTTGCGGTGTGCGGTAAGGAGATTCGACCAACCGCATCTTGCGTTGCAGCCGGGCCAGCGCCAGCATGCCTTCTTGCCGCAGGGACGTCGCGAACTCTTCGCACGCCACACCGTCCACCTGGTGGCCGCCGTAGGTGATGAAGTTGAAGACGAAGCCCATCTTGCCGAGTTCCTCTGGGAACGCCCGCATTTCGTCATCCGTCATGCCGGTGGTGTCCCAGTTGAACGACGGCGACAGGTTGTAGGCCATCATCTGGTCCGGGAACTCGGCGTGGATGGCCTCCGCGAATTCGCGGGCCTCAGCCAGGTCCGCGGTCTTGGTCTCCATCCACAGGATGTCCGCGAACGGTGCGGCCGCAAGCGATTTCGCGATCGCGTAGGGGATGCCGCCGCGCACCTGGCAGTAGCCCTCGGGGGTCTTGGCGAGGTCACTGTCCCACGCCACGTCCGCCCCCAGCTCGCGCGCCTTCTCCCGGGCCGCGTACAGCGACGCGCGGGCAGCGAACGTGCGCCACTCATCCGGGCTCATCGCGACGGCCTCGCCTTCCTTGGCCCGGAACTGCAGCACTTCGGCGACGGCATCGCAGTAGGTGTTGAGGCCCGAATCAGCCTGCCAGGCTTCGACGAATTTCGATTCGACCTTGTCGAACACCGAGTCGACGGACTGTCCGGAGTTCGGATCCCAGGCAGCGGCCGCGTCGTCGATGAGGGCTGCGATGCCGTGGCTGTCCAGCCAGGCCTCGGCGGTGGCGTACTGCCCCTGGGGGGGCGCGTACAGCAGGTGCCCACGCAGATCGGTGACGCCCTTGTCGTGGAACCGCCGCACCATGGCCAGGAAACACGACTTGTAGGACGGGATCTTGAGGTTGGTGGCGCCCAGCAGGAACGGCTGGTCGCGCTCATCGGCAGCGCTGTCGATGAGGTTGGCGGCCTCGGCGTCGGTGCGCGCCACGATGATTCCCGGCACACCCATCATGTCCAGCTGGAAGCGCGCGGTGTTGAGGCGCTTGAGCTGTTCGTCCGACGGGACCAGCACCTTGCCGCCCTGGTGGCCGCATTTCTTGGTGCCGGGCCGCTGATCCTCGATGTGGTAGCCCGGCACACCAGACTCGACGAAACGCCGAATCAGGTTGCGTACGTGGGCATCTCCACCATGGCCGGTGTCCGCGTCGGCGATGATGAACGGCCGGTAATCGACGGCGGGGGTGGTCGCACGTTGTTCGTCGGTCATCTGCAGGCGCAGGTACTGCTGATTGCGGTCCGCGGTCAGCAGCGCGCGCACCAGGCCGGCGGCTTCGTCGGGCACTTGGCTCAGCGGGTAGCTGGCCAGGTCGGGACCGGGATCCTCACTGATGGAGCCCTTGGCCGAGGTGGCCCAACCACCGAGGTAGATGCCTTCGATGCCGATCCGCTTCATCACCACCGCCTGGCCGGGGGAGTACGGCCCGAACGTGGTGATGCTCTTCTTCTGCGCGAACAATTCCCGCAACCGCGGATAGAACGCTTCGGCGGCCTGCCTGGCCACGGGGTAGTCGGACGGGATGGTGCCACGCTGTTCGACCACCTGACGCGCGGTGTAGAGCCGCGTGATGCCGTCGAAACGGGGGCTGTCGAAATACTCCTGCACGGCTGCGACGTTCTGCTCGAATGACGTCGCGACTGCTTCGAGGGTCATGGACTGCTCCTTGCTGAGCCTGGTTCCGATGAGCCTTCCGAGCCTATCGCCGCGGGGCGGCCGTGAATATGCGTTCAGACATTCACGTCGAACCCGAGGTTGACGTCGCAGGCCGCCCGCCCACCGCGGATGCCCCAGTTCTCGAGCGCGCTCTCGCGGAGCAGGATCGTGATGTGATCGGCCGGAATGTCGAAGGCGGCCAGGCGGCTGACGATCTCGCGGTACAGCTCCCGCTTTGCATCCACCGAGCGGCCGGCGAAACAGTCGATGGTCACCAGCGTGTACCGCTCGGGGTGTTCGAGGTTCGGGGCATGCGAAACCCGGTGCGGTTCATGGACCAGCAGCCGGACGTGCTTGTCGCCGACCGGGATCTGGAACGCGGCAACCAGCGCACTGTGGACGGCATCGATGATGGCGATCTCGTCGGGCTGGCTGTACTGACGGCGGACCTCGATCAGTGAACTCGGCATGGCCCAGATCGTCACACCCGACGGCCGTCAGCGCACCTGATTTTCTGCCGCTGTGGCCGGATCGAAGCGGACCCGGAACAGCGCCGGCCAGTACTTGCCCGTGACGAGAAACTGCTCATTGCCGCTCGGCCCGCCAAGATGCGCGATGCCGTTGAGCACCCCGACCTCGCCCTGCCAGGCCGCGTCGCGTAGACCGGTGGCGTACACCACCGCCGTGACGGCGCCCGTCGTGGCGTCGATCTCGATGATCTGGTCGGTCGGGAACACGTTGGCCCAGATCCGGTTGCCGACGCAGTCGAGGCTGTTGAGCCCAGACACCTGAATTCCGTTGTAGGTCACTGTCATGGCCCCGGTTTCGCGCATGTCGTCCACGGTGTGGAAATGCAGTAGGGCGGAACCGTCGCTACGGATCAGCCGGTCGCCCGCGCGGCACAGGCCCCACCCCTCGCCGGCAAGGGGTACTTCGCGCAGCATGGTGAGTGTGGCCTTGTCCCACTCGATCGCGACGCCGTTCTCGTACGTCACCTGCCACAGGTGCGCGCCGGCATCGGCGATGCCCTCACCGAAATAGGCGGGCGGCAGCGGTACGGCGCGGCGTAGCTGCCCGGTGGCGGCGTCGAGTTCACGCAGCGCGGACTTGCCTTCCAGGCCCGAGCTCTCATACAGGGTCGAACCGTCGACGAACATGCCCTCGGTGAAGGAGACCGGGTCGTGGTCGAACTGTTCGAGGACGACGGGACGCAGCCTGGCGATCTGATCGGCAGCGGCGGTCGGGACTGCCGTGCAGCCCGCCAGCAGCACCGCGGCCATCAGGAGTCTCACAACGACGCCACCACGACCAGGAGCGCCCCGACGGTCGTCAGCGTCACCGCGGTGATCGCGGCGGTGTGTTCCTGCACCCAGTGGCGCATCCGCTCCAGGCCCTTCTCGGCGTACCGCGAGGCCGCCAGGTGCGCGAAGATCGGCGCGGCCGTGGTGGATCCGGCCATCACGACGAAATAGCCGATGGCAGTGGCCTTTTCGGCGGGAGTTGTCAGAAATGCGTCGATGGCCACGCCACCGGCGATACACGCCAGGATGAACTTCGGATTGGCGACCGCGAAGACGACTCCCGTGACGGCCGTGACGACTGGCGACGCGGACTGCAGCCGGGTCAGCCAGCCCGTCGCCTGCGCGTAGTGCTCGCGCCGCAGCCAGGTGACGACACCGAGCACGATCAGCGCGATGCCGATGCCGAGCTGCAGGCGCGAACTGGTCGCGGCGGCGTGCGACTGGCCGACCGGGGACACCAACACCACCGCGCTGATCACCACCGTCAGCCCGGCCAGCCACCCGAACAGGTAGGTGAGACCGGTGCTGCGGGGCCGGTCCGAGTACAGCAGGAGCAGCACCGGCGGCAGCACCGCCATCGGGGACAGCGCCACGATGAGCGCGTCGGGGATCAACCACGTCACGTAGTCATCTTGCCTGTGCGCATCCTGCCCGCGGTGGTCGCTCGGATCCCGACGGGCTCTCGGCCACACACGGCGCAGGCGAGAACCCACCCGATGGATATGTGATGGGCATCACACTTGCGATTGTCACGATCCACCCGTCGGGTGGTGTCTATATGGCAGGACCGCGATGTGAAGGGGGCGAGGTGACTGGTGCCGATGCGGTGTTCCTCGAACATCGGTCGTTGCTGTTCACACTTGCTTACGAGGTTGTCGGCACCGTCGTCGACGCCGAGGACATTCTGCATGAGGCGTATCTACGGTGGATCGACGTCGACCAATCCGCTGTGCTGAACCCCCGTAATTATCTTGCGCAAATCGTTGTGCGCCAGGCACTCAACCATCTTCGCTCGCAACAGCGCCGCAGAGAACAGTACGTCGGCAATTGGCTGCCTGAGCCGGTTTCGACCGGGCAGGGTGTCGACATTGATGTGGAGCTGGCGGGTTCGGTGTCCGTTGCGATGATGGTGGTGCTCGAGTCGTTGACGCCAGACGAACGGGCAGTGTTCGTGTTGCACCAGGTGTTTGGGTTCGCGCTGACCGAAATTGCCACCTTCACCATGAAATCCGAGTCGGCGGTTCGGCAGATCGCGCGTCGGTCCCGAGCTCATGTCGAAGCGCGACGCCGCCGTTTCGATCCGGATCCCGATCGTGCCGATCAGGTCGTCGCACGATTTCTCGCGTCCGCGCGCTCAGGTGACCTCCAGTCCCTGATGGATGTATTGGCCCCGGATGTAGTGCAGATGTCGGACGGCGGAGGCAAGGTTGTGGCGGCGCGGCGATCGATCACGGGTGCACAGGCGGTCGCGCAGTTCTGTATCGGGGTGGCGAGAAAAGCACCATCGCTTCGCATGGAATTCATCCGGTTCAATGCCATGCCGGCGATGGCCAGCTGGGACGGCGAAACCGCTTACCAGGTACTGGTTTTCGATATCGCAGGGGACCGGATTCAGGGCATCTACGCGATCCGCAACCCGGAGAAACTGACCAATGTCAGTCGGGTATTCAATCTGTCGCGTTCATAGAGGAGGCCTTCAGAATGGAAACGATCACGGTGCAGCGCCGCATCGCTGCCGCGCCCGCGGCGGTGTTCGACTGGTGCGCCGACAGCACCAATTACGAAGCGATCTTCTGGGTACTACGCGACAAGCTGACCCGTCCGGGGCAGAACGCGCCGTACGGACTGGGTGCGGTCCGCGTGCATACGTGGCTGATCGGGCGGTTCCACGAGCGGATTACCGCCTACGAGGCGCCACACTCGTTCGACTACGTCGTCGACAAGAGTTTTCCACCATCACGCCATGACGGCGGCACCATGACGTTCGCACCGGACGGCGCAGGACACACGTTGGTCACCTGGACCACCCGCGTGCAGGTCGCAGTGCCTGTCGTCGCCGGCCCCGCGACCCGACTGCTCGTCAAACCTGTGCTCCAACACGTGTTCCGGCGCATCCTCGCAGCTTGTGCCGAACAGCTCGAAGTTGTCCCTGCTGCCCCAGCGGGAACCCCGTGACCGAGCACCCGACGATCCCTGAGCCGGTCAATGTTCTTGTGCGACTGCTGTTGCGCAGCCCGTTGCATCGATTGATGAGCCACAACACCATGGTGCTGGGGGTCACCGGGCGTCAGACCGGGATGATCTACCGGGTGCCGGTGAGCTACTCCGTCGAAGGCACCGAACTGGTGTGTTTCACCGATGCACCCTGGTGGAAGAACCTCCGCCGACGCGCACCCGTGACCGCCACCATCAACGGACGCTGCAAATCTGGCACCGCGCTCGCGGCCACGGGTCCGATCGTCATCGAACACCTGACTCGGCATCTGCGTGTTGTGCCCCGTGACGCCAAATATCACGCCGTGCGTATGGGTCCCCGCAATGAGCCGCACCTCGGCGACCTGGAACGCGCCGCGCTGTCCACCGCAATGATCCGCGTCCGACTCAGTGAACGGTAAACACATGATCGCCAGGGCACTGAACATCCTCGGTTGGTTCGTCGGGCTATCGCTGGTCGTGCTGGGTGCCGCGCGCATCGCGCTGCCCGTGGCCACCATTCCGGGCAGTGAAGCCATGAGCGCATCGGTGGACAGCGAGACCCGCGCCGCCGGCGTGCTGTTGATCGGACTTGGCTATGCGTACATCTGGGCGGTACGTCAGCCCCGCATGCCGGTGACGCTGCTCCGAATCTTGGCGCTGACCATGGGAGCATTGGCACTGTCCCGCGTGCTCTCGATTGCGCTTGTGGGCATGCCTCACCCGGTCTTCGTCGCTGCCGCGGTCGCCGAACTCGCAGCCGCCGCACTGACACTTTGGTACTCCACCATGGGCCAAGTTCAGCCCACTCACTGACAGTTACCGCGCGTCGGGCAGGCTTGTCGGCAATGTCAGCCCCACCGTCTCACCCAAACTCTCCAGGGCCGCTGCTCGGCGACCCCGCGGACCTGACCGCCCTGCGTGCCACGGGCGCCGACCCCGACGAATTGCTCGCGTCGTTCGCCGAGTGGGCCGAGGCGTCGGGCACTGCGCTGTATCCGGCGCAGGAGGAGGCGCTGATCGAGCTGGTCAGTGGCGCCAATGTGGTGCTGGCGACGCCGACCGGTTCCGGCAAGTCGCTGGTGGCCACCGGCGGGGTCTATTTCGCCCTTGCTTCGAATCGGCGCAGTTACTACACCGCACCGATCAAGGCACTGGTCAGTGAGAAGTTCTTCGCGTTGTGCGACGTTTTCGGCGCCGCCAATGTCGGCATGCTCACCGGCGACGCGGCGGTCAACGCCGGGGCACCGATCATCGCGTGCACGGCCGAGATCCTGGCGAACATCGCGCTGCGCGAGGGCGCACAAGCGGACATCGGTTTGGTGGTGATGGATGAGTTCCATTTCTACGGCGATCCCGACCGCGGCTGGGCCTGGCAGGTGCCGCTGCTGGAATTGCCCGCGGCCCAGTTCCTGTTGATGTCGGCGACGCTCGGCGACGTGACCGTCCTGCGCGAGGACCTCACCCGGCGCACCGGCCGGCCAACGGCGCTGGTGGCCAATGCCGAGCGGCCCGTGCCGCTCTATTACAGCTACGCCACCACTGCGATGCACGAGACCATCGCCGATCTGCTGCAGACCAAACAGTCGCCGATCTACGTCGTGCATTTCACCCAGGCCGCCGCGCTCGAGCGGGCACAGGCGCTGATGAGCGTCAACGTGTGCACCAAAGAGGAGAAGGCGGCCATTGCCGACCACATCGGTGGCTTCCGGTTCACGACGGCGTTCGGCTCGACGCTGTCGCGGCTGGTCCGGCACGGCATCGGTGTGCACCACGCCGGCATGCTGCCCAAGTACCGGCGCCTGGTGGAGCAACTGGCTCAGGCGGGGCTGCTGAAGGTCATCTGCGGCACCGACACCCTCGGCGTCGGCATCAACGTACCGATCCGCACCGTGGTGTTCTCGGCGTTGTCGAAGTACGACGGCACCCGCACCCGGCTGCTGAACGCCCGGGAGTTCCATCAGATCGCCGGCCGCGCCGGGCGGGCCGGCTACGACACCGCGGGCACCGTCGTGGTGCAGGCCCCCGAGCACGAGGTGGAGAACCTCAAACAGTTCGCCAAGGTCGCCGATGATCCGAAGAAGCGGCGAAAGCTGGTGCGCCGCAAAGCTCCCGAGGGCATGGTGCCGTGGGGAGAGAACACCATGACCCGTCTGGTCGAGGCCGCACCCGAAGCGCTGACGAGCAACATGCGGGTGTCGACGGCGATGATCCTCGACGTCGTCGACCGCCCCGGTGACCCCTGCCTGGCCATGCGCCGGCTGCTCGGCGACAACCATGAACCTCGCAAGCGCCAGCTGCGGCACATCCGCGAAGCGGTCGGAATCGCGCGCTCGCTGCTGCAGGCCGGGGTGCTGGAACGACTCGTCGAACCCGAGCCGGACGGGCGGCGCTACCGACTGACCGTCGACCTGCCACCGGATTTCGCACTGAACCAACCGCTGTCGACCTTCGCGCTGGCGGCCGTCGAGTTGCTCGACCCGGCATCGGAAACCTTTGTGCTCGACGTGGTTTCGGTGATCGAGGCGACGCTCGAGGATCCGCGCCAGATCCTGGCGGCCCAGTTGAAGAAGGCGCGTGGCGAGGCCGTCGCCGCCATGAAGGCCGAGGGCATCGAATACGACGAGCGCATCGAACTCCTCGATGACATCACCTATCCACGCCCGCTCGACGAGCTGCTGGCGCACTGCTTCGAGGTGTACTGCAGAAGCAACCCGTGGGCGGCCGACGGGCATCCGGCCCCCAAGGCCGTCGTGCGAGAGATGTGGGAACAGGGACTCACGTTCAAGGAGTACGTCAGCGCTTACGGGCTGACCCGCACCGAGGGTGCGGTGCTGCGCTACCTGTCGGACGCCTTCAAGGCGCTCCGGTCGGGAGTTCCGGCTGCCGCGCGGACCGACGAGCTCACGGACATCGTTGAATGGCTGGGAGAGCTTGTCCGCCAGGTGGATTCGAGCCTGCTCGACGAATGGGAGCAGCTGACCAATGCCGACCAGGTCGACCAGGTAGCGGTGATGGCTCCGGTGCGGCCCCTGACCGGCAACGAGCGGGCCTTCACCGCCATGGTCCGCAACGCCCTGTTCCGCCGGGTGGAGCTGTGGGCCCGACGCCGTTGGGACGAGCTCGGTGCACTCGACGCCGCGTCGGGGTGGACGGCGCCGCGGTGGGAAGCGGTGGGGGAGCAGTATTTCGCCGAGCACGTCGACCTCGGCACCGGGGCGGACGCCCGCGGGCCCGCCATGTTGATCTTCGACCGCGCGCCGGGCGTATGGCGCGTCCGCCAGATCCTCGACGACCCGGCTCACGACCACGACTGGGGGATCGACGTGGAGATCGATCTCGTCGCGTCGGACGAGGACGGCGCACCGGTCATCCGAGTCGTCGAAGCGGGACTTTTCGGTAGCTGAGCGCGGTTCTCGGGCACACTGGGCGCATGACCACCCGCGAGAAGCCGAAGGCGGATCGCGCATGACCGCAGCTGTCCCGGAGCCCGTCAGCGGAACCCGTGGGTTCCTGCCTGCGGTGGAGGGGCTGCGGGCCGCCGCGGCGTTGGGCGTGGTGCTCACGCATGTGGCATTGCAGACCGGCTACACCGATGGTGTGGTGGGCCGGTTGCTGGCCCGCTTCGACCTGTCGGTGGCCGTGTTCTTCGCGTTGTCGGGCTTCCTGCTGTGGCGTGGCCATGCTGCTGCGGCGCACGGGTTGCGGGCCGAACCCGAGGCGGCGCCCTACTACCGTTCTCGGCTGGTCCGGATCATGCCGGCCTACCTGCTGACCGTGGTCGTGGTACTGACGCTGCTGCCGGACGCACGCAGCGCGGACCGGACCGTATGGATCGCGAACCTCACCCTCACGCAGGTCTTTGTGCCGAAGACCCTCATCGCCGGGCTCACCCAGATGTGGAGCCTGTCGGTCGAGATGGCGTTCTATCTCGTCGTGCCGCTATTGGCGCTCCTTGCCGCGAAATTGCGGCCGCGGCTGCGGGTTCCGGTGATCGCCGGGGTGGCGCTGCTCAGTTTCGGCTGGGGTTACCTACCGATCCCCGCGTACCACGGAGCCAATCCGCTGACCTGGTTGCCGGCCTACGCTTCGTGGTTCGCCGTCGGGATGTTGTTGGCGGAGTGGATGTTCCGGCCCTACAGCTGGCTGCATCAGTTGGCCCGGCAGCGGACCATCCTGATGATCGTGGCTGTCGCCGCCTTTCTGGTCGCGGCGTCTCCGTTGGCCCTGCCGGCCGGGCACCACCACGCCACGCTCGGCCAGTTCATCGCGCGGACGGCCTTGGGGGCCGTCGTCGCCGGAGCGCTGTTGGCGCCCTTGGTCCTCGGCGCTCCGGACGATCAGCACCGGGTGTTGGGTAGTGCACCGATGGTGACGCTCGGTCGCTGGTCGTACGGGCTGTTCCTGTGGCACCTCGCCGCACTGGACATGGTGCTCGCCATGGTCGGGCCGACGTCATTTCCGGGGGCATTGCCGGTGGTGATGGTCCTGACGACGACGTTCGGACTCGCGGTGGCCGCGGTGAGTTATGCGCTGCTGGAGGAGCCGTGCCGGATGGCGCTGCGGCGCTGGGAAGCCCGGCGGCAGGCCGTTGTGGGCGAAGACAGTCCGGCGCAGGCCGCCTGACGGCTCAGCCGGTGCGGTGTAAGAACCCGTGCAGCGTGGCCTGTACCAGTTCGTCGACGATCGCGTCTCGGGAGGGCGGGTTGTCACCGAACAGTGTGGGGCGAAGGGCGACCATTCCGACGATCATCGCCACCGTCGAATGGGCAGGCAGGGTAGGTTGGTCCGACGTCATCCCACGCAGCTGCATGCCCTCGGTGCTGATCCGGCCCAGCGTCGCCAGGGCCGCCCTGATGTCGGCGATCCCGGCGCTTTCCATCTCGTCACCGAGGTCTTCGGCCGCGACCAGGGTGACCAGCAGCCCTCGATGTTCGGCGAGTACGTCGTAGAGCTGACCGACGAAATGCCGTGCCAGGGTTTGTTCATCGGTGTCTTCGGGGCGCAATGACTGCCAGGTTTGGGCGAAGCCGTCGACGAAGTCGGTGAACGGCAGGACCAGGGCTTCGCGGAACAGACCGGCCTTGGAACCGAAGTACCGGAACAGCAGGTGCTCGGTGACGCCGGCCGCATCGGCGATCTCCCGGGTCGTGGTGCTGCGATAGTCCTTGCGGGAGAACAGGTTCTGCGCCTCGACGAGCAGCAGGCGACGAGCCTCGCCACGCGGGCGGCGCGGCGTGGCCGGACGCGGCGGCGTTTCGGGCAGGGTCACGGTGGCAAGCTCCTCTGACTCGTCCGGCTCCCGGACGGTTCAAACATAGCGGCCCTTGACGGCCAATTTGTGGATAGTGTCTACTATCCAAAACTCTGGTCTCCACCAGAAGGGAATCGACATGGGTGCGATCGTCATGCTCGGCATGCTGTTCGGGCTGGTGGTCGTGATCTACGCCGCGGTACTGCGTTTCGACCCGGAAGCCCGTCGCAGCACCGACAGTGGCGAGCCGCGATGAACTCCGGCCTGACGCCGCTGATGACGGCGGCCATCGGCTTCGCCTACGTGGGCGGACTCGCCTTCGTGCTGCTCGGCATGTACCTCAGCGTCCGCCGCAGGCGGCTGCATCCGCTTCTGCTGCTGTGCATCTCGGCCATGTCGTTCTCGTGGATCGAAGCCCCCTATGACTGGGCGATGTACGCCCAGTTCGCGCCGGCCATCCCGCGCATGCCCTCCTGGTGGCCGCTGAACATGACCTGGGGCGGGCTGCCGGCACCGGTGCCGATCGGCTACATGTCCTACTTCGCGCTGCCCGCGGTCATCGCGGCGGCCATCGGGCGGTGGGTGTGCCGACGGTGGCAACTGCGCCAGCCGACGACCATGCTCACCGTCGGCCTGGTCGTCGGATTCTGTTGGGCCTTCACGTTCAACGCGATCCTCGGGGCCAGGCTTGGGGTCTTCTACTACGGCAGGGTGATCCCAGGTCTAGGCCCGTGGGAGGGCACTCGGAATCAGTACCCCATCTACGACTCGCTGGCCATGGGCATCCAGATGATGGTGTTCACCTACCTGCTGGGCCGCACCGATACCAAGGGGCGGAGCGTCATCGAGGTCTGGTCCGACAAGCGGGCGGCGACGCGCACCCAGTCCGCCGTGCTGTCCGTGGTCGCGGTCGTCGTGGTGGGAAACCTGCTCTACGGCGCGGTGTTCGCGCCGCATCTGGCGACGAAACTGGCCGGCTGGGTGACTGCCGGACCCGAGACCGAGCTCTTCCCTGGGGTGCCCAACCAGCCGATGACAGGACGGTAGACGGTCGAGCAGACCGAGTTGTACTACGACCCTTTCGATTACGGCATCGACGACGATCCGTACCCCATCTGGCAGCGGATGCGGGCCGAGGCGCCGTTGTATTACAACGAGAAGTACAACTTCTATGCGCTGAGCCGCTATGGCGATGTGGCGCAGGCACTTCCGGACTGGCAGGCCTACCGGTCCGGGCACGGCACCGCGCCGGACATCCTGTTCAGCGGCATCGAGGTGCCGCCGGGCATTCTGCTGTTCGAGGATCCGCCGTTGCACGATCTGCACCGCCGCTTGCTGTCGCGGGTGTTCACGCCGCGCCGGATGTCGGCGGTGGAGGGCCAGGTGCGCGAATTCTGTTGCCGTGCCCTCGATCCGCTACGTGATCTCGACGGGTTCGACTTCGTGACGCAGCTCGGCGCCGTCCTGGCGATGCGGACCATCGGCTATCTGCTGGGCATCCCCGAGTCCGATCAACAGGTGATCCGGGACGGCACGGACGAGCGCATCACCGTCGGCTCCGACGGCAGCGCCGGCGACATCAGTACGACGATCTTCCAGGATTCGATGGCAGCTTTCGTCGAGTACATCGACTGGCGGGCCCGTCATCCCTCCGACGACCTGATGACCGATCTGCTCACCGCCGAGGTGGAGGGATCCGACGGGGAGTTGCGGCCGCTGGAACGCGGCGAGGTGTTGGCCTATACCACGATGATTGCCGGCGCCGGCAACGAAACCAGTGCTCGGCTCATCGGATTCATGGGTCAACTGCTGGGCGAACACCCCGATCAGCGCCGCGAACTCGTGGCGAACCCGGCTCTGATTCCGGCGGCGATCGAGGAGACCCTGCGGTTCGAGGCGCCATCCCCAGTTCAGGCCCGGTACGTCGCGCGCGATGTCGACTGGCATGGGCAACGCGTGACCGAAGGCTCGTACCTGTTGCTGCTCAACGGGTCGGCGAACCGGGACGATCGGCAATTCGCCGATCCCGATCGCTACGACATCCATCGCAAGACCGGTCACCTCAGTTTCGGTCAGGGCATCCACTTCTGCCTCGGCGCCGCGTTGGCCCGGCTGGAAGCCCGCGTCGCGTTCGAGGAGGTGTTCAAGCGGTGGACTGACTGGCAGGTCGACTATGCGAACGCGCAGCGCGCCCGGACCTCGAGCGTGCGGGGCTGGGCGCGGATGCCCGTGCGAACCGGAGCCGGCTAGCTGCCGCCACGACCTACAGTGGCAGAGTGCGATTCAAGCGCCAGGGGCCGCTGGACCAGATGAACGCTGCGGTGGCGGATCTCGAATTGCCGCCGGCGGTGTTCAAGACCTGCCCTTGGCAGCCACGGGATCTCGTGGCGGAGGGTCTGCGACAGTGGCTGCGGTGTTGCGGGGCGGCCATGCGGGACGGTCAGGTGATCGGCATGCCGTCGCACGCCGTCGATGAGGCCTGGCATGGCTTGATCCTTTGTACGGCAAGGTATTCGGCGTTCTGCGATAGCGCCTACGGCCAGTTCCTTCATCATCACCCCGAGGGCGGCGCACCCGCAGATGCGGTGGCCGAGCCGATGCACGAGCAGCTCAGGCGCACGGTCATTGCCTGGGAAAAGGTCGGCGGACCCGACGAGGTCTGCGTGCTGTGGGACCTCGACGAGCAGGTCGGAGTCGACAAGCCGTGGGGGATCGGGGCGACTCGGGTCGACGAAATTCGGTCGGCATACCGGGCCATGCAGGTCCGAACAAGGTGACGGAGGCCCGCTCACGCGATAGCCTGACCCGTTACGGAAGCCGGTTGACAGAACGGACGAGCATTTGAAGACCGAACGACAGCGTTTCCGACCGCCGATGATCGTCGGCGGCATTCTGCTTGTCGGCGCGTTCGCCGCGGCCGGTCCGGCTGCGGCGGACCCTGCCACGCCGACGACACCTGCACCAGGCCAGCCCGTCGTGGAGCCCGCAGGCGGCCCCAGCGGCCCGGTGGCCGCGCCGCCGATCGGAGCTCCGACAGTCCCCGAGATCGAGAACCCGACCTACGGTGCCGGAAGTACCCCGGGCCAGTTGGGGTACCTGCGGGACATCTGGCACACATTCCACAGCGGTAACCCGATCGAGGCGCTCACCATGCCGCCCGAGGAGGCGCCCGGAGCACCACCCAGTGCGGGGCCGGCGCCTAAACTGCCGCCCGGCTTCATCTCGCTGACCGATCCGGCGTCATCGAACCCGATCGTCGACACCGGCCCCAAGACCGGCGGACCCGCGCTGCCTCCCGGCTACTACCCGTTGAACGGCCCGCCACCGCCCGGGTACTACGACCCCAAGCCCGGTTCGGCTCCGGCGCCGGGTGGCCCTGACTCGGCGCCGCCGCAGTCCGGATTTGTGGCCACCCCATCGCAGTGAGGGTTCGGCGTAATGTGATTACATACGCTAAGTAATCGCAGTCGACGCAGGGGAGCACATGACCTCGATCAAGAAGACCTTGTCTGCCGCAGCCATCGCGGGATCGCTCGCCGCAGCCGCGCTGGGCTTCGGGATGCCGCTGGCCGCGGCTCAGCCGCCGCCACCTGCGCCCGGGCAGGGCGAGGTTCCGCCGCCGTGGGCCCCGAAGAAGCCGTCTGAGGTCTGGGACGGTCAGCCGGTCGTGTGGACCTCGGCCTGGGGTGGTCGCTGGGGTGTGTGGATCAACGACGGCTTCATCACCCTGACGTCGAACCCGGTCACCAACGGCGGATAACCGCTGCCGTCACCATCGTGCCGCGACGTTGGTGCCGATCTGGTTGGCGACTTGAACCGCCGTGTCCGCCGGGTCGGGACTGCACGTGTTGATGTCGATGATGACGTTGTTCTTGTGCGCCAAGGCGCGGCCGCACGCCCAGCCGGGTGCGGCCGCGTCCTGTTCGGTCGAGACCACGCTGAGAGTGTCGTGGGCATTGGTGATCGGCCCGACGGTCCACTGCGACTGACTCTGCGTGTGGGTGTACTGCTTGCACGCCGGCCACAGCTGCGCTGACGCATTGAAGAATTCCTGCGCTTTGTCCTGCGTCGGAAACAGGACCACGGCCTGTTTCAGGTAGTGGGTGAACTTGTCCCCGTCGTTCATGCTCTGCTCGCGCTCGGCCCAGAACCCGCTGCTCGCGTACACGGCGGCTTCGGCCGCGCCGTCGATGGCGAGGCACTCCGGTGGTGCCATCGTGCTGCTGTTGTCCGACATGGTCGCTTGGGCGCCGAGCACGGCCATGGCCGTCGAACCCATCGTCGCGTTCACTTGCTCGGGGTTCAGCAGCAGCCCGTCGAGTTCCCGTTCGACCAGTGGCCGGGGCACCATCGGCGGCGTGGTCACCGGCACGGCCTTGCCCTGCGTACTGCCACAGCCCGCGGTCAGAACACCAACCACGACAACAGTGACTATGCCTACTGAGCTGCGCATACACCCTCCCGTCGCGGCAGCGGCGACTACTGACGCACCACGCTGTCCTCCACAGCGCGGCACTCCAACATTTCTATTGTGGCGTCAATTGGGGCCGGGCCGCCCCTGCTCGACGGTGTTTCGCGGTAACGATGAACGATGTTCTTGATAACAGGTTCGCCGCGACGCTGCACGGCAGAGATCAGTTCGACACGTCGAGGATCTTGATCGCGAACACCAGCGAGTCGCCCTTCTCGATGCCTGCGCTCGGCTGACCGTCGGGGTAGCCGTCGGCGGAGGTCATCGCGACAGCGACGGTGGAGCCGACCTTCTGGCCGGCGATGGCCTTCTGGAAGCCGGGCACGACGCGCATGAGGGAGAAGGTGGCCGGGGCGCCGCGGTCGTACGCGCTGTCGAACTTCGATCCGTCCCGGCCGTTGAAGCCCGCGTAGCAGACGGAGACCGTCGCGGTTTCGGGGACGACGGGCCCGGTGCCGGCCTTCAGCGTCTGCACCTGGGTCTGATTCACGCTGAACGGGCCCTTGACCGTGACGACCGGGGCGGCGCTGTCGGTGGAGCCGGTGACCGCGACGCTGCCGGTTGCGCCGTTGAGCGTCCACTCGGGCGCGCCGCCCTGTCCCTCGGCCATCGGGCAGGTGCGGGCGGCCGCTGTCGTGGAGTTGTCCAGAGCGGTGACCGGGCTCGGGGTCGTCGTCACCAGCGGTGCCTGGGTCGTGGTCGCCGCTGCCGGCTTTTCGTCGGAGCCACAGGCGGTCAGGGCGACGGCCAGTGATGCGGCGCAGGCGGTCAGTGCAACAGAGGAGGACACGCGGGAGAAGTTCATCGTTGCCACGCTACCGGGGCCCGTTCGGTCTCAGAACTGCGACCAGGAAGTCGGAATCGTCGGTGAACGGCCGCACATCCCACGTGGACAACAGCAGGTCCGGGGTCAGCCCGGCTTCGGTCACGTCGGCGAAGAACTCGCTGAACGGGTAGTCGCGTCCGGCACCGAAACCGATCACTGCGCGGCCGTCGTCGGCCAGGTGGGCGCCAAGCCGGGAGAGCACTTGCACACGGGTGCTCGGGGCGACGAACGTCATCACGTTGCCGGCCGACACGATGAGATCGAACGGCTCGGGAATGCCGCGGGCCGGCAGGTCGAGCTCGGCGAGGTCACCCACCAACCAGCGCGGCCCGGGGTGATCCTCCTCGGCGGCCGCGATCAATGCGGGGTCGACGTCCACCCCGACCACATCGTGCCCAGCCGCTGCGAGGTATCCGCCGATCCGGCCGGGTCCACAACCGGCGTCGAGAATGCGGGCGCCGCGAGAAGCCATCGCGTCGATCAGGCGGGCTTCGCCGACCAGGTCCTCACCGGCGCGGGCCAATGTCCGGAAGCGATCGATGTACCACTGCGAGTGCGCGGGATTCGCCTCGACCTTTTGCATCCAGAGGCTCTGTTCGATCATGCCTCGATTCTTCCACTCGTCGACCGTGAGCCCTATCCAGGGATATTCGCGGAATTGCCTGCATAGGGCTCACAGTCACGCGGCGTCCAGCTCGGCCGGCACGGTGAGGCCCAGCAGCCGCAGCAGTTCCGCGAGTTTGTGATCCAGTTGCCTGCCGACCGCCGAGATCTGTGGGTCGGCGAAGCTACCGAACCTGCTCGATGGTTGGTCGATGCTGAAATGCACTGCGCCGTCGACATCCTCGTAGATGGCGGCGCGCATCGGTGCGTAGAGCATGATGCCGGGATCGCGGCGGAACATGGTTTCCGCGATCACGTTGTTGCCCACCATGTAGGTGATCGCGCGGGTTGGGTTGCCCGCCAGTGCCATCATCGGCGTCGGGTCGAACACCCAGAAGTTGACGAACGAATGCGGAGCGCGCGCTGCGGTGTAGCGCTGTACTGCAGCCAGGTCACCTGATTCGATCACTTCGGTGAGTTCGGCGAAATCGATTGTGGGTACCAGGGTTTCGAAGCGCCGGCGCAGTCCGTCGAAGGTGTCATCGGTGTCGACGACGAAGCGGTTGACCTGATGCTGGATGGTCGTAGCCATGTCAGGCTCCGACCAGGATCGACTTGGACGCCGTAGGTGCGGCCGTCGAGAGCTTGCGCAACGACACGATGTGCAGCGCCGCGGCGAGTGGCACCAGAGTGGTCGGAATGAGTACGAGCGGCAGCAGGGCGATCTGCTCGGTCGACGGCGATAGCTGCAGCACGTGCGCAAGGCCTGGTGCCGCGGTGACGCCGAGCGCGGTCGCGACCACGAGGTCGAGCAGACCTAGGATGTTGAACCACACCAGTCGTCGGCCGGCGTTCCCGTGCCGAAGATGGCGGGCCAGGTAGATCGCACCGAAACCGACTGCGATATCACCCAATCCGGCGGGCAGCGCGAATCCGGCGGGCAGTTCGCCCAGCGCCATCACGATCAGGAAAGCGGCCCCTTCCACCCGGAAGATCTGTGCCACGGTCAGCCACCACTGGGTGTCCCACTGATCCAGGATTCGGGACGCGACCGGGGTCCTGGTCGCGAGCAGGACCGCCACGAGAGGCACGACCATGGCCAAGGCCAACCACGGTTCGATCTTCGCCGGGGCGAACCGGTACACGTCGGCGTGGGCAAGCATCGCGCTCGCCAAAACCCAAGTGGTCCAGACGGTTCCGAATATGACGGCGATTCGGGTGGCCAGCCACCTCCCTAGATTCGCGGCGATGGCGCCGCGGAACAAAGTTGCGCTGATTGTCGCGATGGTGCCGACCAACCCGGCCGCCACAATCGCCCATGCATAGCTCATGGCCTTCTCCCGATTCGTTGATTTTGTCGAACACTTGGTTAGTTTCCGAACAGCATGTTCAATTGAAGGGAGAGGGCCGAAATTCCGTCAACAACCAATGGGGGCGAGATGTCCAGAACGGAACAAGAGCCGAAATCTGTTCGGAATTCGGGGGTTCGTGGCACCTCGGTCACCGACCGCCGGGTGCGGCGTACCCGGAAACTGCTCCACTCCGCCTTTCTGGAACTGGTCGTCGAGCAGGGCTACGACAAAACCACCATCCAGGACATCCTCGACCGCGCCGACGTCGGCCGATCGACCTTCTATGTCCATTTCCGCGACAAAGAAGCACTACTGACCGCGAGTTTCGACGACATGCGCGATCAACTCAGCGACGCGCTCGCCGCCATTCCGGAGTCCGATGCCGTCGACGTAACCTTGCCCGCGACAATGCTTTTCGATCACGCTTACCGGCATCAATCGATCTACCGCGCGCTGTGCGGCCGACACGGTGGCGACGTGGTTCAGCGTCATCTGCGCCACTTGATCGGCGACGTCCTTCGTAAGCATCTGCGGTCCCAGCTCACGTCTGCAGAGCCCGCTGTGCCCGCTGAGGTGTCGGCGGAGTTCCACACCTCAGCCACGTTGGGGCTGCTGGCGTGGTGGATCGACCATGATTTCTGCAACGGGCCGCAGTGGCTGACGGCGACGTACCGCACGTTGGCGCTGCCTTTGAGTGTCACCAACCGAACGGCGGATATCCCATGAGATGAGCGTCGGTGACCACGACATCGACGCCAACGTGCCGGGTTTCGGTCGCCTTCAGCTCAAGTCGAGCGTCGTCGAGAAGTCCTCCTGACGCTATTGCGCTGACAGTCTCCGCGCGATCTCGCCGTACCGCTCGAACCGGTCGGAGCCGCCGAGGGCGTTGTACAGCACCACGCGCGTCGCGACGCCCTCGTACTTGGCAATCAGCTGGTCTGCCAAGTCATCCCAGGTGGATTCGGTGGCGAAGGCCGCGATGTGGTCATCGGTGATCTGCGCCATCATGCCGGCCATGTCGCCGGCCTTCTGCTTCTCACGCAGGCGCGCGGTGGTGCCCTCGAAACCGGCCTCGTCCCAGATGAACGCGTAGTTCGGTGTGCTGCCGTAGAAGCTCATGCTGGCGCGGACGAACTCGCGTTCGTTGTGCCGCTCCTCGTCGGTGGCGCCGACGATCGTCATGGCCGGGATGATCGTGTCGATGTCGGCGGGGGAGCGGCCCGCTTTCTCCGCTCCCGCAGCCACATTGGGCAGCACGTGGCGCGCGATGTAGCCCGGCTCGCCGAGTGGGTGAATGTGCACACCGTCCGCGACCTCGCCGGCCATGCGCCACATCCACGGATTCACCGCGGCGATGTCGACCTTGGGATCGGGTGCGTCGATGGGCCCCGGGCTCCATTGCGGCGTGATGAAGTCCAGGTCGTAGAAATCGCCGTGATGTTCGAGCTTGCCCGTCCGGAACGCCGTGAAACAGGCTTTCACCGCGCGGACGTAGTCTCGCAGCCGCGGGCCGGGCTGCTCGAAGGGCATGCCGTAGCGCCGCACCACGTGGGTGCGGACCTGGGTGCCGATGCCGAGCCGGAACTTGCCGCCCGTCGCTTCCTGCAGTTCCCACGCCGACGCCGCCGTGACGAACGGACTCCGCGGAAACGCCACCGCGACACCGGTGGACAGCTCGAGTCCGGGAGCGGTCTGGGAGGCGACCGCGGCGCTGAGATACGCGGTCCGTCCGGTCTCGGTCAGTAGGAGACCGGAGAATCCGGCGGCCTGGGTGCGCTGGGCAAGCGCACCCATCTGAGCCAGGGGCTGGGGAACGGTCATCACGTCGACGTGCATTCTGGGAGCCTACGGGTCCCGGAATGGGGACCGACGAGATGTGCGGCGCCACAGGCAAAGTCACTGCCCTGACTCGGGTCTGGAAAGTCATGGCGTCCGTCGGGGGACGCATGTAGTATCGAAACTATGTTCGAACAGATGGCGGTCTACTGACTCAAACTTTTTGGCAGGGTCGCGTTATCCACAACGAGGCCAGGGTTCAGGAGGTTGAGTGAGTCATGGCCAGATCGCGACGGACGAAGATCCCTGCCGAAGAAAAGACCCGACTGGTGCTGGCCGTGTTGGCCAACGAAATGACGTGCGGGGAGGCCGCACGCCGCAGCGGGGTCTGCCGTGAAACCGTGACGAAGTGGAAGCATCAGTTTTTAGCCGCTGGCGCCGAGCGGCTTGAGGAGGTGCCCAGCGGCCCGGCCGGGGCTAAGGGCACACCCGAACAGCGGCGCCTGCAGATCGAAAACGAGCAACTCAAACTGGCGCTGGCCGAAGCCACGGTGCAGCTTCGGATTTGGCAGCGCGGTGCCGCGCTGATCGATCAGGTCCCTTCCAAGACCTCGAAGCCCTAAGAGAGGCGGCGGGGCTGCCGGTTTCGAGGTTCGCGGTACTGGCAGACATCCCCGAACGCACCTACCGGCGGCGGTTGGCCCGATTGCGTCATGGCGCTGCGGATAGAGGTCCGTGGCCGGCGCCGGTGGTTGATCGCGTCGAAGGCCTGGCTGCCAAATACGCCGAAGCGTGGCCAGCCTGGGGCTACCGCAAGATCGCCGCCATGATGCGCGCCGACGGCCACGACGTCACCAATTCCTCAGTGCAACGAGCACTGAAACGACGAGGCTTGTTGCTGCCCCAGGGATTTCGCGCCGACCGCAAATCCTGGGCGATATTGCGCCGCAAAGTGTTCCGCGACCCACCCACCGAACGCAACCGGGTCTGGCAGACGGACTTCTCCGAATTCGAAACCACCAACGGCGGCATCTGGAGGATCAGTGCCGTCATCGACTACGCCACCAAATACTGCCTGGCGATCACCGTCACCCCCACCAGCCGCGGCATCGATGCCGTGCGCTGCATACAACTGGCCATCGACGAAGCCCAACGCGTCCTGGCTATCGACGACCTACGCGATGACCGCGCCCTGATGGACGTCCTCGACGCCCACGACAACATCATCGGCCAGACACCCGCACCGATCGCCATCGTCACCGACAACGGCCCCTGCTACCGCGGCAAGGACTTCGGGGCACTGTTCGCCGACCACACCGACCCACTGCTGCGGCACGTCCGAACCCGGATCAAATCCCCACAAACCAACGGCGTCATCGAACGGTTCTTCGGCACCCTCAAATACGAGCACCTATTTCGCGGATACATCGGCGACGGCGACGCCCTCGACATGGAAGCCCACCACTTCCGAACCATCTACAACACCATCAGACCCCACCAAGCCCTCGACGACCGCACCCCCAAACAGGCCTACCTAAACTCGACGAACCCACAAAACCTGCCAACTTCTTGACGCAAGACAGCGGTGATTGACCCCGACGCCGACGAGGAGGCGTTGCTGGGTCGCATCACCGAGTTCGAACGCATGAAGGCGGCCGCGGCGGCGGGGCAGGCCCGGGCGCAGGCGGCCCTGGAGGCGCGGCGGGTCGCGGCCGCACGCGCGGGTGGGCCGCAGGTGTCGCGGGCCGCGCTGGGTTCGGAGGTCGGGCTGGCCCGCGGTGAGTCCCCGCACCGGGGCGAACGGGTGATGGCGATGACGCGGATCCTGATCCCAGATATGCCGTGCACGCTGGCGGCATTGGAATCCGGCGTGCTGTCGGAGCATCGGACCGAGCTGATCACCAAGGAAGCGGCGTGTCTGTCGACATTCCATCGCCAGCTGCTCGACAAAGAACTGTGCGGCGACCCGGCCAGCGTGGAAGGCATGGGCAACGCCAAGATCGCCGCCGATGCCAAGCGGATCGCCTACCGGCTGGACCAGGAAGCGGTGCTGGAACGGATCCGGCAGGGCCGGGCCGAACGGCACGTCCGGTGTCGCCCCGCCCGCGACGGCATGGCCACAGTCACGGTGCTGCTGCCGGCGGCCGAGGGCCAGGCTGTGCAGGCGGCACTGTCGCAGGGCGCGGCCACGACCCTGGCGTCGACCTTGCCGGGCACCTCGGTACCCGCCGGGCTCGGGCGCAGCCACAGCCAGATCATGGCTGACCTGGTGGTTGAACGGGTGACTGGGCGCAATCCGATCGACTCGCCGGTTTCGGTGACGGTCAATCTGGTGCTCTCCGATGAAACGCTCATCGCCGGCGGGGAAGAACCGGCCCATCTGGATGGCTACGGCCCGATCCCGGCCGAACTCGCGCGGCATCTGGTGCTGGCCGCTGAAGCTGACCCGCAGGCAGCCGCCGCGCTGCGGCGGCTGTACGCCCAGCCCGGCACCAACAAGCTGGTCGCGATGGAATCGGCGGCCCGGGCGTTTCCGAAAGGGCTGGCCCGGTTTATCGCGCTGCGGGATCAGATTTGCCGAACTCCGTACTGCAACGCCCGCATCCGGCACACCGACCACGTCAAGCCGCACCACCACGATGGGCCCACCAGCGTGCACAACGGTCAAGGTCTGTGCGAGCACTGCAATTACGTCAAAGAAGAACCCGGCTGGCACGCGGCCACCACCTACGACAGACACGGTCGGCACACCGTAAAGCTGACGACTCCGACCGGCGCCGTCTATACCTCGACCGCACCACCAGGACCCGAAGGGCTACGTATCTTCACGCGCGACGTGTACATCGCGCGAATCAACCCCGCGGCCTAATGACACGTTCGTGACCGTCGCTCGCGCTGCCGTACTAGCGTCAGGGACCGGCGGTTCACATCTGAGGGGGTAAGCGTAATGCGGGTGCTGGTTACCGGAGGTACCGGATTCGTCGGCGGTTGGAGCGCGAAAGCTATTGCAGACAAGGGACATTCGGTCCGCTTTCTGGTGCGTAACGCGGCCCGGCTGCAGACGAGCGTGGCCAAACTCGGCGTCGACGTCTCTGATCACGTGGTCGGTGACATCACTGACCGTGACTCGGTGCTGCGTGCGCTGGATGGCTGCGACGCCGTCCTGCACGCGGCGGCGCTGGTCGCCACCGACCCGAACCAGACGGCGCAGATGCTGAGCACCAACATGGACGGTGCGCGCAACGTGCTGGGCGGAGCCGTCGAACTGGGCCTGGATCCGATCATCCACGTGTCGAGCATTACCGCGTTGTTCAACCCCGACGTCGACAAGCTGGAGGCCGACCTGCCGGTGTTCGGCGGCACCGACGGCTATGGGCGATCGAAGGCGCAGGTCGAGATCTACGCCCGCGGGATGCAGGACGCCGGCGCACCCGTGAACATCACCTACCCCGGCATGGTCATGGGTCCGCCGGTCGGCAACCAGTTCGGTGAGGCCGGCGAGGGCGTGGCCCAAGCACTTCAGCTCGGGGCGATTCCCGGTCGGAGTGCGGCGTGGACGGTGGTCGACGGTCGCGACCTGGCCGACCTGCACGCGGCCTTGTTGGAGCCGGGCAAGGGTCCCCGCCGCTACATGGCCGGCGGCCACCGCATCCCGGTGGATGAGCTGGCGCGGCTGTTGACCGAGGTCGGCGACAAGACCATGCTGTCCGTGCCGGTCCCCGACACCGTCCTGCGGATGGCCGGCCAGGTGCTCGATCGGCTGGGGCCGTTCCTGCCGTTCCAGACACCGTTCACCGAAGCAGGCATGCAGTACTACACGCAGATGCCGGCATCGGACGACACACCGAGCGAACGCGACCTCGGCGTCACCTACCGTGATCCGCGAATCACCTTGGCCGATACCGTCGCCGGCCTTCGCGACCTCGACCGCTGAGGCGAAAGATGGCTGCGGTCAAGCAATTTCAAGTCACGTTCGACTGCGCGGTACCCGAGCGTGTCGCGCGGTTCTGGTGCGACGTGCTCGGGTACGTCGTGCCACCGCCGCCACCGGGGTTCGCGTCGTGGGCCGATTTCGACCGGTCATTGCCCCCTGACCACCAGGGGTCGAAGTTCGCCTGCGTCGATCCCACAGGTGTCGGTTCGCGCCTGTTCTTCCAGCGCGTGCCCGAAGGCAAGGCAGTGAAGAACCGGCCTCACCACGCAGTCGCCGGCACAGATAGCCGACCAGATCCAGCGCAACCATGCGTTCCTGTCCAACACGTTCGGGGTCCGCAGAACATCGTCCTTGGCCATCTCAACCATGCTCCGGTGACGCATGTCGTCGATTGCCTGGCCGACGTCGTCCGTAGCCGCAACCTCCGTACGGTCACTTTCAACGACGTCCTTCTCCCCAGCCACTCGACGCATTAGCTGCGCCGGCCGGTTCAACGGCGTACATGTTGTGGGACCGGATTGTGACGACGAAGAAGGGTGCCAAGGTGAGGCAACGGTTAGCGATCGGTGCGGCGGGCACAGCGGTGGTCATCGGGTTCGTCGGTGTCGGCTGCACCGGTGAGAAACCGTTCACCGGGACGACGAGCCCGAGCGGCAGTTCGGCGAGTAGCTCGACCAGCAGCACCGCCAAGACCACGTCGTCGTCGACGTCCAGCGCTGCGGCTTCGCCCAGCGAATCCGCCACCGGCAATCCGCCACCCGGTCAGGCCGAGGTGACCGTCGACGGTGTACGACAGAACATCACCGGCAATGTGGTCTGTACCAACGCGGTCGGCAATTTCAATATCGCGATAGGCCAAAAGGTTTCGGGGGTGGCGGTGGTGTTGACGCCGGACGCCAAGACCGTGCATTCGGTGATCCTCGGCAACGTCAATGGCGTCATCCTCGGCTATCAGCAAGGCATGTCCGGTGGCGAGGCCACCGCGTCCAAAGACGGTGATACGTACATCATCAGCGGTAGCGCCACCGGGGTGACGGCAGCGCTACCGCCCGTGATGGTGACCAAGCCCTTCGAGGTCCGGGTCACCTGCAAATGAGGGTCAGGCCGCTATCTGGGTGACGTTGAGGTGCTTGTGCGGCTCTGGGCGCGGTCGCGCCATCATCGAGTGGGACCTGCCGTAGGCGAAGTACAGGACCACGCCGATCGCCATCCAGATCAGAAACCGCAACCAGGTCTCGACCTCGAGGTTGAGCATCAGCCACAGGCATGACAGCGCAGCCAGGATCGGGACCACCGGTACGAGGGGCACGCGGAAGCCGCGCTTGAGATCGGGTCGGGTCCGGCGCAGGACAGGAATGCCGATCGCAACGAGGATGAATGCGACGAGCGTGCCGATGTTGACCATGCCGGCGAGAGTGCCGAAGTCGACGAACGCCGCGAGCACCGCGCAGACGACGCCCACGATGACCGTCAGTCGCACGGGGGTGCCGTGCTTGCCGGTGTGTGCGAGACGGCGGGGGAGCAGACCGTCGCGGGACATCGCGAACAGGACGCGGGTCTGGCCGAGGAACATCACCATGACGACGGTCGACAGGCCGGCCAGCGCGCCGATGGAGATGATGTTCTTGGTCCACGTCGCGCCGTGGATGGCGAACGCGGTTGCCAGTGTGGCATTTTCGCCCTGCAGTTGCTTGTACGACACCATGCCGGTGAGCACGAAGGACACCGCGACGTAGCAGACGGTGACGATGGCCAGCGCGCCGAAGATGCCGCGGGGTACGTCGCGCTGCGGGTTGCGGGTTTCTTCCGCGGCAGTGGCGACCACGTCGAAGCCGATGAAGGCGAAGAACGCGATGCTGGCTGCTGTCAGCAGGCCCAGCCATCCGAAGCTGGTGCCGCCAGTTCCGGTGAGCCAGGCCAACATCGACTGGTGCACCCCGTCGGCCTTCGCCGACGGCTGCGCCGCCGGGATGAAGGGGGTGAGGTTCGATGCCTTGAAGTAGGTGGCACCGACGACGAGGATCAGCACGATCACCGCGAGCTTGATCGCCACGGCGACGGCAGACACCCGAGACGACAGTTTGGTTCCGGTCGCCAGCAGGACGCCGACGATCGCGATGATCACCAGTGCACCCCAGTCGAACTTGATGGAGCCGAGGTGCACGACGGGCGACACCGCCCCGCCGAGCACCTCACCGAGATACTGCGACCAGCCTTTGGCAACAACGGCTACCGCGAGCGCGAATTCGAGAATCAGGTCCCAGCCGATGATCCATGCGACGAGCTCACCGAAGGTGGCGTAGGCGTAGGTGTAGGCGCTGCCGGCGACGGGCACAGTCGAGGCGAACTCGGCGTAGCACAGTGCGGTGAGCCCGCACGTGATCGCCGCGATGACGAACGCGACCGAAACGGCCGGCCCTGCCATGTTGCCCGCGGTCTGAGCGGTAAGGGTGAAGATGCCGGCGCCGATGACGACGGCAACGCCGAAAACAGTGAGATCCCTTGCCGTCAGGTCTTTGCGGAGCTTCGAGTCGGGTTCGTCGGTATCCCGGATCGACTGCTCGACTGACTTGGTGCGGAAAAGCCCGCCGCCGGCGCCCATCAGATGGCCCCGTCGAGCCGCTGTTCTGCGAACAGGTTGGCGGCGGCACCGATGCTGATGCCCGCCTCGCGCGCGGTGGCGATGATGTCGCGGCACCGGTCGAAGATGCGGGTCACGTCGGCTTCGACGGCCGCGCGGTGCGCGCCGTGCAACTCACCGGCGACCTGGATGAGGCCACCGGCGTTGGCCACGAAGTCAGGTACCCAGGTGATGCCGCGACGGCCGAGCAACAGTTCGACGTCCGGTGTCGCGAGCTGGTTGTTCGCGGCACCGCAGACCAGCTTCGCCTCGATGGTTTCAGCGCTCATAGGCGTCAGAGTAGCCCCGAGGGCACAGGGAGCATAGACATCGACCGGGGCGTCGGCAACCGAATTGAGGACGCGCACAGACGGGTGGTCGTTCGAGACGCGCTGCAGCGCCGCGTCGTTCACATCGGTGGCGTACACGTCGGCTCCGTCGGCAAGCAGCAGCGCGATGAGTTCGCGGCCCACCTTGCCCACGCCTTCGACGCCGACGGTCCGGCCGGCCAACGTCGGTGCACCCCACACTGATTCGGCGCCCGCGCGCATGGCGTTGAACACGCCCAGCGCGGTCAGGCGGGCGCTGTCGCCGGAGCCGCCGGCCGCGGCGCTGCGGCCGGTGACGTGTTGGGTGTACTTGCCCATGACGTCCAGGTCGTCGGTGTTGGTGCCGACGTCACCGGCGGTGACGTACCGTCCACCCAGGGTGTTGACGTAGCGCGCGAACGCGGCGAAGAGCGCTTCGCTCTTGTCGCTGGTGGGGTCGCCGATGATGACGGACTTGCCGCCGCCCAGGTTCACCCCGGCCGCGGCGGCTTTGTACGACATACCCCACGACAGCCGCAGGACGTCCTCGAGCGCCTCGAATTCGTCGGCGTACGGGTACATGCGGCAGCCACCGAGTGCCGGACCCAACGCCGTGGAGTGGATGGCGATGATGGCCTTGAGGCCTGACTCGGAGTCTTCACAGAACACGACCTGCTCGTGGCTACGTGAGCTCAGCTTGTGCGAGCGATCGAAGACTCCGGCAGGGGTGGACACCGATGAGGTGGACACAGAAGTCACTACTACTTCCTTTCTGGTACCGCATGTTTGGCGGCATGGGGTGACGTTGCCGCTGGGCGGCATGGATGGCCCTGCCGCATGTTCGGCGGCAGGACAGATCTGGAGAGGTGGGCGCTCAGGCCGTGATGCCGAGGTCCTGCAGGCGCGCTCGGTACAGCTCGACGTTGCCGAGCTTGACGTCCTCGTAGCCCCGCACGATGTCGGGCAACCCGGCGGCTTCGACGGCCGTCGCGTAGTTGGCGGTGGTCAGCTCGGCGGCGAGTCGGAGCACCATGTCGGTGTAGTGAGACAGCAACTGCCGCTCCACTTTCCGGATGTGGGCGTAGCCGAACGGATCGAGCTTGGTGCCGCGTAACACCTTGGCTTTGGCGAGCAGCTTCAGTGCCACATGCGATTTCGGCCCGAAACCGACCTTCTTCGCGCGGCCCATCGCCCGCAGGGCGGGCGGATGCAGCCGATAGGTGAGGTTGTCGCCGCCGGGCACCTGCGCCTGCACGTCGGCGAGGAAGGCCGGGTCGACCAACAGCCGCGCGACCTCGTACTCGTCCTTGTAGGCGGTGAACTTGTGGAGGCCGCGTGCGACGGCCTCGCTGAACGCGGTGTTCTCGGTGATGGTGCGCTCCGACTGCCAGACGGCCTGGACCGTGTCGACGTAGCGCCGGGCAACTTTCGCGTTCTGGTAGCGCACCAGCTCTCCGGCCCGCAGCTCGACCAGCCGGCGAACCTCGCCGTCGAAGGTGGTGCTGGCCAACAGGTCCGGGCTCGTGACCGCCGGCACCGCCTTCGGCCGTGCTGCGTCGACCGCGGCGGCGAACGCTGCCGGATCGGCGACCGCGACACGGCCCCAGCGGAAGGCCGCAACGTTGGCGGCGACCGCGACACCATTGATGCCGATGGCCTCTTCGATACTGGCCTCGGGCAGTCGCAGGCCGCCGCTCTGGAAGGCGGCGCCGACGACGAGGAAGTTGGCCGCAGCGGTGTTGCCGAACAAGGCCTCGGCCGCGGCGAGTGCGTCGAAGTGGGTCAGCGTTCGCGTGGTCACCGTGAGCCGCTCCAGCAGTGATTGGGTCTGCGGGTACGCGACGGACTTGTCGTACACCATGTCACCGGTCGGAGTCCGGCTCGTCGAGGCGACCGCGATGGTGCGTTCGGCACTGCCGTAGGCCAGGTTCCGGTTGTCGGTCGCGGTCAGCAGGTCGATCGCGATGATGCAATCGGCGCTGCCGGAGGTGAGGCGGTTGGACGGCTCGAGTGCGGTGGTCGAGAACCGCAGGTGCGAGACGACCGGGCCGGCCTTCTGGCTCAGGCCGATCTGGTCGAGGCTCTCCACCTCGTAGCCCGCACGCAAGGCGGCGGTGGCCAGGACCTGGTTGACCGTGACGATCCCGGTGCCGCCGATGCCGGCCAGCAGGACGTTCTGGGTGCCGGTGGGAGCGCCGAGACCCGGATCCGTGACCCGCGGCGGCTCCGCCGCTTTGCGCCGGGATGCCTTGCGGCCCTTCTTGTCCGGGGTCAGCTCGACCGTCACGAACGACGGGCAGTCGCCGTCGAGGCACGTGTAGTCGGTGTTGCACGACGTCTGGTCGATGCGGGTCTTGCGTCCGAATTCGGTGTCGACCGGCTGCACCGACAGGCAGTTCGATTTGGTGCCGCAGTCACCGCAGCCCTCGCACACGGCCTCGTTGATCACCACGCGCGTGTTGCGGGTGGGCAGCGTGCCGCGCTTGCGCTGACGGCGCGCGTCGGCGGCGCAATGCTGGTCGTAGATGAGGACGGTGACGCCCGGGATCTCGCGCAGCACCTTCTGTGCTTCGTCGAGCCGGTCGCGGTGCCACAGCAGCGTGCCCTTGGCGAGTGCTTTCTTGTTGTGCCGCTTGGGTTCATCGGCGCAGATGATGATCTGCTTGACGCCTTCGGTGGTCAGCTTGTGGGTGAGCCCCGCGACGCCGAGCCCGCCTTCTACGTCCTGGGCGCCGGTCATGGCGACGACTTCGTTGTAGAGCAGCTTGTAGGTGATGTTGACGCCGGCGGCGATGCAGGCCTGCACCGCGAGCTGTCCGGAGTGGAAGAAGGTGCCGTCGCCGACGTTCTGGAACAGGTGCGGCACATCGGTGAACGGGGCCTGCCCGATCCACTGGCTGCCCTCGCCGCCCATCTGGGTCAGGCCGACCACGGCGCTGTCGCTGCGGCCCGACATGGTGACCAGGGTGTGGCAGCCGATGCCACCGCCGCCGATCGAGCCCTCGGGGATCGCGGTGGAGCGGTTGTGCGGGCAGCCGCTGCAGAAGTACGCGGTTCGCTTGGCGGACAACACTTCCAGCGACAGGGCGGGCGGCGGCGTGCGCTTCAGCTCGACGTGATCACGCAGTACCCGGCGCAGCGGGGCGAGCACGCGGGCGGCGGTCAGCTCGCCACCGAGCGGGAACAGTGGTGCCCCGGCGGCGTCGTGCTTGCCGATGATCTGCGGGGCGTCGGCAGTGCCGTACAGGATTTCGCGGACCTGGGTTTCGATGAACGCTGTCTTGTCCTCGACGACGATCACCTGTTCGAGGCCGCGGGCGAACTCGGTGACCGACTGCTGGCCCACCGGATACGGCATTCCGATGCGCAGCAAGCGGATTCCCGCACGGTGCAGTGCCGCGTCGTCGACACCGAGGTCGAGCAGTGCCTGACGGACGGCGTCGAAGGTGGTGCCGGTGGCGGCGATGCCGACCTTCGCGCGGACCGGGTCCACCTCGAGTACGTCGAGGGCGTTGACGTCACCGAAGGCTCGGACGGTCGCCCAGCGTGGGCCGTAGAGGTCGGCCTCGGCGAGCAGGCTGTCGGCGGGTGCGGCCATCGGACGCTGGAGGTAGGTGAACGGCTTTCCGTCCCAGAGGATTTCGGGTGTGGTGATCGCGAGATCGGCCACGTCGGCGTCGACGGTCCAGGCGCCGTCAGCGACGTCGGCGACGATCTTCATCGCCACGACGCAGCCCGAGGCCCGCGACAACGCGACACCCTGCATGCCCATGGTGATGATCTCGTCGGCGTTGCGCGGGAACAGAACCGGGATGCCGAGGGCCGCGAGGGATCGCTCGCTGACGGCGGGGACGGTCGACGACTTGGACGCCGGGTCGTCGCCGACCAGCAGCAGCACGCCGCCGCGGGGGTTGACGCCGTACATGTTGGCGTGACGCAGTGCGTCGGTCGCGCGGTCGACGCCTGGTCCCTTGCCGTACCAGACGCCGATGACGCCGTCGTGGGTCGCCTTTCCGGCGGGGAGGTCGGTCTGGCTGCCCCACACCGCGGTGGCGGCGAGTTCCTCGTTGAAGCCGGGGGTGAAGACGACGTCGTGCTCGGTCAGCACACTCGGCATGCCCAGCAGCATCTTGTCGACACCGCCGAGGGGGCTGCCCTGGTAGCCGGAAACGAAGGTCGCGACGCGGTGACCGGCGCGGAGGTCACGGACGTGCTGCTCGACCATCATCCGGGCGATCGCCTGCACTCCGGTGAGCAGGACGGGGCCGGCGCCGGAGCGGTAGCGGTCGTCGAGGTCGTAGGGCGCGGCGGGCTCCACCGCGGTGAGTTCGGATCGGGACAGAACGCTGGTCACTGACAACCTCCACACTTGTCACAGCTCAGATCGTGAGCTGCAAAGCGAGAACTAAATGCAATCGGTGCAGCGAAATCTGCTCCGGTATGCGTTCTGCGTCAACTGTGGTCGGAAATGTTGATCAAACTGCTCAATTGTGACATGGCACACTGTGACGCACGCATCATTTTGTTCGACGTTGCGTCACGTGCTGCACAAGGGGGAGTGATCGGTATTCGACCGGTGTGGCCATCGCCAGCATCGTCTCGGAGTGCTTGACCCCGTCGATCCGGTGCACCCGTTGGATCACGCTGAGCAGCTCCTCCTGCGTCTGCGCCGCGATCCGGACCAGCAGGTCCGCCCGCCCGGTCGTCGCGTGGACCTCCAACACATGCGGAACATCCCGCAACGCCTCGATGATCGCGTCCATCTTGGTCTGGTCCGTCTCGACGAAGACCAGAGCGTGCACGGCAAAGCCGAGCTCGGACAGATTGATGTTCGGCGGATAGCCACGGACCAGACCGGACTCCTCGAGCCGCTTCATCCGCGCCTGCACGGTGTTGCGGGCGACCTTCAGCCGCGATGCCAGCTCAAGGATCGGGGTGCGCGGGTCGGTCGCCAGCGCCGACAGCAGCGCGGAATCGAGTGCGTCGATCTTGATGGCCATGCGGCATCTTCCCATGGGGACACCGTGGCTTACCCGGATTCGGCGACGGTCACCTGCGCTTCGCACCGGACGTCGAAGTTGACGGAATTGGCGATGAAACACAGGTGATGGGCCCGCTCGTGGACGTCGGTGAGAGCGTCGCGGTGCCGTTCCTCTGCGATCTGGACGACGGGCCGCAGCACCACCTCGGTGAAATACCCACCACCGTCCGGGGTTTGGGCCATCGTGCCCGACGGGTGGTCCGTGTACCCGGTGACGACGATGCCCTCCTGCGAACACAGGGCCAGGACCCACAGCATGTGACACTGCGACAACGAGGCCACGAGAAGCTCCTCGGGGTTCCAGCGTTGCGGATCGCCGCGGAAGGCGGGGTCAGCGGTACCGGCGATGGTGGGCTTGCCGTCGGCGCTGACGTCGTGCGTGCGGTCGTACTCGCGGTAACCGGAGGTTCCGGTGCCGGTGTTGCCGGTCCACGTCACGTCGAGTTCGTAGTGGTGCGTCTTCGCCATCGCGGGCGTCCCCTTCGTAGTGCAGTCGCCTACGTCTGTTCTAGTGCACGCCCATCGACGGTCAGTGTTTACGACTCTCGTGGTCGCCCTTCTCCTTGGCCTTGGCGGTCTTGGGGGCGGCTGCCTTGGGCGACGCGTCGTCGCGGCCGCCATGGTCTTCGCTCTTCGGTGTGCGCTTGGACTTCTTCGGCGTTGCGGCCGGCGGAGCAGCCTGCGGGTCGGGGGAGTCCGTCGACTTGTCGGCTGCGGACGCCTTCGATTTGGCCGGTGCGGCGGTCGATTTCGGCGCGTCGTCGTCGTCCGCCGACTTCTTGGCCTTCGATTTACGATCTGCGGTCGACGATTCTGTTTGTGCCTCTTCGGACTTTGCCGCCTTCGCAGTCCGTTTGCCGGAACCGCCAGTGCCAGATCGCGATTCCGGTTGGTCGCCTTCACCCGCGGTGGTGGACTTCGCGGCGACCTGCGATGCCGCAGTCGTCGATGCGGCGGTCGTCAGTGCCGCGGTGGAACCAACCGAAGAGGTCGGCCGCGGTGCGTGGGCGAGGACATTGGCCAATCCCTGGACCGATGACACGACGTTGGCGACGGCGGTCAGTGGGTTCTGCCCGCTGAGTACTGTGCCGAGCCCGGTGGTCGACAACGTGGCGACGGCGTAGTAAACGCCGACGGCCGCTCGTAGCACCCTGACGACGTAGATGACCGGCGTCAGCGGAGCGAGGTGGGGCGCAAGGGTGGCGGTGACGGTCTGCGTCACGCCCGCGGCAGCGGCACCAGCCGCTCCGATCCCGCTGACCACCTGCTGCACCTGGGGCGACGACGAGGCGCCGGGAAACGCCGTCACTGAGCTGACCAGAGTCTGCAGGTGTGTCGTCGTCGAGGTCACCTTCTGCACGGCCTCGTACTGGCCGGAGCTGGGGTCGACTTGCGCACTCAGTACCAGCAGCGGGAAGTCCGGTGTCTGCCAATAGATCACGTCGGAGGCAATGGCCTGCGCCGCCCCTCCCACGTTGCCGAGGTACCGAATCGGATTGAACGCGGTATCGAAGGCCGCTGCCGTGAGCGCGTATCGGTATTCGGCACTGCCCACCGACGTCGCGTGCGTCGTCGGCAGAACCGGTGCCGCACTGGCCACCACGACGGCAGTCGAGCACAGCACGGACAGCGTCACTGTCTGGGTCTTGACCCACATGAGAACTACCTCCTTGATTCCCCGCCGCGGCGAGATTTCCGAAATCCAAAGTCCCGATGGGGCTTCGACGCCTTCTCCTTGGCGTCCTTGGTGCTGTCAGATGGTTTGCCTGCGGCCCCAGATTTGGCGTCGTGTGCGCCGGCCTCCGGCCCGTGCGCCGCCTTGGCGGTTGGCCTGCCGAGCACCGCTGCCGCCAAGGCGTTCATCGCTGCCTGGGGACGATTCGGCGCCTGCTGCGTCGGCGGGGTAGTGGTACCGCGGGGCCCGAGCTGTGGGCGGTGGACGTAGGCGCGGTCGATCTGCGGTCGCAGCCAGGCGTCGATGGGGGAGGTGTTCAGCCCGATGTCACGCAACGGCTGCGTGAGTGGCAGCCGGGCCGTGGGCACGACGTAATGCGTGGTGGTGCCGCCTGCGGCGTTGGTGCGGACCGTCTTGAGCGTGCCTGGCGTCATCGGATTGGCAGCCGACCCGTAGTCGGTGTGCACGTAACCGACACCCATCACCGCGTTCAGGACGGCCAAACGTGTTGGTTTGTCGGGCCAGTCGGAGAAGCCGTCATACTCGCGGACGATCTCGGTGGTGGGGTAGGAGGTCGCCAACGGAGTGTTCGGCGCAAACAGCTGTAGCGCACGATTCTTGGTGGTGATACCGCCCGTGGTGTTCTGCGGGTCGCCGAAGGTCACGAATTGCAGGTTGTCCGCATCGCGCCGGCCAAGCGAATGTCGCAGCGACCGAGCGAGTTTCACATAGTTCAGCACGATGGCGCCCTGGCTCAGTCCGGCGAGGGTGACGGCAGTGTCGGCTGGCACCGTGGACAGGGTGGCGTTCACCTTGGTGGATCCGATGACCGCATCCGCGGCGAACAGCAATCCCGCGGGATAACCGACGCCGTGGATGGTGCCGGCGGAATCCAGATATCCGTCGGCCAGCCCGAGTGCCTCGCGCGAGGTAGGCGAGACGTCACACAGGCAGGTGCCCTGCAGATAGAAAGTGACGTCGGGGCTCTCGGTCGAAGCGGCCGCCGACGGGTGCACTCCGATCGCCGCGCAGAGCGCGACGACGAAACCTGTTGCACTGCAGCGGTTCCAACCGGCCACGGGGCAATGTCCAATCTGTACGAGAGGAGGGGATGCTGAGATATGCGCAGCGCGGCACCACTGGAGCGACGGTGTCGCCGTGGTGGCGTACTGGGGAATTTCGCTGATCAGTCAGCGACGGTGATGGCGGCATTGAGCGGAAGATTCTCGCCGACGCGTATGAGATGCCCTGCCGTCCCCGACTACCCCCGTTTGTTGCCTCCGTACAACATTGACCCGGCGAAATTAACACCCTTGCAGCATCTGCGCTTGTCATGAGACACAGGTCACCGCCACGTGGCGCCCCGTGGTCAGTGCCGGAACACGACCCAGCGCATCGCCGCGTACATGTAGACCGCCTCGCAGCTGCCGGCGACGATCCGTGCGACGTGGTATTCGACGCCCAGGGCCGACAATCCCGTCGAGACACCGAGGATGAACGCCAGATAGTTCACCGCGACCACGACGACGTATACGGCAAGCTGCGGGCCGACCGCGCTGTGCGAGCTGAAGTTGAAGGTCCGGTTCAGGACGTAGCTGAGCCCGAAAGCGCACACGTACGACCCCGTGACCGCCACCGCCAGCGGTAGGCCCAACCCGTCGCGCAGTCCGGTGAGCAACAGCAGATCAACGGCGAACGTGCAGCCATTGATCAGTGCGAAGCCCAGAAACGTCGGAGCGACAATCGATTTGAGGCCGAAGGGCAAGCGCCTGACGACCAGTTCGCAGGCTCGGTGGAATCGATCGACGGCACATTGCAGCCCGGTCGCCGACTCGACGGTCACGCGGGCACTGTGGCATGAGCCGGCATCGACCAGGTAGCCGCGAGGCGAACTCTGCGGTTCGCCTCGCGCTGGGTCACGCAATGTCCATCCGGTGGCACGGTGAAATCCATCGGCGGGCGTCCGGATCGGAGTTCACGAATTACTGCCCTGATGTTTGCCAGTTCTCCACCGGTACGGGGTGTATCTGTTATTAGCTATGCCGATGAAGTGGAAGAGCATTCTGCCCGCAGCGCCCGTCGTCGGTGTGGCTGCGCTTGCTGTCTACGACCTCACCCAGAAGCCTCACGCCCTCCTGCGCAACTATCCGGTGCTCGGGCATCTTCGATACCTGCTCGAGGAGATGGGCCCTGAGCTCCGCCAGTACATCGTGACGAGCAACGACGAGGAGCGCCCGTTCAGCCGCAACCAGCGGCGCTGGATCTACGCGTCGTCGAAGATGCAGAACAACTACTACGGCTTCGGCACCGACAACAATGTGGAGTACACACCCGGCTACCCGATCATCAAACACCGGACGTTCGCCGCGGTCACACATTCGTCAGACCGGCCCGGTAGCCCTGTCCCGTCGGCAAAGATCCTGGGCGGACCACGTGGTCGCGCCAAGGCCTTTCGGCCGCAATCAGTGGTGAACGTGTCGGCGATGAGCTTCGGCTCGATGTCGGCTAAGGCCATCGAAGCGATCAACAAGGGCGCGGCCAGTGCCGGTTCGATGCACAACACCGGCGAAGGAGGCCTGTCGCCCTATCACCGCAACGGCGGCGACCTCATCCTCCAGATCGGCACCGCCTACTTCGGGTGCCGCGATGAGCATGGTCGTTTCGACATCAACAAGCTGAAAGAAGTGGTCCACTCCGGTCCGGTCAAGGCCATCGAGATCAAGCTGAGTCAGGGCGCAAAGCCGGGCCTCGGCGGCATGCTCCCGGGCGCGAAAGTCACCGCCGAGATCGCGACCATCCGTGGCATCCCGGTAGGTGTCGATTGCAAGAGTCCGTCCCGGCACACCGAATTCCATGACATCGACAGCATGCTCGACTGGGTCGAATTCGTCGCATCTGAAACGGGTTTGCCGGTCGGCATCAAGTCCGCGGTCGGCAACATGGACTTCTGGGACGAGCTGGTGCAGCACATGGCCGACGGTCAACGTGGGGTCGACTTCGTCACGGTCGACGGGGGCGAGGGCGGCACCGGCGCCGCGCCGCTGATCTTCAGCGAATCGGTGGCCTACCCGTTCCGGATCGGGTTTTCCGAGGTGTACAAACGGTTTGCCGCGGCAGGGATCAGCGACCGCGTGACATTCATCGGATCGGGCAAGCTCGGGTTGCCCGACAACGCTGTTGTCGCCTTTGCGCTCGGTGCCGACATGGTCAATGTCGGTCGGGAGATCATGCTCTCCATCGGCTGCATCCAGTCCCAGAAATGCCACACCGATTCCTGCCCGACGGGAATCGCCACCCAAAATGCCTGGCTGGCAAGGGGACTCGACCCCACCTTGAAGTCGGAGCGGGCAGCGAACTACCTCATGACACTGCGCCGAGATCTGCTGAAGGTATCGGAGGCCTGTGGTGTCGAGCATCCGGGTCTGATCTCGACCGACGACCTGGACATTCTCGAGGGCGTCGGGTCGAAGACCCCACTGCGCGAAGTCTATGGGTACGAAAGAGGTTGGGGCGTACCGTCGCTGGCCGATCGGACCGCGATCGCCGAGTTGATGACAGCAGATCAGTAGACGCGCGACGATGTTCGCCCGTTTCGCGGTCGAAGTCGCATGCGGTCAGTAAGTTCACCGGAGTGACCGGCAAACGACTGTCCCCCCTCGATTCGATGTTCCTGGCGGCCGAATCGCCCGAGACGATGATGCATGTCGCGGGACTGATGCAGTTCCGCCCGACATCGGGCGACGCGGGCGACATTCTGGATCAGCTGCGCGACGAAATCTACGGGTCGAACGAGATCGAACCCCCGTGGAACATGAAGCTGCAGACGCCGTGGTTCCTGCTCAATCCGCTACAGCGCTGGGTCGAGGACACCAAGTTCGACGTCATGTATCACGTTCGGCGCTCTGCGTTGCCACGTCCGGGCGATCAGCGCGAGTTGGGAATCCTGATCTCCCGCTTGCATGCTCGCCAGCTGGACCTGACCCGGCCGCCCTGGGAACTGCACATCATCGAGGGCCTGGACGACGGCAACGTCGCGTTGTACGTCAAGATGCACCACTCGCTCGTCGACGGCTACACGGCGATGAAGACACTCATCCGGTCGATGTCGACCGATCCGGCCGATGCCGACACCCCGTTGTTCTTCCGGAACCCGGTGCCCAAGCGGGAACGGAAGAAGGACGAGAAGGACAGCGGCCTCATCCCCGACCTCGGCGGGCTACTGCGGTCCGTCACGTCGGAGTTGTCGACCATCATCGATCTGCCTGCCGCGTTTGCCAAGCTGGCCGTGACCGCGGTCAGCAAGAGCAATCCGCTCGTCGGGCCTGGCCAGGCGCCGCACACCATCTTCAACGGTCGGATCGGTCGGAGCCGCCGGTTCGCCACGCAGCAGTACGACATCGCGCGCTTGCGCGCCGTTGCCGATGCCGCCGGCGCAACACTCAATGACGTGGCGCTCGCCATCTGCGGCGGCGGACTCCGTGACTATCTCCTGGGACTCGATGCCCTGCCCGAGAAGTCGCTGATTGCCATGCTGCCGGTCAACATTCGGCCGAAAGACGATCCCGGCGGCGGCAATGCCGTGGGCGCCATCCTCGCGACGCTCGGTACCGACATCGCCGACGCCCGCGAGCGCATCGAAGCGATCAGCGCGTCCACCCAGGCCGCCAAAGATCAGTTGTCGGGCATGACCGGCAACGCGATCCTCGCGTATACCGCGGCACTGATGGCACCGTTTCTCGTGCAGACAGGTGCGGCCACGGTGGGCGCGCCGAAGGTGGCCCCGGCGTCCTACAACGTCATCCTGTCGAATGTGCCCGGCCCGGACTACCCGCTGTACTTCCGAGGCAATGAGCTGGTGTCCACGTTCCCGGTGTCGATTCCCGTCCATGGTGTCGGCCTGAACATCACATGCCAAAGCTACTCGGGCACTTTGAACTTCGGCTTCACCGGCTGCCGCGACTCGATGCCGCACATGCAGAAGCTCGCCATAAAGACCGGTGAAGCATTGGCCACCCTGGAGGACGCCTATGGCCTGGCGTGAAAACAGTATGTAAACGCAATTGACTCAAGTGCTGAAACGACCCGTCACCGCGGGCGCTATGGTGCTACTTTCACCGGACCAGCTAGCACCGGAAAGTGGGTGTGCAATGAGCGCAACAACGTCGCTTTTGGCTCGCATGTCAGTGGGGGCGGTAACCTTTGGCGTCGCGTCGGCGGTGGCTGGCTTGATCAGCATGCCGATCGCGCATGCCGACGAGCTCACGTGCTCGGACGGCTTGGTCGCGTCCGAAGGCACCTGCGTGCCTCAAGCGGATGGCCCCGCGGCCCCGGAAGCGGCACAAGGCCCCTTCAGTGCGCCGGAATCGTCGCTCGACGATCCCAGCTTGTTCACGCCACCCTTCGAGCTCACTGAAGGCGAAGTGGCGTCGCCCGGATACAACGCCGGAGGCGGCGGCCACCGGTAGCAGCTCATGGCCGAGACCGAGAGCTCTGACGGACTGCACCGACGTCCCGCCGTGGCGAGCCGCCGTGGAGTTCTCCTCGGCGCCGTCGGCGCGGGGGTGGTGCTTGCGGCCTGCGGTGGCAAGGAGTCAGGTTCCTCGGCCGGCCCGTCCTCGGGTGGTGGAACCACTGCGGTGGCATCGAACTCGGTGAAGGCGGCTGACGTGCCGGTCGGCGGTGGCGTGGTCCTCAAGGAGGCCAAAGTCGTTGTCACTCAGCCGAAGGCGGGTGAGTTCAAGGCGTTCAGCGCGATCTGCACGCACAAGCAGTGCACGGTGTCGAAGGTCGCCGACGGCGCCATCGACTGTCCTTGTCACGGAAGCAAATTCAGTGCCGTCGACGGCTCAGTCGTCGAGGGTCCGGCGGATCAGCCACTGGCCCCGAAGACGGTGACGGTGGCGGGGGACACGCTGACCGTCGCTTGACCTCCGCTGGTCCTGCGCTACACCGAACCGTCGCAGCCGCGGACACCGCCGGTCGCCACCTTGGGCGATGTGGAGTTGACGCCACCGATCGAGCTCGGTGAGGTGATGTGTGTCTGGACCGAGACACTCGGCTTGGTCGGAGGTTCGGGCTGCGGGTTGAAGGCCTGAGCCGTGCCTGATGCCAGGCCGAAGCCGATCAGGGTCAGACCGCCCGACAGGAGCGCCGTACCCGCGGCCTTCTTGATGTTGGTGGTGATCATGGTGTCTCTCCCTTTCGCTGGTTCGGCCTGCGTCGACCGTTGACAGCAATGGTGGGGTGCCGGCCTTGGCGGATTCTTGGCAGATTCCTGGGGCTGACGGGTATCGCCGCCACCCGCGGTGTGTCAGCATGAAAAGGCCGGTAGCAGTTCGCTGGCGCAAGACGCTGGAGCTGATATGGATGTCATCAAGCTGTTCCAAGTCATGCGGTTACCCCGCCTCGCCGGGGTCGCCACGGTCGTCTTTTCCGCTTTTGTGAACGCACCGGCACCGCCGGCGTTCGCTGAGCCGTGTCCCGATGTCGAGGTGGTGTTCGCCCGCGGCACCAGCGAGCCGCCCGGTGTCGGCATGGCCGGACGGGCGTTCGTCAATGCCCTGCAGGCACAGGCGGGGAACAAGTCGGTCGGGGTGTATCCGGTCAACTACGCCGCCAGCAGCGATTTCGGCAACCGCCTGGACTTCGTCCAGAGCGTTGTCGACGGCGTCAAAGATTCCGCCGATCAGGTCCAAGCCACCGCGGCGAACTGCCCGAACACCAGGATCGTGCTCGGCGGATACTCCCAGGGCGCGGTCGTGGCGGGGTTCACGACCGCGAACGCGGTACCAAAGGAGATCCCCGCGGATCTGGCGGAGTACGCCTGGTACGCACCGAAGCCGATGCCGCCCTCGATCGCGAACCACGTTGCGGCACTTGTCCTCTTCGGAAAGCCGTCGACGGAGTTCATGGCGGACATCGGCGCGCCACCGATCGCCATCGGGCCCGCGTACGTAGCCAAGACGATCGAACTGTGCGTACCTGACGACACCATCTGCAACGGGGCACCGGCCGGCGGGCCGTCGTTCGCCCACATCACGTACGGATCCAACGGGATGGCTGATCAGGCCGCGACTTTCGTCATCGGAAGGCTGTGACGACAGCACCCATGACGACGTTCCTGCTCGTACCGGGTGGCGGTTGCGATCCCGCGTACTGGCGATTTGTCGTGCGCGAGTTGTCGATTCGCGGGCACCGTGGCATTGCGATTGACCTGCCCTGCGACGACGGTGCGGCTGACCTGAATACCTACGCCAGTGCGGTCGCGGCTCAGTATCACCACCATGGCGGGCGGACTGTCGTCGTCGCGCATTCGTTCGGAGGCTTCACCGCGCCGCTTGCCTGCCCGCTGGTCGATGCGGCGGAGCTGATCTATGTCTCGGCGATGATTCCCCGTCCGGGCGAGTGCCCCGGCGATTGGTGGAGTGCCACGGGATACGTTGGCGCACAACGTGAGGCCGCTGCCGCCGGCGGGTATGACGTCGACGATCCCGTCGCGTTGTATTACAACGGAGTCGACCGCGCTGTGATCGACGCGGAGATCGAACGCGCGCAATCGGACACCCCGTCGCTGAAACCATGGCCGGCAGAAGCCCTTCCGAAGGTGCCGACGCGTTTCATCCTGTTCCGCGATGACCGGTTCTTTCCCGAGCGATTCATGCGGGGTGTGGTCGCCGACCGCCTCGGGATAGAGCCCGAGGTCATGCCCGGCGGTCACATGGCGATGCTTTCGCATCCGGTCGAGCTCGTCGACATGCTCACGATGCCGCGATGACGGCCGCGATCCGCTCAACCGTCCACGGCATCACGGGCGCCGCGCAGGTACGCCTCTTCGATGGGGTTCGCCGCCAAGGCGGCGGCCCGGTCGTAGGCATCGGCCGCTTCAGCTGTTCGACCGAGGCGAGACAGCAGCGACGCACGGACCGCGTGGTAGACGTGATAGTCCGGCAGATCGAGCTCGTCCACCAGATCCAAGGCCCTCTGCGGGTGCTGCACCTCGGCCACTGCCGCCGCACGATTGAGCGCGACGACGGGAGTCGGGGCGATGGCCATCAGTTGGTCGTACAGCGTCAGGATTTGGGGCCAGTCGGTGGCGGATGCGACCGATGCGTCGCTGTGTACGGCGTTGATGGCCGCCTGGATTTGATAGGACCCCGGTCGATTTCGTCGTAAGCACGTGCGGACCAGCGCCTGCCCCTCGGCGATGAGACCACGGTCCCACCGGCGGCGATCCTGGTCGGCCAGCAGGACCAGATGTCCCTTCGCATCTGTCCGCGCAGATCGCCGCGCGTCCGTCAGCAGCATCAGGGCGAGCAGGCCCAGGACCTCAGGTTCGTCCGGCATCAACTCCGCCAGCAGCCGGCCGAGACGTAGTGCTTCGTCGGTGAGATCCGCACGCACGAGATCCGCGCCGGAGCTTGCGGTGTGCCCCTCATTGAAGATCAGGTACACCACGGCAAGCACGCCGTGCACGCGCTCGGGGAGGTCGGCATCATGTGGCACGCGGTAGGGGATGTGCGCGTCCCGGATCTTGCGCTTGGCGCGGACGAGCCGTTGGGCGACAGTCGATTCCGAGGCGAGGAATGCGCGAGCGATCTGGCCCGTCGACAGGCCCCCGAGCAACCGTAATGTCAGCGCAACCCGGGCTTCCATGGACAGCGCCGGGTGGCAGCAGATGAAAATCAAGCGCAGGCGGTCGTCGTGCACGGGACCCCCTTCGATCACTTCGCCGTCGGGCTCCGGATAGAGCAGTACCGCTTGCGCGTGCCGCTCATCGCGAACCGACTCTCGCCGGAACCGGTCGATGATCGAGTTCGAGGCGGTCGTGATGATCCAGCCTGCGGGGCTCGGCGGTGTCCCGGCCTGTGGCCACCGGTCGAGCGCCTTGGTGAAGGCGTCCTGGACCGCCTCTTCGACGAGGTCGATGTCACCGAAGCGACCGACCAGGACCGCCACTGCCCGCCCGTACTCGCGCCGGAACACATCGGCGATCTCGGTCGGCGGCAGCTGGGGCACGGTCGCGATCAGCCCCTCAGATCGCCCCGGAACGGGCGTACCTCGATCGGTAGCAGTCGCACGGCTTCTGCCTGCTTGTGCGCCCAGCCGAGGGCGGCGTCCAGGTCCGGGACGTCGATGATGGTGAACCCGCCGAGGTGCTCTTTGCCTTCGACGTACGGACCGTCGGTCGTCACTGTCGCGCCATCATGAACTCGCACGACGGTCGACGCAGCCGGACCGTGCAGCCCGCCGGAGAACACCCACACCCCGGCGGCTTTCATGTCGTCCTCGACCGCGTCCAGCGCATCCATGATCGGTCCCAGCACGTCCGGCGGAGGTGGATCGCCGACCGGCTGATGCATCGCAAGCAAGTAGTGGGTCACCGGTACTCCTTGAGCAGGGGGCGGCCTGATGCCACCTTTCACCTTCTACACGAACGGCGACCGCAGTTATCGACAACAGGCGATCAGTCCGCCGAACTGGGCACGGTCCAGGCGCCGCAGATCGCGGCGACATGCCGGTGATCCGTGCCGCAGCAGCCGCCGAGCACCGACACCGCTGGGAGCGCGGCGCGCAACCCGGAATATTGCGTCCCAAGCTCCTGGGGGTTGCCCTCGTCAAGCTCGGCGGCCTCATCGAGCTCGGCGTGACTCTTGGCGGACGCGTTCAACCGCAGGCCGCGGATACGTTCCGTCCACGAGGCTCCCGTCTCGAGCACACCCGCGAAATGGGTCGGATGGGCACAATTGATCATGAAGTAGGCCGGCATTCCGTCAGTGGCGTCGTCGACCTGAACGATCGCCTCGCCGAGGGACTGACCGCTCGGCAGCCGTCCGTCGGTCTCGACGGTGAATGAGATCGCCGCCGGGATCCCGGCGGCGGTGGCCGCCCGGACGACACCGACAGCCTCCTCCGCGTAGTTCATGGTGATCGCGGTGACCATGTCCGCAGCCGATTCGGCGAATACACCGATCTGACGGCCGTGGTATTCCTCGGCTTCCCCGGGGCTCATCGTGGTGCCTACGACATATCCGTCGCCGCGCGGGCCGATACATCCGCTGAGGACGATGGGGCTGATAGCGCCGTCGTGTCGTTGGCGGATGTCTTCCATCAGCGCGATGGCCGCGTGATTCACCGCGTCGAGCTTGTCGAGCGTGTACCCGAGCTGAGGCGCCCAGTCCGGGTTGGCCCGCCAGGTCGGGCTCTCGAGGAGGAGTCCGACGCGGTTCGCGCTCGCGATGGCGGCGTAGCGGTCGTAGTAGCGCTGCAGGGCCATTCGACCCGCGTCATCCGACACCAGCGGGAACGCTGCGAACAACGGCAAGTCGAAGCCGTGATGGAAGATGAGGTCGGTCTCGAGCCCTCCGTCAGTGACGACCAACTCGCCGTTCGCCTGGGGGAGGGACGCTCTATGCCTCGCCATTGTGCCGTCCTCTCACGCCTGGCCGGTGAGATGCTCCAGCGGCCCGCAACGGACGTCGTACCGCTCACGGATCGTGTCGAGCGTGGCCCGATGGTGTTCCCGGTCCCGACGGTGGTTGCTGCTCAGGTACTGGGCAGCAACCACAAGCGCGTTGAGGCCGGCGATACCGGCGCCGAGAATGCAGACCTCGCATTGATCGGCGTGCTGTGAACCAGCCATGGCAAGATTCACCGCCGCTTCCCCGTGGCCGCCGAAACGATCTCGTGTCGAGTATGCGCTGGTGGCCAAAGGTTTGCTGGCGTTCTGCAAACCGGGTCGGTCGGGCGTCAGTTAGAGGACGTAGAGCATCTCCTGATACGTCGGCAACGGCCACAGATCGTCGGCCACGACGCTCTCCAGCGCGTCGGCCGCGACACGGATTGCGTCCATCGCGGGCAACAGCGCCACTTGAGCGTGCTTGGCCTCGTCATAGGCCGACGCTGCCGAATGATCTGCCAGCGCCGTCGTCAACGTTGCCAAGGCGTCACTGAGTGCACTGATCGGCTCCGAGATCGACTGCAGCAGCGTCAAACTCGGTGTCATCCCAGCCGCCGTCAATGCTGCGACGTTCTGCGCGAGCTCGGTTTGGTAGCGCAGGGCGGCCGGCAGAATGGTGGTGGAACCGATCTCGAGCGCCAGTTTGGCCTCGACTCGGATCGTCAGCGCATATTGCTCCAGACGTACCTCGTACCGACTGTGCAACTCCCGCTCGTTGAAAACGCCGTACTTCTCGAAGACCGCGATTGCCTCGGGCTTGATCAGTTCCGGGATGGCGTCCAGCGTGGTCTTCAGATTCGGTAGCCCGCGGGCGGCTGCCTCGGCTTGCCAGTTCTCCGAGTAACCGTCGCCGTTGAAGACCACCGCTCCGTGCTCGGTGACGATGTCCGTGAGCAGCTTTTGCACCGCGGTGTCGAACTCTTCGCCGTCGGCGATCGCCTTCTCCAGGACGGTCGCGCAGTAGTCCAGCGAGTCGGCCATGATGGTGTTGAGGACGATCATCGGCACCGCCACCGTCTGACCTGAGCCCGGCGCCCTGAACTCAAATCGGTTGCCGGTGAACGCGAACGGGCTGGTGCGGTTGCGGTCGCCGGGGTCGGTCGGCAGCACCGGCAGAGTGTCGACACCGATGATCATGCTGCCCTTGCCTTTTGACGATGTCGCAGCACCCTTGGCGATCTGCTCGAAGACGTCGGCGAGCTGATCGCCCAAGAAGATCGAGATGATCGCGGGCGGCGCCTCGTTGGCACCCAATCGGTGATCATTTGTCGCCGACGCGACCGAAACCCGAAGCAGCCCAGCGAATTTGTGCACGGCGCGGATGACGGCCGCGCAGAACACCAGGAACTGGGCGTTCTCGTGCGGCGTGTCGCCCGGTACCAACAACGACCCCAGTTGGGCGTTGCCGACCGAGAAGTTGACGTGCTTGCCCGAGCCGTTCACTCCGGCGAATGGCTTCTCATGGAACAGGCATTCCATGCCGTGCTTCTTGGCGATGGTCTTGAACACGGTCATCAGCAACTGCTGGTGATCGGACGCGATGTTGGCGCGCTCGAACATCGGGGCCACCTCGAACTGTCCGGGGGCGACCTCATTGTGGCGGGTCTTGGCGGGGATGCCGAGCTTGAACAGCTCCCGCTCGGTGTCCATCATGAATCCCAGCACTCGGTCGGGGATCGCGCCGAAGTAGTGGTCGTCGAACTCTTGGCCCTTGGGCGGTTTGGCTCCGAAGAGGGTGCGACCGGAGTTGATCAGGTCGGGCCGCGCGAGGAAGAAGTGCCGGTCGATCAGGAAGTACTCCTGCTCGGGACCGCAGAACGAGACGACCTTCTCCAGGTCTTTGTGGCCGAACAGCGTCAAGATGCGCTCTGCGTGGATGCCCATGGCCTGCTGGCTGCGCAGCAGCGGTGTCTTGTAGTCCAGCGCCTCGCCGGTCATCGACACGAACACCGTTGGGATGCACAGGGTGTTGCCGTTCGGGTTCTCCAGGATGTAGGCCGGACTGGTTACGTCCCAGCCGGTGTACCCGCGGGCCTCGAATGTGGACCGCAGGCCGCCGGACGGAAAGCTCGATGCATCGGGCTCACCCTGCACCAGTGTCTTGCCGGCGAACTCGGCCAGCGCCTGTCCGTCAGAGACCGGTTCGAGGAAGCTGTCGTGCTTTTCAGCGGTCAGGCCGGTCATCGGATAGAACACATGCGCGTAGTGCGTCGCGCCCTTCTCCAGCGCCCAGTCCTTCATCGCGGCCGCGACGGCATCGGCGACCGTCGGATCGAGCTTGGCGCCCTTCTCGATGGTGGCCACCACCGATTTGTAGATCGCCTTGGGCAGGCGTGCCTGCATCTCGGCCTTGGTGAACACGTTCGTGCCAAAGATCTCGCCGGGCGCTTCAGCAGGGTCGAAGGTGTATGCCGGGGGCATATAGGCCTGGACGCCGGCGATCGCTCGCAAGCGGGTGGCATTTCCGCTCAATGGAATTCCTCTCCCTACGTGAATGACCGCTTCACAGTAGGGACGCCTGATGGCAGCAGTGTTACGTCGATGTCAAAGGCGGCGTTCAGTAGAGGTCAGCCCCGGCGACCGACATCCTGGCTCAGAATCTTGGGCCAGGTCTCGACGTCTTCGGGGGTGTAGGCCAGCGTCAGCGTCGACCTCGGCATCAGCGCGGCAAGGGACTCCGCGGTCGAGACCGGATGGGCTGGATCGTCGATCCAGGCCAGGATCGTTGTCGGCACATTGATTCGCGCGATGGCCTCGGGAGCCGGCAGGTCGCTCAGCGCGGCACCCCGTAGCAGTGACGGCAGCAGGGCGTCGGCGACGTCGGGAACTGTTTCGGGCGCACCCACAGTGGCCGGCGGCCGCGTCGCACCACGGGCAGCGGCAATGAATGCCCCAACCCCCTCGGTTTCGATGAACGTGGCCGCCACCTCGTAGTTCGCGGCCTGTGCACGCCGCGTCTCCCACGCGGTGGCCGGCACCATCAGCGTCAGACCCGTGAACCGTTCAGGCTCGCGGGAAGCCGCGTGCAACAGCGTGCCGGTGCCCATCGACGGGCCGACTCCGTGCACTGGTTCACCGGGAAACCACCGGTCGAGCAGCTGCAGCAAGTCATCGGCGAGCTGTTCCCATCGGTAGTCCTCGGGGACCTTCCGACCCGTCGACTTGCCGTGTCCGCGTGCGTCATAGCGCAGCAACCGCGTCCCGCTGAGCCCCCGGCCGAGGTCGAGATTGAGCACCCGATCGCGTGCCCGGCTGGAGGTGAGTCCGTGTAACTGGACGACGGGGTGACCACCTTCGTCGCTCAGTTCGACCGCAAGCTCGGCTCCGGGAACTGCGAAAGTAGGCATCAGGCAACTCTTTCCGTAACCGATCGGCTCGCTGCGGAGTCGACCCGCCGACTGAGCATTCAGGCTAACTGGGGCGCTAGGGTACCGCCATGCGGCTCACGAACGTCTCGCACTTGCGACTACCGTTCGGTCGTCTCTGGGGCTATGACGTCACGGTGTCCGCACTGGGTCGGCGCCTTCCGGTGTCCTTTGATCAGCGGATTCACGTATCGGCCGGGGCCCGGCCCGGTTCGTGGATGGCGTTGTCCATTCGCTTGCCGGCGCGGGTGAGCCGGGAATCGCTGGCCGACGCGTGGCTGGCGGTGGTAGCCCGCCATGGCACGTTGCGGACCGCATTCTCGGCGGGTCCGAACGGCGATCCGGAACTGCATGACATCGATGTCAGTCCCGGCGGATGGGTCGAGCACGAGATATCTGCCGGCCAGGCGGTGAACGATGCGCTGCAGGGTGTTCTGGATGCGGCCTGTTCGCCGTATCAGCGGCCCTCACATCGGTTGTGCCTGTTGGAAACCGCGGCTGGGTTGACCGTGGTGATTGCCGCCGACCACAGCCACGTCGACATGTGGTCGATGCTGGTGATTGCGCGGGATCTGCTGGCGCTACTCACCGACGCGCGAATCGGACGTACTGTGTCGCTTCCGCAGGCACCCGCGTTTGTCGAGCACACCCAGGCGCTGCTCGACCGTCCCGCGGCGCCAGACCACGTCCGGGAGACCTGGGCACGCATCATCGCCGACAGCGGAGGGGTGATGCCGCGATTTCCGCTGCCGTTGGGCGAGCCCGAGCTGGGTCCAGAGCGCGTCGAGGTCCGGGATGTGTTCGATGTCGATGCCGGTGCGGCGTTCGCCGTACAAGCTCGCAACGACGGTGTGTCGACGCTGGCGCTGGCCGTGGCTGCGATGACCTCCGTGACCCGGGAGCTGGCGGACGCGCCGCTGCGCGCCGTTTTCCCCGTGCACAGTCGCTTCGATACCAATTGGCACGACTCGGTGGGTTGGTTCATCACCAACTCGGTACTGGAGTCGACCGTTGCCGAACCACTCGCCGCGGCCAACGCCGTCAAAGAAGCAGTGCAGCTCGGGTCCTGGCCACTGGCGGACGTGCTGTCGCCGTGGGGCGGCATGCCGATGTCGCCCGGCATGTTCGCGATCTCCTGGCTGGACCTGCGGCGGCTTCCGGTCCGCATCGACGACGTCGGGCTGGATGCTCAGTACGTGAGCGCCGCCATCCAGACCGACGGTGTGATGCTCTGGTTCATCCTGGACGAGTCAGGCCTGCATCTGCGGTGTCGCTATCCCGACACCCGTGAAGCGCGAACGAATGTCGGGGCGTGGCTCGACCTCTTGGTGACGCGTCTGCAGGCGCAAGCACGGACGTCGGTTCGGGGACTGCTGCATGTGGGGGACCGCAGTTTCCGGGTGGAACGGGCGGGCCGTGACGATGTTGCGTCGATCGTCGCGCTGCTGTCCGACGACCAATTCGGTCAAGATCGTGAAACCGCGGACCTGGAAGACTACGAGGCGGCATATGACGTCCTGGTCCGTGACCATTCCAACTATCTCGGGGTAGTCCGCAACGGTTCCGATGCGATCGTCGCGACCGTCCAGTTGACCGTGATTCCCGGGCTGTCCCGTGGTGGTTCGACCCGACTGCAGATAGAAGGATTGCGGGTGACCGCTGCCGAGCGTCGACAGGGTTTGGGTACGGCCCTGGTGCAGTGGGCACACGAATACGGCCGGGCACACGGGGCTCGGTTGGCGCAGGTGACGACGGACGAAACGCGCGAACAGGCTCGTGCGTTCTATGACCGGCTCGGGTACCACGCCGCCCACGTCGGCCTGAAACGCACCATCTGATTCGAGGTGGCGCTCACGGCATGCGCTGCAGTCGATCGCCACTGAGCAGCGCAGCGATGAGAAGTGCTGCACCACAAGCGCCGACAGTCGCCGGCCAACCCCATGAGGTGACTGCGGCCGCACCGAACGCGGTCCCGAGGCTCCCGCCGACGAAGTAGACCATCATGTACACGCTGTTGAAGCGGGCCGGCGCGGACGGGTCGATCGCCAAGATGGTGGTCTGATTCGCGACCTGCGCCGCGAACAGCCCGGCATCGAACACCGCGAGAGCGACCATCGTCGCTACAGGGCTGTCCAACCTGAACGCAAGAACCGGGCATGCGGCGCCAGCGGCCGCGAGACCCACCAGCAGCACCGGCCGGAAGCCGAACCGGTCCGTGCATCCGCCCGCGATGCGTGTCGCGAAGATCCCGACGATGCCCGCCAGCGCATAGAGTCCGATCTCTTTGGCGGACAATGAGAATGGCTTCTGCGACAACGCGATGGCGATTCCCGACCAGACCGCACAGAACGCGAAGAACCACAGGGCGCCGCGCACGGCGCCACGGCGTAGCACCCGGTCTCGCACCAGTAGTCCGGGCACCGACGCCAATCCGGCGAGGTAGTTCTGCCCGACCGTGCCGGGCTCGGTCGGCAGGAACAACAGGCACGCACCCGCGACAGCGAAGGTGGCTGCGGCGACAACGAGAAGCATTGCGTGCCAGCCGATCACGTCGGTCAACCAGCCACCGGCGATGCGACCGGCCAGGATGCCCGCGGAGATCCCGGCGGTGACGATACCCAGAACGGTCGAACGCCGATGCTCGGGCGCGAGCCGTCCGACGACAGAACTCAAGCCCGCACCCACAGAGGAGCAGGCGCCGGTCAGTAGTAATCCAACGCCGATCACCCAGACGGCGTCGGCAGCGGCAGTCAACGCGAGTGCGCCGACTGCAGCCGGCCGAGACGCCAGCGATCGCGCGATGTCGGCGATGGCCGGCTGCAGCGGGTAGATCGTCGCGGTACCCAAGGCCGCGGCCAGCGACATGAAAAGGACTGTGGTTCCGGTGATTACCGGATTGCGTTGTGCAGTTGTGGTCACGCGTCGACGCTATTGGTCATATCGCATGGGGTGCTGGCGGAAATCCGCCATCGCAGTCGACCGCGGCGAAAATCTCGTGACGGTATCGATCGCGCAAAGGTCTGGCTGCTCACCTGCGCTGTTGGTGGAGACGTTCCTCGTCGGGCCTAACCTTGGATGCGATGACTGGACTGGGCTCTCAGGTGAAGCGCTGGCGCACAGCGCTTCACATTGTCGTGTCCGCACTGACGGTCGTCGTTCTCGGACTTGCCGGCACTGCGGTGGCTCACGCGGCTGCGGCCGGAGCGCGGCTGGTGGTGCAACACACGTGGCAGGACGGCTTCATCGCACGCTACGTCATCACCAACTACAGCACTGTGCCGATGACGGATTGGAAGCTCGAGTTCGACATGCCGATGGGGCAGTCCATCTCGCACGCGTGGAGCAGCACCTTCACCCAGTACGGCACGCACTATGTGATCACGCCCGCGAGCTGGAATCGTGTGATCCCGCCGGGTGGTTCAGCCAACGGTGGCATTCGGGGCGTGCTGAGTGGCACCTACACGCCACCGTCGAATTGTGTGCTCAACGGCCAAGTTTATTGCTCGTAGTGTGACGGCGGTCGGATGATGAACGGGGCCTTGCAAGACTGGCTGCTGGAATCCGATCCGACGTTGCGCTGGCAAGTCGAGCGCGATCTGCTCGCTGCCCCACCTGCGATATGGGAGGCGACGCGGTCGCGGATCGCGACGGAGGGCTTCGGTGCGCGTCTGCTCTCTTTGCAACACGCCGATGGCCAGTGGGCCGGCGGCGCCTTCTTCCCAGCAGACTACGACTTCGACGACCCTGCCGGCTCCGACGATGGTCAGCCATGGACCGCCACAACGTGGACGTTGAATGCACTGCGCGAGTGGGGCCTTGACGCCTCGGTGCTGCGGGACCGCCGGACCGCCGAATTGCTCGATGAACATTGCCGCTGGGAGTACGACAACCTGCCGTACTGGGCGGGCGAGGTGGATTGCTGCATCAATGCCTGGACCCTGGCCAACGGGCTGTGGCTGGGCGCGAACGTCGACGGTATCGCGGACTGGTTTCTCGAACATCAGCTGCCTGACGGCGGGTGGAACTGCGAGTGGGTCGAGGGGTCGCACCGGTCGTCGTTTCATTCCACGCTGAACTCGCTGAAAGGGCTGCTCGCGTTCGAGGCAGCCACTGGGGGTACCACCGAGATCCGGGCTGCGCGCCGTCGCGGCGAGGAGTACCTGCTCGAACGCCGGTTGATCAACCGGCTCACGACGAATCGGCCAGTGGGGCAATGGATCACCGATTTCGGCTATCCCATTCGCTGGTCCTACAGCGCCCTCAACGCCTGCGAGTACTTCCGACTGGCCGCGCTACACGAGGGCACAGCTGCCGATCCTCGGCTGAGCGATGCAATCGGCATCGTTCGCGGCGGCAGACAGCCGGACGGCACCTGGTTGCAGACCGGCCGGCAGCCAGGTCGAGTGTGGTTCGAAGTCGACGTGCCGCCCGGACAGCCGTCGAAGTGGCTCACCTTGTATGGGACACGGGTCCTCAACTGGTGGGATGCTGTGGCATAGGCACCGCGACGCCCATTGGGCGCAACACTTTTCGCTTTCTCGGGTTCAGCTGTGGGATGCGCGGAAGGCACGCGGACTCATCCCGTGCCATCGGCGGAACGCCTGCGAAAAACTCGACAACTCGACGTACCCCAGTCGGCTAGCAGTCTCGGCGACCGTCAAGCGGCCGCCGATCAACATTTCTTCCGAAAGCCGCTGCCGAATTTCGTCGAGCAGTTCGCGATAGGACGTGCCCTCGGCGCCGAGTCGGTGGCGCAGCGTGCGCGGGCTCATGGCCAGCGACTGGGCGATCTCGTGCGCCGTCGGCGGCTGCGCCGGCGACGCAAGCAGCAGGTCGCGAACCTGACCGGACAGCCCGGTGCGGCTGCGGCGTTCTTCGAGGAGATTGCGGCACTGCTCCTGCGTGGCAGCGGAGTTATAGGCGTTGGCCTGTGGCAACGGCAGGTCGAGCACACCGGCGGGCAGGGTCAGCAGATTCTCGGGCGCATCGAACTGTGGTTCGGTATCGAAGGCGGCGATGTACCGGTCGAGACTGGCCGGGCGCGGATGAGTGAAATGAGCCCCGAGAGGCGGCAGGTCTGCCGACAGTTCGCGCTTGATCACCGCGATGGCCGTGGCCAACCGGTCGATATCGAACCGGCGGATGCGGTCCGGTGTCCCCGGCGCCTCCAGGACGAACTGGAACTCGTCGTCGACCACCCTGGTGCCGAGCCTCGACGAGGCAAACGTGAGATCGAGATACCGCACTCCGACATCGATCGCACTGCGCAAGGTCGGGCTGCTGATCAAAGCGAATCCGAAGATTCCGTAGGTGGCCAGGCGATAGCGCAGACCCACCTCAACGCCGAGATCGTCGGGATAGTCAAGCGCCTCAAGCAGATTCGCGACGACGGTCAATTCCTGGCGTGCGGTGACCTCGGCGCTCGGACTTTGCAGCCCGCGAACGGTCAGGCGGGAGCCGGCCAGACAGACTTCCGGAGTGACACCCCGTTCACCGGCCAGGCCCAGCAGCACACCGACACTTGCCGGTGTGCGGGGGATATCCCAATCAACCACGTTGCCAAATCTAGTAAGTCGCTGCACTGAGATCGTTTGGTTCGCCGAATTGGTTGTGCACGTTTAGGTTTCAGCCAAGCAAGCGACTGCGAAGTGCAGCGATCATGGACTCGTCGACGCCGATCCGACTCAGGTACGCGTCGAAGCTGCCGTACTGCTCGTCAACCGCACGCCACGATGCGGCGATGAAATCGTCGTGGACGCCCAGGGTCTTGTCCGAGAGTTGGGAGAGATCACCGTTGCGGGCCATCACGTGCCTGCGCAGCGGTTCGATGGACTCGTTGCTCCGCAGGTAGTCGGCCAGGATGTCCGATTCGCGGATGCCGGCAGCGCGCAGTAGTGCGGCAACAATCCAGCCGGCGCGATCCTTGCCCGCCGCACAGTGAATGAGGACGCCACCGGGCGCTTCGGCCACCATGCGAATGGTGTACGCGAGCGCGTGTTGCCCGGTCGGCAGCAGCGGAAAGCGGCCGTAGGCGTGCTCAAGGGCCGCCTCGAACAGCTCCGGTGTGACCACGCTTCCGGGTTCATGCGGTGCGTTCTGTTGCGCGTCGTCATGCACCGACGCGACGTGCAGCGTCACACCCGGCGGCAGGACGTCGGGCCCGTTCCAGGCGATTTCAGTCTGGCTGCGCAGGTCGATGACGTCGGTGATCGCCAGGTCGCGGAGGTTGCTTTGGCCGTCTGCATCCAGCGCACACAGCTCCGAGGATCGGTAGAGAACCCCGGGTCGGAGCTCACGTCCGTCGTCGGTCTGCAGCGCGCCGACGTCTCGGAAGTTCCAGGCACCGGAGAGGTGGTACTGATCGAGGACGGCCACGGCCGGTAGCTTACATCCGCCCTCGGCATTGCCACTTCGAGTAAGTATTCAGCCGCTTAGGGTCTCCCAGCTGCACCTTTTCATTCGTAGCGTTGTTGCCAACGAACAGTCGATGCGAGGAGGGTCCCATGGTTGCAGTCACAGACCACGCGGAGCGGCTGGCCGGCGGCTGGGGCGGCACTGTCCTTCGAACCGGAGGAACCGTCCGCCGCTCGACCGGCCATTGGACACCGGCGGTGCACGAGCTCCTCAAGCACCTGGAAGCCGTCGGCTTCGACGGTGCGCCCCGGGTCTTTGGCGTCGATTCCGAAGGCCATGAAGTCCTGACCTTCATCGACGGGCAGACGGCGGCCAGCGCCGACGGCTGGCCCGCGTGGCTGCGGTTCGAGGCGAACCTGGTTCGTGTCGCGCGCCTCCTTCGCCGCTTCCACGACGCCGTCGAGACCTTCCGCCCCGGCCCCGCGCTGCAATGGCGCGACGGCAGCCGCGGCCTGCGGGACGGCGAGATCATCGGACACAACGACGTCAGTCTCGCAAACCTGGTCGCGGATTCCACGGGCCGAATCCACTCGCTGATCGACTGGGACAACGCGGGCCCGACGACTCGGCGCAAGGATCTGGCCTATGCCGCGTGGCACGTCGTCGGCCTCCACGCACGCGACCACGCCCGTGCTCGCGGTTGGTCCAAAGCACCTGATGTCGCCCGCCGCCTCCAAATGTTCCTGGACGCATATGGACTCGATGACCGCGAAGGATTCGTCGACGACATCGTCGCTCGCATCAGCGAGGCGGTCCACTCCTGCCGCGCCGCGGTAGCCGCCGGCGACCTCGGCGCTCAGCCCTTTGTCGCACTGCTGGAAAGCGACCTCGCATTCGTGCAGCGGAACCGCGATGCACTTGAGCAACGGAACCCCACCGTGCACACATGACTCAGAACTGACCATTTCCGCGTTGCCGCGCAGCAAACGGCACGAGAATTGGTCACCTGCCGATCCACTACTCGAAATTCCAGATCTGACAAGACGGAGAAACTCGTGAACATTCTCGATCAGGCAATCACCAAGGCGCAGGAAGCGATTCTCGATCCGGTGCTCAACCGGGCGCAGTCGACGATCCCGATGCCCCTGCAGATCAAGGGCATGCACCTGTATCAGAAGACGAAGAAGTCGGTCGTCGGCGACAAGTCACCGGTCTTCGTCGAAACGCCGATTCCCGACGCCGCGGATATGCCACTGGCGGAGATCGACATGAGCAACCCGTTCATGTTCCGCCAGGGTCGCTGGCAGTCCTACTTCAAGCGGCTGCGTGACGAGGCGCCGGTGCACTACCAGCCGAACAGCCCGTTCGGGCCGTACTGGTCGATCACTCGGTACGACGACATCGTCACCGTCGACAAGGACAATGAACGGTTCTCCGCCGAGCCGCAGATCATCATCGGCGACCCGCCCGAGGGCTTGGACGTCGAGATGTTCATCGCCATGGATCCGCCGCGTCATGAAGAGCAGCGCGGAGCAGTTCAGGGGGTGGTGGCACCCCAGAACCTCCAGGAAATGGAAGAGCTCATCCGGACCCGGGTGCAGGAGGTGCTCGACGGGCTGCCGGACGGTACGCCGTTCGACTGGGTCGATACGGTCTCGATCGAACTGACTTCGCGCATGCTTGCGACGCTGCTCGACTTCCCGTACGACCAGCGTCGCAAATTGGTGTACTGGACCGACACCATCGCCGGCAGCGCCTCGGCCACCGGCGGCGAGTCCGACATGGATGAGATGTTCGTGGCGGCGGCCGATATGGCGCGCGCTTTCAGCGCCCTTTGGCACGACAAGAAGGCGCGGTTGGCGGCCGGCGAGAAGCCCGGTTTCGACCTCATCACCCTGATGCAGTCGTCCGAGGACACCAAGGACCTTATCGATCGCCCGATGGAGTTCCTCGGCAACCTGATTCTGCTCATCGTGGGTGGCAATGACACCACCCGCAATTCGATGACGGGTGGCGTGCTCGCCCTGAACCAGAACCCCGAGGAGTTCGCGCGGCTCAAGGCAGACCCCGCACTCATCAACAAGGCGGTCCACGAATTCATCCGCTGGCAGACCCCGTTGGCGTACATGCGCCGGGTCGCCAAGCAGGACACCATTCTGGGCGGGCAGTTCATCCGCAAGGGCGACAAACTAGTCATGTGGTACGCCTCCGCCAACCGCGATGAGCGCAAGTTCGAGAACCCGGACGACTTCATCATCGGCCGCCACAACGCCCGGCATCACCTGGCGTTCGGCATCGGCATCCACCGCTGCATGGGCAGCCGTCTCGCCGAGTTGCAGCTCAAGATTCTGTGGGAGGAACTGCTGGCGCGATTCGAGGACATCGAGGTCGTGGGGGAGCCCGAGTACACGCAATCCAACTTCGTGAAGGGTTACTCCAAGATGATGGTCAAGGTCACCCGGAAGCAGGCGACCTCCACGACGTGATGGGGGAACGCATTGAGCTCGTTCGATGTGCTGGTCGACGATGAGAAGAACCAGCTCGATGCGTTTCTTGAGGACTACCGCAGTGCCATCGAAAGAACGCTCGATGGCCTCAGCGAGGAGGAGGCCCGCCGTCGGCTCGTCCCGTCGGCGACGACGCTGCTCGGGTTGCTCAAGCACGTTACATGGATGCAGCGGGTGTGGTTTGAGGAATGCGTCGGCGGCACTTCGCGACGAGAGCTCGGCCTGGTGCAGAGCGTCGATGAGTCCTTCCGGCTTGACGACAACGACACCGTCGCCTCGGTTCTCTCGGCATACCGTGACACCTGCGCGACAGCCCGGGCGGCAGCGTCCGACCTGTCGCTGGATGCAGTCGTGACGGGGCATCGGGCGGGGCCCCGAACATTTCGGTGGGTCAAGTTGCAAGCTTTGCGCGAACTGGCTCACCATTGCGGCCACGCCGACATCCTGCGTGAACAGATACTTGCCGGTCGTCAGTAATCAGCGCGCATATCCTGGTTTGTAGACGCCGCTCAGTGCGACGCCCGGACCTCCGGGAGGCAGCGATGTTCGAAGAAGCGCAGCTATATGCGCCGGTGACGAGCACGGAAGATGGCGTCACCGTTCACCTCGCCCCTGACCATCCGGGCGCCGTTGACCCGGAATACCGCGCTCGCCGCAACGCGATAGCCGCGCTCGCCATCGATTGGCAGCCCGGCACACCACCACCCATCGCGACCTACACCGACGACGAGCAGGAGGTCTGGCGCATCGCGTGCGCCGAGCTGCACCGGCTACACCAGCGCCGTGCCTGCGCCGTGTATCTGCAGGGACGGGAGCGGCTCGGGCTCCCCGAGGACCGCATCCCGCAACTCGTCGAGGTCAACGAACTGCTCAGGCCGCTCACCGGCTTTCAGTACGTACCGGCCGCTGGATTGGTACCACTGCGGGAGTTCTACGGACTCCTCGCAGACGGCATCTTTCACTCCACCCAGTACATCCGGCACCACTCCGTGCCGCTCTACACGCCCGAGCCCGATCTGATCCACGAGGTGGTCGGGCATGGCAATTGCCTGGTGCACGAGCGTTTCGCGGCGCTGTACCGATTGGCCGGCCAGGCAGCGCAGCGCGTGAAAACGACTGAGGCACTGGAATTCGTCTCGAAGGTCTTCTGGTTCTCCCTGGAATTCGGGGTGGTCCGCGAGCACGGAGAAGTGCGGACCTACGGCGCCGGGCTGCTGTCGTCATACGGGGAGATCCAGCAGATCGACGTCGCGGACCTCAGGCCGCTGAACATCGGCCGGATGGGTGTTCAGACTTACGACATCACGCACTATCAGCCAGTTCTCTTCTGCGCCAGAGGATTCAACGAGATCGAGGATGTGGTCGGCGGATTCTTCGCCGAGGTTGACGACGACATGGTGGAGCGCCTGATGCATGACGCTTCCGCGCCGGCATAGATGCGCCATATGTCCCCAGGTGCTTCCGTGCGCTATTCTTTGTTGATCGACAAAGAATTGGGAGGCCACGGTGCGGGCTGCAGTGATCGAGGAGCTAGGGCAACCATTGGTTGTTCGGGATGTGGCGGAGCCGAGCTGTCCGGCTGACGGTGCGATCGTGCGCGTTATGGCCAATGGGATCTGCCGTACGGATTGGGCTCTATGGTCAGGGAATTTCTGGGCGGGTGGCCCTCGGATCAGTGCTCCCTTCGTCTTGGGCCACGAATTCGCCGGCGTTGTCGAGGAAGTCGGGGCTGAGGTCCGTCGCTGGCGCGCGGGGGACCGGGTCACCTTCCCGATGAACCCGGGAGACGGTACGTGTGCGACGTGCCGCGCGGGCCATCAGCACGTGTGCGCACACGGCGACACGTTGGTGCCCGGCGTCTCGTACTGGGGCGCATTCGCCGAATACGTGGTCGTCCGTTTTGCGGACGTGAACATGGTGGCACTGCCGGAGTCGTTGGGGTTTGTCGCGGCGGCCAGTCTCGGGTGTCGCTATATCGCGGCGTTCCACGGCATCGTCAACGGGGCACGGGTACGTCCCGGTGACTGGGTTGCGGTCTATGGAGCTGGTGGCGGCATGGGTTCGGCCGCAGTCCAAATCGCCGCCGCCGCGGGCGCCAACGTAATCGCAGTGGACATTTCCGACGACAAGCTTGCCGTGGCGCGACGACTCGGTGCAGTTCACACCACGAAGTCGGCGGCATTGGACGCTGCGCCCGAGATCGTGGAGCTGACTGCGGGTGGCGCCCACGTGTCGATCGATGCGACAGGCCTTGCACAGACCTGTCAGGCATCGGTGCATTCGTTGCGTTCGCGCGGTCGTCATTTGCAGCTCGGTCATACCGTCGCTGCAGCGGGCGGTCATATCGCGTTGCCGATCGATCTGATGCTCATCAAGGAACTCGAGTTCCTCAGCGCCTTCGGGATGGCGGCGCACCAATTCGACACCATGCTTGCGATGGTCGAGGCCGGTCGGCTCCGACCCGACGAGATCGTCTCCCGTACGGTCGGTCTCGAAGAGGTCACCGCGGTGCTCGGCTCGATGGAAGCGTTCGGCACAACCGGTGTCGTGGTGATCGACCGATTCTGAGGTTGGGGAGATGTCCGGTAGGCCAAGGGAGTTCGATAGGGCCCAGGTGCTGGAGAAGATTCAGCACGTGTTCTGGGAGCGCGGCTTCGAGACCACATCCATGAGCGATTTGGTCTCGGCGACCGGACTGGCATCGGCTCGGCTGTACGCGGCATACGGTTCGAAGGAGGAGTTGTTCCGGGAGGCCATCGACCGGTACGAACAGCAGGAAGGTGGGTTCGCCGAACGCGCGCTCGCCGAAGAGCCGACGGCCTACCGCGCAATTGAGCGGACACTGCGTGAGGCGGTCGACGTGTACACGCGGCACGGAGCCCGCGGTTGTATGGTCGTCAGCTCGGCTGCGAATTGCTCACCTGCCAATCATGCAGTGCGCCAATGGCTTACCGCGCATCGCCGCAAGCGGACCGAGTCGCTGGTCGAACGGCTGCGGGATGCGGTCGCCACGGGCGAACTGGTCGATGGCACCGATGCTCAGGCTTTGGGCGACACATACGCGGCTGTGTTGCACGGTATATCCGTCCAGGCGCGGGACGGGATTTCTCGTGAACGTCTGCTCGCGCTGATCGAGCCGGCGATGACTCTGATCAGCTCATGCGTGGCCACCGATCATGTTGTTGCGTAGGCCACGCCGGGGACGTCACGGGTAAGTGATAGCTGGTAGTACGACGCCGACACACTCGCCGAAACCAATGGTGGCTGCGCCCGGACGATGAGCTCTGGCAGTCAACATCACTTCGTCACCGTCCTCGAGGAATGTCCGAGATTCACCGTTGGGCAGCGTGATCGGGTCCTTGCCGCCGTGGCTGGCTTCCATCAGGCTGCCCTCGGAGCCGGCGGTGGGACCGGACAGGGTGCCGCTGCCCAGCAGGTCGCCGGGCTGGAGGTTACATCCGTTGCTCGTGTGGTGAGTGACCATCTGCGCGACGCTCCAGTACATGTGGCGGCTCGACGAACGCGAGATCAGCTGCGGCGGGCTTCCGGCTTCGCGCATCTGCGCCGTCCAGATGAGGGCCTGCAGCTCAATATCGAGTCCGCCTTGCATCCGATGGAGGGGACTGTCGAGGTATGGCAGCGGAACGGGATCGTCCTCAGGGCGCGGCACCGGAATCCGGAACGGCGCCAACGCTTCTGGGGTGATCACCCACGGGGAGATCGTGGTGCCGAAACTCTTGGCCAGGAACGGGCCGAGGGGCTGGTACTCCCAAGCTTGTACGTCGCGTGCGGACCAGTCGTTGAGCAGGCAGTAGCCGGCGACGCGCGATTCGGCGTCATCGAGCGGCACTGGTTCACCAAGGCGATTTCCCGGGCCGATCCACACGCCGAGTTCCAGCTCGAAATCCAGGCGACGGGTGGGTGCCAGCACGGGCGACGATGCGTCGGCCGCCTTCAGTTGCCCGTGCGGACGGGTGATCGGGGTGCCACTGACCCGCACGCTGGAGGCACGACCGTGATAGCCGATCGGAACCCACTTGTAGTTGGGCAGCAAGGGATTGTCGGGACGAAACAGGGCACCGATGTTTCGGGCGTGGTGGATGCCGACGTAGAAGTCGGTGTAGTCCCCGATCCGGGCGGGCAGTAGGACGTCGACCTCTGCCATTGGGGTGAGTAACCCGGCGACGGTCTGCTGGTGCGGTGCGCCCTCGACCAGCAGTGCATGCAGCTCCCTGCGAAGCGCGGTCCGGGGTCCAGAACCCAAGGCGAACAGAGCATTCAGCGTTCCGTGTGCGGCCGCCTCAGCCGCTGCGTGGGCCTCACCGGTGAGCAGCCCCGACGCGGCGAGTCCGCCGAGATCCAGAACCTCATCTCCGATACGGACGACGCCGTGCGGTTCGCCGGCGGCACCGGCCACCACACCGAACGGGAGATTCTGCAGAGGGAACCCACTGCCGGTGCGTGCGGTGGTGACCCAACTTCGTCGGCCCGGGGCGTGAGTGAAATCCAGTGCGGTCACGGCTTATCCGGGTCGAATCGTTTGGCCAGCCCCTGCCAACAGTCGGCGTAGTCTTGTTGCCGCTGCGGAAGATTCGCCGCGTACGTCGTAACCTTCTGCGGGTACCGGGTTTCGAACATGAAGGCCAGCGTGTTCTCCTGTTTGACCGGTTTCAGTTCTTCGGTGCTGGCGGCGTGAAATGCGTTGGCATCTGGGCCATGTGGGGTCATGCAGTTGTGCAGACTGACACCGCCGGGAACGAAGCCGTCGGGTTTGGCGTCGTAGACACCGCGCACCAGTCCCATGAATTCGCTCATGACGTTCATGTGGTACCAGGGCGGCCGAAAGGTGTCCTCGGCGACCATCCACCGCTCCGGGAAGCAGACGAAGTCGACGTTGGCGGTTCCCGGCGTCTCGCTGGGTGAGGTGAGGACCGTGAAGATGGACGGGTCGGCGTGGTCGAACAGCACGGGGCCGACGGGGGAGAAGCGCCGCATGTCGTACTTGTACGGCGCGTAATTACCATGCCAGGCAACGACATCCAGCGGTGACTGACCCAGGTCGGCTTGCCACAGCGTGCCGCCCCATTTCACATACATCGTCGACGGGACCTCGCGATCCTCGTAGTTCGCGACGGGGGTGAGGAAGTCGCGCGCATTGGCCAGGCAGTTGGCACCGATCGGGCCGCGCTCAGGGAGAGTGAAAATACCGCCGTAGTTCTCACACAGATAGCCGCGGGCCGGACCGTCAGGCACTTCGACGCGCAGTTTCACGCCGCGCGGGATGACAACGATTTCGCAGGGCTCGGCGTCGATGATCCCGAACTCGGTGCAGAACCGCACATCGCCGTGCTCTAGGACGAACAGCATCTCCGCATCGCCGTTGTAGAAGTACGAGTCCACCATCGACGATGTGATGGCATAGATGCTGTTCGCGAATCCGGTGCGGGTGTTGACGTCTCCGCCGGTCGTGATGGTGCGTATGCCGGTGATGAATGTGGTGTCCTCGACCGCAGGATCCGGCAGCGGCAATGGGTTCCAACGCATTTGGGCGATCGGCACCGCGGGCGCGTCGTCGGGTGCCGAGCGCCAATGCGAAACCCCTTCGGCGTCAACAGGAGCGAAGGGGCCCCAATGGGCCACGCTCGGCCGAATCCGGTACAGCCAGGACCGCTTGTTGGAGGCACGGGGTGCGGTGAACGGTGAACCGCTGAGCTGTTCGGCGTAGAGGCCGTACGCACATTTCTGTGGTGAGTTGCGGCCGACGGGCAACGCGCCGGGTAGCGCCTCGCTTTCGAAGCTGTTGCCGAAGCCCGACTGGTAGTCGGCCATCACAGGTTCCCGCGCTTTTCCTGCTCGCGTTCGATCGACTCGAACAGGGCCTTGAAGTTGCCCTTGCCGAACCCCAGTGAGCCGTGGCGTTCTATGAGTTCGAAGAAGACCGTCGGCCGATCACCCAACGGCTTGGTGAAGATCTGCAGCAGATACCCGTCCTCGTCGCGGTCGACGAGGATCCCGCGCTGCTGCAATTCATCCACCGGGACGCGCACCTCGCCGATGCGAGCACGCAGTTCCGGGTCTTCGTAGTAGGCATCCGGGGTGTCGAGGAATTGCACTCCCGCCCTGCGCAATTCGTCGACGCTGCTCAGGATGTCGTCCGTCGCCAATGCGAGGTGCTGAACTCCGGGGCCCCGGTAGAACTCGAGGTACTCATCGATCTGAGACTTGCGCTTGGCGACTGCCGGTTCGTTGAGCGGGAACTTCACCCGATGGTTGCCGTTGGCGACGACTTTCGACATCAGCGCCGAGTAGTCGGTGGCGATGTCGTCGCCGATGAACTCGGCCAGGTTCACGAACCCCATGACCCGGTTGTAGAAGCCGACCCATTCGTCCATCTTGCCGAGTTCGACATTGCCGACGACGTGGTCCAAGGCCTGAAACAGGCGTGGAGGAGCACCGTCACGCTTGACGTAGCCGCTCTTGGCCGGCTCGTAGCCCGGCAGGTAGGGACCGTTGTAGCGGGTACCGGCGATCTCGCGCTGCACCAGCGTGTGTCGGGTCTGCCCATAGGCTGCGATGGCCGCGATACGCACGGTGCCGTGCTCATCCGACACGTTGTGCGGTTCATCGAGGACCGTGGCGCCCGCGCGCTCGGCCTGCGCGATGCACCTGTCGACGTCGGGCACCTCCAACGAGATGTCGACGACGCCGTCGCCGTGGCTGGCGTGATGTGCCACCAGAGCACTATCAGGGCTGACCGCGCCCTTCAGAACGAACCGGACCGAACCCGAGCGCAGGACGAACGCCTTGTGATCGCGGTTGCCGTTCTCCGGCCCCGAGTACGCAACCAGTTCCATACCCCACGTCGACTGGAAGTAGCTCGCGGCCTCAGTGGCATTGCCCACCACGAAAACGATCGCGTCCCAACCGGTTACCGGGAAGGGATCGTTGCTCGGGTCGTACTCCACCAGGCCCACCAGCTGTTTGAGCTGGTTGACGTCGAGCCGGGCCTGCTTCTCCTGGTCGGTGAGGGCGCTCTGGTTCGCCATAGAGCCATTCTTCTCTCTCGCGCATCATCCCGATGTAGAGATTGCGCAACGAGTTCGCATGCCCGAACACGCCGACGATCGAGCCATACATCTCATCGGCGCACTGCGAGATGATGTCGGCATGCCGCTGTTGACCTCGCCGACTATCGCGCCGGGTTCCCTGTCCCAGTCGGAGCATCCCTCGATCCCAGTCGGGCAGCGAGCGGTCCTGCGCCCATGGAAACTCACCGACGCACCGGCGGTGGTGCAGGCCTTCGCGGACCCCGACATTCAACGTTGGCACGTTCGCGTACTCGACACGCTTGAGGAAGCTCGTGAATGGATCAGCGCGCGCCAGAGCGGCTGGACCGAGGAGTCGGAACTGAACTGGGCGCTTGCGGATATCGAGAGCGACGAACTGCTTGGACGAGTATCAATCAAGGTGCTCGACCACGGCGACGGTTTGGCTGGGGCGGCCTACTGGATGCTGCCATCAGCGCGCGGTCGCGGCCTATGCACGAGCGCCGTGACCGTAGTCTGCAGTTGGGCTTTCGAGGTAGCAGGATTTCATCGGATCGAGCTTGATCACTCGACAGACAATGAGGCGTCATGCCGCGTTGCGGTGAAGTCCGGATTCCGAGAAGAGGGGATCCGGCGCGGTGCGGCATTGCACGCAGACGGGTGGCATGACATGCACGTCCACGCGCTGCTGGCTAGCGATGAACGTCTCTGACTGAAATCTTGATGCGTTCGCGGATCGCGGCTGGAAGAATCTGCACATGGCCACCGGACCGGCAGTGCGGTTGCGCGCAGCGACTTTTGACGATGGGGCGTTCATCGTTGAGATGGCACGCCATGCCTGCGTCATCGAGGATTGGCCGCTTCCCGAGCCTGACAGCGACGAAGTGCTCGAACTGCTGCCACCTCATGGTGTGGTGCCGATCCTCGCCGAGGAACACGGCGGTGCGCCGATCGGCGCAGTGTGGTCGTACCTAAGCGATCCGCCGCTGCGCGTCGACGCCCGCGGAGTGGCATTGCGTGAATTGTGTATCGGTGTCGTACCCGGCTGGCGCGGCACAGGTGTCGGTGGTTTGTTGTTGGACGCGCTCTTTGCCGACCTCGCAAGAGATTTCGGCACGATGTGTACCAACGTCCATGTGCGCAACCCCGCCAAGCGCCTGTACGAGCGCAAGGGATTTCGTGTGGTCGGCCAGGGCCACGGTCCGCTCGGATTGGCGATGGTCAAAGTTCTACGCTGATAATCGACTCGAGGGCTGGGGAGAAGCTGCTGGTCATGACCGACTGGGATTCAAGATCGAAATCAATGGGTGTCGCCGCCGGCGCGGCCGACGCCATGCGCTTGGTCGCAATGCGAATACCCGCCTCCCACAACGGGAGCTGCCCGAAAGTCGCGATCGACGGACCGGACGGAGCCGGAAAAACCTACTTCGCCGACGAACTCGCCGACCTCCTGCGAGCGCAGCAACGACCCGTCGTGCGAGTCTCGCTCGACGACTTCCACAACACTCGGGCCGTTCGCTACCGGCTCGGCCGCGACTCCCCAGAGGGATTCTGGTTGGACTCCTACAACTACCGCCGTTTCCATTCGTACGTCGTCGCACCGTTCTCACCGGGTGGATCGCGGAAGTACCGTACTGCCGCTCATGACCTCACAACTGACGCGGTTCTGAACCCAGCGCCACGCACAGCTGCGCCGGGGACCGTACTCATCGTTGATGGAATCTTCCTGCACCGCAACGAACTGGGTGCAATCTGGGACTTTTCGGTGTTCCTCGATGTTCCATTTGTTGAAACGGCGCGACGGATGGCGTCGAGGGACGGAACCAACCCGGATCCGGACCATCCGAGCATGCGGCGCTACGTCGAGGCTCAACGCCGATACTTCCAAGAATGCAGTCCACAACAACGTGCGACGGTTCTGATCGATAACACCGCACTCGGGTGTCCAGTGATCGTCCCAGGTGACTAGAAGTGTCTCCTGCCGATACTCAAAGATATTGATTGGTAATAGAATTCGCATGAACGACGGTGATGTTCGGCTGCGTCAGTGGCAAGGGGATGATGCGTTGCAGCTGGCGAGATTGTTGGATCCAGCTGCGGACCCACTTTGGGTAGAGCATTTTCATGCGCTGCACGGGCCTGATCGCGACGGCCCCGGATGGCGACGAACGCGGGTGGCCGTTGATGCCAGCGACCAGATGATTGGTTGCGCAACGGTGGCGAAGAGCTTGCTGCACGGTGGCCGGTTTCCCTGCGCGGTGGAGGTTTGCACCCGCGCGCGCCGGCTCGGCATCGGCACGAGGTTGATCGAAGAGATGAAAGCGTTGCGTCCTGACAGGTCGCTGCCGTTGTCGACCAAGTTGCGGCAGCGAAACAGGGCCGCAATAGCGTTCGTGTCTACTGTCGGCGGCCGGGAATACCAGTGCAGTCCGGGCATTGTCGTCGATCCGCACGCGCCCGGTGTGCAGCGTTGGGTCGCAACACGATCGGTACAGAATTGTCGAAACCTGGAGGCCATGGACCTCGCCGCGGCGGGTCAAGCATTTGCTGCGGTCTATGAATGGATTCATGGCCCTTGGTCGCCAGTAACCAGCAAGGACGTACTGCTGGAGGTCGCGGCGACGGAGGTGGCAGAGGCCGATCGGACCAGTAGCGCAGGGACGTGGTTGGGCGGCCGATTGGCGGCGGTGGCGTTCGCGTTTCCCTCGGCAGAGGGCATCGAGGTGGTCGCCGAGACAATTCGGGATGGCGAGCCTAGCGGAATCGACGCGGTTGCCGACGCCGTTGCGACGGTGATCCGGTCGGCCGGAAGCCACGCCGGCGCACTCGTCTCGTTCGATTCGCACGTGAGTGATCCGCATCTGCAGCCGGTGTTGGCTGATCTACCTCATGTGAGAAATGATCCGCTCTACCTCATCGAAATCACGTGAGCAGGGATCGCCGAATTCGGCGATCCCGATTCGACTGTCCGACCAACGCTCGATCGTCAACCTGGGCTGACCCGCGAAGGTCCGAGCGTGACGGGGAGATGGCTGATTCCTCGCAGCAGCGTGCTGTCGTTCATGGTCGGCGTGCCGGCGAGCGCCAGTCGCGGGAACCGGTCGAACAGTGCTTGCAGGCCCAACAGCAGTTCCATGCGGGCCAATGGAGCACCCAGGCAGACGTGGCTCCCGGTGCCGAAGCTGACGTGCTCGCGGGCGTTGGCGCGGGCGGTGTCGAATTCGTCCGGGCGCTCGAACACCGCCGGGTCGCGATTGGCGCCGGCAAGGAGCAGGAAGACGGCCGCACCCTCCCGCACGGTTGCATCGCCGAGCTGGAGGTCCTCGGTGGCCACCCTAACTCCGATTTGGGAGACGGAGTCGTACCGCAGCACCTCCTCCACCGCATTGGCCCAGCCCTCGGGGTGGGCCTGGAGCCTGGCCAGTTGGTCTGGATGATTGGCCAGCGCGACGACCGCATTGCCGAACTGATGTGCCGTGGTGATGAATCCGGCCCCCAGGAGCAGACCTGCGAATGTCCTGACCTCAAAGTCGGACAGTTCGGTGTCCTGGAGAACGGCGGACAGGATGCTGTCGTCGGCGCTTCCGCCGCGAAGTCGCTCGATATGCGCAGCGAGGTAGCCTTCGAACTCACGCAACCCGTCGATCGCCGTTGCGAAATTGCGCCAGGACGGCGCAGTCGTGGTGATCAACTTGGAGACCGTCGCGCCGACTCCGTAGAGGTAGGACGTGTCCCCGCGGGGAATGCCCAACATCTCGGCAATGATCTCGATGGGAATCCTCGACGCGTAGGCGGCGACCAAATCGCAGTTACTGGTCTCACCAAGCTCGTTCAGCAAGCCGTCGGCGACTTCGTCGATGCGGTGCCGAAGCCCCTCGATCGCTTTCGGGGTAAACGCCCGCGACACCAGGCGTCGCAGCCGCACATGCTCGGGTGCGTCAACCATCAGCAGCGACGGCGGCTCGACGGGGTTGATCACGCCGGGATTAGTTTTTGCGAACAGCCGCTGAACAGTACGGAATGGCGACCGGTCGAACGGCTTGGCGGTGCGGAATCTACTGTCGCGCAATGTGTCTCGAACGAGTTGTAGATCGGCGGTAACCCACGCGTTGCCACCGAACACTGTCGACATACGCCCCTGTTGGCGAATCTGCTCGATCAGGTCATACGCACGGTCATGCTGGTCGTTGTCAAGAAGTAGCTGAGCGAACGGGTCGCCTCGACGTGCCAGCACCTTGAGTGTCGCGCGGGGGAGCCCATACCCCAACAGCCAGTGGGTCCGGGTCTTGATGTCCACATTCACGATTTTCGCCCCCGCGGATCGACTACCGACCAGGCTAGCCGTGAATATCGGCTGCGCCGGCAGAACGTGGCTACTCGCTCACGGACGTCGACCCGGGCGCGTTCTTGCGTCTGCCGATTTGCCGATAGCCGGGGTGCACCGCCGGCGCCAGGCCCTGCTGCTCGGCGACGGCGGCGAGCAGCTCGTTGAGTGTCTTTCGTTGTTGGCCCGTCAAGCCGGCGGTCAGCGCCTGTTCGTGCTCACGGGCGAGCTCGGAAATCGTCTGCATCAATTTCTCACCCGACTTGGTCACGTACAACGCGTACAGCCGCCGGTCAGTCGGGTTGCGCCGCCGTTCGACGTCACCGCGTGTCTCGAGCTCGTCGAGATAGGTGACCATTCGGCTGGGTAACAGTCCCAATTGCCCACTGAGCTCCTGCTGACTGAGTCCTGGCTGGGTAGCGATCATGCGCAGGATGCCGGCATGTGGGGGAGTCAGCTTCAGCGCAGCAAGGCGTTCGGCGAACAACTGGGCGGCGTGACTACCGAGCTGAGCGAGCAAGAACGCAGCACCGTCCCGCTGCTGGGCACTGGACACTGGCGGCATGGACAAACAATACACGTGTGCAACCGTTTTCTTTATGAATGATGTTGACGCATCTGATTCAGAAGGAATATCGTTCATCGCATGAACGATTACATCGACGATCGGCCGACGACCCGCAGCCGTGCTCCGCAGCAGGGTGGGCCACCGCTGTGGCTGCTCGGCACGATCTCGCTCGGTCTGCTCCTGGTCGGCGTCACAATGCTTGCCGTGCTCGGCGGCACACCGCCTCTGCCATACCAGGATTCAGCGGCCGTGCTGGACTATTTCCGCGCGCATTCGTCGGCCGCGCAGGTAGGCGCCGTGTTCACATTCGGGTCCTCGGTCCCGCTGTTGATCTATGCGGCCACGGCAAGTGCGCGGCTGCGGCAGCTCGGCGTCACTGCACCGGGAGCCACTATCGCGCTCGCGGGCGGCGTACTGGCAGCCGGGGGACTCGGGCTCTCGAGCCTGCTCCTGTGGACGCTGTCGCGGCCCGAGGTCAGCACCGACGGCCCGCTGACCAACGCGCTCTACTACCTGACGTTTCTCACCGGCGGCGTGGCGCACGTCGTGATGCTCGGCCTGTTGGTGGCAGGCCTAGCAGTCCCCGCGCTGATCCTTCAACTGGTGCCGCGGGCGTTGGCGTGGATCGGTCTTGGGATCGCGGTGGTCGCTGAGCTCACCACCGTGGTGCTCATCTGGCCCCAGGCCGCGCCCTTGCTGCCGATCGCCCGGTTCTCCGCGCTGATCTGGCTGGTCGCCATCGGCGTCCTGCTGCCGCAGCGCCGTGCCGCCCGGAACCGGCAGGAGCACGCAACCGCCAGTGGGCCGGCATGAAGGTGAGCGTCAGTGTCACCAACTTTTCGTGGCCGGAGGGGACGGCCGCGATCCGGGCGCGCTTGGCCTCACTCGCCGAAATCCTTGATGGCACAGACGTGGACACCCTCTGGCTGGCGGATCACCTACTGCAGGCCGACCCAGCCAGCCGTATCGATGAGCCGATGTTGGAGGCGTACACCACCCTCGGATTCCTGGCCGCCAAGACCGCGAAGTTGCGGCTCGGCACACTGGTAACTGCAACGACGTTCCGCGATCCTGCGGTGTTGATCAAAGCCGTCACCACCTTGGACGTACTGTCCGGCGGGCGGGCGTGGTTGGGACTCGGCGCGGGCTACAACGCCGACGAGGCAAGCGCGCTCGGGCTTTTTCTGCCGTCGACCGGCGAGCGGTTCGATCGCCTGGCCGAGCTGCTCCAACTGGCGCGGCGTATGTGGGACGGTGACGAATCTCCGTTCGAGGGGCGCTATTACCGCGCCGGACGCCCCATCGGTCGGCCAACGCCGATCACCCGGCCGCCGATACTGATCGGCGGAACCGGTGAACGCCGAACCTTGCGCCTGGTGGCCGAATACGCCGACGCCTGCAACCTTTTCGATATCCCCAACGGGGAGCAGGTGATTCGTCGACAACTCGACACACTCGGGCGGCACTGCGATGAGCTCGGCCGGCCGCGGCAGGAGATCGAACACACCGTCACCACCGCATTGACGCCCGGTGAGTCCGCCGATCAGTTGGTCGAACGTTGCCGCAGGTTGGTGGAACTGGGTATCCACCACATCGTGGTGATTGCCCGCGGACGGGCGTGGAACCAGGCCGAGCTCGGTGTCGTGGCCGGTGCCGCAGCCCAACTCAGACCCGTTGCACCGCAGTCATTTTGAAGAGACCGACCTGGTCGGGGTCGGGGATCATCTCGATTGCGGCCACCGGCCGAAGAGCCCGCCTGAAAAAACAGTTGGCGGCCGGCAGCGACCATTGCTACTTTCTGGGAGACCGTGCAACTGGCGAGGAGGTGGTACCCGTGAACGTATCGACGTGGGTGCTCCTGTTCGGGGTCACGGTCGGGCGATAGGTCGTCCGGGAGCGCCGTTCAACGAGCACTCCCGAAAGGCACGACCATGCACTTCATTTCCGAACAGCGTCTCGAGGACGGCCTCGAACGTGAATTCATGCTTGACGACATCCCAGGCATCCTGTGGACGCCCGGTTCGACACCAGCGCCGCTGATCCTGCTCGGCCACCCCGGCGGACTGCGCGCGATGTACCCGCGGCTGGCGAGCCGCGCTCGGCGCTGCCTGGCGGACGGGTTCGCCGCGGCCACGATCGAGCTGCCCGGTAGCGGCGACCGCCCGCGGTCTGCCGATGCCGAGCAGGCCCGTGCCGATCTGCATCGCGCGCTGGCGGCTGGCGAGCCGGTCGATGAGATCATCGACCGGCTTGTAGTCCCTCTGGTCGAGAAGGCGGTACCGGAATGGCAGTTCACCCTCGACGCACTCGTATCGCGTCCTGAGATCAGCGGCCCGATTGGCTTCTCGGGCGGGGTGATCGCCGTCGGTATCCGGCTGGCAGTGGTCGAACCGCGAATCGTGGCTGCTGTGTTGTTCGCCGGGAGTTTTGTGCCCCGCGCCATGGTCGCCGAAGCGCGTGAGGTCACCATCCCGCTGCACGTCCTGCTGCAGTGGGACGACGAAGTAGATAACCGGCAGCAGGTACTGGACCTGTTCGACGCCTTCGGTTCCACGGAGAAGACGCTGCACGCCAACATGGGCGGGCACACCGGCGTCCCCGCGTACGCGGGGGAGGACGCGGCCCGCTTCTTCACCCGGCACCTAATACCAGACCGACCACCCGCCGGGGCGAAGTAACCGTCAATCGGTTGCGCGCGCCCCTGAACCGGCTCGGCTATGGTCGTGACCGGGTCGGGGGGATCAGCCGCAACATGACGCACACCACAGGAAGACGCAAGGGGACACCTATGAGCACGAGCACCTACCGCCGCACGGCAGTCGTCGGGCTGGTCGCCGTCGCGCTGACTGCCGTGGGCTGCAGCAGTGGCACGAGTGTCGATGTCTCGGCGCAACCTCAGGTCGCCTTGATCGTCACCTCCCAGGTCCCGGCGCCGGCCGCCGAAGTGAAACTCATCGGGGAAAGGGAAGTCGAGGTCACGCTCACCGGCCCGATCGCGGCCAAGTACACCTCGGCGACCGACAGTCAGAAGGCGACTCTCGGCAAGCCGTTGACGGGTGACCACAACGCGGGCACCCGGGACAGCGGTGTGGTGTTCCAGCAGTTCCAGGGTGGCGCGATCGTGGCCAAGAACGACGACGCCGGTACACCCGCCTACATCGTCTCGGGCAAGATCCGTGAGGCTTGGAACATCCAACGTGATCCGGATGGCGTGCCTGCGGACACTGGCACCAACGGTTCGGCAGGCCCGCTGGGCGCACCCACCAGCGATGAGAACGCCGTCGGCGATCAGCTCGTCACGACGTTCGAACACGGCAAGATCTCATACAACTCGACGACCGGTCAGGTCGAGGTGACGGTCAACGGCAAGGTCGTACCGTCCGGGTTGTAGACATCGGCGACGTCGGTCTGCCTTAGTCGGAGCCCTCCGCTTCCTTCTGACTTTCTCGCCTACGGATGGCGCGCAGCCAGGCCCAGAGTGCGACCAGTGGGATGAGGAAGCAAGAATTCACCAAGAATTGGCCAAGCCCGACGGCGCACGGTTTACCTGACGGCCCTAGATGAGGTCGGCGGAACTAGCGAAACGGGACCGGAATGATGAAGCGAGGTTTCGCCGGACTGACCACTGCGGCAACGGTGTTCGCTGCCGCCGCACTGACAGGATTGGCGCTCGGCAGCGGGACCACTCAGGCCGTCACCGGCCCTCATCGGTGGTGCCCCGGGGACTCGATGTGGATATCGGGCAATCATGTGACGAACCCGGTGATTTGGGACGAAAGCGTCTGCCACAGCTACTACTTGGTGCAATTCGGTCACGGCAACGTGGCTCAGAACGTTTGGGATGGGCCCAATCCTCCAGAGGACGACCCGCCTGCAGGCCCTGCGCCCAATCCGCTGCCGGGGATGTGCTGGTCCTTGTTCATTCCGGTGCCCTGCCGGTAGCGATACCGAGCCGGAAGGTGACGAGAGTCGACCGATTACGTCCGCAGGATGTCAGCCGGTGACGCGGTCGGTACGAAAGCACTTGCGGCTGCGGCTAGCTCCTTGTCCGCGGTGACAAGCGCGTCGGCTTGCAGCTGAGTCAGCGCGATGAACTCAGCTCGGTAGGTGTCCGGCCAGTTCAGCTCGGCGGCTATTCGCCAAGCATGATCCTGCAGGGATCGATCGCCGAGAAGCCGGATTCGCAACCCACGGATCTGGTCGAGTACCTTCCGGCCGGCCCGTTCGTCAATGTCGCCGCGGCGCACCGACTCGTACACGAGGGCAAGTACCTGTGAGCGCAGGAGCGTCGGCGCCGCCAGACTGTGCGGTGGCGCAATGGCAGCTCCGTTCGTGGCGAGAGAGATGGCCACGGGCGCATCGATGACGAAAGTTGTCATGCCAGCACCATCGCATGGCCTGGTGGGCGTCGCTGATGGATCGACCGTAGACGGCGACGGCTACCTGTCACTGACAGGGACAGGCGCGACTCGCATCCGTCACGCACGATGGAAGACATGACGGACGCACGCGGATCGGGAGGGCAGCAGCTGGCGGACTTTCTGCGCGGCCGACGGGCGGCCGCCGAACCGGCGCTACTGCCGGGGCTGGTCGATCTGGGGCCTCGCCGAGTGCCCGGGTTGCGCCGCGAAGAATTGGCCGAGGCGGCTGGGGTGTCGTTGACGTACTACACGCGGTTGGAACAGGGCCTGGCCACCAATCCTTCGCTCCAGGTGCTGGACGCGTTGGCGAGGACGCTGGGGCTCGACGAGGCCGAGCGGGCGCATTTGCAGCGGCTGGCCTCCGTCAGCAACACCAAGGTGCGGTCGGGGCGAACCCGGCTGCGCCCGGACTGCGTCACCCTGCTGGACGCAATGCCCGACGTCGCCGCCGTCGCACTGTCACCTTTGCAGGACATCATCGCCTGGAATCGACTGGGCCATGCGCTGCTTGCGCCGCACCTCGAACCGACCGCGCCGTACAGCGCCGAGCCGCCCAACAAGGTGGCGATGATGTTCACCGATGCACATGCGCGCAGCCTGCATCGCGAGTGGGAGGCCGAGGCCACCTTGGCGGTGGCCTCGCTGCGCTACGTCAGCGCCGGCTATGTCGCCGAGGCCGACCTCGCCCGCCTGGTCGGCAACCTGAGTGTGGCCAGCGAGGACTTCGCGCAGTTGTGGGCCGCGCAACCCGTGGCGCTGTGTACGCACGGCATCAAGCGCTACCACCACCCGGTGGTCGGGCGGCTCGATCTGCATTTCCAGGTCCTCCATCTGCCTGAAGACGACGGTCATCGACTGCTGTTGCATCACGCCGAACCGGGATCCAGCGACGAGGCTGCGCTGCGCCTGCTAGCCAGCACGACCATCACCGAGTAGCGCTGTGTAGCGAATATCGCTGCGCGGCAACAAGAAACACTCAATCCAAGGAGCTTGCCCATGGATGGTTCCACCCTGCTCAAAAACAGTCCGGCCGCACCGACGCGACGGCTTCATCCTGGCCTACCGGCGCTGGCGCTCGGCGGTTTCGGCATCGGGCTGACCGAGTTCGTCATCGCCGGGCTGCTCACCGACGTGGCCGACGCACTGCACGTCAGTGTGCCTACTGCGGGTGCTCTGATCTGGGGGTATGCCCTGGCGGTCGTGGTGGGTGCATTCACCGTCACCGCCGTGTTGTCGCGCCGCCCACCTAAAACCGCACTGCTGGTGCTGCTGACCCTGTTCGTCGCCGGCAACGCGTTGACCGCGCTGGCGCCTGGTTTCGGCATCGCCATGCTGGGCCGGATCATCACCGCGCTGTGCCACGGCGGATTCTTCGGCATCGGCGCCGTGGTCGCCGGCGATCTGGTGGCGCCCGAACGCAAGGCGTCGGCCATCGCTGTCATGTTCGGCGGGCTGACCCTGTCGAACGTGCTCGGCGTGCCGTTCGGCACGTTCGTCGGACAGCACCTCGGCTGGCGCAGCGCGTTTTGGATCATCAGTGCGCTCGGCGCGTTGGCGATCGCCGGCGTGGCCGCGCTGGTACCTCGGTTACCGACGCCAGAACCGGCGGGCAGTAGCCAATTCGCTGTCCTGTACCGCCGCCAGGTCGTGGTGTCGATCCTGCCGACCATGACGATGTTCGGCGGCGTATTCGGCGCATTCATCTACGTCCAACCGCTGGTGACCCGCGTGACCGGTTACAGCGACGGCGCCGTGCCGTGGCTGCTGGTTCTCTTCGGGATCGGTTTGTTCATAGGCAATTTCGTCGGTGGCTGGGCCGCCGACCGAGATCTCACCCGGACGCTGCGCATCTTGTCGCTGCTGCTGCCGGTCGTGCTCATCGTGTACGGGCTACTCGCGTCCTATCGGCCACCGGTCGCAGTCCTGCTGGTGGTCATGGGCCTCGTCGGATTCGCTGCGACACCGGCTCTGCAACTGCGCGTCATGGGTTTCGCCCATGACGCGCCGACCATGGCTTCGGCGGCCAACATCGCGGCGTTCAACCTGGGGAACGCGATCGCATCGGCGATCGGAGCCGCGACCATCGCGCTGGGCTTGGGCTGGCGTTCCCCGGTCTGGGTGGGCGCGGCGATGGCGCTTGTCGGCACGGTGCTGGTGTTCACCAACAGCCACGAGGAGGCACAGTGACCGGGCCATCAGACCTGCACCCGCAGGCGCGTGCTCATCTGGCTGCGACGGCGACAGCGCCCGGTATCGCGACGCTGTCGGTGTCCGACGCACGCCTGGCGGCACTGGGTTACCTGGACCTGCAGCGGCCGGCGCCGGCGATGGCGCAGGTGCAACACCGATTCATCCCCGGCCCGACCGCCGATCTTCCTGTTCGTATCTACTGGCCGACGCAGGATCGGGGGCCGCATCCCGTCATCGTCGTGCTGCATGGCAGTGGATGGGTGATCGGCAACCTCGATCTCGTGGATGAACCCGCCCGGGTCCTGGCCCGCGACACCGGGTACGTCGTGCTCGCCGTCAACTATCAGAAGGCACCCGAGCATCCCTTCCCGATTCCGCTGCAGGACTGTGTGAGCAGCGTGCGCTGGGTGCATACCCACGCAAGCGAACTGGGTGTCGATCCGAACCGGCTGGCCGTGGTCGGTGACAGCGCCGGGGGCAACCTCGCTGCCGCGACCACAGCTGAGTTGGCCGGCACCGACGTCACGATCGCTGCCCAGGCTCTGCTCTACCCAGCGCTGGATCAGCGGATGGCCGCACCGTCGTATGCCGACTTCGCCCATGGCTTCGGTCTCGACGCCGCCGACATGGCCTGGTTCTGGAACCACTATCTCGATGTCGGGGACGGCGCGGACCCGCGCGTTTCACCGTTGCACGCCAACAATTTCGGCCATCTGCCGCCGACATTCGTGGCGACCGCCAGCCATGATGTGCTGCGCGACGAGGCGGAAGCGTACGCCGGGTTGCTCCTCGACGCCGGTGTGGATGTTATCGCCCAGCGCTATCCGGGGATGATTCATGGCTTCTGGTGGATGGACGGTGTGCTCGACGATTCACGCACGTTGCAAAGGGATCTCGCGAGGTTCTTGGTCGACCGCTTGAGCCGCTGACTGGGAGTCGAAATCTGGTTATCCAGCGCATCTTTCGACAAGAACGACTTACGCCAGGATCGCCCGCGCTGCGCGCTCTGCGATCAGCATGACCGGTGCGTTGGTGTTCCCGGACGTGATGGTGGGCATCGCCGACGCATCGACCACGCGCAGTCCGGCAACGCGATACACGCGGCAGTCGGTGTCGAGCACTGTGGCGGCTGACTGCGGAACACCTTGTGCGTCAAAGGAACCCATTGCGCAGGTGCCCACCGGGTGGAAGATCGTGGTACCCAGTTCACGGGCCGCCTGCTGCAGGTCGTCGTCGCTCACCCGTTGCGGGCCCGGCAGCAACTCTTCTGGGCGGTAGGGAGCCAGGGACGGTGCCGCCATGATCTGCCGGGTCATCCGCAGGCCGGTCACGGCGGCTTGGAGATCGGCGTCAGTGGACAGGTAGTTGCAGCGAATCTCTGGGTAGGCCAACGGATCTGCACTAGCCATGCGCACCTGGCCGCGCGAACTCGGTCGCAGATTGCAGACCGAGGGAGTGATGGCTCCGAATGGGTGTAGCGGTTCGCCGAACTTGGGCAGGGACAAGGGCTGCACGTGCCATTCCAGATCGGGACTGGCCAGTGCGGGGTCGCTTTTGGCGAAAGCCCCCAACGTGGAGGGCGGCATCGTCATGGGTCCTGATCGCAGCAGCAGGTACTGAAGTCCCATGCCGCCCCGGGTGATCCAATTCCGGTACAGCGTGTTCACGGTGCGTGCGCCCTGCACGCGGAACACCGTCCGTAGCTGTAAGTGGTCCTGGAGGTTCTCACCCACGCCGGGCAGATCGACGGCCACCGGCACCTGATGTTCGGTCAGCAGCTCGGCCGGGCCCAGCCCTGAGACCTGCATGAGATGCGGCGACCCGATCGCTCCGGCGCTCAGGATCACTTCGCGGCGGGCTCGGACGTCGACCATCTGTCCGTCCTTGAGGAGACGCACGCCGGTGGCGCGGTGCTGAGCCGTCGTCCAGGCCCCGCGACGCTGATCCTCGCGGACCGCGTCGTCCATCAGCAGCTGCATGGCTTGGGCGTTGGTGTAGACGATCAGATTGGACCGGCGGGCGACGGGATGCAGGTAAGCGTCGGCCATCGACCAGCGCCGACCACGCCGTTGATTCACATGGAAGTACGCGCTGCCGGCGTTGTCACCCCGGTTGAACTCCTCGATCGGGGCGATGCCCACCTGCGCAGCGGCGGCCTGCCAGGCGTCCAAGATCTTCCAGCGCACCCGGGGCCGCTCGACGCGGATTTCGCCACTGGCGCCGTGCCAGTCGTCGGCTCCGCCGAAGTAGTCCTCCAACTCTTTGTAGATCGACAGCGTCTCGCCGGGGCCGTCTGCGCCGCCCCAACGCCAGCGCTCGTCACCGGTGGCATGCGCCCAGAGGTCGTAATCGCTTGCCTGCCCGCGCATGTGGATCATGGCGTTGATCGACGAGCAGCCGCCGATCACGCGGCCCCGCGCATAGTGAATGCTGCGGCCGGCCAGACCTGGGTCGGCCTCGGTCGTGAAGCACCAGTCGGTGCGAGGGTTGGCGATGGTGTACAGGTAGCCCACCGGCACCTTGATCCAGAACCAGTTGTCCTTGCCGCCGGCCTCGATCAGCAGCACCCGGTGGTCGGGGTTGGCACTGAGCCGATTAGCCAGCAGGCAGCCGGCACTGCCGGCTCCCACGATAATGAAGTCGAATTCGGTGGCGGGGCTCATGCGGGGGCTATTTGCCTCGATTCAGGGTGTTGCGCAGTTGCTTGGCCAATTCACGGTTCTCGATCGGGCGACCGAGGAAAGGTGCTATGGCCCGCGCGATCCGTACCACCGCAAGGGGGCGTGGCGGGATCTTGTAGAAGTGGTTGCCGATGATCAGCCATCCGCCGCCGTCGCCGGCGACGCCGCCCAGTATCTCACCAACCAGGTCGGGTACGTGGGGCATGTGGTGAACGCTCTCACCGATCACCGACACGGAGTCATCGCCGAGATTGGCCACATAGATGCGGCTTTCGTCAGGAGTCACCGCCACATCCCACGCGTCTTCGCCGACTTCAATTGTCGTGGTGACGTCGTTGGAAGCGGCGTTGATCACCTGCAATGAGCCGGGCCCTGGGAAGCCACGGTTGGTGATGTAGACGTGGACGCCGTTGGCGCTGACTGCAACACCGATCGGCGAGTTGCCGACCGAGATGGTCGTGGTGACGGTGTTCGTCGTCCCGTTGATCACCGAGACCGTGCCGTTGGGCGCCGCATTGGTGACGTAGACGCGAGAGCCGTTGGGGCTTACCGCAACACCGCTGGGCAAATCGCCGACTTGGACGGTCTTGATCACGGTATTGGTGGCGGTGTTGATCACCCAGACGGTGCCGTCGAGATTCCAGTTCGTGACGTAGGCGCGTGTGCCGTTCGGACTGACCGCGACTGCGTTGGGATGTCCGTCGACGGGGATGGTCGCGCTGACTGTGTTGGTGGCCGTGTCGAGTACCACCACGTTTCCGGACGTGGCTGGGCTATTGGCCGCGGCAACGTATGCACGGGTGCCGTCGGGAGTCAACGCGATTCCGCCCGCGAAGTCGCCGACGGGAATGTCCGCGGTGATCGTGTTGGTGGCGGTGCTGATCACCGAGACCGTGCCTGCGTTCTCGATCGTGACGTAGGCACGCGCGCCGTCGGGGGAGATCGCCACCGAGTCGGGGAGGTCGCCGACGGGGATGGTGGCGATGACCGTGTTGGTCGAGGTGTTGATCACCGAGATGGTGTCGCCGCCACCGTTGAGGACGTAGACGCGGCCGCCATCGGGAGTGACTGCCAGCCGGCTCGGGGAACCGCCGACATGGATGGTTTTGAGAACTTCGAGCGCCATGGTGTGCCCTCCGGTCGCATCAAATTGACCTGACCCAGCAGCAGCCAAGCTACAACAGGGCGACGGCGTATCAGCCGCATTGAGCAGAACCCTTGGTGACCGCCCAGGGACTTGCTAACTTCCGCCAGTGCGCTACACACGAAGAGCCATAGTGTCGGTGTTGCTGCTCTTCGCCCTGCTGCTCGCGGCATGCGGGTCGTCGGGCAGCAACAACGGCGAGAATCCGGTCAAGGCGGCGGGCGTGCTGCGCGTTGGCACCGAAGGCGTCTACTCACCGTTCAGCTATCACGATCCTGCGACAGGCGAACTGGTCGGATATGACGTCGACGTCGCCAAGGCGGTCGCCGCCAAGGTCGGTGTGAGAGTCGAATTCGTCGAGACGCCATGGGATTCGATCTTCGCGGCGCTCGAGGCCAACCGATTCGACGTCGTCGCCAACGAAGTGACGATCAATGCCGAGCGCAAGGCCAGGTACGACCTGTCCGAGCCGTATTCGGTCGGCGAGGGCGTCATCGTGACTCGGGCCGACGACAACGGCGTCAAGTCGCTCGACGACATCAAGGGCAAGGTCGCGGGCGAAACAGCAACCAGCAACTGGGCGCAGGTCGCTCGCGACCACGGCGCGAAGGTTGAGGTTGTCGAAGGCTTCACCCAGGCCATCAAGCTGCTCAACCAGGGTCGCGTCGACGTGGTAATCAACGACAGCATCCCGGTGTACGCCTATCTCGCCGAGACGGGGGACAAGTCGGTCAAGATTGCCGCCAACACCGGTGAGAAGAGCGAGCAGGGCTTTGCCGCCCGCAAGAACAGCGGGCTGTTGCCCGACCTGAACAAGGCCCTCGATGCGCTTCGCGCCGACGGCACGCTGGCCGGCATCTCGCAGAAGTATTTGAAGGCCAACGCATCTGGTGGACCGGACGCCGGCGGGGCGCAGCATGCGCCACGGTCGACATGGAAGCTGATCGGGGACAGCCTCGCACCGTTGGCGAAGGCGGCGATCACCAAGACGATCCCGTTGACGGTCATCAGCTTCGCGATCGGCCTGGTGCTGGCGCTCGCGGTGGCGCTGGCTCGGCTGTCGTCGAATGTGGTTCTCACCAACGTGGCGCGGTTCTACATCTCGGTCATCCGCGGCACTCCGCTGCTGGTGCAGTTGTTCATCGTGTTCTACGCGCTACCGGAACTGGGGGTGAAGATCGATCCGTTCCCCGCGGCCATCATCGCGTTCTCGCTCAACGTCGGTGGCTATGCGGCGGAGATCATCCGGTCGGCCATCCAGAGCATCCCCAAGGGTCAGTGGGAGGCGGCCGAGACGATCGGCTTCAATTATGTTGGCGCGCTTCGGCGCATCATCTTGCCGCAGGCCGCCAGGGTGGCAGTTCCGCCGCTGTCGAACACGTTGATCTCGCTGGTGAAAGACACCTCACTCGCCTCGACGATCCTGGTCACCGAACTGCTGCGGCAAGCCCAGATCATCGCGGCGCCGACATTCGAGTTCTTCGCGTTGTACGGCACCGCCGCTGTGTATTACTGGGTCATCTGCCTGGCGCTCTCGTTCGGTCAGGGTCGCATTGAACGCCGACTGGAAAGGTATGTGGCGCGATGACAGAGAACCGTGTGGTGGCCGAGGGCGTCCACAAGGCCTTCGGCGACAACAAAGTGCTCAAGGGTGTTTCGTTCACCGTCCAACAGGGTACGGCGACGGCCATCATCGGGCCGTCCGGGTCGGGAAAGACGACGCTGCTGCGCACGCTGAACGCGCTCGACCGGGCCGACGCCGGGGTGATCCGGGTGGACGATATCGAGATCGACTTCTCCACGCCGACACCCAAACCCGAGGTGCGCAGGTTCCAGTCGCGGAGCGGCTTCGTCTTTCAGGGCCACAATCTGTTTCCGCACAAAACGGTCCTGCAGAACGTCACCGAGGGGCCGGTCATCGTGCAGAAGCGGCCGAAAGATGAGGCTGAGGCCGAAGCCCTCGCGCTGCTCGACCAGGTGGGACTCGCCGCCAAGAAGGACCAGTACCCGTATCAACTATCCGGCGGGCAACAACAGCGCGTCGGCATCGCCCGCGCGTTGGCCTTGAAACCGAAGTTGGTGCTGTTCGACGAGCCGACATCGGCGCTGGATCCCGAGCTCGTCGGCGAAGTGCTGTCCGTGATCAAGGATCTCGCCGTCGAAGGCTGGACACTGGTGATCGTCACCCACGAAATCCAGTTCGCCAGACAGGTTTCCAATCAGGTGCTGTTCACCGACCAGGGCATCATCCTGGAGCGGGGCACACCGGACGAGGTCATCGGCGACCCGAAGGAAGAGCGCACGCGACAGTTCTTGGACCGTATCCTCAACCCGCTGTAGCGGCGCGGGTTAGCAGGGCGGCCAGCCACGTGATTTCGGGTAGTTCGATCAGTGGTTTGAGCGCCAGCATGCTGCACGTGACGGCGTCGACGTCAATCGGCAGCTCGAACAGGTCGACCGCACGATGCTGGGTGATGCGCAGGGCCAGCCGTTCGGGGAGCACGCCGATGATGTCGGATTCCTCCACGGCGTAGGGGAGTGCGTGAAAGTTGGGCACCGTCAACGCAATACGACGGGTGAGGCCCAGCGCGCCCAGCTCACGATCCACGTCGCTGCGGAGCTGACGGTCGACCGACATCACCACATGCGGCAGCGCTGTGAAGTCATCGAGCGACATTCGTCGCGCGGACACGCAGGGGTGCTCGCGGCGGGCGACACCGACGAACCGATCCGTGAACAACAGCGTCCGGGCTACTCGCTCGGCCGTGACATCGATGAAACCGCCCAGTGCGAAGTCGATCTCGCCGCGATCCAGGCCGTCGACGATCGCCGGCGGCGCGACGCTGATGAAACGCAGATCGACGCCGGGAGCCTGTGCGCGGACGTCGGCCACGAGTGCCGGCGCAAGCACGGCCAAGGCATAGTCGTGTGCGGCCACGGTGAAGGTGCGGCGAAGCGTCGCCGGGTCAAAGGGCGACTGCGGGCTGACGATCTGACGCAATTGCGTCAGGGCATCCGAAATGGGTTGCGCGAGAGCACGACCACGTACTGTCGGTTCGATTCCGCGGGGATGGCGCACGAACAGGGGATCGTCGAACATGTCACGGAGGCGACCCAGTGCGTGACTGGTCGCCGACTGCGACAAGGACAGCCGCACTGCGGCTCGCCTGACGTGCCGCTCCTGCATCAGCGCGTCGAAGACCACGAGCAAGTTGAGGTCCAGTCCCGTTAGATCGATCTGGTGCATCGACATGCTGCATGCATACCATTGGATCGATCGATGAGTTGGCGATACGTTGCCGTCATGATGCACGACGTTCTGATCGTGGGCGCAGGACCAGTGGGTTTGTTTCTCGCCTGCGAGCTGCGACTGACCGGTGCGTCCGTGCTCGTCCTCGAAAGCGCGGTCGATCCGAACTCACCGCTGAAGCGACAGCCGTTCGGCTTGCGCGGGCTGTCGGTGGCGACAGCCGAAGCGCTGTACCGTCGCGGGCTGCTGGCCGACGTCCAAGGCGGAAGCCGGCCGAGTCCGCGCGCCGGACACTTCGCGGGGATTACCTGGCAGGCCGATCTGGTCGACGCGGCCGCCTGGCCATATCGGCTGGCCAGTCCCGCCGACGCGCCCCTCGCGACCAGAATGGCGCATCTCGAGACCGTGCTCACTGAGCGTGCGCTGCACCTGGGTGTTGAAATCCGGCGCGGGACAACCGTTGTCGCCGTCCGACAGGCGGCCGACCGGGTGTGTGTCGAAGCCGGGCCGCAGTCGTTTCATTCACGCTGGCTGGTCGGATGCGACGGCGGTCGCAGTGCGGTCCGTAAGTCAGCCGGTTTCGAGGTTGCCGGCACCGAGCCCCGATTCACCGGGTATTCGGTGCAGGTCGACCTGGCCGACGGTCAGTCACTACCGCTGGGCCGGCACTACACAGCCGGCGGCATGTACGTGCATTCCGCGCCCGGCACTATCGCCGTGGCGGACTTCGACGGTGGCGCCGCGCATCGCACGGAGCCGATAACCGTCGAGGCGGTGCAGTCCGTGCTGCGACGCGTCACCGGCGTCGACATCACCGTGACGGCGCTGCACGCTGCCGCGACGTGGACCGACCGCGCCCGCCAGACGACGGCCTACCGGCAAGGCCGGGTGCTGCTGGCCGGCGATGCCGCGCATGTTCATTCGCCGCTGGGCGGACAGGGTCTGAACCTCGGGATCGGTGACGCGATGAACCTCGGCTGGCGGCTGGGTGCCGTCGTGAAAGGCACGGCGCCACAGGCGTTGCTCGACGGATATCACCGGGAGCGCCATCCCGTGGGCGCCGCGGTCCTGGAGTGGTCGCGGGCACAGGTCGCGCTGCTGGAGCCGACCCCCAACGCGGGTGCGATGCGGGCCGTCGTCCGTGACCTCATGGCAACCCGTGACGGCGCGACCTACTTCGCGGAGCGCGTGTGGGGGATGTCCGTCCACCATGACCTCGGCGGCGGGCACCCATTGATCGGCAGCAGTGCACCGGATTTCGAACTGGCTGACGGCACCCGGCTCGGCGCGCTGCTGCGGGACGGGGTAGGCGTCCTCCTCGACTTCCAGCGCAATGCCGGCCTCCGGTCGATCGGCGATCGATTTCGCGCAGGGGTGCGGTACCTGGGAGCTGATGCCAAGGACCGGCTGGGATTGGGCGCCGTCCTCGTCAGGCCCGATGGTGTGGTGGCGTGGGCCTGCGACGACGAGCGAGATCTCGGTGGCGTAGTCGAGGCGCTATCGCGGTGGAATCAACGAGAGATACTGTTGCAGAGTGAGTTTCGGTGATGCTGACCCGAGGTGTGCCGAAATGCAGTGGCGCGCTCCGCTGTCGTGCCGCTATCGTCACCGGCGTGAACATCCCCGTCGAGGAGGTCGTCGGCGCTCACGCCGACATCAGATGACCGCGCTCCGCCGCCGACCCATTCGGGTCGGCGGCACAGTCATGCCCTCACTCGCCGGTGCGCACGTCGTGCGCTCCGTTTTTCAGGATGGATTCACTGATGGACTCCTACACCCGCGACCAGATCCTCGGCGCCTTTCGAGGTGCCACCCGCAGCGAGGTCAAGAAGGTCACCTTCGCCGCGAACTTCGACGCCGTCGACTTCAACAAGCTCGACTTCTACGGCTGGACCGATCCGAAAATCCCGCGCCGCGCCTACGTGCTCATCGACCGACCGGAGGGGCCAGTCGCGCTGCTTCTGAGCCGGGCCGCGGTGAAACCACGCGCCCGAGCCATGTGCGCGTGGTGCAACGATGTGAACCTCACCGATGAGGCGGTTCTGTACACCGTCCGCCGGGGCGGTGCCGCAGGCCGCAAGGGGGACACCATCGGAGCCCTGATCTGCGAGAACTTCGAATGCTCCCGAAACGTCCGGCAGCTGCCGCCTGCGTATCACCGGGGGACCGATCTCGCCGCACTTCGCGAACAGCGGGTGGGTGAGCTGCGGCGCAAGGTCCACGGATTCGTCAACGAGGTGCTCTCAACCGAGGCATGAAGGCAGGCGGGCGATCGCCGTCACCCGTTGTCCCGCCAGGCCACAACCTCCTTGAGAGACGCCAGGTCGTAGCCGTTGTCGGAGGTGAGTTCGGTCTGGAACAGCGTGACGCCTGCCTCGCGGAAATTATCAGCGGTTTCGGCATTCGCCCAGAGCGTCGAGCGTTCGATGTCGGCGCCGTCGCGGCCGAACGTCGCTGCCAACTCATCGACCCGGTCGCTGGACCTGCGGAACGCATCGAGGTCCTGGAATGCGTGCCAGATGTCGGCATGCTTGGCAACGGCAGGCAGCGAGCGCTTGGGCCCCGTGCCGCCGATGAGGATCGGTATCTTCCGGATGGGCGGCGGGACCAATGCGGCAAGCCGATTCTCGATGCGGATCAGGCTCTCGTCGAACAGATCGAAGCGGGAGCCGAAGGTACCGAAGTCGTAACCGTAAGTGGTGTAGTCCTTTTCGTACCATCCAGCGCCAAGGCCGAGGATGAGCCGGCCGCCGCTGATGTGGTCGACGGTACGTGCCATGTCGGCGAGCAGGTCCGCGTTGCGGTAGCCGACGCCGGTGACGAGGAGTCCGATCTCGGCGTGTGAGGTGATCTCACCCCACGACGCGAGCGCGGTCCAACCTTCGAAATTTGCGACGTCGGGCTGCTCGTCGTCGAGCACGGGCTTGCCGTCGACGATGGCCTGCATCGCCGGGCGGTGGAAGTGGTCGTAGCCGAAGATCACGTCGACGCCGAGGTCGTCGGCGGCCAGGACGGCGTCGCGCCACGTGGCGTAGTCGGGCGCGCCGCCGGGCTGGATCTGCACAGCGACGCGGACGGGACGAGTCATGGATGCTCCTGAGTCAGGGAAGGGATGACTCTTGAGGCAAGTCCATCGCGGGCGGGGTTTATTCCTGGTCGGTCCCGCGTCAGGTCGTAACGACCAGCTTGCCGGTTGCCTTGCCGGACTCCATGTATGCGTGAGCCTCTGCGATCTGGTCGAGGCCGAAGATGCGGTGGACGGGGACGATCGCCCTACCGGCGGCGACGGCGTCCAGGAAATCTTGGAGAACCGTGGGGGACAGGTCGTCGGCGTCACCGCCGTAGGCGGTCAGTCGGACGCCGCGTGGTAGGTAGTCGATGGGGTAGAACTGCTCGACTGTCCACTGGTTGGACAGCATGCCGGTGAAGCAGACGACGCCGTGGATTCGGGTGGCGCGCAGCGTGTCCGGCAACGTCGGGGTGCCGACGAGTTCGAGAGCGGTATCGACGCCGCCGTCGATGATCTCGCGCACCTGTGTTGCGATCTCGCCGGTGTCGATGAGGATGTGGTCGACGCCGATCTGTTCCAACGCATCGGTCTTGTCAGGGTTTCGGGTGGTGGCGAGCACCGTCATGCCGCGGCCTTTGGCGAGGATGGCGGTGGTCATGCCGACCGAGGAAGTGCCGCCGCGAATCAGGATCGATTGCCCCGGGTGGGCGTCGAGGCCGACAGTGAGCGAGCCGTTCGAGGTCTGCAGCATCTCCGGGATAGCGCCGAGTGTCGCCCAGTCCAGGGTGCTGGTGAATGGAATGACCTGCGCGGCAGGGACACACGTGTATTCGGCATAGCCGCCGTCATAGGTGCGGCCCATCCCGCCCATCATGGCGGCGACCTGTTGCCCCACGGCCACCTCGCCGCCGGGGCAGGCAGCGACGACTCCGACGGCCTCGATGCCCAGCACACGGGGGAACGTGACACCCTCGGCCAGGCCGAGTCGGGTGTGGAGTTCGGATCGGTTGAGCCCGAAGGCCTTTACGCGGATCAGGACCTGGCCGGGTTCGGGTGTCGGGATCGGCAGCTCGCGCAGGTGCAGCGCCTCGGGTGGCCCTGGAGCATCCAGGACGACCGCGCGCATCGTGTCAGGTAGGTCGGTCATTGATCCGCATTCCTGGTTTCGTCGCTGCTCAGGTTAGATACCCGCAGCAGTTCGAGGGTGGCGTTGAATCGCGCCAGGACATCGCTCGTGAGGACCGCTCCGATGCGGTCACTGAGTTCGTCGTCGAGGGTCGCTGCGGCGGCCCGGAGGATTTCTCGTCCCGCAGGGGTCAGCACGACCTGTGAGGAACGGCCGTCCGCCGGATGTTGTTGCCGGCGTAGGTAACCGGCGGCTTGGATGCGGTCGGCCAGCTTGCTCGCACCGCCCTCCGTGATGATCAACGCTTCAGCGATGTCGCGAACTCGTGCCTGGTCGAGCCGAGCGACGACGCGCATCAACTCGAACCACGTCAGCGGCAGGTCGTGCTCGTCGCGCAGCCGGTCATCGACCCCATTCCAGAGCAGGATCTGCACCCGCACCAGTCGATCGAAGACCTCCGCCGGCCTGTCATCCGCCACACCGTCACCCTACGGGAAATATCCAGTCCATGTCATGCTTATTGGATGCGGGTACTTGTATCCCCCTAAACAGGACGTAGCAGAATCTTGGGTGATTCATGCTTTTGTTAGGGCGGATCGGTCGGATGGTATTGCCGCAGCCCTGAGCAGTTATCGCTTCCATGGAATGGAACAGCTATGAGTATGGGGGCGCCGCGCGCGTCAGTTGCGTCGCGGTGTCACAGCGCGTCGTAGACCGCGGCGATGAGCCGATAGGCGCGGCGATCACCGGCCAGCCAGTCGCGGCGCAGATTGGGCACGAAAGCGAAAGCGACCTTGTGTTCGAGGTCGGCCAGTCCCACCGAGCCACCGGCCCCGGGGTGACCGAATGCAGTGCATTGGGCAGGTTCGGGCACCACGAAGTTCTGCGACGGCAGCATGTAGCCGAGCCCGAATGCACTTTCCAAGCACAGCACCCGGTCGCGGCCGCGTACGCGTTCGGTGGTCGCTTCCCGCAGAAGACCCGGGGCGATCAGGGTTCCGCTGATCAGATCGCCATAGAATTTGGCCAGATCGCAAGCGGTAGTGACTAGGCCCGCCGCGGGCCAACCGGCCGCCAGTACTTCTGGATCGTTATAGGATGCAACAGGATTCGACGATGCTCGGACGAACAGCGATTCGGGATCGGCGATCGCGGCCGCCATCTCAGCGACTGCGTCGTCCGGTATCGGCGGTGCGTTCTCAGCCTTCCAGACACGCTGCTCGGGCGGTGGCGAACTGATCCGCGCAGCCTCGCGTGCCGACGCACCGGAGGCGCCGATGAGCAGCCGATCACCCAGGTGCCGCCGGGTGAACTCGCCGACTGTCAGACCGGTGTGGCGGCGCACGAATTCACCGACCAGCCACCCGAAAGTCAAAGCGTGATAACCATGTTCGGTCCCCGGCTGCCAGAGAGGGGATTGGCGCGCCAACAAGTCGGCCATCGCTGCGGGATCCGTGGTTTGGGCCGCCGAAACCGGGCGCTCCAACACGGGCAATCCGGCCCGGTGGGACATCAAGTCGCTCAGCGTGGTCTCGTGCTTGTCGTGTTGTGCGAATTCCGGCCACCAAGCGATCACCGGTTCGTCAGGGCCGTGGCCGCATTGCTGGGCGACCATGAGGGCCGCGGTCGCCGTGACCCCCTTGGTGCAGGAAAACGTCGGACAAGCGGTGTCGCGTGTCCATGGACGTCCGGTCCGCCTGTCGGCGATGCCTCCCCACAGATCCACCACCGCACGACCGTCGACGAACACCGCTACCGCGGCGCCGAGGTCGTCGCCGTTGGCCAAACCTGCTTCAAAGACGGCTTTCACTTCCGCAAACGCGGGGTCAGCGTGCCCCGCCGCCGAACCGGACATGCACCGAATTAGAACACGTTCTAGTATTGGTCGAGTGCAGATCCCGCACACCCAGGCCTGACTATTTGAGTTCGAGAGGCCCGAACCGGTGCCATACTCAGACCTTGATAGTGGACGCAAGTGTATGAGCGTGGCTGATTTGATCTGCCACACCGCTTCAGTCAAGCTGGCATATGGCACACATCGTCGAGGGCGTCTCCCGCACATTCAATGAGTTCTTGCTCCTGCCCAACAAGACATCCACCGAATGCCGTGCTGATGGCGTGCAACTCGTAGCGCCGCTGGCGCGCCACCTCGTCGGGGAGCGATCGCGGCTCCAACTGCAGGTGCCGTTCACGTCGGCGATCATGCAGGCTGTCAGTTCACCGGAGTTGGCGATTGCGCTGGCCCGCCACGGCGGATTGAGCTTTGTACATCACAATCGTCCGGTCGCCGAGCAAGTCGCCGACATCCAGGCAGTCAAGTCGGTTGACGCCGAGAAACGTTTACGGGTCGGTGCGGGGGTCAACACGCACGACTACCGCGAGCGGATTCCTGCGCTGCTGGACGCTGGCGCCGATGCGTTGTGCCTAGACTCCTCGGACGGCTACAGCGAGTGGCAAGCCCGCGCGCTGGACTGGGCGAAAACCCAGTATCCCGATGTGGTGATCGGAGCGGGCAACGTCGTGGATGGACGGGCATTTCAGTACCTGGCCGACGCCGGGGCCGACTTCGTCAAGATCGGCGTCGGGGGCGGGTCGATCTGCATCACTCGCGACCAGAAAGGTATCGGCCGCGGCCAAGCCAGCGCAATACTCGACGTCGCGGCGGCCCGCGATACCTACGCCAGGCGAACCGGCCACTACGTTCCGGTGTGCTCCGACGGCGGACTGCAGCTGGATTATCACGTGGCGCTCGCCTTGGCAATGGGCGCCGACTTTGTCATGATGGGCCGCTACTTTGCCCGGTTCGATCAGGCGCCCGGAGCGAAAGTGCCGACTGCCGACGGCTACGTCAAAGAATATTGGGGCGAGGGCTCCTACCGCGCTCGCAACTGGCAGCGCTACGAGCAACCCGGCACCGGATTGACCTTCGAAGAAGGCGTCGACGGCTACGTGCCCTACGCCGGCGACCTCAACGAAGGACTCGCAGTGACCATCGCCAAGATCAAAGCCACCATGATCTCCTGCGGCGCAACCAGTCTCCGACAATTCCATGACACCGCAAGGCTGACCCTGGTCTCTGACCAAAGCTTCCAAGAAGCACACGCCAGCATCGACGTCCGCCGCCCTCAATTGACATCAGCATCGGCTTAGGCCGGGGTGACGCCCGGCTCCGTCATTTCTCAACTGACTTGTCCGTTAGAGGCCGGCCTCGTCTGGGACGATGCTTCTGTTCGCTCCGCCGGGGTCGCGGTCGGCCTCGCCTGCGTGAGCCTGGCTCTTTCAGTCCATTGCTGAGACCCGTTCGAGTGTGAGGTGTCCGGCAGGCTCCCAGGTTGGCTTTCCTCCGGGCAACCCCAGTCTGCCGTTGCGCCCGATCTCGATCAGGCCAATTGCGCGCAGGACAGCCCAGCCGCGGGCTCTGGTTACGGTCGCTTCGTCGGCCCTCCCGTAGGCGCGAAAGAACCGAGTTGCCGTGTTCGCAGGCAACAGGGTCCAGGCGGCTGCAAGGTCGGTTGCTGGATCGCCTGCACACATTTCGCCGAAGTCGATTACGCCGGTGAGCATTCCGTCTGCGACTACCGTGTTCGCCGGGTGTAGGTCACCATGAAGCCACAATGGGGGGCCTGTCCAGGTGGGTGCTGCTACGGCCTTGTCCCAGATTTTCCGCGCGCTGCCAGCGTCAGGGTGGTCGGCGATGACGTCGAACCATTCGTCGGTCTCATCTTCAAATTCGGCAAGAGGGATGCCGCGCCCAGAGTTGGTCGGTGCGTCGGCGGGAGCGTGGTGATGCAGGGCGCCAAGGAATTTCGCAAGGGTCTCAGCTGCCTCGATGCGTCTGATGGGCGCTTGATCTGCGGGAGTGCCTTCGACCCAGCGTGCAATCGTCCACGTGTGCTGGAAAAGACGCGACGGCCGGCCGATGCGCACCGGGGTAGGCGTGGGGAGCGACAGGCGGCCCGCCAGCGCCGGAAGCCACCGGCGCTCGATCTCAAGCAGAGCTGCGGCTCGTTCGGTGCGCGGCAAGCGCACGGCCAATTTCTCACCGAGGCGCCACATTTGATTGTCCCAGCCGCCGTTGACTTCCCGAAGTTCAAAGTCAGCAAGATCCGGGTGCTGGTCCCGAAGCAGCGCCCGTACTAGGTCGGTCTCGGAGGGCAGTTCTTCCATCGCAACCCCCACCGTAATATCCCAGCCAAAACACGCCAGGCTGACCAACGAGACGCCAATAGCCACCTTAGTTGCTGGTCCGCGCCCACTTCTGATGCAAGACGGCGGACAAGGAGCTACGCATCACGCGGAGCGCATAAGACTCGACAAGAACTCCTGCCGCGTATTCGGGCGAGGAAGCGGATCGCGGCATCTGCTCAGCAGACTCAGAATTGCCCGATTGCGTTGAGCGTGGTCGCGAGCGCTGCCGACGATCACGGAGGTGGGGTCCACCCAGCGGTTGGGTGTTGATTGGCCAGCTGTTGGAGCGGGCCTCGTACCCAAGTGTCGACTTGGCGTTGTCCGGCGAGGCGCACTACGAGGGGACCATCTGTTCGGTCAGCTACATCGAGTGCTTCGTGTTGACGTTCGCGGTGGGTGCGCCAAGACCATCGAACGATGTGATCACGGTCGGTGAGGATCGTGCGCAGCGGCGGCTCATAGTTGCCATTCCATAGTTCGGTGTTGTGGATACGTCGTCCAATTGTGCGGCGCACGACTCGGTGGACGACCGTCCACCGGTTGTGGTCTAGCCATACGAGGGTATCGGCGCGGTCCAGCAGCAAGGCCCGCACTTGCGAGTACTGCCATTCGATGACCCAGCGCGGTCCCGCAGTGAAGTGCTCGACATCGGCGGCGAAGGTGGGCCGTGGTGTCCAGTTAGGACCGTGGTGTAGCGAGTCGATCTCCACGGTGGGCAGCTGCAGGATCATGCTGATGGTCTCTCGCAGCGTGCTCTTGCCCGCACCCGAGGGCCCGGTGACCAAGATGCGTGCGGTGGTGTGCGGGAGGGGGTCTTCCGGACCGAGCACGGTCATCGTTCCTCATCACGCTCGATGGTTGTCTGTCGCAGTGGCGACAATGCTGCGGCGAGTGCGGCGGTCACAAAACTGACGATCGCCGCGACGAGGGTGGGCCGCTCACCGATCAACCCCACGCCGAGGCCGCCGACGAGGGCTCCCAAGGCAGCCATCGTGTGGTTGACCGACCGTCTGGTGGCGTTGACTCGGCCCAGTAGTTCGTCTGGTGTGAGTGCCTGCCAATAGCCCATTTCGTTGGCGTTCTCGATTCCAGCAGCAAGTCCTTGAAGGCCCAACGCGGTAAACAAGAGCATCTCGCCCCCACTGGTCGCGGGAGCAAAAGCGACTAGCAGCCAAGCGATGGGGTAGGCGACGCGCGCGCAGATGACCACCCGCCCTGATCCAAACCGATTACCGAACCCCGGTGCCATGGACGCGCCGATCAGGCTGGCGATGCCGAAAACCGTCAGCAGCATCCCGAACACATAGGCAGTCAATCCCAGCGAGCGCAGCACAAGAAGCGAAAACACCGTCAGCGCAGCACCATTAGCGAAAAACCAGATGTGCGTCGATACCGCTAAGGGACTGAGTGTGCGGTGGCGATACGTCCACCTGAGGCCGTCGGCGATCTCTTGGCGAAGATCGCGCGTGCGGGAGCCAGGGCTGGGTTCATCGACGCGGATGCTCGCATTGAGTGCGGCATCGACGAGGTAACTGACCGCGTCGATAACGATGACCACCGGGGAGCCAAACATTCCGACAAGGCCTCCGCCGATCGCGGGGCCGAGCGTCTGAGCGGCCGAGTCAGCCTGATCCAGACGCGCATTCGCTGCAACCAATCGTGTCCGGGGCACCAGGCGCGGCAGCAGAGATTGCGTGGCGGCGAATCCGAAAACAGAGAATGCACCAAACGCCAGGAGCGCGATCGCCAGCATCCATATCTGCAGCTGACCAATCAACCACAGGACGGGAACCGCACCCAGGCACAGTGCGCGCCCGACACTGGCCCACACCAGAACTGGCTTGCGCCGCCACCGATCGATGAACGCGCCGGCAATGAAGCCCAGCACGGTGTAGGGCACCAATTGAGCCGCGTTCACGACGCCGACTTCAAACGGGGTGGCACCAAGCAGTTGGACCACTAGCACAGGCATCGCAACGGCTGTCACCGCCGAGCCGAACGAGCTGATCGCGGCGGCTGTCCAGTACCGAATGAACGACGAACGGGGAACTGAAACGACAGCGTCCCCCATCGACCCACTGTCTCACACCGTCGCACGACGAGAACGAAGTCCTAGCCAGGTTGCCGCCAAATCCTTGCTAATCCGACGTTGTCGTCACGTTTGGCAACCCGAGCTGCCGAGAACTTTTCGACTCGGTCATCGGGTCGGCGGCCAACTTCGCCTCAGTGTGCCGGCGCCGACCCGATGGCCATGTTGTGGGCGAGTTGGCCGGTCTCGCCGAAAAGCTCCGGATGCCAACGTTCCAGCAGCGCAGTGTTGTCGACATCGTTCGGGTGGAATCCCACGGTGTTGTACTTCCGAAACCGTTGGAGCACAGATCGTTTCAAAAATGGTGAGCGGCGCAGACGCCACAGGCTGCCGAACAGGCGCACGGGGTTGTAGGTCGCACGGTCCCTGAGCATGGACAGCGTGGTGAACGCCACGATGCTGCCGAAGAAGGTGAGCGTCACCATGCGCATGGTCCAGATCCTGCGTCGCTCGCTGCCGCCCACCGTCCGGTACACGTCGAATGCGACCGCACGATGTTCGGATTCCTCATAAGCGTGCCATAGCAACATCTTTCGCACCTCGGTAGACCCAAGCAGGGCTTGGGCGTCCTCGTCGCCGAGCAACGACTCGGCGAAGACCGCGGTGAAGTGCTCCAGTGCGGCCGTCATGGCCAGGCAGGTCAGCGGGGAGAAGCGGCGCTCATCCCAACGCAGTGACCTTCCGGTGAACCGGTCGTTGTACCGGGTCGGATAGCCCATCTGCTCGAGCCGCTCGTTGAGCGCGACGTGCTCACGACTGTGCGTCACTTCCTGGCCGATGAAGCCCTTGACCTGATCTTTGAGGACCGGGTCGGTGACCTGATCGGCATAGTGGCGCACGGACCGGACGAAGAAATCCTCGCCTTCGGGGAACGTCGAGGACAGATACGCCAGGACGTGGCTCATGACCAGATCGCCCTGGACGTAGTGTCTTTCGAGGCCGCCCTCGGGGTAGTTGAAGTGGATGCGCCGGGCGCGGACGGGCCGTGTCGCGGTGTCAGGCATGTGCTTCCCCCATGGTTGGTGCCAATTGAGTCAACATTGCAGTGAAGAAGGCCCGCACTTCGGCGACCTTCTGGCGCTGGTCGCTCTGGGTCATGTCGTAGAGACCGAGACCGTCGAAGAGCGCGGTGATGGTGCGTAGCAGCACCCCAAACGACGGCTCCGCGGTTGCTTCGCCGAAGAATTCGGTGGCCGACGCGTGCAGAATCTCGATGTACTTGTCGTCCCACCTCGCCATCAAGGCACGCAATTCGGCGTCGTGTCGGGCCGCGATCGAAAGTTCCATCAAGGCACGGCATTCGGGCTGTTCGTAGAACGACCACAGGATGTCGAGCGCGGCGGCCGGTGTGCGCTGCTGCGGGTCGAGTCCGGCCATCCGCGACTCGAATTCGACAGTGCGCTTGGCCACCAGGTGGCTGGCGGCGGCAGTGACCAGCGCAGCCTTGGTGGGGAAGTGATGCGCGAGAGCGCCCCGAGACACGCCGGCTCGCCGCACGACGTCATTGGTGGAGGTAGCCGCGTAGCCCTTGTCGACGATGCACCACAGCGTGGCCTCGAGTAGTCGCAACCGCATCGTCTCCACCCGCTCCGCACGAGGGATTCGAACCCGCTCGCTGGAGTGCCGCCGTCGTGTTCTCGCGGTCATACGGGGGACGGTAGACCCGAATCAACAAACAGGCAAGCCTGCCTGTGAAATCATATTGATGCTCAGCCGCACGGTCGCCACGATCGGTTCAGGGTTCCAGCCCTCACACGTAACGGGTGCGATCGCCAAGATCGCGTCGATGTATGTGACCAGCGCTGCTAACGAGTGAGTCGCCCGGAACATCCGTTGCCACGACCGCGCCCGCGGCTACGACCGATCCTGAACCGATCGTGACACCAGGAGCGATAGTTGCGTTGGCCCCGATCCACACATTCGTCCCAATGTTGATCGGGGAGACGGTGATGCCATCGAACCGCTCCGCCGGGTCGACCGGATGGCCGGCGGTACAGAGCGTGACGCCTGGCCCGATCATTGTGCGGTCTCCGATTGTGATGCCCCCAAGGTCATAAAATGAGCAATTCTGGTTGACGAAAACGCGATCGCCCAGACGCAGGTTTAGGCCGTAGTCGCAATAAAATGGCGGGTAGATGGTGCATGTCTCGGGCAGCGGCTGCCCCAGGATCTCTTTCAGCAGCGAGTTGCGACGATCGACATCCGAGTGCCGTAGGACGTTCAGCTGCGACGTCAGGTCCATCACAAACTGCACCCGCTCCACCACATGGCGCGACTCGTCGGTACCCCTGGGGATCAGCCGCACCGAGTTCTTCTTCATGCCTCGATCCTGGCACCGGCCGCGGGCATCTCGTGTGGCGACTCGCCTCACTGCCAAACCCGCCATGTGACAACGACCGTCGGTCGTGGTCGACGGAAAGCGCTACACGGCAACCGAGAACGATGGGGGGACTGGCTCAGACGTTCACTCCAATGGCTCGGGCGTGAAGGTGGCGTCGACTCCGCCCACGGTCATTGTCACCTGACCTTCGATCACCATCACCTGCGCCGAAATCCGTCGATCGACGGTCTGGGCCAGTTGCTGCACCGGTGCATGCGGTATCTGCACCACCGATAGGTTCGCCAGGCCCGCCACTTTGGGGCCGACGGTGCGCCACCAGGTGGCCACGCCGGCGGCGAACGGGAAGAGCAGCACCTGCTCGGCCTGGCTGGCCGCCTTGCCCAAGGCGCGTTCGTCGGGCTGGCCGACGTTGATCCACTCCAGGATCCGGCCGGTGTAGTCGGCGAGCCGCAGGTCGGGTACGCCAGGGGTGGACAGTCCTGCGCCGAACGCCAATTCACCGTCGACGTCGCTGAGTCGGTGTGCGCGAAGCCCAAAAGCCAACAACCGCACCACCATCCGCTCATCGGTCTCACTGGGATGACGGGCCACGGTCAGCGCGTGATCGGCGTAGTAACCGTGATCAACATCGGAGACGCCAAGTTCGACTTTGAATACTGTTGCAGAAAGGGCCACGTCATAGTGTCCACCCCGGTGGTGTCCGCCGAGCAGTCGGGCCACGTTGCGTGGTCAGGCCGCCGAGCCTGCCGTCAGTGCGAGTCGATGATGGCGGTCGCGCTCCAAAAATCGGTTGTTGCATCCGGATGTGACGCCAATGCTGAAGCGGTGGGGGTTAGCACGAAATGGCCGTCTTTGGCCGATGAGCTCGCCTTGGCGGGCCGGTTGTTTGGCTCGTCAGGCGAAAGCAAAGTTGATTGCTGGGTCAACGAGCAAGCGGCATTGGTAGAGGACGGCGAGTTCGCGCGAACCTTCTCTGATCACGTCGCGCTGCCGGGCGTTGCGTCGCCGGACTACGCCCATCGGCACGTTCGCACGGCACGCGGTGACCTGCTGGCTGGAATCAGGTTCTACTCTCGCAACACCGCGCGCCCCTTTGTCGACGTCCTCGCGCATAGCTTCGACGACATCGACGCGCTCACCAGCTGCGTCGTCGCCGAATGGTCAAACTTCAACGTCCGCTTCCTGCGGATGCGGACCACGCCCCATCTGCTGGCCGATCGGCCAGACGTCATCCTCGACAAGAGCATTCACCTCTCTCGATGCCACGACATGGCCCCTGCGGATGGCCGCGTCACCCTCGATCGATTCGACACCGCAGAAGACGCTCTTCACCTCGTCGCCGACCGCTACGCCCACGTAGCCGAAGCAGATCCCGTGCTGTCGAACAATCTCACCGCGGCCCAACCCGACAACCTTCGGGATTGGCACGAACATGAACAGATGTGGGCCATCCGTACCGGCAACGACACGGTGGGCGTGTTCGCAGTGGCGGCCGGTGCGCTCGGTTGGATCACCGGCCTGGAGATCAAAGAGGAGGTCATCAGCGTGGGACATGCAGGCAAGCGCCTTGCCGCCTCGACCCAATGCGCATGGGCGCACGGTTGGTCTGCTGACGCCGCGGACCTACTGATAGGAGCCATCGACCGCCACAACCATGCCTCCCGAGCCACCGCTCTTCGTGCTGGCCGCGCCCGCGTACTCGACGACATCTTCGTTGCCGCCTCGCAGACCGATGAGCGGGCCAGCTAGGACAGTCTCGGCGGAACGCCCGGGTGCTCCCCACTCCCCAGTGGGGGAGAGGCGCGAGCGCGGCCTATCTCAGGCTGCCAACGTGCGACACCAGGCTCCGGTCTCCACGGCACTAACCGATCGAATTGATTCATCAGATGCATCACTTACGCACCAAACGTGCGTACGGCGTACACGGAATCACTGGCGGCACAACAATATACAGACCATAGATCGTATGAGAATGTCAACTCCATTGAGGACCAGGTGGGCGGTTTGGTTGGAGACCGCCGGCGAGCCTCGATGCGTTGTGAAATTCTGGGTCGGTGGGCTCAGAGTTCTTGTCGCAAATCCGATGCGCGGTGTTCGATGTCGGCGAGACGTTGGTTGACGAGACTCGGATGTGGGGTGAACTTGCCCAGCGTTTGGGGGTGACGCCATTGACCTTGAGCGGCGTGCTGGGAGCCTTGATTGCCACCGGTAGAGATCATCACGATCTGTGGGACGTCCTCGGTGTCGATCGCCCCGCGATGGGCGTAGACCCGGCCCAGGGCGATCTATATCCCGATGCTCTGGAGTGCCTCGCAACTGTGCGCCGGGCGGGGTTGATCGTCGGCGTCGCTGGTAACCAGCCTGCGACTGTCCGTCGGGTGCTCGCAGCGGCAGGACTGGAGGCCGACTTCGTGGCCTCCTCGGCGGAGTGGGGTGTGGCTAAGCCAGATTCTGCGTTTTTCGTCCGGCTGATCGCCGAAGCCAACGTTCCTGCCGAGAACATCTTGTGTGTGGGTGATCGCCTCGACAACGACGTGCTGCCGGCTCGGGCGGTCGGGATGCGCACAGTGTTAATCCGGCGCGGTCCGTGGGGCCATATTCACGCACTCAAAGATGAAGCGGCGCTTGCTGATCTGCGGTTGGATTCACTTTAAGAACTGGCTGCGTTGTTCGGAGCGCACTGCGGCTGACCGCGCCGAGATCAATGTTGGTGTCAGGCCGGTTTTGCTGTGGCCTGCTCGCGGGTTCGAGCGAGACGGTAGGAGTGGGTGCCGGTTTCGATATCCCAGGCGTCGATCAGCAACTCATTTTGCGGCACCCGAACCGCAGGCCGTGGCCCAGTGCGGTCAAAGTTCCCGAGTTGGTCCGGGGTCAACTGTCGCGAGTTGTCGGCACTACCAAGCGCCTCGTGCGACGCGATAGAAGTTGCCTCCGAGGACTGCCCGAATGTCCGCGTCGGTCCAGCCGCGCCTCGTGAGGTGCTCACCAAGGGTGAGAAGCGTTTCGGGGGGCATCCACTGGATTGCTCCCCAACGGGTGTAGCTGTCGTCGAAAAGGTGGGGGTTGCGGGTGAGTTCGTCGACGAAGTCCGTGTAGTCGAAGGAAAAGTCGGTGCTGATGCCGACGTGATCGATGCCCACCAGGTCGACGGCGTACTCAAGGTGCTGTGTCATCGCCGCCAGTGTGGGGGTGTTAGGCCCGAGGAAGATACCGACTCCGGTGATGCCTATAACGCCGCCGGTGGCCGCGCATGCTCGCGCCTGATCATCGGTGATATTGCGGGGGTGATCCCAGACTGCTCGCATGCAGGAATGGCTGTAGATGACTGGACCGCTCGAAATCTCGCACATGTCTAGCCCGGTGCGAGGGCTGCAGTGCGAACCGTCGGGGAGGATTCCGGCGGCGTTCATTTCAGTAACGATCGCCCGGCCCCACGAGGTCAGGCCACCGTCGGTGGCGTCCAGGCAGCCGTGGCCGGCGCGGTTGGCGTGGTTGTAAGTCGGCAGCAGCGTACGCACGCCGTGCTCGGCGAGCGTGGCCAGGTGGTCAAGGTTGTCGTCGAGGGGGCGTGAGTCTTCGAGGTCGAACACCACCGCAATACGCCCAGCGCCAGTAATCGCTGCGACGTCGTCGGAACTGGCGGCCAGATCCATCGCTGGATGCGCATCGACCGCAGCGCGATAGTGCGCTAGCAGCGCCATGGTGTCGTTGAAGGTGTGCGGCGAATACCCTGCATTGACCGATACGCACGCGCCTCCGTCGCGCTGATACCGGGTCAGCATGTCCACGTCAGCGTCCGGCTGCAGAGGTAGACAGGTGTGCTGATCCCAGAGGAATGAGGTCATGACTCTCGATCCTGCATCATCAAGGCCGCTCACCGCCTTGCCTTTTCGCACCGAGCGTTTGACCATCCGCCGCTTGACGCTCGGCGACGTCGATGCCATGCCGCCCACATCAGCTAGTTGTGCTATTCCATGACATTGGTGACGCGCAAGCACCGATCGGCAGGTCGGCCGCTGGGTGTCGGCGCGGTGATAGGACCGGAGCGACGAGTACCGGGCAATAGTGAGCGAACTGGCACAACAGGTTCCGAGCAATTATCGCGAAACGCGTTGTTGTGCAATACGGTTCATGACTCGTCTGATGCAAACGACGCACTTAGCTGGTAGCCCGCCATCAAATTCCGCTGTATTCCTGTCGATGGCGTGATGCAGCCAAGGCAGGGGAGCGGGAGTCGCTATTTCGGAATCGCTTCCCGTGTGCGCGTTGCGGTCAGGACTTCCAGTGCGACAGGTTCGATGAAGCGTCCGCTGGGCTCGACCGCGAGCAGGGTCTCAGTTACCGTGTCCTCGAAAGCCGCCTGTCGGTCACCGAGCAGTCGGCGCAATGGCAGCGATGTCGAGTAGAAATAGCCGATGGCCTGTTCGATGGTCCAGGACCGTTTGAATTCGTAGACCTGTCGATTCACCCGCCGGAATGCTGAACTAGCCAAGACCTGCTCATGGGTCTGGAGCGTGTCAGGCGCCGTTGGCTTAGCGTATTGGTACGCCTTCGGCATGAATCGGCGCTGGATGTCCTGGATCGCCCGCTGCCATGGTGTGCTCGGCAGGATCAGGTTGCTGTCGTTGGCGATGACCAAGGTGCCATCTTCATCGACTCTCTCATCGAGTGCAGCGAGGACTTGCTGGCGGTCCATCCAATGAAACGACCGACCCATGGTGACCAGACTGAAGTGCCCGAGTTCGCCCGGGAGGTCGGATGAATTGCCCTGTACCCAACTCACATTGGCGACGGCCTGCTCTCGTCCTAGTCGGGCCGATTCGTGGAGCATCTCCGGTTCGGGGTCGATGCCGACGGCTTCAGCGACGTGTGCCGCCAGCGGAAGAGTCAGTTGACCGGTGCCGCAGCCTAGATCAAGCAAGCGACCGGTGCCGTCGAGCCCCAGACATTGGACTAGATCCGCGATGAGAACCGCAGGATAACCCGGACGATACCGCGCATAGTGCCAGGCGGTCCCGGCGAATAGGCCGTCCGCCGGGCTGCGGGGCGGATCGGAAGAGTCCATCAGGCTTCCCCCCTTTGCGCCGCCCCCCAGGCAGAGTGTCGGTGACTATTCCACGCACATGAGCCGGCCGACTACCTCAACGTTACTGATATCAGCCTTCGCCCACGTCTGGTCTTCGAGCACTGCTTGCAGACCAAGGTTGTGAAGTAAGGGCCAATCGAACCGAGGAACATCCTGATCGACGGCCAGCGGACGCAGGAGATGCCAGCCTGCGGTCCGACCGATCACGGTTGATTGTCGCTCTGAGCGAGCCGCGGTGGTCGCTCTGCATGGGGGCGGTTCAGCAACTCCAGGCCTACGTGTATTTGCTGGAGATAGTCAGAGCCCTTCAATTGGCCGGCCACAGTGCTGCCTTCCGGCAGCACTGTGGCGTACTCGGTGGTGCGATATTCAGTTCGCTTCTCAGTAGGTACTCACGTTGCTGCTGGGCGGCATCATTCACCAAGTTCCAGACCGAACCGATCCATCGACGAAGAACTCCGCCCAGTACCCTGTCGCCCGAGGGTTCCGGGCGCGCTCCCTGTCCACGGCTGCTACCAGTGGATTACAGTTCCACCTGCTGACGCCAGTGCTGGTGCACGCTGCGTAGGTGTTCCAGTTCACAAGCTCTGACCGGGCGACCTTGAACCATGCGTGAGGAGGGAACCCGTCGACACCTCCTTGGGCCGCGTTCGCTGTGCCGCCCCCAGAGGCTGCGATTGCGGCGGCGACGCCGGCCGTCGACACCATCGCGATGACCTTGTTCTTCATGTCTCACCCTCGCCCCGTCTCTAGTTTGCCCTGAGGATTCATCATGACTGATCATGCCCGTCCTGCCTGTAGTCCGATCGGATGAATCAATCAGATCGCAACGGGCTGCTCCCGGGACGTTTCAGATCCAACGGAAGCGATTCGCACAGTTGTGGATTGATCTCTGCGGCCGTGCCGTTCAGCCAAGGCTCGGTTCTGTCGGTCAAACGTCTGAACTTGATCTGTCGGCAGATGGTCGCTGTGTGCCCTGAAATAGATTGGCGCGATGGGTTCTCTGAAGGTCGCTGGCAAGTGGTAGCGGCGATGATCAAGCGGGTCACAATTGTTCTAGGTGGCTTCGTGAGCGGTCTGAGGAGCAAGACGATTTGCCACATTTCCTCGCCGATTGTGTTGGTCGCGCTCGCGGCCAATGGGTGCACTCAAGTAGCAGCGCCGAGGTCTGCGACGGATACCACCGTCGCGGGTAGTACTGCAACACCGGAAGCTTCGCCCTCTGCCGCGCGGCAATCATTCGAACTCAACAGCGGTCGTTCGCTCGGGCTCGTGGTTCCGGACGGTTGGGCCGCGCGGGCGTACCAGACGCAGCATTCAATCCGCGGCGTGATTCTGGAGCCGCAAGGCGACCTCCATCTCGAGACCGACGCGAAAAGTCTCGCCGCTGGTGGTTCCGCTGCGGGAGCGCATGTCATCATCATCGAGTCGGGTGAGCCCTGTGTCGGAGACCAATGGGCTCTGGGTCCGGTTCAGACCGCCCCAGATGCCGGCGCGACAATCACCGGCCGGAAAGCGTCGTTGTCGTCAGAGGGCGTCACGTGTGCACATGCCAAGGCCGCAGATCGGGAAACGAACGCGGACCTCAGTGCAGTGAAAGTGTTAGAGAAGTTGACGGAGGGCAATGCAGTCGTCACCAAAGGACACTGACTCGGGGGTGAGAACCATTGGTGGACAAGGGTACACGACCGATCGATCGTACTGCTAACTCTGCATATTTGATTTCTGCACAATCCATTCTGGGTGAGCTCAAGATAAGCGTGGCCCGGTGCCGTCGCCGAGCGTGCTGCTGAGTCCGGGGCATGGGCAGTCTTGCCCGCTCTTCGAGCTCGCTCGCGGCGAACGGGAAGAGCAGCACCTGCTCGGCCTGGCTGGCCGCCTTGCCCAAGGCGCGTTCGTCGGGCTGGCCGACGTTGATCCGGGGAACTGCACAAAGCCTCGGCGTTCGAGATACGACGGTCTAGAGCGTGTCGTCGGGGTGCGCTGTCGCGGTACGGTCATATTCCATCCTGGCGACCGCAACATCGGGCGCATGTTGAAATGCCCACTCGCTCAACTGCCCAAGGAGTCGCTGCAGTCCGCGGCCGAGGTCAGTCAGCTCGTAATCCACCCGCGGCGGCACCACAGGATGCACGGTGCGGCTGATCAATCCGTCGCGTTCCAAGGCGCGCAGTGTTCGGGTGAGCATTCGTTGTGAGACGAGACCGATGGATCGTTTGAGCTCCATGAAGCGCATGGGGCCGTCGCCGAGGAGCGTGATGACCAACATCGACCATTTATCGCCGATACGGTCCAGCACATCGCGCACCGGGCAGGCCCCGAACTCCGTAACGGGCATCACGGCCAGCCACTGGCTCAGGGGCATTACCTGCGCGGTTACCGCTGTGTGACCGACGGACGCCGAAGTGCCCTCTTGCATGATCCCTCCCGGTTTCTCACGATGGGGTCAGTATCCAAGAGTAACCATACAAACGTAGGGAGCAAGCCATGACTGTCATCGGAATTACCGGCGCCTCAGGGACATTGGGCCGCCGCACCGCACAGTACGTGCTTGAGGCACATCCGTCCCAGGATGTCGTGCTGTTCAGCCGCACACCGGCTTCGCTGGCCGAGTACACGGCGGCCGGCGCGAAGGCGAGGCCAGCTGACTTCAACCAGCCAGAATCGCTGGTCGAATCGTTCAGCGGAATCGATGTTCTGCTACTCATTTCCACCGATGCGGTGGGGCAGCGCCGGTCGCAACACGAAGCGGCTATTGCCGCCGCGGCCGCCGCTGGCGTGACGCGCATCGCCTATACGTCGCTTGCCAACGCGGACAAGGAGTTTCCTGCCAAGCTGCGACCGCTGTCCGATGATCACGCCGCCACTGAGGAGGCGTTGCGCACCGCCGGCCCGTCATGGACGCTGCTCCGCAACGCCCTGTACCTCGACGGTAGTGCCGACGCGTGGGCGCACGCTGCGACCACTGGAATGCTGGTCACGAACAACGGGCCGGGCCTGCAGGCTCCGATTACCCGCGACGACTGCGCCGCGGCCGCGGCCGCCGTCCTGCTCAACGACGGGCACGACGAGGCCATCTACGAGATTGCCGGCCAGCGACTGCTCGATGCTGCGGCGATCGCCGCAGCGTTGACCGCGGTCCACGGCCGCACTGTCGAACCAGTAGGTGTGAACGACCACGACTACGAGAGTGGCCTACTCGCGGCCGGACTGCCCGCCGAGATTGCGAGCATGCTGACCGGGTTCGGCCAAAGCATCCGCGCCGGTCTTCTCGAAACCCGGCTGGGCGACACCGAGAAACTGATCGGCCGCAGCCCAACCAGCATCGAGCACTTCCTCGCCGCACATTTGATTCAGACATTTTGAGCTGGCAATTTCCGAAATAGATATGAAGCGATTATGAAATTGACATGTGGATCATTATGCGTCGGATATGAGTATGCCGACTAGCGTTCGATTCTAGCTAGAATTAGCTACTGGATTGCACTGATAAGCAGAATTTAGTGCCGGAAAGGAAATTGAATTGTCGCGCAGTGGGATTGCCAAGAGCGTTATGGTTGGGTCCGTAGCGATCATGATCGGTGGGGGTTCGGCGGCACCGGCACTGGCTGCATCCGAGGTACAGGCATCGGCACAGGAGACGATCAGCGACCTGGAGGCCCGGGGACTCCGGCCGATACTCAACAAGATCGGGAACGCACCCATCGAGCAATGTACGGTGATCGCGGTGCGGCAGGGCACCGCTGTCAAACATTCCTGGATACAGCGGGGCCCGACTGGAAACGTGGGCAATCTCGTTCGGTACAAGACTGCGTACGTCGATCTCATGTGCAATAGGTAAATGACACAGGCGGGTCAATTGCACCCTTACTCACGCGAACGGTCAGGTGGTGCCGCGTGCCCCGGCGACTCTGGATGACCCGTACTTGTCGCAGTGCCGACGAGGAGCGAACACCGTTGTGACACAACACATTAGACGAAATAGCGGAGGCTTCGTTCGCGCTCACCTGTAGCGGGCGCGTTGCACCACGCTGTGCGGCAAAACTGTTCTGCACCAACGTATCTGGTGACCGCTAGCTCGGGAGTCATGCGCCGGTGCCGAGCACGAGACTGCCGACGACGGTGGCAACCACGGTGGCCACGACGAATGTGGCCGGGGCGAAGCGCAGGGCGAAAGCACGGCCGAACATACCGGCCTGCATGGCGAACAGTTTGACATCGACGGCAGGGCCGACGACCAGAAACACCAGCCGTGGCAGCAACGGCATCATCGACATCGAGGACGCAACGAAAGCGTCAGCCTCCGAACACAAGGCCAGCACCACCGCCAGCACAGCCATGACCACAATGCCGAGGGCGAGGGTGCTGGTGAGGCGCTCGAACACCCACGCCGGTACCACGACGTGCAGCGCGGCAGCCAACGCCGCGCCAATTACCAGGTAGGAAGCGGCTTGCAGGAAGTCGCTGCGCGCTGCCTCAACGAATGCCCGCCACCGCGACGCATCTGCGTCAAGGGTGGCCGGCAGGCGTCGGGTCACCCAGGCGAGGTTGCCCCACCGCGACCAGATCGCCCCCATGATCAGGGCGGTGAGCAGCGACCCGATACCGCGGCCGACCACCATGTCCGGATGCCCTGGAAACGCAACAGCGGTCGCCACCAGGACGACAGGGTTGATGGCGGGGGCAGCCAGCAGAAACGTCAGCGCGGCCGCACCGGTGACACCGTCACTGAACAATCGGCGCGCGATCGGTACCGACCCGCATTCGCAGCCGGGCAAGGCCATCCCGCCGAGACCGGCGGCCAGTATCGCCGGCCCGGCGCGCTTGGGCAGCCAGCGAGCCAGCTTCTCGGCCGAGACGAATGCCGCGATGAGCCCGCTGACCACCACGCCCAGCGCGAGGAACGGCAGGGCCTGCACGAACACCCCGCAAAACACAGTGGCCGCCGTGGACACCTCACTGTGCCCGGTGAGGTAGTTGCGCAGCGGACGGGCGGCCACCGCCAGCACCAAGAACACGGCCACCACGAACGGGGCCGATCCCACCCAACGCTGCAGTGTCGTGCGCCGCACGGTCGCGGTGTGGCCGTGTTGGTGCCCGGCTGACCGGCGGGTGCCCGCGATGGCAGTCGGTTGCCTGCGGAGTCCGCTGGATTGCTCGCCGTCGGGCGTCATGGCGCCGAGTACATGTAGGGGTCAGTCGGCGGCTCGACAGGCGTGATGGCGGTGACCATCAGAGCTGGGCCGGTGGCCTTGGTAGGGGGATCGGCGCCCGGTATGGGCTTGCCCTCGATCCGCAGCCACGCATCGCGCGGGAACCCCGCCGCTTGCGCGGCCAACGGCCCCAACAGGCGCAATCCCAGGACCCGAGCGTCGGCCGCGCAGCAGATGATGTGGAAACGGCCCACGAAGTGAATGCCCTTGTCTTCCAAACTGAATCCGATCACGGAGATCGTTCGGCCATCGAGGGTGTGGCCGGTGTCCCAGCGCATCCGCTCGATGACCTCGATGATGGTCAGCGTGGGTGCGGGCTCGTCGGGCAGCGTTGGGTAGGCCCGGTGCAGATCAGGCTCAGTGACCTGAATAGCCGCGGGTTCGGCGGCCAACGCGCCCAAAGGTGGCGGCGAGACATACAGCAGCAGCGCGATGGGGATGACCAACAGCCACACGACGGTAGTGCTGTGCCGATGGTCGTCGCAGTCGCTCGTGGAACCTGACCCACCAGGTGCCAGAGCGATGAGGATCAGCACGACCGCGGCGGCGATCAGCCAGCCGAACATGCCGGGCTTGACGTAGCGGGTGTAGCTGCCGTTGATGACGATCAGACCGGCACTGACGCCGGTCAGCAACAGCAGCATGTTCCGGCTGGTCCTGCTCACGTCGCACCCCCCATGCTCTGATCGCAGCGTGCCGACCGCTCAGGATGCCAGCGGCGGTCATGCCAGCATCCTGCCAGTCCCCGCACGGCACAGGCCAGACCCTCGGAAACCAAGCGGAACATTCGTCCTCGCTTCGTCCTGGAAACGCCTGGGTATCAAAGTCCAGGCGCTCCCAGTGGTACTGACTCCTGCCACCATGACGACAAAGCTGGTCCTGAATACACGCATACATGTACTAGCGGGCGCATGGAAACGGTGGTTGCCGCTCGCGACGCTCTGACCAGGTTTGGCTATGCCTTATCCGACTCGACGCGCACGCAGATCCTGCTGCATTTGCGCGGAAAGGGTGCGTACCCCTCAGAACTCGCCGACATCATCGGCATATCGAGGCAGGCGTTGTCCAATCACCTTGCCTGCCTGCGTGGTTGCGGCTTGGTAGTGGCGGTCCCCGAGGGCCGACGCACCCGCTACGAACTGGCGGATTCACGGATCGCGCACGCCCTCGAAGATCTGCTCGGCCTGGTGATCGCGGTCGATCCGGCCTGCTGCAGCGACAGCCAGGACGGAGCGTGCTGCTGATGTCCTCCGAACTCGGCTTGCCGCGCACCGGCGGGCCGACGCTCAGCGCTGAACGTCGACAGGTATTGCAGCGACGCATTCGCTGGCTCGTCGCAGCCACGATCACCTACAACGTGATGGAGGCCGTGATTGCGATCAGTGAAGGCACACGGGTCTCTTCGGGAGCCTTGATCGGTTTCGGTCTCGACTCAGTGATCGAGGTGTCCTCGGTCGGGGTTGACGCGGTCCGCTCATTGTTCGGATTGGGCGACGACGCGCGGCATTCGGCAATCGGAATCGCCTTGGCCGCAGCCAGTTTGATGGTCATGCCAATCCTGTCGTGGGCAGAGCGTCGCGCGGGCCGTGAACTGGGCTCGCTGACCGCAGTGGCCGATTCCAAACAGACGCTGTTGTGCACGTATCTGTCGGCGGTGCTGTTGGTCGGGCTGATCCTCAACGGTCTGTTCGGCTGGTCCTGGGCTGACCCGGTCGCTGCTCTCGTGATCGCTGGCATCGCCGTGCGTGAAGGCGTGAACGCCTGGAAGGGTGATGCCTGCTGCGCGCCCAGTCTGCCCCACGACAGTGCTTGCAGCCATGAATGTGCCTGTTGCCATTGAGAATTCGGATTCACATGCGCATGAGTGAATCCGGCGTGCGCCCGACTCGCTCCGGTTTGTTGCGTGCTTGAATCGAGATGCGGTCGCGTCAGCCGCCTTGGCCAGGCAGGAGATACAGGAGGCGTTTGTCCGCGATTTCGCGACTGAGCACCCGCTGGATCACACCGCGGTGTACGAGTGGTTGGGCAGCGAGCGTGGCATCTGTGCCACCCCGCACTCGCAACGCAGTGTGGCTCAGATGCGGGCACGCCTCGACACGGATGCGGTGGAGCAATTTCCCGTCGTCGAGATCATCGATCATGTCGAGCAAGTGCTGGCCACTCCGGTCCAAACTGCCGTCAAGCGCGAAGATGAACAAGCCTTTGCAATGCTCAACGGCGCGAATCTGATGTTCTGTAAGGATGCCGCACGCCGTGTTCAGGCCACGCTCGACACCGACGAACGCATCGCCGACTTCCATGTGCGCATCGCCCATTTGGAGAGCCTGCATGCCCACGACGCGGTGGCCGAAGCGAGCAAGCAAACCGCCCGGCCGTCGCGTCAAGGCCGTCGTACGGTCAACGGTTTACGGCCAACGAGATCCGGCTCGGCAAGGAGGGGCCCAGGGTCGGATGCCGAGCATCCCGAAGGTGAACAGCAACTGACACTCTCCCGAGCTGCGGATGCCGCCTTCTCCTTGTTGAGGAGCTTCTTCTTGGCGTCGCGCTTCTTCTTACTGGTCTTGCTCATGCAGGCGATTCTGCCGCATCGCCAGATCCCTGGCGTAGCCGATAACATATCGGAATATATTGATATGTAATAGATTTCGTACAAGATCGCGGAAGAGGAGTGCACCCCACCGACGACGTGGAGATCAGCGTGTCCGAGGTGAACGGTTGAATCGTCCCGAAAGCGTCTCGTGGCGGCATTTGCCAATCTCTGCGAGTCGAGTCATCGTGACTGGTCGCCGCTTGCCGATACCGAAGAAATGATGGCCACTTAGGGTGTGCGTCAGCCCCCGCAATTTTCTTGTGGAGGTCGGGAACCAATCCGCCGCGCCATCCGACCACAGTGTTGTCATGCGGCGGCCGCCCTGGTCGAACGCCTAGCCATGAGGGACCGATGATCACCACCTACACGCCGGCCGAGCAGTCCAAACGCCGTGGGAACGCAGCTGTGCTGCGGCGCATCTGGAGACTGCACTTCTGGGTCGGCCTATTCGTGGCCCCCGTCCTGGTGGTGCTGGCCTGCACAGGTCTGGTAATCCTCTATAGCGAGCCGATCGACACCCTGTTCAATCGGCACCTGCTGACGGTCGACCAGGGCAGCGAAACCGTCGCGCTCGACGCGCAGATCGCCACCGCGCGTCAACATGTCGGCTCCGATTTCCAACTCGACGGCGTCACACCCCCCAAAGCGGCGGACCGTTCGACCGAGATCGACTTCCTCGACCCGAAAGCGCCGGTATACCCCAACGGCGAAGCGAACGTCACGCAAGTCTTCGTCGATCCCTACACCGGTCAATACCTCGGGCAGCGCAGCCAGCTCTCGGGCCTGGTGGGCTATGCCAACCAGTTGCACCGAATGTTCGGAAACGACGGCCCCACAATCCAATTGCCCTCACTCGGGCACCTGATCAACCCATCGGCCTACCCCGATGCCACCATCCCGGCTGGCATCTTCAACCTGTGGATCGAACTCGGCGCCACCTGGGTCATCGTGCTGGCGGCCACAGGCGTGTACTTGTGGTGGCCGCGTGCGATCGAGGCGGCAAAGCCGCTGCTCTCGGTGCGGTGGCAAAAGGGCGGCCGGATCCGCTGGCGCGATCTCCATGCCCTCGTCGGAGTCATCCTGGCCGCCGTCCTCATCTGCTACGTGTTGTCCGGGATGACCTGGACGCGGTATTGGGGCGAGAACTGGAGGGCATTCTCCTCGACGGTGGCACCTGGACAGAAGATCGACGCCCCCTCGACGCCGGCCAAGATGGGCGATCACGATCGGCTGGGCCGGCGCATCGCGTGGGCGGCCAAGGACGATCCCGTATATGCCTCGCAGCCCGGCGCGGGCACCCTTCCGGCCCGGCTGACGTATGCCGACATCGACCGGATAGCCAAGGACGAGCACATGGTGCCGGGCTACACGATCTTCGGGCCGTCGGATTCAAATCAAGGCGGCGTCACCACCTACGGCAGCTACACCGTGGTCAACCACTGGCCGCAGCGCCTGTCCGAACAGCGAACCCTCTACCTGGACCAGTTCACCGGCCAGACGATCACCAACGCCACCGCCGCCCAGGACGGCGCACTGTCGCGGTTGACCAGTTTCGGTATCGACATGCACATGGGCTATCAGCTCGGCTGGCTCACTCGCATCACGGCGACGCTGACCTGCCTGGCAGTGCTGATGAGCGTATTGACCGCATTGGCTATGTGGTGGAAGCGCAAGCCGAAGGGCAGCACCGGTATTCCGACGGCAACCCCGGAAGCCACCCGCGCCGCAACGCCCAAGCGGGCGAAGGTGGTGCTGGGTCTCGTCGCGGTCATCCTTGGTGTGACATTCCCGATTTTCGGGGCTTCGCTACTGGCGGTACTGGCGGTCGAGGCGCTGGCGAGTCTGCGTCACCGCGGCAAGGGCGATGAAAACTCCGACATCGATGGGGCGCTGGCTGACGCAGACACCGATGATGGCGAAGACGTCACACAAGTCGGCGCATTGCAGTGACCGCGGGAGCCATACCCGGAAACGTGTCGTAAGGAGTAGTCGTTGATCGCAGACCTGACCGTGCGCTGGGTTGTCACGCTGTTGTTCGTGCTGAGCGCGGCGGAGTGCGTACATGCCGTCGTGGCCGGCCGACGAGCGGTGTTGCCCGTCGTAGGGCAGGGACTTCACCTCGTGATGGCCTTGGCGATGGCGGTGATGGCCTGGCCGTACGGCGCGGCGTTGCCGACCGTCGCGCCGACGATCTTCTTCCTGCTGGCCACGCTGTGGTTTGTGGCTGCCGCGATCATCGACCCGGACCATTGGGCGGGAAGCTTCTATCACGCGGCGATGATGCTGGCCATGTCCTGGATGTATGCCGTGATGAACGGCCACATCCTGCCCGGGCAGAATCTTGCCGCTTCGCAGGGCGCGGCGACGATGCCGGGGATGGACATGCCCGCTACGGCCGTCGCTGGTACATCTGTGCAGGCGCCGCCATATATCGCCGGGCTGAACTGGATCTGGACCGTCGCATTTGCCGTCGCGGCCGTGTGGTGGATCTACCGATCCTTCGCCGTGCAGCGCTCCGACCGCAATTTGGCGCTCGGGGCAGTGGGGCAGGCGATGATGGCAGTCGGCATGGCTGTCATGTTTGCGGTGATGCTGTAGCCGTTCAGACGCAGGAGCCGTTGGTACAACCGGGGTCTGTCAACGGACGACTGATGGGTCGGAAAGCCTTGCACCGCAGCCGAAGACGAAGGCAGGAGCAGCTGCCAGTATGGCTGGTCAGCAGCGGGCCCCTGGACGATTCGGCTGAACGCCAAGACATTCCGCCCACGAGACAGGTAGCCAAGCTCGCCGGTCGGATTGGGGCTCTCGGCCATGTCACATTCGGCGGTCGCCTCGCACGGGATGTGAAGGGCTTCCCCGCCAGCACGATGGCCAAGAAGAACGCCGGTGATTGGTGGAGCCGGGCACACATTCAGCGCTGGGTCGAAATCGTGGTGAATCAACTCAACTCGCCGAAAGCGGAACGCCAATCAACGCACCACGGTGAATGACAAGCGCCCGAACTGGCCGCGGGCGGATGGCGGGGGATACGTGCGCAAGAGGTCGGGAGGCGCGCGACGAATTGCGTAATCCGTTGTGATCGAATAAAACTCGATGCCGATTCGCCATCTGAGGCCATCCGGTCTGGTACGGCACTGAGTAGCGCATCGTCCGGCTGAATCCCGGCGGCCGCCAGCGCTAGTGCGGTGACGAACGGTTCAGCGGTGGCGATCCGTCGGGCAGCCCGGTGCAGGGTCGCCGATTCGAGCCTGCTATCGGCAGCGCGGTCCAAGTCGATGTGCTGGACGCCGCCCGGCGTTCCCAGCCGCAGCTCCGCCGGCATCGACCATAACGTCATGAATCGTCGCCGCGCACACGATAAACGCGTCCGAGCGCCTTGGGACCACCAATCTCAAGGAGGGGAGCGGGATGGCCATGAACATACTAAGCCGGTCAACACCGCCGCGAGACGGCACAAAGCTGCAGCACTGCCGGACGTTCCGACTAGCTGGCTGCGCCGATTCTTCGTTACATGTAACGTAGCGACATGGCAGTGAGGGAAAGGGTCAGCGAGTACCGACGGAGGATGCGAGAGCGGGGCCTGCGCCCGCTGCAGGTCTGGGTGCCTGACGTGCGCACTGAGAGTTTTGCCGCCGAGGCGCGTCGTCAGGCTTCGCTGGTCGCGAGAGCGGACGACAGCACCGATGACCAGGACTTCATTGAAGCTATCTCAACGCCATGGGACGAGGAGTGAACAGAGGGGAGATCTGGACCGTAGCGGGTGGCGTCTATGCGACCAAACCGCGTCCCGCGGTGATTGTTCAGGACGACCTCTTTGATGCCACGGGTTCAGTGACGGTGGCTCCGATGTCCAGCACGCTGTTGGATGCACCGTTGATGCGCATCCGGATAGCAGGCGGAGAAGGTCGGTTATCCGGACTTCATCACGACAGCGACGTGATGATCGACAAGCTCACAACCGTCAAAAGGTCGGATGTCCAGGTCCGGGTTGGTCGATTGACAGCGGAACAAGTCGTCGAGGTCGAACGAGCGATGATGGCGTTTCTCGGCCTTGCGCGATAGGCCCGGTTACTGGCGTGCGCTGGTTATCGCGCTGCCAACCATCCGGTGTTGACGCTCACCGCGTTGTGACTCGTCATGCGACACTGCTGACGATCGCGATGACCAGCCCGCCCAGGGTCAGCACCCCGACGATTACCGCGGCGGCGATCGCTCGGCCTCGTCGTTGCCGGCGTATGTCGTAGATCGCCACGGCGATGCCGGCCAGGATCAACGCGGCATAGGCCGCCAGCGCCACCGTCAGCGCCGCCGTTGACGCGGCGCTCGCCAGGGTCACGTGGTGCACGCCATGAGCCTACGGCGCGGGCGGAAGCATCGCGAAGGGGGTCGTACGAGCCTGACTCAACCCGTTGTAAACCGTTGAAGGTGAGTTGGTTTAGCCAACTCGACCCAATGCGGCGGGTGAGGGTCCGCCCAGAACGCACGTGATTCATCTGATGCAATATGCAGTGGATTAGCTAACATAATGTACCTTATCGGCGTTTAAAGGATGTGAGTTTCGTTAAATGAAAGAACTTGCACCACTGAGCGACTCGGTCAGTTTTCCTGGTCGTGACCGCAATTCGCTGCTGACGCGGCGTCCTTGACGGCCTGCCGATCTTGCGAAACCTGCCAGGTCGGCGTACGTTTCAATCACTTAATGATTGATTCGGACGTTAGGTGAAAACGTTGCGAGCTTCAATGAGCGCCCAGTGGCATCCGGCCGGTGCGGATTGTTTTTCGACACCGCCCCCGCCGCTGCGCAGACCGGGGTTATTGCGTCACTGTGACGAATCGTCTTCGACGGCAAGGTTATTCGAACCTCAACCTGGGCCGGCATCACGCGGGGTGCTGAGATTGCAAGGCCGTCGTCATGGCTGAGGAACTGCCCGGGTTCATTCCCCACCTCCTGCGGGCCGACGATGTTTCGCTCCTGCGTGCCGATGAGACCGTGTTCAATGCGATGGTCGATGGCTGGCGGGCGCAGATGCTGGCCCGAGGCTTGGCCGTCGACACGATCATGGCGCGCGGTCGACTGATTGCCAGATTCGTTGAGTTCACCAACGAGTATCCGTGGCGGTGGCGCCCGATTGATGTGGACCAGTTCCTGGCCGAATTCCGATCCCAGGAAAGACCGATTGCGTTATCCACGTTGCGGACCTACAGCAATACGATTTCGATGTTCTGCTCATACGTCTGTGATAGTAGATACGGCTGGGTTGCATTCTGCGAGAAGCAGTTTGGCGATGTCCCGTCGCAGATATGCTTCGAGTGGAACACTCCGCAACACACCACCGACGATGCCGTTCCGCCGGGCCGCCGAGCGTTCACCAAGGCCGAGCTACAGCACTTATTTGACGCTGTAGATGATTTTGTCGACGAAGCGCACCGCGCAGCGTCGAAGCGGTGGGTGACGGCTCTGCGGGATTCGATCGCATTCAAGGTCGCCTACGCCTACGGGCTGCGCCGCCGCGAACTGGTCATGCTGGACCTGACGGACTTCGGACCCAACCCACACGTACCTCACTTCGGAAACTACGGCGCGCTGACTGTGCGGTGGGCCAAAGGCACGAAAGGTTCCGGGCCACGCCGCCGGACGGTGCTCACATCTCCCGAATTTTCTTGGGTTGTCGAGCTTTTGGAATATTGGTGCACCGAGGGACGCCAGCTGTTCGCCACCGCCGACCGCTCCCCCGCGCTCTGGCCCAGCGAACGTGGTTCCAGATTGACACTCGGTGCGCTGGGCCGCTCCTTCACCGCATTTCGCAAGCGAGCCGGGCTGCCACCAGAATTGAGTCTGCATGCACTGCGGCACTCCTTCACCACCCACCTTCTGGAGGCTGGCTACGACCCACTGTTCGTGCAGGAACAGCTCGGGCACGCGTTTGCATCCACCACCCCGCTGTACACCTCGGTGTCATCAGACTTCAAACAAAAGACGATTCAGCAGATGATCGCTCGCCGCATCCGAATGGAGGAAGATCAGCCCGATGGCTGAACAACGCCGCATCGGCTTCCACTGGCATCTACGCCGAATGATGGCCTCCCGCAACCTGTGGAAGTCCACCGAACTGCGACCGCTGCTCAAATCGCGCGGAATCAACCTCTCCGACGCTCAGGTCTATCGTCTGGTTACCGGTGAACCGCAACGCATTCCGTCAAGGACGTTCGCCGCGCTCTGCGACATCTTCGACTGTACGCCTAACGACCTATTCGAACCGTATGTCGAGATGCAAGCCGCGAAAACGGCCAACGCACCACGGCCCGGTGACCTCGGCCTTACACCGGGAAGCCCAGTCGCCAAACGGATTCGGATCGTCCAGGACGACGATGGCCCGCCCACGCAAACCTGACGACCCCGAGCGGTGGCCAGTGCCCTGCGACCGCTGCGGCGGTCATTACATGGTGGTCGCGAACTGGCCAGGCGAATCGGTGTGCGGCTACTGCTATCAGGCAGCCAAACGCGTCACCGGGATCTGCGCCTGCGGCCACCAGGGCGTTCTCCCCGGGATCATTGATGCTCGCCCCGCGTGCCGCCGATGCACCGGGATCACGCTCAACGTCGATTGCGTTGCCTGCGGAGACGAAGCCGAACTCTACAGCGGCGGCAAATGCCAACGCTGCGTGCTCGGCGAGACAGCCATTCGGTTGCTGACCAATCCCGACACCGGTGTAGTCGCCCCGCAGCTGCAGGTCATCATTGACGCGCTCGCCGCCATGCAACGCCCCAACAGCGGACTGACATGGATCCGCCAACGCCATGTCGAACAGGTCCTATCTGAACTCGCGTGCCACCCGACGCTCACCCATGAGCTTGTTGACCAGCTTCCGGCGGGCCGCACAACCAACTATGTTCGTGGCCTTCTCGTGGCTCATCAGTCGCTGCCGGCGCGCGACGAACGCTTAGCGCGGTTCCTGGATTGGGCGGCGACCGCACAACAGCGCATCCTGACGGACGAGCACCGCAAATTGATTGCCCGATTTATCCGCTGGGGCCTGGAAAGGCGGCTCCGCTCGATGGGCACCGTCACCGACTCAGCATTTCTGCGCGCGAAGCAGACCACGAGCGTGACGATCGAGTTCTGCAACTGGCTCACCACCGAACACGACACCTATATCGAGAACGTCACCCAGGCACACATTGACCTGTGGCAGTCCACCGGACCCACCACCCGAGAGCACATTCTGCGATTCGTCCGCTGGGCCATCAAAACCAAGCTAATCCCCTCGGATCTCGAGGTGACTCCGCACAGGCGCGGAACCGCACCACGGCTACCGATCACCGACCAGAACGCCGTCATCGAGCACGTCGTACATCAACAGACCCTGCATCCCCGTGACCGATTCGCCGCAATCTTGATCATCGTCTTCGCTCAGCGCGTCGAAGACATCGCCGCCCTCACCTGGGAGCAGGTGACGATCACAGCGGACTCCGTCAGCGTCGACCTGGCGGGCCTGCCCATCGATATGTCCCCACCGCTCGATGAGCCCATCCGACTACTCGCGGCAATCAACTACAACGGTCAAACTGCTGCACATCCCAACTCACCCTGGGTATTTCGCGGATACGGACCCGGAACCCACGTCACTCCGTCCCACCTTCGTGACCACCTGCGACCTGCTCTTGCGGCACTCGAAGCACGCCTCGGCACGCTCAACGAGCTGACCCAGACCACGCCGATCGCGATCCTCGCCGAAACACTTGGCTACAACCCGCAAACACTCGAAGCCCACGCCAGAGCATCGGCGTCGACTTATGCCCGGTACATCGCGACGCGACTCGACTGAGTTGAACAACTAACGTGACCACGAGCCGCTCCCCAGGAAGGGCCGATCACCCCGCCTTGCCGGCAGCCGCGCGACCGGTTGGCGAATCGCAGGTCCATCGAATTGGTTTGGTCGCCGGGCCAAGCGTCTGGAGAGTCGGCCAACCGGCCCGAATCTGTCTTAGTACCGGTCCCTGTCGGCGTAGGCGCCGTTGAATAGGAACTGCAGCGTCGAGGGAGCGTCGAACTGCAATTCGGTGTTCGGTTGATACGGGATGTAGGCGTTATCGGTCACCAGGAACGGCGAGCGGTACCACGAGCCGCCGTACTGCTTGGACGGGACGTCCGGAAGGCCACGGCAGTTCGGGCCACCGGAGGCGTTCACCATCGGCAGGCTCTCGGGGTAGGTGTAGTTGGGCGCACCGGGGAAGAAGTTGGCTGCCACGAACAGGCCCGGCTTGACGCCACCGAGCACCGGACCGAACGCATCTACCGCCTTAGCTATACCTTGGAACATGCAGGGGAACTCTGGTGAGTAGTCGCCCAGGACCTTCAGCGGCGCGCGCAGCCGCTGGATGGCGGCGATGTAGTCGTCGGCGGCCGGCGCGATGGTCGCGTAACCGTTGTTGGCGAACCCGGCGGCCGCGAGCAGCGCGGCGTTCAGATCGTCCTTCTCGTCGATCAGCGTCTTGCTGACGGTCGGCGCGTTGTCGAAGACCTTCGCCAGATCAGGCGCGGCGTCACCGTAGATGCCGGCAACCGTGGCGGTGTCCTTGAAGTCCTGCTGCAGCGTCGGCAGCTTCGGGTAGGTACTTGCTCAACCCGGCCGCGGCGGCACCGGTGTCGTCACCGTGGCCCCGCAGGCCCTCACCGAGCGCGGTCACCGTGGCGTTCAGGTTGACCGGATCGATCTTGTCGAGCAGGTCGGTCAGCGTCTGGAAGACGGTGTTCATCTCCAGCTGGACATCCTTGGCCTGCACCAGGGCCCCGGGGCGCAGCGACTCCTTCGACGGATGCTCCGGCGGCAGGAACTCGACCGACTTGGCACCGAACACCGTCGTGCTGCCCAGCCGGACCCGGGCGTTGGACGGGATGTAGCGCATCTGGTCGCTCAACACGGACAGCTTCAGCCTCGCCTGGTCACCGGCGTAGTCGATCTGATCGACCTTGCCGACCTGGATGCCGCGGTACTTGACCTTGGCATCGGGATCCATGACCAGACCGGCGCGGGGCGCCATGACCGACACGGTGTCGGTAGGGGTGAACGCCGCGGTGTACGACAAATAGGTGAACACCACCGCGGCCAGCATGATGCTGATCAGCACCGCTGCCGCGAGCCGCTGGTGGGAGCGCTTAGATTCTCGTATCGCCATAGCGACAGTCCTTAGTCTGGTTTTGTGCGTCGCGCCCAGATCGGCGGACCAGATTGCGCGTCAAAGCAATTGATTGGCGTGGAGTGTATTGGCGTCATTGAAATAGACTTGTGTCGACACATGCACTGGCACGGTGAACACGACAACGTAAACAAACCCTGTTCAATTCGGAACGTGATGTCTCGAGATTCCGGACGCGCGATCCGCTTGGATCGACCGCAGCAGCACAACGGCGGTCACGTACGTCCATACCGTGAAATCAGTTGCTGGTATCCAGTATCCGAGTACCCCGTTCCAGGACATGGGCCCGTCGGGAACCAACAGGAGCAGACACCCCGGGATGGCAGTCGCGGCAGTCCAGAGATTGAAGTACCCGAACCAACGCGGAAAGGTCGGCACCGGTTTAGGGTCGAGGAAGGTGGCGATTGCCAACAGAATCGATTCGAGTGCGACGGGGCCGATCACGCTCAGGAACATCAGCCAGAAAAGGTCATCGAATGCTTGGTTGATCTCGTCGGATCGATGCCCGGCGCGATAGGTAGCGGCGACCAGGACCACGAGCGGGTAGATCAGGCCGACGACATTGAGGAGCATCGTCATCGCAGCCGTCAACGACAGCATGCCGAACTTTCGTTCTATGCGTGCGATCCGTTGAGCGATCGCCGCAAAGAACGGCAGCATCAATACCGCCGCGAGCGTCCCGAGCGCACAGCCCAATCGGATGCGGAAGTTCTCGTCGACAATCCGGTCGGTGATCTGTGCGGCAGACCAATCCGGCGGCGTGGGAATGACCAGGTTCGCCAGCACGAGCGCGCCCGCGTAGAGCCCGAGGCCGATGCAGCCGGCGAAAAGGCCGATCCGCTGTAGCTTCAACTGGTCGACGCCTTCGCGGATGGCCAGGCCGTCTGTGGAATGAGTGGACATCATTGACGTACCTTTCCTGATCTGGGCGCTAGGCCCATGCGCACAGCCCTGCGAGAACGAACCAGATTGCCACGCAATAGATTTCGAAGCCGGCACGGAGGCCGACGGGCGCGTGCCGCACCTCCATGAAATCCAGGCCGATCAGCCGGGCTTTGGCCGCGGCTATCCCCATCAGGGTGAGCGCGATCGCTGAACCTGCCCCGTGTTGATGACCGACGACGAACGACGCGACGGTGGCCACCACGATGATCGACCAACTTATGGCCGCCCGCAGAGGGATGTGTTTAGTCATCGCTCAACCACCAAGTACAGCATCGGAAACAGAAATATCCACAACAGATCGACCAGATGCCAGAAGCACGCGCCGGCAGTGATCACAGCCATGGTTGTCTCGTTGGGTGGGGGCCGTCGCGACAGCGTGGTCATGACACCCAACATGATCAGGCCCACCAGCACATGCGCCAGGTGCATCCCCGTGAGCAAGAAGTACCAGGTGAAGAAGTGCCCGGCCGCCGGTGTGTGGCCGGCGGAAATCGCTGAAACGTATTCGCCGACCTTCAAAAAGATGAAGACCGCGCCCAGCGCCATCGCTCCACCGAGCATGGTTGTCGCAACGGGTCGCCTACCGCAGCGCAGCGCGTGCAGGCCGATGACGACCAACAATGAACTGCTCAGCAGCACAAGCGTATTAGTGAGCCCCACACCGCTGTGCAGCGTTCGGCGGGCGACATCGAACGCATGCACCGCCTGGGATCGATCGATCAAGAAGCCGACAAACAACACGCTGAAGACCAGCAGATCACCGAAGATCACCACCCAGATTCCCGGCTCACCGGGCACGCCCATGGGCCGCCCGGTCGGCCGGTCGGTCGGCCGGTCGGTCGTTGACCTACCAACGGTCAATAGTGCGCTCACCGCAATCTCCTCGCACTCCACGCCCTTTGTGCGCAACATGTTGAACGCGTCGGGCCAAAATGATTTGAATCAGGAAGGGGCCGGCGCAGCTGTAGTCGTGGCGTAGTAGCTTGAGCCGCTTGATGAGCTAGTCGAGCTCCCCCGGGTCGCCGCGGGAGTACATCCAGCCATCGCGCCGCGCCGCCCGCTTGAGGGCCGCATCGACGTGATCGGTCGTCAGGGCCCTGGATCATCTCGATGCAGTCGTCCACCCGCTTGCCTCGCTTGAAGACGGCGGGATTCATCGGCTTGAATCCTTCTTCCGCGGCCCGGCACCCCGATGCCGGGCCCGAATCGGTGCGGGTCAGGCGTTGCCGTCTGACCCAGTCGCCTCGCCCGATGCCAGCACCGGGCGCCCGGCGTCCTTCGGTGCATCGGGGTGGTGCTCGGCGTACGCCGCCAGCCAGCCGGACACGGCGGGCACGAACCGTGCGGGGTTGTAGACGTCCTCCTCGCGAGAGAACAGCCCGTCCCCCGCGTACACCAACCGCGTCCAGTTGGGCGCTTGATAGACCTTCCCGTCACCGGGGTCGACGAAGATGTTCTGGACCTGACCGATGACCCAGCCGTTCTCGAGGTCGATCGTGTACCAGTCCCACGCCCAGGTCTGCATGTGGTTGAACGGCCACTGGTCCATCGTTTCGGTCAGCCAGGTCACCGCGGCCTCGCGGCCCTCGAAGATGCCGTAGTGGTGCTCGTCCACCACGACGTCTGCGGTGTAGCAGTCGATCCAGCGCGTCCAGTCTCCAGTGCGGCCCCCATGGTTGATCGCCTCACCCCAACGAACCAGGGCGTCCTCGATTTCGGCCTTGCTATACGCCATGTGTCGACCACCAATCTGAATCCTGATTCATATTTCCCGCAAGACCGTAACTTGAATGCCGATTCATGTCAACGGTCGTTCGCAGCTAGCATCGATTCATGGCGTCAGTCCAGGACGAAGTCTCCGCTAGCCAAACCCGAACGAAGCGAGGAAAGGAGACCAGGGTCGCGTTGATGAACGCGGCCCGGCGCGTCATCGCACGTGACGGATACCTCGATAGCCGCATCGTCGACATGACCCGGGAAGCAGGCAAGTCCGTCGGCGTGTTCTACACCTACTTCACGGGCAAGGAGGAACTCCTCGGAGCCCTGGCCGAGGAGTGCCGAGATGACGTTCTCCAGCGCTACGACGCCATCGACCCCTCGGCGGACACCTACGACGTCTTCCTGGCCATCGTCCGGATCTACTGGAAAGCCAGCATCGACCATGGCGCGGTGTTCCTGGGGCTGACCGAGGCAGCACACGCGAGCCCGCGCTTCGGCGCCTTCCTCCGCGACCTCCAAAGCCTGGCGCGGACCAATGTCGCTCACCATGTCCGGGTGCTGCAACAGAGGGGCCAGTGTCCGAGCCTTGATCCGGAGCAAGCAGCCCACGCGCTGTGCTCGATGTTGGATGCCGTCTGCTACCAGCACAACGTCCGCAGGCAGCACAAGCGCACCCGAGCGCTCGACCAGGATGAGGTGATCCTGAACCTCGCACAACTGATGTTTCACGCCGTGGCCTGGAGCGGCCCTTGACAAACGCGCCTCCGCAAAGCGTCCTTGACGACGCCGCTGCCAACCGTAATGTCCAACTGGCCATCGCGCTTCGCGCCGCGCGACTCTATGCTCCGTGGGCCAGAACATCAATAGAGCGAGTTCAAGAGAGGTACCCGTGACAGATTCGGCAGAGTCAGTGGTTCGGAGGTTCTTGGCCTCCTATCCCGCGTCGGAAGTAAACGAGTTCTTTAGCCACGACGCGGTATACATCGACGGTCCGCGAGGAGTTCACCGGGGCACCGACGCCATCCAGACGGAATTCCAGACCGTAAGGTCAATGGCCCCGAATGTCACGGTCGACATCAAGGCTCTCGCAGTAAGCGGAAGCACGGTTCTCACCGAGCGTGTCGACAGTTTCGAGATCAACGGTGAAGTCATAAGTTTCGAAGTCGTGGGCATCTTCGACTTTGGCTCCGGAGGTCGGATCACGCGGTGGCGTGACTATTACGACTGGACGACATTCCAGGAGCAGATCAGAGCAGCATTGGCAGCGCACGGCTGAGGGGCATTCCCGGCAGTTGCTCCCACTCCAGAAGCGGACGGGATCAGTCAATGGCCGCGGACCGTGACGGTGCCAAGCCAAGTAGGGGTGTCAGCGAAGACCGGTTTCCGGCTCAGAAGAATGGCGAAAGGTTGTGAACGATCTTCTACGACGGGCCGGGCAATCGCTACACCCTGAGACGATGTTCCAACATCGGTCAGCGTCCGGAAGTTGACCTACCGACATCGCAGCAGCTGCACCTGTCTCGACTCAGGTGATCAGACGGTCTCGACCTCGGCCTTGATTCGGTTGAGCGTTGTGGTCATGTCCCGGATGTTGCGGCGGGTGCGCAACTGGCCTCCGAAGATCCCGAAAACGGTGTCGAGCACACCAGTCGCAACCGCGGCCTGAAATTCACACCCCGCGAGTCGACTGAACCCGGGGCAGTCCCGAATCCCGGCGCAGAGGCCTGCCAGACCAGCACCCACAATGACGACTTTGGCCATATTCCAATGAGACACCCCGGCAGATTTACCGATCCTGGCCGGCGACTACGAAGCCACTCGCACCACCTAAGCACGCACCGGTACCAGCTAGCTTTAGCCCGGTGAGTCAGCAGACTACGGCGCTGGTCCACCGCGTTGTCCGATCCAGGACTTGTTGACAGTAATCCGGGAAAACATGTAGGCCGTCCGAATCTGCCCTGCTTTCCGGAACCATGTGCGAGTTGCATCGCCTCTGATCGCGACCAATTTCTCCGTGCCGATGGTCGCCTGCGCAGGTCCGAATCTGAGAAAATGTGGCAGTGCTGGACATGACTCGCGGTCGGCGGTCCGGAACTACTGAAGAGCCCGCAGCCTGTGACGCCCTAGCTTCCTTGCCGGCGTGACGGTTATACGTCACGTGACGTTATGTGCGCCGTGTGGATAGATAGACAAAGGCGGCGAATTGCCCGGTCCCACAGCAGTTTTAGTCGGCACCATCTCAGGAGCCCCCGGTGTGTCGACAGTCCGATCGTCGAAAGGCACTTCTCCTGCAACGAAAGTGGTGTCCGCCGGCGGTCGCAAGCAGGCTGACTGTGTGGGTCCAGCACCGACTGGAGGTTGGCACGCCGACCGAACCGGACCGGCCGCCGTTCACTACCCCGACTCATCCCACTCCGCCACCCCATCATTATTCGTCACAGTGACGAATAATGATGGGGTGCAACTGGTTTCAATGTTCATGAATGCGACGCGATCTCCGCGTGCCTGTCAGCGGCGATCTTTCGCCTTCTCGTGGTCTGGGATGATCGAGTCGTGACCGATGTCCTCGCCGACCCTGTCAATGCCGCACTCGACGGCCCGCACATCCGGTTCCGTGAGGTCAGCGGACGGATCCGACGGTATCGCCCAGACGTCTCGGTGTTCTATGGCCACCCGCGCGAACTGACAGACGAAGACTACGGTCACGTCGCGCACCTGGCTGGTCCCAGCCGGATCGCCGTACTTCGCGACCGCGCTACGCCGCTGCCGGCGACGTGGTCTGTCGTCCAGACATTTGGCTTGGTCCAATACGAGGGCAGCGCTGTCGAAACCGCCCCTGAACCGGCCGCGGTACCACTCACGGCGGCCGACGTACCTGAGATGACGGCCCTCGTCGAGCGGACCAAACCGGGTCCGTTCCTGCCCCGAACCATCGAACTCGGCACCTACCTCGGTATCCGTGATGCCAACGGTTCGCTCGTCGCGATGGCCGGCGAGCGGATGCGGCCGACCGGATACACCGAAATCAGCGCCGTATGCACCGCCCCCGAAGCTCGAGGACGGGGCCTGGCGTCCCGTCTGATCCGCGCGGTCGCTCAAGGAATCCGGGATCGCGGCGAAACACCGTTCCTTCATACTTCCGACGACAACCCAGCTCAGAAGCTCTATACGGCCATGGGTTTCGAGTTGACCCGTTCGGTCCCGCTCGAGATCGTCCGAATTCCCTGACTCAGCGCCGCTGAATGCGTAGCCCCTCATTCGATTCCGATGTCATGGCATCGGAATCGGTGGCGGCGACGGAATTGCCGGAATCGCAGGCGGCGACGGAATGGCAGGCGGCGCGGGAATCGCCGATGGCGCCGGGGCCATTGGTCCGCCCGTCTCCGGCGCGGGCGTCTGCGGCGCAGGCGATTCAGTGACCGGCGCCGACGTGTCAACCGTCGGCGCACCTGACGTCGGAGTGACTGTGGTCGTGGATGTTTCGCTGGTCGACGTCGTCGTGGTGACTGATGTCGTCGGCTTGTCATTCGAGGCCTTGTCGCCACACGCAGCGAGGCTGGACACTGCCAGCACCACTGCGCCGACGCATGCCGTCAGCCGAGTTGGGAGCAGCGGATTCGGATTGGTAGGCATGGTGCGATCACTTTCGTCCGGCAGCATCGTGGCAGCGGATACCCGTTATTCGCCCAGCCCAAACTCTCTGATCCGCCATGGCGCACATCATGCCCAACCAGCGAGCGAAGGATCAGGAATTCGAGCCGTCGTCCGGACAGGCCACGTCCACATAGACCGTCACCGATGTCTTCGGCAGGGGCGGCACCCCGCGGTTCGGATTGTGGATCGCATTCACCTGACATCGGTTCAGCGGCAATGAGCTGCGGCCGCTGATCCAGTTGATCGACACGGTGTATCCGTCGGTACTCAATTCGTGGATGATCTGATCGGCGGGTTGACTGCCCGGCGTCGGGTCCGCTGCGGCCAACGGCGATTCCCCGATTGCCATGGCCGCCAACAGTGTGGTCAAACCGATGGGCCTCGTATGTCGCGATGAAATCCGCATCTCACTCCCCCTCTGACGGTCGGGCTCCCCTGCGCAACCGTTGATTTACCCTGTCGTTAATTGTGAGTGTATGCGCGATGTACGGAAGATGAACGGAACATTAAGCGAATTCATAGACAGTCGGCCGGTCCGCCGCCTCTGTAGGGCAGCTTCCACGACGTCGGGCAAGTAGTCAGGCGTCACGCATACGACCCACATGCAGTGCATTGGGTATGAATACTGTTGTCGAGCAACCTGTTTCGTTCACGCTCTGAGGGCCCAGCCGCACACAGACCCGACGACGCTCGACGCCGTCGACCTCGGACAAATATTCAAGTTTCCGTTAATTTTGGGGAAACAATAGATAGACTGCCGCTGAATTACACGACTGGGAGGATCGGTATGACGAACAGCCGTTTGGTTTCGGCGATCGTGGCTGCAGGCGTTGTCTTGGCGGGCGGCGCGGCGGCTACAGCTTGGGCAGGGGGTCCGCCCGGTTTCGTGCAAGACGCAGACGACGTTTCGGTGGCAGTCGGCACGGGTGAATTCCAAGGTGCCCTGGTGGGTTTCACCGCAACCGGTGACACCAACGAGGAAGCCTCAGCCGCAGTCATCGCGGCATGCACCGCCGCCGGTGGAGTTGAGTGCACCAGCGATGAGGTGACCAACGACCGCCTGTGCATCGTGTCGGTGGGCGACGGCGTCAGCCATGTCGTCAGTGGCGGTGCCGGCGTCACCATCGAGACCGCCCGGGACGACGCGTACAACCGCGCGGCGGCGGCCGGCACGCCGTTTGGCGATGACCCCACCAGCATTGTTGTATCGGCCTGCCCCTGATGAGCGAGCGCATGCCAGCGCGTACCGCGCACATCCATGTTGGTAACGCGACCGAGGGGAACGGACACATGCCAGGTCGACGCAAGGCGGCACTGCTGATGGTGAGTTTGGCTGCGGCGGCAGGTATTTCAGCGCCCGTCGCCAACGCGCGGCCGACGTGCCAGGACACCTTCGCCAAAACCATCTGTTCGACGAACGGCAGCACGTCGATCAAGGCCCGCCCGGGTACAGTCGCCCCGCCGGCCAACCAGCCCATGATGCCCTGGCTCGGGATGCCGGGACGGCGCCGCTGATCGCGCGCGATGACCCGTCCGATCCACGGCGGTTCATCGCAAGCGCCGCAGCGCTCACGGGTTGATGGTCTGCTCTCCGAGTTGACGACCCCACACATAGTCGGCCACCAGCGGTGAGTTGAATCCGATGTGGTTGTACGGCGCGATAGAGGCGCCGGTATCCAAGACCAAGTACGGCATCGGAAGGATGTCCTTGGTCACCTGCCAGCATCCCGGACGGCCCATCGGACCACCCGAGGCGTTGACTCGCGGCAGATTGTCCGGATACACATAGGGATTCGCGGCGCCGACCAACGTGCCGGGTCCTGACAGCGAGTATCCGTTGCCACCGATCGCCTTGGCCAGAGCCGGTGCTGCCCGTACGACGCCCCTTAACGTGCAGTCGAATTCGGGGCTGTATTCGTTCAACAGCTGAGCTGTCGGCTGCAGATCCTGCGTGCCGCGGACGAGGTACGGACCACCGCGCTCGAAGCTGTCCGCAGCGGCATCGCCGTACCCGACTGCGGCCATCAGCGCGCGATCCAAGTTCATACGCTGGCCGTTGATGGTGCGCACCGACTGAACTGCGCTCGCCAGGCCATCCCACAGATCCGCGGAGGCATTCGCGTAGGTGTCCGCGAGGTCGGCGATGGCCCTGGTGTCATGCTGGAAATCGGGCATCCGCGCGACGAAGTCAGCCAGGATGTCGTTGCCCTCGACCAGGGACTGTCCGAATCTGTCACCAATGCCGTCGAGCGCCTGCGCTGCGGCGGTCAACGTCGCGTTGACCTTGACCGGGTCGATCTGCCCGGAGATCGCGGTGATGGTCTCGAACAAGGTGTTGAATTCCGACGTGACGCCGACTGCGTTGATCTCATCGCCGGCCCGCAGGCGCTGCGCAGACGGATCGCCAGGAGACGTAAAGGCGACGTACTTGTTGCCGAACGCCGTGGTGGCCTGCAGTCGCACTTCGACATTGCGCGGCAACGTGTTCGAGTACTCCGGATCGATATCGAGCACCAGCCGGGCTTGCGGACTTCTGCCACTGCTGGTCACCGCGTCGACTACCCGCAATCGGCCGATCGGCACTCCGTTGTAGGTGACTTTCGAACCCGGATCGAGCGAGAGTCCAGCGCGGTTCGCCAGCACGTACAGCTCCGTCGAAGTGCTGAAATAGCCACGGAATTGGCACCAGATCAACGTCAACGCCGCTGCTACGGTGAAGGCCAAGATCATGCCGGCGGTCTTGTAGGGCGGCGTTCTGTTCTTGTTGAGCGGAGCGCGCCTGTCCCCCATGGGCAGATGGTAGGGCGTCGGAGCCGTCGGAGCAGGTCAATGCGTTCCGCTGACGTTGAGGCGTCAAGATTTCTTTGACGGGATCACGATCACGACGATCAGCGTCAGGATCGAGAAGAACAGCCCCAGAAGTCCCCAGCCCAAGGGGTTTCTGCCCTTCGTACCCGCGATCACCGCACAGATGATCGCGGCGATGACGCTACCGATGGCGACGAAGATTCCTTTGATGCCCCGCAGGACGAAGCCGGCTGCCTCGGGCTGACTCTGTAGGGCGATGACCATTTCGTGAACCATCTCAAATTCCTCACACTGAGTGACGCGTCGAGTGCATCAGCTGATGCGGCTATTCCCTGCCGTGGATTCTTCGAAACGTCAGCATCCGGTTGGCAGCCCCGTCGCGCCATTCTCGAACGCAGCGCCAGTCAAGGACTCGGCCTCGTGACGGCCCACTTCCCTGCGCACGGCCCTCTGTACCTCCGCCGCGACGGCGGTAGCTTCGTTGGCAAAATTATTCTGACGCTGTCAACATTTGCTGATGGCGATGGGCTGCGGTCGTAACTGGCGCGGTGAGCTCACCAACTGCGATCCCTGTACGGGCTGACTTCTTTGCCCGACGACTCCACATGAGCCTGTGCGCTGGTTGTCACCGCTCCCCTTTCGACTTCGATATATGGGTAGTCGTGATTCAGGACTCGAACCGAACGTCCCACTTAGGTGATCCAGGACACATCGCGGATCGACCCAGCTGCGGATGCGCCAGGTGGACCGGCACCAGCTGAAAAATGCACCACCGGTTGAAGATTGGGCGCTGGAACCGTAAGCGTGCGATCTTGACGAAATGATCAGCTGGCGAGAAGCCGACGGAGGTAGTTCCGTTGGTCGAACGTCAGCCGCTGAAAGCAATTGGCCAGCGCTGACGCCTCGGTGCCGTCGTCAGGCATATTGCGGGGAAAGACCACCCACACCGATTCATCGCCTACTACCCCGATCTCAGCGATGAACCCACCGCCGGCGAGCTGCTCCCCCAGCGCACGCAATCGCCAGCCTTGCGCTTGGAGTGCGTTGGCCCACCAGTACGCCACCCGGACCGGACGCGGCGGCTGACAGATCATGCCTGGGATGTACGCGGATTTGCGTGCCGCGGACCGCGAGTGCCTCACCAGCCGCGAGCCGCGTAACAGCGTCTCCGTGTCCGTGGCGTCGTCCCACTCTCCGCGGTTGCGCTGGGAACAGTCCTGCCGTCCAACGGAATTCATTCAAGTCTCCATATCGTGCAGCCGCGTTTCCGTGACGCCGTGACGCAGCAGAGTGCCCACAGCGCGCGGTCAAACCCGCGGAGATGGCGAACCGGCAGCCACCAGACGTGGCACGCGCACAATCGCCGTTACGGCAATGCGCGCAACGGGAAAGTCGACACGAGACACCGCGATACCCGCGGCAGAACACGAAACACTGCATCCCCCTTGAGAAGACCGGCCCTAAGCCCCCCGGCTTTACTGGCACTCAACTGATACCACGAGAATTCCATGAACTTACCGGCGCGTCAACTCTTCACGAACATTTGCTGTCATTGCATTCACAGAAATTTCAGCTAACGTTCATGCGACGGGCGCGTGCCCGCACACCCATCCTGCGGCAGCTTGCCCAGGTGCCGCACCCCCGGGCGGTCATCACCAGGTCACTTCGGCGCCACACACGCACCGGCATCAACTGGCTCACGTAAGTAACTGCACCGCAACATGATTCAAGGGGGAATCGCATGGCCAGCAAGAAACGCCGCCAGTATTCAGTGGACGAAGCTTCCTTCGCAGAACGACTCAACCGACTGTTCGCCGCCATCCGGCCGCCCGGACGCGGGCCGTACCGCAGCTTCGAGGTAACCGAAGCCCTCGAGCATCGCGGGTACGGGCTATCGGCCCCATACCTTTCGCAACTCCGCTCCGGTACCCGCACATGCCCGTCCCCGCGCACCGCGGAGATGCTGGCCGAGTTTTTCGGTGTCAAAGTTGAGTACTTCGACACCAATACCAGCTATGCGCGTGCGCTCGACGTCGAGCTGGACTGGCTCCAGCTCTGCCATGACGAGAGCGTGCGTGACCTCACGACCGCACTCATGACGCTGAGCCCCACCCTTCGTGAAGAACTCCTCGGGCAGGTCGACAGCTGCCAATTCGATTGCATGGCAACCATTGCCGAACAGATGGCCGAGCTACCGCCGAGCCCCGTGCGGCAGGCTCTTGCGCCGGCCTAACGTTCGCGGTGACGTGTGAGGCTGGGCAGCAACACGTCGTCGACCAAGGTCCGCACCGTGTCCTCAGTCGGTGGCCGATCGGAGACCAGCGCCCGGAACACCAGGTACCCCGGCAGCAGATCGAAGATCTCCTCATCGATAGCCGCGGAGTCGATTTCGCCGCGTTCGACGGCCGCGGCGAGGACGCCGTCGATTACCAACTTGCGGTGAAAAATGAATTTCTCCTGCATCACCGCCTGCAGGCCAGGGCTGTGTGACATCTCGTTCAGCACAGCCCGCATGGTCCTGGTGTGCTCATGGGCCTGTACGCAGACGGACCGGCCGATCTCCAGGAGGTCTCCACGGAGCGAGCCCGTATGGGGCGGCACGGCGGAACTGCGCGTGCCCTCGATGAAAGCGGCCAGCACCAGATCCGCCTTCGACGGCCAGCGCCGGTACATCGTCGCCTTGCTGGCCTTGGCCTTGGTCGCCACCGCTTCCACGCTCAGCCGGTCGTAGCCGTGCTCCTGCAACAGCTCCAATGTGATCGCCAGAAGTTCAGCTTCCCGCTCACTCCATGGGCAGCTGACGGTGTCGCACATGTCGTCTGACATCGCCACACCCCTTCCCGGCCTCGCACAGATGGAATATCAGAGTTACACCACGGCGTTGCACGTCGTTGCAGCAATTGAGCGCAGGGTTTTGCCCATATGTCAACCCGGTTGCGATCGCGCGTACGGTACCGTACCGTTCTCCGTTACGGGACGATTTGACGAGATTGCTACGGCGGTTCGTCAACGGGGGCGTCGAAAGGCTGTGGCTTGAGCAAGTTTTCGGTGAGCAGGTTGGCACGCCGGCAATGGATCGCCATCGTGGCGATCGTAGTGGTCGCTCTGGTCGGCTTCAGTGTCGACCGATTGCGCGGCATCTTCGGCTCCGACAACGAGATTTCGCGGCCCGGTTCAGAGGCCCTTGAGAACACCGGTTACAACCCGAAACGGGTGCTGTTCGAGGTGTTCGGTTCGCCCGGCTCCACGGCCACCATCAACTATCTGGATATCAACGCCCAGCCTCAGCGCGTCGAGAACGTCACCTTGCCCTGGTCGCAGGCCCTCACCACCGACGACCCGACGATGTACGCGGACCTGCGAGCGCAGGGCGATGGCAGCACCATCGGCTGCCGCATCACCGTCAACGGCATCGTCAAGGACGAAAGGTCCACGACCCACGTGAACGGATACATCTCGTGCCTGGACAAGACCGCATGAGCGAGCACCGCACCGACTCCGGCGTCCAGGGCGCCCTGCCCGCGCGGCTCATCCAGAAGCTCGCACTCCCGATCCTGTTGATCTGGATCGGGATCGCCGCCGTCACCAACACCATTTCGCCCCAGCTCGAAATCGTCGGGTGGGAACGTTCCGTCGGGCAGAACGCGGCCGACGCACCAGGCATTCTCGCAATGCGGCACATCGGAGAGGTCTTCCACGAATTCGATTCCGACAGTGCGGCAATGCTCGTGATCGAGGGCGATCAGCCACTCGGTCCGGAAGCACACAACTACTACGACGGCTTGGTGAAGCGGCTCCAGGCCGACAAAGAGCACGTCGAGCACGTGCAGGACTTCTGGGGTGACCCGCTCACCGCCGGCGGCTCGCAGAGCAAGGACGGCAAAGCGGCCCTGACGCAGCTGTATCTGCGCGGCAATCAGGGCGAGGCAATGTCGAACATCTCCGTCGACGCCGTGCGCAAGATCGTCGCCGCCGATCCGCCCCCGCCGGGTATCAGGGCGTACATCACGGGCGCTTCGCCGCTGGTGACCGACAACTTCGAAGTCGGCAGCGCGGGTACCAACGAGGTCACCGGCATCACCTTCTTGGTCATCGGCATCATGCTGCTGTTCGTCTACCGCTCCGTGGTGACGATGCTCATCGTCTTGCTGACCGTCGCCGTCGAACTCGCGGCGGCCCGTGGCGTCGTCGCGCTTCTCGCGCACGCCGGCGTCATCGGACTGTCCACCTACGCGACGAACTTGTTGACCCTGCTCGCCATCGCAGCAGGCACCGACTATGCCATCTTCGTCGTCGGCCGCTACCAGGAGGCGCGCGGCAAGGGGATGGACCGGCTCTCGGCCTACCACGACATGTGGCACGGCACCGTCCACGTCATGGTCGGCTCCGGGTTGACCATCGCCGGAGCCGTCGCGTGCATGAGCTTCGCCCGCCTCCCCTACTTCCAGACGCTCGGAATACCCGCTGCCATCGGTGTTCTCGTGACATTGGCGGCCGCGCTGACGCTGGGACCCGCAGTGCTGTTGATCGCCACCCGCTTCGGACTCATGGAGCCCAAGGTCGCCCAGCGGGCACGGGGCTGGCGCAAGATCGGCACCGCCATCGTGCGCTGGCCGGGACCAATCCTGGTCGTGACCGGCGCGATCGCGCTCATCGGCGTGTTCGCACTGCCGGGCTTCGAAGTCAGCTACGACAACCGCCCGTACATCCCCGCCAGCGCACCAGGCGTCATCGGCATGGAAGCCGCCGAACGGCACTTCACCGAGGCACGGATCAATCCCGAACTGCTGATGATCGAAACCGATCACGACATGCGGAACCCTGCGGACATGCTGATCCTCGAGCGCGCGGCCAAGGCCGTGCTGCACACCCCGGGAATCGCTCTGGTGCAGTCGATTACGCGCCCGCTGGGCACGCCGATCACCCACAGTTCCATCCCGTTCCAGATCAGTGCGTCGAGCGCGAGCCAGATCATGAACCTGGGCTACCAGAAGGACCGCGCGAACGATCTGCTCAAGCAGGCCAACGAGATCGACAACACGATCGGCGTGCTCAAGCAACAGCTCTCGCTGCAGAAGCAGAGCGCCGCGGCCACCCATGATCAGGTTCAGGCGTTCCACGACACCGTCGAGACCGTCAACGATCTGCGCAACAAACTCGCCGATTTCGATGACCAGTTCCGGCCGTTGCGCAACTACTTCTACTGGGAACCGCACTGCTTCGACATCCCCATGTGCTCGGCACTGCGGTCGGTGTTCGACTCCCTGGACGGGATCGCCGATCTGTCCGACAAGTTCGGCAACATCACGGCCAGCCTCGACCGGTTGGACGCCCTGCAGCCGCAATTGGTTGCGCTGATCCCGCCGCAGATCGCCATCCAGGAACGCAATCGTGAACTGACACTGTCGAATTACGCGACCAACGGTGGCACCAACGCCCAGAGCGACGAGGCGCTCAAGAACGCCACCGCGATGGGTAAGGCGTTCGACGACGCCAAGAACGACGACACGTTCTACCTGCCGCCGGAAGCCTTCGACAACGCTGATTTCAAGCGCGGGCTCAAGCTGTTCCTGTCCCCCGACGGCAAAGCGGCCCGCATGATCGTGACGCACCAGGGCAACCCCGCCAACCCCGAGGCCATCCCACACATCAACGCAATCAAGGAAGCGGTGTTCGATGCGCTCAAGGCGACGCCCATGTCGGACGCCAAGATCTACGTCGCCGGTATCGGCGCCACCAACAAGGACATTCAAGAGGGCACCAAATACGACCTGTTGATCTCCGCGTTGGCGGCAGTCGCGCTCATCCTGCTGATCATGGTGATCGTGACCCGCAGCATCGTCGCCGCGGCCGTCATCGTCGGTACCGTCGTGCTGTCGTTGGGCGCTTCGATCGGCCTGTCGGTTCTGGTGTGGCAGTACATCTTCGGCATCCATCTGTACTGGGTTGTGGTGCCGTTGGCCATCATCCTGCTGCTGGCCGTCGGCGCGGACTACAACCTCCTGCTGGTGTCCCGGTTCAAGGAGGAGATGCACGCGGGTCTGAACACCGGCATCATCCGGTCGATGGGCGGCACCGGCAGCGTCGTCACGGCAGCCGGTCTGGTGTTCTCGGCCACCATGGCGGCGTTCATCTTCAGCCCTCTGGTGATCCTCGGACAGATCGGTACGACCATCGGCCTGGGCCTGCTGTTCGACACGTTGGTGGTGCGGTCGTTCATGACGCCGTCGATCGCCGCGCTGCTCGGGAAGTGGTTCTGGTGGCCGCAAATCGTGCGTCAGCGTCCGGTGCCCGCGCCATGGCCGACTCCGGTTCAGGACCATACCGACGATGATCTGGTGGGATCGAACGAACGCTGAGACCGGTGGCTCATAACGCAGGGATGAATTCTGCGAGCGCAAGGATCATCGACACCACCAGCGCGAGTCCGATCAATCCGCCTGCGGGAATCATGGCCCCGCACAACATGATCCAGACGGCAAGTCTGGGCCATTCAAAAGGCTGGTTGCCCACCACACCACCGAGGCGAGCCCGCAGCAGGTGGTAGGCCGCCCAAACGGCCGCCCCGGCCGTGGCCACCGCGATGATCCGCATGCCGACCGGCGTGGCGGCCACAGCGATACCTCCCATGATCGCCGTGGCCGCCACCCGCGCCCACGTCACCGTTCGAAACTGAGCCGTCCGCGTGAGTGGTTGGCTGCGATCGGGCTCACCGCGGTACCTCGGCAGCCGCCCGTCGATACCCAACAGGCGCCAGATCCATCGCGCCCACACCGTCCGCAGGCCGAGGTCTTCCGCAACGCGGCGGACGTCGGCCGCCGATTCGGCCATCATTCGCCGCGAGTGATCGCTGCGCCAGTAGGCGGCTTTGAAGACTTGCCGCGGAATCCGGAACTGCCGGGCGAACGTACGCGGCGGAGTGATCATCTCGCCGATCAGCCATCGCAGATAGATCGGAAACGCCAAGGCGTACAACCCACGACGGAACGATCCGACGGCCGCGATTCGTTGCGCCAGATACTGGCTGGCGAACGCGATATGACGAGCTTCTTCCGCGAGGTGAATGGCAGTAACCCTGTTCAGCAGCGGAGGCACCGCGGTGGCGCCACGATGCTGCAGCGTCTGCTGGAAATGCAGAGGCTGCTCCCCGCACAGCACTCCGATGAACAAGAAGATGTCGGCGTAGCCACCGATGAAGCCCAGGATCGGCCCGAAGAACCGCGAGCCTCGCCGCATTCCAGGAACGTCGGCACCAGTGCGATTGACGAACTCCTGGAACATCTGGATGTGGTGGCATTCTTCGGTCAGTTCGTGCAGTAGATAGCGGAACACCGCGGAACCGTTCGGCAACGTGCCAGCGTGGTGAATCACCCCACGGATCAGCATCATTTCGAACTGCAGCGTCACCTTCAGGATGTTCGCGGTCAACCAGCGACCCATCGCGATACGCTGTTCGAGAGGCTGCTGCGCATACCATTCGGTCGCGGCGAGCGGGGCGATGTCGGGATCCAGCTGCCACCGCCGGTCGTGTTCCTCTACGGCATTTTCCGGTGCATCCCAGTCGATGTCGACGAAGGGATCGAAACGCCGGCGGGTGCTGGCGCCGGCGAGTGCCGTCGCGATGTCGGCGTTCAGCTCGACCAGACTGTCCGCGGTCGCATGTGGCCTGCGCCACTCTGTGGGGGTGACTGAGGTGAATTCCACGGCCATGAGGTGACCTCCGTTGGTATCGAAGGGAACTGGGTGCCGACGAGCGTGCGGCCAGGCGTTTGCGCGACGGTGTCAGCAGCGTTGCGGCGGCGACGATTCGCCTGGGAAGCGTTGTCCCAGTGCGGGATATGTCGCGGACACTCGCGCGAAACGCCGCAGAAACAAGAGAGTTCCTATACTCGGCGATGCTCGTCTCCAACGAACCGTTGCCGCTGCGCGGCTTGGGCCCTCGGACACGCCTCGGCGGGTTGGACCGCGGTGCGTTGGGTGCCGCCGATGTTGCGGCACAGTCCGTTTCGGCGATGGCGCCGTGCGGCGCCGCGACCGCGATTCCGGTATTGGTTGCTGCACAAGGTGGTCCGGTCGTCGCGAGCATGGCTATCGCGTTCGCAATCACCCTGGTGGTGTCATGGCTGGTGCGGGGATTCGCACGGCGCGTGCCCGCCGCTGGTTCCCTCTACACGTGTGCTGCGATCGGTGTCGGGCCGATGTCCGGATTCATCACCGCCGGCGCGCTGTTGCTCGGCTACCTGGGCACCGGGATGTTCGCCGTCACCGAATCCTCGTCGTTCGCATTGCGCTTGGCATCCGCCGCCGGGATGACGGCACACGGCTGGTTCGTCGCGGTCGGCGCGCTCGGATTTGCGGTGGCGAGCGGGCTGGTACTGGTTCGCGGAATCCGGTTGTCAGCGCGGGTCTCGCTGGTGACCGAAGCCGTTGCCGTACTACTCGTGGTGGCGGTGTCGGTATGGCTGCTCTGTCACAGTGACGGACGGCTATTGCAGGATTCCATGCTGGAACCTGCCCCCGATCTCGGCCGCCTGGCCGGTGGTATCGCTGTGGCGATGACGGCGTTCGTCGGCTTCGAGAGCGCGACAGTGCTGTCGGTCGAGACGCGCGCTCCGCTGCGCACGGTGCCGGCCGCCGTCCGCGGCTCGCTGTTGGTGGGCGGATCCGTTGTGCTGCTTGCGACCCTGGCGCAGGCCGAATCGCTCAGCGGCGCGACGACACGTTCGTGGTTCGAGACACTGGCGGCCAGTCCCGGGGGCCGGATGCTGGTACCGGCGGTGTATCTCGCGGCGACTCTGTCATTTTTTGCGTGCGCGCTGGCGTCGACGACTGCGGCGGCGCGCGTCTTGTTGTCCCTGGCCCGCGAAGGCGTGCTCCCAGAAGCCGTCGGCCACACCGATCTCCGTAGCAAGGCGCCGACAGTGGGGATTGCGGTATGCACGGCAGCCGTCTTCGGGCTGCCGTTCGCAGTCAGCGCGGTCGGAGCCGACCCGACAGCGGTGTGTGGATCATTGGTGGCCGGCGCGGTCTGTGGCTACCTGTTGGCATATGCCGCGCTGGCCGGCGCGATGCCGCTGATGCTGCGCCGCCTGGGCGAGCCCAGTCGCGCGGTCTGGGTACTCGGTCCCGCCTGCGCATTGGTACTCACCGCCGTGGTGGCTGGATTCTGGGGACTGACGGTCGCGGGCCCTTCGTGGTCTGGATCGGCGGTGTCGGCGGCCTGGATGTTGCTGTGGGCAGCCCTCGGATACTGGGTACGCAGCCGCCGGCCGGATGCCTTCGCATCGATTGGCGCGCACTCGGGAACCGTGCGGTCCTCGGTCTGGCGCGGATACTTGCGGCGCTCGCCATGACACGGGCGTTGCGTCCGGATGCCGGGTCCCGCTCCGCGCTCGCCGCCCTGGCCATCATCGAAGAGGTAGCGGCCGCGGGACCCGGAACTACGGCGCTGGAAATCACTCATCGGCTGCGGATGTCGCGGTCAGCCGCGTATCGCCTGCTCGGCGTCTTGGTAGAGAGCGAGTACCTCGTCCGCACACCCGATTTGGGTGGATTCGCACTGGGACGCCGGATCGATCGATTGGTCGGCATCCCGTCGACACCGGCGGACCGGGTCCGCGAAGCGGTGGACGCCGTGCGCGCCGAAGCCAGGTTCGGGATACATCTGGTGCTGCATCGGCCCCTGGCTGCTGCTACCCAACCGGCACTGGAGCTGTTTGACATCGATCCAGATTTCCCGCTGTCGGATCCTGAGCGGATTGTCGCCGAACCGGATTGCTCGGCCATCGGCCGCATCATCTCCGCAGACGCACGCGGCGAGCGCCCAGTGTTTGCCTCGCAGCGCGGACTGATGGTGCCCGGCCACGGTTGCCTGGCTGTCCCGATCCGCGGTCAGGACTGCAGTCTCATTGCCGTGCTGGCCGCCTCCGCACCGATACACAGAGTGGCGGACTCGGACACATTGGTGTCCTTCCTGACTCCCCACGCTCAGGCGCTGGCAGCGGCATGCACCGCATTCGCACCGGCCCGCCGTCCGGAATACACGCAGTCGGCCAGCGACAATCCGCTGACGTAGGAGTTGGCGCAGATTCCGATGGCAGTGCGTCCCGCGGCAAACAGGCCGTCGATCGGTTGTCCCGCCGGAGTTTTCACGGCACCGGACTCTTCGTCGACGATGAGGCCACCGAGGGTGAACATGGGGCACGGATTGATCAGGCTGCGTTTGATCGAGATCGCGATGAGTGAGTACGGGCCTTGCTCGATGGGATGGACGAAATCAGCCGGCTTGCCCATCGGGTCAGGGTCGCCCGACGCCGCGGCCTCGTTGTGCTCAGTGACTGTTTTGCGCAGTCCCGCCGGGTCGACACCCGCCTTGGTCGCGACAGCTTCGAGGGTGTCGGCCTCCACGCGATCGGTCCGTAGCATCGCCTCCATCTGGAGGCGCTGAAACCAAATCGCTTGCTGTGGAAGCTGTTCGCGCGCCTGGTCGAGCAATGCCCGGTCAGTGAGGACCCATCCTCGTCCGTTGTGGTGTTGCACCATCGCATTGCCGATGGCGGCGCCGTAACGGGTTTCGTCGATGAACCGCTGCCCGCGTTCGTCGACGACGAGCCCGCCGAGCATCGCGCTTGGCGGAGTGATGAATCGCCACGCGGACACATTGTCCAGACGATCAACTGCCGCGCCGACGTCGATGGCCAACTGCATGCCGCTGCCGTCGTCAGCACTGGTTCCGAGCTGAAGGCCGTCGCGATACCCCGGAGCATGTTGCTCGATCAATTCTCGATTGGCGATATAGCCTCCCGCACAAAGGATTACGCCCTTGCGGGCATGGACGTCGATCGTCTGGGCGTATCGGCGCTCCAGGGCCGACAGACGACGCTCCAGCGTCGCGCGCAGCGGCGGATAGTAGATGCCCGGTTTCACTGCCAGCGCCGCGTATGCCGCATAGCGTCGCTTCACCGACGCCGGTGCGTGCGCAAGGGTGCTGGTCCGCACACCCACGACTCGACCGGTGGAATCAGTCAGAAGCGACTCGGCGCGGGTATGGAACATCGTGCGCACCCCGGCGCGGCTGGCAGACTCAGCCAGCGGCTGGTAGATCTTCTTGCCGGACGCACCAGGCCCTTTGGCTCGGTGACCGCGCTGCACCGGCGGTGTGAGCGCGCGGAAGTGCCCGGAGTTCTCGCTGCCCGAGTAGTACAAGTAGTACTTGTTGTTGGGGTACGACGTCTTGTAGGGACACACCGATGCCTCGAACGGCACGCCGTGTTCGGTGAGCCAGTCGATCATTGCGGGACTGCCGTCGACGAACCGCCGCAGCGTTTCTGGCCGCACCGAGTCGCCGACCTCGGCGCGCAGATAGGTGTACATCGCATCAGCGCTGTCGTCGATAGCGGCTTCGCGCTGCACCCACGTGCCCCCGCCGGCGTAGATGATCCCGCCCGACACCTGCGTGGCGCCGCCCCCGTTGAATCGGTCGATGGCGAGGACATCTGCCCCCTGAGCTCGCGCTTCCAGCGCGGCGCACACACCGGCAGCTCCGTAGCCGACCACAACCACGTCCGCCGTGACGCCGCTCATGGTGATCCTTTCCGACAAGCTCTAGTACTCGTAGTTTAGACTTTTAGTACAACCTATCAGTTTGGATGTGGATCCCATGGCCTCGGGATTCAGTGGGCCTGCTGCTCGTACACTTCGATTCGTGGTTGAACAATCGGGACGGGCAGTCCCCGCGGCGGTAGCGAGCAAGCTCTATGCCGCAGCCGACCTGATCGCCACCAAGGGCCTGGAAAACACGAAGATCGAAGAGATCGCGACCGCGTCCGGCGTCCCGAAAGCCACGCTGTACTACTACTTCACCGGCAAGGACGACATCCTCGGCTTCCTGCTGCGGGATTCGCTCGGTGACCTTGCCCGCGATGTTGCCGCTGCCGCCGATTCCGCCGGCAGCGGCAAGGAGAGACTCGTCGCCGTCATCACCGCGCAGGTCGCGCACACGATGAACCGGCCGGGTACCAGCACCGCGCTGGTGGGCGACCTCGGCCGCGCGATCAGACTTCCCGAGCTCGCCTCGGCCGTCCAACAGGCGTTCTACGAACCCATCGCACGAGTGCTCGAGGCCGGCGCCGCGGACGGCACGCTCAAGCGCGTCGCAGATCCGAGCACCGACGCGATCAGTATCTTCGGCGCGGTCATGATGACCGCGCTGTTGCACAACGTCGTCAGCTCAGGAAAGACCAAACTCGACGTCACCGGCGACGTCATCGACTTCGTCTTGAACGGCGTTGCGCCCACGGGCTAACCGCCCCGATCGTCGACCGCAGCACTCCGCGAACATCGTGCCGTGGGCGGCGCTCGATACCTACCCCGGGCGTAGGAAGCCCCCGGGCGATCTCCGACCACAGCACGATCCCAGCGGGCCCTTCTCATTCATAAGCTGTTGAACACGTAGTGCGACAACCTATTTCGCGCACGCGAGCGAGAAGGTCCATTGTGAACACTCCGGCATCGATCCGCGCCCATACCCTGCGAGCAGCGGCCGTCGCCGCAGCAATGAGCGCAGCCCTGACCAGCACTGCGGCTTCGGCGGCCGCTTCGCCAGCCCATCGAATGTTCCTGCTCGCCAACATGCACACGTGCGATTTTCAGCTTGTGACAACGCAATTGGGCCGTCCGGGAGCCAAGCTCTTCGCGGAGATCACCTCTGACGGATACACCGCGGTCGCCCATATCGATATGACCAACGGTGCCGACAACGCGCAGTACGTGGTGCGGGTCATCCCGGCACCGCACGCCGTGCTGGGCTGCATGCCGGGCGACCGCGGCATCACCACGGGCACGCTCGCCGCCGATGCCTTCGGCAGCGGCAGCATCACGCTGCAAGCGCCCATCCCGACCGGTACCACCGGCATGTGGCTGGCAGTGGATCTACCGTCCCCGCATTCGCAGATCCCCCAGGAGTTCTTCAGCAGCAACTACATCGCGCCGGTCTGATCACTACGAATTCGTCCGCCCAATAACGCTGCGGGACTGGCGGACGACGATGCCGCCGACCAGCGCTGCCCTGACGCCGAAGAGGTCAATCGTGTAGAAGAGGAACGTTATATAGGCACCCGGGGATCGGGATACCGCACCGTCAGATTCCCGCCCAGGCGCTGGCGATCCGCTTGCCGATGTCGACGACCTTCGCCTGCTGTGCTTCGGGTGCTTCGATCCGGCGGCCAACCTGCTTGGCGATGACGCGTTTGATCTCCGAGTCGACGTCGGCCACGATCCGCAGAAGTTCGCCCCGCAGCGTCTGGGACGTGACGTTGACCGTGATGTCCTTCCGCTCCGGCTTCGGAATATCGATGATCAGCAGCAGTGGCTCGGCAGCGCGGGCGGTGGCAATCAACGCGATCTCGCCGGTCACCATGAATCGGGAGCGGTCCACGCGCAGGTCGATCAGGAGATCGATATCGAGCGGGATGCGAACGTCGAACGCAATCATGTCGCCGTCCCTGCGAGCCACCTGAGGCTGTTCGATGCTGACGCGCGCAGTAACCCGAGCGATGCCCGCCGGCCCGGCCGGAAACGGCCCCAATTCGAAGGTATCGCCGGCCATCGTGCCGAAACCGTCGGCAACCCGGTCGGCGGTCACGGCGACCTCGAAGAATTTGCGGCCGAATTCCTCGTAGGTCGCAAAGTCGTGCGTGGACATACGCATCAGACTCGCACGTCCGGGCGGTGTGTTTCTCGTGGTTTGCCAAAGCTGCCCGACGGGCGGTCACTCCCGCACCTTGCAACCTTGCAGCCAGCCCTTGACTTTCCTGCTTGGAAACTAAAGGATCGACTTTCCAAGTGGGAAAGTGAGGACGAAGCCATGGAGCACATCACGCCGGCGGACGCGCGCGCCGCGCTCGACGCAGTGGATCACGCCAGGGCAAAAGTCGTAGACGAAGTAGGCCTCCCCCGGTGGTACTGGTGGCTCCTGGCTGCGGCATGGGTTGTTCTCGGGATCGTTGGCGACCTCGGCCCGCAGTGGCTGGCCGTAGGCGCGACATTGGGGTTCGGGGTCATTCATTCCACGATTGCGTCGCGCCGCCTCAGTGGTCGCCGGCGCACCGAACGGCTGCAGGTCAGCGCCGATACCGTCAGCCCCCGCATCCCGATGGTGGTGATCGGCATGCTGTTCGCTCTGGTCGCCATCACGATCGCCACGGGATTCGCACTGGATGCTGACGGCGCCCGCCATCCCGGCATCGTAGCTGCAGTGTTTGTCGCTGTCATCGTCGGCCTGGGCGGACCTGAGATCTTGCGGGTTCTCCGCCGCTGGGTCCACGCATGACGGCACCGCGATTCGATGAGCTGATTCACCCGAGCACTCGCCTGTCCCTGGCGGCCACGTTGGCCGCCGCGGATTGGGTCGACTTCGCGTATCTCAAAGACGCTCTGTCGCTATCGGATTCGGCCTTGTCGAAGCAGCTGTCGGTCCTTGAGCACGCCGGTTATGTCACCACCGAACGCCGTCTGGACGGCAGCCGCCACAAGGTGCACGCAAGCTTGACCGAGGCCGGCCGCGTCGCGTTTGACGGCCACGTTGCGGCATTGCGGGCCATCGTCGAAGGTCCGCAACATGCAGGGGTTTCGCGAGGCGCTGCGAAAGCCGGCCGATAGTCTCGACACTGCGGAGTTAGTCGACGGTGTGCACGATCAAGATGTCGATCTTGGCTTTGCGTGCAACGTCGGCAGGCACCGAACCCAACAGTCGTCCTGCCGTCGAGTTCAGTCCGACATCGCCGACGACGATCAGGTCAGCGGCGACGTCTTGCGCCAACGTGGTGAGCGCCTCGACGGGCGCACCGATCACAGACCGTTCCTCGATGTCTTGGGCGCCCGCACCGCGCGCTAGTTCGCCGGCTTCGTGGAGGATCTCGTAAACGTGCGCGTCGCCGTGCACCCGGTAGCCGCCATCACGTCCCAGCGCGTCCTCTGCCCGGCGATCACTTGCTTTCTCCGGTGCGGCCGGCCGTGCCCAACTACCCTTTTCGACTTCGTGGAAATGAGCCGTCGCGATGACCAGCTTCGCGCCCTGCTGCGCCGCGAACTTGGCGGCATGCTCGACCGCTTTCATCGACGAGTCTGAGCCGTCAGTTCCAACCAGGACTGTCCGGTAGCTGCCCATCGCTGTCTCCTTACGGGGGTGACGTCGTGAAGACCTTAGCGCCGACGGGTCAGTTGACGTGGGCATTTGGCGTGCATTGCGGGTGTGTTCCCTCGGCGGATCCCCCAATTGGTGGACATCGATCTCCGCCTCCCCATCAGCCGGTCGCCGGACAGACTCGCGGCTCGATGAACGAGACGCTGTAGATATCGCGGAACCCCGACGCCACCCGACTCGTCCCGGAAGGACCCCACCATGACCGCCATGGCCCTCGACACCATCGAACCGGAGCCGGTCGACCGCCCGGACGCCGAAAAGTCCGCTGCCAAACGGCGCGCGATCATCCGGACGGTCCTCGAGGTGGGCACGCCGTTGGTCGCGTTCTACGGGCTGCGCGCCACGGGGCAGTCGGAGTACTTCGCACTCTTGGCCGCCACGATCGTCGCCGGCGTCCCGGTGGGGTACGGGCTCGTGAGGGCGCGTCAACTCGACCCGTACTCCGGGTACCTCATGTTGATGTTCGGCTTGACCCTGGCGGTCGCGCTGGTGACCACCGACCCCCGGCTGGTGCTGGCCGGACAGACGCTCGTCGGCGGCGCGGCGGCCGCGGTGTTCCTGGCGAGCTGCCTGGTCGGCAAGCCCATGACACAGTTCGTCGCCGCCCGATTCATGCCCGCGGCCACTGAGCACACCCCGACCGCCGCGCTACACGCGTTGCACATCCGGCTCAGTGCAGTGGTCGGCGTCGGTCTGGTGATTCAGGTGGCCATCCTGCTCGGCATCGTCTTCACGTTTCCCTTCGACGTCGCGAACGGCTTGGTCAACGTCGTCGGGTCCGTCGTCGTCCTGGCGATCGGTGCGGTGGTGGCACTCATGGTCCGCCGCTTCAAGCAGACACTGAACGCCTGAGCTACTGCTGCAACAGACCCTGCGCCGCTTCGACGCAGGGTCTGAGCCGCGCTGCTGGCCCGACGCCGGACAGCGCCAGCGATCGTTGGGGTACTTCCAATCCGATGACGATGTCGTCGGGCAGCGCCGCGAGGATCTCGGACAGCGGAAGTTCGCCCTCCCCCGGAACCAGCCGTTCGAACATGGCTTCCTCGGCGTAGTTGCCGGCCTGCGGCGCCAGAGTCGTATCGCAGAGCTGGGCGTAGCCGATCTGCTCGGCAGCAACGGTGCAGAGGTCTGCGGCGCCGGAACCGGACCGCACCAGGTGCATGGTGTCGATCAGCAGCCGGACATCGGGTCGCGAAATATGTTGGAGCACAGTCAACGCCGTCGGCAGGTCGCCGATGGTCAGGCCCGGCACCGGTTCGATGACCGTCTCGATCTGCCGTTGTGCGGCGAGTTCCGCCAGCGCGCCGATCTGGTCGACGGTGCGATCAAGGTCCGGGTCGAGGCTGACCACGTTGATCCGGGGCACCCTCAGTTCGGCCATCAGGTCGAGATCCCGGCCGAACGACCGCATATCGGCGCCAGGCAGCACGAGGAATCCGTCACCCAGCGAGATGCCGACGCCGCGGTGGTCCATGGCCGCGAGCAGGTCTGCTCTGAGGCGGCTGTCGTCCTTCAGAGAGAACGGCGGGTAGCCCAGCGGCAGCGCCGCGAAATTCTGCACGAAGATCGTGATGAACCGGCACCCGAGATCCGCGGCGACATCGACGAATTCGACCGGGGGCAGACCGAACACACTGAGCGCCTCGATGCCGAGCAGATCGATGGGTGGTGTCACGCGGGCTCCCGCAACGGCAGGCCGGCGGCCCGGTAGACGGCGTCGATGACTCTCATGTTCTCGACCGCGTCCTGCGGCGTGGTCTTGACGGGTTCACCACGCAACACCGCACCGGCGAACGCGTTCAGTTGATAACTGTACGACGCGCGACGCGGAAACCGTTCCACCCGTTTGCCGTTCGCGGAGCGGACCGTGAGCCGGTGGTACAACTGGGGCAGCACCGGGTTGAGGACCCGCAACTCGCCGTCCTCCCCGATGACCCGCGCGCTCATCTTGACCAGACTCGTCGACCACATGCTGCAGTGCATCCGGCCGGTATGGCCTGCGGGGTAGCGCAATTCGGCGATCATCGCCCGATCAACCTGACCATCGCGGAGTTTCGCCTGCGCCGACACGACCTCGGGAGTGCCGCCGCCGCCGAAGATGCGCGCCATATGGATGGCGTAGCAGCCACCGTCCATCGTCGCGCCACCCGCGAGCGCGTAGTTGTACCGGATGTCGGAGAACTTGGGCAGCGGGAAGCACATCGCCGTCTCGACGTGCTGCAGCTTGCCGAGCTCGCCCGAGGCCACGATTTCCTCTACGCGCAGCGCCAGCGGGTGATAGCGATAGTGGAACGCCTCCATCACCACGCGGTCGGAGGTGGCCGCCCGTTCGGCGATGTCGACGGCCTCGGCTTCGTTGGCAGTGAACGGCTTTTCGCAGAGCACATGTTTACCGGCGTCGATGGCAGCCCGAATCCACCTGCCGTGCAATCCATTCGGCAGCGGGATGTACACCGCATCCAGGTCGGGGTCGGCGATCAGTTCGTCGTAGCTGCCATATGCCGTGTCGATGCCGTGCTTCATGGCGAAATCGCGCGCTCTCACCACATCGCGGGCTGCAACGGCTGCCACCGTAACGTCATTGCAGGCCCTGGCCGGTTTGATGAGCGCCATCGGTGCGATGCGCGCCGCGCCGACAATGCCGATCCTCACGGGCGGGGTCGTCGCGGTCATCAGCTGCCGCCCAGGAGATCTCGCGACTGCAGCGCCAGCCACAGCTGCGCGATGTCGGCGGTATCGGTCAGCTTGGCCCCGGTCAGTTCTTCCACCTTGTGAATGCGGTAGAGCACCGTCTGCCGGTGCACGTTCATGGCTTCGGCCGTGCGCTGCCACGACCGTTGATTGGCCAGAAACGCTTCCAAGGTTTCGACGAGGCCCGTCCGGTGCTGGGCATCGTGTTCGATGAGCGGCCCCAACCACCGCTCCACCATGGCCTGGGCATCGTCGACACCACCGACGCCCAGCCACGATGTGGCACTGCCGTACCGAACCAGTTGCTCGTCCGTCCGTTGCGCGGTGCCCAGCGCCCACGTCGCTTCCCGTGCCGATTCCCCCGAGCGGGACACCGACTGCAGCGCCCGGCTGGCGCCGACCCTGGCACTCGGCCCGAGCGATCCGACGATGGCCTCGACGGCGTCATCGGCACCCGGAACGACCGCGTGGGCGACGCCCGAGCGGAATGCCGTCACGTGCGGAATTCGACGGCGCCACAACGCAACATGGAGGTCTCGCAGCCGCCGTTCATCGGCGCAGGTTGCCGAAACGAATACCGAGTGGGCCGGATCGAGTCCCAGGGACAGCAATTGGCGTCGTCCACCCCGGCGGTCGACGCTGCCGTCCATGAGCTGCGCCGTCAGCTCGGCACCGGAACGACGGGTGTGTTCGAGAGCCAGGTGCGTCTGGGACAACTCGAGGGCCACGACCGTCGCCGCGTGCTGGATGAGCACGCCGTCGAGGGCCACTCCGCCCTCTCGGATGACGGCCAGGACCGCGTTGTCATGCGTGGGCACCTCACCGACCAGGACCTCCACGCCGCCCGGCGTCAGCACCGACCGGGCACCGGCGACCAACGTGCCCTGCGACGCCGTTCGGACAGTGGCTTTCACGTCCTCGGGTGGGTGCGGTCCGTCGGGGTGATACGCCTCGGCAGTCACGCGGTCACAGACGAAGACCGGGCACCGCAGCTCCTTGGTGAGGGCATCGGCGGTACGGGACCGGGCCACATCGCCACCGGTGGTGCGACGGAGCGCGTCGTAGATTCGCGCCGTGCGCATGAGGCGCTGGGATTGTTCGAGCAGCGTGGCCTCAGCGATGGCGCGTGAGATCGCCACGAACGGCATGGGATAGCGGATCCAGAGCACCGGCAGTCCGAGGCGTTCACTCGCCTGGGTGAATCGCCCCGTGAGCTTCGGGCAGTACATCTGTTCGCCGATGGCCAACCCGCTGGCGCCGATCCGATGGAGCTCGTCGAGCAGATGCTCCTGGCCGTCGGCATCGGCAGGAAACGACATCCCGTTGGTCATCAACAGCTCACCGCCGCTGACCCATTGCCAGGGCTCGGGCAGGTCCGACGTGTGCGTCCAGGTCACCTGGCGGTCCAAACCAGCCTTGCCCGAGTGCAGTCGCAACTGCAGGTGCGGCATGTCCAGCAATTCGCGAACGGTGATGCTCACCGATCAACCGTATCTTGCGACACGATCACCGAACGCGATTGCGGACAACTGGGTTATGGCGCGACCTCGGCAGCGACTGCAGTCTGCACCTGACCGGCCGACCGGACCTGCCACAGCTTGATCAGGCCGAAGTAGATGAAGAACGTGCCAATGGTGCCGACGATCCACGCCGTGTCGATGCCACCGATCTCGTTCGCCACGGGGCCTGTGTAGAAAGCCGTTGACATGAAAGGAATTTGGATGACGAAGCCGAGGAAGTAGCTGAGCACGGCCGGGACATTGAAGGCGCCGTAGCCACTCTTGGGGTCGCTGAACGAGGCGGCGTCGTAATGTCCCTTTTTGATGACGTAGTAGTCGATCAGGTTGACGATGCTCCACGGGATCAGCAGGTAGATCAGGATGCTGATGAAGTTGGAGTACTGCACGAGGAAGTCGTCGGAGAAGCCGATGGCGGCGACGAATACCACCGCCGCGATCACGGTCGCCACGATGTTCCGGGCCGAGGACTTCGGCGACCACTTCAGCTTGAAGGCCTGGATGCAGGTCAGCGTGCACAGCGACGATCCGTACATGTTGATCACGCCGGCGTCGATCGCACCGAAGAAGAACACGAGCATCACGAAGATGAACAGTGGCGCGGGCATGATGCGCGACAGGCTGGCCAGTGAGGCGTCCGAGCCCAGCCCGGCGACCAGGAGCGCACCGACGATCATCGCGCCGACGGCGCCGAGGAGCGTGCCGAAGTACGTGTACCAGAAGGCGGATCGAGGGGTGGTGGAGCTCGGCAGGTAGCGCGAGTAGTCCGAGACGTACGGCGCATACGACAGCTGCCAGATGCCGGCGACCGATGCCATGCCAAGGAAGCCGATCCAGTTGAATGAGCCACTGCCGCCGCCACCGGTGCCGCCATGCGCGGCAGCGACTGCGGTATAGCCGAGGGTGAGCACCAGGGCGAGGCCGGACAGCCAGACCATCACCCGGTTCATGCGGAGGATGAGCTGGTAGCCCACGACCACGGTGACCAAGGTGGCGAAAGTGCTGAAGGCCAGCGCCACAGTCGTATTCAGCGACGGGAAGACGGCGACCAGCGTCTGTTGCGCCAACACCATCAGGGACACGATCCAGCCGACGTACGCCAGGATGACGACGACGATCACCAGCAGTGAGCCGTACATGCCGAACTGTGCGCGCGCCTGGATCATCTGCGGCACACCGAGACCCGAACCCTGCACCGAGTGCAGCGCCATGAACACCGCGCCCACGAGGCTGCCGAGAATGATGGCGATGACGGTGGATGCGACATCCAGCTTGTAGATCGTCGGCCCGAGCAGACCGGTCACCACCGCGAGCGGGATGATCTGGACGGTAAACCAGAAGGAGAAGAGGTGTCGCACCTTTCCGGTGCGCTGCGATTCCGGCACCGGCTGAATCGTCAGAGTTTCGACCCTCGAGCCACTGTCATGCGGCATGGGACACGTCCTTACACGTTGGTGTGGTGATGATTTCAGGATGTTCGATGAACAGCGGCGGGATCAACGGATGACGAAGCCGCGGTCGACGACGTGCTCGAGCATGTCGATGTAGGTATCCATGTCGTCGCGTGCCGCACGCGGCGCCGCGTCGTAGGGCATGGCGGATTTGACTGCGGGACTGAGGAAATAGGCTCCGGCCGCCAGGACGGTGAGTGCCTCGAACTGCTCGGGCTGTCCGACCGCGAGATCGTCGAGAGCGACTTCCGCGTCTTTCCCGGCACTGGCATCCAGCGCCGCAGTCAGGTCGTCGACGAGGTCATGCCGGTAACGCAGGACCTGATCGAGCAGGACCCCGGAGACTTCGGCAGTGGTGGCCGACGGCATGGTGTCGCTTGCCGGGATCAGAGCTTCGGCCAAGGTGGCGAACACCTGGCGCTGTTCGGAAGTGAGCATGGGTCTTCCTCAGAATGCCGTCGGGATACTGGAGCGGGTTTCGGCCAGATGCCGCATGGAGCGCAGCGCGACGGCCATGATCGTGGCGGTGGGATTCATCCCGGTCGAGGTGACCATCGTGCTGCCATCGATGATGAACAGGTTCGGGATGTCGTGGGTGCGGCACCACTCGTCGACCACGGAGGTGGCCGGGTCGGTACCCATCTTGGTGGTGCCGAGCAGGTGCCAGGCGCTGTGCCGGACGACCGGAACCGGTTGTACCTCAACGGCTCCCGCGGCTTCGTGGGCCTCCATGGCGCGGGCGACGTTGAAGTCGAGCATCCGCCGGCAGTTCTCGCCGATCTCGTAGTGAATCTTGGCCGCGGGGATCCCGTCGGAGTCGGTGACGTTGGGATCCAGTGTCACAGTGTTGGATTCGTCGGGCAGATCTTCGGTGGTGATCCCCCACTCGGTGTAACGGCCGAATGTGCGCTTCAGTCGCGGATGGAAATTGGCGCCGAAGCCGTCCCGCCAGTTGTCGCCCGGCTCCCACAGAGTCTGGGCCAGTGGGCCGCCGGTGGGCATGAGGTTCCACTTGGCGCCGCGCACGAATCCGCGGCTGGTGTCAGTCTCGTAGAACTGCAGTGACTGCAGTGCTTGGCCGGCGGGGCCGAGCCAGGTCTCCATGTCTTCGTCGTATGCGCCGTAGACCGACGCGTAGGGGTGGGTCATCAGCCGCTTACCGACCAGGCCTGATGAGTTGGCCAGCCCATCCGGCGCCGAGTTCAGCAGCAGGCGTGGTGTGCCGATTCCGTTGGCCGCCAACACCGTTACCCGCGCGCTCTGGTGCTGCAGAGTGCCCTTACGGTCGATGTACTCGGCGCCCGTGACCAGGCCCTTCTTGTTCATGGTGAGGCGGCTGACCCGAGCCCCGGTAACGAGCCGCACGCCGAGCTTGATCGCGTCGCGCCAGTGGGTGATGTCGGTGCTGGCCTTGGCGCCGACCGGACAACCGGACTCGCAGGCGCCGTACCGCTGGCAGCCTTCCTGGTTCTTGTATTTGCGCGATGCGATGGCGTTCGGCGCGGGCCACCAGTGCCAGCCGAGCTTGTCCATGCCCTTGGCGGCGACCAGTCCGTACTTGCCGATCGGCAGCGGCGGCAGCGGGAAGGTGTGCGAGTCGGGATAAGCCGGGTCGCCTTCCAGTCCCGAGGCACCGATGTGGTGGGTGACCTCATCCAGGAACGGCCGCAGATCGTCGTAGGTGAACGGCCAGTCCTCGGCCACACCGTCGAGGGTCTTGACGCGGAAGTCCGACGGCATGGGACGCACCCAGTGCCCGGAGAACATGATGGTGCTGCCGCCAACGCCGTTGAACATCAACGGTTCTACCGGGCTCTCGCTGCTGTCGATCGGGTAGTCCGCCTGGTTCTGCCGCACGTTGGGGCTGGCGTTCCACTGCTTGAGCCGGGTCAGTTCCCATTCCGGCTTGCCTGCGGTGAAATCGTCGGGCAGGTTCCATCCGCCTTGTTCGAGGCAGACGACCTTCAGGCCCTGTTGAGCCAGTTCGAGGGCCGCTACCCCACCGGAGGCACCGGCCCCGATGATCAGGACGTCGGGCTCGTCGTCGATGTTCTGTGTGTTCACCAGTCGCACTCCAAGTCGGTCACATCTGTGGATCAATGATGCGTGGATCACACCCGCTGGGTGGCCGCGAATCCGCACAAGCCCACGAAGTCACCTTGTGCATTCGCACAAGGACGAACAACGAGCCTCGACAGTTCGTTCGTTGCCGCTGACGGAGCAGCGACGGCAATGTGATCAGCACGGCGGTGGCGTGCGACAACCTCCAGCACGACCGCACCGCGCCAAGGAAAAGGAAGATATCGATGACCACACTCGTCACCGGCGGCCGCGGCTTCGTCGGCCGCCATCTGGTGGACCAACTGCTGGCCGACGGCGAGCGCGTCATCATGTACAACCGCGACTACTCCGTTGACCCCCGAGCCGGAGTAGTCGCGGTCCTTGGCGAGCTGTTCGACATCCCCCGCCTCACCGAGACCCTGCGCACCTACGAGGTGGATCGCATCATCCACACCGCCGGCCAGAGCCACCCGGCGCTCTCGATCGAACTGCCGGTCACCACCTTCGCCGCGAATGCCGATGGCACGCTTGCGGTTTACGAAGCCGCCCGGATGACGGGCGTACGGCGGATCGTGTTCTTCTCCTCGGAGTCCGCTCTGGGCAACATCACCGAACCGAGCCCTGTCACCGAGGACGTCAAGCCCGCACCCACCACGGTGTACGGCGTGACCAAGGTGGCCGGCGAACTGCTGGGCAGCGCATACAACTCGCTCTACGGCATGGAGATCGTCTCCCTTCGCATCACCGAGGTGTACGGACCCGGGTTGTGGATGCCCAGCCTGCTCGGCGACATGATCCGGGCCGGGCTGCGCGGCGAGACCTTCACCCTCGAATCCGGTGGTGACCACGGTTTCCAGTTCGTGCACGTCGAGGACGTCGCCACCGCGGCGCGGCTGGCGTCCACCACGACGACACTGACCCAGCAGGCCTACTTCGTCTCGGGCGGCGACCGGATGACGGTGTTCGAAACCGCTGAGCTGCTCCAGAAATACCTGCCCGACGCCCGCTTCGACATCGGCCCCGGTTATCTGCCCGACTGGGACCGCCAGGTTCAGTTCGATCTCTCGCGGTCTACTCGCGATCTCGGGTACGAACCGGCATGGGAGTTCGAGAAGGGGCTGCAATCACAGATCGAGTGGATCCGGTCCACTGAACAACTCTGACGAACCGAAGGGACAACGCTTCATGGGAGACATGGCGAACCGCATCGCCCTGGTTACGGGGGCATCCTCGGGGATCGGGCTGGCCACGGCCGCGACCCTGGCCCGCGAAGGAGCCGACGTGGCCGTGCTGGCCCGGCCGGAAGACGACCTGTCCGAGGCTGTCCGACAGGTGACCGCTCATGGCCGGCGCGCGCTCGCGGTGAGTGTCGACGTGCGAGACTCGGGCGCGGTGCGAGCGGCCTTCGAGCGAGTGGAAGCCGAACTCGGTCCCATCGATGCCGTGCTCAACAACGCCGGAATCTCCCGTGTCGCACCGCTTGTCGACACCACCGACCAGGATTTCGACGATCTGATGGCGATCAATGTCGCCGGCTCGTTCTACGTGCTGCGCGAGGCCGCCCGTGTCATGCAGCCCCGCGGATCCGGTGCCATCGTGAACACCGGTTCCGAACTGGCCCTCATGGGCCAGCCCGGATTCGTCGCCTACACCGCCACCAAGGGCGCGATCGTCGCCATGACGCGCAGTGCCGCAGCAGAATTGGTGTCCTGGGGCATCCGGGTGAATTCCGTGTGCCCCGGCACCACCCGCACCCCGCTGCTGATGGTCGAATTCGAAGACAGCGCCGACCCCGAGGCCGAGATCGCCGAAATCGCCTCCAGCGTCGCCGTCGGACGGTTCGGTGAGCCGCAGGAGATCGCCGAAGCCGTGGTGTTCCTACTGTCCGACCGGGCCAGCTACGCGGTGGGCACCCACCTAGTCGTCGACGGTGGGCGATCCACCTGCATTCCCGCCGGCAACATCGGCGTCTCCCAGAATGTCTGACCCGCAAGGAGTTTCCATGACCGAGCAGAAGCGAACCCGACTGTACCGGGAGATGACCTGGCCCGAGATCGCCGAGGCTGCCCGCGCCGACATTCCCGTGGCCATTCCGATCGGCTCGACCGAGCAACACGGGCATCATCTGCCGGTCTGCACCGACTGGCTCATCCCCGAGAAGCTGCTGGCAGCCGCCAGCGAGCGGACCGACCTGATCGTCGGGCAGTTCGTCCCCTTCGGCTATCGCAGTCGACCGGGAAGCGGTGGCGGACAGCATATTCCGGGCACCCTGTCACTGCGGGCCACCACGTACATCGCGCTGCTCGAGGACATCCTCAGCGAACTGAAGCGGGCCGGGTTCCGCAATATCGTGCTGTACAACTGGCACTACGAGAACAGCGGGTTCATCTACGAGCCGGCGTTCCTGATCTCCGAGAAGCACCCGGAGCTGAAGATCCTGGTGATGGAGGACGCCAACCCGGACTTCACCGCGGATCGCCAGCAGGCCATCTGGCCCGGCGGCTTCCCGGGCCTGGCGCTGGAGCACGCCGCCGTCATCGAAACCTCGCTGCTGCTGCACCACGCCCCGCACCTGGTCCGGCCCGAGCACATCAAGGCCGATTCCCCCGAACGAGTCGTGAACTACGACGTGCTGCCGATCGACACTCGGATGTCGACGGCCAGCGGCACGCTGTCCTCGCCGGAGGCCGCCAGCGCCGAGAAGGGCAAGATGCTCACCGACTGGATGGTCGACCGGCTGGTCGCGATCCTGGACGAGGAGTTCGGGGACCGCCGCGGGGCTTAGACACGCCCGCGGCCGGGCGTGTCTCCTCTCTCTTGGACATGTTGGGCTGGGAGCCACGTATGACAGCGGCCGGCGCGGCCGGCTGCTGGAACCGGCCGCGCGGCACGTCTCACCCGTGCAGGTGCAGCGGCGCGCCGGACACGGCCATCAGCGCCTCGCCCAAGGCCTCGTTCTGCGTCGGGTGGGCGTGGACGAAACGGGCTGCCTCGGCGGCCTTGACGCCCAAGTTGTACAGCAGCTGGGCCTCGCCGATCAGCTCGGAGACCCCGGCGCCGATCATGTGCACGCCCACCACCGTGCCGGCCGGGTCGACGACGAGCTTGACCGCGCCGGACGCCTTGAGGATCTGGCTGCGGCCGTTGCCCGCCAGATCGTAGGTGACGGTCTCCACGCCCTCGCCGTACTGTTCGCGAGCGGCATCTTCGGTGAGACCGACCGAGGCGATCTCCGGATCGCAGTAGGTGACCCGCGGGATGCCGAGTTCCGCGACGGCCTCGGGTTCCCGTCCGGCAATCTGCTCGGCGACGAACAGACCCTGCTGAAATGCTCGGTGTGCCAACTGAAGTCCGGCCACGATGTCGCCGATCGCGTAGACGGTCGGCACACTGGTGCGCAGCTTGTCGTCGGTCACCACGAAGCCCCGGTCAAGTTCGACACCCGCCTCGACCAGTCCGAGATCCGCGGTGCGCGGGCCACGACCGACCGCGACCAACAGCACGTCGGCGTTCAGCACATCGCCGGATTCCAGGGTCACCTGCACGGACTCGTCATCGGAACTGACGCCCGTGACCAGAGTCCCGGTCTTGGCGGTGATCTTGCGGCGGCGGAACAGCCGCTCCAGGTAGGCCGAGATGGCGGCATCCTCGTTGGGCACCAACCGCGGCAGCGCTTCGACGATCGTCACCTTGGCGCCCAGGGAAGTCCACAGACTGGCGAACTCGACGCCGATCACGCCGCCGCCGAGAATGATCGCCGACGTGGGAATGCGGTCCAGCTCGAGTGCCTGATCGCTGGTGAGCACCCGGTCGGAGGTCTGGATGATGCCCGGCACCTTGGGTGCCGAACCGGTGGCCAGCACGATCGCCCCGCCGGTGATGGTGGTGCCGTCGACGTCGACGGTGGTCGGCCCGGTCAGCCGGCCGCGGCCGCTGACGACCGTGATGCCCAGCGCCGCAATCAAACCCGTCAGACCCTTGTGCAGGCGGGAGACCACGATGTTCTTGAAGCCGTGCAGCTTGGTGGTGTCGACGCCGTCGAACGATGCTGTGATACCGAATTGCGCTGCGGTGCGAGCGGAGTCGGCCACTTCCGCAGCGTGCAACAGCGCTTTGGTCGGGATGCAGCCACGATGCAGGCAGGTGCCGCCGACGGCCGCCTCGTCGATCAGCACGACTGACCGCCCGAGCTGTGCGGAACGGATCGCTGCGGCATAGCCGCCCGGTCCACCACCCAGGATGACGACGTCTGCTGCGGTCATGACTGACTCCTCTGTTGTTGGATGACGGTGCGGGCCTGCGCGTAAAGCGCTCCCGCCCGATACGAGGACCGCACCAGCGGCCCGGACATGACACCGAGAAAGCCAATCTCACGAGCGGCGGTATCGAGGTCGTCGAATTCGGCTGGGGTGACCCACCGTTCGACAGGGTGATGCCGTGGGGTCGGCCGCAGGTACTGGGTGATGGTGACCAGCTCGCAGCCGGCCTCACGCAGGTCCCACAGTGCCTGCAGCGCTTCCTCTGTGGTCTCCCCCATCCCGAGGATCAGGTTCGACTTCGTGATCAGGCCCGCGCCCCGCGCACGCGTCAGCACAGCGAGCGAGCGCGCGTAGTCGAAGCCCGGTCGGACCCGGCGAAAAATCCGCGGCACGGTTTCCAGGTTGTGCGCCAGCACTTCTGGCTCGGAGCCGAACACCTCGTCGAGCTGATCGGGTGTCCCGGTGAAATCCGGGATGAGCAGTTCGACACCGGTGCCCGTACAGGCGGCATGGATCTGCCGGACCGTCTCGGCGTACAGCCAGGCACCGCCGTCGGGCAGATCATCGCGCGCCACACCGGTGACCGTCGCATAGCGCAACCCCATCTGGGCCACCGAATCGGCAACGCGCCGAGGCTCGTCGCGGTCGAGGTCGGTGGGCTTGCCGGTGTCGATCTGGCAGAAGTCGCAACGTCGCGTGCACTGGTCACCGCCGATGAGGAACGTTGCCTCGCGGGACTCCCAGCACTCGAAGATGTTGGGGCAGCCCGCTTCCTGGCACACCGTGTGCAGGTCGTTGCGCTGCACCAGCGCGGACAGTTCGCGATACTCCGGTCCGGTCCGGACTCGGGCTTTCATCCAGGGCGGCTTGCGTTCGACCGGTGTCTGCGCGTTGCGCACCTCCAGCCGCAGCAAGCGGCGCCCTTCGGGGGCAATAGTCATTCAACTCAGCATTCGACGACGTTGACGGTGACAGCGAGGCCACCGGTCGAGGTTTCCTTGTATTTGGAGCTCATATCCATGCCGGTGGCCCGCATGGTCTCGATGACCTGATCGAGGCTGACCCGGTGGGTGCCGTCGCCCCGCAGTGCCATGCGTGCGGCGTTGATGGCCTTGCCCGCGGAGATGGCATTACGTTCGATGCACGGGATCTGCACGAGCCCACCGATCGGATCGCACGTAAGTCCCAGGCTGTGCTCCATCGCGATCTCGGCGGCGTTCTCGACCTGTTGCGGTGTGCCACCGAGGATTTCGGCGAGCCCAGCGGCAGCCATGGATGCCGCAGATCCGACCTCACCCTGGCAACCGACCTCGGCACCGGAAATGGACGCGCGTTCCTTGTACAGCGATCCGATGGCACCGGCGGTCAGCAGAAACCGGACGGTGGCGTCATCCGGATCGGCTTTGCCCGCGGCCGTGTAGTGCAGGGCGTAGTACAGGACAGCCGGGATGATGCCGGCAGCACCGTTGGTCGGTGCGGTGACGATGCGTCCGCCCGAGGCGTTCTCCTCGTTGACGGCCAGCGCCACCAGGTTCACCCAATCTTCGGCGAAGGCCGGGTCCCGCTGTGGGTCTTCGGCATTGAGCCGAAGGAACCAGTCCTTGGCCCGCCGGCGGACCATCAGGTTGCCGGGCAGGTAGCCGTCGCGGGACATGCCGTTGGTCGCGCAGGCGATCATCACCTCGCGGATGTGCAGCAGTCGCTCACGCACCTCGGTGTCGGTGCGAGTCGTGGACTCCTGGCCCATCATCGCCGTGCTGATGGAGATGTGATCGCGATCGGTGAGGGTCAGCAGTTCCGCCGCTGACGTGAAACTGTCGGCACCGTCGGCACTTTCGGGTGGGTGGGCCATGTCTTCCTCGGTGACGACGAAGCCACCACCAACCGAGAAGTACGTCTCCTCGTACAGCACGCCGCCGTGCACCGATGTGGCGGTGACCGTCATCGCGTTGGGGTGACGGTCGAGCTGCTGCGCCGGGTGCAGAGCGATGTCAGATTCGGTGAGCGCGAGCACGATTCGGCCACCCAACCGGATCTTTCCATCGGCCCGGATGATCGCGAGGCGCCGTTCCATCTCGCCGGTCTCGATGGTCTCGGGCCGGTAGCCCTCCAAGCCCAGCAGGATGGCCGGCATGGTGCCGTGGCCGCCGCCGGTGGCCGCCAGTGAGCCGTACAGATCGACGCGGACATCGGTGACGTGGTCGACCACATTGCGCGCGATGAGTTGGTCGACGAACATGCCGGCCGCCCGCATCGGACCGACGGTGTGGGAACTCGACGGCCCGATCCCGACGGAAAACAGGTCGAACACGCTGATCGCCATTACAACTCCGGGTAAAGCGGGAACTGTTCGGCCAGCGTACGCACCTGCGCGGCAAGATGTTCGGTATCGGCATCACCGTCCGCGATCAGCGCGGCAGCGATGACGTCGGCGACGCGCGCGAACTCCGCGTCACCGAACCCACGTGCCGCCAGTGCCGGGGTTCCGATGCGCAGTCCGGACGTCACCATCGGCGGCCGGGGGTCGAACGGCACCGCGTTGCGGTTGACGGTGATGCCGACAGCGTCGAGCCGGTCCTCGGCCTGCTGCCCGTCGACGGCCGCGTTTCGCAGGTCCACCAGCACCAGATGGACGTCGGTGCCGCCGGTCAGGACAGTGATGCCCGCGGCCTTCGTATCCGGCTGGCTCAGCCGGTCGGCCAGAATCTGCGCACCCCGCAGCACCCGCTGCTGGCGTTCACCGAATTCGGGCTGTGCGGCCATCTTGAAACCGACGGCCTTGGCCGCGATCACGTGCTCCAGCGGCCCACCCTGCTGGCCGGGGAACACCGCCGAGTTGATCTTCTTGGCGATGTCGGCCTCGTTGGTCAGGATCACGCCACCTCGGGGACCGCCGAGCGTCTTGTGCGTTGTGGATGTCACCACGTGAGCATGCGGCACCGGGGACGGATGAAGCCCGGCGGCGACGAGCCCCGCGAAGTGCGCCATGTCCACCATCAGATATGCGCCGACCTCGTCGGCGATCTCGCGGAACCGGGCGAAGTCGAGCTGGCGCGGGTAGGCCGACCAGCCGGCAATGATCAACTGCGGCTTGTGTTCCCGGGCAGCCTCGGCGACCGCATCCATGTCGATGAGGTAGTCCTCTTTGGACACCCCGTAGGCGGCGACGTTGTACAGCTTGCCGGAGAAGTTCAGCCGCATGCCGTGCGTGAGGTGGCCGCCGCAGTCCAGAGACAGACCGAGGATGGTGTCACCGGGCTTGATCAGCGCGTGCATCACCGCCGCGTTGGCCTGCGCGCCCGAATGCGGTTGCACATTGGCGAATTCGGCACTGAAGAGTTCTTTGACCCGAGCGATGGCGAGCCGTTCGATGACGTCGATGTGCTCGCAGCCACCGTAGTAGCGGCGCCCTGGGTAGCCCTCCGCGTACTTGTTCGTCAGCACCGAGCCCTGCGCCTGCATCACGGCCAGTGGCGCATGGTTCTCCGAGGCGATCATCTCCAGGCCGAGGCGCTGGCGGCGCAATTCGTCGCCGATGGCCGCGGCGATCTCAGGGTCGAAATCGGCGAGCCGTTCGTCCAGGATGTTCATGGTTAGCCCTCGTTCCGTGCTGCGTATTCGGCTGCGGTCAACAGGTTTTCGGCTGCGGTGGCCTGCACTTCGAACAGCCAGCCGGCATCGTACGGATCGGCGGTGATGATGCTGGGATCGTCCACGGCAGCGGAGTTGACCGCCGTGACGGTGCCGCTCACCGGTGGGTACAGCTCGGAGACGGTCTTCGTCGATTCCACCTCGCCGCAGGTTTCGCCCGCGGTGATGGCCGAACCGACCTCGGGCAGGTCGACGTACACCAGATCACCGAGGGCCGCCGCCGCGACCGAGGTGATGCCGACCCGAACCGGCGTATCGGGAAGCCCGGCACCGGGAGCGACCAGCACCCATTCGTGTTCCTCGGTGTAGCTGCGATCGTCGGGAATGGTGTTGGTGGCCATGGTGGTCCTTTTCTGAAGTAGTGGCTGGGTTTCAGGCGCGACGGTAGAACGGCGCCGGAGTGACTTCGAACGGTTCTTTTCGCCCGCGGACGTCGACCTGCACCTTGGTGCCCGGTTCCGCCAACGCCGCGTCGAGGTAGGCCAGTGCGACGGGATACCCCAGGGTCGGCGACAGCGTGCCCGAGGTCACGGTTCCCACGACGGCTTCGTCGCCCTGGTGCACGGTGTACCCGGCGCGCGCGGCCCGTCGCGTGTCGCCCTTGAGTCCGACGAGTATCTGCTGCACGGGCAGCTCCGAAAGCTGCTGCAACGCATCGCGTCCCACAAATTCCTTGCCGAGCCGCACCACCTTTCCGAGGCCCGCCTGGTAGGGGTTGGTGCTCATCGTCAGCTCGTGCCCGTAGAGCGCCATGCCCGCCTCCAGCCGCAAGGTGTCGCGGCAGGCCAGGCCCGCGGGGACGCCGCCGGCCTCGGTGGTGGCCGCGAGCAGGGCCTGCCACAGCGCGACTGCCTGAGCGTTCGGCACATAGAGTTCGAAGCCGTCCTCACCGGTGTAGCCGGTCCGCGCCAACAGCACCTCGATGCCGGCCACCTGAGCCTCGGTCACCGCGTAGTACTTGAGGTCGGCGACGGTCGTGCGCTGATTCGCTGGCACGAGGGAGCTGACGATGGCTTCTGAGGCGGGTCCCTGCACCGCGATCAACGCGGTGGCCATCGACTGGTCGTCGACGACCGCGTCGAATTGCTCTGCCCGACTGACCAGTTCGCGTGCCACCGTGGGTGCGTTGGCAGCATTGGCGACGACCAGGAAGTGCGCGTCGCCGAGCCGGTACACCACCAGATCGTCGATCACGCCGCCGTCGGCGTCGCAGATCAGCGAGTACTTGGCCCGCCCGACTGCGATCTTGGAGGCCTCACCGGCGAGCGCGAAGTCCAGCGCGGCGGCCGATTGCGTTCCGGTGACAGCGATTTCACCCATGTGGGACAAGTCGAACAGGCCCGCGATCTCGCGCACCGCGCGGTGCTCGGCGAGTTCGCTGCCGTACTTCAGGGGCATTTCCCAGCCGGCGAAGTCGGTGAAGCTGGCTGCCAGGGAACGGTGTTCGTCCAGCAATGGGGAAACCGGATTGATGGTCATGCTCTTGTCGCTCATGCAAAAGCCTCCTCGAGGATGTCGACGGATTCGATCTGGAATGCTTCGGGCGCCGGGCAGGAACAGGCGAGGTTGCGGTCACCGTGAGCGCCGTCGATGCGCCGGACCGGCGGCCAGTACTTGTTGCGCCGCAGTGTCGCAACGGGATACGCGGCGTACTGCCGGCTATAGGGCAACGTCCAATCGGCGTCGGTGACCTGCTCGGCGGTGTGCGGGGCCTGCCGGAGCGGACTCTGGTCCAGTGCCCACTCCCCTGAGTCGACCCGGTCGATCTCGTCGTGGATGCCGATCATCGCTGCGATGAACCGGTCCAGCTCGGTGAGGTCTTCCGACTCGGTGGGTTCGACCATCAGGGTGCCGTTGACCGGGAAGGACAACGTCGGGGCGTGGAAACCGTAGTCGATCAACCGCTTTGCGACGTCCTCGGCCGTCACGCCGGTGCGCTTGGTGATCTCGCGCAGATCCAAGATGCACTCGTGGGCGACCAGCCCGGTTTCGCCCGCGTAGAGCACGGGGTACCGGTCGCCGAGCGACGCGGCGAGGTAATTGGCCGCCAGCACCGCGGTCTTGGTGGCCGCAGTCAGCCCGTCCGGACCCATCAGCGCGAGGTAAGCCCAGGTGATCGGGAGGATGCCCGCCGACCCATAGTTGGCCGCCGATACCGGGCCCGGTCCCTGGGCTGCCAGCGGATCGCCCGGCAGGAACGGCGCCAGGTGCGCCCGCACCGCGACCGGCCCCACGCCTGGACCGCCACCGCCGTGCGGGATGCAGAACGTCTTGTGCAGGTTCAGGTGCGACACGTCGCCACCGAATTCACCCGGCTTGGCCAGACCGACAAGAGCATTCAGGTTGGCCCCGTCGACGTACACCTGACCGCCGGCGTTGTGGACGAGGTCGCACACCGTCCGGACATCGGCTTCGTACACACCGTGGGTGGACGGGTAGGTCAGCATGATCGCCGCGACCCCGCCGTCGTGATCGGCGAGCTTGGCCTCCAGGTCGTCATGGTCGATGTTCCCGTTGGGCGCCGTCGCGACCACCACGACCCGCATCCCGGCCAGGACCGCCGAGGCGGCGTTGGTGCCGTGCGCAGACTGCGGGATCAGGCAGATGTCGCGGCCGGCCTCGCCGCGCGAGCGGTGGTAGGCGTTGATGGCCAGCAGGCCCGCGAGCTCACCCTGCGATCCGGCGTTGGGCTGCAGCGAAACCCGGTCGTAGCCGGTGATCTCGGAAAGCCAGTCCTCCAGGTTTCCGATCAGCTCGAGGTACCCGGCGGTCTGCCCGGCCGGGGCATACGGATGGATGCCGGCGAACCCGGGCCAGCTGATCGGCTCCATCTCGGCGGTGGCGTTGAGCTTCATGGTGCATGACCCCAGCGGGATCATCGTGCGGTCCAGCGCAAGGTCCTTGTCGGACAGTTCGCGCAGGAAGCGCAGCATCGCCGTCTCGGACCGGTGGGTATGAAACACGGGGTGCTGCAGGTACTCCGAGGTGCGGAGCACCGACGACGGCAATGCGACGGCCCCTGCCGACGCGACAGGTGCCGCACCGAAGACCTCGAGCACCCGCCCGATCACATCGTCGGTCGTGCACTCGTCGCAGGCGATGGCGACGTGATCGGCGTCGACGAGCCGCAGGTTGATTCCCGCGTCGTCGGCTGCCGCCACGATCAGCTCTGCGCCACCGGGGACCCGCACCAGCACGGTGTCGAAGAAGTGGTCGTGGACGACCTCCCGGCCGACGGCCCGCAGGCCGTCGGCCAGCGACACGGCGCGGCCGTGCACCTGAGTTGCGATCGCGCGCAGCCCTTCCGGGCCGTGGTAGGCGGCGTACATCGCCGCGACGTTGGCCAGCAGCGCCTGCGCGGTACAGATGTTGCTGGTCGCCTTGTCCCGGCGGATGTGCTGTTCGCGGGTCTGCAGCGCCAGCCGGTAGGCGGGCTTTCCGTCCACATCGACCGAGACGCCGACGAGGCGTCCGGGCAGCATGCGCTCCAGACCCGACCGGACCGACATGTAGCCGGCGTGCGGACCGCCGAAGAACAGCGGCACCCCGAACCGCTGGGCCGAACCGACCGCGATGTCGGCGCCCTGCTCACCAGGGGCGGTCAGCAGCGTCAAGGAGAGCAGATCGGCGGCGACGGTGGTGAACATGCCGCGCTCGCGGGCCGTCGCGATCAGTGGGGCGAGATCACGGACGGCGCCGCTAGCACCCGGCGATTGAAAGACGACGCCGAAGGCTTCACCGTCTGGCAGCCCTTCGGTCAGGTCGGCGAGCACCACGTCGATGCCCACGGCCTCGGCCCGCCCGCGCACCACCGCGAGGGATTGAGGCAGGCAATCGGCATCCAGCACAACGCGATTGGACTTCGAGGCCTTGTTGGCTCGGCGCATCAGCAGCACGGCTTCCATGACCGCCGTCGCCTCGTCCAGCAGGGACGCGCCGGCGACCGGCAAAGCGGTGAGGTCTTCGATGACCGTCTGGAACGTGAGCAGAGCTTCCAACCGGCCTTGCGAGATCTCGGGCTGGTACGGCGTGTAGGCGGTGTACCAGGCCGGCGATTCCAGCATGTTGCGGCGCAGCACTGGCGGCGTGATGGTGTCGTGGTACCCCAGGCCGATCATCTGGATACGGGTCTCGTTGCGCTCCGCCAGAGCGCGCAGCGCGGCGAGTACCTGCTGCTCGGATCGCGCGGCCGGCAGCCGCAGACCCTCGGTGCACCGGATTTGTTCGGGCACCGCCGCATCGATCAGATCATCGAGCGACGAGTAGCCGAGGACAGCCAGCATGTGCTGCTGGGCAGCAGCGTCGGGTCCGATGTGGCGGCCACGAAAGCTGCTGTGGGCCTTACCAATTGCAGTGCGGTCAGACATGAGGTGACTCCGGTTCGCGGGGCGTCGCTGACTGCTCGACGCATCGTTGGATAGCACCTCCCCGCTCTGTCCTGACACCTGAGAGTTTTGGCGCGTGCGCGCTGTTCACCTTCGGTAAGCGTGAATCAATGGATCCACGCTGTTCTCCAGAGTTGCCTCGACGCTGCGGTATTTGGGCCTGAGAGATTCCCGGGGAGGAGTTGCTCCTACGGCGCCTCCGTTTCCGGAGGTTCTCCCACAGCGCGTATGACGGCGTATTGAGTTGTCTGCGGCAATCGTAGCCTGTCAGGTCACGGCGTTCGCAACCTGGCCGTTGACGGGCAGGGCAGTGCGCGCCCCGGCAGCCATCAGCGACACGATGTCGAACACCAGCGTTGCCGCTGCGACACAGGTGATTTCGGCATGATCGTAGGCCGGAGCCACCTCGACGACGTCGGCACCGACGATGTTCAGGCCGGTCATCTTGCGCAGCATCTTCAGCAGCTCGCGCGACGTGAGACCGCCCGCCTCCGGCGTGCCGGTGCCCGGCGCGAATGCCGGGTCGAGCACGTCGATGTCGATGGACAGGTACACCGGTACGTCCGCAACACGGCGACGCACGACATCGATGGCAGCGTCGATACCGATGACGTCCAGGTCGCCGGCGCGAATGATCTTGAAGCCCATGCGAGCGTCGTCGTCCAGGTCCATCTGGTCGTAGATCGGACCGCGGATACCGACGTGGATCGAGTGGTCCTCGATCAGCAGACCTTCCTCGAATGCGCGCCGGAAGATGGTGCCGTGGGTGACCGGGGCGTTGAAGTAAGTGTCCCAGGTGTCCAGGTGCGCGTCGAAATGCACCAGCGCGACCGGACCGTGTTTGGCATGCAGCGCACGGAGATTCGGCAGCGCGATGGTGTGGTCACCACCGATGGACACGATGCGCCGGTCCCCACCGCGGAGAATCTCGGCGGCATGGTCCTGAATCTGTTGGCAGGCCTCGTCGATGCTGTACGGCGTGACGGCGACGTCGCCGGCGTCGACCACCTGCAGCTCGCGCACCGGGGCGACACCGAGCTCGACGTGGTAACCCGGGCGCAGCGTCCGGGCCGCCTGCCGGACCGCCATGGGGCCGAATCGGGCGCCGGGCCGGTACGAGGTGCCGCCGTCGAACGGGACGCCGAGGATCGCGATGTCGTAGTCGGACACCTCGTGGATGTCGGCGATGCGGGCGAATGTGCCCTTACCCGCGTACCGGGGCACCTTGGTGGCGGGCACTGCACCGATGATGTCGTTTCGGGTGCTCATCTGTCGTGTTCAGCCTCTCGACTCGCGGGGTGTTCTGTAGTCAGCATTGCCGCCGGTGAGGGCCAGTTGCGAGCTGTTTCCGCCATAAGCGGCAGGGGCTTGTTTGAGCATTCGCACAACCGCAGACTCACAAGCGTTCGCCGACGGGTTCGGTGATGCGGTGACGGCATCGCGCGTACACGACCGCGCCGACGATCCCCAGGCTCACCAGGCTGATCACCATGCTCCAGTTCACGAACCACGGCTGTCCGGGCTGCGTGCGCGGCCAGAGGACGTTGATCACCTCGAAGGCCAGCCACGCGGCCGCGGCGTACGTCACCGGTGCGCCCCAACGTCCCAGCGAGAACACGCCGGGCACCCAGCGTCCCGCGAGACGCGTGAGGGCAGCCGCGAAAACCGGTACGGCGAAAGCGATGTAGGGACCCATCACCGAGAAGTTGACGAGCACGTTGTAGAGGTCGGAGCCGGCGAACAGCAGGAAGAACGCGGCGACGACCGCCGTCAGGCCGATGGCCCGGATCGGCATGCGCTCGGGGCCACCGAGTTTCGCCAAGAACTCGGCACCGGGCAGGGCACGGTCGCGCGCCATCCCGTACACGGCCCGAGAGACCGCCGACTGCACGGCCAAGCACGCGGACATGAAGCCGATGACGAACATCAGCAGGAGCGGCTTCGCGATCGACGAACCGAGCTGCGCCGTCAACGTCGCCGACACCGGGTCACCGCTCTGCGCCGTCAGCACCGCCGAAAGGTCAGGGATCGCGAGGATGACCGCTGCGGCGGAGTACATGACGATCACGCCCACCAGCAGCAGCGCGAAAACGATGGCCCTGGGCACGTTGCGTTCGGGGTTCTCCACCTCTTCGGCGATGGAGCCGGCCGATTCGAAGCCAAGGAATGCCCACCCGACGAACGCGACAGCAACGAGCATCGTGCTCATGGTGCTGCCCGATCCGTCGGGCAGACCGTCGAACAGTGTGGAGACCGGATTGACGCGGTGGAAGAGCAACAGCACGGTGCCAAGGCCGACCGAGCCGACGATCTCGCAGATGATGCTGGCGACGATCATGACCTTGAGGACCTGCCGGCCGATCATGTTGGCCGCCGTGGTGAAGCAGATGACGCCGATCGAGACGGCGGCCAGCAGCCACCGGCTCGGTGACTCGACACCGCACACCTCGAGGATGAATCCCGCCGCGGCGTAGGCCATCGTCGACAGCGTCAGCGTCAGGCCCCAGATGTACGCCCACGCGGCCGTCCAGCCCCACGTCGTGCCTTTGGCGTGCCGGGCCCACTGGTAGACGCTGCCGGCGTACGGAAACCGCGACGCCAGCTCACCGAAGACCAACGCGACCAGCAGCTGACCGCACAGCACGATCGGGAACGCCCAGAAGAATCGGGGACCCGCTGCGAACAGGCCCAACGCGAAGATCGCATACAGGGCCACGATCGGCGAGATGTCGGCGAAGGCCAGCGACAGGGCGGCCCGAAACCCGAAGCCGCGGTTGAGGATGTCGTGGCCACGCTCTCGGGGGTGAGCCACCACCTTGTCGGCAGTGCTGTCCAGGCTTCGAATTCCCACCAGTGTCCTTCCGGTTCGTGCGCAAGTAGGCCAAGCCTGATGAGCACGGCGCCCTCGGAACACCCGCCAATAGATAGATGCGCGGCCACCTTCTTTGTGCGAACGTCTAATCCGGGGACAGGCAGGAGGTGGCAAGGTGCGCAGGTTGATCGCCGTGCTGACTGTCTCTGTTCTGGTCCTGGTGCCTGCCTGTAGCCCCAAGGTCGTCGGCGGCTACTACGTCGAGGACGGCAAGGTCTACTGGACGGGCGGCGTCGACTCGTCGCCCCGGGTGGTGGCCGGCGCGGACGCCGATTCGTTCCACAAACTGTCCAGCGGCTACGCACGAGACAAATCCCACGCCTATTACGGTGGGGCGCAGATCGCCGGCGCCGACGTCGCCACTTTCGACTGGCTGAACCACGGCTGGGCCAAGGACCGCAACCACATCTGGGCCGGCACCCAACCCCTGAGCAGCGACCCCGAGCACTTCGTGATGATCGACAGCGAATTGGCGAAGGACGGCGCGGCCGTGTTCTGCAAAGACAGGGAGATTTCGGACGACCCGGCGCACTTCGAGATCGTGCGCTTCTCCCCCGACGACCGAAACCTGGACTACACCAAGGACATTCGGACGGTGTTCTATCGGTGTGCGGCCATCCCCGGGGCGAACGCGGCGACCTTCCGTCGGCTCAACGACAGCGTCTTCAACTACGCGGTCGACGATCAGCGGGCCTACTACCAAGACCGGGCGATCGACGGCGCCGACCCGCACACGTTCCGGGTGCTGTACGACACCGCCAACGAAGGCTGCGCCGCCGACGCACAGCACGCGTACCGCTGGGACAGCGTCATCCCCAATGTGAATCCGCGTGACTTCCCACCCGGCAAGCCGGTGACCGGATGCGACGCGACGCAGGTTACGTTCGGGCCATGACGGGCGCCAAGAAGAAGCTGGGTGTCGCGGCAGCATGTGTCCTGGCGCTGGCGGCCCTGGCCGTGATCGCCGTGAAGACACATGGTTTCGGCCTCCTGGCCCCGGCGCCGAGCCAGGCCCAGGACGTGGCTCGGGACAGGTGCGAAGCCGATGTGCGTAAGCAACTGGCAGCACCCGGGTCAGCCAAGCTTTCAGGTGTGCGCGCGGTGGCCGGCGCACTGGAGGCGGACGGCCAGGACATGTTCGCTCTGATGACCGACGAACCGCTCAAAGGCGTTGACCACGCGCGCATCACCGTGTGGAACGTGTCAGGAACCGTTGACGCCCAAGCCGAAGCCGGCGGCACGATTCACGATCCATTCACGTGCCGCGTCTATTTCGTCGACGGCAACCTGGCCGACACCCTGGTGCTGTTCGACCACGCGCACTAGATAGGTGATTCACCGCGGTGGTGGGATGTCGTTTTCGCCGGCCTCGCGGGCGGCTTCGCGGGCTGCGTGTCGGCGGTCGGCGGCTTCTTGTGCCGCGGCGATTTCTTGGAGGTCGGCGTCGTTGAGGGCGCGTTCGTAGGCGATCTGCTGGGCTTGGTTGTGGGCGCGGGTGCGTCGCCGGATGGGCATCATGATGCCGCGTCCGGGTGCCGGTGGGGTGTCGAGGTCGGTGAGGTTCGGCGGTGGCCCGTCCGGCAGTGGTGTATCACACTGCTTGTGGGGGAACAGGATTCGGCTTTCGGGCACGCTGGTGTAGGTGTGGCCGGTGGGTGCGGTCCACACGATGGTGCCGTCGGGCTGTTGGCGGTCCCGCCACCCGTCGGGTCCGCTGTAGAAGGTTTTGAGTAGGTGGTGTTTTCGGCATTTCGGGCTGAGGTTGCCCGGATGGGTCGGCCCGGCCGGCCACGCGATGGTGTGGTCGAGGTCGTAGGCGGTGGCGGGTTGGTCGCAGCCGGGGAACATGCACGTCATGGCGCGCATCCGGACGAACTCGTCCATGGCGATCGAGGGCCGGTACCGCGGCACCCCGCCCAGATCAGTCGCCGAGGCCACGGTGCGGACTGTGGCGCCGCGGGCCACCAGGTCGGCCAGCAGTGCCGGTGGCACCACCGCCCCGCCGACCATGTAGCCGACGGGTGTGTGTACCGGAGCAGGGGCTCGGACAGGTGCCGACGCGGGGGCGGCTGCTGGCGCGGGTGCGGCGTCAGGGATGGTTTCGTCCACCGACTCGGAATCGGACTGGGACTCGCGCTCTGGGGCTGGGGTGTTGTACGGCGTGGTGGCCGGCCGCGGATCGCTCACCGGTGCGGGCTCCGACGCCGGCGCCGGCGCGGCGTCGGGCTCGGGCTGGGGTGCCGGCGGTATGGGAGCCAGGGGCGCGGCCGGGTCGCCACTGAGCAGCGGATCCGCCACCGGCACCGGCAGCGCGTCAGTGAGGACGTGGATCACCACCGCCATCGCCCGGGCATCGGGCCCGGCGGCCGGGCAATCCGGCGCACCGCATTGGCACGCCAGGCGGTCACCGCGGGCGGCCAGCACACCCAGAGCATCGGCGCGCCGCTGGCCGAACGTGCGGGGATCGTTGTCGCACACCTGCCGCGCCAGTTCGGTCAGTACCCGATCCAGCAGTTCGGCGTCGGTGGCCAGCAGCGCACCCCAGATGGAGGCGACCCCGGTGTCGTCGTCGGGTTTGCCGACCCCGACCCCACGACTACGGGCGGCAGACCGGACTTTGAGGACCGCGGCCGGATCAAATTTGTGCACCCAGCCGTCGATCTTCTTCTCAATCTTCTTGCGCGACAAGCCCGCCCATTCCGACAGCGCCCCGGCCAGCGCGGCATCGATCACGGCCATCAGGTTGGGGTCTTCGACCAGTCGGGTGCGCCAGCAGATGGTGCCCACCGTGCGGGCGGACACGTCGCCGTTGGCGAACACTGCTGCCACTTTCGGGAGCCGGTACCGCAACGCGACGGCGATCGACAACTGCCCGGACGCTTCCTTGGGGCCGATCCCTAGCGCGGCGCCGACTTCCGCGCAGGCGGCGTCCCAGCCATCGCAGGCCCACCACTGCCGATCGCCTTGATTGTCGACGCGTAGCGCGACCAGGTCGGCGATCGCCGCGAATTTCCCGGACTCGGCGATCGCCGAGACCCGCGCGAAGTGGACCATGGAGTCGACTGCGGAGACATCGTGCACGAGGACTCCCGTGCCGCCGATACCTTCGCGTTCGCACAAGTGTTCGATACTACCTGTCTCTACTGACTCACGCCACCAACGCGAACGTCGACCCACGTGCACAATCGACCAGTGACCGGCCGACCGCTCAAGCCCTGGCACTTCGTCCTCGTCTTCGGCGTCGTGAGCCTGCTCGCGGACATGGTGTACGAAGGCGCCCGCAGCATCATCGGTCCCTACCTGGCCACCCTCGGCGCGTCGGCCGCCATCGTCGGATTGGTCGCCGGCGCAGGGGAATTCATCGGCTACGGGCTGCGGGTTGTCGCCGGCTACGCCGTGTCACGGACGCAGCACTACTGGGCCTGGACGATCACCGGCTACGCGCTGACGGTGCTGAGCGTCCCGTTGATCGGTGTCACCGGCTCGCTCGTACCGGCACTGCTGCTGTATGGCACGGAGCGCCTCGGCAAGGCGGTGCGCTCACCGGCGAAGGACACCCTGCTCTCGCATGCGTCGACAAGCACGGGTCGTGGCAGCGCGTTCGGCGTGCACCAGGCCCTCGACCAGACCGGCGCGATCGTCGGGCCGCTGCTGTTGGCGGCGGTGCTCAGCGCCCATGCCGGCAACTATCGGCTGGCGTTCGGGGTACTCGTCGTCCCCGGTGTGCTGGTGCTGGCCCTGCTCGGCTGGCTCCGGTTTCGCGTTCCCGACCCTCGTGACTACGAGCCGGCACACGCGGAGTCCACGGCTACGGAAGCCGCGTCCCGCGACACCACAGCGGCCCAGCCCGCCGGCACCAGGCCAGCGCTGCCGGTCCAGTTCTGGCAGTACGTCGTCGCCATCGGCCTGCTCTCCTGCGGCGTGGCGTCGTTCCCACTACTGGCCTTCCACGCCCAGCGCACCGGGCTCCTCACCGACGCCCAGGTACCGATCCTGTTCGCGGTCGCGATGGCCGTCGACGGGGCTTCGGGCCTGGTGATGGGCCGGGTCTATGACAAGCGCGGACCGGTCACCCTGCTCGCCGTTCCCATCGCCGCCGCATGTTCCGCGATCGCCTTCACCGGCGACCGCACCCTGGTCTGGGTCGGTGTCGCGGTCTGGGGCGTCGTCAACGGGGTGCTCGATTCGACGGTCAAGTCGGTGGTCACCGAGCTCGTCCCGGCGAACCTGCGGGCCATCGCGTTCGGCTGGCTGTCCCTACTGCGCGGTGTCGCGTTGCTCATCGCGGGCGGCGTGCTCGGTGCCGTCTACGACATCTCCCCCTCGTACACCATCGCGCCCATCGTGGTGGCGAACATCGCGGCGCTCGCCGGACTGGTCCCGGTCCTCCGCCGGATTCAGCCCGCCAGCCACTCGGCCGGCCGCTGAGCACCCGCCGAAACGGCATTCCGGCAGGCCCCCACTCGCACTTTTCCTGCTGGAATGCCGTTTCGGCACATGATCGAGGGCAGCTGTCAACCCCTACGTGCCCTGCCAGCGGGAGCAACCTGCAGAGCCGGAAATGCCGATCGCTAACATGAATGCGCTGCTCAGCGCGATCGGCCAAGCGACCCGTAGGACAGATGAGTTGAATACACCAGAACTTGCCAATTGGAACACCCAGGAAGCCCTGGCGGAGGCGATGATTCCGATCGTCGGCACTCTGCACCGCACGCGCGGCGTCACCGTCCTGCTGCACAGCCGGTCACTGGTGAACAAGTCGGTCATCAGCATCCTGCGCACGCATCGCTTCGCCCGGCAGATCGCCGGCGAAGAGCTGTCGGTGGTCGAGACCTTCCCGTTCCTGGAGGCTCTGGCGAACCTGGACCTTGGTCCGGCCAAGATCGACCTCGGCCTGCTGGTGCACGCGTACCGCGCCGACGAACGCGGCCTCTCGGTCGCCGACTTCGTCGCCGACGCACTTTCCGCGGTCACCGGTGACAACAAAGGTGAGCCGCAGTGCCCGCGTGATGTGGTGCTTTACGGCTTCGGCCGGATCGGTCGCCTCGTGGCGCGGCTGCTCGTCGAGAAGGCCGGTGGCGGCAATGGCCTGAACCTGCGGGCCGTCGTGGTCCGCAGCGGTGGCGTCGACGATCTCAAGAAGCGCGCATCCCTGCTGCGCCGCGACTCGGTACACGGCCACTTCAACGGCACCATCAAGGTCGACAAGGAGAACAACCTCCTCATCGCCAATGGCAACGTCATCAAGTTCATCTACGCCAACGACCCGTCCGAGGTCGACTACACCGAGCACGGCATCAACGACGCCATCCTCATCGACAACACCGGCAAGTGGCGCGACCGCGCGGGCCTCGAGCAGCACCTGCGTCCGGGCATCTCGAAGGTCGTCCTGACCGCACCGGGCAAGGGCGACGTGCCGAACATCGTGCACGGCGTGAACCACCTCGGCCAGGACGTGAGCCAGCAGATCTTCTCGTGCGCGTCGTGTACCACCAACGCGATCGTGCCGCCGCTCAAGGCGATGGACGAAAAGTTCGGCATCATCCGCGGTCACGTCGAGACGGTCCACTCGTTCACCAACGACCAGAACCTGCTGGACAACTACCACAAGGCCGACCGTCGTGGCCGTTCGGCGCCGCTGAACCTGACGATCACCGAGACCGGTGCCGCCTCGGCCGTCGCCAAGGCCCTGCCCGAGCTCAAGGCCAAGATCACGGGTAACTCGATCCGCGTTCCCACCCCCGACGTCTCGATCGCTATCCTGAGCCTGCAGCTCAAGAAGGAGACGACGAAGGAAGAGGTGCTCACGCACCTGCGCGAGACGTCGCTGTCGGGTCCGCTGAGCCGCAACCTCGACTACACCGCCGCGACCGACGCCGTGTCGAGCGATTTCATCGGTTCGCGTGCCGCATCGATCATCGACGCGAACGCCGCCATCGTCGATGGCGACCAGGCGATCCTGTACTGCTGGTACGACAACGAGTTCGGTTACTCGTGCCAGGTGGTCCGCGTCGTGCAGTTCCTGTCGGGTATCGAATACCCGACGTACCCGCGCAGCTGATCCAACTCCCGCCGAAACGGCATTCCGGCAGGCAAGTTCTCGAACTTGTTCTGCTGGAATGCCGTTTCGGCGTTTGTGGTCCGTGTGGCGTTGCGGTCAGGGTTCGGGCGGCAGGCCGTAGTGGGCCGCGATCCCACCCAGTAGCAACGTCATTCGATGTTGGAACGCCTCGTCGCCGAACGGGTCGTCGCCGGATGTCGCGATGGCACGCAACGTCGGGTACTCCGAGGGCCGGCGCGCGTCGGTGAGCTCGAGGATCCGGGCCAGCCACGGCTGCCCACCCTCGGCGTAGAGATACTCCCGATGGGCTTCGGTGACGCTGCCGACCGCCATCGTGCTCACCGATGCCCACACCGCGAGGGCGTCGCTCGGCGATAAGCCCTGCGCGGCAAGCGCTTCGACCGCCTCCGCGGTGTATTCCATCTCGACGTCGTGACCGACGGCTCCGCTGACGAACTTCTCCACCAGCGCAGGTTCCGACGCCAGCACGGTCCGGATGTAGGACGCATAGTCGCGTAGCCACGTCGCCCAGTGCCCGCCGGTGTAGCGCGGCGGCGGCGAGTTCGTCAGGGCACTGACGGTGGCCAACCGCAGCAGGTCGTGCTGGTTCTTCACATGATGGTAGAGCCCGGGCAGGCTGACACCGAGATGCTCGGCGACCCGACGCATGGTGGCATTCTCGGTGCCGATCTCCAAAACCGCTGCGGCAATGGCGCTCTGGTCGATGCGCGGCGGCCTCCCGCGGCGGGGTGCTGCGTTGTGCACGCTCATCCGACCCTCCTGGCGACCACTTTCACCTTCGGGGTTGACGATAACCGAGGCGACTTTTAATAATCAATATGAAAAATCGCCTCCCCTAGAAACGACACGATGAACCGAGATAACCGTCAAGTCCTGCTGCGCCGCCGCCCCAATGGGCTGGTCTCCCCCGACGACACCGAGCTGGTGACGGTGCCCGCTCCGGTCCCCGCAGAGGGCGAAGCGTTGCTGCGGACGAGGTATGTCGGCATCGACGCCGCCGCGCGGACCTGGCTGGACGGCGAACCCGGCTACCTCCCGGCGCTGGAACTCGGCGAGGTGGTGCGCGTGGCCGGTATCGGAGAGGTCGTCGAATCACGCTGTGCCGCATACAAAGTCGGCGACCTCGTCACCACCCTGACCGGACTGCAGGACTACGCGATCATCCGCGACGACCTGTTCAGCACGCCGGTGGTCGGGTACACCGATCCCCTCGCGGTGATGTCGATCTACGGGCCCACCGGAGCGACCGCCTACTTCGGCATGACAGGCGTCGGAAAACCCCAGCCCGGCGAGACGGTCGTGGTGTCCGCCGCGGCCGGCGCCACCGGATCGGTCGCCGGCCAGATCGCCAAGATCGCCGGCGCTCGCGTCGTCGGCATCGCAGGCGGTCCGGAGAAGTGCCGCGTCGTGGTCGAGGAGTTCGGCTTCGACGCCTGCGTCGACTACAAGGCCGCCGACTTCCCCGCCGCATTGAAGGCGGCCTGTCCGGGCGGGATCAACGTCTACTTCGACAATGTCGGCGGCGACATCCTCAATGCCGTGCTGGGCAACCTCGCTCACCGGGCACGCGTGGTCATGTGCGGCATCATCACCACGTACCTCAACGGCGATCACCCCGGCCCGTCCAACTACGTCAACCTGCTCGCCACCGCCTCGACGATGCAGGGCTTCATCGCACTCGAAGAGTGGGCACGCTTCGACGAGGCCTTCGCCGCGCTGAGCGGCTGGGAACAGCAGGGCCTGCTGGTGCATCGCGAAACCGTCTACGACGGACTGGAATCCAGCATCGACGCACTCAACGGCCTGTTCACCGGAGCCAACATCGGCAAGATGCTGGTGAAGATCAGCGAGCCGGGGAGCTGACTGCGTGCTGACGCCCTTCGATGACTATCCGATCCATGCCTCGGCCGACCCGGTGGGCGTGCCGGCCAGCGGCGACCCGAACCACTACGACCGCTACTGGTTCAACGGCCACCAGCGCAATGGTGACTTCTACTTCGGTGCGGCCATGGGGCACTACCCCGTTCGCGGAATCATCGACGCTGCCTTCAGCGTGGTGAAAGACGGTGTCGAGCATTCGATCTTCGCTTCGGGCGCGATGCCGTTGGACCGGTCCGCGACTATCGGACCGGTCCGCATCGAGGTGCTCGAGCCGCTGCGCACCATCCGCTACGTCGTCGATTCCAACGAGCACAACATCTCCTGCGACCTGACCTTCCGGGCCACCACGGTGGCCGTCGAGGAGCCACGTCAGCAGCGACGCACCGCCGAAGGCATCGTGCTGACCGACCACACCAGGCTCACCCAATGGGGGTCGTGGGAGGGGACGATCACCGTCGACGGTGACGACCTGGCGGTCACAGCTGGTGACGTCCCGGGGACGCGGGATCGCTCGTGGGGCATCCGTCCGGTCGGCGAGCAGCTGCCGATGGTGCGGCAGCCCATGCCCTTCCAGGTGTTCTGGCTCTGGGCACCATTGCATTTCGGGGATCGGTTCACCCACTACGCGTTCCACGAGCACGAAGACGGGCGACGATGGCTCGAGACCGCCGAAATTCTTGATCCCCTGCCGGCCGGTGCCGCACCGTGGAGCCGGGTCGGGGTACGCGAGTGCTACGACATCGGCTACGAACTCGACTGGGAGCCCGGGCGGCGCGAGATCCGGCGTGCCCATCTGTGGTTCACCGACCCCATCGAGGGTGAGACCCACATCGAACTGGAGAAGCTCTACACGTTCCGGATGCGTGGCATCGGCTACTGGCACCCGCACTGGGGACACGGCTCCAACCATGGGCAGTACGAAATCGGCCGGGAATCAATCCGTTTGGACGATTTCGATCCGACCGACTTCACGTCGCTGCATCTGCAGAACGTCGTGAAGGCCACCATGGGTGCGCGCACCGGGATCGGCGTCGTCGAACAGATCGCCATCGGTCCGCACACGCCGTCCGGGCTGACCGGTTTCCTGGACGGGTATCGGGGCTGAGGGTCCCGCCCCACTGACGCGGCCGTAAGTGGAGTACGGCACAGTAGGTGCTACGTTCGGGAACTTCGCTTGTGGTCGTCTACAGAAAGAGGGATCGAATTGTCTGGTACGCGTGACGAAGTAGTGGCACCAGTGTTGCCGAACGGTGGGGTCTTGCCGTTCCCACCGGTTCCGTCCGCCAGCATCGCGGGCCGGACGCTGCAGGAGTCGACGTACCAGCCGCGCACCGTCCCCAAGCACCTGCACGACGACTCCCCCAACATCGTCATCGTCCTCATCGACGATGCCGGTCCGGGCCTGCCATCGACGTTCGGCGGCGAGGTGACCACCTCGACACTGGACCGGGTGTGCGCTGAAGGCGTTTCCTACAACAGGTTTCACACCACCGCGATGTGCTCGCCGACGCGGGCCTCGCTGCTGACCGGCCGCAATCATCACGAGATCGGCAACGGACAGATCGCCGAACTCGCCAATGACTGGGACGGGTACGCGGGCAAGATTCCGCGGTCCAGCGCCACTGTCGCGGAAGTGCTCAAGCAATACGGCTACGCGACGTCGGCTTTCGGCAAGTGGCACAACACCCCGGCCGAGGAGACCACCGCGGCCGGTCCTTTCGAAAACTGGCCCACCGGTTTGGGTTTCGAATACTTCTACGGGTTCCTCGCCGGTGAGGCGTCACAGTACGAGCCCAACCTGGTCCGCAACACCACCGTCGTCGCCCCGCCGAAGACTGCCGAAGAGGGCTACCACCTGTCCGAAGATCTGGCGGACGACGCGATTTCGTGGCTGCGGCGACACAAGGCGTTCAACGCCGACAAGCCGTTCTTCATGTACTGGGCCAGTGGCTGCCTGCACGGCCCGCACCACATCATGAAGGACTGGGCAGACAAGTACGCGGGCAAGTTCGACGACGGCTGGGATGCCTACCGGCAGCGGGTGTTCGAGCGCGCGAAGGACGAGGGCTGGATCCCGGCCGACTGCGAACTCACCGAGCGCGACGAGCAGCTGCCCGCCTGGGATGACATCCCCGAGGACGAGAAGCCGTTCCAGCGGCGCCTCATGGAGGTGGCGGCCGGGTACGCCGAGCACGTCGATGTTCAGGTCGGCCGGATCTCCGACGAACTCGAAGCGCTGGGCTACGCCGACAACACACTGTTCCTGTACATCTGGGGCGACAACGGTTCCTCGGGCGAAGGCCAGAACGGCACCATCTCGGAATTGCTGGCGCAGAACGGAATTCCGACGACCGTCCGTCAGCACATCGACGCCCTCGATGAGCTCGGCGGGCTGGACGTCCTGGGTTCTCCACTGGTCGACAATCAGTACCACGCGGGTTGGGCGTGGGCCGGGTCCACGCCGTACAAGGGCATGAAGTTGATGGCCTCGCACCTCGGCGGCACTCGCAATCCGCTGGCGGTGCGGTGGCCGGCCAAGGTGGCTGCGGATCCGACGCCGCGCCCGCATTTCCTGCACTGCAATGACGTGGTGCCAACCATCTACCAGGTGGTCGGGATCGATCCGCCGCGCACCGTGTTCGGGGAGGCGCAGATGCCGCTGGCGGGTGCGGGTTTCGCGCAGACGCTGGTTGATCGGGATGCCCAGGGCGGCAAGAAGACTCAGTACTTCGAGATCATGGGCAGCCGGGGCATCTACCACGACGGGTGGTTCGCCGGCGCGGTCGGACCGCGGCTGCCGTGGATCCCCGGCCTCCCGCCCGGCATGGCGACCTGGACACCCGACCAGGACGTGTGGGAGTTGTACCACCTGGACCAGGACTGGACGCAGGCCAACGATCTCGCGGCGCAGATGCCTGAGAAGCTGGCCCAGATGCGCGAGATGTTCGCGATCGAGGCGGCGAAGAACGCGGTGCTGCCGATCGGTGGCGGCTTGTGGGTGCCGGTGTATCACCCCGAGCTCCGGATCGCGCCGCCGTTCAGGGAGTGGGAGTTCTCGGGCGACATGATCCGGATGCCGGAATTCTGCGCGCCCGGGCTGGGCAACAAGAACAACGTGGTGACCATCGACGCGGATATCCCGGAGGACGCCCACGTCGCCTATACGTAGCCCGCGGTCCGGGTTGCCGTGGCGGACAACACGTCACGGCAACCTCGCCACATCTCGCTGATGATGTCTGCGGCGGGCCGGAGGTCATCGATGCGGCCGGCGACCTGACCGGTGTTGGCCACACTGGCGTCGAGGTCGCCGTCAAAGTACAAGCGCTGCACACGTTCCAGCGCTGACGTACCCGGCGTCCCCTCGGCGTCCAGACGCTGGGCCGCCGGTGTGCGGATGACGCGCATCATCCTGCGGCCGCCGAGTGGCAGCAGCACCGTCCCGTTGTCATCGGCATCGAGCACCGCTTGTTTGAAGTTGGCGTGCACCGGTGAATCGGCGCACGCCAGCAGCCGGGTGCCCATCTGCACGCCCTCGGCGCCGAGCACCATGGCCGCAGCCATCGAGCGCGCGTCGCAGATGCCGCCCGCCGCCACGATCGGCACATCGACATGATCGGCGATCAGTGGCAACAGCACCATGGTGGATGCGCCGAACCGGTTCTTGAAGCCGCCGCCTTCCACACCTTCGACGACAAGGCCGTCGACTCCGGCGTCGACGGCCTTCTTGGCGTCGGCGAGTGTCCCCACCACGTGGAACACCGTGATGCCGGCGTCGTGCAACCGGTCGGCGAACATGCCGGCGTCCCCGGCGGAGGTGGTGACGAAACGGATCTGGTTCTCGACCAGGATCTCCACCATCTTCGGATCACGGTTGAACAGCAGCGCGATGTTGGCCCCGACGGGGCGGTCGGTCAGGTCACGCACCCTCCGCAGATCGGCACGGCCCTGCTCCGACGTCGTCTCGATGATGCCCAGCCCGCCCGCGTTGGACACCGCCGCAGCCAGCTGGGCGCCAGCGATGAACGTCATGGGCGCCTGGATGATCGGAATCTCGGCGCCGGTCAGTGCGCATACGCGGTTGGGATGTTCAGGCCCGGTCATCGGGTTACCGGGTTGATCGAATGCACCAGGTCTATCGCCGCGCCAAGGGTGGTGAATCGTTCCTCGATGGTGTCGCCCGCCGGGTAGATGCGCACGGTGTCGACGCCGGCGTCGCACCAGACCTGCAGGCGATCGCGCACCATGTCCGCGGTACCGATCAGCGTCGTCGCGAGGATCATGTCGTCGGTGATCAGCGCCGCCGCACCGTCGCGGTCACCGGCCTGCCAGCGTTCCCGAACCGCCGCGGCGACGTCGGCCCAGCCCTGGCGGCTATACGCCTGGTTGTAGAAATTGGTTGAGGCCGAACCCATTCCACCGAGGCTGAACGCCAGTTCCGACTTCCGCGCGTCGATCATCGTTTTCAGCTGCGCTTCGTCGCGGGCGAAGGACACCTCGGCGCCCTGGCAGATGTCCAGGTCGGCGCGGGTCCGGCCGGAGCGACCGAGGCCGTCGTCGAGATGGGCGAAGTAGGCCTCGTCCGCGCCCTCCGGCACGAAGCTGGTGCCGAGCCAGCCGTCGGCGACCTCGCCGGTCAAGCGCAGCATGGCAGGCGTGAGACTGGCTATGTACAGCGGTATTTCGTGCTCTGCTCGCATCGACAACCGCATCGGCTTCACGTCGCCGCCCGGCAGCGGAATCTGGAACTGCTCGCCGGTGTACGTGATCCGATCGCCGGCGATGGCTTGCCGGATGATGTCGATGGTTTCCCGCATCCGGCCCAGCGGCTTGGCGAACGGCACACCGTGCAGACCTTCCATCACTTGTGGTCCCGAGGCGCCGAGTCCCAGCAGGAAGCGTCCGCCCGACAGGTTCGACAGCGTGACCGCCGCCTGGGCGATGGCCACCGGGGTACGGGTGCCGAGCTGAATGATGCCCGAGCCCAACAACATCCGGTCGGTGCACGCGGCGTAGTAACCCAACGCAGACGGCGCGTCGGATCCCCAGGCCTCGGCAACCCAGCAGATGTCGAGGCCCAACTTCTCGGCCTCGGAGACGAAAATCCTTTGGTGGTCCCAAGTTCCGAGGCTGGCGGCCTCGATGGTCGTCGCCGCGCGCATCAGCTTTCCGCCCGTCGCTTGATGTGCTCCAGAGCGCACTGCATACCGGACTCGAATTCGCGGAGCCGGTTGAAGACGATCTTCTGCTCCTTGTCTGGCATCTGGGCGATCGCCAGCGACAGGCCCGACGGCGCGGGACCCATCTGAGCCCATTGCACGAGCCGCGTTCCGGTGCCCTCGGGGCTCAGACTCAGCCGCCAGGTCGCGGTCGGGTTCTCGGCATCGCCGATGGCCCAAGCCATCACATGTTGTGGTTCGTACTCGACAATCTCGGATTCCGTCGACCATTCACCGAGTGCGGGATGGCTGTTGTGGCCAACGAATCGAGCGCCGACACGAGGTTCGTCGCTGCCGTCGAGCCACTCGACTCGCTGCAGCTCCGGGCTGCACTCGGGCATCACCGAGATGTCGGAAGCCAGTTCCCACACCCGCGCCACGGGCGCGTCGATCCAGGTCGAAACCTCGACGGTCGGGGCGTCGGCATACACCGCACCGGTCCATTCCATGATTTCAACTTCCCTTCCGTGCAGTCCGTTTGGCTGGGCGCCCCACGGTTTCCGCCCCAGGTTCTGCGGCGAAAAGTGTCCGGGCCGCCAACAGGAGCTTCAGTTCGGTGTTGACGTCCTCGAGTGGCTGCAGGCTCGATGTGGCCCGGCACATGGTGATCGCACCTTCGATCGCGCCGAGGGACATGGTGGCGAGCCGTCGCGCGACCGCGGTGTCGAGGCCATCCGCCATCAGACAATCGGTGATCAGCTGGTGCCAGGTGCGGAAAATCTGATTGGCGTGCTGTGCCAGTGCCGAGTCTGGCGGGGCGCTGACGGCGATGGACACCACCGGACATCCGGCGGCGAAGTTGCTCTGGCGCAGTAGTTTTCGCCAGAAAGCGGTGACCGCATCGACAACGGCGGCAGGTCCGCTAGACGCGGCATTCGAAATGAGCCGGGAGATCGCATCACCGCTGAGCTGCGCGGCCTCGTCGATGATCTGGGCACGCCCGCTCGGAAAATGATGATAGATCGACCCCCGGGGCGCCCCGCTCCGGCTGAGCACATCGTCGAGCGTGACGCCGTCGACGCCACGCTCGCGCAACAGCTCGACGGCGGCGAGCACCATCGACTGACGGGTATCGGTCGGCATGGGCAGCTCCTGGCGGGCGGATCATTCGGTTCGAATTGTGAATCGGATCATAATCAGGAGTCAATATCGCGCAACAATCCGCACATGGTCGCTCCATCTGAGGACGATTACCCCGCTCTACTATGAGTAGGCTCATAGCGGATCGGACGACTGTCCGCGGGAGAACCGGCCTAGAGCGTCCCGTCCAGATAGGCGGCGCGGCAGGCGCGTCGGGCCAATTTCCCGCTGGTGGTGCGCGGGATACCGCCCGCGGGCAGCAACCGGACGTCGGCGACGGTCACTGCGTGCCGCTCGGCCACCAGCGCGCGAATCGCGTCGATCGCCGGCTGCGGATCACTGCGGGCCGTGCCCGATGCACGTTCGGCGATGATCACGAGCTGGTCGCCACCATCGACCGGCACGGTGAACGCGGCCACGTACCCCCGCCGCACCAGGGCTGACGCGTCAGCAGCGGTGGCCTCGAGGTCATGCGGATAGTGATTTTGCCCGTCGATCGTGATGATGTCGGCCAGCCGCCCGGTCACGTACAACTCGCCGTCGAGGTAGAAGCCCAGATCGCCTGTACGCATCCAGCATCCGTCGACATCGGCGCCGTCAGCGTGACTGTCCTTCGGTAGGACGCACCGAAGCCGAGCCTGGAATACCTCACGCGTCTCGTCCGGCAGACCCCAGTAGCCGCGGCCGATGTTGTTGCCCTGCAACCAGATCTCGCCGACTCGCCCGTCGGGCTGCTCGGCTCCGGTGGCTGGGTCCACCATCACCGTCCACAGACTGCTGGCCGTCTGTCCACAGGAGACCTGCGCGACCGCACCCTGTGCATCCTCGGCCACCGCCACGGCGAAGCCCGCCGCGAGCTGGTCGCGGTCGAAGTACCGCACCGTCGCCTCCGCGTCAGGTGCGATGTTGGAGACGAAAAGTGTTGCCTCGGCGATGCCGTAGGACGGCTTGATCGCCGTCTTCGGCAGCCCGTACGGTTCGAACGCCGCGTTGAACGTGTTGATGGCGTCGAAGCTGACCGGCTCCGAGCCGACGATCATCACCACGTTGGCCAGGTCGATGTCGTCGCCAGGGCCCGGCGCACCACGATGCGCCGACCACTCGTAGGCGAAATTCGGTGCGGCGGTGACCACCCGGCCGACCTTCGACCCGTCGGACAACGCCTGGATCCACCGCAGCGGCCGACGGATGAATGCGGTGGGAGACAGCAACGTTGAGTGTCCGCCGTACACGGTAGGAAAGCCGATCATGGACAGACCCATATCGTGATACAGCGGCAGCCAGCTGACGCCGTGTGTGTTGCGGTCCAGCATGTCGATGGACAGGATCATCTGAATCAGATTGGTGCCCACGGCTTTGTGCGTGATCTCGACACCGACCGGCGGTCGGGTGGCGCCCGAGGTGTACTGCAGGTGAGAGACGTCGTCGATGTCGATGTGGACGGGATCGAACGCGGCGCCTTCGGCGTCGGGCACCTCATCGACCGCGACGACCGTCGGACTGCCCAAATCCGGGTGAGCGGACAGGAATTCGGTGACGGCGGACCGCGCCGACGCCGTCGTCAGGATCGCAGCTGGTCGCGCGTCGTGCAGCGCCGTGTCCAAACGTTCGGCGTGCCCCGGTAATTCGGGCGCGAACAGCGGCACCGCAATGGCGCCGGCCTTGATCGCCGCGAAGAACCCGGCGACGTAGTCGAGGCCCTGCGGCGCCATGATCGCAACTCGATCGCCACGCGCGGCGACCGCCTGGACCCGGGCCGCGATGGCCGCCAGGCGCACCCCGAGTTCGGACCAGGTCAGTTCTGTCGTCCGCACATCGGAGCCGGAGTAATCCAGGTAGCGGTAGGCCACCATGTCGGGCAGATGTGCGATGTTCCCGTCGATCAAGGCGATCAGCGTCGCGGTGGGCGGCAGCTTCACCCGCCCCGCCTCGTCGATGCAGTCCTCGATCTGGAACAGGGCGCTGCTCGATGTCATGTGTCCAGATTAGGGGGCAGATCAACCCAACGGCAGTGGCGCTCGACACTCCCAGGGGACGAACCGCCCCGAAACCGTCGAAAATGACTGGGCCGTCCGGGTTCTGGTCAAACAGGTCACCTGCGGGACCATTCCTCGGCCAGCAGCTCATAGGACCGCACCCGGTCGTGGTGGTCGTGAGTGATGGTCGTGATGATGAGCTCGTCCGCACCCGTGGCGTCGCGCAACCGCTCGAGCTGGTCGGCGACCTGGGCGGCCGATCCGACGAACTGGGTATCCACTCGGTCGGCGACGAGATCGCGTTCGGCGGCGGTCCAGGCGTGTGTCCGGGCTTCGGCCGGGGTCGGAAACGGGATCGCGCCTCCAGCCGTCCGGATACTGCGCACCCACAGGCCGTACCCGGCGGCGTGTTCCCGGGCGGTGGCCTCGTCTTCGGCGACGACGACGTCCGCCGAGACCGCGACGTAGGGCTCGCCGAGCTCGGCCGACGGCCGGAACGCGGCCCGGTAGGCGTCGGTCGCCTCCAGGACCGATGCCGGTGCGACGTGATAGTTGCCGGCGAAGCGCAGCCCTCTCGTGCCGGCAACGTCCGCACTCTCACCGCCGCTGCTGCCCAGGATCCAGATCTGGAGGTCAGCACCTTCGCCCGGCACAACCTGTGCCGTTAACCCATCCGCGTTGCGGTAGCCGCCGGCGATCAACGCCAGAATGTCGTCGATCTGGTCGGTGTAGTCCTGCGATTGCGCGCCCGGTAGCTGGAGCAGCGCCCGCTGGAGTGCGAATCGCGGGGACTTCAACAGCGGTAGCGGATCGAACTTCCCGGGGATCAGCAGTCCGTTTCCGCCAGTGCCATTGACCCGGGTGGCTGCCGCGGCGGGCACGGGCACCTTTGCTTCCCGCGGCTTGCCTCCGGAGCGACCCAGGCCGAGGTCGAACCGGCCGGGATGCAGAGCGTCGAGCAGGCCGAACTCCTCCACCGTCGCCACCGCGGTCCGGTGCCCCATCTGTACCGCGCCCGAACCCAGCCGGATGGTCGAGGTCTCCGCAGCGGTCAGCGCGAGCAGCACCGCCGGCGACGTGCCGGCAATACCGGGATTGAGGTGATGCTCGGCGAACCAGTAGCGCGCATAACCAAGCGCCTCCGCGCGCTTGGCGAGGTCAATGCTGTTGCGCAACGCCTGCGGCGCAGTCGAACCCGACGAGATGGGCACCAGATCGAGCACTGTCAGTAGAGTCGCCATGGTCTACGACGCCACCTCGGTGGACGGGTTCGTGCGGCGCGCCGGCCGCGGCAGCGGCGCCAGCCCCAGGTGGTCGCGCAACGTGCTGCCCGCGTATTCGGTGCGGAACGTGCCGCGCTCCTGCAGCAGCGGCACCACCTGGTCGACGAACACATCGAGACCGCCGGGTGTGATGTGCGGGACCAGGATGAATCCGTCACTGGCATCGGCCTGGACGAAGTCGTCGATGGTCGACGCGATCGTCTGGGCTGACCCGATGAACGACTGCCTGCCGGTGACTTCGATGATGAGCTCACGGCTGCTGAGGTGCTGCGCCTCGGCTTTGGCCCTCCACTCGGCGGCGGTCGCGAGCGGGTCGCGGAACATGCGCACGCTGGCCCGGCCGCGGGCGATCGTGTTCTCCCCCACGACCGGATCCACGGTGGGCAGCGGGCCGTCCGGATCATGGTCGGAAAGGTCCCGGTTCCAGAGCTGTTCGAGAAATTTGATCGCGGTCTGTGGAGAGACCTGGGCAAGCCGGACCTCGTGCGCGATGTCGGCCGCCTCCTGGTCGGTGTCGCCGATCACGAAGGTGGCGGCCGGCAGGATGAGTAACTCGTCATGGCGGCGCCCGTACCGGGCCAGCCTGCCTTTGACATCGGTGTAGAACGCCTGGCCGGCCTCCAGCGTGCTGTGTCTGGAGAAGATCGCATCGGCAGCGGATGCCGCGAACTCGCGGCCCTCGTCTGAATCGCCTGCCTGGAAGATCACTGGCCGGCCCTGAGGGCTGCGTGGCACGTTGAAGCGGCCGTGGATGTCGAAGTGGCTGTCCGTGTGCGCGAAGGCCCCGGCGTCGGGATCGGACAAGAACACGCCGGCAGCCTTGTCTGCCACGATCTCGTCACCGCGCCACGCGTCGACGAGCTCGAGCGCCGTCTCCAGGAACGTCTTGGCGCGCTCGTAACGCTGGTCCTCGGCAAGGAAGCCGCCACGGCGAAAGTTCTCCCCCGTGAACGCATCCCACGATGTCACGACGTTCCAGGCGGCACGGCCTGCGGACAGGTGGTCCAGCGAGGCGAATTGGCGGGCTACTTCGTAGGGCTCGTTGAACGTCGAATTGATGGTGCCGGTCAACCCGATTCGCTCCGTCACCGCAGCCAGTGCCGCCAGCACGGTGAAGGTGTCCGGACGACCGACCACGTCGAGGTCGTAGATGAGTCCGTTCTGTTCCCGCAGCCGCAGCCCTTCGGCCAGAAACAGGAAATCGAATTTCCCGCGCTCAGCGGTCTGGGCGAAATGTACGAACGAGCTGAACTCGATGTGGCTGCCGGCGGCCGGGTCGCTCCACACGGTGGTGTTGTTCACCCCGGGGAAGTGCGCGGCCAGGTGAATTTGCTTGACTGGCTTGCTCATTGGCTGATCCTCGGATTCTGCGTGTTTCAGTGGTTCAGACGAGCGCATAGCGGTTGGCGGGACGCGGCAGGCCGAGCAACCCGCGCAGCGTGTTCGCTTCGTACTCGCCGCGGAACAGCGCCCGTCGGCGCAGTTCGGGCACGAGCCGCTCGGTGATCTGGCGCAGGTCGTGGGGCAGCGTCGCCGGCCGCAGCCGGAAGCCCGCCAACCCGGCGGCGTGCCACTCCTGCAGCAGGTCGGCCAAGTCAGCGGCGGTACCGACGAAAATTCGCGCGTCACTGCGGTATTCGGATCCGGCGAGGTCATCGAGCCGACGCCGACGGGCCTGGGCCGCCAACTCGCTGTCGTCGAGAAAGACCACCAGGTCGCCGACGATGTGCAGCTTCTCGGAACCCCGGCCCACAGCCTGTTGGAGGGCACGGATCTCACCGACGATGTCTGCCGCATCCTGCGCGTCACGCGGGGTCACGAACCCGATGTCGGCACTGTGGGCGATCAACTCATAGGAGGCGCCGCCGTGGCCCAGGGCCGCGACTATCGGCTGGCCCTGCGGCGGGCGCGGCGTGATCGACGGGCCCTTGACCGAAAACCAGCGGCCTTCGAAGTCGATGTAGTGCAGCTTGTCCCGGTCGATGAATCGCCCCGTGGCGGCGTCGCGGATCTCCGCGTCGTCCTCCCAGCTGTCCCAGAGACGACGCAGTACCTCGACGTAATCGGCTGTCTCGGTGAAGTATTCACGGATCTGTCGTTCGACCGCCGGTTCACGCCGCCCGAAATGGGCGGCCACATCTCGGCGACCCGCGATCTGCACCCGGACGCCGGCCCGCCCGGCGCTCACGTAGTCCAGGGTGGCGATGGACTTCGACACGTGGAACGGCTCGGTATGGGTGACCACCGTCGTCGGCACCAGCCCGATCCGCTGAGTACGAGGTGCGACGCGGGCGGCGATGAGGACGGCATCCAACCGGCCGCGGACCCGATCGGTTCGATCGTCGGGCACGAACGGATCATCGGACTGCACCGCCAGCGAGTCCTCGATGGTGGCAAAGTCCAATGAGCCGCGTTCGGCCGCGACGATCAGATCGGTCCAGTAATCGGCACCGAACAGGTCTGCGGGTCGCGCGTCGGCTTCCCGCCATGCGGCCGGGTGCCATCCGGCGCCGTCCAGAGCCACTGCCAGATGGAATCGGCTCGACGAATGGGGCATCACGCGACCTGCTTTCCTGACGGGATACGACCACTGTGCCGAGCCACGCGTAGATCGCGGTGGCTGCGGCACCGTCAGCGCCAGGGAAGGGGAATAATCGGCCGACCGGCCGGCGGGTTCGGTCCGACGCCCATCGGCCTACCGCACCACCGCACCGGTAGCCGCGCCGGCCGGATCGCCGAAGACACCCCCGATGCCGCGGTCCGGACGCGATACACCGTCAAAATGGCTGCAGGTCAGCAGCTTTGACGCCATCACCCAGCACTGGAGTGCGCCCGTTCCGCGGCTCATCACGATTAGGGAGCCCGCACCGCGGAGTCGACCAGAGAATCTGCGCCGCGGCTTTCAACGCTCGCCGTCCGGCGCCATCGCCGAACGGAGACACCGAAGCCCCCTGAAATCATGACGATTGCAAACCCGCCTGGCTACCGGATGCCGCGGACCAGCCGGCCCGGACGGGCGCCGGTATCGATGCCGTGGCGGCGAGTGACGGTGCCGCTGACGATCGTCGCGTCGTAGCCACTTGCGCCCTGCACCAAGCGTTTTCCACCAGCCGGCAGGTCATGCACCATCTTGGGCGCGTGCAGGGTCAGCGCGTCGAGGTCGATGACGTTGATGTCGGCCTTCTTGCCCACGCTGATCACACCGCGGTCGGACATGCCGTAGAGCTGGGCAGTGTCGTGCGACTGCTTCCGGATGACGTACTCCAACGGCAGCTTCTCGCCGCGGTGACGGTCCCGGGCCCAGTGCGTGAGCAGGAACGTCGGGTACGACGCGTCGCAGATCATGCTGCAGTGCGCGCCGCCGTCCGAGAGGCCCAGCACCCCGGCCGGGTGCGTGAGCATCTCGCGGATGGCGTCGTGGTTACCGTCCGAGTAGTTGAACATCGGGTACATCAGCATGGCCCCGGCGTTGGCTTCGAGCATCAGGTCGTACATCGCGGCCAACTGGTCCACGCCGCGGCGTTCGGCGATCGCTGCGACGGTGCGTTCGACGGTCGGCTCGTAGTCCGGCGGTTCACCGATGTGGTACAGGCGATTTGCCGCATTCTGCGCCAGCATGAACATGCCGTCGAACAGCTTTGTGGGGTCGATCGGCAGGTCGTCCTCGGCCAGGATCGCGGCCCGCACCGCGGGCTCTGCCAGCTTCTCGGCGAGCTCTTCGCGCGTACATTCGGCGGCCAGCCGGCGGTAGGTCGGGCGGTGCGTGAATGCGTGATGGCCAGGGAAACCCAGCAGCATGCCGAAGGGCCGCGCCGCTACCTGCGGGAACAACCGGCTGCCCGCCTGATGCGCCGCGGCGGACAGGTCTAGCTGCTCGCGCCACAGATTCGGATCGGCGTCGACCTGGATGAGCGCGAAGCTCAACGCGCAGTCGATCTCCTCGCCGAGGCGGCGCATCCAGTCGAGTTCCTTGCGCGGCGCGACGATGTCCTCGCCGGCAGCGCCCTGCGGAGCCAGCTCGAAGACCGCCGCCCCGCCGGCCGAGGCGGCGCGTCCCAGAGCGAACAGCTCGTCCTCGGCGGCGAAGGTGCCGGGCACCGGCTCACCGTCCATGGCTCGGTGTGCCACGGTGCGTGACGACGAAAAGCCCAGGGCCCCAGCCTCGATCGCTTCCTGGACCAGTTTCGCCATGGCCTTGATGTCATCGGGGTTGGCGGGTTCGTTGCGGGCGCCGCGCTCCCCCATCGCGTACGCGCGGACCGCGCCGTGGGCGATCTGGGTGCCCATGTCCACGGCCAGTTCACGCTGACCGACGATGTCGAGATATTCGCCGAAAGTCTCCCAGCCCCACGTGATGCCCTCGGTCAGGGCGGTGCCGGGGATGTCCTCGACGCCTTCCATCAGCGCGATGAGCCATTCCTCCTGGCCGGGACGCACCGGCGCGAAGCCAACACCACAGTTGCCCGCGACCACCGTCGTCACCCCGTGGTTGCTCGACGGTTCCAGCACACTGTCCCAGCTGACCTGGCCGTCGTAGTGGGTGTGGATGTCCACGAACCCCGGCGCGACGATCTTGCCGCCGGCGTCGATGGTCTCGGCCGAATCACCGGACAGCACAGGATCATTCGGGCCGCGCCGATGAACCTCGACGATCTTGCCATCCTTGATCGCGACGTCGGCGGTGAACCGGTCGGCACCGGTGCCGTCGACGACAGTGCCACCGGTGATCTTCAGATCGAACACATCTGCTCCCTCGTTGCGACCCGCGACCATCAGTCAGCGGCAGTACTGTAACAGTGTTACACCGTGACGAGACGTAGATCTAGCGACTGGTCGCGATTGGGTGTGATTAGGTGTTCGGCATACCGGAAGCAGGTGGTCATGGCTGAGGCAACCCAGCGTGGGTCTGACGGCACGTCGAAAACTGTTGATGCTCAACTGATCCTCGATACCGCCGCGGCATTGCTGGAACGCGATGGCGTCTCCGGATTCTCCATGCGCAGCCTTTCCGAGCATCTCGGGGTCGCCGTCACATCGATCTATTGGCACGTCGGTGGACGCGACAAGCTGTTCGACCACCTGATCGACCGGCTGATCGACGTGATGGCCAGCCTTCCCGCCGTCGGCGACAACCCGACGGACCGCATCACCGCTCTGGCCCGCGCGCAGCGCACGGCGCTCATCGAACGCCAGCACCTGATGGCGATCGCGCATGAACGCGACCGCACACCGTCACTGTTCCAATCCGTGCAACAGACCCTCGCCGCCGAACTGGCCGCGCTGGGAATCACCGGAAATCAGGCGGCCCTGGCCTTGCGGTCCATCGAGGTGCACGTGATTTCGTCTGCGCTCATGCAGTTTTCGGCCATCCGCAGCGGTGAGCACGACGAGGAAGACGCGTCGCTGTGGGGCGACGACTGGCCGGACCAGAAGCTGGTCGAGGCCTTGCGCTCGCCCACCGACTACGACGCGGTATTCGAGTACGGTCTGGCCGCGCTCCTGGCGTCCCTGGTGTGAGTCACTTGGCGGCGAACCGGCGGTTGCGCAGCTTGGGCACCGCCTGCTCGCGCAGCACCCGGGCGCGTTCGGTCATGGCGCCGGCAATGGCCTCGGGGTGCGTGGTCAGGTAGAAACCACCCGCCGCCGACTGCGCGAAGATGGCCTCGGCGGCGGTGAGCGGATCCATGGCGGAGAGCTGGTGCATGGCGGTGCGCTCGGACGCTGACGCATCGGCCGCGGCACCGTGGCTCTCGACCCCACCGGCGGCGGTGAAGATGTTCGACTGCACCGGGCCCGGCAAGACCGCCTGTACACAGATGTGGTGGTCGTGGCCGGCCAGTTCGACCTCGACACGCAGGCACTCGGTCAGCGCCAGCACGGCGTGCTTGCTGACGATGTACGGCGCCTGCAGCTGCACCGTCGACACGCCGCCGACGGACGACATGTTCCATACCCACGCCGGTTCGCCCGACGCCAACATGGCGGGCAGGAAGGCCCGCACTCCGTGGAAGACGCCGCTGACGTTGATGTCCATGACGCGCTCCCAGTTGGCGACCGGGGTATCCCACAGGTAGCCGAACTGTTCGATGCCGGCGTTGTTCACCAGCAGGCGCACTGGGCCGATTTCGCTGTTGACCCGGTCGGCCAGGGTCTGCACGGCCTCGGCGTCCCGGACGTCACATACCGCGTCCACGGCGGTCGTGCCGGCCGCGGTCAGCTCGTCACGCAGGGCGGCGACCGCATCGGCATTGACGTCGGCCAGCACCGTCGTCATACCCAGTTGGGCCGCGTACCTGGCCAAGCCGGCCCCGATCCCCGAGCCGGCCCCCGTGATGACCGCAACCCCACCACCGAACAGTTCCTGTGCACCCATGGCCGAAGTAAATCGCAGGGCGGGGGCTCGGGCAGGCAGAAAGTCCGATCAGTGGAATGCCGGTCAGACCGGCTGGACCTCGACTTCGGCCTTCGGCGCCGCGCGCAGCACGCATCGGGCATAGCCGATCCAGCTCACCACACAGGCCACAAAGGCGATGGCGATCATCGGGTAGACCGCCTGACCGAGAACCACTGCGACAGAATCACTTCCGGCCAAGCGCCGGTCGACCGCGCCGCCCGTCATCAACGGCAGCAGGCTGACGACGAAGCAGGCAATCGAGGCGGCCAACGCGGTGCCGAACATGGCGCGCCCTGCGGCAACGATCATCGTGCCGGCCGCGAGCAGGATCAGCACCGCGAAGGGCAGCGGCCGCAGCTCGGCGCCGAGGTGCCCGCTGATGTCCCAGCTCCCCCAGCCGCTCATGGTGCCGCGGCCATGGTCGTTGTGGGCGGTGTACCACGGCAGCACGGCCGCGACCACGATCATCGCGAAGGCGATGACTCCCATCGCCCAGCGCGTCAATACATTCTCGATGCTCAACTCCCGGTAAATGTGGGCTGCATCAGCGTCAGCATGGCCATCGCCAAACTGATGAGCAGACACAGACTCAACACGATCATCGCACCAACCAGCAGCCAGCGGCCCATTCGTCGGCGAATGCGCGTCAATTTTGCGTTGTGGCATTCCTCGACATAACCGACGGCAACCATCGCGAAGGCGACGTCGATGTGTTCGTCCCCGACAGTGGCCGCGCCCGCCGCGATCTCCTGCAGGCGTCCGGGCTCGATCTGCACTCCGGCGACGGCGAATCGCCGACTCAGCCGGCGCGCCTGCGCCCGCGTGAGCGGGTGGTCGCACACGTGCACGTGGTGTCGCGGGGCTGCCACTTACGTCGTTCCCTCGATCCGGGCACCCGCCCGAATGCCGAAGGCGCCCAAGAGTGAAGTTACTCCGACGGGCGCCTTCGCACACTGCGACAGCAGGAATTTACAGACCCATGTCCTTGGCGATGATCATCTTCATGACCTCACTGGTTCCGCCGTAGATGCGGCCGACACGGTTGTCGGCGTACAGCCGGGCGATCGGGTACTCGTTGATGTAGCCGTAGCCGCCGTGCAGCTGCAGGCAGCGGTCGATCACGCGGGCAGCCGCGTCGGTGCAGAACAGCTTGGCCTTGGCGGCGTCGGCGGCGGACAGCTCGTCGAGGTCGTGGGCCTCCATGGCGCGGTCGACGACGGCTTCCATCGCGTCGACGTCGGCCTGGCAGGCGGCGAGCTCGAACTTGGTGTTCTGGAACGAGGAGACCGGCTTGCCGAACACCGTGCGGTCCTTGGTGTACTGCACGGCGAACCGGACTGCGGCCTTGGCCTGTGCGTAGGCGCTGACGGCGATGCCGAGCCGCTCACGGGGCAGGTTCTGGCCGAGGTAGTTGAAGCCCTGGTTGGCCTCACCGAGGATGTCCTCGACCGGGACCTTGACGTCGGTGAAGTTCAGCTCGGCGGTGTCCGAGCAGCGCAGGCCCAGCTTGTCGAGCTTGCGGCCGACCGAGTAGCCCTCCAGCTTGGTATCGACCACCAGCAGCGAGATGCCGAAGCGACGGTCGTCTTCCTTGGGAGCGGAGGTGCGGGCGCAGACGATCACGCGGTCGGCGTGCACACCACCGGTGATAAAGGTCTTGGAGCCGTTGAGGACGTAGTGGGTGCCGTCCTCGGAAAGCTTTGCGGTGGTGCGCATTCCAGCCAGGTCGGAGCCGGTGCCGGGTTCGGTCATCGCGATCGCGAACATGATCTCGCCGCTGAGCATGCCGGGGAACCAGCGCTTCTTCTGCTCTTCGTTGCCGATGTCGCGGATGTAGGGCAGACACAGGCCGACGTGCACGCTGGAGCCACCGAACGAAACCGCGGCGCGCGACAGTTCTTCGGTGAGGATCGCCTGGAACTTGTACGAACTGAGGCCCTCGCCGCCGTACTCGGTCGGAATCTCCGCGCCGAAGATGCCGAGTTCGCCGAGCTTGTAATAGAAGTCGCGCGGCACCAGGCCCTTTTCGAACCACTCGTCGTAGACGGGGCTCACCTCGGACTCAACGAAGGACCGGATCATCGCCCGGTAATCCTCGTGCTCTTCGCTGTAGACCTCGCGTTTCACAGACATCTCCTCAAAAGTGGTGAACAGTGTTAGCTTGTTGCCGTCACAATAAGCTAACAACGTTCGCTAATTCAAGGGAGACGCAGATGGGTAGGCCCCGCGTACCACTGCTCAACCGCGAACTCATCCGTGACACCGCGCTGGAACTGATCGATCGCGACGGCCTCGCCGAGATGTCGATGCGCAAGCTGGCTGGCGAACTGGGCGTCCAGGCGTCGTCGCTGTACAAGCACTACCCCACCAAAGACGACGTGCTGGACGCCGTCGCGAGTCGGGTGGCGGGCGAAATCGACACATCGGGGTTCGACCGCGGCGATGACTGGCAGGACGCGCTGGCGGCGTGGGCCCGCTCCCACCGCGCGGCGTTGGCCGCCCACCCGAATCTTGTGCCCTACCTGGCGACCGGGCCGGGCCGTCGCGACGTGAGTCTGCGGATCGCCGATGCCGTGCACGGTGGTCTGGTCGGCGCCGGCTGGCCGCCCCGCGAAGCCACACTCATCGGCGCCGCGACCCGGTCACTGGTCCTCGGCTCGACCGTCGGCTCGTTCTCCCGCGGTTTCACCGACGACGTGCAGGTCTACCGGGACCGCTACCCGCACATGGGCCAGGCACACCTGCTGCGTGGCAAGGCCGACCAGATCGACGCAGCGGGTTTCGAACTGGCCTTGACGTCGTTCATCGACGGTTTGGCGATCCGCTTCGCAGCCCTCCAGTGATTTCGGCGTGATTTGTAGCGTTCGCCGCTACGAATCACGCCGAAATCACAGCGGAGCAGTGGGTGGAACCGGTCTGCTGCACGGCGCGTCCATAGACACATGGACACTCGCGCTCTCGACGACTTCTTGCGGGCTCATGACGGCGTCATCACGCTGGCTCAGGCAACCACGGCCGGGCTCGACCGCTATGCGGTCGAACGGAGGGTCAAATCCGGTCGTTGGCTGCGGTGTTCACCCGGCGTCTTCTTCGTGGACGACCGGCCGCTCACCGATGCCGGACGCATCCGCGCCGGCGTATGGGCGTACGGACCGCAAGCGACAGCAAGTGGTCTCGCAGCGGCCTGGTGGCACGACCTCTGCAAGTTCCCACCAGACATCGTCGAGGTCACCGTGCCGCGCAACAGCAACGGGCGTCGCCGCACGGGCACCCGGGTGCGGCGGCGAGACCTACTTGCGGGCGACATCGTCGACCGTCATGGCATGCGAGTCACCGCGCTACCACTGACAGTGGTCGAGGCTGCAGTGCGGCGCGGCGGTGGCGTGCGGCTGATGGACACGGCTCTGCAGCGACACGTCGCATTGCAGCCGTTGTGGGACGCCCACTTACGCAACAAAGGTCGACATGGTTCGCCCGCATCCCGCCGACTCCTGGTGGCCGCTGCCGACGGGGCGCGATCGGAGGCCGAACGCTTGTTGGTGCAGCTGTTGCGCGACAACAAGATCACCGGCTGGAAGGCCAACCATCCTGTAGCGGGATACAAGGTCGATGTGGTCTTCGGCTACGAACGTGTCGCCATCGAGACTGATGGGTTCGCATTTCACAGCAGCGCGGCCGATTTCCAGAACGATCGTGAACGACAGAACAAGATTGCGCTGGCCGGCTACCAGGTGTTGCGATTCACCTGGCTCGACCTAACCGAGCATCCCGACAGAGTCCTCGCGGAAATCTGCCGTGCCCTGCGATTTCGGCGTGATTTGTAGCGTTCTTCGCTACAAATCACGCCGAAATCACTTGTCTTGCGGTTTGGCGCCGCCGCTGAAGGGGTTCAGCCTCGACACGCCCGGGATGTTCGACAGCAGCCGGAACACCTCATTGCCGGTATTCACCAGCGCCTCGAGTTGCGGCAGCAGGGCGTCGAGCGTGCGGAACATGGGATCGGCCATGGCCATGAACCGCTCGGTGCGGTCGATCGTGGTGTTGAGCCGCTCGGTGGCCACCGCCAGATTCTCGATGAGATCGGGTACCTGGGCGGCGAGTTGGACGGAGGCCGGCGGGATGCGCAAAGCACCGCTGGCCACCGCCTGAGTCATCTCGACGGCGGACTGGGCGGCATCAACCGCGGACTGGGCTGCGGCCTTCAGGTCGCTGGGCTTCGGAATCATTTGACCGGCCATACAGTTAACTGTGCCGCACCCAGGCCCGCCTGTCCCGTGATCGACACGGCTACACGTCGGTAACGCTGCTCACGATCTCTGGCGGCAGTACCAGGATCTTGACGTGCTCATCGGGATTTCGCAGTGCTGTGAACGCATCTGCGATGCCGTCGAGCCCGGTACGTCCGGTGATCAGCGCCTCGGCGTCGATCTCGCCGGCGGCCAGTCGGGCCAGCACCTTCTCGTAGGCCTGCTCGTACGGGCCGTGCCCGAAGTTGATCGCGATCTGCCGCATCTGGGCCACCACCGGGATGATGGTCTCCTCGGCGAACGGCGAGGCCACCACCTGAATCCGCGAACCCCACGGCAGCGTGTGGGTCAGCGTGTTGAGCGTGCCGACACGCCCGCTGCATTCGTAGGCGATCAGCAGCCCGCCGCCGGTCTTGCCGCCGGCCAGCAATTCGTTGTAGACCTCGATCGGGTCCTGTTCGTTCGGGTCGACGACGATGTCGGCGCCCATCTTGGCGGCCAACTCACGGCGCTTCGGCGACGGTTCCGAGGCGATGACGAGGTGCGCCCCGGCGGCCTTGGCGGCCAGGATCGTGCCCAAACCGATCGAGCCGCAGCCGATCACGAGCGCGGTGTCCGCGGGCGTCAGGCCCGACTGCTGCATGTGCATCTCGCCGACGTGCAGCGGCTCGGCCAAGGAGGCATGTTCGAGCGACAAGCCGTCGGGCACGTGCCGGACCCAGAAGGCGTCGACGACGATGTACTCGCCGAAGGCGCCGTGGTAGTCGTTCGAGTAGCCGATGATCGTCGGCATCCCGTTCTGTTCGGTGGTGATACCCAGCCCGGTGACCCGGTCGCCCTCAGCGAAATCCTCGACGCCCGCACCGGTTTCGATGACGGTGCCGGCCCACTCGTGGCCGAGCACGACCGGACGGGTGGCGTCGAAAACAGCGAACGGGAAGCCCGCGCCGGCGGCGACCGCCACGAACCGGCACGGGTCCTTGGACATGCTCAGGTCGCTGCCACAGATGCCGCAGGCGGCCACCTTGATCCGCAGCTGGCCGGGACCGGTGGCCGGCGGCTCCGGCACGTCGGTCACGGTGAACTGGCCGTCGATGAACTGTGCTGCCCTCATGCGTGCGCTCCTGCGGTGTTGAGGTCGTTGGCCGGCGCCGGAGTGGCGGGCAGGTCGGTCGGCTGCCCGTAGTAGTCGGTGTACGCCTTGGTGATGGCGCCGACCAGGTTGCCGATCAGCACCTCTGAATTGTCTTGTGCGAACTGCAGACTGGCCTGACGCGCGACGTTGCGACGGCGGAAGTGTGGGATGACCTCCGAGGCGAACAGCTCGTAGCTGCGCTTGGTGTTCTCCCAGTCGGCCAGGTCCACGTGCATGATCAGCAGGGTGCCGAAACCGCCGGTCTTCTCGATCAAGCGATCGATCTGGGCGATGGCGTCCTCCGGCGTGCCGATGATCGCCTGACCGAACTCACCGAGCGACTCGCCCCGCCAGTAGTCGATGATGCCGGCCGGGGTCTGTGCCCAGTCGGGGTTGATGCCCTGCTGGCGGTTGACGTACTCGGCGATGGCGTGGATGCGGCGGCTGACGGCGCGCTCGGCTTCTTCCCGGGTCTCGGCGATGAACATCGGGTTGACCAGACGCCAGGTGTCGCGGTTGGCGACGTAGCCGTTTTCCGCCGAAACCTGTTCGTACACACCCCAGTTGCGGTCCAGCGACTCGTAGCCGGCCTGCGAGCTGGCAGCCAGCGACAGCAGCGACAGGCCGTGCTTGCCGGCGAGCACCGAACCGTTGGGCGAGATGGTCGAGGCGGTGGCGACCTCGATGCCGGCCGGGTTGTAGGTCGGCAGCTGAGCGCGGGCGTCGCGCAAGGTGAACCAGTCGGTCTCCATGTTGACGACCTCGCCGCGCAACAGTGCGAGCACGGCCTCCAGGGCCTCACCCTGCATGCGGCGCTGGTTGGTGGTCGTGATGCCCATCATGTGCGCGTCGAGCGGGATCTTGCCGGGGCCGGTACCGACGATCAGTCGGCCGCGGGTCTGCAGGTCCAGTTGGGTGATGCGGTCAGCAGTGATCAGCGGGTGGTGGTACGGCAGCGACATCACGCCAGTGCCGAAGCGGATGCGCTCGGTGCGCTCGGCCGCGGCGGCGATGAACACATCGGGCGCCGGGACGATTTCGGCGCCGGTCGAGTGGTGCTCCCCCATCCACGCCTCTTCGAAGCCGAGGTGGTCCAGGTGGGTCATCAGGTCGATGTCGCGGCGCAACTGCAGCGCCGGGTCGGCATTGAGCGGATGGTACGGGGCGAGGAACGCCCCGAATTTCATGGACGTCGGGCTCCACTGGGCAGCGCTGCTCACGGTGGTCTCCTGGTTCTCGGTGAGGGATGTCTCGGCTTTCTCGGCCGACTGTAATCCGATCACCCGATTGGATCAAGTGATCCAATACTTTTGGCCGCGCCAGGTAAGACTTTGCGCAGGTAGAGGCATGCGGGGCGGGCAGGAGGTCGCGAGCTATCCGCGAATTTTCGGTAGCTACTTCACCTTCGGCGTCAGGAGTTGAGCAGGCGCTCGGTACCGCCGACGACGAACGTCACGAGGTCTTCGTAGAACGCTTCCAGCGCCGGGGCGGAGAGCTTGGCCCGGTCCCATTCGTCGGCCCGGCTGAGACCCTGTACGAAGCCCATGATCGACACCGCCCAGCGCGCCTCCAGCCGATCCTCGGCCGCGTTCGGGAAGGTCCGGCGGACCTGCGCCAGCAAGGCGACGCGCAGCTTGGGCTCGATGGTTTCGTCGGCCGGACCGGCCTGGGTGATCTGCGCCATGATCTTGATCCAGCGCATCCCGCGGGTGCGTTGGCGACGCAGCAGATCGAGATAGGGCGCGGTGACGGCGCGGACCAACGCGTCGGGCGACGGCGCGGCCGAATCCGCCGCCAGCACATCGACATTCGCCTGGATGGCCGAGCCCACCGCGGCGCCGAGGTCCAGCACCACCGCGCGCAGCAGTTCGTCCTTGGAACCGAAGTGGTAGTGCACCGACGCGGCGCCGAGGCCGGCCGCGGCGTTGACCGAACGCACCGAGACGGCGTCCACGCCCTGCTCGGCGAACAGCTTCTCGGCCATCTTCACCAACTTGGCGCGGGTGGCATTGCCCTGGCGGTTCTGCGATGTGCCCGACACGTCGAAAAGCATGTCACAGCGTTGCGCCGCCGCCACTGAACGCGTTTCGTGTCTCGAGGATCAGCAGCGCCACGTGCAGTGAGGTCGCCGACTCACCGTCGGCGAGGTCGACGCCCAGAATCTGCTCGATACGGCTCAACTTCGCATAAAGCGACGGGCGACTCAGATGCAGGCGCGACGCCAGCGCCGACTTGTTGCCGCCGAGTTCCAGATATCCGCGCAGCACGTCCAGCAGACCGGCACCGGACTCGATGTCGTGCAGGATCAGCGCGCGCAGCTCCCCTTCTGCGAATCGCTGCACCCGCGGGTCCGTCCGCAGCATCGACAGCAAGCCGCGCAGCCTGATGTCGGCAACCCGGAAGCAGACCCGCTGCGAGGCGGGCAGCGACAGCGCCGCCTCGGCGACGTGGGCGGCGTCGGTGATGCGGTGAATGGCGTCGATCAACCCCGGCGCCGGCGTGCCGACGCCGAGCACCAGGCCGTGAGCATCGACGGCGCGCTCGGCATCCCGGCGAAGCGCGCGGCCCAACGGTTCCAGCGCGCTACCCGGGCGCATGTTCAGCGACAGCACCATGGCGATCTCACCGGGCCCGCGCAACGAGAACAATCCGGTGTGCCCCAACGCCTTCACCGACCGGGTCACCACGTCGAGCAGGCGGGCACTGCGCCGCTGCTCTGAAACGGGATCGGCGTCTGCATCATCCTTCGGGGCCCATCCCGAGATCCGCAGGGTCGCGGGCAGGTACTGCGCCGCCGGACGCAGACCCAGCGCGAACGCGCGTGCGGTCGCTTCGTCCTCGAACCGGATGCGTTCGCGTGCCACGTCTTCCAGCAATCCGGCTTGCGCCTGATGTTCGATGTCCGTGCGGCCGCGTTCAGCCATGCGGTGCAGCACCAGCGCCTGGGAGGCCCGCTCCAGCACCATGGTGAACCTGGCCGCCACGTCGTCGGAAGGACTGAGCGCGATCAGGCGGCCCCACGCGTCGTCGCCGCGACCCACCTCGCTGATCACCCAGTCGTCGGTCCGCTCGGCCCCGGTCTCGTGCTGGCGGGATCGACGTTGCCAGTCCCGCAACACATCTGAGGTCGGGCGTCCCGCAGTCGCCACCGCCATCGCCTGGTGGGTCAGGTCCTCGAGTACGACGGGCGCGCCGAGCAGGTTCGCCGCTGCCTCGGCGATCCCGGCCGGTGTGGCCCGGCGCATGCTCAGATCGGTGAACACCTCGTGCGTCTGCCGCGCGAAATCGACCTCCTGGTACTGATCGGCGACGATCACCCGGTGCACCTGTTCGGTCACCTCGACGAACTTGATCACCCGGCGCACCGCCACCAGGGCCAGCCCCAGTTCCTCGGCGATCGCGCCGACATTCACCGGCAGCGGCACAGCGCCGGCACCCAGTTCGACGACGACGCCGACCGCGTGTGCCGCGGCGACCGACCGCAGATAGTCCAGCGGCGCCGCCCGTAGCGCGGCGCCGGTCGTCAGCACCAGTTCGCCACCCTGCAGAACGTCCGACAGGTCAGGGACGTCACTGACGTGGACCCAGCGGATCGGGCGTTCGAACCCGTGCGCACAGAGAATCTCGGGTTCGCCCTGCTGAATGACCGGCAGGGCGACGATCTCGGCGACGGTCGGCATTTACAAAGTGTAAATCGATGGTCGCAACTTGATACAGATTGACGGCCATTTCGGTGCTTGCCGCGGGGCAAGCTGAGTGCACACCCCGCACCGACCAGGAAGGCCAACCTCGACGATGACCACCACGCAGACCATCTCGCACTGGATCAACAACGACATCTTCACCGGATCCTCGGGACAGTCGGCACCGGTCACCAACCCGGCCACCGGCGAGGTCACCGGTCAGGTCGCACTGGCCAGCGTCGAGGACGCGCAGGCCGTCATCAACGCGGCCGTCGCCGCCTTCCCCGCCTGGCGCGACACCTCGATCACCAAGCGCGTGCAGACCCTGTTCACCTTCCGCGAGCTGCTCAACGCCCGCCGCGAAGAGCTGGCCGCGATCATCACCGCCGAACACGGCAAGGTGCTCTCCGACGCCATGGGCGAGGTCGCCCGCGGCATCGAGGTCGTCGAATTCGCCTGCGGCATCCCGCATCTGCTCAAGGGCGGCTACTCGGAGAACGCCTCCACCAACGTCGACGTCTACAACATCCGGCAGGCCCTCGGCCCCGTCGCCATCATCTCGCCGTTCAACTTCCCGGCCATGGTCCCGATGTGGTTCTTCCCCATCGCCATCGCCGCCGGCAACACCGTCGTGGTCAAGCCGTCGGAGAAGGACCCGTCCTCGTCGCTGTGGATGGCCGAACTGTGGAAAGAAGCCGGCCTGCCCGACGGCGTCTTCAACGTCCTGCAGGGCGACAAGACCGCCGTCGACGAGCTGCTGACCAACCCCGCAATCAAGGCCGTCTCGTTCGTCGGCTCCACCCCGATCGCGCAGTACGTCTACCGGACCGCCACCGCCTCCGGCAAGCGCGTCCAGGCCCTGGGCGGCGCCAAGAACCACGCCGTGATCCTGCCCGATGCCGACCTCGACCTCGCCGCCGACAACATGATCAACGCGGGCTTCGGCTCGGCCGGTGAGCGCTGCATGGCGGTCTCCGCGTGTGTGGCCGTCGGCCCGATCGCCGACGACTTGGTCGCCAAGATCGTCGAGCGTGCCCTCACCCTCAAGACCGGTGACGGCACCAAGGGCGCCGACATGGGGCCGCTGATCACCAAGGTGCACCGCGACAAGGTGGCGTCCTACATCGACGCCGGCGAGGCCGAGGGCGCCAAGGTCGTGCTGGATGGTCGAAATGTCGTCGCCGACGGCGGTGAGGACGGCTTCTGGCTGGGCCCCACCCTGCTGGACAACGTCACCCCCGAAATGAGCGTCTATACCGACGAGATCTTCGGTCCCGTCCTGTCGGTCGTCCGCGTCGAGACCTACGACGAGGCCCTGCAACTGATCAACAACAACCCCTACGGCAACGGCACCGCGATCTTCACCAATGACGGTGGCGCGGCCCGCCGGTTCCAGAACGAGGTCGAGGTCGGCATGGTCGGCATCAACGTGCCGATCCCGGTTCCCATGGCGTTCTACAGCTTTGGTGGCTGGAAGGCCTCGCTGTTCGGCGACAGCCACGCCTACGGCCCCGAGGGCGTGCAGTTCTTCACCCGCGCCAAGGCCATCACCCAGCGCTGGCTCGACCCCAGCCACGGCGGCATCAACCTGGGCTTCCCGGAAAACAACTGATCGCACAACCCAGTCCGGTGCGCGGGGCCCCTCGTCCCCTTCGGGCCCCGCGCACTGCCCCTTCCGCCCGCCACTTGCCACCAGAGGACCTGACATGACCCTCGCCGCAGACCACGTCCTGCCCGCCGGCCACACCATCGACTCCATGCGCGCCGAAGCCGCGCGTGCCCACGAGCTGGATCGCGCCCACGTCTTCCACTCGTGGTCGGCTCAGGCAGCGCTCAATCCCATGACCGTCACCGCGGCCGAAGGCAGCTACTTCTGGGACGGCGACGGCAACCGGCTGCTCGACTTCTCCTCGCAGCTGGTCAACACCAACATCGGCCACCAGCACCCGAAAGTCGTTGCGGCAATTCAGGAACAGGCCGCCACGCTGTGCACCATCGCGCCGCAGCATGCCAATGCCGCACGTTCCGAGGCCGCCCGGCTGATCGCCGAGCTGACCCCCGGCGATCTGAACCACATCTTCTTCACCAACGGCGGCGCCGACGCCAACGAGCACGCCGTGCGCATGGCACGGCTGCACACCGGCAAGCACAAGGTGCTCGCCCGGTACCGCTCCTACCACGGTGGCACCGACCTGGCGATCAACCTGACCGGCGACCCGCGGCGGTTCGCCAACGATCGCGGGGCGGCCGGCGTAGTGCACTTCAACGGACCGTTCTTGTACCGCTCGGTGTTCCACGCCGAAACCGAGGAGCAGGAATCCGCGCGGGCACTCGACGAGCTGCAGCGCGTCATCGAACTCGAAGGCGCATCGACCATCGCCGCGATCATCCTGGAGTCCATCCCGGGGACCGCCGGCATCATGGTGCCACCGCCCGGCTACCTGGCGGGCGTGCGCGCACTGTGCGACAAGTACGGCATCATGATGATCGCCGACGAGGTCATGTCCGGCTTCGGCCGGTCCGGAAAATGGTTCGCCATCAACCACTTTGACGTCGTTCCCGATCTGCTGACCTTCGCCAAGGGCGTCAACTCCGGTTACGTGCCGCTCGGCGGCGTCGCGATCAGCGACGCCATCAACCAGACCTTCGCCGAGCGCGCCTACCCCGGTGGCCTGACCTACTCGGGGCACCCGTTGGCCGCCGCGGCCGTGGTCGCGACCATCAACGCCATGCGTGACGAAGGCATCGTCGAGAACGCTGCCCGCCTGGGTGCGGACATCATCGGACCTGCCCTGCGGGACTTCGCGCAGCGGCACCCCAGCGTCGGCGAGGTGCGTGGCGCGGGCGTGTTCTGGGCCATCGAACTGGTCAAGGACCAGGCATCGCGGGAACCGTTGGCGCCCTACGGCGGCACCAGCGACGCGATGAACGCAGTCGTCGCCTTCTGCAAGGAGAACGGCCTGATGCCGTTCACCAACTTCAACCGCATCCACGTGGTGCCGCCGTGCAACGCCGGCGACGATGAGGTCCGCACCGGGCTCGCCATCTTGGACCGTGCCCTCGACGTGGCGGACCGGTACGCACAGTAAGGGTCTTTGCGCCGCACCGGCCGACATGAGCGGTACTGTCGGCCGGTGCGGATAGCCCTGTTCGCGACCTGCCTCGCCGACGCCATGTTTCCGGCTGCCGCCATCGCCACGGTGCGGCTCCTGGAACGCCTCGGCCACCAGGTGGCGTTTCCCGCCGGCCAGACCTGCTGCGGGCAGATGCACGTCAACACCGGCTACCTGCGCGAGGCCGTGCCCCTGGTGCGCAACCACGTCGACGTATTCAGCGGCTTCGATGCCGTCGTCGCGCCCTCGGGATCGTGCGTCGGGTCAGCGCGTCACCAGCATGCGATGGTGGCCCGGCGTGCCGGCGACACCGACCTGGCCACTCGAGCCGAATCGGTTGCGGCACACACCTTTGAGCTCTCCGAGTTCCTGGTCGACGTCCTCGGGGTCGACGATGTCGGCGCCTACTATCCGCACCGCGTCACCTACCACCCGACGTGCCACTCGCTGCGGATGCTGGGTGTCGGCGACAAGCCACTGCGCCTGCTGCGCAACGTCCGGGGCCTGACCCTGGTCGAGCTGCCCCAGGCCGAATCCTGTTGCGGCTTCGGCGGCACCTTCGCCTTGAAGAACGCCGCCGTGTCCACCGCGATGCTCGCCGACAAGATGTCGAACATCGCGACGACGGGCGCCGACGTGTGCACCGCGGGCGACTCGTCGTGCCTCATGCACATCGGGGGTGGCCTGAGCCGCGCCGGCAGCGACGTCCGCACCGTGCATCTGGCCGAAATCCTGGCGGCCACACCATGAGCGGAGTGTTCCTCGGCCAGCCCGGAGTGGGCAATCTGCGGGGCGACGAGAGTTTCCCGAAGGCCGCCCGGGCGGCGGTCGCCGATGAGCAACTGCGCCGCAATATCGGTCATGCCACCGGCACCATCCGCGCCAAACGCCTTGCCGCCGTGGCCGAATGCGACGATTGGGAGCAGCTCCGGGCCGCCGGCAGTGCCCTGAAGCAGGATGTGATGGCTCGGCTGCCGGAACTGTTGGAGGAGCTGGAAGCCAATGTCATTGCTCGCGGCGGCCAGGTGCACTGGGCGCGGGACGGGCTGGAAGCCAATCGCATTGTCGCCGAGCTGGTCCGGGCCACCGGCAGCGACGAGGTCGTCAAGGTCAAGTCGATGGCAACCCAGGAGATCGGACTCAACGAATACCTGGAAGACCAGGGCATCACACCGATCGAAACCGACCTGGCCGAGCTCATCGTCCAACTCGGACATGACAAACCGAGCCACATCCTGGTGCCGGCCATCCACCGCAACCGTGCGGAGATCCGGGCGATCTTCGAACGCGAGATGCCCGGCGCCGGTGCGCTCACCGACGAGCCCCGGGTGCTGGCGATGGCCGCGCGGGCACATCTGCGGCGAAAGTTCCTGTCCGCCAACGTGGCCGTCAGCGGCGCCAACTTCGGGGTCGCCGAGACCGGGACACTGGCCGTCGTCGAGTCCGAGGGCAACGGACGGATGTGCCTGACGCTGCCCGAAACCCTGATCACGGTGATGGGCATCGAGAAGGTGATCCCCCGGTTCACCGATCTCGAAGTGTTCATGCAGCTGCTGCCCCGGTCGTCGACCGCGGAACGGATGAACCCCTACACCTCGATGTGGACCGGCGTGCATCCCGGCGACGGACCCCAGCAGTTCCACCTGGTGCTGCTCGACAACGGCCGGACCCGGGTGCTCGCCGACGAGGTGGGACGTGCTGCGCTGCACTGCATTCGGTGCAGCGCCTGCCTGAATGTCTGTCCCGTCTACGAACGCACGGGCGGGCACGCTTACGGCTCGGTATACCCGGGACCCATCGGGGCGATTCTGAGTCCGCAGCTGACGGGGACCACCGATCACGACGATCCGAACGCCAGCCTGCCCTACGCCTCCACGCTGTGCGGCGCCTGTTTCGAGGCCTGCCCCGTACTCATCGACATCCCGTCGATCCTGGTGCATCTGCGGGTCACCCAAGTGGATTCCGAACGCGGCGGGTTGCCGAGCGGGCAGGATCTGGCGATGAAGGCGGCAGGCTGGGCCATGGGATCCGCGTCGCGGTTCGAGTTGGCGGAGAAGGCCCTCGGCGCGGGACGGCTCATTGCCGGCAAGGACCACAGCATCCGCAGACTGCCCTGGCCGGCGTCGAAATGGACTGGCAGTCGCGACATTCCGGAACCACCGGCGGAGACCTTCCGGCAGTGGTGGGCCCGCAACCGGGATGCAGACCGATGAGCGACGCACGGGCGGTGGTGCTGGGACGCATCCGCGCCGCTCTCGGGACAGACACCCCGGCCGCGGTGCCGGTGCCACGTGACTACGACCGGCAGCCGTCGACCGGCAACGGTGACGTCGAGCGGTTCGCCGAGACGGTGGCCGACTACCGGGCGCAGGTGCATCGCGTCGGCCAGGACGCGGTGGCGACGACGATCGGCGCGCTGGTCTCCGGGATCGCCGTGATGCCCGCGGACCTGCCACCGGGCTGGGTGACCGGTATCCGCACCGTCGTCGACGACCCACCCGTCGGCCTCGACGTGCTGGACAGTGTCGATGCGGTGGTGACCGGCTGTGCCCTCGGGATCGCAGCCACCGGCACCATCGTGCTGGATGCCGGTGCGGCACAGGGTCGTCGTGCGCTGACGCTGGTACCCGACCATCACATCTGCGTCATCCGGGCCGACCAGATCGTCGATACCGTGCCGCAGGCCTTCGCGGCCCTGGACCCGTCGCGCCCACTGACGTTCATCTCCGGGCCGAGTGCGACGAGCGATATCGAACTGCAGCGCGTCGAAGGCGTACATGGTCCGCGCACCCTCGACGTGGTGATCGTCGGAGCTGGCCGGTAAGAATGGTTGATTGTGACCGACATTGCACCTTTTCAGATCGCCGTGCCCGACGAGGTGCTGGATGACCTGCGCCGCCGGCTGGCCAACACCCGCTGGCCGGAAGCCGAGTGCGTCGACGACTGGAGCCAGGGCATCCCGCTGAGCTACACCCGCGAACTGGCCGACTACTGGGCCAATGGCTACGACTGGCGGGCCCGTGAGGCCGCGCTCAATCGGTTCGACCAGTACGTCACCGAAATCGACGGCTTGGACATCCATTTCATTCATCAACGGTCCCCGCACGCCGACGCCCTGCCGCTGATCATCACGCACGGCTGGCCCGGCTCGATCGCCGAATTCCAGAAGATCATCGAACCGCTGACGAATCCGACGGCGCACGGCGGCCGCGCCGAGGACGCCTTCCACGTGGTGTGTCCCTCGCTGCCCGGTTACGGGTTCTCCGGCAAGCCAGCTGCCACCGGCTGGGACGTCGAACGGACCGCGCGGGCGTGGGAAGAACTGATGGTGCGCCTCGGCTACACCCGGTACGGCGCCCAGGGCGGCGACTGGGGTGCCGCGGTCACCACTCAGATCGGGCGAAACGTCGGACACTGCATCGCGATTCACACCAACATGCCGATGGGTCGTCCCGCGGCCGGCACCACGGAGTTCACCGCCGAGGAGCAATCCGCGCTCGCAGCGCTGAAGCACTACCAAGACCAGGACTCGGGCTACGCCAAGCAGCAGTCCACCCGTCCGCAGACCATCGGCTACGGCTTGGTCGACTCACCGGTGGGGCAATTGGCGTGGATCGTGGAGAAGTTCTGGTCCTGGACCGACCACGACGGCAACGTGGAGAGCGCGCTGAGCCGCGACGAGATGCTCGACGACGTGATGATCTACTGGGCCACCGCCACCGCGGCCTCGTCAGCCCGGATGTACTGGGAAAGCTTCCGCGCCTTCGGCGGCGGCACGAAAGTCGAGCTGCCCACCGGCGTCGCATCGTTCCCGAAAGAGATTCTGCGGGCACCGCGGTCCTGGTGCGAGACCGGGTACAACGTCACCCACTGGACCGCCATGCCGCGCGGCGGTCACTTCGCCGCCTTCGAGCAGCCCGAGCTTTTCGTCGACGATGTCCGGGCGTTCTTCGCGACGGTGCGCTGAGTCGATTGCAGTTATCCCCAGTGTGAGGTCTATGCACAGGATCGGCCCTCAACGAGTGCACAGCCATCACATTCGTCGGTGTCGCTACCGACGGTGTTGCCATGCAACCTTTTATTGGAAGTCAGGCAGTACACCGCGGAGCACTCACCAGACATAGTCTCGCCCGCGACCATCGAGCGATATTTCGAGATGTCTACCTACCGCGTGATGTCGAACTGACGGCACAATTTCGAGCTCAAGCGGCGTGGCTGGCATGTGGTGCGCCGTTGTGCGGACTGTCGGCAGCCGCGTTGTTCGGCACCAAGTGGCTGGATCCGACTGCGCCAGCCGAGATATTGCGGGCCAACCGGCGGGCGCAGGACGGGATCGTCGTGCGATCGTGGGCTGTCGATCCCGCCGAACTGTGCCTCATTGGTGGCATCACGGTAACTACGCCGGCTCGGACGGTCTTCGACATCGGCCGCACTCGCCCTGCACCACAAGCAATTCCGATCGTCGACGCAGTCCTGAATGCCACCCGCATCAAGACACTCGATGTCGCAGGGATAGCCGATGCGCACCGAGGGGTTCCTGGCGAGGCGAGGCTGCGAACCATGCTCGAGTTCGTAGACGGCGGGGCGGAGTCACCGCAGGAGAGCAGGCTGCGACTACTTCTCGTTCGTGCCGGCATGCCGACGCCGCAGACACAAATCGAGTTCCGCGACCTTCATATCCGAGTCGACATGGGGTGGCCGGATTGGAGAGTCGCGGTCGAGTACGACGGCGTCCAGCACTGGACCGATCGGCGTCAGCGGTCGTGGGATATCGACCGGATCGCGCTGCTCGAAGCCGAAGGGTGGACGGTGATTCGGGTGAGCGCTGAGCTGTTGTCGCGCCCGCAGGTCGTGATCGATCGAGTAGTCGCGAAGCTACGTGCGGCAGGCTGCCCCATCTGACCAGTGTGAGCCCTGTGCAGGAATTTTCACGAAATTACCTGCACAGGGCTCACAGTCACGCGGGGCGTCGACTCCGATAGCCGCCATAGATGGCCAACGCAACGAAAAAGTTCACGAAGTAGGCGACGTCGGCGCCATGCCACGCAACGGCGACGGGTCCTTGGAGCAGCGTGGTGTTCATGAACGGGATCGCGGCACCGTAGGCCACGACGAACGCGACCAAGGCGGCGACCGCGTCGCGTCGCGGCGTCGTCTCCGCTGCGGGGTCCACGGTCTGCCGGCCACGGCTGCGGCGGCGCCAGTCGATGATCACGATGGCCGCGAAGGCCGGAATCCAGTAGCTGATCAGCAGCAGCACATTGGTGAATCGCGTTGCGGTGTCACCGGTGTGGAGCCACAGGATGAGCCCGAACGCCAGCGCCGTCACCACCAGTGACGAGATCGGGCGCCGCACCCGCACGCCCAGCGTCTGCAAGGCCAGGGATCCGCTGTAGTCGTTCATCACGCCTGAGCCCACCGACGCCAGGGCGATGATGAGCAGCGCGACAGCCCCCAGTGCTCCCCCGCCCATCACCGACCGCACGCCCTCGGCAGTCTGGTCGGTGATCAGGCTCCCCGCGGCGATGCCGATGGTCTCGACGAAGACGTACGCGGCTGCCAGTCCCGCGAAGCTGAATCCGAACACCTTGCGCGGCGCGGAGTCCGCTGGGAGGTAGCGGCTGAAGTCGGCGGCATAGCTGGCCCAGGACACCGCGAGGCTCAGCGCGATGGTCACGGCCAGCACGAAGGCCCCGGTCATTTCCGCGCCATGCGCGGTCGGCGGTGTCACGACCTGATGCCCACCAACGAGTTTGACGGCGAACACCACGAACGTCGCGAACAACACCACGGTGAGCACGGCCTGCAGCCGGTGGATCAACTCGTAACCGATGAAGCCGACCGCGCCCTGCACGCCGAGCACGATCAGCACCGCCACCCAGAATGGGATACCCAGCAGCACCGCCAGCGCCTCGCCGCCGAACAAGCCGACCAGCGCGTCCCACGCCACCGACGAGAGCCATTGCAGGACAGCCGGAACCGCGATCAGACCGCCGAAAGCCATGCGCGCGCCGGGCAATTGCGCAGTACCGGTGCGCGGACCGAGCGTGGACAGGTAGCCGACCACCAGTGAGCCGAGGACCGTGCCGACGATCATCGCCAGCAGCGCCAGCCAGAAGCCCAGGCCCAGTGCACCGATCATCGCGCCGGTGAAGACACACGTCATGTTGATCTGCGGGGCGAACCAGACCGTGAACAGCCGGCCCGGGGTGCCGTACCGACGGTCTGCCGGAACCGGCGCGATGCCATGGGTTTCCACCGACATGTCCCCGGCACGGCTGGGGGTGCGGCCGGTGAACGGTGCGGCGGTGAGCGCGGTGGCCGGTGGCGTCATACCCCTATTCGACCACGAGCGCAGGTTCCCGATGGCCAGCCTCGGCTGCGGGTCGGGCCCCGGCGCGCGCGGCGCCGATACCGGCCAGCACGACGAGTGCGATTCCGGCGAGGGCGGGCAGCCCCGGCACCTGATGCAGGATGAGCAGCCCGAGCATCATGGCGAACGCGGGCTCGAGGCTCATCAGCGTGCCGAAGGCTGCCGCGGTGAGGCGGCGCAGGGCCAGCATCTCCAAGGTGAACGGGATCGCCGGCAGCAGGATCGCCAGGCCCAGACCGGCCAGCAGCAGGTGCGGCGTCAGGTGCCCGATGACCGACGGACCGGCCACCAGGGTGACCACCAGCCCGGCGACCGGCATGGACACCGCAAGACCGGTGATGCCGGTGACCTCGTCGCCCACGCGCTGGGTCAGCAGGATGTAGGCGGCCAGGCAGACCGCCGAAGCGAGCGCGGCCAGCACGCCCACCGGGTCGACGGCAGCCGCCCACGGTTCGGTCAGCAGCACGACGCCGGTGCCGGCCATCGCCGGGAACAGCCACCGCCCGCGCCCACGCCCCTTCATCACCGCAATGGCAAGGGGGCCGAGGTATTCCAGGGCACTGGCCGTGCCGAGCGGAATGCGGGATACCGCCACCATGAACAGCAGGGTGAATCCGGCGGTGGTGATTCCCAGCAGGACGCAGGACACGAACGCCGATCGGGTGAACGACGCCGGCCGCGGCCGGACGAACAGCAGCATCAACACGCCGGCCCAGGCCAGGCGGAGCCAGGCCACACCACCAGGGCCGATACCGTCCATCAGCTTGACCGCGAGAGCAGCACCCAGCTGCACCGACATCATAGACGCGACGGTCATGAGTGCGCCATTGCGCGCCGCTGCGGTGGTCATCGTTGTATTGAACGGGAGCCAGAACGTTCATGTCCACGTGATAATCGTGGACATATCGTTCGCAAACTATGAACGGTATGGAAGTTACAGCTCGCGCCTGATCCGGTCGGCGAACCGGCTGTGACCGAAGTCGATCTGGGCGGCCGGGTTACTGACCGCCGTGGTCAGGCCGGTGCCGATCGGCCCGGCGCTGTCATACAACGTGGTGGCGCCGACCGCGATGCCGTGGGCCGCCCAGTGCGTCTCGGCCTCTACGCCGACCCAGTCATCCTGCGGCAGCCGCGTCAACGCCACGGTGAGGTCGCCGTTGATGTAGCCGATGCCCGCCGTGCCCAGGTTCGTGACCATGCTGGTGCCCTCGGCCGCCACAGCAGCCCGGACGAACGGTGTGTTGGCCTGCCCTTCAATGACGTCGATGGGCTGGTTGACGTAGCGCTTGCGGCCCGCGTTCTGATGCTCGGCGATGGTCCGCGTCCAGCCGACACCGTCACTGCTGATGTACGGCGCCAGGCCGTCATCGATCACCGCGGGCGGCTCGAAATCGGTTGCGCGGAACCATTCCTCACCTGGCGGCGCCTCTGCAAGCCGATACTGCACCAGCGTGGCCCGGGCGACGGTGACGCCGTCCTGCACCACATCGCACTCGGAATTGCGCACCCGTCGTCCGTCGCGCACCAACTTCACCACGGTCGTGGTCGGGACCCCGCGGGCGGCCCGGAACAGGTCCACGGTGAGCCGGGCCGGCAGGAAGTCAGGCAAGCCGAACGCGGCCTCCAGCGCATGGGCAGCCAGGCCGACCACCGCCGGGCCGTTGAGGTGGTCTTCACCCCACAGGCTTTGGGCGAATCGGGTCGGCTGAACCCGATCGGCGTCGATCGAGGTGAAGTGCGCAGGACGTGCGGTCATTTTCGGATCGTCGCACATTGGCTAAATATTCATAACTTCGGGCCACATCACGCGGAACCGTCCAGATTCCCTGGACAATAGGCAGATGGACACCCGCCGGCTGCGCCTCTTGCTGGCCTTGTCGCGCCTCGGGTCGATGCGGGCCGTCGCCGAGAACCTCAATCTGACGACGTCGACGGTGTCGCAACAGATCGCCGCTCTGGCCAAGGAAACCGGCACGCAACTGATCGAGCCGGAGGGCCGCCGCGTCAGGCTGACCCCGGCCGGGCAGCGCCTGGCCGATCATGCGGTGACGATCCTGGCGGCCGTCGACGCGGCGCGCCTGGACCTCGATTCCGGCGCCGAACCCGTCGGCACCCTGCGGATCGGCGGATTCGCGACCGGCATCCGCGTCTCGCTGCTGCCGATCCTGGCCGAACTGACCCGCGAGCATCCCGGAATCGACGTCGCCATAAGCGAATACGAGCCCATCGAGGCGTTCGCGTTGCTGACCGACGATGACCTGGACCTGGCCCTGACCTACGACTACAACCTGGCGCCGGCCTCGCCCAGTCCGCTGCTGGAAGGCTTTGCGCTGTGGTCCATTCCGTGGGGACTGGGGCTGCGGGCCGACGAGGCGAACGGCCCGGCCGAACTGTCCGAGTACGCGGACCGGACCTGGATCGTCAACTCCCGCAACACCGCTGACGAGGACGCAGTCCGCACCCTGGGTGCGCTGAGCGGATTCACCCCGCGCATCGCCCACCAGATCGACAGCCTCGAGCTGGTCGAGGACCTGATCGTCGCCGGCTACGGTGTCGGGCTGCTGCCGCTGGAGCGGCCCACCAGCGCGGGCATCAAGGTCGTCCCGTTGGCCGGGCCGACGGTGATCCACACCGCCTATGCAGTCACCCGCAAGGGCCGCACCAATTGGCCGCCGCTGCGGGCGGTGCTCGACCGGTTGCGACCGGGCGACGGGCCGGTACCGCTGCCGACGTGGCCTCGTCCCGAGGCGGTCGGCACCGAATGACACTGACCGAGATCTGGGAGGCTACCGGCGTGAAACTGATCAGGGCCGTACTGGTCGCGGCACTGCTGACCGGGCCTGCGCTGCCCACCGCGCGGGCCGAATGCACTGCCGCCTGCGATGCCCAGCAACGCGTCGCGGCAGCAGACGCCTACCTGTCGACCCGGCCGGGCACCGTCGGCTACGTGCTGCGTGACCGCAAAACCGGTGCGGTGTACCGTAATTCGCACGCCGGGGACATGGTCTGGACGGCCTCGACGATCAAGCTCGGCATCGTGGTGGATCTGTTCGCTCGGCAGAGCGCCGGCCTGCTGCGGCTCACGGACAACGACATCGCCCTCATGGGCAAGATGCTGCACACGTCCGACAACGATGCCGCCGATACCCTGTGGACCCGGTACGGCGGACCGGACCACACCATCTTCAACAACGACTTCCCGCATTTCGGCATGACCCGGGTACAACCGCAACGCGGATTCGGAGACATGTTCCCCTACTGGGGTTTTCAGAAGTCGACCACCGACGACCTGGACCAGATGGTCAACTACATGCTGACCCGGCTGCGGCCCAACGAAACCGCGTGGATCGTGAGCGCCATGCAGAACGTCGACCCCATTCAGCAGTGGGGTGTCTGGGGCGCCGGCCCGAACATGGCGCCCGGCAACAAAGACGGCTGGTCCGACGAGCAAGGCGGCTGGGTGACCAACACCGTCGGATTCGCCGGGCCGGGACAACGTTTCACTCTCGCCGTCATGAATGCGCTGAACGGCGCCGGCGGCAATGCCGATGGCCAGGCGACCACTACGCGCCTAAGCCAGATATTGCTGGCCGGTCGGCAGTAGATTGGCGGCATGACTCACGGCGAGAACTACCCCGCGGCAGGCGCTTACGGCACACCCACCCCGGTGCATCCCGGCGACCTGCTGCCCCGCTTCTTCGCGCGGTTCATCGACGGGATCATCGTCGGAGTGCTGGCCTTCTTCGGCGCCTTCTCGATCGGCTCGATGTCCGACATCATGGTCACCGGTCTGTTCTCCGGGCTGGGGATGTTCCTCTACTTCGTGCTGTTCGAAGTCACGGTGGGCGCCACACCCGGCAAGATGCTGCTGGGCCTCAGCGTGCGTGGGCCAAACGGCATGCCGAAGCCCGACGTCAAGCAGTCGGCGATCCGGAACTCGTTCACCCTGTTGACCATCATCCCGTGGGTCGGCGGGCTGCTGGCGTTCATCGCGTATATCTTCATCGCCGTCACCATCAGCTCCAGCCCGTGCAAGCAGGGCCGGCACGACGAACTGGCCGGCGGTACCCAGGTCGTCAAGAAGTAGGCGATTTGTGCACGAAAATCCGCGGCCGGCGCGGATTTTCGTGCACAAATCCCGCAGTGGCTAGCCGTGAACCAGTGAAAAGCCTTCCCAGGCCTGACGCTGTTCGGCACGGGGATCGAATTCGACACGGGTCTTGCGGTCGAACACCAGCACGGCGCGATCCTCGGCGTCGTACCGCGGCCAGCCCTCGCCGGGGACACCCGTCCGCGCGAACGCGCGCCAGCGATTCTGCACGTCATTGCTGATCCGCAGCGCGGACTTCCGGTCCATGGCGGCGGTCAGCACCGAACCCAGCGGCGTGCGGTACACGTCGAAGACCGCCAGCAGTTCGGTGGCGTGCGTGGCACCCAGACCCGTCCAATGCAGCGCGGGCGGGGCGTAGTCGTACCGGTACGCATACGTGGGTGCGTGGCGCATGTGCGCGCCGGCGATCTCCCACGATGCCGTGCCGAATGCGAAGTCGCCGCCGAGTTTGATGCACGCATCGGCCGACTGCGGGTAACCGGGATAGGCCGCGGTGATCCGGGCGCGCTGCTCCGCCGGGACGTGCGCCAGAATCCGTTCGATCGTCGCCTCAGTAGTGGGCAGCAGCTGCATGAACTTGGTGAACAGGCGGCCCTCATCGGCATTGCTGCCCACGATCAGCGGCACCTGGTGCGCCCGCCCCTCGCGCATCGCGATCACCGGATCCTCCGGCAGGAACTCGGTGCCGCACGCCGGGCCGGCCGGGAAGGCACCCGGCATGTCGACCACGGCGCCGTGGATCACGCGGTCCAGCGCTGCCATCAGCTCGGCGGGTTTGGCCGACATCAGCGCGGCGGCGCCGTCACGGCTGCCCGCCCCCAACTGTTCGGCGAACTGCTTGGCGAACTGCGCGGCCGCGTCCGGAGTACGCACCATGCCACTGGCCGGACTCTCCGCAATCGCTTGGTGGAAAAGCCCTTTCGCCTGCGGTACGGCCAGCAGGGTCGCCACCGCGTGGGCTCCGGCGCTCTCTCCGAAGATGGTCACGTTGCCCGGGTCCCCACCGAACACGGCGATGTTGGCGCGCACCCACTTCAGCGCTGCGACCAGATCGCGCAGGAACAGGTTGTCATCAAGAGGCTGGTCGGGTGTCGACAGCGCCGACACATCGAAACACCCGAGCGCGCCGAGCCGGTAGTTGGCGGAGACGAAGATGCAGCCGCGGCGGGCCAGCGCGGCCCCGTCGTAGATCGGGGTGGCCGAGCTGCCCAGGATGTAGCCACCACCGTGGATGAAGAACATCACGGGCAGCGGCTCGCCGGTGTGCTGCTCGGGCGTCACCACATTGAGGGTCAGACAGTCTTCACCCGTGGGTTGGTACTTGCCCACGCTGAGCATGGTGAACTTGCGTTCCTGCGGCGCGCAGTAGGTGAAGCCATGGCAGTAGCGCACGCCGCGCCAAGGCTGCACGGGTTGCGGGGCCCGATAGCGCCACGGCCCCACCGGCGGCCGGGCGTAGGGCACGGAACGCCAGCGGTGCACACCGTCGCGCGTGAAGCCCTCGATGGTTCCGCTGTCGATGGTCACGCGGACGGTACGTTCGTGCATAAATGGACACTATCGAAAATCTGTAATCATCGGGGTGCCTGAGCCGCGTGTTGCGGCAGTGCCGGTTACCCTGACGGGCATGCGACTTCCGGTGGTCCTCGCGGCATGTGCCCTGGTTGCGGGTTGTTCCGCCGGGTCAGACCAGCACGGACGGCCCGGCGTGGCGATCTCGGAGCCGTCGCTGTCTGCCGCCGCACCGTCCAGCCGTCCCGCAGCTCCGACCCCGAAGGCCGCACCCACCACGCCGCCGCCCGCGGGTGCGCCCGTCGCCGACGTCATCGCCTGGGTGGAGGCCGGCACCCCGGCCGACCCGGCCGGATTCCATACCGCCACGCGCGAGGGCACCCCCACAAACTTGGGCACCGACATCGCGTTCACCACCGCATCGGGTGCGAACTGCATGACCGACAAGGACTTCAACGGCACGCTGGCGTGCCTGACGCATCTGACCTCCCCGCCGCCGCAGCCGGCCGACACCTACGGCCATTGGGTAGGTGGCTGGGTCGACTTCGAAGGTCCGACCGCGGAAGTCGGTTCGGTGCACGGCGATCCGGGCCGGTTCTCCGCCGGCACCGGACCCAAGCTGAAAGACGGCCAGAGCCTGCGGTTCGGCGACTACCTGTGCCGCGCCGACGCGACCGGGCCCGTGTGCGTGAACTACGCGCGCCGCACGGCGATCCGGTTCAGCAACGCCGGCATCCAGACCTTCGGTTGCCTGACGCCGGTGCTCCCGGCGCCGGAAGGCGTCGGCCTGAAGTTCGCCTGCACGACCGCCTGATCCGGGGCCGCGCGGTCAATTCGCCGCGGCGACGGTCGTTGTCGGCTCGTGGACGGCGGAGCTTGGTTCCGGCGCGTAGAGGGCGTCGATCTGCGGGGCGTACTTCTCGGCGATGGGGCGCCGTTTGAGCTTCATGGTCAGAGTGATCTCGTCTCCCCCGGGCTCCCAGAATGCCGGCAACACGGAGAACCGCTTGATCTGCTCGACCCGAGACAACTCCGTATTGCCTTGGGCCACACCGGCGGCGATCTGCGCGATCAGTTCGGGATCGGCTGCCAGCGCTTCGGGCGACGCGTCGGCAAGCCCACGGTGGGCGGCATACGGACCCGCGGACTCGGCATCGAGCACGATCAGCGCCGTGTTGTACGGGCGGGCATCGCCGATGGCCATGACGACGCCGATCAGTGGGCAGGCAGCCTTGATGGCTTTCTCGATGTTGGCCGGCGACATGTTCTTGCCGGCCGCGTTGATGATCAGTTCCTTCTTCCGGTCGACGATGGTCAGATACCCCTCGCCGTCCAGATGGCCGACGTCGCCCGTGTGTAGCCAACCGTCGGTGTCGATGGCCTCGGCAGTCTTCGCCGGTTCCTTGCGGTAGCCCTTCATCACGATGGGCCCGCGGACCAGGAGCTCGCCGTCGTCGGCGATCGTGCATTCGAGTCCGGACAGGGGTTTGCCCACGGCGCCGAGCTTGGCATCACGCGGATGACTCACCGTCGCAACGCAACTCAGCTCCGACATGCCCCACAGTTCGGTCACGGGGATGCCGATACCGACGAAGAAGCCGAGGGTCTGCGTGGGGATCGGGGCCGCGCCCGAAACAGCCCACCGGACCTGATCCAGGCCCAGACGTTCGCGAAGCTTCGACAGCACCAGTTCGTCGGCCGTGGCCCACTCCGCGGCGACGTCGTCCGGTACCGATTGGTGAGCGAGTAGCGCGGCGGCCTTCTTGGCGCCGACCGACAGCGCCCACTGCAGCGCCGCCCGCTTCATTTCGTCCGGTTCGCCCTCAACCGCGAATTCGACTGCGGCCTTGAGCTTTTCCCATACCCTCGGCACCGCACCCCAGACCGTCGGCCGAACCTCCGGGAGCGCGGCGGCGATGGCTCGCACATCGGCGACGGTCGTCACCTGGGTGCCGAACACCTCCTGGAAGTACACGCTCATCAAGCGGTCGGCAATGTGCGCGGTCGGTAGGTAGGAGGTGACCCGGTCACCGAACCGAATGCCGAGAACCTCATCGACTGCGAACGACTCGAACAAGATGTTGGTGTGCGTCATCTCCACGCCCTTGGGCTTGCCGGTGGTGCCCGAGGTGTAGATCAGCGTAACGATGTCGTCGGGTTGCACGGTGCGCCAGGTGGCGTCGAAGTCGAAGTCGACGGGCGCGGCTGCCAGCAGGTCGTCGACGCTCAGGGCTCCGTCAGCTGTGCCGTCGATACAGACGATGTGCTCGATGGGTGCACCAATGGCGCGGATCCGGTCGACGTATTGCCCCTCGCACAGCACGACTTTGGTGCCGGCATTGCCGAAGACGTGCGCCAGATCGCCTGCCGGCAGGGTGTTGTACACCGAGAACGACGTGGCGCCGACATGTTGCGCACCGACTTCCAGCGGATAGAACGCCACCCGGTTGCTCATCATCAGCGACACGGTGTCGCCGCGGGTCACGCCGAGACCGCTCAGCCCTGCCGCCACGGCGCGCACCTGATCGGAGTACTGCGCCCAGGTCAGGGTCGGCCCGCCGCCGGCGGTGCGCAACGCGACCGCTGCGGGATCGACCGCCGCGCTCTGTTGAAAGGCTTCACACAAAGTGGTCGGACGCTGCGCTGCGGACATGCGGGACCCTCCTCGTTCGGCCCACTGATCGAATCACATCCCCGCGAACCGCCCGCGGGATTTGCGAATCTCGGCGGATCGCGGTGGCCGAGGATGGTTTCATCACTGTCCGTAATTCGCACGAAATATCAAGGGCACTAAACGTTTTCAGCCAAACGTTCAACTCATGTGCCGGTGTATGGTCGGGCCTATGGGAATACCCGTTACCTCTCTCACGCCGGTCGAGCTGACGGCCCTGCTGACCGTGTACGCCAGGGCGCTGGACAATCGGGCACCAGGCCCGATCCTTGGCGACACCTGGGCCGACGAAGTTGTGGCGGCTGTCGACTACGACTTCGCTGGGCTTCGAGTGCAGACCAGCGTTGCCTGCCAGACGGCACTGCGCGCCGAGATGCTCGACCACCGGGTACGCGCATTCACGTCGACCAATCCCACTGCGGTCGTGGTCGATCTGGGTGGCGGTCTCGACAGCGGCTACTACCGGGTGTGTCCCCCACCCACGGTCGACTGGTACACCGTGGATCTGCCAGCCGTCTCCGCGTTGCGTGACCAGGTGTTGCCAGCGAATCTTCACTGTCACACCGTGGTGGCATCGGTCGCCGAACCGGACTGGGCCGCAACGATTCCCGCGGACCGCCCCACCATGCTGATCGCGGATGGACTGTTCGCTTTCCTGGCCGAGTCGGTAATCGCCGGTATTTTCCGCGGCGTCACCGAACATTTCGACAGCGGCGAGGTGGCGTTCAACGACTACGGGCGGTTTGGAGCACTGAGCCTGGCCGCGTTCAAATACCTTCCGCAGAAGATGTTCAAAGATGTCGGCAGCCAATTGGGCTACGCGGGCTTCAAGGACGCACGGCACCCGCTGAGCTGGAATCCACGACTGCAGCTTGTCGAAGAGGCCAGTCTGTGTCACCAGCCCGAGGTCGACCTATTCCCTGGTGCGCTGCGGGTTGCGACTCGCCTGACGGGGCTGACCAAAGCCGGCGCGCGTAAGGCTCGGATTCTCCGATACCGCTTCTGAACTTGCGCTGCTCGCCCTACCAAGAGCGGGCCAGGGACTACCCGCCGAGGCAGCCCGGACCCAGCAGCGCCTTCAAGTCGCCCATCAGCGCCGAAGATGGTGTGACCCGCAGGGTCTGGTCCAGTTCCAGCGTGGTGATGCGGTCCCCGCTGATCAGCCGAAGGTGCACCTGCGATGTGCCCGGATGGTGTGCCAGCACCTGCTTGAGCGCGCTGACCTTCTCCGGGGTGCACTGCCGGGTCGGCAGGCTGACCGCGAGCGGACGGTCCGCTTGCGCATTCGAAAAGTCCGGCACCGCAAGGTCACTGGCGAAGATCGATACCCGCTCGTCTTCGACCCGGGCCTTGCCGCTCACCAGCACGATGGCGTCGTCCATGATGTCGGCACCGAACACGGCGTAGGTCTTCGGGAAGAAGTTCACCGTTACGGAACCATTGAGGTCTTCCAATTGCGCTGAGGCCCAGGGCAATCCCTGCTTGTTGACCCGCCGTACCACGCCCGCCAAAATGCCGCCGATGCGAACCTGGGTGTCGTTGGCGACAGTGCCCTCGAGGATGGCCGTTATCTGGGTGTCCACCTGCGCATTGAGCAGGTGCGCGACACCGTTGAGCGGATGACCGGAAACGTACAGGCCCAGCATCTCTCGCTCCAGGGCGAGCTTGTGCTTGTCGTCCCACTCGTCCTCGGGCACCTTGATGGTGAACGCCGCGTCGCCGGCGTCACCGGCATCACCGCCGCCGAACAGATCGAACTGGCCCATGGCTTCGGCCTTCTTGGTGCCAAGCACCGAGTCGACGGCGTCGGCATGGACCAGGAACAAGCCCTTGCGGGCATGATCCAGCGAGTCGAAAGCGCCTGCCTTGACCAGAGATTCGGTGACGCGCTTGTTGCAGGCCGTGATGTCGATCTTGCTGAGGTAGTCGGAGAAATCGGTGTACTTCCCCTTGTCGGTGCGGCCCGCGATGATGGACTGCACCACATTGGCGCCGACGTTGCGCACACCGCCCAGCCCGTAGCGGATGTCCTTGCCGACCGAGGCGAAGTTGTGTACCGACTCGTTGACATCCGGCGGCAGCACCGTAATTCCCAGACGGCGGCAATCCGCCAGGTACACCGCGGCCTTGTCCTTGTCGTCGCCGACCGAGGTCAGTAGACCTGCCATGTACTCGGCCGGAAAGTTGGCCTTGAGATAGGCGGTCCAGAACGACACCAGGCCGTACCCGGCAGCGTGCGACTTGTTGAACGCGTAGCCGGCGAACGGCAGCACCGTGTCCCACAATGCGGTGATCGCCGCCTGAGAGAAGCCGTTCTGCTTCATGCCGTCGGCGAATCCGCCGTAGGCCTCGTCGAGGATTTCCTTCTTTTTCTTACCCATCGCGCGACGCAGCAGGTCTGCTTGGCCGAGCGAGTAGCCCGCGACCTTCTGCGCGATGTGCATGATCTGTTCTTGGTAAACGATCAAACCGTAAGTCTCAGAAAGAATGTCGCGTAGCGGCTCTTCGAGCTCCGGGTGGATGGGCTTGATCTCCTGGAGCCCGTTCTTTCGCTTCGCGTAGTCGGTATGCGCATCCACACCCATCGGGCCTGGCCGATACAGAGCCAGGACCGCCACGATGTCCTCAAAGCCGGTCGGCCGCATCAGCTTCAGCAGATCGCGCATCGCGGACCCGTCGAGCTGGAACACCCCGAGGGTGTCGCCGCGCGCCAGCAGCTCGTAGGTTTTCGGATCCTCCAGACCCAGGTGATCGAGATCGAGATCGATGCCGCGGTTGGCCTTGATGTTCTCCAGGGCGTCACCGATGACGGTGAGGTTGCGCAGACCCAGGAAGTCCATCTTCAGCAGGCCGATGGCCTCACACGACGGGTAGTCCCAGCCGGTGATGATGGCGCCGTCCTGGGCCCGCTTCCACATCGGGATGGCGTCGATCAGCGGCTCGGAACTCATGATCACCGCGCAGGCGTGCACGCCGGCGTTGCGAACCAGGCCCTCCAGACCGCGGGCGGTCTCGTAGATGGTCCGCACGTCGGGATCGGTGTCGATCAGTGCGCGGACCTCGGCGGCTTCCTTGTACCGCTCATGGGTGGGATCGGTGATCCCGGACACCGAGATGTCCTTGGCCATGATCGGCGGCGGCAGCGCCTTGGTGATGCGATCGGCGATCGCGAAGCCCGGCTGCCCGTAGTGGACACGCGCCGAATCCTTCAGTGCTGCTTTGGTTTTGATGGTACCGAAGGTGATGACCTGGGCGACGCGGTCACTGCCCCACTTCTCACTGGCGTAGCGCACCATCTCGCCGCGGCGGCGGTCGTCGAAGTCGATATCGATATCGGGCATCGACACGCGCTCGGGATTAAGGAACCGCTCGAACAGCAGACCGTGCGGGATGGGGTCGATGTTGGTGATGCCCATCGCCCATGCGACCAGCGAACCTGCTGCCGAACCTCGGCCCGGGCCAACCCAGATACCGACTTCGCGCGCGTGGCTGATGAGGTCACCGACGACGAGAAAGTACGCCGGGAAGCCCATCTGCACGATGACGTTGATCTCGTAATCAGCCCGGTCGAGGTAGTCCTGCGGCGGGCCGGTCGGGAAGCGCCGGTCCAGGCCACGCAGCACCTCTTTACGCAGCCAACTGGCCTGCGTCTCGCCCTCGGGTACGGGGAAGATCGGCATCCGGTCGTGGAACTTCCAGACGTCGGCGTAGGACTGGACGCGCTCGGCGATCAACAGCGTGGAGTCGCAGGCACCGGGTACCTGGTGGTCCCACATGGCCCGCATGTCCGCGGCCGACTTGAGGTAGTAGCCGTCACCGTCGAACTTGAACCGAGTCGGGTCCGAGAGCGTCTTGCCGGTCTGGATACACAGCAGCGCCTCGTGGTTGTGCGAGGCCTCGCGCGTGACGTAGTGGCAGTCGTTGGTCGCCAGCGGCGGAATGCCCAGCTTCTTGCCGACATCCAGCAGGCCCTCGCGAACCCGGCGCTCGATCTCGATGCCGTGATCCATCAGCTCGAGGAAGAAATTCTCCTTGCCGAAGATGTCCTGCCACTTCGCGGCGGCCTCGAGCGCTTCCTGCTCGTGGCCGAGCCGCAGCCGCGTCTGCACCTCACCCGACGGGCAGCCGGTGGTGGCGATGATGCCCGCGGAATTCTCGGCGATTATCTCCGCGTCCATGCGGGACCACTTACCGAGCTGTCCCTCGAACGAAGCCAGCGACGACAGCTTGAACAGATTGCGCAGGCCGGTCGCGTTCTCGGCGACCATCGTCATGTGGGTGTACGAACCGCTACCCGAGACGTCGTCACCCTTCTGGCTCGGATCGCCCCAGGTGACGCGCTTCGTGTTGAAGCGGGACGCGGGCGCGATGTACGCCTCGATGCCGATGATCGGCTTGATGCCCTCTTTGGTCGCGATGTTGTAGAACTCGCTGGCGCCGAACATGTTTCCGTGGTCGGTCATGCCGATGGCGGGCATGCCCAACCGCAGAGCCTCGGCGATCATGGGCTTGACCTTCGCCGCACCGTCCAGCATCGAGTACTCGGTGTGATTGTGGAGGTGCACGAACTGGCTCATAGGGCTGCCAGTCTAAAACGGGCCACCGACACGGTTCGGCGTGTCGGGTGCTGTGTCGTCAGGACGACTACGACAAGGCGGCGACGCCCGCGGGGACACGCTCTTCGGCCACGCACACTTCAGTTGCCACCGGAGCCACCAGCAACCCCTTGTGCAACACCAGTTGCAGTTGCTTAGTTACCGCCTCTACGCGGTCCCGGTCGGCCACCAGCCCGGCGTAGAACCCGAGTCCCCACACCATCGTGTACAGCAGATCGGCAACAGGAGCCACAGCTGTCTCGGCGGGCAACTCCCCGCGCGCCACGGCGTCGCGCACGGCCTGATCCATGAATTTGCGGACGGCCGCCTTCGCATCCCGCCTCGGGGCCGGCAGTCGGTCGGCCTCGAGGTAGGAGCTGACGAGCAGCGCGACGCTCTCCGGTTCATGGACGCCGGCATTGCGGAATTCGGTGATCAGCACTGAAATCTGCGACGGCAGCGTGGATTCCGCGCCCGCGCGGGTAATACAGAGATCGATCGTCGTGGCGATCTCATTCAGCAGGCAGTGGTAGATGTCCTCGCGCGTCTGGAAATGATAATGCAGCGTCGGACGGCTCAACTCGGCGATTTCGGCAATGGCCTGGATGGTGGTGGCGTGGTAGCCACGGACGGCAATCACCTCGCGCGCGGCACCCAAGATGCGGGCCCGGGTCTGAGCAGAATCAGTGCCCGCCGGGCGACCCCTCCGGCGAGTTGCCTTCACTGGGAGAACCTCGAGTTGCACCATGCCACGTCCTCGCACAGAAAGGGATATTTTCGAATTCAGCAAACTCTAAGACATAGCTGATGGCTGGTCAACCGCTACCCCATCAACGCTCAGCCAACTTGCCGTCCAAGACCGTCCGGATCCGTCGATTCTGTCCGGTGACCGGCACAGACGGCGCTGCGTTCGCCGGCCGATCAGCGCTGTCTTCCGCCACGCCGCCGAGCGCCGCAATTCATTTGCCCGGAAATTTGTCGCCAACGTAGAGATCCGGCAACCGATCGCGGTCTCGAGGCGCCGGGCAAACAGCCGCGCACAGTGACGATGTCCACATCGCGGCGAGCGCTGTGCGAATTGAATGCGCTGTGGCTCTCTGTATCGTATGACTCCGTGATCGAGCTCATTAACGTCGCCAAGACTTTTGGCGGGTCCGTTCCCGCACTCCGCGACGTGAGCTTTTCCGTCCCCACCGGCTCTGTGTGTGCGTTGCTGGGACACAACGGCGCCGGTAAGACGACAACGGTCAAGATCCTGTCCACATTGCTCAAGCCGAGCTCGGGTCAGGCGATCGTGGCCGGCTACGACGTGGCCAAGGAGCCCGGGAAGGTTCGTCAGGCAATCGGCGTCACCGGGCAGGACGCCGCGCTCGATCTGCGGCTGACCGGACGCGAGAACCTCGTCCTGTTCGGCCGCCTGCGGGGCCTGCGGCGCGGCGAAGCCCGCAGCCGGGCCGACGAACTGATCACCCAATTCGATATGGGCCACGCCGCGGACCGCCAGGTCAGCGGGTATTCCGGCGGCATGCGCCGGCGTATCGACATCGCGGTGTCCCTGGTCGTCCCGCCGAAGGTGCTGTTCCTCGACGAGCCGACCACCGGCCTCGACCCGCGCAGCCGCCGCGACGTCTGGAATCTGGTGTCGTCCATGAAAGCCCAGGGCATCACCGTGCTGCTGACAACGCAGTACCTGGAAGAAGCCGACATCCTCAGCGATTCGATCGTCATCCTCAACGCCGGTCAGATCGTCGCCCGCGGCACCGCCGACGAGCTCAAGCGCCAGACCGGCTCCAGCTACTGCGAGATGACCCCGCTCAACCCGGACGACCTGCCGCGGATCGCGACGGCCCTGGCCGACTTCGATGAGGTGGAGGTCGACACCGACGCCACGACGGTGGCGGTACCGGCGCCCAATGGCGTCGCGACCCTGACCGAGGTCTTCCGGCGGATGGATGAGATCGGCGTCGACCTCATCGACATCTCGCTGCGCCGGCCCTCGCTCGACGAGGTGTTCCTGCACCTCACCACCCCGGTCAAGTCCAAGTGACGGCGTTCGGACTCCTGACGGGCCGCCTCCTCCGCAAGGGCTGGCTGGACCTCGTCTTCGCCGTGCTGGTGCCGGTATCCACGCTGATCGGCCTCACGTTCATGCTCGGCGGTGTCATCGCCACCGGCGACATGAGCTACGTGCAGTACATCCTGCCGGCGGTGGTCGTGCAGGCGATGTTGTTCGGTGCGTTGACCACGACCGATCGGGCCGCCGGAGAAAAGGCCAGCGGCCTGGGCTCCCGGATGCGCACCTTGCCCATCTCCCCCTATGCGCCGCTGATGGCGCGGATGGCCTACTGCCTGATCCGCGGCCTGTTGGCGTTGGTCGCATCGGTGCTGGCCGCGTATCTGCTGGGCTTCCGGGCGACCACCGGAATCGGTTATGCGGCAGCCTTCATCGTGCTGGCGCTGACCCTGACCCTGGCCGTGTCGTTCGGTGCCGACGCCACCGGATCGAAGGCCGGACGCGCTGAGGTGGCCAGCCAGCTGCTGCTGATTCCCCAGCTGTTCCTCGTGATGCTGTCGACCGGCCTGGCGCCCGTCGAGGCATTTCCTTCGTGGCTGCATTCTTTCGTGCGCTACCAACCGGTTTCGCAGATCACCGACGCACTGCGCGGATTCACCAGCGGTCACATCGATACCGGCAACCTCGGCGCCAGCCTGGCGTGGACGGTCGGGCTGCTGCTCGTGTTCGGCGCCTTTGCCGTTCGACTTCAGGAGCGATCATCGTGAATCGGAGTTCGCAGCACCAACATTCACTGCTCACCGAGAGCTGGATCTTCGCCGGCCGGCTCTTCATCCAGTGGCGTCGGTACCCGATGGTGCCGGTGCAGGCCTTGGTGTTTCCGACCCTGCTGCTCCTCATCTACGGCATCCTGGTCGGCAAGTCCATGGTCCGCCTCACCGGCAACAGCGGCCTGGACATCCTGATCCCGGTCTGCACGCTGGCCGGCGCCATGTCGGGCGCCATCGGGGCCGGTCTGGCCGTGCCCCACGACCGCGACAGCGGCCTGCTCACCCGGCTGTGGATCATGCCCGTTCGACGAACCTCTCCCCTGACCGGCGCCCTGCTGGCCGAGGCGCTGCGCACCTTCGCGGCATCGGCGTTCGTCGTGGCGACCGGCTACCTGATGGGATTCCGTTTCTCGGGCAACTGGATCGCGTTCCTGGTCTACCTGTTGGTCCCGGTGGTCATCGTGCTCGTCTTCGCGACCATCGTGATCACCCTGGCCCTGCGACCGCAGGGCCGCATGATCCTCACCTGGACGAACACCGCCTGCATGGGCTTGGCGTTCGCCACCTTGATCCCGCCGGCGCGGATTCCGGCCGCACTGCGGCCCCTTGCCGACTACCAGCCGATCGCACCCGCGGCCGCGGCCATGCGGGCGCTGTCCTCCGGTGGAGCGTTCTGGCAGCCCCTGGCCGTGGCGTCGTTGTGGATGGTGGTGATCGCGGCGGTCGTCGTCCCGATGGCCGTGCGCTCGTACCGCGCCGCCGTCGAAGGCGGCAAAGTCGACGGCTGAGCCAGTCGGGTCAGCCGGCGCGGGCCGGCGTTCGCCTAGGCGGAGCCGGCGTCCCGAGCCACGTCGAAATGCACCGGCATCTCGAACTCCTTGCGCTTGAACTGCGCGGCGAAATAGCCGTATTGGAAAGCGATTCCGAGGATCGCGGTAGCCGCCAGCTCCGACGGCGGACGCCGCAGCTCGGCCCGCATCGTCGTCCAGGCCACCGCCGGTGAGACCCGCGCCGGGGCGTGGGTGCCCTTGCTGACAGAGTCGTTGCGGTGCGCCCAGCGGATGTACGCGTTGCTGTTGCCGTAACGCTTCCACTGGCTGGCCAGATCGCGGATCGCCGTCCGCGGCTCCCACTCCATCAGCACCCGGGTGTCGGTGGCGATGGTGCCGAGCGACTGGTCCTGGATCCGCCAGCAGATGTCGAGGTCACCGCCGCCACGCATCGCCCGGAACCCGTCCACCTTCTCGAAGGCGATCCGGTCGATGCCGAGGTTGCAGGTCGGGTAGTAGTCGGGCCGCGCCGGCACCATCCCGACGACCGCCTTCATCGCCCCGCCCCCGCGGGGCAGCATGAACGGCTGCATCTTCGCCGCCATCCGGGCGGCCACGGTCGGCCCCGACAAGGTACGAACGTTGGTGCAGGACAACGCAACTCCCGGTTGCCCCTGGAGAGCCCGATGCGCATCGAGAAGACCCGGCAGGGGCCGGCAGCGCCCGTCGATGAAAAGCAGGATGTCGGCGTCCGATCGGCTCGCGGCAACCTGCCGCGCGTAGTAGGGACCGCGGCTGTTCGTCAGCGTCACCACGTTGGCGCCCAGCGAACGCGCGACCGCTGCCGTGTCGTCGGCCGAAGCGTCGTCGACGACCGTGACCCGGTCGCCCTCGGACAATTGATCGAGCAACGGCCCAAGCAGGTTCGGAAGGTGATCAGCCATGTCGCGGACCGGAATGATCACGTCGATCGTCTGACCCGCCATGGATCAATCTCCTCTATCGCAAGTTCGTCGAGCTGCGGCGCGGCCGCGGATCAGACGTGCAATCCGCCACGACCGAGGGAATACACCTGCCACCCGGCGCGCGACCAGTTCTCCCGGTCGATGACGTTGCGGGTGTCCAGCAGGCGCGGCTCCTTCACGACCGAGCGGAACGCCGCGGGATCGATGTTGGTGTATTCGTCCCACTCGGTCGCCAGCACGATCAGATCCGCGTTCCGGCAGGCGTCCTCGGCGGTGTCGAAGTAACCGAGCGTCGGGAAACGGGCCTTGGCGTTGTCGATCGCCTTCGGATCGTGGACGCGGACGTCCGCACCCTTCAAGTGCATCGCGGCGGCCACGTTCAGCGCCGGCGAGTCACGCACGTCGTCGCTGTTGGGCTTGAACGCCGCCCCCAGCACGGCGATGCTCTTGCCGAGGAATTCCCCGCCAACGACCGCGCGCGCCACGGACACGGCCTTCTCGCGCCGGCGAAGGTTGATCTTGTCGACCTCGTGCAGGAACCTGAGCGCGTCCGAGGCCCCCAGCTCACCGGCCCTGGCGCTGAACGCACGGATGTCCTTGGGCAGGCAGCCGCCGCCGAAACCCAGGCCCGCGTTCAGGAATCGCTTACCGATGCGATCGTCGTACCCCAGCGCGCGGCTCAGCACCGTCACGTCGGCGTCGACGATCTCGCACACCTCGGCCATAGCGTTGATGAACGAAATCTTGGTCGCGAGAAAAGCATTGGCAGCGACCTTCACCAGTTCCGACGTCGGCAGGTCCGCCGTCAGATACGGCGTGCCGCCATCGAGCAGGGCCCCGTAGACCTCTTGCAGCGCCTTCTCGGCGTACTCGGAGGTGACCCCGAACACCAGCCGGTCCGGCTGCAACGTGTCCTCGATCGCCTTGCCCTCACGGAGGAACTCCGGATTCCACGCGACCTCGAGGCCCGACGACGTCTTCGCGACCTCTGCGGCCAGGCGCTGGGCCGTACCAACCGGGACGGTGGACTTGCCGACGATCAGCCCGTCGCAGTCAGCGTTGGCCACCACCGCGCGGAAGGCACTGTTGACGTACTCGATGTTCGCGGCGTCGGAACCGGCCAACTGCGGCGTTCCGACACAGACGAAGTGCACCGCGGCGCCGGACACTGCTTCCTGCGCGGAATCGGTGAAGCGCAGCCGCCCGGTGGCGAGCACCGTAGCGAGCAGCTCATCGAACCCCGGCTCGTAGAACGGCGAGGTACCGGCCGACAACGCGGCGATCTTCGACGCATCGGTGTCGTACGCAACGACCTCATGCCCGATATGTGCCATGCAAGCGGCGTGAACGGCGCCCAGATAACCCGTTCCAATCACGCTCAATCTCATACAGCCGAACTCCCCGTCGTAGCAGCAATTTTCCGACCACTGAGGGGTCGCCGGTCAATCATTCTGAGCGCGCTCCACGCACGGTCGGGACGCACGGACCCGGGAATATTCGAGAGCAGCAGCCGTCGTAGCTAAGTACACCACACCATCTCGCCGGGGCCTCGTCGAGTCGCCGCGAACTGCCGTTCGGCCACCTCGGCGACGCCAACCCTGACCGCGAGCGCCGCGGCGCCGGCCTGGGACCGGGATTTGGGCATGGGCGCTCAGGTTTGCTCGATCAACACCGACCTGCCCGAATCAGCCCGTCGCGTCGTTGCCGTGGCCATGCGGCAGGTGCGATATCGCCGATTGACGACCGAAAAATCACGGTAGACGCCGATACAGGATTGCCGATCAACCCACGGGCCAACCGTCCAGTCGTCGTCCGTTATTTGCCAGAGATATGCGGGCAACGCAATTGCTGTGCGCGTCAGAATTGTATTAGGCGGTCGAACTCCGACAATTTTCGGTCAGCCCGAAGTCGCTGCTCAGAGACCGTTCGCATTGGTAACCAAAAGGAAATATCCGCGCCCGGCCGTAATTCACAGATATATGGCAGATTTGCCGCATCGAACTGTAGAGTCCGCTGCATGGCTCGCCCGCTTACTCGGCCTGCACCGCATGCTCTCGATACCTCTGCCGCCAAGGACACAAAGCCGATTCGAGTGGCGGTGTGGCCACACTGGTTGGACAACCCGTATCTGCCCAACATGATCAATGGGTTACGCAGCGAAGGCCTGGAAGTTTCTGCGCCCCATATTCTGAGCATCGAATCCGCTCGCCTACATGCCGGCGATTGGTTGCATCTGCATTGGTCCACAGAAGCGCACACCAGCCATGTGCGTTGGATATACGAAGCGCGCGCCGCGGCATTCAACCGGCAATTGCAAATACTGAAACGGCGCGGCGTGCGCATTGCCTGGACCGCGCACAATCTCGTGCCACACGACGATCCACACCCCGAACTGGGCCGCAGTATCCGCAAGGACCTGCTCGCGCTCGTCGACCATGTGTTTATCCATTTCCCCAGCGCCCAGGAGACGCTCGCGACGGAATTCGGATACACGGGGCCATGCACCGTGGTTCGGCACCCGCACTACATCGACTCACACCCGGCGCCGCCGTCGCAGCTGGCAGCCCGCACCAAGCTCGGCCTGCCCATCGACGGCTTCGTCGCCCTGTCATTCGGATTGCTGCGCCCCTACAAGGGAATCGGCGACATCATCCGCGCCTTCCAGAAGGTCGCCAGAGACCAGGACCGCCTGATCCTGGCCGGCAACCCGCAGGGTGACGTGTCCGCGGACCTCGAACTCGCCCGCGAAGACCCGCGAATCCTGGTGTGCGCAAAGCGGATTTCGAAGGATGACGTCCCGTTGTACTTCGCCGCGGCGGACGGCGCCGTCATCGCGCATCGCGGCTTCTTCACGTCCGGCAGCGCCCTGCTGGCACTCAGCATGGGCTGCCCCGTCATCGGACCCGAGGTCAACCACCTCGTCGATCTCGCCGGCGGACAGCGGCTCTACCCGGTCGAACTCGGCGTCGACGGACTGGCGGTGGGCCTCGCCGAGGCGCGTGCGCAGGCCGGCACCGTCGACCGCGAATCGATGCGCTCGTGGGCCGGTAGTTACAGCAGCTGGAGCGAGGCTGCCGCGCGCACCGCGGCGGTGTTCCGCGACAGTGCCGACAGCCACTGAAACACGTTACAAATTCGTCAGGGAATGCGGCAAATAGCAAACATGATCTCAGCACACGCCATCCGCGCCCGCCAGCTCGTCAAATGGGAGCTGCGCAAAGGTGAACCCGAACTCAGACTTCTTGCCCTACTCAAGGATTCAAGTCGAGACTTTCTCGACGTGGGCGCCAATGTGGGCGTCTATTCGTACTGCGCGCTCAATCAGTTCCGCAAAGTTATCGCCGTCGAAGCGCATCCGGGCATGGCGGCCGGCCTGCGCCGGATCATAAAGCCGGATAATCGGGTTCTGCCGGTGGCATTGTCCGACCGAATTGGTGAAACCACCTTTCACATCCCGACTCGCGGCGGTCGCGATGTCCTCACTCGCAGTTCACTGCAGCAAGATGCAAATCCGGGCTTCAGTCTGCGCACCATCAACGTGCCGATCACGACAATTGACGAACTCGATCTGGGCCGACTCGGCGTGATAAAGATCGACGTGGAAGGCCACGAATCGGCAGTTCTTCGCGGCGGTGTTCAAACCCTGGAGACATCGAAGCCGACGTGCATCGTGGAATGCGAGGAGCGGCATAACGCCGGGGGTGTCGCACAGACCTTCGCCTTTTTCGAATCGGTGGGATATCAGGGCTATTTTCTGCACCGGGGCGCGCTTCGGCATGCGGCCGAATTCGATCTCGCAGCGCTTCAGCGGCCCGAGGCCGCGAAGTCGGTCGGCGGCAAACGCTCGCCCGACTACGTGAACAACTTCATCTTTGTTCACCCTGACAACGCGGCACAGCTGGCGGGCATTCGTCAGGTCTTCCCCGGCCGGTGAACGCCGGCCAGCACCCCCGGGGCACCGGGTAGCTCACCGCGCGCCTGGCACCACGCCCAGCGACGACCAAAATCGACGAATTCGTCAATTGCGTCGGCGTCGCTGCCGCGCACCCGCGCGCGACCAGCTAACACCAAATGGGCGTCCCGTCTCGGCGCGCAAGCTGGTAGCTACCTGTTAGGGTCCTGAACATCCTCACAGGGACCACAATTTCTGACACTCGGGGATGCCGAAGGGGGCAGTGACGTTGGCGCGAGTTTTCCTGTCGACATGGGGCGACAACGGCAACATCGGCGATTCGATCCTCAGGCGCGGCATGCTCAGGACATTTCATGGAATCGACGGTGCCCGACTGCACGTCCATGTCGGCCGGAAGTACATGCCGATCCCCAACGATGACAGGTATCTCACCGCGGTCGGACTGCGCGGAGACGAAGCTGTACACAACACCCCGATCGGCTGGCTCGCCCGCTACGCCGCGAGCGCGATGACCAACCGCACGGTCATGGTCATGCCGGCGGGCGAAATCGTCTACCCCGAACGCACTCGCTTCTACTTTGGCTGGTGGACGGCGCTCTGTGCGCTGCTCCCGCTGGCCCATCGTGGCACGGCGGTGCAGGCCGGTGCCGGCGTGCGTTTGTCGACGGTTGGCAAGGCCGCCAGTCGCGGCACCCGGCGGGTCCGCAAATCGGTCGACGTGCCGGCGATGGAGCGCTACGCGCGACGCAAGATGGCTGTCGTCGCCTGGCGCGATCCGGACACGTCGGACTCCTTCGGCGTTGGCGACGTGGCGCCGGACTGGGCATTCGGCGAAGGCCCCGATCCACTCACCGAGGGTCTGGGCGTTCCGCCCTGCGAGCGCAAGGTCCTGGCCGTAACGACGCGGTGGGACCGAGATGCCCTGAGCGCAAGCAAGATTCGCCTCCTGCGCGAGATTGCCGACGCACGCGGGCTGCGAATTCAGGTGTTCAGCCAGGTCCGGGACGATGACGAGGCCATGGCGAAGCTCGCCCGTGAACTTCATCCCGGGACCGAGCCGCTGCTCTTCGGCAACCAGTCGCATGCCCAGTGCGAGGACAGGATTCGCGCCCTCCATCGGCAGTCCGCGATCGTCGCCAGCGACCGGCTTCATGCGTTGATCATCGGTGCCACCGAAGGCGCTGTCCCCTTGGCGGTGTCGAACTGGACCACCGAGAAGACCGTCCGCACCCTGAAACCCGGTGGCTTCGCGTTGCCGACCGATGAACCGGCCGCCATCAACGCCTATCTCGACGAGATGCTGTCGGACAGCGCGTCGGTCACGTCGCGCATCGCCGCGGCGCGTGCAGAGCTGGACCGGCTCCGCAGCAGACTGCGCAGCTTCGTCGACGGCCGCCCGGTACCGCAGCCGAGCACCATCGACCAGCAGTCCTGCGACTACCGCCACGCCGCGGCGTCCTAGCGTCGTCTAGGTCGCGACCGGGTCCTTCTCCGGAGGTTCCGATACCGGCGTACGGGCGCGCCGCACCGCGTCACCGGTGAACACGGCGAGTGCGACCCAGATCAGGACGAAGCCGACCCACCGGCCGGCCGGCATGGGCTCATGGCCGACGACAACGCCCCACGCCATCTGCAGCGCCGGCGTCAGGTACTGCAGCAGACCCATGGTGACCAGCGGGAGTCGTTGCGCCGCACCGGCAAACATCAGCAACGGCAGTGCCGTCACCGGGCCGCACAGCATCATCAGGAGCGTGTGGCCCGCTCCCAGCGACGGAACCGTCGCCTGCCCGGCGGCGGTGAGGACGACGAGATAGGCCACCGCGAATGGGGCGGCCACCCCGGCCTCGACGCCGACACTAACCCGAGGGTCGGCGCGAACCACCTTCTTGACCGCACCGTACACACCGAACGACACCGCAACGCCGAGGCCGATCGCGGGGACCTCCCCGCCCTGCACCGCGAGCACGATCACCGCGGCCACGGCGATGGCCAGGGCCGCAGCCTGAGCGCGACCCAGCCGCTCGCCGAACAGCGCGACGCCCAGCGCCACACTCACCAGCGGGTTGATGAAGTAGCCGAGCGCCGCGTCGACCACGTGGCCGTTGTTGACCGCGTAGATGTAGATGCCCCAGTTGAGCGAGATCAACGCCGACGCGCACACCAGCAGGCCCCAGGTGCGGCCCGACAGCCTGCGCAGGTCACCCAGGCGGCGGCCGACGGCCAGCACCACGACCATCAGCAGCACGGTCCACACGATGCGGTGGGCCAGCACCTCGAACGCGCTGGCCGGCTTGAGCAGCGGGAAGAACGCGGGAAACAGTCCCCAGGAGCCGTAGGCGCCGAGCCCGAGCAGCAATCCCCGGTTCTGGTTGGAAGTGGCCGTCGCGGTAGTGGTCACTGCCGATGCAACACGTCGAGGGCGTGCTGCAATTCCGGCGGGTACTCGCTCGTGATCTCGAACCACCGACCGTCGGCCGGGTGCGCGAATCCCAACGACCGCGCATGCAGCCACTGCCGTTCGAGCCCAAGCTTTTTCGCCAACGTCGGATCGGCGCCGTAGGTCAGGTCGCCACAACACGGGTGGTGCAGCGCCGAGAAGTGCACCCGAATCTGATGGGTGCGGCCGGTCTCCAAGTGCACGTCGAGCAGGCTCGCCGCCACGAAGGCCTCGACGGTGTCGTAGTGCGTGATGCTGTGCCGGCCACCCTCGGTGACGGCGAACTTCCAGTCATTGCCCCGGCTGCGGCCGATCGGCGCGTCGATGGTGCCACTGGACGGATCCGGGTGACCCTGCACGAGCGCGTGGTAGCGCTTGTCGACCGTGCGGTGCTTGAACGCCCGCTTGAGCGCCGTGTAGGCCCGCTCGGACAGCGCCACCACCATGACACCGGAGGTACCCACGTCGAGGCGGTGCACGATGCCCTGTCGCTCATGGACACCCGACGTGCTGATCCGGAAGCCCGCGGCGGCCAGCCCGCCGAGGACCGTCGGGCCGGTCCAACCCACCGAGGCGTGCGCCGCGACCCCGGCAGGCTTGTCCACCACGACGATGTCGGCATCGGAGTAGAGAATCCCCATGCCCTCGATGTCCTGCGGCGTGTTCTCCACCGGCGGCGGCGCCTCCGGCAGCCGCACCTCCAGCCAGGCGCCCGCCACCAGCTTGTCCGACTTCGCCGCCGGGGCGCCGTCGATATCGACCCCGCCGTCTTCGGCGATCGTGGCCACCGCGGTCCGCGACAACCCCAGCAGTCGGGCCAGGCCCGCGTCCACCCGCATCCCGGCCAGTCCTTCTGGGACCGGCATCGAACGGCTACTCATCGGCCGGTTTCAGCCTCGTCGACGACCGCGGCCGGTTCCGGCTCCGGCCCCACGGACTCCGCCGCATCCTCGGGCGGCCGCTTGCCCTCGGTGTCGAAATCGAAGCCGAACATCGACAGGCCGACCAGCAGCACGGCCCCGCACACCACCGCGGAATCGGCAACGTTGAACACCGGCCACCAGCCGACGGAGAGGAAATCCACCACGTGCCCACGCAACGGCCCCGGCGACCGGAAGAATCGGTCCATCAAGTTGCCCACCGCGCCGCCGAGGATCATCCCCAGGCCGAGCGCCCACCACAACGAGACCAGGCGCCGGCCCATCCAGATGATGCCGAGCACCACACCGGTGGCGATCAACGTCAGCACCCAGGTGTAGCCGGTGGCCATCGAGAAGGCCGCCCCGGAATTGCGGACCAGCGTCCAGGTGATGGTGTCGCCGATGATCTCGACCGGCTGGCCGGGCACCAGCAGCTTGACCGCAAGCACTTTGGTCACCACATCCAGGCCCAACACCAGCGCTGCCACCACCAGCAGCAGCCGCAGCCGCCGTGTGGTGGGCGGGGTCTGAGGCCGCGCGGTCAGCGCGGACTCGGTCCCCGTCGTCGCCTCCGGCCCGGTGTTATCGGTCGCCTCGGGCTCGGTTCCCAGAGTCGCCTCGGGTTCCGTGGATTCATCAGTCACTCCCCCATCATCCCAAAGACGCCGTGAGGAACAATTTCGCCCATGACTCGCGTCGTCGTGATCGCCACCGGAGGCACTATCGCCACCAGCATCGACCAACACGGAATAGCCCGGCCGACGCGCAGCGCCACCGACCTGGTCAATGATCTCGGCGCCGGCGTCCAGGTCGACACCGTCGACCTCATGTCCGTCGACAGTTCCGAGCTGACCCCGACCGATTGGGATCGGATCGGGGCCGCCGTGCGCTCGGCCGGCGATGCCGACGGAATCGTCATCACGCACGGCACCGACACCATGGAAGAAACCGCGCTGTGGCTCGACATCACGTACGGCGGTGCGGTTCCCGTGGTCCTGACCGGCGCCATGCGCAGCAGCGACGCACCCGATGCCGATGGCCCGGCCAATCTGCGCGACGCCATCACCGTGGCCGCCAGTCCGTCCGCTCGCGACCTCGGGGTGCTGGTCAGCATGGCCGGCCGGGTGTGGCAACCGCTGGGCATGACGAAGGCCGGACACGGTCTGGTCGGCACCGCGGTCGGATCGATCAGGGACGGCTCGTTCGTCCCCGACGCGGTCAAACGGCGGCCGCTGATCGGCACACTGTCGGCGGCGTCGGCGCCGCGCGTCGACATCGTCGCCGCCTATGCCGGCAGTGACGCGCTGGCCATGGACGCCTTTGCGGCGGCGGGGGCAGGCGGCATCGTGCTCGAATCCCTCGGCTCGGGCAATGCCGGGTCCAAGGTGCTCGGCGGCGTGCAGCGGCTGTGCGCCGCCGGTGTCGCGGTGGCGATTGCGACCCGGGTGCCCGGCACCCGCGTCACGTCGGGCTACGGCCCTGGCCGGGCGTTGCTGGACGCCGGGGCGGTATCAGCGGGCGGGCTGCGGGCGGCTCAAGCGCGGGTGCTGTTGATGGCGGCCCTGGCGGCCGACATACCGGCCGCGGCCCTGTTCGTTGAGTGGGGGTAGAGCTAGGCCGCTCCGTCGTCGCTCGGCAACTGCGCCAGATAGTCCTGCCAGCCGAGGCTGTCGATCGGGTCGGCGCGGGTGATCCGCGGATCGTCGGACGCGACGGTGCGGGCCACGCCGGGCCCGGTGGCCCGCGTTTCGAATCGCACTGTCATGACACCGTGCCCGGCCCCCTGCACCCAGCCGTGGCCGTGGTCCGGATGCTGGACGTCATCGCCGATGCGCCACGGGGATTCGGCCGGCGGGGCACTCACCGGCCCGGCCTCCCCCGCCGGCGTAGCGAGATCAGAGTCGTCAGCCATCTCGAGTTCCGGGAACAACGATTCCTGCTGGGCATCGGTCAGGCCCGAAAAGCCCACGCCTACAAGGCGAATCGGACCGATCTCCACCGGATCGAGCAGCAGCCGGCGGGCCGTCGCCGTCAGGGCCCCCGGGTCAGTGGTCGCGTACGGCAGCGTGGCCGAACGGGTCAGCGTGCTCATGTCGGACTTCTTCAGTTTGACCGTCACGGTGCGCGCACCTCGGCCGTCGCGCTGCAGCCGCCGGTGGGCGTGCTCGGCGATGGGCCCGATGCTCTCGCGCAACTGCTCCAGGGTGGTCAGGTCGACCTGGAACGTGGACTCGGCGCTGATCTGTTTGGCCTCGGCGCGCTCGGCCACCGGGCGATCGTCGATCCCGCGGGCCAGCCGGTGCAGCGCCGGTCCGATGGTGGCGCCGAGGACGTCGGCCGCCTCGGCGTCGGTGAGCGCCGCCAGCGCGCCGACGGTCTCGATGCCCAGCCGGTGCAGCTTCTCCTCGGCGACCGGCCCGATCCCCCACAGCTTGCGCACCGGCAACGCCGCCAAGAGCGGACCCTGCTCAGCACCGCTGATGATCCGGACCCCGTCGGGCTTGGCCAGTCCGGACGCGATCTTGGCGACCTGCTTGCCGGACCCCGCACCGACCGAGGCCACCAACCCGGTCGCGGCGCGCACCGTGGCGCGCAGGTCCTCGCAGAACTGCCGGACCTCGTCGGGCTCGGCACCGACCAGCTCGATCGGCTCGCCGAACGCCTCGTCGAACGACAGCTGTTCCAGGACGGGCACCACGCTGCGGACCGCGTCGAGCGCGCGTCGACTGGCCACCGAATACACCGCGCCGCGCGGCGGCAGGACGACGGCAGACGCCCCCACCAGCCGCCGGGCCTGATGCATGGGCATCGCCGAGCGAGCGCCGAATCTGCGGGCCTGATAACTGGCGCCGGCCACCACGCCACGACCGCCGAGCCCGCCGACCAGTACCGGACGGTCCCGCAAGGTAGGTCGGGTCAGCTGCTCGACGGACGCGAAAAAGGCGTCCATGTCCAGATGCAGGACCCAGCGATCCACAGTGGCCAATGCTAGGTGGCTACCCTTCTGGTCATGAACGACGTGCCGATCCGTGACGAATCAATCCGTCTGGGTCAGTTTCTCAAACTGGCCGGACTGATCGACAGCGGAGCGGACGCCAAGGCCGTGATCGCCGAGGGCATGGTGGAAGTCAACGGCGAGGTCGAGGCCCGCCGAGGTCGGCAACTCAGACCCGGCGATGTCGTGGCATTCGCAGGAAACCGAGCAAGGGTTGCCAGCAACGGGCAGTAGCGTCCCGGCCCGTGTGGGCCACCGTAGTGATGTTCGCCGTCATGGCGATGTGGGATCCCGTCCGCCTCGGAGTGGCGGTGTTCATCGTGATCCGACATCGCCCGATCCCAGCGTTGTTCGTCTTCTGCCTCGGCGGTATCGCGTCCAGCCTGCTTGTGGGCCTCAGCGCCGTCTACCTGCTGCATGGCGCCACCAAGCGGCTCATTTCCGACATGAACTCGACCACCGACTCCATCGATCCTGCGGACGCCAAACTGGCGATCGGCGGGCTGGTGCTGCTGGTCGCGGTGGCGCTGCTGTTTCGCGCCGGGACGAAAACCCCGGTACCTGCCGCAGTGCCCGCCGCGGTGACAGGAGGTGCCAGTCCGGGCACTGAAGCCGACGACGAGGTCGAACCGGAGTCATCGTCCCTGACAGCGCGCTTGACAGCCTGGGCTCGCAAGCTGATGCGCAGTCAGTCGTTGTGGATGTCGTTCCTGGCCGGGTTATGGGCCGGCCCGGGGCCCCACGTCGAACTGGTCGGCGCACTGGGAGTGATCCTCGCTTCCGGACAGTGCAAGTCCACTCAGGTCGCCGCAGTCGTCCTGTACGCCGTTGTTTCGTTCGCGTTCGCCGAGATTCCACTGCTGTGTTACCTGGTAGCGCCCGCCAAGACCCAGCAGTACCTGGGTCTCGTGCCGAATTGGCTACGGGCACGGCGCATCTGGGTGATGGCGACCGCGCTGACTCTGTTGGGTGTGTATCTCCTCGTCTCGGGCACGCTGTCGTAGCCTGAGGCCAATCGTGTTGCTGTGAGCCACCATTGAATGACCTGAGAATTGTGCCGCCCCAGCGGCGGCTGTGCCTACGCTGAGCGTCGTGGCGGGCACCAGCATTTCCACAGGCGGTATTGGCTGCGCTGCCGATATAGTCGGCCGGTGACCGCCGGGCCCGCCTCGACATTGCGGCCCGAACTGTCCCGCTGGCAAACGCTGGCGCCGGTCATCCTCGCTGTCAGCGCAACCCTGCGGGTCGCCTCGACGATGGGCTACTACCTGGTCAAGGGTGACGCCTTCTTCGATCTTCGGGTGTATGTGCTCGGCGGCTCCGCGTTGGCGCATTCCGGCAGCCTGTACGACTTCTTCTACGTCGACCCGACCAAGGGCGAACACCTGCCGTTCACCTATCCACCCTTCGCGGCAATGTTGTTCGCTCCCTTGCATTTTTTGCCGTTCGGGGTGGTCGCCTTCGGCTGGCAGGTCGCCTTGATCGCCGCCATCTACGCGAGCGTGCGACTGAGTCAGAAATTCGTCGGTGGCGGCGGTCGGCGTACCGCGATGCTATGGACCGCCGGCGCGATCTGGATGGAGGCGCCCGGCAGCAGCATTCAATCGGGACAGATCGGCATCTTCCTGATGTTGGCCGTCCTCTATGCCGCCTACAGCTCGCGGTGGTGGCTGTCGGGGCTGCTGATCGGTGTCGGTGCCGGCATCAAGCTGACACCGGCGATCACTGGCATGTACTTCGTCGGAGTGCGGCGGTGGGGCACCGCGCTGTTCTCCGCCGTGGTCTTCTTCGCGACGGTCGGGCTGGCGTATCTGGTGGCGCCCGAGGAGACTCGCCGCTACTTCCCGGGCCAGATGATCGCGGCAGGCAAGACACTGCCGACAGGCTCGGCATGGAACCAGTCCTGGCACGGCGGGCTGTCGCGGATCCTCGGGCACGACGCCGGGATGTCTCCGTTGGTCATCGGCGCGATCGTCGGCACGGCCGTGCTCGCGGTGCTGGCCTTCCGAGCCCTCGGTGGCGAGCGGGACCGGCTCGGGTCACTACTGGTGGTCCAGCTGTTCGGGTTGCTCGCGGAACCGGTGTCCTGGGTCCATCACTGGGTCTGGGCGCTGCCGCTGATGATCTGGCTGATCTACGGTCCCTGGCACGACAAGCCGGGTGCTCGCATCCTGGGTTGGGGTTGGGTGGCACTGATGGTGCTCAGCGTGCCCAGCCTGCTGTCCCTTGCCCAGCCCGACATCTGGCAAATCAGCCGGCCCTGGTACCTGGCCTGGGGTGAGGCCGTGTACATCGTCGCCGCGCTGGCGACCATGGCCTGGATAGTCCGAACGGGGCGTCGTGGTCGCGTTGCGCACATTGTCTGACCGGAGGTTGCTGGCGCCTGTGCTGTTGCTGACGAGCGCGGTGACGTTGCTTGCGGTGACGATTCCCAGCCAGCCCGACTTGGTCGACTTCCACGTGTACGTCCTCGGTGGCGCCGCGCTGGACCGCCCCGACACCTTGTACGCCTTCGCCTACTCGGACCAGTCCCCCACCCAGCCGCTGCCGTTCGTTTATCCGCCTTTTGCGGCAATCTTGTTCTACCCCTTGCATTTCCTGCCATTCGCGGCCGTTGGGCTGGTGTGGCAAGTCGCGATCATCGCCGCGGTATACGCGATCGTGCGGATATCCCAACGCATGGTGGGCAGCGCCAGTGCGCGGGAGGCCATGGTGTGGACCGCGGGCCTGATCTGGCTCGAGCCGGCCCGTGTCGCTCTCGACCTCGGACAGGTGGGCGTCTTCCTGACGCTCGCGGTGCTGTACGCGGCCTACAGCACGCGATGGTGGCTGTCGGGCCTGCTGGTCGGCCTGGCTGCCGGGGTGAAGCTGACTCCCGCCATCACCGGGCTGTACTTCGTCGGCGTGCGACGCTGGGCCGCCGCGGCGTGCTCGGCCATCGTCTTCTTCGCCACGGTCGGGGTGTCCTGGCTGGTGGTCGGCGATCAGGTGTGGCACTACTTCACGAAAGTGATGGGCGATACCAGCATCAACCCGATCGGCATCGCGTTCAACCAATCCTGGCGAGGCGCCATATCGCGGATCGTGGGCCACGACGCGGGGGAAGGCGCCCTGGTACTCACCGCGATCGTCGGGACCACGGTGCTCGCCGCGCTGGCCTGGTGGGCGTTGGGGCGCAGCGCAGGTGGCCGCGACCAGTTGGGGTCACTGTTGGTCGTCGAACTGTTCGGCCTTCTGGTGTCGCCCATTTCCTGGGTGCACCACTGGGTGTGGATACTGCCGCTGATCATCTGGCTGCTGCGCGGACCGTGGCGGGACGAACCTGGTGCCCGGTTCTTCGGCTGGGGCTGGATCGCGCTGACGCTCGTCAGCGTCCCCAGTGTCTTGGCCATGGCTGAACCGAGCCTGTGGCAGATCAGCCGCCCGTGGTACCTGGCGTGGGCCGGGTTGGCGTACGTCGGATTGGCCGTGGCCACTCTCGGCTGGACGGTCGTCACCGGCCGACGGCTGCGGACCTGACCGCGAGCGTGCGCCGACGGCACGCTCGCGGGAAAGTCGTCAGACCTTGGCGATGGCGGCCCGGACTCCGTCACCGACGTCGGCGCCGTCGGTGAGCTCCTCGACGGCCACGACGGTGAAGTCGGTGGCCAGGATCTCGCCCGCGATCAGGCCGGCATGGGTCCTCGCCCACGCCTGCTTGTCGGCCGGCACCGCGAACGTCACGGTGATCCGGTCGGACACGTCCAGCCCCGTGGCCTTACGCAGGTCCTGCAGTTCGCGGATGCGGTCCTTGGCCCAGCCCTCGGCCTCCAGCTCGGGAGTGACGGTGGCGTCGAGCACCACCAGGCCGGCGCCGTCCGGCAGCGCCGCGGTGAACTCCGGTTCCGCGGCAACGAGTTTCGAGCTGTACTCCGCCACCAGCAGGACAGCGGGCCCCGCGGTCAGCGTGCCGTCGGCGTTGACCACGCCTTCCCCGGCCTTGACCGCCTTGATCGCGGCCTGCACGTCCTTGCCGATGCGCGGACCGGCAACACGTGCATTGACCGTCAACTCGAACTTGCCGTAGGCGTCGATGTCGTCGGTGAGCTCGACGGCCTTGACGTTGAGCTCGTCGGCGATGAGGTCGACGAAGGGCCGCAGCGCCTCCGGGTTGTCCACCGCCACAGTCAGTTTCGGCAAGGGCAGGCGCACGCGGAGCTTCTTGGCCTTGCGCAGCGACGAGCCCGCCGAGCACACCTCGCGCACCCGGTCCATGGCTGCGACCAACGCGGGGTCGGCGGGGACCACGCCGGCCTCCGGCCAGTCGGTCAGGTGGACGGAACGCTCGTCGGTCAGTCCCTGCCACATCATCTCGGTCGCCAGCGGCAGCAGTGGGGCGGCCAGGCGGCAGGTCACCTCCAGCACGGTGTGCAGGGTGTCGATGGCGTCGGTGTCCTCTTCCCAGAACCGCGAACGCGACCGTCGCACATACCAATTGGTGAGAGCCTCGGCGAACTGGCGCAACTGCTCGCAGGCGCCCGAGATGTCGCAGGCGTCGAGCGAGGCGGTCAGGGTGTCGCGCAGGTCGGCGAGCTTGGCCAGGATGTAGCGGTCCAGCACGTGCGTCGAATCCGTGCGCCAGGTGCCCTTCTTCGGCGCGTACAGCGCCAGGAAGGAGTATGCGTTCCACACCGGCAGCAGCACCTGCCGGACGCCGTCGCGGATGCCCTGCTCGGTGACGATCAGGTTGCCGCCCCGCAGGATCGGCGAGGCCATCAGGAACCAGCGCATGGCGTCGGACCCGTCGCGGTCGAACACCTCGGACACGTCTGGGTAGTTGCGCAGCGACTTGCTCATCTTCTGGCCGTCGTTGCCCAGCACGATGCCGTGTGCCACACAGGTTTTGAACGCCGGGCGGTCGAACAGCGCGGTGGCCAGTACGTGCATGGTGTAGAACCAGCCGCGCGTCTGGCCGATGTACTCGACGATGAAGTCGCCCGGGAAGTGCGCGGATTCCGTTGCGCTGCCGTCGAACCAGTCGGCGTTCTCGAACGGGTAGTGCACCTGCGCGTAGGGCATCGAGCCCGAGTCGAACCAGACGTCGAACACGTCCTCGATGCGGCGCATCGTCGACTTCCCGGTCGGGTCGTCGGGATTGGGCCGGGTCAGCTCGTCGATGTACGGCCGGTGCAGGTTGTCCGGGCGGACGCCGAAATCGCGTTCCAGCTCATCGAGGCTGCCGTAGACGTCGATCCGCGGGTAGGCCGGATCATCGGACTTCCACACCGGAATCGGGCTGCCCCAGTAGCGGTTTCGCGAGATCGACCAGTCGCGCGCATTGGACAGCCATTTGCCGAACTGGCCGTCCTTCACGTGCTCGGGGTACCAGGTGATCTGCTGGTTGAGCTCGACCATCCGGTCGCGGAACTCGGTGACCTTGACGAACCACGACGACACCGCGCGGTAGATCAGCGGATTGCGGCACCGCCAGCAGTGCGGGTACGAGTGCTCGTAGGTCTCGTGCCGCAGCAGCGCCGGCGCGTTGACCGCCGCCGGGCCGGTGCCGTTCTTCAGATCCTTGATGATCTGCGAGTTGGCCTCGAAGACCTGCTGTCCCTGGTAGTCGGGCACAGTCGAGTCGAAGCGGCCCGTGGAGTCCACCGGCGTGACCGCGACGATGCCCGCGGCGTCACAGGTGGCCTTGTCGTCTTCGCCGTAGGCCGGGGCCATGTGAACGATGCCCGTGCCGTCCTCGGTGGTGACGAAATCACCCTGCAGCACCTGGAATGCGTTCTGCGCCCGGTCGCTGTCGACGAAGTACGCGAACGGCGGCAGGTAATGCGTACCCAGCAGTTCGGCGCCGAGATAGCTGCCGACGACGACCGGCTCCTCGCCGAATTCGCGCACATAGGCGGCCAGCCGGGGCTCGGCCAGGACGTAGTTCTGCTCGTCGGGACCTACCACCTGCACGTAGGTGACTTCGGGGTTGACCGCGACGGCCTGGTTCGACGGCAGCGTCCAGGGCGTGGTGGTCCAGACCAGCAGACGGGCGCCGGCGACGGGACCGTCGGTCGCGACGAAGCCCACGGTCAGCGCCGGGTCCTGCCGGCTCTGGTAGACGTCGTCGTCCATGCGCAGCTCGTGGTTGGACAGCGGGGTCTCGTCGTTCCAGCAGTACGGCAGCACCCGGTTGCCCTCGTAGGCCAGGCCCTTGTCCCGCAGCTGCTTGAACGCCCAGATCACCGACTCCATGAACGTCAGGTCCAGGGTCTTGTAGTCATTGTCGAAGTCGACCCAGCGCGCCTGGCGGGTGACGTAGGACTGCCACTCGTTCGAGTACTTCATGACCGATGCACGGCAGGCGTCGTTGAAGGCGCCGATGCCCATGGCCTCGATCTGGGCCTTGTCCGAGATGCCGAGCTGGCGCTGCACCTCGAGCTCGGCGGGCAGGCCGTGGGTGTCCCAGCCGAACCGGCGCTCGACCTTGTAGCCGCGCATCGTGCGGTACCGGGGAACGATGTCCTTGACGTAGCCGGTGAGCAGGTGGCCGTAGTGCGGCAGGCCGTTGGCGAACGGCGGGCCGTCGTAGAAGACGTATTCGGGGGCGCCGTCGCGGCGCGCGATGCTGGCGCGGAAGGTGTCGTCGCGGGCCCAGAACTCCAGGACGTCGGTTTCGAGGTCGGGGAAGTTCGGTGTGCCGCTGGCGGTCTTGGGGTACGCGCTCACGTCAGGGTCTCCAGTGCCGTCAGCACCAACAGGTGCTCAGTTCCAGGCACGGGGACGACGATCTCGCGTCTGGACGCGAGCGCCGCGGTACCACCCCGCTTGCGCACAGCCGACCCGGAAGGTCGCGCGTGTGCGCCGCTCAACTGCAGGCGATGACGGGCCTACCCGTTCGGTTCTACTGAGCTACCGCGGCCAAGGCCGACGCAGCCGTTCTTCCGAATGCTCCCCGGTGATGGCCGGATCGATGCGAATGCAGCGATTCTAACGGGCGCGGGCCACCACGGATTACTCGGAGACCGGCATGGCCTCCGAGGCCAGCTCGATCACGGCGTAGGAGAACTGCTCGGCGAGTTCGTCCACGGTGTAGGGCTCGAACTGGTGCCGGGCGTACCACCAGTCGACGTGCAGTACGTCGTCAGCGTGGAACGCCCGCACCTCGAGCGTGTGCGCCGGGCCCGGGTGCTCGCCGTCGATCGCGGACATGCCGTAACTGAACAAAACGTCGGCAACGTCCTTCGGGTCGGCGGTAGCGGCCGCCAGGGCACCGCGCACCGTCTGCACCATCTCGGTGGCATCCACGTCCGATGCCGAGACGGCATCCACCTCGAGCCGGCGAATAACGGCCAGTCCGCCGCCGGACCGTTCCTTCGCTGCAGCCACGTCGACCGCGGCTCGGCCGGGTCCGACGACCCGCTCGATCGCGCGGCCGAGCGCCGCGATCAGCAGCACCTCGGCGTCCACTCCCAGGTATTCGACGGCGCCCTCAAGCTCGGCGGTGATCACCGGTGACAGCGGGGCCTCGAGGCGCCGCATATCGACCGCAGTACCGGCGGTGTCGAAGCCGCCGAACTCGTAGTCGGCGACGTGCATCGTCGCCGCAGCAGCAGAAGGGAGAACGGCATCGATCTCACCGGCGTACGCAACAGTCATGTGATGCACACTACAACACGATTCCCAAATTTGGGACATAGCTCCCGAAACTGTGACGCCCATGTCAATTACGGCTTATGTGTCGCAAAAACAGTTGCTAGCAACCAAAGGGGGGAAGGGTCTATCGTGGCAGGGTGCCCCGAACAGACCAGAACGGCAGACAGCTCAAGGCGCTGCTCGACTACATCTTCGACGGCGACGTCGAAGCGAGGGAGATCTACGGTGCGCTCGGAACGTCGAGCAGTACGTACTACCGGCGGATCAAAGAGGCCGACTATCCCAACGCGGAAGAACTCCGCCTGGTGGCCGATCACTTCCGGTTGAGCTATCCCGACCTGCAAGTTCGGTTCGGCTTGATGAGTCACGACGAGGTCATCAGCTACATCCAATCGGCACCCCTCGCGGTTGCCACGGCGGCGCCGGCGGTCCCCAAACGCGCCACAAAGTTGTCGGAAATGACGCGACGTGCTGATGCACCGCCGCTCTGACCAGTAGACTCTGAGCGTTCGCAGGCGCTGGCAAAGGCTTCAACCATGGCTCTCACATTGCTCATCACCATCACTCTCGCCTGTATGGCGTGGAGTCTGTGGATCCGTCGCGTCACGTGGTCCTGCCGCTGGGAAGTGGCGGCCACCCTCAACATCGCGCTGCAGGCCGCCGCCGTCGCCCTGATGTCCCCGATGGCCGCCGACACGTTGGGCCGCGCCATCCACTCGGCAACCGGCGTCTGGAACCTGCCCGCCTACCTCGGACATGACTGCTACATCGTGGCCGCCTCGGCCATCGTCTACAACGCCATCGGCCGTCTGGCCGACGACGCCGCCATGCAGAAGATGTTCACGCAGTACATCGAGCGGCCCGCGACCCTGTGCATCCCGGTGCTGCTCGCACTGTTCTCGATGAGCGTGGCCGGTCGCGAGTACTCCCCCGACCTGTTCACCATGCCCACCGACGGCTGGCTGGCCGCGTACTGGCTGGTGCTGTGCGGCACCCTGACCTACCTGCTGGTGTTCGGCGGCCGCGCCCTGCTCGTGTTACGCAAGAACCCCGACTCGCGGCGCATCGCCAACATCTACCTGTTCGCCACCGCCAGCGGCATCATGGCCTGCGCCACCCGCATCCTGACGTCGTTGGTTCCGGAGCTGCAGCCCCTCGAAGACGGCAAGTTCGTCTGGGTCTTCGCCTGCATGTGCGGCGGGGTCTTCGCACTCGCGTCCGCGCACTCGTGGCTGATCAAGACCAAGTGGTTCTCGAAGGCGGCCCACTGAGCCTCCAGCGCTGACCGTCGGAGACTCGTCAGCAAAAGGCCCGATCCGCCAAAATCTGCGGGTATGCCTTACTCTGCTATCCGGCACCCGGTGTCAGTTTGACTGTGTTTCACCACCTTCGACGACACCCGGCCTTCACCCCTGCCCGAACATTCCCGAGGAGGAAGTGTCCGTGATCGAGTCGTCTCTGCCGGCCGTCCTGCGCGAGCGCGCCAGCCTGCAACCCAACGACGTGGCTTTCACGTTCATGGACTACGACACCGACCCCGATGGCGTGGCCAAGACCCTCACCTGGGCTCAGCTGTACCAGCAGAGCGTCGCAGTCGCGCACGAACTGCGCCAACACGGTGAGATCGGCGACCGCGTGGTGATCGTCGCCCCGCAGTGCCTCGAATACGTCGTCGGATTCCTCGGCGCCCTCGAGGCCGGCATGATCGCCGTCCCGCTGACCCAGCCGATCATGGGCCACCACGACGAGCGCGTCATCTCGGTCATGAAGGATGCGCAGCCCGTCGTCGCCCTGACCACGGCGGCCAGCAAGGACGCTGTCGCGCAGTACGCGACGCCGGGCGACGACGGCCGCACCCCGGTCGTCCTCGCCGTCGACGAGCTGGACCTGGAGACCCGCCGTAAGCCGTTCTCCCGCCGCGAGGTTCGCCCGGAGACCGCGTACCTGCAGTACACCTCCGGCTCGACCCGTACCGCCGCCGGCGTGATGGTGTCGCACCGCAACGTCTCGGCCAACTACGAGCAGATGATCGCGGTCTTCTTCTCCGACTGGGGCAAGGTCGCGCCGGCCGGCAGCACCGTGGTGACATGGCTGCCGCTGTACCACGACATGGGCCTGCTGCTCGGCGTCTGCACCCCGATCCTCGGCGGCTGGCACACCGTGATGACCAGCCCCATCTCGTTCCTGGTCAAGCCCGCCCGCTGGGTGCAGCTGATGGGCAGCCACAAGAACGTCATCACCGCCGCGCCGAACTTCGCCTTCGACCTGGCGGCCGCCCGGACCACCGACGAGGACATGGCCGGCAAGGACATGAGCAGCGTCCTGACGGTCTTCAGCGGCGCCGAGCGCGTGCAGCCGACCACCGTCAAGCGCTACATCCAGCGCTTCGCCAAGTTCGGCCTGCCCGGCAAGGCCATCCGGCCCAGCTACGGCCTGGCCGAGGCCACCCTCTACGTGGCGTCACGTGAATCCGGTGAGCCGCCGACGGTCGTCGACTTCGACACCGAGAAGCTGGCCGACGGCATCGTCGAGCGCGTCGAATCGGGCAGCCCGCTGGTGAGCTACGGCTTCTCGCCGTCGCCGCTGGTTCGCATCGTCGACCCGGAGACCCGCCGCGAGGCCGCCGAGGGCACCGTCGGCGAGATCTGGACGCACGGTGAGAACGTGTGTGCCGGCTACTGGAACAAAGTCGAAGAGACCGCCAAGACTTTCGGTGGCGTGCTCGAGGACGCCCCCGAAGGCACCCCGTCGGACACCTGGCTGCGTACCGGCGACCTCGGCTTCATCTCCGAAGGCTCGCTGTTCATCATCGGCCGCATCAAGGACCTGCTGATCATCCGCGGTCGCAACCTCTACCCCGACGACATCGAGGCCACAGTCAGCGCGGTCTCGGGCGGCCGCACCGCCGCCGTCGGCTTCGAGGAGGACGGTGTCGAGCAGTTCGCCGTCGTCATCGAGATGAAGAAGCGCGGCGACACCGAGGACGAGGTCCGCGAGAACCTGGCTCAGGTCAAGCACGACATCACCTCGGCCATCTCCCAGGTGCACGGCGTCAACGCCGCCGACCTGGTGCTGGTCGGCCGGGGCTCGATCCCGATCACCACCAGCGGCAAGATCCGCCGGCAGGCCTGCACCGAGCTGTACCGCAAGGGTGAACTGGCGCGCTTGGACGCTTGATCCATCCGTAACCGGCTGTGGGCCGCGGGCGTCACTGACGCCCGCGGCCCACAGCCGTATCAGCGCTATGAGCGAATCAGCTGAATATCGGTACGCCGCGCCGGTGCGGCATGAAGTTCTTTGAGCGGGCGATCTTTCCATTTCAGATACCAGGCATTGCTGTACCCGTTCGCTATTTCGTAAGCGGCGAAGTTTTGCTGAATTCGTTTGAACAGCACACCGAAAGCCGCTTGGTCGTCTTCGGGGTTGGCCTCGAAGACGATGCTCATATTCGCGGAAAACGCGTCGATGTGATCAAGAATGTCATTCAGAATGGTCGTTTCAGCACCTTCGACGTCCATCTTGATCAGCCGGACACGTGCCAATTCATCGGCCGAGAGAATATCCAGCAACGGAGCTGCTTCGACTGTCGCGCATTTCTTTCCGTTGCGCGACCGCAAGGTGGTGGTGGCACCGATGTTGCGCGGGCCGAAGTCATAGAGGTCGAGTTCGCCGGCATGGTCGGAAACCGCAACGTTCACGGGGCGGATACGACTGGCGAGCGCGGGGTTACGGCCGAGATTGTGCAGCATCTTCTGGTAGATGTGGGGCGCAGCCTCGATGGCGACGACGTCGGCCCGGGTCGCCGCAAGCATGGCGTCGTAGCCGATGTTCGCGCCGATGTCGACGAACAGATCTCCCGGATCGAGAGTGTTTTCGATAATTCGCGAGATGGCGGGTTCCCACACGCCGTAATAGATGATGCTCCGCTGAATTGAATCGACGGGGTCGCAATGGAAGGTGGCGCCGTAATAGCTGGTCGCGTCTCTCGGCTTCCTGAGCCCGAGCTGGTACCAGTCGAGAATGCCACCCCCGACCCATCCTGGTAGTGGCCGCAATGCGTCAGCGAATTTCCGAGGATCCATCAGTGATCGAATATCCTGTTCTTCTTTAGAGTCGCGGTGCGATCGCGTCAGGCCGTCGCACAAAACATCGACGCTAAATTCCCCCCACCGGACGTCAGGAATTCAACCAGATTTATTGACGAGAAAGATGAATTTCTCGGAATTCGCTCGGCGTCAGCCGAAGAAGCCGCGGTGCTGTACCGACCCGGCCGCCTCGAAGGCCGTCGTCATCTGGCACGCATCACAAGTCGCCGCGTAGCCGCACTCCGGGCAGGGTTCGACCTCGTCGGACTCCCGACGGGCCTGCCGTTCGGCCAGCAGCCGTTCGGTGGCGGCCAGAGCCGCAGCCTCCTCGGCCTCTTCGCGCTTGCGTCGCGGCGACTTGGAGGGCCACCAGTTGGCGTCGCCGAGCAACGCCGCCATCGCCGGCACGGTCACCGTGCGGACGATGAAGGTGTCCAGCAGCAGGCCGACACCGATGATGAAGCCGAGCTGCACGGCGCCCAGGATGCTACTGACCGTCATCGCGAGCATCGACGCCGCGAAGATCAGACCGGCTGAGGTGATGACGCCGCCGGTCGCGGAGACCGTTTTCACGATCGCCGAGCGCACGCCCCATTTCGCTTCGTCACGTATTCGGGATATCAGCAGCAGGTTGTAGTCGGCACCGACCGCCACCAACACCAGGAAGGCGATGCCCGGCACACTCCAGGAGATGTCGTAGCCCAATATGAATTGGAAGAACACCACCCCGATGCCCAGCGCCGAGCCATACGACAGCACCACCGACAGCACCAGGTAGAGCGGTGCCACGACGGACCGCAGCAGCTGCACCAGGATCAGGAACACCACGATCAGCGTGACGATCACGATGTACTGGATGTCGCTGTTGTAGTAGTCGCGGATGTCGCGGTTCACCGCGGACAGACCGACCATCGACACCTTCGCGTCGGACAGCGTCGTGTTGGGCAGCGCCGTCTGGGCCGCCTTGACGATCGCGTTGGTCTGGTCCATGGCTTCGGTGCCGAACGGGTTCAGCGCGGTCTGCACCAGATAGCGCACCGTGTGGCCGTCCGGGGACACGAACAGCGTCGCGGCCTTCTCGAACTCGTTCCGGCTCAGAATCTCGGGCGGCACGTAGAAACCGGCCATCTGCGGCGTATTGGCGTCGCGCCGCATACCGAGCAGGAACGACGACGCCTGGTTCAGACCGCCGCCCATCCCCCGGACCTGGTCGACCAACAGTTTCACGCCATCGGCGAGCTGCTTGCTCGAATCGGCCAGCAGGTTGACGCCGTCGATGGCCTGCTGCAGGCGCTTCTCCAGGTCGGCGGTGTCGTACAGGCGCAGCTGCTTGAGCAGGCTGGTGATGCCCTCGATGTTGGTGCCCATGCCGCGGACCTTGTCGTCCATGCCCGGGTCGCTCTTGTACTGCTGCAGCATGTGGCCGAGGTTGATCACCTTCTGCACGGTCTCGGGATCGTTGCCGTCGTTGACGTTCTGCAGACCGATCTTCAGGTCGTTGCACGCCGGGTAGTAGTTGCAGAACGGCGTCGCGTTCAGCGTCTCGAGGGCCTTCCCGGACCACTTGTAGACGTCTCCGACGCGGACCAGCTGCCCACCCACGGCGTCGCCCAGCGACGTCATCTGCGACACCATCTTGGCCGACTTGTCCAGATCATCCAGCGTCTTCGAGCCGCCGTACTGCTTCTGCAGCGCCGCCATCTGGGTCAACATCGAACGCACGGGACCGATCGAACCGAGCACCTGCGTGCGGATCTGGTTCAGCGCATCGGCCAGCTGATACTCGCCGTCGACCAGCTTCTGCAGCATGGCGTCATTGCTGTTGATGAGGTTCGAGGCGTCTTTGAGCTTGCTGCCGACCTCACCGGCCTGATACGTGGCCTTGGCCTGTTCGAGGACGTCACCGGTAGGACGGGTGATACCGCGGACCGCGTCGATGTGCGGCAGCTGAGCGACGCGCTGCGCCATCTGTTCCATGTCCGCGAGCGACTTCGGGGCCCGAAGGTCGCGCGGAGACTGGATCAGGATGAACTGCTGCATGGTCGTACTGACCGGGAAGTGCTTGTTCAGCGCCTCGTACGCAATGTTGCTGGCCGCATCAGGGTCGAGGTCCTTGCGGTTGTCGTAGTTGTAGCGAACCATCGTCGCGCAGCCGGCAAGCGCGAGCAGCACCGCGAGGCTGCCGGCGAGGTGGGTCACGGGGCGACGGACGATGTTGACACCCGAACGGCGCCAGAACCGGCCCGTCATGTCCTTGCGCGGCTTGATCCAACCGCGCCGTCCGACCAGAACGATCAGGGCGGGCAGCATCGTCACCGACGCAAAGAACCCGACCAGCACGGTCACGGAGAGCGCGGGCCCGATCGTGGCGAACACGCCGAGGGTGGCGAACGAGAGCGCCAGGAAGGTGATCGCGACTGTGCCGGCCGAGCCGGCGATGACTTCGCCGATCGAGGTGAGCGCAGAGACCAGCGCTTGATCGCTGGCAACGCCTTGCCTGATGAACTCCTGATATCGGCTGAACAGGAATATGGCGTAGTCAGTCCCCGCGCCCAGCATCATGCCGGTCATCAGCACCAGGGTCTGTGGCCCGACCGCGAGCCCCAACAGGCCAAGTCCGGCCACCAGCTGCTGCGCCACGATCAGCGAGACGCCGATGGTGACCAGCGGCAACAGCATCGCGATCAGACTTCGATACACGATCATCAGGATCGAGAACACCAGGATGCCGGTGGCCGCTTCGATCATGTGCTGATCGCGGGCACCGATGTCGTTGATGTCCTGGAAGGTGGCCGACGCACCCACGATGTTCAGCGTCAGATCGCTGCCCTTGACCACCTCTTGGACGGTCTTCTGGGCATTGCGGTAGGCCAATTGGCCCGGCCCGGTACCCATGCTGCCGACGAGGCTGACGGGTAGCTGCACCGCTTTCCCGTCCTTGCTGGCCATCACCTGGCGCAGCTCGGGAATGTGGATGAAGTCCTGCGTGGACTTGACGTTGGTCTTGTCGGCGTTCAGCTTGTCGACGAGTCGGCGATAGACCTCTTCGTCGTCCTTGCTGAAGCCCTTGTCGTTGGTCAGCAGGACCACCGCGATGTTGCCGGCGTCGGCTTCGCGGAACGCGTTCTTCATCGCGTTGCTGGCGATCAGTGTCGACGCATCGTCGGGCAGGAAGGGCGGTGGGCGCCGGCTGGCAACGTCGACCAACGTCGGTAGCGCGAGAAACAGGACGACCGCCACACCGATCCAGGCCGCCAAGACCATGACGGGGCGCCGCACCACGAACTTGCCGAGTGCGGCGAAACCCGCATGTGCCAAAGCACCGCTTGGCCTGGCACGTTTCAGCATCCCCGACAGGCTACACGCCGCAAACCGATCAGATGCACCGACCGGCACCGCAATATCGGCGCCGCCAAAGAGCCGCGATCCCGCCGCCATGCTGTAATCGGGTGTGCCACTGATGAAGTCATCCACCCTCCGCCACGCCTCCGGGCGCGGAGCGTCCTTGTTGCCATTCATGTCCCAGCAATGCGGAGATCAGCGGCAGACCAATATGTGTGGCGTCCTGTGAAGTTTGCTATCGCCATCCATGGCACGCGCGGAGACATCGAGCCCAGCGGGGCCGTGGCCCGCGAATTGCTGCGCCGCGGCCACGAAGTGCGCATGGCCGTGCCGCCGAATCTGGTGTCATTCGTCGCTTCGGCGGGTCTTCCCGAACCCGCCAGCTACGGCGTGGATTCTCAGCAGCAACTCGATGCGGACATCTTTCGCGACCATTTGAGCGTCAAGAACCCCGTCAATGCGGTGCGCGAACTGCGGGACTACATGACGCAGGGCTGGCAGGACATGAACGCCACCCTGACCGAGGTCGCCGGGGACGCGGATCTGCTCCTCGCCGGGACCACTTACCAAGAGGTCGCCGCCAACGTCGCCGAGCATTTCGACATCCCGTTGGCCGCCCTGCACTACTTCCCGTTCCGCCCCAACAGCCAGGTGCTGCCGGTACCGCTGCCGCTACCGCTGATCCGCCGCGGCTTCGCCGTCGGCGAGTGGTTCCACTGGCGCATGCTCAAGGAGGCCGAGGACATCCAGCGGCGCACCCTGGGGCTGCCGCCGGCCACGGTGCGGGCCGTCCGCCGCATCGAGGACCGCGGCGCGCTGGAAATCCAGGCCTACGACGAGGTGCTGTTCCCCGGGCTGGCGGCCGAATACGGCGACGCCAAGCCCCTGGTCGGGTCCATGTCGATGGAACTGCAGACCGATACCGACGCCGACGTCATGGACTGGATCACGAACGGAAAGCCGCCCATCTATTTCGGCTTCGGCAGCATGCCGGTGGACTCCCCCGCCGACGCCGTGGCGATGATCGACGCGGTGTGCGCCGAACTCGGCGAGCGGGCGCTGATCAGCTCGGGTGTCTGGGACCTGCCGAACACCGTGCTGGGCGACCACGTGAAGTTGGTCGGTGCCGTCAACCATGCCGCGGTGTTCCCGCTGTGCCGGGCACTGGTCCATCACGGCGGTGCCGGCACCACCGCGGCAGGGCTGCGCGCCGGGGTCCCGACCGTGGTGTTGTGGGTCAGCGCCGACCAGCCGGTGTGGGCCGGGCAGATCAAGAAGCTGAAACTCGGGGCGTCAGGCCGCTTTTCGAAGACCACGCCGGCATCGCTGAAGGCCGCTCTGCGCACCGCGCTACAGCCGGAGTGTGCGGAGCGGGTCCGGGCCGCCGCCGCGCGCATGACGAAGCCCGCGGACAGCGTCGCACGCACCGCGGATCTGTTGGAGAAGGCCGCCTCTAGTAGAGAGTGAGCGGCGTGAGGCCGAACTCGTCGAGCGTCTGCTGGACGAGTTCGCGCAGCACGGCCCGGGTGTTCTCGGCCCCCACCTGGTAGCCGACGATCCCGAGGTTCACCCGGCCGTTGTACCGGCCGGACGCGACCACGAGCAGGCCGCCGGGCCGCTCGATGTCGGCCCGCTTGACGTTCTGCTCGACACCCCAGCAGTTCAGGAACGTCGCCTGGTTGACGCCGTCGGGCCGGCACATCAGGTCCGGCAACTCGGCGAAGTTCGAGCACGTCACCGGCATGTCACCGAGCACCAGGTCAGCCGTCTTGTCGACCGCGCGCAGCGGAATGAACGGCGTCAGCGGCAGCAGGACGAACGACTCGTCCGGCTGCTCCTTGGCCGTGCTGAGCGAGGTGCGCAGCGCCGCCCGCAGGTCCGTCAGGTCCTTGGCCACGTGGGTCGGGTCGACGGTCAGATTGGCGAACGCCATGGCATTGGCGCGGGTGTCGTCCATCGAGGTGCGGTCGTTGACCGCGACCATGAGGGCAATGTTGTTGTCGTGCTTGCGGTGCCGTTCCATCCGGACACCCAGCCGGGCCGCGAATGCCGCGGCCAGCGAGTAGGTGTTGCCGCCCAGGGCATCGCATTTCGCATCCCACTGCTCGACGTCGATGTGGGTGCCGGCGAACGGCATCAGCACGTGCTCGTCGGGGTTGGTCCCGGTCGGGGCAGGTCGGGTGTCCCCGGACGTGGAGAGCTCGTGACGCCTGCGGTGGAGCATCTTCGCGGCGGCCACCACGGTCCGGCGGACCTCGGGCCAGTCGCGCCGAGCCTGGCGCAGATCTGCGCGGAGGCCCTGCCACCGGGTCCGGGACCCCGGCTGGGCGTAACCCAGATCCCGGCTCTGGCCCAGGACCGATTCCATGATCGCGGCCACCGCTCCGGTGCCGTCGATCAGGCAGTGCGACAGCGCCAGCGCCACAGCCGTCGAACCGTCGCTGAACGACTGGACGCCCAGGTGCCAGCCGGGACCGTGCTCGGGATCGATCGGGATCTGCGACCGCTCCTCCAGCCAGTCCGTCAGTTCCGAACGCGGGCGGGCGGTTTCGGCGATGTCGAGCGGCCGCTCGACGGCCGGCGCGGCGACCCAGCGGGCGCGACCGAACGGCAACGGCGAACGCTCGATGCGCCGGGCCGCCAGGCTCCGGCCGAAGTTCGCGTGGAACCGGCGCAGGCCGTCGAGATCGACGGGCCCTTCGTAGAACCACATCGCCAGCATGACCTGGACCCGGCCGCTGGCCCGGTACGACAGAAAGGTCGCCTCGTCCATGTAGTCCAGACGGTCCTGCGGACGGTCCAACTCCTGCGGCAGCTTGCCGAACCGGCCGCTGCCGGTCCTCTTCGACCGGGTATCAGTGGACAAGATAGACCTGGCCCTTCACTTTTCGATTGTCGAAACTGGGATTGTCGGGGAGTTATTCGTAGACGGCAGACAGGCCGAACTCGGCCAACGTCGCTTCCACGTGCGCGCGCAGAGCGGCCTTGGTGTTCTCGGCGCCCGGCTGGTAACCGATCACGGCCATCGACACCCGGCCGATCATCTGCATGGAGATGACGGTCAGAATGCCCTTGCGGTGCTCCATCACCGCGCGCGGCACCTGACCATCCACGCCGCGTGCCATCACGTACTCGGCCGGCGTCCCGTCGACGCGCGCCAGATCGTCCGGCAGCACGCCGAGGTTCGAGCAGAACACCGGCAACTCTCCGAACCCGACCGCGATATCCGCGGCCTGGGTGACGACCCGCTTGGGGATGAACGGCGTCAGCGGCAGCAGCTCCAACTTCTCGTCGGGCTCTTCGCGCATCTTCCGCAGGGCTTCCTTGATGATCGCCCGCGTTTCCGTCAGGTCCTCGGCAACGCCCTTCGGATTGACCCGGGCTTCACCGATCAGCACCGCGTTGGCGCGGGTGTCCTCGAGAGTGCGGTCATTGATCGGCACGACCAGCGGCACCACACCTTCGGCCTCGCTGAAGCGGCCTATCCGCTCGGACAACCGAGCGGCGAACCCGGCGATCAGCGCATAGCTGTTTCCGCCGAGCGCTTTGGCCCTGGCGTCGAATTCAGCGGCGTCGATGAACGCAAAGATCGCCGGTACCACCAGGTTTTCCTTGGCACTGGCCGCATCCAGATGGGCTGCGGCTGACTTGCCGGAGCCCCGCAGCTCGCTGCGCTTCTGGTATGCCTGCTTGGCCGCCGACTTCATCGAACGACCGAGTTCCGGCAGATCGCGGAAGGTCTGGCGGAAGTCGGCGCGCAGCGCCTTCAACGACGAGCGGGACCGCGGCTGGGGCAGACCGAGGTCGCGCACCTGGCCCGTCACCGACTCGAACACCGTCAGCATGGCGCCGCCGCCGTCACCGATGCAGTGCGAACCGACCAGGCTGACCACGGTGGCACCGTCGTCGAGCGGCTGCACCCCCATGTGCCAGGCCGGACCGAATTCCGGGTCGACCGGGATCTGGGCGTGTTCGTCGAGGAAGTCGCCCAGCTCGGCGCGCGGACGGACGGTCTCGTACACCCGCATCGGCGCCGGTGGCCCCAGCGACGACACCCACCGATGCCGGCCGAACGGCAGAATCGACGGCTCGATGCGCCGACCGGCCAGACCGTGACCGAAGTTGTAGTGGAACCGGCGCAGGCCCTCCATGTCGACCGGGTGCTCATAGACCCAGACGCACTGCATGACGGCGGCCTGCCCAGTGGCCCGCAGACCCAGGAACATCGCCTGATCGACGTAGTCGAGCACGCGGCCTTGATCGTCGGCGTTGCCGTCAGCCAGCCAGCGGCGCAACAAAGGCACACGCGACGGACGCGTGGAGGTCGTCACAGATCAGCCCTTCACAGCTCGAATCAGTTCGCTGCGGCAACCGTTGTGGCGCAAGGCATCCGAACGGCCGGCCCCAGAACCGCCGTCGGCGACCCGCAAGTACACCGCACGCATCGCGTGCAGGTACTTGTCCACCGATTCGCGGGCGATGGGGTTGTCCGGATAGGCGATGGTGACCGACGTTTCCTTCTCGGACCGGTTCACCCAGATGCCGATCTGGTACGCCGAGCGGGCATCGCTGTACACGCGGCCGTTGAGCCGCTCCCACTCGTTCATGATGGCCGGCGACAGCGGCGGCAGGTTGGTGTCGAGGTACGACACCATCGGCACACCCGGGTCCGCCTTGCGGATCGAGTCCACCTTGCCCTCTGCCAGTTCCAGCACGCGCTCGAACGGGACGTGCGCGAGGTCCATGCCGGCGTCGAACGCCTTCTGCATGGCGCGTGCCGTGTCGCCGAACGACTCCGGCGCCACCGGGACGCTGATCGGCACGACGCCGGTGAACCAACCGGTCGTCATGAACTCGGCCGGGGTGCGGCGCGTCGTGGTCGGGGTGATGACGTTGTAGACCGGCCGGCCGGTGAGCTCGTGCTCGGCAAGCGCCGCGCAGGCGATCACGCCGCCGATGACTCGGGCCCCGGCGGAGATGCACGCCGACTCGAACCGCTCCGACTGATGCTTGTCCATCAACCGGACGGTGAGCATCTCGCCACCGCAGGCCACCGTCGGGTCACCGAGCGGCAGCGGGAAGCACGGCAGCGTGCCGTCGTTGGCCTCGGCGAACTTGATCCAGTCCTTGACTTCCTGCGACTCCAGCGTCAGCGCCGCGGTGAAATCCGCCTGCTTGACGCAGTAGTCGTCGTAGCTGCCGGCGTCGGCCAACGGGATCGGCGGAGCGCCACTGACCAGAGCCGCGTACATGAGGTGGATCTCGACCAGCACCAGCCCCATCAGCAACGCATCGGTGTGCACGTGGTCGATGCTGAAATAGAAGGTGAAGTGGTCGTCGCGCTGGATGATGCCGAAGTGGAAGCAGTCCCACTGCAGCGGATCGGGCGTCGCGAGCACGTGGTCACGCCACTGCTGAGCGTTCATCTCGCCGTGCTCGGTGGCCACCAGCTTGATGTCCCGCGGGCTCTTCGCCGTCCGGCGGACCACCGCGTCGTCGTCCGTGAGCTCGAACCAGCTGTGGAATGTGTCGTGCCGGCGCACGTAGGCGTTGATGACGTGCGTCATCGCCCGGACGTCGCACTTACCCGGCATGTCCCAGGCCGCGATGTTGAGCCGGGCCATGTCGGTGCCGTTGCGCTCGTGCGAACGGAACGCGCGGATGTGCTGGCTCTGCTGATAGCTGACCGGAACCGAACTGACCGGTGCATTGCGCAGCTTGGTGAGCGACGCAGAGGAAGGGTTCCAGGAAGTCAGAACACCCGAGGAACCCATCCAGTCATGGATGGTCCTAATCGCAACCATGCTCACTCTCCTGTGCTTCGGTGAATTCAGCGTGCGGCTTCTGTGACGCCCTACCCTGACCCGTCATGTCGAAATCGCCGTCGAAATCGCCTCCCCCAGGCGGTCTGCCAGAGCCCGAACATTCGTGATGTCCGAAGAACCGATCCGGACTCCCGTCTCGGCCTCGATACGTGTCCGCAGTTCAAGCGCCCCGAGCGAATCGAGGCCGTACTCGGCCAACGGACGGTCAGGATCGACAGATCGCCTAAGTATCATAGACATAGCGTCGGTGATCAGGCGCCTCAGCCGAGCCGGCCGCTCCTCCTCCGACAGTGCATGGAACTCCGCGAGGAACTCGCTCGTGCCCGCGCCTCCCCGCCCGATGTTGGCGAACGACTCGGCAAACTTGCTGGTCTGGGCGAAAGCCACCAGCCAGTCGGCCCCGGCCACCGGCGCGTAGCCGGCGTAGGCACGGTCGTGGCGGATGATCGCGTCGAACGCGTAGGCACCGTCCTCCGGATCGATCGCCATGGTCTCGTCGGACGCCATCCCCTGCCCGGCACCGATCTTGGCCCAGGCGCCCCAGGCGATCGCACCGGCCGGCAGCCCCTGAGCACGTCGCCAGTGGGTGAACGCGTCCAGCCAGCTGTTGGCCGCGGCGTAGGCAGCCTGGCCGGGCGAGCCGACCATCGCGGCAGCCGACGAGAACGAGCAGAACCAGTCCAGGTCGGCACCGGCCGTCGCCTCGTGCAGGTACCACGCGCCGTACACCTTCGGCGCCCAGTCACGCTCGATCAGCTCGTCGGTGATGTTCGGCAACGTCGCATCCTCGACCACCGCTGCGCCGTGCAGCACGCCGCGCAGCGGCTTGCCTGTCGACTCGGCGGCAGCAACCAGACGGGCGGCAGTGTCGGCGGCGGCGATGTCACCCAACACCACCTCGACCTCGGCGCCCTTGCTGCGGACGGCCTCGATGGCCTGCCGGGTCTGCGCGCTCGGCTCCGAACGCGCGTTGAGCACGATGCGTCCGCAGCCGCCGGCCGCCAGCTTCTCGGCCAGGAACAGGCCGAGGCCGCTGAGACCACCGGTGACGATGTAGGAACCGTCGGCCCGGTACACGGGAGCGTGCTCCGGCGACAGCACCGCCTCGAACTCCCCGGTGTGCGGGATGTCGAGCACGAGCTTGCCGGTGTGGCCGGCCGCGCCCATGACGCGGATGGCGGTGGCGGCGTCGCTCAGCGGGTAGTGCGTGGTGTCGGGCACCGGCAGCACGCCGTCGGCGATCTGTCCGAAGATCGTCTCCAGCATGCCGCGCGTGACGTCGGGGTTGGTCAACGTCAGCAGGGCCAGATCGAGGGCGTAGAACGACAGGTTCCGGCGGAACGGGAACAGGCCCATCCGGGTGTCGCCGTAGATGTCACGCTTGCCGATCTCGACGAACCGGCCGCCGAAGGTCAGTAGGTCGACACCGGCCTTCTGTGCCGCACCCGGCAGCGAGTTCAGCACGACGTCGACGCCGTAGCCGTCGGTGTCGCGGCGAATCTCCTCGGCGAAGGCAGTGCTACGGGAATCGTAGACGTGCTGAATTCCCCAGCTGCGCAACAGGTTTCGACGATCGTCGCTACCCGCGGTGGCGTAGATCTCGGCACCTGCGGCCCGCGCGATGGCGATCGCGGCCTGTCCCACACCACCGGTGGCGGAGTGGATCAGCACCTTGTCGCCGGCCTGGATGCGGGCCAGGTTGTGCAGGCCGTACCACGCGGTGGCGTGCGCACTGGGCACCGCCGCCGCGCTGCCCTCGGGCAGATCGTCCGGAATCTTCACGGCCAGGTTGGCGTCGCAGGTGACGAACGTCTTCCAGGCACCGGTCAGCGAGATACCCGCCACCCGGTCGCCGATCTGGTGATCGATGACGCCCGGGCCGACAGCGGTCACGACACCGGCGAAGTCCGCGCCCGGCTGCGGCAGCCGGCCCTCGAAGCTCGGGTACCGGCCGTAGGCCACGAGCACGTCGGCGAAGTTCAGGTTGGACGCTGCGACCGACACCTCGATCTGGCCCGGTCCCGGAGCGATGCGCTCGTACGCGGCCAGCTCCGCCGACGACAGGTCGCCGGGGGTCCGGATTTGCAGCTGCACACCATCGGTCTCCGGCCGCACGACGGTCCTGCGACGTTCCTCGGGTTGCAGCTGGCTCAGGTTCAGGCGCGCGGTGAACCACTCGCCCGAACGCCATGCCGTCTCGTCCTCTTCAGAGCCGGACAGCAGTTCCGCGGCGACATGCGCCACGTCGGCCTGCACGTCCAGATCGATCTGGGTCGGCCGCATCGCCGGGTACTCCATGCCGATGGCCCGCATGAAGCCGCGGATGCCGCCCTGCTCCAGGTTGGCCACATCGGCGGACAGCACGGTGCGGGCACCCCGGGTGAGCACGTACAGCCGGGCCGGGTGACCCGGCACGTCCGGCAGCCCCCGGACGATGTGCACCAGCTGCTCGACCTGCGTCACACCCCGCTGCGCGGTGGCCGCCGATGCAGCGGCCGCCGGCTCCTCGGGCGCACCCGTGACGATGACGACGCCCTTGAACGGCTTGGCCGTCAAGGTGGCCTGCAGCGCTTCGGAGTTCCCCGCGTGGTCGGCGTCGGCGGGCCACGCCATGGTGGAGACGTCGGCCTCGTCGGATTGCAGGACCTCCGAGAGCTTCTCGGTCAGGCTGTCGGCGTCCGCCGCGGCGGAGATCAGCAGCCAGCGGCCCGGATCCACCACGTTGGCGACCGGCGCGTCCTGGCTGCGCCATTCGATGTTCAGCAGGCGTTCGTTGAGCAGCCGCTCGCGCTGGCCCTCCTCGGACACGCCCGTGCCCAGCCGCAGGCCGGTCACCGCGAGCAGCACCGCGCCGTGCTCGTCGAGCACGTCGATGTCGGCTTCGACGGCGGTCGGCGACAGGCTGGTGAGCTTGACGTAGCAGTAGTGCGCGTTGCGCGTCGACTCATAGGCGCGCAACTTGCCGACACCCAGCGGCAGCATCAACGCGCCGGTGGTGTCGCCGTGCAGATCGGGATGCGCGGCCACTGCCTGGAAGCACGCGTCGAGCAGCGCCGGGTGCACGGTGTAAGCGCTCTGCTGCGACCGGATGGCACCGGGCAGCGCGACCGCGGCAAGCACCGTGGTGCCTTGCGTCGTGTGGGCCGCCGTCAGACCGGAGAACGCCGGGCCGTACTGGATGCCACGATCGGCGAACCAGGCGCGCAGGTCGCCACCGTCGACATCGGCGGTGTGCGCGGCGACCAGCTTGGCCAGGTTGTACGCCGGACGGGCCGCATCATCTTCGATGGCGTGCAGCGTCGCGCCGGCACGGCGAACCTGCTCGCCGTCCTGGTAGGTCTCGACGAGGAAGTCGATGTCGCCCGACGGGACCGCCGTGGCCACCGCCGACACGGCGGTCTCCTCCTCGAGCAGCAGCATCGCCTCGAAGGTCACGTTGCGCACCTCGGAGGCCTCACCCAGCACCTCACGGGCCGCGCCGAGCGCCATCTCGCAGTACGCGGCGCCCGGCAGTGCCGCCACGTTGTGCACCTGGTGGTCACCCAGCCACGGCTGCATGCCGGTGCCCAGGTCGGACTGCCAGACATGACGCTCGGGCTCCTCCGGGAGCCGGACGTGCGCGCCCAGCAGCGGGTGCACCGCCAGGGAGGCCCCGCCGGGGGCCTGCTCGTGCGGATCACGCGTGAGAATCAGGTGGTTGCGGGTCCAGGTCGGCAGTGGCACGTCGACCAGCGCGCCGTCCGGGTACATCGCCGAGAAGTCGATGGCCGCCCCGGCAACATGCAGGTCGGCCACGACGTCCCGCAGGCCGTTCGGCACGTCCTGCTCGCGACGCATCGCCGCCAGGGCCGCGATGCCGATGTCCTGGTGCGCGGCGTTCTGGTTGACCGCGTGCACCAACAGCGGATGCGGGGCCAGCTCGATGAACACCCGGAAGCCGTCATCCAGCGCGGCCTGCACCGCCGCGCCGAAGCGCACGGTGTGGCGCAGGTTGTCCACCCAGTAGTCGGCGTCGTAGTCCGCGGGGTCCCGCGGGTCGTACTGCGTGGCCGAGTAGTACGGGACCGCCGGCTCGTCGGGCTCGAGGTCCTCGAGGGCATCGGCCAGCTCGTCCAGGATCGGGTCGACCTGCGGGGTGTGCGACGCCACGTCGACGGCCACCTCGCGGGCCATGACGCCGCGCTCGTCCCACTCCTTGACCAGCGCGCGAATGGCGTCCTTGTCACCACCGACGACGGTCGACTGCGGCGAGGCGACGACCGCCAGGACGACGTCGCTGACGCCGCGGGCACCGAGCTCGGAGAGCACCTGCTGGGCAGGCAGCTCCACCGACGCCATGGCGCCCGAGCCGGACACCTTGAGCATCAGGTTCGAGCGGCGGCAGATCACCTTCACACCGTCGGCCAGCGACAGTGCGCCGGAGACGACGGCGGCGGCCGACTCACCCATCGAGTGGCCGATGACCGCGCCGGGCTGCACCCCGTACGACCGCAGGGTTGCGGCCAGCGCCACCTGGATGGCGAACACGGCAGGCTGGATGCGGTCGATGCCGGTCACCGTCTCACCGGCGGTGATGGCCTCGGTGATCGAGAAGCCGGACTCCGCTTCGATCAGCGGTTCGATCTCGGCGATGGCGGCGGCGAAGGCGGGCTCGGCGGCCAGCAGGCCGGCACCCATCGCCGACCACTGCGAACCCTGGCCCGAGAACACCCACACCGCGCCGTGGTCACCGTTGCCGGCCGCGCGCTGGTACGGGGTGTCGCTGTCGGCGACGTCGCGGAGCGCCTGGATCAGACCCGTGGCGTCCTCGGCGAGGACCGTGGTGCGGACCGGACGGTGGGCGCGACGGCGGGACAGCGTGTAGGCGGTGTCGGCGAGATCGAGGGACGCGCCCTGGGCTGCCGCCCAGTCGGCCAGTTTGCCGGCCGTGCGGCGCAGTTCCTCAGCCGAGGTGGACGACACCGGGAACAGCAGTTTGCCCTCGATGCCCTGGCCTTCGGATTCGACGACGCGCGGCGACGACTCTGCCGGGGCCTGCTCGACGACGGCGTGCACGTTGGTGCCGGACAGGCCGTACGCGGACACGGCGGCACGGCGCGGATGGTCGGCGGTGGCCGGCCACGGCACGAGGTCCGTCGGCACGAACAGGCCGGTGGTGATCGCCGCCATCTCGGCGGGCATCTCGTTGAAGTAGAGGTTCTTCGGCACCTCGCCGTGCTGCAGGGCCAGGACGGTCTTCATCAGACCGACCGCACCCGAAGCCGACTGCGCGTGCCCCACGTTGGTCTTGACCGAGCCCAGCACGACCGGCCCCTGCTTGCCGTAAATCGTTGCCAGACTTGAGTATTCGATCGGGTCACCGACCGGCGTCCCGGTGCCGTGCGCCTCGACGTAACCGACGGTGGCGGGGTCGATGGCGGCGAGGTCCAGTGCGCGGCGGTAAACGGCGACCTGGGCGTCGGCGCCCGGGGTCGCGATGTTGACCGTGTGGCCGTCCTGGTTGCTCGCGGTACCGCGGATGACCGCGAGGACGCGATCGCCGTCGCGCTGCGCGTCGTCCAGGCGCTTCATCATGAACATGACCGATGCCTCGCCGGAGACGAAGCCGTCGGCGGCCACGTCGAACGCGTGGCAATGGCCGGTGGGCGACAGCATGCCCTGCGCCGAACCCGACGACATCTTGCGCGGCTCCAGCATGATCGACACACCACCGGCGAGGGCGGCGTCGCTCTCGCCGTCGTGCAGGCTGCGGCACGCGTTGTGGATGGCGAGCAGGCTGGACGAGCACGCCGAGTCGACCGTGTACGACGGCCCGTGCGCACCCAGGTGGTAGGAGACGCGGCCCGAGGCCAGGCTGAAGTTGTTGCCGGTGAAGCCGTACGGGCCCTCGATGGCGTGGGCGTCGGCGGCGAGCAGCTGGTAGTCGCCGTGGGTCATACCCACGAACACACCGGTGAGCGAGCCGGCCAGGGTGGCGGGGTCGATGCCCGCGTGTTCCACGGCCTCCCAAGAGGTTTCGAGGATCAGGCGGTGCTGCGGGTCGATCGCGGTGGCTTCGCGGTCACTGATGTTGAAGAAGTCGGCATCGAAGCCGGCGACGTCATCGATGAAGCCGCCCCACTTGGAGACCGAGCGGCCGGGCACGCCGGGTTCCGGGTCGTAGTACTCCTCGGCGTCCCACCGCTCCAGCGGGACTTTGGTAACCAGGTCGTCACCGCGCAGCAGGGCTTCCCACAGCTCCTCTGGCGAACTGATGCCGCCAGGAAGCCGGCATGCCATGCCGATGATCGCGACGGGTGTCGTCGGTGACCCACCCACTTAGCTACCGCCTCTCCGTGCAGTCCGGCCTGACTCCGACACGCTGTGTCGGGTGGCTTTGCAGACCGCGCTCAAAATCTCTGCGAAATCGTCTTTGCCGCTTTAAACAAACTGGCTCGAAATCCTACCGGGTCAAATTAACTGATCCGCCGATTCGGGGCTACCCGTTTCGGTCGAATCGCTACCAGGCGACCATCGGCACTGGATATCCGCAGCACACTCGCCGCGGAAGGCCCAACCCGCCCGGCGCGCCGTTGCGCAGGGGTTTGGTTCGGAGCCTTTTCGAACCAGCCACGGGGCGGAAGCATAGCGGTCCGTAGCGAACATCGTTCACCCCAGCACCGCGCACACGCGGACGCCGTTACGGGGCAAATGTTTGCGTGGATATCGCAATTTGAATTTGAGCAACACTGAGAAAATCGCAGACTTACTGGCTGTGGGCATAAAATCGTTTTCTCGGCAATGCTCGATACGAATGGTATGAAATATCTAGTGTGACGAACTCCGCTCGATGCGGGCAAAAAATCAACACGCCAGTCATCTGCGTGTATTCGAAAGTGCCATGCTGAGGGCGGTCCGCATCGCTTCCGATGCGGCCGCATATCTCGCGCGCGCAAACTCCGTCAGCCCGCAACCGGGGCCGGATCGACATAGGGCGCGCCGAACTCCGTCACTCGACAGAAACCGTTGCTGCGGGCCTGCGCCACCCCGTGTCGCACCATTGCCCCGAGCGCCACGAAACCGGCCTGATCGGCAACCATCAGCGGCGTCAACAGCCGGTTGTGCACGAAGCCGTAAGCCAGGCCCCGATCGGGATCTGCCCAGCCCAGCGACCCTCCCAGACCCACGTGTCCGAAGCCAGGCAGGATGCCCGGGAACGGCACGCCGTGATACCCCAGGTTGAAGTCCATCGGCAGACCGAGGCCAAGGTCCGGAAACACACTGCCCGTGCCCCGCAGTTGCGCCACAGTGCCCGCGGACAGGAAGCGCTGGCCATCGATCTGGCCACCGTTGGCGATCGCCCCGTACAGGCGGCCCAGCGATCGCGCCGTGGCCACCCCGTTGGCGCCCGGCATCTCGGAATCCAGCAGCGGTATGTCCCCTTGCGCCATCGACCGCATACCGGTGAAGTACATCGAGCCGAAGCCACCCGAGAACGGCAACTTCGCCACATGCGGCGCCACCGCGTCGAACAGCGGATTGCGGATACGGAACTGCGGGCCGATGATCTGCGCGGGCCGCGTCGGCGCATGGCCCGACGGGCGCCCCAGGTGCAGACCGTCGACGCCGAGCGGCTCGGCCAGCTCGGTGCGGAACAGATCCCGCATGCCCTGCCCGGTCACCGCCCGCGCCAAGCCGGACAACAGCCAGCCGTAGGTGATGGCGTGGTAGGCCGGACGCCCCTTCATCCAGCTCATCGGAGCTGCCGCCAACCGCCGCTCCATGTGGCGGTGATCCATCAGCTCGTCCCGCGTGGCGCCGTTCAACTGCGACAGTCCCGCGCGGTGCCGCATCAGCTCCCGCACCGTCACGCCGGCCTTGCCGTTGGCCGCGAAGGCCGGCCAGTAGTCGGCGACCGGCGCGTCGTAGGCGATCAGGCCCCGATCGGCCAGTCGGTGGATGACGGTCGAAGCCAACCCCTTCGTCGCCGAGAACACCATGGCACCGGTGTCCGCCTCCCACGGCTGCGTACCCCACCGGTCTGCCCAGCCGGTCCACACATCGACGACGGGAACGCCGTCGAGGTACACCGACAGGGCGCCACCGCCCAGATAGCGGCTGGGGAACATGGCGGAAAAGGCCCGCACCACACTCGCGAAATTCGGATCAGCGGCACCTTGAACACCCTGCGGAAGAGGCCCGCCGGCGGACCGGAGAGGCGCCACGTTGCGCTCCCGGCGAATTGCGTTGGTCATTACCAAATAATGACCTGCGCCTGCCGCGGATCATCTCCGACGTTATCAATCTGTTAGCTAAATAGTCTGGATACACAGGTTCAGTGACGCCGCTAAAGCCGCTTCAAGATCGCAATTACGCGCGCGTAACTCGTTGCGAGACCACCTATCGTTCCGATGATTTCCGTGCTCACACGGTATAAATCACGGAGAGTTTTGATAGCCAGCCGGGACCGGCCGCATTTTCTGCGGCACACCTGTGAGGCAGCTGGACCCACCCGAAATTGGTTTCGCCAGCGCGCTACCCGAAAACACCTCGGGCCTGTTCCCGATATTGCAACGACAGGCCCCACCGGCAATCTCGAACCGGACGCGGCCCGATCAGTTCGCGAGGTCGATGATGCGCTGCGCCGCCAACGCGGGCGTCAGCTCACCGTCGCGCACCTGGCGTTCCACCTCGTCGCGATGGGCCTTGACGGCAGCATTCGACAACACGCGGTCCAGCACGGTGTCCCGCACCATCGTCCAGGTCCAGTCGACCTGCTGGGCCCGCCGACGAGCGTCGAATTCGCCTGCCGCACTGAGGGTTTCACGATGTTTGAGTACGGTGTCCCACATCGCGGCCAGGCCGTCGCGGTGCAACGCGCTCATGGTCAGCACCGGCGGCCGCCACAGGGTGTCGCGCGGGTAGATCAGCCGGATCGCCCCCGCGAGTTCGCGCGCGGCAGCCTGGGCCTCGATGGCGTGCTCCCCATCGGCCTTGTTGACCACGATGACATCGGCGAGCTCCAGGACGCCCTTCTTGATGCCCTGCAGCTGATCACCGGTGCGGGCCAGGGTCAGGAAGACGAAGGTGTCGACCATGTTGGCCACCGTCACCTCGGACTGCCCGACGCCGACGGTCTCGACCAGCACGACGTCGTAACCGGCCGCCTCCAGCAGCACGATGGTCTCGCGGGTGGCCTTGGCCACCCCGCCGAGCGTGCCCGACGTCGGCGACGGCCGGATGTACGCCTCCGGCTGCACCGCCAGCTGCGCCATCCGGGTCTTGTCACCGAGGATCGAACCCCCGGTGCGGGTCGAGGACGGGTCGACCGCCAGCACCGCGACGCGGTGCCCCCGCTCGATCAAATGCATGCCGAGCGCTTCGATCGTCGTCGACTTCCCCACCCCGGGCACCCCGGTGATGCCGACGTGCAGGGCCCGGCCTGCCTCTGGTGTGAGCTCGAGCAGCAGCTGCTGCGCGGCATCACGGTGGTCGGCCCGGGTCGACTCGACCAGGGTGATGGCGCGTGCCAGCGCCGCTCGATCGCCGGCCCGGATCCTGGCTGCGAGTTCAGGTATTGGTGTGGTCATCGTCGTGTCACGACGAAACGGTATTCCAGCAGAAAAAGTGCGAGTAGCAGCCTGCCGGAATGCCGTTTCGGCGCATCAGAGCTGGTAACCCAGCCGGCCGGCGAGCTTGCCCAAAAGGCCGATCGCGGCGTCGGCGATCACCGTGCCGGGCGGGAAGATCGCCGCGGCGCCCGCCTCGTACAGCTCGTCGAAGTCGCCCGGCGGGATGACGCCGCCGACCACGATCATGATGTCCGGACGCCCCACCTCGGCCAGTGCGTCGCGCAGCGCGGGCACCAGCGTGAGGTGACCGGCCGCCAGCGAGGACACCCCGACCACGTGCACGTCGTTGTCCGCCGCCTGCCGCGCCACCTCGTCGGGCGTGGAGAACAGCGAGCCGACGTCCACGTCGAAGCCGATGTCGGCGAACGCGGTGGCGATCACCTTCTGGCCGCGGTCGTGGCCGTCCTGGCCCATCTTGGCCACCAGGATGCGGGGCCGACGGCCGTCGGCCTCGGCGAACTTCTCGACCAATTCGGTTGCGGTGCTCACGTTTCCGGCCTTCCCCACCTCGTCGCGGTAGACGCCGGCGATGGTCCGGATCTCGGCCTGGTGCCGGCCGTACACCTTCTCCAGCGCGTCGGAAATCTCGCCGACGGTGGCCTTGGCGCGGGCCGCGTTGATGGCCAGCGCCATCAGGTTGTTGCCCAGGCCGTCCTCCCCGGCATGGCCGGATTCGCCTGCGGCACGGGTCAATTCGGCCAGCGCGGCCTGCGTGGCGGCCTCGTCACGGTCGGCCCGCAGCTGCTCCAGCTTGGCGAGCTGCTCGGCACGCACCCGGCTGTTCTCGACCTTGAGGACCTCGATCTCCTGGTCCTCGTCCACCTGGTACTTGTTGACGCCGATCACCGTCTGGGCGCCGGAGTCGATCCGGGCCTGGGTCCGCGCGGCGGCTTCTTCGATGCGCAGCTTCGGGATGCCTTCACCGATGGCCTGCGCCATGCCGCCGTGCTCGGCGACCTCCGTGATGTGGGCGCGGGCCTTCTCGGCGAGCTGGTGGGTCAGCCACTCGACGTAGTACGAACCACCCCACGGGTCGATGGGCCGCGTGGTGCCGGACTCCTGCTGCAGCAGCAGCTGGGTGTTACGTGCGATGCGGGCCGAGAAGTCGGTGGGCAGCGCCAGCGCCTCGTCCAGGGCGTTGGTGTGCAACGACTGCGTGTGGCCCTGGGTGGCGGCCATGGCCTCGATACAGGTGCGGGCCACGTTGTTGAACGGGTCCTGCGCCGTCAGCGACCAGCCGGAGGTCTGCGAGTGGGTGCGCAGCGACAGCGACTTGTCGCTCTTGGGGCTGAACTCGGCGACCAGCTCGCTCCACAGCAGACGGCCGGCACGCAGCTTGGCCACCTCCATGAAGAAGTTCATGCCGATGCCCCAGAAGAAGGACAGTCGCGGCGCGAACTTATCGATGTCCAGGCCCGCGTCGAGCCCGGCCTTGATGTACTCGACGCCGTCGGCCAGCGTGTAGGCCAGCTCCAAATCCGCTGTGGCACCGGCCTCTTGGATGTGGTAGCCCGAGATCGAGATCGAGTTGAACTTCGGCATCTTGGTGCTGGTGTAGCCGAAGATGTCCGAGATGATCCGCATCGACGATTTCGGCGGATAGATGTAGGTGTTGCGGACCATGAACTCTTTGAGGATGTCGTTCTGGATGGTCCCGGCCAGCTTCTCCGGCGGCACGCCCTGTTCCTCGGCGGCCACGACGTAGAGCGCGAGGATCGGCAGCACCGCGCCGTTCATCGTCATCGAGACCGACACGCTGCCCAGATCGATGCCGTCGAACAGCTGGCGCATGTCGAGGATGGAATCGATTGCCACACCGGCCATTCCGACGTCGCCCTGCACGCGCGGGTGGTCCGAGTCGTAGCCACGGTGGGTGGCGAGGTCGAACGCGACCGACAGGCCCTTCTGGCCGGCGGCCAGGTTGCGGCGGTAGAACGCGTTGGACTCGGCGGCGGTGGAGAATCCGGCGTACTGACGGATGGTCCACGGCTGGTTCACGTACATGGTCGGGTACGGCCCGCGGATGAACGGCGGGGTGCCGGGGAAGCTGTCCAGCGGGTAGCCCGCCGCGGACACGGCATCGCGGTCCTCGGCGATGTACACCGGCTTGACGTCGATGCCCTCCGGGGTCGACCAGGTGAGCTGCTCGGCGGTGTAACCGTGGGCCTGGGCCGCGTCGGCGACGTGGGTGCCGACGGCGTCGGCGGTGGGGACGGTCGCGGCCTCACCCTGCAGCGGAACGTCGGCGAAACTACCGATGGCGGTGGCCTCAGTTGCGGTCATGGTCATGCCCCCAATCGGGTGAGCAGGGTCGAAAGCGCTTCGACGGCATCGATCTTCATGGTCAGGTACTCGTCGGGCCGGTCGGCGGCATCGGCCACCGCCTTCTCCGGACCGGCGAGATAGATGTGCGTGATGCCGGCCGCCCGGGCGGCCTTGACGACGCCACCGGCCTCCTCGGCATACCGGGCGTCGGTGCCGCAGACCACAGCCGCAGCATGGCCGTCTGCCACCGCGAAGACCCCCGCGGCATCGACCGTGCCCGGGTTGACGACCTCGATGCCACCGGAAGCCAGCAGGTTCGAGGCGAACGTGGTGCGGATGTTGTGCTCGGCCAGCGGTCCGACGGGCAGCAGCACTGCCTGCGGCCGCTTGCCGGTCTTGGCCAGGTAGGCATCGGAGCGGTTGCGCAGCGCCTCGAAGGCCGCCGCGTACCGACGTACATTCGAGGACGAATCAGTCTGCGGCCCAGGCTGAATCGCCGGCACCGCCGGCAGTGCGTTTTCCTCGAGGTTCGGGAACTCGTTGACGCCGGTGAGGGCGGTGCGCCGGTGCGCGATGTCGTCGGCGCGAAGGGCGGCGACCTCGGCGATCTGGGCGCTCAGGTGATCGCGGGCCGCGACAAAGCCGCCGCGCGACTCCAGCTCCTGGAACTTCGTCCAGGCCTGCTGCGCCAGCTGATCGGTGAGGTCCTCGACGAACCACGAGCCGCCCGACGGGTCGATGACCCGGCCCAGGTGCGACTCCTCCAGCAGCAACAGCTGGGTGTTACGGGCCATGCGGCGGCTGAAAGTGACTGCGGTACCGGGCAATCCGCCGTCGATGGCGGCATCGAACGTCTCGACCAGGACGGTGTCCGCGCCGCCCACGCCGGCGGCGAACGCGGCGAGAGTGGTGCGCAGCATGTTCACCCACGGGTCGCGCTGCGACATCATGGCCTTCGAGGTGACGGCGTGGATCGTCGCGGCACCCGCGTCGGGGGCGCCGGCCACTTCGGCCACGCGGGCCCAAAGTCGGCGGGCCGCACGGAGTTTGGCGATGGTGGCGAACTGGTCGTCGTCAGCGGCGAAGCGGAAGCTGATCTGCCGCAACGCATCAGCGGCGGACAGTCCGCTCTCGGTGAGCAGGCGCAGGTAGGCGACACCGGCGGCGATGGCACCCGCCAGCTCCAGCGAGGCGCTCGCGCCGAGGTTGTGCAGCGCGGCGGCGTCGACCGTGACGGCACGCACTCCCCCGGCGTACTCGATCAGCTTCGCCGCGGTGGCGACGACGTCGGCCTCGGTCGCGGCGGTGCGGCCTGACAGCGGCGCTGTCAGCGGGTCGGCGCCCAGGTCGATCGACAGCCGGGCGCGCTGGTCACCGTCGAACGGCTGCACCAGGGTGAGCAGTTGATCCGCGGCGCCTGCTACGTCGGTGCCGGCATCGAGGATCACCGGGACGAGGTCCAGGAAGACGCCCTCGAACACGCGGTCCAGCTGGTCGACGGGGACGCCGCCGGTGCCGATCCGCACCTCGAGGGCACTGGTGCCGTCGGTGAGGGCGAGCAGGATGGCGCCGTTGACCATGCGGACGTCAGCGACATCAACATCGCTGGCGATGGGGAAGGACTCGGCCACCTTCCAGCCGGCGAGCACGTCGCGGTGGGCGTCACCGCCGCGGGTGAACGGCCAGTGCCCGGGCAGCGAGGGCTCGGCCAGACCGTCCAGGCTGGTGTAGAGGGGACGGACCGGGAATCCGTCGTACGTCGGCGAATCGAGCAAGCGCTCGGGTTCGGCCGGCAGATCCTCGACAGCCTTCCGCGTGCTCTTGGCGAGCACGCCGGCGACGTTCGTCTGCCACCGCGCGTAGCGGTCCCGAACGGTGGACACGTCGACAGTCACCGGCGACTCCCAATCTTTCGGCCATCGGATATATGGCACTGCATGCAGAAATGCCTATCACACTTGACTTTCAGGCTAAATCACGCAGGTCGCTACTACCCAGTAGCTCCACCGCGCACCGGCTGTCCGCATCTTCGGCGCCGGTGGAGGCGGGTGCCGCGGCCCGTCCCGTGGACACGCGCCTGACGTCAGCGATCCGCGATGGCCCCGTACCCTTGGAAGGCGTGAACCCCGTTGTCAGCGCGCTGCGCACAGTCCTGTCTGCGGTGCAGACGACTGCGGCGCAGATGCCGTTGCGTCGAGCCGTGGGCATCGGAACAGCGATTGTGATTCTCGTCGCAGTTGCCATCTGGGTGCCCTTGCCCAGCGCGGTCGAGATGCGCGACTGGGCTGCCGCGGCCGGCCCGTGGTTCCCGCTGGCGTTCCTGGTGGCCCACACCGTCGTCACGGTGCTGCCGTTCCCCCGCACCGCATTCACCCTCGCGGCGGGCCTGCTGTTCGGTTCCGCACTCGGCGTCACGCTGGCCGTCATCGCCAGCACGCTGAGCGCATTGATCGCGCTCTGGCTGGTTCGGGTGCTGGGCTGGCAGTTGAGCAAGCTCTCGCACCAGCACATCGACAGCCTCGACGCCCGGCTCAAGGAACGCGGCTGGGCGGCGATCCTGTCGATGCGCATGATCCCGGCAGTACCGTTCTCGGTGCTCAACTATGCGGCCGGCGCCTCGTCGGTCCGGGTCGTGCCGTACGCGATCGCGACGTTCTTCGGGCTGCTGCCCGGCACCGCGGCGGTCGTCATCCTCGGCGACGCCCTCACCGGGCAGATTCGGCCGTCCCTCCTGGTCGTATCGGCCTGCACCGCGACCATCGGCATCTGCGGGCTGATCTACGAGATTCGGCTGCATCGCCGGGCGCACGCCGCATCAATCGCGCCCGACACCGTGACTGCTCAACCCTGAGGCGCCGAGCGGCCACCTGCTACACGCAAAACGCAAGAATCCGGGTAGCAACTGGCCACTGAGCAGCCTTATGACTCGCGCTCGGGGCCTTTCGCCGTCATCGCGGTGAACAGCGCCAGGAACAGTACGGCAGGCGCCGCGTTCTGGGGCTTGTCATGCGCTCTGATGTGCGCGGTGACCGCCAGCGTGAAGTACAGCGCCAGCATCGCGGTGGTCAGCCGGGCCAGCGCGGGATTGCGCCCCACGGCAAGCAGACCCACAGCCGATGCCGCCTTGGACCCGACCAGAATCCACCGGTACTCCAGCGGGAAGTTCACTCCGGCCAAGGCCTTCTCGATGGGCGCGATGGGGACGGCACAGGCCGCCGCGTCGCCTGCCTGCAGCAGCGCCAGCGCCGTGTAGGTCTTCGGGGACGTCAGCACACTCATGGTCACCTCGCGTGTTGCCCGGCGGGCGGGTCGATTTCAGGGGTTTGGCGCGCCTCGAGCGGCTGGGTCGGGGGTGCCGGCGGCACCGGAGGCGCGGGCAGCGGCGGCGGGGCGCTGTATCCCGGCTGCTGCACCGAGGCACGGGCCTCGGCTTCTGCCTTCGCCACCGCCCTGGCGATCTCCGGGTCGGTCTGGGTGTTGAACCAGTCGGCGACCTCGTCGGCGTCATCGTCGGCCTTGGGCAGGTTCTCCTCCACCGGCGACGGCGTGTAGCGGAACACCCCGTCCTCCCCCGGCGCCCCGAGCATCTTGGTGAAACCCTGTAGCGCAGAACCGAAGTCGCTGGGCACCACCCACACCTTGTTGGCCTCGCCCTTGGCCATCTGCGGCAGCGTCTGCAGGTACTGGTAGGCCAGCAGCTCCGGCGTGGGCCGGCCCGCCTTGATGGCCGCGAACGTCTTCTCGATGGCCTTCGCCTGGCCCTGGGCGTTCAGGTACTGGGCGGCCCGTTCACCCTGGGCCCGCAGGATCCGGGACTGCCGGTCCGCCTCGGCGGCCAGGATCGCGGCCTGCTTGGCACCTTCGGCCGACAGGATCTGCGATTGCTTGGCGCCCTCCGCCTGCTTGATCGACGCCTCCCGGCTGCCTTCCGCCATCAGGATCATGGCGCGCTTCTCCCGGTCGGCCCGCATCTGCTTCTCCATCGACTCCTGGATCGACGGCGGCGGATCGATGCTGCGCAGTTCCACCCGGGCGACCCGCAGGCCCCACCGGCCGGTGGCCTCGTCGAGCACGCCGCGGAGCTGGGCGTTGATCGAGTCGCGAGAGGTCAGCGTCTGTTCCAGCGTCATTCCGCCGACCACGTTGCGCAGCGTCGTGGTGGTCAGCTGCTCGACGCCGACGATGTAGTTGCTGATCTGGTACACCGCGGCCTGGGGGCTGGTGACCTGGAAGTAGACGACGGTGTCGATGTTGACCGTCAGGTTGTCCTCCGTGATCACCGGCTGCGGCGGGAACGACACGACCCGCTCACGCAGGTCCACCCGGGCCCGGATCTTGTCGATGAACGGCAGCAGCAGCGTCAGCTGCCCCGAGACGGTCTTGCTGTAGCGGCCCAGCCGCTCGATGACCGCGGCCTCGGCCTGCGGGATGAGCGCCACCGATTTGACCACCACCACGATGGCCAGCGCCACCAGCATCAGCAGAAGGACAAGTGCACCAGTCAATTTCAGCTCCCCTTGCGTTCAGATGGTCCGGTAGACCACCGCGGTAGCGCCGTCGATCCGCATCACGGTGACGTGATCGCCGGGCTCGAAGACATCGTCGTCGGCCATCGGACGCGCCGTCCAGATTTCGCCGTCGAGTTTTACCTGTCCTTCATGGCGCGCCACGCGTTCCAGCACCAGGGCGGTCTTGCCTTCCAAGGCTTTTACCGGCTCGGGCAGGCCCGCGGCACCCAGCCGCTTGCGCAGCGACGGGCGGACCAGGACCAGCAGCAGCACCGACACGATGAGGAAACAGGCGCCGTCGGCCCAGATCGGCCAGTCGGTGGCCCAGCTCAGACCGGCGGTCGCCAGGGCGCCGCCAGACAGCATGAGCAGGAACATGTCACCAGTGAGCGCTTCGGCGCCGGCAAGCCCGATCGCCACGATGAGCCACAGCAACGGCACCGGCATGCGACCAGAGTAGCGCCTTGCAGGCGTTACGGGCCGGAGCGTTTTACACTGCGTGCATCATGTGGTGTCCGAGTATTTCGCTGACGGTGTGGGCCAACGCCTGGCATGCCGGCCTGGCCGCGCCCGATGATGTCCTGGATGCGTTATCGCCGTGGGCGCCAAGGCATTCCATCGCCGCCTACGACGCCGTGGCGGCCAGCCGGACCGGCCTGCCGTGGCCGGACCTGACCAACTACGGCGGCGTCACGTTGCTGCAGACACTGCGACACGCTGCGGGTGCCGCCCGCGCGGAGCCGGCGCTGAACCTGGTACTGCCCGTACCCGGCGATGTCCGCGGCTTGACTCCCGGCACCCAGTTCCAGCAGGACGCCGTCGACGTGGGCGAAGCCATCGTGGTCACCTCGAACTACGGCGAGGCCGTCGGCCTGGTCCCCGACTTCGAGTACGAGGACGACACCGACGACGCCGAGGTCAAGGCGCTGTCCTGGACGGTGTACTCGCTGCCGAGCGCGCCGGTCATCGGTCATTTCGACCTCGGTGACGAGGAGTTCCGGCTGCGCGACGCGGTCCGGTCGGCGGCCGACGCCCTCAGCCGGTTGCGGGCCGAACCCGGTTCGGACATCGACGATCCGCGCGAGATGGTCGAGCAGCTGCTCGAAGCCGGCCAGCTGCACCGGCTGCCGGACCATGCCCCGACCCGCGCCGTGCGGGTGCTGGAGACGGCCGCTCACATCGACGCGATCATCACCGTCAGCGCCGGGCTGGCGCCCATCGGCCTGCAGAGCGCCTCGGAGATGCAGATCGCCAGCGAGGCCATGCGACCCCTGGCCGACGTCGTGCGGTCCGCCCGACTGGCCGCCGTGACGGCCATCCTGCATTCGGCCTGGGAGCGCTAGGGACCCGTCAGTCGCCGCAGCAGCGCGGTGAGCAGGGTGCGCCGTCGACGCTGCAGCCGAAGCCGGGCACCGGGTCCGGACCGTCGACCCGCTGCGGCGCCGCACCCGTCCGTAGTTCCTCGACCAGGGACGCCGCCAACCGGGCGAACCGCGGGTCAGCGCCCGGAGTTCCGGTGCGCACCAAAGTGATTCCAGACTCGGCGGCCTGTTCGGCGAGCTCGTTGTCGAGGTCCCACACCACCTCGATGTGGTCGGCGACGAAGCCGATGGGACACACGATGACGGCCTTGGTGCCGGCGGCCGCCAACGCCGCCAGATGATCGCCGATATCCGGTTCCAGCCAAGGGATTTGCGGCGGACCGGACCGGGACTGCCACACCTGGTCGTAGTCGTCGTACCCGGCGGCCGCGGCGACCAGTCGAGTGGCATAGCCGACCTGCCGGCTGTACAGCCGCGGGCCGTGCCGCTCGTCGGCGCCGACGGGAATGGAGTGCGCGGTGAACACGAGCCGCGCGTCGTCACGCAGCTCGGCGGGCAGCTGCGCGGCGGCTGCCCCGATGGCTTCGGCGAACATCTCGACGAACAGCGGGTGGTCGAAGTACTGGCGCAGCTTCACCAATTCCGGCGCCTGCGACCCGGCCGCGGCGCGGCCGCGGGCGATGTCCTCGACGTACTGCCGGCAGCTCGAGTAACCGCCCCAGGCGGACGTCGTGAATACCGCCGCGCGACGAATCCCGTTGTCCCGCATGGCGGCCACCGTGTCTTCGATGTACGGATCCCAGTTGCGGTTGCCGAAGTACACCGGCAGCTCCGGCATTGCCGCCTCAAGCTGGGAGATCAACGCCCGGTTGATGCCGTTGATCGGCGACGCTCCCCCGAAATGCATGTAGTGCTCGGCGACGGCGTCCAGGCGCTCCGGCGGCACCCCACGCCCCCGCGTCACGTTCTCCAGGAACGGACGGACGTCGTCGGGACCGTCGGGCCCACCGAACGACAGCAGCAGCAGTGCGTCAAAGTCCACGTGTTTGGCCCCTCCTCAGACGCGAAACGGCGTTCCGGCAGTCAAAGTGCGAGAGCACACCTGCCGGAACGCCGTTTCGGCGGAAAACAATTCAGATCACATCAGCTGGGTGCTGGCGCCACCGTCGGCGTAGATGATCGACCCGGTGGTGGCGGGCAACCATTCGGACAGCAGCGCACAGACGGTCTTGGCGACCGGCGTCGGGTCCTTCATGTTCCAGCCGATCGGTGCCCGCTGGTCCCAGCCCTCTTCGAGCAGCTGCATCTGGGCACCGGCCTCGTCGCCCAGCGCGCCACCGACGATGGCGCTCATGGCCAGGGTCCGGATGGGTCCTGCCGCAACGAGATTGGACCGCACGCCGAACTTGCCGGCCTCACGCGCGACGAACCGGTTGACCGACTCGAGGGCGCTCTTGGCGACCGTCATCCAGTTGTAGGCGGGCATGGCGCGGGTCGGGTCGAAGTCCATGCCGACGATGCCGCCGCCTTCGTTCATGATCGGCAGCAGCGCATTGGCCAGCGAGGCGTAGGAGTACGCCGAGATGTGGATGCCCTTGGCGATGTCCTCGTAGGGGGCGTCGAAGAACGGGTTGATGCCCATGCCGCTCTGCGGCATGAAGCCGATGGAGTGCACGACGCCGTCGAGCTTGTTGCCCTCGCCGATCACCTCGGTGACGCGCTCGCCGAGCGAAGCCAGGTGCTCGGTGTTCTGCACGTCGAGTTCCAGCAGCGGCGCCGGGTTCGGCAGCCGGTCGGCGATGCGCTGGATGAGCTTCATCCGGTCGAAACCGGTGAGCACCAGCTCGGCGCCCTGCTCCTGGGCGACCTTCGCGATGTGGAACGCGATGGACGAATCGGTGATGATCCCGGTGACCAGGATGCGCTTGCCTTCGAGCAAACCTGCCATTGTGCTGACTCCTTCTAAGTTTCAGTAAGCCAAAGAATTTGAGGTCAGTGACCCATGCCCATGCCGCCGTCGACCGGGATCACCGCACCGGCGATGTAGCCGGCATCCTCGGACGCCAGGAAGCTGACGGCACCGGCAACGTCCTCGGCGGTGCCGACGCGCTTGGCCGGGATGAACTCCAGCGCACCTTCCTGGATGCGCTCGTCGAGGGCGCGCGTCATCTCGGTGTCGATGTACCCGGGGGCGACGACGTTGGCGGTGACGCCCGCCTTGGAGAGCTCACGGGAGATCGAGCGGGCCATGCCGATCAGGCCGGCCTTGGCGGCGGCGTAGTTGGCCTGGTTGCCGATGCCCCACATGCCCGAGACCGAGCCGATGTAGATGATGCGGCCGAAGCGCTTGCGCTGCATGCTGCGTGACGCGCGCTGGGTCACCCGGAACGCGCCGGTCAGGTTGGCGTTGATGACCTCGGTGAACCGCTCCTCGGTCATGCGCATCAGGAACGCGTCCTTGGAGATACCGGCGTTGGACACCAGCACCTCGACCGGACCCTGATGCTCCTCGACCTCTTTGAAAGCGCGGTCGACGGCCTCGGTATCGGTGACGTCGCACACGACGCCGAACAGCCCCTCGGGGGCACCGGAACCGCGGTGGGTCACGGCAACCTTGTGGCCGTCGGCGGCCAGGCGCTGCGCGATGGCCAGGCCGATGCCCCGGTTACCACCGGTGACCAGCACGGAACGGGAAACGAAGGCCGGACGGCCGGGTGCGGACGTGGCGGCACCCTCGGTGGCAACAGTGTCACTCATGCTGGTCAACTTATCGTCTTTGCCGGTGCAGGCCGAAATCGGGCACGCTGCGGCGAGCCGCACATCGGCCTGCGGAAGTGTTGGCCGCTACCGCGCCGCCATGGCACCACGGCGGCGGCTCGCCACGAACCTCACGACGTCCGCGATCCAGTCCCGGTCGGTGCGCAGGGTCAGCAGCGGGGCGTCGCATCGGCGCAGGGTGCGGGCCACTTCGTCGCGGTGTGCCTGGGCGGCGCGGGCGAAGTCGTCCCGAAGTTGCTCGTCGATGGTGAATTCCTTGGTGATGCCGGACTCGGCGTCCTGCAGCACTACGTCCCCGATCGCCGGCAGCTCCACGTCGCGCGGGTCGATGACTTCGATGCCAAGGACCTCGTGCCGCCCGGCGATGGCCCGCAGCGGGCGCATCCAGTTGATGGGTCCCAGGAAGTCGCTGATGATCACCGCCATGCCGCGGCGGCGCTCGGGCCGTCGCAGCGCGTCGATGGCCACGGCCAGGTCACCGCGGACCCCGGCCGGAGCCTTGGGCGTGGTGGCGATGGCGCGCAGCAGCTCCTGCTCGTGCAGCCGGCCCGACAATGCGGGCACCCGGCGGATGGTGTCACCGTTCGAGATGACCGCACCGAGCCGGTTACCGCCACCGCTGTTGAGGAACGCGATGGAGGCCGCCGCGGCGACCGCCAGATCGCGCTTCTCGCAGCCCGCGGTGCCGAAGTCCAGGCTCGCCGACATGTCGACGACCAGCCAGGTCTCCAGCTCCCGGTCGGCGATCATCTGCCGCACGTGCGGATGCGTGGTGCGGGCCGTGACGGACCAGTCCATCCGGCGCACGTCGTCGCCGGGCTGGTAGAGCCGGGACTCGCCCGGCTCGGAGCCGGGGCCGGGGATCAGGCCCTGGTGGTCACCGTGCAGGACGCCGTCCAGCTTGCGCCGGACAGTGAGCTCGAGCTTGCGCAACGCGGCCGACAGTTCGGGATCCCGAATCTGCCCGCGCTGCAACGACGGCAGGTCGACGGAGCGGCCTGGCTGCGGCGAAGCCGGACGATCAGACCTGGGCTCGGTCACCGACCTGCGGCCCCAGCTACGCCGGCCATCACGGGCGGAACCGAATGTCCTTGCTGCGGAATGGCATTCACCTGGGGCAGCGCGACGGTCTGCAGGATGCGGTTGACGACGGTCTCGGCGGAGATCTCGTCGGCGAGCGCGTCGTAGGTGAGCACGAGGCGGTGCCGCAGCACGTCCGGGATGACCTCGACGACGTCCTGCGGGATGACGTAGTCGCGGCCGCGCACCAGCGCGAGGGCACGGGAGGCGCTGATGATGCCCAGCGAGGCACGCGGCGAGGCGCCGTACGCGATCCACGCCTTGGCGTCGGGCATGCCGAACTTCTCCGGCTCACGAGTGGCGGTGACGATGCGCACCACGTAGTCGACGAGGGCGTGATGCACGAAGACGTTGGCTGCCACGTCCTGCAGGTGCAGCAGTTCCTCGGTGGTGAGGATCTGCTTGGGCTCCGGCGGCTTGACGCCCATCCGGTAGATGATCTCGCGCTCTTCCTCGGGCGACGGGTAGCCGACGTTGAGTTTGAACAGGAAGCGGTCGCGTTGCGCTTCCGGCAGCTGGTAGACGCCCTCCTGCTCGATGGGGTTCTGGGTGGCCATCACCAGGAACGGGCTGGGCAGCGGGAAGGTCTTGCCGCCGATGGAGATCTTGCGCTCGGCCATGACCTCCAGCAGCGCCGACTGCACCTTGGCCGGCGCGCGGTTGATCTCGTCGGCGAGCAGGAAGTTGACCATCACGGGGCCGAGTTCGATGTCGAACTCTTCCTTGCCGACCCGGTAGATGCGGGTACCGACGATGTCGGTGGGCACCAGGTCGGGGGTGAACTGGATACGGGCGAACGAACCGCCGACCACCTTGGCGAAAGTCTCCACGGCCAAGGTCTTGGCGACACCCGGCACACCTTCGAGCAGCACGTGGCCCTTGGCCAGCAGGCCGACCAGCATGCGCTCGACCAGCAGATCCTGGCCGACGATGATGCGCTTGACCTCGAAGATGGCGCGCTCAAGGGTGTGCACCTCGGCCTGCAACGCCCCGCTGGCAGGCTGCTGCGCGGTGGGTGCGGCGTGCGCCCCGGGCGGGTAGCCCTGTGTGGGGGCCGGGCCTGGGTAGCCTCCGGCGCCCTCCAGCGGCCCACTCGGTGACGTCATCTAGCTTCCTCCCACGTTTTGATTCGGCCGATTGTCCGGCGCAAAGTCGCTGGTCTAGCAGGTAGCCGCCAATATAGCGGCGAACCCGGAATCAACTATTCCAGGCGGCCCCGTATCCGTCGATGTTGCCACGGCGGACTCAGGTGATTATCAGGTCTCGATGATGCGGGACAGGTGCGGCGACATGCCCGCCGTCCGGACCGGGCTGACCGTCACCTTTCCGGCGCTGCCGGACGCCTCCAGCATCTTGCCGCCGCCGAGGTAGATCGTGACGTGCTGGCTGCCGCCGGGGCCGTAGAAGATGAGATCGCCGCGCTTGGCTTGCGACGGCGGGATGGCGCGGCCGGTGTCGTACTGGTCGCCCGAGTACTTGGGAATCTGGACGCCCACGCCGGCGTAGGCGTAGCGCGTGAACCCGGAACAGTCGTAACCGATCTTGCCGGCGTCGTAGTCCACGCCGGGTCCGGGTCCGGTCAGGGTGCCGCCGCCCCAGGAGTACGGGACGCCCATCTGGGAGCCGCCGCGCCGGATGACGTATTCGATGGCCTGCTTACCGCCGACGCGGCCGCCGGGCATCATCGCAGCGGTCCCGCCGCCACCGCCGCTCGGCTTGCCGCCCAGGCCCAGGGCGGACAGGAAACTCTGGCCGAGATTCTGGGTGGTCTGCAGGGCCAGCTGACTGGCCTGGAAGGACGCGTTGGCGATGGCCACCGGGTCCCCGGGAGCGCCCGAGCTGGCTTTCATGGGCAGCGTCGGGTCCCAGCCGCCGTCGGGTTCGGCAATCGCACTCGGCGCAGGGCCGAACACGAGCGCCAGCGCCAGCGCGCCGACGCCCGCGAGGACGTCTCTCCGGTGAAATTCCTTGCCCTGCAATGCAATACCCAATCAGTATTCGATGTAGCGGATCACGTACGGCGTCATACCGCTGGTGCGTACCGGCGAGACGTGCACATCTGAGCCGGTGTACGGCGCTTCGAGCATCTGCCCGTTGCCGAGGTACAGGGTGACGTGCTGGCTGCCGCCCGGGCCGTAGAAGATGACGTCGCCGCGGCGGGCCTGCGAGGTCGGAATCTTGCGGCCCATCTCGTACTGGTTGCCCGAGTAGTGCGGCAGCTTGATCCCGACGCCGGCGAACGCGTAGAGGATCAGGCCGGAGCAGTCGAAGCCGACGGTGCCGGCACCCGAGTCGATGCCTTTGCCCGGGCCGGCCGCGGTGCCGCCGCCCCAGGAGTACGGCACACCGATCTGCGTCATGGCCCGCTTGATCACGTACTCCGAAGCCTGCTTGCCGTAGACCCGCGGAATGGCGCCATTGGTGTAGCCGGTCTTCGTGACCTCCGCGGGCACCAGGCCCAGCTTCTGCAGGAAACTGTGACCCATCTGCTGGGTCACCTGCGCCGAGGTGGCGGTCATGCCGAGCACGTTGTTGATGACGGCGATCGGGTCACCGGGAATGTTGGCGCTGGGCAGCTTCGGCAGGGTCGGGTCCCAGCCGCCGTCGTCCCATTTCCGGGGGCCGGCGGCGGCGGGGGCGCCGTCCCAGTTGGCGGCGTACCGACCGGGATCGGCGGCGGGCACACCGGACGCGGTGGCCGGCCCGGTGGTCGTCCCAGTGGTCGTGGCCGCCCACTGGGTGCGCACCGCGTCGAGCTTGGCCTGGGCCGCATTCCGCTGACTGACCAATTGATCGAGCTGGGTCTGCTGGTCGGCGAACGTGGTTCGAGCATCGGTCAGGGCTTTGACCGCGTCGTCCTGGCTGGTCTGCGCATCCTTGACGGCCTGGTCGGCCTTCTGCTTGGCCAGGCGGGCGGCGGATTCACGATTGGCCAGTTCGGTCCGGGTGCGTTGCAGGTCGGCGATGGCCTCCTGCGAGCTGATGGTCAGGGCCTGGCCGGTCGCGGCGGTGTTGATCATCTCGCCGGGATCGGTGGCGGTCAGGTACGACGCGGACGGGCCGTTGATGTATGCCGCTTCGGCGTACTTGTCGAAGTGCGACTGGGCGGCGGCGATCGCGGCGTTGGCGTCCTTGAGCCCGCTCTGGCTCGTGTCGATGTCCTGCTGGGCGGTCGCGGCGTTGTCGCGGGCGGTCTGCACATCGGCGATCGCCTTGTTGACCGATTCCTGCCGGGTCTGGATGGAGGCGCCGAGGTCCTGCAGTTTCTGGTTGGCGTTGGCCAGATCGGTGACCAGGGCGGCGATCTCGCTGCCGCCGGGTTGGGCCGAGGCGGTGCCGGAACCGAATACGGACGCGGTCATCACACCGAACACGAGCGATCCGGTGCCCACGCGGCAGCCCAGCCCGATGACAAAGGGGCGAATGCCGTGTCCCCTGACTCTGGGTCCCATTGACTCTGGTCTCCTATGGCTCCAGCGCGCTGGTGCCCGCGAAAGGCATACGCGGGCGCAATCCGTCGGTTCCGTTAGTCACAGAAATCAAAATTCATCACAACTGCAACATGCGGTACCAACTGCACCGTACGTCACAGGTTGCACAAATGAAACGTTAGTAACAAACCACATCGGTGTAATTGAAAAAGGTGTGACCGAATAGTGATATTCGAATTCGCGGCGCACCGCACCCAGCTACTCCGAGGGGGTTGCGGCGGCAGTCGCCGGAGCGGCCGCGGCGGCCGATTTCCGGGCCCGGACCTGCAAGAACCGGGTACCGACAGCGGCCGCTACCACACCGAGGATGACGACCAGAGTGAACGAAGTCCACGGAAAAATCGGCGTTTCCAGCTGGCTCACAAAATTCTTCGACGACTGCACGACACTCGGCGTCTTCGCCAGATCCTGGCCCGCTTCCAAGTGCGACCGGTCATAGGTCGGACTGACCGAGCCGGCGAAGCCAGGGCTGAGCGTGAGCACCGTCGACTCGGGGTACACATGGCCGACGTCTGCGGCGATGTCCCGCAGCGGAGTGTCGATGCCGGGACTCGTCGGCAGCACGACGATCTTGAGGTCGATGCCCTTGGCATGGGCGTCGGCGACCACCTGCCGCAGGGCGGCAGCCTCCTTGGCGGCCTCGGCGGCCTGCTTTGCTTCCTGCGGCGTGGCCGGCGTCTTGGCGGGCGCGATGCCCGGCGCGCTGACCCCACCATCACGCACCTGCGTGATCACCGTCGCCATGCAGACGTCGACGGGGGTCTTGGCCGGGTCCTGCCCGACCGTGGCACAGACGTCCGGCGGAATGAATGCCGCGAAAGTTGTCACGGGGCAAACGGTACTGGAATTTCGGCGAACTCCCTGACGGCACACCCACAATCCGACAAGACTGTAGCCACCCCCTGGTCGCTCATAGGACAAGCGTACTGTTAGGGTAGCAACGCGCCGCTGACACAGCCCGTCGCGGCGAGATCTAGCCGGGAGTTGATGTGAGCAGCAATTCATTTGGAGCCCGTGACACGCTCGTTGTCGGGGAAAACAGCTACGAGATTTTCCGCCTCGACGCGGTGCCGGGGACCGAGAAGCTTCCCTACAGCCTCAAGGTGCTTGCGGAGAACCTGCTGCGCACCGAAGACGGCGCAAACATCACCAAGGATCACATCCTGGCCCTGGCCAACTGGGATCCCTCGGCTGAGCCGAACACCGAAATCCAGTTCACCCCCGCCCGCGTGATCATGCAGGACTTCACCGGCGTGCCCTGCATCGTGGACCTGGCCACCATGCGCGAGGCCGTCACCACCCTGGGCGGCGACCCCAACAAGGTCAACCCGCTCTCTCCCGCCGACATGGTCATCGACCACTCGGTGATCCTCGATGTCTTCGGCCGCGCCGACGCCCTCGAGCGCAACGTCGACTTGGAGTACGAGCGCAACGGCGAGCGCTACCAGTTCCTGCGCTGGGGCCAGGGTGCGTTCGACGATTTCAAGGTCGTCCCCCCGGGCATGGGCATCGTGCACCAGGTCAACATCGAGTACCTGGCGCCCGTCGTGATGGTCCGTAACGGCCAGGCCTACCCCGACACCTGCGTGGGTACCGACAGCCACACCACCATGGAGAATGGCCTGGGCGTGCTGGGCTGGGGCGTCGGCGGCATCGAGGCCGAGGCCGCCATGCTGGGCCAGCCCGTCTCGATGCTGATCCCGCGCGTCGTCGGCTTCAAGCTGACCGGCGAGATCCAGCCCGGCGTGACCGCCACCGACGTGGTGCTGACCGTCACCGACATGCTGCGCAAGCACGGCGTCGTCGGCAAGTTCGTCGAGTTCTATGGCAAGGGCGTCGCCGAGGTGCCGCTCGCGAACCGCGCCACGCTGGGCAACATGAGCCCCGAATTCGGTTCCACCGCTGCGATCTTCCCGATCGACGGGGAGACCATCAACTACCTGCGCCTCACCGGCCGCACCGACGAGCAGCTCGCGCTGGTCGAGGCCTACGCCAAGGCCCAGGGCATGTGGCACGACGCCGATCGTGAGCCGGCCTTCTCCGAGTACATCGAGCTGGACCTGTCCACGGTGGTCCCGTCGATCGCCGGCCCGAAGCGCCCGCAGGACCGAATCCTGTTGTCGGAGAGCAAGATCGCATTCCGCAAGGACATCCACAACTACACCAACGACGGCACCCCTGCGGCGCCCACTCCGCACACGCACCTCGACGAGGCCGTCGAAGAGTCCTTCCCGGCCAGCGACTCGGCCGCCCTGTCGTTCGCCGACGACGGTGCCGTCGACGTCCAGTCCGCCGCCAACGGCGCCGAGGGCCGCCCGAGCAAGCCGATCACCGTGACCGGCGAGCGGGGCACGTTCGTGCTCGACCACGGCGCGGTCGCGGTCGCGGGCATCACGTCCTGCACCAACACCTCGAACCCGTCGGTGATGCTCGGTGCGGCACTGCTCGCGCGCAACGCCGTCGAGAAGGGCCTGACCACCAAGCCCTGGGTCAAGACCAACATGGCCCCCGGCTCTCAGGTCGTCACCGACTACTACGAGAAGGCCGGCCTGTGGCCGTACCTCGAGAAGCTCGGCTACTACCTGGGTGGCTACGGCTGCACGACGTGCATCGGCAACACCGGCCCGCTGCCCGACGAGATCAGCAAGGCCATCAACGACAACGACCTCACCGTCACCGCGGTGCTGTCCGGTAACCGCAACTTCGAGGGACGCATCTCCCCCGACGTCAAGATGAACTACCTGGCCTCGCCGCCGCTGGTCATCGCGTACGGGCTCGCCGGCACCATGGACTTCGACTTCGAGACGGATTCCCTGGGCAAGGACAGCGACGGCAACGACGTCTTCCTCAAGGACATCTGGCCGTCGGCGCAGGAGATCGACGACACCATCAAGTCGGCGATCAGCCAGGACATGTTCCGCAAGTCGTACTCGACGATCTTCGCCGGCGACGAGCGCTGGCAGAACCTGTCGACCCCCGAGGGCGACACGTTCGAGTGGGACGAGAACTCGACGTACGTGCGCAAGGCGCCGTACTTCGACGGCATGCAGATGGAGCCGGCGCCCGTCACCGACATCTCGGGCGCCCGAGTGCTCGCCCTGCTGGGCGATTCGGTGACCACCGACCACATCAGCCCGGCCGGTCCGATCAAGCCGGGCACCCCGGCCGCGCAGTACCTGGATTCGCACGGGGTGGCCCGCAAGGACTACAACTCGCTGGGCAGCCGTCGCGGTAACCACGAGGTGATGATCCGCGGCACGTTCGCGAACATCCGTCTCCAGAACCGCGTGCTCGACGGTATCGGCCTCGAGGGCACGCAGGGTGGCTACACGCGCGACTTCACCCAGGAGGGCGGCCCGCAGTCGTTCATCTACGACGCGTCGCAGAACTACCAGGCGGCCGGAACTCCGCTGGTCGTGCTGGGCGGCAAGGAGTACGGCTCAGGTAGCTCGCGCGACTGGGCCGCCAAGGGCACCAGCCTGCTGGGCGTCAAGGCGGTCATCGTCGAATCGTTCGAGCGCATCCACCGCTCGAACCTGATCGGCATGGGCGTCGTCCCGCTGCAGTTCCCGGCGGGCGAGTCGTGGAAGTCCTTGGGCCTCGACGGCACCGAGACGTTCGACATCGCGGGCATCACTGAGCTGAACAACGGCAAGACCCCGAAGACCGTGCACGTGACGGCCACCAAGGTGGACGGCAACAAGGTTGAGTTCGACGCCGTGGTCCGCATCGACACGCCCGGTGAGGCCGACTACTACCGCAACGGCGGCATCCTGCAGTACGTGCTGCGGAACATGCTGCGGTCGGGTAGCGAGTCCTGATAGCTGGCTGACCCGGTTGGGCGGCCTTTCGGGCCGCCCAACCGGTCACCAGTAGGAGCCTTGGTGCCCAAAGTTAGCGACGATCACCTCGCCGCCCGCCGAGCGCAAATCCTCGACGGGGCTCGACGCTGTTTCTCCGAGTTCGGGTACGAGGGTGCGACTGTGCGGCTGCTCGAAGAAGCCACCGCGATGTCGCGCGGCGCGATCTTCCATCATTTCCGCGACAAGGACGCGCTGTTCTTCGCGCTCGCCGAGGAAGACGGTGAGCGCATGGCGCAGACCGTCGAGAAGGACGGCCTCGTCCAGGTCATGCGCAACATGCTCGCCAAGCCGGACAACTACCAGTGGCTGGGCACCCGGCTGGAGATCGCCCGCCGGCTGCGCACCGACGCCGAGTTCCGCGCCGAATGGCAGCAGCGCTACGAGGAACTCAACCAGGCCACCATCGCCCGTCTGGAGCGCAAGAAGGCCGCCGGCACGCTCCGTGACGACGTGCCCACCGAAGTGCTGCACATCTATCTCGACCTGGTGCTCGACGGCCTCATCGCGCGGCTCGCCTCGGGTCAGACCGGCGAGGATCTGACCGCCGTCCTCGACATCGTCGAGGCGTCGGTGCGCCGCAAGTCTTAGCGGTTGGCGCTCATCACCGACAGCAGTTCATAGCCGACGTGTGCGGCCGCGATTCCCGTCAGCTCGGCATGGTCGTAGGCCGGAGACACCTCGACGATGTCGGCGCCGACGACGTTGAGGCCGGTGAGCGAGCGAAGCGAGTGCAACAGCTCGCGCGAGGTCAGTCCCCCGGCTTCCGGCGTCCCGGTACCGGGTGCGTGCGCCGGGTCGAGCACGTCGATGTCCACCGAGACGTAGACGGGGCCACCGGCCAGCCGCTTGACCATTCGCTCACGCACGCTCGCCAGACCGTCGACCTGGTAGTCGTCGGAGCGGATGACCTGGAAGCCCAGGATCGCGTCGTCCTCGAGGTCCTTCTTGCTGTACAGCGGACCGCGGATACCCATGTGCAGCGAGCGTTCCATGTCGATGAGGCCCTCTTCGCTGGCCCGGCGGAACGGGGTGCCATGCGTGTAGGCGGCACCAAAGTAGGTGTCCCAGGTATCGAGGTGGGCGTCGAAATGCAGCACGGCGATGGGGCCGTGGTCGCGGTGCAGTGAGCGCAGGATCGGCAGCGCGATCGTGTGGTCGCCGCCGAGTGTCAGCACGGCGCTGCCGTCCTTGCGCAGCGCGGTCACCTCGGTGTCGATGGTCTCGATCGCCTCGTTGATGTTGAACGGGTTGACCCCGATGTCTCCGGCGTCGGCGACCTGCTGGTTGGCGAACGGTGACACGTCGAGCGCCTGGTTGTAGGGCCGCAGCAGCTTGGACGCCGCACGGATGTGGCCGGGGCCGAAGCGTGCGCCCGGGCGGTAGGAGACGCCGGAGTCGAACGGGACGCCGAGGATCGTGACGTCGGGTGACGACACCTGGTCCAGGCGCGGCACCCGCGCGAAGGTGGTCGGTTCGGCGTAGCGCGGGAAACGGCTGGCATCGACCTGGCCGATGATCTCGCGGCCGTCGGGCGCGGTGGTCGTGATGTACCGGTCGAAGCTCATCGGTTCTCCAAAGTCGTGGCGTGTGGCTTGGGTCTCATTGTTTCCGGCAGTAGAATTATTGTCAACCTTTGTTTCCTAGGAGGAAATCGTGGGCGGTTCGCCGGCAACGCAACTATCGATCGCCGCACGTTTGAAGGCTGCCCGCAGCGCCAAGCGGATGACCCTCGATGAGCTCGCCGCCGCCAGTGGCGTCACCAAGGGCTATCTGTCGAAGGTCGAACGCGGCCAGTCCAACGCGTCCGTCGCCGCGCTCATCCGCATCTGCGAGGCACTCGAACTCCAGGTCGGTTCCCTGTTCGACGAAACGCCCGTCGGCGAGGTGGTCCGCGCCGGGGAGTACCCGCCCATCGAGTTCGGCGGAACAAAGATGAACGAATTCCAACTGACGCCGAGCAATGAGCGCCGCTTCCAGGTCCTAATGAGCGATATCGAGCCCGGCGGCGGCAGCGGGACCGACACCTACTCCCTGCCGGCCGAGGTCGAGTTCGCCATGGTCATCGAGGGCCGGCTCCACATCGATTTCATCGAGGGCAACGGCAGCCGCATCACGCTCAACCAGGGCGACGCACTGACCTTCGACGCGGATCGTCCCCACGCCTTCCACGCCGATGCGCAGTCCGGGGCGAAGGTGTTGTGGGTGCTGACCCCGGCCCTGGCGCATCGGCGCCTGGCCGAGGCGGCTGAGTAGCCGAGACCGCTAGGCGGCGGTCAGCTCCTCGCGGCTGCGCTCGGCCGCCGCGTGCTCGCCACCGAGATCGACACCGCGGGTCAGGACGTAGTACGCCAGGCCGGACACCGCCAGCCCGACGATGAACGAGATATCCACTCCCCCAAGCAATTTGGCGATCGGCCCCTCGTAGAAATGCAAGGCCACGAACGGCACCATCGACACCATGCCGAGGATGTACGCCGTCAGTCCCCGCCAGGACCACCGGCCATAGATCCCGTCCGGCCGGAAGATGTCGACGATCGAATAGTGCCCGCGCCGAACGAAATAGAAGTCGACCAGGTTCACGGCGGTCCACGGGATCAGGAAATACAGCATCAGCAGCACGAAGGTGTTGAACGACTCGAGGTAGCCCTCGGGCAGCGACAGCGCGACAACGAACGCGATGAACGAGGTGATCGCGATGCCGATCACCCGCAGCCGAATGGTGGGCGTGATCGGCCGGAAGGCATCGAGGGCACTCATGCTGGTCAGGCTGGCGCCGTAGGCGTTGACCGACATGATGGTCACCAACGCCACCGACGACACCACGACCGTGAAAGTGCCGAAGCCGGGCAGCAATTGGTTGCCGACGGTCCGGATCGACGCGATGGCGTCCGGGGTCGGCAACGCGGACGCCAGGATGGCGCCGAACGACATCAGCCACACCGACGACCCGGCAGCACCCAGATAGGTCCACCAGATGACGCGCTTGGCCGAGGTGTTCTCGGGCAGGTACCGCGAGTAGTCGGACACGTAGACCGCGTAGGAAATCTGATAGCCGGCCGCCGCGGCGAACTGCATCAGGAACACCGTCAGCGAGAACTTGCCGCCGTCGGGGATGGCGGCATTCAGGTGCAATGTCGACAACGCGTACCCGGTCAGCACACCGAACACGATGATCAGCAGGTACGTCAGCCAGCGCTGCACGACCATCATCAGGTCGAAGCCCACGACGGCGATGACGATCGCGGCCACCATCAGTCCGAGGTACCAGACCCAGTTCGGGCCAGGGAAGACCGTCTTGAAGCCCGATGTCGCGAGGATGGTGTTGAAGACGTTGAAGCCGATGTAGACGAAGATGACGGCGATGAAGGGGACCAGGGCGCCGCGCGAACCGAACTGGGCCCGCGACTGAATCATCTGCGGCAGGCCCATCGTGGGGCCCTGGTTGGCGTGGAAGCACATGAAGAGCGTCCCGAAGCAGGCGCCCGCGACGGCGGCCAGTACCGACCACCCCGCGGACAAGCCGTTGGCCGGCCCGAGGAAGCCCGTGACCATCGTGGTCAACACGAAGTTCCCGGTGAACCAGAACGGCGCCTGGTGGTGCACCTTGCCCTTGCGTTCCCGGGTCGGAATCCAGTCGATGGACCGGGTCTCGATTGCACCTGCCATGGCATCCCCTTTGATGTGGCTCAGATCACTGCTCCATAGGGTAGGCAGCGGAGACGCCAAAGGCAACAATTGTTTCCTAGGTCACTCCGACTGTTGACAGATGGGAGTGACGTACCGCACTCTGTTATGCGAGTCACAAATCTCGTGGCGCGCCCTCCTCTCCACGGAGCTCCCCTTGGCCATCACCGAGGCCCCCCGGCCGGGCATTCTGCGCGCGATGAGCGCACAAAAGTCGGTTGACGACATCGTCGCTGCGAACGAAGCCACCGACGGCCCCCACCTCAAGAGGTCGATGGGATTCATCCATCTGACCGCCCTGTCCATCGGCGCCACCCTCGGCACCGGAATCTTCGTCATTCTCGGCGCGGCGGTACCGAAAGCCGGCCCCGCGGTCCTGCTCTCGTTCCTCCTCGCCGCCGTCACCGCGCTGTTCTCGGCGCTGTCCTACGCCGAGCTCGCGGGCACCATCCCCGTATCCGGCAGCTCCTACTCCTACGCCTACGCCACCATGGGCGAGTTCTGGGCCTGGGTGTGCGGCTGGTGTCTGATGCTCGAGTACGGCGTGTCCGTCGCCGCGGTCGCCGTCGGCTGGGGCGGCTACATCAACACCCTGCTGCACCAGTTGTTCGCCATCGAACTCCCCGCAGCCATCACCGCCGCGCCCGGCGAAGGCGGTGTCATCAACCTGCCCGCCGTCGCGATCGTGGTGCTCGCGTCGATCCTGCTGCTGCGAGGCGCATCCGAATCCGCGGTCGTCAACACCGCGATGGTCATCCTCAAGTGCGTCGTGCTGGTCTTCTTCTGTGCCGTCGCCTTCACCGCGTTCAAAGCCGGCAACCTGACCCCGTTCATGCCACTCGGCTTCCTCGGCGTCTCCGCCGCGGCGTCCCAGGTCTTCTTCTCCTACATCGGCTTCGACGCGGCGTCCACCGCCGGCAACGAGGCCAAGAACCCCAAGCGGGACCTGCCGCGCGCGATCATGGCCTCGCTGCTGATCGTCACCGTGCTGTACCTGGCGGTGGCACTGGCGGCGCTCGGCGCCATGAGCTGGACCAAGTTCAGCGCCGACGAGGGCGCCACCCTCGCCGTCGCGCTCAGCGGCATCACCACCAGCAACGTGCCGGCCATCATCCTGTCGGTCGGTGCCGTCATCGCCATCGCCAGCGTCGTCCTCGCCGTCCAGTACGGACAGACCCGGATCCTCTACACCATGGCCGTCGACGGGCTGGTCCCCTCGTTGTTCGCCAAGGTCAACCCGAGAACCTTCGTGCCGACGTGGAACATCGTCATCTGCGGCGTCGTGGTGTCACTGCTGGCCGGGTTCATCTCGCTGGGCGAGCTGGCCAACGCCACCTCGATCGGCTGCCTGTTCGCCTTCGCCCTGGTCAACATCGCCGTCATCATCCTGCGCCGCACGCGCCCCGATCTCGATCGCACGTTCCGGCTGCGGCTGTTCCCCGTCGCGCCGATCCTGGGCTTCCTCTTCTGCTGCTACCTGATGTGGGCGCTGCCAGTCGCGACCTGGATCGCGTTCGGCATCTGGGGTGCCCTCGGCCTCGTGGTCTACTTCGGTTACAGCATCAGGAAATCCAAGCTGCGAGTGGACGCTGCATAGATGATCACCGTCGGCATGTTCCAAGGTCCGCAGGAATCCGGGACCGTCGCCGAGAACCTGGCCGCCATCGCGGCGGCGGCCAGGCGGGCCGCCGACGCCGGCTGCCGGATCGTCGTCACCCCGGAGATGTCGGCCACCGGATACAACATCGGAACCGACATCGCCCGGCGCGCCGAACCCGCCGACGGCCCGATCTTCCGGGCCGTTCAGCAGATTGCGCGCGACACCGGAATCGCCGTCGTGTACGGGTATCCGGAGTCGGCGCCCGGTCAGCCGTACAACAGCGTGCAGGTCGTCGACCGCGACGGCGAATCCCTGGCCAATTACCGGAAGACCCATCTCTACGGTTTCGACCGGGACTACTTCACCCCGGGTTCGCAGTGGGTCACGCAGTTCGACCTCGACGGCGTCATCTGCGGCCTGTTGGTCTGCTACGACATCGAATTCCCGGAGAACGCGCGCGCCCACGCCGACGCGGGTACCGAATGGCTGGTCGTCCCAACGGGACTCATGGAGCCATGGAGTTTCGTCGCCACGCACATCGTGCCCGCCCGCGCCTACGAGAGTCAGCTGTTCCTCTCGTACGTCAACCGCGCCGGAGTCGAGAACGACCTCGAATACTGCGGCCTGAGCTGCACCATCGCGCCCGACACGACCGAACTGAGTCGCGCTGGTAAAGCCGAGCAATTGCTCATCACTCACATTGATCCCACCGCGGTAGCCGTGTCCCGCGCAGTCAACACCCATCTCAGCGATCGCCGCCGAGACCTCTACCAGGAGAACCAGATCCGATGACTGTCCCCCAGCCCATCAACGAAACATCGTTGTCGGACAAGCCGGCAGCCAAGCCCATAACGATGTTCGGACCGGACTTCCCCTTCCCATACGACGACTACGTGACCTCCGCTGCAGGCCTCGGCTCCATCCCAGCGGACCGCCACGGCACCGAGGTCGCGATCGTCGGCGGCGGCTGCGCCGGCATCACCGCCGCCTACGAACTCATGAAGCTGGGCCTCAAACCCGTTGTCTACGAAGCGGATCAGATCGGCGGCCGCATGCGGTCCATCCCGTTCGAGCACGCCCCCGACGCCGTGGCCGAGATGGGCGCCATGCGGTTCCCGCCCACCTCCACCACGCTCTACGAGTACTTCGACAAGGTCGGCATCGAGACCGTCGAATTCCCGAACCCGCTGTCGGTTGCGGCCCCCAGCACCGTCGTCGACCTCAAGGGCCAGACGTACTACGCCGAGAAACTCGCCGACCTGCCGCAGGCCTTCACCGACGTCGCCGACGCCTGGCGCCAGACGCTCGAGGACGGCGCCGACCTGCACGCGATCCAGAACGCCATCCGCGAGCGCGACACCCAGGCGCTGAAGTCGGCGTGGGGCAAGCTCGTTCGCGAACTCGACGACGAAACGTTCTGGGGCTTCCTGACCAAGTCGCACCACTTCAAGTCGTTCGAGCTGCGCGAGATCTTCGGCAAGGTCGGCTTCGGCACGGGCGGCTGGGACACCGACTACCCGAGTTCGATGCTCGAAATCCTGCGGGTGGTGCTCACCGAGGCCGACGACAACCACCGCGGCGTGGTGGGTGGTTCGCAGCAGCTCCCGCTGCGCCTGTGGCAGCGCTCCCCCAAGCGCCTCGCCCACTGGCCGGCCGGCACCTCGCTCGAATCGCTGCACGGCGGCAAGACCCGAGGCGCCGTCACCGACATCCGGCGCACGCACCCCAACCGCTACACGATCACCGACGCCGACGGGGAAACCCGCACCTATGACGCCGTCATCGTCACCGCCCAATCGTGGATGCTGCTCAACAACATTCGCTGCGACGACGACCTGTTCCCGTCGAATGTGTGGTCGGCCATCGAGCAGACCCACTACATGGGTTCATCGAAAGTGTTCGTGTTGGTCGACCGCCCGTTCTGGAAGGACAAGGACGCCCAGGGCCGCGACGTCATGTCGATGACGCTGACCGACCGGATGAGCCGTGGCACCTATCTGCTCGATCAGGGGCTCGACGCGAACGGCAACGAGAAGCCCGGCGTCATCTGCCTGTCGTACACCTGGGAGGACGACTCCCGGAAGATCGTGCCGCTGAACGCAACCGAGCGCATGGACCTCATGCTCAAGTCGCTGCAGGCGATCTACCCGAATGTCGACATCCGCAGCCACATCATCGAGACGCCGAAGACCGTGTCGTGGGAGATCGAGCGCAACTTCATGGGTGCGTTCAAGGCGAACCTGCCGGGCCACTACCGCTACCAGGAGACGCTGTACACCCACTTCATGCAGCATGGCCTCGACGAACGGCATCGCGGCATTTACCTGGCCGGTGACGACATCTCGTGGACGGCGGGGTGGGCGGAGGGCGCGATCACCACGGCGCTCAACGCGGTGTGGGCCGTGATGGATCAGTTCGGCGGATCGACCTCGCCGACGAACCCCGGTCCGGGCGACGTCTTCGAGATGATCGCCCCGGTGCGGCTGACGGACGAAATCTAGGGCGCGTTAACGGGTTACGAACCGCGGAGACCGTCTTGTGCGTACCCCCGCACGCGCAGGACGGCTCCGCGAATGTCCGTTCGCGGCGAAAGCGGCTGGGCCGCGGGCTATTCAGGCAATCTTGCGGGTGTGGTTGGGGCCGCCGCGGCTGCGCATGACCGCGCCCGACTGCACCAGCATGCTGTGCACCGACCCATAGGATTTGCCAGATATGGCCACCAATGACCTGATACTGGCGCCGCTCTCGTAGGCGTTGCGCAGCTGGGTCATCATCTGGTCGCGAGATGCCTTGGATTGCCTCATCGCCGGTCCCCTGACTCTCCCCCGGCGGTATACCGGGCTGACGGGAATCAGCGTAAGAAACAGCAGTCGCTCGGCGCGGGCGATTCGGTGAATCGGGTCAGGCCAATTCGATGAGATCGCGGTAGGTGTCCGACCAGAAGTCCTCAGTGGCGTCGGGCAGCAGCAGCACTCGCTGCGGATTGAGCGCCTCGGCCGCGCCCGGGTCGTGCGTCACGAGCACCACCGAACCGGCGTAACTGCGCAGCGCATCGAGCACCTGCTCGCGCGATGCCGGGTCCAGGTTGTTGGTCGGCTCGTCGAGGAGCAACACGTTGGCGGTCGAGGCGACCAGGCCCGCCAAGGCCAGCCGGGTTTTCTCGCCACCGGACAGTGTGCCGGCGGGCTGATCCAGCTGCGGACCGGTGAACATGAACGCGCCCAGCAGGCCACGCAGATCCTGCTCGCCCGTGTCCGGAGCGGCGTGCCGGATGTTCTCCCACACCGTCGCCGCGTTGTCGAGAGTGTCGTGCTCCTGCGCGAAGTAACCGATCTTCAGGCCGTAGCCAGGTTCGATACCGCCGGCGTCGGCGGTCTCCACGCCCGCCAGCAGACGCAACAGCGTCGTCTTACCGGCACCGTTGAGGCCGAGCACGACGACGCGCGAACCCCGGTCGATCGCGAGGTCCACGCCGGTGAAGATCTCCAGCGAGCCATAGGTCTTGGTCAGACCCTTGACGATGAGCGGCGTCTTGCCGCACGGCGCCGGCGTCGGGAACTTGATCTTGGCGACCTTGTCGGCCACGCGCTCGGCATCGAGCTCGGCGATCATGCGCTCAGCGCGGCGCAACATGTTCTGTGCCGCAACGGCTTTGGTGGCCTTGGCACCCATCTTGGCAGCCTGGGTCCGCAGCGCGCTGGCCTTCTTCTCGGCGTTGGCGCGCTCGCGGCGGCGGCGCTGCTCGTCGGTGGCGCGGGCGTCCAGGTACTTCTGCCAGCCCATGTTGTAGACGTCGGCCTCGCCGCGTACGGCGTCCAGGAACCACACCCGGTTCACCACGTCGGCGAGCAACTCGACGTCGTGGCTGATCACCACGAGGCCGCCGGTGTGGCTCTGCAGGAACGTGCGCAGCCAGCCGATGGAGTCGGCGTCGAGGTGGTTGGTCGGCTCGTCCAGCAGCAGCGTGGTGTTGCTTCCGGTGCCCTCGGATGCGCCGAACAGGATGCGGGCCAGTTCGATGCGGCGACGCTGACCGCCGGACAGGGTCCGCAGCGGCTGGGTCAGCACCCGGTCCGGCAGACCCAGGCTGGCGCAGATCCGGCCGGCGTCACTCTCGGCGGCGTACCCGCCCAGGGCCGAAAACCGTTCCTCCAGAACGCCGTACCGGCGCACCGCCTTGTCGCGGGCAGCGTCGTCGACGACCTCGGCCATGATGGCCTGCACTTTCTCCAGGTCCGCGAGCAAGGTGTCCAGTCCGCGGGCCGAGAGCACCCGGTCACGGGCTAGGACGTCCAGATCGCCTTCCTTCGGATCCTGTGGCAGGTATCCGACTTCACCGATCCGCTCGACCGAGCCCGCGTAGGGCTGACTTTCACCGGCCAGGATGCGCAGCGTGGTGGTCTTGCCGGCGCCGTTGCGGCCGACCAGACCGATCCGGTCGCCCGGCTGGATGCGCAGCGCGGAACCCTCGAAGGCCAGCAACGTGCGCGCTCCGGCGCGGACCTCCAGGTCCGTTGCGGTGATCACGCTGCTGCCTCCTTGGCTGTCGTGCAGGCTTATTTGTCGTCAGTGAAGACCGCGGGTCGTTTCTCGGCGCGCGCGGCAACCGCCTCTTCGAAGTTGGCGGTGAGCAGTCGGATAAAGAGCTGACCCAGGCCTTCGGCCTGCATATGGCTCTCCAGACTACCGGCGTCCAGTCCACTCCAGAGAGTCCGCTTGGTCAACTCGATTCCCGGGCGGGAGAACGAGCCGATGCGCTCGGCCATGTCGAAGCAGGTTTGCAGGAGCTGATCGTCGGCGACGGTCCGCGAGACCAGACCGATGCGCTCGGCCTCTTGGGAGTCGATGTCCCGGCCGGTGAGCATCGCCTCGAATGCCCGCGACGTGCCGATGGCCCGCGGCAGCAGATAGGACAGGCCCAGTTCGCTGGCCGTGAGGCCGTTGTTGATGCCCGCGGCGCGGAAGTAGGCACCCTCCGCGGCCACCCGGATGTCGCACGCCAGTGCCAGGCACAGCCCACCGCCGATGGCCGCACCGTTTACCGCTGCGATCACGGGTTGGTGCAGCTTGCGCAGGGCAAGGATGACGTCGTCGAGCACCTCCATGGAGCGCAGCGCGAACGTAGGGCGGGTCAGCCCGGCCACGTGCGGCACCGACCCGGCCGACTTGTGGTCGGCACCCGAAGAGAACCCGCGGCCGGCTCCGGTGAGGACGACCGCGCGCACGTCGTTGTCGTGGTTGATCTCGTCGAGTGCCGCCTTGAGCGGGACCATGACGTCGAAGGCCATGGAGTTCATCCGCTCGGGGCGGTTCAGGGTGACCAGTGCGACGCCGGGGCGCGGCCGGTCGACGAGTACCAGTGGGGGCTGTTCGCTCACGTCCTGCACGCTAGCGGGTGCGCAATGTCACACCCGCGGGCAGTGCAGATTGCTCAGATGTCGGTGGTCGCGCTGTCGTCGGCCAGTGCGGCGTCGATGTCGAATTCCTTGATCTGGCTGATGACCTCGTCGAGCTGGTTCGCGGCGAGCATGCCCGAGTGACGGAAGACCAGCTGGCCCTTCTTGAACGCCATGAGGGTCGGGATGGCCTGGATCTCGGCCGCGCTGGCCAGACCCTGCTCGGCCTCGGTGTCGACCTTGGCGTGGAAGACGTCGGGGTGCTTCTCAGACGATGCGGTGAACGTCGGGGCGAACGCCCGGCACGGTCCGCACCATGACGCCCAGAAGTCCACCAGCACGATGTCGTTGTCGCTGATGATGCCGTTGAATTCGGCGGCGGTGATGTCTTTGGTGCTCACGCTTCTCCCAACATTGCGATGTACCTGCTTGTTCCCAGTATGTGGTCAGGCCAACCGGGCCAGCGCACTGGCCGCATCGTAGCCATTGAACCCGTCCAGGGTGCCCGTGCGCAGGCGGTTCACCCATCCGGGATCGGCGAGCAGCGCCCGGCCGATCGCGATCATGTCGAACTCAGCGGCGTCGAACTGCTCGACCAACTGGTCCACCGGGCCTGGCTCGATGACCTGGCCGGGCTTCTCGGACCGGAACGCGGTCTGCAGGCCCACCGAGCCGACGGCGATGACGGGCGTCCCGGTGACCTTCTTGGTCCAGCCGGCCAGCGTCAGGGCCGGGTCGACGTCGGGGAACGCCGGCACGTAGTGCCGGCGGGTCGAGGGATGCAGCGCGTCGACGCCGGCATCGACCAGCGGGGCCAGCAGTTCCTGCAGCTGCATCGGATCGTCGACCAACGTCGCGTTGTAGTCCGTGCCCTTCCACTGCGAGAAGCGGTAGATGATCGGGTAGTCCGGGCCGACCGCGGCACGCACCGCCGCAACCACCTCGGCCGGGAAGCGGGTCCGGTTCTCGAGCGAGCCACCGTATTCGTCGGTACGCAGATTCGTTCTGGTCCACAGGAATTGGTCCAGCAGGTAGCCGTGGGCGCCGTGCAGTTCGACCGCGTCGAAGCCGACGTCCTTGGCGTTGCGGGCCGCCTCGGCGTACCACTGCGCGACGGCAGGCAGCTCATCAGCGGCCAGGGCCCGGCCGATCTGCTCGCCGAGACCGTTCACGCCCGACGGGCTGACTGGGGCCACCCCGTCGCGGTCGCCACGCTCGGCGCCCTGGTGCCAGAGCTGCGCGGCGATGGTCGCGCCGTGGCAGTGCACCGCGCTGGCGACGTTGCGCCAGCCGTCGAGCGCCTCCGCGCCGACCAGCGTCGGGATGTCTTGCGATCCGGTCGCCGTCGGGTCACCCAGTCGCACGCCTTCGGTGATGATCAGGCCGACGCCGCCGGCAGCCCGGCGGGCGTAGTACTCCGCCACGTCGGGCCCCGGGACGCCTCCGGGCGACGCCTGCCTGGTCATGGGAGCCATCGCGAACCGGTTGGGTACGGTCAGGTTCCGCAGGGCCAGTGGAGCGAAGAGTCCAGATGCATCGACGGTCATGAGCCTATGCAACACCGTGACGGCTCAACCGATTCCGCCGGCGCCCGACTGGCGGGTCGGTTATCGCCTTTTCATGCGGTCTCCGCGTCCGGTGGTGCCACTCGGAGACTCGGCGGTTGCACCAGCATCAGCAGGTAGCGCCAACTGAAGCCCGAACGCTGGCCCGGGATGGCGCACCAGACTCGCTGCACCTCGGCGGACAGTTCGTCGTCCTCGGCGACGGCTCGCAGGTCCGCCGCCGTCGCAATGCCGAGCGCCGAGAACTGCTGTGCGATCTCGGCGAGCGCCACCGCACGCAGCGGCGCGTTCTTGGCCGTCGATGTCGGTCGGCGATTCCCGATGTCGGCGGCCCACTGGTAGGGCCCGCCCACGGCGGCGATGTTCGCCAGCAGCTCCGGCACGCCATCGCGATCGGCGTCCGCACCCTGCCCGGCCCGAAAAGCGCGGTACCGCGCGACGATGTTCTCGACCGTCAGGTGCCGTGCCCCGGTGACGTACATCGCGTCAATCATGCACAGCGCCAGCGAATTTGGGTGCTCGTCACCGGAATCGCGCGCGACTTCGCCCGGCTGCTCGATTTCAGAATTCATGGTGCCTCCGTTCCGCATCGGACCTGATTGGTCCTCTTGCGGTGGAAGCTAGAGAAGGCGACCGACAAGAACGCCGCCAAAAGACGTCAGAATCGCGAGTTATCCACAGGCCTGGGGCCCTTCGAACACGCGAAACGGCATTCCAGCAGAGTTTGTGCGAGTAGTCGCCTGCTGGAATGCCGTTTCGGCGAAAACTAGACGGTGAAGCCCAGTGCCCGGAGCTGCTCGCGGCCGTCGTCGGTGATCTTGTCCGGACCCCACGGCGGGTTCCAGACCCAGTTCAGCTTGAGGTCGCTGACCAGGCCCGCGCCCACCAGGGCGGTCCGCGACTGGTCCTCGATCACGTCGGTGAGCGGACAGGCCGCCGACGTCAGCGTCATGTCCAGCTTCACGACGGTGCCTTCGTCGCCCGCTTCGAGCGTCATGCCGTAGACGAGCCCCAGGTCGACGACGTTGATGCCGAGTTCGGGGTCGACGACGTCGCGCATGGCTTCCTCGAGGGCGTCCAGCAGCTCGGGGTCGTCGACCACGTTCGCCGTGGTGGTTCCTTCGGGTGTGCCTTCAGTCATCACTTACCCTCCGCATTGGTGCCGACAGCTGCCAGCACAGTCTCTGATGCACTCGCCTCGGCGAGCGCGGCTTTGAACGCAGTCCAGCCCAGCAGCGCGCATTTCACCCGTGCCGGGTACTTGGCGACACCGGCGAACGCGATGCCGTCACCCAGCACATCTTCGTCCCCCTCGACGTTGCCGCGGGAGGAAATCATCTCGGTGAACGCGCCGACCGTCTTGAGCGCCTCGACGACACTCTGGCCGATCACCTGATCAGTGAGCACCGACGTCGACGCCTGGCTGATCGAGCAGCCCTGCCCGTCATACGAGATGTCGGCGACGGTCTCGCCGTCGTCGGACAGCGTCACGCGCAGCGTCACCTCGTCACCGCACGTCGGGTTGACGTGGTGCACCTGCGCGCCGAACGGTTCCCGCAGCCCGCGGTGATGCGGGTGCTTGTAGTGGTCCAGGATCACTTCCTGGTACATCTGTTCCATTCTCATGCAAAGAACTCCACAGCGCGTTTGACGCCGGCGACCAGGCGGTCGACCTCGTCGAGGGTGTTGTAGACCGCGAACGACGCCCGGGCCGTCGCGGCGATACCGAATCGCCGGTGCAGCGGGGCCGCGCAGTGATGACCGACCCGGACCGCGATGCCGTCGTCGTCGAGGATCTGGCCGACGTCGTGAGCGTGCACTCCGTCGAGCACAAAACTCACGGGCGAACCGCGGTGCTCGTCGGTGGTCGGTCCGATGATCCGCACCTGCGGAATCTGAGTCAGTCCGTCGAGCGTGGCAGCCACCAACTCGGCTTCGTGTGCCTCGACGGCCGCCATCCCGATCGCGTCGAGATACCGTGCGGCAGCAGCCAATCCGACGACCTGCGAGGTCATCGGGGTGCCGGCCTCGAACCGCTGCGGTGCTGGGGCGTAGGTCACCGACTCCATGGTGACGGTCTCGATCATCGATCCGCCGGTGAGGAACGGGGGCAACGCGTTCAGCAGCGCACGACGGCCGTACAACACACCGATTCCGGTGGGTCCCAACATCTTGTGTCCCGAGAACGCCGCGAAGTCGACGTCGAGAGCATGGAAGTCGATCGGCTGGTGCGGCACCGACTGGCAGGCGTCCAGCACGGTCAACGCGCCGACCGCCTTGGCCCGCGACACCAGTTCGGCGACCGGCGCGATGGCGCCGGTGACGTTCGAATGATGGGTGAAGGCGACCAATTTGACGCTTTCATCCAACTGCAGCGAATCCAGGTCGATGCGGCCGTCATCGGTCACGCCGTACCAGCGCAGCTCGGCGCCCGTCCGGCGGGCCAGCTCCTGCCACGGAATCAGGTTGGCGTGATGCTCCAACTCCGTCGTGACGATGACGTCCCCCGGCCCGACCACACGGTCGAACCGGCTGTCCCCCACCGCATACGACACCAGGTTCAGCGCCTCGGTGGCGTTCTTGGTGAACACCAGCTCGTCGTCATCGGCACCGACGAACGACGCGATGTCCGCGCGCCCTTGTTCGTAGGCGTCGGTGGACTCCTCCATCAGCTGGTGCGCACCGCGGTGCACCGCGCCGTTGGAGGTGGTCAGGAACTGCCGCTCGGCATCGAGGACCTGCAGCGGCTTCTGCGACGTAGCCCCGGAATCCAGGTACGCCAACGTGTTTCCGCCGCGCATGACCCGACTGAGGATCGGGAAGTCGGCCCTGATCCGCGTCAGGTCGAGATCAACCGACGCGGTCATGTCAGGCCTCGGCAGCCGCAGTGGTGTAGCGCTCGTAGCCATGCTCTTCGAGCTCGTCGGCCAGCTCCGGACCACCGGACGTGACGATCCGGCCGTCGAAGAAGACGTGCACGAACTGCGGACGGATGTAGCGCAGGATGCGGGTGTAGTGCGTGATCAGCAGGACGCCGCCGTGCTCGGCCTCGGCGTACCGGTTGACGCCCTCGGACACCACGCGCAGCGCGTCGACGTCCAGGCCCGAGTCGGTCTCGTCGAGGATGGCGATCTTCGGCTTCAGCAGGCCCAGCTGCAGGATCTCGTGGCGCTTCTTCTCACCACCGGAGAAACCTTCGTTGACGCTGCGCTCACCGAACGCCGGGTCGATGTCCAGCTCGGACATGGCGGTCTTGACCTCTTTGACCCAGTGGCGCAGCTTGGGGGCCTCGCCACGGACCGCGGTCGCCGCGGTGCGCAGGAAGTTCGACATCGAGACGCCGGGCACCTCGACCGGGTACTGCATGGCCAGGAACAGGCCGGCGCGGGCACGCTCGTCGACGCTCATCTCCAGCACGTCCTCGCCATCGAGGGTGATGGACCCGGAGGTGACGGTGTACTTGGGGTGGCCGGCGATGGCGTACGACAGCGTCGACTTGCCAGAACCGTTGGGACCCATGACCGCGTGGGTCTCGCCCGACTTCACGGTCAGGTTCACACCCTTGAGGATCGGGACGTCGGCACCGTCGGGTGCGGTGACCGAGACGTGCAGGTCCTTGATTTCCAGTGTGGTCATGAGTTGTTGCGTCCTTCAGTCAGTTCAAGTTCGTGTTCGATGGCGGCGGTCAGGCGGTCGCGGACTTCGGGCACGGCGATCTTCTGGATGATCTCGCCGAAGAAGCCCCGGACCACCAGGCGGCGGGCCTGGTCCTCGGGGATACCGCGGGCCTGCAGGTAGAACAGCTGCTCGTCGTCGAAACGTCCGGTGGCACTGGCGTGTCCGGCGCCGACGATCTCGCCGGTCTCGATCTCCAGGTTGGGCACCGAGTCGGCGCGGGCGCCGTCGGTGAGCACCAGGTTGCGGTTCACCTCGAAGGTGTCGGTGCCCGTGGCCGCGGCGCGGATCAGCACGTCGCCGATCCACACGGTGTGGGCATCGGGCTTCTTCGAATCCGGATCCCCTTGCAGCGCACCCTTGTACAACACGTTGGAGCGGCAGTTCGGCTGCGCGTGGTCGACCAGCAGGCGCGACTCGAAGTGCTGGCCGTCGTCCGCGAAGTACAGACCCAGCATCTCGGCGTCGCCACCGGGAGCGAGGTAGCGGGTCCGCGAGGTCAGGCGCACGACGTCGCCACCCAGGGTGACCGCGATGTGCCGCAGCACGGCGTCCTTGCCCAGGGTCGCGTGGTGGGTGCTGATATTCACCGCGTCGTCGGCCCAGTCAGCGATCGACACGACGGTCAGGCGGGCCGCGTCACCGACGACGAATTCGATGTTGTCGGCGTAGGTTCCGCTGCCGGTCTGGTCGATGACCACGACGGCCTCGCCGAGTTCGGCGACCCGCAGCTGCAGGTGGCCGTACGCGGTCTTGCCCTCGCCGGGGCCGGCGATGGTGATCTCGACGGGCTCGGCGACCTGGACGTCGCGGCCGACCGACACGACGGTCGCCTCGGCGAACGACGAATAGGCCTGGGCGGCAACCCGGTCCGCGGGCACACCGCCCTGGCCCAGACGCTCGTCGTCGCGGCCGACGGTCTCGACGGTGACGCCGTCGCGCTCCGAAACCTCAACGCGCGCAGCGCCGGTGGCGACCGCGGAGCCGTCGTGCAGGCCGTGCAGGCGCTTCAGCGGGGTGAACCGCCACAGCTCGTCACGGCCGTGCGGCACCTCAAAAGCGTTGACGTCGAAGGACGTGAACAGCTCACCCTTATTGGTGACAATGCCCTCAACGGGTTCAGTCAAACTCACTATCCGACAGCGCCTTCCATCTGCAGCTCGATCAACCGGTTCAGCTCGAGCGCGTATTCCATTGGCAGTTCCTTGGCGATGGGCTCGACAAAGCCGCGCACCACCATCGCCATGGCCTCGTCCTCGGTCAGACCGCGGCTCATCAGATAGAACATCTGATCCTCGCTGACCTTCGAGACCGTGGCCTCGTGACCCATCGTGACGTCGTCCTCACGGATGTCGACGTACGGGTACGTGTCCGAGCGGCTGATGTCGTCGACAAGCAGCGCATCGCATTTCACGCTCGACTTGGAGCCGTGGGCGCCCTTGTTGATCTGGATCAATCCGCGGTACGACGACCGGCCGCCACCACGGGCCACCGACTTCGACACGATGTTGCTCGACGTGTTCGGCGCCAGGTGCACCATCTTGGCGCCGGTGTCCTGGTGCTGGCCTTCGCCTGCGAACGCCACCGAGAGCACCTCGCCCTTGGCGTGCTCGCCGGTCATCCAGACCGCCGGGTACTTCATGGTGACCTTGGAACCGATGTTGCCGTCGATCCACTCCATGGTGGCGCCGGCCTCGGCGCGGGCCCGCTTGGTGACCAGGTTGTAGACGTTGTTCGACCAGTTCTGGATGGTCGTGTACCGAACGCGCGCACCGGGTTTCACCACGATCTCGACGACGGCCGAGTGCAGCGAGTCCGACTTGTAGATCGGCGCGGTACAACCCTCGACGTAGTGCACGTAGGAGCCTTCGTCGGCGATGATCAGCGTCCGCTCGAACTGGCCCATGTTCTCGGTGTTGATCCGGAAGTAGGCCTGCAGCGGGATGTCGACGTGCACGCCCGGCGGCACGTAGATGAACGAGCCACCCGACCACACGGCGGAGTTCAGCGCCGAGAACTTGTTGTCACCGGCCGGGATCACGGTGCCGAAGTACTTCTTGAAGATCTCCGGGTGCTCCCGCAGTGCCGAATCGGTGTCCAGGAAGATGACGCCGAGCGCCTCGAGGTCTTCGCGGATCTGGTGGTAAACGACCTCGGATTCATACTGCGCGGCGACACCGGACACCAGGCGCTGCTTCTCGGCCTCCGGGATGCCCAGGCGGTCGTAGGTGTTCTTGATGTCGGCCGGCAGGTCGTCCCAGGTCGCCGCCTGCTTCTCGGTGGACCGCACGAAGTACTTGATGTTGTCGAAGTCGATGCCGTCGAGGTCACTGCCCCAGCGCGGCATGGGCTTCTTGTCGAAGATGTGCAGCGACTTCAGCCGGAAGTCGAGCATCCACTCCGGCTCGTTCTTCTTCGACGAGATGTCGCGGACGACAGCCTCATTCAGCCCACGGGTCGCGGCGGCGCCTGCGGCATCACTGTCAGCCCAGCCGTAGCCGTAAGTGCCCAGGGAGGCAATGGTCTCCTCCTGGGTCAACTGTTCCGGGGTGGTCGTCATTGCGACACTCCTTCTTCTTGGGTCGCGGTGTGGATGGGATGGGCTGCGTGCTCAGGGGTCACCGGGACGTGCGTCGTACACGCACAATCCCCGTTGACGATGGTGGCCAGGCGCTGCACGTGCGTACCGAGCACCTCGGCGAACGCTTCACGTTCGGCGTCGCACAGTTCAGGGAACTCCTCGGCGACATGCGAGACCGGGCAGTGGTGCTGACAGATCTGCACCCCGCCGATGGGTCCGGTCACCGGAGTGGTCGTGGTGGCGTAGCCGGCCTGGGTCAATGCCGCGGCCAGCTGGTCCGCGGTATCAGCGACGTCCGGTGTGGTGGTGACGCCGGACAGGATCGAGTCGATGCGACGACGAGCGAAGGTCCGGATGGCGTCGTCACCACCGATCTCGCGCAGCTGGCGCATGGCGGCCGCGGCGAGGTCGTCGTAGGTGTGGCCGAGCTTGGCGCGTCCCGCGGCGGTCAGCCGGTACCGCTTGGCGGGCCGGCCGCGGCCGTTGTGCTGCCACGCGGCGGCAGCGCTGGATTCCGCGTCGCCGGCGTCGATCAGCGCGTCGAGATGCCGCCGGACTCCGGCGGCGGAGATGCCGAGGTGCTCACCGATCTGGGTCGCGGTAACCGCGCCTTCCAGCAGCAATTGCACGATCGCCGACCGGGTGTGTCCGTCTGAGACGGCCGTCGCCGACGTCACCGCGGTCGCGGTGCCGACAGCTCCGAGCGCTTCGGACGGCAATTTCACAACACCATTGTGACGGAATTCGGAATCCGAATCTAGGAAGGTAACCCTTATCACCGCCGCCGCGGACTTGGGCGATCCAGAACTGGCCTACGGCTAATCTGCTCTGATGCCCGACCGCCTTCAGCATCTGAGCACGGCCGTCGCGCATTGGCACGCCGACGAGCCGCCCGTCGCCTCCCCGCTCAACGCATCCGAGGTCGCCTCGCTGCGCCGGACTCGGCGGTTCGGCGCCACCGGAACGGTACTGATGGCCATCGGCGCCCTCGGCGCCGGCGCCCGGCCCGTCGTACAGGACCCGACGTTCGGGGTGCGCCTGCTCAACCTGCCGTCACGCATCCAGACCGTCTCGCTGACCATGACCACCACCGGTGCCGTCATGATGGCGCTGGCCTGGCTCATGCTGGGGCGCTACACGCTGGGCAAACGCCGCATGTCCCGCAGCCAGCTGGACCAGACGCTGATGCTGTGGGCCTTACCCCTGCTGATCGCGCCACCGATGTACAGCAAGGACGTGTACTCCTACCTGGCGCAGAGCCAGATCGCCAGCATCGGCCTGGACCCGTATCGCGTCGGCCCGGCCACGGGCCTCGGGCTCGGCCACGTCTTCACCTTGACGGTGCCCAGCCTCTGGCGAGAAACCCCGGCCCCGTACGGACCGCTGTTCTTATGGATCGGACGCGGCATCTCCGAGCTGACAGGCGACAACATCGTCGCCGGAGTGCTCTCGCACCGGCTGGTCGTACTGCTGGGCGTCGCGGCCACCGTGTGGGCAACGCCACGCCTGGCCCGCCGCTGCGGCGTCGGCGAGGTGAGCGCCCTGTGGCTGGGACCGTGTAACCCGCTGCTCTTCATGCACCTCATCGCCGGTATCCACAACGAAGCGCCGATGCTCGGGCTGATGCTCGCGGGCACCGAATTCGCCATGCGGGGCATCGATTCCGGCCGGCCACTCATCCCCCGGCCCTTGAGCTGGCCACGGCACCGCGAGGACTGGGCCGCCTGGTGGCCACTGGCGATGCTGTTCACCGGCACGGTGCTCATCGCCATGTCGTCCCAGATCAAGCTGCCGTCCCTGCTGGCGCTGGGGTTCGTGGCCATGGCCCTCGCGCGCCGGCTCGGTGGGACGGTCAGGGCCTTCCTCCAAGCCTGTGTCCCGTTGGGCGTGGTTGCGCTGGCGGTCATGGCTCTCATCGGCTGGGCCAGCGGCCTCGGCTTCGGCTGGCTGTTCACCCTCGGCACCGCGAACGTGGTGCGGTCCTGGATGTCTCCGCCGACGCTGGTCGCGCTCGGCACCGGACAGGTCGGCATCCTGCTGGGGCTGGGCGACCACACCACCGCGGTGCTCGGGCTGACCCGCGGGATCGGCGTCTTCGTCATCGGCGTACTGGTGAGCTGGCTGCTGCTGTCGGTGCTGCGCGGCCGCCTGCATCCGCTCGGCGGCCTCGGGGTCGCCATGGGCGCGACGGTTCTGCTGTTCCCCGTCGTGCAGCCCTGGTACCTACTGTGGGCGATCATCCCGCTGGCCTGCTGGGCCACCCGGCCGGGCTTCCGCGGCACGACCATCGTGGTGACGTTCGTCGTCGGCGTCTTCGGCCCGACGGCCAACGGAGACCGGTTCGCGCTCTTCCAGATCCTCGACGCCACGCTGGCCAGCACCGTCATCGTGGTGCTGCTGATCGCGCTGACCCGCAATCGCCTGCCGTGGCGCGGATTGCCGGAATCAGACGACGGTGCCGCCCCTGGTAGCGCCGCTGCCAGGTCCGACGCTTACGCTGAATCCCCGTGAGTTCCACTGAGACGCCCGTATTGCTGCGCGGCGTCAGTAAGCGCTACGGCGAGATCCAGGCGGTGAACAACCTGGATCTCGAGGTGCAGCGCGCCGAGGTGCTGGCCCTGCTCGGACCCAACGGGGCCGGTAAGACCACCACCGTCGAGATGTGCGAAGGCTTCATCAAACCCGACTCGGGCGCTATCTCGATCCTGGGTCTCGACCCGACCGCCGACAACGCCAAGCTGCGCGCACGCATCGGCGTGATGCTGCAGGGCGGCGGCGGCTACCCCGCCGCCAAGGCCGGCGAAATGCTGAACCTGGTCGCGGCGTACTCGGCCAATCCGCTCGATCCGCAGTGGCTGATGGACACCCTCGGCCTGACCGAGGCCGCCCGCACCACCTACCGCCGGCTGTCCGGCGGCCAGCAGCAGCGCCTGGCACTGGCCTGCGCCATCGTCGGACGCCCCGAGCTGGTGTTCCTCGACGAACCCACCGCCGGCATGGACGCCCACGCCCGAATCGTGGTGTGGGAGTTGATCGAAGGCCTGCGCCGCGACGGCGTGACCGTCGTGCTCACCACGCACCAGCTGACCGAGGCCGAGGAACTGGCCGACCGCATCGTCATCATCGACCACGGCGCCGCGGTGGCGGCAGGCACGCCCGCCGATCTGATGCGCGGTGGCGCCGAGAACCAGTTGCGCTTCTCCGCACCGCCCAAGTTGGATCTGTCGCTGTTGGTCTCCGCGCTGCCCGAGGACTACCGCGCCAGCGAAGCCGCCAGCGGCGAGTACCTCGTCGAAGGGCACATCGACCCGCAGGTGCTGGCCACCGTCACCGCCTGGGCCGCCCGCCTCAACGTGCTCGCCACTGACATGCGCGTCGAGCAGCGCAGCCTGGAGGACGTGTTCCTCGACCTGACCGGACGGGAGCTGCGGCCGTGACAACCGAGACGAACCGGTTCGCACCGGGGACCTTCACCCCGGACCCGACGCCCGCGGCGATCCCCGCGATGCTGGCGGCGCAGTACGGCCTGGAGCTCAAGCTGCTGCTGCGCAACGGCGAGCAGTTGCTGCTGACCATGTTCATCCCGATCACGTTGCTGGTCGGGCTCACGCTGCTGCCGATCGGCTCGCTCGGCGATCACCGCCCGGGGACGTTCACGCCGCCGATCATGGCGCTGGCGGTGATCTCCACGGCGTTCACCGGACAGGCCATCGCCGTCGCATTCGATCGGCGCTACGGCGCGCTGAAGCGCCTCGGCGCCACCGCGCTGCCGGTGTGGGGCATCATCGCCGGTAAGTCGCTGGCCGTGGTCACCACGGTGTTTCTGCAGTCAGTTGTGTTGGGCGGCATCGGTATTGCGCTGGGTTGGCGGCCCAGCCCGCTCAGCCTGCTGCTCGGCGCTGTGGTCATCGCAATCGGCACCGCCTCGTTCGCCGCGCTGGGCCTGCTCCTCGGCGGGACGCTGAAAGCTGAGATCGTGCTGGCCCTCGCGAACCTGCTGTGGTTCATCCTGGCCGGCCTGGGTGCCTTGACCATCGAGCACCGCGTGGTCCCCGAGGCCTTGCGCTGGGTGGCCCGGCTGACGCCGTCGGGCGCGCTGACCGAGGCTCTCACTCAGGCGATGACGCTGTCGGTGGACTGGTTCGGCATCGCGGTGCTGGCCGCCTGGGGCGTGATCGCCGGGCTCGCCGCGATGCGCTGGTTCCGGTTCAGCTGACGGGCGCAGACCCTCTACTACAAGCGGTAGTTAGCCGTCACCTACGCTTGGACCGTGTTTCGCCGCCTGGTTGATCTGCTGCCCGACCCGAGCTTGCGTGCGCAGCGCCTGATCGCCGCGCTCGTCGTCCTGACTCAGGCCGGTATCGCCGTCACGGGTTCTGTCGTCCGCGTGACCGCATCCGGCCTCGGGTGCCCAACCTGGCCGCAGTGCTTCCCCGGCAGCTTCGTCCCGATCGCGCACCCCGCGGTGCCGCGAATCCACCAGGCCGTCGAGTTCGGCAACCGGATGATCACCTTCGCCGTCGTGATCACCGCGATCGCCGCCGTACTGGCCGTCACCCGGGCGCGGCGCCGGCGCGAGGTCCTCGTCTACGCCTGGCTGATGCCGGCGTCGACGGTGCTGCAGGCGGTGATGGGCGGCATCACGGTGCTCACCGGCCTCCTCTGGTGGACCGTCGCCATCCACCTGATCGCGTCGATGCTGATGGTATGGCTGGCAGTGCTGCTCTACGTGAAGATCGGCGAGCCCGACCAGGGCGTGACCCGCACGACGGTGCCCACAGCGCTGCGCGGCCTGACGGCACTCAGTGCGGCGGTGCTGTCTCTCGTGCTGGTGACGGGGACGTTGGTGACCGGAGCCGGGCCACATGCCGGCGACAAGAGCATCGAACGGCCCGTTGCACGACTTCAGGTCGAGATCACCACGCTCGTGCACGCGCACTCGTCGCTGTTGTGGATCTATCTCTCGCTGCTGGTAGGTCTGGGCTTCGGCCTGGTCGCCGTCGGTGCGCCGGCCGCTGTCCGCAAGCGCCTCCTGGTTCTGCTGGCGGTGGTGTGCGCACAGGGCACGATCGGCGTCGTGCAGTTCTTCACCGGGGTCCCCGCCGTTCTCGTCGCATTCCACGTGGCCGGCGCCGCCACGTGCACGGCGTGCACCGCCGCGCTATGGGCGTCGATGCGACAGCGGACGGAGGTCGAGCCGCTCCAAGGCTGACGCGACGCCAACGGCGAATTGCCGTTGCGCCAGTGCGCGTTCGGGCTCGGCCAGTTGCCGCCAGCCCAGTCCTGGTTCGACCAATTCCAGCTCGAGCAACCGCGGGTCCCGACGGTCGCCGATGACGTCCACCCGGGCATACAAGAACTCTGTGGGCTCGATGCCGAGATGCGCCGCCGCGGCAGCCAGCGTCGCGTAGCCGACATCCCACAATTCGAAGTCCGGGTCAGCCGGCTGCAGCTGTTCCTCGGCGTAGGTGCCGGATTCGTGCATCTCCAGGCTGCCGCCGGGCGGCGGCAACATCGGCCCCTTGATGAACGCGTGCGACTGCTTGCCGGCCAGGAACACCAGTGCGGTCTCCCCTGTCTCGATGCGCTCGTCGTAGGGCTGGATCAGCGCGGTGCGGCCGTCGGCCTGTAGTGCGGCGGCATGCTCAGCGGCCGCGTCAGCATCGGTGAATCGTTGCGCCCCAACAGAACCGGCACCCACCGCGGGCTTGACCACCACCTCGCCACGGGGCACCGACACCGGCTCCCCCGGCGCGAAGAAAGCACTGGGCACCGTCGGCACGCCCGCCGCCGCCAGATCGGCCAGATACCGCTTGTCGCTGTTCCACGCGACCACCTCGGGCGCGTTCAGCAGGTTGCGAACCTGCTTGGTCCACGCCAGGAATTCGTCGTGCCGCTCGGTGTAGTCCCAGGTGGCCCGCAGGATCACCAGATCGGCCTGCAGGGTGGCCGGGTCATCCCAGGCCAGCCAGTGGGCATGCAAGCCGCGGTCGCGCAACGCTCTGACCAACCCGTCGTCGTCTCCGTCGCCTTCGACGAGAGCCTGGCAACCTGCCAAAACGACACGGGGATGACGGATATCGGGCCGCGCGAGTTTCACGTTGGAATGATAGGTGTCATGCACGCCATTGAAGTCGCCGAACTCGGCGGTCCGGAAGTCCTGTCCTTCGTCGAACGTCCCGAGCCCACCCCTGGTCCGGGTGAAGTCCTGATCAAGGCTGAGGCCATCGGCGTCAACTTCATCGACACCTACTTCCGCTCCGGGTTGTACCCGCGTCCGGTGCCCTACATTCCGGGCCAGGAGGTCTGCGGAACCATCACCGCCGTCGGCGACGACGTCGCGGCGCTGGCCGTCGGCGACCGGGTGGTCACCGCCGCGGCGGACGGCACTTACTCCGAATACTGCGTCGCGCCAGCCGATTACGTGGCCTACGTGCCCGACGGCGTGGAACCCGAGGTCGCCGCCGCGGCCCTGCTCAAGGGCATGACGGCCCACTACCTGATCAAGTCGACCTACCCCGTGCAGCAGGGCGACACGGTGCTGCTGCACGCCGGCGCCGGCGGCGTCGGGCTGATCCTGACCCAGTGGGCCACCAGCATGGCGGTGCGCGTCATCACCACGGTCTCCAACAGCGACAAGGCTGCGCTCTCGCGGCAGGCCGGCGCCATCGAGGTGCTGGACTACCCCGACGATCCCGCCGAGTTCGGCGCCAAAATCCGTGAACTCACCGACGGCAACGGCGTCGCCGCGGTGTACGACGGAGTGGGCGCCTCCACCTTCGAGGCGAGCCTGGACAGCCTTGCGGTGCGGGGCACCCTCGCACTGTTCGGCGCATCCAGCGGCCCGGTGCCGCCGATCGATCCACAGCGCCTGAACAGTGGTGGGTCCCTGTTCCTGACCCGGCCGACGCTCGCGCATTACACCCGCAACACCGACGAGTTCTCCTGGCGGGCAGGCGAACTGCTGCAGGCCATCTCCGATGGCACCCTCAACGTGACGGTGAGCCAGCGTTACCCGCTGGCCGACGCCGCTCGCGCACATGCCGACCTGCAGGCTCGCCTGACCGTCGGCTCGGTGGTGCTGGTGCCCTAGACCTGTCCTAGACCGGCTCGGCCACCGGGAACGTCCAGCTGCCGTCGAGGATCTCGGGGCGCGGCCGGTACAGCCGGACGGTGTAGTTCCAGCCCGGGGTGATCGGCAGCAGGTTGGGACCGTCGGCGCCGCCGAACTGAATGGTTGTCGAACCGTCCGCGTACTTGACGGCGGTGATGTTGTTCAGCGAGTAGGCGTTCTGGTCGTTGGCGGTGAAGTAGCCATCCTTGTTGTAGACAGTGACCGACCAGAAGCCGTCCACCGGAACGTCTTTGACGGTGAGCCGGTGCACCATGGTGCCGTCGTTCTGCGGCGGCACCACGGTCAGGTAGAACGCGTCACGTGCGGGGTTGCCGCCCCAGGCATTGGCTGACCCGATCAGGTGGCGCACGGGCTCGGTGTCGGCGGCGGTGCCGAACATGCCCTTGGTGTCCGGCAGCGTGGTGGCCAGCGTGACGAGCGCGTCGCGCACCGTCTTCTGACTGACGGGGTCCCACTGCGGTACGTCGAAGCTGCCGGGCGCATCCTGAGCGACCGTGACGGCGTCCTGCAGCGCGTGCACGGCAGCCACGTCGGCGGCGTCGTCGGGGTCGACCAACGTACGGATCGCCGCGGCCACATAGCGCGTACCTACCCCATCGCGGGTCAGGGTCACCGCGGCCGGCGCGTACACAACCTGGGTTGTGTAGTGGTCCTCGCTGATTACCTGGAGCGACATGAACCGGCCCGCACTGTCGGGCAAGGCGACGGTGACGGGCCCGGCGTCGAGGTCGAATACCGCAGCCGAATAGAGGGTGTCGCGGTTCTGCCGGATGACCAACTGATTGTCGAGCGGACTCAGCTCACGAATGTGGTGCAGCGCCGCGAAGCCGCCGTCCTTGACGAAGTTGCCGAAGTAGAGATCCGATTCGGCGCGGGCGAAGTTGTCAGGGCTCACCAATTGGGGCATGCCCCAAAACTAGCGGGTCCGTCAGCGGCCGAACACCATCGGCAGCGCGAGGGCCGAGTCGACGGCGAGCGCGCAGAACACCACGGCGAGGTAGTTGTTCGACTGCAGGAACAGGCGCAGCGGCTTCACCGGCTCGCCGCGCTTCACGCCGGAGTACAGCTGGTGCGCCATCACCAGGAACCACACGCCGGCGACGAGCGCGACGCCCGCGTACAGCCAGCCGGTGGCGAACGCCAGGGCGAGCGTGGTGATGACGGTCGCCCAGGTGTAGATCAGGATCTGCCTGGTGACCTCGCGCTCGGTGGCCACGACGGGCAGCATCGGCACCCCGGCTGCCTCGTAGTCCTCCTTGTAGCGCATGGCCAGCGCCCAGGTATGCGGCGGCGTCCAGAAGAAGATGATCAGGAACATCACCAGCGCCGGCCACGCAATGGTGCCGGTGACCGCAGACCAGCCGATCATCACCGGCATGCAGCCGGCCGCGCCACCCCACACCACGTTTTGCGAGGTGCGGCGCTTCAGCAGCAGGGTGTAGACGAACACGTAGAAGGCGATGGTCGCCAGGGCCAGCAGGCCCGACAGCAGATTCGAGGTGCGCCACAGCCACAGGAACGACGTGACGGTCAGCACCAGGCCGAAGATCAGCGCGTTCCGGGTGGGTACCGTCGCCCGGGCCAGTGGCCGGCGGGCCGTGCGCTTCATCACCTTGTCGATATCGGCGTCGGCGACACAGTTCAGGGTATTGGCGCCGGCGGCTGCGAGCATGCCGCCGAACAAGGTGTTCAGGATCAACAGCGGCTGGATCGGACCTTGGCTGGCCACCAAGTCGAAGCGGTGGGCAAGCAGCATCGCCGGGATTGTCGTCACCAGCAGCAGTTCGATGACTCGCGGCTTGGTGAGGGCGATGTAGGCCAGCAACGTGTCCCGAACCCGGTTCGGCGACTTGGTGGCTGACTCGTCAGACGCCGCAGCTCCGGGACCGAAACCGTGCGCCCCGTGGACAGAACGGCGCTCGCGAATGCTCACGCAGATATCTCCTCGGATGTCACGGCCGCGCAGCCTCTACTACAGACGATGGTAGACCGGCTACCTGAGTGCTCGACACCGCAGGGTGGTTTCAGGTGAACAGAAACCCAATCGCGGACAGGCCAAAGGTGAAGCGGTCTGCACCGCACGAGCGGCGCGCACTAGGGTAGTCATGCAGCTCGCTTGCGATGTGCCGAGCCCGAGACGTCCCTCAGTAGGAGTGCGCCCGTGACCACAGTCGAAGAGATTTCTGAACTCACCCGCCCGCAGCACCCGGGCTACTGGACCGAGTTGGACTCGGCCGCCGTCGACACCGTGCGGGTGCTGGCCGCGGATGCGGTTCAGAAGGTCGGAAACGGCCATCCCGGAACCGCGATGAGCCTGGCCCCGCTGGCCTACACGCTGTTCCAGCGCCAGATGCGCCACGACCCGTCGGACACCCATTGGATCGGCCGCGACCGCTTCGTCCTGTCCTGTGGGCATTCCAGCCTGACGCTGTACCTGCAGCTGTACATGGGCGGCTTCGGCCTCGAGCTGGCCGACATCGAAGCCCTGCGCACCTGGGGTTCGCTGACCCCGGGCCACCCCGAGTACGGCCACACCAAGGGCGTGGAAATCACCACCGGCCCGCTGGGCCAGGGCCTGGCCTCGTCGGTCGGCATGGCGATGGCCGCCCGGTACGAGCGTGGGCTCTTCGATCCCGACGCCGCGCCGGGTGAGAGCCCGTTCGACCACTTCATCTACGTCATCGCCTCAGACGGTGACATCGAAGAAGGCGTGACCAGCGAGGCGTCGTCGCTCGCCGGCACCCAGCAGCTCGGCAACCTGATCGTGCTGTGGGACAACAACAAGATCTCTATCGAGCACGACACCAACATCGCGCTGTCCGAGGACACCTGCGCCCGGTACCGCGCCTACGGCTGGCATGTCCAGGAGGTCGACGGCGGCGAGAACGTCACCGGGATAGAAGAGGCCCTGGCGGCCGCGCGTGCCGTCACGGACCGGCCGTCGTTCATCTCGGTGCGCACGATCATCGGCTACCCCGCCCCCACCAAGATGAACACCGGTGGCGTGCACGGCTCGGCGCTGGGCGCCGACGAGGTCGCGGCCACCAAGAAGGTGCTCGGCTTCGACCCGGACAAGAGCTTCGACGTCAAGCCTGAGGTCATCGAGCACACCCGCGAGCTGGTCGTCCGCGGCAAGAAGGCGCACGACGAGTGGCAGGTCGGGTTCGAGGCGTGGGCCGCCAAGGAGCCCGAGCGCAAGAAGCTGCTGGACCGGCTGCACGCCGGCGAACTGCCCGAGGGCTGGGACGCCGACCTGACGTACTGGGAGCCGGGCAGCAAGGCCGTCGCCACCCGCGCCGCGTTCGGCAAGGTGCTCAACGACGTCGCCACCAAGCTGCCCGAATTGTGGGGCGGCTCAGCCGATCTCGCGGGCAGCAACAACACCACCATCAACGGGGTCAAGTCGTTCGGCCCGCCGTCGATCTCGACCGAGGACTACACCGCCGACTGGTACGGCCGGGTGCTGCACTTCGGCATCCGCGAGCACGCCATGGGCTCGATCCTCAACGGCATCGTGCTGCACGGCCCGACGCGTCCGTTCGCCGGCACCTTCCTGCAGTTCGCCGACTACATGCGTCCGGCGGTGCGCCTGGCCGCGCTGATGAACATCGACCCGATCTATATCTGGACGCACGACTCCATCGGTCTGGGTGAGGACGGCCCGACGCACCAGCCGATCGAGCACCTGGCCGCACTCCGCGCGATCCCGAACCTGTCGGTGGTCCGTCCCGCCGACCCCAACGAGACCGCGTACACCTGGCGCACCATCCTGCAGCGCACCCACGGCAACAACCCGACCGGTTTCATCCTGACCCGTCAGGGCGTTCCCGTTCTGGAGGGCACTTCCGCTGAGGGCGCCGCCAAGGGTGGTTACGTACTCGGCGGCGGCAACCCCACCGACGACGCCGACGTCATCATCATCGCGACCGGCTCCGAGGTGCAGCTGGCCGTCGAGGCTCAGAAGCTGTTGGCGGACAAGGACATCGTCGCCTACGTGGTGTCGATGCCGTGCCTCGAGTGGTTCGAGGCGCAGCCCAAGGAATACCGGGACGCGGTGCTGCCGCCGGACGTCTCGGCACGAGTTGCGGTCGAGGCGGGCATCGCCCAGCCTTGGCACAAGCTGGTCGGTGACACCGGCGAGATCATCTCGATCGAGCACTACGGCGCATCGGCCGACGACAAGACCCTGTTCCGGGAGTTCGGCTTCACCGCGGACGCGGTGGTTGCTGCCGCGGAACGCTCACTCGATAACTAGAACCGTCGACAGAGGAGCATTCAGATGACTCAGAACCCGAACCTCGCGGCGCTGAGCGCCGCCGGTGTCTCCGTGTGGCTCGATGACCTGTCCCGTGAGCGGCTGCAGACCGGAAACCTGCAGCAGCTCATTGACACCCGCAGCGTTGTGGGCGTCACCACCAACCCGTCGATCTTCCAGGCCGCGCTCACCTCGGGCACTGCCTACGACGAGCAGGTGCGTGAACTCGCCTCGCGCGGTGCCGATGTCGACGCGGTGATCCGCAGCGCGACCACCGATGACGTCCGCAACGCCTGCGACGTGCTGGCCAAGGCCTACGAGGCCTCCGGCGGCGTCGACGGCCGGGTGTCCATCGAGGTCGACCCGCGGCTGGCGCACGACACCGACAAGACGATCCTGCAGGCCATCGAGCTGTGGAAGATCGTCGACCGGCCGAACCTGCTGATCAAGATTCCGGCGACGCTGGCGGGCCTGCCCGCGATCACCGCGGTGATCGCCGAGGGCATCTCGGTCAACGTCACCCTGATCTTCTCGGTGGACCGCCACCGCGCCGTGATGGACGCCTACCTGACGGGTCTGGAGAAGGCCCGCGAGGCCGGCCACGACCTGTCCAGAATCCATTCCGTCGCTTCGTTCTTCGTGTCCCGCGTGGACACCGAGATCGACGCCCGCTTGGAGAAGCTCGGCGGCTCGGCGCTCGGTCTGCGCGGCAAGGCCGGCGTCGCCAACGCCCGTCTCGCGTACGCGGCCTACGAGCAGGTCTTCGGCGGTCCGCAGTTCGCGAACCTCAAGGCTGAGGGTGCCCGGGTGCAGCGTCCGCTGTGGGCCTCGACCGGCGTGAAGAACCCGGACTACTCGGACACGTTGTACGTCACCGAACTGGTGGCCGCCGACACCGTGAACACCATGCCGGAGAAGACCATGGAGGCGGTCGCCGACCACGGTCAGGTCACCGGGGACACCATCTCCGGGACGGCCGCGGCTTCGCAGGTCGTGTTCGACGAGCTCTCGGCCGTCGGCATCGACCTGGACGACGTGTTCAACCTCCTCGAAGTCGAGGGCGTGGACAAGTTCGAGAAGTCCTGGGGCGAACTGCTAGAGGCGGTGCAGGGCCAACTCGACGCACTGAAATGAGCGACTGCAGCGGGCGGCCGGCGGACTGGGTGAACCCCCTGCGGGACAAGCGCGACAAGCGCATGCCGCGCATCGCCGGCCCATGCGCGGTGGTGATCTTCGGCGTCACAGGCGATCTCGCCCGGAAGAAGCTGATGCCGGCGATCTACGACCTGGCCAACCGTGGACTGCTGCCGCCGTCGTTCGCCCTGGTCGGGTTCGCGCGGCGGGACTGGGCCGACGAAGACTTCGGTCAGGTCGTCCACGACGCGGTGAAGCAACACGCCCGTACCCCCTTCCGCCAGGAGGTGTGGGATCGCCTCGCCGAGGGGTTCCGGTTCGTGCAGGGGACCTTCGACGACAATGCTGCGTTCGAACGGCTGCGCGAGACGTTGCGCAAACTCGACGAGGAGCGTGGCACGGGCGGCAATCACGCGTTCTACCTGTCGATTCCGCCCAACGCGTTTCCGCAGGTCTGTGAGCAGCTGTCGACATCGGGCCTGGCCAACAAGTCCGACGGGTCCTGGAGCCGGGTCGTCATCGAGAAGCCGTTCGGCCATGACCTCGCCAGTGCCGAGGCACTCAACGGTGTGGTCAACAGCGTGTTCCCGGAGTCGTCGGTTTTCCGTATCGACCACTACCTGGGCAAGGAAACCGTCCAGAACATCCTGGCCCTGCGCTTCGCCAACGAGTTGTTCGAGCCGGTATGGAACGCCCACTACGTCGACAGTGTGCAGATCACCATGGCCGAGGACATCGGGCTCGGCGGCCGCGGCGGCTACTACGACGGTGTCGGCGCAGCCCGCGATGTCATCCAGAACCACCTGCTGCAGCTCCTGGCGTTGACTGCGCTGGAAGAGCCGGTGAACTTCTCCCCCCGCGCGCTGCAGGCCGAGAAGATCAAGGTGCTGTCGGCGACGCGGCTGGCCGAACCGCTCGATGAGACCACCGCGCGCGGTCAGTACGCCGCCGGCTGGCAGGGCGGGCAGAAGGTGGTCGGTCTGCTGGACGAGGAGGGCTTCTCGAAGACGTCCACCACCGAGACGTACGCCGCGATCACCGTCGAGGTGGACACGCGCCGCTGGGCCGGTGTGCCGTTCTATCTGCGTACCGGAAAACGGTTGGGCCGCAGGGTCACCGAGATCGCGCTGGTGTTCAAGAGGGCCCCACATCTGCCGTTCGATACCACGATGACCGACGAGCTCGGACAGAACGCGCTGGTGATCCGGGTGCAACCCGATGAGGGCATCACCTTGCGATTCGGTTCCAAGGTGCCAGGCCACCTCATGGAAGTCCGCGACGTCAGCATGGACTTCTCGTATGGTTCGGCTTTCGCCGAGGATTCCCCCGAGGCCTACGAGCGGCTGATCCTCGACGTGCTGCTCGGCGAGCCATCCCTGTTCCCGGTGAATGCCGAAGTCGAGTTGTCGTGGAACATTCTCGACCCCGCGCTGGAACATTGGGCCACGCAGGATAAGGCCGGTGGACGGCCCGAGGCCTACGAGGCAGGTACCTGGGGACCGGATTCGGCGTTCGAGATGCTGCGGCGGACCGGCCGCGAATGGAGGCGGCCATGATTCTCGATCTGCCCGACACCGATACCGGTGCCATCAACAGGAAGATCGTCGCGCTGCGCGAAGAAGGCGGCGCCGTCACCCTCGGCCGCGTCCTGACATTGGTGGTGGCACCCGACACCGAGGCCATCTTGGAAGAGGCGATCGAGGCCGCCAACACCGCGAGCCGCGAACACCCGTGCCGCGTGATCGTCGTGATCCCGGGCGACCGTCTGGCCACCGAAGCCCGCCTCGATGCCCAGCTACGCGTGGGTCGCGATGCCGGCGCCAATGAGGTTGTGGTCCTTCGCCTTTCGGGCCCACTGGCCGGCCACGCGAGCAGCGTCGTGATGCCGTTCCTGCTACCCGATACGCCTGTGGTCACCTGGTGGCCCGACGTGGCACCGGCAGTGCCGGCGGCCGATCCGCTCGGCAAGCTGGCGATCCGCAGGATCACCGACGCAACCAACGGCGAGGACCCGCTGGCGTGCATCAAGAGCCGGCTGGCCGGATACACCTCGGGCGATACCGATCTGGCCTGGAGCCGGGTGACCTACTGGCGGGCGCTGCTCGCCGCCGCCCTGGACCAGGCACCGTATGAACCGATCAGTGAAGCGCTGGTATCGGGCCTGAAAGACGAACCCGCACTGGACATTTTGGCCGGTTGGCTGGCGGCCTGCATCGACGGGCCGGTCACGCGCGCGGTCGGCGATCTCAAAGTCGTGCTCACCCGGCCCACCGAGACCATCACGTTGAGCCGGCCACAAGCCGGTGTCACCGCTTCGCTCACCCGCACCGGCCGGCCGGAGGCCCGAATTCCCCTGGCACGCAGGGAAGCACGCGATTGCCTCGCCGAAGAGATGCGCCGGCTCGACGCCGACGAGATCTACCATCGCGCCCTGATGGGCCTGGACAAGGTCGTTTATGTCTGAGCAGATCATCGAAAAGTACTCCGACGCAGATACTTTGGTGACCGCAGTGGGCGACCGCCTCGTTGCGGCCATCAACGGCGCCATCGAGGCCCGCGGCGTGGCCTATATCGTGCTGACCGGCGGCGGTACCGGCATCAAGCTGCTCAAGCATGTCGGCGGGCATCCGATCGACTGGGCCAAAGTGCACCTGTTCTGGGGCGACGACCGCTACGTCCCGGCCGACGATGCCGACCGGAACATCAAGCAGGCCCGGGAAGCGCTGCTGGATTCCGTTGCCATTCCGGCCGACAACGTGCACGCGATGGCCGCCAGCGATGGCGAATTCGGTGACGACATCGACGCCGCGGCTGCCGCCTACGCAGGCGAGCTGGCCGCCGTGTCCGGAAACGGCGCGTCCACACCAGAATTCGACGTGCACCTGCTGGGCATGGGCGGCGAGGGTCACGTCAACTCACTGTTCCCGCACAGCGACGCGGTCCGCGAGACCGCGCGGTACGTCGTCGCCGTCACCGACTCCCCCAAGCCGCCGCCGCGACGGATCACTCTGACCCTGCCCGCTGTCCGCCGCTCCCGTCAGGTGTGGCTGGTCGTGGCCGGCGCCGAGAAGGCCGATGCGGTGGCTGCCGCGGTCGGTGGCGCTGCCGCAGATGACATTCCAGCGGCCGGCGCAATCGGCACCGAGGCAACCGTGTGGTTGCTCGACGCGGCCGCGGCGGCGAAACTGTAGCCATGGTCGACAAAGGCGATGGCCGGACCCGTCCGGTCGGCGGCCGCATCCGGACGCTTACGCAGGCGGCGCTGAACGCCGACGTCACGGTCTCCCAGGTCGATGCACTGCTGGTCGACATGGAAGGCACGCTGGCCACCCTCAGCGGGCTGACCGACAACCTCGACACGACGATGTCGCGGTTCAACGAGACCATCACCCAGATCGACGAACTCGCGCCCCGCATTTTTGGAGTCGTCGATCGGATGGAGGCGATCGTGACGCGCGTCGAGGCCATCGTCGGCGTCGCCGAGACGGTGCTGTCGCCCATCGCGGTCACCGAGAATGCGGTGCGTGGCGTGCTGAAATCCGTTCGCGGTTGGGCTCCGTAGCGCGCCCGCTGCCTAACCACGACAGTCTTTGGGCACAGACCAACAGCATTCCGAGACGCCGTTTAGGTCGCGAATTTCACCGCCATCCGCGCAACGCCCAAAAAACTTTGGTCACTTCGTTTGCGCTGGTCACGATAGGTAACTAGCGGCTCATTCGTCACAGCTGTTATGTCTCAGGACATCGGTGACAGTTCTGCATCAAGACATCGGTGACAGTTTGAGTGTTCTTGGTGGTGACAGTTCTATCGCCTTGAGGCTCGGTGGGTGGCTGTCAATGAACCGATCGATCCTCGTGTCCGTCTGGCGATCTCGCAGTGGCCCGATGACGCGCCTCGCGGGGCGGTCTCGACGTTCTGCGCCGAGCACAGCATTTCCCGGAAGTCGTTCTACGTGTTGCGTAACCGTGCCAAGAACGATGGTCAGGCGGCGGTGCTCGAGCCCAGGACCCGACGACCGAAATCGAGCCCGTCGGAGTTGAGTGGTGAGGTCAAGAAACAGGCCATCGGGGTACGTGCGGCACTGGAGCAGTCCGGACTCGATCACGGGCCGATCAGCGTGCACGAGAAGATGCGCACGATGGGCCTGGCCCAGGTCCCGTCGACGGCGTCGCTGGCACGCATCTTCCGCGAGGCCGGGGTAGCCCGCGTGGAGCCGAAGAAGAAGCCGCGCTCATCGTGGCGCCGGTTCGTGTATCCGGCCCCGAATGCGTGCTGGCAACTGGACGGCACCGAGTACGTTCTGGCTGGTGGTCGCACATGCGTGATCCTGCAACTGATCGATGACCACTCCCGCTACGCCGTCGGCTCCCACGTGGCCTGCAGCGAGACCGCCGAAGCGGCGATCGCCGTGTTCGATAAGGCCGTCGCCAATCATGGTGTGCCCCAACGACTGCTATCTGATAACGGAGCGGCGCTGAACCCGACACGGCGCGGACACCACGGCCGACTCGTCGCCCACGTGGGCACCCTGGGGGTGGAGGCCATCACCGGCAAGCCCTACAAGCCGACCACCCAGGGCAAAAACGAACGCTTCCATCAAACGCTGTTCCGCTACCTGGACAAGCAGCCGCTCGCCGAATCGCTTGAGCAACTGCAGGCCCAGGTCGATGAGTTCGACCACATCTACAACACCGAGCGCCCGCACCAGGGACTGCCTGGGCGCGTCACACCCTCGACCGCGTGGGAGGCCACCCCTAAAGCCGACCCACCCCGCCCCAAGCCCGATCGGCCACTATTCGACCGGCCCGCGCCACGCCCGAGGCCCACACCGCCGGCGCCGGTAGACCTGCCCGCAGGCACTCGCCTCAGATCGGTGAGCACCGCAGGCACCATCACGCTGAACTACGTGAGCTACATGGTCGACACGCACCGAGCCTTTGAGAAAGTGCTTGTGGTCAGCATCGACAACGCGATCATCATCACCGACCTACTCGGTGAGGTCCTCGCCGAACACACCCGACCCGCACCCGGAGTCAGGTACGTCGGCAACGGCAGACCCCGTGGTGGCCGCCCCAAAAACACCGAACTGTCACCGACGTCCTGACACATCAACTGTCACCGATGTCTTGATGCAGAACTGTCACCGATGTCTTGATACATCACATCATTCGTCACAGCGACTTGTCGGTGGTTCGAACTAGTGTTCGATGTGTGGGGTTCACCGATCCGGCCGTCATTGTTATGTCTCAGGACATCGGTGACAGTTCTGCATCAAGACATCGGTGACAGTTTGAGTGTTCTTGGTGGTGACAGTTCTATCGCCTTGAGGCTCGGTGGGTGGCTGTCAATGAACCGATCGATCCTCGTGTCCGTCTGGCGATCTCGCAGTGGCCCGATGACGCGCCTCGCGGGGCGGTCTCGACGTTCTGCGCCGAGCACAGCATTTCCCGGAAGTCGTTCTACGTGTTGCGTAACCGTGCCAAGAACGATGGTCAGGCGGCGGTGCTCGAGCCCAGGACCCGACGACCGAAATCGAGCCCGTCGGAGTTGAGTGGTGAGGTCAAGAAACAGGCCATCGGGGTACGTGCGGCACTGGAGCAGTCCGGACTCGATCACGGGCCGATCAGCGTGCACGAGAAGATGCGCACGATGGGCCTGGCCCAGGTCCCGTCGACGGCGTCGCTGGCACGCATCTTCCGCGAGGCCGGGGTAGCCCGCGTGGAGCCGAAGAAGAAGCCGCGCTCATCGTGGCGCCGGTTCGTGTATCCGGCCCCGAATGCGTGCTGGCAACTGGACGGCACCGAGTACGTTCTGGCTGGTGGTCGCACATGCGTGATCCTGCAACTGATCGATGACCACTCCCGCTACGCCGTCGGCTCCCACGTGGCCTGCAGCGAGACCGCCGAAGCGGCGATCGCCGTGTTCGATAAGGCCGTCGCCAATCATGGTGTGCCCCAACGACTGCTATCTGATAACGGAGCGGCGCTGAACCCGACACGGCGCGGACACCACGGCCGACTCGTCGCCCACGTGGGCACCCTGGGGGTGGAGGCCATCACCGGCAAGCCCTACAAGCCGACCACCCAGGGCAAAAACGAACGCTTCCATCAAACGCTGTTCCGCTACCTGGACAAGCAGCCGCTCGCCGAATCGCTTGAGCAACTGCAGGCCCAGGTCGATGAGTTCGACCACATCTACAACACCGAGCGCCCGCACCAGGGACTGCCTGGGCGCGTCACACCCTCGACCGCGTGGGAGGCCACCCCTAAAGCCGACCCACCCCGCCCCAAGCCCGATCGGCCACTATTCGACCGGCCCGCGCCACGCCCGAGGCCCACACCGCCGGCGCCGGTAGACCTGCCCGCAGGCACTCGCCTCAGATCGGTGAGCACCGCAGGCACCATCACGCTGAACTACGTGAGCTACATGGTCGACACGCACCGAGCCTTTGAGAAAGTGCTTGTGGTCAGCATCGACAACGCGATCATCATCACCGACCTACTCGGTGAGGTCCTCGCCGAACACACCCGACCCGCACCCGGAGTCAGGTACGTCGGCAACGGCAGACCCCGTGGTGGCCGCCCCAAAAACACCGAACTGTCACCGACGTCCTGACACATCAACTGTCACCGATGTCTTGATGCAGAACTGTCACCGATGTCTTGATACATCACAGATCCGGCCGTCATCGAGGAGGCCTACGCCGACCTCGAAGCTGACACCGCCCGGATCGCGTCCCTGGACTTCAGCGGGTTGAGTGTGCGGGAGTTGCTGGAGTTGCAGTCCCGCCGGGAAACGATGCGGTGCGCCGCCGAAGCGGTCGATCACCGCATCCTCGCGGCCCTGGTAGCCCAAACCACCCCGAAAGAAATCGGCGGGAAAAACTGGCCCGACGTGCTGCGCATCCGGCTGCACATCAGGAGCTTGTCAAGATTTTTGTGTATGAGTGGCGGTCATTTAGTAGATGTAGGGCTCTAGTCGGTCTGGGTAGTTAAGGACGAGGGCGGCCAGTGCGTGTTTCCAGCCGACGACGATGGCGCCTTCGACGAGGCGGTCTGTCCGTTTGTTGTCGCGAGGTGCCAGTCGCTCGCGCTGACGGACGCGTTCTCGGGCCCGTTTGTCCTCGATGTTGCAGATCGCCAGCCACAAAAGCTTCACTGCCGCTTGATCGTTGGGGAAATGCCCACGGTTCTTGATGATCTTGCGGAGTTGGTAGTTCAGCGATTCGATCGCGTTGGTGGTGTAGATGATTTTGCGGACCGCGGGTGGGAACGCCAGAAACGGGGTGAACCGTTCCCAGGCCGATTCCCAGGCCCGAACTGCGGTGGGATACTTCTGCCCCCACGCTGAGCCGGCGAACTCGTGCAAAGCGGTTTCAGCAGCATCGATGGTGGGTGCGGTGTAAATGCCACGCAGTGCGGCGGCCACTGGTTTGCGATCGCCGTAGGCGACAAAACGCATCGAGGCCCGGATCAGATGCACGGTGCACGTTTGAACAATGGTCTGCGGCCACGTCGCGGCGATCGCGTCACCGAAACCGGTCAACCCGTCCACACAGGCGATGAGCACATCCTTGACGCCACGATTGGCCAGTTCAGCGCATACACCGGCCCAAAACTTCGCCCCCTCGGTGGGCTGAACCCAAATCCCCAGGACATGGCGGATACCGTCGATATCGATGCCAACGGCGATGTGAGCAGCTTTATTGCGGACCTGGTTGCCGTCGCGGATTTTGATCACCAAGGCGTCCAGATAGACGATCGGATACATCGGGTCTAGCGGTCGGTGTTGCCATTCGAGGACCTCCTCGAGCACCGAATCGGTGATCTTGCTGATCGTTTCCCGCGAGATCTCGGTCCCGATCGTGGTGGCTAGGTGATGTTCGATATCGCGGATGGTCATGCCGCCGGCGTAGAGACTGATGATCATCGAATCCAGTCCGCCCACGCGCCGCGACCCTTTGGGGACCAGCATCGGGATGAAGCTGCCGTCGCGATCACGCGGGATCGCCAGCGTCACATCACCAACCTCACTGGCCACTGTCTTGGCGCTAAAACCGTTGCGGGAGTTGGGTAACACCCGACCGACGGGATCTCCCTTGTCATAGCCCAGATGGCTGGACAGCTCGGTCTGCAGGCCTCGCTCGAGGACCGCTTTGACCATCTCCTGCAGAAAGCCACCCTCGCCGGTCAACTGCAGCTCACCGGCGTCGATCTTGGCCAGTACCTCATCGAAACCGCCCGCGGCCTTCAACTCCTCGAACGCCTGCCGGCCCGAAACCAACCGGTCCGCATCATCATCGTCTTCGCCGTCAGCGGCCTGACTGTCCTGCCGAACAACCATGGACATCATCGTGCTCCATCTGGCTCATGCAGCTCCTACACAAACCATCTGACAGGTCCCACATCAGCGCCAAGGAAGCCCGCCGGCGGGTTAGGGATATGGAGCACCTCGCACCCCGCACCGGACTGACCGGAGAAGTGTTGCCGCCACGGTGGGAGGAGGCGGCCCGGGCCCAAGCCGCTGGGGCCATCAACACCGAACACCTCGAGGTAATCGGCAACTTCATCGCCAACCTACCGAACTGGGTCGATCCGGCCACCACCACCCAGAGTGAGCAGACCCTGGTCGCCGGAGCCCGGCATCAGACCCCCGAGGAACTGCGGGCCGCGGCCAACAAACTGCTCTACGAACTCGACCAGGACGGGCCCGAACCCGACGACACCGAACGCCAGCGCAAACGCGGCATCACCCACGGCAACCAACGCTCCGATGGGACCAGCGAAGTGTCCGGCACCCTCACCCCCGAAGCGCGCACCTACTGGGACGCGATCTACGACAAGTACGCCGCCCCCGGCATGTGCAACCCCGCCGACCAAGTGCCGTGCATCTCCGGAACGCCGACCGCCGAACAGATCGCGAACGACACCCGCACCCTCGCCCAACGCCAACACGACGTGCAGATGTGGGTCGCCCGCCTCGCCCTGACCTCCGGGATGCTCGGCGAACACAACGGCCTCCCCGTCACCGTGGTGGCGACCGCGACCGTCGCCGACCTGGAACGAGGCGCCGGAGTCGCCATCACCCACACCGGCTCCAAACTCCCCATCCGGGACCTGATCCGCATGGCCGGTCACGGTGCGCACCACTACCTGACGGTGTTCGACCAGCACAGCAGCATTCCGCTGTATCTGGCCCGGGCCCGCCGCACCGCATCACCGGGCCAGCGCCTCGCCCTGTTCGCCGCCCACCTGGGCTGCACCCGACCCAACTGCACCGCCCCCGCCTCCCGCAGCCAAGCCCACCACCTGATCCCGTGGAAACACGGCGGAGCCACCGACATCACCAACCTCACCCTGGCCTGCGGCCCCGACAACCGCCTCGCCGACACCGGCGGCTGGACCACCACCACGGGCCCCCACGGCCGCACCCACTGGACCCCACCACCACTCCTCGACGTCGGCCAACCAAGAACCAACCAATACCACCACCCCACCCTCTACCCCACCGAGGAAAAAGGCGGTGGCGATGGCGAAAGTGACAGTCCCACAAGCTAACCCGGCGCCCAATGGCGCTTCGCGACACGGTGCCTGGGGGTCGCCGAGCACGCGGTCGGCCGATGAACTGTGCGGCAGGCAAATACGGCGTAGCGCGCCGCGACCCGCTCATTGCACCGCAGTTCTTGCGATGAACTGACCGCCGTTGCCCGCGCTCGCCGCCGTTGCCGACGCTCGCCGCTGCGGTCCGCACCTCGCCTCGCGCCTACTACCGCATCACCGAAGAGGCTGGTCAGCTCCTCGCGACAATGTAGTTCAATGCTGTAGCTCTACACTGTTGACAGCAGTGCCAAAGGGGGCGTGTACTGGACTTCTAGCAGTATCAGAGGTGCCACCATGATCGTCATCATTGGACTAGTCGTACTGCTCGTGGCGATGATCGCAGGATTCGCCGGTGTGCTCACCAACGCAGGGGCCGCCCACCCACTGACCGAGAACTTCTCCCTCTTGGGCTATCACGTCACCGGGTCGACCGGCACGGTATTCCTGTTCGGAATCGTGGTCGGCGCAGTGGCAATGCTAGGTCTTGCCGTGTTACTGGCAGGCGCACGGCGCACCGCGGGGCGCGGGCGAGATGCCCGACACCAGCTCAAGGATTCCCAACGCGAAACGGCGTTTCTCAACCAGGAGCGCGACCAACGGCTCGAGCATCGACAGGCCGAAACCAGCACCGGATCACCGGTGAGCCGCCAACGAACAACGTTGGGGCGCAGCAGGATTCCCTTCCTCGGACGCTGGTCACGCGGTCTACGACCTGCGGCGACCGCGCATGTCGACAGGCCACGGTAACGCCCACCTGCGATCACAAACGTCCGCCGCAGTCGCGGCGTAACCAAGAAGGAAGGCGACAGCCAATGAGCATCACCAAAACACTGGCCAACAAGGCCGAGGCCGCCAAAGGCGTCCTGAAGAAGCTCATCGGGCAGAGCACCGGCAACACCCGGCTGCGCACCGAAGGCCGCGTCGATCAGTTCAAAGGCAACGCCAAACAGGCCGGCTCCCACATCAAAAACGCTTTCAAACCCTAGCCAGCTATCCCCCAACCATGTCGGCATCGAAACGAGGTATTCGCCATGATCGTCGCCGGAATCGTCCTCATCATCGCTGGAATGCTGCTCAACACCAACCTGCCCCTGGTGCCCATCGGGGTCGTCCTTCTCGTCATCGGCTTGGTATTGATGGCCATGGGACGGATGGGACGCCCCGCGTTCGGCCGCCGCCACTACTACTAGCGCTGGCCGGCAACACGTCTCGCCGATGGTGATTCACCGCGGCGTGGGCACGACGCGACCGCCTACCACTGCCAAGTGACGCGACTCCCCGCAGTCGCCGCCCGGCCGAACGTCAGAGGAGACACATCATGCGATACGCAGGGCTATTGGTAGTCCTATGGCTGGTCATCGGCGCCTTCGCCACTGGCCAACGCGGCTACTTCACCCACGCCGAACAGAACTGCGCCAGCGTGGGGACCATCGCGGTCACCGTGATCGCAGGACCACTCAACTACCTGGGTGTCAATCCGAAGGTGACGAACTGTGTTGTGCCCCAGCCAAGTTCGTGACAACCGTGGCTCAGGTCCGAACGATCTGAAGCTCGGTGCCCTACTCAACCACTCCAAGAAGCCAGCATGATCATCAGCACCCAGACATTGATCGTCGTCATCGCGATCGCAGCCATCGTCTTACTCATCGCTCTCGGGGCGATGTTGATGAAAAAGAGCATTCTCCTGCTTGTCAAAGGCCGGGCAAACCGGCCGACGCGCGCCGCCCACCACCGCTCGACGCCGTTCCTCTAACGGCTGGCCGAAGTCGGCGCTACCCGCTGTTGCGCAGCGCGGTGGCCAACCCGCTCATGGTCAGCAGGATGCCGCGTTGCACGAGTTCGTCGTCGTCGCCTGACCGGTAGCGACGCAGCAGCTCGACCTGCAGGTGGTTCAGCGGCTCGAGGTAGGGGAACCGGTTGAACACCGACCGTGCCAGGGCCGGGTTGTCGGCGAGCAGGTCATCGTGCCCGGTGATCAGAGCGTGCATCCGGATGGTGCGCTCGTGCTCGGCAGCGATCTTGTCGAACACCCGATGGCGCAGCGCCTCGTCGTCTACGAGCTCCGAATACCGCGCTGCCAAGCCGAGATCCGACTTGGCCAGCACCTGCGCCATGTTGGACAGCACGGTCCGGAAGAACGGCCACTTCGCATACAGGTCCTGCAGCACCGCGAGGCCGCCGTCGGTGGTCTCGATGAATTCCTCGAAGGCCGTCCCGGTGCCGTACCAACCGGGCAGCATGACCCGCGACTGGCTCCAGGCCAGCACCCAGGGGATGGCCCGCAGATCGGCGATCGACGTGGTCGGCTTGCGCGATGTCGGGCGACTCCCGATGTTGAGCGCACCGATCTCGCTGACGGGCGTCGACGCCTTGAAGTACTCGACGAATCCTGGTGTGTCGTGGACCAATTCGCTGTAGGCCCGCTGGGCCCGCGCGGCGAGGTCGTCCAGCACGTCGTAGGCAGGTGCTGCCGCGTCGCCGAGCCCTTCGACGTCGAGCAGGGTCGACTCCAGGGTCGCGGCCAGCAGGGTCTCCAGATTTCGATGTGCGGCATGCGGTTCGGCGTATTTGGCGGCGATCACCTCGCCCTGCTCGGTGATCCGCAACGAGCCCCTGACCGCACCGGGTGGCTGCGCGAGAATCGCGTCGTAGCTCGGGCCACCGCCACGGCCGACGGTGCCGCCGCGACCGTGGAACAGCCGCAGCCGAATACCGGTCTTGCGGGCTGATTCCACGAGATCGAGCTCGGCGCGGTACAGCGCCCAATTGGCCGCCAGGTAACCGCCGTCCTTGTTCGAATCGGAGTAGCCCAGCATCACCTCCTGGTGGTCGCCGCGGACGGTGACGATCGAGCGGTACAGTGGAATGGCAAGGGCCGCTTCCAGAATCGACGATCCGCGTTGCAGGTCGTCGATGGTCTCGAACAGCGGCACGATGCCCACCGGGCTGTACGGTTCGGGTCCGGCCGCGTCCAGCAGGCCTGCTTCTTTGAGCAGCACCGCAGCTTCCAAGAGGTCGGACACCGACTGGCACATCGAGATGATGTAGTTCGGAACGGCCGGCGGCCCGAAGACCTCGACCGCCCGGGCTGCCGCGGCGACGATGTCCAGTTCCTTGCGCGCCAGCTCCGACAGCTCGGCGTCACGGCTCACCAACGGCCGGCGGGTGGACAGTTCGGTGACCAGAACGGCGACGCGTTCGTCTTCCGGCAGCGATGCGTAGTCGGGATGCACGCCGGCCCACGCCAGCAGCTCGGCAACCACCTGCTCGTGCACTTCGGAGTTCTGCCGCAGATCCAAGCCACACAGGTGAAAACCGAAGACCCGCACAGACTCTCGCAATCGGGCCAGCCGGTCGTCGGCCAGCACACTGGTGCCGCCTGCACGCAGCGAGGCATCGATGACGTCCAGGTCGGCCAGCAGCTCGGCCGGCGAGGTGTATTGCGGCAGCCCGAGGTCCAGCTCGTGTTCGGGTTGCCGGTCGAGGACCTCGGCGGCGGTGGCCGTCAGGCGTCCGCGGATCACGTGCAGCGCCTGACGGTACGGTTCATCGGCGTGTGCCGGTTCGGGATGCTGGTCGGCCACCGCCTGCAGCGCATCGCTGACGCGGACCAGCCGCGCCGACATGGACAGTTCGTGTTCCAGCGCAAGGAGTTCGGCGAAGTAACGGTCGAATGCGGTGTAGGCCGCGCTACCGGTGGCCAGCCGCACCACGTCGGCGGTGACGTTGGGGTTGCCGTCGCGGTCACCGCCGATCCACGAACCGGGCCGCAGGATCGGCGTCTCCAGCAGTTGAGCATCCGGCCAGCGCGCCTGCAGCGCGGTCCGCACGTCCGCGTTCACCTGCGGGATGACATCGAAGAACGCGGCCGGGTAATAGCGCAGACCGGTGGCGATCTCGTCTTGAATCTTCAACCGTGACAAGCGGATCAGCGCGGTCTGCCACAGGGTGAGGATGTGCCGGCGCAATTCGGTCTCGATGTCGCGGTCGTCGCGCGTCAGGGTGTGTCCGTGCAGCCGCATCCGCATCAGGTCGGTGATCCGGTTCTGGGTGTCGAAGATCGTGCGCCGCCGGGTTTCGGTGGGGTGAGCGGTGATCACCGGCGAGACCAGGGCGCCAAGCAGCGCGTCAGCGACGGCCGCCGCGTCCAATCCGCCGGCCTGATCCAGCTTGCGGTACGTCGCGGCCAGGCTGCTGTCCTGCGGCGGCTCACCCGCTGCCACGTGCACGGCGCGCCGCCGTTCGCGGTGGATGTCCTCCGCGACGTTGGCCAGCAGCGCGAAGTGGGTGAACGCCCGGATCACCGGGATGGCCTGATGAATGTCGATGCCGGAGAACAGCGCTGCCAGCTCCGCCCGATCGATCTCCGACCGGCGCACCCGGAACGATTCCACCCGTGCCCGTTCCACCAAGTCGAAGACGGCGTCGCCGTTCTGTTCGCGCACGGTGTCGCCGAGAATGGCGCCGAGCAGCCGGATGTCTTCGCGCATCGGTTCGGTGGCCTCACGGCCGAGTTCGGTGCGCTGAACCGATCCGATCGGCAGCAGCGCGGTGTCGGGGACGTTCGGAAGCTCTGCCATCACCTCAGTATCGACGGTGGACGCCGGTGCTGCAGGGCACGGCCGCCTGGTTCACGGCGAACCAACCGGGACGATCGGCGTTGACGACGTCGTCGTCGATGGATTCGTCGGCGGCGGCGCGGATGGTTTCTGCCCGTCCGGCAGCACAATCGGGGACACCGCGCTATCGCGGTTGTCGCCGCCACCCCCGCCGCTGCTGTCTGAATCCACGTTGGGTGGCCAATCCACCGCGGTCGGGGGCCAGGCCTTGGCCGACGAGCTACCGCCACCTGGTGGCGCACAACCCGATCCGGCGCCGAAGTCACCCGCGCCGGTGCAGTCCGCGCTTGCCTGCGGCGGAGAAACCGTGAGCCAAGCCGAGACCGCCCAGGCCACGACGCCGACCGCCGAGAGCCATCGGCGTCCGGATATGACAGGCATTCGCACGGCGCTCATAGCTGCAGGATGTCCCCGTACGCATTCACGCTGTCGTCGTTCTTGTCGGTGTCGATGGTCACCGTGGAGAAGAACCGGATGGCCACTGCCCCGCCGCAGGCGTCGACCTTGACGTGTGCGTCGTGCACGGTGATGCCACCGGTGCGGCCCTTCAGCGTTTTCTTCCCAAGCACCACGTTGGTGATGGTGCCCGGTAGCAGGTTCACCGAGACGTTGCCCTCCAGATCGGCGTACGGACCGATGGCATTCAGCACGTTTCCGCTGAATCCGGGGTTGATGCCGATGTCGGCATCGCCTCCGACGCTGGCGCCCTCGCTGAGGTCGACCTGGCAGCCCAGCTGCAAGCCCACGATCAACGTCCCGTTGTTGACCGCCGACGAGCCACTCCCGTCGATGGTGGCCTCGGCCCGGCCGGTGACGAACCCCTCGCGGGTGAAGGCCGTAGCAGCCATGTTGGGTACCGAGTTGACGGCCATCTGGGTGAGCGAAACCGCAAGGCGCCAACCGTCTTCGGTGTTGATGGCCTGCCGGACATCGGCGACGGGTAGCGGATCGGCTCGCGCCACCCCGCCGGCCAGGCCACCGGTTATCGAGAGCAGCGCCATCGCACCCGCGCCGATACGCACACGTTTCACCACAGACTCCGCCCGACGTAAGCGACCACTGTCCCGGCGACGCCGCCAGGTATCGAGGCGAGCGTAGGAGCCGGCGCTAAGCGCGCCCTGTCATCGGCATAAGTGCCAGCCCAGCACCGGCTGGACGCTTCCTGTCAGTGGCAGCGGCACAAACAAAACCGGCCACGCCTGACAGGCGTGGCCGGTTCGGAAAATCTGAGAATTTAGGCGCCGTACTTGATCTGCAGCGCGATGCCGACGATCGACACCAGCCAGATGCCGGTGATGAAGTACGTCAGGCGGTCCAGGTTCTTCTCCACGACGGTGGAGCCGGACAGGCTGGACTGCACGCCGCCGCCGAACAGCGTCGACAGACCGCCACCTTTGGCCCGGTGGAGCAACACCAGCAACACCACCAACAGGCTGGTGATGATCAACGTGATCTGCAGGGCCAAAATCATGACTCACAGCTTACCGGGTAGGGCCCCGTGCTCCTGCCGCGGACCACCGTCGGGCCGTCACCATGGTCGCAACTGCGTTGCTGGATTTGCCAGAAAATTCACAGATTCGGCGATGCCGGCCGCGGTGGCGGCGCACTATGAACAGATCAGCATCCACTACTCGGCCCCTTTGGAGGCCAACATGTCCGTCCTCAAATTTGCTTCAGCAGCTTTGCTGGCTGCCGCATTGGCGGTCACCACAGCACCGGTCTCGATCGCCGCACCCAGCGATGACACGTGGGACATCGAGGCGTACGACAACTGCATGAAAAAGACCGTCCGGAACGCCGACCTGTGCTGCATAGAGTCGGGAGGCATCCCCGGCATGGACCCCGAGACAGGCTGCCACGCGCCACCGGCGAAGGCTGCTGACGCACCGCTGACGACCACGACGACGAGGCCGCTACCCGGAGGAATCAACAGGGGCAACCTGCCGACCATGGTGTTGGAGCCGGCCAACTAGGGCCGGCCCCCTCACCGCTGCGTCAGGGCAGCTGTCCAATTCGCCGTTTCACGGCAGCGGCCCACCCGCGGCGATCGCCGACAGCATCGCGAACTGCTCGCCGTCGAGCGACGCACCGCCGACCAGCGCACCGTCGATGTCCGGCTTCGCAACCAGCTCGCCGACGTTCTTGGCGTTGACCGAGCCGCCGTAGAGCACGCGCACGGTCGCGGCGATCTCGGGCGACGCCAGTTCGGCCAGGGTCGAGCGGATGGCCGCACACACCTCCTGGGCATCCCCGGCACTGGCCACCCGGCCGGTGCCGATGGCCCAGACGGGTTCGTAGGCGATCACGACCTGGCTGATCTGCTCGGCGGAGAGCCCGGCCAGCGAGCCTGTGAGCTGGCCGGTGCAGTGCTCGACGTGGTTGCCGGCCTCGCGGATGTCCAGTCCCTCGCCGATACACACGATCGGGGTCAGGCCGTGCTTGAGCGCGGCCTTCGCCTTGGCGGCGACGAGGGCGTCGTCCTCGTGGTGATAGGTCCGGCGCTCGGAGTGCCCGACGACGACGTACGTGCAGCCCAGCTTGGCCAGGAACGCGCCACTCACCTCACCGGTGTAGGCGCCGGAGTCATGCTGGGACACGTCCTGGGCGCCGTATGTGAGCAGGAGCTTGTCGCCGTCGACCATCGTCTGCACGCTGCGCAGGTCGGTGAACGGCGGCAGGACGGTGACGTCGACCTTGGCGAAGTACTTGTCCGGCAAGGCGAATGCGATCTTCTGCACCAGTCCGATGGCCTCGAAGTGGTTGAGGTTCATCTTCCAATTGCCGGCGATGAGCGGCTTGCGTGCCATGTCCTACGACTCCAGTACTTCGATGCCCGGGAGCGTCTTGCCCTCGAGGTACTCCAGCGACGCGCCGCCACCGGTCGAGATGTGGGAGAAGCCGTCCTCCGCGAGTTCGAGCTGACGCACCGCGGCCGCCGAGTCGCCGCCACCGACGACGCTGAACGCGCCCTTGGACGTGGCGGTGATGATGGCCTCGGCGACGCCCTTGGTGCCGTCGGCGAAGGCCGGGAATTCGAAGACGCCCATCGGGCCATTCCAGAACACGGTCTTGGCGTTGGACAGCAGCGCGGTGAAGCGTTTGACCGACTCCGGGCCGATGTCCAGGCCCATCTTGCCGTCGGGGATGCGGTCGGAGGCCACGGTCTCCGGTTCGGCATCGGCGGCGAACTTGTCCGCCACGACGATGTCGACGGGGAGGTGGATGACGTCGGCGTAGGTGTCCAGCAGGCGCTTACAGGTGTCGATCATCTCCTCCTGCAGCAGCGAGGTACCGACCGAAAGCCCTTGGGCCGCAAGGAAGGTGAAGCACATGCCGCCGCCGATGACAATGCTGTCGGCCTTGGTGGCGAGGTTCTCGATGACCGCGAGCTTGTCGGAGACCTTCGAACCACCGAGCACGACGGCATACGGCCGCTCGGTCGAGCTGGTCAGCTGCTCGAGCACCTTGACCTCGGTGGCCACCAGCGTGCCCGCGTAGTGCGGCAGGATGCCGGCGACGTCGTACACCGAAGCCTGCTTGCGGTGCACCACCCCGAAGCCGTCGGAGACGAACGCGCCCGGCGAGCCGTCGGGGCCCTCCACCAGAGCCGCCAGCTCACGGGCCAGGGCCGCACGCTCGGCGTCGTCCTTGCTGGTCTCGCGCGGGTCGAAGCGGATGTTCTCCAGCAGCAGCACATCACCGTCGGTCAGACCCTCGGCGCGGGCAAGCGCATCGGTGCCGACGACGTCACCGGCGAGCTGGACGTGCCGGCCCAGCTTCTCCCCCAGCGCCGCGGCGACCGGCGCGAGCGAGAACTTGGGGTCCGGTCCACCCTTGGGCCGGCCCAGGTGCGCGGTGATGACGACCTTGGCGCCGGCGTCGGCCAGCGCGGCCAGCGTCGGCACGGAGGCGATGATCCGGCCGGCATCGGTGATGTTGCCGTCATCGTCGAGCGGGACGTTGAGGTCGGAACGGACCAGAACGCCCCGCCCCTGTACACCTTCGCCCAACAGCTCATCGAGGGTCTTGATGCTCATACCTGTCTTTCTGTTGCTTCACTTGCGATCTACAGCGATTTGCCGACCAGTGCGGTCAGGTCGGCGATGCGGTTGGAGTAGCCCCATTCGTTGTCGTACCACGAGACGACCTTGGCTTGGTTGTCGATGACCTTGGTCAGTCCGGCGTCGAACAGTGAACTGTGCGGGTCGGTGACGATATCGGACGACACGATCGGCGCGTCGTAGTACTTGAGGATCCCCGTCAACGGGCCTTCGGCGGCAGCCTGCATCGCCGCGTTGATCTCCGCTGCCGACGCCGATTTGCCGAGTTCGACGGTCAGGTCGGTGACCGAACCGGTGGGCACCGGCACCCGCAACGCATACCCATCCAACTTGCCCTTGAGCTCGGGGAGCACCAGACCGATGGCCTTGGCCGCCCCAGTGGACGTGGGCACGATGTTGATCGCCGCCGCCCGCGCCCGACGCAGATCCTTGTGCGGTCCGTCCTGCAGATTCTGATCCTGCGTATAGGCGTGGATGGTCGTCATCAAGCCTTTGACGATGCCGAACTCGTCATTGAGCACCTTGGCGATCGGCCCCAGACAGTTCGTGGTGCACGAGGCGTTGGAGATGATGTTCTGGCTGCCGTCGTACTTGTCATCGTTGACACCCATCACGATGGTGATGTCCTCACCGGTCGCCGGCGCCGAAATGATCACCTTCTTGGCCCCGGCCTCCAGATGCCCCCGAGCTTTGGCGGCGTCGGTGAAAATCCCGGTCGACTCCACCACGATGTCCACCCCCAAATCACCCCACGGCAACGCCGCCGGACCCTCCCGAACCGCCAGGGCCTTGATCTTGGCATCACCGATCACCAGGGTGTCGCCATCGACCCGCACGTCATAGGGCAACCGGCCCAGGATCGAATCGAACTTCAACAGATGAGCCAGCGCGTCGGTCGAGGTCAGGTCATTGACCGCCACGATCTCCAGATCGGTGTTGATGCCCGCCGCTTTTTGCGCGTCCAGAGCGCGGAAGAAGTTACGCCCGATGCGTCCGAAGCCATTGACGCCGATCCGAATAGTCACTGCTGTACTCCCTCGCCGGTAATCCTGGACAGGTCATGCGGTGAATCCTCAGCCAGCCTAGTGCTGTGATGAATTCCACGTCGGACTCCGACGTGCGCCGCGCGCGTCGGGTCCGACCCCTGTCCGGTGATCACCGGTCGACATGCGCTAGGCGTCGTCGAGCAGGTCCGGGGTGACGGCCGACTCGGTGTCCGGAATGCCGTCCTGTTTGGCCTTGCGGTCCGCCATCGACAGCAGGCGCCGGATCCGGCCTGCCACAGCATCTTTCGTCATCGGCGGGTCGGCGAGCCGGCCCAGTTCCTCGAGCGAGGCCTGCCGGTGCTCGACGCGCAACCGCCCGGCGGCCGACAGATGGTCGGGCACCGTGTCGCCGAGGATGTGGAGCGCCCGCTCGACCCGCGCCGCGGCCGCGACCGCCGCCCGGGCGGACCGGCGCAGGTTCGCGTCGTCGAAGTTGGCCAGCCGGTTGGCGGTGGCACGCACCTCACGGCGCATGCGCCGCTCTTCCCAATTGAGCCGGGTGTCCTGCGCGCCCATCCGGGTCAGCAACGCGCCGATGGCCTCGCCGTCGCGCACCACCACCCGGTCGCTGCCGCGGACCTCACGCGCCTTGGCGCTGACCCCGAGCCGACGGGCCGCACCGACCAACGCCAGCGCCGCTTCCGGTCCCGGGCAGCTGACCTCCAGCGCCGACGAGCGGCCGGGCTCGGTCAGCGAACCGTGCGCCAGGAACGCACCGCGCCATGCAGCTTCGGCGTCGCCGACGCTGCCGCCGACCACCTGGGCCGGCAGGCCACGCACGGGCCGGCCGCGCAGATCCAGCAGCCCGGTCTGACGAGCGAGCGCCTCACCGTCTTGGGCAACCCGGACCACGTACCGGGTGCTCTTGCGGATGCCGCTGGCCGACAGCACGTGCACGACGGCGTTGTATCCGTACAGGTCGTAGATGTCCTTGCGCAGCCGCCGGGCGATGCTGCCCAGGTCGACCTCAGCCTCGACGACGACGCGTCCGGCCACGATGTGCAGGCCGCCCGCGAAGCGCAGCAGCGACGCCACCTCGGCCCGCCGTGCGGTCACCGAGTTGACGACCAGCCGGCTCAGCTCGTCCTTCACTTCCGACGTCATCGCCACGAATCGTCACCTCTTGGTCCTTCAGGGGTCGGCTGCTGACGGAAACCGTCGGCCGACCGAGCGGCGGGAGTGGATGGCTCGTATGCGGGCCGGGCCGGTGCGCTGCCGTTGAGACGCACCCGCTCCAGAGCTGCCGCAAGCCGTGCCGGGTCATGTAAAGGTGTACCAGGTCGGGATACGTCAGCAAACTCGACCTGAGCCTCGAGAAACGACGCCGCCCGGCGCAGTTGGTCGCGGTCCCGTTCGCCGGGCACACTCGCCGCGTCGACGATGATGTCATGCACCGTCAGGCCCGGGGCATGCTGCGACAGCACGTGCACATGCCGTTCGGCGGAGAACCCGGCGGTCTCCCCCGGCTCGGCGGCGAGGTTGAGCACCAGGGCCCGCCGCGCCTCGGTGGCCTGCAACGCGGCCAGCAGTTGGGGCACCAGCACATGCGGGATGACGCTGCTGAACCACGAGCCCGGACCGAGCACCACGAGGTCCGCCGACATGATGGCGTCGACGGCCTGCCGGGTGGCCGGCGGATCGCCCGGCAGCAACCGCACCCGGCGCACCTTGCCCGGCGTCGTCGCGACCGCGACCTGGCCCCGGATCACGCGACTCATCCGCGGATCGACCTCCAGCCCGGACACGTCGGCCTCGATCTGCAACGCGATGGGGCACATCGGCAGCACCCGGCCTTTGACCCCGAGGATCCGGCCGAGCTCGTCGAGCGCGGCGACCGGATCGGCGAGCACCTCGTTGAGGCCGGCAAGTAGGAGATTGCCGATCGGGTGACCGGCCAGCGCACCGCTGCCGTTGAAACGGTGCTGGATGATGGTGGCCCACAGCTGCCCGTGCGGACTGTCAGATGCCAAGGCCGCCAACGCCATTCGCAGATCACCTGGGGGCACGATGTCGAGCTCGGAGCGCAGCCGGCCCGACGAACCGCCGTCATCGGCGACGGTGACGACAGCCGTCACGTGCGGCGTCAGCCGGCGCGCCGCGGACAGCGTCGCATACAGGCCATGTCCACCGCCGAGCGCGACGATGCGCGCGGGCGCGCGATCCTCCTCGCGAGCGTCCGTCATTCGCGCCCCAGATCCCGGTGCAGCACTCGCACGGTCAGGTGGTCGCCGCCACGCAGCCGGTTGGCCAGTGCTTCGGCGATCGCAACGCTGCGATGCTTGCCGCCGGTGCAGCCGATGGCCACGGTCATGTAGCGCTTCCCCTCCCTGCGATAGCCGTCGATCACAACCCCCAGCAGCCGATGGTAGGTGTCCAGGAACTCGGCAGCCCCCTCTTGTCCCAGCACGTAGTCCCGAACCGCCGGATGCTGCCCGGTGTGGGGCCGCAACTCGTCGACCCAATGCGGATTCGGGAGGAACCGGACATCCATCACGGTGTCGGCGTCCATCGGCAGACCATATTTATAGCCGAACGATTCGACCGTCACGCTCGTACCGATCGCGGTTTCCTCGCCGAACGCCCGCTCGATGCTCGCGCGCAACGCCGGCACCGGCAGCGTCGAGGTGTCGATGATCAGATCCGCCGTTGCACGGACCGACTCCAGCAATCTCCGTTCGGCGGCAATGCCTTCCGCGAGCGTCTGATTGCCCTGCAGCGGGTGGCTGCGGCGGTTCTGCTCGTAGCGGCGGACCAGGATGTCGTCGGACGCCTCCAGGAACAGCACCCGCGGGACCACGCTGCGGGTGGCCAATTCACGGCGAACAAAATCGAGGTCGCCCGTGAAACCCCGGGACCGGACGTCCATCACCACGGCCAGTTTGGTGATCCGCGAACCCGCGGCCAGACCCAGCTCGACCATCCGGGTGATCAGCTCCGGAGGCAGGTTGTCGGCGACGTACCAGCCGAGGTCCTCGAGCACCTTGGCCGCGGTGCCGCGACCGGCGCCCGACAGACCCGTGACCAGAACCACGTCGATTTCACCGGCGGCAGCACCGTCCATCTGATCGTCCGTCACGACTTCGTCCATCCCCCGCTGCTCATCTGCTGGTGCTGCGCTCACTGCCCTGTCCGATCATTGCCGATATCGGTCGGCGCCGCCCCGGAATCCGGCTGGGAATCAGACCCTGGGGAATCAGACCGCAGCGCATCGACCACCGCCTGCGCCGTCGCCGCCCCGATACCAGGCACCGCCGTCAGTTCGTCCACGCCGGCCTGCTTCAACCGCGCGACCGAACCGAAGTGGGTGACCAGCGCCTTGCGCCGGTGCTCGCCGAGGCCGGGAACCGCGTCGAGCACCGACGCCGTCATCCGCTTGGATCGCTTGCTGCGGTGATAGGTGATGGCGAACCGGTGAGCCTCGTCACGCACGCGCTGCAACAGATACAGGCCCTCGCTGTTACGCGGCATGATCAGCGGATCCGGTTGTTCGGGCACCCACACCTCTTCCAGACGTTTGGCCAAGCCGATCACCGCCACGTCCGTGACGCCCAATTCGTCGAGCACAGCGGCCGCCGCGTTCACCTGCGGCCCACCGCCGTCGACCACGAACAGGTTGGGCGGATAGGCGAATCGCTTTGGCCGCGCTGGGGTTTCGGGGGTTTCGGTGGCTTCGGCGCCGGCGATGTCCGCGCCGACCTGGGTGTCGGCCGCATGCCGCGCGAAGCGCCTGCGGGTCACCTCCGCGATGGACGCGACGTCGTCGGACCGGCCGTCGCCGGCAGCCTCGCGAATCGCGTAGTGCCGGTAATCGGACTTGCGGGGCAGACCGTCCTCGAACACCACCAGCGAGGCCACGACGTCGGTGCCCTGCACGTGGCTGATGTCGACGCACTCGATGCGCAGCGGCGCGTCGTCCAGCTCGAGCGAATCCTGAATGCTTTGCAGTGCTTCGGATCTGGCGTTGAAGTCGCCGGCCCGCTTGAGTTTGTGCTGGGCCAGCGCATCCTGCGCGTTGCGCTGCACGGTGTCGGCCAGGGCGCGCTTGTCGCCGCGCTGGGCCACCCGCAGCTGCACCCGGGAACCCCGCAGACCGGACAGCCAGTCGGCGAGTTCACCGGCGTTGTCCGGAAGTACCGGCACCAGAACCTCTTTGGGCACCGGGTTGGTCGCCTCATCGGTGGCTCCGGGCCCACGCAGCTCGGCCTGATCGCCGTAGAACTGGGTGAGGAACTGGCTCACCAGGTAGTCCTCACCCGATTCACCGGGTTCGCCGGATTTCTCGATGACCCAGCCGCGCTGGCCGCGGACCCGGCCGCCCCGGACGTGGAACACCTGTACCGCGGCTTCCAGATCGTCGTCGGCGAAGGCCACCACGTCGGCGTCGGTGCCGTCGCCGAGCACCACGGCCTGCTTCTCCAGCGCGCGCTTGAGCGCCGAGATGTTGTCCCGCAGCCGCGCCGCCCGCTCGAACTCCAATTCCTCGGCCGCCTCGGCCATCTGCTGCTCCATGTCGCGGGCCAGCCGGTCGGTCTTGCCGGCCAGGAAGTCGCAGAAGTCGTCGACGATCTTGCGGTGCTCGGCGGCGCTCACCCGGCCGACACAGGGGGCCGAGCATTTGTCGATGTAGCCCAGCAGACAGGGACGGCCGATCTGGTTGTGCCGCTTGAACACTCCGTTCGAGCAGGTGCGTGCCGGGAACACGCGGGTGAGCAGATCCAGCGTCTCGCGGATGGCCCACGCGTGCGAGTACGGGCCGAAGTACCGGACGCCTTTGCGACGCGGACCGCGGTACACGAACAGCCGCGGGTACTCGTCGTTGAGAGTGACCGCCAGCACGGGGTACGACTTGTCGTCGCGGTACCGGATGTTGAACCGGGGATCGAATTCCTTGATCCAGTTGTATTCCAGTTGCAGCGCTTCGACTTCGGTCGTGACGACCGTCCACTCGACGCTGCCGGCGGTGGTCACCATCTGCCGGGTCCGCGGCGCGAGCGCCGACAGGTCGGCGAAGTACGAGTTCAGCCGGCTGCGCAGGCTCTTGGCCTTGCCGACATAGATGACCCGGCCATGCGGATCCCGGAACCGGTACACACCCGGCTCCAACGGGATGGTTCCCGGCGCGGGCCGGTACGTCGATGGATCAGGCACTGTTACAGGTTAGTTCGACTGGCTGACAGCATCGGACGCATCCAGGTGGGCATCGATGAACTCACAGAAAGCCGCGGCCTTGGCGACGTAGTTGGCATACAGGTCGTAGCTGGCCGCCCCCGGCGACAGCAGCACGGCCGTCACGCCTGGTACCGCGGCCGCGGTCCGCACCGCCGCCTGCAGACTGTCCACCGGGTGGACGAACTCGGGGTGTGCCGCGGCGAAACCGCGCCCGATGTCGGTCCCGTTGGTCGGTCCCTGGATGAGGTGAACGTCACGGGCACCCGAGAGCAGATAGTCGTCGATCTGTTCGTAGTCGAGCTGACGGTCCATACCGCCGACGATGAGGGCCACCCGGTCGTCGGGCCGCATCGAGCGCAGTGCGGCGACCACGCTCTCCCCGGTCGTGGCCAGGGTGTCGTCGATCCAACGCACTCCCCCGGTACGCCGCACGACCTGCAGCCGGTGCGGCAGGGCCTCGAATGTGGTTACCGCGCCGAGGAATTCGTCCTCGGTCACCGGGCGGCCGATCACCTCGGCCGCCGCGACGGCCGCCAGGGCGCCGTTGACGACGTTGTGCTCGTAGGCCATCACGTAGTCGCCCAGCCCCTCCACCGTCGGGCGTGCGGCGTCGGCCGGGTCGACGGTGCGCACCACCGGCGGCAACGCGATGCCGAGTCGCTCGAGGGCGGCCAGCACCTGCGGTGTGGTGACCAGAATTTCACCGTCGCAGGCGAAGACGTTGGCCTTCGCACGGTGGTAGGCATCGATGTCGCCGTGCCAGTCCAGGTGGTCCTCGAAGAGATTGGTGATCACCGAAATTCGGGGGGATGCCGTCACCAGGGCGCACTGCTGACTGGACAGCTCTGCGACCACAACGGCGCCGGGCCCGGGCTCCAGGTCCGACAGCGGGGTGCCGATATTTCCCGCCACCACGGCATCCGCGCCGAGCCGGCACAGCAGATGCGACAGGAACGACGCCGTCGTGCTCTTGCCCTTGGTCCCGGTGACGCCGACGGTCTGGTCCGCGTACCGGCGCAGGTACCAGTCGGCGGCACTGGACAGCGCGGTCCCGGCGTCGCGCAGTTCGGCGAAAAACGGCTGATGCCACGGTATTCCGGGGCTGAGGAACACCACGTCACAGTCCGCCAGCCGGGTCAGGTGCTCGGCACCGCGCCACAGGTTCAGGTTGGCGATATCGCTGGGTGCGTCCAGGGTCCCCCGGCCGGCGTCGTCGACGGCGTCGACGCGCGCCGCCCCCGCGGCGGCCGCGGTACGGGCCAGCGACTGGCCTTCCTTACCGAAACCCCAGATGCCCACGGCGGCACCGGCGAGGTCGGGACGCTGCCGCGGCACCGACGTCATCGCCGGGCGTCCAGGGCGGCGCGGTAGCGCTCGGGCACGTACTCCACGGCCGGGCTGTCGTCGTGGTCGGCGGCGACGCGCGCCAAATCGGCACGCGCACTGCGGAACTGCTCGACCAGCGGCAGGCCGGCCCACGACTCGTCGTCGAGGATGGTCAGCATCGATTCGGCGGCCTCGTAGTACTCGCCGACGCATTCGAACGGCTTGTGCGCGCCGACCCCGAGGATGTCCTCGAATTCGGCGCGGCTGTCGGTGTCCTCGAACAGGTTTCGCCCGAAGATCGCCTCGACCTCGGTGCGGCCCAACCGCGGCGCCATCAGCACGAAAACGAACTGACACTTCGGGCAATGCCCGCACCAGGTGGCGCCGCGCCGGCCGGCGTCCAGCGCGAACGGCCGGTTACAGCTGATGAAGGCGCGGAAATACTGCGGGCTGGCGGCGAACCGGTCGGCGATCTGCGACTCCGACAGGCCGCGCAGCAGGGAGAAGTACCGGTCCGGATTCAGCCCGTACGCGGCGAGGGTGTCCCGCAGCAGCGTCTCGTAGGTGACGCTCTTGGACCACTGGTGATTGATGTCCTGGCCCATCCATTCGACATTGCCGACGTTGGACGAGCGCTCGTTGGACAGCACGACCGGTCCCAGACCGTTGGCGTCGGCCACGATCAACCCGACGATGCTGTTGATCGCGGTGACCGGGATGTGCCCGTTGTAGGCACCGGCGGCGTTGACGTCGATGAGGGTGCGGTCGATGGACCGCATGACCCGCACGTGCGGCAGCCCGCTGATCTCGACGCACCGGTCGATCGGGTCGAACTTGTTGACGTTGAACAACACCGGCTGCAGCGGGGTGAGGGCCTCGATGGACACCACCGAGTCCTTGCCGCCACCGACCGGCACGAGCGGTGCCGCGTCGGCGTTCCAGGTGTCCGGCTGCTGCTCGGCAATCTCGGCGCGGTCGCCGGTGATCTCCGGGCTCAGCGCACCGGGCAGGTTGTTGCGGTAGGCGTACTCACCGAGGCCACCGGCGAGCACCTGGCGCAGATAGTCGCGTTCGAAATCGTAAGTCGGGAACGCGATTTCGATCTGCGGCGGGGCGGCCGCCTTGTAGTAGCTCAGCGAGCAGGTCAGCGTCAACAGCCGCAGCAACCGGTCGTCGGGCCGACCACCGGCCAGGCTCTCCCCGAAGTCGACGGTCTCGGCAAAGCTGACGTCGTCGGCGGAATCGGCCCCACACATGGTGTAGCGCCCGCGGAACACGCCGCCCTCGATGTCGTACCCGTCGATGCGGAACGACTTGTAGGACTGTGGGACAAAAGGTTTGGTCACAGCTGCTCCAGGAACGACGGATGGGCGGAATCAACGGGAACGGCGTGGTCGCCGAGTCGGGCGACGGGATACGTGCGGTACTGCGGCGAGATCCACCAGGCCCGGCGCACCGCGTCGAGCGGCGCCGAAGCGCGGCGCGCGACGGGACCCAGTACACCGCAGGCCTGCAGTTGATCGAGGATCGAGACCGGCTCCGGGTTGTCGACGCCGACCAGCTCGCCACCGACGTCGAGCACCAGTGCACCGGCCACGGCCGGGGTGACGTCGAGACCGGGCCCGATGCCGTCGACGCAGCCCTGTTCGGCCAATCGGCGCAGCAGCAGGTCGACGGTGCCCAGGCTGGTGGTCCGGGCCGCCATCCGCAGCCACTGCTCGTCCGTCGGCGCCGGCGCGGTCCAGTCGCTGTCCCGCCGGCCGATCCGGACCGGTTCGGGTGCATGGATCTGAGAGGGCGTCCCCGTCACCGCGCACCGGCCTCCGCCCACGATCGTGACGGTCACGGCGACCAGTGCGGGCCCCTCGGAGAACGGAGCCACCGCGGCGCCGAGAGCGGCCTGGGTGGGCATGGTCAGCCCGAAGTAGTCCGCGGCTTCGGCGAGGTGATTCCACAGCCACGCGGTGTCGACGGTCCGGCCCTGGTAGATCGGCACGGTCACCGTCGGGTTGGCACCAAGGCGGCCGACCAGTTCGGCGGGTGCGATCGCCACGACGTCCAGCGGCGGCGAAGGCATGCGAAAATCGGTCACTATCAGCAAATTCTATCCCATGGGAGGGAGCGGACAGGTGAGCCTCATGGTGGGGCGGCGATGACCGGGACAGGGGTGATCCGGCTCACCGAAGCCGACTGGCGGATGTTCGCCGCGCTGCGGTTGCGCGCGCTGGCCGATTCCGCGGGGACCGACGATGCCGAGTACCGCACCGAGATGAGCTTCACCGGGACGCAATGGCGCCGGCGGCTGCGGGCCCACGCGCAGTTCGCCCTCGCGTACGAAGACCGCCTGGTGGGCCTGATCGCCGCGCATCGGGCCAGCCCCGGCTCGGTGTACCTGTACTCGCTGTGGACCGATCCGATCGCCCGCGGCCACGGGGTGGCGCGCACCCTGCTGACCGCGGCCATCGACTGGGGACGCGGCCTGGGAGCGCACACCGTGACGCTGCGGGTGCACCGGAACAACGACGCCGCGCTCGGGGTTTACCGGGCCTTCGGGTTCGTCGCCACGACCGATCCGGCCGGCGGTTCCCAAATCCCCGGTCGGGCAGACGAACTCACGATGTCTTTGACGCTGAGTTGAGGTCCGGGCGGTATTTCACGACCAATTCGCGGAGGCGATCCATCGCATCGACGGCCCGCGCCTTGTCGACGGTCTGGATGGCCATGATCGGGACGTATTCGTCGTCGGGCAGGTCGACGCGCGCCCACCGCGCCCCCAGCGGGAACGACACGCCGGCGACATCGGACCAGGCAATGGTCTTGTCGCTCAAGACGTTACGGACGACGATGCCGGCCGGACCGACCCGCAACCGGGACCGCGTCGGTAGCAGTACCGCGCCGGCGAGGATGACCCCGAGCAACGCCATGGACACCTGGTCGGCAGTCTGGAAGATCACCCCGGTGGCACCGATTTTCAGCAGCGCGCCCACCGTGACGTGCACGGCGATGATGACGGCGGCCGCCACGTAGGCGACGATCTTCACACGCTGCGGCCGGACCTCGAGGTCCCAGCCGGCGGTTTCCTTGGTCATCGACGCAGGTCGCGCAAGGTGAGCGCGGTGGCCAGGGCCGCCGATGCGGCCTGCTCACCTTTGTCCTCCGTCGAGCCGGGCAAGCCGGCGCGGTCGAGCGCCTGCTCTTCGGTGTTGACCGTCAGGACACCGTTGGCGACGGGCGTCGACTCGTCGAGCGACACCCGGGTCAGGCCCTGCGTGACGGCGTCACACACATAGTCGAAATGGGGCGTGCCACCCCGGATCACCACACCCAGCGCGATCACCGCGTCGTGGGTCTTGGCCAGTTCCTGTGCCACGACCGGGATTTCGATGGCGCCGAGCACCCGTATGACAGTCGGTTCAGCGATACCCGACGCGGTGGCGACCCGGAGGGCGCCGTCGAGCAGTGCGTCGCAGACGGTGGTGTGCCAGGTGCTGGCGACGATGGCCAGCTTGACCCCGGACGCGTCGAGCGCCGGCATGTCCGGAACGCCGACACCACTCATTCTTTGTCCCCGTCTGTTGCATCATCGGCGAAATCGTCGAGCCCGCTGAGGTCGTGCCCCATGCGGTCCCGCTTGGTCATCAGGTAGCGGATGTTGTCGGCGTTGGGGCCGATCGGCAGTGGCACGCGCTCGATGATGTGCAGGCCGTAGCCGTCCAGACCCACGCGCTTGGCCGGGTTGTTGGTCAGCAGTCGCATGGACCGGATACCGAGGTCGACCAGGATCTGGGCCCCGATGCCGTAGTCCCGGGCGTCGGCCGGGAGGCCGAGTTCCAGGTTGGCGTCGACGGTGTCTGCGCCGGCGTCCTGCAGCTGGTACGCCTGCAGCTTGTGCAGCAGGCCGATCCCCCGGCCTTCATGTCCGCGCATGTACAGCACGACGCCGCGTCCTTCGTTCGCCACCATCTCCATGGCGGCGTCGAGCTGGGGGCCGCAGTCGCAGCGTCGGGAACCGAACACGTCACCGGTCAGGCATTCGGAGTGCACCCGCACCAGGACGTCGTCACCGTTCTGCTCGGAGACATCGCCGCGCACCAGTGCCACGTGCTCGACGTCCTCGTACATGCTGGTGTAGCCAACCGCCCGGAACTCGCCGTGCCGGGTCGGGATGCGGGCCTCGGCGACGCGGTCGATGTGCTTCTCGTGCTTACGCCGCCACTCGATCAGGTCGGCGATGGAGATCAGCGCCAGGTCATGGTCGTCGGCGAAGACGCGCAGCTCATCAGTCTGGGCCATGGAGCCCTCGTCCTTCTGGCTGACGATCTCGCAGATCGCGCCGGCGGGCTGCAACCCGGCCAGCCGGGCCAGATCCACCGCGGCCTCGGTGTGGCCGGGACGACGCAACACGCCACCGTCCTTGGCGCGCAACGGAACTACGTGTCCGGGCTTGGTGAAATCGTCGGCGACGGCATCCGGATCGGCCAGCGCCTGCATGGTCTTGGCGCGGTCGGACGCCGAAATACCGGTTCCCACACCCTTTTTCACGTCGACAGTCACGGTGTAGGCGGTGCCGTGCTTGTCCTGGTTCACCGCGTACATCGGCAGCAGGCCCAGCTTGTCGCAGATCGCGCCGTCCAGCGGCACACACAGGTAGCCGGAGGTGTAGCGGACCATGAAGGCCACCAGCTCCGGCGTCGCCTTCTCGGCGGCGAAGATCAGATCGCCTTCATTCTCGCGATCTTCGTCGTCAATGACGACGACAGCCTTGCCCGCCGCGATATCGGCTATCGCCCGCTCGACGGAATCAAGCCTCGTCATCTCCACCACCCTTGCCGTGGCCACCTCAGGGCCAAGTTGATCACCTACCAGTATGAACCACTGGTGTAGGCCGACTTACTCCCGCCGGTCCGCTCAGCGGACACGGCATGCCAGGGCGCTACTGCGCCGGGGTGAGCAGCCGTTCGACGTATTTCGCGATGACGTCGACTTCCAGGTTCACCGTCGTCCCCACCGGGGCGCGGCCCAACGTCGTCAGCTGCAACGTCGTTGGAATCAGAGAGATCTCGAACCAGTCGCCCTGCTCGTCGCGCCCCAGGCCGGACACCGTCAGTGACACCCCGTCCACGGTGATCGAGCCCTTCTCCACCACGTACCGGGCCAGCTGCGGCGGCAGCGCGATGCGCACGACCTCCCAGTGCTCCGAGGGTGTGCGCGACAGCACAGTGCCGGTGCCGTCCACGTGCCCCTGCACGATGTGCCCACCGAGCCGGCTGTTGATCGCCGCGGCGCGCTCCAAGTTGACCCGACCACCGACCTCGACGCCCCCCAAGCTGGACCGGTTGAGGGTCTCGGCCATCACATCGGCGGAGAACGCGCCGTCGGGCAGCACGTCCACGACAGTCAGGCAGACGCCGTTCACCGCGATCGAATCGCCGTGCCCGGCATCGGTGGTGACCAACGGGCCGCGGATGACGAACCGCGCCGCATCGGTCAGTTGGTCCTTGCTGACGATCTCGCCGAGCTCTTCGACAATGCCGGTGAACATGTGCCCAGCCTAACTATCCCCCGTCGCTCCGCTCGCCCCCTCCGCTATCCCCGAGATGCTTCTCCCCGAAGTAGTGCGCCACCGGGTTGCCGTTGAAATTCACGACCGGCCCGTACCCCTCCGATTCGTACAACCGCTGGGCATGCGGCTGCCGCGACCCGGTGTCGAGCCTGGCAACCGCGTAGCCGAGCCCGCGGGCCGCCTCTTCCAAGGCCCGCAACAGGATTCGGGCCACGCCCTGCCCCCGCGCCTCGGGCGCGACGTACATCCGCTTGATCTCGCAGGTCCCGTCGGGCAGCCGCTTGAGTCCACCACCGCAGACCGGTCGGCCGTCGAGGTATCCGGCCAGGTAGACGCCGTGCGGCGGACCGAGTTCGGCGGGCCCGGCTTTCGGCATGTCGGGTGCGTTCAGATCGAGTCCGCCGCGGACGTCGGCGTACAGCTCGGCCATCTCGGCCTCCATCGCACCCACCAGTGCCGCGCCGTCGCCGATATCGATCGGAACGGCCCGAAATTCGAGTTCGGCAACCATGCCTGAGGTTCTACCGGCCGATCGAGACAACTGGTTAGTCGGCCGCACCTATTACGATGCAGGGCATGCAGACGCGCAAACGCTCCGCCATGCTTGTTTCCCTACTCTCCACCGTGATGGCCGGGGTGCTCCTGGTCTCCGGTTGCTCGAAGTCCGAGGCCCCCTCGGCACCGCTGCCCGACGCCACCGCGCTGCTCAAGCAGTCCGCCGACACCACCCGCGGCCAGCAGAGCGTGCACCTGGTCCTGACGGTCAACGGCAAGATCGCCAAGCTGACCGTGACCAAGCTGACCGGTGACATGACGCTGACCCCGGCGGTCGCCGGCCAGGGCAAGGCCAACCTGTCGGTGGGCGGCATGGGCGTCCAGGACGCCCCGTTCGTCGTCTACGACAACCACTTGTACGCCTCGCTGTCGTCCGGTGGCCCGCTGTCCGACTTCGGGCCCGCCGATGCCATCTACGACATCTCGGCGATCCTGCGCCCGGAGACCGGCCTGGCCAACATCCTGGACAACTTCACCGAGGCCAAGGCCGTCGGCCGCGAGGACATCAACGGCGTGAAGACCGTCAAGGTCACCGGCACCGTCAGCGCCGACGCGGTCAACAAGATCGCCCCGCAGCTGAAGGTCACCCAAGCGCTCCCGGGCACCGCCTGGATCGAAGAGGGCGGCAACCACCAGCTGGCTCAGGCTCAGCTGGAGACCAGCCCGGGCAACAACCTGCAGATGACGCTGACGGACTGGGGTAAGCCGGTCACCGTCAACAAGCCCGACGTTCAGTAATGGCCGGGGGCAATAACCGCCACGTCGCCATAGCCGCGGGCAGTATCGCGGTCCTGCTCGGCGCGCTCGACACCTATGTCGTCGTGACGATCATGACCGACATGATGAAGGACCCGCCGGACGGGATCGGCATCCCGATCAACAAGATTCAGCAGGTCACGCCGGTCGTCACCTGGTACCTGCTGGGCTACATCGCGGCGATGCCGCTGCTGGGCCGGGCCTCGGACCGGTTCGGCCGCAAGCTGGTGCTGCAGGCGAGCCTGGCGCTGTTCGTGGTGGGCTCGATCGTCACGGCGATGGCAGGCATGTTTGCCCCGGCGAACGAGGTGATCGAGCCGCTGATCCAGCTGATCGTCGGCCGGACCATTCAAGGCGTCGCCAGTGGCGCGCTGCTGCCGGTGACGCTGGCTCTGGCCGCAGATCTGTGGGCTGCGCGCAACCGCGCCGGCGTCCTGGGCGGTATCGGTGCGGCGCAGGAGCTGGGCAGTGTGCTCGGCCCGCTGTACGGCGTGGCCGTGGTGTGGCTGCTGCAGGACTGGCGGGATGTCTTCTGGATCAACGTGCCACTGACCATCGCGGCCATGGTGATGATCCACTTCAGCCTGCCGTCGCGCATCGAGACCGAGACGCCGGAGAAGGTCGACGTGCTCGGCGGTGTGCTGTTGGCCGTCGCGCTCGGGCTGGCGACCTGGGGTCTGTACAACCCGAACCCGGACGGCAAGCAGGTGCTCCCGGAAAACGGCCCGCCGTTGCTGATCGGCGCCGCGGTCGTCGCGGTCGCGTTCTTCGTGTGGGAGAAGATCGCCCGCACCAAGCTGATCGATCCGGTGGGTGTGCACTTCCGGCCGTTCCTGGCGGGCCTGGCGTCGTCGCTGTGTGCGGGCGCGGCGCTGATGGTCACGCTGGTGAATGTCGAGCTTTTCAGCCGCGGTGTGCTCGGTATCGACCAGGCGCACGCGATCTTCAAGCTGGCGTGGTTCCTGGGTGCGTTGCCGGTCGGCGCTCTGGTCGGCGGGTGGATCGCCACCCGGATCGGCGACCGGATCGTCGCCTTCGTGGGCCTGCTCATCGCGGCGGCCGCGTACCTGCTGGTGTCGCGCTGGGACATGGACGTGCTCTCGGCCACCCACGACCTCGTGGTGGTGTCCTTGCCGAAGCTGCCGACCGATCTGATCATCGCCGGCCTGGGGCTCGGCCTGGTCATCGGACCGCTGACGTCGGCGACGCTGCGGGTGGTGCCCACGGCCCAGCACGGCATCGCCTCGGCCGCGGTCGTGGTGTCCCGCATGATCGGCATGCTGATCGGCATGGCGGCGCTGTCAGCGTGGGGCCTGTACAAGGTCCAACAGGCGCTGGCCTCGATGCCTGCGGTCAAGGGCGTCGACCTGGCTGATGCGGCCGCACAGATCGCGAAGAACACGAAGACGGCGTACACCATGCAGTACAGCTCGATCTTCCTGATCACCGCCGTCGTCTGCGTGGTGGGTGCGCTGGCCGGTCTGCTGATCGCCGGCCGCCACGAGCAGGCCGACGAGCCCGAGAACGCCCCCGAGGCTGATCCGGCGCCAGTCGCCTGACCCGTGACGACAACGGAGCCGCAGAGTCGATCGACTCTGCGGCTCCGTTGTTTCTGGCCTGTTCAGTGGCGGCGCGTTAGCAGCGCTCCACACCCGGGCGCATCAGCACCACGTTGTCCGGGATGTACGCCGGGGTCGGCGCGGGGGCCGCGTGGGGCCCGTTCGCGTGTGCCGCGAGGCGTTCCAGCGCCCCGTCCACGGCGTCGTCGAATTCCTCGACAACACTCAGCACCGCCCGCAGGGGCCGGCGGAACACCATGTCTTTGATGCCATCTTCAACCGGACGGAAGCTGAGCCAGTCCTGCAGTGCAGTCATGCTCTTATCCTTTGCTCGTGTTCACCTTCGCTCTAACGGCATCGGTGAGCGCGATATTTCGGCCGGATCCAGATGACCCGGTCTCTGTACCCAATTTTACGGATGCGAAATCGTGGCTTCCTGCACGAATGCCGAGGCGTTGATCTCGAACTGATAACGATTAGCAAAACTAAAGATGGGCTGCGGTGAGCCCAATCACACTGCGCGCCACGGTGAATCGCACGTCTCAGCAGCTTGTGGGAATCAATTCGGACGGTTCAGCAGGTGAAATTTATGAGCCGAGCCCGCACGGTCGGCGTAGAAAGTTCGCTGGAAGTAGCCGAGCAATCAGTTCGGCACCAGACTGAGCCGCACGTCGGCGCCGACGGTCGCTACCCCGTCGAACCGCCAGCGGCGCGCCTGCGAGATGGTCGGCACCCCGACGTCGTCGATCGCGGTGATCGGTCCACCCAGCAGCGTCGGCGCCAGATAGGCCAGAATCCGGTCCACCAACCCGGCCCGAACGAACGCCCCGGCTAGTGTCGGACCGCCTTCGAGGATCACATCGGTCCGGTCAGACAACGCCTGCACTACCTCGAGCGGGTCGTGTGTCCGGATCACCATCGTCCGGGAATCGTCGTTCAAGATGTTGGACTCCGACGAAATCTCCCGTTCGCCGACCACGACCCGCAGCGGCTGACGGGCAGCCAGAGTGCCGTCGGTCAGGCGTGCGGTCAGCGTTGGGTCATCTGACAGCACGGTTCCGGTCCCCACCACGATGGCGTCGGCGACCGCGCGGTGCCGGTGCACGTCAGCCCGGGCGGCGGCACCGGTGATCCATTGGCTGGTGCCGTCGGCGGCAGCACTGCGGCCGTCGATGCTGGCCCCGAACTTCCACGTCACATGGGGTCGGCCGGTGCGCTGGCGGTGCAGCCACTCGCGCAGCGGCCCGCCGGAGACCTCATCGGCGAGGATGCCCGAGGACACCGTGACACCGGCGTCGGTGAGCCGCTGAGCGCCGCCCGCGGCGACCGGATTCGGGTCGGACACGGCGAACACGACGGCCGCCACCCCGGCATCCAGCAGCGCGTCGACGCAGGGGCCGGTGCGGCCCTGGTGATTGCACGGCTCGAGCGTCACCACGGCGGTGCCGCCCGCGGCCCGGGTACCGGCCCGGCGCAGCGCCATCACCTCGGCGTGCGCCTCCCCCGCCGGCTGGGTCCCGCCAACGCCGGCCACTTCGCCGTCGCGGTCCAGGATGACCGCGCCGACCGGCGGATTCGGGTAGGTGGTGCCTTTCACTGCGTCAGCCTGGCCGATGGCCATCCGCATCGCAGCCTCGAGTGCCTCCGGCGTCACAGCACCAGGTGTGGCGAGGCAGCGGCGGCCTGACGCCGCAGGGCCTCCACCGCGGCACCTGGGTCGGCCGCGTTGTAGACCGCGGAGCCCGCGACGAAACAGTCGACGCCGGCTGCGGCGGCCGCCTCGATGGTGTCGTCGTTGATGCCGCCGTCGATCTCGACGACCAGCGTCAGCTCACCGGCGTCCACCAGGCGGCGCACCGCGGTGACCTTGGGCAGCACCTCGGCGATGAACTTCTGGCCGCCGAACCCGGGCTCCACCGACATCACCAGCAGGGTGTCGAACTCGCGCAGGATTTCCAGGTACGGCTCGATCGGGGTGCCGGGTTTGACGCTCAGGCCCGCCTTCGCGCCGGCGGCCCGGATGTCGCGGGCGACGGAGATCGGGTCGTCGGTGGCCTCGGCGTGGAACGTGACGTTGTAGGCGCCGGCCTCGGCGTAGGAGGGCGCCCACCGCTTGGGGTCCTCGATCATCAGGTGGCAGTCCATCGGGATGTCGGTGACCTTCAGCAGGCTCTCGACGACCGGCAGACCCAGCGTCAGGTTGGGGACGAAATGGTTGTCCATGACGTCGACGTGCAGCCAGTCGGCGCCCGCGACTGCCGCGGTCTCCTCAGCGAGCCGGGCGAAGTCGGCGGAAAGGATGGACGGCGCGATGAGTGGTCCTGCCATGGCGGTCAGACTACTTTGAGCGCAGCCGCGAACATCGCATCGGTGCCATGCCGATGTGGCCATAACTGCACGTGTGGTCCGGGGCCCAGCCGATCAGCCGGGGCGAACAGCGGGCGGGTGTCGATCGCCTCGACGGGCTGACGGCGCAGCGCGTCGGCGATCACCCCGACTGTCTCGGCCAAGTGCGGCGAGCAGGTCGCGTACAGCACCACACCGCCGGGGCGGGTGAGTTTGATTGCCGCGGCGAGCAATTCGCGCTGCAAGCGGGCCAAGCCGGGCACATCGGACGGCTGCCGGCGCCACCGCGCCTCGGGCCTGCGACGCAGTGCGCCCAGACCGGTGCAGGGGGCGTCGACCAGGACACGGTCGAAGGATCCGGGCTCCAGGCCGGAGTCGCGGCCGTCGACCCGGAGCACCTCGACACCCATGCCGGTGGTGTTGCGCTCGACCAGCTCCGCCCGGTGCTCGGTCGGTTCGACGGCGATCACCTCGGCGCCGCACTGCGCGGCGATGGCCGCCAGCATCGCGGTCTTGCCGCCGGGACCGGCACACAGATCCAGCCAGCGGGTGTCGTTGCCCTCCAACGGCACCTCGGTCAGGGCCCGGGCCACCAGCTGACTGCCCTCGTCCTGCACCTGTGCCAGACCGTCCCGGATCGGGTCCAGCTGGCCGGGGTCGCCGCCGGGCAGGTACACCGCGTACGGAGAGAACCGGCCGACGTCGCCGCCGATCGCCGCGGCCAGCTCCTCGGCACTGATCTCGCCCGGGCGGGCCGCCAGGTGCACGAGGGGACGTTCGTCGTCGCTGGTGAGCATCGCGTCCAGCTCCCCCGCGTCTGCGCCCAGGGCATCGGCGAAGGACTGGGCCACCCAGCGCGGGTGGGCGTGGGTGAACGCGGTGTGGCCGATGGGGTCGGCAGCGGCCGACGGTGCGAGCTCGGCCACCCAGGCGGCTTCGTCCTTGCTCGCGATGGCGCGCAGCACGCCGTTGACGAAACCCGCACGTACCGAATCGAATTCGACGCCGGCCTGCTCGACGGTGGTGTCCACCGCGGCGTGGGCGTCGACCCGGGTACGGAGCAACTGGTAGGCGCCGAGGCGCAGCAGGTCCAGCAGCACGGCGTCGATCCGGTCGGTGGGCCGGCCGGCGGCACTCTCGATCACCGCGTCGAGCAGTCCGACACAGCGGCAGGTGCCGTAGGTCAGCTCGGTGGCGAAGGCCGCATCCCGACCCTCGATGCCGCGGTCGCGCAGGATCGCCGGCAGCGCGAGGTTGGCGTATGCGTCCCGCTCGGACACCGCGCGCAGCACGTCGAACGCCGCCTGGCGCGCCGGATCCAGAGGCTTACGGCGCGGGCCACGCGGCACGCGCCGCTCGGCGGCGGCCGGCCGGACCTGCTGCCTGCCCGGCTGCCGGTCCTGACGATCCCGGCCGCCCGAGCGCCCCTGATTGTTCGGACGACCCTGCCGCCCGCGATCGCCGCCGCGTCCGTTCCGTTCGGTCACCGGGCCACCACACCTTCGTCCAGCCGGGCGCCGCGCGCCCAGTCCGCTGCCTTCATCGCCTTCTTCCCCGGCGGCTGGACCGTGCCCAGCCGCACCGGAGTGCTCCCCGTGCCGATCAGCACGCCGGCCTTCTGCACGCGAATTGCGCCGGGCGCCAACGGTTCTGCCTCGACCGGGACCACCGGACCGAGCTTGACCCGCAGGTCGCCGATCTCGGTCCAGGCTCCGGGGTTCGGAGAAACCGCGCGGACGCGGCGGTCGACGACATGCGCAGGCAGGTCCCAGCGCACCCGCGCGTCTTCGACGGTGACCTTGGGGGCGACCGTCACGCCGTCGGTGGGCTGCGGCACCGCGGTCAGCGCACCGTCCTCGACACCGTCGAGCGTCGTCTCCAGCAGGCCGGCGCCCGCGTCGGCCAGCCGGGCCAGCAGATCGCCCGCGGTGTCGATGGGCCGCACCGCCTCGGTCATCACGCCATACACCGGCCCGGAGTCCAAGGCACGTTCGATCTGGAAAGTCGTGGCGCCGGTCACCTCGTCACCGGCGGCGATGGCGGCCTGCACCGGGGCGGCGCCGCGCCAGGCCGGCAGCACCGAGAAATGCAGATTGATCCAGCCCAGCCGGGGCACCGCAAGCAACTCGTCGCGCAGCAGCGCGCCGTAGGCGACGACCGCGCAGCAGTCCGGCGCCAGCTCGGCGAGTTCGGCGACGAACTCGGGCTCATTGGGCTTGGCCGGCCGCAGCACCGGAATACCCTCGGCCAGAGCGAGTTCCGCGACCGGAGACGGGGCCGGCTTGCCGCGACGACCAGAGGCCGCGTCAGGACGGGTCAGCACCGCGACCACCTCGTGGCGCGGCGACGCGATGAGCCTGCGCAATGAAGGCAGCGCGGGTTCCGGTGTTCCGGCGAAGACGATACGCACGATCCACCAGGCTACTTGTGGTCCACCCGAACACCCTCATCCGATGTGCAGCGGATCGATCTGCACCCGCACCGGCTGCTGATCGTGGCGGGCGCTGAGCACTCCGGTCGCCCGGCGCAGGGCCGCCGCCAGCACCAGCCCACGGTCGCGCGAAACCCGGACCAGCATCCGGTGCACGGGTGTGCCCGGGTCCAGACCGGGCGGTCGGCGGGCGCCGAACGGCAGGTCGACGGGACCCAGCACCTCGGCGTCAGGCGGCAGTGCGGCGGCCTCCAGCAGCGCGTCCGCCGCCTCCGGGATGCCGTCGACGGCGGCGAGATGCACCGCGGGTGGCAGCCCGACCTCGGCGCGGCCGTCGAGTTCGGCCTCGGCATGCCCGACCGGGTCCCAGCGCACCAGCGCCTGCACCGTCGGGATCGACGATTCCGCGACCACCGCGACGGTGCCGCCGGCCGCGCGGTCGAGCACCATGGCCGATGCCGACATCCAGCGGCGCAGCGTGTCCTCGGCGGCCCGCAGATCTTGTCGGCCCAGCAAGGCCCAGCCATCCAGCAGCAGCGCCGCGCCGTAGCCGCCGTCGGCGCGCGGCTCGGCGCCCGGGGTGGCCACCACGACCGCGGGGCGTCCAGGTACCTCGGCCACCACGGCGTCACCGCCGGAGGTGACGATGGGCACCCCCGGGAAGGTCCGGCCCAGTTCCTCGGCGGTGCGCCGCGCCCCGACCACCACGGCACGTACCGCGTCGGAGCCGCACCGGCCACAGCGCAGCGCGCTGTCCTGACGGCCGCACCAGCGGCACACCGCGCCGACGGTGTCGCGGTCGAGCAGCGACAGTGGGCCGGTGCAGTGCCGGCATCGGGCAATGGTCCGGCATTTGCCGCAGGCCAGCGCCGGGACGTAACCGCGGCGCGGCACCTGCACCAGCACCGGCCGCCCGGCGCTCAACGCGGCGCGCGCGGCGCCCAGCGCCATCGACGGCAACCGCGCGGTGCGGGCGGCGGCGTCGCGTTCATGGGTGTGTGCGTCGTCGTCGAGCGCGACGACCCGCGGGGCCCGTGCCCGCACCACACTGCGCCCGGCGACCAGATCGTGCGCCCACTTGCTGCGCACCAGCGCCTGCGCCTCGGCAGTGCGCGAGAAGCCGCCGATGATTGCGCCACAACGCAATTGGTGTGCACGCAGCATCGCGACCTCGCGGGCGTGCGGATACGGCGCGCGGGGCTCGGAGAGCGAGTCGTCGCCGTCGTCCCACACGACGATGAGCCCGAGGTCGGCGACGGGCGCGAACACCGCGCTGCGCGTGCCGATCACGAGCCGGGCCTGGCCGCGCAGCACCGCCAGCCACCGCCGGTAGCGCTGGGACGGACCGAGGCCCGCGGACAGCGCCACCACCCTGTTGTTGTCGACCAAGGTCAGGGCCGCGGCGTGGATGGCGTCGACGTCACGCTGGTCCGGGACGATCAGCAGCGCACCGCGCCCGGCGTTGACGACGACGGCCGCCGCCTCGCACAGCCGCTTGGCCCAGTCCTCCCCCGGCAAGGCCTGCCACACCGCGCGCGCTGCCCGGCCCTCGGCGAGCGCCTCGAGGAACTGCTCGCCGCGGGCGTAGGGCTGCCAGGCAGCGGGTTCGACGTGCTGCGGCGCAAACGGCGGGAGTTCCGGCGGCGGACCTTTCTCCACGGTGGCGTGCCGCGGCGGAATGGCCAGCCGCAGCACGTCTGGCCGGCTGCCGGCGTACCGGGCGGCCACGGCCTCGGCGAGGCGCTGCACATCCGGGGTCAGTACCCGCTCGGCCGAGACCACGCGGTCCAGCCAGCCGAGCTTGCCCGAATGGTCGGTGTCCGAACGTCTTTCGAGAATGAACGCGTCGACCAGGCGGCCGTTGAACCGGACCTTGGCCCGCACACCCGGCTGCGCGTCGTCGGACAGGTCGGCAGGCACCAGGTAGTCGAACTCGCGGTCCAGGTGCGGCACCGACAGCATCGGCAGCACCCGAGCCACGGGCTCGTGTTCGGCCTGCGTCCTGGTGACGGTCACGCAGCCGGTTTAGCAGACAGGGACGACACCGTCGACACCGTCCGGCCCGCGAAGAACCCGGCGGTGATCAGGAGTAACGAGGCGGCGTAGGCCCACCAGATCGGGACCGCCAGTGTCTCGTCGCCGAGGACGAACTTGCTGATGCCGATCATGCCGTCACTCACCGCGAAGCACAGTGCCCCGAGTGCGGTCCAGCGGGTCGGCAGATCGGCGAACAGCGCCGTGCACACCATCGCCACCAGGACCGCCATGTAGACGGTGACGGGGATGGTCATCTTTTGCGCGACCAGGCTGGGCCAGAACCAGACGACCAGCCCGATGCAGACGACGACCAGCACCGCGGCGCCGGCGGTGGCTGCCGAGGTACGCCGGGCCAGCGGCAGCAGCGCGGCCAGGAAGCACAGATGCGCGATCAGGAACGAGCCGAGCCCGAACACAAACGACGGCACCCCGCCCGGCTGCCACCAGGGCATGGCCAGCAGGAAGTCACCGCCTGCCGAGAACACCAGTGCGGCCACCAGCCAGCGGCGTTCGCGGACGATGGCGTGTCCGGCCGCGGCCACGGCCAGCAGCAGCGCGGGCAGTGCCTTGATCTCGGGCTGCAGGACGAACTGCCCGGTCAGGTCAGCGCCCGACGGCAGCCGCAGCGCCGTCGCGATGAGGAAGACGCCGTAGCCGGCGGCGACCACTGCGGCCGCCACCCACAGCCGCCAGCGCGGTGCGTACGGTGAACTCATGTCGGACACTGTGCGTCCCCCACTCGATCCCATTCTGCAAAAGGTACTGGAAGCAGTTCCGTTCCAATTGACCATGGACGGCGGCGTCGAAGCCGCTCGAGCCCGGTTCCGTGAGCTGCCGCGCAAGGCGGTGTTCGAGGAGGTTCGCGCCGAGGACCGCGTCATCGAAGACGTCCCCGTCCGGATCTACTGGCCGCCGGACATCGAACCGTCGGCACCGGTTGTGCTGTTCTTCCACGGCGGCGGCTGGGTGGTCGGTGATCTGGACACCTATGACGGCACCGCCCGGCTGCATGCCGCCGGGACCGGAGCGGTGGTGGTGTCGGTGGATTATCGGCTGGCCCCCGAGCACCCGTTCCCCGCTGCGGTGGACGACGTCTGGGCCGTCACACAGTGGGTGGCCGCCCATGCCGATGAGATCGGCGGCGACCCGAATCGCCTTGCCGTGGCCGGTGATTCGGCCGGCGGCAATCTCGCCGCCGTGGTCGCACAGCTGGCCCGCGACGCCGGCATCACGCTGCGAGCCCAGCTGCTGTGGTACCCGGCAACCACCTGGGACACCTCGCTGCCGTCGTTCACCGAGAACGCCGACGCGCCGGTCCTGGGCCGCGACGCCGTCGGCGGTTTCTCGTTGCTATATGCCACGGGTGTGGACCTACGGAATCCGCCGGCCGCACTGGTGCCCGCGCGCGCCGAGTCACTGGCCGGACTGGCACCGGCGTACATCGCCGTCGCCGGATACGACCCACTGCGCGACGACGGCATCAAGTACGGCGAGATGCTCACCTCGGCAGGGGTTTCCGTCGAGGTGCACAACGCCGAGACCGTGGTGCACGGTTATCTCGGCTACCACGGCGTGGTGCCGGCGACGACCGCGGCGGCCGACCGCGGAATCGCTGCGCTGCGGGCCGCGTTAGCCTGAGGCATGACCCTGGATGAGCCCGACGCTGTGACGTCCACAGACCGCCCTGGTATCGACCCGATCCTCAAAGCCCTCCTGGACGCCGTGCCGCTGGAGTTCACCATCGACGACGGCGTCGAGGTGGCCCGGGCCAAGATCGCAGCGATGCGACCACCCGCGGCGATGCTGCCGGACCTGCGGATCGAGAACCGCATGCTCGATTGCGGTGACGCAGGCCAGATTCCGGCCCGCATCTACTGGCCGCCCATCGATGGTGAGACGCGTCCGCTGCCGGTGGTGGTCTTCTACCACGGCGGCGGCTGGGCGATCGGCGACCTGGATTCGCACGATCACGTGGCCCGGGCCCACGCCATCGGCACCCGCGCCATCGTGGTGTCGATCGAGTACCGACTGGCACCTGAGCATCCGTTCCCGGCCGGTATCGAGGATTCCTGGGCCGCGCTGCAGTGGGTTGCCGCGCATGCCGCCGAACTGGGCGGCGACCCGGCGCGCATCGCGGTGGCCGGCGACTCGGCAGGCGGCAACATCTCCGCGGTGATGGCGCAGCGGGCGCGCGACGCCGGCGGCCCGAACCTGGCATTCCAGCTGCTCTGGTACCCCGCGACCACCGGTGACACCACGCTGCCGTCGTTCACCGAGAACGCCGATGCACCCATGCTCAACAGCGATGTGACTGCGGCCTTCCTGTCCTGGTACCTGCCCGGCATGGACATCAGTGACGCCTCGACGCTGCCGACCGACCTGGCCCCGGCCAACGCCGAGTCGCTGGCCGGGCTGCCGCCCGCTTACATCGGCACCGCCGAGCACGACCCGCTGCGCGACGACGGCGCCGTGTACGCCAAACTGCTTGCCACAGCCGGGGTTCCGGTCGAGTTGAGCAACGAACCGACCATGGTGCACGGCTTCGTCAGCCTCGCGCTGGCCTCGCCGGTGGCCACCGAGGCCACCAACCGGGGCCTGGCGGCCCTGAAGGCTGCCCTCCACACCTAGCGGTCTCTGCGCGAGCAGACGTGAAAACCCCCTATTTTCACCGAAATAGGGGGTTTTCGCGTCTGCTCGCGCGAGTATGGAGCCATGACAACGCCTGATGTCCAAACTGTGATCGTCGGCGCCGGCTTCTCCGGGATCGGGGCCGGCATCCTGCTGGACCGGGCCGGGCTCGGTGACTACCAAATCCTCGAAGCCGGCTCCGGGCCGGGCGGCACCTGGTTCTGGAACACCTACCCCGGTGTCGCCGTGGACATTCCGTCGTTCTCCTATCAGTTCTCGTTCGAGCAGAGCGCGGATTGGTCCCGCACCTACGCCAAGGGCCATGAGCTCAAGGCGTACGCCGAGCACTGCGTCGACAAGTACGGGCTGCGGGACCGGATCCGCTTCGGCACCGAGGTCACCGGCGCCGAGTACGACGACGCCACCGACCTCTGGCGCGTGCACACCAGCAGCGGCACACTCACCGCGCGGTTCCTGATCAACGGCAGCGGCGTGCTGACGGTGCCCAAGCCGCCGGACATCGAGGGCGTGACCGACTTCGCCGGTATCACGCTGCACACCGCGCGCTGGGACTCCCACATCGACCTGAGTGGCAAGCGCGTCGCGATCATCGGCACCGGCGCCTCGGCGGTCCAGGTGATCCCCGAGATCGCGCCGATCGTGGAGCAGCTCACGGTGTTTCAGCGGACGCCGATCTGGTGCTTCCCCAAGCTGGATCTACCGCTGCCGGCCGCGGCCCGATGGGCGATGCGCGTCCCGGGCAGCAAGACGCTGCAGCGGCTGGCCAGCCAGGCGTACGTCGAGCTGACCTTCCCGCTGTCGGCGCAGTACTACAGCGTCTTCCCGTTGGCCGACGGCGCGGCCCGCATGGGACGGTCGTTCCTGCGCCGCGAGGTCCATGACCCGGTGGTGCGCGACAAGCTCACCCCGCGCTACGCGGTGGGCTGCAAACGGCCGGGCTTCCACAACAGCTACCTCGCGACCTACAACCGCGAAAATGTCAGTCTGGTAACCGAATCCATCGAGCGCATCACCCCGAGCGGCGTGCACACCACCGACGGGCAGGACCACGAGGTGGACGTCCTGATCCTCGCCACCGGGTTCAAGGTGATGGACGTCGACAGCGTGCCGACGTTCCCCGTCACCGGGGCCGGCGGGCACACCCTCGGCGAGTTCTGGGAGACGCAGCGGCTGCAGGCCTACGAGGGCGTCAGCATCCCCGGCTTCCCCAACTTCTTCACTGTCATGGGGCCGTACGGGTATGTGGGCTCGTCCTATTTCGCGCTGATCGAAGCTCAAGTCCACCACATCGTGCGGTGCCTGCAACGGGCCGAAAAGGTTGGCGCCCACCGGGTTGAGGTATCCCAGGAAGCCAATGACCGGTACTTCGCCGAGATGTTGAGCAAACGTCACCGGCAGGTGTTCTGGCAGGACAGCTGCCAGTCGGCCAACAGCTACTACTTCGACAAGAACGGCGACGTGCCACTGCGGCCGGCCACCACGGTGGAGGCATACGTCCGCAGCCGCCGGTTCGACCTCGACGACTACGAATTCAGCGCGTGAGCGCTGGGCCCGCACTCATATGAAAGTTCTTTGAACCCGATAACTTTTGCCGCACGACACGCATCGGCCCGGCTATAGGCGCCGACACGTCGGTACAGTCGCGAACGTGACTTCCCGGCCGATGCGATGGCGGGCAGCGGCCGTGCTGCTCGTCACCCTGCTCGGTCTCGGCATCGGTATTCAGTTGAGCGCCAAGCCTGTTGCCACGCCGCATGAACACGCCGCCCCCATGCTCGTCGCCCCGGGACACACACTGCCCTCGGTCGCCGCGCAACACCCACACGCGCGGGACGGCTCGGCCCCATCGGCCCCGGAGCTGGTGACCGCCGCCGGACTCCCCCGCTCCGCCTCCAACCTCTTGGCCCTGGGCCTGGTGGTGACCCTCGGCGTCCTCATGGTGTGCTGGCGCGCGTCGGCGCCCCGGTCCGGCCGGGGTCCGCCGCGGCGCGCGCTTCAGATTCACTCCGGCCGGGCGGTCCTGACCCGGCTCTGCATCTCCCGACGCTGATCGGTCAGCGCAGATCGGCCACGCTTCGTGTCCGGTCGGTGTTCGCTGCCCGATTCCGCTGCCGCGCCGCGGCCTCAAGCGAAAAGTGATGCACTCATGAACAATTCGACCAATCTCACCCTGCCCAGAAAATCCACTCGGACGGCGTCCGGGCCGTGCCGGCTGGCTCGCTACGACCGCCCCGGCACCATGGTCGGCGGCACCCCGGTGCTGCGGATCGCCGCACCGTTCACCACCGGCGACCGGGGCTTCTGGGCCAAGCTCGAAGGCGTCAACCCCGGTGGCATGAAGGACCGGCCCGCCATGTACATGGTCGAACGCGGCCGCGCCCGCGGCGACCTGCTGCCCGGCGCGCGAATCGTTGAATCCACCAGCGGGACACTCGGACTCGGCCTGGCCCTGGCCGGCACCGTGTACGGGCATCCGGTCACCCTGGTGACCGATCCGGGCATGGAACCGATGATGCTGCGGATGCTGGCCGCGTACGGCGCCGACATCGACCTGGTCACCGAGCCACACCCGACCGGCGGCTGGCAGCAGGCCCGCCGCGACCGGGTGGCCCAGATCCTGGCCGGCGATCCCACCGCCTGGTACCCCGACCAGTACAACAACCCCGACAACGTCGACGCCTACCGCGATCTCGCCCTGGAACTACAGTCGCAGCTCGGCACCGTCGACGTCCTGGTGTGCTCGGTCGGCACCGGTGGCCATTCGGCCGGGGTGGCAAAAGTGCTGCGCGAGTTCAATCCTGATCTCAAGCTGATCGGCGTCGACACCATCGGGTCGACGATCTTCGGCCAGCCCGCACAGAGTCGCCTCATGCGCGGTCTGGGGTCGAGCATCTACCCGGACAACGTCGACTACGACGCGTTCTCCGAGGTGCACTGGGTGGCGCCCGCCGAAGCGGTGTGGGCCTGCCGCGCGCTGGCCGGGACCAGCTATGCCAGCAGCGGCTGGAGCGGCGGCGCGGTGGCGCTGGTCGCCGGCTGGGCGGCCCGCCATCACGATCCGGACACCACGATCGCCGCGATCTTTCCCGATGGGCCGCAACGGTATTTCGACACCGTCTACAACGACGATTACTGCCGCGAGCACAACCTGCTCGGGATCGAACCGCCGTCCGAACCGGCGGTGATCACCGATCCTGCTGAACGCGTGGTGGATTCGTGGACGCGCTGCGCGACGGTGCGCAGGCCCGATGCGGCATCGCTGTGACGGAGGTGCGGTGATGGAGGTCCTCGCACAGTTCCGCAGCTTCGGCTGGCCCAGTCGGGTGCTGATGCTCAACCAGTTCGGCATCAACCTCGGCTTCTACATGCTGATGCCGTATCTGGCCGGGTATCTGGCCGGCCCGCTCGGCTTGGCCGGCTGGGCCATCGGGCTGGTGCTCGGGGTGCGGAATTTCTCGCAGCAGGGCATGTTCATCGCCGGTGGGACGCTGGCCGACCGGCTCGGCTACAAGCCGCTGATCGTGGCGGGCTGCCTGTTGCGCACGGCCGCCTTCGGGCTGCTGGCGGTCGCGCAATCCCTGCCGACGCTGCTCATCGCCTCGGCGGCAACGGGTTTCGCGGGCGCGCTGTTCAATCCCGCGGTGCGCGCATACCTGGCCGCGGACTCCGGCGAGCGCCGGGTGGCAGCGTTCACGGTGTTCAACGTCTTCTATCAGGGTGGCATCCTGGCCGGCCCGCTGGTGGGGCTGGCCCTGCTGGCGCTGGACTTCCGGGTCACCGCCGGCATGGCGGCGGTGGTGTTCGCGGTGCTGACCATCGCGCAGCTGTTCGCGCTGCCGAAAGACCACACCGATCATGCTGTCGCCGAACGCGTCTCGGTCCTGCACGACTGGCGCACCGTGCTGGCCAACCGGCCGTTCCTGTTGTTCGCGGCGTCGATGGTGGGCACCTATGTGGTGACGTTCCAGGTGTACCTGGCGCTGCCGCTGCACGCCGGGGTGCTCTCGCCGCACCACGAATCAGCCATCGTGGCGGCGGTTTTCGCGGTGTCCGGGCTGGTCGCCATCGGTGGCCAAATCCGCATCACATCCTGGTTCACCGCGCGGTACGGCCGCGCCCAGTCGCTGACGATCGGGGTGCTGGTGCTGGCGGCGGCGTTCGTCCCGTTGATCGTCGTGCCCGACGACCGGTGGGGCCGACCGGTCGCGGTGGCCGCGCTGCTGACGACGGCCGCGCTGCTGGCCGTTGGATCGGCCGCGGTGTATCCGTTCGAGATGGACACCGTGGTGTCGCTCGCCGGCGACCGGCTCGTCGCGACCTACTACGGCTTTTACAACACCATCGTCGGCATCGGCATCCTGGTGGGGAACCTCGCCACCGGAGCGCTGATGGAGACCGCACGCGATGCCGGCCGGCCGGAACTCATCTGGGTAGCGCTCACGACCATCAGCCTGTTGGTCGCGCTGGCCCTGCACCGCCTGCACCGGACGAACCGGCTGGAGCCGGCCCCCGTCCCCTGACCGAGCGCAGAACTGCCCCTCGTCCGACGACGAGGGGCAGTTTTGCGTGGTGCAGGTACTAGACCGAGGCCTTCAGGTCGTCGACCTTGTCGAGCTGCTCCCACGGCAGTTCGATGTCGGTGCGGCCGAAGTGGCCGTACGCGGCGGTCGGCGCGTAGATCGGGCGCAGCAGGTCCAGGTCGCGGATGATGGCGCCGGGACGCAGGTCGAAGACCGAGGTGATGGCCTTCTCGATGCGGGCCGGGTCGAAGTGCTCGGTGCCGAAGGTCTCGACGAACAGGCCCACCGGAGCGGCCTTGCCGATGGCGTAGGCCACCTGGACCTCGACGCGGTCGGCCAGGCCGGCAGCGACGACGTTCTTGGCCACCCAGCGCATCGCGTACGCGGCGCTGCGGTCCACCTTTGACGGGTCCTTGCCGGAGAAGGCGCCGCCGCCGTGGCGGGCCCAGCCGCCGTAGGTGTCGACGATGATCTTGCGACCGGTCAGGCCGGCGTCACCCATCGGGCCACCGACCACGAAGTTGCCGGTCGGGTTGACCAACAGCCGGAAGTCGGAGGTGTCCATGGTCTCGTGCGCCAGGTCGGCCAGCACGGTCTCGACGACGTGGCGACGGATGTCCGGGGCCAGGGTGCCGTCCAGGTCGACGCCCTCGGCGTGCTGGGTCGACAGCACCACGGTGTCGAGGCGGACCGGGACGTTGTCGCGGTACTCGATGGTGACCTGGGTCTTGCCGTCCGGACGCAGGTAGTCGACGGTGTTGCTCTTGCGGACCTCGGACAGGCGCCGCGACAGCCGGTGCGCCAGCGCGATCGGCAGCGGCATCAGCTCGGGCGTGTCGTTGATGGCGTAGCCGAACATCAGGCCCTGGTCGCCGGCGCCCTGGGCGTCCAGCGGGTCACCGGCGCCCTCGACGCGCGCCTCGTGGGCGGTATCGACGCCCGCGGCGATGTCCGGGGACTGCGCACCGATGCCGATGTTCACGCCGCAGGTGGCGTAGTCGAAGCCCTTGTCGGAGTGGTCGTAGCCGATCTGGCGGATCCGGTCACGGACGATCAGCGGGATGTCGGCAAATGCTTCCTTGGCGTTGGTGGTCACCTCACCGACGACGTGCACCTGACCCGTGGTCACCAGGGTCTCTACCGCGACCCGCGACTTGGGATCCTGCGCGAGCAGCGCGTCCAGCACGGAATCGCTGATGGCGTCGCAGATCTTGTCCGGATGTCCTTCGGTCACTGACTCGCTGGTAAACAGCCGACCTTCACTCACGTCGCAATTCCCTTCCAAAACTTTAGTCCGGCGCATAATATCCGCGCCCGCCTAACAACTGTCGTGTACCCCCGCGCAGCAAACCCGGCTGCGGCACGGTTCAGGCGATGGTCATACGTCGTTGCCGCGCAGGAACGCCGCGATCGCGTCGGCGATGCGGCTGCCCATCAAGGTCTTGGACCCATGCTCCAGCGCTGACTCGGTCCCGTCCGCCGCCAGCAGCCAACCGTCGTTGACGTCGACCTCGAAGGCCCTGCCGTCCCCCACCGCATTGACAACCAGCAGGTCACAGCCCTTGCGCTGCAGCTTGGCCCGGGCGTGGAACAGCACGTCGCCGTTGGCGTCGCCGGTCTCGGCGGCGAAGCCGACGATGGCGCGCAGGTTCGGCAGCTGACCGTCGGTGCGGGCCCGCACCGCGCCGGCGAGGATGTCGTCGGTTCGGGTGAGTTCGATGACGGGCGCGGCCTCCGCTTCACCGGGGCCGTGCTTCTTTTTGATCTTGCTGGTCGCTACCTCGGTAGGACGGAAATCGGCGACGGCGGCGGCCATCACCAGCACCTGCGCGTCGGGCACGTATTTGAACACGGAGTCCCGCAGCTGTGCGGCCGAGCTGATGTGCACGACGTCCACGCCGGCCGGATCGGCCAGGCCTGCGGTGTTTCCGGCGATCAGCGTGACCTCGGCGCCGCGCTGGGCCATGACGCGAGCCACGGCGTAGCCCTGCTTGCCGGAACTGCGGTTACCGATGAACCGGACCGGGTCGATGGCCTCTCGGGTGCCACCAGCGGTGACGACGACCTTGACCCCGGCCAGATCATGGGGCAACGCGTCACCGCGCTCCAGGAGGAGCTGCGCGAACGTGGTGATCTCCTCGGCCTCCGGCAGGCGTCCGGGGCCGCTGTCGGCGCCGGTGAGGCGCCCGGAAGCGGGGTCCAGCACCACGACGCCGCGACGCCGCAATGTCGCGACGTTCTCGACGGTGGCGGGGTGCAACCACATCTCGGTGTGCATCGCCGGGGCGAACAGCACCGGACAGCGCGCGGTGAGCAGCGTGGCGGTCAGCAGATCATCGCCGCGGCCCGCCACCGCACGTGCCATCAGGTCGGCGGTGGCCGGCGCGACCACGACCAGGTCGGCCTGCTGGCCGAACCGGACGTGCGGTACCTCGGAGACGTCCTCGAACACTCCCGTGTGCACGGGATTGCCGGACAGTGCTTCAAAGGTGGCGGCGCCGACGAACTTCAGCGCCGATTCGGTCGGCACCACGCGGACCGAATGGCCGGCCTCGCTCAGCTGACGAACCAGGGTGCATGCCTTGTACGCGGCGATACCTCCGGCGACTCCGACGACGATGCGCTTGCGGTCGGCCATGTTCGGCGCCTACGCGGCCTTACTCGCCCTCGGTGTGCTCGAGCAGGTCGCCGTGGATCTCGCGCATGGCGATCGACAGCGGCTTCTCCTGCAGACCCGGCTCGACCAGGGGGCCGACGTACTCGAGGATGCCGTCACCGAGCTGGTTGTAGTAGTCGTTGATCTGGCGCGCACGCTTCGCGGCGTAGATCACCAGCGCGTACTTGCTCGACACGCGATCCAGCAGCTCGTCGATGGGCGGGTTGGTGATACCCAGCGGCGTGTCGTAGGCGATGGCGGCGTCGGAGTCGATGCTCTCGACAGTGGTGCTCACGAAGGATTCTCCCGGCGTTCGGTGTGAAGATTGGAGTCGCTATCAGCGATATCTGGGCGTTAGGCGCAGACCGCTCAGCGGCCCACCAGCAAGGATACCAATTCTGCACAGGCGGATTCCAACTGACTGTTGACAACAGTCACATCGAAACTGTCCTGAGCGGCCAGTTCGGCCCGCGCGGTAGCCAGGCGACGGGCCTGGACCTCGGCACTCTCGGTGCCGCGGCCGATGAGCCGGCTCTCCAGCGCTTCCCAACTGGGCGGCGCGAGGAAGACCGTCAGCACCTCCGGCATGGCTTGTTTGACGGCCCGAGCGCCGGCCAGATCGACCTCAATGAGGACAGGTTGACCAGCGGCGATGGCTTCCCGGACCGGCCGGGCGGGGGTACCGGAGCGCTGCAGTCCCCCATGAATTTCGGCCCATTCGAGCAGCTCACCGTCATCGATGAGCCGCTGGAACTCTTCGGCCGAGACAAACGTGTAGTCGACACCGTCGACCTCGCCCGGACGCGGTGCACGCGTCGTGGCGGAGACACTGAAATGCAGGTCGGGCACCCGCTCACGCAGGCAGCGCACGACCGTGGATTTACCCACGGCAGAGGGGCCGGCCAGCACAACAACACGGTTCATCGCCGTCCGGCCCCTACTGCTCGTCAGTCTTGCGTCAGATCAGGAAAAGTCGAACTTTTCCAGCAGGGCCTTGCGCTGACGGTCGCCCAGTCCGCGCAGACGGCGGGTCGGAGCGATCTCCAGCTCGGTCATGATCTCCTGCGCCTTGACCTTGCCAACCTTGGGCAAGGCTTCCAGCAGAGCGGAAACCTTCATCTTGCCGAGAACCTCGTCGGTCTCGGCGTCCGTCAGGACCTGCTTGAGGTTGGTGCCGCCGCGCTTGAGCCGGTCTTTCAACTCGGCACGTGCTCGACGTGCGGCAGCAGCCTTCTCCAACGCTGCCGCGCGCTGTTCGTCGGTCAACTGGGGAAGGGCCACGGGGTTCCTCCGTATCTCCGTCAAATAATTTCTGTCACGGCTGGGGTGAACCAGCCAGCGACGACGACCGTACCCACGCTTACCGACAAGCGCTAACCCCACCCCCCGGGTAACGAAGCTAAAAGCCCAGCGTGTAGTGCGAACGGCGGCTCCAGATGGCTGCGAAGTGCAAGCTCGGCAGGGGCTGCACTCAAGCGCTCCAGTCACAGATCTGCCTGCGTATCAAGGGTTTTGAGCACTCAGTGGGACGACGGCGGCACGGCCGGGACCGTGTCCGGCCGATTTTCGGGCCGTCATCCGGGGCGATTCAGGAAAATTTTCGCAGGTCACGGCGTGTCGGGCGTGTCGGTGCCGAGTCGGATCGGGTTGGTGCACCGCCGGTGACGCGCGGGCGGCTCAGAGCCGCTATTTGGGTGGTTGGACCGCCCAAATAGCAGCTTTTCGGCCCGCTCGATGGCCGGTTCGGCGCCCCGGGAGTCGGGCAGCACCACGCCGCTGCGCGCTGCCACGCAGACTCCGCAAACTCGGAGGTGTCGTGATTCATCCGGCAACCGAGCCGGACCGGCGCCGGACCCGCGGCACGGTCGCGATGAAACCGTTTCCTGCCCAAGGTTTTCCCATGTGGTCGCACTTGCCACAGGCAACGATCAGCGCCCCGTGGCCAAACTGTTGCGGCACGCACAGCACACACCTAGCGACGCCAAAGTGCACACACATTAGGCGGTCCTAACTTGAGTTCCAGTGTGGCGACAACCCGCCCACCACATGGAAGAGGAAGGTGAGCCGCGATGAACTTCAAGCGAGCGTTGACCGCATCCACCCTGGCAGCCGGTATCGGCGTCGCCGGACTGTTCGGCGTCGGCCTGGCCGGCGCCAATGCCGACCCGGGGTGCCCGCCGAACGCGCCGTGCGGCCAGCACGACGACCACCGTGGTCCGGGTGACAACCGCGGCCCTGGCGACGACCGTGGTCCTGGCGACAACCGTGGCCCGGCCGGCCCCGTCGGCCGTGACGACAACTGGCACGACAACCAGGGCCGCGACTGGCAGCACCGCGGCATTGACGATGCCCGTTTCGACCACCAGCCGTTCGACTACAACGGCCAGTGGGTTAACCCGGTATGGGACAACGGGCACAACGCCTGGGGCTTCTGGCTCGGCCCGATCTGGATTCCGCTGTGATCGGGGCCCGGTAACCGGACCTGCGGCCAGACGGCCCGCCACGCCATCGTGGTGGGCCGTCTGGCATCTGTAGGCAAACGTTGTCCGCGCCATCGACATACCGTCGACTGCGTCGAGCCGCCAACATTTCGTGGCACCAAACCGGTTCCCGCACAACATCTTCCCAGACTCTCTGGAAACCGACAGGAAACGTTCAGCGCGGCGTTCCCGCAACGTGACCGCATACACAGCACACACCTAAGTTCAGCTAAGTGCACGCCCATCGGGCCGCCATAGCGTCAGCTGCATGAAGATCAAACAGGCATTGACCGCGTCCACCCTGGCGGCCGGCATCGGCGCCGCCGGACTCTTCGGCATCGGCCTGGCGACCGCGAGCGCCGACTGGTGCCCCCCGGGCGCACCGTGCGGGGGGCATGACGACCACCGCGACGACCATGGCGGCGACCGAGGCGGCTGGGGTGGCGACCGTGGCGGCTGGCAGCGCGGCATCGACTGGCACAACGACCGGGACGGCTGGCGTGACGACCGTGGCCGTGACTGGCATGGCCGCGGCATCGATGACGGCCGCTGGGACCACCAGCCGTTCAGCTACAACGGCCAGTGGGTGAACCCGGTGTTCGACCAGGGCTTCAACGCCTGGGGCTTCTGGCTCGGCCCCATCTGGATTCCGCTGTGACCTGAGGCGCACGGCCGGTACGTTCATGCCGATGGCTGTTGCGTACCGGTTGCTGTGCGTCTCGATGCTGATGTTCGCCGCCCTGACGGCGAACATCGCAGCGCCGGCTTGGGCCTGCGGCTGTGGCGCCTACATCCCCGACCGCGCCGGGGCCGCCGTCGTCGACGAACGGGCGCTCATCGCGTGGGACGGCAGCACCGAGGACATCCTGATGTCGTTCGGGGTTCGCGGCGCCTCGGACCGGGCCGCCTGGGTGATGCCCGTCCCGTCGGCCGCCCAGGTCACCCTGGGCGACGCGACAGTATTCGACGAGCTGGCGCGCATCACCGCGCCGCGGATCGAATACCGGGACAACTGGTGGCCCACCTTCGACTGGCTCACCGGAGGTTCGCGGGGTGCACTCGAAGGAGCGGGCGCGCGTCCCGGCGGCGTCAACGTGCTGTCCAGCCGGCGGATCGGACCGTTCGACGTCACCCGCCTGGCCGCGGACGACCCGGCCGCCCTCACGAGCTGGCTGACGGCCAAGGGCTTTCCCCACCCAGACGGACTCGACGCCAACTTGGCGTCCTACGTCGCGGCCCGCTGGGAGATCGTCGCGATTCAGCTCGCGCCGGACGCCGGTGACACCACGCTGTCGGGAACCTTGCAGCCGCTGCGGTTGTCGTTCGCGTCCGACACCGCCGTCTATCCGATGCGGCTGTCCCGGTCGGCGACCGGGCCGCAGAGTGTCGACCTGTACGTGCTGGCCGACCACCGGATGGATCCGAGCTCGGTACCCGTCGCCGGGAACGCCCCGACCCTGCACTACGCCGGCCGGACCGACTCACCGGCCCTGGCCGGCTACCGGGGCCACTACCTGACCCGCTGGACCAACTATCTCCTCCAGCCCCAGCTCATCGACGGCGACTACGTATTCACCCGTGCCGCAACGGATTCCGACTACGCGCAGGTCGTCTACCGGACTCGCGACCGCGGCGGCATCACAGGGCTGGCACTGATCGCGGCCGCGCTCGGCGGCGGCGTGTTGGCCGCGGTGCTCTGGATTCACCGGCGCCGCAAGCGTCAGGCCGAGTAGGCGTCAGGCCAAATAGGCGACGGCATCGCGCAGCCGCTCCCCCGCGGCCCGCACGGCCGCGACGTCCGGTCCGGCCCGGAGCACCTCGCGCGACACCGCCGGCAGCAGCGTGCCGGGCTGGGCGCCGCCGAGCCCGGCCAGCGCGTCCGGACGGCCGCCCTGAGCGCCGACTCCCGGCATCAGCACCGGTCCGCCCAGCTGGGACAGATCGGGCACCTCCGCCAGCGTCGCGCCGACCACGACGCCCACCGAGCCATCGGCGCCGGCGTTCACCGCGGCGACGGAGTCGACGATCGACTGCGCCACCGTGCGGTCACCGGCCACCGCGCGCTGCACGGAGGCACCCTCCGGATTGGACGTGGCGGCCAGCACGAACACCCCACGGCCATTGGCGGCCGCGACGTCGAGCAATGGCTGCAGCGAGCCGAAGCCGAGGTACGGCGACGCCGTCACCGCATCGGCGGCCAATGGCGAATCACCGGCCCACGCCTGGGCGTACGCGGCCATCGTCGAGCCGATGTCGCCGCGCTTGGCATCGGCCAGCACCAGCACGCCGGTCTCCTGCAGCCGGGCGATGGTCCGCTCCAGGACGGCGAAACCGGCCGAACCGTAGGCCTCGAAAAACGCGACCTGCGGCTTGACGATCGCGAAACCCGCGAACGCCTCGACGCAGATGTCGCTGAACGCTGCCACGCCGTCCGCCGAAACCGGCAGACCCCAGGCCGTCAGCAGCTCCGGGTGCGGGTCGATGCCAAGGCACAGCGGACCTCGCTGTGCCATGGCGGCGCGCAGTTTTGAGCCGAAGCTCACTTGGCACCCAACTGGCTGTGCAGCTCCTGCAGCGACCGGACCCCGATGTCTCCGCGGATGCCGGCCTCGATGCCCTGCACCGCGGCCGAGGCGCCCTGCACCGTCGTCACGCACGGGATGCTGGCCGACACCGCGGCCGACCGAATCTCGTAGCCGTCGATACGCGGACCCGAGTTGCCGTACGGCGTGTTGATCACCATGTCGACCTCGCCGGCCTTGATGGCGTCGACCGCCGACATCGCCGGCCGATCCGGACTGGGTTCCTCGAAGTTCTTGCGCACGACCTCGCACGGAATGCCGTTGCGGCGCAGCATCTCCGCGGTGCCCTCGGTGGCCAGCACCCGGAAGCCGAGATCGGCCAGGCGCTTGACCGGGAACACCAGCGAGCGCTTGTCGCGGTTGGCCACCGACACGAACACCGTGCCGCCCGAGGGCAGCGAGCCGTAGGCCGCGGTCTGGCTCTTGGCGAAGGCGGTACCGAAATCGCTGTCGATACCCATGACCTCGCCCGTCGACTTCATCTCCGGCCCGAGCAACGAATCGACCTGCGAACCATCGGCTTTGCGGAACCGGTGGAACGGCAGCACGGCTTCCTTCACCGCGATCGGCGCGTTGGACGCGACAGTGGCCCCGTCGCCCTCGGCGACCAGGATGCCTTCGGCACGCAGCTGGGCGATGGTGGCGCCCAACATGATCCGGGCACAGGCCTTGGCGAGCGGCACGGCGGTGGCCTTCGAGACAAAGGGCACGGTCCGGCTGGCACGCGGGTTGGCCTCCAGCACGTAGAGCACATCGTCCTTGAGCGCGTACTGCACGTTGAGCAGCCCGACCACGCCGATGCCGTGGGCGATGGCCTCGGTGGCCTTCCGCACGGCGGCGATGTCGGTGCGGCCCAACGTGACCGGCGGCAGTGCACAAGCCGAGTCGCCGGAGTGGATACCGGCCTCCTCGATGTGCTCCATCACGCCGCCGATGTACACCTCGGTGCCGTCGCACAGGGCGTCGACGTCGATCTCGATGGCGTCTTCGAGGAACCGGTCGACCAGCACCGGGTGCTCGGGTGAGAGCTCGGTGGCGCGCTCGATGTAGCCCTGCAGGGTCTGCTCGTCGTAGACGATCTCCATCCCGCGGCCGCCCAGCACGTACGACGGACGCACCAGGACCGGGTAACCGATGTCGGCGGCGATGCGGCGGGCCTGCTCGAAACTCGTTGCGGTGCCGAAGCGCGGGGCGGGCAACCCGGCCAAGCGCAGCACCTCACCGAACTCGCCGCGATCCTCGGCCAGGTCGATGGCCTTGGGGCTGGTGCCGACGATCGGCACGCCGGCCTTCTCCAGCCGGTCGGCCAGGCCCAGCGGCGTCTGGCCACCGAGCTGCACGATCACGCCGACCACACCCGGGCCGCCGGCCCCGGAGGCCTGCTCGGCGTGGTAGACCTCGAGCACGTCCTCGAAGGTGAGCGGCTCGAAGTACAGCCGGTCAGCGGTGTCGTAGTCGGTCGAGACGGTCTCCGGGTTGCAGTTGACCATCACGGTCTCGAAACCGGCCTCGCTCAACGTGGTGGCCGCGTGCACGCAGCTGTAGTCGAACTCGATGCCCTGTCCGATGCGGTTCGGGCCGGAGCCCAGGATCAGCACCTTGGGCTTCTCGGTCTGCGGGGCCACCTCGGTCTCGGCCGCGGGGTCCAGCTCGTAGCTGCTGTAGTGGTACGGCGTCTTGGCGTCGAACTCGGCGGCACAGGTGTCGACGGTCTTGTACACCGGCCGGATGCCGAGCCGCTCGCGCAGCGCGCGCACGCCGGTCTCGCCCGCCAATTCCGGCCGCAGCGCGGCGATCTGGCGGTCGGACAGGCCGCTGTGCTTGGCCCGGCGCAGCAGGCGCTCATTGAGCACTGGGGCGTCGACGAGTTCGCCGCGCAGCGCCACCAGGGTGGCGATCTGGTCGATGAACCACGGGTCGACCCCGGACGCCTCGGCCACGGCCTCGATCGAACCACCAAGGCGCAGGGCCTGTTCGATGTCATAGAGCCGGCCGTCGGTCGCGGTGCGCAGTCCGTCGAGCAGCTCGTCGAGGGTCTTGTCGACATCAAGACCGGTCCAGAAGCCGGCCCGCTTGGTCTCCAGCGACCGCATCACCTTGCCGAGCGCCTCGATGAAGTTGCGGCCCAACGACATCGCCTCGCCCACCGACTTCATGGTGGTGGTCAGGGTCTGGTCGGCGCCGGGGAACTTCTCGAACGCGAACCGCGGCGCCTTGACCACGACGTAGTCCAGGGTCGGCTCGAAACAGGCCGGTGTTTCCTTGGTGATGTCGTTGACGATCTCGTCGAGGGTGTAGCCGATGGCCAGCTTGGCGGCGATCTTGGCGATCGGGAAACCCGTTGCCTTGGAAGCCAATGCACTCGACCGCGACACCCGCGGGTTCATCTCGATGACGATCAGGCGGCCGTCGGCCGGGTTGATCGCGAACTGGATGTTGCAGCCACCGGTATCGACGCCGACCTCGCGCAGGATCGCGATGCCCAGGTCACGCATCTTCTGGTATTCGCGATCGGTCAGGGTCATGGCGGGCGCGACGGTCACCGAATCACCGGTGTGCACACCCATCGGATCGAAGTTCTCGATCGAGCAGACGATCACCACGTTGTCGTGATGGTCGCGCATCAGCTCGAGCTCGTATTCCTTCCAGCCGTAGATCGATTCCTCGATCAGCACATTGGCAGAAGGCGATGCGGCCAGGCCCTCGCCGGCCATCCGCTCCACGTCCTCGTTGGTGTAGGCCATACCCGAGCCCAGGCCACCCATGGTGAACGACGGGCGAACCACCACCGGCAGACCCAGGTCGGCTACGGTGTCGCGGACCTCGTCCATGGTGAAACAGACCCGGCTGCGGGCCGATTCGCCGCCGACCTTGGCGACGATGTCCTTGAACTTCTGCCGGTCCTCGCCGCGCTGGATGGCGTCGAAGTCGGCGCCGATCATCTCGACGCCATACTTCTCCAGCACACCGTTCTCGTGCAGCGCGACCGCGGTGTTGAGCGCCGTCTGCCCGCCGAGGGTGGCCAATACCGCGTCGATCTTGTTCCCGCGCTCGGCCTGTTGCGCAAAAATCTTCTCGACGAAGGCCGCAGTGATGGGCTCGACGTACGTGTTGTCGGCGTACTCCGGGTCGGTCATGATCGTTGCCGGGTTGGAGTTGATCAGGCTGACCTGCAGCCCCTCGGCGCGCAGCACGCGGCAGGCCTGGGTGCCCGAGTAGTCGAACTCACAGGCCTGGCCGATGACGATCGGGCCGGACCCGATGACCAGGATGTGGTTGAGGTCTGTACGGCGCGGCATTACTTATCCCCTGCCATGAGATCGGCGAACTTGTCGAACAGGTACTCGGCGTCGTGTGGGCCGGCCGCCGCCTCCGGGTGGTACTGCACCGAGAAGGCGCGACCGTCGAGCAGCGAAACACCCTCCACCACACCGTCGTTGGCGCAGGTGTGGCTGACCACCGCGCGGCCGAACGGGGTGTCGAACTCTTCCCCGGCTTCACCTTCCAGCGCGAAGCCGTGGTTCTGCGCGGTGATCGCGATACGGCCGGTGGCCTTTTCCACCACCGGGATATTGATGCCGCGGTGGCCGAAGGTCATCTTGTAGGTGGACCGGCCGAAGGCGCGGCCCAGAATCTGGTTGCCGAAGCAGATGCCGAACAACGGAATTCCGGCCGACAGCACCTGCTTGGTGAACTCGACCATGTGGTCGGCGGTCGCGGGGTCACCCGGGCCGTTGGACAGGAACACCCCGTCGACCTTGAGGTCGGCGATCTCGTCGAACGTCACCGACGACGGCAGCACGTGGCTGCGGATGCCGCGCGCCGCGAAGTTGCGCGGGGTGTTGGTCTTGATGCCGAGGTCGATGGCGGCGATGGAAAAGCGGTGCGCCCCATTGGGTTCCACCACATATCCGCCATCGGTGCTGACCTCGCCGGCCAGGTCCGCGCCGAGCATCGACGGCTGGTTGCGCACGCGGTCGACGAGCTCATCGACGGACGCCGGACCCGCGCCTGATGTCGCCGCCAAAGCGGCTCCGCTGAAGACGCCGGCCTTCATCGACCCGAAGTTGCGCAGGTGCCGCACGATGGCACGGGTGTCGACGCCGGCGACACCGACGATGCCCTGACGCACCAGCTCGTCGTCGAGGGTGCCGGTGGCCCGCCAGTTCGAGGCGCGCGGCGACGGGTCCCGGACCACGTAGCCGGCGACCCAGATCTTGTCGTCGCGGCTCTCGTTGTCCTCGCCGTTCCAGCCGGTGTTGCCGATCTGCGGGGCGGTGGCCACCACGATCTGCCGGTGGTAGCTCGGGTCGGTCAGGGTCTCCTGGTAGCCGGACATGCCGGTGGAGAACACCGCCTCTCCCAGGGTCTGGCCCACGGCGCCGAACGGTGTTCCGGTGAACACCCGGCCGTCCTCCAGCACCAGCACGGCGGTCTGGTCACTCGTCACTTACTGTCCTCCTCAACCCATTTGGCCAGTTCGCGACGGTCGTCGCTGCGGAATCCGGTATCGATTTCGGTGCCCGACGGGAGTTGCCACCGGATGGCGAGAATCCCGTCGTAGGTGAGCACCTTGCCGGCGATGGCCCGCTCGGTGCGGATCGCGGTGATGGATTCCTCGGGAATCCAGATCGGGCTGCCGCCGGTGAGCTGCAGCATGATGCCTTCGGGGTAGCGCGTCAGCACGGCCTTGCTGCGAAAGCCGAGGGAGCCCACAGCAATTCGGTCCTGCCAGCTCGGCGTGAAAGTGCTGCCGATGTACATGCCCTTGGTGGCCGAGACCGTCGCCGGCCCCACGGTGTCTGGCAGCGCGGGCAGCAGCCCGACAGCGCCGGCCTGGCGCTGTACCCGGTGCATCCAGCCCTTGAGCATCTGCCGGACCGCGAACCCGAGCAGCACCACCACGACAGCGGCCAGCACCAGGTAGGTGATCAGTGTCGGGGTGTTCACGCCTGACCTGATCCCCGGGTCGCTTCGCTCCTGCCCGCCGGAGACCGCCCGTCGCGCGCGGTCACCTTGCCGCGCAGCATCGTCACGGTGACGGTGGCGGGCAGCGTCATCGACTCGTACGGCGTGTTGTCCGAACGGCTGGCCAGGCCGGTGCCCTGCACCGTCCAGGTGGCGTCGGGATTCACCACGGTCAGGTTGGCGGGTTCGCCGACAGCCAGCGGGCGGCCCTGGTCGGGCAGGCCGACGATGGCGGCCGGGGCCTCGCTCATCACGCGGGCCACGTCGCGCCAGCTCAGCAGGCCGGGCGCCACCATGGTTTCGACGACGACCGACAGTGCGGTCTGCAGGCCGAGCATGCCGGGCCGGGCGTGGGCGAACTCGCACATCTTCTCGTGTTCGGCGTGCGGGGCGTGATCGGTTGCGACACAGTCGATCACCCCGTCGGCCAGGGCCTGGCGCAGCGCCTCGGCGTCGCTGGCCTCACGCAGCGGCGGGTTGACCCGGTTGCGGCCGTCGTAATCAGCCAATCGCGAGTCGTCCAGCAACAGGTGGTGCGGGGTGACCTCGGCGGTGATCGAAATGCCCTGGGCCTTGGCCCACTTGATCAGCTCGACGGTGCCCGCGGTGGAGGCGTGGCAGATGTGCACCCGGGCACCGGCGTCGCGGGCCAGGATCGCGTCGCGGGCCACGATGGACTCTTCGGCCGAGCGCGGCCAGCCGGCCAGTCCCAGCCGGGCGGCGTTCGGGCCTTCGTGCGCGACGGCGTCGACGGTCAGGCGCGGTTCCTCGGCGTGCTGGGCGATCAGGACCCCGAGTCCCGCTGCGTATTCCAGGGCCCGGCGCATCACCAGCGGGTCGTCGACGCAGATGCCGTCGTCGGAGAACATCCGGACCTGCCCGGCGCCGGCGGCCATCAGGCCCATCTCGGTGAGCTGCTTGCCGTCGAGTCCGACGGTGACCGCGCCGACCGGGTGCACGTCGACCAGGCCGACCTGCTGCCCGCGGTGCCAGACGTGGTCGGTGACGACGACGGTGTCGGCGACCGGATCGGTGTTGGCCATGGCGAACACCGCGGTGTAGCCACCGAGAGCGGCTGCCGCCGAACCGGTTTCGATGTCCTCGGCGTATTCGCGGCCGGGCTCGCGCAGGTGGGTGTGCAGGTCCACGAAGCCGGGCAGCATGACCTGGCCGGCGGCCTCGATGACCTCGTCACCGGTCAGGCCGGTCCCGATTTCGGCGATCTGCCCATCGGCGATCAGCACGTCGACCGGATCGCCCTCGCCGTACAGGCGAACGCCACGAATCAAGACACTCATGCGATCACCTCCCGGCCGGCGCCCACGAGAAGCTGGAACAGCACTGCCATGCGCACATGCACCCCATTCGAAACCTGTTGCAGTACAGCTGATTGCGACGAATCCGCGACCGACGACGCGATCTCCATGCCCCGCAGCATCGGACCGGGGTGCAGCACCACCGTGTCCTCGCTCAAGCCGGCCAGGCGCTTCTCCGACAGCCCATAGCGCACCGAGTACTCGCGCGCCGACGGGAAGAACGCGCCGTTCATCCGCTCGGCCTGCACGCGCAGCATCAGTACCGCGTCGGCGGCCGGCAGTTCGGCATCCAGGTCGTGCGAGACGGTCACCGGCCAGTCCGCGACCCCGACCGGCAGCAGCGTCGGCGGCGCCACCAGCACCACCTCGGCGCCGAGTGTCGACAGCAGCGAGACATTCGAGCGCGCCACCCGGCTGTGCAGGATGTCGCCGACGATCACCACCCGCCGGCCCTCGATACCGCCGAGGCGCTGACGGATGGTCAACGCATCCAGCAGGGCCTGCGTCGGGTGTTCGTGGGTGCCGTCGCCGGCATTGATCACAGACGGACCGCCGTGCTCGTCCAGTGTCCAGGCCGCAAGTTGTTGTGCCGCACCGGAAGCCGGGTGCCGGATGATCAGCGCGTCGGCTCCGGCCGCGCGCAGGGTCAGCGCGGTGTCACGCAGCGACTCGCCCTTGGCCACCGAGGATCCCGAGGCGCTGACGTTGATGACGTCGGCGCTCATCCACTTACCGGCGACCTCGAACGACACCCGGGTGCGGGTGGAGTTCTCGTAGAACATGGTGATCACGGTGCGGCCGCGCAACGTCGGCAGCTTCTTGACGTCGCGGCCCAGCAGCGCTTCCCGGAACCTGTCGGCGTCGTCGAGGATGGCCGTGGCCTGTTCGCGACTCAGGTCCGAGGCGGACAGCAGATGCTTCACCTGGTGGGTCCTCCGTAAGGGGCAATGGAGACGTGGTCGTCTCCGCCGTCGGTTTCAGACAAGCGCACCTTGACGTTCTCGCTGCGCGACGTCGGGACGTTCTTGCCGACGTAGTCGGCCCGGATGGGCAGTTCGCGGTGGCCGCGGTCGACGAGGACGGCCAGCTGCACCATGCGGGGGCGGCCGATGTCGCGCAGCGCATCCAGGGCGGAGCGCACGGAGCGGCCGGAGTACAGCACGTCGTCGACGAGGATCACCGTCGCGTCGTCGATGCCGCCCTCCGGAATCGAGGTCGAGGCCAGCGCCCGCGGCGGCTTGAAGTTGAGGTCGTCGCGGTACAGCGTGATGTCGAGCGCTCCGGTGGGCAATTCGGTACCGGAGAATTCCTTCACCTTCTCGGCGATCCGGGCGGCCAGGGTGACACCGCGGGTCGGGATGCCGAGGAGCACGACGCGCGGTGCGTCGGGCGCGTCGAGCGCGGTCTTTTCGATGATCTGGTGCGCGATGCGCGAGATGGTCCGGCCGACGTCGGCGGCGGACAGCAATTCCCGGTCGGTGGGGTCACCGGACACGCCAGTTTCGTGAGCAGCCACGAGTACCTGACCTCCTTCTCCGCCTCTCTGGACGGATCGTTAAAGGACGTCTAACTAGCCGCGTAGCTTAGCAGGCCGCCACCGCGTCGCCGTCAGGCATGGTGTCCTGCGCTTCGTCGAGCACCGCCCCCCGGGTTTCCGGCAGCACCAGCGTGCACACGATGCTGACCAGCACGAAGACGGCGATCATCAGGCCAACGGCCCAGCTCCCGAGGGCGGCCACCAGCGGCCCGGCGACCAGCGGCGGCAACGCACCGCCGACGATCCCGGCGAGGTTGAAGGCCATGCCGGCACCGGTGTAGCGGTAGCGGGTGGCGAACGTCTCAGGCAGGAACGCCCCGATCGGTCCGTAGGCGAGCCCGAAGATGCAGAAGATGCCGGCGATCGCCACCGCGAAGGCCACCGGGGACCCGGAGTCGATCAGCGGCATGACGAGGAATGCCCACGGCAGCGCCAGCCCGAAGCCGACCAGGATGATGCGGCGCCGGCCGTACCGGTCGCACAGCACGGCCGAGATCGCCGAGAACACCATGAGCGATACGCCCGCGAGCACACCGACGGCGAGGATCAGGGTCCGCGGATGGTGGATGCGGGTGCTGGCGTAGCTCATCAGGTAGGTACCGCCGAGGAAGCTCATGGTGAAGATGCCGACCATGCAGCCGGCACCGAGCAACACCTGCTTGCTCTGCCGGCGCATCAGTTCCGACAGCGGCGCCCGGGGCACCGTGCCCCGCTGCTGCTCCGCCACGAACACCGGGGTCTCGTCGATGCTCAACCGGACGTACAGCGCCACGGCCAGCAGCACCGCGCTGAACAGGAACGGCAGCCGCCAGCCCCAGTCCAGGAACACCGGGCTCTTCTCCCCGATCGTCACATTGGCGATCAGCACCACCAGGTTGCTGACCGCCAGGCCGGCGCCCGCGCCCAGTTGGGTGAACATCCCGTACATGCCGCGTTTTCCGGACGGGGCGTATTCGGCGGACAGCAGTGCCGAACCGGCCCATTCCCCGCCCACCGCGAAGCCCTGGAAGACCCGCAACGTGAGCAGGATGATCGGCGCGGCGATGCCGATCGACGCCGAGCTGGGCACCAGGCCGACGCCGACGGTGGACAGGCCCATGATGAGCAGCGTCGCGACGAGAGTCTTCTTGCGGCCCAGGCGATCTCCGAAATGCCCGAAGACGGCCGCGCCGATCGGGCGGGCCAGGAACGCGACTGCGAAGGTGGCCAGCGACGAGATGGTCGCCATGGCCGGCGGCAGGTTCGGGAAGAACACCTGCGGGAAGATCAGCGCCGCGGCGGTCCCGTAGATGTAGAAGTCGTAGAACTCGATCGCGGTGCCGATGAAACTGGCGAACGCCACCTTGTTCATCGGCGTGTGCGGGGTCGACGGGTCTGCAGCCACGTCAGGCAGTATCGCCTACCGCCGGTCTGCTGCTGATCGATTTACTTCCCGATGGCTCGGATGGCGCCGCGAGCGCCCCGCTGTCACCGGCTAACGTGACCGGGGTGAATCTCGACGCGAACACCGAATCGGTCAGCGCGGCGATCGACACCGGCCTGCTGGCCGGGGCGGTCACGCTGGTGTGGCAGGACGGCGCGGTCCGGCAGGTCAACACCCTCGGTCACCGCGACGTGGACGCCAAGCTGCCGATGGAGCGCGACACCGTGTTCCGTATCGCGTCGATGTCCAAGCCCGTCACCGTTGCCGCCGCGATGACGCTGGTCGACGAAGGCCGGCTGGCACTGTCCGATCCCATCGCGAACTGGGTGCCCGAGCTGGCGAACCCGCGCGTGATGACGACCCTCGACGGGCCGTTGGACCGCTCTGTGCCTGCGCGACGGCCCATCACCATCGAGGATCTGATGACCCACCGCGGCGGCCTGGCCTACGGGTTCACGGTGCCGCCGCCACTGGGCAAGGCCTACAACAAGTTGCAGTCGCTGCAGGATCCGGACCGCTGGCTGGCCGAGCTCGGCCAACTGCCGCTGGCGCACCAGCCCGGTGACGCGCTGACCTACAGCCAATCGACCGACGTGCTGGGCTTCATCCTGTCCCGCCTCGAAGGCAAGCCGCTGCCAGATGTGTTGGCGGAGCGTATCTTCAAGCCGCTCAACATGGTGGACACCGGTTTCGCGGTGACGCACTCGGGCCGGCGCCGGGCCGCGACCATGTACCAGCTGGCCCCGAACGGGGACACGCTGACGCTGCAGCCCGGAAAAATGGGGCCGCCCCAGGTGATGCCGCCGACGTTCTGCGCCGGCGGCGGCGGGCTGTGGTCGACCGTCGACGACTACCTGACGTTCGCGCGGATGCTGCTGGCCGGCGGCGAGGTCGACGGGGTGCGGGTGCTGTCCGAGGAATCGGTGGCGTCGATGCGCACGGACCGGCTCACCGCCGAGCAGAAGCACCAACAGTTCCTGGGCGCGCCGTTCTGGATCGGCCGCGGCTTCGGGTTGAACCTGTCCCTGGTCACCGACGAGGCGAAGGCCACACCGTTCTTCGGTCCGGGTGGCCCGGGCACGTTCAGCTGGCCGGGCGCGTTCGGCACCTGGTGGCAGGCCGACCCGAGCGCGAACCTGATCCTGATCTACCTGATCCAGAACCAGCCGGAGCTCAGTGTGGACGCCGCGGCCGCGGTCGCCGGCAACGCCTCGCAGGCCAAACTCCGTTCGGCGCGACCGAAATTCGTGAAGCGGACGTACCAGGCGCTGGGCTTGTAAGTCAGCCCGCCCGGGCGACGGTGAGCCGCTGCATGTCGGCCATGCCCTGCTCCTGGGCATCGTGCATCCAGGCCGGCAGCGGTGCCCGCAGCTCGGGCAGCACCTCGTTGTCGAGCAACCCCTGCAGCTTGGCCTGCTTGCCGCTGCGACCCGCTTGGTTGTCGAGTTCCTGCGCGCCCGAGGGCGACTCGTAGTCGTAGAGCTCGTAGTCGATCTTGCGGGTGCGGTCGGTCTCCATGCCGCCGGGCTGCCAGTACGAGTAGCGGCCGAACTTCGCGTCGGGCGTCCGGACCGCGACAATGTGGCTGGGCGCCGACGTCGGAATCTCGGTGGAGATCGGCCCGCCACCCATCATCTTCTGCACCGCAGGCGATTTCATCAGGGCCGCCATTTCTTCCACGGACATGTCATCGGTGGCGTGCGCGACCCAACGGCGCCCCGCCGCACCGGGATTCGCGGCGATGGCGGCGATGTCACCCCGCGCCTGCAGATAGCTGAAGCGGCTGTCCGAACGCCAGCCGTTGCCGCCGGTGGCGACGGTCAGCAGCAGCGGAGCGATATCCACGCTGGAGGTCAGCTGGCCGCGGCGCTCGCCGGGCTTGGGGGTCAGGTGGCCGGCGGGGTCGTGCACGTACAGCGGCACCCGGATCGACTCTTCGTAGATCGCCGCGCCCTTGCCACGCAGGCCGTGCGAGCCGGCGTACTCGCCGTGGTCCGAGGTGAACACCACGACGGTGTCGCGCTCCACGTCCGGGCGTGACGCCAGAGTGTCCAGCACCCGGCCGATCTGGACATCCACCTGCTGATGCAGCCACAGGTAGTTGTCGAGGCACCGGGCCCACTGCGACGCCATCTCCGGACCTGAGTACGGCACCGGGCCGGTCATCAGCGGCGACATGAAATTCATGTAGTCGATCTGCAACTGCGGCTTACCGCGGCGGCGCATGTCCTCGGGCGTCTCGAAGTTGACGGGCATCCCGGAGAACACGTGCGGAACATCGTCCGGCAGTGGGTTTCTCGGCCACCAGCAGATGTCGTGTGGATTCACCAGGGACACCGTGGTGCACCACGGGCCGCTGCCGGCGTGGTCGGCGAACCAGCCGTCGAACTGGTCGACGATGGTGTGGTCGACCTGCAGACCCTGGTTCGGGCCGCCATTCGGCGACGGATATGTGCCACCCGAAAAACCGTGTGCGTCAAGGCCGTCCGGGGTGGTGTCGGAAATCTGGCCCAGGTGCCACTTGCCCCACCACCACGTCCGGTACCCCTGCTCGCGCAGCATGGTGCCCCAGGTCGGGAAGCGGGGCGCCAACGTGGATTCAGTGGGTCCCTCACCGGTGTACAGGCACCCCGTCTGGTGCGAGTAGAGCCCCGTGGTCAGGACGCCGCGCGACGGCGTGCACATGTTGGATGCCGAGTAGTGCCGCTCGAAGGACACGCTGCGCTGCCGGAGCCGGTCCAGGTTGGGCAGCAGTTCGCCGAGCCGTTTCGCATCGGGAAACCATTGGGGCGCGCGCATCTGGTCCACGATGACCACCAGGATGTTGGGCCTGCCCGCCGAATGCTCGCGGCCAGCGCGGGACAACAGCTGGTAGCCGCCCACTCCCGCCGCGGCCACCCCCGCTGCCGCCGCTGTGCCCTTCAGAACTGTGCGCCGGTCGATGTCCGCCATGAGGCCAGCCTAGGAGCCATCGATTAGAGCGTGCTGTGAATGCCGGGATGGGCGACATGCCATAGGCTTTCGCTGTGACCCAGCCGACCGTACTGATCAGTGGCGCCGGGATCGCCGGACCTGCACTGGCCCATTGGCTGGCCAAAAACGGCTACCGAGTGGTGATCGTCGAGGCAGCACCGGCCATCCGCCCGGGCGGGCAGACGGTCGACCTGCGCGGCGCCGGCCGTGAGGTCGTCACGCGCATGGGCCTGTTGACGGCGATGACCGAGCGCTGCCTGTTTCAGCGCGGCATCGCCTGGGTGCGTTCCGACGGCACCCGGCGCGCGGAGATGCCGGTCGAGGCCTTCGACGGCAATGGCATCGTCTCCGCACTCGAGATCCTGCGCGGCGACCTCACTGACGTGCTCTACCAGGCCACCCGCGAGTCGGCCGAATACCGATTCGGCACGCGGATTTCGGCGATCGAACAGGACGACGACGGTGTCCGGGCCACGCTGACCGATGGCGACGTGATCCAGGCCGACCTGGTCGTCGGGGCCGACGGCCCGCATTCCGCGGTCCGGCAGCTGGCATTCGGACCGGAAGAGCAGTTCATCCGGCGGTTGGGCGGCTACAACGCCTGGTTCACCGCGCCGGACATGATCGGCCTGGATGGCTGGTTCCTGATGTTCCAGGCCGCCGGCGGGCTCAACGCATCACTGCGGCCGGCGCACGACGCGGCGACAGCCAAGGCCGGCTTGGCGTTCCGGTCCGAACCACTCGAATACGACCGCCGAGACCCGGACGCGCAGCGGGCACTGCTGGCCGAACGGTTCCGCGACGCCGGCTGGTACTGCGACGAATTACTCAGGGCTGCAGAGCAATCCGAAGATTTCTATTTCGACGATTTCGTCCAGGTGCACATGGACACCTGGTCGGCGGGCCCGGTCACGCTGTGCGGCGACGCCGGGTACTGCGCGTCGCCACTGTCCGGCATGGGTACCAGCCTGGCCCTCGTCGGCGCCTACGTGCTGGCCGGAGAACTCGGGCCGGCCGCGACGCTCGACGCGGCCGGCATCGAGGCCGCGTTGCGGCGATACGAGACGGTCATGCGACCGTACGTCGACCGGTGCCAGGCCCTGCCCGGCGGACTCGACGGGTACGCGCCGATGTCCGAGCGCCAGATCGCCGGTGCCGCGTCCGCCATTAAATGGGTGCAGCGCTGGCCGCTGCGGCTGTACGCCGGCCGCAAGTGGTTCTCCACCGCCGAGTCGATCGACCTGCCGGATTATCAACCGGCCTAGGTGGTCGTCCGGTCATGCGTCGGCGGATGTCCGGTCCATTTGATGTACGCCCGGCGGAATTCCCGCGGGTCGGTGAACCCGACTTCGGTGGCGATGGCGTGAATGGGCATCGCCGTCTCCCGGACCAGGTAGCGCGCCCGTTCACTGCGCACCTTGTCGCGCAACGCGATGAACTGCTGTCCGCCGGCGCTCAGGCGACGGCGCAGGGTGCGTTCCGTGACGCCCAGCCGCTTGGCGACCTGAGCCATGGTCAGCGGATCGCGCACGCTGTCGCGCAACATCGTCTCGACCGTCTGCACCACGTCATTGGGCTGGTCGCCCCCGGCCAGCATGTCGCGGCAGGCGGCCACGGCGACCGCGTGCGTCGCCGGGTCAGCGCGCGGTAGCCGCTGCGACCACAGCGGATCCGCGAATGCCAGCCGGTTGGCATCGGCATTGAACAGGACCGGACAACCGAAGAACTCGCGGTATCGCTGCGCGTACGCGGGCGGCGGGTAACTCACCTGGACGTACGCGGGCGTCTGCTGGGGCAGCTCGAGCACGGTCCTGACGGTGATCAGCACGCTGCAGAACAGTTCCTCGCACAGGAAGGGCAGCAGTTCAGGTTCCGGATGGCGCTCATAGGCCCGCAGCGCGAAGCTGTCACCGATGAGCTCGGCGCCGACGTCCATCAGGCTGCCGGCGCTCTGATGCAGTTCCAGGCCGACTTGCATTGCCGCACCGAGGTTTTCCGCGGAGCGAATGGCCAGTCCGAGCACCCCGAACGACACGAACATGTCGCGGGCACCGACATCGATGCCGAGGCCCCGGTCCGGCATGGCTCGCACCGCATGCCGCAGGACGAGCGCCGCCTGCCGGAACGAGACCCGCGCATCGGGCGAGTTGAGCGTCGCGGCGGACAGACCCGCGGCCGCCAGCCACCGATCGGTGGGCAGGCCGGAGCGGTCGGCGACATCGACCACGTTGACGAGCACCGACGTCGGGATCAACGCCGCACTTTCCTGGCCCACCTCACCTCCTATACGTGTCCGGTTTTCCCCCCATTGTGGTCACCGATGCCCTCGTGCGCACCCCGCGACATGCGGTTAGCTCCCGATCCATGGTCACGTCACTGCCGGTCGATCTGTCGAAACCGCCTTCCGTCGAGGGGTCGTGGGCGCGTTCCGACACGTATTGGCCGGCATTGACGGCGGCAACTGCCCATCTGGACCCGCCGCTCGCGGCCATCGATCTCGGCGCGCTGCACCACAACGTGCACGACCTGCGCCGCCGCGCGGCAGGGACACCGATCCGGGTGGCGTCCAAATCGGTTCGGTCGCGGGCGATCCTGGACGCCGTCACAGCCCTCGACGGCTATGCGGGCGTGCTGGCCTTCACGTTGCCCGAAGCGCTGTGGCTGGCCGAGGGCGACGACGGGCACCCGCCGCACGACGACGTCGTCGTCGGCTACCCGACTGCCGACCGCGCGGCGATCGCCCGGTTGGCGTCGTCGCCGGAGTTGGCGGCGCGGGTGACGCTCATGGTGGACGACCCGGCCCAACTCGATCTGATCGACGACGTCGCCGCACCGGCGGCGCGGCCCGCGCTGCGGGTCTGCCTGGATCTGGACGCCTCATGGCAGGCACCCGCACTGGGGCATCTCGGGGTGCGCCGCTCCCCCGTCCACACCGCCGCTCAGGCCCGCACCCTGGCCGGGGCCATCGCTGCCCGCCCGGGCTTCTCGCTGGTCGGCCTGATGTCCTACGAAGCCCAGATCGCCGGCGTCGGTGACGATGTCCGGGGCCAGGCCGCACGGTCGCAGTTGATCCGCTGGATGCAGCGACGTTCCAAGGACGAACTGCTCGAACGTCGCGGGCTCGCAGTGGCCGCGGTCCGTCAGGTGACGGATCTGGAGTTCGTCAACGGCGGCGGTACCGGATCGATCGAGTTCACCGCCTCGGATCCCGCGGTCACCGAAATCGCAGCCGGCAGTGGCCTTTTCGGCCCCCACCTGTTCGACACGTACCGCGGGTTCACCCCCGCGCCGGCTGCCGCGTTCGCGCTGTCCGTGGTGCGCAAGCCGACACCGCAGATTGCGACGGTGCTCGGCGGCGGCTGGATCGCGTCCGGACCGCCGGCCAAGGATCGGGTGCCGCTGCCGGCCTGGCCGCGCGGGCTGAGTCTGCTGCCGGCCGAGATGGCTGGGGAGGTGCAGACGCCGGTCACCGGAAAGGCCGCCGCCGCACTGAAAGTCGGCGACCGCGTGTGGTTCCGGCACTGCAAGGCCGGTGAGCTCAGCGAGCACGTCGACCGATTCTTGTTGGTCGACAATGGAGAAACCGTCGGCGCGGCGCTCACCTACCGAGGCGAAGGGAAGACGTTCCTATGAGCGGGCAGCAGTGGACGAACTGGGGTCGGTGCGAGACCGCGCAGCCGACGGAGGTGCTGCGGCCCACCACCGCCACGGAGGTGTGCGACGCCGTCACCCGCGCCGGCGCGGCCGGCCGCCGGGTCAAGGTCGTCGGCTCCGGGCACAGCTTCACCGGCATCGCCGTCGCGCCCGATATTCAAATGGACCTGGGCGCCCTGGCCGGTGTCATCGGCGTCGACCGGGACCGCAAGCAGGTCACCGTCGGCGGCGGGACACCGCTGTGGCAGCTGACGCAACTGCTGGCGACGCATGGACTCGCACTCGAGAACATGGGCGACATCGACCGCCAGACCATCTCGGGAGCCATCTCGACCGGCACCCACGGCACCGGTCTGACCTTCGGTGGCCTGGCAACCCAGGTGGTGGGGCTGACCCTGGTCTCGGGCACCGGCGAGCTGGTCCGGATCGATCACGAGCAGGGCAGTGAATTGCTGCCGGCGGCCCGGGTCGGCCTGGGCGCGCTGGGGATCATCGTCGAGGTGACGCTGCAATGCGTCCCCGGTTTCGCGATCCACGCCATCGAACGCGTCGAAACTGTCGACGACGTCGTCGCCGCGTTCGATGAACGCTGCACGCAGACAGACCATTTCGAGTTCTTCTGGTTCCCGCACACCGACGTCGCATTCACTAAGGCCAATATCCGGCTGCCCGCCTACACCCAGCTCGAGCCCACCAACCGGGTCTCGCAGTGGATCGAGGAGGAAGTGGTGGAGAACGGTGTGCTTGGCGCGATCTGCGCGGTGGGCAGTGCACTGCCGGCCGCCGTGCCCATGCTGAACCGCACCGTCACCCGGTTCCTGTCCGACCGTGAGCACACGCAGCGCTCCGATCGTGTCTTCACCTCACCGCGGCGGGTGCGGTTTCGCGAGATGGAGTACGCCGTCCCCTATGAGTCAGTGGGCGCCGCGTTCGACGAGGTGCGCAGCCTGATCGCCGAACGGGACTGGCGCATCGGCTTTCCCATCGAGGTCCGGGCAGCCGCCGCCGACGAGAACTGGTTGTCCACCGCGTATGGGCGCCGCAGTGCGTACCTCGCGGTGCACCGCTATGTACGTGACGACCCGACCGAGTACTTCGCCGCGGTCGAGCAGATCATGCGCCGCTACGACGGGCGACCGCACTGGGGCAAGATGCATGGCCGCACCGCCACGGACCTGCGAGACAGCTATCCCCGGTTCGACGACTTCCTCGCGGTCCGCGAAAAGCTCGATCCCAGCCGGACTTTCGCCAACGACTACCTACAACAAGTACTCGGAGAGTGAGACCACCCATGACAACGATCCACGCCTTCGGTGATGACGCGCTCGGCGACCACGACGCCGTCGCCCTGGCCCAGCTGGTTCGCGACATGCAGGTCAGCCCGGATGAACTGGCCGCCGCCGCCACCGCCCGCGCCCAGCTCGTCAACCCCGAACTGCAGGCGGTGGCGTGCGAGACGCCGCCGCGGCACAGCACCGATCCGAACGCCGAATTCTTCGGTGTCCCAACGTTCATCAAAGACAACACCGACGTCGCCGGCCTGCCGACCACACACGGCTCGGAAGCGTTCACGGCCCGGCCCGCGAAGAAGGACGGCGCCTACACGACACAGTTGCTCAGCACCGGCATGACGCTGATGGGCAAGACCAGAATGCCCGAATTCGGTTTCAACGCCACCACGGAATACATGACCGAGAAGCCCGTCCGGAACCCGTGGCACACCGAATACTCCGTCGGCGCCTCGTCGGGCGGATCGGCTGCGCTGGTCGCCGCCGGCGTCGTGCCCATCGCGCACGCCAATGACGGCGGCGGCTCCATCCGCATTCCCGCCGCCTGCGCGGGTCTGGTCGGGCTCAAGCCCAGCCGGGGCCGGCACCGCGACGGTGAACAGGTGAGCCACCTGCCGATCAACATGATCTCCGAGGGTGTCCTGACACGCAGCGTCCGCGACACCGCGGCGTACCTCGCCGCCTGCGAGAACCATTGGCGCAACCCGAAACTGGCGCCGATCGGCCGGGTGAGCGGACCGGCACAGCGCACCCTTCGCGTCGGCGTACTGTTCGACAGCGTCACCGGCGAATCGGTCGACGACGCCACCCGGACAGCCGTCGAAGACACCGCGGCGCTGCTGGAGTCTGCCGGCCACGTCGTCGAGCCGATCTCGCTGCCCGTCACCGCCCAGTTCGCCGACGATTTCGTCCAATACTGGGCGCTGCTGGCCGATCTCGCGGTCGGCACCGGCCGGTTGATCCTGGACCGGTCCTTCGACGCCGCGAAGGCCGACGGCTTGAGCCTGGGGCTGCGCGCGCACCACCGCCGGAATCTGCACCGCACTCCGGGCGCACTGCTGCGACTGCGCGGCATCGCCGACCAGTACGCGCGGATGTTCGCGCGGCACGAAGTCGTGCTCTCGCCGGTGCTTTCGCACACCACGCCCCGCATCGGCTACATCTCGCCGACGGTGGACTTCCCCGAGCTCATTGACCGCCTGCGCCGGTATGTCGCGTACACCCCGCTCAACAACATTGCGGGCACCCCGGCGATCTCGCTGCCGCTGCACCGGTCCCCCGACGGCCTACCTGTCGGAGTCCAGCTGTCCGGCGCCTACGGGGATGAGCGCACCCTGCTCGAGCTGGCCTTCCTGTTGGAGGCCGAGCGGCCGTTCGCCCGGATTCAGGAGCTCGCCAGCGCGTGCCGGGCGTAGGCCCGCACGTCGGCATCGCCGTCTTCCAGCGCGATACCGAGCGCCGTCCGGGCAGCCTCCTCGGAGTCGGCCCACCGGGTCAGGCTGAGCACCGCGGCCTTGCGCACGTCCAAGTGTGGGTCGTGCAGCGCCTGTGACAGCGGTTCGACCGCGACCCCCGGCGCCGCGCCGGACAGTGCCCGCACCGCGCCCTGACGAATCTGCCACGCCGATTCCCGCAGGGCGCGTTGCACTTCCGGCACATCCTGCTCGGCGCAGCCGACGGCGGCCAAGGCGGCGAGCGCTGCCGCGCGCACCAGCGGGTCCCGGTCGGCCAGCAACTCCCGCACGGTGTCGGCGCCGGACCGCAGCGTCGCGAGCCCGTTGCCCGCAGCGATCCGCACCTCACGGTTGTCGTCGGCCGCAGCCGCGGCCACGCCGTCGACGTCATCGACCGAGACCAACGCCCGCACCGCTTCGATGCGCACGCGGTGGTCCGAATCCGTCACGGCGGCACGGTAATCGGGGGCAGCACCGGCACGGCGCGAACTCAGCACGTACAGCGTCACCGCCCGCACCACCGGGTCAGCGGAAGTCAAGTACGGGGCGACTGCCGCCGCATCGGGCAACACTTCCACCAGTTCCCGCAGGGCATCGGCCGCGGTGGCCCGCACCGCGCCGTCGTCGTCGCCGAGGGCAGCGACGAGCGGCGGCTGGTAGCCGTCCGGCAGGTTCTCCACCAGCACCGCGACAGCGGCGCGGCGAACACCCGCGTCGGTGTCCTGCAGGAACCCGGCCAGATCGGCGAGCGCCGGTTCCTCCAGCGCGATCACCTGAGCGATACGCGGCGACGGCGGCGTCGCCGGTTCGGTCGGCCGCAGGCGCGATCCCGCGGTCGCCGGCGCCTTGCCGCCGACCAGGTCCGGCTGGTGCACGTGCTGCACCGCGTGGTCCGACGGCAGGTGGTCCAGGTCGGGCACCGGCACGAAATACGGTGCCACCGGCCGCTTCAGGAACTCCATCTCCCCGTTCGCGTCCTTGCGCAGGTTCAGGTGATAGCGCCACTCTTCGTCGTCGCGCTCGGGGATGTCTGCGCGATCGTGGTACAGACCCCACCTCGATTCGGTGCGCGTCAACGACGACCGGGCCGCCATCTCGGCGCAGTCCCGGATGAACGACACCTCGACCGTCCGCATCAGCTCGTGCGGGGTGCGGGCGCCCATCTGCTCGATCTCCTCGGCCATCCGCTCGAAGGTGCGCACGGCGATGGACAGCTTGGTCGCCGTCTTGGGCGGGGCCACATAGTCGTTGACGAAGCGGCGCAGCTTGTACTCGACCTGCGGCTGCGGCGGGCCGTCCGGATGCCGCAGCGGACGGTAGATCAGCTCATGCGCCTCGGCCAGCTGATCCTGCGGAAGATCCACGGGTGCTTCGACGTCCGCGAGCGTGGACGCGGCGTGCTCGCCGGCCAGGTCACCGTAGACGAACGCCCCGATCATGTAGTTGTGCGGAACGCACGCCATGTCACCGGCCGCGTACAGCCCCGGCACGGTGGTACGGGCGTGCTCGTCGACCCACACCCCGGACGCCGAATGCCCACTGCACAAACCGATCTCGGAGATGTGCATCTCGATGTCGTGGGTCCGGTAGTCGTGTCCGCGGTTGGCGTGGAACGTGCCGCGCGTCGGGCGTTCGGTGGTGTGCAGGATGTTCTCCATCGCGGTGATGGTCTCGTCCGGCAGGTGGGTGACCTTGAGATAGATCGGGCCGCGGGCCGATTCGATCTCGCTCTTGACCTCGGACATCATCTGGCCCGACCAGTAGTCGGAGTCGACGAACCGCTCCCCCAGCGCGTTCACCTGGTATCCGCCAAAGGGATTGGCGACGTAGGCGCAGGCCGGTCCGTTGTAGTCCTTGATCAGCGGGTTCACCTGGAAGCATTCGATGCCCGACAGTTCCGCCCCGGCGTGGTAGGCCATCGAGTAGCCGTCACCGGCGTTGCAGGGGTTTTCGTAGGTGCCGTACAGGTATCCCGAGGCCGGCAGGCCCAGCCGGCCACTGGCTCCGGTCGCGAGGATGACGGCCTTGGCCCCGACCGTCACGAATTCGCCTGTGCGCGTGTTGAACGCGGCCGCACCGACGGCACGCCCATTCTCGGTCAGCACGCGCACCGGCATCAGCCGGTTCTCGATCTGAATCTTCTCGCGCATCGACCGCTGCCGCAGCACGCGGTACAGCGCCTTCTTGACGTCCTTGCCCTCGGGCATCGGCAGCACGTAGGAACCCGAGCGGTGCACCCGGCGCACCGCGTACTCGCCGTGCTCGTCCTTCTCGAACTTGACGCCGTAGCGTTCCAGCCGCTGCACCATGGCGAAGCCGCGGGTCGCGGTCTGATAGATGGTGCGCTGGTTGACGATTCCGTCGTTGGCCCGGGTGATCTCGGCGACGTAATCCTCCGGGGTGGCCTTGCCCGGGACGACGGCGTTGTTGACGCCGTCCATGCCCATGGCCAGTGCACCGGAGTGCCGTACGTGGGCCTTCTCCAGCAGCAGCACCTGGGCGCCGTTCTCGGCGGCGGTCAGCGCCGCCATGGTGCCGGCGGTCCCGCCGCCGATCACCAGGACGTCACAGTCCAGGCGGACGGGAGTGGCGAGGTCGGGGACCTCGAGGGTGCTCATTGGTGTAGTGCTCCAAGGATTTCGGCCCGCAGCTCGGTGCGGGCAACATCGGCATCACGGGGACTGGGAACGTCGAGCAGCGCGCGCAGCGGCTGCCCGGCGCGGCCGAGGACGGCCACCCGGTCACCCAGGGCGAGGGCTTCATCGACGTCATGGGTGACAAATACGACGGTGGTCGGATGGGCCTGCCAGGTGTCGATCAGCAGGTGCTGCATGGCATTCCGGGTCTTGGCGTCGAGCGCACCGAACGGCTCGTCCATCAGGACGGCCCGTGGAGCCCCGGCCAGTCCACGGGCCAGCTGGACCCGCTGGCGCATGCCGCCGGACAGACTCTTCGGCAGGAAGTCGGCGAACCCACTCAGCCCGACCTCGTCGATCCAGCGTTCGGCACGTTCGCGGCGGCCGGTACGCGGCACACCGCGCAGCTGCAGCGCCAGCTCGATGTTGGATCGCACTGTGCGCCACGGCAACAACGCACTGTCCTGGAACACCATGCCGCGGTCCCGCGACGTGGTGGTCACGAGCGCGCCGTCCGCGAGGACCCGCCCCGCATCGGGCTTCAGCAGCCCGGCCAGCGCCCGCAACACCGTCGACTTGCCACAGCCCGACGGCCCGGTCAGCACCAGGATCTCCCCCGGCTGCACCGTCAGGCTCAGCCCGTCCACGACCGGCTCGCCGGTGTAGGACAGTCGGATTCGGTCGAGTTCGAGGCGTAGGCCACGAATCGTCGGCTCTGCCAGTACGGCGCTCATCTGTGTCCTCTGCTCTTCGCGCGAGCGCTCATCGCGCGTTCTCCTCACCACGCGGCAGCCAGCGCGTCAGCCGCCGGCCGATCAGTTCCACCGCGGCCGATGTGCCGAAGCCCAGGGCTCCGATGGTGATGATCCCGACGAAGACGCTCGGGTAATCCAGCACGGTGTAGGCCTGCCAGGTGCGGTAGCCGACACCGAGCCGGCCGGAGATCATCTCCGCGGACACCACGCAGATCCAGGCCACACCCATACCGACCGACAATCCGCCGAACAGCCCGGGCAGCACACCCGGAAACACGACCTGCCGCAGCACATCCCAGCGCGAACCGCCGAGGGTGCGCACCGAGTCCTCCCACAGCGTCGGCAATGCTCGCACCGCATGCCGGGTGCTCACCATGATCGGGAAGAACGCCGCGAGGAACGTGATGAACACGATGCCGGCCTCGTCGGTCGGGAACAGCAGGATGGCCACCGGGACCAGCGCGATGGCCGGGATCGGCCGGGCCAGCTCGGTCAACGGTCCGACGATGTCGGCGAACAGCCGAGACCGGCCGAGCGCGATCCCGACCCCGGCGCCGATCACCGCGGCCAGTCCGAAGCCGCTGACGATCCGGATCACCGACTGCGTCAGGTCCAGCCAGTACTGGCCGGTGCCCACGGAGGCGACGAACTTGGCGGCGATCTGGGTCACGGTCGGCAGGTTGTCGAACCGCAGCCAGAACCGGACGTGGCCCGCGGTGAGCAGCTGCCAGATACCCACGGCCGCGGCGACCGACAGCGCCTTGATGGCGTAACTGCGCCAGGTGGCCGGAACCCGCCGCCGCGCCACCTCAGCCTCGGCAGTGCGGGCAGGCAATGACACCGCCGCTTCGACGCCGCCGGCTATTGCCGTCATGCCGCACCGACCAGAGCCTGCTGGTACGTCACCACCGACGAACCGGGATGGGCCGCCTGGTAGCGGTGCGCGCCTGCGGCGGTGTCGAACGGGACGAACTCCGCACCCTGCTGGACCCACACGGATTTGTCTGCCAGCCAACGGGTTCCGAATTCGGCGTCCGGCACGTAGGCGGCACGCACCTTGGCGCCCTTGGCCTCGGCCGCACGGATCGCCTTCAGCAAGCAGGTCGGGTTGGCCGCCGGCTGCGTGGTGTCCGAACCGTCCAGCCACAGCTCACCGGCCAGTGCCGGGTTGTCGGCCGCGATGTTGCACACCGGGTCGGTACCGTGCACCACCGACGGATTCGCGGTGCGGGCGACCTCGGCGTTGTAGTCGCGGCCCCGCTCGGACAGCGCCTTGCGCAAGGGTCCGTCCTCGACGAACTTGGCGACGTCCAGGTCGGCGAAGTCACCGATCGACTTCAGGTACGGCACATCGCCTTTCAGCGCATCCACGAGCGATTGCTTCAGCGTGGTGTCGAACCGGGTGCCGCCGGGACCGTTGTACAGATATACGACTTCCTGCGGCAAGCCGCTGCCCTGCGCGACGATGCGCGAGGCCTCGATCGGTTTGGTGTTGAGGAAGTCGGTGGCGTCGAGCTGCGCCTGCAGGAAGGCGTCGAGCACCTCGGGATGCGCGCCGGCGTAGGCCCGTCGCACCACGACGCCGTGCCAGGTCGGGTAGTTCAGCTCGGCCCCGTCGTACAGCAACCGCGCCTTGTTCTGGAAGACCAGCAGCCCCGGCCAGGCGACGAACTGCGAAAGGGCCTTGACCTGGCCGGATTCCAGTGCCGACGCGCCGATCTGCGGCTGCTGGTTGAGCACCTCGACGCCGGTCTTCGGGTCGATGCCGATCTTCGACAGCGCCCGGACCAGCGTGCCGTGACCGGCCGAGCCGACGCTGGCCGAGACCTTCTGGCCGGCCAGCTCATTCAGCGACTGCACCGGCGAATCCGGCGACACCACAACCATGTTCAGCGATCCGGTGGGGCTGGACCCGGTCACCGACACCAGCTCGGTCTTGGCGCGTTCGTTGCTCTGGGTCTTGGACCCGTTGATCAGCATCGGGTAGTCGCCCATCGATCCGATGTCGATCTTCTCGGCGACCATCTGGGCGGTGATCGGTGCGCCGGTGTCGTAGTCCTGCCATTCGACGTGGTACTTCTTGCCGGTCTTGGCAGAAATGTCACTGAGCCGATGTTCCAAATAGCCTTGCGCACGAAGCAATGTCCCCGCGGTGACGGTGTTGATGGTCTTGGACTGGTAGCCGACGACCACATTGACGACGTCGTCGTCCTTGCCGGCCGAATCGACCGAGCAGCCGGTGGCGGCCAGCACGACGCTGGCGGCCAGGGCGGAAAACCGAGCGAGATGCTTGCTTGTCATTGGGCTGGAGTCCTTAGCGGATGAGATAGGGCATGTTGACGGAGACAGCGCCGGTTGGGCAGCGTGCGGCGCACGGCCCGCAGTACCAACACTCGTCGACGTGCATGTAGGCCTTACCGTTGTCGGGGTTGATGGCCAGCGAGTCCAGCGGGCAGATGTCGACGCACAGGGTGCAGCCCTCGATGCAGAGCGACTCGTCGATCGTCACCGGGACATCGACTCGTTGGTTATTGACCAGCGTCATGATTCACTCCGTAACAGGTTGCCGCGCATGGTGATTCGGTCACCACGCAGTCGGATGTACTCGAGGTCGACGGGGCGCCCGTCGTCGAGCGTGGTGAGCCGTTCGAGCATCAGAATCGCTCCCCCGGCCGGGATGTCCAGGGTGGCCGCGGTGTGCGGATCGGCCGAAACCGCTTCCAGCGCAATGTCCGCCGTGCCCAGCCGCTGTGCGGTGACCTGCTCGATCAACGCGAACACGTCGTTGGTCTCCAGCGAGTGCTCGAGCACCGCAGCGCCGATGTCGGGCGCCAGGTATGTCAGATCCAGGCTCAGCGGCAGGTCGCCCAGGTAGCGCAGTCGCTCGATGAAGACGACGGGCTCACCGGGACCCAGCTGCAGCCGGCGCGCCACCGCCGCGGGCGCCGGCAGCTGCGTCGCGGCGCGGACCTCGTTGCGGACCTCGCCGAAGTCCTTGAAGGTTTCCTTCAGGCCGACCAGCGCGTGCAGCCCGTGATCGTACTTGCGCTGGGCCACGTGGGTGCCGACCCGCGGCCCCCGGTCGATCAGCCCTTCGGCCTTGAGGATCGCCAGGGCTTCGCGCACGGTGTTGCGGGATACCGAGAACTCGGCGACCAGCTCGGCCTCGCCGGGCAGACCGTCCGAGTAGACCCCGTCGCGCACCTGATGTCGCAGCACGTCGGCCACCTGCCGGGCGCGGTCGGCGCGCCGGCGCAGCGGGGTCGGATCGGTCGTGGGCATGCGGTTGACCGTAGGGACCTGCGGGTGTCAGGTCTGCCCCCGCAAATCGGGTGGCTCGACGGTACCCGCATTGCGCCGCCCCGGTACGCCCATGACCTGCACAAATCGGGGCCTCAACGACCATTGCGCCACCTCGAAAACCTGCGGCTGTTCGAATCTCGATGAATCGAAAGAGGCCTGCCAAGTGCGCAGTACTTCTCTGGCCGGTTTTCTCTCCGAGCGGGCGCAGTCCGCCGTAGGGCGGGCGTTGAGTGCGAACTGCGGTCGCAAAAGTTCGAGTGCCTATGTGCGTAGATTCGCAGTCAATGCGAGCAGGCGCGGCGAAACAGAGGGGCTCGTCCCTCCCTGTCAGCTCCCCGCCGCCGACACCGTCACCGGAATCCCGTTGAGCGCACCGTTACCCGACGGCTCGTCGATGAAGTCCGGCAGCGACAGGATGTTGGTGTTCACGCCGGGCGACGCGTTGGCGACACCGAGCCGGGTGCCCGGCTGTCCATGCCCCCAGCCGTGCGGCATGGACACCACACCCGGCTTGATCGCGTCGGTCACCTCGACGGGCACGACGATCTTCCCGGCGCCAGAGGCGACTTCGGCGTCGTCACCGTCCACGATGCCCCGCTCGGCGGCGTCGCGACTGTGCATCAGCAGCGTGCAGCGGTCGCGGCCCTTCATCAGCGCACCGACGTTGTGCAGCCAGGAGTTGTTGGACCGCAGATGCCGCCGGCTCACCAGCACCAGCTCGTCGTCGGCACGTTCGAGCCGCGCGGCCAGCCGCGGCAGGTCGTCGAGCAGATATTGCGGTGCCAGGCGAATCTTCTGGTCCGCGGTACCCAGTACCTCGGGCACCCGCGGCACCATCGGGCCGTAGTTGATGCCGTCCGGATGGGCTTTGAGCTTCTCGAGCGTCAGCCCGTCGGGGTTCTCGCCGTACCGATCGCCGAATGCCGCAGTCCGCAGCGTCAGGTCGAGCATGCGCTCCGGTCCGCCGCGGTCGTACTTCTTGCGGATCTCGGCGCCGTCGAGCCCCTGGGTGAAGCACAGGTAGTCGAACCAGCCGTCGTCCAGCGCGGCGATGTCGACATCCTCGGCCGGGGTGCCGGTGCACAGCCCGGTGAGCCGGATCAGAATCTCCCACTCCTCCGGCGCATCGGGGTCCTCGCGGTGGAACACCGGCGGCGAGTACCGGGCGAAGCTGTTGATGGCTGCGCCCAGCAGCAGGTCGGCGGAGTGCGCCTGCTCGAGTGCCGACGGGCCGGGCAGGATCACGTCGGCATGCCGGGTGGTCTCGTTGAGCCACAGGTCCACCGAGATCATCGCGTCCAGCTGCGGCAGCGCGCCGTCGAGTTTGTCGCCGCCCGGCGTCGACAGCACGGGGTTGCCCGCCACCGTGATCAGCGCCTTCAGTTGGCCCTCACCCGGAGTGACGATCTCTTCCAGCATGCACGAGACCGGCACCTGGCCCATGACCTCTTTGGCCCCGCGCACCCGGGTCTTGTACCGGCCGAAATTCGCCGCCCCATCCTCCAGGCCGGGGATGGTCTGGCTGGTGACGGTCCACGCGGTCGGCGTTGCGAACATCGCGCCGCCGGGGACATCGAAGTGTCCGGTGACGATGTTGACAACGTCGATCAGCCAGCTCGCGAGGCTGCCGAACTCCTGGTTGCAGGTACCGATGCGGCCGTAGACGACGGCGCGGGGCGTACCGGCCAGCTCGCGGGCCAGTTCCCGAATTCGCTGCGCCTCGATACCTGTTGCGGTGGAGACCCTTTCGGGCGACCAGTCGGCGACGGCCTGCCGCAGCTCGGGCACCCCGTCGAGGTGCTGCTCCAGCTGGCCGAGATTGACCAGCCCTTCGTCGAACACCGCATGGATGACGCCCAGCAGCAGCGCCGCGTCGGTGCCCGGGGTGATCGGCAGCCACTCGTCGGCCTTGGCGGCGGTCTGGGTCCGCACCGGGTCGATGACGATCACCTTGCCGCGCTTCCGGATTCCGCCGATGATGCCCATGATGTCGGGGGCGGCCAGCAGCGAGCCCTGAGAGGCGGCCGGGTTGGCGCCCATCACCACGAGTAGGTCGGTGCGCTGCAGGTCCGGGGTCGGGAAGGCCCACCAGCTGCCGTACATCAGGTGCGACGACAGGTTCTTCGGCCACTGGTCGATGGTGCCGGGCGAATAAGTGATCGGCATGCCGGACAGGCCGAGCAGGATCGCGGCGTACCGCGACAGCGAAAACGAGTGCGCCAGTGGGTTTCCCGTGTACGCGGCAACCGCGCCGATGCCGTGCTGCTCGATGACCGGCGCCAGCAGTTCGGTACAGCGGCGGAACGCGGTGTCCCAGTCGACCTCGCGCCACTGGTCGTCGACCTTGATCATCGGCCGGCGAATCCGGTCCGGGTCCTCGTGCAGCGCACCCAGGGAGGCGCCCTTCGGGCAGATGTGGCCCGCGCTCCACTCGTCGGCCTTGTTGGGCCGGATGCCGGCGACCTTGCCGTCGGCCACCTGAATCTCCAAGCCGCACATGGCTTCACAGAGGCAACAGGCGTGCAGGTGCAGTCCGTCTTCGCCGACTTCGGCGATCACTCTCGGCTGGGTTCCCATGATTCGACTGTAACGGTGTTACTGAGACCTAGGTCACGAATGGTCCCAGTGTCCGGGAGAGCGGCTGCTGCGCCGTCAGACCGGGAGCTTCCCCAGCTGTTGCAGCACCGAGTAGAGATTGGCCACGCCCCAGTGGTCGGTGATCTTGCCGTCACGCACCCGCATCGCGTCGACCGTCTCGAACTGGATGCGCTTGCCCGAGGGCGCGAGGCCCAGGAAGTCCCCGTCGTGAGTGCCGTGATAAATCTTGTAAGTCGTCACGATGTCGCCATCGACTGTCTGCCAATGGATTTCGGGACGGAAGTCGCTGAACGCGCCGCGCAGCCGTTTGTAGAGAACCAAGACTCCGGCCTTGTCGGCAGAGGTACCCGGCTGCGGGGTGTGGTCGACGAAGTCATCGGCGAACAACTCCTCGAAAAGCTCGAAGTCGCCACCGCCCTGGACCTGTTCGGTGTTGCAGCGAACGACCGCCTTGAGGGTTTCGGACGGCTCGGCATTGCTCACGATCGGCTGCCTTTCTGTTGATTCAACCGAATCAACGTAATCGGCACGCCACTATTTCCGGTCGGCTTTTACAGCGCGTGCGAAAGCTCCCGGCCGAACTGCAGCAGCCGCTGCATCTGAGCGAGGCCGCCGTCGTCGACGGACTTGGTGTACCGGAACGATTCGCAGAAGAAATCGCTGTCGATCGCGGACTTCTGCCGGCTGCGGGTGATCAGCTGCGTGTACATCCGCAGCCGGACCTCGGCCAGTCGCCGGGTGCCGTCGACCAACACCTCGAACTGGGTGGTCAGGATGTGGTCGGTGATGGTGGACAACAGAATGGTCCGCACCGAGGTGTCCAACGTCCGGCGCAGCTGCTCGTCCTCGCCGCTGGCGTCGTCGTCGGCCCGCCACATGATCAGGCGCTCACCGTCGGTGAGGACGACCTCCTGCCACACGGCGTCGCCCCAGGACTCCTCGGACGCGCCGCGCGACATGATGAAGGACTTGATCGAGCGGAAGTCGACCACCGAGCGCAGCTGCTCGAGCGCCAGCTCCGGATCCCGCAGGTAGACCTTCGCCGCGTCCTCGACACTCGAGTACGGCGCCCAGTCCTGCGGTTCGTCCACTGCTACTCGCCCCGCACGGCCGCCGCCGCCGCCCGAATCTGCGGCGTCACCAGCATCACCTGGCCGAGGACACCGTTGACGAAACCGGGTGACTCATCGGTGGACAGCGTCTTCGCCAGCTCGACCGCCTCGTCGACGGCCACCGGCTCGGGCACGTCCGTCGCGTGCAGCAATTCCCACACCGCGACGCGCAGGATCGCCCGGTCCACCGCCGGCAGCCGCTCGAGCGTCCAGCCCTGCAGGTGCGCGGAGATCAGGTCGTCGATGTGCGCCGCGTGCTCGGTGACACCGTCGGCAACGGTCACCGTGTACGGGTTCAGCGCCGATACCTCGGGGTCGCTCTCGGCGATGGTGTTGCGCAGCTTCGCACCCTCGGCCGCGGTGATCCCGCGGGCCTCGGCCTCGAACAGCAGGTCGACGGCGCGCTTGCGCGCCTGGTGCCGACCCTTGTCGGAACGACGGTCAGGCATTGACCCGACTGATGTAGCTGCTGTCGCGGGTGTCCACCTTCAGCTTGTCGCCGATGTTGATGAACAGCGGGACCTGGATCTCGGCGCCGGTCTCCAGGGTGGCCGGCTTGGTGCCGGCGTTCGAGCGGTCGCCCTGCAGGCCCGGCTCGGTGTGTGCGACGACGATGTCGATGCTGACGGGAAGTTCCAGGTACAGCGGTGCGCCGTTGTGGAACGCGATCTGCACCTGCAGGTTCTCCAGCAGGAAGCCGGCGGCGTTGCCCACCAGGGTCTCCGACAGCGGGTGCTGCTCGAAGTCCTCGGCGTCCATGAAGACGAAGTCGCTGCCGTCGCGGTACAGGTAGGTGGCGTCACGACGGTCGACGGTCGCGGTCTCCACCTTCACGCCGGCGTTGAAGGTCTTGTCGACGACCTTGCCCGTCAGCACATTCTTGAGCTTGGTGCGCACGAAGGCCGGGCCCTTGCCGGGCTTGACGTGCTGGAACTCGGTGATCTGCCACAGCTGGCCCTCGATGTTGAGGACAAGACCATTCTTGAAGTCGGCGGTAGATGCCACGGTCGGTACTGCTCCTAGCTCTCTGTCGTCAGAGGATGGCCAGTTCCTTGGGGAACCGGGTAAGCAACTCAGGTGTGTGTGTCGTATCGCTGCCCACGACCAGCGTGTCCTCGATCCGGACGCCGCCCCGGCCGGGCAGGTAGACACCGGGCTCCACGGTTACCACAGAGCCAGCAAGCAGTGTACCGGCGGCGGCGGAGTTGATTCCCGGCGCTTCGTGAATCTGCAGCCCGACCCCGTGCCCGAGCCCGTGGGAGAACTGCTCGCCGTAGCCGGCATCGGTGATGACCTGCCGCGACGCCCGATCCACGGCCGACAACGTGGTACCCGGCACCAGCGCCTCCCGGCCCGCGCGCTGCGACGTCGCGACCAGGTCATAGATGTCGCGCTGCCACTGCGCCACGGGCGCCAGCACGAAGGTGCGGGTCATGTCCGAGTGGTAGCCCTCGACCAGCGCGCCGAAGTCGATCTTCACGAAGTCGCCGGCCGCCAGCACCGCGTCGGTAGGGCGGTGGTGCGGGATCGCCGAGTTGGCGCCCGTCGCGACGATGGTCTCGAACGACGGCCCGTCGGCACCGTGGTCGAGCATGCGCGCTTCCAGTTCACGGCCGACCTCCTTCTCGGTGCGGCCGGCCCGCAGCCCGCCGGATTCGATCAGGTCCTTGAGCGCGGCGTCGGCGGCCTCGCAGGCCAGCCGCAGGATCGCGATCTCGCCGGCGTCCTTGACCTCACGCAGTGACTCGACCATGCCGGGCGCCCGGACCAGCTCGATGTCCCCGCTGACCCGTTGCAGTGCGGCATGGGCGTCGACCGTCATGACGTGGCTTTCGAAGCCGAGCCGCTTCACCCCGGCGGCTTCGGCAGCGCGCACCAATTGCGGTGCGCACGCCCGCTCGATGACGACCTGCGCGTCGGGGGCCTGCTGTGCGGCCTGCGTCCGGTACCGCCCGTCGGTGGCGAGGACAAAGGTGTCCCCGTCTTTGTCCTGGTCAATGGGAATCAGCAGGGCTGCGTTGGATCCGGTGAATCCGGACAGATAACGCACGTTGACCAGGTCGGTTACCAGGATCGCATCCAGCTCGGCGGCCGCCAGCTGGCGACGCAGAATGTGGCGCCGATGGGAAATTGTCACGATATGTGACGCTACTCGCTACGCTGTCTGCTCATGAGTAAGTGGTTGCTGCGCGGAATCGTCTTTGCGGCGTTGATGGTGATCGTCCGATTGCTGCAAGGCGCGATGATCGGGGCCTGGGAAAAACAGTCTCTGATGATCAGCATCACGCTGGTCGTGCTGTACGTCATCGCCGCATTCGCCTGGGGCGTGTTCGACGGGCAGAACGACGCGAAGGCGCAGCCCGACCCCGACCGCCGCGAGGACCTGGCCATGGCATGGCTGGTCGGCGGCCTGTTCGCCGGCGTCGTGAGCGGCTTCGTCGCCTGGCTCATCGGACAGGTCTACGACAACATCTACGTCGACGCGCTGGCCGCCGAGGTCACCACGTTCGCCGCGTTCACCGCGCTGATCGTCTTCGTGGGTGGCGTCTGCGGCGTGTCGCTCGGCCGCTACTTGGTCGACCGCCACGCCCCGCCGCCGCCGAAGCACGACCACGCCGGTGAAGGCGGCGAACGCGCCGACACCGACGTCTTCGCCGCTGTCGCCGCCGACAAGAACGAAGAGCAGTCCTAGGCACCCACACAACAATCGCGGCCAGCCATCTCGACTGGCCGCGATTTTTTGTTGCTGGTCTGCTCTGCGGTAAGTCCTTCGCGAAAAAGTGTCAGACTCACGCGGCGTAACTCCTCTTACCCAGTGAGAGCGGCTCAACCGGAGCCGCAACCCGGCAAGAGGAGCACTTCATGAACACCAAGCGCAATCGCAAGAAGTCCGTCACCGCCACGCTTGGCGCGGCAGCCGCCGCCCTGGCCGCCCCGGCAGTGATGCTCATCGGGGCAGGAACCGCGCAGGCAGCGTCTTTGCTCGATACGGCAAGTGACGCGGCGGGCGTCACGGTCCAGATCACCTCGGCCGGGAGCGAAGGCCTGTGCTTCTACTCTGCCGAACCGTGGTTCGGCTGGCAGTCGGTCAAGCCCTTGCCGGTGTACAAGGTTCCGTTCCAGCTGCAGGCAGGCCAAAGCCACAACCTGTGGTTCCCGGGCATTCAGACGGGCACGACGTGGAAAGCCAAGGTCGAATGCCCGGTCGGCGGCACCGACTATTTCAATCCCGTCTACTGAACGCCGTCGGCATGGTGGTCCGGAACAACTCGCGACCACCATGCCAGTTGGCGTTCAGGAACCAGATCAGTCCTTCGCCACCACTGAATAGGCCGCCGCCAACAGCGACGGGTCCGGCCCCTCGAGCCGGCCCGGCTTGGCCAGCCCGTCAAGCACGACGAAACGCAGGACGCCCGAACGGGTCTTCTTGTCCCCCGCCATCGACTCGAGCAGCTGCGGGAAGGCGTCGCCGTCGTAGCTGACCGGCAGGCCCAGCGCGGTGAGTACCCGGCGGTGGCGATCAGCGGTGTCGTCGTCGAGGCGACCGGCCAGCCGGCCCAGCTCGGCGGCGAACACCAGGCCCACCGACACCGCGGCGCCGTGGCGCCACTGGTAGCGCTCGCGCCGTTCGATGGCGTGCGCCAGGGTGTGGCCGTAGTTGAGGATTTCGCGCAGTGCCGATTCCTTCTCGTCGGCGGCGACGACCTCGGCCTTGACGGCGATGGCTCGGCGGATGAGCTCGGGCAACACCGTACCGGTCGGATCCAGAGCGGCCTCCGGATCGGCCTCGATCATGTCCAGGATCACCGGGTCGGCGATGAAGCCGGCCTTCACTACCTCGGCCATGCCGGCGATGATCTCGTTGCGCGGCAACGATTCCAGCGTCGCGAGGTCGACCAGGACCGCCAGCGGCTGGTGGAAGGCGCCGACGAGGTTCTTGCCGGCGTCGGTGTTGATGCCGGTCTTGCCGCCGACCGCGGCGTCGACCATGCCGAGCAGCGTCGTCGGCACGTGCACGATGTCCACGCCCCGCAGCCAGGTCGCCGCGGCGAACCCGGCGACGTCCGTGGCCGCGCCGCCGCCCAGGCTGACGACGGCGTCCTTGCGGTCGATTCCGATGCGCCCCAACACTTCCCAGATGAAGCCGACGACGGGCAGTTCCTTGCCCGCCTCGGCGTCCGGGATCTCGATGCGGTGCGCGTCGATTCCGTTGTCCGCCAAGTAACTACGAATCGCTTCGGCGGTCTGGGTCAGTACCGGCTGGTGCAGGATCGCGACGCGGTGCCGTCCCTGCAGGACCCGGCCGAGGTCACCGAGCAGCCCGGTTCCGATGATCACCGGATACGGCCGGTCGACGTTCACCTCGACGACGACGGGTTCAGTCATTGCGAGCCTTTCAAACGTTTGGCCAGTGCCGCAGGGCTCGGCGGGGCCTCGGTGGTCGGTCCGGGGTTCAGGACCGTGGGCAGCCGGCGCCACGCCGAACGACGGCGGCGCCGGGAGTGCTCGTCGCAGCGCGGCTGCTCGAGCCGGTGCACGATGTGGCGTACCACGGCACCGGGATTGCGTCGGTTGGTGTTCACGCGGAGCGTGGCGACCTGCCGGAACAGCGGCACGCGCTGCGCCATCAGCTCGCGGTACTTGGTGCCCGGGTCGTCGCCGGCGAGCAGCGGACGGCCGCCGCCCGCGGTACGCCGAACACCTTCTGCCGCACTGATTTCCAGGTAGACGACGGTGTGGCCGACGAGCGCTTCGCGCACCTCCGGGGTGGTCACCGCGCCACCGCCCAGCGAGACGACGCCGTCGTGTTCGGCGAGCGCATCGCGGATCACGTCGGCTTCGATCTTGCGGAACACCGGTTCACCTTCGGCAAAGATGTCGGCGATGCTGCGACCGGTGGTCTCGACGATCTTGGCGTCGGTGTCGAGCATCGGCACCTGTAGCGCCTTCGCCAACCGCCGACCGATCGTCGACTTGCCCGAACCGGGCATGCCGACCAGTACAGCCTTGGGAGTCATCGGTTTATCCGGACATCTGCGGTTCGCGCTCATGCACCGCACGGAGGTAGTTCTCGACGTTGGCGCGGGTCTCGGTCAGCGAGTCGCCGCCGAATTTCTCCAGGGCGGCCCGGGCCACGACCAGCGCCACCATGGCCTCGACGACCACACCGGCCGCAGGCACGGCGCACACATCGGATCGCTGGTGGATGGCGACGGCCTCTTCGCCCGTGGCCATGTCGACGGTGGCCAGCGCGCGCGGCACGGTCGAGATCGGCTTCATCGCTGCGCGGACCCGCAACGGCTGGCCGTTGGTCATGCCGCCTTCGAGGCCGCCGGCGCGGTTGGTGGAGCGCGTGATGCCGTCGGGGCCCGGGTAGATCTCGTCGTGGGCGACGGTGCCGCGGCGCCGCGCGGTCTCGAAGCCGTCACCGATCTCGACGCCCTTGATGGCCTGGATGCCCATCACGGCCGCGGCCAGCTGGCTGTCCAGCCGGTTGTCGCCGCTGATGAACGAGCCGAGGCCGATCGGCAGTCCGCTGACCACCACCTCGACCACACCACCGAGGGTGTCGCCGTCCTTCTTGGCGGCCTCGATCTCGGCGATCATGGACTCTTCCGCGGCCTTGCCGAAGGCACGCACCGGGCTGTCGTCGATGGCCTGGAGGTCCTGTGGCTGTGGGACCGGGCCGTCGTAGGGCTCGGACGCGCCGATGGAGATGACGTGCGAGACGACGTCCACACCGAGCGCCTGCTTGAGGAACGCACGGGCGATGGTGCCGGCCGCGACGCGGGCCGCGGTCTCGCGGGCGCTGGCGCGCTCGAGGACCGGGCGGGCGTCGTCGAAGCCGTACTTGAGCATGCCGGCGTAGTCGGCGTGACCGGGCCGGGGCCGGGTCAGCGGCTCGTTGCGCGCGGTGTTGGCCAGCGCGGCCGGGTCGACCGGGTCGGAGGCCATGACGGTCTCCCACTTGGGCCACTCGGTGTTGCCGATCTGGATGGCGATCGGGCCGCCCAGCGTCTGGCCGTGCCGAACACCGCCGAGCAGCGTGACTTCGTCCTTTTCGAACTTCATCCGGGCACCGCGACCGTAGCCGAGACGACGCCGCTGCAACTGCGTGGCGATGTCGTCCGAGGTCACCGAAAGACCGGCCACCATGCCTTCGAGCATGGCCACCAGGGCGCGGCCGTGGGATTCACCTGCTGTGGTCCATCGCAACACGTGTCCCATTGTCCCATGAGGGGGTTTACCGGCTGAAATCCGTCAGCGCAGGCTGCATTGCAGCAGCACGGTGTCGATGTCGCGGCCGTGCTTGTGGCCGACCTTGCGCAGCCGGCCGGCGTCGTCGAAACCGAGCTTCTTGTGCAGCGCGATGGACGACGGATCGCCACTGTCGGCGATGACGGCGATCACCTCGCGCACGCCCGCGGCGCGCGACGCCTCCAGCAGCGCGCGCAGCAGTTCCGAGCCCGCACCCTGTCCGGTGGCCCACGGCGCCAGGTAGATCGAGTCCTCCACCGTGCCCTGATAGGCGGGCCGGGCTTTCCAGGGCAGGCAGTAGGCGTACCCGGCGACCCGGCCGTCACGTTCGACCACGAGGAAGGGCAGGCCGGCGGCGGCGACCTTCGCGAACCGCGTCTGCCACTCATCAACTGCCGGCGCTTCGAGTTCGAACGACGCCACGCTGTTGACCACGTAGTGCGCGTAGATGTCGGCGATGGCAGACAGGTCGGCAGTGGTGGCAACGCGGGTACTCATGATGCGGGACAGGCTAACTCAACCGATCGCCAGCGCGACGGCCGTGGCACTCGCGAGGCACATCGACGGGCCGTGCGGCACAGTCCGTCCCGCCCGTCGCACCAGAGCGACCGCGGCATAGCCCGCGGTGAGTAGCGGCGCCCCGAGCGCAGCCAGCACCCACACGTCGGCGCCGAACATCCCGGTCAGCGCGCCCAGCCCGATCGCGAGTTTGACGTCACCGCCGCCCATCGCGCGTGGGCTCAGCAGATGGATCAGGAGATACAGGCCGAAGAGGGCCACAGCACCGGTCAGTGCTGCTGCCCCACGGTGCAGGGCAACGGCGGCCAGCAGAATCGCCGCGGCGCCGGGCAGCGTCAGCCAGTTCGGCAGGCGGCACTCCCGGAGGTCGTAGACACACAGCGCAACCAGCCAAACCCCGACAGCCCCGCACCAAAAAACCATGCCCGCCCCCATCTTTCGAGGCTAGGTGAGTTGCGCGGGGCGTCCCGACACAAATCTTCTGGTGGTGCCGTGCCCGGCGAGAGTGCGTTGAGCCTGAGCTCAGGGTCTTCGCTACTCGAACATTGTGACCGCCAGCGCAGGATCAACGCCCACAAGGCATTTGCTTGTCAGGTGCCCGGCATATGCGCACACACGAACGTGCACCGAGTGCGTCTCGACCGCGGATCTGGCGATCTGTACGCACCCTCGACACAAACCAGTGCCTGCGGCCCTAATTCTCAGGAAGCAGCGAGCGCCGCGGCCATGGCCTCGCGCGGCGCGGGCATCCCGGTGAACTGCTCCACCTGGGCGAAGGCCTGGTTCAGCAGCATCTGCAGGCCACTGACCACGCGGCCACCGGCGGCGGCAACAGCGGCGGCCAGCGGCGTCGGCCACGGGTCGTAGATGGCATCCAGCAGTACCGCGGTGCCGGCGACAGTCCCCGAGAACTCGCCCGCCACGTCCGCCGGCAGCGTATTGACCACCACGCCAAGGGAATTCAGTGGCTCACCCAACGCCACCCACCGGGCCTGCACGCCGAGCTTGTCCCCCAGTTCCACCAGAGATGCGGCCTTGTCGGCATTGCGGGCCACCACGGCGATATCGGCAATCCCCAGAGCAGCCAAGGCCACCATCGCGGCGGGCGCCGTGCCACCGGAGCCCAACACTGCTGCCGCGCCCGACACCTCACCGAGCGCGCCGACGACCCCGTCGACGTCGGTGTTGTCGGCCCGCCAGCCGCCGTCGATGCGCACCAGGGTGTTGGCCGAGCCGACCAGCTCAGCCCGCGCGGTGCGTTCGGTGGCGAACCGCAGCGCCGCGAACTTGCCGGGCATCGTGACCGAGACACCGACCCATTCCGGGCCGAAACTGCCTACCAGGCCGGGCAATTGGGCCTCGGTGCACTCGATGCGGTCGTAGGTCCAGTCGGTGAGACCGAGCTCGCGGTAGGCCGCCAGATGCAGCTGCGGGGACCGCGAATGCGCGATGGGCGAACCCAGTACCGCAGCTCTCATCGGGCACTGTCGAGCACGCCGTTGCGCTTGGCGAGCTCGATGCTGGCGAGGTGCTGCTGGTAGTCCCGGGTGAACACCGTCGTGCCCTGCAGGTCGATGGTCACGAAGTACAGCCAGTCCCCCGGCGCCGGCTCCTGCGCCGCGACGACGGCGGGCTGACCGGGCGAACAGATCGGCGTGACCGGAAGGCCTTCGCGCACATAGGTGTTCCACGGCGTCGGCTGCTCGCGGTCGGCGTCGGTGGTGGCCACCTCCTGCCGGTCCAGCGGGTAGTTCACCGTCGAGTCGAACTGCAGCCTGCGGTGGTCGGGCGTGGCCAGCCGGTTGTAGATGACGCGGGCCACCTTGGCGAAGTCCTGCGGGTTGGACTCGCGCTGCACCAGCGACGCCACGATCAGGATTTGGTACGGCGTCATGTTGGCGGTCGCACCGGCGTCGAGCAGGCCGCCCTGTTCGTACTGGTGACCGCTCGAGCTGATCAGGCCCGCCAGAATCGACTCCGGCGTGCCGGCCGGGTCGACGTTCCAGGTGCCGGGCGCGATGAGGCCCTCGAGCCTGCGGTGGTCGGCGCCCAACGCCTTCACCGGCCCGGCCGCCCAGCTCGGCACCATCAATGCCGAGACGTCGGCGGCACCGGCGGCCTTCTTCAGCTCCGCGGCGGGCACGCATTTGTGTTTGCCGTCGAGGTCGACGCACGAGGCTGCCGAGATCAGGCTGAAGATGCCCTGGTTGATCTTGTTGGTCTTGACGTCGGTGGTGTCGTCGAGCTGGCGGCCCTCCGGGATCACCAGCCGGCCCACCCGATTGTTCTTCTCGGTGAGCCGGGACACCGCGTTGGCCGCCGAAATCTCGGTCCGCATCTTGTAGAAGCCGGGCTGAATCTCGGTCATCGCCTTGTTGCCCTCGGCAGCCTGGACGAACGTCTTCACGTTCGCCACGACGCCGTGATCGAGCAGGGTCTGCGCGATGGCCGTGGTCGAGTCGCCGCTGTGCACCTCGATGACGAGGTCGCTGCCACCGTCACCGGAGTAGTCGTTGCCCGATCCGAAGACGCCGTGCCACAGCCGGGATCCGAGGAACACCGCGCTGACCACGACGACGATGAACACCGTCAGCGCCACGATGCTGCGGCGACGGCGGCGCTTGCGGTTGCGCTCGGCGCGGGCCCGCTCGGCCCGGCTCATGCCGCGGCGGGGCCGGCCCACCGATTCCGGCTTGATGCGGGTGCTGCCCCACTCGTCGTCGTCATTGGGCGCGTCGGGAATCATGTCCTCGGCCGGGCTCATTCGTCGGCCTCATTGCGTGCCGCGGCGGCCAGCACAGTGCGGCGCATGTACAGCCAGTTCTGGAGGATGCCGACGGCTGCGACCTGATCGATCATCTGACGTTGCCCCTTCGCGCGCACACCGGCCTCCCGCAGCGAGCGCTGCGCGGTGACCGTCGTCAAGCGTTCGTCGGCCATCCGCACCGGGGTCGGAGCAACCCGGAGCGCCAGCGCGTCGGCCACCTCGATCGCATCCAGCGCCGAGCTGCTGGCCCTGTCCTTGAGTGTGCGAGGCAGTCCGACCACGATCTCCACCGCGTCCTGCTCACCGGCCAGTTTCACCAACCGAGCCAGGTGCTTGTCGGTCTTGTCGCGACGCACCGTCTCCAAGGGCGTCGCCAAGATGCCATCCGGGTCGCACACCGCGACGCCGATCCGCACCGTACCGACGTCGATGCCGAGCCGGCGACCGCGACCTGGGTCGTCGGCCCCGGGGCGGTCGGGCATGCGGTCGGAATTGGCCAAAGCTAGCTCCGGCCCAGTTCAGCGCGTAGCGCGGCCAGACCCGCGTCGATACCCGCTGCCCCCTTACCGGAACCCTGTGCCAGATCGGCCTTTCCACCACCACGACCATCGACGGCGGTGCCCAGCTGCTGCACCAGTTCGTTGGCCTTCAATCCCAGGTCCTGCGCGGCGGCGTTGACGGCCACCACGTACGGCACCGAGTCGCCCGAATCGGCGATGAGTGCGATCACCGCCGGGTCCGAGCCCAGCTTGCCCTTGATGTCGCCGACCAGGGTGCGCAGGTCACCACCGGAGAAGCCACCGGCCATCCGCTGCGCGACGAGGCGCACCTTGCCGATGACCTCGGCGCCTGCCGCGGCGTTGGCGGCGGCGGCCTTGGCACCGGCCAGCCGGACCTTGTCGAGTTCCTTCTCGGCGGCCTTGAGCTTCTCGACCAGGGTGGCCACGCGGGCGGGCACCTCTTCCGAGGGCACCTTCAGCGACGAGGCCAGGCCGGCCATCAGCGCACGTTCCTTGGCCAGGTGCCGGAACGAGTCCAGCCCGACGTAGGCCTCGACGCGACGCACACCCGAACCCACCGACGACTCGCCGAGGATGGTCACCGGGCCGATCTGCGCCGAGCGCTGGACGTGGGTACCACCGCACAGCTCCATGGAGAACGGTCCACCGATCTCCACCACACGGACCTCGTCCGGGTAGGACTCGCCGAACATCGCCATGGCGCCCATCGCCTTGGCCTTCTCCAGCTTCTCGTTGAAGGTGTGCACCTCGAAGTCGGCCTGCACCGCCTCGTTGGTGACCTCCTCGACCTGGCTGCGCTGCTCGTCGCTCAACGCGCCCTGGTAGTTGAAGTCGAACCGCAGGTAACCCGGGCGGTTCAGCGAACCGGCCTGAACGGCGTTGGGGCCCAACACCTGTCGCAGTGCCGCGTGCACCATGTGCGTGCCCGAGTGCCCCTGGGTGGCGCCGCGGCGCCAGGTCGGGTCGACCGCGGCGGTCACGGTGTCGCCCTCGACGAACTCACCGGACTCGACGTTGATGGTGTGCACCCACAGCGACTTGGCGATCTTCTGCACATCGGTGACCGCGGCTTTGGCCGTGGCCGAAGACCCAGTGCCGGTGATCGTTCCGGTGTCGGCGATCTGGCCACCCGACTCTGCGTACAGCGGGGTCCGATCCAGCACGAGTTCGACGCTGTCGGATCCTTCGGTGCCGTGTGTCACCACCGGCACCCGCTTGCCGTCCACGAAGATGCCGAGAATCCTTGCCTCGGAAGTCAATTCGTCGAAGCCGGTGAACTCGGTCGGGCCGGCGTCGACCAGGTCGCGGAAGGCGGACAGGTCGGCGTGTGCGTGCTTGCGAGCGGCGGCGTCGGCCTTGGCACGCGCCCGCTGCTCGGCCATCAGGCCGCGGAAGCCCTCTTCGTCGACGGACAGGCCCGCTTCGGCCGCCATCTCGAGCGTCAGCTCGACCGGGAAGCCGTAGGTGTCGTGCAGCGTGAAGGCGTCACTGCCGGAGACGACGGTCTTGCCGGCGGCCCTGGTGGCGGCGGCCGCATCCTCGAACAGCCGCGAACCCGCCGCGAGGGTGCGGTTGAAGGCGACCTCCTCGGCGACCGCGATGCGGTTGATGCGCTCGAAGTCCGTGACCAGCTCCGGGTACGACGGACCCATCGTGTCGCGCACGGTGGCCATCAGCTCGGACATGATCGGCTGCTCGACACCGAGCAGCTTGGCGGCGCGGATGATGCGGCGCAGCAGGCGGCGCAGCACGTAGCCGCGGCCTTCGTTACCCGGGGTGACGCCGTCGCCGATGATGATCGCGGCGGTGCGGCTGTGGTCGGCGATGACGCGGTAGCGCACGTCGTCGGCATGGTTGCCGGCGCCATAGTGCCGGGGCGCCACCGAGGCGACCATGTCGATCACCGGACGGACCAGGTCGGTCTCATAGACGTTGTCGACGCCCTGCAGCAGGCAGGCGATGCGCTCGACACCCATGCCGGTGTCGATGTTCTGCCGCGGCAGCGGGCCGAGGATTTCGAAGTCGGTCTTGCTGGTGCCCTCGCCGCGCTCGTTCTGCATGAACACGAGGTTCCAGATTTCGATGTAGCGGTCCTCGTTGGCCTCGGGGCCACCTTCGATGCCGTACTCGGGGCCGCGGTCGTAGTAGATCTCCGAACACGGGCCGCACGGGCCGGGGATGCCCATGGACCAGTAGTTGTCGGCCTTGCCGCGGCGCTGGATGCGCTCCGGCGGCAGTCCGGCGATCTCCTCCCAGAGTCCGATGGCCTCGTCGTCATCGAGATAGACGGTGGCCCAGAGCTTTTCGGGGTCGAAGCCGTAGCCGCCCTCGGACACCGAGTTGGTCAGCAGATCCCAGGCCAGCGCGATGGCGCCGCGCTTGAAGTAGTCGCCGAACGAGAAGTTGCCGGCCATCTGGAAGAAGGTGTTGTGCCGGGTGGTGATGCCCACCTCGTCGATGTCCGGCGTGCGGATGCACTTCTGCACGCTGGTCGCCTTGTCGTAGGGCGGGGTGCGGTCGCCCAGGAAATAGGGCACGAACTGCACCATGCCGGCGTTGACGAACAACAGGTTCGGATCGTCCAGGATCACCGATGCGCTCGGCACCTCGGTGTGGCCCGCTTTCACGAAATGATCGAGGAATCGTTTCCTGATCTCGTGTGTCTGCACGTGCTGCTGTCCTTCATCGACCGGGTAGTTGCCCGCATAACAGTACCGGTCTGCAGGTTCACGACTTTGACCCCAGCCCGTACATCCATTGTGCGTCGTACCGCCGGGGAGGACAGTTGTCTTTATCCCGGTGGCGCCACCGGAGCGCCGCCCTGAACAACAAGGGGGTGGACCGTGTTCGCACGTTCTACCACGATGATGGCGCGCCCTGACCAGATCGATGCCGGCATCGCCCACATCCGCGACGAGGTCATGCCTGTGCTGCAGGAACTGCCCGGCTCCATCGGCCTGTCTCTGATGGTCGACCGGGAAACCGGCCGGTGCATCGCCACCAGCGCATGGGAGTCCGAGGACGCCCTGCACTACAGCGCCAGTGAGGGCCGACGGCTCCGCAACCTGGCCGCCGAACGGTTCGGCGCCGGCGCCCCGATGGTCGAGGAATGGGAGATCGCCGTCCTGCACCGCGAGCGCGGCAACGGCGCGTGCGTGCGGGCCACCTGGCTCACCGTGCCGCCGGATCTGATGGAGGCCGGCATCGATTACTTCCGCGACACCGTGCTGCGGCAGATCGAGCACCTGCCCGGGTTCTGCAGCGCCAGCCTGCTGGTCGACCGCGGCTCGGGCCGCGCGGTGTCGTCGGCGTCGTTCCGAACCCGTGAATTGATGGAGGACTACTGGCAGCAGGCCACGGCGCTGAAGGTCGAGTCGGTGCAGGCCGCCGGCGCATCGGAGATCGCCGACTGCGCGTTCGATCTGGCCATCGCGCACCTGCGGGTGCCTGAACTCGTCTAGCGCCGGCCCAGGGCAGCCATCAACGACGCCGGATGATGGCGCGCAGCTTCTCCAGGCGGCCGCCGATCTCCCGTTCCGCCCCGTGCGGGGTGGGCCGGTAGTAGTCGACGCCGACCAGCTCGTCGGGCGGATACTGTTGCGCCGCAACACCACCCGGGTGATCGTGCGCGTATTTGTAGCCCTGCGCGTGGCCGAGTGCGGCCGCACCGGCGTAGTGCCCGTCGCGCAGATGCGTCGGCACCTGACCGGCCTTGCCGGCCTTGATGTCGGCCATCGCCGCCCCCAGGGCGACGGTCACGGCGTTGGATTTCGGCGCTGTCGCCAGGTGCACCGTCGCGTGGGCCAGCGTCAGCTGGGCCTCCGGTAGCCCGATGAGCTGCACGGTCTGCGCGGCGGCCACCGCCGTCGGCAGTGCGGTGGGATCGGCGATGCCGATGTCCTCGCTGGCCAGGATCATCAGCCGGCGGGCGATGAACCGCGGGTCCTCCCCCGCGGTCAGCATCCGCGCCAGGTAATGCAGTGCGGCGTCGACGTCGGAGCCGCGCACCGATTTGATGAACGCACTGACCACGTCGTAGTGCTGGTCGCCATCACGGTCGTAGCGCACCGCGGCCTGATCCAGCGACTGCTCGACGACCTCGACGGTCACGCGCTCGTCGCCGGCGGTTTCGGCCGCGACCTCCAGCGCCGTCAGGGCCCGTCGGGCATCCCCTGCACTCAGCTTGACGAGCAGGTCCACCGCGTCGTCGTCGACATCCGCGCCGCCCAGCCCGCGCGGGTCGGTGATCGCCCGCTCCACCACGGCGCGCACGGCGTCGGCGGTCAGCGGCTGCAGTTGCAGGATCAGCGACCGCGACAGCAGCGGCGCCACCACCGAGAACGACGGGTTCTCCGTGGTCGCCGCCACCAGCAGCACCACGCGGTTCTCGACCGCGGCGAGCAGCGCGTCCTGCTGGGTCTTGGAGAAGCGGTGCACCTCGTCGATGAACAGCACGGTCTGACGGCCGTGGATGGCGGCGCGCCGGGCCTCGTCGATGACGGCGCGGACGTCCTTGACGCCGGCCGACAGTGCCGACAGCGCCTCGAACCGACGCCCGGTGGCCCCGGAGATCAGTGACGCCAGCGTGGTCTTGCCGGTACCGGGCGGTCCGTAGAGGATGACGCTGGCCGCGCCCGATCCCTCGACCAGCCGGCGCAGCGGCGACCCCGGTTTGAGCAGGTGATCCTGGCCGACGACCTCGTCGAGGCCGGCCGGCCGCATCCGCACGGCCAGCGGTGCAGCCACGACCGAGCCGGACGCCGGCTCGGCATCGCCCCCTACCTCGAACAGCCCGTCAGACACGGCTCCAGCGTGCCACGTCGCGAGTTCAGTGCATCGGACAACCACGCGGGACGTCGGGTGTGCGGTCGTGGTGCCGGTAGGGAGTGCCGATGATCCCGCCGCGCCGGGCCAGCATCCTGGCAATCTGCACATTGACCGCCCAGAACGGATCGCTGTGGCGGGCCCGCAGCGCACGCCGCCCACCCGCGCCGGGAATCCGGTCCAGGACCATGCGGGACTTGACGCCGGCATGCACAGCCACCCCGGTCAATGCTTTCCACGGCTGGATGGCGACATCCCGGTACGGCGTCGCCGACACCAGCGCACGCGCCAACGCATCACCGCTGTAGTAGGCGACCATCCCGACCACCGGCGCGACGGCGGCGCGAACCAGCAGGCCGGGCAGGCCCTCGATGCGTCCGATGCCGTCCGCCGCCGCCTGCGTCATCTGCGCGGTCCAGTCGGTCGGACCGCCGGCCGTGGAGATCATGTAGTCCGCCAACATGATTCCGTCCTGCGCGGTGGTGGGGATGATCTCCGGGGTGACTCCGAAGACGTACGCGATGTAGGCCCAGTAGCGCATCACGGCGTCGAACTCGGCGACCGAGTGTCGCCTGCCGTGATTGTGGTCGGTCAGCATCGGCAACAGGCCGAATGTCACCGCCGCACCCATGGTGGTGCTGGTCGAGATCGGGTTGCCGTGGACGCTGAAATGGTCATCGCCCCACGATCTGCGCAGCCCCTGGCGGACCTGCGAATGCATGAGCCGGACGCGCACGGTCTCCTTGAACTCGGGGCTGTACCGGTCGATGAAGCCCGGCTTGGTCGCATCGTGAAACCATTTCGCGGATTCCAGGTTGCGCACCAGCGGAGCGGTGACGAAGCGTTTGGTGGCGCCGGTCGCCGACGACACCTCGGCGCCGACGAAAGTGCCTATTGCGTCCTGGATACCCATCCCGACCTTGCCCGCCAGCGAGCAGTCGATCCACAGCTGCCGACCGCGCTCCCACACCACCGGATCGTGCCAGTCCGGTGGATTGTCAAGGCTGGCAAACAGATCCACGAGTTCACTCGGCGGGTCGTCGAGGTTGTCGATCCCGTGATCGAGCGCCTGCTCCAGCAATCGGCGGCCGCGCGCGACACTGATCACCCGGAAGCGTTCCACCACGGCATCCATGAGCGGGTCGCCCTGCCAGTAATGGTCGATGAACAGCTCGAGCAGGTCACGTTGTGCGTCGGTCAGCGTTCCCGGCCGGAAATCGTCGAACACGGGCCGGTCCGCCCAGGCCGGGTCGCGACGCAGCCGCGGCGGCGCCGGCCGCATCGGCATGCCCGGCCGGTAGTAGTAGTCATACGGGTGCACGTCCTGCTGCGCCGGGATGGTCATGACGCGATCCGTTCGACCGGGCGAACGGATCGCACTCGACGGTTGGCGGCTTCCACCTCGCGTATCTCACCGAGCATCCGCGGGGCATTGAGCAGCGTTCGAGCGAGTTGCCGATATCCGCCCCGCACCAACAGATTTGGCTGCCGAAAGCCGACCGCCTGCTGTACCGGCTCGGGCATCATGTCCATGATCACCCAGTACGCGAAGTCGTAGATCGGGCGCAGCGGCGTGATGCTGGGCGGGTTCAGCAGCTGAAGATATTTGATGTTGTCGGCGTTGAGCCCCACCTCGGCAGCCGACGGGGATTCGGTGAGTACCCGGCGGCATTCGGCTCGGGTCTGCGGCAGGTCCGTGCCACCCAAGGCCTCCCCGACCCGCGCGTAGTCGCGATAGAAGTCGTCGAGATCGTTGCCGCGCAACGGCTTCGGGTGATATCGGCGGTGCGCTCCCGCCAGGCCGTCGACCACGCTGGCGTACGTCCACCGGAAGAACTCCGGTTCATCGGCGTCGTACGCCTTGCCGTCCGGCCGCGTCCCTTTGACCCGGTGGTGCATGGCCTTCACGGTCTGGCACAGCGACTCGGCGGTGTCGGTGGAGCCGTAGATGACCCCGGTGAAAAACGAAAAGGTATGTCCCGCACGCACGATGAGCCCGCTGCTGGAAAAGGTTCCGGACCGCACACTGCCGTCGGGACAGCGTCCGACCAGCTTGGAGTGGTCATACACCGAGTACTGGATGTCCTGATGCAGGATGTCGATCATCGCGGTGTTGACCATGCCGACGACCACTGACGGGGTATGGGTGTGCACGTACCAGGCGGCGCTGTCCGGGCCGAACCAACCCGGGTCTCCGGCCGGGCCGTCGAACCGCGCCTTTTTGAAGTACTCCGGCCGCTGGATCTCGAAGAACAGATCCATGGGGTTCAGCAGCGCTGTCGGGCGCCTGCGCAATTCGGCCCACACCGGCGACAGGTCGGGCACCGAACCGTCGTCGAGTGGCACCACCATGCGGATCAGGTCATCGAGCAGCATCATGACTGGCCACCTCTCTGTGGCTGTGTTCGCCATCACATCCAGCCTAGAATCGAGTAGAACTCGCCTTCTACTCACTTTTTCGTCCGTCAGGATGGGCAGAGAGGTTCCCTAAATGTCCAGTTCAGGACGCAGTGTGCCGATGCAGAAGCGCTCTCAGCAATCGATCAACGAGATTCTTGATTCGACAGCTCAGCTTTTGGACCGGGATGGTTATCGCGCTGTGTCCACCAACCAGATCGCGAAGAACGCCCATGTGAGCATCGGCACCGTCTACCGGTACTTCGCCGACAAGGACGCGATCATCGTCGCGCTGCGGGCGCGCACCGAAGACGACATCATGCGCCGATTGGTCGCGGCGCTCGCCGAGGGTCTGTCGCTGGACATGGTGACGGGCGCCCGCCATGTGCTCTCGGCGCTGGTCGACGCCCTCGAAGACCACCGGGGCGTGATGGGCGCCGTGATCAACGACCTCCCGCTGGGCAGCCAGAGCAATGTGCTGCCCGGTATCGAGGAGCACCTGTATCACATTGCGCGCCTGGCGTTGTTGCACCACTACCCGCATCTCCCCGACACCGCGGTCGACGAGATCCTCTATCTCGGGATGGGCATGATGCTCCAGCTCGCGCTGCGAATCGCCATCGACCGTCCGGCCGGGATGACGAAGGAGGCGCTGCTGGACCGGGCCGCCATGCTGGCCGTCAGCTCCAACTCGATCCTGATCTCACGGTCGGAATGACCGCCCGGCTCAATCGGCGGGTGCGGTGACGAAGTCGATCAGCTCCTCGACCCGTCCGATCAGCTGGGGTTCCAGGTCGTTCCAGTCCCGCACCCGGCCGCGGATGCGCTGCCACGCCGCGGCGATACCGGCCTGGTCGGCGTGCGGCCAGCCGAGCGCCTCACAGACGCCGTGCTTCCACTCGATGCCGCGCGGGATCACCGGCCACGCCTCGCGCCCGATGCGGGCGGGTTTGACGGCCTGCCAGATATCGATGAACGGGTGGCCGACCACCAACGTGTGCTCGCCGCCGGGGCCGCGCCGCACCTGCTCGGCGATGCGCGCCTCCTTCGACCCGGACACCAGGTGGTCGACGAGCACGCCGAGGCGGCGGCCCGGCCCTGGTTCGAATTCGCGCACGATGGCGGCCAGATCGTCGACACCGCCGAGGTACTCGACGACGACGCCCTCGACCCGCAGGTCGTGGCCCCACACCTGCTCGACGAGTTCGGCGTCGTGGCGGCCTTCCACGTAGATTCGGCTGGCCAGCGCGGTGCGGGCTCGATGTCCTTGCACCGCAACCGAACCCGATGCGGTGCGGGTGGGGGCGGCGGGTGCGGTGCGCTTGGGCGCGGTGAGGATGACGGGATTGCCGTCGATCAGGTAGCCCGGGCCGATCGGGAACGGCTTGCGGTAGCCGTCGAAGTCTTCGAGGACCATCCGGCCGTACTCGACCTGCACCACAGCGCCCACGAAGCCGGTCGTGGCGCACTCGACCACGAGCCCCTTCTCGGCGGGCTGCTCGGTCGAACGCTTCTTGGCGTTCGGGTTGCGGGCCAGCACATCGGATCCGTATCGGTCGCTCACAGGACCGATCCTAGAAACCCGCGCGGGCCAGATCCGGTTGCGCCACCCGCGTTTTCGTCACGGCCCGGTTACGAATGACGGGTTACGGGGCCTTCTCGACCTTGATGTCGCAGGTGATGCGCTCGCCGTCGACTTTCACGATCTTCATGTGCGCGACGTACTGCACCTTGCGCGGTCCGGTGAAGTGGCAGTCGAACTGGCCGCCCTTGGTGGCCACCACATCGGACGGGCACTTCACGTCGGTGGGCGTGAACTTGTTCTGGTCGGACACCAGTTTGACCACCTGCTTGGCGGCGTCATCCGCTTTGACCGTGGTTTTCGAGCTACATGCAGCCGGCGAGAGGGCCACCAGACCCATTAGTACCGCTGCCCCCACCCTTACGCACATCATGGGCGCGATCGTGCTCTATCGCCGTGGGCCGCGTCAACGCGCCGCGCAGAACAGTGCCGGCGATCAGGCCGATTCGTTCACCGCCGCGTGGATGAACCGCATCTTCTCCAGTACCGCGGCCGGCAGCACGAACGGGTAGAGGTCGTCCTTGCCCATCGACCGGTTGACCATGTTCAACGCCCACGCCAGTGGTAGCCAGAGCTCGATCAGCGTGTCAAATCCGCTGGGCCCCAGCACCCGCCGGTCGAAGGTGGCCCCGGCCGGCGCGAAACCGAAGGCCGCCGCGGTGTCGAGGGCATCGCGGATGTGCAGATAGTGGGCGAACGTCTCGGCCCAGTCCTCGGCCGGATGCATGGTGGCGTAGGACGACACGTACTGCCGCTCCCAGCCGGTGGGCGCGCCGTCGCGGTAGTGCCGGTCCAGCGCCGCCTGGTAGTCGCTGTCGGGGTCCCCGAACAGCGCGGTGAAGCGTGCGCTCGCCTCTGCTGACGGCTGCACGAGCCGGTAGAAGTAGTAGTGCCCGATCTCATGACGGAAGTGGCCCAGCAGAGTTCGGTACGGCTCGGCCATGGCGACGCGCAGCTGTTCGCGGTGCACGTCGTCACCCTCGGCGAGGTCCAGGGTGATGATCCCGTTCTGATGCCCGGTGAGCACCGATTGGTGCTCGCTGGACAGCAGATCGAAGCCGAGCCCGTCCATCGACAGGCCCAGTTCGGTCAGCTCCACGATCAGTCGGCGCTTGGCCTGCTCCGCATCGGCGAACGCCGACATGGCCTTGGTGTCATCGTCACCGGGACGGGTGCGGGTCAGTGTGCACGACACGCACAGTTGCGGCACCGGACTGACCCGAACCAGCCAATTGCATTCGGCCAGATGCAGATTCGCGCACAGCTGGTAGTCCGTCGAGGCCACCGAGCCGGCATGGTCGCTGTTACCCGTGCCGTCGGGGGGCGAGATCACCAGCAGCGCCATGTTCTCCAGCGAGAAGCCCAGTGCGCTGCCGCAGCCCAGGCATACCGAATTGTCGAACGCCAGCCGCTGACCGCAGTTGGGGCAGTTGAAGTCACGCATGCAGTGGGCCTCCGGCCAGCGGTGCGACGTCCACCGAAACGTCGATGACGCTGCGCTCGGAGTCGGTGTAGATGATGCCGCGCAGCGGCGGAACGTCGGCGTAGTCGCGGCCGAACCCGACCACGATGTAGCGCTCGTCGACCAGCTGGTCGTTGGTCGGATCCAGCCCCAGCCACTGGTTCCCCGGTGTCCACACCGAGGCCCAGGCATGGGTGGCGTCGATGCCCACCATCCGTTCCTTGCCCGGCGGCGGATCGGTGGCCAGGTAGCCCGAAACATAGCTGGCGGCAAGGCCGTTCGCGCGCAGGCAGGCGATGGCCAGGCGGGCGAAGTCCTGGCACACCCCCTCGCGGGCAGCCAGTACCTCCGCGACCCGGGTGGACACCGTCGTCGACCCGGACCGGTAGGTGAAGTCGGTGAAGATGCGCGAGTTCAGGTCGCGCAGTACCTCGATCAGCGGCCGGCCCGGAGCAAAACTCGGTGCGGCGTAATCCTTTACCGCCTCGGTGATCTCGGCGGATTTCAGATCCAGCACGAACTCGGCCGCCAGCGCCCCGTCGGGCCCGGCCGGACGGGCGTGCTCCCACGGCGCCACGGCAGCGCCTGCCCCATACCACTCGACCGGCGGCGGGTCGACCTCCACGATGCTGCGCCCGGTCACGATGAGTTCGTGATGTGGTTGTGTCACATGAAAATACGAGCTGATGTTGCCGTAGGCGTCCCGGCTGGTGGAGCGGTCGGCCGGTTCGGGATCGATGTTCAACCGATACGACTGGCAGCGCTGCTGATCACTGTCGCGTGGGGTCAGAAACCCGCGGCCGTACGAGCTGGTGACGACGTCGGAGTAGCGGTACCGCGTGCGATGGGTGATCTGGTATTCGCGGGTCATGGCATCTGCCGCCGTTCGTCAGGACCCCACAGCGGCTGCATGCCGCTCGGGAGGGCCAGGTGCGCGGCCCGGATCAGCTCGGACAACTCCCGCAGATCGGCGTGCATACCGTCGAGAAGCTCGGCCAGTTCGGCGCGCCGCCCCTCCTCGGTGACGTGCTCCAGGTCGGCCGGATCCTGACGTCGCAGGCGGGCGGCGATCTCGTCGATCATGCGTTCCGGGCGGGTGGACCCGGTCGAGGACGGCAGTGCCCGCAGGTCGGCGCGCAACCGCTCGAACTGGAAGGCCAGCGACCGCGGGTTCTCCTCGTCGAACAACACCAGGTCGGCGATGGCGGCCACGCTCACTTGTCCCAGCATGCGCCTGCGGTACATCACCGCCGACTCGCACACCACGAGCACGGACTCGCTGACGGTCCGTTCGGTCTCGGCACTGCGGCCGGTGGTGAGGGTGGCCCGCAGCAGCGCCGTCAAGCCGAGGCCGCGCTCGATGCGCTTGCCGATGTCCATCATGGTCCAGCCCACGTCGCGGACCATGGATTCGGCTGCCACGCCGGACAGGGCCAGCATCCCGGCCAGAGTCTGGCTGGGCGCGGTGGACAGGTACGCCTCGCCCTTGGTCTTCGAATTCGGGGGCGACAGTGTCGTGCCCTGGCGCTGCCGCGCACGGTCGGATGGCTGCAGCACCGCACGTTCGACGGCGGCCAGCACCATCCAGGTGTCGTTCGACATCTGGTCGCGGACCGCGCGCGCGGCCAGGCCCAGACGTTCGACGGATTGCGCCAGCGAACCCGGGCGGTGCCGGTCGGCGGTGAGCGCCCACAGCGTCGTCGGCGTGATCGCCAGCTGTTCGGCATAGTCTCCATCGGCTCCGGTGTCGGTGCCGGTGATCTGGCCGAGTGCGGTCAGCAGTATCGGCACGCAGTCACTGCCGGCGAGGTCTCGCCGGTAACGGAATTCGTGGTAGCGCTCGCGGGTGACGGTGAGCAGTCGCGCCGTGAATTCGGCGCGTTCGGCGTACCGGCCCAGCCAGAACAGGTCGGAGAGCACCCGAGGCGAGCTCACCGCGCGCGTCGGGCTCGGAGTCATGCCCGGTAGGTCGACCGGCTGCGCCTGCACCACCGCGGCCCGGTCGGGCGATCGCACCCAGACATCCTTGGCCGCAACGGTTTCCATGCCGTACGCGGCGTGTCCCCGCGCCAGCACGTAACCCAGCCCGCCGATCATGGGCGCATAGCCGCCGCGCTGGGCGACGGTGAACAGCCGCATCCCGACGCTGCCCGCGGACAATCCACTGGGCAGCAGGTCCATCGGCGCCGTGGAGAACTCGGGCAGTTCCTGGCCCATCCACTGCCACGGGGCGGCGGTGATCCGGGCCGCCAGCTCGGACCGCTTGGCCGCGGACAGCGCTGGGCCGACGATCGCCGGGTCGCCGTTCACCGGCCGGATCAGCAGGGTGGACATCTTGCTCAACAGATGCGAGCGCTCGGCGTCGATACCGCCCCAGAAACATCGGGCGCTCGGCAGTTCCGGGGTCTCCCCGGTGAGCAGCTCGGCCAGTTCCGGCAGGAATCGGGTGATGCCCGGGCTTTCGAGGATGCCGCTGCCCAGCGTGTTCACCACGGTCACCGCCCCGCGGCGCAGTACCTCGACGAGTCCCACCACGCCGAGCCGGGAGTCCGGGCGCAGGTCCAACGGATCGGCATACTCGGCGTCCACGCGGCGCAGTACGACGTCGACCCGTTTGAGGGTGCCGAGCGAGCGCATCCAGAGCTTGCCGTCGCGCACCACGAGGTCGGCGCTCTCCACCAACGGGAAGCCCAACACGCTGGCCAGGTAGGCCTGGTCGAAGGCCGTCTCGGAATGACTGCCGGGGCTGAGCACGACCACCACCGGTTCCCGCGCGGCCTCTGGCGCGGCATCGATCAGCGCCAGACGCAGCGCCTGGGCCCACGGCGACGCCGGACGCGGGGCCACCTTCTCGTACAGCTCGGGCACCGCGTGCGCGACGACCCGACGGTCGGCCAGGGCGTACCCGGCCCCGGAAGGCGCCTGGGTCCAGTCGGCGTTCACCGCGAAGCCACCGTCGCGATGGCGGCTGACGTCGCAGCCATGCAGGAACAACTGGTGCCGACCCGGCACCGCGATACCGCGAGCCGCACGCACGTAACCGGGATGGCCGTACAACAACTCCGGCGGCAGCACGCCGGAGGTGATGGAGCGGCGGGCCCCGTACAGGTCGGTCAGTACCGCGTCGAGCAGCCGGGAACGTTGCACCAGTCCGGATTCGAGGGTGGACCAGTCTGCCGCGGACAACACCAAGGGCAGGGCGTCGAGCTGCCAGGTGTCCACCACCGGCGTGCCGTCGACATCGATGACGGCCGCGCCATCTCGGTCGACCTGCACGTAGCTGATGCCGTCGTTGTCGACGAGTTCCCGGACCACCCCGCGCAGCTGATCGAGGCCCGTCCGACCGCGGTCCCGAACGCAGTCGGTCAGCTCCTGCCAGGCCGGCCGGATCGCGCCCGACTCGTCGACCAGCTCGTCGTAGCCCGCGCTGGCGGCCAGGTCACGGACGTCGAACAAGGGCTCCTGGGCGCGGTCGGCGCGATACCCGGCCAGTGGGTCGCCGACGGGCGCCGCATCCTCGGCCAGGGCTGGGGAACTGTGTGTACGGAGAACCATTACCGCAGAACGGTACGCACCCGGCGCAGATCGAGGATGCCCGACGCTCCGCCATCGGTGGATTGGCGGGCCTGCTTCTCCCGAAGATCGGCCAGATCGACCGTGCCGGGGGTGAAGCCGATGGCCTCGAAACGCCGGCTGCGCCGCGACTCGGCCTCGACCGCATTGACGGGCGGCGTGTCGTACGCACGCCCGCCCGGGTGCGAGACGTGGTAGGTGCAGCCGCCTTTCGAGAATCCGGTGAACCCGTCGACCACTTCGAAGCGCAGCGGGCCGTCGACCGTGATGGTGGGGTGCAGCGCACTCGGTGGCTGCCACGCCCGGTACCGGACCCCGCCGACCTGGACGTCGGGGTTGTCGGTGGCCAGCAGCGGGACGGGGTGGCCGTTCACCGTGACGAGGTGGCGGTGCCGGTCGGCGCCGATCACCCGGACCTGCAGCCGCTCCACCGAGGAGTCGACATAGCGGGCAGTCCCGGTGCCGGTGGATTCCTCACCGAGCGTGTTCCACGGTTCGATGGCCCCGCGCAGCTCCAGCTCGACGCCGCCTGCGATCACGCTGCCGATCCGGGGAAAGCGGAATTCGGTGAACGGGTCCAGCCAGCTGGTGTCGAACGCGATGCCGTGCGCCCGGAGGTCGGCAGCCACTTCGGCGATGTCTTGAACAATGAAGTGCGGCAACAGGTATCGGCCGTGCAGGTTCTCGCCGTGCCGGATCAACGGGGCCCGCAGCGGCTCGTCCCAGAACCAGGCGACCAGCGACCGCACCAGCAGCGACTGCACCATGGCCATCTGGAAATGCGGCGGCATCTCAAAACCACGCAGCTCCAGCAGGCCCAGGCGACCGCGCGCACTGTCCGGGCTGTAGAGCTTGTCGATGCAGAACTCGGCGCGGTGCGTGTTGCCGGTGATGTCGGTGAGCAGGTGCCGCAGGGCACGGTCGGTGACCCAGGCGCGGTTTTCGCCGTCATCGGCAACCCGCGCGATCTCGGCGAACGCGATCTCCAGCTCGTACAGCGCCTCGACCCGCCCCTCGTCGACCCGCGGCGCTTGCGACGTCGTTCCGATGAACCGGCCGGAGAACAGGTAGGACAGCGCAGGGTGGCGTTGCCAGTACGTCAGCATCGACACCAGCAGGTCGGGCCGGCGCAGGAGCGGTGAGTCGGCGGGCGTGACGCCGCCGAGGGTGATGTGGTTGCCACCGCCGGTACCGCCGTGGGTGCCGTCGACGTCGAAGCCCTCGGTGCCGAGCCGGGCCTGCCGAGCGGCCTCGTACAGGGTCTCCAGTTGTGCGGCCTGTTCGGCGAAGGTGGCCGTGGGTGCCACGTTGACCTCGATGACGCCCGGGTCGGGGGTGACGGTCATCTGCTCCAGTCGCGGGTCGGACGGTGGCCCGTATCCCTCGATCACGACGGGGACGCCGAGCTGGGCGGCGGCCTGCTCGATGCGGCCGATCAGGTCGGTGAAGTCGTCGAATGTCGTTGTGGGCGGCAGGAATACGTACAGCAGGCCGTCGCGCACCTCGGCCACCAGCGCGGTGGGTGGTGCGCCGTCGGCGCTGACCACCGCGGCGGGCCGGTTCGGGACCGCGGCGCTCTCCCCCGCCAACGGGTCGGCGTCCGGGACCGGCTGCGGCGGATGCCAGCTGATCGAGCTCAGCGGCAACCGCAGCCCGGCCGGCGAATCGCCCGCGGTCAGCACCAGCCGACCGCGGCGCAGTTGCCAGTCGGCGGACACCCAGCCGGTGTCGTCGTCTCGGCGATGCAGCGGCAGCACGTGCGCGGCGGGTTCGGTCACCGCGGCATCGAGTTTGTCCACCAAGGCTTTCCGCTGTGACGCAGCGTCGTCGGTCAGATCCTCGGTGACCGGATCGCCATCCGGCCGGCGCACGGCATCGGCCAGCCGGGCGAGCGCATCCTCGTACGCCGGACGCACCTGGCTGTCCGGCAACCCGAGCCCGGCGGCGATCTCGGTGAGCAGCCGGCGGTCCACATCCGGCGCCGCCGTGTGGGTTTCCCCGGACCACGGGTCGGCCAGCAAGGCCGGATCGGTCCACAGCGGTGTCCCGTCGGTGCGCCACATCAGACCGATCTGCCAGCGCGGCAACGGTTCTCCCGGATACCACTTGCCTTGGCTCCGGTGCACCAGCCCGTCCGGGGCCCACGCGTCCTTGAGCTGTGCGGTGAGCGCGGAGGCGAGCGTGCGCTTGTGCGGTCCGTCGGCGGCCGTGGTCCATTCCGCGTCGGTCTGGTTGTCGATCGAGACGAAGGTGGGTTCGCCGCCGACGGTCAGCCGCACGTCGCGCTCGGCCATCCGTTTGTCGATGACCGCGCCGAGGGCCCGGATCGACTCCCAGGCCGATGCGGTGTACGGCAGGGTGACCCGCGGGTCCTCGTGCACCCTGGTCACCACATTCACGAAGTCCAAGGTCGTTTCGCACGGTTCGACAGCCCCGGTGATCGGCGCGGCCGACTCCGGATGCGGGGTGGCCGACAGCGGGATGTGGCCCTCGCCGGCCAGCAGGCCCGACGTCGGATCCAGGCCGACCCAGCCGGCACCCGGGATGTACACCTCGGTCCAGGCGTGCAGATCCGTGAAGTCGGCGACCGGTCCCGACGGCCCGTCCAGCGCCTCGATGTCGGCGCTCAGCTGCACCAGATAACCGGACACGAAGCGGGCCGCGAAGCCCATCCGCCGCAGGATCGCCACCAGGAGCCAGGCGGAATCCCGACAGGACCCGATGCCGGTGCGCAGGGTGAAATCCGGTGCCTGGACGCCGGGTTCGAGCCGGACGCTGTAGCCGACGTCGGCATTGACCGCCCGGTTGAGCGCTACCAGAAAGTCGATGGTGCCCGTCCCCGGCACCACCTCGAAGTCGCGGACCCAGGCCGCCGTCAACTCGTCGGCGTCGTCGACCGGGCGCAGGTAGGGCTTGAGATCCTCGAGCAGGTTGTCTGGGTAGGTGAACGGGACGGTTTCGGCCCATTCCTCGATGAAGAAGTCGAAGGGGTTGATGACCTTGAGGTCGGCGATCAGTCCGACGGTGATGCTCAGGCTGGTGGCGCGGTTCGGAAAGACCAAGCGCCCCACGAAGTTACCGAAGGCGTCCTGTTGCCAGTTGATGAAGTGGTCGGCGGGTTCGACCTGCAGCGAGTACGCCTCGATCGGGGTGCGCGAGTGCGGGGCCGGGCGCAACCGCACCACGTGCGGGTACACCTTGACCAGCCTGTCGAACGTGTAGCTGGTGCGATGCTCCAGCGCCACCTTTATTGCCATAGCCGATCCCACCACAACAACTGGCGGGTCGCAGGATGGAGAAGCTACGTGAGCTCCACCGCGAGGTCGAAGTCACAGAACGCTTCCTTGACCGCTTGCATGAGTTGGTCGCGGGTGTTCTCCGAGCCGACCTCCCAGGACGCCACCGATATCCACACCGCGCCTGCCATCGTGCCGGCGGCCAGCATCAGACGCCCGTCCATGCGGTCCAAGTCGGAGCCGGTGACCCCGGGCTCGGGCGAGCGCGACATGAAGTAGTCCGCGGGCGTGCCGTCCGGGCAGTTGACCGCTTCAGGGAGCACACCGACATTGGACGAGCCGATCGGTTTGCCGATCCGCATGACCATCTTTTCCAGGCGGCGAACCAGGAATTTTGGGGTGTACGGCGTCAGCGGCAGCGGCGCCATCAGCAGGTCCCGCTTCGCGGTCATCTCGGCGAACGCGACCTTCACGTCACCCCGGAGTCCACCGAGGTCGGCCGCCACGTGCTCCGGATCGACGGTCACCGTGATGGCATTCAGCGCGTTGCCGCGGGTGTCACCTTGCACCCGCTCACTGACCGGGATCGACAACAGCACCTTGCCGTCGGCGTCGACACGGCCGATGTGGGCGCCGATGCGGCTCGCGATCCCGGCAAGCAAGACGTTGCTGCTCCCACCAAGTGCGCGGGCCCGGTCGTCCCATTCCCCCTGGTCGACGCGCGCCGCGACCGTCGGCAGATGCACCGGCCGCTCGGACCGAACACCGAGCGACACCGGCGCTGCCTTGGCCGATGCGGCAAGATCGGCCGACTCTGCACGCGCGAGCTGGGCCGCGCCGACGACGGCAGCCGGTATCTCCGCGATGGCGCGCGCCAAGATGCGCAGGTCCTGCCTCAGCGCCTGCTTGCGAGTGCGGGACCGTGCCGCGGGATAGCGCAGGTCGCGGCCGGTGCCTGCGACGGCGTGGGTGATCGACTCGATCAGCGCGCCGGCGTCGGCCACGGTGTGCGACACCACGAGCGAGACGATGGAACCGCCGCCAACCAACGGCTGGACTCCGAGATGCCACGGCGGTCCGTGCTCCGGGTCCACCTCGATGTCGGCACGCTCGTCGGCGAACTCCCACATCGCGTCGCGGGCGCGTTCCGTGGTGGCGATGTCGATGCCGGTCGGCGGGCTGGACACCCAGTGGTGACGGCCCAGTGGTACCGATGATCGTTCGACGCGTCTGCCCAGCAGCCCGTCCGCCAAGTTGCGCTGGAAGCGCCGCAGTCCGTCCAGGTCCACGCCCCGCTCGTAGATCCAGACGTACTGGATCACGGGACCACGGCCGAGCGCCCGCCGCGCGAGGTAGGACGCCTGGTCCATGTAGGCCAGCGTGCTGTCAGCCGGATCTTTCATAGCGCGCGGAGGCCTTTCTGGCGAAGGTGCCGCTGCGGCACTTAGTGTGGCAGCCGCCGGTACTGTAGCGCCTCTGGCAAATTCTCAGGCCGAAATCTACCGAGCCGGACGGACCGGCTTGATTCCGAGTTCATGCGGTGGAATCGGTACCCCGCCGCGCACCGGAACCGGCCGGTCGCAGGCCGGAGAAAGCTAGCCGCGGCGGGCCCGGTTGTATCCCGCCAGGACCAGTACCCCCGCCGCCACGATGCCGATCATGTTGACCGCCAGCTGCCCGGCCGACGCCAGTGCCACATCCCAGTCGCCGGTGGTGGCCGCGACCACTGACATGCCGGCCGCCGGAACTGTCGTCACCGAGATGAAAACCCCAACCAGCGCAGCCGATTTCGACGTCACCAGGGACAGCATCCCGGCGGCTCCGGCCAACAGCGCCACGACGAACGAGAACGGCCCGACCTGGAAGATGAAGTCGACATTCTGCAGTTCATGGATGCTGCGCACCGCCACCCAGCCCAGTGCTTCGAATCCGAGCGTGGCCAGTGCTGTGACGAGCATCGCCGCCGGGAATCCGATGAGCAAGGCCAGCGCCGCGCGCTTCGCCAGATAGCCCTTGCGCCGCACGACCGCGACCGCCAGCGCGGCCAGCGGCCCGAATTCTGGGCCGACGACCATGGCACCGACCACGGTGATGGCCGAGTCGGTGAGCACGCCGACGGCGGCCAGCAGGCAGGCGATACAGAGGAACGCCATGTAAGAGATGCCGAGGCTGCTCTGCTCGCGGGTGCGCAACACCAGTTCGTCCCAGACGACAGCGTCTTCGCCGTCGCCGTCGATCTCGTCCTCGGCGCGGTAGGCGGCCGTCGACAGCACGGTGTCGAGCACCTCCATCGTGATGGCGCCGTCCTGGTCGATGCCGAGCGCCCGCAGCCCGCCGATCAGTCCGTCGGCGGCGTCGCGGGCGATGTCGGCGGTGATGACGTCACCTCGCGGATCGATCGCCGCTCCGGGGTGAGCCACCACGTTGGCGATGCCGCCATGGTGCCGATAAAGGTCGAGCACCGATTCGGCGAGCTCCGGCGGGGTGATCACACGTAGATGCAGCACTGCCGAAGATTACCGACCGCGGCGACGTGCCAGCTTCATTCCGAGTTCGTCCGGCGGGATCTCGTGTCCCGCTGCGCACCGAATCTCCACGGTGGCGTCGGCGCCGCACCCGAGGTGGGTGAGCCGCAGGCCGGTGTCCCCCAGGTGGCGCCGGCCCCATTCGAACATCGCCCACACCACCGGCATGAAGTCGGTGCCCGCCGGGGTCAGCACGTATTCGTCGCGGCTGCGCTGGCCGGGCTCCTGGTACGGCCGTTTGGTCAGCAGGCCGGCCTCGACGAGTTCGGCCAGCCGGGCCGACGTGGCCGCTTTCGTGATGCCGACGCGCCGGGAGAAGTCATCGAAACGCGTTGTGCCGTAATAGGCCTCGCGCATGAGCAGCATGGCGGACTTGGTGCCGACCAACGACATCGTCTTCTCGATGGCGCACTGGCCGACGGCCGACCACGTGTCACGTTCGGCGAGGACACCCTGGAGCGCTGTCATGCGAATCACTCTACCGCTGGGTTGCTCTTGCCATACTCAGGTGTTAGATCTGAGTATAGGAAGCAGTACTCAGCGTGGAGTTGCAGGAGGATTCTCATGTCGGGTTACACAGACCGCGACGCCGTGATCGTGGCCGCGGTACGCACGCCGGTCGGCAAGGGCAAGGCCAATGGCGCGCTGCACGACGTCCTGCCCGCCGACCTGCTGGCCCACAGCCTGCGGTCCGTGGTGGCACGTACTGGCATCGACCCGGTCCTGGTGGACGACGTCATCGCGGGTGCCGTCACGCAGGCCGGCGACCAGGCCGCCAACATCGCCCGAAATGCCTTGCTGGGAGCCGGCTTCCCCGAGAGCGTCCCCGGCACCACCGTCGACCGGCAGTGCGGCAGTTCGCAGCAGGCCATTTCCTTCGCCGCACAGGGCGTGCTGGCCGGCTCGTACGACGCGGTGATCGCCGCCGGCGTCGAGTCGATGTCCCGCGTCCCGATGGGCGCCGCCGTCCTACCGGGCAGCAACCCGTTCGGCGTCGGACTGGCCGAGCGCTACCCCGACGGCCTTGTCCCCCAAGGCATCAGCGCCGAACTGATCGCCGCTCGCTGGAATCTGTCCCGCACCCAGTTGGACGAGTTCTCGGCCGCCAGTCACGAGAAGGCGGCGCGCGCCGCCAAGGACGGATTGTTCGACAACGAGCTGGTGCCGGTGGCTGGCCTGGCCGCCGACGAGATCATCCGGCCGGGCACCTCCGTCGAAACCCTGTCCGGGCTGAAGCCGGCGTTCTACAGCGACGCCTACGCCGCGCGCTTCCCCCAAATCCGTTGGGAGATCACGCCGGGCAACTCGTCGCCGCTGTCCGATGGCAGCGCCGCCGTCATGATCACCAGCGGCGCCTTCGCCCGCAACCACGGCCTACAGCCGCTGGCCCGCATCCACACCATGACCGCGGTCGGCTCCGATCCGCTGTACATGCTCACCGGCGTCATCCCGGCGACCGAGAAGGTACTGGCCCGCTCCGGGCTGTCGCTGTCCGACATCGACCTGTTCGAGGTGAACGAAGCGTTCGCCCCGGTCGTGCTGGCCTGGGCGGCCGATACCGGCGCTGATCTGGCCCGCACCAACGTCAACGGTGGCGCCATCGCCATCGGCCACCCTCTCGGCGCCAGCGGTGCCCGCATCATGAGCACCCTGGTCAACGCCCTCGACCAGCGCGGCGGACGCTACGGCCTGCAGGTGATGTGTGAAGGCGGCGGCATGGCGAACGCCACCATCATCGAGCGGCTGTAAGACCTCCTGAATGACGCAGCCCCGGCAGTCCGTCCCCCTGTCCTGCCGGGGCTGCGGCCACACTCAGGCGCGAACCAGCTCGAACAGCGGGATGACGCGCGAGGTCTTCGCCTGGTAGTCGGCGAAGACGGGGGCGACGGCCGTGATCAACGGGTACGTGGCCTCGCGCTCGTCGTCCGGCAGCTCGCGCGCCACGACGTCGTAGGCGTCGATTTCCCCCGTCGCTTCGCTCGCCCCGCCGGTACCGATCTCGATGTGGGCGGCCGGGTTGGCACGCAAATTGTGGACCCAGTCGGGGTGCGTCGGAGCGCCGGCCTTCGAGCCGACGATGAGAATCTTGCCGTCGACCGGCAGATACGCCAGCGGCGACATCCGCGGCTGACCCGACTTGGCACCGGTGGTGTGCAACAGCAGCAGGTTGCCGCCTTCGAACTGGCCACCCACCTTGCCGCCGTTGGCGCGAAACTCGTCGACGATGCCGGCATTGAAGGCGTGGAAAGATTCAGCATCCGTGAATTCGGTCATGACTGACCCAACCTCGTGAACTGACCCAAATGTTCCCGCTCCTCCGCGATACTTGTCTGATATTTGACGGAGGTGCCAATGACGCCAGAAGTCGACGCCGTCGTGGTCGGAGCCGGATTCGCCGGCCTCTACCTGATCCGCAAGCTTCGCGAGCGCGGCTTCTCGGTTCGCGTCTTCGAGGCGGCCGACGACATCGGCGGCACCTGGTACTGGAATCGGTACCCCGGCGCGCGGGTCGACATCCCCAGCCTCGACTACATGTTCAGCTTCGACCCGGACTGGCACCGGGACTGGCGGTGGTCGGAGAAGTACGCGACCCAGCCGGAAATCCTGCGCTACCTGAACCACGTCGCCGACAAGTTCGACCTGCGTCGCGACATCACACTGGGCACCCGGGTCACCAGCGCCCATTGGGACGACGGCACCTGGCGGGTGCGAACCGATCAGGGCGACGACGTCACCTGTCGTCACCTCGTGATGGCCACCGGATGCTTGTCGATCCCCAAAGAACCCGACATCGCGGGCATCGAAACCTTCACGGGCGAAACGTATTACACCAACCGCTGGCCCCACGAACCCGTCCATTTCGCCGGGCAGCGGGTCGGGGTGATCGGCACCGGATCGTCGGGCATCCAGTCGATTCCGCTGATCGCCGCGCAGGCCGCGCGGCTGACGGTCTTCCAGCGCACGCCGTGTTTCTCCATCCCGGCGCACAACGGCCCGGTGTCCGAGGAGAAGCGAGCTGCGCTGGCCGACGAACCCGCCTACCGCGCCGCGGCACGCGCGTCGTTCGGCGGGGTGCCGCAGGAACGCACACTGATCCCGACGTTCGCGGTGCCCGAGGCCTACCGCGAGCAGCGCTACGAACGCGCCTGGCAGATCGGTGAGCTGCTGGAAACGCTCAACATGTTCTCGGACCTGATGAGCAACCCGGCCGCCAACGAATCGTTCGCCGACTTCGTCCGGGGCAAGATCCGCGCCGCGGTGCGCGATCCACAGACCGCAGAACTGTTGTGTCCCAACGACTATCCAGTCGGCGCAAAGCGCCTCTGCCTCGACACCGACTACTACGCCACCTTCAACCAATCACATGTGCGCCTGGTCGACCTGCGGACCCAGCCACTTGTCGGCGTCACCGAGACCGGCGTCGAGACCGTCGGTGAATCCTTCGACGTAGACGCGCTGGTGCTCGCGACCGGGTTCGACGCCATCACCGGCGCGGTGGCGGCCATCGACATCGTCGGCCGCGACGCACTCGCGCTGAAAACCAAATGGGCACAAGGGCCGTCGACCTACCTCGGCCTGACCACGACGGGATTCCCGAACCTGTTCCTGATCACCGGACCGGGTAGTCCGTCGGTGCTGTCGAACATGGCGGTGTCCATCGAGCAGCACGTCGAGCTCGTCGCCGACACATTGGCGTACCTGCGTGCGCACGGCTTCGACACCATCGAACCGACCCCGACCGCCGAGGCCGGCTGGATGCGGCACGTCGCCGATGCAGGCGCCATCACCATGTTCCCGCAAGCGAATTCGTGGTACGTCGGCGCGAACATCCCGGGCAAGCCCCGGGTCTTCATGCCCTACGCGGCGGGTGTCGACTTCTACGCCGCCGCCTGCGCCGACGTCGTCGGCCAGGACTACCTGGGCTTCCACCTGACCGGACCGACTGGCTCACAATGCCACGACGGCGTGGTCAGGCGGCTGCAACCCGACGTTCAGCTGGTGCTGGAGATGGTCGCGGCGATGAATCCGCCTCCGCTGGAATCACTTCCGGTCGAGCTGGCCCGGGCCGCGATGATCGAGGCGAACAGCACCCGGCCGCCGGGACCGGAGGTGGGTGAGGTCCTCGACGGCGGATTTCCGGGGGCCGCAGGCGAACTCGACTACCGGCTGTACCGGCCGGCGAGCCCCGGCCCGCACCCGGTGGTCGTCTACTTCCATGGCGGCGGCTGGGTGCTGGGCAACGCCACGTCCGACGACCCGCTGTGCCGCGACCTGTGCGTACGCACCGACGCACTGGTCATCTCGATGAATTACCGGCACGCGCCGGAACATCCGTTTCCCGCGGCCATCGACGACGGCATCGCCGCGCTGCGGTGGGTCGCCGACCAGGCCGCCGCGCTCGGCGGCCTGCCCGACCGGTTGGCGGTGGCCGGATGGAGCGCGGGCGGCAACATCGCCGCGGTCGTGTGCCAGTGGGCCCGCGACCACGGCGGCCCGCGCATCTGCGGGCAGCTGCTGCTCACCCCGGCGACCGACGCGCAGCCCTACCCGTCATATGTCGAGAACGCCGACGGCTACGGACTCACCACACCGCTCATGCAGTGGTTCACCGCGCTGTACGACGGCCCTGTCGACGACCCGCGACGGGCCCCGCTGCGCGGCGACCTCACCGGCCTGCCACCGGCGATGGTGGTGACCTGCGAATTCGATCCGCTACGCGACGAAGGCAACGCGTACGCCGCCGCACTGGCCGCGGCGGGTGTGCCCGCCGAGCACGTCCAGGCCCGCGGCCACACGCACCTGTCGACGACGATGGTCGACCTCGTCGTGTCCGGCGCCCCCATCCGCGCCCAGATGGCCGCGGCGTTGCGGGGGTTCCTGACTACTTAGCCTCGACCTTCTGAGCCTCGGCCTTCTTGGCCTCAGGCTTGAAGTCGATGCCCGACTCCTTGCGCTGCTGCGCGGTGATCGGCGCCGGCGCATCGGTCAGCGGGTCGACGCCGCCGCCGGACTTCGGGAAGGCGATGACGTCGCGGATCGAGTCCACCCCGGCCAGCAGCGCGGTGATGCGGTCCCAGCCGAAGGCCAGGCCGCCGTGCGGCGGTGCGCCAAAGGTGAAGGCGTCCAACAAGAATCCGAACTTGTCTTGCGCTTCGGCTTCGTCGATGCCCATCATCGCGAACACCCGCTCCTGGACATCGCGGCGATGGATACGGATCGAGCCGCCGCCGATCTCGTTGCCGTTGCAGACGATGTCGTAGGCGTCGGCCATGGCCGCGCCCGGGTCGGTGTCGAAGGTGCCGATCGAGTCGGGCTGCGGCGCGGTGAACGCATGGTGCACGGCGGTCCAGGCGCCGGAGCCGACGGCGACGTCACCCGATGCGGTGGCCGCGTCGGCGGATTCGAACAGCGGCCAGTCGACCACCCAGGTGAATGCCCAGGCGTTGGGGTCGATCAGGTCGAGGCGCTTGGCGATCTCGATGCGCGTCGCGCCCAGCAGGGCACGGGCACCCTTGGCCGGACCGGCCGCGAAGAAGATGCAGTCACCCACCTTCGCGCCGACCTGCTCGGCCAGACCGGCACGCTCGGCGTCGGTGAGGTTCTTGGCCACCGGTCCACCCAGCTCGCCGTCCTCGCCCACGAGCACGTAGGCCAGGCCCTTGTGACCGCGCTGCTTGGCGAACTCCTGCCAGCCGTCCAGGGTCCGGCGGGGCTGCGACGCACCGCCCGGCATGACGACCGCACCCACGTACGGCGCCTGGAACACCCGGAACGGGGTGTCCTTGAAGTAGTCGGTGCACTCGACGAGTTCGACGGCGAAGCGCAGGTCCGGCTTGTCCGAACCGAAGCGGCGCATGGCCTCTTCGTAGCTGATGCGCGGCAACGGCAGCGGCAGGTCGACGTCGATCAGCTGCCACAGCGCCGCGAGCACCCCTTCGGCCACGCCCATCACGTCGTCGGCGTTGACGAAGCTCATCTCGAGGTCCAGCTGGGTGAACTCCGGCTGGCGGTCGGCGCGGAAATCCTCGTCGCGGTAGCAGCGGGCGATCTGGTAGTAGCGCTCCATGCCGGCCACCATGAGCAGCTGCTTGAACAGCTGCGGGCTCTGCGGCAGCGCGTAGAACGAGCCGGGCTGCAGGCGGGCGGGCACCAGGAAGTCACGGGCGCCTTCGGGGGTCGAGCGGGTCATCGTCGGGGTCTCGATCTCGACGAAGTCGTGCTTGTCCAGCACGCCGCGGGCCGCGGCATTGACCTTGGAGCGCAACCGAATTGCGTTGCCCGGGCCTTCTCGGCGCAGGTCGAGGTAGCGGTACTTCAGGCGGGCTTCCTCGCCTGGGGTCTCGTCGAGCTGGAACGGCAACGGGGCACTTTCGGACAGCACCTCGAGCGTCGTGGCGTTGACCTCGATGTCGCCCGTCGCGATGTCCTTGTTGGCGTTGCCGTCCGGCCGCACCTCGACGATGCCGGTGACCAGCACACAGAACTCGGCGCGCAGCCGGTGCGCCTGCTCGAGCACCGCGGCGTCACGGAACACCACCTGGGAGACCCCGGACGCGTCGCGCAGGTCGATGAAGATGACGCCGCCGTGGTCGCGCCGGCGCGCCACCCATCCAGCCAGCGTCACCGTCTGACCGGCGTCGGTGGATCGCAACGAACCGGCGGCGTGACTGCGCAACACGAATATCTCCTCAAGAAAGTCTGAATTCGAGCGCTAAGTCTAGAGGGGCGCCTCGACCGGTAATTTGGCGACAGTGAGCTTTGCCCTCGTAGGACCGGGTGCCATCGGATCAACGATCGCCGCACTGCTGTACGCGGCGGGTCGCGAAGTGCTGCTGTGTGGACGGACGCCCCGCGGCGCCATCGAGGTTCGGGTGGACGGCACCGCGCCGATCGTGGTGCCCGGCCCGGTGCACACCGATCCCGAAACCGTCGCCGGACCGGTCGACGTGGTGCTGCTTGCGGTCAAGGACACCCAGTACGCCGCGTCGGCTCCGTGGCTGGCCCGCCTGTGCGGTCCGGACACTGTCGTCTGCGCTCTCCAGAACGGCGTCGAACAAGCTGACCGGCTGCGCCCCTACTGCCCCGAATCTGCCGTCGTACCTGCGGCGATCTGGATTGCAGCGGAGACCCAACCCGACGGGTGGGTGAAGGTGCTGCAGGCCCCGCGGCTGGTACTGCCCGACGGCCCTGCCGCGACGAGGCTGTCGGCGGCCATGGACGGCAGTGGGATCGGCATCGAACTGGATCCGGACTTCCTCAGCGCTGCGTGGCGCAAGCTGTTGGTCAACGCCGTGGTGGGCTTCATGGTGCTGTCCGGCCGGCGCTCCGGGATGTTCCGGCGCGACGACGTCGCCGCAGTGGCCCGCGGGTATCTGGCCGAATGCCTGGCAGTCGCGCGGGCCGAGGGCGCGACGCTGCCCGACAGCGTGGTCGACGAGATCGCCGACATGCTCAAGCAGGCGCCCACCGATATGGCGACGTCCATGCTGATCGACCGCGAAGCCGGCCGCCCGCTGGAATGGGACATCCGAAACGGCGTCATCCAACGCAAGGGCGCCGCGCACGGCATCGCCACCCCGATCAGCGACGTGCTGGTGCCGCTGTTGGCCGCGGCGAGTGACGGACCGGGTTAACGCAACAGCCGGCGCACCTCGTCGTCGCTGACCTGATCGAAATCGCGGTAGGACTCCCCCACTGCGGCGAACGGCGTCGGCAGGTCGGCGCAGACCACGTCGTCGACGATCCCGGTCAGCTGCCGGCATGCCGACTCGGTGCCGACCGGGACCGCCACCACCAACGTCCGCGGTCCGCTCTCCCGCACCACCTCGGCGGCCACGCGCATGCTGGCGCCGGTGGCCATGCCGTCATCGACGAGGATCACGGTCCGCCCCTTGACGTTGGGCGGTGGCCGGCCTTGGCGGTAGTCCGTTTCGCGCCGCACCAACTCGCGGCCCTCGGCTTCGGCGACCTCGGACAGCGTCTGCTGCGAAATCTGTAGCGGCCCAACCACATCCTGATTCACGACGATGTGCCCACCACCGCCCAGCGCGCCCATGGCGTACTCCTCGTGACCGGGCACGCCCAGTTTCCGGACGACGCAGGCGTCCAGCGGCGCATCGAGCGCGGCAGCGATCTCCGACGCGACGGGCACCCCGCCGCGGGCCAGACCGAGCACGAGGACATCGCGTCTGCCGCGGTACGCCGTCAGCAGACCGGCCAGTACGCGCCCTGCCTCTGCACGGTTGCGGAAGACGCGTCTCGTTAGATGATTTCGCGTGCCTCAGATCCTATTCCCATCAGCGTCGTTGCGTGGTAATCCGTAATTGACACAAGCCAAGAAAATAGCGTCGAGGAGGCAGAAGTGAAGCTCACCGGAACAGCTGTTGCGGTTCTCTCGGTGGTCGGCATCGCCAGTGCACCGATCGCGTCGTCGGCCGGCTATCCGCTCGTCGGCAAGCTCGGCAGCACCTTGAAGATGACCGACAGCGTCGGACAGGTCCAGCTGAGCTGGCAGGTCTCTGACCTCAAGCCGAGCTCCGATGTCATGCCGGGCTATCCCGTCGCCGGAAAGCTGTGGGAGGCCACGGCCACTGTCCGCGCGCTGAGCGGTCCCGTCACCCCCGGTGTCTCGCAGTTCAACGCCGTCGCGCCGAACCTGGCCAGCTACCGCGTGCTGTGGATGGTCGCCAGTCCGATCAACATCAGCGGCGCAACCATCCCGCAGGGCGGGCAGTCGACCGGAAAGATCCACTTCGACGTCACGGGCGCCGCGCCCACGACGGTGACGATGAACAACGGCATGGAAGACCTGATGGTCTGGACGCCGTGAATCAGTAGACACTCTGCTCTAGGGTGTCTACTCATGAAGACCTACCAGTGCGAGCCCGTCGGCGTCGACTTCATCGACAGCGCACCGTTCCGCTTCGTCAGCAAAGTCGAGCTGGCGATCAAACCGGAGCAGCTGTTCGAGGTCTTCTCCGATGAAACGTCCTGGCCGCGCTGGGCGACGCTGATCACCAACGTGGAGTGGACCAGCCCGAAACCGTACGGCGTGGGCACCACCCGTACGGTGACGATGCGCGGCCATATCGTCGGCGATGAGGAGTTCATCGGCTGGGAGCCGTTCTCCTACATGGCTTTCCGCTTCAACACCAGCACCTCCAACATGCTCTCGGCCTTCGCCGAGGGCTACACCGTCGAGGAAACCCCGGACGGTTGCCACCTGACGTGGGTGATGGCCATGAAGCCCAGCGGCCTCGCCGGTGAGCTGGGCATGCGGGCCGGGCGCCCGATGATGGCGTGGCTGTTCCAGCGGTTCCTGCACAACCTGCGCCGCTACACCGACGAGCGTTACGGCGCGTAGAGCCCTGCCCAGACCTGCCGGCGGACCTGGTCCGGGTCATCGATGGTTTCGTCGCGCATCGAGCCGATGACCCTGGTGGCCCGCCGGTCGGTGTCGTAGGCCGGCCAATCGGCCATGCCGCCGGTCTTCGTCGCGAAATCCAGCCGCTCACGGGACGCGAAGTCCAGCCATAGCCGCTGCATGCGCCGGCCGACCGACGGCTGCACCTGACGCCCGAGCGGATGCAGTATCCGGCCCATGTACGAGCCGTAGCTGTGCTGGATGTGCACGATCTCGCTGCCGTGCGTCGCGCCGAGACCCAGCACCTTCAGCGTCCACGTGGTGTGGTCGAACCGGTAGACGTGCGTCGGCGCGTGCTGACTGTAGGCATCCGAGAAGGCCCACGTCGGGGCGCCGAACATGACGTCGGAGCCGATCCCGATCAGTGCCCGGCGCCGCGGATAGCTCGGATAGGCCTGCAGCACAGCATCTTTCGCGTCCGGTGCGACGCGCGCGAAGTAGTCGTCGACCATCGGGACGGTGGTGGGCAGCATCGGCGGCTTGCCCCACGCGAACATCGACGCCTCGCGGCTGTTGGTACCGACGATCAGCGGCACCTTCGCCACGGCCCCGGCCTGCGCGGCCGACACCGGATGCGCAGGTAGCAGGTCGACGCCGTAGGTCAGCCCGTAGGCCAGCTTCGGACTGTTCGCCGCGCTCTCCCCCTGCAGCTGCCCGGCGGCGCGGCGCAGTTGGCGCTGCGGCAGCGCGACGATCTCGCCGACGGGGACGTCCAGGCGGCGCACGAACTCATGGGCCTGGCGGGCCCGGGTCTCGCGGTCGGCGATCAGCGGCAGCGCCGGGCTCTGCGCGATGGCCCGGCCGAACAGTCCGTCGGCCGCGGGACTGGCCAGCAGCGCCAGCACTGATGTCGCACCGGCCGATTCGCCGAACACGGTGACCTGGTCGGGGTCGCCGCCGAACGCGGCGATGTTGTCGCGCACCCACTGCAGTGCCGCGATCTGGTCCCGCAGGCACAGGTTGTCGTCGAATCCCGGGCCGAGGTCACCGAGTTCGAAACCGCCGAACACGCCGAGCCGGTAGGTGACGTTGACGACCACCACGTCGCCGTTGGCCGCCAGCCGGGATCCGTTGTACAGCTGCAACTGACCGGCCCCGAACACGAAGGCGCCGCCGGGAATCCACACCATCACCGGCAGTGAGCCCGTCACATCGGGTGACCACACGGTCACGGTCAGGCAGGCTTCGTCCCGCATCTTGGGGTCGTCGCGCCCGCCGCCGACGAACGACTTGCCCTGCGGCGGGATGGGTCCGTGGTCGATGGCGTCACGAATGCCGGACCACGGGATCAGCGGTTGCGGAGCGCGGAACCGCAACGGCCCGACAGGCTGCTCGGCATAGCCGACGCCACGCCAGACGTGCACGTTGCCTTCGGTGGTGCCACGAAGGGCGCCCGCCACGGTGTGAACGATGGTCGAACGGTCGATGGTTTCGGGCTGGACGGCCACACTGGAAATCCTAGTGTGGAAAGCTGGCATCCAGTCGTATTCGAGGCCCGGACGGAGCGGTGATGACCTTCAACGAAGGTATGCAGATCGACACGAGCAATACGTCGACCAGCGGGGGTGGCGGTTTCGGCGGCCGTGGCATCGCGATCGGCGGCGGCATGGGTGGCTTGGTGATCGTGGTGGTCGCCATGTTCCTCGGGGTGGACCCAAGTTCGATTCTCGGCCAGCAGAACCAGGCGCCCCAGTCCAGCCAGGGATCCAGCGCCTACGACCTGAGCAAGTGCAAGACCGGCGCGGACGCCAACAAGTACCTGGAGTGCCGCATCGTGGCCACGGGCAACTCGGTGGACGGCGTGTGGTCGCAGCTGCTGAAGGGCTACACACCGCCGAAGATTCGGCTGTTCCGTGGCCAGGTCAGTACCGCGTGCGGCCCGGCGGACACCTCGGTGGGCCCGTTCTACTGCCCCGGCGACAAGACGGCGTATTTCGATACCAGCTTCTTCCAGACCCTGGTCGACCAATTCGGTTCCAGCGGCGGCCCTTTGGCGCAGGAGTACGTCGTGGCGCACGAGTTCGGCCACCACGTTCAGAATCTGCTCGGTGACATCGGCAAAGCGCAGCGGGGGCCGAAGGGCGCTGAGGGCAACAGCGTCCGCACTGAGCTGCAGGCCGACTGCTACGCCGGCGTGTGGGCGCACTACGCCTCGACGGTCAAACAGAAGAGCACGGGCGTCCCGTTTCTGCAGCCGTTGAGCGACAAGGACATTGCTGACGCCTTGTCCGCCGCCTCGTCGGTCGGTGACGATCGCATCCAGAAGCAGGCCACCGGTCGCGTCAACCCGGAGTCGTGGACGCACGGATCGTCTGCCGAACGACAGAAGTGGTTCACCACCGGTTACCAGACCGGCGACCCCAAGCAGTGCGACACGTACAACGCACAGGATCTCGGTTAGGTCGTGTGACGGTCCCGGCAAGCCACGGGCCGGTGGCGCGCTGAAATCCGCGGCCCCCGCACGGCAACACTATTCAGTTGTCAAACTGCAAGTCGGTCTTACGCGGCCGCATCCAGTCGCATGGTGCGGCGGTTGTAGGCGGGAATAGCTCGCCGGTTCGGGTCGACGGTGGCTGGTGGGATGAGCCACGGGTGTTTGTCCAGGCCCATGACGACGTCCCAGCCGTCGTGATGGACATTCGCGTGGCAGGCCGGGCACAGCAGGCACCCATTACTCAGGCTGGTTTCGCCGTCGTGGGTCCAGTGCACGATGTGGTGAGCATGGGTGCGTCCGGGCGGTGCGCCGCATTTGATGCAGCACTGATCACGCAGATACAGCGCCTTGCGCAGATGCGCCGGGAACAGGCGTTTCTCGCGCCCCATGTCCAGCGGCACCTGCTCCCCGTCCACCAGCACCGTGGTGACCGTGGCGTCACAGCCGATCCGTTCCAGGGTCCCGGCACTGATCGGCCCCATGAACTCCAACGCGGCCAAATCCGGGGTATCAGCAGGCACCGTCACCAACAATTGCGTGCGCGGCGCGCTGGCGATGTCCCCGCCGCGGGCGGCGATATCCAACACCGCCTCCCACGCATCAGCACGCCGCCGTGCCGCGGTGCGGATGTCGGGACTGCCGTCCGGTTCAGGCCGCGGCGCCGACAACTCCTCCATCGCGGCGACGTATTTGGCGCCGACCTCAGCATCCAGATCCGCCCGCACCTGCAACCGGCCGTCACTGGTCACGCGATGGTCCACGGTGTTGATCGACCGGTCCTCCGCCGCCGGCAACCCACCCTCGGCGGCGGCCACCCGATTCCCCAGCCGGCGGGCACGGTCACCGATCGCGGCCGGAGTAGCCCCCGAGAAGAACTGCCCCAACAAATCGGTGACCTGCTCGAACCGGGCCGCCTCATCAACAGGACCTGGCGACCGCGCCCGAATGTGATTGATGCCCTTCACAATCGCATCAACATGCTCACCCGAGACCGCCCCATCAGCAGCATGCGCCACCAAGGTGGGTAGCGACGGCAACGCGGCACCGACCCGGACCAATCGTTCGGCAACCGCAGGTGCGCACCCCAACGAGATCAGCAGCTCCCGCACCGTCCGCCCCTGACCCGCCGCCACACCACACCGATCCAACGCACCGGCCACCATCGCCGCCAGATGATCAACCACGTTTCGCAGCACCACCAGCGCCCGCATCACGCCGAGAGCGTCGTCGCCGGTGACATCGTCAGGGATACGCAAAGCGCAGACACCATCGACGATGGTGTCGAGTTCCGTCGAGGTACTCATGGTTCTGTCTTGCGTCAAGAAGTTGGCAGGTTTTGTGGGTTCGTCGAGTTTAGGTAGGCCTGTTTGGGGGTGCGGTCGTCGAGGGCTTGGTGGGGTCTGATGGTGTTGTAGATGGTTCGGAAGTGGTGGGCTTCCATGTCGAGGGCGTCGCCGTCGCCGATGTATCCGCGAAATAGGTGCTCGTATTTAAGGGTGCCGAAGAACCGTTCGATGACGCCGTTGGTTTGTGGGGATTTGATCCGGGTTCGGACGTGCCGCAGCAGTGGGTCGGTGTGGTCGGCGAACAGTGCCCCGAAGTCCTTGCCGCGGTAGCAGGGGCCGTTGTCGGTGACGATGGCGATCGGTGCGGGTGTCTGGCCGATGATGTTGTCGTGGGCGTCGAGGACGTCCATCAGGGCGCGGTCATCGCGTAGGTCGTCGATAGCCAGGACGCGTTGGGCTTCGTCGATGGCCAGTTGTATGCAGCGCACGGCATCGATGCCGCGGCTGGTGGGGGTGACGGTGATCGCCAGGCAGTATTTGGTGGCGTAGTCGATGACGGCACTGATCCTCCAGATGCCGCCGTTGGTGGTTTCGAATTCGGAGAAGTCCGTCTGCCAGACCCGGTTGCGTTCGGTGGGTGGGTCGCGGAACACTTTGCGGCGCAATATCGCCCAGGATTTGCGGTCGGCGCGAAATCCCTGGGGCAGCAACAAGCCTCGTCGTTTCAGTGCTCGTTGCACTGAGGAATTGGTGACGTCGTGGCCGTCGGCGCGCATCATGGCGGCGATCTTGCGGTAGCCCCAGGCTGGCCACGCTTCGGCGTATTTGGCAGCCAGGCCTTCGACGCGATCAACCACCGGCGCCGGCCACGGACCTCTATCCGCAGCGCCATGACGCAATCGGGCCAACCGCCGCCGGTAGGTGCGTTCGGGGATGTCTGCCAGTACCGCGAACCTCGAAACCGGCAGCCCCGCCGCCTCTCTTAGGGCTTCGAGGTCTTGGAAGGGACCTGATCGATCAGCGCGGCACCGCGCTGCCAAATCCGAAGCTGCACCGTGGCTTCGGCCAGCGCCAGTTTGAGTTGCTCGTTTTCGATCTGCAGGCGCCGCTGTTCGGGTGTGCCCTTAGCCCCGGCCGGGCCGCTGGGCACCTCCTCAAGCCGCTCGGCGCCAGCGGCTAAAAACTGATGCTTCCACTTCGTCACGGTTTCACGGCAGACCCCGCTGCGGCGTGCGGCCTCCCCGCACGTCATTTCGTTGGCCAACACGGCCAGCACCAGTCGGGTCTTTTCTTCGGCAGGGATCTTCGTCCGTCGCGATCTGGCCATGACTCACTCAACCTCCTGAACCCTGGCCTCGTTGTGGATAACGCGACCCTGCCAAAAAGTTTGAGTCAGTAGAGTTCGATTCTATCGAACATACGTTCGATAGACAAGGACTGTGTTCGGATATCCACCTGTGATGTATCAAGACATCGGTGACAGTTCTGCATCAAGACATCGGTGACAGTTGATGTGTCAGGACGTCGGTGACAGTTCGGTGTTTTTGGGGCGGCCACCACGGGGTCTGCCGTTGCCGACGTACCTGACTCCGGGTGCGGGTCGGGTGTGTTCGGCGAGGACCTCACCGAGTAGGTCGGTGATGATGATCGCGTTGTCGATGCTGACCACAAGCACTTTCTCAAAGGCTCGGTGCGTGTCGACCATGTAGCTCACGTAGTTCAGCGTGATGGTGCCTGCGGTGCTCACCGATCTGAGGCGAGTGCCTGCGGGCAGGTCTACCGGCGCCGGCGGTGTGGGCCTCGGGCGTGGCGCGGGCCGGTCGAATAGTGGCCGATCGGGCTTGGGGCGGGGTGGGTCGGCTTTAGGGGTGGCCTCCCACGCGGTCGAGGGTGTGACGCGCCCAGGCAGTCCCTGGTGCGGGCGCTCGGTGTTGTAGATGTGGTCGAACTCATCGACCTGGGCCTGCAGTTGCTCAAGCGATTCGGCGAGCGGCTGCTTGTCCAGGTAGCGGAACAGCGTTTGATGGAAGCGTTCGTTTTTGCCCTGGGTGGTCGGCTTGTAGGGCTTGCCGGTGATGGCCTCCACCCCCAGGGTGCCCACGTGGGCGACGAGTCGGCCGTGGTGTCCGCGCCGTGTCGGGTTCAGCGCCGCTCCGTTATCAGATAGCAGTCGTTGGGGCACACCATGATTGGCGACGGCCTTATCGAACACGGCGATCGCCGCTTCGGCGGTCTCGCTGCAGGCCACGTGGGAGCCGACGGCGTAGCGGGAGTGGTCATCGATCAGTTGCAGGATCACGCATGTGCGACCACCAGCCAGAACGTACTCGGTGCCGTCCGGACCTGTCAGATGGTTTGTGTAGGAGCTGCATGAGCCAGATGGAGCACGATGATGTCCATGGTTGTTCGGCAGGACAGTCAGGCCGCTGACGGCGAAGACGATGATGATGCGGACCGGTTGGTTTCGGGCCGGCAGGCGTTCGAGGAGTTGAAGGCCGCGGGCGGTTTCGATGAGGTACTGGCCAAGATCGACGCCGGTGAGCTGCAGTTGACCGGCGAGGGTGGCTTTCTGCAGGAGATGGTCAAAGCGGTCCTCGAGCGAGGCCTGCAGACCGAGCTGTCCAGCCATCTGGGCTATGACAAGGGAGATCCCGTCGGTCGGGTGTTACCCAACTCCCGCAACGGTTTTAGCGCCAAGACAGTGGCCAGTGAGGTTGGTGATGTGACGCTGGCGATCCCGCGTGATCGCGACGGCAGCTTCATCCCGATGCTGGTCCCCAAAGGGTCGCGGCGCGTGGGCGGACTGGATTCGATGATCATCAGTCTCTACGCCGGCGGCATGACCATCCGCGATATCGAACATCACCTAGCCACCACGATCGGGACCGAGATCTCGCGGGAAACGATCAGCAAGATCACCGATTCGGTGCTCGAGGAGGTCCTCGAATGGCAACACCGACCGCTAGACCCGATGTATCCGATCGTCTATCTGGACGCCTTGGTGATCAAAATCCGCGACGGCAACCAGGTCCGCAATAAAGCTGCTCACATCGCCGTTGGCATCGATATCGACGGTATCCGCCATGTCCTGGGGATTTGGGTTCAGCCCACCGAGGGGGCGAAGTTTTGGGCCGGTGTATGCGCTGAACTGGCCAATCGTGGCGTCAAGGATGTGCTCATCGCCTGTGTGGACGGGTTGACCGGTTTCGGTGACGCGATCGCCGCGACGTGGCCGCAGACCATTGTTCAAACGTGCACCGTGCATCTGATCCGGGCCTCGATGCGTTTTGTCGCCTACGGCGATCGCAAACCAGTGGCCGCCGCACTGCGTGGCATTTACACCGCACCCACCATCGATGCTGCTGAAACCGCTTTGCACGAGTTCGCCGGCTCAGCGTGGGGGCAGAAGTATCCCACCGCAGTTCGGGCCTGGGAATCGGCCTGGGAACGGTTCACCCCGTTTCTGGCGTTCCCACCCGCGGTCCGCAAAATCATCTACACCACCAACGCGATCGAATCGCTGAACTACCAACTCCGCAAGATCATCAAGAACCGTGGGCATTTCCCCAACGATCAAGCGGCAGTGAAGCTTTTGTGGCTGGCGATCTGCAACATCGAGGACAAACGGGCCCGAGAACGCGTCCGTCAGCGCGAGCGACTGGCACCTCGCGACAACAAACGGACAGACCGCCTCGTCGAAGGCGCCATCGTCGTCGGCCGGAAACACGCACTGGCCGCCCTCGTCCTTAACTACCCAGACCGACTAGAGCCCTACATCTACTAAATGACCGCCACTCATACACAAAAATCTTGACAAGCTCTGCCGTCCAGTTGCCAGCACGCATTCGGGGCCGGATACACGAACCGGCGCCACGATGAGCGCGGCTTCTTCTTCGGCTCCACGCGGGCTACCCCGGCCTCGCGGAAGATGCGTGCCAGCGACGCCGTCGACGGGACCTGGGCCAGGCCCATCGTGCGCATCTTCTCGTGCACGCTGATCGGCCCGTGATCGAGTCCGGACTGCTCCAGTGCCGCACGTACCCCGATGGCCTGTTTCTTGACCTCACCACTCAACTCCGACGGGCTCGATTTCGGTCGTCGGGTCCTGGGCTCGAGCACCGCCGCCTGACCATCGTTCTTGGCACGGTTACGCAACACGTAGAACGACTTCCGGGAAATGCTGTGCTCGGCGCAGAACGTCGAGACCGCCCCGCGAGGCGCGTCATCGGGCCACTGCGAGATCGCCAGACGGACACGAGGATCGATCGGTTCATTGACAGCCACCCACCGAGCCTCAAGGCGATAGAACTGTCACCACCAAGAACACTCAAACTGTCACCGATGTCTTGATGCAGAACTGTCACCGATGTCCTGAGACATAACAGTTCGGATATCCACCGCCAAGAATCAGGGTCCGCGGGCGTGCGCGTTCCGCGGAGACCTCACCAACCTGTCGGGCAGTTCGGTACCGACGTTCGCGCCTCCAACTGCCGCGAGGGACCACGGGGCGCATGCCGTCATCAGACTTCATACATAGAACGCAGATCACCAAATCATTGACCACATTGAACAAATTTCGTTAATGTGTGCAAATGCCCGCCAAGCCGCCGACACCCCGCACCATCTCGCCGGCACTGCTCGAAGCCACCGCAGAGACACTCCATCGTTTGGGCCCAAGGCAATTCAGCCTCACCGCCGTCGCCGAAGCTGCCGGCGTCTCGCGCGGCACGGTCTACAACGCACTCGGCGGTCGTGACCACGCCATCGGCGTCGCGCTGGACCACCTGGCCTCGGCGTTCGTCGACGGCATGGCCACCGAGATCGACAAGCAGTCCACGCTGGCCGACCAGGTCGCCGCTGCCGCCGTCCTGATCTGCGCCCACCGGCAGAGCTCCCCCTCGGCACCGCAGAAGGGCATCAACGAGGGCATCGTCGTCCTGCTGTTGCGCAACATCGGCGAAGACCTGATGAAGCGCGCGGTCGAACTCTGGAAGCCGCGCGTCAAGGCCGCACAACGCGACGGTGAAATCGGCGCCGGCGTCGACCCGGCCCGTGCCGGCGAGTGGATCGTGCGGGTGCTGCTGAGCTTCGAACTCCTGCCGCCCATCGGCGTCAACCTCGACAACCCCCGCGCCATCCGGCGCTTCGTCACCGACCACATCATCAACGGACTCACCGGAGAGACTCAATGACCACACCCGACCACGAAGTGGTCATCATCGGCGCAGGACCCGGCGGCATCGCCGCCGCGCACCTGTTGCAGCAGAAAGGTATTCACGACTTCGTCATCGTCGACCGCGGTGACGACTTCGGTGGCACCTGGCGCGACAACCACTACCCCGGACTCGCCGTCGACATCCCGTCACCGTGGTACCAGCTGTCTTTCGCACCCAACCCCAACTGGAGCCGGTTCTTCGCGCCGGGGCCGGAGATCTACGCCTACCTCCGCGACACCGCCGACACGCTGGGGCTGCGTCCGCACCTGCACGCCAACTCCGAGGTACTCCGCCAGCAGTGGGACGACGACGCCGGCCTGTGGCGGCTGTCCATCCGCAATCAGCCGGACGTGACGGCACGATTCCTGATCAGCTCGGTCGGCGGCTACGTCAATGCCAAGAACGTCATCGACATCGACGGGATCGAGGACTTCGAGGGCACCATCATGCGCCCCAACGCCTGGGATGACGACTACGACGTCCGCGGCAAGCGGGTCGCGGTGATCGGCACCGGCTCCAGCGGCGTACAGATCACCGGCGCATTGTCCGGGGTCGCCGCGAATCTCGATGTGTATCAACGCACTCCGGCATGGGTACTACCCAAGGTCGACTTCGTCATCCCGCCATGGCTGCGGCAGCTGTTCAAGGTGCCGGGCTTCGTCAGCACGATCAACATCTTCGGCCGGTTGCTGATGGACGCCACGATGGTCGTACCGATCATCCACGTGTTCTCCCGGCTGCCGCGCAAGGTGCTGACCAAGCTCATGCCCCTGTACGACGGCAACAGCCGCAACCTCTATCGGCTGCTGCTGCGCACCACCGTGCAAGACCCGGCAACGCGGAAAGCGCTGCTGCCCCGCTACGGAATCATGGCAAAGCGTCCGGTGATCTCCAGCTCGTTCCTGCCGGCGCTGAACCATCCCGATACGCACCTGATCACGACTCCCATCGAGCGGATCACCCGCGACGGCGTTCGCACCGTCGACGGAGTGGACCATCCCGCAGACCTACTGGTCACCGCCACCGGCTACGAACTGTGGACCGACCCGGAAACCTATCGACCCGGAACCATCCTGGGCTCAAACGGATTCGACCTCGCCGAGTACTACCGAGCCCACGGATTGCACGCCTACGCCGGCACCGCCCACCCCCGGCTGCCGAACAGGTGGGAGATCGTCGGTCCACTCGGGTTCGTCGGCTTCGCCTGGATGGACTGGGTCGAAACCATTGCCGCCCATGCGGTTCGGCTGATCGACGAAGCCCGCCGGAATGACGCGCCAGTCGTCGCGGTGAGCAACGACGCGTTCCACAAGTGGAACGCCCTGATGGACCGGCGCGGTCGCACCGCCCACACGTACTACACCCGCGCTACCGAACTCAACACCTATTTCGTCAACTCCCAGCACGAGACGCCCTACTACCGACCGCAAACAATCACCGGCTCAAGGATTTTCGCGCGGCGCTCGCCGCTCACGGACTACGAGTTCAGCGACGTCCGGGCCACCACGATGAGTGAGGAACTCAGCGCATGACCGATCAACCATTGGCCGGCAAGGTCGCCTTCGTCACCGGAGCCGCTCGGGGACAGGGTCGTTCGCACTGCATCCGGCTGGCGCGAGCGGGAGCCGACATCGTCGCGATCGACGCCTGCGCACCCGTGGCCGCGGCCAACGGGTACGAGCCCGCGACGCCGGCGGACCTGGCCGAGACGGTCAATCTCGTTGAGGGCGAAGGCCGCAAGATCTATGCCAAGGAAATCGACGTCCGGGACGCCGAAGGCCAGCAGCGAGTGGTCGCCGAGACCATCGAGCAGTTCGGCCGGTTGGACATCGTCGTCGCCAACGCGGGCGTGCTGAACTGGGGTCGCCTCTGGGAGATTTCCCAGCAGCAGTGGCAGGACACCCTGGACATCAACCTGACCGGAATGTGGAACACCATCCGGGCCGTGGTGCCGGCGATGATCGAGGCCGGCAACGGCGGCTCGATCATCGCCACCAGCTCGGCCGCCGGGATCAAGGCGGTCCCGGGCTGCGGACACTACTGCGCCACCAAGTTCGGGGTCGTCGGGATGATCAATTCGCTGGCCGTCGAGCTGGGCGAGTTCGGGATACGGGTGAACTCGATTCACCCGTACGGCACCGACACCCCGATGGGCATGGACGTGTCCATGTACCAGGTCCTGCAGGACCATCCGCAGTACATCCACAGCTTCTCCCCCGGCGCGCTGCCGACGGATTCGCTGATCAAGCCGGACCAGATCTCCGACATCGTGGTGTGGCTGGCCAGCGATGCATCGTCGTTGGTAACGGCTGCGCAAATCCCGGCAGACAAGGGATATCTCAAGATTTGACCGGGTAACCTCAGTCGCCATGGCGAAGTCGACCGCCGGAGTGGCAAGCAACAGTCTCGACGGTGAGACGCGCGCCAGACAATTCATGCGCTCGGCGCTCGACATCCTCGGCGAGACCGGCCGCACGGAGTTCACCGTGCTCCAGGTCGTGGAACGTTCGAAGACGTCGTTGCGGGCTTTCTATCAGCACTTCGCCACGAAGGACGAGTTGGTGCTGGCGCTGATCGACGCGATGCTGACCGAGTTCGTCACAACGTGGCAAGCCGAAGCGGCGGAACTGGAGCCCGCGGCGGCACTGCGCGCGCTGGTCGACCGCATCTGCGTACCGCCCGCGTCCAGCACGCAGGACAGCATCAATCGTGGGCTGACCTTCTACCACGATCGCCTGGCCGAGACGATGCCCGACGACTACGGCCGGGTGCTGACACCGCTGCACGCACTCATCGTCGACATCCTCGAACGCGGCGCCGCCGATGGCACCTTCCGGCCGGGCCTGGATATCGAAACCTCCGCGGCACTGGTCATGCAGACCATCTTCGGCGCCCTCCGGTTGCGCGCGCTGGGTCCAGGACTCGAACTCACCCCCATCGGCAGCGACCGCATCTACGCGTTCTGCCTGCGCGCGTTGGAGAAATGATGACTTCTAGCCCTGTCTGAATCGGCCCGGTGCGGGGCAGCGTGGACTCATGACGAAAACCGCCATCGCACTTCGGGACATCGAGGACGCAGTCCACTCGGCATGCCGCGCCCCGTCATTCCACAACAGCCAGCCGTGGTCCTGGGTGCTGGAATCGACGACCTTACGGCTGTTCCTCGATCCCGATCACTTGGTGGACACCGATGGCTCAGGCCGGCAGGCGCTGCTGAGCTGTGGGGCCGCGCTCGACCATCTGCGGGTCGTCGCGGCGGCGCGCGGCTGGGACATCCTGGTAGACCGCTTTCCGAACCCGAACAACCGGAACCATCTGGCAGACATCGAGTTCCGACAGTCGGCCGGCGTCACTGCGGCACAGCGCCGGGACGCCGAAGCCGTCGCGAGCCGGCGGTCCGACCGGCTGCCCTACGACCCGGTGGAAAATCCGTCGGCGTTCGAGATGATGCTGCGGCTGGCTGTCGAGGACCACCCCACCCACGTCGACCTGATTGCACCGCAGCAACGTAGCGAGGTGGCCAATGCCTCCCACCTCGCAGAGGCGCTACGCATGTACGACACCGCGTACCATGCCGAATTGACCTGGTGGACCGCACCTTTCGGGGCAACCACCGGGATACCGCACAGCGCCCTGGTTTCGGCCGCCGAATCCGACCGCGTCGAGGTCGGACGCACCTTCCCCGTCACGCACAACCGGGAACGGCGCCAACATACCGGGGACGATCAGGCCACCATCGTGGTGATCTCGGCATTCGACGACACCCCGCGAGACATCCTGGCGTGTGGCGAGACGTTGTCGGCGGTGCTGATCGAAGCCACAGCCGCGGGGCTCGCCAGTTGCACCCTCACCCACGTGACCGAACACCCCGCCACCCGCGACATCATCAGCACGCTCACCGGGCATCCCTTACCGCAGGCACTGGTACGGATCGGAAACGCGCCGGCGCTGGACGACGTCCCACCGCCGACACCACGCCGTCCACTGTCGGACGTTTTTCACGTCCGGCTCGAATGACGGCGACGTAGGCTGGCCCCATGCGTGCATGGCGAGTGCGTACGCCCGCGCCGATCGATCGCGGCCCACTCGAATTCTGCACTGCCACAATCCCTGAACCCGGTGCCGGCGCAGTGCTCCACGTTGGTTGAGTCAGAACAACGCAGGCTGCACCGCCCCGGCGGCCACTGCCGCCGGGGCGGTACGCACGGTGTCAGGTCTGTGTCCGCTGCCGCCGAGGCCGTACCGGGCAACCAGCGGTGCCACTCGGGTACGTAACCGCTCGCGGTACTCCGGTCCGAGATACGCACCGCGCCCATACAATTCGCGATACCTGGGCAGCAGTTCCGGATACGCCGAGCCCAGCCACGCCAGGAACCATCCGCGCGTCGCGCCGCGCAGATGCAGCCCGAACACCGTCACGCCGGTGGCACCGGCCGCCGCGATCCGCGACAACAGCGCATCCAGCTGGTCGGCTGAGTCGGTGAGGTACGGCAGCACCGGCGCCACCATCACGTGGCAGCCGAGTCCCGCCTCCGCTATCGCCGAGATGAGCTCCAGCCGCGCGGCGGGCGTCGGCGTGCCCGGTTCGACCGACCGGTGCAGGTCCACATCCAACATCGCCAACGACACCGCGACGCTGGCCCCGACCCGCGTTCCCGCATCGACGATCAGCGGCAGATCGCGCCGCAACAGCGTGCCCTTGGTCAAGATCGAGAAAGGAGTCCCGGAATCCGCCAGCGCCGCAATGATTCCCGGCATCAGCGCATACCGCCCCTCGGCCCGCTGATAGGGATCGGTGTTGGTGCCCAACGCGACCGCATCGCGCGTCCAGGACCTCCGAAAGAGCTCCCGGCGCAACACTTCTGCGACGTTCGTCTTCACCACGAGTTCACGGTCGAAGTCGTTTCCGGAGTCGAAGTCCAGGTACTCATGGGTGGGCCGCGCGAAGCAGTACCGGCAGGCGTGCGAGCAGCCGCGGTAGGCGTTGACGGTGTACCGGAACGGCAGATTCGACGCTTCCGGCACCTTGTTCAACGCCGACTTGCAGAGCACTTCATGGAACGTGATGCCGTCGAACTTCGGCACCCGGATGCTGCGTACCAACCCGAGACGTTCCAGGCCCGGCAGGGCCCCGTCCGCTTCGGCCCGCGTCACCGCCTGCCCGTCCCACCGCATACCTACATTCGAACAATTGTTCGACTACTTGTCAAGCCTCGTCATCCTCGTCATCACCGGGACCGTCGACGAGCAACAGATGGTCGATCGCGGTGACGGTCTCGGGAGCCAGGCCCTCGTGAATCACCGCCTCCAGCAACCGGGTCGCGACAGTCCGGAGCTTCGTCTGGGTAGCCTGCGAACGCCATTTCAGAATCTCGAAGGCGCGATCATCGTCGATTCCGTAGGCCGCCATGAGGATGCCCTTGGCCTGATCAATCACAGCGCGCGATTCCACCACCGAGGCCATCGCCACGGTGAGATCGGACTGGATACCGGCCGTGACATCGATGTAATAGCCGTGGGTACCGATCGTCTCGCCGGCATCGTCGGTCATCCGGTCGCTGACCACCACGACCCAGTGGATTTTCCCCTCTGCATCGACGATGCGATGCCGGCTGCTGAACAGGCCACCGGTCTGGACCCGCTTGAGAATCTCGGCGACTTTGGCGCGGTCGTCCGGATGCTTGTGGCTCAGCAGCAACTCGGTGGTGGGCTCCACTTCGCCCAGCGCGTAGCCGTGCATTCGGGCGACCGCCGCGGACCACACCCACCTCTGGTCGGCAAGAAGAAACTGAAAGCTGCCCACATGTTGACTGTCGCCGCCGCTGAATACGGCAGCGACGTCCCAGGATTCGGAGTCGGCGATCTCGCCGTTGGATTTAGTCATATTGTTGTTGGGTGGCAGGGAGCCGAGCAACATATTAACGCCACAGCCACCACCAGGCAGGGCGGTTTGGCAGCTGCGCCCACCGGGTACAGCTCCGAGGTGAGCCATGAAGAGTTCCCGGATGAAGTCCCTGAGGCCGACGCCGCCGAGCAAGCACGCGCCATCCGCGAGCAGGTACCAGACGAGGAGGCCGCGGTCAGCGGTCCGACTGCGCCGCCGACGGACGCGCCGGCGCACGACTGGCAGGAACAGACGGAGGATGTCGAAATAGACTCTGACGAAGACGATTTCGGCCGCGATGCCTGATTGTCGTCTGCGCCGACACGGTGCAAGAGAGCCCGGGCCTTGGCCCGGGCTCTCTTGCCATCGACCTCCATCAATACCAGTGGCGCCGACCGGCGACGCTGTGGCCGGCTGTGCCGAGCAACCAGAACACCGCGCCGACCACGACGAGCACGATGCCCAAGACCCACAACAGATACACGTTGAACACAAAGCCCAGGATGAGCAGAACAGCTCCCAAAGCAATCATGATGACCGTTTCCTTATCTCTCACTACATCTCAATTGGCCGGGCACGAGCGGCTCACCGCATCGAACTTGGTTGAGGCAGACGACAATCGACCACCCGCGGGTTGACCCCGGCGTAATTCAACGGTCCGGCGATCACCGTCAACGCGATGCGGCCGGCCGAGCCGCAGCTGGTATCGCCGCCGCGGAAATAGTCACGCTGCCACGCGGCGAGTACACCGACCAGCAGCCAGACCAGCACTATGACGCCAACGCTTCCTCGCAACATTGCTCCTCCTACATCGGCCCGAATGGCCTCCGGAAGATGAGTACCCCAGCGCTGCGGTCGGCAAACTAACGCGAGCGCAGATGCCCCGCCGGCACACAACGCACGTTTGACCGCGCACCCGTCGGGTACACAAGAAACGGCCCGATCTCCCCACGGTCAGGGGAGATCGGGCCGTTCAGTTGCGGCTACTGATTCCGCCGCTGTCGCTCCTCGGCCACCTGCGCACCGGCACGGGCCGCCTCGGCCTTCGCCTCATGCTTGGCCGCGTCCCGTTCGGCCTGCGCCTTGTCCTGCTGGGCCTGTCCCTCGCGGACCAGGTCGTCACGGCCGGTGACCACGCCCGCAGCTTCCTTCAGCTTGCCTTTGACGCCTTCCACCACGCCCTTGATTCCCTCTTCAGGGCCACTATTGCGCTCTCCCACGGGTTTCCTCCAAACATGGTTGGTTTCAATCCAATACAGCCGAATACGATCCAGCTAGACATGGGATACCCGTGCCGGCCTCGGTGAAACCTCAACTCGCCCAACGTTTCACAATTCCTGCAGCGGGTACGGCGTTGTGAAACGGGTTGATCGCCAGGCGGAAAACGGTACCGTCACGGTCGTGCCCGAACTGCTGTTCTCCTACGGAACCCTGCGCCAGCGCGACGTCCAACTGTCCACGTTCGGCCGTGAGCTGGATGGCTCCGACGACGCCATCGTCGGCTACCGCCTCGACTGGGTCACCATCACCGACCCGCACGTCATCGAGACCAGCGGCAGCGACCGGCACCCGATCCTGAAGTCGGGTACGCCGGAGGACGCCGTGGACGGCAGCGTGTTCGAGATCACCGATGCCGAACTGGTCGCCGCCGATGAATACGAGGTCGACGACTACCAGCGCGTGCAGGTGCCGTTACGGTCCGGCCGGCAGGCCTGGGTCTACGTGTTCGCGGGTTAGCGAACTACCACTGGCCGAGCTGGCACTGGACGTTGTACGGCGCGGTCTGGTGCGCCGCCGACTGACCGTCGACCGCGATATCGCACGTCGAATCGGGGGCAGCCTGGCCACCGTGCGTGGTGCTGCTGACAGTGAAGATGGCCCACTGCGGGTCGGCGAGTGTGGTGGTGAACACCCACGGGGCGTCCGGTCCGACAGTGACCGTCTCACGCTTGAGGTAGGAGTAGGCGTCCGCGTTGTACGCAGCCTTGTTTGCCGGCTGGTTGACCAGGTAGAGCAGGTCGAAGGTCGCCGGGCCACCCACCGACAGCGTGTATCGGACTTCGTGACCAGCCGGGGCCGCGGCCGCCACCGGCGCCATCAGCCCAGCGGCTGCCACCGCTGCCGCGCCACACACCACTCCGAGCTTGACTGTCGCTTTACGCATGCCGGTCATATCGACTGACCGTACCGGACCGTTACACCCTGCATCAGGCGTATCACCCTGCCTGCAGTTCCAGCAGCACCGTCACCGGGCCGTCGTTGACCAGTTCGACGTGCATGTGGGCGCCGAACTGCCCGGTGGCGACCACTGCCCCCAGTTCCCGCAGCGCCGTCGCGAACTCGTCCACCAGCGGCTCGGCCACCGACCCAGGAGCGGCGGCGTTCCACGACGGCCGCCGGCCCTTGGCGGTGTCGGCGTACAGGGTGAACTGACTGACCACCAGAATCGGGGCACCCGCGTCGGCGGCACTGAGGTCACCGTCGAGGATGCGCAGCCGCCACAGTTTGTCGGCCATCTTGCGCACCACCGCCGCGTCGTCGGTGTGGGTGAGACCGACGAGCGCCACCAGGCCCTGCGGATTGGGGGCGATCTCGCCGACGGTGTGCCCGTCGACCGTCACCCGCGCCGACGACACCCGTTGCACCAGTACCCGCACGTTCGCAGATGTTGCCACAGGACTTTGTGGTACCTGTGGTGGTCATGGACGGCCCATCCTGGCGCGGCACTCCCCTGACCCGGCGTTCGATCCTGGTCGGGCTCGGCGCCGTCGGCGCATTCCTCGCCGTGGATCTCGGACTGGTCGCGTACACCAGCCGCGCCGGCACCCTGACCCGCCAGACGTTCCTCGACGGCTTTCAGAAGGTCTTCGGTGATCACCCCGGATTCCGGAAGAACCACGCCAAAGGCGTCTCGGTGGTCGGCCATTTCATGAGCAACGGCAACGCGGCGGTCCTGTCCCGTGCCGCGGTCTTCGGGCCGGGTGAGGCGCCCGTCGCGGGCCGGTTCTCGCTGGCCGGCGGCAACCCGACGGTCGCCGACACTCCTGGCGCGGCACGCGGGCTCGGCCTGGCCATCGGCTTCCCCGGCACCGGCCAATGGCGGACCGCAATGCTGAATATCCCGGTGTTCCTTGATAATTCACCTCAGGGCTTCTATGACCGGTTGCTGGCGTCCAAGCCGGTCGCCGGCACCGGTAAGCCAGACCCGGAGGTCATGACCGACTTCCTCAGCCGGCATCCGGAGACCGCGGCAGCGATGGCACTGGTCAAGAAGAGCCCGCCCACACCAGGTTTCGCCGACAGCACGTTCTGGGGCCTGAATACGTTCTATCTGGTGAACCACTCCGGCGCCCGTACCCCGGTCCGCTGGTCGTTCGTCCCTCAACAGACCGCACTACCGCCGAAGTCCGACGACCCCAACGCTTTGTTCGACGCACTGATCCTGCAGTTGAAAAAGGCTCCGCTGCAGTGGAATCTACGACTGACGGTCGGACGCGACGGCGACCCGATCGACCCGACGTTGCCCTGGCCGGCCGATCGGCAGGTCATCGACGCCGGGGTCCTGACCCTCACCGAAGCCCAGACCGATGCCGCCGGCAACGCCCGCGACATCAACTTCGATCCCCTGGTCCTGCCCGACGGCATCGAGCCGTCGGACGATCCGCTGCTCAGTGCGCGGTCGGCGGTGTACGCGGGGTCGTACCGGGCGCGAACCACCGAGCCGAAAACCGCTCCGGCCGTTCAGGTGACCCCGTGACCGGCCGCTTCCCGATCCGCACCCGGGTGTTGCACTGGCTGACCGCGGTGGCGGTCTTCGCCGCACTGCTGATCGGCTTCACGATGACCAACGAGATCGGCTCCCATGGCGCCCTGGTCGCCGTCCACATGACACTGGGTATCAGCATCCTGGTCATCGTGATCGTCCGCGCGGCAAACAGATTCACGCACAAGCCGCCGAAATGGCCCGACACGGTGGGGCCACTGGAAGGCAAACTGATCGCCGGGTCCGAGCTGGCGATGTACGCCATGCTGCTGGCGCAGCCGCTCGTCGGCTGGGCGATGGTGTCGGCGTCGGGCACCCCGGTCCGGGTCTTCGGCGGCCTGACACTGCCCGACATCGCGCCCTTCGACGCCGACCTGTACGGCATTCTGCGCTTTGCGCATTCGGTGGTGGCCTACCTGTTGGTCGCCGCAGTCGCGGCGCACGTCAGTGCCATCCTGCTGCACACCCTGACGCTGCGCGACGGCATGCTGCGCCGCATGACCCACTGAGCCCTCTGCGGTGGGTTAGCGCAGCAGCGCCGCTACCTGGGTGACGACGTCGGCGATGGGCACTTCGACCTGCTCGCCGGTCGACAGATTCTTGACGCCGACGGTGCCGGCCTCGATGTCGCGGTCACCGGCCACCAGGGCCACCTTGGCGCCGGAACGGTCGGCCGCTTTCATCGCGCCCTTGAGGCCGCGATCGCCGTAGCACATGTCGGTACGGACACCCGAACCACGCAGGGCCGCAACGATCTTTGCCAGTTCCAGCTTGGCCGGCGCGCCCAGCGGCACGGCGTAGACGTCGACGGCCGCAGGCGACGCGACCGTCTTGCCCTCGGCCTTGAGCGCCAGCACCGTGCGGTCCACGCCCAACCCGAATCCGATGCCCGACAGGTCCTGCCCGCCCAGCTGCTTCATCAGCCCGTCGTAGCGGCCGCCGCCACCGATGCCGGACTGGGCGCCGAGGCCGTCGTGGACGAACTCGAACGTGGTCTTGGTGTAGTAATCCAGGCCGCGGACCATGCGCGGGTTGATCACGTACGGCACGCCCAGCGCGTCCAGATGCGCCAGCACGGTGTCGAAGTGCTCCTTGGCGGCCTCCGACAGGTGATCGAGCATCACCGGGGCGTCGGACGTCATCTCCTTGACGTGCGGCCGCTTGTCGTCGAGCACCCGCAATGGGTTGATCTCCGCCCGCCGCCGCGTGTCTTCGTCGAGGTCCAACTTGAACAGGAAGTCCTGCAACAGCTTCCGGTACTGCGGGCGGCAGGTGTCGTCACCCAGCGAGGTGATCTCCAGGCGGAAACCGTCGAGCCCCAGCGAGCGGAAGCCGGCGTCGGCGACCGCGATCACCTCGGCGTCCAGCGCCGGGTCGTCGATGCCGATGGCTTCCACGCCCACCTGCTGCAGCTGGCGGTAGCGGCCGGCCTGCGGCCGCTCGTAGCGGAAGAACGGCCCGGAGTACCGCAGCTTGGCCGGCAGCGCGCCGCGGTCCAGACCGTGCTCGATGACGGCCCGCATGACGCCGGCGGTGCCTTCCGGGCGCAGTGTGACCGAGCGGTCACCGCGGTCGGCGAAGGTGTACATCTCCTTGGACACCACATCGGTCGACTCACCCACACCGCGTGCGAACAGCGCGGTGTCCTCGAATACCGGCAGCTCGATGTGGCCGTACCCGGCCAGTCGCGCGACGTTCAGCAGACCGTCGCGCACCGCGACGAATTCCGCCGAGTCCGGGGGCAGGTAATCCGGGACGCCCTTGGGCGCCTGAAAATCGCTCAACTTGATAAGCCTTCGAGGAATGGGTTGGTACGGCGTTCGGCGCCGATCGTGGTCTGTGGGCCGTGCCCAGGTAGTACCACGGTGTCGTCGTCGAGCACCAACAGTTTTGTCACGATCGAGTCCAGCAGGTCCCGGCCGCTGCCGCCCGGGAGATCGGTGCGGCCCACCGACTGCTTGAACAAGGTGTCTCCGGTGAATGCCAGCTCGTCGGGTCCATCACTCACGCGGAACACAACGGAGCCCCTGGTGTGCCCCGGGGTGTGGTCCACCGTGACGGTGATCCCGCCCAGCTCCAGCTTGTCGCCGTCCCGGTCGAGTTCGACGACCTGCTTGGGTTCGGAGAACAGCACTCCGAACGCCAACTGGGCCAGCCGCGGACCGAACCCCTTGATCGGATCGGTCAGCATGAACCGGTCCTCGGGGTGGATGTACACCGGGCAGCCGTAGGTGTCCGCCACCTTCTGCGCCGACCAGATGTGGTCGACGTGACCGTGCGTAAGCAGCACCGCCGACGGGGTGAGCCGGTTTTCATCCAGAATCTCGCGGATGCGGCCCATGGCCCGCTGGCCCGGGTCGACGATGATGGCGTCCGACCCGGCGCGCGCCGCAAGGATGTAGCAGTTGCACTGCAACATCCCGGCCGGAAACCCCGTCAACAACACGGCAACCAGTTTCCCACGTGGGAAACTGCCTCCATGACTCAGCCAGGACCGTGGGGACCCCCGCAGCCCAACCAACCCCAGTACTACGGTGTGCCACAACAATTTCCGGGTTTTCCACCGCCGAAGAAGTCCCGCACCGGCTGGGTGCTGTTCGCCGTGATCGCCGTCATTGCGCTGGTCGCGGCCGGTGTCGCCGCCATCATCGTGCTCCGCCACGAGAACACGCCGGTCGGTGGTGCCACCGAGACGTCCGCCACCGGTGATGGCCCGACCCCGCTGCGCTCGATCCGCCTCGCCGCGCCGAATGTCGCCACCAAACCCGGCAGCACCGAGCCGAAGGCCACGCTGACGGTCTACGAGGACTTCCTGTGCCCGTTCTGCGCCCGGTTCGAGCAGGTCTACGGCCCGACCATGAGCAAGCTGATCGCCGACGGCCGGGTCGCCGTGGACTACACCATGGTGTCGATCCTGGGCCGTGGTGACGTGAAGGCGTACTCGGTCCGTGCCGGTGCGGCGGCCTACTGCGTCGCTGACGCCGACACCGCCGCCTTCCAGCGGTTCCATGCAGCGCTGTTCGCGCACCAGCCCGACGAGTCGGCCGCGACGTTCCCGTCCGACGACGAGCTGGTCACGCAGGCCGAGAAGGCCGGCGCACCCGATTCGGTGGCCGACTGCATCGCGAGTGGCAAGAACCGCGACATGGTCAACGACGCCGTCAAGAGTTCGGGCATCAATTCGACGCCGACGGTGCTGCTCAACGGGACCGATATCGGCGACGCCCTGCTGCAGCATCCCGATCCGCAGGCGCTGCTGGACCAGCTCAAGTCCGTCAACTGACGGCTGGTCACGCGGGTCGCGGCCCCCGCATCCAGGGTGACCTGGCACACTCGGTGCCGACCATACGTCGGGGCACGTGTCCCCGACCGTGACGAGGAGGGCTTCGGCGGTGCCGACGAACGAACAACGGCGGGAAACCGCCAAGCGCAAGCTGGAACGCCAGTTGGAGCGCCGGGCCGAGAAGGCCCGCAAGCAGCGCATCATCACGATCGCCGCGTCCGTGGTCGCGGTGCTCGCAGTTGTCGGCGGCGTCGTCGGCGGCGTCATCTACCTCAACAAGGACTCGAAGTCCTCGTCGGCGACGGCCTCGGCGTCGACCGAGAGCTCGACGGCCCCGGCGCAGAACCCGCCCGCCGACGGCAAGCTGCCGCCGTTCGTGGCGCCCGCCGGCCTCGGCGAGAACTGCCAGTACCCGGCGTCGTCGGAGCAGGCCAGCAAGAAGGTCAACCCGCCGCGCACCGGCAAGATCCCGACCACCCCGGCCACGGTGACGGCCAGCATGAGCACCAGCCAGGGCAACCTCGGGCTGACGCTGGACAACGCCAAGACCCCGTGCACGGTGAACAGCTTCGTCAGCCTCGCGCAGCAGGGCTACTTCAACGACACCCCGTGCCACCGGCTGACCAAGGGTGGCCTCGACGTCCTGCAGTGCGGTGACCCGACCGGCTCCGGCATGGGCGGCCCGGGCTACCAGTTCGCCAACGAGTACCCGACCAACCAGTACCAGCCCGACAGCCCGGCGCTGAGCCAGCCGGTCGTCTACCCGCGCGGCACGCTGGCGATGGCCAACGCCGGCCCGAATACCAACGGCAGCCAGTTCTTCCTGGTGTACCAGGATTCGCAGCTGCCTCCGGGCTACACCGCGTTCGGCACCGTCGACGCCACCGGCCTGGCCACCCTGGACAAGATCGCCCAGAACGGCATCGAGGGCGGCGCCGGCGACGGCAAGCCCGCGCAGCCGGTCAACGTGAAGTACATCCAGCTGGACTGACAGCTTCGCGTCGAGGCCCGGTCACCGATCACGGTGGCCGGGCCTTCTTCGTTGTAGGCCCTGCGCGGACCCCGTCGCGGTGGAATCATGCGCATCGTGGCGAACACCAAACCGCAGACCATCTCGTACCCGGCGCCCGGCTCACGGCCGAACCGCCACGACGATGTCGCCGTCGACCCACACGTCATCGTGTTGTTCGGCGCGACCGGAGATCTCGCCAAACGCAAACTACTGCCCGGCCTGGCCTATCTGGACCAGTCCGAGCTGGCACCTGACATCCAGATCGTCGGGACCTCGTTGGAGGATCTGACCATCGACGAATTCCGGGAGCTGGCCAGGGCGGCGATCGACGAGTTCGGCAGCCATCACCTGACACCCGAGCAGTGGGAACGGTTCGCCGCAACGCTCACCTACGTCCCGCAGGGCGCCGGGCCGTCGGGACTGGCGGCAGCGGTGGCCGCGGCGGAGAAGAGGCTGGGCCCGAATGTGCGCCGGCTGCACTATCTTTCAGTGCCGCCGAAGGCCGCGCGAGCAGTGATCGCGACGCTCGACGAGGCCGGTCTGGTCGAGCGCTCGCGCGTCGTGATGGAGAAGCCGTTCGGTACCGACCTGGCCAGCGCAGTCGAGCTGAACGACTTCGTCCACGAAACTTTTGACGAGGATCAGATTTTCCGGATCGACCACTTCCTGGGCAAGGAAGCCGCACAGAACATCCTGGCGTTCCGGTTCGCCAACGGCCTGTTCGAGCCGATCTGGAACCGCAATTTCATCGACCACATCCAGATCGACATCCCGGAAATGCTGGGCCTGGACCAGCGGGCGAACTTCTACGAGAGCACCGGCGCGTACAAGGACATGGTGGTGACCCACCTGCTGCAGGTGATGGCCTTCGTGGTGATGGAGCCGCCGACGGCGCTGGAGCCACGGGCCATCAGCGAGGAGAAGAACAAGGTCTTCCGGTCGATGCTGCCGATCAAATGCTCCGACGTGGTCCGGGGCCAGTTCACCGGCTACCGCGAACTCGACGGCGTCTCAAGGGATTCCGATACCGAGACATTCATCGCGCTGAAGGTTCGCGTCGACAACTGGCGCTGGGCCGGTGTGCCGATCTACCTGCGCACCGGCAAGAAGATGGCCGAGGGCATGCGCATCATCTCGATCGCGTTCAAAGAGGCCCCGCGCACCATGTTTCCGTCGGGTTCGGGCGTCGGCTCCCAGGGACCCGACCACCTGACCTTCGACCTCGCCGACAACTCGAAGGTGTCGCTGTCGTTCTACGGCAAGCGACCTGGTCCGGGCATGAAGCTGGAGAAGCTGTCGATGCAGTTCTCGGCCGGGGAGGCCGACGGAGCCGACCAGGTGCTGGAGGCCTACGAGCGGCTGATCCTGGACGCCATGCGCGGCGACCACACGCTGTTCACCACTGCCGAGGGCATCGAGTCGCTGTGGGCGAATTCGGCTGCACTGCTGGAGGATCCGCCGCCGGTCAAGAACTACCAGCCCGGGACCTGGGGCCCCAACGCCATTCACCAACTGATCGCACCCAACGCCTGGCGGCTGCCGTTCGAACGGGGTTGGCGGGAGGCCAAGAAGAAGTAGGCGGGGCTCAAGCCCGCGGCGTTGCGGCCGCCTGCTCGAGCTGCAGGATGGCCGCGTCCACCATGGTCTGGATGATTTCGCAGGTGCTGAAATCGCTCATCCACAGATGCGGGGTGTCGGTGCGGTGCAGCATCGCCACGCCGTGTAGCGCCACCGACAACGCCGCGGCCACGCGCTGCGCATCGGGACCCGGCTCGGAGTCCGGTTCCATGCCGCCGGCGGCCAACAGCCCGCGGGTCACCACCTCGAGAGCCTGGCGCGCCGACGGGGTGATCTCGTCGACCTTGACCATCAGGACGTACCGCAACGGAAAGCGTTGGGCGAAGGCGACATACGCGCGACACCCGAGCAGCAGCCGCTCTCGTCGCGTCTTGCCACTGGGCACCTGCTCGGCGATGTCCTGGCGCACCTGGTCCCAGCTCAACTCCGCGACGGCGGCCAGCACGTCCTCGCGGCTGTCGAAATGGGCGTACACCGACATGTTGGAGATGCCGGCTTCGCGCGCGATGCTGCGCAGCGACACCTCGTTGGTGGACGCGGACGCGTCGACCACCCGGATCGCGGCGGCCAGGATTTCGTCGCGCAGCAGTGCGCCTTGTCCTCGCACATTCCGCTGCCGTGTCGACCCTGCCATGCCTTCACCCTAATCGCCGCCGCCTGGCGAGGTGTGATGGTCGCCACCGCACCTTAACTATACATGCGTATACATACGGTCGTATGGTGCTTTGCATGAACTGGTTGCTCAAGACCGCGCGGCGCAGCTGGGTGCTGTTGACCGTTGTCGCGGTCGTCACGGTCGGGGGTTTCATCATCGACCGCTTCCACGGCGTGTTCGGCAGCCAGCAGTCCGCCGAATCCCGCACGGACAACATCGTTTCCACGATCCCGAAGTACGTGACGTACGAGGTGGACGGACCGTCGGACACCACCGGGATGATCAGCTACGTCGACGAGCGGGCGCAGCCGCAGCAGGAGCGCTTCACCTCACTGCCCTGGTCGAAGACGCTGACGACGACGGTGCCGAGCGTGTTCGCCAACCTCGTCGCACAGGGCGACAGCAGCCGGCTGACCTGCCGGATCGCGGTCAACGGCGAGCTGCGCGACCACCAGGCCGCCGAGGGCGCATCGGCGACCACCTTTTGCCTGGTGAAAGCAGCATGAGCGGCCAGCACGGCACCCGCGGCGGCTATCCCCGACTGATCCGCATCCTGTCGGTGCCGATCATCCTGATCTGGCTGGCTGCCACCGCGGCCACCAATCTGCTGGTGCCCAAGCTCGAAGTCGTCGGCGCGAACAACGCGGTGTCCCTCTCCCCGCAGGATGCACCGTCGGTCATCGCGACCAAGCACATCGGCACCAAGTTCGGCGAATTCGACTCGGACAGCGTGCTGATGATCATCATCGAGTCCGACCAGGCGCTCGGTGACACAGCGCGGCAGTACTACGGCGATCTGGTCCAACAGCTGCAGCGGGACACCACCCACATCGAGCATGTGCAGGACTTCTGGGGCGACCGCATCACCTCCGCGGGTTCCGAGAGCGAAGACCACAAGGCGGCGTACGTCCAGGTCAACCTGCGCGGCGACCAGGGATCCACGCAGGGCGTCGAATCTGTCGACGCGGTGCGGCACATCGTCGATCGCAGTCATCCACCGGCCGGGGTGAGAGCCTTCGTCACCGGCCAGGCGGCCCTGGTGGCCGACACCAACGAAGCCGGCGACAAGAGCATGGTCAAGATGACCGTGGTGACACTCGTCGTCATCACGGTGATGCTGCTGTTCGTATACCGTTCCCTCGCAACGACATTCATCGCCCTGCTGGTCGTGCTGACCGAGATGAGCATGGCCCGTGGGCTGGTTGCCGTGCTGGGCCACATCCACGCCATCAGCCTGTCCACGTTCGCGGTCAGCGTGCTGACCGCCCTGGCGATCGCCGCCGGCACCGACTACTGGATCTTCTTGGTCGGCCGGTATCACGAGGCGCGCAATGCCGGCGAGGACCGGGTAACCGCTTACTATTCAACGTTTTCCAGCGTCTATCACGTCATCCTCGGCTCCGGGCTGACCATCGCAGGCGCCATGATGTGTCTGCTGTTCACCCGGCTGAATTACTTCAACACCCTGGCCCTGCCTTGCGCGACCGCCATGGTCGTCATCCTGGTGATGGCGCTGACCTTCGCACCCGCGGTGATGGTCGTCAGCACCCACTTCGGCCTGCTGGACCCCAAGCGCGCCAACAAGACCCGCGGCTGGCGCCGCGTCGGCACTGCCGTGGTCCGGTGGCCCGGGCCCATCCTGGTCGCGGCCACCGCCGCCGCGCTGGTCGGCGTGCTGGCCCTGCCCGGTTACCGCACCAACTACGACAACCGCTTCTACGTGCCGAAAGACGTGCCGTCCAACATCGGCTATGCGGCCGCCGAAAAGCACTTCACCTCAGCGCGAATGAACCCGGACATGCTGATGGTCGAAGCCGACCACGACCTGCGGAACTCCCGGGACATGCTGGTGCTGGACCGGATCGCGAAGAACATCTTCCGGGTACCGGGCATCGCGCGGGTGCAGAGCATCACCCGGCCCCTCGGACCGCCGATGGAACACGGCTCGGTGCCGTTCCAGATCAGTGCTCAGGCCGTCTCGATGAACGAAAACCTGCAGTTCATGAAGGCTCGGCTCGGCGACGTCCAGACCATGACCGACCACCTCACCTCGATGATCGGCATCATGCGGCACATGCATGAGCTCAGCGTGCAGCTGGCCGATGCTACGCATGCTGGAGATGTTGCCGCACAGGACATGTCGGCCACCACCGCCGATTTGCGCAACCAGATCGCCGATTTCGATGACTTCTTCCGGCCGCTGCGGAACTACTTCTACTGGGAGCCGCACTGCTTCGACATTCCGATCTGCCATGCGATGCGCTCGGTGTTCGACGCCACCGACGGCTTCGACCGGCTCGCGGACAACACCAAGGCGCTGTCCGACGCGATGGGCAAGCTCGACACGGTGACGCCGCAGATCGCCGCTCAGCTGCCGCCGATGATCAGCCTGTCCACCGACGTCCGCGATCTGATGCAGACGATGCGCAGCACCTTCGACGGCATGGTCACCCAGATGGAGCGGATGACCGACACTGCCGCGGCCATGGGCCAGACGTTCGACGACGCGAAGAACGACGACATGTTCTACCTGCCGCCAGAGGCGTTCAGCAGCCCCGATTTTCAGCGCGGTATGCAGCTGATGCTGTCCCCCGACGGCAAGGCGGCGCGCTTCATCGTCACCCATGACGTGGATCCGGCCACCCTGGAAGGCATTTCGCACGTCGACGCCGAGTTGCAGGCCGCCAAGGAGGCAGTCAAAGGCACGCCGCTGGCCGGTGCGAAGTTCTACCTGGGCGGTACCGCCGCCACCTACAAGGACATCCAGCAGGGTGCGCACTACGACCTGCTGATCGCGGCGCTCGCGGCGATCATCCTGATCTTCGTGGTGATGCTGCTGATCACCCGGGCGCTGGTCGCGTCGATCGTGATCGTCGGCACCGTGGTGTTATCTCTCGCCGCGTCCTTCGGCCTGTCCGTGCTCATCTGGCAGTACTTCCTGGGCATCGAGTTGCAGTGGCTGGTGATCGCCATGTCGGTGATCGTGCTGCTGGCCGTCGGTTCCGACTACAACCTGCTGGTGGTGTCCCGCTTCAAGGAAGAGATCGGCGCGGGTCTGCGCACCGGACTGATTCGCGCCACCGGCGCCACCGGCGGCGTGGTCACCGCAGCCGGGCTGGTGTTCGCGTTCACCATGATCTCGATGGTCGCGAGCGACCTGCGATCGGTCGGCCAGATCGGCACCACCATCGGGCTCGGCCTGTTGTTCGACACCTTCGTGGTGCGCTCCCTGATCACTCCGTCGATCGCGGCGCTGCTCGGGCGCTGGTTCTGGTGGCCCCTGAAGGTCCGGACCCGTCCTGCCCGCACCGCGCAAACCGCAAGCACAACACCGGAATTGGAGATGGCATGACATCCCACCCCTTCACCGACCTGACCACCGTCACCGCCGTCGATGCCGGCACGTTCACCGCCAACATCGACGCCAGGTGGACCATCGGCCCCAAAGTGCACGGCGGCTGCATGATGGCGGTATGCGCCGCGGCCGCTCGCCGCAGCGTCCCCGACGCTGCCGAACTGGCACCGATTGCGTTGAGCGCCAACTACCTCAGCGCACCTGACCCCGGCGAGGTCCAGCTCAGCACCACGATCCGCAAACGCGGCCGCCAAGTGAACCTCGTCGAGGTCGAGCTGTCCCAACGCGGCCGGGTCGCCGTGACGTGTTCGGTCACGCTCGGGCAGCTCGACACCAAGCCGCCGCGCCATCAGGTGCCGCTGGCCCCGACGGCCATGCCGGCCGAGCCACCAGCCGATGCGGTACCGGTCACTCCCGACCACCCCGTCGGGCACGTCGTCCACGTGGCGCAGGGCTGCGACATGCGCCTGGACGCCGCCACACCGTTCCTCACCGGCGCCGAAGGTGAGCCGGTGACCCGGCTATGGTTGCGTCCCTTCGCATCCGACGAAGCCGATCCGGAGGCGGCCATGCTGTTCGCACTGATGGCCGGTGACATCACACCCCCGGTCACCATGAACCGCGGGCACTTCGGGTGGACGCCGACGGTCCAGCTGACCACCTACCTACGCCGCCGGCCGGCACCCGGTTGGCTGCGAGTCATGGCCAGTTCCACCGTCGTCGGCGACACCTGGTTCGAAGAGGATCACGTCATCCTCGACGCCAACGGCCAGGTGGTCGTGCAGAGTCGACAAATGGCAATGCTGCCGTTGGGGTCGTGACCCCAACGGCAGCATTGACGTGATCAGTACGCAGAAACCGCGTTCTCTGCGAACCAACGCTTTTCGGCGTCGGAGCCCATGGGCGGCGGGATCAATCCGTTGATCATCCAGAGGTCCTCGCTCGTCTCGTCGACGTGGAACTCCCAGTGCGGGTTGTCATGCGCTTCCAAGTACGGGCTGAGGATCGCCTTGATCCAGTGGGCAATCCGGTGGCGATGCTCTCTGTCCGCGGCCCGCCGGGCGATGTGGTCGATGACCACCCGCAGCCCGACGTCGGTCTGCTCACCGCCGACATACAGGTCGCCCGAACGGGTTTCATTGAAGATCACGACGACGTAGAACCGCGGCAGCCCGGCCTTCTCGTAGTGATCGGTGATGCGGGACGCCAGCTCGCGCTTGTCCTCGGCGGTGAAGAAGTCCGGTGTGTGGTGAATGGTCCACAGCGGCATGGTTTTTCAGACTGCCATCGCGAAGGTCAGGTTCTCGACCGGGCCCGACAACGCCGACTTGACGCCCACCGAAACGTCATCGGCCAAGACTTCGACCGCGCCGGATTCCAGTCCGTCGACAATACTCTTCGCGATGTCCACGGCCGTGGTCTTGGGACCGGGAATGTCTGCGACCATGTCGGTCTCGATCAACCCGGCGTGCACGCCGACCACCTGCGTGCCTTGGGCGGCGAGCTCACCACGCAGCGAGTTGGTGACCGACCAGATCGCAGCCTTGGAGGCGCCGTATGCCGCGCTACCCGCCACCCACGACAGCACCGAGTGCATGTTGACCAGGGCGCCGCCACCGTTGGCCGCCAGGATCGGCGCGAAGGCCCGTGCCACCCGCAGCGGCCCGAACACGTTGATGTCGAACGTGGCCTCGATATCGTCGAAGCCACCGGTCAGCAGCGAGCCGGGCAACAGGATGCCCGCGTTGTTGAACACGATCTCGGCGTCCGATGCGATCTCCGCGAACGCGGAGACCGACGCCTCCGAACGCACTTCGAGTTCGACGGGGACCACCTCAGGCCGCTCGTCGGTGAACGACGACCGGCCCGTCGAGTAGACCTTGCGCGCTCCCCTGGCCAGCAGTTCGTCGACCAGGGCGGCGCCCAGACCCCGTCGACCGCCGGTCACCACAACTACTTTGCCTGCCACTGCGACCATCTTGACCACTCTCCCTTGCTGAATAACGAAGTCGTTACTAAGATGGAAGCACGGATATCTGAGTAACGCAAGCGTTATCCAAAAGAGGGTGTGATGGAGTTCGAAGAACGACTGCGCGACCGCCAGTGGACGATCGGCGATGGCTGCTCGGTGGCCAAGCTGCTGGACCTGCTCAGCACCAAGACGGTGTTCCTCGCGGTCCGCGAAAGCCTTTTCGGCACAACACGATTCGAAGACTTCGTCGACCGGATCGGGACGTCGGCGCCCGCGGTGTCCCGCGCCCTCAAGCAGTTGGAAGCTGCGCAACTGATGGTCCGGGTGCCCTACCAGGAGCCCGGCAAGCGCGTCCGGGACGAGTACCGGCTGACCGAGGCCGGTGAAGACCTGCTGCCGGTATACCTCGCGATGAGCCAGTGGGGCGACAAACATCTGCAGAACGGCGGCCGGGGCCCACTGTGCTTCGTCGACCGCGAATCCGGAAACCGGGTTGGCGTGATCGTCACCGATGATCCAAATGCTGCCACTGTTTCCGCAGGTGATATCGAGATCCGGGCCAACCGGTAGCGATCTTTGCCTGTTCCGGAATCAGCAACCACAACGTCACCGTTGGAGATGAAATGACTGCGCGCCCGTTCACCGACCTCACCACCGTCACCGCGGTGGGCGATGGCATCTTCACCGCCACCATCGACCCTGTATGGACCATCGGCCCGAAGGTGCATGGGGGCTGCATGATGGCGGTGTGCGCCGCGGCCGCGCAGCAGGCCATCGGGTCCGAGTCCGAACTGGCGCCGGTCGCCGTGACCGCCAATTACTTGAATGCACCTGACCCCGGCGAGGTACAGCTGACGACGACGGTCCGCAAGCACGGGCGCCAGGTCGCCCTCGTCGACGTCCAGCTGTCGCAGGACGGGCGCGCGGCGGTCAGTTGTGCCGTCACCCTCGGACCGCTCGATGCCAAGCCGCCGCGCTACCAGGAATCGCTCGCGGTGTCGTATCTGCCCGTCGAACCGCCCGCGGATGCCGTGCCGGTGAGCGCGGGTAACGCGGTGGGTGAGCTCGTACATGTGGCGCAGGGCTGCGAGTTCCTGCTCGACGCCGCGACGCCGTTCCTCTCCGGCGAAGAGGGCGACCCCGTCAACCGAATGTGGCTGCGGCCCTTCGCCGATGACGAGGCCAATCCCGACACTGCGCTGCTGTTCGCGTTGATGGCGGGCGACATCACTCCCCCGGTCACGATGAATCAGGGGTATTTCGGCTGGACGCCGACCGTGCAGCTCACCACCTACGTGCGACGGCGGCCGGCGCCGGGCTGGCTGCGGGTGCAGGCCAGCTCGACGGTGGTCGGCGAGACCTGGTTCGAGGAAGACCACGTCATCCTCGACTCCACCGGTCAGGTCGTCGTGCAGAGCCGCCAGCTGGCGATGCTGCCCAAGGGTATGTAGGTGCCTACGCGCCCAGTTCCACGAGCTGGGCGTCGCCCTGAATCGTCGAGAACTGTTGCCACCACACCCAATCGGTGATCGCTGCCCGCAGGTCTGCCGCGTACGGCGCGGTGTACGCCCGGTACAGCGCCGCGGACTCCTGCAGCCGGCCATAGGCGGCCAGCTTCTCCAGGTGCGCCGTCCGGTAGGTCTCGCCCGTCGTCTGCATCAACGGCCGGATCGATTCCATCCACGCCTTGCCGATGGCCGCCGGATCCGGCGGTACCAGCTGAACAGGCTGCGGCGGCAACGCTTCGTGCAGCTGAGCGTCCGGCCATTCGGCCAGCTTTGCTGCCGCCTCGGGCGCGATGATCTCCAGACGCGTGCGGCCCTTCATCAGCCCGTCAGTCGGAATATCTTCCGGCGGAATGACTTTCGTCTGCAAGCTGCCGGTGAACGGCTGCACTTCCTGCTCCGTGCCGATGACCACCTTCAGCGTCTTCTCGTAGAACGTGCACCACGCCTGGAGGGCGACGAACGGCTCACGAACCCAGCGGCCACGCTGACCCGCGGGGACATTCTCGTCAGCGCTGACGAAAATGACCTGCGATGGTAGGCACATCCCGTCCGGAATGAACGACACCCCATAGGAATTCGCGGCGATGATCTCGCCGTTGGTCGTCACGCCGACCGCCCACACGAAGTTCCACGCCATCGGCGGGATCGATGGCGGAGCGTGCAGCGCCGCCGCGATCCGCTCGGCGAACTGCACATCCGCGTCACCTGCCGACTTGCGCACCAGACCGGCCCGAGCCGCGGCGGCCATCGCATCGCGCTCGGCCCGCGCCGCCGTCACCGGGATCGGCGCTGCCGCTGCGGCGTTCTGCTGCTGGTTGGCCGACATCGGCGCGACACCTGGGCCACCCGGACCACCGGCACCCGCGCCCGGTTGCGCTACGGGCGCGGCTGGGGACGGCGTCGGAGCCGGACCCAGCGGCGCGGCTGGTGCCGCGCCAGCCGGTGTGCCTGGTGGTGCGGCCGCGGTACTAGCCGACGCTTGTGACACTGGCGCTGCTCCGCCGCCGCCAGCACCTGTAGCGGCTCCGGCCGCGGCCGAGGTTCCCGACGCTGCGCCTGTTTGCGCGGCCGGTTCGGGAGTCGCGAGTGACGCGGCAGTCGCCGCGGCGGCCAGTGGCTGCGTCGGAAGCTGGCCGAACGGGTTCTTCGGAGTCTGCTGTCCCTGACCCTGCTGGCCGGTACCTTGCTGGCCTGTGCCTTGTCCAGTGCCCTGGCCGGTCGGGGATCCTGACGGACTGCCTGAGGCTGAGCTTGCGGATGACGATGCCGAGGGCGCACTGGTCGACGTAGTCCCTGGCGAAGTCGGGCGCGAACCTGCTGGCGACGTCACCATATTGGCGCCGCCCGAGGGCATCGGCGCACCGGCTGGTGCTGTTTCAGCGGCTGCTGGCACCACAGGCTTCTGGGGAAGCGTCGCTGCATCAACGGCCCCTTTCGTTCCGCCGGCTCCGCCCACTTGCTCCTTACCTGAGTTGCCTTTATTCGCCTCAGCAGTGGGCGGGTTTACAACACCGTTGGTACTACCGGAGGTCCCGACCCGTTCGTCACCCGAACCAGCTGCCTCCTGGTGGATAGGAGTCTGTGGACTGACGGCCCCGGTCGTACCTCCTGAACCACCAACTCGGCCACCCCCGCCTCCGGGCGTCGCCCCCGGAGTGGTGGTAACCGGACCTGGAAGGCCAGGATTTTGGGGAGAAGGCAGAGCTGACGGCATGTGTCCGTCAGCGCCCGGGGTGCTGGGCGGGACACCCAGTTCATTCGCCAGTCCCGTCGCACACGCCGCCACAGCGGCGGTATTTTCTGCTAGGCCCGCGGCGATCATTGTATGAATCAGCTTCGTAAATGTCGCCGCCGAATTATAAAATACGTTGGCACCTGCATTGTCACCATTATGCGCAGCAGCCTGACCAGCCGCGAACATTTTGGTCGATGCATCTTCAAATGCCCGACATACATATTCAATGATCTCTGCAGTCTTATTGACCTCATATTTCGTCTGTACAACAGCAGATTCGGCGCGGAATATCTTTCGCGCAGCCGTGTACACAGCGGCACATGCATCCCCATACGACCCGAGGACGCCGGTAGCCGACGCCGTCGCAAGCCGGCCAGCCTCGCCTTGCCAGTCAGCCAATTCCATCCGCTGATGTGCGTGATGCGGAATCAGCTCGCCATCGAGATGATCACCCAACGCCATAAGCCCATTACCGATGTCGTTGAGCACCGTCTCATCGACATCCGGAAACGCAGCACCGACGACAGTCTGCCTACCGTAATAGCCCTTGCTGGCAGGTCCATCCGGCTTACTCGTTTCATCACCCGGATAGCGCTCAATCTTTGGCATCGCACATTAACCTTCCGCCAAAGCCGATAAGGTTCACGGAATTATCGCATTCACGATGACGGATCATCCTCAACAAATCTGGGACAATCGCGACCTACCATGCTAATTTCCTTCATCGACCAGCCGCATATTTGCACGCTCCAAGCATGACGCCGGGTGCGTATTGGCCCGCAGCATAGATGCTGTCGTCATTGGGCTGATATGTTGACAAAGCCTGGATGTATGTCCGCCTATACTGGACTCCCAGCAAGAGAAAATCTTGAACGATCGGGTTAGAGGTCTGTCGCGCCAATCTCTCCAGTGCATCTGCGGTAGAACTCATCACTGGCACGACAATAGTTGTGAGAGATTGCTGTTCTGGGGACCAGTTGCTCACCGGTATCTTCGGGTCTGTTTTCAACCAGTTCTTGAAATCTGGATTCTGCAATAACTGATCGATTGTCGGACTCAAGTCCTTGCATACGGTGTCGGGAGTCGCGAACATCCGCTGCGGATTAGTCAGGTCACCAATAGGCGCAACCGATGAGGGCGGATCCTGCGGAGGTGCCAAGGATGCGCGAGCCGCAGCCGAACCCGATGCCACCGCCGTACAAACATATGTAATCACTGCTGAAGCTGTCGATCCGGCGTCCGCCAAATTGTCGTCAATCGGCGTGTAGCTGCCAATGCTGTCCGCATATGCGCGCGAGTATGCAATAAATTGACCGTACAGTTCACGCATTACTCGGTGCGTGGTCATCTTTGCCAGTGGTACGGCCTGATCGGCTGCATTGCGCATCGCCTTGCCAACCGCCTCGAATTGAGACCGAACCTCAGGAGTCCAAGAAGCACTCGGTGCAGCTGGGTCCCGTTGCAGCCACCCCTTGTTCTCGACGTCATACAAGGTGCTATTGATCGGCCCCCACGGTGCACACGACGGATCCTCAGTGATGATGCCCACGGGACCTTTGTCGTTAGCGCTCGCGACATCGGACGGCGCGGCTGAAGTGTTGCTGCCTCCGCCACCACTACCGTTGCTGTCGCCAGTGTTCTTCGTGCATGACACCGCGACTGTGGCCGTCACCGCAATCACCGCGACCAATGACACCGCCCCGATAGCCCACTTAGCGGCGCCGCCCTTTTTCGGCGGAACCGGAGCCGGCCACGGCTGCTGCGGACCCCACTGCCCACCCGGACCAGGCTGACCTGGCGCCGGCTGGCCCGGCCAACTACCCGGCTGCTGCGGCGGGGGCGCACCCCACGTCGGCGGTTGCGTCACAGATCGCCCTCCCTCAAAAACTCACAACGCAAAACAGTCAAAACCGAAAATTACACATCAACTGCAGGATTTGCGGCGTGACGCCCCGGCCGCGGAGCATGCGACGACGGCGGAACCGGCGCAGTCGGGCCACTGCTCGGTCCGGCCGCGGCATGCTTTCCCTCAGCCTCGCGATCCTTCTTTTCCTCGGGCTTCTCGTCCCGTTTGTCCTCGCGGGCCTTTTCCTCGCCCGGCTTACGGTCCTCTGGCTTGACCTGTTGGCCAGCGGCCCCACCGACTCCGCCAGCGCCAGCCTCGCCCGGCTTGCCGCCGTCTTTACCGGCCTGGCCCGCCAGCTGCTGGACCTGCTGCCCAATCTGCTGGGCCGCCTGCATCGCGGTCTGCGGCACCGAACCGAGTGCCTGCATCGCCTGCGCCGGAGCCTGGAAGGCCTGCATCGCCATGCCCATCATCTGGCCGAACTGGCCCATGCCGCCGTCAGCGCCGCCGCCGGACTTCCCCGCCGCAGATGCCGGATTCAGACTTCCGTCAGCCTTCTGGATCGCCTGCGCGCCCGCGTCGTCCCCGCTCTGGTAGGCACCCCGAGCCGACGAGACCTTGCCCGCAAACGCATGATCTTCCGCCTGCGCAGCCGCGACCTTTGCGTTCGCACCATCAACCAACCCTGGGATGTACGACGAGAGCATCAGGCTGACCGGGTCAGCGCCCGCCGGGATACTCGCACTCTCAGCCGGCTGCACCGTGCCCGCCGACCACGACATGGTCTCCAGGTCGATCTTCAATTCACCGCTCAACGCGTCCACCCCCACTTCTGGACAGTCCCGCATCTGAGATTACCCGCACCACCAACCACAGTCCTGCACCAATCTTGCGCAGCGTTGAGTACGAGTTTGCTCAAACCACGAGTTGCAGCAGAAACGCGTGCTACGCGGCCGAAGTCACGCGATACACGTCATACACGCCCTCGACGTTGCGCACGACGTTCAGCACATGACCGAGGTGCTTCGGGTCGCCCATTTCAAAAGTGAAGCGGCTGATCGCAACTCGATCGTTGGACGTGGTGACCGACGCCGACAGGATATTGACCTTCTCGTCGGCCAGCACCCGCGTGACATCGGACAACAGACGGTGACGGTCCAGCGCCTCGACCTGGATGGCCACCAGGAACACCGACGACGGCGACGGCGCCCACTTCACGTCGATGATGCGCTCGGCCTGCTCCTGCAGCGACGTGGCGTTGGTGCAGTCGGTACGGTGCACGCTGACGCCACCACCACGGGTGACGAAGCCCATGATGTTGTCGCCGGGCACCGGCGTGCAGCACTTCGCCAGTTTGCACAGCACGCCGGGCGCGCCCGGAACTGCCACGCCCACATCGTCATTCGTGCGGCGCCGCACCGGCATGGTGGCCGGAGTCGACCGTTCGGCGATCTCATCGGCAGCTTCGTCGTCACCACCGAGCGTGGCCACCAACCGCTGCACCACGTGCCGGGCCGAGACGTGGCCCTCGCCGACGGCGGTGTACAGCGCCGAGACATCTGCGTAGCGCAGCTCGCGGGCCAGTGTGGCCATCAGTTCGGCGTTCATCAACCGCTGCAACGGCATTCCGCTGCGGCGCACCTCGCGGGCAATGGCGTCCTTGCCGGTCTCCAGCGCCTCTTCGCGACGTTCCTTGGCGAACCACTGCCGGATCTTGGCCTTCGCCCGCGGTGACACCACGAACGTCTGCCAGTCCCGCGACGGTCCGGCGTTCTGCGCCTTGGAGGTGAAAACCTCGACCACTTCGCCGTTTTCGAGCTTGCGCTCCAGCGCCACCAGGCGCCCGTTGACCCGGGCGCCGATGCAACGGTGCCCGACCTCGGTGTGCACGGCGTACGCGAAGTCGACCGGCGTGGAACCGGCCGGCAGCGTGATCACGTCGCCCTTGGGCGTGAACACGAAAATCTCCTGCACGGCAAGGTCGTAACGCAGCGACTCCAGGAACTCGCCCGGGTCCGCGGCCTCTCGCTGCCAGTCGAGCAGCTGGCGCATCCACGCCATGTCGTCAATCTCGGTGGCATGGCCGCCAGCCGGTAACCCGTTGCGGCCCTTGGCTTCCTTGTACCGCCAGTGCGCCGCGATGCCGTATTCCGCGGTGCGGTGCATGTCGGTGGTGCGGATCTGCACCTCCAGCGGCTTACCCTCGGGGCCGACGACCGTCGTGTGCAACGACTGATAGACGCCGAACCGCGGCTGCGCGATGTAGTCCTTGAACCGTCCTGCCATCGGCTGCCACAGCGAGTGCACGACGCCGACGGCGGCGTAACAGTCCCGGATCTCATCGCAGAGAATGCGCACACCGACCAGGTCGTGGATGTCGTCGAAGTCGCGGCCCTTGACGATCATCTTCTGATAGATGGACCAGTAGTGCTTGGGCCGACCCTCAACCGTCGCGTTGATCTTCATGGCGAGTAGCGAATTGGCGATCTCGGCACGCACTTTGGCCAAATAGGTGTCTCGCGAGGGCGCCCGGTCAGCGACCAGCCGCACGATCTCCTCGTAGCGCTTGGGGTGCAGGATCGCGAAGGACAGATCCTCCAGCTCCCACTTGACGGTGGCCATACCGAGTCGATGAGCAAGCGGCGCAATGACTTCCAGCGTCTCGCGGGCCTTGCGGGCCTGCTTCTCGGGCGGCAGGAACCGCATGGTGCGCATGTTGTGCAGCCGGTCGGCAACCTTGATCACCAGCACGCGAGGATCGCGGGCCATGGCGATGATCATCTTGCGGATGGTCTCGGCCTCGGCCGCCGAACCGAGCACGACCTTGTCCAGCTTGGTGACGCCGTCGACCAGGTGGCCGACCTCGGTGCCGAACTCGGCGGTCAGCGCCTCCAGGGTGTAGCCGGTGTCCTCGACGGTGTCGTGCAGCAACGCGGCGACGAGCGTCGTGGTGTCCATGCCGAGTTCGGCCAGGATGTTGGCCACGGCCAGCGGATGGGTGATGTACGGGTCGCCGGACTTGCGCAGCTGCGGCGCGTGCCGCTCCTCCGCAATCTCGTAGGCACGCTGCAGGATCGCCAGGTCGGCCTTCGGATAGAACTCCCGATGCACCGCGACCAACGGCTCGAGGACCGGGTTGACCAGGCTGCGCTGAGCGGTCATCCGGCGCGCGAGCCGGGCACGTACGCGGCGAGACGCACTGACGGTGCCCTTGCCCGTTTCGAGTGACATCCCCGGCGTCGGCTCGGGCGGCGCCGATTGAACCTGCGTCACCTTGTCGTCAGCCAACGCCGCACACCTCCTACACCTGGTTTGTCGAGAATAGCCCCTCAGACCACGTACAGGCTGGTGACCGGCAGCGGTTCCAATACAGCGCGTCCACCCAGGCCATTCAGCTCCAGCACCACCGCCGCGGCGGTCACCGTCGCACCTGCCGCCTGCAGCAGACGGACCGTCGCAGCAACCGTTCCACCGGTGGCGAGCACGTCGTCTACGACAACAACGCGCCGGCCGGTCAGATCGATCCCATCGGCGGGAATCTCCAGCGTGGCGGTGCCGTACTCGAGCGCGTAGGCCTGGCTGTGCACGGGCGGCGGCAACTTCCCGCCCTTGCGTACCGCGAGGACACCGGTACCCAACCGCGTCGCGACCGCGGCGCCCAGCAGGAAGCCGCGGGCGTCGATACCGGCCACCAGATCCACGCCGTCAGCCACCTCGGCCAGCGCTGCCGTCACGGCCGCCAGTCCTCGGCCGTCGGCCAGCAGCGGCGTCAGATCCTTGAACTGGATACCGGGCTCCGGGAAATCCGGCACCTCCCGGACCAGTTCGGCGTAGAGGGCATTCAGGTCAGTCACTTGCTCCCCCAACGGTCCATGTTCCAGCCGGCACCCCACCGTGTGGGGTTGGCGCGCACCAACGTCATGTCGTTCGTCACCAGCAGGGTCCGCTGCTGGCGGTACAGCGGCAGGGTCGGCACGTCGCCCCACAGCACCGTCGCCCCCTCATCGAGCAGGCGCGCCTGCTCCTTGGGGTCGGTGGTGATCGCCAGGGCGGCGATGACGCCGTCGACCCGCTCGTTGGCATATCCCGACAGGTCGTTGCCGTTGCCGCTGTGCAGGGCGTACGAATCCACCACCGACGAACCACTGGACCCGCTACCCGCGGCTCCCCCGCCACCGGACAGCAACACGTCAATGTCGTTGGCGCGCAGGCTTTGTGCGCCCGTCGTCGGCGATGCCACCTCCTGCACGGTGATGCCGGCAGCGGCGCACGACTTGGTGATCGCGGCGACCACCGACGCCAGTCGGGCATCCGGGCCGCGATACCCCATCCGCACCGTCAGGGGCTGGCCGTTGATGGCAGCGCGCGCGCCGTCCACGTCGGCGGCGGCGAATTGTCCACTCGCATCCACGTTTTCGGCCACCGCCAGGGAATCGTCGGACGCGGTGTTCAGCCGGGCGTTGCTGATCGGCACCCCGACCGCGGCGGCGATGGCGTCCCGCGGCGTGCAGAGCGCGACGGCACGGCGCGCACCGGGATCGGCCAGCGCGCCCTGGGCCGCGAAGATCAACTGCTGGATGTCATCGGACGCGCTGTCCTTGCGGGTGTAACTCGCCGGCACATCGTCCTTGCCGATCACACCAGCGGCGACATCGACGATCTCGGCCTTGCCCGACTTGATCCGGCTCGCCAGGTCGGCGCCGCGCGGTGACACCGTGATCTTGCCGATCACCGGCTTGGCGCCCCACCATTTGTCGTTGGCCGCCAAGGTGATCGAGCCGTCCTTGGCCACCGACGCCAGCTTGTACGGGCCGGCCGACGGGAACCGCTTGAGGTCCACATCGGGTTTCAGATCCCAGGTGGTGTTCCAGGCCTCGGCGATCTTGTCGATGGTCGGTCCGTCGCCGGTTTGCAGCGCCTTCGCCACTCCGCCGTCGCCGAGGCCCAGGGCGTCGTCCAGCACGTGCGCCGGCAGCATCGACGTCGCGGCGAACAACTGCCCGTAGTCCGTGACCGCGCGGTCACGGACAAAGACGGCGCGGGCCCGCTTCTGGCCCGGGGTGCAGTCGACGGCCGCGAGATCGGCGTATCCGGCGCGGCTGGCCGCGTCGAACGCCGGGAACTGACCCGATTGCGCAGCCCAGGCCAGCACCATGTCGTCGCAGGTGACGGGCTTGCCGTCGGAGTACACGGCGCTGTCGTTGATCTTGTAGTCGAGGGTCAGCGGGGCGCGGCCGACGACAGAGACGGTGCCGAAGTCACGGTCGGCGACCACCTGCCCGTCGGGCCCGCGAAAGTTGAAGCCCGTCTGCACCCGCGAAAAGGCCTGCGGCGCACCGGATGCCGCGCCGACGACCGACGCGGTGTTGTAGGTGGGCAGAGCGCCGTCGACGATGTAGTCGACGGCGTCAGCCGAACTGTCACAACCGGTTAGGCCGAAACCGGCCACCAACATCACCGCACCGGCCAATGCGCGGAACCGCACAGGCATGGTGGGCTAGCCCCGGCTGTTTCGCTTACCCGACGGCTTACCGGTGGGCCGCAACGGCTTGGCCCCCGGCGCCGGCTTTGCCGGTGCGTCCACTACACCGACCGCCACCTCATCGCCACCGGAAGTACCGCGCTCGGTCGACGACTTGCGACGGTTGAGCACGCGGCGGGTGTGGTTCTTCACCAGGTCGGTGCGCTCGCGCATCGACACCAGCAGCGGGGTGGCGAAGAAGATCGACGCGTAGTGGCCGGTGAAGATACCAATCAGCTGGACCAGGGCCAGGTCCTTCAGCGTCCCGACACCGAGCATCCACACTGCGATCACCATCAAGGCGACGATCGGCAGCATCGCGATCAGGCCCGTGTTGATGGACCGCATAAATGTCTGGTTGACCGCCAAGTTGGCCTGTTCGGCGTATGTGCGTCTAGTGGTGTGCTCGAAACCGTGGGTGTTCTCCTCCACCTTGTCGAACACAACGACAGTGTCGTAGATGGAATATCCCAGAATCGTCAGCAGCCCGATCACGGTTGCTGGGGTTACTTCCCATCCGACAAGCGAGTAAATGCCAGCGGTGGTGACGACCGTGTAGAACATCGCGGCCGATGCCGCAGCCGCCATGTAGGGCTCATATCGTACTGCGACGTAGAGCGCCGCCAAGATGACGAACACCACCAGCGCTATGACGCCCTTGTGGGTGATCTGCTGACCCCACGTCTCGGACACTCCGGAATCGCTGATCGCCAGCTTGCTCGGCTGTCCGTCTTTGCCCTTCGGCTGGATTTTGTCGAACAGCGCGCTGCGGAGCTTGTCTACTTCGTCGTTCGACAGCGTCGTCGACCGAATCTGCACCGTCGCCGAGTCACCCGTGCCAACGGTCTGGACCGACTGAGGAGCCTTGCCCAATGTCTTGGTAAAGACACCCTCGACCTCCTGCACCGTGGCTGTTTCGTGTGCGCCGGCGGCCGGCAACGAAACCTGGGTACCACCGATGAAGTCGATGCCGAACGTGAAACCGCGGATGATGATGCTGGCGATGCCGATCGTGAGGATCAGACCGCTGACCGTGAACCACACCTTCCGTCGGCCGATGATGTTGAACGCCCCGGTGCCGGTGTAAAGCTGCGTGAGGAAGCCGTGCTTCGGCGCGCTGACGGACTCGATGTCGGGCGGTTCGATGACGCTCGTCGTGTCGAGGTCATTGGAATCGTTCGCAGCCATCTGCCTATCCCTGTTCCGTGGCCGCATATGAGGCGGCTCGTCGTTCCTGTGCGATCCGCTGCACCGCGCCCAACCCGTTGAACGCCGGCTTGGCAATCGTGCGGGACTTCGACGCCAGATACACCAGCGGCCACGTCACCAGGAACACCACGACGACGTTGATGATGGTCATCAGGCCGGTGGTGAACGCGAAGCCCTTCACCTGCCCGACGGCCAGGATGTAGAGCACCACGGCTGCCAACAACGTGACTGCGTTGCCCGACAGGATTGTCTTGCGGGCCCGCGTCCAACCTCGTGGCACCGCCGAACGGAACGATCGGCCTTCGCGGATCTCGTCCTTGATACGTTCGAATAGCACCACGAACGAGTCCGCAGTTGTGCCGATGCTGATGATGATGCCGGCGACACCTGCCAGGTCCAGCGTGTAGTTGATGTATCTGCCCAGCAGTACCAGCAGCGCGAAAACCATTGCGCCGGAGACGATCAACGACAAGGCGACAAGCAGTCCGAGCAAGCGGTAATAGATCAGCGAATACAGCAGCACGAGCGCAAGACCGATCGCACCGGCGATCAAGCCCGCCTTCAGCGATGTCAAGCCGAGCGTGGCCGACACGGTTTGGGCCTCCGACGACTCGAACGACAGCGGCAGCGAGCCGTACTTCAGCACGTTGGCCAGGTCCTTCGCCGTGGTGGCGTTGAAGTGGCCGGTGATCTGCGTGCGTCCGCCCGGAATCGCTTCCTGGATGGCCGGCGCGCTGACCACCTGGGAGTCGAGTACGAAGGCGGTCTGGGTGCCGATGTTGGCGGCGGTGAAAGTCGCCCAGACATCGGCGGCCTTCTCCTTGAACGTGACGTCGACGACGTACTCGCCCTGCTGCTGATTCAGGCCCGACGACGCGTCCTTGATCTCATCGCCGCTGATGATCGACTTGTCCAGCAGGTAGACCTCTTTGTGGTCCTTGGAGCAGGTCACCAGTGGCAGGTTCGGATCGTCGTTGCCGGCCAGGACGTCCTGCTGATCGCAGCGGGTGGCCTGGAACTGCAGCGCCAGCAGTTGGATCTGCGGCTGGGTGCTCTGGCGCAGGGCCTTCTCGTCGGCGATGCGCTGGGCCAGCTCGGCCTTGGGACCGTGCGCATCGGGCCCGCCCGGTGCGGGCGCACCTGGAGCCGGAGCACCAGGAGCCGGAGCGCCAGGAGCCGGAGCGCCGGGCGCGGGTGTGCCGGGTTCGGCGGGCGCGGGTGCGCCGGGTTCGGCGGGCGCGGGTGCCGGAGGGGTCGGGCTATCAGACGGCGCCGGGGTCGGCTCCTCGGGGAACGGCCGCGGCTGCGGGGCCGGGGCGGGCGCCGGAGCAGTGGATGCCGGGTGCGCGGGCATGCCCGGCGTCGGCGGGGTGATCGGGGCCTCGGGCTCGGCCGGGGCGATCAGCGGCGGCATCCCGCCGGGACCGCCGGGCATCGGCAGAATGCCCGGAGGCAGGCCGGGAGCACCAGGAGCTCCGGGAGCTCCGGGCGCCGGCGCGGCGGGCTTCGCGGGCTGCGCACCCTGAGCCGGGATGACGTGCACGACGGGCCGGATGTACAGCCGCGCGGTCTGCCCAAGGTTGCGGGCTTCGCTGCCGTCCTGACCGGGCACGGTGATGATCAGGTTCGAACCGTCGATCACAACCTCGGAGCCGGAGACACCGAGACCGTTCACGCGGGAACCGATGATCTCCTGCGCCTGGATCAGCGCCTCGCGAGACGGGGCCGAGCCGTCAGGGGTACGTGCAGTCAGGGTGACCCGGGTACCGCCCTGCAAGTCGATGCCCAGCTTGGGCTTGGCCTGCTTGTCGCCGGTGAGAAACACCAGTAGATAGGCACCGACGAGCAGCGCCAGGAACAACGACAAATAGCGGTATGGGTGCACCGGCGCCGAAGACGATGCCACTGTTCTAGGGTCTCCTTGAGATCGGTACGGTCAGCCCCGCAAAGGGTACGTGCTGGTGCGGGAATGTCAGCCTTCGGTCTTCGGCGCGCCCTCTTCGGCGGACGCCGCAGTCAATTCTTCCGAGTCCTCAGCGGCGTCCTCGGTGGCCTCGATGCGGTCGCGCACGGCCAGCTTCATCCAGGTGGTGACGACGCCGGGCGCGATCTCCAGATCGACGTTGTCGTCGTCGATCCGGGCGATGGTGGCCAGCAGACCGGAGGTGGTGTGCACGCGGTCGCCGACATTCAGCGAGTTGTGCAGGTCGATGGTGGCCTGCATCTGCTTCCGCTGACGCCGCGATGCGAAGAACATGAACGCACCCATGACCAGGAGCAGCGGCAGGAAGACAACCAAATCCATGACAGCGAAAATCTTTCGTTCTGTTGATTCTGTGAACAGGCAGGCGAGCCGGACCAACCGATCGCCGTGCCGCGGTACTGACCAGTGTGCCATCACGGACGTCAGTGCCCGCAACCGGCGCAATCGCTGACCCGCCGAAACGGCATTCCAGCAGGCGACTACTCGCACTTCCTCTGCTGGAATGCCGTTTCGGCGAGGGACCAGGGCATGGGACTAGCGCGTGGCGGGGTACCCGACGGGCAGCAGCACGTCGCCCGACGTGGTGCGGAAGTAGACCTGCCATTGGTAGTAGCCGGCGAACGCGGCGGGATCGGCTGCCAGCACCGCCGCGTAATCGTTGACCGCGCGGACATAGGCGCCGGAATGGTTGTAGTGGTGCACGGCGCGGTCGTGATCGGCGGCGAAACCGTTGGCGGCCAGGTAGCGACCGGCCGCCAGGATCGAGTCCCGGGGCGCGCGGATGTCGCCGGACCCGTACGCGGCGAACGTCGACGGCAGGAACTGCATGGGGCCCTGCGCCCCGGCCGTGCTGTCGCCGTTGATCCGGCCGAACCGCGACTCGATCAGGTTGATCGCCGCGAGGTAGGTCCAGTCGACCCCGGAGGCCGCCTCGGCCTCGCGGTAGTAGCCGAGCAGTTCGTCGGCGGGCGCCGGCGGCTGAATGGTCCACGGCGGGATGGCGTCGCGCGGCGGCGTCATGCCGAACAGCTGGCGGCCGGCGTCGACGTTGCGGTCGTAGGCCGCGGCCAGCGTCGGCGGGATACGCGGGGCGATGACCGCATCCCACTCCGGATGCCTGGCGATCTCGCGGTACGCCGTCTGTTGCCGGTGCGCAGCAGCAATCAGTGCGGGTTCCGGCGTCGCCGGATCGCGCACGGCCTGTTCGTCGGCGACCAGGCCGTCGGCGAGTTGCACCGGGTCAGGACCGGGATCCGCAGCAGACGTGCCGCCACCGGTGAACGCCAGCACGACAGCAACAACGACTGTCGCGCAGCGGCGGATCACCCCAGGGATCCGATCAGCAACGCGGCGATACCGAGCACCGGCAAGGTGCCCTGGGTGATGGCCGCCCGCGCCTTGTCCGGGGACGACAGCAGCAGCACCAGCGCCGCGGCGGCCATGGACCCGATGCCCGCGAAGATCAGCGCCAGGCCGATTCCCTTGCACCCCATGATGATTGCCGCGATACCGACGGCGGTGACGATGGCCAGGAACAGGTTGTAGAACCCCTGGTTGAAGGCCAACTCCTTGGTGTCCACCGCCTGCTGCTCAGTGAGGCCGAAGGTGGCCCTGGTCCGCGGCGAAGTCCAGGTGAGCGACTCCATCACGAAGATGTACACGTGCAACAGCGCGGCCAGGCCGGCAACGATCAACCCTGCAGTCAGCATGGGTCCTATTCAAACAGCCCGGACTGACCAAATCCGTTTATCGGCGGTTGCAGGCCCAGATGAGTCCACGCTTGCGGGGTCGCCACGCGCCCCCGCGGAGTCCGCGCGATCATCCCCGCCCGCACCAGGAACGGCTCGCACACCTCCTCGACGGTGGTGGCCTCCTCCCCGACCGCGACCGCCAATGTCGAGACGCCGACCGGCCCGCCGCCGAAACTCTTTGTCAGAGCGGTCAATACGGCCCGGTCCAGCCGATCCAGGCCGAGCTCGTCGACGTCATACACCGCCAGCGCCGCCTTGGCGACGTCACGGGTGATGACGCCGTCCGCGCGGACCTCGGCGTAGTCACGGACCCGGCGCAGCAGCCGGTTGGCGATACGGGGCGTGCCGCGGGATCGCCGCGCCACCTCGGCGCCGGCTTCCACACCGAGCTCGATGCCGAGGATGCCGGCCGAACGGGCCAGCACGCGCTCCAGCTCGGGCGGTTCGTAGAAGTCCATGTGCGCGGTGAAACCGAACCGGTCGCGCAGCGGGCCGGTCAACGCGCCCGACCGGGTCGTCGCGCCGACCAGGGTGAACGGCGCGACCTCCAGGGGAATCGACGTCGCGCCGGGGCCCTTGCCGACCACCACGTCGACCCGGAAGTCCTCCATGGCGAGGTACAGCATCTCCTCGGCGGGCCGGGCGATGCGGTGAATCTCGTCGATGAACAGGACGTCACCCTCGACCAGGTTGCTGAGCATCGCGGCCAGGTCGCCGGCACGTTCCAGGGCAGGTCCCGAGGTGACGCGTAGCGACGAACTCAGCTCGGCGGCGATGATCATCGCCAGCGACGTCTTGCCGAGACCGGGCGGGCCGGACAGCAGGATGTGGTCGGGCGTGCCGCCGCGGTTCTTGGCGCCTTCGAGCACCAGTTGCAGCTGTTCCCGGACCCGGGGCTGGCCGATGAACTCACGCAGCGACTTGGGCCGCAGGCTGGCGTCGACGTCGCCTTCACCGACGGTCAGCGCGGGTGAGACGTCGCGCTCGTCGGGTTCGACGCCGTCGTCCTCGAACCGGCTCACTTCTTACCCAACATCGACAGGGCCGACCGCAACGCGGTCGCGGTGTTGGCTTCGGGATCGTTGGCCAGCACCTTGTCGGTGGCCTCTTCGGCCTGCTTGGCCGGAAAGCCAAGTCCGATAAGGGCTTCCACAACCGGACCGCGAATGGAATTCCCGCCGGCAACACCGACGCCGGCACCTGCCGTCGCGCCGATCTTGTCGCGCAGTTCCAGGACCATGCGCTCGGCGCCGCGCTTGCCGATGCCGGGCACCCGGGTCAGCGCCGTGACGTCACCATCGGCCAGCGCCTGCCGCAACGTCGGGGCGTCGTAGACCGCCAACGTCGCCAGCGCGATCTTCGGACCGACGCCGGATACCCCGAGCAGTACGTTGAACAGGTCCCGGGCGTCGGAGTCGGCGAAGCCGTACAGCGTCTGGGAATCCTCGCGCACGATCATCGCGGTGATCAGTCGGGACTCGGTGCCGCGGCGCAGGGTGGACAGGGTCGCCGGGGTGGCCATGATCTTGTAGCCGACGCCGGCGGCCTCGATCACCGCGTGATCGAGTGCGATGTCGATGACGTCGCCACGGACCGATGCGATCATGCGCGTGCCGCCTTCACCTTCGCTGCGTACTGCTTCTTGAATTCGGCCGCCTTGGCCTCCGCCTCGGCCATCCGGGCGATCATCGGCGCCCGCCAGCAGTGACAGATGGCCAGGGCCAGGGCGTCGGCGGCGTCGGCTGGAGTTGGTTTCTGTTGCAGCCCAAGGATTTTGGTAACCATGGTGGTGACCTGCGCCTTGTCCGCGCGACCGTTGCCGGTGACCGCGGCCTTCACCTCACTGGGCGTGTGGAAATGCACGTCGATCCCCCGCCGGGCGGCCGCCAGCGCGATGACGCCGCCGGCCTGCGCGGTGCCCATGGCGGTGTTGGCGTTCTGGTTGGCGAACACCCGCTCGATGGCGATGACATCGGGGCGGTGCGTGTCCATCCAGTGCTCGACGGTGTCGCTGATGGTCAGCAGTCGGCGGTGCAGCTCGACGTCGGACGGGGTACGCACCACGTCGACATCGAGCGCGGTGACCTTGCGCCCCGTGCCTCCCTCGACCATCGAGAGGCCACAGCGCGTCAGACCGGGGTCGACGCCCATCACCCGCACGCCTACTCCTCACTAGATCCCGAACAGCTGTTCGATAGCTTAGCGGGCGGCGACGACAGGTTGCGCCAGGGACACGCTCAGATCTGGAAGTACCCGGACCGCGAGCCCTGCTGAATCTCCTGAGCCAGCTCGGCGATGCGCGCTTCGGACGCTCCCCACCAGCGGACCAGTTCACGGTGCGCCTGGACGCCCTCGCGTTCGACGATGATCGACCAGCGGGCCCCGAACAGCTTGGCCAGCAGCCAGAACGGCCAGACCAGCAGGAACGGCAGCGCCAGCGCGACTGCCAACCAATCCATCAACGCGAAGTCGAGTGCGTCGAGCGTGTCCGAATACGGCCACCAGCGCCGACGCACGCGCCACTGCGTCCCGTCGGGATCCTTTACTACCGGCATGCCGAAGGCCGACTACTCCTCGTCGAGCTGTGCGGCGACGTCGTCGGGGATGTCGACGTTGGTGTACACGTTCTGCACGTCGTCACTGTCCTCGAGGGCGTCGACCAGCTTGAACACCTTGCGGGCGCCCTCAATATCGACGGTCACCGACACCGACGGCTGGAAACCGGACTCGGCTGAGTCGTAGTCGATGCCGGCGTCCTGCAGTGCGGTGCGCACGGCGACCAGGTCGGTCGGCTCGCAGATCACTTCGAATGCCTCGCCAAGGTCGTTGACCTCTTCGGCACCGGCGTCCAGGACGGCCATCAGCACGTCGTCCTCGGTCTGGCCGTTCTTCTCGAGGGTGATGATGCCCTTGCGGGAGAACAGGTAGGACACCGAACCGGGGTCGGCCATGTTGCCGCCGTTGCGGGTCATGGCGACGCGGACCTCACCGGCGGCGCGGTTGCGGTTGTCGCTCAGGCACTCGATCAGCACCGCGACACCGTTGGGGCCGTAGCCCTCGTACATGATGGTCTGCCAGTCGGCGCCGCCGGCTTCTTCGCCCGCACCGCGCTTGCGCGCCCGCTCGATGTTGTCGTTGGGGACCGAGGTCTTCTTGGCCTTCTGGATGGCGTCGTACAGAGTCGGGTTGCCGCCGGGGTCACCACCGCCGGTGCGTGCAGCGACCTCGATGTTCTTGATGAGCTTGGCGAACTCTTTACCTCGGCGCGCGTCCTTGACGGCCTTCTGGTGTTTGGTTGTCGCCCACTTGGAATGGCCGCTCATGCGTGTCCGCCCTCTTTCTGATCAAACGTCAGCTGACCAGTCTACGTGGGAGGACGGCACGTCCCGCGCGGGCTCAAGATGGGCGAGCTGGTGCGTGAGATCAGTGCCCGAACGAACAGCTGTGCACGAGCTTCTGCACCGATCGTGGAAATGAGGGGCACTGGAAGTGGAGGTCCGTGCCCGGCCCGTCGACCACCGTCAGCCGGTCTGCAGACACCGGGCTGCGGCGGAGAACGACGGTGCCCGGCTCGAGCTCGATGCCGTCGAACTTGATGATGGCGACATACCAGCCGGCCTCAGCTTCTTCGAGATCGTCGACGTGGAAGAGCGGCCGCCCGTTCTTGAACAATCCCGTCGGCTTCTCAGCCTTCAACGCGTTGATGACGTCGTCGTCCGACGGTCCGCTGAACGCCGACACCGTGATGGACAGAGCTGCGATCACGGCGACGCCGACGGCTGCCACGAGCAACGACTTGCCGGTCGTCATCGCAGGCTGGGTCGCCACACCGCTTGCCACGGCCCGATTCCAGCCGGCTATCAGTTCGCGGTCGTAACCCTCCTGCCGGATTCGCACGTCGGTGTAAATCAGCGCCTGCAGGACGCGGAAAAACCCGATCATCACTCCCAACACGGCAGCGAACACGAGCAGGTCGCCTGCGGCCAGCACCGGACTTTCGAACAGGTTCGTCAGGATCTGCTCACCCAGCAGGGCACCGTAGCCCCAAAAGACCAGCACCATGCACACACTCCACAGCGCATGGATACCGAGGATGCGCCAGAACGCCGGCTTGAGCAGTTGCACCGAGCGCTGGAGCGCGGCGCCGACGCCGCGTCCCTCGACCACGACGGCGATCGGCGCCAGGCTGAGCAGCAGACCCAGGCCGAAATAGAGCGGGAACATCACCACGAACGCCAGCACCAGACCGCCCGGCCCGGCCAGTGCGATCATCATCTTCGGGCTGCTGGTCAGAATCAGGTAGAAGACGAACTGCGGCAGAAACAGGATCAGGTAGAACGCCAGCGTCAGCCGGCATACCGCGAACATGCGCCGACGAGCCTGCTGGAATACGTCGCGCGACTGGATCGGCAGGCCGCGCACCGCCCGGTCGGTCGTGATGACCGTCAGAGAAATCAGCAGCGCATCCGCCGGTAACGCGATCAGGGCGATCACCACGAAATAGATGACCCAGACCGCCAACATTCCGGTCATCAGGCTGTCGATGTCGGCCAGGCCACCGGCACCGAACGAGGTCGATGCCTTCACCACGACCACACCGATCGTCGTAGCCGACGCATAGACGAACAGCACGAAGGCGACCATGATCGCGACCGGGATACCCAGCAGTGCCGGCCAATACCGGATCATGATCTTCGCGGTGCCGCTGAAGATCTCGGGAATTGCCATGGCACGCAACGGAATCAATGGGGTTGGGGGGCCGGGCGAGGTGGCTCCGGCCGGCCCGGGTTGCGGCGCTGCCTGCGGTTCCCGCACCGGAACCGTCGATGCAGTGTGGTGCTGACGCAGGTACGTCCCGCCGAGGCCACACGCCGCGGCCAGCAGCACCCAACCCAAACTCGAGGAGACGACCGCCGCCACGAGCAGACAAACTCCTGCCGCGACCCATAGCAAGTGCCATGGCTTCAGGGCCGGACCCGCTCCGGACGCGTTCGAAGCGCCCGGCGGCTGGTAGAAGCCGGACCCGTGGTTGGTTTGCGGCGGACCCGACACCACGCCGAAGCCCGGTGCGCCCTGCGACGACGGTGAGTATGGGCTGGCCGGGCCGTAGTGCTGGGCGGCCTCGCGCCGGAATTCAGCGTGTGGATCGCCAGCATGCGCCGACTCATCGTGTCCAGCATCCCAATTCGGCATCGCAACTCCTTCGGCCGAGATGAATTTGCTGGATTACAACACGGCACCGAACGCGGCTGATATCGGCCGAACGGATGACACGTCGCCACGGGAGCGACTGCCATCTCGATTGTTAGCTCAGACGGTCGATCGGCTACTTCTTGAGCGGCAGCATCAGGTTGTAGACGGTGTCGGAACCGACCTTCATCGGCGCGAAGTTGGCGCTCACCCAGTCGGCGATGTCGCTGTGCGCATCGGCGCCCCAGTGCCCCTTGCTGTCGGACACGATGTAGTACGCCACTTCGTGATTGGCCACGTAGGACTGGAACTGCTGCAGCGTCGGCGCCGGGTCGCTGCCGCCGAACCCACCGATTGCGATGACGGGCGTGCGGGTGTCGAGCTCCAGACCGGCGGCCGGCGACGACCGGTCGATCGCGGCGGACCACTTCGTGGTGGTGGCCTTGAGCAGCGCGTTCAGTTGGGGGTTGTCGTCACGCTGACCGAAGCCGCCGTGTCCCTTGTCGTCCTTGTCCGCCGGGCCGACGGACGGGCCGCCACCGAGATGCGGCTGTCCGAAGGTCGCAAGCGAGTAGGCCACCGACCCCCCGGCCGCGCCGAACATCGCGAGACCCAGCGCCAACGTCGCGATGCGCTTGCGGTTGTCCCCGGCACCGGCCCACACGAGTGCCGCGGCGCCGACAATGGCGGCGACCAGGATCACCCAGCGCAATGCGGGCAACCAGTCGGCGTTACGGCCCAGGATCACGAAGCCCCACACCCCGCTGGCCAAAAGGACTGTCGTCAAACCGATCCGGTGGAACAGGGATTTCCGGCGGCGCCAGAACTCGATGACGAAGATCGCGAACATCGCGGCCATCGCCGGAGCCAGCGCGAGGCAGTAGTACGGGTGCACGTTGGTCTTCATGAAGCTCAGCACCAGGCCGACGCTCACCAGCCAGCCGCCGAACAGGATGGCGCCGGCACGGACCCGGTCGGTGCGGGGCGCCCGCCCGCGAGAGATCAGCACCAGCACGGTGGCCAGTAGCGCGGCCGGCACCAGCCAGCCGATCTCGAAGCCGAACTCGCCGGTGAACAGCCGCGGCAGGCCCTGGGTCTGATCGCCGAAGCCGCCGTGATGGCCTGCCGTTTTCATCGCCTCGCCGGCGGCATGCCCGGCGTGCTCACCGGTGATGGTGTGCACCGTCGACGGCTTGTCGGGGTCGGTCTTGCCCATGTGGTTCTTGCCCAGCACGCGACCGAATCCGTTGTAGCCCAACACCAGATTCATGAAGCTGTTGTCGGTCGAACCCGCCATGTACGGGCGCGACGACGCAGGCCACAGGATCGTCAGCACCACGAACCAGCCGGCGGAGACCAGCAGGGCGCCCAACGCACCCAGCAGATGCCATAGCCGGCTGCGCAGCGCGACCGGCGCGGCGATCAGGTAAGTCAGACCGAGGGCCGGCGCCACCATCACGCCTTCGAGCATCTTGGCCAGGAACGCGAACCCGAGTGCGACACCGGCCAGCGCCATCCACTTGGCGCCCTTCTCTTTCAACGCCCGGACGGTGAAGTAGGCGGCCAGCGTCATCAGCAGCACCATGGCCGCGTCCGGATTGTTGAAGCGGAACATCATCGCGGACACCGGGGTCAGGGCGAGAACCGCGCCGGCGAGCAGGCCGGCGGCCGGACCACTGATCCGTCGTACCGCGGCGTAGAGCAGCCAGACCGAGCCGACGGCCATCAGCGCCTCGGGGATCAGCATGCTCGCGCTGCTGAAGCCGAAGATCTGGCCGGACAGGGCCATCACCCACTGCGACAGCGGCGGCTTGTCGACGGTGATGACGTTGTTCGGGTCGATGGACCCGAACAGCAGCGCCTCCCAGTTCCGCGAACCGGCCCACACCGCGGCGGCGTAGAACTGGTTGCCCATGCCGTTGACGGTGATGTTCCACAGGTAGCCGATCGCGGTGACGATCAGGAGCAGGGCCAGCGCCGAGCGCTCACCGGTCTTGGTGGCGAGACTCCAGCGACGCGGTGCCGGGGTCTGCGGCTCGTCCGTCGGGGCGTCCAGAACGGCAGCGGATGTCGTACTCACCCGACCATTAAGGCAGCTCCAGCTATGGCCGAGCTGTGAAGCGGGCGAGCCATCGCTATGACTTGGGCACGGGATGAATCTGCTCACAATCAGCAGATTCATCGCCGACATTTCCAGTGAACACTCGTACACTCACTGCATGGACGACCCCACCTCCAGCGAAGCCGGCGCCCTCGCCGAGCTCGGCCTCAATGAGCTGGGCACCGCCGTCGATGGCATCCACAAGATCCAGCGCGCCATCTCCGAGCGGGTGTTCCGGCTGGTGGGCTTCGGCGTCGGCCCGGCCGCCAAGCCCGTGAAGATCGTCTACGACGCCATCACGGACGGCGTCTACTCCACCATCAGTCACACGATGACGACCGCCGCGCCCATCGCCGGTAAGGCAGTCCACGGACAGGCCGCCGGCAAGCTGTCTGATCACGCCGGTGGCGCCCGGGTGCTCGGAGCGCTGCAAGGGTTGATCGGCGACAAGCTCCACGAGCAGGGCTCTGTACTGGCGACCACGATGTCGGTGCGCGTCGAGGGCCGGCCGGTGGCCCTCGAGCCCGACAGCCTGCGGGCTGCCTATCCCACCACAACGGGCGACATCGTGGTGTTTCTCCACGGCTTGATCGAGACCGAGGCGTTCTGGGCGCTCGGCAAGCGGCCGACGTACAGTCAGCGACTCGGGGCCGACATCGGCATCACCGGCGTCGAGATCCGCTACAACACCGGGCTGCACATCTCGGACAACGGCCGGCTGCTCGCCGAACTGCTGGACCAACTGGTGGCCGCATGGCCGGTTCCGGTGACATCGATCTCGCTGGTCGGCCACTCGATGGGTGGCCTGGTGATCCGGTCGGCCTGCGCGGTGCCCGACCGGTCGTGGGTGGAGCGGGTGCGCACCGTCGTCACGCTCGGTACCCCGCATACCGGCGCCCCGCTGGAGAAGGTCGCGCATTTCGGGTCGGCGGCGCTCAGCGCGCTGCCCGAGACCCGACCGTTCGGCAGCCTGTTGCGGCGGCGCAGCACCGGGATCCGCGATCTGCGGTTCGGCTCGCTCGACGAACGCGACTGGCGCGACCGCGAACCGGATGCCTTGGGGTCTCAGACCCAAACCGATGTGCCGTTACTCGACGGAGTCGAGTACTACTGCGTCAGCGCGACCCTCGCCCGCACCCCGGCCAACCCGATCGGCTGGGTGCTCGGCGACGGACTGGTGCAGGTGCGCAGCGCTCAAGGCCGAAGTAAGCAGCGCGACATGGGTTTTGAGCGCGACAACCGCCTGCACCTGCCGGAGGCGAACCACTTCACGCTGCTCAACGACGAACGGATCTACGACCGGCTACGCGTCTGGCTGGCGTGATTTGTGCACGAAAATCCGCGGTCAGCGCGGAAAATCGTGCACAAATCGCGCTACAGGGAGTCGACGAAGAGCTTGTGGATGCGGCGGTCGCCGGTGACCTCGGGATGGAACGACGTCGCCAGCATGCGGCCCTGACGGACCGCGACGGGATGACCGGCCGCGCGGGCCAGCACCTCGACGTCGGGGCCGACGCGCTCGACCCACGGCGCCCGGATGAACACCGCGTGCACCGGATCGTCCAGCCCGACGAAGTCGAGGTCACCTTCGAAAGAATCGACCTGACGGCCGAAAGCGTTGCGCCGCACCGTCATATCGATCCCACGCAGCGGCAGGGCCTCGCGCCCGGGCACGCCCGCGTCGTTGATCTCGGTGGCGAGCAGGATCATCCCGGCGCACGATCCGTAGCACGGCATGCCCGCCGCCAGCCGGGCCCGCAGTGGCTCCAGCAGTTCCAGCTCGCGCAGCAGATGGCTCATGGCGGTGGATTCGCCGCCCGGAATCACCAGGGCGTCAACGGTATTCAGCTCGGCGAGGCGCCGGACCGTGGACACCTCGGCGCCCGCATCGCGCAGGGCAGCCAGATGCTCTCGGGTGTCCCCCTGCAAAGCCAGGACACCGACGTGCGGGCTCACTCGGCCGGTGGGACGAAACCACGCTGGTAGCGAGTCAGCCCCTCCTGCATCACGGCGGCCACCATCTCGCCGTACTGGTTGAAAATCTTGCCCTGGGTCAGCGCACGGCCGCCACACGCCGACGGTGACGACTGGTCGTACAGCAGCCATTCGTCGGCCCGGAATGGCCGCATGAACCACATGGCGTGGTCCAACGAGGCGATGTTCATATGTTTGCGTACCTCAAGATGATTCACCTGCGCCGAACCCAGCAGGGTCAGGTCGCTCATGTAGGCCAGGGCGCAGATGTGCAGGACGTGGTCGTCGGGCAGCGGGTCGCGGTGCCGGAACCAGACCTGCTGCTGCGACGCCTTGCCGGGCACCCGGGCCACCTGGTCGCGCGGCACGATGCGCACGTCCCACTCGGCGAACTGGGCGAACCCGGCGTCGTCGAATGCTCCGGCGGACCGGAAGCCTTTCGACAGGTCGGGCGGCGGCGGCACCGGCATGGCGTCCTGATGCTCGATGCCGGACTGATCGGTCTGGAAGGACGCCGACATCGAGAAGATCGTCTCGCCGTGCTGGATGGCACTCACGCGGCGGGTAGAGAACGACCCACCGTCGCGAATGCGCTCCACCATGTACACCGTCGGTGCGCGGGCGTCACCGGGACGCAAGAAGTACCCGTGCAGCGAGTGCACCTGGTACTTCGGCTCCACGGTGCGCACCGCGGACACCAACGACTGACCGGCTACGTGGCCACCGAAAGTGCGCTGCAGGAAACCCGATTCCGGGCTGAAGACACTGCCGCGATAGATGTTGACCTCGAGTTGCTCGAGGTCGAGTATCTGCTCGATTGCCACGTGTTGGTTTTACCAGCCCCGCTCGGCGAGCCGATGCGGCTCCGGCACATCCTCCACGTTGATGCCGACCATGGCCTCACCCAGACCGCGCGACACCTTGGCCAGCGTGTCGGGGTCGTCGTAGAACGTCGTGGCCTTGACGATGGCCGCGGCGCGGGCCGCCGGGTCACCGGACTTGAAGATGCCCGAGCCGACGAACACGCCCTCGGCGCCGAGCTGCATCATCATCGCGGCGTCGGCCGGGGTGGCGATGCCGCCCGCGGTGAACAGCGTCACGGGCAGCTTGCCGGCCCGCGCGACCTCGACCACCAGCTCGTACGGCGCCTGCAATTCCTTTGCGGCAACGTACAGTTCGTCCTCCGACAGCGACGACAGCCGACGGATTTCGCCGCCGATCTTGCGCATGTGCGTGGTGGCGTTCGAGACGTCACCGGTGCCGGCCTCACCCTTGGAGCGGATCATGGCCGCGCCCTCGTTGATGCGGCGCAGCGCCTCACCCAGGTTGGTGGCGCCGCACACGAACGGCACGGTGAACTTCCACTTGTCGATGTGGTGGGTGTAGTCGGCCGGGGTCAGCACCTCGGACTCGTCGATGTAGTCCACCCCGAGGCTCTGCAGAATCTGCGCCTCGACGAAGTGGCCGATGCGGGCCTTCGCCATCACCGGGATGGTGACGGCGTCGATGATGCCCTCGATCATGTCCGGATCGCTCATCCGCGAGACGCCGCCCTGCGCGCGGATATCGGCGGGTACGCGCTCGAGCGCCATGACGGCTACGGCGCCTGAGCCTTCGGCGATACGTGCCTGCTCGGGTGTGACGACGTCCATGATGACGCCGCCCTTCAGCATCTCGGCCATGCCGCGCTTGACCCGGGCTGTGCCCGTCTGACCGCTGTTATCCGCTGCGGTATCCACTGCAATCTCCCTCAAGAATTTGGTACACGCCAAGTCTAGTGGCCGGTCCAAATCGGTTATCGCCGCAGGTCACCGGATCGGCAGGGGCTCCGGGCCGGCCGCTCCCAATTCGCGCTTGCCGTCCGCCAATTCGCCTGCGAGCGAAAGGTATTCACCGAGCTGCAATGGATAGACAATCTCACCATCGGCGGCCAGCCGGGCGATGACCGCCGCGTCGCACCAGCGGTGAGCGTGAATCGACTGCCGCTCCACCGTGGTGTGGCCACTGGTCACCGGTTCGAAGCGTGAGGTGCGGTACACGAAGAAGAACTCCTCGCTGCGGATCACAGATCCGTTGAACTCGAACACCGCCTCACGACGCCACACCGGGCCGGTCAGGTCGGCCGGGTCGACGTTCAGCCCGGTCTCCTCGGCGATCTCGCGGGCGGCCGCGTCGGGCAGTGACTCGTCCGGCTCGACCGCTCCCCCGACGGTGAACCACCATCGCGGCGCCATCAGCGGGTCAGCGGCCGGGTCACTGCCGCAGAACAACAGCACCTGCCCGTCCTGGTCCAGCAGCACCACCCGGGCCGACGTGCGTCGGCCCGCGCCGGCCTCGTGCCGCGAGGCCCGTTCGACGATCTCGAAATACGTTGGCATGGCGGCGGTTCCGCCCAGATGCAGCCAGCGCACCAGCGTTCGCTCGCGCAGCGCCAGGGTGTCACGGACAGCGTCGTTGTGGAAGCGACGGGCCAGCAGCACGCGGGCCTCGGCGTCGGCGAGCTCGGCAACCAACGACACCGGGATGGATGCCGGATCGACCTGCGCCAGCGCCGCCGACAGTTCGTTCTCAGCGGCCTCGCGGGCCGCCCGAGGTGCCCGTTCGGCGTCGGCCGCGAGCCCTGCCAGCCGGCGTCCGGCCGGGCGGGACCCGTACGCATCGACGGCGACCGCCCGGGCCACCACCGCCCGCCGCGCCAACGCCCCGTCCAGGGCCTGCCACGACAGGTCGTAGCGCACGTGCAATCTGTCCAGCCGGTGCGCGGTCTGATACGCCCACACCACGGTGATCAGGACCGTCACCGCCAGCCAGACCAGCGCGACCCAAAGAAGCCAATGCACCTAGGACCGTCTCTTCTTCGCGCAAGCGCTCATCAGGCCTCCACCCGGACCTTTGTCCCCGACCCGGCCACCGTCTCGTAGACCAGCATGATCTGCTGCGCGACCACCGACCAGTCGTAGCGGCGCACGGCCTGGGCGGCTGCCTCGGCGTACCGGCGGCGGGCCGCGTCGTTCGACAACAACTCGACCAGCGCATCGCCGAGCGCCTCGGCGTCATCGACCGGCACCAGTCGGCCCGCCTCACCCTGATCGAGCACGCGCCGGAAGGCATCCAGGTCGCTGGCCACCACGGGGGTGCCCGCGGCCATCGCCTCGACCAGCACGATGCCGAAACTCTCGCCGCCGGTGTTCGGGGCGCAGTAGACATCGGCGCTGCGCATGGCCGACGCCTTCTCGGCATCGTCGACCAGGCCGAGGAACCTCAGGTGCCCCGCATGCTCGCCGACAGTCTCCTTGAGTGCTTCCTCGTCGCCGCGGCCGACGATCAGCACCTCGACGTCCGGGCAGGCCGCCACCAGTTTGGGCAGCGCCCCGACAAGCACCTGCATGCCTTTGCGTGGCTCGTCGAACCGGCCGAGAAACAGCACGGTGCGGCCGGGCCGCGGATAGCCGGGCAGCAGCGGGGCATCGTCGAAAGCCGACACGTCGACGCCATTGGGAATCTCCACGGCATCCGAGCCCAGGGCTTCCATCTGCCAGCGCCGCGCCAAATCGGACACCGCGATACGGCCCATGATCTTCTCGTTCCAGGGCCGCAGAATCCCCTGGAAGACGTTGAGCGTCAACGATTTCGTGGTCGACGTGTGGAACGTCGCGACGATGGGGCCGCTGGCCACCATCAGCGCCAACAGTGACAGGCTCGGCGCGTTGGGCTCGTGCAGGTGCAGCACATCGAACTCGCCGTCGATGATCCAGCGCTTGACCATCCGGCGCGTCGCGGGGCCGAACCGCAGCCGCGCCACGGACCCGTTGTACGGGATGGGCACGGCCTTGCCGCCGGACACGACATAGTCCGGCAGATCGGCGTGCGTCTCCGCCGACGACGGAGCCAGCACGCTGACCTCGTGGCCGTAGCCGCGCATCACCTCGGCCAGCTGCAGCACGTGTGCCTGAACGCCACCCGGTACATCGAACGAGTACGGGCACACCATGCCGATGCGCATCAGTCGTTCCCGGCCAACCGGGCCCGACGTTCCTCGGACAAGTCGGCCAGCCACTGCGGCTGCAGCATGTGCCAGTCAGTGGGATGCGCGGTGATGCCTGCTTCGAAGCGCGTGGCCAGGTCCTGGGTGATGGTCGCGACGTCGTCGCTGGAGGTGTCCAGCGGCGACGAGACGTCGAACACCCAGTCGTTCGGCTTGTTCCAGCACTGCACCGTCAACAGCGTCGCGCCGGTCGTGACGGCGAGCTTGGCCGGGCCTGCCGGCATTCGGGTCGGCTCACCGAAAAGGTTGACCTGCACGCCATTTCGGGACAGGTCCCGATCGGCCATCAGGCACACGACGCGGCCCTCCTGCAGCCGCTCGGTCAGGACCTCGAACGGCGGACGCACTCCCCCGGTCAACGGCAGAATCTCGAACCCGAGTGATTCGCGGTACTCGACGAACCGCTTGTACAGCGACTCGGGCTTGAGCCGCTCGGCCACGGTGGTGAATCGTCCGTACTGGTGCACCACCGATACGCCCGCCATGTCCCAGTTGCCGCTGTGCGGCACCGCCAGGATGACGCCTTTACCGCGTTCAAGCCCCGCCGCAATGTGCTCGGTGCCCACCAGGCAGTGCCGCAGTTTCTCACCCAGGGTGCGCTGATTCATCGACGGCAGCCGGAATGCCTCGCGCCAGTACCGGGCGTAGGACGCCAACGACGCACGGACCATGCTGCCGGGCACCTTGGCCGGCCGCACGCCCAGTACCCGGGCCAAGTTCTTACGCAGCTGCTCGGGACCGCCGCCCCGCGCCGCATACAGCGCGCCGGCGTCAAACATGTTGCGGGCCGCGAACTCTGGCATGGTCCGCACCAGACCCCAGCCCGCGGCGTAGCCGAGGTCCTTGATCTGCTCGCCCATCGGGACGTCGAAGCCCCCGAAGGACGGAACACCGCCGGTGGGAACGCTCATGGCTGCTCCTTGGTGGGCGAGCTCGACGGGAGTGGCTCATCGGCGCCGGGCGAGCGGCGCACCGAGGCGACGCGCTGCCCCAGCGTGATGACGCTGGCGACAGCGAGCACCCACATCGCGATGGGCAATGCCAGTGGCAGCGGATGGATCGGCAGGTCCGAGAACCCGGCGCCGACCAACACGATGATCAGCCGCTCCGGGCGTTCGATGAAGCCGCCGTCGGCGTTCAATCCGCTGGCTTCGGCGCGGGCCTTGATGTACGAGATGACCTGCGAAGTGACCAGGCAGATCAATGTGGCGATGACCAGCGGCTTGTCGTGCATCTCGAACGCGATCCACCACAGCAGGCCGCAGAACACCGCGCCGTCACCGATACGGTCGCACGTCGCGTCGAGCACCGCGCCGAGGCGTGTGCCGTAGCCGCGTTCGCGCGCCATGGCGCCATCGAGCATGTCGGCCAGCACGAAGAACCAGACCGCCACGGCGCCGTACCAGAGGTGCCCGGTCGGAAACAGTGTCAGCGCAGCGATGACCGATGCGGTGGTACCCATGACGGTCACGGCGTCCGGCGTCAGCCCGATGCGCAGCGCGCCCCGGGCCAGCGGGCGGCTCACCTTGGCGTAGGCCGCCCGGGTCATCAGGTAGAAGTCGCTCACGGCTGGGTGGCTTTCCCGTCGCTGCGCTCGCCCCGGGTGGCTTTCCCGTCCTGCACCGCCCACTCGTCAGCCAGCAGCTTGCGGGTGTCACGCAGCAGCTGCGGGATCACCTTGGTGCCGCCGATGACGGTGATGAAATTGGCGTCGCCGCCCCAGCGCGGCACCACGTGCATGTGCAGGTGATCGGCGAGCGAGCCGCCGGCGGAGGTGCCCAGGTTGAGGCCGACGTTGAAGGCGTGCGGGTTGGAGATGGACTTCATCACCCGAATCGCCTTCTGGGTGAACGCCATCAGCTCGCTGCTCTCGGCCTCGGTGAGGTCTTCGAGCTCGGACACCTTCCGGTACGGCACCACCATGAGGTGCCCCGGGTTGTACGGGTACAGATTGAGCACCGCGTAGACCTGCTCGCCGCGCGCGACGATCAGGCCTTCCTCGTCGGGCATGGTGGGGATGTCGATGAACGGCTGTTTCGAGCCGGCCGACGTGCCCTCACCGCCCTTCATCGGAGCGTCGACGATGTAGCTCATCCGGTGCGGCGTCCACAGCCGCTGCAGATGGTCCACGTCACCGACCCCCCGGTCCACGATGCTCCGATCCTCGGTCACGCCTGCGCGCCCCGCGCTTCGTTCACCAATTCGGCTGTCGGGACGGCGTTTTCGCGGCGGCCGATCCACCCCGTGAGGATCTCGATGGCCTCGGCCACCGGGACGCCGTTGACCTGGGTGCGGTCGCCGAACCGGAAGGACACCGCGCCGGACTCGATGTCCTTGTCGCCCGCGAGCAACATGAACGGCACCTTCTGGTTGGTGTGGTTGACGATCTTCTTGGCCATGCGGTCGTCGCTGCCGTCGATCTCGACCCGCACGCCGCGCGACTTCAGTTGCGCGGCAACGTCATACAAGTAGTCCAGGTGCGCGTCGGCCACCGGGATACCGACGACCTGCACGGGGGCCAGCCAGGCTGGGAACGCGCCGGCATAGTGCTCGGTGAGCACCCCGAAGAACCGCTCGATAGAGCCGAACAGGGCGCGGTGGATCAGCACCGGGCGCTGGCGGCTGCCGTCGGCGGCGGTGTACTCCAGCTCGAACCGGTCGGGCATGTTGAAGTCCAGCTGGATGGTCGACATCTGCCAGCTTCGGCCCAGCGCATCCTTGACCTGGACGGAGATCTTGGGGCCGTAGAACGCGGCGCCGCCCGGGTCCGGCACCAGGTCCAGGCCGGAGGCCTCGGCGACCTCACGCAGGGTCTCGGTGGCCTCATCCCAGAGCTCGTCGGAGCCGACGTACTTGTCCGGGTCCTTGGTGGACAGCTCCAGGTAGTAGTCGTCGAGGCCGTAGTCGCTGAGGAGATCCAGTACGAACTGCAACAGCGCGGTCAGCTCGTCGCGCATCTGCTCGCGGGTGACGTAGATGTGCGCGTCGTCCTGCGTCATGCCGCGCACGCGGGTCAGGCCGTGGACGACGCCCGACTTCTCGTACCGGTACACGCTGCCGAACTCGAAGAGCCGCAACGGCAGCTCCCGGTACGACCGCCCCCGCGACCGGAAGATCAGGTGGTGCATGGGGCAGTTCATGGGCTTGAGGTAGTAGTTCTGCCCCGGCTTGCGCAGCGTGCCGTCCTCGTTGAACTCCGCGTCGATGTGCATCGGCGGGTACATGCCGTCGGCGTACCACTCCAGGTGCCCGGAGGTGATGTACAGCTGCTCTTTGGTGATGTGCGGGGTGTTGACGAACTCGTAGCCGGCCTCTTGGTGCTTGCGCCGCGAGTAGTCCTCCAGCTCACGCCGGATGATGCCGCCCTTCGGATGGAACACCGGCAGACCCGAGCCCAGCTCGTCGGGGAAGCTGAACAGGTCCAGCTCCACGCCCAGCTTGCGGTGGTCGCGGCGCATCGCCTCCTCGATCAGTTCGAGATGCTTGTCGAGCGCCTCCTGCGACTCCCAGGCGGTGCCGTAGACGCGCTGCAGGCTGGCGTTCTTCTGGTCGCCGCGCCAGTAGGCGGCGCTGCTGCGGGTGAGCTTGAACGCCGGGATGTGCTTGGTGGTCGGGATGTGCGGGCCACGGCACAGGTCGCCCCAAACCCGTTCGCGGGTACGGGGATTGAGGTTGTCGTAGGCCGTCAGCTCGTCGCCGCCGACCTCCATGATGTCGGCGTCGCCGGACTTGTCGTCGACCAGTTCGAGCTTGTAGGGCTCCTTGGCCAGCTCTTCGCGGGCCTGATCCTTGGACTCGTACACCCGCCGGTCGAACAGCTGACCGTCCTTGACGATCTTCTGCATGCGCTTCTCGAGCTTGGCCAGATCCTCCGGCGTGAACGGCTCGGCGACATCGAAGTCGTAGTAGAAGCCGTCGGTGATCGGCGGGCCGATGCCGAGCTTGGCGTCCGGGAACAGGTCCTGCACCGCCTGGGCCAGCACGTGGGCGCACGAGTGGCGGATGACACTGCGGCCGTCCTCGGTGTTGGCGGCGACCGGGATGACCTCGACGTCGACGTCCGGGGTCCAGGACAGGTCGCGCAGGCGACCGTCGGCGTCCTTTACCACCACGATGGCGTCGACCTCGCCGCGCTGCGGGAGCCCGGCCTCGCGGACCGCGGCGCCGGCGGTAGTCCCGGCGGCGACCCGGATCGGGGCTGCTGGTGCGGGGCTGGCGACGGCGGTCATCGAGACACTCCTACGGGTTAGGTGACGATCGCGACCATGCTATCGGCACCGGTCATCGCTTCGCGGCCCAGCGCCACCTCAGGGCTGACCCGGCTTGAGCTTGACGAAGAGGGCCTCGGCGTCGGCGAGGACGGTGTCACCGTCCAGCAGCGCTCCGGTGATGAAGATCTTGCGGCCCTCGACACGTTCCAGGGTCGCCGTCGCCTGCAGGTCGCGCTCGACCGGAACGATCTGCCGGTAGTTGATGTGCAGGTAGGCGGTGCGCTGGAACGGGCTGTCGGTGAGCCGGTAGGCGGCATGCCCCAGCACCGAGTCGAACAGCAGCCCAATGGCCCCGCCGTGCGCGGCCCCGTTGCGGCCCAGATGGAAGCGCCGGAACCGCACGGGACCGGCGATCCGGCCGTCGTCGGTGACCTTGAGGTTCGACGGCACGTTCAGGACGTTGCCGCGGTTGGGCAGGTCGAGGCGACGGCCCGACGGTGAGTGCCACTCGTCGGCGCGGTAGGGCGCCAGCAGCGCGTTGGCCTGCTCGATGAGGTTCGCAGCCTGGGCGATGACGTCGTCGGGTGCGTCGGCGCCACGCGCATGGTCGCTGACCGTGCGGACCGATTCGACGAACCGGCCGTAGTCCGGGCCGCCTTGGGTGGTGGGTTTGGGCGGGTTGAACCCACCACCGGCATGCTTATCCACCTGTTTCTCTTACCACGGTGGCAAGGTGGCCCCATGCGACTGAGCGACCTGGCCGGGCTGGCGTTCACCTACCCCGACGTCGGCGCGACGGCCGGAGAGCCGCCGGATGGCTATCACCACGTGCGTACAGCGGCCCAGATCGGCACGGGCCGAGCACGATTCGACGCGGCGGCCGACGCGCTGCTGCGCTGGGGCATGCAGCGCGGCGTGGGCATGCGAGTGGACGCGACGACGGTGACCGCAGCCCCAGGAACCGACATGCTGGGCCGTCTCGGACCCATGCGGGTCCCCTGCCGCGTGGTGTACGTCGTCGACGAACCCGACCGGCGTGGGTTCGCGTACGGGACATTGCCGGGCCATCCGGAGTCCGGCGAGGAACTGTTCTGCGTGCGCCACGACCCGGCGACCGACGAGGTGTATGCCGAAATCAGCGCGTTCTCACGGCCCGCCACCTGGTGGAGCCGCCTCGGCTCGCCTCTCGCACGAGTGGCACAGCGCGTGATCACCCACCGCTACTTGCGTGCGGTCTGAACGCATGGCCGCCCAGGGCACGTGAGCGTCATTCGCTCAGACACCGCTGACCACGTGTTGTAGCTTTCACACGACACTGACACGGCCAAGGAGTGCTGCGTGGAGCCGACACGATTCGGGCAGTACGAGCTGCGCGAACTGATAGGCCGCGGCGGCATGGGCGAGGTGTACGTCGCCTACGACACCAACACCCAGCGCACCGTGGCACTCAAGGTGCTGCCGCCGCACCTTGCCAAGGACCCCGTGTTCCAGGAACGGTTCAAGCGCGAGTCGCAGGCCGCTGCCGGGCTGAACGAGCCGCACGTCGTCCCCATTCACGGTTTCGGCGAGATCGACAATCAGCTCTACCTGGACATGCGGCTCATCGAGGGCCGCACCCTGGCCGAGATCCTGGCCGACACCGAGCACCGACCGAGCCCCGAGTTCTCCGTTCGGGTCATCGAGCAGATCGCGGCGGCCCTGGACGCGGCGCATGCAACGGGGCTGATCCACCGCGACATCAAGCCGTCCAACATCCTGGTGACCGACCACGACTTCGCCTACCTGATCGACTTCGGCCTCGCCCGCACCGCCGGCGAGCACGGATTGACCACGGCCGGAAGCACTCTCGGCACGCTGGCCTACATGGCGCCCGAACGATTCGAGGGCGGCCAAGCGGACCCGCGCTCGGACATCTACGCGCTGACCTGCGTGCTGTACGAATGCCTCACCGGCAAGCGGCCGTATCCGGCCGACAGCCTCGAGCACCAGATCGCCGGGCACGTCAGCGCTCCCGCACCGAAGCCGTCCGACGTCGACCGCCGACTCGCCGCGTTCGACGAAGTGATCGCCGAAGGAATGGCCAAGAAGCCCGGCAAGCGCTATCAGCACGCCGGTGAACTCGCCGCGGACGCCCGTGCCGCGCTGAGCGCCCAAGTCCGCGTCTCGGGCCGAACTGGCTCGCGAACGGGCCCGCGAACCGGATCGGGACGCCATGCGGTGCAGACCACCGAACCGAAGCGCCGCACCCGGCGGGTCGTCGTCGCCGTCGGCGCGGTCATCGTGCTGGCCGCCGGAGCCGGAACAGCCTGGCTCTATTGGTCCCGGCAGCACGAGGTCGGGCCGTCAGGCTCGGTCCCGTCGATCGCCGCCAAGGTGCCGGCCGATCTCCGGGATTCCGGCCGGCTGGTGGTCGGGGTCAACATTCCTTATGCGCCAAACGAATTCAAAGGCCCAGACGGCAAGTTCACGGGATTCGACGTCGACCTGATAACCGCGGTGAGCCGCGTGCTGGGGCTCGAGCCGGAGTTCCGCGAGATCGGCATCGCCAAGATCGTGGCCTCGGTCCGCGACGGCGTCATCTCGGTCGGGGCGTCGTCGACCACCGACACGAAACAGCGGGAGAAGTCAGCCGATTTCGTGACGTACTTCAAAGCCGGCGTGCTGTGGGCGCGGCGGGCCGGATCGAGCGTGGACCCCAGCGCGGCGTGTGGACTGCGGGTGGGTGTGCACCTGGGCTCCGTCGAGGAGACCGACCATCTGCCGGCCCGCAGTGCGGCGTGTGTGGCGGCCGGGGTCGCGCCGATCGAGATCGTCCCCATCGCCGGCCAGGACGGTGTCACCGCAGCCCTGCTGGCCGGCACCGTCGACGCGATGGCCGCGGACTCACCCGTCACCGGCTATGCGATCAAGCTCAGCGGCGGCAAGCTCGAGGCGGCGGGCGGAATCGTCGACGCGCAGCCCTACGGGTGGCCCGTGCCCAAGGGCTCATCTCTCGCCTCTGCACTGCAAGCGGCGCTGAAGCATCTGATGCAGACCGGTGAGTACCGGCAGATCGCCACCAAATGGGGCGTCGAGATGGGCGTCATCGACAAGCCGGTCATCAACGGCGCGCTGCGCTAGACCTTCACTTCGGCCCGATATCCGCACCCAGCCACTTGCGGCTGACGGTTGCGTAGCTGCCATCGCCTTGAATGGTGCTGAGCCACTGGTTGATTCGCTGCTGCAACGCCGTCGCATCCCTGGGCATCAGGTAGGCCTTCTGTGCGTCCGTGAATGGCCGGTCGGTCGACACCCCGCACAGTTGCGGATGTTGCGTGACCTGCCAACGGATTTCGCTGCCGTCGGTGATCATGACGTCGGCCTTGCCGTCGATGACCTGATCGAAAATGGTGTTGTTGTCGGAGTAACCGACGATGGTCGCGTGGTGCAGGTTGGCCCGGTCGAATTGTTCGTTGGTGCCGCCGGGATTGACGACCACCCGGACTCCCCCGCGGTCGATATCGGCCAGGGACCGGTATTTCGCGGCCTCGGTGCACCGCACCACGGCGGCCTTGCCGTCGCGCAGATACGGGTCCGAGAACAGCGCCTTGGCAGCCCGCTCGGCGGTGACGGTGATGCCGCCGACCGCCAGGTCGCATTTCTGGCCCAGGTCGCCCATGAGCGTCGGCCAGGTGGTCGGCACCAGATCCAGATCGGCGCCGGCACTCCGGGCGAAATCCCGGACCAGATCAATGTCCATGCCGCTCCACTGGCCGTCGGCGTCGCGGTAGGTGAACGGTCGGTAGTCACCAGTGCTGCACACCTTCAGCGTCTGACGCGACTCGCCGCCAGGCGATCCGCACGCCGCGGCCGCCGCGATGACCAGCGCCAACGCGCCGCGGATCACTGTGCGCCTCATTCAGCCAGGCTCTCACGCGACCACCCGGTCGCCTACGCTGGCTGCATGCGTCGAGTCGCGGCACTGGCAGTAGCAGGTGCGCTGCTCAGTGCCTGCACACAGACCGTGCCGGGGCAGGCCGGCGCGCCGGCCGAGCTCACCTGGCAGCGCCCCATCACCAACGCGGTGTCCAGCCTGGGCGGCACGCTCGGCACTGTCGGCGAAGCGATGACCGCGCACGACTTCGTCGCCATGTCGCGGGACTGCACGAAGCTGCAACGGACTTTGGACGATCTCGGCAAGAACCTGCCGACCCCCGACCAGGACGTCAATTCATCGTTGCAGGACAGCATCGACAACTTCCGCTCGTTCGCCCGCGTTTGCATGATGATGACGCCGGGCACCGCGGACGCGGCACTCGATCAGCTGAGCGGCTACCTGGACCGTGGTGACATTTCCATGCGAAAAGCCTTGCAACAGATGGGAATCGAGCTACCTGCGGCGGGGCGCTGACGTCCGGACGTCAGTTGTCACCCGTAGCGGGGCGATTGCCAGTATGTTTGCCCTGTCGTTCGGTCCTCACGGTTGTGCCCCGAAGGAGCAACATGACCCTCGCGTCCCAGCGTCACCGCGTCGTCGTCATCGGATCGGGATTCGGTGGCCTACAGGCCGCCAAGGCCCTCAAGCGCGCCGACGTCGAGATCACCTTGATCTCGCGCACGACCACCCACCTCTTCCAGCCGCTGCTGTACCAAGTCGCCACCGGCATCCTGTCCGAAGGCGAGATCGCGCCGACGACGCGACTGGTGCTGCGCAAACAGCAGAACGTCACCGTCCGCCTCGGCGAGGTCGAGCACATCGACCTGGAGGCGCAGACCGTCACCTCCAAGCTCATGTCGCAGGAGACCGTCACCCCGTTCGACAGCCTGATCGTCGCCGCCGGCGCCCAGCAGTCCTACTTCGGCAACGACCACTTCGCGACGTTCGCACCGGGCATGAAGACCATCGACGACGCCCTCGAACTGCGCGGCCGCATCCTGGGCGCATTCGAGGCCGCCGAAGTGGTCACCGACCCCGCAGAGCGGGAACGCCGGCTGACCTTCGTCGTCGTCGGCGCCGGACCTACCGGCGTCGAACTGGCCGGGCAGATCGCCGAGCTGGCCGAACGCACGCTGGCCGGGGCGTTCCGCAGCATCAAGCCACAGGACTGCCGGGTGATCCTGCTGGACGCGGCACCTGCGGTGCTGCCACCCATGGGTGCCAAGCTCGGCGCCAAGGCGCAGAAACGCCTGGAGAAGCTCGGCGTCGAGATTCAGCTCAACGCGATGGTCAGCGACGTCGACTACAAGGGCATCACCGTCAAAGACAAGGACGGCACCGAACGCCGTATCGACTGCGCCTGCAAGGTCTGGTCGGCCGGTGTACAGGCGAGCCCACTGGGCAAGCTCATCGCCGAGCAGTCCGACGGCACCCAGACCGACCGTGCGGGCCGCGTCATGGTCGAACCCGACCTCACCGTCAAAGGACACCCGAACGTGTTCGTCGTCGGCGATCTGATGGCCGTCCAGGGCGTGCCAGGCATGGCGCAGGGCGCGATCCAGGGCGCCGCGTACGCCGCCGGCATCATCAAGCAACACCTGGCAGGCCAAGACGACCCCGCCAACCGCGAGCCCTTCAAGTACTGGGACAAGGGCAGCATGGCGACCGTGTCGCGGTTCGATGCCGTCGCGCAGGTACCGATTCCGTTGACCGACAAGAAGCTCGAATTCGCCGGCGTGCTGGCCTGGCTGTCGTGGCTAGTGCTGCACCTGGTCTATCTGGTCGGCTACAAGAACCGGGTGACGACGCTGTTCACCTGGTTCGTCACGTTCCTGGGCCGCGGGCGCGCCCAGATGGCGATCACCAGCCAGATGATCTACGCGCGGACCTCGATGCAGCTGTTGCAGAACCAGCTGAACGCGTTGTCCGCCGCCGACACGGCCGAGAAGGACGAGTCCGCCTAGCGGTTCTTTGTAGCGACGGCATGGAAATCCGCTGGAACACAAGCCATACGGAACGGCTGCGCGACGGCGGGCTGCCAGCCTGATCGTCAGTCCTCGGCCTCGGGGTTCCAGGTGCCCGGAAGCATGGGCGCCCGCGTGCCGTCGCTGAATTGGTCAGGGGCCAACGCCGTCAATCCCGCGGGCGTCGCACCCGACCTGGACACGGCGCCGGTGAACCCCACTGGGTCGGCACCGTGGTTCGAGGCCCGCACGGAAGACGCTTCGTCGTCGGGAACTGGGCCCGAGTCCCATTCGGGAGTGACGTCCAGGTCCATGTATTCAACGGCGCGACCTTCTTGCTTGCTCCGACCGCGTCGGCGGCGTGCCTGCCGTGCCGCAGCCGCCGCGCCCGAGGCTGCCTGAGCGGTCGTCGACACTCGCGCCGACGCACCTGTGTCAGCACGCGCCTGACGCTGAAGCCAAGTGGTCGCGCCGACGCCGGAACCGTCACCGACCGCGTACGGGACACCCGGGTCGCCGATGGGCGGCGGTGATGTGGGCGTGGGTGCGGCGGCCGACACCGTGCCGGACGCCGTCGACGCGGGGACACTTGCCGGAGCGGTGGCCGAGGCCGCCGTCGAGGACGGACTCGGCGCGGGAGCCGATGTGGCGACGGGCGTGGACAGTTCCTGCGATGCAGGAGACGGCTCCGCACCAGCGGTCTCCGGGGACACCTGGATGCCGGCCAGCCCCGCGAAGCCGGCCACCCAGCCGAGATTGGCGATCGCCAACCCCAATGCCGGCTGAATCAGGGCCGGCGCGAACTGGCCGAGCACCGAAGCCAGTTGGGAGGCATGGAAGGTCACGTCCGCCAACACCAGCGGCAAGTTGGTCAGCAGCGCAGCCGGATCGGTCAGCAAGTTGTTCCACAGCAGTTCGAGATGCTCGCCCATCTCGGCGCCCACGTCCAGCCACCACTCCCAGTCGGTCGGGTCCAGATCGCCGTGGCCATGGTCATGGTCATGGCCATGACCATGGTCGTGGTCGTGGTCGTGGTCGTGGTCGTCGTGCTCCACGATCGACGGCGCGGGTGTGGAGTGTGGTGCGGACGTCATCGCGACGTCCGACACTGCTTCATAGGTCGCCATTGCGGTGGCGGCTTGCACCCACATGCGGACGTAGTCGGCCTCGGTGACGGCAATGGGAATTGTGTTGATACCAAAGAAGTTCGTGGCCACCAGCGCGGCCTGTGTGGCGTGGTTGGCCGCCAATTCGGCAAGCGTGGGCATCGCGGCCAACGCGGCGCTGTACGCGCCGGCGATGGCCTCATGCCGGACCGCGCGGGCATTGCTTTCGAGGCCGCTCTGAGTCAGCCACGCCAAATACGGGACGTGTGCGGCCACGTACATCTCCGCGCTCGGCCCCTGCCACGAGCCGGCATTCGTTGCGGCGAGGACTGCTCGAAGTTCCTCGGCAACCGCCTCGTAGGTCGCGCCAAGCAAAGACCATTCGGCTGCGGCCGCGAGCAATGGACCCGGACCCGGACCGCTGATGAGCAAGGCCGAATGCACCTCCGGCGGCGACGCCATCCACACCGGCATTGCCATCGCGCATCCCCTCCGACCGTTAACGATAATGAAAACTATGTTCATTAAGGTAGCAGTCGGGTGGTGTGGCTCGAGAAAATGCGTTGCCGATTGAGTGGAGCCACTGGAAGATGCGACCTGCTCACCCCAATGCTTCCAGCGCCCCAGGAGTTCCGCCGTGCCCGAATTCGCACCGGTTGTCACCGACTACTGGGCTGCCACTTTCAGTGGGAAACCGTTGCACAGCAACGAATGCCTGACGATCACCGTCAACCCCGAGCTCGACGACGACGAACGCGTCACCATCCTGCGGACTGCCGACGATGGCCGTGTCTCGATTGCCGTCAACCCCGCCGTCGCAGATGTGTTGGCCAAAGACATTGCCGCACTCAGCAATCCGACAGAGACCGACGTCCGGGCTGCGCTCGCCGTCCGGGGCATTGCCCTGAACGGCGCCGACAATGTGTTCTATCTCTCAGATTCAGCGGTCGACGACATCCTCAGTGACCTGGAATCACCCCGCGTCCGCGAGCTCACGGACGCGGACGCCGACAACTTTGCGTCGTTCAAAGCGGCTGTGTCCGAAGAAGACTGGGATGGCGCATACGTCGAACTCGATCACTGGGCCGTATTCGGCGCGTTCGACGACGACGGTGATCTGGTCAGCATCGGCAGCTTGTATCCGTGGGACGACGAGTTCCCGCTGGCGGATATCGGAGTGCTCACCGCCAGTTCGGCACGGGGTCGCGCGAACGCAAAGACGTTGGTGCGCAAAATGTTTCGCTACGCACTTGCCGAAGGATACGAGCCGCAATACCGGTGCCAGCTGGACAATGCCGCCTCGATCGGGCTGGCCACCAGCCTGAATTTACATCTGTTCGGACAGTGGGAAATCGCGATGCCTGACGCGGACGCTTCCACAGCTACCTGAGGTTGTGTGGTGGTCCCGACTGGGATCGAACCAGTGACCTTCCGCGTGTGAGGCGGACGCTCTCCCCCTGAGCTACGAGACCGGGGAATCTCACCGACCGAATCGGTGCGACGACAGACACTAACACGTCCCGTGACCCGAACGAGAATCGCGCCCCGCGGAGTCCGGCTGCACCCACCTGGGTCGCCCAAACCCGCCACCGCACCGCCTCAGGAGTCACAGGACGCAACGCCTGAAACACCGGCCATGACTCGGTCAGCTCCCCGAACCGGCCTGTTTACCAGCGGTTTTCACGCGATTTGTGTCTGCTCGCATTCGTGCACTAATGTCTTGCATCGCAACGGACGAACAAAGTTCAACCGAAGCGAAACGCGGATGTAGCGCAGTTGGTAGCGCATCACCTTGCCAAGGTGAGGGTCGCGGGTTCGAATCCCGTCATCCGCTCGAAGGTGCGAAGGCATCAGCCCCAGTGGTGGAGTGGCCGAGTGGTGAGGCAACGGCCTGCAAAGCCGTGCACACGGGTTCGATTCCCGTCTCCACCTCCATAAGTTTTCAACCCGGCGCGATTAGCTCAGCGGGAGAGCGCTTCCCTGACACGGAAGAGGTCACTGGTTCAATCCCAGTATCGCGCACCACGCTTTATGCAGGTCAACGTATGTATCTAGACCGGCTCGACAAATTTCGTGCAACATACGTGCAACATAAGGTCACCCTAACTGGACAAGTTAGGCAGTCCGTGGGCATACGCCGACAGCTCCCCCGGACGGCTACAGCATCAAGAATCCCCCGGCGGACCGCGATGCCGCAAAGTCAAGCTCTTCATCGCCAACCTTGGCAGTCAGCGTCAACCTGGCCCCGGCCGCGTCGGCGTACCGTGCAAGTGTCGAGAGCGTCCAGTCCTCGCCCACCGCTTCCAGCTCGGCCAGTTCCCGATCCGTCATGCCGAGTCGTTCGGCTAGGTCGGCGCGTGTCAGGCCGGCAGCTTGCCGTATGGCCGTCAAAGGCGTGTATCGCTCAGCTTCGGCGCGTTCGGCCTGTATCCGCGCGACTTCTGCGGCTAGTGCCGGGTCCTGTTCGAGCTTCTGGCGTATGAGGTCGTTCTTGAACATCGGGTGAGGGTATCGGGCCGGCACCGTTTCGTGCACGCATTTTGCGAATGGCAATTCGTACCAGACTGGTACAATGATGTTGTCCCACAACATGTTTCGATGCTTGACGGCATAGTCAGCGGTGGCTACTGTCCTGACTGCCGGCAACCTCACCCGTCACAACAGTCAGGAGACACCCACCAATGTTGCGGACGCTCAGCGATCTACCCGCACCCGCCGATGCCATCGAATGCGGCGACTGGGACCAGGACGGGCACCGGTCTGTCACGTACTTCATGGAGAAAGTTGCTGGTATCACTGTCGTCGTGGACTGTCTCCAAGATTTCACCGGAGCGTGCGCACCACGTGAGATGTGGTTTCACGGCCCCGACCTGGTAGAGCCCGCCGACGCCGAGCTAGACGCGTTTATTGCGGCGCTGTCGGCCGGCCGCGCGATTCGAGACAACCGAGCCTAGATACACGCATAGGCCCCCGGTTCATACCCCAAGGCAGGTGAAGTGACTGCCAAGAGCTGTGGGTATGGCCGGGGGCCTGTGTTAACTGAATAACAACATCAAGCCGTTAACAGAATCCGTGTCAACGTCTTAATGTCTCGCGCACCGGCCGTTTCTGCCGTCCGGTGCGCTCTGCCAAGCGGTTGCCTGGCATGTCTTAGATAGGGCCTAGATAGCCCGTATGCGGTAGCCGTCCAGCACCGCCAGTTCGTTCGTGGACCAGCCATCGAACCCGCTGCGATATGAGACCTGGAAAGGCCCCATGGTGTCGTTCTGGACGATCTGCGATGGTTCGGAGATAAGCCGCGCCGCTGCGGTCAGGATCACGGCGCCAACGTCACCGTTGGGTTCCCCGTCCGTGAATCCCGCCTCACGGGTGTAGGCACGGGCGAACGCGGTCACCGTGGTGATGACCGCGCCGGCCTGTGCGGCGTCCACTACGCGGCCCAGAAACGCGCTCAGATCGTCAGCGTTTGGCGCCGCCATCGCTTACGGTCCAGCCGGAACCGTCAGCAGCGTCACGGCCTTGTCCTGCAACAGTGCGACATCGAACCGCGACACCACGCGGATACCCACGCTGTCGTAATCTCCCCAAGTCTGGTCAAGCAACTTGACCTCGCTGTCAACGTCGCGCGCGACCGCAACCTTGCTGAAGTCGATCAGCGCGGCAGTGTTGTTCGGAATCTGCGACGTGATGATCACCGGCAAGCCCAGCAGCGAATACTGATTGGCGGCGTACGCGGCGGACGGATCGAAGATGTACCGGTTGTCCGTGGTTCCGACCTTCAGCTTGCGGAATGCGCCGAACGTCGTCGCGTTCATCGCCCAGTGCGTTGGCGCCACGTGGTTGGTCTGAGCCTTCACCACGCCGTCAATGAGGCTGTCTGCGTCGGCCAGGTCCAGATCGCCCGTCGCGATGCCGGTGTGCTTCAGAATTCCCTTGATGGTGTTGCCGGTGCCCGTGCCGTTCCACAGCGCGGCGTCAAGCGCGTTGGCAACGTCGGTGACTAGGCGTGCCTGCAAGGTTGCCTCAAGTGCCACGACGGACTGACGGATCAGCTCGTTGGACATCTTGACCAGCACCTTGAGACCTTCAAGGGTTGACGGCAGCAAGGTCACTTCATCGAATCCGACTGTGCCGTCTGCAATCTGCGCACCAGCGGCGACGAAGTTCGCGGTAGCACCGGACGCGATGCGCGGCACTCGCAACTCGCTGGCCGAGTCCATGATGATGGGGCCGGCGGCAAGAAATGTGCTGGCCTGCTGTAGTGGCTGAACAAGAATCTTGGCGATTTCCTGAGTCAGCAGAGTGGTATTACCACCAGGAATAGCAATAGACATTATTTGTTTTTCCCTATTAAGTTATGTATTCAATTGTGCCGGCACCTGGCCGGTACTGCATTTAGTTGCGCATCAAGCGCTGATAAGTTCGAGCGTGAACACGGACCGGCCGTGATCGCGTCCCGTTTGTGGCTGCGGATAATCCCAATCAGGGCCACCGACGACGTTGTATTTCTCGCCATTGGGTCGGATAATTCGATCACGGCGTTTCACATCTGTTTCACGAGCGACAAATAGCGTCGCCTCATGGCTCGATGACTCGCCGCGCTGTTTGCGGTTCAGCGCCCATTTGCCGGGAGCAATGACACCGTTAATTGTTCCCGATGGTTCTTTGTGTGGATTTCCGAAGCGGTCCGTATCACCCCGGAATACCTGCAACGTTTCGGCAATCAAAGAGTCGCCTTGAGTGCGCCTAGGAGTCCACCCGGTGCCGCGCTGGAGCCACGTTCACCCTGGCCGATGTCACCCCGTGGCGTCCGGTTCTTCAGATGCGGCTTGTCTGCCACCAGGGCATCAATCGCCGCACCAAGTTTCTCCGGGTCCGTGAGGTGCTCAGCATCAAACGTCAGGTCGCTTGGATCAGCCAAACGTCCTGTCGCCCTGACGAGTTCTGCATGTAGCCGGCGCGCCATGGTCTCGGATGCCGCCTCGGCGTTCTTTGCGCGATCGCGGTAGCCGGCGCTCTCCTTGCGCAGACCCTCCACGTACGCCCTGTCGAACGTGTTGGCGGTCTCCGGTGCGGTTACCTCGGGAGCCTCGGTTTCGTCGGCGTCCGTCGATCCTGTGGCGGTTTCGGCGGCATCAGGCCGCGCGCTGTCCGTCATTCTGAATTTCTCCCTTTAGACTCTTGTAATGGTCGGCAGCGGCTTGGGCCACGGCTCCCCGGAATGGGTCTTTTGCCGTGGATTCATCCAGCGTTTCGTCCATTTTCTCTGTTGACACCAGTTGAATTTGATCTTCGGTGTAACCCAAACGGCGCAATGACTCAGCGCGCGAAATAATTCCGGCCTGAAATAACTTCGTCACGGCATCAGCATCGGCAGCATCAGAACGGGTAGCGGGATCACACCATTTCACCCTGCATTCCATTTCATCCGGAATGCCACCGGTACGAATTGCGGTCATCAGGTTGGCGACTTGTTCCCAGCCCTTGCCGAATGCGTTTTGGCGTGCCTCTGCGCGTGCGGTCAAACTGGCCTCACTGGACCGGATCGCGTCGGCCGATGCTGGATTATCGGTGAAGATTCCGACGTAGTGAGCCGGCAACGCGGATACCGCCATCACCTGGCCGAGCAGAACGTTAACCGCGTTCTCGTAGCCATCGAGCGATGCGCCAGGCAAGGTGCCGAACTTTGCTTCCGGCTTCTCTGACCACATCATTCGCCAGGATTCTTGGATCGGCGGCTGAACTTCCATGACCGGCTTGCCGTTGCCATCCAACACCGGGTTGCCGTCAGCATCGAGCACGGGCATGGACACCAGTTCGATGCCGGTCGCGTAGCGGCGCGGCCGTGCTGTGTACTCCGCTGCCACCAGCATGTCCGCCAGTAGCTTGTTGATTCCGTCAACCAGCGGCACCAGGTCAGCGATTTCACTGTGACCGAACTCCAGTAGCCGGTCCGGGTACGTGTTCCACCCAACCGGGACACGCTCGGCATTCCGGAGCTGCACTACCGGCACGACGCCTAGCGGGTTTTCCAGCTCATCCACCACGTAGAACCCCGTCGACTGTGCACCCGGCGTATCAGCTCGCAGCCGGTACACCACGTCAGGCAGGTACAACGCGGCCTCGGTCGTCGTTCGCGTATGCCAGCGCTTGACCGCAGACGTGATCTGACGAGAGCCGGGGTCTGCAAGCACGGCCACCTGACGCGCACTCTCGATGGACACGCGCGGGCTGCCACCAGCGTCAGCCCAGACGACAGCGTAGGAACTGCCCAGCGTCAACGCTTCACGGTGTGCAAGGTCTGAGTACTGGTCCAGATCGTTCGCGGTCCAGTCCGCCCACACATCGCCGGGGCCATCAAACCCGTTGACGCGCAACCGCTCCGCCAAACTGGTCACCGCCAAGCGCGGTAGATTCGTCGCCATCCGGCTAAACCGGTCGCCCAGCGCCTTCTTTGATTCCGGCGCCAGAAACGCCAGGTCTTGAGTACCGGCGTAGTAACGGTTCAGACGGGCAAATTCGGCCTGCGGAGCATCGAGCGTTTGCAGCAAGTCAACTAGTAGCTGATCATCCATGTTCAGTTGTTGGTCCTTCTACATTCCGCCGTAGCGGTAATGTGGTTTGTGTTGTGCGGCAAGCCATGTGGTCCGCGAGTGGCACATCATCAACGCGGTGGCAAGGTCGATTTTCGGGGCGTGCCGTGACCGCGATGTCTTCGCAATCCGGATGCCCTTGTCGGATTCCTTGACCGTCGCTGCGAGTACGTGCCGCGTGAGGTCAGGGTCGCCGGAATGGGTGAACCGTGCGTTGACGGCCGAACTGTGCAAATCGTTCGTCGCTGCGGTCTGCCGTGCTGGCGACTGCCGGAACTCGACCATGGGCAGACCCTCGGCCTCGAGAATTTGCGCTGAGCGGGTCCACAGCCACGGGTCAAACGCGATTTCGCGGACCTCGTACTTGACCGCTGCGTCTCGAATGGCCTGCTCTACATCGAGCACCGGCACCCGCCAACTGTCGTCGCCGGCGGGTTTCTCCCACACGCCGAGCTTGTCGAAATGCGGCGTGCTCTCCACGGTGCCGATGACAAGAGCGGTGCTGTCGTCCTTCTGCGACCCGTCCAGCGCAATCACGACCTCGGCGCCGTCCGCAATCGTGCCGGGACTGGCCAGGTCCGCCCACGTCTCGGAGTCAATGAACGGATGCTCATTACTGGCGATCAACTGGCACAGGCGGGCACGTCGATAGGCAGCCTCACTGCTAGCCGTCTTCGCTGCCGCGACAAACGCATCCATCGCCAGGAAGTCCCCATACGCGGGATTCGCGAGCCGGATGCAGTGCTCACACAGCAAATCGTGGTGCTGGAATGCGTCAGCAGAGAACTCGCGCCAGACAATGAAGTCGTCGCCCAGTTCCTCATGTAGCAGCCGCCACGAATGCAGCACGCCGCCTTCAGGATCGGCCGGCGGCGTCCCGATACCCACCAACGTGGACGTTGGCCGCTTGCCCTGCGCCAACATCAGCACGTCCACTGTTTCCTTTGGTGTGACGCCGATTTCGTCCACTAGGCACAGGCTGAAGTCGAGCCCTTCGAGCGCCTGCGGTTCAGAGACAAGGCAGTCAAAGCTAGAGAACGTGGCCGGGATGTACATCCGGTCCCTAGCGACCTGAACACGTGCCTTCAGCTCCGGGGATTGCTCCACGAACTGGCGCGCGGTGTTGAAAATGATGCGGGCCTGATCCTGCGACCGGGCACACACGACGACGCTGGCGCCTTGGCCGTAGGTGAACAGCTCGAATACCGCCCACATCGCCAACAGCGATGACTTGCCGTTACCTCGGCCGATCATCCAGCCGGCCAAACGCGGACGCGGTTCGGCATCCATCACGGACGCGACAAGCTGTAGCTGCCAGTCCCGCAGGATCACCGGCTTACCGACACCGTGACCCTTGGGCACGCGTAGGAACCGCTTGCAGAACTGCCGGAAGCGCTCGGACTGCGACCCACGCGGGCGCCACGGCAACGGACTGTCATCAACGGGCTTCAGCCGCACGGGTCGCCCTCTCTATGTAGTTGTAGTAATCGGGCTTCATCGGCAAAGCCCCTGCCGCCCGGAATGCAGGTACCATTTCAAATGTGGCGAACGTTCCGATGCTGACCGACCAGGTCGGTGTTTGGCGTGCGCGCCGAAATGCGGTGGGTAAATTCCTCGCATCGAAACCGTCGCTCGCAGTGATTGCATCCCTCGGCGTACTGGTTGCATCCCTCAAGACGATTGTTGGAATCCTTGGTGACCTGGACTTTTCCCAGTCAATTGCGCGATGGGTAGTGGTCTCCATCTTTGTGTTGGGCTGCGCGGTAATCGTCCTGCAACAGTCGCCTTCAAAAAAAACCTAATCGTTAGCAGTCCCGTCCTCTTGCGTGCTAATGGCATCCTGTGGTAGCGACTGCTTCTATTCGTCGGGTGAGCGCGGGTTCTGGCAACGCAAAACCACAGGATTCACGCTTTAACCTGCGGGAACGCCGTTAACGATCGCGTACGCGCTGGCTGATCGAGCGGACAGACGGCGGGCGACGGGGCACCCGGCCAGGGTGCGTCAGCGTTTCCGCAGGTCAGCGCGTTGACTTCCCGAATGCGGCATCAGGACGAGTGCGGCATGAGAACGTACGACCGTGGAAATATTGCTCGTGATCTGGCTTCTGTGCGGTATCGGTTCGGCCGTGATCGCAGGTTCTAAGAACCGCAGCGCTTTCGGCTGGTTTGTCCTCGGCCTGCTGCTTGGCGTGTTCGGCCTCGTGATCATTGCCGTACTGCCTCGACAAGCGCCGTTGGCTCCGCTAGGTATGCGCAGCGCTACTTGCTTGCGTTGCAATGCGGTTCAGAATGTTCCGAGCAATGACACAACGTATGAGTGCTGGCAGTGCAAGCTGACGAACGAAGTGCCGGGTCTGCGCCGTGCCAATCGCCAGGAAGGGCCGGATGGTCCGGAGGACATGCGCGAGTGGTTGAACCGGGTAAAGAAGTAGCGCGCCGTTAGGTGCTTGTTGCGTCCATGTAGTTGGTCCACCGTTGCTTGCGTGCCGCAATGGCCGTGAGCACCTGGGCACGTTCGGTATCGGTGCATCGGTCACCGCGTCGCCCGTTACAGGACGCGCACCTTGTAGTCAGATTTAGCGGTTCGAACGCTAGGTCTGGTCGCTCTGCGATGGGAATGATGTGGTCGGCCTGTAGTCGGTCAGCGCGCCGGCAGTCCAGACACCACGGTTGCGCCTTGCGTGTTGCCTGGCTTAGTCGCTTCCATCGTCCAGTGTTGGTGTGTGGGTGGCCTTGTGGGCGTTGGCGTTTGGGCGTGCATTGTGCGCATCTGCTGCCTTTGCTGATCAGTCGGCCGCACCCTAGACAGGGTTTGTTCACTGCGTGCCTTCCTGTGCTTCGAGTAGGTCCACCAGCGCATCGCAGATGGCGGTGATGTCGTCCGTGTGGATGGTGACGTGGCGGTTCGTGCCGTCTGGACTCTTCCGTTTTAGATGGAGCCAGTTGGGCCGGCGTCGTTGGTATTCGATGACGTAGTTGTTGCCGTGGCTTGTGGGTACCGCGATTTGGGTCATACGGGCGTCTAGCGGCATTGGGCCGGCGTTGCGGTCGTGTAGTCGCGAGCCTGCGCGTCCGTGATGACGGTCACCAAATCGGTTGCCTGCGCATCCGTGATCGTGAACTCCAACGGCATGTTTGGGCCAAAGTAGCTCCAAATGACGACGTGGTGCTTGCCCTCGGTCGTGCGCTGGGCGTGAATGTCCTGCATCGTGTCTCCCGTAAATGGCGATGCCCGCAGCCGTTGGCCGTTTCGTGGCCTTGGCTGCGAGCATCGTCGGTATGGCGGGCCGGTCGCTGACCTGCCTTGTTTCGTTTGGCATACCCGCCAAGTTGTTTGGGATGCCGGCGCCTGGTTGTGGTGTGGGGCGCCAGCATCACCGGTGTGAGTGGACTGTCAGCGGTGGCAGTAGTCCGCGAGTTCGTCGGCGGTCACGTCCCCGGTGTTCGTGAAGTAGTCGCGAACACGCTGCCGGCCTTCAGCCAATTCCTGTGCACTGCGGTCACGGCGGGCAATACCGGTCATTGCGTCCGCGTGCGCCAGCAGAGCTGCGCCGAGGTCAGCGGCATCCTCTGCCGTAATAGGGAAAACGATTGAATCAACGTGGTTGATGTAGCCCTGCCGAATGTTCATCCGGACACCGACTGCTGGGCGGCGGTCCGCCGTCTCAGTGCCGGTGACTAGCTCGAAGCTGGTCGGGTGCATCGTCATGTGGGCGTTGCGAAAGCGCATGTATTCCATTGTTTTCCTTCGTGTTTCGTTGTTATGCGGCTTGCGAATATTCCGCGTTGTAGCCGTTGAATCGTGTTGTTGTTTGCACCATGCGGTGGCGGCCTTGCAGCCAGGGCGGGTTGCGGGTCAGGTCGGCGCCTTCGCGCTTCTTCTTCGCCCGTGGCACCGTCCCGCGCCGATAGGCGGAACTGGTCTGCCCGTGCTGCGGGTAGTCGAACATGTCACGGGTCAAGCTGACCTTGCGCAACCGGTTCTCCCGGTCGATGTGGACCGCACCCCGCATGAGCGCCACGGATTCTCGTTGTTCCAAGAAGTTTTCGGCGTCGGCGGAAACCATATACATCAAATTGTTGGCGTGGCAGTTGCTCCGGTCGCCATCGCGGTGCGCGACCGTCGTGGCTTCCCAACCTGCCGGCGGCGGTCCGATGAACTCGTACGCCACCAACTCGGACACCAACCGCTCGTAGCACGTACCCATCGCCAAGTGCTTCATGCAATAGTCGCCGCAACCCTTGGTGCAGCGGTGGTAAGGGTCCAGTAGGTAACTCCCGTGTCGGTCCCCGTATACCGGGAGCACCCTGTTGCCTTCGTACTTCGTCCAGTCCAGTCTGACCAGATGCCGGTACTTGCCCGTCCGGGCCAACAGGTTCCCGTGCTCGTCGCGAATGTTCCCGTTCTCAATGATCTGAAGTCGTCCGCGAGACCCCGACAGAGGTAGTGATTTTGGGCGTGGTATTCGGCTCATTTTGCGCCCCGCTTCGCGTGGCCTGACCATCTCTGAATAGGGACGCTCGCGCACTCGCGACCCAATTCAACCCATCTACCATAAGGCGATTTTTTGATGCTATTTATAACTATAATCAACGCACCACCATTTTTACGATGAAACCGCATCTACGCAGATCAAAGCCTCTTCGCTGCGTCATCAAGCGGCAACCGACATTGGCCGCATGAGCGCCAACAACGAATCCCGGTCAACCCGGATAGTGTTCTTACCGCCGATCCGGTATGCCTTGAGACGACCGTCCGCGATCATTCGGCGAACCGTCTTCTCGCACATATTCAGATATATTGCTGATTGCTTGATGCTCGGCCGCGCCGGCAAGATATTCCCATTGTCCATAGTTGTCCTGTTCTGACTTAGTTCGAATACAAAAAGACCCACGGGCTACCCCGTGGGTCACTACACGCGTGGACGCGCACTACCGCGCGTCACTGCTCCATATTCGGTACTAGGCACGACTTGGTGACGAAACGCTCACCAGCCACGGTACTCACGTGGCTCCCCGACAACGGGGTTGGTTCGTCGTGGTCCTAGCTGTCAGGCTGGACACTAGAGGACAGACACGACAAGTCAGACGAAATTTCGCCGGTCATTGCTGGGCAAGTTTGGACATCGCCGCCGCAAGCTTCGTATGCCGCGCCTGCGCCGCGTGCTGATACCTCATAGCTGCCGCCGGCGTGGAATGCCCGATACGGTCCATCAGCTCAGCCAAGGTTGCGCCAGTCTGCGCGTACAACGTCGCCCCAGTGTGCCGTAGGTCATGGAACCTTAGGTCGGGACGCTTGGCTGCCTCGCGGGCCTTGTAGTAGTGCCGGTAGAACGTGGACGGTTGCAGCCGCACTGGCTTGCCGTCCGTGTCCGTCTCCCCCGCTGCCGGCGGGAACAATAGCGAATTCTTGCTATTGCCAACATGTTTAGACGCTAGATGCGCGTCGATGGCGGGCACCACGTGCGGCGGAATCGTCACATCGCGGATACCAGCCTCCGTCTTGGTCGGGCCTACCTCCCAACCGCCTTCAACCCGCACGGCTCCCCTGCGCACATGCACAACACCCTCACGAACCTTGGTCTCGTTGCCGTCGTCGTCACGCTCGACACCTTCAGTGATCTTGATGTCACCGCGTTGCAGCTCGACCAACTCCCCAAACCGCAGCGCACACCACGTCGCAAGCACAACCATCACCGCAAGGTGCTCGGGCATCTCCGACACGATGGTGTCAACCTCGGCATAGGTCGCCGGCCTGGTCTTGGTCTTGCGTTCGGTAGTGCCACCGCCAACAATCTCGCACGGGTTGACCTCGATCAGCCGGTCACGCTTGCGGGCGGTCTCCAAGATCGTTCGCAGCAGCCCGTACGCGTGCGCGCGTGTAGTCGCTGCGTTCGGCGCAACCTTCGCGTACCAGCGGTCAACCTGCTCCATGGTGATGTCGCGTACGACCTTGCTTTTGAACGTCGGGTAGATGTGGCTGTCGAGAAGTTCCTCGTAGTGCTCGCGGGTGCGCGGACGCAGCGGTCGCCCCTTCACCGTGCGAGTCTCCACCCACTTTTGGGCGTAGTCGCCGAACTTGGTTTCGGTATTACGTTTCGCTTGCTTCTGCTCGGTGGTTGCAGGCGGCGACCACAGCTCGCGATCGATTGCGCGGCGTGCGTCGATCAACCAACCCTCGGCGTCCTCCTTTGCGGCAAACGTCTCCGGTGCTTGGTATAGCTTGCCGTCTGGCCCGGTGTATGCAGCCTGGTGTCGGCCCGATGGAAGCTTGCGAATACGACCGAACCCGCGCCGCGCTTGTGCCACCTACAACCCCTGTCCCGTGCAAGATTCGTGCAACATACGTGCAATAAGGATGGCATTTCTTGGGTAGCGGTGTCCACTTTTGTCGCGCGATAACTTTTCATGTCTTCGCACGTAGATCGTGTGTCAATGCAGGTAGATCGATTGCGTCAATATTTGCGTGGATTACTATTCAATCCCAGTATCGCGCACCACGCCCTTGCAGGTCAGACCCGGTAACACCCGGGTCTTTCTTGTTTCCGTGCCCAATATGCACCCAACGTCCAGAGGGTTTGGCACGTGCCCCGGCGCGCAATCCATGACCTCAGCCGGACTGAGATTCACCGCATTGACTAGGTTCTGGCGCCGCAGCGCCTTTGCTCAGCGACCCATACCGCCGTGCCTCGCCGGCAAGAAGCGCACAATCGGCGCTTTTCTCTCGCCAGACAGCAACATATCAACTTCTTGCAATCTTGATAAAAACACCAGTGAACGCACACAGCATCTGTCAAGCTCAGTTTGGCAGCAAACATTATCGCTGCAAAGAACGGCTCACGGAGGGAACGGTCATGCCCATCAACAATCGATTCGCTATCTGTCGGCGCACCGGGGTCGCGTCACTCACGGCCGCAGTAGCGATTGGCTCCAGCCTCGCGGTCGCGCCAGCGGCGCAAGCAGCCGGCTATACGGCAGTCAAGTTCTGCATCACCCATGGCGCGGGCGGCCCGCTGTGGCCGAACATTCCGGTGATCCTGACGAATCCCGACGCAGGCGACGTGGCGAATGGGTCGAGTGGCTCCGGTTGCGGGCAATTCAACAACGTATTCGCAGGCGTCCGGTACATGGTGAGAGTTTTTGTTCCGCATAGGGCATGCCCCAACGGATTCGACACCGCGGGCAGAAGCAACTATCGATCCGACACGTCACTTCCGGGACGGGTGTACGACGTGGGACCCGTCGGTGCCGTTACTTATAGGGTCTGCTAGCGGACTCTGACGCCACGGACGGCGGACTTCGAATCGCGAAACTCGACCGGGGCTGAGCGTCGCCTGCGAAGGCTGATCAGAGCCTTTAGGAATACAGCTCAGACCGCGGCGGCCCGGAGGCCTTCGTCCAGTTCCTCGCGGACATGTCGCTCCACCAGGAGGGGCACGAAATCGCGCACCGCGCTCGACGCGAAACTCTCGTGCGCTTGTCGAACTGCGGTACCGATCCGGTCTGGATCTAGTGATGGGTATCGGGCCGTCAGGCGTGCCACGACTTGGCCGATCGCTCGCTCTTCGCTGAACTCGCGCATCGAATTATTCTCGCGCAGCACTCCCCCGTGCGCGACCAAAAACGAGATAAGAGTCCGGTCACTGACCGGCAGTCACCTCGTCATAGAAGATGCCGAGCCGGTCGATGCGCCACAACTGTCCGTACACGACGAGCACGGCGCCGAACACCGTCGGCCAGACGAGCAGCGCCGCAAGTCCCCACACCAGCAACGCTGCACCGACCAGTGCGCCAACTATCCAAACCCTCTGCACCACAGCGAAACCCGCCGGCATGCGCGAACGGTCCTGCAGCCACAGCCGCTCGCCGTAGATACCGCGGGACGACCAGGCAACGGGTTTGTCGACGGGGGCAAACGCGTGCGGATTCCGCCACAGCCACAGGATGACGACGCCGATCGGCGCCAGCGCCCACCACCCGATCCAAACGCGGCTCCAGATGGCCAGCATCATCAGCGGGATGGCCGCGAATCGGGTCCATACGCTCCACGGGTTGGCGTGACGGCGCCAGGCCTCGTCGCTCATACCGGCGGCGCTTGCGTACTTGTCCAGCAGCTTCATCGGAGCATCCCCCTTGCCAGAGTCCGGATGGTCGCATCGAGCACGTCGTCGTATTCGGCGCCGAACCGGTCACGGCTCATCACCACCAGCCCGACGGACCGCATGACGCCCAAGAGGGCCGTCGGCGCGATGTCGTCGACCAGGACGCCGGCCCGCTGCCCGGCCGCGAGGTAATCGAGCACCGGGCTGACGACCTGCGGCACGACCCGGGCGAGCTGTTCGGGCCCGACGCGACGGGTGACCGCCGTCAGCTCGTCGGCGCGCATCAGCAGCCGCCGATAGAACGGATCGTCGACGAGCACGTCGGTCATGGCACGCATGAGGCCGACGAGGTTGTCCTCGTCGATCGGACGGCTGAGCGCTTCGCTCAGCCCCGAGGCCACCAGAGGCGCACGCCGTAGCATCACTTCGAGATACAGCGATTCCTTCGAGTCGAAGAACACGTAGAAGCTGCCCTTGCTGATCCCCGCCGCCTGCACGAGCTCGTCCAACGACGTCTTCTTCAGGCCCTGGGTGGCGAACAACTGCTCCGCCGTCTCGACCAGAACACGCGCAATGCCGTCCTTCTCATCCGGGGTAAACGCCACCGCCATAGCTATGACTCCTTTGGTCAATTAGTCATAGCTTACCCGTTTGAAAGCCCCTCCACCAGGGCATCCCAATACCACCGCGCAGTCGCCAAGGCGCAGCGACAGTGAACACGCCCGGATGGCCATAGCCCAGCGCGTAACGCTTTACTGCTATTCGTCGATGTAGTAGACCGATGCGCCTCATTCAATAGCTACGCGGCGAAATTGACCCGCCGTGCAGCTAATTTGGTTGACGTAATGTTCTCAGCCTCGTTCCCGGTGGGCGCGCATCCCACCCAAAAGGTCCAACGAGACAGACATCAGTACTGTTCAACGCCTTGCAAGCGAGTTCTTGCAGTTCGGCCCGCCATCTGGCCCGACACCACACCCGCCCCACCCGTCGACACATCGACGATGGTCTTCTTTGTCCACAGCAAATCCGAAAGCGCAAAGTGAACATTTCCAAGAAGTTCGCTCATATAGTTGCGCGAGACACGAACGTGGACTACAAATGTTTGCTGTAAGCGACTTTCGCTCCAGGAGGGACCCTCATCATGGCTAACATCACCACCCGCCGTATCGCAGGATCGATCGCGCTCGCCGGAGGCGCCGCGATCGTCGCGCTCGCCGGTGCCGGCGCCGCCTCGGCCGCCCCGACCCCGCCGCCGAACCCGATCCAGCAGATCGGCCAGTTCGGCACCCAGCTCAACCACGCCATCGGCCAGTTCGGCACCGACAACGAGCAGGCCCTGGGCCAGGCCGGCACCTACTACAACCAGGCCGCCGGCACCGCGGGCACCTACTACAACCACAACACCGGCGTGCTCGGCACCTACGCCACCAACCAGCTCGTCGGTCTCGTCGGCGGCATTTTCGCGCCGCAACACTGACCTCTCGCGCAAACAGCGAAGGGCGTGGGCCGCAACGGCCCACGCCCTTCGCTGTTTTCTTGGACACTCATCGCCCCACGCACATAGCTAGAAGAGCTAAACTTTGACCTCATGAGCTCAAAGACGTCGATCGCCGCCGCCGCGGCACTGGCCGTGGTGAGCTGGGGCGCATCGACGGCCGTCGCCGTGGCAGACCCCACGCCGGCCCCTCCGGGTCCCGCCGCGCCCACCGCCGCAGGCCTGAAGACCAGCATCGACGGCGACGGACTGTTCATCGTCGGCAAGGACATCGCACCCGGCACGTACGCCACCGCCGGGCCCGTCGGCGATAAACGCTGCTACTGGCGCCGGATGAACAACGCAGACCCCCACGCCAAGAACAACGTCATCGACAGCGCCATGACCGCCAAGCCGCAGGTCGTGCTCATCGATGTCACCGACAAGGCGTTCAAGACCAGCGGCTGCCAGCCGTGGCACGTCACCGATGCCGCACCGGACTCCCCCGGACCGGGTCCGAACATTTCCCCGCAGGCCCGCGCCGCGATCGCCATTCTCGGCACCCTCGGCGGAGGCGGCGGTGCTCCCGCCCCAGCGCCCGCACCGGCGCCGCCTGCGCCGACACCTACGCCGTAGTAGTGCATCCTTAGCGGCATGGACGTCGACGCGCTGCTGCAATCGATCCCACCGCTGGCGGTGTACCTCGTGGTCGGGCTCGTGATCGGGCTCGAAAGTCTGGGCATCCCGCTGCCGGGCGAGATCATTCTGGTCACGGCCGCGGTCATGTCATCGCGGCACACCCTCGACATCGACCCGGTGGGCGTCGGGCTCTCGGCCGCCGCCGGCGCCATCATCGGCGACTCGATCGGATACAGCATCGGCCGACGCTTCGGCATGTCACTGTTCGAACGCCTCGGCCGCCGGTTCCCCAAACATTTCGGCCCTGGCCATGTCGCCCTCGCCCGTCGACTCTTCAGCCGCTGGGGCGTCTGGGCCGTGTTCTTCGGCCGCTTCGTTGCACTGCTGCGCATCTTCGCCGGGCCGCTGGCCGGAGCCCTCAAGATGCACTACACGCGCTTCCTGGCCGCCAACGCGGCCGGCGGAATCGTGTGGGCGTGCGGCACCACAGCCGTCGTCTACTACCTGGGCGTGGCCGCCGAGAAGTGGTTGGCCCGGTTCTCCTGGGTGGCCTTGCTGGTCGGCGGCCTACTCGCCTTGACCGTGACCCTCGTACTGAAAGAGCGCACCGCGAAGGCCATCGAGCAGCTGGAAACAGAGCACGACTGGGACACGCTGCGCCACTCGTGACTACGTCAACTCGCGGTTGACGAATCCCAAACGTCAACCTACGGTTGACGCATGTCCGAATCCGCGCACACGTCGACCCCCAACACCATCGCCGGCACCATCCGCCTCGACGACCTGATCGTGGCGATCAAGAAGGTGCACACCGAACCACTCGATCAGCTCACCGATGCGATGCTCGCCGCCGAACACCTCGGCGACATCGCCGACCACCTCATCGGCCACTTCGTCGACCAGGCCCGCCGATCGGGGGCGTCGTGGACCGACATCGGCAGCAGCATGGGCGTCACCAAGCAGGCCGCACAGAAACGCTTCGTCCCCAAAGAACCACGGTTCGACACCATGGACCCCAAGGACGGGTTCAGCCGGTTCACCCCGCGCGCCCGCACCGTCGTCGTCGAGGCCCAGCAAGCCGCGCACACCTCGCGCAGCACCGAGATCACCCCCGACCATCTCCTGCTCGGACTGCTCACCGATCCGGGATCACTGGCCATGGTCCTGCTGAGCAATCAAGGCGTCACCGCCGAGCAGATCCGCACGGCCGCCGCCGTTGCCGTCGGCACCGCCGAACCCAAGGCGCTGATCCCGTTCGACGGCGCCGCCAAGAAGGTGCTGGAGCTGACCTTCCGCGAAGCACTTCGGTTGGGGCACAACTACATCGGGACCGAACACATCCTGCTGGCGCTGCTCGAATCCGAGGACGCCGACGGACCGTTGCACTGCCTCGGCGTCGACAAAGGCCACCTCGAAACCGAGCTCGAGAAGATGCTCGCCGACTTCGTCGCCGCCGGGCAGGCGGCCGGAGAACAGTCCGGGCCGGCGTGAGTGTCCACTGACAGGGACAAATCGACCCATTGACCTCGACGCAGTGGCCAGATCTACTCCATTCGGACGAGGCCGTGATGGCGGTATGCCATCATGCGAGGCAGTCATTACGGAGAGGACGCGATGAGCACGGGCGTGAACGGCAACAGGACCTACCGCTGGTTGGCGGGTTTGCTCGGTGCGTTGACCCTGCTGGCCGCCGCGCTGGCGCCGTCGGCGGCGGCCGAGACGGCCATCGGCAACGTCGGCGATACCTTGCGGGTGAATTACAAGGGCCTGGTCGCCGACGTGACCGTGCACAACGTGCTCCCGTCTGACGAACCGCCGGGCTGGACCTGGAACGGCACCCCACGGTGGCGCAACCAGGGTGGCCCGTGGAAGTCCGACGTCACGGTCCACGTCATCTCGACGCCGAACCCCTACTGGATGGCGTCTGGCGCCACCTTCACCGGCGTCACGCCCTTCGCCGACGCCTACGTGTCCAAGCACACCGACGACCCCAACGCACTGGAGCTCAAGCTGCTCAGCGCGCCCGCCGGGTCCACCGTCGACGGCGTCGTCTACTGGGACGTCTACCGCGGTCTGGTGAGCAACGTGGTCATGCTCAACCCGGCCACCGGCACGCACCTCGCGCAGTGGAATCTCTGGCAACCGGAGACACCGATCCCCTGAGCCGCTGTCGATCCGACATAAACTGCCCCTGCCCCCTAGGACAGGGGCAGTTTTGTGTCTGCGGCAAGGAGATTCCGATGACGGTTCAGGTGCGGCCTGCGCAGGCCGCGGATGTCCCCGAACTCGCTGACGTGGCCGCCGCCACGTTCCCGCTGGCCTGCCCGCCGTCGTCGGCGCCGGACGACATCGCGGCCTTCATCGCCGGCAACTTGTCCGCCGATCGCTTCGATGCCTACCTGCGCGATCCCGAGCGCGCCGTGTTCGTCGCCCGCGACGAAGCCCGAATCCTGGGCTACACCATGCTGATTCGCGGCGTGGCCGACGATGCCGACGTGCAGCGCGCTGTGCCGGAACGGCCGGCCGTCGAACTGTCCAAGTGCTACGTGCTGCCCGACGTCCATGGCGGCACGGTTGCCGCGACGCTCATGGATGCGTCGGTCGGGTTCGCCCGGGACCTGGGTGCCCGCTGCGTGTGGCTCGGCGTCAATCAGGAAAACCAACGCGCCCAACGGTTTTACCGCAAGCACGGGTTCGAGATCAGCGGCACCAAGACCTTTCCGCTCGGCGCCCGGACCGAGAGCGACTACGTCCTGGTGCGCTCCCTCTAGCCGCTAGGCGTGGAGCTGGGTGCCCTCGTGGGTCAGCGCGAGCAGGCGCGACGTGGCACGCAGGTACTTCTTGCGGAAGCCACCGGCCAGCATCTCTTCACTGAAGACGGTGTTCATCTTCTCCCCCGACGCGACCACGGGGATGCCCGCGTCGTAGAGCCGGTCGATCAGCGACACCAGCCGCAGCGCGACGGCCTGGTCGTAGACCATGTGCACGCCGGTGATGAAAACCCGTTGCACGCCTTCGATCAACGCGTGATAGCGCGATGGGTGCATGGTCGCCAGGTGCGCGCACAAGGCGTCGAACTCGTCGAGCGTGGCACCTTCGACGTCGAGTGCCCAGGACCGCACCTCGTCGTCGGACGGCGGCACCGGAGCCGACGGCAGGGCGCGCTGCCGGTAGTCGGGGCCTTCGACCCGGACCGTGGTGAAAATGCTTGACAGCGTGTTGATTTCCCGCAGGAAGTCCTGGGCGGCGAAGCGGCCCTCACCCAGCTGTTCGGGCAGCGTGTTCGACGTCGCGGCGATCGACACGCCGCGCTCCACCAATGCCGAGAGCAGCCGCGAGATCAGCGTGGTGTTGCCGGGATCGTCGAGCTCGAACTCGTCGATACAGACCACCACATATGCCGACAGCAGATCGATGCACTCGGTGAAGCCGAAGACGCCGGCCAGCTGGGTCAGCTCACCGAACGTGGCGAACGCGGCTGGGCCCGCGTTGGCCCCGGCCAGCGTGTAGTACGTCGACGCCAGCAGGTGGGTCTTGCCGACACCGAAACCGCCGTCGAGGTACATCCCGACGCCGGGCAGCGCTTCGCGCTTGCCGAACAGTTTCTTCTTGCCCGCGCGCTGACGCGTCGCGTCCTCGCAGAATTTGCGTGCGGACACGACGGCCGCGGTCTGCGACGGCTCGTTCGGGTCGGGCCGGTAGGTATCGAAGCTGACCGCGGCGAAGGTGGGTGGCGGAACCAGCTCTGCGATCAGTCTTTCCGGCGTCACGGTCGGATGGCGATCGGTCAGGTGCGCGACTTCGCTGGCCCCAGGCATGAAGGCACCTTAGCGGCGTGCTGGAATGATTCACGTGTCCGATCCCGACGCTGCGACGCAGCTCACAGAGCTCAGTGCGGTCGGCGCTGCCTTCCTGACCGACTCCGCCACCAACGACGAATCGCTGCTGACGCCGCTCTACTCATACCCCGATCAGCTGGACCGGCCGTGGGTGCGGGCCAACATGATCACCAGCCTCGATGGCGGGGCCACCGACGACGGCAGTTCCGGTGGCCTGGCCGGTCCCGGCGACCGGGCGCTGTTCGGCCTCATGCGCCAGCACGCCGACGTCATTCTGGTCGGTGCAGCCACGGTGCGCATCGAGAACTACTCCGGCGCGCAGATGTCCGCGGCGCAACGGCAGGCCCGCCAGCTGCGCGGCCAGGCCGAGGTGCCGCCGATCGCGGTGATCACCCACAGCGCCGACATTCCGCACGACGCCAAGCTGTTCACCCGCACCGAAGTGCCGCCGCTGCTGCTCACCAGCCGCGACAGCATCGACGACACCTACCACCGGTTCACGGGCCTCGCCGAGGTCATCGACGCCTCGGGCGCCGCGCCCGACCGCGTCGACCCGCACGCCGTCCTGCGCATCTTCGCCGAACGCGGGCTCCTGCGGGTGCTGACCGAAGGCGGACCGTCGCTGCTGAACATGTTGATCGAGGACGACCTGATCGACGAGATGTGCGTGACCATCGCCCCGATCCTGGTCGGCGGGCAGGCCCGGCGGATCGCGTCCGGCCCCGGCGAGGCGCACACCCGGCTGCGCCGCAGCCACGTGCTCACCGACACGGCGGGCTACCTGTACACGCGCTACGTCCGCTGACGGGTGCGGCCTGCGGGCATCGCTACTGTGGTGGCCATGCGTCGCCGCCAGCTGCTCCCGGCCCTGAGCCTGTCGACCGTGGTGCTGTCGACGGTCGTGGCGGGATGCGCTCCGCTGCTGGCCGCCAACCCCCGGTACGTCACCGACTCCGGTGCCCGCCCGCAGGGCGCCGCCACCACGTCCAAGGCATCTGAAGGTCCACCCGCGATCTCGGTGCCCAAGAAGGACCTGACGTGGCACGAGTGCACGTCGCGGGTGTTCGGTGATGCGACAGTGCCCGCCGTGCCCGGCGTCATCCTGGACTGCTCCGATTACGACGCCGACCTCGACTCCCTGGGCGGCTCCTCCGGGACCGTCAGCATCGGTGTCGTCCGTGCTCGCCTGGCCAGTACACCGGCCGACGCCGGACCGATCGTCATGACCACCGGCTCGGACATCCCCACCTCGCATCAGCTGCCGGTGTGGCTGCAGCGCGGCGGCGTCGACCTGCTCAAGACGCGTCCGGTCGTGGCCGTCGACCGCCGCGGTATGGGCATGTCCGGAGCGCTGAGCTGTGTGTCCTCCAATGACCGCCAGGACCTGCTGGACCAGGCCCAGTTCCTGTCGGGTGACGACCAGGTCGCCAACCTGGCGAAGGTCGCCACCTCGGCCACCACCGACTGCACCGACAGCATCGCGCCGGGTGAGTCGGCCTACGACAACGCGCACTCGGCCGAGGACCTGGAGCGGCTGCGCAGCACCTGGGACGTGCCCGCGCTGGCCGTCCTCGGTATCGGCAACGGTGCCCAGGTCGCCCTGGCGTATGCGGCGTCGCACCCCACCAAGGTTGCCCGGCTGGTACTGGACTCCCCCTTGCCCCTGGGTATCTCAGCGGAAGCCACCGCCGAACAGCGGATCAAGGGCCAGCAGGCGGCGCTCGACGCGTTCGCCGCACAGTGCGTGGCCAACAACTGCCCGCTCGGCCCGGATCCCAAGGGCGCCATCGACGGCATGCTGGCCGACGCACGCGCCGGACGCGGTGCCGGCGGCGCTTCGACGGCCGGGCTGGTCGAGTCCATCACCACCGCGCTGGGCTACCCGCGGAGCGACGGACTGGCCAACACGCTGTCCCTCGCCGGTGCGCTGGCCGCCGCCCGCAGCGGCGACGCAACCGCGCTCAACGCACTCAGCACGACGGCCGAGGAGACGCGCCAGTCCGACGGTCAGTTCGTCAACCGGTGCGACGACTCCGTCAACCGGCCCACGCCGGACCGCGTCCGCGAGCTGCTGGTGGCCTGGCCCAAGAAGTACCCGCAGTTCGGCGCTGTCGGGGCGCTCAGCCTGGCACCGTGCCTGAGCTGGCCCAGCAGCCCGTCGCCCGCGCCCCCCAAGGACCTGAAGGTGCCGATCCTGTTGCTGGGCACCCACAACGACGCGATCGTCGGCGGCGACGGCGTCGCGGCGGTGGCCGCGATGGCGATCAACGCGGGCAACAACAGCCGTCGCGTGATGTGGCAGGGCACCGGCCACGGCACCATCGTCTACACGGGATGCGCCCTGCCGCCGGTGCAGGCGTACCTGAACACCGGCAAGCTGCCGGAGACCGACACGTTCTGCCCGGCCTAACCAGGCGGTCCGACGCCCCGTTATAGGGTTCGGTGGTGACGCGCCCTCTCTCGCTCCTGAGCGTCTTCGGTCCCCGCACCGGCCCACAGAGCACCGCGAATATCGTTCGCAATGCACTGTGGCCCATCGCGATCGTGTCGATCATCCACCGCAGTTACGTGCTGACGACCAACGGCTACATCACCGACGACTTCGGTCCGGTGTACCGCGCGGTGTCCAACTTCCGGCGGCACTGGGCCATCTACAACGAGCACTTCAACTACGTGGACCCGCACTACCTGTACCCGCCCGGCGGCACATTGCTGCTGTCGCCGTTCGGCTTCCTGCCGGAGTTCGCGTCGCGGTTCTGGTTCGTCGCGATCAACTCCGTGGCGATCATCATCGCCGCCTGCCTGCTGGTACGGCTGTTCAAGTTCTCGCTGACGTCGGTGGCATTGCCCGCCCTGCTGCTGGCCATGTACTGCACCGAATCGGTCACCAACACTTTGGTTTTCACCAACGTGAACGGCTGCATCCTGCTGGCCGAGGTGTTGTTCTTCACCTGGCTGCTGGACGGCAAGAAGAACCATGAGTGGCTGGCCGGAGCGGCGATCGGCCTGACGCTGGTGCTCAAGCCGCTGCTGGGCGTCCTCCTACTGCTGCCGCTGCTCAACCGGCAGTGGCGGGCGCTGGTCGCCGCGTTCGCGGTGCCCGTCGTCTTCAACGCGGTGGCCTGGCCGCTGTCGGCGGACCCCATGGGCTTCGTGCGCAACACCGTGCCGTACATCTTCCAGACCCGCGACTACTTCAACAGTTCGCTGCTGGGCAACGGCATCTACTACGGGCTGCCCATGTGGCTGATCATGGCGCTGCGCGTCGCCTTCGTGCTGCTGGCCGCGGCCAGCCTGTGGCTGCTGTACCGCTACTACCGCGAGCGCGACCAGCTGTTCTGGATGCTGACGTCGTCGGGCGTCCTGCTGATCACCTCGTGGCTGGTGTTGTCGCTGGCGCAGGGCTACTACTCGATGATGCTGTTCCCCTTCCTGATGACGGTCGTGCTGCCGCGCTCGACGATCCGCAGTTGGCCGGCCTGGCTCGCGGTGTACGGCTTCCTCACCATGGACCGCTGGCTCATGTGGCGCTGGCCGACCACCGGCCGGTTCCTCGAATACATCAAGATCACCTACGGCTGGTCGCTGATGCTGGTCGTGGTGTTCTGCGTGCTGTACTTCCGCTACCTCGACGCCAAGAAGGACGGCCGGCTGGACCAGGGCATCGACCCGTTGTGGCTGACGGAATCCGAGCGCAAGTCCGAACCCACAGCGCCGGCCGCAGGTAGCGTGAGCGCATGAGCATCCCGCCGCCGAAGGTTGAACTCTCCGACTCCCAGTGGCGCGAGAAACTGTCGGCCGAGGAATTCCATGTCCTGCGTGAAGCCGGGACGGAACGCCCGTTCGTCGGCGAGTACACCGACACCAAGACCGAAGGCATCTACCAGTGCCGGGCCTGCGGCGCCGAGCTGTTCCGGAGCACCGAGAAGTTCGAATCCCATTGCGGCTGGCCGTCGTTCTTCGACCCGGCCGACTCGGACGCGGTGATCCTGCGGACCGACAACACCCTCGGCATGCGGCGCGTCGAGGTGCTGTGCGCCAACTGCCACAGCCACCTCGGGCACGTCTTCGAGGGCGAGGGCTACCCCACCCCGACCGACCAGCGCTACTGCATCAACTCGATCTCACTTCGCCTGGTCCCGGCCGAGAGCTGACACGTGGTCGCGCAGCCCACCGACGCGCAGTTGCGTCGGTGGCGACAGCATCTGGCCAACGAACGTGCCGAGGCCGCCGTCTACCGGGACCTGGCGCAGCGCCGTGAGGGCGCCGAACGCGACATCCTGCTGGAGCTGGCCACCGCGGAAGGCCGGCACGAGAAGCATTGGCTGGCACTGCTCGGTGATCGGGTCGGCAAGCCCCATCGGCCCGACCTGCGGACTCGGGCCCTCGGGTTCCTGGCCCGTCACCTCGGATCGGTGTTCACGCTGGCCCTGGCGCAACGGGCCGAAGCCCGCTCGGAGTATGACACCGACGTCGACGCCACCCCGACCATGGCCGCCGACGAACGCATCCACATGGAGGTCGTCCGCGCCCTCGCCAGCCGCGGCCGCGACCAGTTGTCCGGCAGCTTCCGCGCCGCCGTGTTCGGCGCCAACGACGGGCTGGTCAGCAATCTGGCGCTGGTGCTGGGGATCGGCGCCACCGGGGTGTCGAGCGCCACGATCCTGGCCACCGGGCTGGCCGGGTTGATCGCGGGCGCGCTGTCGATGGGCGCCGGCGAGTACGTATCGGTCAACTCGCAGCTCGAACTGCTGGAGGCCTCGACGCCCAGCGCCACGGCCGGCACCGCGGTGCGGGCACTCGACGTCGACGCCAACGAACTGGAGCTGGTGTACCGCGCCCGCGGGATGAGCCCGGAGGACGCGGCCGTCCGTGCCTCCGATGTGTTCGCGAGCCTGCGGGCGGGCGCGCTGGCCGACTCGCCGCTGGGCGAGGTGTCCACCGAGAAGCACGAAGCCGTGGGCACCGGGGTGCGCGCCGCGGTGTCCAGTTTCCTGTTCTTCGCCTCCGGCGCGCTGGTCCCGGTGCTGCCCTACCTGTTCGGACTCACCGGCCTCGCCGCCGTCGTCATCTCGGCAGTCCTGGTCGGGCTGGCGCTGCTGACGACAGGAATGATCGTCGGCCTGCTCTCCGGCGGACCGCCGCTGCGACGGGCGTTGCGTCAGTTGATGATCGGCTACGGCGCCGCGGCGGTGACCTACCTGCTCGGTCTGCTGTTCGGCACCGCAGTCGGCTGAGCGGCAGCATCGAGCGAAGGGCGACAACGGGATGAACCAATCTGTGCAGGAACGCCGCGCCGCCGGCCGAGCCGCCCGCGACAAGTTGCCCCGAACTGCTCTGGCCGAGGTCCACATCACCGCCGACCGCCCAGACCCGGTGGCGCTGCTGCAGTCGCAGGCCGCCTCCCGGATCGCCGAACTCGTCCCGATCAGATACGGGCGGATGCTGACCTCACCGCTGGCCTTCTATCGCGGCGCGGCCCTCATCATGGCGGCCGATCTGGCCGCCGGTCCCCACACCGGACTGACCGCGCAACTGTGCGGGGATGCCCACCTGTGCAACTTCGGTCTGTTCGGCTCACCCGAACGCAATCTGGTGTTCGACGTCACCGACTTCGACGAAACCCTGCCCGGGCCATGGGAATGGGACGTGAAGCGGCTGGTGGCGAGCCTGGCGATTGCCGGTCGTGACAACGGTTTCAAGGCCGACGATCGCGCGGAGGTGGTCCGCAGCTGCGCCAGCGCCTACCGCACCCGCATGCAGGAGCTGGCCGCTATGGGCGAACTGGAGGCCTGGTACACCCAAACCACCGTGGATGCCGAACTGCAGAACAGCGTCGACACCAAATTCGCGCGACAGATCCAGCAGACCGCGGCCAAGGCCCGCGCCCATGACAGTCTCCACGCGGTCGCAAAACTGACCGAAACCGTAGACGGTCAGAGCCGGCTCATCAGCCGTCCGCCGCTCGTCGTCCCCATCGAGGAACTGGTCGGCGTCGACCAGGCCCACCAATACGAGCAACACACGACCCCGTTCTTGCAGTGCTACCGCGACAGCCTGGTGGACAGCCGACGTGTGCTCATCGACCGCTTCCGGTATGTGACGATGGCGCGCAAGGTGGTCGGCGTGGGCAGTGTGGGCCTGCGGGCGTGGATCGTGTTGCTGGTCGGGCGCGACTCCGACGACCCGTTGTTGCTGCAGATGAAGGAGGCCCAGCCCTCTGTCCTGGAACGCTTTCTCGGCGCCAGCACGTATCCGAATGCCGCCCAACGGGTTTCGGTCGGGCAGCGGCTGATGCAGGCGAGCAGCGACATTCTGCTGGGGTGGCTGCACGCTGTCGGCCCAGACGGCTACGAGGCGGACTACTACGTGCGTCAGCTGCACGACTGGAAGGGTGCGGTGTCGGTGCAGACGTCAAACCCGAAACTGCTGGCCTACTACGGACGATCCTGCGGCCATGCGTTGGCCCGGGCCCACGCCCGCACCGGCGATCGCATCGCGATCGCCGGCTATCTGGGCAGCAGCGACACCGCGGATGGGGCGTTGACCAAATTCGCGGAGACCTACGCCGACCAGAACGAGCGCGACTTCACGGCGTTGCGCGACGCCGTCGCGGCCGGACGGGTGACCGCAGAGTCCGACCTGTAACCGTCAGGGCAGGTTGGCGACCAGCTGCTCGATGCCGACCCGCGGGCCGGTGAAGAACGGGGTCTCCTCGCGGACGTGGCGACGGGCATCGGTGTAGCGCAGCTTCCACATCAGCTCGACAATGCGGGCCAGGTCCGGGCCTTCGAAGGCGAGGATCCATTCGTAGTCACCCAGCGCGAAGGCCGGCACGGTGTTGGCGCGCACATCGGGGTATTCGCGGCCGGCCATACCGTGCTCGACGAGCATCCGGCGGCGGTCCTCGTCAGCCAGCAGGTACCAATCCAGCGACCGCACGAACGGGTAGACGCAGACGTAGTCGCCCGGGTCCTCGCCCGCGATGAACGCCGGCAGGTGGCTCTTGTTGAACTCGGCCGGACGGTGCAGCGCGACGACGCTCCACACCGGTTCGGTGGCAGCGCCGAGCGCTGTGCGACGGAAGCCGGTGTAGGTGGCCTGCAGGTCCTCGACGCGCTCGGCGTGGGTCCACATCATGAAGTCGGCGTCGGCCCGGAAGCCGGCGACGTCGTAGAGCCCGCGGACCACGACGCCCGCGTCCTCGCGCTTCTTGAGGTAGGCCGCGGTGTCGGCGGCGATGGCGGCCCGCGACTTCTCGTCCGCGGGCAGCTCATCCGGCTGCACGGCGAAGACCGAGATCATCATGTACCTGGTCATCGAGTTGAGGGCGTCGTAGTCGAGCTTGGCCATGGCTCTATCGTGCCACGCCGGTACCGGCCAACTCTCGGGCCGCCCGGGTTCCCGACGCGACGCACGCCGGCACCCCGATACCGTCCAGGTATCCACCCGCGACGGCCAGCCCCGAGGGCAGTCCGGCGCGCAACTCGTCGACCAGTTCGAGGTGCCCCGGACCGTATTGCGGCATGGCGTCGATCCAGCGCTGCACCAGGTAGTCCACCGGCTCGGCGGTAATGCCGAACAGCGTCCGCAGGTCCTCCAGCGACCACGCCAGCAGCCGGTCGTCGCCGACGTTGCGCGCGAGGTCGTCACCGAACCGGCCGAACGACAGCCGCAGCAGTTCCACGTTGCCGCCGCGTCCCCATTTGCGCGACGTGAGGGTGATCGCCTTGGCGTGCAACGCTTCTCCCGCGGCCATCAGGACTCCGGACTGCTGTGGCAGCGGCGTCCCACCCGGTAGCGCCAGGGCGACGACCGCCGCCGAAGCCACCGGGATCAGCCGGGCCATCGCAGCGCTGCTCGGCGCAATGTCGGCGAGCAGCCTGGCCACCCGCGGTGCCGGCAACGCCAGCACCACCGCGTCGGCCGACCAGTGCTTGCCCTCGTCGTCGCGCAGCTGCCAGGCGCGGCCGACCGGCGTCAGCCCTTCGATGCCGACCTGCGCCCACTGGGCGCCGGTGCGCCGCACCAGTTCGTCGACCAGGACGGTGTAGCCGCCGTCGACGGCGCCGAAGACCGACGCGCTCGTCGGCGGGGCGGCCGACAGCACCGACGCGACGGCGGCGGTCAGGCTCGGGGCACCACGATCCAGCGCGGCGGCCAACGCGGGCACCGCGCTGCGGATGCCGATGGTCTTGGACGAACCGGCGTACACGCCGGACAGCAGTGGGTCGACCGACCGCGTCACTACCTGGCTGCCGAAGCGGTCGCCGACCAGTTGCGCGACGGTCGGGTCTGCGTCGAGCTGCCAGTGCAGCGGCAGGGAGGGCTCGCTCGCGATCTGGGCCAGCGTCGCGTCGTCGACCAGCCCACGCAGGTTGGCGCCCGGTCCGGGGATGCCCTGCATGGTGCCGTCAGGCATCGGGTGCTGGCGGCCGCCGCCGCAGATCAGCGGACGGACACCCGTCGTGCCGATCTGTCGCAGGCCCAGTTCTTGCAGCAGGGACGTGACCTCGGGCCGCCGGGCCACGAAGGCCTCGGCACCGACGTCCATGGACTGGCCGGCCAGCCGTTCGGTGCGGAGCACACCACCCAGCCGGTCCGCCGGATCGAAGACGGTGATGCGTGCCGCCGGGTCGGCCTGGCGCAGCCGGTACGCCGCGACCAGACCCGAAATGCCGCCGCCGACAACGCAATACGTCTTGCTCATCTACAGACTCACAGCGAGTGCGCCAGCGCCACCGCTTCGGTGACCACACCGGGATCGGTCGACGGCAACACGCCGTGACCCAGGTTGAAGATGTGCCCGGCGGCACCGGCCGCGACGGCCCGGCGCCCGTCCGCGACGACCTGGCGGACGGCGTCGTCGACCACGCGCCAACCGGCCAGCAGCACGACCGGATCGAGGTTGCCCTGCAAAGCCTTGCCCGGGCCGACCCGGCCCGCGGCGTCGACGAGGTTGGTGCGCCAGTCGACGCCGACGACCGTCGCCCCGGCTTCGCCCATGGCACCCAGCAGCTCGGCGGTGCCGACGCCGAAGTGCGTCATCGGGACGCCTTCCTCTTTCAGCGAGGCGAAGATGCGGGAGCTGTGCGGCAGCACGTAGTCGCGATAGTCGGCGAGCGACAAGGTGCCGGCCCAGGAGTCGAAGAGCTGGATCGCGTCGACGCCGGCGGCCAGCTGGGTGCGCAGGAACTCGATGGTGAGGTCGGTCAGCTTCTCCATGAGGTCGTGCCACGTCGCGGATTCGCCGAGCATCATGGCCTTGGTCTTCTCGTGGTTGCGGCTCGGGCCGCCCTCCACCAGGTACGAGGCCAGCGTGAACGGCGCGCCCGCGAAACCGATCAGCGGCACGTCACCCAGTTCCTTGGTCAGCAGGCCGATCGCCTCCGCCACGGGCGCCACCTGATGGGGCTCGAGCGGCTTGATGCCCTCGACGTCATCCTGGGTGCGGATCGGGTTGGCGATCACCGGGCCGACGTCCGGCACGATGTCCAGATCGATCCCGGCGGCCTTCAGCGGCACCACGATGTCCGAGAACAAGATGGCGGCGTCGACGCCGTGGCGGCGCACCGGCTGCATGGTGATCTCGCAGACCAGCTCGGGGTTGAAACACGCCGAGAGCATGGTGTGGGTGGCGCGCAGGGCGCGGTATTCGGGCAGGGACCGGCCGGCCTGCCGCATCATCCACACCGGGGTCCGGTCCGGGGTGCGGCCGTTGGCGGCAGCCAGATAGGGCGATTGCGGCAGTTCACGACGGGTGCTCATCACTGCTAATGCTGCCATGCCCGGATCGATCGCTTATACCCTGTCGCGCAGCCAAATGTTGGGCTATCGGCGCGCCTGCTTACGCGACCGGCCGGATCGGGCTAGCGTCCCAGAATGTGACCTCCGCCGAGCCGGCCCAGTTCCGCACTGCTGTTGCGGCAATGAACGCCGCCACCGTGCGCCAGGAGATCGAACTCGGCCCGATCCGTCCGCCGCAGCGGCTGGCTCCCTTCAGCTACGCGCTGGGCGCAGAGGTACGTCATCCTGACGCCTCCGTCGTCCCGGAGAGCTCGGAGGGCGATGCCTTCGGACGTCTGATCCTGCTGCACGATCCCGAAGGCGCTGAAGCATGGGACGGCACCATGCGTCTCGTCGCCTACATCCAGGCCGACCTGGATTCCACCGAGGCCGTCGACCCATTGCTGCCCGAGGTGGCGTGGAGCTGGCTGGTCGATGCGCTCGAGTCGCACGCCGACGGCGTCACCGCATTGGGCGGCACCGTCACCGCGACGACGTCGGTGCGCTACGGCGACATCTCCGGGCCGCCGCGGGCCCACCAACTCGAGCTGCGCGCGTCGTGGACCGCGACGTCACTGGAGCTGGGACCGCACGTGCAGGCTTTCTGCGAGGTGCTCGAACACGCCGCCGGCTTGCCGCCTGCCGGCGTGACCGATCTGGGTTCGCGCACGCGCGCGTGACCGCATGACTGAACCTGATCCTGACGGGACCGTCGCCGACCAAGTTGCCGACGATCCCGACGTCACTCCCCTGCTGGCGCCCGCCGACGGAGTGCCCGCTGTTGCCATCTATGCGAGCGACATCGCCCGTGCCGGCGAGCTTTTGGCGTCCGGGCACGGCGCGTTCGCCATCGACGCCGAGCGCGCATCGGGCTTCCGGTACTCCAACCGCGCCTACCTGATCCAGATTCGCCGCGCCGGTGCGGGCACGGTGCTGATCGACCCCGTCAGCCATGGCATCGATCCGTTGAAGGCGCTGGCGCCGGTGGCCGAGGTGGTGAATTCGGACGAGTGGATTCTGCACGCGGCCGACCAGGATCTGCCGTGCCTGGCCGAGCTGGGCATGACGCCGCCGTCGCTGTACGACACCGAATTGGGCGGCCGGCTGGCCGGCTATGACCGGGTGAACCTGGCGGCCATGGTGCAGCGACTTCTGGGCCTGGGCTTGAAGAAGGGCCACGGTGCCGCCGACTGGTCCAAGCGCCCGTTGCCCGCGGACTGGCTGAATTACGCGGCGCTGGACGTCGAGGTGTTGCTGGAGTTGCGTGCCGCAGTGGCTGCGGAGCTGCAGTCGCAGGGCAAGACCGAATGGGCCGCACAGGAATTCGAGCACATGCGGACCGTCGAACCCAGCCCGACCCGGCGCGACCGGTGGCGGCGGACGTCGGGCATCCACAAGGTCCGCAACGGCCAGGCGCTGGCCGCGGTGCGCGAGCTGTGGCAGACCCGCGACGTGATCGCCCAGCGGCGCGATATCGCGCCCGGCCGCATCCTGCCCGACGCGGCGATCATCTCCGCCGCTGTCGCCAATCCCGACACCATCGAAAAGCTCACGGCGCTACCGATTTTCGGCGGCTCGCGGCAGAAGCGCAGTGCACAGGTCTGGCTCGACGCGCTGGCCCGGGCCCGCGAGGCTGATCCCCCGGCCTCGGAGCCGAACAACGGGCTCCCGCCACCGGCCCGGTGGTCGCGTCGCAAACCCGAGGCGTTCGAGCGGCTGGAAGCCTGCCGCGGCGGGCTCTCCGAACTGTCCGAAAAGGTTTCAGTGCCTTCCGAAAACTTGGTGACGCCGGAGACCGTGCGGCGGCTGTGCTGGGATTGGCAGCCGGTTGCTTCTGTTGCCGAGGCCGTAGACGAGTTCCTGGCCGCGGCCGGCGCCCGGCCGTGGCAACGGGAGCTGTGCGGCCCGGTCCTGGTCGCTGCTTTGGGTTGACCCTGCAACGAGGGCGCGAAAGTTCGAGTGGGCCGCTCAGCCGGCTCAGGGTCAATGCGTTCCCGCGAACACCGGCCGTTGACCCTGAATCCTGGGTGCAAAAGTGCGAGTGGATTGCGCCGCCAGCTCAGGATCAACGCGGGTCCGGCTCAGCTCAGCGTTGATCCTGTATCCACGGCCACCCAGGCTCAACTGATCAAGGCGACCCGATCGCCGGGACAGTGTCATGCGGATGCGCGTCCTGATAACCGGGGCACGTGGTCTGGATTTTGAACGTATGCCATTGGGACTCACCCGGATTCGGCGGCATGCGCCCGCTGACGGTGTAGGTGTCGTCGACTTTGATTCCGGTGACCTCTTGCGGGTCGGCGATGAAACCCGTCACGTCGCCGTCGCGCATCCCGACCTTCTGCACGACGACGCGGCCGACCTGGGTGAGCTGGATCCGAACCAGCTGACGCGTCTTGCCCTGGGCCAGGATGACCAAGCCGCCGCCGGCGAGTTGCCTGGTGCAGACCACCGTGCCAGTGTCGATGGTGTGCGCCTCGCCGTCGAACACGATGGAGGTGACGGTCGGCGTGCCCGCGTCGCACGCACTGATCAACAGAACAGCGAGCAGCGCCACGAGATCCGGGCGGTGGACGCGCATGTGGCAAGTGAACCAGCTGGCTCTTATGTGCGCGTGCGAAGTGCGTGTCGTCGCCCTGGACGCCAGGTCAACGGTGGTCGATCGGCCGCCACAGCATCGGGGTGACGAACTCCAGGAAGTGCTCGAGCACCGCCTCGGGCGCCTCGATCTGCGGCCAGTGCGCGATATCGTCGGCCAGCATCACCACGTCCGGGTTCGGGATGACCTCGCGGTATCGCTGGGCCATGTGGGCGCCGGAGTTCGGGTCGGACGGGCCGTCGATCAGCCGCATCGGGATCGCCGTCTCGCGCATGGCACGCACCCAGCGATTGCGGTAGGTGTAGCGATCGTTGATGAAGCGGCCGACCTGGTGCATGACCTTCTTGCCGTCGTTGTAGTCGAGGATTTCGTGGAACTTGTCCATCAGTTCCTTCGACGGTTTGGTGTTGACGCCGAACATCTCGTTGATGGTCGGGTCCGCCAGTCGGCGCGACAGCGGCGTGCCCTGAAACTGACTCATGATGCCGCCCAACGGAGTTTGCGACATCGCCTTCTGAAGCAGCCGCGGCGTGTACGCCTCGTTGAACAAACCGCCGTTGAGCCAGGTGATCGATTCGATGATCAGTTTCCCGTACGACTGATCACCGAAGTGGTTGCGGGCCAACAGCTCCTGACCCACCGAGTCGCCGATGTCGTGGGCCATCATATGGATCGAGCCGACCCCGAGATGCGCCAGTAGCGCCTCGTGCATATCGGCATGGTCGTGCACCGCGTACTGGTACGCGCTCGGCTTGGCGGAGAAGCCCATGCCCATCATGTCCGGCGCGATCACGGTGAACTTGTCGGTCAGCGTCGGCCAGATCAACGACCAGTCCCAGGAATTGAACGGGTAGCCGTGGATGAGCAGGAGCACCGCACCAGTGCCGAGCTCCAGACCGTCCTGACGATAGAAGATGTCGAATCCGAGGTAGTCGAAATACTGGCCGGCGGACTTCCAGGCTTCGAGTTCGGCGTGCATGGGGTTGAGCCTAGGCGTGCGGGGATGGTGACGCCCCTGTACCGCGGCAACCAGGCAAGTTGGCCCGCCGAACTACGATTGACAGCATCAATCAGAGAAGGACATCGGGATGATTCGGCTCCTCCTACCGCTCGTGGTCGTGACAGTCATCCTCGCCGTCGTCATGGTTGTCGGAGGCGCCGCTTTCGGGGCGGCCGTGACGTCCTCGGCCGACCGGAAAGTGCCGGGCCGGCCATCTCGTGGCTCCGTGATGACCAAGGCCTGGCTGGTGTCGTTCGTCGTGGTGATCGCGGTCGGCATCGCGACGGAGGGCATCGCACTCGTGCCCGCCCTTGGCATCGCCGCCATCGGGTTGTTGATCACGCACATCGTGATCGGTGGCCGGGCCGGCTCTTCGATCACGCGCGAACTGTCACCACAAGAAATCGAACGCGCCCGGCTTGCCGAAGAGTTCGGAGTCGACGGTCTCGCGATGCTCGACGGCGCGCAGGCAGCCATCGACCGGATCGAGCGTTCGGAAGCGGCGACGGGCGGCTGGCTCGGCAACGACCTCGACTTCACCAGCGACCTGACGACGATCCGCGAAAATTGCCGAGCCACAATAGAACTCAACGGCCTGATCAAAGAGCTAAGCGACCTCGCCGACCCTCGCTCAGACGATCTGGCGATGTTGGACGACGCCCAGACGAAGGCGCGGCAACTGGAAGCCCGATCCCGGCAGCGGGTCGACGACCTCCGGATGTGCGCCGACAAGGCCGAGGAAATCGACCAGTCGCTGCGCGATGATCGCGCGCGGGCGCAGCTCGCCGAAAAGCGCGACGACATCCGCAGTCGCATGGCCGCCAAGCTGTACGGCATCGAGGCAGCACCGTCGGACGCGCCGTCGTCGTCGGTCGACAAGATCACCGCACTTGCGGCGGCCTACGCGGAGATCCGGGGCAAGGTCGATCGCGAGGACAGGGACTAGCGCCGTGGGCGCTTGATCCCGCTGTGGTGAGCGGTGAGTTGAAAAGAAAGCACCATTTCGAATGACCAATGAGCCCGAACAGTCAGCCTGCGACAAGCCAACTCGCCCACAGTTTTCGAGGCAATGGGCCTGGTTCGGGGGAATCGTAGGCGTCCTAGGGGTTGTCGGTTTCGGCCTTGCATTCCTCCTGATGCTTCCGCTGGCGATGACTACCGACGGCTGCCACGACGGCAGCACCGATTGGGTGTGCAAGCTGTCCGCGCGCGGTCAGAACTTCCTGATCGCGATTCCATGGATGTGTCTGATTGCGGGCATCGTCGCCGCCGTGGTGACCGCAGTTCTGGCGGCGCGTCGACGATGGACTCCATTGATCGGCATTCCCGCCGGCGTCGCTGTCGCCTGGGCACTGATCCCCGATAGGCAAAGCAATCGCCCTCCACGTGTAGGCCGCGGTTGCCGCGAGCCTGACCTGGTGGCGGAAAATCGAGCCCAGAATCGCCGTGCAGTCAGGTCGGTGAACCACGTCCCCCTCACCGCCTACGAGCGGCCCCAAAATGCCCGCGACACACCGCAATTGCGTGTACAAACACGCACGCTCGCGGGAGATTGACTACTGCGAGGAGATGTCGACGGAGCTGCCGAGGGCGGCGACCCAGCCGGTGACCTGGCGGGCCACGTCCTGATCGGTCAGACCGATGGACGTCAAGACCTCGCTGCGGGTGGCGTGCTCCTGGAACTCCTGGGGCACACCGACGTCGCGGCACGGCACGTCGATCTCGGCGCGGCGCAACGATGCCGATACCGCGGAGCCGATACCGCCGGCGACGCCGTTGTCCTCGAGCGTCACGACGAGTTTGTGAGCCTTGGCCAGATCGGCGATGGCAGCGGGGACCGGGAGCACCCAGCGCGGATCGACGACCGTCACACCGATGCCCTGCTTGCGCAGCCGATCGGCCACCACCAGCGCCATCCGGGCGAACGCGCCGACCGCGACCAGCAGCACGTCGTCGGACAGGCCGTCGGCAGGCTCGGTCAGGATGTCGACGCCATGCTGGCGGCGGACCGCCGGAATGTCGTCGCCGACAGCGCCTTTCGGGAACCGAACAGCGGTCGGGCCATCGTCGATGGCCAGGGCCTCAGCCAGTTCCTCACGCAGTCGGGCGGCGTCGCGCGGTGCCGCGACCTGCATGCCGGGCACGATGCCGAGCATCGACATGTCCCACACGCCGTTGTGGCTGGCGCCATCGTTGCCGGTGACGCCCGCGCGGTCGAGCACCATGGTGACGGGCAGCTTGTGCAGCGCCACGTCCATCATGATCTGGTCGAATGCCCGGTTCAGGAACGTCGAGTAGATGGCGACGACGGGGTGCATGCCGCCCATGGCGAGGCCGGCGGCCGACGTCATCGCGTGCTGCTCGGCGATACCGACGTCGAAGAACCGGTCCGGGAAGCGCTGCCGGAATGCGGACAGGCCCGTCGGACCTGGCATGGCGGCAGTGATCGCGACGATGTCGCGCCGCTTGGTGGCCTGCTTGATGAGCTCCTCGGAGAACACCGACGTCCAGCCGAGCACCGACTCAGCAGTCGACCGCCCGGTGTGCGGGTCGATGATGCCGGTCGAGTGCATCTGCTCGGCTTCGTCGTTCTCCGCGTGCGCATAACCCATGCCCTTGCGGGTGACGACGTGCACGATCACCGGCGCGTTGAACCCACGGGCGTGCCGCAACGCCGCCTCGACGGCGTGCTCGTCATGACCATCGATGGGCCCGACGTACTTGAGCCCCAGATCGGTGAACAGCGCCTGCGGCGCCAGCGCGTCCTTGATGCCGGCCTTGATGCTGTGCACGCACTGGTAACAGAACTCGCCGAGGACGGGCATGCCGCGCAGCGCGTTCTTGCCCCGCTCCAACGCCTTCTCGTAAGCGGGCTGTAGGCGCAGTGCCGCGAAGTGGTCGGCCAGGCCGCCGATGGTCGGCGCGTAGCTGCGGCCGTTGTCGTTGACGACGATGACGATGGGCCGGTTCGCGGCGGCGATGTTGTTCAGCGCCTCCCAGCACATGCCGCCGGTGAGTGCACCGTCACCGACGACGGCGACGACGTGGCGGTTGCGATAGCCGGACAGTTCGAAGGCCTTGGCCAGCCCGTCTGCGTAGGACAGCGCCGTGCTGGCGTGGCTGGACTCGACCCAGTCGTGTTCGCTCTCGGCGCGCGACGGATAGCCGGACAGGCCGCCCTTCATGCGCAGCGTCTCGAAGTCGGGGCACCGGCCGGTCAGCATCTTGTGCACGTAGGCCTGGTGGCCGGTGTCGAAGATGATCGGATCGTGCGGCGAGTCGAAGACCCGGTGCAGCGCAAGCGTCAGCTCCACGACACCCAGATTGGGGCCGAGATGCCCGCCGGTGGCGGCAACCTTGTGGACCAGGAACTCCCGGATTTCGGCGGCGAGTTCGGTCAACTGCGGCTGCGATAGGTGCGCCAGATCAGCGGGGCCGCGGACCTGTTCAAGCATTCCGACAGTCTACGCACGCACCACGGGTACAGCCGGTCAAGGCTGATAGATGTCCGGCACGCCGTCGCCGTCGTCATCGGCGGTCTCACGTTCGTGAATGCGGCGATAGGCGGCGTTGCGGGACATCAGCACCACCGCCGCCAGCATCCCGGCAATCACCGAACCCGCGAGCACGCCTATCTTGGCGTCAGCGCCGGCGGGGGTACCGGCGCCGAACGCCAGCTCACCGATCAGCAGCGAGACCGTGAACCCGATCCCGGCCAGCAGCGCCACCCCGGCGACGTCGAGCCAGCCGAGTCCCTCGTCGAGCTCGGCACCGGTGAATCGCGCCAGCAGGAATGTGGTGCTGAACACACCGATGGCTTTGCCGAACACCAGCCCCAAGAGGACGCCGGCGGTCACCGGGTGCGTGATCGCGTCCACCAGACCGGGCCAGCCGCCAACGCTCACGCCCGCGGCGAAGAACGCGAACACCGGCACCGCCACCCCGGCGGACAACGGCCGCAGCGCGTGCTCGAACGCCTCGGCCGACGCGTGCTTGCCCAGGACCGGCACCCCGAATCCGAGGAGCACCCCGGCCACCGTGGCGTGGATGCCGCTCGCATGAACCAGCGCCCAGGTCGCCGCGGCCAGCGGCAGCAGCAGCCACCAGTGCCGGATGCCGCGCTGCACGGCCGCCACGAACAGCCCGCCGGGAATGACGGCCAGCGCCAACGCCGCCGGGTTGAGGTGGTCGGTATAGAAGCAGGCGATGACGATGATGGCCAGCAGGTCGTCGACCACCGCGAGAGTCAGCAGGAAGGTACGCAGCGCGGTGGGCAGGTGCGTGGAAATCACTGCGAGGACGGCAAGGGCGAACGCGATGTCCGTCGCGATCGGCACCGCCCAGCCGTCCAGATTCTCCGGGTGCCCCAACCACAGGTTCAGGCCGACGAAGATGCCGGCGGGCGCCAGCATGCCGCCGACGGCCGCCGCGATGGGCAGCGCGGCCCGCGCCGGGTCGCGCAGGTCGCCGGCGACGAACTCACGTTTGAGTTCGACACCGACCACGAAGAAGAAGATCGCCAACAGCCCGTCGGCCGCCCAGGCCGACAGGCTGAGCCGCAGGTGCCAGGACTGCGGGCCGACCGCGAACTCGGACAACGCGTGATAACTCTGCGCGGCAGGCGAATTCGCCCACACCAGGGCGACACCGGCAGCGAGCAACAGCAGGATGCCGCCGACGGTCTCTTTGCGCAGAATCTCCGCAAACCGCTGCGTCTCGGGCCAGGTGGCGCGGGTCAGCAGACGCCTGCGCGGCCCCTCATTGCGGTTGATCATCACGAGACTCCTGGGCAGCGTTGAACGGCGCCGACCAGGCTTCCCGGCACACCTGACCGCTAACCTACCGTGCAGTCATCGCCGACCGAGCACGACGGTGGGCCTCAACCGCCGCAGGAATTCTTGGACAAAAAGCGCCGGAACAGCAGCCACGCCAGCATCCCGTTGTACACGCCACCGCCCAGGACATATGGCCACCACACCCCGTGGCCGCTGGCGACCCAGAAAGCCTTGGCCGGCCAGAACGGCGGTAGCACCCCGAACAACAGGCCCCAGCCGGAGTCTATGAACCATGGCAGGCACGGCAGACCCGCTATCAACATGCCCAGGCCCCGCACCGCGGCCAGCCCCTGAATCTTGTTCCCGGCCATGGCCACAATCAGCAACAGGGTCACCACTGCAGACATGCCGGCCAGTAGGCCGATCGGCACCAGGGGCGCGAGCAGGCCGGGTCCGAGGATGCCACTGAACGACATCGTGGCGATGACGTACGCGGTAGTCACCACCATGACAGTGGCCGCCCGGTAGCCGAAGAAAGTCGACAACGGTACCGGTGTCACCCGGAGCGCGGTCAGCGTTCCGGCGTCGACCTCATCGAGCACCAGAAAGGCGGCCAGCGCACCGGCGATGATGATGCTGGTGAGCAACAGGAACGCCGTGAGAATCAGCGGATAGTAGGCGGCGAGGTCGAATCCCTTGCGGCGGGCCAACATATCGGCGACCATCGGCGTGAGCACCGCGACGCCGGTGGTCCAAATCGCCGGAGCGATGACAATCATCACCAGTAGCGGGTCCCGGTAGGTGCCGCGAAGGTCGTTGCGGCCGAAGGCGATCAGTGCGCGGACCGTGGTTCCGTGGGACATCGCTACATGCCTCCCGACTTCGCGACGACATAACGGTCGAAGAGCACCCGCGCCGTCCAGGCCAGCGCTGCGACGCACACCATGGGATACCCGATGGCGTAGCCGATCTGCCACGGCGTCAGCTCGACCTGACCGAATGCCGCCCCGAACAGCAGGAGCGGCCCCTGGGTGGGGATCAGATACAGCACGGGATGCGACCAGATCCCGGCATAGTGCAGGATCGGCAGATTCATCACCGCGAGTGGAATGGTCGCAGCGAGGAACCAATCGCTCACCGAGGCGAACGGCAGCGAGGTCGTGAACCCGACCAACAGCATCAACAGCGTCCCGAGCGTCACGCCGACCAGCAGCGGCGCGGACAGCTGGCCGATACCGTGCACCGACGTCGTGACCGTGACAGCGACGAACAACGAAACAGCCAGCAGCACAGTCAATTTGGCGGCAAGATACTCGCCGAAACGCATCGGGGTCGACACGACGGCGCCGATGGTGCGTTCCTGCTTCTCGAAAAACACGGTGCCTGCGACGAAGAAGAACCCGATGATCGAGGTGTCACCCAGCAGCACGTATGGCTCCGCGACGGGACGCAGACCCGCGGGCATCGGCAACAGCACCGCGAGCCAGATCAGTCCGGAGAACACCGCGGCATGCAGGAATCGCTGCCGGACCTGCAGCAACAGCTCCAGGCGCACAGCACTGCGAAACCTGTTCACGTCAACCGCCTTCCGGTGACCTCGACGAAGACGTCATCGAGGCTCGCCTCAAGGCTGTGGATGGTCTCGACGTGCCGGTCCCGCAACACCGCGTGAAACGCCGGGTCGTCGGCCAACCCATCCAAACCGAAGTCGGCGGCGTGCAGCACACCATCGTCACCACGGAACTCCATCCGCACCGACCGCCTGCTGCGTGCGATCTTCAATTCGGCAGGCGCGTCCATCGCCACGATCCGGCCGTCGACCACGAAGGCGACCTGATCGCAGAGTTCGTCGGCGGTCGCCATGTTGTGGGTGGTGAGAAAGACGGTGCGCCCCTGCGCTTTCAAATCCAGGACGATGTCGCGCACCTTGCGGGCGTTGACCGGATCCAGCCCGGAGGTCGGTTCGTCGAGGAACAGCAGCTCGGGATTGTTGAGCAACGCCCGGGCAAAGGTGAGCCGCATCTGCATGCCCTTGGAGTACCGGCCGACGCGGGTCCCGGCGTCGTCAGCGAGACCGACGGCGTCGAGCAGCTCCATGGGGTCGGCGGTCGCCCCCGCGTACAGCGAGGCGAAGAAGCGCAGGTTCTCCAGCCCCGTCAGCTTCTGATAGTGGTTCGGCAGTTCGAACGAGACGCCGATGCGTTCGTAGTAGTCCGGCCCCCAGTCCAGCGGGTCGCGGCCCCACACCGTCGCTTCGCCACCGTGCCCGCGCAGGAGCCCGATGAGCAGCTTCTGTGTCGTCGACTTGCCCGCACCGCTGGGACCGAGAAACCCGAAAATCTCGCCTTGCCGCACGGTGAAATCCATGCCGCGGACGGCGGGTACGTCCGCTTTCGGATACGTGTAGGTCAGTCCGCGGACGCGGATGACCTCCGCTGACCCGGTGTGCACCATGTCGTGCCGGCCCCTTTCAGCCAGAGTGCCGCGAAAGCTCGCGCCTCAGACTATACTGATGTTTCAGAAATTAGTGAAACAATTGAGGCCTGAGGGGAACCCGTGTCACAGGACGCCGATCTGCAGGACGTCGCCGAGCAACTCGCCCTGGTATTGACCGGTCTCGGACTGCAGCGAATGACCGCCCGCGTGCTGGCGACGCTGCTGTTCACCGAACAGGCCACGATGACCATGACCGAGCTCGGCGAGCAGCTCCAAGCCAGTGCCGGCGCCATCTCAGGTGCGCTCAAGATGCTGACCTCGGTCGGCCTGGCCGAACGGGTACCCGTACGCGGCAGCCGCAAAGATCACTACCGGCTGCGCGACGACGCCTGGGCGGTGCTGTTCACCAGTCAGAACGTCACGCTGACGGCCATGCAGTCCGCTGCCGACACGGGCATCGCCGCCGCGCCGGCCGACAGCCTGGCCCACCACCGTCTCACCCAGATGCGGGACTTCTACGCATTCCTGTCTGCCGAGATCCCCGCACTGCTCGACCGATTCCACAACCGGCCGGGCTCGTAAGCAGCTACCGGGTCAACAGAGCCACGCACTCGACGTGGTGCGTCAACGGGAACGAATCGAAGACGCGCAGGTTCGTCACCTGGTACCCGTGTCCGCGGTACAGGCCGATATCGCGGGCGAAAGAGGCTGCCTCACAACCGATGTGGATCACCCGCGGCACCCCGGCGGCGGCCAGCTGGTCGATGACCTCGTGTCCGGCGCCGGTGCGCGGCGGATCCAGCACGGCGACATCGGCCGCGACCCGCTGGGTGGCCAGCGCCCGGCGCACCGAATCGGTCACCACCTCGACGCAACCCAGATCCCCGCGCGCGGCCCGGGCCGCGCGCGCCGATCCGCGTGAGGTGTCCACCGTCAGCACCCGGCCCGACTCCCCCACCGAGCCGGCCAGCGCCGCGGCGAAAACGCCTGCGCCGCCGTACAAATCCCACGCAGTCTGCCCGTTGGAGAGCTCGGCCCATTCGGCGACCAGCGCGCTGTAGGTGGTGGCGGCGTCGCGGTGGGACTGCCAGAAGGCCGTGACCGGAACGAGCCATTCCTGATCGCCGACGCGCTGCACGGCTTCGTACTCGCCCGAGACCACTTCGGTCATGCCGGCCTTGCTCTTCTTGCCGCCCCGCGGACCGGACCGCACGACGTGCCGCTGCCCGGCGTCGTCGAGCACCACGTGCAGGTGCGAACCCCGCGGTTGCAGCGGCAGCTCATCCAGCATCCCGGCCGGCACCTGAGCACACGACAGGTCGGTCACCAGCTCGTCGCTGTGGTACCGGTGGAAGCCGGCTCGGCCGTCCGCGCCGACTTCCAGGCGCACCCTGGTGCGCCACCCGGTCGCGCCGACGGTGCCGACTTCCGCTGCGACAAGGTCACCGGCCTCGTGCCCGCCGAGCCGGGCCAGCTGATTGGCCACGACCTCGCCCTTGAGCCGCCGCGCCGCGGCCGGATCGACGAAAGCCAGGTCGCAGCAACCGGATCCCTGCGCCCCGGCGATCGCGCACAACGAATCCACCCGGTCGGGAGACGCCTCGAGGACCTCGAGAGCATCGGCGTGCCAGTACGCCCCGCGCTCGGACGTCACCTCGGCGCGCACCACCTCACCCGGCAGCGCGTGCCGGACGAAGATCACGCGGCCGTCGTGCCGCGCCACGCAGCTGCCGCCGTTGGCCGGCGGGCCAACGGTCACTGTTACCTCAGTCATTCAATGATGCCGGTCATTCGATGATGCCCCGTCTCGTGTCGCCCGGCGCCGAACCCGGAGTCATGGTCACCTTCACGCGCTCCGACGAATTCAGCTGCCACGGAACGGAAGTCACCATCACGTTGGGAATGAACAGCAGCCGGCCCTTGAGCCGCAGCGCGCTCTGATTGTGCAGGATGTGCTCCCACCAGTGGCCCACCACGTACTCCGGGATGAACACCGTCACGACGGTGCGCTTCGAGTCGGCCGTGATGCGCTTGACGTAATCGAGGATGGGCCGGGTGATTTCGCGGTACGGCGAGGCGATGACCTTCAGCGGGACGGACACGTCGCTGTCTTCCCATTTGTGCACCAGCTCGCGTGTCTCGGCGTCATCGACGCTGACGGTGATGGCCTCCAGCACGTCCGGGCGGGTCGCCCTGGCGTAGGCCAGGGCCCGCAGCGTCGGCAGATGCAGATTGGACACCAGCACCACCGCGTGGTTGCGGCTGGGCAGCACCACGTCCTCGTCCGGCCCGGATCGGGCACGCAGTTCCTTGGCGACGGTGTCGTAGTGCTTGTGGATCATCTTCATCAGCACGAACAGCGCGCTCATCGCCAGAATCGCGATCCAGGCACCGGCCAGGAACTTGGTCACGATGACCACCAACAGCACGGAGCCGGTGCACAGGAACCCGATGGTGTTGACGACCCGCGCACGGTACATACGCCGCCGCTCGGACCCGTCGGTCTCGGTGCGCAGCAACCGGTTCCAGTGCCGCACCATGCCGATCTGGCTGAGCGTGAACGACACGAACACGCCGACGATGTACAGCTGGATCAGCGCCGTGACCTCGGCGTTGAACGCGACGACGAACGCGATGGCGGCGAACGCGAGGAACAGGATGCCGTTGGAGAACGCCAGCCGGTCACCGCGAGTGTGCAGCTGCCGCGGCAGGTAGCGGTCCTGCGCCAGGATCGAGCCCAACACCGGGAAACCGTTGAACGCGGTGTTGGCGGCCAACACCAGGATCAAGCCGGTCACCCCGGCGATGGCGTAGAGACCCAGCGGAAAGCCCTGGAACACCGCCTCCGCCAGCTGGGTGACCACGGTCTTCTGGTGATAGTCGGCGGGCGCACCCACCAGCTGGTCCACACTGTCGGCCATCTTCAGGCCGATCTGCTTCGCCAGCAAGATGATGCCCATGAACAACGACACCGCGATGGCGCCGAGCAGCAGCAGCGTTGTTGCGGCGTTGCGCGACTTGGGCTTCTGGAAGGCGGGTACGCCATTGCTGATCGCTTCCACACCCGTCAGGGCGGCACAGCCCGACGAGAACGCGCGGGCCACCAGGAACACCATGGCGAAGCCCAGCACGTCGCCGTGCTCGGACTTGATGCTGAAGCCGGCCGACTCGGCCCGCAGCGGGTGGCCGAGCACGAAGATCTGGATGAAGCCCCACGCCAACATGAGGTACATGCCGATCATGAAGGCGTAGGTCGGTATCGCGAACGCGGTACCGGACTCCCGGATACCGCGCAGGTTCAGCGACGCCAGGATGAGGATCGCCAATACCGAGAACAGCACCTTGTTCTGGGCGACGAACGGCACGGCCGACCCGATGTTGGACATCGCCGACGCCGTCGACACCGCGACGGTCAGTACGTAGTCGACCAATAGCGCGCTGGCCACCGTCAGCCCGGCGGTGTGCCCGAGGTTGGTGGTGACCACCTCGTAGTCGCCGCCGCCGGATGGATACGCGTGCACGTTCTGCCGATAACTGGCGATCACGATGAGCATGACCGCGGCGACCGCGAGACCGATCCACGGCGCCATCGAATAGGCCGACAGACCGGCAACCGACAGCACCAGGAAGATTTCCTCCGGCGCGTAGGCGACGGACGACAGCGCATCCGACGCGAACACCGGAAGAGCGATACGTTTGGGCAGCAACGTGTGGGCGAGCTTGTCGCTTCGGAAGGGTCGGCCGATCACCAACCGTCGCGTAGCGGTCGAAAGCTTGGACACGAGAGCCAAGGGTAAGCCCCCGGGGCTCGGGTTGTAGCGTTCGGACTGAGCTGAGGCATGAAATTCGCTTCGGGGCCGGTTCCTGGCCCAGAAAGGATCGGCTGGTGCGAGTAGTCGTGATGGGCTGCGGCCGGGTTGGCGCATCGCTGGCAGACGGGTTGGCCCGCATCGGCCACGAGGTCGCCGTGATCGACCGAGACAAGACGGCCTTCCATCGGCTGTCCCCCGAATTTCCCGGAGAACGCGTGCTGGGCATGGGTTTTGACCGCGACGTGCTGGAGCGGGCCGGTATCGAAGAGGCGGGCGCGTTCGCCGCCGTGTCGTCCGGCGACAACTCGAACATCATCTCGGCGCGGGTCGCGCGCGAGACCTTCGGCGTGCAGCGCGTCGTGGCGCGCATCTACGACGCCAAGCGCGCGGCGGTGTACGAGCGGCTGGGCATCCCGACCATCGCCACGGTGCCGTGGACCACCGACCGGTTGCTGAATCTGCTCACCCGCGAGACCGAGACCACCAAGTGGCGCGATCCGTCGGGCAACGTCGGCGTCACCGAACTGTCCCTGCACGAGGAGTGGGTCGGCTACCGCGTCACCGCGCTGGAAGCCGCGACCGGCGGCCGTGTCGCATTCCTCATCCGGTTCGGCAGCGGCGTGCTGCCGGACGCCAAGACCGTCATCCAGGCCGGCGATCAGGTGTACATGGCCGCGGTGTCCGGCCGCGTCGCCGAAGCCATCGCCATCGCCTCACTGCCGCCCGGCGACGACGTCGAAAGCCACTAGGGAGCGCACATGAAGGTCGCAATCGCGGGCGCCGGCGCCGTCGGCCGCTCCATCGCGCGGGAGCTGGTCGATCACCACGAGGTGACGCTGCTGGAGCGCAATCCGGATCACATCGACGTCGACGCCGTCCCTGCCGCGCAGTGGCGTCTGGGTGACGCGTGCGAGCTGTCGCTGCTCGAGTCCGTCAAACTGCACGAATTCGATGTCGTCATCGCCGCCACCGGCGACGACAAGGCCAACGTCGTGGTCAGCCTGCTCGCCAAGACCGAGTTCGCGGTCCCCCGCGTCGTGGCCCGGGTCAACGACCCGCGCAACGAGTGGCTGTTCGACGACAGCTGGGGCGTCGACGTCGCGGTGTCCACGCCGCGCATGCTGGCGTCACTGGTCGAAGAAGCCGTGTCGGTGGGCGACCTGGTCCGCCTGATGAGTTTCCGCAAGGGCCAGGCCAATCTGGTCGAGATCACGCTGCCCGACGACACCCCGTGGGGCGGCAAGGCGGTCAAGCGGCTGCAGCTGCCGCGCGACGCGACGTTGGTGACGATCCTGCGCGGCCCGCGCGTGATCGTGCCCGAGTCCGACGAGCCGCTCGAGGGCGGCGACGAACTGCTGTTCGTCGCGGTCGCCGAGGTCGAGCAGGAGCTGCGCAACCAGGTGCTGAATCCGAGCTAGTCCTCGGTGACGTGATGCTCGGCGTCCCGGAGGGCCTTCTGGGCCGTCCGGATGGCCAGGTAGGACGCCAGCGCGGCGACCGCGGTGAGCGGCCAGCCCATGGCGATACGCGCCACTCCGAGCAGGCCCGTCTGGTCCTGCCCGTACAGGTGGTTCTGGACCAGGAACCGCGCCGCGAACACCAGCACCCAGACCGCAGTCGCGATGTCGAACGCCAGCACCGCACGCCGGATGTCACGCCAGCTGCGGTCGTGCCCGGTGACCCAGCTCCAGCCGTAGCCGACCAATGGGCGGCGGATCACGATCGAGATCGTGAACACCCCGGCGTAGATCAGCGACGACCAGATGCCAAGCAGGAAATAGCCTTTCGAGGCGCCGATCAGGTAGGCGATCAGCGCGCTGATCCCCACGCCGATGAAGCCCGACACCGCCGGCTGCACCGATTCACGGCGCGCCAGCCGCCACACCAGGACCAGGCCGGCGACACCGAGCGCTGAATAGATCGCGGCAGCCAGCCCGAAGAAGCTGGAGACCGGGACAAAGACGAGGACCGGCAGGGACGAATAGATGAGGCCGCTGATGCCGCCCATCTGCTCCAACAGGACGTGCGCCGTCAGCTTCGCGTCGCGGTCGTCCTCCTGGGCCTCAGCGATGATTTCGACGTCGGCTTCGGCCTGCTCGCTGTCCGCGGTCCCCTTGTCGGGGAAAGTCACTTCTGAATCTCGTAATGCGGGTTGTAGATCGCCTTGGCCCCGCTGTCCAATTTGCCCAGCCGCCCGTGCACCCGCAGGGTCCGCCCGGACTCGATGCCTGGGATGCGCCGCTGTCCCAACCAGACCAGCATGACCGTGTCGGTGCCGTCGAACAGCTCGGCCCGTACGCCACCCGAACAGCCCTTGCCGTTGGTCTCGACACAACGAAGCGTGCCGACCATCGTCACTTCTTGTCCGCGTGTACAGTCCACCGCCCGCATGGCGCCGGTGTTGAGGGCCTCGTCGTTCAGCTCCTGGACATCACTCTGTTCGAGGTCCTCGGTAAGCCGCCGGGTGAGCCGGCGCAAATAGCCTTCCGCCGTAGCCATGGTCTCTCCTGAGACTTGCTGCGAATCCACCGTGGACCCGCTATCTAACCAACGTCACGCTAGACCTCTTGGTTCCGATTCGCCATTTCGGCGCGGGATATATCTTCGTTATCCCGCTCACTGGACCGCACTTCCGGCGCGACCCCCTTGCGAGCGCCATTTCCACCGCCGGGCACCATCGAGGGATGACGGCCAACTTGCAAGGGATGACCGCGGTACTCCTGCCCGGCACGGGATCTGACGACGACTACATCCGCAGAGCCTTCGGTGGCGCCCTGCTCGAAGCGGGTGCCGTGGTGGTCGCGCCACGACCGCTGCCGGGTGGCCTGATCGCCGGCTATCTCGAAGCGCTCGACGCCGCCGCGCAGCAGGGCCCGATCATGGTCGGCGGGGTATCGCTGGGCGCTGCGGTGGCGACGAACTGGGCGCTGAGCCACTCGGATCAGTGCATTGCCGTCCTGGCCGCACTGCCCGCCTGGACCGGCGAATCCGACGGCGCGCCCGCCGCACAAGCCGCCCGCTACTCCGCGCAGCAGCTGCGCGAGATCGGGCTGGATGCGGCCGTCGCCGGCATGCGCGCGGGCAGCCCGGCCTGGCTCGCGGACGAACTGACGCGGTCATGGACAGCGCAGTGGCCGGGCCTGCCGGACGCGATGGAAGAGGCGGCGGGTTACGGCGGGCCGACGCGTGAACAACTCGCTGAGCTACAGGTGCCGATGGGCGTGGCCGGGGCAGTGGACGACGCCGTCCACCCCGTTGCGGTCGCCGCGGAATGGGCCGTGGCCGCCCCCAGGGCCGCGCTGCGGACCGTCACCCTCGAAGCGATGGGTGTAGAGCCGACGGTGCTGGGCGACGCCTGCGTGGCCGCGCTGCGGGAGGCCGTCAGCCTCCTGTGATGGTGCCCATCTGCTGGGTGCGCAGCTGCTGCATGGCCGAGCCCTGCTCGCTGCGACGGGCGTCGGGCTCACCTTCGGGCTGCTGCTGCATGTGCTGCTGCAGCTGCTCGAGCGCCTGCTGAGCCTGCTCCATCTGCTGCTGCGCCATCTGAGCGGCCGCCGCGCGCAGCTGCTCCAGCAGCGGCTCGGACAGCTGCACCGGCAGCGGGCTGCGGACTGCCAGCGGGGTATCACCGCGGCGAACCACGGTGTCCGCCAACGAGGTTCGGGCCTCGTCGGCGATGGCGTCGATGGTCTCCTCGGTACCGACGACGACGCAACGCACCATCCACCGATAGCCGTCGGCCCCGATGAAGCGCATCACGACCTGCCCCTGGCCGGGCTGCGGCACCGGCAGGCCCACGACCTCGCGGCCCCAGGGCCCGTCTTCGATGCGCGCCTGCGCGTTGTCGCCCCGGAGCGACTCCGCCAGCTCGGCGGCGATCTCGCGCCACAGGCCACCGGTCTTCGGCGCCGCGTACGCCGCGACGGAGAACCGGCCGTTGGGCGTCATGATCCAGACGGCATTCGGCACGCCCTGCTCATTGACCTCGACGTTGAGCTGCGAACCGTCGGGCACCGGGACCAGCACGCCACCCAAATCCAGGCGGGCCGCCTCAGCGTCGGCCGGGTCGTCGAAGTCCTCGATGTCGAAGGGGCCGTCTTCTTCGGAGTTGAATTCGAATGCCATCACAAACTCGCATGTCCGCCGGAGGAACCGTGGCCGCCCGCGCCACGTGAGGTGTCAGCCAGTCCGGCCTCGTCGAACGACGTGACCTCGACCAGCTCGGGCAGCTCGACCCGCTGCACCAGCAGCTGAGCGATCCGGTCGCCGCGCTGGACGGTGATGGGCTCACTGGGGTCGAGGTTGATCAGCGCCACCTTGATCTCGCCGCGATACCCGGCATCAACGGTGCCCGGCGCGTTGACGATCGAAAGCCCAACGCGGATAGCCAATCCCGAGCGCGGGTGGATCAGGCCGACCATGCCGTGCGGAATGGCGACGGCGATCCCCGTCGGCACCAACTCGCGCCGGCCGGGGGCCAGTTCGAGGTCGATTGCGCTGAACAGATCGACGCCGGCATCGCCGTCGTGAGCCCGGGCCGGCATCGGCAGATCCCGGTCCAGACGAACTACCGCCAGAGAGGTGGGCACGGTGCCACAGACTACCCTTGGCCGCGTGTCAGACACGCGAGCAGCCACCCAAACGGTCCGCTACCGAGAGCGGTTGACGGTGCCTTTGTGGTGGTGGTTACCGGGTTTCGGGCTGGCGGCCCTGATCGCGCTGGAAGTGGTGCAAGGCGTGTCGGGGGTGCCGACGTGGGCGCCGTTCGCCGTGCTGCTCCCGGTCGCCGCGGCGACGCTGGTGTGGATGGGGCGCATCGAGCTGCGCGTGGTGGGCACCGGAACCGGACCGGACGCCGAGACCGAGCTGTGGGTCGGGCCGGCGCACATCCCCACGAATGTCATCTCCCGGTCGGCCGAGGTGCCGCGTTCGGCGAAGTCGGCGGCCCTGGGCCGGCAGCTGGACCCCGCCGCGTACGTCGTACACCGCGCCTGGGTCGGGCCGCTGATCCTCGTCGTCCTCGACGATCCGGACGACCCCACGCCGTACTGGCTGGTGAGCACGCGTCATCCGGACCGGGTGCTGGCGGCACTGCAGGGCCGCTGACCGGCCCGCAAGACGGCGAATGGCCGGTCCACGCTCGCAACTGATTCAGCTGCGGGTGTGGACCGGCCATTCGCCGTCCTGAGTGTGAATCCCTAGGCGGCGCAGTCAGTGCAGATCATCACGCCGTTCTTCTCGCTGGCGAGACGGCTGCGGTGTTGCACCAGGAAGCAGCTCGAGCAGGTGAACTCATCGGCCTGCTTGGGCACCACTCGGACCGAGAGTTCCTCGCCCGACAGGTCAGCGCCGGGCAACTCGAAGTTTTCGGCCGAGTCGGTTTCGTCGACGTCCACGACGGCGGACTGTGCCTCGTTGCGTCGTGCTTTGAGCTCCTCCAGAGAGTCCTCGGAAACCTCATCAGTCTCTGAACGCCGCGGGGCGTCGTAATCGGTAGCCATGGTCATCCCCTCCGTTACCTTGCAGCAGAGCTTTGTACCAGCGTCGAACGCTTCTACCAAATGATTCGTGCCCAGAAAGCGCGCCGATTATATGTGATTTGCATCACATACGCCAGGGATGGTTCGTAATCACGCTGGCTGCGGGGCATCTACAGTGCACATGTGGTCGCTCAAATCACCGAGGGCACAGCCTTCGACAAGCACGGCCGGCCGTTCCGCCGCCGCAACTACGTGCCCGGCGCGGTGCTGTTCGCAGTGCTGGCCGTCGCGACGCTGATCGCCTGGCTCGTGGTCGCCAACCAGCCCGCCGAAATCCACCAGGCGATCACCTGCAATCCCCCACCGGCGCCGAGCGAGCCGAACCAGCCGAAGCTCGGCGACGAGGTGTCGCAGTCCTCGATGGTCAACGTGGTGCCGGCCAAGCTCGCCGACACCAAGATCAAGGTGCTCAACGCCAGCGGCCAGGGCGGCCAGGCCAGCGAGGTCGCCGGCGAGCTGCGCGACCTCGGGTTCGCTCAGCCGGCGGCAAGCAACGACCCCGTGTACGCCAGCACCCGCATGGAGTGCCAGGGCCAGATCCGGTTCGGCCCGGCCGGCAAGTCCGCCGCCGCCGCCCTGTGGCTGGTCGCGCCCTGCACCCAGCTGTTCCAGGACCAGCGACCCGACGACTCCGTCGACCTGGCGATCGGCACCGAGTTCAACGAGCTCGCCCACAGCGACGACATCGAAGCCATGCTGGCCAGCCTGAAACCGGACGCGACCCAGCCTGCCGACACCTCGCTGCTGCCGAAGATCCACAGCGGGACCTGCTAGCCGGGACCCGCTAGCGGTAGCCGACCCGCGCCAGCTGACCGGCCAGCGCCGCGGACACCCCGGGTGCCGCGGCGACGACGAGGTCGTCGTCTGCCGCGCCGGGCGCGGGCAACCGCACCACCGCGCCCGCCTCCTCGGCGATCAGGGCCGCGGCAGCCCAATCCCACACGTGCACACCGGATTCGAAGTACGCGTCGAGCTGTCCGGCGGCAACCATGCACAGATCCAGGGCGCACGACCCGACGCGGCGGATGTCCCGCACCTCGGCCAGCAGCTCGGCCACCGCACCGGCCTGACGGCGCCGACGCTCGCGCTCGTAGGCGAACCCGGTCGCCACCAGCGCCATGGGCAGTTCGTCGATGACGTTGCAATGCAGAGCGGTTGACACGCCGTCCCGGATCACCACGGACCCGTGACCGCGCGCAGCGGAGAACACCTCGCCGGTGGCCGCGTTGGCCACCGCACCGGCCACCGACACCCCGTCGATCTGCACGCCGACGGACACCGCGTAGGCACCCAGCCCGTACATGAAGTTCACGGTGCCGTCGATGGGATCGAGCACCCACACCGGCACGCCCGCCGGAGCCTGCGCCGCGCCGCCTTCCTCCTCGCCCAAGATCGCGTCGCCCGGCCGCAACGCCGCCAGGCGCTCCCGCAGCAGCCGCTCGGTCTCGGTGTCCACCACGGTCACCGGATCGGTCGGACTGCTCTTGGTGCGCACCGCGCCGTCACCCTGCGGAGCACCTGCGAAAACCTCGGTGCGCCGCCTGCGGACGAAGCCGGCGGCCTCGGTCGCCAACTGCTCGGCGAGCGCTCGCAGCGCAGCAGGTGCGGTGCCACTTTCGGGTTCGCGTGCAGTCATGACACCTATCGCAGCACACGCGGTTAGGGTGTGGGTCGCGCCCTCTTGCCCACCCCCTCCAAGGAGTGCTGATGACCGAGACGCCCACCGGACCGACTGACGGCTCGCAGCATCGAGCGCTGGGTATCGACGTCGGCGGCAGTGGCGTCAAAGGCGGCATCGTCGACCTCGACACCGGGCAGCTGGTCGGTGAGCGCTTCCGGCTCCCCACCCCGCAGCCGGCCACTCCCGAAGCCGTCTCCGAAACCGTCGCCGCGGTCGTCCGCGAGTTCGGCTGGACCGGACCGCTGGGCGTGACCTACCCCGGCGTGGTGACCGAGGGCATCGTGCGCACCGCGGCCAACGTCGACAGCAGCTGGATCGGCACCAACGTGCGGGACATGTTCGCCTCGCGGTTGAACGGCCAGGACGTGACCGTGCTCAACGACGCGGACGCTGCCGGGCTGGCCGAGGAGAAGTTCGGCGCGGGACGCGAGGTGAGCGGGCTGGTCGTGTTGCTGACGTTCGGCACCGGCATCGGCTCGGCGGTGATCTACGACGGTGTGTTGTTGCCCAACACCGAGTTCGGGCACATCGAGGTCGGCGGCAAGGAAGCCGAGCACCGGGCCGCGTCGTCGGTCAAGGAACGCAAGGACTGGTCGTACGAGCGCTGGACCGAGGAGGTCACGAAGGTGCTGGTAGCGGTCGAGAACGCGATCTGGCCGGACCTGTTCATCGTCGGCGGCGGGATCAGCAAGAAGGCCGACAAGTGGGTGCCGCTGCTGAAGAACCGCACGCCGGTGGTCGCCGCGACGCTGCAGAATTCGGCCGGCATCGTCGGTGCCGCGATGGCCGCCGACGGCGCTCTGCATCACCACTAGCGGCCCGCCAACGCTCCGAGCCTGCCGCTGATACGGCTTCTGGGCACTATGTCGTTACAATGGTCAACGGCGGCCGCCTGAACGGATAGCGGCGAACATCCGATCGAAGATCGACGCCAATATTCGACAGCCGACGCTTTTCGGTGGCGCACGCCCACGCCACCGATGTACGAAAGACCGAAAGGGTGGCCGTGGTAGCGACCAAAGCCAGCGAGACAGCCGACGAGCCGGTGAAGCGCACCACCAAAGCCCCCGCTAAGAAGGCCGCCGCCAAGGCTGCGCCGGCCAAGCGTGCCGCGAAGGCTCCCGCGAAAAAGGCCGCCGCGAAGGCTCCCGCCAAGCGCGGCCCGCGCAAGGCCGCCGATTCGACCAAGCCGGAAGACGGCGTCGCCACCGACGACGTGACCGACGTCGACGACCTCGCCGTCGAACCCGATGAGATCGACGTCGACGACGCCGACCTGGAACTCGACGACGACCTCGAGGCCGACGACGAGGACGAAGCCGCAGAAGGTGACGCCGAGGGTGAAGCCACCGCGGAGGGCGCCAAGGCCGCTCCCAAGGCCACCGAAGGCGACGAGTCCGACGACACCGCGGAGCCGTCCGAGAAGGACAAGGCTTCCGGCGACTTCGTCTGGGACGAGGAAGAGTCCGAGGCGCTGCGGCAGGCCCGCAAGGACGCCGAGCTCACCGCCTCCGCCGACTCCGTGCGTGCGTACCTCAAGCAGATCGGCAAGGTCGCGCTGCTCAACGCCGAGGAGGAGGTCGAGCTCGCCAAGCGCATCGAGGCCGGCCTGTACGCCACCCAGCTGATGTCCGAGCTGCTGGAGAAGGGCGAGAAGCTGCCCGCCGCGCAACGTCGCGACATGCAGTGGATCTGCCGCGACGGCGACCGCGCCAAGAACCACCTGCTGGAAGCCAACCTGCGTCTGGTGGTGTCGCTGGCCAAGCGCTACACCGGCCGCGGCATGGCGTTCCTGGACCTGATCCAGGAAGGCAACCTGGGCCTGATCCGCGCGGTCGAGAAGTTCGACTACACCAAGGGCTACAAGTTCTCGACGTACGCCACCTGGTGGATCCGTCAGGCCATCACCCGCGCCATGGCCGACCAGGCCCGCACCATCCGTATCCCGGTGCACATGGTCGAGGTGATCAACAAGCTCGGCCGCATCCAGCGTGAGCTGCTGCAGGACCTGGGTCGCGAACCCACGCCCGAAGAGCTGGCCAAGGAAATGGACATCACGCCGGAGAAGGTGCTGGAGATCCAGCAGTACGCGCGTGAGCCCATCTCGCTGGACCAGACCATCGGCGACGAGGGCGACAGCCAGCTCGGTGACTTCATCGAGGACAGCGAAGCCGTGGTGGCCGTGGACGCCGTGTCGTTCACACTGCTGCAGGATCAGCTGCAGTCGGTGCTCGAGACCCTGTCCGAGCGCGAGGCCGGTGTCGTCCGGCTGCGCTTCGGCCTCACCGACGGCCAGCCGCGCACGCTGGACGAGATCGGCCAGGTCTACGGCGTGACCCGCGAGCGCATCCGCCAGATCGAGTCCAAGACCATGAGCAAGCTGCGCCACCCGTCGCGCTCGCAGGTCCTGCGCGACTACCTGGACTAATCCCCCAGATCGAACAGCTGCCCCGAAACTTCCCGTTTCGGGGCAGTTTTCGTCTGCTCGGCGAAGTTCAGCAGGGCACGCAGCGGTACCCGTTCCAGATCCAGCCTGCGCCGCAACCGTGGTCGCCTGTTTCGCCGCGACAGTTCATCGGTTGCGCGACGACCGTCGGCTGTGGACTGAACGTCGTTGTATCGGTTGAGCTTTGTACCGCTTGCGCGAGAGGCATCGGACCGGCGGGCGCGACCAACAGCGCCGCAGCGGCAACAGCCAGAACAGTTTTGGTGTGCATGAAAGCCTCCGGCGTCGGGGTCGAATTGGATACCAACCGTCAAATTTTACGCTTGCGTCAGATTGCTGACCAGGGGTCAGGCTCCCCCACTGCCCAAAAACCTGAGGCGGGGAAAGCCCTGCATATGAAAGGCTTTCGCGTATGCCGATCTCGGAGCATCCACTGGGCCAAGCGATGCTGGACGTCTCGTCCGAGTGCTTCGCAGCGATGGCTGACGTCCTCACCGCACTCGGTGACGACCTCGCCAATCGCCGGCCCGACCTGCCCGGCGCGAACAGCTGCTATGCCATCGTCAACCACTGCATCGGGGTGGTCGACTACTGGGCGGGCTCTTTCATTGCCGGACAACGGATCCCGCGGGACCGCGACAGCGAGTTCACCGCCACCGGACGGGTCGACGAGCTGCTGGAACGGCTGACGGCCCTGCAGCAGCGCCTGCCCGGCTGGATCGAGGTGGCCGTCACCGAAGGAATCCGGGACCGCGCGCTGGGCGACGGGATACGCGGCGGCACCACGCGCGCCGCGGTGCTGGCCACGGCCAGCCCGGAGTGGACGTTGCTGCACATCCTGCACGACATCGCGCAGCACGTCGGGCACCTGGAGATCACCAGAGACCTGCTGGTCTCCACGCGAACGGAGAGCTGACGCAAATCGGCCCCCTGCTCCGCGAAACAGGGGGCCGATTTCGTTGTGAGGAACCGTCAGTCGGTGCTGCCGGCTCCTGCTGTGGCATGAGCCTTGGCAGTGTCGGCCTTGGCCTGAGTCTCGGCCTTCTTCTCCTCCGCCGCTGCCTTCTTGGCGTCTGCCTTGGCTTTGGCGGCCGCCTTCTTCTCTGCAGCCTTGGCCTTGGCCGCAGCCTTCTTGGCCTCCGCGGCTGCCTTCTTGGCCTCGGCCTTGGCCTTGGTGGCGTCGGCGTTGGTCTGACCGTCGACCTTGACCTGATCGGCCTGGCCGTCGTCGGCCTTGGCGTTTGCGTCAGCCTTGACGTCGTCGCCCTTGGCGGTATCGGCCTTGGCCTGGTCCGCCTTGGGGTCGGCAGCCTGCGTGTCACCGACCTTGGCCGGTGAGTCGCCTGCCTGAGCCGCGGCCGGAGCCTTGGCCGCAACCGGAGCCGGAGCCGAGAAGGCAGCCGGCGAGACCGCCGCGTCCGAAGCCGGGCCGGTGGTCTTGGCGCCTGCCGGAGCAGGAGCCGGCGGGGTCAGCTTCTTCTGCAGGTTTTCGACGGCTGTGGTGACGCCGCCGATGACCTGAGCGTTGATCGCCCGCGCGAACTTGGCCGTCGAGAACAACGCGTCGGCCGCGCCATGGTTGATCGCGGTCAGGATTTTGCCGACGTCACCGGTCTTGAATGCCGTGGCAACGTCCCGGACCACCCCGCCGAGCTGACGAGACAGCGTGCGGACCTGGGTCAGCACCCGCTCGATCGGGCCCTTCTGCATGCCGGCGATCTCGACGCCGTTCCAGTTCACCAGGTTCCAGCCGTCCTCGGGGTTGCCCTCGACGACGACATAGTTGGTGTTGGACAACGGGTGCTGGGTGAACAGCATGATCTTCTGCTCGGGGCTCAGATTCTTGGCGTTCATCATCGTCCAGATCATGATGGTGCCGCCGTGCGAGAACACCGCCGCGTTGCGATCGCCGTTGTCGTAGATCGTCTGCAGGGCGCCGTTGACCCGGTCCTCGAACTGATGGCCGTTGAGGCCGGTGGTGCTACCCGGTGCGCTCGGGATGAACGCGTCCAGGTTCGGGGTGATCGGGTTGAAGCTGACGTTCGGCGGCGGCGTCACCGACAGGCCCGCCCAGGCCAGCGGAGCCGTCAGGTAGCCGAAGAGCGCCGCCCGTTCCGGCGTGCCTTCGTACATGCCGGCTTCGATCTCCTGGATGCCCGGCAGCACCCTGATCGGCAGACCGAGGTACTGCGACATCGGCGCCGCGGTCTGCTGCGTGCGGACCATCGTCGAGGCGTAGATGGCGTCGTAGTTGTTGTCGCCCAGCTTGGCCGCGATGTCCTTGGCCTGCTGCTGGCCCAGGTCGGTCAGCACCGGGCCCGGCGTCGACGTGTCGCCGAGCCCCGACAGGTTGCCGTACGACTGACCGTGCCGGATGAACGTGATCGTCATGTTCTCGGCCGCCCACGCCGGCAGCGCCGACATGACCAGAAAGGCACCGGCCGTCAATGCGACGCCCAGCCCTTTCAGCCCCCGTGCACGACGGCGATGCCCCGTCGCGCCGTGTGAATTCGTGTGGTTAATGGTGTCCTCACTGTCCGACGGAAACATATTTACCCGCGCGACAGTGCCAGCCCTGTAACGGTGATACAGACCACAATCCCGGCCAGTGGGCAGCTTTGTCACAGTCTGGCGAGGCGACGGCAAACGCAAATCGGCCCCCTGCTCCGGAGAGCAGAGGGCCGATCGCTCGACGGTAACCGTCAGTCGGTGCTTCCAGCGCCAGCGCCGGCCTTGGCAGATTCTGCCTTGGCCTTGGCTTCGGCCTTCTTGGCCTCAGCAGCGGCCTTCTTCTCCTCGGCCTTGGCCTTGGCGGCAGCCTTCTTCTCCTCAGCTGCAGCCTTCTTGGCGTCAGCCTTGGCCTTGGCGGCAGCCTTCTTCTCCTCAGCCGCAGCCTTCTTGGCGTCAGCCTTGGCCTTGGCAGCGTCAGCCTTGGCCTGACCATCAGCCTTGGCGGCGTCGGCGTCAGCCTTGCCGTCATCAGCCTTGGTGGCGTCTGCGTCAGCCTTGGGCTCGTCGGCCTTGTTGGTGGACGCCGGAACGTCGGCAACCTTGGCCGGCGAGTCGCCGGCGGCAGCCGCAGCCGCGGTCTTGGCGGCAACCGGAGCCGGAGCCTTGAACGCAGCCGGCGAGACCGCCGCACCCGAAGTCGAGCCCGTGGTCTGAGCGCCTGCCGGAGCAGGAGCCGCCGGCGGAGTCAGGCGCTCCTTCAGGTTGTCGATGGCGTTGGTGACGCCGCCGATGACCTGTGCGTTGATGGCGCGGACGAACTTGGTCGTCGAGAACAGCGCGTCGGCCGCACCGCGGTTGATCGCGTTGAGGATCTGACCCACGTCACCGGTCTTGAACGCCGCCGCGACATCCTGAACCACGCCGCCGAGCTGACGAGACAGCGTGCGGACCTGGGTCAGCACGTTCTCGATCGGGCCCTTCTGCATGCCGGCGATCTTGATGCCGTTCCACTCCACCAGGTTGTAACCGTCGGTCGGGTTGCCCTCGACCACCACAACGCCGGTGTTGCCCAATGGCGCCGTCGCGAACAGGTTGAGCTTCTGCTCCGGTGACAGATTCTTGGCGTTCATCAACGTCCAGAACATGATGGTGCCGCCGTGCGCGAACACCGCCGCGTTGCGATCGCCATTGTTGTAGATCTGCTCCAGAGAGGCATTGACCCGAGCATCGAAGTCGTTGCCGTTCAGGCTCACCGGCTGAGCCGCTCCACCCGGAATGGCTCGCGAGGGATCGGTGTAGTTCGGGTTCGCCGGATCGAGGTAGCCGTAGCTCACCGCATGGGTGACCGGATCCACGTTGATCTTCAGACCCGCCCAGGCCAGCGGGTACGAGATGTAGCCCAGGCCGGCAGCTCCGCGCTCCTGCCCGTTTTCGAACATGCCGGCTTCGATCTCGTGCACACCCGGCAGTACCTGGATCGGCAGACCCAGGTACTGCGACATCGGTGTCGCCGTCAGCTGCGTCCGGACCATGTCCGAGGCGTAGATGGCGTCGAAGTTCCGGTCACCGAGTTTGGCCGCGATGTCCTTGGCCTGCTGCTGACCGTCAGCGGTCAACACCGGACCCGGAACCTGCGTATCGATGCGGTTCTCCGCATTCGCAGTCGACTGACCGTGCCGAATGAACGTGATGGTCATGTTCTCGGCCGCCCATGCCGGCAGCGCCGACATGACCAGAAGGGCACTGGCCGTCAGAGCGACGCCGAGTCCCTTCAGTCTCCGTGCGCGACGGCGCTTGCCGGTCGCGACTTCAGAATTTGTGTGGTTGATCATGTCCTCACCGTCTCGGGGATATTTACGCGCGCGATCGTGCCAATCCCGTGACCGTGATTCAGGCCACATTCCCGATCAGTGGACAGGTTTCTCACACTGTCGTTCATTTGCCGTTAACCAAAACCATCCGTCGGAAAATTTGCCGGCAGGGCTGCGAAGGCTCCGTCTGCGTCGGGCCGGTAGGGCACAGTGCGGGTCACCGCCGCAGCGGGGAGCGGTCCGTACAGGTGCGGGAAGAGCATCGACTCCGGATCCGTCGGCACCCCGGGCTCCCAGCGAACCGGCGACCCCAGCCGTCCGGGATCACACACCAGCAGGATCAGATCGAACTGGCCGCGGTAGAGCCGGTTGGCCGGCAGGTGCACCTGCTCGGGCGCCGACAGATGGACGAACCCGACCTCGTCGAGCGACGGCGGCCGCAGCTCACCATCGAACTGAGCACCCGCCCAATCCGTTTCACTACATAGATGGACCAGGACGGCGGGCGACGGGATCATCCGGCCAGCCTGCCGCGCCTGCAACTCGGACGATAGGTGAGACACGACACACCCGTGAACACCTGGGGAACAACGCTGGAATCCAAATCGTCTGAGAGAGTAGAGATGTGTAACCGGCAAAGCGCCCAGGCGGCGACGAGCAGAAGGAGGAGCCATGAACGCAACTCTGACCGGCCCGACACTGACACGGGCCGACCGCTGTGACCGGTGCGGTGCTGCCGCCCGTGTTCGCGCTACCCTGCCGTCCGGCATGGAGCTTCTGTTCTGCCAACACCACGCGAACGAGCACGAATCCAAGCTGGTCGAATTGGCCGCCGTGTTGGTGGTCAGCGCCGAGGACTGAGTGACCCGCCGGTCACCTCAAATACGGTCCTGATGGGGTCTCTTCGGTAATGCTGGTCTGGTCATGAACGACCAGACGCCGCCGATCAAGCCGACACGTCATCACGTGTTACGGGTTATCCGACGCGCGCTGGCGAAAAGCTGGGACGACTCGATCTTCTCGGAGTCGGCGCAGGCGGCGTTCTGGTCAGCGCTGTCCCTACCACCCTTGCTGTTGGGCATGTTGGGCAGCTTGGCGTACGTGGCGCCGTTGTTCGGTCCCGAGACGCTGCCGATGATCCAGGAACAGCTGATCGGGACGGCGAAGAACTTCTTCTCGCCGAACGTGATCAACGAGATCATCCAGCCGACCGTCCGCGACATCGCGGTCGGCGCCCGCGGCGAGGTGGTGTCCCTCGGGTTCGTCATCTCGCTGTGGGCGGGCTCGTCGGCGATCTCGGCATTCGTCGACGCGGTTGTCGAGGCCCACGACCAGACGCCGCTGCGCCATCCGGTGCGGCAGCGGTTCTATGCCCTCGGGCTGTATCTGGTGATGCTGCTGTTCGTGATCGCGACCGCCCCGGTGGTTGCCATCGGGCCGATGAAAATCGCCCAGCACATCCCCGAGACCTGGTCCAACGCAATGAAGTACGGCTACTGGCCGGTGCTGCTGCTGGGCATCGTGCTGGCCGTGACGGTGCTCTACCGGGTGTCGCTGCCCAAACCCCTGCCGACCCATCGGCTGCTGTTCGGCGCGGTGCTGGCCACCGTGGTCTTCGTGGTGGCGACGGTGGGACTGCGGTTCTATCTGACCTGGATCACCGAGACCGGCTACACCTACGGCGCGCTGGCGACGCCCATCGCGTTCCTGCTGTTCGCGTTCGCGCTGGGCTTCGCGATCATGCTGGGCGCCGAACTCAACGCCTCGATCGAAGAGGAGTGGCCGGCGCCGGACACCCATGCCCGGCGCCTGCGCGAATGGCTCGAGGAGAAGGCCGAGACCCTCACCAACGACCAGCCTGTAGAGCAGGCTGATCCGCCGGCCTGACCGGCTACGGCTATTTCTTCATCTGTTCGTAGATGCGCTTGCAATCCGGGCACACCGGCGAACCCGGCTTGGGTGACTTGGTCACCGGGAACACCTCGCCGCACAGCGCGACGACATGGGTGCCCATGACGGCGCTCTCGGCGATCTTGTCCTTCTTGACGTAGTGGAAGTGCTTAGGTCGGTCGTCGTCCGTACCGTCGTCGACCTGTTCATCGGAATCGGTACGTTCGAGGGTGTCGGTCTGCATGGATTCATTGTGGCACTTCAGGCGAACCGGTCGCGGCGGCACCGAGCCAGATGTGGGACAGTAGAAGGATGAAACACGGCCCTGAGCTGAGTTTCGACGACGACGGTCGGCCGGTCCTCATCACTCGCGCAGCACCCGCCTACGAGGAGCAGCACCGCGCACGCGTCCGCCGCTATCTCACCATCATGTCGTTCCGCGTGCCGGCGCTGTTGCTGGCCGCCTGGGCCTACAGCATCTGGCACAACGGCCTGATCTCGCTGGCCATCCTCATCGCGTCCGTCCCCCTGCCCTGGATCGCGGTGCTCATCGCCAATGACCGGCCGCCGCGCAGTGCCCAGGAGCCGCGCCGCTACGACGCCGCCCGGCGGGCACCCATGTTCCCGACCGCTGAGCGCCCCGCCATCGAGGACCGGCACCCGGTCATCGACGGCGATATCGAGCCCTGACGCATACCTGAGTTTCCTTCTTTCCCCTTTCTAAGGACATTCTCAGGTCGAAGCGGAAAAACCGCAGGTCAGAGGCCATGAGCGGAGACGGCCTCGGGAACTTCTCCTACCGCTTCGGCGTTGAAGCAAGTGACAGTTCGAGAGCTGAGCACGAGCAGGAGGCCGCAAATGGCAAAAGCCACCACACGCCGTATCGATTCCGACCTTGACGCCCAGAGTCCCGCCGCGGACCTGGTGCGCGTGTACCTGAACGGCATCGGTAAGACCGCTCTGCTCAACGCCGAGGACGAGGTGGAACTGGCCAAGCGCATCGAGGCAGGCCTCTACGCAGCCCACCTGCTGGAGACCAAGAAGCGACTCGGCGACAACCGCAAGCGTGATCTGGCGGTCATCGTCCGCGACGGCGAGGCCGCGCGCCGCCACCTGCTCGAAGCCAACCTGCGCCTCGTGGTCTCGCTGGCCAAGCGCTACACCGGCCGCGGCATGCCGCTGCTGGACCTGATCCAGGAAGGCAACCTCGGCCTGATCCGGGCGATGGAGAAGTTCGACTACGCCAAGGGCTTCAAGTTCTCGACGTACGCCACCTGGTGGATTCGCCAGGCGATCACCCGCGGCATGGCCGACCAGAGCCGGACCATCCGGCTCCCCGTCCACCTGGTCGAGCAGGTCAACAAGCTCGCGCGGATCAAGCGTGAGATGCACCAGAACCTGGGCCGCGAGGCCACCGACGAGGAACTGGCCGAAGAGTCCGGTATCCCCGTCGAGAAGATCAACGACCTGCTGGAGCACAGCCGCGATCCGGTGAGCCTGGACATGCCGGTCGGCACCGACGAGGAAGCGCCGCTCGGCGACTTCATCGAGGACTCGGAAGCGATGTCGGCCGAGAACGCCGTCATCTCCGAGCTGCTGCACACCGACATCCGGCACGTGCTCGCCACCTTGGACGAGCGCGAGCAGCAGGTGATCCGGCTGCGGTTCGGCCTGGACGACGGCCAGCCCCGCACCCTCGATCAGATCGGCAAGCTGTTCGGCCTGTCCCGTGAGCGGGTCCGGCAGATCGAGCGCGAAGTCATGTCGAAGCTACGCAACGGTGAGCGCGCCGAGCGGCTGCGGGCCTACGCCAGCTGATCGGACCACACCCACAACTGCACACCCCCTGGTGCCCGCCGGATAACCCGGCGGGCACCGTTTTTGGTGGCCGGTCCGCCCGCTGCCGGTCGCCGCAGGAATCACACGGTCGGTCGGCCGTGGTGGATGCCTGTTGACCCGGCCAAACCGGTAAGCTGAGCACCGGCGGAGGCCCTGGAGGATTTGGCATGAACGATCTGATCGATACCACCGAGATGTACCTGCGGACGATCTACGACCTCGAAGAAGAGGGCGTGGTGCCGCTGCGTGCGCGCATTGCCGAACGACTCGAGCAGAGCGGCCCCACCGTCAGCCAGACGGTGTCGCGGATGGAGCGCGACGGGCTGCTGCACGTCGCCGGTGATCGCCACCTGGAACTTACCGACAAGGGCCGCTCGCTGGCGGTGTCGGTGATGCGCAAGCACCGGCTTGCCGAGCGGCTGCTGGTCGACGTCATCGGCCTGCCTTGGGAGGAAGTCCACGCCGAGGCATGCCGCTGGGAGCACGTCATGAGCGAGGACGTCGAACGCCGCCTGGTTCAGGTGCTCGACAACCCGACCACCTCCCCGTTCGGTAACCCGATCCCGGGTCTTGCCGAGCTCGGCGTCATCCCGTCCGGCGACACCGACGTCAGCCTGGTCCGGCTCACCGAGCTGCCCACCGGATTCCCGGTCGCGGTGCGGGTGCGCCAGCTGACCGAACACGTCCAGGGTGACATCGAACTGATCGCCCGGCTGAAAGATGCCGGCGTCGTGCCGAACGCGCGTGTCACGGTGCAGGCCACCGAGCACGGCAGCGTCATGATCGTCATCCCCGGACACGAGCAGGTCGAATTGCCGCACCACATGGCCCACGCCGTCCGGGTCGAGAAGGTCTGAGGACCGACTCCCCCGTCGCTTCGCTCGCCGCGAGCGGCTCACGCCGATCTGCCGAAGATGCTGCGCGGCGGCATCTGCACGCCGAGGCGCTCCGCCAGTTTGTACCCCGTGAGCGCGAGTTCACGGATGCGGTCCGGGCGCATGCCGGCCTGTAGCGCCGAGTCGAGCATGCCGGCCATCCGGTGCGCGCTGTCGACCTCCAGTGCCGCCTGCAGTGCCACCCCGGCGAGCGGTCCGTCACCGCGGGCATAGGCACTGAACGCCAGCAACACCAGAGCCTCCACCCGCCACGGTGCGGGCAGGGTGCGGGTGAGCGACGCCCACACCGACTCCGCCGCGGCGGCGTGCTCGCCGACCGCCAGCGCGTACAGCGTGTCCCGCACCCGCGAGTCCGCCACCGCACAGGCCAAGCGCACCGCGTCGTCGTCGGGCAATGGCGTCCCCTCCGGCGAACCAGTAGCGCAGGCCACCGCATGCTCGACGTCGGCGCGCACCTCGGCATCGGGGCGGCCGTGGTAATCGACTGCGGCAGCCCGCTTTTCGATCACCGGCCGCAACGCCTCAGCACGCCGTGCATCGGTGACGGCGACGACCTCGACGAGGTCCGCGCGCCGGGCATAGAGGCGCCGGCCGTCGAGCACCGCGGCCATGGTGACCGGCGACGACTCGGGATCCTCGACGACGCCGGCGTTCCCGCAACCGTCGGCGCAGTGCCATCGGCCGCCGGCCGCCACGCGGTCGACCACGTGCACCGCGAACAGCTCGATACCGTGATCGGACAACGCTTCGCCGAGTTCGTGGCTCACGTCGCGGTACAGGTCCGCGCACATCGGGCAGTCGACGCTCTGTTCATCGACGATCACCGCGATGGCAGCGTCGGCGTCCGCCGCGGCGGCCATGTCGGACAGATGTCCGAGGGCATCGGGCAGCGCGCTGAAGAATCCTTCGGACAGGTCCACGCGCAGGACCGCACCCATCTCACCACCGATGATGGTGACGAGCACCAGCGACTTCTCCGGCGCAAACCCCAGGACGGCGGGCACCGCCGCGATCAGGGCGCCGGGCCGGTTCAGTTGGAAATCGAATGAGCTGAAAGTTGTCATGCCCAGAAGGTCGCAGGGCGGGCCGTCAGGAATCGCCGGTCGATGCGACCGGGCGGACGGGTCTGTGGATGAACTCGGATCTGTGGATAACCGGCGCCGACCGAGGTGTTTCCGCAAAGTTCGCCGACGATCGGGCTGCGTGATCGCCCGCACCGTGCCAACCTGGCTGTCATGGGTTCCACGCAGGAGTTCGACCTCGTCGTCATCGGATCCGGCCCCGGTGGGCAGAAGGCCGCCATCGCCGCCGCCAAGCTGGGAAAATCCGTCGCAGTGATCGAGCGCGGGCGCATGCTCGGCGGGGTCTGCGTGAATACCGGGACCATCCCGTCCAAGACGCTGCGCGAGGCAGTCGTCTATCTGACCGGGATGAGCCAGCGCGAACTGTACGGGTCCAGTTACCGCGTGAAGGAGCGGATCACCCCCGCCGATCTGCTGCGCCGGACCACCCACGTCATCGGCCGGGAACAAGACGTGGTCCGCAACCAGCTGCTGCGCAACGGGGTCGAGCTGTTCGAAGGCCACGGCCGATTCCTCGATGCGCACACCCTGGTCATCGAGGACCCCAGCCGCGACGAGAACGTCACCATCACTGCGCGATACGTCGTCATCGCGACCGGCACCAAGCCCGTACGCCCGGCCGGGGTGAAGTTCGACGAAGAGCGTGTCCTGGACTCCGACGGAATCCTGGACCTCAAGAGCCTGCCGCAGTCGATGGTGGTGGTCGGCGCCGGAGTCATCGGCATCGAGTACGCGTCCATGTTCGCCGCGCTCGGCACCAAGGTCACCGTGATCGAGAAGCGTCCGACGATGCTGGACTTCTGCGATTCCGAGATCATCGAGTCCCTCAAGTTCCACCTGCGCGACCTTGCCGTGACGTTCCGGTTCGGCGAAGAGGTGACCGCGGTGGACGTGGGTCCCGCAGGTACCTTGACCACGCTCGCCAGCGGGAAGCAGATCCCGGCCGAGACAGTGATGTACTCAGCCGGCCGGCAGGGGCAGACCGAGCACCTCGACGTCGAACAGGCCGGCCTCGAGATCGACAGCCGCGGACGGATTTTCGTCGACGACAACTACCAGACCAAGGTCGACCACATCTACGCCGTCGGTGACGTCATCGGCTTCCCCGCGCTGGCCGCGACCTCGATGGACCAGGGCCGGCTGGCGGCCTACCACGCCTTCGGCGAACCGTGTAAGGGCATGACCGAGCTGCAGCCGATCGGCATCTACTCCATTCCCGAGGTGTCATACGTCGGCGCCACCGAGGTCGATCTCACCGACGGCTCGGTCCCCTACGAAGTCGGGGTGTCGCGCTACCGGGAACTGGCCCGCGGGCAGATCGCCGGCGACTCGTACGGGATGCTCAAACTGCTGGTGTCGACCGAGGACCTCACCCTGCTCGGCGTGCACATCTTCGGTTCCAACGCCACCGAACTGGTCCACATCGGCCAGGCCGTGATGGGCTGCGGCGGCACCGTGGAGTACCTGGTCGACGCCGTCTTCAACTACCCGACCTTCTCCGAGGCCTACAAGGTCGCGGCCCTCGACGTGATGAACAAGCTGCGGGCACTGAATCAGTTCAAGACCTAGGTGCTGCAGCCGTCGTCGGGGGCGCCGGTGGCCCGGTCTGCGGGGCCAGCCTCCTGGGCACGCTGATACAGCACCTGGACCTGCACGTCGAACGGCGACGAGTACGACAGCTCGTTGCCGCTGCAGCCACCGCCCTGCAGGCCGCCGACCACTCCCCTGATCTCTGCCGCCGACACCCACGGCGAGCCGCTCGTGCCGTCCACCAACCCGGGGCAGCGCACCGCCGGAAACCCGCGGTCCGGACGCGACGTCGGCCCGCTGCAACTGACCTGCGCGCCGCCGTCACCGAGCGGGTATCCCGTCACCGTGATCGGAACGTCCGGCCCCGGCGCCGCGCCGAGCACGAAGCCGCCGCCGGCGGCATGTTCCAGCGTGTCGGTCGTGGCCGCGCCGCCGCGGCTGACCCGGGCGATCGCGAAGTCCGCGGCCGGGTCCTGGTGGCGGACCCATCGCGGGTCGAGGTACACCGCGTCGATGTGCCAGAAGTCCCCGGGGACGCCGCTGCGGTAACCGGGCGCGAACGTCGCGTCGAACGACGCATCCAGGCAGTGTGCTGCGGTGATGATCAGATTCCCGGCCAGCGAATCGAGCACCGCGCCGCTACAGGTGTGCACCGAATCGCTCCCCAGAAACACCGCACCGACGCGCGGGTCCGGGCGTGGCCCTGGGACAGCGGCCGAACCCGCGGTGACCGCACCGACGTCACCGGTACGGGGGTCGGCCTTGATCGTGGGTGGGCTGCACGCAGTGGCCAGCAGCGCGACGAATGCGCTCACGACCAGCCGGGTGCCCAACATCTGACCGATCTTGCCCGATACCAACTGTCAGAGCAGCACCTGGTGCACCATGGCGAACTGCGGGGCGGCACCGGGAACAACGCGAGAATGCGCGACACTTGTAAGGAGACACATCCAGCGCGGTGTGGCACGCAGTACGGCAAGGAGTGTGAAGGTGAGCGAGCACGACGGGAACGCGCCCGACGCGGGCGGCCAGCGGCCCGACGACCGCCAGGGCCAGCAGTACCAGCCCGAGCAGAGCGGCATGTACGAGCTGGAGTTTCCCGCACCCCAGTTGTCCGCCGCCGACGGCCGCGGACCGGTGATGGTGCACGCCCTCGAAGGCTTCTCCGACGCTGGCCACGCCATCCGGCTGGCCGCCGAGCACCTGAAGAACACGCTCGACACCGAGCTGGTCGCCTCGTTCGCCATCGACGAACTGCTCGACTACCGCTCGCGCCGCCCGCTGATGACGTTCACCACCGATCACTTCACCAAGTACGACGACCCCGAGCTGAACCTGTACGCGCTGCACGACACGGCCGGGACGCCGTTCCTACTGCTTGCCGGCATGGAACCGGATCTGCGCTGGGAGCGTTTCATCACGGCGGTGCGGCTGCTGTCCGAACGGCTCGGTGTCCGCCAGGTCATCGGGCTGGGCGCCATCCCGATGGCGGTCCCGCACACCCGGCCCGTCACGATGACCGCTCATGCCGGCAACAAGGAGCTCATCGCCGACCACACGCCATGGGTGGGCGAGGTCCAGGTTCCGGCCAGTGTGTCGAACCTGTTGGAGTACAGGATGATTCAGCACGGCCATGAGGCTGTGGGCTTCACCGTGCATGTGCCGCACTACCTGGCGCAGACCGCGTATCCGCCGGCCGCCGAGGCCCTGCTGGGTGAGGTGTCCCGGATCGCGTCGCTGCAGATTCCGCTGCACGCGCTGTCGGAGGCGGGCGCCGAGGTGTACACGAAGATCAGCGAGCAGGTGGAGGCCAGCTCAGAAGTCGCTCAAGTGGTCAGTGCACTGGAACAACAGTACGATTCGTTCGTCGCTGCTCAGGAGAATCGGTCGTTGCTGGCACGTGACGAGGAACTACCCAGCGGCGACGAGCTCGGCGCCCAGTTCGAACAGTTCCTCGCCGAACAGTCCGGTGACGGTTTCACCGATCCCCGCCCAGGCGACGACGGCACCGCCGGCGACTGACCCACGCGGTCGGCCTCGCCGACACGATGGGAAGGAGCTGGGACGATGCCCGACGGAAAGCCCACCCTGCATTCTGTGCGTGATGTGACACCCCGCCTGGAATTCCGCACCATCCACGGCTACCGACGGGCATTTCGGGTGGCGGGCTCCGGCCCGGCGATCCTGCTGATCCACGGCATCGGCGACAACTCCACCACGTGGGAAACCGTCCAGAAACGCTTGGCCCAGCGGTTCACCGTCATCGCCCCGGATCTGCTGGGACACGGCCAGTCGGACAAACCGCGCGCCGACTACTCGGTGGCGGCGTACGCCAACGGCATGCGGGACCTGCTCAGCGTGCTGGACATCGAACGGGTGACGGTCATCGGGCATTCGCTGGGCGGCGGCGTGGCCATGCAGTTCGCCTACCAATTCCCGCAACTGATCGATCGTCTGGTGCTGGTGGGTGCCGGCGGTGTCACCCGCGACGTGAACATCGCACTGCGCGTCGCGTCGATGCCGTTGGGTACCGAGGCCCTGGCGCTGTTGCGACTTCCGTTGGTGCTACCCGCGCTTCAACTCGCCGGGCGTCTCGGCGGCGCACTGCTCGGGTCGACCGGATTGGGTCACGATCTACCGAACATGCTGCGGATTCTCAACGACCTGCCCGAACCCAGGGCCTCATCGGCCTTCGGCCGGACCCTGCGTGCGGTGGTCGACTGGCGCGGCCAGGTCGTCACGATGTTGGACCGATGTTATTTGACCGAAGCCATTCCGGTGCAATTGGTTTGGGGCACACACGACGCTGTCATCCCGGCCGCCCACGGAGAACTGGCGCATGCCGCGATGCCGGGTTCCCGGCTGGAGTTCTTCGACAACTCGGGACATTTCCCATTTCATGACGACCCCGATCGATTCGTGGAGCTCGTCGAGAATTTCATCGACACGACCGCACCGTCGGTCTACGACCGCGATGCCCTGCGCGGCCTGCTGCAGGCCGGCGTCACGACAAAGACGATGGACGCCTCGTTCGACATGAAAGCCGCGGTGTTCGACGCGCTGGAGACCGACGAACGCAGCGCGACCTAGCTGCCGTCAGCCCGGCGACGTCACGCCGCGGTGTGCGCGCAGCGCCTCGATCTCGCGCTCGAAGTCCTCGGCGGACGAGAACGAGCGGTACACCGAAGCGAACCGTAGATAGGCGACCTCATCGAGGTCACGCAGAGGACCGAGGATCGCCAATCCGACCTCGTGGCTCGGCACTTCGGGAGACCCGGTGGCCCGCACCGCATCTTCGACCTTCTGCGCCAATTGGTTCAGGGCATCGTCGTCGACCTGCCGACCCTGGCAGGCGCGCCGTACACCCTTGATCACCTTGTCCCGGCTGAACGGCTCGGTGACGCCGCTTCGTTTGACCACCGCGACCACGGCGGTCTCGACGGTGGTGAACCGGCGACCGCATTCCGGGCACGACCGGCGACGCCGAATCGCCTGCCCTTCATCAGCTTCCCGTGAATCGACCACACGCGAGTTCGGATGCCGGCAGAACGGACAGTGCATCACCGCTCCTTCGCCGCACCGACAATCGACCGTTTCGAACGGTCTCGAGCCTACCCGTGCCGCTCGGGCGCGGCCGGGCGCCGTGCCGATCAGGGTGCGCACGGGCTGACCTCAGCCGACCGGGGCGATCAGCGTCTGCCCGGCGTCCAGGGCGACCGACGGCAGCTTGTTCAGTTCTTTGATGCGGTCGACGACGGCGCTGACGGGGGCGTCGGGAGCCACCCGCCGGGCGACCTGCTGAATCGACTCACCGGTCTGTACCCGGACCACGGCGAGCTGCGCGGGCACCGATGCCGTCGATGCGGTCGGCTGGACGGCCTCCCCGAACTGCGCCACCAGGCCCAGCCACACCGTGATCCCCGCCGCGACCAGGGCCAGCATCACCGTGGTCAACGGGGTGATCGGGTTGCGCCGATGCGAGGCGCGGGAGGTCAGCACACCGGTACCCCGGTGCCGGAATGCCGCACCCGAGGGACGGGCACCGGCCGGCCGCAGCCGGGCCTGCCGGTGCCGATTCACATCTGCGCGCCGAGGCACGGCACGGACGACGACGTCGGTCGGGTATTCGCGGGTGATGGTGGTCATGTCGGTTCCTCTCGGGAGTTCGTACATAGGTTCGATAGCTCGTATGTTCGACTATATCGCCCAAACGTTCGAACGGTAGAACATGTGATCGAACTGTTGCGAACGATACGACGACCCACCGACAAGTTGCGTTCGGCGACTTCGACGCCGCTTTCACCACGTCACGACCAGATCTCGGGCGCGACACGCCGACCAACCCGATCTCGAACACATGTTTGATGAATCGTGTGCACTCGGCTAGATTCGTCCCTATGAGCGACAGCACCGAAACCCCGGACGCCCACCCAGGCGGACGGTCCAGCAGCCTCACCGAACGTCAACGGACCATCCTCGACGTCATCCGTACGTCGGTGACCACGCGCGGCTACCCGCCCAGCATCCGGGAAATCGGCGACGCCGTCGGCCTGACCTCCACTTCCTCGGTGGCTCACCAACTGCGCACGCTGGAGAAGAAGGGCTATCTCCGCCGCGACCCGAACCGCCCGCGCGCCGTGGATGTCCGGGGCACCGACGAGACCAACGGCGCCACCGTCACCACCGATGTCGCCGGTTCGGATGCGCTACCCGAACCGACCTTCGTCCCGGTGCTCGGCCGGATCGCGGCCGGCGGCCCGATCCTCGCCGAAGAAGCCGTCGAAGACGTCTTCCCGCTGCCCCGTGAACTCGTGGGCGAAGGCTCGTTGTTCCTGCTGAAGGTGGTTGGCGAGTCCATGATCGATGCCGCGATCTGCGATGGCGACTGGGTCGTAGTGCGGCAGCAGAACGTGGCCGACAACGGCGACATCGTGGCGGCGATGATCGACGGCGAAGCCACCGTGAAAACCTTCAAGCGCACCAAGGGCCAGGTGTGGCTGATGCCGCACAACCCGGCGTTCGATCCGATCCCGGGCAACGACGCGGTCGTCCTCGGCAAGGTCGTGACCGTCATCCGCAAGATCTGACGCCTGTCAGACCGACAGCTGAGCCCCGCTGCAGTCGCTCGCAGCGGGGCTCAGCCGTCGGTACCGTCAGCCTCGGACGAATCCGTTGGTGACCGCGAATTCCTCACTGGCGAACCAGATTTCGACGTCGGCCTCGTCGTATCCGGGAGCGCCCGGCACCCAGTACAGGCCTGACTTGGTGTTGGCCTTGATGTCATAACCTTCGGGCGGCTGTGCACCGGTCGCGACGCGGAACGACATCTGCGCGGTCTCGGGCTCTTCCGCCCCCAGGGCATGGTGCCTGCCACTGGCCGGACCGGCCGCCGCGGCGTCCTCCGCAGGCGTGTCGTCGGTAGGCGTGTCGTCCGCAGACGGCTCGGCCGACGGTTCCTCTGCCGGGACGTCGGCCGGCTCAGGTTCGAGGACCTGTTCCGCGGGCTCGGGCTCGTCGGCTTGCGCTTCGGCAGCCGGCGCAGCCCACACGCGGTCGCCGGGGTTCCGAGGCCGAAGGCCCGCGAAGCCCGCCAGCCCGGCCGCAGTCAGGCCCGCCGCCGCGCCACCACGACGCAATGCGTCCGGAAGCTGCACCGAAACCGTCGGCTCGTCGGCGCCGTGTTCCTCAGGCTCCGCCACCTCGTCGACCTCGTCAGCCGGGACCTCTTCGGCGACCTCTGCCTCTTCTGCCGCGGTCTCGGGCTCGCCCCCGGACACCTCGTCCGCGGGCTGCTCAGCCGTGAAATCGGGGTACACCGTCGGCGCGGTGTCGATGACATCCGGGTTGCTCTGGAAGGCCGGGCCGCCGTGCGGATTGTCGAACTGCTGATCCTCGGCCGCGAATTCGTCGCCGTACTCCCCCTCGTCGGCCGGGGCGTACTCGCTGTCGACGCCGCCGTCCGCGTACTGCGGGTCGCCGTACTCCCCGTCGCCGAAGTCGTGGTCGTCGTAGTCGTACGCGTCCTGGTCGTCGAAGGCTTCCTGACCGGCGCGACGCCGACGCCGCAGCAGCGTTGCGATGACGATGCCGACCACCACCAGCAACAGCGGGATGATCGCCAGCAGCCACCACCAGTGGAACTGGTACCACTTGCCGGACTCGTCGGACTGCGCGCTCACGCCGCCCGGCACGTCGGCACTGGGCACCTGCAGACCGCTCAACTGAGACGCCAGCTCCGCCGGTTCGGTGCTGAACGACCGGCTGGACTTGTTCCACGAGATCGAGCCGCCCGTGAACTTCTGGCTGACGACGTCGCCGCTGACAGTTTGGTCGGCGGTCGGCGCGCCGAGCTTGCCGGTGGCACCGCCCAGCTTGTCCCACGCGGCGTTCACCGCGCCGCGCACGACGAACGCGCCGTGGTCGGGCGTCCAGAAGATCGTCGGGTTGTCCGCGGCGGCGAACGTCGCAATCCGGCTCTTCGGCGACACGCCGCCGTCGGTCTCGTTGCTCGCCGGGAATCCGAGGTCGCCCTGCGGCCCACCGGCCGCGCGGTACTTGGCCAGCACGTCGCCGGTGACCGCGTGGGCACCGGTGGCCGGCGAATAGAAGATGGTGCCGCCGGCGAAGTTCTGCGCCACCCCGTCGCCGACCTTGTACTGGGCACCCTGCTCATCGCCGAGGGGACCCTGCGGCCCGCCGGCCGCCCGGCGCGCCGCGGCGATGGCCGAGGTCGCATCACCCGGCACATCCACTCCGGTCAGCTGGCCTGCCAGGTCAGCGGGCGTGGTGGTGAATGCCTTGGTCTTGGCGTTCCAATTCACCTCACCGCCGGTGAAGGGCTGCGAGACGACATCGCCCTTCCAGGACTCGTCGGCGGTGGGCACGCCGAGGGTGCCCGCCGATCCGCCGAGCTTGTCCCAGGCGACGTTGATCGCACCGCGAACCACCCAGGCGCCGTTGTCGGGCGTCCAGAAGATGACCGGCTTGTCGGCCGCGCTGAACGTGCTGTTCCGGCTGTCGGTGGCCTTCCCCGCGCCCTCGTCGATGGTCGGGAAGCCGAGATCGCTGTCCGCGGCGCCGCCGAGCGCCTGATACTTGTCGAGAATTGCGCCGTAAATCAGATGGGCGCCGGTGCCCTCGGTGAAATAGATCTTTCCGCCCGCGAAGTTCTGCGCATAGCCTGCGCCGACCTGGTAGACGTCACCGTCTTTGGCGCCCAGCTCACCTGTGTCACCGCCCGCGGCGTCCCACGTGTGGGATATCGCCGTGTCTGCGGCGTCGCTTTCCGGTGTCGCGATCGCCGTCGGAGCCATGAGCAATGCCACCGCGACGGAAAGGGCCCCGACACCAGCCCATCCGCCACGGGTTCGCAGCCCGGTCATCGAATTCCTCCCGCGGTTGGCAAAACTCCGGATACAAATTCCGTCAGACAAACTCTCGTGATCGAGAGATTCTGTCAACTTTGCTTCAGTTCATGCCCATCGTGCGGGATATCCGGCGTTATCTGCCTAGTGTGTCGCGGTTCGATATGCGAATAAATTCGCATCGGCAATTCGCTAAACGCCCAATCCGCGGCCGATGATCTCCTTCATGATCTCGGTGGTGCCGCCGTAGATGGTCTGGATCCGCGAGTCCAGGAATGCCCGCGCAATGGGATATTCACGCATATAGCCGTAGCCGCCGTGCAGCTGCAGACACCGGTCGACCAGGCGGACCTGCGCCTCCGTCGAATACCATTTGGCCATCGCCGCCTGGTCGATTGTGAGCTTTCGATCGAGATGCAGGCGAATGAACTCGTCGACCATGATTCGCACCGCAGTGGCCTCGGTCGCCAGTTCGGCCAACACGAATCGACTGTTCTGGAAGCTGCCGATCGGCTTGCCGAACGCTTTACGCTCCTTGGCGTATTGCAATGTCGATTCCAGCACGGCCTCCATGGCGGCGGCCGCCATCACCGCGATGGAAATGCGCTCCTGAGGCAGGTTCTGCATCAGATAGACGAATCCCATGCCCTCCACCCCGAGCAGGTTCTCGGCCGGAACTCTGACATCGGTGAACGACAATTCCGCGGTGTCCTGCGCGTCGAGGCCGATCTTGTCGAGATGACGGCCACGTTCGAAACCCGCCATGTCCCGCTCGACCATCAGCAGGCTGAAGCCCTGCGCACCCTTGTCGGGGTCGGTGCAGGCCACCACGATCACGAGATCGGCGTGAATGCCGTTGGTGATGAACGTCTTCGAGCCGTTGAGCACGTAGTGATCGCCGTCTTTGACCGCGCGGGTCTTGATGCCCTGCAGGTCACTGCCGGTGCCCGGCTCGGTCATGGCAATGGCACAGATCAGTTCGCCGGTGCAGAATCCGGGCAACCAGCGCTGCTTCTGCTCCTCGTTGGCCAACTCCAGCAGGTACGGCGCGATGACGTCGTTCTGCAGCGTGAAACCCAGACCGCTGTGCCGTCCCGCCGCGGTTTCCTCGCTGACGATGACGTTGTAGCGGAAGTCCGGGTTGCCACCGCCGCCGTACTCCTCCGGCACTGCCATGCCGAGAAAGCCCTGCTTACCGGCCTCGCGCCAGACCTCGCGGTCGACGATCTTGGCCTTCTCCCATTCCTCGCGGTAGGGCTCGGCGTGCCGGTCCAAGAACGCGCGGTACGACTCCCGGAACAGTTCGTGCTCGGGTTCGAACAACGTGCGGTCGTACTTGATGACACCCATGCGAGACCTCCGGTACCGGATAAGTTTGACAACAACTTATCCCAACCGGGCGGTTGGTTGTGAGGGAGACCATACCCGGCGCGCCGCCGGGTATGGCTGGGTACGGCCAGGCTGAACGGCCGCACTCCTCAGCGCGGCTCGTACCTCGCCGCTTGATCGTCGTACGGCTATCGGGACTGCGACCGTCCCGACTGCGAACGACCCGACTGCGACCGTCCCGACTGGGTACGACCTGACTGCGACTGGGCGCGCCCGGGGGCCTGCAGACCGCCCGAGCTGCGGCGGCGACGCTGCGTCTGACCCGCGGTCGCGGTCTTGGCCGGGCGGTTGCCGCCTCGGGGTGCGGGAGCTTCCTTGGGTGCCGGCGCGCGGTACGGCGCGATCTCGCCGACCAGGGCTTGCACCGGCGCCGAATCGGCCACGACTTCCTGCGGCCGGGCCGTGATGCCGGCCTTGCGCAGCAGCTGCTGGGCGTCCTTGCGCTGCTCCGGCAGGACGACGGTGACGACGTCACCGGCGCTGCCGGCGCGGGCGGTACGTCCCGAGCGGTGCAGGTAGGCCTTGTGTTCGGCCGGCGGGTCGACGTGGACCACGAGCTCGACCTCGTCGACGTGCACGCCGCGGGCCGCGATGTCGGTGGCGACGAGCACCCGCGCCTCTCCGGCGCTGAACGCTGCGAGGTTGCGGTCACGCGCCGGCTGGGACAGGTTGCCGTGCAGGTCGACCGACGGCACACCGGCCTCGGTGAGCTGCCGGGCCAGCTTGCGGGCCTGGTGCTTGGTGCGCATGAACAGGATGCGCCGGCCGGTGCCGGACGCCAGCCGCTGCACCAGAGCGTTCTTCTCTGCGGCACCCGAGACGTGGAACACGTGGTGGGTCATGGCCGGCGGCGGCGCGTCGATCTCGTCGACCGAGTGGGTGATCGGGTTGGACAGGAAGCGACGCACCAGCTTGTCGACGCCGTTGTCCAGGGTCGCGGAGAACAGCATGCGCTGCCCGCCCGACGGGGTCGCCGCCAGAATGCGGGTGACGCCGGGCAGGAAGCCCAGGTCGGCCATGTGGTCGGCCTCGTCCAGGACGGTGACCTGGACGGCGTCCAAGGTGACCAGCTTCTGCTTCATGAGATCTTCGAGGCGGCCCGGGCACGCGATGACGATGTCCACGCCGCCGCGCAACGCGTCGACCTGGCGGTTCTGCGAGACGCCACCGAAGATGGTGGTCACCTTCAGCCCGAAGGCGCTAGCCAGCGGCTCGACAGTCGCGGCGATCTGGGAGGCCAGCTCGCGGGTCGGGGCCAGCACCAGACCGGTGGGACGCGACGGACGCCGCGAGACGCCGCTCAGCCGGGACACCAGCGGAATGGAGAAGGCCAGGGTCTTGCCACTGCCCGTACGGCCGCGGCCGAGGACGTCCCGGCCGGCCAAAGTGTCGGGCAGGGTGCTGACCTGGATCGGGAACGGCGCGGCGATGCCGCGGCCGGCGAGGGAGGCGACGAGCGCCTCGGGGACGCCGAGTTCAGCGAACGACGACGATTGTTCTTCAGACATGGATAAAGACAGCCTTTCCGGCACGGTAGGTCGACAATGCCGGCGGCAGTATCGGTCGCCGCGAGAAATGCTGGTGCAGAGGGAACTGAAGGCTCTCAGCCGTTCCACGACGTGATCAGCGGGCGTGTCCTGCATGGATGCGCAGCTGATGTTGGTCAAAGCTTAGTGCCGAACAGGGCGGATCGCTGACCACCGCACCCCATTCGGCCATCCCAGGATCGAAAGACCTTGCCCCGCAAGAGGTATCGCGATGGTGTGATTTCACCCACCACCATCGGGGCACCGAGCAGGCAAAAATCGACACACCCGACAAATTTTCGGCAAACGCCGGGTACCGGTCCGGTCGCAGTGCGACGATGCGAAACAGGAGCCGATTATCGGGGTCGGCGACGTCGAAAGGGGGCGAGGATGCGCGCTTTCGGACGCACCATCCCCGCAGCGCTGGCCGTGATGCTGACGGTGCTGAGCACGGTTCTGCTGGGCGTGGTGTCGATGGTGACGGCCGCGTTCACGCTCGCCGCGACCGCGCTGATCGTCCCGGGCACCGGCACACCCAACGCCAACATCGTGGCGGGCTACAAAGAGAACGCGGACAACTACTACATCGCGCCGTTCAACCCGTTGTGCACACAGCCGAGCTGCACGCTGACCGGCATCGACTACCCGGCCCAGTTCTGGCCGATTCCGTTGCCCGGCTGGGGTGGCCTGTCCGGCGCCAAATGGAACGTATCGACTGGTGAGGGCATCGCCAACCTGGACGCCGCCCTGACCGCCGCGTTGCCCACCGCGACGCCGGCAAACCCCGTCATCATCTTCGGCTACTCGCAGGGCGGCAACATCGTCAGCCGCGAGAAGGCCACCCTGGGCGGCCTGACCCAGGCCCAGAAGGACGCGCTGTCGTTCGTCATGATCGGCAACACCAACAGGCCCAACGGCGGGCTGTTCGAGCGGCTGGCCTTCCTCGGCACGGTGCCGATCCTCGATGCGACGTTCGGCCTGCCCGCACCCACCAATACCGGCATCAAGACCACCGACATCGCGTTCGAGTACGACGGCGTCTCCGACTTCCCGCTGTACCCGATCAACCTGCTCGCCGACCTCAACGCCATCGCCGGATTCTGGTACACCCACGGCACCTACCTGGCGCCGAACGCCAACAGCGACGTCGGCGAGATTCCCGACCTCGAATACACGCCCGCCGAGCTGAACGCGGCCCTCACCGACCCGAAGAACCAGACCGTGTACGGCGACACCACCTACATCACCATCCCGACCAAGACCCTGCCGATCGTCCGGCCGTTCCTGGAATTCGGGGGCTTCACCCACACCAGCTTCATCATCAAGCCGATCGTCGACCTGGTCGCCCCGGTGCTGCGGGTACTCATCGACACCGGCTACGACCGCAGCCTGAGCCCCGGCGTCCCGGCGCCGTTCCGGTTGATCCCGCTGATCAACCCGATCACGCTGACGGTGGACCTGATCAACGCGGCGGGCGAGGGCGTCAAGGCCGCGGTCAGCGACATCACCGGCGGCAAGGTGCAGTTGCCGATCGCCGCGACGCCCGTGCCGGCCCCGGCGACGGTCGCGGCCCGGAACGTGTCGAGCACGCCGAAGGCGGTGTCCGCCACCCCGACCGCTGACGCCAAGCTCTCGCCCATCACGACCCCGAAGCTGTCGACGACGGACACGACGGATCCGAAGGGCACCGACGCCAAGGACGCCGATACCAAGACTCCGGATGTCAAGACACCCGACACCAAGACGCCCGACACCAAGACCCCGGACACCAAGGTCACCGACCCGAAGACCACCGACACCACCGACCCGAGGCAGGACCCGAAGCCCGGCACCGACTCGACCACCAAGGGTGGCCCGGCCAAGGACGGTCAGACCACTGCGACCGACAAGGCCAAGAAGCCGAAGAAGGGCAACAAGGCCCAGACCCCCAAGGCGCCCAAGCCCGCGAAGCCGGCCGCCGAGAAGGCCGAGAAGGCCGAGAAGCCGGCGAAGGCTGCCGCCTGACTCAGACGGTGACGAACTCGCCGAGGCTGGCGGCCAGCGCCATCGGCACCCAGCCTTTGATCCGGGTGCCGTCGGCGGTGTGCTCGGTGGCCTCGACGCGGCCTTCGGCGTGCACGCGAGCCACGAGGTCGCCCCGGTCGTAGGGAATGGTCACGTCGACGGCGGCATCGGTTGGCTCGACCAGTTCGCACATGCGCAGCCGCAACCGGTCCAGACCGTCACCGGTGTGGGCCGAGACGAACACCGCATCCGGCAGGGCCCGCCGAAGGTGGGCCAGCGCCAGATCGCCGGCGGCGTCGATCTTGTTGACCACCAACAACTCTCGCGGTGCCGCGACGTCGTATTCAGCCACCACCTCGCCCACGACCTTGCGCACCGCGTTGATCTGCGCCAGCGGATCGGCGTCGGCGCCGTCGACGACGTGCACCAGCAGATCGGCGTCGACGACCTCCTCCAGCGTCGAGCGGAACGCCTCGACCAGCTGGGTCGGCAGGTGCCGCACGAACCCGACGGTGTCGGTCAGGGTGAAGGGCCGGCCGTCGTCCAACTGGCCACGGCGCGTGGTGGGTTCGAGGGTAGCGAACAGGGCGTTCTGCACCAGCACCCCGGCGCCGGTGAGCGCGTTGAGCAGGCTGGATTTGCCGGCGTTGGTGTAGCCGACGATCGCGACCGACGGAGTGTCGCTGGCCCGGCGGCTGTGCCTCTGGGTGTCGCGAATCTTCTTCATGTCCTTGATCTCGCGGCGCAGCTTCGACATGCGCTCGCGGATCCGTCGCCGGTCGGTCTCGATCTTGGTTTCACCCGGGCCACGGGTACCCACACCGCCGCCGGCACCACCGGCGCGACCACCGGCCTGCCGGGACATCGACTCACCCCAACCACGCAGCCGCGGCAGCATGTACTCCATCTGGGCCAGCGACACCTGAGCCTTGCCCTCGCGGCTGGTGGCGTGCTGGGCGAAGATATCGAGGATCAGCGCGGTGCGGTCGATGACCTTGACCTTCACCACCTTTTCCAGCGAGTTCAGCTGGGCGGGGCTCAGTTCACCGTCGCAGATGACGGTGTCGGCGCCGGTGGCGAGCACGGTCTCGCGCAGCTCCAGGGCCTTCCCGGAGCCGATGTAGGTCGAGGCGTCCGGTTTGTCGCGGCGCTGGATCAGGCCTTCGAGCACCTCGGAGCCTGCTGTCTCGGCGAGGGCGGCCAGCTCGGCCAGGCTGTTGTCGGCGTCGGCCGACGTCCCGTCGGTCCACACGCCGACCAGCACCACGCGTTCGAGGCGCAGCTGGCGGTATTCGACTTCGGAGATGTCGGCCAGTTCGGTCGACAGGCCGGCGACGCGGCGCAGTGCCGCACGATCTTCGAGCGCCAGTTCGCCGACGCTAGGGGTGTTGTCGGGATCAAAAGGATAAGTCATAAGTAGTTATCGATGGTGCCCGCAAAGTCAGCGGGCCGCATCTGAATTTCCTTCATTCTCATGCCACCACTCGGCGGCCAGTTCACCGTGCGCCAACAACACCGACGGCCCGCGCAGGAAACTGGTGCTCTCGGTGATGGTCACGCTGACGTCGCCGCCGGGAATCACCACCCGCAGACTGCCGGTGTCGGCGCCGGTGTGGTTCAGCGCCGCGAGCGTCGCGGCAACGGTTCCGGTTCCACAGGAACGGGTTTCGCCAACCCCGCGCTCATGCACCCGCATCGCCACCAAGCCCTCGACCGGCGCGGTCAGGATCTCGACGTTGACGCCCTCGGGGAACTGCTCGGCGTCGAAGGACACCGGGGCCGCGACATCCAGCGCGTTCAGGCCGGCCACGTTCAGCGACGGGTCGACGCAGGCCAGGTGCGGGTTGCCGACGTCGACGGCCAGGCCGTCGAAGGTGCGTCCGGCGACGACCGCCTTGCCGTGGCCGAACGAACGGGCCTTGCCCATCTCGACGGTGACCTCGGCGTTGACCGCGTCGGCGGCGTGCAGCACCACCGGCCGCGGCCCGGCCAGCGAGCCGACGACGAATTCGTTGCGGTGCTCGAGCCCGGACGCCCGCAGGTAATGCGCGAAAACGCGGACGCCGTTGCCGCACATCTGCGCGATGGAGCCGTCGGCGTTGCGGTAGTCCATGTACCAGTCGTCGGCGGCGACCCCGTCGGGAAGCTGGTCGAACACACCGGCGTTCTGCGCCGCCCCGGCCTTCGTCACGCGCAGCAGGCCGTCGGCCCCCAGTCCGCGGCGCCGGTCACACAGCGCGGCGACGATGGCGGAAGTGATCGGCAGCTGTGCCTCTATGTCGGGCAGGACCACGAAGTCGTTCTGGGTGCCATGCCCTTTGGAAAACCGCACACCCTCAGCGTACGTGGCGCCAGATCCGCGCGACTTCGGCCGCGTTCCCGTCCGCGTCGCCCGCCAGCCAGGTGATGCGGTGATCGCGGCGGAACCAGGACCGCTGCCGGCGGACGTAGCGGCGCGTGCCGATGAACGTCCGCTCCTGCGCCTCGGCCATCGCGGCCTCGTCGCCGCCGGCGTCCAGCGCGGTGAGCACCTGCGCGTAGCCGAGGGCCCGGGCCGCCGTCACCCCATCGCGCAGGCCGCGGGCCTGTAGGGCCACCACCTCGTCGACCAGCCCGGAGGCGAACATCAGGTCGGTGCGGCGCTGCAGCCGGTCGTCGAGAATCTCTGTGTCCCAATCCAATCCGACGATGAGGGTGTCCCAGCGCGGGGTGCCGATCTGCGGCGCCGACGCCGCGAAGGGCCGGCCGGTGATTTCGACGACCTCCAATGCCCGCACGATCCGCCGGCCGTCGGTGTTCAGGATCGACGAGGCGGCGTCGGGATCGACCCGCGCCAACTCGCCGTGCAGGGCCGCGACACCGATCTCGGCCAGCCGGTCCTCCCACCGGGCCCGCACCGTCGGGTCGGTCGCCGGGAACGACCACTCGTCGAGCAGCGACTGGATGTACATCATCGACCCGCCGACGATCACCGGCACGGCGCCGCGCGCGGCGATGGCCTCGATGTCGGCGGCCGCGGCCGCCTGGAAGTTCGCGACGGTCGCGATGTCGGTGACCTCGAGCACGTCGAGTTGGTGATGGACGATGCCGCGCCGCTCGGGCACCGTCAGCTTGGCGGTGCCGATGTCCATGCCCCGATAGAGCTGCATGGCGTCGGCGTTCACGATCTCGCCGCCCAACTGTTCGGCCAGATCCAGCGCCAGGGCCGACTTGCCGGTGCCGGTGGGCCCGACGACCGCGATGGGCCTCACGCGGGCACCCAGGTGCCGACGAAGTAGCCGACGCCGTACGGCGCGCCGCGGTACAGCTCGGTCGCCTTCGGGTCCGCTCCGGCCAACCCCGCGAGCGCCTGATACGCCACCCGGCCCAGCACGCCCGACAGCCCGGCGATCGCGGCCACGTCGCCGGTGGCCAGTGCGTCGTCCCAGTGCGCTTGGCGCGCAACCGAATCGGGGTCGAAGCCGCCGGGTGCCGCGGCGGTCAGGGTGTTCGCGCCATCGGCGACCACCAGCACCCCCACCGGATCGGTCGCGGCGTCCAACTCGTCACGCAGCGCACGGCCGCGCTTCAGCGCCGCCTCCGGCGCCAGGTCGTCGGCGAGCACCCGCACGTCGACCGACGCTTCCGGGCTGACACTCCCCCGCAGCCAGCCGGCGATCAGCGCGCACAACGGCAGTGGCCGCAGCTCGCCGGTCGCGTCGGGCGTGAGCGTCACCCGGACGTCGGCGCCGTATCCGGCGAAGGTACCGACCGCGTCAGCGGGCACGTGAGCGTCCTGCGGACCGGCGCCGATCGCCACCCAACGTGACGGCAGGATCTGCGCGGCAGACCGCACCGCGGCCGTCAGGCCGGCCAGTTCGACGGCGGCGCCGGAGGCCAGCTCAGGCACCAAAACGGGGGCCGACGGAACGATCGCGATATGTGTCAGGCCGGCGCTACGCACGCGTCCACGCTAACGAGTCCGGCAAACGCCTGCGCAGACGGCGCGTCGACCTGTTTGAATAGCGTGCGAGTACCAGATGACGGCGCCGCGTCGCGCGGCAGAAGCGTAGGTCACCCTGCGCGCGGGCATGAGGAGCACGAATATGACCACCACCGAACCCGGCAACACCCCCAAACCGACTCCTCGGCCCGGTCCGCCGCGCCCCGGTCCCCGGCCCAGCCCCAGCCCCAACCATCCCCCGGCGCCTGCCGCCGCCGCGCCGCCCACCTGCGATCCGCACCGGTTCGGCCGCGTCGACGACGACGGCACGGTGTGGTTGATCACTGCCGCCGGCGAGCGCAACATCGCCTCGTGGCAGGCCGGCGACGCCGAAGCCGCGTACGTCCACTTCGGCCGCCGATACGACGATCTGAGCACCGAGGTCGCGCTGCTGGAGCACCGGCTCGGCACCGGTAGCGGCGACGCCCGCAAGATCAAGGCCGCCGCCGCGACGCTGCTCGAATCCGTCCCGACCGCCGCGGTGCTGGGCGATGTCGACGCCCTGACCGCCCGGCTGACCGCCGTCGTCGAGCAGGCCGGCGCCAGCGCACAGGAGGAGCGGGCCAAGCGCGACGAGCTCCGGGCCACCCAGACCGCCCGCAAGGAAGCACTGGCTGCCGAGGCCGAGGACATCGGCGCCAACTCCACGCAATGGAAGGCCAGCGGTGATCGGCTGCGGGCGATCCTCGACGAGTGGCGCACCATCACCGGTCTGGACCGCAAGGTCGACGACGCGCTGTGGAAGCGCTATTCGGCCGCACGCGAGGCGTTCAACCGCCGCCGGGGCTCGCACTTCGCCGAGCTGGATCGCGAGCGGGTGGGCGTGCGGCAGGCCAAGGAGGCGCTGTGTGAACGCGCCGAGGCACTGTCCGACTCCACGGACTGGGGCAACACCGCCTCGACGTTCCGTGATCTGCTGACGGAGTGGAAGGCCGCGGGCCGCGCCGCCAAGGACGTCGACGACGCGCTGTGGAAGCGGTTCAAGGCCGCCCAGGACACGTTCTTCAGCGCCCGCAACGCGATCAACGCCGAGAAGGACGCCGAGTTCAACGCGAACGCCGACGCCAAGGCCGAGCTGCTGATCGAGGCCGAGAAGATCGACATCAGCGATGTCGAGGCGGCCCGTGCGGCCTTCCGGGCCATCGGCGACAAGTGGGACGCCATCGGCAAGGCCTCGCGCGACCGCACCGCCGAGCTGGAGCGCCGGCTGCGGGTCGTCGAGAAGAAGATCCGCGACGCCGCGCAGAGCGGATGGACGGACCCCGAGGCGCAGGCCCGGGCCGATCAGTTCCGCGAGCGGGCCGAGCAGTTCGAGCGTCAGGCCGAGAAGGCCGAGGCCGCGGGTAAGGCCAAGGATGCCGAGAAGGCGCGGGCCAGTGCGGCGCAGTGGCGTGAGTGGGCCGACGCCGCCTCAGCGGCAATCAAGAAGTAGGCGCTCAGGCGCCAGGGCTGTCCGGGCCGTCGAGCAGCCCGCGCTTCTGCTGCTCGGCGGTCGCGTCGCGGCGCTGTGCTTCGGCGGCCAGCTGCACCGCGGTGCGTGACCACACCACGCGGGCCCAGTGGAACGTCAGCAGGATGACGGCGATCCACGCGAGGTAGAGCCCGAAGCCGGGTCCCGGGTACGGGTGCACGACGGTGTTGCGCGACCAGATGGCGAGCATGCCGAGGAAGCACGACACGGCGGAACCGGCCAGCGCGATCCAGGCCAGACCCCAGCGCCGGGTCAGCAGCGCCAGCATCGAGAAACCGACGCTGAACACCAGGATCAGCCACACGAACACCCGCGACGGCAGCAGAATCTTCGCGTCGAGGGCGACCTGATCGCCGAGCAACACGTCGAGCCCCTTGACGCCGCCGGTGTGCGGCAGCACGAACGACAGCAGGATCACGAACACGCAGATCGCCACGACCATGGCGCGGCCGCCGGGATCGATCTCGCGGGCGATGCGCTGCTCGGCGGCGTCGATGTCCTGTTTGAACTCCTCGAACTCGCCGTTGGTGCCGTTGGGCTTGGTGTCGTTCATCGTGAACATCCCTGCTCTACGGGCGTGGCGGGGGGCGCGCCGATCTGCGGCATGCCCAGCCCGACGCCGGTGGTGGGTTTGCGGCCGGCGGCATGCGCGTCGCCCGCGCGGGTGCGGCGGTGGCCGGCGATCGGCGCATCGGCGATCAGGTGGTGCGGCGCGGCACCGGTGACGGTCGTGGTGACGATGTCGCCGGGCCGGATGTCGGCGTCGCCCGGGGTGAAATGCACCAGCCGGCCGTCGCGGGCTCGGCCTGACATTCTCTCGGTGGCGGAATCTTTGCGGCCTTCGCCGGTGGCCACCAGCAGCTCGACCTCCCGGCCGACCTGCGCCAGGTTCTCCTCCCACGAGATGCGCTCCTGCAGCTCGATGAGCCGCATATAACGTTCGGAGACAACCTCTTTGGGCAGTTGGTCGGGCAGCTCGGCGGCCGGCGTGCCGGGCCGCTTGGAGTACTGGAACGTGAAGGCGCTGGAGAAGCGGGCGCGTTCGACGACGTCGAGGGTGGCCTGGAAATCCTCTTCGGTCTCGCCCGGGAATCCGACGATGATGTCGGTGGTGATGGCCGCATACGGGATCGCCGCGCGCACGCGCTCGATGATGCCGAGGTACTTCTCGGCGCGGTACGAGCGGCGCATCGCCTTGAGGATGCGATCCGAGCCCGACTGCAGCGGCATGTGCAACGTCGGGCAGACGTTCGGGGTGGCCGCCATGGCCTCGATGACGTCGTCGGTGAACTCTGCGGGGTGCGGCGAGGTGAACCGGACCCGCTCCAGGCCCTCGATGTCGCCGCAGGCACGCAGCAGTTTGGCGAACGCGCCGCGGTCCCGTTCGATGTCAGGGCCGGCAGGGCCCTCGCGCAGTAGCTCAGCCCAGGCCTCCGGGTCTTCGCGCAAGCGCTCATCCGTGGCGAACGAGACGCCGTAGGCGTTGACGTTCTGGCCCAGCAGCGTGATCTCCAGGACGCCCTGGTCCACCAGGGACTGCACCTCGGCGAGGATGTCGCCCGGACGCCGGTCGACCTCCTTGCCACGCAGCGACGGCACGATGCAGAACGTACAGGTGTTGTTGCAGCCGACGGAGATGGAAACCCATGCCGCATAAGATGATTCGCGCGTGGCGGGCAGCGCCGACGGAAACTCCTGGAGCGCCTCGACGATCTCGACCTGAGCTTCGCGGTTGTGCCGGGCCCGTTCCAGCAGCACCGGCAGTGAGCCGATGTTGTGCGTACCGAACACCACGTCGACCCACGGCGCCTTGCTCAGCACCGTGTCGCGGTCCTTCTGCGCCAGACAGCCACCGACCGCGATCTGCATGTTCGGGTCGCTCTGCTTGCGCGGCGCCAGGTGGCTGATGTTGCCGTAGAGCTTGTTGTCGGCGTTCTCCCGGACCGCGCAGGTGTTGAAGACCACGACGTCCGCGTCGTCGCCGTCGTCGGCGCGCCGGTAGCCGGCGCCTTCCAGCAGGCCGGCGAGCCGTTCGGAGTCGTGGACGTTCATCTGGCACCCGTAGGTGCGGACCTGATAGGTGCGCCCCGCGCCGGAACCCGTAGCAGACTCCGTGGCGTCAGCTTCCACGTCCGGAGTCGCTGTCGAAATCACCTGCCAATCGTACGGGCGGCGCGGTTTATACCAAATTTGCCGAGGGGTTTCCGGGTTTCTGTGACAGACCACGGTCCGTGGCTTACCTGGGTAGGGTCTGTGAGCATGGTCACCGGCGAGACGACACCTGCCACCCCGATGATCTCGGTCAAGGGGGTCAACAAACACTTCGGTGCGCTGCATGTGCTGAAGGACATCAATCTCGAAGTCCCTCGTGGCCAAGTGGTCGTGCTGCTCGGACCGTCAGGTTCGGGCAAGTCGACCTTGTGCCGCACCATCAACCGACTCGAGACGATCGACTCGGGGACGATCCACATCGACGGAGACCTACTGCCCGAAGAGGGCCGCAAGCTCGCGACGCTGCGGTCCGAGGTCGGCATGGTGTTCCAGTCGTTCAACCTGTTCGCGCACAAGACAATTCTCGACAACGTCACCCTGGCGCCGATGAAGGTCCGCGGCAAGGCGAAGGACGAGGCCCGGACGAAGGGGCTGGAACTGCTGGAGCGCGTCGGGGTGGCCAACCAGGCCGACAAGTACCCGGCGCAGTTGTCGGGTGGGCAGCAGCAGCGCGTCGCGATCGCCCGGTCTCTGGCCATGGGCCCGAAGGTCATGCTGTTCGACGAACCCACCAGCGCGCTGGACCCCGAGATGGTCAACGAAGTGCTGTCGGTGATGACGTCCCTGGCCACCGAGGGCATGACCATGATCGTGGTCACGCACGAGATGGGCTTCGCCCGCCGGGCGTCGAACCGGGTGGTGTTCATGGCCGACGGCACCATCGTCGAGGACGCCGAGCCCGACGAGTTCTTCACCGCACCGAAGTCCAACCGTGCCCGGGACTTCCTGGGCAAGATCCTGGACCACTGATCGTGGAACGATCGATACGGCAGAGTTCGGTGACACGTGGATACCGCCGTCTCGCCGCCGTCGCCGTCCTGATCCTGGCGCTGCTGACCCTGAGTGCCTGCGGCGCCAGCAGCAAGAAGATCACCATCGGCACCAAGTTCGACCAGCCCGGTCTGGCCGCGAAGAAGCCCGACGGCACCTTGGCCGGCTTCGACATCGACGTCGCGACCTACGTGGCCGGGCAGCTCGGCTACAAGCCCGACGACATCGAGTGGAAAGAAGCCCCGTCGGGTCAGCGCGAGAACCTGATCCAGAACCACCAGGTCGACTTCATCGCCGCGACGTACTCCATCACCGACGCCCGCAAGCAGAAGGTGTCGTTCGCCGGTCCGTACCTGGTCACCGGGCAGAGCCTGCTGGTGCGCGCCGACAACAACGAGATCACCAGCGTCGAATCACTGCAGAACCACAAGAAGCTCTGCTCGGTGTCGGGTTCGACTCCGGCGCAACGCATCAAGGACAAGTACCCGGGCGTGCAGCTGCAGCAGTACGACACCTACTCGGCCTGCCTGGAGGCCGTGAAGACCGGGGCCATCGATGCGCTCAGCACCGACGAGGTGATCCTGGCCGGGTACGCCGCCCAGACCCCTGGTGCGTTCAAGCTGATCGGCAAGCCCTTCTCGGTCGAGAAGTACGGCATCGGATTGCTCAAGGGCGACAAGGAATTACGCCAGAAGATCAACGACGCCATCGAGAAGATGCAGAAGTCCGGTGAGTGGCAGGCCGCGTTCGACCGCAATCTGGGCCCGGCCGGACTGTCCGCGCCGCCACCGCCCCCGTTGGACACCAACATCTATGGCGCCGGCGGGGCGAAGCGCGTCGATCTGTGGGGCACCTACGGCGGCAAGATCCTGAAGGCGTTCTGGACCACGATCCAACTGACGCTGCTCGCCGCGGCCGGCGCGCTGATCCTGGGCACGGTACTGGCCGCGATGCGCCTGTCGCCGGTGCCGGTGCTGCGCTGGCTGGGCACGACGTACGTCAACGTGGTCCGCAATACCCCACTGACGTTGATCATCCTGTTCTGTTCGTTCGGTATCGGGAACACCCTGCGGGTCACGCTGGTCGATTCGCATTCTCCGACGGCTGTGGTGGACAGCAACTTTCGGCTCGCGGCCCTCGGGTTGACGGTCTACACCGCGTCATTCGTGTGCGAGACATTGCGCTCGGGCATCAACACCGTGCCGCTGGGACAGGCCGAGGCCGCCCGCTCGCTGGGGCTGAGCTTCGGGCAGAACCTGCGGTTGATCCTGCTGCCGCAGGCTTTTCGCGCGGTGATCAACCCGCTGGGTTCAGTGCTGATCGCCTTGGTGAAGAACACCACGATCGCGTCGGCCATCGGCGTGGCCGAGGCGGCGCTGCTGATGAAGGAGATGATCGAGAACACCGCGGCGCTGCTGGCGGTCGGCTCGATCTTCGCCGCTGGTTTCGTGGTCCTGACGTTGCCGTTGGGACTGTTGTTCGGTTGGTTGGGTAAGCGATACGCGGTGGTGCGGTAATGAGTACATCGTCCGTTCTCTACGACGCCCCGGGGCCGCGGGCGCAGCGGCGCAACCTGCTGTTCGCCGCCCTCATAGTCGCGGTGATCATCGCGATGGCCGCTTGGGTGCTGTGGCAGTTCGAGTCCAAAGGCCAACTGACCGAAGCGAAGTGGCACCCGTTCCTGACCGCGAACCTGTGGACGACGTACGTGCTGCCAGGCGCCGTCGGCACGTTGACGGCGGCGGTGGTGTCGATCGTGCTGGCGCTCGTGCTGGGTCTGGCGCTGGGCATGGGGCGATTGTCGGAGGCCCGCGCGGTGCGGTGGGTGTGCTCGGTCTTCGTCGAGTTCTTCCGGGCCGTCCCGGTGCTGATCATGATGTTGTTCGCGTATTTCCTGTTCGCGCTGTACGACGTCTTCCCGTCTCGTCAGCTGGCGCTGGCCGGCGTGATCACGGGACTGACGCTGTACAACGGCGCGGTCATCGCGGAGATCGTGCGGGCCGGCGTGTACGCGCTGCCCCGCGGGCAGCGTGAGGCCGCCGTGGCGCTGGGCCTGCGGCCCAGTCAGACGTTGCGGCTGATCCTGCTCCCCCAGGCCGTGACGTCGATGCTGCCGGTGCTGGTGTCGCAGATGGTGGTGGTGCTCAAGGACACCGCGATCGGCTATCAGATCACGTTCGTCGAGATGGTCCGCCAGGGTACGAACATCGGTTCGGCGTACAGCAATTACATCCCCGCGCTGATCGTGATCGCGGTGCTGATGATCAGCCTCAACTTCGCGCTGTCGGCGCTGGCGACCCGCCTGGAAGCGCGGCTGCGGCAGTCGCGGCGTACCCCGGATCCGCTCCCGGTGAACACCGGTATTCAGGAGGATGCGCCGGGTACTCCGCCGGTCTGAGGTGCTCCGGGCCAGGCGCGGAGCGCCTGATCGGCCACCGCGTGCAGTTCGTCGCGCTCGACGCCGCCGTTGGCCTGGACTGCCAGGCCCTGACTGACAGCGACGATCCAGCGCGCCACCAGCTGCGGGTCCGCCCCGGGCAGTTCGCCCATCGGCTGGGCAGCCGTGAAACGTTCGGCCAATTCAGCGATTCCGTCTTCGCGCAGCTGGGCGAGCTCCGCATGCAACTCGGCCGCCTCGTCGCCTGCGGCCAGGGCGCTCTGCACCAGCAGGCATCCGCGCGGACCCGCCGCCCCGGAAGACCCGTCGACAGCGCCGTGCACCATGGCATACGCGGTATCCCACGCGGTGGGCAGGGCCAGCGCGCGTTCAACGTAGCTGCCGGGACCTGCCTGGTAGCGCCGCACCGCCGCGCGAAACAGCTCGGCCTTGGAACCATATTCGTCATAGAGGCTGCGGCGGTTGACACCGGTCGCCGCCGTGAGATCGCTGATGGACACCCCGTCATAGCCGTGCTCCCAGAACAACCGCATCGCGGTGTCCAGGACACGCTCCGGGTCGAACGTGCGCGGTCTGCCTATCGCCATCAACCCTCCCGATGTGATCCGGGCCACAGTCCGGAATGTCACCCGACCGTAGCGGCTTGTGCTGAACGTACTTAGTAACCGATCGGTTCGAAAGAATCATTCCACGACGGGGAGAACTCATGAGCACCACTTCGGAAGCCCCACTCGCCGGGCGACGCGCACTGGTCACCGGCGGTTCCCGCGGCATCGGCGCCGCCACCGTGCGCAGGCTCGCGGCGGACGGCGCGGCGGTCGCGTTCACCTACCAGTCCTCGCCCGATGCCGCTCAGGACCTGGTCGACGAACTCGAGGCGGCCGGCGCCAAGGTGGCCGCCATCAAGGCCGACAGCGCCGACGCGCTGGCCGTCGCCGCCGCGGTGGACGAAGCCGTCGAGCGACTCGGCGGACTGGACATCCTGGTCAACAACGCCGGCGTCGCGCAGGGAGCACCGATCGAGTCGTTCCCGCTGGAGGACTTCGACCGGATGCTGGCGATCAATGTGAAGGCCGTGTTCGCCGCCATTCAGCGCGCCGTGCCGCACCTGGGCGCCGGGGGCCGGATCATCACCATCGGCTCCGTGAATGCCGACCGGGTGCCGACTGCCGGCTTCTCGGTCTATGCCCTCACCAAGGCCGCGGTCGCCGGGCTGACGCGAGGCCTGGTGCGCGAGCTCGGCCCCCGCGGCATCACCGTCAACACCATCCAGCCGGGGCCGGTCGCCACCGACATGAACCCCGACACGGGCGACTTCGCCGACGAGCTGCGCCCGCTCATCGCGGTCGGCCAGTACGGGCAGCCTCGCGACATCGCGAGCGCCGTGGCCTACCTGGCCCATCCCGAGTCGGGGTTCGTCACGGGCGTCACCTGGAACATCGACGGCGGCTTCGTGATCTGACGCCGGACCGACCCGCCCGCAGGGTTCACCTCTCGGTGAACCCTGCGGGCACGCATGTCGTGTCCCTGGTTGGAGGTTCACTCGATCCCGGGAGGCGTCATGAGTGTCGCGGTTCGTGCGTTTGCCGCAGTTCCAGCTCCAACCCAAACCGTCGCGGCGCTGTGCACCGCGTGTTTGGTACTCACGATGGCGCCGACACCAGGGCGCGCCACCATCCCGTCGGTGCCCGTTCTGACCGAACCGGGCATCTCGCTGACAGCGCAGCCGCTGCCGCTACCGCTCGATCTGCTCAACCAGCAGGTGGTGTTCAACGTCGGGCTGTTCGCCGATTGGATCACCACCGGTGCCGCACTGTTCCAACGCCAGACGCAGGTACCGGGGAGTTTCGTGGCGGCCATCGGTAGTGGCACGCCGCCACTGAACGCCGCCGCACAAGCGCTGAGCGCGGTCGCCGACATCGAGTTCGAAGCCGGCCGCGATCTGATCGGGTTCGCTCAGGACATCGCGGTCTTCCAGCTCCAGTTCAGGGCGACCACACTGTCTGCGTTCCCGCCGTTCAACACGGGGCCTGGTCAGCAATTCGTGGTCGACACCACGGCATTCGGCCTCAACGTCACGCAGCAGATGGTGAACTTCGCCCGGGCGGTGATCACGTCGGTGGAACAGTTCACCCATAACGCACTGCATACCCCGCTGCCGATGACGATGACGGCCGCGAAGCCAACGGCCGCCGTCGACATCCCGGACACCCCAGTCATCCCGAACACTCCAGTGACCCCGAAAAAACCAACAGTGCAACAGGATTCGATCGTCTCGACGTTCATCCCGAAACTGCCCAAGCCCCCGAAGTCGCCCAAGCAGCCCACGCAACTTCCGGACGCGACGACCGATAGCGTCGTCCACCCGCCGGCCGGCCAGTTCTCGCCGCCGAAATTCTCGGCACCCAAGTTCTCGGTGCCGAAGTTCTCCGTCCCGAAGTTCTCGGTGCCGAAGCTGTCGCCACCCAAGGTCAAGCACCCTGAGCCCAAGGGCTCATCCAAGGACTAAACCGTGCGGCGCTGACGCTCCTGCGTGAGCTGGGTGTTGACCACATCGAAGGCCATGCCCTGGCTGTAGCCGCGACGTGCCAGCATCGCGACCAGCCGCCGAGTCACCTTCAGCTCGTCGTCGAGGCTTTCCCGTCGCAACTTGGTGGCGACGAGTTCCTCGGCGCGCACCCGCCACTCTCCCGCGTCGACGCTGTCGAGCGTCTCGGCGATCACGTCAGCGTCGATGCCTTTGGTCCGCAGCTCAGAGGCCAAGGCGCGCTTGCCTTTTCCCGCATTGGTGCGGCGTTCGCGCACCCACTGCTCGGCGAATGCCACGTCGTCGACCAGACCGACCTCTGTAAGCCGGTCCAGCACCCGGGCGCTGATGTCCTCGGGGAAGCCACGCTTGGTCAGCTGGGTTTCGAGTTCCGCCCGGCTGCGCGCCCGGGCGGTGAGCAGACGCAGACACACGTCCCGCGCCTGCTCCTCACGCCTCTGCGGCTGCGCCGGCTCGGTCTCAGAAGTCGACCGGGGCGGGAAGGACGTCATCAGCCGCACCATCGGTCATCACTGCACCGATACCGAGCTTCTCTTTGATCTTCTTCTCGATCTCGTTGGCGGCATCCGGGTTCTGCAGCAGGTAGTTGCGGGCGTTCTCCTTGCCCTGCCCCAGCTGTTCGCCGTCGTAGGTGAACCACGAACCGGACTTACGGATGAAGCCGTGCTCGACACCCATGTCGATGAGCGAGCCCTCCTTGGAGATGCCCTTGCCGTAGAGGATGTCGAATTCGGCCTGCTTGAACGGCGGCGCGACCTTGTTTTTGACGATCTTGGCCCGGGTACGGTTACCGACCGCATCGGTACCGTCCTTGAGCGTCTCGATCCGGCGCACATCGATACGCACCGAGGCGTAGAACTTCAAAGCCTTACCACCGGTGGTGGTTTCGGGCGAACCGAACATCACGCCGATCTTCTCGCGCAGCTGGTTGATGAAGATGGCGGTGGTGCCGGAGTTGTTCAGCGCGCCGGTCATCTTGCGCAGCGCCTGGCTCATCAGGCGGGCCTGCAGACCGACGTGGCTGTCACCCATCTCACCCTCGATCTCGGCGCGCGGCACCAGTGCGGCGACCGAGTCGATGACCAGGATGTCGATGGCGCCGGAACGCACCAGCATGTCGGCGATCTCCAGGGCCTGCTCACCGGTGTCGGGCTGAGAAACCAGCAGCGCGTCGGTGTCCACACCGAGCTTCTGGGCGTAGTCGGGGTCCAGCGCGTGCTCGGCGTCGATGAACGCCGCGATGCCACCGGCGGCCTGGGCGTTGGCCACCGCGTGCAGGGCGACCGTGGTCTTACCCGAGGATTCCGGGCCGTAGATCTCGACGACGCGGCCGCGCGGCAGACCACCGATGCCGAGGGCGACATCCAGCGCGATGGACCCGGTCGGGATGACCGAAATCGGTTGGCGGGTCTCATCTCCCAGCCGCATCACCGAGCCCTTGCCGAAGTTCTTGTCGATCTGTGCCAGCGCGAGTTCGAGTGCCTTCTCGCGATCCGGTGCCTGAGCCATGAGATGATCTCCGTCCTTGTGGGTGTTCGGTTGACCGGTGTTCCGATCGGTTGGCCGTGACGCTAGATCAGGCCACCGACAAGTCAGCTCAGTCGAACTGAGACCCACAGTAGCGAACGTTTGTTCGACTGCAAGAAGACACGCCGATCAATGACCGGTGGCGCGTCGGTTCACCTCCCGCAACACCCAGGACGGCACAAAGTCGGCGACCGCCATCAGCGCCCTGGCCTGCAATCCGACGGCGTGGTGCGGTCCGTGCGGCAGTCGGGGCCTGCTCTCGATGGTCTTCAGGATCGAATCGGCGACGTCGTCGGCAGTCAGCGACACCCCGAGCGCCCGGGTGCTGCTGGTGTCCACCCCGGCCACCATGTCGGTGGCGACGAACAACGGCCAGACGGCGCTGACCTTGACGTCGTCGTCGGCCCACTCCAGCTCGAGGGCCTCGGTGAGCCCACGGATCGCGAACTTCGACGCCGAATACGCGGCCAGTTCCGCCTGTCCGTAGATGGCCGACGCAGAGCAGAGGTTGATCACCTGCGCCCCTGCGGTCGAACGCAGATACGGGTACGCCAGGTAGCACCCGTTCATGGTGCCGCCGACGTTCACGTCGACGATGTTGCGCTGCTCTGCCAGCGGAAGATCCACGAAGTTGCCCGAGCTGAGGATGCCGGCATTGTTGATCAGCACATCCAGCCGGCCGCCGGTGACCTCGGCCAGCTCGGTGAGCCGAGCGGTCCAGGCATCGGCATCCTGAACATCCAGGCTGGCGACGACGGCGTCCGGTCCCAGCTCCGCGCGAAGGTCATCCAACGCGGTTGGATTACGGCCGTAAGCGGCCACCCGATAGCCCGCGCGGTCCAATCGCAGGGCAGTCGCACGACCGATTCCGGCGGTCGCGCCGGTGATCGCCACCGTCTTCATGGTCACAGTTGCTCCTCGAGCAGTCACAGCGAACGCTGGCGCCGCAGGCCCAACGTCCTCATCAGGGATAGGGCGCGCAGGCCGGCGGCCGGCGCCACGTCGGTACTGCGCGCGATGACGCCGCGCCAGCGGGGCACCACGCGGAAAATCTGGTGGGAGTCCATCAGTTCCAGGGCGGCGGCTGCCACGTCATCGGCGGCCAGCGGCTTGGGGCCCGAAAACAGCAGGGCCGCACCGGGATCGTGGGTCGTAGCGGTGACCATCTCGGTGTTCACCACGTCGGGGCACAGCGCGCGGGCCCGGATCGGCAGACCGGCGGTATGCAGTTCGCCCTGCAGCGAGGTGGTGTACGACAGCACCGCGGCCTTGCTCGCGGCGTACACCGCCAGCCCCGGCACGGGCGTCAGCGCAGAGATCGAGGCGATGTTGAGGATGACGCCGCCGCGCGCACCCATCGCGTTGACGGCCGCCATGCAGCCCGCCATCATCCCGCGGACGTTGACGTCGAGGGTCTGGACGACGTGCTCGGCGGGCTGCTCCCAGCTGTTACCCGCGTGCAGCACCCCGGCGTTGTTGACCCACACCGCAATTCGGCCCTGTTCCGCGGCCAGCGCGGCGATCCCCTGGTGGCTCGCGACGTCGCGCACGTCCTGAGCCAGGCCCCAGGCACCGCGCCCGACGGTCTCGGCGGCGCGCCCGGCGGCGTCCTCGTCGACGTCGGTGATCAGGACGCGGTGTCCCTGTGCGGCAAGGGCTTTCGCAATGGACAGACCGATCCCCCGCCCGGCTCCGGTGACTACGGCAATGGTGGCGCTCATGGGCCGACCTCCTCGGTGTCGAATTCATTCAAAGCTTCGCCGATATAGACGGCGATGTGTTGCAGGTGCGGCACCGCGTCGCGACTGCCGACGACGCTGAGATTGAGCTGCCCGTCGTAGCTGATGCAGGTGATATTGAGGCCGAGGCCCTGAAACGCCAGCGACACCGGGTAACACGCCTCCATCCGGGCACCGCGCAGGTAACGCGCGTCGGCCGGTCCCGGCACGTTCGAGATCGTGACGTTCATCGGCGGCCGGTACACGCGCGTGGCCTGGCCACTGATCAACACCGCGACCGGCAATGCCATGGTCAGCAGGGTGAAGACGGGACGCACCGGCCCAGCCATGCCGCGCAGGTGGTCTTTCGCGGCGGCCATGGACCGCTGGATGACGCCGAGCCGTTCCCGCGGATCAGCGACATCGGTACCGAGTTCCGACCACAGGAAGCCCACGGCGTTGCCACCTTCCTGGCCTTCCCCGCGCAGGTTCACCGGCACCCCGGCGATCAGCGACCGCTCGGGCAAGGCGTTCTGGTCGGCGAGGTAGCGCCGCAGCGCCGCGCCGCAGACCGCGAGGAAGACGTCGTTCAGCGAGGCGGCATGGCGTTTCGCGATGTCCTGCATGCGGCTCATGTCGAGCTGCTGCGTGGCGACGCGCCGGGCGTTGGTGACGCGGCCGTTGAGGATCGACTGCGGCGCTTCGAACGGCAGCCGCACCGGGTCACCGTCACCACCCAGCCGCACCAGTCCGGCCAGGCCGCGGCCCAGCTCACCGACCGCGCGCCACGGCGACAGCGACTGCCCGGCACCGCCGCGGCGACGGCGCGGCGGTGCGGCCACGGGCTGCTGCCACGGCGCCTGGGACGGCCCGTCGGGTGTGGTGGCGAGCTGTTCGGTGACGAGCCGCACGCCGTTGACGCCGTCGGTCACGCTGTGGTGCATCTTCGTGTACACCGCGAACCTGCCGTTCTCGAGACCTTCTATGACGTGGCAGGTCCACAGCGGACGGGTGCGGTCCAGCCGCGTGCTGTGCAGGTGCGAGATCAGGTCGCCGAGCTGGCGTTCCCCGCCCGGAGCCGGCAGCGCGGTGTGCCGGACGTGGTACTCCATGTCGAGCTGCTCGACGGTGTCCCAGGCCGGAGCCACCCCGGACAGCAAACCGCCGGCAAGGGTCTGGTCGAACGGCTTGCGCAGCGGCCGCGGCGCCCGGAAGTCGGCCACCAGGTCGGTGACGAAGTCGGGGCCGACGTCCTCGGGCAGTGCGAATATTTGCAGTGTGGCGACGTGCATCGGGGTGTCGGGAGTGTCGATGCGCAGGAACGTCGAGTCCAGCAGCGGCAGTCGGATGCTCACGTCGTCCTTCCTTCGTGGGGTACACGAAGGACGCTATGAGTCGGGAGTGGCAAACACCATGTCGTCGCCCTACAAACACTGTGACGCGCGTAGTCCCGGGAGACCAAACGAGATGGTGATCACCACTGATCGCGCGGCACGTCGAAGTCCGCGCACAGGGCCCGCCACACGTCGCGGGGGTCGACGCCGGCTTCGATCGCCTGAGCCGGGGTGCGGCCACCGAGGACCGCCAGCACGTGGTCGTTCACCAACGCCGCACCGCGCGCCGTACCGAACTGGTCTTCGATCAGCAGGGTGAATTCGGTCAGTCGCACCGCACCAACCTACTCAGCACCGACGCCCAGCGCCGCACGGCACACAGCCACCGGATCGGCGACGTCCGCTCCGCTGTCACCGGCCTGCCCGGCCGCCTTCCGATAGGACGGCGTCGACAGCACCCGACCGACAGTCGCCGCCAGCGACTCCGCGGTCAACGGCCGGATCAACTCGCCACTGCCTTGTCGCACAATCCGATTGGCGATCTCCCACTGGTCTCCGCCACCGGGCACCACCACCAGCGGCACCCCGGCCAGCAGCGTCTTGGACACGATGCCGTGTCCACTGCCGCAGATCATCACATCGGCCTGCTTCAGCAGTTCGTCCTGTCGACCGAGCCCGACCGCCGCCCACGGTGGCACCGGCACGTCGGCGCCGCGCAGCCGCGAGACGACGACGCGAGCACCGTCGGGCAGCGTCTGCCCGGGGATCAGCGCCGCCAGCGCGAGCTCATCGAGACCCTGCATCCCCGTGGTGGCCGTCGACGGCGCCACGACGACAACCGGGCCCGAGCCCGGCGGTATGTCCAGCACGGTCGCGGTCGGCTCGAAGTGCAACGGCCCGACGACAACGGCTTCGGCCGGCCAATCCGGTCGCGACAGCTCGAGCTCGGGCAGAGTCGCGATCAACCGCCGCGCCGGCCCGGGATCGGTTGCGGGCAAGCCGATTCCGACGCGCGCCGTGGATCGCTGCCGGTCCCCCTCGCGGATCGAGCGCGACGTGAAGAACCGTAGCGTCGCGTCCCGCAGCCGGCCGCGCAGGCCGACACCCGGCGCCAGGCCACTGCCCAACGGCGGCAACCCTTTCGACGGTAGGTACAGCGGGTGCGGTGTCAGCTCGACCCACGGCAGGCCCAGCAATTCAGCGGCCATGCCGCCGCACACCGTGATGACGTCCGACACCACCAGATCGGGCGCCAGCTCACGCAGCACGGGCACATTGAGTACCGCCATCCGCGCGGCTCGCTCATGGATCTTGGCGCCCGAGTCGAGGTCGTCGTCGCCGTCCTCGGGGTCGAGCCCGAGCAGTTCCCGAGCGTCGACGCCGGCCGCCCGCGCGGTGTCGAGCCATTGCCGGCCCGTCAGCAGCACCGGGCGGTCGCCGGCCGCCTGAAACCGAAGGCACAGGGCGATCGCCGGAAAGGCATGGCCGGGATCAGGCCCGGCAACCACGGCGATACGCATCGGGTCACCCTGTCACACCAGCACCTGGGCACCGCCGGGCAGGAGCACTGGGCCTGATGGCCGCACTCCTCAACGCGGCTCGTCCCTCGCCGCTTGATCGTCGCGCGGCTACGGTGGGCTTATGACACAGACCACACCGGCAGTGACCCAGACCAATGCCGAGATCGTCGAATCCTTTCTCTATGCCCTGCAGGCCGAGGACATGGACACCGCAGACAGCCTGCTCGACGACAACCTCGTCTACGAGAACGTCGGGCTGCCCACCATCCGCGGCCGCGCCCGCGCCATGAAGCTGTTCCGCCCCATGAAGAAGAGCCCGGTCAGTTTCGAGGTGAAGTTCCACCGCCTCGTCGGAGAGGGTTCTACCGTGCTCAACGAGCGCACCGATGCGCTCGTCATCGGGCCCGTGCGCCTGCAGTTCTGGGTGTGCGGCGTGTTCGAGGTGCACGACGGCCGGATCACGCTGTGGCGCGACTACTTCGACATGTTCGACATGGTCAAGGCCACGGTGCGCGGTCTGCTCGGGGCCGCCATCCCGGCCCTGCGGCCGACTATGTAGCCACCGGTAAAATCGGCCACCATGGCCAACGAGAATCGCCCGAAGCCCAGCGCCTGGCAGTACATCAAGTACAGCTACGGCGGCCGGCTGCCCGACTCGATGCGGGCCTGGGTGACCGAGGACCTCATCGGCCAGGGCGCGACGCTGCGGGTGGTCATCCGCATGTTCGTCCCGGCGTTCCTGATCCTGATCCCGATCTGGTTCCTGCCCGAGCTGCTCGGCATCACGGGCGGCTCGGACCTGATCATCAGGCTCAGCGCGACGGTGCCCATCCTGATTCCGGTGATCTACTTCTCGCACGCGCTGAACAAGATCTGGCGCCGGCACATGCTGGTCAAGCACGGCATCGACCCGAAGCTGCTCGAAGAGTCGCTGCGCCAGAAGAACGCCCACATTCACGCGGCCTACGAGGAGCGGTACGGCCGCCGGTCCGATGACGGTTCCGGCAGCTCGACCACGATCTGACCGTCAGGCGTGGCGCAGGCGTCCGAGCTCATCGAAGGCCTGCGCCCAGGCGCTGAGGCGGTCGGTCGCCGCGACGAGTTCACTGCGATAACGCTGCTCGGACATCGACCGCGCCGAGCTCGACCCGCTGTTCGCCGCTGACACCAATTGCGCTGCCGCGGTGGCGATGTCGGCGTACTGCCGTACGCCCGCATCGAGCTGTGCGGTGTAGGACTTGATGGTCGGCGCCAGATGCCCGCGGGACTGCGGCACCGAACCGGCCGCCCGTTCCATCGCGACCACTTCCCCGGCCGTACCGGCCAGCGCCGCGGCCGACACGTTGGCCGCGGCGGTCACTTCGGCGATCTCGGCGGCGGGCAGCAACTGGCCCCGCTGGATGACGCTCAGCAGTGCGTACAACCCGCGCTCGGCCGACGCCAGCGTCTCCATCGGACGGCGCGCCGCCGAGCCCCTGGGCGGCAGCAGCCGCGAGGTCCGTGCCGGCGGCAGCGGTTCGCGGCGCAGCCATCGGTAACGCAGGAAGCACAGGGTGGCCAGGAACGCGGCACCACCGGCGATGGGGCCGGTGATGATCAGCACCCAGAACGGGGTGCTCCACGCGGCCAGCAGCGCCGTCAACCCGATCCAGAAGGCGCTGGCGCCGGCGAACAGCCAGCCCAGCCGCAGCGCCCAGCGCCGCTTGCGCAGCAGCCTGGCGCGCGGGTCGGCGGCTGCACCGAGGCGCTGGGCCACCAGGCCGGACAATTCGGCAGCGGTGTCGATGCTGCGTTGCAGGACCGCCTGCCAGCCCCGGGTCTCCCCTGGGCGGCCGGACGACTGGGCGTTCACCGCTGCCCCCTCACATCTCGAAATTTACTGCGACAGCGGGTTCTCCGGCGCCGGGTTGGCTGCCGGAGCTGCGGGAGTGGCAGGCGCTGCGGCACCGCCGGACGGCAGGGAGTTGCCCTGCATCGAGGCACGGATCTGCTCCAGGCGCGAATGCCCGGCCATCTGCACGCTGGCCTGCTGGACCTCCATCATGCGGCCCTGCACCGAGTTCTGAGCCAGCTCGGCCGAACCCATGGCGTTGGCGTAGCGACGCTCGATCTTGTCGCGCACCTCGTCGAGGCTCGGGGTGTTGCCCGGCGCGGCGATCTCGGTCATGGAGCGCAGCGAGGCGCTGACCTGCTCCTGCATCTTGGCCTGCTCGAGCTGCGACAGCAGCTTGGTGCGCTCGGCGATCTTCTGCTGCAGCACCATGGCGTTCTGCTCGACGGCCTTCTTGGCCTGGGTGGCGGCCTGCAGCGACTGGTCGTGCAGCGCCTTGAGATCCTCGACGCTCTGCTCGGCGGTCACCAGCTGAGCCGCGAAGGCCTCGGCGGCGTTGTTGTACTCGGTGGCCTTGGCGACGTCACCGGCGCCAGTGGCCTGGTCGGCCAGGGTCAGGGCCTGGCGGACGTTGGCCTGCAGCTTCTCGATGTCGGCGAGCTGCCGGTTCAGGCGCATCTCGAGCTGACGCTGGTTGCCGATGACCGAGGCCGCCTGCTGCGTCAGGCCCTGGTGCTGGCGCTGGGCCTCTTCGATCGCCTGCTGAATCTGAACCTTCGGGTCGGCGTACTCGTCGACCTTGGAGCTGAACAGCGCCATGAGGTACTTCCAGGCTTTGACAAAGGGATTGGCCATGAGATCGGTCCGCCTTCGTGTCGTTCGTGATTCGGGATCGGTTATCAGGTTGCCGGCCGCGTAGGTGGCAGCGCGTCTACAGCCAACCTAGTAGGTATGGACAGCCAGACGCAGCCCGCATGCACTATTGCGGCGCGGCGAGTTCGATAGCGGTCAGGCCACAGCCATGGCGAGATGCTGTGGGATGACAACCTTGGTCGCGACGTCGATGTTGGCCACCGTGCGGTCGGCCTCGGCGCGCTCGGTGTGCAGCATCTGCTCGGCGGCGTCGGCCAGCACCTGCGACAGCGGCACCTCCAGGGCACCGCAGATGGCACCGAGCAGTTCGCTCGACGGTTCCTTGCGGCCCCGCTCCACCTCGGACAGGTAGCCCAGGCTCACCCGTGCACCGTCGGACACCTCGCGCAGTGTGCGTCCCTGACCGGTACGGGCCTGGCGCAGCACGTCGCCGATCACCTCACGCAACAATGTCGTCATCGCGTTTCCCCTTCAGCCTGAGTAACAGCCGCGCAGCCCGGCCGGACCACCCGTTCTACACGGTCTTGTAGGCACCAACGCGGCGACGCACCGCTTTGGTTCCCGAGGGGACGAATCAGGGGCGGCGAAACGCGGAGACGACGTAGTCGATGCCCGTCAGCACGGTCAGCACCACCGCGGCCCACATGAAGACCCAGGCAGCGGTCAGCCACGGGGCGGGCCAGGCATGCAGTGGCAGGACGAACAAACCGATCGCCACCGCCTGCACCAGCGTCTTGAGCTTGCCGCCACGGCTGGCGGGAATGACGCCGCGCCGGATCACCGCGAAGCGCAACAGTGTCACCGCAAGCTCACGGGTCAGGATCACGACGGTGATCCACCAGGGCAGGTCGCCGAGCATCGACAGCCCGATCAGCGCGGCCCCGATCAGGGCCTTGTCCGCAATGGGGTCGGCCAGCTTGCCGAACTCGGTGACCATGTCGAAGCTGCGGGCGATCTCGCCGTCGAACCGATCGGTGATGACGGCAACCGCGAACACGACGAAAGCCGCAATCCGCCAACGGGTTTCGTGTCCATCACCGGCGAACAGGGCCGCCAGGAACACCGGCACCAGCACGATGCGCAGGCCGGTCAGCAGATTGGCGATGTTCGCCACGCCGGCACGCGAGGCGCGCGGATCGGTGTCTGACTGGCCTGTCACCGACACAGGATATCCGGTCACCTACCGGGCGATACGCAGCCGATACCCTCCACGTGTGAGCGACGCACCGAAACCCACCACCACAGGGCTGGTGGTTCGCCGCGCCCGGACGTCCGACGTCCCCGGTATCAAGGCCCTCGTCGACATCTACGCGGGAAAGATCCTGCTCGAGAAGAACCTGGTGACCCTCTACGAGGCGGTCCAGGAATTCTGGGTGGCCGACCTCGATGGCGAGATCGTCGGCTGTGGCGCGTTGCACGTGCTGTGGGCCGACCTCGGCGAGGTACGCACCGTCGCGGCCCATCCCAAGGTGCGCGGCATGGGCGTCGGGCACGCGGTGGTGGCACGGCTGCTCGACGTGGCCCGGGAGCTGGAGCTGCAGCGTGTCTTCGTGCTGACCTTCGAGATCGACTTCTTCAGCAAGCACGGCTTCGTGGAGATCGAGGGCACGCCCGTCACCGCCGAGGTGTACGAGGAGATGTGCCGGTCGTACGACACCGGTGTGGCGGAGTTCCTGGACCTGTCCTACGTCAAGCCGAACACCCTGGGCAATACCCGGATGCTGGTCACGCTGTGAGGCGAGCGCCGGCCGGGACAGCGAACCTGACCAGTTTGCGAATCCCAGGCGAACTGGCAAACCTCGCCCAGAGCTTCGGCCACTGAACAGCCGCTAGTTGTACTGACCTGAGAGGTTAGGTACGCGGCTGGCGGGTGGTTGACCGCCCAGTGCGGTGTGGCCGCGGTGGTGATTGTAGGTGTGTAGCCATCGGGGGTACTCGGCGCAGCGTTCGGCGTCGCTGGTGTAGAGCCGGGCGTAGGCCCATTCATCGGCCAAGGTGCGGTGAAATCTCTCCACCTTGCCGTTGGTCTGGGGCCGGTAGGGACGTGTTCGGCGGTGTTCGATGGCCCCGAGTGCGTCACGGAACGCGTGAGATCGATAGCAGGATCCGTTGTCGGTCAACACCTTCGACACCGTGAACCCGCATTGGTTAAACCATGCGTTGGCCCGGGCCCAGAACGCTGACGCTGTCTCTTTGCGCTCGTCGGCCAGGAGCTCGGAGTAGGCCAGCCGTGAGTAGGCATCGATCGCGGTGTGCAGGAAGTGATGGCCCTTGATCGGGTGACCGTGCTTGCTGACGCGTCCGGAACTCTTATCGGCGCGCGTGTTGTGATTGCCTGCGGTTCGGCCCAGCATCCGCCAGCCCCCGCCGGCAGGAATTTTGCCCAGCTTCTTGACGTCAACATGCACCAGTTCGCCGGGTCGCGCGGCGTGAATTCTGCGGATCACCGTGCCGGTGGGCCGGTCGAGCCAACGCAACCTGGCCACCCCGTAACGGGTTAGCACCCGGTGCACGGTCGAGGGATGAATTCCCAGCAGATAGCCGATTCGTGCTGGCCCCCAACGCCGGATGACCCGCACTTTGATGATCCGGCGCTCGGTACGAGTCGGTGTCTGGTTGGGGCTTCGCTGTGGACGTGAACTGCGATCGACCATGCCGGCTGGGCCCTGCTCGCGGTAGCGACCCGCCCAACGCGCCGCTGTGGTGACCGCGACTTGGAATCGCTCGGCTGCGCGGCGCAGCGACCAGCCGTCCTCGACGACACAACGGGCCAAGCGCAGACGACCAGTTTCCGACAGCGGAGCATTACGGTGGGACACGAAGACCTCCGAGATTGAGTTGGTGCGTTCCTAGACAGCTCGCACTTCACTCGGAGGTCTTCTTCATGTCACCACGCCACGCCGTACCTAACGTCCGTGGTCAGTACAGCTAGTCGGCAGCGTCGGTCGCGGCTGCCCGGCGCGCGACGATCCGGTCCCGCATGTCCATGATCGCGGCCCTGCGGCGGGACCGGCCACCACGGCCGAACGATGGCAGCGTCGGGATCACGTCGATCTTGTCCGATACCCCGATCATCAGCTCGGCGATCTCCAGTACCAGCTCATTCAGCTCGTCGACCTGCTGGCCCATTGCCATGAACGCGCTCAGTGACTCCAGAACCACCCGCACCACCAGCACGATCGCCACACAAGTGACCGGGCCGGCGAGGAACAACCAGAACACGCCGAGAAGCGCAGACAGCTCGAACGCCACCACGGCGCCCGCCAGATACAAAACCACGGCACCGGCGATGACAAGCCCGTACAACAACGGAACCACGTGCTGCGCCGTCGATTTCCGGAATCCGAGGTCGGTGAACGCCGTCAGCGCAGGCCAGCTGCGGCCGCCGGACTCGAACTCTGCATCGAGCTCTTCGGCGGGCGAAATGTCAACCACGGCAAAGCCTCCTTAGGAGACCAGCCTCCCATAGTCGGCGCCGCCTGCCACCCATCGTCGGTGTTATCCGCACCGTCAGCCCGCGTTGGTGTGATCCGGGTAACACCGGTCAGAAACCGGGGTCGTCACCCATCGATCCGTTGGCATCGGAGCCGCCCTGGATCAGCATCAGGGTGCCGGCCAGTTCGTCGGGCTTGACCAGGACCTCGCGGGCCTTGGAGCCCTCGGACGGTCCGACGATGCCGCGCGTCTCCATGAGGTCCATGAGGCGGCCGGCCTTGGCGAACCCGACCCGCAGCTTGCGCTGCAGCATCGAGGTCGACCCGAACTGGCTCGACACGACCAGTTCCACGGCCTGCAGGAAGACGTCCATGTCGTCGCCGATGTCGCTGTCGATATCGCGCTTCTCGACGGTCTTGACCGTGACGCCGTCGATGAACTCGGGCTGGGCCTGCTGTTTGGTGAAGGCGACGACGGCCTGGATTTCGTCGTCGCTGACGTAGGCACCCTGCACCCGGATGGGCTTGGGCGCTTCGGACGGCTGGAACAGTGCGTCACCCTTACCGGTGAGCTTCTCGGCGCCGATCTGATCGAGGATGACGCGCGAGTTGGTCGCGTTGGTCACGCCGAATGCCATGCGGGACGGCACATTTGCCTTGATGAGACCGGTGACCACCGAGACCACCGGCTGCTGGGTCGCCAGCACCAGGTGGATGCCCGCGGCGCGGGCCTTCTGGGTGATGCGGACGATCGCGTCCTCGACGTCGCGCGGCGCCTGCATCATCAGGTCGGCCAGCTCGTCGACGACGCACAGGATGTACGGGTAGGTCTTGTAGACCCGCTCGCTGCCCAGCGGCGCGGTGATCTCGCCGGAGCGGACCTTCTTGTTGAAGTCGTCGATGTGCCGGACACCGCTGGCGCTCATGTCCTGGTAGCGCTGCTCCATCTCCTCGACCAGCCAGGCCAGCGCGGCGGCGGCCTTCTTCGGGTCGATGATCACGGGCGTGATGAGGTGCGGAATCCCTTGGTACGGCGGGAATTCCACCATCTTCGGGTCGACCAGGATCATCCGGACCTCGTCCGGGGTGGCGCGCTGCAGCAGCGACACCAGCATCGAGTTGATGAAGCTCGACTTACCCGAACCGGTGGAGCCGGCCACCAGCAGGTGCGGCATCTTGGCCAGGTTGTAGCTGATGAAGTGGCCTTCGACGTCCTTGCCGATGCCGAACACCATCGGGTGGTGGTCCTTGCGGGTGGACGGTGCGTTCAGCACGTCCTTGAGCCGCACCATCTCCCGGTCGCTGTTGGGGACCTCGACACCGACCGCGGACTTGCCGGGGATCGGCGCCAACAGGCGGATGTGCTCGTTGGCCACCGCGTAGGCGAGGTTGCGCTGCAGCTGGGTGAACCGCTCGACGCGGACACCCGGTCCGAGTTCGATCTCGTAGCGGGTGACCGTCGGGCCGCGCTGGAAACCGACGACGGTGGCGTCGATCTTGAACTGCTGCATCACTTCGGTGATCGCGTTCATGATGCGGTCGTTGTCGCGGCCGACCCGCTTCGGCGGGTCGCCATCGGCCAGCAGCTCCAGCGGGGGCAGCGTGTAGTCGCCCTCGATGACGCGGTCCAGCGTCAGGCCGTCGTCCTTGTTCTTGTCGGCGGCCTGTTCCAGGGCCTTGGCCTTGGTGGGCACCGGGTCCGCGACGTTCTGTGCCTTGCGGCGACGCGACGGCTTGGCCGCCGGCTCGGGTGCGGTCGGCGCTTCGTCGGCTGCAGGCTCGACCGGGTAGTTGTCCATCGGCGTGCGGCCCAGTGGCCGCGTCATGGCCGCGGTGGTCTGGTCCGAACCGGGCCAGGCTTCGGGCTCGTCCCGCGAATAGGTCGGGTCGTCGTAGTAGCCGTCGGAGAAATCATCGGCGAAATCGTCGACATAGCCGGCCGGCGCGTCGTACTCGTCGTCGTGGTCGCCGTGCAGGCGACCGGAGACCATGTAGCGCAACGTGTCCGGCAGTTCCCGGATGGTCGTGCCGGTGACCAGCAGCAGGCCGAACAGCACGCCCATGATGAGCAACGGGGTGGCGATCCAGACGGTCAGCCCGTCGGACAGCGGCCCGCCGATGACGAAGCCGACGAACCCGGCGGCGCCGCGGCGCTCCCCCGGCTCGGTGGGCGCACCGGCCCAGACGTGCCACAGGCCCAGCACCGGCAGCCCGATCATGGCAACGCCCAGGATCAGCCGCGGCCGCGCGTCGGGGTTCGGATGGGTCCGCATCAGCGTGACGGCCAGCGCCAGCAGCAGGACCGGCAGCACCACGACGGCGGATCCGATGACTGTGCGGACGCCGTAGTCGATCCACGCACCGACCGGCCGAGCTGCGTCGAACCAGGAGCTCGCCGCGAGCAGGAACGCGACGCCCAGCAGCGCCAGCGCGATGCCGTCGCGGCGGTGTCCGGGGTCGAGTTCCCGGGCGCGGCCGACGCTGCGGGCGGTGGTTCCAGCGCCCTTCGCGAGCATCAACCAGCCCGCGCGGGCGCCACGACCCACTGCAGCACCGGCGGTAGCGACCGGAGATGGATGGGGTGCCGGTTTGCGGGCCGGCTTACGGGCGGGCGATTTCGGGGCCGGCGGACGTGCCGGCCGACTCGACTTTGCACTGCCTGACTTCGATGAACGCGCCCCCGAACCGGCTGCGCCACGATTCGCCGACCCGGCCTTGGCCCGGTTAGCTGAGCTCGTTGCGGTCTTACTCGCCATGGCTGCCAGCCTAGTCGCATTCTCCCCATCTGCACCATCTGCCACACACGTAACGCTTAGGTCACGACCTCGACCGCATATCTGCTGGTCACCTACCGGTGGGAGCCACGTCACACCCGCCCAGAGCTCCGAGCTAACGTGGACACCTGTCTAGTTCAGCTATCTATCGAGGAGTTCGTTCATGCCGGTCGTTGTCGTCGCCACCATGAAGGCCAAGCCCGAGTCCGTCGATCAGGTCCGCGCCGCGTGCGTCGAGGCGGTCGACGCCGTCCACGCAGAACCGGGCTGTGAGCTCTACTCGCTGCACGAGGCCGACGGCGGCATGTTCGTCTTCGTCGAGCAGTGGGCCGACGCGGACGCCCTCAAGACCCACAGCACCGCCCCTGCGATCGGCAAGCTGTTCGGCGCCATCGGCGAGCACCTCGACGGCGCACCCGACATCAAGATGCTCGCTCCCGTCGTCGCCGGCGATCCGGCCAAGGGCCAGTTGCGGGGCAAGTGACCGTGGGTGAGCTGAGCGGCAAGGTTGCCTTCATCACCGGTGCGGCCCGTGGCCAGGGCCGTGCGCACGCGGTGAAACTGTCGTCGATGGGTGCCGACATCATCGCCGTCGACCTGTGCGACCAGATCGCGTCGGTCCCCTACCCCATGGCCACTCCCGACGATCTGGCCGCGACGGTCAAGCTGGTCGAGGAGAACGGGGCCCGGATCGTCGCCAGCCAGGCCGATGTCCGCGACCGCGACGCCCTCAAGTCCGCGCTCAAGGCCGGCGTCGAGGAGCTCGGCGGCCGGCTGGACATCGTCATCGCGAATGCGGGCATCGCACCCATGGCGGGTGAAGACGCCTGGCAGGACGTCATCGACGTCAACCTGACCGGCGTCTTCCACACCCTGGACGTGGCCATGCGGCCGATGGTCAAGGCCGGCAACGGCGGTTCGATCGTGCTGATCAGTTCCGTCGCGGGTCTGGTCGGGCTGGCCTCGCCGATGGCCGGGTCGGTGGGCTACGCCGCTGCCAAGCACGGCATGGTCGGCCTGATGCGGGTGTACGCGAATCTGCTCGCCTCGCAGAACATCCGGGTCAACTCGATCCATCCGGCCGGGGTGGACACCCCGATGATCGACAACGACTTCACCCGGAAGTGGTTGAGCCAGTTGACGGCAGAGACGAAGGCCGGACCGGACATGAGCAACGCGCTGCCGGTGCAGGTCCTCGACGCCGAGGACATCGCCAACACGGTGGCCTGGCTGGTGTCGGACGCCGGACGCTACATCACCGGGGTGACCCTGCCGGTGGACGCGGGTTTCGTCAACAAACGCTGACATCGTCTGCACGAGGAGCAGGGCATCCGACATGGCTCGTAACCCAGCGGCGCTGACGGCCTTCGGGCCGATGGCGCTCACCGCGATCGAGCAGCATGAGCCGCCGGGCCGCCGTCTCGTCGACGACGACCTGGCGACTTCTTTTCTGCCGCAAGCGCTTCGCGCTCTGGTGTCAGCCACCCGGTGGTCGCTGGTGCGGCGCGCCATGGTCGCCGCGTCGGATCGGTCGGCGCCGGGCATCTGGGCCAACATGGCCTGCCGGAAGCGGTACGCCGACGACAACCTCGTGGCGGCACTGGGTGCGATCGATGCCGTGGTGGTGCTGGGCGCCGGCCTCGACACGCGCGGCTGCCGGTTGTCGCGCCGCAGCATCATCCCGGTGTTCGAAGTCGACCAGCCGATCAATATCGAGCGCAAACGTGCCATCCTCGGCCGGGTTTTCGGCACTCCCCCACCGTCGGTCCACCTGGTCGCCGTCGACTTCGAGCGTGACGACCTGATGAGCGCGCTGGCCGGCCAGGGCTATCAGCGCGATGCCCGCACATTCTTCATCTGGGAGGGCGTCACCCAGTATCTGACCGCTGAGGCGATCAACAGCACCTTCGAGCAATTGCGATCCGCGCCCGCCGGTAGCCGGCTCAACTTCACCTACGTGCAGCGCGACTTCATCGACGGAGTGGACATCTCCGCCGCGCCGTCGCTGTATCGCAACTTTCGCCAGCGCAGTCAGGTGTGGAAGTTCGGCCTGCGACCCGATGAGGTCGGGCGCTATCTCGACGGGTACGGCTGGCGATTGCTTGACCAGCTCGGACCGGATCAGGTGCGGGACCGGTATGTGCGGCCGACCGGCCGCGCCTTGCCCACGTCCGACCTGGAGTGGTCGGCATTGGCCGGGAAGCCCTAGCCCCGCTGGGAGACCAGCCGCGCGAGGTATCGCCGCTGCTCGAAAGTCAGTCGCTGCAGCGAATTCGCCAGCGCGCTCGCCTCTGTCCCGTCGTCGGGGATATCCCGCGGGTAGATCGCCAACACGAATTGGCCCGGCCCTTCCGGGATTTCTGCAATGAAGCCGCTCCGCGCCATCGGATGCCCCAGCGCCGACAAACGCCAGCCGCGGGCCTGTAACGCCTCGGCCCACCAGTAGGCCACCCGAACCGAACGGGCTGGTTGGCTGATCAAGCCCGATATATGCGCCGAGTTTCGGGCAGCAGGCCGGGGCTCAATCAACAGACGGAGGTTCTGCAACAGCGCGAGCATGCGGTTGGTGTCGTCGGCCCAATCGCCACTGTGGAGCTGACAGATAGCCGCAGCGAGCACGCTCGGCAGATCAGTGTGCTCAGCGGGGTCGTCGCCAGCGCAACGGACGTGCACCACGCGGTGAGATGGCAGCCGCACAGTCACGACCGCCGCTGGTTCGTTCGGGCTGTAGGACACCGCTTGGAGCAGACAGCCTTCCTGCTGCAATGCCCGAGCCCACCAGTAGAGCGGGCGCACCTCTGGAAGTGGTTGCAAAGCAACCGAATTCAGCGGCAATGCCGCAAAGCATGGCGAATGCGCACCGCCGCGATTCAGTGCCGGCACAGCGCGACGCGCTTCGGCTCCTGCCCCATTCACTGAGCGACGCCGCGCCGGACTTGTTCCACTTCCCGACTCGGGCAGGGGGTGGGCACAAGCGGTCCAACGTCGACATGTGCGCGCTGGGATATGTCACGGCCGCGTCGGCGCGGCCGAAGAAGCCAGCTCCACCGCGGCATCGGGTATCCGAGCGCATGAACAAATCCCGTGTCTTCGGGCAGCAGCACATTGACTTCACTCGGACCCGACACGGGATAACGACTCTCGGAATCGCCGAACCGAATGGTCTCGATTTCTGTGCCGAGGAACACTTTGACCGGGACGACTGCCGGTGCGCCGAAGAGTAGTTGCCGGGTTCGATTGTGACGATCGCCCAAGGCCATGACCCCACTGGCGATGTCGAGCTGCCCGTCGAACGCCGGCATGCCCAGCCCACGACTATCCGAGCCCGAGTACACCCTGACCCGCACCAACTTGCCGGCGAGGTCGCACTCGTGGATGCCCATCGTATGCACCCACAGCGCCCTGGCCGTACCACCGACGCCGTCAACATCCTGGTGCACGTATACACCCGAAAGACCGTTGGCGCCAACGTCTTCAATCACCACCACGCTGCCGTCAGGCGCAATCTCGGCATCGCACAGCAGCTTGTTCGCGGTAACCCCCACAGCGAAACCCCCTCTGCTGCCGCTGACGGCAGCCATCCCCCCGATTGCAGTCTTGTTTCCCATGACCGAGCCCATCGCATGTCGACGGCCCAGCACAGCGGCGGCGCGTCACCGACACCACAGACTCGACGTCCACACCCATTCATCCGGGTTGACGATTCTCTGCCACACCGAAGCGACGTGAATTCAGCAATAAATAGCGTTGGTGTCAGCGTGTTTGCCTTCGACCACACAGCAAAAACACAGTCGAGCCAAGTGGCACTTCAGCGAACACCCCGCGGTCCACCAGCACCCCACCCCCTAGTTCGCAAAGACCGGCATCTACTCCCCAGTTTGACCGGATTCCACGTTCAAATCCGAGAATTGCATATATCGGACTGACGTGTCAACCTGTCATTCGTGATCATTTCTAGCGAAGTAAGTCGAGGTGAGCTAACCTAGCTGGCGCGGCTGGATCGGCGAACATCGGTTGTGTCGTCGCCCGGCCCGAAAAGCGCTCCCCAAGCGGCCACTACCAGGCCACCCGGTTCCAACACGTGCACAGCACGTCCGAACTCGGCACCAATTTGGGGGAAAGACATGTACGACAGGAAGCGCCCGCGGAAGCCTGCGGTGGACACCGCCTTGTTCGCCGAGCGGCTCAACAATCTCTTCGACGCCATCCATCCCCCCGCGCGGGGGCCATACCGGAACAGCGAAGTGACGCAAGCGCTGGCACGCCGCGGCCATGACTTGTCGGATCCTTACCTGTCGCAACTGCGCCGCGGGATACGCACGCGCCCCTCACCTCAAACCGTGCAGCAGCTGGCCGAATTCTTCGGTGTCCGAACTGAATACCTCAACGGCCGCGACTCCGGTTACACCCGCGCGCTCGACGACGAATTGGACTGGCTGCGTCTCGCCCGTGACGAGTCCGTGCGTGAGGTCACGACTGTGCTCTTGACGTTGCCGCCGAACGTCCGCGAGACCCTGCTGGAATCCACGGCCTCCCTTGCCAACCTGGGCGAGCCCGTTGTAAACCATCCACGAGGAATTCCGCTCGGCGCCATGTCCATCGATGTCTAGGCGGACCGAATTGACATCCGGTGATCAACCCACCGACCGTGCAGCGCGCGGCGCACGTGTCGGGCAGGTCGCTGCCCGCCTCGCGGCGCGCCGAGCCACCAGCGCGTTTCGCCAGCCCTTCTTATCCGATGAGCAGAAGGCGCAGGTCCGCGACGAACAGATGCTGCGCTTGGCCGATGACCTCGCTACCACCTTGGGCACGATGAAGGGCGCGGCGATGAAGCTCGGCCAGCTGCTTTCGCTGCTCAATTTCGGCCTGAGTTCCGCACAGAACCGAGACGAATTCTCCCGTCGGCTGTCCCCCTTGTTCAGCCGCGCCCCCGCCGTCGACAACGCCGTGATGTTCCGGTTGATGGACTCCGAGTGGGGTGCACTGCGCGGCCAGGTGCGCACCATCGACCCTGAACCGCTGGCCACTGCGTCGCTGGGACAGGTCTACCGAGCAAGGCTGACTGACGGACGCGAGGTGGCCGTCAAAGTTCAATACCCCTGGGCGCGCAGTGCGGTCCGCGCCGACCTGAAGAACCTCGCCTTGTTGGTCCGCCTACGCGCGAGGTCCTATCCGATCCGGGGTCTGAACGCGGTGGTAGCCGAGGTCAGCAGGCAGATCACGGCAGAGCTCGACTACCGCCAGGAGCTGTCCAACCACCGCGCCGTCTACGAAGCTCATCGCGATCATCCGGTGTTCGTGATCCCCGAGCCGATCAACGAGTTGTGCACCGAGCGCGTCCTGGTGACCGAGTACCTGGATGGCACCCAACTGCATCACCTCGCCGACGTCGATCAGACGGTGCGCGACCACATCGGCGAGGCGATCTTCCGCTTCTACTGCGCCAGCATCTACACCAGCGGCGAGTTCTGCGCCGACCCGCACCCGGGCAACATTCTGTACCTGCCGGACAACCGCGTCGGTTTCCTCGATTTCGGTTTGCACGTGCGGATGAGCCGAGATGAAGTTGACCTGGAACGGTCGGTACTCACCGCAGTCATGCGCGGCGACGCCCAGACCGCACACAGACTGGCGTACGTGGCGGGATTCATCGTCGATGCCAATGCGCTACCCCCGGAGATGGCATTGCAGTACATGCGGGCCGTCGCCGGTTGGTATCTGACCCCGGGGCTGGTTCAGATCACCGACAAGGTCGCATACAAGGCGCTGTCGCAGGCGATGCTGCCCCAATCTGATTTCCGGTCGGGCATCTTCAAGCAGCGCATGCGGAGCGCGCACGCGTTCTCGCGCCGCACGGAGATGAGCGTGTGTGCAGTGCTCGGCACGCTGCAGGCGCGGGGCCGCTGGCACGACATCGCTTCGGAGTGGGCCCTGGACACTGAGCCCGCGACTGAGATGGGACAGCAGATCGCCCGCTGGCGGTCACGAATCCGGTAGCACCCGACGCAGCCCACCAAGCAGAAACGCTGCGCATGCCTGCGCGACCGGCTCCGGGTCGACATCGGTGCCGTCCTCGACCAGCATCGGAAACGTCGCCATCAACACAGTCGACACCACCGCCTGCCCGGCAACGCGTGAGTCGACGTTATCGCGAATCCATCCCTGCTGGCGTCCCACTTCCAGGAATGCCGTCACCTGCGCACCGAGGTGGTCATAGGCGGCGAGCACCGATTCATAGGCCTGGTCATCGACTCCGGGAGCGGCGATTGCTGCGAACGACACCAGCGTGCGGTTTTTCGCGATGTAGACCACGGCCCGGCGCACTCGACCGGCGAAGTCCGCGACGTACTCGGCGCGACAGGTCAGCGTGGCAGGGTCGCGCTCGCCGGCCACCGCGGCCGAAAGCTCCAGAACCGTCTGAGCCTGGATCGATTCCAGGACGTCCCGCTTGCTGCGGAAGTAGTTGTAGAAGGTGCCGTGGCTTACCCCGCAGCGAGCGGTGATGTCGGTGACGTCGACATCGCGGTATCCGCGCTCGATGAACAAGTCGGTAGCCGCCGCGTACAGCTGCGCAGCTCTATCAGGCATCGGCGGGTTCCCCGTCAGCGGCTTCTTCGGTCAGCAATCCTCGGTCAGCGATAGCCGAGATCGACGCCAGAAATGTCGCGCGCGACTCGGCCGTCGTATCCCCCCGCATGGACATCAGCAACCCCGGACCGGACAACCCGATCACCAAGCGGCCCAGCAGTGCCCACGTGGCACGGTGATACGCCGAGGCGTAGTCGGGGTTGGCGGTCTCGAACAACCCCGCAAAGGCGACATCCACTGTCGACAAGAGCCCGCTGACCCGGAACCTCAATTCGGGATCGATCGCGCTGCTTTCCACCGTGAGCAGCCGGACGATCGCAGGATCCTCATCGACGAGATCGAACATGCGGGTCCCGAATACCGTGATGAGCTCCATCGCCTGGTGGTAGTCGGTCAGGTCGAGGCTCGCCAACGAACCGATCCGGAGCGCCCGCGCAGCTTTGGTGACCGCGTAGTCGAAAACGTCGTCGAGCAGTTCCCGTTTGCTCGGGTAGTACCGGTACAAGGTGCCCTGCCCGACGTTGGCGTGGCGGGCAATATCCGACATCGTCGTCTGGTCGTAGCCCCGATCGGTGAGCACCGCGTAGGCAGATCGCACGATCTCCTTGCGCCTGGCGGCTCGCAAATCGGCGTTGGCCGGCCGGCCGCGCGCACGGCGCTCAGAGGCTCGATCCCCCCGCGGCAAAGACACCGGGCCGAGTTTAGTGGTACAGGGCGTACGGAATGAGGGTTTCCTCGCACCGATGCACTGCGCCCGGCTTATTGTCGTGGGCCTATATTTCGAGCACTGTCGGCACGATCATCGGCTGGCGCCGGTAGGTCTCGCCGACCCACTTGCCGACGGCCCGCCGCACCGCCTGGGCGATGCGTGCGGGGTCTGCAACCTGTTCGGAGGCAAGGGTTTCCAGCGCGGCCTGCGCCTTCTCGGTGGCCGGCTCGAGGGCCTTCGGGTCCTCGGAGAAACCGCGCGAGTGCAGGTGCACGGGAGCCACCGGCTTGCCGGTCTCTCGGCTGAGCACGACGGTGACCGCGATGAAACCCGAAGTCAGCGTGAGCCTTTCACCCAAGGTGGCATCACCGACGTCGCCGAGCACCAGACCGTCGACGAACACCTTGCCGACCGGCACCGCGCCGGCGATCCGGGCCTGCCCGCCCACCAGGTCGACACTGACGCCGTTCTCGGCCAGCACGACGTTCTCCTCCGGCACACCGGTGCGGATCGCGAGTTTGGCGTTGGCCCGCAGATGGCGCCAGGTGCCGTGCACCGGCATCACGTTGCGCGGCCGCACGCCGCGGTACAGGAACAGCAGCTCGCCGGCAAAGGCGTGTCCGGAAACATGCACGCGCACTTGCTGATTGGTCACGACGCGAGCGCCGATCTTGGCCAGCGAGTCGATCACGCCGTAGACGGCTTCCTCGTTGCCGGGGATCAGCGAGCTGGACAGGATGATCAGGTCGCCGGCCGTCAGAGTGATGCTGCGGTGCTCACCACGGGACATCCGGGACAACGCCGCCATGGGCTCGCCCTGTGTGCCGGTGGTGATCAGCACCACCCGGTCGGCCGGCAGCAGTTCGGCAGCACCGATGTCGACGACGTCGTCGTCGGCGACGTCGAGGAAGCCGAGTTCCTTGGCGATGCCCATGTTGCGGACCATCGAGCGGCCGACGAACGACACCTTGCGGCCCAGGGCCACCGCGGCGTCGATGATCTGCTGCACGCGGTCGACGTTCGAGGCGAAGCAGGCCACGATGACGCGGCCGTCCGCGCCGCGGATCAGCCGGTGCAGGTTGGGGCCGACCTCGCTCTCCGACGGACTGACCCCGGGAATCTCCGCGTTGGTCGAGTCGCACAGGAACAGGTCGACGCCCTGCTCGCCGAGGCGGGACATGCCGGGCAGGTCCGTGGGCCGGCCGTCCGGCGGCAGCTGGTCGAGCTTGATGTCGCCGGTGTGCAGCACCGTGCCGGCACCCGTGTGCACGGCGATGGCCAGGGCATCGGGAATCGAGTGGTTGACCGCGAAGTACTCGCACTCGAACACCCCGTGGGTGCTGCGCTGCCCCTCGGCGACGATCTGCATGTTCGGCTTGAGCCGGTGCTCACGGCACTTGGCGGCAACCAGCGCCAGCGTGAACCGCGACCCCACGACCGGGAGGTCGGGCCGCATCTTCAACAGATACGGAATGGCGCCGATGTGGTCCTCGTGCGCGTGGGTGAGGACCAGCGCTTCGATGTCGGCCAGCCGGCCCTCGATGTGCCGGATGTCCGGCAGGATCAGATCGACGGCGGGCTCGTCGTGCGTCGGGAACAGCACGCCGCAGTCGATGACGAGCAGCCGGCCCAGGTGCTCGAAAACGGTCATGTTGCGGCCGATTTCGCCGATGCCGCCCAGTGCTGTCACACGCAGACCGCCCGGCTCCAAGGGGCCGGGCGGCGCGTAATCGGGTGTGGTCACGCAAGCACCGACGCTGCGCGCAGGTCCGCGGCGAGCGCAGTCAGCTGGTCGGCCGTGGCAGGTACCTGCGGCAGCCGCGGGTTTCCGACGTCCAAGCCCTGCAATCGCAGCGCTTCTTTACTCATCGTGACGCCCCCGAGCCGGTTCTGCGCCTCGCTCAGCGGGCTGAGCCCGACCTGGATCTTGCGGGCGGTGGCGATGTCGCCGGAGTTGAACGCCGACAACAGCGCGCGCAGCTCGGCGGCGGCGACGTGGCCCCACACGCTGATGAACCCGGTGGCGCCCATCGCCAGCCACGGCAGGTTCAGCGCGTCGTCGCCGGAGTAGTAGGCCAGACCGGTCTCGGCCATGATCACCGCGCCACCATTGAGATCGCCCTTGGCGTCCTTGACGGCCACGATGTTCGGGTGCGGCGCCAGTGCGCGGATGGTGTCCCATTCGATCGGGATCGACGACCGCGGTGGAATGTCGTACAGGATTACCGGCAGTTCGGTGGCGTCGGCGACGGCAGTGAAGTGCGCGAACAGACCGGCCTGCGGCGGCCTCGAGTAGTACGGGGTCACCACCAGCAGGCCGTGCGCGCCTGCGGCGGCACAGGCCTTGGCCAGATGCACGCTGTGCGCGGTGTCGTAGCTACCGGCGCCCGCGATCACGCGAGCGCGATCGCCGACCTCTTCCAGAACTGCCTCGAGCAGGGCGACCTTCTCGTCGTCCGTGGTGGTCGGCGACTCCCCGGTGGTGCCGGAGACGACCAGACCATCGCAACCCGAATCGACCAGATGCTTGGCCACCTTCTTCGCGCCAGTCAGATCAAGCGAGCCGTCCGGGCCGAACGGCGTCACCATGGCAGTCAGCACGGTGCCCAGGCGTGCGCTGACGTCGATTCCGGTGGTGGTCACGGGGGTCAGATTACCCGGTCGCGAGCCGACAGCCGCCCTCCGCTCCCCCGTGGGCGGCGCCGGCCCGTGAACTCAGTCGACGAGCATTCCAGCACGGCGCATCGCCGCCGAGATGTTCTCGAAGTCAATGGCCACATGGGCTCGCGCCAGCGACTCGGCGTCATCTCCGTGACCGTTGGCAATGGCGTCGACCAGCGTCGTGTGCTCACCGAGCGCCCGCTGTTCCATTTGCCGCATGGTGGCCGGCTCGCCCCACACGTGAGCCGGGGCGCCGATACTGATCGACGCTTCCAGGTCGAGCAGCACCTGTTTGAGGACGACGTTGTGAGCGGCATCCATGATCGCCAGGTGCAGCGCGCTGTCAGCCTGCTGGGCGGCCAGGCCGCTGTCGGCGCGGCGGTAGTCCTCGAGGCGCTGCCGCAGGACGCCGATGTCAGCGTCGGTCCGCGATTCGGCCGCGGCCCGGCACACCGCGCCGTGCATCCGGCAGATCGCGTCGCACCGGTCACGGAGCTCGTCGACCCGCATTCGCAGCGTGCGTGCCACCGCCGCCGTGGACGAGTCCGGCCATTGCTGCAACACATACGAACCGCCGCCGCGACCCCGCCGCGTCTCCACCAGGCCGCGCTCCACCAGCCGGGCCAGCGCCGCGCGCACCGTCATCCGACCGACGCGTAAAGAGGCTGCGAGCTCGCGTTCGGCGGGGAGCCGGGCACCGGGCAGGTATTCGCCGATGGCGAGGGCGGTCACCAGCCGGTCGGTGATTTCGTCGACCCGCGAAGACGACTCGAGCTCGCGATCAAGTATGCCGGGAGCAGGCACACCGTTGACATGTGTCATCGCCGGATCGGCTCCCTTCCCTCGTGTCAGACAGTATCGGCATGGATTGTTAAGTGTCGATGAATGGTCTTGTGACGAGACCATTGAAGTCCCATGCTGGCCGTCATGCCAATCACGCACCGCACGGTTTCCTTCCTCGCACACGAGACCTGGGTCCAGATCACCACTCCCGAATCACCGGACCCGGCACGGCTTCCGCTGTTCGTGCTGCACGGCGGGCCGGGCATGGCCCATAACTACGTGCGCAACATCGCCGAATTGGCCGACGAAACCGGTCGCACGGTCATCCATTACGACCAGCTCGGCTGCGGCAACAGCACGCACCTGCCTGATGCGCCCGCCACGTTCTGGACCCCTGATCTGTTCGTCGAGGAATTCCACACAGTGCGCAATGCCCTCGGCATCGACGAATACCACCTGCTGGGTCAGTCATGGGGCGGCATGTTGGGCGCGGAGATCGCGGTGCGGCAACCGTCCGGGCTCGCGTCGCTGGCGATCTGCAACTCCCCCGCATCGATGGAGCTCTGGATGGCCGGCTGCGCGGAACTGCGTGCGCAGTTGCCACCGGAAATCCAGGCCGCGCTGACCCGCCACGAAGAAGCGGGCACCGTCACCGATCCGGAGTACCTCGAGGCCACGAACGAGTTCTACCTGCGCCACCTGTGCCGGCTGGTGCCCATGCCGCAAGACCTGATCGACACCATCGCCCAGATGGAGGCAGAGCCGACGGTCTACCACACGATGAACGGCCCCAACGAGTTTCATGTCGTCGGAACGCTGAGCGGTTGGAGCGTCATCGACCGGCTCCCTGCCGTCACCGTGCCGACGCTGGTGATCGCCGGCGAATTCGACGAGGCCACCCCCACGGCGTGGCAGCCGTATGCCGACCACATCGACGGCGCCACAAGCCACGTATTCCCCGGCACCAGTCACTGCTCGCACCTCGAGCAACCCACGGAATTCCGCGCCGTCGTCGCCGCCTTCCTCGCCAACCACGATCTGGCCGCAGCCGCCCCGGGTCTGACCCCATCCCCCGACCCGACAGGATCTTCATGGCCACCACCGCCCGCATCGCCACAGGCGAAGCTCAGCGCACTCCCGAATCATTCGGCTACAAACAGGAACTCAATCGGTCCGTCTCCACCGTCGACCTCATCGTCTACGGGTTGGTGTTCATGGTGCCGATCGCGCCGTGGACGATCTTCGGTGTCGTTTACAACAGCGCCGGCGGCATGGTGCCCCTGGTGTATCTCATCGGCCTGATCGCCATGGTGTTCACCGCGACGGCGTACGCGCAGATGGCCAAGTCCTTTCCCCTTGCGGGATCGGTGTTCTCATATGTCGGCCGCGGAATCCATCCTGGCGCAGGCTTTTTCGCCGGTTGGGCGATTCTTCTGGATTACCTGCTGATACCGACGCTGCTCTACGTGTTGGCCGCCGAATCGATGATCGGCTTGTTCCCTGGCACGCAGCGATGGATGTGGGCTCTCGTATTCGTTCTGGTCAATACCGTGATCAACCTGCTGGGTATCAACTCACTGAAAATGGCGAACCGGTTGTTCCTGGCACTGGAACTGGCCTTCGTGGTGATCTTCGTCGTCATCGCGGTACGTGCCATCAACGGAGATTCGTTGCCCAACGTGCGTTGGAGCACCACACCGATCTGGAACCCGGACACCGTCAGCGCACCGTTGATAGCCGCGGCACTGTCGATCGCCGTGCTGAGTTTCCTTGGCTTCGATGGTATTTCGACGCTCGCCGAGGAATCGACGGGTAAGCGGAATCCAGCGGGCAAGGCGATGATCGGCGCGCTGTTCCTCGTGGCCTTCCTGTTCATCGGCCAGACCTGGCTGGCCAGCCTGCTGGCAGGTGGTCGTGCGTCGTTCAGCGACGACGAGGCGGGCAACGCATTCTTCAAACTGGTCGAAGCGGCATCCAGCACCGGATGGATGAACGCGTTCTTCGTGGTCAATGTGCTGGCGGTCGGCTTCGCCAACGCGATGGCCGCGCAAGCGGCGACCGGCCGGCTGCTGTACTCGATGAGCCGCGACCGCCAACTGCCCGCGTTCCTGTCGACCATCAGTTCCCGCAAGGTGCCGATCGCGGCGATCCTGGTGGTCAGCGCGATCAGCGTGGTGCTGGTGCTGTTCTTCGTCGGTCAGATAGCGCTGATCTCGTCACTGGTGAACTTTGGTGCGCTGTTCGCTTTCTGCCTGCTGCATGTATCGGTCGTCTGGTATTACCTCGGCCGCCAGAAGTCGAAGAACTATCTGCTGCACCTCGTGATGCCTACGCTGGGCTTCTTGATCATCGGCTATGTGCTGTTCAACGCGGATTCGCTGGCGAAGATCGGCGGCATCGTGTGGCTGGGCATCGGCACGGTGGTCTTCTCGGTCAACAAGTTGCGCGGCCGCGGCGTGCCCGTGCTCGGCGAAGAACTGCAACAGGACGCTACCGGTTAGCGCCCGGCATTGGTGTCGGATCGTACTCGGCCATCTCGGCGTCAACGTGCCCGATCTCAGGGCGGCGAAGAATTACTACGACGAATTCATGCCATTGGTAGGTTTTGAGCCATTCATTGCCGCCGACGACGAGTTCGCCTTTCGCCCGGCCGGCGGCAAACCCGGCACCTTCGTGTTTTTCTATCCGTCCACCGAACCCGGCGACCACTCGCGACACCGCACCGGGCTGCAACACCTCGCCTTTATGGTCAAGACCCGGTCCGCGGTCGAGCGCGTCCATCAGTTCGTACAGCGGACCCGCGGCGAGGTGTTGCACAGGCCACAACCGTTCCCGCAATATCCGCCGCCCTACTTCGCGATGTTCTGGCTGGATCCGTTCGGCATGATGCTGGAAGTGGTCTGTCACCACGACCTGGACTGACGGCGCCGATATCCCGTGCAGTGCCGAATCATCTTAGCGCCATGTCGATTACCGCATATTGAGAATTCTCGATGCATAGCCGGATAGCCGTTCAAAAACACCCGAGTCGACCCCGGATTTCCGGCGTCACGACGTCGGGGGTGCCATCGTGAACTTTTGTCGTTACACTTCCGGCCGACCCCCGATAAAAGGAGAACATTCGTGGCCGAGCGCATTGTCGTCCAGCTGGTGGACGATATTAACGGCACTGAGATCACCGACGACTCCGGTGAACGGATTAACTTTTCAGTCCGTGGGGTTGATTACCAGATCGACCTTTCCGCTGCGAACGTGGCGAAATTCGAAAAGGCTTTGGCACCGTATCTGGACGCCGCCACCCGGGTCGGTGGCCGTCGCACCCGGACCCCGAAGGTCGCAGAGCCGAGCAGCCGGTCCGCCAAGGGCGGCGCGTCCCGCGGTCGCGGCAAGAAGGCCGCCGGCAAGGGCCTGACCTCGAAGGACGAGCTCACCGCCATCCGCGAGTGGGCGCAGCAGAACGGCTACGACGTCGCATCCCGCGGCCGCATCAAGGCCGACATCGTCGAGGCGTACCACGCGGCCAACTAGGCCGAGCTAGACCTTCCGGCCCAATTCGGTCACCAGGTCGCCCCGCTCCCCGACGGTCACGTCGCCGACCCCGAGCCAGGTCGCCATCGACCTGAGCTCCGGAACCAGCGCCGCGGCCACTCGGGTGCGGTCCTGGCCGTCTTCGGCGAACGCACCGACGACGTGCAACGCGTCGGCCGTGCGTTTGAGGTCGACCCGCCCCACCAGCTGGCCGTCGAGCAGGAAAGGCCAGACGTAGTAACCGAATTGACGTTTGGCCGCCGGGGTGTAGATCTCGATCCGGTAATGGAAGCCGAACAGCCGCTCGACCCGGGGCCGGAAGAAGATCAGCGGATCGAACGGGCACAGCAGCGCCGTTCCCCGGTCGCGCCGCGGCACCGTCTGCCCGGCGCGCAGGTACGCCGGGGTGCCGTCGACCGTCACGGCCTCCAACTCGCCTTCGGCGACCAGCGCCGCCAGCGCCGGTTTCACCTGGCGCGCACCCAGCCGGAAATAGTCACGGATATCGGCCTCGGTGCCCACGCCCAGCGCCCCGGCCGCCTTGAGCACCAACTGCCGGACCGCCTCGTCGTCGGAGACCTCGCGGGCCAGCACCTCTGCCGGCAGCACCCGTTCGACCAGGTCATAGTGCCGGGCGAAGCCGACCCGGGTGGCGGTGGTGAGCACCCCGGACGACCACAGGGCCTCGGCCACCCACTTGGTGTCGCTGCGCCCCCACCACGGCCCTTTGGCACCGCGGGGCTCGGCCTCGAGGTGGGCCTCGATCTGGCCCGCGGTCGACGGCCCGAGTTCGGCGATGGCGGCGACGATCTTCTCGGCCAACTCACCGTTGCGCTTGACGATTTCGGTGCCCCACCGACCGTGGGTGTACTCGCGCATACGCCAGCGCAGCAGCGGCCAGTCCTCGACCGGCAGCAACGCCGCCTCGTGCGCCCAATATTCGATGAACTGCCGCGGCGACCGCGCATTGTGGCTCCAGGCCAGCGCGTCGAGCGTGTCCCGGTCGTACGCCCCCAGCCTGCTGAACACCGGCGCATAGTGCGCCCGTACGCAGACCGAAACCGAATCCAATTGCAGCACTTGTATTCTGGACATCAAACGTTTCAGGTGCGCACGGGTTACCGGACCGGACGGCTTGGGCTCGTAAAGGCCCTGGGCGGCGACGGCGATGCGACGGGCCTGGACCGTGGTGAGTTCTGCCACTGTCACATCGTGGCGCAGACCACCGACAAACTCGCGCATGGATCTGCAAGGTTGTCGGCTCCACCGCCTACCATTCCTGCGGCACACCCTGTATTGGGGCATCGGGCGCTTCCGGCCCAGCCCTGACGGAAAGGACCAGCAGTGAGCTACAACGCTGCGGACATCACCGAACTCGACGATGTTCAGCACACCCGGCTGCGACCGGCGGTCAACCTGGGCCTGGACGTGCTCAACACCGCCTTGCGCGAGCTGGTGGACAACGCGGTCGAAGAGGTCGCCGACCCCAGCCACGGCGGGTCGACCGTCACCATCACCCTGCATGCCGACGGATCGGTCAGCGTCGCCGACGACGGCCGCGGCCTGCCCATCGACTCCGACCCGGTGACCGGCAAGAACGGCATCGTCAAGACCCTCGGGACGGCCCGGGCCGGTGGCAAGTTCTCCGCCCACACCGACGCCACCAGCACCGGGGCCGGCCTCAACGGCATCGGTGCCGCCGCCGCGGTGTTCATCTCCGCCCGCACCGATGTCACCGTGCGCCGCGCCGGCAAGACCTATCTGCAGAGCTTCGGCCACGGCTACCCCGGCACCTTCGAGGGCAAGGAATTCGATCCGAACGCCGAGTTCACCCGGGCCGACAACCAGAAACTGCGCGGCGCGGGCAACCGCAAACCCGACGCCCACGGCACCACCGTGCGCATCCTGTTCGACCCGGCCGTCGTGCCGGACGCCGGCGTGGACATCGCCGAGGTCCTGCTGCGCGCGCACGCCGCGGCCCGGATGTGCCCCGGTGTCCACCTGTTGGTCGTCGACGAGGGCTGGCCCGGCGAGGAGGTCCCGCCCGCACTGCTGCAGCCGTTCGACGGCCCCTGGGGCACCGAGGCGCTGCTCGACCTCATGTGCACCTCCGCGGGCACTCCGCTGCCCGCGGTCCGCGCCGTCGTGGAGGGCCGCGGTGAGTACACCACCGGGCGCGGCCCCACGCCGTTCCGCTGGTCGCTGACCGCCGGGCCGGCCGAACCGGCCACCGTGGCCGCGTTCTGCAACACCGTGCGCACCCCCGGTGGCGGGTCGCACCTGACCGCCGCGATCAAGGGCCTGTCCGAAGCCCTGGCCGATCGCGCGTCCCGGATCCGGGACCTGGGTCTGGCCAAGGGTGAGGACGGCCCAGAGCCTCAGGACTTCGCCGCGGTCACCGCGTTGGCCGTCGACACCCGCGCGCCGGACGTGGGCTGGGACTCGCAGGCCAAGACGGCGGTCTCATCGCGCTCGCTGAACGTCGCAATGGCCCCGGATGTGGCGCGCAGCGTCAACGTCTGGGCCGCGAACCCCGCCAACGCCGACACCGTGTCGCTGTGGACCCGCCTGGCGCTGGAGTCGGCCCGGGCGCGCCGCAGCGCCGAGGGCGCGAAGGCGCGGTCCCGCGCAGCGTCGAAAGCCAAGGGGCTGGGCACGAACCTGTCGCTGCCGCCGAAGCTGCTGCCCAGCCGCGAGACCGGCCGTGGGTCGGGCGCCGAACTGTTCCTGTGTGAGGGCGATTCCGCGCTGGGCACCATCAAGGCGGCGCGCGACGCCACCTTCCAGGCGGCCTTCCCGCTGAAAGGCAAGCCGCCCAACGTCTACGGGTTCACGGTGAACAAGGCCCGGGTCAAGGACGAGTTCGATTCCATCGAGCGCATCCTGGGCTGCGGTGTGCGCGACAACTGTGACCCCGAGCAGTGCCGCTACGACCGGATTCTGTTCGCGTCCGACGCCGACCCCGACGGCGGCAACATCAACTCGAGCCTGATCTCGATGTTCCTGGACTTCTACCGCCCGCTCGTCGCGGCCGGCATGGTCTACGTGACGCTGCCGCCGCTGTTCGTCGTCAAGGATGGTCAGGAGCGCATCTATTGCCAGGACGAATCCGAGCGGGACACCGCCGTCGCCGAGTTGAAGGCCAGGTCCAAGCGCCGCGTGGAAGTGCAGCGCAACAAGGGTCTCGGTGAGATGGACGCCGACGACTTCTGGAACACCGTGCTGGATCCGGAGCGGCGCACCGTGATTCGGGTGCACCTCGACGACAGTGAGAAAAAGTTGCACCACACCCTGTTCGGCGGGCCGCCCGAGGGCCGGCGCAGCTGGATGGCCGAAGTGGCCGCCGTCGTCGACACCCTTGCGCTGGACCTGGACTAGAAGGACTCGACCGTGACCTCCCCCCTCGACCTTCCCGAGCAGAATCCGGACCTGGTCCTCGACCAGAGCGCCGACGATTACTGGAACCACTACCAGCTGACGTTCGCGCTCTACAGCGTCAGCGACCGCGCCATCCCGTCGGCGTTCGACGGCCTCAAGCCCGGCCAGCGCCGGCTGCTGTACCAGATGCACGACTCGAACTTGCTGCCCGGCAACAAGCCGCAGAAGTCATCGAAGGTCTGCTCGGCCGTGACCGGCAACCTGCACCCGCATGGCGGCGCGTCGATGTACGGCGCCGCGGCGCTGATGGCCGCCGAGTTCCAGCGCGTGAAAGTCATTGACGGACAGGGCGCTTTCCCGCGCATCCAGGGCGACATCCCCGCTGCCGACCGGTACACCGAGATGCGGCTGTCGGCGCCCGGTGCGGCGCTGACCGCCGAACTCGACGACCACGCGGTCCCGATGGTGCGAACCTTCGACGGGGAGTGGATCGAGCCCACGATGCTGCCGGCCCAGTGGCCGGTGTTGCTCTGCAACGGCGCCGTGGGCATCGCCGAAGGCTGGGCCACCAAGGTGCCGGCGCACAATCCGCGCGAGATCATGGCGGCCTGCCGGGCGCTGCTGAAGACCCCGAACATGACCGACGATCGGCTCGCCAAGCTGATCCCGGGTCCGGACTGGGGCTGCGGGTCGACGGTGGTCGGCAGCGCCGGTCTGCGCGAGTACCTCACCACCGGCCGGGGTGCGCTCACGGTGCGCGGCACCTTGTCGGTCGACGGCAAGAACATCGTCATCACCGAGCTGCCGCCCGGTGTCGCGAGCAACACTGTGCAGGACCGGATTCGGGCGCTGGTCGAGTCCGGCGAGCTGGCCGGTGTCGCCGACATGTCCGACCTGACCGACCGTCGCAACGGGCTGCGCATCGTCGTCACCGCCAAACGTGGCCACGCCGCCGAAACCATCCGCGACCAGCTGCTCGCGTTGACTCCGCTCGAGTCGACCTTCGCCGCCAGCCTGGTCGCGCTCGACGAGGATCGGGTGCCGCGCTGGTGGACGGTGCGCGAGCTGATCGGCGCATTCCTGCACCTGCGCGACTCCGTGGTGCTGCACCGCAGCCAGTATCGGCTGGAGAAGGTCACCGCCCGTAGGCATCTGGTGTCCGGGTTGATGAAGATCCATCTGGACATCGACGCCGCTGTCGCGGTCATTCGCGGCTCGGACACCGTGGACGACGCCCGGCGGGGGCTGCAGGAACGGTTCAGCATCGATGAGGAGCAGGCCAATTACGTGCTGGCACTGCAGCTTCGGCGGCTGACGAAGCTCGACGTCATCGAGCTGCAGGCCGAAGCGGACAAGCTGGACGCGGAATTCGCCGAACTGACCGAGCTGGTGTCGAACCCGGATGCCCGGCGCGTGGTGATCGACAACGAACTGAAGGAGACGACGAAGCTGTTCGCCGGACCCGAATTCGACCGCCGGACCGTCCTCGATCTCGAGGGCGTCCCGACGGCATCGGGCTCCGACGAGGATGGCACCCGCGAACGAAAGGTCAACGCCAACTGGCGTCTTGACGATCGTGGCGTGTTCTCCGACACCCACGGCGACCTGCTCACCGCGGGCCTGGGGTGGGCGGTGTGGACCGACGGGCGCGTCAAGTTCACCAACGGCAACGGCCTGCCGTTCAAGACCCGCGACATCCCGGTGGCCCCGGACATCACCGGGCTGCTGCGCTCGGGTGTGCTGACGCCCGGCTACCACCTGGCGCTGGTAACGCGCCGTGGCAAGGTTCTGCGGATCGATCCCGCCTCGGTGAATCCGCAAGGCGCGGCAGGCAATGGCGTCGCCGGCGTGAAACTGACGGGCGAGGGCGATGAGGTCATCGCCGCCCTGCCGATCACGTGCGGGAACGGCGAGGCGATCCTGTCGACGTCCGAAAAGGGTTGGAAGGTAACCGAAGTCGCAGACATCCCGGTCAAGGGCCGCGGTGGCGCCGGCGTCGGGTTCCACCCGTTCGTCGGTGGCGAGAGCATTCTCGTTACGGCGGTAGTCTCCCCCACCGGGTTTGTGCGCAATGGGAGGGCCGTGCGCGCCGAGAAACGCGCGAAGGCGTCGGTGAAGGGATCGGGTTCGGACGTGTCGCCCGCGGGAGAGTAACCCGCGGGCTTGGCCGACCGGTCAGGTGATCGATACCAGGTCGTGGACCGAGTCGATGGGCAGATCGGTATCCGTGACGGCGGTGACCGCGACACGGTTCAGGTTGATGGCACCGTTGTGGTTGTCCAAGAAGGCGATATCAGCGGCGTCGCGTCCGGTCGCGACGCGCACCATGGATTGTCGTGGAGCCAGTCCGGTCGCGTCGACGACACGCCATTGACCGTCGACGAGCGCTTCGGCGACGGAGTGGAAGTCCATGGGAACACACCCGGGCGCATACACGGCCACCAGGCGAGCCGGGACTTTCGCGGCACGCAGCAGCGCTACGACCAAATGGGCGTAGTCCCGACAAACTCCTCGTCCGGCCAGCAGGGTATCGACGGCGCCGTCGATGGGATCACTGGAGCCGGGGACGTACTTCAGCCGGTAACCAACCCAGTAGCAGATCTTCTCCAACAGGGTTGCGGCGTCCGAATACTGGCCGAATTCTGCGGCGGCGAAGCCGTAGAGCCTGTCCGCTTCGGCGTACCGACTGGGCCGCAGATACATCGTCCTGTCGTAGTCCGTGACCGGAGCCGGGTCGCAGTGCCCGTCGATCGTCGCCGAGTAGTGGACGCTGAGGTTGCCAGGGGCCGCATCGAAGGTATGAATGCGGGTTCCGTGCGCCCCGCATATCTCGCGGGGCTGTATTGCGTTGCCGTTCAACACAAATGACATCGACTCCGCGACCGTGGCGCCCGGGTGTGGAGCGACCGCGATCTGAAACTCCAGCGTGGTCGGTTCGGTCACCTCGACGTCGAGCTCAGCACTCACCTGTCGCTTCATGCCACAGATGATGCCAGTACGCGCGGAGGCCGGCAGGCTACGGCCGGCGCTGGTAGCTGCAGAACCGGTACCGCAAGCCGGTCTTGCTGGTCAGCCACTCCCCGTGCGTGACGGTCCAGCTGTCGTCCATGGTCGGCGCGAACGCGTCACCGTCGGGCACGTCGACATCGATCTCGGTGACCTCGCACCGCGTCGCGGACGGCAACGTCAGCGCGTACAGCTGCGCCCCGCCGATGACCCAGCCGTCGACCTCAGCGGGCAACGACGTGACGACCTCGGCGCCCTCGGCGACGTACCCGGCGTCCCGGCTGACGACGATGTTCCGGCGCCCGGGCAGTGGCCGGAACCTGGCCGGCAGCGACTCCCAGGTGAGCCTGCCCATCACGACCGTCTGCCCGAGCGTCAGCTCCTTGAAGTGGGCCATGTCCTCGGGCAGCTGCCAGGGGATGTCATTGCCGCGGCCGATGACGCCGCCGTTGCCCTGGGCCCAGATCAGCTTCATGGCATCGGCCGAACGTGAAGTTGTTCGCGAAATTCGGCCGAAAACTCACCATCTACTTCACGTTCGAGGTCAGACCGCAACGGGAGCCTTGATCGCCGGGTGCGGGTCGTAGTTGACGATCGCGATGTCTTCGTACTCGTAGTCGAAGATCGAATCCCGGGGCGCCAGAACCAGTTCCGGGTACGGGCGGGGCTCGCGGGACAGCTGCAGCTGCACCTGCTCGACGTGGTTGTCGTAGATGTGGCAGTCACCGCCGGTCCAGACGAACTCGCCGACCTCGAGGCCGGCCTGGGCGGCCATCATGTGCGTCAGCAGCGCGTACGAGGCGATGTTGAACGGCACGCCGAGGAACAGGTCGGCGCTGCGCTGGTACAGCTGGCAGCTCAGCTTGCCGTCGGCGACGTAGAACTGGAACAGCGCGTGGCACGGCGGCAGGGCCATCTGGGCGATCTCGCCGACGTTCCAGGCCGAGACGATGTTCCGTCGGCTGTCCGGGTTGGTCTTGAGCATCTCGAGCGCCGCGCTGATCTGGTCGACATGCTCGCCCGACGGCGTCGGCCAGGATCGCCACTGCACGCCGTACACGGGCCCGAGTTCGCCTGTCTCCGAAGCCCATTCGTCCCAGATGGTGACGCCGCGCTCCTGCAGCCACCGCACATTCGAGTCGCCGCGCAGGAACCACAGCAGCTCATAGATCACCGATTTGGTGTGCACCTTCTTGGTGGTCAACAACGGGAAGCCGGCCGCCAGGTCGTAGCGCAGCTGGTGGCCGAACAGGCTACGGGTGCCGGTCCCGGTGCGATCGGATTTCGGCGTGCCCTGCTCGAGCACCAGGCGCAGCAGGTCTTCATAGGGAGTCGGCACAGCCACGCTGCCAGCTTACGTGCGGCACCCCCGGAGTAGAACTTTAAGGGGCTAGCGAAGCGACGGGAGAGGGACCGGACATGCCAATCACCAAGGACTCGATTTTGACCGCCGACGGCAGCTGCGCCGTCACCGTCGCAACCCCCGAGGGCACCGGTCCGTGGCCCGCAGTGGTCATGTACCCGGATGCGGGCGGCCCGCGGCAGACCTTCGACGACATGGCCGCGCGCCTGGCCGCACTGGGCTACGTGGTGCTGGTGCCGGACATCTACTACCGCGACGCCGGGTGGGCGCCGTTCGACATGGCCACCGCGTTTTCCGACGAGACCGAGCGGGCGCGGCTGTTCGGGATGATGCGCAAGGTCACGCAGGACATCATGGCCGCGGATGCGGCGGCATTCTTCGACTATCTGGCCGGCCGGCCCGAGGTCAGCGGCGACAAGTTCGGTACCACCGGCTACTGCATGGGCGGTCGGACGTCGGTCGTCATCGCCGGCAAGCTGCCCGGCCGGGTCGCCGCGGCGATGTCGTTCCACGGCGGCGGACTCGTCACCGACACCGACGACAGCCCGCACCTGAATGCCGGCCGCATCAGCGCGGTCGTCTACGTGGGCGCCGCCGAGAACGACGGGTCCTTCACCGCCGAGCAGGGCGAGATTCTGGACCGCGCGCTGACCGACGCGGGCGTCGAGCACACCGTCGAGTTCTACCCCGCCGCGCACGGTTTCGCGGTGCCCGACAACGCCGGCGCCTACGACGAGGCCGCGGCGCAGCGGCACTGGGATGCCATGGAGCGGGTGTTCGGTGCGGCGCTGAAGTAACCCCCGGAGCTGGCCCAGCTCCCGCCGTGCGGGACGATTGACGTGTGTATGACCAGCCCAGCACCTACGAACCCGACGCCAACGAGCACGGATCCCGACTGGACCCCGTACTCGCGCGCAGCTGGCTGCTGGTCAACGGAGCGCAGTTCGACCGCTTCTCGCCGGCCACCCGGTCCCCCGCGGACATCGTCATCGTCGACATCGAGGACGCGGTAGCGCCCAAGGACAAAGACTCGGCGCGCGACAACGCGGCGCGCTGGCTCGGCGAGGGCAACACCGACTGGGTCCGCGTCAACGGGTTCGGCACCCCGTGGTGGGCCGATGACCTCGAGATGCTGTCGAAGACGTCGGTGGGCGGCATCATGCTGGCGATGGTCGAGTCCGTCGACCACGTCACCGAGACGGCCAAGCGGCTGCCCAACGTGCCGATCGTCGCGCTCGTCGAGACCGCCCGCGGCCTCGAGCGCATCACCGAGATCGCGTCGGCCAAGGGCACGTTCCGGCTGGCGTTCGGTATCGGTGACTTCCGCCGCGACACCGGCTTCGGCGACAACCCGGCGACGCTGGCCTACGCCCGCTCGCGGTTCACCATCGCGGCCAAGGCGGCACATCTGCCCGGCGCCATCGACGGCCCGACCATCGGGTCCAGCAGCCGCAAGCTCAGCGAGGCCACCGCGGTGTCCATCGAGTTCGGTATGACCGGCAAGATCTGCCTGACCCCCGAGCAGTGCGGAACGGTCAACGAGGGCCTGTCCCCGTCACTGGATGAAATCGCTTGGGCACAGGAGTTTTTCGCGGAGTTCGAGCGCGACGGCGGCGAAATCCGCAACGGCTCGGACCTGCCGCGTATCGCCCGCGCCAACAAGATCCTCGACCTGGCGAAGGCGTACGGCATTCACCCGTCGATGTTCGGCGACGACCCGGACCACGTGTCGGCGCCGTCGGACACCTACCACTACTGAGCGGCGTCCCCGGCCTTCTTCTTGCGACGCAGCACCGACGAAAACGCCCGGATGATGCCGCGTAGCGCGTACCAACCGGCCAGTGCGGTGAAGACGATCAGCGCGATGAACATCGGCAGCCAACCGGTGCGGGAGTGCTTCAGGTTCCACCAGATGATGGTGAACAGCACAGCCAGGATGAAGACCAGGATGTCGCGCAGCCGGCCCTCGCGGTTGAACGCGTAACCGATCGCCGTCGACTTGAGCTCGCGGCTGCGGTCGACGGCGGTGATCAGCTCGTCGATCCGCATGTCGATCGTTCGTTGCAACTCGGCGCGCCGCTCGGTCTGCTCGGCCGGGATGCGGTCCAGCAGGTCCATGTCGGCCTTGATCGCGGCGCGCACGTCCGGTGGCTTGAGGTTGCCCGCGACGGCTCCGAGCAGCGCACCTCCGGCCAGCGGCGCGGCTCCCAACGCCAGATCCGCGATTCCCATGGTCGGCTCCTCACCTGTCGACGCAAACGTCAATCACCATACGAGGTTTCCACAGTTGATCCTGTAGCCAGGCCGCATTTGTTCGAGTGAGGTGCGCCGTGACGTCAGGGTCAACGGATCTGTGCAGCCCTCGACCTCGGTCTGGCTCAGCCCATCAACGTCGCCGCAACCGTCGCACCCAGGTTCCAGCACGCCTCCAGGTCGGCCTTGCTCGGCTTGCCCGAAACCACCACGTACTCAGCCGCTTTCACCCAGCCCAGCCCGGTGGTGATCGACGTGACGGCCTTCTCGGCGCCTTCGGTACCCTCGTTGCCGTGCAGCCAGAGGCCGAACGGGCGGCCGCGCGTCGCGTCCAGGCACGGGTAGTAGATCTGGTCGAACGCGTGCTTCAAGGCGCCCGACATGTAGCCCAGATTCGCGGGTGAGCCCAGCAGGTAGCCGTCGGCGTCCAGTACGTCGGCAGCCGACAGCGTCAGCGCCGGTCGGCGCACCACGTCGACGCCCTCGATCTCGGGATCAGTTGCTCCGGCGAGCACCGCCTCGAACATCTCCTGACAGTTCGGAGACGGAGTGTGGTGCACGACAAGGAGTTTCATCGTGAGGCTTGTTCCAGTCGGACGGCTTTGCGGATGGTCTCGCGGGCCCGGGTCCGGTCCCCCGCGTAGTCGTAGGCGCGGGCCAGCCGGTACCAGCCGCGCCAATCATCAGGCGCGGCCTCGACCTCGTCCCGCACGGACTCGAACAGCGCATCGGCGGCGTCGCGCTCGATGCGACCCGACGGGCGCTTGGGCAGGTCACTGATGTCGAGCTCGACGCCTTCGTCGTGAGCCAGCCTGGCCAGCCGCTGGTGTGCGAAACCGGCCCGCAGTGTGGCGACCATGGCCCACAGGCCGATCAGCGGCAGCACGAAGATGCCGATGCCGAGCCCGATCGCCGCGGCTTCGCCGGACTGCATGAGGATGACACCGGAGCGCCCGAGCATCACGAAGTAGACCACCAGCGCCAGGCACAGGAATGCGACCACCAGCTGGATACGGAATACCTGCGAGCTCGGTTTGGTCATCACCGGCCCGTCACAGCCCCATCAGGGTTTCGATGCCGATGGTCAGCCCGGGGTACTTGGCGACCTCGCGAACACCGAGCAACACACCGGGCACGAACGACGTGCGGTCGATGCTGTCGTGCCGGATGGTCAGCGTTTCTCCCTGGGTGCCGAACAGCACTTCCTGGTGCGCCACCAGGCCACGCAGCCGCACCGAGTGCACGGGGATGCCGTCGACGTCCGCGCCACGTGCGCCCTCCAGGCCGGTGCTGGTGGCATCGGGGTTGGGCGGCAAGCCCTTTCGCGCCTCAGCGATCAGCTGCGCGGTGCGGGTAGCGGTGCCCGACGGAGCGTCGGCCTTGTAGGGGTGGTGCAGCTCGACGACCTCGACCGACTCGAAGAACGGGGCGGCCTGCTTGGCGAAGTGCATGGACAGCACCGCGCCGATGGCGAAGTTCGGGGCGATCAGCACCGCGACGCCGGGCTTGGCGGCAACCCACTCGCGAACCTGGGCGAGGCGCTCCTCGGTGAAGCCGGTGGTCCCGACGACGGCGTGAATGCCGTTGTCGATGAGGTACTTCAGGTTGCCCATCACGACGTCCGGGTGGGTGAAGTCGACGACGACCTCGGTGCCGCTGTCGGTGAACAGGCTCAACTCGTCACCGGCGTCGACGCCGACGGTGAACGTCAGGTCATCGGCGGCTTCCACGCCCTCGACGATGGTTGCACCGACTTTGCCCTTGGCACCCAGAACTCCGACTCGCATGAGGTCAACCCTAGCGGCCGCCCTACTATCGGCCCCATGCGCGGCGCCAAGATCCTCATCACCGGAGTCACCGGCCAAGTGGCCACCCCGATCGCCACAGCCCTGGCGGTCGACAACGAGGTATGGGGTGTCGCCCGGTTCAACGACCCACGCTCCCGAGAGGCCCTGGAGCAGGCCGGGGTCCGCTGCGCGGCGGTCAACCTCGCAGTCGGTGACTTCAGCGCGCTGCCATCCGATTTTGACTACGTGATCAACCTGGCGGTGGCCAAGACCGGCCGATGGGACAAGGACCTGGCCGCCAACGCAGAGTCCGTGGGCCTGCTGATGGCGCACTGCCGCAAGGCGAAAGCGTTCCTGCACACGTCGTCGGCCGCGGTGTACGACCCGCCCGACGACGAGCCGCGCACCGAGTCAGCCGCGCTGGGCGACAACCACAAGCACCTGTTCCCCACCTACTCGATCTCCAAGATCGCGGGCGAGACGGTCGTGCGCACCATGTCCCGCGCTCTCGGCCTGCCCGCGGTGATCGCCCGGTTCAACGTCCCCTACGGCGACAACGGTGGCTGGCCGTACTACCAGATGGAGATGATCCTGGCGGGCATCCCGATCCAGGTACCGCCGGGCGGCCCGGCCCGCTACAACCCGATCCACGAAGACGACATCCTGGCGACGCTGCCCAAGCTGCTGGACGCGGCGTCGGTGCCCGCCACCACGGTGAACTGGTGCGGCGATCAGACCGTGAGCCTGCAGGAATGGTGTGCCTACATCGGCGAACTCGTCGGCCGCGAACCGGTGTTCACCGAAGACCCGAATGCGCTGCGCGGCGGCCCGACGGACACCACGCGCATGCACGAACTGATCGGCGGCACCTCGGTGGACTGGCGCGACGGCATCCGCCGGCTGGTGACCAAGTTCCACCCGGAACTGGTCAGCACCTAGTCACAGCGGCGAGGCGCCACGCAGGTGCTCGAAGATCAGCGAGGTCTGGGTGCCTGCCACGTCGGCGTCGGCGTTGAGGTGCTCCACCACGAACGCGCGCAGGTGCGCGGTGTCGCGGGCCGCGACGTGCAGGATGAAATCGTCGGCGCCGGCCAGGAAGTAGACGTCCATCACCTGCGGCAGCCTGCACATGTGGGCAATGAAGTCGCGAATACGTGCGCGGGCACCTGATTGCAGGCTCACCGAGATCATCGCCTGCAGGCCCAACCCGAGGGCGGCGGGGTCGATGTCGGCGTGGAAACCGCGGATCACCCCGAGCTCCTGCAACCGCCGAACCCGGCCGTGGCAGGTCGACGCGGCGATCCCGACCAGCTCGGCAAGTGCGCTGTTGGGCATGCGCGCATCGGCGTGCAGAGCGGTCACGATCTGGCGGTCCACGTCATCGAGTTCGACGGGCTGAACATCCTTCGGCCGGGAGGCCGCTGGAACCTCGGATTTCGAAGATCGTTCAGAAGTAGGCGCCATGTTGAGAATTATAATCACAGATATTGCAGGTCAGCCGACGTTTATTCACACTTGGGACATCACCTGATCCGCCCCGAGGAGAACCCCAGATGCACGTCGGTATCCCGACCGAAATCAAGAACAACGAGTACCGGGTGGCCATCACCCCGGCCGGCGTCGCCGAACTGGTCAAGCACGGCCATGAGGTGCTGATCCAGGCAGGAGCCGGCGAAGGCTCTGCGATCGCGGACAACGACTTCAAGGCCGCCGGCGCACAGATCGTCACCACCGCAGACCAGGTCTGGGCCGAGTCCGATCTGCTCCTCAAGGTCAAGGAGCCGATCGCCGCCGAGTACCACCGCATGCGCAAGGGCCAGACCCTGTTCACCTACCTGCACCTGGCCGCCTCGCGCGAATGCACCGACGCCCTGCTGGCGTCCGGCACCACCTCGATCGCCTACGAAACCGTCCAGACAGCCGACGGCCGCCTGCCCTTGCTCGCCCCGATGAGCGAGGTGGCAGGCAGGCTGTCGGCCCAGGTCGGCGCCTACCACCTGATGCGCAGCCACGGCGGCCGCGGCGTCCTGATGGGCGGCGTGCCGAGCGTTGCCCCCGCCAACGTCGTCGTCATCGGCGGCGGCACCGCGGGCTTCCACGCCGCACAGATCGCCAGCGGCATGGGCGCACACGTCACGGTCTTCGACGTCAACCTGGACACCCTGCGTCGGATCGACGCCGAGTTCAACGGGCGAATCCACACCCGGTACTCCTCGAGCCTGGACCTGGAAGACGCCGTCAAGCAGGCCGACCTGGTCATCGGCGCGGTGCTGATCCCGGGCGCCAAGGCCCCGAAACTCGTCACCAATTCGACTGTGGCCCACATGAAGTCGGGCTCCGTTCTGGTCGACATCGCGATCGATCAGGGCGGCTGCTTCGAGGACTCGAAGCCCACCACCCACGACGACCCGACCTTCGCCGTGCACGACTCGGTCTTCTACTGCGTGGCCAACATGCCCGGCGCCGTGCCGCGCACGTCGACCTACGCACTGACCAACGCGACCCTGCCGTACGTGCTCAAGCTCGCCGACCAGGGTTGGCAGGCGGCGTGCCGCGGCGACGCCGCGCTGGCCAAGGGCCTGTCGACGCACGATGGTCAGCTGCTGTGCGGCCAGGTCGCCGCGGACCTGGGTCTGCCGCTCGGCGACGTCGTGCTCTGACGCCCTGACACCCGAAGCTCGATACCCATCGCCCGACCGGCGCGCCTTCGCGTCGGCCGGGCGATGACTTTCACCCGGACCGGCACTGGATTTTTGACACGTGTCAAGTATCGTCGTGACATGCTCTTGCAGGAACTACTACCCACACCGCCGACGACGACGGCCGCGGCCCTCGAGATCTTCGACGCCGCGCCGGCCGTCGAACCCGACTTCATGATCGGCACCTGGCACGGCGCGGAAGTGCCCACCGGGCACCCGATGGACGGGCTGCTGGAAACCAGCGGCTGGTGGGGCAAGCAGTTCGTCGACGCCGAGACCGTGCATCCGCTGCTGTTCCCGGATGCCTCAGGTCAAACGTTGTGGCCACTCAATCCGGCGCTCGCCTTCGCCGGCCTCGGCCTGGTGACCAAAGTGCCGCTGCTACAACGAATTCCGGCCGCCAAGCCCATCGCTGCCCTGCGTCCGGTGCTGCAGGCCCGCTCGGCCAAGGCGCGGCTGCGCACCACGCGGTACCGCGGAGTCGACACCGCGACAATGGTTTACGACCAGCTGCCGATCAACGATGTCTTCCGCAAGCTGTCCGACGACGCGGTACTGGGGGCCATGGACTTCCGCGGCGAATCACAGCCGTACTTCTTCGTGCTGCGCCGGGAAGGGTGATTTGTGCACGAAAATCCGCGGTTCGCGCGGATTTTCGTGCACAAGTCGCTAGCCGATGGAGCGCAGCTGCTTCGGCAGTGAGCGCTTCGACCGGTGCGGGCCGAGCACCGCGGCGCCGAAGGGCCGCGTCAGCAGTTCGCGCGCAACGGTATTGACCTCTTCGAGCGTCACCGCTTCGATCGACGCGAGGGTGTCCGAGATCGACTTGTGGTTGCCGTAGTTCAACTCGGCACGGCCGATACGGTGCATCCGGGAACCGGAATCCTCCAGGCCCAGCACCAGACCGCCACGCATCGAGCCCTTGGCGATGCGCAACTCGTCGGCAGTGATGCCTTCGCGCGCAACATCTTCCAGCACGTCGGTGGTCACGCGGACCACCTCCTCGAAGCGGTCGGGCAGGCACGCCGAATACACCGACAGCGCACCGGCGTCGGAGAACGTGTCGATCGTTGAGTACACCGAGTAGGCCAGCCCGCGGTTCTCCCGGATCTGTTGGAACAGCCGGGAACTCAGCCCGCCACCGAGTGCGGTGTTGAGCACCGACAGCGCCCACCGGTGCTCCCAGTTGCGGCCCGGCGTGCGCACACCGAGGTACATGTGCGCCTGCTCGGAGTCACGCTTGACGAACTGCAGCGTCGGCGTGCCGGGCACGCGGCCGGCACCCTTGCGCGGCGGCACCGGCTTGCGGCCACGCACGAGGTGCGGCCGAAAGTGCCTGCGCACCAACGACACCACCTGGTCGTGGTCGATGTTTCCGGCGACCGCGACCACCATCCGGTCCGGCGTGTACCGGCGGACGTGGAACGAGTGCAGCTGGTTCCGGGTCATCGACGCGATCGATTCGACACTGCCGATCACCGGCCGGCCCACGGGATGCGAGCCGAACATCGACCCGAGGAAGACATCCGCGAGGGTGTCCTCGGGGTCGTCGTCGCGCATGGCGATCTCTTCGAGCACCACGTCGCGCTCCAGCTCGACATCCGCTGCGGCACAACGGCCATTGAGCACGACGTCGGACACCAGGTCGATGGCCAGTTCGAGGTCACTGTCCAGCACGTGCGCGTAGTAGCAAGTGTGCTCACGCGCGGTGAAGGCGTTCAATTCCCCACCGACGGCATCCATGGCCTGCGCGATCTCGACGGCCGTGCGCGTCGGGGTCGACTTGAACAGCAGGTGTTCCAGGAAGTGCGCCGCGCCGGCCACACTCGGCCCTTCGTCGCGCGAGCCGACGTTGACCCACACTCCGATGGATGCCGAATGAACGTGCGGCAGGTGTTCGGTGACGACGCGCAGCCCGCCGGGGAGATTGGTCTTGCGCACAGCGGCCGGGGCCATAAGCGATGTCTCAGAGGACACAGCAGGACCCCGGCCGTTGCGCAGATTCTTACTAGGAGTTTGCAGTCGCGGCATCTGCCGGCGCAGTCTCCGAATCGGATCCAGCTTCAGCGGGAGCCTCAGCCGCCGCTGCACCGTCTTCATCCACCAGGATCAGCGAAATCTTCTGACCCTTGCCACGGTTGTCCGCGGAGATGTCCGCGATCTCCACGCGCAGCTTGTCGCCGACGTTCACGACGTCCTCGACCTTCGCGACGCGCTTGCCCTTGCCGAGCTTGGAGATGTGCACCAGACCGTCACGGCCCGGCAGCAGCGAGACGAACGCACCGAAGTCCGTCGTCTTCACCACGGTGCCGAGGAACCGCTCACCGATCTTGGGCAGCTGCGGGTTGGCGATGGCGTTGATCTTGTCGATCGCCGCCTGCGCCGCCTCGCCGTTCGAGGCGCCGACGAACACGGTGCCGTCGTCCTCGATGGAGATGCTCGCACCGGTCTCCTCGGTGATCTGGTTGATCACCTTGCCCTTGGGCCCGATCACCTCACCGATCTTGTCGATCGGCACCTTGATGGTGGTGATGCGCGGCGCGTACGGGCTCATCTCGTCCGGCTCGTCGATGGCCTCGGCCATCACCTCGAGGATGGTCAGACGCGCGTCCTTGGCCTGGGCCAGGGCGCCGGCCAGCACCTTGGACGGGATGCCGTCCAGCTTGGTGTCCAGCTGCAGGGCGGTGACGAACTCCTTGGTGCCCGCGACCTTGAAGTCCATGTCGCCGAAGGCATCTTCGGCGCCCAGGATGTCGGTCAGCGCGACGTAGCGGGTCTCGCCGTCGACCTCGTCGGAGACCAGACCCATGGCGATACCGGCGACCGGGGCCTTCAGCGGCACACCGGCGTTCAGCAGGGCCAGGGTGGAGGCACAGACCGAACCCATCGAGGTGGAACCGTTGGAGCCCAACGCTTCCGAGACCTGGCGGATGGCGTACGGGAACTCCTCGATGCTCGGCAGCACCGGCATCAGGGCCCGCTCGGCCAGCGCGCCGTGGCCGATTTCGCGGCGCTTCGGCGAACCGACGCGGCCGGTCTCACCGGTCGAGAACGGCGGGAAGTTGTAGTGGTGCATGTAGCGCTTGCTGGTCTCGGGTCCCAGCGAGTCGATCTGCTGAGCCATCTTGACCATGTCCAGCGTGGTGACACCCATGATCTGGGTCTCGCCGCGCTCGAACAGCGCGCTGCCGTGTGCCCGCGGGATCACGGCGACCTCGGCCGACAGGGCCCGGATGTCGGTGATGCCACGGCCATCGATGCGGAAGTGGTCGGTCAGGATGCGCTGGCGAACCAGCTTCTTGGTCAGCGAGCGGAACGCCGCGCCGATCTCCTTCTCGCGGCCGGCGTAGGTCTCCGAGTCCACAGTGAGGCGCTGCAGAACTTCCACCTTGATCTCGTCGGTGCGATCGTCGCGCTCCTGCTTGCCGGCGATGGTCAGCGCCTGAGCCAGCGCATCGCTGGCCACGGCGGCCACAGCCTGGAAGGCGTCGTCGGCGTAGTCGGGGAACAGCGGGTACTCGGCGGTCTCCTTACCGGCGGCGTCGTGCAGCTCCTGCTGCGCCTTGCACAGTGCGGCGATGAACGGCTTCGCAGCCTCCAGGCCCTCGGCCACCACGGCCTCGGTCGGCGCACCCGCGCCACCGGCGATCAGGTCGATGACGTTGTCGGTGGCCTCGGCCTCGACCATCATGATCGCGACATCGCCGTCGACCACGCGGCCGGCGACGACCATGTCGAAGACAGCGGTCTCCAGCTGCTCGACGGTCGGGAAGGCAACCCACTGGCCCTCGATGAGGGCGACGCGGACGCCACCCACGGGACCGGAGAACGGCAGGCCCGAGATCTGGGTCGACGCCGATGCGGCGTTGATCGCCAGCACGTCGTACAGATCCTTGGGGTCCAGGCTCAGGACGGTGACGACGACCTGGATCTCGTTACGCAGGCCGGAGACGAACGACGGGCGCAGCGGCCGGTCGATCAAACGGCAGGTCAGGATCGCGTCGGTGGAGGGCCGGCCCTCGCGGCGGAAGAACGAGCCGGGAATGCGGCCCGCGGCGTACATGCGCTCTTCGACGTCGATGGTCAACGGGAAGAAGTCGAAGTGGTCTTTGGGGTTCTTGCTGGCGGTGGTGGCGCTCAGCAGCATGGTCTCGTCGTCCAGGTAGGCGACGACGGAGCCGGCGGCCTGGCGAGCGAGCCGGCCGGTCTCGAAGCGGATGGTGCGGGTGCCGAAGCTCCCGTTGTCGATAACGGCGGTCGATTCGAATACGCCGTCTTCAATTTCAACTGCAGACATGGATGTCGCAATAACCTCTCTGGGGCCCGCCCTATGCGGGTTCCGTTTTTCTGGATCCTCTTTGTTACAGCTGTCGCATCGTCACACGCGAGCATCCAGAAAACCCGAAAACCATCCCGCAAACTGCTGACGGCCGTCGATCGAAGCGGCCGGGGTCATGCCCCGGCAGCCACTACCGAAGACCGCCCCACGAGGTTCAGGCGGACGCTGGTGTGACGTGCCGATGTTTTGAGCACTCGGGCCCAAAACAAATTCATGTTACTACCCGTACCAATGGCCATCGCCAGGCCTGCAGGAGCAGACCTGGCGATGGTGATGAATCAGTGGTGCGTCAGCGACGCAGACCCAGACGCTCGATCAGCGAGCGGTACCGCGCGACGTCGACCTGCGCGACGTACTTGAGCAACCGGCGGCGACGGCCGACCAGCAGCAGCAGGCCACGCCGGCTGTGGTGGTCATGCTTGTGCTGCTTGAGGTGCTCGGTCAGGTCCGAGATGCGCTTGGTCAGCAGGGCGACCTGAGCCTCCGGCGAACCGGTGTCGGTCTCATGCAGGCCGTACTGGCCCAGGATCTCTTTTTTCTGCTCGGTAGTGAGTGCCACGAAACAACTCCATCAATTCGGTCCGCGAAGAACAATCAAGAGCGCAGCCGCCGCGAACTGCAGCACACGCGTCGGGGAGTTTAGCAGGAAGCTACTGCGCAGCCAGAATCGTGCGAGCCCGCTGCGTATCGCGATCCATGGCCACGACCAGGTCATCCACCGAATCGAACTTCTCCTGGCCGCGGATGCGCGAGACGAAATCGACCGCCACGTGCTGGCCGTACAGGTCGGCCTCGGTGTCGAGCACGAAGGCCTCGACGGTGCGGGTGCGCCCGGAGAACGTCGGATTGGTGCCCACCGATACCGCGGCCTGGTAACGCTCCCCCGGTGTCACAGTGCCGACCGAGGGGCCGTGCCCGAGCACGGTGAACCACGCGGCGTAGACGCCGTCGGCCGGGATCGCCGAGTGCATCGGCGGGGCGACGTTGGCGGTCGGGAAACCCAGGCCGCGGCCCCGGCCGTCGCCGCGGACGACGACGCCTTCCACCCGGTGCGGGCGCCCCAGCGCTTCGGTCGCGGCCACCATGTCGCCCGCGTCCACGCAGGACCGGATGTAGGTGGACGAGAACGTGACGGTCTCGGCGCGGTGATGCTCGGCCACCAGCGAGATGCCCTCGACGGCGAACCCGAACCGTTCCCCGGCCTTGCGCAGCAGCGGCACGTTGCCGCCGGCCTTCTTGCCGAAGGTGAAGTTCTCACCGACCACGACCTCGAGGACGTGCAAGCGCTCGACGAGGAGCTCATGCACGTAGCGCTCGGGGGTCAGCTTCATGAAGTCGGTGGTGAACGGCATCACCAGAAACACATCGACGCCGAGTTCCTCGACCAGCTCGGCCCGGCGCGTCAGCGTCGTCAGCTGCGCGGGATGACTGCCCGGCAGGACCACTTCCATCGGATGCGGATCGAACGTCATCAGCACCGTGGGCACGCCGCGGGATCGGCCGGCCTTGACGGCATGGCTGATCAGCTCCGCATGTCCACGATGTACGCCATCGAACACCCCGATGGTGACCACACATCGGCCCCAGTCCGTGGGGATCTCGTCCTGCCCACGCCAGCGCTGCACGACCGCAAGCCTACGGCGCGCCGCTACGGCAGGCACCGTGAGATCCCCGGATCAGGTGACGATTGCCTAAACTTTGTGCTGTGAGTCCTGCAGAAGACGCTGGCAATCCGCCAGATCTATCCCCGGTCGCCCAGGACTACCTCAAAGTCATCTGGACCGCGCAGGAGTGGTCGCGGGAGAAAGTCAGCACAAAGATGCTGGCAGAACGCATCGGGGTGTCGGCGTCGACGGCGTCCGAATCGATCCGCAAGCTCGCCGACCAAGGCCTGGTGCACCACGAGAAGTACGGCGCCGTGACGCTGACCGACATCGGGCGCAGCGCGGCGCTGGCCATGGTTCGGCGGCATCGGCTGATGGAGACGTTCCTGGTGCGCGAGCTCGGCTACGGCTGGGACGAGGTGCACGACGAAGCCGAGGTGCTGGAGCACGCCGTGTCGGACCGGATGCTCGACCGCATCGACGCCAAGCTCGGCTTCCCGACCCGGGACCCGCACGGCGATCCGATCCCGGCGGCCGACGGCCGCGTGCCGACTCCCCCGGCCCGGCAGCTGTCGGCCTGCGCGGACGGCGACGCCGGCACGGTGGCCCGGATTTCCGATCACGACCCCGAGATGCTGCGGTACTTCGACAGCGTCGGGATCACGCTCGATTCCCACCTGCGCGTGGTGGCCCGGCGGGACTTCGCCGGGATGATCTCGGTGGCAGTCAGCGCCGCGGACGCTGCGGATGGCGACGCGGACGCCACCACCGTCGACTTGGGGAACCCCGCGGCCGAAGCGATCTGGGTCGTCGCCTGACTCACGCCGAGCGGCCAGTTATCGCACGCTTTTTCGCGATTTGCGTGCGGTAATTGGCCGCTCGGCGGAAGTCACCAGAGCAGGCTGACCTGTTCGGCCCAGCCGAGTAGGTGCTCGACCGTGATCGTCTGTCCGGCGTCGGTGCGAATGCGTCCGTCGTAGTGGCCGAAGCACTGATGGGTACCGGGTGAGGGGTTTCGGTCGTGGAACGGCGTGAAGACCAGGTCGACCTCATCGGAGTCGGGTGTGCGAATGGACCACGGCGCGAGGAAGTCGCCGTACGTCCACTCCAGTTCGGTGCCGACTTTGGTGAGCCGTCCGTCGACGCAGAGGGCGTTCTCGGTCATGCCGGTGCCCACCGTCCATTTGCCGCCCAGTTGCAGGCCGACGACGTGGCCGTCGGCGTGGCCGGACGCCGCGCCCCAGTTCCAGCGGACCAGCGCCGGCCACCGGCCCCGGCCGTGGTCGAGCACGCCCCAGCCGCCCGTGAAGTCGTAGGTCTGCTCGCCGAGGCGCACCGTGCCCGACGCCGGCCGCGCGGTGTGCTTGGCGGTGTACTGGAATTTTCGGTCACTCCACGGCACCACGACCCCGAGCGTCTCGTGCCCCGGCGGCAGCGACACCGTCAGGTCGCCAGTCAACTGACCATGAGCGGTGTTGCAGGAGAACTGGATTCGGGTTCCGTGGGAGTCTTCGCTGATGTCGATGGCGACCGCGCCGCGGACACTGGCCGGGCCGACGCCCAGGCTCGTCGGCAACGTCACACCGCGAGCCAGCGGCAGCACACCGTTGCGATTGATCTCCCGCCCACCGTATTCGAGAAAGTAGATGTTGTTGACGCCGAGGTAGTCGAGGCTGGAAACGGTGACCGCGACGAGGTGCGTCGGCGTGGTGACGCACCAGTACTCCCAGCGCTTGGTGCGGCCCCAGCCGCGTAAGTTGCAGCGGTGCAACGGGGTTCGGGTCCAGCCCACCGCGTCCGGATTGAGTTTCCCTGACGGCGCACACAGATCGACGGGCGTCGTGATCTCGCGCTCGCGGCTGGCCATGCGCCGTTACAACGTCGCCGGACGCAGCACCACGACACTGCTGGTGCGTTTGGGCCCGTCCTCCAGCAGTGCGATCACGCGCCCGTCGGCGGCGGTCGCGGCGTAGGTGCCTTCGATGCCGGCCGGCGCGAGAGCCCGGCCGTGCCGGGTGTCTTCGGTCTCGGTATCGGTCAGGTCCCTGCGCGGGAACCCCAGCAGACACGCCGCATCCAGCGAATAACTCAAATCGGCGGCGTCAGTCAGCTGTTCCAACGTCCGCGCCTCGTCCAGCCCGTAGCGGCCAACCTTGGTGCGTCGCAACACAGTCAGATGACCACCGACACCGAGCGCCGCGCCGACGTCACGGGCCAGCGCCCGGATGTAGGTGCCCGACGAGCAGTCCACAGTCACGTCGACATCGACGAATTCCTCGACGCGCCGCACCGCGTCAACAGTGAATCGGGAGATCCGCACCCGGCGCGCCGCCAGTTCCGGCGCCTTGCCTTCGCGCACCAGCTTGTACGCCCGCTCGCCGTCGACCTTGATGGCACTGACCGCCGACGGCACCTGATCGATCTCGCCGCGCAACGCCGCCACCGCGTCCTCGATCTGGTCGTCGGTCACCTGGGCGGCGGAAACCGTCTGCAGCACTTCACCTTCGGCGTCCTCGGTCGACGTGGTCTGACCGAGCCGGATGGTCGCAATGTACGTCTTGTCGGTGGCCGTCAGCAGGCCCAGGATCTTGGTGGCCCGCTCGATGCCCACCACCAGGACACCGGTGGCCATGGGATCGAGCGTGCCGGCATGCCCGACCTTGCGGGTGCCGAACAGCCGCCGGCACCGGCCGACGACGTCGTGGCTCGTCATCCCGGCGGGCTTGTCGACGATCACCAGGCCGGGTGGTGGGGCGGGCTTCGACGCTTTCACAGCGAGATCGCCGTCAGGACAAGCCCGTTGGACACCGTGAAACGCCCAGGCAGTTCGATCAGCGGTGGCCCGGATTCGGCTGCCGGGTCGATGAGAATCCGGGACAGGAACGTGCCCGCACTGCCCGTCGAATCCAGCGTGAAGGTGATGTGCGCGTCCTCGAATCCCAGCCACCGGTGCGTCAGCGGGAACCAGGCCTTGTACGTCGCTTCCTTGGCGCAGAACAGGATTCGGTCCCAATGCAGGTCGCCTTCGAGCGTCCCGATGGCGCTCTGCTCTTCCGGCAACGCCACAGCGCCGAGCACGCCCTTGGGCAGCACCCCGTGCGGTTCGGCGTCGATACCGACCGACCGCACCTGCGTGGACCGCGCCACCACCGCGCCGCGAAAGCCCTCGCAGTGCGTCAGGCTGCCGACGATCCCGTCGGGCCAGCACGGTTCGCCCTTCTCGCCCTTGAGGATCGGGACCGGGCCCACATCGAGCTTGCCCAATGCCTCACGGGCGCACTGCCGGACGGTGATGAACTCATTGCGGCGCTTGGCCACCGACCGGGCGATCAGCGGCTCCTCCTCGGGCAGCGGCACGAGATCGACTGCGTCGGAATACCTCTCGGCACTGGCCACCACGTCGGGCAGCACCTGCGCAAGCAGCGCGTCGCTCACAGTGCCACCCCGTTCTTCGCGCGAGCGCTCATCACAAACGCCTCGAATTGATTCGGTCCTGCATCTTCTGCGCGTGCTCCCGCATTTCCTGGGTGATCTCGAAGTGGCCACCGAAGTCGTTGAGGTAGCCAGGTGGGTACTGGGGGTCCGGCAGGATTTGGCGCATCCACCGATAGGGCTTGCGGCGCCGCCACTCTCGCGGGTAACCGACGGAGACTTCCTCGAACCGCACCCCGTCGTAGTAAGTGGTGCGCGGGATGTGCAGGTGGCCGTACACCGAGCAGATGGCGTTGTAGCGGGTGTGCCAGTCCTTGGTCGCGGTGGTGCCACACCACAGCGAGAACTCCGGATAGAACATGGCGTCGCAAGGTTCACGCACCAGCGGGAAGTGGTTGACCAGAACCGTCGACTCCATCCAGTCCAGGTCGTCGAGCTTCTTGCGGGTAATGTTCAGCCGGTCGCGGCACCACGCGTCCCGGGTCGCGTAGGGCTCGCTCGAGAGCAGGAACTCGTCGGTGCCGACGACGTTGCGCTCCTTGGCCAGCGCCAGGCCCTCGGCCTTGGTCGCGGTGCCGGCCGGCAGGAAGCTGTAGTCGTACAGCAGGAACATCGGCACGATCGTCGCCGCGCCGCCCGGGCCGGTCCACACCGGGAACGGATGCTCGGGGGTGACGATGCCCATCTGGTCACACATGTCGACCAGGTAGTCGTAGCGGGACTTCCCGAAGATCTGCATCGGATCCCTGGTGGTGGTCCACAGTTCGTGGTTGCCCGGCACCCAGATGACCTTGGCGAAGCGCTTGCGCAGCAGGTCCAGCGACCACCGGATGTCGTCGGTACGCTCGGCGACGTCGCCGGCGACGATCAGCCAATCGTCCGGCGACGCCGGGTGCAGCGATTCGGTGACCGGTTTGTTTCCGGTGTGCCCGATGTGCAGGTCACTGATTGCCCAAAGGGTCGGCTGGGTCGACACAAAAATCCAGGGTACTTGGGTGGTAGCAACCCCCGCTGTCGTGCCAACCGTCCCGCGCAGTGGGAGAAACTAGAACAGGTTCTCCCATCCTGTCCGGTGTGACCCAGGCGACTTGTAGACTCCCCGCAGTATTGCTCAGAGCTAAGAGGGGTGTCATGGCAGCGATGGCCAGAAAACTGCGTCTGGTGTCAGCGCTGTGTGCGCTCGCGACAGCAGGCGTGGTGGTCACACAGACCAACCCCGTGACGCCCACCGGCGGCGACGCCGTCGAATTGCGCTCCACTTCCGCCCCGATGAGCGCGACCAGCAGCATCAAGTCGCCCATCATCTCCACCACGAACCCGAGCCCGTTCGATCCGTGCGATCAGATCCCGCTCGACGCCATCAACGCCATGGGCCTGGGCTTCACCCCGCCCGACCATGAAGACGGCCTGCGTTGCCACTACGACGCCGGTAACTACCAGATGGCGGTCGAGCCGATCGTCTGGCGGACGTACGAGCAGACGCTGCCGGCCGACGCCGTCGAGCTGAATATCGGCGGGCACCGTGCCGCGCAGTACTGGATCATGAAGCCGACCGACTGGAATGACCGCTGGTGGGTGACCTGCATGATCACCTTCAAGACGAGTTACGGCCTGATCAACCAGTCGATGTTCTACTCGCCTATCGAGTCGCCGGACCGGCCGGACTGCCTGCAGACCAACCTGCAGCGCGCCAACCAGCTGGTGCCGTTCTACAAGTTCTGATTTCGGGTCGCGCCTGAGCTCGAGGACGGCGCGCGACGGTACGGATCGGTACCATCCGAATGGTGAGCTCCCGAATCGCCCGTCTTGGCTCCCGGTTGCTGAGCCGCGTCCTCGACGTCCCGCCTCCGACGACGGACTACACCGTCAGCCGCGTCACCACCCCGATGCGCGACGGCGTCGACCTGGTCGGCAGCCACTTCGCCCCCACCGGAACCGCCAAGGGCACCCTGCTGGTGCGGTGCCCCTACGGCCGCGGCTTCCCGTTCGGTCCGGTATTCGGCGCGACGTACGCCCGCCGCGGCTATCACGTGCTGCTGCAGAGCGTGCGCGGCACGTTCGGCTCCGGTGGCGACTTCGAACCCATGGTCAACGAGATCGCCGACGCCGTGGACACCGCCGCCTGGCTGCGGGACCAGCCGTGGTTCACCGGGTCGTTCGCCACGATGGGGTTGTCGTACCTGGGCTTCACCCAGTGGGCGCTGCTCACCGATCCCCCGCCTGAGCTGAAGGCCGCGATCATCACCGTCGGCCCCCACGACTTCGCCGAGTCGACCTGGGGCACAGGCGCATTCACGCTCGACAACTTCCTGGGCTGGAGCGACATGATGGCCCACCAGGAAGACGCGCGGTTGGCCGTCGGGGTCCGGCAATTCCGGGCACCGCGCCTGGTCTCCCGCACCCACGGCCACGCGCCGGCCGGCGCCGCCGGACGTCAGCTGCTGGGTTCCGGAGCGACCTGGTACGAATCGTGGCTGAGCCACCCCGACGGCACTGATCCGTTCTGGGAGAACATGGCCCTCGCCGACACCCTGGACAAGGTCGACGTGCCGGTGCTGCTGATCGGCGGCTGGCAGGACCTGTTCCTCGAGCAGACCCTGGCCCAGTTTCAGCACCTGCACCAGCGTGGCGTGCCCACCGCGGTCACCATCGGGTCGTGGACCCACAGCCAGGTGATGACCCGCGGTGGCGCCATGGTGCTGCGCGAATCACTGGCCTGGCTCGACACCCATCTGGCCGAGGCAACCCCCGCCCCTGAACGCCCCGCGGTGCGGGTCGAGGTCAACGGGCAGGGCTGGCTGGCCATGCCGGACTGGCCACCGGTCGCCACCGAACTCGAGTTGTACCTGCAGCCCGCGCACCGCCTCGGTGCCACCGCGCCCGCCGACACCGCGCCGCCGTCGCGATTCACGTTCGATCCCGCCGCGCCCACCCCCACGCTCGGCGGCCGGCTGCTGTCATCGGCCGCGGGCTATCAGGAGGATTCCGCGCTGAGCCGGCGGCCCGACGTCGTCGACTTCACCGGTGATCCACTGGCCGAGGACCTGTACCTGATCGGCAACCCGGTGATCGAACTGGCGCTGTCGTGCGACAACCCGAACCGGGATATCTTCGTCCGGCTCAGTGAGGTCGACGCACAAGGCAAGTCCCGCAACGTCAGCGACGGATTCCGCAGGCTCGCAACATCTTTGGGTGAGCCCGAGACACTGCGACTCGAGCTCGACGCCGTCGCGCACCGGATCCCGGCCGGGTCCCGGCTGCGGGTGGTGGTCGCGGGCGGTTGCCACCCCCGGTACGACCGCAACCTCGGCACCGGCGAGCCAGTCGTCTCGGGTGAGCGCATGGTCCCGGCGACGCACACGGTGCATCACGGCGCGGGCGGAGTGTCCCGGCTGCTACTGCCGAAGGTGGCGCTGTCAGCCGACTGAATCCCGCACCCGTTGCGAGATGGCGGCCAGCGTCGCGTCGTCGTACACCGGCGGGCCCCACTCGGGCGTGACGGGCACGTCCACCCAACTGCGGCAGCCCGCGTAATCGGGAGTGCGGGGCAACCGAATCGGCGCCACAAGGGGTTTCGCCTGCGCTACCAGCACCGTCAGCCGGTGCCGGGGCCGGAAATCCAGCCGGTCGTTCTGCACGGATTCAGCAGTCCAGATGTGCAGATCGGCGATGGCGTCCAGCTGCTCCGGTCGCTCTACTGCCACGGCGGCAACGACTTTCGCGCCGCCGCGCAGCAGGATGTCGGTGTCGGTGCTGTCCCCCGCCGCCCGGTCCAGCAGGTCGCTGAACTCGGGCCGGACCCGTGCCGCGTGGCTGTGCTCGACCGTCGGGAAGAACACGAACTCCGGCGCCGATACCTCGAATCGTTTCTCCCCGATGCCGCCCTTGCGCAGCAGTACCGTCTGACGGCCGTCGAGCAGGGCCTGCACCGCCGCGCCCCACTCCTTGAGCGCGGGCGAATTCACTTGGCGGCCAACCTCGCTTGCACCTCGGGTCGCCGCAGCGGCGGCACCGTCTTGGGTGGCTGCCGACGGGCCGGCAGCTGGCTCAGCAGTTTCTCGGTGACGGCCGTGACCTCTGCGACTGCCGCTTCGAAGGCGTCGACATTGGCGGCGGTGGGTCGGGTGATCCCGCTGACCTTGCGGATGTACTGACGCGCGGCGGCCTCGATCTCCTCGGCCGTGGCGGCCGGTTCCAGGCCACGCAGTTCGGTGATGTTGCGGCACATGGCCTCCACGATAGGCCGGTTCGGGCCGCAAGTTACGGTGTCGGTGGGTGACCGCCAAGCAAGGAGCCAACGTGACCGACGTTCTACTCATCGACACCACCGACCGGGTACGCACCCTGACGCTGAACCGGCCCAAGTCCCGGAACGCGTTGTCCTACGAGCTGCGCGACGCCTTCTACGGCGCGCTGCGCCAGGCCGAGGCCGATCCCGACGTCGACGTGGTGATCCTGACCGGCGCGGACCCGGTGTTCTGTGCCGGCCTCGACCTCAAGGAGCTCGGCGAGGGCGCTGATCTGCCGGACATCTCGCCGAAGTGGCCGAACATGACCAAGCCCGTGATCGGCGCCATCAACGGCGCGGCCGTCACCGGTGGCCTGGAGCTGGCGCTGTACTGCGACATCCTGATCGCCTCGGAGAACGCCAAATTCGCCGACACCCACGCGCGGGTCGGCCTGCTGCCGACCTGGGGTCTGAGTGTGCGACTGCCGCAGAAGGCCGGCGTCGGACTGGCCCGCCGGATGAGCCTGACCGGCGACTATCTGTCGGCCGGCGAGGCGCTGCGGGCCGGGCTGGTCACCGAGGTGGTGCCGCACGACGAGCTGCTCCCGACCGCGCGCCGCGTCGCGGCCTCGATCGTCGGCAACAACCAGAACGCTGTGCGCGCACTGTTGGATTCGTACCACCGCATCGACGGCTCGCAGACCGACGCCGGACTCTGGATCGAAGCCGCATCGGCCCGCAAGTGGATGGACTCCTCCAGCGGCAACGACATCGCCGCCAACCGCGACGCCGTCATGCAGCGCGGCCGCACTCAGGTCTAAACCGCCGAACGTGGAGTAGATCGCGAAGGATCTCAAGATCCTCGCGATCTACTTCACGTTGGGCTGGGCTCGTACAGCCAACGGCCGGACAGGGCACGCCAGCCGACGAAGACCAGCCGTAGCACCAGGAAGGTGCTCAGCCCGGACCAGATGCCGGCCAGGCCCCAGCCGAAGGCCAGCGACAACCAGATCAATGGCAGGAAGCCGACGAGCCCGCTGATCAGCGTGGCGTTGCGCATGAACTTCGCGTCGCCTGCGCCCAGCAGCACCCCGTCGAGCGCGAAAACGATTCCGGCGATGGGCAGTTGGGCCACCATGAACCACCACGGAACGCCGATCTGAGCCCGCACGGCGTGGTCGGCGGTGAACACTGCCGGCAGCACGCCGGAGCCCAGCGCGAACACCGCGGCCAGCACCGCCGCGGCGGCGGCCGAATACACCGTCACGCGCCACGCCACCGTCTTGGCGTGACCCGGCTCCCCCGCCCCAAGAGCCGCGCCGACCAGCGACTGTGCCGCGATCGCCAACGAATCCAGCACCAGCGCAAGGAAATTCCACAGCTGCAGCACCACCTGATGAGCGGCGACGGCAGCCGCACCGAACCGGGCCGCGACCGCACCCGCGGACAGGAAGCACACCTGGAAGGCCAGGGACCGCAGCACGAGATCGCGGCCCATGGTCAGTTGGGCGCGCAGCACGTCGGGCCGTAGCCGCAGCGAAACCCGTTCGGACAGTAGCGCATACCCGAACAACGCCGCGGCGATCCACTGCCCGATCAGGTTCGCCACCGCCGAGCCCGTCAGGCCGAGCCGCGCAAACCCGAGCCATCCGAAGACCAACAGCGGGCACAGCACCGCTGAAATACCCACGCCGACAAGCACATACCGCAGTGGCCGGACCGTGTCCTGCACGCCGCGCAGCCAGCCGTTGCCGGCCAGAGACACCAGGATGGCCGGCACCGCCAGGATCGCGATGCGCAACCACGGCAGAGCCGTCGCGGCGATGCCGCCACCGGAGCCGGCGATGGCCGTCAGCAGTACCGGCGCCAGCGCCTCCACCACAACCACGATCAGCACGCCCAGGGCCAGTGCCAGCCAAGTCGCCTGCACACCCTCCCCAACGGCACCGGCGCGGTCACCGGCACCGAAGCTGCGGGCCGAACGCGACGTCGTGCCGTACGACAGGAAAGTCAGCTGCGAACCGACCAGGCTCAGGATCAGCCCGCCCACCGCCAGGCCGGCCAGTGGCAGCGCGCCCAACCGGCCCACCACAGCGGTGTCCAGCAGGAGGTAGATGGGCTCGGCGGCGAGCACCCCGAGCGCGGGGAAGGCCAGCCCCGCGATGCGTCGACCGGTGACCTCGGTGGTCACGACGCGCACGCTCGTCGGCCGCGAGCGGCCCGCAAATGCACGCCAAACACGGCGTGTCGGGGTACAAACACGGCCGCTCGCGGGGAAGGGGAAAACACTAACTCAGAGCGGCGATGAGGGCCGCGACGACGTCGTCGGCGCTACCGGTCGGTGAGTAGCCCGCCGCGAACCGGTGACCACCGCCGCCGAAGGTACTGGCCAGCACTGATACGTCGACCTCGGTCTTGGCGCGCAGCGACACCGACCATTCACCTGGCGCGATCTCCTTGAGCACCGCAGCCACCTCGGCCTCAGACGTGGTGCGCACGATGTCGATGATGCTCTCGACCTCTTCCGATCGCGCAGCCGCATATTCCTCGTGCGACACAACGGCGTACACCAGACCCTTGCCGGCGGCGGCGTCGGGCACCAGGCACGCCGTCGACAGCACCCGGGACAACATGGGTAGCCACAAGTACGGGTGGGTGTCGAACAGCGCTCGGCTGACCGCGGCGTTGTCCACACCGATGTCCAGCAGTCGTGCCGCCAAGCGGTAGGCGCGGGCGCTGGCCCACCGGAACGAACCGGTGTCGGTGGTCAGCCCGGCATACAGACAATGCGCCACCGGCAGGTCGATCGATTTACCCCAGGCGTCGAGTAGTTCGGCCACCAGCATGGTGGTCGAATCTGCCGACGGGTCAACATAATTCGCAGTGCCGAACAACCGGTTCGAGGCGTGGTGATCGATCACCAGCACCTGCCGTTCGGGATCCGCCAGCTTGGCCAACGACCCCAGCCGGTTCACACTCGGGATATCGACGGTGACCACCAGGTCGGCATCGGGACGCATCTGGTCCGGCGGCACCAAGAGGTGCCCGCCGGGCAGAGTCTGCAACGACTCCGGCACCGCCGCGGGTGCGGCGAAGCCGACCTGCACGTCTTTGCCACATTCGTTGAGGACCAATGCGAGCGCGAGGCCCGCCCCGATGGTGTCGGCGTCGGGGTACACGTGGGCGACCACGCTGACACTGTCGACCGCACCGAGTAGATCGGCCGCACCGCGCGCGTCAACCCGCGCGCCCTGCGGCCGAGTCTCAGTCGTCGGTTCGATCGCCGTCACCCTCATCCTTGGGGTCCTCGGATGCGTCCTCACTGACACGGTACGGATCGGCGTCACCGGCGTGCGTGGCACCCTCGCGGATCCGCGCCACATCCTCGTCAGCGGCACGGGCCCGGGCCAGCAGCTCCTCCATTTTCAGAGCCGCATCGGGCACGGTGTCGCGCTCGAAAGTCAGTGTCGGGGTGAAGCGAACTCCGGTCCCCGCACCGACTCTCGTGCGCAACGCACCCTTGGCCTTCTCCAGGGCAGCCGCGACGCCGGCATAGTCCGGCTCTTCGTCGAGGCTGGTCCCGATGACGGTGTAGTACAGCGTGGCGTCGTGCAGATCACCGGTCATCTTGGCATCGGTGATCGTCACGCCGTCGAGCCGCGGATCCTTGATCTCGTACTCGATCGCCGAAGCGACGATCGTCGAGATGCGCTTGGCCAATCGCTTGGCGCGTGCTGGATCTGCCATCGCTTACGTACGAGCCTTCTCGACGAGTTCGTACGTCTCGATGACGTCGCCTTCCTTGATGTCGTTGTAGGTCAGCGTCAGACCGCATTCGTAACCTTCGCGCACCTCGGTGGCGTCGTCCTTCTCACGCTTGAGCGAGGACACCGTGAGGTTCTCGGCGATGACGATGTTGTCGCGCAGCAGGCGGGCCTTGGCGTTACGCCGCATGAGGCCCGACTGCACGAGGCAACCAGCGATGTTGCCGATCTTCGACGACCGGAAGATGGCGCGGATCTCGGCGCGGCCGAGCTCCTTCTCCTCGTAGACCGGCTTGAGCATGCCCTTGAGCGCGCTCTCGATCTCGTCGATGGCCTGGTAGATCACCGAGTAGTACCGGATCTCGACACCCTCGCGGTTCGCCAGCTCGGTCGCCTTGCCTTCGGCACGGACGTTGAAGCCGATGATGATCGCGTCCGAAGCCGAAGCCAGGTTGACGTTCGTCTCGGTCACGCCACCGACACCACGGTCGATGACGCGCAGTTCCACCTCGTCGTCGATCTGGATGCCCATCAAGGCCTCCTCGAGCGCCTCGACGGTGCCCGAGTTGTCGCCCTTGAGGATCAGGTTCAGCTGGCTGGTTTCCTTCAGCGCCGAATCCAGGTCTTCCAGGCTGATGCGCTTGCGCGAACGTGCGGCCAGCGCGTTGCGCTTGCGCGCGCTGCGCCGGTCGGCAATCTGGCGGGCGATGCGGTCCTCGTCGACGACCAGCAGGTTGTCGCCGGCGCCGGGCACCGAGGTGAAGCCGATCACCTGGACCGGACGTGACGGCAGCGCCTCGTGGACGTCCTCACCGTGCTCGTCGACCATGCGACGGACGCGGCCGTAGGCGTCACCGGCGACGATCGAGTCACCGACCCGCAGCGTGCCGCGCTGGATCAGCACCGTGGCGACCGGACCGCGACCGCGGTCCAGGTGCGCCTCGATGGCCACACCCTGGGCTTCCATGTCGGGGTTGGCCCGCAGGTCGAGCGAGGCATCCGCGGTCAGCAGCACTGCTTCGAGCAGACCGTCGATGTTGGTGCCCTGCTTGGCCGAGATGTCCACGAACATGGTGTCGCCGCCGTACTCCTCGGCCACCAGGTTGTACTCGGTCAGCTGCGCCCGGATCTTCTGCGGATCCGCGCCTTCCTTGTCGATCTTGTTGACCGCCACCACGATCGGCACATCAGCGGCCTGAGCGTGGTTGATGGCCTCCACCGTCTGCGGCATGACGCCGTCGTCGGCGGCGACCACCAGGATCGCGATGTCGGTGGCCTTGGCACCACGGGCACGCATGGCGGTGAACGCCTCGTGACCCGGGGTGTCGATGAACGTCACCAGACGCTCGTTGCCATCCAGCTCGGTCAGCACCTGGTACGCGCCGATGTGCTGGGTGATGCCGCCGGCTTCGCCCTCGCGGACGTTCGCCTTACGGATGGTGTCCAGCAGTCGGGTCTTACCGTGGTCGACGTGGCCCATGACGGTGACCACAGGCGGCCGGCTGGCCAGGTCGTCCTCGTCGCCGGCGTCCTCGCCGTAGGTGAGGTCGAACGACTCGAGCAGCTCGCGGTCCTCGTCCTCCGGGGACACGACCTGCACGACGTAGTTCATCTCGCCGCCCAGCAGCTCGAGGGTCTCATCGCCCACCGACTGGGTGGCGGTGACCATCTCGCCCAGGTTGAACAGCGCCTGCACCAGCGAAGCCGGGTTGGCGTTGATCTTCTCGGCGAAGTCGCTCAGCGACGCGCCGCGAGCGAGGCGGATGACCTCGCCGTTGCCATGCGGCAACCGCACGCCACCGACGATCGGGGCCTGCATGTTCTCGTATTCGGCGCGTTTCGCGCGCTTCGACTTACGGCCACGACGGGGCGCGCCACCGGGACGCCCGAAGGCACCCGCTGCACCGCCGCGCTGACCGGGACGACCGCCGCCACCACCGGGGCCACCGCCACCGGGAGCGCCGCCGCCACCGGGGCGACCACGGAAGCCACCAGCAGCACCTGCGCCGGCACCAGCACCACCGCCGGCGCCACCGCCGCGGTAGTTACCGCCGCCACCGGCACCGCCGGGACGAGGGCCGCCTGCGCCGCCACCCGGACGCGGACCGCCACCGGGGCGCGGACCGCCCGGACGACCGACGGCACCCGGACGGGCACCTGGCGGACGCGGAGGCATGTTGCCCGGCGTGACACCGGGACGCGGGCCGCCACCCGGACGGGGGCCACCGGCGCCGGGGCCCGGACGGGGTCCACCGGGGCCGGCCTGCGGACGCGGTGCCGGCCGGTCGACCGGCTGCTGGGAAGAGAAGGGGTTGTTGCCGACGCGCGGAGCCCGCGGGGCCGGCTTGGGTGCGCCGGGTCGCGGACCCGGAGTAGCACCCGGGGTGGCCGGACGCGGCTGGGCCGGAGCCGCCGAAGCGGCGGGCGCTGCCGGCTCCGGCGCGGCCGGTGCCTGGGGCTGCGGAACAGCAGGCTTGGGCGCACCGGGCTTGGGTCCACCGGCGGCAGGTGCCGACGGTGCGACTACCTCTGCTGCCGGAGCTGCGGCCGGCGCTGCCGGTGCAGGTGCGGCGGGTGCCGCGACGGGTGCCGGCTTGGGTGCGCCGGGCTTCGGGGCACCCGACGGCCGGGCGGCCGCGGGCGCGGCCGGCGCCTCGGACTTGGCGGGCTTGCCGCCGCCGAACGCCTCACGCAACCGGCGTGCGACGGGCGCCTCCACAGTGGAGGACGCAGATTTAACGAATTCGCCCTGTTCGCTCAGCCGGGCGAGTACTTCCTTGCTGGTCACACCGAGTTCTTTGGCCAACTCGTGTACGCGTGCCTTACCTGCTGCCACTTCTCTCCTCATCGTGAGGCGTCAGCGGTAGTAGGCCGCGCCTCGGTTTAGCTATGACGCATGGTCATCGGGACTTCACGGTGTGCTCATGTTCTTCGCTACCTGTTCTGGTTGCTGTGGTGTTCAGGGCCCATCAGGCCGGTATGGCACTGAAGAACTCTTCGACCGCAGAGGTGTCCGGCGAACCGGTGATGCGCAACGCTCGGGCGAATGCTCGCCGCCGAACTGCCGCGTCGAGGCACTGCTGAACGGGGTGCAACCACGCACCCCGACCCGGCAGGTTACCCGCTGAATCGACCGAGACGGCGCATTTACCGTCCCCGTCGCGTACAGCTGCCACTCGAAGCAAGTCGACGGCCAGCTCTCGTTTCCGGCAGCCGATGCAGGTACGCACCGGGGCTGTCGGAGTCTCGCGCTGGATCACAGTGCAGTCTACCGTCTCGGGGCCCTTGAACTTCAATCGCGGTCGCGGCCCCGACACGCCGCCGGTAACTGCGGGTTCTCGCCTCAGCGGTCGCGGCCACCACCATGGCCTGCCGACCGGCCGCCGGCGTCGGCCTCCCGACCCCCTGCCGGCGCACCCGCACCGTCGGCGTCGCTGCGGATGTCGATGCGCCAACCGGTGAGCCGCGCCGCCAGACGCGCGTTCTGGCCCTCCTTGCCGATCGCCAGCGACAGCTGGAAATCGGGCACCACGACCCGCGCCGCGCGCTGCAACTCGTCGATCACCGTCACCGACACGACCTTGGCCGGCGACAGCGCGTTGGCGACAAACTTCGCCGGGTCCTCGTCGTAGTCGATGATGTCGATCTTCTCGCCCGAGAGCTCGCTCATCACGTTGCGCACGCGCTGACCCATCGGTCCGATGCAGGCGCCCTTGGCGTTCAGCCCCGGCACCCGCGACGCGACGGCGATCTTGGACCGGTGTCCGGCCTCACGTGCGACGGCGACGATCTCCACCGACTCGTCGGCGATCTCGGGGACCTCCAGCGAGAAGAGCTTGCGAACCAGGTTCGGGTGGGTCCGCGACAGCGTGATGACGGGTTCGCGGGCGCCGCGGGCCACCCCGACGACGTAGCAGCGCACGCGGTCGCCGTGCACGTAGCTCTCCCCCGGCACCTGCTCGGCGGCCGGGATCACACCCTCGGAGCCCTTGGCCTCGGTGCCGACCCGGACCACCACCAGGCCGCGGGCGTTGGCCCGGGCGTCGCGCTGGATCACGCCGGCGACGATGTCGCCCTCGCGGGCCGAGAACTCACCGTAATTCTTCTCGTTCTCGGCGTCGCGCAGCCGCTGCAGGATGACCTGCCGCGCGGTGGTCGCCGCGATCCGGCCGAATCCCTCTGGGGTGTCGTCCCACTCGTGGATGACGGTCCCGTCGGTGTCGGTCTGACGCGCGATCACCCGCACGATGCCCGACTTGCGGTCGATGTCGATGTACGCGTCGGGCTCGTGCCCTTCGGTGTGGCGGTATGCAGTCAGCAGCGCCGTCTTGATGGTGTCGACGACGACGTCGACCGTGATTCCCTTGTCCGCCTCGATGGCATGTAGTGCCGCCATGTCGATGTTCATCCCTCGGCCCCCTCTCCGGTCATACCCGCCAGCTCCAGTTCCCGGCGATTGGGTGGTGAAAATTCAACCTGTACAACAGCTTTCGTAATATCCGCGAGCTCGACGGTGGTCACCGACAGCACGCCACGGTTGGCGACGACCAGTTGGATCGCGCTGCCGTCATGCTCGCCCAGCCGGCCCGTCAGCGACTTGCCGTCGGCCAGGGTCAGCTCGACCTTGCGACCACGGGCGCGGCGGTAGTGCCGCTCCGCGGTCAGCGGACGCTCCACACCGGGCGAGGTGACCTCCAGCACATACGGCTCGGAATCGGCGGTCACCTGGTCCAGCAGCTCGGCTGCGACGCGCGACAGGTCGGCGACCGCATCCAGGTCCAGACCCGAGTCACCATCGGCCACCACGACGATCCGCGGGGGGCGTGCGGCGGCGTCCACCCGCACGTCCTCGATGTCGTATCCGGCGTCCGCGAAAGCACTGCTGAGCAGCTCAAGCACCTGGCCTGTGGTCGGTAACCGACTGGGTGGCAGCGGTTGTTCCGGCGTGTCCCGGGCCACGGCGAGCTCCTCATCTTGAGTTGTGCGGACAGGGCCCCCAGAAGGGTGAACCCGGTACCAACGATACGCCAGCAGCGCATGACCGAATGGCAATCGCGGCTGCGGCACCGGAGAACATCCAGCCGGACGGTGCCGGGCAGCCGGTATCGGCAATGGCAGGATGTGGCTGTGCCGCACACCGAAACCACCGTCAGCCGACGGCGTGTCCTGCTGGGCACGGCCGCACTGGCGCTGCTCGGCGGCGCGGTGTCGGCTTGCGGATCGGCACCGCAGCGCGATCCCGCCCTCGACATCCTGAACGCCGAACTCGACCGGGCCCGCAAGGACAGTCAGCTGGCCACTTCCGCCACCACCGGCGTGCCGCCCCAAGTGGCGGCGGCACTGACGGCCGTCGCGGCGCTGCGGGACGCGCACGCCCGGGCACTGGCCGACGAACTCACCCGGATGGGCAGCCCGCCGCCGGCCGTACCGTCGTCCACCACCGAGACGTCGGCGACCCCGGCCGCGACCACCAGCGCCACGCCGCCACCGGCGCCCCCGACACCTCAGGAAGTCGTTGCGGCGCTGGAACAGGCGGCTGACAGCACGGGCCGAGCCGCAGCCGGTCAATCCGGTTACCGCGCCGGTCTGCTGGCGTCGATCTCCGCCGCCTGCACCGCGGCACACACCGTCACGCTTGCCGGGCAGGCACCATGACCAGCCCGCAACCCACCCCGACGCGGCCGGGCAGCCCTGCCGACGCCGCGCTGTACGACGCGGTTGCTGCCGAGCACGGCACCATCTACGGCTACGGCCTGGTGTCGGCGCACACCACACCCGACGTCAATGATCTGGTCGCCCAGGCCATGGCCCGGCATCGGGCGAACCGCGAAGCCGCCATCACCGCACTGGCGGGACGCTCGGTGCCCGCGCCACTGCCCGCCGCGGGCTATCAGCTCCCGATCGACGCCAACAACCCCGGCGACGCGGCCAAGCTGGCCTTGCAGATGGAAGAGGAGACCGCCGTCGCCTGGCGCGCGGTCGCCGAGCAGGCCACCACCTCCGAAGACCGGGCCCTAGCCGTCAAGGCTCTCACCGACAGCGCGGTGCTGGCCGCGCGGTGGCGCGCGGTGCTCGGCGTGACGCCGGCCGTCGTGGCATTCCCCGGCGGCGCCGAGTAGTCCACTCATTGCGCCGAGTGGCCAGTTATCGCACGGCTTTTCCGCAAAACGCGTGCAACAACTGGCCGTTCGGCGGTCGGGCTATCCCGCCAGTGCTGCCGTGATCGCGGCCGCGGCGCCGTCGGCCGGAACCTCGGTCTTCTCACCGGTGTGCCGGTTGCGCAGCTCGACGGTGCCGTCTGCCCAGCCGCGGCCGACCACGACGATCCACGGCACACCCAGCAGCTCGGCGTCCTTGAACTTCACGCCCGGCGAGGCGGTGCGGTCGTCGAACAGCACGTCGAGGCCGAGCCGGTCGAGTTGGCCGGCCAGCTCGGTCGCACCGGTGCGGGCTTCGGCGTCCTTGTTCGCGATGACCACGTGCACGTCGAAAGGCGCGACGGAACTCGGCCAGCGCAGCCCGAGCTCGTCGTGGTGCTGCTCGGCGATCACCGCGACCATGCGCGACACCCCGATGCCGTAGGAGCCCATGGTCAGCCGCACCGGCTTGCCGTTCTCGCCGAGCACGTCGGCACTGAAGGCGTCGGTGTACTTGCGGCCCAGCTGGAAGACGTGCCCGATCTCGATGCCGCGGGCCGACACCAGCGGCCCGGCACCGTCGGGTGACGGGTCGCCGTCGCGGACGTCGGCGGCCTCGATGGTGCCGTCGGCCACGAAGTCACGGCCCGCGACCATTCCGACGATGTGCTTGTTCGGCGCGTCGGCGCCGGTGATCCAGGACGAGCCGTCGACGATCCGCGGGTCGACCAGGAAGCGAATACCGTTGTCCAACAAGGCTTTCGGACCAACATAGCCCTTCACCAGGAACGGGTTGGCGGCGAAATCGGCGTCATCGAGCAGCGCGTACTCCGCGGGCTCGAGCGCCGCGCCGAGGCGCTTCTCGTCGATCTCGCGGTCACCCGGCACACCGATGCCGAGCAGTTCCCATTCGCCGCCCGGCTGACGCACCTTCAGCAGCACGTTCTTCAGGGTGTCGGCGGCGGTGATCTCGCGGCCCAGACCGGCCGTGTTGGCCCAGTCCACCAGGGTGGCGATGGTCGGGGCGTCGGGAGTGTCGTGCACGACGGCCGCGGGCTGGCCGTCGATCGGCAGCGACTCGGGCACCGCGGTGACGACAGCTTCGACGTTGGCCGCGTAACCGGACTGCACGCAGCGCACGAAGGTGTCCTCGCCGACCTCGCTCTCGGCCAGGAACTCCTCGGAGGCGCTGCCGCCCATGGCGCCCGACACCGCGGACACGATGACGTACTTGACCGCCAGCCGGTCGAAGATGCGCTGGTAGGCCTCGCGGTGCGCCTCGTAGGCGTCCTTGAGTCCACTGTCGTCGATATCGAACGAGTACGAGTCCTTCATGATGAACTCGCGGCCGCGCAGGATGCCGGCGCGGGGACGCGCCTCGTCGCGGTACTTGGTCTGGATTTGGTACAGCCGCAGCGGGAAGTCCTTGTACGACGAGTACTCCCCCTTGACCGTCAAGGTGAACATCTCCTCGTGGGTGGGTCCCAGCAGGTAGTCGTTCTTGCGGCGGTCCTGCAGACGGAACAGGTTGTCGCCGTACTCGGTCCATCGATCCGTGGTCTCGTAGGGCGCCCGCGGCAGCAGCGCCGGGAACAGGATCTCCTGGGCGCCGATGGCGTTCATCTCACTGCGGACGACGGCCTCGATCTTGCGCAGCACCTTCAGGCCGAGCGGCAGCCAGCTGTACAGGCCGGGCGCGATGGGGCGGACGTAGCCGGCCCGGATCAGCAGCTTGTGGCTCGGCACTTCGGCGTCGGCGGGGTCGTCGCGCAGGGTGCGCAGGAACAGCTCGGACATGCGGGTGATCACGGGAGGCCAGCCTAGTCGCGGCCCTGCCAGGTACAGACACACACCTCATTGCCTTCGGCATCGGCGAGCACCCAAAATGCGGGGGCTGCCCCGTCACTGAGCAGCACACCGCCCGCGGCCAGCGCCGCCGCGATCCGTGCCGGGGCCTCGTCGTGCGGAACGTCGACGTCGAGATGGATCCGGTTGCGCTGCGGCCGCGGGACGTCCATCTGCTGGAACCACAGCGCCGGGCCGCGACCGGTCGGGTCGACGAGTCCCCCGCTCAGATCCGACGGACCCGCTTCGTCCACATAGCCGGTGACGGCCCGCCAGAACGGGCGGACCGCGGGGATGTCGAGGGCATCGATCGCGATCTCGAGGGCCTGCACCGATACCCCGCCCCCCGTGGTCATTTCGCCGCGCGCGGCAAGGCACTCCGAGATGCGCCGCGCCAGCGCGATGTCGTGCGCCGTGACGCCCTCGGCCGAGCGCACTCGCAGCACGACGCGGTCGGCACGTATATCGATGGTCAGGTGCCCCTGCGACGCTGAGCCGGTTTTCTCGACCACCGCCGTCGCCAGCGCCGCGGCAGCTGCCAGGCCGGACGTCAGCACCTCGGCGTACACCGCACCCAGCACCAAACGCCAGCCCAGCGGACTCACCGCATCGGAAATCTCATGGCGCAGCATCATGATTCGGTCCCCGCGACCACGTCGCAACCCCTGGCAGTCATGCCTCCTGCATAGCACTGCGGTGCCGGGTGCCGGTCAGATTCTCGCGCTGTCGGCGGTCACTCTCAGAGCAGCGCCTGGTTCACCACGCGCTCGTAGGCACTCTTGTCCGCCGCGGTGACCGACGGGCCGAACTGCACCACGATGTTCATCGCCTCGAAGGTGCTCGGCGTGGCGCCGGAGTAGCTCGCGGCTGCGCCCGTGGTGGAGAACACCAGCACCGTGACCGTGTCCGTCTCGATGGCCTCGATGCACCTGATGTCTGGACATTTCTGCTCGGCCACGTCCCGCGGGTTCGACACGGCCAGGCCCGCCGCGCCCATGTCCTTCACCACTTCCGCAGCGGTGACGGTGTTGAGAACCGGGGCCCCCGACACCGCACCGGCCTGTGGGCCGGGAGCCGGTGGCCGCTGGCACGCGGTGACCGCGGTGGCGGCCAGCACGGTCGCGATGAGCATCGTCCGAGCGCCAGTAGCCGTCATACGCCATGTGTAGCAGCGGAACCTGGAGCCCCGACCACCGGGCGAAGATGACGACCGGCTAGAGCGTCGGAGCGGCGTGCGGGCCGGCCGCAGTCGTCGGGCCCGGGGTGTCGGGCCTCGCCGGCGTGCCGGGCGCACTCCCAGCCTTCGGCGTCCGGATCTTCCCCGCGACCCACGGCAGCGAATCAGCGAATGACTCGTTGGCGAAGCCCCAGTCGTGCAGTCCGAGGAGTGCCCGGACCTCGGCGTTGATCCCGTGCTGCTGGGCAATCTCGCAGAGAGTGCCCGCAGCGATGTCCTGGCCCTCCGGGTTCGCGCGTGCATCACGCGGGACGCCGGGGCCGGGTGCATTGCACGCGGCGGCGGTGCCAGGGATCTCGAACAGGCCGGAGATGCCGTGGTAGCGGCCGTACTGGCGCATCACGGTGCTCGGATCGAACTCAGCCCATTTGGCTGCGTCGCCGCCATACAGCCGCGCGATGGTCTGGTCCTTGGTGCCGATGTTCGGGCTCAGATCGCCGGCGATGTCGACGAACGCGCTGAAAAGGTTGGGATGGCGCGTGGTCAGCTGTACCGCGCAGGTGCCGCCCATCGACCAGCCGACGATGCCCCAGTTCTCGGGCTTGGGGCTGACGCCGAAGTTCGAGATCAGGTAGGGCACCACCTCTTTGGTCAGGTGGACCGACGCGTTGCCGTGGCTGCCGTTGACGCATTCGGTGTCGTTGTTGAACGAACCGGTGGCGTCGGCGAAGACGAACACCGGCGCCTCACCGCCGTGCGCCGCCGCGTAGTTGTCGATCGTCGCCTTGGCGTTGCCCGCCCAGATCCAATCCGCCGGGGTGTTCAGCTGCGAGCCGATCATCATGACCGTCGGCAGCGGCGGAGGCGGATTGCTGGCGAACCAGGCCGGCGGCAGGTAGACGAGTTCGGCGCGATGGGCGAAACCCGATTCTTGCGAGCTGGTCGAGATCGGCACCACCACCCCACGCGCCGGCCGGATGCCCTTGAGCTGCATGGCCGTCACCGTCCAGCGGTCGACCTCGTCGGGCACCTTGCCGACGGTGAACTTGTGCCACGCCACGTACGCCGTCGGGAAGTAGCCGACCCACAGATTCAGCATCAGCAGCGCGCAGACTGCGCACAGCGGCACGGCCACCAAGGCCATTCCGCGGCGCCGCCAGTGGGACCCGCGCCAGCCGAGGATCAGGACCGTGGCGGCGAACCCGCCGAGCGCCGTCCAGATCCACAGCCCCACCGGCGCCGGGTCACCGGCGATACCGAGCGAGGTGATGTACCAGTACAGGGCGCCAGCGGACGCGGCGCCGACGGCCAAGGCCACGGGCAGCCGCCTGACGCGCCATTGCGGAGACCGTCGCCCGACCGCGTAGCACAGTGCCGCGAAAGTCAGCAGCTGGATGGTGAAAGGCAGCCACCCATGCGTCAGCGACGCATGGGTGACGAACGAAGGCACGCCGAAATTCTCCAGGAAGAAACTGCGCGGGCTTAAAGCTCTCCCGCGTCCAGCGCGTCCTTGGTGTCCTGCGCCGCCGCGACTTCGTCGGCGGTGTAGGTGATGAACAGCGCCACCACACCGACGATCACTGCCACCGCGGCGACCCAGAGCAGGCCGTAGGTGTAACCGTGGTCGAGGGCGGTGTGCTGCGCCTCATTCATCTTGGCGACCGGACCGGTGGTCCCGCCCAGATACAGGGTGCGCGAGGTGATGACGGCCTGGATGATGGCCAACACCACCGGGCCACCGAGGTTCTGCAGCATCAACGCGATGGCCGAGAGCGGGCCGATGTCGCTGAGCGCCACGCCGGCGATGGCCGACACGGTCAGCGGCACCACGATCATGCCGATACCGAAACCACCGACGGTGATCGGGATGACCAGGTTCGGGAAGTACGGAATGCCGCCGTTGAGGGTGGAGCCGTAGATCATCGCGGCGAGCACCATGACGCCACCGGCGATCACCAGCACTCGCGGTGAGAACATCGCCACCAGCTGCGAGGACAGGCCCAGGCCGATGCCGAGGGCGATGACGAACGGGATGAAGCCGATGCCCGCCTTCAGCGCGCTGTAGCCCATGATGTCCTGCACGTACAGGCCGATCAGCACGGTCAGCGTGAACATCACGCCACCGGCCAGGAAGACGGCCGCGAAGGTCGCCACGCGGTTGCGGTCCCGGAACAGGTTGAACGGAACGACCGGGTGCTCGGCGGAACGCTCGACGAACAGGAACGCCAGGAACAGCACGGCAGCCGCGGCACCGGAGCCCAGCGTCAGCGGGGACATCCAGCCCTTCTCCGGGCCCATCGAGAAGCCGAACACCGCCGCGGTGCAGGCCAGGGTCGCCAGGATGGCGCCGGCTGCGTCCAGCTTCATGCGCTCGCGGTTGGTCTCGGTCAGGGTGGTGCGGGCCAGGTAGATCATGATGATGCCGATCGGCACGTTCACCAGGAATGCGTAGCGCCACGAGAAGACGGTGAGGGCACCGCCGACCACAAGTCCCATCACCGAGCCGACGCCGGTCATGGCCGCGAAGATCGCGGTCGCGGCGTTACGGGCCGGGCCCTTCGGGAACGTGGTTGCGACGAGCGCCAGGCCGGTCGGCGACGCGATGGCCGAACCGACACCCTGCAGCAGTCGGGCGGTGACCAGGGTGGTCTCGTCCCAGGCGACGCCGCAGAGGATGGAAGCGATGGTGAAGAGCGCGACACCGACGATGAAGGTGCGCTTGCGGCCGATGGTGTCGCCGAGGCGCCCACCGAGCAGCATCAGACCACCGAAGGTCAGCACGTAAGCGGTGATCACCCAGCTGCGGCCGGCGTCAGAGAGGCCGAGCTCATCCTGAATCTTAGGAAGGGCAACGATGGCGACAGTGCTGTCCATCGTGGCGAGCAGTTGCATGCCACCGATGGCAATGACTGCGGAAAGGAAGCGGGGCGACGGCAGCCAAGCTGGATACCAGCTCTTTCGCTCGTCCTCGGTTTGTCCCACGTGCATGGAGAGCGGTTCGCGGCGGCTGTGTGCCATGGCGGTGCGCTCAGCGTCGTTGAGAGCCGTCATGAAAAGCTACCTTACAGTAATCTTAAGATTTCTTTAACCCTGCGAACGCCGCGACGTCCCCGATCACGATGATTGCGGGAGGTCGGATCCCCTCCGAACGGATGTCTTCCGGCGCGTCGGCAAGCGTGGTCTGCAACGTCTGCTGCGCCGCCGTCGTCCCGTGCTGGACCACCAGGACCGGTGTTTCCGCAGGTCGGCCACCTTGCAGCAACACCTTGGCGAAAAGTTCGATCCGCTCGACGGCCATCAGCAGCACGATGGTGCCGCGCATCGCGGCCAGTGCGTCCCAATTCACTAACGATTCCGGGTGTCCCGGCGCGACATGGCCGCTGACCACCACGAATTCGTGCGTCACCGCCCGGTGGGTGACCGGAACGCCGGCCAGGGCCGGAACCGCTATGGCACTGGTCACACCGGGTACGACGGTCACCGGAATGCCCGCATCGGCGCATGCCAGCACCTCTTCGTAACCGCGCGCGAAGACGAACGGGTCGCCGCCTTTGAGCCGGACCACGAACTTGCCTTCACTGGCCCGGTCGATCAGGACGGCGTTGATGGCGTCCTGGGCCATCGCCCGGCCGTACGGAATCTTGGCGGCGTCGATCACCTCGACGTGCGGGCCGAGTTCGGCGAGCAGCTCCTGCGGGGCCAGCCGGTCGGCGACCACCACGTCGGCGTGGGCCAACAGCCGGCGGCCGCGGACGGTGATCAGCTCGGGGTCCCCCGGCCCACCGCCGACCAGGGCCACTCCGCTGTAGCTGTCGGGTTCGGTGGCGTCGCCGATGGCGCCGCGCTGCAGGGCCTCGCGGATCGCGGTGCGCAGCGTCGCCGAGCGCCGGTGCTCCCCACCGGCCAGCACGCCGACCGTCAGGCCGTCGTACTCGAAGGACGCCGGGGTCACCGCCGAGCCTTCCAGGCCGGCGTCGGCGCGGACGCAGAAGATGTGGCGCCGGTCCGCCTCGTCGGCCACCGCAGCGTTGACGGCCTCGTCGTCGGTCGCGGCGAGCACGTACCAGGCGCCGTCGAGGTCGTCGTTCTGGAATTCCCGCGATGTGAGAGTGATGCCGGTGCCGTCGGGGTTGTCGACCAGCGCTTCGACCACCGGGGTGGCGACGGGCGCGACAACGTGCACGTCGGCGCCACTGGAGATCAGCAGCGGCAGGCGGCGCTGGGCGACGCTGCCGGCGCCCACGACCACGACCTTCTTACCGGTGAGGCGCAGGCCGACGAGGTAGGCGTTCTGAGTCACTCGGCGAGTTTAGTTGCCGCGGATACGAACCGACGCACCGAGTGCGGGTGCGCGGCCGGATGGGTGTGCAGGTAGCCGGCGTGCACGCCGCCGCGGACGGCCCCGTCGTGCACGGTGGTCTGCCCGGCGCCCCGGAAAACCCAGGCCGGCGGCTGCTCGTCGGTGAATTCGACTGTGGTGCGGTGAAATTCATGGCCGGTGACGCGCTCGCCCGCGGCGTGCATGCTGGAGTCCACCATCGCGACAGCGTCCCGGTAGCCGAGGGTGAGCCGCTCGGTGAAGCGCGCCGAGCCGGGCAGCACGCCACACATGGGGTGTCCGTCGAGGTCGTCGACCAGGTAGGTCAGCCCGGCGCATTCGGCGTGGACCGGTGCGCCTGTCGCGGCCAGCGCGGCAATCTGTTGCCGGACAACGGCATTGGCGGACAGTTCGGCGGTGAACTGCTCGGGGAAACCACCGGGGATGACGAGCGCCCGGGTCCCGTCCGGCAGCGGGTCGGTCAGCGGGTCGAAGGCCGCGACCTCGGCACCGGCCATGCCGAGGAGCTCGGCGTGCTCGGCGTACCCGAAACTGAAGGCCTTGCCCGCGGCCACAGCTACTGTCACAGCCGCGGTGGCGCTCGATATCGGCTCCAGTTCAGGAACCCATGCCGGCGCCAACGCCCCGATCCCCGTGCACCGGACGATGGCTTCTATATCGACGTGGCGGGCGACGAGTTCGGTCATGACGTCGACGGCCTCGTGCGCCCGACGGCCATGCTCGACGGCCGTCACCAGGCCGAGGTGCCGGGACGGAATCTCCAGTCCACTGTCCCGCGGGATCGCGCCGAACACCGGGACACCCGCCTGCTCACAGGCCTGGCGCAGGACCTGTTCATGCCGCGGCGACCCCACCTTGTTGAGGATCACCCCGGCGATCCGCACCGCCCGGTCGAACGTCGAAAAGCCATGCAGCAGAGCGGCAATGCTCTGGCTCTGGCCACGCGCGTCGACGACCAGCACCACCGGTGCCCCGAGCAAACCGGCGACGTGTGCCGTCGATCCCGGCGCCGGGGACATCGGCTGATCGGTGATGCGCCCGTCGAACAGGCCCATGACGCCCTCGATGACGGCGATGTCGGCGCCCACGCTGCCGTGCCGGTAGAGCGGCCCGATCAGGTCGTCACCGACGAGGACCGGGTCCAGGTTGCGGCCGGGCCGGCCGGTGGCCAGCGCGTGGTAGCCGGGGTCGATGAAGTCCGGTCCGACCTTGGCCGCGCTGACCCGATGCCCGCCGCGGCGCAGCGCACCCATCAGACCGGTGGCGACGGTCGTCTTGCCGCTGCCCGACGCCGGCGCCGCGATCACCACCGCCGGCGTAGGAGAGGTGGTCACTTTTTCCTCGCGAGCAGACGTAAAACTGTCGTTTTCGGACGAAGAACGACCGTTTTGTGTCTGCTCGGCAGCGAAATCACCACTCGATGCCGCGCTGGCCCTTGCGGCCGGCATCCATCGGGTGCTTGACCTTGGTCATCTCGGTCACCAGGTCGGCGGCGTCGAGGAGCTGCGGCGGGGCGTCGCGGCCGGTGATCACCACGTGCTGGGTGCCGGGGCGGGAGGTCAGCGTCGACACCACCTCGTCGATGTCCAACCAGCCCCACTTGAGCGGATAGGTGAACTCGTCGAGGACGTAGAAGTCGTGCTGCTCTGCTGCCAGCCGGCGTGAGATCTCGGCCCAGCCTTCGACGGCCGCGGCGGCGTGGTCCTCGTCGGAACCCTGCCGGCGGGTCCACGACCAGCCCGAGCCCATCTTGTGCCACTGCACCGCTCCCCCGACGCCCTGCTCGTCGTGCAGCCGGCCGAGCGCCTGGAACGCCGCTTCCTCCCCGACCTTCCATTTGGCGCTCTTGACGAACTGGAACACCGCGACATCGAAGCCCTGGTTCCAGGCGCGCAGCGCCATGCCGAAGGCCGCGGTGGACTTCCCCTTGCCCGGGCCGGTGTGCACCGCCAGGATCGGCGCGTTGCGGCGCGCTTTGGTGGTCAGCCCGTCGTTGGGGACGGCCGACGGTTGTCCTTGTGGCATAACGTTTCTTCCTGCCGAATTCTCTTATGCCGCGGCTTGCCCGGCCCGGACCACTCGGGCCAGGCTGTCGGCGCGCAACTGCTCCAGTTGCACAGCGGGCGCACCCAGTTGACCGGCCAGCTGCTGCGCCAATCCCAGTCGAATATAAGAGGTTTCGCAATCGACGACCACGGCGGCCGCCCCCTCCGCGACCAGGAGTCCGGCAGCGGTCCGGGTCCGGCCCAGCGGATCTGGTCCGCCCGTCGCGCGGCCGTCGGTCAGCACGACCACCAACGGCCGACGGGCACGATCGCGGGTCTTCTCCCGCAACACCACGTCGCGCGCGGCCAGCAGCCCTTGGGCCAGTGGGGTTTTCCCGCCGGTGTCGAAACGTGCCAGGCGCCGGCTGGCGATGTGCACCGACGAGGTGGGCGGCAGCAGCAGCGCCGCCTCGGCCCCCCGGAAGGTGACGACGGCGACCTTGTCGCGGCGTTGATAGGCGTCGCGCAGCAGCGACAGCGTCGCGCCACTGACTGCTGACATGCGGTCCCGTGCCGCCATCGAGCCTGAGGCGTCGACCACGAAGATCACCAGATTGCCTTCGCGCCCTTCGCGAATCGCGTGCCGGACATCGGTCGGCGCCACCTGCAGGCGGCCCGGCTGCGGACGACGGTCCGCCGCGGCCAGCAGGGTGCCGAAGACGTGCACACCGTGCCCGGCCTGGGCATCGTCGGTGGCCGAGATCGGGGTGCCCGTCCGGTTGCGGGCCCGGGACCGACGGCCCGGGGCGCCCTCCCCGACCCCGGGTACGACGAGCGCCCGGGTCCGGAACGTCGCCGACGGTGGGGCGCTGGGCCGCGACGCGCTGCCGGGTCCGGCCGAGTTTCCTTGCGGTGCGGCCTCTTCCGAGCCCTCCGCGGAGACCCCGCCACCTGGCGGATCGGGATCAGGCTCAGGGTCGGTCTGCGCCTGCGCATCGGCCTGGGCCATCGCGTCGTCGAGCTGCTGCGGGTCCAGGCCCGGGTCGTCGAACGGATCGCGCCGGCGCCGGTGCGGCAGCGCGAGTTCGGCCGCGACCCGGATGTCTTCCTCGGTCACCACCAGGTCATTCCCCGTCGCTTCGCTCACCCCGGTCGCGCCGCGCCACGCGGCATGTGCGACGGCCGTGCGGGCCACCACCAGATCGGCGCGCATGCCGTCGACGTCGAACGCCGCACACAAGGCCGCGATCCGGCGCAACTCGTTGTCGGGCAACAACACTGTGGCCACCGCGGCGCGGGCTTTGGCGATCCGGCCGGCCAGTTCGACATCGTCGGCGGCGTACCGCTCGCTGAACCCGGCAGGGTCCGCTTCATAGGACATCCGGCGTCGGATCACCTCGACCCGGACATCGACGTCCCGGGAGGCGTAGACGTCAACGGTCAAGCCGAACCGGTCGAGCAGCTGCGGACGCAGCTCGCCCTCTTCCGGATTCATGGTGCCCACCAACATGAATCGGGCCTCGTGCGAATGCGAAACACCGTCGCGCTCGATGTGGACCCGGCCCATCGCGGCGGCATCGAGCAGCACGTCGACCAGGTGGTCGTGCAGCAGGTTCACCTCATCGACGTAGAGGACGCCGCCGTGCGCGCGGGCCAGCAGGCCCGGCGAGAAGGCATGTTCGCCGTCGCGCAACACCTTCTGCAGATCGATCGAGCCGACCACGCGGTCCTCGGTCGCACCGATGGGCAACTCGACCAGGCGGGCATCGGCATCCACGGCCGCCAGCACCTCGGCGAGACCGCGCACCGCAGTCGATTTGGCCGTGCCCTTCTCGCCGCGAATCAGCACACCGCCGATGTCGGGGCGCACGGCGCACAACACCAGCGCGAGCCGCAGCCGGTCCTGCCCGACGAGGGCACTGAACGGGTACGGCGCCGTCACGGCACTCACCGACTCTCCGATCCGTGCCGGACCATCGGCACATGGGGAATACCGTCTTCGAGGAATTCCTCACCGTCCCGGACGAATCCGAGCCGGGTGTACATCTCCTCGAGATAGGTCTGGGCGTCGATTCGGCAGGGGTAGCTGCCAACCTCGGCGAGGGCCGCCTGCATCAGCCGGGTGGTGTGCCCCTGACCGCGGGCGGTGCGTTTCGTGCACACCCGGCCGATCCGGAACACCTTCTCCCCGCCGGGATGCTCTTCCATCAGGCGCAGTGTCGAAATGACCTGCCCGTCAGGGCTTTCCAGCCAGAAATGCCGGGTCTCGGCCAGCAGGTCGCGGCCGTCGAGTTCGGGGTACGGGCAGGCCTGCTCCACCACGAAGACCTCGACCCGCAACTTCAGTAGCTCGTAGAGCGTTGCGGCATCGAGATCCTTGGCCCAGCTGCGCCTCGGCGCGACGCTCACGCGACCACCTGCGGATCAGGCCGGCTGGTCGAGTTTGAGCGCCTTGGTTCCCCAGTCCCACACCTCGCGGTACAGCTTGGGTTCACCGGACAGGTCGACGCCCAACGAGGGCACCATCTCCTTGAGCTTGGGCAGCCAGGCCTGGTAGCGGTCACCGAAGCAACGCTCCAGCACCTCGATCATGGCCGGCACCGCGGTGGAGGCACCCGGCGACGCACCGAGCAGACCGGCGATGCGGCCGTCCTCCGCGGTCAGGACCGTGGTGCCGAACTCCAGCACGCCACCGATGCCCTTACGGCGGATCACCTGCACGCGCTGGCCGGCGACGTCCAGCTCCCAGTCGGAATCGACTGCGCTGGGGGCGAATTCACGCAGCGAATCCACCCGCTCGCCCTCGCTGAGGGCCAGCTGCTCGAGCAGGTACTTCACCAGGCCCAGTTCGGTGACGCCGACGCCGAGCATCGACGCGAGGTTGTTGGGCTTGACCGACAGCGGCAGATCGGTGATCGAGCCCTGCTTGAGGAACTTCGGCGACCAGCCGGCGAACGGACCGAACAGCAGCCACGACTGGCCGTTGATGATGCGAGTGTCCAAGTGCGGCACCGACATCGGCGGGGCACCGACCGACGCCTGGCCGTACACCTTGGCCTGGTGCGCCACCGTCAGGTCCTGGTTGTCGGTACGCAGGAAGGCGCCGCCGACCGGGAACCCGCCGAAGCCCTTGGCCTCCGGGATGCCGGCCTTCTGCAGCAGGTGCAGCGCGCCGCCACCGGCGCCGAGGAACACGAACTTGGCGTTGATCTTCTGCCGGTCGCCGCTGCGCCGGTTGACCACGTTGAGCTTCCAGCTGCCGTCGGACTGCTTGCTGAGGTTGGTCACCTCGTGCCCGAACATCGTGGTCATGCCCCGCTGTGCGGCGAACCCGATGAGCTGCTTGGACAGCGAACCGAAGTCGACGTCGGTGCCGTCGGTGGTCCAGTTCAGTGCGACCGGCTCGGCGAAGTCGCGCTGCTCGGCCATGAACGGCAGCCGACGGGCGAACTCGTCCTTGTCGTCGATGTACTCCATCGTCGAGAACAGCGGGTTGGCGACCAGCGCCTCACGGCGCTGGCGCAGGTAGTCGAGGCTGTCGGCGCCGTGCACGAAGCTGACGTGCGGGATGGGGTTCAGGAAGCTCTTGACGTCCGGCAGCACGCCGTTCTCCACGGCGTACGCCCAGAACTGCCGGGTCACCTGGAACTGCTCGTTGACGTGGACGGCCTTGGTGATGTCGATGGTGCCGTCGGCGTTCTGTGGCGTGTAGTTGAGCTCGCACAGCGCCGAGTGGCCGGTGCCGGCGTTGTTCCACGGGTCGCTGCTCTCGGCGGCGGCTCCGTCGAGACGCTCGATCATGGTGATGGACCACTCCGGCTCCAGCAGCCGGATCAGGGCCCCGAGGGTGGCGCTCATGATTCCCGCGCCCACGAGGACGACGTCGGTCTGTGCGCTCCCAGCTACGTTTGCATTCGACACGTGATCGCTCGTCCTTCGCACTCGGGTTACCCGCCGGTATTGACGGATGCTCGGTGCTCAAGGTTATCGCGACCGACTTCGCCGTTGACGCGCTATCTCCTCCCATCGACCATGATGTTCGTCGCAGTTAGGGTTGAGCCTGTGACGCCGCAGGAGCCACAGGGACAACCCGAGTGGCAGCCGGACGTGCTGCCCGGGTACTGGCAGCAGACCATCGCACTGGGTCCCGACCCCGACGGAGAGGGCGACCTGGTCGCCACCGTCGTGCGGCGCGGGCAGCCCGGGCGGGTCGCGCACGCGGTCTTGGTCGTTCATGGCTATACCGACTACTTCTTCCACACCGAGCTCGCCGACCATTTCGCCGCACGCGGTATCGCGTTCTACGCGATAGACCTGCACAAATGCGGACGGTCGCGGCGCCCCGGGCAGACCCCGCACTTCACCACGGACCTGGCGTCGTACTACGAGGAGCTGCGTCGGGCCCTGCAGCTGATCGCCGCGGACACTGCCGGCGCCAGGGTATGCCTGTACGGCCATTCCGCGGGCGGGCTGATCGCGACGTTGTTCGCCGACCACCTGCGCAGCGCCGGCGCGCTGGCGTCCCACCATGTCACCGGCCTCGTTCTCAACAGCCCGTTCTTCGATCTGCACGGGCCGGCGGTCCTGCGGTCGGCGCCGGTGTCAGGCGCGCTGCGGGCGCTGGCCCGGTATCGCAAGTTGGCGGTGATCCGGCAGCCGACCGAGGGCGGCTACGGCACGAGCCTGCATCGCGATCACGGCGGGGAGTTCGACTACAACCTGGACTGGAAACCGTTGGGCGGCTTCCCGGTCACCATCGGCTGGATCAACGCCATCCGGCAGGGCCAGCTGCGGCTGCACCGCGGGCTGGACGTCGGGGTGCCGAACCTGATCCTGCGGTCGGACCACACGGTGGCCGAGACCACCACCGGCGCCGGGATGGACCGCGGTGACGCCGTGCTGGACGTCGAGCAGATCGCCCGGTGGGCCGGCTGCGTCGGCAACCGCAGCACCATCGTCCCGGTCACCGACGCCAAACACGATGTGTTCCTGTCGCTGCCGGCGCCGCGCGCCGTCGCGTTCGATGAGCTGAACCACTGGCTGGACGGGTACCTCACCCGGTCGGTCTCCTCCACCACGCAACATGAACAGGCCTGACGTCATGCAGCATTACGACCTGACCATCATCGGAACCGGTTCGGGCAACAGCGTTCTCGACGAGCGGTACGACGACCTCAAGGTCGCGATCTGCGAACAGGGCACGTTCGGCGGCACCTGCCTGAACGTCGGCTGCATCCCCACCAAGATGTTCGTCTACGCCGCCGACGTGGCCCAGACCATCCGGCACAGCGCCACTTACGGCGTCGACTCCCACATCGACGGCGTGCGCTGGCCGGACATCGTCAAGCGGGTCTTCGGCAGGATCGATCCGATCGCGTCGGGCGGCGAGCACTATCGCCGCAGCCTGCCGAACATCACGGTGTACGGCAGCCACACTCGCTTCGGCCCGACCCTGCCCGACGGCCGGTACACGCTGCGAACCGCCGCCGGCGACGAGTTCACGTCCGACCGGGTGGTCATCGCCGCGGGCTCGCGCAGCTCGATTCCCCCGGCCATCGCCGACTCCGGCGCCCCCTACTTCACCAGCGACGACATCATGCGAATCCCGTCGCTGCCCGAACATCTCGTGATCGTCGGCGGCGGCTTCATCTCCGTGGAGTTCGCGCATGTGTTCTCGGCGCTCGGGTCGAAAGTGACCATCGTGCTGCGCGGCGACCGGCTGCTCAAGCGCTGCGACGAAGAGATCTGCCGGCGCTTCGGCGCTGTCGTCTCCAAGAAATGGGACGTGCGCACCCATGAGAACGTGGTCGGCGCCCGCCAGGACGGTGACATCGTCGTGCTGGAATTCGACGACGGCGAAACCCTGACGGCCGACGCCCTGTTGGTCGCGACGGGCCGGGTGCCGAACGGCGACCTGCTCGATGTGCATCTGGCCGGCGTAGAGCTGGACGACGACGGCTACGTCGTGGTCGACGAGTACCAACGCACCACGGCGCGTGGGATTTTCGCCCTCGGTGATGTGTCGTCGCACCATCAGCTCAAGCACGTGGCCAACCACGAGGCCCGCACCGTGAAAGAAAACCTGCTGCGCGACTGGGACAGCGAGCTGGTCGCCAGCGACCACCGGTTCGTGCCCGCCGCGGTGTTCACCGACCCGCAGGTCGCGATGGTCGGCATGAACGAAGCCGAGGCGCGGGCAGCCGGTTTCGACGTCGTGGTCAAGGTGCAGGACTACGGCGACACCGCCTACGGCTGGGCCATGGAAGACACCACCGGCGTGGTCAAACTCATCGGCGAGCGCGGCACCGGCAAGATTCTGGGCGCACACCTCATGGGCTATCAGGCCTCGTCCCTGATTCAGCCGCTGATCCAGGCCATGTCGTTCGGACAGACGGCGCAGGACGTGGCCCGCGGCCAGTACTGGATTCATCCGGCACTGTCCGAGGTCATCGAAAACGCGCTGCTGGGACTGGTTTAGCCGTGGGCCGAGTCAATCCCCGCCGGTGAAGTCAATCCCCGCCGGTGAACAGAATGGCTAGATTGTGCCGATGAGCGACCCAGATGCAGCCGCGAAGGTCGATTCGGCCAAGTCTGCTCGTGTCGACGTCGACACGGCGGCCTGGTCGCTACGGTTTGAGCTCCTCGCAGATCCACACCGGCTGGACATCCTGCTTGCGCTGCACCGCGTTCCCGGAATCTGCGTGGGCGATCTCGCCGCCGCGGTCGGCCGATCTGAGAATTCGGTTTCCCAGGCATTGCGCGTTCTACGCAGCCAGCATTGGGTGACAGCCACCCGAGTCGGGCGCACCGTCAGCTACCGCCTGGACGATGACACCGTGCACGAGCTGCTGCACTGGCTCGGCGCGCAGCACGGCTGATTCCGAAACACCTGTTCATGTGGACAGATGAACAGGTGGCGGATAGCCTCACCTGCACGTGCTCCTGTTGGTTTACCCGCAAAAAAAGACCGAGCGGTCCGGTGCGGCCCCACCCGACGGCGCCCGCATTGAGAAGCTACCGCGACGAGGAACGCCCAGATGACCGTCAGCGATGTGAACGACCAATCCGCACCTGGACTCACCCAATTCCGCCGGAGTCTGTCACGGGCCGACCGTACATCCCTGTGGGGGATGTACGGGTTGATAGTCACACTGCACGTGGTGGGTTTCGTCGTGCTGTTCGAGTTCGTCGTGCCCAACAATTACCACTTGGGCGGCGACCATCCGGTCTTCACGGTGGGTGTGGGAATCTTGGCCTACACACTCGGCCTACGGCATGCATTTGACGCCGACCATATCGCCGCGGTCGACAACACCACCCGCAAGTTGATCTCGGACAACCTCGACGACGGTGTGGATCGCAAACCGCTCTCGGTAGGGTTCTGGTTTTCCCTCGGCCACTCGACCATCGTGTTTGCCCTGTCCCTCCTGCTGGCGCTCGGCGTCAAGGCTCTGGTCGGGCCCGTCGAAGACGAACAGTCCACGCTGCACACCATCACCGGCATGATCGGGCCGACAGTCTCGGGCGTCTTTCTGTGGATACTGGGCATCCTGAATCTCATTGCCCTGCTGGGCATCATCAAAGTCTTCCGGGAAATGCGCCACGGCCACTACAACGAGGCGGCGCTGGAAAAGCACCTCAACTCCCGTGGATTCATGAACCGCTTCCTCGGTGGATTGACGAAATCCGTGACCAAACCCTGGCATATCTACCCCATCGGTGTGCTGTTCGGACTCGGGTTCGACACCGCCACCGAAGTCGGCCTGCTCGTGCTCGCCGGTGGCGCTGCAGCGTTCAACCTGCCCTTCTACGCCGTCCTGGTGTTGCCGATCCTGTTCGCTGCCGGAATGTGCTTGATGGACACCACCGATGGCGTGTTCATGAACTACGCCTACGGCTGGGCTTTCGCCAAACCCGTGCGCAAGGTCTTCTACAACCTGACCATCACGTCCATCTCCGTCGCCGTCGCACTGGTGATCGGCACCATCGAACTCGTCGGTGTCATCGCCGGACGCCTCGGAATCGAAACCGGGCCCCTGGCCTGGATCGCCAACGTCAACCTCGACTTCGTCGGCTACGGGATCGTCATCCTCTTCGTCGTCTCATGGCTCACCGCGCTGGGCGTGTGGCGATTCGGCAACGTCGAGGCGCGCTGGTCGGCACGACTCACCAGTTAGCTACATCGGCGGCTTCCGGCGTCGCCGGGGATCGCAACCTTCCCCGGGTACCCCGCCCGCGGCCGGTCAGTGTTGAAAGGTTGAAAGCCCGCCGACTCAGCCCAGCAGTTCGCGAATGTCGGAGGCGGTGATGGCGGTGCCGAACATGTCGCCGTCGTCGATCACCGCGGCGAACAGGGCGCGTTTGCGCTCCTGCAGCGCGATCACCTTTTCCTCGATGGTGTTCTCGGACACCAGCCGATAGACGTTCACCGGGCGCTGCTGGCCGATGCGGTGCGCGCGGTCGACGGCCTGCGCTTCGGCCGCCGGGCTCCACCACGGGTCGCACAGGAAGCAGTAGTCGGCGGCGGTGAGGTTCAGCCCGAAGCCACCGGCTTTCAGGCTGATGAGGAAGACCTGCGTCCGGCCTGAGCTGAAGTCGTCGATGGCCTCCGCCCGCCTGCGCGCGTCCACCGACCCGTCCAGGTAGCTGTACGCGATGCCGGCGGCATCCAGACGCTCGCGCAGCACCGCCAGAAATCCGGTGAACTGACTGAACACCAGCGCGCTGTGGTCCTCGGCGACCAACTGGTCCAGTTGTTCGATGAGGAACTCGACCTTGGTGGAACCGGCCTCCATCGCGTCGGGATCGACCAACCCTGGGTGCAGGCTGAGCTGGCGCAGCAGGGTGAGCGACCGGAAGATCTGGAAGCGGTTCTTCTCCCACTCCCCCAGCAGCCCGAGCACCTTCTGCCGCTCCCGCGCCAACCGGGTGTCATAGATCTTCCGGTGCTTGGCCGACAGTTCGATGGCCAGCACCTGTTCCTGCTTGGGCGGCAGCTCCTTGACCACCTGATCCTTGGTGCGGCGCAACAACACTGGCTTGATCCGCTGCCGCAGTACCGCCAGGCGCCCCGGTTCGCCGTCGGACTCGATGGGCTTGCGGAAGTAGCGCTCGAAAATCTTGGGGCTGGGGAACAGACCGGGCACCGTGATCGACAACAGCGACCACAGTTCCATCAGGTTGTTCTCCATCGGGGTGCCGGTGATGGCCAGCTTGAACGGCGCGTCGAGGCGACGCGCGCACTGGTGCGTCTTGCTGTGATGATTCTTGACGAATTGCGCCTCATCGAGAATCATTCCGGCCCAGGCGATTTCCCGATATCGGTCGTTGTCGATACGCAGCAGTGTGTAGGTCGTGACGACGATGTCGGCCGCGGCGACCTGCTCGGCGATGGGCACCGCGCCACGGGCCTCGGTGCTCGACACCACGACCGTGGTGAGGCCGGGTGCGAACTTCGCGCATTCGGCGGCCCAGTTGCCGGCCACACTGGTCGGCGCCACCACCAGGAACTTGCCCGCGCCCTGCTCCACCGCGCGGCTGATCAGAGCCAGGGTCTGGACCGTCTTACCCAGACCCATGTCATCACCCAGCACACCGCCGATCCCGTTGTCCCACAGGAACGCCAGCCAATTGAGCCCGTCGCGCTGGTAGTCGCGCAGCTCGGCCCGCAGTCCGGCAGGCGTGGGTACCGGAACGGGAGGCTGCGCCGCAGCCAGCCGGGCCATGTTGTCCCGCCACTGCGCGAGTTCACGGTCGACGACGCCGAGGCCCAACAGTTCGTCCCACAACGTCGCGTTCATGGATGACGCGTTCACCCGGTCGCCGTCGAGCTCTCCCAGCGCCTGGGCCTCTTCGATCAGGGCCCGCAGCTTGAGCAGTTCGGGGGTGTCGAGCCGGAAGTACACCCCGTTCGACAGCAGCATGTGTGTTGCGCCCAAAGCCAATTCGGCGATGACGGCAGACAGCGCCACCGGGTAGCCGTCGACATCGATGGCGATGTGCAGGTCGAACCAGTCCTGCGCCGGCGCCTCGTCGGAGGACGCGGTACCGAACCCCAGTTGCGCTCCGGCAACCGAGCGCCGGAACGTCGCGACCCGTTCGTCGATTTCGATGACCAGCTGTTCGTAATCAGCGAGCTGCGGCAGCACCTCGTGGCACAGCACCGCGATCTGGGTCAGGGACAGCCGGCGCGACAGCAGCAGCGAGGCCAGCGGGTCGTCCGCCGCGGACAGTCCGGACACCGCTTCCAGCGCCGGCGCGACCGCCCGCCACATCGCATCCTCGGCGGCGGTGTCCCGGATACCGCTCGTGCGCGTGACGCCCACCGCGTCGAATTCCTGACGCTGCCCGTTGACCTCGTACCGGGTCCGCCACTTCACGAGGCCATCGATCTCATCGGCCGTGATAGTCAGTACCGGGATCGGCCCCATGATGTCCGGCTCCGCGAACAGTCCCTCCACCATGTCGACGGCGACGGTCCGGCGCAGCCGCGGCAACATGTCCACCGCGAAGTCGGACAATGCCTCGGGCGGAATCTGCACTTTCTCGTCGTTCGCGATCAGCTTGAGCAGTGTGGGACCGGGCACCGGCGCGAAGGCCCCGAGATGCAGGATGCCGTCCACCAGTTGATGGATGCCATGCGGTGTGGGTGTGCCCACCAGCCCGACGCCGTCGGGCGCCCGCGGTTCGCCGTCGACGACGAGCACCGCTGACATCTGCGCGCCACCGGTGTCGGAGACGGTGAAGTCCAGCCGCAACTGGACGTCCTTGGCGATCTGCACGGCCCTGATCCCGGCGCCGGGCAGCACGGTGAGGCCGGCCGCCACCGCGAGGTCCAGGTCACCCCAAAAGCTTTGCCCCACACCGGAAAGCACCAATTGGTCACTGCTGTACGGGTAGTAGCCGGGCACGCCGAGGACGAGCGCTCGCAGCGCGCTGTACTGCCCTCGGTCGAACTCGCCCGGGTCAGCCGTATCGAACAGGCGCCGCCAGGTGATCCCGGTTTTGATCCAATTGCCGCGCTTGCCGACCGTCAGCGGCCGCAGCGTCGCGATGGGCGTCGTGTGGTACCGCCCGGCCGGTAGCATCCCGAACTCCAGGGCCAACGGATTGCCGGTGGTGTCGGTATCGGTGTCGGTCATCTCGTCCAGCAGCGAACCGAGCACCACTTGCCAGCGTTGCGGGGCCGCCCGGTCGGGTGCGCGCGGAATCGCCGCCAACAACAGGGCAACGGCATGCTTGCAGTAGCGCCCCACCGGGCACGTGCAGACCGCGTACTCGATCTCCAGGCTGGTGTGGGCACCGGACAGCGCCACTTCGACCTCGTAGTACTCGGATGTCGAGCCCAAGCAGGAGCCGGTGAGCGTCCCGTCGAGGGGGGCGTACCTGGCCGTGACGACGCGCCCCTGGTTCGCATAGGTCTCGCCGCGGGCCAGCGTCTGTGCGTTGAACGCACGCAGCAACTCGTGTGGCGCGAGCGCTAGCCCGGCCGTCGAGTCCGTGCCGTCCATCTCGTCACGATAACGGCCAGGACCGACAGGGGCCTCTCCCGTCGTTTCGCTCGCCCCGAGCGGCCCTTCACCAGGTGCTGCTGCGCAGCACGATCTCGTTGGCCACCTGCGCGGTGAACTCGTCGGCGCTGCGTCTGCCCACCAGCTCGGACAGCCGGAATTCGCCGTAGATGAAGCGCTGTCCGGCCTGTGCCCGCGCCCGGGCATCGGCACTGGTCACCACCACGGTGGTGTTGATCTCCACCGGCGGGCACACGTCGCCCGTCTCCTCGGTGGCTCGCGGATGGCTGCCGTCGATCGCGACCAGGGCGGTGAACCGGTCCAGTCGGGTGGCTGCCAGCCGCCAGGCCAGCTCGCCCGCGCCGCCGGCGGCGAACAGCAGGGCCCACTTCACCCCGAGCGTATCCAGAATGTCGACAACCGAATTCACGGTGAGCCGGTCGTCGGCCTCGATCACCACGGTGCGCAGTGACGCGGTGTGCAACAACTCGCAAAGGGCTCCGTGGCCGGCCGTTGCCTGCTTCGTGACGAGCATGACGACGGTCGTGGCGTTGTCGGGGCCGGACACGTCGACGGTGGCGCCGAAGCCGTCGACGGTCGGGATGATTGGCATGACGCCACCGTAGCGAACGCGGCGGGACCGGAGGTACCGATATTCAGCAGCCGCCTCCGCCACAGCCCCCGCCACCGCCGCAACCTCCGCCGCCGCAGCCACTGGAGCCACCCCCGCAGCTGCTGGAGCCACCGCCGTCCGAACATCCGGACCCACCGGCGCCCCAGCCGCCGTCACCGGAGCCGGCGTAGCCGTAGCCCGCGCCACCGGCCATCCCCGCCCGACGCCGCGTGCCCGCGCGACGGGCGGGCTGTCGCCGGCCCATCAGGATGGCCATTCCGACGATGATCCCCACGACCGCGAAGCACACGAGCATCGGAATCCAGGACGATTGCTCGCCGGCGTTTGTCGCCAATTCGGTCGCATCGACCGCGAGTACAGCGTTCATCATCTGCTCCGTTCTCTCGTCTCTCTCGTCGCTCAGGCCGTCGGCCGCGAGGTCAGGTCTCGGTACGCCCGGCCGACCGTCGGCGCTGTCCCGTGCCGGTGCTGCCCGTCCTGGCACTGCGTGTTCGCCATCACGGCGACATCGCAGGAATGGCCGGTCGCCACGGCGTCTGACGCAGGCATGAATTCAGTTGCGCTCCAGGAAGACCCGAGAGGGTTGAGAGCGACCACGGCGGCTGCCATAACGGAGACCGTCGCCCGGGTGAAATAGGTGTTCGGGTACATCGTGACCTCCTCAGTTCTGTTGATGAGCACATGTTTTCGCTGCACCGAGCGGACGGGAATGGGGCTCGGCCCGCGCCGGGTCTTTCCTCGCACGATCCTCAGATTCATGGCGAAGTCGGCAGTTCCCGGACCTGGCCACCTACCATCAGGCGCATGCGCGTGCTGCTCGTCGAGGACGACCAGGGTGTCGCGGCTGCCCTCGTCGAGCTGCTGGAACAGACCGGGCTCACCGTCACGCACACCACGCGCGGCGACGACGCGCTCAATCGCGTCAAGGGCTGTGACCTGGTGTTACTGGATCTGGGCCTGCCCGACATGGATGGGCTGGACGTGCTGCGCACGTTGCGCCGGGCGTCGACGGCGCCGGTGATCATCATGACGGCCCGCGACAGCGACGGCGCGGTGGTGCTGGGGCTACGCGCCGGGGCCGACGACTACCTGGTCAAGCCGGTGCGCAAGGCCGTGCTCCTGGCGCGGATCGAGGCCGTCATGCGGCGGGTACAGCGCGGTGCCGGTCCGGTCGCCCACCCGTCCGTCGCTGCCGGGCCGGTGACGATCGACCGCGACCGCCACGAGGTCACCGTCGGGGGCCAGGTGCAGCCGCTGACAAAGACCGAGTACCAGATTCTGGCCACGCTGGCCGCCCGTCAGGGCGAGGCGGTCAGCCGCGAAGAGGTCATGCTGGAGTGCTGGGGCACCGCGATGGTGGGCCGGTCGCGGTCGCTGGATTTCTTCGTCGGCCAGATTCGGGCCAAGTTGACCGGGATACCGCTGCACACCGTGCGCGGCTTCGGGTACCGGTTGGACCGCTGACGTGGGGCTGCGGGTTCGTGCGCTGCTGATGACGCTGCTGCTCATCGCGACGGCGGCGTTGGCGATCCCGCTGGCGCTGAGCCTGGCCGATCACCGCACCAACGTCCTGCACACCGAACGCGAGCGACAACTGGCGACGCTGGCCGACATCGCCGCCACCACGGACGCACCCGATACGGAGCTGGTCGACCGCTACCGCCAGGTGTACGGCGAAGGCGCGTTGATCGTCGATGCGGACGGCCGCACGATGGCCGCCAGCGGGCTGACCGCCACTGATCCGGGGGTGACGACTGCCGCCGAGCGCGCGCTGTCCGACGCGCCCGACGCGCCCCGGGCGCGGATCATGCCGTGGGACCGGCGGTCGATGTTGGAAGCCAAGGGAATTCGGCGCAACGGTGAGCTGGTCGGCGCCGTGGTGCTGAACGTCGACCCGACCGTGGCCGCGCGCGACATCACCACCGACTGGTTGTGGATCGCGGCGGGCTGCATCGTGCTGCTCGGGCTCGCGGCCGTCGCCGCCCAGAGCCTGACCCGGTGGGTGCTGCGGCCGCTGGTCGGGCTCGAGCGCGCCGTCGAGGACATGGCCGGCGGCATCGCCGGCCAACCGGCTCAGGTGTCGGGACCGCCTGAGCTGCGCCGGTTCACGTCGGCGTTCAACGCGATGGCGCAGGCGGTGCACGCCTCGCTCGATCACCAACGCCGACTCATCGCCGACGCCTCCCACCAGTTGCGCAACCCGCTGGCCGCCATCCGCCTGCGCGCCGACACCCTCGAAGACCACGTCGCCGAATCCGGACGACCGACCTACGATTCGCTGTCGGCCGAGCTGGACCGTCTCGAGAATCTGCTGGCCCAGTTGCTCCGGCTGGCGCGCGCCGAGCAGGCCAGCCACAGCCACAAGTCCGGTCTGGTTGCGGCAGTTCATGATTCGACGGATCTGGACAGCGTCGCCGAGCAGCGGCTGGACTTCTGGCAGGCCACCGCCGACCGCAATGATCAGCGGCTGCGCTTCGACACGGCCCACCCGCATCTGGCGGTGCAGATGCCGCGCCACGATGTGGAACAACTGCTGGACATCGCGCTGGACAACGCTTTGCGCTACTCCGGTACCGGCACCACCGTCACGGTGTCGACGGTCCCCACCGACAGCGGCATCGATCTCACCGTCAGCGACGACGGCCCGGGCCTGCCCGCCGACACCATCGCCCATGCCGCCACCCGGTTCTGGCGCGGGCACACCGACAGTCAGGGCACCGGATTGGGACTGGCCATCGCCACCGAGATCGCCGCCGCGCACGGCGGACTGGCGTCGGTCACCCGGTCCCCTGACGGCGGCCTCGCGGTCCACTACCACCTGCCGGCGAGCGCATCATGATGCTGACCCGACGCGCGTTCCTCGCCTCCGCGGCCGCGACCGTCGCGGCGGGCTGCCTGCCGAACAGCACGCAGGGCACCATCCGGCTGGCCGCAGGCGACCGGGGCGGACTGTATCTGGCGGTCAGCGAGTTGTTCGCTCAGCGCCTGCGGGTCCGCTATCCCGGCATCACTGTCACGGTGCAGTCGACCGCGGGCAGCGTCGACAACATCAATCGACTGAAGTCGGGCGAGGCCGACATGGGACTGGCCCAGGCCGACGTCATCGAGCAATATCTGCGAGCCGAACCCCCCGCCGGCGCGCCGCTCGCGGTGGCCAGAGTCTACGAGAACTACGTGCAGCTGGTCGTGCCCGCAGACAGCCACGTTCGTCAGCTGAACGACCTTGCGGGACTGCGAGTCTCAACAGGACCATCGGGTTCCGGTGTCGCGGCCGTGACCAAGGTGCTGTTCGACGCGGCGAAGTTGACCGACCGGATCCTCCGGGTCGACCTGCGACTGGGCGACGCCATCGCCGCACTGCGCAACCACAGCATCGACGCCATGGTCTGGTCGGGTGGGATACCGACACCGGCCCTCGCCGAACTCAATGCCACGCTGCCATTGCGCATTCTCGACCTGACGCCGTGGGTCACCGCGATGTCGGAAATGGCGTCCTACCCGTATCTGCTGCAGCGCGCGCCCGCCGGCGCCTATGTGCCGGCGGATGTCAACACCATCGGCACGCCCGACCTGCTGCTGTGCCGACCCGACCTGCCGAACTCGTTGGCGGCCGCCGCAGTCGACGTATTGGCAACGGATGCAACGCAGCTCATGCCACCCGAAGTGCGTGGCCTGCAGTACCTGCAACCGCCGTCGATGGTCCAGACCGGCCGAATCCCCTTGCACCCCGGCGCCATCGAGGAATATCGCGTTCTGCACGGCTGAGCGCGCACCGTTGCGTCGTCGAATCGACCGCGCCAGTTGGCCAGCGCGAACCCCGGAGGCAACCTATTGTTCTTCAGCATCCGGGGCGCCTAAGGAGGCCGCAGTGCCAGAAGGACACGAAGCACTTACCGAAGACGAGCTGCTACTGGCCAAGCTCGGCTACAGCCAGGAGCTGCAGCGCTCCTGGTCCGGTTTCAGCAATTTCGCCATCTCGTTCTCCATCATCTCCATCCTGTCGGGATGCTTCACGTCGTTCGGCCTGGGCTGGAACAACGGCGGACCCGCCGCCATCGCCTGGGGCTGGCCGATCGTTGCGACTTTCATCCTCGTCATCGGCCTCTGTATGTCCGAACTGGTATCGGCCTTCCCGACCTCCGGCGGAATCTATTGGTGGGCAGCAAAACTCGGCGGAGCGAAGGCCGGCTTCTATGCGGGCTGGCTCAACCTGATCGGCCTGGTGGCCATCCTGGCGTCCGTGGCCTACGGCTGCGCGACATTCATCGACCTCACCTTGGGCACCCTCAGCGCCGACTGGTTGGCCGGGTACAGCCTCACGCGGACGTTCGTCATCTTCGTGGGCATCCTGGGCATCTCGGCGCTGATCAACATCTTCTCCAGCCACCTGCTGGCGATCATCAACAACGTCTCGGTGTGGTGGCATGTCTTCGGCGCGGCCGCCGTCATCGGGATTCTGATCTTCGTGCCGAGCCACCACGCGAGTTTCTCGGACGTCTTCGCCAAGACCATCAACAACAGCGGCATGTTCGGCGGCGCCACCTCGGGCGCCGGCTGGCTGTTCGTCGTGCTGCCGATCTCGGTGATCCTCACGCAGTACACCATCACCGGCTACGACGCGTCGGCACACCTGTCGGAAGAAACCAAGAGCGCGGCCGGCGCGGCCGCCAAGGGTATCTGGCGGTCCATCTTCTACTCGGCCGTCGGCGGCTGGATTCTCTTGTTGGCCTTCCTGTTCGCGGTCCAGGATGCCGACGCGGTATCCAAGGGCGGCGGCGCGGTGGCCGCCATCTTCAACCAGGCGATGAGTTCGAAGTGGGCGGTGGTGGTGCTGTTCATCTCGACGGCCGGTCAGTTCTTCTGCGCCGTCGCCTGTCAGACCAGCGCGTCCCGGATGTTGTTCGCGTTCAGCCGGGACCGCGCGGTACCCGGCCATCGGTGGTGGTCTGAGGTCAACAAGCACCGGGTGCCGACGCACAGCGTCACCATCACCGCCGTCGTGGCCGCCGCACTGACCCTGCCGGCGCTGGTCAAGGTCGACATCAACGGCACACCCACCCCGGTGGCGTTCTACGCCGTGGTCTCCATCGGAGTGGTCGGGGTGTACCTGTGCTTTGCGGTGCCGATCTACTACCGCTGGCGTGCCGGCGACGAATTCGAAACGGGCAGTTGGAATCTGCGCGGCCACCACCGGTGGATGGCACCTGTCGCACTGGCCGAGATCACGATCACCTCGATCATCGCGATGTTCCCGACGTCGCTGGGCGGGGTGCCGTGGGACCCGAGTTTCGAATGGAAGTTCGTCAACTACACACCGTTGCTGGTCGGTGGCGTCCTGCTGCTGTTGTACATCTACTGGCACGTGTCGGTGAAGAACTGGTTCACCGGTCCCATCAAGCAGGTCGAGGAGCCGGTGGCGTCAGTAGAGCCGGTGGCCGAGCCCGGCTGATCACGGCAGCAGACTGTTGACGATGATCGGCCGCTGCGGCGCACCGGATTCGACGAGCTTCAGCACCGCGTCGATATCCACATGTGCGGCAAGCAGATCGGCCATCACGTCGAGCTGAGCGTCGCGCAGCGCCGCGACGTTGACATCGTCGGCCACCACGAAGCCGTCCCTGCCGCAGCCCGTCGCCACTTCGGCGAGCCAGGTCCGGCGCACGGCGTCGTTGTCCAGCAGCCCGTGCCAGTGGGTGCCGTACACCTGCCCCCGCCGGATGCCCACGCCCAGCCAGTCCGGTTCCGCGCAACGCGCGACGCGACCGTGGTGAATCTCGTAGCCGTACAACGGGGTATCCCAGTGCTTCAGGGTCTTGTCGGCGTCGAACTCGATGTCCGCGTCGAGCAGGCCCAGCCCCGGTACCCGGCCCACCCCTGATTCGACGGTGTCGTGGATCGTCGTGCACAGCATCTGGAATCCGCCACACACGCCGAGCACAGCCCGGCCGGACCGGGCATGTGCCGTGGCGGCCTCCGCCAGTCCGCGGTCGCGCAGCCAGTTCAGGTCGGAGACCGTCGCCTTGCTGCCGGGCAGCACGACCACGTCGGCGCCGGCCAACTCCGCGGCGGTGTCGACCCAGCGCACGTGCACGCCGGGCTCGCACGCCAGGGCCTCGACGTCGGTGGAATTCGAGATCCGTGGCAGCCGTATCGCGGCGACGGTCAGTGCTTCAGCACCCCGCGGCGCCGGGGGCCGGCCCAGTTGTCCGCGCGCCGTCACCGACAGCGAGTCCTCGGCATCGAGCCACAGCTCGTCGCAGTACGGAATCACGCCGTAGGTCGGGCGTCCGGTCAGCGATTCCAGTTGCCGCAGACCGGGTTCCAGCAGCGTCGGGTCGCCCCGGAACTTGTTGACCAGGAACCCGGCGATCAGTTTCTGATCCTCGGGCTCGAGCACCGCCACCGTGCCGTACAGGTGCGCCAGCAGCCCGCCCCGGTCGATGTCGCCGACCACGACCACCGGCAGATCCGCGGCCCGTGCCAGGCCCATGTTGGCCACGTCGGTGGCGCGGAGGTTGATCTCGGCGGGCGAGCCCGCGCCCTCACAGATCACCACGTCGAATTCGCTTCGCAGCGAGGCCAATTCGTCGGCGACGACGCCGGCCAGCTGGGTCCGCCGGGTGAAGTAGTCCCCCGCCGCCACCGTACCGGCGACGACGCCGCGCACCACGAGCTGCGAGGTCCGGTCCCCACCGGGTTTGAGCAGAATGGGGTTGAACCGCACACTCGGCGCCAACCCGGCCGCACGCGCCTGCATCGCCTGGGCCCGGCCGATCTCACCGCCTTCGACGGTGACGGCCGAGTTGTTGGACATGTTCTGCGCCTTGAACGGCGCTACCCGCACGCCCTTGCGCGCCAGCAACCGGCACAGCCCGGCCACCACCATCGACTTACCGGCGTCCGACGTGGTGCCCGCAACCAGCAGTGCGCCGGTCACGTCACGGCAGGGTCAGGATGTCGGCGCCGTCGTCGGTCACCACGAGGGTGTGCTCGAACTGCGCCGTCCACTTCTTGTCCACGGTCGCGACGGTCCAGTCGTCGTCCCAGATCTCGTAGTCCAACGAACCGAGATTGATCATCGGCTCGATGGTGAAGGTCATGCCCGGCTCCAGCACGGTGTCGACCTCGGGCTTGTCGTAGTGCAGCACGATCAGGCCGTTGTGGAACGTCTCACCGATGCCGTGGCCGGTGAAGTCGCGAACCACGTTGTAGCCGAACCGGTTTGCGTACGACTCGATGACCCGGCCGACCACCGACAGCTGCCGCCCCGGCTTGACGGCCTTGATGGCCCGCATGGTGGCTTCGTGGGTGCGCTCGACCAGCAGCCGGTGCTCCTCCGACACGTCGCCCGCCAGGAAGGTGGCGTTGGTGTCGCCGTGCACGCCGTCGAGGTAGGCGGTGACGTCGATGTTGACGATGTCACCGTCCTCGATCACCGTCGAGTCGGGGATGCCGTGGCAGATGATCTCGTTCAGCGAGGTGCAGCAGGACTTGGGAAATCCCTTGTAGCCGAGCGTCGACGGGTAGGCGCCATGGTCGAGCATGTACTCGTGCGCCACCCGGTCCAGGTGGTCGGTGGTGACCCCGGGTGCGACGGCCTTGCCGGCCTCGGCGAGTGCCTGGGCCGCGATCCGGCCGGCGACCCGCATCTTCTCGATCACCTCAGGGGTCTGCACCCAAGGCTCGCTGCCTTCGCGCACCGTCGGCTTCCACGCGTACTCCGGACGCGGGATCGACTTGGGCACCGGCAGGGTGGCAGACACCTCGCCGGGGCGAAGCGCGGTACGAACAGACATCGTCCCAGCTTAGCGATCGCCGGAACTAGCGGTCTCCGCGCCCGAACCACGTCCGGCGCGGCCCGCGGATGTCGACCGACCCGAAGACCACTCGCCCGGTCAGGATGACGTGCGGGGTCCCGTCGGCGGGCGCGTCCTTGCGGTGGTCGGTCGCGCTGCCCACGGCCACCTCGACGTCGTCGATGGACGCGCTGGCGCCCTCCGGCAGCCGGAGGTCCAGGGAGCTGAATTTGAGATCGAGCTCGATGACCACGATGGGCCCACCGAACCGGGCGCGGGTCAGGTCCAGGTCGATCGAGCCGACGCGGCGGACCAGCGCCAGCCGGGTCGGCACGACCCATTCACCCTGGCGCTTCAGCGACCCCATGACCCCGCGCAGCTCGACGCGATCCGCCGAGCCCGTGACGATGGCGTTCGGCGCGGGCAGGTCACCGACCAGCACCGCCAGCTCGCCCTGTTGCCGAGCCATCGCAACCAGCGCGGAACGCTCGGAGAACTCGTTCATGTCGATGAGCCCGAGCGCCACCGCGTTGTGCAGCCGCCGGAGCGTGCCGTTGCGGTCCGCGTCAGAGACGCGCAGGACCGCGATCTCGTCGCCGTTGGTCATCCAAACAGGCTACTCAGGCCGGATTCGGTGGGCAGGAGCGGAGCGACCCGGGTCAGGCGAGGTGCGGTGGGCAGGAGCGGAGCGACCCGGGTCAGGCGAGGTAGTCGGGCGGCAAGCCCTTGAACATGTCGCGGCACATGCGGACCGCGGTCTCTGACCCGCCGCCGCCGACGATCAGGGCGGCGAAGGCCATGTCACCGCGGTAGCCGGCGAACCAGGCATGCGAGCCGCCGGAGAATTCGGCCTCGCCGGTCTTCCCGCGCACATCGCCGCTGCCCCGCAGATCCTTGGCGGTGCCGTTCGTCACCACCAGCTGCATCATCGGTCGCAGGCCGTCGAGCATCTTCGGGCTGATCGCCCCGCTGTTGCCCGACACCGTGGTCGGGCGGCCCTCGATCAGCTGCGGCAGTGGGGTCTTCCCGGCCGCGACGGTCGCCGCCGCCAGCGCCATCCCGAACGGGCTGACCAGGACCTTGCCCTGGCCGAAGCCGTCCTCGGTGCGCTCGGCGAGGTTCACGGTGGGCGGCACCTTTCCGGTGACGGTATCGATCCCGGCGACCTGATAGTCGGCGCCGATGCCGTACTGCGCCGCGGCGTTGGTGAGGGCGCGCGGCGCCATCCGGCTGGCGAGCTCGGCGAAGGTGGTGTTGCACGAGTTCGCAAAGGCCCTGGACATCGGGACCACGCCGAGGTCGAACCGGTCGTAGTTCGGGATGGTCCGCTGCCCGATGTCGATGGTGCCGGGGCAGCCCAGCAGCGTGTTGGGTCCGGCCATGTCCGATTCGATGGCGGCGCCTGCCGTGACCATCTTGAAGGTCGACCCCGGCGGGTACAGGCCCATGGTGGCGGTCGGGCCGTCGGTATCGGCGGCCGCGTTCTGCGCCACGGCCAGGATTTCCCCGGTGGACGGCTTGATCGCGACGATCATCGCCTTGCGGCCCACCATGTTCACCGCATCCTGGGCGGCATTCTGCACGTTGCGGTCCAGGCTGATGGTGATCGACGGGGCCGGCTTGCCCTGAACCTCGTTCAGGATGTCGATGTCCGCGCCGTTCTGGTTGACGCTGACCACGCGCCAGCCGGATTGGCCGATCAGCTGGTCGGCCACCTGCTTCTTGACCTCGGTGACGATGGCCGGCGCGAACCGGGGATCGGTGGGCACCATCTCCGGCTGCGGGGTGATCACCACGCCGGGCAGATGACCGAGGGCCCCCGACACCTTGTCGTTGTCCTCGCGGCGCAGGGTGATCAGGTTCAGCGGTCCGGTGGACGAGCTGGCCTGTTCGGCGAGCCGCTGGGCGTCCATGGTGTTGTCGAACTGCCGCAGCACGTCGGCGACCACACGGGAGGTCCGCATGAGGTCACCGGCGGCGGAACGGGCATTGAGCGCATAGTTGTAGTGGTACCCAGGTACCAGAACGTTCGTGCCGCCGAGCTCGTTGACCGAGGCCCGGACGGGCTGGTCGGCCCGCAGCTGGAAGCTCTGGTGCTCCCCCAGGTTCGGATGCAAATCCGTGCTGCCCCAACGGACTTGCCAGCGGCCGTCCTGCCGGATCATGTTGAGCTGCCCGGTGTAGGCCCAGGTGCGGTCCTTCGGCAGGTGCCAGGTGTACCGATAGGTGATCTTGCCGGTGTCCTGGGTGTACTTGGAGCCGAGCACCTGCGCGTCGAGCTTGGTCGCCTGCAGACCGGACCAGGCCTGGTTGATCGCGGTACGTGCGTCGTTGGGTTTGTCGGACAGGTCGGCGGCAGCACCGGTGTCCCCGCGGCCGAGGGCAGCGAAGAACGCCTGCGCGGTCGGCTCGGGGCCGTTGGGCTTCGGGGTGCAGGCCGTCATCGCTCCTGCGACCGCCACGACCGACAACAACGCGGCCGAGCGTGAAACGGATGATGTGTGCGTTGCCATTGGGACTGATGTTAGAAGTGTGACAAGCCGGTCTCGGGGAGGCACACCGAGACGCAACCGTGACAGTTTTGTGAGATCCGCGAGCGCACGCAGATATCCCGCGGCACGCCGCATTTCGCGGACATTCATGTCCGCGCACGAGCGGTCAGTCCAGCAGCACCGTGGCGTACGTACCCAATTGGGTGAACCCGATGCGCCGGTAGATCGCGCGGGCCGGACCGTTGAAATCGTTGACGTAGAGGCTGGCGGTCCGGCCGGTGCGCAGCACCGCGGACGCCAAGGTCGCGGTGCCCGCCGCACCCAGACCGCGGCCACGCCAGTCCGGATGCACCCACACACCCTGGATCTGACCGACCCGCGACGTCTGCGCCCCGATCTCGGCCTTGAACACCACCTGGCCGTCCTCGATCCGCGCCCACGCCCGGCCGGCAGCGATCAACCCCGCCAGCCGGCGACGATAGCCGCGGCCACCGTCGCCAAGACGCGGGTCCACACCGACCTCGCCGATGAACATGTCCACTGCCGCAACGACATACGCGTCCAACTCGTCCATCCGGACCGGACGCACCGCGGGATCGAGCGTGCACTGCGGGGCATCGGACAGCGTCAGCAGCGGCTGGCAGTCCCGGACCTCGCGGGCCGGGCCCCACACCTGCGCCAGTTGCTGCCACATCGGCAGCACCAACTCCGCGCGGCCCACCAACGACGAACACCGGCGCGGAGCACTCATCACCTTGTCGGCGAACACCATCATGTCGGCCGCGGTCCCCCGCATCGGGATCAGATTCACCCCGGCGAAGCACAGCGACTCGGTGGCCTGGCTGCGGGTCCACAGCTCGCCGCCGATGGCCACCGGATCGAGGCCGTGGTCAGCCACCCGGGCGGCCACCATGCAGGTGCCCACCGGATCCTCGTCGAAGACCTGCTGCACCTGGGCGACTTCGCGCACCACTGATATCCGGCGCGCATCTGCGATCCGGAAAAGTGGAGGTGCCGACATTCACCGACCTTCTTGCGAGTGTGACCTGATCTACTGTTGAGGCTTGCCCGTGACCGCGATCACAAGGCTGTGCTCAGCTTACGGTTACGACGGGCGAACCGCTCGCATCGGTGCCGGACTCGGCCGCGATTCGCATCGCCTCTTCGATCAGGGTCTCGACGATCCGAGATTCGGGGACCGTCTTGATCACCTGGCCGCGGACGAAAATCTGGCCCTTGCCGTTACCGGACGCCACCCCGAGGTCGGCCTCACGCGCCTCGCCCGGGCCGTTCACCACGCAGCCCATGACGGCGACGCGCAGCGGCACGTCGAGCCCGTCGAGCCCGGCCGACACCGCGTTCGCCAGCTTGTAGACGTCCACCTGGGCGCGGCCGCACGACGGGCACGACACGATCTCCAGGCCGCGGGGCCGCAGATTCAGCGACTCCAGGATCTGGTTGCCGACCTTGACCTCTTCGACCGGCGGTGCGGACAGCGATACCCGGATGGTGTCGCCGATGCCCTCGCTAAGCAGCGCGCCGAACGCGACGGCGCTCTTGATGGTGCCCTGGAACGCCGGACCGGCCTCGGTCACGCCGAGGTGCAGCGGGTAGTCGCACTTGGCGGCGAGCTGGCGGTAGGCCTCCACCATGATCACCGGGTCGTTGTGCTTGACGCTGATCTTGATGTCGCCGAAGCCGTGCTCCTCGAACAGCGAGGCCTCCCACAGCGCCGACTCGACGAGCGCCTCCGGGGTGGCCTTGCCGTACTTCTCCAGCAGTCGCGGGTCGAGCGAACCGGCGTTGACGCCGATGCGGATCGGAATGCCCGCGGCGCCGGCGGCCTTGGCGACTTCCTTGACCCGGCCGTCGAACTCCTTGATGTTGCCCGGGTTGACGCGTACCGCGGCGCAACCGGCGTCGATGGCCGCGAAGATGTACTTGGGCTGGAAGTGGATATCGGCGATCACCGGGATCTGGCTGTGCCGGGCGATCTCGGCCAGCGCGTCGGCGTCTTCCTGCCGCGGACAGGCCACGCGGACGATGTCACAGCCCGACGCGGTCAGCTCGGCGATCTGCTGCAGCGTGGAGTTCACGTCGTGCGTCTTGGTCGTGCACATCGACTGCACCGCGATCGGGTAGTCGCTACCGATGCCGACGCCGCGCACCATCAGCTGTCGGGTCTGACGGCGCGGCGCCAGGGTAGGCGGGGCCGGGGGCTCGCTGCCGACGCCCGGCATACCCAAACCGATGGAGGTCATCACGGTCTCCTACTGGAAGATTCGAATGGGGTTCACAAGATCTGCCGTGACGGTCAGCAGCATGTAGCCGCCGATCACCACCAGGACCACATAGGTGGCCGGCATCAGCTTGAGGTAGTTCACCGGAGCCGCGGCGACTTTGCCGCGGGACGCGCGAATCATATTGCGCAGCTTCTCGAAGACTGCGACCGCGATGTGTCCGCCGTCGAACGGCAGCAGCGGCAGCAGGTTCACCGCGCCCAGGACGAAGTTCAGCTGCGCCAGGAAGAACCAGAACATCACCCACAACCCGTGGTCGACGGTGTCGCCGCCGATGATGCTCGCGCCGACCACGCTGATCGGGGTTTCCTTGTCGCGCTCGCCGCCGCCGATCGAGTGGATCAGCGCACCCACCTTGGTCGGGATCTTCGCCAGCGACTTGCCCAGCTCGACGGCCAGGTCACCGGTGAAGGTGAAGGTCGCGGGCACGGCGGTCAATGCGTTGTACTGCGTCGGTCCGGGCTGCGCCGCCGCGGTGACGCCGATGGCGCCGACGGTCGCCGCGGTGTCGGAGTCCTTGACCGTGAATCGCTGGGTCTGCTCGACGCTGACGGTGGTGGTGAACGTCTGGCCGCCGCGTTGGTAGACAACCGGCACAGTGCCGCTGAGGCCGCGGATGGCCTTCGCCATCTCCTCGAACGTGCTCACCGATTTGTCGCCGACCTTCACCACGGTGTCCCCGGCCTTCAAGCCGGCCGCGGCGGCGGGACCGGCCCCCGGATGCGGGCACGGACCGAACGGGTTGTCGCCCGTCTTGGCAATTTGCGGGGCCACACAAGCGGTCTCACCGATCACCGCGGTCGTCGTCTGGTGCAGATTCGGCAGGCCCCACGTCACCGCGATGCCGTAGATCAGCACCAGTCCGATGATGAAGTTCATCGCAGGTCCGGCGAACAGCACGGCGACGCGCTTCCACACCTTCTGCTTGTACATCGCGTACGGCTCATCCGCGGGAGCGATCTCGTCGACCGACGTCATGCCCGCGATATCGCAGAAGCCGCCCAGCGGCACGGCCTTGAGGCCGTATTCGGTGGTGCCGAGCCGGTTGGGCCGGTACGTGGACCACAGCGTCGGGCCGAAGCCGACGAAGTACCGCCGCACCTTCATCCCGGTGGCCCGGGCCACCCACATGTGGCCGCACTCGTGCAGGGCCACCGACACCAGAATGGCCAGCGCGAAGAGCGCAATACCGATCACGAACATCATCGGGCGGGCACAACCTCCTGTGCGATGGTGCGCCGCGCCCGGTCCCGGGCCCAATCCTGCGCATCAAGTACGTCTTCCACGGTAGCGGGTTCGGCGGCCCATTGATCCGCAGCGCCCAGCACGTCGGACACGGTCCGCACGATCGCCGGGAACCCGATGCGCCCGTCGAGGAACGCTGCCGCTGCCTCTTCGTTGGCCGCGTTGTACACCGCGGTCAGGCAACCACCGCGGGTTCCGGCCTCGCGGGCCAGCCGGACCGCCGGGAAGACGTCGTCGTCCAGTGGCTCGAACTCCCAGGTCGAGGCCTTGGTCCAGTCGCAGGCCAGGGCGGCACCCGGGACCCGGGCCGGCCAGCCGAGCGCCAGCGCGATGGGCAGCTTCATGTCGGGCGGGCTGGCCTGCGCCAGCGTCGAACCGTCGGTGAACGTGACCATCGAATGCACGATGGACTGCGGGTGCACCACAACGTCGATGCGGTCGTAGTCGATGCCGAACAGCAGGTGGGTCTCGATGAGTTCCAGCCCCTTGTTGACCAGCGACGCCGAGTTCAGGGTGTTCATCGGCCCCATCGACCACGTCGGGTGGGCGCCGGCCTGCTCGGGGGTCACGTCCTCCAGGTCCTTGGCCGCCCAACCGCGGAACGGGCCGCCCGACGCGGTGAGCACCAGCCGGGCCACTTCGTCACCCGTGCCGCCGCGCAGGCACTGGGCCAGCGCCGAATGCTCGGAGTCGACGGGCACGATCTGCCCGGGCTGTGCGGCCTTGAGCACCAGCGGCCCACCGGCGACCAGCGACTCCTTGTTCGCCAGTGCGAGCCGAGCACCCGAATGCAGCGCGGCCAGCGTCGGCTTCAAACCCAGCGCCCCGACCAGCGAGTTCAGGACGACGTCGGCCTCGGTGTCCTCGACGAGCCGGGTGGCCGCGTCGGCGCCCGCGTAGGTGACGTCGCCGATGCGCTCGGCCGCGGCGAGGTCGGCCACCGCGATATTGGTGACGCCCGTCTCGGCGCGCTGCCGCGCCAGGAGTTCGGCATTGCCGCCGCCGGCCGCCAGGCCGACGATCTCGAACCGGTCGGGGTTGGCGGCGATCACCTCCAGGGCCTGGGTACCGATCGACCCGGTACTGCCGAGCACCAGGACTCGTAGCCGCTCACTCACCTCTCTATTGTGCCGCCCCACCCGGCCTTCGGCGTCGGTGGTGGCACATCGGGATCAGCGGCGACGGAACCAACCGGCGATCCGCGTCAGGCGGGCACTGCTGTGGCGCGCCGGATGGCGATGTCACCCGAGGCGGTCCGGGCATGCACGGCCAACCGACGGTCGTCGCCTTCGGGGCCGGCGGCGGGGGTCAGATCGCTGTGCACCTTCCCGGACCGGCTGTCCAGATCGAGGTTCGCCGCGGTCCCCTCGGCCACGCCGACCTCGACGTAGCCACTGGCAGTGGCCACCGATACCGATCCCGACTCGGCGCCTGCCACAGTCAGCGATCCGGACGCGGTCCGGCTGTGCACGGCTCCGCGCAATGCCCCGACGGTGGCCGAGCCGCTGGCTGCCTGAAACTTCAGGTTGCCGTCCAGATCGTCGATCGACAGGTCCCCCGAGGCAGTGGATACCGTGGCGTGCCCCAGCACCCGGCGGGCAGCGATGTCACCGGATGCCGTGGCGGCCTTGATATTTCCCTGTACAGAGTCGAGGACAGCGCTGCCGCTGGCGGCGTTGAACCGGCAGTCCGCGACCGGGCCATCGACCTGCAGATCAGCAGACGACACCGAGACCGAGAGCCTGGACAGCGCCGGCAACGCGATGTCGACGTTGACGGCGCCGCGGGACAGCGACAGCAGCTTTCTGCCGACGATCACCGTCAGCGCACCGTTCGAGAAATCGATGTTTGCCTGCTCGGCCGCCCGGACGTCGGCGGCCCGCATCGGGTCACGTGGCGTGACACGCACCTCGGTGTCGGTCCGGTCGGCGGCGGCGATGCGTACAGCGCCGGCCGCGAGTTCGATCGTGGCGGTGATGGGGTCTGACGTCGGAAACGTTCGCATGGTGCTCTCCTGTCGGTGGTGGGGTTTCTTGTCTGCTGTTTTCGTCAGCGGACCCAGCCGCTGATGGTGTTGCCGTGTTTTCGATCGCGTGGCGCCGGCCCGCCGAGCGCGGCACCGACGGCGCGAACCAACCAGGCGTTGACCGACAGCCCGTCGCGCCGCGCCGCGGCGTCCACACCGCCGCGCAGAGCCTCGGGCAACCGCAGGGTCACGCGCCAGGTACCGCTGTCGTCGCCGGCCGGAGCGCTGACGGCGCCGTCGGCCAGGTCCGCATCGGCGGCGACCGGCGGTTCAGGGTCCGCGTCGGCCGGGGTCCCGGTCACGACGAATTCCGGGTCGCGGCCGCGCAATCGCACGTCGACCGACGCCGGCGCCAACTCACGCGTGATGTGTTCGGCTGCCTCGGAGAGCGCCTCGAGCAACGCCAGGCGAAGAGCGGAATCGAGCGGTGCGCTGAGCCGCTCGGCGAGTTCAGCCGCCTCGGCACCACCGGCCGCCGCGGCGATCTCCAGCTCGATCCGTACTCCGTCGACGTAGGGTTGCAGGTCCATGACACCACTATGACATCACTATGGTGTCACCGCAAGCGTCAAGATGACGCCACACTTGGCCGACCGCACGCCACCTGCTGCCCGTCGCGCGACTACAGCCGACTTGTCGCACTCCTCAACGCGTCTCGTCCCTCGCCGCTAGATCGTCGCGCGACTACAGCCGATTTGTCGCACTCCTCAACGCGGCTCGTCCCTCGCCGCTAGATCGTCGCGCGACTACGACCGAGCGTCGTATGCAAGAATGACCGCAATCCATCGGATCGTTAAGGAGTAGCCGTGGCCACCACCGAGGTCGAACGAAGCACCGGCGTCGATGTCGAGGACGTCCCCTCGGCAGAGTGGGGCTGGTCCAAGATGAACCGCGGCGTGGTTCAGGTCGGTGGCATCCTGTCCGCCATCTTCTTGCTGGTGATGCTCCGCGGTAACCACGTCGGCCACGTCGAGGATGTCTGGCTGATCGGGTTCTCCATCCTGCTGTTCACCATCGTCATCCGCGGCTGGTGGCTGCGTCGTCGCGGCTGGATCCGCTGACTTAAGTCCTTACGACAAAGGCCACGAACTCTTTCGAGTTCGTGGCCTTTGTCGTTGCCGGGTTTTCAGGCGGTGGGCTCCCGGTGCCGGCGGTCCGAATGGAAGAACGTGACGAGTGTCGTTGCGCCGCAGATCAAGCCGACCGTGCCAATGAGCTGCGGGCCGGTGATCCGGTCGGCCAGCCCACCACCCACGGCCGCGCCGATCATGAACGACGACAACAAAGCGAGGTAGCCCAGCCAGTCGTAGACAGTGCCGCTGCCGCAGATGTGGCGCTCGAGCCCCTGGCCCAGTTTGACGACCGTTCCGGTGACGTAGCTGAGCGGCACCGCCACTTCGCCGCGCTTGACGAAGCTCGTGTTCAACGCGCCCACCGAGAAACAGATGATCAGGATGCCCGTGAAGTTGACGTCCTCGTAGTACCAGCCGTCCTCGTACAGCTCGACCACGGACGCCACCAACAAGCCGATGGTGACCAGCGCGGTGGCACCGTGCGGATGGTTCTGCCAGTACCTGCGCCGCAGGAATGACGCCACGAAGACCCCCGCCAGGAAGCAGGCCATCAACCACAACGCCGCCAGCGGCCCCGCTCCGGACACCTTCTGCCGTTCCGCGACGTCGAACCAGCCGAGCACGGCCCGTTCGGTATTGCCCGTCATGAAGGTGACGAAGTATCCGGCACTATGCAGGAACGCGACCGCACCGATCATGCCGGCCAACCACGACAGCAGCCACGACAACCGCGCCTCCGGTCCGATGGCGTCTTCCTTGCTCACAACCCTGTCGGGTGACTGCTGATCCACCGGCACATTATGTACGGCGCGGGTCGACGGACGGCTCAGATCGGTCCCAGCGCGGTCACCGGCCTTGCGGCCGGCAGGTGAAGCTGAGCCGGAACTTGCCGATCTGGATTTCGTCACCGCTGGTGAGCGGGAGCGACGGGACCTGGACTCCGTTCACAGACGTGCCGTTCAGGCTGCCGACGTCGACGATCCAGTATTCGCCATCGAGCCAACGGATTTCAGCATGATGACGACTGACGGTGATGTCGTCGAGAAACACGGCACTGTCGGGGTGCCGACCGGCGGCGACAACATCGTCGACCAGCAGGAACTGGCCGCCAGGACCGGGGCCGCCGGTGATCGCCAGGACCCCCGAGCCCGGGTGTACCTCGGACACCCTTTGGTGCCCGGCATGCCCCTTGGCACCTTCGCCGATTACGCGGTGGATCGCGGTGGTGTGGACGGTGACGTCGTCGCCGAGGCGCGCGTGATCGGCCAGATTCATATCGGGTTTCCTTTGCCTGTCTGAGTTTTCGAAGCGCTACTTGATGGTGTGGCTGCGGGCATGGGCGACGGCATCGTCCAGCGTCTCGATGAGATGGTTCTCATGACGCAGGGAGTCGATGATGCCGACACCCGCGAGAAGGTCTCGGTGCTCGGGCCGGACACCTTTGATGATCACGGTGATGCCCCGCTCCTCCAGGTCTTCGACGATTTGCGTCAGCGTGTGCGCGCCCGTGGCGTCGAGCATGCCGAGTTGCGACAGCCGAATGATCACCACCGACGTATCAGGGTGGTTGCCGTCTGTGATGGCGGTCGAAATCCGTTCGGCCGCACCGAAAAACATCGCCCCGTCGAGCCGCAGCAGGGCGATACGTTCGTCGCCGGGCACATAGGGACCGGGCAGCTCCTCGCGTGTGACGCTGCTGCGCCGGGCCAGCGCGCGCAGCGCAAACAACGCCGTTGCCGCGATACCGATCTCGACGGCCTGGATCAGGTCGAAACAGACAGTGACAATTGCGGTCAGCAGAAAAGTCACCGCGTCCGAACGCGTGGACCGCAGAATCCGCGTCACCGTGTGCGGTGAAATCATCCGGAACGCCGTCACCATCAACACCGCGGACAGCGCCGCCAGTGGGATGGTCCCCACCAGTCGACTGATCAGGTACACCACGGCCAGCAGCACCACCGAGTGCACGATCGCCGCGACGCGGGTCCGCGCGCCGGACCGGACGTTGACCGCGGTGCGGGCAATGGCCCCGGTCGCCGGCATGCCACCGAACATCCCAGAAACGACCGAAGCCAGTCCCTGCCCAACCAGTTCCCGGTTCGGGTCGTAGGGCCCGGTCGGGGACATCGTCGCCGCGACCCGTGCCGACAGCAGTGATTCGATCGCGGCCAGTGCGGCGATCGCCAGTGCCGCACCGAACAGAGAGTGCAGCACCGCCAGATCAGCGTGCGGCCATACCGGCGTGGGCAATCGCGACGGCAGCGCCCCGATCCGGGCCGCCGGCAATCCAGTGCCCACGACGATGGCCGTAGCCGCTACAACCGCCACCAACGACGCCGGCACCGCTGGGTGCAGCCTGGGCAGCCCGATCATCAACACCGCCACCAGCACCGTGACGAGGAGGGCCGGCCGTGCCGCCCCCACGTCGAGGTGCGAGACGACCAGGCCCGCGGCCACCAGCGGGGACCGCCCGGCGGGTGCCGCCTGCCCGAATGCGGCCGGGACCTGCTGCAGAAAAATGATGACGGCGATGCCGAGGGTGAATCCTTCGATGACCGGCCACGGAATGAAGGTCACCGCGCGCCCCATGCCGGTGATGCCGGCCACCACGACGATGACCCCGGCCAGGATGGTCACCGCGGCGACGCTGCCCAGTCCGTACTGGGCCACGATCGGCGCCAGTACCACCGTCATCGCCCCGGTCGGCCCCGATACCTGAACATGCGATCCGCCGAACACCGCGGCCACCAGCCCAGCCACGACTGCGGTGACCAGACCGGCAGCCGCGCCGACACCCGAACTGATTCCGAACGCCAGCGCGAGCGGCAATGCGACCACCCCGACCGTCACCCCGGCGAGGACGTCACGCCGCCACGAGCGACTCAGGCCGGCATAGTCCTGGCGCGACGGCAGCAACCGGGTGATGCGGTCGCCGGCGACCGTGGTCATCGGCTGGTGCCGATCGGCGGCAGTGCGCCGACGGCATCGAGCTGATCGCGTTGCGCGGCAAGGGTATCGGCGAGGAACGTCCGCGCGATGAGCAACAGTTCGGCGATCTTCGGATGCGCCAACGTGTAGTACACCGCGTTGCCGGCCCGATACCCACTGACCACGTGATGCCGCTTGAGCACGGCCAGATGCTGCGAGAGCAGCGTCGGTTCGATATCGCTGGCCGCGAGGATGTCGCTCACCGGCGTCGGGCCGTCGGAAGTCGACAGGATCTCCAACACCCTGATGCGGGCCGGATGCGCGAGCGCTTTGAAGAGGTTCGCCTTGATCTCGTACAGCGGCCGTTCGGGACCATCGAGCACGCTGTCGACCATCTGCCGCCCCCTAATTGATGGATTGAGAAAATTCTCAATCCATCATAGCGCGCGAGTCCCGTCCGGCAGATTCACCAGATCAGCTTCTGCCAGACAACGCACAGGCTCGCGAAGCGAAAGTTTGTGGGCTCGGTAACATTCGCGCCATGGCCGTAGCCGACAACACAATCGATCTGGGAGACCAAGCCTCCTTCACCGGCTTACGGGCGCTGGGCCGCGGCCCGCTCATCCAATACACCTGGATCTACGAACATCCTGTCGACCTGGATGGCCTGCGTCGCCTGCACCGCAATCTGGGTAGCGGCGGCCTGTTGGGCCGCCGGATCGAACGGTCGCCGCTGCCGTTCGGGCGGCACCGGTGGGTCCGCTCGACCGGACCGCTCGGTCTCGACATCGGCACCGGGACACGGCCCGTCGCCGAGTTGAACGACTGGGTCAACGAACGCGGCTACATTCCGGTGGACCCGGAGCATGGCCCACCGTGGCACCTCGGCGTGCAGCAGCTCGAAGGCGGCGGCGCGGCCGTGTCGCTCGTGGTGTCGCACACCGTCGGGGACGGCCTGGCCATCGCCGAAGCCGTCGCCGACGCGGTCAACGGCGAACCCCGCGACCTCGGCTACCCGATACCCGCATCCCGGACCCGACGCGAGGCCCTGCGCGAAGATCTCCGCCAGACAATGCGCTCGGTACCCAGTTGGTTCACGGCCGTGGTCGGGGCCGCCAAGATCGCCCGCGATCAGAAGGGCGACCTGGCGGCGTCGGCCAAATCGGTGACGGCGGCGGTGTCCAGCGGGATCACCACGCCGGTGACGCCGCCGTTCGTCACCATCCACATCGATATCGACGAGTGGCACCAGCGCGCGAAAGCCCTTGGCGGGACCAGCAATGTGCTGTTCGCCGCCCTCGGCGCCCGGGTCGGGCAGGTGGTGGGACGACTGGGCGACGACGGCCGAGCCATGCTCTCGTTCCCCGTCAACATCCGCACCGAGGGCGACACCCGGGGCAACGCGCTCAGCACCATCACCGTGATGGCGGACCCCGAGAAGGTCAGCACCGACCTGAGCGAACTGCGGGGCGAGATCAAGCACGAACTCGCCGGTGTCGACGAGTGGACCCGGATGATGCTCACGCCCCTTCCACTCACTCCCCTGGTGCCGAAGTTCGCGGTGCGACGGCTGGAGAAGATGGTGCTCAAGGTCGGCAAGCCCATCGGCTGCTCGAACCTGGGCCTGTTCCCCCCCGCGTTCAACCGGCCCGACGGCACCGACGCCGACAATTTCCACGCCCGCCTGGTCGAACCGGGACTGACGCCGGTGGACCTCGAACGACTCAATGGTCACCTGTTCCTGGTGTTGTGCCAGACCCCGACGTCGATGATCGTGACGGTCACCGCGTGGGAACCGGGCGAGACGAACACCAAAGCGGCACTGGCAGATTCCACCCGCAAGGCGCTGGCCGAACTCGGGCTCACCGGAACCGTCGACTAAGTTACCGGGTAGTACCATCGGTATCGTGGACAGTACCGCGATCCCCGAGGGCGGCTCCGTCGAGGACGCCTCGACCCCGAGCCGAATCCTGGTGGCGACCGCGGAAGTGCTTGCCCGTCAGGGACAAGCCAAGCTCAGCCTGTCCGAGGTCGCGATGCAGGCGGGGGTTTCCCGCCCCACGCTGTACCGCTGGTTCGCTTCCAAGGAGGCGCTGCTCGAATCATTCGGGCGGTACGAACGCGAATTGTTCGTCGACGGCATGAGCGCGGCCACCGAAGGGCTGCGGGGCAACGAAAAGCTCGATGCCGCACTGCAATTCATCGTGCGGTACCAGAAGACCTATTCCGGTGTGCGAGTCATCGACATCGAACCCGAAGTCGTGCTCGCCCAGCTGCCGAACGTCCTCCCGATCATGCGGAACCGCCTGCAGAAACTGCTCTCCGGACCGAACGCCGAACTGAAGGCGGCCACCGCCATCCGGATCGCGATATCGCATTACCTGGTCCGCAGTGACGACACCGACCAGCTGCTGGCGCAACTGCGCCATGCCGTCGGCCTGCGCGAGCCGAGCAGCTAGCCTTCAGCCGCCAATTGGCCACACGCAGCGGCGATTTCACGACCGCGGGTGTCGCGCACTGTGCATGACACACCGGCGGCCTGCACCCGACGCACGAACTCCCGCTCGACGGGCTTCGGACTCGCGTCCCACTCGCTGCCCGGGGTCGGGTTCAAGGGGATCAGGTTCACGTGCACCAACGGGCCCAGCTTGTTACGCAGCTTCTTGCCCAAAAGGTCTGCCCGCCAAGGCTGATCGTTGACATCGCGGATCAGTGCATACTCCACCGACACCCGGCGACCGGTCACGTCGGCGTAATACCGTGCGGCGTCGAGGACTTCGGAGACCTTCCACCGGTTGTTGACCGGCACCAGGGTGTCACGCAACTCGTCGTCGGGGGTGTGCAGTGACAGCGCCAGCGTCACACCGAGCTTCTCGTCGGCGAGTTTGCGGATCGCCGGCGCCAGCCCGACGGTCGAGACCGTCACCGAGCGGGCACTGATACCGAAACCCTCCGGCGGTGCTGCGGTGATCCGGCGGACGGCGGCCACCACCCGGTTGTAGTTGGCCAGCGGCTCCCCCATGCCCATGAAGACGATGTTGGACAGCCGGCCGTCGTGCTCGTTACGCATCGCGGCCGACGCCGCGCGCACCTGCTCCAGGATTTCGGCGGTCGACAGGTTGCGCTGCAGACCGCCCTGTCCGGTGGCGCAGAACGGGCAGGCCATGCCACAGCCGGCCTGCGACGAGATGCAGACGGTGTTGCGCTGCGGGTAGCGCATCAGGACCGACTCGAACGTCGTGCCGTCGACCGCGCGCCACAGGGTCTTGCGCGTCTCCCCCGCGTCGCACTGGATCTGTTTCACCGGCGAGATGAGGTCGGGGAACAGCGCCGAGGCCACCTGATCGCGCACCGCGGCGGGCAGATCGGTCATCTCGTGCGGGTCGGCGATCAGCCGGCCGTAGTACTGATTGGCCAGCTGCTTGGCCCGGAATTTCGGCAATCCCAGCTCGGCGACGGCCGAGGCGCGGCCGTCGGCGTCGAGGTCGGCAAGGTGCCGCGGCGGCATGCCGCGGCGCGGTGCTTCGAAAACCAGAGGAAGGGAAACGGCCATAACGGGCTTCAGTATCGCACCGACTCGCCCCTGCGGACGAAAATCATTGGACCTGGCGCCGCCGACCACTCACCATGGCCCCATGCCACCCCGCCCCGCGTCGCTTCTGGCCTTCGTCTACGCATTGGGTTATCCCATTGGCGCCCTTGCCGTTTCGGCCCTGACCCCCATGGCGACGCTGGTCTTCCGGTTCGGCCTGGCGGCCGCGATCCTGACCACGTGGGCACTGGCGGCGCATGTGAAATGGCCCACTGGTACCCGGCTGGTGCACGTGGTGATCAGTGGTCTGCTCACCCAGGCCGTGCAATTCATCTGCCTGTACCTGGCACTGATGCACGGCGCTCCCGCGGTGCTGGGCGCCGTGGTCATCTCGATGAACCCCGTCGCCACGGCCCTGCTCGCTGCCGTGTTCCTGGGCGAACGGCTGACGCCGATGCGCGTCGTCGCGCTGGTCCTGGGTGCGCTGGCGGTGCTCGCCGCGTGTGCCCAGCGGCTGCTGATGGTCGGCGGGGTCGACGCGGTGATCGTGCTGCTGGTCATCTCGCTGCTGGCCCTGGCCGCAGGCGGTGTCTATCAGCAGCGGTTCTGCCGTGGCGTGGATTTCCGCGCCACCGCGGCGCTGCAGAACGCGGCGTCATTGCTTCCCGTGGCGGTCCTGGCCGCCGTCATGCCGTGGACCGTGACCAACCTGCACACCGCCGTCCTCGCGGTCGGCGCAGTGGTGCTGTTCAACGCCACGTTGTGCATGACGCTGTACGTGCGGGCGATCGATCACTACGGCGCCGCCGCGGTGGCCATGCTGTTCGCCGTCATCCCGGCGATCGCCGGCGTGCTGTCCTGGCTGCTGCTGGGCCAGCGGCCCGACCTCGGTGTAGTGGTCGGCCTGGTGCTCGGCGCGCTGGCCTGCTGGCTCAATTCGCGCGCCGTGGCGCGGACCGTCAGGCCAGCAACTCCAGCACCAGCCACGCCGCCACTGCAGACGGCAGAATCGAATCGATCCGGTCCATCAGACCGCCGTGACCAGGCAGCAGAGTGCCCATGTCCTTGATCCCGAGGTCCCGTTTGACCTGCGATTCGACCAGGTCGCCCAGAGTGCCGGTGATGACGAGCATGATGCCGAGCGGCACGCCGACCCACAGCGGCCGGTCGGCCAGGTAGTGCACCGACAGCACCGAGACGATGATGCTGAACACCAGTGATCCGCTGAAGCCCTCCCAGGACTTCTTCGGGCTGATCGCCGGCACCATCGGGTGCTTGCCGAACAGCACGCCCGCGGTGTAACCGCCGATATCGGAGGCCACGACGCCCAGCATCATGCAGAACACCTGCATGGCGCCTTCGTGGTAGCCGCCCTGGTGCGGGTAGATGAGCAGCGCCGTGAAGGCGCCGAACAGCGGCACCCAGGCGGCCAGGAAGATCGTCACCGAGACGTCGCGCGTGTAGTTGACCGGCGCGGCTTTCAGACCGCCCGACAGCAGCCGCCAGATCAGGCACAGCGCGACCGTGGCGCCGAACGCACCCAGCGCCCCGGCTTCCCGGAAGGGCACGGTCAGCCAGATCATCGCCTGCCCACCGATCAGCAGCGGAATCACCGGGACGGCGTAACCGCCTTCGCGCAGCCGGCGCACCACCTCGTGGGTGGCCAGGGCGACGGCGAGCGCCACCAGTGCCACCCACAGCTGCGGGACGAACAGCAGGGTGGCGATGACGGTGCCGCCCAGGAGGGCGCCGACGGAGATGGCGGCGGGCAGGTTGCGCCCGGCGCGCGAGGACTTCTTGGGCTCCCCGGTGGGGGCGGTTTCGGTGGCCACGACTGTGTGGATGCGGACAGCTGGAAGGTCGTCAGACCTCCAGCAGCTCGCCTTCCTTGTGCTTGACCAACTCGTCGATCTGAGTCGTGTAGGTGGCGGTGGTCTTGTCCAGATCCTTTTCGGCGCGCGCGACTTCGTCCTCGCCGGCCTCGCCGTCCTTCTTGATCCGGGACAGCTCGTCCATCGCCTTTCGACGGATGTTGCGCACCGACACCTTGGCGTCCTCGCCCTTGCTCTTGGCCTGCTTGACGAGTTCCTTGCGGCGTTCCTCGGTCAGCTGCGGGATGGAGATGCGGATGATGCTGCCGTCGTTGCTCGGGTTGACGCCGAGGTCCGAGTTCCGGATGGAGTCCTCGATGGCCCTGAGCTGGTTGGCCTCATAGGGCTTGATGACCACCATGCGCGCCTCGGGGACGTTGATGCTCGCCAGCTGGGTGATGGGCGTCATCGAGCCGTAGTACTCGATGTTGATCCGGTTGAACATGCCGGGGTTGGCCCGGCCGGTCCGGATCGACCCCAGGTCATCACGGGCCACCGCGACGGCCTTGTCCATCTTCTCTTCGGCATCGAAGAGGGTTTCCTCGATCACTTCATCTTCTCCCGTCGCTACCGCTCGCCCCGGACATCTTCGCCCGTGCCTCGCCCGGCCACCCAGCCCTAGCTGGAGACCAGCGTTCCGATCTTCTCACCCGCGACCGCGCGCGCGATGTTGCCTTCGGTCAGCAGATTGAAGACCAGCATCGGCATGCCATTGTCCATGCACAGGCTGAACGCGGTGGCATCGGCGACCTTGAGGTCGCGTTCCAACACCTCGCGATGGGTGATGCTGGTGATCATCTGGGCGTCGGGCACCTGGCGCGGGTCCGCGGTGAACACACCGTCGACGGCCTTGGCCATCAGGACGACCTCGGCACCGATCTCCAGCGCGCGCTGCGCGGCGGTGGTGTCGGTGGAGAAGTACGGCAGGCCCATGCCGGCGCCGAAGATGACCACGCGACCCTTCTCCAGGTGCCGGCGTGCGCGCAGCGGGATGTACGGCTCGGCGACCTGCCCCATGGTGATGGCGGTCTGCACGCGGGTGTCGATGCCTTCCTTCTGCAGGAAGTCCTGCAGCGCAAGGCTGTTCATCACGGTGCCGAGCATGCCCATGTAGTCGCTGCGGGTGCGCTCCATACCGCGCTGCTGCAACTGCGCACCGCGGAAGAAGTTGCCGCCACCGATGACGACCGCAACCTGGGCGCCGGCCCGGACCACCTCGGCGATCTGCCGGGCGACCAGAGCGACGACATCGGGGTCCAGACCCACCGCACCGCCACCGAACATCTCGCCACCGAGCTTGAGCAGCACCCGCTGATAAGCCGGCCGGATCAAACCCTGGCCACCGTTGTCTGCCTCGTTGTCTGGGCTGGCCATCAGACTCCTTCGGTCCCCACACGTCACAGCTGCCCCCGCGATCGGCAGCGGCTCCATCCTGCCTCATGACGATCGGGCCGGAGGCAAGGAGGGTGGAACCCGACGGCGTGCGGACTAACCCAGGTGCGCCTGCAACAACCACGCGCGAACCGGTTTGAGTCCGCTCGGCTCGTCCCTCACGTCGAGAGCGGCGAAGCCTGCGCCGGGTGCCGAGTCGGCGCCGGGCGCCGCGAAGCCCGCCGGCATGTTGCCGTGAATACGGGCCGGGGAGATGTCGTCGATCACCCAGTACTTGCCGACGACATCGCGCAGCTCGTCCTCGGTCACCGGGTTGGCCGGGCCGGCGGGCATGCCGCCGCGGTCGAAGACGAGGACGATGTAGGTGGCGCCAGGCGCGGCTGCCCGCACGATCGAGCGCTGGTAGCCGTCGCGGAGCTCGACGGGCATGGAGTGGAACAGCGTGCTGTCGATGATGGTGTCGAAGCGGCCGTCGTATCCGGTGAAGTCACTGATGTCGGCGACCTCGAAGCTGGCGCTGTGCGCGCCGCGCCGGGCGGCTTCGTCGCGGGCCAGTTCGATGGCGGTGGCCGACTGGTCCAGGCCGACCGTGGTGAAGCCGCGCTCGGCCAGGTAGATCGCGGTGGCGGCCTCGCCGCAGCCGGCATCGAGTACTTCGCCGTGCACCTTGCCCGCTTCGATCAGCGCGGCGATCTCGGGTTGTGGCGTTCCGATGCTCCATGGTGGCCGGGCGCCCATCTCGGGAGCCTCGCCGCGGTACGCGCTTTCGAACATGGCATCAGTCGGTCTGGTCATACCTCCGGTTTATCAATGCTGTTGATATATGTCAATATAGTTGACATGTTCGAAGGTGAAGACGCTCCCCTGGGCTATCTGCTCAACCGAGTCGCCAGTGCGCTGCGCGCCGAGATCACCACCAATGTTCTTGACCCGCTTGGCCTGACGTTCCCGCAGTTCGTCTGCCTGCGGATGGTGGACAACCGCCCCGGCATGTCCAACGCCGAGATGGCACGGTTCGTCGGGGTATCGCCACAGGCGATGAACATCGTGGTGCGTGCGCTGCAGGACCGCGAGCTGATCACCCGGCCGTCGACCGTCGCCGCCGGACGGTCCCGGCCCACCGAACTGACCCGGTCCGGCCGCACCCTGCTGGGCAAGACCGTCGCCGGAATCCGCGCAGCCGAGGACGCCCTGCTGGCCGACCTGAGCCCGACCCAGCGCCGGCAGTTCCGCGACACGCTGACCAGCCTGGTACCGCCCGAATAGCGGCGATCAGAGAATCGCGGCAGCGACGATCAGGCCGAACGCCAGATACGAGGCCGCCACATCGAGCACGACCGGGGAGAACTTCTCCTCGTGGAGCATCTCGCCGATGTCGAGACCCTTGACGGCGCCGATCAGGCGCACCGAAAGTGCCTGCGCGGCAATGCCGACGAGGCCGAAGACCACGGTCTTGATCAGGCCGCTCGCCAGGTCACCCGACGAGCTGTAGATGGCGAGCACCACGATGAAGGCCATCGACACCACGCCAGAGGCGGCCACCGCCGCGGCGTTGGGCCGGCCGGTGCGCACCAGTTCACGCAGCGGCCCCGGCGTGGTCCAGTCGATCACGAAGAAGCCGAGGATCATCAGCGCACCGCCGACGATCGCGTACAGCGCGATCGCCGATGCGCCATGCCCGACGATCGACCAGTAGTCGTTGCCAAGTGCGGTGAGGGTCATGAAGTTCGTTTCCTTCCGGTCACTGCGGGATGCGATGGGGCACAAAGGCTGCGCCGTTGTCGGTGACCAGACCCGAGGTCTCTCGGATACCGAGTCCAGCCGATTCGTCGCCGACGATCCACGCGCCCAACGCGGGGCGCATGTCGTCGAATTGCGGTAGTGGGTCGAGCAACTGGTAGACGTAGCCCTCTTCGCCGTACACGCCGCCGGTCTGCGTTTCGTATCCGGCGCCGACGATCGTGACGTTCGCGCCCTCACGCCCCAGCTTGGGCTTGCGGACGTATTCGGTCAGCTCATGCGGGTCATCGATGTACGCCGGCAACAGATTCGGGTGCCCCGGGTACATCTCCCACAACACCGCCAGGATGGCCTTGTTGCTCAGCAGCGACTTCCACAGCGGCTCGATCCACATGGTCTCGGGCAGGGATTCGGCTGCGTACTTGCCGAATTCGTCATCGAGGACCCATTCCCAGGGATAGAGCTTGAACAGCGTCGTGATCGGCGCCTCTTCCAGGTCGACGAACCGATTCAGATCCCTGTCCCAGCCCAGTTGCTCGATGGCCAGGCCCACGGTGTGCAGTCCGGCCTCGGCGGCGCACTCCTGCAGGTAGGCCAGCGTCACGTTGTCCTCGCCGCTGGTGTCGGCCGACGACCAGGTGAAGTGGGCTTCGCTGCCGGGCAACTGATCCTGGATCTCCTTCCACCGTTCCACCAGTTTCTCGTGCAGCGAGTTCCACTGGTCGTCGGCGGGAAAGACGTCGGTCTTCCAGTACCACTGCAGGATCGCGGCTTCGAGCAGCGACGTCGGGGTATCGGCGTTGTACTCCAGCAGCACCGGCGGCCGACTGCCGTCGTAGCGCAGATCGAAGCGGCCGTACAGGTGCGGATCGCTACGCCGCCAAGACTTTTCGATGTGCGGCCAGCTCCACTCCGGCAACCCGAAGTCGCGGTAGCGCTCGGTCAGCACGATGTTCTCTACGGCTTCCAGGCACATCGAGTGCAGCACCTCGACCGAGGCCTCGATCGAGAGCACCTCGTCCATGTCGAACACGTAATGCACCGACTCGTCCCAGTATGGGCGGGCATTACCGTGCGCATCGGTGGCAGGGGTGTCGAAGCACATGCCCTGACCGGCAATGATCTGCTGCCACCCCGGCCGCGGGGCGTGACGTTCGCGCCGCATCAGCTTCCGGAGCTTCCGTGGCTCGACGAACCGAAGCCGCCGCGCGACACCGATGAGCCGGACTTCGAGATGGAGGTGCCGGATTTCGTGGTGGCCGTAGTGCCTTTCGGCAGAGTCAGGGTGCCCCCGCGCGCGATGCTGCCGACGCCACTGTTGGAGCCGCCGTAGTAGTAGCGGTACGGCGATCCCATATACAAGAACGTGCTGCCGCCGCCGTAGTTCGTGCCGCTGCTGCAGTAACTGTCCGGCACCACTTCGTTGCTGCCGTCCTTGACGCATGACGCGCTGATCTGATCGTCGCGGTGGAAGATCGCATAGCCGGCGGCGACGACAGCCACCACACCGACGCCGACCGCCGAACCGATCAGGACTTTCTTGCCGGTGGCCGCGCGCTTGCGGGCCTTCTCGGCCTTCACCCGCTCGATCTCTTCTTCGGCTTCGCGCGCCTTCTGCGCCTTGTCTCGGGCCCGTGCCTCGCCGATGGTCGGCTGCCTCGGCTTGGCAGTGGCCGGGTCCTGCCAGCGGACCGAACCCTGGGGATCTTCCGGTAGCGGACTCGGCTGAAATGCCGGAGTCGGATTCGGCGTGGGATCGGCCGGCGGCATGCTCGGTCCGGCCCCCGGGACGGGGTCGGGCCCAGTACCTGGCGCCGACGCTTTCCACGGCTGCCTCTGCGCCCCATCCTCGGGCCCGACAGTCATGCACACCCCCAATTGACGCAACCTGTGAGACAGCATAAGGCTGGCTGGCCGGCGAGGCGGCCGTTGGCGCTGCTTCCTTACTGCAAAAGTAGCCGCCGTCCGCCGCGCACGGTCAGCGCGCCGCGAGCGACGGCCATCCGATCTCCCGCTCGAGCTCGAAAGCCAAGGCCAGCAGCGTGGCCTCCTGCCCCGCTGCCGCGCCGAACATCATGCCGACGGGCAATCCGGAGGCGGACTGGGTCAGTGGCAGCGAAACCGCCGGCGCTCCGCTGGCATTCTGCAGCGGCGTGAAGCCGACCCAGTCGATCAGTCGCGAGATGATCTGGTCGTAGTCGGCGGTCGGGTCCAGGTGTCCGATCGGCGGCGTGACCTCGCTGAGGGTCGGGGTCAGCACCACGTCATAGTCTCGGGCCAGCCGCGCCGGGATGCGCCGCGACGCGGCCAGCCGGGCGATGGCGGCCGGCACCCGATGCAGGTTGCGGGCCGCCTTCCGTTCCAGCCCCAGGGTCAGGTTGTCCAGCTTGGCGCGGTCGAAGCTGGGCCCGAAGGTGTGTTTTCCGCCGCGGACCAAAGCGAAGGCCAGGAAGGCCCAATACAAGAGGAAGTCGTCGCGGAACCGCTCCGGCGCCGGGTTGCCGATCTCGGTGACCCGGTGGCCGAGCTGTTCCAACCGGGCCGCGGTCTGCATGGTCAGCTCCCGGATCTCGGGGCTGGCGTCGCGGCCGATCGAGCTGGTGCACACGGCGATGCGTAGCCGGCGCTGCCCGGGCGCGGTGACGTCGCCGATCGCCGGCAGTTTCGGGTTCCGGTAGACGCGCTCGGCCTCCCGGTAGAACGCCGCGGTATCCCGGACACTGCGGGTCAGGACACCATTGGCGACGATCTGCAACGGCATCCGGGTCTCGCGGTCCAGCGGCAGCCGGCCACGCGTGGGCTTGAGACCGACCAATCCGTTGCAGGAAGCCGGAATTCGGATGGAACCGCCACCGTCGTTCGCGTGCGCGATGGGCACCACGCCGGCCGCGACGAAGGCGCCCGACCCGGACGACGACGCGCCCGCAGTCACCGCGGTGTCCCACGGATTGCGCACCGGGCCGAGACGAGGGTGCTCCGCCGAGGCGCTGAAGCCGAACTCCGACAACTGCGACTTGCCGAGCGCCACCAGCCCTGTCGACAGATACAGGCGCGCCCAATCCCCGTCCGCCGGCATCGGCCTGGGCGTCCACGCGTCGGCGCCTTGCATGGTCGGCCAGCCGCGGACCGCGACGTTGTCCTTGATGAACGTCGGCACACCGTCGAAGAAGCCTCCGAACGGTCGTGGTGCGCTTGCCTTCTCGACTGCCTGCTCGAACGCTTCGTACGACATGCCACCCAGTTCGGGCTGCGCCTTCTCGGTACGGGCGATCGCCGCCTGCACCACCTCGACCGCCGACACCGCACCGCCGCGGATCGCGTCGGCGACACCGACCGCGTCGAGGTCACCGAGGGCGTCGTCACCGAATGTGCTGATGCGTGTCATAGCACCCACGGTACCAAGCAGTACCGCCAGTCTGCCTTACCCCCAGATTTCACGTTGTGAGTCCGGACACCGACTTCACGCACCATTGAACGCGCTGCGTAAACGCCTAGTTTCCCCGGCGTAACTTTCCATTTGAACTAGTGCCATATGGAAGTAATTGGTGTTAGCTTTCGTCCGACCCGGCTGCTACAGGTCGCGGACCGGTCCGGTCATCGGCGCCCGCATTCGACCTGTTTGCCTGATGCCTTGCAGCACTGGCGATTACGACGGATTCGACAGGACATGCTTCATGACTACCGAGCAATCCATAGACGAAGTTCAGGACCATCCGATAGCCGGGGCGCGCGTCGGCCCGTGGTCCCGCCTCGCCACCTGGGCAAGCCAAGACAACATCGAGGACTTCTCACTTCGCTACGCGCCCAAGTCTTTTCGTAAATGGTCACCGATGGCGTGTGCCGTGGCCGCCCTGGGCGGCATCGCCTATCTCGCGGACTACTCCATCGGGGCCTCGATCGCCGTCACCCACGGTGCGGCCAACGCAGTCGTCGCGATCCTGGTTGCCGCCGTCACCATCTTTCTGACCGGCATCCCGATCGCCTACTACGCCGCCAAATACAACATCGACATGGATTTGCTCACTCGCGGAGCCGGTTTCGGGTACTTCGGTTCGACCCTGACCAGCCTCATCTACGCCAGCTTCTGCTTCATCTTCTTTGCGCTCGAGGGCGCGATCATGGCGCAGGCGATGAGATTGGCGTTCGGCCTTCCACTGGCGGTCGGCTACATCATCGGCTCGCTGATCATCATTCCGCTCGTGCTCTACGGCATGACAGCGCTGGCGAAGTTTCAACTCTGGACCCAGCCGTTGTGGCTGATCCTGTTCGTCGCTCCGATCGCCTTCATCGCGACCGCGGATCCCGCAGGCTTCCACGGGTTCCTGAGCTGGGCAGGCAATGGCGGTAGTGAGCAGGTGACCGCTATCGGAGTCGGTGCGGGTGCCGGCGTGGCACTGTCGCTCATCGCCCAGATCGGTGAGCAGGTCGACTATCTGCGCTTCATGCCCGAGAAGTCGGAAACACCGCCACTGCGATGGTGGGGCGCGGTCCTCGCGGCCGGACCCGGCTGGGTGATCCTCGGTGCGGCCAAACAGATTTGCGGCGCCTTCCTGGCCTTCTACGTCGCGGGCAAGGTCGGATTCGCCGCCGCGACAGAACCCATCGAGCAGTTCCTCGGCGGGTTCGGTTCGGTCATCCACAGCGACGTCGCCGCCCTCGCACTGGCGACGCTGATGGTGTTGCTGTCCCAGGTGAAGATCAATGTCACCAACGCATACTCGGGCTCGTTGTCGTGGTCGAACTTCTTCAGCCGGGTTCTGCACGTGCACCCAGGCCGGGTGGTGTACCTCGGTCTGCACATCGCCATCGCGCTGGCGCTCATGCTCAGCGACATGTTCACCGTGCTCAACACCATCCTGGGGTTCTACTCCAACGTCGCGATCGCCTGGGTCGGCGCGATCGTCGCCGACCTGGTGATCAACAAGCCGCTGCTCAAGCTCAGCCCGTCCTACGTCGAATTCAAGCGTGCCTATCTCTACAGCATCAATCCGGTCGGATTCGTCTCCATGCTGGTGGGTTCGGTGTTCTCGATCATGGCCTTCTATCACGCTTTCGGTGATTTCCTCGCGGCCTGGTCGCCGTACCTGGCACTGACGTTGGCGTTCGTGCTCTCCCCGGTGATCTGTATCGCGACCAAGGGCAAGTACTACCTGGCGCGGCGCAATCCGCTTCGCGAGGAGATCGAGAAGGAGCCGCTGTGGGCGGGCCAGACACTGCTGGACGTGGTCGACCAGAAGCGGTACGAGCTGCCGGATATGGTGCACGACTGTCCTTTTCATCACGGCACCGTGTCCTCGCTGACCTGCACCCTGACCAAGGACTGCCATGACATGTGCAAGAAGGAGGAATACGACGATTCGGTGAGCGTGGATCTACTGAAAACCGCCACGACACCACAGTCGAGCTGATGAACCGTCATGACCCCGCCCGCTTGGCCGGACGGGGTCATGACCGTCGGTCATGGAGTCAGCTCGACGATCACGTTGAATTCGAGTTCGTCGGCGCTGGCGAGGTACACCGGTTGACGGGTATGAGCACCACGCATGACCACCTCACCGCGCGGCCCCTGGTACGCGACATTGGAGCGCGCCCGGTCGATCGCGGCCACCTCCAGGCTGCGGGCCGTCTGCGCCAACGCCGTCAGCAACAACAGTCCCTCATAACAGGATTCACCGATGTTGTTCAACGCCGGGGCCGCGCCGCCGAACCGCTGTTGATAGTGCGAGCCGAACCCCATGTTCACCTCGGTGGGCAGGCTCTCGAAATAGCCGCATGCCGTGTACAGGCCGGTGGTAGCCCCACGTCCGCTGGCGCACAACACGTCCTCACCGATCATCAGCGACAGGCGGACGACACTCTGGTCCAGACCAGCTCTGGCGAACGCGCGATTGAATGCCGCGTTGTCCGCACCCACCATCAACACCAACACACCGTCGGCCTCCGAGCTGCGGATGACGTCGAGCATCGGCCGAAAATCCCGCCCGCCCAAGGGAACGAAGGCTTCACCGACGAATTCGAAGCCCGATCGCCACATGTACTCCTTGGTCACTCGGGCTGTCTGCCGGGGCCAGATGTAATCGTTTCCGACGATGCACCAGCGTTTCAGCCCGAGGTGCTCGCGCAACCACGTCAACGCCGGAAACAGTTGCTGCTCTGGGGTTTCCCCCACCATGTACACACCGTCGGTGCTCTCCCCGCCCTCATAGAAGGTGGTGTACACATAGGGCACCCGTCCGGCCGTCTGCGGGGTGATGACCCGCCGCGCATTCGACAGGTGCCACCCCACCACGGCGTCGATCCGCTCCTGGGCAACCAGGCGGCCCAGCTCGTCGGCCAGATCACTCAATGGCGCCCCGGCATCGACCGGATGAATCCGGACCGGCCGGTCCAGGATGCCGCCGGCCGCGTTGATGTCCTCGGCGGCCAGCTCGGCGCTTGCCTCGCACGAAGGTCCGAACATCCCGGCCGGCCCGCTCAACGGCACCACGAGCGCGATATCGACCACATCCCGGTCGGCGCGCACGGGAATCGTCGCAAAACTCGGATCCACCATCACCTCACCTCGGGACACCGACCCAGCTACGCCACACCGATCGCGACGACCACGACGTCCATCGCCCGGGTGACCAGAATTCATTTGAACATACCTGCCGATCAGCGCTGTTTCACGGCGAGACGACAGCTCCGATCGCGGTAGGCTGGGCGCCACCATGGACATCAAGCCCAGCGGCCGTGCCGACACCATCGAGGAACTCGCTCGATTGGTGAAGTCGGTCGCCTTCGAACTCGACCGCGTCGTGACCGAGCAGCTGGCCGGTTTGACGGTGCGTCAGTGGCACGTGCTGGCCGCGCTCGAGGGCGGTGTCGGAAAGCCGATGACCGCGTTGGCCGAGGCGACATTGTTGCCCGGACCCAGTCTGACGCGGCTCGTCGACGGGATGGTCGACGACAATCTGGTGCTGCGCAAGGCCGATGTGGTGGATCGCCGACGGGTGTTGGTCTACCAGACCCGCCGGGGCGGTTCGTTGTACCGCCAGATTCGCGAGCGGCTGGGCAAGTCCGAGCAGCTGACCGCGCTGTGCACGGCAAGCTCACTGCCGGCAGACACGCTGACCGAACTCTTGAGCGCCCTACAGGTGCCGGCCTGCCCAGCGGATCTCCGCGGCTGACTGAACCCACCAAACAGCCAGTCCCCCAAGCAAATCGAGGAACTGGCTGTCGGCTGCGGGATCAAAAGCTGGCGTGCGGCGCGCCCATACCGGGATCGATCTGGTACGGCCCGGACGCCGACGGCGCCACCGGGAAGTCGAAGATGGCCGTCGGGATGTACACCGTCGCACAGGAATTCGGGATGTCCACCACTCCGGAGAGCCGCCCCTCGATAGGGGCGGACCCGAGCAGCAGATAGGCCTGCTCCGGGCTGTACCCGAATTTCGTGAGGTAGTCGATCGCGTGCAGACAGGCGCGCTGGTAAGCCAGATCCGAGTCGAGGTACTTCTGCTCGCCATCGAGTGTCACCGAGGTGCCGGAGAAGGCGAGCCATTCCGAGTACTGCGGGTCGGTGTTGCCCGGCATGAATATTGCGTTCTCATGCACGCCGTAGGTGTCCATGCCCCCCTTGATCAGATCGACGTGCAGGTCCATGAACCCGCCCATCTCAATGGCCCCACAGAACGTGATCTCGCCGTCGCCCTGCGAGAAGTGCAGATCGCCGAACGACAGGTTCGCACCGGGGACGAACACCGGATAGAACACCCGGCTGCCCTTGGTGAGGTTCTTGATGTCCTGGTTTCCGCCGTTCTCGCGCGGTGGCGCAGTACGGGCCGCCTCGGCGGCCGCTTTGGCGAAGGCGTCGCCCTGCAACGAACCGAGGATCGCGTCCTGCGGCTCGGGTGGCAATGCCAGCGGCGGCACGCGGTCGGGATCGGTGGCGATCAACGCACCCTCGCGGGCATTCCACTTGGCCAGCAGGGCCGCCGACGGTGCGGTGCCCATCAGGCCGGGATGCACGATGCCGGTGTACTTCACCCGGGGCACGTGCCGTGAGGTCGCCGTCTGGCCGGAGAAGTCCCAAATCGCCTTGTAGGCATCGGGGAACTGATCTGTGAGGAATCCGCCACCGTTCTGTTTGGCGAAGATGCCGGTGTACCCCCAGCCCTGTCCCGCCAGCGGCCCCGAGTCTTCCTGCGGAATCGGGCCGACGTCGAGGATGTCGACGATCAGCAGGTCACCCGGTTCGGCGCCCTCGATCGCGAACGGTCCGGACAGGCAGTGCACGCCCTTGAGCGGGGCGTTGAGGATGTCCTCGGCGGAGTCGTCATTGCGGATGGCGCCGTCGAACCACTCCCGGCAATGCGCCCGGAAGCTGTCCCCCGGCTTGACGGTGACCGCCGGCGGGATGTCCGGGTGCCATCGGTTGTGGCCGACGAGCTGTTGGTCGGTGAACTTCTTCGTTGAATCCAAGGGGAACAGCAGTTCCGGCACGGTGACCCTCCTAGCGACACAAACACTTGCTTCCGAATGGAAGTATTCAATAGTGAGGGTGTCTCGTCTGCGGTTCGGGCAAGTTACATCCGGATGACGTTGACGCAGAGGGCTTATGGTGTCGTTGTGCCTACCTACTTATTCCGGTGTGGACAGGGTTGCCCGGACTTCACCGAACAGCATCCGATGGCCGTCGTGCCCGACGACGTCCCCTGCCCGAGCTGCCGCAGCCAGGCCAAACGCCGAATCGGAGCGCCGGCGCTAGGTGCCGGCAGCTCGCCGGGGATGCGGATCCAGGACGCCACCCGCGCCACGGCCGACCGCCCCGGTGTCGTCGGAAGCCTGCCTGCGAGCCGCCGTCGCGCGCCGGTGACCGCGAATCCGTTGCATCGCAAGCTCCCCCGGCCCTGACCCGGACAAAGCAAAACCCCGCGCACTCCGGGATCGCCGGGTTTGTGCGCGGGGTTTTGTCAGAGAGCAACGGGTGGGCTGCTCAAGTTCTTACTGCTGGCCGACCTCGAACCGCACGAAGCGGGTCACGGTGACGCCGGCCTCGTCCAGCAGCGCCTTCACGGTCTTCTTGTTGTCGGACACCGACGGCTGGTCCAGCAGCACGACGTCCTTGTAGAAGCCGGTGACGCGGCCTTCGACGATCTTCGACAGCGCGGCCTCGGGCTTGCCCTCTTCCTTGGCGGTCTCCTCGGCGATGCGACGCTCGTTGGCGACCAGGTCGGCGGGCACGTCCTCACGAGTGAGGTACTTGGCCTTCAGCGCGGCGATCTGCAGCGCGACGGCGTGAGCGGCCTCTTCCGAAGCACCGTTGTACTCGACCAGCACGCCCACGGCCGGCGGCAGATCCGCGGCACGCTTGTGCAGGTAGGTCTCGACGGTGCCGTCGAAGTAGGCGGCACGACGCAGTTCTAGCTTCTCGCCGATCTTCGCGGACAGGTCCGCGACCAGCTGCTCGACGGTGGTGCCGTCGACGGTGGCGGCCTTGAGGGTCTCCACGTCGTTGGCCTTGGCCGCGACAGCAGCGGTGAGGATCTGATCCGCGAGAGCCTGGAATTCGGCGTTCTTGGCGACGAAGTCAGTCTCGGAGTTCAGCTCGATCAGGGCGCCGTCCTTGGCGGCGACCAGGCCCTCGGCGGTGGCGCGCTCCGCGCGCTTGCCGACGTCCTTGGCACCCTTGATGCGCAGCACCTCGACGGCCTTGTCGAAGTCACCCTCGGTCTCAACCAGTGCGTTCTTGCAGTCGAGCATGCCGGAGCCGGTGAGCTCCCGCAGTCGCTTTACGTCAGCAGCGGTGTAGTTAGCCATCTCAGCTTTCTGTGGTGGTGGTTTCGGTGGCGGCTTCCGGAGAAGACGCGGTCTCGGTTCCTGTCGTAGCTCCGGCGAGCAGTTCCTGCTCCCACTCGGCGAGCGGCTCGGCGCCTTCGGCCTCGGTCTTGGCACCCGAGCGGGCCTGCAGACCCTCGGCAACCGCGGAAGCGATCACCTTGGTCAGCAGCGCTGCGCTGCGGATGGCGTCGTCGTTACCCGGGATCGGGTAGTTGACCTGGTCGGGGTCGCAGTTGGTGTCCAGGATCGCGAGGACCGGGATACCGAGCTTGATGGCCTCACTGACGGCCAGGTGCTCCTTGTTGGTGTCGACGACCCAGATGGCCGACGGAACCTTCTGCATGTCCCGAATACCGCCGAGGCTGCGCTCGAGCTTGTTCTTCTCACGCGTCAGCATGAGGATTTCCTTCTTGGTGCGACCCTCGAAGCCACCGGTCTGCTCCATCGACTCGAGTTCCTTCAGGCGCTGCAGGCGCTTGTGGACGGTCGAGAAGTTGGTGAGCATGCCGCCCAGCCAGCGCTGGTTCACGTAGGGCATGCCGACTCGGGTGGCCTCGTCAGCGATGGACTCCTGGGCCTGCTTCTTGGTACCGACGAAGAGCACGGTGCCGCCGTGGGCGACGGTCTCCTTGACGAACTCGTACGCCTTGTCGATGTAGGTCAGCGTCTGCTGCAGGTCGATGATGTAGATGCCGTTGCGGTCGGTGAAGATGAACCGCTTCATCTTGGGGTTCCAGCGTCGGGTCTGGTGCCCGAAGTGCGCGCCGCTATCCAGCAGCTGCCGCATGGTCACTACGGCCATGGTTGTGCCTCACTTGTTTCGGTTGTCGTCCGGTATCGGGTGATGCCGGACCCTGACGCCTGCTGCGTGCCGGACCCAACTCGGTTGTCCGAGGTGGGACCGCCCGGCATGCGATTGCGACCCGAGATCGAGCCGCTGTGCAGGCGCGCGAAGTCAACCCACGAATGCGGATTGCAGGGGGAAGTTTACACGCTTTGCAGGGTGCTCTTGTCCACAGAGCGCTGGTTATCCACAGATCGGGGTTCTCGGGCTACCGAAGCCGGCGCCGACGCGCTGAACTGGGGTGATGCGCATCGTCCTGCTGGTGGTGATCGCCGCGGTCTGCTCGACCGGCGTGGCGCACGCCACCGACGGCCGACTGGACTGGCCGTTGCGGCCGCGGCCGGCCGTCGTGCGCACATTCGACGCACCGCAACCCAATTGGCAGCGCGGGCATCGCGGCGTCGACCTGGCTGGTTCGGCCGGTCAGCCGGTGTATGCCGCAGCTCCCGGCACGGTGGTGTTCGCCGGGGAGCTCGCGGGCCGGCCTGTGGTGTCGGTCGCGCATCCCGGCGGGCTGCGCACCAGCTATGAGCCGGTGCGTGCCGCGGTACGTCCCGGCGCCGTCGTCGCCGCCGGTAGTGCCCTCGGCACGCTGGTGGCCGGGCATCCCGGCTGCAGCAGTTGCCTGCACTGGGGCGCGATGTGGGGCGCGTCGTCCGATGCCGACTACGTCGATCCCCTCGGCCTGCTCGCCACCACCCCGATCCGGCTCAAGCCCCTCACCTCACCTCGAACATGAGCTTGTGTGCCAAAAATTGCGAAAATTTCGCACACAAGCTCAGCTTCGGCGGGGAGTTACGCCCGGGGATGGGCCTGATCGTGCACGGCACGCAACCGGGCCACCGTCACGTGCGTGTAGAGCTGAGTGGTCGCGAGCGACGAATGCCCCAGCAGCTCCTGAACCACGCGCAGGTCGGCGCCGCCCTCGAGGAGATGGGTGGCCGCGCTGTGGCGGAGGCCGTGCGGCCCGATGTCCGGGGCACCGTCCACTGCCGAGATCGTCTGGTGCACGACGGTCCGCGCCTGGCGCGGGTCGAGGCGACGCCCCCGCGCCCCGAGGAGCAGCGCCGGGCCGGAGATCGCGACCGCCAGCGCGGGGCGACCGTCGGACAGCCAGGCCCGTAGCGCGTGAAAGGCCGGCTCACCGAAAGGCACGGTGCGCTGCTTGTCCCCCTTGCCCAGGACGCGCAGCACGCGGCGGCTCTGGTCGACGTCGTCGATGTCCAGGCCGCACAGCTCGCTGACGCGGATACCGGTGGCGTACAGCATCTCGACGATCAGCCGGTCCCGCAGGGCCATCGGATCACCTTGCTCCGCACCGGAATTCGCTGCGGACATGGCATCGACGGCCTGGTCTTGACGGAGGACGGCGGGCAGGGAACGACGGGCCTTGGGGGTTTGCAGTCGCACCGCCGGGTCGGTCTCGAGCAGGCCGCGTCGCACCGCCCAGGCGGTGAAGGTCTTCACCGCCGATGTCCGACGGGACAGCGTGGTCCGGGCCGCGCCGTTGCCGGCCTGTTCGGCGAGCCACGACCGCAGTGTCATCAGGTCCAGGTCGCCGATGGTCGCGTCGTCGCCGAGGAATTCCCCCAACGACCGCAGGTCGCCGAGGTAGGCGCGGCGGGTGTGCTCGGAACGGCCGCATTCGAGTTCGAGGTACTGGTCGAACTCCGAGAGGACCGTCTGGTGCACTCCCCTACGGTCCCAGAACCGCCACCCCAGCGCCTGTCGCGCCACCCCTCAGTGGCCGAGCTGTGACCTCAGACGTCGACGCGGCGCAGCGCGTCCGGGGTCAAGTCCGCCAGTGAGCGGTAACCGTCGATGGCCATGGTCAGGTCGGTCTCGGCCAGCAAGGACCGCAGCACATGCACGACGCCGGCCGTGCCGGCCAGTGCCATGCCTCGGCGAGTTCAACTTCAACGACTGGCTCATCGAGAGTCTGCAGGTCGGGCTAGTAAAGCGTGTTGATGAAGATGAATAGGTTTCTGCCCCAACACTTTTAGCGCATCCAAATCCCGAAGCCGGGTAGGGTCATGGCCTTGTCTACGATCGTTCGCGGCCCACATCTAATTTCCCGAGCTCGACGACATACCAAATTGGAGATGCTGACCGCCAAGGTCGTAGGTGTCAGTGCCGACTGGGACACTTGCAGACGTGGCACCAAGTGACAACGTGTGGTCGGACGGCAGCGAGAGCGGTCTTGGCAATTCCTTCGGCGCTGTGGAGGAATACATCCGCGAGCACTCGAAGAACTGGGGTCAGCGTGCGCTGCTGTTACCGCACGGATCAGTGCGTGGCGAGGCCTACCACCAGCGCTACAGCTCCAACAAGAACATCGGACTCGCGCGCGGCAAGCAACCAGAGCGTGGCGGCCCAGTCGTCGCGGTTGACCCGCCGCTAAAGCTGCTGGAACTCGGACTGCGAGTGGCAGAGGGACAGCTGTTCGGCGTCGTAACAGCCCACCCGCATGAGGTTGCCGGATGGGTAGCAGCGACAAGGGCTCTGGATGCTGCAACCGGCGTGCGGCACCCAGGCGTACCGGACGACATAGCCGATGCGCTGAATGACCTGCATCGCGCGGGATACAACGGCTACGCGCGCCAGCGTGAAAGATTCTTCGCTGCAAAGTACTACCCGCCGATCGACATCCTGATGAACGCCGGGTACGACGTGGATTTTGTGAAGAGCTACCTTGTCGCACTTGGGAAGTCGGCGGATAGCGTCGAGCACATCGACAAGCTCTATGTCCCACCGTCTGGACGACCGCGCACAACGCGATGAAGGGGCCGCACGTGACAGCCGACCAGATCGACGACGAAGACGTGACCGTCGAGGCGGTCTACCGAAACCCCCGCCGGGCGCACCGGCTGCACATGGCGCGAGCAATCGCGCTGAGCGCCGAGCTGCGGAGCGTCAGCTCCGACAGCACAAGCGCCGCAAGTAGCAGCTACGGGTTCCGGCCAGTGGTCGAACGACGCGCTCGCCGTATAGCGGAGCATCCAGGTGATCTACCCACCCCCAAGATGGGCCAGATCAACGCCTATGGGACCGATACATCGACGAAGAAGGGGACGCCATCCCCGTCACCTGCGGCCCATCCATGTGCTCCTGCTGGTACTTGTCCCGCAGATCGGGCCGCGCTTATGAACTGCTGAACAGCTGCAGACATCTTGCGCAGGCTGGCGGTGATCAACACCTGCTTGCCCGACGTTAACGTCATTCTGCCCACTGTTCTCGTGTATCTCATCTTCACCATCGGCGCGTCGCTATCGCCGAGCAACACGTGATATTCGAGATGCAGCAGCTCGTAAGGCGACTTGACGAAGATGATTGGTTGACGGTCCTTGGGTCGGCTTTCGGCGAATGCGGGACCGAATGTGGTGGACGGCGTGCAGATGCGCGCGGCGTAGTGCCAGCCCGGTGCCAACGGCGCGGTCGGCGTATATCGCGTGATCAAGGAGTCTTCGCCTGGCTTCAGATACTTTTGTGCGACGGGTTGGGTGAGTGCTAATCGCCAGACATTTGATTCGTGCAGGCTCAGTTTCATCGTGCCCATCATCGCGCGCGCTCCGAGGTAAACATCGTCCTTAGTCGCTGCGCCTATCACCTCCCATGTCGCCGATCGCGGGCCATTGGGATGACCCGATGCCCACCGAATCGTTCCTGGCTTGGAGAGCACCAGCGCGTCAGCGGACTTTTCGAGCATGCGGTACTCGGCGCGGCCACTCATCGAGTCGTTCTCCTTATGTGCCTCACAGTTCGACGTTGCCTGATCGTCCCATTCGGGTATGACAGCTGCGATAATCAAACGCATGTTCGAAGCGTCGGAGGATATCGACGGCTATTCGACGCTGTTTCGCTGTGACCGGCCGGCGATCGTCAACACGAGCTGGTTGCCACCATCGGGCACTCGCCGCGACAAGCTGGCCATGTGAATCAAATCCGGGGGGGCCTGCGCGTCGACTACGAGACGCCCGCACGACAAATCGCCTGGGTCAGGCGAGGTGATGGCTCGTGGATCGCGGTCGTTGAACTCACCGCCCGCAGCGGCAATCAGCGTTCGTCGCTGACTGCGACGCTGTGGCTGCCTCCCAACGCGATCAGGGCGGAATCGCGGCCGCACGGCGATCAGCGCGCCACTTGACGGGCGGTACTGTCTGCGAGCGTGACCTCGTCTGACGAACGGCATTATCGACGCCGGGCCAGTGACTACGTCCGACCAGCTATCCCGCTGCGGCTGGACGGCACCACGTCGTGGGACGCAAAAACCGGATGGGAGAACGTAGAAGTTCTTGAAGGTCTGCCGCTTGGTTCAGAATTCAGTGTCGAGGTTGTGCCCGAGCCGGGGAATCCCCATGACCACACGGCGCTCGCGTTGGACGTTGATGGCGTCCGTGTGGGTTACCTGCCTGCGGCCTTTTCAGCGAGACTCTTTCCAGCAGTGGTCGAAGCCAATAGAGCCGGGTTCATCATCTCGGCGTCGGCGAAGACCCGCACCGACCGCTCACTGCTCAAGCTTCTGGTTCGTTTCTCGGAGGGCGCGGACCTGAGGGCGTGGTTACGCCTCCCGCCAGAGGTTCGGGGTACCACGTTCTTCGAGTTCGACTGGATCAAACCTGGCCGCCAGTTCGCCCACCAAGATCAGATTTCAGCGGCTGTCGGAGATGCCGATGAGTCGCAACTATTTGATTGCGAATTCGTACCCGCCGATGACCAGGGGCGTCTAGGTGCCGACATGTATGTCCAGGGAAACCACGTCGGGCAGCTCGCGCGTTACGAGGGTGGCAGCCGGGTCGGACTCGCACGATTTGCACGATGGCCCGACAACGTCGCGATCAAAGTTCTTGTGCCGCATGCCGATGGCACCTGGCCACGATCAACACAGCCATTCACCTGGAAGACTTAACGCCCCTGGCCCGAGGCAGCTCGCCTCCGCTCAGCCTGTGACCTGATGCTCGACGGCGTAGTTCGTCTGGTCCTGGACAGACACCCCGATCTCCTGCATGACCACCAGCTCCAACAACAACCGGGTTCGCTTCATCAGGTTATACATCTCCTCCACCTGCACATCGTTTGTCCGAAGGCCGTGCGCCAAACCGTTTCTCGATGTAGCGAGCCGCTGAGCCCAAGCCTCGACATCTGGGATCGCGAACTCCACGGCGGACTGGGCAGGAATGCTTGCCAGATCGCGTAACCGCTGGGCGTACGACGGTTCGTTCCGCAGTGCCCCCCGGATCCACGCGGCGTCGTCCTCGTCCAAGCCTTTGACGGCGGTTTCGATCATGAGGGCGAAGTCTCTGGGGTAAGTCCCCAGGCAGCCTGGCCACAGATCGCGGTGCAAGGTCTCAGCGCCCAAGGCAACCACCAGCAAGTCGGATTGGAGGAATGTGTTGTTGCCGTACGTCAGGCTCAGCAAGATATCCAACGCATTTTTGGCTCGCCTGCGAAGGTGCATCCATGCGGCATACCACTGGTCCAGTGGCCTGTCCCCTGCGGCGATTGTGAAATTGCGTTGGTTCAAAGCACGCCCCGGCGAGTCGTCTGGCACCTTGTTCCAATGCGCCCGCATGATGACATCTCGATCGAACTGGAGGGTCTCGATGTCCCGCTTCGTAGTGCCATCCTCTTGCACCGAATGACGCGGCACACGAAGAACCTTTGGCTCGCGGTGCACGAGCCGGAACGATGTGATCGCGCATGACTCGCCGGTGGCGAACGACACCAGATCCACCCACGACGACACGACTTCGTCGAAGGCGTCGCATGCAATCGGCTTAGCCGGTTCGATCTCCAAGACCAGCAGCGAGTGGCTCACGACATCGATACCACTACGGGTGAGATCGTAACCAAAGGGGCGAACGACGGGCCGGAGTCGAAACTGGAATCCACCATCAGTGAATTCCACCGGATCCTGGGGCAGCAATCTGGCCGTCGGGTCTGTGCAATCGGGAAGGTCGGGGCGGGCAAATGCCAAAAAGTTGGTCCAGACGTCCAAGTTCTCAATCCTCACGCGCGCGGATTTGAAATCCTCGGCGTCCGATCGCTCGAGGTGGACGCCTTCGAGCACACGACCAACGCGGACGAGCTGGTGATTTCGGCCGCTCTGGACGACCAATGACTCCGCCAAGGTGATTTCGGTCCCATCGGTAGCTGTCCCGATGATCAGGGGCACCTCCCGCAGCTGTTCAGCACCAGGATCGATCAACACCCCACCGCGCATTTCCGCAGCTGGCTCGCCGTGGAACCCGCCAATTAACGCAAGCTCCGAACGTCCGCTGTGCTCGATGGTGAGCACTCCGGGCACCTTTGCCTCAGGATTGGTACCTGGAATCCACCAATATCCCTGGAAGTCCTTGTCCGGCATAGCCGAACGCTACCGTCGCACCTGAATGGGGTGACGGAGGCGCGGTCAAGCCGAGCGGCAAGGGCCAACCCACCTGGAGCAGGTCGGCCCGCAGGGACGCCCATGGCCCCTGCGCAGCGCGTGACGCACCAGTGGGGCTGAAGGTGCGGCTAACCGGCCGACTGCCCGGCTGCGGTGAGGTTGAGCCACGTCGAGTACTCCCACAAGTCGGGGTCGCCCCACTGGTCGACGATCCGCTTGGTCAGCTCAACCATGATGGCGTCAATCTCGCCCGGCCACACCAGAAATCCAGGGTCATTCGGACCGGGGATGTCTCCAACCTCAACGAGGCCGTCTTCGAGCAGCGATCGGATTGTGGCGACCATGAGCTGTTGCCGCTCGGAGTCGGTAGTGACCAGCTTGCGGCGATTGATGCGGCCTCGCACGTCGGCCATGGACACGAAGTCGTCGCGACCGCTCGCCAGGATGTCGGCGCGCAGCAGGTCCTGCGCCGTTGTCGTGGGTTCGGTCATCGCCTCGTGCTCCTGTTATCTGGTACGGCCATCATCTCAGTGGTGCCCCTCGAAGTCGCGCGGGTTCTCGCCAGGGTTGTCTTCCCCGAGGATCGGGAACGGGTGGTTGATCGTGCCGGGCGGGTGCACCGGCTGCGGGCCGAACGGTTGAGCGGACGGTCCGCCCCAGCCCTCGATCGGCACCGCAGGTCCGGGCCTGGCTGCGGGTCCAGGCTCGACCGGCGGCGCTGGCCGTGGTTCTGCTGGACCTGCCTGGGGCGGTGCGGGTTTGGGGGCCTGGGGTTCGGCTTGCGGTGCCTTGGGCGGCTCTACCGGAGCTGTCCTAGGAGCGGGGATGTTCGGTTCGCCGCCTGTCTGGGGATTGATGTGAACCTTCCAGTGCTCGGCCCCGTCCGGGCTTTGCAGATCGATGTCGAGCGCGGACTTGCCGGTGGAGTTGGCCGCGAAGCGCTCGCCGACCTTGCTTCCATCGGGCAGGTCCTTCCACGCGCCCTTGGCGGGGTCACGGTAGCGGTTGAATCCGTCTGTGCCGTCCTGGGTCATCCATTTCTGCAGTTTTTGCAGGTCTTCTGGCGAGCGCACCTCGCGGATGTCGTCGGTTGACCCCTTGGGGAGCTGTTCGAGCACGTTGCGGATGTCGGCGGCGTTGGGTCCGGGTGGAGGGGGCGGGGATTCTTTGAAGCGGTGGTAGTCGACTGCCTGCGCCGCGCCATCGTGGTCCTTGTGTACCGGGTGTTCGACGGTCTCGGTGAAGGTGACTTCGCCCAGCGGTGCCAATGCGCCGGTGATCTTCCCGGCCACCTCCTTGTCGATCGCGGCGAGGGTGTGTGCCTTGCTCTGGATGTCGTGGGCGAATTCCTTGGCCTGCGTCTGCCGGTCCTGGCTGTCACGCAGCAGCGACGGCACGGAGCGGTCTGTGACGGAGAGATCTTCACCGACGGTGAACCCGGCCTCCTCGGCCTCGTTGATCGCGCTGACTGCCTGTCGCTTAGCCCAGGCGATGTCGTCTGCACCGTTGCGGGCGAACCCTGAGGCTGAGTGCAGCCCATCGGCGAGGCCACGCACTTTCACAAGATCAGCCCAGGCCCGGTCCTGCGCGGCGTCGGCTGCGTGGCCCTCCCAGGTCGTGCCGCCGGGGCGAAGAGTGCCCTGCTGGATGCTGTCGAAGTGGCCCTCCCACTGCTCGGCAGTGGTCGACCAGTGGGTCGCAGCGGACTCCAGGTGGCCGACGTCCCAGCTCTCGATCTGCGACCGGGTTGGCGTTCCAACTCCGCTGACGCCGGACATCAGATCTCGATGGCGCGAATGCTCTGAGCCGATGCGTTGTCGGTGCTGGCGTACGTGGAAGATGCGGCACGGAGCTTGGTCCCGGTTGCCGTCGCGCGGCCTGCCAGCGATGCAGCTGCGGCCTGCACGAGAGCATGGCCGTGTTCGACAGCAGCGGTCGTGGCCTGGTGAAGAGACCCGGAGACCGCCGGTCGCGGTGCACCAGTCAGAGCCGTAGCGGCCGTGTCGCATTTCCCGGCCAGCGTGTGCAGACCCGCCGCATCGACTCTGACTACATCCGCCATCTTGCTTCCCCCTGAAAGTCCCCGTGCCCCAGCATATGGGCATTCCGGGCCCAATTCCGGCGCGGATTCGGCAGAACCAATCCGGTACGGCACGTAGAGGCGCTTGTCGCCGTGGAAAGTCAGATGTTCCACATTCACGTCGGCATCACGAGTGCTGAGCGATGAAAGAGGGTTCCGTCGCGCGCAGTCAGACGTCGACGCGGCGCAGCGCGTCCGGGGTCAAGTCCGCCAGTGAGCGGTAACCGTCGATGGCCATGGTCAGGTCGGTCTCGGCCAGCAAGGACCGCAGCACATGCACGACGCCGGCCGTGCCGGCCAGTGCCATGCCATACGCGTACGGCCGGCCGATGCCGACAGCCGTTGCCCCCAGAGCCAGCGCCTTGACCACGTCGGCGCCGCTGCGGACGCCGGAGTCGAACAGCACGGGCAGGCCGTCAGCGGCCGCGACCACGCCTGGCAGGCAGTCGATGGCCGGAATGCCACCGTTGGCCTGGCGACCGCCGTGATTGGAGCAGTAGATGCCGTCGACCCCGGCGTCCCGCACGCGCCGCGCATCGTCGGGATGACAGATGCCCTTGACCAACAGCGGAAGCTTCGTCAGCGACCGCAGCCAGGCCAGGTCGTCCCAGGTCAGGGAGTTGCCGAAGTCCTGCACCCACTGCATCACCACGCCTTGCGGATTCTGCTCGGGCGGCGCGGGCAGCTTGGCCCGGAAGACCGGGTCGCTGGTGTAGTTGGACAGGCAGTGGCCACGCAGCTGCGGGAAGTTGGCCGTCGACAGGTCGCGGGGGCGCCACCCGGGCACCCAGGTGTCGAGGGTGACGACGATGCCCTGGTACCCGGCAGCTTCGGCCCGGCTGATGAGGCTGGCCGCCATGTCCCGGTCCTTCGGGGTGTACAGCTGGAAAAAGCCTGGGGTGTCATCGAATTCGGCGGCGACGGCCTCCAACGGATCGCTGGTGAGCGTCGAGACCATCATCGGGACGCCGGTCTGGGCGGCGGCACGCGCGGCGTGCAGGTCACCGTGGCCGTCGCGGGCACAGATGCCCATGACGCCGATCGGCGCGAGGAACAGCGGCGAGGGCAGCTTCAGGCCGAAGAGATCGATCGTCAGGTCGCGCTCGGTGGCCCCGACCAGCATGCGCGGCATGAGGCCCCAGCGGTCGAAGGCGCTGACGTTGACGCGCTGCGTCCGCTCGTCACCGGCGCCGCCGGCCACGTACGACCAGATCGACGGCGGCATCGCGGCCTGGGCGCGCTCCTCGAGCTCCGCGAACGAGATCGGCAGCGTTGGGACGACACCGCCCAGACCCTGCAGGTAGATCTCGAGTTGGTAGTCACCGAACGCCATCGGGCCCGCCCTTCTGTTGCAACTTCGGCTGAGAATCGCACACTAGCGTCGGCCCGCGCCTCGGCTTTCGGCTATGCCTCGGCTTCGGCCTTGGCCAATTCAGCCTTCCACTGCCGGAACGTCTCTTCGGTGCGACCCCGGCGCCAGTAACCGGAGATGGACGCCCATTCGGCGCCGACGCCGCGCTCCTTGCGCAGGTACGGCCGCAGGTTGTGCATGACGGCCTGCGCCTCGCCGTGGACGAACACCTGGACCTGGCCGGGCAGCCAGTCAGCCGCCCGCACCGCTGCGACGAGTGGCGCGTTGTCCCCGGCCTGATCGTCGGACACCAGGTCCGCGCGGCCGCCGCGATGGATCCACTGGATCTTCACGCCCGCGGGCGCGGTCAGGTCGAGCTCGTCGTCGGGTCCGTCGACCTCGATGAAGGCCTGGCCGATTGCGCCCGGCGGCAACGCTTCCAACGCGGTGGTCAGCGCCGGCAACCCGGCTTCGTCGCCGGCCAGCAGGTGCCAGTCGGCGGCCGGGTTCGGCGAATAGGCCCCGTTGGGCCCCATGAGATACGCCGGGTCGCCGGGCGCCAACGACGCCGCCCACGGTCCGGCGACTCCGGTATCTCCGTGCACGACGAAGTCGACGGTGAGTTCGCGCTGCTCCACGTCGACGCGCCGCACGGTGTAGGTCCGCACGGTCGGGCGCTGGTCCGCCGGCAGCTCCTCGAAGCTGTCCAGGGTCAGCGGCTCCGGCAGGCCAGCCACCTGTACACCCGCGGGCACGATGGCGAACTTGACGTAGGAATCGGTGAATTCCTTCGGACTGAAAGTGTCGAACCCGTTGCCGCCGAACACAACACGAATCATGTGCGGGGTCAGGCGCTGGGTGCGGAGTACTTCGAACGTATGAATCGGACGGCCTGCCACGCCTCGACTATACGAGCGGCGCGCCCGCGGTGGTGGGCTACCGAGCCAGCACCGCCGCGGTGAACTTGGGCTTCCAGTCCGAGGTCAGCAACGCGCCGAAGTTGGATTCGAGGTCGTCGCGCTTGGCGGTGTCGGTGTCGCGGACCGCGAAGATGAACGCCGGTCCGCTCCAACCGGCCCCGGCGACCCCGGACAGCACCTGCAGAATCTGACGCGCCTGCTCGTCCTGGCTGACGCCGCGGGCCTGCGGCGCGCACGTCGAGGCGCCCAGTTCTGTCATCCACACCTTCTTGTCACCGTCGCCGTTGACGGTCATCAAGTCGTGCACGCGCACCAGATCCGACCAGCCGTTGTCGCCGTCCTCGGCGATGCCACCCGGAAACACGTACGGATGCATCGCGGTGGCATCGAAGAACTTCCGCGCGCCGCTGGCGTACATGTCGGCGAGGAATTTCGTCGGTGCGTCCGGGCCGGTGGCGCGGCTCAGCCCGGCGGCGATGACGGTGGCGTCGGGCTGAACGGCTTTGATCGCGGGGTAGGCCGCTTTGAGCAATTCGGTATAGACGGCGGCCCTGTTGGTGGTGAACCCGAAGAACAGCGGCAGGTTCGGCTCGTTCCAGATCTCCCAGTTGGCGACCCGGTCGCCGTAGCGCTGCACGACGGCGGTGACGAAGGCGGCGTAGTCGGCCGGATTCACCGGTGGCGCACTGAAATACGAACCCGGAGCCCGCGCCCAGGTGGGGCTGTAGGCGATCAGCCCGAGTACCTTCAGCCCCCGCTTCGCGGAACCGTTCACCCAGTGATCGACGTAGTGCCAGTTGTATTGACCCTTGACGGGTTCGACGATGTGCCAGTCGATCAGCACCCGCATCCACTCTGCTCGGGTGCGGGCCACGGCGTCGAGTTCGCGGTCGGCGTCTGCGTCGCTCATCCAGGATTGAGGAGCGCCGACGCTGAAACCGTAACCGCCCTCAGGCACCACGGGCACCGCCATCGGCGACGAGCGCAGCCATAGGCAGCCGCCCATCGACAGCGCGCCGGCCAGCATGATGACGACAGCGAGCCGCCCGAAGCAGCGGCGCACGCGGCCGGCCATGACAGCGGGCATTCAGGCGGACGGCTGCAGCGCGGGCAGCGGCTCGGTCGCGATCCGGTGCGCCTCATCGGCGTCGATGCCCAAGGCGCGCAAGACAAGTTCTGCCGTCGACGTGCCTGCCTCACGCCAGGTTTGATGACCTTCCAGCACCATCCACATCGCGCTGACCGTGGCGCCCTGGACCAGCGATGCCACGCTATCGACACTCACGTCACCCAACATGTAGCGGCCTGCCGCTACCCCGGTGTCGACGTCGTGGCTCGGCGGTCCGGCCATCCACCGACGCAGCGCTTCCTCGCTGAGGCCGAACTTGACGGCGAACCTGCCCAGCTGCGGATTTTCATGCGCGTAGCGCACCCACATCCGAATCCCGGTGGCCAACCGCGCAGCGGAATCATCGATCGCCCCAAAGGAAGCCGAGACCCGCTGATGCAGATCAGCGGTGATCTCACCGACGACGCGATCGAACAAGTCGTCCATCGACCCGACATTTCGGTAGAGCGTGCCGCGGGCGACGTTGGCCTCTTGAGCCAGCTCGCTGATGCTGACCTGCGTGGTGCCCTTCTCGACGAAGAGCCGTACCGCCGCCGTCACAATCCGGTCGTCAGTCGTGGTCATGGCACCGCCCCCCGAACCATCCTGCATCACCTGTTCAATCCACAACAGTAGCAGCCCCGTTTGCACAACCTCTGACAATTCTGAACAAGCATGTTCAAGAAACACTCTTGACTTGTGTTGAACACTTCTGTTCAATTCAGTACATAGTTGTTTACATCAGAAGGGATCAGCGATGAACGAGGCTGCACCGGTTGTCCGGGTCCCGGTACTGATCGCCGGCGGTGGGCCGGTTGGCCTCACGCTGGCGCTCACCTTGGCGCGACACGGTGTGCAGGCACTGCTCGTCGAACGCAATCCGTCGACCACCACGCACCCCAAGATGGACATCACCAACGGCCGCAGCATGGAGCTGTACCGGCAGCTCGGTATCGCTGACGAACTGCGCAAAGTGGCTGTGCCGGAAGACCATCCGTTCGACGTTGCCTGGGTCACCAAGCTCAGCGGCTGGGAATTGGCTCGGTTCCGCTACCCCGGCGTCGCCGAGCGCCGCCAGACCATCCGTGCGTGTACCGACGGCACCATGACGTTGGAACCGCCGATGCGGGTTTCCCAAGCGATTCTCGAACCGGCACTCAAGGCGATTCTGGAGACGCGGACGGGAACCGATGTCCGATACGGGTGGGCCCTGCAGTCCTTCCGCCAGCACGCCGACGGCGTCGACGCGGTGATCAATTGCAGCGCGACTGGCGAGACCCGCACCGTGCGGGCGGACTACCTGGCCGGTTGCGACGGGGCCGGCAGCATCGTGCGCCGCGAATTGGGAATTGTGTTGCACGACATCGATATCCGCCGCCTGGCCGCGCGGAAAGTCGGTTTGCGCAAGGTGGTCGCGGGGACGGTGCGGGCGTTCGTAGAACAACGACAGACACCGATGGACGGCCGCGTGTACATGGTGCACTTCACATCCCCCGCGCGCGAGGTGCTGGAGCGATTCGGCACCACCTGGCATACCCAGTCCCCCGAGGGCTGGACCTTGATCGCGCAGAACGACCGCGACACCTGGACGCTGCACACCCTGATCGGCATGGGCGTCAAGACCGAGGAGATCGATCCGAAGCGGTTCCTGTTCGCCCGGCTCGGAATCGAATTCGATTGCGACATCATCGTTGCCAACGAGTGGCGACCCCGGCTCTCACTCGCCGACTCGTACGGGCACGGGCGGGTGTGGCTGGCCGGCGACTCGGCCCACCAGGTGGTACCCAACGGCGGCTACGGCATGAACACCGGCGTCGGCGACGCGGTCGGGTTGGGCTGGGCGCTGGGCGCGGTCGTCAACGGCTGGGGCGGCCCCCGCCTGCTCAGTGCGTACGCGGCCGAACGGCGCGCCGTCGGGGTCGCCAATCGGGATGCCTCCGCCCGGCACACTTTGGTGCGCCTGGCCATCCAAATGGCAAACCGCGCATCGCTTTCCGGGGAGGGCTGGGCGGGTGAACGTGATCGCGCGCGCCTGGGACGCGAGATTCTCGATCTCGGCAACCTGGAAAATGAAGCCGACGGAATCGAGCACGGCTACCGCTACGACAACTCACCGGTCATCTGTGCCGAACCCGGCAATCCCCCTGGTATTCCCTCGCACCGGTACCTCCCGGGCACCAGGCCTGGTGCCCGGCCGCCGAGTGTCTTCCTGCCGGACGGCACGGCACTGTTCGACCTGTTCGGGTCCGGATTCACGCTGCTGCGCTTCGCCGAGGTCGACGTCGCGGAACTGGTCGCTGAGGCAGAGGATCGCGGCGTCCCGCTGACCGTCGTCGATGTCCGCGACGCGCATACCCGGAAGCTCTACGAGCGTGACCTGGTGCTGATCCGTCCCGATCAGCACGTGGCATGGCGTGGGAACAGCGGCCCCACCGACGCGGCGGCCGTGATCGACCGGCTCCGCGGCGCGGTCGGCGCCTCGATTCTGACTCCGCGAAAGGAGCACTCACGATGAGCAACAACACGATCGGTGCGCATAACGGTCTGCACAGCGCAGAGGGAGCCCTCAGCGGCGAGCACCCGGGCCGCTCCCGCAACCCGCTGACCAAGGTCGTCGACGTCGCGTGGCTGGAGTTCGACAAACCCGATCTGGCGCGCGCCGAGGCCTTTGCCCATGCGTTCGGCTTCGGGACCGCACTCCGTACCGACACCGAATTGCACTTGCGCGGTAGCGATCCCGACGCACCGTGCGTCCTCATCCGGCGTGGCCCGCGGACCCGGTTCCGCGGGCTGGCGTTCGTCGCCGCGGGCGACGCAGACCTGGTGCGACTGGCCGACAAGACCGGCTCCCGGGTCACCGCGCTACCGGAATCGATCGGCGGACTGGGTGTGCAATTGACCGACCCCAGCGGCATCCCGGTACACGTGGTGTCTGGCACCCATCCGCTGAGCCCGCTGCCATCGCAGGTACCTCACATCCTCAACTTCGGCGACGACGTCGTCCGGATCAACGCGATGCAGCGGCCGCCGCGGGTACCGACGACCGTGCAGCGACTCGGCCACGTCGTCATGCAGACCACCAAATACCGTGCGGCACTGGACTGGTACCTCGACACGCTCGGCTTGATCGTCAGCGACTTCCTGTACTTCCCGGGACAGCGCGAACGCGGGCCCACCATGAGCTTCATCCGCTGCGACCGCGGCTCGATCCCGACCGACCATCACACCCTGGCGTTGGCGCTGGGGCCCGCGAACCGCTACGTGCATTCGGCCTACCAGGTCAGTGATCTCGACGCCCTCGCCGCCGGCGGCGAGTACCTCAAAGACCATGGCTACCAACGGTCCTGGGGCATCGGGCGACACATCCAGGGCAGCCAGATCTTCGACTACTGGCGCGACCCCGACGGGTTCATGGTCGAGCACTTCACCGACGGCGACATGTTCGACAGCACGCTCGAACCCGGATGGGCGCAGTTCACCGCTTCTGGCCTGGCGCAATGGGGACCGCCCGCGACCGCCGACTTCCTCGGCACCAGTCCCCGGCACGCGCGCGGCGAGGTCCGCGAACTGCTCACCGCTCTACGCGGCCACAACGAATTCGACATCCACCGCCTCATGGGCCTACTGAAAGCTGCCAAGTCATGACCATCTCCGTTCTGCGCACCGCCGACGCCTGGTGGGTGTACACCGCCACCGGCGCAACCAAGATCGCGACCGACGCGACCACGACCGGTGCGCTGCTGGCCGACCGCGCCGCCATCGAGGCCGCCGCCTCCGACACCAGCACAGTGCCGGTCGACAGCCTCGATCTGCTCTCCCCGGTGACCGCACCGTGCCGCGTCGTGGCCCAGATGACCAACTTCGCCTCACACGTCAGGGACGCCGGGATGGAACCGGCCTCGATTCCGCTGACCTTCTTCCGCAAGTCGTCGGCGTCGATCACCGGCCCGGTCGACACGATCGTCAAACCCAGCCACGTGCGGTTCCTGGACTACGAGGTGGAGATCGGCCTGGTCATCGGGACGGACATCCCGGTGGGCAGCACCATCGACGAGTCCAACCTGTCCGATTACGTGGCCGGGTTGGTGGTGACCAACGACGTGTCCGCTCGCGACATCCAGCTGCCGCAGACTCAGTTCTACGAAGCCAAGTCGTACCCCTCGTTCACCCCCGTAGGGCCGGCGCTGGTGCTGCTGACCGCGGCCGAGCTCAAGCGCTTCGGCGATCTGCGTCTGCAGCTACGCGTCAATGGCCAACTGCGGCAAGACATGCTCGTCGCCGGCGACATGATCCATTCGCCGCTGCAGGCGCTGCAGTCGCTGACCCGCTTTCAGGATCTGAGCGCCGGAGACCTGATCCTGACTGGAACGCCCGTCGGCACCGCGTTGAGCGCACCGCCGAAACCGATCCAACTCATCGCGTCGCTGCTGCCACCGGCCGTGAAGTGGAAGGCCTTCTTCAAGAGCCAGGCGAAGAACCCCAAGTATCTGCACGACGGCGACGTCGTCGAGGCGACCGTCGCCACCGACGACGGCGCGATCGACCTCGGCGCCCAACACAACACCGTGAGGTATGCGTGAGCTCGAACCCGTTGTGGCCCAAATATTCTGAACCAACCGATCTGGCCGAAATCGAGGCGGTGCCGCTGTCCGACCGCGGCCTGCCCGACTCGACGTACGCGATGCTGGTCCGGGCTGCCCAACTGTGGCCGGGCCGGAGCGCAGTCAGTGTCCTGCCCGGCGGCGCGCTTTGGGAGCGGCCGGTTCACCGTACCTTCGGCCAGCTGCTGCACGACGTGCACCAAGCCGCCAACCTGTTGCACGACTTGGGTGTTCGGCGCGGCGACGCGGTCGCGCTGATCGCACCGAATTGCGACGAGCTCATCACCGCGACGCTGGCGGCCCAGTTGGCCGGTATCGCCGCCCCGATCAATGGCGCACTCTCGCCCGAGCACATCAGCGAACTGGTGCGGCGGTCCGGTGCCCGAATACTGATCACCGCCGATTCCGAACTCGACGCATCGGCGTGGGCGATTGCCGAACGCCTGGTGGCCGACGGCCTCATCGACACCGTCCTGCTGATCGGGCCGACCGGTGCTGACCCGATCGCCATCCCCACTGTCGTAGGCGCGAAGGTGGGCTCTCTGGCCCGGCTGGCCGCAGATTACGACGGCGCGCAATTCCGTGGCGACGCACCGCAATCCAGCGATCTGGCGGCACTGTTTCACACAGGTGGCACCACCGGCGCACCAAAACTGGCCGCGCACACCCATGCCAATGAAGTAACCGACGCCTGGATGATCGCCGCCAACACGGTGCTCGACGAAACTGCGGTGTTGTTCGCGGCATTGCCGCTGTTCCATGTGAACGCTCTCGTGGTGACCGTGCTGGCCCCGCTGCTGCGTGGGCAGCAGGTGCTCTGGGCCGGGCCGCTCGGCTACCGGGACATGGGGTTGTACGGGAACTTCTGGAAGATCGTTGAGCGCTACCAGATCTCCACGATGAGCGCCGTCCCCACGGTGTACTCCGTGCTCAGCCAGCTCCCGGTCGATGCCGACATCTCCAGCATGCGGCTGGCGATCGTCGGCGCCTCCGCGCTCCCCGACGCGGTGCGCGGCGATTTCGAATCGCACACGGGCGTACCCCTACTGGAGGGCTACGGCTTGACCGAGGCGACCTGCGCGAGCGCGCGCAGCTTTCCCGACCACCCCCGGCCTGGGTCAGCCGGACAGAGACTCCCCTACCAGCAGCTCAAAACGGTCCGCATCGACGATGACGGCAACTGGCACGAACTGCCGCCCGGCGACATCGGCACCTTGGCGATCGGCGGGCCCACCGTGTTCCCGGGCTACGTCACCGGCCGCAGCGCCGATGGTTTCGTGATCGATGGCAACGGCAAACTCGTCGACGGCTGGCTCGACACCGGCGATCTCGCCTGGATCGACGACGACGATTTCGTGCACCTGTCCGGACGTGCCAAGGATTTGATCATCCGCGGCGGGCACAACATCGACCCGGCGATGATCGAAGATGTCCTGCTGGCCCATCCCGACGTGACCGGCGTCGCCGCGGTGGGCCGTCCCGATGTCCACGCCGGTGAGGTGCCAGTCGCCTATGTGACAGTGCGTCCCGAAGCAACAGTCACTCCGGAGTCGTTGCGCCAGTGGGCCGTCGGGCGGGTCGCCGAGGCCGCCGCCGCACCGAAATCGGTGACCGTGATCGATACCATCCCGCTCACCGCTGTCGGGAAGCCGTACAAGCCCGCGCTGCGCGCCGACGCCGCCCGCCGCGCGATCATGGACGCGCTGGCAGGCGTGCCCGGCGTCGCGGATGTCGAAGCCACAGTCGACGACGGCTCCATCGTCGTGACCGTCGGCACCGACACCGAGACCGACACGATCACTGCGATCCTCGGACGGTATGCACTCACCTGGGGCATCAAGGAACGATCATGACTGCTCCCGTCTCGACGTCGTCGGCGCAGATTCCTTACCCTGTAACAAAATCCGTCCCCGTTGTCGTCGTCGGAGCGGGGCCGACCGGCGTCGCCGCGGCGACCCTGCTGGCCGACGTCGGTGTACCGACGCTGGTTCTCGACCGATGGAAATCGGTCTATCCCCAGCCACGGGCAGTCCACCTCGACGACGAGATTCATCGCATCCTCGCCCGCATCGGCGTGGCCGAGCAGTTCCGCGCGATCTCTCGGCCGGCGCTCGGCTTGCGGCTGCTCGACCAGAACCATTACACGCTGGCGCAGTTCGACCGCGACCCCAGCCGCAGCAGGCACGGCTACCCGCAGGCCAACATGTTCGACCAGCCCGAGCTGGAATTGCTGCTGCGCGCGAACCTAACCAAGCGCCCGAATGTGCAGTTGCGCGGCAATGTGGACGTCACCGCCGTCACTCAGCTTGAGCCCGGCCGCGTCCGGGTCACCTACACCGACCGCGATGCCGGAACACAGCACGCCATCGAAACCAGCTATGTCTTGGGCTGCGACGGGGCCAACAGCATCGTGCGCGCATCCATCGGCGCAGAGATGGACGACCTGCGATTCGAGCAGCGATGGCTGGTGGCCGATGTGGTCACCGACGCCCAGCTCGATCAGTGGGATGGCGTGCACCAAGTGTGCGATCCCGTTCGAGCCGCGACGTACATGCGGATCGGGCACAACCGCTACCGCTGGGAATTCCGTCTGCTGCCGTCGGAGGTCGCCGCCGACTTCAGCACGTTGAAAACCCTTCGACCCCTGATCGTTCCGTGGATCAGCGACGTCGGTGACGACGAACTCGAGCTGGTACGGGTCACCGAGTACACCTTTCGCGCCCAGCTCGCCGACAAATGGCGGGACGGCCAAGTCTTCCTTCTCGGTGACGCCGCGCACCTCACGCCGCCGTTCATCGGACAAGGCATGGGAGCGGGCCTACGCGACGCGATGAACCTCGCGTGGAAAATCGCCGCTGTCATCAACGCGGACATGCCCGCCGCCCTGCTGGACACCTACGAACAAGAACGAAAGCCGCACGCACGCACCATGATCGGCCTGGCGTTGGGCATGGGATGGGCGATGACGGCCGGCGGCCAGGTCGGAAACCTGGTGCGGCGCGCCGTCGCACCTCGCCTGCAGTGGATTCCGGGGCTTCGTGACAAGCTCACCAACGGCACCACCCCGCGGTTGCATCAGTCTGCCTTGGTAATCAAAAGCCGGAAGCCGCGGCACCTGGCTGGAACCCTCTGCCCCAATCCCGTTGTAGTCGACGGCAGGCGCCTGGACACCTTGCTGGGCAATGGCTTCGGTGTGGTCACCACGACGCGCCCGCTGGCATTTCAGCTCGCGGCGCTCGACGAGCACGGCATTGTCGTGCACGTCGCCGAACCCGGAGGCGAACTGGAGCGGTGGTTACGCCGCGGTCGTGCGACCGTCGCCATCATCCGTCCTGATCGCACGGTGATGTGTGCAGGGCGACATGTCTGGAACCTGTGTGCGGCCATCCCGGGGTTTTCGCCGTCCACTCGGCGTACTTGGGCGCGCGCTACCCACCCGCCCACGTCCCGCACGGACACCGAACTGCAGGTTCGCGGTGCCGATCCCGGAACGCCCAGCTGAAGCGCGCCCGCACTCATTCGTCCACCACCTGAAGCATGAGAGGAACATCAATGCGACGCCCACCTGCTGGCCTACCCATCTACGAACCTGACATCTACTCTGTCGACGGCATCACCGACCCCTACCCCCACTACCAGGGATTGCGTGACCTCGGCCCGGTGGTATGGCTGGCGAAGCAACGGGCGTATGCGCTGCCGCGGTACGCCGAGTGCAAAGCGGTGCTACGCGACGACAAGAACTTTCTGTCGGGTCACGGTGTGGCACTCAATCCGATCACCAACCGGATGTCGCACGGCACCACGCTCAACAGCGACGGTGTCGAGCACGAACAACGCCGCAAGAGCGTCGCGCACCGCATGCTGCCGCGTGCGCTGCGCGCGATCAGTGGCACTGTCGATGACGCGGCCCGCAGTGTCGTCGAAGCGGCGCTCGGCAAGGGGGAGATCGATGGTGTCAACGACCTCGCGGCCGCTCTCCCGTTGGCCGTCGTCCCCGACCTCATCGGTTGGCCGCGCGATCAACGCGATCACCTGATTGCTTGGGCCGGAGCAACATTCGATGTCCTCGGCCCGCTCAACAGGCAGGCGATCAAAGCCGTACCCAAAACTATGCTCATGCTGCGCTTCGCCCGGCGCGTGGTTCGCGAGCGCAACGTCATCGAGGCCAGCATGGCCGATGAGCTACTCGCCGCCGCAGACGAAGGCAAACTGGCACACCACGAATGCCCGCCGTTGCTCGTCGACTACATCGCCCCGTCGATCGATACCACGATGAGCGCTATATCCAACGCGTTGAGTCTCTTCGCCAGCCACCCCGACCAATGGCAACTGCTCAAGGACGAGCCCGGCCTCGTGGCGAACGCCGTCAATGAAATCGTCCGTTACGAGCCACCGCTGCGCGCCTTCGCGCGGTGCGCGGCGCAACAGGCCGAAATCGCTGGAGTGCAAATCCCCTCGGGCGCACGAGTCCTGGTGATCTATGCCTCCGCCAACCGCGACGAACGCGAATGGGAAAACCCAGCGGTATTCGACATCCGACGTGACGCCGGCCGTCACGTCGGTTTCGGACACGGTGCCCACGCCTGCGCCGGACAGGGCCTGGCACGTTTGGAAACAACCGCGATGTTGCACGCGCTGCTCGAGCGCGTAGACCGGATAGAGCTGACCGGTACGCCCGAGTGGGCGGTCAACAACATCATCCGCCGCCATGAACGCTTGCCGCTCAAGCTGATCGCCGCTTAGCCGCGCGTAGCCGGGTCAGCGGACCGTCTTGGCGCTGCCACCGATATCCCTCCTGATCCGCCACCGCCCGTCCTGCTTCTCGACCAGACCACTGATCTCCAGCAGTGCCAGCGGTCCGAGTACGCGTTCGGGAGGCAGCGCCGCGCCGACCGAGATCTGTTCCAGGCTGCGGAATCCGCGCGCCGGCAGCGCCTCGTAGACCTGGAGCTGGTCAGGGGTCAGATCGTCCAGCGGTGTGTCGGGATGGTCGGGTTCGTCGGCGAGTTCGCCTATCCGGCCGATCAATTCGACCACTTGCTCCGCCCGGTCGATCAAGGTCGCACCGCTACGCAGCAGGACGTGACACCCCGCCGAGGCAGCCGAGGTCACCGGGCCCGGCACCGCACACACCTCGCGGCCCATCGCGCGCGCCCAGGCTGCCGTGTTGGCCGCGCCGCTGCGCAGACCCGCCTCCACGACCACTGTCGCGCCGGACAAGGCCGCCACCAACCGGTTACGGGTCAGGAACCGGTACCGCGTCGGCCGCTCCCCCGGCGGATACTCGCTGAGCAGCAGCCCGGACGTGGCGACCCGGTGCAACAGCGCGGAATGCCCGGAGGGGTACGGCACATCGACACCACCGGCCAGCACCGCCACAGTGACTCCGTCTGACGCCAGTGCGGCACGGTGCGCCGCTCCGTCGATGCCATAGGCCCCGCCCGACACCACCGCGGCGTCGCGTTCGACGAGTCCCGCCGCGATCTCGGCGGTGACATGCTCGCCGTACGACGTGCACGCCCGGGTGCCGACGATCGCCGCCGCACGTTCGGCGACATCATCCAACCGAGCCGGGCCCAACGCCCACAGCACCATGGGCGGATAGCCGGACGGCCGATCCATCACCGCTCGGTTCGCGAAAGCGATGAACGACAGGTACGGCCACTCATCGTCGTCGGGCGTGATCAGCCGCCCACCCCGGCGGTCCAGAATCTCCAGATCCCGGGCGGCACAATCGACCTCTCGCCGGGCAGCCACGCTCCCGGTGAGGTCCTTGTCCTCCTGTCCGCGACGGATCGTGTCCGCCGCCTCCACCGGACCGCAGTCGGCCACCAGCGTCGTCAACCGAGGGCACGGCGGCTCGGCCACTCGCGACAGGTACGCCCACGCACGTCGTTCCGCATCGTCGGCACTCATCGTGCATCCCCCTCGCGGAAGCTCAATGCCGTGCTGACGTCGTCGAGGTTCGGTGAATCTCGGCCGGCCAGATCCGCCAACGACCACGCGACCCGCAAAGTGCGATCGACGCCGCGGATACTCAGCCGCCCGGAATCGAGCGACTTGCGCAGTGGCGCCATGGCATCCCGGCTCGGCCGGAATCTGCGGCGCAGCAGCGGCCCTGGCACCTCCGCGTTGGTCCGCACCCCGACGTCATGCCAGCGCTCGGCCGCAGCCGCGCGGGCCGCCGCGACGCGAGCACGGACATCACTGGTGGATTCCGCAGCGTGGTCGCCGAACGCCCCGGCAAGTACCGGATGCATGTCGACCCGCAGATCGACCCGGTCCATCAACGGTCCGGAGAGCTTGCCCAGATACCGGCGACGGTCGGCCGACGGGCACACGCAGTCCCTCGGGTTCGGCGGCGCGCACGGGCAGGGGTTTGCCGCGAGCACCAGCTGGAAACGGGCCGGATAGCACGCCACGCCGTCGCGGCGCGCCAGCCGAATCTGTCCTTCCTCCAACGGGGTTCGCAGGGCTTCGAGCACGCTGACCCCGATCTCGGCGCATTCGTCCAGGAACAGGACGCCGCGGTGCGACCGGCTGATCGCGCCGGGCCGCGCCATCCCCGAACCACCGCCGACCAACGCCGAGACACTGGACGTGTGGTGCGGCGCGACGAACGGCGGCCGGGTGATCAGCGGCGTATCGCCGGTGAGCAGGCCCACCACCGAATGGATGGCGGTGACCTCCAACGCCTCGTCGTCGGTCAGGTCGGGCAGCAACCCCGGAAGCCGTTGAGCCAGCATCGTCTTGCCGATCCCGGGCGGCCCGGTCAGCATCAGGTGGTGGGCGCCCGCGGCGGCGATCTCGACCGCCCACCGGGCCTGGGTCTGCCCCACCACGTCGGCGAGGTCGACGCTGTCGTCAGCGGCCGGCGCCGTTGTGTCGACCCGCTCGTCCAGCCCCGCCTTCCCGTTGAGCCACGCCTGCATCTGCCCGAGAGTGCGGACGCCCCACACCTCGATGCCGTCGACCAGACTGGCTTCGGCGAGATTCTCGGCGGGCACCACCACCGACGGCCAACCCTCGCGCTTGGCAGCCATGACGGCCGGTAGTACCCCCTTGACCGGGCGCACCCGACCGTCGAGCGCCAATTCGCCGAGCAGGACCGTCTTTTCGAGCCGTGCCCAGTGCATCTTCAAATGCGCCGACAGCACCGAAGCCGCGATGGCCAGGTCGTACATCGACCCGCCTTTCGGCAAGGTGGCCGGCGACAGCCCGAGAGTGAGCCGTGACATCGGCCAGCTGTTGCCGCAGTTGGTGATCGCCGCCCGGACCCGATCCCGCGATTCCTGCAACGCCGCATCGGGCAAGCCGACCAGATGCACCCCCGGCAGCCCCGAGGTGATGTCCGCTTCGATTTCGACCATGACCCCGTCGAGCCCGCGGATGGCCACCGAGTAGGCCCGTCCGAGCGCCATCAGCCGATGCCCTTCAGGTGCACCAGCTCCGGCTCCCGGCCGCCGAGGCGCACGCCGACCACATCGATCCGGATGTCGGGCCAGTGGGCGTTCTGCTCGGCGAGCCACACACTGGCCAGCCGGCGCAGGCGACGGGCCTTCTCGGGCGTCACTGCTTCCTCGATACCACCGAACTCCGTGGTGGTGCGGGTCTTCACCTCGACGAAAACGACTGCACCGTGGCCCTTTTCGGTAGCAATGATGTCGAGTTCACCCCACCGGCAGCGCCAGTTGCGGGCCAGGACCGTCATCCCGAGTGAGATCAGGTGGTCGACCGCGAGTTGTTCGCCGAGCGCACCGATCTCGGCCCGGGTCATGCGTGGTGGTGTGTTCATGCCGCAACCGTGGCCAAGGGCACCGACAGAACGGGGCGCCCTCAACCCCGGATCCGGCGCCCGGCAGCCAGTTATCCACAGTGCGTGATTCATCCACAGGGCGTGTTACCGACTGATTACTGCCGAGAAACGATCAATTGCTGCCAACACCCCATCTGCAGAAATACCCCCACCCCCCGTCCCGTTGAACCAGGCATCAAAGCTTCAGATACAAGGAGTTGGGGACAATGAAGAAGCTCGGACTGGCCGCACTGGTGGCAAACGGAATGGTGGCCGCGGTGCTCGGACTGGCCGCGCCCGCGTCGGCGGACTACTCGCACCACGACTGGGTCAACGACATCCACCCGCGGGCCGAGGCGCCGCAGGTCGACAGCAGCGTGCACCAGAGCCGCTGACCGGCAACAAGATTCGGGGCGCCCCACTCGGGGCGCCCCGTTTTTTGTGTCCGGTGTCCCTGACCCCGGGTTGAGCAGGTTTACCAGCGGAAGCAGTGAGACCGAACGAAATTGACGGGTGTAAACCCGATTCGTTGGTTACCGTGATCAAGTGCTGACCGCCCTCAACGACCTTGTCGAGGGGGTGGCCCATACCCTGATGGCCGCCGACGCGGACAACTACGTCGCTGCCAGCGAGCAGGTTCTGACCGACGTGGCGGCGCATTTCGGGCTGGACGTCGCGTTCCTGCGGCACAACGATCACGCCATTCGAGCGACAATCCTGATCGCGCAATATCCGATCAGGACCTACATCCCGGACCCTGATCCGATCGGAACGGTCTACTTCAAGGACGCCGATCCCGTCTTCGCGCTGGCCGAGCATGTCGAAGAGCCCGTGATCCTGCGACCGGGCGCCGAGCCGGATGAATTCCAGCAGCGCATCGAAGAAGGCACCACCGTCCCCGTCGTCTCGATAGCCGCCGTGCCGATGAACGTTGCGGATACGACCGAGGGGTCCGACGGCTTCATCACAACGGGCACACTGGGCTTCATCAAGTACGGCGACCTTGCGTGGACAGACGACGAGATCACGGCGCTGAAAGTCATCGCCACCATGTTCGCTCACGTCAAGGCGCGAGTCGAAGCGCAAGAATCCACCAGGCACCTAGCCGAGCACGATGACCTGACCGGCCTGCGCAATCGCCGGAGTCTGCTCGACCACCTCGAGCATCGGCTTGCGGCGGGCCAGCCTGCCCCTGTCGCGGCGCTCTACATCGATCCCGATCAACTCAAAGCGGTCAACGATCTGCTCGGTCACGAGACCGGGGACCGGGTTCTTGTCGAACTCACGCAGCGATTGCGCGAGCACACCGCGGACGTGGCATTCCTGGCTCGCCTCGGCGGCGACGAGATCATCGCGGTGCTCAACGCGCCCACCACGCTCGCGGACGCCTACAAGTACGCCGAAGAGCTGCGCCAGATGCTGGCAGCACGGCTGCTGCTGGGCTCGACCTACATCCGACACCGAGTGAGCATCGGCGTGGCCGTGGGGATTCCGGGAACCGACTCGGTGTCCGACCTGCTCAGGTATGCCGAACATGCGTTGACTGCTGCCAAGACCGCCGGCGGCAACACGGTGATCGCGTTCAGCGACGAGCTGGCGGCACGATATTCGCTCCAAACCGACATCGAAGTGCACCTGCATGACTGCGTAGAGAGCGGCGCGCTGTTCCTGCGTTATCTGCCCGAGGTCGATCTGCAGAGTGGAGAACTTGCAGCGGTGGAGGCCGTGGTGCGGTGGAACCACCCCACCCGCGGACCACTGCTGCGCGAGGAGTTCATGCCGATCGCTGAAGCCACCAACTTCGGTGGCGCCGTGGGGCGCGAGGTCTTACGGCTGGCTTGCGCGCAGTTCCAGCGCTGGCGCCGCGCGGGACTGGCGCATGAGACGATGCTGCGGGTGAAGCTGTCTCCCGCCCAGGTGGTGACCGACGGCTTCACCGAACACCTCACCGCGACGCTTACGGAATTCGACATTCCTGCGGCCGCGCTGTGCTTGGAACTGCCCGAAGACCTGCTGGTCGCCGAGGCACAGCGCTGTGGCCAAATTCTGCTGGCGCTCAAGAGCATTGGGGTTCGGTTGGCTTTGGACAATTTCGGAACCGGATACAGCTTCCTGCCGAGCTTGAAAGAGCTGCCCATCGACTCGTTGAAGGTCGGTCGCGAATTTGTGCGCACGCTCGATCGTGGTGGCGAGAATGAACTGTTCGTGCGGTCGATCGCCGCCCTGGCCGATGCATTCGGCCTCGAATTGACCGCTGATGGACTGGAAACCGAGTCCGCGGCGCAACGACTGGTCACCATGGGTTACCGCCACGCGCAAGGACCGCTGGTGTCAGGCCCGCTGGACGCGGACGCCACGGAAGCACTCTTGAAGAAACCGACACTGCGGCAGCCGATGCGCGCCGGTGCACACCCGTAAAGCCTGCGGAGACCTCAGGCAGTTGAGCCTGCCGAGTGGTGGTGCAGCGTTGGCGTTTCTCGGTCTCGACGGTGGATATCCACCTATGCAATAGTGAGGAAATGCCGAGCCAGCATCGAGTGCCTGCCGGTATTTATCGCGCCGACGAAACACTGCGCAAGCGGGCGATCGAGGCTGCAGGACAAGTCGATTCGTGCTTGAACGCGCACATCAACGCGTTTCTCCTCTGGCTGGTCGGTGACACCGATGAAATGCCCGTCCGGCCCGCTCCGCACCGGATAGCCGACCCGAACATTGCTGACGGGCGTTGCGCTGAATTGAGAGTCGACAATGCAACCATCTGACACGGACGAATACCGCCCGCAATTGCTCGATCCGACCAACGCGGCGGACGCGGCCACTCTGGGTCGACTTCGATCCGAACCGTACATCCAGGTCCTCGACCACCACGGCACCGAGTTGGAGAACCTGCGCCGGCTACGCCCCAACCCCGCTGCGGCGCTCCTGGACGAACCCGGCCGCTGGGCCTGGTACCCGTGGCGGCGAAGCCTCGTCTCGATCCTGGGTCCGGTCGGCTTCAAGGCACTGCGCTTGGACCGCAACCGAAACAGCATCACCGTCGAAGAACAGACTCGCCTGGCCGAACTCACCGTCGGCGTCGCCGGCCTGAGCGTCGGACACGTGATCGCTCACACCCTGGCCGCCCAAGGTCTCTGCGGGCGCCTGCGACTGGCAGATTTCGATCGCATCGAACTGTCCAACCTCAACCGGATACCGGCCACCGTGTTCGACATCGGCCTCAACAAGGCAGTCGCCGCGGCCCGCCGCATCTCCGAACTCGACCCCTATCTACCGGTCGAGGTATTCCTCGGAGGTCTGACCACCGACACCGTCGATGACTTCCTCGACGGACTGAATGTCCTTGTCGAAGAGTGTGATTCGCTCGATATCAAGGCGATCGTGCGCGTCGCAGCCAAGCACCGACGCATTCCGGTACTGATGGCCACCAGTGACCGCGGCATCGTCGACGTCGAGAGGTTCGACGACGAGCCCAACCGCCCGATCCTGCACGGCCTCTTGGGGCCGCTCGACATCGGACTGTTGCCCGGGATGAGCAGCAAGGACAAGATTCCCCACATCCTGCGTCACCTGGAAGCCGAAAAGCTCTCGCCGCGCACGGCGGCGTCGCTGATCGAACTCGAACGCACCCTGGCCACCTGGCCGCAGGTGGCCTCCGAGGTGATCATTGGCGCGTCAGCGGTCAGTGAAGCCGTGCGCCGCATCGGGCTTGGTGAGGAGCTGCGCTCGGGGCGGTGCCGCATCGACATCGGGGCGTGCCTCGACCAGTTGGCAGAACCGGTCATGGCCGCACCCCGACCCGTCTCGCCGCCGGAACAACCACTCGTCGCCTCCAGCGTCACAGGTCTGGTCGCGGTCGCCGCGATGCGCGCCCCGTCGGGCGGCAACGTTCAGCCGTGGTTGATCGAAGCCGGCGAGGACGAGATCGCCATTTGCCTTGCCCCGCAGTACAGCCCGACAATCGACGTCGGGTTCCGGGGCAGTGCTGTCGCCGTGGGAGCGGCTGTTTTCAACGCGCGGGTGGCCGCCGCCCACCACGGCATCCTTGGACCCGTGACCGTCGACGAGCATCCCAGCGGGTCGTGGTCACCACTGCACGCCACACTCTGGTACGGCGCCGGCGGCTCACAGGACCTCGCGGACCTGTACGGAGCGGTGCTGGTCCGCGAGACCAATCGGGACAAGGGCATTCCCACGCCGATCACCGACGACCTGGCTGGGGCTTTGACTGCCGCCGCTGACCGCGAGGGAGGGCACCTGCGGCTCATCACTGACTCCGCCGATTTGGCTTCGGCCGCAGAGATTCTGGGTACCTCCGACCGCATCCGCTTCCTCACCCCGCACCTGCATCAGGAGATGATCGCCGAGCTGCGCTGGCCTGGCGATCCCGATCCGGACGCCGGGATCGATGTGCACAGCCTCGGCTTCGACGATGGCGGTCTGGTCATGCTCGAACTGCTGCGCCGGCCCGAAGTGATGGCCCAGCTGGCCGACTGGAACGCCGGCGACGCGCTCGGCGATGAGATGCGCAGCCGCGTCACCGGCAGCTCGGCACTGGCCGTCGTCACCGTCACCGGCGGCTCGCTGCGGGACTATGCCGTCGGTGGATCGGCCGCTGAGTCGGTCTGGGTACACGCGCAGCAGCGCGGCCTGGCCGTACAACCGATCTCGCCGGTCTGGCTGTTTGCGCATGACCCTGCCGACCTCGAGAAACTGTCCGGCAGGTTCGCCGACGAACTCGGCAGACTGCAACGCGAGTTCATCGACCTCGCCGGCGTTTGTGTCGACGAAAGGATCGCGTTGATCCTGCGGCTGAGCACCGCCCCACCGCCGGCCGTAACCAGCCGGCGCAGCGTCACCCGAGTCCGGCTATCCGAATAGATATCGCCGGGCTCATCGCCGCCGACGCGTCAGCGCCGGGATCGGCGCGCCCGCGACCATCGTGAAGGGCACGGCAAGCGGGAAGTCCGTTGTCAGAGAATTGATTTCAACGGCGCGCACGATCGTGGCGAGCGCGAGGGTGGCTTCCAGTACGGCGAAGTGATCTCCGATACACGTTCGTGGCCCCGCACCGAATGGGATGTACTGCCAACGGTCGCGATCGTTGATGTTCTCCGGGCTGAACCGGCCGGGGTCGAATTGCAGTGGGTCTGCCCAAAGTTTCGGGTCGCGCTGCATGCCGAAGATGCCGACCAGGACCATGCTGCCCGCTTCGATCTTGTAGCCGTCGACGGCGATATCCCGCAGGGCGGTCCGTCCCGCGACCACCACGGGCGGGCACAGGCGCAGAGCCTCGCGCAGGACCTGCGTGGTGTATTCGAGTCGGGGCGCATCCTCGTGAGTCAGGTCATGACCTCCGATGGCGGTGACTTCCTGGGCCACCTTGTCCTGAATTTCAGGGTGTCGCCCCAGCGCCCACAGGGCGTACGCGATGGTGGTGGCCGTGGTGTCGTGGCCGGCGACCATGAACGCAACGAGATCGTTGCAGATGTCCAGGTCAGAGAGCGCGTTGCCGGTCTCGGGATCGGTGGCGGCAATCAGTGCGTGTACCAGGGGCGCATCGCGGGTCGGGTCAGCGCGGCAGGATTCGAGGACGTCCATGGCGAGCCGGCGGAGCGTTTCCGTGGCGGCTCGGGCGCGACGTCGCGCCGGGGTGGGCAACCACCAGGGGGCGCGGACGGGCCGCATGCCCCGATCGGCGACGTATGCCAGGGCGACGTTGAGGGGATCGGCCAGGGCTTCGGCGCGATCATCCAAGTCAAGTCCGAGCACCGAACGTCCGAGGACTCGCATGGTGAGCCGACGCGCTTCGGCGTCCAGGTCGATTTGGGCTCCGTCGGGCCAACTGCCGCTGATCGTCGCGGCCGCCCCGGACATGTGCGCCCCGAATGCGGCAACACTGTGTCGCGTGAATACGGGTTGCAGCGTCCTCTTGCGGGACAGCCAGGGCGCGTTGGGCAGATCGGCGAGATTGTCCCCGAGCAGCCGCCGCATCTCGTGATGGACGAGCGTTCGATCGCATGCGTCGTTGTTGCGCGCCAGCGCATCACGCGCACCTTCGGGCGTCATGACGAACACGATGCTGGGGCCGAGCCAGCGTGGTCCAAGCCCTACTCGCGTGATGCTGCCACCGGCCTCACGCAGTACGACCTGCCCGTGGTGGTTCTGGCGGGCCCATTTCAGTCGTTCGCCCACCGGCAGTGGGTTCATGGGAACCAGGGGCAGCTGGCCAGGATCGGGCAGAGCGTCGTTGAGATCGGCCATTGCCGTGCAAGTGCCCTTCAGCCGGAGACGGGAGCTATGCCAGGTGCCTTTCGAGAAAGTCTGTCATACGTTTCCAGGCGTCTTCGGATTCGTCGGCGAAGTAGGACAACCCGACCGCGCTTTCGATCTTGCGCATCGCCGGGGGCAACCGCCAATCATTCATGAAGCTGTGTCCGACGTTCGGATACTCCTTGATGTCCCTCGGTACGTCACCACGGGCCAGCGCGGCGTCAAGCTTGGCCGCGCTGCCGCGGGCCACGATGCGGTCGTTGGCGCCGAAACTGGCGACCACCGGGCACGATTCCTTCAGCGGTTCGAGGTCACGCGGGAGGACACCGTAGTTCGGTGCACTGACATCGAAAAGTCCACCTGGCGAGAGGTGGACGACGAATTGGGCACCCATGCAGAAACCAACCAGCCCAACCTTTCCCGTGCAGCGCCCGTCGGCAAGAAGGTGATCGCGAGCAGCGATGAGGGCTTGCTGGGCGCCGCCCCGGCCTACCACGGCGGCGTAGATGGTGCTGATCATGCACTTGATCTTTGGACCGCGGCCGTAGAGGCCGGGGACCAGGGCCAGATAGCCGTTCTCAGCGAGTCGGTCGGCCGTTCGACGCAGGTCGGCGGTCATCCCCAGGACGTCCTGTACGACCACCACGCCCGGCCAAGGACCGGCGTTGCCCGGTACTGCGAGGTAAGCGGGTACCGGGCCACCGGTGCCATCCTCATAAACAATGTCGGGCATGGTCCGCTACCGGGATTGGCCGGCGGCGGAGGCCTGGTTACACGCTGTTTGCCACGCCGCCATCGCTCGGAGCCCTTCCATTCTTGGGGATATTCAAAATTCGACAGGAGCAGTATGTATATGCTGCTCACCGATACGGCTATATTCTTCCACAAGATAGCTGTATGGTCGATGTGTGGCAGAGACCCGGCTATTTCCGTACAAGCCGCCCGCACCCCCAGAACCATCCACCGAGGAAAAGATCCTCGACGCGGCACTGACGGTGTACGCGCAGCACGGCATCACCGCCGCGTCGTTCCGCATGATCGCCGAACAAGCCGGGGTCTCGGTGGGCGCCGTGCAGCACCACTTCCACACCAAAGCGGATCTGACTGCAACAGTCGACAATTACGTCCTGCAGGTACTCGCCGAAGGCCTCGAGCCGGAGGCGATGCCGGACAATGGTGCCCTCGAAGAGGCCGGCAGGCGCATGACCCGCCTGATCGCTGACCATCCCCGCGTAATGGACTATCTGGCACGCGCGCTCGTAGAGATCGATTCAGGTTCAACAATCGGCGAAGTGATATTCGATGGACTGACCGCCATCAGTGAGGCGCAGGGCAAGCAATTTGTCGAACGGGGCGAAGTCCTCAATGACCTGGACTACAAATGGTTGATTCTCAACCCGCTGATCCTCCGCGTTGGACCCATGATCTTGCGTCGGCATATCGAGCGGTATCTGGGCGAGTCTTTCTACGATGGCGAGCAATTGGAACGCTGGGATAACACCATCACCGGTTTGTTACGGCATGGCGCATTCCAACCCAAGGCCCCCATCCAGGACCAACCCTGACCTGACGCGGCACCACAAGCACGGCGCGCGCCTGAAACATGGTCACCAACACACCAGGTTTGACGGGCGAACCGAGTAGCACTGTGGCGCGGAAACTTCAGCGCTCTACAGCTTTCGGGCCGCAAGCAACAACGCCGGAAGGTTCGTCAGCCCGAATTCATCGGTAGGGAAATTGCGTTCAGGGTGTCCCGGAAACTCCGGCGGCTTGACCGCGACCGAAGCGGGCTGCAGCCTGACATCGGACCAGTATTTGGCGACCGCCTCGGTGACTTCAGCTTCGGTCACCAAATTCGGAATCGGGAACGGGGAGTCCGGCGGCAACGCTTCGGTGGTGAACACCAACAGGTACAGCGCCGCACCGGGTTCCGCGGCGGCGTAGATGCTGCGCATGTAGTCGTCGCGCCCGTCGACGGGCAAGGAATGAAACAGCGTGCAGTCGAACACCGTATTGAAACGGTGGGGCAAGCCAAGCTCATCGAGACGGCGCATGTCTCCTGGCAGGAACTGAACGGTCGAAAGCCCGCGCGCTGCGGCCGCGGCTTCAGCCTCGGCGATGGCAACAGTCGAGATGTCCACCCCGGTGACGTCGTAGCCGCGTTCAGCGAGTGCCAACGCAAGGTCACCGACGCCGCAACCCGCGTCCAGGATCGGGCCGTGCACGTCCCCCTGCTCGACGAGCGTCAAGATTTCGGGTTGTGGAGCGCCGATATTCCACGGCGGTGGCCCCAAGAAAAGTTCACCACGATAGGCCTTGTCCCAGTCCATCACTTCGCCCATGGCCCAGAGCGTAGCGTCACGGCCTTCGGCGCCGGCACGAAAAACCGCAGAGTGGCCTGGGCGCGATCCGACTTGCCAGGAAGCCGCACCGCCAGATCGCTGAGCGCGTCGAAAGCAGGTTCCAGCACGCCAAGGAGTGCACTTCATCCCCGCCGACACTCTGCAGAAAATGACCCGATAACGTGCAACAATTGTCGCGTATTGGTAGCTGGTAGTGTTGTATCGCAGCACGTGACGTGGGTATTGTTGGCTCACCAGGAACATGGCCACGACGACGTCGCCGCCACGGCCGCAACCGGCAAAGGCGGACCGTGGAATGAGCGCGACAGCACCCAACGCGCCCGCTCACCGACACCAGTGGCGGCGCCGGTCAATGTCGAGGGGTCATCGACCGGCGCTGCCGTACCGCTCGCGACACCTACCCGGTCGCCAAACCCAGACGGACTAACGCAGGGTGATCCTCGCGGGGACCGGACCACCGGCAACAACAGTGAACGGTGCAGCCATCGGGAATTCGGCGTCAAGAGAATCTATTTCGGCCAGACGCACAATGGTCGCCAACGCGAGAGTGGCTTCCAGCATCGCAAAGTGATCGCCGATGCATCCCCGTGGCCCACCACCGAACGGCACATACTGCCAGCGGTTACGAGCCTTCGAGGCCTCCTCGGTGAAACGGTCGGGATCAAACCGCAGCGGATCGGTCCACAAGCTCGGGTCCCGCTGAACAGACATGCGACCGACAACCAGCATCGTCCCCGCCGGAATCCGGTAGCCCGCCACCTCGACATCCCGCATCGTCATGCGCGAGCCGGTGGCACCAGGGGGGCACAACCTCATCGCCTCTTTGAGGACCTGCACGGTATACCCGAGCCGAGGTACATCGCCTGGCGTGAGCCGAGCAGTACCCAGTGCGCAGACTTCAGCGGCAACCCGATCCTGAATATCAGGGTTTCGCCCGAGCTGCCACAGCGCATACGAGATCGACGTCGCGGTGGTGTCATGTCCCGCGAAAATGAAAATGATCAACTCGTCAGCAATCTCGTTGTCCGTCAGGGGCTTTCCTGTGGCCGGATCCTTCGCCGCGATAAGTTGCCGCACCAGGGGCGCGCTGCGAGTCGGATCGTCCTTGCACGCCGTCACGATGCCCAGCGCCGCGTCACGCAAGGTGGCTGCAGCTCGGCGCGCCCGCTGTCGCGCGGGCGTAGGTAGCCAGCGAGGCGCCCGTATCGGACTGATAGCCCGTGAGACCGCATAGCTGACTGCCTCCCGCATCGGTGCGGCGAGCGAATCGTTCTGACTGGTGAGCTCCAGGCCCAATACGGAGTGTCCGAGTGCACGCATGGTCAGCTTGCGCGCCTCAACATCCAGGTCGATCTCACCGCCGTCGCGCCAGGCATCACACACAGATTCGGTCGCCTTGGACATGTGGCCACCAAAGGCGTTGACCGACTGTTTCGTGAACACCGGCTGCAGAGTGCGGCGACGAGACTTCCACTGGTCGAAAGGAGTAACGAACAAGTTGGGGCCGATGAGACGCTGCATTTCCACGGTCACGCCGGCGGTTTTGTCGATCGAACTGTCACGGCATGCGACAACATCGCGAATACCTTGTGGCGACGTGACGACGACCAGCGGCGCCATCAACCATCTGGGTGCCAACGTGAAGCGAGTTACGGGACCACCTGCGTCACGCAACACATCGGTCCCGGTGTGAAAACTGCGGCATGCCGCCAGACGCTCCTTATACGGCAGCGGGTTCACCGGCGGTAGCGGCAATGACGCGACATCCCGAATCTCCGACGACACCGCCATAACGACCCTCCCCGAGAATGATGCGCCGACACAACTCCGATTTCGCCGACACTGGCCCGCGGAAATAGGTCACACGTGGCCACGGTACCTATCCTCGGCTGACCGAATCGTCTTGTGAATATGCCGTTTACACCCCAAGGTTAGCCGATGGAAATGGCGCCGAGAACGGGCAACTCCACCCATCTACTCGGCACGGTGCCCCCGCACATCGCGGACCTGCGCGACGCCCGCAATCAGGAGAGCATCCTCCCGCGCAGCACTGCTTTCTGACCCCGATTGTTTGGTGAACAATGCGCAAAACATGCTCCACCGATAGACCTTGATCGACGGTCAATACCTTCAAATTGTGATCGATATGAGCATATTGGTACATTCGATTGCGTTTCGCGTTCGCCTGAGATCACCCACCTGGGTGGCCACCGACCGACTCGCCACTGCTCAGGTTTGGGGGAACCAATTGAGTCCAGATCGTTGCCGCGTCATCGCTATCGGCGCTGCGCCCGGCGATGGCGCCGTCATCGAAGTACCCGCTCAGGGAGATGCGCGAAAGTGACTGCGATGCTGCAGAAGCCGCCCGTTCCGGTGCAGATACCGCCGTGCCTGTCCGACCCGGACCGGTGGGCCACCGCCGGCGACGACGCCGAACCCAAGGCGTTGTGCCGCGGCTGTCCGCGTCGCCGACGCTGCGCCGGCGAGGCCATCAGCATCCCGGGAATCTCCGGCGTCGTTGCCGGCGTACACATACCCGAGGGAGGCCGCCCCCGCGCGTTCGTCTTGCGGCAGTTGCGGGCAGTGGCCGCCCTTGCCGGCCTGGCCGGCGAACCCGAGTTCGAGCGCTGACTACAGCAGCGGCGGCACCGTCGCGTCGATGAGGTACGGCCCCGGAGTCGCATAGCCCACGCGCAGCAGGTCGGCCAACTCCGTAGTGGTCGTGGCCTTGGCCGAGGGCACACCCATGGACGCCGCCAACGCCGCGAAATCTGTCGTCGGGCCCGAGAGGTCAAGCATGGCAGCGGCTTTCGGCCCGCCAGCCTCCGCGCCGACCCGCTGCAGCTCCATCCGCAGGATCGCGTAGGCGGCGTTGTTGAGGAGCACCGTCACCACGTTGAGCTGCTCGTGCGCCATGGTCCACAACGCCGAAATTGTGTACATGGCACTGCCATCGGCCTGCAGACACAACACCGGACGGTCCGGGCGGGCCACCGCGGCACCGACGGCATTCGGCAGCCCGAAGCCGATGGCCCCGCCGGTCAGGGTCAACAGGTCGTGCCGCGGCGCGCTCATCGTCGCCTGCGGCAACAGGAACCCGCTGGTATTGGACTCGTCCACGACGATCACGTCGTCAGGCAGGGTCGCCGCCACCACGTCGACCCAGTTCTGCGTCGTCAGTGCCGAATCTTCTGGCAGCTCAGGCATTTTCAGTTCCGTCAACACCGGCTCGCCACCCGGTGCCACCGCATCGGCCAATGCCTCCAGCCGCTCGACGACATCGCCACCGACGGTGTGTACCCGGCAACCGACGGGCACCAGGTCGCTCGCCTTGCCGGGGTAGGCGAAGAACGACACCGGAGACCGGGCGCCGGCCAGCACCAGGTTCTCGGCACCGGTCAGCTGGAATTGGGCGGCTTCGGCGAGATACGCCAGCCGTTCGAAGTTGGGCCGTCCGGCGCCGCGTTCCAGCCTGGCCGGGAAGGTCTCGATCAGCACCTTGGTCCCCGTCGCCTCGGCGATCCGGCTGGCCGCACGCAGGCCACGTTCGCGGCATACCGAGCTGCCCAACAGCATGACGGTGCCGGTTCCGAAGACCTCGGCACCGGCGTCGAGCAGCTCGTGCTCGTCCGGGTCGACGCCGGCGCGGTAGTCGAACGACGCCGGGCTCGTGGCCGGCTCCCCCGCCGACGGCTCGGCGCCTTCCGTCCACGAGACGTCGGCGGGCAGGATCAGCGTGGCCACCTGTCCCAGTTGTGCGGCCTCGATGGCAGCCAGCGCGTCGGTGGCGATGTCCGCCGGCTTTTCGCACCGGCGCACCCAGCCAGACACCGTGCCGGCCATGGCGTCGATATCGGATTCCAGTGGCGCGTCGTACTTCTTGTGCCCCAGCGCGTGGTCGCCGACGACGTTGACCATCGGCGAATAGGCCCGTCGGGCGTTGTGCAGGTTGGCGATGCCGTTGCCCAGTCCCGGCCCCAGGTGCAGCAGGGTGGCCGCCGGCTTGTCGGCCATGCGCGCGTAGCCGTCGGCGGCCCCGGTGACCACGCCCTCGAAAAGGCAGAGCACGCCACGCATCTCGGGCACCGAGTCCAGCGCCGCGACGAAGTGCATCTCGCTGGTGCCGGGGTTGCCGAAGCAGACATCGACACCGGCGTCGACCAGTGTGCGGATCAGTGCCTGTGCGCCGTTCATCGTTCTCCTTCAGGTGTTCCCTCAGCAGCCTGCGGACGACGGTACTACCGGTCCGCGATCAGGCCTTCCTGCACCAATGTCGCCACGCGGGTGCCGTCCGCGCCGACCAGACTCCCGGTGATCACTCCCCGGCCCCGGCCGGTGGCAGGCGAGCGCGATTCGAACAGATTCCACCGGTCGGCCCGGATCCGGTGGTGGAACCAGATCGAGAAATCGGTGGTGCCACTGCGGTGGGTGCGTGCCTGCATGGAGTGGCCGTGCACCTGCAGCGCCGGGTCGATCCCGTACAGGTCCGTGACGTAGCAGGCAATCATCATGTGCGACAACTGTTCCGGCGGCATGGGCACCGTGGCCCGCCACCACATGCGGCGCACGAACTCGCCCGACGACCGGTCGTCGACGATCCGGATGTCGAGTTCGTCCAGCGGCACCGCGGGCGCCGGTCCCGGCGGGCCGGTCACCGGCAGCAGCTCGGGATCGTCTGGGAGCGTGCCGGATTCATCGTGCTCGGGGCCCGCCAAATCCACGGAGAAGGACACGGTCGCAACGGTCAGCAGCCGCCCGGCCTGGGAGGCCTCGACCCGCCGCGACGCCGCGGTCCGCCCGTCGTACACCCGTGCCACCGTGTAGTCGGTGGCCGCGCCGGCCTCGCCACCACGCAGGTACTGCAGGTGCATGGCGGTGGGGCGCAGGTCCGGGTTGACGGTCTGGCACGCGGCGGACAGGCTCTGCGCCATCAACAGACCGCCGAAGGCCCGCTTGCCCTCCGGTCCCCCGGCCTCGCCCACCCAGGCGTCGGCCCCGTCACCGGGCGACACCACCAGCAATCCAGGCAGCACGGTCACGCCACGGTCCCCGCTTCCGTGAGCCGCACGACGTCGTCGGCGCTCAACCCGAGCCGGCCCGTAAGCACCGCGGTGGTGTCGTCGCCGAGCGCCGGCGCCGGGCGGGCGGGCGGGTACTCACCGTCGATCCGCAGTGGCAGTCCCGGCGCCAGATACCGGCCGATGCGGGGCTGGTCGAGTTCGGTGAACAGCGGATTGTCGGTCACCTTCGGGCCCACGGCCACCTCGGAGAAGTCGCGGTAACGCTCCCACAGGATCGACGTCGCACCCAGCGCCGCGGCGATCTCCTCGGCGGTGTGCGCACAGAACCAGACGGTGAACAGCCCGGTGAGGGCATCCCGATGGCGGTAGCGCTCACCTTCGTCGCCGAAGTCCGCGCCGAGCGATTCCGACAGTGCGGCAACAGCTTTCGTGGTACCGGTAATCTCGACCAGGTCCCGGAAATGGCGCCCGGTCAGCGCGACGATCATGAACGCGGCACCGTCGGCGCTGACGAACTGCTGCCCGTACTGGCCGAAGATCGAGTTGCCGATGCGTTCACGGCTTACCCCGTTGACCATCACCTCGGTCAGGAAGCTGAGATTGCCTGCGGTCGCCAGGGCCACGTTCTCCAAGGGGATGCTGACCCGCTGACCCTCGCCAGTGGTGTCGCGGTGCCGGAGCGCCGCCGTCACCGCCAGTGCCAGGTAGAGGCCGCAGGACACATCCCAGGCTGCCAGGACGTGGTTCACCGGGGTCTGGAGTTGGGACGGGCCGGTGACCAATGGGAAGCCCAGCCCCGCGTTGACGGTGTAGTCCACCGCCGTGCCGCCGTCGGCCCGGCCGGACACTTCGGCGTGGATCAGGTCGGGCCGGAGCGCGGAGAGTGTCTCGTACGAATGCCATTGCCGGCCCGCCACATTGGTGATGAAGACGCCGGCGTCGACGATCAGCCGGGTAACCAGGTCCTGGCCTTCCGGCGAGCGCAGGTCCACCGCGACCGATCGCTTGCCCTTGTTCAGGCCCGCCCAGTAGATGCTCTCGCCGTCGTCGGTGACCGGCCAGCGGTGATAGTCCGCGGCGCCGCCTACCGGATCGACCCTGATGACCTCGGCGCCGAGCTGCGTCAGCGTCATCCCCGCCAGGGGCACTGCGACGAAACTGGAAATCTCGACGATGCGCACACCCGCCAGCGGACGCGCAGACTCCGGCACGGTCATTTGGACACCATAGAGGCCCTACGCAGCACAATCCGGCGGCCCCGGGCGACTCGCGTCCCGCCGGACGGGAGGTGGTCGCCGCCGCGTGACATCCGCACCGTAATTTGGAACGTATGACTGAGCTGAAGGAAGTCCAGACCGAGCGCGGCACGCTGCGTTATTACGACGAGGGCACCGGCCCTGTAGTGCTGTTTCTGCATGGATCCGGACCGGGCGTCACGGGCTGGCGGAACTTCCGCGGCATCCTGCCGACCTTCGCGGCGCACGTCCGCTGCCTGATCCTGGAGTTCCCCGGCTTCGGCGTCAGCGACGACTTCGGCGGCCACCCGATGATCGATGCCCAGTCCGCGGTGGTGCCCTTCCTGGACGCGCTCGGCGTCGAGAAGGTGGACATCGTCGGCAACTCGATGGGCGGCGGCGTCGGCATCAACTTCGCCATCAACAACCCGGACCGCATCGGCAAGCTGGTCACCATCGGCGGTATCGGCACCAACATCTTCAGCCCCGGTCCGTCGGAGGGCATCCGGCTGCTCCAGGAGTTCACCGAGGACCCCACCCGGCAGCGTCTGGTCGACTGGCTCAACTCGATGGTCTACGACGAGAAGATCGTCACCGAGGAACTGATCGAAGAGCGCATGAAGCTGGCTTCCGATCCCGAGACGCTGGAATCGGCTCGCCGGATGTACGGCAAGGCCGCCTTCAAGATGATGATGAAGTTCATGCGGTCGGCCGACGCGCCGCCGCAGCCGTGGGCGCAGATGCACAAGGTGAAGGCGCCGACGCTGCTCACCTGGGGCCGCGACGATCGCGTCAGCCCGCTGGACATGGCGCTGATCCCGATGCGCACCATCTCCAACGCCGAGCTGCACGTGTTCCCGAACTGCGGGCACTGGGCCATGATCGAGGCCAAGGAGGCATTTGAGAGCACGGTGCTGGGCTTCCTGCAGCGCTGACCTTCTGCCACGAGCGGCCGCGTCCACACACCGAAGCGATGGTGTGCGGTACGCGGCCGCTTGCGTTGGTCGTGCGAATCCGCTGCGCCCTACCTCATCACGATCACGGCGACCGCGAATCTGCGGAATATATTGTCGGGCTTACCAATTGACCGGGGCGGAACATGCATCCCGGTGATGGAGATGCCGGGCAGCTTTGTGCGCCAACATGATTGCAGATTCCCGACTCGCGGAGACAACCATCACACCCCGAAGTTCGTACCAAACGGCCGATTTCGAGCCGGTCTCTGCGCGAGCGACCTAGGATCAGCCCCATGAATCGCTTGTCCGGTGCCGACGCAGCCTTCTGGTTCGCGGAGACCAACAGTTGGCATATGCACGTCGCCGCATCGTCGATCTACGACCCGACCGACGCACCGGATTTCAGTTTCGAGTCGGTGAAAGCGCTTGTCGCTGCCCGATTGCCGGAGATGCCACAATTGCGCTGGCGGGTCACCGGCGCACCCCTCGGCCTCGACCGGCCGTGGTTCGTCGAGGACGAAGAGCTCGATATCGACTTCCACGTTCGCCATATCGCAGTCCCGGCTCCCGGCGGTCGCCGGGAGCTCGACCAGTTGGTGGGCCGGCTCATGTCCTACAAACTGGACCGCTCCAGGCCACTGTGGGAGCTCTGGTTCATCGAAGGCGTCGAGGGCGGCCGGGTCGCGGTGCTGATGAAGATGCACCACGCCATCATCGACGGCGTATCGGGAGCGGGACTCGGCGAGATTCTGTTGGACCTCACTCCCACTCCGCGGCCCCCGGCCGCCGAACCGACCCGATCACTGGTCGGTGTCAAGGCACCCGGGATGGAATTGCAGGCCCTGGGCGGGCTGATCAACATCGGCATCAAGACGCCCTATCGGATCGCGCGCTTCCTGGAGCAGACCGTGCGCCAGCAGATTGCAGCGCTCGGCGTCGCCAACAAACCGCCCGGCATCTTCGACGCACCGCCCACGCGTTTCAACGGCCCGATTTCGCCGCACCGCCGGGTCAGCAATTCCGGTGTGTCCCTGGAGCGCGTGAAAGCGGTCAAGGAAGCGTTCGGGGTGAAAGTGAACGACGTCGTGCTGGCGCTGGTTTCGAGCGCCATGCGGAAGTATCTGGAGGACCGCGGCGAGCTGCCCGAAAAGTCGCTCATCGCCCAGGTCCCGGTGTCGACCCGGACCGAGAGCTCCAGCGACCAGGTGGGCAACCAGGTCAGCGCGATGGCGGTATCTCTGGCGTCCGACATCGTCGACCCCGCCGAGCGGATCAAGGCCATCTACGCCAGCTCCCAAAGCGCCAAGGAAATGGCCAAAGCCTTGACGGCGCACCAGATCATGGGATTGACCGACACCACCCCACCCGGCCTGGTCGCATTGGCCGCCCGGGCATACACCGCGAGCAAGCTCGGTGGCACGCTCAAGCCGATGAACCTCGTCGTCTCCAACGTGCCGGGCCCGCCCGTGCCGCTCTACATGGACGGCGCGGTCCTCGAGCAGATGATGCCGATGGGCCCCTTGCTGATGGACGTCGGGCTCAACGTCACCTGCTTCAGCTACCGGGACCGGATCGATTTCGGCTTCGTCACCACTCCCGAGATGGCGAATGACATCGACGCCATGGCCGACGCCATCGAACCCGCGCTCGTCGAACTCGAGATCGCCGCTGGCCTGGTCGAGCGCCAGTAGGCACAGCGTCTGCGTCGCGGCTCGAACGACGCCCGTATGGCGAACCCGAGGACCAGCCGAACATGGTGCGCGGGATTTCGCCGCAGACTATGCCAAACCGCCACCGACAACAAGGATTTCGCCGGTTATCCATGAGGCAGAGTCAGAGGCCAGGAACGTCACCGCAGGCGCGATGTCCTCGGGCACACCGATTCGGCCAAGTGGAGTGATTTTCTCGATCTCGCTGCGGAACTGATGGCTGGAGAACGCGCTGGCGTGCATCCCGTCGGTCACCGTCAATCCAGGATTGACGGAATTCACCCGGATCCGACGCGGGCCCAGCTCTTTTGACAGCGTGCCGGTTATCGCGTCTACCGCTCCCTTCGACGCGGTGTAAACGAGGGAATCAGCCGGTGTGAAACTGGAGACGCTCGACCCGATATTCACGATGCTGGAGCCGTCCGGCAACAATCTTCCAAGCGCTTCCCTGGTTGTGATAGCCAGCCCGAAGACATTCAGGCTGAACTGGCGCTGAAATTCTTCCGGGGTGACTGATTCGATTGCGCCCATCTCATATATTCCGGCGTTGTTCACGAGGATGTCGAGTTTGTCGATCTGCCCTTTCAGTTCGATGAACATCGCCTTGACGCTCTCCGGGTCCGAGATGTCCGCCTGGATGGAAAATGCACGCCCACCTGAACTATTGATCGACTCGACAACCTGGTCTGCGCCACTCTTGCTTGAGGAGTAATGCACAGCGACTTGCGCTCCCGCAGACGCCAGGTCACGCGCGATTGCCGCACCAATTCCTTTCGAGGCTCCTGTGACAAGCGCATTCTTTCCACGCAATGGGGTCATGAAATTCCGTTCCTCTTCAACGCGGTCGGCATTTGAAGGGCCGCCCGCCGATAACAGACTTTGTCACCGTAGGTGCGCAGCTCTGACTGTGGGAGGGTGCGGTACTCCCAGTTTTCCAGTACCCGTGGGAGGTATCGATTCGATCAGGCCGAGGGTGGGTGTCGTGCACCCTGGCTGGGCCGGGTCGTTGTGAGTACGTTGAAGACATGGATCGGCGAAATGAGCTGGGCACCTTCTTGAAGGCCCGCCGCGCCTCGCTGTCGCCGCTGCAGGCCGGGGTGCCGGCCGACCCGCCGCGCCGCGTATCGGGACTGCGCCGGCAAGAAGTTGCGGCCCTCGCAGGAGTCAGCGCCGACTACTACACCCGGCTTGAACAAGGGCGTGAACGGCATCCATCAGACCAAGTGCTGCAGGCGATTTCACGCGCCCTCCAACTGGACGCGCATGCCGAAGAACATCTGGCCAACCTCGCCCATGCGGCAACGGCGGTCGGTGGGGATCTCGTACTACGTGACGCCAGCGAGGGCACAGTGAGGATCGTCAACAATGTCGTGCATGCCCCGGCGTTGGTGATCAGCCCGGCCCTGGATGTGCTGGCGATGAACGCCCATGCGCGGGCCTTGTACAGCGATCATTCGCAGGTGGAGAACCTCGCGTACATGGTTTTCCTCGACCCAGTCGGCTTGGAGTTCTACCTGGACTGGAACGAGGTTGCGCGCGATACCGTTCGCAACCTGAGGGCGATGTCGGTCAGGTTCCGCGAGGACCCCCGGATCGCTGAAGTGGTGGGCGAGTTGACGATTCAAAGCGACGCTTTCACCTTCGTCTGGATGCAACACGACGTCCGTCCACGCACCAGTGGCACCAAGCGATTTCGGCACAGCCGCGTCGGTGAGATGAGCCTTCGGTACGACACCTTCGCGGTCGGTGAGGCGCCAGGACAACAGCTACTCATCTACTCCGCCGAACCTGGAAGCGCCGACGCTGACGGCCTTGAACTGCTGAGCCTTCTTGCCGGCGAGCCGTCGTCCGACTAGCAGCGCCAACCGGTCAAAACCGTTTAGAGGCCGCTGTTTTCGGCTGCATTCACTTTCGCTTGGCCAAGGAGCCATTCGAGCCGCCGACACGGCGCAGGAAGTAACAGGAGAGTTGAATGCACATTGGCATCTTCACGTCGATCACCGATGAGAGCCTCGCCCCCGGGGAGCTGGCGGTCGAGATCGAAGCACGCGGCTTCGAATCGCTGTTCCTGCCCGAGCACACTCATATCCCGGCAACAATCGAGACAATCCATCCCGGTTGGGAAGAGATTCCCCGCGACTATCGGCGCAGCTTCGACCCGTTCGTTGCACTGTCCTTTGCGGCGGCGGCAACCACGGACCTGAGGATCGGCACAGCCGTAACGCTGCTCACACAGCGTGATCCGATCACGTTCGCCAAAGAGACCGCGACTCTGGACAGGGCATCGGGCGGACGCCTGGAACTGGGAATCGGTGTTGGGTGGCTCCGTGAGGAGATGCGCAACCACGGCACTGATCCGCGGACGCGGACCGCGCTGCAAACCGAGCGGATTCAAGCGGTGAAGAAAATTTGGACCCAAGAGCAAGCCGAGTTTCGCGGCAATTACGTGGCGTTCGATCCGATCCATTCATGGCCCAAACCCGTCCAGGTTCCTCACCCGCCACTGTGGCTAGGGGGTTGGGGCCCGTCCACTCACGTCCGCGTGCTGGCGCACGCGGACGGCTGGATGGCGCCAACCATGCTTGGGCCGCAGGAGCTGCAGAAAGGGATCAGCGAACTCAACGCGCTGGCAGAACAACAAGGCAAGGCGCCGGTTCCGGTCACCTCCGTCATCCTTGACCCCCAACTCGGCGATATCCAACGCCGGGCCGACCTCGGAGCGCATCGCGTACTGCTAGCTCTGCTGCCGGTGACTTCCCGTGACACAACGCTGCGCACGCTCGATCGCTTTGCCGCACTTCCGATGTGAAATCCGCATAGCCGCAAGCGGAACCGCGACCCGGTCTGCCATTTCCTGGACCATCGCGGGACCGGCGTAACCCAGTTGGTCACATTCGAGAAAGGTCAAGCCTTCTGCGTCAGACCCGCGTCGACGACCAACTGGGTGCCGGTGATGTACCGGGCCTCGTCGGATGCCAGGAACACCACCGCGTTGCTGATGTCCTCGGGCTCGACCCACGGCACCGGTAAGAGGTTGCGGGCGGAAAGGACTTCGGCGACGTCGTCGGCAGTCGGGTTCTCCAGGTCGGGACGAATGCGCTTGAACGTTTCCGGGTTCAGCACCATCGGGGTGCCGACCGCGCCGGGATGCACGGTATTGACCCGAATCCGTTTGGGCCCCAACTCATTCGCCAGAGTGCGGGCGAGGCCGACCACCGCATGCTTGGTCGAGGTGTACGCCGCGGTGTTCGCGGTGCCGCGAAGTCCGTTGGTGGAGCTGATGATCACCACGGACCCTCCGGCCGGCCCGAAGTGCGGGATGCCGGCCTTGACCGTGTGCCACACGCCGGTGAGGTTGACCCCGATGACGCGCTGCCAGTCTTCGGCGCTCACCTCCCAGGCGGGCGCCGACGCCGAATGGATGCCGGCGTTGGCAACGACCACGTCCAGCCGGCCGAATTCCCAGACCCCTTCGTCGACCGCGGCCTGCACCTCGTCGAACGACGACACGTCGGCCACGCCGGTGTAGCAGCGCTGGCCGCGCAGCTTCACCGCGTCGGCAAGATCGGCCAAATCGGCTGCGGCACTCTCGACGTCGAGCGCGATGATGTCGGCGCCTTCGTCGGCGAACCGCTCGCAGTGCGTCCGGCCGGTACCGCGGGCGGCACCGGTGACGAGGACAACCTTGTTCAGCAGCCCTGACATCAGCCGGCCTTGGTCAGTTCAAATCCCTTGTACCCCGCGGCCGCAACCTCGGCGCAGATGTCGTTGTAGGCGGCGAAGCCACCGATGAACAACATGAAAACCCGTGGCTTGCCGGGCACATTCGCACCCATGTACCAGGAGTTCGCCTTCGGGAACAGAGTCTGGTCGGCGCGACGGACCAGTTCGGCGTTCCAGCCGTCGACCGAATCGGTGGTGGCCTCGATGGCCGTATAGCCGTGCTGCCCGACGTACTCGATCGCGTCGGCGATCCAGTTCACGTGAGCTTCGGCGTGCAGCACCATGTTGGCCAGCACTGCCGGCGCGCCGGGCCCGTTGACCAGGAACATGTTCGGGAAGCCGTCGACGCCCAGGCCCAGGTAGCTGCGCGGCCCGTCGACCCAGCTGTCCTTGAGTTTCTGGCCACCGCGGCCGGTGATATCGATGCGCCCCAGCGCACCGGTCAGAGCGTCGAACCCGGTCGCGAAGATGATGGCGTCGAGGTCGAACCGGGCCTCGGTGGTGGTGATGCCGGTGGCGTCGACCTGCTCGATCGGGGTCTGCTTCACGCTGACCAGCTTCACGTGCGGCTCGTTGAACGTCTGGAAGTAGTTGGTATCGGTGCAGATTCGCTTGGCGCCGATCGGGTGATCGTTCGGGATCAGCATGTCGGCGACCGCGGGATCGTCGATGACCGCGCGCACCTTCTCGTCGTAGAACTTCTTGGCCTCGGCGTTGGCCACCGGGTCGACCATCTGATCCAGGAACGTCTTGCTGAACAGCACACCGCCCAGCTGCCAACGCTTTTCGAACTCGGCGCGACGCTCCTCGTCGGACAGTTCCATGGTGAGCTTCGGGTGCGCCAGGTGGGGCGAGCCGCCACCACTGCGCCACGACAGCTCACGCCGCTCGTCGTAGTTGGCCTTGACGTCGGCTTCGCGCTCGGCCGTCAGCGGCTCGTTGCCGGCCGGCACGGAGAAGTTCGGGGTGCGTTGGAAGACAACGAGTTCGGCGGCCTGGGCGGCCACGATCGGGGTGGTCTGGATGCCCGACGACCCGGTACCGATGAGGCCGACGCGCTTGCCGGTGAAGTCGACGCCCTCGTGCGGCCAGTTCGCCGTGTGGTAGGTCTCGCCGGCGAAGGTCTCGACGCCCGGAATGTTCGGCAGCAGCGGATCCGACAGCGCACCGGTGGCCATGATGCAGAACTGCGCATCCACGGTTTCGCCGGTATCCGTGGTCACCGACCAGCGCAGCGTCTCCTCGTCGAGGGTCGCCGACGTGACGCGGGTGCTGAGGCGGATGTCGCGGCGCAGGTCAAACCGGTCGGCGACATGGTTGATGTACGTGAGGATTTCGGCCTGCGTGGCGTACTTCTCGGTCCAGGTCCACTCCTGCTGCAGGTCCTTGTCGAACGAGTAGCAGTAGTCGATGCTCTCCACGTCGCAACGGGCGCCCGGATACCGGTTGTAGAACCAGGTGCCGCCCACATCGGAGGCCGCCTCGAACACCACAACCGAATGGCCCTCCGACCGCAGCTTGTGCAGTGCGTAAAGACCGGCGAACCCGGCACCTACAACAACGACGTCAACCTGTTCTGCGCTGCTCATAGTGTGAAGTTAGCCGTCCTCCGGATGACCCTGTACGAAGCATCCCGGTGAACGGACGGCCCGCCGGAACCCGTCTCGACCATCGGACCGGCCAGAGATCATACGTTATCGGGTCCAGCCCACGCGGGACCCGAAGGTCCGGGAACGATCATGGCGCCCGGTCCCATTGTTCCCGGTTCCGGCCCCCACTGGCCGTGCCCGTACGGGCCGGGTCCCAAGCAGTCAGAGTCCACACCGTCGGGCCCCCAGCAGCCGGGTGGCTCAGCCATGGTGGTCGGGTGCATGATCGCGGCTACCCAGACACCGAAGAGCACTGACGCGCTGGCGACAGCTGTCGCCTGCGCCTTACGTCGCACCGATTCAGCCATCGCACTGCCTCTGTTCCGGTTGGTCGTGACCTATCCGGGTCAATGATTCGGCGATCCGGACCGACGCTGTAGGGCCCATCGGTCCGACCCCCAGAGCCATAAGTCCCGCCTGCGGCACCGAACGCCCTGTGTGCCGACGGCGTAGATGCCGGCAAATCCCAAAACTGATGCGACACAATCAGATACCCATCGGTGTTGCCACCAATCAAGCGGATGCTGGTCATCAGCGTCCCGATCATCGGACGCTCTACCACCACCTGTCCCGACCATCGGACCGACCTGTGACCAGAACCGATCACCGGCGCCGAGACTCGGTGACATGGCCGAGAACACCCGATTCGACTTCGGGTATCGGAATTTCGCCCGCTCACCGGGAACAGCCTCCCGGTGCATGACGGGTGCGGTAAACCATTAGTTAGCCCATCACAGGAGTTAGGAAACGACCATGACCCAGCGGGTTATCGACAAGATCGGTGACATCGCCGACCAGCTTCGCGAACAAGCCTGGGAAGCAGAGAAGTTGGGCCAGCTGCCCGACGAGACCGTCAAGATGATGAAGGCCGCCGGCAATATCAAGCTGCTGCAGCCCAAGGAATACGACGGCCTGGAGGTACATCCGCGCGAGTTCGCGGAGACCGTGATGGCGACCGCCGCCCTGGATCCCGCCGCGGGCTGGATCAACGGCGTGGTCGGCGTCCACCCCTACCAGTTGGCGTACGCGGACCCGAAGGTCGCCGCCGAGATCTGGGCATCCGACACCGACACCTGGGTGGCTTCCCCGTACGCCCCGCAGGGCGTGGCCCGGCCGGTCGACGGCGGCTACATCTTCAACGGCCGCTGGCAGTTCAGCTCGGGCACCGACCACTGTGAGTGGATCTTCCTGGGCGCCATGCTCGGTGACGCCGAGGGCAAGCCCCTCATGCCGCCGCAGATGCTGCACATGATCCTGCCCCGCAGCGACTACGAAATCGTCGAGGATTCCTGGAACGTCGTGGGCCTGCGCGGCACCGGCTCCAAGGACGTCATCGTCAAGGACGCCTTCGTCCCCACCTACCGCACCATGGATGCCACCAAGGTGATGGACGGCCGCGCCCAGCGCGAGGCCGGCATGACCTCGACGCTGTACCTGATGCCGTGGTCGACGATGTTCCCGCTGGGCATCTCGTCCGCCGTCATCGGTATCGCCGAGGGCGCCCTGGGCGCCGCACTCGACTACCAGCGCGAACGAGTCAACTCCAGTGGCGTGGCCATCAAGGACGACCCCTACGTCATGTACGCCATCGGTGAGGCCGCCGCCGACATCAACGCCGCCCGCCAGGAACTGCTGGCCAACGCCGACCGCATCTACGACATGGTCGACGCCGGCAAGGAGGTGTCCTTCGAGGACCGTGCCGCCGGCCGGCGCACCCAGATCCGGTCGGTGTGGCGCGCGGTGTCCGCGGTCGACGAAATCTTCGCCCGCTGCGGCGGCAACGCCACCCGCATGGACAAGCCGCTGCAGCGCTACTGGCGTGACGCACACGTCGGCCAGGCGCACGCCATCCACGTCCCGGGCACCACATTCCACGCGTCGGCGCTGAGCAGCTTGGGCGTCGATCCCCAGGGCCCGCTGCGAGGCATGATCTGACGTGACCGATCTGAAGAGCTTGGGCTATGTGAAGGTCCAGACCGCCGATATCGAGCGCTGGCGCCAATTCGCTTTCGAGGTACTGGGTTTCGCGACCGGTACCGGTCCCGACCCCGACGCGCTGTACCTGCGGATGGACGAGCGCACCGCGCGCATCATCGTGGTACCGGGCGATGCCGACCGCATCGTCACCGTGGGCTGGGAGGTCCGCGATGGCGCCGCGCTGCGCCGCGTGCAGGCCACCCTGGACGGCGCCGGCGTGCCGTGGAAGCAGTTGTCCCTGGAAGATGCCGACGCCCGCCGCGTCGACGAGGTCATCGCCTTCGTCGACCCGGCCGGCAACGACGTCGAGGTATTCCACGGTGCGGTGCTGGACCATAGCCCCGTCGTCACGCCGTTCGGTGCCCGCTTCGTCACCGATGGACTCGGCCTCGGTCACGTGGTGTTGCCCGCCCAGGACGCCAAGGGACTGTTCGACTTCTACACCGACGTGCTGGGCTTCCTGCCCCGCGGCGCCTTCCGCGTGCCCGCTCCCCCGGAGTTCGGCCCGCTGCGGGTGCAGTTCCTGGGCATCAACGAGCGGCACCACAGCCTGGCGATCTGCCCGGCCGCCACGCTGCGCGACCCGAAGCTGATCCACCTCATGGTCGAGGTGGACACCCTCGATGCCGTCGGGCAGGCGCTCGACCGCGTGAACCGCGACGGCTTCCAGTTGTCCTCCACGCTGGGCCGCCACACCAACGACAAGATGGTCTCGTTCTACGTGCGTTCGCCCGGCGACTGGGACATCGAGTTCGGCACCGAGGGCATGACGGTCGACGAACGGCATTACACCGCAGAGGAAATCACCGCCGACAGCTACTGGGGCCATGAGTGGATGGGCGTTCCGCCGCGGGCCATGCTGCCATGAGCACTGACCTGTTCCCGGTCCCGGCGTCGTCCATCACCGCATGGGACGACGAAGCCGACGTCGTCGTCGTCGGCTACGGCATCGCCGGCGCGGCCGCCGCGGTGGAAGCCTCTGCCGGCGGCGCCGACGTACTGGTCGTCGAGCGCACCGGCGGCTGGGGTGGCGCCGCCGCCATGGCCGGTGGGTTCATCTATCTCGGCGGCGGCACGGCGCTCCAGAAGGCGTGTGGCTTCGAGGATTCCGTCGACAACATGGCCGCCTTCCTGAAGGTGGCCATGGGCCCGGGCGCGGATGCCGAACGGATCGACGACTACTGCGCCGGCAGCGTGGCCCACTACGACTGGCTGGTCAGCTGTGGCGTGCCGTTCAAGCCGGTGTTCTGGGGTGAACCGGGCTGGGAGCCGCCGGGCGACGAGGGCCTGATGTTCACGGGTGGCGAAAACGCCTTCCCGTACAACACCATTGCCTCCCCGGCACCGCGCGGCCACGTGCCGCAGATGGCCGGCAAGGTGACGGGCGAACGCAGCGGCGGCTACATGCTGATGAAGCCGTTGGTGGAAACCGCGACCGCGCAGGGCGTCCGGTCGGTGTACGACACCGAGGTGCAGTCGTTGATCACCGAGGCCGACGGCCGCGTGGTCGGCATCGTCGCGCGCCGGTACAGCGACACCGTGGCGATCAAAGCCCGCCGCGGCGTGGTGCTGGCCTCGGGCAGCTTCGCCTACAGCGACGAGATGGTCGCGCAGTACGCACCCCGCATCGCGGGCCGTCCCGCGGCGAGCATCGAGCAACACGACGGCCGGGCCATCCGGATGGCCCAGGTTCTGGGCGCGGACCTGGCGCACATGGATGCCACCGAGGTGGCGTTCTTCTGCGATCCGCAGCAGTTGGTCCGCGGCATCCTGGTGAACGGTTTCGGCCAGCGATACATCGCCGAGGACACCTATCCCGGGCGCATCGGCCAGCAGACGCTGTATTACCAGGACAACGCCGCCTATCTGATCATCGACGGCGATGCCCAGGAGGAGGCGATGGCCGCGACGTCTGCGACACCGTTCCTACGCCGGCCTGCCACCTGGGTCTGCGAGACGGTGGCCGAGCTCGAAGCCGAGATCGGGCTGCCGGACGGCGTCCTGCAGCACACCGTGGCCTACTACAACGAGCACGCCGCGCGCGGCGAGGACCCGCTGCTGCACAAGAAGCCGCAGTGGCTGCGTCCCATCGGATCACCGGTCGGTGCGATCGATCTGCGTAACAGCACCGGCGGGTTCACCCTCGGTGGCCTGTTGACCACGTTGGACGGCCGGGTGCTGCATGTCAGCGGCGAGCCGATTCCCGGCCTCTTCGCCGCCGGGCGCAGCGCGGCGGGCCTGTCTGCCTGGGGTTATGCCAGTGGCGTGTCCCTGGGCGACGGCAGCTTCTACGGGCGCCGCGCCGGGAGGTCCGCGGCGCAGAGCTGAAACCGCAGGTCCGGCGTGTCGTCACTACGCGTGTCGCCACCACGGTAACCACGGGATCGTGTCCCAAATTTGGGCCATGAGCTGCAAAATCGACACACAAAGTGCCCCCTGCCGGCCGGCTTGGGGGCACTTCGTCGTGCATATATTCTGCCGCGTTCCCCGCGAAATGTGTGACAAGCCCCACCAGCGTGTGATACAAACAGTCATATTCCTAATAGGAATATGTACACGAAGCAACGGAGCTCGGAGGCCGACATGACAGCAGCAGTCGAATCCACCACCCCCAGCGCGGTCATCGACCGGGTATCGCTGGTCCTCGACGCGTTCGACGGCCCCGGCCGCCTGACCCTGGCGCAGATCGTGCGTCGCACTGGTCTGCCCCGTTCCTCCGCCCATCGGATGCTGGAGCGCCTGGTCCAGCTGCGTTGGCTGCGCCGCAATGGCCGCGACTACGAACTGGGCATGCGCCTGGTCGAGCTCGGCTCCCTTGCGGTGCATCAAGACCGGATGCATCGCGCCGCCGGCCCGCTGCTGCACGAACTGCACCGCGCCACCGGCCTGGTCGTCCACCTCGCCGTGCTCGACGGCGGCGACGTCGTCTACCTGGAGAAGGTCGGCAACGGCATGATGACCGTGCTGCCGTCGCGGGTGGGTGGCCGCCAGCCGGCGCACTGTACCGCCGTCGGCAAGGCGATCCTGGCCTACAACCAGGACGCCGAGGTAGACCTCATGAGCCGCAAGACCAAGTACTCCATCGCCAACCGCGCCCAGCTCGCCACCGAACTGGCCAAGGTCCGCGCCCACGGCGTCGCCTTCGAGCGCGAAGAGTCGGTGCCCGGATTCGGTTGTGTCGCTGCGCCGATCGGCCGCCAGGGTGAGGCCGTCGCCGCCGTCTCCGTGTGTGGTCCAATGAACCGCATGGCCTTCGAACAGCTGACCGCGCCCGTGCGCATGACCGCCATGGGCATCTGGCGCAACGCCGAGGATTCCCGCGTGGCACCGACGCTGCAGCCGATGCGCCCGCTGCGCATGGGTCCGGCGCTCCAGTACGCGTGAGTCACCAGCGAGTAGCGCGAGCGGATCGCGCATGAGCCTGGATCCGCAGATCGCCGGCCTGCTCGAGGCACTCAACGGCGGCTTCCCCGACCTACCCAACATGACCGGCGCGCAAGCGCGCGCCGCCATCCGCGGACGGTACGTCCCACCTGCCGAACCAGAACCGGTCGGCTCGGTCACCGATACCGAGGTCGACGGCATCCGAGTCAGGATCTACCGGCCCACCATCGATGAGCCGGGCGGGTCGCTGCCGATCTTCGTGTTCGCCCACGGCGGCGGATTCGTGTTCTGCGATCTCGACTCGCACGACGGTCTCTGCCGCAACTTCGCGAATTCGATTCCTGCCGTGGTGGTTTCGGTCGACTACCGGCTGGCGCCCGAACATCAGTGGCCGGCTGCCGCAGAAGACGTCTACACCGTCACCCAATGGGCCGCCGCCCATGCCGCCGAACTCGGCGGCGACCCGGCGAAGCTCGTGGTCGGTGGCGACAGCGCCGGAGGCAACCTCTCCGCGGTCACCGCGTTGATGACCCGTGACCGCTGCGGTGCGCCGCTGGCCGCGCAGGTACTGCTCTACCCGGTGCTGACCGCCGACTTCACCTACGGCTCGTACCACGAGTTCCGCACCGGCTACTACAACACCACCGCCGCCATGCAGTGGTACTGGGACCAGTACGTACCCAACACCACCGACCGCGAAAACCCTTACGCGGCACCGCTGTCCGCATCCGTCGCCGGAGTGGCGCCGGCCGTGCTCGTGGTCACAGGCTACGACCCGATGCGGGACGAGGCCCTGGCCTACGCCGAGGCGTTGCGCGACGCGGGCGTTCCGGTCACCGAGTTGTATTACGGTGCCATTCACGGCTTCCTGACCATGCCCGTGCTCGACATCGCACACCGCGCCCGTCGTGACGTGGCCGACGCAGTGACCAAGTTGCTCGCCAACTAGACGGCGAATCCCCACCTATCGAGGAGTTCATCATCGGCACCTACGCTGTGACCGGTTCGGCATCCGGCATGGGATACCAAGCAGCGGGACAGTTACGCGCTCAGGGTCATACGGTCATCGGGGTCGACCTCAAGGACGCCGATGTCATCGCCGACCTGTCCACCGCGGACGGCCGGCGTACCGCCGCCACCCGCGTGCTGGAACTGTCCGAGGGCAAGCTCGACGGCGCTGTGCTGGCCGCCGGGATCGGTCCCGGTGACGGCAAGGACCGCGCCCGCCTGATCGCCCAGATCAACTACCTCGGCACCGTCGACCTGCTGACCGCGTGGCGCCCGGCGCTCGCGGCCACCGGCAACGCGAAAGTCGTTGCCCTGGGTAGCAACTCCAGCACGACGGTGCCTGCGGTCCCCCGCCGCGCGATCCGCGCACTGCTGGCCGGCGACGCCGACCGCGCAGCCCGGGCCGTGCGATTCTTCGGTGGCGGCGCTTCCGCACTCATGTACGCCGCCTCCAAGATCGCCGTGGCCCGCTGGGTCCGGCAGACCGCGGTGACAGCCGACTGGGCCGGCCGCGGCATCCGGCTCAACGTGCTGGCGCCCGGGGCCATCATGACGCCGCTGCTGCAGGCTCAGCTCGATTCGCCGCGCGAGGGCAAGGCTGTGCGCGCCTTCCCGATCCCGACCGGCAACTTCGGTGATCCCGTGCACCTCGCCAACTGGATCACCTTCATGTTGTCGGACTCAGCCGAATTCCTTTGCGGCAGCGTTATTTTCGTCGATGGCGGCACCGACGCCTACTTCCGGCCCGACAGCTGGCCCAAGGGTGTCCCCGTGCGCGGCATCCCGCAGTACGTGTGGCGGCACCGCCGCTTCGCCAAGACCCGCTAGGCGAACTCGGCGCGGATTGCCTTGGGGCTCATCCCGTACCGGCGTTTGACGGCGGTACTGAGCGCGAAGGCCGTGCTGTAGCCGACCCGGCGCGCCACGGTTTCGATGGTGGCGTCGGACCCGCGGAGCAGGTCCGTGGCCAGCGCCAGACGAATCTCGGTCAGCAGTGCCATCGGCGGTTCGCCGACGAGTTGGGTGAACCGCCGGGCCAGCGCCGCCCGTGACAGCCCGACCTCGGCAGCCAGCGAGCCCACCGTCCACGGGTGTGCCGGGTTGTTCTCGATCAACCGAAGAGCCGTGCCCACCTGCGGATCTCGATAGGCGCGATACCAAGCCGGGGCATCCTCGCGGGCCAACCAACTGCGCAGCGCCGCGATGGTCAGCAGATCCAGCATCCGGTCGAGTACGGCGCCCTGCGCCGGTTCGTCGCACGACATCTCGTCGAGCAGCAGGTCCACCAGCATGCCGTTGACCTCATCCCGGCGAACCACCACCAGCGGTGGCAGCGCGCTCAGCAGCCGGCGGCACACGGCGCCCACCTCCTCGTAGGCACCGGTGATCAGCAGCGTGTCGGCATCCGGGCGGGTACCCCAGCTCCGGACCCCCAGACTCAGTGCCTCACACAGTGGTTCACCGTCCACGGTCGTGGTGGCCTGGCCCGGGTGCACGATGACCTGAGGCGCGGTGGCGGCGTCATCGGCAACGGTGTAACCGTCGGGCCCACGGAATATCGCGATGTCGCCGGCCTCGAGGTCCCGGCTCGCCGCGCCGTCCGGCAACACGGTCGCCGATCCGCGGGCCACCACGACGATGGTCAGCGGAGCCTGGTCCTCGACCCGCAGCGACCACGGCGGGTCGAGCAACGACCGCATCAGAAACGCGCCACGGGCGCGTGGCCCTTCCAGCAATCCCGCCAGGGCGTCCACGCATCCACGTTAGACGATGGCCGATGTAGACGCTCGCGTATGTAAATGAGCCTTTTGACGATGGATCGTCCAGCACTCGCTGAATACGGTCGGACCATGACCTTCAGCAAGCTGCCCCAATCCCTCGGCATGACCGCGCTCATCGTTGCCCTGCTGGCCTCCGGACTCCTGGCCGGTCTGTACTACGCCTACGCGGTGTCCGTGATGCCCGCACTCGGCGCGTTCGACGACCGGACCTTCATCGACGTCATGAACAAGATCAACGTGGTGATCGTCAACCCGCCGTTCATGCTGACCTTCCTGGGGTCGGTCGGCTTCACCGCACTGGCCGGGACGTTCTGCCTCAAGCCCGATGCCCGCCCGGTGCTGATCTGGGCCGGAATCGGCCTGGCGCTCAACATCATCAGCCTCGTCATCACGTCCACGATCAACGTGCCGCTGAACAACAAGCTCGCCACCGCGGCCACCTCGACCGCGCCCGCCGACCTCGCGACGCTCCGGGCGCAATTCGAGTCGACCTGGGTGCACTGGAACGTGATCCGCGGCCTGGCCAACACCGCAGCCGCCGGCGTACTGGCCTGGGCCCTGGTATTGGCGGCGCGCAGCTAGGCCCGATTAACGCATGGTGAACACAACCATGGAGCGGTGCGCACAATTGCGGCATCGTCGCGTCGGTGGTGAGTTCAGAGATCAAAGCCAGCGACGCGCAACTGGCGAAAGGGCTGCGGCGCAGGCATTTGAACCTGATCGCACTCGGTGGGGTGATCGGCGCCGGGCTGTTCGTCGGTAGCGGCGTCGTGATCGGCAGCGCCGGACCCGCGGCCATCGTGTCGTTCCTGGTCGCCGGCATCATCACGCTGCTGATCATGCGGATGCTCGCCGCGATGGCTGTGGCGCAACCCGTGGTCGGCTCGTTCTATGTGTACGCCCGGCAGGCCCTCGGGCGCCGCGGTGGCTTCGTCACCGGCTGGATGTACTGGTACTTCTTCGTCATCGTCGTCGCGGTCGAAGCCGTCGCCGGCGGACGCATCCTGCATCTATGGCTCCCCGCAGTGCCGCTGTGGCTGTTGAGCCTCGGCCTCATGCTCGCCCTCACCGCGAGCAACCTGGTCTCGGCGCGCTCGTTCGGGGAATTCGAGTACTGGTTCTCGTCGGTGAAAGTCATTGCCATCGTGGTGTTCCTGGCCATGGGCGCACTGTGGATCACCGGCCTGTGGCCGCACTCCACCCCCGGTCTGGCCAACCTGATCGATCACGGCGGCTTCGCGCCGCTCGGCTGGGGCGCGGTGCTGGCCGCCGTGGTCCCCTGCGTCGCGTTCTACACCGGCGCCGAGATCGTCACCATCGCCGCCGCCGAATCCGACGAGCCCGAGCGCGCGGTGTCGCGGGCGATGAAGTCGATCGTCTTCCGGATCATCGGGTTCTACGTCGGATCGATCCTCGTGGTGGTGGCCATCCAGCCGTGGAACACCAAGAGCGTGGGCATCAGCCCTTACGCGTCGGTGCTCACTGTGCTGGGCATCCCTGGCGTCGCGACGATCATGAACTTCATCGTGCTGACCGCGGTGCTGTCCTGCCTCAACTCCGCGCTGTACACCACCTCGCGAATGTTGTTCGCGCTCACCACCTCTGGCGATGCCCCGCGGTTCTTCACCAAGCTGTCCGCCAGCGGGGTCCCGCGCCGGGCGATTCTGCTGGGCACCGCCGTCGGCTACGCGTCGGTCGCGGCGACCTACGTGTGGGGCGACGTGGTGTTCAACTTCCTGATCAACTCCTACGGCGCCGTCGCGCTGTTCGTCTACCTGATCATCGCCATCTCCCAGGTCGTGCTGCGCCGCCGCGTCGAGCGGAGCGCACCGGGCAGCTTGAAACTGAAGATGTGGCTGTTCCCCTGGCTGAGCTACGCCACCATCGCACTCATGGCGGCCGTCATCCTGGCGATGGCGTTCCTACCCGGCACGCGATCACAGTTCCTGATGAGCGGCGTGACCCTACTGGTCATCCTGAGCTCCTTCGAGGTGGTCCGGCGGCGCCGCTCAGCTGCGGCGGAGCCCGCCGCCCCGGCCTCGGTCACCGACGACAGCCGGGTGCCGGTCGACGCGCTCGATACCTGAACCGATGTCCCGGTGACCGGGCAACGGCTGTCCCTGGGAACTCCGGTACCGCAAGAATCCTTCGGCAACGAAAGGACTTGCAGCATGGATAGATTCAGCGACCGCCGGGTCATCGTGACCGGTGCCGGCTCGGGCATCGGCCAGGCCACCGTGGCCCGCCTGCTCGATGAGGGCGGCACCGTCGTCGCGTGCGACATCTCCGCCGATGGGCTGGCCCGCACCAAGGAAGCCGCCGAAAAGGCCGGTACCGCAGCGCGTCTGACCACCACGGTGCTCGACATCTCGTCCGAGGAAGCCGTCACCAAGGGCGTCGACGCCGCGATCGCCGACATGGGCGGCCTGGACGTACTGGTCAACGTGGCCGCGATCGAGACCTGCTCGCACACCCACGAAACCACGCTGGCCGACTGGAACCGCATCATCTCGGTCAACCTGACCGGCACCTTCCTGATGACCCGCCAGGCCCTGCCGGCCCTGCTGGCCTCGGGGCGCGGCGTGATCATCAACTTCACCTCGACCTCGGCGAGCTACGCCCACCCGTACATGGCGGCCTACTCCGCCAGCAAGGGCGGCATCCTGAGCTTCACCCACTCGCTGGCCCTCGAATACGCCAAGCAGGGGCTGCGAGCGGTGAACATCCAGCCCGGTGGTGTGTCCACCCCGCTGGCCAACGGCACGTTCTCCAAGATGCCCGAAGGCACCGACTACGGCCTGTGGACCAAGCAGGTACCCATGCTCAACACCGGCAACGAATCGAACCTGGGTGACCCCAGCGCGGTTGCCGCGGTGGTCGCCATGGCGGCTTCCGATGACGGCGCGTTCCTCACCGGCACCGAGATCCGGATCGACGGCGGCGCGCACTGCTAGTACTTCCGCGGGTGCTCAGCTGAAACAGCACGCACTGTCCCCTCAGCGCGGCGCACTGTCCCCTCAGCGCACTGTGTCCGAGTTGTCCGCTCAGCGGACGATGACGTCGCTGGGCACCCGCGGATCACCAAGCATCGCCCGATGCGAAGGCGGCGTCCGGCCGTCCACGTCGGTGATGCCGTAGCGCTGGGCCTCTTCGGCGGCGATCACGGTCTGCCCGCTGATTCCGTCCAGGTCCGGGTCCCGGTACAGCGCATTGATCACATGCCCGACGAATTCCGGCGTTTCGAAATTGCCCGCAGCCTTGGCCAGCGTGTCGGCGTCGAACGCCTGCTTGAACTTGTCGGTGAGCAGAATGCCCATCCAGACCGACAACGTCGAGACCCCGGTGCCGTGGAAGTCGACGGCCATGTCGGCCGCCATCTTGTCCACGCCGGCCTTCTGCGCGCCGTAGGCCGGGCCGTGCATGTAACACACCGCTCCCGGCGACGACGTGAATGCGATCAGGCCCCGCCCTTGCGCCACCAGCAGCGGCGCGGCGTGCCACGACGCGACATAGGCCGACCGCAGGCCGACGTCGAGCACGTCACCCAGGCCGATCGGCTTCTCCCAGAACGGCTTCGGGTCGACGAGGTTGTCGTGCACCACGGCAGCGTTGTTGACCAGCAGGTCGAGCCGACCGGCCTCGTCGGCCACCCGGGCGAACAACGCGGCCACCGCATCGTCGTCGCGATGGTCCACCGCAACGGCGATGCCGCCGTCGCCGGGGTCGGTGACGGTGCGACCGGTGAGATAAACCGTCCACCCGTCGGCCACCAACGCCGCGGCAATGCCCTTGCCGGCGCCCCTGCTGGCGCCGGTGACGACCGCGACCCGCTTGTCTGAGCTCATGCGGCTATGGTGCCACGCCCAGTTCGTCCTGGACGACGTGCACGACACCCGCCGCCACCGCCGCCGCGATGGACTCCTTCAGCTGGCCACAGGCCAGGAAGATCCGGCCCGGCAGGCACTCCGCCCGCTGACGTTCCTCGCACCTCGCGGCCGACTCGGAGGTCCACTGCACGCTGGTCTGTTGCCAGCTGCCCTTGCGCGCCAAAACCTGTGCGCCACAGGCACGGCAAGCCACCGGCACCATCGGCATGTCGGCCAGCCGCATGTCGGGCCGCGCGGTCATCAGACCGACTCCGCGGCCCGCGCTGCGATGTTGGCTTCCATCTCCCTCGTCCACGCCTCGCGCGGGACGGTGGTGTCCAATTCGTATTCGAAGCGGTCGGTCATCTCCGGCACCACCTCGGCGGCGTCGACGTAGAACTGCTCGTACCACCGGCGCAGCTGGTAGACGGGACCGTCCTCTTCGACCAACAGCGGGTTGTCGATGCGGGCCTTGTTCTTCCAGATCTGCACGTCCTGCTCGAAGCCCTGCTTCACCCAGTCGCCGAGCGCGTGCGCCGTTGCGACGGCCACATCCTCGGGCAGACCCTCGACCTTCTTGACGATGATTCCGTACTGCAGCACAAAGGAATTCGCGTCGATCGGGTAGTGGCAGTTGATCAGGATCGTCTTGTGATCGGCGTCCGGGTAGTGGTACGTCAGGTCGTCGATCATGAAAGACGGCCCGTAGTACGACGCCACCGATGTCGACCCGAGCATCTTCGCGCCCTCGGTGCCCTGCATGTCCTCGCGGCCGCCACCGTTCATGTACTGCGTCGCGACCTGGCCTTCGAAGATGTTCTTGAAGTGCGACGGCACCGCACCGTGGATGTAGAAGAAGTGCGCCATGTCGACCACGTTGTCGATGATCTCGCGGCAGTTGACGTTGACAACCGTTGTGTACCAATGCCAATCGGTCCACTCGTCGCTGCCCGCCTGCTCGATGCGCGGGATGTAGACGTCCTCCGGCGGTGCACTGCCCTCGGGGTCGTTCCAGATGAACAACATCCCGTCCTGCTCGAGGGTCGCCCACTTCGCGGTGCGCGCGAGCCGCGGCGTGCGCTTGGCGTAGGGCACCAGCTTGCACTTGCCGTCGCCGCCCCAGCGCCAATCGTGGAACGGGCAGGCGATCGCGTTGCCCTTGACGGTGCCCTGGCTCAGGTCGCCGCCCATGTGTCGGCAGTAACTGTCCAGCACGTTGAGCCGGCCATCTTCCCCACGGAACACGACGAGCTTCTGCCCGAAGGCGTTGACCGAGTGCGGCTTGCCGTCACCGAGGTCCTTGGTCAGGCCAAGGCAATGCCAACCACGGGCGAACCGGGTCGGCGCTTCACCGGCTTCGATCTGGCGAACATCGACATCATCCAGCGACATCTGATGGACCATCCTTACCTTGAAAACTGGGCTGCAGTTTGATGATTCAGGTCTAACAGCAACGGGGTGGCGAATGCACGTGTTATCCCGCTGGCAGGGATGCCCGAGGCCGGAAAACCGTCTGCCGCAATACGCTTAGCGGCCGTGACGACATCTGCCGCGGCCACGATTCCGGCCGGCCTCGACATCGCTGACACCACCGTCGATCTGCTGGTGATCGGTTCCGGCACCGGCCTGGCCGCCGCACTGAGCGGTCATGAATCCGGGCTGAACGTCCTCGTCGTCGAGAAGTCGTCGGACATCGGCGGCTCCACGGCCCGCTCCGGTGGCGCCCTCTGGCTGCCGACCACTCCCCTGTTGACCGACAAGGGCACCGCCGACACCGCTGATCGCGCCGCGACCTACCTCGACGCCGTGGTGAACGGGACCGCACCGGCCGCTCGCTCCACCGGCTTCCTGAAGCACGTCAACGCGACCGTCGACATGCTGGGGCGAACCACCCCGATGCGGCTGTTCTGGGCCCGCGAGTACTCGGACTACCACCCTGAGCGGCCCGGCGGCCGGGCCACCGGGCGCACCTGCGAATGCCGCCCGCTCAACGCCCGCGTGCTCGGCGAGTACCGGGACCGGTTGCGCGGCGGCGTCATGGAGGTCAAGGTCCCGATGCCGACCACCGGCGCGGACTACAAGTGGATGAACCTGATGACGCGGGTGCCGCGAAAAGGCCTGCCGCTCATCGCGAAACGGCTCGCACAGGGCGTCGGCGGCAAGCTGCTGGGCCGCGAGTACATCGCCGGTGGACAGGCGCTCGCGGCCGGGCTGTTCGCCGGTGTACTGCAGGCCGGCATCCCGATCTGGACCGACACCTCCCTGGTCCGGCTGACCGGCGACGGCCGGCGCGTCACCGGCGCCGTGCTGTCGCACGCGGGCCGCGAGCTCACCGTCACCGCCACCCGCGGTGTCGTGCTGGCGGCCGGTGGCTTCGACCACGACATGGCGATGCGCCACAAGTACCAGTCCGATTCGCTCGGCGACCACGAGAGCCTCGGCGCCGATTCCAACACCGGTGAGGCCATCCGGGCCGCCACCGATCTGGGTGCCGCCACGGCGTTGATGGACCAGGCCTGGTGGTTCCCGGCGGTGGCGTCGGCCAACGGCCGCCCGCCGGCCGTGCTGCTGGCCGAGCGCTCACTGCCCGGCTCGCTCATCGTCGATCAGGACGGCAAGCGCTTCGCCAACGAGTCGACCGACTACATGTCGTTCGGCCAGCGAGTGCTCGAACTCGAGCTGGCCGGCACCCCTGTCGAGTCGATGTGGATCGTGTTCGACCAGAAGTACCGCAACAGCTACGTCTTCGCCGCCGGCTCGTTCCCGCGGATGCCGCTGCCCAAGTCCTGGTACCAGGCCGGTATCGCCGCCAAGGCCACCAACTTCGCCGACCTGGCGGCGCAGATGGGCGTCCCGGTCGCCGATTTCGAGCAGAGCATGACGCGGTTCAACGAAAGCGCGGCCGCCGGCATCGACCCTGATTTCGACCGCGGACTCAGCGCGTACGACCGCTACTACGGCGACCCGACGGTGACGCCCAACCCGAACCTGCGCCCGCTGGTCAAGGGTCCGTTCTACGCGGTGAAGATGACGCTGAGCGATCTCGGCACCTGCGGTGGCGTGGTGGCCGACGATCGCGGACGCGTGCAACGCGAGGACGGCGGCGTCATCGAAGGGTTGTACGCGCTGGGGAACACCGCGGCCAACGCCTTCGGCGCGGTGTACCCGGGAGCGGGCGCGACCATCGCACAGGGTCTGGTCTACGGCTACATCGCCGGACGGGACGCGGCCGGAAAGCTGTAGAGCTCAGAGGCCGCCGAGATCGTCGGGCACATCGACGGCGTACTCCCTGAGCACCTCGAGCGGCACGACCTCCAGCGTCCGCTCGTGGGTGGAGGCCAGCACCACCGGTGCCGCGCACCCGTCGCGGTGCGCCCGAAGCCAGTTCACCGCGGTCACGCACCAGCGGTCCCCCGGCGACAGCCCCGGAAACCGATATTCCGGCATCGGCGTGGAGAGGTCGTTACCGATCGAGCGCTGGTGCGTCAGGAACTCGGCGGAGACGACCGCACAGATCGTGTGCAGGCCGGCGTCCTCAGGCCCGGTCGAGCAGCAGCCGTCGCGGTAGAAGCCGGTCAGCGGCTCGGTGCCACACGGCTCCAGCGGCGCACCGAGCACATTGCGATCAGCCATCGGTCAATCCTTCCGTGCCCCCGGGCACAATGTCCCACGATCCATGGCACTGCGCACCGGTCATCGCGAAGTCTTGTTCGCAGTGAAAAGGTGTGCCCCGGAATCGATGTCCGCGCCCAAGGTAACGGCGTCGGACAGCGTCACGTTCTCCGGGACGCGTTCGTCCATGACGACCACGGCGACAATGGGATTGAGCCCGCCCGCCTCGATCGCAGGAACGTCGTAACTGATGACGACCTGACCCGCGACGACATCGTCACCCTGGCTGACATGAGCCGTGAAACCGGCGCCGTTGAGCGCCACGGTATCCAAGCCGAGGTGCACAAGAACGCCCACGTTGTCCGGGGCCAGGACGACGTAAGCGTGCGGCATCAACTTCAAGATCTTGCCGCTGACCGGGGCGACCGCGTCGATCACCCTGCGCGGCGGGTCGATCGCGGCGCCGTAGCCGACCATGCCCGCTGAGAAGACGGGGTCCGGAACGTCCTCGAGCAGAACCGCACGCCCAGCGACCGGGGCGAGAACTGATGTCTGACTCACTGCCGTATCTCCTCTGCTCGTGGGCTCCAACAATACGAGCGCCGCCGAACGCGATCTCACAGCCATGCGTTCTCGTCTAAGCTTCCGCACAACTTCCGCGCCGGGCGGCGTTTCTGCGGCAGAAGAGGGTCCCGCACATGAGCAGCACACCGAAAATTACAGGTGCGCAGGAGAAGTCGGGCGTGCGCGTTCCCGGCTTCGCGCAGTTGCAGCGGCTCGGCAAGAGCCTCATGCTGCCGATCGCGGTGCTGCCCGCGGCAGGAATCCTGCTCCGGCTGGGTCAAGACGATCTATTGGGCAAGATCAAGGCTCCCGTCATCGGGCCGTTCTTCCACGCGATGAGCGCTGCCGGTGACGCGATCTTCAGCAACCTCCCGCTGTTGTTCGCCGTCGGTGTCGCCATCGGATTCGCCAGGAAGGCGGACGGTTCGACAGCACTGGCCGCCGTCGTCGGATACCTCGTGGTGCAAGCGGTGTTCAAGACCATGTCGCCCGTCGTGCTCGCCGGCGAGGTCGACAAGGCCGGCGCCCAGGCCCAGATCAACTACAGCGTCTTCGCGGGAATCGTGGTCGGCTTGCTCACCGCGTGGCTCTTCGACCGCTACCACACCATCCAATTGCCCTCCTACCTAGGATTTTTCGGGGGCAGGCGGTTCGTCCCGATCGTGGTGTCAGTCACCTGCCTGTTCCTCGCGTTCGCGATGAGCTACTGCTACCCGTTCTTCGACGCGGGCCTGACCGGCCTCGGCAAGTTCATCGGCGGCTCGGGCGCCCTTGGCGCCTTCGTGTACGGGTTCGCCAACCGCATGCTGATTCCGCTCGGACTCCATCACATCCCGAATTCGTACGTGTGGTTCCTTTACGGCGACTATCAGACTCCCGACGGCCACGTCGTCACCGGCGAACTCACCCGCTTCGCCGCGGGCGACCCGACAGCGGGCATCTTCACGTCGGGGTTCTACCCGGTTCTGATGTTCGGGCTGCCTGCCGCAGCCCTGGCGATGATCCATGTGGCGAACAAGAAACAGCGGAAGGTCGCCGTCGGCATCCTGTCGGCGGCGGCGCTGACGGCGCTGCTGACCGGCGTTACCGAGCCACTCGAATTCGCGTTCATGTTCGTGGCGTTCCCGCTCTACGTCATCCATGCGGTGCTGACGGGGCTGTCACTGGCGATCGCGTATCTGCTCGACATCCACCTGGGCTTCTCGTTCTCCGCCGGGCTGGCCGACCTTCTCCTCTACGGCACGGCCCCGGCCGCGAAGAACATCCCACTGCTGCTCGGCATGGGCGTTGTCTTCTTCGTCGTCTACTACGTGCTGTTCCGATTCGCCATCACCAAGTGGGACTTGCGGACACCGGGACGGGAACCGGAAACCGAATTCGAGGCGCAGGAGCAGGCGAACCTCGGAGAGGGTACGGACTCCGCCACCGCGGTGGTCGTCGGCGGCGCCGCGACCGCGACACTGACCGCGCCGGCGGCCACGGTGACCGCGAGCAGGGCAGAGCAAGTGATCGCGGCGTTCGGCGGCCGGGAAAACCTCGTCAACGTCGATGCATGCATCACCCGCCTGCGCATCGAAGTCGCCGACAAGGGCAAGGTGGATCAAGACCACCTGAAAAGGCTTGGTGCCGCGGGTGTCATCGAGGTCGGCAACAGTGTCCAAGCGGTTTTCGGCACCGACGCCGAGGCCATGAAGAACGACATCGTCGACATCCTCTAGCGACGCCCCGCGGGAATCCCCGGGCTAGCTGTCGTGACGCCCCTGAACTTCGCGTTCGACCTCGCGCCATAGGCCAGGCATCGAACGCGGCATGCCCGCAACACCTTTCGCTGCGGTCTGCAGCACCGCGTCGGCCTCGTCGATGTCCTTCATCAGCTCGAGTGCCATCTCCCGCTCGGCGGCGTAGTACTTGGCCGCCCAGCGCAGCGCGATCACCGAATAGGCCCACACCGGCTGGGCCTTGGCACCGTCGGAGTCCTCGGCGGCCTGCCGCTCCATGGCCTCGCAATAGGCGACATGCTGCTCCAGCAGCTCGCGCAGCCGGGTCGGGTTGCTCAGATGGCCGAACGTAACCCGCAGCAGCACACTGTGTTTGAGTACCGGAGGGTCGACGGGCGCGTTGTTGGTCCAGTCGGTCACGGCGGCCATACCGGCCTCGGTGATCCTGTACAGGCGACGCGTGCGCAGGCCCTCGTCCTGTTCGACGCGGGACTCGAGATAGCCAAGTCCCTCAAGCTTTTTCAGCTCGGTGTAGATCTGGCTGTAGGACGGGCTCCAGTAGTAGAAACCGACGCTCCAGTCGATCCACTTCTTGATGTCGTAGCCGGTGATTTCCTCTTCGTACGACAACATGCCGAGCAGCGTCCAACTCGTCGCTGCCAGCGACGGTTTGCTCGGCGGCTTGGTTGCCATCTGCTTAGCCTAACAATCTATTGCCGCAAAGGCCCTAGTCATGACCGCCTGTCGGGATAGTCACTTCCGGCCCACCGGCCCGGCTACCGCGGCCACATACCGGCGTACCACCAGCTCTTCGGCCTTTTCGTCGGCCAATGGCCAGCACAGCAACGACAGCACAACCCGCACGATCCAGTCCGCGAGAAGCGGATCCGCGACCCCGGACAGCTCGCCCGCCGCCTGCGCCAGGCGCAGCGAATCGAAGTCGACCAGGGCTCCCGAACGCACCAAACCAGAGGCCAGTGGGTCCGCCCGGACCACCCGGACAGCCGACAGCACCGCGGCCGCGACCCGCTCCGGCCCGGTTTGCCCGGACACCGCCTGGGCGATCTCCTGCCCGACCCGCATGATCGCGCGGGCCAACACCCCGTCGCGCAGCGCCTGCTTGCCGCCGACGTGCCGGTACACCGTGGCGCGCGAACAGCCCACGCTCGCGGCGACCTCGTCGATGTTCAACCGGTCCAGGCCGTGGGCAGCAGCGCTGGCCGCCGCGGCGGCATAGATGCGTTCGACGCCCGCGTCGCGGCGATCGGCGCCGATCAGCCAGTCCATACTTGTGATACTAAACTAGAAATGTGTCTCGTCGCGAGACGATTTTTCCGGAATCGTCCGCATCGCCGCAGCTCGTCGACCGTGCGTGAGACAGCCCGAAATTGTCCTTGACATGCGGTTTCCGGCAACCAAAGCTCAAGGCGTGCAACTAGTTTCAGACCTACTCAGCCCGTCCACGCTGGACGATCCGTATGCCTGTTATGCGCAACTGCGGGTCGCCGGACCGGTGCACCGGGTGGCCGGCACCGATTTCTACCTGGCCACCACGTGGGATGCCGTGCAGGAGGCAGTCAGCCGCCCGGAGGACTTCTCCTCAAACCTGACCGCCACACTGGTGAATGACGGAACCCAGGCTGGGTCTTCCAAACCGGGGACCTTCGACATGGGCGGCGTCGACACCGCAGGACATGTACTCGCCACCGGCGACGACCCGCGGCACGCGCACGAACGCAAACTGGTGCTGCCGGCCCTGGTGGCCAAACGGATCCGCGCCCTCGAGCCGGCGATCGCCGACATCGCGCGTCAACTCTGGTTCGACGCAGCGGTGGACGGCCGCATCGAGTGGATGTCCGCCATCGGCGACCGACTGCCGATGACGTTGGTGGCCAGGCTCATCGGGCTGCCCGACGACGACGTGCCGCAGCTGGTGCAGTGGGGCTACGGCAGCACCGAACTGCTCAGCGGCGTCTTCGATCTCGAGCACATCGGCACCGCGGTCGAGACGTCGACGCAACTCGCCGGCTACCTGTACACCAAGTTCGCCGAAGCCCAGGCGAACCCCGGCGACGACCTGCTCGGCGACCTCGCCCGCGCGGTGGCCGACGGCTCCATCGCAACCGAGGTGGCGGTGCTGATGCTGATCCAACTGGTCGGTGCCGGCGGCGAATCCACGGCCGGGTTGATGGGCAACGCAGCCCGACTGCTCGCGACCCAGCCCGACGTCCAGGAACAGGTGCGAAACGACCCGCAACTGGTGCCCGCTCTGCTGGAGGAGACGCTGCGGCTGGAGTCGCCGTTCCGCAACCATCACCGGCACATCCGGACCGACACCACGCTGGCCGGTGTGCCGCTGCCCAAAGACGGTCACCTGCTGCTGCTCTGGGGCTCGGCCAATCGCGACCCGGCCGCGTTCGACGACCCCGACCAGCTGCAGCTGGACCGGCCGAACCTACGCAATCACCTGGCGTTCGGGAAGGGTCTGCACTTCTGCGTCGGTGCGGCGCTGGCCCGCACGGAAGCCCGCATCGGGATCACCACACTGCTCGAGGCCACCAACTGGTTCGAGCTGGCCGACGCCGAATGGGTGCCCAGCCTCATGGTGCGCCGGCACCGGCGCCTCGAGCTGCGCTACCGCTGACCCATCAGCGGTGCCGCCGGGGTTACTCGGGCAGGCGCAGTTCGGGCTTCTCGACCTCTTCGATGTTGACGTCTTTGAAGGTGATGACCCGGACCTGCTTGACGAACCGCGCCGGCCGGTACATGTCCCAGACCCAGGCGTCAGCCAGGCGCAGCTCGAAGTAGACCTCGCCGTCGGCGTTGCGCGGGATCAGCTCGACGCTGTTGGCCAGGTAGAAGCGGCGTTCGGTCTCCACGACGTAGCTGAACTGCCCGACGATGTCCTTGTACTCGCGGTACAGCGAGAGCTCCATCTCGGTTTCATACTTCTCGAGATCCTCGGCACTCATCGGCACAGACTCATCAGGTCAGCGGTCCTTCTGTTTACTTGGTTTTGCAGAGCCATGTCTTGTTCGGATTGGCGACTAGTTCCCATTTTTCCCTACCCGGATCGGCAGCGCTGCCCTATCGCCGGGTTGGCAGCCAGCTTGCGCACATTGGCGAACGAGAACCGGTGCTCGGGGCACGGGCCCAGCTCGGCCAGCGCCGCAGTGTGCGCGGCAGTGCTGTAACCCTTGTGGACCGCGAACCCATAGCCGGGGTGTACGGCGTCCATCTCCACCATCAGGCGGTCGCGACTGACCTTGGCCAGCACGCTGGCCGCGGCGATGCACGCGGCTGCGGCGTCCCCGCTGACCACCGGCAGCGACGGCACCGACAGGCCCGGTACCCGGAACCCGTCGGAGAGCACGTAGCCCGGCCGCATGGGCAGGCCCGCGACGGCGCGGCGCATGCCTTCGATGTTCGCGATGTGCACCCCGCGCCGGTCCACCTCGACCGACGGGATGAACACCACGTGGTACGCCAGCGCGTAGCGCCGGATCAACGGGAACAAGCGTTCCCGTTCAGCTTCGTTCAGCTTCTTCGAATCATCAAGGGCCGCCAGGCTTTCCAGCCGGTTCGGCCCCAACACACAGGCCGCGACGACGAGCGGACCGGCACAGGCCCCGCGGCCGACCTCATCGACCCCAGCCACCGGCCCCAGCCCGCCGCGGTACAGCGCGGACTCCAAGGTACGCAGGCCCGCGGACTTGCGGATCACCGTGCGAGGTGGCCAAGCGGGCACTGAAGAAACCTATTGACCGGTCTGCGGATTGACCGTGACCACACCGCCCCAGCGCGACGGCGGCCACGCGATGAACCGGGCCTTCCCGATCACATTGGCCACCGGCACTGTGCCCGCGATCGGGTCTCCGGTGCACATCAGCGCGTTGATGGCGTCGTCCGGCGTGTTCGTGCAGTGGGCGCGCGAATCGGCCGAGTGAGTGCGGTTGTCCCCCATCACCCAGAGCCGCCCGTCCGGCACCTTCACCGGGCCGAACTCGTTGCCGAGGCAGGGGTCGGTCGCCGGGTCGACCATCATCGTCGCCGGGTCCAGGTACGGCTCGTTGAGCTTCTTGCCGTCGACCGTCAAGCCGGTCGAGTTGCGGCACTGCACCGTTTGTCCACCGACCGCGATGACGCGCTTCACCAGATCGTTCTCATCGGGCGGTACGAAGCCGACGACCGAGAGCGCGTTCTGGATCCAGCGCATGGTCGGGTTGTCCGAACGGATCGACTTGTAGCTGATGTTCCAGTTCGGCGGGCCCTTGAAGACCACGACGTCGCCGGGCTCGGGCGTGCCGAACCGATAGGTCAGCTTGTCGACCATGATCCGGTCACCGACGCAGCCACTGCAGCCATGCAGTGTGGGCTCCATGGACTCCGATGGAATCAGGTACGGCCGCGCGACGAACGTCAGCACGAGGTAATACAGCAGCACCGCGGTGACGACGAGGACGACGCCTTCGCGCAGCGCAGCCAGCTTCGACTTCGGCTTTTCATCGGCCTCGTCGGCCGTGCCAGCCGCGTCGGCGGTCGCTGTCGTGTCGGCGTCGTCCGTCGTCGGACTGTCCGAGGTGCTGCTGTCTTCGCTTGGGCCGGTCACGGCACCAGGCTAGTCAGTTCGGCGGAAAAATCGCCGGACAGACTCAGCGCTTTTCCTTGATCTTGGCCTTCTTGCCACGGAGTTCGCGCAGGTAGTACAGCTTGGCGCGACGGACGTCACCGCGGGTGACGACGTCGATGTGGTCGATGTTCGGCGAGTGCACCGGGAAGGTCCGCTCGACGCCGACGCCGTAGCTCTCCTTGCGGACGGTGAAGGTCTCACCGATGCCGCCACCCTGACGACGGATCACGACGCCCTTGAACACCTGGATGCGGTGCTTGTTGCCCTCGATGACCTTGACGTGGACGTTGAGGGTGTCGCCGGCGTTGAAGGCCGGGATGTCGTCGCGCAGCGACGCCTGATCGACGAAGTCCAGCGTTTTCATCGGTGACACTTCCTTGCTAACTCGCGGGCCACATCCGCCGGACGCCATGCGGCGCGGCGGAAAAGCCATTCTCTTTACGGACGTACTTGGGCGGATGCCGCAGCGGGCGGGGACACATCCGAAACAGACGCCGACCCCGCGCCCAGCGCGGACAACTGCTCAATTGTGCCAGACCGCCGCCGGGTGACGAAATCGTGACCCCATCGGGGCCGATGCAGCAGACATCACATGCGGCACGGTCACAGACGTCACACCCAACACAGCTTTACCCGTTAGGCTGAACAACCAGAATTTTATCCATCGTGATGCTAGGAGACCAATGCGCCCGCAGCAGTTGAAGCTGCTGACCATCACCGCTGCCACGGCAACGGTGATGCTCACAGCCGGTTGCGAGGCGAAGGTCTACGGGGCCGCGCCGCCGAACCGGATCGCGCTGACCGTCGTGCCGGTCGTCACCGCACTGGAGATGCCGGAGGCCCCGGCGGCCGAACCCGCTGCGGCCCTGGCGGGTCTCGACGCCCGCGAACGCAGTGCCACCACCGATGCCGCGGCAGCCGGCGCGTCGATCAGCGCCGCGGTGCTCGATCGCGACACCGGCCAGCTGATCGCCACCGGCAACACGTCCGCTATGCCCATCGCGTCGGTCGCCAAGCTGTTCATCGCCGACGATCTGCTGCTGCAGGAGGCCAAGGGCCAGATCGAGCTCACCGCCGCCGACCGCCAGTCGCTGGACACCATGCTGCGGTCGTCCGACGATTCCGCGGCCGAGGTCTTCTGGAACCGCAGCGGCGGCAACAGCGTCGTCAGCCGCGTCGCGGCCCGCTACGGGCTGACCGGGACGTCGGTGCCCTACGACGGCAAGTGGTGGAACACCATGAGCACCACGACCGACCTGGTGCACTACTACGACCAGCTGCTGAACGGCACCGGCGGATTGCCCCCGGAGCGGGCCAGCATCATCCTGGCCAATCTGGCCGCGTCCACGCCGTCGGGCGCCGACGGCTACCCGCAGCGCTTCGGCATTCCCGACGGCCTGTACGGCGAACCGGTTGCGGTGAAGCAGGGCTGGATGCCGGAGTGGAACGGCAACAACTGGATGCACATGTCCACCGGCGTGGTCGGCGCCGACCGCCGCTACGTCATCGCAATCGGCTCGTTGCAACCCACCGATGACGCTACGGCACGCACCACGATCACCAATGCCGTCAAGACGATGTTCCCGAGCGGGCGGATCAGCTAGATCAGTTAATCGGACAGCAGGTCCGGGCGGCGCTCCCGCGTCCGCTGCAGGCCCTGCTCGCGGCGCCAAGCGGCCACCTTGGCATGGTCCCCCGACAGCAGCACCGGAGGCACCTCGAGGTCACGCCAGACCGGTGGCCGGGTGTAGCTCGGCCCCTCCAGCACTCCCCCGACGTGCGCGGAATGCGAATCATCTTGGTGCGACACCGGATTGCCCAGCACGTCGGGCAGCAACCGCACCACAGCTTCGATCATCACGAGCGCGGCGGACTCACCGCCGGGCAGCACGTAGTCACCGATCGACACCTCTTCGACCCGCATCCGCTTGGCCGCATCGTCGGCGACCCGCTGGTCGATGCCCTCGTAGCGGCCGCAGGCGAACACCAGGTGCTTCTCGCCCGTCCAGCGGTGCGCATGCTCCTGCGTGAACAACCGGCCCGCCGGCGTCGGGACCACCAAAACTGTTTCAGGCGTACAGATTTCATCGAGAGCGGCGCCCCAGATCGGCGCTTTCATCACCATGCCGGGTCCGCCGCCGTACGGGGAATCGTCCACCGACTTGTGCACGTCGTGCGTCCAGTTCCGCAAGTCGTGCACACCGAGTTGGACTGTGCCATTGGCGATCGCCTTGCCCGGCAAGGACTGCTGCAACGCATCGAGATACGCCGGGAATATGGTGACGACGTCAATCCGCATGAGAGTCAGTCCAACTCGAGCAGACCGTCGGGCGGATCGATCTCCACCAGACCGTCGGCCAGCGACACCGTCGGCACCATGTGGGTGACGAACGGCACCAGCACCTCGGCACCGGATTCCGTTCGGATGGAAAGCAATTCGCCACCCGGAGTGTGCAGCACCTCGGCCACCACACCGATCTCGACGCCGTCAACGGTGCGGACCTTGAGGCCCTCGAGTTGGTGGTCGTAGAACTCGTCGGGCTCATCGATGGGCGGCAGGCTGGCGGAGTCCACCAGAAACAGGGTGCCGCGCAACGCATCTGCCGCGTTGCGGTCGGTCACGCCTTGAAGGCGCACCAATAGCCGGCCGCCGTGCTCCCGCGCCGTTTCGACGACATAGGTGCGTTCGGGGCCAGGATTCCGGGCTCCCGGCTTGCCACGCAACGATGATCCCGGCGAGAAACGCTCGCCGGGATCATCGGTACGTACTTCGACGACTACCTCGCCGCTGATGCCGTGCGCCTTGACGACGCGGCCGACCACGAGGTCCATATTTATTGGTCGGTGTCCACCACGTCGACGCGGATACCCCGGCCACCGATACCGGCAACCAGAGTCCGCAGCGCAGTGGCCGTACGGCCGCCGCGCCCGATGACCTTGCCCAGGTCGTCGGGGTGCACGTGCACCTCGACGGTGCGACCGCGGCGGCTGGTCACCATGTCGACCCGGACATCGTCAGGGTTGTCGACGATTCCGCGGACGAGGTGCTCTACGGCGTCGACGACGACGCTGCTCATTCGGCGGGCGCTTCGGCCTCGGCCTCGGTGGCCTCAGCAGCCTCGGTCTCGGCAGCAGCCTCAGCTGCCTCTTCCTTCTTGTCCTTGCGCTTCTTCAGCGTCACGGCCTCGCCACCGGGGGCGGCGTCGGCGTTGGCCAGCGCGGCGTTGAACAGGTCCAGCTTGGAAGGCTTGGGCTCCTTGACCTTCAGGGTGCCCTCGGCGCCCGGCAGGCCCTTGAACTTCTGCCAGTCACCCGTGATCTTCAGCAGGGCGGCGACCGGCTCGGTCGGCTGTGCGCCGACGCCCAGCCAGTACTGCGCGCGCTCCGAATCGATCTCGATCAGGCTCGGCTCTTCCTTCGGGTGGTACCGGCCGATGACCTCGATGGCGCGGCCGTCGCGGCGGGTGCGCGCGTCGGCGACGATGATGCGGTACTGGGGGTTGCGGATCTTGCCAAGCCGGGTGAGCTTGATCTTGACAGCCATGTTCTGCACTTCTCCTGATGATTGCCACGCTGCAATTCAGCGACTCGGGCGGATTGCCCGGTCCGGTCTTGCCTCACGTGTGTGACCGCCGCGCGACGCATTGAACGAGTCGCGGACAGACAGCCGACCATTCTGCCAGAGCAGCCGCGACCGGCCCAAATCCGGCCCCGGCGCCGCCGACTCGGCCTGGGGGTACCTCCCGCTTGCGGGGGATTATCACACGGATTCGCGAGGATCCCGTGTCACAACTGGCCGCTCGGCGTCAGACGACGCGGTCGAAGCACTTGGTCTCGACGCGGCGCGTCATGCGCCAGCCCTCGGCGGTACGGAGGAACTCGTCTTCGTACCAGAGACCGCAGAACAGCACCTGACTCTGCGTGTCGGCATTCGCGGCCGGCAGCACCATCGGGTTGAAACAGATGGTGCGCGATTTGGCGGTGTCACCGGTGATGGTGACGTCGAAATTGCCGAGCATGTGCGCATAGGCCGGGAAATTCGGCAGCACCTGCGCCAACCAGTCCTTGACCTCGGGGAAATGCCCGTCGATACCGCCCATCGCGCGGTAGTCGATGTAGGCGTCGGGCGTGAAAACCTGGGCCAGATCATCGAATCGGCGCGTGTCGATGGCCGTCGAGTACGCGACCAGCAGTTGTTGGATTTCCAGGCGGTCCGAGATCTCCTCGAGGCTCAGCATGCTCCGATTGAACACCACGGGCGCGCGGAAGGGCTGCATAGTCGCGCTCCCCAGACCCTGCCGTTGGTCAGACCGCTATGGCGCCGCCCGGTCGGCGAGCGCAATGCGGAGCGAACCGACCAGCGTTGCCCTCGCGCGCTCGTCGACCCGATGACTCAGAGCGAGATACAGCTCCACGTTGGGAATAGTGGGGAGGTCCTCCACCCGGTGTAGTCCGTGTGGGATCGGTCCGGTGCGCGGGAGCGCCGTGACACCGGCACCGTTGCGGACGGTGGTCAGCACGGACGCCAGATTCGAACACTCCTTCACCACCCGGTGCCGACGCGTACCCAGGGCTGCGATCGCCAGATCGCGTACTGCGCAAGGCCTTTCGAACAGCACGACGTTATCCCGAGGTGCATCGTCAACACCGACCCACTGCAGCGGCAGCGACGCCACCGATTGACTGCCCCGGCTGGCCTGATTGAGCATCAAGGCAACATCCGCGCGCGAGTCATCGGCAAGCCGACGTACTTGGGCGCTGCGCGTGAGGCGCAGCCGGATGTGTTTGTCGGGGAACACTCCAGCCAGCACGTTCGTCACGGTTGGTACGAGATATTCGGCTGCGTGCTCGGTTGCGGCGACGAGCAATTCATCCGGTTGCGGACCGCGCAACGACTGAACCGCTTCGTCGTGTTCCTCGAGAATCAGCCGCGCACGAATTGCCAGCTCCTCACCGTCGCTGGTCAGCCCGATACCGCGACCCTGGCCCACGACGAGTCGGCACCCGAGTTCCCGTTCCAACCGGCGCAGGTGCCCGCTGACCGCGGCGGGCGACAAGTACAACGCCGCAGCGGCCCGGCGTACGCCGGAGAACGCGACCACGGCGACAAATGACCGCAGTGCCGCGATATCGAGCGTCGCCATGTCCGCAGTCTGCCACGTCATTGTTCACAAAGCTTGAACAATATGGAGTTGGCCTGGGAACGTCGACAAGCTCAACGCATGGACCACAAGCATCTGTCGATCAGGCTCGCTGCGCCCACGGTGCTGTTGTATGCCGCGGGCTATCCGATCGGGGCCGCCACCGTGTCGGTGATGTCGCCGTTCCTGGTGATCGTGTTGAGGTTTGCCGCGTCTGCGGTGGTCCTGTGGGCAATCCTTGCCGTCCGGCGACAGCCGCTTCCAACCCGGACCCAGGTCGGGCACGCCATCATCGCGGGACTGCTCACCCAGGGTGTCCAATTCCTGAGCCTGTACTGGGGTTTGGCTCACAGCGTGTCAGCCGGCCTCGCGTCGTTGGTGATAGCGCTGAACCCGGTTGTGACCGCCGCATTGATGGCTGCGCTGCTGGCTCATCGAGAATCCCGAAGAGGAGTTGCGGCGCTCGTCCTGGCAACCGCCGCTGTCCTACTGGCCTGCGCGCCGAAGATCGTGCAGGACCACGACGCAGGATTCCCGATCATCGCCGTTGTGATCGCGATGGCGGGCCTCTCCGTCGGCGGCATCTATCAAGGCAGGCACTGTGCCGGAGCCGATCCGATGGCCGTCACAGCGATAGGGCTGACTGCCTCCACCCCGTTGGCGGGCATCGCCGCGGCATCGGCACCGATGACGTGCACGGACTGGCCACGCGCGATCACACTGCTCGCAATCATGGTGGTGGTCTCGTCGGTGGGGGCAACAACGCTGTACGCCGTCTGCATCAAACAGTCGGGGGCGCGCGCCGCATCCATCTTGTTCGCGGTCATCCCTGCCGCTGCCAGCGTCATGGCCTGGATCACGCTGGGTGATCGGCTGTCGGGGCTGACCGTGTGCGGCCTGGTTCTCGGCGCCGCCGCGTGCACCCTGCAGGCTCGTACCGCATCGCACGCACCGCGCCCGCCCGGCGCCGGGGCCAACGAGTCGCGGCGGATCGGCACCGTCCAGGTTCGACCAGTAGGCTGCTGGCCCCATGGGAAGGTTCGTAACCGCCGTCATGGCGGCCCTGACGCTCGTGCTCCTCGTCGCGTCGCCGACGGCGGCCGCTGACCCCGACATCCAGCCGGCCGGCACCATGCCGATTCCGGCGGGACCGGCCCCGGCCTGGATCGTCGCCGACATGGATTCGGGCCAGATTCTCGCCGGCCGCGACATGGACCTGCGGCATCCGCCCGCCAGCACCATCAAGACGCTCCTGGCGCTGACCGCGCTCGGCGAGTTGCCGAGCCTGGACGCGACCGTCGTCGGCACGGTCGCCGACACGCAGGTCGAGTGCAACTGCGTCGGCATCGTCCCCGGACACGTCTACACCGCCCGCCAATTGCTGGACGCGGTGCTGCTGGCCTCGGGCAACGACGCCGCCAACGCCCTGGCGGACATGATCGGCGGCTACGACGCCGCGGTCACCAAGATGAACGCGAAGGCCGCCTCCATCGGTGCCGTCGACACTCATGCCGCCACTCCGTCCGGTCTGGACGGTGCCGGTGGGTCGGGCTGGACCACACCGCGCGACCTGGCCATCATCTTCCGCGCCGCCATGGCCAACCCCTACTTCGCGCAGATCACCGCGCAGCCCGCCGCGACGTTCCCGGGCAAGAACGGCAACGAGCAGATCGTCAACGAAAACCAGTTGCTGCAGCGCTACCCGGGCACCATCGGCGGCAAGACCGGATTCACCGACGCCGCCAAGAAGACCTACGTCGCCGCCGCCGACCGCGGTGGCCACCGACTGGTCATCGCGATGATGTACGGCATGGTCCACGAAGGTGGTCCGACCTATTGGGATCAGGCCTCCGCGCTACTGGACTGGGGCTTCGCGCAGGACCGCTCGGTCAGCGTCGGTTCGCTGTAGGCGAGCGGAGCGACGGGAAATACACGGGTAACCGATACCCGACCGGAATCTCGGCGCGAGCTGATCGCAGCCTGGCGTCCGTAGCGTCGGCGCTCGTGCGCAGACTGTTCACGGCGACCGCGCTGGCCCTCAGCGCGTTACTAGCGGCGCCGATCGCAACTCCCATCGCGGGGGCCGAACCCACCGGGCAGCCCACGGGCGCACAGGCATTGGCGAACGGCCCGGCCAAGGCCTGGCTGGTCGCCGACCTCGATACCGGTCAGGTGCTGGCCTCGCAGGACCCGGGCGGCTCGTACGCACCGGCCAGCACCATCAAGCCACTGCTGGCCATGGTCGTACTGGACAACCTGCGACCCGATGCGCTGGGACGGGCCAACGAGTCACACACCAAGGTGGAGTGCTCGTGCGTCGGGCTCAAGCCCGGCCAGGTGTACTCCGCGCGGCAGCTGCTGGACGCCCTGCTCATGGTGTCGGGCAATGACGCCGCGAACATGCTGGCGGACATGCTGGGCGGGCAACGCGTCACGGTGGCGGCCATGAACCGCAAGGCCGCCGCACTCGGCGCCCGCAGCACCCGCGCGGGCTCGCCGTCCGGTCTCGACGGACCCGGCTGGGAATCGATCACCACACCACGCGATCTCGGGGTGATCTACCGGGCGGCGCTGACCTATCCAGTGATCGCCGAGATCTTCCGGCAGACGTCGGCGCAGTTCCCTGGCCGGACTCTCACCAGCCAGAACGAGCTGTTGACCGGATACCCCGGCGATTTCGCCGGCAAGACGGGCTACACGGACCGGGCCCGCAAGACGTACGTCGGCGCTGCGCAACGCGGGAACCACCGGCTGGTCGTGGTGCAGATGTTCGGCACCGGCGATCTCTACCCCCAGGCACGGCAGCTGCTGGACTGGGGATTCAGCCAATACACCTGAGTCAGTAGACCCGGCCGCGCAGGATCACCAGCGTGGGGTTGTCGAGGACCCCCGGCAACCGCGGGTCGTCGGCGTAGCAGACGAGATCGGCCGACGCACCGTGCTCCAGGCCCGGCCGCCCGAGCCACGCACGAGCGGCCCAGCTCGCCGCGCCCAGCGCCTCCGTCGGGCTCAGCCCCACCCGGCCGAGGGCTGCGACCTCGTCGGCTATGCGACCGTGGGCGATCATGCCGCCGGCATCGGTACCCGCGTAGATGGGCACCCCGGCCTCGTGCGCGGCACCGACCCGCTGCGGGCACGTCGCGTACAGATCGCGCATGTGCTTGGCGTACGCCGGGAACTTGGTGGCCTTCTCCGCGATGCCGGGGAAATTCTCGATGTTGATCAGCGTCGGCACCAGCGCGGTGCCGTTCGCGAGCATCAGCTCGATGATGTCATCGGTGATCCCCGTGCCGTGCTCGATGCAGTCGATGCCGGCGTTGATCAGGCCCGACAGCGCCTCCTCGCCGAACACGTGCGCCGTGACCCGGGCACCGTTCGCATGGGCGGCGCCGATGGCGGCCTTGAGAACATCGTCGGACCAGAGCGGGGCCAGGTCGCCCACTCCCCGGTCGATCCAGTCGCCGACCAGCTTCACCCAGCCGTCGCCACGGCGGGCCTGTTCGGCGACATACTGCGGCAGCTGCGACTCGTCCTCGATGTCGATGGGCAGCCCGGGTTGGTAGCGCTTGGGCCGCGCCAGGTGCCGTCCGGCCCGGATGATCCGCGGCAGGTCGTCACGGTCGTCCAAGGCACGGGTGTCCACCGGCGATCCGGCGTCGCGCAGCAGCAGCGCACCGGCCTGGCGCTCGGTCTGGGCCTGGCGCTCGGCCTCGTCGAGTTCGACGGCGCCGCCCGGCCCGAGCCCGACGTGGCAGTGCGCGTCGACCAGACCGGGGATGATCCAGCCACCGTCGAAGATCGTCTCGGCACCGGCTACCGGTTCAGCCGACAGCACTCCGTCGTGTATCCACCACTGCACCTCTTCGCCGTCGGGCAGGCCCCGACCGCGAATGTGCATCGGGGCGAGCGTAGCGACGGGAGAAGCCGCTGCCACCGGACTACTTCTTCGGGAACTTCAGCTGCGACAGATCGAAATCGGCAAGCCCCGGTGGCAACTCGTTCAGCCCTTGCGGCATGTTCGACAGATCCGGGAAACCGCCCGGCAGCGCGCTCGGGTCCAGGCCGAACGGGTTGGCCGCCGCCTTCGGCGCCGTCGGCCCGCGACCGCCCTTCTTGCCCTTGCCCGCCTGCTTGTTCTTGCCCTTGGCGACCTTACGAGTGTTCTTGCGGCCGAACGGCATTCCCATCTGGCCGGCCATCTGCGACATCATCTTGCGGGCCTCGAAGAAGCGGTCGACCAGCTGGTTGACCTCGGCCACGGTGACACCGGAGCCGTTCGCGATACGCAGTCGCCGGGATGCGTTGATGATCTTCGGGTCGGACCGCTCGCCGGGAGTCATGCCGCGGATGATCGCCTGAATCCGGTCCAGGTGGCTGTCGTCGACAGCTGCCAGGGCTTCCTTCATCTGGCCGGCACCAGGCAGCATGCCCAGCAGGTTTCCGATGGGACCCATCTTGCGGATCATCAGCATCTGCTCGAGGAAGTCCTCCAGCGTGAGCTCACCCGAACCGATCTTGGCGGCGGCCTCTTCGGCCTTCTTCTGGTCGAAGACCTGCTCGGCCTGCTCGATGAGGGTGAGCACGTCACCCATGCCGAGGATGCGCGAGGCCATCCGGTCGGGGTGGAAGACGTCGAAGTCTTCGAGCTTCTCGCCGGCGGAGGCGAACAGGATCGGCGCACCGGTGACCTCACGCACGGACAGCGCGGCACCACCGCGGGCGTCGCCGTCCAGCTTGGTCAGCACGACACCGGTGAAGCCGACGCCCTCGCGGAAGGCGTTGGCGGTGGTGACGGCGTCCTGACCGATCATCGCGTCGAGGACGAACAGGGTCTCGTCAGGCTTGACGGCGTCGCGGATCGCGGCGGCCTGGGCCATCAGTTCCTCGTCGATACCGAGGCGGCCGGCGGTGTCGACGATCACGACGTCGAAGTGCTTGGCCTTGGCCTCGGCCAGACCCGCGGCGGCAACCGACACCGGGTCGCCGGTGGTCATCTGGTCGATGCTCACCCCGTCGGGCGAGACGCCCGGGTGCGGGGCGAAGACGCTGACGCCCGCCCGCTCACCGACGATCTGCAGCTGGTTGACCGCGCCGGGGCGTTGCAGGTCGCAGGCCACCAGCAGCGGTGTATGCCCTTGCTCGGCAAGCCATTTCGACAGCTTGCCGGCGAGGGTGGTCTTACCGGAACCCTGCAGACCGGCCAGCATGATGACGGTCGGCGGGGTCTTGGCGAACGCCAGCTGACGCGTCTCACCACCGAGGATGCCGACGAGCTCCTCGTTGACGATCTTGACGACCTGCTGAGCCGGGTTCAGCGCACCGGAGACTTCAGCGCCCTTGGCGCGTTCCTTGATCCGGCCGATGAATTCGCGCGTGACCGCCAGCGACACGTCGGCCTCGAGCAGGGCCAGGCGGATTTCGCGGGCGGTGGCGTCGATATCGGCGTCGGTCAGCCGGCCCTTGCCGCGCAGACCTGACAGCGCACCGGTCAACCGGTCGGACAGGGATTCAAACACGTGGCTAAGCCTAGCGGTCGGCCAGCTCTGGCCTGGAGTGACCGTCGGCGCTAATCTGGTCACGCACGTAGCCAGATATCGCCTGGAGGCCGGATGACTGCGATCGACGTTCCCCTGCCCGAAGTACGCAGCTCTACGGACGGCATGGCCGGTACGAAGCACATCAGCCAGTGCACGCTGTGTGAGGCGCACTGCGGAATCCACGTCACGGTGACCGATGGCAAGGTCAGCCGCATCGAGGGCAACCCAGACGACGTCTTCTCGAAGGGCTACATCTGCCCCAAGGCCACCGCCATGGGCGCCCTGCATCACGACCCCGACCGGCTGCGCACCCCGATGCGGCGGGTCGGCGACAGCTTCGAGCCGGTCAGTTGGGACGAGGCGTTCACCGAGATCGGGGACCGACTGCGCCGCATCCGCAAGGAGCACGGGGCCCGATCGGTGGGGATGTACCTGGGTAACCCGGCAGCGCACAGTTCGGGCGCGTTCTACGGGCTGATGTTGCGGGCGGCCCTGCTGACACCGAACTTCTTCTCGGCGTCCACGCTCGACCAGATGCCCCACGAATATGCCGCGTGGCGGGTCTTCGGCTCCAACGTCCTGGTCCCGATCACCGATATCGACCGCACCCAGCGACTGGTGATCCTCGGCGCCAACCCCGCGGTGTCGAACGGTTCGCTGTCGATCATGCCGGGCGCCAAACGCCGCATCAAAGCGATCCGCGAGCGCGGAGGCAAGGTCGTCGTCATCGACCCCCGCCGGACCGAGACCGCCCAGATGGCCGACCAGCATGTGTCGGTACGCCCCGGCGGCGACGCGTACCTACTGCTGGGCATGCTGCACGTACTTACCAATGAAAACCTTTGCGATACAGCGGCTCTCGATGAGATTGCGACGGGATGGCACGAGCTGAAGGCATTGGTCGCCGATGCAGGTCCGGAGGCCGTCGCACAGCGTGCCGGGGTGGACGCGGAGGTGATCCGCACCCTCGCCCGCGAGCATGCGGCCGCGGAATCGGCAGCCATCTACGCCCGGATCGGGATCTGCCAGCAGCAGACCGGAACCCTGGTGAGCTGGCTGGTCATGGTGCTCAACACGGTCACCGGCAACCTGGACCGCGCGGGCGGCACCATGTTCTCCACGCCGATCGCGGACCTGCCACGGCTGGCCAAGTACATCCCGGTGGGACACGGGGCGTGGACCGACCGGTCCGGCCGCTACCAGTCCTTCCGCGCCGAGTTGCCCGCCGTCGCGATGGCCGACGAAATCCTCACCCCTGGAGACGGCCAGATCCGCGCGATGATCACCTATGCCGGCAACCCGGCGTCCTCCGTCCCACAGAAGGGCCGGCTGGGCGACGCCCTGGCGTCGCTGGATCTGTATGTGGCAGTGGACATGTACGTGACCGAGACCACCCGGCACGCGGACTTCATCCTGCCGCCGGTGTCACCGCTCGAGCGCGAAGACGTCGGGTTGTTGACGACGATCTTCAGCGTGCGCAACAACATTCGCTATCAACACCGGACCTTCGACCCACCCGCCGGCGCCCTGGAGGACTGGGAAATCCTCAGTCGCCTGACCATGGAACTGCTCCCGGCTCCGCTGCGGCAGCTCACCGCGCCGCTGCGCACCCCGCTGATCGAGTTCGCCAACCCGATGCGAATGGCCACGGTGGCGCTGGCAACCGGCCCCTACGGCCGAATCCGCAAGGGCCGCAAGGGAAAGACCATCGGCGATCTGCGCTCCAGCGCCGGCGGCCTGGACCTCGGCCCACTGCAACCGCGGCTACGCACGGTGATCGCCACCCGCGACCGCAAGGTCGCCCTGGCGCCCGCGGAGTTCGTCGCCGCCGCCGTCCAACTACTCGACAAGGCGCCGGACAATACTGACAACTCCGGCCACGATCTGCAGCTCATCGGGCGGCGCCAACTGCGCAGCAACAACTCCTGGCTGCACAATCTGCCCTCGATGACCGGTGGCTCCAACAAATGCACGGTGCTGATGCATCCCTCCGATGCTGATGCGCGCCGGCTCGCTCAAGGTGACCTCGTCCGGGTCACCTCAGCGACAGGACAGATCGAAGTGCCGCTCGACATCAGTGACGACATCCGGCCGGGCACCGTGGCGGTGCCGCACGGCTGGGGACACACGAACACCGGCTGGCACCATGCCAATACCCTGCCCGGTGCCAACGTGAACGACCTGCACGATCCGGCGTTGGTGGACCCATTCACCGGGACGGCGGCCGTCAACAACACCTGGGTGACGGTCAGCGCCGGCTGACCTGGTGTCAGCTGGCGGCAGTAACGGGCTTGACCGGTAGCGGGGCAGGCAGCACTGCGTACAGATCTTGTTCGAATGCAGTCCTGGCCTCAGCGGCCGTGAAGGCCTCGGGAACCAGCAGACCGAAGGCATCGACGACGGTCGCGCCCAGCGTCGTCACCTTGGCCCAGGAGACGTCCACGCCCTTGCGCTCGACCACAGCGGCCAGTCGGGCGAGCAGGCCGGGCCGGTCGGCGCTGCGAATCTGTACGACCAGTTCGCCGGCCGACGATCCGGCGAACCACCGCACGCGGGGTGGCGCGATCGTGTGATAGCCGGGCACGGCTGCCGGAATCTCACCGGCCCGCCGGGTCTGGACCGGTGTTTCCGCGTCGCGCTGCTCCAGCGCGGCGATCACGTCCAGTTCACCGTCGAGCGCCAGGATGAACTGCTGACGCAGTAATTCGGCAGCCGGTGGTGCGCCGAAATGCGGCGACACCACGAAGGTGTTGATCGCCAGCCCTTCGTGGCTGTTGACCGATGCCGAATGGACCCGCAGCGAGTGCAAGGCCAGCACGCCCGCCGCCTTGGACAGCAGACCGCGCCGGTCCGGAGCGAGCATCGTGACGTTGAACAGGTGCGCACTGTCCGCCGCGGCGAGCTCCACGTGGACACCGCTCTGGTCGGCACGCGAAAGCAGTTGCGGATCAATGGGATCAGGCTGCGGCAGGTCCTCCCCCGCCAGCACCAACCGGCACCGCCGGACCAGATCACCGATCAGCGAGGCCTTCCAATCGCCCCACACACCAGGACCGGTGGCCAGTGAATCCGCCTCGGCCAGCGCATGCAGCAGTTCCAGTAGCAGCGGATCGCCGCCGAGCGCGTCGACCACCGCGGCAATGGTGTTGGGGTCCTGCAGGTCTCGACGAGTTGCGGTCTCCGGTAGCAGCAGGTGATAGCGCACCATCTTCACCAGCACCTCGATATCGCCGGGCCACAGGCCCAGCCGGATGCCGATCTGATTGGCCAGTTCAGCGCCGATCACGCTGTGATCGCCGCCCCGGCCCTTACCGATGTCGTGCAGCAGCGCGCCCAGCACCAGCAGATCAGGCCTGTCCACCCGGGTGGTGAAAGCACTTGCCCGGGAGACGGTTTCGATCAAATGGCGGTCCACTGTCCAGATGTGCACGACGTCACGCGGCGGGAGGTCGCGGATCGCGCCCCACTCCGGGAACAGCCGGCCCCACAACCCGGTCCGGTCGAGTGCCTCCACGGTGGCCACCGCGCCCGGCCCGGCCGCCAGCATCACGAGCAGGTCGTTGAGCGCTTCTTTCGGCCACGGTGCCCGCAGTTCGGGCGCCGACTCGACCAGCCGCGCCAGCGTCGAGGCCGCGATGGGCAGTCCGTTGGTGGCGGCAGCCGCGGCCACTCGCAGAATCAGGCCGGGGTCACGCTGCGGCTTGGCGTCCCGGGCCAGGATGACCTCGCCGCCGAACTCCAGCACGCCCTCGTCCAGCGGACGCCGGACCGGTCGCTTGAGTGCGGCAAAGCCTCGGCGCGGCAAGGCATTCCCCGCGGTACGCACGCCGGCGTCCACGTAGAAGCTGATGGTGCGTGCGGCATCGCTGATCATCCGCGCCAGATCGAAGCGGTCACCGATGCCCAGCGCGGCGCCGACCTCGTCGGCGTACTGGGCGAGCACCATCTCGCGGCCCTTGTGGGAGACGCGATGGAGCTCGGTGCGGACGTTGAGCAGTGCGAGGTGGGCGTCACCCAAGGTGCCGATCGGCGAGGCCACCGAAGAACTCGGGTAGACATCGGCCAATTGCGCCATGGCCAGCGCGTTGAGCAGCTGCACATCACGCAGGCCGCCACGGCCGTTCTTCAGATCCGGTTCGGCGCGGTGCGCGATCTGACCGGAACGTTCCCACCGCGCCGCGGCATGCTCGATCAATTCGGTGAAACGAGACGTGATCCCGGTCCGCCACTGCCGCCGGGCACCGCCGACCAACAGGGACGCCAGATCGGAATCACCGGCGATGTGCCGCGCATCGAGCATGGCCAGTCCCGCAGAGACGTCACCGGCCGCAGTCTTGAGTGCCTGCGGCACGGTCCGGACGCTGTGGTCGAGGTGAATGTTTGCGTCCCACAGCGGGTACCACAGCGCCTCGGCGACCTCGGTCACGAGGGCCTGCGGCAGATCGTCGTGCAAGAGCATCAAATCCAGGTCCGAGTACGGCAGCATTTCCCGCCTGCCGAGACCACCGGTCGCCACGATGGCGAATCCACTGGTCTCGGTGATGCCGATCTCGGTTGCCTTTGCGGCAAGCCAGAATTCGTACAGGTCAACCAGCGCCTCACGCAACGCCGCCGAGTCGAGTCGGCGCGCGCCGCCGGCCAGCAACTGCTCGACGGCAGCGGACAAATCGCTTGCCGGACGGGGTGATCCCACTGCCGGAGCCTTCGAAACCGAAGTATCGTCGGCTCCGGCAGCGGAATCTGGTGTCTGCATGGTCATCTGGTGGTCAGCCGCCGTCAGATGGCGTCGCTGCCCCGTTCACCCGTACGGACTCGCACGACGGTCTCGACAGAGGTGACCCACACCTTGCCGTCACCGATCTTGCCTGTCCGCGCGGCCTGCACGATGACATCCACGACCTTGTCGACCGACGCGTCGTCGACAATGACCTCGACCCGAACCTTGGGCACGAAATCCACTGAATACTCGGCACCACGGTAGACCTCGGTGTGGCCCTTCTGCCGCCCGTAGCCCTGCACCTCGCTGACCGTCATACCGAGGATGCCCATCTGCTCCAGGCCGGTCTTGACGTCTTCGAGCGTGAACGGCTTGACGATCGCCGTGATCAACTTCATTTGATCATTTCCTTCCAAATAACCGCGAAACCCGTGGATGTCACCGTAAATCCTTCCCGATCACGCGAATTCATAAGCGGTTTCCGCGTGTTCGGCCTCGTCGATACCCGTGGCCTCATCCTCGCTGTCGAGGCGCAGCCCGATGGTGTACTTGACGATCAAGGCCAAGATAGCCGTAACGATCGCCGAGTAGCCAAGCACAGCGAACGCGCCGACGGCCTGGCGCCACAGCTGGTCGAAGCCACCGCCGTAGAACAGACCCTTGACCGCGGCCGGAGCCTCAGGAGCGGCCACCAGGCCGACCATGAGCGTGCCGAACAGACCACCGACCAGGTGGACACCCACGACGTCGAGCGCATCGTCGAAGCCGAACTTGAACTTCAGGCCAACCGCCAGAGCACAGACCACACCGGCGCCCGCGCCGATCGCCAGTGCGCCGAGAACGTTGACCGAGGAACAGGACGGCGTGATGGCCACCAGGCCCGCCACGATGCCCGACGCCGCGCCAAGTGAGGTGGCGTGTCCGTCGCGAATCTTTTCCGTCAGCAGCCAGAACAGCATCGCGGCAGCGGTCGCCACGGTGGTGGTGATGAACGTCGACGCGGCGACACCATCAGAGTTCAGCGCCGAACCGGCGTTGAAGCCATACCAGCCGAACCACAGCAGACCTGCGCCCAGCATGACGAACGGCAGGTTGTGCGGCCGCATCGGAGTGGTGGGCCACCCCGCGCGCTTGCCCAGGATGATCGCCAGCACCAGGCCCGCGGTACCGGAGTTGATGTGGACCGCGGTACCACCGGCGAAGTCGATTGCCTTGAGGTGGTTGGCGATCCAGCCGCCGTGCTCGCCGGTGATGCCGTCGAAGGCGAACACCCAGTGCGCCACCGGGAAATAGACGAAGGTGGCCCACAAGCCCGCGAACAGCAGCCAGCCGCCGAACTTGAGACGATCAGCCACGGCGCCGGAGATCAGTGCGACTGTGATGATCGCGAACATCAGCTGGAACGCCACGAACACCAGCTGCGGGATGGTCCCGGCAAGCGGAATCTTGACCGCCGCGGTGGCTCCCGCGGCCAAGTGCGGCACCAACGAGTTACCGCCGATCAGGCCCTTGAGTCCCCAGTACTGCATGGGATCGCCGACGAAGTTCCACGTGTCATTGCCGAATGCCATCGAGTAGCCGAACAGCACCCACAACACGGTGACGACGCCCATGGCACTGACGCTCATCATGATCATGTTGAGCACGCCCTTACGGCGCACCATGCCGCCGTAGAAGAACGCCAGACCCGGTGTCATCAGCAGCACGAGCGCTGAGCTCGCCAACATCCATGCTGTGTCACCGGTGTCCGGCGTGCCCAAGATAGGGAATCCATCCACTGGCCGCTTCCTCCTTCACCTATGTCATGGGCAGACGCCGATGACCTAGGCCAGAACTTTGCGCATCTGTTGTTTCGCCCGCGGCGCGCGGGCGTTTCACGCGTGTGAACGGATCGACCAGTTACGTTTCGGAGCGGTTAATGCCCTCTTCGTCGGCCCTGCCCTACCGTGTGAGCAGATGAAAATGTCCCCGACACGCCGAGGTGTCGGGGACATTTGCGTCCACTCGCGGGAGGTCGGTTACCCCAGGAGGGCGTCGACGAAGGCGGCCGGTTCGAAGGGCGCCAGGTCGTCCGGCCCCTCGCCGAGCCCGACGAGTTTGACCGGTACTCCGAGCTCCTGTTGCACCCGGAACACGATGCCACCCTTGGCGGTGCCATCGAGCTTGGTGAGCACCACGCCGGTGATGTCGACCACCTCGGCGAAGACGCGGGCCTGCGGCAAGCTGTTCTGGCCGATGGTGGCGTCGAGCACCAGCAGCACCTCGTCGACCTTGGCGCGCTTCTCGACGACGCGCTTGACCTTGCCCAGCTCGTCCATCAAGCCGGTCTTGGTGTGCAGCCGGCCCGCCGTGTCGACCACGACGACGTCAGCCCCCGCTGCGATGCCCTTGTCGACGGCGTCGAACGCCACGGAGGCCGGGTCCGCGCCCTCGGGTCCGCGCACGGTGTCGGCACCGACGCGGGAGCCCCAGCTCTGCAACTGATCCGCGGCCGCGGCGCGGAAGGTGTCGGCCGCGCCCAGCACGACGCGGCGGCCGTCGGCGACCAGCACGCGGGCCAGCTTGCCGACGGTCGTGGTCTTGCCCGCTCCGTTGACCCCGACCACCAGCAGCACCGACGGCTTGTCGGCGTGCGGCAGCGCCTTGATCGACCGGTCCAGGTCGGTCCGCAATTCGTTGATCAACACCTCACGCAGTACCGCTCGGACATCGGCCTCGGTGCGCACGTTGGCCTCGGCCATCCGGCTGCGCAGCGCGGTGACGACCGACGCGGTGGTGACCGGACCCAGATCGGCGATCAGCAGGGTGTCTTCGATGGACTCCCAGGCGTCCTCATCCAGGTCACCGCCGCCCAGCAGGCCCAGCATGCTGCGGCCCAGCGTGGTCTGCGACTTGGCCAGGCGGCCGCGCAGCCGCTCCAACCGGCCTGCGGTGGGGGCGATCTCGTCGCGTGGGGCGGCCTCGGGTGCCGGCTCCGGCCCGGGCGCTGCCTCGGGTGCCGGCTCTGGCGCTACCTCAGGTTCCGGCGCCGCGGTCGGCTCAGGTGCCACCACGACGTCGGGTTCCGGCTCGGCCACGACTTCGGGCTCGGGCAGCTGGACATCGGCGATGGTGCGTTTGCGCGAGTCACGCGGGATCTCAGCGTCGTCGCCGACGGTCGGTAGCTTCTCCGCGGTGTCTGAACTGCTGAACGTGATGCCCGACGACGCCGTGTAGCCGCCGGAGCGATCCAGCTTGGGTGTCTCCTCCGGCGCGGACAGCGAGATGCGGCTGCGCCGGTAGCGGACGAATCCGACGACGAGGGCGGTGACAACGAGAACTGCGACGACCGCTATCGCGATCCAGAGACCTTCCGACACGCGAACATTGTGTCAGGTGCTCGAGACCAGCTCCTGGCCGCGCATGCGCTGCGAGATCACCTGCGTGATGCCATCGCCCTGCATGGTTACGCCGTACAGCGCGTCGGCGACCTCCATGGTCGGCTTCTGGTGCGTGATGACGATCAGCTGCGACTTCTCCCGCAGCTGTTCGAACAGGCTGATCAGCCGGCGCAGGTTCACGTCGTCCAGCGCGGCCTCGACCTCGTCCATGACATAGAAGGGCGACGGACGAGCGCGGAAGATCGCCACCAGCATCGCCACCGCGGTCAGCGACTTCTCGCCACCGGACAGCAGTGACAACCGCTTGACCTTCTTGCCCGGCGGCCGGGCCTCGACCTCGATGCCCGTGGTGAGCATGTCACCGGGGTTGGTCAGCAGTAGCCGGCCCTCGCCGCCGGGGAAGAGCGTGGAGAACACCTGGGTGAACTCCGCCTCCACATCGGCGTAGGCCTCCGTGAACACCCGCAGGATGCGCTCGTCGACGTCGGCGATGACGTCCATCAGGTCCTTGCGGGCACCCTTGACGTCCTCCAGCTGGGTGGACAGGAAGTTGTAGCGCTCCTCGAGCGCCGCGAACTCCTCCAGCGCCAAGGGATTCACCCGGCCCAGCTCGGCAAGTTCCTTCTCGGCCTTCTTCGCGCGCCGCTCCTGGGTGGGCCGGTCGAACGCCATCGGGGCGGGCGCGGTGACCTGCTCGCCGCGTTCCTTGGCCTGCTCGTACTCGGCCATCTCGAGTTCGGTCGGCGGCAGCGGCACGTCCGGTCCGTACTCGGCGACCAGATCGGCCACCGCCATACCGAACTGCTCCAGCGCCTGTTGCTCGAGTTGCTCGATGCGAAGGGCCGCTTGCGCTTTCGCGACCTCGTCGCGATGCAGCGACTCAGTCAGGGCACCGGCCCGGGCGCTGAGTTCGGACACTTCTGCCCGGACCCGCGTCAGTCCTTCCGAGCGCTGAGCCCGCTCGGTCGCCAGTTCGTCGCGCTTGCGCGCCGCGAGAGTCACTGTGGCAGCCAGCTTTTCGGCCACCAGCCGGCCGGATTCGGCGACCGCGGCCGCGACCTTCGCCGCATTCTCCCGAGCTTCGCGGGCTCGAGCCGCCCGCACTCGGGCCTCCCGCTCAGCGGCCGCGGCCCGGCGCAACGAATCCGCCCGTCCGCGAACGGCGTTCGCCCGTTCCTCGGCGGTACGCACCGTCAGGCGGGCCTCGACCTCGACTGCTCGCGCCTCTTCGGCGGCCGCCGTCGTCTCGGACCGGTCGACGTGCTCGACGTCGAACATCGGCTCCTGCTGGGCATTGTGGAAGCGGTCTTCCAGCTCGGCCAGCTCGGCCAGCGTGCGGCTGCGCCCGGCCTCCAGCTCGTCGCGCTGCCGCGTCAGCTGCTGCCATTCAGCGTCAGCGGTCCGGGCCACATGACCGAGCCGACCCAGCTGTTCGTAGATCGCCGAGATGGCGGCGTCGGATTCGTGCAACGCTGCCAGCGCATGTTCGACCAAATCCCGCCGCGACGACTGTTCCGCGAGGGCGCCCGACAGCGCGGCAGCGTATTCGACGGTCTGGCGCTCCGCGTCGATCAGCGCGGACTGGGCCTTGTCGATCTCCGCGGTGATCTCCAGCGCGCTGGGTTTGCGATCGGATCCGCCGCTGATCCAGCCGGCACCCACGAGGTCGCCGTCTGCGGTGACCGCCTGCAACTCCGGACGAGCCGCCACCAGGTCCAGTGCGGCCTGCAACTCACCGACCACAACGACCCGGGCCAGCATGGCGGTCATCGCGCCCATCAGCCGCTTCGGTACCTCGACCAAATCCAGCGCCCACTGCGCGCCGGACGGCAATTCTCCACGCGGCGAAGCGGTTTCGCCGGGCCAGTCGCCCAGCACGATGGCCGCCCGGCCGCCGTCGCCCTTCTTCAGCGCGTCGACCGCGGACCGGGCCGCGTCGAAACTCTCGGCCGCCAACGCGTCGGCGGCGGCGCCCAGCACCGCGGCGATCGCCGTCTCATGCCCCGACCGCACCCGCAGCAGTTCCGCAATCGAACCGAAAAGCCCTGCGCCATCATGGTTTTCCTGCAGCCACGCCGAGCCGTCTTTGAGATCCAGCGTGACAGACAGCGCCTCTATCCGGGCCCGCAGCGAGGCCACTTGCCGTTCTGCAGCCCGCTCGGCGGTCTGCAGTTCGTCGACCCGTTCGTCGGCCTGACGCAGCGCGGTCGTGGTGCGGTGGTGATGCTCGTCCAGACCGACTTCCCCGGCGTCCAGCTCACCGACCTGCCCCTGCACGGTTTCGAACTCGGCCCACGTCTGTTGCGCGCGGGCGGCGGCCTCCTCGATGCTGCCGGTCAGCCTGACCGCGCCCTCGTCGATCGATTCGATCCGGGTGCGCATGTTGTCGACCTGACCGGAAAGCCGGGCCAGTCCTTCACGACGGTCCGCCTCGGCCCGGGCCGCGGCCATCTGGGCCCGCTCCGCGTCGGCCGCGGCGCGTTCGCATTCGGCCAGCGCGCCACGCGCGGCCTCCAGCCGGGTCCGCGATTCGGCAAGTTCGGCGAGCAGTTGTTCTTCGTGCTCGGCGACGGCTTCGGCCTCGGCGTCCAGCGCGTCCGGGTCCGGCCCGGTCGACACCTCCAGATCCGAGTCCAGCAGATTGGTCCGCTCGGTGGCGATACGCACGGTGGCGCTGACCCGTTCGGCCAGCGCGGACAACCGGAACCAGGTCTGCTGGGCAGCCTCGGCCCGACCGGACAAACCCGACACCGCGGCTTCGTGTCCGGCCAGTTCCGCGGCGGCCGCTTCCAGACGCTCGGTCACCTCGCCGTGCTCGCGACGCAGCGCGGTCTCGGTCTGGTTGGTGTCGTCGAACTCGGCCTGCCGGGTCACCAGGTCGTCGGCGGCCAGCCGCAGCCGGGCGTCACGCAGATCGGCCTGGATGGTCTGCGCACGGCGGGCCATCTCGGCCTGCCGGCCCAACGGTTTGAGCTGACGACGCAGTTCGGTGGTCAGGTCGGTTAGGCGGGCCAGGTTGGCCTGCATGGCGTCGAGCTTGCGGACCGCCTTTTCCTTGCGGCGGCGGTGCTTGAGCACGCCGGCGGCTTCCTCGATGAAGGCGCGACGATCCTCGGGACGCGACTCCAGAATCTCCGAAAGCTTGCCCTGGCCGACGATGACGTGCATTTCGCGGCCGATGCCGGAGTCCGACAGCAGTTCCTGCACGTCCATGAGCCGGCAACTGCTGCCGTTGATCTCGTACTCACTGGCGCCGTCGCGGAACACGCGGCGAGTGATCGACACCTCGGCGTATTCGATCGGCAGCGCGTTGTCCGAGTTGTCGATGGTCAGGGTCACTTCGGCCCGGCCCAGCGGGGCCCGCGTCGAGGTGCCGGCAAAGATGACGTCTTCCATCTTGCCGCCGCGCAGGGTTTTGGCCCCCTGCTCGCCCATCACCCAGGTCAGGGCGTCGACGACGTTCGACTTGCCCGAACCGTTCGGCCCCACCACACAGGTGATGCCGGGTTCGAAGCGAAGAGTCGTCGGCGACGCGAAGGACTTGAAGCCCTTCAGCGTCAGACTCTTCAGATGCATGGGGTGAAACCCTACCGTCGAGCCGGTTAAATGCAGGGAACCCCTGGGCTTCTATCTCTCGGAAAAACCATCGATCGGGTCACCGACCGCGGCCCAATCGTCGACGACGGTCGTCACCGTGCCCGGGGTGGTGCCGCCGCGCAGGAAGGCCAACAGCTGTTCGCAGTCGGCGCGCGAACCCTGCGCCACGACGTGCACGCGGCCGTCCGGCTTGTTACTGGCGTAGCCGGTGAGTCCCAGCTCCAGCGCCCGGGCCCGGGTCCACCACCGGAACCCGACGCCCTGCACCCGGCCGTGCACCCAGGCCGACAGCCGGACTGCCTCGGTCACTTGTCGGCGAACTCGAAGGTGACCTCGGTCCCCGCCTTGAGCGTGCGGCCCACCGTGCAGACCTTGTCGATGGCGCGCTCGACGACGATCTTGAGTCGCTTGATCTCGTCCTCGGACAGGCTGGAGAGATCGAGTTCCATGGACTCCTGCAGCAGCGGGTAGACCTCGTTCTCCCGGTCCGGCGGTCCCGACACCCGGATGGTGGTCTGGTAGTCGTCGCCGAGTCGGGTCCGCAACGGCGCATCGCTGCTCATCCCGCTGCACGCCGCCAACGCGATCTTGAGCAGTTCACCGGGAGTGAAGACGCCGTCGACATCCTCGGATCCCACGAGGACCTCTGCTCCCCGCGAGCTGTGTCCGGTGTAGCGGCGCACCCCGGTCCGTTCGACCCACAGTTCCGTCATGGCTCATTTGTACCGCGCCGACGCGCAATCTCCTGAGGGAACCCCGCTGGGCCACAGGTAAAATCGGAGATTCGCGTACGACTCTCGGGGGGAGAGCTCAGATGACGTACCCACCTCAAGGTCCATACCCAGGCCCGTCGGGGTACCCACAACCGGGTCCGTATGGCGCCGGCCAACCGGTTGCTCCTGGCTATCCCGGATACGGCCCGCCTGGATACGGTCCGGTACCCGGTCAGCCGATGCCTTACGGATATCCGGGTGCCACACCGCCGAGCTCCGGCGGCCCGGGCAAGTGGCTTCTCATCGTCGGCGCGGTGGTGCTGGTACTGGTCCTCGGCGTCGTGGGACTCTACGCGTTGGGAACTTCCTCGGATGACGACAAGTCGACCTCCGCGCGCAGTGAGCCCGGCAGTAAGCGCAAAGGCGGAGCGGGTGGCACGGGTTCGACCGACGGGGCCGAAAAGCCTGGAGCGTCGAGTGGCGACGGTTCCGACGAGGATGAGATTCGCCAGTTTCTGGCCACTTTCGGTGGGGGCGACATCGCATCGATCTCGTGCGCCAACGACCGCAAGTTCTTCGGGCAGGCGGGCGGCAACGCATTCGGCACCATGCCGGTGCCGAAGGTCGCAGGCGACCCGGAGAGCCTCAACGGTCTCGACATCACCGTCACCGGCGACCGGGCCACGGTGAAACCCCCGTCGTCGTCGCAGGTTGCGATCTGGCTGCGTAAAGAAGGCGGCGAGTGGAAGTTCTGCTCCACCGACAACCCGGTGTTCAAGAATCTGCCCGGCACCCGCTGAGCCGACGACACTGCTTGCCACCGCCACGCCCGCCTGAGGTCGGCCGACCCTCCTGCGCTGGCCGACGTATGGCGCCAACTTCGACGTCACGCACCACTTCACAAGGAGCGACCAGACCATGACCTACCCACCGTCCAACCCTGGGCCGGGGGCCCAGCCGTGGCAGCCGCCGCAGCAACCCGGATTGCCGCCGCCCGGGTACGGACAGGCACCGGGCTATGGGCAACCAGCCGGCCATGGCCCGGCACCTGGTTACGGACAGGCACCCGGTTACGGGCAGCTTCCTGGCTACCCGATGGGACCCGGCTACGGGCAGGCACCGGGGTTTCCCCCGGGACCCGGCTATCCCGGCGCACCCACGCCGAACAACAACAAGAAGCTGCTGATCGGCGGGCTGGCATTGCTCGCGGTCATCGGCATCGTGCTCGGCGTGGTGCTGTGGACCTCGGATTCCGGTGGCGGGCTGAGCGCGTTGGGCGGCAACTCCGACGAGGACCAGATTCGCAGCCTGATGAGCGACCCGACGTCGTTGAAGGACCACCGCTGCGAGGCCGACAACAAATTCTTCAGCAAGTTTCCCGGCGGCGGCGATGGCAAGAAAGCCCCAGTCGGCCCCAAGGTGAAGGTCACTGTCAACAGCGTCGATGTGACGGGTGACCGCGCCACAGTGAACGTCACCACGCACGCGGAAAGCGGCAAAGAGGCAACCACCACCATCTACTTCCGCAAGGAAGGCGATGAGTGGAAGTACTGCCTCACCGACTCGCCGGAGATGAAGAAGCTGCAGCAGCTCCCCGGGATGAAGTAACGCCCGAGGCTGACCGGCGTTTCCGGTGGTAGGCGGCCCAACGGTGTTAACTTGGATTGCAAGCACAGTTCACAGGGAGCGACCAGACATGACCTATCCCCCGCTCGGGCCGCAGCCAGGCGGTCAGCCGTGGCAGCAGCCGCAGCAGCCCGCACCCGGGTACCCGCCGAGCGGCTACGGCCAACCGGGATACGGCCAACCCCAGCCCGCCTACGGACAACCCACGTACGGGCAGCCCGCCTACGGACAACCCACGTACGGCCAACCGGCCTACGGGCAGCCCGGGTACGGCCAGCCGCCGGGATATCCGACGGGACCCGGCTTCCCCGGCGCGCCGCAACCCAAATCCAACGGCCCGAAATGGGCGCTGATCGGTGGCCTGGCGGCCATCATCGTCGTCGGCATCGTGGTGGCCGTGGTGCTGGTCTCGAACTCCGGCGGTGGGCTCAGCGCCCTGGGCGGCAACTCCGACGAGGACCAGATTCGCAGCCTGATGAGCTCGGGACCGTCGTCGATCAAAGAACGGGCCTGCGCCAACGACCAGAAGTTCTTCAGCAAGTTCCCCGGCATCGCCGACAGCACGGGCACCAATCCGACGGGAGCCAAGGGCAAAGCCAGCGTCGACAGTGTCAATGTGACCGGCGATACTGCCACCGCAGAAGTCACCGCGACGTCGAGCACCGGCCTGGAGCGTTCCGGCACGCTGTACTTCCGTAAAGAAAGCGGCGAGTGGAAGATCTGCTTCACCGACTCACCGCAACTGAAGCAGCTACAGAACCTGCCCGGCATGAAGTGATCGACCTGTGACTTGCCCGCCCGCGGTTGGCATTTCGGGCAGTCGAGCTGGTGTTACGTTGGACACCAAGCACAGTTCACAGGGAGCGCGCAGACATGACCTATCCCCCGTCCGGCTCAGATCCGGGCGCTCAGCCCTGGCAGCCGCAGCAGCAGCCGCCCGAGGGATATGGCCAGCCTGCGTACGGTCAGCCCGCCTACGGCCAACCCCCTTACGGGCAGCCGGCTTACGGTCAGCCCACGTACGGGCAGCCGGCTTACGGCCAACCCACGTACGGCCAGCCTGAGTACGGGCAGCCGGTCTATGGGCAGCCGGTCTACGGGCAGCCCGCCTACGGGCAGGCACCGGGTTACCCGATGGGGCCCGGTTTCCCGGGTCAGCCCGGGTTCCCGCCGCCGACTCCGCCCAACAACACCCGCAAGTTCGCGCTCATCGGTGCGGGGATATTCGCCGTCGTCCTCGTGATCGGGGTCGTCTTCGCCCTGGTGACGTCGCGCTCGGGCTCGGACTCGGCGTCCAGCAGTGGCGGGGTGTCGATCGCCGGGCCGGCGTCGGACGAGGAGCAGATTCGCGACCTGATGACGGCGCAGATCGAGACCTTCGACGATTTCAAAGCGCACTCCTGCGCCAACGACGTGAAGCTGTACGACAAGGTGCCCTCGATCGCGGGCAAGTTCGGCAAGGGCAGCAGCACCGACGCCGGCCCCGGTTCGACCAAACGCGCCGAGATCACCGATATCAACGTCAACGGAGATCGGGCGACGGTGAGCGTCAACTCGGCCTCCGGGGTCACGAACGTTCCGCTCCGCAAAGAAGGCGGCGAGTGGAGGTTCTGCATGACCGATTCGCCGAAGTTCAAGGGCATACCCGGGCTGAAGTAGCCTCCGGTGGTCAGACCCGACGCGGAATGCGTGGCCGCGGTTGGCATTTCGGGCAGTAGTACGACGAGCGGTTCATGAACTTCTCCCGCCGGATCGCCGTGCCGCACCGGCGGCACGGCTCCCCCTCCTGACCGTAGGCGTCCAGTGAGCGGTCGAAGTACCCGGACTCGCCGTTGACATTGACGTACAGCGAGTCGAATGACGTACCGCCTTGCGCCAGAGCGGAATTCATCACGTCTGCCGCGTGCGCAAGGAGTTCCCCGAGCTGACGCCTGGGCAACGCCGAAGCCAGCCGGAAGCCGTTGACCTGCGCCCGCCACAACGATTCGTCGGCGTAGATGTTGCCGACGCCGGACACCACCGTTTGATCCAGCAGCTGGCGCTTGATCTCAGAATCCTTGCGCCGCAAGATCTTCACCACGGACTCCGGATCGAACTCGGGATCCAGCGGATCGCGGGCGATATGCGCAACCGGCACAGGCACGACGCTGCCGTCCACCTCGACCAGGTCGCAGACCTGCCAACCGCCGAAAGTCCGTTGGTCGACGAAACTCAGTTCGGTGCCGTCATCGAGCACTGCCGCGATGCGCAGGTGCGACGGCCGAGCGGGTGGCCCGATCAGCATCTGGCCGCTCATGCCCAGGTGCACCACCAATGCCTCGTCACCGTCGAGGGTCAGCCACAGGTACTTTCCGCGGCGACCCGTGCCGGTGATCCGGCGACCGGCCAATCGGCCGGCCAGGTCCGCGGGACCGTTGTCGTGCCGACGCACCGCGCGCGGATGCAGCACCCGTACGGTGGTGAAACCCTTTGCCACCACATGCGATTCGAGGCCGCGGCGGACGACCTCGACTTCAGGGAGCTCAGGCATTGCTGACGGCGTCAGCGTCAGGGTCGACTGCGGGACTGGCCTCCAGCGCCTGGTACGCCGCCGCAGCGGCATGCTGTTCGGCTTCCTTCTTGGTGCGCCCAACACCTTCGCCGTAGTCGACGCCGTTGACCACCGCGCGCGCGGTGAACTCTTTGTCGTGTTCCGGGCCGGTGGACGTCACCAGATACGACGGGACACCGATTCGGCGGGCCGCGGACAGTTCCTGCAGACTGGTTTTCCAGTCCAGACCCGCGCCCAGGCTCGCCGCGGTATCGAGGGCCGCGCTGAACAGTCCCATCACCACGGTTTGGGCCACCTCGTGGCCGTGCTCGACATACGTTGCGCCGAGCAGTGATTCGAGCCCGTCGGCCAGCAGGTTGGCCTTCTGCGCGCCGCCGCTGGCCATCTCGCCGCGGCCCAGCAGCAGGTAGCTGCCCAGTCCGTCGGGCGGCAAATTGCGCGCGATCTCCGCCAACGCCTGAGTGTTGACGACCGCCGATTTGAGCTTGGCCAACTCGCCTTCGCTGCGGTCCGGGTAGCGGCGGAAGATCTCGGCGGTGATCACCAAGCCGAGCACGGCATCGCCCAGGAACTCCAGCCGTTCGTTGGTCGGCAGGCCACCGGCTTCGTACGCGTAGCTGCGATGGGTCAACGCCACAGTCAGCAGATCGTCGGGCAATGGCACGCCCAGCGCTGCCAGGAGCGGCGCACGATCTACCGTCACGTATCTTCCTCCGGCACAACGCCGTCGGCCCCCGGGCTGTCCGACAGCATCGCCGACAACTTCGCCCAGCGCGGGTCGATCTTGTCGTGATGATGATCAGGCTCGGCATCGAGCAGACGCACCCCGCAGTCCGGGCACAGGCCCGGACAGTCCGGGGTGCACAGCGGCGCGAACGGCAACGTCAACCCGACCTCGTCGATGATCGACTGCTCGATGTCGACGGTGTCGTCGATGACGCGGCCGACCTCGTCTTCCTCGGTAGTGGCCTCGGTCGTGCTGTCGGGATAGGCGAACAGCTCGGTGAGGTCGACAGTGACATCCCCGGTCAACGGGTTGAGGCACCGCGAGCACTCGCCGGTGGTCGGCGCGGACACCGACCCCGTCACCAGCACACCTTCGGACACCGACTGCAGTAGCAGGTCGAGGTCGATCGGCGCGCCGGGCGCGATCGCCATCAGATCCAGGCCGATGCGCGCGGGGCTGGGCACAGTTTCGACATGCGTGATCATCGACCCGGGCCGACGGCCCAATCGCGCAATGTCAATGATCAGCGGACCGGGACGAGACATTCGTCAATCCTACGTCGGCGCCGGTCACCGACCGGACGCCCTTCCGACAAGCCGATTCAGCGCTGGGCGTAGTCGTGGGTGCCGGCCGCGGTACGCAGCTGGTGCCGGCCCCGGCTGACCGAACGCAGGGTGCCCTGGAGGTGCTCCTCGAACTCGGCGAGCTTGCTGTCGACGTAGATGTCGCATTCGCCCCGCAGGCGGTCGGCCTCGGCGTGGGCGGAATCGACCATGCGGGTGGCCTCGGCGTGGGCGGTCTGGACCACCTCGGTCTCCGACACCAGGCGCTGCTGCTCCTTGATGCCCTCCTGCACAGCCTTCTCGTACGAGATGTTGCCGCTTTCCAGGAGCCGGTCGACCTCGGCCTTGGCCCGGTTGGTGCTGGCCTCGTACTCACGCTTTGCGGTGCTGGCGATCCGGTTGGCTTCTTCGCGGGCCTCACCGACCATGCGCTCGCTGTGCGCACGCGCCTCGGCGACCATGCGATCGGCCTGCGCCTTGGCATCGGCCAGCAGCCGGTCCGCCTCGGAACGGGCGTGGTTGACCAGCGAATCCGCCTCTGCCGTCGCCGACGACACCATCGAGTCAGCGTGCTGCTTGGCCTCGCGCAGCATCCCGTCGCGGGCGTCCAAAACGTCCTGGGCGTCGTCAAGTTCGCCTGGAATCGCGTCCTTGATGTCGTCGAGAAGTTCCAGGACATCGCCCCGCGGCACCATGCAGCCTGCGGTCATCGGCACTCCGCGTGCCTCTTCCACGATCGCGCCGAGCTCGTCCAGCGCCTCAAATACTCGGTACACGGCAACACCCTCCAGGCGTAGTTGTTGTTACCAGTGTGCCTGTTGTTACTCGTGTGACTCCGCTTTGGCGGCCGGTGTGTCGCGCAGAACTATCCGGCGAGCTTTGCCTGCAGCCTCTTGTTCACCACTGCCGGGAGCAGGTCGGTGACGTCGCCACCGAGGGCCGCCACCTCCTTGGCCAACGACGACGACACGAATGAGAACTGCGGCTTGGTCGCCACGAAGAAGGTGTCGACGCCGGCGACGTGCCGGTTCATCTGCGCCATCTGCAGCTCGTACTCGAAGTCGGTGCCGGTGCGCAGGCCCTTGACGATGGCCGTCAGCCCACGGGACCGGGCGAAGTCGACGACGAGACCGGACCCGGCCTCGACCCGTAGGTTCGGCAGGTGCGACGTCGCCTCGGTGATCATCGCGATGCGCTCCTCCGCGGTGAACATCCCCTTCTTGTTGGGGTTCACCAGGACCGCCACCACCACCTCGTCGAACTGGGCCGCCGCCCGCTCGAAGACGTCGAGATGACCAAGAGTTATCGGATCGAAGGATCCCGGGCAGACCGCACCACTCATAGCCAAAGACGGTACAAGGCGCGGCCGGTTCAGACCCGACAGGTCAGCGGAGTCCGATCATCGGAGTCCACTCCGCCATTTCCAGCCGAGTGTCGCCGTACCGCCGCTCCCGCAGCACGGTCCAGCCGTCGGGCCACACCAGTCCCGGGCCGGACGTCGGACGCTCGATCACCGCGATCGCGCCGTCGGCCAACCAGCCGCCCGAAACGAGCTGCCCGACAACGGCTTCCACGTCAGTAGCCGGCACGTCGTAGGGCGGGTCCGCGAACACCAGGTCCACCGGCCGGGGCGCCGACGTCCCCGCCACGCTGGACGCCGTGCCGCACCGCACCGTGGCACCGCCGACCCCGAGCTCGGCGATGTTCCGGGAGATCACCGCAGCGGCGCGCCGATCGGCCTCGACGAACAGGGCCGACGCCGCACCCCGGGACAGCGCCTCCAGCCCGAGCGCACCCGATCCGGCGTACAGGTCGAGCACCCGCGCCCCGTCGAAGTCCAGCCGCGCTTCCAGCACGTTGAACAGCGATTCGCGCACTCGATCGGTGGTCGGCCGAGTCCCTTTGGCGGGCACCGAGATCCGGCGGCCGCCGTGGCGGCCGCCGATGATCCGGGTCAGCTGATCACCACGAGCAGATCGCCACCTTCCACACCCGCGGTGGGTGTGACGGCGATCCGCGCGACGGTACCGGCCTTGGGTGCGGTGATGGCCGCCTCCATCTTCATGGCCTCGATGGTCGCGATGGTCTGGCCCGCGTCGACCTCGTCACCGACCGCGACGCCGACGGTGACGACGCCCGCGAACGGGGCGGCAACATGGTCCGGGTTGTTCCGATCAGCCTTCTCGGCGGCCGGCACGTCCGCGGCGATGGCGCGGTCGCGCACCAGCACCGGGCGCAGCTGCCCGTTGATCAGGCACAGCACGGTACGCATACCGCGCTCGTCGGGCTCGGAGATCGCTTCGAGTCCGATGAGCAGCTCGACGCCTTTCTCCAGATGCACGCGGTGCTCTTCCCCACGGCGCAGGCCGTAGAAGAACTGGTTCGCGCTGAGCCGCGACGTGTCTCCGTATTCCTCGCGGTGAGCCAGGAACTCCTTCGTCGGGCCGGGGAACAGCAGCCGGTTCAGCGCACCCTGGCGCACCACACCGGGCTGCGCCAGCTGGGCCTCGTCCTCCTCGGTCAACTGCTGCTCCGGCCGGGCCGGGCCGCGGCCCTCCAATGCCTTGGTGCGCAACGGCTCCGGCCAGCCGCCGGGCGGGTCACCCAGCTCGCCGCGGAAGAATCCGATGACGCTGTCCGGGATGTCGTAGCGGGCCGGGTCGGCCGCGAAGTCGTCGGCGGTGACGTGGGCGCCGACCAGCGACAGGGCCAGGTCACCGACCACCTTGCTGGACGGCGTCACCTTCACCAGGCGCCCCAGGATGCGGTCGGCGCCGGCGTAGGCGTCCTCGATCTCCTCGAACCGGTCGCCCAGGCCCAGCGCGATCGCCTGGGTGCGCAGGTTGCTGAGCTGACCACCCGGGATTTCGTGGGTGTAGACGCGGCCGGTCGGCGACGGCAGGCCGGACTCGAAAGGTGCGTACACGCGGCGCAGCGCCTCCCAGTACGGCTCCAGGTCGCAGACCGCCTCCAGCGACAGCCCGGTGTCGTACTGGGTGTGTGCCGCCGCTGCGACGATGGACGAGAGCGCGGGCTGGCTGGTGGTGCCGGCCATCGGCGCCGAGGCGCCGTCGACCGCGTCCGCGCCGGCGTACCAGGCGGCCATGTAGGTCGCCAACTGCCCACCCGGGGTGTCGTGGGTGTGCACGTGCACCGGCAGATCGAAGCGAGACTTCAACGCCGACACCAGCTTTGCCGCCGCCGGCGGCCGGAGCAAGCCGGCCATGTCCTTGATGGCCAGCACGTGCGCGCCGGCGTCGACGATCTCGTCGGCGAGCTTGAGCCAGTAGTCCAGCGTGTAGATCTTCTCGCCCGGGTTGGTCAGGTCGCCGGTGTAGGACATCGCGACTTCGGCTACCGCAGAACCGGTTTCACGCACCGCCTCGATGGCGGGGCGCATCGAGGACACATTGTTCAGCGCGTCGAAGATGCGGAAGATGTCGATACCGGTCGCCGTGGCTTCTTCGACGAACGCCGTCGTCACCAGTTCCGGGTACGGCGTGTAGCCGACGGTGTTGCGGCCGCGCAGCAGCATCTGCAGACAGATGTTGGGCAGCGCCTCGCGCAGTGCGGCCAGGCGCTCCCACGGGTCTTCCTTCAAAAAGCGAAGGCCCACATCGTAAGTGGCGCCACCCCAGCACTCGACCGAGAGCAGCTGAGGGGTCGACCGGGCGATGTACGGGGCGATCTCCAGCAGGCCGGTGGACCGCACGCGGGTGGCCAGCAGCGACTGGTGTGCATCGCGGAAGGTGGTGTCGGTGACCCCGACGGCCGGGGTGTCGCGCAGCCAGCGTGCGAAGCCTTCCGGTCCCAGCTCGACCAGCCGCTGCTTCGACCCGGCCGGCGGCGCCGCCTTGAGGTCGACGGCGGGCAGCTTGTCGCGGGGGTACACCGCCGACGGACGCGGCCCGTGCGGCTGATTGACCGTCACGTCGGCCAGGTAGTTGAGAATCTTGGTGCCGCGGTCGGCACTGCTGCGCGCGGTCAGCAGCTGCGGACGCTCGTCAATGAACGACGTGGTCACCTTGCCGGCGACGAAGTCGGGGTCGTCCAGCACCGCCTGCAGGAACGGGATGTTCGTCGAGACGCCACGGATCCGGAACTCGGCCAGGGCCCGCTTGGCGCGAGCCACCGCAGTCGTCAAATCCCTTCCACGACAAGTCAATTTGACCAGCATGGAGTCGAAGTGCGCCGACACCTCGGCACCCAGGTTGGTGCCGCCGTCGAGCCGGATGCCGGCGCCACCCGGGGTGCGGTACGCGGTGATCCGGCCGGTGTCCGGACGGAAACCGTTGGCCGGGTCCTCGGTGGTGATGCGGCACTGCAGCGCCGCGCCGCGCGCCTGCATGGTCTCCTGACTCAGTCCCAGCTGCTCGAGCGACCAACCGGAGGCGATACACAACTGTGAGGCGACCAGATCGACAGCGGTGATCTCCTCGGTCACCGTGTGCTCCACCTGGATGCGCGGGTTCATCTCGATGAACACATGCTGGCCGCGCTCGTCGACGAGGAACTCGACGGTGCCGGCACACGTGTAGCCGATCTGCCGGGCGAAGGCCACGGCGTCGGCGCACATCCGCTCGCGCAGTGCGGGATCCAGATTCGGCGCGGGGGCCAGCTCGATGACCTTCTGGTGCCGGCGCTGGACGCTGCAGTCGCGCTCGAACAGGTGCATGACGTTGCCGTGGGTGTCGGCGAGGATCTGCACCTCGATGTGCCGCGGGTTGACGACGGCCTGCTCCAGGAACACCGTCGGGTCACCGAAGGCCGAATCTGCTTCGCGGGACGCGGCTTCGATGGCCTCACGCAGGTCGGCCGGGTCGGCGACGCGGCGCATACCCCGACCGCCACCACCGGCGACGGCCTTGACGAACAACGGGAAGTGCATGTGCTCAGCTGCCGCCAGCAGAGCCTGCACCGACGACGACGGTTCCGACGAGGCCAGCACGGGCAGCCCCGCGGCGCGGGCCGACTCGATGGCCCGCGCCTTGTTGCCGGTCAGTTCGAGAATGTCGGAGCTGGGTCCGACGAATGTGATGCCCGCGGCGGCACACGCCGCCGCCAGTTCGGGGTTCTCCGACAGGAAGCCATAGCCGGGGTAGATCGCGTCGGCGCCGCACGCCACGGCAGTGGCGACGATGTCGTCGATGTTCAGGTACGCCCGGACCGGATGGCCCTTCTCGCCGATCTGATACGACTCGTCAGCCTTGAGCCGATGCAGCGAATTGCGATCCTCGAACGGGTACACCGCCACGGTTGCGATACCGAGTTCGTTGGCCGCTCGAAAGGCCCGGATCGCGATCTCGCCGCGATTGGCCACCAGGAGTTTGGAAATCACCCAGTGACCCTAGCGGGTGCGGCTAGATGTCGCGCTAGATCAGCGTGGACCAATAGCTCCAGAATCGATCAAGGATCAGCAGTGCGATCGCGGTGATCCAGACGGCGTACAACGGCCATCGCCACTGGTACAGGGCGTACACCACTTTGCTGCCGCCGGCCAAGGGCCGCAAGGCAATTGACGACACCACGATCAGCAGCGCCATGGTGATGACCCAGACCACCATGCAGTACGGGCACAGCGCGCCGATCTCGTACAGGCTCTCGTAGATCAGCCAGTGCACGAACACCGCGCCCAGCAGCGTGCCACCGGCCAGGCCGGCCCAGTACCACCGCGGCAGCCGAACTCCGGCCACTGCCAGCACACCCGTCACGATCACCACACTGAATGCGGCGATGCCCACGAGCGGGTTCGGAAATCCGAACAGTGAGGCCTGTTTGGTCAGCATCACCGACCCGCACGACAGCACCGGGTTGATGCTGCACGACGGGACGTACGACGGGTTCTGCAGCTGCCGGATCTTCTCGACGGCCAACACGAACGCGGCGACCTCGCCGATGACGCCGGCGAGCAGAATCCAGACAGCGGCGGGGCGGCTGACCGCCACCCCTGCCGGCCGCTCGGATGTCTCGACGTCGGTCACTGGTGCGGTGCCGGGGCGGGCTGCGGTGCCGGGGCGCCCGGAGCGGGAGCGGCGGGGGCCGCCGGGGCCGCGGGCAGGTTCGGCAGATCGGGCGCGATGGCCTTGATCTTCTCGATCAGGCTGTTCGGATCGCCGTTCGGGACCAGGCTGGTCTCGGTGCCGTTGATCTTGATGGTCGGGGTGCCCTGGATCTCCGAGTTGCGGGCCATGTTGTTGACCATCTCGGTGTAGACGCCGTTCTCGACGCACTTGCTGAGCGGGTCGTTCGGACCGACGGCAACGCCGGACTGGCGCGCGTACTCGAGCAGCTTGGCGTTGTCCGGGAAGCTGGCCGCGGTTTCCTCGGGCTGATTCTTGTACAGCGCCTCGTGGAAGCGCCGGAACGCGGCCTTGTCCTCGTCGGCGACGCAGTACGCGATGGCGCCGGCGCGCGTCGAGTACGACTTCGGGTCGCCACGGCCGATGATCGAGACGATGTTGTAGTCGACGGCGATGTCGCCGTTGTCGATCAGCTTGGCGATGGTCGGGCCGTAGGTCTTTTCGAAGACGCCGCAGACCGGGCAGAGAAAGTCCTCGTAGATCGTCAGGGTGACCTTCGGATCCTTGGTGCCGGGATTGGTGACGACGTTGCTCGCCGCGATCTGCACCGCCTGCACCTTGTGCGGGTCGGCCTTCGGCTTGCCGTTCATGACGATGTACGCCACCAGCACCACCGCGAAAACGATGACAAGCGCGGTCAGCCCGCCCTTGACCACCCAGTCGCGCTTGCGGTCCGCGGCCTTCAGGTCATAGCTGGCGTTCTTCGATGACTTCGACGATTTCGACGGCACGGCGTCAAGGGTACCGACGCCGACGGCGCAATCGGCCGGACCCGTGCCTCAGCGCGTGAGGTGGGCCCGAAATGCCGATACGAAGTCCGCCGTGGCCGTGGCGCTGTCGCCGCCGAGCGGGAAGAAATTCGCGAAGGCGTGAACCAGAGACCCATATCGGCGGTGATCGACCGGGACCCCGGCGGCGGCCAGTGCGACGGCGTAGGCCTCCCCCTCGTCGCGCAGCGGATCGAAACCACCGGTGAGCACGAGCGCAGGCGGCAGCCCCGACAGATCGTCGGCCAACAGTGGCGACACCCGCGGGTCCGACGGGTCGAGTGCCGATTCGGCCAGGTAGTTCGCCCGGAACCAGTCCATGTCGATCTTGCTCAGGAAGTAGCCCTCGGCGAACAGCACCTTCGACCGGGTGTCCCCGGCGAAGTTGGTCACGGGATAGAGCAGCAGCTGCAGGGCCGGCAGTGGCGCGAGGTTGTCGCGGGCACGCTGCGACACGACAGCCGCCAGGTTGCCGCCGGCGCTGTCGCCGCCGACCGCGATCTTCGTCGGGTCCGCGCCCAGGCGGCCGGCGTTGTCCACACACCAGAGGTAGGTGGCATAGCAGTCGTCGGCAGCAGCCGGAGCCGGGTGTTCGGGAGCCAGGCGGTATTCGACGGACACCACCTGCACTCCGGCGTCGCGGCAGATCAATCGGCACAACCCGTCGTGCGACTCGATACCGCCGACGACGAATCCGCCGCCGTGGAAGAAGACCAGCATCGGGGTGGGGCCTGTGACGTCCGGCTGATAGTGCCGGGCACGCAGCGGTTCGGCCGGACCGGGGACGGTGAAGTCTGTCGTCGCCACGGCGATTGCCGGGTCGAGGTACTGCGACAGCGCGTTCAGTTGAGCCCGCGCGACCTCGATGTCACTGCTGACGATCAGGCCGCCGGCGCCACTGGCGTTCTGCGCCGTCAGCATCAGCTGAAGGGTGGTGTCCAGGGTGTTGCCATCGATGGTCACTCGGCGTCCGCCGAGCAGCACCCGCTTCACCCGGTCGGGAATCTTGGGCAGCACTCGGAGGGCAACGCCGCCGATCTTGGTCAGGACCGTCAAGCGCAGCCGGCTGGGCCGTCCCGCGACCGGATGCTCCGGTCGGACGGCCAGCTCGGTGTCACTCGTCGCCGCGGACTGGACAGCATCGCCTGGCATGCTCATGGTCATGGCTGATCCTTCAGGTGCTCCGAATCCAACACTGACGCTCAACGACGGTACGTCCATCCCCGTGGTCGGGCTCGGGGTGTGGCAGACACCGGCCGAGGACACCGAACGTGCCGTCACTGCAGCATTGCACGCCGGATATCGCCATATCGACACTGCCGCGGCTTACGGCAACGAAGCCGGTGTCGGGCGGGCTGTGGCCGCCTCCGGCATCCCGCGTGAAGACGTCTACGTCGTCACAAAGTTGTGGAACTCCGAACAGGGCTATGAGAAGACCCTCGCCGCGTTCGACGCGAGCATCGCGCAGCTGGGGCTCGACTATCTGGATCTGTATCTGATCCATTGGCCGACACCTGCGCAGAACTTGTTCGTCGACACCTTCAAGGCGTTCGCCCACCTGCGCGATCAGGGCCGCATCCGCGCTATCGGGGTCAGCAACTTCGAGCCCGAGCATCTCAAATTGCTCATCGACGCCACCGGGATCGTGCCCGCGGTGAATCAGATCGAGCTCCATCCGCGCCTGCCGCAGGCTGAGCTGCGCGAGACCCATGCCAGGTACGGCATCGCCACCGAGGCGTGGAGTCCGCTGGGACAGGGTTCCATGCTGCAGGACCCGATCATCACCGCGATCGCGGAGCGACACGGAAAAACGCCAGCGCAGGTGCTGATTAGGTGGCATATCCAGCTGGGTAATATCGTCATCCCGAAATCGGTGAACCCAGACCGGATTGCGAGCAATTTCCACGTGTTTGATTTCGAGCTGAGCGAAGCGGACATCGCGTCCATCGCGACCCTCGACAACGGCACCCGCCTGGGCCCCGATCCACGAACGTTCAACTTCACAGGGTAGGTGACATGGCCTCCGCAGAGATTCCCAATCTGGCGCTCCACGACGACAACACGATTCCGGCGCTCGGCCTCGGTGTCGGGGAACTGTCGGACGCCGACACCGAGCGGGCCGTCTCGGCCGCGCTCGAGATGGGCATCCGGCTGATCGACACCGCAGCCGTCTATGGCAACGAGGAAGCAGTCGGCCGGGCCATCGCCGCCTCGGGCATCCCGCGCGCCGAGATCTTCGTCACCACCAAGCTGGCCAATGCCGACCAGGGCTTCCAGGGCGGCCAGGACGCCCTCAAGGTGAGCCTGGACAAACTCGGCATGGAGTACGTGGACCTCTACATGATCCACTGGCCGGCCGGCGACATCAGCAAGTACGTGGACAGCTGGGGTGCCCTGATCAAGGTGCACAACGACGGCACCGCCAAGTCGATCGGCGTCTGCAACTTCTCCGACGAAGACCTGTCGACCATCATCGACCTGAGCTATGTCAGCCCCGTGGTCAACCAGGTCGAGCTGCACCCGCTGCTCAACCAGTCGGCGCTGCGGGCGGTGCACGCCGAGCGCGGTATCGTCACGCAGGCCTACAGCCCGCTCGGTATCGGCGCCCTGCTGAGCAACCCGACCGTGGCGTCGATCGCCGCCGAGTATGGCAAGACCCCGGCGCAGGTGCTGATCCGGTGGAGCCTGCAGCTCGGCAACTCGGTCATCCCCCGCTCGTCCTCGCCCGAGCGCATCGCCGAGAACCTCGACGTGTTCGGCTTCGAGTTGGCCGCTGAGCACATGGACGCCCTCGGCGGCCTCGACGACGGCACCCGCTACCGCCCGGACCCCGCCACCTACACGGGCATCTGAGGCCGGCTGCGGTTCAACTGATACAGGCCCAAATGGCCGTTCTCCCGTCAGGGAGGACGGCCATTTGTGTTTGGCGCGAACGATTTCGGGTAGGCGGCGACCCCCCTTGCCACAGATGTGTCCAGTGGGTCACGTGTGCCGATTGTCGACCAACTCGCAGCAATTGATTCGTGTTAACTATCCCACTATTACCTCCGGTGCGTTAATTTGGTATTGCGTCCTTTTATTCCGACGCAACCAGACATCATCGAGCAGGGGGTTCGAGAAATGGTTCATCCATTCGGAAGCAGTTCACAATTAACGATGCCGACAATTGGTCGCCTCTCCCAGCGCTTGCTATTGGGTGCGGCAACAATTGGACTGGGTGCATTGCTATTCACATTCGGAGCGGGTACCGCGCAGGCCGACACGTCCACTTCCGGGGTCACGAGCCACGCCAACGCGCCCACCTCGAGCAGCCCGGTGGGCGGCATCGCGGGCGCGCTCGACGGCACGGTGAAAACGGTGGCCGGCGGCCTCCACAACACCACCAAGACCGTGGCCGGTGCACTCAACGGCACCACCAAGACCGTCGCCGCCGACCTCGACGGCACCACCAAGACCGTCGCCGGCGGACTGCACAACACCACCAAGACGGCCGCCGGCGCGCTCAACGGCACCACCAAGACGCTCGCCGCCGACCTCCACGGCACCTTGAAGACCATCGGCGGCATTTTCGGACGCCGCTGAACGGCCCCCACGACAGGCAGGAGCGTATTTGGCATCAGGCTGCGGCGAAATATCGACAGTTCACTGAATCGACGGCATTCCGGCATCTAATTCAGTCGCCCCACTATCGGTTATTTCGCTGTGGTCGCCGAATGGAATGAACAGATATTGGTTGCCGAGTTGCGATAGCTCGGCAACCAATATTTGCGCAATTTGCGCACGCCCCGTTCGAAATTAGCGGTGTCACCGATCAGCGGCACGCCAGCAAACTACCAAGAGCCCGTTTTTATGCGAAATTCTCGATACTGGCAACAAAACAGCCGAGATTCGGTTCTGTACTGAGGATCAAGGTCGGCGTCGACTGCGTCGCGAAGCTCGCCCGTCCGGCTCCTAGCCCCTCGGACAGGTGGCCGCCGCATCGCGGAGTACCGGCACCGACGGCTCGTCGACGGGAAGCCCATAACCGCGCAGCACCGCGATGTACTGCACGGCGTACTGGCACCAGAAACCATGGTTCGGCGGCATCCAGTCCGAGGGCTGCTTGTCCCCCTTGTCCTGGTTGGCCTTCCCGGACACCGCAAGCAGATTCGCCGGATCGTTGGCGAACCGGAGCCGAAGCTCGTCATTCCAATCCTTCGCCCCGAGGTCCCAGGCCAGCGCCAATGGCACGATGTGGTCGATCTGCACCACCGCACCGGTCTGGTTGCCGCGGGTGAACGCGATGGTGTCGCCCGAGTACGGGTCGCGCAGCACCCCGGTCTTCACCGCCTGCGGGCAGCGTTTGAGCGACACGATGGTCTTGTCGGTCAGGTCTCGGTTCAGGATGTCGTTGCGGGTGTCGCAGCCGTTGTGGCCGTCGGGCGCGGAGTTGTCGTCTGTCCAGGATTCGCCGTACGCCGCGCGCCGGTAGTTGGGGTCACGCACCCGTCGCGGAATGACGGCGACCCCGGCGAGGATGTCGGTACCGGGCGCGACCGTCGGTACGACAGCACCGTCCGCGCCATCGGCGACCGCTGCGGGTTCATCGGCCGTCCCGACCTGGATGGCGACCACCACCGCCAGCACTACAGCTGCGACGAGCCACAGCAGGCGCTTCACGCCTTGTCCAGGTACTCGACGCGATCGGTGTCGACGAACTGGGCGGCCAGCGCGGACATCCCCGGATCGTCCGGATTCTGCGCGTAGGCCGCCTGACAGAACGCGCGGGCCGACTCGATGACTTCCTGATGGTCGGCCAGCGACAGGAACCGCAGATACCCAGCCCGCCCAGACTGGTTGAGCCCCAGCACATCTCCCTCGCGGCGCTCCTGCAGATCCAGATCGGCCAGTTCGAAACCGTCGAGGGTGCCGGCCACGGCCTGCAGCCGGGCACCGGCCTTCGACCCTTCCGGCAGCTTGGTTGCGAGCAGACAGAGGCTGGCGTGCGAGCCACGGCCGATGCGGCCCCGCAGCTGGTGCAGCTGGCTGATCCCGAAGCGGTCCGCATCCATCACCACCATGACCGTCGAATTGGGCACGTCGACGCCGACCTCGATGACGGTGGTGCACACCAGCACATCGATCTGGCCGGCCCGGAAGGCCGACATGATGGCGTCCTTCTCATCGCCCGGCAGCCGGCCGTGCATGAGCCCCAGCCGCTGGTCCTTCAGCGGCCCGGTGCGCAGCTTGTCGTACAGCTCGACGACCGTCACCGGCGGCGGTCCGGCCTCTTTGTTCTCGGTCTGCTTGTCGTTCTCGTCGATCCGGGAGGCCACCACATAGGCCTGCCGTCCGGCCTGGACCTCTTCGCGGATACGGGCCCAGGCGCGGTCGAGCCAGGCCGGTTTCTGGCTGACGAAGATGGTCTTGGTGTCGATGGGCTGCCGGCCGCGCGGCAGCTCCCGCATGGTCGAGGTCTCCAGATCGCCGTACACGGTCAGCGCGACGGTGCGCGGGATCGGCGTGGCCGTCATCACCAGCAGATGCGGCGTCAGTCCGTCAGGGGCCTTGGCGCGCAACCGGTCTCGCTGCTCCACCCCGAACCGATGCTGTTCGTCGACCACCACCATGCCGAGCCGGTCGAATTCCACGGCGTCCTGCAGCAGGGCATGGGTGCCGATGACGATGCCGGCCCGCCCGCTCGACACCTCCTCGCGCACCTGCCGTTTCTGTTGCGCGGTCATGGATCCGGTCAACAACGCAACCGCGGTCGCATCGTCGGGCGCACCGAGCTGGCCCGCCATGGCCAGCGGCCCCAGCACGTCGCGAACGGACCGCGCATGTTGCACGGCGAGCACTTCCGTCGGTGCGAGCAGCGCGCACTGGTAGCCGGCGTCGACCATCTGCAGCATGGCCAGCACCGAGACGATGGTCTTGCCCGAGCCGACCTCACCCTGCAGCATCCGGTTCATCGGCCGAGGCTCGGACAGCTCAGCCGACAGCACCTCGAGCACATCACGTTGTCCCGCAGTCAATTCGAACGGCAACCGGTCACGCAGCGCGGCCGCCAGACCGTCGTCGATCGGCGGCGCCGGCGGACCGGATTGCGACTGCGCGCCGTGCCGACGGGCGGCCAGCGCCCATTGCAGCCCCGCCGCCTCATCGAAAGTCAGGCGCTCCCTGGCCTGTTCGCGATCCGCTTCACGCTCACCGAGGTGGATGTCACGCAGCGCCTGATCCTCGGAGATCAGACCACGCTGCGCCAGAATCGATTTCGGCAGCGGGTCGGATACCGGGTCCAGCACGGCGAGCACCTGCAGGATGCACGCGTAGATGTCCCAGCTCTGCACCTTGGCGCACGCCGAGTAGATCGGGAAGAACTCCCGCTCGAACGCCGACATCTGCAATTCGCCGTGCATCTTCTCGGAGGCGTCGGCGATCTTTTTCAGCGCCGGGGACCCGAACGTGCGGCCCGCACCGGAATCGAGGACCAGGTGCGCGGGATGCGTCAATTGCATTGTGCGACCGTAGAATCCGACAACGCCTGACAGCATCACGCGAGTCCCCTCGACGAGGGACTTCTTGAGGAACTTGGCGTTGAAGAATGTTGCGGTGACCTTCGGATTGCGGTTGCCGAGGGTGACCACCAGGTATTCGCGTTTGGGCGTCCGATTGGTCCACCGCGTCTCCGCCTTGGTGATGACGTCCACGAACGTCACGTGGTCGCCTTCTTCCGGCAGCTCGGTGTCTTCCCCCAGCACCGTCATACCCTGGCTGTACTTGCGGGGATAGTGCCGCAGCAGATCGTTGACGGTGCGGATGCCGAAGAATTCCTCCAGTGGTGCAGCGGATTTCGCGCCCAGTACGTGCACCAGTGAGTCGGTCAGCGCGACCACCGCTACTCCACCCCGATCAGTAGTGCGTCCCCACGGTGGCCGGTGTGATAGGTCACCAACTCGGCCGCCAGATGCTCCTGGCGCACATGTTCGGCCAGCGCGACACCCACCTCGGCATCGACGCCCGCGCCGGTCAACACCGTCACCAGTTCCCCGCCCGACGACAGCAGCAGGTCGATCAACCCGCTGGCGGCACTGACCAGATCGTGGCCGACGATCAGCACCTCGTCACCGGCAATGCCCAAACCGTCGCCCGGACGGCACCTACCGGCCCAGGTCAATGCCGCCTCGGTGGCGATCCGCACCGATCCGTGCCGGGCGCCCGCCGCGGCGCGGGCCATGGTGTAGCCGTCGTCGACGGCCTGGCGGGTGGCATCGTGCACGGCCAGCGCCGCCAATCCCTGCACCATGGATCCGGCCGGTACCGGCACCACGTCCATGCCCCAGCTGATTGCCGTGGCGCAGCCGGCCACCAATTCCTCCGCGGCCAGAAAACCGTTGGGCAGCACCATGATCTGCGCGGCACCGGTGCCGACGAGCCCGGCCAGGAACTGCTGCGCGCTGATCGGTCCGTCGTCAGGCCGCAGCACGTGCGCGCCTTCGCTGCCGAACAACTCCCCCGCACCGTCACCGTCGACGATCGCCAGCACGGCGCGGTCCCGGCTCCAGCCGCCGGACGGCCGTGCGCCGGCAGCCCCGATCAGCGCGGTGACCTGAATCCTGCTGACCGTGCCGAGATCGAGGGCAGCCTCGATCGCGGCTCCGGCATCGTCGGCGTGTACGTGCACGCTGTATTGACCGCCGGCGATCGCCGCGGCGATCGCCACCGATTCACCGAGCCGCAGCAGCCGGGCACGCAACACCTCGACGTTGTCGGGGTGGCAATCACCGAGCAGGTACATCACCTCGAATTGTGGTGGCGTACCGCCAATTTCGTGGTTGTTGTGGCCATGGTCGTGGTCATGGTCGGCCCGGGGGTACCCGGTGCCGGGCTGGTACAGGGGCCGGGCGGCCGAACCGCCGGACAGCGTCGCGGTCAGTGCGTCGAGCAGGACCAGCAGGCCGCGGCCGCCGGCGTCTACGACGCCCGCCGCTGCGAGCACGTCGAGCTGATCGGGGGTGCGCTCGAGCGCCACCGCGGCGGCGTCCGAGACGGCGGCCGCCATGATCGCGAGGTCGGTCAACCCGTTCTGATTCTCGGCTTCCAGCGCTGCTGCCTGCAGCACCGACACGATGGTTCCCGGCACGGTCTGCCCGACGGACGCGACCGCGAGCACCTGGGCGTGGTGCAGGGCCGCGGTGAACTCCGGCGCGGTGATCTCACCGCACTCTCTGTCCTCACCGCGTTGCGACGCGGCCTCGGCCACGACGTCGGCCACACCCCGCAGGATCTGCGACAGGATGACGCCCGAGTTGCCCCGGGCGCCGTGCAACGCCCCCGCCGACAACGCGGCCGACACCGCCACCACGTCGTTGCCCGCCGCCTTCACGGCCTCGTCGGCCTGTGCCGCGGCAGCACGCATGGTGAACAGCATGTTGGTGCCGGTGTCGGAGTCGGCGACGGGATAGACGTTCAGCCGATTGATCTCGTCGGTATGGGCGATCAGATGCAGGACCGCGGTGTGAGCCCAGTCACGTAAGGCGATCCCATCCAGCGGACGGGGGATGCGACCCACGCCTGCTGACATGTGACCTCCATCGCGTTCGCCCGGGTTCTCCCCGATTCTCCAGTCGCCCGCCCGGTAACCCCTCGGTGCCCCGCCAGCCTAGCCAGTGGCCCCGACAAATCTCCTGACCAACTCCCATGGAACACCAGCCACCAGACCCATTTTGGTGATCGTCGGGCCGCCCGGTATCCTGGTCAGGTTGTCTGTTCGCGCCGCACATGGCTGTGGCCGTCGGACTCAGACCCCAAGTACTGATTTTCGAGGAGTTCTTCATGGCCGCCGTGTGCGACATCTGCGGAAAGGGACCGGGCTTCGGTATGTCCGTCTCGCACTCCCACCGTCGGACCAACCGCCGCTGGGATCCGAACATTCAGACCGTGCGTGCGGTCGACCGTCCGGGTGGCAACCGCAAGCGGATCAACGCCTGCACCTCCTGCATCAAGGCCGGCAAAGTCAGCCGTTAGTTCCGGCTCTCGGGTGGATTGATTCCGCCTACAACTGAAGTCTTACTCGAAAGCGCTGCGCGGAACCCGCGCAGCGCTTTCGTGTGTCTTCAAGGTCGTGGCTGCGGCCGCTCACCAGCGGCGAGCGGCCGCAAAAGGCACACCAAAACGGGCGTGTCGCCGTACAGACACGGCCCCTCGCGGGATTAAGGCAGGCGCCAGTCGATGGGGTCCGCACCGAGGCGGGTCAGCAGCTCGTTGGCCCGGCTGAACGGCCGGGACCCGAAGAATCCGCGGGACGCCGACAGTGGTGACGGATGCACCGATTCGATGCTCGCGCACCGCTCGCCGGTGAGCATGGGCTTGAGGGTCTGTGCGTCTCGGCCCCACAGCACCGCCACCAAGGGCTGTGGCCGTGCGATGAGCGCCTTGATGGCGCATTCGGTGACGGCCTCCCAGCCCTTCCCGCGATGCGAGGCGGGATTACCCGGCCGGACCGTCAGCACCCTGTTCAGCATCATGACGCCCTGCTTCGACCACGGGCTCAGATCGCCGCAGCCCGGCTGCTCGTACCCCAGGTCTGCGGTGTACTCGGTGAAGATGTTGGAGAGGCTGCGCGGCAACGGTCGCACGTCGGGCGCCACCGAGAAACTCAGGCCGACGGCATGCCCCGGGGTCGGATACGGATCCTGGCCGACGATCAGCACCCGCACCTCGTCGAAGGGGAAGGTGAAGGCGCGCAACACATTCTCCCCGGCCGGCAGATAGCCGTGGCCGGCCGCGTTCTCGGCGCGCAGGAATTCGCCCATCGCAGTGATCTCGGAGGCGACCGGTTCCAGGGCCAGGGCCCAGCCGGGGTCGATCAGGTCTTGCAGGGGTCGGGCAGTCACGCCAGTACCTTACTGACCGAACGATTCCCAGCCGCCGGCTCCATGCCACGACGCGCCGTCGACGGTGACGCGCGGCGCTCCGGACAGCACGGTCCCGATGGGCCGCCAGCCGGCCGGCAGCGCGCCACCGAAGGTGCCGACCAGCACGTGGTCCTCGCCGCCGCCGAGCACCCAGTCGCGGGCGTCGCCGCCGACCATCGCGGCCGCCGGTGTCAGCGTGGCCACGTCGGCCTCGAGCGCCACCATCGACAGGTCGACAGCCACGCCGGAGGCCTCCGCAATGTGGCCGAGGTCGGCCACCAATCCGTCGGACACGTCGGTCATGGCCGTCGCACCGGCTGCCGCGGCAGCCGCCCCCTGCCCGTAGTGGACCCGCGGCACCAGGTGCCGCCTCCGCAGCTCGTCGAACTCGTGGATACCGCCGCGCCACAAGGAATATCCAGCACCGGACCAGCCCAGGTCACCAACCACCGCGACGGTGTCCCCCGGCTGCGCACCGGACAACAGCACGGGTGGACGGCCACCGAGGTCGCCCAGTACGGTCACCGAGATCACCCACTGCGGCGCGGCCACCAGATCGCCGCCGACAATTCCGGCTCCGAATTTCGTTGCCTCCGACCACATTCCGTCGGACAGTCGCTGTGCATCCGCGGCCGCAGTGTCGGACGGCGCGCCGAAGCCGACGACGAACGCATACGCCCGCGCCCCCATCGCCTCGATGTCCGCGGCGTTCTGCGCAATTGCCTTGCGCCCCACGTCATGCGGCGTGGACCAGTCCAATCGGAAATGACGCCCCTCGACCAGCATGTCGGTCGACACCACGACCCGGCCATCGGCGGCCGTCAGGAGTGCGGCATCGTCACCCGGGCCGACGACGACCTCGGCGGGCTGCCGGCGGCGGGCGGTCAACCGCCCGATCACCGCGAACTCGCCGAGCCCCGCCAGGGTCTCCCCGGATTCAGCGCTGGTCATGGTGGTGGAGTCTATGCAGGGTGACCGCTCTCGGCCTCCCGGGGCGAGCGGCGCTCTAGAGTTGCCGTCATGACCGAACCCGGTGACCATCGCGATCTGGCGGGTGATCCAGATGGCCCACCCCGCGGCGCGATCATCGCGGCCATCGTGGTGGCGGTCGCGGCGATCGTCGGCCTGCTCGCATATGCGGCGCTGCGCCAAGCGCCCGAGGACAAACCGGTCGCGATCCCGCTCGCGAGCGCCCCGGCGCCACAGGCCGACAGTGAGCAGTGCCGCGCGCTGCTCGCCGCACTGCCCGACACCATGGGCGACTTCCGTCGGGCGACGCTCGCCGACCCCGCCCCTGCGGGTGCCGCTGCTTGGCTGGGACCGACCGGTATCGACGCGGTGGTGCTGCGCTGCGGCGTCGAGCGACCCGACGGTTTCGTCGTCGGAGCCCCGCTGCAGATGGTCAACGCGGTGTCGTGGTTCGAGGCCAGCGGCCCGAGCGCCAGCACCTGGTACGCCGTCGATCACGGTGCAGTCGGCGACGGCAAAGGGACCACCTACGTGGCTCTGACGCTGCCGCAGGGTTCCGGCCCGACACCGATCCAGACGGTCTCCGAGCTCATCGAAAAGGTGATGCCGGCCCGTCCGCTGGACCCGGCGCCGGCCCGCTAGCGCAGGCCGGTCCCCCGCCCTAGCGCGGTGTCCACCATGACGCTCAGCAGGGTGGCGTAGTCGACTCCGCTGGCAGCCCACATCTGCGGGTACATCGAGATGGTCGTGAAGCCGGGCATGGTGTTGATCTCATTGATCACCGGCCCGTTCTCGGTCAGGAAGAAGTCGACGCGGGCCAGGCCCTGGCAGTCCAGCGCCTTGAACGCGCGGATGGCCAATTGCCTGATCTCGTCGGCGATTTCGTCATCGACCTTGGCCGGTACGTCGAGCTCGGCCGCGTCCTCGAGATACTTGGTGGCGAAGTCGTAGAACCCGCCACCGACGCGAATCTCGCCCAGCTCGCTGGCCGCGATGCGGCCGTCCGGGTACTCCAGCACACCGCATTCCACTTCGCGGCCGGGCATCGCGGCTTCGACGATCACCTTCGGATCATGTTGGCGCGCATAGGCGATGGCCTGATCCAGCTCGTCCCACGAAGCGACCCGGCTCACGCCGATGGACGAGCCACCGCGGGCCGGCTTGACGAACACCGGCAGGCCCAGGCGCTCGCGGTCATCGAGGCTCAGCGTCACGTCGCGCGGCCGCAGCACCACCTGATCGCCGATCGGCAGCCCGTCGGCGGCCAGCAGCTTCTTGGTGAATTCCTTGTCCATCCCGGCCGCGCTGGCCAGCACACCCGCACCGACATACGGCACGCCGGCGAGTTCCAGCAGGCCCTGGATGGTGCCGTCCTCGCCGTACGGGCCGTGCAGCACCGGGAAGACGACGTCGACGGCTGTCAGCACCTGTGCGACATCGTCCTGCAACGACAGCAGTTCACCGCGGCGGTTCGGGTCGGCGGCCAGCGTCAGCGCGGTGCCGGATGCGGCGGTGACGCCGGGCAGTTGCCCGTCGGTGATGGCCAGGGTCTCTGGACGGCCGTCACCGAGCACCCAGGAACCCTCCGGGGTGATACCGACGGCGACGACCTCGTAGCGGGTCGGGTCCAGGTTGCGCAGGATGCTCCCGGCCGAAACACAGGAGATGGCGTGCTCGGAGCTGCGTCCGCCGTAAACGACGGCGACCCGGGTACGACCGGCGGCTGCTGAGGATTGAGGGGCAGTCACAACCTAGAGAGGCTAGCCCTCACCAATGTCGATCGACACTCCGGTGTGCCGCGGGGGTCACCACCGCGCGTGCACTCGGCTACCCGAGCGCACCCGTGATGTCGGCCAGTAGATCGTCGACGTCCTCGATGCCGAGTGAAATCCGCGCGAAGCCCGGCGACACCGCATCGCCCCAGCGTGCACGTCGGTCGACCGAGGTGTGGATGCCACCGAAACTGGTCGCCGCGACCAACAGCTGACTGCGGTTGACCAGGTCGTGCACGGCGGCGGCGTCCGCCAGTTCGATCGCGACGAGGCCACCGAAACGCCGCATCTGGTCCCGCGCCACGGGATGCGCGCGGTCGGCCGGCAGCCCGGGATAGCGCACGGCCCGCACGGCCGGATGGGCGTCGAGCGTCATGGCGAGCGCGAGGGCGTTGCCGCACTGCCGTTCGAACCGCAGACCGGCGGTGCCCAGGCTGCGCAGCGCCAGCCAGGCCTCGAAGTGCCCGAGGATCGCGCCGGCCAGCACCCGCTCGCGCTCGATGGCGGCCATCAGTTCCCGGTGACACCCCGCGACGTAGCCGGCCAGCAGATCGCTGTGCCCGGACAGCCCCTTGGTCGCGCTGGCCACCACCAGGTCGGCGCCGAGCGACAGCGGCTGCTGGCCGAGCGGGGTGGCAGCGGTGTTGTCCACCACCAGGGTCGCGCCGCGGGACCGGCAGATCGTGGACAACCGGTGCAGGTCGACGACGTCCAGCGTCGGGTTGACCGGCGATTCGGCGACCACCACGTCGGCATGGGAGAGATGCTCGGCCGCACCGCAGATTTCCGCGGCGCTCGCCTCGATGACGGTGACACCGCGGGCCGCGAGATGCTCGGCCGCGTACCGGCGTACCTGGTAGTAGCCGTCGGCCGGGACCACCAGGGTGGTGCCCGGGGTCGCCAGCACCCGCAGCGCCGAGGAAATTGCGGCCATACCCGACGAGAACGTCAGCGCCGAGATGGCACCTTCCAGTTCCGCCAGCGCCGATTCCAGTTGGCGCCAGGCCGGATTGGAGTTGCGGCCGTAGAAGTCCAGACCGTCCGATTCGTCGTCGGACAGGTGATAGGCAGCCACCGGGACCGGGGGCGGCGCCACCGGCTGCCCTGGAACCCGTTGCGATGCAGTCGCTTTGACGCTACGAGTGGAATCGCCGAGCTGGCCGTCCATGGCTCACTCCGGCTTGGTGCTGCGGCCGAGCAACAGCGCGAACGCCTGGTCCACCGATAAACCCTTGTGGCACACCCGGTTCACCGCGTCGGTCAGCGGCATCTCGACGTCGTAGCTCTCGGCCAGCGCCAGCACCGATTGGCAGGACGTGACGCCCTCGGCGACCTTGCCGCTGGCCGCGGCCATCGCCGATTCCATGGTGCCGCCGCGCGCCAGGCGCTCGCCGAAACTGCGATTGCGGGACTGCGGCGAGGTGCAGGTGGCAACCAGATCGCCGACGCCGGCCAGCCCGGCCAGCGTTACGCCCTTGGCGCCGAGCGCGATTCCCAATCGCATGATCTCTGCCAGGCCGCGGGTGATGATCGCGGCGGCGGTGTTCTCGCCGAACCCGGCACCCGCCGCCATCCCGCAGGCCAAGGCGATGACGTTCTTGCACGCCCCACCGACTTCGGCGCCGATCACGTCGGCGTTGGTGTACGGCCGGAAGTAGCCGGTAGCGAATGCGCGCTGCAGCGCGACCGCACGTCCCGAATCGGTGCACGCGATCAGGGTGGCGGCCGGCTGCTCGTCGACCACTTCGCTGGCCAGGTTGGGCCCGCTGAGCACGGCAACCCGGCTCGGATCGGCACCCGTCACCTGGACGATGACCTGGCTCATGCGCAACAGGCTGTCGAGTTCGATGCCCTTGGCCACGCTGACCAACGTGGCGTCGGCACCGAGATGTCCGGTCCAGTCGGTCAGGTTGGTGCGCAGCGTCTGGGACGGCACCGCCAACAACACGGTGCAGGCGCCGGTCAGCGCCTCGGCGGGGTCCGCGGTTGCCTTGATGGCCGCCGGAAGCGCCCGGTCACCGAGATATTTCGAGTTCCGGTGGGTCTCGTTGATCTCGCGCGCCACCTCCGCACTGCGCGCCCACAACGTCACGTTGCTGCCCGCGTCCGCCAGGACTTTCGCCAGTGCCGTCCCCCACGCGCCGGCACCCATCACCGCTGCCTCCACCACGGCGTCAAGACTAGTCCCGCCCAGGCTTTGGCAGTATGGCAGTCATGAGCAGCGACCCGAGTGTGGAGACGGTCGGCGATGCCGCCGGTGTCGGGTTGATCATCGCGGTGAAACGGCTGGCCGCGGCCAAGACCCGACTGGCCCCGGTTTTCGCCGGCGACCTACGCGAGCAGGTGGTGTTGGCGATGCTCCTCGACACCATCACCGCCGCCCTGGCAGTGCCGGCCGTCGGCTCCGTGACTGTCGTCACCCCGGACGCGGACGCCGCCGCCGCGGTGCGCGAGCTCGGTGCCGACGTCCTGCTGGACCCCACTCCGGCCGGACACCCCGATCCGTTGAATCACGCACTCGCCGCCACGGAGCAGGCCCTGCGGAACCGGGTGACGAACATCGCGGTGTTGCAAGGCGACCTGCCCGCGCTCCGCACCGCGGAACTGGCCGAGGCCATCGCCGGTGCGCGTCAGCATGCCCGCAGTTTCATCGCCGACCGGCACCGCACCGGTACCGCGGCGCTCTTCGCCTTCGCCGCGCCGCTCGGCCCCGAGTTCGGTGTCGATTCCGCACGGCGCCATGCCGATTCAGGCGCGGTGGAGCTGTCGGGCGAGTGGCCGGGACTGCGCTGCGACATCGACACCCCTGAGGATCTGGCGGCCGCGCGGCGGCTCGGCGTCGGCCCGGTCACGACCCGGATCGTCGGTGCAGGGCGGTGAGCCGCGACTCGCCTTGCGACCACCTGGCTTCACCAACCATGTGGCTTGCGCCCTGCCGATAGGGAAAGATCGTCAGGGTGACCGAAGCCGACACCCGACCAGCACGCAGCGAGCGGACATCTGTCGATTCCGACCCGGAACCGCTGCCTGCGGCCACCGCGGATCCGACGGACAGCGCGCTCCCCGATGACCGGTACCTCAACCGGGAGCTGAGCTGGCTGGACTTCAATGCCAGGGTGTTGGCACTGGCCGCCGACACGTCACTGCCGCTGTTGGAGCAGGCCAAATTCCTGGCGATCTTCGCATCGAATCTCGACGAGTTCTACATGGTTCGGGTGGCCGGGCTGAAGCGCCGCGACGAGACCGGCCTGTCGGTGCGGTCGGCGGACGGCCTGTCGCCGCGCGAACAGCTGCGCCGGATCGGTGAACGCACCCAGCAGATTTCCAGCCGGCAGGCCGCCGTGTTCGGTGATGTGGTGCGGCCCGCGCTGGCCGAGCAGGGCATCACCATCGTCAACTGGAGCGAGCTCGACGAGCACGAGCAGTCCAAGCTGTCCACCTATTTCCACGAGCAGGTGTTCCCGGTGTTGACGCCGCTGGCCGTCGACCCGGCGCACCCGTTCCCGTTCGTCAGCGGCCTGAGCATCAACCTGGCCATCACGGTGCGCAATCCCGACGACGGCACGCAGCACTTCGCCCGAATCAAGGTGCCGGACAACGTCGACAGGTTCGTGGAGCTGCATGAGTCGGGTGACACGGCTGAGGGCGCCAAACCCCGGGTGCGGTTCCTGCCGATGGAGGCACTGATCTCGGCGTTCCTGCCGGTGCTGTTCCCCGGGCTGGAGATCGTCGAGCATCACGCGTTCCGGATCACCCGCAATGCGGACTTCGAAGTCGAAGAGGACCGCGACGAGGATCTGTTGCAGGCGCTGGAACGTGAGCTGGCGCGCCGCCGGTTCGGCTCGCCGGTGCGGCTCGAGGTCGCGACCGACATGACCGAGAACATGCTCGACCTACTCCTTCGTGAGTTGGACGTGCACCCCGGCGATGTCATCGAAGTGCCTGGGCTGCTGGACCTTTCGTCACTGTGGCAGATCTACGGCGTGGACCGGCCCGACCTGAAGGACCGGCCGTTCGTGCCGGCCACTCCCCCGGCGTTCGGCGAACGGGAAACCCCGAAGAGCATCTTCTCGACGCTGCGGGACGGCGACGTCCTGGTGCACCATCCGTACGACTCCTTCTCCACCACGGTGCAGCGTTTCATCGAGCAGGCCGCCGCCGATCCGAATGTGTTGGCCATCAAGCAGACCCTGTACCGGACCTCGGGTGACTCGCCGATCGTCAACGCGCTGATCGACGCCGCCGAAGCCGGCAAGCAGGTGGTGGCGCTGGTCGAGATCAAGGCCCGCTTCGACGAGCAGGCCAACATCAAGTGGGCCCGCAAGCTGGAGCAGGCGGGCGTGCACGTGGTGTACGGACTGATCGGGCTCAAGACCCACTGCAAGACGTGCCTGGTGGTGCGGCGCGAAGGGTCGACCATCCGTCGGTACTGCCACATCGGTACCGGCAACTACAACCCGAAAACCGCACGCCTGTACGAAGATGTGGGCCTGCTGACCGCGTCGCCCGACATCGGCGCCGACCTGACCGACCTCTTCAACTCGCTCACCGGGTACTCGCGCAAGGTGTCCTACCGCAACTTGCTGGTGGCCCCGCACAGTGTGCGGCGCGGCATCATCGAGCGCATCGAGCGCGAGATCGAGGCCAAGCAGGCAGGCGGCGACGGCCGCATCCGGTTGAAGATGAACGCGTTGGTCGACGAGCAGGTCATCGACGCGCTGTACCGGGCGTCGCAGGCCGGGGTCCGCGTCGAGGTGGTGGTTCGCGGTATCTGCGCGTTGCGCCCGGGTGTCGCGGGATTCTCCGAGAACATCGTGGTGCGCTCGATTCTCGGCCGCTTCCTTGAACATTCACGGATTATTCACTTCAACGCCATCAATGAATTCTGGATCGGCAGCGCCGACATGATGCATCGTAATCTCGACCGTCGCGTCGAGGTGATGGCACAGGTGAAGGACCCGAGACTGACCGAGGAACTGGGCGGGATGTTCGACTCGAGCATGGACCCGGCCACCCGTTGCTGGGAGCTGGGCCCGGACGGGCACTGGACGGCGTTGCCCCGGGAAGGCGAGAAGGTTCGGGATCACCAGGTGTCGATCATGGAGCGGCACCGCACACCGTAGTTTTCGGTCGGCACCTCACGTAGCGCGAAAACCTGACCCCGACAACCACATCCAGGAGCACAGGTGCCGAACAAGACGGCGCACGACACCCCGGCGACGCCGGTGTTGGCCGCCGGGGCGGTGTTGTGGCGCCCCGGCGAGTCCGGAGAGCCGTTGATCGCGGTCGTCCACCGACCGCGTTACGACGACTGGTCGCTGCCCAAGGGCAAGGTGGATCCCGGTGAAACTGAACCAGTTACCGCCGTGCGCGAAATCCTGGAAGAGACCGGGTACGAGTCGGTGCTGGGCCGGCGGCTGGCCTCCGTCAGCTATCCCCTGGAGCTCGGCACCAAGCAGGTCCGCTACTGGGCGGCCCGCAGCACCGGCGGCGGGTTCAGCCCCAACTCGGAGGTGGACAAGCTCGACTGGCTGCCAGTGGCCGACTCCATGCTCCGGCTGCAGTACCCCCATGATCGAAAGGTGCTGCGACGGTTTACCCGTCGCCCGGCCGATACCCGCACCGTGCTGATCGTCCGGCACGCCACCGCGGGGCGCAAGGCCCGGTACAAGGGCGACGATCGACTCCGGCCGCTCGACAAGAAAGGCCGGGGACAAGCGGAATCGCTTGTCGGCCAACTGCTCGCTTTCGGTGCCAGCGACGTCTTTGCGGCGTCACGGACCCGGTGCCACCAGACCGTCGAACCGCTGGCGCAGGAGCTCGGTGTCCGGGTGCGGGACGAGCCGACTCTCACCGAAGAGGCATACGCGGCCGACGCCGACGCGGCGCGCAAGCGGGTGCTGAAGATCGCCGCGAAAAGCGATGGCGAGACGGTGCCCGTCATCTGCACACAGGGCAAGGTGATCCCGGACCTGATTTCGTGGTGGTGCGAGCGCAGCGGAATCCGGCCCGACAAATCGCGTAATCGCAAGGGCAGCATGTGGGTGTTGACGCTGCACGGCGACGCGCTGGTCGCCGCGGACCACATCGGCAGTCCGCTGCCGACCAAGCGCTAGCGGCGGCCCGTTCCGTCCGTCCAGTCCACACACAGACACGCCGTGGATCAGTTGATCCACGGCGTGTCCGAGTCGGACCTATCGGATAGGGCTTAGCGGCGGCCCTTCTTGGCGGGAGCAGCCTTCTTAGCCGGTGCGGCCTTCTTGGCCGGTGCGGCCTTCTTGGCGGGAGCGGCCTTCTTAGCCGGAGCCGCGGCCTTCTTGGCGGGAGCGGCCTTCTTAGCCGGAGCCGCGGCCTTCTTGGCGGGAGCAGCCTTCTTGACCGGTGCCGCCTTCTTGGCGGGAGCAGCCTTCTTGACCGGAGCCGCAGCCTTCTTGGCGGGAGCAGCCTTCTTGGCCGGAGCCTTGGTGGCGGCAGCCTTCTTGGCCGGAGCGGCCTTCTTCGCGGGGGCAGCCTTCTTGGCGGCGCCACGCTTGGCCGGAGCGGCGGTGGCACCGCGCTTCACGGCGGGGCCGTCAGCCGAAAGACGCTGTGCGCCAGCGACAACGGCCTTGAACTGCGCGCCCGGGCGGAATGCCGGAACCGACGTCGGCTTCACCTTGACGGTTTCGCCGGTGCGCGGGTTGCGCGCGACGCGTGCGGCGCGGCGACGCTGCTCGAAGACGCCGAAGCCGGTGATGGTGACGCTCTCACCCTTGTGCACGGCGCGCACGATAGTGTCCACGATGTGCTCGACGGCCGCGGTGGCCTGACGACGATCGGTGCCCAACTTTTCTGTCAGGGCATCGATGAGTTCTGCTTTGTTCATCCAAAACCTCCGATTCAGTGGCCCTGGCTGGACCGACTACTGGACACGGTAAACCCAGTACCCGCCGATTTCCAAGAGCCACGCCCAATTTCGGGCGTAGCTGTGGCGGAATTCGGCAATCTGGTTGGCCCACTTGGGAGGTGTTGGCGGGTTTTTTGAACCTGGTTGCGGGGGCAGGGATTCGAGCTGCGCCCGAGTGCCGAAATGGCTCCGCAGGCCCTCGGACAGGACCCGCGGAGCGACTCGGTCAGGCCGGCAGAGTCCGGGGTTTGTAGCTCGGCCGACTCGCCTCGAATGCTTCAATCTCCGAGAGTTTCCGCAGCGTAAGGCCTATATCGTCGAGACCTTCGAGCAGCCGCCACGCGGTGTAATCGTCAATCTTGAAGGGCAGCACGACCGTTCCCGCGGTCAAATTCCGATCTTGAAGATTCACAGTGATTTCCAGCCCCGGATTCTGCTCGATGAGCTTCCAGAGCAGTTCGACATCGTCCTGCGCGACCTCCGCGGCGAGCAATCCGGCCTTGCCGGAATTGCCGCGAAAAATATCTGCGAAGCGCGACGAGATGACGACCCGGAATCCGTAATCCATCAACGCCCACACCGCATGTTCGCGCGACGAGCCGGTGCCGAAGTCGGGGCCGGCGACCAGAACTGAGCCTCGGTCGAACGGCGGCAGGTTGAGGATGAACGACGGATCGGTACGCCACCCCGCGAACAGTCCGTCCTCGAAACCCGTTCGGGTGACCCGCTTCAGGTACACCGCGGGGATGATCTGGTCGGTGTCGACATTCGACCGGCGCAGCGGAACGCCGATTCCGGTGTGGGTGTGGAAAGCCTCCATTACAGTGCGCTCCTAGCTCAGATCGGCGGGTGAGGACAGGGTTCCGCGCACCGCGGTGGCGGCGGCGACGGCGGGTGACACCAGGTGGGTGCGGCCGCCCTTGCCTTGGCGGCCTTCGAAATTCCGGTTGGAAGTCGACGCGCTGCGCTCACCCGGAGCCAGCTGATCGGGGTTCATGCCCAGACACATCGAGCAGCCAGCCTGCCGCCATTCGGCACCAGCGGCGGTGAAAACCTCTCCCAAACCCTCGGTTTCGGCCTGCGCACGCACTGCCATCGACCCGGGCACCACCAGCATCCGCACCCCGTCGGCGACCTTGCGGCCACGCAGTACGTCGGCCACCACGCGCAGATCTTCGATCCGGCCGTTGGTGCAGGAACCGACGAACACGGTGTCCACGGCGATGTCCCGCATCGGCATGTTGACCTGAAGGTCCATGTAGGCCAACGCTTTTTCCGCGGCCTGCCGCTCGCCCTCATCGAACATTTGTTCTGGGTCGGGAACATTCGCCGACAGCGGCACGCCCTGTCCGGGGTTGGTGCCCCATGTGACGAACGGGCTCAAGGCGGCCGCGTCGAGGTGCACCTCGGTGTCGAATTCGGCACCCTCGTCAGTACGTAACGCTGTCCACGCCGCCACAGCCGCGTCCCAATCCGCACCCGTCGGCGCGTGCGGACGGCCCTTGAGGAACTCGAACGTCGTCTCGTCGGGAGCCACCATGCCGGCGCGGGCGCCGGCTTCGATGCTCATATTGCAGATCGTCATCCGGCCTTCCATCGACAGCGATTCGATGGCGCTGCCGCGGTATTCGATGACATGGCCCTGACCACCACCGGTGCCGATCTTGGCGATCACCGCGAGAATGATGTCCTTGGCGCTGACACCCGGCGGCAGCTCGCCGTCGACGTTGACCGCCATGGTCTTGAACGGCTTGAGCGCCAGTGTCTGCGTGGCCAGCACATGCTCGACCTCGGACGTGCCGATGCCCATCGCGATGGCACCGAAGGCGCCGTGCGTCGAAGTGTGGCTGTCACCACACACCACGGTCATGCCCGGCTGGGTCAGACCCAGCTGCGGGCCGATGATGTGCACGATGCCCTGCTGCGCGTCACCCATCGAGTGCAGGCGGATGCCGAATTCCGCGCAGTTGCGCCGCAGCGTCTCAACCTGGGTGCGTGACACGGGATCCGCGATCGGCTTGTCGATGTCGATGGTCGGGACGTTGTGGTCCTCGGTCGCGATCGTGAGATCCGGACGATGCACGGGCCGGCCGGCGAGGCGCAGACCGTCGAACGCCTGCGGGCTGGTGACCTCATGCACCAGATGCAGATCTATATAGATGAGATCGGGCTCGCGGGCGGCGCCTACACCTTTACCCTCGACCACCACATGGTCCGTCCAGACCTTCTCCGCCATGGTGCGTGGCTTGTTCGTCATGACTGTGCAGTTCCTTCCGCGATACCCGGGGAGGCTGACCTACCGTCTCACAATGCGGGACGCTAGTATCTCCCTGTGAGACAGGATAGCGGCATCGGCGTCCTCGACAAAGCGGTGGGTGTGCTGCATTCAGTGGCTGAGTCACCGTGTGGACTGGCCGAACTGTGCGCCCGCACCGGGCTGCCCCGGGCGACGGCCCACCGGCTGGCCGCGGGCCTCGAGGTCCACCGACTTCTGGCCCGTGACAACGAAGGACGGTGGCGGCTCGGCCCGGCACTGACCGAGCTGGCGGGGCAGGTCAACGACCCGCTGCTCAGCGCGGCGGGCGCGGTGCTCCCCCGGCTGCGCGAGATCACCGGCGAGAGTGTGCAGCTCTATCGCCGGGAAGGCCTGGCCCGGGTGTGCGTCATGGCCCTCGAGCCGCCGTCCGGCCTGCGCGACACCGTGCCCGTCGGCAGTCGGCTACCCATGACCGCCGGCTCCGGCGCCAAAGTGCTGCTGGCATACAGCGATCCCGCAACCCAGCAGGCGGTGCTGCCGACCGCGAAGTTCACCGATCGGGTGCTGGCTGAAGTCCGCCGGCGCGGCTGGGCACAGAGCGCCGCCGAACGCGAACCCGGCGTGGCCAGCGTCTCGGCACCCGTACGGGACAACCGCGGTGCGGTGATCGCGGCGGTGTCGGTGTCCGGGCCGATCGACCGGATGGGCCGCCGCCCGGGCGTGCGCTGGGCCAGCGATCTGCTGGCCGCGGCCGAAGCGCTCACCCGTCGGCTCTGACGCAGACCAGCAAACCTTTGAATCCGCTGCATACGGCGACGACGACGGTCCTGATCACCTAAGTTCCTTAGTGGACCCGGCAGGGCTGGGACGTACCGCTGTTGGAAAGTAGGTTTCATCGTGTCGCAGCCACCACAGTGGCTGGCAACCGCACGGATGCTGCGCCGCACAGGCTTCGGAACCACCGGAGCCCAGGTCGACGCTGTGGTCAAACAGGACTGGTCGGCCTACCTCGACTGGGTGCTGAGCCTCGATCCGAACGCCGACCCGGGCGCCGTGGCGACCCCGATGCCGAAATCGCCCATCCCGCAGTACCCGCCGTCAGGCGCGTCGGCCACCGAGATCGCCGCCTTCGGCCAGGAGCTCGTGGCGCGCATGCAGGTGCTGTCCGGCTGGTGGCTGCGCCGCATGGCCGCGGTGCAGCAGCCCATCCACGAGAAGCTGACGCTGTTGTGGCACAACCACTTTGCCACCTCCGCGGAGAAGGTCAACGCCGCGCAGCTGATGGGTGAGCAGAACGAGAAACTGCGGACCCTCAAACTCGGCGACTTCGGCAGCCTCGCGTGGGCCATGCTGACGGACGGTGCGATACTGCACTGGCTGGACGGTGACGTCAACACCGCGGCGGCCCCCAACGAGAACCTGTCCCGGGAGTTCATGGAGCTCTTCACCATGGGACATGCCAACGGCTACACCGAGATCGACGTGAAAGAGGGCGCCAAGGCCCTCACCGGACGGCACCTGCGGCCCGACGGCAGCACCGCCGTCTACGCCGAACATCACGACGAGTCGGTCAAGACCGTGCTCGGTGTCACCGGCGACCTCACCGATACCGACTTCTGCAACATCGTGCTGCGTCAGCCCGCCTCCGCCGCTTTCGTCGCCGGAACCCTGTGGCGCCTACTGGCTTCGGACCAGCCGGCCTCCCCCGACACCGAGACCCGCCTGGTCGCCGCCTACGGCCCGAACCGAGATCTCAAGGCACTCACCAAGGCCGTGGTGCTCGATCCCGAATTCACCAAGGCCGCGGGCACTGTCGTCAGCACTCCGGTCGAATGGTTGATGGGCATCGTGCGGTCGCTGGCGGTCCCGCTCGACGACGACCACGTCCTCGCCGACCTCGACCAGGTGCTCCGGGTGATGGGTCAGCGCCCCTTCTATCCGCCGGACGTCGGCGGCTGGCCGCGCGGACAGCTCTGGTTGTCGACGAACAGTGCGGCAGCACGGGTCTGGGCCGCGAACCGGCTCCTGGCCCTCAGCGACATCAGCGCGGTCGAGAAGATGGCATCCAGTGAACGGATCGACGGCGTGGGGTACCTGTTCGGCATCGGCGCCTGGTCGGATCGCTCGGCGGCCGCCCTCAAACCATTGGTCTCCGATCCACACCGGCTGGTGGCAGCGGCCGTCATCACCCCCGAATACGTGACGTCCTAAAGAGATCCGATGCCCGAGTTCAATCGCCGCAAGTTCTTGATCGCCAGCGCCGGGGTCGGCGCGGCCGGTCTGCTCGGCGGAGTCGCCGCGGTGACCCTGCCCGATCTGCTCCACGAAGCCCAAGACCGCCCGCTGCAGGCCAACCAGGGCATCCTGGTGATCGTCACGCTTTACGGCGGCAATGACGGCCTCAACACAGTTATCCCATACGCGGACAACGCCTATCACGATGCCCGCCCCGAGCTCGCCTACAAGCCGGAGGAAGTGCTCCGGCTCGACCCCGCGTTCGGGCTCAACCCCGCGCTCACCGGGATGTCGAAACTGTGGCAGTCCAACAAGCTCGCGATCGTGCGCGGTGTCGGCTATCCGAAGCCGGACCGCAGCCATTTCCGCTCCATGGACATCTGGCAGACCGCCAATCCCGTCGACGCGGTCACCAGCGGCTGGATCGGCCGCTGGCTGGACACCACCGGTGACGATCCGATCCGGGCCGTCAACATCGGCACCGTCCTGCCGCCGCTGGCCGTCGGCCAAAAGCATGTCGCAGCTTCGCTTTCCGACTTCGTCCCGGCCATCCCGCCCGACGTCGCGCGGACCTTGGCCGCGCTGAGCACCGACGACCCGAACGACACCACCGCCATGAGCCAGGTGTGCGAGTCCTATCGGTCCAACCACTCCACCAACACCCGCTTCGCACCGGTGATCAACGGCCGCCTGCAGACCATCGGCCAGGCCGACAACCAGTTGGCCAACGACCTCGAACTGGTGGCCCGCTGCATCCGGGCCGGCGTGCCCACGCAGGTGTACATGACGCAGCTGCTGGGTTTCGATACGCATGCCGACGAACGCGCCCCTCAGCAGGCGTTGCTCAAGACTCTCGACGACGCCCTGACGCCCTTCTTCCACAAGCTCCAGGGCACGCCCTACGGCCGCAACGTCGTGGTGTTGATGTACTCAGAATTCGGGCGGCGGGTCGCCGCCAATGCGTCACAGGGCACCGACCACGGCACCTCGGGGCCGGTGTTCATCGCGGGCACTCCCGTCACGGGCGGGTTCTACGGCGACGAGCCGAGCCTGACGGACCTGACCGACGGCGATCTGAAGACGACCGTCGACTTCCGTGACGTTTATCACGAACTGCTGTCCCGCACCCTCGGCGCGGACCCGGAGCCGTCGGTCGGCCGCGGACGGCGGGACATCGGATTCCTGACCGGCGGTAGGTAATACCCCGGACAAGACAAAACGCCGGACCTGTTGTCAGGTCCGGCGTTCGTACGTACCCCCGATGGGATTCGAACCCACGCTACCGCCGTGAGAGGGCGGCGTCCTAGGCCGCTAGACGACGGGGGCTAGAACTTCCGGAGCGTCAGCTTAGCTTAAGTGAGCTTGCTGACCTAATCGCTCCGGCAGCTGGGGTACCAGGACTCGAACCTAGAATGAGGGAATCAGAATCCCTAGTGTTGCCAATTACACCATACCCCATTTGATGCCTATCACCGCAGGTCACAGGCATCTTCGGACCGAATCGCCGAGCGGATGTTCGCCGCTTTTGCTTTCCGGGCCGACGAGCAGACTACCAAATAGTTGGCGCTGAATTAAATCGCCCGCTCACAGCCCGTTCCGGGCCGCCTGCAGCCGCGCCAGACTGCGGTCACGGCCCAGCAGTTCCATCGACTCGAACAGTGGTGGGCTGATGGCCGCGCCGGTGACCGCCACGCGGATGGGGCCGAACGCCTTGCGCGGCTTGAGTTCCAGGCCGTCGAGCAGCGCGGTCTTGAGCGCGGCTTCGATGTTGGCGGTGTTCCATTCGGCGACGGCGTCCAAGGCGCCCAGCGTGGCGTCCAGGACCTCCGCAGCCTCGGGCTTGAGTTCCTTGGCCGCAGACTTCTCATCGATCGAGTAGGCGTCGTCGTTGAAGAACTTCACGAGGTCCCATGCGTCGCCGAGCACGACGATGCGGGTCTGGATCAACTCGGCCGCCGCTGCGAAACCCTTGTCGTCCAACGTGGTGTCGTGACCATGCGCGTCGAGGTACGCCTTGAGCCGCGCGCTGAAGTCCTCCGGGTCCAGCCGGCGGATGTGCTCGGCGTTGATGGCGTCGGCCTTCTTCTGGTCGAATCGCGCCGGGTTCGAGTTGACGTTGGCCACGTCGAAGGCGGCCACCATCTCGTCGAGGCTGAAGATGTCGTTGTCGTCGGCGATGCCCCAGCCCAGCAGCGCCAAGTAGTTCAGCAGGCCCTCGGGAATGAAGCCACGATCGCGGTGCAGGAACAGGTTGGACTGCGGGTCGCGCTTGGACAGCTTCTTGTTTCCGTCACCGAGAACGCTTGGCAGATGAGCGAATTGGGGCACCGCATCAGCGACGCCGATCCGGATCAGCGCCTGGTACAGCGCGATCTGCCGCGGCGTCGACGGCAGCAGATCCTCGCCGCGCAGCACATGGGTGATCTTCATCAGCGCGTCGTCGACCGGATTGACCAAGGTGTACAACGGATCTCCGCTCGCGCGGGTGACCGCGAAGTCCGGGACCACACCGGCGGCGAAAGTCGTCTCACCACGCACCAGGTCGGTCCAGGTGATGTCCTCGTCGGGCATCTTGAGGCGTAGCACCGGCTTTCGGCCGTCCGCTTCGAAAGCGGCCTTCTGCTCGGCGGTCAGGTCCCGGTCGTAGTTGTCGTAGCCCAGCTTGGGGTTGCGGCCGGCCGCGAGGTGCCGGGCCTCGACCTCCTCGGGCGTCGAGTAGGCCTGGTAAACCTCACCCGCGGCAAGCAGTTTCGCGATCACATCCCGGTAGAGGTCGCTGCGCTGCGACTGCCGGTACGGCTCGTACGGTCCGCCGACCTCGGGACCCTCATCCCAGTTCAGCCCGAGCCAGCGCAGCGCGTCGAGGATCGCGTTGTAGCTCTCCTCGCTGTCACGCGCGGCGTCGGTGTCCTCGATCCGGAACACGAAGTCGCCGCCGGTGTGTCGCGCGTACGCCCAGTTGAAGAGCGCGGTACGGACCAGGCCGACGTGCGGGGTGCCGGTCGGCGACGGGCAGAAGCGGACCCTGACAGGTGTAGTCACGTTATTTCCCTTTACGTACAACAGGATTGGAGAGCGTGCCGATGCCGTCGACGGTGATGCTGACGGTATCGCCGTCCTCGATCGGGCCGACACCCTCGGGCGTTCCGGTGAGGATGATGTCGCCGGGCAACAGCGTCATGACGGCCGAGACCCATTCGATGATGGCGCCGACGTCATGCAGCAGCAGCGCGGTGTTGCTGTCCTGACGCTTCTGCCCGTTCACCTCGGTCCGGATGTCCAGATCCGCCGGGTCGACGGCCGTCTCGATCCACGGGCCGATCGGGCAGAACGTGTCGTGCCCCTTGGCCCGCATCCACTGGCCGTCCTTCTGCTGCTGGTCGCGCGCCGACACGTCGTTGGCGATGGTGTAGCCGAGGATGAAGTCCTTGGCCTTGGCGGCCGGGACGTCCTTGCAGGGGCGCTCGATGACGACCGCCAGCTCACCCTCGTGGTGCACCGGGTTGGCGTCGGCGGGCAGCTGGATCGGGATGTTCGGCCCGATGATCGCGGTGTTGGGCTTGAGGAAGATCACCGGATCCTCGGGCGGCTCGCTGCCCATCTCGCGGGCGTGTGCCGCGTAGTTCTTGCCCATGCAGACCACCTTGCTGGCCAGGATCGGCGCCAGCAGCCGGACGTCGGCCAACGGCCACGACCGCCCGGTGAAGGTGGGGTTGCGGGACAGGTACTGCTCAGCAATTTCTTTGCAGACCGCATCGGAGTTCGGGTCGCCCTCGATCACCACAAAAGCGACGCCGTCTGGACTGGCAATTCGACCTAGGCGCATCCGCCCAGCCTAATGAGGCCCGCTGGTCAGCCCGCGAACTGGGCTTGAAGGAACGGCGTGGAGTCCGCCATCGAGGTCAGCACCGTGCTGGAGTGATCGTCCTCCGGGTAGATCTTGAGCGTCACGTCCTGGCCGTTGGCCTTGAGCTGATCAGCGAACTTCAGCGTCGATGACGGCGGCACGTCACGGTCCTTGAGGCCCACCCCCAGGAAGATCGGCCGGTCGTAGCCGGCGACCGGCGTGCCCATGAAGTCGGCCAGCGCCCCGCGCATGCCGGGTAGCGAGCCCAGCGGCGCGGAGAAGAACTGCGGTGGTGTCATACCGGTCACGGCCGCGCTCAGCCGTGCGGTGCACAGCGTTTCGGCCTTGTCGGCAGCGGCCAGACCGGCCGGGTTGAGCACGCTGTTGACGTCCGGACGGACCTCCCGGAATCCGGCGAGAATGTAGGCGGTGTAGGCCGACGCGACGGGCCCCAGCCCGGGCGGCAGCACCATGTCGGGACCGGCCGTGATGACGACGTCATCGATATTCGCCGGCGTGCCCGTGGCCACGACGCCGCGGTAGTCCAGGCCCGTCCCCTTACTGAATTCGGTGGCCCACCGCGCACTCGCCACCGCCGCCGCACCGCCCTGCGACTGGCCGACCAGTGCCCACTTCGGGGACAGCGGCAGGTCCAGGTGATGCGCGGCGATCACCGAGTCGATGATGGCGTGCGCCGTGGCGACACTGTTGAGGTAGCTCATCAGGCCCGGGGTGCCGAGACCCGTGTAATCGGAACCGACCACGACGTATCCCTGGTCCAGCCAATGGGACAGGTACTCGTTGTCGCGCGCACTGCGGGGCTGCGCCGAGGGCGTGCAGTCGTCTCCTAGGCCGACGGTGCCATGCGCCCAGGCGATGACGGGCCACCCACCCTGCGGCGCTTGGCCTTTCGGGACGAACACCACTCCGGTACTGACTGCCGACGAATTGTGTTGGTCGGTGGTCGAATACAGGATTCGGTAGGCGCGCGCCGCACCGGCGACCGACAGCTCGGGATCGAGCGGCACGCTCTGGATGAGCGCACCCGGGGGCGGCACCGGATCCGCGAATGCTCGGGCGTCCAAACCTGACCAACGTGGCGGGGCCGCCGATGCGGTGGGCATCGGTGCCGCGATGAGTACCACTGCGGCCGCCATGACCGCCATGACCGCCATCAATCGTGAAAGGTTCGCCCGCAGAGCCATGTCCAGACCCTAGTCGGTCTCATATTTTGAGATATTGATTCATATTTTGAGAACTGCGATGGCACCATGAAGCCATGGTCACCAACGTCTCAGCCGCCCGCCGCTGGTCGATGCTGGTGATCGCGCTCGGCTCGACGATGTGCGCCAACGTCTTCATCAACGGCGCCGCGTTCCTGATCCCGACGCTGCACGGCGAACGCGGGCTGGACCTGTCACGCGCCGGACTGGTGTCTGCCATGCCGAGCTTCGGCATGGTGCTGACTTTGATCGCGTGGGGCTGGGTCGTCGACCGGGTCGGCGAGCGGTTCGTGCTCACGGTCGGCGCGCTGTTGACCTCGTTGGCCGCGTTCGCGGCGGCCTGGGCCGACTCGTTGGTGGCGGTCGGCGCGCTCCTGTTGCTGGGTGGCATGGCGGCCGCCAGCTCCAATTCCGCCAGCGGTCGATTGGTCGTCGGCTGGTTCCCACCGGAGCAGCGCGGCCTGGTGATGGGCATCCGCCAGACCGCGCAACCGCTGGGAGTTGGGTTGGGCGCCTTGGTGATTCCGCGACTGGCCGAGTCATCAGGCGTGTCCGCCGCGCTGTTGTTCCCGGCGATCGCGTGTCTGGTCGCAGCCGTGGTGACGGCCGTGGGCGTCATCGATCCGCCGCGGCCGCCCCGATCCTCCGCCCCCGCAACCGATCTGGCCAACCCGTACCGCGGATCGTCGGCACTGGCCCGCATCCACGCGGTGTCGGTCCTGCTGGTGGTTCCCCAGTCTCTGGTCTGGACCTTCTCGCTGGTGTGGTTGATGACGGCGCACGGCTGGTCAGCCGGCGCGGCGGGCGTGATGGTGACCGTCGCTCAACTATGCGGGGCCGCAGGGCGAATCGCCGCCGGCCGATGGTCGGACGTGGCCGGCTCACGGCTGGGACCGGTGCGGATCATCGCCGTCTTTGCCGGTGTCTCGATGGGCCTGCTGGCGCTGACCGACTACTTGCACTGGCCGGTGGCGGTTTTCGTGATGGTGGTGGCGTCGGTGGTTACGGTGACCGATAACGGGTTGTCCTTCACCGCGATTGCCGAAATCGCCGGGCCGTTCTGGAGTGGACGCGCACTGGGTGTGCAGAACACCTCGCAGTTGTTGACCACCGGTATCGTGCCGCCGGCGTTCGGGGCCCTGATCGGTGTCTTCGGTTTTCCGGCCGCGTTCGCGGTGTGCGCGCTGTTCCCGATGCTGGCCGTGCCACTTGTCCCGGTCGCTGCAGATCCGTTGCGCAACAAGCCAGTTCCCGGTACTGATTCCTACGCCGAGCGTGGGGCCTGACGAGACGACACGCCGACGGGGCCTCGGTATCCCGCACTCTCGGTATAGATCCGGCGAATCTGGCGCTGCCTGAGTGCCGGGAAAAAGTGTCAGGACGTGGACACCGTTCGCTATAGGCTGGATTTGGCACCAATTCGGCGAAAGTAGACCAGCAACGTATGCCTGCGCATCTCGAACCCGACGAATGGGGCGACGACCACAGCGACCTCGACGCACTCGGCTATGCCGCGGACGACGAACCGGATGACCCCGACACCGATCTCGACACACTCGACTATGGTCCCGGCCCCCAACCCGAGAACGAGGACACCGATCTCGACGCCCTTGCCGCCGCTCCCCCGGACGTCGACGATGACACGGTCACACCCGTGGCGTCCGCCAGCAACCCGGCCAACACCATTACCGTCACCGCGTATCTCACCGGTGTCATCGCGCGCGTCGACCTCGACAACCGGGTCACGGCGCTGCCCGAATCACAACTCGCCCAGCAGATTCAGGCTGTAGCCGGGGTCGCGGTGAAGCGTGCCTCCGCGGTCGTGCACATCGCGATGGTCAAGGTCCTCATGGACACCGGGATGGATTTTCTGCAGGCGCGGGACTTCGCCGAGAACATGCTGCCGTTCACCACGCCCGCCCAGGCCGACGCCGCCGCCGCAGAACTGGCCACCCGCTTCGCCGACAGTGACCCCGACCATGTCTGACGCCGGCAGCCGGACACCCCCGAAGCGGCGGGTCCAAAAGTCCGTCCTCGGTGCCGCCGGTGTCACCTGCCTGATCTGGGCCGCCGTCAGCATATGGGCGGGTCGCTATGTGACCGCGGTCGTCGCACTGAGTTTCGCGGCATGGTGGTTCAACGCGCTCAGAGCCCCGTTCGCCATGGCCACGGCGACCCCGGAATGCAGCTACAACGCAACCGGCACCGTGTTGCGCCCCGACCAACGGATAGAGCAGATCAGCCGGTTGACGTTTCTCCTGGGGATTCCAACGTGTGCGGCGATGGGGCTCCTCGGAATCTACGACATGGTGCAGCAAGGTATTTCGCCGCTTCACATATCGGACGGTGACAATCCCGTCGAGGTCATTGGGCGCCTGTACAAGCTCACCTTCGGGGTGTGCACATTCGTCTTGATTCGCTTCTGGTACACCCTGCGCAAGACAGGGATGGGCTGGATCCGTCTGTCCGCTGACGGGTATCAGTTCCTCGACGGCCTGAAGACAGGCAGCGGACGCTGGACTGAGGTCGCGGCGGTGACCGATCAACAAGACGGCGCGCGCTTCACCCCACTGGCTTTCAAGTCGACCGACGGTCAGGTCGCATCGATCGAATCCTCGGCAATGTACGCCGGGCCCGACGGCCGTCCGCTGTATGAACTGGTGCGGTACTACTGGCAGCATCCCGAATCTCGGGGCGAACTCACCAACGGGCAAGCGCTCGAACGATTTACCCGGTATCGCGGCGATGCCGCGTCATCGAAGGGAACAAGCTGATGGGTGACATGCTCGACCTCTACAACTCTGCGAATTACTGGTACAGCGGCTACCAGCACGTCACCGGAATGGGCGAAAGCCCGGCGTGGTCGGCGGGTGGTATCGCCGCAGACTTCATCGGATTCATGCAGCCCATCGGCCAGGCCACCGCACGCGCACTCGGGGCTACGAGAGCGGCGGCGGCACTGGAGACCCCGATCATCGAGGCTGCCCTCACGGCGATGAACGTCATGAACAACCTGTGCGGCTTCGGCGGGCCGAACAACGGCGAACAGTTCGCGCACGGATCCGACGCCTTCAATGCGGTGAAAGACGAATTGGGATCCTGCCGGCCGCCGGACAGCTGGCAGGGCAGCGGTTCTGAAGCCTACGGGGACCGCAATACGGAGCATCAGCAGCGAGCGGCGTCATTGGCCGAGGTCGACCGCACGGTGCACGACGTCCTCAAGAATGAAGCCGAGCAAGTCGGGTCGACCCGGACCACACTGGACCACAACCAAACCATCCTCACCGCCTTCATCCCGGCCGCAATCGCCGCGACTTTCGTCCCTCCGCCCGGAGCCGGCCTGGCCCTGTCCCTTTCGATCCAGACCGCCGGTGTCGCGCTGACGTTGCCGCCCTGCACGGAAGAATTCACCCAGCTCGGTATTGACGCCGCACACAACGCCACACTGATTCGCCGCGCCGGAGCTTCATACGACCAGATCGCATCGGCTGCGCAGGCCGCCAACAAGTAGGGAGCAGTCATGAGTGGTGAATTGAAAGTCACGCCAACAGATTTGACCGAGCTGGCCGGCAAGCACCGAGGGGCAGCCGAACATCTCGGCACCGCGGGCGCCGCCACCGAGGGCGCAACGGCAAACGTGGTCCTCACCCACGGGATGGTGTGCAGTCTCACCTCGGCCGCGCTGGGCTCGGCGCAATCATCGCGCGACTTCGCGGTTCAGCAGATGCAAGCCACCTCGAACAGCTTGGCCGGCCGCCTCGACACTGCCGCGAGCACATACGCTGCTACCGATGCCCAGGAGGGCGCGGCACTGGACCAGCAGATGCCGCCACGCTGAGGGTAACCACCGCCAGGCGACCGGAAGGAAAGCAATGACGATCGACATCCGGCCGCTGCGCGAGGGCGATCTCGACGCAGCCGACCACATCGCACGCATCGCGTTCGGCACATTCGTCGGCCTCCCCGAGCCCGAAACCTTCATGGGCGACGCCGATTACGTGCGTACCCGCTGGCGCACCGAACCGTCGGGGGCCTTCGCAGCCGAGTACTCCGGCGAGGTCGTCGGGTCCAACTTCGCGACACATTGGGGCAGCGTCGGCTTTTTCGGCCCGCTGACCATCCGCCCGGACCTGTGGGATCGCGGTATCGGACGACTGCTGCTGGAACCCGTCATCGACTGCTTCGACCGCTGGCAGACCACGCACACCGGACTGTTCACCTTCGCAGAGAGTCCGAAACACGTTGGGCTCTACCAGCGATTCGGCTTCTGGCCGCGGTTCCTCACCGCGGTGATGTCCAAGCCCGTCAACGCAGATCAGACCGCGCCGACCGCCACCCGATTCTCCGAGCTCACCGCTGCTGAACAAGATTCAGCTCTGGCCGAGTGCCGAGAGCTGACCAACGAACTGTTCAACGGGCTCGACCTCACCACCGAAATCCGCGCGGTCGCCGATCAGGAACTCGGTGAAACAGTCCTACTCTGGGACGACTCCTCGCTCACCGCTGTCGCGGTATGCCATCACGGCGCAGCCACCGAAGCCGGCAGCGGCACCTGCTACCTCAAGTTCGGTGCGGCGCGTCCTGGACCCGGCGCAGAGATCGCGTTCTCCCAGCTGCTCGACGCCGTCGAATCACTCGCCGCCGCAAACGGATTGACCCGAATCGCCGCCGGCGTCAACACCGCCCGGCATGAGGCCTACAGCGGCATGCTGGCCCGTGGCTTTCGCACCGACATCCAGGGTGTCGCTATGCATCGGCCGAACTCCGACGGCTACAGCCGACCAGGAGTGTTCGCCATCGACGACTGGCGGTAGCCGAGACCCGGCCGCACGAACCGTGGGCCTCGATCAGCGCTGAGCGACGACAAACGACAATACGAGTATCGCCACCGCACCGAACAGCGCCGCGAAGAATGCGCCGCAAGCCGCGTCGTCAAATCGTGGCTGCACGGTGGCAACCAGGACGGCCACCGCGGCGACGAGCAGCGCGCCCGCCGGCGCGAAGAGCCAGTAGAACATCAGGGGTTCGAGCGACGTCGCGAACAGCCCGAAAACGTAACCACCGAGCAGATACCGCGGATCAACCTTCCGCTCGGTGAGTGGGTCGAGCAAGCTCTCATGCTCGAAGGACATGCGTACCCCTCCAGACGTCGGCGAGCCGCCGCTCACCGCCCTATCGCCACTATCGCGACGGCCTGCAGATACAGCAGTCCGACCACGAACCAACCGCTTACGGGTGCCACGACCAGCGCGACGGACGCTGTGCGCGACACCCGCGTAGGGGGCAGCACCACGGCAACCACCAGGCATAGCAATGAAATAACAACCGCAACAGGTAATTTCATTCCACCACCGCCGCCCAGGTACGCGTCATCGCTCGACACGCTCACCGCGTCGACGGCCAACAGGCCCCAGCCGATTCCCCCAAGTACCGCGCCGCCGAGCACGCCGCGGGTCCAGTCCGTACCAGTCAAACGTCCCCCCGATCCGGTGCGCTCATGTCCCCTATTGCCGGCACACCCTCTGCCAACCCGTACTGCAGGTAGACGATTCCCGCCGGGCTGGACACTGGCGGCTTGAGCAGCGTCAGGTTCGACGGCACCGTGCCACCGTCGAACACCTTCTTGCCGGCCCCCAGCACAATAGGATGCACCCAAAGGTCCATGCGATCAAACAGTTTTTCGCTCAACAGGGTCTGTACGAAATTCAAACTCCCGACCACCTTGACGTGGTCATGGCGCTCCCGGATCTCACGCACTTCGGCTACCAAATCCGAGCCGATCTGCTTCGAGCCGGACCACGACAGATCGGGCTTGCCACGGGACGCGACGTACTTGGGGATGCGATTGAACATCTCAGCGAATTCGTCGTCCTGGTGCGGCCAGTAGCCCGCGAAGATGTCGTACGTCCGCCGGCCGAGCAGCAGCGCGTCGGTGCCTTCGTATGCCGCGCCGACCTGCTCCCCTGACACGTCGTCGATCAGCGGTGCCTGCCAACCTTCGAACCGAAAACCACCGTCCGAGTCTTCTCCGGGACCGCCAGGCGCCTGCCCGACGAGGTCGAGGGTGGCGAACAACGCGAGGTGAATCTGGCCCATTTCTAGCTCCTGACGAGTCGATGGTGGCTGTCAGTGAGGTAGACCACCGGATCCGGCGAAACTCATCGGAGCGGCCGGCTACTTTCCGGACAACACCCGGTACTGCGCCGAAATCTGTTGGTCCACAGCGGTTTCATCATCGGCGAACACCTGGAACACGAATCTGTCGGTGCGCGCGATACAGCTGTAATGCCACCCCAGGATGCGCCACGTCACTGTTGCGTCTGGGCGCGCATAGTCCTGCAGGTGCTCGAAACACCGCGCGCCGGGGAACCCCGGCACGGCGCCGGCCAGCTGCACGTCCGAATTCTTCATCAGCGCGGCGGTGGTGAAGTCCAGTAGCTGTGCAGCCGAGTCGGGGTTGGGGGCCTGATACACCCGGCCCCACCGCTGGGTCACCCATTGGACGCCGGCACGCTCGAACTGGGTGGTCATGCTCACCGGATCGGATTCGAAGTGCAACCACGCCCGCGGCCGCCAGGTCCCGATCAGCACCCCTTGCTGCCGATCAGGAGTGCTGATCGTCTTCGACAGCAATTGGTCGTCGCTCGGATCCTTGGGTAGATCAGCGAGTTTCGCCGGCTCTGTCGGCACAAAGCTCTTGATCAGCGCTTGCTGCCGACCGAGCAGGTCGGATGTCAGCAACTCAGCGCGCAGCGGCGCCCTGGTGGATTTGGTGGCCCTGGCATTCACGAACTGGTACAGCACAAACCGCCCGTACGCGCTGTAGGCGGCGACGGCACTGACCCCGGTGCCGTAGTCGACGCCAATCGCCGGCACCGAACTGGCGCCGACCGAGATCTGGACGGGATATGTCGGGATCCGATCGACGACGACGGGTCCGAACTGCGCGGTGAATTCACCCGCGGCCGCCGCAGCTTGTGCCTCATCGGGGAACATCAGGACCGCGTTCTGGATTTCCAGATCCGTATCCCGGGACCCGGCTGACCGCGATGACCCGAATCCGGCGACCAGCTTGTGCGCTCTGGCAATGCCCTGCATGACATTGTCTTTGGACACGCCGAGAATGACGTCGACACCGAATTCCGATGTCATGGTGCCTGTTCCGAGCGCTCCCTGCTTGGTCACCGACGAATCGATTTCCCAAGGCCCGACGACATATTCGGCCAGGCGGGTCGATTCGATGATCGACTGCGTGAGCGGATTTGGTCCGGCACTGAAGAACGGGGTACTCGGCTTGATCTGGTAGTTACCGGTCCTGAGTTGGCTGACGTCGGGTTCAGGGTCGCTCAGTGAACCGCCGAACCGCGCGGTGCCCGTCGTGGTCGTCGAACACCCCGCGACCACACACCCGCACGTAACCATGGCCAACGCCAACTTCCGGATCCCCACGATCCAACACTAACTGTGGCCGAGGCGTGACAGCACTGATCGCACGCTCTCTGCCACCGCTTCGTTGAACGGCCCGGCGTCCCGCCGCAGGGTGCGCGTGCGGATCAGCACCGTGAGCATGACCCGCTCGCGTTTGGGTCCGATCAGCAAGCCGGCGTCGTTGGTCGACCCGTAGTCACCGCTGCCGGTCTTGTCCGCGCTGGTCCAGCCCTCGGGCAGACCTGCGCGAAAACGTCGGGTCGACGTTGTCGTCTCGGTCATCCACCGTTTCAGCTGGAATTGACCCGCACCGGACAACGCGTCGCCGACGAGAATGGCGCGATATCCACCGCACAGGGCCCTCGGCGTGGTGGTGTCGCGCAGGTCGCCGGGCGCCGCGTCGTTGAGGTCCGGTTCCCAGCGGTCCAGCCGCGTCTGCGAATCGCCGATCGAGCGGGCGAAAGCGGTGACGGCGGACGGCCCACCGATGGTCCGCAGCATGATGTTGCCCGCCGCGTTGTCGCTCTGGGTCAGGGCCGCGGCGCAAATCTCCCCCAGCTCCATCCGGGTCCCCACGGCCGGGCTCAGCACCGGGGAGTTGACCACAATGTCCGCGGCGGTGATAGGCACCATGGCATCGAGATTCGCCTGACCGGCCTTGGCCATCTGCAAGATACGCGCCGCCGCATAGGCTTTGAAGGTCGAGCAGATCGAGAACCGCTCGTCGGCACGGTGCTCGACCGTCGCCGATGACTCCAAATCCACTGCATAGACGCCGATTAGCGCCTGATAGCGGTCTTCCAGTTCTTCAAATCTGGTTGGCTCGACCGGCTTATCGGGCCGGCACCCAGCCAGCACACCGGTCGCGGCCAACCCGACGATGAAATCACGTCGGCTCAGCGATACCCCCACACATTCCAGCCAATCATGGATCGGTGCCGGATGCCAACGCGGGGTATTCGCTCGGCACTCCGTAGCCATGCAGTGCGTTGGGCCCCAATGGATCCCAGCAGATCAGCGACGAAGACGTCAATCAATGTGCTTGTCGAGCCAGTCGATGGCCACCTCAGGGTGGACGCCGAAATAGTTGTAGCCGTCGAAGCGCCGGTCGGTGCCCTCGATCCAGTGCAAGTCCTTGTCGGCGACCGGGATCGCATCGTAGATATCCTGCACGTCTTGCGGACGAGTCATGGTGTCGTCGTGCACTTGCGCGACGAGCGTCGGCACAGTCACGGCCTTGACGTGTTCGAGCGGTGACTGCTCAGCGATGTGGAACCCGGTTCGTTCGTGAACAGCCTGATCGAACTTCTCGTAACCGTCGGCCATCCCGACGGCTTTGACAAACTCCTCGATGATGTAGCGACCCGAAACCGGCTGCAGCATCACCATCGCCTGGATTTCAGCGAACTCTTCGGGATGCTTGGACCACGCCACCGCGGTCGAATCAGCACCCAGACAAACCGACAGCAGAGCCTTCTTCATCGTTTTGGTGTCCGGCCGGACAGCGGCGTATCGCAAGGACCCGATGACATCTCGATATTCGGTCAGGCCGATGCCTGCGATGCCACCGTTGCCCTGGCCGCTGAGACCGTGATTGCGCATGTCGTAGGCGAGCACGTTGTAGCCGGCGTCATGCAGCGCCTTGTACTCGGGCAGGAAGTTCACCTCGAAGCCACCGAGACCGCCGAATTCGGGCAGGTGCCCGAGATAGCCGTAGCGGTTTCCCGGCAGAAAGTGGTTGTGGATGACCAGCCGGTCGGAGTCGGCCGGAATGAACCAGCCTTCCAGAGGAACACCGTCCATCGACGGGAAAACACGTCTTCGTAGTGCACGCCGCGGCCCGTGATCCGTATGACGACAGGCTCACCCAGCTGGTCGGTGAATTGAGCACGCGCAGTGATGAATTCCGGGTCAGATGGGGCGCACACTTCATCCGGGCACATCAGTCAGGCCCGAAAGCGCTCAAGCATCCTGACGTCGGCCAACTCGAGCTGACCTTCGACGGGCTGGAACTGACCGCCGACCCGGGACTGACCCTCTATGTCATGACGGCGGAACCGAATTCACCGACAGCGGACCGGTTGAAGTTACTCGGCAGCCTGGCGGCCACCAGACAATCAAGCCGCTGACCGGCGGGGCCGCACCATCAGGGCGGCGACCAGGAAGCACAATGCGCCGACGAAGGTGCCGAAGTTCGCCAGCCACTCGTCGACCGTCACGCCGGTCGTGCGGACGAACGCCGCCAGCGCCGACACCTCGAACGCGACACAGCCCATCATGTTGATCCAAGACGCCTGCCAGTCAACGGATTTCGGTGACCACAGACCGACGACCATGACTGCCAGCAGGCCACTGAGCAGGAAGGCCAGCGACCCGGCGGCGTCGGGAGCCCACACGTAGCGGCGCTCGGCGAGCACGGCGTGCGCCCACACCGATGCACCGGTGCTGACGTTGAACAGCACGGTGCCCATGAATTGGATTGCCGCCGACCACCATTGGATTCCCGGGGGCGCCAGCACATACTGCATGAGCGCCGCCGTGGTGAAGAACCATGACCCGATGAAGCACAGCAGGTTCGTCGCACCCGCCCCGGCCACCGAGGGAAACCCGGGAACCGTGGCGAGGGCGAAGAACGTCGAGCCGATGGCGAACAGCCAGCACTGCCTGGTGAGGGTGGCGATGCTGTTCACAGCGTCAGAGGAAGCTGCGAATCCGCTCGCCGGTCTCCGACGTCGACAGTTTGGCGTCGCCGCGCGTCGAAAGATGCTCGGCCACAGCCTTGTCCACGCGGGCCGCAGCCTCGGCCTCACCGAGGTGAGTCAGCAGCAGCGCCACGCTCATGACGGCCGCGGTCGGGTCGGCCAGACCCTTACCGGCGATGTCGGGCGCGCTGCCGTGCACCGGTTCGAACATCGACGGGTTGGTGCCCGTCGCGTCGATGTTGCCCGATGCCGCCAGACCGATACCGCCGGAGACGGCCGCGGCCAGGTCGGTGATGATGTCGCCGAACAGGTTGTCGGTGACGATCACATCGAAGCGGCCAGGGTCGGTCACCATGTAGATGGTCGCCGCATCCACGTGCATGTAGGCTGTTTGGACGTCCGGGTACTCGGCACCGATCTCGTCGACCGTGCGCGTCCACAGCGAACCGGCATAGGCCAGGACGTTGTTCTTGTGCACCAGCGTCAGGTGCTTACGCCGCGCGCGGGCCTTCTCGAAGGCGTATCGCACTACGCGCTCGACACCGAACCGCGTGTTGGTGGACACCTCGGTGGCCACCTCGTGCGGGGTGCCGACGCGGATGGCACCACCCGTGCCGGTGTACGGCCCCTCGGTGCCCTCGCGCACCACGACGAAGTCGATGGCCGGGTTGCCGGCCAGCGGGCTGTCGACGCCCGCGAACAGCCGCGACGGCCGCAGGTTCACGTGGTGGTCCAGCGCGAACCGCATGGTCAGCAGCAGGCCACGCTCGAGCACACCGCTGGGCACCGACGGATCGCCGATGGCGCCCAACAGGATTGCGTCGTGCGTCTTGAGCTCGTCGACCATGCCCTCGGGCAGGGTCTCCCCGGTCTCGTGGTAGCGCTTGGCACCCACGTTGTACTCGGTGCGCTCGACACCCGGCCGCACGACGTCGAGGACCTTCAGTGCCTCACCGATGACCTCGGGGCCGATGCCGTCACCGGCGATGACGGCGAGCTTCACGACAGATCCACCAGTTCCAGCGTGGTCGCGCCGACGGCGTCGCCGATCGCGCTGAGCACGTCGGCCGGCACCTCACGGTCGAGCCGCAGCATGACCGTCGCCCCCGAACCGTCAGAGTCCTGCGACATCTGAGCGGCGAGGATGTTGACGTCGGCTCCACCGAGCAGGGTGCCGATCTTGCCCAGGGCGCCCGGCTGGTCGCCGTAGTTGAGGATCAGGTTGACGCCCTCGGCACGCAGGTCCAGGTTGCGGCCGTTGATCTGGACGATCTTCTCGACCAACTGCGGACCGCTCAGGGTGCCCGACACGTTGAAGACCGAACCATCGGCGGCCACGGCGCGGACGTCGACGACGCTGCGGTGGTTGGGGCTCTCCGACTCGGTTCCCAGGGTGGCCTCGACACCACGCTCGGCGGCCAGCGCCGGCGCGTTGACGAACGTCACCTGGTCCTCGATGACGGCCGAGAACAGGCCGCGCATCGCCGAAAGCTTCAGAATCTCAACGTCTTCGGACGCCAGCTCGCCCAGGACCTGCACATCCAGCGAGGACGGCAGCGCCGGAGACAGGGCACCGACCAGCAGGCCCAGCTTGCGCACCAGGTCGAGCCACGGCGCGACCTCTTCGCCGACGACACCGCCGCCGACGTTGACGGCGTCCGGCACGAACTCGCCGGCCAGCGCCAGCTTCACGCTCGCGGCGACGTCGGTGCCGGCGCGGTCCTGCGCCTCTTCAGTGGAGGCGCCCAGGTGCGGGGTGACGACGACCTGCGGCAGCTCGAACAGCGGGCTGTCGGTGCAGGGCTCGGTGGCGAAGACGTCGAGGCCGGCGCCGCGGACGTGGCCGCTGGTGATCGCGTCGGCCAGGGCCTGCTCGTCGATGAGGCCACCGCGGGCCGCGTTGACGATGATGACGCCCGGCTTGGTCTTGGCCAGCGCGTCCTTGTTGATCAGGCCGGCGGTTTCCTTGGTCTTGGGCAGGTGCACCGAGATGAAATCGGCGCGCCCCAAAAGCTCATCGAGGGTCAGCAGCTCGATGCCCAGCTGCGCGGCACGGGCCTGCGAGACGTAGGGGTCGTAGGCGACGATGTGCGCGCCGAACGCGGCGAGGCGCTGCGCCACGAGCTGGCCGATGCGGCCCATGCCCACGACGCCGACGGTCTTGCCGAAGATTTCGGTGCCCGAGAACTTCGACCGCTTCCAGGTGTGCTCGCGCAGCGTGGCGTCGGCGGCCGGAATCTGGCGGGCGGCCGACAGCAGCAGCGCCAGGGCGTGCTCGGCGGCACTGTGGATGTTCGAGGTCGGGGCGTTGACGACCAGCACACCGCGGGCGGTGGCGGCGTCGACGTCGACGTTGTCCAGGCCGACGCCCGCGCGGGCGACGATCTTGAGCTTGGGCGCCGCGGCCAGCACCTCGGCGTCCACCGTGGTGGCCGAGCGCACCAGCAGGGCGTCGGCGTCCGGCACGGCGGCCAGCAGCTTTTCGCGGTCGGGTCCGTCGACCCAACGGACCTCTACCTGGTCGCCGAGGGCGGCGACGGTCGATTCGGCGAGTTTGTCAGCGATGAGTACGACAGGAAGGCTCACGCGCACAGACTAGTGGGCGGCATGGCCGCGCTTCCAATCGCGGTTGCCTTGAGCTGGGTTGTCCCGGCCCGTCACTACCATCAAGTGGTGGACGTCACCGTCGTCGGTAGTGGACCCAACGGACTGGCCGCGGCCGTCATCTGCGCCCGCGCCGGGCTGTCCGTCCGGGTCATCGAGGGCCAGCCGACCCCCGGCGGCGGCGCCCGCACCGTCCCCGACCCCGAATACCCAGGCGTTTTGCACGACGTCTGTTCGGCGGTGCATCCGCTGGGTGTGGCGTCGCCCTTCTTCGCGGAGTTCGACCTGGCCGCCCGCGGTGTGCGGATGGCCACTCCGGAGATCTCGTACGCCAATCCCCTGCCTGCCGGGGCGAGCGAAGCGACGGGAAAGGCCCCGGGCCGCGCTGCCATCGCGTACCGCTCCCTGGACCGCACCTGTGCGGAGTTGGATCACGGCTCGTCCTGGCGGCGGCTGCTGGGCCCGCTGGTCGAGCACGTCGACGGCGTCCTGGCCTTCTTCCTCGGCGACAAGCGTTCCCTGCCGCCCGACCTGCCGAGCACCGTGCGTGCCGGACTGCGGGTGCTGACCCAGGGCAGCCCGGCGTGGAGCCTGCTGCGCGGTGACGACGCCCAGGCCCTGTTCACCGGCGTCGGCGCGCACGCCATCCACCCCATGCCGTCGCCCGTCAACAGCGGCGCGGGCGTCATGCTCAGCACCGTCGCGCACACGGCGGGCTGGCCGGTTCCGGTCGGCGGCACGCAGACGATCACCGACGCGTTGATCGCCGATCTGCGCGCGCACGGCGGCGAGTTGATCATCGGCTCCCCCGTGACGAATCCGCCCGACGGAGTGGTCATCTACGACACCGCACCGACCGCCCTGCTCGACATCTACGGGTCTGCCGTTCCGGACCGCTATGCAAAAGCACTGCGCCGCTACAAGTTCGGTCCCGGCGTCTGCAAGATCGACTTCGTACTGTCGGGTGAGATCCCCTGGCGCGACCCGCGGATGGCGTCGTCACCGACCGTCCATCTCGGCGGCACCCGGGCCCAGATGGCGCATGCCGAACGGGAGATCTGGCAGGACCGCCATGCCGAGCACCCGATGACGCTGGCCTCGCTGCCGCACCTCGCCGACCCGTCCCGCATCGACGCCCGGGGCCGACGGCCGCTGTGGACCTACTGCCACGTGCCCGCGGGCTCCACCGTCGACCAGACCGAGACGGTCATCGGGTTGTTCGAGGACGCCGCACCGGGTTTCCGCGATCTGGTGCTCGCGGCCCGCGCGGTGCCGGCCGCCGAGATGTCGCGGCACAACGCCAATTACGTCGGCGGCGACATCATCGTCGGCGGGGCGACGCTCAGGGCCGCGATGATCGGGCCGACGCTGCGGGTCAACCCGTGGGCCACGCCGATCCCCAAGGCATACCTGTGTTCGTCGGCCACCCCGCCGGGCACCGGCCTCCACGGCATGGCCGGTCTGTATGCGGCACGCACCGTGCTGCATCGTGAATTCGGAGTGAAGACGCTGCCGTCGCTCGCGCCATAGTGTTGGCTTGGCTCATGGCCAAGCTTTCTGTGATCTTCTACTCCGCGACCGGGCACGGCACTTCCATGGCGCAGCGGGTCGCGAGCACCGCCGAATCGTTGGGCGCCGAGGTGCGGCTGCGGCCCGTCGCCGAGACCGCGGACTCCGCGACGTTCGCCCACAACCCGGCGTGGACCGCGAATTACGAAGCGACCAAAGACCTTCCGACCGCCACGGGCGACGACATCGTCTGGGCCGATGCCGTGATCTTCGGCTCTCCGACCCGCTTCGGTTCCGTCGCGTCGCAGCTACGGGCGTTCCTGGACTCGCTCGGCGGCCTGTGGTCCCAGGGCGCCCTGGCGGACAAGGTGTACGCCGGATTCACCTCGACCAACACCGCGCACGGCGGGCAGGAGACCACACTGCTGTCGCTGTACATCACCCTGATGCACTGGGGCGGCATCATCGTCCCGCCCGGCTACACCGACCCGCTGAAGTTCGCCGACGGCAACCCGTACGGCGTGAGCCTGCTGGCCAACCACGACAACATCCGCCAGTTCGACGACAACACCTATGCGGCATTGGACCACCTGGCGCGGCGGGTGGTCTCGGTCGCTGACCGGCTGAGCGGCTAACTCAGTCGCTCGCCGCTCGCACCCGGCGTGTCGCGCATGTGCGACGCCCCGGCGTGTCGGCTCTCTTGCGGCACTTGCGATTTGACGACGTCAACTTTCCTTGACCGTCAAGGAAAGTTGATGGCTCCGGACGCGAGTTGTCCAGGGAGACAGCTGCGTTAACCAGGTGCCCGCACCGGAAATTGGCGTCGGGACACCCCGCCGGCCCGACTTAGCGTGATGGGGTGACGTTCATAGGCACAGCCCGCCTGGTCGGTTCGGTACCCAATGAGCGGTGGTTCGCAGTCGGTGACCTGGAGCTCTATCAGGTGCGCCCGCCGTTGTGCGGCTATCACGTGATCGCGGCCGAGCAGAGCATGTGGGCCATGCGCGCGCAGGCCATCTACCCGGATGGCCGCATCGAGCCGCCCGAAGCCGACGACCCGGTGTCGACAGCCTTCTATGGCGTCGCAGGCGAGGGCCTCGACATCGACCGAACCTACAAGCTCCCGGGCAGCGCAGACGGCCGCAACGTCACCCGCGCGCTGGCCGGCATCGGGTACACCCTCTACTGAAACGCCCTGAAATGCCGAAAGGCCAGTTATTGCACGCTTTTTCGTGAATCGCGTGCGACAACTGGCCAGTCGGCGGCTGGAGACTAGGCAGTCTCGGTGATCGGCCGGTCGACCCAGCTCATCAGGTCGCGCAGCTTCTTGCCGGTGACCTCGATCGGGTGCTCGGCGTTGGCCTGGCGCAGACCCTCGAGCTCCTTGTTGCCGCCCTCGACGTTGGCGACCAGGCGCTTGACGAAGGTGCCGTCCTGGATGTCCTTCAGGATGGCGCGCATGCGCTCCTTGGTGTCGGCGTCGATGACGCGCGGGCCGGACAGGTAGCCACCGAACTCAGCGGTGTCGGACACCGAGTAGTTCATGCGGGCGATGCCACCCTCGTACATCAGGTCGACGATCAGCTTGAGCTCGTGCAGCACCTCGAAGTAGGCCATCTCCGGGGCGTAGCCGGCCTCGACCATGACCTCGAAACCGGCCTTGACCAGTTCCTCGGTACCACCACAGAGCACGGCCTGCTCACCGAACAGGTCGGTCTCGGTCTCTTCCTTGAAGTCGGTCTTGATGACGCCGGCGCGGGTGCCACCGATGCCCTTGGCGTAGGACAGCGCGAGCGCCTGGCCCTCACCCTTGGGGTCCTGGTGGACGGCGATCAGCGCGGGCACGCCCTTGCCGTCGACGAACTGGCGGCGCACCAGGTGGCCGGGGCCCTTGGGGGCGACCATGCCGATGGTGACGTTGGCCGGGGGCTTGATCAGGCCGAAGTGGATGTTGAGGCCGTGGCCGAAGAACAGCGCGTCGCCGTCCTTGAGGTTGGGCTCGATGTCATTGGTGAAGATCTCGGCCTGCGCGGTGTCCGGCGCCAGCAGCATGATGACGTCGGCCCAGGCGGCGACGTTGGCCGGGGTGTCGACCTCGAGGCCCTGCTCGGTGACCTTCTCGCGGGACTTCGAGCCTTCCTTCAGGCCGACCTTGACCTGCACACCCGAGTCGCGCAGCGAAAGCGAATGCGCGTGCCCCTGGCTGCCGTAGCCGATGACGGCGACCTTGCGACCCTGGATGATCGACAGGTCCGCATCGTCGTCGTAGAACATCTCAACTGCCACTTGCTCTTCCTTACCCTTGTATCTGTTGTTGAAGCTCTGTTATTCGAAGTCTTGCTCGGGGGTCAGCGATTACTTGGCCGCGCCGATGCCGCGCGGACCGCGCGCCAACGAAACCACACCGGACTGCACCAGCTCGCGAATACCATACGGCTCCAGCACTCGCAGCAGTGCTTCGAGCTTCTCCTGGGTGCCGGTGGCCTCGACGGTCAGCGACTCGGTCGACACGTCGACGACCTTCGCCCGGAACAGGTTGACCGCCTCGATCACCTGACCACGGGTGGTGGCGTCGGCCCGCACCTTGATCAGCGCCAGCTCGCGGGAGACGGAGTTGTCCGGCTCCTGCTCGACGATCTTGATGACGTTGATCAGCTTGTTGAGCTGCTTGGTGATCTGCTCCAGCGGCAGCTGCTCTTCGACGCAGACCACGATGGTCATGCGGGACATGTTCTTCTGCTCGGTGGCGCCGACCGCCAGCGACTGGATGTTGAAGCCACGCCGCGAGAACAGCGCTGCCACGCGGGCGAGCACACCGGGAGTGTCCTCGACGAGAACCGAGAGAGTGTGAGTAGTAGCCACTAGACCTGATCCTCGTTGTCGAACAGCGGACGGATATCGCGCGCCGCCATGATCTCGTCATTGCTGGTGCCGGCGGCGACCATCGGCCACACCTGGGCGTCGGCACCGACGATGAAGTCGATGACGACGGGGCGGTCGTTGATCTCGCGGGCCTGCCGGATGACGTCCTCGACGTCTTCGGCGCGCTCGCAGCGCAGGCCGACGCAACCGAGCGCCTCGGCCAGCATCACGAAGTCCGGGATGCGGTGCGAGTGCGTGGACAGGTTGGTCTGGCTGTAGCGCTCTTCGTAGAACAGCGTCTGCCACTGCCGCACCATGCCGAGGTTGCCGTTGTTGATCAGCGCAACCTTGATCGGCGCCCCTTCGAGGGCGCAGGTGGCCAGCTCCTGGTTGGTCATCTGGAAGCAGCCGTCACCGTCGATGGCCCACACCTCGGCCTCCGGGCGGGCGAACTTGGCGCCCATCGCGGCCGGGATGGAGAAGCCCATGGTGCCCAGACCGCCCGAGTTCAGCCAGGTCTTCGGGTTCTCGTACTTGATGAACTGCGCAGCCCACATCTGGTGCTGACCGACGCCCGCCACGTACAGCGCGTCCGGCCCGGCGATCTGGCCCAGCTTCTCGATGACGTACTCCGGCGAGAGGCTGCCGTCGCTCTGCGGGCCGTAGCTCAGCGGGAAGGTCTCCTTGATGCCGCTCAGGTAGGTCCACCAGTCGGCCAGGTCCAGCGTGTCGGCGGACACGCCGTCGCGGCGCAGCGCCGCGAGCAGGTCGACGATGACGTTCTTGATGTCACCGACGATCGGCACGTCGGCGTTCCGGTTCTTGCCGATCTCGGCCGGGTCGATGTCCGCGTGGATCACCTTGGCCTCGGGCGCGAACGACGACAGCTGACCGGTGACCCGGTCGTCGAAGCGGGTGCCGAGAGCGATCAGCAGGTCGCTCTTCTGCAGCGCCGCCACGGCCGACACCGTGCCGTGCATGCCCGGCATGCCCATGTGCTGAGGGTGGCTGTCCGGGAACGCGCCACGTGCCATCAGGGTGGTGACGACAGGGATGCCGGTCAGTTCGGCGAGCTCCAGCAGCTCCGCGGACGCCTCGCCGCGGATGACGCCGCCGCCGACGTACAGCACGGGCTTGTGCGAGGCGGCGATCAGCTTGGCGGCCTCGCGCACCTGGCGGCTGTGCGGCTTGGTGTTCGGCTTGTAGCCGGGCAGGTCGATGACCGGCGGCCAACTGAACGTGCACTGCGCCTGCAGCACGTCCTTCGGGATGTCGACGAGGACGGCACCGGGCCGGCCGGAGGAAGCGATGTGGAACGCCTCGGCGATCACCTTGGCGATGTCGTCACCGTTGCGGACCAGGAAGTTGTGCTTCGTGATCGGCATGGTGATGCCGGAGATGTCGGCTTCCTGGAACGCGTCGGTGCCGATCAGCCCGCGGCCGACCTGACCGGTGATGGCGACGACCGGGATGGAGTCCATCTGGGCGTCGGCCAGCGGCGTGACCAGGTTGGTGGCGCCCGGGCCCGAGGTGGCCATCATCACGCCGACCTTGCCGGTCGCATGCGCGTAGCCCGACGCGGCGTGGCCTGCGCCCTGCTCGTGCCGGACCAGCACGTGGCGGACCTTCTTCGAGTCGAACAGCGGGTCGTAGACCGGCAGCACGGCACCGCCGGGGATGCCGAAGATGGTGTCGACGTCGAGTTCCTCGAGCGACCGGACGACGGCCTGAGCACCGGTCATCTGCTGCGGGGCAACGATTTTCGAATGACCGTTGACCGCGCCGCCGGCGCCGTCGGGCTGTTGCGTCGACTCTGGCGGTCGCGTGGTGGGTGCGCTCACTCTTGTCCTCTTGATCGTGTTGCGGTTTTGGCGTTCTCGGGCAAACAAAAAACCCCCGTCAGCGTGGGTGGCTGTACGAGGGTTGCGCGTCGATGCTTGTAGTCGGCTTAGTCAGCCTGGTCACGCACCAACGCGCCCAGTTACTACAAGCAATCCCGAGTTCTGCATAAGCAAGGACGGTAGTCCCCACGGCGCGCGCAGGTCAAATCAGTTCCATAGCCGGATACACCCGGCAACCCGCTGACCCACCGCCTGGGAAGATAGATGGCGTGAGCCGCCGAACCTCTTCGACCGCAGCCCGACCCGTCGTGATCAAGATCCCGGGGGTCGCCCATCTGGCGGTGGGGTTCTTTGCCGTCGGACTGCTGGCCCTCGTGTTCGCCGGGCCGGCCTGGTGCGCGGCGCTGCTCGTCATCCCGATCCTGTTGTCGGCGATGGTGGTTCGCTACCGCACGGTGGCCGACAAGAAGGGCGTCACCGCGCGGTCGCTGCTCGGCAGCCGGACGGTGGCGTGGCAGGACATCAAGGGCCTGCGCTTCGACGGCTCCAAGTGGGCCAAGGCCGAATTGACCGACGGCACCGACTTGCGGCTGCCGGGTGTGACGTTCGCGTCACTGCCGGTGCTGACCGCGGCCAGCGGCGGCGTCGTGCCCAACCCGTACAACGAGTGAGCCGGCCCCGCTCAGCGCAGCGGGTTTGATCCGTTCAGCAGCATCCACACGCCGACGCCCACGCCGACACCGATCAGCAGGCACAGGAACGACCCGATGAAGGGGCGGCGGGCCCAGCCGCGTCCGGCGTCGAAGCCGTAGAGGCCCGGCCCGGTCAGGGTCAGCGCCGCGGCCAGCACGATCATGGTCACCAGGTACTCGTGCCCTTCGGGCAGGAAGTACGGGAAGTAGCCGTGCACGGGTTGTGCGGCCACCTCCACTGCCAGGGCGTTGACGAGGTAACCCAGGGCGACCGCGGCGGCGACCGGAGTGAACAGCCCCAGCACCAGCAGGACACCGGCCCCGATCTGCGCCCCGGTGGCGAGATAGGTCAGTATCCCGGCGTGCTGGAAGCCGGCGGCGGCCAGCGCGTGTTCGTACCCGTTCAGCCCCTGACCGCCCCACCAGCCGAACGCCTTCTGCAGCCCGTGGACCACCAGCCAGGCACCCAGACCGACGCGCAAGACCAGGAGCCCAAGGTCCTGGGTGCCGCGGCGCTTGGCCACCCGCACCCGGGCATCGGTCTCGGGATCGGGTTCGATCTCGGCAGGCTCGGCGGGCTGCTGCGAGCCCCGTTCCCGGGGTTGCACGTACGGCAGCGGCTCGGGTTCGTGCATGAGATCGAACGCCATCGAGGACGGCGACGAGGACGATGCGGATGTCACCTCCGTGACATCGTCGGGCGATGCGGTGTCGAACCGCGGAATGGCCGTGGTTGCCGCGGTCTCGCCGCTATCGCCGCGGTAGGTCGTGATGGGCAGGTCGTCTTCGGGATCGACCAGGCGTGCCGACGCGGGCTTGGCGGCCGACTCGTCGGGCCGTTGCCATGCACGCGACTCATGGGAAGTACTGGTCATAGTTGCCAGGGTAAGTGCAATTGCGCTGCTGACCGTGGATTTAAACGGTGGTTTGACCCGGTTGTTCACCGGATTTGCCCGGCCCGGCGCGCGGCCCCGACGTGGCGAGCACCGTCGAACAGTCCGTAACCTGGCGGGCATGACATTGCGGCGGTCGACGCGGACTGCGCTGACGAGGCCCGAACGCCGGCCTGAGCGTGTTGGTGCTGCACCCGCTCGACGGGTTCTGGCGTTGTGCGCCATCGCTTTGCTGGCACTGCAGGGCTGTGCCCGTTTCGATTCGGCCGCATCTGAGCCGTTCACCATCGAGCCCGAGCTCGGTGGGGCGCCGAGCTCGACCCCGCCGCCTCCGCCGCCGTTGCCGCCGAACCCGTTCCCGAAGGCGTGCCCGGCACCGGCGGTGATGCAGGGCTGCCTGGAGAGCACCAGCGGCCTGATCATGGGCGGCGACAGCAAGTCGGCAATCGTCGCCGAACGCGTCACCGGCGCGGTCAAGAACATCGCCACGAACGCGGAACCCAAGGTCAAGATGGTGATCCCGGTCGACGCATCCGGCGACGGCGGCCTCATGGACATCGTGCTTTCGCCGAGCTACCAACAGGACCGGCTGATGTACGCGTACATCACCACGCCCACCGACAACCGGGTGGTCCGGATCGCCGACGGCGACATCCCCAAGCCGATCCTGACCGGGATCCCCAAGGGCCCCACGGGCAACACCGGGGCGCTGATCTTCAGCAGTCCGACCACCCTCGTGGTGCTCACCGGAGACGCCGGCAACCCCGCCGCCGCGGCCGATCCGGCTTCGCTGGCGGGCAAGCTGTTGCGCATCGAGCAGCCGACAACCGTGGGACAGGCGCCGCCGACCACCGCGCTGTCGGGCATGGGCTCCGGCGGCGGGCTGTGCATCGACGGGGCCAGCGGCTCGTTGTACGTCACCGACCGCACCCCCACCGGCGACCGGCTGCAGCGGATCACCAAGGACTCCAAGGTGTCCACGGTGTGGAGCTGGCCCGATCGTCCCGGTGTCGCCGGCTGCGTGGCGGTCGACAACACCGTCATGGTCAATCTGGTCAACACCAAGAAGACGGTGGCGGTCCGGCTGGCCAAGGAAACCGGCGCGGTCACCGGTGACCCCGAGGCTCTCCGCACAGACACCCACGGACACGTCTTCGCGCTGAAGCTCTCCCCCGACGGCAACATCTGGGGCGCCACGGTGAACAAGACGGCCGGCGACGTGGAGAAATTCGACGACGTCGTGTTCCCGCTGTTCCCGCAGGGCGGATTCCCCCGTAGCACCGACGACAAGACGTAATTGACGCCCGACATGAGGGTCGCTCGATGATGCGCGCGTGCCCGGCCGACTTCGCTCGGCTGGCCGGCTACCTGGGCTTCTCCTGCGACGACGATTCCTGGGTCAAGCTGCGGAACCCCCTGACCCTCACCCACTGGAGCATGCCCGTCGTCGAGCTGCTGATGCTGATCGGTGCGGGGCTGGCGCTGGCCTACGCGCTGCGGCGGGTCCGCCGCGACCCCACCGGGATCGCCATCTGGCTCGCATCGGTGGCCTACGCCCTGGTGACCGAACTACCCCGACACCCACCGGACCTGTTCGCCGGCACCCGGCTCGGGGTCATGTTGGTGCACAACGTGTTCAGCGTCGACTTCGTCGACGGACGGCTGCCGCTGTACATCGTGGCGCTGTACCCGGCGACCATCACGCTGGCCTATGACATCGTCCGCGCCACCGGCGTGTTCGAACGACGCGGCGCGCTCGTCGGCGCCATCTGCGTCGGATTCGTGCACGGCTGCGTCTACGGCATCTTCGACCATCTCGGGCCGCAGCTGCGCTGGTGGGTCTGGAACACCGCGAACCCGCTGAACCACCCGACGCTCGGCTGCGTGCCGGTGAGCAGTTGGGTCAGCCTGGCGGTGGTCGGGCCCGCGGCGATCGCGTTCCTGGTGCACGTGCTGATCGGGCGCCGCGTGGAGGCGGGCGCACCGCCGGCCCGGCTGTCACTGGCCTGGCGCATACCGGTCATCAGCGTGCTGGCACCGGTCATCATGGGGCTGCTCAGCCTGCCGACGTTGCTCTCCGCGCGGCACAGCGCAATGCAGTACGCGGTGCTCGGCGTCGAGGTCGCGGTGTTCACCTTCGTGGCGATCCCGATCCTGGTGCAGGACTGGCGGATCACGCGCCGCGTCGGGACACAGCACCCCAGTCAGTACGTCCGGGTGTTCGGGGTGCTGTACCTGCTCACCTTCACGGTGCTCTGGCTGGCCGCACTGCCGGACTTCGCCGGTGCCATCGACGGCGTCACCGATGCCGGTACGCCGACCGGCAATCTGCCCTGCGCCGCGGTGTGTTTCGTGATCGCGGGCTACTGCGTCGCGGGCGTGTCGTCACTGCGTCCGACGACGGCGCCCGCGCCGCAGCGGCAGGTGCTGCACTAACTGCAGGCCGCGATGACGAGTTCGCGCACGCGCGCCGCGTCAGCCTGACCCTTGGTCGCCTTCATCACCGCGCCGACGATCGCGCCGGCGGCCTGGACCTTGCCGCCGCGGATCTTGTCGGCGATGTCGGGCTGGGCGGCCAGTGCCTCGTCGATCGCGGCCTGGATGAGCGAATCGTCGCGCACCACAACAAGTCCGCGGTCGTTCATGACCTGCTCGGGCTCGCCCTCACCGGCCAGTACGCCCTCGACGACCTGCCGGGCCAGCTTGTTGGACAGCTTGCCGTCGTCGACCAGCTTGACCACCGCGGCGACCTGGGCCGGGGTGATGGCCAGCTCGTCGAGGGTCAGTTCACTCTCGTTGGCCTTCTGCGTCAGGAAGTTGCCCCACCAGGCACGAGCCGCCTCGCTGGACGCGCCGTGCTCGACGGTCGCCGCCACCAGTTCGATCGCGCCGGCGTTGACGAGGTCACGCATCACCTCGTCGGAAATGCCCCAGTCGTCCTGAATCCGCTTGCGCACCAACCACGGAAGCTCGGGGATGGTGCCGCGCAGCCGCTCCACCAACTCATCCGACGGGGCGATCGGCTCCAGGTCCGGCTCCGGGAAGTAGCGGTAGTCCTCGGCGGTTTCCTTGCTCCGGCCGGACGTGGTGTGGCCGTCCTCGTGGAAGTGCCGGGTCTCCTGCGTGATGGTGCCGCCGGCCTGCAGCACAGCAGCCTGCCGGCGCATCTCGTAGCGGACCGCCACCTCGACGCTCTTGAGCGAGTTGACGTTCTTGGTCTCGGTGCGGGTGCCGAACTCCGCGGCACCCTTGAGCTTGAGCGAGACGTTGGAGTCACAGCGCATCGAACCCTGGTCCATGCGCACGTCGGAAACGCCCAAGCCGCGCAACAGATCCCGCAGCGCCGTCACGTAGGCACGGGCGATCTCCGGAGCACGTTCACCGGCGCCCTCGATGGGCTTGCTGACGATCTCCACCAGCGGCACACCGGCCCGGTTGAAGTCGGCCAGCGAGGTGGTGGCGCCGGAGATCCGGCCGGTGTCGCTGCCCAGGTGGGTCAGCTTGCCGGTGTCCTCCTCCATATGGGCGCGCTCGATATCGACGCGCCAGATGCTGCCGTCCTCCAGCGGAACGTCGAGGTAGCCGTTCACGGCGATGGGCTCGTCGTATTGGCTGATCTGGTAGTTCTTCGGCTGATCCGGGTAGAAGTAGTTCTTCCGGGCGAACCGGCCCCATGGTGTGATGTCACAGTTCAGTGCCAACCCGATCCGGATCGCGGACTCGACCGCGGACTCGTTGACCACCGGCAGCGCCCCGGGCAGGCCCAGGCACACCGGGCACACCAGCGTGTTCGGCTCGGCACCGAACCGGTTCGCACAGCCACAGAACATCTTGGTCTCGGTGGACAGTTCGACATGGACTTCCATGCCCATGACGGGCTCGTACGTCGCGAGGACGTCGTCGTAGTCGAGAAGGTCTGCGTCAGCCATGCCCTTGATCGTAGTGTCGGCCTCATGAGCACCGGTCAACCGCTGCCCCCACCGCCGACGAATCGGAAGTTCGCCGCGCTCGTGGTCGGCGCGATAGTGGCGGCGGCCATCGTGATCACCGGTGGTGTCGTCGCAATCCGTCGGGTCCTGGACCCTGGTATCACCAACCTCGAGACTTCGATGGCGGTCGGGCGGCACGACTTTCCCGATTGGCCGACGGCCACGCTCGACGGACCCAAGCAGAACGCTGCCACGCCGACCACAACCGACGCCTGCCCGCCTGGGCGGTGACCGTCCGCGAGACCGTTTCCGACCGCATCGGCCTGGTGACACCGTTCTTGAGCGTCAAGGTGCTCGGGCAGTATCGCGGAGTGTCGGTCACCGCCATCTGCCTCATGACGACCACCGACCAGCCGCAGACCTGCGACCAGCCGCTGGTCTCGTTGTTCAACGCGCAGGTGCACAAGCTCGCCGCGGTGTGACCCTCGTTCACCGGCCATTTCCTCGGCCCGGTTAACCTCCGCGGATGCTCGCACGCATCGGCGCCCTGCTGACCACCTTCGCCCTGACTGCGGTGCCCATCGCCACGGCCGCTCCCGACACTTTCGACCTGCAGGCACACCGCGGCGGACGGGGCGAGACCACAGAGGAATCGCTGCGCGCGTTCACCAAGGCCATCGAGCTCGGTGTCACCACGTTGGAGCTCGACATCGTCCTTTCCGCGGACGGTGCGCCCATGGTGTGGCACGACCCGACCATCCAGCCCGACAAATGCACCGACACCGGCCCCGCCGTCCCCGATGACCCGCAATACCCGTACGTCGGCAAGCTCGTGCACGACCTCACCCGAGCCCAGCTCCGCACCCTGAACTGCGGCAAACTGCTCAGCGGATTCCCGGCCGCCGAAGTGGTGACCGGAAACAAGATCGCCACGCTCGACGAGGTCTTCGCGCTCGCCGACGCTCATCACGCCGGCGTGCGGTACAACATCGAGACCAAGATCGAAGCCGACAAGCCCGAAACATCCGCGGCACCACAACAATTCGTCGACGTCATCCTCGGCACCGCCCGGGCCGCGGGCAAGGTCGACAAGGTCGAGATCCAGAGTTTCGACTGGCGCACGCTGCCTCTGGTCCGCCAGCAGGAAGCCGGCATCCCGCTGGTGGCGCTGTGGGATGAGACAACCTGGGTGCCGAACTCGGCGTGGACGGCAGACGTGAATCCGGCGGTGGTCGGTGACCCGATCGCCGGGGCGGCGTCGGTCGGGGCGAACATCCTGTCCCCCGGCTACTCGGTCCCCTACGGGCTGACACCGAAGGACCCGGGGTTCGCACTGGTCGCCGACCGGGCATTCATCGACCGCGCACATGCCCTCGGCCTCAAGGTGATTCCGTGGACGATCAACGACGCCGACACCATGCGCGCGCAGATCGCCGCCGGCGCCGACGGCATCATCACCGACTACCCGGCCCGGCTCCGCGCGGTGGAGTCCGCACTCGGCATGCCGCTACCGGCGGCCTACCGCTAGCCGAAGAATTCGGCGGCGTCGTCGTACCGGGTCTGCGGCACCAGCTTGAGCTGACGCACCGCATCCGCGAGCGGCACCCGGCCGATCTCCTGGCCCCGCAACGACACCATCATCCCGTACTCACCCGAGTGCGCGGCGTCGGCGGCGTTGACGCCGAACCGGGTGGCCAGCACCCGATCGTGGGCCGTCGGGGTACCGCCGCGCTGCACGTGGCCCAGCACGGTGGTCCGTACTTCCTTCCGGATCCGCTTCTCGATCTCGATGGCCAGCTGCTGCGCGACACCCGTGAACTTCACGTGCCCGAACTCGTCAATTCCGCCGTCGCGCAACAGCATTGAGCCCTCCGCGGGCCGCGCCCCTTCGGCGACCACGCAGATGAAGTGCGAATCACCGCGCACGAAGCGCTGTTTCACCAGCCGGCACACCTCTTCGATATCGAACGGCTGCTCGGGGATCAGCGTCATGTGGGCACCGGACGCCATTCCCGCGCCCAGCGCGATCCAGCCCGCGTGCCGGCCCATCACCTCGACCAGCATCACCCGCTGATGCGACTCGGCCGTGCTGTGCAGCCGGTCGATGGCCTCGGTGGCGATCATCAACGCGGTGTCGTGGCCGAAAGTGACGTCGGTGCAATCGATGTCGTTGTCGATGGTCTTGGGCACACCCACGACGGGGACGTTCTCCTCGGCCAGCCAGTGCGCGGCCGTCAAGGTGCCCTCGCCGCCGATCGGGATCAGCACATCGATGCCGTTGTCCTCGAGCGTCTGCTTGATCTGATCCAAGCCGGCCCGCAACTTGTCGGGGTTGACGCGCGCGGTGCCCAGGATGGTGCCGCCCTTGGCCAGCAGCCGGTCGTTGCGATCGTCATTCTTGAGCTGCTCGCGACGATTCTCGAGCAGTCCACGCCAGCCGTCCCGGAACCCGACGACCGTCGAGCCGTACCGGACATCACAGGTACGGACCACCGCCCGGATCACCGCGTTCAAGCCAGGACAGTCACCACCACCGGTCAGCACGCCTATCCGCATGCCCCCATACTGCCCGCTCGCGGGTTTTGGTTCGCGTCGAATGTGCAGTCAGCTCGCCGGATCCGCAGATCCGGCGAGCTGCGTGCACGCTCGTGGCTATACGGCGGTCGGCAGTGCGCCGCGGGCGGCCTCGTAGGCCGCACCGACGCGGTACAGCCGGTCGTCGGCCAGGGCCGGCGCCATGATCTGCAGACCCACCGGCAGGTTGTCGTCCGGCGACAGGCCCGACGGCACCGACATGCCGCAGTGCCCGGCCAGGTTCAGCGGCAACGTGCACAGGTCGAACAGGTACATCGCCAGCGGATCGTCGACCTTCTCCCCCAGCCCGAACGCGGTGGTCGGGGTGGTCGGGGTGACCAATACGTCGACCTTCTCGTACGCCTGGTCCAGATCACGGGCAATCAGGGTGCGCACCCGCTGAGCCTGGTTGTAGTAGGCGTCGTAGTAGCCCGAGGACAGGGCGTAGGTGCCGATCATGATGCGGCGCTTGACTTCCGGACCGAAGCCGGCGGCGCGGGTCAGCGCCATCACCTCTTCGGCGCTGTGGGTACCGTCGTCGCCGACCCGCAGGCCGTAGCGCATCGCGTCGAAGCGCGCGAGGTTCGAGGACACCTCGGACGGCAGGATCAGGTAGTAGGCCGCCAGCGAGTAGTCGAAGTGCGGGCAGTCGACCTCGGTGATCTCGGCGCCGAGGTCGGTCAGCTGATCCACCGCGGTGTTGAACGACGACAGCACGCCGGGCTGGTAGCCCTCGCCCGTGTGCAGCTGCTTGACCACACCGATCCGGACACCCTTCAGGTCACCGGCGGCACCGGCCCTGGCTGCCCCGACCACATCGGGCACGGGAGCGTCGACCGAGGTGGAATCGCGCGGGTCGTGGCCCGCGATCACCTGGTGCAGCAGCGCGGTGTCGAGCACCGTGCGGGCACACGGTCCGCCCTGGTCCAGCGACGATGCACAGGCGATCAGGCCGTACCGCGAGACCGTGCCGTACGTGGGCTTGACGCCGACGGTCGACGTCAGCGCGGCCGGCTGACGGATCGAGCCACCGGTGTCGGTGCCGATCGCCAGCGGCGCCTGGAAAGCCGCCAGCGCCGCGGCACTACCGCCGCCGGAACCGCCCGGCACGCGGTTGACGTCCCAGGGGTTGCGGGTCGGGCCATAGGCAGAATTCTCGGTGGACGACCCCATGGCGAATTCGTCCATGTTGGTCTTGCCCAGGATCGGGATACCGGCCGCGCGCAGTCTGGCGGTGACGGTCGCGTCGTACGGCGACCGCCAGCCCTCCAGAATCTTCGAGCCGGCCGTGGTCGGCGCGTCGGTGGTGGTGAAAACGTCCTTGAGCGCCAACGGAACTCCGGCGAGTGGCGACGCCAGCGGCTCGCCCGCAGCCACCTGCTTGTCGACCGCGGCGGCCGCGGCCAGCGCTTCCTCGGCACCCACGTGCAGGAAGGCGTGGTAGGTCTCGTCGGTGGCGGCGATCTGGGCCAGGTGAGCCCGGGTGACCTCGGTGGCCGACACGTCGCCGGCGGCGATCTTCTCACCGAGCGTGGCCGCGTCAAATCGGATCAGGTCGCTCACTCTGCTTCTCCCAAAATGCGCGGCACGGCGAACCGGCCATCTTCGGCCCGCGGGGCCTCCGCCAGCGCCTGGTCCTGCGAGAGGCTCGCTGCCTCGACGTCGGGCCGGGTGATGTTGACCTCTTTGAGGGGATTGCCGGTCGCCTCGATACCCGTGACGTCGACGGCCTGAATCTTGCCGACGTGCGCCAGGATGGCATCGAGCTGGCCTGCGAAACTGTCCAGCTCACCGTCAGTCAGGGCGAGCCGGGCCAGATTCGCCAGATGGGCGACATCGTCCCGGGAAATCTTCGACACGTCTGAACACCCTAGTGGGGGCCGGACGACGATCAAGCGGCGAGGCACGAGCCGCGTTGAGGAGTGCGGCAAATCGTCCCGAGCCGTGACACGCACCGCACCCGCACGTCCTGCCGTCGCCACGACGCTGTGCCACAGTTGTGGCGTGTCCTCCTATCTGATGCGGGTCCAGCTCGAAGACCGCCCCGGTAGCCTCGGCTCGCTGGCGGTGGCTCTCGGCACGGTGGGCGCCGACATCCTGTCGCTCGACGTCGTCGAACGCGGCCCGGGCTACGCCGTCGACGACCTGGTGGTCGAGCTGCCGCTCGGGTCCATGCCCGACACCCTGATCACCGCGGCAGAGGCCCTCAAGGGCGTGTACGTGGACAGCATCCGGCCCCACACCGGGCTGCTCGAGGCCCATCGCGAACTGGAACTGATCGACCACGTGGCCGCCGCCAAGGGCAAGGCCGCCCGCCTCCGGGTGCTGGCCGACGAGGCACCGCGCGTGCTCCGGGTCGGCTGGTGCGTCGTGGTGACCGGCGGCGCCGAACCTCGCCGCATCGCCGGCAGCCCGGGTGCGCCCGAGACGCTCGCCGACTCGGCACCGTGGTTGCCGCTGGAACACGCCGCCGCCCTCGACGCCACCGGCGACTGGGTGCCGCAGTTCTGGCGGGACATCGACACCACTCTGGCCGCGGCGCCGCTGGGTGACCCGTACACCGCGATCATGCTCGGCCGCCCGGGCGGCCCGGCCTTCCGTCCATCGGAGGTCGCGCGGCTCGGATACCTCGCGGGCATCGTCGCGACCATCGTGCGCTAGGCGTTACCAGCGAATTCCCAGCCAATCTGGTGGTGCGCGAACGCCGTTGCGTCGCGGCGTCAACTGCTAGCGTTCTCGCCACATCTCGCTGGAGGCCTGCGTGAGCACATTTCTGATCGTCATCGGCGTGCTGCTACTGATCGCGGCGATCATCGTCGTGGTGCTCGCTTTCACCCGGGCGAAGAAGCCGGGCACCTCCGGCGCCCGCCAGGACCCGCTGAAGTCCGGCGAGATGCCGGTGTTCGGGCCGAAACAGTTGGGGCCCGGCGCGATCGTCAGCTACGGCGGCGTCGACTACGTGGTGCGCGGCTCGGTGACCTATCGCGAAGGCCCGTTCATCTGGTGGGAGCATCTGCTGGAAGGCGGTCAGGGAGAACCGATCTGGTTCAGCGTCGAAGAGGACGAGGGACGGCTGGAACTCGCGTTCTGGACCAAGCGACCCGACCTGGCTCTGCAGCCCATCGGCCCGCTGACCATCGAGGGCATGCAGTACGACGAGGTCGAGACCGGCGACGCGCACTACACCTCCGAGGGCACCACCGGCCTGCCCGCACAAGGCCAGATGAACTACGTCGACTACGCCAGCGCCGGCCGTGCCGCCCTGCTCAGTTTTGAGCAGTGGTCGCCGAATTCTCCGTGGGAGGTGTCGACCGGCAAGATCATGTCGCCCGGTGAGCTCACGGTGTACCCCGCTCCGCCCGCGGGTTCATAGCTGCCATGACCCGGGGCAAGATGCTGATCCTCGCCGGGGTGCTCGCCGTCGCGTCGGTGATCTGTCTGGCGATCGGGATCAGCACCGCGCGCACCATCAACTCCTACGTCAAAGACCACTATCAGAACGTCGGCTACAACACCTACCGGTGCAACGGGTCGCCGAGCGCCGTCGCCGACGACCTTGCCCGGGCGCACCCGCCGCAGGCGCGAGGGACAGATCGCGGCAACTACTACCTGCGCTACAACGACTCCATCGTGATCGTCGGTGCGGGCTCGGGACAGTCCTGCTCCATCCGGATGGAGAGCCTCAACTCCGGCTACAACCACGGCAGCTACGTCTTTCTGGGTCCAGGTTTCAGCCCGGGATCGCCGTCGCACAGTTCCGGCGGCAGCTCGGGCGGGCCGGGCGGCGTCAAATGACCAAACCAATTCCGAGGAGACTCCGATGAACCTGGCCGCCATCGACTTCGGCACCGTCCATACCGACGCACTCATCCAGAACGTGGTCAGCTCAGTGCTGTACTTCGTGGTCGGCGTGCTGGTGCTGGCCGCCGGCTTCGTCATGGTCGACGTGCTGACGCCCGGCAATCTGCGCCGCCAGGTCTTCGTCGAGCGGCGGCCCAATGCGGTGGCCGTCACCGCCGCCATGGACGTCTCACTGGCAGCCATCATCATCACCGCCATCCATTCGAGCTCCGACCGTCTCGGGCAGGGCCTGATCGACACGTTGATCTACGGGCTGATCGGCGTCGCCCTGCAGGGTCTGGCCCTGGTAGCCGTGGAGTTGTTGGCGCCCGGCCACTTCCGCAATGACATCCACGCCGAGGACTTCCACCCCGCCGCGGTCGCGGTGGCCGTGGTCCTGCTCGCCGTCGGCGGTATCAACGCCGCCGCCCTCACCTGATGGTGACAGAGGCCATCGGGGCGGCCCCGACGGCCCCCGAGCCGGTCATCGGAACCCGTTGGCGCGCACTGCTTTTGGCGGCAGTGGCGGCGTGCGCCGCGTGCGGCATCGTCTATGAGCTTGCGCTGCTGACCCTTTCGACGAGCCTCAACGGTGGCGGCGTGGTGTCGACGTCGCTGATCGTCGCGGGCTACGTGGCGGCCCTTGGCGTCGGCGGGCTGCTGGCCAAAGCACTGCTGGGACGTGCGGCCATCAGCTTCATCGCGGTGGAGACGGCGCTGGGTGTCGTGGGCGGCCTGTCTGCGACGGTGCTGTACGTGACGTTCGCCTACCTCGGTGACTCCGACTGGGTGCTGGGTGTCGCGACGGCGCTGATCGGCGGACTGGTCGGCGCGGAAGTGCCGCTGCTGATGACGCTGCTGCAACGGGGACGGGTGGCCGGGGCCACCGACGCCGGGCGGGTGCTGGCCAACCTCAATGCCGCCGACTATCTGGGTGCGCTGCTGGGCGGCCTGGCGTGGCCGTTCCTGGTCCTGCCGTACCTGGGCATGATTCGCGGCGCGGCTGCCACGGGGATGATCAACCTGGCTGCCGCAGCGGTGGTTTCGGTGTTCCTGCTGCGCCGCATCCTGACCCGGCGGGAATTCATCGGTGCACTGGGCGCCCTCGTGCTCGCGTTCGGGGTGCTGGCCACTCTGATGGCGTCCGCCGACGGCATCGAGACCACGTCCCGGCAGCGGCTTTACGCCGACCCGATTGTGGCCTATCAGCATTCGGCCTATCAGGAGATCGTGGTGACCCGCCGAGGCGACGACACCCGGCTGTATCTCGATGGCGGACTACAGTTCTCGACGCGCGACGAGTATCGGTACACCGAGTCACTGGTGTACCCGGCGCTGGGTGCGGGCGCGCGCTCGGTGCTGGTGATCGGCGGTGGTGACGGCCTGGCGGCGCGGGAATTGTTGCGCCAGAAAGGTATCGACCGGATCGTTCAGGTCGAGCTGGATCCGGCGGTGGTGGCGGTGGCGCGGACCAAGCTGCGCGACGCCAACGCCGGCGCACTCGACGATCCGCGGCTCCAGCTGATTCTCGACGACGCCATGACCTGGCTGCGGGTCCCACATCCGGATGTGGTGCCGCCGGGCGGCTTCGACGCGGTCATCGTCGACCTACCCGACCCCGACAACCCGGTGCTCGGCCGGCTGTACTCCACGGAGTTCTACAGCCTGATCGCCCGGGCGCTGGCACCGCAGGGATTGCTGGTGGTGCAGTCCGGCAGCCCCTACTCCACGCCGATCGCGTTCTGGCGCACGGTATCCACCATCGCCTCCGCGGGGCTGGCCGTGCGGCCGTACCACGTGGAGGTGCCGACGTTCGGCGACTGGGGCTTCACCCTGGCCCGCCGCGGCCCGGTGCCACCGATACCGGTGCTGCCGAAAGACGCTCCGCCGCTTCGGTTTCTGAATCAGCAGGTGCTCGACGCCGCCACCGTCTTCGCACCCGACACCGCGCCGCAGCACCTGCCGCCGTCGACGTTGGAGCATCCGCTGATCGTCGACGACATGCGCCGCGGGTACCGCTGATCTTCCAGCTAGCCGGTAGGGACGACGGACGCCCGCAGGAATGACATCGGGCCGGCCCGGCGCGACGCTTGATGCCATGACAACCCTCGCCGCACCAACGCTCGACATCCCCGTCTCCGACAGCCCCGCCTCCGACCACCTACCCGTCCCGGTGCGTCAGCCGCGAACAGACGAATCCCCCAGCCCCACAGCGAAATACATCACCGAGGCGATCGGCACCTTCATGCTGGTGTTCACCGTCGGCGCGGCGGTGTACAGCGGAAGTCCGTTGGCGCCCCTGGCCATCGGCGCCGCACTGATGGTGATGATCTACGCCGGCGGGCACATCTCCGGCGGCCATTACAATCCGGCCGTCACGCTGGCCGTTCTGCTACGCCGCCGAATCGAGCTGCGCGACGCCGTCGGCTACTGGATTGCGCAGCTCGGCGCGGGCCTCGTTGCCGCACTCACCGTGTGGGCCGTCGTCGATCCCGCCCAAGCCGCCAAGACCGCCGCCCTGACACTGTCGGGCCACGCCATCGTCGCCGCGTTCCTGGTGGAGCTGATCTTCACCTTCGCCCTGTGCTACGTCGTGCTCAACGTCGCGACGAGCCGCAGCCACCCGAACAACGGCTTCTACGGGTTGGCGATCGGCTTCACCGTGGTCGCCGGCGCGGCCGCCGTCGGGAGTATCTCGGGCGCGGCCTTCAACCCGGCCGTCGTCCTCGGGGCCGCGGCGATGGGCCTGTTCGCCTGGCCCACGCTGTGGATCTATCTGATCGCGCAGATCGCCGGCGCCACCATCGCGGGACTTACCTTCCGCCACCTCAACCCCACCGATCAGTAGGGCCAAGTACGAGCCCGCTACGCGTCCCCCGAGGCTTCCCCCTCGGGGGATGCCTCAGTTTCCGGACCGACCTCCAACAGGCGCCGGAAGCCGTCCTCGTCGAGGATGGGCACCCCGAGCTCAACGGCCTTGTCGTACTTGGAACCTGGTGCGTCACCGGCCACCACATAGGCGGTCTTCTTCGACACCGAGCCGGCCGCCTTGCCGCCGCGGACCAGGATCGCCTCCTTGGCCTCGTCGCGGGAGAAACCGCTCAACGAACCGGTCACCACGATCGACAGACCCTCGAGGTTCCGCTCGATACCGGCGTCGCGCTCGTCGGCCATCCGCACGCCCGCTGCCCGCCACTTGTCGACGATGGCGCGGTGCCAGTCGACGGTGAACCAGTCGATCACCGCGGCGGCGATGGTCGGGCCGACGCCCTCGACCGCCGCCAGCTGCTCCTCCGACGCTTCGGTAATCGCTTGCAGATCACCGAATTCCGCGGCCAATGCCCGCGCCGCCGTCGGGCCGACGTGCCGGATGGACAGCGCCACCAGCACCCGCCACAGCGGCTGCTGCTTGGCGTTGCCGAGGTTGGCCAGGAGCCGGGCGCCGTTGGCGGACAGCTCGTTCTTCTGAGTGGTGAACAGGCTGGTGCGCAACAGCTGTTCCGCGGTGAGGTCGAAGACGTCGCCTTCATCGGTGATCACGTCGGCGGCCAGCAGCGCGGTGGCCGCCTCGTAGCCGAGGCCCTCGATGTCGAAGGCACCGCGGCCGGCGACGTGGAACACCCGCTCGCGCAGCTGCGCCGGGCAGGACCGCGTGTTGGGGCAGCGGATGTCGGCGTCGCCCTCCTTCGACGGCGCCAGGGTGCTACCGCACTCGGGACACGTTGCAGGCATGACGAATTCACGTTCGGTGCCGTCACGCAGATCGACGACGGGGCCGAGCACCTCGGGGATGACGTCGCCGGCCTTGCGGATCACGACGGTGTCGCCGATGAGCACGCCCTTGCGCTTCACCTCGGTGGCGTTGTGCAGCGTCGCCAGGCCGACCGTCGACCCCGCGACGGTGACGGGCTCCATGTAGGCGAACGGCGTGACCCGACCGGTGCGTCCGACGCTGACCCGGATGTCGAGCAGCTTGGTGGTGACTTCCTCGGGTGGGTACTTGTAGGCGATGGCCCAGCGCGGCGCCCGGCTGGTGGCGCCGAGGCGCCGCTGCAGCGTCCGGTCGTCCAATTTGACCACCAGACCGTCGATTTCGTGGTCGACGTCATGGCGGTGCTCGCCCCAGTAGGCGACGCGATCGGCCACCGCGGCGATGCCCGTAACCCGGGTGGTGTGGTCGGACACCGGCAGACCCCAGGCCTGCAGCGCGCGATACGCGTCGTGCAGCGACGCCGGCTCGAAACCTTCGGTGTAGCCCAGCCCGTGGCAGATCATGTGCAGCCGGCGGCGTGCGGTGACGGCCGGATTCTTCTGCCGCAACGACCCGGCGGCGCTGTTGCGCGGATTGGCGAACGGCGCCTTGCCTTCCTCGACGAGGCTGGCGTTGAGCGCCGCAAAATCCTCGACCCGGAAGTACACCTCGCCACGCACCTCCAGCACGGCGGGCACCGGGAATTCGTCGGTGCCGGTCAGCTGCTCGGGGACGTCGGTGATGGTGCGGGCGTTGAGCGTCACGTCCTCACCGGCGCGGCCGTCGCCGCGGGTGGCGCCGCGAACCAGCTTGCCGTCGCGGTACACCAGGGCCAGCGCGACCCCGTCGACCTTGAGCTCGCAGAGATATTCGAGGTCGCTGCCCAGTTCGTTGGTGAGCCGCGCCGCCCATGCCGTCAGCTCGTCGGTGTTGAACGCGTTGTCCAGCGACAGCATCCGCTCCAGATGCTGTGCCTCGCCGAACTCGGTGGCGAATCCGGCGCCGCCGACCAGCTGCGTCGGCGAATCCGGCGTCCGCAGTTCGGGGTACGTGTCCTCGAGCTGCTGCAACTGCCCCAGCAGCTTGTCGAACTCACCGTCGGAGACGATCGGCGCGTCCTTGACGTAGTAGCGGAACTGGTGACCGCGAACCTCTTCGGCCAGTTCCTGCCATTGCCGGCGCACGTCGGGATCGGGTGAGCTCACCCGGTAAGGCTAGCGAAGGGGTATGACGTCAGGCCGCGATGATCCCCGACGACGTCCCGCACGCCACGAGGACGGTGCAGGCGGCCACCGGACTCAGCGGCTGCGGATCCTCGGTACCGACCAGCGGCGGCAATGGCGGCATGAAGATCGGCACGAGGCTGGCCCCGGTGACCCCGGTGAGCCTGGCGACGATCTGCGCGACGACGTTCGTCGCCGCGTATCCCAAGCTGCCGACCAGCTGCACGGGCACGGTCATCACCTGCGCCAGCGGGCTGATGACGAAGATGTGCTGCGCCGCGATCGACTCCAATTGCGCCGTCACCTGATCGAATGCCTGGTTGAGGAAGTAGGGCACCGACGCGGCGACGGTCCGCACGCCGAGCGTCAGATCGGTACCGATGTTCGGGTACCCGTACTTGCCGATCACATCCAGCACCGTGGCACGCAGCGCCGCATCGTCATCGATCGGCTTCACGGTGCTGCCGCCCAGGTTGGTGATCGAGACACCGTCGGACTTGGGGGCGGGGTTGCCGCCGAACAGTGTCACGACTGTCGGCGTGACGTCGACGATCTGGTACTTCAGGTTGACGCCGCCGGCGGTGAACAGGTCCGGGTTGTTGGCGATGACGAAAGTCGATGTCTCATTGGGTGATTGGAAGCCGTGGCCGAGGCCCTTGCTGTCCTGGTGGCCGTGGTCGGTGACGACGATGACGGTCCACTGCTCCCCGGTGGCCGCTTCCCAGTCGTTGACCGACTGCATGATCTCGCCGATGTTGCGGTCGACATTTCGCACCGCGTCGGCGTAGGCCGCGGAGGCTCCGCCGTAGTTGTGCCCGTTCTCGTCGACCCCGACGAAGTAGCTGAACACGAAGTTCGGCTTGTTCGGGTCGGCGGCACCGATCGCCGCCTCGGTCGCATCGCCGACGGCGTCGTCGGTGAGTGACCAGTTGGCGTCGCCCGCGATGTGGGAGATGTTGACGACGTGGTCGGCACCGACCGAACCCGACACAGCGATGGCCGAGATGACGTCCCAGTTCGCGATCGCGGTGGTCTGGATACCGGGGTTGAACGTCTCGAGTTGGTTGAACACCGTGGGCCACTTCTTGTAGACCGCCGGATTGAAGATGTTGTTGATGACGCCGGTCTTCTCACCCCAGGCGCCGGTCAGGATGGCGGTCCAGGACGGATTGCTGATGGTGGTGTGCCCGACGATGCTGGCCGGCGCCGTGGTGCCGCCCTGCATCAGCTGGAAGAAGTTGGCGTTGGCCGGGTCGGCCAGCACGCGGCTGAGGTTGGTGCCGTCGACGCCGATCACCAGGACGTTGGGCGTGGTGTCGGCGAGCGTCGAAACCGACTGCGGTGCAACGGCACTGGCGGGTTTGACGGTCTTGCGTTCCAGCTCGTCGCGTACCGCGGCCAGGGCCACCAGCACCGACGTCGCACTGAGCGGTGACACCGGCGCCTGTAGCGACCGCAGGGCCTTGGTGAGTTTGGCGATGGGAGCGGTGGATACCGCGGCCACCTTGACGGCGGGCTGTTCGCTCGTGGCCCGCGACGCGACGGCAGCGGTGACTGTCGGCGCCGCGGCAGTCTTGGCCGGCTCGGCGGCCGTCACGTGCTCGGCTGGCTTGATGGGAACGACGACGCGCGGTGGGCGCACCCGTACCGTGGGCTTAGCCCGCTCGGCCGCTTCGGGCTTGTCGGCGGCGGTCGGCTTGTCGGCGGCAGTGGGCTGCTGAACCTTCTTGTCCGGCTTGGCGGCCTGGTCCTTGTTGGTGGGCTTCGACTTCGACTTGGCCGGCTTCCGTTGCTTCTTCGCCGGCGTGTCCGACGATGCACCTGCCGACTGGCTTGACTGGGATGTCGTGCCTGCCCCTGCGGCGGTGTCGGCCCAGGCGGGGCAGTCACCCCACCCCGCGAGCGCGGTACCGATCCCCAGTGCGACCGCCAGTCCCCCGACCCGACCAACAAAACTTCCAGCTGTCATCCGGAATGTATAACGCGCGACAATTACCGATCGCACAGGAATCGCCAACCTGATGCACAGTCAATTTGAAGGTTGGTCGTCCTCATGCCACTGCGCGGGCAGATCAAGGGTTACCGTGGCAATGTGCCGCATCCGATCATGTTCGACGATGACGACCCCGGCCTGGCGGAGCTGCGAGCGGTGGCGCTGAGCTTCCCCGAAGCCTTCGAGAAGGTGTCCTGGGGTCGGCCGGTGTTCTGTGCACCCAAGATGTTCGCGATGTACGGCGGCAATTCGAAGGCAACCGGCGAGATGGTCGCCTACCCATACTCCCTGTTGATCAAGGTCGACGAGTCCGACCGCGCAGCGCTGGAACAGGATTCGCGCTTCTACTACCCCGCCTACATGGGACCGTCTGGTTGGCTCGGGCTGGATTTCACCGCGGCGAAAGTCGACTGGAACGAGGTCCGCGAGCTGCTGGACGCGTCATTCCGGCTGGTCGCGACGAAGCGGCTGGTCAAACTGCTCGACGCGCAATGAGATACGCCTGCGCGGTGGATTCGAGTCCGTCGTCCGGTTGCCGGACCAGTTCGGCATAGACGCGGAACCCGCTGTTCGACAAGAGATCCGCGACGACTGTCGATTGACGACGGATGAACGTCAAGTTCACCGGCTCACCGTCGAAGTCCGTCAGCACCCGCGGTTCGTCGCCGACCTGAAATGCCAGCAGCACCACGCCGCCGGGCGCCAGCACCCGGTGGAATTCGGCGAAGACGCGCGGCAGATGCGTGTCGGGCACATGGATGATCGAGTACCAGGCGCAGAGCCCGACGACGCTGCCGTCGTCCGCATCGAGGTCGAGCATCGACCCGACCCGAAACGGCAGGCCCGGGTTGTGCTGCCGCGCCTGCGCGATCATGTTGGGAGACAGATCGATTCCGGTCACGTCCAAGCCGGCGGCGGCGAGTGCGGCGGTTGCCACCCCGGTGCCGCACCCGACGTCGAGCACGGGGCCTCGCGGTATCAGTTCGGCGAACGCGCCGATCATGGCGCGGTCCACCGGTCTGTCATCGAGGTGGTGCTGGAAGCGCGCGACGTACTTCGCGGCACTGCGGTCGTAGCCGTCGCGTGTCATGGCCAGAAAATCGGGCATCGGCCAACGGTACGCGGGCATGGCGACACAGTCGGCTGGACGCGTGGCATCCGCAGCGCGCCGACTTGCCGCGCCACCGGGCGCCGTTGGCGCCGGGTCAGCTTGTGGGACTGCCGCTTTCACTATCGCTATCCTCATCCTCGGTCGGATACAACGTCGGATGGTGGTACTGATTCGTTCGTGGTTGGCCGACGTCCAGTAGTGGTGGTGGGGTCCAGTGGGTGCGGCCGTGGGGGCCCATGGTGGTGGTCCAGCCGCCGGTGTCGGCGAGGCGGTTGTCGCGGCCGCAGGCCAGGGTGAGGTTGGTGATGTCGGTGGCTCCGCCGTGCTTCCACGGCGTGAGGTGATGAGCCTGGCTGCGGGAGGCGGGGGCGGTGCAGTTGGGCCGAGTGCAGCCCCGGTGGGCGGCGAACAGGGCGAGGCGTTGGGCGACGGTGGCGGTGCGACGTGCTCGGCCCAGGTACAGCGGTTGTTCGGTGTGGTCGTCGAACACGACGAGATAGTTGTCCGAGCCTTGGCCGGCCATCCGCACCAAATCTTCAACCGGCAGTTTCGTGCCGGTGTGGGTGTGCGCGACCCCGGCGCGCTTCTCCAAGTCGGTCACGGTGGTGGTGGCGACCACGGTGACCGGGAACCCGTTGTGCGCGCCGGATGTTCCGGAGGCGAGCATCATCCGGCCGACCATCTTGAAGGCGTCGTATTGGCGTTGCGCCAGGGTGCGGGTGTCCGCATCGATCTGTTCTTGGGTGGGGGTACCCGACAGGCAGGGCTCCGGGTCGGCCGGGTTGCACATGCCGGGGGCGGCGTATTTCTCGAACAGCGCTTCCCAGTAGGCCCGGCCTTCCGGATCGAGTTGGGCGGTGACGTCGGTGCGGCCGTCGGGCCGCTGCTTACCCATGGTGAAACTGCGTTTGGGGTCGGGTTCGTCATCGTCGGGTTCAGGCCCGTCCTGATCCAGCCGATACAACAGATCAGCAGCGGCTTTGCGTAGGTCCTCGGGCGTCTTGACCCGGGCCGCGGCCACCAGATCGGCCTGGCATTGCCACAGGGTGGCCGGATCCACCCACAGCGGCACCTTCTCAAAGAACCAGGTGATCACCGCGACGTGCTCACCATGAGCTTGTCAAGATTTTTGTGTATGAGTGGCGGTCATTTAGTAGATGTAGGGCTCTAGTCGGTCTGGGTAGTTAAGGACGAGGGCGGCCAGTGCGTGTTTCCAGCCGACGACGATGGCGCCTTCGACGAGGCGGTCTGTCCGTTTGTTGTCGCGAGGTGCCAGTCGCTCGCGCTGACGGACGCGTTCTCGGGCCCGTTTGTCCTCGATGTTGCAGATCGCCAGCCACAAAAGCTTCACTGCCGCTTGATCGTTGGGGAAATGCCCACGGTTCTTGATGATCTTGCGGAGTTGGTAGTTCAGCGATTCGATCGCGTTGGTGGTGTAGATGATTTTGCGGACCGCGGGTGGGAACGCCAGAAACGGGGTGAACCGTTCCCAGGCCGATTCCCAGGCCCGAACTGCGGTGGGATACTTCTGCCCCCACGCTGAGCCGGCGAACTCGTGCAAAGCGGTTTCAGCAGCATCGATGGTGGGTGCGGTGTAAATGCCACGCAGTGCGGCGGCCACTGGTTTGCGATCGCCGTAGGCGACAAAACGCATCGAGGCCCGGATCAGATGCACGGTGCACGTTTGAACAATGGTCTGCGGCCACGTCGCGGCGATCGCGTCACCGAAACCGGTCAACCCGTCCACACAGGCGATGAGCACATCCTTGACGCCACGATTGGCCAGTTCAGCGCATACACCGGCCCAAAACTTCGCCCCCTCGGTGGGCTGAACCCAAATCCCCAGGACATGGCGGATACCGTCGATATCGATGCCAACGGCGATGTGAGCAGCTTTATTGCGGACCTGGTTGCCGTCGCGGATTTTGATCACCAAGGCGTCCAGATAGACGATCGGATACATCGGGTCTAGCGGTCGGTGTTGCCATTCGAGGACCTCCTCGAGCACCGAATCGGTGATCTTGCTGATCGTTTCCCGCGAGATCTCGGTCCCGATCGTGGTGGCTAGGTGATGTTCGATATCGCGGATGGTCATGCCGCCGGCGTAGAGACTGATGATCATCGAATCCAGTCCGCCCACGCGCCGCGACCCTTTGGGGACCAGCATCGGGATGAAGCTGCCGTCGCGATCACGCGGGATCGCCAGCGTCACATCACCAACCTCACTGGCCACTGTCTTGGCGCTAAAACCGTTGCGGGAGTTGGGTAACACCCGACCGACGGGATCTCCCTTGTCATAGCCCAGATGGCTGGACAGCTCGGTCTGCAGGCCTCGCTCGAGGACCGCTTTGACCATCTCCTGCAGAAAGCCACCCTCGCCGGTCAACTGCAGCTCACCGGCGTCGATCTTGGCCAGTACCTCATCGAAACCGCCCGCGGCCTTCAACTCCTCGAACGCCTGCCGGCCCGAAACCAACCGGTCCGCATCATCATCGTCTTCGCCGTCAGCGGCCTGACTGTCCTGCCGAACAACCATGGACATCATCGTGCTCCATCTGGCTCATGCAGCTCCTACACAAACCATCTGACAGGTCCCTCACCATTGATCGCGCCTTCGGCCAGGGCGGCGGCGACCAGTTCCCACACCGGGCCCAACGGTTCCCCGGTGATCGCCGACCGCGGACCCAAGTTGCCGCAGTCCCGGACCCGGCGGCAGGCTTCCCCCCGGCCGATGCGGTGCCGGACGTGCAGCACCTCAGGCCAGTCTTTGGCCCCGATCTCCTTGGCCGTGGCCTGCGTCTGCGCCGCGGCCAGGATCTGATGATCGACCGCCTCGGCGGCACACTTCAACGTTTCGCGGCGCGACTGCAACGCCAACAACGTCCGCACGTCCAGACCGGTGTAGTCCAGGGACGCGAGCCGGGCCGTGGCAGCTTCGTACGCGGCGTACGCCTCTTCGATCACCGTGGGGTCGCTGTATCCCATAGTCGAACAATAGTTCGAGGCACCGACAAATTTCCGCGGTTTGGGACACCTGTGCCGAAAGTGACCAATGAGGCCAAACATGTTGCCCAGCAAGATGTTCCACCCGCTGCGACAACTCCGGAGCTACTGCGTCAAACTCGTCAGTCCTCGTGGAATCCGGGCACCCACTTGTCGACGATCTCGGCGTAGTTGATCGTCGCGTCGAGCTGTGCGGCGATCCCGAGCAGACCACCGAGCACCCGGAACATCATCAGGTAGTTGGGCGGCAGGTCCAGCTGACGGCTGGTCTTGAACGTGGCGGCGAACTGCTCGCTGCGGATATCGGCGGCGGTGGCGACGATCCCCTGCAGCCACTTGCGGCTGAAATGGAAGCTCTTGTGCCGCAACGGCTCGATGTACGGGCGCAGGTAGGAGTTGATCTCGTCGTGAGACACGGTGGCTCCCGCGGGCACGAAGCCTTCGGCCCGCAGGTAGTCCGTCAGCTCTTCCCATTTCTCGTCGCGAGCGAGCCGCAGGATCGGGCCGGTCGCCGCCGGAAGCCCACCCTCGTGGACCGCGACGGCGCCGAAATCCATGACGCCGAAACGCCCGTCGTCGAGCAGCATGAAATTGCCGGGGTGGGTGTCGACATGCAGCAACCCGCAGCGGTAGGGGGCGCTGATGGTGAACTCCAGCAGCATGTGCGCGCAATTGTTGCGCTCGTCGTCGCTGCCGTCCGTGATGATCTCGGAGAGCTTGCGACCATCCATCCATTCGGTGATGACCACCTTCGGCGCCGATGCAACGACGGGCGGCACGAAGAACTGCGGATCGCCGGCGAACGCTGTCGCGAATGCGCGCTGGTTGGTGGCCTCCAGCCGGTAGTCCAGCTCGTCTTCGGTGCGCTCGATCAGTTCGTCGATGATGCCCTTGACGTCCGCACCGGGGACGACCTGCTTGAACAAGGTGGTCAGCATGCGCAATGTCTTGAGGTCGGCGCGCACCGCCTGGTCGGCGCCGGGGTACTGCACCTTGACCGCGACCCGGCGGCCGTCGCCCCACACGGCGCTGTGCACCTGCCCGATGCTCGCGGAGGCGACGGGCTTGTCCTCGAAGGACTGGAAGCGCTCGCGCCACTTGGTGCCCAGCTGGGCGTCGAGCACGCGGTGCACCTTGTCCGCCGGCAGCGGCGGGGCGTCGCTCTGCAGCTTGGTCAGCGCTTCGCGGTACGGCTCGGCAAATGCCGGCGGGATGGCGGCCTCCATGACCGAAAGCGCCTGTCCGAGCTTCATGGCGGCGCCCTTGAGCTCCCCCAGCACCTGGAACAGCTGCTCGGCAGCCTTCTCGACCAATTCGGCGTTGACGTCCTCTTTGGACTTGCCTGCCATGCGCTTGCCGACGCCCAGGACGGCGCGGCCTGCGATCCCGGCAGGAAGGGTTGCCAGCTTGGCGGCACGTCCCGTGCGGCCACGGCGAATTTCAGCCATGGCGTTGATCTTGTCTTTCTTAGCCGATCTTGACAACACCCGCACCACTGAGACCTCGTCGGGCTGGTCGTCCGCCGACCGATCTCTATAGGCTGGCGCGATGCCACATCCGATCATGTTCGACGGCGACGAACCCGGGCCGGCCGGTGTGCTGCGCGCCCAGGACGAAGGGCGCGGGCTGCTCGGCGCGTCCTTCCGGTTGGTGGCGACGAAGCGGTTGGTGAAACTCCTCGAAGAACGGTGACCGTGCGATGAAGATTCATCACCTCAACTGCGGAACGATGGCGCTGGGAACCATCGACCATTGCCTGCTCGTAGAGCTATCCAGCGGCAGTTTGCTGTTGGTGGACACCGGATTTGGGCTCGATTGCGTACGCCGACCCGAATTGCTGGGATGGACACGGCACGCGATCGGGCCGGTGCTTCGGGAGTCCGAGACCGCCATCCGGCAGATCCAGGAACTCGGATACGACCCGACCGATGTACGCGACATCGTGGTGACGCATCTCGACTACGACCACACCGGCGGACTCGCCGACTTCCCTTGGGCGACCGTGCATGTACACGGGCCCGAGTACCGCGCCGGCATGCGACCCACCGCAATCGATCGCATCCGCTACCGCAGCGATCAGCTGTGGGCACACGGTGTGCGATGGCAGGTGAACGAACTCGGAGGCGGTGACCCGTGGTTCGGTTTCGAGGCGGTTCGCGAACTGCCGGGGCTGCCACCGCAGGTCCTCGTGGTCCCGCTCGTCGGCCACAGCCGTGGCCACGCCGGCGTGGCGATCGACACCGGCGCGGGCTGGCTGCTCCACGCCGGCGATGCCTACACCCGGGCCAGCGCCCTGACCCCCGGTATGACGGGGGCGGCCAGTCGCGCGTTGCACCTGCTGCTCGGGCATCCGAGTAGTCCCACGGCCCAGCTGCGCAACATGCATCGCCTGTCCGACCTCATCTCCGAGCATTCGGACGAGGTGACCGTCTTCTGCAGCCACGACAAGTCCACGTTCGATGGACTGGCGAGCCAGCCGAGCTAGTCGACCGGCACCACGACCAACTCGTGCGGCTGGTTGTTCATGGACACGCAGCCGTCGTCCGTGACGACGATGATGTCCTCGATCCGCGCGCCCCACTGCCCCGCGAAATAGACCCCGGGCTCGACGCTGAACGCCATGCCCGGCTCCAGCGTCAACCCATTGCCCGCCACGATGTAGGGCTCTTCGTGGACCGACAGGCCGATGCCGTGGCCCGTGCGGTGGACGAACACCTCGGCAAGCCCTTCTGCGGCAAGCACGTCGCGGGCCGCCGCGTCGATCTGCTCGGCGGTCATCCCCGGCCTGACCGCGGCCACCGCCGCGGCCTGCGCGCGTTGCAGCACCGAATACTGTTGCGCCACCACGGGATCGGGTTCGCCGATGCTGTAGGTCCTGGTGCAGTCCGAGTTGTAGCCGGGCTCGACCGGACCGCCGATATCGACGACGACGATGTCGCCGACCTGTAGTTCACGGTCGGAGCATTCGTGGTGCGGGTCCGCCCCGTTCGGCCCCGAGCCGACGATGATGAACGCCACCTCCGAATGACCCTCGGCGACAATCGCTTCCGCGATGTCCGCGGACACGTCGGCCTCGGTGCGTCCCGGCACCAGGAATTCGGGCACCCGCGCGTGCACCCGGTCGATGGCCGCGCCGGCCTTCGCCAGAGCGTCGATCTCGCTGGCGTCCTTGATCATTCGTAACTGCCGCAGCACGTCGGTGGCCAGCACCGGCACCGCACCGAGGACCGACGCCAGCGGTAGCAGGTGCAGCGCGGGCATGGCGTCGGTGACCGCGACCGCACTGCCCGGCAGCGCGGTCGCCACCAGCGCGTAGGGGTCATCGCCGTCGACCCAATCCTGAACCGCCAGGCCCAGTTCCAGGATCGCCGACTCCTTCAGCGAGGCCAGTTCCAGCCGCGGCACCACGACCGTCGGTGTCGAGCCGTCCGCCGGCACCACGAGCGCCGTCAGCCGCTCGAAGGTCTGCGCCCGCGAGCCCACCAGATACCGGAGGTCGTACCCCGGGGTGATGACCAAACCGGCCAGGCCGGCGGCGTGGGCAGCAGCGGCGGCCGAGCGCAGACGCGCGGCATAGACGTCGGTGTTGAATCGGCCTGAACTCATGGCAATAGGCTAGTGCGATGCCGATCGACATCCCCGGAACCCAGCCGATCCTGCTCCTCGACGGCGCCAGCATGTGGTTCCGCTCGTTCTTCGGGGTGCCGTCCTCGATCACGGCGCCCGACGGCCGCCCCGTCAACGCGGTCCGCGGTTTCCTCGACAACATCGCGGCCCTGGTCACCCAGCACCGCCCCGGCCGCCTCGTGGTGTGCCTGGACCTGGATTGGCGGCCGCAGTGGCGGGTCGACCTGATCCCGTCCTACAAGGCGCACCGGGTGGTCGAGGAGACGCCGGGCGACGACCCCGACGTCGAAGAAGTGCCCGACGACCTCACGCCGCAGGTCGCCATGATCATGGACTTGCTCGACGCGTTCGGCATCGCCACCGCGGGCGCACCCGGCTTCGAGGCCGACGACGTGCTCGGCACGCTGGCCACCCGGGAACAGACCGACCCGGCGATCGTGGTCAGCGGCGACCGCGACCTGCTGCAGCTCGCCAGCGATCACGCGCCAGGAATCAGGGTGTTCTATATCGGCCGCGGCCTGGCCAAGGCAGTGCTCTACGGGCCCGCGGAGGTCGCCGAGACCTACGGCGTCCCGCTGGATCGCGCCGGCGCCGCGTACGCCGAGCTGGCCCTGCTGCGCGGCGACGCGTCCGACGGACTGCCAGGGGTAGCCGGCATCGGCGAGAAGACGGCGTCCACCCTGCTGCAGACCTATGGCTCACTCACGGCGATCGAGGCCGCCGCCCAGGACTCAGGCTCCAAAATGGCTGCGGCACAACGTAAGAAACTGCTCGCCGCGACCGACTACATCGCCGCCGCACTGCCCGTCGTCCGGGTCGCGACCGATGCGCCGGTGTCCATGTCGACCGATTCGGATGCCCTGCCGCTGGTCGCCCGCGACCCGCAGCGGGTGGCCGAGCTGGCCGGCGCGTACGGCGTCACCAACTCGATCGCGCGGCTCCAGAAGGCCCTGGACAAGCTGTAGCTCGCCGGACTACCCGCGAGCAGACGTGAAAACCCCCATTTCGACTCGAAAATGGGGGTTTTCACGTCTGCTCAGCAGAGGAGATTACTTCGGGCGGCCGACCTCGTAGGTGCCCTTGTCGTCCTTGAAGGTGACCTTGACGGTGCGCTTGGTGCCGTCGATGCTCACGTCGCAGTCGAAGGTCTGGCCGGACTTGACCTCAGGGTCGGTGCCGTTGTTGCACTTGACGTCCTTGACGTTCTTGGCGCCGTAACCGGTGGACTCGTCGGTCAGGATCTTCTGCACGCCGGACTGCGCGGCGTTGATGTCGAGCTTGGTGGTGACGAAGAAGCCGGGCCACAGGAATCCGAGCACGCCGACGACCGCGACGATGACGGCGGCCACGACGCCACCGATGAGCAGCAGTGCCTTGTTGGACTTCTTGCCCGCCGGCGCACCGAACTGCTGGTCGAACTGCTGACCCGCGGCGCCCTCACCGAACTGCGGCTGGCCGTACTGTCCCGGCTGCCCGTACTGCGGTTGTCCGTACTGCGGTTGTCCGTACTGCGGCTGCCCGTAAGCACCGGCCTGCGGGTAGCCCTGCTGCGGGTAACCCGGGTATTGCTGCTGCGGATAGCCCGGCACCTGCTGCGCTCCAGGCTGCGCGGCACCAGGCTGACCCGCCGGGTACTGCTGCTGGTACTGCTCGGGGTTGTAGGCCGGCTGCTGCCCCCACGCCGGGGCGGCAGTGGTCGGCTGCTCGGCGCTGGGCGCCGGCTGACCCCAAGCGGGCTGCTGACCTTGCCACTGCTGCGACGGGTCAGTTCCCTCTGGACCGCTCATCGTTTCTCCTCGGTGCTCTCCCCTACCCGGATGTCACTGACTCCGGGGTGCTGGTCAACCACACTACCGGTGCAACCGTTTGTGGATGACCTGCACAGTCTTCCGTGGCGCGCGTGTCTGGCCGTCAGCTGACGAACGCTCGGCCTTACTCTCGCGGTATGACGGACCAAATCCGGCTCGGCAATGCCACCTTGACCCGCGTCGCGGAAACCCAGGTGCAGATCCCCACGTCGCTGTGGCCGTCGACGCCGCCGGAGGCCTGGCACGCCGAGGCCGACCTGCTGGTCCCACGGTTCTGGAACCCCGAGACCGACCTGTTCCGCATCGCCATTCAAAGCTGGGTGCTTCAGGTCGACGGGCTGACCATCGTCATCGACACCGGCGCGGGCAACGACCGGCACCGGCCGCACATGCCGCCGCTCGATCACCTGAACACGCCGTTCCTCGACAACATGCGGGCGGCCGGAATCGACCCGGGCGGCGTCGACGTCGTCCTCAACACACACCTGCACACCGACCATGTCGGCTGGAACACCCAACTGGTCGACGGCGCCTGGGCGCCGACGTTCCCGAACGCCCGCTATCTGATGCCCGAAGCGGATCACCGGTTCTTCGCGCCCGACAACCCCGACACCACCGACGAGATGCGAACGGTGTTCGAGGACAGCGTCATCCCCGTGGCCGACCAGACGGAGCTGTTCTCCGGTGACCACCAACTGAGCGATTCGGTGTGGCTGCGCCCCGCGCCCGGCCACACGCCCGGCTCGTCGGTGCTGTGGCTGGATGCCGGCAAGCCGGCCGTGTTCGTCGGCGACCTGACACACTGCCCGATCCAGATTCCCCGGCCCGATGATCCGTGCGCCTACGACGTCAACGCGGCCGAGGCCACCGTCACCCGCAAGCGGGTGTTCACCGAGGCATCGCGGCGGCGGGCGGCCGTCGTCCCCGCGCACTATGCAGGCCACGGCGGCGCCACCATCGTGGCGCGCGGCGACCGGTTCATGGTCGACGACTGGCTGGATCTGGGCCCGGCCTGACGCCGCGCAGCGGCCGATCGCGGCGCATCACATGGTGTCTATCGCCACCACGCCGCGGCGCACCGCCCCGATGGCCCGCTTTGCCGTCACCCGCAACTGCGGCGACGGCGCCGCCAGCCGCACCTGGTCCAGCAGATCCAGCACCTGACGGCACCACCGCACGAAATCGCCTGCGGGCAGAGCATTTCCGTTGCCATTGTCGGACATCAGCAGCGCCGCGGTCAGATCGCCGTACGTCGCCCAGCTGTACATGGCGGCCACGAAACCGCCGTCAGGTTCACGGCTGAACGGCAGCCGGTGCCGGCGCTCATCGCCGCGGATGTCGGTCCACAGCCGACGGGTCTTGGCCAGCGCGCGGCGCACCTCGTCGGTGGCCTGCTCGGCGCCCGGCGGCACCGTGGGGCCGTCACCACGTGACTCGAAAAGCACCGACGACAGCACCGCGGCCAGTTCCGCCGGATTCAGACCGTCCCACACGCCGCCGCGCAGACACTCGGCGACCAGCAGGTCGCTCTCGCTGTAGATCCGGGCCAGCAGCCGGCCGTCGTCGGTCACCGCCGGTTCGCCGTCGGCGCCTTCGATGAAGCCACGCTCGCTGAGCAGCGACACGATCCGGTCGAAGGTGCGAGCCAGCGAGTTGGTGGCCGCGGCGACCTTCTGCCGGGTCTGGTCGTTGTCGCGTTCGATGCGCAGATAGCGTTCGGCCGCACGCACTTTCGCCTCGCGGTCGGGCAGCTGATGCGCGGGGTGACGGCGCATCTGCTCCCGCAGACCGGCGAGCTCCGGGTCGATGTCCGGTGTCTCGTCAGCAGAACCGCGACTGCGGCGCACCGATGGCACGTCCAAGGCGTCGGCCGCCCGCAGCAGCGCCGAGGCCAGGTCACGGCGCACCTTCGGTTGCCGATGTTCCACCCGCTTGGGCAGGGACATGCTACCCAGACGCTGCGACGTTCCCGCATAGTCGGCAGCGGAAATCCTTCCCGCCCATCGATGTTCGGTCAACACCAGCGGCCGCGGGTCGTCGGCGTCGAAAGCCTCCTCCAGCACCACGGCCAGGCCACTGCGGCGGCCCAGGCCGATGGCGATGACGTCACCACGCTTCAGCGCGGCCAACGCATCGGCGATGCCCTTGCGCCGCGTCAGGCGGCCGGCCCGGGACTGTGCCCGCTCACGTTCGGTGATGGTCGCCCGCAGCCGGGCGTACTCCAGCACGGCGTTCCAATCGCCACCCTGCGCTGAATCCGCACTCTCACGTTGCTCGGCTGCAATCTCGGCGAGCATCCGCTCACCGCGCTTGATGCCGCGCACCAGCCCGGTCACCGACCGGTCCGCCTGGTACTGCGCGAAGGACTGCTCGAGCAGTCGGTGCGCCGCCGCCGGCGTCATGTGCTGAACCAGGTTGATGGTCATGTTGTAGGACGGCGCAAAGGAACTGCGCAGCGGGAACGTTCGGGTCGACGCCAGACCGGCGACCTGGGCCGGATCGGCCATCTCGTCGGTGGCATGCCACAACACGACGGCGTGGCCCTCGACGTCGATGCCGCGGCGCCCGGCGCGTCCGGTCAGCTGGGTGTACTCCCCCGGCGTCAACGGGGCGTGCTGCTCGCCGTTGTACTTGACCAGCCGTTCCAGCACGACGGTGCGGGCCGGCATATTGATGCCCAAAGCCAGTGTCTCCGTGGCGAAGACGGCTTTGACCAGACCTGCGGTGAACAGCTCCTCGACGGTGTGCCGGAACACCGGCAACAGTCCGGCGTGGTGGGCGGCCAGGCCGCGCAGCAGGCCTTCGCGCCATTCGTGATAGTCGAGCACCACCAGATCGGACTCAGCCAGATCGGCACAGCGCCGGTCGATGACCTCGGCGATCCGGTCGCGTTCGGCCTTGTTGGTCAGGCGCACCGCGGAACGCAGGCACTGCTTGACCGCGGCGTCGCACCCGGCGCGCGAGAACACGAACGTGATGGCCGGCAGCAGCCCGGCCTGGTCCAGCGTGCCGATGACGTCGGGCCGGCTCGGTGGCCGGTACATCGCGGGCCGGCCGCCGGAACGTCCGCGCCCGTCACCGCTTCGTCCCCGCGGCTGCCAGTCCATGAGCCGGTCCGCCTCGCGGCGATGCGCGATGTGCCGCAACAACTCCGGATCGACGCGGGCCTTACCCTTGCCGCCACCTTTGCCTCCGTCGACGCCCTTGGACAGGTCGAACAGGTCGAAGAGCCGCTTGCCCACCAGCATGTGCTGCCACAGCGGCACCGGGCGATGTTCGTCGACGACGACAGTCGTGTCACCGCGAACAGTCTGAATCCAGCCGCCGAACTCCTCGGCGTTACTCACCGTCGCCGACAGGCTGACCAGCCGAACCTCGTCGGGCAGATGCAGGATCACTTCCTCCCACACCGCGCCGCGCATGCGGTCGGCCAGGAAGTGCACCTCGTCCATCACCACATAGGCCAGGCCGTGCAGTGCATGCGAATCGGCGTAGAGCATGTTGCGCAGCACTTCGGTGGTCATCACCACGATGTCGGCGTCACCGTTGATTGCCTGATCACCGGTAAGCAGGCCGATGCGTTCGGGCCCGTAGCGGGCCACCAGGTCGTTGTGCTTCTGGTTGCTCAGCGCCTTGATCGGCGTGGTGTAGAAGCACTTCCGCCCGGCGGCCAGCGCCAGGTGCACCGCGAACTCGCCGACGACGGTCTTGCCGGCACCGGTCGGGGCACAGACCAGGACACCGCGACCATTCTCGAGCGCGATGCAGGCGTTGGTCTGAAAGGGGTCCAGGGTGAACGACAGGCCCGCGGCGAAGTCGCGCAGCTGAGGACCCGGCTCGGCGTCAGGCGCCGGTGCGGATTCTGGCGGCACCGCCGCCTGCGACTCAGGTGGCGTCGTCATCGATGGTCAGCCGGGTCGGAGTAGGCACGGCAGAAGGCGCATCGATGGGTTCGACCGACCCGATCGGGGCGGCCTCGTCGTCGGGAACAGCCTCGGCCTCGCGCCGGGCCTTGCGCCGGTCGTGCCACCGGGCCACCTGGATCGACATTTCCAGCAGCAATGTCAACGCCAGCGACAGCGCCAGCATGGAGAACGGATCCGAGCCGGGTGTCACGAACGCGGCGAAGACGAACAGGCCGAAGATCAGCCCGCGGCGCCAGGCCTTGAGCTTCTCGTAGGTGAGCACCCCGACCATGTTCAGCATGATGATCAGCAGCGGGAACTCGAAGCTGATGCCGAACACGACCAGCAGGTTGATCAGGAAGCCGAAGTACTGGTCACCGGACAGTGCGGTGATCTGCACATCGCTGCCGACGGTCAGCAGAAACGACAACGCGGTCGACAGCACCACGTACGCCAGGACCGAGCCAGACACGAACAGCACCGCACCGACGCCCACGAACAGCGACGCGAAGCGCCGTTCCTTCTTGTACAGGCCAGGGGTGATGAACGCCCAGATCTGGTACAGCCAGACGGGGCAGGCCAGGATGATGCCCGCCGCCATGCCGACCTTGAGCCGCAGCATGAACTGATCGAACGGCGCGGTGGCCAGCAGCCGGCACTCCCCGTCCGGGGCGATCGACGCGCGCGACGACGCGGGCAGCGAGCAGTACGGGCCGCGCAGCCAGTCACCGAGGCTGGGGAATCCGAAGACGCCGTGGCTGTACCAGAGGAAGCCGACGATGGTCGTCAACAGGACCGCGATGACCGCGATCAGCAACCGCGTCCGCAGCTCTTCGAGGTGATCGACGAGCGACATGGTGCCGTCGGGATTGACCCGCGACCGTCGACGGCGCGGGTCAAGCTTGCTGAAGATTCCAGATGCTGGCACGTGAGTATGAGAGGAGCCGACCGCCGCGGGCGCTGGCCTGTGGCGGGATCACGGCAAAAGGTCAGGCCGGGTGCTTGTCCGCGGCATCCGGCGCCGCCTGCGGTGCAGGCGCCGGGTTCTCGACACGTTCAGCAGTGATGGGACGCGGAGCCGCAGACTGCTCCGGCGTGCTGTCCGACTGCATTTCCTTCAACTCGGACTTGAAGATGCGCATCGACTTACCAAGCGAACGCGCGGCGTCCGGCAGCTTCTTCGCGCCGAAGAGCAGCACGAACACCGCGATGACGATCAACCAGTGCCACGGTTGCAAACCGCCCAATTTGGGTCACCTCCAGAAGTTGAGGCCGAGTCTACTCGCCAGGGCCGGGTTCATACGCCGCCAGCGCCGCCACCGCGGACTCGCGCACGCGGTCGGCGAGCGCGGGCGGGTCCAGGACCCGGACCGCCGAACCGAAACCGAGGACGAAACGGGCCATCCACTCGTCCGACGCGTAGGTCATGGTGGCTTCCCAGCTGCCGTCGGGAATCTCCCGCTGCACTGCCAGCGGGTAGTAGTCGAACATCCACGACGCGGACACGTCGATCAGCAGGGTCGCCACCGGAAGCGTCGGGTCCGCTGTGTCGGCGGAGAACAGTGACGTGTCGGGCCCGGCCTGCACGGCGGGCGCCGGCGGTGCGGCCGGTTCGTCCAGGGCGGTGGCGTCGACGATGCGGTCGAAGCGGAACAGCCGCACGCCCTCTGCGGTGCGGCACCATGCCTCCAGGTAGCTGTGGTCGCCGATGAGGGCCACCCGGATCGGGTCGACGGTGCGCTGCGAGACGGTGTCATGCGAAGCGGAGTGGTACTCGAGGGACAACGCCCGTTTGTCCCGGACCGCGGCCCGCACCACCGCGGTGGCCTTGTTCTCGGCGTCGCCGGTGATATCGGGGGCCGGTACCGACGCCGCGATCGCTCCGGCAGTGCCGGCGGCGGCCTCGATCTTGGCGATCACGCTGCGCGCCACGTCGGGGTCGACGACGCCGGGCACGTCGACGAGCGCCCGCAGCGCCATGAGCACACCGGTGGCCTCCGGTGAGGTGAGACGCAGCGCCCGGTCCATCCCGGCCGAGAAGATCACCTCGATGGTGTCGCCCTCGAAGTCCAGGTCGATCAGGTCGCCGGGGAGCCCGCCGGGCAGGCCGCACATCCACAGCTGGTTGAGATCGGCCAGCAGTTGCTTGCGGGTCACGCCCAGCTCGGCGGCCGCCTCGTCGTGGCTGATCTGCGGGTTCGCCTGGAAATACGGAACCATGTTCAAGAGCCGCACCAAGCGGTTCGACACGTTACTCATGCGCCCTCCCCCGCCTGCGCCCGCAGCCGGCCGATCACATTGTCCCGCAATGATTCCGGCTCCAGCACCACGGCGTCGGCGCCGTAACCGGCGACCTCGCGGGCCAGCCGGTCGACCATGCCGATGTCGACGACGACCTCGTCGCCGCTGCGCCCATTGCGCGCGCGGGGTGTGGTGCTGACGGCCTGCCGGCGCAGGGCAGTCCCCCGGCCGTCGGCTACCCAGATCCGGGCCAGCTCACCGGCCGGCCATTCGGCGACCGCCCGGTGCACGATGTCGCGCAGGTTGACCCCGTCCGGCCGGGTGACGGCGCGGTCGGGTCCCACCGCACGCACGCCATCGCCGATGCGCGATACCCGGAAGGTGCGCGCGGCGTTGCGGTCCCGATCGTGCCCGACGACGTACCACCGGCCGCGATAGGTGACCACGCCCCACGGCTCCAGAGTGCGGTCGATGTACGGCGCGCTCCGGTTCGGGCGATGCGCGAACTGCACGGCGCGTCCGGAGTCGATGGCGGACAACAGAATTCCCAGCGCCTCCTCCGAGCCGCGCAGCCCCGGGGCAGCCCCGGTGGTGATCGCGACGCCGGCGTCGGATGCGTCGACGTCCACCCCCGCGGCCCGCAACTTGAGCAGCGCGCTCTGCGTGGCCGTCACCATCTCCTGCGACTCCCAGAGCTGCGTGGCAATGGCGACGACGGCCGCTTCGTCGCCGGTCAGCTCGACAGGCGGCAACTCGTACGCGGTGCGATTGATGCGGTAGCCGTCGTTGACATCCATCATCGAGGCGCGCCCGGTCTCCAGCGGGATGCCGAGATCGCGCAGCTCGTTCTTGTCCCGTTCGAACATGCGGGAGAACGCTTCGTCGGTCGGCGGGTCCTGGTAGCCGGTGACGTTGGCCCGGATCTGCTCCGCGGACAGGTAACTACGGGTGGACAGGAGCGCAATGACGAGGTTCATCAACCGCTCTACCTTGGACGTCGCCACGTCCAACAGACTAAGTGGTTGCTGTGGGCTGCCCTGTTATCGGCGCGCCCGCCGCGACGGACGCGACCGTCACATGCTGGCGATCAGCCGGTTCACCCGCTCGTCGACCGACCGGAATGGGTCTTTGCACAGCACGGTGCGCTGTGCCTGGTCGTTGAGCTTGAGGTGCACCCAGTCGACGGTGAAGTCGCGCCCGGCTTCCTGTGCCGCCGTGATGAATTCGCCGCGCAGCTTGGCCCGGGTGGTCTGCGGCGGCGTGTTGACCGCCGCGTCGATCTCCTCGTCGGTGGTGATCCGGGCGGCCAATCCCTTGCGCTGCAACAGGTCGAACACGCCGCGACCACGCTTGATGTCGTGATACGCCAGATCCAGCTGGGCGATCTTGGGATCGGACAGTTCCATGCTGTAGCGATCCTGGTAGCGCTGGAACAGCTTCCGCTTGATCACCCAGTCGATCTCGGTGTCGACCTTGGCGAAGTCCTGGCTCTCGACAGCGTCGAGCTGCCGGCCCCACAGGTCGACGACCTGCTCGAGCTGCACGTTGGGCTCGCGGGTCTGCAGGTAATCGATGGCGCGCGAGTGGTATTCGCGCTGAATGTCCAGCGCCGAGGCCTGCCGTCCGCCCGCCAGCCGCACGGCGCGGCGCCCGGTCAGGTCGTGGCTGACCTCGCGGATGGCCCGAATCGGGTTGTCCAGTGAGAAGTCCCGGAACGGGACGCCTGCCTCGATCATTTCCAGCACCAACGAGGCGCTGCCCACCTTGAGCATGGTGGTGGCCTCGCACATGTTGGAGTCGCCGACGATGACGTGCAGCCGGCGGTACTTCTCGGCGTCGGCGTGCGGCTCGTCGCGGGTGTTGATGATCGGCCGCGAGCGCGTCGTGGCGCTGGAGACGCCCTCCCAGATGTGCTCGGCCCGCTGACTCAGACAGAAGGTCGCGGCCTTCGGGGTCTGCAGCACCTTGCCGGCGCCGCAGATCAGCTGGCGCGTGACCAGGAACGGCAGCAGTACGTCGGAGATCCGGGAGAACTCGCCGGCCCGCACGATCAGGTAGTTCTCGTGGCAACCGTAGGAGTTGCCGGCCGAATCGGTGTTGTTCTTGAACAGGTAGATGTCGCCGCCGATGCCCTCGTCGGCCAGCCGCTGCTCGGCGTCGACCAGCAGGTCTTCCAGCACGCGCTCACCGGCGCGGTCGTGGGTGACCAGCTGCGCCAGGTTGTCGCATTCGGCCGTCGCGTACTCGGGGTGGCTACCCACATCCAGGTACAGGCGCGCGCCGTTCCGGAGAAAGACGTTGGAACTGCGGCCCCAGGACACCACTCGCCGGAACAGATACCGCGCTACCTCGTCCGGGCTGAGCCGGCGGTGACCATGAAACGTGCAGGTCACGCCAAACTCGGTCTCGATTCCCATGATCCGTCGCTGCACATAATCGAGCTTACGGGTTGGCGTTGGGTATGGGTGAGCAACAGGCCGGGTAGCCCCCCGAGATAGGGCAGACACGCCCCACGGACCAAGTTTCATATCCGAGCCCCCACGATTTGCCACCACCGTGGCCCGCAAGCCATCCACGCCAGACAGCCAGAAATGGCTCCGTCCGCCACCCACGGTGGGTGGCGGACGGAGCCAGGCCAACTCGGCACGATCAGAACGGGGTGTCCAAGCTGCCCGCGGTCTGGTTGGCCTCGTCGTGGTTGGAGAAGTGCTCGCCCAGCACGTACGACGAATGCGGATCGGTCCCGTTGGGCACCAGCGGGTTGGTGTCGGCACTGGCGATCGGCGCCAGCAGGAGCGCGCCGGCAATGCCGGCCGCGGCCAGTCCGGGAGCGATGAACTTGATCGGGTTCTTCATGATCGGCGCCTTCTGTCAGAGTGCTCGTCCGTTTTCGGACTGACTCAATCGTCGGCTCTGAGCAGGCAAAAGTCGCTACGGCAGGCACCCATTCCGTATTGCAGCTAGCAGGAAGACCCCAATGGGTGTGCCGCAGACACTTTCACCAAGTTCACGCAGATCGATCAGTTGCTCACCATCATCAAGCGACCGAGCGCCTGATCCGCTGGACAGCGCAGCTAGGCCAACGACAGGAACAGCTTCTCCAGCTCGGCCTCGGTCATCGGCGCACGACCATCCTCGGCGTTCCCGGCCAGGCATTCGCGCAGGCCGGTGGCGACGATCTTGAACCCGGCGCGGTCCAGCGCCTTCGACACCGCCGCCAGTTGCGTGACGATGTCCTTGCACTCGCGGCCCTGCTCGATCATCGAGATGACCCCGGCCAACTGCCCCTGCGCCCGACGCAACCGGGCCAGGACGGCGGCCATGGCCTCTTCATCACCGACCATGTCGCACCTACCTTTCGTTAGTTTTCCGGCCCAATCCGCTGATACCCCACAGGGTATCAGCGGCCGGCCGGCACGGCGGCGCGCTCCCACAGCGCCCGCCATTCGTCTTCTTCGGCCTGCTTGTCGTGGTGCAGCAATTCGGACGGCTCGGTCAGATGGATCGCCGGATGCGGCATCGCAAAGAAGTTGCCCTTGCCCTGCGCCGAGACGTGCCCACCGACGTCGATGTAGCAGTAGCCCTCGCCCGATAGCGCGGCGCCGTCGTCGACCCGGCCGAGGTAGTGCAGGGCATTGCGGGCAGCGGCCTTTGCCCCGTTCTTGGCGAAGATCGCCGCCTTGGGCACCGTCCGACCGGACTCCGCGTTCACCGCGGCGGTGTCACCGATGGCGAAGATGCCCGGGTACCCGGTGGCCATATCGGTGTCGACGGCGATCCAGCCCACGCCGTCGAGCGTCACGGCCGGCTCGTGCGGCGGGACGAACACCAGCAGGTCGAACTCGGCACTGGCGCCGTCGGCGAAGTGGATCACCTTCTGCTCGGCGTCGATGCGTTCGACCGCATGCTCGCCATGGAAAGCAATGTTGTTGGCGCCCAACATCTCCACCAGTTCCAGCCCGGCGTACGGCCCCGCCGACGGCATGGGCTGCTTTTCCGGGGTGTACACCGTGATGTCGGTCGACTCACGATGGCCGTTGTCACGCAACAGGTCTGCGGCCAGCAGCGCACCCTCGTAGGGCGCGACGGGACAGCGGTACGGCAACGACGTGACCAGGAAGACGAGCCTGCCACCGGAGAATTGCTCCAGCGCGGTGTGCGCGGCAGCCGCGGCGTCAGCGCTGTAGTAGTGCACGGCCGATCCGGCGTCGACGGCGTCCCGCAGACCCGGAACCTTGTCGATGACATTGCGGGCACCGGTGGCGATGATCAATGCATCGAAGGCGATGTCGGTGCCGTCGGCCAACTTGACCATGCGGGCCGAATGATCCACGTCGGCAACGGTTCCGGTGACGGTGTTGACGCCGCGCAGGGCGGAAACCGTGGGTTCGATGGGCACGGTGCCTTCCTCGCGCCAACCGCGCAGCACCCACGGCAGGGTGAAACCGAGGAAGTGCGAGAAATCTTCGTCGACGATGGTGACGTCGAGATCATCAAGGGCCACACCGGATTCGGCGAGTTCCTTGACGACGGACAGGCCACCGATACCGGCGCCGAGGATGACCAACTTGCTGTTTTTCATGCTGCTACCTCCAGAACTTCATGCGGGATGGTCGATCGGATTTGGGGTGCCCTTCGCACCACTGGTCGGGGGGCACCGCGGCCTTGACCGCATCCACGTGCATCCCGCAGCCCGACCAGGTGGTCTTGCCGCACACCGAACAACGCTTGGGGTGACACATCTTCGAGCCTTTCAGTGGACGCGCGGACGCTCGATCTGGGTGAACTGCGGCATGGCGGTCAGGGTGACCACCGCCGCGAAATCGGATGCCACAGATTCGAGCGCCGGCAACTCGGTGAAGACCGGCCCGAAGAAGGTGTGACTGTTGATGGTCAGCAGCGGGCTGCCCCCGGTGGCGCCGTAGGCGTCCTGTGCGGCCTGATGCGACTGGGCGATGAGCTCGTCCAGCGAGTCATCGTCGAGCACGGCCGGCGTGATCTCCGCAGCCCCGACGGCGGCCAGGACCTTGGCTGCCAGCGCCTGGTCGACCGGCGCCGAGTGATCGAAATAGGCCTCGCCGAAAGTGAAGTAGGCGGTCACCAACGCTTCGACGCCCACGTCCCGGCGGATGGCGGCCATCAGCCGGCCGACCCGACGCGAGTCGGCCATCCGGGCCTGCTGCGGGGCAGGCAGTTCCCGCCCCTCGTTGAGCACAGCGAGATTCAGTAGCCGCCAATCGATCGCAGCCACGCCGGCCTCAGCCGCGGCCTGCAACCAGCGGGCCGTGTTCCAGGTGAACGGGCAGACCGGGTCCAGCCACATGGTCACCGCTGTCGGTTCGCCGTCTTGTTCACTGGCCACGTTGCACTCCTTGGTCATTCGATCCGATCGGGCGCGCCGCCCCGGGCCGTTCCCTTCGTTTATAGCATACCCCTAGGGGTATCAGCCAATGGAGTTGTGCCGCGCATCACGGCACCATTTTAATACCCTAGGGGGTATGGTACGTTGGCCGCGTTGGGTATACCCCATGGGGTATGGGTGTGCTGATCGTGATGCGGTCTACACGCTGCCCCATTCACGCGATAACCAGCACACCGGTGAAGGGAAACAACGATGCCAACCGTCCTGGCGAGAATCTGGGTGCCCACCGTGGCCGTGGTGGCCGTCGCGCTCGGCGCGGTGGCGGTCACCCAACTGCGTGGCGCCTTCGGCTCCGAGCCGGTCTTCACCACGACCGGCAGTGGCGCCGAACCACTCGAGCCCACGCACGTCAAGCAGGTGGTCTATGAGGTTTTCGGCCCCAGCGACACCGCGGGCAGCGTCAACTTCCTCGATCAGAACGCCCAGCCGGTGCAGGCGAGCTTCACGAGCCTGCCGTGGACCGTCACGATCAGCACGACGGCGCCGGCCACGATCGCGAGCGTGGTGGCGCAAGGTGACGGCAACCGACTCGGGTGCCGCATCACCGTCGACGGCGAGACCCACCAGGAGCAGTCCTCGACCGGACGCCACGCCCAAACCTCATGTCTGGTGAAGAACGCATGAGCGGCCACAACAACAGCACCCCGCCGGCGTACATGCGGTTCATCCGCAGGTTCGCCTGGCCGATCATCATCGGCTGGCTGCTGCTCACGGTCGGCCTGAATGTGCTTGTGCCGCAGATCGAATCGGTCGCCCGAGACCATGCGGTGACGATGTCGCCGCAGGATGCACCGGCGTTGATCGCCGCCAAGAAGATCGGCGCGACGTACCACGAATCGGATTCTGACAGCATCGCGATGATCGTCCTGGAGGGCGCCGAGAAACTCGGCGCCGACGCCCACCGTTATTACGACGGCCTGGTGCAGGCGCTGCAGGCGGACCCCCAGCACGTCCAGCACGTCCAGGACGTGTGGGGCGACCCGCTCACCGCGGCAGGTGTGCAGAGCCGCGACGGCAAGGCCGCCTACGTCCAACTCAACCTCGCCGGCGACCAGGGCAGCACCCTGGGTAACGCGTCGGTCGATCGCGTCCGGGAAATCGTCGACCACCAGGCGCCTCCCCCGGGCCTGAGGGTCTACGTCACCGGGCCGGCGCCGCTGACCACCGACATGAACGAAGCTGCCGACAAGAGCATGCTCGTGATGATGGGGGTGACGGGCGTCGTCATCATCATCATGCTGGCCCTGGCCTATCGCTCCGCCGCCACCGTGGTGCTCGTGCTGGTCATGGTCGGCTTCGAGATGGGCACCGCCAGGGGCCTGATCGCGCTGCTCGGAAACCACAACCTGCTGGACTTCTCGACGTTCGTGGTGGCCATGCTGTCTTCGCTGGCCATCGCAGCGGGAACCGACTACGCCATATTCCTGGTGGGTCGCTACCACGAGGCACGCCAGGCCGGGCAGGACCCGGAAGCGGCCTACTACACCATGTTTCGCGGCACGGCCCACATCATCCTGGGCTCGGGACTGACCATCGCCGGAGCCACGCTGTGCCTGCACCTGGCGCGGCTGTCGTACTTCAAGGCATTGGGCATTCCGTCCGCGCTCGGGCTGCTCGTCGTCGTCGCGGGCGCGATGACCGCCGCGCCGGCCGTGCTGGCGGTCGCCACCCGCCGCGGCCTGCTCGAACCGAAGCGGAAGGCCAAGACGAAGGGCTGGCGGCGTATCGGCACCGCCACGGTGCGGTGGCCGGCGCCGATCTTCGTGGCGTCTCTCCTGGTCGCCCTCGTCGGAATCATGTTCATGCCGACCATGAAACTGAGCTTCAACGATCGCTTCTACATCCCCGGTGACCTGCCGTCGAATGTCGGATACCAGGCCGCCGAACGCCATTTCAGCGCTGCCACAATGAATCCCGACATCCTGATGGTCGAGACCGATCACGACATGCGCAACAGCGCCGACATGATCATCCTGGACAAGCTGGCCAAGGACATCTTCAAGCTGCCGGGAATTGCCATGGTGCAGAGCATCACCCGGCCATTCGGCGGCCCGACCGAGCACACGTCCATTCCCTTCCAGGTCAGTGCCCAATCGATTCCGATCCAGCAGAACCTGCAGATCATGAAGGACCGCATGGGCGACATCCTGAAGATGAGTGACGATCTCGGTGGTCTGATCGGACCGATGAAGCGACTGCAGGCGCTGGTGGAGCAGATGAGTGGCACCACCGCGCACCTGGCGACAGACGTGCACCAGATGCACACGACGCTGAACGAACTCCGTGACCATCTGGCGGATTTCGATGATTTCGCGCGGCCGCTGCGCAATTACTTCTACTGGGAGCAGCACTGCACCGACATCCCGGTCTGCGCGGCAACCAGATCGGTCTTCGACGCGATCGACAACGTGGACACGTTCAGTTCGGACATGGCCACACTGGGCAACGACATGGACAGCACCGTGGCGCTGCTGCCCACGATGAAGGCGCAATTCCCGCCGATGATCACGACGGTGGAGTCCATGCGCGGCACCCTGCTCACGCTGCACAGCAGCTTCTCCGGCCTGATCAGCCAGATGTCCGCGATGACCGACACCGCCAGTGCCATGGGCCAGGCATTCGATGCGTCGCGCAGCGGCGACTACTTCTACCTGCCGCCAGAAGCGTTCGACAATCCGGACTTTCAGCGGGGACTGAAGCTCTTCCTCTCGCCGGACGGCACGGCCGCACGCTTCATCATCACCCATGCCGCCGACCCGGCGACCCCGGACGGCATCGATGCGGTCCTGCCCACGCTCGACGCGGCACATCAATCGGTGAAGGGATCGTCGCTCACCGACGCCAAGTTCTACCTCGCCGGTACCGCCGCGATCTATCGCGACATCCAGTCGGGCTCGCAGTACGACCTGTTGATCGTCGGGACCGCCGCGCTGACCCTGATCTTCGTCGTCATGCTGCTGATCACCCGGGCACTGGTCGCGTCGCTGGTGATCGTCGGCACCGTGCTGCTGTCACTGGGCGCCGCGTTCGGGCTGTCGGTACTGGTATGGCAGGACCTGTTGGGTCTCGAATTGAACTGGATCGCTCCCGTTTTCGGGCTGATCATCCTGCTGGCGGTCGGCTCCGACTACAACCTGCTGCTGGTGTCCCGGTTCCAGGAGGAAATCGGCGCGGGACTGAAAACCGGCATCATCCGCTCGATGGGTGAGACCGGGAGTGTCGTGACGACAGCCGGCTTGGTGTTCGCCTTCACCATGATGTCCATGGCAGCCAGCGATCTGAGCTCGATCGGTCAGGCCGGCACCACCATCGGACTCGGATTGTTGTTCGACACATTGATCGTTCGGTCGTTGATGACGCCGTCCATCGCGGCGCTGCTGGGCCGGTGGTTCTGGTGGCCGCTGCGGCCCCAGCACAGGACGGTGGCGTCAACCGAGCAGCACTCCCCCGCGCCGGTGGGTTGATCAGTCGCCCGGCGTCCGCGCCAAGATCGCGAGCAGCAGCTCGGCGCGGACCCGGGCGACCGCCAGATCGCAACCGAGCAGCGCCTCGGCGGTTTCGATGCGCTTGCGCATCGTGTGCCGGTGCACCCCGACCGCCGCGGCCGCGGATTCCCAGTGCCCGTTGGCTTCCAGGTATGCGCGCAGCGACGTGAGCAACCCCGTGCCGAACTCGGCGTCGTGGTCGAGGACGGGGGTCAGCACGGCCGCCCCGAGCGCAACCAACACCTCCCGGCTCTCCCCGAAAGCCAGCAACGCACTGCCGGCCAGCGCGGAGAATTCGAGCGGAGGCCGACCACATTCCGCGACGGATGCCGCCAGCCGGGCGTTGTCGACGGCCTCGGCCAGTTTGGCCAGCGGCTGAATCCCGCTGAGCCCCATCCGGATGGTCCGGCGCAGCGCTGGATTGATGCCCGCCAGCAGTGCCGCGGCAATCTCGTCCGCCTCCGCTCCCGGCAACAGCACCGCCAGCCACTTGTCGGCGCAATGCACGAATGCCGACTGACCTGCCTGGTCCAGGCGATCCAGGATCGCCGCACTCACCTTCTTCAGCAGGTTCGCGGTGTCGGCCTCGGCGCTGGAGTCGGCATCGGCCTGGACGGCCAGCACCCTGATCCGGCCCCGGTGGTCGGCGGCCTGAGCCAGTTGCGCCCAGGCCGGCTCCAGGTTGAATTCACCGGTGAGGATCAGGCCCAGCGCCTGCTCATTGAGTCGCTGCTGCGCCTCCTTCAGTCGCACCGGTTTCTCGAAATCCAGTGCGAGCAAGGAGTTTGCGTGGCCCAACAGCACCTGGTCGACCGGGCTCAACGCCGTTTCGCTGACCACGCCGAGCACGCCGTGTGAGCGGCCACCGACACGGATGGATTGCTGGGCGACGGTGACGCCTTCGGCGAGCACCGCGACGGCCGACGCGGCACCGGGCTCGATGGCATCGCGCACCAGGTTGACAGTGGTGACGTTGAGATTGCGCGGGTGGGACGCGATCACCGTGCCGGCCGGGTCCAGCACCACGACACTGGCCCGCAGCGCGCGGCCCAGTTCGGCGGCGACCTCTTGCGGGCCGCCGCTCACGACCGCTCGCGTGATCCGCGGCTGTGCCCGCGACGCCCGCAGCACCGCGTCGTACTGCAGCGCCGCGATCCGCGAACTGACCCGCTGTACGACGGCCGCGAAAGGTGTCCGCAACGGAATCTCCAGCAGCGGCAGACCCAGCTCCTCGGCGGCGGACACCAGCTCGTCGGGCACCTCGTTGAAGGTCAGCCCGATACCGAATCCGACGCCGGCAACGCCACTTTCGTGCAGGAGTTGGAGATAGCGCCGCCGGTCGGCAGAGGCGGGCGGCAGACCGATGCCGGTGGTCAGCACCAGCTCGCCACCGGACAGCCACTTGGCCGGGTCAGCCAATTCGGTGGTCAGCACCAAGCTGATCTCGCTGCCGACACCGCCGGCGCCCCCGCGCAGCCGGATCCGCAGATCAGCTTGGTCCAGCACCCATCGCACCGGAACCGTCACCGGCATGAATGTACAGAATGTCGAAAAACTCCGCCGAAAATCCCCTGATTGTCCGATGCTGAGGGGTGTGTCCTGGCGCACACTTGGGCAGCCAGTTGTCTGACCAACTTCACACGAGGACGGCGCGATGTCGATCGAAACACTGCAGAACTACATTGACGGGCAATTTGTGGCGTCGTCATCGTCGGAAACAATCGACCTGATCAGCCCGGTCGACGAATCCGTGGTGGGACGTTCGCCGGTCTCCAACCGTGCCGACGTAGATGCAGCGGTCACAGCCGCCGAACGCGCCTTCCAGACCTGGGGACGCAGCACCCCCGGCGACCGCCAGGCCGCACTGCTCAAGCTCGCCGACGCCATCGAGGCGCACGCCGACGAGATCGTCGAGGCCCAGTGCCGCAACACCGGCCAGCCCAAGGCCATCGTGCGCGCCGAAGAAGCCATCGCCGGCGCGAACCAGCTCCGTTTCTTCGCAGGCGCCGCCCGCATGGTGCACGGCCTGTCCGCCGGCGAGTACCTGGAGGGCTACACCTCGTACGTCCGCCGCGAACCGATCGGTGTCGTCGGCCAGGTGGCGCCCTGGAACTTCCCCTTCCTGATGGCCATCTGGAAGATCGGCCCCGCGCTGGCGACGGGCAACACCGTCGTCCTCAAGCCCAGCGACACCACCCCGGAGAGCACCCTGGTGCTGGCGCGGCTGAGCCAGGGCATCCTGCCCGACGGCGTATTGAACGTCATCCTGGGCACCGGTGAGACCGGCGCGGCACTGGTCGAACACCCTGTGCCCGGCCTGGTTTCGATCACCGGCTCGGTGCGGGCGGGCATTGCCGTCGCGGAGTCGGCGGCCAAGCAGCTCAAGCGCAGCCACCTGGAACTGGGCGGCAAGGCACCGGTGGTGGTCTTCCCCGACGTCGACATCGCCAAGGCTGCGGCCGGCATCGCCGAGGGCGGCTGTTTCAACGCCGGTCAGGACTGCACCGCGGCGACCCGCGTGATCGTGCACGAGTCCATCCACGACGAGTTCGTCGCCGCGCTCGCGGCGGCCGCGCAGAACCTGCGTCCCGGCCTGCCCGACGACCCTGACGCGTTCTACGGGCCCATGAACAACATCAACCACTTCAACACCGTGATCAAGAAGCTCGAGAGCCTGCCGCCGCACGCCACCGTCGTCACCGGCGGAAAGCAGTGGGGCGACAAGGGTTTCTACATCGAGCCGACGATCATCAGCGGCGTCCACCAGGACGACGCGATCGTCCAGGAAGAAACCTTCGCCCCCGTCCTCACCGTCCAGCCGTTCTCGACCGACGAAGAGGCCATCGAACTCGCCAACGGCGTGCGTTTCGCGTTGGCGTCCAGCGTGTGGACCAAGGATCACGCCACCGCCGAGAAGTTCACCCGCGCACTCGATTTCGGGTGTGTGTGGATCAACTGCCACATCATGCTGACCGCCGAGATGCCGCACGGCGGTTTCAAGCAGTCCGGCTACGGCAAGGACCTGTCGATCTACGGTGTCGAGGACTACACCCGGATCAAGCACGTCATGAGTGCCCACGACTGATCCGTCCACCTCTTTCGTTCGCCCGCCGACTCGAACCCCACCCTGCCGACAGGAGCCGCACCGATGCCCGACACCTTCCACCCCCTCGACCCGCTGACCGCAGCCGAATTCGCCAAGGTCGCCGAAATTCTCGCGGCCGCGCACGGCGTCGGGGACGGCTGGCGGTACACCTCCATCGAGATGATCGAACCCGCCAAGGCTGAGGTGGCCGCATTCGACGCCACCGGCGCAGCCCCGGACCGTCGCGCGCTGGCGACGGTGCTCGACACCTCGAACAACCACACCTACAAGAGCGTGGTGTCGTTGACCGCCGGGTCGGTGCTGTCGTGGGACCACATCCCCGGCGTGCAGCCCAACTTCACCGTCGACGAGTGGGAAGAGGCCGACGAGGTGCTGCGCAAGCACCCGGAAGTCATTGCGGCCCTGGCCAAGCGCGGCATCACGGACATGGAACTGGTGTTCATGGACACCTGGACCTACGGCGAGGTGGTGATGCCGGACAAGTACAAGGACCGCCGCCTGGGCTGGACCGACACCTGGGTGCGTGCCGCCGACGGCGCCAACCCCTACGCCGGCCCGGTCAATGGATTCCACTGTGTCATCGACATGAACACCATGGAACTGCTGGAGATCGAGGACACCTTCACCGTCGATCGGCCGGAGATGATGGGTGAGTATGTGCCGCAGCACATTCCCGAGCGCATCCGCAAGGCGAGCACCCGGGAACCGTTGCAGCCCCTGAACATCACTCAGCCCGAGGGTGTTTCGTTCACCCTGGAGGGCAATCTGCTGAAGTGGCAGAACTGGTCGCTGCGCGTCGGATTCAACTACCGCGAGGGCATGACGCTGCACGCGGTGAGCTACAACGACAACGGTGACGTGCGGTCGGTGGCCAACCGGATGTCGTTCGCCGAGATGATGGTTCCCTACCGCGATCACTGCGTCGACCATTACCGCCGAACGGCTTTCGACATCGGCGAGTGGGGCATCGGCTTCATGACCACCTCGCTGGAGCTGGGTTGTGACTGTCTCGGCGAGATCCGCTACCTGGACGCCGTGCTGCACAACAGCAAGGGCGAGCCGTACACGATCAAGAACGCCATCTGTATCCACGAAGAAGACAACGCCGTGCTGTGGAAGCACGTCGACCACCACGGCGGTGCCGAAGTGCGCCGCATGCGCCGGCTCACGGTGTCGTTCCACGTCACCGTCGCCAACTACGAGTACCTCACCTACTGGCGCTTCTACCAGGACGGCAACATCGAATGTGAGGTCCGCGCAACGGGAATCATGGTGGTGAGCAACTTCCCGGAGGGCCAGGCCCACCCGCACGGCACGCTGGTCGACAACCGCACCTACGCGCCCTACCACCAGCACTTCCTGGTCGCCCGACTCGACCTCGACGTCGACGGCACCGAGAATACGGTGTACGCCAGCGAGACCGAGATCGAACCGATGGGGCCGGACAACCCGTACGGGCTGTCGCTGCGGCAGCGCAACACCCCGCTGCGCACCGAGGCCGAGGGCAAGCAGGACATGAACTTCCAGACCCAGCGGGCGTGGAAGGTCGTCAACGACAACGTCCGCAACGGCATCGGCACCGCGCCGGCCTACAAGCTCGTGCCCGGCGGCGCGTTCCCGGCCATGTTCGATCCGAACTCACCGATCCTGGCGCGTTGCCGGGCCATCGAGCACACCGTATGGGTGACTCCCAACTCTCCCGATGAGCGTTGGCCCGCAGGCGAATTCGTCACGCAGAGCAAGGAAGACACCGGCCTGCCGATGTGGACCGAGGCGAACCGCTCGATCGAGAACACCGACGTCGTGCTGTGGTACGTGTTCGGCATCCACCACATCACGCGGCCGGAGGACTGGCCGATCATGCCGGTGGACACCGTCAACTTCTGGCTCAAGCCGGTCGGCTTCTTCGACCGCAACCCCTCGATCGATGTGGCACCGACGCCGCCCAAGGCCTGCCACATGTCCTCCGACTGCGAAGAAGGTTAGGTCTGTGAGCAATCCACGAATCGCCGTCGCGTATCTCGCCACGCCGGGCGGTGACGACGCCGTCGCCGTCGGCGAGCAGATCGCCCGCACCCTCGGCGCACAGCTCGATCTGTGCATGGTGCTGCCCAGCGACCGTTCGCCACTGGCCACCACGCCCGGGGGCATCCTGCAGCGCGAAGCCGAAAGCTGGCTCGCCGCAGCCGCGGCCGGAGTCCAGAACGACCTCACGGTGACCACTCATCTGAGCTTCGACGAATCCAGCACCGCGGGCCTGATCGCGGCGGCGGAGGCCGTGGGCGCCGAGGCCCTGGTGGTCGGCGGCGCCGGCGGCGGGATCGCCGGATCGCTGTCCCTGGGCTCGGTGGTCAACGATCTGGTCCACGCGTCGCCGATTCCGGTGGTCATCGCACCCCGCGGCGCCCGCCTGAAGCGCAACGATCGGATTCGCGAAGTCACCTGTGCCGTCGGCACCCGCCCGGGAGCCAAGCTGCTCTTGGATGCCGCCCTGCGACTCTGCCGGGACACCGAGACACCGCTGCGTCTGGTGTCGCTGGTCGCCGTCGACGACGCCGACGATCTGGAACTGGCACAGCAGCACGCACAGAACGCCCTCGACCAAGCGAAAGCCTTCCTGCCGGAAGGCATTCCGGTCAGCTCTCGCGTGGCCACCGGCGCGGGCGTCGAGGACGCTGTCAACAAACTCGGCTGGCACGACGGCGACGTCATCATGGTCGGGTCCAGTCGGCTCGCGCAGCCCCGCCGGCTCTTCCTGGGATCCACCGCGGCAAAAATGCTGCGCGTCCTGCAGGTCCCGATGATCGTGGTACCGAAAGATGAAGGGGCTGATAATGACTGAAAGACTGGCCGACACCGACCTGGCCCGCGTCGAGCGGGAGGAAGGTCTGGTCGCCAAGGGCCTCGCTGAAGGCAGGATCGGCACCATCACCGGAGCCATTCTCGGTATCTCCACCGTGGCGCCCGGCTATACCCTCACAGCCAGCATCGGACTGATCGTCGCGGCGGTCGGCCTGAAGATGCCGGCCATCCTCATCGCCGGTTTCATCCCGATGTTCCTCACCGCCTATGCCTACCGCGAGCTGAACTCGCGGGCACCTGACTGCGGCGCCTCGTTCACCTGGTCCACCAAGGCTTTTGGCCCGTATGTCGGCTGGATGTGTGGCTGGGGCATGGTGATCGCAACCATCATCGTGCTGTCCAACCTCGCCTCGATCGGCGTCCAGTTCGGCTACGAGTTCCTGGGCAAGGTGCTCCACAACGAAAAGCTCGCCACACTGTCAGCCGATAACGTCTGGATCAACATCGGGTCCACCGTCGCGCTGCTGGCCATCGCCACCTACATCTCCTGCCGCGGCATCACCACCAGCGAGAAGGTGCAGTATGTGCTGGTCGGCTTCCAGATGATCGTGCTGGTCACGTTCTCGATCGTCGCGATTGTGCGGTCGAGTGGGACCGAAGGACACCTGAGCTTCGACATCGATTGGTTCGACCCGTTCACCGGACTCACGATGAGCGCCTTCGTGATCGGCCTGATCGGCTCCATCTTCGCGTTCTGGGGCTGGGATACCTGCCTGACCCTGGGTGAGGAATGCAAGGACCCCACCAAGGTGCCCGGTCGCGCCGGATTGCTCTGCGTCCTGTCGATTCTGCTGACGTACCTCCTGGTGGCAGTCGCCGTGATGATGTACGCCGGTATCGGCGACACCGGCCTGGGCCTGGGCAACAAGGACAACGCGGCGAACGTCTTCGGCGCGCTGGCCTACCCGGTGCTGGGTGAGTGGGGCGGACCACTGCTCCTGCTGGCGGTATTCGCCTCGTCGATCGCCAGCCTGCAGACCACCGTGCTGCCTGCCGCCCGCACCATGCTGGCGATGGGCACCTACGGCGCCTTCCCCAAGCGGTTCGCCAGCGTCAGCCCGCGGACGCTGTCGCCGGTGTACAGCACCGTCGTCGCCGGCGTGGTCACCGCTGCCTTCTACACCGTCGTGACGCTGCTGTCCGAGCGCACGTTGCTGGATACCATTGCCGCCCTTGGCATCATGATCTGCTGGTATTACGGCATCACGGCATTCGCGTGCGTCTGGTTCTTCCGCAAGGAACTGTTCCTCAACGCGCACAACGTCATCTACAAGCTGGTGTTCCCGCTACTCGGTGGCGTCATGCTGTTGTCTGTTTTCGTCAAATCGGTTCTGGTCAGCATGGATCCGACGGCCAGCGGCAGCGGTGCGGAGATCGGCGGCATCGGCCTGGTGTTCTATCTGGGCTTCGGCATCCTGATCTTCGGAGCCGTGCTGATGCTCGCCATGCGCGCCACCCAGCCGGCGTACTTCCGCGGCGAAACCCTGACGATGGACACTCCCCCGCTGCCCTGAGGCGAGTTCGACGCGCCCCGTCGTGCTTCGGCATGGCGGGGCGTGTCTCGTTGCGACTGCCAATTGGCTTCTGCCCGTTGACCCTGCATCCTGGGCACGAAACGTCGGGTAAGCGTGTACGTGAGCGCAGGGTCAACGCTCGGCCAGAGCGAACCAGCCAAACAAGTACCTGGCTTCAATCACAAAGCCTTGTCGGCCATCGTGATTGAAGCCAGGTACCTTTTTCGTCGGCTACACGTCCCTGACTTCAATAACCACCGGGGATGGCCGCCGTGATTGAACTCAGGGACGTCAGGCGTCGTAGTCGACCGACACCGTCGGGCTGGTCGGGTGCGACTGGCAGGTGAGGATGTAGCCGGCGTCGAGGTCATTGCGCCCGAGGGCGAAGTTCTGATCCATTTCGACTGTGCCACTGAGCAATTTGGCCCGGCAGGTACCGCACGCGCCGCCCATGCATGAGTATGGCGCGCTACTTCCGGTCTGCAGTGCGCCTTCCAGGATCGTGTCGCCGCCGTCGACGTCGACGGTCTGTTGCTTGCCGGACAGCCGGAAGGTGACGGTTGCCGCCTGGTAGTCACGAGCCGGCGCGTCGGCACGATCGAAGCCGGTGAACAACTCCAGATGGATCTGCTCGGGGTCCACGCCACGCTCGATAAGCGTCTCGCGCGCACCGGTGGACATCGCGGCAGGGCCACACAGGAACCACTCGTCCACGGTCTCGGGGTGCAGGTCCGTGGTGAGCCAGCGGGTCAGGCGTTCCGCATCGATGCGACCGGACAGCTCGGGGATGTGCAGCGGCTCGCTCGACAGCACGTGGCGGATTTCGAGACGGTCGGCATAACGGGATTCGAGGCGGTCGAGTTCGGCTCGGAACATCGTCGACTCGTTGGTGCGGTTGCCGTAGATGAGGGTGAACCGGCTCTCGGTTTCGAGCTCCATGACGGTCGCCAGGATCGACAGCACCGGCGTGATGCCGCTACCGGCGACCACGCCCACGTAATGCTTGCGGTGCAACGGATGCAGCGCCGAACTGAAGCTGCCGGCCGGGGTCATCACTTCGAGGACGTCGCCGGCCTTGAGCTGATTGGCGACAAAGCCCGAGAACGTTCCTCCCGGAATGTGTTTCACCGCGATCCGCAGCTGTGCCCGGGTGGCCGGCGCGCAGATCGAGTAGCTACGACGCACCCCTTCACCACCCAGGTCGGTACGTACCGAGACGTGCTGTCCCGGCTCGAAGCGGAACTGATCCTGCAGCGCCTCGGGAACGGCGAAGGTCACCAGAGTGCTGTCGGCGGTGATCGGGTCGACCGCGGCCACCGGAATCCGGTGGAACACCGCGTGCGGAGCGCTGGAGCGATCCGGCATCCGCACCGGCAACGCTCGTCCGAGGTTGCCGTTCAGTTGCTTCCACTGCCGGAACTCGTCGGAGTTGAGCTCCTGCCCGAACACCGTGGAAATCGCGGCGCCCCGGTCCAGGTACGCCTCCTCGTTGCGGCGCCAGGTCTTGGTGTACCGGTAGAACGGCACCGACGGATGCAGATGGTGCACCAGGTGGTAGTTCTGCGACAGCATCAGCGGGGTGTAGAGCCACTCCATGCCGACGCGGGTTCGGGTCGCCCGGTAGCGGTCACTGCGCTGGGTGTCCTCCAGACCGTGGTGCGGCATCCAGTCGAACCACCACGCCAAGACCACCACCGCGATCCGCTGCGGGATGATGAAGACGACGGCCAGCGTCCAGAAGTGGCCCGACATGATCGCGACGATCAGCCCGGTCACCGAAATGGTCACGCACGCCAGGGTTTCGGCGATCTCGGCCTTGGGGCGGCTACGGATCTTGCCGATCAGGTAGTTGCCGTACCAAATGTCGAGCACCGCCCACCGGAACGGCAGCTGCCACGCCGGCCCATGGGAGGCGAAGGTATCCGGATCGTTCTCGTCATCGTTCGAATGCCGGTGGTGCTCAATGTGAATGAAGCCGAACGACGGAAAAGAGATCAACGGCTGGACGAACGGCACCGCCAACCGTCCGATCAGCCCGTTGACCCAGCGCGTAGAACTGATGGCGTAGTGCACCGCGTCGTGAACGACGGTGAACATCGTGAACGTCACCACCGCGTTGACCACGATCGGAACCCACGTCGGGACCGCGCCGGAAATGTAGCCGACGGTCGACGCCACGAAGGCGACTGCTCCCGCGAGAAACAGCGCCACTGTAGGCCAGGCCAACTTGGGCACCTGCTCGCCCGGATCCGGCAACGCCTGACGCGCACCGGCTTGGCTGTCCGCCCGATCAACCACTTCGACTGGCGACATTCGACACTCCGTCTTTTCCGGCAACCAACGTCGGTTGCGTCTGGAGAAGAACGCTACGGAGGCGGCCTTCGCGATTGAATGTTCCAACGGGACGACGATTTGGTATTTTCGGACAGTGGGAATGACCCCGGTCTGGGCGGTGCCGCGGGGCACCGAAGGCGTCCGCATCATGGTGCAGGGCGCTATTGCTCATGGCATGACCGCGGCTGGGTGCCTGGCGGGCAGCGGGTTGTCCGAGACCGATCTGGACGATGAGAACGCCGAAATCTGGGCCCACCAGGAATTCGACGTCATCCGCAATCTCATTGCGGGACTTGGTGATAGGCCCGGTGTCGGCATCGAGGTGGGACTGCACTCCACACTGGGGCGGGCCGGTTTGCTCGGCTTCCTGATCCTGGCCAGCCCCACCCTGCGGAAGGGCGTGGAGCTGATCCTGCCCTACCTGGCGCTGTCCCCCACCCACCTGCGATTCTCGGTCGAGACCGACGACGAGTACGGCTACCTCGTGGGCGATGACAGCGAATTGCCCACAGACGTGCGGTCATTCATCGTCGAACGGGACCTGGCCGGATTCGTCGCCGCGACGCAGGGTGCCCATCTGGCACTGACCCCCACGCGGGCGGAGACGACGCTCGACGCCGATCGCGCCGCAAAGCTCGCCGAGCTGTGGCAGCTTCCCGTGTCCGACGTACGTTCCGGTCAGTCCACGAACCGACTCGCCGTCCGCCATGAGGTGCTGGACATGCCGTCGCCGCTCGCCGATGCGAATACGGCACGCAAGATCGAGCAGCAATGTCGGGAATTGCTCGAACGCAGGCTGTCTCGCGTCGGGGTCGCAGGTCAGGTCCGCAGCCGGCTGCTGCACAACCCCGGCGAACTGCCGGCGATGCAGACCGTCGCCGACGAATTGCACGTCGATCCACGCACCTTGCGCCGTCGGCTCGCCGCAGAAGGCACGTCCTATCGCGCGTTGCTCGACGAGGTCCGCTGGCACCTGGCCGTCGAGCTGCTCCAGCAGGATCTGTCGGTGGAGGAGATTTCCCGACGCCTGGGATACGCCGAAACAGCCAACTTCACCCACGCTTTCAAGCGCTGGGAAGGCACCGCGCCGAGCTACTTCCGCAGACCGCGGTCGTAGCTCGGCGTCATACCCGCGTCACAGCAGCTCGGCGGACACCGCATCGAACGCACGTAGCGTGGAGAACAGCATGTGCGCGTGCTGCGGCAGCGGCCAGCTCGACAGCTTGGCGGCCACCACCCCGGCCGGGCGATTGACGTAGATCATCTGACCGTGGATACCCAGGCACAGCAGCACGTCGTTGCCGGGATACGGGAACCAGACCTGGTTGCGGTACATGCCGCCGGGCATCCGGTTGTCGCCCGGACTGTAGGCGAACGCCTCGCGCGAATCCGGCCCTCCCACAAGGGTATCGGCGACCCAGGCGGCGGGTAGCACCTGCTCGCCCAGCAGCGACACCCCGTCGCCCAGATAAAGCGAGCCGAAGCGGACCAGGTCGGTCAGGCTGGCGCTGATGCCGCCGTCGAACATGCCACTGCCCATGGAATCGATGCCGATGTTCGCGTCGTGAGCGGCGCCGAGGCGGCTCCACACCAACTGCGACATGAGCTCCGGCATCCGGGCACCGGATGCGGCCTCGCACACCCAGCCCAGCACATCGGTTTCGCAGGAACGGTAGTCGAACGGACCGCCGTGCGGCACCTTCTGCCGCAGCGTGAGCAGGAAGTCGTACATGGTGGCCGGGACGTCCGGATACGTCCGCGGTGACCAGCCGATCGCCTGTTCCAGCACCCGCACCTCAGCGGCCGGGTCCAGGTAGTCCTCGGAGAATGCGATGCCCGAGCGCATGTCCAGCAGGTGCCGGACCGTCGCCCCGTAGTAGCCGGAGTTGGCCAGCGCCGGAACGTAATCGGACGCGAGGGCGTCGACGTTGAGCGCTCCGGAACCGACCAGCGCACCGGCCACCGCGGCGATCAGCGTCTTGCTCACCGACATCAGCAGGTGCGCCGTGTCGGGCTGCATGCCGCCGTAGTACTGCTCGGCCAGCACGCGGCCGCGACGGGTGACGATCCAGCCGTCGGTGGCGGTCGACGCCATGACCTGCCCGACCGTCGATGGCGTGCCGTCGGGCAGCGTGACCGCAACAGCAGCGACATCGGAATGAGCCGGCGGCAGCGTTGCGACCGGTCCCGCACCACGGGAAATGGTTGCGGTGGGCAGTAATTCAGCGACGTGCTGAAACGACCAGTGCAGGTGCGGGGCGGACTGCCAGTTCGCCAGTGAAATCGCGGACGGCGTGCGGCCCGGGTCTGCACCAAGCACGGCCGCTCCTGTCGGACGACGCCGAGTGAGCCGGCGCGATGGCCTCATCATAGTGACTTCACGCTCCCGCCCACGACAGCCGGCGACGCGGACTGCGCCAACGGAACCCCGCGGTACAGCGCCCGGATCGAGTCGATCAGGTGGCGAGCCCGGATCGTCAGCGCGGTGCCGCCCTGCGCGGCATCCCACTGCAACCTGCCCTTGGTCACCAGCACGCCCAGGTCGGCACCCTTCCACCGGTAGTCGCCGGCCGGGTAGATCCGCAGGAAGAAGGCCTCGGACTCGTCCTGCAACTGATGCCAGTCCAGGGCAGCCCGGCGGAACACCAACGCGCCGTTGGCATCAAGCGCGTAGTGCCCGGTCGCCGGCGTACCGACCAGCTGCTCGACCGTATCGCTGGTCTCTTTGATCACCATCTGGCTCCAGACGTCGGCCGACGCCAATTGCTCCCAGCGCTCGTTGATCTCGTCGACGTCGAGGTCGAATTCGACGTCCATGTACTCCAACAGGTGGAACAGGAACAGCGGCACGTCGGCGTAGGCGCCGGCCGTCACGTTGGTGATCGACGTCGCGCCGCTGATCCGCGGATTGAGCTCACCCAGATACACCTCGCCGTCATCGGTGTCGACCAGGACGTCGACCTCGAAGTAGCCGCGGTAGCCCTCGGCGGCCAGGCGGTCGCCGAGCCGGCGCACCAATTGGGTTGCCGTGGCGCGACGTTCGGGCGTCAACACGTCGGAGTACATCTCGTTGCCACACCAACCGCCGCGGTACGGGGTCAGCTCGGCGTAGCCGGTGAGCTCGCTCATGAACGGGCCGACGACGGTGCCGCACCGCGTCAGCACCGCCTCGACGGCGACAGGCCGGTTGTTGATGCGGCGCATCACCTTGATGTCCTCGCCCACGATGTGCTGGGCGTGCTTGCGCCAGTCGGCTTCCGACGAGATGAAGAACGTCGTCTTGCCGGAGTCACCGTAGGGTGTCTGGACGACGAGTTCATTGCCCAGTGCGGCCTTTTCGGCCGCCGCGGTGAGCTGCTCGTAGTCGTCGACGTTGGTCAGCACGTTGGGGACGCTCGGCGCGCCGGCCTCGTTGCCCAGCCGGGTGGTGACGAGCTTGGAGTCCAGATGCTCGCGCAGGGCGGCCGGCGGCAGGATCAGGTCGTAGCCGAGTTCGGCACAGATGGCCTCGGTCTCGGCGTCGAAGAACACCATGGCCACCTTGGGCCGTACCCCCGGCGCCAGGCCACGCTGCATGTGGGCCCGTACCTCGGGATTGCGCAGCAGCCAGTTGTTGATCGCCTCGCCGCTCTCGAACTCGCGGTACGGCTTGTGCTGGGGGGTGAACACATGCGGGTGGGAACCGTCCCAGCCGTCGTAGTAGGTGACGAACGAGAATCGGCGCACCCACCGGTCCAGGCCCAGCAGGTTGAACGGGGTGGCGCCGACGAAGTAGATGGGCACGTCGTTGGTGCGGAAGAAGTGCCGGACCTCCGACATGTTCCGCAGGTGCCGCGAGCGGTGCGGCTGCGCGGCGATCGACGGCGACGACGCGAACGCGGCGTCCGTCCCGACGCTGACCTCGGGCGCCGGTGTCGGCACGACAGGAGCCGGCTTGGCGGACCGGGTGGCCGCCCGCTTCGCCGGCGCCTTGGCCGGGGTCTTGACGGGCGACTTGGCGGGAGCCTTCATCGGGGTTGTGACCGGCGCCTTCGCCGATGTTGTGGCCTTCGCGGCACGGCTGCCGCGGGCTGTGGTGCGGCGAGTTGGTTCGGTCACGGTTCACCCCTGGTTGTGTTGTTGGCGGTGTTCACAGTGTGGTTTCGGCGGCGCCGCCGCACACACGCCAAAATGGCGCGTGAGTCGATCTCCAAATCGACATCATGGACATAGTCATTCGCGCTCGAACGGAACAGAATCGGCAGTACACAAGCCGTTCGATCACCAGGAGCAACCGATGACCGACATCACCTATCGCCTGGCGCAGAAGCGCAATATCGTGACCGCTCTGCCCGGTCCGCGATCGGCCGAGATGTCGACGCGGCGACAGGCCGCCGTCGCGGCCGGCGTCAGCTCGTCGGCACCGGTGTACGCCGCGGATGCCGACGGCGGCGTCATCGTCGATATCGACGGAAACTCGTTAATCGACCTGGGCTCGGGCATCGCCGTCACCAGCGTCGGCGCATCGCATCCCGGTGTCGCGGCAGCGGTGGCCCAGCAGGCCGCCCGCTTCACCCACACCTGTTTCATGATCACCCCGTACGAGGGCTACGTGGAACTCGCCGAGCGGCTCAACGCCATGACCCCCGGCGATCACGAGAAGCGCACCGCGTTCTTCAACTCGGGCTCCGAAGCCGTGGAGAACGCCGTCAAGGTGGCACGGCTCGCCACCGGTCGGCAGGCCGTCGTCGCCTTCGACCACGCCTACCACGGCCGCACCAACATGACGATGGCGCTGACCGCCAAGGCCATGCCCTACAAGACGCAGTTCGGTCCGTTCGCACCCGAGATCTACCGGATGCCTGCGTCCTACCCGTACCGCGACGGGCTGACCGGCGAAGCCGCCGCCAAGGCCGCCATCAGCCGCATCGAGACCCAGATCGGCGCCGCCTCGCTGGCCGCCGTGATCATCGAGCCCGTGCAGGGCGAGGGTGGCTTCATCGTGCCCGCACCGGGATTCCTTGCCACCCTTGTCGATTGGTGCAAAGCCAACGGCGTCGTGTTCATCGCCGACGAGGTGCAGACGGGCTTCGCCCGCACCGGAGCATGGTTCGCCTCCGAGCACGACGGCATCGTCCCCGACATCATCACCATGGCCAAGGGCATCGCCGGCGGCATGCCGCTGGCCGCGATCACCGGCCGCGCCGACCTGCTCGACGCCGTTCACCCCGGCGGCCTGGGCGGCACCTACGGCGGCAACCCCGTCGCCTGCGCCGCGGCACTCGCCACGCTCGATGCCATGGCCGAGATGGACCTGCCCGCCCGGGCCCGCGCCATCGAAGCCTCGGTACTGCCGAAGCTGGAGGCCCTCAAGGACACCGGAGTCATCGGCGACGTCCGTGGCCGCGGCGGCATGCTGGCCATCGAGATCGTCAAACCGGGAACCAATGATCCGGATCCGGTGCTCACGAAAGCCATTGCGGCAGAGGCGTTCAAGCGCGGCGTCATCATCCTGAGCTGCGGCTCGTACGGCAACATCATCCGCCTGCTCCCGCCGCTGGTGATCAGCGACGAACTGCTCGACGAGGGCATCGCCGAACTGGGCAGCATCGTGCGCGAAATGGCGGCGGCCCGATGATCGACCGCACCGCGCTTCTCGAGTCCATGCCCACCGAGCTGTGGCTCGGCGGCCTGCAGGTGCCCGCGTCCACGGGCGCACGCTTCACCGTGCACGACCCGGCCACGGACGCCGTCCTCATCGAGGTCGCCGACGCCTCGCCCGCCGACGGCGCCCGCGCCCTCGACGAAGCGGTTGCCGCGCAAGCGTCGTGGGCCGCGACCCCGGCCCGTGAACGTGCCGAAATCCTGCGGCGCGCTTGGGAACTGGTCATGGAGCGCCGCGACGACTTCGCGCTGACCATGACCCTCGAGATGGGAAAGCCCTTGGCGGAGAGCCAGGGTGAGGTGAACTACGGTGGCGAGTTCCTGCGCTGGTTCGCCGAAGAGGCGGTCCGGATCAACGGCCGCTACACCCAGTCCCCCACCGGCAACGGCCGCATCCTCGTGACCAAGCAGCCCGTCGGCCCCACCCTGGCGATCACACCGTGGAACTTCCCGCTGGCCATGGGCACCCGCAAGATCGGGCCCGCACTGGCAGCCGGTTGCACCATGATCGTCAAGCCCGCGGCCGAGACCCCGCTGACCATGCTGCTGCTGGGCCAGGTGTTCGCCGACGCCGGTCTGCCCGCCGGTGTCCTGTCGATCCTGCCGACCACCGATGCCGCCGGCCTGACGGGCCCGCTGCTGACGGACCCGCGCCTGCGCAAGCTGACCTTCACCGGTTCGACCGGTGTCGGCCGAAAGCTGTTGGCGCAGTCCGCCGATCGGGTGCTGCGCACCTCGATGGAACTCGGCGGCAACGCCCCGTTCGTGGTGTTCGACGACGCCGATCTCGACGCCGCGGTCGACGGCGCCATGGCCGCCAAGATGCGCAACATGGGTGAGGCCTGCACCGCCGCCAACCGCATCCACGTCGACAACGCGGTGCGCGCCGAGTTCACCGAAAAGCTCGCCGCCCGCATGGCGGCGCTCGCCACCGGCCCGGGCGACCAGGCCGGCAGCCAGGTCGGTCCGCTGATCACCGCCAAGCAGCGGGCGACGGTCGACGAACTGGTGCAGGACGCTGTCAGCAAGGGCGCGACGGTGGCCACGGGCGGCAAACCTGTTGAAGGCGAAGGCTTCTTCTACCCGCCGACCGTGCTCGCCGATGTGTCCGCCGACGCCCGCCTGCTGCGCGAGGAGATCTTCGGACCGGTCGCCGCGATCATCGGATTCGACGGCGAGCAGGCCGGCATCGACGCCGCCAACGACACCGAGTACGGCCTGGCCGCCTACGTCTACACCCAGGGCCTGGATCGTGCCCTGCGGGTCGCCGACGCGGTCGAGGCCGGCATGGTGGGCGTCAACCGCGGCGTCATCTCCGACGTCGCCGCGCCGTTCGGCGGCATCAAGGAATCTGGCATCGGCCGCGAGGCCGGCAGTGAGGGCATCGAGGAATACCTCGAGACCAAGTACATCGCGCTGCAATAACTTTCCGTCTCTCCCTCCTCCAAGTAAATAGACCGGAGTAGTCCTCCCATGCAGAATTCCTCTGCCCGGGTGTCTTTCGACGCCGACGGGCTCATCAACCACGCCCAAATCCAGTGGCCCGGGCACCCGCCGCTGCTGGCCGACGTCTGCGCGACGTTCGAACGGTTCGGCCTGCGCGTCGCCTCCTACCACCACGCCGAAGATGCCGCGCACTACTACGAGTTCGGTGATCTGTCGCTGCCTGATTCGACCCTCGCCCTCATCGCGGACGCCTTCGAGGCGTCCATCGCGGGGCGCTGGAACGTCGACCGGTACGCGATGCTCATCGCTGCGGCCGGCATCGACTGGCGCCGCGCGGTGCTGATCCGTGCGGCGTGCCGGTTCGTCCGGCAGACGGGGCTGGGATTCTCCGAGGACTACATCATCGAATCCCTCGTTGCAGCACCGGATTTCGTCAACGCGCTGCTGGCACTGTTCGACGCCCGGTTCAACCCGGACACCACCGCAGATGTCGAGCAGGCTGATCGCGAGGTGGCACGCCTGGTGGATGCCGCGACCTCACTGGATGACGACCGGATCCAGCGGGCTCTGCACGCGTTCGTCGCGGCGACGTTGCGCACCAACTGGTTCCAGATGGGCCCCGACGGTGCCCCCAAGGATTACGTGTCGTTCAAGATCGACTCGTCGCGGCTGTCCATCACCGGACCCGTTGTCCCCTATCGCGAAATCTTCGTGCACTCCGACACCGTCGAGGGCGTGCACCTACGCAGTGGCGCCATCGCCCGCGGCGGGCTGCGCTGGTCGAATCGCGCCGAGGATTTCCGCACCGAGGTGCTCGGCTTGATGAAGACGCAGGCCGTGAAGAACGCCCCGATCGTGCCGACCGGCGCCAAGGGCGCCTTCGTCTTGCGTTCTGCCACTGTCGATCCCGCCGAGGGCTACCGCACCTTCATCCGTGGCCTGCTCGATGTCACGGACAACATCGTCGACGGCACGGTCCGTCACCCGGACCGCACCATGTGCCCCGACGGCGACGACGCCTACCTCGTCGTGGCCGCCGACAAGGGCACCGCGACTTTCTCCGATCTGGCCAATTCCGTTGCCGCTGAATACGGCTTCTGGCTGGGCGACGCCTTCGCCTCGGGCGGATCAGCCGGATACGACCACAAGGCCATGGGCATCACCGCCCGGGGCGCCTGGCTGTCGGTGCGCCGGCACTTCGCCGAAGCCGGTCACGACATCGACGTCGACCCGTTCACCGTCGCCGGCATCGGCGACATGTCGGGTGATGTATTCGGCAACGGAATGCTGTTGTCCCGCAACATCAAGCTGGTGGCCGCGTTCGATCACCGGCACATCTTCCTCGACCCAAACCCCGACCCCGAGACCTCGTTCGTCGAGCGCGAGCGCTTGTTCGGCCTCCCCCGATCCAGCTGGCAGGACTACGATCCGGCGCTGATCTCGGCCGGTGGTGGGGTGTGGCCCCGTACCGCCAAGTCGATTCCGCTGTCGGAGCAGGCCAGGGCGAGCCTCGGCATCAAGGCCGCCGAATGCACACCCGACGAACTGATCAACGCGGTCCTGCGCGCGCCGGTCGACCTGCTGTGGAACGGTGGCGTCGGCACCTACGTCCGCGCGGACGACGAGACCGATGCCGACGCCCAGGACAAGGCCAACGACCGGGTGCGGGTCACCGCATCGCAGTTGCGCTGCAAGGTGATCGGTGAGGGCGGCAACCTCGGCCTGACCCAGCAGGCGCGTATCGCGTTCGCGCTGAACGGCGGCCGGGTCAATGCCGACTTCATCGACAACGCCGCCGGCGTCGCCACCTCGGACCTCGAGGTCAACCTCAAGATCGCGCTGGACTCCGGCAACATCGCCACCGCAGAACGCAATACGCTGCTCGCCGGTGCCACCGACGACGTGGCCGCGCGGGTGCTGGCCGACAACGCCGACCAGATCCTGGCGATCAGCATGGCTGCCGCCGAGGCCGGCTCACTGCTGGACCGGCACGTCAGGCTCATCAGCAACCTGAAAGCCGAGGCCGGCGTCGATCCCGACGTCGAAGGGCTGCCGTCGAAGCAGGAACTGGATCGCCGCCGCCTCGTCGGACTCGGGCTCACCCGGCCCGAAATCGCCGTGCTGCTGGCGCAATCCAAGAATCTGGTGTCGCAGGAGCTGTTGGCGTCCGACGTCCCGGATCACGAGATGTTCGTCGGCCGCCTGGAGCAGTACTTCCCGGCCACCATTGCCGCGCAGGCACAGACAGAGATCGCGAACCACCCGCTGCGCCGCGAGATCGTCGCGACCTCGGTGGCCGGTGAGCTGATCAACCGCGTCGGCCCGGGCACCATCTACCGTATGCAGGAACGCCTGTCGGTGAGCACATCCGATGTGGCCATGGCCTACGCGACGGTGCGCGACATCCTCGATCTCGACGCCCTGTGGTCCGAGGTGCTGACCGGCAAAACCGATGAGAGCGGGCGCATTCAGGCGCTGTTGGAGATCCGGGAACTGCTCGAGCACCTGACGTCGTGGGTGGTGCGCAACGGCGCGGGCAACCGCGACCGGGTGAGCGCGGCCGTCAGCCGGTTGATGGCGGTCAGCTCTTCTTGAGCTCCTCGGCGAGCATCACGATGATGCCGCTGGGGCCACGGACGTAGGTGAGCTTGTAGATGTCCTCGTAGGTCGCCACCCCACGCAGTGGGTGGCATCCGTGCCGTGCGGCGATCTCGAGGGCCGCGTCGATGTCATCGACCGAGAACGCAACGCGATGCATCCCAATGACGTTGGGGCGAATGGGCTCCGACTCGATGGCCTCGGGATGGATGTACTCGAAGAGCTCGATACGGCCATGGCCGTCCGGCGTCTCGAGCATCGCGATGTTGGCGTGATTGCCATCGAGGCCGACGGCGGTGTCGGTCCATTCGCCGCTGACGGTGGCGCGGCCGACGACCGTGAGGCCGAGGTCGGTGAAAAATGCGATCGTCGCGTCAAGATCGCGCACGGCGATGCCGACGTTCTCGAGTTTGATGGCCATGCCGTGGATGCTACCCAGCGGGGCCCTGCTCAAACCCGGTCCAGCGGATCGCCGCTACCCGTAGAGCTTGGCGACTATCGCGCCGAACTCGTCGTCTTCCAGGACCGGGGTGGCTTCGATCTCGAGATACTCCTGCCATTCGGAGATGAGCTCGAAGACCGGCTTGGGGTCAGCGGCCTCGACCAACGAACAGCCGCTGCCGTTGAGGCCGAACCACCGCCCGAGTAGGTCAGCCCCCGCGGGCGGTTTCGCCCCCGTCTGCAGGAAGCGTTCAGCCGTCGCCCGCATCCGCGACGGATCCGAGATATGCCATTGCACCAGGTATTTCATGATGAAGCCGCCTTCTGAAGTCATTTGTCGAACATTTGACGCAGGTCGCGGCCGAGGAGCCGCCGCCGACTGCCGGAACAGTCAGCGGCGTCCCTGGGGCGATGACTTCAATAAAGCACCACTCGGGCAGCCGGGCATCAGCCAAATGGCTGAGATCAGCGCGCCGACGGCTGGTGCTGCGTGATGCAGTGGATGCCGCCGCCCCGCTCGAACAGCGGCCGGGCATCGACACTGACCACCCGGCGGCCGGGGTACTGCTCAGCCAGGATCGCCGCGGCGTCGGCGTCGCGCGGGTCGCCGAATGCGCACGCGATGACGCCGCCGTTGACCACCAGGTGGTTGATGTAGCTGTAGTCGACGTAGCCCTCGGCATCGGTCAGCAGATCCGGGGCGGGAAGTTCGACGATCTCCCAGGGGCAGCCCGCGGCGTCGCGGGTATCGGCAAGCGCTTCGCGAATCTCCTTGCACACCAAGTGATCAGGATGCGCGTCCGAGTGCTGCGCGTGCAGCAACAGGCGCCCCGGCGAGGTGATGGCGGCGACGATGTCGACGTGTCCGCGGGTGCCGAACCGCTCCGAGTCGCGCGTCAGGCCGCGCGGCAACCACACGGCATGGGTGGCGCCGATGGTGCGGGCCAGCTCGGCCTCGATGTCTGCCTTGGTGGCGCCGGGATTGCGGCCGGGGTCCAGCTGGACGGTCTCGGTGACCAGCACCGTGCCCTGCCCGTCGACCTGGATACCGCCGCCTTCGTTGACCAGCTCCGAACTCACCACCGGGACGCCGGCCCAACCGGCAACCGCGGCACCGATTTTCGCGTCCCGATCCCAGTGCGCCCAGTCCTGGGCACCCCAGCCGTTGAACACCCAGTCGACCGCGGCCACCGAACCGTCGTCGGCATGCACGAACGTCGGGCCGATGTCGCGCATCCAGGCGTCGTTCAGCGGCGCCTCGACGATCTCGACCGCGGCGGACAGGTAGCGGCGCGCCGCCACCATTTCGGCGGGGTCCACCACCACGGTCACCGGTTCGAACTCCAGCACCGCGTGTGCCACGGCCGCCCACGTCGAGCGGGCTTCGTGATGTTCGGTTTCGTTGTCCCCCAACGAATAACCTTCCGAAGGGAACGCCATCCACACCCGGTCCTGCGGCGCACTCTCCGCCGGCATCACATAGTTCGTCATTTCACCACCGCGGTGGCCTCGTGACCGGCACCGTACGGACGCTGCACGTCGACAGGCGCGGTCAGCGTGCTGTAGCTCTCCGGCCGCCGGGTCAGCAGGAACGGGAACAGCTCCAGCCAGTCGCGACGCTGATCGAGGTCCAGATCGGCCACCAGCACGGCCTCCTCGTCGCGCGGCGCCTGCACCAGCACCCGGCCGTAGGGGTCGGAGATGAACGACGAACCGTAGAAGGTCACGGCGCCCTCGTCACCAATTCGGTTGGGCACCACCATGAACAGGCCGCTGTTGATGCCGTTGGCGACGATGACCTGTTGCCACAGCGGCTGGGTGTCGAAGGCGGGAAAGACCGGCTCGGAGCCGATGGCCGTCGGGTAGACGACGATCTCGGCGCCGCCCAGCGAGTAGTTGCGGGCCACCTCGGGGAACCATTCGTCCCAGCAGGTCGGCATGCCCAGCTTGGCGCCGAGCCCCGCCGGCTCGTAGACCGGGTACGGGTTGCCCTCGGCGAGGCCGGCGCGGAAGTAGGTGTCCTCGTAGTAGCCCGCCGAGATCGGGATGTGCATCTTGCGGGTCCGGCCGGCCAACTCGCCCGACGGGGCCACCAGGATGGCCGTGTTGAAGCCCAAACCGTCTGCGGCCGGCGCCTTTTCATACAGCGATGCGTGCACGAAGATGCCGTTGGCCCGGGCCGCCTCGGCGGCCAGTGCGAACGTCGGCCCTTCGAGGAGGTCTTCGGCGGTGTCACCCGGGTTCGGGCCGGCCGGGGTGTCGGCGGGGTACCGCAGCAGCGTGATCTCCGGCAGACAGACCAACGCGGCACCCTCACCGGCCGCCCGGTCGATGCCGTCGCGCAGCACCTTGGCGAGCTCGTCGGCGTCGGGGCGCCACCGGTGCTGCACCAGACCGACGCGCACCGGCGGTCGCGTCGACTCCGTGCTGCGGGACAGCGATTCGGGCGCGGTGGCGGTCAGGGTGATCATCAGCTGGACTCCTAAAACGAATTTGATTCGTTTAATTGTGGCCCCAGGTACCCGTGCTTGTAAAGAGGTAGTAGAAAGATTCCATGGGCCGCCCCTCCAAACCGCTGCTATCCACGGATCGCATCACCGGTGCAGCAATGGATTTGGTCAACAAGACCGGCGGGTTCACCGTCCCCGAACTGGCCCGGGCGCTGAAGGTCAGTCCGTCATCGCTCTACAACCACGTCGCAGGCCGCGAACAGATCGTCGAGCTGCTGCGCGAACGGGCGATGTCCGAGGTCGCACTGCCCGCCGACGACCCGCACCGCCCATGGACCGACGTCGTCGCCGACATCATGCGGTCCTACCGCCAGAGCTACGCCCGCTATCCGCGGCTCATCCCCCTGCTGACCTCGCACGCGGTGAACAGCGACCACGCCCTCACCATGTACAACGTCCTGGCCGTCGCGTTCGGCCGCGCCGGATTCGACCCCGCGGACACCCTGCGCGCCATCACGCTGATCGATTCGTTCGTCCTGGGCTCGGCACTCGACGTCGCCGCACCTGACGAACCCTGGCAGGCCGGCGCTGACGTCGGTCCGGAGTTCGCCGCGGCACTCGCCACCGGCAGCTCCAAACCCGAACGCGCCGACGACGCCTTCGAATTCGGCATCGCGGTACTGCTGCGCGGACTGGCGGGGGTCCCGTCCTAATTACTCGGCGGCGTCGCCTTCAGGCTCGGCTTTGGCCTCATCCTTGGACTCAGCTTCCGCCTCGACCTTTGGCAGGACCGCATCCAGCGCGGCACCGGTGATCCGGCGGAACGCGCGACGCGGCCTCTTGGCGTCGAGAATGGCCACCTCGAGCGTGGCTGCACCCAACACCCGGTCGCCGGCACCGGCGTGCAGCGCATCGATGGCGATCTTCGCCGCGTCGGCCAGGCTCGCGTTCTCCTCGTAGGAGTCGTTGAGCGCGGCGATGATCGGCTCGGTCGTACCACCCATCACGACGAAATGCGGCTCGTCCGCGATGGACCCGTCATAGGTTATCCGGTACAGCTCAGGAGCTTTCGTCTCACCGTGGTGCGCGACCTCGGCCACACACAGCTCGACCTCGTAGGGCTTGGCCTGCTCGGTGAAGATCGTGCCGAGGGTCTGCGCGTAGACGTTGGCCAGCTGGCGGCCGGTGACGTCGCGCCGGTCGTAGGCGTAACCCCGCGTATCGGCGAACTGGATGCCGCCGCGGCGCAGGTTGTCGAACTCGTTGAACCGGCCGACCGCGGCGAAGCCGACCCGGTCGTACAGTTCGCTGACCTTCTGCAACGACCGCGACGGGTTCTCGGCGACGAACAGCACGCCACCGTCGTACGCCAGCACGACGACGCTACGCCCCCGCGAAATGCCCTTGCGCGCAAGCTCGGAACGTTCCCGCATCGCCTGTTCGGGCGAGATGAAATACGGAAAGCTCATCAGCCATTACCTCTCGCGCGCGTCCGGTTCGCGATGACTTCCCGGGCCAGCGCGGCGATCCGCTCCTCGGTGACCTCTTCGGCGCCGTCGGCACCGATCAACACCGCTGTCGGGTAGATACCGCGCGTCAGATCGGGTCCGCCGGTCGCCGAATCGTCATCGGCAGCGTCGTACAGCGACTCGATGGCGACCTTCAGCGCCGAATCGGCATCGGTCACATGCGAATACAGTTTCTTGATCGACGACTTGGCGAACAACGAGCCCGAGCCCACCGACTGGTAGCCCTCGTCTTCGATGTTCCAGCCGCCGGCGGCATCGAACGAGACGATGCGACCGGCATTGCCCGGATCGGAGTCGTCCAGGTCGTAGCCGACCAGCAGCGGCAGCGCGACGAAACCCTGCATCGCAGCGGCGAGGTTGCCTCGCACCATGATGGCCAGCCGGTTGACCTTGCCGCGGAACGTCAGCGGCACGCCTTCGAGCTTTTCGTAGTGCTCCAACTCGACCGCGTACAGCCGTGCGAACTCCACCGCGATGGCCGCGGTGCCGGCGATGCCGGTCGCGGTGTAGTCGTCGGCGATGTGCACCTTCTGCACGTCGCGGCTGGCGATCATGTTGCCCTGAGTGGCCCGCCGGTCCCCCGCGATCAACACACCGCCGGGGAACTTGATCGCGACGATCGTCGTGCCGTGGGGAAGATCAGCGCCACCGGATGGAACGTCACCCACCGGCAGCAGGTGCGGTGCCTGCCGGCTGAGAAAGTCCGAAAACGAGGACAGGTTCAGGTGGGGTGAGGTGACATCCAGTCGATCAGAGAAAGGCCCGAACGCTGGGGTCACTGGCCGCCCTTTTGGACGTACGCGCGCACGAAGTCCTCAGCGTTCTCTTCCAGCACGTCATCGATCTCATCGAGCAGGTCGTCAGTTTCCTCAGCGAGCTTCTCGCGACGTTCCTGACCTGCGCCAGACGGGCCGGAGAGGTCGTCGTCCTCGCCGCCGCCACCGCCACGCTTGGTCTGTTCCTGAGCCATCGACGCCTCCTGATTGCTCGATATCTAACTTCACCCTACCGGTCCGCACCCGGGTTCCCCGGGAACACAAGCAGTTACGTGGTCAGCTGTTCCACCAACTCGACCGCACTGTCCACCGAATCGAGCAACGCACCGACGTGGGCCTTGCTTCCCCGCAGCGGTTCCAGCGTCGGGATCCGCACCAGCGACTCGCCGCCGAGGTCGAAGATCACCGAGTCCCAACTGGCCGCGGCGATGTCGGCACCGAACCGGCGCAGGCACTCGCCACGGAAGTAGGCGCGGGTGTCGGTGGGCGGGTTCTCCACCGCGTCGAGCACCTGCTGCTCGGTGACCAGCCGCTTCATCGAGCCGCGCGCCACCAGCCGGTTGTACAGACCCTTGTCCAACCGCACGTCGGAGTACTGCAGGTCCACCAGGTGCAGGCGCGGCGCGTTCCAGCTCAGGTTCTCGCGCTGCCGGAAACCCTCCAGCAGGCGCAGCTTGGCCGGCCAGTCCAGCAGCTCCGCGCATTCCATCGGATCGCGCTCCAGCAGATCCAGGATGTGCGCCCAGGTCTCGAGGACGTGGTCGGCGCGCGGGTCGGGGTCGCGGCGCTCCTGCAGCTTGGCCACCCGCTCCAGGTAGATGCGTTGCAGCGCAAGGGCCGTCAGCTCACGGCCGTCGGCCAGGGCCACGGTCGCGCGCAACGACGGGTCCCGGCTGATGACGTGCACCGCGTGCACCGGCCGGGCCAACGCCAGATCGGACAGCTCGATGCCCTCGGCCTGCCCGAACTCGATCAGATCGAGGACCAGTGACGTGGTGCCAACCTTGAGATACGTCGACGTCTCGGCCAGGTTGGCGTCACCGATGATGACGTGCAGCCGGCGGTACTTGTCGGCGTCGGCGTGCGGCTCGTCGCGGGTGTTGATGATGCCGCGCTTGAGCGTGGTCTCGAGCCCGACCTCGACCTCGATGTAGTCGGCGCGCTGCGTCAGCTGGAAGCCCGGCTCGTCCCCGGACTGCCCGATACCGACCCGGCCCGAGCCGGTGACAACCTGGCGGGACACGAAGAACGGCGTCAGTCCGGCGATCACCGAGTTGAACGGCGTCTGCCGGCTCATCAGGTAGTTCTCGTGCGTGCCGTACGACGCGCCCTTGCCGTCGACGTTGTTCTTGTACAGCTGCAGCCTGGCCGCGCCGGGCACGCTGGCCACATACCGAGCAGCGGCCTCCATCACCCGCTCGCCGGCCTTGTCCCAGATGACCGCGTCCATCGGATCGGTGACCTCGGGGGCGGAGTACTCCGGGTGGGCGTGGTCGACGTACAACCGGGCGCCGTTGGTGAGGATCATGTTGGCGGCGCCGATCTCGTCGGCGTCGACGATCGGTGCCGGCCCGGTGGTGCGGCTCAGGTCGAAGCCGCGGGCGTCGCGCAGTGGAGACTCGACCTCGTAGTCCCACCGGGTGCGCTTGGCCCGCTGGATGCCGCTGGCCGCCGCGTACGCGAGCACCGCCTGCGTGGACGTGAGGATCGGGTTCGCGGTCGGATCAGACGGCGAGGAAATGCCGTATTCGACCTCTGTTCCGATGATCCGTTGCATGGCGCCAAGACTAGACGGCCTCGATACGCAACGATTGGCCCCATGACCACATCTGGGCAAGCGAAGCGACGGGACAAGCCATCGCGAGCCGACCGGGTCGCCGCCGAGACCTGGTTTCTGCGCCGGGGTCTGCCGGCAGTGCTGCGTCCGGGTGTCCTGGTGCGACGGCTGTGGCAACGCTCCGCGCCGGCATTGGCCGGGTTCGCGGTGTTCATGATCAACTCGATCATCGTGGTGGCGGTCACCGGCCAACACACCATCAACATCGACGGGCAGCCCACGCGAACCGACTGGTTCATCCTGGCGCTGGTGCTGTTGGTGGCACCGGTCGCGATGTTGGTGGGGTGGCGGGTGTCGCGCATCGCGTCGTGGCGCAACCGGGCCGCAGCCGCCGCGGTCTCGGTGGCGGTGTGCCTGGCCGGCGCGGTGTTCGGCGGCCCCGGCCCGCGGGTCGGCGGCAATCTGGTCTATGTCGGGCTGATCATCGTCGTCATCCTGGCCTGCACCGCGACCGGTATCGGATCGATCCTCGGCTGGGCGCTCGACGTGACAGCGCACAGTCTTTCGCTGATGGGCACCCTCTTCGTGCGGGCGCTGCCGGTCATGCTGCTCACCGTGCTGGTGTTCTTCAACACCTACGTCTGGCTGATGGCCGCGATCGTCAGCCGGGCCCGGTTGTGGGGCGCGCTGGGCTTCCTGGCGCTCATCGCGGTGGCGTTCGTCATCGCGTCGACGGTGGACCGCGTCCGCCCGATCCTGACCGCCGCGACGCCCGACACACCGGAGGCCCAGCTCGAGGTCCTGGCGGACACCCCATTCGCTGACATGGCCGCCGTCAGCCAGCGAGTTCCCTTGTCCCGCATCGAGCGGGTCAACGTGGTGTTCGTCCTGGCGATGTCTCAGGTGCTGCAGTTGCTGATCGTCGCCCTGGTGACCGCGTTCATCTTCCTGGTGCTCGGGCTGATCCTGATCGACCCGAAACTGCTCGCCGAATGGACCCGCAACAACGGCTCTCTCGACGGCACCATCTTCGGCATGACACTGCCGATACCGGAGTCGCTGATCCAGACGACGTTGTTCCTGGGCGCGCTGACGTTCATGTACATCACGGCGCGTACGACGACCGACGCCTCATACCGGGCCGAGTTCGTCGACCCTCAGGTCGACAGCCTGCGTCGCCGACTGGATGCCCGCGACCGGTATCTCGCCGACCGCAAACGAGTGTGAGGGCTGTGCAGGCAATTCCGAAGTCTTGCGTGCACAGCCCTCACACTCGTCGCGACTACAGGTACTGACCCAGGTTGCTCTCGGTATCGATGGCACGGCTCGCAGACGAGCTCTTGCCGGTGACCAGCGTGCGGATGTAGACGATCCGCTCGCCCTTCTTGCCCGAGATCCGCGCCCAGTCATCGGGATTGGTGGTGTTGGGCAGGTCTTCGTTCTCGGCGAACTCGTCGACGATCGAGTCCAGCAGATGCTGCACCCGCAGGCCGCGCGAACCTGTTTCCAACACCGACTTGATGGCGTACTTCTTGGCCCGGTCCACGACGTTCTGGATCATGGCGCCCGAGTTGAAGTCCTTGAAGTACATGACCTCCTTGTCGCCGTTGGCGTAGGTCACTTCCAGGAAGCGGTTGTCGTCGATCTCGGCGTACATCCGGTCCACGATCTTCTCGATCATCGCCTTGATGGTGTGCGCCCGATCGCCGTTGAACTCGCCCAGGTCGTCGGCGTGCACCGGCAGGTTCTCAGTGAGGTACTTGCTGAAGATGTCCTGTGCCGCTTCGGCGTCCGGCCGCTCGATCTTGATCTTCACGTCCAGGCGGCCGGGCCGCAGGATGGCCGGGTCGATCATGTCCTCGCGGTTGGAGGCGCCGATGACGATGACGTTCTCCAGGCCCTCGACACCGTCGATCTCCGAAAGCAGCTGCGGCACAACCGTCGTCTCCACGTCGGAGCTGACGCCCGTGCCACGGGTGCGGAAGATCGAGTCCATCTCGTCGAAGAACACGATCACCGGGGTGCCTTCGGACGCCTTCTCACGGGCGCGCTGGAAGATCAGCCGGATGTGCCGCTCGGTCTCGCCGACGAACTTGTTGAGCAACTCGGGGCCCTTGATGTTCAGGAAGTAGCTCTTGGCCTCGCGGGCGTCGTCGCCGCGGATTTCGGCCATCTTCTTGGCCAGCGAGTTGGCGACGGCCTTGGCGATCAGCGTCTTGCCGCAACCAGGAGGGCCGTAGAGCAGGACGCCCTTCGGCGGCCGCAGCGAGTACTCCTTGTACAGATCCTTGTGCAGGAACGGCAGCTCCACCGCGTCGCGGATCAGCTCGATCTGTCGCGTCAGGCCGCCGATGTCCTCGTAGCTCACGTCGGGCACCTCTTCGAGAACCAGGTCCTCGACCTCGGCCTTGGGAATCCGCTCGAAGGCGTACCCGGCCTTGCTGTCGACCAGCAGCGAGTCACCCGGCCGCAGCTTGCGCGCCCGCTCGTCGGCCAGGTCGTCGACGCCCTCGAGCACCTCGGCAACCTCGGGGTCGAGGAACTCCAGCGCGACCAACGGCTCGGCGAGCCAGACGATGCGCTCTTCGTCGGCATGGCCGACCACCAGGGCGCGTTTCCCGTCGTTCAGGATTTCGCGCAATGTGCTGATCTCACCGACGGCCTCGAACGAGCCGGCCTCGACCACCGTCAGCGCCTCGTTGAGGCGGACGGTCTGGCCCTGCTTGAGTTCGGACACCTCGATGTTCGGCGACACCGACAGCCGCATCTTGCGCCCGGAGGTGAAGACATCGACGGTGTCGTCGTCGTGAGCGAGCAGCAAGACGCCGTAGCCGCTGGGCGGCTGCCCCAGTCGATCGACCTCCTCGCGGAGCGCCAGCAACTGCTGTCGCGCCTCTTTGAGGGTGTCCATCAGCTTGCCGTTGCGAGTCGTCAGCGAATCGATGCGGGCTTCGAGCTGCTGCACATCGCGCGGTCCGCGGTGTGCCGCGGCCGCGTTCGTGAGCTGCTCGCGCAGTGCCGCCGTTTCGCTGCGAAGCCGCGCCAACTCGGCGGCATCGGTGCTGGACATGGGGTTCTGACGAGGTATGCCCGGGTTGCCGAAGGCGTCCGGGCGATCCATTTCAGACATCTTGCGCTCCTTTCCCGCACCGGAAGTTGGTGCGGCGGATACCTCAACGCTACCGGCCATCCGTCATTCATGGGCGTTCAAGGAATCGCGACACACGGGTGTTGCTCTGACCGCGCTGTTAACCTCATACGCAAGTCGGGCTCATCGAAAGGACCGCAGTGATCGTCAAATCCCTCGTCACCGGCATCGCAGCCGCCGCCCTCGTAGGTGCAGCAGCCGTCGGTACGACTGTGGCGTCTCAGCCGGCCGGCCTGACCGCTGGCACGTCACCGGCCGTCGCGCCGGTCGTCCGCCAGGTGCCGCTGCCCCAGGCCCCCGCGCCGGGCCTGCAGGCGTCGCTGGTGTCCACGCTCAGTGGGCTGACGGCCGCCGGGAGCTTCGCCGGGTCCAAGGGCAGCTACATCCAGGGCGGCGTCGGCCGACTCGAGGCCATCACCGCCGACCGGGCGTACAGCAACGCCGTGAAGCAGGGCGTGTTCCCCATGAGCTTCGCTGTTGCCGACATCGATGACCTCGGCGACGGCACCGCGACGGCCAACGTCACAGCCACCGCCGCCACCGGTGCCACCGCAGCCCAGCCGCTGACCTTCGTCGCCGGCCCCAGCCCGACCGGCTGGCAACTGTCCAAGGGGTCTGCCATGGCCCTGCTGTCGTCGGTGAAGTAGGCGCCAGGAACATCCGGTGAAGCCAACCCGAGGGACCCTGATCGCCGTCATCGTGGCGGCGATCGGGTTGGCCGGATGCAGTGAACACGTCGAGCCGCCGGCCGACCCGATGCCCCGTTCGTTGCTGACCACCGACGCCAAGACGCCGGCGGCCGCGCCGCTGCCACCGCCCGATGCGCTCACCGGGGTGCTGTACAAGATCGCGGACCCCGCGGTTCCCTCGGCACAAAAGATCGGGCTGATCCAATACGGCACCGCCGAGGATCAGGCCGGGCTGGACAACTTCACCAAAGCGCTACGCGACAACGGCTTCAATCCGATGAACGTGACCGCCACCGAGCTGCTGTGGTCAGCCGGCCAGCCAGGCGACATCATCGCCACCATCACGATCACCTCCGTCGCCGCACCGGACAACAAATTCACGTTCCCCATGGAATTCAGTCCCATCCGCGATGCCTGGCAGCTGAATCGGCAAACCGCGAATCTGCTGCTGAAATTGGGCCAGCCGGGCGGACCGGGCGCCTCGACGACCCCGGGTCGCTGAGCTGTCGATGTGGGTCGGGTGGTTGGAGTTCGACCTGCTGCTGGGCGATGTGCACTCGCTGAAAGAGAAGCGCTCGGTGGTCCGGCCGATCATCGCCGAACTGCAGCGCAAGTTCTTCGTGTCCGCGGCCGAGAGCGGCAATCAGGATCTGCACCGGCGGGCGGCTATCGGGGTGTCGGTCGTCGCGGCTGACCGCCATCACGTCGTCGACGTGCTCGACGCCGCCGAACGCCAGGTGGCGGCCCGCCCGGAGATCGAGTTGTTGTCCGTGCGGCGGGGTCTGGTCAGCAGCGAGGACTAGATGTTGCGCTTGCGGCGCAGCGGCTGCGGCGTCACGGCGCCCGGCGCCAGCCGGCGGGCACTGATCAGGAACGCGGTGTGGCCACGCATCGAATGCTGCGGACGCACCGCGAGGCCGACGACGTCCCAGCCGCGCTGCAGCGACTCCCACGACCGCGGCTCGGTCCAGCACTGCTGCTCGCGCAGTGCCTCGACCGTCTTCGACAACTGCGTGACGGTCGCGACGTAGACGATCAGCACACCACCCGGGACCAGCGCCTTCGAGACCGTCTCCAGCACGTCCCACGGCGCGAGCATGTCGAGCACCACCCGGTCGACTTCGCCGCCGTCGTAGTCGTTGAGGTCGGCGATGACCAGGTTCCAGTTCTCGGGCCGCTCGCCGAAGAAGGTCTCGACGTTGCGTACCGCATGTACAGCGTGGTCGTCGCGGACCTCGTAGGAGGTCACGGAACCGCCCGGGCCGACGGCCCGCAGCAGCGAACACGTCAGCGCGCCGGAGCCGGCGCCGGCTTCCAAAACCCTTGCGCCCGGGAAGATGTCGCCCTCGTGCACGATCTGCGCGGCGTCCTTCGGGTAGATCACCTGCGCGCCGCGCGGCATCGAGAGGACGTAGTCGATCAGCAGCGGACGCAGCACCAGGAAGGGGTCGCCGTTGGTGGATTTCACTACGCTGCCCTCGGGCTGGTCGATCACCGAATCGTGGGCGACGATGCCGCGATGGGTGTGGAACTCCCCACCCGTGGCCAGCACCATCGTGTAGTGCCGGCCTTTGGCGTCGGTCAGTTGGACGCGGTCGCCGACGGTGAAGGGCCCGGTGATTCTCACCGGGCCAGCCTGCCAGCCGACCCGTCCCGGCAGACGGCCGGGGTTCGGCAACTTTGTCGTCGCCCCCACCTAAGCTGCTGACATGAGTACCGCCAGCGAGGAGCCGAAGGCGGATCGCGCATGACCGCCGCCGCCCCTGTCCGACGGCCGGCGCTGTCGCCGTCGCGGGCCGGCGACTTCAAACAGTGCCCCCTGCTCTACCGGTTCCGGGCCATCGACCGGCTGCCGGAGCCGTCGTCGACCGCCCAGTTGCGGGGTTCGGTGGTGCACGCCGCGCTGGAGCAGCTGTACGCGCTGCCCGCCACCGACCGCGTACCGGAGACCGCGCTGTCCCTGGTCATACCGGCCTGGGATGCCGTGGTGGCGGAGAAGCCCGAGCTGGCCGAGGAGATCGCGCCCGAGTTGCGGGAGACGTTGCTCAAGGAAGCACGGGCCCTGCTCGCCGGGTATTACCGACTGGAGGACCCGACGCGGTTCGACCCGCAGAGCTGCGAACAACGCGTCGAGGTCGAGTTGTCCGACGGCACGCTGCTGCGCGGATTCGTCGACCGGATCGACGTGGCGCCGACCGGCGAGCTGCGGGTCGTCGACTACAAGACCGGCAAGGCTCCGCCGGAAGCGCGGGCACTGGCCGAATTCAAGGCCATGTTCCAGATGAAGTTCTACGCGGTCGCCCTGCTCCGCATCCGGGGCGTGGTGCCGGCGCGGCTGCGGCTGCTGTATCTGGCGGACAGCCAGGTGCTGGACTACAGCCCCGATCTGGCTGAGCTGGAGAGGTTCGAGAAGACACTGATGGCCATCTGGCATGCCATCCAGAAGTCGGGTCAGACCGGTGACTTCCGGCCCAACCCGTCCAAGCTATGTTCCTGGTGTACGCACCAAGACCTGTGCCCCGCATTCGGCGGCACTCCCCCGCCCTATCCGGGCTGGCCAGAGGATTTCGGGGCCGCATGATCGACTGCTACTACCGTCGGCTCGACGCCGACGGTGATTTGCAACGCTTCGAATCGACCGAGGGCACCGGCAGTAACTGGGATTCGAGCATTCAACACGGTTCGCCGCCGCTGGCACTGTTGACCAAAGCCATCGAAGAGCTCGCCGCCGGCAACGGGATGCAGGTGGGCCGGCTGACCCTCGACATTCTGGGCGCGATTCCCGTTGCGCCCGTTGCGGTTCGGGCGTGGGTGTCGCGGCCCGGTTCGCGCATCTGCATGATGACCGCGGAGATGACGGCCACCCAACGAGACGGTTCCGAACGCGCGGTGGCGCGGATGTCGGCATGGCTGTTGGCCACCAGTGACACCCGCGACGCCGTCATCGATCGGTACCCACCGATGCCGCGCGTGCCCGATACCGGACACCGGCATTCCTGGCAGGGCCGGCCCGGCTATCTGGAGACCGTCACCTGGGTGCCGCAACCCGACGATGCCAACGCCTCGGTGGTCTGGATGCAGCCCCTGATTTCGTTGGTCGACGACGAGGAACTGACCGACCTGCAGCGACTCGCGATGGTCGTCGATTCCGCCAATGGCGTTGGCGCGACACTGGATCCGGACGAGTCCATGTTCATGAACACCGACACCACGGTGCACCTGCACCGCGCCCCCATCGGCTCGGAGTTCTGCCTGCGCGCCCGCGGCTCGATCGGGCCGGACGGCCTCGGGTCGACGACAGCCGAGCTGTTCGACGAACAGGGCTTCATCGGGACGTCAGCGCAGACGCTGTTGGTGCAGCGGCGCTGACGAACGAGGGTCACTTCGCGACGTCGATAGAGGACACGGGCGCGTCGAAGAAAACTCGCAATGCCGCAAGGTCACCACTGATGTCGACGAGCGGGGCGATGTCGTCAAGCGACAACAAGCCCGCCGCGAGCCCGAGAATGATCTGAGCCTCGGCCGTCAGCACGGCCTCGAGCTTGCACCCGTCGGGCCAGCCCACGTCGATGCCGGACTTCGTGGCGCACAGCTGGATGGTGACACCGTCGACGACGATTCCCACTGCGGTCGTCTGATCACCCGGCACCCGGCCCACAAACAGGGCGGGAAGAGCCACGAGGAGCCCGTCAGCGCGGAAGACATCCCCTTCGGGACCGCGGATCATCAGCGGCGTCGACCAGCGGATCAGGGCATTGATCGGCTCGCGCAGCTGTGCACCCCAGTCAGTGAGGGTGTATGTGATTGCGTTGGCCTCGTCGGACAGGCGCCGCGCAACGACACCCGCGGCTTCGAGGTCCCGAAGCCGGTCGGTCAGCAGATTCGTCGCGATCCCTACCAGCCCCTCTCGCAGCTCGCCGAAGCGCGCCGGGCCGATCAAGAGCTGGCGGACGATCAGCAAATTCCACCGGTCACCCACCACATCCAGTGCCCGGGCGAGTCCGCAGTACTGGCCGTAGTCTCGACTCATCATCACCTACTTGCTAATTTAAAGTGCAACTGATTATATCAACCATCGAACGGAGGGTGGCTATGACAGTCGCGGACAGGCCGGTTTGGGTCGACGACGAGTTGTATCCGTTCGAGAGCCGATTCATCGACATCGACGGACACCACATCCACCACATCGATGAAGGTTCGGGCCCCACGCTGCTGTTTCTGCACGGCAACCCGACCTGGTCGTTCGACTACAGCCAGGTCATCTCATCCCTGCGGAACGAATTTCGTTGTGTCGCAGTGGACTACCCAGGATTCGGGCTGTCGCATTCGGCACCGGGCTACCGATATCTGCCCGCTGAACACGCCCTGGTGGTCAGTAGATTCGTGGACGCACTCGAGCTGAGCGAGGTCACACTGGTGGCCCACGACTGGGGCGGCCCAATCGGCTTGGCGGCGGTACAGAAGCGCCCCGAAGTCTTCAATCGGTTGGTGCTGACCAACACCTGGGCCTGGCCGGTCAGCGACCCAATGATTCAGGTCATGTCGCTGGTGATGGGCAGCCCACTTGGACGCCTGGTGATTCGGCAGCTCAACCTCTTCGTCAACCTCATGATTCCCGTCGGGCACCGGTTGACCAAGCCGACCGCAGCGCAGATGGCCCACTACAAGCACGCCCTCGACAACCCTGCACGACGGGAAGGTTCCGCGGTCTTTCCCCGCGAAATCACCTCAAGCAGAAAGTTTCTCGCGGAGGTTGCAGCCGGTCTTCCAGACATCGCGGCACTGCCGACATTGATCATCTGGGGTGATGCCGACTTCGCGTTCGGCGACAAGGAACTGCGGCGATGGCAGCAGACCTTCGCCGACCCTCGGACCGTGGTCGTCGAAGGCGCCGGCCACTACGTCCCCTCCGACGCACCCGAGCAATTCGCGGCAGCGATCCGCGATTGGCACACGTCGCCGAGGTCGTGATGGTCGCGGACCCGCCTGTCCGCCAGAAGGATCCGCGCCGCAAGGCGGGCATTCTGGCCGCCGTCTATGTCGCCGCGCTTGCCATCAACCTCGACGTGACGATCGTCAATGTCGCACTCCCCAGCATCGCGACCCAACTCCACGCCGATACCCGTGGCCTGCAATGGGTTGTCGACGGCTACACCCTGACCTTCGCGGCCCTCGTCTTGGCAGCAGGCAGCCTGTCGGACCGCTACGGGCGCAGACCTGCCCTGCTGGTCGGGCTGCTCGGCTTCGCTGCCACCAGCGGAATCGGCGCGCTCGCCACCACCACCGGAGCACTGATCGCGGCGAGATTCGGCATGGGAATATTTGCTGCGCTGATCTTCCCCACCACCCTGTCGATCATCACCAACGCCTTCTCCGATCGCCGGCAACGCGCCGCCGCTCTCGGCGGTTGGGGTGCGATCGTCGGCGTCGGCGTCGCCGCTGGACCCGTGACCGGAGGCCTTCTGCTCGAACACTTTTCATGGAGCAGCGTCTTCTGGGCACTCATCCCGTTGGCGCTGCTGGCAGCAGCTCTCGCAGTCATCCTGGTGCCGGAATCACGCGACCCGGGCGTGCCCTCACTCGACATCCGCGGACTGATCACCTCGACCGCGCTCCTCGGCGTCCTCGTCTACACCATCATCGAAGCCCCCACCCGAGGCTGGCACAGCTCCGCGACGCTGTTCGGCTTCGTGGCCGCCGCAGCCCTGGCCCTGGCATTCGTAACCATCGAGCAAGCGGCTGAGCACCCGATGCTCGACGTCAGGCTGTTCACCGACCGGAGATTCAGCGCGGCCAGCGCATCTGTTGCCGTGGCGTTCTTCTCGCTCTCTGGCTTCATCTTCCTCATCACCCAGTACTTCCAGGTGCTCCGCGGATTCAGCCCGCTTTCGACCGGTACTCGCATCTTGCCCGTCGCAGGATCCATCGCGGCCGGCTCCATCCTCGGCGGCCTGCTCGCACCACGCATCGGCACCCGCGCCGTGGTGGTCAGCGGACTGACCTCCTTTGGCAGCGCGATGGGGTGGATCGCCGGCAGCATCGACACCGACACGCCCTACTGGACCACGATCGTTGCTCAGATGCTGCTCATGGGCCTGGGCATTGGGCTGATCTCCACTCCCGCAACCGAATCCATCATGCTGGTACTGCCAGCGGCCCGGGCTGGTGTCGGCTCAGCGGTCAACGACGCCACGCGCGAACTCGGGTCGACGCTCGGCGTAGCCATCGTCGGTTCGCTGTTCTCCTCGGTCTTCAGCGCTCGCCTCGCGGGCAGCGCATTCGCGGCCACCGGGAAAGCCGGTGAAGCCGGCGACTCTGTGCCGACCGCGTTCGGTATCGCGAGTCCGAACCCCGAACTCCTTACAGCCGTGCAACATTCGTTTCTCAGCGGCATCACCACGGCCTGCGCGATTGTCGCCGCGCTGTGCTACGCCGCGGCTGCGGCCGGTGTCATTGCGCTGCCCGGCCGACGGTTTCAGCCGCCGATCATCACGAGCACCTCGGATGACGAAGACGTAGCAACTCGTCCGCTCGGGCGGCCGGCCGTTATCACTCGCAGTACCTGATCGGCGGCGTCGCCAGGCCAAAAGGCGTGCATTGCCCAGGTCGCGCCGGCGCGGGCGAACTCAGCCGCATCGGTGCCCGGGCGAGTCTTGACGGCGATATCGAAACCTTCACGGCTGCCGCGCAATTCGTCAATGGTGTTGGCGATCTGGGCAACCGTCGATGCGTCGCCGGTGAGCGGAAATATGCCGTCATGGCGGGCGGCACGTTCGATGGGCTTGCCGCTGTGACGTGCGGTGCCGAACCACAACGGGATGCGCACCTGCTGCGCCGAGTCGGGCAGCGCACGCACATCTTCGGCCGCGATCGCGATGTCGACGATGGCTTGAGGGTCGGCCAACTCACCGAACGGCGGCATGAAGATTGCGTGGCGCACCACGACACCGTAACACCGAGCCCACGTTCAGCCTGCCGCCGAGAGCGCCGGAAAAGCCATCCGCACGCACACTTCCTACCGGTTCACCTTCTAGCTGAATGAACTGGTGCACAACACCTTTGACGGGTGGCCCGCAACCGGATCACTCCGACTTCCGTGGATCAGTGCTGAACGGTGCAAGCAGGAATTCGTCGACGAATCTGGCGAAGGTGTCGTCGACGAAGGCGGGGTCGGGGGCGGTGAAGAACTCGATGATCAAGCCCTGGAAGGTGGCCAGCGCGATGCGTGAGCGGGTTTCTGCGACGTGATCGGGCATTCCGAGCGAGAGGAGGCGCGCTTTGGAGTTGCGGGTCAGCAAAGACAAGGTGTCCCAGGTGTATTCGCGGTATGGGCTGTCGAGCCCGCATGCCGCGCCGAAGATTTGCAGCACGACCCGGAGGCTGTCGCGGCGTTCTCCGCGCGTGCACTCGTACCAGTCCTCGAAACACCATTGCCGATGTGCAGTGATGGAATCCGGCAAGTCGAGCTCGTCGGTTTCCGGTATCGCCGCGCGCTGCTGACGGTGCAAGACCTCGAGCATGAGCTTTTCCTTGGTGCCGAAGTAGTACACCAGCATGCGGGCGCTCGTTCCCATCTCGGCGGCGAGCTCGCGCATGGAGGTATCGACCACACCGGTGCGCGCCAAAATGGCACCGGCGCAGGCCAATAGCTCTTCGCGTTTCGCATGGTCGAACGGACGCGGCACGCTTGACTGTAACAGTTGCTTCGGATACTGATGGTGAGGTGCGGTTGAACACGAGGGCGGGGGGCGCTCGGTGAGCTTGGTTCGCGATGAAGCCGATTCAGCGACCGACGCCCAGGCTGATACGTCAACGGCCGGTGCCGGTCGGCCGGTGCGTACCACCAGATGGGTCGCGATCCTCGCCGGCCTGGTGGGAGTCGTTGCGAGCGTTCTGATCCCGGTGTTGCCGGTTGTCCAAACCACCGCGACGCTGAACTGGCCGCAAGCTGGGCAGCTGGGCAATGTCACCGCGCCGCTGGTCTCGTTGACGCCGATGTCGCTGACAGCATCGGTGCCGTGCAGTCTGATTCGCGATATGCCAGCCTCAGGCGGACTGGTTCTGGGGACGGCGCCCGCGGCAGGTAAGCAAGCGATGCTCAATGGGCTCTTCGTCACCGCTACCGCACAGCGCGTCGATGTGGTCGCGCGTAACATCGTCATTCTCAGTGTGCCGCGCAGTCGCTTGAGCGCCCCGCAATGTCAGCAACTGCAGCTCTCGTCGTCGACGGCAGGCACCTTCGCCTCGATCAGCGGCCTGACCGACCCCGACACCGGCACACAACTACGCAGCGGCTTCGCTGATCCGAACCTGCGGCCCCAGATCGTTGGAGTGTTCACCGACCTGACCGGCCCCGCCCCACCCGGGCTCACCTCCTCGGCAACGATCGACACCCGATTCACCAGCTCTCCCTCGCCGTTGAAGGCGGCGGCGATGGCGGCCGGCGTTACGGGCACAATCGTTGCGCTACTGGCGTTGTGGCGCCTCGATCGCCTCGATGGACGTCGCACCCGGCGTCTCATACCCACCCGGTGGCGAGCCTTCACCGCCGTGGACGCCACGGTGATCGCGGTGTCCGTGTTCTGGTACGTCGCCGGCGCGGGATCCTCCGACGACGGCTACCAATTCGGCATGTCCAACACGGCCAGCCACGCCGGGTACATGGCCAACTACTTCCGCTGGTTCGGCAGCCCCGAGGACCCGTTCGGCTGGTACTACGACCTGATCGCCGCAATGACGCACATCAGTCACGCCAGCTTGTGGCTACGTCTGCCGGACTTGATCTGTGCGCTGGTGTGCTGGCTGCTGCTGTCCCGAGAGGTGCTCCCCCGACTCGGTCCCGCCGTGGCCACAAGCCCTGCGGCCGCGTGGGCCGCGGCCTTGGTGTTCATCGCGGCGTGGATGCCCTTCAACAACGGATTGCGTCCCGAAGGACAGATCGCCACCGGCGCCCTGATCACCTACGTTCTGGTGGAACGGGCGATCATCACCCGCCGCCTCACGCCGGTCGGACTGGCGATCGTGGTGGCTGCTTTCACCTTGGGCATCCAGCCCACCGGGATCATCGCGGCCGCAGTCTTGCTGGCCGGCGGACGTCCCATCGTGCGCATCATCGTCGGCCGCGCACGAACGGTCGGGTTCGCGCCGGTGTTGTTGCCGCTGGCCGCAGCCGGTTTCGTCGTGCTGACAGTCGTTTTCGCGGACCAGACCCTGGCTGCGGTGGGCGAGGCAACCGCGGTGCGGACCGCCATCGGACCCGCCCAGCCCTGGTACACCGAGAACCTCCGGTATTTCTACCTCATCTTGCCGACCACCGACGCCGCCCTGTCGCGCCGCTTCGGAATCTTGATGACCATGGCGTGCGTCTTTCCCTCGATGCTGTTGCTGTTGCGCCGCAAACGAATTCCCGGGGTTGCCACCGGCCCCGTGTGGCGGCTGATCGGTGTCATCTTCGCGACCTTGTTCCTGCTGACTTTCGCCCCGACGAAATGGATTCACCACTTCGGCCTGTTCGCCGCCGTCGGTGCCGCGATGGCGGCGGTGGCCACCGTGCTGCTCGGCCCGACGGTGCTGCGTTCCCCGCGCAACCGGATGGCGTTCCTGTCGGTCGTGCTCTTCGTCCTGGCTCTGTGTTTCGCCTCCACCAACGGGTTTTGGTACGTCTCCAGCTACGGCGTGCCGTTCAACGACAGCAGCCCCCACTGGGGACCCGTCACCGTCAGCGCTGTCCTGTTTGCGCTGTGCCTGCTGGCCGCCGGCTACGCGGGGTGGCTCCACCTGACCCCGCCCGCCCGCCACGAATCCCCCATCACCCAGCTGCTGACCGGCGCACCGGTACCGATTGCGGCCGGGGCCATGGTGCTGGTGTGCGTCGGGTCGATGCTGACCGGAGCGATCAAGGAATACCCGAGCTACTCCAATGGCTGGGCCAACGTGCGCGAGCTCGCCGGCGGCTGCGGCCTGGCCGACGACGTCCTCGTCGAACCTGACGCCAACGCCGGATTCCTCACGCCTGAAGCCGGGCGCTACGGGCCTTTGGGCCCGTTGGGCGGAGCCGATCCGATCGGCTTCGATCCGAATGGTGTACCCGAACACACACTCGCAGAGTCGATTTGGCAGGCCCACCCCAAATCAGGAACCGACTACGACTGGGATGCTCCCACCGCCCTGGACGCACCCGGAGCGAACGGCTCCAGCGTCGTTTTGCCCTACGGTCTGGACCCCGCCCGAGTGCCGATCGCCGGCAGTTTCACCGACGGTGCTCAACGCGTCAGCAGGCTCGCCTCCGCGTGGTATCGACTCCCCGCCGTCGATGTCGCCCACCCGCTGGTGGTCATCACCGCCGCCGGCACCATCACCGGCAACAGCGTCCTGTCCGGCCACACTGCAGCCCAAACTGTCGCGCTGGAATACGGCACCCCCGGCCCCGACGGCACACCCACCGCCCAAGGCCGACTCACGCCCTACGACATCGGCCCACAACCAGCGTGGCGCAACCTACGTTTCCCCCGAACCCAGATTCCCTCCGACGCCCAATACGTCCGAGTGATTGCCGAAGACGACTCACTGGACGTCGGCGACTGGGTGGCCGTCACCCCGCCCCGCGCGCCCGAATTGCGTTCGCTCCAAGAGTATTTGGGCTCGACGCAGCCGATCTTGCTGGACTGGGCCGTAGGCTTGGTGTTTCCCTGCCAGCAGCCCATGCTGCACGCCAACGGCGTCACACAGGTCCCCACCTACCGCATCTCCCCGGACTACCCTGCCAAGATCGAAATGCCCGACACCTGGCAATCCGGCGAAAACGGCGGCCCATTGGGAATCACAGACCTGCTGTTGCGCGCCCACGTGATGCCCACGTACCTCTCGCGCGACTGGGGCCGAGACTGGGGATCGCTGCGCCGATTCACACCCATCGCTGATGCACCCGAAGCGCATCTCGACCTCGGCACCGCTACCCGCAGTGGGCTGTGGAGCCACGGCCCCATCCGCATCGGACCGTAGATAGCGAGACGCAGGCAGAAATCCCGCCGGCCCATTTATATTTACTTGCATCTATATAGACACCTAGGCATACTGGCTTCATGGACGTCTTCGAAGCGGTCGCCGAACCGAACCGGCGTGCTCTGCTCGACGTACTCGCCGAGGGCGAGTGCACGGCCGGTGAACTGGTCGCCACCCTCCCGGGCCTGACCCAGCCCACGGTCTCCCGTCACCTCCGAGTGTTGCGCGAGGTGGGGCTGGTCGAGGTCCGGCCCGATGCCCAACGACGCATCTACGCGCTGCGCGCCGACGGCCTGGTCGAGATGGACCAGTGGATCGACCGCTACCGCCGCTACTGGACCAACCATCTGGACGCCCTTGAGCGTCATCTGGATTCGACATTCGAGGAGGAACATGGCAACCGATGAACTCGAGGGCGTCGTCACGATCGACGGCGACCGCGCAACGCTGACATTCGAGCGTCGACTGCGGCACCCCGTCGAACGGGTATGGGCGGCAATCACCGAGCCCGCGCATCGCGACATCTGGATGGGCAAGACCGCCATCGACGGCCGCGAGGGCGGATCGATCGAAACGGTCGCCTCCGGTCCACCGGTGCCACCAGACCTGAAGCGCATGACCGGGCGCATCCTGGTCTGGGATCCGCCGCACGTGTTCGAGCACGAATGGCACCAGCAGATCGTCGAACCCGGCGTGGTCCGCTACGAACTCACCGCTGACGGCACCGGCACCCTACTCCGGATGACCCATCGCGGCCTGGGAGTGCCCAACGCCAACGGATTCCGGCCCGGCACACAGGCTTTCCTCGACCGCCTGCAGGCGCTGCTCGACGGCACTCCTCTACCCGGCTGGCTGGAGCGATACGCCGAGATCGCCGGCCACAGCCCACTCGACGCCCCACCCACCATTCCACCCGTCTAGGAGAAATTGATGTCGGACAACACCTTTCACGACGCCCCGTCGGTAGTCGTCGCCTACCAGTCGGGGTTCGGCCACACCGCGTTCCTCGCCGAGGCAGTGGCCGCCGGAGCTCGGTCCGCGGGCGCGGCCGTCACCCCGATCCGGTTGGGTGATGTCAGCGAAGACGAATGGCAAACCCTCGACGCGGCCGACGCGATCATCTTCGGCACCGCCACCTACATGGGCAACGTGTCGGCGGCGTTTCAGACGTTCGCCGAGCAGACGGGCCGCCGGTGCCAGCAAGGCACCTGGCGCGACAAGGTGGCGGCGGGCTTCACCAATTCGGGCTCCAAGAGCGGCGACAAGCTCAATGCGCTTGTCTCGCTGTCGGTTTTCGCCGCCCAGCATCACATGCACTGGGTCAATCTGGGTCTGGGTCCGGGCTGGAATCATTCCAGCGCGAGCGAGGGCGAACTGAACCGATTGGGCTTCTGGCTGGGAGCCGCCGCGGCGACCGACGTCGATGCGAATCCCGACGAGGTGCACCCCTCTGACGTCGCGACCTGCGAGCACCTTGGCCGGCGGGTCGCCGAGGTCACCCGCCAACTGGTCGCCGGACGCGCTGTCGCACAGGCTGATACGGAGCCCGTTACTGCAGGGGCCTGAGCCCTTCGAGCATCGTGGGCACCAACTCGGCAACGGTCGGGTGGATGTGCACGGTGTGCGTCATGGTGGTGTACGGCGCCTTGGCGGACATCAGATCGAGGATGCAGTGCACCACCTCGTCGCCGCCGACGCCGAGGATGGCCGCGCCGAGAATCTGGTTGGTCTCGGCGTCGACCACGACCTTCATGAAACCCTGGGTCTCCCCTTTTTCGACCGCCCGGCCGACGCGGGTCATCGGACGCTTACCCACCAACGCTTTTCGCCCAGACGCCCGAACCTGGGCCTCGGTCATGCCGGCCCGCCCCAGCGGCGGGTCGATGTACAGCGCGTAGGTGGGGATGCGGTCACTGACCCGGCGCGGTTCGTTGTCCAGCAGGTTGGCCGCGACGATCTCGAAGTCGTTGTACGACGTGTGGGTGAATGCGCCCTTCCCGTTGCAGTCACCCATGGCCCAGATGTGGTCGACGGTGGTGCGCAGCTGGTCGTCGACGGTGATGTATCCCCTGGAGTCGGTTGCCACCCCGGCCTTTTCGAGCCCCAGATCGTCGGTGTTGGGCACCCGGCCGACAGCGACCAGCAGGTGTGAGCCCGATACGACAGCGCTGCCGGTGCTGACCGACACCCCGTCACCGTCTTTGGCAACGCGAATATCGCCGGCGCCCAAATGGATGGTGATGCCCTCGCGCTCCAGGATGTCCTTGATGGCGACGCAGACATCGTCGTCTTCGCGGGAAGCCAGCCGTGGCCCGCGTTCGACGACGGTGACCTCGGCGCCGAACCGGCGGAACATCTGCGCGAACTCGAGGCCGATGTAGCTGCCGCCGATGATCACCAGATGCTCTGGCACGGTGTCGAGTTCGAGGATGCCGACGTTGGTGAGGTAGTCGACGCCGGCCAGACCGGGGATGTCCGGGGCCGTCGCGCGGCCACCGGTGTTGAGGAAGATCTGCTTGCCCGTGATCCGTTGGTCACCGACCTGGAGCGTGTGGGGGTCGATGAACCGGGCGTGTCCGCGCAGCAGCGTGCAGCCGTCCATGCCTTCGAGCCAGCTTTCGACGCCGTCGCGGTCCGCGGTGACGATGCCGTCCTTGCGGCCCTTGACTTTTGCCATATCGACGGTGACTTCGCCGGTGCCGATGCCGTATTCGGCACCGCGGCGGGCCAGGTGTGCGGCGTAGGCACTGGCGACCAATGTCTTGGTCGGGATACAGCCGTAGTTCACGCAGGTGCCGCCGACGAGCTTGCGCTCCACGACGGCAACGGTCCGGCCGGCGTCGACCAGCCTGCCGGCCAGCGGCGGTCCGGCCTGTCCCGCGCCGACGATGATGGCGTCGAACGCGGTGGCCTCAGACGACATAGGGACCGATCGCGCTCAGAGCGAAGGCGGCTACCGCGAAACCGCCTCCGACCGCGAGCACGTCCTCGGCGAGCGCCACCGGCAGGTCCTTTCCGCCGTTGCGCGCCACCAGGATTCGACGAGCGTGGAAGCCCGCCAAGGTACCGATCACCGCGCCGATCATTCCGCCGCCCATGCCGATGAACGTGTGGTGCCAACCGGCACCGATAACCGCGCCGGCGAACGCACCGGTGAGCAACCGGGCCCCGAACTGCGCCGGCACTGTCCGCGCCGGAGTCTTGGGCAGCTGATCGGTGATCAACTCGACCACCAGCAGGATGGTCAGCACCGTCACGGTGATCGGGTGGCCGACCCATTCGGCCCAGGTACCTGCCAGCGGTAACCAGCCGAGCTTGGCGCCCCAGGCCACCACCGCAGGCGGAGTGAGGGCCCGCAGGCCCGCAACCACACCGATGAGTAAGGCGAACAACAGAACCAGCGCTTGCGTCACGTGACCCTCCAGTCGGAAGTGCAGGTTGTCGAACCTACGGGGACGCTAACACCGGCACGGGTCAGAAGCGACAGAACCGAATATCGGAAGCGAGGATTGCCTTGGCACCAATGGCCGTCAGCTCGTCCATGATCGCGTTGACCTCCCGGCGCGGCACCAGGGCGCGCACGGCCACCCAGTCGGCATCCGCCAACGGCGCGATGGTCGGTGATTCGAGACCCGGCGTGATTGCCGTCGCCTGCTCCAAAACGGTGCGGGGGCAGTCGTAGTCGAGCATCAGGTACTGCTGCCCGAAGACCACACCCTGGATCCGAGCCGCGAGCTGGTCGCGGGCTTGATCGGGCGCCGCATCGGCACGCTCGATCAGCACGCCCTCCGAATCGCACAGCGATTCGCCGAAGGCCACCAGATTGTGCAGCGCCAAGGTCCGACCGGAGCCGACGACGTCGGCGATCGCGTCGGCCACGCCGAGCTGGATCGAGATCTCCACGGCGCCGTCGAGGCGGATCACCGTGGCCTCAATCCCCTTGTCGGCCAGGTCTTTCCGCACCAGGTTCGGGTAGGCACTGGCGACGCGCTTGCCGGCGAGGTCGGCCACCGACCAGTCCCGCCCGGCAGGCGCGGCGTACCGGAACGTCGACGAGCCGAAGCCCAGCGCCAGCCGCTCACTGACGGGCGCCATCGACTCAGCGGCCAGGTCGCGGCCGGTGATGCCGAAGTCCAGCTGCCCGGACCCCACATAGATCGCAATGTCCTTGGGCCGCAGGAAGAAGAACTCGACCTTGTTGACCGGGTCGACGACCGTCAGGTCCTTGGGATCGGTGCGGCGGCGGTATCCGGCCTCGGACAGGATGTGGGCGGCCGACTCGCTGAGCGCGCCCTTGTTCGGGACGGCGACGCGGAGCATGCCGTTGGTCTCATTCGTCGCGGTGTTCACAGCTTGCCGTACACGTCGTCGAGGGTAAGGCCGCGCTTGATCATCAGCACCTGCGTCCAGTACAGGAGCTGGCTGATCTCGCCGGCCAGCTCGTCGTCGCTCTCGTATTCGGCGGCGATCCACACTTCGCCGGCCTCTTCGATGATCTTCTTGCCCAGGTGATGCACCCCGGCGTCCAACGCTGCGACGGTGCCGCTGCCGGCCGGCCGGGTCTGCGCTCGCTCACTGAGCTCGGCGAATAGCGCATCGAAGGTCTTCACGGGCTGCAATTGTTTCACGCTGCGGACGTCGGCTGTGCATGTGGCTACCTGGGGCGCTCCAGTGGCTGCACACCCAGTCTCGAAAAAACTTTGGTCACTTTGTTTGCGCTGGTCACGATAGGCAACTGAGGCCACATTCGTCACAGCGACTTGTCGGCGCATCGAACTAATGTTCGACACATGGGAAGTGATCGGGCCACCATCTTCGCCGCCTACGACGCGGCCGAGGATGTGATCACCGAGCTCAACACCTTCGACTACAGCAGCCTGTCAGTCGCCGACCAACTCGAACTGCTCTCCCGCCGCGAGAAGTTGATGCGCCGGTTCCCGGTCGCCGACCATGCCCTGCTGGCCGGTCTGCGAGCCCAAACCACCCCGAACAACATTGGCGGGAAAAACTGGGCCGACGTGCTGCGGATCCGGCTGCATATCTCCAGCAACGATGCCCGCCGCCGGGTCCGGACCTGTCAGATGGTTTGTGTAGGAGCTGCATGAGCCAGATGGAGCACGATGATGTCCATGGTTGTTCGGCAGGACAGTCAGGCCGCTGACGGCGAAGACGATGATGATGCGGACCGGTTGGTTTCGGGCCGGCAGGCGTTCGAGGAGTTGAAGGCCGCGGGCGGTTTCGATGAGGTACTGGCCAAGATCGACGCCGGTGAGCTGCAGTTGACCGGCGAGGGTGGCTTTCTGCAGGAGATGGTCAAAGCGGTCCTCGAGCGAGGCCTGCAGACCGAGCTGTCCAGCCATCTGGGCTATGACAAGGGAGATCCCGTCGGTCGGGTGTTACCCAACTCCCGCAACGGTTTTAGCGCCAAGACAGTGGCCAGTGAGGTTGGTGATGTGACGCTGGCGATCCCGCGTGATCGCGACGGCAGCTTCATCCCGATGCTGGTCCCCAAAGGGTCGCGGCGCGTGGGCGGACTGGATTCGATGATCATCAGTCTCTACGCCGGCGGCATGACCATCCGCGATATCGAACATCACCTAGCCACCACGATCGGGACCGAGATCTCGCGGGAAACGATCAGCAAGATCACCGATTCGGTGCTCGAGGAGGTCCTCGAATGGCAACACCGACCGCTAGACCCGATGTATCCGATCGTCTATCTGGACGCCTTGGTGATCAAAATCCGCGACGGCAACCAGGTCCGCAATAAAGCTGCTCACATCGCCGTTGGCATCGATATCGACGGTATCCGCCATGTCCTGGGGATTTGGGTTCAGCCCACCGAGGGGGCGAAGTTTTGGGCCGGTGTATGCGCTGAACTGGCCAATCGTGGCGTCAAGGATGTGCTCATCGCCTGTGTGGACGGGTTGACCGGTTTCGGTGACGCGATCGCCGCGACGTGGCCGCAGACCATTGTTCAAACGTGCACCGTGCATCTGATCCGGGCCTCGATGCGTTTTGTCGCCTACGGCGATCGCAAACCAGTGGCCGCCGCACTGCGTGGCATTTACACCGCACCCACCATCGATGCTGCTGAAACCGCTTTGCACGAGTTCGCCGGCTCAGCGTGGGGGCAGAAGTATCCCACCGCAGTTCGGGCCTGGGAATCGGCCTGGGAACGGTTCACCCCGTTTCTGGCGTTCCCACCCGCGGTCCGCAAAATCATCTACACCACCAACGCGATCGAATCGCTGAACTACCAACTCCGCAAGATCATCAAGAACCGTGGGCATTTCCCCAACGATCAAGCGGCAGTGAAGCTTTTGTGGCTGGCGATCTGCAACATCGAGGACAAACGGGCCCGAGAACGCGTCCGTCAGCGCGAGCGACTGGCACCTCGCGACAACAAACGGACAGACCGCCTCGTCGAAGGCGCCATCGTCGTCGGCTGGAAACACGCACTGGCCGCCCTCGTCCTTAACTACCCAGACCGACTAGAGCCCTACATCTACTAAATGACCGCCACTCATACACAAAAATCTTGACAAGCTCCCGGGTCCGCCACGGCGAACACCTGGGCCCCCGCACCGGACTGACCGGGGAGGCTTTGCCACCACGGTGGGAGGACGTCGCCGCGGCCCAGACTGCCGGTGACCTCAACCCCGAGCACATCGAGGTCATCGCCAACCTGCTGGCCAACCTGCCGATGTGGGTCGACTTGACCACCACCACCCAGTGCGAACAATCGTTGGTGACCGGGGCACGGCACCAAACCCCCGAAGAACTACGCGTTGCGGCAAAAAAGCTGATGGACGCACTCGATCCGGACGGGCCAGAACCCGACGATGACGAACCCGACCCGAAGCGCGGCATCAACCAGGGCAAGCAACGCGCCGACGGCACCAGCGAGGTGAACGGCACCATCGACGCCGAAACCCGCGCCTACTGGGACGCGATCAACGAAAAATGGGCCGCACCCGGCATGTGCAACCCCGCCGACCCGCAGCCCTGCCTGTCGGGCACACCCACCCAGGAACAGATCGCCAGCGACACCAGGACCGCTGCGCAGCGCCGGCACGATGCCTACAAAATGGTCGGCCGCATGATCCTGACGACCGGCATGCTCGGCGAACACAACGGCCTACCCGTCACCGTGGTGGCGACCGCGACGGTGGCCGACCTGCAACGGGGTGCCGGAGTCGCCATCACCCATACCGGGACGAAGCTGCCGATCCGGGACCTGATCCGCATGGCCGGTCAAGGTGCGCACCACTATCTGACGGTGTTCGACCAGCACAGCAGTATTCCGCTGTATCTGGCCCGGGCCCGCCGCACCGCCACGCCCGGACAACGCCTCGCGTTGTTCGCCGCCCACCTGGGATGCACCCGCCCCAACTGCACCGCCCCCGCATCCCGCAGCCAAGCCCACCACCTGACCCCGTGGAAACACGGCGGAGCCACCGACATCACCAACCTCACCCTGGCCTGCGGCCCCGACAACCGCGCCGCCGACACCGGCGGCTGGACCACCACCACGGGCCCCGACGGCCGCACCCACTGGACCCCACCACCACTACTCGACGTCGGCCAGCCAAGGACCAACGAATATCACCACCCGACCTTGTATCCAGACGAGCAGGAAGGGGATGGCGACGGTGAAAGTGACAGTCCCGGACGCTAATCGGCACCCCACGCCACGCCACCCCACGCCGCGAGGGCAGTGCCGCACGAGCCGAGGCGAATCACCCGCTGGTGACGCGACGTGAGGTGAGGCGAGTCGCCGATGTCGCATGCGTGGCAACGGCGACCAGTGGCTAGGAGCCGCCCTTGTTTCCCTTGCCCGGCCGGCCGCTGTTGCCCGACGAGCCATCATGCGAAGACTTCTTGCTGTGCGACAACGACTTTCCAGGGGCAGACTTTCCAGGGTCGGACTTGCCAGTGCCGGTCTTGCCGCCGCCACCAACCTGGACGTCGGGAGCGTTCAGCTGATTCGGGGCCGGACGCCCCTTCGCCTTGCCGATGTCCGTCCCGCCGACGCCCGCCCCGTCAACGCCCGCGCCATCGACGGCTGCCCCGTCAACGGCTGCGGCGACGGTGAACGTCGAGGCCGCCGGTTTCTGGTTCTTCGGCGTGAACCCCCGGGGCGCCTTGATGGGGGCGTTCACCACGTCGGGACCGGCGGGCGCCGCGTCTGCCGCAATTGCGGTGGGGCCTGGCACGGCCGCAGTGGGCGCATCGGTTTTCGCGGCGGCCGGACCCGCCGCGACAGGCAGCAGGCCGAGCAAGGGCGCGAAGAACTGCTGCACCGTCTGGACGACGTACATGATCGGCGCCACCACGAAGATGCCGAAGAAGATCGCGCCGAACAGGACGAACGGACCCACGACGGCGTTGTTGACGAGCGGCCCGACGAACGACCAGAAGGCCGACGAGATCGCCGAGCCGATATCGGAGATGATCGGGATCCCCGCCAACGGCGTCGGCGCGGCCGCAAGCGGTGCGGGTCCGATCGGCGCGGTGGACGTCGCGGCGAGCGGCATCGGTTTGCCAGGCTGTCCGCCGACGGACGGCCCACTGGCCGGTACCACTGCCACACGGGCTCCCAATTGCGCAGCCGTGGTGATGAATTGGTCCAGCGCGGCCCATTGCGCCGACAGCGGCGCACTCGCCGCCGCAAGCCGCACGGCGCTGACGTCCACCGCGGCCCCATGCCCCGGAGGAGACACGCCGACAAAACTGAGCACCACGACGCCGGCGCTGCCAACCGCACCAGCGACGTTGAGACGAGCGGCACAGCGCGACCGGGCGTTGACCATTGCGCACTCCTTCCGTGAAGGAGCGTCAGGACCACGGCAGCACCAACGCTCACCGCCGATAATTGTCTCTTACGTCAATACTGATGGCATCAGCCATCTGACGGATATTCACCGGACTCGAGACCGGGCTCAGTCAGTCATTTCAGCGCGCAAGCCACGCGGCGACTTCACTTTGCCAGCAACTCGGCGTGCATATCTTCCAGCGCAACGCCTTTGGTCTCGCGAACCCACTTGGCGACGAAGACCAGCGACAGCAGAGCACACAGCGCGTAGAAGCCGTAGGCGACGCCGAGCGTGCTGCGCAGTTCAGGGAAGCTGACAGTGATCGCCCAGTTGGCGACCCACTGGCCGGCCGCTGCCAGACCCAGCGCCGCGGCACGGATGCGGTTGGGGAACATCTCCCCCAGCAGCACCCACACCACCGGCCCCCACGACATACCGAACGCCACCACGAACAGGTTGGCGGCGATCAGGGCGACGGGCCCTTCGACGCCACCCAACTGCGGCACCCCGTTCACCTGCGGGGCGGTGCCGAAGATGACCGCCATGGTGGCCAGCGTCAGCGTCATCCCGGCCGAGCCGATGAGCAGCAGTGGTTTGCGACCGACCTTGTCGATCAGCATGATCGCGACGACCGTCGTCAAGATGTTCACCACCGACGTGATGACGGTGATGACGAACGACGAGCTCTCGTCGAAACCTACGGCCTCCCACAGCACGTTCGAGTAGTAGAAGATCACGTTGATGCCCACGAACTGCTGGAACACCGACAGCGCCAGACCGACCCAGACGATGCCGTAAAGACTCAAGGGTCCGCCGCCGGGCTTGCACATGTCGCGCCAGCTGGGCTTCGACTCGGACTCGAGCGTCTGCTGGATGCGATCGATGGTGATCTCCAGATTCTTCTCCCCCAGCAACATGGTGAGCACCTTGCGGGCTTCCGGAATCCGATGTGTGGCAACGAGATAACGCGGCGATTCGGGAATCGTGAAGGCCAGCAGGCCGTACACCACGGCGGGGATGGCCATCAGGATGAACATCCAGCGCCAAGCCTCGAGACCCAGCCAGAGCACGCTGCTCGCGCCGCCGGCCAAGTGCGCCAGCAGCGCGTCGACCGCCAGCGACAGGAAGATGCCGCTGACGATGGCCAGTTGCTGCAGGGACCCCAGCCGACCACGGATGCTCGTCGGCGATGTTTCGGCGATGTAGGCCGGCGCGATCACCGACGCGATGCCCACGCCAAGGCCACCGACAATGCGGAACGCGACCAGTATCTCGATGCTGGTCGCCACACCGGCTCCGATTGCGCTGACAAAGAACAGCAGCGCGGCCAGCTTCATCACGGTAAGTCGACCGACGCGGTCCGCCAGCCGCCCGGCCGTCATGGCGCCCACTGCCGCACCGAGCAGCGCCGAGGCGACCGCAATGCCCAAGGCCTGGTCGCCGATGTCGAAGTACTGCTGAATCGACTTCACCGCACCGTTGATGACGGCACTGTCGTAGCCGAAGAGCAAACCGCCCAGCGCCGCTACCGACGCGATGCGCACGGCACTGCGGCCGGAGTCGAACTCCTCGTCATCGAAGATCGCCGATGTGTCGTCACCGATCGGACCATGGGACATCGGACGTCCTTTCGCAGCGCTGCGTGGTGTGCGTCAACGATCGCACAGCAGACCCCACTACCGGACCAGAACTAGCGGCTACGAACACATTTCGGTATAGATGTCACGAAGGTCGGCGACCCCGAGCCCGGCCAGCGTTTCGATGTGCCGGCGGCGTGGCCCGTCGGGCACTGCGACGTCGTTGGGCACCACCAGCACGACGCAGCCCGCGGCATCCGCCGACTGCGCACCGGTCACCGAATCCTCGATCGCCAGGCAGTCCCGCGGCGCGACCCCCAGCAGTTCGGCAGCGCGCTGGTACGGAGCCGGATGCGGCTTACCGTCGGGCACCTCGTCACCGCAGACGGTGACCGTAAAGTAGTGACTACCAATGGTTTTCAGCGCCTGCTCGGTCAGCGTGCGCCGGGTGTTGGTCACGAGCGCCAGCGGAATCTCACTGGCCGCCAACGTTTCCAACAACTCCTGCGCACCGGGCCGCCAGGGCAGCCCCTGCTCGAACAGCTCACCGGTGTAGTCATGCAGCCAGTCCGCGGACTCGGCCATGGATTCCGGGGTCGGGTCCAGGCCGAGGTCGTCGTACACGATGCGCATGACGTTCTCCGCCGAGCCACCGACCGTCGTCTCCCGCACCGCGTCGGTCAGCACCCCGCCCTTTTGGGCGTAGAAGGCGTGCATCGCGACGTCCCACAGCTTTTCGGAGTCGACGAGCGTGCCGTCCATATCGAAGAGCACAGCTTTGAGCGTTAGGCGGGCGAAGCTGGGGCGGGAGATGGGTATCAGTCCTCCGGGTTGTAGCCGAGGTTGGGTGCCAGCCAGCGCTCGGCTTCTTTCAGCGTCCAACCTTTACGTCGTGCGTAGTCGGCGACCTGGTCCTGGGCCAGCCTGCCGACCACGAAGTACTGCGACTGCGGGTGCGAGAAGTACCACCCGCTGACGGCCGCGCCGGGCCACATCGCCATCGACTCGGTCAGCTCGATGCCGGTCCGTTCCTGGACGTCCATCAGCTCCCAGAGCGTCGCCTTCTCCGTGTGCTCGGGGCAGGCCGGATAGCCGGGCGCCGGCCGGATGCCGACGTACTTCTCCCCGATGAGCGCCTCGTTGTCCAGTTGCTCGTCGGGCTGGTATCCCCAGAACTCCTCGCGGACCCGCTGGTGCATCCGTTCGGCGAATGCCTCGGCCAACCGGTCGGCGATGGACTCCAGCAGGATGGCGCTGTAGTCGTCGATGGCGGCCTTGAACTCCATGATCTTGTCCTGGCTGCCGAGCCCGGCGGTGACCGCGAAGGCACCGACGTAGTCCCGGTGCCCGGTTTCCCGGGGGGCGACGAAGTCACCCAACGACTTGTTCGGGATGCCGGCACGGTGCTCGCCCTGCTGACGCAGGTTGTGCAGCGTGGTGAGCACCTCGGACCGCGACTCGTCGGTGTAGACCTGGATGTCGTCGCCGACCGCGTTCGCCGGGAAGAAACCGATCACGCCGTTGGCGCGCAGCCACTTCTCCTTGATCAGGGTGTCGAGCATCTCCTGGGCATCGTCGTACAACTTGCGCGCGGCCTCGCCCGACGCCGGGTTGTTGAGGATGTCGGGGAACTTGCCCTTCATCTCCCAGGCGTTGAAGAACGGCTGCCAGTCGATGTACTCGCGCAGTTCGGCCAGGTCGTAGTCGAGAAACTCCCGAACGCCGACGCCCTGGGCGGGCACCGGCGGCGTGTAGCCGTCCCACTCGATCGGCGTCCGGTTGGCGCGGGCTTTCTCCAGCGTGAGCATCGGCCGCTCGTGCTTCTGGGCGTGCCGTTCGCGCAGGGCCGCGTAGTCCTTCTCGGTGGCCTCCATCAGAGCGGGACGCTGCTTGTCGTCGAGCAGTGCGGCTGCCACCGGCACCGAGCGGGACGCGTCCTTGACCCAGACCACCGGGCCGCTGCGGCGCGGTGAAATCTTCACGGCCGTATGGGCACGCGACGTGGTGGCGCCACCGATCAGCAGCGGGATCTCCAGACCTTCGCGTTCCATCTCGACGGCGAAGTTGACCATCTCGTCGAGGGACGGGGTGATCAGGCCGGACAGCCCGATGATGTCGGCCTTGTGCTCCTTGGCGGCGTCCAGGATCTTCTGGGCAGGCACCATCACACCGAGGTCGACCACGGTGTAGTTGTTGCACTGCAGGACGACCCCGACGATGTTCTTGCCGATGTCGTGGACGTCGCCCTTCACGGTCGCCATCACGATGGTGCCGTTGGTCGTCTCGGCGTCACCCGGCTGCTTCTCCGCCTCGATGTACGGCAGCAGGTAGGCGACGGCCTTCTTCATCACGCGGGCCGACTTCACGACCTGCGGCAGGAACATCTTGCCCGCGCCGAACAGATCGCCGACGACGTTCATGCCGTCCATGAGCGGGCCCTCGATCACCTCGATCGGGCGACCTCCCGCGGCGGAGATTTCGGCGCGCAGTTCCTCGGTGTCGGCGTCGACGTCCGCGTCGATGCCCTTGACCAGCGCGTGCGTGATCCGCTCGCGGACCGGCAGGCTGCGCCACTCCGCCGCCTTGGGGTCCTCGGTCTTCTCCGACTTGTTGAACCGTTCGGCGATCTCCAGCAGCCGCTCGGCGGCGTCCTCGCGACGGTTGAGGACGACGTCCTCGATGCGGTCCCGCAGCTCGGGGTCGATCGAGTCATACGGCACCAGCGCACCGGCGTTGACGATGCCCATGTCCAAGCCGGCCTTGATGGCGTGAAACAGGAACACCGCGTGAATGGCTTCGCGGACGGGGTTGTTGCCGCGGAACGAGAACGACACGTTCGAGATGCCGCCGGAGATGTGCACGCCGGGCAGGTTCTCCTTGATCCAGGCGCACGCCTCGATGAAGTCGATGCCGTAGGTCGCGTGCTCCTCGATACCCGTCGCCAACGCGAAGCAGTTCGGGTCGAAGATGATGTCCTCGGCCGGGAAGCCGACCTCTTCGGTCAGGATCCGGTACGCGCGCCCGCAGATCTCCTTGCGGCGCTCCAGATTGTCGGCCTGGCCCTGCTCGTCGAAGGCCATCACGACGACAGCGGCGCCGTACTTGCGGCACAGCCGGGCCTCGCGGATGAATTTCTCCTCGCCCTCCTTCATGGAGATCGAGTTGACGATCGGCTTGCCCTGCACGTTCTTCAGGCCCGCCTCGATGACCTCCCACTTGGAGGAGTCGATCATCACGGGAACACGGCTGATGTCCGGTTCGGCCGCGATCAGCTTGGTGAACCGGTCCATCGCGGCGATGCCGTCGATCATGCCCTCGTCCATATTGATGTCGATGACCTGCGCACCGACCTCGACCTGCTGCAAGGCGACCGACAGGGCGGTGTCGTAGTCCTCGGCCTTGATGAGGTTGCGGAACCGCGCGGAGCCGGTGATGTTGGTGCGCTCACCGATGTTCACGAACAGCGAGTCTTCGGTGATGTTGAGCGGCTCCAGGCCCGACAGCCGCGTGGCCACGGGAATCTCCGGCAGCTCGCGGGGCGCCTTGCCCTCCACGACCCTGGCGATCTCGGCGATGTGCGGCGGCGCCGTGCCGCAGCAACCGCCCACCAGGTTGACCAGGCCTGCCTCGGCGAACTCCTCGATGTAGCCTGCCTGACGCTCCGGCGACTCGTCGTACTCGCCAAAGGCGTTGGGCAGACCCGCATTCGGGTAGCAGGAGACGAACGTGTCCGCGATCCGCGCCACCTCGGCGATGTACGGCCTCATCTCGGGCGCGCCCAGGGCGCAGTTGAGGCCGACGGCGAGGGGCCTGGCGTGCCGGATCGCATTCCAGAACGCCTCGGTGACCTGACCGGACAAAGTTCGTCCGGATGCGTCGGTGATGGTGCCCGAGATGATCAACGGCCAGCGGCGACCGCGCTGCTCGAAGAGCGTCTCGACGGCGAACACCGCGGCCTTGGCGTTCAGCGAGTCGAAGATCGTCTCGATGATGAGAATGTCGGAGCCGCCGTCGACCAGGCCGTTGGCAGCCTCCAGGTAGGCGGTGACCAGCTGGTCGTACGAGACGTTGCGCGCACCCGGATCGTTGACGTCGGGCGAGATCGACGCGGTGCGCGTCGTCGGGCCCAGCGCGCCGGCGACGTAGCGCGGCTTCTCCGGGGTACTGAATTCGTCGGCAGCTTCACGAGCGAGGGCAGCGCCGGCGTAGTTCAGCTCGTAGGCGAACGCCTCCATGCCGTAGTCGGCGAGCGAGACCGCGTTCGCGTTGAACGTATTGGTCTCCAGGATGTCCGCGCCGGCTTCGAGGTACTCGCGGTGGATGCCTTCGATGATCTGCGGCTGCGTCAAGGTGAGCAGGTCGTTGTTGCCGATGAGGTCACTCGGCCAGTCCTTGAAGCGCTCGCCGCGGTAGCCGGCCTCGTCGGGCCGGTCCCGCTGGATCGCCGTGCCCATGGCGCCGTCGATGACCATGATCCGCTGCCCCAGCGCAGCCGTGAGTTCGTCGGTGCAGTCGGGGCGGATGTTCGGCACGAAAGTCTTCACCGGGGCGGCAGTCACATGCGTTCCTTCCATTGCGGAAGGCGTCCTTAACTCTGCCGAGCGTGGCGGATACCGGGCCGACCGGATTCCGTTGCAACGCCTCTCGACGCCAAAGAGTCTACGTCGTCAGCTGACAGACGTTCGGACGCCCACGTTGGACAGTTGTTTGTCCAGTGCAGTCACATCAACATGCTAGGCCGGACTACCAAACCGGTTTGCCGGCCCGACCCGCCCCGGGGTAGCGCTCGCAGGCGCCGATAAGGGCTTACGCTGGCGTTGTGAGCCCCGCCGACCGGCCCCTCCTCCAGGGACTTGACCTGCCCGAACTGCACGATGCCGTCGTCGTCGCGGCGTTCGAGGGGTGGAATGACGCGGGGGACGCCGCCAGTGACGCCCTCGAGCACCTCGATGCCATGTGGGAGGCCCGGACCCTCGTCGAGATCGACGATGAGAGCTACTACGACTACCAGGTGAATCGTCCAGTGATCCGCCAGGTGGACGGCGTCACGCGCGAGCTGGTGTGGCCGTCGATGAGCATCTCGCACTGCCGCCCGCCGGGTTCGGATCGAGACGTGGTGCTGATGCACGGCGTCGAGCCGAACATGCGGTGGCGCACCTTCTGCGCCGAGCTGCTGGCGATCCTGGACAAGCTCAACGTGCACACCGTCGTCATCCTGGGTGCGCTGCTCGCCGACACCCCGCACACCCGCCCGGTGCCGGTGTCCGGTGCGGCGTACTCAGCCGATTCGGCCAAGTTCTTCGGGCTCGAGGAGACCCGCTACGAGGGACCGACCGGCATCGCCGGGGTTTTCCAGGACGCGTGCGTGCAGGCCGGCATCCCGGCCGTCACGTTCTGGGCGGCGGTGCCGCACTACGTGTCAGCGCCCCCGTGCCCCAAGGCCACCGTCGCGCTGCTGCGTCGCGTCGAGGACGCCCTCGACGTCGAGGTGCCACTCGGCGACCTGCCGGCGCAGGCCGAGGAGTGGGAGCTGTCGGTCACCGAGATGACGGCCGACGACGAGGAGATCGCCGAATACGTGCAGTCGCTCGAGGAACGCGGCGACGCCGAGGTCGACATGAACGAGGCGCTCGGCAAGATCGACGGCGACGCGTTGGCCGCGGAGTTCGAGCGGTACCTCAAGCGCAGAGGTCGTTAGCCCGCCGAGCGGCCATTCATAACACGCAAATCGGGCAAATGCGTGCAATAGATGGCCACTCGGCGAGGTTCTAAGCCCGAATTGGCTTGGGGGCCTTCCAGGTACCGTCGAGCGCTTCGGGTTTGGGCCAGTACAGCCGCATCGCGACCGAGAACGGCCCGGCCGGGGTGGGCAGCCAGTTGGCTTCGCGTGCGGGTCCCGGTGACTTGTTCTGCAGGTTCAGTGTGATGGCGCCGTCGGGGTCCTTGATCAGGGTGGGCAGCATGGCCGAGTTGATCAGGTACCGGTTGATGGGGTTGGACACCAGCAGACTCTGTGGCATCTCGTAGACCGTCGCCGACCAGAAGGCGTTGACCGGCGGCAGCTGCCCGGGGGCGAACCGCAGCGTGTAGTTGTTGGCACCGGTCAGCGGCGCGCCGGTGCTGTCGTTCGAGAACATCGGATAGATGGCCTCGGCCGCGGTGTTGCCGTAGATGCCGAGCACCGCCGCGGCCATCCGGTACAGGTAGTTGCCCTTGAGATCGCTTGCAGTACCGAACAATTGGGCCGACGTCACCTCACCGGTGTCGAGCTTGTCCTTTTTGAACGTCTCGAACGCGGCCCAGGCGTCGGCCATCCCGGCCTCGACGGCCTTGCGGTTCTCGGGCGTCAGCTTGTCGGCGCGGAAGGTGCCGTCGGGTCCGATGCCGATGGTGGCGAAGCGCTGCCGCATGACCTCCTCGGCGGGCTGCGCCGGCGCGAACTTCATTGCGAAGTTGAGGATTTCGAAGAATTTCGGTGACGTGCGCTCATCTTGCGCCGACAGCGGCGCGACGAAGTCGATGGGCGGTGCGGGCGGTGGCGGCGGCTGCTTCAGGAAGCCCGACAGCGGCGTCACCTGGTAGCCGGCCTGAATCTTCTTGACGTTCTCGATGTCGGCCGGCCCGAACAGCTGGGTGCGGTACAGCACGAACGCCAGCTCGGTGGAGCTGCGGATCACCCGCTCGATGCCCGGCGGCGTCGCACCATGCCAGTTCGGTCCGGCGAGCAGATAATTGCCGGCGCCGTTGCCGGTGGCGCGGCTGCCCACGTAGGCGATGTTGTAGGTGTAGCCGTCGATGAACTGCAGCGAGTAGTAGCGGCCCGCGTCGACCGCCGGGACGCTCAGCACCAGCGGCTCGGCGCGCAGATCGGCACCCAGGAAGGAGTACGGGGTGTCCGAGTTGGGCGTCTGGATCGCCTTGTCCTCCGGCGTGTAGACCCGCGCGGTGTTGTGGATCTGGTTCCAGGCACCCTTGTACTCCGGCCCGGCCTTGTCGGCGAAGTACGAGTACTGCACCCGATAGGTGTCGACCATCGGAAACCCGTACGTGTAAGCGGATTTCGCGATGGCCCGCACCTGCTCGGGCGTCGGGGGCTGCGGCGCCGAGGGTCCCGGCGACTCGCGGCCGGAGCAGCCGGTGGCCGACAGCAACATGGCGGCCAGGCAGAGGTATACGACGCCGACCCGCACGGTCATCCCTTGTCGAGTTGCTCGGCGTGAGCGCTGGACGAGCGGCCCAGGGCGGCGACCTCGGCGTCCATCCGGGGCAGCAGATCGGGCACGAACTTGGCCACCGGCACCTCACCGATGCGCGTCGCCAGCAGCGGCCGCAGCCAGCGCAGCCCGCCGACCCAGCCGGGGCAGTTCACCCGGGTCTTGCGTCCCTCGATACCGGCGACGAAGGCCTCGCCGCACTTGTCGACCGACGTCGTCTTGCTGATGGGCCACGGCAGCTTCGTCAACATCTCGGCGAACGTCGACAGGTCGGACTTGGAATCGCGAACCATGGCGGTGTCGATCCAGGACATGTGCGCCGATCCGACGTCGACGCCGCGGTAGCCGACCTCGAGACGCAGCGCGTTGGCGAAGTGCTCGACGGCCGCCTTGGAGGCGTTGTACGGCGCCAGACCCGGGGCCGCGGTGTACGCCGCCAGCGACGACACGATCAGCACGTAGCCGCGACGCTCGATGACCGACGGCAGCGTGGCGCGCACGGTGTGGAACACCCCGAGCACGTTGATGTCGAGCAGCCGCTTGAAGGCCTCGGGGTCGACCTGCAGCACCGAGCCGTAGGTGGCGATGCCGGCGTTCGCCATCACCACGTCGATACCGCCGAACCGCTCGACGGCCGCGTCGGCCGCCGCCTGCATGGACGACAGGTCGCGCACGTCGGCGACCACGGTCAGGACATCGTCACCGAGCGTGGCGGCGGTGGCGTCCAGCGCTGCCGCGTCGACGTCGGTAAGTACCAGCTTGGCGCCCTTCCGGTGCAACCGGCGGGCCACCTCGGCCCCGACCCCCGCAGCACCACCGGTGATGAAGACGACTTTTCCGTACACAGAACCCATGGTGGCAAAACGTACCCGCACAGGGAAGTGACTAGAGGGTCACCCCGAGCAGCGCGTCGACGGCGTCGGCCACCAACCGCGGCGAGGCCGGGTCGTGCCCGCCGTACTCGAGCGCGTCCGTCGACCACCCGTCAAGGGCGGCAAGGACTTTCGGGGTATCCAGATCGTCGGCGAGGTACCGGCGCACCCGGGCGAGCAGATCGGTGGCATCGGGCCCGGCGGGCAACGCGGTGGCCGCCCGCCAGCGCTGCAGCCGCTCCTGGGCGGTGCTGAGCACCTCGGGGCTCCAGAAGCGGTCGTCGCGGTAGTGCCCGGCCATCAGACCCAGCCGGATGGCACCCGGGTCGACACCGTCGGCCCGCAGTCGCGACACCAGCACCAGGTTGCCGCGGCTCTTGCTCATCTTGTGGCCGTCCCAGCCGATCATCCCGCCGTGCACGTAGTGCCGGGCGAAACGCCGCTCCCCCGTTACCGATTCGGCGTGTGCGGCGGAGAACTCGTGGTGCGGGAAGGTCAGGTCGCTGCCGCCGCCCTGGATGTCCAGGCCGGGGCCGACGCGGTTCAGCGCGATCGCGGCGCACTCGATGTGCCAGCCCGGCCGGCCCGCGCCGAAGGGCGACGGCCAACTCGGCTCGCCCGGTCGCTGCACCCGCCACAGCAGGGCGTCCAGCTGACTGGCCTTGCCGGTGCGGTCGGGGTCGCCGCCGCGTTCGCCGAACAGCGCCAGCATGGTGTCGCGGTCATAGCCGGACTCATAGCCGAACTGCGTGGTGGCGTCGGCCCGGTAATAAATGTCGGGGTACCCAGGCTCGTTGGGGTCGTCGACAACGTACGCCGCGCCGGAGGCCAGCAGCTTCTCGACGAGCTCGACGACCTCGGAGATCGACTCGATGGCGCCGACGTAGTCATGTGGCGGCAGCACCCGCAGCGCCGTCATGTCCTGCCGGAACAGCTCGGTCTCGCGGTCGCCGAGGGCACGCCAGTCGATGCCGTCGCGCTCGGCCCGCTCGAACAGCGGGTCGTCGACGTCGGTGACGTTCTGCACGTACTGCACGTCGTGACCGGCGTCGAGCCAGTACCGGTGCACCAGGTCGAAGGTCAGATAGGTGGCGGCGTGACCGAGGTGCGTGGCGTCGTACGGGGTGATCCCACAGACGTACATGGTGGCCTTCGGGCCAGCAGAGACCGGCCGGACCTGACGGTCGGCGGTGTCATAGAGCCGGAGTTCAGGGCCGCGGCCCGGCAGGTTCGGGACGCTGGGCGCCAGCCACGATCGCATGACATCGACTCTAACCGTCGCCATTTCCGCCCAACGATTCGATCATCCACTAGTTCGATCAGGCCAGCGGAATGTCGCTGCCCGGTTTCGACGCCTGATACTGCTCCGAGAGTTCTTGATACCGCCGCGCAATCCGCGCGATGCGATCGTGCAGGTCGCCGCGGCGCGGTTCCGGCTCGGCATCGGCAAGATCGCTGATCCCGTGAGCGGCCCAGAACGCATTGGTTCGTCGATAGCCGCCCGGATCCAGACCGAACAGCTCTTTCAGGATTCGCAGATCATGCGGAATCGCGAAGCTGTCGCGCGAATCCTCGTGGCTGAACAGGTAGTAGTAGTTGTCGAAACCGGCCCAGGTGATCGCCGACATGCACAGCGTGCAGGGCTCGTGGGTGCTGAGGAACAGCAGGTCACGCGTCGCCGGGCGGTCCGCGATCTCGTAGAACTGGTTGAGTGTGTTGACCTCGCCGTGGAAAAGGGGGTTGCGCGTTTCCGCGTTGGTCCCCGCCAGCACCAACGACAGATCCGTTTTACGCAGCAGCGCGGCCCCGAAGACCTTGTTACCCGCAGCGACGCCCTGCACGGTCAGCGGAAGGATGTCGGACTCGATCACGTCGAGCAGTCGCGGGACGAGCTCCATGTGAGTACTCCTCATCGGTGGTTCCTTCGGAGCGATTGGTTACGCCGGGGCCGGTATCGTCCGCACGGTGAGGCCGCCTGATCATCCCCGGGTTGCCGGGCTGTTGCTGGCCGCGGGCGCGGGCCGTCGATTCGGCATGCCGAAAGCCTTGGTGCCTGGGGCAATTGAGCACGCCGTCGAAGTGTTGTTCTCGGGTGGCTGCGCCTCTGTTGCCGTCGCTCTCGGCGCCGAATATGAGCGCGCCGCGGCGCTTGTGCCCGACACGGCGGCGACCATCGAGGTGGCGGGGTGGGAGGAAGGCATCGCGGCATCGCTGCGTGCGGGACTGGCGGCGATCGACGGTGAGGCCGCGCTGATTCATCTCATCGATCTGGCCGATGTCGGCCCGGGCGTCGTCTCGCGTTTGTGTGCCCTGGCGAATCGGGACCGGCTCGCCAGGGCGACCTACTCCGGCACGCCCGGGCATCCCGTCGTGATCGGCCGCCGCCACTGGAACCGGGTCAGTGCCGGCGCCCGCGGAGACCACGGCGCGCAGGAATACCTGAACAGCGTTGGCGTGCTTCATGTTCCCTGCGAGGATCTGGCGACGGGAACAGACACCGACATACCGGCCCGCTGATGAACATCGCCGTCGCGGTCACGCAGAGGAAGACCTGTTCCACCTTCACGCAGGCTGATGATTTCCGCCATGATCGCGATCGCGATCTCCTCGGGAGTTCGACCGCCCAGATCCAGTCCGATCGGAGAGGACAGCCGGGCCAGTTGCCTGTCGTCGATCCCCCGCTCGCGCAGCCGGGCCACCCGTTCGTCATGGGTTCTGCGCGAGCCCATCGCGCCGACGAAACCGATCTCGGGCAACGCCAGAGCCACCTCGAGTAGCGGCACGTCGAAGCGGTCGTCGTGCGTCAGAACGCAGATCGCGGTGCGCGCATCGACCAGCCCGGTAGCGGCCTGCTGCCTGAGATACCGATCGGGCCAGTCCACGACGACCTCGTCGGCCATGGGGAACCGGTCTTTCGTCGCGAATACCGGTCGCGCATCGCATACCGTCACGCGGTAGCCGACGAATGCTGCCGCGTGCGCGACAGCGGCGACGAAGTCGGTCGCGCCGAAGACGATCATCCGAGGTCGGGGTGCCAGTACGCGAGCGAAGACGAGGGCGCCGTCTGGGCCGGTGAGCGTACGGCTGGTGGTCAACGAGTCCGCGGCGCGCACCACAGCGTCGTCCAGCGAGCCGTCGCCAAGGCTGCCCTTCACCGACCGGTCGGCGATCACCAGGTGGCCACCGGGCCCACTACCCGACGGGGCCGGCTCGCCGGCGCTGACGAGCGTGGCCAGGACAGCGGTCTGACCCCGGTCGGCGACTTTTACCGCGAACTCGAGTTCCGCGACGTTCGACGGGCCGAAGCGCTCGACGAAGACATCGATTGTGCCGCCGCACAGCAGACCGACAGAGAACACCGACTCATCACCGGCGCCGTAGCTGACGAGCCGCGGCTCGCCCGAGGACAGCACCTCCAGCGCCAGCTCGTACACCTCGCTCTCTACGCAACCGCCGCTGATGGAGCCGACGACGCAGCCGTCGCCGGTCACGAGCATCGACGTACCGGGCCCGCGAGGCGTCGATCCACTGGCAGCGACCACCGCGCACAGCGCCACCGACTCACCGAGTCGGGTTCGGGCCAACAAATCGTCGATGACGTCCACGGTCAGTACTGAATCCGGTTGATGTTGCCGATCCACGTCGCGAACGGCAGGAATGACCGATCCAGGCGGTGCTGCTGGACGGGGACTTCCCAGTGCTCCCGAGGCTTGTCGAACAATTCGTAGAAGGCCCGGTCGTCGAATCCGCCGACGGCCGCGTCATGGCGGTCCGCCGCGAACACGATCCGATCGACCCTGGCCCACAAAGCCGCGGACAGGCACAGCGGGCAGGGTTCGCACGACGAGTAGAGCGTGTGCCCCGCAAGACTGAAGTTCCCGACCCGCTCGCAGGCGGCCCGGATCGCCATGACCTCGGCGTGCGCGGTCGGATCAAGGTTCTGCGTAACCCGGTTCTGCCCGGTGGAGACCAACTCACCGGCACCGACGACCACTGCACCGAACGGCCCGCCGCCGGCTTCGATATTGGCTGTCGCCAGGTCGATTGCGACGCCGAGCCACTTCGGATCGGTACCCGTGGATGCGTTCATTGCGGTGTTCCTTCCTGCGCCAGCCGCCAGACTCGATCCCTCGACATGGGGAGTTCGTAGGGACGCACGCCGAGGGCGCGACGAATCGCGTTGGACAGAGCGGGCGCCACGGGGTTGTACGGGGATTCGCTCATCGATTTCGCGCCGTAGGGCCCGAGGTCGTCGGCGGTCTCGGCGAACAGCACTGTCGTCGCCGGAATGTCGGCCATCTGGGGCACCCGATACGTGCGGAATGTGGGCGTCGACACCCGGCCGGATTCGTCGATCATGATCTCTTCGTAGAGCGCCGATCCGATGCCCTGGGCGACGCCGCCTTCAACCTGCCCCCGGCACTGGGCCGGATTGACGACGACGCCCGCGTCGGCGGCGTGCACCGACTGCAGAATCTTGACCGTCCCGGTCTCAGTATTGACCGCGACCCGGAATCCCTGCACGTTGAACGCGATCGAACGCAGTTCACCCGTTTCGGCGCCGGTCGTCTCGATGCCGTCGCCCACCCGATACTGCGCCGGCGCGGACGCGATGACGTCGCCGAAACGCACCAACCCGGTCGAAGTCTGCACCCCGTGTTCACCCAGCGCGCCGACTTCGCCGGTCAGCCGGAAGACCGTGTCCAGGATCAGTTCGTGCATGTTCGACGCCGCGGCGTACAACGCCTTACCAGCGACCGTGGTCCCCGCTGAGGCGAAGGCTCCCGTGTCGTAGTCGGCGGCGTCGGTATCGCCGTTGCACAGCGTGATCCGGTCCGGCGTGGTGGCCAGTGCGGTGGCGGCGATCTGAGTGTGGACCGTCGTGGTTCCGTTGCCGAATTCCACGGTCCCGATCCCCACCTCGTAGCCCCCGCTCGGGGTGAGCTGAACCTTGACCGCGGAGTAGTGGCCGCGCGGCGCCAGCGTGGCGATCGCCGACAACGCGATGCCCTCCCCTGTGCGCCACTGCGGCCCCGGCGGAACCTCATCGCCGTCGGCGCGAGACAGGGATTGTTCGACGAGGTCGAGGCATTGGTCGAGCCCGTAACTGCCGTAGATCAGGTCCGGTTCGGGTTCGGGATGGGCGATCAACAGGTCGTCGCCGTCGCGCACCATGTTCGTGCGACGAATGGTGAACGGGTCGATGCCCAGCTGCAGTGCCAGCTCATCGAGCGCGCTCTCGATCGCGAAGATCACCTGGCCGAGCCCATACCCGCGGAACGCGCCCGACGGCGGATTGTTGGTGTAGACGGCCTCGGCATCAACGCGCTTGACGGGGCATCGATAGACGGACACCGACTCCGCGCAAGCGTGGAACATGACGCCCGGCGAATGGTTTCCGTAGGCGCCGCCGTCGCTGAGCACGGCGATCTTCATCGCGGTCAACGTGCCATCGGAGCGGGCGCCGAGCGTGACGTCGACCCGCATGGGATGGCGATATGCAGTTGCGGTGAGCTCGTCGGTCCGCGACATCTCGTACGCGACCGGCCGCCCGGTGCGCAACACGGCGACCGCGACGAGGTCTTCGGTGAACATCTCCTGCTTGCCGCCGAAACCGCCACCGACCCGCGCGGTGTACACGCGAATCCGGTCCTCGGGCAGGTCGAGCAGGAGGCAGAGTTCCTTGCGAACCAGGAACGGAACCTGTGAGCTGGTGCGCAGGGTGAGCCGGCCGTCGTCGTCCAACCAGCCGATGGTGCCGTGGGTTTCCAGCTGCGCGTGCGTCACCCGCGCGGTCCGCCAGGTACCGCCGACGGTGACATCGGCGTCCGCCAGGGCCTCATCGACGTCGCCGCCGAAGCCTTCATGCATCGCCGCGATCACGTTGCGCGACGCGTCGGCGACACCGTCTTCGAGCGTCCGGTCCGGATGCAGCAGCGGCGCGCCCGCCGTCCTCGCAGCCTCCGGATCGAACACCGCGGGCAGCAACTCGTACTCGATCACGATGCGACTTGCCGCGTCTTGCGCGGCCGCGAGCGTGTCGGCGACCACGGCCGCGACCCGTTGTCCGATGAAACGGACGACCGGGTCGAACACGAGTGTGTCATCGGGGTCGTCGGTCCGGATCTCGTGGCGCGCAGTGGAAAAGCGCGGCGTTGCGACGTCAAGGTGCGTGAGGATCAGTTCGACCCCGGGCACCTGCTCGGCGGCCGCGGTATCGATCGCCAGAATTCGGGCGTGCGCATGGGGTGACCGCAGCACCGCGAGATGCAGCAGACCGGGCACATCGATGTCGAATGTGAAGGGCTCACACCCGGTGACGATTCGTCGGCCGGCGGGTGGCCGCAATGACTGTCCGATTGTCGGACCCGCAACGGCCACGCCGTCTCCGCTGCCCGTGATGGCCGCATGGATCGCCTCGCGAATCGGACGGTAGCCGGTGCAACGACACAGGTTGCCCTTCATCCGACGGTCGAGATCACCGAGGTCGTCCGGCTTGAGGGTGGCGGCGGTGACGATCATTCCGGCGGTACAGAAGCCGCATTGAAAGGCGAAGTTGTCGCAGAACGCACGCTGCATCGGATGGAGTTCAGCCCCGTCACCGAGCCCGGCAACTGTCGTGACCGAGCGGCCGCCCACCCGGGCGGCGGGGTAGATACAGGAATGCACCGGTACGCCGTCGAGGATGACCGCACACGCCCCGCAGTCGCCGGCGTCGCATCCCCTCTTGACGTCGAGGTGCCCGGTTTCCCGGAGCAGGGTGCGCAAGCACTGCCCCGGCCGAGCGTCGGCCTCGACGTCCTTGCCGTTGACATCAAATCTCATACGCACGCCATTGCGCGTCGCAACTGGCCTATGGTCATCGCGCGATCCGCAGGCGTCGGGCGGAGGCAATGGGATTCGCGTCGGCAACCAGATCGTCGAATCGCCACGCCGCGATGCGCGAAATCTCACTGAGCGCCGCCATGTGCTCGACCTGCGGGGAGTTCTCGAGCCGCCGCCAGCCGAGAGTCAGAATGTGTTCGCGACTTTCCAGATCGCGCAAGCAGATGATGAGGGGGAAGCCGAATTTGGCTTCGTAGGCAGCCGACAACTCGCTGAATTCCTCAGCCTCCTCCTCAGTGAGGCCATCGAGTCCCAGGTAGGCCAGATCGACTTTCGACACGTTGTGTTCCTGGGTCTCGGCCAGTCCCGGATACGCCTGCATCAACTGCATCTGCTCGTCGGGACTGGCCGCGAGCAGAGCGGTCTGGACGGCGGCCCGCAGGGCGAGGGTGTCGGCGAACGGACGTTGCGCGAAGGCGCGTTCGACCGGCCAAGCGAGGCCTTGGTACAGACAGGAGAAGGTCTTGACGAACTCGTCCTCCGTCATCTTGTTGACGGCATCGAGTCCGACCTCGCCGGTCCGGGGCGTGCCGGCAACCATCGGGCCGCGGTTCGGCCCGATGTGGAAGAAAACGATATTCAGGACGATCGCGGCGAGGGCGCCCAGCGTGATCCCTGAGCCACAGATGATCTGGGCCCACGTGGGAAAGCTGAATTTCAACAGCGGCTGGGCGGTGACGAGCATGCCCAGACCGAGTGCGGCGCCGACTATTACCGCGTTGCGATGGTCGTTGAAGTCAACCTTCGACAGGGTCTGGATGCCCACCACGGCCACCGTGGCGAACAGCGCCAGCGACGCCCCGCCGAGCACTGAGTGCGGGATCGCGGCCACGACAGCCGCGGCCTTGGGGAGATAGCCCAGCACGATCATGATGACACCGGCGGCCGCGACCACCCAGCGGCTCTTGACCTGCGTCAAGCGAACGAGCCCGACGTTCTCCGCGAAGCACGTGTAGGGGAACGAGTTGAGGACGCCGCCGATCGTGGTCGCCAAACCGTCGGCGCGCAATGCTCTGGCGATGTCGCCGGCACCGACCCGCTTGCCCACGATCTCGGCCGTCGCGAACACGTCACCTGTGGTTTCCACCGCGGTGATGATCATGACGACGATCATCGAGATGATCGCGGTGGCGCTGAATGTGGGCCAGCCGAAGTAGAACGGCGTGGTCACGCCGAGCCAGTGGGACGTACCTACCGCACTGAAATCGACATCCCCGAGCGACGCGGCGACCGCAGTGCCGATGACCAGCCCGGCCAGCACGGCGATCGTGGCGAGGAACCCGCGGAAGAGGCGCTGCATGACGACGATGATCAGCAGGGTGCCCGCGGCATACGCGAGGTCCTTGAGCGCCACATCCTTCTTCATCGCCTCGGTCGTCGTGCCGCCGACGATGTCATTGGCCGCGACGGGCAAGAGCGCGATTCCGATGATCGTGATGACCGATCCGGTGACGACCGGCGGGAAGAATCGCAGCAGCTTCGAGAAGTACGGCGCCATGAAAAAGGTGAAGAGTCCGGCGACGATCACCGACCCGTACACCGACAGCAGGCCGGGAACCCCCGACAAGCCGCCGGCTGTGCCGATCGCGATCATCGGGCTAACGGCCGCGAAGGTCACTCCCTGGATCAGCGGGAGTTTGACGCCCACTTTCCAGAACCCGACGGACTGGATGATCGTGGCGATGCCGCAGGTGAACAGGTCGGCATTGATGAGGTGGATCGTCTGCTCGGGCGAGAGCTTCAGGGCTCCGGCGACGATGATGGGAACCAGCACCGCGCCGGCATAGAACGCCAGCACGTGCTGCATCCCGTACACCGCGAGCTTGGGAATCGGCAGCACCTCGTCGACCGGATGCACCTTCTTGCGGGCGATCTCAGGCGTGGCGGTCTCAGTCGGCATTGCGCACCTCCAGGTGAGAACGAATTTCTGCGCGAACCTCCGTGGCCAGCACGCCGCTGACGCTCTGGCGCCAGTCCGCAGATCCGAGTGGGTCTGTGTAGTAGCCGGATGCAGCCAGAACGTCGGATCGGAGAGCTTCAGCGCCTGGCATCTCCGGATAGCGAAAGACCGTGGGCGCGAGCGTCGCGGCCGTGACGGTGAAGACTGCCGATCCGTCGTCGTCGCGGCGGCCGCTGACGACGGCACCGGAGCGCCCGTGCTCGGCCAGCGCGATGGTGCGAAGTGCGGCGGTGGCACGCAATGCCCTTTCGGGCAGATGCAACGCACGCATCACCTCGCCGCGGCCCAGCGAATTGGTGCCGTTCCCCGTGACCAGATCGGCGACCGGTTCCCATCGGGTCTGGCCGTCGGGAGTCCAGATCTCGGCCACCCCGTCGAGGGCAACGGCGAGCGACACCATCGACGCGGCCGCGAACGACCGGCAGATATTGCCGCCGACGGTGGCGACGTTCCAGATCTTGAACGATGCGAGCAAGGCGTTGGCGCACTCGCGGAAGAGGTGCTGAGCGGGCCAGTCTGGTCGGCGGGGGTAGCTCACGAGTTCAGCGATGGTGCACGTCGCCGCGATGCGCAGTCCGCCGTCGGTGGGCTCGATGGGGTGCCAGCCCATTGTCATGAGGTCGACGACGCCGGTGAGTTCGACCTGCGGTTCAGAGAACAGCCACGTCCCGCCGGCGACGAAGGATTCGCCATCCGCAAGGTGCAGATCGGCTTGCGATCGCGCGAATCGGTATCGGTTGACGGTGTTCAGGTCCATTGGGCTCCCCTCCTGCGGTCGCGCGGCGTGCAGTGTCGCTCAGCAGAAGTCCGGAATCGTGGTCCACGCCTGCGGCGCCTCGTCCGCGCCCTCGCGGGTGATGGTGGCTTGGATCAAGCCATACGGCCGGTCGGCGGCGTAGAAGACCTCGTTCGGGTTCTCCAGCCCGAACGGGCTGAGGTCGACCACGAAGTGGTGTTTGTTGGGACACGACAACTTGACTTCCGCGACCACATCGAACGTTTCGAGGATCGCCTTACCGATCTCGAACAGCGTCTGCTGCAATGCGAGCGAATGGACACTGGCGAAGGTGGTGAGCACGACGTCGGTGATGGCGTCGTGCAAGGCGTTGAAGTCGAGGTCAGTGCTCAGGTAGCGCCACCATGCGGTGATGGATGTGGCCATGATGCGGTCGTCGGTCTCGACGAGCGTGGTGTATTTGTCCCGGGGGAAGCCGTGGAACTCCGAGCCGGTGGACTTGAGCACGACGCAGTCCTTGATGCCCGACACCACCCACGTCGTGTCTCCGGCCATCTGGACGACGGTCGTTCGGACAAACTTGCCGGCTCGGACAAACGAGTGGTCGTGCGCCTTGCCGTCGACGACGATCCGTTCCCACGCGTACTCCTGCGCCTCCCAGCGGCCTCCGGTCACCCATTCGAAATCACCGACGAAGTGCCTGCCCAACGCAATCAGGAAATCCTCGGGTGACTTCACGCCCACTTCTTTGGCGTAGGCGTACACCGTGTTCTTCTGCGTGTCGGTCGCGACCACGTGCGAGTTGTCGCCTTCGTAATGGCAGGCGGTGAAGTCGCCCCGCAACTGGGAAGTGACGTTCAGATCGATGATGCGATGGACGGGGGTATCCCGCACGATACGGACGAGGCGGTTCTCCGCCTTGCCGTACTGATTCGATCCGAGGACGATGTCACCCACAGCCACTATTTCCCCCTGACACGCGATAAATGGCTCAACCCCTGCAACGTACGTTTCAGATTTTGTAGTGGCATCACCAATTCGTTTCAACCGTGTGACGAAGCATCAGATTCGGTAAGTCCGCCGCGGCGCCGACCTGGGCGTTAGTAGGTTGTAACAATTTCATCAGGAAGAAGCTCTGCTGCAACGCTAGATTCAGGCCATGGATCTTCAGACGTTCAACTCTGCGTCGCCTGAGGAAGCCGTAGAGGTGCTGCGCCCCTGCGCCGATATCCCGCCCTGGCTAAGCGCGGTTGTCGCGGCGCGACCATTTGCCAGTGTCGGCGAACTCGAAACGACCGCCGCACGCGCCGCTGCCGACTGGAACGCCGAAAGCCTGGATCAGGCGCTGGCCCAGCACCCCCGCATCGGAGAACGGGCCTGCGGAACGTCGGTCGAGTCCGACCTGTCCCGCGGCGAACAGCCGGCCATACCGGACGGGCTTGCGGCGACGCTGACCAAAGCCAACGCGGACTATGAGGCGAAGTTCGGGCGCATCTTCTTGATCCGTGCGAAGGGCCGCAGCCCAGCCGACATCTACGCCGCCCTGCGACACCGGCTGTCACTGAGCCGCGATGAGGAAGCCGTCATCGCCGTCGGCCAACTTCGTGAGATCGCGCTCCTGCGACTGTCGGAACGGGTGACGCCATGACGTCACTGTCCACCCATGTGCTCGACGCGGCTCGGGGAGAACCTGCCGCGGATCTCGCCGTCGTCGTGAGCCGAAGCAACGCGCAGGTAGCGGCCGCACACACCGACAGCGACGGCCGGATTCGTTTTGCCGTCGTGCTCGATCCCGGCGACTACCGGCTGCATTTCGCGACCGGCGCGTGGTTCGCCGGTACCGGTCGGGAGTCGTTCTACCCCAGCGTCGAATTGCACGTCACGATCGGCGAGGGACACACGCACGTCGCACTCCTGCTGAGCCCGTTCGCGTACACCACCTACCGAGGCAGCTGATGCGCCAGGACCCGCCGGACTCGCTGGAGGCGAGAATCACTAGCCGTTACGCGTCGATGAGCCCGCAGGAACGCCGCGCCGCCGACGTGCTGCTCGAGCACGCCGGCGATGCCTGTACCTATCACGCAAGCGAACTCGCCACCATGGCCGACGTGTCGAAGGCGACGTTCTCCCGGCTGGTGCGCACCCTGGAGTTCAGCAGCTTCGACGCCATGCGAGAACACCTGCGCGCGCTGCGGCGATCGGGCGTGCCCGTAACGGCCGAGGGCACGCCCGACGTCAGCGCGATCATCTCGCAGGACATCGCGAACCTGCACGCCATGCACGCCCAGCTGGATGAGGCAGTGGTCGAGGCCGTTGCGGAGAAGATCGCTGCCGCACGTCGCATCGCCGTCTGCGGCTATCGGAGCAGCCTGGCCGCGGCAACGGTGCTCAGGCTGAACCTCGCGCAGATGCGGCCTGATACCTGGCTGGCCCCCAGTTCGGGTCAGTCCGTCGCCGAAGACGTCGCGGACTTCGACGAGCACGACCTGCTCATCGCGATGTCGTTCCGACGCCACGGCCGGTGGGCCGGTGAACTCGTCGGATGGGCTGCCGAGTCCGGAATTCCGTTGGCGCTCTTCGCCGACGACCAACTTCGTTCGATCGCCGGTCGTGCCACGTGGTGGCTCGAATGCCCGAACGTCTCCCCCGGCGCCTTCGACAGTCACGCCGCCGTCATGAGCCTGGTCTCGGTCCTCTCCGATCGTGTTCTTGCCCTCATACCCGACGGGCCGCAACGCATCGACCGCGTCAACTCGGTCCACCAGACACTTGGCGCACCGCGTCCAGCAGCAGGTCGGCGAACTCGGGGCGGCACATGACGAAGTCCGGCAGGTACGGATCGGGCCGGTTGTATCGCAGCGGCGAGCCGTCCAGGCGCGACGCGAACAGCCCCGCCGCCTGCACCACGCCGGCCGGAGCGGCCGAGTCCCATTCCCATTGCCCGCCGGCGTGCACGTAGGCGTCGACGTCGCCGCGCACCACTGCCATCGCTTTGGCACCGGCCGAGCCGATGCCGACGAGCTCCATGTCGAGCACATCGCGCAGCCACCACACCACCGCCGGGGGCCGGTAGGTACTGGTGGCGACGCGGATGGGGCCGGGACGACGCGGCGGCGGGCCGATCACGGTGTCGGTGCGGTGCACCTCACCGTGTGCGGGCAGCGCGACGGCCGCGTCGGTGATGGACCCGTGCGGGCTGCCATCGCGCTGCCACAGCGCGATGTGAACGGCCCAGTCCGGCCGGCCCCGGCCGAATTCGCGGGTGCCGTCGACCGGATCGACGATCCACACCCGGTCCGAGCGCAGCCGGATCAGGTCGTCGGCGGCCTCCTCCGACAGGATGGCGTCGTCGGGGCGGGCCGTGCGCAGCCGATCGAGGATCAGAGTGTTGGCGTGCCGGTCGCCGGCCGCGCCGAGGGTGTACGGATCGTGGGAGCCGAGTCGGTCGCGCACCGACAGCAGGAACTCACCTGCCTCCTGCGCGACCTCGGCGGCCAGCGCGACATCGGAGCGCGCCCTGCCACTGTCCTCCATGCCCATGAGTATCACCGAGGCCGACGTCACAGCTGAAATCGCCTATTCACAGGCATGTTGCAGGCTGCTGGCAGGCCCTGCCGAAATACGCCTCATAACATCTGGACAACTATTTACGCGCTAGCCATTAAGGAGGACGCCATGAACGTGGCAAAGACGTTCGGATTCGTCGGGGTCGCCGCAGCAGTGACGATGGGCGTACTCGGCGTGGCCAACGCTCCCGCGCCGGACAACGCTCCCGTCGCCTCGTCGGGCCATGGCTCGAGTTCGGGTGAGTACGCCCAGCCGACCGTCGGCGACATGAACTTCGGTGCCACCGCCACCCCGACGACGCCGAGCAGCGTCGAGCCTGTCACTGTCGCTTCCCCGCCGGTGAAGGCCAAGCCGTACTCCGGCTGACCTGACGACAGGCGAGAAAAGGGCTCCGGGAGATTCCCGGAGCCCTTTTCTCGTAATACGTTTCGCGTAATGCGTTGTTGCGCGCCTACTTCGGGGTCGCGCCTGGCGCACGGACCACCATGGGCACGGCCGGGAAGTACGACGCCATCTCCGACCGTGAGCGGCGCAGTGCCGCAGTGCCGTAGCCACGGTGGCGGTACACGGGGTGCACCCAGATGCGGACGTTCACCTCTCCGTTGAGCAGCTCACCGAACACCATGGCGACCTTGTCACCGTTGTCTTCGGCGACGAGCCACACGGCTTCCTCGGCGGAGACTCGGGAGACGGCGGCCTTGATCTCCTCGTCCAGATCGCCGGCCGCGCGGCCCGAACCGTCGCCGGCCGCACCGACGTCGGTGGTCCGCGTCGCGAAGATGTCGCGGTCCTGGGCCGCCGAGAACTGGCGCAGGATCAGATCGTCCCCGAAGCTGGCCGGGCGGTCCTTCACTGCGAACGACAGCTGCGAGTTCAGGTCTTCGAGTTCGTCGGCAATCCGCTTGCGGGCGTCTTTGGTCAACAGATCAAAAGACATCGCCATGACCTGCTCGCCGCCAACATGCGAGGTTTCCAGCAGTTTGGCGATGGCATCAACGGCAGCGGCCTTGTTATCGGCTTCGACGATGACGTCGAGCACCTCGTGCCGACGGTCGAGGGCCTTCTGCAGGGCATCGGTGATTTCGCGGCGGGCTGCGGCCCGGTCGTGGTCGGTCATGGCGACGAGCCTAGAGCACTACCGAGCGGTAGGGCTGCCGAAATCGCTACGCAAATCGCTACCTGTGTGCAAACTGCGATCAAAAGGCCGGCCATGGGATCGGGCGATGCCGATCGGGTGTGGGCATGATCGGATTACCAAGCAGCTCAACAACTCTCGCTTGCAACGCGGCGATCTCGTGGCGGGTCAGGTGCGGGCCCAGCTCAGCGGCGAGGCCGTCGTGCAAGGCGTCCCGCAACGCGGCGACGGCAGCGAGCACCTCGTCGTCGATCGGTTTTCCGGCCCAGCCCCACAGCACTGTCCGGAGCTTGTCCTCGGCGTGCAGGCTGACGCCGTGGTCGACGCCGTATACGTGACCGTCGGCGCCGGCCAGCACGTGACCGCCCTTGCGGTCGGCGTTGTTGATCAGCACGTCGAACACCGCCAGCCGGTGCAACCGGGCGTCGTCGGCGTGCACCAGCACCACCTCGTCGCCTTTGTGGTCGTAGGCACGCAGGATCGGCAGGTACCCGGCCGGCACATGGCCGGCCGGAACCAGGTCGACGAGGTCCGGGCCGGGCGCGGGTTCGGTCTCGCTGAGCGCGTCACCGGGTTGGTCGACCCAGCGCTGCACCATGCCCGGCCCTGCCGGACCGTCACGAATGATGGTGTGCGGCACCAGGTTCCAGCCCAGGGCAGCGGAAACCAGGTAGGCCGCCAGCTCCCGGCCGGCCAGTGTGCCGTCGGGGAAATCCCACAGTGGGGCCTCCCCCGAGATCGGCTTGTACACGCAGTGCAGCTCTACGCCGTCCAGCTCCGCCTCACACAGGAACGTGGCGTTGCTGGCGGACCTGATGCGCCCGAGTGCGGTCAGCTGGCCCTGCTGCAGGACCTGACGTAGATCATTCTTCGGGTTCATCGCCGGCACCCAGCACGCCGCGTCGATACCCGTTGGTGCGCACGCAGATATGCCCTTCGGGATCGAGCGGCTCTTCGCACAGCGGGCACGGCGGCCGGCCGGCGGAGATCACCCGATTCGAGCGGTTCGCGAAGTCTCGGGCCGACTGCGGACTCAGGAACACCCGCACGGCGTCCGGACCGTCCTCGGCGTCGTCGAGCACCACCGAGGCATCGAATTCCGAGTCGGTGACCGCCAGCAGCTCCACCACCACGGTCTGCGCTTCGGAATCCCAGCCGAGGCCCATGGTGCCCACCCGGAACTCGGCGTCCACCGGCATGACGAGTGGGTTCAGGTCGGTCACCTCGCCGGTGTCGGGCGGGATCGGGGTGCCGAACCGGCGGTTGATCTCGACCAGCAGCGCGGAGATACGTTCGGCCAGGACAGCGACTTGTTGCTTCTCGAGCATGACCGAGACGACCCGCTGATCGTGCACGGCTTGCAGGTAGAACGTCCGGTTACCAGGCTGCCCAACGGTCCCGGCCACGAAGCGGTCGGGAGAGCGGAAGACGTGGATTGCGCGGGCCATGGCACCTTTCAAAATACCGGTTCACCGGTTTAATCGGTCGAGCCGCCGACGGTCGCGTCGTGTGTCGGCGCGGCATCGTCGGGCTTGCCCGGCTGGTCGGGTTTGGGCCGCAGCGACGAGCTGAGATCCGCACCAGTGTGGTTGACGTGCAGGACGAACGGCCGGTGCGGCGTGTAGCGAATGACGCTCATCGAAGCGGGGTCGGCGACGATCCGCTGGAAGCCGTCGAGGTGCACGCCGAGGGCATCGGCCAGTACCGCCTTGATGACGTCGCCGTGGGTACAGGCGATCCACAGGGTGTCGCCGTCGTGCTCTTCGGCCAGCGCCCGATCGATCTCACGGACCGCCGCGACGGCGCGCGACTGCACCTGCGCCAGCCCTTCTCCGTCCGGGAACACCGCAGCGCTGGGCTGCTGCTGGATGACGGGCCACAGCGGCTCCTTGACCAGATCAGCGATCTTGCTGCCGGTCCAGCTGCCGTAGTCGACCTCGGTCAGCCGGTCATCGACGCGCGGTTCCACGCCGAGCGCGGCGGCCAGCGGGGCGACGGTGTTCTGGCAGCGCAGCAGCGGCGACCGGACGATCGCCTTGACCGGCAGCTCGCCGATTCTGTCGACGACACCCTGGGCCTGTGCGCGCCCCTTGTCGTCGAGGTCCACACCCTCGGACCGGCCGGCCAGCGTGTGGGCGGTGTTGGACGTGGACCGCCCGTGCCGCAGGAGGATGACGGTCATCTGGTTCCCTTCCGGGTCGCCGGGCGGTTGGGCTGGAATGTCACTGCGCGGCCACCACTCCGGTGCCGAGCAGCGCCAGCACCGTCACACCCAGGACGATGCGGTAGCCGACGAACCAGTACATGCTGTGCCGCACCAGGAATTTCAGGAACCAGGACACCGCGGCGTAGCCGACCACGAACGCGATCGCGATGGCCACGGCCAGCTGGGCGCCGGTGGCGCTCATGCCCTCGGTGACGGGCTTGAAGGCGTCGGGCAGCGAGAACAGTCCGGAGGCCAGCACCGCCGGGATGGCGAGCAGGAAGCCGAAGCGCGCCGCGAGCTCACGGTTCATGCCGAGGAACAGGCCGGCGCTGATCGTCGCGCCGGACCGGGACACGCCGGGCACCAGTGCCAGGCACTGCGCGAGGCCGACGATGACGCTGTCCTTCCAGGTCAGCTGCTCGACGTCGCGGGTCTGCTTACCGACGTACTCGGCGAGCGCGATCACCACGGAGAACACGATCATGGCGGTGGCGATGACCCACAGATTGCGGGCGCCAGAACGGATCTGGTCTTTGAACAGCAGGCCCAGGACGCAGATCGGGATGGTGCCGATGATCACCCACCAGCCCAGCCAGTAGTCGGCGGTGCGGCGGGCGGCGTCGGTCAGGCCGCTGAACCAGGCGGTGAGGATGCGCCAGATGTCCTTGGCGAAATAGATCAGCACCGCGGCCTCGGTCCCCAGCTGGGTGACGGCGGTGAACGACGCCCCCGCATCACCGGAGAAGAACACCCGGGAGGCGATGGCCAGATGGCCCGACGACGACACCGGCAGAAACTCGGTCAGCCCCTGGAGAACGGCCAGCACGATCGTCTGCCACCAGCTCATAGCTGCCACGTCAGTCACGCCGACGACCGTACCGTGAGCGGCGGACGCGGGCTTTAGTGGTTGCGCTGCACCGGTTGTGCGTCGGCGACGGCGTCCCGGACGGCGGCGGCCAGGCTGCGCTCGTCGTGCACGTCGACGTGAGCCAGGCTTCGCGAGGACACCGCGACGATGTCCTCTTCCTGGGGCACCGGACCCGACAAACGCGGCCGGTAGATCTCGATGATCAGCGTGCGCTTGTCATCAAGGCGAAACGAAAAACTCCGGCCATCGCCGACTTGGCCAAACCCGCTGGCCCGCAGACCAGTCGAAAGGTCTTCGATAGCAAAATTACCGTTGGCAAGATCGCCGTCGGTGGCAATGCTCATGGCTGCGACCATACCCCTCCGGTACGTGACGTACCCGCCGGACGCAGATAATTGACGCCAATATATTTGCCTAGACTGGAAATTTGCCCCGTCCCCGCCGTCCGCCGACCGAAAGACAGGCCGTGCCAATGGATCACCGTCCCAGTAATTGTCGGCGACGTGAATATTGGGGCTCTGCAACGAGGTTCGTCGCGGCCGCTCTGACCATCGGCGCGCTGGCGGCCTGCTCGTCGCATCCGGCCGATACCCCGCCGCCCACCATCACGCCCGCGCGCGCCGCGGTGTCCCCCGCGGTCAGCGGCGTGCCTGACGGCGTGGTCCACGCGCTCCCCGGTCCCGGCACCGGCGCGGCCTTCGACGCGGCGACGTCGTCGCTGGTGGTGCTGGGCACCGACGGCACGGGACGCCCGGTGGCGACTGTCCCCGGTACCCCGCCGGTGGTGCTGCCGACGGCCGCGACGGGCGTGACGGGCGACGGCGCCGGCACGGCGTTCCTGTCCACCCGCGGCGGCTACCTGCGCTTCGACATCGGCAAGCGCACCGTGCAGCCGATCGCGGTCGACGGCCAGTCGGGCACCGACTTCACCTCGATCGCCCGGCGGGCCGACGGGAAACTGGCGCTGGGCACCGCGGACGGGGCGGTGCTGATCGTCGACGGCACTGCGGTGAAGTCCCGGATGAAGGCCTTCGTCCGCGTGGACGGTCTTGCCGCGCAAGGCAATACCGTCGTCGTCCTGGACCGCGGCCAGACCTCGGTGACCGAGGTGAACGCGGACGGCACCGACGTCGCGCAGGCGCTGCGCGCCGGCGAGGGTGCCACCACGCTCGCCGCCGACCCCGCCGGGCGGGTGCTGGTGGCCGACACCCGCGGCGACGGCCTGCTGGTGTTCGGCACGACGCCGCTGATGCTGCGCCAGCAGGCGCCGGTCCGGGGCGCGCCGTTCGGCCTGGTCGGCACGTCGAAACTCGCCTGGGTTTCACAGACCGCGACAAACGGCGTGGTTGGTTACGATCTTTCGACTGGCATCCCCGTGGAGAAAGTCCGATATCGCACCGTGCAGCAGCCCGACGTCCTCGCCTTCGACGAACGCACCGGCACCTTGTTCGTGGTGTCGGGATCGGGCGCCGGGGTGCAGGTGATCGCGAACGCCGCCGCGGGGCCACAGGCGGGCGGGCGCTAAATGCACCGGGGGCGGATGCCGGCAGCGTGGGCGGAGGACCTGTCCGACGACTACGAATGGATTCCGCTCCGGCTGCCCCCGGAAGTGACCAGACTGTCAGCGTCCATCCGGCTGTCGATCGAGGCCGAATACCGTGGGTGGGAGTTGACCCGGGTGCGCCTGTACACCGACGGTTCGCGCCGGGTGCTGCTGCGCCGCCGCAAGATCAGGGCGAGCGAAGCGACGGGACATGCGCCCGATAGGTTGGCGCCGCCCGATCAGCCGGCAATGTGAGGAGCTGTTGATGTATCGCGCCCTGCGCTGGGTGTTCTTCCGGGTGCCCCCGGAACGGATTCATACCTGGGTGTTCGCGCTGCTGCGCGTGGCGACCGGGCTCGCCGTCAGCCGCCGGCTGCTGGGCCGCTGGCTCACGCCGTCGGATCCGGTGTTGGAGACCACGGTGTTCGGCGTGACCTTCCCGGGCCCGGTGGGCCTGGCGGCCGGCTTCGACAAGAACGGCAGCGGCATCAACGCCTGGGGCCCACTGGGTTTCGGCTACGCCGAGGTCGGCACCGTCACCGCACAGGCGCAGCCCGGCAACCCGGCGCCGCGGCTGTTCCGGCTCGCGGAGGACCGCGCGCTGCTGAACCGGATGGGCTTCAACAACCACGGGGCCGGCGAGCTCGCCATCCGGCTGACCCGCAGCCAGTCCACCGTGCCGATCGGGGTGAACATCGGCAAGACCAAGGTCACCCCGCCCGAGCATGCCGTTGACGACTACGCCGAGAGCGCCCGCCTGTGCGGGCCGCTGGCCGACTTCGTGGTGGTCAACGTCAGCTCGCCGAACACGCCCGGGCTGCGTGACCTGCAGGCCGTGGCGTCGCTGCGGCCGATCCTGGCCGCCGTGCGCGCCGAGACCACCAAGCCCGTGCTGGTGAAGATCGCACCCGACCTGTCCGACGACGACGTCGACGAGATCGCCGACCTGGCCGTCGAATTGGGGCTGGCGGGCATCGTCGCGACCAACACCACCATTTCCCGCGAAGGGCTGCTGACCCCCGGCGTTGCCGAGTTGGGCGCAGGTGGCGTGTCCGGCCCGCCGGTGGCCGCGCGGTCGCTGGAGGTGCTGCGGCACCTGCACAAGCGCGTCGGCGGCCAGCTGGTGCTGATCAGCGTCGGCGGCATCGAGACCGCCGACGACGCCTGGGAACGCATCACCGCCGGCGCCTCATTGGTGCAGGGCTACACCGGCTTCATCTACGGCGGCGGCTTGTGGGCCAAGCACATTCACGATGGCGTGGCCGCGCGACTGAAGGCCGGCGGCTTCGCGTCGCTGGCGGACGCGGTGGGCTCGGGGGCCTGACAGCTAGTAGACCACCAGCGGCGTGACGCCGAGTTCGTCCAAGGTCTGCTGCACGTGGTCGCGCAAGACGGCCTTGGTGTTCTCCGCACCGACCTGGTAACCCACCACGCCCAAGGTGACCTTGCCGTTGTGGCGCAGGGCCGTCACCACCAGCAGCCCGCCGGGCTGCTCGATGTCCGCCTTCTTCACGTTCTGCTCGACACCCCAGCAGTTCACGAAATCGGCCTGGTGCGTCCCGTCGATGAGGCCGACCAGGTCCGGCACATCGCCGACGTTGGAGCAGGTGACCGGCAGCTCGCCGAGCACCATGGCCGCGGTATGCCGGACCGCGCGCCGCGGGATGAACGGCGTCAACGGCAACAGCTGGAAGGATTCGTCCGGCTGTTCCCTGGCATTGCGCAGCGCGGTCCGGATCGCCCCCCGGAGCTCGGTGAGGTCCGTCGTGGCCGAGTCGGGATCGACGGTGAAGGTGGTGAAGGTCATCGCGTTGGCCCGGGTGTCGTCGAAGGACGTCCGGTCGTTGATCGCGACCATCAACGAGATGGCGCCGTCCCGCGCCCGCTGCCTGCCCATCCGGACCCCGAGGCGCGTGGCGAACGCCGAGACCAGGGAATAGCTGTTGCCGCCGAGTTCGGCGGCACGAGCATCGAGGTGGCCGATGTCGACGTTGGCGGAGGCGAAGGGCACGTGCACGATTTCGTCACCGCCCTTCGCATCTGCGGTCGACGGTGCGGCCGTCATCTCGCCGCGCCGCTGGTAGGCCAGCTTGGCCGCAACGGCAATCGTGCGCCGGACCTCGGGCAGGTCCCGCAGCGTCTGGCGCAGATCGGCACGGATCGCCTGCCAACGGGTACGGGACCGGGGCTGCCCATAACCGAGATCGCGCTCGTTGCCCAGGACCGCGTCCATGAACGCGACAACCGATCCGGTGCCGTCGATCAGACAGTGCGACAGCACCATGGCGACCGCCGTCGAGCCATCAGTGAAGGGCTGGACCCCCAGATGCCAACCCGGGCCATGCTCCGGATCGATCGGTATCCGCGAACGCTCCTCCAGCCAGTCACTCAGTTCTGAACGCGGACAAGCTGTTTCGGCGATGTCAATCGGGCGTGGGGCGCCCGTGGCGGCCACCCAACGATGCCGGCCGAACGGCACCGGCGAGCGCTCGATGTACCGAGCCACCAGCCCCTTGCCGAAGTTCTCGTTGAACCGGCGCAGCCCGTCGAGATCCACCGGACCCTCGTAGAACCACAACGCCATGCCGACCTGGACCCGGCCATTGGCCCGGTACGACAGGAACGTGGCCTGGTCGATGTAGTCGAGCCGGTCCTGATCCGTCGGTGTCGAACGCTTGCTCACCGGCGTAGATGTGGACAAAGCGGATGGTCCCCTCGCTCCGGGCGCGGCGAGCGTCGCTGCCGCCGGCCTCGGTCCGATAGTAGGTCGGGCGGTTGGCCACCGCGACCCCACAGGAACCGGCTACTTCTGCTCGTACGTCCCGTGAATGACGGCCCGGGCGATGGCCTGCATGAACAAGTTGAACCCCAGGAACGCCGGGGTGGCGTCCTCGGGAATGTCCAGCTTCTCCACAGGCAGAGCGTGCACCGCGATGTAGTACCGGTGCGGCCCGTGACCGGCCGGCGGGGCGGCGCCCAGGTAGCGCTTGAGGCTGGCGTCGTTCGCCAGGGTGATGGCGCCGCCGGGCAGCGCGTCGCCGTTGCCGGCGTCGGCGGCCAGCTCGGTGACGTCGGCGGGCAGGTTGGCCACGGCCCAGTGCCAGAAGCCCGACGCGGTCGGGGCATCGGGGTCGTAGACGGTGACGGCGAAGCTGCGGGTCTCGGTCGGGAAGCCCGACCAGCTCAGCTGCGGCGAGACGTCCTCTCCCCCGGCGCCGAAGATGCCGCTGACCTGATCATTGGCCAGCGCGCCACCGTCGGACAGCGACGTCGAGGTCAGGGTGAAAGTCGGCAGCTGCGGCAGGGCGTCATAGGGTCCGGGTGCTGGGGTGCTCATGGCATTATCCGTTTCATTCAGCAGTGGGTGAGGAAGTGCTCGAGGACCTTCGCCCCGAACTGTAGTGCGTCCACTGGCACGCGCTCGTCGACCCCGTGGAACAGAGCGGCGAAGTCGAGCTCGGGCGGCAGCCGCAGCGGCGCGAACCCGAAACACCGGATGCCCAGGCGGACAAACGCTTTCGCGTCGGTGCCGCCCGACATCATGTAGGGCACCGTGCGGGCGTCGGGGTCGACGGCCAGGATCGCGGCGTTCATCGCGTCGACCAGGTCGCCGTCGAAGGTGGTTTCCACGCTGGGCAGGTCACGCTCCCAGGTGCGGGTGATGTCGGGGCCGAGCAGCGCGTCGAGCTCGCGTTCGAAGGCCTCCTTGCGGCCCGGCAGGATGCGGCAGTCGACCATGGCCTCGGCCGTGGCCGGGATGACGTTGGCCTTGTAGCCGGCCTTGAGCATGGTGGGGTTCGCGGTGTCGCGCAGGGTGGCGCCGACGATGCGCGCGATGCCGCCCAGCTTGGCGATGGAGCCTTCCAGGTCCGGCGAGTTCGGGTCGAGGTCATAGCCGGTCTCTTCCGAGACCGCGGTGAGGAACTGCTCGACCGACTCGCTGAGCACCAGGGGGAACTGGTGCCGGCCCAATTTGGCGACCGCTTCGGCGATCTCGGTGACGGCGTTGTCGTCGTGCACCATCGAGCCGTGCCCGGCCCGGCCGCGCGCCGTCAGCCGCATCCAGGACAGGCCCTTCTCGGCGGTCTCGATGAGGTACAGGCGACGTTCGCCGCCGTCCTTGGTGGGAACCGTCAGCGAGAAACCACCGACCTCGCCGATGGCCTCGGTGATGCCGTCGAACAGGTCGGGCCGGTTGTCGACGAGCCACTGGCAGCCGTAGGTGCCGCCGTGCTCCTCGTCAGAAACGAAGGCGAACACCAGGTCTCGCGGCGGGACGATGTTGCTGCGCTTCAGATGTCGCGCGACGGCGATCATCATGCCGCACATGTCCTTCATGTCGACCGCGCCGCGGCCCCACACGTAGCCGTCCTTCACCGCGCCGGAGAACGGGTGGACACTCCAGTCGGCGGGCTCGGCCGGCACGACGTCGAGATGGCCGTGGATCAGCAGGGCGCCCCGGCTGGGGTCGGCGCCTTTGAGCCTGCAGAAGACGTTCCCGCGGCCAGGGGCGCCTGCTTCGACGTACTCGGTGGTGTAGCCCACCTCGCGCAGTTTCTCGGCGACCCAGCGGGCGCAGTCCTCCTCGCCCTTGGTGGTCTCCAACTCCCCGGTGTTGGATGTGTCGAACCGGATGAGGGAGCTGACGAGGTCGACGACTTCGTCTTCGGGCGCAGTCACAGTCCCATTCGTAGCACCGACGGGACTCCGGTGCTTGCGCCACCCCTGATCACAAGCCGGTTTGGGACTCGGCGTCCTGATCCGTTAGCCTAAGCTGCCCAGCCAGTCAGCTGGGCATGTCCGAGTGGCGGAATGGCAGACGCGCTAGCTTGAGGTGCTAGTGCCCTATTAACGGGCGTGGGGGTTCAAGTCCCCCCTCGGACACAGAAAAAACCCCGGCCGATGGCCGGGGTTTTTTGTTCGGACGGTTCAGGTCCGCGCGGCTGTACCGCCCAGCCGATTGACCACATAGTCGGCGGCCTGGTCGGTCAGCCCGCGCGCCGGGTACGCGCCGTGCGCACCCTGATCGTTGCCGGTCGGCGAGCACACCGGGTCCTCGGCGATGCACACATCATCGGTCTTGCCGACGTAGCGCGGGCCGACGGTGATCGGTGGCGCTCCAGTGAAGATCATCTGCAGGAATCCGCTGGACGGTTTTCCGAACAGTACGACCGCGGCCACGTGATCGGCCGCCGACGTCGGCATCGGGCCCGTCAGCCCTGGCGGCAGAGCGAAGCCCTGCGGCACATGGTCCTCGGTGATGTACGCGGCCACTGCCGCCCCCTGCGAGTAGCCGCCGAGCACCACCTTGGTGTTCGGGCAGGAGTTCACTGTGGCCATCACCTTGTTCCGCGCGTCGATCACGCCGTCGGCCGCGGTCGCGAAATCAAGGGACGCAGGGTAATTGACGGCGTAGACGTCCACCGACCGTCCCGGTGTCTTGGCGCGGAGCGAGTCCGCGAACGCCTGCCCGACGCCGCCGACGCCTGCGGGCTCAAAGGTGCCTCGAGCGAACACCAACTGCACATCTGGGCACGCCTCCGCTGCGGCGTGCCCGGCGGCGGCGACGCCCGCCGCCGTAACGAACACCGCGGCAGCAGCAGCACCCAACCATCGATCATTTCGGTTCATCTGGATCCGCCCCAACTCGGTAGAAACTCGCAGCGACGATTCCCACCGCCGCCTCTTAGCTTGTCTACCCAATCTGCGTCCGATAAACCACCCAACCCCGGTGATTCGCATCACGTGAGCAGGCCCGCGACGAAAGTCATTGTTTGCTAACAGTTCTCCGCGGACATTCGGATCAACGCGCGTCAACGCAAGCTGTACCCGCCGTCGGGATAGAGCGTGGAACCCGTGGTCGCGCCGTTGAGGAACAGATGAATGACGGCGGCCGCGATTTCGTCCTCCCGCACCAGTCTCCCGCGGGTCGAGGCTTCGACAAAGTGGTCGAATGCCGCCTGCCGGACGGCTTGGGGCCGTTGATTCCAAAGGTTGCCGTCGACGGTGCCGGGCGAGATCGCGTTCACCCGTACCGGCGCGAGTTCAACAGCCAACCCGCGTGCCAGACCCTCGATCGCGGCATTGGCAGCGACGTACGCGGGCGCGGCACCGGCCGGCCGGACGCTGGCCGCCCCGGCCATCAGTACGACTGACGCATCAGCGGTCAGTACCGGCAACGCGGCCTTGACCACGCGGTACTGACCCCAGAACTTCGAGTCGAACGGCGACGCCGCGTCGCTGATCGAGAGTTCGCGCATTGATCCGGTGATGTAGGTGGCCGCCGTGGTGAAGACGGCATCGACCGAGTCGAGCCGGGCGAACACGGCCTCGACGGCGCGCTCGTCCGCGGTATCGACAACCTGCCATGTCGCCGACGGGCCCAGCTCGGCGGCGGCCTTTTCGAGCGCACCGGCGCGGCGCCCGCCCAGTACCACCGCACCCCCACCGGACACCACCAATTTGGCGACCGCGAAACCGATTCCGGACCCGCCGCCGATGAGGACGACGGTCCGATCCGCGAATGCGTCGCCGGCAAGAAAACTCTTCATGCCTTCGACACAATCGTCACCGCCCTGATACCGCAATCCATCTGATCAGCTTGAATCGCTTGAGATGGTTGAGCGAAGTAGCGGAACCTGTTGCCGCTCAGGGCCATACAGCGCTCTTGTCAGATGCCGTTGACGTAATCGCCCGTGCAGATGTTGTAGTGCCCGGCCGGGTTGAACGTCTCTCCGTTGCCGGGGAAATACCACTTCGCCGCTTGGTACATCAGCTGGCCGTTGCAGGTGCCGAGGTTGTAGGCCACGATCGTCGCCGGTTCCTTGATCGACTGCGCAACGCTGACGGCGCCCGGCGGTATCGCGTAGGAAAGGCCCCTCCCGATGGCCTGCTGTCCACCCCAGGAGGACCAGGTGATGTCCCAGATGTCGCCCGTCGGGTCGCCACCGTTGAACACTCGCGTCGGCTGCACCGTTCCGTAACCCCGCACACTCGGGTTCCAGGCACCACCGAGCGTCGGCTCCGGGTCGGCCGATGCCGAGGGCGCGCCGCTTGTCGAGCAGGCGGCCAGGGCGACAGCGGTCGTGATGGCCGCTGCAATTCGTGTGGCGACCTTCTTCGTTTTCATTTGCTTCATTGCGGTCAGCCCAACTCGTAGGAATCGCGTGACACCCGGAAGAAGTGTCCGGTGCTGGAGTCGGTGCACGTCATGCCCGAGAGCTCGCTGTCGCAGGTGATGGAGCCCACCGTCCGCGTTTGTCCGTAGGCGAGAGTCGGTGCGCCGTCGGGAAATTCGTGATCCGAGTGCCAGTCACCCCCGATGGGTGCACCGCCCTGGCCGAGCAGGAATCTGTTGCCTTTCCCGCCCATGGTGTACTCCGCCGGGCGCGGGATGAACCAGGTGTAGTCCTTGATCTCGCACATGGCACCGCCCGCGCCCATCTTGCAGCCGACGTTCCCCGATGGGGACCGAAAGGCGTAGGTGTCATCGGCGTGCGCGGTTGCGGCCAGGCCAATCGTTGCCGCGACCGCCGTCGTCGCGATCAGCGCCAGCTTCATCATCTTCGTGGACTGCCTCTTCTCGAAATGGTGCTTCACGGTGGGTGCCGCTCGTTGACGGCCGTCGTGGCCGGACACCCGCAAGGCTTCGGTAGGAGCCTTGGCAGTTTCTTGCGACGCAGGTCAACGTGAGTAAAACGGGGCGCACTGCGTGAATACGGGAGCCTGTCGAACTGGCGCTGTGATCAGCATCTCCATCTCGGACGTAGGCCTTGCGGTACCTGCGTACCAATTTAGGCTTGCCTTACCTAATCTAGTGGAGGTGTTGAATGCGCGACATCCGTGTGGCGGTGATCGGGGCAGGGCCGGCCGGAATCTATGCGTCCGACATCCTGACCGAGGAATACCCGCAGGCCAGAGTTGATCTGTTCGATCGACTGCCGGCCCCCTACGGGCTGGTCCGGTACGGGGTGGCACCCGATCACCCGCGGATCAAGGAGATCATCAAGGCGCTACGCCGCGTGCTGTCCCGCGATGAGATCCGCTTCATCGGCAACGTGCACTACGGCACCGACCTGAAACTGTCCGATCTGCGGCGCTACTACGACGCCGTCATCTTCTCGACCGGTGCGCGCGCCGACCGCCCGCTGGACATCCCCGGCATCGATCTGCCCGGCAGCTACGGTGCCGCCGACTTCGTGTCCTGGTATGACGGCCACCCCGACGTGCCACGAACCTGGCCGCTGGAGGCCAAGAGTGTTGCGGTCCTGGGTGCGGGCAATGTGGCCCTCGACGTCGCCAGGATGCTGGCCAAGCCTGCTGATGAGCAACTGAGCACCGAGATCGCCGGCAATGTCTACCAAGGTCTTTCGCTGAATCAGGCCACCGACGTGCATGTGTTCGCCCGGCGGGGCCCCGCGCAGATCAAGTTCTCGCCGATGGAATTCCGCGAGTTGTCCCACTCCCCCAGCGTCGACGTGATCGTGCACCCGGACGGGTTCGAGATCGACGAGGCGAGCCAGCAGGCCATCAACTCCAGCAAATCCACCAAGCTCGTCGTCAACACCATGATGCGGTACCTCGACGTCGAGCCCACCGGTGCCCCGCACCGCATCCACCTCCATCTGTGCCAATCACCGGTCGCGGTGCTCGGCGCGGAACGGGTCGAAGGACTGCGGACCGAACGCACCGAACTGATCGGGAACGGAACCGCCCGGGGCACCGGCGAATTCACCGATTGGCCGGTACAGGCCGTCTACCGCGCCATCGGTTACCTGTCCTCGCACCTGGCGGATCTGCCGTTCGACCACCACGCCGGCGTGGTCCCGCACGACGCCGGCCGGGTACTGGACCTCGACGGCGAGCTGATCGAAGGCACCTACGTCACCGGCTGGATCAAGCGCGGGCCGATCGGTCTCATCGGGCACACCAAATCGGATGCGTCCGAGACGATCACCAGCCTGCTGGCCGACCTACCCGGACTTCGCGCACCCGAGATAGCCGGCCCTGACGCCATCCTGGAGCACCTGTCCGGCAGCGGCATCGACTACACCACATGGGAGGAATGGGAACGCCTCGACGCCCATGAGATGGCCCTCGGCGCGCAGCAGGGCCGAGAGCGGGTCAAGGTGGTGCCCCGGACCGACATGATCAGAGCCGGCCGGAGCTAGAAAGTCGCAGCTGTAGTTATCGACGACTCCCGGCCCGGGTTGTCGCTAGCCTCACGTCATGCCAACTGTGGGGCGGTACGCCAAAGGTGAGGCCAAGCGCGCGCAGATCAAGGACGTCGCGCTCGCGGTCCTGGAACGCGACGGCGAGGCCGGCGCGTCGATGCGGGTGATCGCCAATGAGGCCGGAATCAGCCTCGCGGGCCTGATGCACTACTTCCCCACGCGCGACGTCCTGCTGACCGAGTTGCATCGCGACGCCGATGCGAAATTCGAAGAGTGGTACCGCAATTCGGAAGTCGACATCGATCCGGGCGAGGTCATGGCGCAGGCGATGGTGGACAAGGCCGCAAAGCCGGGATCGGGCACCGTCTATCTGTCGCTGGCAGCTGCCGCCGCGGTCGATCCGTCGCATCCGGCCGCGGAATACCTGCGCCGGCGATACGAGAGAATGCGCGCGACCATCGCCGACTATGTCGGCCGCCAACAGGCGGCCGGTGCGCTCCCCGCACACGTCGACGCCGAGTTCGCCGCCACCGCGCTGATCGCCGCGGCCGACGGAATTCAGATCCAATGGATGTCCGATCGGTCGATCGACATGGGCGCGCACGTGCGCGCCGTGTGGCACCGCATCCTCGCCTGACCAAAACAGTGCACTGTATGGTTTTGGGTATGAAATGGAACCGGGTTTTCCTGGCAGCAGCCGTGGCCCTCGCCTTCGGACTCTCCGCGTGCGGCGCGAAGCAGGAGCGGACGGACACCAGCTCGTCCTGGAGCCGCAACTTCTACTGGGGTACCGCGACGGCGGGATACCAGGTGGAAGGCGACGCCCCCGACAGCAATTGGCGCCGATATGTCGACCGGACGGCAGGCAAGCCTGTATCACCCGAAGCCGGCCTGCTGGAGGCGAGTCCGGTGGAGCCCTACAAACAGGCCGATGACTTCCGGCACCGTTACAAGGAAGACATCGCCAACGCGCATGCCATGGGCGTCAACACTTTTCGCTTCGGTCTCGAATGGGCGCGAGTGATGCCGCAGCCCGGCAAGTGGGACGACAAGGAGCTGGCCTACTACGACGACGTGGTCGCGACCCTGCTCGCCAACGGCATGACGCCGATGATCACGCTGATGCACTGGGTCTACCCCGGCTGGATCGGCGACCGCGGCGGGTTCCTCGACAATGTCGCCGCGTTCGAAGACTTCGCCAAGGCGATCACCAAACGCTACGCCGGACAGGGCGTGCTGTGGGTGAGCGTCAACGAGCCACTGGCCTTCGGCGCAATGGAAATGCGTACCGGTGCCATCAAGCCCGACCAGTTCGGCACGTTCCTCGACCGGGTCGCCGACGCCCACCGCGCGGTGTATCGCGCCGCGCATGACGCCGATCCCAAGGCCAAGGTCACCACGAACGAGGCCTACATTCCACCAGAAGTGTTGGCGCAGTTCGCCGGATTCGGCGTCGAGGGAATCGAGGGCTCGTTCTTCGACCGGGTCAGGGACAGCCTCGACTACCTCGGGTTCGACTACTACACGGGTACGGCGCAGGACAATCCGGCTTCGGCGCAGAGCATGGCCGCCCGGTGGAACACCAAACTGCAGGCCGAGGACATCTACTACGTGGCACGCCACTACGCCCAGCGGTATCCCGGCTTGCCCATCTACGTCGTCGAGAACGGGATGGTGACCGACAACGCCAAACCGCGGACCGACGGCGTGACGCGGTCGCAGTACCTCAGCGACACCGTCTTCTGGCTGCAGCGAGCCAAGGCTGACGGCATCCCGATCATCGGCTACAACTACTGGTCCCTGGTCGACAACTACGAGTGGGGCAGCTACCGGCCCCGCTTCGGGCTGTATTCGGTTGACGCATTGGGTGATCCGGCATTGCGTCGGGTGCCGACCGACGCCGTCCAGACCTTCACGCAGATCACCCGCGACGGCGGGACGCCGCCGGGATACCGGCCCGTGCTCTCCGCGGCACAGTGCTCGACGACCGTCGGCCAGGACAGCTGTACGCCGCTGGATGCGAACGGGCCGACGGTCGTGCTGCGCTGACCAGTCCTGTCACCGACACGGGCACCAATTCCACCCAATGCGCACGAGATTGGCAGGTTTCCAGCAGGATCACCGGTATGAAACTGACTGCCATGCTCGCGCTCGCCGGGTTCGCCTCGCTCACGATCGCCATCCCGAACGCCACGGCTGCACCGTGTTCCGCGAGCGGACTGGCCAGCACCGCGGGGACAGTCCTGGCCCAGGCCGGCGCCTACCTCGATGCGCACCCGGGTGCCAACGACGCCCTGACCAACGCGGGCTCGTCGGGCGACGCGGAAGGCGCCGTCCGTGCATACTTCACCGCGCACCCCGGCGAGTTCTTCGACCTGAAGAACATCGCGCGGCCCCTGACGACCCTGCGCGGTCAGTGCGGTGGCATGTCGGTCTCGCCCGCGCAGATGTCCGCGCTGTTCGACGCGCTGTCGTCGTGAGCGGACGTCAGTGCCAGTAGCCCTGATGCGCTTGCGCCGCTTCGTCTTCCAGTAGCGGTCCGATGACGGTGACCGGGCGGTATCCGTGCAACAGGATGTCGCGGCACGGCAGCGCGTAGGCCGCGTGCGCCGGGTCGTCTCCGGTGAATTGGAACAGCCGGCGATTGGACATGCCGTACACAACCCGGCCGATGCCGCTCCAGAAGGCGCCGCCGGCGCACATCGTGCACGGTTCAGTGCTGGCGTACAGCGTCGCCGACTTCATGCCGGCCTGTTCATCTCCTTCGCCGAGTGCCCGCCAGGCGCTGCGGACGGTGACCATCTCGGCGTGATCGGTCGGGTCGCCGCCGTCGACCGACGAGGTGTTGCCGTGCTCGGCCACCACGTTGCCCGCGGCATCGGCGACCAGGGCGCCGTACGGCGCGCCACCGGCTTGGCGCGCTTGTTCCGCCAGCGCGAAGGTCCGCCGGAGGTGGATGAGGTCCTCCGGACTGGGTTCTGGTGAGGCGGCGGCGACGCCTGCCCCAGCAAGTGGCAGGGCCGATGCTCCGAGGAAGATTCCGAATGCGGCCCTTCTGTTCAGCTCGTGCACGACTACTTGGTTCCGAAGATGCGGTCGCCGGCGTCACCCAGGCCGGGCACGATGTAGCCGTGCTCGTCGAGCTGGCGGTCCAGCGCCGCGGCGTAGATCGGTACCTCGGGGTGGGCCGCCTGCATCGCGGCGACTCCTTCCGGACAGGTCAGCAGACAGACGAACTTGATGGAGCGCGGCCGGTACTCCTTGAGGCGGTCGATCGCAGCCACCGCCGAGTTGCCGGTGGCGAGCAGCGGATCGCACACCACCACGTCGCGCTCGTGCAACTCGCTGGGCATCTTGAAGTAATACTCCACGGCGACATGGGTTTTCGGGTCGCGGTACAGACCGATGTGGCCGATGCGCGCACCGGGAACAACGCTGAGCATGCCGTCCAGAATGCCGCTGCCCGCGCGCAGGACGGACGCGAAGACGAGCTTCTTGCCGTCGATGACCATGCCGGTGGTGGATTCCAGCGGAGTGTCGATCTCGATCTCGTGCACGGGGATGTCGCGCAGCACCTCGTAGGTCATCAGCATGGAAATCTCGTTGAGCAGCTGACGAAAACCCTTGGTGGATACGTCCTTCTGCCGCATCAGCGTGAGCTTGTGCTGAACCAGCGGATGGTCCACCAGATGCAGGTTACCCATGGCGCCTCCTAGAAAACCGTGCCGTCACTGCTGATGGACAGCGGCGGGCTGCCGGCCCGCAACTGCTGCGCCAGGGTGCGCCCGGCGGCCCAGGTGCCGCCCTCGAGTACACACGCCAGCGGCAGGGCCGCAGCGTCGAGCCCGAGCCGGGTACGCACCAGCGGCGCGAGCGCGTCGAGCAGCGCGACGGTCAAGGCTCGCCATTCGACCACCAATTCGTCGGCCACCGAACAGGTTCGGGCCGCGGCCGACGGATCGCGCAAGCGCAGGACCCCGGTATCGAGCAGCAGACCACCGTTGCGATACTCGGGCAGGCCGGTCAGGGCGTCCAAGCCGGTGACCGCAACACCGGACCACTCGAACGGCTCCAGCAACGAATAGGTCAGCCACTGCGACAGCTTGTGGAACGGCATCCACCCGTGCGACAACCCCACCCCCGGCACCGCCGGGTGGGGCCAGCAGTCGCCGAGCGGGATACCACCAATATCGTTGTCGGCCAACCAGACCCCGGACAACGTGTCCAGCAGCTGCGCCAGGATGTCGTGGGCCGCGACGGTCGGGCCGGTCAGCACGTCGAACAAGCCGCCGGGACGCCCGTGGGGCCCGAAGACCTCGGGTTGGGCGGCCAGGGCGGCACCGAGGCGGCGCAGCAGTTGCACCCGACCGGTGAGCCCCACCACCGGATTGTCCGGCCGCACCTGAAATGCCCGGCCGAGGATGGCGTCGTCGACGCCGCGTAGTCCTGCGGCGTCGACCTGCCACGGCTGCGTCGGATCGCTGGAGAACACTCCGTCGACAAAGGCGTGCCAGCTGGCCACGCCCAGACCCTCAGACCGGGTAAAGCGTTGTCCGGTAACGGGTTCCACGTAGCCCCAGTCCGGCCCGGCACCGGCATCGAGCAGCACACTGACCACTGCCAGGTCGATCATCGCGCGTGCCTGCGAGCGCGTGTCCAGCGCGGCCAGCCGGGCACGCAGGTCGGCGTTGCGGTCGACGCCGCCGGCCTCGAAATGGCGCCACCGGCTGTGATACGGGATCGCCAGGTCCGGGTAGCGCGTCCGAGTGACGGCGGCGACGAGGTCAGCGGCCTGCGGCATCAAGTCGTCGTCGACCACGAACCAGCGGGACTCCCCCGCACGTGCCCGGCGCAGCAGGAATTCGGCACGTTCGCGGATCGCGTCGGTACGGCGCAGGATGCCGACCGCGACGGCACTGTCGGCATCCGTGTCGGGGCCGGCGCTGGTTGTCATGGCGTGAGTCCGCGACCCTTGGCGACCTTGAGTTCGTCGGCGTCGGGCACCGGCCCGGGGGTGAAGTAACCGGCGGCTGTCTTGGCGTCGATCTCGACGCGGGCGTCGGCGGGGATCAGATCGTCGGGGATGTTCACGCGTTCGACGACCTCGATACCCGAGCCGGTGATGGCGTCGTACTTCATGTTGCTCATCGACACCAGACGGTGAATCTTGCGGACACCCAGCCAGTGCAACACGTCGGGCATGAGTTCCTGGAACCGCATATCCTGCACTCCGGCAACGCATTCCGTGCGAGCGAAGTACTGGTCGGCGGTGTCGCCACCAACCTGACGCTTACGCGCGTTGTACACGAGGAATTTGGTGACCTCGCCCAGCGCGCGGCCCTCCTTGCGGGAGTAGGCCACCAGCCCGACCCCGCCGCGCTGCGCACCCTGGATGCACTCCTCGATGGCATGGGTGAGATACGGCCGGCAGGTACAGATGTCGGAGCCGAACACATCGGATCCGTTGCATTCGTCGTGCACCCGTGCGGTCAACTCCACGTCGGGGTCGGCAAGATCGCGGGGCTGGCCGAAGATGTAGACGGTCTGCCCGCCGATCGGTGGCAGAAAGACCTCGAGATCACCGCGCGTGACGAGTTCGGGGTACATGCCGCCGGTCTCCTCGAACAGCACGCGGCGCAGTTCCGTTTCGCTGCAACCGAATCGCGCCGCGACCCCGGGAAGGAACCAGACCGGCTCGATGGCCGCCTTGGTCACCAGGGCGGCGCCGTTGTCCAGCAGCACGCGACCGTCGGGGCGGAGCCGGCCTTTGACGATTGCCTCGGCGACCTCCGGCAGGATCACATGGGCTTTGGTGATGGCGATGGTCGGCCGGATGTCGTGGCCGGCCGCCAATTCGGCACTGAACGCATCCGCGACCATGGCACCCCACGGGTCCAAACTCACGATCGCCCCGGGTTCGGCCCACTGCGGGTACGGGCCGATCACGTCGGTGGGTGCGGTGTTGGTCAGGTCCGCGCGGTGCGCGGGCGAGAGCGCCCCGGCCGCGACCGCCAATGCCCGGTAGACGCTGTAGGAGCCGCTGTGCGTGCCGATCACATTGCGGTGCGCTCGCGTGGTCGTGGTCCCGAGCACCGGGCCGCGCTCGGCGGCGGTCGCCGCGCCCCAGCGGATCGGCAGGGCATCGGCGGCGCCGCTGTGAGACGTCAACCTGATGTGGCGGCCCGAGCCGCGCGGCGGGACCGCGGACGCGGCGGGGCCGGATGCAGCGTCAGAACCCAAGACCATCGGCAGCGCTCCTTCCCGGCAAGCTCCAGTCAACCCTGAAATTGCCGGACGTGCAGCGGTACGGCTCAGTAGACGTCGCGAACGTAGCGCTTGTCGGCGATCAGCTCGCGCTTGTAGTCATGCGCCGCCGATTCGGACATGCCGCCGTGCGTCTTGAAGATGTTGGTGAGCGCCACGTCGACGTCCTTGGCCATCCGGGCAGCGTCGCCGCACACATAGAAGTGCGCCCCGTCTTCGAACCAGCGCCACAGAATCTCGCCGTGCTCACGCATCCGGTGCTGCACGTACACCCGCCGCGCCTGGTCTCGGGAGAACGCGGTGTCCAGCCGGGTCAGCAGGCCGTCGGCGGCGAAGGCCTCCAATTCCTCTTGGTAGTAATAGTTTTCGGCCCGGTGCTGGTCACCGAAGAACAGCCAGTTCCGCCCGGTGTGGCCCAGTGCCCGACGTTCGTGCAGGAAGCCGCGGAACGGTGCGACACCCGTGCCGGGGCCGACCATGATCATCGGGGTCAGCGCATCCTCGGGCGGCCGGAAATGCGGCGCCGACTGCAAGAACACCGGCACCGTCTCGGCCCGGTCGGCCAGATAGGTGGACGCGACGCCGTGCCGGATACCGCCGCGGGCACCTTCATACCGCACGACTGACACCGTCAGTTGCACCTCGTCGGGGGTCACCAGGGGGCTCGACGAGATCGAGTACGAGCGCGGCGCCAGGCGCACCAGGGCGTCTCGCCATTCCTCGGGTGTCGCCCGAATCTGGAACTCCTCGACGAGGTCGAGGCCGGTGCGGCCGTCGAGCCAGCGGTCGCGCTCTTCGCGGGGCGCCCGGAGAATCTTGGCGCTGCTGCGTTCGGCCAGGAAGTTGAGCAGGGTCGGCGACACCTTGCAGATGTCGTACGCCGTGGTGAGCGCAGCACGCAACGGGGCTTCGCCGCCATCCATTTCGATGACCTCGTCGCCGGAGAGCCCGGTGGCCGCCAGCCACGTCGATACGGCCTCTGGGGAATTGGCCACCACCACGCCGAGCGCATCGCCGACGCCGTAGCTCACGTCGTGGCCGGACAGGTCGAAGCCGATCTGGCGTACTTCCTTCGCGCCGCCGGTGGTCAGCAGAGTGTTGCGGCACAACGAGACCGGCAGCGGGTTGTTGCGGGTGAAGGGCTTGGCGGGCGTGGGTGCCGGCTTGGCGGGTGTGGCCGGCGCCGCGGGTGTGGTGACGGGCGTTTCAGCAGCAGCGACGACGACCAAGTCGGCTGCGGCAGCAGCCCATTGGGCGAGTGGTTCGTCGTCGTAGGCCTCGCAGTCCGCGCGGTCCAGCAGCGCGGTGGCTCCGAGTTCGGCGAACCGGCCGTCCAGGGATTTGGCGTAGCCGCAAAAGTTCTCGTACGCGCGGTCACCGATGCCGAGCACGGAGTACCGCACCCCGCTCAGGTCGGGCGCATCGGCAGCGCTCAAGCGAGCCCAGAAGTCCGCGCCGTTGTCAGGTGGTCCGCCGTCACCGAAAGTGCTTGTCACAACCAGCACTTCGCCCGCTTGGGCGATCTCGTCCAGCGCGGTGTCGTCCAGTACCTGCAACCGTGCTCCGACGATCCTCGCGGCAAGTCCCGCGGCGAATTCTTCGGCGGTACCGGTCTGCGATGCCCACAGCACCAACGGACCCGGCTTCGGGGACTCCAGCGGTGCCGACGCGGGCGCCGCGTCGATCACCGCGGCAGGCGCCGTCGAACTGTGCGCGCCGGCCAGCGCCCCGTTGACCCACAGCCGGACGATGCCGCTGACCGGAGCCGACTCCGGCAACACGGGCACCCCGGTAGCCTGCTGGATACCGGTGAAAAAGCCGGCCAGGTAGACCTTTTCGGCCTCATCGAGCGCGGGCGGGCCGCCCAGGCCCAGTGCCGCGGCCAGCGGATGGGTGCCGGCCACCGTGGGTGCCGCGACAGGCGCGGCCGGTGTCCCCGCCGAGGGCTCGATCGCGACCGGCGCCAACCGCACGGCGCACACCTTGAATTCAGGCTGCAACGAATCCGGATCCACCGCGTCGTTGGTCACCGCATTGATGGTCAGTCGCTCACCCTGCGCATCGTTCCAGTGGAACGGCGCAAAGCAGTTGCCCGGACGTACCCGGTCGGTCAGCACCGCGGGCAGGACCGCGGTGCCGCGCCGCGACGAGATCTCGACGGACCCACCCTCGGTGATACCGAGGTCTGCCGCGTCGATCGGATGAATCTCCACGAACGGCGACCCGTTGAGCTTGTTGAGCTTGGCGACCTTCCCCGTCTTGGTCATGGTGTGCCATTGGTGTTGCAGCCGACCGGTATTGAGTACCACCGGGAAATCGTCGTCGGGCAATTCCGCCGCGTCCAGGTGCGGCCTGGCGTGGAACACCGCGCGCCGCGACGGCGTCGGGAACGCCAGCCGCGGCCGGTTTCCGTCGGCGTCGACGAACAGGTCCTGACTGATCCCGTCGTTGAGATAGCGGATCGGGTTCCGGTCACTGCCGCCACCGGGCCCGCCCTCGGGCGGGCAGGGCCACTGCAACGGCGTCTCCCGCAGCCGCTCGTAGGTCACGCCGCCCAGGTCGTAGCCGGTACGGCGATTGGCGAACTGGCGGGTCTCGGCGAACACGTGCTCGCTGGACTTGAAGTCGAACTCATCACCAAAGCCCATGTGCCGGGCCACATTGCAGATCAGTTCCCAGTCGGGCCGCGCATCGCCGGCCGCGGGGATGCTCTGCTGCAACAGGGTCAGGTTGCGTTCGGAGTTGACCATGACGCCGTCCGCTTCGGCCCACAGGGTGGCGGGCAGCACGATGTCGGCGTAGGCGTTGGTCGCGGTGTCCTGGTAGGTGTCCTGGGTGATCACCAGTTCGGCGGCCTGCAGGCCGTCGATGACGGTCTGCCGATTGGCCACGGTGGCAACAGGATTGGTGCAGATGATCCACACGGCCTTGATATCGCCGGTGCCCAGCCGGCGGAACATCTCGATGGTGCCGGGGCCGACGTCGGTGCGGATGGTGCCCGGTTCCAGTTCCCACTGTTCTTCGACGAAGGCTCGGTCCTCGGCCGACGTCACGGCCCGTTGCCCAGGGAGACCCGGTCCCATGTAACCCATTTCGCGGCCGCCCATGGCGTTGGGCTGGCCGGTCAGCGACATCGGGCCACTGCCCGTCCGGCAGATGGCGCCGGTGGCCAGGTGCAGGTTGCAGATGGCGTTGGTGTTCCAGGTGCCGTGGGTGCTCTGGTTCAGCCCCATGGTCCAGCACGACATCCACTCCCCTGCCTCCGCGATCATCTCGGCGGCGCGGCGGATGTCGGCTTCGGGAATTCCGGTGATCGCGGCGACCTTCGCCGGCGGATAGTCGGCCAGGAACGCGGGCATGGTCTCCCAGCCCTCGGTGTGCGCGGCGATGAATTCGCTGTCTATCGCACCGCTTTCGACCAGCAGGTGCAGCAGGCCGTTGAGCAGCGCCAGGTCGGTGCCCGGTTTGATCTGCAGGAACAGATCGGCCTTCTCGGCGGTCGCGTTGCGGCGCGGGTCGACGACGATCAGCTTGGCGCCCTTGGCCATCCGGTCGGCCATGCGCAGGAACAGGATCGGATGGCAGTCGGCCATATTCGCGCCGCTGACGAAAAACAGGTCGGCGGAATCGAAATCGGTGTAGGACCCGGGCGGGCCGTCGGCGCCCAGCGACTGCTTGAAGCCGGTGCCCGCGCTGGCCATGCACAGCCGGGAATTCGATTCGATGTGAACGGTGCGGATGAAGCCCTTGGCCAGCTTGTTGGCGAGGTACTGGGCCTCGATGGTCAGCTGGCCCGAAACATAGAGCGCCACAGCGTCGGGGCCGTGTTCGTCGATGATGGCCCGCAGTCGGCGGCCGGCTTCGGCGGTGGCATCGTCGACCGCGACGCTGACCGCTTCGGCGCCCCGGCCGTGCCGGACCAGTGCCGTGGTGAGCCGGCCGTCGTCGGCACCCATCATTTCCGCGTGGGTGGCGCCCTTGGTGCACAGCCGACCGAAGTTGGTGGGGTGCAGCCGGTCCCCGGATACGCGCGCGATGACGGGCAGCCCGGTGCCCGCGTCGGTGCGGGTCTCGACCGAAATTCCGCAACCGACACCGCAGTAGGAGCACGCGGTGCGCGTGCTGTGCGGTCCTGCGGTGGTCATGCTTCAGTTCTACGGGCCGTCAATTCCGCAACCGTTGCGCGACCATGTACTGCGCGTCAACCCAAGCTCACATGCCCGTCAGGCCGTGGTGCGCAACATGTTTCATGCCGGAATCATGATGGAAATGTGCCGGAAATCTGTGACCTGGGTTACGCGCTGTCGGGCGACCAGCCCGGTCCGCGCAACGCGTGTCCGAAGCGGTGCTTCCAGGTCTTTGCCGCGCGCACATCCTGCCAGATGGCGGTGTACTCGTGCGTGGCAACCCGCACCGGGTTGAACGTCTTGATGTTCTTGGTCAAACCGTAGACCACGCGCTCGCCCTCGGGTTCGAAACTGCCGAACAGCCGGTCCCAGATGATCAGGATGCCGCCGTAGTTCGTGTCCAGGTACTGGTCGTTGGAGCCGTGGTGCACCCGGTGGTGCGACGGTGTGTTCATCACGAACTCGATTGGCCGCCAGAGCTTTCCGACGCGCTCGGTGTGGATGAAGAATTGGTACAGCAGGCTCACCGACTGCTGCAGCAGGATCATCCACGGCGAGAACCCGAGGAATGCCAACGGCAACCAGAACGGCAACGCGGTGAATGGCGTCCACGTCTGCCGCAATGCGGTCGACAGGTTGTAGTGCTCGCTGGAGTGGTGCACGACGTGGCTGGCCCAGAACACCCGGATCGTGTGGTGGGTGCGGTGATACCAGTAGTAGAGGAAGTCGTCGGCGACGAACAGCGCGATCCAGGTCAGCGGATTGTCGGCCGGTAGATGCACCGGCGCCACCAGGTACGCCGCGCTGTAGGCCGCCAGCACCACCAACTTCCAGCCGACGTTGATGATGACGTTGCCGATCCCCATGGTGAGACTGGTTCGGGAGTCGCGGAATTCGTAACCGACTTCGTCGTCGTCCGGCAGGAATCGGAAGGACAGCGCCTCCAGCACCAGGCAGATCACGAACACCGGCACGGCATGCAGGATCAGATCGAACATGGGGAACGACTCCTACTGCTGAGTGGAAAGGGTGTCGACGACCCGGCCCAGCAGGTCGTCGGCCACACGGTGGGCGGCGTCGGCATCGCGCGCAACGAGGTGCTCGGCCAGCGTGAGGTGGGCGTCGCGGTCGGCCAGTTCGGCCGCCATTCCGAGGTCGGCTATCGAACCGAAGCCGATGTCGGCGAATGCCGCGACCAGCGTGTTCAGCGCCAGCCGGTAGGCCAGGTTGCCGCTGCCGTCGATGATCGCGGTCCAGAACGTCAGGTCCGCGGCGAAAGACTCGTCGGTGCGTTCGGCCGGATATGCCACGGCCGCGCCGGCGATCGTCGCCAGCTGGTCGTCGGTGGCATTCCGGGCGCACAGCCGGGCCGCGTCGGCGGCCACGGACCGGCGCATCACCATGATGTCGCGGGCGATCTGCACGGCCGGCACCGCGCCGGTGGCGGCGAGGGTGCTGAGCACGTCCAGACCGGCCGCCAGGCGCCAATCCTGGACCCGTGTCTTGCCGCCGTGGCTGATCCGTACCAACCGGGCCTGCTGCAGCCGTTTGAGCGCTTCCCTGATGGCGTGCCGGTTCACCGCGAAGGCCAGGGCCAGCTCGCGCTCGGACGGCAATGCCTCATCGACCGCGACGCGGCCGCACAGGATCTCGTCGACGAGGTGCGCGAACACCGTGTCACTGACCGCCGCGCGGGAGACGGGTGCGATGTCCATGCATCGATGATCAGGGCTACGCGCCAACTGGTCAACTGGTTGGACCAGTTAGGTGGGTCACAAACACGGCTAGGTCCCAAACACAGAAATGCCCCGCGGGAAACTCCCGCGGGGCATTCCGGCCGTACTTCCGGCTACGTTGCCGGCACGAAATCCCGGCCGACGTGCTCCCCCGTCGCCGCACGCAGGTGCGGCTGCCGCAGGAACACGAACCAGGTGACGACGCCGCACACCACGTAGAAGGCGAGGAACACCCAGAACGCGGTGGTCGCCGAGTGCGACGGTCCGGCGTAGGACGTCCGGAGCACGATGTTGACGAGCACACCACCGAACGCGCCGACCGCGCCGGCGAAGCCGATCAGGGCACCGGACATGCTGCGCGACCACAGCGTCTTCTCCGCGGCACCCAACTCATCCTTGCTCTGCGCCTTGGCCTCGAAGATCGACGGGATCATCTTGTAGGTCGAGCCGTTGCCGATGCCGGTCAGGATGAACAGCACCATGAACGCGACGATGTAGACAACCATCTGGCTACCGGTCGCCGGGCCCTTGGTGGCGTCGTCCCACATGCCACCCACAACCAGGGCGCCGGTGACGACCGTCATCGCAGCGAACGTGTACAGCGTGATCTTGCCACCGCCGATCTTGTCGGCCAGCTTGCCGCCGAACGGACGCGAGATGGAGCCGAGGAGCGGGCCAAGGAAGGCGATCCACGCGGTGTGGATGGACGCGTCGAAGTTGGCCTTGGCCAGCTCCTTGGCCGCTTCCTTGGGCAGCTTGGCGACCGATGCGACGTGGTACTTCTCCAGCAGCGGCGCGACGTCCTGCGCGGTGAAGTTGATGTTCAGAATCTGCGTGAACGCGAAACTGAACCCGATGAACGAGCCGAACGTGCCGATGTAGAGGAAACACATCACCCACGAGTTCCGGAACTTCATGGCCTCGACCATCGCCGAGAGGTTCGACTTCTGCCCCTGGATGTTGTCCATGAACAGCGCAGCACCGAGGGCCGCGGCGGCCAGCAGTACCAGGTAGATGGCGCAGACGACCTCCGGACGACGATTGCCGAGTGTGGCGATGACAACCAGGCCGATGATCTGGAGGGCCGGGACACCGATGTTGCCGCCGCCGGCGTTCAGGCCGAGCGCCCAGCCCTTCAGCCGCTGCGGGTAGAAGGCGTTGATGTTGGTCATCGACGACGCGAAGTTACCGCCACCGAAACCGGCGACCGCCGCGACGATCAGGAACGTCGTGTACGACGTGCCCGGATGCATCATGAAATACATGGTCAGCGCGCACGGGACGGCCAGCATCAACGCGCTGAAGATGGTGAAGTTGCGGCCACCGAACTTCGCCGGTCCGATGGTGTAGGGGATGCGCATGAATGCGCCCACCGCGATCGGGACGGCGCCCAGGACGAACTTGCCCAGCGCGTCGATGCCGTAAACAGCCTGCGGCATGAACAGCACCATCACCGACCAGATGGACCACACCGAGAAGCCGACATGCTCGGCGAAGATCGACCAGATCAGGTTCCGCTTGGCGATGTCCTTATTGCCGGCATCCCACGCAGCAACGTCCTCTGCATCCCAGTCGTCGATGTCGCGGTTGCGTTTTAACACACTCACAGTGCCTCCCAGCTGATGAACAGTTGAGATATGTGTACGGGCCGCCGATGCCGCAGCTGTTGCCCTCCGATGTCAGCAAAGTCAATACGGACTCACTTCAAGCACACAGGTTCGGGTGACCCGTTGGATTCACGGCCGTCGCATCGACGCAACAAGCGTGAAATGTGGGGCGCGAGTGCGCGCATCGACTGCGAACCCACGCACCTACTGACTTGACCTTTTGAACCCTCGGTTCACACTCAACGCCCCGTGGAAAGTACATGAGTGCAATGTCCTGACGGTCTGCCGCTGGTTACTGCACTCAGGGACGTCTGGCGGCCCGAATAGATGCCTGAGCTCAATCACGGTGGTGTCGACGGCTCGAGATTGCAGTCACGTATCTCTGGCCGAGCTCGTCGCTCCGGGCGAGCGGGGCCGCCCGACCCGTTGACTCTGCGTTGATGCAGGCAAATCGCGGTGACCAGCACTACTGAGTTCTGTCGACCCCTCGACGCCGAAACCAGCCCACCCAGGCGACGAGCACCACGACGACGGCGAGCACGCGCACCACATTCGTCGCCGAGGCCGGATAGAGCACGCCGGTGATGTAGTGGGCGATGAATCCGTCTGGCGGCAACTGCGCCATGCCGGCGGGCGGGCGGGCCCACCGTTCAACGTCGGTCAGTGGACAGTCGACGCCCCAGGCGGTGCTGCCGATGCCCCACAGCACCGCGGGTACGTGCAACCAGATGACCCACGGCCAGTGCCAGGTCAGGAAACCGCCGAACACCATGAAGGCGATGAAAGAAAAATGCACCGCCACGACGGCCACCACAACCAGCAGTGGGAATCCCGTCGTGACGGTGACATCGGTTGAGACTGGGAGCGCCAGGGCTCAGGCCTTCTTGGCTTCGTCCTCGTCCGCTGTGGCGTCTTCGGTAGCTTCGGCTTCAGACTCGTCGGTTTCGTCGGCGTCTTCAGCCGCGGCGTCCTCGGACTCTTCGGCAGCCTCGGGTTCCACGGACTCTTCCGGGGCCTCGTCGACGGCCTCTTCGGCTTCGGCCTCGGGCTCATCGCCGTCGGCCTCGTCAGACTCTTCGGCCTCTGCTTCGCCAGCTTCAGCCGCGTCGACGTCGTCTTCCGAAACCGCTTCGGCGACAACCGTTTCCGGTTCGGCCTCGGGCTCATCCTCGGGGTAGTCCTCGGTGGCCACCACAGCGGTATCAGCGGCGGCATCGTCACCGGCAGCATCGGATTCGGCCGCCGCCTCACCGCCGCGCGAGCGTTCCCGCAGCGCGTCGACGATGAGCAGCAACACTCCGATGACGCTGGCGCCGATGCACACCCAGGCGATCAGCTCATTGCTGGTGACGATTGCGGTCACCAGCGCTGTCAGGCCGATGAGGGCAAGGACCAGGGCAATGATCAGCATCGGTCAGCCGTCAGCTGTTGCCCCGGTTGAACTGGCCGAAGCCAGCACCCTCGCCGCCGGCCGCCGAGTCAGCCGGTGCGGCAGAACCGCGCTGGCCGAGCTCTTCGAGCTGGGACTCGAGGTAGGTCTTGAGGCGGGTGCGGTACTCGCGCTCGAACGTGCGCAGCTGCTCGAGGCGGCCTTCCAGCACCGTGCGCTGCTGGTTGATGTTGCCCATGATCTCGGTGTGCTTGCGCTCGGCGTCGGCCTGCAGGGCGTCGGCCTTGTCCTGGGCCTGACGCAGCTGGGTGTCCGAACGGGTCTGCGCGTCGGCCAGCATGGCCTCGGCGCGGGCCTTGGCGTCGGCGACCGTGGTCTCGGCGGTGTGCTTGGCATCGCTGACCAGAGCATCGGCCTGGGCGCGGGCGTCGGCGAGGGTCTTGTCGGCCTCGGCCTTGGCCGAACCGGTGAGGCGGTCGGCGGTGTCCTGGGCCAGGCTCAGCACCTTGGCCGCGCGGACGTGGTGGTCCTCGCCGACCGGCGCGGCCACGGGCGCGGCGACCGGGACGGGCGCTGCGACGGGCTCGGGCTCCGGCTTGGGCTCGGGCTTGGTGAACACAGGTGCCGCGACCGGCTGTCCGGTCCGGGCGGACTGGAGCTCGGCGTCGAGCTCGGCGACCCGCTGCCGCAGATCGCTGTTCTCTTCGATCAGCCGGGTCAGCTCGGTTTCGACGAGATCGAGGAATGCATCGACCTCGTCCTCGTTATAACCGCGCTTGCCAATCGGCGGCTTGCTGAATGCGACGTTGTGGACGTCAGCCGGAGTTAGCGGCATCTTCTGCCCCCTTGCAGTCTGGACCGTCAATCGGTGTCAAAGTGTAGAGCGATCAAAGTGTAGAGCGATCGTGGAGTAACTGGCGTCCATCCTGTCACAGCAGACCCGTCGGTTGCAGGCGAGGGCCGGAATTAAGAACGAATTTCAATGTTTCATTGGAATTCGCGGGCGCCACCCGACGCTCGGCGCCAATAGACCTAAACAGAGAAAGCGCATTAATTACATAAATGTAATTAATGCGCTTTCGCAGGTCAGGGGAACGTCGCGCTCAGGCACCGACCTGATCGAAAGACAGCCGCATACCGATGAACACCACCATGAGCAGCACCACGATGGATAGATCGACCCGGACCGGCCCGATGGTCAGCGGAGGGATCAAGCGCCGCAACAGCTTCACCGGAGGATCGGTCATCGTCATGATCGCTTCGAGGATCACCACCGTCAGCCCTCTCGGCTGCCAGTCCCGGCTGAATCCGCGAATGAACTCCACCACCACACGGGCGATCAACAGGAGCCAGAAGACGAACAGCGCAAAACCCAGAATGTCGAAGAACAGGGTCAATGCAACAGACCTCACTAGCGCGGGAAAAGCGCCGACCGGTGTCGGCGCTTGAGCACGAGCCTACCTAACGCAGACCCCTCCGGCCGGGGGCCGAAGGGGTCTTGCGTAGAGCTGCGTAGGGACTACTGGTAGCTGTAGAAGCCCGCCTCGGCGATCCGGCGACGCTCTTCGGCGCTGACGTCGACGTCGGCCGGCGACAGCAGGAACACCTTGGTGGCGACCTTGTCGAACGACCCGCGCAGCGCGAAGGCCAGGCCGGCGGCGAAGTCGACCAGGCGCTTGGCGTCGGCGTTGTCCATCGACACCAGGTCCATGATCACCGGGGTACCGTCGCGGAAACGCTCGCCGATGGTGCGGGCCTCGCTGTAGTCCTTCGGCCGCAGCGTGGTGATCTTGGCCAGGGCGCTGCCGGCCTCGAACAGCTCGGCCATGCGGCGGGGCTCCATGGCGACGGCGCCACGAGTGGCGCCACGCAGGGTGTTGAAGCGCGGGCGCTCGAACTCACGCGGCCCGCGAGCCGGCATCTCTTCGTAGCCACCGCGGTAACCCATTGGGGCGCTTTCGTATTCGCGGCCCATGCGGTCGTCGTAGCCGCGCGGCTCGCCGCGGCCGTAGTCGTCGTCCTCGAAGCGCTCCTCGCGCGGGCGACGCGGGGGCGCGTAGGCGCGCGCGGGACGGTCTTCGTCGTCGTAGTACTCGTCGTCATAGTCGTCCATCGGCGCCATACCGAAGTAGGCCTTTACCTTGTGCAGTGTGCTCATCGGATGCCCCTAGCTAAGAATGTGGTGTCTGGTGACTGTGATGTAAGTGTGACTGGAGTGACTACTCATGGTGACGTTAGAGGACGCGGTCCCATTAGCGCGGTACCGACACGCACACACGTTGACCCGTGTCGCACCGCGATTTCCAGGTCGTTCGACATGCCCGCGGACAACCCCAACCGCTGCGGGTATTGCGTTTGGACTCTGAGCAATTCAGCCTCCAGCCGCGCAAACTCCTCGTCGGCCGCACTGGCCAGCGGCGGGATCGCCATCAGGCCCGCCAAACCCAGGCCCGGGGCGGCGTGCGCGGCGGCACACAATTCGTCGACCAGGTCGGGCCGGTCCACCCGCACGCCGCCGCGGGCCGGATCGCCGTCGAGGCTGACCTGGATGTAGACCTGCAACGGCTCGGACCTGCGGCCTTGGTCCAGCGCCTCGACCGCGCCACGGGACAGTGCCGCGACCAAAGGCGCGGTGTCCACCGAATGAGCCGCCGACGCCCAGCCGGCGACAGCCCGTGCTTTGTTGCGTTGAATTCGGCCGATCATGTGCCACCGAATTGGCGAATTCGACTCTATGTTCGATGACGCATCCAACAATTCCCCGGACGCTGTGATCAATTTCCTGTTCGATAGAGCGTTCGACACCTCAGCGACTTTGCTCGCGGCTTCCTGCTCCCGCGATTCGCCGAATGCCCGGCATCCCAATCCGAACAGCGCGACAACATCAGTCGCCGGAAAGAATTTGGTCACCGGAAGAAATTCGATGTCGGCCCGATCCCGGCCGGCAGCCGCCGCCGCAGCGTCGATCCGCGCCTGAATCCGGGCCAGCGACGCGGCCAGTTCGGCCTCGCGCGGCACGCTGCTCATTCCATCCACACCACCGACGCCAGCCGCCCGGTCGGCGCGCCACGTCGGTGACTGAACAGATTCGGATCGTCGACCGTGCAGCGCGGGTCGATGTCGATGGCCTTGATACCCAACCCCGCCAGCTGCTTGGCGATGCCGGCCCGCAGATCGAGACCCACGGTGCCGCGGGTGGTGGTGGTGATGCTGCCGGGCAGCACGGCCTCCACGTCGTCGGCCATCTCGTAGGGCACCTCGTAGTTGCGTCCGCTGACCGCAGGGCCGAGCAGGACAGTGATGTCCTCGAGCTGCGCGCCGAGCTTCTGCATGGTCTCGACTGCCCGCAGCACCACGCCACCCGCCGCACCGACGCGTCCGGCGTGCACGGCGGCCACCACACCCGCGCGCGCATCACCCAACAGCACCGGCACGCAATCGGCCGTGATCACCGCGAGCGGCAGCCGTGGTGTCGCGGTGACCAGAGCGTCGGTGTTGTCGTAGGCTCCCCCGGCTCCAGTTCCAGGGCCCTCGACAACTTCGACATGGTCACCGTGCACCTGGTTCATCCACACCAGCGGGCCGTGCCCGATGGCATCGGCCAGCCGAGTCCTGTTGGCCGACACGGCCTTTGGATCATCGCCGACGTGGTCACCCAGGTTGAACGTGTCGAACGGGGCCTTGGAGACCCCGCCCGCACGCGTCGTAGTCACTCTGCGGATACGGAACGTCACGATTCCAAGTATCCGCGTCGCGCAGTCACAATCAGTGCTTCATGAAGGGCGGCACATCGACGTCATCATCGTCGTCGCCGCGACCACCAACACTCACCGTCACACCGTTGGTCGCTGCCGGCACGCTGCCCGGATCGGTCCCGAAGGCACCGAGCTTGCCCGCGCTGGCGGCCGAGAACGTCTGGGCCCGATGGGCGCCACCGGCGGCCGACGCGGCGGCCGCGGCACCGGGCACCGCCGAGGTGACCGGCTTGCGGCTCTGACCGGCGGTGTCGAAACCGGCCGCGATGACCGTGACCCGGACCTCGTCGCCCAGCGAATCGTCGATGACGGTTCCGAAGATGATGTTGGCCTCGGGGTGTGCGGCGTCCTGCACCAGCGACGCGGCCTCGTTGATCTCGAACAGGCCCAGGTCGCTGCCACCGGCCACCGACATCAGCACGCCCTGGGCGCCGTCCATCGAGGCTTCCAGCAGCGGCGAGTTGATGGCGATCTCGGCGGCCTTGAGGGCACGACCGTCGCCGCGGGCCGAGCCGATGCCCATCAACGCGGTACCGGCGCTGCTCATGACGCCCTTGACGTCGGCGAAGTCGACGTTGATCAGACCGGGCGTGGTGATCAGGTCGGTGATGCCCTGAACACCGTTGAGCAGCACCTCGTCGGCGCTGCGGAACGCATCCATCAGCGAGACGGCGGCGTCGCCCATCTGCAGCAGGCGGTCGTTCGGGATGACGATCAGGGTGTCGCAGCTCTCGCGCAGCGCCTGGATACCCGTTTCGGCCTGGTTCGAGCGGCGCTTGCCCTCGAAGGAGAACGGACGGGTCACCACACCGACGGTCAGCGCGCCGAGCTTGCGGGCGATGCCGGCGACGACGGGAGCGCCACCGGTGCCGGTGCCACCGCCCTCACCAGCGGTGACGAACACCATGTCGGCGCCGCGCAGCAGCTCCTCGATCTCGTCCTTGGCGTCCTCGGCAGCCTTGCGCCCCACCTCGGGGTCGGCACCGGCACCCAGGCCACGCGTCGAGTCGCGACCGACGTCGAGCTTGACGTCCGCCTCACTGAGCAGCAGCGCCTGTGCGTCGGTGTTGATCGCAATGAACTCGACGCCGCGAAGGCCCTGTTCGATCATGCGGTTGACGGCGTTGACGCCGCCGCCGCCGACACCAATCACCTTGATGACGGCGAGGTAGTTATGCGGGGGTGTCATGTGTCGTCTTCCTCCCTGGCTCGGTTTGTCCGGAGCAAAACTTCTCGAATTAAAACCCTAAACCTCAACCATAGGGTTAGAGTTATGTCAAGTTGTTCCGCGCAAACAGAACGGTAGGGTGCCGCCGCGCCGCTGCCGCGCAGGCGCGCCGAGAGTTCACGCGTTTTTTCTCGTGCCCAGGGCAAGCGAAGCGACGGGAAATGGCCCCAGTCGAGCGAAACGACTCAAAACGGATGAGCTACTTCACAGTCGGCAGGTCAGGACTGGACACGTCATAGGTGTGTCCCGGCTGAGTCAGCAGCGCCCCGAGCTTGAGGGCCTTCTCCTCGGTGCGGTCGGTGGTCCCCCAGATGACCTCGCGACCGTCGTTCAGGGTCAGGGTGACGCCGGCGACCGACGGCGCCCCGACGCGGGCGACCTGGCCGAACACCTCGGGACGCAGTGACAACAGCACCTCGAGGGCGGCGAGGGTCGCGGGATCCTTCGGTCCGGGGTTGTCGGCGTCCAGGAACGGCAGCCCCTGCGGCGGCGGCTCGGTCGCGAAATCCACGCCGTCCCGGTCGAACAGGTGCGGACCGTCCGGATACTCCTTGGCCGCCACCGGAACCCGCTCCACCACCGTGATTCGCAGGGTGGACGGGTACTCCCGCTGGACCCGGGCACTGGCCACCCGCCGGATGGTGGCCACACGTTCGGCCACCGCGTCGGTGTTGACCTGCAGCAGAGGCGTGTCCGGTTTGACCGCGGCCGCCAGCGTCACCTCATCCTCGGTCAGCGTCGCCACGCCGGTGACCACCGTGTGGCGGACCGCCATGATCGGCGTGAAGTACAGCACCAGGCCCAACGTGACCGCGACGACGGCCGTCACCGCCGACCACAGCAGCAGCTTCAGCCCGCGGATGACGCCCCGGGTGGGCGCCTTGGGCTGCTCCGAGAGGCCGGCTGCCCGGCGCCGGGCCTCCTGGCGCGCCTGTTCCAGTGCCCTGGCCCGGTCCAGCGCGATCCGGCGTTCCTCCCGCTCGCGCCGGGCGCGGCGGCGGGGACCCTCATAGTCGGGTGACGCCGGATCGACCGACGCGGCGTCGGCGTCCTCGGCCGCGGGCTCGTCAACCGCGGTGTCCGGCTCGGCGGCCTCAGCTGCGACGTCCTCCGCCGCATTTTCTTGCACCAGGTCGTCCTGCGCCGCAACAGGTTCCGGAACCGGCTCCCCCGAGCCGTCCTCCACCGTCACGGCGTGGGCCGTCCCGGAGCTGCGCGGTCGGCCTTGGCCTCCAGTGCGGTCAGGATCTCGCGACCCAGCAGGGTGACGTCGCCGGCGCCCATGGTGACGATGACATCACCGGGCCCGGCCTTGGCCGCCACCTGCTCGGCGACCGCGGAGAAGTCCGGCACGTAATGCACCGGGGCGGAGACGTGTTCGACGATGCTCGCGCCGCTGACGCCGGCCATCGGGGCTTCCCGCGCGGCGTACACGTCGAGGACGAACACCTCGTCGGCACGATCCAGCGCCTGGCCGAATTCCTTCGCGAAAGTCTTTGTCCGCGAATACAAGTGGGGCTGGAAGACCACGATGGACCGCGATGTGCCTGCCACTGCCCGCAACGCATCGAGCGTCGCCCGGACCTCGGTGGGATGGTGCGCGTAGTCGTCGAAAACCCGGACGCCGTAAGCGGTTCCGACCGACTCGAAGCGCCGCCGCACGCCTTCGAAACCGGTCAGGCCGTCGAGCACGGCCTCCGGATCGGCGCCGGCTTCCCGTGCCGCCAGCAGCGCGGCCAGGGCGTTGAGCGCCATGTGCTTGCCCGGCACCGACAGCCGCATGCCGCGCCGGTGTGGCTCGCCCGCCAGCTGAACGGCCGCTACCCCACCGGTGCCCTGCTGCTGCCAGGTCAGCAGCGTCGCTTCCAGATCCGTGCGCTGCCCATTGCCCATGCCGTACCGCAGCACCCGGACACCACGTTCCGCCGACCGCTGGGCCAGGGCTTCGGCACCCGGATCGTCGGCGCACACCACGAGCGCACCGCCGGGACGCAGCCGAGCCACGAAGTCGTCGAACACCGCGGTGTAGGCCTCGACGCTGCCGAAGTGATCCAGGTGATCGGCCTCGATGTTGGTCACCACCGCCACGTCGGGGGTGTATTCGAGCAGCGAGCCGTCGCTCTCGTCGGCCTCGGCGACGAAGCAGTCACCGCTGCCGTGGTGCGCGTTGGTACCGGCCTCACCCAGGTCGCCGCCAACGGCGAACGACGGGTCAAAACCACTGTGCTGCAACGCCACAATGACCATCGAGGTGGTCGTGGTCTTGCCGTGGGTGCCGGTCACCAGCACCGAGCGGTAGCCGTTCATCAGCTTGGCGAGCACGACCGGACGCATGATCACCGGGATGCCGCGCCGCTGGGCCTCCACCAGCTCCGGGTTGTCCTTGGGGATCGCGGCGTGCGTGCTGACCACGACGGTCGGGCCGCCGGGCAGCATGTCCAGCGACGACGCGTCGTGCCCGATCCGGATTTCGGCGCCGCGCGCCCGCAGCGCCGCCACACCCCGAGATTCCTTGGCGTCCGAGCCGGACACCAGGCCACCGCGGTCCAGCAGGATCCTGGCGATACCGGACATGCCGGCACCGCCGATACCGACCATGTGCACCCGAGCCAGCTCGGGCGGCAGCTCGCGCGCCGTCACCGGATACCCGCTGCCACGTCCAGCGCGATCTGCGCCACCCGCCGCGCCGCGTCGCGGTGGCCGGCCAGCGAAGCCGCCGTCGTCATCTGATCCAGTGCGGCGGTGTCGCCCATCAAAGTTCCGATCCGTTCGGTGACGAAGTCCGGGGTCAGCTCGGCGTCCTCGACCAATAGGCCGCCGCCGGCATCGACCACCGGGAGTGCGTTGAGTCGTTGTTCGCCGTTGCCGATCGGCAGCGGGACATAGACCGCGGGCAGACCGACCGCGCTGACCTCGGCCACGGTCATGGCCCCGGACCGGCAGATGGCCAGATCCGCTGCCGCATAAGCCAAATCCATGCGATCGAGGTACGGCACGCCGACATACGGCGCGGCCCCCGGTACCGGCTCCGGCAGCTCGAGGGTGTTCTTGCGCCCGTAGGCGTGCAGGACCGAAACGCCTTGCGCGGCGAGGTTTTCGGCCGCGCCGGAGACGGCACGGTTCAGCGATTGCGCACCCTGGGAACCGCCGAACACCAGGAGCACGCGGGCGTCGTCGGCGAAACCGAAGAATTCCCGGGCCTGCGCACGCAGCGCCGCCCGATCGAGCGAGGTGATCGATTCCCGCACCGGGATGCCGACGACCTCGCTGCCCTTGAGACCGGAATCCGGCACGGCGGCCAGCACCCGGCGCGCGGAGCGGGCGCCGACCCGGTTGGCCCAGCCCGCGCTGGCGTTGGCCTCGTGCACCACGACCGGAATGCGGCGACGCCGGCGCAGCCCGCCACCGCGGGCGGCCAGGTAGGCGGGCAGCGAGACATAGCCGCCGAAGCCCACGACGACGTCAGCCTGGACCGAGTCGAGGACCTCACGTGTCTCACGGACAGCGGCACGAATCCGCAGCGGCAGCCGGGCCAGGTCGGCAGAAGGCTTGCGCGGCAACGGAACCGGGGTGATCAGCTGCAGGTCGTAGCCGCGTTCGGGCACCAGCCGGGTTTCCAGCCCGCGGGCCGTGCCGAGAGCCGTGATCCGGACGTCAGGCCGCAGCGCCACCAGTGCGTCGGCGACCGCCATCGCGGGTTCGATGTGACCTGCGGTGCCGCCGCCGGCCAGAACCACCGAGATGCCGTGAGTTCCCCCGTCGCTGCGCTCGCCTCGACCCGAACTCACACCAACTCCTGACTCACCCGTACCGCTGACCTTCCAATGTGCGGACTCTCGGGTCCGACCGGCGCGGATCACGTCGCCCGTGACCCTTCGGGTCATCATTTTGCCTTGTCCGCCGTCCGGCGCCGTCGGCCGGTACGGGGTTTCGGCGGCTGTGGCCCGATCGCCGGTCGGGTTCTTCGGTGCGTCGTGCCCGCCTCGGTGCGTCGGCGCGGCGCTGCCGGGCCGGCGGTTCCTGCCTGACGGCCTGCCGGGTGGGGCGTGCCGACTTCGTGGGCCTGGCCGGCTTGGTGGGTTGGGACTGCCGGGCGGCCGGCTTGCGGGCGGGCTTGTCGCCGCGGCCACGCATCCGGTCCCGGGCCGAGTCCAAGGTGGTCGGCGAGTATGGCACCGGCGGCGGCAGTCGCAGGATCCGGTTCATCCGATCGTCGCGGCCGGCCCGCAGGGCGGCCACCGCCTCGGGTTCGTGGCGCGCCGCATTCGCGATCAGGCCTATCAGCAGAAGTGTTGTGGCCGTTGCTGTTCCACCTGCGGAGATGAGCGGCAGCTGGATGCCGGTGACCGGCAGCAGGCCGAGCACATAGCCGACGTTGATGAACACCTGACCGACCACCCACAGCGTCGTGGTGGCGGTCAGCAGCCGCAGGAACGGGTCGACCGACCGGCGGGCGATCCGCATACCGGTGTAGGCGAAGAGGCCGAACAGCGCGAGCAGGCCCGCCGCACCGATGAAACCCAGCTCCTCGCCGATGATCGCGAAGATGAAGTCGTTGTGCGCGTTGGGCAGGTAGTTGAACTTGGCGGTGCCCTGCCCCAGCCCGTCGCCGAACATGCCGCCGTTTGCCAGCGCGTACTTGGCCTGCCGCGACTGGTAACCGATGCCCTGCAGGTCGGAGTCGGGGTCCAGCCAGGCCCGCACGCGGTCGGAGCGGTAGCCGGCCGAGACGGCTAGCACCGCGGCCGCGCCGACCGCGGCGACCAGCGAGGTGAGGAACAGCTTCAGTGACAGACCGGCATACCAGAGCAGGCCGAGCAGGACGATGCTCACCGACACCGTCTGGCCCAGGTCGGGCTCGGCGACGATCAGCGCGAGTGCCAGCACCGCCGCGGGCAGCAGCGGGAACAGCAGCTCCTTGAGCCCGGCGTGCTCCATGCGGCGGGTCGCGAGCAGGTGGGAACCCCAGATCGCGAAGGCGATCTTGGTCAGCTCGGACGGCTGCATGGAGAAGCCGGCGACGACGAACCAGCCGCGGGCACCGTTGGACAGGTGGCCGACGCCCGGGATCAGCACCAGGGCGATCAGCACGAGGCTGACGATGAACGCCGGCAGCGCCATCCGGCGCATGAACGCGATGGGCAGCCGGAGCGCGATATAGAACGCGACGAGGCCGATGATCGTCCACAGCACCTGCTTGGCGAAGATCGTCCAGGGCGAGCCGTCCTCGTCGTACGAGTGCACGCCCGACGCCGAGAGCACCATGGTCAGCCCCAGCGTGATCAGCAGTGCCGCGCACGCGATGACCAGGTGGAACGACGTCATCGGTCGGCTCAACCAGGCCCCGAACCGAGCCCGGGGACCCTGCCGCTGGGGCTCGGCGGGCTTGGCGGGCTTGGCGGCCGCGGTTTTGCCCGCGTCTTTGCCGGAGTCAGACGACGCGCCCTCGTTCGTCTCGTCCGGAGCCTTCGGATCTTCCGGGCCGGCTTTGCTCCGGCGAAGCTTTGCAAGGATGTCCGGCATGTGACTACCCGACCTCGTCATTCACATTGGTCACAAAAACCACAACTGTCCCTTGCATCCCAAAATCCTCCCCTGTCACCGCCGTCGGGGGCGGCACATCCGGCGCGTGTCGCCGGAATGGGGTGATTTGCCAGGAACCTCACACATCACAAGGTCACGAATGTGCGGCCAGTGCGTCATCCTGGCCGGATCCGTGGGCTGTGGGCACGCTCGCGGCGCCGCGCGCGTGGTCAGCTCTTGAGCGCGGCGACCACTTTGACGAGCAGGTCCTTCGCCACCTGCGGGTCGACGTCGGCCTGGACGACGGCCACGGTCTTGTCGCCCATGACCGCGGTGTAGGTGGCTTCCTCGATGGACTTCCCGTTGGCGGTGATGTGCGCCTGCACGCCCATGGTCTTCGCCCCCGCGATGTCGGGGCCGGGGACGCGGTCGACCGTCGCGGTGACACTGTCGGTCGTGTCGACGGTGATGTGATCGCAGCCGGCGTGGCCGAGTTCGCCGGCGTTCTTGGCCGCCTCCGCCGCCACCACGATGATGGTGTGGCCCTCCTGGTTGCTGCCGACGAATCCCTCGGCCTTGGCACCGACGCCGGCCGGCGCGAGCGGCTTGAGCAGCGACGCGCACTCGGCGGGTGTGACGACCGACGGCGGCGTGGTGGTGAGCGCGCCGACACCGGGAGCGTCCAGCTTCTCCTGGGTGACGGTGTCCTGCTCCAGATCCATGGGGTCATAGCCCGCCGGCAGGCTGCTCTTGACGCCACCGACCTTCGAGATGTCGTACTTCGCCGCGGCCTGGCTGGTGCCGGACTTGCCGTCCGAACCGCCGCAGCCGGCGATCAACACCGCACCCGACAGCACGACAACGGGCCCGACCAGGTATTTCTCGACATTCATGGCGCGAACCCTAACAGCGGGTTCCGGTGCCACCGCGCACATACTGGATGTTGGCTGGGAGCCGCGGGTCTAGCGGCCGCCCGCGGACAGCCACTCGCTGTAGAACAGCGCCACGCCGAGCCCGCAGGCGATCGCGGTGAGCAGCCAGAACCTGATGATCACCGTGGTCTCGGCCCAGCCGGCCAGCTCGAAGTGATGATGGAACGGCGCCATTCGGAACACCCGCCGACCGGTGGTCCGGAACGCCAGGATCTGGACCACCACCGAGGTGACCTCGGCGACGAACAGGGCGCCGAGCACGATGGCCAGCGTCTCGGTCCGGCTGGTCACCGACAGACCGGCGATGATGCCGCCGAGCGCCAGCGAGCCGGTGTCGCCCATGAAGATCTTGGCCGGCGCGGCGTTCCACCAGAGGAATCCGATGCAGGCGCCCGCCGTCGCGGCCGCGACCAGCGCCAGGTCCAGCGGATCGCGGACGTTGTAGCAGCCCGGCCCCGGGCTGGTGGCGCACGCGTTGCGGTACTGCCAGAACGTGATCAGCACGTACGCCGCGCTGACCATCGCCATGGCACCAGCCGCCAGGCCGTCCAGGCCGTCGGTGAAGTTGACCGCGTTGGACCAGGCACTGACCAGCACCACGATGAACAACACGAACAGCAGCGGCCCGAGGGTGACGGTCGCGATCTCGCGCACATAGGACAGGCCGGCACTCGCCGGCGTCAGACCGTTGGCGTTGCGGAACTGCAGCACCAGCACACCGAACAGGACGGCCGACACCAGCTGACCGACCGTCTTGGCGGTCTTGTTCAAACCCAGGTTGCGGGCCCGACGAAGCTTGATCAGATCGTCGAGGAAGCCGACGGCACCCAGTGAGGTGGCCAGCCCGAGCACCAGCAGGCCCGAGGCCGACGGCCCTTCGCCGTCGACCAACAGCCCGACGACGTGGGTGCCGAGATAGCCGCACCAGATGCCGGTCACGATCGCGACGCCACCCATCGACGGCGTGCCGCGCTTCTTCTGGTGGCTGGCCGGACCGTCTTCGCGGATCTCGTGGCCGAAACCCCGGCGGGTGAACAGCCGGATCAGCACCGGCGTCAGCACGATCGACACCGCGAGCGCGATGCCGACGGCGAACAGGATCTGAATCACGCTTGCCCCTCCCGCGCGAGTTCCTCAGCCAGCGCGCCGAGCCCCGCCGAGTTCGAGGCCTTGACCAGCACGACATCGCCGGGCTCCAGCTCGGCACGCAGCAAATCGAGTGCGGCAGCGGCATCGGGGACCGGCGATACCTCGCTGCCCCACGAACCTTCCATCACCGCGCCGTGTTGCATGGCGCCCATAGCCCTCCCGGTTCCGACGACAACCAGTCGTGACACATCTAAACGCACGGCCAGTCGACCGATGCTGTCATGCTCGGCAATGGCGTCGTCACCCAGTTCGGCCATCTCGCCGAGCACCGCCCAGCTACGCACCTGCGCGCCGGACTCGGCACGCGCCGACTTGGCCATCCAGGCCAGCGCCTTGAGGCCCGCCCGCATCGAGTCGGGGTTGGCGTTGTAGGCGTCGTTCACCACGACCACACCGTCGGCGCGGGCACTGACCTGCATACGGTGCTTGGAGACGGGGCCGGCACCGGCGAGCGCGTCGGCCACCTGCTGCAGGCTCGCGCCGCATTCCAGCGCGACCGCGGCGGCACTGAGCGCGTTGGACACCTGATGATCGCCGTGCACGGCGAGAGCGACCTCCACGTGCTGCTCGTCCTGCTGACTTCGACAATGCAGGGTGAAGCGCGGGCGGGCCAGCTCGTCGAGCGTCACGTCACCGGCCCAGACATCGGCTCCGGGAGACCGGGATACCCGCACCACGCGGGCTTCGGTGCGCTCCGCCATGGCGGCCACCGCTGGGTCGTCGGCGTTGAGGATGACGACACCGGTCGCCGGGACAGCTTGTGGCAGTTCCGATTTTGTCGCCGCGATGACGTCGCGCGAGCCGAACTCACCGAGGTGCGCGGTGCCGACGTTGAGCACCACGCCGATCGACGGCGGTGCGATCGCGGCGAGGGCGGCGATGTTGCCGGGGTGCCGCGCCGACATCTCCAGCACCAGGAAGTCGGTCTCCGGGGTGGCCCGCAGCACCGTCCACGGATGGCCGAGCTCGTTGTTGAACGATCCCGGCGGCGCGATCACTTCACCCAGCGGCGCCAGCACCGCGGCCAGCAGATCCTTGGTCGACGTCTTGCCCGACGAGCCGGTGACGCCGATGATCCGCAGTCCCCCGGCGGCCAACCGGTCGGCGACCGCGCGGGCAAGTTTGCCCAATGCCGCCAGCACCGCGGCACCCGAGCCGTCGGTGTCGTACTCCAGCGCACCCGAGGACGAATCGACCTGTCCGGCAACCGGCTTCACCACGATGGCCGGCACCCCGACCGGCCGGGCCGCCAGCACCGCGACGGCGCCCGCCGCCACCGCGCCCGCGGCGAAGTCATGCCCATCCGACCGGGCACCCGGCAGCGCCAGGAACAAACCGCCCGCCGTGACGGCCCGCGAATCGAACTCGACGGTCCCGGTCACGTGCGTCGCGGCGGCAGCCTCAGGTGTGACGTCGGACAGCTCGCCGCCGACGATGTCGGCGATCTCCGCCAGGGTCAGGTCGATCATGCGGGTGACTCTCCAGTTTTCCCGGCTACAGCATCCAGAGAGGCAGCCAACTCATCACGATCATCGAACGGCCGGGTCTGACCGGCTCGGGTCTGGCCCGACTCGTGTCCCTTGCCCGCGATCAGGACCGTGTCCCCCGCACGGGCCCAGCTGACGACATGGTCGATGGCCGCCCGCCGGTCACCGATCACCACCACCTCGGCCGATCCGTCCGCGGCGCCCGCCGCGATGGTCGCCCGGATGAGGTCGGGGTCTTCGTCGCGCGGATTGTCATCGGTGATCACCACCAGATCCGCCAGTGCGGCGGCGATGCGTCCCATCGGTTCGCGCTTCCCGGCGTCCCGGTTGCCGCCGGCCCCGAACACCACCGCCAACCGGCCCTGGGTCTGCGGGCGCAGCGTCTGCAGCACCGCCTCCAGAGCGCCCGGCTTGTGCGCGTAGTCGACGAGGGCCAGGAAGTCCTGTCCGCGGTCGATGGGCTGCAGGCGGCCGGGCACGCTGGCGGTGGCCAGTCCCGGTGCAGCCTGCTCCGGGGTGACGCCGACGGCGTCGAGCAGCGCCACGGCCAGTAGCGCGTTGGCGACGTTGTAGCCGCCGGGCAGGCCGATCCGCAGCTCGTGCCGGGCGCCGTCGGGCCCGACGGCGGTGAACCGCTGGCCCTCGCGGTCCGCTTCGATAGCGGCGACGGTCCAGTTGGCGTCACCGGTGGTGCTGACGGTCACCGGGTCGGCGGCGCGGGCGGCCATCCGACGGCCCCAGTCGTCGTCCACGCAGACGACCGACACTGCCGCATGGTTGGGCGAATCCGGTTGGAACAGCCGGGCTTTGGCGTCCAGGTAGTCGTCCATGGTCGGGTGGAAGTCCAGGTGGTCCCGCGACAGGTTGGTGAAACCGCCGGCGGCGAAGCGCAGGGCGTCCACCCGGCCCAGCGACAACGCGTGGCTGGACACCTCCATGACGACGGTGTCCACGCCGCGTTCGACCATCGCGGCCAGCAGCGCCTGCAGCGCCGGCGCCTCGGGGGTGGTCAGGGAACTCGGCAGGTCGCGGCCGTCGATCCGGATACCGACGGTGCCGATCAGTCCGGCCACCCGCCCCGCGGCGCGCAACCCCGCCTCCACCAGATAGGTGGTCGTGGTCTTGCCGGAGGTCCCGGTGATGCCGATGACACGCAGCCGCTCGGATGGCCGGCCGTAGATTTCGGCGGCGATCTCACCCAACACCGCCCGCGGGTCGGCGTGGACGAGAACGGGCACACCGACCGCAGGAACATTGGTACCGAGCAGCCCCAGGCCGTCCGGGTCGGTCAGCACCGCGGCAGCCCCGGCAGCGACGGCGTCGGCGGCGAACCGTGCGCCGTGTGCGGCCGAACCCGGCAGCGCCGCGAACAGATCACCGGCGACGACGTCCCGGCTGCTCAGCGTGACGCCGGTGACCCGCAGCTCCCCGGCCTGGGCACCGGCCGGCAGCGCTGCGCCAACGTGGTCGGCCAACGAGCCCAGCGCGGCTCCGGCGGGATCAGCGGGGCGCAAGGTAGGCGAAGACATGGCCATGACACAGTACCGGGCCGGCGACGGGCACCCGGCCCGTCAGGTGGCCTGCAGGACCAGCGGCGGACCGGGGTCCGGCGACAGCGGCACGTTCTCCCGCTGCATCAGCCATGCCGCGATGTTGTGGAACAGCTGTGCCATCGAGTGGCCAGGCGTGCCGTCGGCATTGCGCAGCGGGTTGTTGGCCATGATGCCGACGACGTAGCGCGGATCGTCCGCCGGCGCCATGCCGGCGAAGGTGATCCAGTAGTGATCGTCGTCGTAGTAGCAGCCGCACGCCGGGTTGATCTGCTGAGCGGTACCGGTCTTGCCTGCCATCTGGTACCCCTCGACGGCGCCCGGCCAGCCGGTGCCCTGCTGGGTGCCGCGCGGGTCACGCTGGAGGGTCGCGCGGAACATGTTGCGCAGCGTCGCCGCGGTCTGCGGGGACACGACCTGGACACTCTCGGGTGCCGGCTGATCCTGGTGGGTGCCGTCGGCCGAGACGACCGACTTGACGATGCGCGGCGGGATGCGCAGACCGTCGTTCGCGATGGCCTGGTACATGCCGGTCATCTGCAGCAGGGTCATCGAAAGTCCCTGTCCGATGGGCAGGTTCGCGAACGAGCTACCCGACCACTGATCGATCGGCGGAACCAGCCCCGCGCTCTCACCCGGCAGACCCGAGCCCGTGCGCTGGCCGAGGCCGAACTTCGTGAGCATGTCCGCGAAGCGCTCCGGGCCGACCCGCTGGGCCAGCATCAGAGTGCCGATGTTCGAGGACTTCCCGAAGACACCGGTAGTGGTGTACGGGTCGACGCCGTGGCCCCAGGCGTCGCGGATGGTGACGCCACCCATGTTGTAACTGCCCGGAACCTGCAGTACCTCATCGGGATTCGACAGGCCGAACTCGATGACCGACGCCGCGGTGACGATCTTGTTGACCGAACCCGGCTCGAACGGTGACGTCGCGGGCAGATTACCCATCTGCTTGTCGTCCTGCCGGTTCAGTTCCTGCGCCGGATCGAACGTGTTGTCGTTCGTCATGGCCAGAATCTCGCCGGTCTTGGAATCCAGGACCACCGCGGACACGTCGCGCGCGCCCGACATGTCCTTGGCCTGCTGCACCTGCTGCTGGACGTAGTACTGGATGTCGTTGTCGAGGGTGAGCTGCACGGTGGCGCCGTTGATGGCGTCATGCCGGTCCCGGTAGCTGCCGGGGATCACCACACCGTCCGAGCCGCGGTCGTAGGTGACCGAGCCGTCGGTGCCGGAAAGCTTTGCGTCGAAGGAATCTTCGAGGCCGAGCAGGCCGTGGCCGTCCCAGCCGATGTCGCCGACGATGTTCGCGGCCAGCGAGCCACCGGGGTACTGCCGGATGTCCTGACGCTCCGCGCCGACCTCGGGGTACTTCTTGGTGATGGCGTCGGAGATGGCGGGATCGACCGCGCGGGCCAGGTAGACGAACGAGTCCCCGCCGGTGATCTTCTTGGCCAGGGTCGCGGCGTCGGGCTTGTTGTTCAGCAGACCCGCCACGCCGACGGCGATCTCATTGAGTCGCTTGTCCGGGTCGGGTGCCGCCGGGGTCTTGGCCTTCGCCTCGGTGAGCTGCTGGCGAATCCGGTTGGGCTGGAAGGTCAGCGCGCGGGCTTCGATGGTGAAGGCCAGCTTGGCGCTGTTGCGGTCGACGATGCTGCCCCGCACCGCCTTCTCCACGTCGGTGACCTTGAGCTGGCTGGCCGCCTCGGCGCGCAGACCGGCAGCCCGCGGACCCTGGAGGAAGAACAGCTGCACTGCCGAGGCCAGCAGCACCAGCGCGATGACGATGTTGCCGGTCTTGTGCCGGAACCCGAACGAGCCCGTGCGGCCCTCGGGTACGACGGCCTCGCGGGTGCGCCGTTCGTGAGCCGAATGCGGTTGCGCGGTGCGCGGTTTGGCGGTGGGCTGCCGTTTGCGCGACGCGGCCGTCCGCTGCGCGCCGGTCCTGCGCGGGCTCTTGCCGCTCATGCGGGGGCGCCGGGGGCCGACGGCACCGGAAGCGGGGCCGCCACCGGGGCCGGAATCTGTGCCGGGACCTGCGCGGCCTGAGCCGGGAGCACGCTCTCCGGCTGCAGAGCCGGGCCGGGCAGCGTGCCCAGTCCGGGCACCGGGAGGGCCGGTGCCGCCGGGACGGGCGCCGCAAGGGCGGGAGCCGGGACCGGGAGCACCGGTGCCGCGGGCGCCGGCGCATGTACGACCTGTTCCCGCGGGTCAATCACGAGTGGCGCCGGAGCGGCGGCCGGGGCCGGAACAGCGCCGGGGACCGGAACTGCACCCGGGACCGGGACCGGGACCGGAGCCGCGGCAGGCGCCGGGACCGGGGCGGGAGCCGCGGCAGGCGCCGGGACCGGGGCGGGAGCCGCGGCAGGCGCCGGGACCGGACGTGGGGCGGCCGGGGCGGGCGGGGCCACCTCGGGCAGCGGTGTGTTCAGCGGTGGCGGCGGAACCCCCTGCGCCGGTTTGGGACTGCCGACCAGCAGCCAGTTGCCGGTCGGGTCCTGCACCAGGTGCGCGGTGTCGCGGGACGGGATCATGCCGAGGTTGCGGGCCGCATCGGCGAGCGCCGGCGCGGCCTGCGCCACCAGCACGTCACGCTCGAGCGCCTCTTTCTGTTGCTGCAGCGCCTGATTGATCTCCTTGGCGCGGCCCAACTCATAGGACCGTTCGGCAGCGGAGGTCGACAGCCACAGCGTGACGCCAAGGCCCATGCCCAGCGCCCCGATGATCAGCACGACGAACGGCACCCGCGCGATCAGGTGCCGCGGGTCGAGGTCCATCTCGGCGATACGCATAAGCATCCGCTCCCGCAGCGGGGTGCGAACAACCTTGGGCGCCTTGGCCTTACGAGCCTTGGCCCGGGCCTTGGCCTGCGACGCGCTCTTGGGGCGTGACGGCGCCGCGGTCGGCCGTGCGAACGGCGTGGTCTGCGGACCGGCGCCGGTGGGCTTGGACCGCTGCGGCCGGACGTCGCGCTTGCCGCGCTTGACGCGGGCTTCGCCCTTGCTACCGGACTTGTTGTCACGCTTGGCATCCCGCTTGTCCACGGGGTCCTGCCGTACCGCTGTGCGCCGGCGCGGCTCTGCCTCGCCGGACCGGGTCGCCCGTCGAGCGTTGCCGCCGCGTACCGGCGCTGGCCGCTTTGCCATCACAGACCTCCCCTTGTGACAACTTTTTCCAATGCACGCAGGCGAACCGACGCGCTACGCGGATTCAATTCGAGTTCGTGGTCGTCGGCCCGTTCGGCACCCCGGGTCAACGAGGTGAAGAGCGGCTCGTAGCCGGGCAGCTCCATCGGCAGGCCCTCCGGGGTACGCGATGCGGTGGCATCGGTGAAGTACCCCTTGACAATTCGGTCTTCCAGCGACTGATAGGCCTCGACGGCGATGCGGCCGCCGGGCCGCAGCGCGTCCAGCGCGGCGGGTATCGCCGCGCGCAGACAGTCCAGCTCCCCGTTGACCTCGGTGCGCAGCGCCTGGAACGTCCGCTTGGCCGGATGCCCACCGGTGCGACGGGCCGGGGCCGGGATCGCCGCGTACAGCAGCTCGACGAGCTGGGTCGTCGTGGTGAAGGGACGGCGAGCCCGCTCGCGGACGATCGCGCCGGCGATGCGGGAGGCGAACTTCTCCTCGCCGTACTCGCGCAGCACTCGGGTCAGCGCCCGGGCGTCGTAGGTGTTCAGGATGTCCGCCGCGGTCAGGCCCGACGTCTGGTCCATCCGCATGTCCAGCGGCGCGTCCTGCGCGTAGGCGAAGCCACGCTCGGCCTGGTCGAGCTGCATCGAAGACACCCCGAGGTCGAACAGGATGCCGTCCAATTCACCTGGGCGGTAGCCAGATTGGGTCAGTGCGTCGTCGATGCCGTCATACGCGGTGTGCACCAGGTGCACCCGGTCACCGAACGGTGCGAGGCGCTCGGAAGCCAGCCGCAGCGCGGTCTGGTCCCGGTCCAGGCCGATCAGCGTCAGACCGGGAAAGCGAGTCAGGAAGGCTTCGGAGTGGCCACCGGCGCCCAGCGTCGCGTCGATCATGACGGCGCCGGCGCCGTCGGCGCCGTGTCTGGTGAGTGCTGGGGCCAGCAGCTCGACGCAGCGGTCCAGCAGCACCGGAATGTGCGGCCGACGATCGGTCAACGCAACACCCCCAAAAGGCTTCAGCTGGTGGATTTGTGCGGCCCCCGCAGCGAGGTCTCTGTCCGAGTTCGCGGACCTGACGTTGGGGAAGTACGCCAGGGCCGGTTCGGACAGAGGCCACGCTGCACGGGCCTGCAGGTCAAAGGGTGCTGCCGAGCGCTTCATCGCTTGCCGCGGAGAAGTTCTCTTCGTGAGTGTCTTGGTAGGTCTGCCAGGCCGCGGCATCCCAGATTTCGAGGTAGTCCACCGCTCCGATCACGACGCATTCCTTGGTCAGGCTCGCGTAGCGACGGTGATCAGCGGACAGGGTGACACGGCCCTGAGCGTCGGGGTGCTGCTCGTCGGCGCCCGCGGCGAAAACGCGCAGGTCGGCACGAGCGGCGGGATCGTTTCGAGGAGTGCTCGCCACGCGGCGGGCAATCTCGGCTTCGAACTCAACCCTCGGATACACAGCGAGGCTGTGATCTGGACTCTTGGCGACCATCAACCCTCCTGCCAGTGCATCGCGGAACTTGGCGGGCAACGTCAGTCGCCCCTTGTCATCGAGCTTCGGCGTGTAGGTACCCAAAAACACCAGGCACCTCCCGCCACTCCGGAGTCCGGTCTCTCCGATGTCCGCCACATTACCCCACAATCCCCCACTTCACTCCATTCCAAGTCTAAAAATGGCCTTATCTGCCCCACTCGGCGCAGCAACCACAGAAACTCAGGGGTGGAGGACGGCATCAAACGGCCTGGCTGTGCACCGAAATCCCAGCTGGAAGGGCATGCGGGAGTGCAGTGGGGCGTTGTGGGGGGCCGCGGAGCGCAAGCCCTGAAAAATCGTGGCGGACGCCGCCGCCGGCAAATTTCGCTACCAGCCCGGCGTGTCGCGCGTCACACCATCACCCGACCGGCGAAAAACAAAACAGGGGCAGCCGAATCGGCTACCCCTGTGTCACACGTGCGCGTTTAGTCGTCGAACCTGCGACGGAACCGGTCTTCCATGCGGTTGGTGAACGAGTTACCAGCGCGAGCGCGCTTGGACTTGCCGGCAGACGGCGCCGACTTCTCCTTGGAGAGCTTCCGGGGACCGGTCACCGCGAACACCGCACCGGCAAACATCACCACGAAGCCGATGACGCTCAGGATGGGGAGCTGGTCGATCCACAGGATCCGAAACGCCACACCCAGCACCAGCAACGCAAGACCGAGGACAAACAGCCCCGCGCCTTGCAGCCGCCGCCGTGCCGACGGCGCTTGCAGCGTGCCGCCCCGGACGCTCGAAGCGAACTTCGGGTCCTCGGCGTACAACGCACTCTCGATCTGGTCGAGCATGCGCTGCTCATGATCGGAGAGTGGCATCCGCGCCTCCCAACTCACACCGCTGCCCGCAGCGGCTCCTGACGTCTGCACCCGTGGTCACGGATCCCTAACAGTCATGATACGAGGTCACACAGACACGTACCACATACTTCAGACTCCCGAATTGTAAGACTGGGACGTCGGCCGGGCGACAGCGCCTGCTGCGCAACCCGATTTCGACGTTCCCACCCACCTCCTTCAACGTTCCCACCCCCTCCCAAGACCTCCCTGACGCACCGAAAGGCTCACACCGTGGCGACGCTCCTGACCGATCTGTCGCCGGCTGACATGCAGCACCGACTCGATGACGCGCTGTCCGTCTACGTCGACGCCATGCGCTACCCGCGGGGCACCGAACGTCAGCGCGCGTCGATGTGGCTGGACCACACCCGGCGCGACGGCTGGACCGGCGTCGCCGCGTTCGACGTCCTCAGCCAGGACGAGACCCCGGACGCGGCACTTCGATCCGCCCCCATGCTCGGCGTCGCCTACGGGTACCGCGGCGCACCCGATCAGTGGTGGTACCAACAGGTCGCCGCCGGCCTGCGCCAGGTCGGCACGCCCAGCGAACGCATCGACCAATTGCTGAACGGGTACTTCGAACTCACCGAGCTGCACATCCACCCACGGGCTCAGGGCCTGGGACTCGGCGAGGCACTGACCCGTCGACTGCTCGTCGGCTGCGCGGAATCCCATGTCCTGCTGTCCACCCCGGAAATCCTCGGCGAAGGCAACCGGGCCTGGCGGCTGTACCGCCGGCTTGGATTCCACGACGTCATGCGCAGCTACTTCTTCCCCGGTGATCCACGGCCGTTCGCCATTTTGGGCCGAGCCCTGCCACTGTGATCCATCCGGTGTGCCGCTGACCCTGCCCCCATCTGGCACGATAACGGCGTGAACCGCCGCCGCCACCTGCGTGCCTTGCTGCTGTTTCTGATGTTGCTCCCCCTGGCGGTCGGCTGCGTGCGCGTCCACACCTCGCTCACCGTCTCGCCCGACGACCGGGTGTCTGGCCAGATCGTCGCCTCCGCGAAGGCCAAGGACGCGGACGACAAGGGCCCGCAGCTGACCAACAACCTGCCGTTCGCGCAGAAGGTCGCGGTCTCGGACTACCGCAAGGACGACTACGTCGGCTCCGAGGCCGTGTTCTCGGACCTGAGCTTCTCCGAGGTGCCCCAGCTGGCCAACCTGAGCCGGGACTCGGCCGGCGCCGACATCTCGCTGCGCCGGGCCGGTGACCTGGTGATCCTCGAAGGCCGCGTCGACCTGACCACGGTGACCGACCCGGATTCGGATGTCACGTTGTCGGTGGCGTTCCCCGGCGATGTCACGTCGACCAACGGCGAGCGGGTGGCCAGCGACATCGTCCAGTGGAAGCTCAAACCCGGCGTCGTGAGCACCATGAAAGCCCAGGCCCGCTACACCGACCCGAGCGCGCGTTCGTTCACCACGGCCGCGATCTGGATGGCCGTCCTGGCCTTCGCGGTCGCCGGCATCATCGGCGGCCTCGCCTACTGGGGCCGCGACCGCTCCCCCAAGCTCGCCGCAGTGTCCGATGAGTGACTTTGTCACTGCGTCCGACCGGTGACCCGGCACCCTCTAATCTGGATGCACAATTCCGGGGTCAGGAGAGGGGACGCGCGCTGAGCGTCGATGCCGCAGGTCCGTCGGCTGGCGAGCTGGCGAATGCCATCACAGATCAACTGCGCGACTATCTCGCCGAACGCCGGCGGGACAGCGCGTACATCGGTGACGCCTACGCCGAGGTCACCGGGGCACTCGAAGAGTTCGTGCTGCGCGGCGGCAAACGGGTCCGCCCGGCGTTCGCCTACTGGGGCTGGCGCGCAATGGCGCCCGATCCCGGCCACCCGGCCGACCCGGCGGTGTTGCGCCTGTTCTCCGCATTGGAACTGCTGCAGGCCTGCGCCCTGGTCCACGACGACGTCATCGACTGTTCGGCGACCCGGCGCGGCCTGCCGACAGTGCACCGGCTGTTCGCCGAGCGGCACCGCCAGCAGGGCTGGCGTGGCTCGTCCGAGCAGTTCGGGCTGTCCGCAGCCATCCTGCTCGGTGACCTCGCACTGTCCTGGGCGGACGACGTGGTCTCGAACGCCGACCTGTCGGCCGACGCGCGGCGGCGGGTCAACGAGGTGTGGGCACACATCCGCACCGAGGTCCTCGGCGGGCAGTACCTCGACATCGTCGCCGAATCCAGCGGCGCCGACACCGTCGCCTCGGCCATGAACGTGAACCTGTACAAAACCGCGTCGTACACCGTCACCCGGCCGCTGCAGCTGGGCGCCGCAGCAGCCGCCGACCGGCCCGACGTGCAGAAGATTTTCCACGCCGTCGGCACCGATCTGGGCATCGCGTTCCAGTTGCGCGACGACGTGCTCGGAGTGTTCGGCGACCCGGCCGTCACCGGTAAGCCGTCGGGTGACGATCTGCGCTCGGGCAAGCGCACCGTGCTGCTGGCCGAGGCCGTGGAACTGGCCGAAAGCTCCGACCCGACCGCGGCGGACCTGCTGCGCAGCGCGATCGGCACCGACTTGACGGACGGTCAGGTCAGCGAGCTCTGCGGCGTCATCGAGTCCGTGGGTGCACTGGCCGCCGTGGAGCAGCGCATCTCACTGCTCACCCAACGTGGACTGGACGCGCTGGCCGCTGCCCCCATCGACGAGGGCGCCAAGAACGGGCTCACCGAGCTCGCCCGGCGCGCGTCGAACCGGTCCGCGTAGGCGCCGACGATGACCACCTCGACTACCGCGCCCGGGGCGCTGGCCCGGCTGATCGCGTTCGGGCGATCCGACGAGGGCCGCCCCGCGCTGCTCGGCTTCACCGGCGCCATCCTGATCGCGCTGGGCGGCTTGGGCGCCGGGAGCACCCGGCAGCACGATCCGCTGCTGGAGTCGATGCACCTGTCGTGGTTCCGGTTCGGCCATGGGCTGGTGGTGTCGTCGATCCTGCTGTGGACCGGCGTCGCACTGATGCTGATCGCCTGGCTGGCGCTGGGCCGGCGCGTGGTGGACCGCACCGCAACCGACTACACGATGATCGCGACGACCGGCTTCTGGCTGGCCCCACTGCTGCTGAGCGTCCCGGTGTTCAGCCGCGACACGTACTCGTACCTGGCGCAGGGCGCACTGCTGCGCGACGGCCTCGACCCCTACCTGGTCGGGCCGGTGGACAACCCGAACTCGTTGTTGGACAACGTGAGTCCCATCTGGACCACCACCACCGCGCCCTATGGACCGGCCTTCATCCTGGTCGCCAAGTTCGTCACCATGATCGTCGGCGACCATGTCGTGCAGGGCACCATGCTGCTGCGGCTGTGCATGCTGCCCGGTCTGATCATGTTGATCTGGGCCGCGCCCCGGGTGGCCCGGCACGTCGGCGCCAACAGCGCTGCCGCCCTGTGGATTTGCGTGCTCAACCCGCTGGTGATCATCCATCTGATGGGCGGCGTCCACAACGAGATGCTGATGGTGGGGCTGATGATGGCCGCCATCGCGCTCACCTTCGAACGTCATCCCATCGCCGGCGTCAGCCTGATCGCCCTCGCGGTGGCGGTGAAAGCCACCGCGGGACTGGCACTTCCGTTCATGGTGTGGGTCTGGATGCGCCAGTTGCGCGAACGACACCCGTGGGGCGCGGTGCGCACCTGGCTCGCGGCCACCGCCGCGTCCGGGGCGATCTTCACCGTGGTGTTCGCCGTGGTGACGGTGGCGGCGGGTGTCGGGCTCGGCTGGCTGACGGCGTTGGCGGGCTCGGTCAAGATCGTCAACTGGCTGACGATCCCGACCGCCATAGCCAACCTGATCCACGCCATCGGCGGGCTGTTCACCACCGTCAGTTTCTACGCGGTGCTCGACGTCACCCGGATCACCGGCATCGCGATCATCGCGATCTCACTCCCGTTGCTGTGGTGGCGATTCCGCCACACCGACCGGGAAGCGCTGATCGGCATCGCGCTGGTGATGGCCGTCGTCGTGCTGTTCGTGCCCGCCGCGCTGCCCTGGTACTACACCTGGCCACTGGCGATCGTCTCGGCACTGGCGCAGAGCCGGTCGGCGATCGCGCTGATCGCCGGGTTCTCGACCTGGATCATGGTGATCTTCAAACCCGACGGATCGCACGGCATGTACTCCTGGCTACACGTCATCCTGGCCACGGGTTGTGCTGTGGCAGCGTGGTATTCGCTGTCACACGCACCGGAGCCGGCCGTCGAGACCGAGCCCGCCCGCTAGGCGTTCCGGGCCCGCGTGCCCTCACCGTCGATGCCCCAGCTGACGATCCGGGTGGGCGTCAGCCGGATGATGTCTCCGCTGAGCCCGCCGTCGGTGCTCCCCTCGCCGGGCAGCGCCCGCGCGGTGCCCCTGATCTCGATCCCCTGCGCCCGCGGCGGCACGACCGAGGTGACCTCGTCGACGATGAACGCCACCTTCGGATTGGCGATGACGTTGCGCCACTTCTGCGTTGCGGCGAGGGCGTGGCCGACGATGTCGACGGTGCCGTCCGGACCCAGGTGCACTCCCACCGGCCGGATCTGCGGCTGTCCCTCAGGCCCGATGGTGCTGAGGCGCCCGATCGGCTGGGTGCCCAGGAAGTCGCGCTCAGCCGGTGTGAACGACATGATCACGCCCTCCTGGCGACGACGAGGTGTCCGGGCAGCCGCACCTGTTCAGCACCGGCGCCGGCCTGCAGCTGCGCCGGCCGGATGCTGTCCACCTGCCATTCCTTCGAGACGATCTGGCGCAGTTCGTCTGCCGTGAACTGGGTGGGTCCCGGACCGTCGTGGTCGCCGAACGCTCCGGTGCCGAAGGCCAGGATGTAGAACGTGGCGCCGGGTGCCGCTGCGCGGTAGGCGGACTGCAGGTAGCCGTCCCGCAGTTCGGCCGGCAGAGCATGCAGCAGGCCGCTGTCGAAGATGGTCCCGAATCGCCCGTCGTGCCCGGTGAACGCGCTGATGTCCGCCTGCTCGAAAGTGGCTGTGCGCAAACCCCGTTCGGCCGCGGCAGCAGTGGCCGCCGCGACGGCCGTCGGCGTCAGGTCGATCCCGTGCACGGTGTGGCCCCGCGCCGCGAGGGCCAGGGCGAGTTCCGCGTAACCGCAGCCGGCGTCGAGCACCTCGCCCTGAACGACTCCGTCCTGGTCGATCAGTGCGGCGTACTCAGGTTGCGGCTCGCCGATGTTCCATGCGGGCGCGTCCTCGTTGCGGTAAGCGCCATCCCAATCCATCACATTTCCTCCTCGTCGAATGTCCGCCAGAATAACGCACCGTGCGTTTACTTTTGTTCCCTGAGAGGATGTGACCGTGACTGCACCGACCCCAGAGCGCAAGGGCCAGCGCACGCGGCAGCGGATTCTGCTGGCCGCGCGAAAGGTGTTCGCCGAGGCCGGCTACGAGAAAGCCACCATCCGGGGCATCGCCGAATTGTCCGGCATCAACAAGGCGACGGTGATCAAGCACTTCGGCAGCAAGCAGGAGCTGTTCCACGAGGCGGTGCAGTGGACGATTCCCGTCGGGGACATGACGACAGCCGACCCCGCCGAGACCGCACAGAACTATCTGCAGGGCCTGCTGACCGCCTGGGCCGCCGACCCCGACGGCCCCATGGCGGTGCTGCTCCGCACCGCGATGACCAGCCCGGACGCGCTGGAGTTGCTGCGGGCCAAGGTGACCGACCAGGTCGTCACGTCAGTCGCGGCAGACATCGACGGACCCGACGCGCGGTTGCGGGCGGCCCTGCTGAGCGCGGCGCTGATGGGTATCGCGAGCCAGCGCTACCTGCTGCAGTTCCCCGACCTGGCCGCCGCCTCCGACGAGGACATCGTGCGGATCATGGCGCCGGTGCTGGCTGGGTTACTCGGTAACCCGTAGACGGCGGTGCCGTCAGTGGCGTGTAGACGGCGGTGCCGTCAGTAACCCATGGCCTGGGCGCGGCGCAGCACTTCCCTGGCCTGGTGCGAATGCAGCGCGTCGACCGGGCGCGCGTTGGCGATGCGGTCGGTGCTGCCATCGCGGGTCAGCGTGAGCGACTCGTCGGCGGTGAACAACCACCGCACGATGTGGGTGTCGTCGTAGCCACCGTCGCGCAACAGCACCAGCAGGCCGGGCAGCTGCTTGACGACATGGCCCTTGGCGTCGAAGAAGATCTTCGGCACCACAATGGCGCCGTTGCGTCGCACCCCGATCAGGTGACCGTCCCGCAGCTGCTGATGCACCTTGGTCACCGGAATACCCAGCATGGCTGACACTGCGGGAAGATCGTAGACCGCTTCATCGGGATCGATAACGTCCTCGGCGGCCGGAATGCTGCTCACGCAGGAGATTCTAGAGCCGTACCATTGCCGGGTGCAGCCATCCCACCAACTGGACCCACTGATCGGTGCGGTACTGGACGGCCGCTACCGGGTCGATGCCCCGATCGCCAGCGGCGGCATGTCGACGGTGTACCGCGGCCTCGACACCCGACTCGACCGCCTGGTGGCGCTGAAGGTGATGGATTCGCGGTACTCCGGCGACGAGCAGTTCCTGACCCGGTTCCAGCGCGAGGCCCGTGCCGCCGCCGGCCTGAAAAGCGCTGGGCTGGTAGCGGTTTACGACCAGGGATTCGACGGCCGCCATCCGTTCCTGGTGATGGAACTGGTCGAGGGCGGCACGCTGCGGGAGTTGCTGCGCGAGCGCGGACCCATGCCGCCGCACGCGGTCGCGGCAGTACTCGCCCCGATGCTCGACGGTCTGGCGGTGGCCCACCAAGCAGGCCTGGTGCACCGTGACATCAAGCCCGAGAACGTCCTGATCTCCGACACCGGCGAGGTCAAGATCGCCGATTTCGGGCTGGTGCGGGCCGTGGCTGAGGCCAAGATCACGTCGACGAGTGTCATCCTCGGCACCGCGGCGTACCTCTCCCCCGAACAGGTCAGCACCGGCGACGCCGACCCGCGCAGCGACGTCTACTCCGTCGGCATCCTGGCGTACGAACTCCTGACGGGCACCACCCCGTTCACCGGCGACACCCCGCTGAGCGTCGCGTATCAGCGGCTGGACCAGGACGTACCGCCGCCGAGCGCGGCAATCGCGGGTGTGCCAACGCAATTCGACGACCTGGTGGCCTGCGCCACGGCCCGTGGCGTGGACGATCGTTACCTCGATGCCGGCGACATGGCCGCCGAGCTGGCTGCCATCGTCACCGATCTGGGCCTGCCCGAATTTCAGGTGCCCGCGCCGCAGAACTCCGCGCAGCACACCGCGGCAGCCGCCCAGCGCGGCCGCGCGGAGCGCACCACGGTCGCGACGGGTCGGGCAGCGGCGCCGAAACCGGCGCCCCAGCACACCCTGCAGTTCACGATGGATCCGGCGATGGACCCCGCGCTGCTCGAATCACCCGTGGCGGCAAAGCAATTCGCCGGGATCGCCCTCGACGATTTCGCCTGGGCGAGGCAGCGGTCGCGGCGCGCCGTGCTGTTCTGGCTCATCGCGATCCTGACCCTGACGGCGCTCACCGCCGCGGGCGCCTGGACGCTCGGCACCAATCTCAACGGGTTGTTCTAAAGCGCCGAAAGCGCCGAAAGGCCACCTACCGCACGGATTTCTCACGAAATCGCGCGATAAGTGGCCACTCGGCGGGGTGGTCTAGTCGCGGAGCATCTCCGCGACCAGGAATGCCAACTCCAGGCTCTGCTGCGTGTTCAGACGCGGGTCGCACGCCGTCTCGTAGCGGCCGGCCAGGTCGTCGTCGGAGATATCCTGCGCGCCACCAAGACATTCGGTGACGTTCTCGCCGGTGATCTCGACGTGGATGCCGCCCGGGTGGGTGCCCAGCGCGCGGTGCACCTCGAAGAAGCCCTGCACCTCGTCGACGATGCGGTCGAAGTGCCGGGTCTTGTAACCCGTCGAGCTCTCGTGGGTGTTGCCGTGCATGGGGTCGCACTGCCAGATCACCTGGTGACCGGAGGCTTCCACCTTCTGGATGATGCCCGGCAGCACGTCGCGCACCTTGCCGTTACCCATCCGGCTGACCAGCGTGAGCCGGCCCGGAATGTTGTGCGGGTCAAGGCGTTCCACGTACTCGACGGCCATTTCCGGCGTCGTCGTCGGGCCGATCTTGATGCCGATGGGGTTGGCGATGGTCTCCACGAACGCGATGTGCGCATGGTCGAGCTGACGGGTGCGCTCGCCGATCCAGACGTAGTGCGCCGACAGGTCGTACAGGCGGGGCTCGGGGGCCTCGAGTGGGAACTCGGTGGACAGCCGGAGCATCGCGCGCTCGTAGTCGAGCACCAGGGCCTCGTGGCTGGCGTAGATCTCGGCGGTCTGCAGGTTGCGGTCGTTGACGCCGCAGGCCGTCATGAAGTTCAGGCCACGGTCGATCTCGCCCGCCAGCGCCTCGTACCGGGCACCCGCCGGCGACGTGCGAACGAACTCGCGGTTCCATTCATGCACCTGCTGCAGTGAAGCCAGACCCGACGAGGTCAGCGCCCGCACCAGGTTCATCGCGGCGCTCGCGTTGGCGTAGGCCCGCACCAGACGCGACGCATCGTGCACGCGAACGGCCTGGTCCGGGTCGAAACCGTTGACCATGTCACCGCGGTAGGACGTCAGGCCGAGCGAGTCGATGTCCGACGAGCGCGGCTTGGCGTACTGGCCGGCGATGCGGGCCACCTTGACCACCGGCATGCTGGCGCCGTAGGTCAGCACGACGGCCATCTGCAGCAGGGTCCGGATGTTGGCCCGGATGTGCGGCTCGGTGTTGTCGACGAAGGTCTCGGCGCAGTCGCCACCTTGCAGCAGGAACGCCTTGCCCTGCGCCACGTCGGCCAGCTGGAGCTTGAGCTTCTCGATCTCGGACGGCACCGTGATGGGCGGCACGCTTTCGAGCACCTTGCGCATCGCAGCGGCCTGGTCCGCGGGCCAACTGGGCTGCTGCGCCGCCGGACGGGACAGGGCGTCGGCAAGACGGGCGCGCAGGTCCTCTGGCAGCGGGGGCAGCTCGGGCAGCTGGTCGATGGGTACGTCGACGGTCCAGTTCACGTGTCTATGGTACCGGCGCCGACCAGCGGGTATTTACCCGCCAATACGGCCGCGGAAGACAGATTTGGGACCACCGGGAGAAAACCGGGCCCGGTGCGCGACTATTGACGATGTGGAGTGCAAGATCGCTCGGGAGGCGCTGTCCGCGCGCATGGACGGCGAGCACGAACCCGTCCCCGCGCGCCGCGTCGACGAGCACCTGACGTCCTGCCCCGAGTGCCGGCAGTGGCAGGACGAGATGAACAGCCAGATGCAGCTGCTGCGCGGGCTGATCGCCTCGGACCGCACCCGGATCACCGCAGTGGCCGACACGGTCTCGCAACCTGCCCTTCCCGACAGCCCCGCCGGCATCGACTGGCTGCGCATCGGCCTCGCCGCAGTTGGGTCCATCCAGATCGTGCTGGCCGTGCTCCAGGCGGCAGGCGTCAGCATCGGGGTGCACGTCGGGCATGCGATGGGCGGGCACGTGGTCAACGAGTCGACGGCCTGGTCCGTCGCGCTCGGCGTCGCCATGCTGGTGGCCGCCGCCCGGCCCGCTGCAGCCCTGGGCCTGGCCGTGGTCGGTGGGGTGTTCACGCTGGTCCTCACCGGTTACGTCGTCATCGACGGACTGACCGGCGCGGTAGGTGCGATACGCATGCTGAGCCATCTGCCGGCGCTGGCCGGTGTGGTGCTGACCGTGCTGGTCTGGCGCCGCCACACCCTCGAGCCGCCCCGGCCGGACCGCGACGCGGCACCCACGCTCGACGACATCACGCTGCCGGGCAATGCCTCCCGCGGCCGCCGGCGGGGCCACCTGTGGCCCACCGACGGCAACGCGGCTTGACCCAGCTAGACCATCACGGCGAACATGATCGCCATACCGGCCGCCGCCATGGCCTGACAGGCCACGGCGAACCACAGGCGGGCCGGGGCGTCCGGGCGCTGCTGGCGCACCGTGAAGTAGCGGATAGCCCACCACACCGCGGCGATCCCGAACAGCACGGTGACCACCCAGTTCACGCCGGTGACCCACTGCGCCGGGTGCCCGCAGCCGCCCATCGCACCGGAATGCGACGCCGGCCCGGACATGTCCATGCCCGGCATCGACGGCATCGAGGACGCCGGCTGCGGCGCGTCGGCAGCTGTCCCCGCGCACTGACCGGGCAGCAGCCGGCCGTCCATCACCGCGTACATCCAGGCCATCGCCAGGATCATCACCGCGTGATAGCCGTCGGCGACCCGGTGGCCGGCGCGCGTCACCAGGACGACCGCGAACCAGCCCGCGGCCAGCAGGAAGAACACCATCGGCGGCCGGTTCGGCACACCCATGCCCGCCGGCCACGCCATGACCAGCATCGCCACGTCCATCAACAGATGCAGCAGACGGCTGATCTGGTCGACCCAGGTTCGGTTCTCGCGCGCCGTGACCAGGGCGTAGACGCATTGGGCGGCGCTCAGCAGGAACAGGCCGGTGACGATCAGCCGGAGCCAGATGTCCGCGATCACTTGGTCACCTGCTGACGCTGACGCGAACCCAGAGCCACATCGACCGCGACGAACAGGGCCAGGGTGAGGCCGAACAGCGGGGCGAAGTAGCCGACGCCCGCAAGGACCGCGACCAACAGCACCGCCTCGTACGGACGCAGTGCCGACAGCGCGCCGCGCCGCTGGCCGGTGGGCAGGGCGAACCCGTCACCGCGGGTAGGTCGCCGGCGCCACCACATGCGGTACCCGAGCAGGATCGCGACGATCAGCCCGACGGCGACCGCAATGAGCGCGATCTGGTTGACGAGTCCGAACAGGACGCCCATGTGCAGGTCGACGACCCAGTCGGTCATCTTGGCCATCAGCGGCCACTCGGCGAAGTCCAGCCGCGAGGTCACCTTGCTCGTGGCCGGGTCGACGACGATCGCGTCGTACTGCGTCGGCCAGTCCCGCTTGCGCTCGGCGACCTGCCAGCCCTGGCCCGTCGTCGTCGGCGGATACATCCACATCGGGGTCCGCAGATGCGCATCGTGCGCCACCTGCAGCGTCGCGTCGGCTCCGCGCAGTGCGGTTGCCTCATCGAGAGTCGCCCCGGCGGCCTGCCCCGGCAGTGCGGTATCCACCGACGGGCTGGTCCAGCTCAACTGCGTCCGCAGCGCCGCGACGTTCTCGCCGGCGAACCGGGACCACGTCATCCCCGACACCGCCAGCAGCGCCACCGCCGCGAGGATCCAGACCCCGAGCGTGCCGTGCCACGACAGCAGCCGGCGCCGCCCGGACGCCCGCACATCCGGGACAACCAACCGACGCGGCTCTCCCCGGTTGTGTCCGATCCACAGCAGCAGCCCGACGCCGGCGATCACCCACGACCAGCTGGCCGCCAGCTCGCTGTAGTTCCGCCCGAACGCCCCGAGGTGCAGGTTGCGGTGCAGTTCGTCGAACCAGGCCCGTACCGGCAACCACTGGCCGTAGGTGGTCAGGGCGCCGCGGACCGCGCCCGTGTACGGATCGACGAACACGGTGCGCGCGTAGTCGGCCGGGACGTCGTCCACCGCGAGCGTCACCTGCGTCGTCTCGTCCGGCGCGGCGGGCGGCCGGATGCTGGTGACGGTGCCTTCGGGGTGCGCGCGGCGAACAGAGACGAGTTGTTCGGCCAGCGGCAAACGATGCTCACCGACGTGATCAACGGTGAGCTCGTGCCGGTACACCGCGCTGTCGATCTGCGGGATCACCGCGTACAGCAGCCCGGTGACAGCCGCGATGAGGATGAACGGCGCGACGAACAAGCCGGCGTAGAAGTGCAGCCGCAACAATGCCGGGCGAAAGCGCTTCCACGCCGATGGATCGGTCGCGGTGGGGACGTCCGATTCGGGCAGCTGGGTATGACTCACAACTGGTATTGGTCGGCCCGCGGCGCCAAGAGTTCCTGCGCCCGGAAAATTTCTACGACACCTGGTCGTAGACTGGGCCTGATCAGTTCTTCAGGTGGAAGGCCGGTATTTCGATGGGCTCGGACGAGGCGCCGACGCCGCGCCAGGCCGGCAGGTTCGCACTGCCGATGTTGGGTTATCTGGCTGCGGTGGCCGCCCTGGTCACCTACGCGCTCATCTCGGGTGACCAGCGCTTCGTCGCGACGGGCGACAGCTTCCCCGGAACGCTCACCTCGGTGGCCGAGCCGGTCGGGTACTTCACCGCCCTCTTCGCCGGCGCGATCTGTCTCGGCGGCCTGGCCTACGTCGTCACCACCGCGCGACCCGACGCCAAGGGTGTCATCGACCCACCGGCCTTCCGCGTCCACCTTGTGCTGGAACGGGTTTCGCTGGTCTGGCTGGTCGCCTCGGCGCTCATGATGGTGGTGCAGGCGGCCACAGATGCAGGGGTGCCGGCTCTTCGGCTGGTGGAGAGCGGCCGGCTGGGTGAGGCCATCGGCGCATCCGAGATGTCCCGCGGCTGGATCGCCGCCACCCTCTGCGCCGCGCTGGTCGCACTGATCCTGCGGTTCAGCTTGCGCTGGATCGCCATGGTCGTGCTGCTGCTGCCCAGCGTGATCGGCGTGCTGGCGCTGCCGGTCACCGGCAACGCGAGCGAAGGTCCTGACCACGACTACACAACCAGCGCGGTGATCGTGTTCGCGGTGGCGCTGGCGGTGCTGGCCGGCACGAAGATCGCCGCTGTCATCAGCCCGCCGGCCGCCGACCTCTACCGGCGCGTGCTGATCATCCAGGTCGCCTGCGGAACCGCGGCCCTGATCTACGGCGTGCTGCTGCTGGCCGAACAGCTCGGCCCCACCGGGCTGACGGGCAGCGGCTACGGGCGGTGGGCGATCGTCGCCGCGATCGCGCTGGCCGCGTCCTGGATCACCGATGCCGCGGCGCTGCGGCGAGCCAAGCCCTCACGGCTGGCCACCTGTCTGCCCGCGATCGTCGCGCTCGCCGCGGTGTCCGCCATGGCGGTGCAGACGGCGCCGCGCCTGCTGCATCACCAGTTCACGACCTGGGACATTTTCCTCGGCTACGAACTGCCCGACCCGCCGAACGTGGTTCGGTTGCTGACGGTCTGGCGGTTCGACACCTTCATCGGTATTGGTGCGGTCGTGCTCGCAGGTGCCTACCTGTACGGGTACCTGAAGCTGCGGCGCCGCGGCGACGAGTGGCCGGCCGGCCGATTGATCGCCTGGCTCGTCGGCTGCGCGGTGTTGCTGTTCACCAGCAGCTCGGGTGTGCGGGCCTACGGGTCGGCGATGTTCAGCGTGCACATGGCCGAGCACATGACTCTCAACATGTTCGTCCCGGTACTACTGGTACTGGGCGGCCCGGTGACCATGGCGCTGCGCGCCCTGCCACCCGCGCGTGAGGGTGCCCCGCCGGGACCACGAGAGTGGATTCTGTGGCTGGTGCACTCGAAAGTGACGGCCGCACTGTCGAATCCGATCGTGGCGTTCGTACTGTTCGTCGCGTCGCTGTACGCGGTGTACTTCACCTCGATCTTCAACACCCTGGTCCGCTACCACTGGGGCCACGAATTGATGAGCGTGCACTTCCTGCTCGTCGGCTACCTCTTCTACTGGGGCATCATCGGCATCGACCCTGGCCCGAAGCGCCTGCCGTTCCTGGGCCGGCTCGGATTGTTGTTCGCGGTCATGCCTTTTCACGCGTTCTTCGGCATCGCGACCATGACCATGACCGACACCATGGGCGGTTCCTTCTACCGGTTCGTCGGCCTGCCGTGGCTATCCAGCATCGGCGCCGACCAGCACCTCGGCGGTGCCATCGCCTGGGGCTCGAGTGAACTGCCCGTCATTCTGGTGGTCATCGCCCTGGTGGCGCAGTGGGCGCGGCAGGATCGCCGCGCCGCGTCCCGCGCCGACCGGCACGCCGATGCTGACTACGGCGACGGCGACGACGACCTCGATGCCTACAACGCGATGCTCCGCGAGCTGGCCCGCCAGCGCGGCCAGCAATAGGGATTTGTGCACGATCTTCCGCGGCTACCGCGGAAAATCGTGCACCAAATCACCGGAAGTTGCGCAGCCGCAAGCTGTTCGACACCACGAAGAACGATGAGAAGGCCATCGCCCCGCCCGCGATCAGCGGGTTGAGCAGGCCGGCGGCCGCCACCGGGATGGCGGCGACGTTGTAGCCGAATGCCCACACCAGGTTCATTTGGATCGTGCGCATCGTCGCCTTGGCCAGGTCCAGGGCCTGCGGCACCGAATCCAGGCTGTCGCGGACCAGGATGATGTCCGCGGCACCAATCGCGACATCCGTGCCGCGGCCGATCGCCAGACCCAGATCCGAGCAGGCCAGCGCCGGGCCGTCGTTGATGCCGTCACCCACCATCGCGACCATGCGGCCGCGGTCGCGCAGCTGCTGGATGACGTCGACCTTGCCGTCCGGGAGGACGTCGGCGATGACGTCGTCGATGCCGACCGCGGCACCCACCGCGGCGGCGGCCGCGGGGTTGTCGCCGGTCAGCAGGATGGTCTTCAACCCGCGCTCGTGCAGCGCGGCGATGGCACCGGCAGCCGATTCACGGACCGCGTCAGCGACCGCGACGGCACCGCACAGCTGGTCATCGACGGCCACGAAAACCACCGTCTCCCCACGGGATTCGGCGCTGCGGCGCGCTTCGGCGAGGGCCAGCGGCACCGCGGCACGGCCGGCCGCCCAGGACGGCTTGCCGATCCGCACCTCGCGCTCCCCCACAGTGCCGACGACGCCGCGGCCGGGTACGGCCTGAAAATCGGTGACTGCCTCGTGTTCCGGCGCGGCCGTGGTGATGGCCACCGCGACCGCATGCTCGGAAGCCGACTCCACCGCCGCGGCAAGGGCCAACACGTCATCGGACTGCCAACCGTCGGCCGCGGTGACCGCGGTGACGGCCAGGTGCCCGGTGGTCAGGGTGCCGGTCTTGTCGAACACGACGGTATCGACGGCCCGGATCGCCTCCAGCGAGCGGTGCCCCTTGAGGAAGATGCCGAGTTGGGCGCCGCGTCCGGACGCCACCATCATCGCCGTCGGCGTGGCCAGACCCAGCGCGCACGGGCAGGCGATGACCAGGACCGCCAGCGCCGCGGCGAACACCTTGTCCGGACCCGCCCCGGCCAGGGCCCAACCCAACGCGGTCAGCGCGGCGATGCCGAAAACGCACGGCACGAACACCGAGGAGATGCGGTCGGCGAGGCGCTGCGACTCGGCCTTCTGCGCCTGCGCTTCCTCGACCAGCCGCACCATGCCGGCGAACTGCGTGTCGGCACCGACGGCGGCGGCCTCGACGATCAGGCGACCATCGAGCACGATCGTGCCGCCGATGACGCTGCTGCCCGGGGTGGCCCGAACCGGCTTGGCCTCACCGGTCATCACACTGGTGTCGACGGCGGCGGAGCCTTCGACCACGAGTCCGTCGGCCGCGATCGTCTGACCGGGGCGCACCACGAACTTTTGCTGTTCGGCGAGTTCTTCTGCCGGGATGACCATCTCGGAGCCGTCGGACAGCAGGATCGTGACGTTCTTGGCGCTCAGCGCGGCGAGCGCCCGCAGCGCGCTGCCCGCCTTGGACTTGGCGCGGGCCTCGAAGTAGCGGCCCGCCAGTACGAACACCGTGACGCCCGCCGCGACCTCGAAGTAGATCGCGTCGCTGCCGGCCAGCGCCTGCCAGATGCCGGTGGTCGCGGTGGCGTGGTGCCCGACGAACATCGTGTAGAGCGACCACACGGTCGCCGCAGTCACGCCGACCGAGATGAGCGTCTCCATGGAGGCGGCCCGGTTGCGGGCGTTGCGCAGGGCCACGTGATGGAACGGCCAGGCGGCCCAGGTGACGACCGGCAGGGCCAGCGCGGTCAATATCCACTGCCAACCGGTGATCCGGGTGCTGGGGACGACGGCGAACATCACCGACAGATCGGCGAGCGGCACGAACAGCACCGCGGCCACCAGCAGGCGGCGCAGCAGGTACCGGGCCTGCGACAGGTCCTCGTCATCTCGCTCCCCGATGACCGCCCCCGACCGGGGTTCAGCATCGCAGCCGGCCTTGCGGACCGCGTCACACAGCTCGGTGTCGGCGATCTCGGGAAGGGCGTCGACCGTGGCGACGCGGGTACCGAAGTTCACGGTGGCGCGGACGCCCGGCATCTTGTTGAGGGTCCGCTCGACCCGCGCGGCGCAGGCGCCACACGACATGCCGGTCACGTCGAGCTGCACCCGACGCGCCGAAGCGCCGTCGGCGGCAGTGGCAGTGGCATCGGGGGCAGCGTCGACCGCGCTGCCAACCACTGTGCTGACCGAGCTGGCCGTCATCATCCTCCTATTGTCCCCGCGAAGCGGGAGCTACCCAAAACATTGGTCGGACGTGCCCGGCTGTGAGTTCCCGGCAACAGTCGCATATGGTCGGGCCGTGAACAGCCGCGGCGACGACGATGAAGTGACCCGCCTGGCTCTTGCTGCCGGTCGGGGCGATCGCGCCGCATTGGACCAGTTCATCAAGGCTACCCAGCGCGATGTCTGGCGCACCGTCGCCTATCTCGACGAGCCCGGCAACGCCGACGACCTGACCCAGGAGACGTACCTGCGGGCCCTCGGCTCGCTGCCCCGGTTTCGCGGCCGGTCGACCGCCCGCACCTGGCTGTTGTCGATCGCCCGCCGCGTCGTCGTGGACCACATCCGGCGCAAGCAATGCCGGCCGCGTAGCAGCGCCGCCATCGAACCCGAGACCGTCGTCGACATGCACCAGCCGACCGCCCGGTTCGAGGACATCGTCGAAATCCGCATGCTGCTCGACGGCGTGGACTCAGACCGCCGGGAAGCGCTCCTGCTCACGCAGGTGCTGGGCCTGTCCTACGCCGAGGCCGCCGAAATCTGCGGCTGCCCCGTCGGCACCATCCGTTCCCGGGTCGCCCGGGCCCGCGACGACCTGCTGAAGGCAGGGAATCAGGACCAGAGCGCGGGCTGAGCGGCTGCGGAACCCGCGCCCCCACCCATCCGACCAATTCTGCGAGACTGTTCTGCAGACTGAACGGAGTTGGGCTTGTCCACCCGCCACACCATCGACCTCGAGCACACCCTGAGCGCCATCGGGCGACGGGTGTTCGACGAGGTCTGGATCGGCCCTGCGCGCTGCTACCCCACCGCTGTCGCGGTCGTCGTACTCGCGGTGTCCGCTGGTATCTGCTGGTCCGAAACTCATCGCTGGGTGCTGAAGGTCGTCGCCGTGCTCTTCACCCTGGCCGCGGTGGCATCGGCAACAGCGCTGTGGCGCAAGCGGTTTCGTGTATGTTGCGCGGCGCTGTACCTGTCGGGCGTGGCCACTGCGGCGGGATTCGGGGCGGTCTGGTGGTGCCAGACGTCGCCGGCGCGCGTCGCCGTGTGGTGGCCGCTGGCCGGCTTCGTGGCAGCCGCGGTACTGGCGGTCTGCTGGCTGGGCGTGGCACTGACACCGCTGGACCGATCGCAACCCGACATGCGGGCCAAGGCCGCCGGGAACTGAAGACCGGTTTCATACGACTAATGACAGCGTGATCGCCGACTCTGCCTTGCGCTGGGCGCTGACCGCCGTGTTCGCGGTGGCGGCGCTGCTGTTCGCGGGCGCCGGACGGCGCGCGCCCCAGCAGCGCGGGGTCGGGGCGATGCACGCGCTGGCGTCGGTGGGCATGATCGCGATGCTGTGGCCGGCCGGTATGCGGGTGTCACCGCTGCTGTACGTGCTGGTGTTCACCGCCGGTGCGCTGTATTTCGCCTACCTGGCACTGTTTGGGTTCGACCTGCCGCACCCCGTCTACCACTGCGCGATGATGGCCGCGATGGCGCTGATGGGCCTGCTCATGGCGCCGAACGCCGGACTGCCGGTCGCAGTGGCCAGTTCGGCAGCTCAGGCGTCGGGCCCGCATAGCGCGCATCTCGGTCACGGCGCCGTCGCGGTGACTCCCCCGGTCTGGCTCGTCGTGGTGTGCACCGCGCTCGCGGTCGCGTTCTGCGTTGCCGCATTGTGGTGGTTCTATCTGCTGGTACGCGGGCCGAAGCGCCCGTACGCCGACCTGCTCATGGCGCTCGGAATGAGCGCCACCTTCGCTGTCATGGCCGTTTGACCCTCTTATTGCCCCGAAAGGACAACATGCCCAAGCCTTTTCAGACCTTCGTCGCCGTCACTGCGACGGCCGCCTGCGCCGTCGCCCTGGCCGCACCGGCTGCAGCCCACGTCAAGGTGACCGGCGACGCCACCCAGGGTGGCTGGGGAGTGCTGAACTTCCGCGTCCCGACCGAGTCGGACACCGCGTCCACCACGGCGCTGATGGTCGTCCTGCCCGACGACCAGCCGATCATCTCGGTCAGCACCCAGCAGAAGGGGGGCTGGACGGCCACCCTCACCAAGAAGAAGCTGCCCACACCGCAGAAGGACGACGACGGCGTCGAGGTCACCGAGTACGTCTCGTCCGTCGAATGGAAGGCCACGGCACCGGACGCGGCCATCCCACCGCATCAGTTCAACGTCTTCGCCATCTCGGCCGGCCCGCTGCCCAAGATCAACACGCTGTCGCTGCCGGCGGTGCAGACCTACAGCGACGGCAAGGTCGTGAACTGGAACGAGAAGGCCAACCCGGGGCAGCCCGAGCCCGAGCATCCGGCGCCCTCCCTGCACTTGAAGCCCGCCGGCGGCGACGACCACGACCGACCCGCGGCCGCTGCCCCGGCGTCCGCGACACCGGCGTGGCCGGGTCTGACGGCGCTGGCCGTGTCGGTGGTCGCGCTGCTGCTGGGGATCGCTAACCTGGCGATGTCACGACGAAAGAATTGAGATCGGTCGCAGCGCTGCCGGTCGTCCTGTTCGCGGCTCTGCTCGCGCTCCTGCTGCCGGCTCCCATCGCGCACGCGCACGCCGTCCTGGTCTCGAGCGATCCGGTCGACGGCACCACCCTGCCGGCCGCACCGAGCCGGGTCACCCTGACCTTCGACGAGCCGGTTCGCCTGATTCCCGGTGCGGTACAGGTGATTACGAACTCCGGCGTCCGGGTCGACCGGGCGGTGCGGCAGCAGTCGGGTAACACCGCCGTCGAGCTGGAGCTGCCGCCGGGCCTGCCGCGCGGCAGTTACACCGCCACCTGGCGGCTGATGTCGGCCGACGGCCACGAGGTGTCCGGCTCGGTGAGCTTCGGCGTGCAGCAGGCGCCGGACGCGCCGCCGGAGGCTCGTCCGGTCGTCTCGTCATCGACGGCATCGGATGTCGCGCGCGGTCTCAAGTACACCGGCCTGGTGTTGTGCGTCGGCGTTCTCGTGGCGGCCCGGTTGGTGTGGGGGTGGGCACTCGCGCTGCGCCGGACCCGCGTCCTGACCGGCACGGGCTGGGTGCTGCTGGCCGCCGCGACCGTCATCGACACCGTCACCACCGGCACGGGGCTCTATGCCCAGGTGGCGCTGCTGGGTGTGGCGGCGATAACGCTGGTCCGCAGCGCCCGGGTGGGGACGCCGCTCTTCGCCGTCGCCGCCGGGTGGCTTGCGGTCGGCATCGCCGCCTCGGGGCATGCCGCAGCCGGGCCCGACCCGTGGCTGGCCACGACCGCCACCACCATGCACCTACTGGCCATGGCGCTGTGGGTGGGCGGCCTGTGCGTCCTGACACTGATCGTGCTGCCGGCTCGGCGCAGCGACGAACTACAGCGGTGGTCCCGGGTGGCGTTCGGCTGCGTCGCGGCGGTGCTGCTCACCGGCGAATACCAGGCCTGGCGTCAGGTGTCGCCCATCGAATCGTTGTGGTCGACCGGCTACGGAATGGCCTTGTGCGCCAAGGTTTTCCTGGTGACACTGATGGCCGCCCTGGCGTATCTGGGCCGGCGGCGACTCACGCCGGATCGGCTGCGCCGCACCGTGCCACTGGAAACCGCGCTCGCGGTGCTGGTGCTGGTGCTGACCACGGTGCTCACCGGTGAACCACCGGCCCGCACCACCTACGGCCCGCCGCTCACCGCCACCGCCGCGTTGGATCAGGGCCGTCAGGCGCAGGTGCATCTCGACACCACGCGACACGGCGCCATCCCGATCGACATCAGTGCGCCCGGCGCGACCGCGCTGCGCGGCACCCTGTCGAGTGCCGAGATCGCCTCACTGCCCGTGCGGTTCACCGCGGGGCCCGACGGCCGCTGGCACAGCACCTATGCGACCGCGCCGCGGCCCGGGCTGTGGACACTGCAGCTGACGGTGCAGTTCGGCGCGAACGACGCCGCCGTCACCAGCGTGCCGTTCCGCGCGTGGTGAGTTACCGGGGCGCTGTCATCATCTCGGCGATCAGCCGATAGCGGTCCAGGTTGTGCCGCGCGTCGACCAGTGCGTCGTGCGAGTCGCGCGGCCGTGCCGGCATCCGCGGGCTGCCGCAGTCCTCCCAGAACTGCCGCAGCTCGCGCGTGAAGCGCGGCATGGCCGGCGGCAGGTCGGCCATCGGCCCCCACAACTGGCACAGCACCACGTGGTCGTAGGCGCCGACCCAGGCCCACAGTTCGATCAGCTCGTCGCCGTCGATGTTGAAGAAATCCTCCAGGTCCGACCGGATCTGGCGCCGCGAGCGCCACACCTTCGACGACGGCGACGGCAGCTTCGGCAACACGTTCTTGCGCACCCAGGAACCCGCCCGGTCCGGGTCGAACTCCGAGGAGACGGCGTAATACTCGCGTCCGTCCTCTGCGGCCACACCGATCGAGATCAGCTCGATGGTGCGGCCGTCGTCGATGAACTCGGTGTCGTAGAAGTACTTCATTCAGGCAACCTCGGTCGGGATTCGGTCCGGCGGCGCGGGTGCCGCATGGATCTCGCGGTCGAGCTGTTGGTCCACGGCCGCGTCGTCGGGAAACTTTGGCATACCCGCGATCGCATCCTGTAACCACAGCTTCGCCCGCACCACCGGCCGGCGCAGCCATCGCTCGCGTTCCAGCGCTTTGTGCATCTTGCGGGGCCGGCTCGTGTACCGCCAACGGGCCCACGGCGCGTGCGGTCGCGACAGCCGGATCGCGCCGATGACCAGCAGCGGTGTGATGAACATCCCGATCAGGCCGGTCCACACCTTGCCCTTGAGCAGCACGATGACCGCCATCGCCAGGGTGACCAGGGCCAGCGCCACCACCACGATCCGGGCGGTCACGTCCTGGTCGTCGCGCCAGACCGTGATGTCGAAGAACGACAGCGGGTTGAATCCCAGGACCAGCAGTCCCGCCACCGCGACGGCGACGAACACCGCGTCCACCGACGTCCGGCCGTCCTCGGCCCAGTACACGTCCGACAGGTGCAGGATCAGCGCGAACTCATCAAGCACCAGGGCCGCACCGATACCGAAAAAGATTGCTGCCACGGTGAATTCGGGGACGCCGCCGTCGACCGCCAGGGTCACCATCGTCACCCCGGACACCATCACCAGCACGATGCCGATCACCATGTGATGGACGTGGAGGCCGCCGTGGCCGATGTTGCGCGGCTGCCACCATTTGCGCGGCGCCGGGTTATCGGCGTGGGCCCGGATATAACGGACCACGGTGCGGGTGACGAAAAACGTCAAGATGAACGCAATCAGACACCACAACAACGGCAGCCGCCCACTGGACACGAACTCCGTAGGTAGGGGCGACCGCACGGTGAAGAAACTTACGCCCGTGTATGCGTGTCACTGCCCCGCAGGGCGCCGACGCGCCGGTCCCCCCGATAGGCTGTCCGGCGAGATGCGTATCAGACCCGGGTTGCGGCCCACCTTGGCCTGGCGGCTGTTGCAGTTGCTGGCCACGTTGACGTTGGTATGGGGCGCCTGGCGGCTGCTGGGCCATACGCCGTACCGAATCGACATCGACGTGTACCGCATGGGCGGTCGTGCCTGGTTGAACAACACCCCGCTGTACAACGAGAGCACGATCTTCCGCACCGAGGCGGGTATCGACCTGCCGTTCACCTACCCGCCGCTGGCCGCGATCATGTTCGCGCCGTTCGCCTGGCTCCCCCTGCCCGGGGCCAGCGTGGCCATCACGGTGACGACGTTCGTGTTGTTGCTGGTGTCGATCGTGATCGTGCTGACCAGGCTGGACGTCTGGCAGCAGTCGCAGCTCGGCGGCTCGGCGCTGGTCCGTCGCTGCTGGCTGGCCGCCGCCATCGTCGGACCGGCCGTGCTGTTCCTCGAACCGGTGCGGTCCAACTTCAACTTCGGTCAGATCAACGTCGTCCTGATGACGCTGGTGATCGCCGATTGCGTCCCCCGCCGCACGCCCTGGCCCCGCGGTGTCCTGCTCGGGGTGGCGATCGCCCTCAAGCTGACGCCGGCCGTGTTCCTGCTGTATTTCCTGCTGCGTCGCGATTTCCGCGCGCTGCTGACGACGGTGGCATCGTCGGTCGCGGTGACGCTGTTCGCGTTCGCCCTGGCCTGGGGCGATTCGTGGGAGTACTGGACCAAGACGGTGCGCAACACCGACCGCATCGGCACCGCGACGCTGAACACCAACCAGAACATCTCCGGCACGCTGGCCCGGTTCGGGATGTCGGCGACGCCGCGATTCGTGCTGTGGGTGGTGCTGTGCTTCGCGGTGCTGGCGCTGACGGTGTGGGCGGCACATCGGGTGCTGCGCGCGGGACAGCCGGTGCTGGCCCTGATGTGCGTGGCGATGTTCGGCCTGGTGGTGTCGCCGGTGTCGTGGTCGCACCACTGGGTGTGGGTCGTGCCGACCTTGGTGACCATCACGGTGCTCGCCTACCGGGAACGCAGTGCCGCCCTCGCGGTGGTCAGCGCCGTCGGGGTGTTCCTGCTGGTCTGCACCCCGATCCGGCTGCTGCCCGAACACCACGAGATCGACGCGACGCTGTGGCGTCAGGTGATCGGCAGCTCGTATGTGTGGTGGGGGCTGGCCGTGATCGCAGCGGCGGGCACCATCACGGGCCCCGGCACGACGTCGACCGACGCGAGACAGGATGCGGCGCAGATTCCTGCCGCCGGCTAGCCGAACCCATTCCCGCGCTGACCTACGGGACCGGCTACTGCGGATTCAGCTGTGTTGCGCCCGGCGGCAGGTTGGCTGTGCGCGTTGGCGGCGTGCGCTGCCCGGACGACGCCCCCGTTGCGGGCGGGGCCTCGCACTTGTGGGCGCCGTAGTTCCAAATCCCACCCGAAATGGTGCAACAGTTGTGATACACGCCTTCAGGAATGGGGTCGCCGGCCTTGACGTAGTCCGGGTTGCCGAGCACCCAGTTGTCGATGCAGCCGTCATACCACTGGATGTCCCACTCGCCGCCGTTGTTCGGTTCGGCATGGACGTTCGGCAACGGCACGAATGAGCCCACGGTCGGTACGACGACGAACGCTCCGACCGCGACCGCAAGCAGACGGTGGTGCCGCTGGTTATCGAAATGGGCCATCGCACCATTCCTTTGTGGGAGTCCGCTTCAGCTATACACGCTAGAAGGCGACGATAACCCTTTCAGCGAACTCACATGTCCACAAAGAGCAAGCCTGGAAACCAACTGTGCAGTTGCTGGCAATCGCAACGGCAGGCGGTTGCGTCAGCCGGCTTTGACCGCCGCCGGCGGCGTCTTGCCGTCTTTGACGTCGGCCGCATAGAGGTCGACGTACTCCTGGCCGGAGAGGCGCATCAGCTCGTACATCACCTCGTCGATCACGGCGCGTTCGATGAACCGGTTACCGGCCAGGCCCTCGAAGCGGCGGAAGTCCATCGGCTTGCCGAACTTCACCTCGACGCGGGCGAAATGCCACATCTTGCTGCCCGGCGGGTTCACCACGTCGGTGTTGATCATGGCGACGGGAATGACGGGGATGCCGGTCTCCAGCGCAATGCGGGCCAGGCCGGTCTTGCCCTTGTACAGCTTGCCGTCGGGAGACCTGGTGCCCTCGGGGTACATGCCGAGCAGCTTGCCCTGATCCAGGATCTTGGCCGCGGCGGTCAGCGCGTCGGCCGCGGAGTCGGCATTGGTGCGGTCGATCGGCACCTGACCGGTCGACGAATAGAAGAACTTGATCAGCTTGCCCTTGATACCGGTACCGGTGAAGTACTCGGCCTTGGCCAGGAAGAAGATCCGGCGGCGCAGCACCAGCGGCAGGTAGAAACTGTCGACGACAGCCAGGTGATTACTGGCCAGCAGCACAGGGCCGTGATCGGGGACGTATTCGAGCCCCGTGACTTTCGGACGGCCCAGCAGACGCAGCAACGGGCCCATCAAGATGTGCTTGTACAACCAGAAGAACATCGAACCTCCCGCTGAAGGCACCCGGACGGTGCCCTGCGACAACCTTACTCGCGACTGTCGGCCGGACCACAGCCCGCGGCGGACTGGTTATTCCTCTACAGAGACCGGGATGGACTGGTAACGACCCGGTTCTGCAGGACTCGACGGCGGCTCGTCGGCCTGACGGTGTTTGCCACCTGGACCGGACGGATCCGTCGGCGGCTCCGGGTGCGGGCCGGCGGGCCCCTGGTCGGCGAGCGCGGCGCGCACCGCGTCCAGAAAAGTGGTGCTGTGTTGGGCGATTGCCGTCAGCATCGGATGCTGTTCGTCGTTGGCCAACGCGACCAGTGCGCACACCGGGCACCACACCTGATTGCAGTCACTGGGATTCTCACCGTCGGCGAGCATCGCCACGGACAGCCGCACCACGGGGTCGATCTTGTCGATGAGGGCCTGGGCCAGCAGTCGCAGGTCCATCGGTAGGTCGCCGAGGGATTCAGCCCCGAAATTGGTGTGCGTCACTTGGGCCACACCTCCGGGTCAGGGCGAAAACGGACAGTCAGTTCGCAGCCGCGCAATGACGCGCCGGTCACGATGCAACGGCGCAGGACAGATGCCAACGGGACCCGGCGCCGGGTACCACCCGAGCCGATGATGAGGTCATCGTCGACGCGGCCCAGGGTCAGCGACTCCGGGTCGATTTGCGGCAATTCTATCCGTAGCCGGTAGACAGCGGCCAATCCTGAGCCCGATTCGCGGTCGACGATGGGGCGCGGCGGCGCGGGCGGTGGGGCGCCGTGCCGCAGCCGCGACGCCTCCAGCAATTCCCCCAGTGCCTTCGGTCCGATGGGCTCGCCGGCCAGGTGCGGCACCAGCACCAGACGCACGTCGCCGACGGCGGCATCCAGGTCGCTGAGCATGCTGCGTTGCTCGGCGATGCGCTCGGCGTACCAGTCGAAGGCGGGGTGCGCGGGCAGGTTCACGTACTCGTACGAATCGTCTTGGATCAGAACCTGATTCACGATCAGCTCGGACACATGCACACCCATCAAGGTGAGCGACGCCAGCGTCCGCACCGCCTCTGCCACCACCACCCGTTCCGGGGTGAGCACCAGGTGCGCGGTGACGTCGGGCTGGTCCAGCAGCTCACCAAGCGCCTCGGTGGCGCCGGCGAGGCGCTCGACGAGGGTCACCATCGCGATCGTCTTGGCATCGGCCAGGCCGACCGACAGCCGCCGGTGCCGCGGCCAGGCCTTCTCCAGGTAGAGGGCGAACGCCGCGGGCAGCGTCAACATCCGCATGGCGTCGGCTGTCGAGGCGCAGTCGACGATCACGTGGTCCCAGTTGCCCGAGGCCGCCAGCTCCGCGACCTCGTGCAGCCCCAGCACCTCCTGAATCCCGGGCAGTGCCGAAAGTTCCTCCGGTGCAACGTCTCCCACATCGGACTCCGGGAACCGGGCGACCAGTACCGCGGCCACCTCGCGCCACCGGGCCTCCAGCAGCGCCAGGGTGTCCAGCGCCAGGGCATCGAGCATGACGCCGGCGCCGTCGTCGACGGGCACCTGCGTGGGCACCCGCAATCCGGTCGGCTGGACGTCCGCGCCGAGCACGTCGCCCGTGGAGTGGGCCTGGTCCGTCGACACGATCAGCACCCGCTGCCCGGCCCGGGCATCACGCACCGCGGTGGCCGTGGCCACCGTCGACTTGCCTACTCCACCCTTACCGACGAACAGACTGATCCGGGCGCGCCCAGCAGGGTCCGTGTCAATCAGACTCGACTCGCTTCTTCAGGTCCTTGAGCGCCGTGTCGGTCAGGCGGCGCTCTGCCTTGCGTTTGAGTAATCCGATCATCGGGATGATCAGGTCGACCGACAGTTCGTACGTCACGTCGGTGCCAGAACCCTTGGGCGACAAGCGGTATGTGCCTTCGAGGGCCTTCAGCAGCGAGCTGGACACCAGGGACCAGCTCACCGACCGGCGGTCGGCGGGCCACTGGTAGGTGAACACCATGGTGTCCTTGAGCACCGTGGCGTCGAGGACCATCCGGGCCGTCTTCGGGTAACCGTCGGCGTAGACGTCCAGCACCTCGGTCTCCGGGTACTCGGCGACCCAGTCCGGATATGAGCCGATATCGGCGATGACGTCCATCACGGTCGCCGGGTCGGCGTCGATGTAGATGGTCTGCGCAGTCTTGTCCGCCACGTGTCCACTTCCCCGAGTTAACGATGCCGGCGCAGGCTGTCCGACGCCCGTCTGCCGAGCTCTCAATGTACCGCCAGCGCCCAGCCCTGGTCGGGTGATGCGGGCCTCAGGCCAACCGGGACACGCCCACCGGGCGGGTCCGCTCGAGGTCGGTCTTGATCTCGAAAGCCATGTTCTTCCCGGCCACCCGACGACGATGGTTGAGCTCCGCCAGGTTCAGCTCGGCCAGCGCGGCGCCGGACACGCCCGTCGGCTCCGCGTGCAGGAAGTAATGCAGCACGACACCGTCCATGACGGATTCCAACCAGACCTCCATGGTCCCGGTCAGCGCGCCGGTGACGGTCCACCGGTGCCCAGCCGGACCGCGGTCTTCGACGACCGTCAACGACAGGTCCGGCCACCACCGCCGCCAGCTGCTCGGGTTCGCCACGGCGGCTCCGACTGCGGCTGGGTCGGCACACACGAAGGTCTCGTCGGCGATCTGGATGCTGTTCATCCCCACCAGCTTCACATACGCCCCCACAGTGTGATGAAGCACCCGACTACGCTGAGCACGGCATTGCTGTCGGTGCACTGCCACGACCCGAAAGGCCACACCGTGCGTGAGTTCAGCGTTCCGGCATCGTTCACCATCGGCGAGTACGACAACGTCGTCGCCCCGGTGTACTCCCTCGAGCGCGGCGACCCCAACCACGTAGCCATTCAGCGCCTGGTCGGCGACACCTGGACCGACGTGACCAGCGCAGAAGTCGCGGCCCAGGTTCGGGCCACCGCCCTCGGCCTGATCGCCAAGGGTGTCAAGCCCGGCGACCGGGTGGTGCTGCTGTCGGCGACCCGCTACGAGTGGCCGATCATCGACTTCGCGATCCTGTCGATCGGCGCGGTGACGGTGCCCATCTACGAGACCTCCGCCGCCGACCAGATCCGGCATGTGCTGGCCGACTCCGGCGCCGTCCTGGCATTCGCCGAGGCCGACGCCCACGCCGCCAAGATCGAGTCGATCCGGGCCGAGGTGCCCGCGCTCGGTGAGGTGCTGGTGATCGACAGCGGTGCCCTCGATCAGCTGGCCGCCGCCGGCGCCGCGGTGGACGGTGCCGAGCTGGACACCCGCCTGGCCGCGATCAAGTCGAGCGACCCGGCCACCCTGATCTACACCTCGGGCACCACCGGCCGCCCCAAGGGCTGCCAGCTGACCCACGCCAACCTGCTTTCGGAGCTGCGCGGCGTCAAGGCCTGCTTCCCCGACCTGCTGGCCAAGGGCCAGAAGCTGCTGGTGTTCCTGCCGCTGGCGCACGTGCTGGCCCGCGCGGTCGCGGTGGCCGGCTTCAGCAACCAGGTGACGCTCGGCTTCACCAGCGACATCAAGAACCTGGTGCCGATCCTCGGGGTCTTCAAGCCGACGCTGGTGGTGTCGGTGCCGCGCGTGTTCGAGAAGGTCTACAACACCGCCGAGCAGAACGCCCGCAACGACGGCAAGGGCAAGATCTTCCAGATCGCCGCCGACACGGCCATCGAGTGGAGCAAGGCGCAGGACACCGGCGGGGCCGGCCTGCTGCTCAATCTCAAGCACACGGTGTTCGACAAGCTGGTGTACGGCAAGCTCAAGGCCGCCCTGGGCGGCAACTGCGTCGGCGCCATCTCCGGCGGCGCCCCGCTCGGCGCCCGTCTCGGCCACTTCTACCGCGGCGTCGGCGTCACCATCTACGAGGGCTACGGCCTGACCGAGACCAGCGCCGCCATCACCGTCAACCGGATCGACGAGTTGAAGGTCGGCACCGTCGGCAAGCTGGTGCCCGGCAACAACATGCGCATCGCCGAAGACGGCGAGCTGCTCCTCTCCGGCGGCGTGGTGTTCAGCGGCTACTGGAAGAACCCGACCGCCACCGGCGAGGCCTTCACCGACGAGTGGTTCCACACCGGTGACCTCGGCGCCATCGACGACGACGGATACCTGTCGATCGTCGGTCGCAAGAAGGAGATCATCGTGACCGCCGGCGGCAAGAATGTCGCCCCGGCCCCGCTGGAAGACGTGATGCGCGCGCACCCGTTGATCAGTCAGGCCATGTGCGTGGGCGATCAGGAGCCGTTCATCGCCGCGCTGATCACCATCGATCCCGAGGCGTTCGAGGGCTGGAAGCAGCGCAACGGTAAGGACGCCGGCGCTTCGGTGGGCGACCTGGCCGCGGACCCGGCGCTGGTCGCAGAGATCCAGAAGGCCGTCGACGACGCCAACCAGACGGTGTCCAAGGCCGAGGCCATCCGGAAGTTCCAGATTCTGCCCGTCGACTTCACCGAGGACACCGGCGAACTGACGCCGACGCTCAAGGTCAAGCGCAAGGTGGTCGCCGAGAAGTTCGCCGCCGAGATCGCGGCGCTCTACAGCTGACATGTACGCACCGTTTGTCAGATGACACATGAAAGCCGCCCCAGTGGTCATCTGGGGCGGCTTTCGTCAATAAGCCCAGAGAGCATGTGCGGGTTTCCTACGATGCGTTGACGAACCGGCCAGAACATTCGTGTTCGTGTCACCACAACGGGGGGCTCAGATGGCACGTGCCGTGTCGACGTTGTGGGTCGATTTTCCCGATGTGCGCGACGAATACGCGGCCCTGTGGTCAGAGATGGTGATCCACGAGGACAAGGTCGCCGACGTCGACTGGACCGTCGCACGCATCATTGGCGACAAAGAGGCATACCTGAACATCGAGCGGCGCACCAGTGTGCCGTGGTTCGTCGTCGCAGTCATCCACAGCCTCGAAGCCGGTGGCGACTTCAGCCGCCATTTGCACAACGGCGACCCTCTTACCGCCCGCACCGTCAACGTGCCGGAGGGGCGCCCGCCCGACGGTGAGCCGCCGTTCTCGTGGGAAGACAGCGCAGTCGACGCCTTGGAAATCGACGGACTCAACGCGGAGACCGACTGGTCCGTTCAGCACGTGGCGTATTGCCTTGAAGGCTTCAACGGCTGGGGGTATCGCGAGTATCACTCGGAGGTGAAGTCGCCGTACCTATGGAGCTTCAGTAACCACTATGTCTGCGGCAAGTACGTCGCGGACGGTACGTGGGACGGAACAGCGGTGAGTGCTCAATGCGGTGCGATGGTCCTGCTGAGGCGCTTGCAGGATGCCGGCGAGATCGAGTTGGTGGTGGCCGACTACAACTAAACGTGGACCCCGAAATATCCGACGTTGCCGGGTCGCAGTTCACCCTGGATTCATAGGGTAAAAACATTGCTGCCCAATATAATTCAACAATCATCGCGATTCTAGTGAATTTGCTGAATGCATCCGAACCGAGTGTCACACTGTGCATGTTCCCTTCTACGAAAGAGGCATGCGATGGCCCGGTTCTGGCCTATGCGAGCGAACGAATTCAAACTGGGTTCCCTCTTCGGTCCTCGTTGGGGCGAAATGCATCTCGGCATCGACCTGGAAGCGGCTGACAACACTCCGATCTATGCGGCGCAGGCCGGCGTGGTCAAGTACATCGGAAACGCCGATGGTTTTGGCCAATGGATCGTGCTCGATCATCCGGCGGAGGCCGGCGGCGGAACCACCGTCTACGGACACATGTGGGACGCCTCCGCGACCGGGCTTCAGCAAGGCGACTGGGTGGAAGCCGGCCAGCACATCGCCTTCGTCGGCAACAACGGCAATTCGACTGGGCCGCACCTGCATTTCGAGGTGCACAAGTATGTCTGGGCCAGGGGCGCGCAGATCGATCCCCTGCCCTGGCTCGCCGGATGCCCCTACCCCGGCGAGCCGGCCGTCGCGTCGTTGAATGGCAGCACGTCACTAAGAGGCGTTGCGCCGCTTCGTTTCACCGGCCCGTCGTCGATACCGCGAAGTGCGGTGGCGCTGACCGACACCATCTACGCCGATGTGTCGGAGCACCAAGTCCCGGTAGACGACTCCTATCCGTATCGGGTTATCGCCATTCGGTCCAATGACGGTGACTACCACGACCACCACTGGGATGAGAACTACGACTGGTGCAGGCGCAAGTGCGATGAAGGTGCCCTCGACTTTTTCATCGTGTATTTCGTCTGGCGGCAGAACTGGGAAGTCACCGTCGACACCATCAAGGACATGGTCGGAGAGCCGCATCCGCGCATGGCGGTCATGATCGATATCGAGAGCTGGGACGGCAAAATCGGCGGTGACCAATCCGACGGGCTGAACGGCGCGTACTGGGCGTTGGCGCAGTGGCTGGGCGACCCGCGACGAGTGATCGCGTACGGGACCGCCGGCGACCTGAACGCACTCTGGCCCGACAAGCCCGGCGGGCTCGGAATCGTCCTTGCCGCATGGGGATTCAACCCGGACTACCCCGGCAAGATCGCTCACCAATACACCGACGACAACGGCTACGGCAATGGCGACTCGTTGCCCAATGGCTGCCTGCCGTTCGGCCCTTGCGATATGAATTCGGCTGACGGTCGCAACCCGGTGGAGTTCGCGGCGGTATGCGGTATCGACGTGGGTGCGGTCCCCGAAACGGTCGCCACGTTTGACCGAAGTCGGGTCCTCGCGTTCGACGGTCCCCGCAGGGTCGTGCCGCGCAATGTGTACGGTGGCGACGGAGACGACACAGCGGTAGAGCGCGACGCGTTGCTCGGCGATCCCGCCGCAGTCGGGCTCGTCACGAAATGCGCTGGGTCGTCGCAGGATGCCGCGGCGCGCGCCCGCGCTGAACTGATTCTCACCAGGCTGCAGCAGTTGGCCGGACAGACGCCGCCGGAAAAGCGACCAGCTAGGAAATCGCGCGACAGTTCTACCAAGAAGCCACCTGAAGGTGACACGCCACGTCCACGCGGACGCAGGACGTAGGCGTCTGCCGTGAACAGAAACCTGGTGATCGTCGCTCCGAATACGACCAAGCCGACGTCCGACTACCGCACGTTCGATCGGACGAAGTTGGATCCAACGCAGCCTGGCCAGAAGCCCGAATTGGCCGGTGTGTCAGACAAGTTGATGCGGTATATCCCGGCCGAAGCACTCGCGCTGTACACCATGCTCGACCCGGCAGTCCGGTCCATTGGGACCGGTCCGGGTCTCAAGATCGGGTTATGGATCGCCCTCGGCGTCAGCGTGATCTTCTGCTGGCTCTACCTGATGCGCATCTCACGCGTAGCACTGCAGCACAGGGTGATATCGACGGTTGCCTTGATCGCCTACATCTCCAGTGTGGGTGGTCCGTTCGCGGAATACAGTGCGTGGAAGCCGGGTTTCGGTCTGATCGCCGCAGTCGTGGTTTCCGCGTTCCTGGTATTCGTACCGGCGGAGAACCAACCTGTGGCCGGTGCGGGTGAGCGGTAGCCGCGTCCGATACCGCCCTAGAGCAGCTCGGCGAGCCGCTCGCCCTTGAGCTTCCACTGCCAGTTGTCGACGACGAACTGACGGCCGGCGGCGCCCATCGCGGCGCCCCGGTCGGGGTCGGCCAGGATGTCACCGATGGCTGCCGCGATGGCGGCCACGTCGCGACCGTCGACCACGTGGCCGGTCTTTCCTTCCACGACGGTTTCCGGTGCGCCGCCGGAGTCGCCGGCGACCACCGGCACACCGCACGCGGAGGCCTCGAGGAAGACGATGCCGAGCCCTTCGACATCGAGGCCGCTCCCCCGGGTGCGGCACGGCATGGCGAAGACGTCGGCCATCGCGTGGTGGGCCGGTAGCTCGTCGCCTGGCACCCCGCCGGTGAACACCACATGGTCGGTGACGTCGTAGCGCTGCGCTAGTTTCTGCAGATCGTCGCGGTACGGCCCATTGCCGACGATCACCAGCGCGGCACCGTTGATCCGTTCCCGGATGGCGGGCAGCGCCCGGATCAGCATGTCCTGACCTTTGCGTGGGACCAGGCGCGACAGGCAGACGATCACCGGCCGCTGCCCCAGCCCGTACCGGGCCCGCAGCTCCGCGCGGGCCACCTCGTCGGGGACGAAGCGGTCCACGTCGACCCCGGGCGACAGGTATTCCAGCGCGGCTTCCGGCCCGAACGCCGCGGCGAACCGGTTGCGCGTGTAGTGGCTGACGAACGTCACCACGTCCGTGTTGTTTCCGATGTGGCGCAACGCGTTTCGTGCGACGGGCAGCATCGACCAGCCCACCTCGTGACCGTGCGTGCTGGCCACCACCCGGGTCGCCCCGGCGTCGCGGGCGAGCGGGGCCAACAATGCCAGCGGTGCGGCCGCGCCGAACCAGACGGTGTCGATGTCGTGCTCGGCGATGAGCTTGCGCATCCGTAGCGCGACGGTCGGCTCGGGCACCATCAGTGTCGTCGGGTGGCGGACCACCTCGTATCCGGCGGCCGCGGCAGCCTTGTCGTATTCCGGCGCGCCCTTCCATTTCGGGGCGTACACCGTCAGCTCGTGCGACCCGCGGCCGAGCAACTCGCCGACGAGGCTCTCCAGATACGACTGGATGCCGCCACGGCGGGGCGGGAAGTCGTTGGTCAGCAGCAGCACCCGGGACGTCCGGGGCGAGCTGGGCGACAGGGAAGACATCGCGGTCAGGCTATCGCGTCAGCCCTGAGCCGCGAGCCACCGCTGCCACGCAGCGGTCAACGCGTCGCCATCCAGGCCGAGGGTGGCGGCCAGCGCGGTGTCGAGGCTGGGATGACCGACACCGCACGCGGCCAGATACAGCCGTCGCAGCACCGGATCGCCGAACTGCCCGCCGACGAACCGGACGAACCACCAGGCGCGGTCATAGGCCAGCGACAGCGCCGGCCCGGTGACCTGGAAGTCGGCGTTGCCGGGCAGCACCGCGAACTCAGCGGCGTGGGCTGGGCCGGGCGGTGGCGTGCGCGGGCGGCTGACGTAGTCGGCGACGCCCTCGGTCAGGCACCAGGGCGCATCGGCGGCCGTGACGGGCCGGGAGGCGTAATGGAAAAGCTCGTGGCGCAACACGATTCGCAGCGCGCCGGGCCCCATCTTGGCGGCGCCGGGGGCGAACACAATGCGGTCGACGGTGGTGGCCGCGGCAAACTCCTGACGCCCAGCAGCCAGTACCTGGAATTCCTCGTCGGTACCGGTGGTCACGATGGTGATCTGACGGCGCCAGTCGTCGCCCCAGAATTCGGTGACTGCGGCGACCGCGCCGTCGAGTTCGGTGGTGATGCGGCCCGGCAGGGTCGAGCCGGGGTCCAGGGCCAGGAGTTCGACGGTGCGGCCGTCAGCCAGGCGGATGGTCGTCGGTGCTGGTGACGAAGACGGCGGCGGCGGTGTTGGCCCGGGCTGCGACGGGGCGGCCTCGTTCGCACGACCGCGGCTCAGTATCGCGGCGGCCACCGCCGCCTCAGCGGCGAACAGGCCGAGGACGGCCCGTCGTGGCAGACGTCGGGACAGGCTCAGTAGCGACGCACGTTGTAGATCGGTGCGTTGTCGACCGGCGCCACTCGCACGGGCACACCGAATGTCGAGGCGTGGACCATCATGCCGTCGCCGATGTAGATGCCCACGTGCGAGGCGTCGGAGTAGTAGGTCACGACGTCACCGGGCTGCATCTGGTCGCGCGACACCGCCTGGCCTCCGGCCGCCTGCGCATAGCTCGAGTGCGGCAGCGAGATGCCGGCCTGCTGGAACGCCCACATCACCAGGCCCGAGCAGTCGAACGCGCCAGGACCGGCCGCACCCCAGGAGTAGGGATCGCCGATGCGGGTCAACGCGGCCTGCACCGCGATGGCGCCGGCAGCGGTACCGCCGGCGACGTCGGGCACTACAGGCGCGCCCTCGACCGGCGGGGTGGGGCCTGCAGCGTTGATGGCGGGATCGTCACCCGGAGCCGGCGGCAGGGCGTCCGGAGCGGGTACCGGCGGGGCGGCCGGGGCCGGCGGCAGGGCCGCCAATGCCTGGCGCTGACTCGGCGTCAGCGCGGTGTAGCGGGACTTGACGATGGCGATCTGCACCTGCAGTTTGCTTTGCTTGGACTGCAGATCGGCACGTACCGCGGCGGCTTGCTCGGCGGCGGTCTTGGACTCGGCGGCGAGCCTGGCCGAGTCGGCCTCGGCCTTGGTAGCGGTGTCGGAGGCACTGTGGAAGTTGGCCATCTGCGCGGCCATCTCACTGGCCATCACGCGCTGGACGGAGAGCTGGTCGATCAGGCCCTGCGGGGAGTCCGCGGTCAGGATGGCGTCGATGCCGTCGGTCCGGCCGCCCATGTACTGCGCTGCAGCAATCTTGTCGACAGACGTCTGATAGGTAGCCAGGTCGGCCTGAGCGACGTCCGCGGCTGCGGCGGCGGCCTCGTGCTTGGTGTCGGCGGTCTTCGCGGCGGCCAGCTTCTTGTCCAGATCGAGCTGCGCGGCGTGCATGGCCTCGGTGGTCTGCTCTGCCTGGCGCGAGAGCTCATTGAGCTTTGCTACGGCGTCGTCGGCCGGATCGGCCTGGACGTTGCCCGCAAATACGCTACCAAGTATGGTGAGCCCCGCGATCGCACCGGCTACTGGTCGTTTAAGACCGCATATGGTGCGGTGTGTGCGGTGGAGACTCAAGATTTCGCGTCCTTACAACTGCGGGTTCGAGCCGCTTCGAACTCAGTGAGGTCTCAGATAGGTTACGAAACGGCATCGGCGTTGTCCAACGGGAATGGCCAATCTATCAGCCCGCCCCCCGATCCTGTTAACCAGCATCACAATGTGAGGGTCGTCACGCTACGCCCGTAGCACTTGACGCGGGCCCGATCTGGTCTTTCGGACGGCCGATCGGCACCAACCGCAAACGCGGCGCCATGCCCGCATCGGCGAGTACCTCCAGTGCGCGGCGCTCGTCGTCCATCAACGTCTCGGGCACACCCAGCAAAACGCTGACCACGCAGTCACCACAGCCGGGACCACGCACCGCGCAGTCGTCGCAGTCGATCTTCACCGGCCCGTTGTCCATCTTCATCTCTGACTCCTTTATCGGTTGAGGCGCACGCTAGCGACGTCCACCGACAAAAAGTGCGGCTGATCAGCAACCCGATAACGGAATGACATCGATGGGATTTCTTGTCGGTGCCGGCCCCTACTGTCGCGTCATGGGCTCCGGCAGCGCCACCGACCAGCTGGCTTTCGATCTTGATGAGGCGTTGCTGCGTGACACCACGTTCGTGGTGGTCGACCTGGAGACCACCGGCGGCCGGGCCCGGGCGGACGAGACCGGCGGCGGCTGGGACGCCATCACCGAGATCGGCGCCGTCAAGATCCGCGGCGGCGAGATCATCGGCGAACTGGGCACCCTGATCGACCCCGGTCGTGCCATCCCGCCCCAGATCGTGCAGCTGACCGGGATCACCACGGCCATGGTCTGCGACGCCCCGCGCATCGAGTCGGTGCTGCCCGCGTTTCTGGAATTCTGTCGCGGTGCCGTCCTGGTCGCCCACAACGCCGGCTTCGACATCGGCTTCCTGCGGGCCGCGGCCGAACGCGCGCAGCTGCCCTGGCCCAACCCGCCGGTGCTCTGCACGGTCAAGCTGGCCCGCCGGGTGCTGACCCGGGAGGAGGCGCCGAGCGTCCGGCTCTCGGAGTTGGCCCGGTTGTTCCGCGCCACCACCACACCCACCCACCGGGCCCTCGACGACGCGCGCGCCACCGTCGACGTGCTGCACGGGCTGCTGGAGCGCATCGGCAACCAGGGTGTGCACACGCTGGCCGAGCTGCGCGGCTATCTCCCCGACGTCACCGGCGCACAGCGCCGCAACCGCAAGCTCGCCGACGCACTGCCGAACTCCCCTGGCGTGTACCTGTTTCGCGGGCCGTCCGAGGAGGTGCTCTACGTCGGCACCGCGGTCGATCTGCGCCGCCGGGTCCGGCAGTACTTCACCGGAGCCGACCCGCGCGCCCGCATGAAAGAGATGGCGTCACTGGCCGTCCGCGTCGATCACGTGGAGTGCGCCCACGAGCTGGAAGCCGGGGTTCGCGAACTCCGACTGCTCGCCGCGCACGCACCGCCCTACAACCGGCGCTCGAAGGCTCCGCACAAATGGTGGTGGGTGGTGCTCACCGACGAGGCGTTCCCTCGTTTCAGCGTGGTCCGGGCACCGCGTCACGACCGGGCCGTCGGCCCGTTCCGGGCCCATGCCGACGCCGTCGACGCGGCCCTGCTGCTGGCCCGCTTCACCGGAGTGCGGACCTGCACGACCCGGCTGGCCCGGGCAGCCGAGCACGGGCCGCAGTGCCCGGAGCGTGAACTGTCGCCGTGTCCGGCGCCCTGTGGTATCACCGCCGGAGGGTATGCCGAATTTGCCGGCCGGGCTGCGGAAAACATTGCCGGCGTTGATGATTCCGCACTCGGCGCAGCACTGAAACACATCGACGACCTGGCGGCCGAGGGCCGCTACGAGACCGCGGCACGGCTCCGGGACCATGCCGCCACCGTCATCGACGGACTGTGGCGCGGTCAGCGCCTGCGGGCCCTGACCGCGCTGCCGGAGCTGGTGGCCGCCCGGCCCGACGGTGCCGGTGGCTGGCACCTCGTCGTGGTCCGGTACGGCCAATTGGCGGCGGCAGGCAACGCGCCGCGGCGGGTCCCGCCGATGCCCGTCGTCGACGCGATATCCGCTGCGGCACAGGTGATCCTGACGTCAGAGCGGCCGCTGGGCGGCGCGCCCGTCGAGGAGGTGGCACTCATCGTGCGCTGGCTGGCCGCGCCCGGTGTGCGCATCGTGCGCACCGACACCGAATCAGGAGCGGGCTACTGCCTGCCGATCACTGCGGCCGGGCGGTGGGCCGAGTGGGCCGCCACCGCCCGATCGGCCCGGGCAGCGGCGCAGCAGGCACAGCGGTCAGACCTTCTGGGTGAACCGAGCCCACCGCGCGAGCAGCTGCTCGGCCGCGCCCGAATCGATCGCCTCCGTGGCGCGGGCCAGGCCACGCTCCCACGCCGGCACCCACTGGGCGTCGCTGGATAGCCCGGCATGAGCCACCATGGCGCCTGCGGCGTTGAGCACCACGGCATCCCGGACCGGGCCGGCCTGGCCTGCCAGTACCGCACGCACCGACTCCGCGTTGGCCGTGGCGTCACCGCCACGCAACTCGCTCAGGTCAGCGCGAGCGAAACCGAACGCCGCCGGATCCAGCGTCAGCCGCTCCACGGTGCCGGCCTGCACGCGCCAGATGGTGCTCGTCGTCGTGGTGGTCAGCTCGTCGAGCCCGTCGTCGCCGTGCACCACCAGGACGCTGGAGCCGCGCGCGGCGAACACACCTGCCATCACCTCGGCCAGTTCCGCCCACGCACAGCCGATGAGACCGGCCCGCGGCATCGCCGGATTGGTGAGCGGCCCAAGGAGATTGAAGACCGTCGGCACCCCGATCTCCCGCCGCACGGCCGACGCGTGCCGGTAGGACTGATGGAACTGCGGGGCGAAGGCGAACCCGATGCCCACCTCGGTGACCGAGCGGGCGACGTCTCCCGGCGACAGGTCGATCCGCACGCCCAGGGCTTCCAGGGTGTCGGCACCACCGGACAGCGACGACGCCGCCCGGTTCCCGTGCTTGATCACCGGCACTCCGCACGCGGCGACGACGATCGACGCCATCGTGGACAGGTTCACGGTGTTGGAGCCGTCACCTCCGGTACCCACGATGTCGACGACATCGGTGCCGATCGCCGCGAGCGCGTCCGCGGGCACTTTTCGGGCGTGTCGCAACATCACGTCGGCGAGCTCCGTCACCTCCGCGGAGGTCGGCCGCTTCATCTTCATCGCGATGGCGAATGCAGCGATCTGCGCCGGGGTCGCGGAACCGGTCATGACCTGGTCCATTGCCCACCCCGCCTGACCCACGGCAAGGTTCTGGCCGGTGGTCAGCCGGCCCAGGATCTGGGGCCACTGGGGCCCGTCGGTGATCGGTTCCTGATGGGGATCGGTGGTTGGCACGAACCCGATTATGACCAATGTCGGCACCCGGGTGGAGTTCAACAACTACAAAGCGTCATACTTACCGCTGTGACGAGCGCTGTAGGTACCTCCGGAACCGCCATCACGTCGAGGGTGCATTCGCTGAACCGGCCGAACATGGTCAGTGTCGGCACCATTGTGTGGCTTTCCAGCGAGTTGATGTTCTTTGCTGGCCTGTTCGCAATGTATTTCACCGCGCGTGCCCAGGCCGGCGGCGATTGGCCGCCGAAGCCGACCGAACTCAATCTGGCCCTCGCGGTGCCGGTGACGCTGGTGCTGGTCGCGTCGTCGTTCACCTGCCAGATGGGCGTGTTCGCGGCCGAGCGCGGCGACGTGTTCGGGCTCCGCCGGTGGTACGTCATCACGTTCCTCATGGGCCTGTTCTTCGTGCTGGGCCAGGGCTACGAGTACATCCACCTGGTCGAGCACGGCACCACCATTCCCGGTAGTGCCTACGGTTCGGTGTTCTACCTGGCCACCGGTTTCCACGGCCTGCACGTCATCGGCGGTCTGGTGGCATTCGTCTACCTGCTTGCCCGCACGAAGATGAGCAAGTTCACGCCGGCCCAGGCCACCGCTGCCATCGTTGTGTCGTACTACTGGCACTTCGTCGACATCGTGTGGATCGCCCTGTTCGCCACCATCTACTTCGTCCGATGACCAACTCGTCGATGAGAAGGGGTTCGATGACCAGCAAGTCCCGTCGTCGGTTACACCGGCGCCTCTCAGCAGCGATGCTGCTGCTGCTCGGACTTCTAGTCGCTGGTGGCCTCGCGGCCACCCTGACGCCGCGGCCTCAGGTCGCGGTCGCCGACGAGTCGCAGCTGGCTTTGCTGCGTACGGGCAAGCAGTTGTTCGAAACGTCCTGCATCTCGTGCCACGGCGCCAACCTGCAGGGTGTGACGGACCGCGGCCCGAGCCTCATCGGCGTCGGCGACGCGGCCGTCTACTTCCAGGTGTCCACCGGCCGCATGCCTGCCATGCGCGGCGAGGCCCAGGCTGCCCGCAAGGACCCGGCGTTCGACGAGCACCAGATCGACGCCCTCGGCGCCTACATCCAGGCCAACGGCGGCGGTCCCCAGGTCCCGCGTGACGCCAACGGCCAGATCAACCAGCACTCGTTCATCGGTGAGAACGTCGCCCGCGGTGGCGACCTGTTCCGCCTGAACTGCGCGTCCTGCCACAACTTCACCGGCAAGGGTGGCGCGCTGTCGTCGGGCAAGTACGCGCCCGACCTCGGCCATGCCGCCGAAGTGCCGGCGCAGGTGTACACCGCCATGCTCACCGGCCCGCAGAACATGCCCAAGTTCTCGGACCGCCAGCTGTCCCCGGAAGAGAAGCGCGACATCGTCGCTTACGTCCGCGAGTCGGCTGAGCACCGCAGCCAGGGCGGCTACGGCCTCGGCGGCTTCGGCCCCGCGCCCGAGGGCATGGCGATGTGGATTATCGGGATGGTCGCCGTGATCGGCGCGGCTATGTGGATCGGAGCTCGCGCATGAGCGAGAACGTGAACATTCCCAGTGACGCGGAACTGCGCGAGATGTCGCGCGAAGAGCTCGTCGAACTGGGCGGAAAGATCGACGGCGTCACTACCGTCTTCAAGGAGCCGCGCTGGCCCGTCGAGGGCACCAAGGCGGAGAAGCGCGCCGAGCGTCAGGTCGCGGCCTGGCTGCTGCTCGGTGGTCTCTCCGGCCTGGCCCTGCTGCTGGTGTTCCTGTTCTGGCCGTGGGAGTACAAGCCGTTCGAGTCCGACGGTGAGTTCATCTACTCGCTGGCCACCCCGCTGTACGGCCTGACCTTCGGTCTGTCGATCCTCGCGATCGGCATCGGTGCGGTGCTCTTCCAGAAGAAGTTCATCCCCGAGGAAATCTCGATCCAGGACCGCCACGACGGCGCCTCCCCCGAGGTCCATCGCGCCACCGTCGCGGCCAACCTGACCGATGCGCTCGAAGGCTCGACGCTCAAGCGCCGCAAGCTGATCGGCCTGTCGCTCGGCGTCGGCCTCGGCGCGTTTGGCCTGGGCACCGCGGTCGCCTTCATCGGCGGTCTGATCAAGAACCCGTGGAAGCCGGTCGTGCCGACCGCTGACGGCAAGAAGGCCGTCCTGTGGACGTCGGGCTGGACCCCGCGTTTCCACGGCGAGACCATCTTCCTGGCGCGGGCCACCGGCCTGCCGGGTGAGTCCCCCTTCGTGAAGATGCGTCCCGAGGACCTCGACGCGGGCGGCATGGAGACCGTGTTCCCGTGGCGTGAGTCCGACGGCGACGGCACCACCCTCGAGTCGCACGAGAAGCTCGGCCACATCGCTCTCGGTGTGCGTAACCCGGTGATGCTCATCCGCATCAAGCCCGAGGACCTGAGCCGTGTGGTCAAGCGCCAGGGCCAGGAGAGCTTCAACTTCGGTGACTTCTTCGCGTACACCAAGGTGTGCTCGCACCTGGGCTGCCCCTCGTCGCTGTACGAGCAGCAGACCTACCGCATTCTGTGCCCCTGCCATCAGTCGCAGTTCGACGCGCTGCACTTCGCGCGGCCGATCTTCGGACCGGCGGCCCGCGCCCTGGCGCAGCTGCCGATCACGATTGACAAAGAGGGCTACCTGGTCGCCAACGGCGACTTCATCGAACCCGTCGGACCGGCATTCTGGGAGCGCAAATCATGAGTCCCAAGCTCGCTGACATCGCTGCCGCACAAGGCGATGCGATCGACTCGCGGTACCACCCGTCGGCCGCGGTACGCCGCCAGCTGAACAAGGTCTTCCCGACGCACTGGTCCTTCATGCTCGGTGAGATCGCGCTGTACAGCTTCCTGGTGCTGCTGCTCACCGGCGTGTACCTGACCCTGTTCTTCGATCCCTCGATGGTCGAGGTCGTCTACAACGGCGTCTACCAGCCGCTGCGTGGCGTGCAGATGTCGCGCGCCTACGAATCGGCCCTGGAGATCTCGTTCGAGGTCCGCGGCGGCCTGTTCGTCCGCCAGATTCACCACTGGGCTGCACTGATGTTCGCCGCGTCGATCATGGTGCACCTGGCGCGCATCTTCTTCACCGGTGCGTTCCGCCGCCCGCGTGAGGCGAACTGGATGATCGGCTCGCTGCTGCTGATCCTGGCCATGTTCGAGGGCTACTTCGGCTACTCGCTGCCCGACGACCTGCTGTCCGGCATCGGCCTGCGCGCCGCGCTCTCCTCGATCACCCTCGGTATCCCGGTCATCGGCACCTGGATGCACTGGGCACTGTTCGGTGGCGACTTCCCCGGCAACATCATCATCCCGCGCATGTACGCCCTGCACATCCTGCTGATCCCGGGCATCATCCTGGCCCTGATCGGCGCCCACCTGGCGCTGGTGTGGTTCCAGAAGCACACCCAGTTCCCCGGCCCCGGCCGCACCGAGAAGAACGTCGTCGGCGTGCGCGTCATGCCGGTGTTCGCGATGAAGGGTGGCGCGTTCTTCGCGCTGGTCACCGGCGTCCTGGGCATCATGGGCGGCCTGCTGCAGATCAACCCCATCTGGGAGCTCGGCCCCTACAAGCCCTCGCAGGTATCCGCCGGTAGCCAGCCCGACTTCTACATGATGTGGACCGAAGGCCTGGCCCGTATCTGGCCGGCCTGGGAGTTCTACCCCTTCGGCCACACCATCCCTGCCGTGATGGGTGTCGCCCTGCTGATGGGCGTGGTGTTCGGTCTGCTGATCGCCTGGCCGTTCCTGGAACGGAAGTTCACCGGCGATGACGCGCACCACAACCTGCTGCAGCGTCCGCGCGACGTGCCGGTCCGCACCGCCATCGGTGCCATGGCCATCGCGTTCTACATGGTGCTGACCCTGGCCGCGATGAACGACATCATCGCGCTCAAGTTCGACATCTCACTGAACGCCACCACGTGGATCGGCCGCATCGGCATGGTCGTCCTGCCCGCGATCGTCTACTACCTCACCTACCGCTGGTGTGTAGGCCTGCAGCGCAGCGACCGCGCCGTCCTCGAGCACGGCATCGAGACCGGCATCCTCAAGCGGCTGCCGCACGGCGCGTACGTCGAGCTGCACCAGCCGCTCGGCCCGGTCGACGACCACGGCCACCCGATCCCGCTGGAGTACCAGGGTGCCGCACTGCCCAAGCGCATGAACAAGCTCGGATCGGCCGGCTCGCCCGGTACCGGTAGCTTCCTGTTCGCCGACTCTGCCGTCGAACAAGCCGCCCTCGCCGACGCCGAACACGCCGCCGAGCACAAGGCACTCACCGCGCTCAAGGAATACCAGGACGAGATTTCGCCCAACGGGTCCAACGGCCACCACTAGTTCGATATACGGTTTCGGCCCGGTCTGGTTTCCACCAGACCGGGCCGAAGTCGTTTTCGGGGTCCACTCCCCTACCCCACCGGCGGCAATGCCGCGTTGTTCACGCGAACGCCGCTCTATCCCATTGCGGCGAACGCCGCCTCGATCCAGTTGCCGAACTCGCACGCGAGGTGCCACCGGTGCTGGGCGACCAGGTACGACGCCGTCAGGCGCGGGAACTCCACGCACAGCCGGGCATGGAAACCGTTCGCCTCGTCGCGGAACTCGTGCCGGACCCCGCCGATCGCGAGGCCGGCCTCGGTGCGCGCCACCCCTGCCGCCTCGACGGGATACGCCGCGTCCCGGGGCGTGACGAGCGGTGACGTGTCTTCGTAGTCGACGAAGAACTGCGTCGTCAGCGGGCTGCCGGTCGTCTCGATCACTTCCTGTCGTCCGTCCGGGGCGGTGTCGATGAGGAAGTGGTCAGGATTCGCGGCGATCATGCTGCGGGCGTAGTCGTCGCGCTCCGCGTCCGTGAACCATTCGACGAACGCCGCGGCACTGCCGCCGCGGCGACGTGCAGGTCGCACACGCTCGTCACGCGGCGCCCGGCCGACAGCCGCGTCGACCCACGGGCCACGACGCCGGCGAGACGGATGTCGCGCGCCAGGCGACGACGGATCTCGTCGGCACCCAGGCTCAACTTGCTGTCGGTGAAGGCGGCCCGCGGGCGAACTCCCGCCCGGCACCGACCCACGCGCACTGCTGGAGATGGCTGCCAGCCCGGTCTACTTCCGTACCCTGCTCACCGCAGACGCGGTGACACCCGAATACCTCAGGGACATCGCGCAGCGCACCATCCGCGCCTGCGCCGACCGCTAGGCCGTGCGGGCGTCCTCGGCAGAAGCCTCCAGCACCGCGTGCAGACCACGCAGGCAGTACCAGGGAATGGCCACCATGACCGCGGTGAGGACAAGTGCGAGGCCGTACAGGATCCAGGCCAACTCGTCGTGGCGGTCGGCCAGCATGTACGCGCCCAGGAAGACGAACAACGTCGCGGCGCCCATGGCGGCGGCGATCCCGAGCGTGCAGCGCAGCCACAGCTGATCCACCGCGGCTACCGGAAAGCCCACCATGCTGGTCGCCGGCGATGCGGAGTAGCGCCGTACCACCGGATCGTCAAAGGAGCGCAATGCGCTCTGCTGGGCGTCACCGACGGGACGACGGTCGTCGGCGTCAGACGACCCACCCCCGAGCAGCGGCAGCGGGGCTGCTCCACCGCGACGGGCTCGCAACAACAGCGGGATGGCGCCTACGATCACCGCCGCGGACACCCCGATGACGGAGTACAGCAGCCACGGGGTGTGCGACGCCGGAGCACCGGACGGGTGCCGGGTACCGAGGTCCACCAACGCGACGACGGCCGCCACCCCGGCGCCGAGGGCCGCCAGCCACAGGGCCACACAGCCACCGAGCAGAAGACGGTCCAACTGCTCGGGGCTGCCGCCGGTCACTCGCGACCGGGTTGAAGTCTCAGCGTTGTACGGCATTTAACAGCTCGTCTGCCAATCATCGTTTGTCTGCGAGGCCAGGGTCTGGCCGTCGCTGGTCACAATCGAACAATTCAGGTGGCTCAGCCGCAGCAGGCTGGACGCCTGGACCGAGCCCACATCTGACATCGAGATCGGTGTCAGAGTGATCATCCACGGGATATAGACGTTCTGCTGGGTGCGCTGGCGTCCCGCGGCGTCGGTGTAGGTCACCGAAATACGGTCCAGCGGCGCCTTGGTGCCCCAAATCCGGTACGTGACATACCGCGGCCCGGTCGGCGGCGCGGACGTCGTGGCCGGTGGCGCGGCCGCGGCGGTGCTGGGCGGCGGGGGCGGCGGCGGTTCTTCCGACGTCGGCGGCGGCTGGGTCACCGTCACCGTCGACGGAGGCGGCGGGGGTGGCGGCGGCGGAGGCGCTTCGGTGGTCGTCGACGGAGGCGGCGGCGGGGTCGTGGTGGTGAACTCGTCCTGGAACGGGGGCGCCGAGGTGGTGCTCGTCGACGGCGTCGCCACGTTCTCCGAGCTGGTGTTGCGGGTCACCAGAATGGCGACCGACGCCACCAACGAGATTGCGGCGATGATCGCCACGACGCCGACGACCCACGGCCACCGCGGTGGCGGGGCGTCGTCGGCGGTATCGGATTTGGCCTCGTAGCTGTCGTAGTCGTACAGCCCCGGCTCGGGCGGCACGTACGGAGCGACGGTGAAGTGCTCGGATTCGGGCGCAGAGTAGGCCTGCGAATAGATCTCGGTTTCGCCGGTGCCTTCACCGACGCCCGATGTCTCCCGGGCCGCATCATCCGAGCCCGGGGAATGTGACCCGCTCACGTACGCCTAATCCCTCTCGACCGCTGTGTCGCTGCAGCTGAGGAACACCGCTTGCGGCGACATTCCAGCGCTCCGGCAGACATTACCCAACATGGGCCCGGCGTGGCCGTGAGGAGGCCGCCTTCAGGACCATCTGACATACGGTTGTGACCTGACCGCAGAGCGATCAGGTCACAGGGGCCGTAGCTGTCAGTGCTTCTCGGGGCCCGTGTAGTACTCGAACGTCAGGCCCGCGACGGTGGCCAGCACGAAGCACACACCGGCGACGATCAGCCAGGGCAGCCACAGACCGATACCGACCGCAGTGGTCGAGGCCGACAGCGCGATCAGCAACGGCCACCAGCTGTGCGGGCTGAAGAAGCCCAGCTCGCCTGCGCCGTCGGAAATCTCGGCGTCTTCGTAGTCCTCGGGCCGGGTGTCGAGACGACGGGCCACGAACCGGAAGAACGTGCCGATGATCAGCGACAGACCGGTGGTCAGCACCAGCGCTGTGGTGCCGGCCCACTCCACGCCACCGTTGGCATACAGCGCGGTCAGCGCGCCGTAGCCGACGGTCGCCAGGGCGAAGAAGGCGGTCAGAATCTCGAAAAGTCGGGCTTCGATATGCATTGCGTATCCCCTACTTGCTCGCCTGAGCCGGCGAGCCGGCCTGCTCGCCGCGGCGAGTGTCGAACGGATGGGTCGTCTGCGCCACCGGCGGCAGTCCGATCGACACCAGCGCATCGGCGTTGGTCGCCTTGGGGTGATCGATGCGGTACTGCAGGTAAGCCTTGAACTGCTCCGGCTCCACCACGCGCACCTCGAAGTTCATCATCGAGTGGTACGTGCCGCACATCTCGGTGCAGCGGCCGACGAACGGACCGGTCTTCTCGATCTCGGTGACCTGGAAGATGTTGTCCGAGTGGTTGGCCTCGGGGTTCGGGATGACGTCCCGCTTGAACAGGAACTCCGGCACCCAGAAGCCGTGGATGACGTCTGCCGACGCGATCTGGAACTCGATGCGCTTGCCCTTCGGCAGCACCAGGATCGGAATCTCGGTGCTGGAGCCGATGGTCTCGACCTTGTCGAAGTTCAGGTAGCTGCGGTCCTCGGGGTTCTCGCCACGGATCGCGCCGACCTTCTCCTCGCCGTGCGCGTCCTTGCCCTCGGGCTTGGACTTCATGGCTTCCTTGCGGGCGGCGTCAGCGCCGTCGTAGGAGAAGGTGTTGTCCTTGAAGGCCACCTTCTGGTAGCCGAACTTCCAGTTCCACTGGAACGCGGTGACGTCGATGGTGACCTCAGCAGGCTTGCTGTGGTCCATCATCTTCTCCTGCACCACGACGGTGAAGTAGAAGAGCACCGAGATGATGAGGAACGGCACGACGGTCAGCACCAGTTCCAGCGGCATGTTGTAGCCGAACTGGCGAGGCAGCTCCGTGTCAGTCTTCTTCTTGCGATGGAACGCCATCGCCCAGAAGATCAGCGCCCACACAATGGCGCCGACGACGAACGAGGCGATGACCGACCAGACCCACAGGTCACGGTTTGCATGGGCTTCGGGGGTAATACCCTCCGGCCAGCCCAAGCCGAATACGGTCTGCCAGCTGCATCCGCTGAGCAGCAGCGTCGACGCGCCGAGAATGGCGGACAACGCCACCAAACGGAGCCCGCGAGCGGTCACGTTGAGGCCCTCCTAGAGGTCGGTCAAGCCGGTCGAATACTACGCAGCGTAGACCACGCCCATGGCGCCGAGCGAAGCGACCGGCCAATCGGCAGCGCCAGTTCTGAGTTCACCCGCCTGAACAGGCATACTGGCGCCGTGTGCGGACTGCTGGCCTATCTGGCCGACCCTCTTGCCGACCATTCCGTTGACCTGGTGAACGCGGTTTCGGATGCCACGCATCCGATGCGCCACCGCGGTCCGGACGAGTCGGGAGCGTGGGCGGACGACAGCGATCCGACCGACGGTCACCACACCGTCGTGTTCGGCTTCAACCGGCTCTCGATCATCGACATCGCGCACAGCCATCAGCCGCTGCGCTGGGGCCCGCCGGAGTCGCCGGACCGGTATGCGCTGGTGTTCAACGGCGAGATCTACAACTACCTCGAGTTGCGCGAGGAACTGCGGGCCGAGTTCGGCGCCGAGTTCGCCACCGAGGGCGACAGCGAGGCGATCGTCGCCGCGTACCACTACTGGGGCACGGCGGCGCTGGGCCGCCTGCGCGGGATGTTCGCCTTCGCGCTGTGGGACACACAGACCCGTGAGTTGTTCTGCGCGCGTGACCCGTTCGGCATCAAGCCGCTGTACCTGGCGACAGGCCCCGGCGGCACCATCGTGGGCAGCGAGAAGAAGTGCATTCTCGATCTGGCGGCCCGCGCCGGCATCGACCTGAGCATCGACGAACGCGCCGTCCAGCACTACACGGTGCTGCAGTACGTGCCCGAACCCGAGACGCTGCAGCGCGGCATCCGTCGGCTGGAATCGGGCAGCTACGCCCGGATCCGGCCCGGCCAGCAGCCCGAGGTGACGCGGTACTTCAAGCCGAAGTTCGCCGCTGTGCCATTTGTCACAGGGCAGGAGCAGGCCCGGTACGACGAAATCACCGCGGTGCTGGAAGATTCCGTCGCCAAGCACATGCGGGCCGACGTGACCGTCGGCGCGTTCCTGTCCGGCGGTATCGACTCCACCGCGATCGCCGCGCTGGCGATGCGGCACAACCCGAAACTGATCACGTTCACCACAGGCTTTGAGCGCGAAGGATTCTCGGAGGTCGACGTGGCCGTCGCCTCAGCCGAGGCCATCGGGGCACGGCACGTGACCAAGGTGGTCAGCCAGGCCGAGTTCGTCGAGGCGCTGCCGGAGATCGTCTGGTACCTGGACGAGCCGGTGGCCGACCCGGCGCTGGTGCCGCTGTTCTTCATCGCCCGCGAAGCCCGCAAGCACGTCAAGGTCGTGCTCTCGGGCGAGGGCGCCGACGAGTTGTTCGGCGGCTACACCATCTACCGGGAACCGCTGTCGCTCAAGGCGTTCGACCGCGTCCCTCGCGGGCTGCGGCGTGGGCTCGGCAAGGCGTCCAAGTCGCTGCCGGACGGTATGCGGGGCAAGAGCCTGCTGCACCGCGGGTCGCTGACGCTCGAGGAGCGCTACTACGGCAACGCCCGCAGCTTCTCGGACGAGCAGCTGCAGGCGACCCTGGCGCAGTTCAATCCGGAGTGGACCCACACCGATGTGACGGCGCCGATCTACGCCGAGTCCGCCGGCTGGGATCCGGTGGCGCGCATGCAGCACCTGGACCTGTTCACCTGGTTGCGCGGCGACATCCTGGTCAAGGCCGACAAGATGACCATGGCCAACTCGCTGGAACTGCGGGTGCCCTTCCTCGATCCCGAGGTCTTCGCGGTCGCATCCAGGCTGCCGTACGACCAGAAGATCACCCGGACCACGACCAAATACGCGTTGCGGCGGGCCCTTGAGCCCATCGTGCCCGCTCATGTGCTGCACCGCGCGAAGCTGGGTTTCCCGGTGCCGATCCGGCACTGGCTGCGCTCCGGTGAGCTGCTGGAGTGGGCCTACGCGACGGTCAACGCGTCGCAGACCGGGGACCTGATCGACCTCGACGCCGTGCGGCAGATGCTCGAGGAGCACCGTAACGGCGTCAGCGATCACAGCCGCCGACTGTGGACGGTGCTGATCTTCATGCTGTGGCACGCCATCTTCATCGAGGGCAGCGTCACGCCGCAGATCAGCGAGCCCGTCTACCCCGTCGAGCTCTGACCCCAAATACACCGAAAGTGCGGGAAATGACCGCGAATTCGGCTTGAATTCGGCCACTTCCCGCACTCTCGGCGCGAGTTCTTGTCAGCCCAGGGCTGCGGCGATCTCGTCGGCGGCCTCGGCCCCGAACGCGGCCGAAAGACGCGGCAGCGCAGTGGCTTTGTCCCAGGTCCATTCCTGCGGACCCGGCGCCTCGAGCACCAGCGTGGCGACGAGCGAGGCCAGCTGAGCGGCCCGCTCCAGGCTCAGGCCGGCGCCGCGGCCCGTGAGGAAGCCGGCCCGGAACGCGTCACCGATGCCGGTGGGATCGACCTTCTCGTTCTCGGGCACCACGTCGACGTGGATGAACGACCCGTTGCGGCCGACGATGTCGACGCCCTTCTCCCCCAGCGTGGTGACCCGCAGCTCGATCTGGCTCATCACCTCGGCCTCGGACCAGCCGGACTTCTGCAGCAGCAGGTCCCACTCGTAGTCGTTGGTGAACAGGTAGGCGGCGCCGTCGATGAGGCGACGGATTTCCTCGCCGGACAGGCGGGCCAGCTGCTGGCTTGGGTCGGCGGCGAAGGGCAGACCCAGCTTCCGGCATTCCTCGGTGTGCAGGAACATGGCCTCGGGGTCGTTGGCCCCGACGATCACGAGCTCCGGCTCGCCCTGGGCGGCAACGAGATCAGCCAGCTTGATGTTGCGCGCCTCGGACATGGCACCGGGATAGAACGACGCCAGCTGCGCCATGTCCTCGTCCGTGGTGCAAACGAACCGTGCGGTGTAGGCGGAGTCGGACACCAGTACCTGCGAGCAGTCGACGCCGTGCTCCGTCAGCCAGCCGCGGTACTCGTCGAAATCCTTACCCACCGCGCCGACCAGCGCGGGGCTGCCGCCCAGGATGCCGATGGCGTAGGCGATGTTGCCGGCGACGCCGCCGCGGTGCACCACCAGGTCGTCGACCAGGAAGCTCAGTGACACCTTCTGGAGGTGCTCGGCCAGCAACTGATCGGCGAATCGGCCGGGGAAACGCATCAAATGGTCGGTCGCGATCGATCCGGTCACGGCAATGGTCATTCGGCGAGCTTACCCAGCACAGCCGGAGTAGCCGGACCGGGACGTCAGGCCGGGTGCGCTAGCCTGTGGACAACATGGACGGCGCATATCCGTACCCGGAATCGATTCCCCCGCAGCCGGGTCCGGGGAACTCCACCTACGGTGCCCCCTACAGTGCACCTTCCGCCGGCCCTCCTCCGGCCTATCCGACGACGCTGCCACCGGCGGTGCAGTACCCGTCGGGCGGCGGTAACAACAAGAAGCGGATCTTGCTGGTCGTCGGCGCCGTGGTTGCGGTCATTGCGGTCATCGGTGGACTCATCTTCACGGTCCGCAGCACCAGCGACCGCGGCCTGACCGACGCCACCGCCAAGTCGGCGATCCAGGGCTATCTGAACGCGCTGCTGCAGCAGGACAAGCAAGCGGTGGCGCGGCACGCGCTGTGCGGCTTGTATGACGGCGTGAAGGACCACGCCACGGATTTCACCGTGGCGAATCTGGCCAGTGATGCGTTCCGCAAGCAGTTCGGTCAGGCGGATGTGACGTCGATCGACAAGATCGTGATGCTGTCGCCGAATCAGGCGCAGGTGCTGTTCACCATGAAGGTGGCGCCGTCAGGCCGGCTGCCGCGCGGTTCGGGACCGAAGAACAACGAATTCCAGGCGGTCGCCCAGCTGCTGGTGCAGCCGCGCGAGACTCTGGTCTGCTCGTACCTGCCGCGTCCGGCGGACTCCCTGTAGGAGAGGCCGCCGGACCAGCACGGTCGGCTAGGTCAGTTGAACGAATCGCCGCAGGCGCAGGAGCCGGTGGCGTTCGGGTTGTCGATGGTGAAGCCCTGCTTCTCGATGGAGTCGACGAAGTCGACGGTCGCGCCCTGCACGTAGGGAGCACTCATCCGGTCGACGGTGAGGTTGACGCCACCGAACTCGGCCGTCAGGTCACCGTCGAGGGTGCGGTCATCGAAGAACAGGTTGTAACGCAGGCCGGCGCAGCCGCCTGGTTGCACGGCGATACGCAGCGCAAGGTCGTCACGGCCTTCCTGATCCAGCAGGGCCTTGGCCTTGGCGGCCGCGGCGTCGCTCAGGATCACGCCGTGGGTCTCGGTCGAGGTACCGGTGCTGGTCGCTTCCTCAACAGTCATTGCTTCTCCCTGGTGCATCGATTGCCTGGCAGTATCCAGGCACTCTCAACGGTACCTTGTCCGGCCGTTATTCCCGACTCCAGCGGCGACAGCCGCAGCCAATCCGGTCAGCTGGTTGGCCGCGTCGCCGATGGCGAGCTCCACCGAACCGGCGTGGTCGGTGATCGAATGCGCCGCCTCGACCCCGGCGTCGGCCAGCGCGGACGCATCCAGCGTCACCTGCCCGGCCAGCACCAGGACCGGCGATCCGTGCGTCCGGGCGCCCGCGGCGAGGGCGCTGATCACCTTGCCGTGCAGCGACTGGTCGTCGAACCGGCCCTCGCCGGTGACGACGAGGTCGGCGGCCGCCAGGTCGGCGGCCAGCCCGGTGTGGGCGGCGATCACCGTCGCGCCGGATTCGCGCCGTCCGCCCAGCGCCAGCAGCGCCGCCCCGAGGCCGCCCGCGGCGCCGGCGCCGGGTTCGACGGCGACGTCGCGGCGGGCGACGGACTCGAGTTCGTGGGCCCACGCCGTGAGGCGCTGCTCGAGCAGCGCCACCGTCGCGGGATCGGCCCCCTTCTGCGGGCCGAACACCGCCGCGGCACCCATCGGTCCCAACAGCGGGTGCTCGACGTCCGAGGCGACGATCAGGTCCGTGTCGGCCAGCCTGCGGTGCGCGGACGCCAGCCCGCCCAGCGCGTCGACGAGCCCCCGGCCGCCGTCGGTGCAGGCACTGCCGCCGAGGCCCACGACCACCCGCCGCGCCCCGGCCACCAGCGCGGCGTCCACCAGCTGCCCTACCCCGAAGCTGCCGGCGTCGAGCGCGGTCCGCACGGTGGGCGGCCCGCCGAGCAGCGCCAACCCGCAGGCCTGCGCGCACTCGATGTACGCAGTGTCCTCGTGCAGCACCCACTGCGCGATGACCTCGCGATCCAGCGGGCCGCGCACCGTGGCCGTCTGCACACCGCCCAGCCGTTCGGCCAGGACGTCGACGAAGCCGGGACCGCCGTCGGACTGCGGGGCCAGCACCAGGGTGTCGGCCGGCCGCGCGGCGGTCCAGCCCGCGGCGATCGCCGCCGCGGCCTCCACGGCAGTGAGGCTGTCGCCGTAACAGTCGGGGGCGACGAGGACTCTCATCGAAGCAGGTTAAGCCGCCCGACGCTCGGGTGCATGACGGCCGACCATGGCCACCGAAGTAACCTGGGAGCGTGAATCTGCTGGGCCGCAAGAAGGACAACGCCGACTCGGGAGACGACGGCAGCAACGCTGACGACGTCACCGTGACCGGCAACTCGGACGTCGACGCCGCTGTGCGCACCACCGCACCCAAGGGCCGCCCGACGCCCAAGCAGAGCGCCGCGGCCCGCAAGCGCGGCCCGGTGGCGCCGGCGCCCATGACGACGTCCGAGGCACGCAAGCGGCGCAAGGAACTTCGCAACTCGAAGTCCAAGGATGAGCGCAAGGCCGATCGGGTGGCCCGTCGGGCCGATATGGATTCGCGGCGCGCCAAGATGATGGCCGGTGACGAGGCCTACCTGCTGCCCCGCGACAAGGGCCCGGTCAAGCGCTACGTCCGCGACCTCGTCGACTCCCGGCGCAACGTGCTCGGTCTGTTCATGCCGTCAGCACTGGTGCTGGTCTTCTTCATGATGGCGCTGCCGCCGGTGCAGACCCAGGGCCTGCTGTCCGTCGCGATGCTGGGTCTGATGGTGGTCATGGCCATCGACGGCGTCCTGCTCAGCCGCCGGGTCAACAAGCGCGTCGACGCGAAGTTCCCGGACAACACCGAAAGCGGTTGGAAGCTGGGCTTTTACGCGTCCAGCCGGGCGTCGCAGCTGCGCCGGATGCGCGTGCCGAAGCCGCAGGTCAGCCGCGGGGACAAGGTCGACTGAGCCCGGTGCGCACCCTGGTGCTCGGCGGCATCCGGTCGGGAAAGTCGCAGTGGGCCGAAGACTGGATCGGCCGTGCGGCCGGGCCGAGCGGGCCGGTGCGCTACGTCGCGACCGGTTCCGTCGACGGCGACACCGACTTCGCGGCCCGGGTTTCGGCGCATCAGAACCGACGGCCGAATCACTGGTCGACTGTCGAATCCGCCGATGTGGCAAGCACTTTGCCCGCCTCCGGCGCCGCCACCATGGTCGATGACATCGGCGGGTGGCTGGTCGCCGCGATGGACCGATGCGCCGCCTGGACCGGCGGGTCGATTCAGGCCGAGGTCGACGGATTGACCTCGGCGGTCAGCGAATTCACCGCGCCCCTGGCCCTGGTCAGCCCGGAGGTCGGCCTGACCGTGGTCCCGGCCACGGAATCGGGCCGCCGGTTTGCCGACGAATTGGGCTCGCTCAACCAGCGACTGGCCGCGGTCTGCGACCGGGTGGTCCTGGTGGTGGCTGGTCAGCCTCTCACTGTCAAGGAGCCCCGATGAGCGATCCCCGTGCCCAATTTCCCGATCTGACCAAACCGGATGCCGACGTGCGGCAGGCCGCCCTCGCACGCCAGAACACCCTGACGAAACCGCCGGGCTCGTTGGGACGCCTGGAGGAACTGTCGGTCTGGGTGTCGGCATGCCAAGGCAGTTGTCCGCCAAAGCAATTCGAGCGGGCCAGGATCGTGGTGTTCGCCGGCGACCACGGGGTGACGGCGTCCGGGGTATCCGCCTTCCCGTCCGAGGTCACCGCGCAGATGGTGGCGAACTTCGACGCCGGCGGCGCAGCCATCAACGTGCTGGCCGACGTCGCCGGGGCCACCGTGCGCGTGGTCGACATCGCGGTCGATGGCGAGGCCCACTCCCCCGCGATCGGTGCCCACAAGGTGCGGCGCGGCAGCGGCAACATCGCCGTCGAGGACGCCCTGTCCACCGAGGAGGCCGTCGCGGCGATCGCGGCGGGTCGCGCCATCGCCGACCAAGAGGTCGACGCGGGGGCCGACCTGCTCATCGCCGGGGATATGGGCATCGGAAATACCACTCCGGCAACGACTTTGGTTGCCGCCCTGACTGCCGCCGAGCCCGTCGCCGTGGTGGGCCGCGGTACCGGCGTCGACGACGAGGGCTGGGCCCGCAAGACCGCGGCCATCCGTGACGCACTGTTCCGCGCCCGCCAGGTGAAGGCCGATCCGGTTGCGCTGCTTGCCGTTTGCGGCGGCGCGGACCTGGCCGCCATGGCCGGTTTCCTGGCCCAGGCCGCGGTGCGCCGGACCCCGGTGCTGCTCGACGGCGTGGTGGTGACGGCCGCGGCGCTGGTCGCCGACCGACTGGCCCCCGGCGCGAAAGCCTGGTGGCAGGCCGCCCACCTGTCCACGGAACCCGCTCATTCGGTGGCGCTGCAGCGACTGCAGATGACCCCGATCCTGGATCTCGGCATGCGCCTGGGTGAAGGCAGCGGCGCCGCGGTGGCGCTGCCGGTACTGCGGGCCGCAGTGGCGACGCTGGCGTCCATGGCCACGTTCGGCGAGGCGAACGTCACCGATAAACCGTCGTGATCGGTTCCCTCGCTTCGGCTTTCGCATTCAGCACCGTCCTCCCGGCGCGCAGCAACCGGCCGTTCGGGCGGGGCACCCTGACCGCACTTCCGGTGGTGGGCATCGTCCTCGGCGGCATTGCCGCGGCAGTCGTCTGGGGTGCCGGGCACGTGTACTCGACCGGCCCGCTGGCCGGATTGCTCGCGGTGACGGCACTGCTCTTGTTGACCCGCGGCCTGCACATCGACGGGCTGTCCGACACCGTCGACGGCCTCGGCTGTTACGGGCCGCCCGAGCGGGCGCTCGCCGTCATGCGCGGCGGTACCGCAGGCCCTTTCGGCGTGGCCGCGATCGTGGTGGCGATCGGCGCGCAGAGCATGACATTCGCCGCGCTGAACCCGGTGGCGGTCGTCGTCGCCGTCACCGCGGGTCGCGTCGCCGCCCTGGCGGCCTGTCGCACGTCGGTACCGGCCGCACCCGGCAGCACGTTGGGCGCGATGGTCGCCGGCAGTCAGCCGGTATGGGTGGTGGCGACGTGGGCGGTGGCCCTGGCCGTTGCGTCAGCCTGGGCAACGCCGCGGCTGTGGCAGGGCCCGGTGGTCGTGCTGGTGGCACTGACCATCGCGGCGCTCCTGGTGGCGCACTGCGTCCGCCGATTCGGCGGGATCACCGGTGATGTGCTGGGTGCCGCCGTCGAAGTCACGACGACGCTGACCGCGCTGGGGCTGGCCGTCCACTAGCCGCCGAATGTCGGATTGTGTCCCAAAAATCAGCTGAAGCTGGGACACAACCCCACACCCGGCGTCATCCCAGACGCGTCATCCAGTTGTGGGTATCGGCGAAGGTGCCGCGCTGGATACCCGTCAGGGTGTCGCGCAGGGCCATGGTGACCTCACCGGGCTGGCCGTCACCGATGGTGAACTCGCCGGCCGATTCGCCGTGGCCGTATTTCACGTGCGCCACCGGGGTGATGACGGCCGCGGTGCCGCAGGCGAACACCTCGGTGATCTCCCCCGCGGCGGCCTTCTTCTGCCACTCGTCGATGTCGATCTTGCGTTCCTCGACGGCGAAGCCGGCGTCAACCGCCAACTGCAGCAACGAATCCCGTGTGATGCCGGGGAGCAGCGAACCGGACAGCTCCGGGGTGACCAGCCGCGCCGAACCACCGCTGCCGAACACGAAGAACAGGTTCATGCCACCCATTTCTTCGACGTACCGGCGCTCGATGGCGTCCAGCCAGACCACCTGGTCGCAACCCATCTCGGCAGCCTGCGCCTGCGCCAGCAGCGAGGCGGCGTAGTTGCCGCCGAACTTGGCCGCACCGGTACCGCCGGGGCTGGCCCGCACGTACTCGGTGGACAGGTACACCGACACCGGCTTGATGCCGCCCTTGAAGTACGCGCCGGCCGGCGAGCCGATCACCAGGTAGCGGTACTCGTTGGCGGGCCGCACACCCAGGCCCGGCTCGGTGGCGATGATGAACGGCCGCAGGTACAGCGACGCCTCACCACCGGCGGCCGGCACCCATTCGTTGTCGACGGCGATCAGCTGACGCAGCGACTCGACGAACACGTCCGCGGGCAGCTCCGGGATGGCCAGGCGCCGACACGACGACTGCAGCCGGGCGGCGTTGGCCTCCGGGCGGAACGAGACGATCGAATTGTCGTTCCAGCGGTAGGCCTTCAGCCCCTCGAACACTTCCTGCGCGTAGTGCAGGACGATGGCCGACGGGTCCAGTTCGATGGGTCCATACGCGCTGACGCGGGCATCGTGCCAGCCGCGGTCGACGCTGTAGTCGATCGACACCATGTGGTCGGTGTGGAACCGCCCGAATCCGGGGTCAGCGAGGACCTGGGCCCTTACCTCGTCGCTCGCTGGGTTGCTCGCGCGCGACACGGTGAATTCGAGGGGGCCATCGGTCATATGCCGATTGTATCGCCCGTGGCTACCGCGTTTCCCGGTCGCTCCGCTCGCCCCCTACCGCGTTTTGGCTGCCACGAACGGCGGGGCCACAACCTCGCATTCGAGCGCCCGGCCCCGGACATCGACGGTCACTCGCGCGCCGTCGGCGATGTCGGCCGCGGTGTCGAGCAGCGCCAGCGCGATACCGACCTTCAGACTCGGCGAGAAGGTGCCCGACGTGGTGATGCCCACCGGGGAGTCCCCGTCGAGCACCGTCAGGTCGGCACGCAGCACGCCGCGGCCGACGGCCTTGAGGCCGCGCAGCGTCCGCTCGGGGCCTGCCGCCTTCTCTGCGAGCAGGGCATCGCGGCCCCAGAAGGCGTCCTTCTTCCAGCCGATGGCCCAGCCGCAGCGGGCCTGCAGCGGCGAAATATCCAGCGACAGTTCATGTCCGTGCAGTGGGTAGCCCATCTCGGTGCGCAGGGTGTCGCGCGAGCCCAGCCCGGCGAGCTCACCGCCGGCGGCCTTCACCGCGGCGGCCAGCGCGTCGAACACGACGCCCGCGCGGTCCCACTCGGGCAGCAGTTCATAGCCGTGCTCGCCGGTGTAGCCGGTGCGGCACACGCGGACCGGGACGCCGTCGTACTCGGCGTCGGCGTACCCCATGTAGTCCATGTCGGTCGGCAGCCCGAGCGCGGTGAGCACCTCGGTGGATTTCGGCCCCTGCACGGCCAACACGGCGTAGGACCGGTGTTCGTCGGTGATGGTCAGCTCGGGCGGGGCCAGGCGCTGCAGCTCAGCGACAACGGCGGCGGTGTTCGCCGCGTTGGGCACCAGGAAGATCTCGTCGTCGGAGACGTAGTAGGCGATCAGGTCGTCGATCACGCCGCCAGACTCGTTGCAGCACAATGTGTATTGCGCCTTGCCCGGCCCGATGCGGCGCAGGTCGTTGGTGAAGGCGGCGTTGACGAACTCGGCCGCGCCGGGGCCACGTACCAGAGCCTTGCCGAGATGGCTGACGTCGAACAGGCCGACGGCCTCGCGGGTCGCGTTGTGCTCGGCCACCGTGCCGGCATAGGACACCGGCATCAACCAGCCCCCGAATTCGGCGAAACTCGCGCCGAGTTCGCGGTGACGGTCTTCCAGCGGGCCCTGCAACAGTTCGCTCACGGCCAGAAAGCCTAGTGCTGCGGCCAGAGATTCGGGGTATCGACGCTGGTTGTCATGGCTTCGGCGTCGATGATGACGCCTTCAGCGGTGGTGCGATACGGGACCAAAACATCGACCGCCGGGCCATCGCGATGTTCGAGCCGGATATTGATCGCATCGCCAGCGAACGGTGCCCGAACGGTGACGTCCAAGACGGTGGCACGGGCCCGCAACAGTTGAGCGTCGTCGTCGTTCTGAAGCGCTGACGTCACCGCCGCCGCGGTGTGGTCAACGGGGGAACCCAAAGCGCGCATGGTGCGGTGGCCGCCAGCGTCGATGACCAACATGAACGGGGCCAGGTTCTGAAAACTCAATGCCGTGGCGGCCGCTTGTATGCTGGCCTGCAGCAGCTCGTTGAGATCAGCTTGGGTTGCGGGGCTGAATTGCATACGCCAGTCCATCAGCTGATCTCATACCTCGTGGGGGGGTGGGGATGGACAACAGCTTACGGGTGAATCCAGACGTTCTGGATCATGGTGCGGGCCAGCTCCATGCGGTGCATGACACCATTCAATCCGCATTGTCGAAAGCTCGCGACAGTCACGAGGCTCTTCAGTGCGCGTGGCATGGCCGTGCCGCCGAAGCGGGTGCCCAAATGTGGGCCGATGTACACGATAAGTTCCGTCGGCACCTCGACGCGCTGGCGGACAACGCCACGAAACTGTCGATCGCAGCGGACCTGTACCGCGATCAAGATGCGTCGTCGGGCGCTGAGATCGCACAGCAGATGTGAGACGGCGTTGCCCACGTACGAATACGACCTCGACGAGATGAACGAATTCGTCGCTGCACTGGACCGGTCGATCGAGGAGATTACGACCCATTGCGACAACGCGAGATCCACGGTGGCGGCCGTGCTTGACCACTACTCCGGTTCGGCTGCAACAGCTTTCACCGAATTCCACGATGGCTGGCAGGCCACCGCCCGCGAACATCTGGAATCGCTGAAGGCATACCGGACGTACGTGGCCACGGCTCGCGACAACTACGCCGAAGCTCGGCGCAAGAACATCGAAATGTTCCGGTAGGACAGGTCTGTTGACGAAGATCACGCCGGAGAACTACTACGCCGTGGCCGCCAAACTGTGCGCCGCGTCCGCGACGCTCGCAACGGACGTAAAGAATCTCGACGACGCGCTCAAAGTCAGCCAGTCTGCGGGAACTTACACCTCCGGTGGACCGACATGGGCCCAGAGCTTTGACCAGTCCGCCTCCGACGTCTTCGAACTCGGGTCAACCACCGCCATCGCCGCCCGCGAACTGGGTTACCTCGTTCATCAGGCTGGCCTCAACCATGCCCATGCCGAAAACGAATCCGGAGGTGGCGGGAATCAGCCGACTCCACCGGCACCCCAGGGGTGCACGCTGGAGACGAATCTCCATCCGAGTGAGCATGCGGTTGGCGGAACGCACGAGAAGCCCGACCGCTGGGAGTTGATTGCCGAGTACGTCACCAAGCAGTGGGCCGACTGTGACGAAGGCCGAATCGACGGCGCCGGAAAACAATTCACAAGTTTTGCCAACAGCAAGGGCGCCGCAGCGGTGCAGCTGTGGAACGACGTCACCACAGTGTTCACCGCCGACGCGCAACACCAGAGTCCCGAGGTCAACGGAATCGTTGACGAAGTCGCGGCCGTCTGCAGATCGTTACGAGACACTGGGGACGCAGCAAGCGCCTTGGGCACCGCATGCTCGGAAGTTCACCGGGTTGCCGATATCGACAAGAGCACAGGCCGAACGTCCCTAAAGATTCTCGATTTGATCATCAAGTCGTACGAGATCGACAAGATCGCCGCGCGCCGGCTTCCGTTTGGGTCATGGATGGTCCGTCAGCTCGACGAATTGATCAAGACCAACAAGATCGCTTACGCCCGCGGCATGGACAAGCTGATCGAAGGCATCAATGGCACGGTCGACACTGCCGCCAAGTCCAATCAGGGCATCTATTCGCTCGCGACCGGCAGTACCCAGGGGCTGTCCTCAATTCTGAACCGCACACCTCGGCAGACCAATCCGATCCGAAACCGCGGCGACCGTGACAATGGCGCGGCCGGCAATCGAGGCGAGGACCGGGCCGGGGTGCCGGGCAATTACAAGAAACGATGGGTGAGGGTCACGGTCAACGGTGTCCCGAGGATCGTCGAACCGGATTACATCGACCGAGCCAACAAGAATGTCGTTGAAGTCAAGAACACCAACGAGATTCGTGGCAACTACGACCAGATCGCCGCGGAGACCGAGTGGGCACGTCAGCAGGGTTTCACCATGACGTTGGTGGTCGATCACCGCACCGTGATTAACGATCCGCGTATTCAGGCCATGATCGATTCTGGACAGATCCAATTGATCCGCAAAGAACTGGACGACAACGATGACATCTGATCCGCAAGGTGCACGGGATGCCACCGTCGCCGCATTGCGCGAGGCAATCGGTGCAGTCGAGGCCACCAGCGCCGACTTAGTCCGCAAACCGCCGCCACCGCAGGAAGCCCCGCCGCCCAAAAAGCGACGCACACCATCGAAGCAGAACCCCGACGGCAGCTGGCCACCGATCACCTACCCCGGCATGCCCGAAGGCGACGACTGGATGACCAACCTCCCAGCGCGCTACCACCACGGCCAACGCGGCTACGACCGCAGAATCATGGAAGAGCTCGCCGCCGTCGGCGTTCCCTGCTACACCGTCAGCGAGTTGGCCGACCGTGCCAAGACGGTCCCACAAGGAATCCCCATCTTCATCGACTGGCTCACGCACCTGGAAGAACGTATCCCCGGACCTGATTCTGACCACCGGGACATCGTGCGTTCGGGGCTGATCTGCGCTCTGGACGACGAGGCCGCGCGCGGCAACCAACGGGCGATCGACCTGCTCATCCAGCAATTGCGGCGTCAACCGCCACTATCCGGACCTGTGCGAGACTTCGCCCAATATGCATTGGCTCATATCGCAACTAAGACCGACTTCCCGGCCATCGCTGCCCTGATCGACGAATTGCCTCTGGACTATCCGCGAGGAGCGTTGATCGAGTACCTCGGCAGGGTAAAGACCTCGGAAGCACAAGCAATCGCACTGCACTGGCTCGACAACGGTTACGCATACTTCGCCATCAAGGCACTGGTTTCAATGAAAGCCGTTGGCGTGCGCGACCGCGTCGCGCCCTACGTCAACGACCACGATCCCTGGGTGCGGAAAGTCGCCAAACGTGCCATGGAACGGCTCCCCGAATGACGTGCACCGCACCAACGCTCCAGAACTTTCTGGGCATCCGACCGAGCTGCCTGCCCCATTGAAGGAGAAACACGCCGATGACCTACGACGACGCTGGTTGGCACCAAGACACAGTCGGTGAACACGACCTGGACCCCGACTGCGCTGTCACCCACATCGGCATGTTCTTCGCATGGCTGGCGCACAACGATCTGGTCGACACCGAGAGAACGAATACCGCACCGCTCCTTGCCCGGTCGATCACTCCAGGAAAGTTCCTGGTCGACCACTGCTGCGGAGAGATCAACTCAGCCGATGTCACCGCACGCGGTGCCGCGTTCTGCGAAGCGGCCTATCGTCAGTATCTGCGCATCTACGGCGCTATCCCCGAAATCGCCAGGTACGAGGTCAGTTACGCCGCACCAGACACGTGGGAAACGTACGACGCCGTGGCACCGGTAATCCAGGAGGCCTACGAAATCTTCAGGCATGGCGGCAACTGAGTACCCCTGTCAACTCACGTCGAACGGTTACCCAAATGACCGACAACCGGTTCATCGATATCGAAAGCCTCGAAGGCCAAGCCGAATTGATCGCCCGTACCCGCCGAGCGGTCGACGAGATCGGCGAAGTTCAGGCCTGCTCCCCCGACGATCTGGTTCGCGTCACCGTCGCAGTCTCAGGCCTGGTGACTGATGTCGACCTGGCCGACGAGACCGTGCGCCTCGACCGCGAAGAGCTCGGACGGCTGATCGCGGCGACCGCCCAGAAAGCCAGCCAACTCATGGCGACGAAAGTCGCCGAAGCGATGGCCGACGTCCATCGCCTACAGGAACTGCTACTTTCCGACTTCGACGGTGTCGACGCCTCTGCGGCCGAGGCTCTCCGCAGCATCACTGCCAACTCTCGCGCTGACGAGCTGCCGAGTGACGTCGACCCATTCGACTTCTACGTCCCGTACGACCAACCCTCGGACCAGGATCGAGACGGCTGGTAACCACACATCCGCAGAGCCCAGTCCGCCCCATCACCGCCCCATAGCTGGCAGACTCGTTTCGTGGTCGATTTCGACGCCCTGGAAGCCGCGGGCATCGCTGATGCGCGCGATCGCGCGCCGCTCATCGAATACCTGGACGGGCTCGGTTTCACCGCCGAGGAGATGGTGGAGGCCGAGCGCCGGGGCCGGTTGTTCGGGCTGGCCGGAGACGTCGCGCAGTGGTCGGGGCAGCCCAGCCACAGCCTGGCTTCCGCGGCCGAAGCGCTCGGGTTGCCCCTGGCCGACGTCGAACAGGCCTGGGCCGTCCTGGGCTTGACGGTCGCCGACCCGACGGCGCCGATGCTCACCGCCAACGACATCGAGGCATTGCGTACATGGGCGGATCTGCGGACCGCGATCGGCGACGATGCCGCACGGGGCTTCCTGCGGGTGATCGGTGCGAGCGTGGCGCGCGTGGCCGAGGCCCTGGCGTCGATGAGCCGCGTCGGCCTGCCCAACCTCGATCTGGCCCAAAGCCACGACGAACTCGTCACCGCCCGGGCTTACCGGGCGGCGGCCAATTTCATTCCACGCATCGGCGGCATGATCGACGCCGTACACCGACACCATGTCGCCTCTGCCCGAACGTATTTCGACGGTGTCGTCCATCACGAGTCGTCAACGCTGGACTGTGGCGTCGGGTTTGCCGACCTATCGAACTTCACCCAGCTCACGCAGATGCTCAGGCCGGACGAGTTGACCAACTTGCTCAACGAGTTCAACGCCATCACCAATGACGTGGTGCACGCTGACGGCGGCCGGGTGGTCAAGTTCATCGGGGATGCGGTGATGTGGGTCAGCGCCACACCCGAATCGCTCGCGCGGGTGGCGTGTGACCTGGTGCACCACCCTCGGCCGAAGATGGCCCACATCAGCGTGCGGGCCGGCCTGAGTTTCGGCTCGGTGGTGGCCACCGGTGGCGATTACTTCGGCAATCCGGTGAATCTGGCGGCCCGGCTGGTCGCCGCGGCCGAGCCCGGGCAGATTCTGGTCGCCGCTCCCTGGTGCGACATGCCAGGCAAATGGCCGGTCGCGCCGCGGGAGCCATTGGTGCTCAAGGGGTTCAACGACCCGGTGACTGCATTCGAGGTCTGCGCCGACGCTGAGCGGGCGGCCCGGCAGACACAGTGACTAGGGTGGGACAGGTGAGCAGCGCACCCGGTTACCAGTCCCCCGCCGTCACCGTCGCATCCGTCCTGCCATCCGATCTGGATTCCGCGGTGCTGATCGTGCCGGTCATCAGCGGCGACAACGACGAGGCCAGGGTCCTGGCCAACCCATTCCTGGACGCCGAGGCCACCGGTGAGATCGAGGTCGCGCTGAAGGCCCTCGGCGCGAAAGGTTCGACCGAGCAGCTGACCCGCGTGCTCGTCCCGTCGCTGCCGGTGGCCAGTGTGCTGGCCGTCGGCCTCGGCAAGGACCGCGACGAGTGGCCCGCCGATGTCGTCCGCCGCGCCGCCGGCGTGGCCGCCCGCGCGCTCAACGGCACCGAGACCGTGGTGACCACCCTGTCCGAGTTGGACGTGGCGGCGGCCGTCGAGGGCCTGATCCTCGGCGCCTACCGCTTCTCCGAATTCCGCAGCGCGAAGACCGCCCCGAAAGAGGCAGGCCTGACGGCGCTGACCGTGCTGTCCACCGCAGACGATGCCGAGACGGCGGCGGCCCGCGGCGTCGATGTCGCCACCGCTGTGGCGACCGCCCGTGATCTGGTCAACACCCCGCCGAGCCACCTGTTCCCGGGCGAATTCGCCAAGCGCGCAAAGGCTTTGGGCAAGTCGGCGGGCCTCGAGGTCGAGGTGCTGAGCAAGAAGGAACTGGAAGATGCCGGCTACGGCGGCATCGTGGGCGTCGGCAAGGGCTCGTCCCGCGGCCCGCGTCTGGTGCGGCTGACCTACCGCTCCGGCAAGAAGGACGCCAAGAAGGTGGCGCTGGTCGGCAAGGGCATCACGTTCGACACCGGCGGCATCTCGATCAAGCCGGCCGCCAACATGCACCAGATGACCTCCGACATGGGCGGCGCGGCAGCCGTCATCGCCACCGTGGTGCTGGCCGCGCGCCAGCAGCTGGCGGTCGACGTCACCGCCACCGTGCCGATGGCCGAGAACATGCCGTCGTCGACGGCGCAGCGGCCGGGCGACGTGCTGACCCAATACGGCGGCACCACCATCGAGGTGCTCAACACCGACGCCGAGGGTCGGCTGATCCTGGCCGACGCCATCGTCCGCGCCTGCGAGGACAACCCCGATTACCTGATCGACACGGCGACGCTGACCGGCGCGCAACTCGTGGCACTCGGCGCGCGTACCCCCGGCGTCATGGGCACCGACGAGTTCCGCGACCGGGTCGCCAAGCTGTCGCAGGACGTCGGCGAGAACGCCTGGCCGATGCCGTTGCCTGAAGAGCTCAAGGACGACCTGAAGTCGACGGTCGCCGACCTCGCGAACGTCAGCGGCGTGCGCAACGCGGGCATGCTGGTGGCCGGGGTGTACCTGCGGGAGTTCGTCGCCGACGGCGTGCAGTGGGCGCACCTCGACGTCGCCGGTCCGGCCTACAACACCGGCGGCCCCTGGGGCTACACCGGCAAGGGCGGTACCGGCGTGCCGACGCGGACGATGTTCGCGGTCCTGGAGGACATCGCAGCCAACGGCTGACTGTGATGCCCAGGGACGTTGTCGACGGACGCCATCAGTGCGATCGGTCGGTACTGGCGAGCAGTCGCGTCAGGCCGTAGGCAAACTGGGTGTCGCGCGGGGTATTTCGCAGAGTCTGCAATCCTGCCGCGATGTTGGGGAAATGCTCGACGTCGATTGCCGTTTCACGTTGCGCCTGTGAGGAATTGGTGCGGGTGAGATCGTAGGCGGCCTGTTCTTCGATCACGAAACCCATGACGTAGTACTGCACGGAGAATGCGACCAATACCGCTTCTGGCTCGGGCACGCCCGAGGCCAGAGCGGCGCCGATCGCCGCCTCGCCGAAAGCCAACGTATTGGGCTGGCGGACAAATGTGCCCGCGAGTACTCGCGCACCATCTCGACGCGACAGCAGCGCCGACCGCAGACGGTGTGCCAACTCGAGGAGTCGGTTCGCGCCACTCGCGCCCGAATCCGTGTCATCGGCCACGCCGGCAAGAAGGTCATCCGCCAGGGCGTCGGTCAACGCGTGCTTGTTCTCCACGTGCCAATACAAGGTGCCGTGATTCACCCCGAGCGACGATGCGAGTTTGCGCATCGTCAACGCGTCCACACCGTGATCCTCGATGAACTGCCACGCTCCGGCGAGTACCGCTGCTCGGTCAAGACGTGCCATCGCATTCCTTCCAGGTCCGGAGCACCATAACAAAGCCGTACTTGACCATTGGTCAAGTACGGCTTTAGCCTGGGTCCCGTCGAACCGAGTAGCAGGCTCGGCACACCGAAAGGACGTGCGACGTGTCGAATGGAGCATTTGCTGGGCCCCGGTCGGACAGCGGCATCGGCAGCGAAATCCTCATCTGCGGCGCGGGAATCGCCGGCACCGTGTTGGCACACGGCTTGGCTCGCGGCGGACTACGGCCCACCGTCGTCGAACGATCGCCGAATCTGCGCCGTGGCGGAAACGCCGTGGACCTTCGCGGGCCAGCGGTGGACGTCGTCGCCGGCATGGGCGTCCTCGGCGAGCTTCGCAGGCGTGCGACCGAACTGGCCGAGTTCCACCGCATCGACCCCGCAGGCAACCGCATCGTCACCATGGCACCTGAGGTGATCGCCGGTGACATCGAAGTGCTCCGAACCGAACTCAACGCCGCGTTGTTCGCCGCTGCACAAAGTGGCATCACCTACAGCTTCGACGATTCCATCGCCACGGTCGATGACACCGGCAGCCACGTCGCGGTCACCTTCCAGAGCGGCTTGCAACACGACTTCGCCCTCGTCATCGGCGCCGACGGACTGCACTCACACACCCGGAAGCTCGCGTTCGGGCCCGAACCTGAGTTCGTCCACCACCTGGGTTGCTATCAAGCACACTTCACCACCGACAACCTTCTCGACCTCCGCCACTCGGGGTTGTTGCTCAACCAACCCGGGCGCACCGTGGGTTGCTACAGCGTCCACCAGAACCGGGAGATCGTCGTCGGCTTGTTCTTCGACTCGCCGACGGTCGCCTACGACCGCGCAGACACTGTTGCGCAACAACACTGGGTGACCGAGGTCTTCGCCGACATGGGCTGGCGCACTGGCGAACTGCTCAACGCCATGGACCGCGCCGACGACTTCTATTTCGATTCCATCGCGCAGGTGGTTACAACCGAACCGTATCGCGGCCGCGTCGCCCTCGTCGGCGATGCCGCCTACAGTCCGTCTCTACTGTCCGGCATGGGTGCATCCCTGGCGATACTGGGTGCCGCGGTGCTCGCCGAGGAGCTCGTCGCCACCCCCGCCGATCACCTGCGCGCCTTTCGGGCATACGGCGAGCGGATTGCCGACATGGTCACCCTGAGCCACCAACTCGCACGCGTCTCCCGCGGATGGTTCATCCAGTCGAATAGCGAACACGGCCACGCGCAACGCCCGGATTCCGCCGACACACAGTCCGACGCGCTACGGCAGCAAGTCCTCACCGCTGCCAGGGAGGCGTACGGGCCACGCTCTTCCGAACAGTCGCACCACCCGGCCCTCAGTCGGTAGCTGAGGCGGCACCAGTTACCGCATTTTTCTACCGCCGAGAAAACCTGCAGCGTACCTTTCCTGCATGAATAAGTTCATTCACCCGGCTGCCGCGACGGCCACTGTTATCGGCATGGAATTAGCCGGCCTGAACGGCGCCGCCCACGCAATGGCTGATCCCGAAGACGAAGACATCATCGCCGACCAGCTGTGCCCGTTCCGCAACGTGATCGATTCGCTGGGCGGCGACGATCAGTGCGACCCGGGGTTCAACAACGACAACGGTGGCGGGTTGTTCTACAACAACGGCATGCCGTGTGACAGCGTCGCGTTCAAGAATCCGGCGTGCGATCCGACCGTCAACGTGAACGTCAACCACGAGGGCGAAGTCACGCACAACGTCAACGTCAACGGCGACCGCCCCTGACGTTGAGCGAAACCGGCCTAGCCGATCTGAGCCAGCTGCAAATCCCGGGCCGGCTCGGCGCCCGCTACATGTTCGGCGAGTTCGCGGGTCGCGGTGGCGAGCAGCTCCGGATGCGACATCGGCGACCAGTGACCCGAGTCGATGTCCCGGCGCCACAGCTGCGGAACCCATTGGGGCGTCTCGTCATACAGGTGCGGGCGGACGAACTGGTCGCCGCGGTTGACGATCACCTGAACCGGCACATTGACGTAGTGGTCACGCCGACCCTTGAAGAGGGTGCGCCAATAATTGGCCGGGTACACCTTGAGGCTGTTCGCGGCGTCGGTCGCGAAGGTATCCGAATGCCGAATCTGGTTGTCGGACATGCCATCAAGGCGTTTCATCAGCTGAGGCAGGACGGTCGGCACAGTGGCCCGGACCAACACTCGCGCCACCAACGGGATCGAGAAGAAACCCTGGTACGTCAGCCGCAGGAACTGCGACACCGAGCGCAGGAACCGCACCGGCCGATAGGGTCGCTTGAGGCCGTCCATGATGTAGCGACGGGTGTGGTCGGCGCTCGGCCCAGAAGTCGAGGTGAACGACGCGACGCGGTCCACCGATTCGGGCCGGGACAGGTACTCCCAGATGCCCACCGAGCCCCAATCATGGGCAAGCACGTGGACCTTCTGCCCGGGCGCCAGCGCCTCGATGACGGCCGCGAAGTCGTCGGCGTAGTACGCCATCGTGTACGACGAAACCTTCTTGGGCACACCGGAATTGCGCGAACCACGGTTGTCGTAGCGGATCACCCGGTAGGTGTCGGCAAGGTGCGGCACCGTGGCGTCCCACATGTCGTGCGAGTCGGGCCAGCCGTGCACCAGCACGACCACCGGGCCGTCCGGATTGCCCTCCTCGTACGTCGCGATCCGCGTCCCGTCCGCGCTGTCCACAAACTGCATCGTCAAACCCCGCTGAGCTCAAAGTATCCCGTACCGCCGGTACTGGTTTGAATGCGACAGTAGCCTGCTCAGAAGTGGTGTCAAGACAGCGCGACAAAGTCCCGACCCGCCACACCTCGCATGCACCGGCATGACAGGATGGGGCCGAGACATTCGAAGTGACGAGCGACCTTTTCGAGGAGTCAACGCAATGGCCATCTCCGTCCAGATGCCCGCACTCGGTGAGAGCGTTACCGAGGGGACCGTCACTCGATGGCTCAAGCAGGAGGGCGACACCGTCGAGGTCGACGAACCCCTGCTCGAGGTGTCCACCGACAAGGTCGACACCGAAATCCCGTCGCCGGCAGCAGGTGTCCTGACCAAGATCGTCGCGCAGGAAGACGACGTCGTCGAGATCGGCGGCGAGCTCGCCGTCATCGGTGAAGCCGGCTCCGCTCCCGCACCCGCAGCCCCCGCCCCGGCGGCCGCACCGGCAGCTCCCCCGGCCCCGGCACCCGAGCCTGTCGCCGCTGCCCCGGCCCCCGCCGCTGAAGCACCCGCCCCGGCACCCGCCGCAGCCCCCGCCCCGGCCGCCTCCGATGCCGCCGACGCCACCTCGATCGTGATGCCGACGCTCGGCGAGTCGGTCACCGAAGGCACCGTCACCCGCTGGCTCAAGAAGGTCGGCGACTCCGTCGAGGTCGACGAGCCCCTGGTCGAGGTGTCCACCGACAAGGTCGACACCGAAATCCCGTCGCCGATCGCCGGCGTGCTGCTGTCCATCACCGCAGACGAGGACGACGTCGTGTCCATCGGCGGCGAGCTCGCCAAGATCGGCGCCGCCGGCTCGGCACCGGCTGCCGCGCCGGCCCCCGCAGCTCCGGCTCCCGCTCCGGCACCCGAGCCCGTGGCCGCGCCCACGCCTCCGCCGGCCCCTGCCGCACCGACCCCGCCTCCCCCGGCCCCGGCTGCACCGACCCCGCCGCCGGCCCCCGCGCCGGCTCCTGCAGCGCCGGCCCCCGCAGCCGCGGCCCCGTCCGACGACGCCAGCCCGTACGTCACCCCACTGGTGCGAAAGTTGGCCTCCGAGAACAACGTTGACCTTGCCTCGGTGCAGGGCACCGGCGTGGGCGGCCGCATCCGCAAGCAGGATGTGCTCGCCGCGGCTGAGGCCGCCAAGGCCCCGGCCGCTCCTGCCGCCGCCGCATCGGCCCCCGCCGCTCCGGCTGCCAAGGCTCCGGCAGCAGCGCCCGCACCGGCGCTGGCCCACCTGCGTGGCACCACGCAGAAGGCCACCCGGATCCGTCAGATCACCGCCAAGAAGACGCGGGAGTCGCTGCAGACCACGGCGCAGCTGACCCAGACGCACGAGGTCGACATGACCCGCATCGTCGGGTTGCGGGCCCGCGCCAAGAACTCGTTCGCCGAGCGTGAGGGCGTCAACCTGACCTACCTGCCGTTCATCGCCCGCGCGGTGATCGACGCGTTGAAGATCCACCCGAACGTCAACGCCAGCTACAACGAGGACACCAAGGAGATCACCTACTACGACGCCGAGCACCTCGGCTTCGCGGTGGACACCGAGCAGGGCCTGCTGTCGCCGGTCGTGCACAACGCCGGTGACCTCTCCCTGGGTGGTCTTGCTCGCGCGATCGTCGACATCGCCGACCGCGCCCGCTCCGGCAATCTGCGGCCCGACGAGCTGTCCGGTGGCACCTTCACGATCACCAACATCGGTAGCCAGGGCGCCCTGTTCGACACCCCGATCCTGGTTCCGCCGCAGGCGGCCATGCTCGGCACCGGTGCCATCGTCAAGCGGCCTCGCGTCGTCGTGGACGAGGGCGGCAACGAGTCGATCGGTGTCCGGTCGGTCTGCTACCTGCCGCTGACCTACGACCACCGCCTGATCGACGGCGCCGACGCCGGCCGGTTCGTGACCACCATCAAACGTCGTCTCGAAGAGGGTGCGTTCGAGGCCGACCTCGGTCTCTAGGCCCGGGCGGTAATCGCATGGCGCACGCGGTCATAGCCATCGCGGGCTCGTCGGGACTCATCGGTTCCGCACTGGTGTCGGCACTCCGTGCCACCGACCATCGGGTGGTGCGCATCGTGCGCCGGCAACCGGCCAACGCCGACGAGGTGTATTGGAACCCGGACACGGGCGACTTCGATTGGCGCGCACTGCAAGACGTCGATGCCGTGGTGAACCTGTGCGGCGTGAGCATCGGATCCCGCCGGTGGTCCGGGGCGTTCAAGCAAAGCCTGCGCGACAGCCGCATCGGCCCGACCGAGGTGCTGGCCGAGGCCGTCGTCGACGCCGGGGTACCCACGCTCATCAATGCCAGCGCGGTCGGCTTCTACGGCGATACCCGGGATCGGATCGCCGACGAGCGGTCGCCCGCCGGCGCAGGTTTCCTGGCCCGGCTCTGTCTGGACTGGGAGGCCGCCGCGCGCCCGGCCGCCGACGCGGGGGTCCGCGTCGTGCTCGCGCGCACGGGCCTGGTGCTGGCGCCGGCAGGCGGCATGCTGGCCCGGCTGCGGCCGGTGTTCGGGCTGGGTCTCGGGGCCCGGCTGGGCAGCGGGCGCCAGTACATGCCGTGGATCACGCTGGAGGACGAGGTGCGGGCCCTGCTGTTCGCGCTGAATCACGACGATCTGTCCGGTCCGCTGAATCTGACGGGTCCGGCACCGGTGACCAACGGTGAGTTCACCGAAGCCCTGGGACGTGCGCTGCACCGGCCCACGCCGCTGCTGATGCCCGGTTTCGCGCTGCGCGCGGCGCTCGGTGAGTTCGCCGAGGAGGGGCTGCTCGGGGGCCAGCGGGCCATTCCCGCAGCGCTGGAGGACGCCGGTTTCGAGTTCCACCAGCGGACCATCGGCGAGGCACTGTCGTACGTCACCGCCCCCAACGCAGCCTGACTGCCGCAGGCGTAGCGTCAGTTCGGTGACGATCCGATCTGCCGGCGGCCCGATCGACGTGTGCCGCCTGGGCACCATCGACTACAACGACGCCTGGGAGCTGCAGCGCGAGCTTGCCACCGCCCGCTCCGACGAGCGCGGCAACGACACCCTGCTGCTGCTCGAGCACCCGCCCGTCTACACCGCCGGCCGTCGCACCGAACCGCACGAGCGCCCGACCGACGGCACCCCCGTCATCGACACCGACCGCGGCGGCAAGATCACCTGGCACGGCCCCGGACAGTTGGTGGGTTACCCGATCATCGGCCTGGCTCAGCCGCTCGACGTAGTGAAATTCGTTCGGCTGCTTGAAGATGCGCTGATGTCGGTGTGCGCCGAGCTCGGCCTGGAGACCATCCGGGTGGACGGGCGGTCCGGCGTGTGGCTGGCCGCCGACGGACTACGGCCCGAGCGCAAGATCGCCGCCATCGGCATCCGGGTCGCCCGCGGCACGACGCTGCACGGCTTCTCCCTCAACTGCAACTGCGACCTGGGCGCGTTCGGCGGCATCGTCCCGTGCGGCATCGCCGACGCCGGCGTCACGTCGCTGACGAAGGAGCTGGGCCGCGAGATCACGCCCGAGGACGTCATCGATCGGGTGGCCTCCGCGGTGTGCTCGGCACTCGGGGCGACCGTCGGCGCACCCCGTACCGCACTAATATCGTCACCATGAGCGTCGATCCCGGTAACCGCAAGCTGCTCCGCCTGGAGGTCCGCAACGCGGAGACGCCGATCGAGCGCAAGCCGCCGTGGATCAAGACCAAGCTCAAGATGGGCCCCGAGTACAAGGACCTCAAGAGCCTGGTCAAACGCGAGGGCCTGCACACCGTCTGCGAAGAGGCGGGCTGCCCCAACATCTACGAGTGCTGGGAAGACCGCGAGGCCACCTTCCTGATCGGCGGCGAGCAGTGCACCCGCCGCTGCGACTTCTGCCAGATCGACACCGGCAAGCCCGCCGATCTGGACCGTGACGAACCCCGCCGGGTCGCCGAGAGTGTGCAGACCATGGGCCTGCGCTACTCCACGATCACCGGGGTGGCGCGCGACGACCTGCCCGACGGCGGCGCCTGGCTGTACGCCGAGACGGTCCGCCAAATCCACGCGCTGAACCCGAACACCGGCGTCGAGCTGCTCGCCCCCGACTTCAACGGCGTGCCCGCGCTGCTCGAAGAGGTCTTCGACTCGCGGCCAGAAGTGTTCGCGCACAACGTCGAAACCGTGCCCCGCATCTTCAAGCGCATCCGCCCCGCGTTCCGCTACGAGCGCAGCCTCGGCGTGATCACCGCGGCCCGCGACTACGGCCTGGTGACCAAGAGCAACCTGATCCTCGGCATGGGTGAGACGCCCGAGGAGATCCGGATGGCGCTGCAGGACCTGTACGACGCGGGCTGCGACATCGTCACCATCACCCAGTACCTACGCCCATCGCCGCGGCACCATCCGGTCGAGCGCTGGGTGCGGCCGGAGGAATTCGTCGAGCACCAGCAGTTCGCGGAGGGTCTTGGCTTCGCCGGAGTGCTGGCCGGACCGCTGGTCCGTTCGTCGTACCGGGCCGGAAAGCTGTACGCCCAAGCTGCCCGATTACGGCCACCGGTTTCCTGAACCTATCCTGGTGGCATGGCAAAGACCACCAATGCTGCCGCTGTGAAGGCTGCGAAGGCCGAGGCGAAGGCTGCCCGCAAGGCCGCCTCCAAGCAGCGTCGCGCCCAGCTCTGGCAGGCGTTCCAGATTCAGCGCAAAGAGGACAAGCGGCTGCTGCCGTACATGATCGGCGCGTTCGTGCTGATCGTGGCGCTCGCCGTCGCGATGGCCGCGTACTCCGGCGGCATCTTCAGCTGGGTCACGCTGCCCATCCTGGGTGTGCTGCTCGGCGGGCTGATCGCGTTCATCATCTTCGGCCGGCGGGCGCAGAAGTCGGTCTACAGCAAGGCTGACGGCCAGACCGGCGCGGCGGCCTGGGCGCTGGACAACATGCGTGGCCAGTGGCGGGTCACGCAGGCCGTCGCCGCCACCGGCAGCTTCGATGCCGTGCACCGCGTGGTCGGCCGGCCGGGCGTGATCTTCGTCGGCGAGGGTTCGCCGCAGCGCCTGAAACCGCTTCTGGCGCAGGAGAAGAAGCGCACCGCACGGCTGATCGGCGAAGTGCCGATCTACACCGTCGTCGTCGGCAACGAAGAGGACCAGGTGCCGCTGTCCAAGCTGGAACGGCACCTGACCAAGCTGCCCGCCAACATCACCGCCAAGCAGATGGATGCGCTGGAGTCCCGCCTGGCCGCCCTGGGTTCCAAGCTGGGTCCCGGCGGTCTACCCAAGGGCCCGCTGCCTGCCGGCGCGAAGATGAAGGGCATGCAGCGCACCGCCCGTCGCAAGTAAACCCAGCGATTTGTGCACGATTTTCCGCGGCGACCGCGGATTTTCGTGCACAGGTCGACGGGTCAGCGGCGCAGGACGGCGGTGTTCGTCAGCCTGTCCTGCAGGCCGCGGCCGTCGGCGTCGGTCAGCAGTGCCGGCACGGCCAGGGCGACCATTACCCCGCGCACCACGGCACGGATGACGCCGACGCGCGGGGCATCGTCGAGCGGCACCACCATGAGGCCGAGGGCCAGCTGACCGGGCGTGAATCCGAACAGCGACAGCGACACGATGCCGAGCACGAGCCACACCACGAGCACGGCCGTGGACAGCGTGGACACCGACAGCAGACCGAAGGCCATGGCGAGCCCGGCCAGCCCGTAGCCGATCAGCCAGTCGACCAGCAGGGCCACGGTGCGGCGTCCCATTCGGGCCAAGGATCGCGAGCCTGTTTCCGGCAGACCGAGGGCTTTACCCGGGTACGAAGACTCATCAACGGGGCGCTCAGATTCGGGCCCGGACAGCCACGAACCGAGCCGAAATCCATCTGCACCGGACATGCTGTCAGGATAGGCGTGCACACTCGTCCAACCGAACCGTGCGGTGGGTGGTCCGCGATTCATAAACATGGGATCGCGTAACGTCCGCGAAACATACGGTTGATTGGCGTGCAACATCGTGTCCCTAGGTTCAACCGCGGGTAACACCAGTAAAGGAGATCACTTACGTGGCAGAAAAGACGTCTGACGACATCTTCAAGCTGATCAAGGACGAGAACGTCGAGTACGTGGACATTCGTTTCTGCGATTTGCCTGGTGTTGTCCAGCACTTCTCGATCCCGGCTTCGGCGTTCGACGAGAGCGTTTTCGAAGACGGCCTGGCCTTCGACGGTTCATCGGTCCGTGGCTTCCAGTCGATCCACGAGTCCGACATGATGCTGCTGCCGGATGCCAACACCGCGCGCATCGACCCGTTCCGGGCCGCCAAGACGCTGAACATGAACTTCTTCGTGCACGACCCGTTCACGCGTGAGGCCTACTCCCGTGACCCGCGCAACGTCGCGCGCAAGGCCGAGAACTACCTGGCCAGCACCGGCATCGCCGACACCTGTTACTTCGGTGCCGAGGCCGAGTTCTACATCTTCGACTCGGTGGCGTTCGACTCCAAGATGAACGGCACCTTCTACGAGGTCGACTCCGAGTCGGGCTGGTGGAACAGCGGCGAGCCCTTCGAGGCAGACGGCTCCCCCAACCGCGGCTACAAGGTCCGCCCCAAGGGTGGTTACTTCCCCGTCGCGCCGTACGACCACTACGTCGACCTGCGCGACGAGATGTCGACCAACCTGATCAACTCCGGGTTCACCCTGGAGCGCGGCCACCACGAGGTCGGCACCGCCGGCCAGGCCGAGATCAACTACAAGTTCGACACGCTGCTGGCCGCGGCCGATGACGTGCTGCTGTTCAAGTACATCATCAAGAACACCGCGTGGGCGAACAACAAGACCGTCACCTTCATGCCGAAGCCGCTGTTCGGTGACAACGGCTCGGGCATGCACGCCCACCAGTCGCTGTGGAAGGACGGCAAGCCGCTGTTCCACGACGAGTCCGGCTACGCGGGCCTGTCCGACATGGCGCGCCACTACATCGGCGGCATCCTGCACCACGCCCCGTCGCTGCTGGCGTTCACCAACCCGACGGTGAACTCCTACAAGCGTCTGGTGCCGGGCTACGAGGCCCCGATCAACCTGGTGTACAGCCAGCGCAACCGCTCGGCGTGTGTGCGTATCCCGATCACCGGCAACAACCCGAAGGCCAAGCGCCTCGAGTTCCGTTGCCCGGACAGCTCGGGTAACCCGTACCTGGCCTTCTCGGCGATGCTCATGGCCGGTATCGACGGCATCAAGAAGAAGATCGAGCCCATGGCCCCGATCGACAAGGACCTCTACGAGCTGCCGCCGGACGAGGCCGCCAGCATCCCGCAGGCTCCGACCTCGCTGGCTGCCGTCATCGACCGCCTCGAGGCCGACCACGACTACCTCACCGAGGGTGGCGTGTTCACCGAGGACCTGATCGAGACCTGGATCTCGTACAAGCGGGAGAACGAAATCCTGCCGGTGCAGATTCGCCCTCACCCGTACGAGTTCTCGCTCTACTACGACTGCTAAGTCTTAGCCCGAGCAGACGTGAAAACCCCCTAAACCTCGCGGTTTAGGGGTTTTTCGCGTCTGCTCGGCGCGCGGCCGAACCGGCGCGTCTACCAGGCACCAACAAATTACGGTAGCCTGACTACCGCAAGCGTCACTGCTCGCGGTGCTGACAACCTCACAGGTCAACGGAGAGATTCGTTGGCCTTTTCGTTTCTCTCCACTCCTATTCACAAGCGAGAGAACGAGGTTCGCCCATGTTCACGGTTTTCATGTTGGTCAAGACAAATCCCGAGTGGCTCGGTTTCCCGGTCGCCAAACGGTTCGACGAACTCGCGCTGCATCTGCAGCCGATCCTCGCCCGCCATCAGGCGGTCACCTTCAAGTGGGTCGACACCGAGTTCTACACCGCCCGGGTCACCGACGTGTGGGTGCTCGAGGCCGCCGACCCGCACGAGTACGAACTGGCCGTCGAAGAGCTCCGCGAAACACCGCTGTGGGACCGGTATTTCGCCGTCGTCGAGATCCTGCCCGGCGTCGCGAACGCCTACGCGGACAACTACGGCAGAGCCGCGCTCGGGTAGCTGCCCCGCGCGAGCAGACGTCAAACCCCCTGAATCGTGCGGTTCAGGGGGTTTGACGTCTGCTCACCCAACACTCAGACACGCAACCATGACGGTCCGATAACGCCACCACCGAACATCGACCGCGAGTCGTACCGTCAGTTCATGACGACTCAATTGGACGCCCGGCTCACCGCACAGTCCCCCGCTGTCATCAGCTTGTTCCGGGTCGTCATGGGATTCCTCCTGACGATCCACGGCGCGCAGAAACTGTTCGCCTGGCCGGTCGGCATGCCGAACACGGCCGGCGAGCTCGTCGGCGCCGCGGTCCCGGTGGGCACCTGGCCGTTCTGGTACGGCGGCCTCATCGAGTTGGTCGTCGGTCTGCTGATCCTGACGGGTCTGTTCACCCGCATCGCCGCCTTCGTCGCCTCGGGCGAGATGGCCTTCGCGTACTTCACCCAGCACCAGCCCAAGGGCCTGCTGCCCATCGAGAACGGCGGCGAACTCGCAGTGCTCTACTGCTTCGCTTTCTTCCTGCTGGTGTTCATCGGCGGGGGCGCGTACGCGCTCGACGCGATGCGCCGAAAAGGCTGACGCACATCTGTGCCGTGGCTCGCTGCCCCTTAGGATCGAGCAATGGCTCAGACTGACATCGAATCCCGGCTCGACGCTGTCGCCCCACTCGTACTGTCCGTTTTCCGGATCGTCCTCGGTTTCCTGTTCACGGTGCACGGTGTCACCACGTTGTTCAAGTGGCCTGTCGACACCAATCCCGGTGTTGCCGCACCGGCATTCGGCAGTTTCCCGGGCTGGTACGCCGGCGCGATCGAGCTGATCGTCGGCGTCCTGCTCGTCACCGGTCTGGCCACCCGCATCGCCGCCTTCATCGGTTCCGGCGAGATGGCTTTCGCCTACTTCATGGCCCACCAGCCGCAGGGTCTGCTGCCCATCGCAAACGGCGGTGAGCCCGCCGTACTCTACTGCTTCTCGCTGTTCCTGCTGGTGTTCACCGGCGGTGGTGCCATCGGCCTGGACGCGCTACGCAAACGCTAGCTAGAGGCCCAGGTCCGCGCGAAAGCGCTTGAGTCCGTCGATCTTCTCGGCCAGCGTGGCCGACGGACCGCTGTAGAACATCCACGGCATCGTAATGTTGCCGGTGATGCCGGCCTGCTCGGCGCGCACGAAATGCTCCGGCAGGTAGGCGTCGGCCAGCGGCGTCAGGATCTCGAAACCTTCGAGCGGCAAACCGTTTTCGGCGCGTATCTCGCGCACCCGCGTCGCCGCGGTGATGGCCTGGTCAGTGGTGATCAGGTCGCCGATCCAGCCGTCGTTGCGCGCGGCGCGGCGCAGGGCGATCTCGCTGAGCCCGCCGACGTAGATGGGCACCCGCGGCGGCGTCGGCTCCATTTCCAGCCGCGGCACCTGGTAGAACTCTCCGTCGAACGACGTCCACCCCGGCTGCCACAGCTGCTGGATCAACTCCAGCATCTCGTCGGTGCGCTTGCCGCGGCGCTCGAAAGCCTGCCCCATCAAGGCGAATTCGTCGGCGCACCAGCCCACGCCGACACCGAATTCGACGCGGCCGCCGGACAGACAGGCCGCCGTCCCGACGGATTTCGCGACCGAGAACGGGTCGCGCATGCCGGGGATGTACACCGTCGTCACGAATTTCACCCGGCTCGTCACCTGCGCCAGCGCACCGACCAGCACCCACGGGTCCGGCCAGTGCGTGAACGGCTGCCAGCGCCGCTGCCCGTCAGGCGTGTACGGGTAGGGCGTGCTCAGTGTCTCCAGGTTCACCACATGGTCCGGGATCGCGATGCCGTCGTAGCCGAGTTCGTCAGCGGCCCGGGCGATCTCGACCAGCTCACCGACATCCAGGAAGGCCAGGCTGACGTAGAACTTCACTCTCGCGCCCAGGACGGCCGGATGAAGATACCGTCGGCCTCGACGCTGACGCCGTCGACATCGGACAGCGTGCCGCGGGCGAAGGTCTTGATGCCGTCGACACGATCGATCCAGGCCTCGGCGCGGACCGGCCCCTGTTTGGTGCCCCGGATGTATCGCAGCGTGATGGTGCCGGTGAAGTGGGGCTTCGTCAGCCCGTCGGTGGCGGCTTCCCCGAGCAGCTGGTCGAGCACCAAAGCACAGATCCCGCCGTGCACCAGGCCGGGCGGTCCTTCGTAAGGCAGGCCAAGTTCGAACTCGGCCCAGCACCGGCCGCCGTCGCCTTCGCCGCCCTCATGAACGACCTCCATCGGAGGCGAGATCGCATTACGCACGCCCACAGCAGGATTCGTGTAGGCCAGCGGGCGCCCCGTATCCTCGTGCCGCAACGTCGAGGTGGTGACACGTTGCACCGTGACGAGCTGCTCGGTGACCGATTCGATCGCGGCCTGTGCCTCGGCGATGGTGGCCTCGTCGACACCGGTGCGAATACCCGCGTCGATCAGCCGGCGCACCGCGTCAGTGAATGGCCGGTACAGCGCCAGCTCTCGCTCGTATGCCGCATCGCTGATCGTGTCGAACGGGACATTGTTCACGCTGTCTACTCCCCAAACACCTTGCGCACCACGGTCTTGGCACGACGAGTCACCCTCAGGTAGTTGTCCAGGAATTCGCTGCCGTCGCCGCTCGGCCACCCGGCGGCCACCGCGACCGCGTTGAGCTGACGGCCCGGCCCGGGCAACTGGTCGGTGGGCTTGCCGCGCACCAGCACCAGCGCGTTGCGCGCGCGGGTGGCGGTCAGCCAGGCTTGCCGCAGGATGTCCGCTTCGTCGCCCTCGATCAACTGAGCCGCCTCGATGGCATCGAGCGCTTCCAGCGTCGAAGTGTTGTGCAGCGTGGGAACCTTGTGCGCGTAACGCAATTGGAGCAGCTGCACGGTCCACTCCACGTCGGCCAGGCCACCGCGGCCCAACTTGGTGTGGGTGTTCGGGTCCGCGCCGCGGGGCAGCCGCTCTGCGTCGACCCGGGCTTTGATCCGGCGGATTTCGCGCACCGTATCCGCCGACACACCATCGGCAGGGTACCGCGTGCGATCGACCATCAGCAGGAAGCGCTCGCCGAGTTCCAGATCCCCGGCCACCCGGTGTGCCCGCAGCAGGGCCTGAATCTCCCACGGCTGCGCCCACTGCGCGTAGTACTGCTCGTACGACGCCAAAGTCCGTACCAGAGAGCCATTTCGGCCTTCCGGACGCAATCCCGCGTCAACCTCGAGCGGTGGATCGCTACTGGGCTGCCCCAACAAGGTCCGCACCTGTTCGGCCACCCCGATTGCCCAACGGACCGCAGCGGACTCGTCCGCTGCGCCCGCGCCCTCCGTGGGTTCACACACGAACATCACGTCCGCGTCGGACCCGTAGCCAAGTTCGCCACCGCCGAGCCGGCCCATCCCGATGACGGCGATGCGCGCCAACGGACCGTCGGTGCTCGAGTTCGCGCGGATCACCACTTCCAGCGCGGCCTGCAGCACCGCCACCCACACCGAGGTCAGCGCCCGGCAGACGTCGACCACCGGGAGCAGGCCCAGCAGGTCAGCCGAAGCGACCCGCGCCAGTTCCCGGCGGCGCAGGGTGCGCGCCGCGGCGATGGCCCGGGCGGGGTCTGCGTGCCGGCCGGCCGAGGCGACCAGCGCCCGGAACACCGCATCCGGTTCCACGTCAAGCAGTTTCGGACCTTGCGGACCGTCGGCGTACTGCCGGATGACCTCCGGTGCCCGCATCAGCAGGTCCGGCACATAGGCCGACGTGCCGAGTACCCGCATCAGCCGCTTGGCGACGGCGCCCTCGTCGCGCAGCGTGGACAGGAACCAGCGCTGATCCCCCAGTTCCTCACTGATGCGCCGGTACGCCAGCAGGCCCGCGTCCGGGTCCGGGGTGTCCGACAGCCAGTCCAGCAGCGTCGGCAGCAGCACCTGCTGCACGGTGCCGCGGCGGCCACTGGAACTGGTCAGCGCGGCCAGGTGGGTCAGTGCGCTCTGCGGTCCTTCGTAACCGAGTGCGGCCAACTGCCTTTCGGCCGCGGCGGTGGTCAGCCCCGGGCCGAATTGGTTACCCACTTCCAGCAGCGGCTGATAGAAGAGCTTGGCGTGCAGACGGGACACCCGCGTGTTCTGTCGCCTCAGGTCCTCGCGCAGGACCCCGAGTGCGTCGTGCTGCCCGTCGGGCCGGATGTGCGCCGCCCGCGCCAGCCAGCGCCACGCCTCGTCGTCACCATCCTCGGGCAACAGGTGGGTGCGCTTGAGCCGCTGCAGTTGCAGCCGGTGCTCCAGCAGCCGCAGAAATTCATAGGACGCAGTGAGATTCGCGGTGTCGTCGCGGCCGATATAACCGCCGGAGCCGAGTGCCGCCAACGCATCGACGGTCGAGGCGACGTGCAGCGAATCGTCGTTGCGGCCGTGCACCAGTTGCAGCAGCTGGACCGCGAACTCGACGTCCCGCAGGCCGCCCTTGCCCAGTTTCAGTTCCCGCGTACGCACCCCGGCGGGCACCAGCTCCTCGACGCGGCGGCGCATGGCCTGCACGTCGGGCACGAAATCCTCACGGTCACAAGCGGTCCAGACCATCGGCATCAGCGTGTCGATGTACTGCTCACCCAGCTCCGGGTCGCCCACCGCGGCCCTGGCCTTCAAAAGCGCCTGGAATTCCCAGGTTTTCGCCCACCGCTGGTAGTAGGCGACATGCGACTCCAGGGTGCGGACCAGCTGACCGGCTTTGCCCTCGGGCCGCAGCGCCGCGTCGACCTCGAAGAACGTCTCGCCGGCGAACCGCATCATCTCGCCGGCGACCCGGGTGGTCATCGAGTCGGCCGCCTCGGCCACGAAGATGACGTCGACGTCGCTGACGTAATTCAGTTCGCGCGCACCGCATTTGCCCATCGCGATGACGGCGAGCCGCGGACCCGGATCGTCGCCGCACACGGTCCGGGTGGCGACGACCAGCGCCGCGCCGAGCGCCGCGTCGGCGAGGTCGGACAGGTGCTCCCCCACGGTGACGTACGGCAGCACCGGTTCGTTCTCGACCGTGGGCGCGACATCCAGCGCTGCGAGCACCAGAATCCGGTCACGGTAGTAGGTCTGCAGCACGTGCGAAGCGCCAGCGGTACCGGCGATTTCGGCCGCCAGCCGCTCGAAGTCGTCCAGCAGTTCGGCGCGGGACGGGAGCGTGACGTCGCCGTGCAGCAGGCGCCACGAAAGGGGGTGTGCCACCAGATGATCGCCCAGGGCCAGCGATGACCCCAGCACGGCGAACAGCCGGCCCCGCAGGGACGTGTCGGTTACCAGTAGTGCGCTGAGCTCGGCCCAGTCGGCTTCGAGGGCGTCCGCAATGCGCACCACGGCGCGCAGCGCGCTGTCGGCGTCCGGGGCGCGCGACAGCGACCACAACAACGCCACATGGGCGTCGGTGTTCCAGCCGAGCCGATCCAGGTCTGCCCGGGCCGTCGGTGCCACCAACCCGAGCCGGCCGACGCTGGGCTGCGTGGGGCGCTGCGTCGAGGGGTTGGGCACCACCCGACGTTAGCGCACAGTCATGCCGTTACAGCGACAGGTATTCCTTGAGTTCGAACGGTGTCACGTGGCTGCGGTAGGACTCCCACTCCGCGCGCTTGTTGCGCAGGAAATAGTCGAAGACGTGCTCTCCCAACGCCTCGGCGACGAGCTCGGACTTCTCCATCTCCGCCAGTGCCACACCCAGGCTGCCGGGCAGCTCCTTGTAACCCATCGCGCGGCGTTCCTCGGACGTCAGGTTCCAGACGTTGTCCTCGGCCTGCGGCCCGAGCTCATAGCCCTTCTCGATGCCGCGCAGGCCGGCGGCCAGCAGCACCGCGAAGGCCAGGTACGGGTTGCATGCCGAGTCGGGGCTGCGCACCTCGATGCGGCGCGACGAGGCCTTGCGCGGCGTGTACATCGGGACCCGGACCAGGGCGGAGCGGTTGGCCGCACCCCACGAGGCTGCGGTCGGCGCCTCGCCGCCGTGCACCAGCCGCTTGTAGGAGTTCACCCACTGGTTGGTGACGGCGCTGATCTCGCTGGCGTGCGTCAGGATGCCGGCGATGAAGGACTTGGCGACGTCCGACAACTGCAGCGGATCCTCGGCGCTGTGGAAGGCGTTGGTCTCACCCTCGAACAGGCTCATGTGGGTGTGCATCGCCGAGCCGGGGTACTGGCTGAACGGCTTGGGCATGAACGTGGCGCGCACGCCTTCGTTGAGCGCGACTTCCTTGACCAGGTAGCGGAAGGTCATGACGTTGTCGGCCATCGACAGGGCGTCGGCGTAGCGCAGGTCGATCTCCTGCTGGCCGGGTGCGCCCTCGTGGTGGCTGAACTCCACCGAGATGCCCATCGACTCCAGCGCGTCGATGGCGTGCCGGCGGAAGTTGGGCGCCGAGTCGTGCACGGCCTGGTCGAAGTAGCCGCTGTTGTCGGCCGGCACCGGCACCGAGCCGTCGTTGGGGCCGGGCTGCAGCAGGAAGAACTCGATCTCCGGGTGCACGTAGCAGGAGAAGCCCAGATCGCCGGCCTTGGACAGCTGACGACGCAGTACATGGCGCGAATCCGCCCAGGACGGCGAACCGTCGGGCATGGTGATGTCGCAGAACATGCGGGCCGAGTAGTGCTTGCCGGCGCTCTTGGTGGTCCACGGCAGCACCTGGAAAGTGGACGGATCAGGACGGGCCACCATGTCGGCTTCCGAGACGCGGGCAAAGCCCTCGATCGCGGATCCGTCGAAGCCGATGCCCTCCTCGAAGGCGCCTTCCAGCTCGGCCGGCGCGATCGCCACGGACTTGAGGTATCCGAGCACGTCCGTGAACCACAGCCGGACAAAACGGATGTCGCGTTCCTCCAGCGTGCGCAGCACGAATTCCTTCTGGCGATCCATGTCCGCAGCGTAGGCAGCGGCTGTTAAATCCGTGTTACCAAGTGGACTCTGTTCGGCATGTATCACCGGTGAGACGCTGTGGTCAGCACCGCAATCCCGCCGCCGGCAGCACCGACTGGGTCAGGAACGCCACCACGGCCGTGTCGACGCACCGGTCGCCGTTGAACACCACGGTGTGCTGGGTGCCCTCGTAACTGATCAGCGAGGCGCCGAGTTCGCGCGCCAGGTTCACGCCGGCCTGGTACGGCGTCGCCGGGTCATGCGTGGTGGATACGACGATGACCTTGCCCGGACCGGGCGACGCCGGCGCGTGCGGACGGGATGTCGCGGGCACCGGCCACATGGTGCACACGTCGCGCGGCGCGTAGCCGGTGAATTGGCCGTAGCTCATGAACGGTGCCAGCTGGCGCGCCCGTTGGTCGGCTGCCGCCCACGTCGCGGGATCGGTCGGGAACGGCGCGTCGACGCACCGGATCGCGGTGAACGCGTCCTGCAGCGGCGCGTAGTGACCGTTCTGATCACGGTGCTGATAATCGTCGGCCAGCAGCAGCAGGTCTCCCGCGTCGCCGCCGCGCTGCAGGCCGAGCAGCCCACTGGTCAGGAACTTCCAGTACTTCTTCGTGTAGAGCGCGTTGATGGTGCCGGTGATCGCGTCGGAGTAGCTCAGGCCACGCGGATCGGACGTCAAGCCCGGGCGCACGGCGAGCGGATTGACCAGCTGCTGGTACCGCGCCACGAACTGCGTCGGGTCGGTGCCCAGCGGGCAGCCGGGCGCCTGCGCGCAGTCCGCCGCATAGTCGTTGAAAGCCGTTTGGAATCCAGCCAATTGGAGCAGGTTCTCGGTGACCGGGTCCGCGTTGGGGTCGACGGCGCCGTCGAGCACCATGGCCCGCACCCGGTCCGGGAACCGTTCGGCGTACGCCGAACCGAGCTCGGTGCCGTACGAGAAGCCCAGATAGTTGATCTGCGGCTCCCCGAGCGCGGCTCGGACCACGTCCATATCCCTTGCCGCAGAGGCGGTTCCGACGTTGGCGAGGAAGCTGCTGCCCATCTGCTGCAGGCAGTCCTGCGCCGTGCGGCGGCTGACGGCTTCGATGTGCGCCACCCCGGCCGGGCTGTAATCGACCATCGGGTCCCGACGATTGGCGTCGAATTCGGCGTCGCTGCGGCACCGCAGTTGCGGCGTCGAATGTCCTACGCCGCGCGGATCGAAGCCGACCAGATCGAAGCTGCGGCCGATCTCGGTATCGGCCAGGACGGCGCCCATGCCCGCGACGGTGTTGACGGCCGACGCTCCCGGACCGCCGGGATTGACCAGCAGGACGCCCAGTCGTTGACCTGAGGCCGGGACCCGGATGACAGCCAGCTTCGCTTGCGGCCCTTGCGGATCCGCGTAATCGATGGGGACGCTGATGTTGGCGCACCGCGCCGTCGGCAGGTCCGTGGTGTCACCGATGAACGGCTCGCAACCACTCCAGGCCGGCGCCTGTTCGTAGTAGGACTGCAGGGATTCGGGGGCCGCGTGCGCGACCGATCCCGGCGCGGCGCTGATGGCCACCAGCAATCCGACGACCCCTACCGCACACCGTCGTCCTCGACTGCCCGCCCGCAACATGGCAAACATGGTCGCACGGCGCACAGCCGAGTCGAAGCCTGGCCGGGGAGGGAGACAACCCGGCAATCAGACGGTGACCAAACAGTTATCTTGCGACAGCACTCGGCCTTTCGCGACTCAGCATTTCGCGCCGGCGTCGGGCAGGGTGCCGTTGACCAGATAGCTGCTGGCATGGTCGTCGACGCAGCTGTTGCCCTGGAACACCACGGTGTGCTGGGTGCCGTCGAACGTCAGCAGACTGCCACCGAGTTCCTTGGCCAGGTCCACGCCGGCCTTGTATGGCGTGGCCGGGTCGTGGATCGTCGACACCACCAGCGGCGCGGCCAGGTCCTTGACCGAAATCTCGTGCGGCTTCGACGTCGGGGGCACCGGCCAGAACGCGCAGGTGCCCAGTGGGGCGTCGCCGGTGAACTGGCCGTAGCTCATGAAGGGCGCCACCTCGCGGGTGCGCTTGTCCTCCGCGATGACCTTGGTGCGGTCGGTGATCGGCGGCTCGTCGACGCAGTTGACCGCCACCCGGGCGTCGGTCGAGTTGTCGTAGTGGCCATCGGAATCGCGGCCCATGTAGGCGTCGGCGAGCCGCAGCATGATGTCGCCGTGGCCTTCCTTGAGCTCGGTGAGGCCCGCCGTGAGGTCCTTCCACATGGCCGGCGAGTAGAGCGGCAGGATGGTGCCGACCAACGCGTCGCTGTAGCTCAGACCACGCGGATCCTTTGTGGCAGCGGGTTTTTGGACCAGCGGGTCGACCAGGCTGTGGTAGACGTCGTTGACCTTGGCCGGGTCGGTGCCCAACGGGCAGTCCGGGCTGGTCGCGCAGTCGGCGGCGTAGTTGTTGAACGCGGTCTGGAACGCGGCGGCCTGGTTGATGTCGGCTTCGATCGGATCGGCGTTGGGGTCGACGGCGCCGTCGAGGATCATCGAGCGGACCTTGTCCGGGTAGTCCTCGGCGTACTGGGCGCCGATGCGGGTGCCGTACGAGTAACCCAGGTAGGTCAGCTTGTCGTCGCCGAGCGCGGCCCGGATGGCATCCAAATCCTTGGCGACGTTGGCGGTTCCGACGTTCTCCAGGAAGTCCTTGCCCATCTTGTCGACGCAGCGCTGCACGAACGCCTTGGTCTCGGATTCGATGTGCGCGACACCGGCCGGCGAGTAGTCGACCTGCGGATCGGCGCGCTGCCGGTCATTGTCGGCATCGGAGTTGCACCACACCGCGGGCTTGGAGGACCCGACGCCGCGGGGGTCGAAGCCGACGAGGTCGAAGCGCTGCCGCACCGAGTCGGGAATGTTGTTGAGCAACGACACTGCCGCGCTGACGCCCGACTCCCCCGGACCGCCGGGGTTGATCACCAGGGAACCGATCTTGTCGCCGGTCGCCTTGATCCGCAGCAACGCCAGCTGCGCTACATCGCCGTCGGGCTTGCTGTAGTCGACGGGCACCGACAGCATCGCGCACTCGGCCCCCTTGGGAATGCGCGACTGCGAGTCGGGGGACGTGGTCTGGCACGGCGACCACTGCAGGGGCGCGCCCGGCTTCGGCACCGCGCGGATGGCGCGTCCGTCGATCACCGTGCTGCAGCCCGTCGCGAGCACCAGGACCATTGCCAGTCCCGATGCGCAGGCGAGACTCCCCCGTCTGAGGTTCATGGTCGACCATGGTGCCATGTGCCCAGGTCCGACCTGCTGAGGGCGTTGCCGCGCGCCGTCATACGGTGGCGGCAGCAACCAGCTCGTCCAACTCGGTGGCGAATTCGTCGGCCATGGCCCACAGGTCCGGAACCAGCTCCGGGCACGAGATCAGGCCGACGTCGAGCGTGCCGTTGAGGGACATCACGGTGATGTTCAACCCGGAGCCGTGGAACAGCGGGCCCAGCGGGTACATCGCCTTGACCTCGGCGCCCAGCATGTACAGCGGATCCTGCGGACCGGGCACGTTCGAGACGACGAGGTTGTGCACCGGCTTGGCCTCGGCCAGTTTGGTCACCGCGAGCACCCGCATCGCCGCGCCGAACACCGACGGTGCGGCGAACTGCGACCAGTCCTGCAGCAGCGTCGCACTGATCGCCGAACTGTGTTGTTTGGCAACTGTGCTCGAGTCGGCGATGGCGCGCAGCCGCTCGGCCGGGTCCTCGATGGTGGTCTCCAGTTTGGAGAACATGCCGGACACCTGGTTGCGGCCGGGGCGGTCGGATTTCCCGTGCACCGACACCGGGCACATGGCCACCAGGGTGGACTCCGGCAGCGCGTCCTGCTCCAGCAGGTAGCGCCGCAGCGCGCCGGACACCAACGCCAGCACCACGTCGTTGACCTTGACGTGGAAGTGGTTCTTGACGGTCTTGATGTCCTCGAGGTCCAGCTGGGCGAACGCCACGTTGCGGTGCCCGGTGACGTTGACGTTGAACGCGGTTTTCGGCGCGGCGAATGGCGCCGCCATGGTCAGGCCCTTGGCGGCGCGGCGGACGGTGTCGATGACGCTGGTCGCCGTCGAGGGCAGCACATTGGCCAGCTTGAGCGGGCGGCTGAAGTACTTGACCGCGCCGCCGACGGCGATCTCGAGTTCGGAGGCGGTGCCGCTGCCCGCGACGGGCTCGGGCGCCGGTGCGTCAGGTTCGAGGGTGCACAGCTGCGACATCAGGTTGGCGCCGGTGACGCCGTCGATTCCCGCGTGGTGCATCTTGACCATGACGGCCAGCCGGCCGCCGTTGTGTGCGTCGGTGCCTGCGATGTTCTCGATGACCCACATCTCCCACAGCGGGCGGCTGCGGTCGAGCTGCAGCGCCGCGATGTGCCCGCAGATCTCGGCGAGCTCGGTACGGCCGCCCGGGGCCGGCAGCCCGATCCGGTGCAGGTGCCGGTCGATGTCGAAATCCGGGTCCTCGACCCATACGGGGTGGTCGAGGTTCAGCGGCGAGTCCGCCAGCTTCTCGCGGAACTCGGGCATGGCGGCGATGCGCTCGCTAAGCATCTGCCGCATCTTGTCGAACGTGTAGCCACCCGGGATGGTCGCGGCATCCAGTTCCAGCACGGAGCACACGTGCAGGGGCTGAACCGCCGTTTCCAGATAGAGGAAGCTGGCGTCGAGGCCGCTGAGCCGTTGGTATCCGGGCATGGGCGTGATCGTAGGCGGCGGCCCTGCTCCGCACCTGAGGAGGACAAAATCGCCCCAGTGTGAGGCATTCCACTTCACGTGTCGTTCACCTTCGGGGTCTGGTGGTGGCAGACTTGACCCCGTCATACGTCCCGGGGACCCGATTTGGGCCTCGAGGTTCGAACCGACCAACACATTTGAGGACGACGATGTCTGATCAGCTTTACGGCGCTGCCCCGGAGTCTGTCTGTACGACCCCGCGCACCAAGGTCCGCACTCACCACCTGGCGAAATGGAAGGCCGAAGGCCACAAGTGGGCGATGCTCACGGCCTACGACTACTCCTCCGCCCGCATTTTCGATGACGCCGAGATTCCGGTACTGCTGGTCGGCGATTCCGCGGCCAACGTGGTCTACGGCTACGACACCACCCTGCCCATCACCATCGACGAGCTGATCCCCCTGGCCCGCGCGGTCGTCAAGGGTGCCCCGCACGCGCTGGTGGTCGCCGACCTGCCGTTCGGCAGCTATGAGGCCGGCCCGCAGCAGGCGCTCGCCACGGCGACGCGCTTCATGAAGGAAACCGGTGCCCACGCGGTCAAGCTGGAGGGCGGTGAGCGAATGGTCGAGCAGATCGCCGCACTGACGCAGGCCGGCGTCCCCGTCGTGGCCCACATCGGCTTCACCCCGCAGAGCGTCAACGGGCTGGGCGGTTTCCGCGTCCAGGGCCGTGGCGATGCCGGTGACCAGACCATCCACGACGCCATCGCGGTGGCCGAGGCCGGCGCGATCGCCGTGGTGCTCGAGATGGTGCCGGCCGAGCTGGCCACCCAGATCACCGGCAAGCTGACCATCCCGACCGTCGGCATCGGTGCCGGCGCCAACTGCGACGCGCAGGTGCTGGTGTGGCAGGACATGGCCGGTATGACGAGCGGCAAGACGGCGAAGTTCGTCAAGCGCTTCGGTGATGTCGGAGCCGAATTGGGCCGGGCCGCACGGCAATACGCCGCCGAGGTGGCCTCGAGCGTGTTCCCCGCCGAGGAGCACTCCTACTAATTTTTCTGCGCGAGCAGACGTGAAAACCCCCATTTTCCGTGGAATTTGGGGGTTTTCACGTCTGCTGGGCAGATTGGGTCAGGCGAATTCCGGCTTGCGCTTGCCGACGAAGGCGCCGACGCCCTCTTTGCCGTCGGCCGACGACGCACACTTGGCGATCAGCCGGCCTTCACGCTCGAGCTGGGTCTCGTAGTCGGCTCCCCAGGTGGTCAGCAGCAGCTGCTTGACGGCGGCGTTCGAGCCGCCGGCCTGCGTGGCGACCTCGGCCGCCAGGGCGTCCAACGCGGCGGGCAGCTCGGCGTCCGGCACGACGCGCGTGACCAGGCCCCAGTCGGCGGCCTCGGCCGCCGTGAGCACGCGGTTGGTGATCATCAGTTCCTGGGTGCGTCGCAGGCCGATCAGCCGCGGCAGCACGTACGACGATCCGCCGTCGGGGCTCAGGCCGGCCTTGGTGTACGCCATGGTGAACGACGCGGACTCCGCAGCGAGCACCAGGTCACCGGAGACGCCCAGCGGGAAGCCCGCGCCGGCGGCGACGCCGTTGACGGCGGTGATCAGCACGGCGTCCATCCGGGCGAAGGTGGACATGGCGCGATGCAGATCGTTGGCCATGCCCTTCACGAACACACCCGGGTCAGCGGCGGCAGCCATTGCCTTGAGGTCGCCGCCGGCGCAGAAGAACCGGCCTTCACCGGTCAGGGTGACGACCTTCACCGCGGACGTATCGCACAGCGCAGCGGCCACAGCCAGGTCGCGGGTGAGGACGTCGTTCATGCCGTTGGCCGCATCAGGCCGGTCGAGCACGATATTCACGACGGCGCCGGACTGGGCGAACTTCAGTGTCTCGAATTCGGTCACGGGTCAAGACGTTATCGGCAGCCGGCCGCGCACTGCGATGTGGCACGCTAATGGCAGCGTTGGTACTGCCCGTCCCGGGTCGCAAACGAAGGTGAACATGGCCGCTGGCAAGCGTAAACCGTCCCGCCACACCGAGATTGAACGCAAGTTCGCGGTGGTCGACAGCACGGTATCCCCGTCGTTCGACGGCTTGTCCGCCGTCAGCCGGGTCGAGCAGCTGCCCGTCGCACACCTGGACGCGGTGTACTTCGACACCCCGGACCACGATCTCGCGGCACACAAGATCACCTTGCGCCGCCGCACCGGTGGCACCGACGCGGGCTGGCACCTGAAGCTGCCCGCCGGTGCCGACGCGCGCACCGAGGTCCGGCTGCCGATCACCGCAGCGCGCGAGAGCGTGCCCGAGGAACTGCGCGACATCGTGTTGGCTATCGTTCGCGACCGCTCGCTGCAGCCCGTCGCGCGGATCGAAACCGAGCGCACCGTCTCCATGCTGCACGCGCCCGACGACACCGAGCTGGCCGAGTTCTGCGACGACCGGGTGACCGCCACGGCGGGTGAATCGCTGCAGAACTGGCGCGAGTGGGAGCTGGAACTGGTCGGTGCCGGCTCAGAGGGCGCTGACTCGGCTGCCGAGCTGCTCGACCGGCTGGCCAACCGGCTCTTCGACGCGGGCGCGGAACCGGCCGGGCACGGGTCGAAGCTGGCCAAGGTCCTCGCGGCGGCCCGGGGCGAGGACGCACCGGAGCCATCCCCCGAGCCGACGGACAAGGTGCACCGCGCCATCGCGGCGCACGTGTCCGAACTGATCGACTGGGACCGCGCGGTGCGCGCCGACACCTTCGATTCGGTGCACCAGATGCGGGTCACCATCCGCAAGATCCGCAGCCTGCTGCAGGAGACGGGCGATCTGGGTGACCGCGAGTGGGTGCTCGAGGAGCTGAAGCTGCTGGCCGGGATTCTGGGCACGGCGCGCGACGCCGAGGTGCTCGCCCAGCGGTACGAAGAAGCGTTGAAGGGACTCGCACCGGACCTGGTTCGCGGGCAGGTCCATGAGCGGCTGGTCGACGGTTCGCAGCGGCGCTATCAGTCCGGGCTGCGGCGGTCGCTGACGGCCATGCGCTCGGAGCGGTACTTCCGGCTGCTCGACGCACTCGATGCGATCGTCGTCGACAACACCCAGCCGGCCGCCGCCGACGAGGACGCGCAGCCGGTGACCGTCGCCGGCGCCTACCGCCGGGTCCGCAAGTCGGTGCGGCTGGCGGAGGCCGCGGAGGCTGCCGGCGCCGAGGACAGTGAGGAGGCGCTGCACCGGATCCGCAAGGGCGCCAAGCGCCTTCGCTACACCGCCGCCGCCATGGGCGAGTCGAAGGTGGTCGATTGCGCCAAGGACATCCAGACGCTGCTGGGCGATCACCAGGACAGCTACGTCAGCCGCGGGCATCTGGTGCAGCAGGCGGAGGCCGCCCACGCCGCGGGCGAGGACACCTTCACGTACGGCATCCTGCACCAGCAGGAGGCGGAGGTCGCCGAGTACGCCCGGCTGCAATTGGATGCCTCGCTCAAGGCGCTGGCCCGCGCGATGCGCAAGGTGAAGAGGTAGCGGGGCGGACGAGCTGGCCTCTAAGCCGGATTCTGTTCCCCGCCACCATCGCTGGTGGCGAGGCGGCGACCATCCATCTGGGTACACCGTCGCCGGGTACCTCGAGCGGCCTACCCGCAGGCTCGGGCGAGCAGCCCTCGGGCACCTGCGCAACCGCAACCAGGTTGCGGCCTTCTTGGCCTTGCTTCGGGTGGGGTTTACCTAGCCACTCCGGTCACCCGGAATGCTGGTGCGCTCTTACCGCACCGTTTCACCCTTACCGTCTGAACCCCAGGGCTTCGCCCTGGCACTCAAGTCGGCGGTCTGTTTTCTGTGGCACTGTCCCGCGAGTCACCTCGGATTGCCGTTAGCAATCACCCTGCTCTGTGAAGTCCGGACTTTCCTCGAAACCTCCCGGTCCCGCGGCCGCCCGGCCAACTCGTCCGCGCCGATACCATATCAGCTGGTCAGAGCGCCGCGACCAGCGAGTCCAGGACGACGATCGCGCCGTACGCCAAGAGCACCTGTTTCAGCCATCGCGGCCCGTCGTGACGCGTCCGGGCGACCGCCAGGCCGATGCCGAGGACCACGATCACCGGCACCGTGATGGCCCACTCGGACCACACTTGCCGCGGTCCGTACACCAGTAGTGCGGCAGCCGGTCCCAGCGACCAGTCACCGGAGGTGGCCAATGAGTTGCCCATGGCATCGTTGATCAGTTGAACCGCCTGGAGGCCACCGAGCAGCAGGCACAGGCAGGCGGTCACCAGCAGCATCGATTCGGCAACCAGCCGGATGTCGAGCCGGTGCTTGACCACCTGGTGACCTCCGATCAGGGCGTGCGACGCAGGACAATCAGATTGTCCCGCAAAACGGCGGATTCGCCAGCAGGGCTGATCGCCTCACGTTCCAGCGTACCGACGTGTTCCGTGTGCCAGCCTTCGTCCGCCAGACCGAGCTCGGCGACGACCTCGTCCGCGGACTGAAAGTGGTGGTCATGGATGTGTTTCGAGGCCCAGGGCGGCGCCTCGCCATGGTCGACGATCAGCAGCGTGCCGCCCGGCGCGACGGCAGCTGACGCCTGCTGCAGTATTTGCCGGCGCTCCAGATGAACCGTGGAATGCAGGAACTGCGCCGACACCAGATCGAAGCTGCCCGCCGGGAAACTGTGGGACAGATCGTGGTGCTGGAAGTCGATGCGCTCGGCCACTCCCCTGTCCACGGCCGCGGCGCGGGCCCGATCGAGGGCGTTGGTGGCGATGTCGACCGCCACCACCTGCCAGCCCGCGGTGGCCAGCCAGATCGCGTCGGCGCCTTCGCCGCAGCCCAGGTCGAGCGCGCGGCCCGGGGTCAAGCCGCCGGCGATCGTCGCGAGGTGGGCGTTGACCCGTCCACTCCACATCTGCGGCTTCTCGGCGTACCGGCCTTCCCAGTGTTCCTGCGGTGTTTCAGTCGCGGACATATCAATTCTCCTGCTGATCGAAGACGGGCCAGGGCATGACGGGTAGGCCGAACTGGTCGTGCAGCAGACTCTGCACGATGGCGGCGGCCGCGGCGGAACCGGTGGCGATGGCCGTGGCCACCTGAGGCATCTGCGCGCAGACGTCGCCCGCGGCGAAAACGCCGGGAACCGAGGTGCGGTTGATCGGGTCGACCACCACAGCGTCGACGACGACCGGGCTGGGCGGGGCGATCCGCACGCCGAGTTGCGTCGCCAGGTCGTTGCGCTGCCGCAGCGCGCTGGCCACCAACACGCCCTCGCGCTTCAACTCGTCACCGTCGGCGAACACCACGGACGCCAATGCGCCATCGTGCGAGACGAATTCGACGATCTTGCGTTCATCGACGTGCACACCGACGTCGGTCAACGCGCGGTATTGGTCGGCGTCCAGACCGGAGGGGCCGTTGGTCACGACGACGATGTCGTCGGTCCAGCCCCGCAGCATCAGCGCCATGTGCACGACCCGGTCGCCGTCGGCGAGGACGGCCAACGCCTGGTCGCGCGCTTCCCAGCCGTGGCAGAACGGGCAGTGGAAGACCGAGCGGCCCCAGTGTTCGTCCAATCCTGGGATGTCGGTGACCTCGTAGTGCATGCCGCCGGCCAGCAGCATCCGCTGCGCGTGGTGTACGGAGCCGTCGGCGAGTTCCAGCCGGAACGTGGGGCCGTCATGCGCGGTCGCGCCGGTGACCTGACCGTCGATGACCTGCACCGACGGATACTCGGCGAGTTCACGGCGCCCGGCGGCATACAGGTCGGCCGGCGGCCGCCCGTCGTGGCCCAGCAGTCCCCCGATGCCGTGTGCCGCGCGGTTGCTCTGCTCGCCGGCGTCGATGACCAGCGTGCGTCGTCTCGCGCGGCCCAGCACCAGCGCGGCGCTCAGTCCCGCCACCCCGCCACCGACGATGGCGCATTCCCATTCGTTGTTCATGACACCGACCTTGCCGGGCCGTGCCGAAAATGCCAAGCTAATTTGCCATGCAGGCAAACCCTGAGGACGACGACATCGAGGCGCGGGTCCGGCGACGGCTGCGGGAGCTGCGCATTCAACGCGGCATGACGCTGGAAGACGTTGCGCGCGCGGCCGATATCGACATCTCCACGTTGAGCCGATTGGAATCGGGCAAGCGCCGATTCGCGCTCGACCACCTGCCCCGCCTCGCCGCGGCCCTCTCGATCAGCACCGACGAGCTGATGCGCGCACCCGAGGCCGAGGACCCGCGGGTCCGTGGTGCGTCACACAGCCGCGACGGGATCACGTACTGGCCGCTGACGCGCGGCGGTCCGGCCGGAGGTCTGCACACGTTCAAGATCCGGGTGAGCACCCGACGTCGGACGCCACCTGCCACGCTGCCGGTGCACGACGGCCAGGAATGGCTGTACGTGCTGTCAGGGCACCTGCGGCTGCTGCTGGGCGATCGCGACTTCACCATCAAACCCGGTGAGGCCGTGGAGTTCTCGACCTGGACTCCGCACTGGTTCGGTACCGTCGACGGCCCCGTGGAGGCGATCGCCATCTTCGGCCCTCATGGCGAAAAGCTGCACGTGCGCAACTGAGTTCTAGCGCGCGACGAGCGAGATCTAGCGCGACGAGCGAGCTATCTCTCTAGACAACTCGCGCCCGGAGCCGTCAGCTTTCCTTGACCGTCAAGGAAAGCTGACGGCCCCAAATCAAACATGTCCTAGAGACTGGTCCTCGGCCCTCCGACGTTGTCGGTGCCGCGGCGCATACTTCCCGAAATGCCTTCGGGGAGGGACAGAAAATGGGTGGGCCATCTGATGATCCGTACATGCGAGAGTTGGGCCGTCGGGCGCTGGTGGACCTGCTGGGCGACGACGGCGCCTATCGAGCCGTCAACGGCCTCGAACTCGACTTGCCTGACGATGACGTGTACGAGGAGCGCGAGCCGGAACCCGATTCGGTGTTGGCCGATTTCTACAGCGGAAACAGTTTGCGCGCCTTGGCCGAAGCCGTGACGGTCTTACCGCTGCGAAGAAACGCTACGACGAGGCCGTCTCCCAAGCTCGCAAGGCCGGGTGGAGCTGGGCCGAAGTCGCCCGCGTTCTTGGCGTTACCAAGCAGGCCCTGCACAGCCGGTTCCGTGGCCGGGCGCCCGATTGACGAGCTGTCTCCATACACAACTCGCGCCCGGAGCCGTCAGCTTTCCTTGACGTCAAGGAAAGCTGACGGCTCCAGATCGAATGTGTCACAAGAGAACCGACACGCCGAACGGCCCGGTCAGTTCGCCGGATACGCCGGAGGCGGGTTGACCCCGCGGAGGATCCAGGGGAACCAGGTGAAGAAGTGCTCGACTTCGTCGCTGCCGTCGTAGTCGGGGCTCGGGTCGAAGCCGTTGACGCCACCACCCTGCCTCTCGTCGCGGTGCGGCGGTTCGGGCAACTGCCCGTAGACGGCGACGACGACGGTGCGGTCCAGGCTGTTCTCCGACCACACCCCCATCTGATTGTTCGCGCAGTTGGCCATGATCGCCTTGATGGCGGGGTCGTAGTACCACTGGTTGATCAGCTCGACGCCGCTGATCGCGAGCGCCGGGTTGGTGGCCACCGTCTGCGCCACCGGACCACCGCGGTAACCCGCGTCCGCGGCCCGCGTCTGGGGCGTGGATCCGTCGGAACCGATGTCCCCGTCCAGGTCCCGGTTGGCCATCATGTCTTTGGCCTGCCGCTCCGCGGCTTGCTGCAGCTGCGGGTTCACCGCGACGTCGTTGGTGCACCCGGCCTGGTGCTGCACGGTGTAGACGTTCGACACGACGGAATCGTTGAGCCGCTTGTTATTCGGAATCAGAGTGTTCCCGTTGTCAGCGTGCGCGAACGGCATGCAGAGCACGGCGCTGACGGGCACGACAGCCAACGCAGACAGCACCACTGGCCGACACCTCATGTTGAATTCCTTTGCATCAAGGATGGACACCTGGCGGTGACTGGTAGTGCGCCGCTGACTTGCGCAGCTGCCAGATCTGCGCGGGGCACAGTTCGTTGACGGCCTGCGAAATCAGATAGGACGCCTGGTAGTCGTCGTCGGTATTGAAATCGCCTCGTACATCGCCCATCACCTGGCCGAACGGCTGCCCGGCCGCCACCTTGTCGCAGATGCCGTAGCCATAGCCCAGGGCCGCATCGGCATCGGGAAAGTTGTAGCCCGGCCGCACCTGCACGCCGATCAGGTACGCCGTCGCATCGGCGTTTGCCGCCGCCGGCGCGAACACCGCCGGCGCCCCGAGTGCCGCCGCGGTGAGCAATCCACAGGTCCATCGCCTCGCTGTCATGGGGCTCAGATCGGATCGAATTGCGAGATGAGCCAACGCCCCTCGACCTTGTCGAGGGTCACGCGAACACTCGACGCGGTGCTGGTCGGGGCGCTGTCGCCGATGATCATCGTCTGGTCCACGAACAGCATCACCACGGCATGCGACGGCGCTGCCTTGGTCCAGGCCGCCGCGGGCACCGTAGCAACGGCCGAGATCTTCTTCTGTTTGGACCCGGGGATCACCACGTCCTTGGTCAGCGAGGTGTAGGAGTTGAGGAAGTTGCCGGTCATGTACTTCTTGGCGGCTTCCAGATCCTTCTCGACGGTCTCGGGCTTGTAGGACAGCAAGGCGATGGTGCCGTCGGTGGCGGCCTTGGTGGATTCCTTTGTGGCCGTGTCAGTCTGGCTCATGGACACGTCTTTCCACTGCAGGTAGCCGGCCGTGGCGCCGAGCGCCAGGACGAGCGCGGGCAGCAGTCCGTAGACAGCCACGCTCCCCCACGCGACGCGGCGCCGCCCAGCGGCAGGCGCCGCGTCGGTGGTCTCTGTGAGCGACCCGGGTACCGAGTCGTCGGCCTCGACCGCGTTGTCGAGCTCATCCACCGAAGCCATTGCCTCGTCGGACTTTTCAGCTGCGGCATTGTCGCCGCGGGACTTGATCATTTTCACGGCACAAACTCCACGTTCGACACCTTCATCGCATCACCGACTTTCTGCACCGATATCCGCATCCGCCACTCCCGTGGATCCTGTGCCGGCGTACCGACATTCGCGGTCTTGACCGCCACTGCGACGAGCACCTGCGCCGCGTCACCGGACTCCGATTCCAGCCCGGCCTCGACGATCGAGCCGCTGGAAGTTGACTTCGCCTCCTTGACCACCTTGATGAAAGGTGCTGACCGTTTGGCGAAGTCGTCGTAGAACTCGCCCGTCGCGCTGTCGAGGATGCGCTGCACGTCGGCGTCGGCGCGCTGCCAGTCGATGGTCGTCAGGTTCAGCGCGCCCTGCCTCGCGGCCTGGACGATCTGGCTCTGGCGCTCGTCGACCTGAGTCGCGCGGTGCGTCCGCACTGCCAACCACCCGACGAGGGCGCTCAGTGCGATCACCAGGATCAGCCCGATCACCGCCGCGAGCCTGCGCACCGGCTTCGGCTTCGTAGGCGCGCCGACAAGATCGTCGACAAGCTCGTCGACACCGGCGTCATCGATCTCATCAATGACTTCGATATCGGGATCGAGTACGGCGACCCCGCCGCCCTCGGTCAGCTCCCCGGCTGCGGCGTCATCATGCTTTGCCATGTCTTCTCCTTCGGAGCCGTGTTCGCCAAATCGGCTTGGGTGTAGGTCTTTCCGTCAGGACCGACGTAGGTCCCGGACGCCGGGTCGTACTCGGCCACCGCGACCGGCGGCGGTGGCGGCGCACCAGCCGGCGGCGGCGAACCGGGCGGCAGCTGCGGTACGTCCTGCCCGGTCCACGTGGCGTTCGGATCGCCCTTCCAGTTGTAGCCGTCGTTCAGCGGCACATACTGTTCGTCGCTCTCGCACTGCTTGACGGTGGGGGCGCGCTTGCCGGGCACCGTCTCGCACGGCAGGTTCTTCGCGCCACGGACGTTGAACATGCCGTCCTGCGGGGTCCGGCAGTAGAGGTTGCCGGCCGGCAGCTCCGGGTAGTCCTCCAACGCGGGATTGCGCATCTGTTGGGCCGGCAGGTAGCCGGTGCTACATACCGGCGGCAGGTTGACGTTCAAGTTGAAGCTCAGGTACGCGCCCTTGTAGGCCTGCTTGGTATCGCGGTTCGCGATAGTCACACCCTGGGCTGCTTCCGTCGTGCGGGGCAGGAGGACCAGGAGCTGTTCGAGGTTGGGTTGGTAGGTGATCGCCACCTTGTTGATGGAGACCAGATTCGCCAGCACCACCGGCAATGTCGGTCGCAACCGGTTGAACAACTGCCCCATTTCACCGAACGCCGGGCCGCCCTTGTCGAGCACCGTGCCCAGCGCCTTGTCCTGCTGTTGCAGTTCAGCGGTCACCGTGGCGACATTGGCTGCCCACGCCTGGATCGCGCCCGAGGAGTTGGACTGCGAATCGAGCACGGGCTTGACCTGATCGATCAGCTTGAGCATCGGGTCGAGGTTGGCGCGCGCGTCGATGGCCAGCTGGCTACCGCCCTTGACGATGTGCGAGAGCTCCGGTCCCAAACCGCCTACGGCCGTGGCCGATTCATCGATGACCGTCTTCAGGTTGTCCTTGGGCACCGCTTTGAGGCCCTTGGTCAAAGAGTCGATCACGGTGTTGATATCCACCGGCACCGAAGTGTGCGCCAGCGGGATCACGTCGCCGTCCTTGAGCGGTCGCGAGTTCGCACCGCGTGGTGTCAGTTGCACGAACTGCTCACCGATCGCCATCTGGCTGTGCACGTCGGCCTGCACATCCGACGGAATGTCGGTGCCCGAATTGAGCGACAGCTCCGCTTGCACGCCGGTGGGCGTCAGCCCCACGGACTGCACCCGGCCCACCACGGTGCCGCGGTAGGTGACGTTGCCGGTCGCGTACAGACCGCCGGTCTCGGGCAGCTCCATCCTCACCACGTAGCGACCGATGCCGAATAGCTTGGCGGGCAACTGCATGTAGATGAGGCTCATCATCGTCACCGCGATCAGTGCGATGACGGCGAAGATCGCGAGCTGAATTCTCACTCGTCTGTCTAGATGCATTACGGCCCCTGATCCCAGCGGTAGGGAATGGTCAGTGGGTTGCCCGGGTTGAACGGGCCACCCGCGGTACACGGACTCGGGAATTGACCGATGGTTCGGCCCCACTGCAGTTCCATCTCCGTCAGGTCGCACTCCCACCGGGTGCCGGTGAAGAACGCCTGATCGAGCCGGCTCAGGGTGAGGTCGACGACCGCGGTGAGGTTCGCGAAGTCACCGCGCTGCCACTTCTCGATGGTGTCGCTCGGGAAGGGCACCGTGGGAATGAAGCTCAGCGCCCGGGTCATGGCGGGCCCGGCGTTGGCGAGCTGTTCCAGCGTCGGCCCCAACTCCCGCAGCTCCTTGACCAGATTTTCCCTTGACTTGGTCACGGTGTCCGTCGCCAGCGCGGCGAACTTGCTGAGTTTGTCAGCCGCGGTGACCAGGTTCTCGCGCTCACCGTTGACCACCGCCAGTGCTTGCGGGATGGTGTCGATCGCGCGATCGAGGACCGGCTGGTTGGCGGCGAGCTTGCCCACCACCTGGTTCAGGCTCTCCGACGCGGCAATGATGTCGGGGGTCTGGTCCTTGAGATTGCCGGTGAACTGGTCGAGCTGCTTGATGAGGCTTCGCAGGTCTTCCGCCCGCCCATGAAATGCCGTGCTCAGCGCTTCGGTGATGTCCTGCACGTTGCCGATGCCACCGCCGTTGAGCACCATCGACACCGCCGACAGCGTCTGCTCGACCGAAGGGAAACTCCCGCTGTTCGCGAGCGGAATCACCGACCCCTGGTGCAGTTTGCCTTGTGGCCGAGCATCTTTGGGCGGCAGCAGTTCGAGGTGCAGCGTGCCCAGCAGACTGGTCAATCCGAGCTTGACGATCGCGTTCGCCGGTACGTCCACATCACCGTTGAGCTTCATGGTGACCAGCGCGTGCCAATCCTGTCGCTCGATCTTGGTGACCGTGCCGACGGTGACGTCAGCGACCCGGACCCGCGAATTCTCTTGCAGGTTGGTGACATCCGTCATCTGGGCCTGGACTTCGAACGCCCCGGGTCCCCCGCCTTCGGTGCCCGGCAGCGGCAGGCTGTTCGCGCCACGCCACCCCGAGCAACCGGCCGAAGCAAGCAACGTCACGGCGGCGAGGGCGCATCCGGCCGCCGAACGCAGACGGCGGCTCATGACCCACCGCCGGCTGGTGGCGTCATCATCCCTGCCAACCCGGCGTTGGCGTCGGTGGTCACTGTCTGGGCTGCCGGCGGCTCGGGCGCTGGCGCCGCCTGTTGCGCTACCGGGGCTGCTGTCGGCCGCGATGGTGGCACATAGTCGGGCCGCATCCAGTCCTCGCTGTAGGTGACTTCGTTGGGCCTGGCCTGGGTGCCGACAAACAGGTTCTCGCCCAGCGGCGGGAAGTTGTATTGGCGGTTCTTGACGATCGGCGCCAGGTACTGCGCGCACAGCTTCGCGGACTGGTCTGCGCCGAGGCGGGACGCGGCCTGGATCGCACCGCAGATGAAGCTGACCGGGTTGGCGAAGTTGTTGACCGCCAGGATGCCGGTCAACGAGCCGACCGCGGGCTCGTAGATGTTGTTGAGGTCGGCCAGCGCGGTAGGCGCCACGTGGAGCACCTGCTTGATGTCATCGAGGCTGCCCACCACCGCGGTGCTGATCGAGGCCAGCTTGTCCGACGCCGTCCCCGCGGCTTCCTTGTTGTCCGCGACGAAGGTCCGCAGGTCGTCGGCGACCGAACCCATGTCGCTCAACGCCCGACCGATCTTGGTCGGATCGTCGGCGAGCAGTCCGGACACCTCGGCCAGGTTGCCGTTCAGCCGCTCCAGCAGTCCGGTGCTGTCCTGCAGCGCCGACACCAGGGTCGACAGATTCTTGAACGTCGTGAACAAGTCGTTGCTGTGGTCGCCGAGGATCGAGACCGCCTGCGACAGCTTGATCACCGACTCCCTGATGCTGGCGCCCTGCCCGCGCAGGTTGTCGGCAGCGGTGTTGATGAATCCGCCGAGGGTGCTCACCCCACCCGGCTGGTCCGGCTTGAGCAGATCGGCGAGACGTTGCAGCTGTGACCGAACCTGGTCCCATTCCACCGGAACGGCCGTCCGGTTCTGCGGGATGACGGCGTCGCGGCCCATGGTCGGCCCGCCGCGGTAGGGCGGGATCAGCTGAATCGCCCTGCCGGTCACCAACTGTGGCGACAGGATGACGGCCTTCGCTTCGGCCGGCACCTTGTACTTGTCGGCGAACCAGAAGGTGATCTTCACCCGCTGCGGCTGCGGCTCGATCTTCTCGACCTTGCCGACGGGCACGCCTTGGATCATCACGTCGTCGCCCGCGAACAGCTGATTGCTGTTGTCGAAGTAGCCGACGACTTCGGTGTGTGACATGCGGTCGAACGCCTGCAGCGCGAAGTAGCCGCCGCCGAGAACCAGGGCCACCACGGCTGCCACGATGAGCGCACGCGTGGGCAGCTTGCTCATTGCTGTCCTCCTGCCCTCGGGATCTCAACGGGGTCCGACACATTCACTGGTGGTGCCTTCGGCGGTTCCGGCATGGCTGTCTGACCGGGCGCCAGCGCCGGCGGTCCAGGTGGCGGTGCGCCCGGAGGCGGTGCCGGCAGCGGTTCGCGGTACGGGTAGCAGCCGGGACCGGGCAACTGGGGGCCACAATTGGCGTCGCCGGGCTTACCGGTGATGGCGTCGGGGATGGTCAGGTTCGGCTCGCCGCCTTGACCGGTCCGCGGGAACGGCACCGGCAACGGCGGGGTGCCCGGCTGACCGGTCTGCGGATCCTGAAGCTGCGACGGCAGTTTCGTGTTCGGGTCCACCCCGAGGTCCGAGAATGCGGCATCGACGAACGGCTGCACGAACTGACCGGGCAGCAGGTTGACGATGTACGCCTTGAAGAACGGGCCCGAACCGACCGCGTCACCCAACGCCATGGCGTATTGGCTGAGTCCCTTCATCGCCTGTGTCAGACGTTCCTTGCGGTTGTCGACAATCGCCAGCACTCCGTTGAGTTTGTCCAGCGCCGGCCGCAATTGGGCCCGGTTCTCGGCGATCAATCCCTTGAGTTGCTGCGAGACCGACGACAGGCTGTTCCACAGCTGGCTGACCGCGGCGCTCTGCGAACGCAGTTGCACCAGTAGCGCATTGGTGTTCCGCACCAAGCCCACCACCTGGTCGCTGCGCTTGGCCAGCACCGTCGTCGCTTTCGAAGCGTTTTCGAGCAGGGTGCGCAGTTGGGCGTCGCGGTCGTTGAGGGTCTTGGAGAACCGCGCAATGCCGTTCACCGCTTCCTTCAAGTCCGGTGCGGTGTTCGCGAAAGCCTCCGAGACGGTGGCCAAGGAGTCCGACAACTGATGCGTGTCCAGTCCGCTGATGGCGGTGGTCACGTCGCCCAGGGCATCGGGGAGCTGATAGGCCGACGTCGTCCGTTCCAGCGGGATGGTGCCGGTGAGATCCCCACTGCCCTTGGGCACGACTTCGAGCATCTTGCTGCCCAAGACGCCCTTGGTCTTGATCGCGGCCTCGGTGCGTTCCCCGAGGTGCACGTCGTCGTCGATGCTGAACTTCACCAGCACCCGGGGACCGTCGAGGTCGATGCTGGCGACCCGACCCGCCGGGAATCCCGAAATATCCACGGGCGCACCGGTATGCAGGCCACTGGCGTCTTCGAAATAACCCGAGTACGTGGTCATTCCACTGACAAACGGAATCTTCTGGAACAGGAGCGCAACCGTGGCGACAAGCACCACGGCGCTGATCCCTATGGCGCCCAGGGCGAAATGACTTCGCTCGGCAAAAGGTTTCATCTGGGCGTGCACCGTCCCGTGGTCTGGCTGGCGACCTTGACGTACATCGGTTGTCCGCCTTTGCCGTTGAGCTTGAGCACCGCGTCGCACAGGTAGAAGCTGAAGAAGTCGCCGTAGATGCCCTGACGGGACAGCGCGCGGTACTTGTCGGGCAGGGTGTTGAGGAAGTTGTCGAAGTACTCGTGGTCGGCCACCACGAGGCCCGCGACCCGGTCCACTTCGTGGACGGTCTTGGCCAGCGGAGGCCTGGCCTCGGTCAGCAAGCCGGCAATAGAGTTGGCGGCCGCGTCGGTGTAGGCGACGGCGTTCGAGATGTCCGTCTTGCGTTGTGCCAGACGGTCAACCAGCTCCGACAACGAGACCACGGCCTTGTCGAGCTTGTCGCTCTTGCCACCGAAAGCGGTGAGAACCGAGTTCAAATTGACGACGACCTCTCCGATCAACTGATCGCGGTCGGCCAAAGTGTTGGTGACCACCGCGGCCTGCGCCAGGAACGATCCGATCGACGGTCCCTGCCCCTGCAGCGCCTGGATCAGCTGTCCGCTCAGATCGTTGATCTTGTCCGGGCTGAGGGCCTGGAACAGCGGACGGAACCCGCCGATGACGGCATCGAGGTCGAGGGCGGGCTGGGTGCGGCTGACGGGAATCGTGTCGCCGGCATTGAGCTTCTTGGTACCGCCGGCGCCTTCCTCGAGTGCCAGGAACCGATCGCCGACCACGTTGTCGTACCGAATCACCGCACGGGTGCCCTCGGTCAGCACAACGGAACTGTCCGCGCTGAATTCCACCGTCACCGTCGAGTCGCGGTTGATCTTCACGTTCTGGACCTGGCCGACTTCCACACCCGCGATGCGAACGTGGCTGTCCTTCTTCATGTTCGAGACGTTGGCGAACGTGGCGAAGTAGTTGCGGCCCTTCTCGAATCGCAGGTCGGCGAAAACGGCCCAGAGAGCCACCGTGCCGAGCGCACACACCGTCAGGAAGATGGCCAGACGCACCATCGTGCCTTTAAGACTCTCCACGGCACTCCTCCTGTCTCGGTCGTTGGTTGATCGTCATCGTCAGTTCCCGCCCACCTCGGCCGGCAACGCAGGCGCGTCCACCGGTGGCGGGACCTCTCCAGCGGACCCAGGCGCCGATTGCAGTTGTGCGTCAGCGGGATTGGGCGCCGCAGGCGGCACGCCCGGCCACAGCGGAACCCCGCCGGGTCCGTACAGCGCCGCGCCATATGGCGGCGCCCCGGGGTACGGGATCGGACCGGGAGCCGGACCGGGCAGGCACTGCCGAACGCTGGGCGCTTGCGGCACGGCGCGGGTGGTCTGGAACCACTGGGCGTAGCACGGGCTCCCGATGCCCGGGTTGGGCCTGATATCGAGTCCGGTGCCCCACCCGGTGTTGGTGATCAGTTGTCGCACCGGGAAGTTCTTGGCGATGTCGGGCAGCGAACCGCAGCCCGGCTTTCCACCCGGTCCGCCCTTCGCCCCGTTGATCGGCAGGTTGTCGGGGAAGACGTACGGATTCTTGCCCGGCAGCAGCGTCGCGTCGAGGATCAGAGACCGACCGTCGTCGCCACCGAACACTCCCCAGGCGCCCGAGTCGAGGAACTTCTTGGTGCCTTCCAGCCAGCAGGTGTATCCCGGGCTGTATTTCAGCAAGAGGTTCGTCGTGGGTTCCAAGGTGTTGATCGCGTCGACGAAGTTGTCCTTGCTCGGCCCCAGCAGGTCGGTGCCGGCCTCGGAGAATCCGATGACGTTCATCAGCAGGCTGTCGAGCGACTTGGACTTGTTCGTGACCGTGACGCTGGTGGTGCTGGCGGCATTCAAGATCTTCACGATGTTGTCCGCGGCCTGGCCATAGGTGTCGTTGAACTGTTTGAACGACCGCCAGTCGTCCTTGATCTTGTCCGAGCGGGCATTGAGTGCGGTCAGCACCTCGTTGAGATCCGTTGTGGCCTGGCCCATTCGCTCGCCCTGGCCGCGGACGCCGTCGGCGACGGCGCTGAGCACCGAGTTCAGCTTCGCCGGATCGACCATGTCCAACAGATTCACGATGTTCTCGAAGACCGTGTCGACCTCTGTGGTCGTGTGGACCGCGTGCAGCACAGTGCCGTCGGCAATGCGAGCGCTACTGGGTGTCTGCGGATACACCAGATCCACGAACTTGGCGCCGAACGCCGTCGTCACGCTCACTTGCGCACCGACGTTGGCGGGAATGTACTTCACCTGATCCGGATCGAGCTTGAGTTGCAGGGTCGCCCCCGACTTGTTCACGTCGATCTGGCTGACGCGGCCCACCAGCACGCCGCGCATCTTCACCTTCGCGTTGTTCTCCAGCACCAATCCCGCGCGGTCGGCCATCACCGTCACCGGCACGTAGGACTTCGCCGCGCCGGTGAAGATGACCACGGTCACCACCATGAACATTGCCGTGAACACGACCAGCGCCAGTGCCCACCATGAGTTCGGGATCCGTCGATCTCCCTTGCGCGTTTCCACCCGCTAACCCGCCATGTTGAAGTTGCCGGTCTGCCCGTAGATGGCCAGGGAGATGAAGACGATCTCGATGGCCGCGATCACCATGGACAAGCGCACCGCGCCGCCGACCGCCTCACCGACCCCGGCCGGACCGCCGGAGGCGTTGAACCCGAAGTAGGTGTGCACCAGCATGATGACGACCGTCATGGCCACGCATTGCGCGAAGGACCACATCAGGTCGGTCGGGTTGAGGAACGTGTTGAAGTAGTGGTCGTACACGCCGGCGCCCTGCCCGTAGATGGTGGTGGTGCCCATCCGCGCGGCGAAGAACGCCATCATCACCGCCACGCAGTACAACGGGATCACCACGACCACCGCGGCCAGCACCCGCGTCGAGGCGAGGTAGGTGATGCTGCGGATACCGATGACCTCGAGCGCGTCGATCTCCTCGTTGATGCGCATCGCGCCGATCTGTGCGGTGGCACCGGCGCCGATCGTGGCCGACAGCGCCACCGCGGTGGTCGCCGGCACGATCATCCGGACGTTGAGGAACGCCGACGCGAAGCCGGTGAGCGCCTCGAACCCGACGGATGAGAACTGGTTGTAGCCCTGGATCGCCACGAGGGCACCGGTGGTCATCGTCAAGAAGCCGACGATCGCGACGGTGCCACCGACGACCACGAGCGCGCCAGTGCCCAATCCCGTTGCCGCGATGAGCCGCAACAACTCGGCGCGGTAATTCATCACCGCGTCCGGAATCGCGGTGATGGTCTTCACGTAGAACGCGGCCTCTTCGCCCAACCTGTTCCACCGATTGACCACGGTCTTGTACAGCTTGTCGAGCCGCGGGTGCATGCGGCTGGGGACGTCGACAGTCATCGATTCACCTCACGACACCGTGTATTGGATCGCGACCGCGGTCACGATGACGTTGATGGCGAACAGCACCATGAAGGTGAACACCACGGTTTCGTTCACCGCGTTGCCCACACCCGCCGGACCGCCTTTGACGGAAGTGCCCTTGTAGCAAGCGATCAGGCCGGCAGCCATGCCGAACAAGGTCGCCTTGATCAACGCGACGATGATGTCCCCGGGGCCGGTGAGCAGGTCCAGTCCGCCGACGAATGCGCCCGCCGAGACGTGCTGAACCGCCACACAGAACAGGAAGGCGCCGATCAGACCCACGAGAATCACCGTGGCGGACAGGGCCAATGCCACCGTCGTCGCAGCCAGCACGCGGGGCACCACCAGGGACCGGATGGGGTTGATGCCCATGACGCGCAGCGCGTCGAGTTCTTCGCGGATGGTCCGGGCCCCGAGGTCGGCGCACATCGCCGTGGCGCCCGCCCCCGACACGACGAGCACCGTGACGATCGGGCCGATCTGGTTCACCGTGCCGATCGCGGCGCCGGTGCCCGAGAAGTCGGCCGCGCCGAATTCGGTCAGCAGAATGTTGAAGGTAAATGTCAGCAGCACCGCGAACGGCATTGTCAACAGCAGGGCGGGCAGCACCGATACCCGCGCGACGAACCATGTCTGCATCACATATTCGTGCCACGCGAATGGCGGCTGGAACATTTGCACAAAGGTGTCGAAAGTCATGGCGAAGAAGCCACCCAATGAGGTGACCGGCTTAGCCGCAGTGCGAGCAATCGCTACCATTTATCGCCCGCGCTTTCCAGCCATTGCGCGTAATCCATTACATATGGTCGATAAGCGATCGCTGCGGCCAACATGAGTGGAGACGTTATCAATGCAGGTCATCGACCAACACCTCCAGATGGAGGGATCTAACGGTGTGATACACCACCCATCGGGGGGACAGCTGTGAACTGGCCCACACTTCGGGCCGCGGAATCAGAATTCCGTCAGGACAGCATGAATAATCCATCGAAGGCGATTGCCGAATCGGCGTCCGAATAACCAGACAAAGGCGACTTAATTCACCGTGGCGGCAATAATTCGACGCATCGCCGACCCCGTGAATACAGAAAAAAGGGCGCGACTATTGCGCCCGTTCACCGAATCCGGACTGTGCGTCCATGTAAAGAGTGATGGCTTCCAGCCGATTGGCGGCGCCGATCTTGCGCAGGATTCTTTTCACGTGCGTCTTCACCGTTTCGACCGAGACGACGAGCGCTTCAGCGATCTCCGCGTTGGCATCGCCACGCACCATCCTGACGAACACGTCACGTTCGCGGTTGGATAACGCCGCCGTGAACACATCGACCGCGGCGTCCGACTCGAACGCGCCATCGTCGCCGTCCGCGTCCAGGCTGACGGCTGTTCCGGCAATGCGATCAGCTTCCTCGGCCAGCCGCGCGGCGGCACCGATGATCGATACCCGAAGCTGTTCCACCCGTTGCGAATTCAACAACCGCTCGTAGACGAAGGAGTACACCGACAGCAGCAAGCTCAGCGTGTCGACATCACCGTCAGCGATGGCGCCGCGGGCGCGCGACATGTGGACCAGCGCCACCACCTTCGCCTCGACGACGATCGGCGCGACCAGATAGTCCGGGGCACCCAGCACTTCGCAGAAGGCTTCGGTGGCCGGCACCTCGTCGCCGTCGGGGTGCACGATCCGCCGGAACCTGACGCAGTCCTGCTCAGCGATACAGGCCGTGCGCGGCACCGGTTTTCCCGTGCCGCGTGTGCCGTGCGATGTGACGGGGATGAATTTGTCGGGCGCTATCGACGACAACACCGCGCTGCTGAACCCGATGGTGTGACACAACTCTGTGCACACCTGGCGTTCGAGCGCCTGCACGGACGGGGCGGCTTTCAACCGCCGGATGCTGTCGATCACCGACCGCGCCGTCGCGCCGGAGTCGTCACCGCTGATCAGCCGCGCCTCGACCTGCGCTTGCAGGGACGCCATCAGGAGCCGCTGAGCCACGGCCGGCATGAGGGCGATACCTTCGCCGTCATCACCGAAGAGCACCTCCTCAGTCGTGGCCGCCGAGTTGGCGATGGCTTGCTCGAGGGTGGTCGCCTTGGTCGACCGCGGCAGGTTGAGCACGCTGCGCAGGTGTCCGTCAATCTGGTTGAGCCTGGTCACCATCGCTCGGCGCGTCATCGTGGACGTCCGCTCCCCACACCGGCGTCCATCGCCAGGTACATCGCGAGGGCGGCCGCCCGGTTGGTGGTGTTGAACTTCTCGGCGATGCGTTTGAGGTGCGACTTCACGGTGCCTTCGGAAATCAGCAGACACCGCGCGATGTCCCGATTGGTGGCGCCTGTTGCGACGTAGGACATGACCTCCCGCTCGCGCGGGGTCAGCTCGGGCGACGCGGGCTGATCACCGACCGGCTGAGCCGCCGCGTGAGGGTCACCTGCGGCCGGCACCGAGGCGCCCCCGGGCACCGGCCGCGTGATGAGTTGATCCATTGTGGCGCACAGCTTGTCGACCTCGATGCGCTGCTGCGACACCTTTTCCGCGAGTGCGGCCCGCTCGTACACCACTGCCAGGCACTCGGCGAATGCTTCGAGCAGATCGAATTGATCCATGACCGTGGTGTCGGGGCCTTCAGGGAAGTCGGCATGAAGCATTCCGATCACCGTGCCGCCCACGGTGATCGGCGCCGCGAGGTAGTCCTGGCGAGCGGACGCGGTCGCGCGGGACACCACGACCCCGTGTCTCCCGCCGATCAGGGCGGCCTCCGGCTCGGAATCCTCGAACTGGACGGGCGCGCCCACCGAGAACCCTTGGAAGGAGCCAGATGTGGCGGCACGACCGTGCAGATGCCGCGGCAGCCAGTCGCGCTCGCGAACTGTGGAGACCATCACCCGGGTGAATCCGAAGTCCCGGCACAACAACGTCATCGCGGTCTTGATGGTCTCTCGCGACGACGATCCGCGTAGTGCATCGACGGCGTGGCGAATGGCGTTCAGGCGCCCGACCCCACGAGCCGCCTCACGACCATTGAGCTCCCGCCGGAGCCGCTGAACCCCGGCCAACAGGTCATCGGTCGCGCCACCGGCAGCGCGCTGCCGTTCGAGGCGGTGCCGAAGGCAATCCAGTTGACGATCCAACTGGCGGTGCAGGCCGGATCCGCGGTGGTTGCACACTGGCGCGTGCAGATGGTCAGCGTCTGTCGCCACCTCAGCGCGCCCGGCGATGACCGTGACCATTCACTCCCCTGCCTTGAGGTCGAATCATGACTGATGTCAGCAAGTTCCACGACGTCCATGGCCAAACGGGTCGGCAACGCCGGCAGCTCTGCCCAGCTGCGGTCAATACGCGTTCAACAACCGTTTGAAATGTTGCTACGCAGATTCTGCGCGGGCGACAGCTTTCGGACTATGTCCGCAACCGACGAAAAAACGAGAACTACCCGTCCCGCTCTGTCCTGACGCAACAAACCTGTGAACCAGCAAACCCCAGCGCGGCACAGAGGGAGGGTCTACAGATAGGCGGTCTGATTGACCAATCGCACCGCGGAGCCGCCGTCGCCGTAGAACTCGGCGATGCTCAGCGACGCCAGGTCCAGGTGCAGCCGATACAGGATGCCCGGCCCGGCATCGAGCGCCTGCCGCAGGATCGTCTTGATCGGCGTCACGTGCGAGACCACCAGCACCGTCGTCGCGCCGTGCTCGGTGATGATCCGGTTGCGAGCCCGGCGGATCCGGTGCGTCACCGTATCGAAGCTCTCGCCGCCCGGTGGCGCGACGCTGGTGTCCCCCAGCCAGCTGCGGTGCAACTCCGGATCCCGTTTGGCCGCTTCGCCGAACGTCAGGCCTTCCCAATCGCCGAAGTCGGTCTCGATCAGGTCGTCGTCCACGGTGACTTCCAGCCCGAGCGCGCTCGCTGCCGCCTTCGCGGTGTCCAACGCCCGCTGCAGGGGTGAGCTGATCACCGCCGAGATTCCTTCGATACCACCGACATACGCGGCGGCCGCGGCGGCCTGCTCGCGACCCAACTCCGTCAGCGGCGGGTTGCCCCGACCCGAGTAACGGCGGTGCACCGACAGCTCCGTCTGCCCATGTCGCAGCAGCAGGAACCGGGTCGGCGCGCCCACAGCACCGGTCCAACCAGGTGGGGATGGTTGTGCCGCAGCGGCTTTCGGCTCAGGAACCGAAGTAGCCGGAGCCGCCGCCGCGTCCATGGCCTCGTTGGCCAGCCGGTCGGCATGTGAGTTCTGCGCCCGCGGAATCCACGTGTAGCTCACCTGCCCGAACCGCCGCGCCAACGCGGCTGCCTCCCGGTTCAACGGGATCAGGTCCGGATGCTTGACCTGCCAGCGGCCGGACATCTGCTCGACCACCAGCTTCGAATCCATCGACACGGCAACGTCATCGGCATCCAGGGCGGCCGCGGCCTCCAGGCCCGCGATCAGCCCCCGGTATTCGGCGACATTGTTGGTCGCCACCCCGATGGAGTCGTTGCGCTCGGCCAGCACCTCGGCGCGGTCGGCCGAAAACACCACGGCGCCATAGCCCGCGGGTCCCGGATTACCGCGCGACCCGCCGTCAGCCTCGACCAGAACTCTCACAGACCGGTTTCTCCGACGCGGAAGTCCTTGACCCGCACCAGAATCACCCCGCACTCGGGGCAGCGCAGCACGTCGTCGTCGGCGGCCGCCGAAATCCGGGACAGCTCACCACGGTCCAGGTCGATGCGGCACGCACCGCAGCGGGCCCCCTGCAGCAGCCCGGCACCAGGGCCGCCTTGCTTGCGCTGCTTTTCGTACATTTCTGCCAGTTCCGGCGCCACCGAGCCCAGCAGAGCCACGCGGCGGTCACCTGCCACCGTCCGTGACTCGTCGATGGACACCAGTGCGTTGTCGCGCTCGACCTGAGCCGTGGTCAGATCACCCTGCAGCGCGTCGATCAGCGCCAACTCCTCGGCCTGCTCGCCCTGCAGCTCTTCACGACGTTGCATGATCTCCAGCTGCTGCTCCTCGAGCGCGGCCTGCCGGCGCTGCAGCGTCTCCAGCTCGTGCTGCAGTTCGGCCACCTGCTTGGCCCCGACCGAACCACTGTCCATCAGCTGCTCATCGCGGGTCTCACGCTGGCGGACCGCGTCGATCTCGGACTCGAACTTGGCGATCTGAGCGTCCAGATCCTCGACGGCGATGCTCAGTGCCGCCAGCCGGTCGTTGGCTTCGCGGTGCTCGGCCTGCACAGCGTCGAAGCGCTGCTGCTCGACCAGGTGCGTCGACCGGTGCGTCAGGCGGGTCAGCGCGGCGTCCACTTCGGCCACCTCGAGCAACAAACGTTGTTGCGACACTTCAGCTTTCATGTTCACGTCTCTCAGCAGGTTATCTCGACGTTCCAGGGGTCGGTACGGATCTGGCTGACCCGCACCGGCAACGCATCACCGAATTGTGCACGCAAGACCCCGGCGGCCTGCTCGCACCATGGAAATTCACTGGCCCAATGCGCCACATCGACCAGCGCGACGTCCGACGTGCGACGGTGCTCGTCGGCCGGATGATGGCGCAGATCGGAGGTCACGTAGACGTCGACACCCGACCGGGTCACCGCGCCGAGCAGCGAGTCGCCAGCTCCCCCGCAGACCGCGACCCGGGACACCAGCGCGTCCGGATCGCCTGACGCCCGCACCCCCCACGACGTGGTGGGCAAGCCGCGCGCGACGCGGGAAGCGAAGGCCGACAATGGTTCCGGTTCGGGCAGCGAGCAGATGCGCCCGATCCCGACGTCCGACGGCAGCGGCGCCAGGGTGAGCACGTCGAACGCCGGTTCCTCGTAGGGGTGCGCCGCGCGCATCGCCGTCAGCACCGCCCGCCGCAGCCGGGACGGCGCGATCACCTCGACCCGGTCTTCGGCCACCTGCTCGATGGCGCCGACCATGCCGATGGTCGGCGTCGCGCCCTCGTGCGGCAGGAACTGACCGACACCCATCGTCATCCAGCTGCAGTGCGAGTAGTCACCGATCTGGCCGCCACCGGCGGCGAACATCGCGTCCCGGACCGCATCGGCGTTCACATGGGGCACGAAGACAACCCATTTGTCCAGTTCAGTACGCGATTCAGCAGGGTCGAGCACGCCGTCGACCTGCAGTCCCAACGCCTCGGCCAACGCGTCCGACACCCCCGGTGCGGCGGCATCGGCATTGGTATGCGCGCTGAACAGCGCCGCGCCGCGGCGGATCAGCGAGTGGATCAGCGCGCCCTTGCCGGTATCGGCGGCCACGGTGTCGACCCCGCGCAGCAGCAGCGGGTGGTGCGCCAGCAGCAGTCCGCCGTCGGGCACGGACGCCCCGACGTCCGCGGTGGCATCGACCGCGATGGTCACCGACTCCACGTCCTCGGCCGGGTCACCGCAGACCAGGCCCACCGAGTCCCAGCTATGCGCCAGCGCCGGCGGATACGCGCGGTCCAGCGCGGCGATCACGTCACGCAACGGCACACTCACCAGAGCACCTCCTGTAGAGCCTCGACCAGGACCGGCCACTCGGGCCGGACCGCCGCACGCAGGTAGCCGTCGGGCAGCCCGAAGAACGTGTCACAGCGGCGCACCGCAATCCCCTTCTCCGCCAAGTGCTTCCGGGCCAGTTCAGCATCCGGCACCGAGAACAGGACGAAGGGTGCGACGCCGTCGGCCACCGGGAAACCGGCCGCCGTCAGACCCGCCGCCATCTCGGTGCGCAGTTCAGCCAACCGGCGCGCGCCGGCCTCGGCCTCGGCGACGGCGGCCGGCTCGCTGCACGCCGTCAACGCCTCCAGCTGCAGCGTGCCCAGCGGCCAGTGTGGCCGTTGTGCGGTGAGCCGCGCCAACACCTCGGGCGCACCCAGCGCATAGCCGACCCGCAGCCCGGCCAGCGACCAGGTCTTGGTCAGGCTGCGCAGCACCACGACGTCGGGCAGTGACCGGCCGGCCAGCGACTCCGGTTCGCCGGGTACCGCGTCGGCAAAGGCCTCGTCGACGACGACGAGGCGTCCGGGGGCCCGCAGTGCCAGAATCTCGTCGCGGCGGTGCAGCACCCCGGTCGGGTTGGTGGGATTGCCCACAACCACGAGATCGGCGTCGGCCGGCACCGTGGCGCCGGACAGCCGGAACGGTGCCTCCAGCACCACCTGGGCGACGGACACCCCCGCGGTGTCGAACACCGCTTTGGGCTCGGTGAACGACGGCGCGATCAGCGCCGCCAGGCGGGGTCGTAGCTGCGGGAGCAGCGCGAACCCCTCGGCTCCGCCGGCCAGCAGCGCCACCTCGTCGAGGTCACGCCCGTGCCGAGCCGCCACGGCCGAGCGGGCCGCGTCCACGTCCGAGGAGGTCGGATAGCTGCCCAGATCGGCCAGCCGGGCCGCCAGCCGGTCGGCCAGCCATTGCGGCGGGCCGGCACCCCGGACGTTCACCGCGAAGTCGAGCATGCCGGGCGCCACGGCCTGATCACCGTGATAGCGCGCCCCGGGTTCCACAGGTAAACCCTAGATCAGAGGTGCCAGCAGCCGAGAAGGACCAAATGGTCGCTCGTAGGGCCCTCAACGCAGCCGTTTGGTCCTTCTCGAGCAGGAACTCGTCTGGTGCGCGGCGCAGGCGCCCAGGTACATCAGGGACAATGGCACCGTGACCCCGCAGTTGGTGCTATTCGACCTCGACGGGACGCTGACCGACTCCGCCGAGGGCATCGTCGCCAGCTTCCGCCATGCCCTCGGCGCGATCGGCGCCGACGTGCCCGACGGTGACCTCGTCGAACGCATCGTCGGCCCGCCGATGCATGTGACGCTGAGCTCGCTCGGCCTCGGCGAGAAAGCCGACGAAGCCATCGCCGCCTACCGCGCCGACTACACCACCCGCGGCTGGTCCATGAACCGCATGTTCGACGGCATCGAGGACCTGCTGGCCGACCTGAAGGCCGCCGGGGTGCGCCTGGCCGTCGCGACGTCGAAGGCCGAGCCGACCGCCCGGCGCATCGTCGAGCACTTCGGCATCGACGAGCATTTCGAGGTCGTCGCCGGCGCCAGCATCGACGGCACCCGGTCGGCGAAGGCCGACGTCGTCGCCCATGCGCTCGCCCAGCTGGCCCCGGTGCCCGCCGAGGTGCTGATGGTCGGCGACCGCTCGCACGACGTCCACGGTGCCGCACACCACGGCATCGACACCGTCGTCGTCGACTGGGGTTACGGCGCAACCGATTTCACTGAGGACTCGACGGTCCGGCGGGTCGCCACCGTCGACGAACTACGGGAGGTGCTGGGTGTCTGACCCCGTGCACGTGACGTTCATCTGCTCGGGCAACATCTGCCGGTCGCCGATGGCCGAGAAGATGTTCGCCCACCAGATCAACGAGCGCGGGCTGGCCGATCTGGTCCGGGTGACCAGCGCCGGCACCGGCGGCTGGCACGCGGGTGACCCCGCCGACAGCCGGGCCGAGCGCGTGTTGCGCGCGCACGGCTACCCCACCGCGCACGCCGCGGCGGCCATCAGCGACGAGCACCTGGCCGCCGACATGGTCGTCGCCATGGGCCGCAACCACACCCGCATCCTCGGTGACCTGGGCGCCGACCCGGACCGGGTCCGCATGATGCGCTCGTTCGACCCGCGTTCGGGCGCCCACGCACTGGACGTCGAAGACCCGTACTACGGCGGCATCGACGACTTCGAAGAGACCTTCGTGGTGATCGAGGCCTCGCTGCCGGGTCTGCACGACTGGGTCGACAAGCAGCTGGCGGAGCGAGGCGACTGATGCGCCGGCTCGGGTTCCTGTTCCGGCCGCAGTGGCTGGCCCTGTTCGTCGTGGTGATCGCGTTCGCCTATCTGTGCTTCACGGTGCTCGCGCCGTGGCAGCTGGGCAAGAACACCCGCACCTCGCGGGAGAACAACCAGATCGCGTCGTCGCTGAACACCGAGCCCGTGCCGCTGACTTCGGTCCTGCCGCACCAGGATTCGTCGGCTCCGGACGCGCAGTGGCGAAAGCTGACGGCGACGGGCCACTACCGCCCCGAGGCGCAGGTGCTGGTCCGGCTGCGGACCGACGACGGCGACCCGTCCTACGAGGTCCTCACGCCGTTCGCGGTCGACGGCGGCCCGACGGTGCTGGTCAACCGCGGCTACATCAAGGCCGGCGAGGGCGTGCCGCCTTTTGCGGCGCCGCCGCCGGGAACGGTCACGATCACCGGGCGGCTCCGGGACGCCGAACCCGTCATGTCGGGGAAGGAACCGTTCAAGCAGGACGGCATCACGCAGGTGTACTCGATCAGCACGATTCAGATCGCGCAGCTGACCGGCGTGCCGTTGACCGCGGAATACCTACAGCTCGTCGACGGCCAGCCGGGCGGGCTCGGGGTCATCGCACTGCCTCACCTCGATGCCGGCCCGTTCCTGTCGTACGGCATCCAGTGGATCGCGTTCGGCATCGTCGCGCCCATCGGCCTGGGCTACTTCGTGGTTGCCGAGATGCGGCAGCGCCGGCTGGAGAAAGCCCAATCCGGTTCGAGCACAGAGACTTCCGGCGGCCCCGACCCTGACGAACCGGCGACCCCGCTCACTGCCGAGGAAAAGCTCGCCGACCGATACGGCCGGCGCCGCTGACGGCGACCCGCGCCGCGAACATCTACCCGCCGAAACGGCGGCCCAGCAGGTTGCGCGACCTTCCTGAAACGCGGCCCACCAACCTGTCGGTCTGCACTCTGCAGCGCTAGCCCGTAAACCTCGACCCGCCTTGCCTCGCTATGCCGATTTCGGACCACACCGGCGATCCACAAAAACGGTTCTTGCCCATGGCGCCGCCCCGTGCTCTACTTAAGTGAATTACTAATAGTTAGGTGGACGGGCAATGAAACGACGGGTCATCGTCGCGGGAGTCGGAATGATTCCCTTTACAACGCCGCGCGCAAGTGAATCGTACGATGTCATTGGCGAGAAAGCCGCTCGGTCGGCACTCGCCGACGCCGGCGTGGACTACGCGGATGTGAATCAGGCATTTGTCGGCTATGTGTATGGAGACTCGACAAGCGGGCAGGCAGCGCTCTACGGTATCGGCCAGAGCGGGATACCCGTGATCAACGTCAACAACAACTGCTCGACGGGTTCATCAGCCCTGTTCCTCGCCCGCCAGGCCGTGGAGTCCGGCGCGGCCGAATGCGTTCTCGCTCTCGGGTTCGAGCAGATGCAACGCGGCGCCCTCGGCTCGATGTGGAGCGACCGCCCGACCCCCTTCCGGCGTTTCGACGAAGTCGCCCACGCAATCCAGGGTGTGGACGAGTCACCCTTTGCCGCACAGTATTTCGGTGGCGCGGGACGTCAATACGCCGAGAAGTACGGCACCGCGCCCGAGACCTTCGCCAGGATTTCGGTGAAGGCGCGCCAGCACGCGGCCAACAACCCCTATGCGGTGTTCCGGGACGCCGTGACAGTCGAGGAAGTCATGGCCTCACCCCAGATCTACGGGCCCCTCACCCGGCTACAGTGTTGCCCACCTACCTGCGGTGCCGCGGCAGCCGTCGTCTGCAGCGAGGAGTTCGCACGCAAGCACAATCTCGACGCGTCGGTCGCGATCAAGGCTCAGGCCATGACAACCGACTCCCCGTCGACCTTCGAATCCAACGACATGATGCGCGTCGTCGGCTACGACATGGCCAAGGCCGCGGCCGACAAGGTGTATGAAGCCTCGGGCGTATCGCCCACCGATATTCGCGTCGTCGAGCTGCACGATTGCTTCACCGCGAACGAGCTGATCACCTACGAGGTCCTGGGTCTCACTCCCGAAGGTACTGCCGAGAAGTTCATCCTCGATGGCGACAACACCTACGGCGGCCGCGTCGTCACCAACCCGTCCGGCGGGCTGCTGTCCAAGGGGCACCCGCTCGGTGCGACCGGTTTGGCGCAGTGCGCCGAGCTGGTCTGGCAGTTGCGGGGCACTGCCGGAGCGCGGCAGGTCGACGGCGTGACGGTAGCGCTGCAGCACAACATCGGGCTCGGCGGCGCGGCCGTCGTCACGCTGTACGAGAAGGTGAGCTGACATGTCCATCGACACCGCTGCCATCGGAACCGAGCTTCCCGCTACAACATTGACCGTCGACGCCGGACGGTTGCGGTTCTTCGCCAAGGCGATCGGCGACACCGTCGACGACGATCTGCGCGTGCCACCGACATTCCTGTTCTCGATAGAACTGGAGAACCCGAATCCGTTCGCCTGGGCCGACCAGCTCGGCATCGATCTGCGGTTCGTGCTGCACGGCGAGCAGTCGTTCATCTATCACTCACTCGCGCACGCCGGCGATGTCCTGACCGCGACGCCGCGGATCACCGACATCTACAGCAAGAAGGGCGGCGCGCTCGAGTTCATCGTCAAGGAGACGACAGTGACACGCGCCAACGGTTCGCTGGTAGCCGATCTCAAGACCGTCATCGTCGTCAGGAATCCAGGAGCAGGCAAGTGACCACACAAACACTCACGGCCGGAACCGAGCTGGCGCCCTTGAAGATTCGTCCGATCTCGCGGACCACGCTGGCCTTGTTCGCCGGCGCCTCGGGCGACCACAACCCCATGCACATCGACATCGACGTGGCGAAGTCCGCCGGTCTGGACGACGTGTTCGCGCACGGGATGCTGTCGATGGCCTACCTGGGCCGGCTGCTGACCGACAACTTCGATTTGGCGAGCATCCGCTCCTACCGGGTGCGATTCGCATCCATCACACCGGTACACGGCAAGCCGACCGCCACCGGCAAGATCACGTCCGTCGAAAACGGCCTGGCCACAATCGAACTCACCGTCACTCTCGAAGACGGCACCGTCACACTCACCGGCGACGCCACCGTCGCACTCTGAAAGGCACTGCAAACATGGGAACTCTTGACGGCAAAGTCGCCATCGTCTCCGGCTCGGGCCGCGGCATCGGCCGCGAGATCGCGTTGAAGCTGGCCTCCGAGGGCGCGAAGGTCGTCGTCAACGACCTCGACGCCGAACCGGCCAAAGAAACCGTCGCCGCTATCGAAGCAGTTGGTGGACAGGCAGTTTCGTGTGTGGGTAGCGTCACCGACGCTGATTTCGGCGAGCGCTTCGTGCAGGCCGCCGTCGACAATTTCGGCGGCCTCGACATCATCGTCAACAATGCCGGCTACACCTGGGACTCGGTCATCCAGAAGATGACCGACGAGCAGTGGGACGCGATCCTCGACGTACATCTGAAGGCACCTTTCCGGATACTGCGCGCCGCCCAACCGGTGATCGCCGCCCAGGTGAAGAAGGCCAAGGAAGCCGGCGAGCCGATCCCGTGCCGCAAGGTCGTCAACATCTCGTCGATGGCCGGCACCGGCGGCAACGCGGGCCAGGCCAACTACTCCGCGGCGAAGGCCGGCGTCACCGGTCTGACCAAGACCCTCGCCAAGGAGTGGGGCCGCTACAACGTCACCGTCAACACAGTCGCATTCGGCTTGATCAAGACGCGTCTGACCTCGGCACCTGCCAGCGGTGACGGCACCATCGACGTCGGCGGAAAAGAGATCAAGGTCGGCGTCAACCCGAATCTGCTCGCTGCGATGGAACAGATGATCCCGCTCGGCCGCGGCGGCGAACCCACCGAAGCAGCAGGCGCTGTCTACCTATTCTGCATCCCCGAATCCGACTACGTAAGCGCGCAGACATTGCTCTGCGGCGGTGGCTTCAACTTCTAAAGGACAGAATGACGTGACAACCGTGGCTGAATTCAAGTACAGATCGCCCTGGGCCGACGACGAAGTCGTCGCACTCAAGGAAATGGCAACCAAGTTCCTTGTCAACGAAGCGCTTCCGCACCGCGAACGGTGGATCGAGCAGAAGCGCGTCGACCGCGAATTCTGGCTCGAGGCAGGCCAGCAGGGCCTGCTTTGCGCATCGATCCCGGAGGAGTATGGAGGTGGTGGCGGCACATTCGCCCACGACCTCGCGATCTTCCAGGCCTCGCTCGAGCTCACCGAGATGGGTTTCGGCACCGGTGCATCCGTGCACAGCGGTCTCGTCGCGAACTACATCAACGTCTACGGAACGCACGAGCAGAAGCTGCGTTGGCTGCCGAAGATGGCCAGCGGTGAGTTCATCGGAGCCATCGCCATGACCGAGCCCGGTGGTGGGTCGGATCTGAAGGCAATCCGCACGACTGCGATCCGGAACGGTGACCACTATGCCGTCAACGGTTCCAAGACTTTCATCTCGAACGGCTTCAACGCAGACATCGTCATCCTCGTGCTCAAAACCGATCCATCCGCCGGGGTCAGGGGAGTTTCGCTGCTCGTCGTGGAGACGCGTGACCTACCCGGATACCGCGTCGGCCGGGTGCTCGACAAAGTTGGGATGAAGGCACAGGACACCGCTGAGTTGTTCTTCGAGGACATGGCGGTTCCGGTGACCAACCTTCTCGGTGAAGAGGGAAAGGGCTATTCGTACGCGATCACCCAACTCGCGCACGAGCGGCTCCTGATCGCCGACGCTGGCGCCACAATGGCCGAGGCCGCCGTCGCTGAGACCGTCAAGTACACCAAGGAACGCCACGCGTTCGGTGGCCCGCTGTTCGAGTTGCAGAACACGCGTTTCGAGCTCGCGCAATGCGCGACGCTTGCCCGGGTGACGCGGGTGTACGTCGACAGTTGCATCGAACGCCACCTACGTGGCGAGCTCGACGCCGCCAGCGCATCGATGGCCAAGTCGTATGCGACCGAGGTGCAGTGCGAGGTGATCGATCGCTGCGTCCAGCTATTCGGTGGCTACGGCTACATGCTCGAGTACCCGATCGCTCGAATGTATGCGGATTCCCGCGCGCAGAAGATCTACGCCGGCGCGAATGAAGTGATGAAGGAACTGATCGCGCGCTCGTTGTAGTCGGGCCCAATCGAAAAGGATGGCCATGTCAGAGCAGTTGCCGATGATCCGATGCGCCGACGAGACCCGCACCCACGAGGAAGCGGCCGATCGGACAGCACGAATAGCCACCGGACTGCGTGGACTCGGTGTCCGTCCAGGCGACCGGATCGCACTGTTGCTCTACAACGACATCTCGTTCGTCGAGATCATCGGCGCGGCCAGTCTGATCGGCGCGGCGTCGGTGCCGTTGAATTGGCACCTGAGGGCCAACGAGTTGCACTATCTCGTCGAAAACAGCGGAGCCTCAGTTATTTTCGTACACAGCCCGTTCATGGAGGTGATCCGCGAGGCGGCGCCGGACCGGACTCTGATCGAAGTATCGACCGCGGGTGCGCTCACGGATGCACTCAATCTCACCGCGGAACAGACGGCTGCGCGAGGCGGCTGTCTGCAGCTCAATGCCTGGCGCGCGGAGCAGAAGCCGTTCACCGGGCCGGCCGAAAAGGCGCCGATGAGCGTCATCTACACCTCGGGAACGACCGGCTCGCCCAAGGGCGTCTTGCGGGATCCGGTGGCCCCGGACTGCCAACTGGACGTCGCGGGCCTCTTCATGCAGACACTTGCGGTCGCGCCCGGCAGCAGGACCCTTGTTGTCGCGCCGATGTATCACTCAGCGCCGAACGCGCACGCGGCATTCGCCGCCAAACTCGGGTTGGACACGACGATCATGCCGCGGTTCGACGCGGAGGAGATGCTCGCACTGATCGAACGGCATCGCATCAACCATGTGCAGTTGGTTCCAACACATTTCGTGCGGATGCTTGCACTGCCCGCAGCGGTGCGCGCTCGCTATGATCTGTCTTCCCTGCAAGCAGTGGTGCACGCCGCGGCACCGTGTCCGCCCGAGGTCAAACATCGGATCATCGAGTGGCTGGGTCCGATCGTGAACGAGTTCTACGGTGGCACCGAGACCGGCGGGGTGGTCGCTTGCGACAGCGTGGAATGGCTCGCGCATCCTGGCACGGTCGGCAAGCCGCTACGCGATGGCGCTGTGCGGATTCTCGACCCCGATCGTCGCGACGTCCCGCTAGGACAGTCCGGAGAAGTGTTCCTCAAGCCGCCGTCGTGCTGGCCCGACTTCACCTTCATCGGCGACCCCGGGAAGCGGGCCCGCATGGACTTCGAGGGCTACGTGAGCATCGGCGATGTCGGATACCTTGACGCTGAGGGATTCCTCTACCTCAATGACCGGGCCATCGACATGGTGATATCAGGCGGGGTGAACATCTATCCGAGCGAGATCGAGAACACCCTGATCTCGCACGAAGGAGTAAGGGACGCAGCGGTATTCGGCGTCCCAGACCCCGAATTCGGCGAGAAGTTGGTGGCACACATCGACGTCGACCCCGAAGCGGGTCTCGACGAGCAGGAGATCCGCAGCTACCTCGCCGCGCGGCTGGCGCGGTTCAAGGTCCCGAAGGTCATCGTCTTCGACGACGATCTGCCACGTGAGGCGACCGGCAAGTTGATCAAGCGCCGTATCCGGCAGCAGTACCTCGACTCCGTGCTGTGACGGCCCGGGACTCCCCCAATTTCGCCCGACCAGGAGCACATCGATGTATCTGACCCAATCACTCCATCGCGCGGTTCAGCAGCGTCCCGGTTCGATCGCGACGATATTCAACGACCGAGTCCGGACGGTCGCCGAGTCCGCTGACCGCATTGCTCGGTTTGCGGGCGCATTGCGCGGGCTTGGAGTCGAGGAGGGTCACCGGGTAGGAATTCTCAGCCTGAACTCCGATCGGTATCACGAGTACCTCTACGCGGTGCCGTGGCTCGGCGCAGTACTGAACCCGGTGAACATTCGTTGGAGTCCCGCGGAGATCGTGTACTCACTGGCAGAGTCCCGCACCAAGATTCTGCTCGTGGACGACGCGTTCGCTCCCATGATCGAGCCGATCCGAACGGCTTTCCCCGGACTCGAGACCGTCATCTTCATCGGCGACGGTGCGCAACCGGCCGGCACCGTCTCCTACGAAACGCTTGTCGCGCAAAGCGATCCCGTCGATGACTCCTACGCCGGCAGCGATGATCTTCTCGGCGTGTTCTACACCGGAGGGACCACCGGGCATCCCAAGGGGGTGATGCTCAGCCACAACAACATCGTGACAGCGGCGCTCGGTCCTCAGGCGACGACGCGGGTGGTCACGCCGGGCGGCAGGCTGCTGCACGCGGCTCCGATGTTCCACCTTGCCGACTTCGCGGCATGGACGATCGGCAACCTCGTCGGGGTCACACACGTCATCGTGCCGATGTTCACCTCGGCCGGCGTCTTGAAGGCCATCGCGGAGCACCGGATCGACTCCGCACTGCTTGTCCCGACCATGATCCAGATGCTGGTCGACGATCCGGCGCTGACCGACCACGACCTCAGCAGCGTCCAGAGCGTCATCTACGGCGCATCGCCGATCGCCGACGCGGTGCTGGATCGCGCGCAAGCGGCTTTGCCTGCCGCCAGATTCACCCAGGCCTACGGCATGACCGAATTGTCCGCCGTGGCCACCGTGTTGACGCCCGAGGATCACGACGTACCCGAATTGCGCCGCTCAGCCGGGCGCGCGTGCGTGCACGTACAAGTGCGGATCGTCGATCAGAATGGCAACGAGGTCCCGCGTGGTGAGGTCGGTGAGGTTGTCGTCAAGGGCGACAACATCATGCTCGGATATTGGGATCGGCCTGAAGACACCGAAGCCGCGATCGTCGACGGTTGGATGCACACCGGCGACGGCGGCCGGATGGACGAGAACGGATACGTGTTCATCGTCGACCGCATCAAGGACATGATCATCACCGGCGGTGAGAACGTGTACAGCGCCGAAGTCGAGAATGCACTGGCGAAGCATCCCGCCGTCGCGTCGTGCGCGGTCATCGGAGTACCGGATCCGCAGTGGGGCGAGCGCGTACACGCGGTGGTCGTGTTACTGCCCGGTCGGACGACAACCGAGGATGAGCTCCGCGAACATTGCAAGGCGCTGATCGCGAACTACAAGATTCCACGAAGCGCCGAGTTCGTCGATGCGTTGCCCCTGTCGGGGGCTGGCAAGATTCTCAAGCGCGAGCTCCGGAAGAAATTCTGGGAGGACACTGCAACACAGGTTTCTTAGGTCATCGAGGAGGACCGGGATGAGTGACAAGCCGGCACGCGGTACCCGGCCGTCGAACCGTCGGGAACTCATCCTGGTCGCCGCCGAGGACCTGTTCTATCGCGATGGCTTTGCGCACGTCGGCATGGGTGACATCGCGGACGCCGTCGCAATCGGAGCTTCGGCGCTCTACCGCCACTTCCGCAGCAAGCAGGAGCTGCTGGCGCAGGTAGTGGTCAACGGGCTGGACGCGACCGACAAGATGTTGGCCGAATCGGGCCCTGCGACACAGGTGCTCGCCGCCGATGTCGCGACCAGCATGATCGAACACCGTTCGGTGGGGATTCTGTGGCACCGGGAGTCACGAAACCTCGACCCGGACAGCCGGGCTGCCATTCGCGTGCAGGTGCGCGACATCGGGGCGCGGCTGGCGGCGATGATCGCCGGCGAGCGACCGGATATCGGAGCCGCCGAGGCCGACCTGCTCGCGTGGTGCGTGCTCGGGGTCGGAACCAGCATTTCCTTCCACAACCTCTCTCTCCCCGAGCCAGATTTCAGTCGGCTCTTGACCGCATTGGTTGCCGCGGTGCTCGAAGGCGATGTACCGACACTGATCACGCGCGCCGTCGAATCGGCGAGCAGTGAAACCTTGGAGCGTTCGCGCCACGACACGATCATCACTCGATCCGTGAAACTCTTTGCCGAACAAGGCTATTCGAACGTCGGCATCGAAGACATCGGTGCCGCAGTAGGTATCGCCGGACCCAGTGTGTACAACCATTTCAACACCAAGGCGGACATCCTCATCGCTGCCATGGACCGTGGAGACGAATGGCTGCGGGTCGACATGCAACGCACGCTGGCCCGAGCCGCCGATGGCGCGGATGGCCTTCGTCGCCTCCTGACGAGCTACAGCGAATTCGCCTTCGAATACCCGCAACTTGTCCAGCTCTTGATCACCGAGATCGTGCAGCTGCCACCAGAGGATCAACACCGGATGCGGGCGGCTCAGTATCAGTATGTGGCGGAATGGGTTCAGTTGGTCCGATCGGCTCACCCTGGTTGCGACTCGACAAGCGCCAGGATTCGGGTCCAGGCGGTCATCAACATGATCAACGACATCGCACTGACCGGGCACTTGCGTCGCTACGAAAAGGTGACCGACGCGTTGGTCGGCATCGGCATGGACTTGCTGACGGGCTAGCTGCCCGAACCCTTCAGCCGGGGACGGGCGCCTACGACCAGGGCCACCATCGCTGCCAGCGCCTGAACCCGGCGGGTAAGCCGCACAGCTCTTTTCAGATCCGCGGCGGCCGGCGCAGGACCGTCACCGAGCGTCGGCCGCATCTCCAGACGATGCGCGTACTGCGTCGGTCCCCCGAGCTGCACGCCGAGGGCCCCGGCGAATGACGCCTCTGCCACACCGGCATTGGGGCTCGGGTGCTTGTGCGCGTCGGCGCGCCAGGCCCGCCACGCCGCAGCCGGGCGACCGGACACCGCCATCACACACAGCCCCGTCACGCGGGCCGGCAGGTAGTTGAGGATGTCGTCGAATCGTGCTGCCGCCCAACCGAACCGGGTGTAGCGCGGATTGAGGTGCCCGATCATCGCGTCGAGGGTGTTGGCGCCGCGATACACCAGCAGGCCCGGCACCCCGGCGACCGCACCCCACAGGATCGGCGCGACCTGCGCGTCGGAGGTGTTCTCCGCGACCGATTCCAGTGCGGCCCGAGCCAGCCCGTCGGCGTCCAGGAACGCCGGGTCCCGCCCACACAACGACGGCAGCAGTTCGCGGGCCGCGGTCACGTCATCGCGGTCCAACCGGGCCGCCATGTCGGCGCCGGTACGGGCCAGCGACGTGCCACCCAGCACCGTGTACGTCGCCGCGGCAGTAACCAAGGTCTTCGCAACCGGACCCCGCGCGATGCGATCCAGCCCGAAACCCAGTGCCCCCAGCCCGACCAGCAGCGCCGCGGTATGACCGGCCCCCGCCAGCCGATTGTCGCGGTAGGTACGGCGCTCCAGGGCGGCGGCCGCCGTCCCGAACAGCGCTACGGGATGGCCGCGGCGGGGGTCGGCCCAGCACACATCTGCCAGGTAGCCGAGCGCCAGACCGGCCGCCCTCGGGGCGCTTCTGTCAAACACGCCGGGCAGCGTCTCACAAGGTGTTTACTCGGCATCATGCGGCTCGGTCCACCACGGCACCCGAAGCGAGTTGTCGACCTCATCAACCCCGCGGCAGCGCTGGCGCCGGCAGCCAACGTGATCATGCAATTGGCCCTCCCCGGCGTCGGCTACGGCGTGCTGGAAAGCCCCGTCGATAGCGGCAATGTCTACAAGCATCCGTTCAAACGCGCCCGCACCACCGGCACCTACCTGGCGGCCGCCGTGTACGGCACCGACGACGACCGCGCCCTGATCCGCCGCGAGGTGGACCGGGTGCACGCCCTGGTGCGGTCGACGGCGTCCAGTCCGGTGAAGTACAGCGCGTTCGATCCGAAGCTGCAGTTGTGGGTGGCATCCTGCCTCTACCGCTACTACATCGATCAGCACGAGTTCCTGTACGGCCCGCTGAGCCCCGAAGCCGCCGACGCCATCTATCAGGACGCCCGCACCCTCGGCGCCACGCTGCAGGTGCGCGAGAGCATGTGGCCGGCCGACCGGCTCGCCTTCGACGAGTACTGGAAACGCACGCTCGACCAGCTGCAGATCGACGAACCCGTGCGCGAACACCTGCACGGCGTGGCGTCGCTGGCGTTCCTGCCCACCCCGCTGCGGCAGTTGGCCGGTCCCTTCAACCTCTTCGCGACGACGGGCTTCCTGCCCGCCGAGTTCCGCACCCACATGAAGCTGGCGTGGACACCCGCGCAGCAGCGCTGGTTCGACCGGCTGATGACGGCGCTGCGGCTGGCCGACCGGGTGATCCCGCGCGACGTGTGGCTGTTCGGCTACCAGCTGTACCTGTGGGATATGCGGGCCCGCGCACGGCGCGGAAAACCGTTGGTATGAACCAACATTCACAATCAGGAGGCATCTCATGGCGTTCGCAGCACTGAACCATGTCGCGGTCACCGTCAGCGACATGACGGTCAGCGGTCCCTGGTATCGCGCCCTGATCGGCGACGACCCGGTGCTCGACGAGCACACCGACGCCGGCTACCGACATCTGGTGTGGGCACTGCCCGGCGGCACCTTGTTCGGCATCCACCAGCATGACCGCGCCATCGAGCCCGGCCAGTTCAGCGAGTTCCGGGCCGGCCTCGATCACGTCGGCTTCGGCTGCGCCTCCCGGGCCGACCTCGTCGACTGGGCCGGCCGGCTCGAGGAGCTGGGCGTCACGCACGGCGGCGTCATCGACGCGCCCTACGGGTCGGGCCTGAGTTTCCGCGACCCCGACGGCATCGCGCTGGAGTTCTTCGCGCCGCCGGGATGATCTCAGCGGTGCTGGTGCTCGCCGCCTCCGCCGCCACACGCACCATTCATCGCGGGCCGCACCATCGCAAACGTGGCCTGCAGGACGCCACTGCCGTCCTTGGTACCGCGCGCGCCCAGACACATCCCGGCGGCGATCGCCTTCGCGTCCGCGCCGGCACTCTTGGTGTAGCGGGTATCGGGCGTCACCGTCACGGTGATCTGGCTGTTGTCGGCGTCGGTGACCATGATCGTGTTGCCGTTCACCGAGGCGACCGTGCCGTTGATGCCATGTTCGCGCTTCCCGCCCTTCTCACCGCATTGCGCGTTGCGCGGTTGGCCGACGAGGACGTTCGCGGCGGTCACCGCGGGACTGTTGTTGTCGTCGTTGCCCTTGACCGGGCGGACGGCGACGCACTCGCCGGCGGTGACGTCGGTCAGCTGGCCGGGGGCGAGCTGGGTGATTCGCGTCGAGGAGGTGATGTTCACCGTGCCCGGCCCGTCCTTCCCCGTGACCGACACGGTGCCGCCCGACACCGAGTTGACGAGCCCGGACACCCGGTCCTTGCCGCCCGGACCTCCGGGAGCCGGGCTGGCGGACGGCGACGACGAGGTGCTGGCAGCTTTCGAGCTGGGCGCTGGTGTGTTCGACGATCCGCAGGCCGACAGGGAGAGCGCAGCGAATCCGGCGAGGGTGACGACGCCGTAGCGCCGCGCACGAGTTGTAGTGGACATGAGCCCACAGTGAACGGCCCAGCAATGAATCAGCTCAGATATTGATATGAAGACGCTGGGTGCGGCGGCGCAAACTGGCACGAGACCGCCACCGCGGAGTTAAGGTCGCTTACGTAGTCATGTGAGCGAGGACGCCGGGGGTGCGTTCGTTCCTCAGCATGTTTCGGATGCCGAATCGGCCCCTCGCGTCAGATTGTTGCGTCTGCACAACACGAGGAGCTGTCATGAGCACAGCGGCCGAGCGCGCAGCCCAACTGGGCTTGGTGTCCCGACTGAAATCGTCCTATCCGGAACTTCCCGACGCCCCCTACCCCGACATGCTCGACTCCGCCCGCATCACGGCGTACCTCAAACCCGTCCACGACGTGGGCGGCGAGCCGGATGCGCCCATGGAGTACGTCAACAAGCAGTACGAACTGTGGGAGCACATGACGTACGTGATCTGCGAGGTGCTGGCCTGGCGCGGGATCTGGCTGTCGGAGGAACGGCGCCGGATCGGCAACGTCGACGTCGGCCGCGCCGAATACCTGGGCCTGCCTTATTACGGCCGCTGGTTGCTGTCGGTTGCCCGGGTGCTGATCGAGAAGCACCACATCAGCCTCGGTGAGCTGATGGAGCGCATGGCCGAGGTCAAGGCCCGGTACGAGGGCGGGCTCGACGGGAAGACGCTCGACGCCCAGCCCAAGTCGGTTGGTGACGGTTCGAACGTCAAACGCAACAAGCACCACATCGACGCTGTCGGCATCGGCGATCCGCAGATCTACGCAGGTAAGGCCGGCACGCCGAAGTTCAAGGTCGGCGACACGGTGGTGGTGCGGGAGCTACCGGTGATCTTCTACACCCGCACCCCCGAATATGTGCGCGGCGCGACCGGCACGATCGCCGCGCAGGCCTACGAAAGCCCGGCGCCGGAGGACGAGACCTGGGACATCCCTGAAGCGCCGCCCGAGTGGTTCTACGTCGTCGAGTTCAACCAGTCCGAGCTGTGGCACGACTACACCGGGACGACCAAGGACACCTTGCGCACCGAAATCCCCGAACGCTGGCTGGAAGCCGCCGTCTAGCTCAATTCACTGTTGCCAGAAAGGATCTGCATGTCCGATCACCACCATGATCACGACCACGATCACGCCCGCACGGTGAAGCCCATGGTCGACGAGATCACCGACTTCGAGGTGCTCGAGATCGCGCTGCGCGAATTGTGTATCGAGAAGGGCATTTTCACCGCCGAGGAGCATCGGCGGTTCACCGAATTCGCCGAGCAGATCGGCCCCAGCCCCGCGGCCCGGCTGGTCGCCCGGGCCTGGCTCGATCCCGAGTTCGCCGAACTCGCCGTCAACGACTCGCTGGCCGCCAGCAAGGCTGTCGGCGTCGACTGGCTGGAGCCGACGGGCTTCGGCACCCCAAGCGATTTCGTCGCCTTCCAGATCCTCGCCGATACGCCCACGGTGCATCACGTCATCGTCTGCGCGCTGTGCTCGTGCTATCCGCGGCCGATTCTGGGCAACTCCCCCGAGTGGTACCGGACGCCCAATTACCGACGGCGGCTGGTCCGTTGGCCGCGTCAGGTGCTGGCCGAGTTCGGGCTGTATCTGCCCGACGACGTCGAAGTCAGGGTCGAGGACTCCAACCAGAAACACCGCTTCATGGTGATGCCTATGCGCCCCGAGGGCACCGACGGGTGGACCGAAGATCAACTCGCCGAGATCATCACGCGCGACTGCCTGATCGGGGTGGCACTCCCCAAGCCGGGCGTGACCACCAACGTGATCGTGACAACCCGCCCGGCCATGCACCCAGGGACGGCCGGATGAGCAACATCGCCCCGCTGCAAGACATCGTGGCACGCGACCAGGTCTGGTCACGGATGGCAGCGAAGTGGGGCGTGGAAAACCCGGTTCCCCCATGGAAAACCAGCCTCGACGGCCTGTGCGACGCGCTCGACCATTCGGCGTGCGACGCGGAGGTGCTCAGCTTCAAGGAACGCCGAGACGAGGAAGACGCCCTCTCTGCAACCGTGTACGCCGGCCTGCCGTACCCCGAGAGCCAATTGGTCTCGCTCGCACACTCGCTCGTCGCCCGCGGCGTCATCAGCGAGGCCGAGTTGCAGGAACGACTCGCGAGCGTGCGGGCCCGGCTGGAGGCCTGACCGCGGATGTCACTTTCGGTCCACAGCCGGCGCATAGGTGCCACACTGGCCACGTGACGACGAACGATATCTACGAGCGACTCGGCGCGCTGGAGCAATTGGTTCGACATCTCTACGCGCAGACCGGAATTCCCCTGCCCGACGTGCGGTCGATGGCGCAAACACAAGTGTCGGACCGCGTGCTCGAACTGCTCGCCTCCGGCAACAAGATTGCCGCCGTCAAGGCTTACCGCGACGAGGCCGGAGTCGACCTGCCCACCGCGACCCGGGTCATCGAATCCCTGTAACCCGAAGGAGCCGTCGCCATGCTCGCAGTCATCGCAACGATCCCCGAGAGCGGCGGTCCCACATCGGCGGTGCCGAGTCCGGCTGGCGATCGCCTCTATGTCGGCAACAGCGGTAGCCAGACGGTCTCCGTGATCGCCACGGCCTCCAACGCCGTGGTCGACGCCATCGGACCCGGCGTGGGATTGCAGGGCGCCCAGCAGTTGGTCGTGCATCCGGACGGTACGCGGCTGTACTGCAACAACCTCGGTGGGCTGTCGGTGATGGACGTCAGCACCAAATCCGTTGTAGCCGTGGTGCTGTCCGGCTGGGCCGGACAGGTGGCCGTCCACCCCGACGGCTCCACCGTCTATCTCGCCTCGGGCGGCGACAGCGATGGCACCTCCGACCCGAAGGTCATGCTGATCGACGCCGCCACCAACACGGTGACCGGAACCATCAAGGTCGACGAGGCCTACTACCTGGCCGTCAGCCCCGACGGCTCCCGGCTCTACGTCGCGGGCTACACCGGCGACCTGATCTGGGCCATCGACACCGTCACCCACAGCGTCGTCAAGACATTTGCCGTCGGCAAGCCGATCAGCGGGCTCGTCGTCAGCCCCGACAACAGCCGCGTCTATGTGATGGGCGGAGTCAAGTTCGGTGTGACCACGAGCAATGTGACCGTGGTCGATGTCGGCACCGGTACGGTCACCACCGGCGTCACCTTCCCGCTCGGCCAGGAGCTCAACGACATCACTGTCGCACCCGACGGCTCCGCGGTCTACGTCACCCAGCTGACCGGCGATGTGAGCCGGATCGACACTGCGACCATGACCGTGACCGACACCGTCAACGTCGGTAATTACGCAGGGGCCGTTGCCGTTTCCCCCAATGGGTCGCGGATCTACGTCACCAACCGGTTCAACAACACGGTGTCGGTGATCGCGCAATTGCACACATTGCTCGGGGGCATCGACCTTCCCGATCTGGTCGGCAAGCTGATCGGTGGCGCCGCCGCGGGCGGGAACGGTTGGCTGGTCATCGGCGATCACTTCTATCCGATACCGCCCCGAGAGCCCGTACTGCAGGCCATTGCGCGCGCGCTCGCGCCACACGCCGGAAAGCCGGTACAGAACCACGAACTGGGCCAACGCCTGCGCCGCACCCTGGCGTCCGATCCCGAAGCGCCGAAAATGGCGCCCGGGAACTTCCACCCCGATGGGCATCGGCCGCAGCACTAGCTGCAGCCAAAGCCGTCGCACCACAAAACATTGCAAATAGCTCAGCACCGAAGCAAATTTGTCGATACCGTCAATATTGCTTGAGTTCCATACCTCGGTCAGGAGCTTTCAAATGCATACACTCACCACTCGTTTGAGCCTGCCCACCGCCGCCGCTGTCATGGCCGCCAGCGTCATCGTCACCGCTCCTCCGCCACCGGCATTGACTGCCCTCCCGGCACCGGTGATCCACAGCGTGCAGGTACCGGATATTCAGCTCACCGCCACGATCGCCGACATCCTGCAGTTCCCCGCGTTCAGGCAGTGGGTGATCAATCAGGTCGATGACGCCCTGACGATCGGCGTCGGCCTGGCCAAGGCGGGCCAGGGCGTCGGACAAACGATCAGTGCCATTCCAGGGCTCGTGGTCACCGTCGCCCAGCAGATCCTCGCCCGCGATCTCGTAGGGGCACTCGGCACTGTCGAATCGGGACTGATCGGTGCGGTCACCGTCATCGGCGGGCCGATTCTGGTCTCCGTCATCGAGCGCAACCAGCGCCAACTGGCCGTCGACCAGGCGCTGCAACAAGCGGTGCCCGCGGCGCTCATCGGACTCGGCGCCGGCCTGCTCGGCGGCTTCAACGATTTCGCGGCCTCTGCGATCATCGCCGGTCAGAACGTCGTGGCCGCCCTGCTGCCCATCAACATCGGCAATCTCGTCACCGCCGTGGTCGACGGCGTCAAGCTCGTCGTCCAGGGACTCGGCACCGGCGCCGGCAAGATCGTCGACGGGATCGCCTTCGCCCAGCAGACCATCGCCCACGCGCTGGCCACTCAACCGGCACCGATTGCGGCGACGACGCCCACCCCGGCATCCGGGGTCGCGGTCACCGCCATACCGAAGATCACCGCGACGAAGGTCAAGCCCCCGCTGAAGCTCGTGCCCACGGCAGCCAAACCCGCGGCGACAGACACCAAGGACCCGACAGACACCAAGGACGCCACCAAGCCGGACACCACCGGCGCCGGAACCACCTCGAATGCCAATTCGGGAACGTCGGGCACCGGCAGCAAGACCGAGAAGAAGACCAGCACCAAGAAGCCAAAGCCGAAGGCCGGCAACAAGACCCGTGGCCAGAAGGCCGCGTCGACGACGCAGGCCGCCGCCTGAGGTCGAGCATCAACGGTACGCGCGTCTCACTACGAGTCGGCCACTGTTCACTTTGAGTTCGCAGTCTGTCCCTACCATCCGCCCCTACTGCCGTCGCAGCCGATAGACGCGCTTCGAGCGCGTCCGTCAACTCGAAAGCAACAGGAGCACAAGGTGATCGACACACTGGATATCGCGCTGCGGATCGGCGCCGGCCTGGGCCTCGGCGCGGCGATCGGGCTCGAGCGACAGTGGCGCTCCCGCAACGCCGGATTGCGCACCGCCGCACTGGTCAGCCTCGGGTCAACGCTGTTCGTGATCATGGGCGGCTACACCTTCGCGGGTGAACACGCTGACCCCACCCGGGTCGCCGCCCAGGTCGCCTCTGGTATCGGCTTCCTTGGTGCCGGCGTGATCATGCAGCAAGGCGCCACGATCTCCGGGCTCAACACCGCGGCCACCCTATGGGCGTCGGCCGCCATCGGCGCCTTGGCCGGCGGCGGACTGATGGTGCCCGCGGTGATCGGAAGTTGCGCGGTCATCGCCGCCAACATCTTCCTGCGACCGGTCGGACGCACGCTGGACCGGCACCGCCGCCCCGGCGCTGAAGAGTCCGCCGCCGAATATCGGTTCGAGGTGCGGTGCGCGACCAGCGCCGAACTCCACATCCGCAGCCTCATCTTCGACGCGATTTCGCACCCCAACCTCACGGTGCGATCCATCTCCGCGGTCGATCTGCCCGACGACGAGGGGGTGCGCATCACCGCCACGGTCATCGCCGACGAACGCGATGACCACCGCATCGAGGCCGCGCTGGCAGACGTCATCAAGGCACCGGCCGTCACGGCCGTGCGGTGGAGCGCCGACGACATGAGCCCGGTCGACTAGAAACAGCCCCACTGGCCGACAAAGCCGCTACCAGGGGAGTTTGGTGGGCGCGGACGGTATCGAACCGCCGACCGCTGGTGTGTAAAACCAGAGCTCTACCACTGAGCTACGCGCCCCGCCTCGGGCACGCTACACGGGATGACGTGCCAAGGGAAAATCAGTCGAGGGCGGCCAGGGCGCCGACCCAGACAGACTGGTCGCGCGCCTCGCCCGGCGATGTGCACTCGGAGAACCGCACCACGCCGTCCCGATCCACGAGGAACGTGCCACGGTCCGGATAGCCCGCATCGGCGTTGAACACCCCGTAGAGCTGGGACACCGCGCCGTGCGGCCAGAAGTCGGACAGGATCGGGAACTCGAAGCCCGATTCACGGGCCCAGACCTTGTGCGTGGCCGGCGGGCCGACCGAGATGGTCAGTGTTTCCACCGAGTCATTGCGATACCGGGCCAGGTTCTCCTGGATCTCGCCGAGCTCCCCCGCACACACCGGGGTGAACGCCAGCGGGAAGAACACCAACAGCACAGACCGGCCGCGCAGCGCCGATAGCGTCACCGCGCGGCCGTGCTGGTCTTTCAGCGTGAAGTCCGGCGCGACGGACCCGACGTCGATCACGGTCGCGAGCCTGACCACAGGGCGAAATGGGGTTCGAAATTCCGCCACCCGGTCAGGCTCGCGCCACAGGAAGCCTGCGGGAGCAAACCCAACCGCACTAGTGCCGGCCCGCGGCCTTCGACTTGGGCTGCACCAGGCGACTGGCGATCCAGTCCCCGAGGTTGGCCGACGAGGTGACCACCAGGCCCGCCGTCGGCGCCGACTCGGCGATCTCGGCAGGCTGGACGTGGCCACTCTTGCCGGTCTTCGGGGTGACCACCCAGATCACACCGTCCTCGGCCAGCGGGGTGATGGCGTCCATGAGACGGTCCACCAAGTCGCCGTCGTCATCGCGCCACCACAGCAGCACGACGTCCACGACTTCGTCGGAATCCTCGTCGAGAAGCTCTGCACCGCACGCATCTTCGATGTCGAGACGGATGTCGTCGTCGGTGTCCTCGTCCCAGCCCAGCTCTTGGACGATCTGATTTTTTTGAATGCCCAGTCTCTGGGCGTAGTTCGGCGCGTCCGCCGCGGCCACCGGTGTCCTCCTCTTACCTGCTGATATGCAGTCTGTGTGTGTGGAACCCAATAGTCGCATGCGACGACGATTCATTCGACGCAAGACACATCTTTGTTCGCCGAGATAAGCGCGAGATTTACCCGCACGCCGTCTCGGTCGACGACTTGGCTTCATTGAACGAGTCGACCGCCGCATTGAAATCAGAGGTCGACGCATTGGTACTGATCGCCGTGGCCAGCGTCTGGGCCGCTGCGGCCCAGCCGGCCAGCGCGGCTTTGAGAGTGTCCGACTGCACTGTCGTCGCACTCTTGGTCACCGAGTCGGCCGCGTGGTGCAGCGCGTCAACCGCGGCCTGCAACTTGGCGGCATCGGTGCCACCGGCGTTCTCGGCATCGACGTAGGCGTTGACCGCCTGCATCGCCGGTTTACCGGTGTCGACGAAGACCTGGCACGCTGCCTGGGTCGCCGCGACCGAGGCACTCGACGAACTCGAACTGGCTGACGCCGCTGCCGACAACGACACCGAAGTTCGGTACGCCGCTGCGCCAGGCTGATCGACCGTGGAGCTGCCTTCTACGGACTTACTGCAACCGACGATCACCATGGCGGATACCGCCAGGCCCCCGAACGCCAGAGCGGCTGCGCGAAGCCGCGAGACACCTACCGCGCTCGTCACCATCAGCTGACCGTACAGGGTGATTCCGCCAATCATCGTCATCACAACGCGTACTCGCCGGTAGCCCACCCCGCCGCCTATCCTGCGGCACGATAGGTGGACGATTGGCAGTGCCAAAAGCACCGCCAAAATCGAATAGCAAGGAGTGGCAGTTGACCACTGAGTTCGTGCGCCAAGACCTGGCTCAAAACTCCAGTACTTCAGCCGAACCCGACCGGGTCCGGGTGATTCGTGACGGTGTCGCGTCATACCTACCCGACATCGACCCCGACGAGACCGCCGAATGGCTGGAATCGTTCGACGACCTGTTGGGTCGTTCCGGGCCCGCGCGTGCCCGCTACCTGATGCTTCGGCTGTTGGAGCGTTCGCGCGAGATGCGCGTGTCCATCCCCGCGCTGACGTCCACCGACTACGTCAACACCATCCCGACCGATCTCGAGCCGTGGTTCCCCGGTGACGAAGAGGTCGAGCGCCGCTTCCGCCGCTGGATCCGCTGGAACGCCGCCATCATGGTGCACCGCGCGCAGCGCCCCGGTGTTGGTGTGGGCGGCCACATTTCGACGTACGCATCGTCGGCGTCGCTGTACGAGGTCGGCTTCAACCACTTCTTCCGCGGCAAGAACCACCCCGGCGGCGGCGACCAGATCTTCATCCAAGGCCACGCCTCCCCCGGCATCTACGCCCGCGCCTTCCTCGAGGGCCGCCTGTCGACCGACCAGCTGGACGGCTTCCGGCAGGAGCACAGCCACCCCGGCGGCGGCCTGCCGTCGTACCCGCACCCCCGCCTGATGCCCGATTTCTGGGAATTCCCCACGGTGTCAATGGGTTTGGGCCCGATGAACGCCATCTACCAGGCGCGCTTCAACCACTACCTGCACGACCGCGGACTCAAGGACACCAGCGACCAGCATGTGTGGGCCTTCCTCGGCGACGGCGAGATGGACGAGCCCGAGAGCCGCGGCCTGATCCAGGTCGCCGCCAACGAGGCGCTGGACAACCTGACGTTCGTCGTCAACTGCAACCTGCAGCGCCTCGACGGCCCGGTCCGCGGCAACGGCAAGATCATCCAGGAACTGGAGTCGTTCTTCCGCGGCGCCGGCTGGAACGTCATCAAGGTGGTGTGGGGCCGCGAATGGGACGCCCTGCTGCACGCCGACAAGGACGGCGCGCTGGTCAACTTGATGAACGTCACGCCCGACGGTGACTACCAGACCTACAAGGCCAACGACGGCGCGTACGTGCGCGACCACTTCTTCGGCCGCGACCCCCGCACCAAGGCGCTGGTCGACCCGATGTCCGACCAGGAGATCTGGAACCTCAAGCGTGGCGGCCACGACTACCGCAAGCTGTACGCGGCCTACCGCGCGGCCATGGAGCACAAGGGGCAGCCGACGGTCATCCTGGCCAAGACCATCAAGGGCTACACCCTGGGCAGCCATTTCGAGGGTCGCAACGCGACGCACCAGATGAAGAAGCTGGCGCTCGACGACCTCAAGAAATTCCGGGACGCGACGCGGGTGCCGATCACCGACGCCCAGCTCGAAGAGAACCCGTATCTGCCGCCGTACTACCACCCGGGCACCGAGTCGCCGGAGCTCCGCTACATGCTCGACCGCCGCCGGACCCTCGGCGGCTTCCTGCCGGAGCGGCGCACCAAGTCCAAGCCGCTGCCGCTGCCGGGCCGCGACGTGTACAAGTCGCTGAAGAAGGGCTCGGGCAACCAGGCCGTGGCCACCACCATGGCGACGGTGCGTACCTTCAAAGAACTGTTGCGCGACAAGAACATCGGGCCGCGCATCGTGCCGATCATCCCCGATGAGGCCCGCACGTTCGGCATGGACTCGTGGTTCCCGAGCCTGAAGATCTACAACCGCAACGGCCAGCTCTACACCGCCGTGGACGCCGATTTGATGTTGGCGTACAAGGAAAGTGAGATCGGCCAGATCCTGCACGAGGGCATCAACGAGGCCGGGTCGACGGCGTCGTTCACCGCAGTCGCCACCTCGTACGCCACCCACGACCTGCCGATGATCCCGATCTACATCTTCTATTCGATGTTCGGGTTCCAGCGCACCGGCGACGGGTTCTGGGCGGCGGCCGACCAGATGGGCCGCGGCTTCGTGCTGGGCGCCACCGCCGGGCGCACCACGCTCACCGGCGAGGGCCTGCAGCACGCGGACGGACATTCGCTGCTGCTGGCTTCGACCAACCCCGCGGTGGTGGCGTACGACCCGGCGTTCGCGTACGAGATCGCGTACATCATCGAGAACGGTCTCGAGCGCATGTACGGCGAGAACTCGGAGAACGTCTACTTCTACATCACCATCTACAACGAGCCGTACCAGCAGCCGGCCGAGCCCGAGAACTTCGATCCCGAGGGCGTCCTGCGCGGCATGTACCGGTTCCGCGCCGCGACGGACAAGCGCTCGAGCACGGCGCAGATCCTGGCGTCCGGTGTCTCGATGCCCGAGGCGCTGCGCGCGGCGGACATGCTGTCCGCCAACTGGGATGTGGCGGCCGACGTGTGGTCGGTGACCAGCTGGGGCGAGCTGAACCGCGACGGCGTGTCCATCGACCGGCACGCGCTGCGGCACCCGGACCAGCAGGCGCCGGTGCCGTACGTGACCGCCAAGCTCGCGAACACCGCGGGCCCCGTGGTCGCGGTGTCGGACTGGATGCGCGCGGTGCCCGAGCAGATCCGTCCGTGGGTGCCGAACACCTACGTCACCCTCGGCACTGACGGTTTCGGCTTCTCCGACACCCGTCCGGCGGCCCGTCGCTACTTCAACACCGACGCCGAGTCGGTGGTGGTGGCGGTGCTGGAGGCGCTCGCCCGCGACGGCGAGATCGATCCGTCGGTGGCCGTCGCTGCCGCCAAGCAGTACCGGATCGACGACGTCTCCGCGGCCGAGGTGTCGTACGCGGACACCGGCAGCGCATAGCAACACGTGCGCCGAGATGACGCTTTCCAGCGGAAAGCGTCATCTCGGCGTCTCAAGTTGGCAGTAATCTCCAGAAATCAAGCGTAGCTTTTAGCTATGCCCGACAACACGGCCGGCAATCGGTTCGTTCCGCCCAAGTCGACGCTCGAAGTGCTCGAGAACGTGCCCGAGACGGTGCTGCGTCGCCTCAAGCAGTACTCCGGCACGTTGGCGACCCAGGCGGTACATGCCCTCGAAGAGCGGCTGCCGTTCTTCGCCGAGTTGGAGGCCTCCCAGCGCGCCAGCGTGCATCTGGTGGTACAGACCGCGGTGGTCAACTTCGTCGAGTGGATGCGCGATCCGAACAGCGACGTCAGCTACACCGCAGAGGCCTTCGAGGTGGTGCCCCAGGATCTGCGGCGCCGGATCGCGCTGCGGCAGTCGGTGGAGATGGTGCGAACCACCATGGAGTTCTTCGAGGAAGTGGTGCCGCTGCTGGCCCGCACCGAGGAGCAACTGACCGCGCTGACCGCCGGCATTCTGCGGTACAGCCGCGATCTGGCCTTCGCGGCCGCCAGCGCCTACGCCGACCAGGCCGAGGCCCGCGGCGCCTGGGATACCCGAATGGAAGCCAACGTCGTGGACGCTGTCGTGCGCGGCGACGTCGGCCCCGGACTGCAATCCCAGGCCGCGGCGCTGAACTGGGACGCCACCGCGCCCGCGACCGTCGTGGTGGGTTTTCCCCGGCCTGACCGGGCCGATCTGGCCAGCGAGGACGTGCACGACGTCGTCACCCGCCACGGCCGCGTCGCGCTGTCCGACGTACACGGCACCTGGCTGGTGGCCATCGTGTCCGGACAGATCTCCCCCACCGACCGGTTCCTGGGTGAACTGATGGCCGTGTTCGCCGACGCCCCCGTGGTGATCGGGCCGACGGCCGCCACGCTGACGGCGGCGCATTACAGCGCCACAGAGGCCATCGCCGGGATGAATGCGGTGAGTGGCTGGACAGGCGCGCCCCGCCCGGTGCCGGCCCGTGAACTGCTGCCCGAACGCGCGCTATTGGGCGACCGTTTGGCCATGGCAGCCCTGGAACTCGAGGTGGTCCGGCCGCTGGCAGACGCGGGTCCGGCGCTGACTGAGACGCTCGACGCCTACCTCGACACGGGCGGCGCCATAGAAGCGTGCGCTCGCAAATTGTTCGTTCATCCAAACACCGTCCGGTACCGGTTGCGCCGGATCGCGGACTTCACCGGCCGCGATCCGATGGTGCCCAGGGATGCGTATGTGCTCCGTGTGGCGTCCACGGTGGGTCGATTGAGCCGTCAGACACCCCAAAACAACCCACAAATCGCCTGATCAGAGCACCCGGCCATGGCCTACTGGACGGTAACAAGAGGCTCCGCGGGGTGATCCACATCGCAGCGAGGTCTCGCCAACGTTGCATAACGTGCGTTTTTGTAGACATTCCACAAAACTTTAAGACGAGGTTCATAATCTCTTACACGGCATAAAACCCGCTTCACAGTGTTTTCTTAATCCGTGCCTCAAACACCTGTGCTTGCGCTGCTTGCCCCCGGGCAGGGATCTCAGACGCCCGGCATGCTCACCGCTTGGTTGGAGCTGCCTGGCGCCGCTGACCGTCTGGCCACCTGGTCGGAGATCAGCGGCCTGGATCTGGCCCAGCTGGGCACCACGGCGACCGCTGAGGAGATCACCGATACCGCGGTGACCCAGCCCCTGGTCGTCGCGGCCACGCTGCTCGCACACGAAGAGCTGACCAAGCGCGGCCTGCTGGCCGGTGCCACCACGATCGTGGCCGGCCACTCTGTCGGCGAAATCGCCGCCTACGCCATCGCCGGCGTCATCTCCGCCGACGAGGCCATCAAGCTCGCGGCCACCCGCGGCGCGGAGATGGCCAAGGCCTGCGCGCTGGAGCCCACCGGTATGGCCGCGGTGCTCGGTGGCGACGAGACCGAGGTGTTGGCCCGTCTCGAAGCCCTGGAACTGGTCCCGGCCAACCGCAACGCGGCGGGGCAGATCGTCGCCGCCGGTGCCGTCGCGGCGCTGGAGAAGCTGGCCGAGGATCCGCCCGCCAAGGCCCGGGTCCGGGTGCTCGCCACCGCCGGCGCCTTCCACACGCACTTCATGGGATCGGCGCAGGAGCCGTACGCGGCTGCCGCGGCGACCGTGAGCCCCAGCGAGCCGACCACCACCCTGCTGTCCAACGCCGACGGCCAGCCGGTCGCCGACGCCGCGGACGCCATGGCCAAGCTGGTCGCCCAGATGACCCGTCCGGTCCGCTGGGACCTGTGCTCGGCCACGCTGCGCGAGCGCTTCGACGGCCAGGAAATCACCGGCATCATCGAGTTCCCGCCGGCCGGCACCCTCACCGGGATCGCCAAGCGCGAGGTCAAGGGCGTGCCCACCTTCGCCATCAAGACACCTGCAGACCTGGACGGACTCACCGAGTTCTAACAGGGCTGTTTGCCGAAACAACCAACCCGGCACACCAAATCCGGTGTGCCGACACAACAAAAAGAAGGAGCCATCGTGGCTGCCAACCAAGAAGAAATCATCGCCGGCCTCGCCGAGATCATCGAAGAGGTCACCGGTATCGAGCCGTCTGAGGTCACCCCTGAGAAGTCCTTCGTCGACGACCTGGACATCGACTCGCTGTCGATGGTTGAGATCGCCGTTCAGACCGAGGACAAGTACGGCGTGAAGATCCCGGACGAGGACCTGGCCGGTCTGCGCACCGTTGGTGACGTCGTCGCCTACATCCAGAAGCTCGAGGAAGAGAACCCCGAGGCTGCTGCCGCGCTGCGCGATAAGTTCACGAAGTGACCAGGCCTTCCACTGCTAACGGAGGCTTCCCGAACGTAGTGGTGACCGCCGTGGAGGCAACCACGGCGCTCGCTGCTGACATCGAGAGCACGTGGAAGGGCCTCCTGGCAGGCGAAAGCGGCATCCGTGAGTTGACCGACGACTTCGTCACCAAGTGGGACCTTCCGGTGCGTATCGGTGGCCACCTGGTCGATGACATCGAGAGCCAGCTGACTCGTGTCGAACTGCGCCGCAATTCCTATGTGCAGCGCTTGTCGCTCGTGCTGGCCCGGCGGCTCTGGCAGAACGCCGGCGCACCCGAGGTCGATCCCGATCGTTTCTCGGTCGTGATCGGCACCGGTCTCGGTGGTGGCGAGAAGATCGTCGAAACCTACGACGCGATGAACGAGGGCGGCATACGCAAGGTCAGCCCGCTCGCCGTTCAGATGATCATGCCCAATGGCGCGGCTGCTGTCGCCGGTCTTGAGCTCGGCGCCCGCGCCGGGGTCATCACCCCGGTGTCTGCGTGCTCGTCGGGTTCTGAGGCCATCGCCCACGGCTGGCGTCAGGTCGTCATGGGCGACGCGGACTTCGCCGTCGTCGGCGGTGTGGAGGGCACCATCGAAGCGCTGCCGATCGCGGCGTTCTCGATGATGCGCGCCATGTCGACCCGTAACGACGAGCCCGAGCGCGCGTCCCGCCCGTTCGACAAGGACCGGGACGGCTTCGTGTTCGGCGAGGCCGGCGCGTTGATGATCATCGAGACCGAAGAGCACGCCCTGGCCCGTGGCGCCAAGCCGCTGGCCCGGCTGCTGGGTGCCGGTATCACCTCGGACGCGTTCCACATGGTGGCCCCGGCAGACAACGGCCTGCGGGCCGGTGCCGCGATGAAGCGTGCACTGGAGACCGCAGGGCTGGACGCCAAGGACATTGACCACATCAATGCCCACGGCACGGCGACTCCGATCGGTGACACCGCCGAGGCCAATGCCATCCGGGTTGCCGGATGTCAGAACGCCGCGGTGTACGCACCCAAGTCGGCGCTCGGCCACTCCATCGGTGCGGTCGGTGCGCTCGAGTCGGTGTTGACAGTGCTCGCGTTGCGCGACGGGGTCATCCCCCCGACGCTGAACTACGAGACGCCGGATCCCGACATCGATCTCGATGTGGTTGCGGGCGAGCCTCGTTATGGCGACTTCAAGTACGCCATCAACAACTCGTTCGGTTTCGGTGGCCACAATGTGGCACTCGCTTTCGGTAAGTACTGAGGCAAAAGAGGAAAGTCGCACGTAGATGTCTCCACTCTCGACGGGGAACGGACTGCCCAACGTGGTCGTCACTGGCTTTGCCATGACGACCGCGTTGGCGACCGACGCAGAAACCACCTGGCAGAAGCTGCTCGCAGGCGAGAGCGGGATCCGCCTCCTCGATGACCCGTTCATCGAGGAGTACGACCTGCCTGTCCGCATCGGCGGTCACCTCCACGAGGACTTCGAGAGTGAGCTGACGCGCGTCGAGCTGCGTCGGCTGTCGTATCTGCAAAAAATGTCGACGGTCATCGGCCGCCGTGCGTGGGAGAACGCCGGCGCGCCCGATGTCGACACCCGGCGCCTGATGGTGTCGATCGGCACCGGCATCGGTTCGGCCGAAGAGCTGGTGTTCGCCTACGACAACATGCGGTCGAAAGGCCTGCGCGGGGTGTCCCCGCTGGTCGTGCAGATGTTCATGCCGAACGGCTCGGCCGCCGCGGTCGGGCTCGATCGCAAGGCCAAGGCCGGCGTCAGCACCCTGATCTCGGCATGCGCCTCCGGCTCGGAGGCCATCGCCAACGCGTGGCGCAACATCGTCCTCGGTGAGGCCGATATCGCCATCTGCGGTGGTGTGGAAACCAAGATCGAGGCAGTACCGATCGCAGGCTTCGCTCAGATGCGCATCGTGCTGTCCACCTCCAATGACAACCCGACCGGCGCCTGTCGGCCGTTCGACCGGGACCGCAACGGTTTCGTGTTCGGCGAAGGCGGTGCCCTCATGGTCATCGAGACCGAGGAGCACGCCAAGGCCCGCGGCGCCAACATCCTGGCGCGCCTGATGGGTGCCAGCGTGACCTCGGACGGCTTCCACATCGTGGCGCCGGACCCCAACGGTGAGCAGGCTGGACACGCCATGAGCCGGTCCATCCAGCTCGCGGGCCTGCAGCCGACGGATATCGACCACATCAACGCACATGCGACCGGCACCAGCGTCGGCGACGTCGCCGAGGGCGTGGCCATCAACAACGCCATGAAGGGCCACAAGCCCGCGGTGTACGCCCCCAAGTCCGCGCTGGGCCACTCGGTCGGCGCGGTTGGCGCGGTGGAGTCCATCCTCACCGTGATGGCGCTGCGCGATGGCGTGGTTCCCCCCACACTGAACTTGGAGAACCTGGATCCGGAGATCGATCTGGATGTGGTCTCCAAGGCTCCGCGGCTCGGCGACTACAAGTACGCAATCAACAATTCGTTCGGGTTCGGCGGACACAACGTCGCACTCACCTTCGGCCGGTACTGAGCGCCAAGCACAGTCCGCGAGATCAAGGAGATTAGAAAATGACGACCCTGGCACCTGAGGCGACGGCCGCCGAATCACTTGATCCTCGTGACCCACTGCTGCGCCTGTCGACGTTCTTCGACGCCGGCAGCGTCAAGCCGCTGCACGAGCGCGACAAGTCGGGCGTCCTGGCCGCCTCCGGCACCGTCAACGGCGTGCACACCATCGCGTTCGCCACCGACGGCACCGTCATGGGTGGCGCCATGGGCGTCGACGGCTGTGCGCACATCGTTCGCGCCTACGACACCGCCATCGACGAGCAGGCCCCCATTGTGGGCATCTGGCACTCCGGTGGCGCCCGTCTGGCCGAGGGTGTGCGCGCGCTGCACGCGGTCGGCCAGGTCTTCGAGGCCATGATCCGGGCCTCGGGCTACATCCCCCAGATTTCGCTGGTCGTCGGCTTCGCCGCCGGTGGTGCCGCCTACGGCCCCGCGCTGACCGACGTCATCGTCATGGCCCCTGAGGGCCGCGTCTTCGTCACCGGCCCGGACGTCGTCCGCAGCGTCACCGGTGAGGACGTCGACATGGTCTCCCTCGGTGGACCCGACACCCACCACAAGAAGTCCGGCGTGTGCCACATCGTCGCCGACGACGAACTCGACTGCTACGCGCGCGGCCAGCGCCTGGTCGGCTTGTTCAGCCAGCAGGGCCACTTCGACCGCAACAAGGCCGAGGCCGGCGACACCGACATCCGCGCCCTCATGCCCGAGTCGGCCCGGCGCGCCTACGACGTGCACCCGATCGTCGAGGCCCTGCTCGACGAGGGCGTGCCGTTCGAAGAGTTCCAGTCCAAGTGGGCGCCGTCCATCGTGGTCGGCCTTGGCCGCCTCGCCGGCCGCTCCGTCGGCGTCATCGCCAACAACCCGCTGCGCCTGGGCGGCTGCCTGAACTCCGAAAGCGCCGAGAAGGCCGCACGTTTCGTGCGCCTGTGCGACGCCTTCGGCATCCCGCTGGTCGTGCTGGTCGACGTCCCCGGCTACCTGCCCGGTGTGGACCAGGAGTGGGGCGGCGTGGTGCGCCGCGGCGCGAAGCTGCTGCACGCGTTCGGTGAGGCCGAGGTCCCCCGCGTCACGCTGGTGACCCGCAAGATCTACGGCGGCGCCTACATCGCCATGAACTCGCGGTCGCTCGGCGCGTCGAAGGTCTTCGCCTGGCCGGACGCCGAGGTCGCCGTCATGGGCGCCAAGGCTGCCGTCGGCATCCTGCACAAGCGCAAGCTGGCCGCTGTCGAGGACGCCGCCGAGCGCGAGGCGCTGCACGAAGAGCTGGCCCTCGAGCACGAGCGCATTGCCGGTGGCGTCGACTCCGCCATCGAGATCGGCGTGGTCGACGAGAAGATCGATCCGGCCCACACCCGGTCGAAGATCACTCAGGCCCTCGCCGAGGCCCCGGCCCGCCGCGGTCGCCACAAGAACATCGCGCTCTAGGGTTTTTCCCGGCGCCGAGTGGCCAGTTATTGCACGTATTCTCCAGAATTTCGTGCGATAACTGGCCATTCGCCGTTGATGGGCGATGAGTTCTGCCGGCGATGGGAGTCTGTACAGCCGTGACGCAACTGGTGAAAGTGCAGAACTTCAACGTCTCGGCGGACGGCTTCGGCGCCGGTGTCGGACAGAGCTTCGAGCGGCCCTTCGGCCACGCCGATCCGGGCGTGATGTTCGCCTGGGCCGGCGCCACCGCCAACTGGCCCAACCGCACCGAGCCGGGCGGCACGCGCGGCCTGGACGACTTCCTCGTCCGCGACTTCCACCACAACATCGGCGCAGAGATCATGGGCGCCAACAAGTTCAGCCCCTACCGCGGACCGGCCTACCTCGACTGGCAGGGCTGGTGGGGCGACGAGCCGCCGTTCCACACCCCGGTGTTCGTGATGACGCACCACCTGCGGCCGTCGTTCACCCTGTCGGACACCACGTTCCACTTCGTCGACGCGGGGCCGGCCGAGGTGCTGGAACTCGCCCGAGAAGCAGCGCAGGGCAAAGACATTCGCATCGGCGGCGGGGCCACCACGGTGCGGGCGTTCCTCGACGCCGACCTGATCGACACCCTGCACGTGGTGGTGTCCCCCACCGTGACGCTCGGCGAGGGCTCACGACTCTGGGAGTCCCCCGACGAGCTGCTCGACCGGTACAACTGCGACGTGGTGCCCAGCTCCAGCGGCGTCATCCACCACTTGTTCTGGCGCCGCTGAGTTCTCTCGCGAGCAGTCCCCCGCAAGCGGGCGGTACCCCCAGTGAAAACCCCCAAAATACCCAGGTTGAAGTGGTCCCCGAAAGTTGGACTCTGAGGGTTGGAGCTTAAGCGGCAAGGGCCTGGGCCCGGTATTGGACCGGGCTCAGGCCCTTGAGCTTTGTGGAGATGCGTTCGGTGTTGTACCAGCAGATGTAGTCATCGAGCTCAGCGGTGAAGTCCTCGATGGTGTCGAATCGGTTGTGGTGGAACATTTCTGACTTCAGATGGCCGAAGAAGTTCTCGGCGACGGCGTTGTCGTAGCAGTTGCCCTTGCGTGACATGGACTGCGAGGCATCGGCATCGTTGAGCAGGCCACGCCAGGACCGGTGCCGGTACTGGAAGCCTTGATCGGAATGCACCAGGGGCCGCTCGCCGGGTTCGAGGGTGGCGATCGCCGAGGCCAGCGATGAGTTGGTCAACTCCAGATTCGGTGACAGTGACCGGGAGTGCGCCACCACCGATCGGTCGAACAGGTCGAGCACCGGCGACAGATAGACCTTGCGATCGCCGATCCGGAACTCGGTCACGTCAGTGACCCACTTCTGATTCGGCGCGGTGGCGGCGAAGTCGCGATCGAGGACGTTGTCGGCGATCTGCCCGGTCTCACCGGTGTGGGAGTTGTAGCGGCGGCGGCGCCGCACCCGGCAGATCAGCGCGAGCTCGCGCATCAACGCCAGCACGGTCTTTTTGGCCACCACAAAACCCCGTCTGGTCAGCACGGTGTGCAGCCGGCGGTGACCGTAGCGGCCGTAGGCGGCCTCGAACTCCTCGGCGATCGCGGTCTTGAGGTCAGCCCGCGGGTCGGGCACCTCAGGTTTGCCCTGGTGGTAGTAGAACGTCGACCGCGCCAGTCCCGCGACCTGCAGTAACAACGGCAACCGATGGTCAGCCTTGAGTGCGGCAACAGCGGCGGCTTTCACCGCTGTTCGTGCGCCATCAAGGCCCGCAATTTTTTTAGGTAGGCATTTTCCGCCCGCAACCGCAGATTCTCCTGCTCGAGCCGCTGCAGATCGGTCAGCTCCTGTGGCGGGGAGTCGGCGTTTTTGGGTTGACGCCCTTTGAGTTTGGGTTTCAACCCATCCTCACCCAGTCGGCGATAGGACCGCACCCACGATCGCACGAGCTGGTCCGAGGACAGCCCGTACTCCATGGCCACTTCGGCTGCAGTCGCGCCATCGTTGACGACCTTGCCCACCACTTCGAGCTTGAACTCGAACCGATACTGCGTGTTGGTCGGTTTAGCCACTAGCGCCTTCCTGCCGTGCAGGACCCATCGACGACGCAGATCGCGAACCGCCCAACGGCTCACTCCCAGATAACTCGCCGTGGCACCATAGCCCCGACCCTGCTCGAACAACGCTACCGCCACACTGCGTTGGGCCTCAGTCAACGAACACTGTGGATGCAAAAAAGTACTCCCCAGACGAAGGAACCGAATTTCTCGGTCCAACTTCTGGGGAGCACTTCAATCATCCGATTTTGGGGGTTTTCGCGTCTGCTCGGCAGCTACTACCGCGTGGTGTAGCCACCGTTGGCGAAGATGGTCTGGCCGGTCACCCAGTGCCCTTCGTCGGCGAGGAAGACGACCAGCGGCACGATGTCCTCGATGAGGGTCAGCCGGCCGCCCATCGCCTGCGACTTGTGGAACGCCACACGCTCCGGGGTCTCCTGGCCGTAGAAGAAGGGCGTGTCCATGGGTCCGGGGCCGACGTTGTTGACGTTGATCCCGCGCGCCGCAAACTCTTTCGCCGCGGCGCGGGTGAAGTGCTCGACAGGGCTCTTGGCGCCGGCGTAGGTGCTGTACCCGTCGGTGAACGCCGCCAGCAGCGCCGTCACGATGGTGATGACCGATCCGCCGTCGTTCAGCCGGCGACCGGCCTGCTGCAGGAAGAAGTACGCGGCCTTCGCGTTGATATCGAACATCGAATCGTACTCGGCCTCAGTCGTTTCCACGATCGGCTTGCGCAGCACCTTGCCGACGGTGTTGACCGCGATGTCGACGCCGCCGAACGCTTCGGCCGCCGCGTCGAACAGCTTCTCCACGTTGCCGGGGATGGTGAGGTCGCCCTGGACCTTGATGGCCTTGGCACCGGAGCCCTCGATCGCGGCGACGGTCTGGTCGGCGTCGACCTCGGTGGCGGCGCTGTTGTAGTGCACCGTGACGTTGACGCCGCGCGCGCCGAGCGTGGTGCTGATCAGACCGCCCAGGTTCTTGGCTCCGGCGGCGACGACTGCTGACTTGCCTTCGAGATTGCTCATGACGCCCACGCTAGCCACGCCAAACCACAAACAGAAACGAATCTTTTCTACCTATTCACAAGCAATAGTTGTAGATAGGGTGGCGACATGACCAGGCCGTATCCCGATCTGCGCCGGCTGCAGCATTTCCTCGCGGTCGCCGATACCGGCGGTTTCACCCGCGCCGCGGATCAGCTGCACCTCAGCCAGCAGGCCCTGAGCAGCTCCATCCGACAACTCGAAAAGGAGCTGGGTGCAACACTTTTCGATCGCGACGGCCGGCGGGTCACGCTGACGCCCGCAGGCCGCCAACTGCACAGCGATGCGCGCACTCTGCTCGCTGCCGCCCACACCGTCACCGACCACGTGCAGCGGGCGGCCAGCGCCGCGCGGGAGAACTACGTCGTCGGCCATACCCCCGCGCTCGACAGCATCGAGGCGTACACGCTGCTGGAACCGGTGATCGACGCCTTCGACGACGTGTCCTTCACCTTCCGCCAGATGTTTCCGGATCAGCTGTCCCCCGCGCTGCTCGACGGATCAATCCAGCTCGCCCTGCGCCGCGGCGTGGTGCCGGATCGCGACCTCGCCACCGCGGTGCTGGGCTATCACCCGGTCCGCGTGGCCGTGTTGAGTTCGCACCCGCTGGCGCAGCGCGACGCCGTCGACCTCACCGACCTGGCCCACGAACGGATCGCGCTCTGGGCGCCGCCCGGCGCGTCGTACTACAGCGACCTGCTGCTCGGTGCCTGCCGACGGGCCGGCTTCGAGCCGGACTACGTGATCAGCCGCGTCCAGGGCGCGGCGACGGTGGCCGCCCCGCTGACGACGGGCGCCGCGGCGTTCGTCACGCATCCGGTCGGGCCGGTGATGGACGGCAGGGTTACGGTCGTCGACCTGCAGCCACCGCTACTGGTACCGGTGCAGGCCATGTGGCAGCGACACACGCATTCGACGATTCGCGACCTGTTGCTCACCCAGCAGCCTTAGCCCACTGGCCAGTTGCGGCACGCATCTCTCGAAAACCCGTGCAATAACTGGCCATTCGGCGCTGTTTAGCCGATGCGTGCCACCAGAGCCTCGTCGGCGAGGTCGTCGAGCTCCTTGCCCTTGGTCTCGGGCCCGAACAGATAGCCGACGATGGTCAACAGCCAGATGGCCGACAGCGCCAGATAGGGCGTCTGTACGCCGTAATGACCGATGGCCCAGCCGACGACGGTCGGCGCGGCGATCGACGCGATGCGCCCGCCGCCGACGGCGACCCCAAATCCCGTGCCACGCAGCACTGTTGGGAACAACTCGGAAATGTACGCATCCCCGACTCCCCACAGCCAGCCGAGGGTGGCGATGGAAATTGCTCCGTAGATCTGGTATTCGGCCAGCGAATCCGAGGTGGCCGCCAGGATCGCGGAACCAGCCTCGATGACAGCGCCGAGAATCGCGGAAGGGCGACGTCCGAATCTGTCGGCCAGCGCGGTACCGATGAAGACGAAGACGACCTGCAGCAGGAAGAACACCAGGGCGTAGCGAATTGCATCGGTGGTCGACGCGTGGAATCTCTTGACGATGTACGTCGTCAGAAACAGGGTGGAACCCCAGTAGCCGACCGCGTTGGCCGTGTAGATCAGCCAGCCCACGATCAGCCGCCGGCGTACACCGGGTAGCTGCCACAGTTTTGCCCTCGGGATGCGGTGCAGCTTCCGCGCCTCGTTGACCTCGGTGTAGCGCGGCGACTCGGTAATGCCCTGGCGGACAAGGAACAAGATGATGGCCGGGACGATGGCGACGATGAACGCCGATTGCCAGCCGTAGCGCGGCACCAACACCAGCGCGACGGCCGCCGCGAGGACGTAGCCGAGCGAGAACAGCGAGAAGATCACCCCGCCCACACCGATTGCCCGCGTCTTGGTCGGCCAAACCTCGGCGGTGTAGGGGGCGCCGACCGCCAGCTCGCCGGCGCCGCCCACACCGGTGAGGAAACGTAAACCGGTGAATACGGCCAGGTTTGTGGTGATGCCGGCCAATGCCGTGGTGATGCCGTAGAGCAGGATCGACGCGCCCAGGGTGGCCTTGCGTCCCCACCGGTCGGCCGCGATACCGAAACCGATGGTCCCGATGGTGTAACCGACCAGGAAGATCGACCCGATGTAACCGGCCTGAGCTTCGGTGATCTGCAGGGTCTTCTTGATCTCGGGCAGGACCAAGCCGTAGATGTTCACTGCGTAGGAGTCGAAGCCGTACCCAAGTCCCGCCGTCACCGCGACAAATAGCGCCGGCTTGAACGGTTGCGATTTCAGCGGAGGCGAATCAACTTGTGCCTCTTCCAGATTCGCGGCCATGTGGCGACGTTATCGGGTACCTGGCAGCGCCTGAACATTCAGAATCCGCCGGATCGCAAGTGCACTCAGATCTGTCCGTGATTCGGCGGTGCCACGCCGGAGAGTTCCCACGCGCCGATGTGGTGGTACTTCCAGTCGACGGGGTCGTGCACGCTGTGGGTCCGCGCGTTACGCCAGTGCCGGTCAAGGTCATGGCGGCGGTCGGTTCCGCTCGCGCCGGTCAAAGCGAAGAGTTGACTGGCGACGTCGACGGCCACTTCGCTGGCGAAGGCCTTGGCCTGAGCGACCGCTATCGAGCCGTGCGCGGCAGCGTCGGGATCGGCGACGTCGAGCCCGATGTCTTCGAGTTTGCCTGCGGCCCAACGCAGTAGCTGGGTCGACGCGCGGGTCCGGGTGGCGAGTTGACCGAATCGCAGCACGGTGTGCGGATCATCGCTGGCGGCGTTGGCGCCGCCGTAGCGCACCGCCTCGAAGAACGGGCGACTCCGAGTGCGGACGAACTCGGCGGCATCGGCCAGGGCGCCCTCCGCGATACCGGCTTCGATGGCGGTGTGGACCAGCTGGGCGCGAGCGCCGAGCAATTGCGGTTTCTCGAATGCCGACCAATATGGCACCACCAGGTCGCTGTCGATCGCGACGCCATCCAAGGTGGTGGTGCCACTCACGGTCGAGCGCTGCCCCATGGCGGCCCAGTCTTCGTCGATGATCACGCCGGGTGCGTCACGTTCGACGAACGCCAGCACGAGACGGCCGTCGGGATCGAGCGCGCTGACTGCCAGCCAGCGAGCCGTGATGGCACCGGTGCAGTAGTACTTGGTGCCATGGACTCGCCAACGCGTGCCGTCGCTGATCAGGCGAGTCTTGAGATCCTGGGCGTGGTGGCCACCACGCTCGGCGAGCACCGGGGCGATGCGCGCGCCTTCGACGACAGCGGGCAGGATTCGGGCTCGCTGCAGTGGCGTGCCGAGGAGCCTCAGGATGTCTACGGCAAGGTAGTGACCCTGCGGAGTCTGGGCGAGGGCCGGATCGGCGGCCGCGACGATCCTGATGACCTCTGCCAGCGTGCGCGGCCCGAGCCCATCTCCGCCATCATCGGCCGGCACCGTGATGGCCGGCAGGCCCAGGTTCTCGAACTCCGCGACTTCTGCGCGGGGCACAGCGCCGACCCGGTCACGTTCTACTGCACCGGGCTTCACCGCTGCCGCGAACTCTTCCGCAGTGGCGAGGACGTGCTCGTGCGTCCTGGGAGCCCCGGTTCGCACCATGCTCAGGAGCGCCGTTCAGCGAGCAGGCCACGCTCCGCGAGAATGGGGGTGACCCCCTCGCCGACGGAGTAGGCCTCTTCCAGGTGCGGATATCCGGACAGGATGAACTCGTCGATGCCGAGCTCGTGATACTCGGCGATGCGGTCGGCGACCTGCTCATGACTGCCGACCAGCGCGGTGCCGGCGCCGCCACGAACCAGTCCGATGCCGGCCCACAAGTTGGGTGACACCTCCAGGTTGTCGGTCCGGCCGCCGTGCAGGGCAGACATCCGCCGCTGACCCTCAGACTGCGAGTTGCGCTGGACCTGCTGGGCGCGACTGATGCTCTCGGGATCAAGGCCCGCCAACAACTTGTCGGCCTGTGCCCACGCCTCCTCTTCGGTGGGGCGGCTGATGACATGCAGGCGAATCCCGAACCGCAGTTCTCCGGCCGCCAGCCGCGCTCGACCCAGGTTCTTGACCTGGTGGCGCACCGCATCGAGCTTCTCGGCGACCTGAGCGGGTGGCTCACCCCAGGTCAGGTACACGTCCGCGTGTTCGGCAGCCACTTCCAGCGCCTCGGCCGAGGAGCCGCCCAGATAGATCTCTGGCCAGGTCTCGGCCGGAATGATGGTCGCGTTCTCTACAGACAGGTGCTTGCCGGTGAAAGTGACCGGCTCGCCGGACCACAGCTGCCGCAGGATCGTGAGGAATTCGGCGGCCCGCTCGTAGCGCTCCGCCTTGCCGAGGTGGTCACCGAAGCGGCGCTGCTCGACGTCGTCGCCGCCGGTAACAACGTTGAGCAGCAATCGGTTCCGCGAGATTCGCTGGTATGTGGCGGCGGCCTGGGCGACCAGCGTCGGCGCCTGCAGCCCCGGCCGGAAGGCCACCAGGTACTTGAAGCGTTCGGTCCGTTGGGTCAGTGCCGCCGTGAACACCCAGGCGTCCTCACACCAGCTACTGGTGGGGGTCAATGCCCCGGTGAACCCGAGCTTCTCCGCGGCACCGGCCACCAGACTGAGGTAGTCGAGGTCGGGAGCTCGGTCCGCGCCGAAGGCGTCTGCCCGACTCCCTGCCGCACCGACCGCGTTGCCAAGGCTCATGTCGGTGCGCGAGTCACCATTGGTCGGCAGGAACCAGTGCAAAGTGATTGCCATCTGCGAAATGTAAAGGCAAGCAGTGCCACCGGATACCGGCCCTGAATCGGCTCGAGTTGCCACGAGAGGCTTGACCACCGGACGTGTCGCCGAATCCGCAAAAATCATGCTGATTCCAACGCACCCAATCCGGCGGATCGCGCGGGACCATACCGACGGAAATTTCGGCGACAGTACGACGGCGTCAGACGCGCGACCCTTAGATGAACTCCTGCGCCACGGCAGCGACGCGTTCGCGATCGGCGGCGACCAACCCGATGCGGGTCCGACGGTCCAGGATGTCGTCGGCGGTGAGTGCGCCCTCGTGGGTGACGGCGTATTCGAATTCGGCTCGGGTGACGTCGATTCCGTCGGCCACCGGTTCGGTGGGACGGTCACACGTGGCGGCGGCGAACACGTTCGACGCCTCTGCGCCGTAGCGCGCCACCAGCGATTCCGGCAGCGCTGCAATATGATTCGCAGACACCGGGTTCTCCGGGGCGCCGACCAACGGCAGGTTCCGGGTCCGGCACTCCCCCGCACCGAGCCCGCGCAGCACCACCGCCCGGTCCAGCACGTCCTCGGCCATGTAGCGGTATTCGGTCAGCTTGCCGCCGATGACGCTGAGCACGCCGTCCCCGGATTCGACGACGGCATGGTCACGGGAGACATCGGCGGTGTTGCCCTCGCCGGTGTCGATCAGCGGCCGCAGCCCGGCGTATGCGCCCAAGACGTCGTCGGGTCCCAGGCTCGTCGCCAGGGCGGTGTTGACGGTGTCTAGCAGAAATGTGATCTCGGCCGAAGTCGGTTCCGGCACATCGGGAATGGGGCCCGGTGCGTCTTCGTCGGTGAGACCGAGGTAGACGCGGCCGAGCTGCTCTGGCATGGCGAAGATGAACCGGTTCAGCTCACCAGGGATCGGAACCGTCAGGGCCGCAGTCGGATTGCCAAATGCCGCGGCATCGAACACCAGGTGGGTGCCGCGGCTGGGCCGCAATTTGATCGCGCTGTCGAGCTCGCCGGCCCACACACCGGCGGCATTGATCACCGCGCGGGCGGCCAACTCGAACGACTCGCCGGTGAGCTGGTCGGTCAGTCGCACCGAGGTCCCGGTGGCATCCGATGCTGCCACGCGGGTCAGGATATGGGCACCGTGCTGGGCGGCAGTCCGCGCCACCGCGGCGACCAGGCGAGCGTCGTCGATCAGCTGGCCGTCGTAGGCGAGCAACGCGCCGTCGAGGCCATCGCGACGGACAGCGGGCACCAGTTCGGCGGCACGCGTCGCGTTGACGCGGCCCGACCGCGGCAGGACCGAGGCCGACGTGCCGGCCAGGCGGCGCAGGCCGTCGCCGGCGATGAAGCCGGTGCGCACCAAAGCCCTTGAGGCCCGGTTCATCTCGGGCAGCAGCGGCACGAGCTGCGGCATGGCGTGCACCAGATGCGGCGCGTTGCGGCTCATCAGGATGCCGCGCTCGATGGCACTGCGCCGGGCAATGCCCACATTGCCGGTGGCGAGGTAGCGCAGGCCGCCGTGGACAAGTTTGGAACTCCAACGACTCGTACCGAAGGCCAGGTCGTGCTTCTCCACCAGCACCGTCGACAGTCCGCGGCTGGCCGCGTCCAGCGCGATGCCGACGCCGGTGATGCCGCCGCCGATGACGACGACGTCGACCCGGTCACCGTCGGCCAGGGCCGTCAGCTCGGCGGTGCGGCGCGCGGCGTTGAGGGCACTGCGGCGGGCCGCATCAGGAGTGCTGGTCATGGCTTCAGGTATCCGTTCAGCGAGTGGGCAAGTTCGATGTCCAGCGCGGCGACGTCGAGGACGGGCGCGACCATCTGCGCGGACTGGATGGCCGACTGCACGATCAGCAGGCACATGGCGGCGAGCTGCTTGGGGTCGCCGGGGCGGACGCTGCCGTCGGCTTGCGCCGTGGCCAACGCGCCGGCCAGGACTTCCAGCAGGATCTGCTGGCTGGTACCCATCCGCTGCGCGATGTAGACCATGGCCAGGTCCGGTGCGCTGCTCAGCACGGACATGATGACCTCGTCGTCGCGCAGCCGCTCGGCCATGCCGACCATCCGCTTGACGATCGCGTCGCGGTCGGCGCCGCTGACGGCGACCTCGTTGAGCGAGTTGGTGATTCGTGTCGTCAGCAGCGCCGCGAGGATCGCCTGGGTGTCCGGCCAGCGCCGGTACACCGTCGGCCGGCTGACTCCGGCACGGCGCGCGATCTCGGCTAACGTCACGCGATCCACCCCGAAGGCGATCACGCAGTCGGCCGCAGCGTCGATGATTCGGGCATCCAGGGAATCCCGAGATTCATCGTTACTGATTGACATCATGTGTAATACTGTAACGCATGACCGCAACACGTGACCACCTCGAACCGCCGATGAAGTGGAACGCCTGGGGTGACCCTGCTGCCGCCAAGCCACTGTCGGACGGCATTCGCGGCCTGCTGACCGCGGCCCTCGGCATCGACGCCAACCCGGTCGATGAGCTCGAGGCAGATCAGGTCACGCTGCGGCCCTCCGCCCTGGCCGACGCCGACCGCGTCGCGCTGGCGGCCATCGTCGGCGACGAGTTCTGCCGCACCGATGCTCACGACCGCCTGCTGCGCGCCGGCGGCAAGTCGACGCTGGACCTGCTGCGCCGCAAGGACACCGGCGAGCAGGATGCGCCCGACGCGATCCTGTTGCCGGGCAACGAAGAACAGATCGCGGCCATCCTCGGTTACTGCACCGAACACCGCATCGCGGTCGTCCCGTTCGGCGGCGGCACCAGCGTGGTCGGCGGAGTCGACCCGATCCGCGACGGCTTCAACGCCGTTGTCTCGCTCGATCTGCGCCGCCTGGACCGGCTGGTCGCCATCGACAAGGAGACCGGCGAAGCCGAGCTCGAAGCCGGCGTCACCGGCCCGCAAGCCGAGGAACTCCTTGGCGCGGAAGGCTTTTCCCTCGGCCACTTCCCGCAGAGCTTCGAATTCGCCACCATCGGCGGGTTCGCCGCGACGCGGTCGTCGGGGCAGAACTCCGCCGGCTACAGCCGGTTCGACGACATGGTGCGCGGCCTGACGGTCGTCACCCCGGCCGGCGTCCTCGACCTGGGCCGTGCGCCCGCATCGGCGGCCGGTCCCGACCTGCGTCAGCTGATCGTCGGCTCGGAGGGCACCTTCGGGGTCATCACCCGCGTGCGGGTGCGCGTGCATCCGGTGCCCGAGACGACCCGCTACGAAGCATGGTCCTTCCCTGACTTCGCCACCGGCGCGGCGGCATTGCGGGCGGTCGTCCAGACCGGCACCGGCCCGACGGTCATCCGGTTGTCCGACGAGGTCGAGACCGGCATCAACCTGGCGACCACCGAGAGCATCGGCGAGCAGACCATCACCGGCGGCTGCCTGGCCATCACGCTGTTCGAAGGCACTGCCGCACACACCGAAAGCCGCCACGACGAAACCTGCGCGCTGCTGGCCGCCCAGGGCGGCACCTCGCTCGGTGAGGCCCCCGCCCGCGCCTGGCAGCATGGCCGGTTCGGCGCCCCGTACCTGCGTGATTCGCTCTTGAGCGCCGGCGCCCTGTGCGAGACCCTGGAGACCGCGACAACGTGGTCCAATGTGCCGACGCTCAAGGCGGCCGTCACCGAGTCGCTGACGACGTCGCTCCAGGAAAGCGGCACACCGGCTTTGGTGATGTGCCACATCTCGCACGTCTACCCCACCGGCGCCTCGCTGTACTTCACCGTCGTCGCCGGCCAGCGCGGTAACCCCATCGAGCAGTGGCGCGCGGCGAAAACCGCTGCGTCCGAGGCGATGGTGCGCTGCGGCGCCACCATCACCCACCACCACGCGGTCGGCGCCGACCACAAACCGTGGATGACGGCCGAGGTCGGCGACCTCGGTGTCGAGGTGCTGCGTGCGGTCAAGAACGTGCTCGATCCCGGCGGAATCCTCAACCCGGGCAAGCTGATCCCGTGAGAGTCACCCTGCTGACCAACCCGGCGTCCGGCCAGGGGCGCGGGTCCGCGGCGGCCCAGCGTGCCGTCGCGCGGTTGCAGCGCCGCGGCGTCGACGTGGTCGAGCTGATCGGATCCGATGCCGCCCACGCCCGCCAGCTGCTCGACGAGGCGCTGGACCACGGTACCGATGCGGTGGTGGTGTCCGGCGGTGACGGCATCATCTCCCTTGCGCTACAAGCACTTGCGCAGGGTGACGTGCCGCTGGGGATCATTCCCGCCGGCACCGGCAATGACCATGCTCGCGAATTCGGGATTCCGCGGGACGACCCCGAAGCCGCCGCGGATATCGTGGCGTCCGGCAAGACCCGGACCATCGACCTCGGCCGGATCGACGGATCGGACGGCACGCTGCGGTGGTTCGGCACGGTGATGTCGGCGGGATTCGACTCGCTGGTCACCGACCGCGCCAACCGGATGACATGGCCGCGCGGCCGGATGCGCTACAACGCGGCGATGCTCGTCGAACTGTCGCAGTTGCGGCTGCTGACGTGCCGGGTGAGCTTCGACGGCGGCCCCGAGACCGAAATGCCCATGACATTGGCGACATTCGGCAACGGCCGCAGCTACGGCGGCGGCATGCTGATCTGCCCGGGCGCCGACCTCAACGACGGCCTGCTCGACGTCACCATGGCGGCCTCGGCATCACGGACCAAATTGATCCGGTTGTTCCCGACGGTGTTCAAGGGCACGCACGTGCACCTCGACGAGGTGACCACGCGGCGGGCACACACGGTAACCATCGACGTGCCCGGGATAAACGCCTATGCCGACGGCGAATTCGTCTGCCCGCTGCCGGTGACGGTGTCCGCGGTACCGAACGCGCTGCGGGTCCTGGTTCCGTAACCCGACTTTCAGTCCTGCGTAGCCGCAAGGAGCGCAAGCAGATTCATCAACCGGGTGATGGCGCCGGTGACCGGTCGCGCCGGCAGCGTCGGATCGACCGCACGCTGAATCCCCAGCCCGATGCCGGCGCTGAGGAACAGGTTGCCGATGTCATCGAAGCTGTCCATCACGCCAACCGCGACCAACTGCTCTTCGTTGATCCCCAAATCGGCCGCCAGAGAACGTAATACGTCGACGACCATCTGGGCCGCCTCGTTGCGCAGCGCCGTGACCATCTGCCCCAGCTCGGGATCGTTGCGCGAGAGCACCACGAATTCGAGCTCGAGCATCGTCCAGCCCACGTCGCCGGCGGTGCGTTCCAGCCAGGCGTTCACCGCCTCGACGCGGCTCGGGATGTCAGCATCGGACATCGCCAGCTGGGACATCTCGGAGAACTTCTCGCGGTGGATGGCTTCGAGCACTTCCCGGCACAAGATGGGTTTACTGCCGAAATTCGAGTACACCGCGCCCTTGCTGTAGCCGGCGTCGTCGGCGATGTCCTCGAGGCTGGTGGACGCATAGCCGTGCTTGAGGAACCGGGCCTTCGCCGCGTCGAGTAGCTCGGCGCGCGTCTGTTCCTGACGCTGCACCCTGGTCAATCGCGGCATGCGCTGATATTACTGGTTTGCGATACCGCGAGTACTAGCTTTACTCGGAGACTTCGGATACCGTGAGTATTCGAATGAGCCGCCAAGGCTCCTACCAGCAGATTCGAGGCTATCGATGCAGCTAGCACGACGTTCAATCGCACTCGACAGTGCCACTGCAGTCATCACCGGAGGCGCCAGGGGCATCGGCGCCAAGACCGCCGAGCTCTTCTCGCAGCACGGCGCCAACGTGTGGATCGGCGACGTCGACGCCGACATCGCCGATCAGACGGCCCGCACCATCCCCCGCTGTCGCAGCGCCCGTCTCGACGTCACCCGGCGCGACTCCTGGGACCAGTTCGTCGGGCAGGTACTCAAAGAGTCCGGCCGGATCGACATCCTCGTGAACAACGCCGGCGTGATGCCGCTGGGCGCCTTCGAGTCCGAGGCCGAGTCAACGACCGATCTGATTCTCGACGTCAACGTCCGGGGCGTACTGAATGGCATGCGCGCAGTGATCCCGCGGATGATCACCCGCGGCAGTGGCCACGTCGTCAATGTCGCCTCGATGGCCGGCATGATCCCCATCCCGGGCATGGTCACCTACAACGCCAGCAAGTTCGCCGCGGTCGGAGCGTCACTGGCGGCGCGCAGCGAGTACGCCGGCACCGGCGTCACCGTGTGCGCGGTGCTGCCTTCGGCGGTGCGCACCGAACTCTCATCGGGCGTCCAACTCGGCGGCGGCATGCCGACGGTCGACCCCGAAGATGTGGCGCAGGCGGTTCTGAAGACGTTGCGCACCAAGGCCGCTCGCACGTCGGTGCCCGAATGGGTGGCACCCGGATGGGCGTTGGTCGACGCACTGGTCCCGGAGTTCGTCCAACGCGCGGCGCGCTCCCTCATGGACGACCGGCGGGCCCTGACCGCAATGGATCCCGTCGGCCGGTCGGCCTACCTGGAGCGGATCGAGCGGCAGTCGAAAGAGCATGCCGCCGAACCGGACTCGGAGCTGCGGGCGTGAAGCGAGCACTCGTCATCGGTTGCGGCGGAACCATCGGCGGCGCGTGGATTGTCGCGGCGCTGCACGCGCTGCAGGAGCAGACGGGTTGGGATCCCCGCGATGCCTCCGTGCTGCAAGGCACGTCGGCGGGTGCCGAGATCGTCACGATGCTCGGGGGCGGAGCATCCGTCGACGACCTGGTGGCGATGCACCGCGGCACCAGCACCGACGAACGCCTGAGTCGGCACATCGACGCGACGCCGCCGAGCCTGCCTCCCCTGCCGGCGCTCCGCCTGCTGAACCCGGCGCTGCTGCGCAGCCAATCCGGCCTGGCCGCGGTGACCGGTATCGCGCCCACCGGACGTGCCGACGCAACCTGGCTGCAGCGCTTGGCAGCTGGATTCGCCAATGCATCCGGTTGGGTGGATCACCCGGGGGCTCGCATGGTGGCCTTCGACTACCAGCGCGGCGAGCGGGTTGCTTTCGGTGCGCCCGGCGCGCCGAAAGCAACTGCCGGCGAAGCACTCCGGGCATCCTGGGGTGTACCCGGCTGGATGCCCCCGGTCAGCATCGGCGACCGCAAGTTCGTCGACGGCGGCGCCGCGTCCACCGCGTCGGTCGACCTCATCGGCCATGACGAAGCCGACCTGATCTACGTCATCACCCCCATGGCCTCCGAAAGCGGCGTTCGCGCACCGGGATTCGGCGGCATCCTCGAACACCGGTTGCTCCGCCGCCCGATGTCCACGGTGCTGGACGCCGAGATCGGCGCCGCGCGAGCCCGTGGCACCGAGGTCATCCTGATCCAGCCCGACGCCACCGATCTGGCCGGCCTGGGCGCCAACTTCATGCTGCGCAGCCGGCGGCGCGCAGCCTTCGAGTCCGCCATGACCACCGCACCGAACACGGTGCGCCGAGCCTGGGAGTCCTTATGAGCAAACGTGATCCGCGCATCGTCATCATCGGCGCCGGCGTAGCCGGGATCGCCTCCGCGTACACCTTCCAGCAAGCCGGGTTCACCAACTTCACCATCCTGGAGAAGGGTTCCGACGTCGGCGGGGTCTGGCACTGGAACCGCTACCCCGGTCTGACGTGTGATGTGCCGTCGCACATCTACCAGTTCGCCTTCGCCCCCAAACCCGACTGGAGCCACGTCTGGGCCGGCGGCGAGGAGATTCAGGAGTACCACCGGGACGTCGTCACGCGGTTCGGCCTCGACGAGCACCTACGGCTCAACACCGAAGTCAAGGCCTTGCACTACGACCAGGACGAGCACACCTGGACCGTCACCACCGAGAACGAAACGCTCACAGCCGATTTCGTCATCTGCGCCACCGGCGTGCTGCACCATCCCTTCACCCCGGACATCCCCGGCATGGACACCTTCGAGGGCGCTGTCGTGCACACCGCGCGGTGGGACCCCGAACTGGAGACCGCCGGTAAGCGCATCGCCGTGATCGGCACCGGATCCACCGGGGTGCAGGTGGTTTCGGCACTGCAGCCGAAAGCCGGCAAGCTGCTGCACTTCGCCCGGTCGCCGCAGTGGATGCTGTGGGCGCCGATGAAACTGCCTCAGCTGGGCGTCGTCACCGCGCTGCTGCGCGCCATGCCACAGCTGTATCAGGCTGTTGCCGAGCGCATTCCACTCTGGGGCTCCAGCGTTCTTGTCGACATCGTGACCAAACCGACCTGGCGGCGCAAGCTGGTCCAGCAATACGCCCGCCTCAGCCTGCGGGCCCAGATCCGCGACCCGAAGCTGCGTGCCGAGCTCACCCCCGACTATCAGCCGCTGTGCAAGCGCCAGGTGCTGTCGGGTACGTACTACCAGGCGATCACCGCCCCCAACGCCCAATTGGTCACCGATCGCATCGCCGAATTCACCCCCACCGGCATCCGCACCACAGACGGCGAACACCACCGGATCGATATCGCCGTGCTGGCCACCGGTTTTCAGGCGCACAACTACATGCGCCCGATGCAGGTGGTGGGCCGTGACGGTCTCACCCTGGACGACGCCTGGGTGAAGGGCCCTCGCGCCTACCGGATGACCGCGATCCCGGGCTTCCCGAATCTGTTCACCGTGCTCGGCCCGAACTCACCGACCGGGTCCATCTCACTGCAGTACACCGCCGAACTCACCGCGCGGTACATCGTGAAGTGGCTCAAGCGTTTCGAGCGCGGCGAGATCAACGAGGTCGAGGTGACCGACGAGGCCACCGACGAGTTCAACGCCGCGGCGGTCGAGGCCATGGAGCCGACGGTGTGGAACACCGGCTGCAATTCCTGGTACTTCAGCGAGGGCGGCACCATCGACCTGTGGCCGTTCGACCGCGGGACGCTGACCAAGATGCTGACCGAGCCGCAGCCGGACCACTACCGGGTCAGCTAGCTGTACTGACCTGAGAGGTTAGGTACGCGGCTGGCGGGTGGTTGACCGCCCAGTGCGGTGTGGCCGCGGTGGTGATTGTAGGTGTGTAGCCATCGGGGGTACTCGGCGCAGCGTTCGGCGTCGCTGGTGTAGAGCCGGGCGTAGGCCCATTCATCGGCCAAGGTGCGGTGAAATCTCTCCACCTTGCCGTTGGTCTGGGGCCGGTAGGGACGTGTTCGGCGGTGTTCGATGGCCCCGAGTGCGTCACGGAACGCGTGAGATCGATAGCAGGATCCGTTGTCGGTCAACACCTTCGACACCGTGAACCCGCATTGGTTAAACCATGCGTTGGCCCGGGCCCAGAACGCTGACGCTGTCTCTTTGCGCTCGTCGGCCAGGAGCTCGGAGTAGGCCAGCCGTGAGTAGGCATCGATCGCGGTGTGCAGGAAGTGATGGCCCTTGATCGGGTGACCGTGCTTGCTGACGCGTCCGGAACTCTTATCGGCGCGCGTGTTGTGATTGCCTGCGGTTCGGCCCAGCATCCGCCAGCCCCCGCCGGCAGGAATTTTGCCCAGCTTCTTGACGTCAACATGCACCAGTTCGCCGGGTCGCGCGGCGTGAATTCTGCGGATCACCGTGCCGGTGGGCCGGTCGAGCCAACGCAACCTGGCCACCCCGTAACGGGTTAGCACCCGGTGCACGGTCGAGGGATGAATTCCCAGCAGATAGCCGATTCGTGCTGGCCCCCAACGCCGGATGACCCGCACTTTGATGATCCGGCGCTCGGTACGAGTCGGTGTCTGGTTGGGGCTTCGCTGTGGACGTGAACTGCGATCGACCATGCCGGCTGGGCCCTGCTCGCGGTAGCGACCCGCCCAACGCGCCGCTGTGGTGACCGCGACTTGGAATCGCTCGGCTGCGCGGCGCAGCGACCAGCCGTCCTCGACGACACAACGGGCCAAGCGCAGACGACCAGTTTCCGACAGCGGAGCATTACGGTGGGACACGAAGACCTCCGAGATTGAGTTGGTGCGTTCCTAGACAGCTCGCACTTCACTCGGAGGTCTTCTTCATGTCACCACGCCACGCCGTACCTAACGTCCGTGGTCAGTACAGCTAGCCGGGGATAGATCGGCGCTCGCCGGCGAGTCGCCAGCTCTGGTCACATGTTCGGTCTGGGGCCGTCAGCTTTCCTTGACGTCAAGGAAAGCTGACGGCCGCCAACCAAACATGGCAAGAGGGGCCGCGGCGCGGGACCAAGCGAGTGTTAGCCGACGCCCCGGTTCAGCCAGCTGACTTCGCCGACCTCGGCGCCGCCACCGCGGTAAGGCTCCAGAGCCTCGTCCCAGGCAGTGCCGAGCACGGTGTCGAGTTCGGCGGCGAGCATGTCGGCGCCAGCAGACATCAGCGTGCGCAGGCGCTGCTCGCCGACCATGGTGTCACCGTTGGCGCTCATCGAACCGCTCCACAGGCCCAGGGTCGGGGTGTGGCACCAGCGGTGTCCATCGACGCCGGCGCTCGGGTCTTCGGTCACCTCGAAGCGCAGCACCGACCACGAGCGCAAGGCGCTGGCGAGCTGGGCTCCGGTGCCGACGGGCCCCATCCAGTTGGTGATGGCGCGCAGCTGACCGGGCATGGCGGGTTGGGGCGTCCACTTCAGGTTCGCCCGCGCCGACAGGGTCGACGACAGCGCCCACTCAACGTGCGGGCATACCGCCGCGGGAGAGGCGTGGATGTACACCACGCCAGTCGTCGCGTCGGCGAGTTGGTTCGACGCACGCATCATCTGCTCCTTCAGCTACACGAGGGACGTCTTCCCCAACGACCTGGTGATGCCGAAATGTTGCAGTTGTTTAGTGCGTGTCTATTGTGCCGTGTGAGACCCCTGTTGCGCTAGTCTGTCGCGCAATCTCTCAGCGCAGCCTCAGGAATAGACGCCCAGTGTCGACTTGTGGTCGAAAAATCGGGCGGACCTCGAACACAAGCCAACACTCGAGCGGAGTGTCAGGCCGCCATCTATCTTCTAACCGTGACTGCCCTGGACCGGTTCTTCGAGATCTCCGCACGCGGCTCGACCGTCGCCGCTGAACTGCGCGGCGGCGCGGTGACCTTCATCGCGATGGCGTACATCATCGTGCTGAACCCCATCATCCTGTCGAGCACGGCAGATATCGCCGGGCACAAGCTCGCGTTCGGCCAGGTCTCGGCGGTGACGTCGCTGGCGGCCGGCGCCATGACGATCCTGTTCGGCGTCGTCGCCCGCCTGCCGTTCGCGTTCGCCGCCGGGCTGGGCATCAACTCGTTCCTGGCCAGCTCCGTGGTGGGCGTCCTGACCTGGCCGGAAGCCATGGGGCTGGTGGTGATCGAAGGCCTCATCATCGTCGCGATGGCGGTGACGGGCCTGCGCCGCATGATCTTCGACGCGGTGCCCATGCCGCTGAAACTGGCCATCACCGCCGGCATCGGGCTGTTCATCATGTTCATCGGGCTGGTCAACGCCGGCTTCGTCGCGTCGACGGGTCATCCGTCGCCGCCGCTGGGGCTGGGCGCCGGCGGCACCGGATCGGTCCGCGCGATCCCCACCCTCGTCTTCGTGTTCACCCTGCTGACCTCAGGTGTCCTGGTGGCGCGCAAGGTGCGCGGCGGCATCCTGATCGGCCTGATCTCGGGTACCGCACTGGCCGCGATCATCGAGGCGATCTGGCACCTCGGCTCGGCCACCGAAAAGCCCGGCGGCTGGAGCCTGTCGGTTCCGACACTGTCCGGTTCCCCGTTCGCGGTGCCCAACCTGTCGCTGATCGGTCACGTGGACTTCGGCAGCTTCGGCCGGATCGGCGCCATCGCCGCACTCATGCTGGTGTTCACGTTGCTGTTCACCAACTTCTTCGACGCCATGGGCACCATGACGGGCCTGTCCCGGCAGGCCGGCCTGGCCGACGAACACGGCAACTTCCCGCGCCTGCAGTCCGCGCTGGTGATCGAGGGCACCGGCGCGGTCGTCGGCGGCGCGGTATCGGCGTCGTCCAACACGGTGTTCGTCGAATCCGGCACGGGCATCGGCGAAGGTGCCCGCACCGGCCTGGCCAGCCTGGTGACCGGCGGACTGTTCTTGGCCGCAATGTTCTTGACCCCGCTGACGGAGATCGTGCCCACCGAGGTGGCGGCCGCCGCGCTGGTGATCGTCGGCACCCTGATGGTCTCGGTGCTGCGCGAGATCGACTTCTCCGACTTCTCGGTGGCGCTGCCGGTGGTGCTGACCGTGGCCGTGATGCCGCTGTCCTACTCGATTGCCAACGGCATCGGCGTCGGCTTCATCGCCTGGGCGGTACTGCGCGCGGCGTCGGGCCGCATCAAGGAGATCAGCCCGCTGCTGTGGATTGTCGCCGCCGGGTTCCTGTTGTTCTTCGCGCGCGGCTGGATCGACAGCATGATCGGCGTCGTCCGCTAAGCGAACTCCCCTAGGCGAACTCCCTAGCCGAACTCGCGCAAGACGGCCGCGGACACCTCGGGCCACACCGCGTGCGTCCAGTCCCCGAAATCGCGGTCGGTCAGCACGATCAGCGCCAGGTCTACCTCCGGATCGACCCAGAGGAACGTGCCGGACTGGCCGAAGTGGCCGAACGTCCGCGCCGAGTTGCCCCCAGCCGTCCAGTGCGGGCTCTTGCCGTCCCGGATCTCGAAGCCCAGACCCCAGTCGTTGGGTCGCTGCGATCCGAATCCCGGCAGCACCCCGTCCAGGCCGGGGAACTGCACCGAGATCGCGTCGGCATGCATCGGTGCCGACACCAGAGTCGGACGCAGCAGGTCACCGGCGAACCCCGCTAGATCGGTCACGGTCGACCAGGCGCCGTAACCGGCGGTGTCGGATCCGCCCGGCAGGTCGGAATCACTCATGCCCAGCGGCTCGAACACCGCTTCCCGCAGGTACTGCCCGAACTCGATACCGGACTCGTGTTCCAGCACGTGCGCCAGCACCGCGAACCCGGCGTTGGAGTAGATGCGCCGGGACCCGGGCGTGGCAATGGCGTCGGGCGTCAGCATCGCCAGCCCCGAGGTGTGCGCAAGGAGGTGCCGCACCGTCGACCCCGGCGGGCCGGCCGGGGTGTCCAAGTCGACGACGCCCTCTTCGACCGCGATCTGTGCGGCGCGGGCCACCAGCGGCTTGGTCACCGACGCGAGCCGGAACGCCCGGTCGACGGGTCCGTGCGCGGCGAGCACGCCCGCCGGCGACACGACCGCGGCCGCGGCACTCGGTACCGGCCAGGAATCAAGTAGCTCGAGTGCGGTCACCACACGACCCTGTCATAGGACAAAATGTCCACGGGTGAGGGCCGACGCACCGTTAACCAGACATTTGTCTGGACACTATTCCAATAATTGCGCGAGGCATTAGGTTGTAGCCATGAGTCAGACAGTGCGTGGTGTGATTTCCCGGGCCAAGAAGCAGCCCATCGAACTGGTCGACATCGTCATCCCCGATCCCGGACCCGGCGAGGTCGTCGTCGACATCATCGCTTGCGGCGTGTGCCACACCGACCTCACCTATCGCGAGGGCGGCATCAACGACGAATACCCGTTCCTGCTCGGCCACGAGGCCGCCGGCACCGTCGAGTCGGTCGGCGCGGGCGTCACGCACGTCGAGCCCGGCGACTTCGTCATCCTCAACTGGCGGGCCGTCTGCGGCGAGTGCCGGGCCTGCAAGCGCGGCCGCCCGCACCTGTGCTTCGACACGTTCAACGCCACCCAGAAGATGACGCTGACCGACGGCACCGAACTCACCCCCGCCCTGGGCATCGGCGCATTCGCCGACAAGACCCTGGTGCATGAGCGCCAGTGCACCAAGGTCGATTCCGAAGCCGACCCGGCCGTCGCCGGGCTGTTGGGCTGCGGCGTGATGGCCGGCATCGGCGCCGCCATCAACACCGGCAACGTGTCCCGCGACGACACCGTCGCGGTCATCGGCTGCGGCGGCGTCGGTGACGCGGCCATCGCCGGTGCGGCGCTGGTCGGCGCCAAGCGGATCATCGCCGTCGACACCGACAACAAGAAACTGCACTGGGCCCGCGAATTCGGCGCCACCCACACCATCAACGCCCGCGACCTCGACCCCGTCGAGACCATCAAGGACCTGACCGACGGCAACGGCGCCGACGTGGTGATCGACGCCGTCGGCCGGCCCGAGACCTGGAAGCAGGCGTTCTACGCCCGTGACCTCGCGGGAACCGTTGTGCTCGTTGGTGTTCCGACGCCCGATATGAAGCTCGAGATGCCGCTGGTGGACTTCTTCTCCCACGGCGGCGCCCTCAAGTCGTCCTGGTACGGCGACTGCCTGCCCGAGCGCGACTTCCCCACCCTCATCAGCCTGTACCTGCAGGGCCGGCTGCCGCTGGAGAAGTTCGTCAGCGAGCGCATCGGGCTCGACCAGATCGAAGATGCCTTCCACAAGATGCACAGCGGTGAGGTGCTGCGGTCGGTGGTGGTCCTGAAGTGAGCAATATCCAGCGGGTTGTCACCAGCGGCACCTTCAGCCTGGACGGTGGCACCTGGGACGTCGACAACAACATCTGGCTCGTGGGCGACGACACGGACGTCGTGGTGTTCGACGCCGCCCACACCGCCGAACCGATCATCGAGGCCGTCGGCGCCCGCAACGTCGTGGCCGTGATCTGCACCCACGGACACAACGACCACATCACCGTCGCCCCGGAGCTGTCAGCAGCGCTCGACGCCCCGGTGCTGCTGCATCCGGCCGACGAGATGCTGTGGCGGGTCGTCCACCCGGACAACCCTTTTCACACCGTGTGCGACGACCAGGTGCTCACCGTCGGCGGCATCGAGATCAAGGCCATCCACACTCCGGGGCACTCCCCCGGTTCGGTGTGCTGGCACATCCCGGAACTGGGGGCGGTGATCTCCGGCGACACCCTGTTCCATGGCGGCCCCGGCGCGACCGGCCGCTCGTACTCGGACTTCCCGACCATCCTGGCGTCGATCTCGGACAAGCTCAGCAAGCTGCCGGACGACACCGTCGTCTACACCGGCCACGGTGACACCACCACCATCGGCGGCGAGCTGGTCAACTACGACGAATGGGTGGCCCGCGGCCACTAGCCGAGGTCTATCTCGAAGGCGCTGCGCTGAATCGGGCGTCGGGCCCGCGACGCCCACACCCGCGCGAGGACCAGCACGACGGTCGCCCCACCGAAGGTCACGCCGAACACCAGCGGCAGGTGCCCATACGGGGTGTCGTGTCCGAACGCGAGCGTCGGGTTGACGTAGGCGGTCACGTTGCCGTCGGTTGTGATGGCGTAGTCGCCCTCTGCCGCGACCTGTGCAAACCAGACCCGGACGTGGGCGTCGTTGTTGATGGTCGTGCTGCCGCTGATGTCCTCGGTCAGCGCCGGGTCCGGCACGCCGGTCGGCGGCACGATGCCGATCGACATCTTCGGGACGGGAAGCCCGCCGCCACTGCCGATCACCATGGTGTGCAAGCTGATGGTCGCGGTGCCGGCCGGCAGGTGCACCGTGCCCGAACCGGGGATCGGAACCTCGCCGTAGGCATCGAAATCGTCGAAGACGAACGCGTTGAGGATGAGCGCGACGATGAATGCGACGGCCGCCGTGACCATCGTCGAAACGGCGGCCACAGTGAGCACCCTCGGCGCAGTCCAGCGACTCATGGCTCGCAGTCTGTCACGCGCTCAGGCGGTTGAGGCGCTACCGTGAGACATGCCCGAGTCCAGCGTGGTGGTGCAGCCCGACCCGCTCGGGAGCTCGCGCCTGCAGACCGTCGGACTCCGCACGGCCACAAAGCTTTTCGAACAGGCCGCCGCCGAGGTGCCGCTCCCGGCGGCACCGCAGCCGGTGGTGATCGCCGAGTACGGCTCGGGCAACGCGCACAACGGCCTGCTGCCGATCGGCGCGGGCATCGCCGCCTTGCGCAAACGCATCCGGCCCGAGCATCCCATCGTGGTGACGCACACCGATATCCCCGACAACGATTTCAGCGCCCTGTTCCGGACCCTGCGCGACGACCCGTTCAGCTACCTGCGCACCGACCGGGCCACGTACGCCTCGGCGGTGGGGCGTTCGTATCTCAGCCAGATTCTGCCGTCGGACGGTGTGCACGTGGGATGGTCGGCATGGGCCATCCACTGGCTCAGCCGTATGCCGGCCGACATCCCCGATCACGTCCAGGCATCCTTCAGCGCCGACGCCCAGGTGCGCGCCGCGTGCGCCCGGCAGGCGGCGCACGACTGGCACGAATTCATCGCGTTCCGCGGCCGTGAGTTGAGTCCGGGTGGGCGCCTGGTCATAATGACGATGGGGCAGCACGACGACGGACGCCCCGGTCTCGAGCCGCTTTTCGACGGGATCATGCATGCGCTGGCCGAGCTACGGGTGCAACGGCTGGTCACCGACGACGAACTGCGGCGCATGCAGCTGCCGATCGTGGGCCGCAGTGAAGCCGACTTCCGGTCGCCCTTCGCCCCGTCGGGGCGCTTCGAGCGGCTGCAGATCACTCACCTGACGGTTGCCGACGAGCCGGACCGCTTCTGGCTTCAATACCAGAATGATGGTGACGCAACGGCTTTCGCGAAGAGCTGGGTCGGGTTCACCAGAGCGGCGGTGTTCGACACGCTCCTGGACGCGTTGGACCCGACTGACCCGGCGCGACGATGTCGGCTCTCCGACGCCCTGGAGGCCGCGCTGGTCGACCTGCTGTCCGCCGCGCCGCGCCCGATGCCGATTCCCGTGGCGCACATCGTCGTTCAGAAACAGCTGCGCTGAGCTAGACGAAGATATCCAGGATCAGGACTGCAGCCAGACCCGACACTGACAGCACGGTCTCCATGATCGACCAGGTCTTGATCGTCTGGCCGACGCTGAGCTTGAAGTACTCCTTGACCAACCAGAAGCCCGCGTCGTTCACGTGCGAGAAGAACAGCGAGCCGGCACCGACGGCCAGCACCACCAACGACAGCTCGCCGGAGTCCATCCCGTGGACCAGGCCCAGAATCAGCGACGACGCCGTGATGGTGGCGACGGTGGCCGACCCGGTGGCCAGCCGGATCAGGACCGCGAGCACCCACGCCAGCACGAGCACGGAGATGTGCACGCCTTCGGCCCAGCGCGCCAGCATCGTGCCGATACCGGTGTCCACCAGAACCTGTTTGAATCCGCCGCCGGCGGCGACGATCAGGAAGATGCCCGCGACCGGGGGCAGGCTCGACTCGATGCACTTGGTGACCGCCGCGCGATCCATCCCTGCACCGCGGCCGAGGGTGACGGTGCCGACCACGACAGCGATGAGCAGCGCGACCAGCGGGGTGCCCACCGCGTCGAAGATCCGGCGGAACCACTGCGTCTTGTCGTCGATGAAGATGTCGACGAGGGCCTTGCCCAGCATCAGCGCGACCGGCAGCAACACCGAGCACAGCGTGACGCTGAAGCGTGGTCGTTTGCCGTGTGCCCGAAGGGCTTCCGGATCGGTGTCGAAGGTGTCCGGTGCCGCGACGACGACCCACTTTCCGGCCAGCCGACCGAACAGCGGGCCCGCGACGACGATCGTCGGAACGGCGACGAGCACCCCGAGCCCGAGCGTGACACCGAGGTCCGCATTGAGCAGCCCGACAGCGGTCAGCGGCCCCGGATGTGGCGGTACGAAACCGTGCATGGCCGACAGGCCCGCCAGCGCCGGGATGCCGATGGTGATCAGCGACTGCTGCGAGCGTCGGGCCACCAGATAGATGACCGGCATCAGCAGCACCAGACCGATCTCGAAGAACATCGGCAGCCCGATGATCGCGCCCACCAGCGCCATCGCCCAGGGCAGGGCGCGGGGCGAGGCGGCACCGACGATGGTGTCGACGATCTCGTCGGCCCCGCCCGAGTCGGCGAGCAGTTTGGCGAACATCGCGCCGAGGGCGATCAGGATGCCCACACCGGCCGCGGTGGCGCCGAAGCCGTCGGAGAACGATTTGAGGACAGCGGTGAGGTTTTCTCCGGCTGTCAGTCCCACCGTCAGGCCACCGAAGATGAGCGCCAGGAACGGGTGCAGTTTGACCAGCGTGATGAGTACGACGATGACGCTGATGCCGACGACGAACGCCAGGATCAGCTGGGTGGCCGAGGCGACGGGCTCGACGAGTTTGGGCGCGTCGGCCAGGAATGAGGTGTACATCAGATGTTCTCCCCGTCGCTCCGCTCGCCCCGGTGATCGCCTCCGGTGCGTGAAATGTATTCGTCGACAATCGAATCGATGCTCTGCCCGACGTCGATGACGACGCCGGCCTCGTCGGCGCGCAGTGGTTCCAGGGTCTCGAACTGTGAGGCCAGCAGCGACGCCGGCATGAAGTGGCCCGGCCGGCTGGCCTGCCGGGCACCGATGACCTCGGGGGTGCCGAACAGGTGCAGGAATTGCGTGCCCGGGCAGTGACTGCGCAGCTGGACGCGGTACTGGTACTTGAGGGCCGAACAGCTCATCACGCCGCCATCGCCGCAGTGCTCCCCGAGCCATCGCCCGATGGTCTCGAGCCAGGGTCGGCGGTCGTCGTCGTTCAGCGGGTGACCGGCCGCCATCTTCGCGATGTTGGCGGCCGGGTGGAAGTCGTCCGCATCGGCGAACGGCACGCGTAACCGCTGCGCGAGCGCCGCGCCGACGGTCGACTTGCCGGATCCGGAAACGCCCATGACGACGATCGGTGATGGCATCTACTACACCCGCCCTTGCTGTGGTTTGACTCACACAGCGTGGCTCAAAAGTCAGACTATTTCAAGACCCAATCGAAATAGATGAGTTTTAAGCCCGGCGGGGCAGAGTTATGACAGGATGTTATGCGTGGTTACGCCCTCAAACGTCAGCGCTCTGCACGACAACGTGCTGGGCGCGCTGGGGACCGCGGTGGTATCCGGTACCTACGCCCCGGGCGAGGTCATCACCCTCGAAGGCGTGAGCGCACAACACGGGGTCTCCCGCAGTGTCGTGCGGGAAGCGATCCGGGTCCTCGAATCGATGGGGATGGTCGCCTCGCGCCGCCGGGTCGGGATCACCATTCAGCCCGCGGCGAATTGGAATGTGTTCGACCCCAGACTGATTCGCTGGCGACTCGATTCGGGCGATCGAGCCGCGCAACTGGTGTCGTTGTCGGAGCTACGCCGCGGGTTCGAACCGGTGGCGGCCGCATTGGCCGCCGAGCGCGCGAATCCACACCAGTGCCGCATCATGGCCGCCGCCGTGTCGGACATGGCTGTGCACGGTCGCGACGGCGACCTCGCCGCATATCTTCAGGCGGACAAGATCTTTCATCAGACCCTGTTGGAGGCCAGCGGCAACGAGATGTTCCGCGCGCTGAACGCGGTGGTCTCCGAGATCCTCGCCGGACGCACCCACCACGGCATGATGCCCGACTCCCCCAACCCGGCCGCCATCGCGCTGCACGACGAAGTGGCCCGCGCCGTGCGGTTGCGCGATCCGGCCGGCGCCGAACGCGCGATGCGCGCCATCATCGACGAAGCGGCCGCCGCCGTCGCCGAGGAGTCGGGTTCGGACTGACGTCCGTCAGCGGCAGCGCTTCAGACCGTCATTGGGGTCGCAGAACAGCGGGTACTGCTGCACCGGAATCGGCAGCGGCTTCTGGAATTCCAGTCGGAAGGATTTCTTCACCATGGCCGCCTGCACGCCGCACTGTTCGGCGTTCATGATGGTCCGGGTTCCGGTCCAGTTGGTGTCCTCGAACTCGTAGTTCTCGACGACCTTGGACTTGGATCCGTCCGGGCACTTGAAGCCCTGGAGGTCGGTCTGGGTGAACGCCCAGTGCCCCTCGCCGCCGGTCTGCCGGGCGTCGCCGCCGTAGGTTGCGCCGTACTGGTCGGACCCAATGTGCACGAGGCAACCCACTGGCAGTTCCATGTTGTTGCGCAGATCGCCGACCGTCGGGGCGCAGACCGGATAGATGGTCCACACGCTGATCGGCGTGCCCTCCTGGATGAAGGTGTAGATCCCCTCGGGCAGCCGGATGTCTGCATGCGCCGGCGCAGCTGCCGAGAAGAGTGCGCCCGCTGCGGCGAAACCAAGACTCGAAACGATAGCGAGAACACGTTTCATTTTCACCGCCTGAGTATCGCAGGCGACTCGTCCGCGGCGTGAGAAAGTCACCGTATGAGTTCACTCAGCGGGAAAGTTGCATTGATCACGGGCGCCTCAGCCGGCTTGGGCGCCGCCACGGTCAAGGTTTTCGCCGAACGCGGCGCATCGGTCTTCGGTATCGCGCGCGATGCCGAGCGGATGGCAACGGTGTTCGCCGACGCCTACGGCGACGAGCCCGGCGGCGCGTTCTCCGCGGTGGACATCAGCACGGCCGACGCCTGCCGCCAGGCGGTCGAGGACTGCATCGCCGAATTCGGCCGGCTGGACGTGCTGGTCAACGTCGCCGGCTTCCACGTCATGCGGCACACCCTGTCGATGACCGACGACGACTGGGACCGCGACCTCGCGGTGAACCTGAACGGCCCGTTCTACCTGACCCGGGCGGCGCTGCCGCAGCTGCTGGAGAACGGCGGCAACATCGTCAACGTCTCCTCGATCGCGGGCGTCGAAGGCGAGATCTACTCGGCCGGTTACTGCGCCGCCAAGCATGGGCTGATCGGGCTGACGCGGGCGCTGGCCGTGGAATACACGAAGGAAAAACTGCGGGTCAACGCGGTGTGCCCGGGTGGCATGCTGACCGCGCAGGTCACCGAATTCGCGGCACCAGAGAACGCCGACTGGGATCTGATCATGCGGATCGCCGCTCCGCGTGGCTTCATGGAGCCGCGCGATGTCGCGAACGTCATCGCGTTCCTGGCCAGCGACGACGCCGCCGCGATTCACGGTTCGGTGTACCGCGTCGACAACGGCAAGGGCCCGGCCTGACAGGTCGGCGGTGAACCGTCAGCCGGTGTTCACGTGGTGGTCGTGCCAGAGCGGTTCAATCCGTGAATGACCCACTTCGACGCCGCTGACGACCGGGACATCCGCGCCGGACTGCACACCGACGAACTGCGCCAGGCGGTCGAGGACCACCTGCTCTACTCCATCGGCCGGCCGGCGTCGGTGCTGACGCCCGAGCACTACTACCGCGCGCTGTCACTCGCGGTGCGAGACCGCATGCAGGAACGCTGGATGGCCAGCACGCAGGCGTTCCTGGACCTGTCCCGGAAGGTCACGTGCTACCTGTCCGCCGAGTTCCTGATGGGCCCGCAACTTGGCAACAACCTGCTCAATCTCGGCATCGAGCGGCAGGCCCGGGAAGCCCTCGCCGCGCTCGGCCACGACCTCGACGAGGTACTGGCCTGCGAGGAGGAGCCGGGACTGGGCAACGGCGGGCTGGGCCGGCTGGCGGCGTGCTACCTGGATTCACTGGCCACCCTGGAACGCCCGGCCATCGGCTACGGCGTCCGGTACGAGTTCGGCATCTTCAAGCAGGAAATCCGGAACGGCTGGCAGGTCGAGAAGACCGACAACTGGCTGGTCAACGGAAACCCGTGGGAAATCGCCAAGCCCGACGTCAACTACCCGGTGCAGTGGGGCGGGTACACCGAGGCCTACCTCGACGACAACGGCGACTACCGCGTGCGCTGGATTCCCCGCCAGGTGCTCAAAGGCATTTCGTTCGACACCCCGATCCAGGGCTACGGCGTCAACACCTGCAACACCCTGACGTTGTGGAGTGCGCGGGCCATCGAATCGTTCGCGCTCGACGCCTTCAACAGCGGCGACTACTATCGCGCGGTCGAGGACGAGGTGAGCTCCGAAACCGTCACCAAGGTGCTCTACCCCAACGACGAGCCGGAGGCCGGCAAGCGGCTGCGGCTGTTGCAGCAGTACTTCTTCGTGTCGTGCTCGCTGCAGGACATCCTGCACATCCTGGAAGATTTGGCGGAGCTGTCCGTTGAAGCGCTGCCGCAGCAGTTCGCCCTGCAGCTGAACGACACCCACCCCTCGATCGCCGTCGCGGAACTCATGCGGTTGCTGGTCGACACGCGCGGGCTCGGCTGGGACGAGGCCTGGGCCATCACCGTCGCAACCTTGGCCTACACGAACCACACGCTGCTGCCCGAGGCGCTCGAAACCTGGCCGTTGGCCATGTTCAAAGAGTCACTGCCCCGCCATCTCGAGATCATCTACGAGATCAACCGGCGCTTCCTCGATGAGGTCTCCGCGAAGTTCCCTGGTGACACGGACCGCCTGCGCCGCATGTCGCTGATCGGCGAGGACAACGGCAAGAACGTGCGGATGGCGCACCTGGCCACAGTCGGCAGCCACGCGATCAACGGCGTCGCCGCGCTGCACACCGAACTGCTGAAAGCCAGTGTCCTCAAGGACTTCTACGAGCTGTGGCCGGAACGGTTCAGCAACAAGACCAACGGCGTCACGCCGCGCCGGTTCCTGGCCCTGGCCAATCCGGGCTTGCGGGATCTGCTCGACAAGACGATCAGCCCGGGCTGGCTGACGGACCTGGGCAAGCTCCGTGAACTGGACCCGTTCGCCGACGACGTCGCCTTCGGCAGGCAGTGGCGCGCGGTCAAGCGGGCCAACAAGACCCGGCTGGCGGACTATATCCAGGGCACCACCGGTGTCGAGCTGAACCCGGATTGGCTCTTCGACATTCAGGTCAAGCGGATTCACGAATACAAGCGGCAGCACCTCAACGTGCTGCACATCGCCACCCTGTACCACCGGCTCAAGCAGAACCCGGACCTGAAAATCGCACCGCGCGCGTTCGTCTTCGGCGGCAAGGCTGCACCGGGGTACTTCATGGCCAAACGCATCATCAAGCTGATCAACGCGGTGGCTGAGACGGTGAACGACGACCCGGTGGTGAGCCGGTTCATCAAGGTCGCGTTCGTGCCCAACTTCAACGTGCAGAACGCGCACCTGATCTACCCGGCCGCGGATCTTTCCGAACAGATATCCACGGCGGGCAAGGAAGCCTCCGGCACCGGAAACATGAAGTTCATGCTCAGCGGGGCGCTGACGATCGGCACCCTGGATGGCGCCAACGTCGAGATGCGCGACGAGGTGGGCGCGGACAACTTCTTCCTGTTCGGGCTGACCGAAGCCGAGGTCGAGAAAGTGAAGGCGGCCGGGTACCGGCCGGGCGACTACATCGAGGGGGATGCCGAGCTGCGTGCGGCCCTGGACCTGATCGCCGACGGCACATTCTCCGACCGCGACACGGACGTGTTCCGGCCGCTGGTCGATTCGCTGCGTTTCGACGACCCGTTCCTGGTGCTCGCCGACTACGCGTCGTATGTCGCCTGCCAGGACCGGGTCGACGCCGCGTGGCACAACACCGCAGCGTGGACCCGGATGTCGATCCTGAACACCGCGCGCAGCGGCAAGTTCTCGTCAGACCGCGCCATCACCGAATACTGCGACGACATCTGGGACGTCTCGGCGCTGACGGTGCACTGACGCACCGTCAGGGCCGATGCCCGGAACTAGTGCGCGAGCGCGACCAGCAGGTCGTGCTTCTCGGGGCAGTACGTGTCGAACGCGGCGTTGAGGAACTGGTAGACCTGCTGCTCCGAGCTGCTGTTACGGGGCAGGTTCTTCTTCAGGAACGCCGCCGAGTCGGTGGCGCTGTGGTCGACGTTGTTGTCGAGCCGCTGGCAGGTGATCTTGCCGATCCAGGCGTTGTAGTCCTTGGGACCGTAGATTCCATAGGTGTGCAGCTGGTTGGCGAAATCGGTGTCGGGGTCGGCCTGAGCAGGGACGGCCATGGTGATTGCTGCCGCCGCGGCGCCCGCAACTGCGACCAGAGTGCGTGCCTTCATGTGACGGAGTCTATTCGTGCTGGTTGCCATCTGCCCCTGCTCCCTGAACAGTCGTCGCCGCATGTTCAATCCCATTGAACTGCTGCGTATTTGGTTCGATCCGCTGCGCACTACCGGCTACGGTGATACGAGCCACCCACAGCGAAGGTTTCCCATGATTAACTTAACTGGTCTAATCTAACACTTAAATGACCTAATCTGTCGCGGTCAGGGTCCGGAAGCGGGGAGCAGCAAGTGCAGTCGACCATGGTGTTCGCAGCGTGATCGGCACTGCGCTCAAGAAGGCGTGGATCCCGCTGCTCATCCTCGCCGTGGCCCTCGTCGCCGGTTTCACCGTGCAGCGCGTGCGCGGCTACTTCGGCCAGAACCCCGTCATCGTCACCCCGCGCAACTTCGCCGACGACGCCAAACCGTTCAAGCCCAAGGTCGTCACCTACGAGATCACCGGCGAACCCGGCGCCTACGCCGACATCAACTACCTCGACCTGGACGCCAAACCGCAACGCGTCGACCACGCCATGCTGCCCTGGAAACTCGTCCTGTCCACCACCGCACCGGCAGCGTCGCCGAACATCGTCGCCCAAGGCGACGGTGACTCCATCACCTGCACCGTCCACGTCGACGACGAACTCAAAGACACCCGCACCTCCACCGGCGTGCACGCCCAAACCTTCTGCCTGGTGAAATCTGCATGAGCCATCCCACCTCCGACAACTACGCGGACGCACCGACTGCGGTCATCCCGAAGGCTGAAAAGCCCCACCGGCCCTTGATCCCACGGTTCCTGCGTACCTTCGCGATCCCGGTGATCCTGTTCTGGATCGGCGTCATCGTCGTGCTCGGGACCGCCGTGCCGTCGCTGGACGAGGTCGGCAAGATGCGCTCGGTCTCGATGTCGCCGGACCAGGCCGCCTCGGTGATCGCGGCCAAGCGCGTCGGCGAGGTGTTCCAGGAATACAAGTCGAACAGCTCGGTGATGGTCGTGCTGGAAGGCGATCAACATCTCGGCGCAGAGGCACACGCCTACTACGACGAGATGATCAAGAAGCTCGAGGCCGACACCTCGCACGTCGAACACGTCCAGGACTTCTGGAGCGACCCGCTGACCGCGGCCGGCTCCCAGAGCAACGACGGCAAGGCCGCCTATGTGCAGGTCTACCTGCGCGGCAACCAAGGTGAGGCGCTGGCCAACGAATCCGTTCAGGCCGCGCAGGACATCATCAAGAGCATCAAGACGCCGCCCGACCTGAAGGTCTACGTCACCGGCCCGGCAGCGTTGGCCGCCGACCAGCACATCGCCGGTGATCGCAGCGTCAAGATGATCGAGGGCGTCACGTTCCTGGTCATCATCGTCACCCTGCTGCTGGTGTACCGGTCGTTCATCACCGTGCTGCTCACCTTGCTGATGGTGGTGCTCGAGCTGTCCGCGGCGCAGGGCGTCGTCGCGGCACTGGGCTACTACGACATCATCGGCCTGTCGACCTTCGCGACCAACCTCTTGGTCACCCTGGCCATCGCAGCGGCCACCGACTACGCCATCTTCCTGATCGGCCGGTACCAGGAAGCCCGCGGCGCCGGCGAGTCCCGCGAAGAGGCGTACTACACGATGTTCGAGGGCACGGCCCACGTCGTGCTGGGTTCGGGTCTGACCGTTGCGGGCGCCACGTTCTGCCTGCATTTCACCCGGATGCCGTACTTCGTGTCACTGGGCGTCCCGCTGTCCATCGGCATGGTCACCGTGGTGCTCGCCGCGCTGACCCTGGGTCCGGCCGTGATTTCGCTGGCCAGCCGGTTCCGCAAGACGCTCGAGCCCAAGCGCGCGATGCGGGTTCGCGGCTGGCGCAAGGTCGGTGCCGCAGTGGTCCGCTGGCCGGCCCCCATCCTGGTCGGCACCATCGCGCTGTCCCTGGTCGGCCTACTGACGCTGCCGGGCTACCAGCCCGCCTATAACGACCGCCTGTACCTGCCCGCCGACATCCCCGCCAACGAGGGCTACGCCGCGGCGGACCGGCACTTCTCGCCGGCCCGGATGAACCCCGAGTTGATGCTCATCGAGAGCGACCACGATCTGCGCAACTCCGCCGACTTCCTGGTGATCGACAAGATCGCCAAGGCCATCTTCAAGGTCCCCGGGGTCTCCAGGTCGCAGACCATCACCCGTCCCGAGGGCAAGCCGATCGAGCACACCTCGATCCCGTTCCTGATGAGCATGAGCGGCACCTCGCAGAAGATGAACGAGAAGTACGCGCAGGACTCGATGGCCAACATGCTCAAGCAGGCCAACGACATGCAGGTCAACATCGACACGATGAAGAAGATGCAGGGCATCACCACCCAAATGGCGGCCACGACGCACAGCATGGTCGGCAAGATGGTGACGATGACCCTGGATGTGGCCGACCTGCGCGACCACATCTCGGACTTCGACGACTTCTTCCGGCCGATCCGCAACTACCTCTACTGGGAACCGCACTGCTACGACATCCCGGTCTGCTGGACCATGCGCTCGGTCTTCGACACCCTCGACGGTATCGACACCATGACCGACGACATCCAGAACCTGATGCCGGACATGTTGAAGCTCGACAAGCTGATGCCTCAGATGGTCGCGTTGATGCCCGAGATGATCTCGACGATGACCAACATGAAGCAATACATGCTGACCATGTACCAGACCCAGAAGGGTCTGCAGGATCAGATGCAGGCGCAGCAGGACAACGCGAGCGCCATGGGCGAGGCGTTCGACAACTCCCGCAACGATGACTCGTTCTACCTGCCGCCCGAGGTCTTCGACAACGCCGAATTCAAGCGCGGCATGAAGAACTTCATCTCGCCAGACGGCAAAGCAGTGCGGCTGATCATCTCGCACGAGGGCGAACCGATGAGCGCCGAAGGCATCTCGCACATCGACGCGATCAAGAACGCCGCCAAGGAGGCCATCAAGGGCACTCCCATGGAGGGCTCCAAGATCTACCTCGGCGGCACCGCGGCGACCTTCAAGGATCTGCAGGAGGGCGCTGACTACGACCTGCTGATCGCCGGAATCTCCGCCCTCGCACTGATTTTCGCGATCATGTTGATCATCACCCGATCGGTGGTGGCCGCCGCGGTCATCGTCGGCACCGTGGTGCTGTCGCTGGGCGCGTCCTTCGGTCTGTCGGTTCTGGTGTGGCAGCACCTGATCGGGCTCAACCTGCACTGGATGGTCATCGCGATGGCGGTCATCATCCTGCTGGCCGTCGGCGCGGACTACAACCTGTTGCTGGTCGCCCGGTTCAAGGAGGAGATCCACGCCGGGCTCAACACCGGCATCATCCGGTCGATGGGCGGCACCGGTTCCGTGGTCACCTCGGCCGGTCTGGTCTTCGCCTTCACCATGATGTCCATGGCGGTCAGCGAGCTGCACGTGGTCGGTCAGGTGGGAACAACCATCGGTCTGGGTCTGTTGTTCGACACGTTGATCATCCGATCTCTGATGACGCCGGCTATCGCCGCCCTGATGGGCAAGTGGTTCTGGTGGCCGCAGCGCGTGCGTCAGCGTCCGGTGCCCGAGCCGTGGCCGCAGCCCAAGCAGGCCGGCGAACTGCAATCAGCCTCCAGCAGCACAGGTATCTAGGAAACAGGAGTACAGACTATGGTCCAGATCATGCGTGGCCTGAAGCGCGCCGGTACCGCGGTCGCAGCCCTGGGCGCGGTCGCGACGACGCTCGCCGGACCGGCGGCCGCCGATGCCACCGACGACTACCCCATCCCCCACCGGATCATCATCACCACCTGTGATGCCGAGCAGTACCTGGCCGCCGCCCGCGACACCAGCCCGGTCTACTTCTCGCGGTACATGATCGACATGCACAACCGCCCGGCCGACATCCAGCAGATGGCCCAGGACCGCATCCACTGGTTCTTCTCGCTGGACGCCGTGGGCCGCCGGCAGTACTCCGAGGACACCGCCACCAACATCTACTACGAGCAGGTGGCCACCCACTGGGGCAACTGGGCGAAGATCTTCTTCAACAACAAGGGCGTCGTGGCCAAGGCCACCGACGTCTGCCAGAGCTACCCCAAGGGCGATCTGAACGTCTGGAACTGGGTCCAGGCGCCGTAGTCCGCTTCCTGATTTCGGCGTGATTCGTAGCGGTGACCGCTACGAATCACGCCGTTTTCATAGCGCGTGCAGCGCGGTGACCAGGTCCTGCACGTCCTCGGGTCGCTGTTCGTAACCCGGGAAGTAGCAACAGATTTCGTCGACGTGTGCGCCGAATCGGCGTCCGATCTCGGCGGCGCACTCCTCCGGCGTACCGACGATGCCGATAGTCCGGACCATGTCGTCGCTGATCAACGCCCGCATGCCGGCGAAGTCACCGACCTTGGACATGGCGTTGAGCGTCGACTGCAGGTCGGCCCACCCCTCGGTCTCCAGCACCGGCAGGTAGGCGGGTGTGGACCCGTAGAACGCGATCAGCGTCGCGACGCCGTTGATCGCCGCGGTCAGGTCCTCCTCGGTACGCCCCACCGCCACCATGGCCTGCGCGATGATCTCCAGGTCACCCGGTGCGCGCCCGGCGCGCTGCAGTCCCTCCCCCACTGCCGCCAGGGTGCGGTCGGCGAAATGCCGGGCACTGTGGAACGGCATCACCAGCAGCCCGTCGGCAACCTGGGCGGCGGTGCGGGTCATGATCGGCCCCAGCGCGCCCATGAGCACGGCCGGTGGCCCGTAGGGGTTGGGCCCGGGGTTGAAGTTCGGCGGCATGAGCGTGTGGGTGAAATGCTTGCCGCGAAAATTCAACGGCGCCTTGCCTTCCCAGCAGTCGAAGATCGCCTTGATCGCCGTAACTGTCTCGGCCATGCGTTCGGCGGGTTTGGCCCATTGTGCGCCGTAACGTTTTTCGATGTGCACCTTGATCTGTGAGCCCAGGCCCAGCCGGAAGCGTCCGCCGCTGTACACCTGCAGGTCGTAGGCGGCGTGCGCGAGATGCAGCGGACTGCGTGGGCCGGCGATCGCGACGTTGGTCATCAGGTCCACCTCGGCCGCGCCGGCCGCCGCGACCAGTGGCAGGAAGACGTCGTGCGGGCCTTCGAAGGTGAACACCCCGTCGGCGCCAAGGCCGGCCAGCTCGCGCGCGTGCTCGGCGGCCCGCTGGGGTGCGCCGTCGATCTGGAGTTGTACCCGCATGGTCGGTTGCCTTCCGTTCAATTCCCGACGTAGTCCAGAATCGCCGCGGCCACCTCGGCCGGGCGGTCGACCTGCAGGAAATGCCCTGCGCCATCGATGGTTTGGACCACCGACCCGGCAGGCAGGGCATTCAGCAGCTGCTCGGTGTAGCCGACCTGCATCGCGCCGTCCTGCGTCCCGTGCAAGTACAGGATCGGGGCGCACGGCAGTTCCTGCAGATACCGCTCGAACTCGGCATACGGCCCGTTGACGCCGCCGGGACGAACCAGTGCCCGGTAGTAGCCGACCACAGCGGCCCGATGCGCGGGGGTCGGCAGCGCGGCCAGCGTGGTGGCGACGTCGTCGGACACATCAGTTCCGGCCGGAGACCAGTCTCGCCAGAGCCGCGGGATGACCCGGTGCAGAGTGCGCTCCGGCAGGCCGGGAAGCTGAAAGTACATGATGTACCAACTCATTCGGAGTTGGATCAGGCTCATCCGGACGGTGCGGGCAGCACTGAACCGGGTCTGGCTCATCGCCGCCAGCGGCGGGACCGACATCGAAACCACCGAATCGAACGGCGAATTCGGGTACGCGGCAACGGCATTGGCGGCGAAGGCACCCCAGTCGTGTCCCACCAGCACGGCGTCGGGCCCACCACCCAGTGCGTCGTAGAGGTCCAGCACGTCGGACACCAGGGCCCCGACGTGATAGTTGCCGTCCGCCGGCACACCGCTCGGTGCGTAGCCGCGCATGAAGGGCGCCACGACGCGGTAGCCCGCTTCCGCCAGCAGCGGCGCGACCCGCCGCCAGCCATGTGCGCTGTCCGGAAATCCGTGCAGGCACAACATCAATCGCCCGTCGGCCGGACCCCACGCCAACGCCCGCATGCGCAGGCGCGGCAGCGCGAGGTCCAGGGTCTCCTGATTGGCCATCATCGCTACGGGGTCAGCGTGACCTTGATGCAATCCGCGGTCCGCGCCGCGACGGCGGCGTAGGCCTTGGGCGCGTCATCGAGCGACATGGCATGGGTGAAGATGCCGTCGACGTCGAGTCGACCCGTCCGCAGCAGCGGGATCAGCGCGGGCCAGGTCTGCTGCACCGGCGCCGTCGTCATGCGCAGGGTGATGCTGCGGATGAGCGACAGTGTCGCGGGGAACGGGAACGGGTTGAGGTCGTGCACGCCGACCACCGACACCGTGCCGCCGGCGCGCACCGCGGCCAGCGCCGCGTTCATGGTGGTGTCGTTGCCGACGGCGTCAATCACCGAGGCCGCTCCCCTGCCGCCCGTCGCTTCGTGGACGGCACCGATCTGGTCGGGGGTGATCGCGGTGGCTCCGCTGCGGGCGGCCAACTCGCGGCGCCCCTCGACGGGGTCGACGGCGAACACCTGACCCGCACCCTGCGCGATGGCGCAGCGCACCGCACACAGGCCGACCGCACCCAGACCGAACACGACGACCGTGCCGCCCGGCGGGATGTCGGCGCGCTGCGCCGCAGCCCAGCCGGTGGCGAGGTTGTCGGTGAGCAACAGGGCGGCCTCGGTGCTGAGATCGCTTGGCAGCCGGTGCAACTGGAAATCCGCGTACGGCACGGCGAGCAATTCGGCCTGGGCGCCGCCGAGCACGCCGGAACCGAAGATCTGCGGGCCTGACACACAGGTGATCGGGTCCTTCGTGTCGCAGCCGACGCAGTGGCCGCAGCCCGCCACCGACGAAATCAATACCGGGTCACCGACTTTGACGGTGCGAACCTCCGCACCCACCTCGACGACGGTGCCGATGGCCTCGTGGCCGAGCGCCAGCGGTGTGGCCAGCGGGTAGTCACCTTCGTAGAAATGCAGGTCCGATCCGCAGATCGCCGCCGTGGTGATCTGGACGACGGCGCCGTCCGGCCCGGGCAGCACCGGGTCGGGCACGGTATCGACGTAGACGTTGCCGGGGGCGTCGATCAATACGGTTCTCAACTGTCCACCTCTGCTGATCCGGTGTTCCGTAACGGTGTTACAGGGTCACCTTACGGAGTCCGGATCCGGCTGTGTCGACAACCCTCGGCAAGCCCGGGCCGCGCATACCATCGAGGCATGACGGCGAGCACGGGGCGGCTGAGTGCCACCGTGTGGGACCTCGCGATTCCGGCGCACCGGCAGCCGGGCCTGGCCATGGCAGGGTTCCGCGGCCGGGCCCCGATACAGCTCGCGCTGCAGCTCGTTCCCTACCCCGCCGTGACGGTGTTCATCGAGTTCGGTGACGGTGCGCTGGTCGACGCGTCCGGCACGCGCCGCACCGGCGGTGGTGTCGTCGGTCCGGCACCCGGCACGTTGACCGCGGTCGGCCGCGACGTCGACTGCCTGCAAATCCGGCTGTCACCATTGCTTGCCTACGCGGTGTTCGGCGGCTCCGACCCGACGGGCGTCATCCCCCTCGACGCGGTCTGGGGCCCGGGCGCCCAACGCCTGTGCGAGCGGCTCCACGCGGCTCCGTCGTGGGACGAGCGGTTTGCCATCGCCACAACGGAATTCGCCCGGCGCCGCGAATCAGGGCCCGCCGCGGATCCCGAGGTCGCCGCGGCGTGGCACGCGATGCTGCGCAGCCACGGCCAGGTTCGGGTCGACCGCATCGCCGACGAGATCGGCTGGAGCCGCAAGCGGCTGTGGTCGAGGTTCGGCGCGCAGACCGGCCTGCGCCCCAAACGCGCCGCACAACTGATCAGGTTCGACGATGCCGCGCACCGGCTCGCCACCGGCAGCGCGCCGGGCGAGGTGGCCTACGCCTGCGGCTACGCCGATCAGTCGCATCTGCACCGCGATGCACGGTCGTTCGCCGGGCTGACACCGGCGGCCATCGCCGAAGCGCCATGGCTCGACGTCGACCCCGTCGCCTGGCGGTAAGGGAACATTCGTCCAAGACGCCGGCGCGTCCAACCATCATCGTGGTAGCCATGGACCCCGAGTTGCAGCCCTTCACATCGCTGTTCCCGAAAGCCGAGCTGGACGATCCGGTGATCGCCCGCCGCTGGCTCGCCGAGCTGTCCGCCGCGGTGCCCGCTCCCGACACCACCGGCTTGCAGATCAGCGACCGGCTGGTGCCCGGCGGCCCCGATATTCCGGTACGCCTGTACCAACCCGCGGAACCAATCGGCGCAATCCTGTGGCTGCGCGGCGGCGGATTCGTCATGGGCGACCTGGACACCGAGCACCCGTGGGCCGCTCGCATCGCCCAGGCGACGAGTGCTGTCGTGGTGTCCGTCGGGTATCGCTGCGCCCCCGAAAACCCTTACCCCGCAGCGTTGGACGACGTCTATCGGGCGCTGACCTGGGTGGCCGCGAATGCGGCGGCGCTCGGAATCGACGACGCCCGCATCGCCGTCGGCGGTCATTCTGCGGGCGCTAATCTGGCCGCCGCGGCCGCGCTGCGGGCACGCGACGAGGGCGGCCCGCGGATCGCCTTCCAACTGCTCAACCAACCAGTGCTCGACGACCGCCAACTCACGTGGTCGGCCCGAGCCTTCACCGACACCGTCTTCATGACGCGGGCGAAGGTCGCCGCGATCTGGCGGCACTATCTCGACGGCAGACCCGCGACGGTGTACGCCGCACCGGCCAGGGCCGAAGACTTGTCCGGGCTGCCGCCCGCCTACATCGCGACCGCGGAGTTCGACCCCAACCGCGACGAAGCGCTCGAGTTCGGCATCCGGCTGCTGCAGGCCGGCGTTTCGGTCGAGCTGCACCAGTGGCCCGGCACGTTCCACGGGTCGCAGGTGATTCTCGACGCCGATGTCTCGGGGCGTCAGCTCGCGGAACTCAGCGGCGCGCTGCGTCGCGGCTTGACCACCGACTCGGCGCACCCGCGGGCGGTGTCCGCATGACCGCCACAGTCGACCTTTTCGCGTCCTTCGTGCACCTGTACGACGACGGCCGCGTCGCACCCACCGAGCGCAGGTTCGGCTCCGGAGAGCCGGGCTGGCATGTCATGACGTTCCACGCGGAAACCGACGCCGAGGTGCACGCCGATCACTGGGAAATCCACACGGAGGCAGACGAACTCGTCGTCTGCCTCTCCGGTGAGGTACGGCTCTACCTACGCACGCCTGAGGGCGACGACCCCGGCGTCGCACTGACGACGGGGCACGCGATGGTGGTGCCGCGCGGGACCTGGCACCGCATCACGTTGACCCGTCCCAGCGACATCATGTCGATCACGTTTCCCCGCGGCAGCCGGCTCGAGCAGCGCGACTGACCGCGGGGACAACGTCAGACAACCTCGCGGCGCCGGCGCCCGATGTAGATGCTCAGACCGACCGCACCCAGGCTCAGCAGGCCGCAGGTCACCGCGGCGATGGTCAGCGCCTTGTTCGGGTTCTCCAACCCCTTCTGGTCGTTGACCAGCTGCAGGTTGTAGTCGCCGGGCAGCGGTGCTTCACGCGGCTCGTCGAGGCCCGGGAACTGCTGGGTCCGGTGCACCTCGAATTGCCGTTCGCCGGCGGGGCTTTGGGTCCACTGGCCCCAGGCCGGGGTGACGCCGTCGAGCAGTACGCGGCGTTCGCCGTACTGCACGTCGTCACCCGCATCGACGATGCGCTGCACCCGGAACGGCTGGTAGACCGCGTCCGAATAGCGAACCTGCACAGGCACATTCGCGTAGCTCAGCACCGGTGGAGGCGGCGGAGGCAGCGGCATCCCGACGCCCGGGTAGTAGCCGCCGCCGAAGAAGCTGCCCACCGCGACGTTGACGGCGGTGTTGACGGCGTTCACCACGACCGCGGTGAAGCTGTACGCCGCGAGGTCGGCGACCTCCATGACGATGCGCTGCAGCGGCGGGATGTACACGATGCGCGGCTGGTTGCGGTAGACGTACACCACCCGGACGGGGTCACGGTAGGGGTTGAACATCACCGGGCGGTAGTAGTCGTCGTACTGCACCCAGTCGGGCCGCCACTGCCGGACCCGGTTGTCCCAGTCCCGGCCCATCGGACGGTCGTCGTGACGATCCCAATCAGCCCGGTTGTCCCGGTTGTCTCGGTTGTCGCGGCGGTTCCAGTCGGCACGGCTGTCGAACTGGAAGTTGGCGACTTTGACGACCTTGGCCAGGTCGGCCACGTCGTGCACCGGAGCCGGTTCGGGCAGCTTCACATCGACCGCAGCGGCTGCCTTTGCGGTCGCGATATCCGCGACCGGGGCGGTCAGCGTCTCGGGCTTGAGCAGCTCGATCGGCCGGACCTCGCGGGCTTCGCGAGCCCCAGTGGTCGACGGCGACGCCGACTTCGACGATCCGGCGGTCACCGTCGCCGAAGCCGTGGCGGTGGCATCGATCCGGCCGGGGCCGGCCTCGATACCCGCGTGCTCGCCCAACTGGCCCTCCACGCCCGCGAGCGGCTTGCCTTCAGCCACAGTGCGATCGGTGGGCGCCGTCGACTTGTCCGACTTGTCCGGCTGGACGGCGTCGGCCGGCGACGGGCGATCTGCGAGGGCGGTGGTCGGGCTCGCCGTCACCGAGGTCGCCGACGGAGCCGACGGAGCCGACGGGGCCGGCTCGGCGACGACGGTCGACGGACGCGCCGGCGTCGTCGGTTCAGCAGGTACTTCCTGTGCCTTGGTGACCTTGGTGGTCGGCGCGGGGGTTTCCGTGTGCGACGGCGGAGCCGCGACGACGGGCGTCTCGACAGCCGTCGTCGTGGTCGGCGCCTGCGGCGTCTTCTCGGGTGCCTTGCTCTCCGGCACCTTGCTCTCCGGGGCGGCGGTCACCACCGGAGCCACCGGAGCCACCGGAGCCGCGGGTGGGTCGGCCGGCGGCTTGGCCTGGACGACCGGGGCGTCGGCGGGAGCCGGCCGGCTCGGCGCCTCGGCCTCCGCCGTCTGCTCCCGCTGCTTACGGCCGCGCTGGCCACCGTCCTGCCCGTAGCCACCACCGGACCCCGAGCCGTCCTGCGCCGAGGACGAGGAATCCTGCCTGGGCGGCTTGGGCACCAGTGTGGTGGTGCTCGAGCTGTCGGAATCGCTGCTCGGTTTGGCCGACACCGGAGCCGCGCCCACGGTGAGCGCGGTCAATGTCGTCGCCACGCCGGCAGCGACCGCTCCTACGAGCCGCCCCTGACGACGTGACTGCTGAATGTTCTTGTTATCGGTTTTATCGGTTTGAGTAGCCATCGCGTATCGACTCCCTGCTGTGTCGCAACGATCTCACCGAGTCCATCTACTTAGACGGGCTCGGCGTTACATCCGAGGGCTATTTGGCCGGAGTTGGTCCGGCTGCGACCGACGCGGCGGGGCCACCGGGCGATGCCGGTGCGGCCGATCCCGCCGGGAACCCGGTCACCGGGACGCCGGGCGTGCCGACGCGTCCGGCCAACCACGGCAGGCTGGCCTGGAACGCCGTCACCGCAAAGGGCCAGTCGTGCTTTCCGGGTTGCGCGACGACTGCGCAGTCGATCCCCATCTGACGGCCCACCGCGCAGAGTGTCTTTCCTGCCTCGGTCTGGTCGCCGGGGTTGCCGGCGCCGTCACGGCCGCCGAGCCCGACGGCGTCGGGGTGCGCTTTGGCCCCTTTCCACTGGGTCGGGGCATCCGACGAGATGGAGAACCAGCCCGAAACACCTTGATAAGGGCCGTGTTTGGTCATCACGGTTTGGGGATCGAAGGTCGCCCACTGCGCTTCGCTACCGCCGTAGAGCCGGGCGATGGTCTGCTCCTTGGTACCCGCGTTGGGGCCCATGTCCCCGGCGATGTCGACGAATGTGCCGAACATCTCGGGGTGCATGACGGTGAGATCCACCGCACAGGTACCGCCCATGGACCAGCCGACGACGCCCCAGTTGGCCGGTTTTGCGCTGACGCCGAACGTGGACTCCATATATGGCGGGATGTCCTTGGTGAGGTGATCGGCGACATTGCCGCGGGGGCCGTTGACGCACTCGGTGTCGTTGTTGAAGGAACCGCCCGCGTCGACGAAGGCGAATACCGGCGCGTTGCCGCCGTGTGCGGCCGCGAAGTTGTCGAAGAGGCTGGCGACGTTGCCGATGCGCAACCAGTCCGCCGGGGTGTTGAACTCGCCGGCGACCATCATTACCGTCGGCAGCGGCGGGGCGTTGTGCGCGAACCACGCGGGCGGCAGATAGACGACTTCGGTGCGGTGCGCGAAGCCCGACGCGGTGTCCGGGATGTCCACCTGAACCACCGCACCATGCGACGGGACGATGCCGGCGGCCTTCATCGAGGTGACGCTGGACATCTCGGTTTCGTCGGTGAGCGGGCCGGCGGTGAGCTCGCCCCACGCGGTCTGGACGGTCGGGAAGTAGCCGACCCAATCGTTGAGGGCGACGCCGGTACTGAGCAGGCACAGCGGTACGGCGAGGACGGCGACGCCGCGGCGCCACCACTTCGACCCGCGCCAGCCGAGCACCAGCACGCCCAGCGCCAGCCCCGACAGACCCACCCAGATCCACAGGGACGCCGGTGCCGGGTTCCCTGCCAGCCCTTGCGATGTGGTGTACCAGTTCGCCCACGCGGCGGCGGCGATGCCGAGGACGGCACAGACCGGCAGCCACAGGTACCGCCACCGGCGACCGCGCCAGCCGATGGCGAGGATCAGCACAATCGCGGCGATCACCTGGATGGTGACGGGCAGCCATCCGTAGAGCAGAGAAAGCCCGTGGTGATTGGGCGCGACAACAGGTGGGAGCGGCGGGGCGGCAGGGCCGCCCGGGGCGTCGGCAAGAAACGTCGTCGTCACAGAATTCGATGATGGTCGCGCCAGCTGTGCGCCCGCTGTGCTGACCGCATGAGGCTCGTGAGCTTGCGGCCTAGCCGATGCCGATGCCGAAATACAGTTCGGGCACGACGCCCGGATACAGGTCACGCGGGTTGGCGCCACCGGCCTGTCCCGGAATGCCGACGCAGACGTCCTCTTCGACACCGTCGACGTGCCGGCTCTGGCAGGTGGCCGGCTGATCAGCGGCCGCGGTCGGCGCCGTCAGAAATCCCACTCCGAGGCAGACAGCTGCCACCAGCAGCCCGGCGGCCATCCGCCACGACTGTGCTGCCCTGATCTCTGCGCTCGTCATCACTTGCCCGGCATTCGTCGACCACACCGAATTTCGGCCCTATGAGAAGTCTGCGCGCTGACCGAGCCACACGCCAGGGCCATTCCCGCAACCACTTGGCGTCGAATTCACTCTAGTCACACCAGTCACAGCTGTCACATAGGAAACTCTAATGTGTATTGGTAACTCAGATCACTTCAATAACAAGTGCATCACTAAGCGCGACTGAATCACTAATAACAAAAGGATCACAGGCCCCATGCGTACCTATAACCACACGGTAAACAATACTCCCGTAACAGCTCACTGACCTGCAGCGACACGCTAGATAACAACTGTCAGTGCCGTCTCTTCTGCATCAGAAATATGCAGAAACACTAAATTTACTCGAAGAATAACAATTACCCCATTAGCACAGCTGATTATCAGGCTTAACGTCTGTATGGACAGCACCACGCGTCAATTGCGAACCATTTTGCGATCGGTATAGGGCCGTTCGCACAACAGGATCGAGGTGGGTATGAGCGGGCACCTATTTGTTCGTGCGGTCGCCATATCCGGCGTACTCGCGATCTCTCAACTGTCGTTGTCGATCTCCGAGGCCAACGCCGAACCCAACTGGGACGCCATCGCGCAATGCGAATCGGGCGGCAACTGGTCGGCCAATACCGGCAACGGCTTCTACGGCGGACTCCAGTTCAGCCCGGGCACCTGGACCGCCAACGGCGGCATGGGATCACCGGCAGCGGCCAGCCGCGGAGAACAAATCCGGGTGGCCCGAAATGTCATGCGTACGCAGGGCATCGGCGCTTGGCCGGTATGCGGAAGCCAGGCAGGACAGACGTCGGCACCCAACGTGTGCCGCACCCTGGTGCAGTTCATCCCGCTGTCGAACCTGCCGTTCCTCTGCCGGACGCTGCTGAACGTCTTCCGCTGAGGCGCGGGAGGGCTACTTACTCAGCAGGGCGAGTTCCTGCTGAGTGACCAAGCGCTCCATCTCGGCGCGATAGGCCTGGTCGTCCGACGGACGACGGGTGACGGCGGCGGCGACCTGCGCGACGATGCGTTCCACCCTGTGAGCTGTAGACATTGGACGCTCCCAACCACGAACCGAATGGCCTGACTGCCCTCAAGCCACTCTGATCACACTGGTCTACAGGCGTCACATTTTGACTACGGCTGCATCACATGTCGCGCACGTTGGCGTGCCGCGCGCGTGTCGCGGCACGTCCCTGTGAGACCGTGCCGCGCCCAACGCCGGCCACGGCGAATGACGGTCGCCTATGTCCGATGCCAGAACTACTGATCAGACTGATTGGCCCGCTGACGCGCTTCTGCCACACGGGCCGCAGCCCGGGCCGATTCCGCTTCGGCTTCCTTCTTCGCCGCATCGCGCTGCGCTTCGGCCTTATCCTGTTGCGCCTGACCTTCACGGAAAAGGTCATCGCGACCGGTCAGCGCACCGACCACCGCCTTGACCTTGCCCTTGATGCCTTCGACGACGCCCTTGGCAGCTTCTTCCGGACCGCTCTCGCCCATGAGGCTCTCTTTCCGATCGTAGGTTCACACCGACCGTGCATACGGCCGTCACTGTGAGGGTTCCCCTACAACCGAAAGCGAAACATGCCCCCGCGACGAGCCCTCAATCCCCCAGCGACGCCAGGTAGCGGATTCCGCCGATGCCCGGCAGGAAGAAGTAGGCGCCGCCCTTCATCGTCGTGAATGCCGGAAGGCCCTTGTGCACCTTGCGGATCGGCCGTTTGGGGACGGTGAAGTCCAGGGTGCCGTCCTGCGTGCCGCAGATCGGATCGTGTTCGTTGCCGAGTTCGTGGAAGGCCTTGTCGTTGATCCAGACGTTCTGCGCAAACTCGAACTGGCGCACCAGATCTGCGCAGATGATGAACGCCGCGATACCGCGGTCGACGCCGTCGTCCGGTGCCCCCTCGGGGAGCGCCGGACCGTACGTCGCGCCGCGCCGGATCGTCCGGCGGCGATTCATGTAGTGCGCAGTGTCGCGGGGATTCAGCCGGCGCGCGTGGGAGCCCAGGGGGCACGCGTAGCCGAACGGATCCTGTTCCTTGTAGTTGAAGTCGTTGTTGCGCATGGGATCCGCGCCCAGCTCGGGGTCGTCCTGGTCCGGCGCCAACACCAGCGGGGCGCCGCTGCGCCACCGGCCCATGAACTTCGCGGCCAACAACTCTTCGCCTTCGGGGGTGTCGGCGTTCGCGCGCAGGTAATCCCGAAAAACCCCGACGTGCTCTTCGAGTCTGCGGTACGCCATATAGCTGCCGTTGCGCGAAAGCGCCTCGGGCTGCGGCAGATCCACCACCGGACCGTTCTCGTCGTCGTATCCGAGGATGAACTCACCGGGCGCCAGCGGGTCGCCCGACCCCGGCGTCGGCTCCTCCCCCGAGCCCTTCATCACCGGCTGCGACAGCCTGTCCCGGAAGCCGAAGTGATCGTGGGCGTAGTTGAACGGCGGCGTGGCATTGAGGTCGAGGTACGACAGGCTGCGCACCCCGCCGGTCCGTGCGAGCAGGTCGTCGTGCGCCGCGATGGACCTTGCGTTCTGTTCGTCGTTGCGGGAGAACAGGATTGCGATGGCGTGCAGATCGTCGCCCGCCAGCCCGCCCACCCAGTGCTCCGGGGCTGCCGTCCCGGTGTCCCCCAGAATGCCGGCACGCGAGGCCATTCCTTCCCGGAACGCATCGGGGAAGGTCGCCAGCGAATCCTCCGGGACCCCCAGCGCGCGCAGGCCATTCCAGGTGAACGCCAAGGTGACCCAGCGATCGGACTCGTCCATCGAGGCCTTCGCGGCGGCCGCCGACTGCACCTTGTCCTGCAATTCCGACAGCCATGCCCGGCCACCTTCGGAGGTGTCGAACGTCAGGAACTCGTAGCGGCCGGTGAGGGCGGGAGTTCGCGTCAGCAGGATGTGCTGAATGTCGTCGAACTCGAGCATTACTGCATTTGATCGAGCATCGTCGAGAACGCCGCCTTCAACCGGAGCGCCTTCTTGATCTCGTCCGCGGTCACATAGGGGTACTCGCCGTACTCCAGGAAGCTCGGCTGCTGGTGGTCACGGACGAACTTGATGAACGCGTCGGTGTTGGTCTGCCAATCCTCCGGGAAGCCTTCGAGATTGGTGAACACCGTCGTGACGCCGGTCGCGCTGAAGAGCGCCACCGCATCCTCGGTGTACTTGTCGAAGTCGGTGTCGAAGATGCCCATGTACTGAAAATGCAGGCCCGAGCCGACGTCGAACAGATTCCAGCGCAGGTAATGCAGGCGCAGCGGCGCCAGAGCTTCCGGGCTGGCCTTGATGGTCTCTTCGATGGTCTTGCCGTAGGCGCGGACCACTTCCTCGCGCCCCTCTTTCACCTTCGCGATGATCGAGAAGCCGTAGCAGGCAGGGGTCTTCGGGAACACCGGGCCGTAGCGGCCGCGCACCTCCTCGAAGTAGCCCTCCTTGGGGATCGCCATGGCAGCCGGCTTGGTCCAGTCCTGCGTGCTCTCACCCATGTCGGCTCCTCACGTCTTGTGCCCTACGCCGGACGCTAACACCGCCCGCGAATTGTCCGAGGCAATCGTCAATATCTGAGCGCAATAACTGCCAACTGCCTCTCCTGCTCGGCCCGGTCCAATTACTCTGAGCCGACACCGGTTTCCGCGCACCGGCGGCGTGCCGACCACCGCGGACCCAGCCGTCCGGAAGAAGAAGTCCATGCAACTGAAGCAGCGCTACTTGAGTCTGGGGCTGGCGCTCACATTCATCCCTGTCGGTCTCAGCGCTGCCGCGCCGGCGTCGGCAGACTGCAGCGGTGCCGGATACGCCACCGTGTGCGCCCAGGGCGACGTCCGCGGCGGCGGGCCGACGCCGCCGTCCGCCGGGCCGGCCTACCCGTCCTACTGCGCCGACCCCTGGTATTGCGACGACGGCTGGGGCATCGACATCAATGTCCCGATCCGCCCGATTCGCCCGCCCAATGGCGGTGGTGGCGGTGGCGGTATCGGTCCGCGTCGCTGATCACCCCTAAACCCAACAACCCTGTAGGAGCAACCCACATGAAGATTCGCAACATCATCGGTGCCGGTGTGATCGCCGGTGCGACGTTCATCGGCACAGCCACAACGGCCATCGCTGATCCGCCGGACTGCACGGCCGCCGATCTCGCCAACGTGATGTCCGGGGTGAACGCGGGCACCGCGTCGTACCTGTTCAGCCACCCCGATGTGAACGCGTTCTTCACCGGTCTGAAGGGCAAGACGCGGGATCAGATGCGCACCGAGATCACGGCATACATGGATGCCAATCCGCAGGTGAAGGCTGAGGTCCAGGGTGTGCGTCAGCCCGCGGCCGACTTCCGCGAGCGCTGCAACGCCCCGATGCCCGACGGTCCGTTGAACTGACGGCCCGGAGAAAGGAAACCGATCCGATGAAGGCACGTATGACGGTCGCCGTGGCGGCCAGTATTGCGCTGGTCGCAGCGATGAGCGGTTGCAGCAAGGATTCCGCGCCTCCGGCCGCCTCGAAATCTGCATCGTCGTCGTCCAGTTCCAGCACGTCGGCGACCAGCGCTGCTCCGGCCCAGCCCGCCGACTACACCGCGTTGCTCATCAAGGGCGCCGATCTGGTTGCGCCGGAGGTGTTCACCGCGGGCGAAGCGACGCAGAACCCCAGCGGTAACCCTGGCGTCGCGACCGCATTCAGCAACCCCGACGGCACCCACGTCGTCGGCGACACCATCCTGATCCTGCCGGACCCCGCCGCCGCTACCGCCGCGCTCGAGGCAGCCAAAGCCGGGCTCGGTACCAATGTCGTCGGCGGTGCACCTGCGCCGATCGAGGCCGGCACCGGCGGCACCACGGTGTCGGGGAACTCGCCCGACGGCTCCAAATCGGTGACCGTCGTGCTGTTCACCGAGGGCAAGGCGTTCGTCACCCTGGAATTCGACGGTCCCAAGGACGCCGACGCACCGCCCGATTTCGTCAAGGACGTCGCGCAGAAGCAGGCCGCGGCCATCAAGAGTGGCCTGCACTGACGACGGTCGTCCAATCCATCCGGTAACCGCAGCCAGCTGTCACCGCTCCAATGTTGGGATCGGTAGCCGCGTCTCTGTTGTGTCCTTGCTCTGTAGGCGTCCCAAACGGATTCCAATCGGTGCGCCGTAGCGTCCCGAAACGGTCGATGCTGACCGCGTCCAACAGACGGGTCTCCTACCGAGTAGTGACCAGAAACAGAGAAAGGCTGCAATGACTGAGATACCGCCAGGGAACTACCCTCCGCCGCCGGCCGGCGGCCTCCCGCCCGCAGGCGGACCACCCAACAACAACCTGGTGCTGGGCATCCTCGTCACCATTTTCTGCTGCCTGCCGTTCGGCATCGTGTCCATCGTCAAGGCGACTCAGGTCTCGGGTCTGTGGGCCCAGGGCCAGCCCCAGGCGGCGCAGGCAGCCGCTGACGAAGCCAAGAAGTGGGCGACGTGGGGTGCGATTGCCGGCGCCGTGGTACTCGTGATCTACCTGGTGTTCACCTTCGTGATCGGCGCAGCTTCGTACGGGGCAGCCTTTACCTGATGCCACTCGGTGGTGGCCGCCAACACCCGCAGTGGTGTCGGCGGTTCACCGTCGAGGGGATGCGCTGACAGCGTTGGGCGACAACGGATTACCGCAGGCCGCAGGTCTAACCTGCGGCCTGCGGCTATCTGCCGCTTGATATCGCGGCGTGCGCTCAGCTTCCGCAGTGGATGTGGAACTGCTCCCAGCCGTTCGCCACGGTCGCATCGGAATGGATGGTGTCGGTGGTCCGTCCGCCACCGCCCACGGCGGTGAGGAAGTGCCCGTCGATGGTGCCGATCGAATACACCGTCTGGCCGCCGGGAGCCGACGGAAGCTTCGTGACGGTGAACTTCTCCCACGCCTGCAGCTGCGTGGCGTCGGAGTGGATGACGTCGGTGGTCCGTCCGCCACCGCCGACAGCAGTCAGGTAATGCCCATCAAAGGCTCGGATGCCGTAGTGGGTTCCGTCACCGGCGTCGACGAGCGCAAAAGTCTCCCAGGTCCCGACCCGCACTGCGTCCGTGTGCATTACGTCGAATGATGGTTGGCCGAGTCCCGTCAACCCGCCGCTATTGACTGCCGTCACATAGTGCCCATTGGCGGTCTTGAAAGTGCAGTTGGTCTTTGTCGGGGTAGCCGCCGAGGCCACACCGGACAGGCTCACCGCCATGACGGCCATCGCCGAAACACCGGCGGCGGCGAGCAGTCGCCGGTGCTTACGCGCAGACGTCGGCTTCGGTGCGGGCTGGGGGTTGATATCGGCGATCATGAAGTGCTCCTTCGATGTTATCGGGGCCCTGGTTGGCCCCTTACACAGGTAGGAGCGCCGCGTCCCGCAGGAGGGGACACTTTTTTACGAATTGATCTTTGAGGGCCTGCAACACGCCGGCATCACACCCGAATGGTCACCTCGGTCAGGGCACGGTCGATGACGTTGAGTGCGCGGATGGCCGCCCGCACCGGTCCTGGCCGCATCTCCGGCAGGCCAACGTCGAAAAGAACTGCATCGCTGCGCTTTTCTGTCGGGGTGACGTCGTCACCGGCAATCAGCTTCCGGATCCCGGCCACCGCGGTACCGGTGCGCGTGGCCGCTTGGTGCAGCGCCTCGTCGGCGCCCTCGGGAGCCGGACCGATATGTGACGCGGCGACGCCCGTGCGAGCCAGAGCGTGCGCGGAGCGATTGGCGACCTGCAACCCCAGCATCAGGCGCCGGACCCCATGCCGTAGTTCCGAGAACGGGCCCATCTGAAGCGGTTTGCCAGCCGTGACGGCTTCCTTCAATGCGTTGTCCAGCCGGCGGGTATCGGCGACGAGGTCGTCGGCGGCGTCCGCGGTGAGTACCGCGGTGACGGCGGTGTCGATCACCTGCTCCATCCCGTCGAGGTAGGCATTGACCTTTTCGGCGAACGTGGCCCGGGTCTTGGTGGAGAAGACGAAGTACGCCGACGCGATTCCCACCAGGCTGCCCACGGCTGTTTCGGCGATCCGCACCTCGAGCACCTGAGCGCTGAAGTTGCCGAGTAGCCCATACAACATTGCCAGCAAGACCGTCACGAAGAAGGTCAACCAGAAGTAGGCGACGGTCGCCAGATAGAACGCGAAGAACACGCAGACCACCAGGACGACGATCTGCAGTCCCGGATTCCGCCCGATCTCGGCGGCGAGCAGCACGCCCGCCACCACGCCGACAATGGTGCCGACGATGCGATGGCCTGCGCGCGACAGGATTTCACCGCGTGTGGTGACGCCGGTGAACACCAGGAAGGCCGTCAGCACCGCCCAATACCCGCGATCGGGCGAGACCATGTTGCCCAAAACCGTTGCCGCACTGGTTGCCACGGCGACCTGAATCGCTGCCTTGGTGCTGGGATTCAGGCCGGGCGGTGCGTCCTGACCGTCGCCGTCGACTGCGGCGGCGGCTGCGGCTGCGGCGGCGGCTGCGGCTGCGGCGACGTCGTCGTCGCTGATGCCGCGGGCGTTGGTGGTGATGTGATGAATTGCCAAGTGCGCCTGCATCGCCCGGTAGGCAGTCACGGTGGCCACCCCGGCTGATGTCGACAGGTCGGCCTTGTCCGCCGCTGCCGCACCCATCCGACGGGCCCGCCGCAGCTGATCGTCAGTGGGGTTGTTGTCCAGGCAGATCCGCAGTGCCGCAACCGCATCAACGAGACCGTCCGGCCATGGCTCGTCCTCGTCCAGCCACCACAGGAACGACGCCGCCTGCTCGAGCATGATCTGCGCCTCGAATACCCGCAGCGCCAAGTCTTTACTGGTGACACTGAGGGATTTCGCCGCCTCGTGCCGGTCCAGCCAGTCATCGATGAGCAGCGCCGTCTCACCGAGTAGGTCGAGTTGGTGCCGGGCGACGTCGACGCTGACCTGACCACGTTTGGTGGCTACATCCAGCGTCGAGAGCGACGTGGCCCGCAATGCCGACAACAGCCGGCGCGCCTCCACGCGCGGCCGCTCCGGAAACAACACCACGTGCACCAACAGCGACGCGGCGAGCCCCACCGCGACGGCGATGGCCAGCACCGGAATGTGGTCCACGGGTGTGCGCAGGAACATGACGAAGAAGTACGCGATGAAGGCAACCATCCCCAGCGCGTTTCCGCGCGGGCCGTACCGCCGCCCCCAGACCGCGGCGAAGAGCACGGCGACGAAGCCGACGTCGACGATCTTCCCGTGCGGCGCCAGGAATGCCGCCAGGGCCATGGCGCCGATCGCCGGGAAAAACAGCAGGACCGTGGTGATGTTGCGGCTGCGCTGGTCGCGGTCTTTGACCGCGGCGGAGGCTTGCATCGCGACCACCGCGCCGAGCATCGCCACCGTCACAGGCTGGCCCGCCACGTGCGTGAACGCCAGCATGGCGACGATTGCGACCAGTAGCGAACAGGTAGTTGCCGCCGCGCTGCGCAGCCGAATGTGGCCGGGGTCAGCAGCGTTGCGGACACTCGCTCTACGCACCGCCGCCGATAACTGCACAGGTCGATTCTGCGTCACCAAGCTGGACCGCGTCCTCAGCCATCCCGGTGTGGTTGCAGGTTCTCAAACCCCACGTCCAGCGTTGATGCTTCGACCATCTGCGATGCAACCAGTCTCACTCGATGTCCAACAGATGTTGTCTCATAGCCATGTCCATTCCTACCGGGCGCTGCCCTGCCCCTTTAGACGAGGCTATTGCCGAAATTCATCCCGTTAGGTCCCGCGACATCGAGGACTGGCGTGAGGCCTGTTTCCCCGAAGGGCGCACTGGGAATACGGATACGCGGCTGAAGAGGCCGGTGTGTGTCCCCAAGACATCCCGCATGTCACTGCGCCGGTTCGTGGTGGCGACGCGGCGCGCTGGGGATCGGGGTCCAGGGCGCACCCGCAAAGGCGACGTCGACGTAGCTGGCGACCGGTTCACCAAGGTTTGCGGCGAGCAGGTTGGCCTATTCCCGTGAACTATCCGTGCTGTGCGATGGTGGGGTCCCAGAGCCCGCGAGCCGAGGAATCTTCGACTTGCGTTTTGTAGATGGCTACCTTCATCTCGATGACGTCGAGGCAATGCTGGAGGTTGGCCAGCTGCGCGCGGACGTGAGTTTCGTGTTTCCGGAGTAGTTCGAGGCGTTGGGCTTCGTTACCTGGCCCTTGTCGCACTAGGGCAGCGAATTCGGCGAGATGGGCAAGTGGCATTCCGGATTCGCGTAGTCGTACGCAGATTGCCAGCCAATCGATGTCGGTTTGGGTGTAGCGGCGGCGACCGGAGCTGGTCCGCGTGACGTTGCTGACCAGTAGGTTTTCGCGTTCGTAGAACCTGAGGGTGTGGATGCTCAGGCCCGTGCACCTTGCTGCTTGACCGATCGTAAAAGTCTGTGTCATAAGAGTATTCATCCCCGGGGTTGACCTAGAGGGCACTCTAGATTCTAGCGTGGTGGCATGACTGAAACCACCACACAGCACTCGATCCTCTCTGGGTTCGGGCATGAATCGAGTAGCGATGACGTCATGGCCGGTGTGGATCTCATCGGCGCTGTGGCGGTCGTCACTGGCGGCTATTCGGGCCTGGGCTTGGAAACCACCAGTCATCTAGTCCGGGCAGGGGCACATGTCGTTGTCCCCGCCCGCCGGGTCGATGTCGCCGCTCGCGCCGTCGACCATCTCGGGGACGCCGTGACGGTGCTCAACGCTGATCTTTCCGACCTGGATTCAGTATCGGTGTGCGCGCAGCGCATCCGTAATGCGTGGCCACAGATCGACCTGTTCATCGGCGCAGCTGGCATCATGGCCGCTCCCCTGCAGCGAGTGGGACCGGGTTGGGAAAGTCAGTTCGCCGTCAATCACCTCGGCCACTTCTCATTCGTGGCGGAACTGTGGCCGGCCTTGGTGCGCGGCAGTGCCCGGGTGATCGCGTATTCGTCGGCAGGGCACCATATTTCGGATATCCGTTGGGATGACCCGCACTTCACCACCGGATATGACAAGTGGGACGCTTACGGCCAGGCGAAAACGGCCAACATTCTTTTCGCATTGCACCTTGATTCACTCGCGGCAGGCACGGGCGTGCACGCATTTTCTCTGCATCCGGGATCCATCCTGACTCCGTTGCAACGGCACCTTGAGTCGGCCGAGATGGTCGATCGCGGCTGGATTGACGAGCACGGCGACGTCGCAGACCCGACGTTCAAGACCGTGTCCCAGGGCGCCGCAACAGGTCTATGGGCGGCGACCAGCCCGCAGCTGGCCGCCCTCGGTGGTCTGTACCTCGAGGATTGCGATGTTGCGGGCCCGGCTGCAGCGGACGGCACCGGGGTGAAGTCCTATGCGGTGGACCGCGACAAGGCAGCCGAACTGTGGGACCTCAGCGTGGCACTGACGGGCCGAGACTTGAACTGAGCGCTGCCCTTCGCGATGCCGTCAGTCGGCTTCGTGCACGGGTTCGGCCCATGGCGCATCTGTGGCTCCCGACTCCAGGTGGTCTTCATACAGCTTGATTTTGTGATCGATCAAGGACATCGCAGCCTCGATTGCGTTGCGCCGGCCCTGGAGCCGCGCCTGATGGCGTTGCAAGATGGCGACGCGTTCGCGCTCATTTCCGTTGCCCGACTTGACTAATTCGACGTAACGCCGAATTTCGGCCAACGGCATGTCGGATTCACGCAGCCGCACGCAATTGCGTAGCCAGTCGACGTCGACGGGATCATAAAGCCTTCGGCCGGCGCCGTCGCGACGAACTGGACTGAGCAGCAAGCCTTCCCGTTCATATTTGCGCAGGACGTGAACGCTTAAACCCGTGCGTGCGGCCACTTCTCCGATGCTCAACACCTTTTCTCCCCCTCTGATGTGATTTTTCCTACGTTGACCTAGACGCGCGTCTAGTTCCTAGCGTCACCAGGCATGACGGACACCACCTCACGGCTCGGCTCCTCAAATCCGGTGCATGCATTGGTCCTCCCGGTGACCATCGGCGCGCAATTCGTCCTCCCGCTATCGCTGGCAGGTACCGCGGTGGCGCTGCCGTCGATAGCACGTGATCTTGGGTCAGATCCAAGCCAGTTACAACTCGTGATCAACGGCTTCAACATTTGCTTTGCCGTCTTCACCATCGTGTGGGGTCGGCTGGCAGATCGCATCGGCTATCGCCGCGCATTCCAAGCCGGCGTCTTGACCACCTTCGTGGGCTCCGCGGCCAGCGCCGCAGCCCCGACGTTGGTGCTGCTCGATCTGGCCCGCATCGTCACTGGCGTCGGGGCGGCGGCTGTGCTGACCCTGGCTGCCACCATCATCTCCGACACGTTCGACGGGCCGCAGCGCGCACGCGCCTTCACCGCATTCGGCACTGTCTCGGGTTTCGGACTCGCCGCGGGGCCCGCGATCGCCGGGGCCACCGTGTCGTTGTTGGGTTGGCGCGCGATGTTCGCGTTGCATGCGCTGCTACTGCTGCTTGCGTTGCTGGGTAGTTGGGCCCTTCCGCCGGGTGTGCACGATCGGTCCGAGACTGGGCATCCTCCGCTGCTGGACCCAGTGGTGTTCAGAAATGCCGCATTCCTGCGGATGGCGTTGGTGCCGGTGGCGGGTGCGATCGGGTTTGTAGCAATCTTGACGTACCTGCCCAGTGGGTTGCAGGCCATTCACGGCTGGTCAGACGGTGACGCAGCGGCCTTCATGTTGCTGATGACGATGCCGGTGTTCGTGGCGCCCGTGATCTCCCATCGACTGCTGAGCAATGGGCGCTCCACCGCACCGGTGCTCGCACTGATCGCCTTGGTGTGCTTGGTGCTGGGACCATTGGGGCTGCTGGCGATCCGGCCGGATGTGTCGCCGATCGCGGCGGCGGTGCCGATGATCTTGTGCGGCTTGGGTTTTGGGATACCGCTCGGATTTGTTGACGGAGAAGCGCTTTCGCACATTCCGCCGGATCGCGCTGGCAGCGCGGCAGGCGTGTTCAATCTGATGCGGATCGGGTCCGAAGCGGTTTTCGTCGCCGCCTACGGCGGAGCGATCGCCGCGCTCATCACCAGCCGTGTTGCTGATCCAGCCGCCGCCGAGCAGACAGCCGCAGGCGCCTCTGGTCACCCCGACGCGTTCACCGCAAGCCAGAGCATGGCGCTGATCGGCGTCAGTGTCCTGTGCACGGTGGTATTGGCGGCCTACACATGGCTGAGCCGAGCCGCGAAAACATCTGGGGCCAAGGTGGGTTACGTCGATGACGGCGTCGCCGCCGCACCGGTCGGGCAAGCATGACCACCGACAACTTGCAGGCATTTCTAGACAGCCCTGCCGCCGACCAGCTCATTACCCGGTTGAACATCACCCTCGACATCGACGAGCAGGGACGGGTACGCGGACGCATGCCGGTCGCCGGAAACCGGCAGCCTCTGGGAATCATGCACGGCGGCGCCAACGCGGTTTTGGCTGAGAGCGTCGGTAGCGTCGCAGCCTATCTGCATGCAGGCCTCGGTGGCAGCGCGTTCGGGGTCGACCTGTCGTGCACACATCACCGCTGGGTGTCCCGCGGTGAGGTCACCGGCGTGTGCACCCCTCTGTTCGAGGGTGACCGATTCGCCACCTACCACATCGAAATCACCGACTACCGAGGTCAATTGACATGCACGGCGCGTCTGACCGCTGCCGTCTCACACGTCCGAGCGGAGGCTCCGCAGTGACAACAACACCCATCAACGCCGACACGGTGCCGTCAGTCGACGTCTTCCTTGGTCCGGCCGAGAAGCGGTTCTTCGGCCACGGCTACCGTCGCATCCACTACGAACTCGGGCCGCCGGCTGCAGCGCCGGCAGCCGGCGCGGCGACGCAATTCCGCGCGTCGATCCGCTGCCCGGCGAACTGGTCAACCAAAGCCGATGGCGACCAGCGCCCCCACCTGTCCACCATCGACGCGCTGTTGCTCGGCCAGTGGGCGACCGAGATCGCGGCAAGGACGACACTGGGCGTGGCCCCCGCGACGATCGAGACCTGGGCTGTCGAGTCGGTGACCATTCACGCCGGCAAGACCCCGATAGAGGACCTCACCGACATCGATGTCACCACCACGGCGGCGGGCAGCGATGATCGGACCAGCACCTGGCAGGTCACCGTCGGCAACATGCGCCTGTCCTTCTTGCTACGACAGCACGTCCACCACTCCGCCGTTCTTCCGCGTCGAGGTCACGGCGAACCTAGCGAGCTCACCGACGTGGTCATCGACACTGCGGCGCACAACAGCCGCGCCACACTGACCGCCGGCACACCCGTGGACCTGATCCCCGAATCCCGACTGGGACGCCGCCTCGCCGTGGACGGCCGGCCGAGCCTCGTTGACGCATTCGTCGCCACCCTGCAACTCGGCCAAGTCCTGCTCTATGAACTCGACCACATGTCGCGAGGACAGAGCAACACGCTCTGGATGCGCCAGACCACGCTGACGGTAGCGGTCCCTAACATCCTCAGTCCCAACGAATCTCATGACATGGCCGTTCATCTCGACCGCATCCAGCGGTTGGAGTTGGGCGGCGCGCACTGGCGCACCGCCGATGTCGTCGGTGCCGTTGCTGGGATGACCGTGCGCTGCGCGGTCGCTCACCAACTGCCTCCGAAGTAGTTCGAACGACGCGAAAGAGGATGTGACTCCATGATGCTTCGATCAGCCAAAGTTGTTGGGTTGGGCGGCTATGTGCCACCCCAGGTGGTGTCCAATCACCAGCTCGCCGAAACCTTGGACACCAACGACGAATGGATCCGCACCCGCACCGGGATCAGCCACCGCCACATCGTCACCGACGGCACGGCCACCAGCGATCTGGCCACCATCGCCGGCCGCCGCGCACTAGACAACGTCTCCGGCGACAGCACCATCGATCTGCTGGTGCTGGCCACCACCACGCCCGATCACCCCTGCCCGGCCACCGCGCCCGCCGTCGCGTCAGCACTAGGTCTGGGATGCATCCCCGCCTACGACCTGGCAGCAGTGTGCTCCGGGTTCATCTACGGCCTGTCTGCGGCGACCGCCACCGTTAAGTCGGGGATGGCCCGGCGCGCACTGGTGATCGGCGCCGAGACGTTCAGCACCATCCTCGATCCCAGTGATCGCACCACACGACCGATCTTCGGCGACGGTGCTGGCGCGGTAGTGATCGAGGCGGCCCAGCCTGGCGCAGAAGGCGAAGTCATCGACTTCATCCTGGGCAGTGACGGCGATCAGTCCAACCTCATCTGCGTGCCGGCCGGAGGCTCCCGAGAACGCACGGCAAGCGACCCCGACACCATGTACAGCCCGTTCTTCCAGATGCAGGGCGCCGCCGTCTTCCGCGAAGCAGTCGCGCGCATGTCGCAGTCGTGCGAACAGGTGATGGCGCAGACAGGTTGGTCGGCCGAACAAGTCGACTGGCTGGTGGGACATCAAGCCAATGCCCGCATCATCGCCGCCATCGGCGATCAGCTCGGTGTGAGCGCCGACCGGGCAGTCATCAATCTCGACCGTGTGGGCAACACGTCAGCGGCGTCGATTCCCCTCGCACTTGCCGACGCAGCCTCGGCCGGCAGGTTCCAGCCTGGACAGCGCATCGTTCTGACCGCGTTCGGCGGTGGAACCACCTGGGGCGCAACGACACTGACGTGGCCGGCGATCCCCTCAGTGGTCCCGATAGACACCGCCCAGGCCGCCTACCTGCGCACCGCCTAACCCACCGACGAACACGAAAGGCCACACCATGCCCGATACGCTTCCCTCCACCCGCGACGTCATCATCGACTGCCTGCACGACAAACTTGGCACCGACCCTAAATCGGTCAAGGACACCAGCACTTTCGACGAAATCGGCGCTGATTCCATCTTCCTGGTCGAGGTGTCACTGCGCCTAGAACGCGACCTCGACATCCCGGTTCCAGAAGGCACGCTGGAAAGCACCCAGACGATCGCCGAGGCGATAGCCACCATCGACAGCCTGCGCAAGGCCGCATAGATGCGTATCGCGTTGGTCCGCCACGGCACCACACTGCTCAACGAGCACGGCCACTATCAAGGCCAGTGCGATCCCCCGCTGTCCCCGGCAGGGGAACGCGACGCCACCGGCGCCGCGGCCGCGGTCACCGCGCTGCACTGGTCGCTGGTCTGCTCATCGCCACAACTGCGTGCCCGCGCCACCGCCCGCGCGTTACTGGGCGGCACGCGGCATCCGGTACGGATCTTGGCAGGCCTGCGCGAACGCCATCTCGGCGATATCGACGGCCGCTGCCGCGGCTGCGTCGAAGCCGAGTCTCCCGGGACCGCCGCCCGGCTGATCCATGACCGCGACTACATCCCACCCGGTGGCGGGGAATCGCTGGAGGCGGTGCGCACACGCGCGCTGGCCGCGGCGGCCACGCTCGCCGAGCCCAGCATGCCCGACGGACCGGTCCTGGCGGTCACCCACGGCGCGGTGATCGCCGCCCTCACCGGCGGATCGATCAACGAGGTAGCCCCACTGCACGCCGCGATCGTCGACGTCGAGGACACCGGCCTCACCACAGTCGCCGCCGGTATCTCGCTTACCTTGCTGCCCAAAATCTTCGACCACCATCGCGAAAGGCGGGTTACGACGTGACCATTCAAATCGTCGTGCAGTTCGACATTCTTCCCGACAACGTCCCGGCCGTGCTGGAGGCGTTCCGGCTCCTGGCCAAGGAGACCAGCGCAGAACCTGGTGTCACGCGGTTCGAGGCCTTCACCGTCGACGAGCACCCACACCGCGTGGTCCTCGTCGAGGAATGGGCCGATCAGGCCGCCATCGACAAACACATGACCCACGCCCACACCGACCAGTTCCGGGCCACCACCGCGAACGCATTCCAAACACCACCCATCGTCAATCGGCTGACTCTGCTGTAACAGAGCCTCCGAAATCGACTGCACATCAATGAATCCCAGCAAAGAAGGCCCATGACAACAGCCACCCTGCACGCTCGTGTCCTGATCGTCGGCGCCGGTCCAGTCGGCATGACCCTGGCATGCGAACTGCGCACCGCCGGCGTCGAGGTCGACATCATCTCCCATACCCGCCGCCACAGCCCGCACTCGCGAGCCACCATCATCTGGCCCCGCGTCCTGGAGCTGCTCGACCGCGTCGGCATCGCCGAACCCATCATTGCTCGCGGCCACTACTTCGACCAGATGAACTACTACTCCGGCAAGCACCGGATCGGCCTCATCCGCTTCGACAGGCTCCCCGACATCCAGTACCCGTTCGCCGTCACCTGCCCACAGTGGAAGATCGAGCAGGCCATCGAGGATCGACTGACCGCCCTCGGCGGCCACATCGCTTACGACCACGAATTCATCGCCGGCAACCAGACCCCCGACAGCGTCACCTGCACCATCAAAGAACCCGACGGCCAATGTGTCGAGCGCACATACAATTTCGTCATCGGCGCCGACGGATACCACTCCGCAGTGCGCGACGCGTTCGGTTTCCAATTCGCCGGCGAAACTCTGCGCACCCGGCTAGCCATCACCGACGCCCATATCCTCGGAGAAACCACCAGCAGCGAAGCCGCCTACTACCTCACCCGCGGCGGGAACATGGTTCTCGCCCCACTGGGAGACGGCGTCTTCCGCGTCGGCACCACCGTGCCCGACAACTACACCGGACCCGACCAGCCCACCCGCGCGTTCTTCGAAGACATGCTCCGACAGCGCGTCCCAGGCCAACGCAGACTCGGCGAGATGCGGTTCAGCGGAATCTTCAACGCCAACATCCGCGCCGCCAGCACCTACAGCCGCGGGCGCGTCATTCTTTGCGGCGACTCCGCCCACTCGATGAGTCCCTCTGGGGCCCAAGGACTCAACACAGGCCTGCAGGACGCCGCCAATCTCGGCTGGAAACTCGCCGGTGTCATCGAAGGCCGCTTTCCCCAACGGCTGCTGGAAACCTACGATCAGGAGCGCCGGCCCGCCGTCGCGACGGTCTCGCGTCTATCGACCACCTTGGCCCGTGTCGGGCTCTACAGCTCCACCCCCAAAATCCTCGCCCGCGACACCCTCTACCGCCTCGGCACAGCAACCGGCATGCTCGAACGCCACCTCGCGCCGCGCCTGGCCCAAACCACCACCTGCTACGGCCCCACGCCCAAACCCGGTGTCCTCACCGTCGGGCAACGGCTCCCCCTACGATGGCGTACCACCTCCGCCGAGCCGGTCCTGGACCTGCACCGGTACACCATTCTGCTCTCGCCGGGCCGAACCTACCGCTGGCAGCAATGGCATGACTTCGCCACCGACATCGAAGACCGCCACAGCACCGACGCCCGCGTGATCAACCTCGCCGGCCGCCCACCGGGAAACCTGACACCCCTGCTGCCCGTCGAACCGGTCGTGCTCCTAGCCCGGCCGGACGGCCACCTCGAGCACGTCCTGCAGCCCGACCTCAGCGCCCGCGCCGACGACAGCCGCCACGCGATCGCAATGGCCCTCTCCTCGCTCGTACACCGGCCCCACAACGACGTAGCCGATGCCCGAATCTCACTGTCCGCCAACCGAAAGGAAATCCGATGACCCGCGTTACCCTGCCCCCGATTGAGTCATTCACCGACGAGCAGCGCACCGTCTATGACCGGTTCCAGTCCAACCTCACCCGCGCGCTACTGCTGACCAAGCAATCGGCTGCTCCTCACCTCGACCTCGGCGCCGCGTTCACCGAGGGACTGCTCAGCGACCTGGACCGCGAGGTCATCGTCCTTCGCGTGGCCTACCTGCGCAACAGCGCGTTCGAACGGCACTTGCACCTGCATCTGGCGCTCAAGTCAGGCCTGTCCACCGAGGACATCGCCGACATCGAAAGCGGATTCGTCACCAAGATGCCCGCCGAGCGCGCTGCATTGGTCCGCTACGTCGATGACTGCATCCTGCAGCACGCGGCCAGCGAGGGCAGTTTCGCTGATCTGCGGCGCTACTACTCGGTCCGTGAGATCGCAGAAATCACCCACCTGGCCGGCCACGCAGCGCTCACCGCCATGTACTTGGCCAGCCTGCAGATTCCCCTCGATGACGACATCGCCTCTTGGGACAACCTCGCCGATATCGCCGCCGCCGATACGCACTGAGATAAGGAGTTTCACCGGATGAGCGCCATGACATACGCCAAGCTGGGCAATTCGGGACTGACTGTCTCGCGGATCGGGCTGGGATGCATGAGCTACGGCGACCCCGATCGTGGCGCTCATTCGTGGACGCTCACCCGCGACCGCGCGCTGCCGCTGCTACGGGACGCGTACGAGGCCGGCATCAACTTCTTCGACACCGCCAACATCTACTCCCTTGGCCACAGCGAAGAAATCCTCGGCGAAGCGATCGCCGAGTTCGGCCGCGACAACGTTGTCGTGGCCACCAAAGTCTTCGAAACCATGAACCCGGCAAATCCGTTGTCGGGCGGTCTATCCCGGCGCAGCATCCTAACCGAAGTCGATGCCAGCCTGCGCCGCCTCAACACCGACTACATCGACCTGTACATCATCCATCGCTGGGATCCCCGCACCCCTATCGTCGAAACAATGGCAGCCCTCGACTCGCTCGTACGCGCCGGCAAAGTTCGGTACCTGGGGGCATCGTCGATGTACGCCTGGCAGTTCTCCAAAGCCCAGCATTCCGCAACACACAATGGATTAACGCCCTTCATCAGCATGCAGAATCACTACAACCTTCTCTACCGCGAAGAGGAACGTGAAATGCTGCCGCTGTGCAGCGACCTTGACGTTGGACTAACGCCATGGAGCCCACTAGCGCGCGGAAAACTCGCACGGAGCGCTTCACGTGAACAAACCGCGCGCGCCTCAAAGGATCCAATCCTGGACCGCTTCTACACCCGCACCGCCGATATGGACGCTCCCGTCATCGACGCCGTTGCCAACGTCGCGCGGGAACACGGCGCGTCCATGGCCAGCATTGCCTTGGCCTGGCTGCTCCAACGCCCCCAAGTCGTCTCACCGATCGTGGGCGTTACCCGCCCCCATCACCTCGCCGACGTTGTCACCTCACTCGAGGTCAGGTTCACGGATGATCAGACCAAACAGCTTGAATCGCAGTATGTTCCGCATGAAGTTGCAGAACTAGGCGACCCAGCCACCACGACCACGGTCCGCATTTAGTCTTGACTGGACCCCGCTCGCTAGACGAACCAACTGCGCTACCGCCCCTTCGCGAAGATCGCGGGTGGCTGGCCCACCGGCCTGCCGGGAATGCCGACGCCAATGTCCTCCCCCGGGCCGTCGACATGCCGGCTCTGACACGTCGCCGACGGATCGGCCACGTGAGATCGTCGCGCGCCCTGACGCCACGAGAGCGCGCCGTCGTTCGACCGTTGTCGGACCGAAAAGGAGGGCTCCCGCCGAAATGGACATCAAAGCAAGCCGCACCACCGCCAATCACCCCGACGACTTCGTGGTGCTTTGTCATCGGCCTCCGCCTGATCAAGTTGTGGCGGTTCAGAGAATGGTGGCCGGTGCTCACCAGCGCGTTCGCCATGACCAAGGGGGCCCTCGCGCTGCCGAACACGCCGCTCCTGAACTCAAACACCGTCTGGTCACAGAACGATCGGCGGTTGCTCTTCTTCGTCCAGCACTGGCGCTCGTTCGACGAGCTGATGGCGTGGGCGAACAATAGCGACCTGCAGCACAAACCGGCGAAAATGGCATTCGTCAAACGGACCGCCTACAACGGAAACGTCGGAGTTTGGCACGAGGCATACAAGGTGCAGGCGGGACAGTTCGAGGCAATCTACGCGAACATGCCACGAATAAGCTTGGCGTCGGCCGGAATTCAGCGCGATCTGCGCGGTTCCTCGCGGGGACACGACCGCGTGGGAGATCCGGCAGCGCACTGATAGGGCGTGCCGGTCTCACCCGCAGAGCGGCCGCCAAACCTCCCTCATCTCGGGAGTGTCAAGGATCAACCGAAGTAGACGTAAAGCATCAGCCGAAACACTGTCAGGCATCAACCGAAGACGAAACGTCAACCATCAGCCGACGTCATACAGCCTCTAAGTAGGGCTGTCGGGGCTCGAACCCGCGACCAAGGGATCATGAGTCCGTTTTCACCGCCCTATTTCCCCTAGTAAGCGGCTGGTGCTGCTCCGCAAAATGCCTGCTAAACAATGTTTTCGGCGTCGCGAGGGCGGGTTCCGGTCGGGCTCCGGTAAGCCCCTAGCCGCCGGGGTAACGCCGGGATTCTCTGAGTTGGACATGGCCTCGTCTGCCGCCAGTAAGCTGGCAAGTCCTATGTGGCCTCGGCCGCGCGGTGGGGCCATAGCTCAGTGGTAGAGCGCTCGATTGCGGATCGAGAGGCGGGAGTTCAATTCCCCTTAGGCCACTAGTAGTACCGCAGTTGGAACGGCGTCCAGGCATCGTCCTTCTCAAGCGTCACGACGCCGTGGCCATCGACCGCCCACAGCCTGAACCCGCGTGTGCCGAGAGCAAACCGATCCCTCCGAAGCCCCAGCTTCCACCGTCTCCCGTTCCAACAGGGAGGCGCTTCGCCGCCTGATTGCCGAAACCAGTCGGGCATACCAACGTTTTCTTGGTACCACGCCATGAGTTCGGCACCCTTGATCGTTAGTTCGTCGATGAGCTCCTGGCTGAGTTCATTGATTTGCTCCCAGAACCAGCTCGCGAAGAGGCCCGCCGCGTTCACGTATCTTTCGATGGTTGGGGCAAGGTCGAAATATTGCGGCAACTTCTTCAGATAGGCCTTGCCGGGAGCCGTCCACCCGCTCCATCTGAGAAGTTTGTCCCGGTCGAGCTGCAGCGTATTTACTAGGACCGTACCGGGCACGGCCTGCGACCAGGACAACTGAGCGCCAAGGCTCGGGACCGGTATCGAGTAGTGGGTGCAATAGTTCCGAAGCTTCGTCATGAACACACCTTCGCCGGTCTCGAATGCCTCGGCGAGCTTCTTGGAATAGACCTCTGTCTCAAACTCAGACAGACCGTCGTTCGTCGGTAGCGCTTGTTTGCATGTTGGACACCGTTCCGTCTTGCGTTCGGTCGGCCAACGGTGACGCATGACGACCCGCTGCGAATCAATAACCGAGGTAACGGAAGTGAGGTAGTTGTGAAGCAACCTCACAAGCTCGTTCACGTAATCTTCGGAAATTTCCTTCGCGATCTGCGGCGAGGTTAAGAACTGTCCAATGTGGGCGGCAAGGTCAGACGCGTTCCTGGTGAAGACGTGCAGGCACCGTTTGAGTGCTTCGAGGTCTTCCTTCAATGTGAATCCAAGCAGGGACTCTAGGTGCGCCCGCCGCTGACCTAGCACTACATCGAATGACGATTGCGCAGAGCCCCCTGTCACGCCTTCAATCTATCAGGTTGGTCACATGCGCGGACTCTAATTCGCTTTCCTCCCAAAGAGACTCACGACGTTGCTCGGCAGCGCCGTCATCGGCTCCGCTTTGGCCGAGGCCTTGGGTTCAGGTAGCGGGTTGGCCGTTGGCCGCGCCCCATCGGCGGCCGGGCTGTAGTCGCCGTACACGTCCAAGGTGAGGTGTAGGTCGAGTGGCCCAGCCAATTGATCACCTGCATGAAGTGCACGCCCGCACTTTGAACACGAGACCGAGAGTGCACCAGTGGAGCTTTACCGTTGTGCTTTACCGTCGCTGGGGCGATGCCTCGCGCGATCAAGTCCGCACGGAACTGCTCGCACTCAATCGACGTAATCGACGCGATGGCCCGACTACCAAATGCTGGGGTGCGGGACGGCGGTCCCTAGCCTCAGGCCGGGTGCGGGCCGCCGCCCTTACCGCTTGCCATGGTTCCCTTCAGACGCCCGCCCTGGTTTGAGTCTTACTGCTGGCCCCCACCTAGACGTGCGTCGGCTCGGTCGAGTGCACGCATCAAAAGACTCGCCGTTGCGAGCATCTCCATTGCCTCTTGCTCGTCGGTCAGTAGCGATGGGCCATGTCCACGCGTATTGCGTAATGCCTGCGCTCCGCCCATGAACAAGAACTTGAAACCCTCACGCTCGTCAGCTTTTTGGCTCGCGTCAGCGCGATCTGATGTGACATCGAGCTGAGGATTCTGCTCGTTGAATACTGCCGTCATCAACCGCTTGCCGATGTCGGCGTGCCCAGTCAACGTCTTAACTCGGTCTTCAATCACCTTGAACGCGTTGAAGACTGCGTCGTCGTAGTGGCGACTGGCGATTTGGGAACCGCTACTCGCAGAAACCAAGGGGTGCAGACCAGGAAGGCTTACAGGCGTCGGCTGTCGGAGCGGGGCTCGACCAGACACTACGTCGTACTTGGCGCTGGTGTGATCAAGAAGATCGTCACCGAATGGACTTTGATTCACCTGAACGTCCCGCAGACGCATAGTTTTCTGCTTGCCGTTCGGCAGCGTGTCGGTCACTTCGTCGCCGTCCTCGACATCCGCGTCAACCGCGAAGGTGAGCCCGTGCTCGCTCCCCATGTCCAGGGCTTGGATGTCGAATTCGATCACCGAGCCCTCGTCCGCTATGCGGCGCAGCTTCATAGTCTTGCCGTCTATGTCGTGCGGAAGCATCCGCTGTTTCCTCCTAGAAGTTGGCGGCACTCAATACACACAGCGTATTGACGGCCACCGACACTTTTCGGCGTGTCGCCCTCAGTGGTCACATACCTGTTCGGCACCGGGGCGTGGAGTTGTGCCTGCGGCCGGGCTTGAACCGGGGCTTTCGCGGAGAAGGGTGACGGATCCGCCGGTCTCACCCCGTCGGGGTGACGCCGGGGCGGCGGGCCTGAACGGGGTACCGAAATACCCCATTCAGACCGCCTAACAGGGCCTACATGGTAGGGCGGGCGGGGCTCGAACCCGCGACCAAGGGATTATGAGTCCCCGGCTCTAACCAACTGAGCTACCGCCCCATCGCGAAGATCGCGGCCACCATGGTCGCATGTCGCCGCGGAGCGACGCTCCACGGGCTGATAATCGACGTCGTAGGGAAGGGACAGCATGGCGACCGACGAGCTGGGCACCGGATTGCCGTGGGTCGACGCCATCGCGGCGTCGTTTCCCCAGCATTCGTTCGACGCGTTCCACACCCGCGACCTGCCCGCATTCAACGCCCGGCACGGCGCCCTCGTCGTCGACGACCTGGCCGGTGTTCCGCCGCTCGCCTTCCAGCTCCCGGACGGCACGACCTACACCTGGCGCGCGACGCCAACGGGAGTGGAAACAGGCGCAGCCGACGGCAACGCCCCCACCCTCGTCGAGCTCGACGAGACCACGTTCTCGGCGTTCCTGCACCGACTGCTGTCAGCCTCCGGCGCCGTCCGCACCGGCCGGGCGCGTCTGGCCCGGGGCACGCTGCAGGACTGGCAACGCTGGGAGCCCGCCATCCAGACCCTGCTGAGCGGTGTCCCGATCTACACGTCCGCGGTGCGGGACACTCTCATCGACCGTGACGGCCGGCCGCTCGACCTGAACCAGACCTTCACCATCAACGACGACATCGACGACCTGCGCCACTTCTTCAACGTCGCCGGCTACCTGCACATCCGTGGCGTCTACAGCCCCGACGAAATCGCCGCGTGGGGCGCCGAGGTCGAGAAAGTCCGAGCCACGAGTACGCCGGGCGACCCGTTCTCGTGGTGGTCGCTGAACTCCAGCGGATCCGAAATCGTCACGCGCATCAACTATCTGGGCCGCTACTCCGACGTCCTGCAGGCGCTGTGTACGGAACCACGAACGACCGCGTACGCCCGCCTGGCCGGCGCGGACCTCCGGGTCTGCGACGACCGGCTCGACGGGCCAATGGTTTTCATCAAGAACTCCGACGTCGTCAAGGGAGACGGCGATCTCGGCTGGCACGTCGATGACGGCATCGGCGGGCACCCCGTCATGTGCCCCCTCATCCAGGCGGGCATTCAGCTCGATCGGGCCAACGCGGCCAACGGCCAATTGATGGTGCTGGCCGGGTCGCACCGCTACACCAAGCACTGGCTCCAATGGGGACATGAGGGCGATCTCCCCGTCGTCAAGCTCGACACCGAACCCGGCGATCTCACCCTGCATTACGGCGACATCTTGCACAGCACTCCCCCGCCGACCGCGCCGAATGCCGGGCGCAGGGTCCTGTACTACAAGTTCGCCGAGGAAAAGACCTTCGGATGGATTCCGGCGGGCTGCCACTACAACGACGCGCTCTTCCGCGCCGACGCCGCCGGCAAGGTATCCAGCCGCGCCGCAACACACTGACGGCGGGCACGCGGGCGACGCCAGGCATCATGTTGAGCGTGACCAGTTCTCACTCGTTCGACCAAGCCCTGGACCTGCAGCCCGTCGATGACACGCGCATGCGCGGCAGCACTCAACCGGACTGGGCGAACATGGTCGGCCCGTTTGGCGGGGTCACGGCCGCGACACTGTTGCATGCGGTCGAACTGCGGCCGGACCGCATCGGTGAACCGTTGGCCCTCACCGTCAACTACGCGGCACCCATCGCCGACGGCGAGTTCGACATCACGCTGAAGGCCGCCCGCACCAACCGGACCAACCAACACTGGATCGCCGAACTCAGCCAAGACGGTGACATCAAGACCACGGCGACCATGGTCTTCGGCGTCCGTCGGGACACGTGGTCGGACGACGAGTCGCGGATGCCGAGCGTGCCGGGACCCGAGGGACTCGCCATGAGCGGCCCGCCCCTGCCGTGGGTCAGCCAGTACGACATGCGCTTCGTCGAAAACCCTTTTCCGGCAGAGGATGCCCAGCCCAGTGAGTCGTCGAGAACGACGCTATGGGTGCGGGACGCGAACCAACGGGGCCTCGACTTCGCCGCGCTCGCTGCGATGTCCGACATCTTCTATCCGCGGGTTTTCCTGCGGCGCGGCGGCTTCTTCCCGGCCGGCACCATCTCGCTGACCACGTACTTCCACGCCAACGGACACGAGCTCGAGAACATCGGTGGTGACTACGTCTTGGGCAGCGCTCACGCAAACCGCTTCTCGGACGGCTACTTCGACCAGAGCGCCCACGTGTGGACCCGCGACGGTGCGCTGCTGGCCAGCACCCATCAGATCGTCTACTTCAAGGGCTGACGCGCGCACAGCGTCACCGCGAGACCGTCCTTCAGGCTCCGCGTTTGCGCCCGAAGGACGCGCGCCCGTTACGTCGCACCATCGCCACGGTGGTCGCGATACGGCCACGCTTGACGTCGGGCTGCAGACCGGCACCGAGGCGGTGGAGTTGATCGGTGTGCCAACTGAGATCCAGCAGCCCATCCATCGACTTGAGATCGACGACCCGCCCGACCACGGGCGGCATGCCGTACCGAATGGTGTGCGAGGTAAGAGCTTCCGTGTGACCAGCCAGGATTTGTTGGGCGGCGTCGGTGGTGGTCGCGGTGGGCCGTCCGAGACCGATGACATCGCATTCGCCGTTGGAGACGGCATCGTGCATCGCGGCGCGCGACCGGAATCCACCGGTAACGGCCAGCGGCACATCACCAATCAACTCGCGCACAGTGCGGGCGTACTCGAGGAAGTAGGCCTCGCGGGCCCTAGTGCTCTCCGCGGCAGCGCCCATCATGGCGGGTTGTTCATAGCTCCCGCCACTGATCTCGATGAGGTCCAGTCCTTCCGAGGCGACCGCCGCCAGCACGCCGCGGGATTCGTCTTCGCTGAATCCGCCACGCTGGAAGTCCGCTGAATTGAGTTTGAGCGCAACGGCAAAACTCGGCGAGACCCGGCTGCGGATGCGGCGGATGATCTCGACCAGGAAGCGCATCCGCCGTTGCGGGTCACCGCCCCACTCATCGTCGCGCTGATTCGACAACGGCGACAGGAACTGCGCGACGAGATAGCCATGCGCGCCATGAATCTCGACGCCGTCGAAACCTGCTGTCTCGCAGACCGCAGCGGTCGTCGCGAAGCGGTCGATGATGTCCTCGATCTCGCCGGATGTCAGCTCGCGTGGGGTTGACGCACCAGGAAAGTTGAGCGGAACCGCGCTGGGCGCAACAGGAACATGGCCGAGTGCAAGCGGATTGGATTGACGCCCAGGGTGATTGATCTGCACGAAGATGGGGACGCCGGCATCCTTGGTCGTCTTGGCCCACCGCGACAGCGCGTCGAGGTCGCGCTCGTCCTCGATGACGACGTTGCCCGGTTCGCCCAGTTGCGTACGGTCGACCATCACGTTGCCGGTGACGATCAAGCCGTAGCCGCCGCTGCCCCACGCGGTGTACAGCCTTTCGAGACGCTCATCGGGCGCGTTGCGCTTGGTGCCGAGCGCTTCGCTCAGGGCGGCCTTCATGATTCGGTTCGGCAGCACCAGACCGCAGGGCAGGGTCAACGGGTCGTGCAACGCGGTCACGGACTGGTCCTCTCGTCGGCCATCAGATGTTCGGGCGCAAGCGAAATCATCGGGCGCGCGGTCGCAGTATATCGATCGGTATACCGACCGCGACGCTAGTACACCGAATGGTATATTTCAAGGCGTGCGGGTACGCGAACGTCTCATCGCGGCGACAGCGTCGCTGATGCGGTGCCATGGCGTCGCAGGGACGGGCATCGCCGGAATCGTCGATACCAGCGGCATCACCCGACGCTCGATCTACGTCAACTTTCCGGGCGGCAAGGCCGAACTTGTCGCTGCCGCAACGCGTTCGGCGGGCGATGAGTTGGCGGCGATATTGCGCGACAACATGTCGGGGCCCGATCCGGTCGCGGCCTTCGCCAGGATTTGGGCCGAACATCTCATCGAGACGAATTTCGAGGGCGGCTGCGCGATCGTCGCCGCGGCGACGAGCCGGGACGAAGCACCCGAGGCGGCCGACGCCGCTGCCGAGGTGTTTGCGGACTGGGTCCAACTGATCGCCTCGCGACTAACCGAAGCGGGCATCAAACCCCAAGTCGCGCAATCGCTGTCAACCACCATTGTCGCCGCGATGGAAGGCGCAGTGGTGATGGCACGCGCCGCGCAGTCGACGACCCCGCTGGACCTGGTCTCCCAGCACATCAGCGAACTCGTCGCAGCGCACCTCCCCCGGGGTGCATCGCGAAAGCGGTCAGCGGTCTAGAGCACGAGAAGACGGCACCGCCTCAGGAGAACACCGGCTGACCGTCAGCTCCCAGCAGATACCGCTCGGCGCCTTCGGAGACCCGGGGTGCGTCGCCACCCAACGCCACAGCGACCTTGTTGATGGCGTTGCGCATGACGTCGAGCGTGATCTCGGTGGCCTCGGCGTCGGAGAAGTGCGCCCGCACGCCGGCGGCCACCTCGGCCGGAATCCGCGCCGGCGTCCACACCAACGCGTCGACATAGCGCAGCGCCACCTTCTGCCGCTCGTCGAGCAGCGTTGACGACTCGTACAGTTCGATCTCGGAGTACAGGGACTCGTTGCCGCCGGCGTCCAGCGCGGTGCCCTCGCGCAACGACTTACACAGCCGGCAGTTGTGGGCGGCCGCTCCGCGCAGCCGCACCACCTCGGTCATCACCGGATCGAGCTCGCGCCGCGCCCCGACCGAGCTGGCGAACCGGTTCAGCAGCAGGTCCACCGGATCGGTGGCGTGGTCCCAGCCGTCGGGGTCGGCTACCGGCGGCAGCCCCAAAGCGGCGAATCCGGACCGCACCCGCGGCACGAAATCGGCAATGAACATCAGCGCCACGATACGAAAACTATTGGCGCCCAGCGCTGCAGTGAGCTGTCCTCGCTGGGCCACAGAAATCACCGACACATCGGTGCTGAACTGCTCGGCGAAGTCGGCCACCAGCGGCTCGGCGTCGGACACCGGCCCGAACACCTCTTCATAGGGCAACGCGGCCAGGCTCAAGGTCTCGGCACACGTCTGCCGCATCACCGCATTGAGCCGGCGATCGGCGGGTGGCGACAATGCGATCAGGGCCGTCAGTAGATCCTCCACGCTGTGGATTATGGCCGCGATGAGACCATCGACGCATGGGTTCGACCGTCTCAGCCGCATTCGCCTCCGACAACGCTGCTGGCGCCCACCCACGGGTGATCGAGGCCATCGTCGACGCCAACCGGGGCTCGGTGAGCTCGTACGGCACTGACCCCAGCACAGAACGTGCAGCACAGGCCCTCCGAGCAGCCTTCGAGGCCCCCGACGCCGACGTGCTGTTCGCGCTGACGGGTACCGCAGCCAACGTCATCGCGCTGGCCTCCGCCGTACAGCCGTGGCAGGAGATTCTGTGCAGCGACATCGCGCACTCGTTGCTCGACGAAGCCGGCGGACCCGTGCGACTGTCCGGCGCGCAGCTGACTCCCCTACCCAGTGATGATGGCCTGATCTCGCCACAGGAACTCGATCGGCACATCGCCCGCCGCGGGCCGGTGCACCACTCGCAGCCGCGCATCGTCACCATCACCCAGTCCACCGAGAACGGCCGCGTCTGGTCACCCGCCGCGCTGGCGGACTTCATCGACTACGCCCACCAGCACGACCTGCTGGTCCACGTGGATGGCTCGCGCGTCGCCAATGCGATTGCCGCGCTGGACGTCCGCCCGTGCGACGCCATCGGAGACGCCGACATCGTGACCGTCGGCGGCACCAAGAACGGCATGCTGTTCGGCGACGCCGTGTTGGTCCGTAGACGCGAGCACTTTCCCGGAATTCACTTCGTACAGAAGCAAATCGGTCACCTGGCCAGCAAGCACCGCTTCATCTCGGCCCAGTTCGAGGCGATGCTGCGCGACGACCTCTGGTTGCAGACCGCAGCCCACGCCAACCGTCTCGCCGCGACATTGAGCGCCGGGATCGTCGAGGCCGGCCTGCAGTTGGCCTCGCCCACCGAGGCCAACGAAGTGTTCGTCATCCTCGACGCCGCGACGACGGCCCGCGTCCGGCAACGCTTCGCCGTCCATGCTCCCGACCCAATGCGACCCATCGTCCGGTTCGTCTGCTCCTGGGCCACCAGCGACGAGGACGTCGCCGCGGCCCTGAAAGTCATTGGGCCTGACTGACCGATGACATGTGGAAGTCCAGAATCCGCAGCGACGGCATCTGGGGCGTATTGCCTCGGCGGGAGATGCTGATTCCTTGTGCAATGAGCCGTTGGACGGCAGTGCCGGGCTATGCCGTTCCTAGCCGTAGTTTGTCAGCGAAATCGACTACGAGCATGAGGAACTCAGCGATCTTGTTGTTGTCTTCCTCGAAGTCTGCCACCAGATTCGACATATCGTCTGTCGCGTTTGGTTCGCGGTAGGCGTCGATATTCTTCTGTACGAGTTCGCGCTTCTCACGGATCTGCTCTCGTTTCTCGCGGACGTCCTTGCCGATCGAGAGGATTGACACCGCGATGCCCACGCCCGGCACAGACTTCAGCAGCTCTTCTGTTGTCTTCAAAGCTATTTCGGTGGCCGTCGCTTTCCCGACTGTCTTGATCCAGCCGGGTTCTGCGTCGGCGCCCCGCCGTGTCGGGTCGCTGACGAATAGAAATGTCACAAGCAGGTTCAGCCGCGCTATGAGTAGGTTCGCGGCCTCCTCCGCGGTCGCGGCTACTTCATCCGTGGCGACGAGGGCGCTCTCCATGAGGGCCGCTCTGAGCTGCTTTCCCTCTTTCAGGCGCTTACTGGCTGGGAGCCCCTGGGTGAGTGCATCATCGATTTGAGCGAGGGTTTCTTCATCTGTCCTGCCGCCGGTGCGGTCAAGTGCGTCCCTGATCTTTGTGACTGCATCGATGAGTGCGTGCAGCGGACTGTCCAGACCCTGCGCCTCATCTTCCACGGTCTGCACAATCCGTTTCGCGAGGTCCATCAGGGTGTGCTGCAGGCCCCCGAACAGGTCTCCGACGATTACTGCGAGTGGCTCCCACAATTCGTCGAAGTGGTCGAGTTCAAATCTGAGGACCCTCACGGCCTCGGTGCGGGCTGGGCTCACAGTCGCCTTGTTCAGCCACTCGAGGCGATCCAACGTTGCCTTCGTGAGCTGTTGGCCATCGGTGTTGTAAGTCGTCAGAGCTTGGACCAAACTAGCTCTGCCTGATTCGAGTCGAGCGAATACCGCGGTGACCGGTTCGCTGCTATCAGTTGACGATTCGCCGTTTGTCATTGCGACCCCGCTTCGCCCCGCGCCGGGCTGGCCGGATTGGCAGCCCGACATGCTGCACTGAACAGTAGTTGGCCAACGGCATACTCGCAGCTAGTTCGTCAGCATGGCGTTGTCACGGCGAGCAGGGGGCCACCTGACAGCACGTCGGATCTAGTAGGCCGCGACGCCGAGAGCGAACTGCGGCACTGAAAGTTATTGGGCCTGACTGACCGATGACATGTGGAAGTCCGGTATCCGCAGCGACGGCATCTGCGCCCGGGTGGCCCAGTCGCCCCATTCGCGGGGCAGCGTCGTCTCGCTGACGCCGGCTTCGGTGGCGCGGCGCAGCAGGTCCAGCGGGCTCTCGTTGAACCGGAAGTTGTTGACCGCGCCCGTCACCTCGCCGTCCTCGATGAGGTAGACGCCGTCGCGCGTCAGGCCAGTCAGCAGCAACACCGTCGGGTCGACCTCACGCATGTACCACAGTGTGGTCAGCAGCAGGCCGCGCTCAGTGCTGCCGATCATCTCGGCCAGGCTCACGGTGCCGCCGGTCATCAGCAGGTTGTCGGCGGGCACCGCCACCGGTGCGTCGAATTCCGCTGCGGCAGAACGCGGATAGGCCAGTGCGTTCACGACACCGTCGCGAATCCAGTCCACGCGGCCGATGTCCAGGCCGTTGTCGAACACCGACACCCGCTCCGACGAACTCGACGCCGCCACGAACGGCAGGCATTCCAGCCCGGGCGCAACAGGATCCGAGTACAGCGTCAGTCCGAGATCGGTGAGCTTCTCCCCCACCCGAGTGCCACCCGGCGCCGACAACGCGGTGCGCCCCTCCTGGGCGCCGCGGCCGTCCATGCTCCAGCCGAGGTAGATCATCATGTCCGCGACGGTCGACGGCGGCATCAGCGTCTCGTACCGGCCGGCGGACAACTCCACGGTCTTCGACGCCCAACCCAGCCGCAGGCACAGGTCGTCGAGCATGGAATCGATTGGCACATCGACGAAATCGGCGGTGCTGACCCCGGCCCAGGCACTGGCCCCGCCGCGTTTGGCGTTGACCTCGACCGAGCCCGTCGGCTGCGTGAAGCGCCGCCGGATACCACCCGAGGTGGCCAGATAGGTGGTGTCGAGCTCATGACGGGCGAACCCGTACAGCGCATCGCTGCGGTGGAAGCCGTCGACGAGACGCGCGCCCACGTTCCCGAACACCGAAGCGCCGGTCAGCGGCGACGGTGCCTCCCAGTCGTCAGACACCTCCTGGCCGGCCAGCGCCAGCGCGCTGTCGCGGGCCTCCGGCGCCGCCTGTGCGGCATCCTGCGACGCCGCCACCAGACCGGCGATGGTCGCCGGATCGACCTCACTGGACTTCACCGCGCCGACCCGGGACTTATCCCCTTGCCGGACAATCGAAATGACCGTGGTATCCCGGCTCACCGACTCGCCGTTGGTGGTCATGGTGTTGCGCGCCCAGCGCAGCGAGGCGGTGGATCGGTCGGTCACCAGGACGATGGTCTCGTCGGCTCGACCCCGGCGGGCGGCCTCGGCCAGCACCAGGTCGACAACCTGCGGTGCACTGATCATCAACGCCCCGATTCAGTTCGCGTGTTGAGCACATTGATTCCCCGGAACAGGGCGGACGGGCAGCCGTGGCTGACGGCGGCCACCTGGCCGGGCTGCGCCTTGCCGCAGTTGAACGCCCCGCCGAGGCGCCAGGTCGATTCTCCGCCAACGGCTTCCATCGAACCCCAGAAGTCGGTGGTGGTGGCCTGGTAGGCGACGTCGCGCACCTGCCCGTCCAGCTTGCCGTCACGAATCTTGAAGAAGCGCTGACCGGTGAACTGGAAGTTGTACCGCTGCATGTCAATTGACCACGACTTGTCGCCGACGATGTAGATGCCGTTCTCGACGCGACCGATCAGGTCGTCGGTGCTCAGATCGTCGGGCCCGGGCTGTAGCGAGACGTTGGCCATCCGCTGGATGGGCACGTGATGCGGCGAGTCCGCGTAGGAGCAGCCGTTGGACCGGGCCACCCCCAGTTTCGGCGCGAACACCCGGTCCAGCTGGTAGCCGACGAAGACGCCGTCGCGCACCAGGTCCCAGCTCTGCGCGCGGACGCCTTCGTCGTCGAATCCGATGGTGGCCAGCCCGTGTTCGACGGTGCGGTCGGCGGTCACATTCATGATCGGCGACCCGTACTGCATGGTGCCCAGCTTGTCCGGGGTGGCGAACGAGGTACCGGCGTAGGCCGCTTCATAACCGATGGCGCGGTCGTATTCGGTGGCGTGGCCGATGGATTCGTGGATGGTCAGCCACAGGTTCGTCGGGTCGATCACCAGGTCGGTGGGACCGGCCGTCACACTCGGCGCCTTGACCTTCTCGGCCAACAGCGTCGGCAGCTCGGCCAATTCGGTTGTCCAGTCCCACACCTCGTCACCGTCGACGGCTTCCCAGCCGCGGGCGGTCGGCGGCGCCAGGGTGCGCATGCTCTCGAACGATCCGGCGGCGCTGTCGACGGCGACGGCTTCGAGCATCGGCTGCACCCGCACCCGCTGCTGGGTGATCGACGAGCCGAACACATCGGCGTAGAACACCTGCTCCTTGACTGCCTGCAGCCCCGCCGACACGTGGTCCACTCCGTCGGCCGCGAGCAACCGGCCCGAGTACTCGCCCAGCAGCACGATCTTGTCGGCCGCGGTCACCTCGAACGGGTCGACACCATACGGCGACACCCACGACACATCGGCGTACACCGGCTCCGGGGCCAACTCGATGCGTTCGGCGTTCAGCGGCGCCAAGGCCACCGCGACCTGCACCGCGCGGCGGGCAGTCTCGGCCGCGACCTCAGGTTTCAGCTCGGCATGCGACGCGAAACCCCAGGTGCCGTCCACGATCACGCGCACCGCGAGCCCGATCTCGCGGGTCACCACCGAGGTCTCCAGCTCGCCGTCGCGCAGCTGGATGTGCTCGGTGGTGATTCGGTGAACCCGGAGGTCGGCGTAGCTCGCACCAGCAGCCAGCGCGGCCGACACCGCGGCCTCGGCCAGCAAATGGCGCGGCAGGGCCAGGAAGTCGGCGTCAACCCGTCGCAGCGCAGTCACGGCTACACCGTAATGGCAGGACCGGCTTTAATGATCCGGTGGCACGCCGCAGGTTCCGGGACACCCTGACCGGGTATGCGCTGCTCGCCCCCAGCCTGTTCGGCGTGGTCATGTTCCTGCTGCTGCCCATGCTGGTGGTCGGCTGGCTGAGCCTGCAGCGGTGGGACCTCTTGGGACCCATCCGATTTGTCGGGCTCGACAACTGGCAGGCCGTGCTGACCGACCCGTCGTTTGGCCGCTCGATGGCAGTGACCTTCGGCTTCATCGCGCTGGTCGTGCCCGTTCAAACAGTGCTGGGTCTGGCGGCGGCCATGCTGCTGGCCCGCGGGCTGCCGGGCACCGGGTTCTTCCGCACGCTCTATGTCCTGCCGTGGATCTGCTCGCCGCTGGCGATCGCGGTGTTGTGGCGCTGGATTCTCAGCCCCACCGATGGCGCGGTCAGCACAGCGCTCGGGCACCGCATCGAATGGCTGACGGACCCGACGCTGGCCCTGCCGCTGGTTTCGGCGGTGACCGTGTGGACCAACGTCGGCTACGTGACGCTGTTCTTTCTCGCGGGAATCCTGGCTATCCCCAATGATGTTCACGACGCCGCCCGGATCGACGGAGCGACGGCGTGGCAACGATTCCGCCGCATCACCCTGCCCATGCTGCGGCCAACGCTGTTCTTTGTCCTGGTAACGGGAATCGTGAGTGCGGCACAGGTTTTCGATACCGTGTACGCGCTGACCGGCGGCGGCCCCGACGGCCGCACCGATCTCATCGCGCACCGCATCTACGCCGAGGCGTTCGGCTCGGCGGCGGTGGGCCGCGCCGCGGTGATGGCCCTGATCCTGTTCGTCCTGCTGCTCGGCATCACCCTGGTGCAGCACATCTACTTCCGCCGACGGGTCAGCTATGACCTCACGTAACGCGCTGATCTACCTGGTCCTGGTGACCGGCGCAGCGATCACCCTGGTGCCGTTCGGCCTGGGTCTGCTGACCTCGTTCACCTCGGCCCGGCAGTTCAACACCGAGTCGCCGCTGTCGCTGCCGAACCCGCCGACATTGGCCAACTACACGGCCCTGAGCGACGCCGGCTTCGGCCGGGCCGCGCTGGTGACCGCCCTGATGACCGCGGTGATCCTGTTGGGCCAGTTGGCCTTTTCGGTGACCGCCGCCTACGCCTTCGCCCGGCTCGAATTCCCGGGCCGGGACACCCTGTTCTGGCTGTACCTGGCGACGCTGATGGTGCCGGCAACGGTGACCGTCGTGCCGCTGTATCTGATGATGGCCGAAGCCGGGCTGCGTAATACGTTCTGGGCGTTGGTGCTGCCGTTCATGTTCGGCTCGCCCTATGCGATTTTCCTGCTGCGCGAGTACTTCCGGTCCATCCCGGCCGACCTGATCCGCGCCGCCCGCATCGACGGCGCCGGCACGCTGGATGTCATCGTGCACGTGGTGCTGCCGGCCAGCCGGTCGATCCTCGTGACGCTGGGGCTGATCACCGTTGTCTCGCAATGGAACAGCTTCATGTGGCCGCTGGTGATCACCAGCGGCTCATCGTGGCGGGTGCTGACCGTCGCCACCGCCGGACTGCAGTCGCAGTTCGACGCGCAGTGGACCGTGGTGCTCGCCGCGACGACCGTCGCGATCGTGCCGCTCATCCTGCTGTTCAGTGTGCTGGGCCGGCACATCGTGCGCTCCATCGTCGTCACCGGCTTGAAATGAAGTTCTCGACCCGGTTCGTGACCGCCCTGGCCGCCGCCATGGCGGTGCTGCTGGTGGCCGCCGTGCTCATGGGCCGGACGCCGGACACCGGGAAAACCGTTGTCACCGTGCGGCTGTGGGACGCGCAGGTCGCTGCCGCGTACCGGTCGTCATTCGCCGAGTTCACGCGCCGGCACCCGGACATCGAGGTCCAGGTCGACGTCGTCGCCTATGCGTCGTACTTCGATTCGCTGCGCACCGATGTCGCGGGCGGTGGTGCTGACGACATCTTCTGGCTGTCCAACGCCTACCTGGCCGGCTACGCCGACACCGATCGGCTGCTGGACATCGGACAGCTGTTGGGCCCCGGCGCCGCCGACGCGTGGGATGCCTCGGTGACGCAGCAATTCACCCGCGGCAACAAGGTGTGGGCGGTGCCGCAGCTGACCGACGGCGGCATCGCGGTGTACTACAACGCCGACCTGCTGGCGGCCGCCGGAATCGATCCGGCCGAACTGGACAGGCTGCACTGGTCCCCCGACGCCGATGACACCCTGCGTCCGCTGCTGGCCCGGCTCACTCTGGACCGGCACGGAAACCAGGCCGGGACACCCGGATTCGACGCCGGCCAGATACGGCAGTGGGGCTACAACGCGGCCAACGATCTGCAGGGCATCTACCTCAACTACATCGGCTCGGCCGGTGGCACTTTCAGCGACGGGGACCGCTTCGCTTTCGACAATCCCGGCGCGCGACAGGCATTCGAGTATCTGGTCAACCTGATCAACACCGACCACGTCTCCCCCTCAGCCGCCGACACCAACGGCAACGGCGACTTCTCCCGCAACCAGTTCCTGCAGGGCCGGATGGCACTGTTCCAGTCGGGCACCTACAACCTGGCCGCCATCGCCGATCAGGCGCCCTTCCGCTGGGGTGTGGCGATGCTGCCCAGCGGACCAGCCGGCCGCGTCAGCGTCACCAACGGGATTGCCGCCGCGGCCAATTCGGCCACCCGCCATCCCGACGCGGTGCGTGCGGTGCTGGCCTGGATGGGCGGCGCCGACGGGAACGCGTTCCTTGGCACGAGCGGCGCCGCCGTGCCCGCCGTGCTGGCGGCCCAACGGGTCTATTTCGACTACTGGGCGCGGCGCCACATCGACGTGCAGCCGTTCTTCGAGGTCCTCGAAGGCCCCCGCATCCCGGCCCCCGGCGGCGCGGGCTTCCCGGCCGGATTCCTGGCCATCAGACCGCTTTTCGACGAGATGTTCCTGGGCCGCACCCCGGTCACGTCGACCTTGGCCGACGCACAGAAGGCGGCCAACGCCGCAGCCGAGCGCTAAAGCTTGCTGGTGGCCAGCGGGGTCCACACCTCGACGTACACCGACAGCGCACACATCGCGACCACCATCAGCAGCGCCACCGCATCGGACAGTCCGGGCCGTGCCGGACTCGCGACGATCTGGCCCACTCCACCACGCGCGGTGATGGCGTCGCCCATCTCGTCGCCGCGGCGCAGCGCCACTGTCACCGCGGCCGCCAGCAGGTCGACGATCTCGACGCGACGCTGTCGGCTGCGCTCGCGGCGGGTCTCCGGCTGCGCGCGGGGACGCAACCGACGCGCCGCGAACAGCACGCGGTATTCGTCGATCAGCATCGGGAACGCCCGCAGCGCCAAGGCCAACGTGACGGCCCACTCGTCGACCGGGATCCGCAGCCATTTCAGCGGTCGGCCCAAAGTGGCCACCGCCGGGGCGATTTCAGCGACGTTGGTGGTCCAGGAGACCAGGCCACCCAAACCCAGCAGCACGATGGACAACGCGGTGATCTGCAGGAATTTCAGCAGACCACCCAGTCCCAGGTGCACCGAGGCGATGTCGATGAACGGCTCGCCCCCGGCCAGGGCCGCCGTCCCACCGCCGAGCAACAGCAGCACCCACACCAGGCGCGGCACCGACGGCAGCACTCCGCGCGGGATGCGCGCCAGCCACACCGTCACCATCACCAGCAGCGCGACCAGGCCGATCGGTATCCACCCGGGGTAGATCGTCAGGACGGCGCCGATCAGCGCCACCACAATGAGTTTGGTGCCGGCCCACAGTTCGTGAACAGGCGACGTGCCCGGTATGGGACGCAGCAGCACCATCGACCGACGCTGGGCGGCTGGGGCGGTCATGATCGTCCTCCCGCGGTGATCGGCGCTTCAGCGAGTTCCCCGCGGTGCAGCCGCAGGATGCGCGGACAGAGCTCATCGAGTCCGGCGAAGTCGTGCGAGATGACGACGACCGTCAGCCCGGTGGTCCGACGAAGCTCGGCGAGCAGCGTCACCAGGCCGCGCTGGCTCGCGGCGTCCAGCCCGGCCAGCGGTTCGTCCAGGATCAGGGCCCGGGGACGACGAGACAGCAACCCGGCCAACACCACACGGCGCATCTGGCCGCCACTGAGCTGATCGATGCGCCGGTCTGCCAGCTCGGGGTCCAGGCCGACCATCGCGAGTGCCTCGGTGATCCGGGCGGTGTCGCGCTTCGAGAATCCCGCAGCCGACGCGATTTCGGCGCCAACGCGGGACCTCATCAATTGCAGCCGCGCCGCCTGGAACGAAATGGCCACGGCGCCAACCTGATCGGACACGGGCTTGCCGTCAAGCAGGCAGCTGCCGGTGGTCGGCACGGTGAGTCCGGCCAGAATCCAGGCCAGCGTGGACTTGCCTGAGCCGTTGAGCCCGTGGATCAGCACGCCCTCGCCCTGGTGGACGGTGAAGCTGATATCGCGCAACGCCGTTGATTCCCAGGGTGTTCCGCTGCCGTACTGGTGCCCCACCCCGCTGACCTCGAGCACCGCCGGGCCGTCGGGTTCGATGCCCGTCGACACGATCGGCACCGGTGCGGTCGCGACCATCTCGATGTTGTCGCTGGCGCCGTCCAGCCGGACCACCCGGTCGGCCGAGTCGGCCTCGTCGTTGTAGTGCGTGATGTGCACCAGCGAGGTTCGGTGGTGGCGCGTCAAGTCGGACAGCACCGAGAGCAGCACGTCGCGGCCCTCCTGGTCGACCATGCTGGTGACCTCGTCGGCGATCAGCAGCGCCGGCTCGCGGGCGAGCGCGGCCGCGACGGCCAGACGCTGCAGCTCGCCGCCGGACAGCCCGCCGGTGTCCCGGTCGGCCATGCCGCTCAAACCGACCTCACCCAGTAGCCGTTCGACGTCGATGGTCGTGCCCGACGGCAGACCCCAGACCACGTCGTCGGCGACGCGGGTGCCGAGCACCTGACTTTCCGGGTGCTGCATGACCACCGCGGTGCCACCCGCCCGGCCGAGGCCGACCGCCCCCGGTCGGTCGATGCTGCCGGCGGTCGGTGCGCGGCCCGCGAGCGTGAGCATCAGGGTGGTCTTGCCCGACCCGTTGGCGCCGGTGACGGCGACGTGCTCGCCCGCGTTGATGTCCATGCTCACCGGTCCGAGCGCATCACGATTGGTACCCGGGTACCGGAATCGAACATCACGCAGGCGTGCCGGGACCGGCGCCACGGGGCCGGCGGATTCGGCAGTGTCGAGCTTGTGCACATCGGGAATGCCGAACAGTCGCTTCAAGACTCGCGACAGCGCCCACCAGCCCAGCAGGGTGACGAACAGGATGTGCATGATCATCGAGAGCATCACCGGCACCGGCCAGTAGTGCAGGAATGCGGCGAAACTCGTGCGCAGATCCTCGGCGGCACGCTCCCCGCCGGGCATCGCCCCGACGATGTTGGCGATGCCGTTGATGTTCGAGGTCATCGACGCGAAGATCAGCTCCCGCAGCCGTCCCACCAGCAGCAGGACACCGATGACGTACGCGCCGAACGCAGCTCCCGCGACCACCGAGGCCCACAGGACCGTCCCGATGCCGCGGCCCGTGCGCTTGACGATGCCCGTCAGGCCGCCGATGTAGGCACAGAACACCACCGTCATCAGGCCGCCCATGCCGGCGATGAGGAACGCGATGGTGCCGCCGGCGACGGTCGCGGCCACCAGCACCCGGATTCGGTAGCGGTAAGCGAGCAGTCCCATCGGGACCGTGCCCAGCATGCCGAGGCCCGCGGCGAACGGAACGACGACGGCAATGATGGCGGTGGCCGCACTCAGCGCCGCCATCACGGCGGCCTGGGCGTACTCGCCCGGATTGAGGGGACCGGCTTTGTCTCGGATGCCGGCAACAGTCATTGCACAATTCTGCCAGCTGCGTAGACGAGTAAACTCGACGTTGATGTGACCGTCACCACTCGCGACGGTAGTTCGACTACATAGAGAATCTATGAAACCATGTTGAACATGGCAATTGCACCGGCGACCGACACGACTCTCGGCTCGGATCTCCTCGCCGTCGTTGCCCGCATCAACCGCTTGGCCAATCAGCGCGTCCGGCTCCCGTTGCCGTTCGCCCAGGCCCGGCTGCTCTCCACCATCGACGCCGAGGGCCGCGCCCGGATCTCCGATCTCGCCGCGCTCGACCACTGTTCACAACCGACGATGACGACCCAGGTCCGTCGGCTCGAGGACGCCGGACTCGTGTCCCGCACCGTCGACCCCCACGACGCCCGCGCCGTGCTCATCAGCATCACCCCGCAGGGCATCGCCACCCTGGCCCAGGTCCGCGCCGACCGCGGCAGCGCCATCGACCCGGTCCTGGATGCGCTCGACAGCTCCGACCGGGAAACGCTGGCCGCTGCCGTCGAGATCATGCGCGGCATGCTCGCCACATACTGACGCCGAACGTGAACTAAATGGCCAATCTTGGCGCTTTCTTCGCCATCTTCTTCACGTTGGCCGCCGGCTACTTCGGTCCGGGAATCGGATCCAGCGCCTTGAGCGCACCACCGTCGACGGTGAATCGCGTGCTACCGATGCCTGTCGGCATTCCCGGCTGATCCTTGGCCTGCTCCCACTGGTACTGCACCGTCACGCTGTCCGGCGCGCTCGCGGTCACCGTGATGTACGGCCGCGCGTTGGGTGTCGGCGTGCCGATCATCGTGTTCTTGTTGAAGAACACGACCTGCTGCGGGCTGTCCGGCGTCGAGTTGTTCTGGCCGACCTGCACCCAGTACAACGCACAATTCGCGGTGTGGCCGCTGCTCATCTGGGTCCACTTGCCCGACGGCGGTGCCGGCAGCGCGAAGATCGATGCGGTCACGACGTTCTGGGCCGGTCCATCGGCGGGCGTGCACTTGTCGGCCTGCGGGGCGGAGTCCGGGCCTTTCGGGCTCCAACCACACCCGGCGGCGAGCAGGGCCGAGGCCGAGAGCAGGACGAACGCTGACGTATAGCCGATGGACCGCATGCGGCCAGCCTACGGATGCACGGTGATGAGGTTCGGCCGCGGCCGCCGATTAACCTGTGGCAGTGAGTACTCCCCACGGCTTCACGCTCCGTCCGTGCCAAGGAACCACGGAATGGCCTGCACTGGTGCGCATCTGGCGCAGCGCGGTCGAAGCGACACACGACTTCCTGACCGCCGACGACATCGACTTCTACGAACGCCGGCTCGCCGAGGAGTACTTGAAGATGGTCGACGTGACGGTGGCGGATGCCGACGGCGTGTCGGTCGGGTTCTCCGGCGTCGCCGGCGGGAACCTCGAGATGTTGTTCATCGACCACCAGCATCGTGGCCGGGGCGCGGGTTCGGTGCTGCTGGCCGACGCGATGGCCAAGAATCCGGGCCTGCTGGTCGATGTGAACGAGCAGAACCCGCAAGCCGTCGGTTTCTACCACCGCCACGGCTTCGTCACCCTGAGCCGGTCGGAGACCGACGGCGACGGACGGCCGTTCCCGATCCTGCATCTCGGCCCCGCCGCGTCTGCCGCGCAACGCGGCTAGGAGGCGTCGACGGTCACTGACCTGGAGTCTCCGGCTCGGTCGTGCGTGCGGACGTGTTGGCGGCAGTGCCCCCGATTCCAGCTGCCGCGGCCGCGGCCTCCCGGAGGTGCTTCCCCGGCACCGACGACTGCTGCGGCGCCGATTCGAGTCCGGTCGCGTGTTCTGCAGGCATCCCGTAATGCCGGAGCAGCGTGGCCACCTCCGGCACGGTGATGCGATCGCCGCCGGCTATCGGCGGGGCGTTCCCGACGATGTTCTTCGCGACGGCAACCCGAACCGATCCGTCACCGCCTCGCGCGCCGACCAACGGTACGAACGACTCCGAGCTACCGAACCACCCACTGCGAACAGACGCCCATTTCGGATGCCCGGTACGCCGATCGACGTACACGCGATAAATCTTGCCGATCTTGTCTCCCGCAAGGTCATATACGGTCGCGCCGACAAACCGGGTCACCGCATCCGACATCGATCTGTTCCCCTGTTCTTCTACCCGCGCTGTCCCGCGCGGGAATCAGCCGTGGTGCAGGTGGTGGTGGTGGTGCTCGTTGAGCAACATGCCCGACAGCAACCACACGGCACCGAACGTCGCAGCGGCCAGGGAGACGATCATCGCCACTGCGCCGAACGTCAGATATCCGGCCACCATCGCAAGGGCGCCGGCAACCAGGGCCACGAAGCTGATGGCGATGGTCACCAGACCCGGCACCATGGCGCCGACCGGGGTAGGTGATTCATTCATGTATTGCGGATACCCGCATGGGAGACGACCAAAACGCTTGGCGCCGGTGCGCCCCTGCCGAGAGTGGGGCTTGCCGAGGCGACACGCCGCAAAAGTCACGGCAGGCCCCACGCTCGGCATAGGACGCGAAGCGGAACCCCGGCTCTAGAAAGCAAAATGACCAGCACTTTCGTGCTGGTCATGCTTGCTCCCCCGATTGGACTCGAACCAATAACCGCCCGATTAACAGTCGGGAGCTCTGCCAATTGAGCTACAGGGGATTGTGCTCAGGCCCCGGGCGCGTGTCCCTGAACCGAGGCATGACTCTAGCGCATGACTGCGCGGATCTTTGAATCGGCTGGTAGCCGCCGGTCGGGCCAGACGCATCGGCGATCGTGAGGCAGGATGGAGCCACGCACCGTCATCAGGGAGGGGTCCAGTGATCCGAGCCGTCGCCGTCATGGCCGTTGGCTATGTTCTGGGAGCCAAGGCAGGCCGTCGCCGTTACGAGCAGATCGCCGGCACCTACCGCGCCATCACCGAGAGCCCGAAAACCAAGGCGATGCTGGATGCCGGCCGGCGCAAGCTGGCCGACAAGGTGTCACCGGACCCGAACATGGTGCGGCTGACGGCGATCGACACTCAGACCACGGTGCTGCATCCGGAGTCGATTCACGACTGACCCGACTGGTAGTCGGGCGGTTATCGGTTCGAGAACCGTCAGCCGAGCGGCTGGTGCCAGGTCTGGCCGGGCAGCAGCGGACCGCTGCTGACGCCGCCGTTGGGGCCCCACACGCCCCACGGTGTGCCCACGTTCACGGGCTGACCGTTGGACCGGCCCATGCAGTTGCCGTCTTCTTTGTTGCCGAACCAAGCGAGGCAACCGCCGTCAGCCGTCGACTGTGACGACGGAGCGCTGCTCAGCGCGACGATGACCGGGGCTGCCACTGCGGTGGCCACGAGCGCTGCTGCGGCGAAAAGCCGGGTTGCTCCGATGGTCATGGTGGGCCTCTCCCCTTTGGTCGGTTCTGCCCCACCATATCGCGCACGGTGGTTCTGCGCGTTACACCAGCTGAAGCCTCAGCTGACGTCGTCGCCGCTGGCCTGCTGCAGCAGGCTGCGTCGGTACTGCTCCATGGCGACGAGGTCGCCGAACAACGCGTGGTACTCGGTGCTCTGCTCCACGGGCGACATGCGCTGCAGTTTCGACTTCAACTCGGCGATCTCGCGGCCGACCCAGACTTCCTGCAATCGGGCCAGCACGCTCGCGATGTAGCGCGGCAGCCTGTCCTCTTCGACCTGGAACGCCTCGACCGACAGCTCGTTGATCAGGCTCGCCGCCGCCGGGTCGGCCGCCCTGATCGTCTCGATCCACTCTGCACCGCCGAGACCGGAGGCCGTGCCGCCTGCAGCGGTGATCGCCTGCCGGACCGCGGCATATGCGGGATGGGTGAAGCTGTCGACCGGCAGCCCGTCGAAGACCGGGCCGGCCATCGCCGGGTGCTGCAGCGCCGACTTGAGTGCTTCACGCTGCGGCCACAACGTCGGGTCTTTCGGGTTCGGGCGCCCCACCGCCGGGACCGGGGCTGCCGGTGCCGCCGGGCGACGGGCGTCGCGCTTCGACGTCGCGGGGCCTGCCTTGGCAGACTCGCGGACTCGCGAAATCACCTGCGCCACATCGTCCCAACCGACCCAGCCGGCCAACTGACGGGCGTACTCGTCACGCAGGGTGGGGTCTTTGATGCGGGCGGCCAGCGGCACACAGCGGCGCAGCGCCGCCACCCGCCCCTCGGCGCTGTCCAGGTCGTGCTCTTCGAGCGCGGTGCGAATCACGAACTCGAACAACGGCGTTCGGCGCGCCACCAGATCCCGCAGGGCACTGTCGCCGGACTTGAGCCGCAGATCGCAGGGGTCCATGCCGTCGGAGGCCACCGCGACGAACGACTGTCCGGTCAGATTCTGTTCGCCCTCAAAGGCTTTCACGGCGGCGGCGCGGCCGGCGGCGTCACCGTCGAACACGTAGATCAGCTCGCCGCGAAAGAAGTTGTCGTCCATCATCAGTCGCCGCAGCATCGACAGGTGCTCGTCGCCGAAGGCGGTACCGCAGGACGCGACCGCGGTGGTCACCCCGGCCAGATGCATGGCCATGACGTCGGTGTAGCCCTCGACGACGACGGCCTGGTGTCCCTTGGCGATGTCGCGCTTGGCCAGGTCGAGCCCGAACAGCACGTTGGATTTCTTGTACAGCACCGTTTCCGGCGTGTTGACGTACTTGGCTTCCATCTGGTCGTCGTCGAACAGGCGGCGGGCACCGAACCCGATCACCTCGCTCGTCGCGCCCCGGATGGGCCAGAGCAGCCGGCGGTGGAACCGGTCCATCGGGCCGCGGCGACCTTCCCGAGACAGCCCGGCGGCCTCCAGCTCTTTGAAGGTGAATCCCTTGCGCAGCAAGTGTTTTGTCAGGGTGTCCCAGCCCGACGGCGCGAAACCGCAGCCGAAACGCTTGGCCGCGTCGGCGTCGAAGTTCCGCTCGATCAGGTACTGGCGGGCGGCGGCGGCTTCGGCCGACTGCAGCGCCTCGGCGTAGAACTCCTGCGCGGCGGTGTTGGCGGCGAGCAGACGGCTGCGGCTGCCCTTGTCCCGCTGCACATTGGTGGTCGAGGACCCCTCGTAGCTGATGGGGTAGTTCAGCCGGTCGGCGAGCAGTTCGACGGCCTCGACAAAGGTGACGTGCTCGACCTTCTGCACGAACGCGTAGACGTCGCCGCCCTCACCGCAACCGAAGCAATGGAACTGGCCGTGGTTGGGCCGCACGTGGAACGACGGTGACTTCTCGTCGTGGAACGGGCACAGACCCTTCATCGAGTCGGCCCCCGCGCGCCGCAGCTGCACGTGCTCGCCGACGATGTCTTCGATGCGGGTGCGTTCACGAATGGCCGCGATATCGCGATCAGGAATCCGGCCGGCCACGCGCCCAGTGTAGGCGGCGCTTTTCCGGAGGTTGACCGGGTTTGGCCTCGGTACGGTGACACCGTGACTGACGGTTGGGTCGAGCACCACGGGCGTCGCGTGGCATATGCCACCTACGGCCCTGACGACGGCGCGCCCGTGGTGTTCATCGCCGGCGCGGGTTGCGGCCGGCGGATGTCCTTCGGGCGCGACCTGCTCGACGACCGCGGACTACGCCTGATTTCGGTGGACCGCCCCGGGATCGGCGGCTCCGACCCCGATCCGAGCAAGACGTTCGACACCGTCGCAGCCGATTTCGCCGCCATCGTCGACACCGTGGCCGGTCGACCCGTGCCCGTGGTCGCCAACTCGCAAGGTGCACCGTTCGGTCTCGCGCTCGCCCGGACCGGGCGAGTCACCAGGCTCGTGTTGGCCTCCCCGATCGACGATCTCGGCCATCCACCGCTGGCCGCGCTGCTGCCGCCAGCCTCCCGCGAGTTCGTCAGAGCGATGGCGACGGACCCCTACGAGGCGCTGAGCAACCTGTCGGGCTTCACCGCAACCCGGCTCTTCGACATGATCATGACGCAGTACCCGCCAAGCGACGGCGCCGTTTACGACGATCCCGATTTCCGCGCGATGCTGCGGGCCGCGCTGGCCGACGGGTTCAGCCAGGGCTCGGCCGGCTACGCGCGGGACACGCTGCTCGCCACGACGCCCTGGCCGGCGGAGCTGATGACACCGGGGGTCGACGTGCGCGTGCTGTTCGGCAGCGACGACACCGTGCACTCCCCGGACCGCTGCGCCACCTTGGCACTACGGATCCCCGGCATGACGCGCACCATCGTCGATGGCGTCGGCGGGTCGCTGCTGTGGGCGCGCGCGGACCTGGTGTTGAGCGCGCTGGCCGGCTAGTCCAGCGGTCGCGGCGACCGGGCTTCGTGGACGCGTTCGAGCCGGGTCTCGGTGTACGACGCGATCTGGTCGACGACCACCCGCAGCCGGGCACCGTCGTCGTCCGCGAGGGCGAACTCTGCGGCGAACTGCGGGTCGAGGCTCGCCGGGGCCTGGCCCCACAGCGACAGCGCCACCTCACCGACCATGGTGCGCTGATCGGCCTGAATCTGCAGGTGCTGGTGGTCGGACATGATGAACTGCAGGGCCAGCATCTTGAGCACCGCCACCTCGGCACGGACCAGGGCCGGCACCGCGAGCTCGGCATCGAAACGGCGCATCGTCGCGCGCCCCGCCTGCAACTTGGTCTCGGTCACCGCGGCGTTGGCGAACCGGCCGACCAGTTCACTGGTGAGCCGCTTGAGCGCCACCGACGTCGCGACAGAACCGTCGTACTTGCCGACGGCGGTGACCACCGGCAGCTCCGACAACCGCGCGGCGGCCGCCAGCATGTCGTCATGCGTCACCGTCGGATGAGACCGCGCGCCCAGTCGGGCCAGGGTGTCGGCCGCGTCCGCGTCAGCGAGGACGCGCAGGTCGATGCGGCCGGAGATGATGCCGTCCTCGACATCGTGCACGGAGTACGCGACATCGTCGGCCCAGTCCATGACCTGCGCTTCCAGGCACAGCCGCTCGGCGGGCGCGCCCTCGCGCACCCAGGCGGCGGCGGCCGCGTCGTCGTCGTAGAAACCGAACTTGACGCGGTCCTCGCGGAACCACGGGTATTTGATCACGGCGTCCAGCGCGGCCCGGGTCAGGTTCAGCCCGGCCGAACGTCCTTCGCTGTCAAGCGCTTTCGGTTCGAGCCGGGTCAGGATCCGGAAATTCTGGGCGTTGCCCTCGAACCCGCCGAACGGTTTGGCGATCTCGTCGAGCGCGCGTTCGCCGTTGTGGCCGTAGGGCGGATGGCCGATGTCATGGGCCAGCCCGGCGAGGTCGACCAGGTCGGGATCACAGCCCAGGCCCACCGCCATGTGGCGCCCGATCTGGGCCACTTCGAGCGAATGGGTGAGCCGGGTCCGTGGCGTCTCCCCCTGCCGGGGCCCGACCACCTGGGTCTTGTCGGCCAGTCGGCGCAGCGCGGCGCTGTGCAGCACCCGCGCCCGGTCGCGCGAGAAATCCGTGCGGTGTCCGGCGTCGGTGCCGGGCAGCGTGGCGCTCTTGACGCCTTCTTCGACCAGCCGCTGCCGGTCGAAGTCGCTGTATCCCTCACCTGCGATGCCCACAGCCGAAGTCTGCCAGCCCGGGTGCGCCGAATTACCACATACCCTGTCACTACATTGGGCGGCATGCGCATTGTGCGACTGCTCTGGCTGATGATCTCGGTCCTGATCGTGGGGACGCTGCTGGCCCCGACCACCACCGCCGAGCCGCCGATGCGGCTGCCGGACTACGTCACCGATGAGGCCGGCGTGCTGAACTCGCAGCAGCGCACCGAGGTCTCGGGCGCGGTGCAGCGGCTGTACGACAAGCGCGGCACGCGGCTGTGGGTGGTCTACGTCGACACCTTCGCCGGTGCGAATCCCCGCGAGTGGGCGGAAAACAGCTGGCGCCAGAGCTTTCTGGGCGACCACGACGCCATCTTTGCCGTTGCGATCAAGGACCGCGCCTACGCGCTCCTGGTCCCGGAGGCCGCGACGGGTGACGTCGACGTCGACCGCCTGCGCCGGGATGTCGTCGAAGCCAAGCTGCACGACGGCGACTGGGCGGGCGCGGCCGTCGCTGCCGCCGACGGGCTTCGGGCGCCGGGTGCGCCGTTCAACTGGGTCGGGTTGGTGGTTGCGCTGGCGGTGATCGGCGTCGCGCTGGCCGGACTCATCTGGTGGGTCCGGCGTAGTCGCCGGCAGCGCCGGCAAGCTGATCTGAACGCCGCGCAGCAGGTCGATGCCACCGACGCCGGTGCCCTCGCGAAGATGTCGCTCGAGACCTTGGAGGACCTGTCCAAGTCGATCCTCGTCGAGGTCGACAACGCGGTGCGCACCAGTGACAACGAGCTGTCCCTGGCCGTCGGCGAGTTCGGCGAGCGCGACACCGCGCCGTTCACCACCGCGGTGCAGAACGCGAAAACCGCCATGGCACAGGCGTTCAGCGTGCGCCAGATCCTCGACGACGACGTGCCCGAAACCCCGCAGCAGCAGCGCGACCTGCTGACCCAGGTGATCGTCGCGGCCGCCCGCGCCGACAAGGAACTGGAGAACCAGCGCGCCGCCTTCCACCAGATGCGCGATCTGGTCATCAACGCACCGACCCGATTGGACGCGCTGACCCAGCAGATGGTCGTCCTGACGGCGCGCGTCGAGCCGGCCCAGCAGACCCTGACCGGGTTGCACAGCCAGTTCACCGCATCGGCACTGGCGTCGGTCGCCGGCAACGTGGACGGCGCCAAACAGCGCCTGGCGTTCGCGGACCAGAACATCACCGCCGCGCGCGGGCTGGTCAGCAAGGCCGGCGACAGCCAGGCCGCCCTGGTCAATGCGATCCACGGCGCGGAGTCAGCGCTGGGTCAGACGCAGCGCATGCTGGACGCGGTCGACAGCGCCGCGGACGACATCACGCACGCGATCAGCGCCCTGCCCGCTGCGATCACCGACATCCAGCACGGGATCGCCGCCGCGGAGGCGGTCCCACCCGGAGCGCGCTACACGGAACTGACGGCGGCGCGTACCGCTGCGGTGCAAGCAGTTTCGAACGCGCAGGCGTCGGGCGCGGCCGATCCATTCGGCGCTTTCACTCAATTGACCGCCGCCGACGCCCAGTTGGACAAGCTGCTGGCGATCATCGCCGACGAGGCCGCCGCCCGGCAACGGCTGCAGCAGTCGTTCGATCAGGCCCTGCAGGCCGCGACCTCCCAGGTGCGCGGGGTGTCGGATTTCATCGACACGCACCGCGGGAGCGTCGGCCCCGAAGCCCGCACCCGGCTGGCCGAGGCGCAACGCCGAATCGAAGCCGCCCGACAGACGTCACGCACCGACCTGCCCGCCGGCATCGAGCAGGCCAATTCCGCGGCCGATCTGCTCAAGCAATCCCAGACGCTGGCCGCGAACGACGTCGCCGCCGCGCGGCAGTCCTACACTGGCACCAGCACCGGCGCCGATCTGGGCGGCATCATCATCGGCGGCATCCTGTCCGGCATGATTCGCGGCGGCAGCAGCGGTGGCGGTGGTGGCGGTGGCGGTGGTTGGAGCTCAACAACTTTCGGCGGCTCCGGTGGCGGCTTCTCCGGCGGCGGCGGCCGGTTCTAGCCCTGCGTGGCGGCGAGGCGGGCGCGCTCGCGCATCGAGGCGACCACGCCGCCGTCGTTCAGGATGTCGGTGCCGGTGAGGTAACCGGCCTGGTCGCTGGCGCAGAACGCGAACAGCGCCGCCATCTCCTCGGCCTTGCCCCAGCGCGGAACCGCGGCGTTCGTCAGCATCGCGCCCGCACCGGCGTCCGCCTCGAGTAGCCCCATCTCGGTGTCGACGGAACCCGGCGACACCGACACGATGCGCAACCCCTTGGCGTTGAAGCGCTCGGCCTGCGAGCTGCTGTACCACTTGACGAAGTTCTTGCTCACCCCGTAGGCCATGCCCGAGCGCAGTTCCTCGGGCGCGAACACACAGACCGCCGCCATCTCGGCGAGGAACGCGTCCTCGTCGGTGAGTGCCAGTGGGAATTTCGTGGTCGGGATGATCTCGTCGGGCAGCAGGTGTGCCGCCATCGACGCCACGTTGACGATCGCCGCGCCCTCGTTCGCGACCCGGTAGAAGGCCTCGTTGACGTTCACGGTGCCGACCGCGTTGGTGCGCGTCACATAGTCCGCCGCCCCCATGCTCGGGCTCACGCCGGCGGTGTGGATCACCGACGCGATGGAGCCGAGACCTGTTGCGGTAACGAACAACCGGTTCACCGCGGCCCGGTCGGTGACATCGGCGTTGACGATGGTCGCGGCGATGCCGAGGTCTGCCAACTCGGCGGCGGCCTTGGCGAGGCGATCCTGACGGACGTCGGCGAGCACCACCGCGTGGTCCTGCCCGACCACCTTGGCCGTCGCTGTACCCATGCCGCTGGCACCGCCGGTGATCACCGAAACCCGAGTCATACCGGCACGCTATACCGGAAGCCCAACGGGACGCGGACCGGTGCTCACAAACTGCTCAGCAATCGGGTTCAGGTGGTGTACAGCGACAGGTGGACGTACACCTCGTCGGGCCCGCGTTGGTCGACGACGACCTCGCGGTTGACCAGCCCGTGATCCTTGGTGGTGACCTTGTCCTGCAGGAACAACGGCGTGGGAGCACTCGCCAGCGACGGCCCCGCGAGCGCCGTCATCGTCTTGGGAATCTGGGACGGTCGCGGCGCCGCCGGGAACTGGCCCAGAAAGTCGTGAAGTTGGCTGTCGGTCATCCGCAGCGCCACGCGATAGCGGGTGTCGCGGTCCGAATCGGTGACAGTGGCGAGGACCGCTGCGCCCTGCGGCAACGTCACATCGCCGAACGCCGCAGCCATCTCAGCGGGAACCGGCACCTTCTGCTCTCGGTTCTCGGTCGAGCACGCGGACAGCGCACACAGCATCAGGACTGCGGTCAACGCACGCAGGTATCGGGTCATGGGTGTTTGTCGTTCGGCTCGTCGGCCTCGCCGCCGCGCCCGGCGACGTCGGTGTAGGCCGTGCCGATCTCGCGGATGCGCGCCGCGATGGCGTCCAGATCCGTGTTCGACCGACTGATGATTGCGGTGATCTCAGCCGTCCCCTTGGCCACCACGGGAAGCAGCACACGGTCACCCACCGCGGTCGACGGCACGCTGGCCGCGGCATCTATCACCCATTGCTTGACGGAATCGAGATCGCGACGACCTGCCGTCACCACAGCCGCGGACCGATCGACCTCGGCACCAAGGCGCCGGTCCAGTGCGGCAAGCCTGCCGATGGTCCCGGCATGCTCCCGATTGCGGCCGTCGTATGCCTCGGCCGCAGTGCCCGTCCACTCCCCTCCGGGCGCCACCGACAAGACCGTGCTGCGCAGTTCATGGAACTGCGCACTCCTGTCGAACTCGGAGCCGCCAACCGGCGTGTCGGACCCGAACGTCGCGCGCGCGTCGTCCCAAGTCGAAAGAAATGCGCCGAGAACCGTCACTGTCGCCCCCTCCAGCGTCCCTTGGCCCTTGGCTCACAAGCCTATTCGAGCCCGCGGCAGGTCCCCGGCGGCAATTTCTCACTCACGAACAGACACAACGTCGGGCTGAGAGCCCCGTTGACCGGATATCCGGTTAACGACGCGCTCAGCCCGACGTTGTGGTTGGCGGTCAGCCGTCAGCAGCCCTTGAGACGCACCGCAAGGTAGTCACTGACGGCGTCGATCGCGACGCGCTCCTGGGTCATGGCGTCCCGCTCGCGGATGGTCACGGCGTGGTCCTCGAGCGTGTCGAAGTCGACCGTGATGCAGTACGGCGTGCCGATCTCGTCCTGGCGACGGTAGCGGCGGCCGATGGCGCCGGCGTCGTCGAACTCGACGTTCCAGTTCTTGCGCAGTTCCGCGGCGAGGTCGCGCGCCTTGGGTGACAGATCGGCGTTGCGCGACAGCGGCAGCACCGCGGCCTTGACCGGCGCGAGGCGCGGATCGAGCTTGAGCACCGTGCGCTTGTCGACGCCGCCCTTGGCGTTGGGGGCCTCGTCCTCGTGATACGAGTCGACCAAGAACGCCATCAGCGACCGGGTCAGGCCGGCTGCGGGCTCGATGACGTACGGCACGAAGCGGGTATCGGTGCCCTGGTCGTAGAACGAAAGGTCGACGCCCGAGTGCTCGCCGTGCGTACTCAGGTCGAAGTTGGTGCGGTTGGCGATGCCCTCGAGCTCACCCCACGGGTTGCCGGCGAAGCCGAACTTGTACTCGATGTCGGTGGTGCCGGCGCTGTAGTGCGACAGCTTCTCCAGCGGGTGTTCGTACAACCGCAGGTTGTCCGGGTTGATGCCCAGGTCGGTGTACCACTGGAAGCGGGTCTCGATCCAGTACTTGTGCCACTCCGGCGCGGTCGATGGCTCGACGAAGAACTCCATCTCCATCTGCTCGAACTCACGGGTGCGGAAGATGAAGTTGCCCGGCGTGATCTCGTTGCGGAAGCTCTTGCCGATCTGGCCGATGCCGAACGGCGGCTTCTTGCGCGCGGTGGTCACCACGTTGGCGAAGTTCACGAAGATGCCCTGCGCGGTCTCCGGGCGCAAGTAGTGCATGCCTTCTTCGGACTCGATGGGGCCGAGGTACGTCTTGAGCATCATGTTGAAGTCACGCGGCTCGGTCCACTGGCCCTTGGTGCCACAGTCCGGGCAGACGATCTCGTCCATCGAGACGGAGTCGGGGTCGTCCAGGCCCTTCTTCAGGGCGTAGGCCTCCTGCATGTGGTCCTGACGGTGCCGCTTGTGGCAGTTCAGGCACTCGACCAGCGGGTCGTTGAACACCGCGACGTGACCCGAGGCCACCCACACCTGGCGCGGCAGGATGATCGCGCTATCCAGGCCGACGACGTCGTCGCGGGAGGTGACGACCGACTTCCACCACTGGCGCTTGATGTTCTCCTTGAGCTCGACACCCAATGGCCCGTAATCCCACGCAGACTTTGTGCCGCCGTAGATTTCGCCGGACTGGAAGACCAGACCACGGCGTTTGGCCAGGTTGGCAACGGTGTCGATGATGGACGCCACGATGTTCGAGCACTCCTGTGTCAGGTGGGATGCAACCCGTCCAGCCTAAAGGCCCCACTCACCGGTCGATGTCGCACCCACCTTTGACATGCGTATGCACGCATGGAAAGCTAAATGAAAACTATTTCCAATAGCTTGGGAGTTACCGGGGTGCCACCCACCACCACGCATGACGAGCTCGATCACCAGCACAGCGGTGCGCCGTTCCCGTCGTCCCCGCCGCGGGAGACGCTCGACGCCGCCGGCGACCTGCTGCGCGCCCTGGCGGCCCCCATCCGCATCGCGATCGTGATGCAACTGCGGGAGTCGCAACGTTGCGTGCACGAACTCGTCGACGCCCTTGGCGTGGCGCAGCCGCTGGTCAGCCAGCACCTGCGCATCCTCAAGTCGGCGGGGGTCGTCGCCGGTGAACGCGCCGGCCGCGAGGTGATGTACCGCCTGGTCGACCATCACCTCGCGCACATCGTGGTCGACGCCATCGCCCACGTCGAGGAGGACCGGCCGTGACCGCCCCCACCCGGTCCACCAAACAGCGCACCGCGATCGCCGCGCTGCTCACCAACGTCGAAGAGTTCCGTTCCGCGCAGGAGCTGCACGACGAACTGCGCCGCCGCGGCGAGGGCATCGGCCTGACGACCGTCTACCGCACCCTGCAGTCGATGGCCGCGGCCGGACAGGTCGACAGCCTGCGCAACGACAGCGGTGAGGCGCTGTACCGGCGCTGCTCGCAGGCCCATCACCATCACCACCTGGTGTGCCGGCAATGCGGTGCGACGGTCGAGGTGGCCGGCAGCGAGGTCGAGGCCTGGGCCACCGAAACCGCTGCGGCCCATGGCTTTTCCGACGTCAGCCACACCCTGGAGATCTTCGGCATTTGCGGTCGGTGCACGGCCTGACCGCATCCGCGCCGGTCAGCTGATCCGGACGAAATCCAGCACGATGTCGCGGGTCAGCGGCGCCAACACGACGTCGCCGGGATCGCGCGGATCGATCCAGGCCATCTCCTCGATCTCGGCGGCAGCCTGCGGTACGCCGTCGAGCTTCACGAAGAACAGGTCAGCCGCGACACTGTGCCCGGGCTCGTTGGCCGCGATTGCGGTGTGGTGACCCAACTCCCGCACGTCGGTCACCCCGACCCCGAGCTCTTCACGGACCTCGCGGACCAGCGCGTCGACCGGCGCCTCCCCCGGCTCGAACTTGCCGCCGGGCTGCATGAAGGCCGTCGTCCCGCGTTTACGGACCAACAGCAGCCGCCCGTGCTCGTCGACCACCACCGCGGCGACGATCCGGATGACGGTCATGACGCCAGGTCGGCCCGCACGTCGACACCGGTGGACAGCACCAGCAGGACCAGCGTGGACAACGCGTCGTCGCTGAGTCCGGCGGCCGGAAAGTTGTAGCGCAGCATGACGTCGCCGACCTTCTTGGCGCCGTTGCTCCGCGGGTCGCCGGCCCGCTCGACCAATACCACCGAGCCGAGCATGGTGCGTCCCGCGTGATCGGACACCCGGTCACGAATCTTGCTGTCCAGCTTGATGTCCCACGCCAGCGGCTGGGTCAGCGAGATCAGTTCCAGGCCCTCGCTGATGTTCACCACCCGCAGCGAGGCCACCGTCCCGTCGTGCCCGACGGTCAGGGCGCCGTCATTCTCCTCGACGATGGTTACCGTATCGGCCAACACAGAAGCCAACCGCTGCAACAAGTTCGACATCAGGCCCTCCCACTCAGGTTCATCATCAGGCTCTGCCGAAGCGTCGGTTGCGACCGACGTATTCCTCGCACGCGGCCCACAGGTCGCGACGGTCGTAGTCCGGCCAGAGCTTGTCCTGGAAGACGTACTCCGCGTAGGCCGCCTGCCACAGCATGAAGTTGCTGGCCCGCTGCTCGCCCGAGGTGCGGATGAACAGGTCGACGTCAGGAATGTCGGGGCGGTGCAGGTGCTTGGCGACCGACGCTTCCGAGATCCGGCTCGGGTTGATCTTGCCCGCGACCGCCTGCTCGGCGAGTTCGCGTGCGGCTTCGACGATCTCGGTGCGCCCGCCGTAGTTCACGCAGTAGTTGACGGTGATGACGTCGTTGCCGACCGTCATCTGCTCGGCGATGTCGAACTCCTTGATCACGCTGCTCCACATGCGCGGCCGGGACCCGACCCAGCGCATGTTGACGCCCATCGCGTTGAGGTTCTCCCGGCGGCGGCGCACCACCTCGCGGTTGAAGCCCATCAGGAAGCGCACCTCTTCGGTGCTGCGCTTCCAGTTCTCGGTCGAGAACGCGTACACCGACAGGTGCTTGATGCCCAGTTCGATGGCTCCGCAGGTGATGTCGATCAGCACCGCCTCGCCCATCTTGTGGCCTTCGGTCCGCCCGAGCCCGCGCTGGGTGGCCCACCGGCCGTTGCCGTCCATCACGACGGCGACGTGGTTGGGCACCTGGTCGGCGGGAATCTGCGGGGCCACGGCCTTGGACGGGTGTTGCGGCGGCCGGGCGAAGCGGCCATTGGACCTCGGTGGGAGCTCCGGAAAGACCACCGGCCAGGTCGAAACGTCCGGGAAAATCGGATAGTCGTCAGGCGCCTGCGGCAGCTGCGGATAGCTGGTCTTGCGCGCCCGGTTGAGTGCCATGGGCAATATCCTGCCTGAGGAGGGTTACTCGCTGTTCAATGAGTGCGGTATCGGGGCGATAGACGCGCTCGACCAGAGGCAATGTTCGCAGCTGACGCTCCAGATGCCACTGCAGGTGCGCGGCCACCAAGCCGCTGGCCTGGGTGCGATGCCCCGCCGGTGAGTCCTGCGCAAACTCCCAGTCGCCGTCGTGCAGCGCGGCCATCAGATCCAGCACACCCTGAGGTGGGGTGACCGATCCCGACGGCCGGCAGTGCACACACACGCTGCCGCCGGCCGCGACGTGGAACGCCCGGTGCGGACCGGGTGCGGCGCAGCGAGCGCATTCGGTGATGGCCGGTGCCCAGCCGGCGATCCCCATGGCCCGCAGCAGATAGGCGTCGAGCACCAGTTCACGGGGCCTGCTGCCGTCGGCGACGGCCCGCAGCGCACCGACGGTGAGCCGCTGCAGCGCCGGCATCGGGTTGCGTTCCTCACCGGACAGCCGTTCCGCGGTCTCCAGGATGGCGCAGCCGGAGGTGTAGCGACCGTAGTCGTTGACGATGTCGGTGGCGAACGCGTCGATCGACACCACCTGGGTGACGATGTCGAGGTTGCGGCCGGGATGCAGCTGCACGTCGATGTGGGCGAACGGCTCCAGCCGCGAGCCGAACTTGCTGCGGGTCCGGCGCACGCCCTTGGCCACCGCGCGGACCAGCCCGTGGTCGCGGGTGAGCAGCGTCACGATCCGGTCGGCCTCGCCGAGCTTGTGCTGGCGCAGCACGACCGCTCGATCCCGGTACAACCGCATCGGGAGATTGTCCCATCGCGGACCGACAACTTCGGTTAGGCAGCGCCGGGCGAGAGCCCAATCTATTCTCGGAATCGCCATGGCCGAACCTTCCACGCAGCCCCGATTCCCGACCCTGACCCAGCAGTTGTACCGGCTCGCGAGCGGCGCGGTGACGTCCCAGCAGATCGTGCAGCAGTCACTCGATGCCATCGCCGCCAGCCAGCTCGAGTTGAACGCGTTCCGGGTGGTCTTCACCGAACAGGCACTGGCCGACGCCACCGAAGCGGACCGCAAACGCGCTGCCGGACAACACCTTCCACTCCTCGGCGTACCCGTCGCGATCAAGGACGACGTCGACGTCGAGGGAGTGCCCACCCGGTTCGGCACCGACGGCACGGTGCGTCCGGCCACCGCGGACGCCGAAGTCGTGCGCCGGCTGAAGGCAGCCGGCGCGGTGATCGTCGGCAAGACCAACACTTGCGAGCTGGGCCAATGGCCTTTCACCAGCGGCCCCGGATTCGGGCACACCCGCAACCCCTGGTCGCGCGGGCACACCCCGGGTGGGTCGTCGGGCGGCAGCGCCGCGGCCGTCGCGGCCGGATTGGTCACCGCCGCAATCGGATCCGACGGTGCGGGCAGCGTCCGCATCCCCGCCGCCTGGACCCACCTGGTCGGCATCAAGCCGCAGCGCGGACGGATCTCCACCTGGCCGCTGCCGGAGGCCTTCAACGGCATCACGGTCAACGGGGTGCTGGCCCGCACGGTGGCCGACGCCGCGCTGCTGCTCGACGCCGTCTCCGGCAACGCAGACGGTGACCTGCACAAGCCGCCGCCCATCGCGGCGGCCGAGGCCGTCGGGCGGGCGCCGGGTCCCCTGCGCGTCGCGCTGTCGACCAAGTTTCCGTTCACCCTGTTCCCGGCCCGGCTGCATCCGGAGATCCGGGCCGCACTGAACAACGTTGCGGGACAACTGGAAGAACTCGGACACACGGTCCGGCCGGACGACCCGGAATACGGGCTGCAACTGTCCATGGACTTCCTGGCCCGCTCCACCTCCGGACTTGCCGAATGGCGCGACCGCGTCGGACCCGGGGTCGCTCTGGATCGTCGGACCCGCAGCAACATCCGGACCGGTTGGCTGCTGTCGGAGCACGCGCTCCGGGAGGCACGGCGGCGGGAAAAGTCCCTTCAGCGCCGGATCGGCTGGATTTTCAACCTCTTCGACGTGGTGCTGGCACCGACCACCGCGCTGCCGCCGCCGCTGATCGACGCCTTCGACCGGCTCGGCAGCACGGCGACCGACCGCGCCATCATCGCGGCCTGCCCGGTGTGCTGGCCCTGGAACGCGCTCGGCTGGCCGTCGATCAACATCCCGGCCGGCTTCACCGCCGACGGGCTGCCCATCGGCGTGCAGCTGATGGGTCCGGAGGGCAGCGAACCGCTGCTGATCTCCCTGGCCGCCAGCCTCGAAGCGATCAGCGGCTGGGCCACCAAGCAGCCCGACAACTGGTGGGCCAGCTAAAAGCCAAGCTTGCCAAGCTGTTTCGGGTCGCGCTGCCAGTTCTTGGCGATCTTCACCCGCAGGTTCAGATACACCTTCGTGCCGAGCAGCTTCTCGATCTGAGTGCGCGCCGCGGTGCCGACCTCACGCAGCCGCGAGCCCCCCTTGCCGATCACGATGCCCTTCTGGCTGTCGCGCTCGACATAGATGATGGCGTGGATGTCGCACATCTCGCCCTGTTCGGGGGTGCGGCCTTCGCGCTCGGTGAACTCATCGATGACCACCGCCAGCGAGTGCGGCAGCTCGTCGCGGACGCCTTCCAGCGCGGCCTCGCGGATGAGCTCGGCGATGAGCACTTCTTCGGGTTCATCGGTGAGTTCGCCGTCCGGGTAGAAGGCAGGCCCCGGCGGCAACTTGCTCGCCAGCACGTCGATCAGCACGTCGACCTGTTCTCCGGACACCGCGGAAACCGGGACGATCTCGGCAGTGCCCTCGGTGAGCTCGCTGACCGCCATCAGCTGCGCGGCCACCTTGTCGCGCGGCACCTTGTCGGTCTTGGTGACGACCACCAGCAACGTGGTTCGCGGTGCGACAGTGCGGATCTGCTGATAGATCCAGCGGTCGCCGGGCCCGATGGCCTCGTCTGCCGGGATGCACAGGCAGATGATGTCGACCTCGGAGTAGGTGTCCTTGACCAGTTCGTTGAGTCGCTGGCCGAGCAGCGTGCGCGGCCGGTGCAGGCCCGGCGTGTCCACCAGGATGATCTGGAAGTTCTCGCGGTGCACGATGCCGCGGATGGTGTGCCGGGTGGTCTGCGGCCGATTCGACGTGATCGCGACCTTGGTGCCGACGAGCGCGTTGGTCAGCGTCGACTTGCCCGTGTTCGGCCGGCCGACCAAACAGACGAAGCCGGAATGGAATTCGTCACTCATCAGGTTCTCCTTCTTCAACAGCATCGGGCGCGGCGGACCGTTTCGGCTCGACGGGCTTCACCAGCACGGTGCCGACGCGGACCCGGCCACGATGGTCGCGCCCGCCCTCGGCCCGTAACTGGAGGTAACGGATGTCCTGCGAGCGATGCGACGGAAAGGACACCCGCACCTTGACCCCCGGCAGCGGCACGCGGCCCAGCTCATGCCCGAGCAACCCACCGACGGTGTCGACGTCCAGGTCGTCGTCGACCTCGAGGTCGTACAGTTCGGCCAGGTCCTCCAATGGCAGCCGGGCGGACACCCGAAACTTGTTGTTACCCAATTCTTCTATCGGCAGCACTTCGTCGTTGTCGTATTCGTCGGCGATCTCGCCGACGATCTCCTCGAGCACGTCCTCGATGGACACCAGACCGGCGATCGCGCCGTACTCGTCGACCAGCAGCGCCATGTGGTTGCGGGTGCGCTGCATCTCGTTGAGCAGCTCGTCGAGCGGCTTGGAGTCCGGCACGAACACCGCGGGACGCATCACCTCGGCGACCTTGGTCCCGCGACCGCCGTTGGTGGAGTTGTACGTCCGCTCCACCAGGTCTTTGAGGTAGACGACGCCGACGACGTCGTCGACGTTCTCCCCGATCACCGGGATGCGGGAGTGCCCGCTGCGCACCGCCAGCGAGGTTGCCTGGCCGGCCGACTTGTCGCTTTCGATCCACACCATCTCCGTGCGGGGCACCATGACCTCGCGCGCGGGGGTGTCACCAAGTTCGAAGACGGACTTGATCATTCGCCGTTCTTCGGCGGCCACGACGCCACGCTGCTGCGCGAGATCGACGACCTCGAGCAGCTCGATTTCCGACGCGAAGGGTCCGTTGCGGAAGCCCCGGCCCGGAGTCAGGGCGTTACCGATGAGCACCAGCAGCCGGCTGATGGGGGTCAGCAGTACCGAAATGAACTGCAGCGGAAGCGCCGACAGCAGTGAGATGGAATAGGCGTTCTGCCGCCCCACGGTGCGCGGGCCGACACCGATACCCACGAAGCTGACGACCACCATGATGGCCGCGGCGGACACCAGTGCCCAACCGCGCGTCATCAGATCGTCGAGGTAGTCCACCAACAGGACGGTGGCCGACGCCTCGCAGATAACCCGCAGCAGCACAACGAGATTGACGTACTGTGGCCGGTCCCGGATGATCTTCGCCAGCCGCACCGCACCGGGGCGCTCATCGCGGATCAGCTCATCGACGCGCGCGATGGAGACGGTGTTGATCGCGGCATCGATCGCCGCGAACAGCCCGCCGACGACGACGAGCACTATGGCGCCGATCAGCGGCGTCAATCCGGTCACGGCTCGTCGAAGTACCGCGACTTGTCGAGCAGCCTGCGGTCTTTCTCGGTCTGCCGATCCTGGTGGTAGGCGTGCACCTGGTCGGCAACCCACTCTTCGAGCAGCTGGCGCTGCAGGTCGAACATCTCTTTTTCTTCGTCGGGCTCGGCGTGGTCGTAGCCCAGCAGGTGCAGCACGCCGTGCACGGTCAGCAGCGCCAGCTCGTGACCCAGCGAATGTCCGGCGGTCTCAGCCTGATTCGCGGCGAACTCCGGACACAGCACGATGTCGCCGAGCATCGACGGCCCCGGCTCGGGCGCATCCGGACGACCGCCGGGCTCGAGCTCGTCCATCGGAAAGCTCATCACATCGGTGGGGCCGGGCAGGTCCATCCAGCGCATGTGCAGATCGGCCATGGCCGACTGGTCCACCAGGACCATCGAGAGTTCAGCGGCCGGGTTCACATCCATCTTGGAGATGACGAACCGCGCCACACTGATCAGCTCGTCTTCGGATACGTCGATCCCCGACTCGTTGGAAACCTCGACCGTCACTCCGTCACCGCCTCGTCCGGCCGGTGGATCGGCGGTGTGAACGGTTGGCCAGACCGTGCTCGCTCACTTTGGCTTCCGCTGCTTCATAGGCGTCGACGATCTCCGAAACCAGCTTGTGGCGCACCACATCCGCACTGGTGAGTTCGGCGATGTGAATGTCGTCGATGCCGTCGAGCACCTCGATGGCCGACCGCAGTCCAGACCTCGCGCCGCCCGGCAGATCGATCTGGGTGACGTCACCGGTGACGACGATCTTGGACCCGAACCCCAAGCGGGTCAGGAACATCTTCATCTGTTCGGCGGTGGTGTTCTGCGCCTCGTCGAGGATGACGAAGGCGTCATTCAACGTCCGGCCGCGCATAAAGGCCAGCGGCGCAACCTCGATCACCCCGGCTGCCATCAGCTTCGGGATCATCTCCGCGTCCATCATGTCGTGCAGCGCGTCGTACAGCGGCCGCAGATACGGGTCGATCTTCTCGTTCAGGGTGCCCGGCAGGAAGCCGAGGCGCTCCCCCGCTTCGACGGCGGGACGCGTCAGGATGATTCGGCTGACCTGCTTGGTCTGTAGTGCGCTGACGGCCTTGGCCATTGCCAGATAGGTCTTGCCGGTACCGGCGGGGCCGATGCCGAAGACGATGGTGTGGGCATCGATCGCGTCGACGTAGCGCTTCTGGTTGAGCGTCTTGGGCCGAATCGTCTTGCCGCGCCGCGACAGGATGTCCAGCGTGAGTACCTGCGCCGGCGACTCGGTGTCGGCACCGTCGAGCATGCCCACGCTGCGGCGTACGACGTCCGGGGTCAGCGACTGCCCGCCTGCGGCGATCGCGATCAGCTCACTGACGACGCGCTCGGCCATCGCCACTTCAGCGGGCCGGCCCGATATCGACAGCGAATTGCCGCGGACGTGGATATCGGCCGCCAGCAGGTTCTCCAGGGCACGCAGATTCTCGTCGGCCGAGCCGAGCAGGCCCACCACAAGATCAGGCGGAACAGTGATGCTGCTTCGAACCGACGGGTCGAGCTCAGAGGAGCGCGACGAGGCGGCGTTCGTATCGCGGGGCGTCACGTGGTTTTCGATGCCTGCTTTCTTGGGTCGAGCTGAGAAGCACATTCTACCGCCGGGCCGATGTCACGCCCAATGAGTTGGCTGGTCACGCAACCGCGGGCGGTACCTTTCCGGTACCGCCCGCGGGGTTGCGTAGTTGGTGTCGCCGATTACCGACTCTGGTGGACGTTGGTGTCGACCTTGGGCGACTTGGCGCCCTGGTGGACGTCGTCCAGCCAGTTCAGGTGATCAACCCCCGTCGGCACCACTGTTGCCTGCACTCCTGTGGGAGCCGGGCCGGTGGCGGCGACAGCGGGAACGGCGAACCCCATGGCGCCGGCGACCAGTCCGCCGGCGATAACTGCTGCAATTCCGAAATTCTTCATGGTGAGTTCCCCTTCACGTCTTCTGTCCGTCTTTGTCCCCTTGCGGCCTCTGCCGCTGTGACATTTATGTAAACAGGCAGGTCAAGAGATTAATTCCGCTGGCAGGAAATTGTTGTTTCCTGGCAGGAATTGCTGTGCCCCAGGCCACACGATCCGGCCCGTCCGGTCGCGCCGCGGAGTTCCGAATTAGCGCAATGGAGGGGCTTCGGCCGCTGTTAGGCTCGATTTCACCGGCGAGGGTCCGCCGGGGCGATGAGGAATCGGGGAGGGTTCTGCATGGGTAGGGGTCGCGGTAATCACGGCGGATCGCACAATTCGCCGCATACCCACCGCCCGCGCCACGACGACGAGCCCACGGTGCGCATCCCCCGGCCAAACCACAACGACCGCAACGACCACAACCCGCGGCGCCACGACGATCACGACGGCAATTCGAACCGGCGCGGCGACCACGACGGCGGTGACTCCCCGAGCCTCGGCGAGAAGATCAACGACATCCTCGACAAGGCCAACGACGTCCTGGACACCGCCTCGGATATCGCGGACAACGTCAAGAAGCTGATGGAAGGCGACCCGATGGGCGTCGTCGGGCTGCTCAGCGACGCGGGCGATATCGCCAAGATGCTGATGCCCGCGGCTGCGCCGACACCCATCATCGAGGGCGGCATGTGGGGGCTGCAGCTGGCAGGGCTCGGCTTCGGCATCGGCGATCCGGACACCGGGGAATCGTTCTCGGACGGCGCCGAGCTTTTTCAGGCTGCCGGAGACGGCCTCAGCACTGCATACCCGAACGCCTGGCACGGCACCAGCTCTTCGGCCTACTCCAACCGGAACGCCGAGCAGATCGGCAGCGCCGAACAGTTGCTGCAGGCCGACAATCTCGTCGTGGAAATCCTCGGCGCCGAGGCTGAGCAGGTGGTCGCCGGGCGCGAGCAGATGGACAACATCGCCACCTGCCTCGGCGCGATGATCCCCGTCTGCCTGGCACTTGAGGCGACGGTTATCGGCGCTCCAGAGTCTCTTGCGCTGCAGGCCGCGTCCGTCGCGGTCGCCGCCGCGGCCTCCGCCCTGGCGATGAACAACATGATGGCTCAATCATCAAGCAACGCAGCGAAGTTGAGCCAAGCGACGAGCATGTACCAGAGTGCGTCGCACGCTCCGCCGCTGAGCACCATGCCGCCGCCCGCGAAAAAGCCAGGGGACGGACCAGACTTCGGCAACAGCGACCCCAACGCGCCGGGCAACCCGAACCAGCCGGTTACCCCGCCGGGAACGAACTCGCCGTACGGCCCGCCGACGGGCAACCCGCCCAGTTCCGGCAACCCCACCGGGACGGGTACCGGCACAGGCACTGGCACCGGAGGCGGAGGCAGCGGTTCGGGCGGCGGCTCGGGCTCCGGTGGTGGCGGCGGTACGCCGAGCATGCCGAAGATGCCTGAAATGCCCACGGCCCCAGCGGCATCGGGTGCGGGCACTGGCGCGGGTGCCGGCATGGGCGGTATGCCGTCGCTGCCGCAGATGGGCGGCGGCTCCGGCAGCGGAGGCGGCGGTCTCCTCGGTACTCTCGCCGGTCTCGCGGGCCAGGCCGCGCAAACCGCGACGCAGGCCGCTCAGGCTGCGCAGCAGGGCAAGCAGGACCCGAACGCCCAGGATCCGAACGCCCCGGGCGCGGACAAAGACGGTGACGGCAAGCCGGACGATCCGGCCGCCGACCCCAATGCCCAACCCGCGGAAGAGAATCCGCCGGGCGCCGCGGCCGGGACCGAGTCTCCCGCGGGACGTGCGCCCATCCAGGTGTCGTTCGACGACGGTACCCATCACGTCGAGGTGGCCGTCGATCCCGACACCGCCAAAGGCCCGGTCCACGTGAGCCTCGACCCGGCGAATCCCACTGCGCCACCGCGCATCACGACCGAAATCTAGTTCTTAGCAAAGGAGCAACACATGAGCAGCAAGCTCAGCGTCGAGACCTCAGAGTTGCGAGAGCTCTCCACCAAACAAGACGACGCTGCCGCCACGTTCAGCGCGGCGGGCAACACCACGTCGTACGTCGAGGTCAAGGTGCTCGCGACCCACGGGCCGCTGTGCATGTCGACGCAATCAGCCCTGAGCGCCGCGAACAACGCGCGCAAGGCCGCCTGCGAGCAGATGATGAACAAGTCGCGCGACCTGGCCTCGAAGTTGACCGCGGCCGCATCGCAATACGACCAGACCGATGCGCAGGAAGGCTCCAACCTCGGCAAGCAGATGCAGATCTGATCGATGTCAGACCATTCTTGGGACGACCACGACGACGAGCATCTCGCCGAACCCGAGGACTCGCTCGACTTTTTCGCCACCGACAGCGGTGACGACGCAGACCCGCAGGACTCGGGTCTGGACCTGTTTGTGGCATCGGACGACGAGGCTCCCGGCGCAGCAGCTGAGACCGACTCGTACGCGGCCGCGATGGAGCAAGCAGTCCCCCCAGTAGCGGACGCTGACGACGATCAGGGTGACGAAGGTCCGCGGGTGGTGGTGTTCGCCGTGTCCGATCCCGCGGGCAACGTCACCGCCGAGGCGTCGATCGCCGGATCGATCCAGCGGATCAAGCTGGCCCCCAAGGCCGCATCGGTGACCGAGGCCGAGCTCGCTCGCAGCATCTTGGCGACCGCGAAGCTCGCGAACATGAAGGGCCGCGCGGTGCAACGCGCCCTCATGGAAGGCGTCCTCGCGGCCGAGGGGCTGGACGCGGATCGTGTCGAGACCATCATCGAGGCCAACGCACCCGACCTGCCGACAGTGAGACAAGCCGACGACGCGGTCGCCGAGGCCGAGGCCGCATACCTTCGCGGTGAGCATTGATCCTCGATGCAACGGACCTGAACGAATACGGTTGGGTGGCTTAGATGTTCGGTGGACTCACTGACTTCCTGACCGACGTCGGACGCGGCGCGGCCCAGGTGGTGAGCGGAGTCGACCACGTCGTCGACGAAGCCGGCCACGCTTTCGCCGAAGGCGTCGAGACCTACACCCACACCCTCGGTGAGGTCGGCGAGAGTGTCCTCGACGGCGGCGAGAACCTGGTCGAAGGTCTGGTCGACGGGGTCAAAGACATCGTCGGAGCCGAACTCGGACTCCTCGGTGACGTCAACACCGCGATCATGGACGGCGTCATGGCGGTCGGCGGACTGGTTGCCGACGCGGCCGACATGGCCGGCAAGTTGTTCCAGATGGCGTCGTTCGAGACGCCGATCATTGCGCGTGGCCTGCAGGACCTCGACAAGATGTCCAAGCAGCTGGGGACGGGTGCACCCGAGAGCGGAGAGTCCTTCAGCAAGGGCGCGACCGAATTGAATTCGGGCGCTACGGCTCTCGGCCAGGCGGTGCCCGGAGACAGTTGGTCCGGCAGTGGGGCCGACGCCTACTCGACGAAGAACAAGACCCAGATCGCGCAGACCAACGCCATCACCAAGACCGACAGCGCCGTCGCGAAAATCCTTGCCCGAGAAGCACAGCAGCTCGCCACGGCCCGCAAACAGCTGAACGCGATCTCCACGATGCTGTCCCTGGCCATCCCGGGGGCGGTGATGTCGCTGCACATGGGCGACCTCGTGGGGTGGCAGGTCAAGCAGATCACCGCGGTCAACATCGCGATGGCGGCGGCCGGCCAGGTCATGAGCACGATGACGGCCCACGCCGCCACCAACGCAGCCGAAATGACCACGGCCGCAAGCGGTTACCAGACGGTGGCGACGGCCACGACGGCTCAGACGCCGACGCCTCAGACCCCGCCGGGCACGACACCCGGCACCACGCCGGGAACCACGCCCAGCGGTAACACCGGTGCGGGTGGAAACCAGGGCGGTGGCGGCGGAAGCTCCGGCGGAGGAGGGTCACCCAGCGCGCCCACGATGCCCGAAATGCCCAGCACCACAGGTGCATCCGGCGGGTCCGGCGGCGGTTCCCCGACCGGTGGCATGCCATCCTCGGGTGGCTCGCCCTCAGGCGGCGGATCCCCCTCCGGGGGCGGCGGCAGCGGAGCCGGCAGCGGGCTCGGCTCCCTGGGCCAACTGATCGGTCAGGCAATCCAGGCCGCTCAGGAGAAGAAGGACGACAAGACCAAAGAGGGCGAAGAGGGCCCGGCCGACGAAAAGGACAGGGACGGCAAGGACAAAGAGGGCGAGGCGGACAAGCCTGGCGAGGAGTCGACGGACCCGGCCGCCGCGCCCGAGGGTGCTGCCGCAGCCGACGGCGCCGCAGGACGCGCGCCGATCCACGTCTCGGTGGACGACGGTGTCCGCCGCGTAGAGTTCGACGTCCAGCCCGAGCAGGCTCAGGGCACTGTCCACGTCAGCCTGGATCCGGCCAATCTGGCTGCGCCGCCCCGCATCACCACCGAGACCTAAACCCGAGAGGACTGCATCATGACCAACCTGAAAGTCATCCCGGGCAAGCTGCGGGAGTTGTCCGGCAAGCAGAGCGAAGCCGCCGCGCACTACCCCACCGCGAGCAGCGCCACCGCCGGCGCGGCCGCCAAGGTGACGTCGACCCACGGCACCATCTGCTCGGCGACGGCCACCGCCGTGACCACTGCCACGACCGCGCGCGCCACCGCATGCACCAACCTCCAGCGGATGGTGACGCAGACCGCCGAAGACCTGATGACCGCTGCCGGGCAGTATGAGCGGGCTGACGCCCAAGGCGGCGAGAACATCAACCGCACCCCGATGCCGCGCTGATCGACATGCCCGGTGACTGGGATGACCCTGACGAGGACGACGCCGGCTGGCCCGGCGAAGACCAGGCCGAAACTGCTTGGGTGCCAACGCAGTATGACGAGCCGGTGCGCGAGGACCGCTGGCTGCCCGGCGACGACGGTGACCAGCAGCCGCAGGTAGCGCAATACGAGCAGCCGGCGCCGGACGCCACCCCGGTCCCCTCTGTCCCGGTCTGGGTGAATGTCTCCAACCCGGCCGGTTCGGTCACGGTGCAGGCCAGCACCGGAGGGCGTATCCAGCGCGTGGCACTCTCCCCCGAAGTCGCCCGCATGCCGGAATCACAACTCGCGCACCAGATTCTGACCACCGCCAGGCTGGCCAATCTGAAAGGCCGGGCGGTGCAGCACCTGTTGGTCGAACAGATGCTCACCTATCAGGGCCTGGATCGGGCCGCGGCCCGCGACTACATCGATCAGCAGATGCAGCTGCCGACGCCCGAACAGTCGCTGGCAGCCGAGGCCGAAGCGCGCGCCCGGTACCTGCGCGGCGAGTACTAGACCTGCCAGCGCGGCGTCAGCACGCCCAAGGCGCCCAACGCGACCGCGGCCGCGGTCGACGTCCGCAGCACCGATGGCCCCAGGCGAACGGCGATCGCGCCGGCGGCAACCAGTGCCGCCACCTCGCCGTCGGTGATGCCGCCTTCCGGTCCGACGATCAGCGTCACGGCCGCGGTGGACGGCGAAATCACTTCGCGCAGAGCCACTTCCGCCGATTCGTGCAGGACCAGGGCGACGCCGGCACCGATCGAGGCGACCAACTCGGCGGTCGATACCGGGCCGCTGACCGACGGTACGTACGGCCGCCGCGACTGCCGCGCCGCCGACCGGGCGACCGCACCCCAGCGCCGTAAACCCTTCTCCACCTTGGCCGCACCGTCCCAGCGCGCGACGCACCGCTCGGACTGCCATGCCACGAAAGCGTCGGCGCCGGCCTCGGTGGCCAATTCGATGGCCAGCTCGGAACGTTCTGATTTGGGCAGGGCCTGCACCACGGTCACCGTCGGCGCCGCGGCCGGGACCTCGGTGACCGACAGCACCCGCGCCGTCAGCCGGCCCTTCACCGCGTCCTCGATCACGCAGTGCGCCAACGTCCCTGCCCCGTCGGACAGGTCGAGTTCCTCGCCGGGACGGATGCGTCGCACCGTCGCCGCGTGGAATCCCTCGTCGCCGTCGACCACGGCGAGCCCGCCGACCTCCGGTACCGCGTCGACGTAGAACAGCGCCCGGCTCACCAGTAGCCCCGAAGGCTAACGGCCGCTGAAGGTTTCGCGCAGGCGGCTGAACAGTCCGCCGCCGCCACCGGCGACGGACTGCGTGGACCGCACCTCGGTGACGTCCCGGGTCCGCTGCTCTTTGAACTTGCGCAGCAGGTCCAGATCCCGGTTGTCGAGGCGGGACGGCACCACCACATCGATGTGCGCGTGCAGGTTGCCGCGGACCCCGGACCGCAGGTGCGGCATGCCGTGGCCGCGCAGCGTGGTGATCGAACCGGGCTGGGTGCCCGGCGCGATGGTGATCTCGGTCGGCCCGTCGAGGATGGCGTCGACGCTCACCGTGGTGCCCAGCGCGGCGTCGACCATCGGCACCGAGACGGTGCAGTGCAGGTCGTCGCCGTCGCGGAGGAACAGCTCGTGCGCCTGCTCGTGCACCTCGACGTACAGGTCGCCGGCGGGTCCACCGCCCGGGCCGACCTCGCCCTGGGCCGCCAGGCGCACTCGCATGCCCTCACCGACGCCGGCCGGAATCTTGACGCTGACGTCGCGCCGCGCGCGCACACGACCGTCGCCGCCGCAGCGGTGGCACGGGTCGGGAATGACCTCACCGACACCGCCACACACCGGGCAGGGACGCGACGTCATCACGTTGCCGAGCAGCGACCGCTGGACCGTCTGGACTTCACCCTGACCGTGGCAGGTATCACACCGGGCCGGCTGGGAATTGCCGTGCGTGCCCTTGCCCTGGCACAGGTCGCACAGCACAGCGGTGTCGACGGTGACCTGCTTGGTGACACCCGTCGCACATTCCTCGAGGTCCAGTCGCAGGCGCAGCAGCGAGTCCGAACCCGGGCGCACCCGGCCGATCGGACCGCGCGAGGACGCACCGCCACCGAAGAACGCCTCGAAGACGTCGCCGAGACCGCCGAAACCGGCGAAGCCCCCGGCACCGCCGCCGCCTCCGGCGCTCCCCATGGGGTCACCACCGAGGTCGACGATGCGCCGCTTCTCGGGGTCGCTGAGGACCTCGTAGGCGGTGCTGATCTCGGCGAACCGTGCCTGTGCGCCCTCATCGGGATTGACGTCGGGGTGCAGCTCCCGGGCCAGCCTGCGATAGGCCTTCTTGATCTCCGAGTCGCTGGCGCCCTTGCTCACGCCGAGCAGGCTGTAGTAATCGCGTGCCACGCCTAAGAACCTTGCCTAATCTCTCGAACCGCTGTGCACCCTCACCGGGTGCCCAGGACCTCGCCTATGTACCGGGCAACGGCCGCGACGTTGGCGATGGTCCCCGGATAGTCCATCCGGGTAGGACCCACCACGCCCATACCGCCGTAAACCTTGCCCAAGCTGCCGTAGGCGGTGCTCACGACTGACGTCCCTGCCATCTGCTCGGCCTCGGTTTCGTGGCCGATGCGTACCGTGACTTTACCTGCCTCCTGCTGGGCCGCCAGCAACCGCAGGACCACGACCTGCTCCTCCAGCGCCTCGAGCACCGACCGCAGGGACCCACCGAAATCGGCCGTGTTGCGCGTCAGGTTGGCGGTACCGCCGAGCAACAGCCGCTCCTCCTGGTGCTCGACCAGGGTCTCGACCAGCACCGTCGCCGCGCGGCCCACTGCGTCGCCCAGGCCGCCGTGACCGTCCAGCTGCGATGCCAGGTCGGCGACCGCGATCGACGCGGCCGACAGCAGTTTGCCTTCCAGCGCCGCGCCGAGCCGCTCCCGCAGCTGGCCCAGCTCATGCTCACCGATGGAGTCGCCGAGTTCGACAACCCGCTGGTCAACCCGTCCGGTGTCGGTGATGACGACCAGCAGCAGCCTGGCCGGGGTCAGCGCGACGACCTCCAGGTGGCGCACCGTCGACCGCGACAGTGTCGGGTACTGCACGATGGCGACCTGCCGGGTCAGCTGCGCCAGCAGCCGCACCGCGCGGCGCAGCACGTCGTCCAGGTCGACCCCGGACTCCAGGAAAGTCAGGATGGCGCGACGCTCGCCCGACGACAGCGGCTTGACGTCGTCGATCCGGTCGACGAACTCGCGATAGCCCTTCTCCGTGGGCACCCGGCCCGAGCTGGTGTGCGGCTGGGTGATGTAGCCCTCGGCCTCCAGCACGGCCATGTCGTTGCGCACCGTGGCGCTCGAAACGCCCAGGTTGTGACGCTCGACGAGCGTCTTGGAGCCGATGGGCTCCTTGGTGGAAACGAAGTCGGCAACGATGGCGCGCAGCACCTCAAAGCGACGGTCGTCGGCACTTCCCATTCGCTACCTCCGGATTCCCTGCCATTTTACGGTGACGATGGATTTGGGCGGGCGTCAGAGGCCATCTGGTGGTTGCATGCCTCGGCAAACCCGAGTCGACCCGCTAGGGTCAGGTGTATGCCGACGCTGTCACCGCGGACCCGTTCGGCGCACGGGGAGCTTGCGGAGTGATCTACTCATGATTTTCAAAGGGGTACGCGACGGAAAGCCCTACCCGGAACATGGGCTGAGCTACCGCGAATGGGCCCAGATTCCACCGCGGCAGCTGCGTCTCGACGAAATCGTCACCACGACGACGGTGCTCGCCCTGGACCGGCTGCTGTCCGAGGATTCGACCTTCTACGGCGATCTGTTCCCGCATGCCGTGCGCTGGCAGGGCACCATCTATCTCGAAGACGGCCTGCACCGTGCTGTGCGCTCCGCGTTGCGGAACCGCGTGGTGCTGCATGCCCGGGTGTACGACATGGATGTGCCACTGTCGCAGCAGATTTCGCCGACCGGCGGGTGAGCTCGCGCTAGCGCAGGTACATACCGGCCAGCACGATGAGCACCAACGCGACGAGCGCGATCCCCATGCACATCAACGCCGTGACGACGCGGTCGCGGGCGCTGCCGCCCAGCCGGTAGGTGCCGCGAAACAACAGGGACATTCCGATACTGGCGGCCCGCCAGCCCGTCGAATTGCCGTTGGGCGGCTCGGCCTGCCGCGGGTGGCCGTAGGGCTGTTGGTACCCGTACGGCTGCGGATAGCCCGGCTGATGGTACGGCTGCTGCGGGTAGCCCGGCTGCGCGTACGGGTACTGCTGCTGCGGATTCGGATAGCCCTGCGGCGGCGGATACGGCCCCGGCGGTGGTTGCTGCTGCGGATACCGAGGATCCGGATACGTCATTGCTGCACTCCCCCTGGTCAGCTTTGGCTATCGCGACTCTACTCGGGGAGTCGAGAATCGGACATGACGCTGAAATTCAGGCTCTGGTGGCCTCCCTGGCCAGATTTTCCGCCACCCAGTTGCGGTCGAGCTGCGCAGCCAGCGTCACGAGACCCCACAGCGGATTCACGCCGGGTGTCGGCGGGCACAAACGCCAGAGGCGGGTGCATTTCGCCGTGAATTCAGGGTCGACGGGCCTGTGGGCCGCAGTGCCCGTTGACCCTGACGCCACGGCGGCCCGTTCTCGGCTTTTCACGCCCTGAGTACAGGCTCAACGCAAAGCCTGGCCGTGCGACTCAGCCGACCAGGGAGTCCCGCAACGTCTTGGGCCGGATGTCGGTCCAGGTCTCTTCGACGTAGGCCAGGCAGTCCGCGCGTGTGCTCTCGCCGAACACGACGCGCCAGCCGGCGGGCACGTCGGCGAACACCGGCCACAAGCTGTGCTGCTCTTCGTCGTTGATCAGGACGTAGAACGCGCCGTTCTCGTCATCGAACGGATTGCTGCTCATCGCTTCTCCTCGCGGATTGTGTGGAATATTCGGCACCCAGCACGCGGTCGCTGAGCAGACCGAGGCAGCTGAGGTTGGGGAAACCAGGGCCTTGGGTGAGCCAGGACAGGCTGGGCAGGAACAACTTCGGCGCGACGCCCGTGACCGCGAGGTCGTAGCCGATGGACCGCTGCAGCGAGTCGGACGACAGCTGCGCACCGATGCCGAGCTCCAGTACATCCAGTGCGTCCTGGCTCAGCAGCGGCGCGAACCACATGGCATCGGCACCGGAACCGTCGATCACCAGGTCGAAGCCGTGCACCGTCTCCAGGCTGCCTGACTCGCGTTCGGTCTGCAGGGTCAACCGGATTCGGTCTTCCCGGGGCACCGCATGGGCGACCCTGCCGCGCAGATGCCGGATGCGGTCGTCGGCCAGGAGCGAATCCTGAACCCGGGCGGAGAACACGCCACGGTCGGTGCGGGCCATCGCATCTCGGCGCTCGGAGACGCTGAGCCCGGCCCAGCCGGTCGGATCCGAGAACAGGGTGTTCTCGAAGTAGCCCTCACCGCGGGTGAACAGGGTGACCCCCGGGGAGATCACCGTGATGGTCGAAACCCGGTGCGAGAACAGCTCATCGAGCATGGTGGCGGCAGTCTCACCGCCACCGATGACGGCGACCCGCTCGGCGTTGATGCGCTCGTCCTGGGCGACGCGATGCCAGAACTGGGCGATCGACAGCACCCGCGGATGTCCCGGCAGGATGGACCGCTCGGCCTGGCCGGGCCCGGTGATCATCACGCCGTCAGCGCGAACCTGCTGATCGCGGCAGTGCAGCACCCATTGGTCGCCATCCACGGACAGTTGCGTGACCTCGCCCGTAACCACCTGCATGGCAACGCTTTCCGCCACCCACGCCAGGTACTGGCTCCAGCGCCGGTGGGTGGGCGCGGGCCGTCCGCGGTCGATCCATTCGGCGAACTGCCCCGTCGAGATCAGGTACGACTGCCAGCTGTGCCGCATCATCCGTTCGTCGAGCTCGACGTTGCGGCGCGGCACCAGCGCGGACCGATACGGGAATCCGACGTCCTTCTCCGGGCCGGTACCCAGCCGGTGCCGGCCGTCCGTCCAGCCGCCGGCGGCCTGCCAGTTGGCGCCCACACCTAGGCGTTCCACCGCGATGATGTCGGGCGCGTCCACGCCCATGGCCCGCAGTTCGGCGGCCTTGGCAGCCACGGCGACGGCCTTGGCTCCGGCGCCGATGACGGCCAATGTGTTTCTGGTCTCGGTCATTTCACCACTTCCCTGAGCTGCGATTCCCACAGCTGCTGCAATTCGGCAATGTCGTCTGCGCTGAGAATGTCTGGCACCGTGCGCCATTGGACACCGAGCATCGTGGTCCCCCCGTGGTCGATAACCCCGGCCATCAGGGTCAGCTCGTGGTGCACCGCGTAGTTCGGCTCGGGTACCGGTGACGCGCCGGCCAGCAGTGCGCCGTCGAGCTGCATCGCATCACCGCTCGCCCCGAGGTGCACCCGGCCCAGGTAGTTCAGCAGCACCTGAGGTTCCGGGTAGGCCGACAGCCGCTCCGCGGTGTCCGCGCGCAGATACCGCAGTAGCCCGAAGTCGATGCCGTGGCCCGGGACCGCGGCGATCTCGACGCTGACCTCGTGTGCCGCTTCGGAGCTGATCCGCACCGGGTAGATGGCACTGAGCAAGCCGACGGTGTCACCGGTGTCGACGTCATCTGAAACCACCGAGTCTGCGCGGCCGTGGGTCTCCAGAGCCAGCAGCGGAGCCGGGGTGTCCTGTCCGCGGCGCTGCCGCCAGCGGGTCACGGTGCGTGCGGTCGCGGCGGCCAGCAGATCGGTGACCGGTTGACCCGCCGCAAGCACCCGCGCGGTCAGCTCCGGGTCGATGGTCGCCATGTCCACCACCACATCTGCGGCGCAGTCCGTCTCGGGCCGCACCCGGCGGCTGCCGAGCTGCGGATCGGGCCCGGCGACCTGCGCCTCCCAGAAGTCCGCGGTGTCGAGGCGCTGCGCCCGCTCGGCGACGAGCCGGGACCACGTCCGATAGCTGGTGTGTTCGCGGATTGCGGCGGGTTCGGCACCGGAGGTCAGTGCATGCCAGCCGTTCTCCAACTCGCCGAGCACAATTCGCCAGGATGCCGGATCGACGGCCAGCACGTGCGCACTGAGGACCAGCACCTTGTCGCCGGACTCGGTGTGTATCAGCACCGCCCGCAGCAGGCGTCCCTGCTCCGGGTCGAGCCGTTCGACCGCGAGATCGGTCTGCTCGGCGACCGCGGCCACGACGTCGCCGTCGACGGTGATCTCGGACAAGATGTCCCCCACCGGATGGTCGACCAGGGTCATCGTGACCCGGTCCAGGCGGCTGCGCAGAGCCGGGTGTGCGGCGATGACGTTGTGCAGCAGCAGGGTCAGTTGCTCGGCCGTGATGGCGTCCGGCAGTCGCAACGCCTGGGTCTGGGCCAGTCGCCGGCCGTCACCGTACTGATACAGCCAATGCACGTTGGGCAGCACCGGTACGGGGCCGGCCTCCTCGGCCGCGGTGGCGGCCAACTCGTTCTCGGCGTCCAGTTCGTCGGCCAGTTCACGAATGCTGGCGCAGTCCAGCATCATCCGCGCACGCAATGCCAGTCCGCGGCGGCGTGCGGCCTGTACCACCGACAGCGCGACGATGCTGTCGAGCCCCAGATCGAGGAAATCGGCGGTGACGTCGAGTCCGGACGACTCGGCCACACCGAGGACCTCGGCGAACAGCTCGGCCACGGCCAGTTCGGTAGCGGAGGCCGGCGCTGCCGTCTGCCCGGCGCCGGCTGCGGCGTCGATCGCGGCCAACGCGGCGTCGTCCACCTTGCCGTTGACGGTCAGCGGAATCTCGTCGACGGCGATGATGTGGTGCGGCACCAGGTATCTCGGCAGCCGGGACGCCAGCATCCGCCGCAGCTCGGCGACCGCTGCCGCTCCAGCGACATAAGCGACCAGTCGTGGCCCGCTGCCGTGCCGCCGGACGGTTACGTGCGTATGCCGCACCCCGGGGTGCGCGTGCAACACCGCGGCGACCTCGCCGGGTTCCACCCGGAAGCCACGGATCTTCACCTGATCGTCGGACCGACCCTGGAACTGCAGTCCACCACTGGCGGGATCGCGGCGCACCACGTCGCCGGTGCGGTACATCCGGGCGCCGGGCACGAACGGATCGGCGACGAATCGTGCGGCGGTCTCGCCGGCGCGGCCCAGATAGCCGCGCGTGAGCTGTTCACCGGACAGGTACAGCTCACCGGTGACACCGTCCGGCACCGGCCGCAGCCAGGCGTCCAGGACGTAGGCGCGAGTGGCGGTGGTCGGGTGCCCGATGGACGGCGCGTCGTGCTCGGTGAATGCGGCTACGACGGCTTCGACCGTCGTTTCGGTTGGGCCGTAGCAGTTGTAGGCCGACATGCCGGTGCGGTCGCACTCCGCGCGGACGGCCGCCCACGCATTCGGGTCGACGGCTTCGCCGCCCAGCGCCAGCGCGGTCAGTGGCACAGTCGTCAGCAGGCCTTCAGCTTGCAGCTGGGTGAACATCGACGGCGTGGTGTCGATCAGGTCGACGCCGTATTGCCCGATGGTCGCCACCAGCGCCTCGGCATCGCGCTGCACTTCATCACCGACGATGTGCAGGCCGTGGCCGTCCAGCAGGGCGGCCAGCGGTTGCCAGGCCGCGTCGAAGGTGAACGACCACGCGTGCGCAACCCGAAGTGGCCGACCTGTTTTCGCCACCGCAGGGTGCAACACCCGAGCGGCATGATCGGCGGCGTACGCCAGCACCGCGGCATGCGTGCCGATCACGCCCTTGGGCTTGCCGGTGGTACCCGACGTGAACACGATGTAGGCGCCCTGCCCGGGACGTGTTGGTGCCGGCTCGAATTCGCCGACGGGAGTGCTGCCCGCGGCGGTCAGCAGGGCGTCGTCCACGACGATCGCCGCGTTGGTCTGGCCCAGGATCTCTTCGATCCGGTCGGCGGGCATCGACGGATCCAGCGGCACGATCAGTCCGCCGGCCTTGAGCACACCGAGCATCGCGACCACGTAGTCGGGGCCCCGGCGCAGCAGTATCGGCACCGGCGTCTCGGTCTCGACGCCGCGGCGACGCAGTTCGGCGGCGACGCGGTCGGATGCTTCGTCGAGACCGCGGAAGGTCAGTGCGCCGCCGTCGTAGGTCAGGGCCACCGACCCCGGCTTGCTGCGCGCGGCGGCGGTGAATTTCTCATGGATGCCACCGGTTTCGGTGGTGGCGGACGCGCCCGCCACATCGGGCGCCGTCAGATGGATGCCGATATCCCGCAACGGACGGTCCCAGCCGTCGACAAGCCGCTGCATCACCGCGAGCACCTGTCGTCCGAGACTCTCGGGCGAAAGCAGCCCGGTGGCACCGTCTTTCGTCTCGACCAGGATGGTCAGTTCGCCGTCGGTCAGGTGCGCAGCGACGGTGACCGGGAAATGCGCGAGGCTCTGCAGTGCCCGGGGCCGGAAAGTGGCGCCGCGGACCTCGAATTCGCCGCTGCCGACCAAGGCGCCCGGCGGGAAGTTCTCGTAGACCAAGAGGCTGTCGAACAGTTCACCGACACCGCCGAGGGATCGGAGTTCGGTGTGCGTCAGGTAGCTGTGCTCCCGCAACTCGGCGGCGTCCCGCTGCAGTGCCAGACACTGCTCGCCGACGCGCCGCAACGGGTCCAGTCGGATCCGCAGCGGCACGGTGTTGATGAACAGCCCGACCATCGACTCGACGCCGGCCAGTTCTCCCGGCCGCCCCGAGACGGTGACGCCGAAGACGACGTCGCGCCGGTCGGTGAGCACCGACAGTATTGCCGCCCAGGCCATCTGCGTGAGAGTGTTGACCGTGACGCCGCGCGTCCGCGCAGCCTCGACCAGACGGTGCGTGTCATCGCGGGACGCCTTGATCTCGGTGCTGTGCGGCAGATCATCGCCGAGTTCGCCCGAGCCGAGCGCCGGAGCCAGCATGGTCGGGCCGTCGAGTCCGGACAGGTGCTGCTGCCAGAGCCGGCGGCTGGCCCCCGGGTCGCGGGCCGCGAGCCATCCGATGTAGTCGCGATACGGACGAGGTGCGGCGGGCAACACCGTGATGTCGCCTCCGGCGGCGTACAGCGCGAGCAGTTCGCCCACGAACAACGGCAGCGACCAGCCGTCGATCACGATGTGATGCGCGACGACCGCGAAACGCCAACGCCGCTCCGGCATTTCGATGAGCAGGAAGCGGACGGCCGGACCGCGCTCCAGAGCGAACGGACGGCGCCGTTCCCGCGCTTCGAGGTGGTCCGCATCTTCGGACGACTCGGCCGTGAGCTGCTGCCACGGCAGCTCGACGGCACTCGGAATCAACTGCACCGTCCGGGTTCCGGCCTGCACGAAGCTGGCACGCAGGTTCGGATGCCGCACCAACAACGCTGCCGCGCAGTCCCGCAGGAGCGCTGCGTCGACATCGCCATCGATGTCGGCCGACATCGCGATCAGGTACGGATCGTCCGCCTGATCGAGCTGGGCCATCGAGTACAGCCCGTGCTGCAGCGGGCTGAGCGCCAGCACGTCCTCGATTACCGGTGCCGGTTGCAGTGTGGTCACTGCGGCTCCTGCGACGTCGCGAACGACGCGGTCAACTCAGCCAACTCTGCCGCGGACAGACCCGATACCGTCATCGGCGCGTGCTCGCGGTCCGCACCCTGAGCTTCTTCGGTTTCCGCGGACGACCGGGCGTCGATCGCCGCCGCCAACTCGTGGACCATCGGATACTCGAACACCATGCGAGCGGTCAGCTTCAGGCCCATGTCGCGGCCCCGGGCCGCCAGCTGCACTGCCTTGATGCTGTCGCCACCCAGACTGAAGTAGTCGTCGTTGCGTCCGATCTCGGCGTCGGCGTCGAGCACCTCGGCCAGCAGGGCGATGAGGGCGCGTTCGGTGTCGGTGCGCGCGGGTACGGACAATTCAGGGACGGTCGTCCCCATTCGTGCCGTGCGCAGCTGTACGGCCTCGATGCGCTCGAGCTGCCCGTGTGCCAGCCACCTGCCGCGTTCGCCGGTCGGCTCCGAACCTGTTGCGGCGTCGTAGATGTCACCCACCACACCGACGCCCACGGGCTGACGCCACTCGTCGAGCACCAGCACCCCATCGGTACCTTCGACCGCCTCATCGACACGCAGATCCCGCAAGCGCTGATCGGCGTTCTCGGCGATGCCGGTGATCACCCGGACCAGCCGATCAGCGAGCCGCTCCGCCGTCTGCCGCGTGTACAGATCGGTGCGGAAGATCAGGTGACCGCGGTAACCGTCCTGCGTGGCAAAGAAATTCACCGACAGGTCGGCGTGCGCCACATCGAACGTCGGCTCGAGCGCAGTGAACGTGGTGTCGCCGTCGGCACGCGAATCGATGACGTGGTCGGTGGGCAGGTCTTCCCGCACGTGCACGACGACGCCGAACAGCGGGTTGCGCGACAACGACCGGGCCGGGCTGACCGCATCGACGACGTGATCGAACGGCAGGTCCTGATGCGCGTAGGCAGCCAGGGCGGTGTCCCGAGACCGGACCAGAATCTCGCGCAGGGTCGGGTCCCCGCTCAGGTCGTTGCGCAGCACGAGGATGTTGATGAAAAAGCCCACCAGAGCATCGAGTTCGGCTTCCGTGCGGCCGGCGACCGGGGTGCCGAGCGGAATGTCGAGCCCCTCCCCCGATTTCGCGAGCGCCACGGCCACCGCGGACTGCAGCAGCATGAAGTCGGTGATACCGAGTTCGCGGGTCAGCGCGGTCAGCTTGGCCCGCACATCGGGGTCGATGACGAACGGCACCGACGCGCCTTCACCGGAGAGCACCGGCGGCCGGGTGAAGTCGGGCCGCAGACCCGGGTCGGCGGCCGGCGCGGCGAGTTGGCCGCGCCAGTAGTCCCGTTGCTCGGCAAGCATTCCCGACTCATCGGACAGCAGGGTGGCCTGCCAGGCCGCGTAGTCCGAGTACTGGATCGGCAGCGGCGCGAACTCGGGAGCGCGCTGCTCGAGGCGAGCCCGGTACGCGGTGACCAGGTCGGTGAACAGCACGCCGGCTGACCAGTGATCGGCGGCGATGTGGTGCACCATGATCGACAGCACGTGCTGCCCCGGGATCGACAGCACCGCGGCCCGGATCGGCCACTGCGCCTCCAGGTCGAACACGTACCGGCGTTCCTGGTCGAGTTCGGCCTGCAACCACTCCTCGTCGGCGCCGCGGGCGCGGCGGACCGGCAGCGGCGCCGGGTCGTTCACGACCTGGTAAGGCACGCCGTCGATTTCGGTGTAGGTGGTGCGCAGCACCTCATGCCGCTCGACCAGATCACCGAGCGCGGCGACGAAGGCGTCGACGTCGCACGGGCCGGTGATCCGGGCCGCGAACGGGATGTTGTTGACCGGGCCGGGACCGTCGATGCGGTACTGGAACCATTGGCGCAGCTGCGATGCCGACATCTGGCGCGGGCCGGTGTGCTCGATCGCCAGCAGCGGCGGCCGATTGTGCGGCGCCCCGGTGTCGACCCGGGCGGCGATCTCGGCGACGGTGCCCAGCTCGAACACCTCACGAACGCCGATCTCGGCGTTGCAGCGCGCCCGGATCGCCGCGACCAGTTTGGTGGCCAGCAGCGAGTGCCCGCCGAGTTCGAAGAAGGAGTCGTCGGCACCGATCTGGTCGACGCCGAGCAGGTCGGCGAATAGTTCGGCAACCTTCCGCTCGGTGTCGCTGGTCAGTGCACGGAAGGCGGTGCGGGACTGGATATCCGGATCGGGCAGCGCGCGGCGGTCGATCTTGCCGTGCGCGGTGATCGGGATTTCGTCGAGCACGACGTAGCCGGCCGGCACCATGTACTCCGGCAGCGCTGCCGCCACCCGGGCCTTGATTCGTTGCACGTCAACCGATTCCAGGTCACCGCGATCGGCCGGGGTGAGGTAGCCGACGAGGCTCTTGCCCAGCCCGGGCAGGTCGCTCGCCACGACGACGGCCTGGCCGACGCTGGGGTCCACGGCGATGGCGGCGGCGATCTCGCCGAGTTCGATGCGGAAGCCGCGGATCTTGACCTGCTCGTCGGCGCGGCCGACGAATTCGATGTCACCGTCGCTGTTGAGACGAGCCAGGTCACCGGAGCGATAGAGCCGGCCACCCGCGGTGAACGGGTCGGCGACGAAGCGCTCGGCGGTCAGGCCCGGGCGCCGGTGGTATCCGTGCGCGACATGTGTTCCGCCGATGTAGATCTCGCCGATGACGCCGACCGGCACCGGCCGCAGGGCGTCGTCGAGCAGGTGCATCTGCGTGTTGATCTTCGGCTTGCCGATCGGCACGATGCGCGTGCCCTGCTTGCCCTCGACGCGGTACCGGCTGGCATTGATGACCGTCTCGGTCGGTCCGTAGAAGTTGTGCAGCAGCGCGTCGAAGGTGGCGTGGAACTTGTCCGCCACCTCACCCGGTAGCGCCTCACCACCGATCGGCACCCGCTTGAGGCTGCGCCATTCGTTGACGCCCGGCAGGGACAGGAACAGTCCCAACAGCGAAGGCACGAAGTGCATGGACGTGATGCCCTCACCGCGCAGCAGCTCGGTCAGGTACCCGATGTCGTTGAGGCCGCCCGGGCGCGGAATGACCAGGCGCGCACCGCACGCCAGCATGCCGAACACCTCGGCGATCGACACGTCGAAGCTCGGCGAGGCGACCTGCAGCAGCCGCTCGTCGGCGTCGATCTGGTATTCGTCGACGAACCACACGAAGTACTCGGCGACCGGACGGTGCGGCACCGGAACGCCCTTGGGCAGACCGGTCGAACCCGACGTGTAGATCAGGTAGGCGGTGTTGCCTGCCGTCAGCGGCCGGACCCGATCGGCGTCGGTGGGATTGTCGTCTCGCTGCCCCGCCAGGTCGGTGATCGGTTCGCGGATCACGAGTTTCGGGTCACCGTCGCCCAGGATGAAGGACAGCCGGTCCTCGGGGTACGTCGGATCGACCGGCAGGTACACGCCACCGGCCTTGACCACAGCCAGCGCGGTGATCACCAGTTCGGGCGACTTCTCCAGCAGGACCGCAACCCGGTCCTCGGTGCCGATGCCCTGGCCGATCAGCCAGTGCGCCAACCGGTTCGCCTCGGCGTTGAGCTCGCGGTAGGTGAAGTAGCGGCCTTCGTACGCGACGGCGACCGAGTCCGGCGTGCGCTCGGTCTGTGCCTCGATCAACGCGGCCAACGTGGTGTCCGGAGTGCTGAACTGCTCCCCGCCCGCCATCTGCCGCAGCCAGTCGGCGTCGTGGTCGTCCATCAGATCCAGCTCGGCCAGCGCCCGGGTCGGGTCGGCCAGCGCGGACTCCAGCAGCACCACGTAGTGCCGCAGCAGTTGGTCGGCCAGTGCGGCATCGAGGATTTCGGTCAGGTACTCCGCCTCGACCACTGCCCCGTCGTCCTCGAACTCGACCATGAAGCCCAGCGGCAGCTGCGTCTGGTGGCCCCGGTACTCGGCCCGGCGGCAGGTGATACCGGACGGGCAGAAGCCGCGGCCGTCGGCCTCGCGGGCGCCGAACGAGACCCGTGCCAGCCGCTCCACGCCGTGCCGGCGGTCCGGGTTGAGCTCGCGCACCACCCGGTCCAGGTTGATCTGCTGATGCGCGAAGGCGCCGTGGGTGGTGTCCTTGGCCTGAGTGACGAATTCGCCGAAACTCTGACGTGATTCGGGGCGCAGGCGCAGCGCCACCGTGTTGCCGTAGTACCCCAGCGCTTCCTCGGTGCCACCGCTGCGGTTGAGCACCGGCGTCGCGACCAGGACATCGTCGGCGTGGGTGTAGCGGTGCAGCAAGGTGCCGAACGCCGCCAGCAGCACGGTGTACGGCGTGGATCCGGTCTGGCGAGCCAACTCGGAGATGCGGGCCACGGCGTCGGCATCGATGCGCCGGGTGACGCGCTGCGAGCGGTGACCGGTCGGCACCAGGGAACCGTGCGGGCCCGGAAGTTCCAGCGGCTCAGGCGGATCGGCGAGCACGCCGCGCCAGTACTCCAGGGCGTCGGTGTGGTCATCGGCGGGCACCGCCGCCGGAACCACCTCGGCCAGCTGCGCGCCGTCGTACGCCCGCGTGAGATCGCCGAAAAAGACCTGCCAGGACGCGTCGTCCCAGGCGATGTGGTGTGCGGTGAGCAGCATGATGTGCTCGTCCGCCGCGGTGCGAATCAGGCTGATCCGCAAGGGCGATTCGGTGTCGAGCTGGAACGGCGTGCCGAATTCCCGCTGTGCCAGCACCTCGAGGCGCAGGGCGCGCGACGCTTCCGAGAGCTCACTCAGGTCGTGGGTGCTCCAGCCCGGTGCCAACTGGTCGTGCACCGTCAGGCCGGGTTCGCCGGTCGCGTCCGCCCGGTACGTGGTGCGCAGTACCGCGTGCCGGCCGGCCACCGCGGTCACCGCAGCCCGCAGGCGCTGGTGGTCGAGTTCGCCGGTGATCGCGAAGGACACACAGACATTGAGCAGGGCGCCCGCGGGTTCGGCGGTCTGCACGAACCACATCCGGCGCTGGCCGTCGGACAGCACCGGCACCACCGGCGCCCCATCGTTCGACTGCGTGTTGCCCTGGGACTGCAGGCCGCGCTCGGCCAGCTTGCGCCGCAACAGCTCCAGGCGAGCGTCTTCTGCCCGGATGTCGGTCTCGGTCACGCTAGCTCTCCACCTTTTCTGATCTATCGGTTAGCAAATCCACCAGTTCGATACCGGTGATGCCGCTCAGCAGCCCGGCCAACGGCACGGACCGGCCGGTGCCCCGGCGCAGCCGCTTGCGCAGGTCCAGTGCCAGCAGCGAATCCAGGCCCAGGTCGAACAGGGCCGCGGTCAGGTCGATGCCGCCGGGGTCGCCCAGTTTGAGCACCGCCGAAAGCTCGTGCCGGACGACGTCTTCGGCGTCGGCACCGGCACTGATGGCGACCGGAACCGGCTGCGGTACAGCCGGTTCCGCCTCAGTAGGGGCAGCACCGAGCAGCGTCGCCAACCGCTCGGCATCGGCGCTGAAGATCAGCGGCGCGGGCGCGGAGGTCCCCAGGGCCGCCTCGATGGCGACGACGGGATCCATCTCCCGCAGCCCGGCGCGCTCGATCCGCGCCACCTCCTCGGCACCGACGATGCCGGCGCCCGGCCACAGTCCCCACCGCACGGCCACACAGTCGAGCCCCTTGGCGCGGAACTGCCCGGCCAGCACATCCTGCACGCGGTTCACGGCTGCGTAGGCGACATGACCGAGCCCGCCCCACAGTCCGGACACCGATGAGCACACCAGGATTCGGGCATCAGGACGCAACGGCCAGGACTCGGCCAGCCGGGCCAGACCGGCGACCTTCGCGGCCGCGGTGGCGATGAAATCATCCGCGCCGACCGTCGTGCCGAACGCCGCCGCACCGGCCGCATGGACCACGAGCGTCGCACCGTCACCGGCGTGGGCGGCCGCGGCGGCCGAAACCTGTTCGGACGACGTGATGTCGCACTGCACCGACACCACGTCGGTGCCGTCGAACCCGGCCAGTTGCTGCGCATCGGTGCCACTGCGGCTGACCAGCACGATGCGCCGGGCGCCTGCGGCGGCGAGAGTCCGCGCGAAATGCAGGCCGACGGCACCGTTTCCGCCGGTGATCACCACGTTGTCCAGTAACCCGGGCGCCGGAGCGTCAGCATCCGGCAGGGCCGCCAGGCCGCGCCGGTACTGCTGTGAATCACGCAGCGCCACTTCGGTTCCCGTGCCCAGCATGGTCTCGACGACGGCGGTCGCCGCCGACGTGTCAATTTCCCAGGAGGCCAGGTCAAGGTGGCGGAAGGACTGATCCGGATGGTCGAAACCGATACTGCGGTGCATGGCGGCGAGGGCCGCCTGGGCCGGTAGCGCTACCGGCTCATCGTCGCGCACGTGCTCGCCGCCGACCGTCACCAGCCACACGTCGTTGCATTGTGACCCAATGGCATTCGGGTAGTCGCAGAGTCCACCTCGGATCAGCTCGGCGAGGTCCGTGATCGCCGCCTCGGTGTCGGGGTGGTCGAGCATCGGTGCGACGACGATGAGCAGATCGGCCTCGGCCGGCTCGACCAGCACGGTGCCGAGGTTGGCCCGCACACCGTCGCGGATCCGGTCGGCCAGCTCACCCCGCGGTCCCGGCACGTCCAGCACCGCGGCACGCCGAATGATCAACGGCACGGTCTCATCGGGCTGCGGCAGCCAGTGTTCGGCGCTGACCGTCAGTCCGGCCACCGCGGGCAGCGGTTCCGGCGCGGCCCACAGGTGCATCGCTGCCATCGGGGCATGCGGAAATCCGCGCAGCATCGGTTGATTCGGCTCGATGTGCTCGGCCCAGTCGTAGTCGGGGTCCGCCACGGCCACGGTGGCGATGTTGTCGGAGAGCACGTCGACGAGGGCCTCGTCGCGGCGTCCCGACCCGACGATGAGCGGCGCATCGGTATCGGCGAGCGCGTGCAGCAACGCGGGGTGCGCCGACATCTCGACGAATCCCTCGACGCCGCTGTCCCGGACCGTCTCGGCGGCCCGGTCGAACCGCACGGTGCTCCGCAGATTCCGGTACCAGTACTCGGCGAATTCCGTGTCCGCGCCGACGACCTCACCGGTCACCGATCCGATGAACGGCACCGTGCCATCGCCGAATCGAGACTCCGGCACCCCGGCGAGCAGTTGTGCCCGCAGCGGATCCAGCGCACTGGTGTGGGCGGGGAAGCTCATGGCGATGACGCGCGCGAAGCGACCGCGCGATTGCAGGTCGGACACCAGGTCCGCGATGGCGGTACGGTCCCCGGACACCACCACCGAGGCCGCCGAGTTGACCACCGACAATTCCATCCAGCCGGCGGCATCCGAAACCGCTTGCCGCGCTTCGTCGACACTCACGCCCAGACTCGCCGCGCCGAAGTCGCCGGCCAGGCTGTCCAATGCCCCGGCCCGGGCGATCACCACTGCGACGGCTTCCGCGAGCGTCATGGCACCGGCGACATGGGCCGCGGCGATTTCACCGAGGCTGTGCCCCAGCGTGACGTCGGGCTCGATGCCCAGCGCCTGCCAGACCGAGGTCAGTCCGACGGCGTGCGTGAACTGCGCGCTCTGACTGTGGATTTGGGTCCATTTGCGGTCGACGGGGTCGACCAGGAAGTCCAGTGGCGAGTCGATTCCCGCGGCGACGAACGCGTCGGTGCAGCGGTCGACCGCGGCGCGGTAGACCGGCAGCTGCCGATATGCGTCGGTGCCCATCGACGGCCACTGGCCGCCGTTGCCCGGGTACACGAAGGCCGTCCGGGGGGCTGCGGTCCGGGAGGACACCGCCACCAGGGGGTGCTCCTCGCCCGCCGCCAGCGCCCGCAGCGCGGCAGCCAGCTCGGCGGCGTCGTGCGCCCGGACCACGGCGCGGAACCGACGACGACGGCGCAGCCGCAACATCATCGCGGCCACCGCGCCGAGGCTCACGGCCCCGATCCGGTCCAGGTAGTCGGCGACGCCGGTCGCCTCAGCCGCCAGCAGCTCTTCGGTGTGCGCGCTGAGCAGCACGGGTACGCGGCCGTCAGGAAGGTGCGAAAGGCTCATCACGCCACCCGCTCCTCGGGCATGGCGACGATGACGTGCGCATTGGTGCCACTCATGCCGAAAGCCGAAACCGCGGCAAGACGTTCGCCGTTCACCGCAGGCCACGGCGTGTGGTCGGTGGCGAGCGTCAGTCCCTGTGCGTTCCAGTCGATTTCAGCGCTGGCCTGCGCGGTGTGCAGGCTCGCCGGGATGGTGGCGTGCTCGGCCGAGACCAGCACCTTGGCCAGTCCGAGCGCGCCCGCGGCGGCCTGGCTGTGTCCGACATTGGATTTCACCGAACCCAGGACCGCGCCCTGCCCCGGTGCGGTGGCACCGTAGGTCTGGGCCAGCGAGTTCAATTCGGTCCGGTCCCCGAGTTTGGTTCCGGTGCCGTGCCCTTCGATCATCCCGATCTGGTCCGGCCGGGCGCCGGATTGGTCGAGTGCGCGGCCGAACAGCCGGGCCTGGGCCGGACCGCTCGGCGCGGTCAGGCCGGTGCTGCGTCCGTCCTGGTTGAGGCAGCTGGCGCGCACCTCCGCGAGCACGCGGTGCCCGTTGCGCTGCGCCACCGACTTTCGCTCGAGCACGAACATGCCGGCGCCTTCGGCCCACACGGTGCCGCTGGCCTGCGCGCTGTAGGGCCGGCAGTGCCCGTCGTCGGAAAGTGCGTGCTGCTTGGCGAATTCGACGAAGTATCCCGGCGACCCCATCACGCATACGCCGCCGGCCAGCGCCATGCTGCAATCACCCGCGCGCAGTGCCTGCACCGCGGTGTGGAACGCGGTCAGCGCCGACGAACACGACGTGTCGACCGTCAGCGCCGGACCATCGAGGCCCAGCAGGTAACCGATGCGTCCGGAGATCACGCCCAGCGACGTCCCGGTGATCAGATGCCCGCTCAAGTCCGAGTATTCGGCAAGGTCGGGGCCATACCCGGTGCCCGAGGCGCCGATGTAGCAGCCGACGTCATGTCCGGCCAGCTCGTCCGGGTTGATCCCGGCGTCCTCCAGCGCCCGCCACGTCACCCGCAGTGCCACTCGCTGCTGCGGGTCCATCGCCACCGCCTCGCGCGGCGAGATACCGAAGAACGACGGATCGAACAGGGCGGCGCCCGAGAGGAAGCCGCCGCGGTTGTGGATGCGCTTGAATCCGTCGCGGCGCGAGCCCGCGAGCAGGTCACGCACGGCCCAGCCCCGGTCCTCCGGGAACGTGCTCAGCGCCTCGCGTCCGGAAGACAGCAACTGCCAATAGCTTTCGGCATTGTCCACGTCACCGGGCGCTTCGACCGCCATCCCGACGATGACCACCGGATCGTCCGTGCCCATCAAGTCAGCGCGCACTGATCACTTCCGCGATCGCGTCCAGCTGGTCGTTGAGATAGAAGTGACCGCCGTCGAATTCGGTCAGGGTGAAGGCACCCGACGTGTGATCTTCCCAGCGGCGCAGCATGTCCTGGTCGATGCGATGGTCGTTGCGTCCGCCGAGGGCGTGGATGTCGGCGGCGATGCGGCCGCCGCCGAGGTACCGGTTGAGTGCTTCGTAGTCGGCACTCACCGCCATCAACAGGAGTTCGACGAAATCTGGGTCGGCGAGCAGCCGGGGGTCGGTACCCCCGAGATCGACCATCTCCGCAAGCATTTCGCGAGGTCCGGTGGGCAGCGGAGGCGCGTCGACCACATCGCACGGCGCCTGGCCGGCGGATGCCCAGAGACTGTGCACGGTGGCTCCGCTCTGTTCGGCGACCCGGGCGAACTCGAATGCCACCACCGCACCCATGCAGTGCCCGACGAGCCGCAGCGGGCCCGCGGCCGCCCAGTCGCCCGCGGCGAACAGGTCCGCGGCGAGCTGCTCGACCGTCGGGTGCGCCGGATGCGCGAGCCGATCGGCACGGCGCGGATACTGCACGACGTACGTGTCGATCCCCTTGCCCGACAAGGCAGTTGCCAGGTCCCGGTAGGCCACCGCGGCACCGCCGGCATGCGGGAAGACCACCACGGCCCCAGCGTCGCCGGTGCCCGGGTAGTGCTTGATCCATGGCGCGAAGGCGCCTTTCAGCCCAGTCGCGGAGGCCGATCCCATTTCGGTCATGAGACAGCCGCCGGATCCAGCGCGGTGAGCACGTCGTCGTGGTTCATCTCAGCAATCTCCAGGTAGAGCTCGGCGACCATTTCCAGTCGCCCGCTGCCGTCCTCGCGGCCGATGAGCCGCTGCGCCAGCGCTCGCACGGTCCGGGCGGCGAAGATGTCGGGCACGCCGACGGTCGGGGTGTCCAGCCACTTCCGGATTCGCGCCACGGTGGCCGTCGCCAGGACCGAGTCACCGCCGAGCTCGAAGAAGTCGTCCTCGACGCCGGCGTCGACCGTGAGCAGCTCGGAGACGATCGCCACCAGGGCCCGCTCCAGCGTGGTCTCCGGCAGTGCCCGGCCGGCGCCGTCGGCCGCCTGAACCAGCGCCGTCATTTGACCGGCTGCGGCCCGACGGTCGGTCTTGCCGCCGACGGTGAACGGAATCGCCGCAACCACCTGCAGCTGGCGCGGGATCATATGCGGCGGTACGAGTTCGGCCACCGCCGCGCCGATGCGCTCGGAGGTCAGGTCGGGATCGTCAACCGAGACCAGCGCCGCCAGCACGTCGTGCCCGCGTTCTCCTCCGGAGACCACACCGGCCACGGCGGCGCGCACCCCGGGCACCCGCTGCAGTGCGGCTTCGACGTCACCGAGCTCGATCCGGTAGCCGCTGATCTTCACGCGATGGTCGGCACGCCCGACGAACTCCAGGACGCCGTCCGTCCGGTATCGCGCCAAATCCCCTGAGCGGTACCAGGTTCGGCCGGCGTAGCGCACGAATCGGTCGGCGGTCAGGTCCGCCCGGCCACGGTAGCCGGAGGCGATGCCGCGTCCGGTGAACCACAGTTCGCCGGCCACCCAGTCGGGGCAATCCTGGCCGGCCTCGTTGACCACCCGGCATGCGTTGTTCGTGAACGGCACGCCGTAGGGCACCGCCGACCAGGTGTCGGGCAGCTCGCCGGCCTCGAAAATGGTTGCGTGGATGGCAGTTTCGGTGGCACCGCCGAGCCCGGCGACACGCACACCCGGTGCCTGCGCCTGCAGGTGCCGCACCATGGCGGTCCGGACCCAGTCACCGCCGGTCAGCACCACTCGCACGGTGTCCAGACGTCCCGCGCCCACCTCTACGAGCATCTCCAGCCAGCCCGGCAGGAAATTGAGCACCGTCACGCCGTGCTCGGCGATGAGGGCGGCCCAGTGGTCCGGGTCGCGCCGGTACGGCTCGTCGACCACCACGATGCTGCCGCCGGTGGCGAGGGTGGCGAACATGTCGAGCACCGACAGGTCGCATTCCAGGGTGGCCAGCGCGAGGCAGCGGTCAGCCGGTCCGATGTTGAAGTGCCCGTAGAGGAATTCGGCGGTGTTCATCGCCGCATCATGGGTGACCTCGACGCCCTTGGGTTCGCCCGTGGAACCGGAGGTGAACAGCACGTAGGCCAGCTCATGCGGATCGGTGGCGGCGGGGACGAACGGCCCGTCGGCGCGGCGCCCGATCCGCATCGCCTCCGTCACGGTCAGTGACGGCTTCCACGACGGTGTCAGGTCGCCGCAGTACAGCGCCATCCGGACGCCGCCGGTCGCCAGGATTTTTTCGGTGCGGTCGGCGGGCTGGTCGACGCCGATCGGCAGGTAGACGCCGCCGGCAGCCAGGATGGCCAGCAGCGCGATGATCTGTTCCGCGCCCTTGGGGCCGAGGACGGCCACGGTGTCCCCCGGTGTGATGCCGGCGATCCGCAACGCCGAGGCCACGGCCGAAACTTCTTCGGCCAGTTCGGCATACGTCCACTGCCGGGTCTCGCCGATCATCGCCGTGGCAGCCGGCCGCGCGGCAGCCGAGGCGAAGAAGCCGGTGTGCAGCGCCGCGCCACTCGGCGCCGCTGTGCGGCTGTTGGCCTCGTCGCGGACCGCGCGCTGCGCCGCCGACAACGGCTCCGGCGTGATGGCCTCCCACGCGGTGTCGTCGATGGCCAGCCGCTCCAACTCGGCGATGTGCCGCGCGAACATGGCGTCGATGACGCCCGCCGGGAACGCCTCTTCGCGGACGTCCCAGTTGACCAGCACGCCGCCGTTGAACTCGGTCACTTGGGCATCCAGCATCACCTGCGGCCCTTGCGAATTGATCCACCCCGGGGTGCCGAACGTCTCGATCACCGCCGAGCCGAACAGTTCGCCGAGGCCGAGGGCGCTGGTGAAGACCACCGGCGCCAGCACCTGGGTGCCGCGGTGCCGACTCAGGTCCCGGAGGACTTCGAGCCCGGAGTAGTCGGAATGTGCTGCGGCGCTGCGGAATGCGTCCTGCAGGACAGCGCATCGCCCGGTCGCGGTGGCCGCGTCGGTCAGGTCGACGTCGAGCAGCAGCGACGACGTGAAGTCGCCCACCAGGCGGTCGACATCAGCGTGGCGTTGGTCGCGCCCGAACAGCGGCACGTTCAGTAGGAAGCGCTGCCCGGCCGACCAGCAGGCCAACGCGTCGGAGAACGACGCGGCCAGGGCCATCGCGGGCGTGATGCCGCGCCGGCGCGCGGCGGCATACAGCGCGTCCCGCACGTCGGGGGCCAGCCAGTGCCAGCGCCGGGTGGTGTGTCGCGGGTCGTTCTGCTCGGCGGCCGGTACCAGCGGCAGGCGAGGCGGATCGGGCAGTTCCGGGAGCCGGTCGCCCCACCACTGCCGTTCCGCATCAGCCCTGAGATTGACCTGTTCAGCTGATTGTGTTGTGGCCATGCGATATTCGCGGTAGGTGTAGGCCAGCGGAACCAGCTCGACGCCGCGGTACAGAGCCGCGAGGTCGGCCATCAAGGTGCGGTAGCTCATCGCGTCAGCGGCCTGCATGTCCAGGTCGACGTGCAGGCGGGTGGCGCCGTCCGGGAGCAGCGTCAGGCTCAGTTCGAACACCTGGCTGGTCAACTGCTGATGCGCCTTGCGGCGTTGGATGGCGGCTAGCTGCTCTGCGATCTGATCGGCCGGCAAGGCCCGCAGGTCGGTGACCGTCACCGGGAAGTCACCGTCGAGCGCGGCGATGCGCTGCGTGCCGTCGGCCAGGAACTGCACGCGCAGCATGGGGTGCCGCGCCGCCAATGCCGTTGCGGCAGTGGTCAATCGCTCCGCATCGACCTCCTGGCCGTCGAATTCGACATAGAGATGTCCGGCGACGCCGCCCAGTTGCTGGTCGTCTTCCCGGCCGATCCACATGGCGTGCTGCATCGGCGCCAGCCCGAACGGCTGGTCATGTTCCGAATTATCTTGCGGTACCGAAGCTTCGGCGCGCTGCAGACCGCCCGCCGCGGACAGCAGTTCGGACCAGGCCGCGATGGTCGGCTCCGCTGCCAGTGCGGCGAAGTCGATGTCGATGCCCTGCTTCCGCCAGCGTCCGGCCAGCGACATCATGCGAATCGAGTCCAGCCCCTGACCGATCAGGTCGGCGCCGGGATCGAGGGTGTCAGCGCGGGCACCCAGCAGTTCGGCAACCTCCTCGCGGATGGCCTGCGAATTCACTGCCACGACGCCCACAACACCCCTCCAAATACGTTAAAGACAGGCTGTCCTAATTTTGATTAGGCTACCCTATATTGCTGCCACCTCCATGCCTACCCCGAGGGATCTGCCGTGACGCGCACCACTGCCTCCGCCGAGGTCGATCAGCATTTGCTGCACGGATTCGTACCGTTTCCGCACGATCGCGCCGAGCGCTACCGCAAAGCCGGCTACTGGGCCGGTAAACCACTGGACAGCCTGCTTACCGACGGCGCGAGGCAGTGGCCGGACCGTGTTGCCGTCATCGATCCGTCCGCGTCATACACGTTTGCCAAACTCGATGAGCTGGCCGCAGAGGCGGCCGCCGGCTTCGCCGCACTTGGCATCGGAATCGGCGACCGGGTCCTGCTGCAAGTGCCCAACACCGCGAACTTCGCCATCGCCCTGTTCGGGCTGCAGCGCGCGGGTGCGGTGCCCGTCATGTGCCTGCCCGCCCATCGCCGCGCCGAACTCAGTCATTTCGCCACGGTCAGCGGCGCGGTCGCCCTCGTCATCGCCGACCGGTTCGGCGGCTTCGACTACCGGGACATGGCGCGCGAGCTGGTCGCCGAGCACCCAAGGCTCCGGCAGGTGATCGTCGACGGCGAGGCCGGCGAATTCATCAGCTGGGCTTCCCTTTTCGGCCATGCGCCAATATCCGCGCCGACAATCAACACAGCGGAACCCGCATTGCTACTGGTATCCGGCGGCACCACCGGAGCGCCGAAGCTGATCCCCCGCACGCACGACGACTACTACTACAACGCCACCGCCAGCGCCGCGCTGTGCGAAATGACCGGCGACGACGTGTATCTGACGGTGTTGCCGGCGGCGCACAACTTCCCGCTGTCCTGCCCCGGCATGCTCGGTGCGATGTCCGTGGGTGCCACCACCGTCTTCACCACCGATCCCAGCCCGGAATCCGCGTTCGCCACAATGGCCCGGCACGGCGTCACGGTCTGCGCCTTGGTGCCCGCCCTGGCCACCCTCTGGACGCTGGCGTGCGATTGGGAACCGCAGCGCCCCACCACGTTGCGACTGCTCCAGGTCGGCGGCGCCAAGCTCTCCGCACCGGACGCGGCGGCCGCCCGCGCCGCGCTGACGCCCGGCCTGCAACAGGTTTTCGGCATGGCCGAGGGGCTGATCAACTACACCCGCCCCGGCGACGACCCCGAACTGCTCGATCACACCCAGGGCGCGCCGCTGTGCCCCGACGACGAGCTGCGCATCGTCGACGACGAGGGCGCCGACGTGCCGGCCGGCAGCGAAGGCGAACTCCTGGTGCGCGGGCCGTACACCCTGGGTGGCTACTACCGCGCGCCGTCCGACAACGAGCGGTCGTTCAGCCCCGACGGCTACTACCGCAGCGGGGATCGGGTGCGCCGCAGGGCCGACGGCTACCTCGAGGTCACCGGACGCATCAAGGACGTCATCCACCGCGGCGGCGAGACCATCTCGGCGCTCGATCTCGAAGAGCACCTGCTCACCCACCCGTCGATCCGGGCCGCCGCCGCGGTCCCGCTGCCCGACCCCTACCTGGGCGAAAAAATCTGTGCGGTGGTCGTTTTCAGCGGACCGCCGGTCAGCCTCAGCGACCTCAACGGCTACCTCGACGGCCGCGGTGTCGCAGTACACAGCCGACCTGACACCCTGGTGGCACAGACGTCGCTGCCGGTGACCGCGGTCGGCAAGGTCGACAAGAAGGCCATCACCCGGGCGATCACCACCGCACCCGCCTGATCTTCCGAACACCCACAGGAGCAACCCGAATGTCACAGCAAGCCGACGCCGGCATGGACACACCCAAGAGTCTGCGCGAATACATCACGAACACGGCGATCAACACCGTGCCGCCGCTGGTCGCGTACTACGTGCTGCGCATGTTCGACTTCGAGCCGTACCTGGCGCTGGTCGGGGCGATCATCACCGCGGCCGTGCAGGGCGCGCTGACCATGGTGCGCAAGCGGAAGGTCGAGCCCGCGAACGTCGTGGTGATCGTCGGCGCCGTGTGCTCGCTGACCATCGCGCTCACCACCAAGAACCCGCGCATCGTCCAGGCCCTCGAGCTCGTCCCGATGTCCCTGCTGGTGTGGTCGTTCGCCATCAGCGGGCTGCTGCGCAAGCCGAATTCGAAGAAGATGACCGGCGTCATCTCCCCCGCCCTTGCCGAGCCGGCCCTGCCCGAACGCGGCTGGACCGAGCAGAGCCTCCAGGACTGGCACCGGTTGCACACCCAGCTGTGCGTCGGACTCGGGCTGCTCTGCGGTTTCTATCCCGTCTTCGCGCTGTACATGATCTTCAACTATCCCGTCGACCTCTCGCAGTTCGTCATCGTCGCGACCGGGCCCACCCTCGTGGTGCTGTGCATCGTGTTCGCGGTGGCCCGCATTCGTCGTTTCGTCGGACAGCACGACGCTGCCGCCGAGGCGGTGGCGATACCCACCGGTTCTGAGTAGTCACACTCATCCGCGCCGCGCGGCGCTCGGGCATCATCAGCTCATGCCGAGACTCCTGCCCGACTTCCGCACCGTGATCGACAGCACCGCACCCGACCGCGATCGCAGCATCGATGTGGCCCGACTCGGTGCACTCATCGTGGTGATCTTCGGCCATTGTGCGTTGCTGCTTGCCACCATCACTGCCGACGGTATCCAGATCGGCAATACCTTGGGTGCGGTCCCCCGCCTGCAACCGGCCACCTGGGTTCTTCAGGTCATGCCGTTGTTCTTCTTCGCCGGAGCTGCGGCCGGCGTCTACAGCTGGCAGGACGGGACACCTTGGGGCACCTGGCTTTTCACCCGGGCGCAACGGTTGTGCCGACCGGCGCTGTGGTACCTGGCCGCCTGGACGGTCGCCTTGGTCGGGGTGCGGTTCACCATGGGCGCCGAATCGGCAGCCGCCCTGGGCAACGAATCGGTGGCGCTGCTCTGGTTCCTCGGCACCTATCTGATCGTGCTGGCATTCGTTCCCGCGTTGGCCCGGTTGCGCTCGGCCCGATCTGCCACCCTGGTGGTCGTGGCCCTGATGGCGATCGCGGCGCTCGGCGACTGGGCCCGCATCAGCACCCACACCCTGGAGGCCGGCGCGGCGAATCTGGTTGTGGTCTGGCTGATTCCGATGGTCATCGGCGCGGCCTACGCGCACCGCCTCGTCGCTCCTCGCACGGCGCTGCTGGTCGCCGCCGCCACCCTGGCCGCCCAGGTGCTGGTCGCCAGGTACGGCCCGTACGAGGTGTCACTGGTGGTCACCGGCACTGAACGGATGTCGAACGTGACCCCGCCGACGCTTTTGCTTGCGCTGCAGTGCATCTGGATGTCCTGCCTGTTCATCGCGTGCGCCGGTGGGGTCCGCCGGTGGGCCCAGCGTCCCCGCATCTGGTATCTGATCGTGGTGGGTAACAGCGGGGCGATGACGTTGTACCTGTGGCACATTGCGGCCATCGCGATCGCGACGTTCGGCCTGCACGCGGTGGGCCTGGACGCCTACGACCCTGCGGCCCCGTACTTCTGGCGAAACATCGCGATTCGGGCGCTGGTCTTCGCGGTGGTGATGACAGTCATGTTCCTGCTGTTGTCGCCACTCGAGCACAACCCGTTGAAGTGGTGGGATACCCGGGTCCAGGCGACCGGAAGCCCGTCGACCGTGGCAGGTGTGCTGGTCTGTGCTGCCGGCGTGGCGCTGCTGCTGATGGCCAAGAATGGGCTGGGCACCGGCTCGGGCTGGTCAATGTTGGCGTTCTTCATTCTCGCGCTCGCCGGCGCACGGATCAGCGCGGGACGGCGCAACTCGGCTGCTTCAGTGCGCGCTGACGAAGGTCACGGTCGGTGCGCCACCCTTGACCAGCGTCGGCCCTGACGCGGAGATGAGGTACGCCTCGTTGCCGGTCGGGTAGCCGCCACCGTTGGTCGAGATGTGCACATGGGTGTAGTGATTGGCGTCGGGACCGCCGTAGTCCGGCATTCGGTGGGCGGTGCCGTCCGGGTAGTAGATCGCCTGCCGCCAGATCACATGGTTCAGATCGAACCGCCGCGCGTTCGCCAGCACGTACGACAGGATGCGGTCGCCCAGCGCCTTGCCGGCGGACGACCCGTAGTCGGGCACCATCACATCCAGCGCCAGGCCTTCGGGATGCCAGCGCAACGAGTCCGGGCGAACCCCGGTCATCGTGTGGATTTCCGGGAACGCCGCGCTCACGGCACGCTCGGCGAGGATGGTGTCGATCTGCAGCCCCCGCTCGGCGGCGACACCCACCGGCAAAGCGATGCTGCGCACCATGGCGCGCGAACTCTCGGCCGCCTCGGCGACGATCAGCGAACCCGGATGCGGAGCGGTCGACTCGGCCAGGACTACCTGCGCGCAGCAGATGTCCACCTCAGTGCCGGTGTGGGCCGCGGTGCCCGCAGCGACGAACGCCGCGGCCGGCATCACCAGCGCCGCCAGAGCCACCGACCAGCGGCGCCGTGCGCGCGTCGCGGTAGCTAATCCGGGCTTGTCCACCGGTGCACCATACCCCGCAGGTCACCGTTTGGTAACGGCTTCAATTTCGCCTCACCGGTAAATTTAATTTGCGCGAGAGGTAAATTTGCGGTACCCAGCCGAGGAGGAACCGCGGTGACCGCCCGACCGAGAACCACCGCCGAGCCGTCGGTCGACGCCATCGCCGATGCTCTCGTCACCGCATCTCGGCTGCTCCTGGACATCACGGCCCGCTCGGTCGCGGGCGTCGACGACACGTTGACCGTCCCCCAGCTGCGGGTTCTGGTGATCCTGTCGTCGCGCGGCGCGACCAACCTGACCACGCTGGCCAGTCAACTCGACGTCCAACCGTCGACCATCGGCCGGATGGCCGAGCGCCTGGTTACCGCGGGCCTGATCGACCGGCGCACACACCCGCACTCCCGCCGCGAGATCGTCATCGAGCTGACCAGACGAGGATGCGCCGTCGTGGACACCGTGACCAAACGCCGCCGCGCCGAGATCGCCCGGGTCGTCGAGATCATGCCGGCCCGCGAGCGCCTTGGCATGGTCCGCGCGCTGCACGCGTTCAGCGAAGCAGGCGGCGAACCGCCCGCCGACGCCCCGGCCGGCCTGGACTTCTAGCTCAGCTGCGGGGCACCAGGTACGGCGCGAGCGTCGTCAGCTTCTCGCAGGTCTCCTCGAACTCGCGTTCCGGAGTCGACTCGGCGATGATTCCGGCGCCGGCCCGCAGCCAGGTCTGGCCGTCGGCCTCGTAGGCCGAGCGCAGCGTCAGCGCCGCGTCCATGCCGCCGTCGGCGCTGAACATCACCACTGCGCCGGAGTACAACCCACGCGGCGACTCGTCGAGCCGCATGATGGCGTCGACGCTCTCGGCCTTGGGGATTCCGGAAGCGGTCACCGCCGGGAAGAGTGCCTCCAGCGCGTGCATCCGGTTCATCTGCTCCGACAGCTGGCCGGACACAGTCGAGCCCAGGTGCTGCACGCTGCCGCGCTCGCGCACCGTCATGAAGTCGCTGACGACCGTGGTGCCGGGCTCGGCCACCTCGGCGATCTCCTCCTGGGAGCTGCGCACCGAGATCGCGTGCTCGACAATCTCTTTCGAGTTCGATTCCAGATCCGCACGCGCCGCACGGTCATGGTCGGCGCCGCGGCCGAAGGCCCGCGTGCCGGCCAGCGGTTCGGTGATCACGGTGCCGTCGGCGCGCACCGCGGCCACCAACTCCGGGCTGAAGCCGAGGGCGCGAATCCCGCCCAGCCGCAACAGGAATGACCGCACCGGGGTGTTGTTCGCCCGGCCCACGCGGAACGTCGCCGGGAAGTCGACCGCGAACGGCACCTCGAACCGACGGGACAGGATCACCTTCTGGTAGTCGCCGGCAACGATCTCGGCGACGGCCGCGGCAACCCGCGACGGGTAGTCACTGCCGTCAACACTCACATCGACGGCGCGGGTGACGCCGGCCGCCGGAATCCCCGACTGCAACAGACGATTCAGCGTGTCGGTCACGACGTCGACGTCGCCCAGCACGCAAACCTCGCCGCCTGCGACAACCACCTGAGTCCGCGCGCTGAAGACCCGCGCCAACGGGGTCCCCGCCGGCAGGCGCTGCTGCAGCCCGAACCGGTACGCGCCGAATTCGAAAGCGACCCAACCGAACAGCCGGTCGGTCTCCAGGAGCAGTCGATCGACGGCGTCGCCGAGCACCTCTCCGGGCCGGCCGCTCCACGCCTGGCGGGAGACTGCGCCGCCGGCGTCGACGATCCGCAATTCGTCGCAGTCGAGTTCGATGGCGGTGCGCACTCCGATGGCCAGCACCCACTCACCCGAATACTCGTAGCCGACGTAGTCGGCGCCGGAGCGCTCCGGCAGTTCGGCTGCCAGTTGCGCGATCAGATCGGCCGGGGAGACATCGGCGGGCAAAGCAATCCGCGTCACAGACGCCGCGTCTATAGCTTCAGCAGTCACAAAGTTAATTTAGCCTAACCTCACCAAAAAAACACCGCCCGCCCCTGTGATTCACGCCCCAGCATCAGCCTTGGCCGCCGCTTTCGCGACGGTCCAGCCACTGGCCGACGTCCGCTGCGCCCAGAAATCGGCGTAGCGGCCACCGCGCGCCATGAGCTGCTCATGGGTGCCGCTGTCGTCCACCGTGCCGCTATCGGACAGCACGACGATGTTGTCGGCGGCGGTAACCGTGGACAGTTTGTGCGCGATCACGATGACGGTGCTGCGGTCCGCCAGTTCGCGGATGGACGCGGCGACATGGCGTTCGTTCTCGGGGTCCAGTGCGCTGGTGGCCTCGTCGAACAGCACCACCGGAGCGTTTTTCAGCAAAGCGCGCGCGATCGAAACCCGCTGCCGCTCACCGCCGGACAGTGCCGAACCGCCCTCACCCACCCGCGTTTGCCAGCCGGCCGGCAGGCGGTCTACGACAGACTGCAGCCCGGCGGTGCGGGCCGCTTCCCGGATGTCGTCGTCTGATGCGGTCGGCGCACCGATCCGCACGTTCTCCCACAGGGTGTCGTCGAACAGGTACACGTCCTGGAACACCAGGGACAGCTGCCCCATCAGCTCCGCGGTGCCCTGATCGCGGACGTCGACGCCACCGACCCGGACCACGCCGGCGTCCACGTCGTAGAACCGCGCCAGCAGCCGGGTGATGGTCGTCTTGCCCGAGCCCGACGGACCCACCAGCGCCGTCATGGTGCCGGGCGCCGCGACGAAGCTGACATCCTCGAGCACCCGGCGCCCCGGATAGCTGAATCCGACGTGGTCCAGCTGAACCTGACCGCGCTCTGAAACCGGTTGCGGGGCTGATGGTTCCGGCAGCGCCGGGGTGTCCAGCACCGATGTGATGCGGTCCAGTTCGGCACCGGCCATCCGCATGGCGGAGCCGTATTCGGCCAGTTCCGACAGCGGAGAGGTGAACCGCGCCGCCAGGCCGAGGATCGCCACCAGCGTCACCGGATTGATCTCGCCGCCGACCGCCAGCCAGACGCCCACGGTGATCAGCCCGCCCAGCACCGCCTGCACGCCGACGCCGCTCAGCATCATGCCCGCCACCGACGCCCACAGTGCCCGCTTGCCTACCTGCTCCTGCTCGGCCAGGGCCCCGGTCAGTGGATCGAACTCGGCGCCGGTCCGCCCGAACGCGCGCAACACCGGCTGGCAGCGCGCGAATTCGATGACGCGGGAGTTCACCTCGATCTCGGCAGCGTGGGTGCGCGCCTCGGCCGACGCGATCAACGTGGCCGAGGCCCGGGTGGCCAGGATCAGGACCACCCCACCGGACAGTGCGGCGATACCGATCCGCCAGTCGAAGACGAACAAGCCGGCCACCACGGTCAGCGCACTGGTGGTGTTGACCACCAGCGGCGTCACCAGGTGCGCACTACTCGTACCGACGAAAGTCGTGCCCTTGACCGCGATCTGGGATACCTGGCCGACCCGTTCCCGGGTGAACCAGCCCAGCGGCAGGGTGACCATGTGGTCGCCGAGGCGGTGGTGCAGCAGTCGCATGGTGGTCAGCGCCATCCGCATCGACTGCGCCGCCTGCACGTAGTGCGCGACAGCACTGAGCAGCACCACCACCGCCAGGACGACCAACCAGCGGCCCGCCGCACCGAAGTCGCCGTCGAACAGCGCGAGCGAGATCGGCACCAGCAGCGTCATCGAAAGACCGTGCAGCAGCCCGTAACCGACGGCCCAGGCCAGGAAGCTGTACATCCGACCGCGCTCGGCGCCCAGGATCCGCAGGAACCCACTGATCATCGTCATCGCGATGCCTCCAACTCGCCGGACGCCGTGTAGGTCTGCCACATGCGCGCGAAAACACCTTCCTGAGAAAGCAATTCGCCGTGCCGGCCCTGCTCGACGATCCGCCCGCCCCCTAGGACAACGATGCTGTCGGCACCGACGATCGACCCCAACCGGTGTGCGATCACCAGCACCGTGCGCCCCTCGATCAAGGTCGACAGCGCCGCCTGAATCTGCGCCTCCGAGTCAGGGTCCGCGAAGGCCGTGGCCTCATCGAGCACCAGGATCGGGGTGTCGGCGAGCAATGCGCGGGCGATGCTGATGCGCTGCGCCTCGCCACCGGAGAAGTGCGCGTCCTCCCCGACCACCGAGTCATATCCGTTGGGCAGGGCCATGATCCGGTCGTGAATGTGCGCGGCACGCGCGGCCCGCCGCACTTCCTCGTCGTCGGCGCCGGAGCGGCCCAGCCGGATGTTGTCGGCCACGCTCATGCCCAGCAGTTGCACGTCCTGCAGGACGAATCCGACGTGCCGGTACAGCACCGCGGGGTCGATCTGGCGGACGTCCACACCGCCGATGCGCACCTCACCGGCGGTGACGTCGTGAAAACGCGGGACGAGCGTCGCGAGCGTGGACTTGCCGCTGCCGGACGGGCCGACCAGCGCCGTGATGCTGCCGGCAGGCAGGTCCAGCGAAATGTCGTGCAGCACAGTGTTGGTGCCGTCGTACGAGAAGTCGACGCCGGCGAAGCTGACCGAATTGCCCTGCGGCACTTGCGGGTTCTGGACGATCGGCAACTCGGGGGCAGTCAGCAGCGCCGTCAGACGTCCGGCCGCAGCCACCGCCTGGCGGCTCGCGGCAGCCGAGTATCCGACGGCCAGCACCGCGGTCGGGATGGTGACCGCGACCAGCGTGGAGCCCAGCACCTCGATGGGCGTCACCCAACCGTTGCGGATGAACCACAGGCCCCCGGCCAGGTTCACCAGCAGCACCACCGGCGCCTCGACGACCACCGACGACACCGCACGCAGGCGCACCATGGGCCCGACGAAACCGGCGAAGCCGTCGTTGAACTCGTCGGCGGCGTCAGCAAATCGCTTGTGCGCCTTGCCGGTTTCGCCGAACGTCTTGACCACGGAGACGCCGGCGATGAATTCGACGATGGTCGCGCTGATCTGCGCGATGCCCTCGTTCATCTGCCCCATCCGGGCCATCGCGCCGCGCATCAGCACGCCGTAGACCACGAGGTAGATCGGAATGGTGCCGATGGCCAGCAGCCCCAGCCGCCAGTCCAGGTACGAGCAGTACGCCAGGCCGAACACCGGCGTGGCCAGCGCGCCCGTCTTCTCGACCGCGGCATGGGCCACCAGGTGGTGCAGTTCGCCGACATCGTGCTGCACCGCCTTGCGCACCTCGCCGGACGACGTCGCGCCGAACCAGCCCAGCGGCAGCCGGCCGAGCGTGGTGACCAATCGACGACGAAGCTCGCCCTGCAACTGCACATCGGCGTGATGGGTGAGGGTCAGCGCCAGACCGCCGGCCAGCGTGCGCACCGCCAGGCCGCCACCGATCAGGACCGCGACAATGGTCCACACCCGTGCCGCGTCGATCGGGTCGCCGGCCAGCAGATACCGGCCCAACTCGACGATGCCGATGAACGGCACCACTGTCGCCGCTGCGGCGATCAGCTGCAGCAACTGCGCCAGTGCGGTGCGGCCGCGCACCGGAGCCAGCAGTTCTTTCAGCGCCACGCGGTCCTGCGCCGCCGCGAGCTTGGCCTGTTTGAGCTGCTCACGCGGCGACGGTTCTGCGTTGGTCATACGAATACCCACTCCACCCGAAGACTAAGGTTTGCCTAACCATAGCGACTGGCTGCGGGGTGTGAGTACCCGCCCGCTGGAGTTCAGTCCAGGACGGTCCGCACCACGGCGTCGGCCAACAACCGACCCGGGTCGGTCAGCACCAGACGGTCGTCGGTGACGGCCACCAGACCGTCGGCCACTGCCTCCTGTGCCCGATCCCGCTCCGCGGGGGTGAGCACGGCAACCGGCAAACCGGAGCGCAGCCGCAACCGCAACATGACGTCCTCGACGTGCCGGGTGGCGTCGTCCAATTCCTCGAAGTCCGCGACCGGCAGCCTGCCCTCGGCCAGCGCCTGGGCATAAGCGTTGGGGTGCTTGACATTCCACCACCGACGGGCCCCCACATACCCGTGCGCGCCGGGTCCGGCACCCCACCACTGGCCGCCGTCCCAGTAACCCAGATTGTGCCGGCACTCGCCGCCCGGGCGGCTCCAGTTCGACACCTCATACCAGTCCAGCCCGGCCCGGCTCAGGTGTGCGTCGAGCAGCTCGTAGCGGGCCGCCAGCACGTCGTCGTCGGGCGCGGGGAGCTCGCCGCGCCGGACCCGTCGGGCCAGAGCAGTGCCGTCCTCCACGATCAGCGCGTACGCCGACACGTGGTCGACGCCGACCTCGATCGCGGCGTCCGCGGATCGGCGCAGGTCGTCGTCGGACTCCCCCGGCGTGCCGTAGATGAGATCGAGGTTGACGTGCTCGAACCCGGCCGCCAGCGCCTCCCGCGCCGCCGCGGGCGCCCGGCCGGCCGAGTGGGTCCGATCGAGTGCCGCCAAGACGTGCGGCGCCGTCGACTGCATGCCCAGGGACACCCGGGTGTAGCCCGCGTCGAGGAGCTCGGTGAAGAACTCGGGTGACGTCGACTCCGGATTGGACTCGGTGGTCACCTCGGCATCGGGATTCAGGCGGAAATTGTCCCGGACCGCGTCGAGCACCGCCCGCAGCCCGGAGCCGCCGAGCAGGGACGGGGTACCGCCGCCGACGAACACCGTGTCGACCGGCAGATCAACCTGGCCGCCGGCCATCGACAACTCGGTGCGCAGCGCGGCCAGCCAGCCCTCGGGGTTGGCTCCACCCAGCTCACCGGCGGTATAGGTGTTGAAGTCGCAGTATCCGCACCGGGTCGCGCAGAACGGCACGTGGATATAGATGCCGAACGGCCCGGTGTCGCTGGTATGGGCGTCGGTCATGGCAACCAGTGTCCCACCGAGCGATTGGCGAGCAATGTCCACGGCGCGGCAGGCACCTTTTTGCTCGCGATGATTCCGAACCTGGCCCGGTTAGGCCGAATGTCCTGTTCGTGGCAGAATGACGGGGTGTCCGCCAGCCTCAACCGCGCCCTCGGTTCCGCATTGGTAATGCGGCGGCATGTCGACTTCAAGCGTGTATGCAGCTGTTGCTGTCTGCCTTGATGCCTGCCTAGCTGCTTCAGCTCTGACAACCAGATCTTTCAGCCGGCACAGGATCGGCAGTGCCGGACAGCCCCCGGCGAACGCGTGATCCAACGCCTGCTCTTGCGCGAAGGAAACCACCCAGTGACAACAGCAAAACCCGCCAAGACCCGCGACGAAGGCCAGTGGGCGCTGGGCAATCGCGAGCCGTTGAACCCCAACGAGGTGTTCAAGCTGGAAGACGACGCCCTCAATGTGCGGCAGCGCATCATCGACGTCCACTCCAAGCAGGGCTTCGAGTCGATCAGCAAGGACGATCTCCGCGGCCGCTACCGCTGGATGGGCCTGTACACCCAGCGCGAGCAGGGTTATGACGGCACCTTCACCGGCGACGACAACGCCGACATGCTGGAGGCCCCGTACTTCATGATGCGGGTGCGCTGCGATGGCGGCGCCCTGACCAGCGCCGCGCTGCGGACCATCGGCGAGATCTCGACCGAGTTCGCCCGCGACAGTGCCGACATCACCGACCGCGAGAACATCCAGTACCACTGGATCCGGGTCGAGGATGTGCCGGAGATCTGGCGTCGCCTCGAATCGGTCGGCCTGCAGACCACCGAGGCGTGCGGCGACTGCCCGCGCGTGGTGCTCGGCGGCCCGCTGTCCGGTGAGTCCCTCACCGAGGTGCTCGACCCGAGCTGGGCCGTCGACGAGATCGTGCGCCGCTACGTCGGCAACCCGGAGTTCTCCAACCTGCCGCGTAAGTACAAGACCGCCATCTCCGGTCTGCAGGACGTCGCCCACGAGATCAACGACATCGCGTTCATCGGCGTAGACCACCCCGAGCACGGCCCCGGCCTGGACGTCTGGGTCGGCGGTGGCCTGTCCACCAACCCGATGCTGGCGCAGCGCCTCGGCGCGTGGGTGCCGCTGGCCGAGGTGCCCGACGTCTGGGAGGGCATCACCAAGGTCTTCCGCGACTACGGCTACCGCCGCCTGCGGTCGAAGGCTCGCCTGAAATTCCTGGTCAAGGATTGGGGCGTGGAAAAGTTCCGGGAAGTTCTCGAGACCGAATACCTCGGGCGCAAGCTCATCGACGGCCCGGCGCCGGAGCAGGTCCCGCACACCATCGACCACGTCGGCGTGCAGAAGCTCAAGAACGGCCTCAACGCCGTCGGCGTCGCGGCCATCGCCGGCCGCTCCTCGGGCACCATCCTGACCAAGGTCGCCGACCTGGCCGAGGCCGCCGGTTCCGACCGGATTCGCCTGACCCCGTACCAGAAGCTGGTCATCCTCGATGTCGCGGACGACAAGGTCGAGGAACTGGTGGCCGGGCTGGAGGCGCTGGGTCTGCAGGCGCGGCCGTCGCACTGGCGCAAGAACCTGATGGCCTGCAGCGGCATCGAGTACTGCAAGCTGTCGTTCGCCGAGACCCGGGTGCGGGCCCAGTCGCTGGTGCCCGAGCTCGAGCAGCGGCTCGTCGACCTCAACGCCCAGCTGGACGTGCCGGTCACCATCAACCTCAACGGCTGCCCGAACTCGTGCGCCCGCATCCAGATCGCGGACATCGGCTTCAAGGGCCAGATGATCGACGAGGGCAACGGCCCCGAGGAAGGTTTCCAGGTGCACCTGGGCGGCAGCCTGGGCCTGGACAGCGGTTTCGGACGCAAGCTGCGCCAGCACAAGGTGCTGGCCACCGAGCTGGGCGACTACATCGACCGTGTCGTGCGCAACTTCGTGAAACAACGCGAGGCCGGCGAGCGTTTTGCCCAGTGGGCCATTCGGGCCGACGAAGCTGACTTGAGGTGACCGCTGACATGACGGACGTATCGGAAACCGACTTACGGGAACTGGCGGAGCGCGGGGCCGCGGAACTGGCCGATGCCAGCGCCGAGGAACTGCTGCGCTGGGTCGAGGAGAATTTCTCCGGCCACTACGTCGTCGCCTCCAACATGCAGGACGCCGTACTGGTCGAGATGGCCGCGAAGGTCCACCCCGGCGTCGACGTCCTGTTCCTGGACACCGGCTACCACTTCGCCGAGACCATCGGCACCCGTGACGCGGTCGAGGCCGTCTACGGCGTGAACGTCGTGAATGTGACCCCCGAGCAGACGGTTGCCGAGCAGGACCAGCTCGTGGGCAAGGACCTGTTCGCCAGCGACGCCGCCCGCTGCTGCAGCCTGCGTAAGGTGCAGCCGCTGTCCAAGGCCCTCAAGGGCTACACGGCGTGGGTGACGGGCATCCGCCGGGTCGAGGCGCCGACGCGCGCCAACGCGCCGCTGATCAGTTTCGACGAGGCGTTCGGTCTGGTGAAGATCAACCCGATCGCTGCGTGGAGCGACGAGCAGATGCAGGAATACATCGAAGCCAACGGCATCCTGGTGAATCCGCTTGTGGACGAGGGCTATCCGTCCATCGGCTGCGCACCGTGCACCCAGAAGCCGGTCGAGGGTGCCGATCCTCGCAGCGGTCGCTGGGCCGGTCTGGCCAAGACCGAATGCGGTCTGCACGCATCCTGAGGCAGCCCGTGCAACTGATCCTCACCGCGCACGGCAGTGCCGATCCGCGGTCCGCGGCGAACGCCCGCGAGGTGGCCCGTACAGTGGCCGCCTTGCGGCGCGACGTCGACGTCAAAGTGGCGTTCTGCGAACAGAATTCGCCGAATCTGCGGGAGGCACTGGCCGACTCCCCCGCCGGCGGTGTCGTGGTGCCGCTGCTGTTGGCCGACGCCTATCACGCCCGCATCGACATTCCCGAGATGATCGCCGACGCCAATCCAGCGGTCCTGCAGGCCGGCGTGCTCGGTGAGGACGACCGGCTGATTCACGTGCTGAGCCAACGGCTCACCCACTGCGGGGTGTCCCGGCTGGACGCCGGCGTCGGTGTCCTGGTGACGGCCGTCGGGTCGTCGTCGGCCGCCGCCAATGCACGTACCGCCGCAGTGGCCACCGGCCTGGTTGCGGGCACCCACTGGCAGGCCACGACGGCGTTCGCCACCGGCCCGCAGGCCAACCTGGCCGAGGCCACCGAGCTGATGCTGGCCCAGGGTGCGACGCGTCTGGTCATCGCACCCTGGTTCCTGGCCCATGGCACCATCACCGACCGGGTCGCCGAATTCGCCGCAGCGCACCGGATTCCGATGGCGCAGCCGCTGGGCTCGCACCGGCTCGTCGCCGAAACCGTGCTGGACCGCTTCGACGACGTCGCGGCCGCCCGGCATGCGGCGTAACCCGTAGCCCGTCGAAATCCCGGCAAGACCGCGGCCGTCGCCGTATGGATCTCGTATAGACCGTGGCGACGGAACGTCGGCGCCGGTTGACTCGGCTCATGCGAATATTTCGGACCGCCGATGTCTGATCTGCTGCAACTGCTGTCGATGCTGGCGCTGCCGGCATCGGTCCTGCTGCTGTGCCGACGCGCCAACCGCCGCAACCCGCAGGCGCCCGCGATTCGAACCTGAGCACGCACCCCGCCCACGTCGCCTACGATCCGGACCGTCGACCAACGATCCGGACGAAGGAGACACCGCGCGTGGGCACACACCCCGACACCGGTCGGAAAGGGCTGGGCGCCGGCCTGGCCGTCAGCGCGCTGGGCGTCGTCTTCGGTGACATCGGCACCAGCCCGATCTACACGATGCAGACGGTGTTCGATCCGGGGGACCCGCATCCCGTGCCGATCAGTCGCGACCACATCTACGGCGTGGTCTCGGTGATCTTCTGGTCGGTGATGCTGATCGTCACCATCACCTACGTCAGCCTGGTGATGCGCGCCAACAACGACGGCGAGGGCGGCGTCATGGCGCTAATCACCCTGGTGAAGCGGTCGTCGGACAAGCTCGGCAAGCGCACCGCGGGCATTCTGGCCAGTCTTGGAATCCTCGGCGCCGCACTGTTTTTCGGTGACTCGATGATCACCCCGGCCATTTCGGTGCTGTCCGCCGTCGAGGGCGCGAAAACCATCGACCCCGGTCTCGCCGACTGGGTGGTGCCCATCACCGCCGTCATCATCGCCGTGTTGTTCAGCGTGCAGCGGCACGGCACCGCGGCGGTCGGCCGGCTTTTCGGCCCCGTGATGATCCTGTGGTTCGGCGCGATCGGCGCCTGCGGCGTCATGGGCATCAGCAGGGAGCCCGAAATCCTGCGCGCGCTGAACCCGATGTACGCACTGGGCTTCATGGCCGGGCACTTCCACATCGCGTTCTTCGCCCTCGCCGCCATCGTGCTGTCGGTGACCGGTGCCGAGGCCCTCTATGCCGACATGGGCCATTTCGGCCGCAAGCCGATCACGCTGGCCTGGCTGCTGCTGGTGTTTCCGGCCTGCACGCTGAGCTACTTCGGTCAGGGCGCGCTGCTGCTGCAGAATCCGTCGGTCCACGACGCCCCGTTCTTCCTGCTGACGCCCGACTGGGGCCGGCTGCCGATGGTGCTGCTGGCGACGGCAGCCACCGTGATCGCGTCGCAGGCGGTGATCACCGGAGCCTTCTCCGTCGCCGCCCAGGCCGCGCACCTCGGATACCTGCCGCGGCTGCGGATCCTGCACACATCGGCGTCGACCATGGGCCAGATCTACGTGCCCTGGATCAACACCATCCTGATGGTCGCGGTGCTGACCCTGGTGTTCGCCTTCCGCAGCTCGGCCGCGCTGGCGTACGCCTTCGGAATGGCGGTCACGGGGACCATCTCGATCACCACCATCTTGTTCCTGGCGGTCGCCCGCGCCCGCTGGAACTGGCCGCTGTGGCAGGTGATCGGCCTCGGCGCCACCCTCCTCACCGTTGATCTGCTGTTCCTGGCCGCGAACATGACGAAGCTGGTGCACGGCGCCTGGCTGCCGCTGCTGATCGGTCTGGCGACGTTCACCGTGATGACGACCTGGCAGGCGGGACGCAAAGTGGTCACCCGCGCCCGCGATCAGGTCGAAGGGCCGCTGCGCCCGTTCGTCGACGAGATCGTCTCCAGCGATCCGCCGCTGACCCGGGTCCCGGGCACCGCGGTGTTCCTCAACCGCGGCGTCGAGACCGCGCCGCTGGCCATGCGCGCCAACGTCAAGTACAACCGGATGCTGCACGAGCACGTCGTCGTGCTGTCCCTGACGACGACGACGGTGCCGCGCATCGCCGACGCCGACCGATTGTCGGTCGACGATCTGGGCTACAGCGACGACGGCATCATCCACGTCACCGCCACCTACGGCTACATGGACCGGCCCAACGTGCCGGCCGCCCTGGCGCTACTCGACTCGGCCCACACCGAGGGGCCACTGGACCTCTCCGGCGCCACCTACTTCCTGTCGAAGGTCGACCTGGTGATGGGCAAGGAGCCGTCGATGGCCCCGTGGCGGACAAGGCTTTTCATCGGTACGTCGTACATCACGTCCGACGCCGCGGCCTATTTCCAGCTGCCGCCCGACCGCACTGTGATCCTGGGCTCGCGCATCGAGGTGTGAAATACCCACCCGTGGGGCACGCGTTGTCCCAAGCAGATAGATTTTGTGATGATCGAAACCCTTGACGGAGCACCTGCGATTCAGCAGATTCGGCAGGTGCACTTCGCGGCGTGACGGTCGTGCGTGGCACCACGGTGCCGCGTGGGCACCCACAATTTCACCAGCAGGTCCGCTGCGAGCCACCCACGCGGTGAGCTTGCGTATGACGAGAGGTTGTCGATGGGCAAGATCTACGCCAATGTCACCGAATTGGTCGGGCGCACCCCACTGGTCCGGCTCAACCGGTTGACCGAGGGCGCTGGTGCTCAGGTCGTCGCAAAGCTCGAGTTCTACAACCCAGCCAACAGCGTGAAGGACCGCATCGGCGTGGCGATCGTCGACGCCGCGGAGCAGTCCGGTGAGCTCAAGCCCGGTGGCACCATCGTGGAGGCCACGAGCGGCAACACCGGCATCGCCCTGGCCCTCGTCGGCGCCGCCCGCGGCTACAAGGTCATCCTGACCATGCCGGAGACCATGTCCCTCGAACGACGAGTGATGTTGCGCGCGTACGGCGCCGAGATCGTGCTGACGCCGGGCGCCGAGGGCATGGCAGGCGCCGTGGCGCGGGCCAAGCAGATACTCGCCGAGACCCCGAACTCCGTCGCGGCCGATCAGTTCGCCAACCCGGCCAACCCCGCTATCCACGAAAAGACCACGGCCGAAGAAGTCTGGGCCGACACCGACGGTGAGGTCGACATCTTCGTCGCCGGCATCGGCACCGGCGGTACCCTCACCGGCGTCGGACACGTCCTCAAGGCCCGCAAGCCCGAGGTGAAGATCGTCGGCGTCGAACCGGTCGACTCCCCCATCCTCACCGGCGGCCAGGCCGGACCGCACAAGATTCAGGGCCTCGGCGCCAACTTCGTCCCCGAGGTGCTGGACCGCTCCGTGTACGACGAGATCATCGACGTCGCTTTCCCGGACGCCATCGAGGTGGCGCGCGCGCTCGGCACCGATGAGGGCATCCTGGGCGGCATCTCGGCGGGCGCCAACGTGTGGGCGGCGCTGCAGCTGGCCAAGCGCCCCGAGAACGCCGGCAAGCTCATCGTGGTGATCGTCCCCGACTTCGGCGAGCGGTACGTCTCCACGGCGCTGTACGAGCACATCCGGGACTGACGGGGACGAGCGAAGCGACGGGAAATACATTGAGCATGGCGCTGTTCGCCGGGCTGGTCTCCACGCTCCGCGAGGACCTGGACAACGCACGCAGCCACGACCCGGCAGGGCGCGGCGACCTTGAGAACGCCCTGGTGTACTCCGGCCTGCATGCCATCTGGTCGCACCGTCTGGCCCACCAGTTGTGGGCCAGGCCGGCTTGGCGCGGGCCTGCGCGCCTGCTGGCTCAGGCGACGCGGTTCTTCACGGGTATCGAGATTCACCCGGGCGCGACCATCGGGCGGCGGTTCTTCATCGACCACGGCATGGGCGTGGTGATCGGCGAGACCACCGAAATCGGCGACGACGTGATGCTCTACCACGGCGTCACGCTGGGCGGCCGCAGCCTCAACAAGGGCAAGCGCCACCCCACCATCGGCAACCGGGTGACCGTCGGCGCCGGCGCCAAGGTGCTCGGACCCATCCTCGTCGGTGACGACTCCGCTATCGGCGCGAATGCCGTTGTCACACACGATGTTCCGGCGGACTCCATCGCGACCGGCATTCCGGCGATCGTGCGTCCACGCACCGAGAAGCAGCGCGAGCCCGCCGTCGACCCGACGACCTACATCGACCCCGCGATGTACATCTGACACTCTTCGCACGGCCGAGTGGCGTTGACCCTGCAGTCAGGATCAACGCAAAAGCGCCGCGACCGTGCAACCAGAACCTCGGATCGCAAGATCGGTCAGCCTGGTTGCACGGTCGCGGTGCAAACCCTAGGGATCACGCCCGAGCGAGGACCGCCTCGACTTCTTGCGTCTGTCCCGCGATCGGGGGGATGCGGGTAGCCCGGACGTACACGGTGTCGCCCTCGAGGAGCCGCAGCGCTTCGGCGTCGCCGCGGGTGATCTGCGCGGTGAACGGCGTGTGGTCCGCCGCAGTCGTCAGCTCGACGCGAACCTCGAAGCCGAGCACGACAACACGGTCGACCTTGGCCCGGAGCACTCCGGTGGCCGCCACATCGCCGTCGGCCAGGGAAATGGCCATGTCGGGGTTCCGGCCCACGCGGATGTCGTGCGGACGCACCAGCGTGCCGTTGAGCGTCGACACCGCACCGAGGAACGACATGACGAACGGATTGGCCGGGCTGTCGTAGACCTCGGTCGGCGAACCGACCTGCTCGATGCGGCCCTTGTTCAACACGGCGATCCGATCGGCGACGTCGAGCGCCTCGGCCTGATCGTGGGTGACCAGCACGGTGGTCACGTGCACCTCGTCATGCAGACGACGCAGCCAGGTGCGCAGGTCGTCGCGCACCTTCGCGTCGAGCGCGCCGAAGGGCTCGTCGAGCAACAGCACCTGGGGGTCGACCGCCAGGGCCCGAGCCAACGCCATGCGCTGACGCTGACCGCCGGAGAGCTGGCTTGGGTAACGCGTCTGGAAACCGCTCAGACCCACCACCTCCAGCAGGCTGTCGACCTTCTCCTTGATTTCCGCCTTGGGCTTCTTGCGGATCTTCAAGCCGAACGCGACGTTCTCGCGGACGGTGAGGTGCTTGAACGCCGCGTAGTGCTGGAAGACGAACCCGATGCCGCGCCGCTGCGGCGGCACGCCGGTGACGTCGTTGCCCTTGATGGTGATGGTGCCGGTGTCCGGGGTGTCGAGTCCGGCGATGGCCCGCAACAGCGTGGACTTGCCCGACCCACTGGGGCCGAGCAGCGCGGTGAGCGACCCCTCGGGCACGTCGAAGTCGACGTTGTCGAGGGCCGCGAAGTCGCCGTAGCGCTTGTTGGCACCGCGCACCGTGATGGCGGGAGGGCTGCCCTGCTTCTGCTCGTCACTCATGATCGGTTTCTTCCTATCGAAAGCTATTGTGCCGCCCGGACACGCCGGGCGTCGAGGATTACCTGCACGATCAGCACGATCACCGCGACCGCCATCAACAGGGTCGACACGGCATAGGCGCCGTACTCGGCGCCGCGGCTGTACCGGTCCGAGACCAGCAGGGTGAGGGTCTGGGATTGGCCGGGCAGGTTGGAGGACACCATGATCACTGCGCCGTACTCCCCCAGCGTGCGGGCGACAGTCAGCACGATGCCGTACGTCAGGCCCCAGCGGATGGACGGCAGCGTGATCCGCCAGAACGTCTGCCACCACTGCGCACCGAGGGTGGAGGCCGCCTCTTCCTGGTCGGTGCCCAGCTCGTGCAGCACCGGTTCGACCTCGCGGATCACGAACGGCACCGTCACGAAGATGCTCGCCAGCACGATGCCGGGGAAGCCGAAGATGATCTTGAGACCCCAGCTGTTCTCGACGAAGCCGAGCAGGCCGGCCGACCCCCACAACAGGATCAAGGCGACACCCACGACGACGGGCGACACCGCGAACGGCAGGTCGATCACGGCCTGAAGCACACTCTTTCCGCGGAACCGGTTGCGGGCCAACACCAATGCGGTCGGCACCCCGAACAGCACGTTGAGCGGCACCACGATGGCGACCACCAGAATTGAGAGCTGCAGCGCGGAAACGGCTGCCGGCGTGGTGATCTGAGCGAAGAACGCACCCAAGCCGGGCTGGAATGTCCGCCACAGGATCAGGCCGACGGGCACGATGACGAGCACCGTGATGTAGGCCAGCGCCAGGTAGCGGGCGAGGTAGCGCACCACCGGTGACAACGTCATGGGGCCAGCTCCTCACGCTTGGCTGCCCGCGATCCGATGACCCGCAACACGAACAGCACCACGAACGAAAGCACCAGCAGCACAATCGAGATCGCGGCCGCACCCGTGCGGTCGTCGTTCTCGATCAGGGTGCGGATCCACTGCGACGACACCTCGGTCTCACCGGGTACCGCACCACCGATCAGCACCACCGAGCCGAATTCGCCGATCGCGCGGGAGAAGGCCAGGCCGGCCCCCGACAGCAGCGACGGCAGCAGCGCCGGCAGGACCACCTTGGTGAAGATCACGAAGTTGTTGGCGCCGAGCGATGCGGCCGCCTCTTCGGTCTCCCGGTCCAGTTCGAGCAGCACCGGCTGCACCGACCGCACCACGAACGGCAGCGTGACGAACAGCAGCGCCACCCCGATGCCCCACTTGGTGTGCTGCAGATGCAGGTCGACCGGGCTGGCCGGACCGTAGAGCGCCAGCATCACGAGACTGGCCACGATGGTCGGCAGCGCGAACGGCAGGTCGATGACCGCGTCCACCAACCGCTTGCCGACGAAGTCGTCCCGGGTCAGCACCCACGCCACCAACAGGCCGAAGACCAGGTTGATGAGCGCGACGGCCGCCGAGACCTCGAGCGTCACCCGGAACGATGCCACGGCCGAGTTCGACGTGACGGCGGTCCAGAAGTACCCCCAGCCGCCTCGGGCCGACTGCACGAGGATCGCGGCCAGCGGCAGCAGCACGATGACGGACAGCCAGATGCTCGCCGCTCCGACCCGCAACGACGTGGTGCCGAACGCGTTCCTCACGCCGGGACCCGGCCCGGCCGAACCACCATTGCTGGTGGACTCGGGCCGGGCCGGGACGCCGTCGAACGTGGTGGTGGGTGTCATCCAGTGGCCTGCTTGTAGATCTTGGTGATGCTGCCGTTCTCCTTGTCGAACAACGCCGGATCGACGGTCTTCCATCCACCGAGGTCAGCGATGGTCCACAACTTCTCCGGGGTCGGGAAGTCCTTCGCGAATTCTGCCGCGACGGCGGGATCGACGGGGCGGAATCCGGCCTGCGCCCACGCCTTCTGTCCCTCGGCGGTGTAGAGGAAGTTCTTCAGCGCGTTGGCCTTGTCCTGGTGGGGGCCGGAGGTCACGACCGCCACCGGGTTCTCGATCTTGAACGTCTGCGCGGGGTTGACGTGCTCGACGTCCTTGCCCTGACGCTCGACGTTGATCGCCTCGTTCTCATAGCTGATCAGCACGTCACCGGTGCCGTGCAGGAACAGGTCGGTGGCTTCCCGGCCCGAACCCGGACGGGTCTTGACGTGCTCGACGACCAGCTGCCGCACGTAGTCGATACCGGCCTGGGCATCCTTGCCGCCGTTGCTCTTCGCCGCGTACGGCGCCAGCAGGTTCCACTTGGCCGAACCCGAGCTCAACGGGCTCGGGGTGACGACCTCGATGCCCGGCTTGAGCAGGTCGTCCCAGTCCTTGATGCCCTTGGGGTTGCCCTTGCGCACGACCAGCGAGACCACGGAACCGAACGGGATGCCCTTCGTGGCGTCGGCGTTCCAGTCCTTGGAGACCTTGCCGGCCTTCACCAGGCGCGTGACGTCCGGCTCCACCGAGAAGTTGACGATGTCGGCGGGAGCTCCCGACTCGACCTTGCGCGACTGGTCACCGGAGGCGCCGTACGACGTCGTCACCGCGACGCCCTTGCCTTCGGGGGTGGCGGCGAAGGCCGGGATGACCTTGCTCCATCCAGGCTCCGGCACGGCGTAGGCCACCAGGGTCAGGGTGGTGTCTGTACCCGACTGTGCACCGCCACCACCGGCGACGTCACTCGCTCCGCCACCGCAGGCGGCGAGCACCGTGGTGCTGGCCACAACGGCTGCGACAGCGGTGGCCGGCCGCCAGTTCTTGATGATCTTGTGCATTTGATGGACCTTCCTTGCGGGTTTACGGATGAACTACTCCGTCACACGGCAAGGAGGTGAAATCAGCACGTGGGCATACCTAAAGCCGGCGCCGACCCCAGTAACCGCGGACGGAAACGGGTCAGCGACAACAGGCGACGTCAGCAACAGCGCGGGTACCCACGGCAATGAGTGCCAGGATGTGGCCCTCGGTAGTGCCGGACGCTGCGTGCATGGCCGGAAGAATATCAGAGGTTGCCTGATAGCTACTGCTCAGCGAGTCAACAGCCACATGACAATGACCAGCACCACCAGCAGCACCAGGATCAACGTCACCCGCGACTGAGGCAGTCCGTTCACAGCGCTTCCTCCTCGACGTGGCGGGCCCGGTGCAGCAGCGTGGTCGCGTAGGCCAGGGCCACGTCAAGCAGCACTGCCAGGCCATATGCGAGCGCCAGCACCACCGGCATCACGATGATCGTCTGCAACACGAACGACAGGCCGGACAGCCACAGCTCCACACCGTCCCACCAATTCAGAAAGCCGTTCATCGATTCCAGCCTACGGTGTGGGCCCTTTCGAATCGCGGTGGGTGGAATCTGCCGGGCCCCGTAGGGGGCGTTAGGTGGACGCCAACCGCAGATGCAGTCGATGATGTGCGAATGGTGCTGCCACACACTGACAAGTCGGGACAATCCAGCGACCCCGGCCACATCTTGGCGAACGGCCACGGGATTCCTCACCTTGCCGCGGCGGGCGACGACTCGGTGACCGGCGGTGCGATCTCGACGGCGGTCCGTACGCCGTTTCCACCGATCGCGGACTACGCCTTCCTGTCCGACTGCGAGAACACCTGCCTGATCTCCTCGGCGGGGTCGGTGGAGTGGATGTGCGTGCCGCGGCCGGACTCCCCCAGCGTCTTCGGCTCGATCCTGGATCGCGGTGCCGGCCATTTCCGGCTGGCGCCCTACGGGGTGACGGTGCCGTCGGCACGGCGGTACCTGCCGGGCTCGTTGATCCTGGAGACCACCTGGCAGACGCACACCGGCTGGGCCATCGTGCGCGACGCCCTCGTGATGGGGCCGTGGCACGACATCGAGACCCGCTCGCGCACCCACCGTCGTACTCCGATGGACTGGGACGCCGAGCACATCCTGCTGCGCACCGTCCGCTGCGTCAGCGGCACGGTCGAGTTCGTCATGAGCTGTGAGCCGTCGTTCGACTACCACCGCGAAAGCGCGGCCTGGGAGTACTCGGCCGCCGCCTACGGCGAGGCGATCGCGCGGGCCGGCAAGAACCCGGAGGCGCATCCGACGCTGCGGCTGACCACCAACCTGCGGATCGGGTTGGAAGGTCACGAGGCACGGGCCCGGACCCGGCTGACCGAGGGCGACAAGGTGTTCGTCGCGCTGTCGTGGTCCAAGCACCCGGCGCCGCAGACCTTCGAAGAGGCCTCGGACAAGATGTGGAAGACCAGCGAGGCGTGGCGGCAGTGGATCAACGTCGGTGACTTCCCGGACCACCCGTGGCGGTCGTACCTGCAGCGCAGCGCGCTGACCCTCAAGGGGCTGACCTACTCCCCGACCGGCGCCCTGCTGGCGGCCAGCACCACGTCGCTGCCGGAAACGCCTCAGGGCGAACGGAACTGGGACTACCGGTACTCGTGGATCCGCGACTCGACGTTCGCGCTGTGGGGCCTGTATACCCTGGGGCTGGACCGCGAGGCCGACGACTTCTTCTCGTTCATCGCCGACGTCTCCGGCGCCAACAACGGTGAGCGCCACCCCCTTCAGGTGATGTACGGCGTCGGCGGCGAGCGCAGCCTGGTCGAGGAGGAACTGCACCACCTGTCGGGCTACGACTACTCGCGGCCGGTGCGGATCGGCAACGGCGCATACAACCAGATGCAGCACGACATCTGGGGCACCATGCTCGATTCGGTGTACCTGCACGCCAAGTCCCGCGAGCAGATTCCCGAGATGCTCTGGCCGGTGCTGAAAAACCAAGTGGAAGAAGCGGTCAAGCACTGGAAGGAACCCGACCGCGGCATCTGGGAGGTGCGCGGCGAACCGCAGCACTTCACGTCCAGCAAGATCATGTGCTGGGTGGCGCTGGACCGCGGCTCGAAACTCGCTGAGCTGCAAGGGGAAAAGTCCTACGCGCAGCAGTGGCGCAAGATCGCCGACGAGATCAAGGAAGACGTCCTGACCCACGGCGTGGACAAGCGCGGCGTGCTGACCCAGCGCTACGGCGACGACGCCCTGGACGCCTCTCTGTTGCTGGCGATCCTCACCCGGTTCCTGCCGGCGGACGACCCGCGGGTGCGTGCGACGGTGCTCGCCATCGCCGAGGAACTCACCGAGGAAGGTCTGGTGCTGCGCTACCGCACCGAGGAGACCGACGACGGATTGTCCGGCGAGGAAGGCACTTTCACCATCTGCTCGTTCTGGCTGGTGTCGGCGCTGGTCGAGATCGGCGAGGTGAGCCGGGCCCGGCACCTGTGCGAGAAGCTGTTGTCATTCGCCAGTCCGCTGCACCTGTACGCCGAGGAGATCGAGCCGCGCACCGGCCGGCACCTGGGCAACTTCCCGCAGGCGTTCACCCACCTGGCGTTGATCAACGCCGTCGTGCACGTGATCCGCGCCGAGGAGGAAGCCGACAGCAGCGGCGTGTTCCAGCCCGCGAACGCCCCGATGTAACTCGCGATTTCGGCGTGATTCGTAGCGCTGACCGCTACGGATCACGCCGAAATCACTGTCAGAACGTGAGCTCGAAGTCGATGACGGTCGGGGTCGGCACCGCGAGTGCGACGGGCGTCAGACTGCTGTCGTACGCCACGCCGGTGATGACCCGGCCGCCGAATCCGTTCTGTGCCGCAGGCACACTCGCGGTGACGGTCACGCGGCGAACCGCAGGCGCGGGACGCAGATAGATGTCGCTGCCGGGGACCACCGGCGTGGCGATGGGCTCCCCCGCCGCGTCGACGAGGGTGCCGCCCACAGCAGTGAGCGCGGCGGCGTCGGTGGCCTCGAACCGGAACGGGCCGACGATGTCGCCGATCACCGCGCGGTCGGCGATCAGCCGCGGCACCACTGTCAGGCTCCGGGCCGCCTCGGCACCGGCGACGAGGTAGTTGTACAGCGCGACAACGCGTTCGGCGTTGCGGTAGTTGCCGGACCCGTCGAGGGTGAAGCTCACCTCTTCGATATCGACGAATGCGTCGCGGTCGGCGAGCACCTGCAGCCGGTAGAAGCGGTACCCGCGGTGCTGACGGCCCGGGCGGCTGTCCGATGCGGTGGCCCCGACTCCGATGCCCCGGCGGTGGCGCCCGTAACCGGCCGCGACGTTGAGCCCCGACGCGGCGACGTCGCGCCACGACGTGCCGTCGACCGACTTCTGCAGCACCAGCGAGACCGCGGCGTCGCTGGTCAACTCGACGGTGTAGCTGCCCAACTGGGGCTCGCCGTCGAACTCGAAGGTGACGGCGCCCGGCTCCTGGGTGACGGCGACGGGAACATTGAGCGGGCGGTTGTCCAACCGCAGGCCGTTGGTGAAATGCCAGATCGCGGCCTGCGTCGCGGCGATGGCCTCGTGCTCGGCGAGGTGCGCGTCACCGCTCAGGTGGCCGGCCGCCCGGACCCGACGGCTCAGCTCGGCGGTGCCCAGCGTGGGGTACGAGTTGCGGATGATCCAGTCCACCTCGGCCTCGAAGGCGCGCGCTGCCACGTTGGGGACCGCCGACCAGTTGGCGGGCCGGTACTGCGAGGGCCGGGTCGGGGCCACTCCGAGGAAGTCCAGCGAGTACGCGTCGATGTTCGGATTGAGCCGGATCAGGTCGGTGCGCGCGGTGGTCCCGTCGGCGAACACCACGGTGTCGACGGTCGACGAGTACGTGCCGCCGCGGTACCGGGTCATCCGGGTGATCTCGGCGTCCCGGCGCACGGTCCGGCGGACCGCCACGGAGGTGCGGGTGGATTCGAGCAGAGAGGAAGACATTGCTGTGTTGCTTTCTGGAGGCTGTGAACAGCGCGTTTACGTGCTCCGCCAGAAGATGGGCGGGCAGAACGCAGAGGGCCGGCGTCAGAAAATCAACAACAACAACACGGCACGACGAAGCAGCGCCGCATGGGCATGCGCAGCGATCCGTCGTGGGTCATGCCGCCTACCATACGGCACGCGCGCGGAAAAGCCACGGCCGAATTCGTCACAGCAAATCGGGTTATAACCGTGATGCGCGCTAACCCTGTGGGAACCCCAATAAAGCCGTAACGTGGCCGCCGCATCCCCACCACGACCCGTCGGAGGTAGCTTCATGACGTCTGCGCAGAACGAATCGCAGGCCCTCGGCGATCTCGCCGCAAGGCAGCTTGCCAATGCCACCAAGACAGTTCCGCAACTGTCGACCATCACCCCGCGATTCCTGCTGCACCTGCTGAGCTGGGTGCCTGTCGAGGCCGGTATCTACCGCGTCAACCGCGTGGTCAACCCCGAGCAGGTCGCCATTGCGGCCGAGCAGGGTTCGGGCAACGAGGACCCGTTGCCGGAGACCTACGTCGACTACGAGACCAGCCCCCGCGAGTACACGCTGCGCTCGATCTCGACGCTGCTCGACGTGCACACCCGGGTCTCCGACCTGTACTCCAGCCCGCACGACCAGGTCGCCCAGCAGCTGCGGCTGACCATCGAGACCATCAAGGAGCGCCAGGAGTCCGAGCTGATCAACAACCCGGAGTACGGGTTGCTGTCGCAGGTCACCCCCGAGCAAACCATCCAGACGCTGCGCGGCACCCCGACCCCGGACGATCTCGACTCGTTGATCACCAAGGTGTGGAAGACCCCCGCGTTCTTCCTGACCAACCCGCTCGGCGTGGCGGCGTTCGGCCGGGAAGCCACCCGGCGCGGCGTGCCGCCACCAGTGGTCAGCCTGTTCGGCGCGCAGTTCATCACCTGGCGCGGCATCCCGATCATCCCGTCGGACAAGGTGCCGGTCGTGGACGGGAAGACGAAGTTCGTCCTGGTCCGCACCGGTGAGGAGCGCCAGGGCGTGGTCGGCCTGTTCCAGCCGGGCCTGGTCGGCGAGCAGGCCCCGGGCCTGTCGGTGCGCTTCACCGGCATCAACCGGTCGGCGATCGCGTCCTACCTGGTCACCCTGTACTCGTCGCTGGCAGTACTCACCGACGACGCACTGGCGGTCCTCGAGGACGTCGGAGTGGACCACTTCCATGAGTACAAGTGACCTGCCGCTGAGCGAGGGCGCCCTGTCGGCACTGGCCAGCCAGCTGTTCGCCACCAGCTTCCGCCCCGGACCGGACAGCCCGCCGGTGACCACCCAGGTGGCACCGCGCGGGGTGGCCCCGGATGCCACCACGGCGACGTCGGCGGGCGCCACGGCCGCCGGTCTGGCCCACCCCGGCACCCCCGGCGAGTTCGTGTCGGTGCCGGAGGTACTGGTTCCGACGCCGACTTCGCCTGGGCCGGAAGGGATTCCGCCGGGCACGGCACCGGTCGCGCCGCGCGGTAACGCGGTGAGTCCGGTCTCGCCGTTCGGTGGGTTGGAGGCGTTCGCGGTACCGACGGGCCTGGTCCCGACGGTGCCGGGTGTGCTGGCTTCGGGTCCGCCATCAGCTGCCCCCGCTCCGCGAGGGAGTGCTCCGACCTGGCCGGGGACGGTGCCGTCGGTGCCGGATCTGGGATGGTCAGGAGCAGCGGCGCCGTCTGAGGATGCCGCGAGTTACTACTTCCTGCAGTCCCCTGCAGCGGCTCCTGAGCCGGTGGAATCAGGGTCGTCCATCGCGCCGGCTGGATCGGTGCCTCCGGCACCGGAAGATCACGAGGTCTTCGACGTCCACGCGATCCGCGCCGATTTCCCGATCCTCAAGGAGACGGTCAACGGCAAGCCGCTGATCTGGTTCGACAACGCGGCCACGACGCAGAAGCCACAGTCGGTCATCGACCGGCTGGCGTACTTCTACGCCCACGAGAACTCGAACATCCACCGCGCCGCGCACGAGTTGGCGGCGCGGGCGACGGACGCCTACGAGGACGCCCGCGAGGCGGTACGGCGGTTCATCGGGGCGTCGAAGACCGAGGAGATCATCTTCGTCCGCGGCACCACCGAGGCCATCAACCTGGTGGCCTACTCGTGGGGTGGCAAGCATCTGGGCCCGGGTGACGAAATCGTCATCACCCACCTGGAGCATCACGCCAATATCGTTCCGTGGCAACTGATTGCGCAGCAGACGGGCGCGGTCATCAAGGTCGCCCCGGTCGACGACGCCGGCAACCTGCTGCTCAGCGAGTTCGAGGACCTGCTGGGCCCGCGGACGAAACTGGTTGCGGCCACGCAGGTTTCGAACGCACTGGGCACGGTGACACCGGTCAAGACGATCGTCGAGCTGGGCCACCGCTACGGGGCCAGGGTGCTGATCGACGGGGCCCAGTCCGTCCCGCACATCCCGATCGATGTGGCCGAACTCGGCGCGGATTTCTTCGTGTTCTCCGGGCACAAGATCTTCGGGCCGACGGGCATCGGAGTGCTGTACGGACGCGAGGACGTGCTCGCCGAAACCCCGCCGTGGCAGGGTGGCGGCAACATGATCGCCGACGTGACGCTGGAGCGTTCGGTGTTCCAGGGTCCGCCGAACAAGTTCGAGGCCGGCACCGGCAACATCGCCGACGCGGTCGGACTGGGTGAGGCGATCCGGTACGTGGAACGCATTGGCATCGAACGGATTGCGGCCTACGAGCACGCCCTGCTGGAGTACGCCACCCCGCGGTTGGCGGCCATTCCGGGAGTACGACTGGTGGGCACGGCCGACGAGAAGGCCAGCGTGCTGTCCTTCGTGCTGGCCGGGCACGAACCGTTGGAGGTCGGCAAGGCGCTCAACGCCGAGGGCATCGCGGTGCGGGCCGGGCATCACTGCGCCCAGCCCATCCTGCGGCGCCTGGGACTCGAAGCGACGGTGCGTCCGTCGTTCGCGTTCTACAACACGTTCGAGGAGATCGACGTGTTCATCGACGCGGTCCGCCGGATCGCAGAGGGCTCGCCTTAGCCCTCGCAAGCAGTCGTGAAGACCCCCAATTCCTGCAGGAGTTGGGGGTCTTCACGTCTCCTGGACCGCCGAAGAAATACATACCCACCTGCGGGTTTCAGGAATATATTGAAAGAGTGACCAGGGGCTGCAGCGCCAGGTATGACGTCACGGACCGGCAGTCTGCCGGCCCCTCCTCCATCTCTTGCGTCACCGGACCATTCGAGATTCGGAGGACAGGATGAAGCGCTATCTGACACTGGGTTACGGCGTGCTGTGTTACGCGGTGTTCCTGGTCTCGTTCCTCTACGCGATCGGCTTCGTGGGCAACGTGGTGGTGCCCCGCACCGTCGACCACGGGATCGCCGCATCCGTCGGCGAGGCGGTGGTGGTCAATCTGGTTCTGCTCGGCCTGTTCGCAGTGCAACACAGCGTGATGGCGCGGCCGGCGTTCAAACAGATGTGGACCCGTTTCGTGCCGCAGTCCATCGAACGCAGCACCTACGTCCTGATGTCGAGTCTGTTGTTGGGCCTGCTGTTCTGGCAGTGGCGGACCATGCCACAGGTCGTCTGGCACGTCAGCGCGCCGGCCGGGCGCTACGTGCTGCTCACTCTGTTCTGGGCGGGCTGGGCGATCGTGCTGATGTCGACGTTCATGATCAGCCACTTCGATCTGTTCGGGCTGCGGCAGGTGTACCTTGCGTGGCGCGGAGAACCCTACCGCGACTTGCCTTTCCGGACCACGCTGTTCTACCGGGTGGTGCGCCACCCGATCATGGTGGGATTCCTCATCGCCTTCTGGGCCACCCCGACGATGACGGCGGGGCATCTGATGTTCGCGCTCGCCACCACCGGATACATCCTGATCGCGATCCAGCTCGAGGAACACGACCTGACGGCGAGTCTCGGCGACTCGTACCGGAATTACCGTGCCGAGGTACCCATGATGATCCCCGGGCTACACCACCACGGCGGTCACTCCGCCGGCCCGCACCACGCGGTGTAGCCCGCGAGCAGACAACCCCAATTCCCTTGGGAATTGGGGTTGTTCGTGTCCGCCGGTCGAAACACGGATCGCGGTCCACCGGCAGCTGGATTGGGCGAAGCCCGCGCAGCTCAATCAGGCCGCGGATATGGGGAATAGCGGCAAACCCTTCGGGGTTGGCCTGTTGGTGCGCGCACTCGTCTATGCCCCCGACGCCCCTGCCAATCTGCGGTTCGACGAGGTGGCCGAACCTTCACCCACCGAATCTCAGGCCCTGATCGACGTGCATGCGATTGCACTGAACTTCGGTGAGCTGCACTTCATCGACCAGATGCGCCGTCCGGGCGAAGTTCCGGGGTGGGACAGTGCGGGCGTCGTGGTTCGGGCCGCAGCCGACGGCTCGGGGCCTCAGGTGGGGGCACGCGTGGTCGGATTCGGCGGTGAGGCCGGCTGGGCCGAACGACGTGTCGTGTCGACCGACAATCTGGCCGAGCTGCCCGAGTTCGTCGAATTCGAGGATGCCGCTGCCCTTCCGGTGGCCGGCGTGACCGCACTGCAGGCACTGCGCGCTCTCGGCCCGGTCGTCGGCCGCCGGGTTTTGGTCACCGGTGCCTCCGGCGGGGTCGGACGGTTCGCCGTGCAACTGGCGGCTCGGGCCGGCGCCCATGTGGTGGCCGCGGTCGGAAGCGCACCCCGCGGCGAAGGCCTGGCGGAACTGGGCGCGGCCGAAGTGGTGGTCGGGCTCGATGCGGTGACCGAGCCGGTGTTCGGGGTACTCGACAACATCGGCGGCACGCTCTTGGCACAGGCCTTCAGCCTGGTGTCCGACGGTGGCTCGGTGCAGTCCATCGGGATGGCCTCCAATGAACCCACCACGATCAACTTCGAGGCCGAACGGCGCACCGGCACGCGGAAACGCCTGGAGCCGTTCACCGTCCGGGCACCGTTTCGCGCCGATCTGGATTACCTGCTGACGCTGCTGGCCGACTGCGAAATCGATGCGCAGATCGGACTGCGGGACTCGTGGGAGAACATCGCCGATGCCGCGCAGGCGTTGTTGGGGCGCACCGTCGCGGGCAAGGCCGTGCTGCGGGTCGTCTGACGTGTGATTTGTGCACGATTTTCCGCGGCAGCCGCGGAAAATCGTGCACAAATTCGCTACTTCTTGGGCTTGTCGCTCGCCGCATCGGAGGACAGCGCCGCGACGAAGGCTTCCTGCGGAACTTCCACCCGGCCAATGGTTTTCATGCGCTTCTTGCCCTCCTTCTGCTTCTCGAGCAGCTTGCGCTTACGGGTGATGTCACCGCCGTAGCACTTGGAGAGCACGTCCTTGCGGATGGCCCGAATATTCTCGCGCGCAATGATTCTCGACCCGATGGCGGCCTGCACCGGTACCTCGAACTGCTGGCGCGGGATCAGTTCCTTGAGCTTGGTGGTCATCTTGTTGCCGTATGCGGCCGCACCGTCCTTGTGCACGATGGCGCTGAACGCGTCGACGGCCTCGCCCTGCAGCAGGATGTCGACCTTCACCAGGTCGGCTTCCTGCTCGCCGGCCTCTTCGTAATCGAGGCTGGCATAGCCGCGCGTGCGCGACTTCAGCGAGTCGAAGAAGTCGAAGATGATCTCACCGAGCGGCATCGTGTAGCGCAGCTCGACGCGCTCCGGGGACAGGTAGTCCATGCCGCCCAGCTCGCCGCGACGCTGCTGGCACAGCTCCATGATGGTGCCGATGAACTCGCTGGGCGCGATCACCGTCGTCTTCACGACGGGCTCAAAGACGCTGCGCACCTTGCCTTCTGGCCAGATCGACGGGTTCGTCACGATCAGCTCGCTGTTGTCATCTTTGACGACGCGGTACACCACGTTGGGCGCCGTGGAGATGAGATCGAGGTTGAATTCCCGTTCCAGGCGCTCGCGGGTGATCTCCATGTGCAGCAGGCCCAAGAAGCCGCAGCGGAAACCGAAGCCGAGCGCCACGGAGGTTTCCGGCTCGTAGGTCAGCGCGGCGTCGTTGAGCTGCAGCTTGTCCAAGGCCTCGCGCAGCACGGGATAGTCCGAGCCATCCACGGGATACAGGCCTGAGTAGACCATCGGCCGCGGTTCGCGGTAGCCGGTCAGGGCCTCGGTCGCGCCGTGCCTGGCCGAGGTGACGGTGTCACCGACCTTGGACTGGCGGACGTCCTTCACGCCGGTGATCAGGTAGCCGACCTCACCGACGCCGAGGCCGTCGGAGGCCTTCGGCTCCGGCGAGACGATGCCGACCTCGAGCAGCTCGTGTGTCGCGCCCGTGGACATCATCTTGATCTTCTCGCGCGGGTTGAGCTTGCCGTCCACCACGCGCACGTAGGTGACCACACCGCGGTAGATGTCGTAGACCGAGTCGAAGATCATCGCCCGCGCGGGTGCGTCGGCGTCGCCGACGGGCGCCGGGATCAGCCGCACCACCTCGTCGAGAAGTTCGCGCACCCCCTCGCCCGTCTTGCCGGAGACCCGCAGCACGTCGGACGGCTCGCAGCCGATGATGTGCGCGATCTCGCCGGCATAGCGGTCCGGGTCGGCGGCGGGCAGATCGATCTTGTTGAGCACCGGGATGATGGTCAGGTCGCGGTCCAGTGCCAGGTACAGGTTGGCCAGCGTCTGCGCCTCGATGCCCTGTGCGGCGTCCACCAGCAGCACCGCACCCTCGCAGGCCTCCAGCGCGCGGGACACCTCGTAGGTGAAGTCGACGTGGCCTGGGGTGTCGATGAGGTGCAGCACGAAATCTTCACCGTTCACCTGCCACGGCAGCCGCACGTTCTGGGCCTTGATGGTGATACCGCGCTCGCGCTCGATGTCCATCCGGTCCAGGTACTGGGCCCGCATATCGCGGTCGGCGACGACACCGGTGATCCCCAGCATCCGGTCGGCCAGCGTCGACTTGCCGTGGTCGATGTGGGCGATGATGCAGAAGTTCCGAATCTGCGCCGGCGCAGTGAACGTCTTGTCGGCGAAACTGCTGATGGGAATCTCCTGATAAAGGTCGGCCTGCGCGCCGTCATCTGCCGCGACGCGCAGCTACCAGGGTATCTAGCGAGGACCCCGGCGACTAAATCGCCGCCCGGAAACTCCCCTATGCTCGATGCCATGGCGTCGCAGTGGAGGACGTTCCAGCGTCTGGCGGAACAACTGGTGTTCAACGAGGCGCCCAAACTCATCCGTACCTTGCAGCAGCCTGACGGGCTGTCGCGGACCATCCAGCAGGGCATCCGGTTCGGTATCGAGGTGGGTCTGACGGCGCTCGGCGCTGTGCCGACGGAGTCGCAGGCGGCCATCACCGCTGGGCGGCCCGTCACCGAGAACATGGTCCCGACAGCCCACCGCGCCCGTCGCGTCGTCTATGCACCCGACCTGGACGGCCAGGCCGACCCTGGCGAGATCGTCTGGACCTGGGTCGTCTACGAAGACGACCCGACCCGCGGCAAGGACCGTCCCGTGCTGGTCGTGGGCCGCGACCGCACCACCCTGCTGGGGCTGATGCTGTCCAGTCAGGACCACCACCAGACCGACCCCGACTGGGTGGGCATCGGATCCGGCAGCTGGGACTACGAGGGACGCGCCAGCTGGGTGCGCCTCGATCGCGTGCTCGACGTGCCGGAAGAAGGCATCCGCCGAGAGGGCGCGATCCTCGAACGCGACAAGTTCGAGCTCATCGCCGCCCGCCTGCGTGCCAGCTACTCCTGGAGCTGAGCCCCCTACCGCGGCTGCCGCCACATCGGAATCAGGCTCGGTCCGCCGTTGGGCAGCTTCATCTCGCCCGTGACCTCGAACCCGAACCGCTCGTAGTACGGCACGTTCACCGGATTGCTCGACTCCAGATACGCCGGCGCATGTTCGGCGTCAACGCGGTCCAGCCGCGACCGCATCAGGGCCTGCCCGAAACCACCGCCGCGGACCGTCGGGGCGCTACCGATCACCGCGAGATACCAATGCGGCTCCTCCGGGTGATGCTTCTTCATCAACTCCGCGGCCGCCTGTCCGCGCAACACCGCGGTGCCGAACGTCAGCAGCATCATGGGCACGGCCCGCAGCTCGGCACTGCGCGACTGCTGCCACTTGCCCGGCGGATCCCACAGTGCCGCCGCACCGATGCCGTCCGCAGACGAGGCGACCTCGACGCCACCGTGATCCAGATGCTGGTATTTGGTGAGCGCCGCGAACAAGCGCGGCAATCGGCGCCGACGCAGTCCATCGTCGGGAAGCATCCATTTCATGACCGGATCGTCGGCGAATGCGCGGGCCAGGGTGTGCGATATGCCACCGATGTCGGAACGAGTGGCCGCCCGGGTCTGAATTTCACGCATGCCGCCAGCTTGCCCGAAATGCGCGCCGAAACCGGCGTGTCGCCGTACTGACACGGCCGCTCGCGGGAAAAGCTAACCGCCTTGGGTGATGTAGTCCTGCAGGCGCTGCTGCTCGGTCTCCAGCTCTTCCATGCGGGTCTTGACGACGTCGCCGATGCTGACGATGCCGGCCAGCCGGCCGTCGTCGAGGACGGGCACGTGCCGCACCCGGTTCTGGGTCATCAGCACCACGAGGTGGTCGACGGTGTCGCGCGGCGTACAGGTCGCCAGGACGGTCGTCATGATCTCCGAAACCGGCTGGCCCAGTAGGCCACCGCCGCGCTTGTGCAGCTCACGCACCACGTCGCGTTCGGACACGATGCCGGCCAAGCCGTCCGGCCCGACCACCACCATGGCACCGATGTTCAGCGCCGAGAGGCTGGCCAACAATTGGGACACCGTGGTCTCCGGGGCGATGGTCGCTACCGCGGCACCCTTGTTACTCAGCACGTCCGCGATCCGCATCGCCCGCCTCCGATCGTGATCTCCCTCACACCATGGTAGTCGGCGCCGGACGGTACGACGGGAAAGTCAAGCGAGCCGGGTGATTTCCACGACGACATCCAGATCGGTGGACCCCTCGCCCGAGTAGATGCCCTTCAGCGGCGTGACGTCCGAATAATCCCGTCCGACAGCGACGGTCACGTACTGCTCATTGATCTCGACGTCGTTGGTCGGGTCGTAGTCCCACCAGCCGCCGGTCCAGGCCTGCACCCAGGCGTGACTCTGCCCTTCGATGGTGTCGCCGACCTCCGCCCGGCGCTGCGGGTGCAGGTAACCGGAGACATACCGGCCCGGAATCCCCATGCTGCGCAACAAGATCAGTGTCAGGTGCGCGAAGTCCTGACAGACGCCCTTGCCTTCGCGCAGCGCATCCAGTCCTGACGAGTGCACACCGGTGGTACCCGGGACGTAGTCCAGCTCGGTGTTGACCCAGTTCGCCGCGGCGATCACCGCTTCCTGCGGGTCGTAGTACTTCATGATCCGCTGGCCGACGCGCTGCAGCCGCTTGCTGATGGGCGTGTACGCGGTCGGGACGAGCAGTTCGTCGAACCGGTCACGGACGCCGGCACCCGCCAGGTCGTCCCAGGTGACCAGTTCCGCGGGCATTTCACCTTTGTCGGTCTCGACGACCGACGACGACGTCACCTCCAGCTCGGTGTGCGGCGCGTGCAGATCGAAGGCCGTCACCGCAGTGCCCCAGTAGTCGATGTACCGGTAGGAGCGGGTGGCCGGAGCGGTCTCCACCCGGTTGAGGACGACGTTCTGCCGCGAGTCCGAGCGCGGCGTCAACCGGGCCTCGTTGAACGACGCCGTCACCGGCGACTTGTAGGCATACCCGGTGGCATGGACAACTCTGAGCCGCCACATATCAGATTTCACCTTCTTCGATAACCGACACCGGGTGGCCCGCGTCCGTCCATGCGACCCACGGCGCCGCGTGAAAGTACTCCAGCGCCAATGCTTCTCCGATTTCCCGGCAGCTGCGCTGCAGACCCGCCAGACGATCCTCCAGGGAGTCCAACAGCAGGCCCGGCTGCAGGAACTCCAGCTCGCTGCGCGCCCGGCCCAGGAGGCGTTGCGCCTCACCGGTGGCACCAATGCGGTCGTGCGGCCTGTTGTGCAGCTCGTCCAGATGCCGCTCGGCCAGCCGCAGTGAATAGAACACCGACCGCGGAAACAGCCTGTCCAGCAACATGAATTCGACGACGCGGCCGGCGTCGAGCACACCGCGGTAGGTCCGCAGGTAGGTGTCGTGCGCGCCGGCCGAGCGCAGCACCGTCACCCATGCCGGCGACGACGCACTGTCACCGACGCGGGCCAGCAGCAGCCGCACCGTCATGTCGACACGCTCGATCGCCCGGCCCAGCATCATGAAGCGGTAGCCGTCGTCGCGCGACAGCGTCGAGTCGGCCAGACCGGCGAACATCGCCGCCCGGCCTTCCACGAAGCTCAAGAACTCATGCGGCCCAAGCCTTCTGGCCGCCCGCTCGCGCTCGGCCAGGGCGTTGTAGGTGGTGTTCAGGCACTCCCACATCTCGGTGGACGTGACTTCGCGTGCGCCGCGGGCATTTTCGCGGGCCGCCGAGATCGACTCGACGATCGAATTCTGCCCGTCACCGCGGCCGAACGCGACCAGGTCGGTCAACGACCACATGTCCAGCGGGGCCGCCGGCGGCTCGATCCCGAGGACCCGCAACAACGTTCGCGATGCCAGGTCGGGGTCGACGCTCGAGTCCTCCAACAACTGGTGCACGGTGACGTCCAGGATGCGGGCGGTGTCGTCGGCCCGCTCGACGTAGCGGCCGATCCAGTACAGCGATTCCGCGTTGCGCGCCAACATCAGTACATCACCGCCTGTTGCTGTTGCTGCTGCTGTTGATGGGCAGTTTGCACGGCCTGCTGCGGTGGTCCCTCGTCAGCGGCCTGGCCGGCCGACGGCAGGGAGCGGACGACTTCGGCGGCGCCGAGCTCGTGCGTGGCGGTCGACGCCCGCGACGCCAGCACCCAGGTGTCCTTCGAGCCGCCACCCTGACTGGAGTTGACCACCAGCGAGCCCTCCGGCAGCGCGACGCGGGTCAGCCCGCCGGGCAGCACCCAGACGTCGTCACCGTCGTTGACCGCGAACGGCCGTAGATCGACGTGCCGCGGAGCCAGCTTGTCGCCGATCCGCGTCGGCACCGTCGACAGCTGCACCACCGGTTGGGCGATCCAGCCGCGCGGGTCGGCGCGGACCTTTTTCGAGATCGTGGCGATCTCCTTCTCCGAGGCGTCCGGCCCGAAGACAATGCCGTAACCCCCGGAACCCTCGACCGGTTTGATCACCAGCTCGCGGATCCGGTCGAGCACTTCCTCGCACTCCTCTTCGAGCCAGCAGCGGTACGTGTCGACGTTCGCCAGCAGCGGCTTCTCTCCGAGGTAGTACTCGATGATGGTCGGCACGTACGTGTAGACCAGCTTGTCGTCGCCGACCCCGTTGCCCACCGCGCTGGAGATGACGACATTGCCCGCCCGCGCCGCGTTGAGCAGGCCGGCGACGCCGAGCACGGTGTCGGGCCGAAACTGCATGGGGTCCAGATATATGTCGTCGATCCGCCGATAGATGACGTCCACCTGGCGCTCGCCTTCGGTGGTCCGCATGTAGACGACGTTGTCGCGACAGAACAGGTCGCGGCCCTCGACGAGCTCGACGCCCATCTGCCGGGCCAGCAGCGAGTGCTCGAAGTAGGCGGAGTTGTAGACGCCCGGGGTGAGAACCACCACGGTCGGGTCCGCTTCGTTGGACGCTGCCGCGTTGCGCAGCGCCCGCAGCAGGTGCGACGAGTAGTCGCCGACGGCGCGGACCCGGTGCGTGGCGAACAGGTTGGGGAAAACTCGGGCCATGGTGCGCCGGTTCTCCATCACGTAGGACACCCCCGACGGCGAGCGCAGGTTGTCCTCGAGCACCCGGAAGTCGCCCTTGTCGTCGCGAACCAGGTCGATGCCCGCGACGTGGATGCGGACGCCGTTGGGCGGGGCGATGCCGACCGCCTCGCGGTGGAAGTGCTCGCACGAGGTCACCAACCGGCGCGGGATCACCCCGTCACGCAGGATCTCCTGATCGCCGTAGACGTCGTCGAGGTACATCTCCAGCGCCTTGACCCGCTGCTTGATGCCTTTTTCCAGTTTTGCCCACTCGGCGGCCGCGATGACTCGGGGCACCAGGTCCAGCGGGAACGGCCGTTCCTGACCGGACAGCGAGAACGTGATGCCCTGATCGGTGAACGCGCGGCCGAGTGCTTCGGACCGAGCCGCCAATTCGGACGTGTCCGACGGCGCCAGCTCGGCGAAGACGCCTTTGTAGAGGCCGCGCACGACGCCCTGGGCGTCGAACATCTCGTCGTACGCCTCGGAATAACTGTCAACGTCGTCGTAGCCGTTGAAGACGCCGTCGTAGCGATTCCCTGGAGTGGTTGGCCGCGACCGTACGGGTCCACTGCGCGATGTCCGTGGGCTCATGCCAGACATGCTGCATCAACCTGGCGGTTTCGGCAGGGCAAGTAGATATTCACCGATATGCTCAGGGTCGTCGCCAGCCAGTGCGCGCACTCCGCGCTTTGGGGTTTTTGCGTGGACGCTGGTAACCTGAACAGTCGCTGCCCGTTGACGGGCGAAGAGCACAGACTTAAGACCGAGCATGCTCCTCTGGAGAACATGCCCAAAATGAGATTTAGAAGGAACGACACGCGTGGCCAACATCAAGTCGCAGGAAAAGCGCATCCGCACCAACGAGATTGCCCGTCTGCGTAACCAGTCGGTGAAGTCCGCGCTGCGTACCGCCATCCGCGGCTTCCGTGAGGCCGTCGACGCGGGCGAGAAGGACAAGGCCGGCGAGCTGCTCGTCGCTACCAACCGCAAGCTGGACAAGGCCGCCACCAAGGGTGTCATCCACAAGAACCAGGCCGCCAACAAGAAGTCGGCGCTGACCCTGGCCTTCAACAAGCTCTGAGCTCAAACTCGTAGTTTTCGCGAAACCGCGGCCCGATGATCGGGCCGCGGTTTTGTTGTGTTCGCCTCAGTTGTCGGCCAGCTCGGCGACGCGACGCACCGCCGATTCCAGCGCGTAGTCGGCACTGGCCGCGGCGCCCTTGACGTCGGCGTTCAACGCCGCGACCACCCGCAGCGCCTCGGCGATAGTGTCCCGGGACCAGCGCCGGGCCTGCCGCTGTACCTTTTGGACTCGCTTCGGCTGCATACCCAGCTCCCCGGCGAGTCGGTAAGGATCTCCTGACGCGCCTCCGACGCGCGCGATCGCATGCACGGCCTCGGCCAGCGCATCAGCCAGCACCACATGCGGCTCGCCGCTGAGCATCGCCCATCGCAGTGCCTCTGCCGCACCTGAGACATCACCGACGACGGCCATGTCGGCAATATCCCAGCCCTTCACCTCGGCTTTGCGAGAGTGATATCGGTGCACTGCGACCACGTCGACTTGTCCGTTCGTGTCGGCCACCAACTGCGAACAGGTCGCCGCCAGCTCACGAACGTCGGCGCCGACGGCATCGACCAACGCGTTGACGGCCTCCTCGGAGACCTTCACCTTCAGCGCGCGGAACTCGCTCTTCACGAAGTCGACACGCTCGTTCGGCCATTTGATCTTGGGACAGTTATGCACCTGGGCACCAAGCTTTTTCAGCTGATCAGCCAGCGCCTTGGCGCGGCCGCCACCGGAGTGTACGACGACGAGCATGGTGCCGCCGGGCAGGTCGGCCGCGGCGTCGGCGATGAGGGCGACGGCGTCCTTGCCCGCTTCAGCGGCGGACTCCAGGACCACCACGCGTTCCTCGGCGAACAGCGACGGGCTCAGCAGTTCAGCGAGCTCGCTGGTGGACACATCACCGGCCCGCAGCCGATCGACCGGCACGTTGTCGTTGCCGGCCAGCTTTCGCGCAGCCCGCAACACGTCGGCCACGGCCCGCTCGACCAGCAGTTCCTCGTCGCCCAAAACCAGATGCAACGCCTCGGTCGATCCACTCACCCGTTGATCGTTTCATGTCGCGCCGACACGCACTCGCACGCACTCACACACTCCAAGCCAAACGGAACTTCTCGGCCAGTTCGGCGTCGGACAAGTCGCCGTAGTTCTGCTGCTCGTAGCCGCGGACACCCAGGACGGCGTCCGTGGCCGCGTCGCCGAGGATGCCGCGAACCACGTCGCTCCCCCGCAGCGCGTCGAGCACCTCGGCCTGCTTCGCCGGCAGCATCACGACGCCGGCCTGCTCGCGCTGTGCCGCCGTCAGGGACGCCGGGTCGGCGGTGACCTCGGGCGGCAGCGGCAGCTCCCGGGTGATGCCGTTGAGCGCCAGCCCGAGGATGGTCGCCGAGGCGAGGTACGGGCTGGCCGACGGGTCGACGATCTTCACCTCGGCGTTGGCGCCGTACGGATTTCCGGATGCGGCGCTGACGAACCGGACGGCAGCCTCCCGGTTTTCGGTGCCCCAGCAGACATTGGCGCCGGACCAGCTCCCCGGCTGGATGCGCAACCCGGACACGATCGAGCCACAGAGGACACCCTGTGCGCCGGGCAGCCCGGCCAGCAGCCCCGCCACCGCCGACTCGCCTGCCGCCGTCATGCCCCGCACTCCCGAACCGCCAGAGAACACCGGCACCCCGTCGCGACTCAGCGAAAAATGTTGATGCGCGCCAGAACCCACGCTGCCGGCGAAAGGCACCGGAGACAGGCTGATGCGCAGACCGTGGCGGCGGGCCACCCGGCTGCTGATGATCCGGGCGAGCACCAGCTGATCGGCGGCAGCCACCGGATCACGAGGCGCCAGCGAGAATTCGAATTGATTGGCCCCGTATTCGGGATGGAACTGCTCGATCGCCACGCCCGCGGCACTGGCGGCATCCATCACGTCCCGCACGAACCCCTCGAATTCGAGCACGCCGGCCAAGCCGTACTGCGCCCACAGGGCGGCCGGGAGCTGCGCGCCATCGGGGCCGACGAGCACGAACTCGACCTCATGCCCGACAGTGGCCGTCAAACCAGCGGAAGCCAATCGCTGCGTAACCTGTTGCAGCACACCGCGACCGCAGTGCGGGTCGGGGTTGCCGTCCTGTGTGAAGAACGCACCGGGCGCCCAGGCGAGTCCGTCACCGAGCATGCGGAGTCCCGCCAGGTCGATGCGTACCCGGCGATCCCCGACCACACCGGTCTGGTCGCCGAACACGATGCCGGTCTGATCGATCGCGAATACATGCCACGTCGGGCTGGTGCCGAGCCCGTGGTCCGCGAACCCCGCCACCCGGTTCAGCGGAACCACCTTGACCTGCGTCAGCCCTGCAGCGTTGACCACCGTGCCGATCAGGGTGCCGGCGCCGGCCGCCTCGAGTGCCGCAACAGCTGTCGCCACGGACTCGGCTGAATGGTCATTCACGTCAATAATTCTGCATCGCGCCGCCGGGGTTCACGGGCGTATCGCGCGTCCGCCTTCGGCGGCCAGGGGATCACCGCCTCGTCGCCGGCGCCATGCGGCAAGTAGCAGCGCCACGGCGGCCGTCGTCGCTCCGAGTAGCAGCGCGCCGCCCCAGCCCGACGGGACGCTCACCGCCGCCCCTGGAACCGCGGCACTCCACCGCGCGACATACAGCAGCCACCACAGTTCCGGCCCGGTGAACCTGATCAGCAGTTGCGCCGCGGCGGGCCAGCACCACGCCATCGCAGCGGCCGCGGTGCCGAGAATGGTGATCGGCGGAATAACCGGCGCGACAAGGAGATTGGCGACCACCGCGACCAGACTCAGGCTGCCCGATATCGCCGCCACCAACGGCGCGGTCACGAGTTGCGCAGCGACGGCCACGCAGACGGCGTCAGCGATCGGCTTCGGCCAGCCGCGGCCGACCAGACGGCGCGACCACCCCGGCGCGATGACCACGAGTCCCGCCGTCGCCACCACCGACAGCGCGAATCCGGCGTCCACCGCGAGCGCCGGGGAAATCACCATCAGCACCAGCACACTGGCCGACAACGCCGGGATGGCCTGCCGCCGCCGATGCACCAGCATCCCCATCAACATCACCGAACCCATTGCGGCGGCGCGCAATACGCTCGGCGACGGTTGCACGATGACGACGAACGCGAACAGCGTCACCGCCGCCAACCCGACAGCGATCCGAGGTCCGACCAGTGCCGCGCTCAGCAGCACCGCGCCGCACACGATCGTCACGTTCGCGCCCGACACCGCGGTGAGATGCGTCAATCCCGCTCGGCGGAACGCGGCCGTGGTGTCCGACTCGATCGCCGACACGTCGCCCAGCACGAGTCCCGGGAGCATCGCCGCCTGATCCGGCGGCAGCGACAGCCGTGCGGCCTCGCCGAATTCAGCCCGTACGTGCGCTGCCGCGCGCTGCCCGGTCGACGCCGTCCCGAATCGGGGCTCGCCCACTGCGGCCAGCACTGCCACCGACAGGTCCCGCCGCTTCGGCCGGGTGACCCTGGCCCGGAACGCCATCGGTCGACCCACGCCGACCTCCGAATAACCGATGGCCGGAGCGAAAACCATGACCCGCCCGGATGATTCGGTATCCTGCAGCCGCTGCAACGACGCCGTGAACATCAGCCGACCACCCTGGATGGTCTTCGGGGACTCGGCCGGCGTGACGGTCACCGTCACCGTCGTGCCGAACCGTGACGCCAGCGGATGGGTGTCGACCGCGTGCACGCGCACCGTCGCGACGATCGCGAACGCCGCACCCACAGCCGCAACGGCAAGCACCGCGGGCCAGCGCACCGAACCCACCCGCAGACCGACACCCGTGACGGCAGCCACCGCGACGACGACCGCCGCCAGCGCTGCCCACGGCCCCCACCACACGCCGACCGCGGTCACCGTCCAGCACGTCAGTGCGGCCGGCACCAATCTCAGGTCGATGCCGGGGACGTCCGGCGCGGGAGCTCCCGTCACACCTTGACCAGCTCACGCAGTTTCTCCAGCCGACTCGGCCCGATGCCGTCGACCTCACCCAGCTGGTCGACGCTCGCGAACCGACCGTTGGCGGTACGCCACGCCACAATCGCTTTCGCCATGACGGGGCCGATACCGGGCAGGCCGTCGAGTTGCTCCTCTGTCGCGGTGTTCAGATCGACCGGCCCTTTGGGATCCTTGCCCCCACCGGGCGGCCCCTTCTCTGGCGCGGTGGGCGCCGCTCCGGCCGAACTGCGCATCACCGCCGGCGCACCCACCGGCGCGGTGATACCGACCAGAATCTGCTCGCCGTCGGCCACCTTGCGGGCCATGTTCAGGCCGACCAGGTCGGCGCCGGCCAGCGCTCCCCCGGCGGCCGTCACCGCGTCGGCGATGCGCGCACCAGCCGGGAGCGTCACCAAACCCGGCTTGTGCACCAGGCCCGCCACGCTGACCACGACGTCCTCGGCCTTCCCCGGTGGCGCGGGCGGCCCCGGCGCGGAGGACGAAACCATCTGCACCGGAGGCAGTTTCGCCGCAGTCACCGGTGGCTTGTCGTCACCGAGCACCGCGATCACCGTCACCAGGACCGCGACCACGCCGACCACCGCCAGCGCGATCACTCCAGCACGCCCAGGATCGGCCCGCACCGTCGCGAGCCACCCCGGGCTGCCGGGCACCGCGTCGGGCAGCCAGCGCGACAGCGAGGTGTCGTCGTGCGCGTCGGGTTCGACGTCGGGGTCCGTCGTGTCTCCCGGCTGTGCGGTCAGCCGCCGCTGGGTCCGGTCGATCGGTGTCTGCGTGACCATGTTCGCGACGTTAGGCACCGGCCCCGACCGGGACTCCCGGAAAACCCGCCAAAACACGCTGCCTGTGGATCAATCGCGTTCTGTGGATGAAAATGGAGGGGTATCCCGAGCGCTTAGGTCTTGAACAATCCCCTCGTCGTCTCGGCCAAGGCATTGTCGTAGGCGTCCCCGACGCTGCGAATGGATGCTGCAATCCCTTCCAGCACAAGGATTTCCGCGAACGCAATCGACGTGTACTACGACCCTGCGTCGCTGTGATGAATCGGCCCATCGGCAACCGCCTGCCCGTCGTGATCACGGCATCGCGCATCAGCCGGTCCACCCCACGTCGACGCCCGTACTACACAGATGAGCGGTCATCTTGTGGTGTCTGTAGGGCAGCGCAAATCGACTCGATCCGGTGGCCGGCCGCCTGCATGTGGTCGATGAATCAGCAGATCAGCGGCGACGCGGGCCGAGCTCCCGCGCGAAGAAAATCGAGGCCGACTTCAGAATCTCGTTGACCTCTTTGAGATCCCGCACCTCCCGCTCAAAGTCTTTATTCCGCTGCGCCACCACGGAGCTGGCACCGGGACACTGGTCCTGATCAATCTGGGCCCGCAACACCCGGCGCCGCAACGACTCCACACCCACCCCGACCTTCGGGCCGATCGCCTGGCACGCGGCACACGCCGGCCGATACTCACCGAGATGATCGAGCACCATCTTCACCGCACGCCCACGCTGCTCGACCAGATAATGTTTGGGCGCAATCTCCATCGTTCTCACAGAAGGAGGCGGCATCAAACCCGGGACGATTCAAATCCCTGCGATAACATCCAGTTGAGCGCTGAAGCTGCTAGAAATCTCCCTATAGGTCGTCGCAGCAACGCCAACGTCAACGACACCAGACAGGCAGCCTTGCGTCCGAATTATCCATCAGCGGCGGTGCCGAACCCGTGGCCGCCGCCGGTGACGACGACGGCGCCGGCTAAGTGGATCAGTGAAAAACAGTTAATTGCTTTGTGACACAACATTATCCATCTTTCGACGGTACGATGGGTTGGTTAGTTGGCGCATTCACGATGCGACCGATGGCTATCGGTAGACGGTTGTCTGCGCGTCGTGTTTGACGATGAAGTCGCGCTCGTCGGGTTTTTCGAGCATCCTGCACATCGCCTTGCGGTCGAACGGCCACAGGTCGATCGTCTTCTGATCGGTGAAGTACCAGGAATTGCAGCCGGTGTTCCAGACCGTCGGGCCCATGGCACTCACGACGGCGTCGTTGAACCGCTCGGTGGCTTCCTCGGTGACCTCGACAGTCAGCAGCTGGCCGTCCCTGAATTTTCGTAGCCAGTGCGTAATGTACTGTGCCGTTAATTCTGCGGAGTACTGCAGGGATATTGATCCGGTCGGCGAGTTGGGGCCGAGCACAGTGAACAGGTTCGGGAATCCCGGTATGGCCGTCATGCGGTATGCGCGTGGGCCGTTGACCCACGCTTCGTCGATGGTGACGCCCGCGCGGCCCCGCAGATTCATCGGGCGCATGTAGTTGTGCGGATGAAAGCCGGTGGCCAAGACAATCGTGTCGACGTTGTGATGAGCGCCGTCTGCCGTGGCGACGCCCGATTCGGTGATGTGAGTGATCGAGTCGGTAACTAACTTTGCGTTCGGTGCAGCGATGGCCTGGTAGTAGGTGCCGGAAAGCACCTGGCGCTTACACAGCGGCTGATAGTCCGGAGTCAGTTTGCGTCGAAGTTCCTTGTCGTGAATTTGCGCACGCAGTGACCAGCGCGCGAATCGTTGGACGAGGCGTCGACGCCATGTAGGGCGAAGGACGACATCGGCGAGGAGTCCCGTCGCCCACAACCCCGCATCGTGGAGTTTGCGATTGACTAACGGTGCCGATGCGAGGATCCGGGTCATCAGTCGGGACTGGAGAAGGTCTGTAGGGGCCCACATAACCCACTGCGGAGAACGCGAAAACTGTGTGAGGTGAGCGGCTTCTGGTTGCAGGGCGGACACAAGCTGCACAGCAGTTGAGCCACTGCCGATTACCGCGATCTTGCGGCGACTCGTTTCTACCGAGTCGTCCCAGCGAGCACTATGTACGACGGCCCCCTGGAAGTCGCTGAGGCCGGGTATGTCGGGGATGAACGGGTGATGCAGGACCCCAGTTGCCGCGACGACGAAGTCGGCAGTCAGTGATGTTCCGTCAGCGAGGGTGATTTTCCAGTCCGGGTCGCAGAATTCCGCAGCAACGACCTCCGCATTGAGCCTGAGGTGTTCGCGTAAACCGAATCGGTCCACTACGTCGCGGTGGTAGCGCTGAATTTCGTCGCCGTCGGACCAAATACGTGACCAGTCGGGCTTCAGAGCAAAGGAGAACTGGTAGACGAATGATGGTACGTCGCAAGCTATTCCCGGATAGCGGTTCCAATGCCAGACGCCGCCGACATCGGAACCCTTCTCCAGGATGACAAACCGGTCAAAGCCGGCACGTTTGAACGTGATGGCTGCAGTGATACCGGCGATGCCGGCACCAATGATGACGATGGTGGGGTCGTTGGTGGTCGGTGATGCCATGATGATTCCTCTCGGTGAGCTGACGTTCTAAGAGATGCCGTCGAGCGATTTCATCTGCGCCCGAGAGACATTCGCGCTTGCATTGCGCGGGATATCGGCGATGGCAATGGATCGCTTCGGGACCTTGTAGCGTTCCTGACCAATACGTACGTGCTGCTTGAGTTGGTTCTCTAACGGCGGTTCGGATCCAGAGAATGGAATCAAATTCGAAACTAGCTCTCCCTACGCAGCCCCGTCAAGACCTCAATCAAGTTCAAAGAACATCGCTGTCTCCACATTGAATCGTCCCGGAATTGATGCCGCCTCTTTCTGTGAGAACGATGGCGATCGCGCCCAAGAATTACCCGATCGAGCACCGTGGGCGTGCGGTGCCTCTCAGGCATCGTTCGGGGCCGAGAACATCGCACCACGATCGTCGACAGGAACGCCTCGCGGGCACCGGATCTACTCGAGCGCGACTTCATCGTCACAAGCCAAGCCGGAAGTGGGTCACCGACTTCATCTGCGCTGGAAGGGATCGCGGCATCCATTGGCAGCGTCGGAAACGCTTACGACAACGCGTTAGCTGAAACCACGATGGGGTTGTTCAAGACCGAAGCGCTCGGGCCCGGCAGCCCGTTCCGCACCGGGCCACTGAGAACCCTCGACGACGTCGAGTACCCGATCATGCAATGGGTCCACCGGTACAACAACCGGCGCCTGCACAGCCCGATGGACTACATCCCACCGGTGGAGTACGAAAGCGCCTACTACGCTCGACTATCAACGACCCAGCCGACTATGTCTCAAACATGAAGCAGGCATCAAACCCGGGACGGTTCAGAGACGGCAGGCCGCTGAGGATGATCGCACGCAACCCCACGATTTTGGTCACGCTGATCAAGTACAACATCGCAGGACGAAAGCATCACAGCAGAGACCACTGGCGGACGGGACGGCCACGACCGCAACGCAGTGTTTGTCTAGCCATCGCTGTTTCTCCCACGGAGAGATCGTTTGTTCACGCTCGATGATTGCTATTGCGTTGAGCGCGTGCACGTATCGTCGTTCGTTGGATTCCTCAACATCGAGATGCGCCCGCTGGGGATCGGTGATCCGCTACCCCGCGGCGGGGGGCGCGCACACGGCTCGGAGGACCATCCTGACCGCAGCCAGCGACGGACTGCCGCGGGAGTGACTTGGAGATGACCGGCCGCGGCCGCGATATCGATAGGGCCTCACCTCATCGGACCGTCTCAAAGGTCTGAAATTCATGGAACGTCGCCAAGCCTACCCAGATCTAGACAGCAGACACACCTGTTGACATATGTATCAAAAGCTGGCAAATTCTCCTGATGCAAGGCGAGACTACGCAACAAACATCACCAATCGTGTCGATCAGGCTCGAACGTACATCACGATGATGAGTGGCGATGGGCAGCGTGATCGCCAACGGTAATGAAACGACCGAAGCAGCAGGCCCTTCGTGGAAGCCGTGGGCGCGCAGCGATAGCGACTTCGGCTGGAGATGATCAGTACGCGACAAGCGGTCGGCTCACCGTCAAGCCAGCTGCCCATACACGAAAAGCCGGTGCGGGCGCCCTGGAAACTATCCGAGGTTCTCCCCGTTTCACGGTTCTTCTAGTTCCAGGTCCAGCACAACGTATCAACTTCCCGCACAGCACGAGTGCCACAGATTAGGAGATGCAATATGAGCTCTGCTCTGCATGCAGCCAATAGCGTCGCTGACAAGGTCGTCGCGATCACCGGAGCCGCCCGTGGAATTGGATTTGCGACAGCGAAAGCGCTCACCGCCGCCGGGGCCCGGGTGATTATCGGCGATATCGATGAGGACATGGTGCGCAAGGCGGCCAGCGACCTGGGCATCACCGGAGTCAAACTAGACGTTACGCAACGGGACTCGTTCGCCGCGTTCCTCGATCGCACCGAGGTCGAGCTCGGACCTGTGGACGTCTTGATCAATAACGCTGGAATCATGCCCACCGGGCCTCTCCTTGGTTACGACGAAGAGCTGATCCGGCGCACTATCGACATCGATCTACTTGCGGTAATTAGCGGTTCACAGTTAGCCGCCGATCGAATGTTGCGACGGGCGAGCGGCCATATCATCAACGTTGCGTCGATCGCGGGACGACTGCCAGCGCCCGGGCTCTCGCTATACACGGCGGCAAAGTTCGGGGTCGTCGGCTTCAGCGAATCGCTCAACGCCGAACTCGAAAGCGAGGGTGTTCGAGTATCCACCGTTCAGCCCATGCACACCGCCACCGACCTCATCGCCGGCTTGAGTACCGGAGGCATTCCGCCTACCACGCCTGAACGTGTTGCTCGGACGATTCTGAAAGTTATAAGGACGCAACAACTTCACGCCTACCCGATTCCCGGCTTAGGCGTTGTCGCAGCCGCAGGCGCCCTTCCTGGTGGAGTTAAGCGCCGGCTGCTGAGATCGCCACGCATCGCAGACATATTCATGGTCGCCAATGACGAACTCCGCGAGACCTACAACGCGCGGATAGGCAAAGGATCTGCTGCACCGATCGGTGACAATCTAAGCTGAACTCCCACGTTTGGATTCTACCAACACCACCGCCGCTGTGGACCTGAGCCGACGCGAGATTGGTGCCGAAACGGCTCCCACTCTGCCGCCGCGGAATGAGAGCCAACGGGTCCGTAATCCCACGCCGGCGCGCTCGCCGCATAGGCGTGGGATTACGGAGTCTGGACACTCCAAGCCCCACGTTGTTAGCTGCACCAATTATTCTAATTTGTCTCAAATAGTCCGAATACGCTGTGTAGCGTTGATCACGCAGGAGACATTGCCATTGAATTATCTCACAACACTGTGGCAGGGTTGGACGATGCCGACCATGCAACGATCAGTCTCTCCAACGACCCCCCTAATCAATCGGCTGGCACGACACGCCATGTCCAGACCCAGATCCGGCGGACCCGTCGAAAACACCTTGCCAGGTCTGAAAATAGTGTTGACCGGAGCATCCTCGGGCATAGGCGCAATGGCGGCACAGCTGCTCGCCGACCACGGGGCCGAGGTCATCATGGTCGCCCGCCGCGAGCCCGAGCTGGAAGCACTGCAGGAGAAGATCACCCAGACCGGCGGGGTGTCACACTGGTACTGCGCCGACCTATCGGACTCCGAAGCGCGCGCAGATCTCATCGAGCGCGTCATCGCAGAGCACGGCACGCCAGACGTGCTAGTCAACAACGCCGCCCGATCGATTCGCCGAAACATCGGCGACGCGGCAGACCGGTTCCACGATTACGAACGCACGATGGCACTGAACTACTTCGGCCCGGTGCAGCTAACACTGGGGTTCCTGCCGGGGATGCGCGATCGCGGATTCGGCCACATCGTGAACGTTTCAACCGCCGCCGCCCTGATCGGGGTAGCACCCCGATACTCCGCCTACGCCGCCTCGAAACGTGCCCTCGGCGTCTTCGGGCGGACACTGTCCGCAGAGCTTGGACCCGAGAACATCGACGTCACCACACTGTACTACCCCCTCGTTCGAACACCGATGGCTGCTCCGACCGCGAAATATGCCAACCGGCCGTCTCTTTCAGCAACCGAGGCGGCGGAATGGATCGTGCACGCCATCGAGAACCGCCCCGAACAAATCTCACCGCGCATCGCCCGGGGGCTCGGCCTCGTCGCCGCGCTGGTACCGGACGCTGTGCTGGCACAAGCAATGATGCGCGGCAACTAGTCAGCACGGCATTCCTATCCCATTGATTCCGTCGGAGGACAACCAATGCCCGAAGCCAATCCCGTGCCCGATCTCACCGGTAAGACCGTCGTCATCACTGGTGCCAACGGCGGGCTCGGCGCACAGATCGCTACCCTGGCCGCAGCACGCAAAGCAAGGGTGGTCATGGCCTGCCGAAATGTCGACACCGCTTGTGCCGTGGCCGACGGCATCGACGGCGATACCATTGTCGAACGGCTCGACCTCTCGGACCTGGGATCTGTACGGGCATTCGCCGGCCGCGTAGATGAACCCATCGACGTGCTCATCAACAACGCTGGCATCATGAACGTTCCGCATGGCGCGACCGTAGATGGATACGAAAGCACCTTCGGCACAAATCATCTGGGGCACTTCGCACTCACCGGCCTGCTCCTGGAACGCATCCGAGGCCGGGTAGTGACGGTCTCAAGCCTCGCGCACCTAGTTGCCACCCGAGGCAGCCTGGCCGATCCGCTCTTCCTGCGCCACCCTTACCGGCGAGCAGTCGCCTATGCCAATTCCAAGGCGTCCAACCTGATATTTTCCCGGGAACTGAACCGCCGGTTGGTTGCAGCCGGCTCACCAGTCATCTCGGTCGCCGCGCATCCAGGAGTGGTTTCCACTGGCTTGTATGACCACAGCTCACTCGCCCTCTTGCAGCGGCTGAAGCCTCTGGTCACCGCCGCAGGCGGGACTGTGGCGGAAGGAGTGGCGCCCATTGCGCACGCCGCGTTTGGGGATCAGGTCTACGGCGGCGAGTTCTACGGCCCCCGTTTCGGATACCGAGGGCGGCGAGTCGTGCCTTCCGTCTCAAGCAGCCTCTCGCGCAATTATGAACAGGCACAGCTGCTCTGGACTCTTTCCGAGGATCTTACCGGTGTCCGCTTTCCAGCGTCGGTTCCCAGCAGCAAGGGCATCCAGTCATGAGATCCACGGATCGACGCAGTGCCGCAGGAAACCACCGCCAGCATCCAGTCGCGGCACGTTGATTTGAAACCGACCAGAATAGGAATACAGATGCCAGGCAAAGTGCGGGCGGCCAGCACCTTTCGTACTACCGACATCCCCGACCAGTCCGGCAAGGTGATCCTCGTCACCGGTGCAAACAACGGGCTTGGACTGCAGGCCGCGACCGCGCTCGCCCGTGCCGGCGCACGCGTGTTGCTCGCCTGCCGCAATCAAGAGACCGGCAAGCGAGCACTGGAACTGGTCACAGCGGTAAACGCCGACGCCGACCACACGCTGATACAGCTCGACCTGGGCGACCTGTCGTCGGTGCGCGCCGCTGCCGAGCAGGCACGCTCCGCCGCCCCTGCGATCGACGTGCTGATCAACAATGCCGGGCTGATGGCCGTACCGTTCGGGCGCACAGCCGACGGGTTCGAGATGCAGATCGGCATAAACCATTTGGGACACTTCGCTTTTACCGACGCCGTATTGCCTGCCTTGCTGAAGGCACCTACCCCACGTGTGATCACGCTGTCCAGCATCGGGCACAAGCGCGGCCGCATCGTGCTCGACGACCTGAATTTCGACGGCCGCCGATACGTGCCGCTCGTCGCGTACTACCAGTCGAAGCTCGCGAACGTGCTATTCAGTTCGGAACTCGCACGACGCAGCGAAAAGTCGGGTGCGACAATCGTTTCCGTCGGTGTGCACCCCGGTCTAGCAGCAACTACTCTGGTTGAGTCCATAGCCCCGCCGATTCCAGGCATGGTAGCGCTGATGCGTCTCGGCACTCGGATGATCGCAAATAGCGAAGAGCAGGGTGCGCTCAGCCAGCTGTACGCGGCAACCATGCCCGACGTCGAGAACGGCGATTACCTGGGCCCCAACGGCATCGGCGACATACGTGGGCCTGTGGGTCATTCGGCGCGCTCGAGCGCAGCCTGCGACGAGAATCTGGCCGTGCAGTTGTGGGAGCGTTCGATCGAATTGACCGGCGCTCAGTTCAGCGAACTGAACTAAGCCTGGCGCCATCGATCTCTACTGAGCGCGCGTTTCGCGGCGAGTGAGGACGACCGCGTGGTCTTTGATGCGCCGGACGAGCAGCCCACGATCTCTAAGATCGTCACCCCGCTCTCGATGATCGCTCGGTGGCAAAGCGTATAGAGCGGGCAGCGTAGTTGCCGACACGACGGTGAGATTCGAGCCCCGAAACGTTCATCGGTCACCTCGCCGGTCCGCGCGAAACTCTGCGCGCAGGTCGCCACGGGTCGTGAGGCAGCGTGGCGCTGCGGCCGATCCCGTGGGCATTGGCCACGGCGCCAACGAGTTCCGCGCGGCGGGCCTCGCTCAGCCCGTCCCAAATGATCAGGTGCACCGAACACCTCAAGACATGTGTACGAAGCAGTAGATCCTCGAGCCCAATCCGGCTCGGGCCGATAGTCGTTGTGCCAGTTTGCAGTCCGGTGCGATTCGCGCCGCTCAGCTCGCCGAGCTGAAAACCCAGCTACGCGAGCACCACACCAATCATCGCTACCCTGGACGGCGAGCTCGCGCACCGCCCAGCGGCCAGCGAGCGGCCGGCTGGCAGGCTAGAGCGGCGACCGTGTTGTGGACGCCGCCCAGCGTCTACCGCAAGACACTGACGGTGAGGATTCGCTCACATCCACGTTCGCCGGCTGCAGCATAATTCCCGACCTGCTGCGAGTCGCGACCTTTTCCGCTAGCCGTGTCCCGGCGCCACGGTTGTGCGCGCGTCGTCGACGGCTCCCGCGACGGAGCTGTCGAGTGCGGCTAATCCGGCGACAACATCATCATCGAGTGGCGTGTCCAGTCCGCGGGCGTGGCGACCCCATTCTGTTACGGCTTGCGCGATCTCGAATGGGCTGTAGTTGTCTTCTTCGCAGCTCCACAGATTGTCTCCGGCGTAGTGCAGGACCGTCCAGTTGGGGGCTTCGAAGACGGTGCCGTCGCCGGGGTCGGTGAGCTGGTTGTACATCGCGCAGACCACCCAGCCGCGCTCGCAGTCGACCACGTGCCAGCCGAGTCGAAAGCTGGTCATCAGCTTGGCGGGGAAGACCGCCATCGTGGGCACGATGAAAGCGCGGATCGCCTCACGACCGGTGTGAGTGCCCAAGACATGATCGATGTAGGTGGCGTCGGTGGTGAACAGGTCGACGAACGGATTCCAGTCACCTGTGCTTCCGCATTCATTCGTAGTGTTGCGGTAGTGGTCGAAGGCGGCCTCGATCTCATCGCGATTCCATTTGGGCATGGCTATTCTCCTTGGTGTCGATCCGGGTGGATGTGTGGTTGTGGGGCGTTAGGGATGGATGTTCTTGCTCAGGGAGTTTGCGGTGCAAGCCAATTCGTCCATGCACCGGTCGCGTTCGGCGCGTGGCATCGCTGGATGCATGGGGCCTAGTTGCAGTTCCCAGCAGGCATCGCCTTCGGTGTTGAACACTGGTGCCGATATGCAACTGATCGGCAGAGCCCGATCCGTTGCCAGCGTTTGGGCCAGGTAGGGGCGCAAGCTCAGGCCGGTGAGTAGTTCGATCACGCGCTCGCGTAGGGCGGTGGCGGCGTCGTCGATCAGGTGGTTGGCGATATCGCCGAGCAGCATGATGGTGTCGAGATTGCGCGTGTCCAGGCCCCAGGCGGTGACACCGGTGCGGTGGATTTGCTCGAAGACGTCCGCGAAGTCCTGGCGCCACTCGGGCGGCGCGGTGTCGAGCCACTGTTGCTGAATGCTCGGCGATGCGTAGGCGACCATGGTCGCTCCCATGGGCGCACGCAACGGAATTCGGGCGCCGGTGCCCAGTGGAGTGGGGATGCGGCCGTACCCCGTGGTCACGTAGATGAACGCCAGATGGGTGGCACTGCCCATGATCAACGCGGCGTCACAGCCAACGCGTTGCGCGAGTCCGTCGATTTCACCGATGACACTACCGCCGAGTGGAAGTTGTGCGCTTGCGCGTACTCCGAATTCGACACCGGCCGAACCGATTCGATAGGTCAGGTCCGGTAGCCGCACCACCCATCCGCGCTCCTCCAAGGTGACCAGGATGGCAGCCACCGTCGAGCGGCTCAATTCCAGCCGGTCGGCGATATCAGCAACGGTGCCGGGGAGTTCAGCCGAGGCGAGCAGTTCCACGATTTGAATGACCCGCAGCGTCGGCGGGGAAGGTACGACATTCTCGGACATGATTCTCCTGGCGGCCTGGTCGTGAGGCGACAAGCACACCGTGCCTGCTCCTCGCCACACCCCGACTGTAGACAGCTATTCGAACCAACCGACACGAATATTCGTGTCGGTTGTGGGCGGTGCTCTGCAACACTCGTCGACCATGAACGCCAACACCGCCATCAAATGGGATGCGCCCGACGCCGATCACCCGGCGAGGACAGCCAGCAGGCGCTCGATCGCGGCCGTAGCAGTCGGCGCCAAACAGCAATGGTTGTCGCTCTTCGCTACCGACGCTGTTGTCGAGGACCCTGTTGGTCCATCCTGGCTCGATCCGGACGGCCTCGGCCACCGCGGCACATCCCAGATTGCGCATTTCTGGGACCAAACCGTGGCCAACATCGCCAACTTCCAGTTCCACGTGGCCGATTCGTTCGTCGGCGGTAACGCATGTGCCAACGTCGCCACCATTACGTCAACCCTCGCCGATGGCACAGCTATGACCATTGACGCGGTCCTGGTCTACACCATCAACGACAAGGGACTGATCACGTCCCTGCGTGCGCATTGGGAACCGGACCGCGCCCTGGCCACCATCACCCCCGCCGCCCCAACGGCCCCGCCGCGATGAGCACCGAGCCGCCCGGCCGCCGTAGCGTCTTGATCACCGGAGCCGGTGGCGGACTCGGCGGCAGCACCGCCAGCATGTTCGCCGCTCGTGGGTGGACGGTCTTCGGGGCCGACCTCGTTCCCCCACCAGCTAGCGCGGACCTCGTCCCGATCGCGATGGATGTCACCGACCTCGACAGCATCGACCAAGCGGTCCACCTCATCGAGAAGCATTGCCCCGACGGGCTCGACGCGGTCGTCAACTTCGCCGGCGTCCTTGACATCGCCCCCCTCGTTGAAATACCGGACGAGCGGATGTGCCGGATTCTCGACATCAATGTCCTGGGCACCTATCGCGTGAACAAGGCAGCCTTTCCGCTCGTCCAGCGGCGTCGGGGCCGGATCATCAACATCAGTTCCGAGACCGGCTGGCAGCGCGGCGTCCCTTTGGGCGGCCCGTACGCGATGACCAAACATGCCATCGAGGCGTACTCCGATGCGCTGCGCCGCGAGCTGATGTTCGTCGGGGTACGGGTCGTGGTCATCCAGCCGGGACCATTCCAGACCACCCTGACCCAAGGCATCACCGACGCATTTGCCCGCGCTGTCATCCCGGGCTCACCATTTGCCCCGTTGGTGCGCAAAGCGGCCGCAGTCGGGGCGCAAGCCCATCGACGTGCACACGACCCGGAGTTGCTGGCCCGTGTGGTGTGGAAAGCAGCAACCAGCAAGCATCCCGACATCCGCTACTCGGTGCGACCTGACCTGCAGCGCAGCCTGCTGCACTTGTTGCCCACTGCCCTCGCTGACCAACTCATCTACCTCGCCATGCGCTAACCCTGTCCCTCAGATCACCCTGTCAATGCAAAGGAGTACAACCATGACCGAAGTACGCGAAGTCGACACCGGCGCGCCCGCCGAACGATATGCCCGCGGATGGCACGCGCTAGGCCTGGCGGCAGGCTTCAGAGACGGTAAACCCCATGGAATCAACGCTTTTGGTCAGAAGCTCGTCATTTTCGCCGACGAACACGACGAACTGAAGGTCATCGACAGCTACTGCCGGCATATGGGAGGCGACCTGTCGCAAGGCACCCTCAAAGACGGCGCTGTTGCCTGCCCATTTCACGACTGGCGCTGGAGCGGCGACGGCGTCTGCCGAAAAGTCCCCTACGCCAAACGCGCACCTCGACTAGCCCGCACACACACCTGGATCACCCTCGAACGCAACGGAATCCTCTTCGTCTGGCACGACACCGAAGGCAACCCTCCACAACCGGAGGTAACCATCCCCGAACTGGAATGCTTCGATAATCCCCAGTGGAGTGAGTGGACCTGGCACACCACCATCATCGAGGGTGCACATCCGCGTGAAGTCGTCGACAACCACGCCGACATGGCGCACTTCTTCTACGTGCATTTCTCGATCGTCGACGAGTTCTTCAACGTGTTCGACGGCCACACCGCACGCCAATACATCCGCTCACGGGTTCGGCCCGACACCGGGCCAGGCGCCGATTTCGCCGGAAACTCCGTTCTGGTATCCGATTCCACCTACCACGGCCCGGCCTTTCTGCCGGCTCGGCTCACCAGCCGGGTCGGCGAACTCGACATCGATTCGATTCTGCTGCTGTGCAATTACCCCATCGATCACAATTCGTTCCAGCTGCAATGGGCCACCTCTACGAGGAAACTGCCTGAGCTCGACGACGCCGGCAACGCCGGCCTGGCCAGCCTCCTCGACACGGCCGCTACCGACGGCTTCGTCCAGGACGCCGAAATCTGGCGCAGCAAGACCAGAATGGAAAATCCACTGCTGACCGACGAAGACGGCCCCGTCTATCACCTGCGCCGCTGGTATCAACAGTTCTTCGTCGATGCCGCCGACGTCGCACCCGAGATGACTCAGCGGTTCGAATTCCAGGTCGACACCACCAACGCCGCCGAGATCTGGACCGCCGAAGTCGCCAACAACCTCGCGACATCCAAAAACGCTGAGCACGAACCAATCCCGCAACATCACTAACCCATCCGGGCAAAGGACGTAACCTGCCTCACCAACGGCGTCCGATGGAATCACCTGTAGGAAAAGGGCACGGGGCAACTCTTGCCACCCCCACCACCGCAGGATCGATGGTTCCGCCAAACATCCAACCAAAACGCACAAACCGAGACAGGAAGACCCAGCAATGACAGACCCAAGCCCGCAACTATCGCTCAAACAGAAAATAGAACTGAGTCTGCAGGCCGCTAACGCGATCGCACGCAACCCCATGACTTTGGTCGCGCTAGTCAAGTACCAGATCGCCGGACGAAAGCCGCACGGCGACGACTAAGGGACCGGCCCGCTAAGCGGATCGGTGCAGGCACTTGGTGGCTACGTCTCGGCAGAGGCACCGAAGGTCGTGCATACAGAGTGAACGGCCCCGAGTTTGATGCTCACCGGTTATTGGTGTGCAGCCTCCGATTGGGCTGTGGTCGTAGCGTAGTAGGTGGCTTCGTATTCGACCGGTGGGATGCGGACCAGACGGTGCATGAGCCGGTCGGTGTTGTACCAGTGCACCCAGTCGGCAGTGAGCAGTTCCACGTCGGTCAGACGGTCCAGTAAACCGCGGCGAAACGGTGAATCCTCGCGCTCGGCTTCGTTCTTGTAGAACCCGATCGTCGTCTCGGCCAGAGCATTGTCATAGGCATCGCCCACCGACCCGATCGATGGGATCAACCCAGAGAGCGACACGGTTTCCCCGAACTTCACCGAGGTGCATTGGGGCCCGGCATCGCTGTGATGAATAGTGTTGTACAACAATGGATTACCTTCGCGGTGACGGAGCTCGGCGGCATGCCGGATCGCCCGGCGCACGAAGGCATCGCTCTTGCCCGCCGAGCACGTCCAGCCCACGATCCGTCCGGCGTAGGCATCGATGGCAAACGCGGTGTACACGAAACACCCCCAAGGCCAACCGGACGTACGTGAAGTCTGCGACGAGCAACACGTTCGGAGCATCGACACCGAATTGGCGGTCCACCAGATCCGGGGCCCGCTCAGCGCCCGGATCGGCAATCGTGGTTCGCACCTTCTTGCGCCGCGTGATGCCACGCCAGCCGTTGGCCCGCATCAGGCGCTCCACGGTGCAACGCGCCACGCTGATGCCCCGGCGCTGCAGGTGAGCCCACATCTTCGTGGCGCCGTATAGCGATTCCGGCTGGCATCGACGTTCCCGGGGCAATCACACAGCCGTGCTCAGTGAGCACGCGGCAGATCGAAGCGACCCCGAACCGAGCCCGATGCTCGGCGATGAACGTACAGATCAGCGGTGTCGCGGGTCGCTCTCCCGCGCGAAGAAACTTGTTGCCGCCTTGAGGATTTCGATGGCTTCCTCAAGCTCACGGTTCTTACGTTTGAGCTCGCGCAACTGCGCGCCGTATCGCTGGGCACCCCCTCGCGAACCCCGCCATCGACCTCGGCTGGGTTGACCCAGCGGCGCAGCGATTCGTACGAGACTCCCAACCGCTTGGCCACCGCCATAATGCAGGCCGTCCGGGTGCCGTACTCACCGGCATGGTCGGTCACCAACCGCACCGCCCGGGCCTTGAACTCCTCGCCGTCCTTCTTCGGCAGGATGCGAACAACCTTCCCTCGAAAGAAGGTATGCATCAAACTCGGGGCGGTTCAATCAACTGCAAGACATCTCGGCGGCATTTCCGATGCGCGGGTCGCTTCTCGCCGCTGGCCCTGCGAAGGAGAACCGCCACAGGGCGGATCAAGAACTTGTCGTCAAGCTCAGCGCGCCGGACGTCTGGCGTCGACTGCGAGTAGCTATCTAGTTACAGCTGTGTGGGGTAGGTGCCCACTGGTTGCTGGGCGTGCAATCTCGGTAATACGTCAACACGGCGACCCCATCGCCATCCTCAGATTCACTGCATGAGAGAAAGATCCAGCCGTCCAAACCGTGCACGATCACTTCGGGATGGTCCACGACATCCCACCAGGAATCAGTCCTGACCTTGACCGTCAGCCATTCCCGCTGAGGCCTAAACGCACACCAAGTGCGCACACCAGCAGCGCCAGCCACTGCGTCTAGATCGCGGTTCATCGACCAACTTTCCCACTTCATGATTACTTACACCCCTCGCCATGTTGAAACGTCATGTTTGCTTTCTTCGTCCGACGCCGTCAAGCACGAGGATTACGCCGCACGCACGGCCGAGGACTCGTCTACTCAGCGGCGTCGTGCGGAGCCACTGAGCAGAGGAAACTCATGCGACGGCGTAAGGAAAGGACGCCGAACCTCTTGCCTTTGCGCCAACGAACCTCCGAGCCTTGCCAGCCGCACCGGCAGATCCTTGTCAGCCGGCGCGACAAGATTCGACATCAACCTGCTGCCGGTAGTCATCGCCCGACGCGATTTCATGATGTGCTGACCGAAACCATTCAGTGCCCACGGCTTGAAGAAGCCGCGGGCGATTCGCCGCGTCGCCGCGAACATTGGCCCATACTCGTAGTTCAGCCTGTGCGGCCAGGTCACGCTGTGGTCGGCCTCGTCCAAGTGTTCAATGGCAAACCGCCCGCTCTCCAAGGCATAGTCAATACCCTCTCCAGTGAAAGGGTTTACACAACCAGCTGCATCACCCAGCAACATCCAGTTGCGGCCGGCGATGTGAGACACCGCTCCACCCAGCGGCAGCAGCGCCGACTTGACCTGCATAGGCGAGCCGCGCAACCCGAACTCATCGCGGACATCGGCCACGTACCTGTCCAGCAGCGGCAACAAACCCGAATGCAGCTCGTGATTCTTGGCGGAGTACGCGATGACGCCGACATTGACGAGCGGACCGGGCCCCGCCTCCAACTGGCCGTTCCCCTGAGAGTGACCGAGCGGAAATATCCAGCCATATCCGGGCAGGGAGGAGCCATCAGGCATCGGCGGAGCAAGATGCGCAACTAGCCATTCCGATTGTTGGTCCACACGCATGAATGCACGCATGGCCGTGCCATAAACGCTCTCCCGGTGCCACTGGCGCCCCAGCAACGCACCGAATTTCGATCGAACCCCGTCTGCGACAAGAACAGTGCGTACCGAAACATTCAACGACGCGTCGTCACCGTCCCCGGGTGACGGCCGCAGCTCCACCCCGGCCACTCGGTCTCCATCGAAACAAGCTGCGGCCGCGCGGTATCCGAACAAGGTACGCGCACCCGATGCCTCGGCCACCTGCACCAGCCGGTTATCGAGCTCGGTGCGGCTGATCACACCTCCATAGGTGGGGAAGGACTGACCGTTCCAGGGCAACTGGTGATCCCGGCCCCATCCATGGACGTGCAGGCCGCGTGTCACCGGATGCTCGAGTACCCATTCCGATAGCCCCAGTAGGTTCAGCTCCGCGACAGCCCGAGGCGTGAGTCCGTCGCCACATGTCTTGTCCCGCGGAAATCGCGCCATATCGACGAGCAGCACATCGCGCCCGCCACGCGCCGCCCACGACGCGGCTGCGGCGCCCGCTGGGCCCGCGCCGATCACCAACACATCGGCTGTCAGCTCCTTGCTCACTGGTTCGGTACCCGCACGCACCCGAGACTCGTCCATGACATCCTTCCGTAGCTGCGCCGATGATGATACACAGAGAGCGATTCGATTCACCTTGTTCCGGCCCCAACAATCGCCAATCACCACCGCCGACCACGGAAAACGCTTGGGATAAGTGCGTTCACATGTCCATTTCATCTCTGTAGGCAAATCGGTCAGGAGTTAAGCCTGGACCGACAATGCGGCAGTCGTGATATCTTACGGCGACTCTGTTGCACATGGCAGCTACCAAACGGCGCTGCCAGGCGCCAAAGACAAGCGAGGCGGGCTATATGGGCGGTGTCATACGCGGGGCGTGTTCTGAGATCGCGCGGGAGTGGCACGGACTGACCGTCTTGAGGTCAGCCGGCTTGTTTCCGGCACTGCGAACAGTCCCTGCGATTGCATGGGAGGCACTCAGGAGCGGCGCCGCAGCCAGTGGCGCAATACTGAGTCGGCTTCATGGCGATCGGGTGGCGATCATCGATCCGGAAGGGTCTCTGACATACCGCGAGCTTGGGGCGCTCTGCTCGGCCGCTACCACCGGCCTCCGCTTGACACTGCCCCCGGGTGACCGCCCCGTCATCGCGATAATGACCCGGAACAGCAGACACACTTTCATCGCCCTGATGAGCGCGATTGGGGTCGGGGCGAAGGTCATCGCGATGAACACCGACATGAGCGGTAAACAAATCAATGAAGTCTGCACCCGAGAAGGCGTGCAATTACTGATCCACGACGAGGTATTCGCCAAACGCTTGCATGGACTAGATCCGGGAGTACGTCGCATGATTGCGGCCCGAAGCACCTCCGGCGACGCACATGACGACTTGGCCGGTCTTATCGCCCGAGCACCTGCCGGACGCCCGAAACGCCCGCAACACGCGCCTCAGTTGGTCATACTCACCAGCGGAAGCACCGGCGCGCCAAAGGGAAGCAGCCGCAGCGGCGGCAACCGTCAACGTCCGTCGATAGCCGGCGGTGCGGGGTTCTTCGAGAAGATTCCGTTTCGCCCCGACGACGTTGTCTACCTTGCTCCGCCGGTGTATCACGGCTGGGGAGCCATTTGCGCCTGCTCGGCCCTCGCCCTTGGCGCAACCCTGGTACTGAGACCGGGGTTCGACGCAGGCAATGCCGTCGACCTCATCGCTAAGCACCGCTGCACCGTCCTGATCATGGTGCCCACGATGATCCGCAGGCTGCTGGCCCTCGGCCACGAGGCGCTCAGGCCCATTGACCACAAGGCGATTCGCATCATCGGATCCGGAGGTGCGCGGCTCGAAGGATCGCTTGTAGAAGCGGTGCGCGAGGAGTTCGGCTCTGTGCTGCACAATCTCTATGGCGCCACCGAGGCCGCATTCATCAGCATCGCGACACCCTGCGACTTGATTGCCGATCCGGAGTCAGCGGGCTCGCCGCCAACTGGTGTGACGGTGAAGATCTATTCCGGTGGCGCCGAGGCCGGCGTCGGCGAAGTCGGCGATATCTACGTCGGCAGTTTCTTGACCTCCCCCGAGTACACCGATGGTCGACGCAAAGAGACGAGAGGCGAGCTACTCAAAACCGGTGATACCGGATGTGTCAACGAGTTCGGCCGGCTCTTCGTCATTGGTCGTAGTGACGGAATGATCGTGTCCGGGGGCGAGAACGTGTACCCCGAGGAAGTGGAGGGCACTTTACTTGCACACCCAGATATCAAGGACGCCAAAGTAATACCCGTGGCCGATGACGATTTCGGCCAACGACTCAAGGCGTACGTGGTGCTTGCCCGTGATCCCGGACCGAGCACGGATGAGATCAAAACCTATGTATCACAAGAATTATCGCGGTCGCGGGTACCCCGTGACATCATCTACATCGCCGACCTCAAGCGCACCGGTACTGGAAAGGTCACCAGGTCGACACTGGATGAACTCGATGGCCAGCAGGCAGCGGTCGACGCGCCGACGCGCGAAAAGAATCTGTAAGGAGTGCATGTGACAATCACGGAGCCAAACCTGTCTACGACGAAGCCAAGCCTGGAGGACCTGCTTGGCGCGCAGAAGGAAGCCTTCATCCAAGAAGGGGTCGCCAGCATCCCCACCCGGCGCGACCGGCTCAAACGGCTGCAGGATGCACTGGTCAGTCACTCCGAACAGCTGGCGACAGCCATCGACGCCGACTTCGGCACAAGACCTCGCACATTGTCGCTGACCACTGATGTCATGTACACCGTTGCCGAAATCGCCGAGCTAAGAGCCTTCTTGCCAAAGTGGGTCAAGTCGGAAACACCCCGCCGGCTGCGCCGAGCGCTGGGTCTGTCGCAGGAGATCCGTCCCACTCCACTCGGTGTGGTCGGAGTTGCCGGGCCCTGGAACTTCCCCATCCAGCTGTCCATGGTGCCCGCCGCGGGCGCCATCGCCGCCGGAAACCGCGTGATGGTGCGCCCCTCATCGCAGACACCCCGCACCGGTGAAGTACTGGCCGAGGCGGTGGCCAAATACTTCGACCCCACTGAATTCAGTGTCATCACGGCCGACTACGGCCCGGGATCGGCGTTCTCGCGGCTGCCCTTCGACTCGTTCTTCTTCACGGGCTCGCCGGAAATCGGGCGTGAAGTTGCCCGCGATTGTGCCGCCAACCTAGTTCCGGTCGCACTGGAACTGGGCGGTAAGAACCCCGTGGTGGTGGACCGGGACGCCAACATCAGCCGTGTAGCCCGCAGGATCGCCGCCGCGAAGCTAATGAACAGCGGACAGGTATGCCTGAGTCCCGATTACGTGTTCGTCCCCACACAACTACTTCCGGATTTCGTGGCCAGTGTGCTGGAGACCTGGCAGCGCTTGTGCCCACAAATTCAGTCCAGCCCGGACTACACGTCGATCATCAATGAAGCGAACTACAACCGCATTGTCGGCCACATCGAGGATGCCCGAGAACTGGGTGCCACGGTCCATCAGCACATCCCGCCGCGCGAAAATCTTCCGGACCGCGAAGCACGGAAGATACCACCCACCATGATCACCGGCCTAGCGCCTGGGATGACCATCGAAGCGGACGAGATATTCGGCCCCGTGCTCTCGCTGTATACCTATGACGATATAGCGGAGGTCATCGACTTCATCAACGGCCGTCCTTGCCCACTTACCATGTATTGGTACGGGCCGGACAACGAACGCAAGCAAGCATTGATCGCTTGCACCAGGACCGGTTCGGTGAATTCAAACGAATTCATGCTGCATATGATCCCGACCGCCGATGTACCATTCGGAGGTATTGGAAATAGCGGGTACGGTTATTACCACGGCAAGTACAGTATCCAGACTTTCTCCCACGCCCGCGCACTTGTCACATACAACGGGCGGGCATCATTGAGCTCACTCGCCACACCTAAGATGCTGTCGAGAACGTCCCGAATAATGCCAGGTCTCCTGCGACTTCTTGGCTAGTAGCGAGCCGCGGCCCGAGATCTTCTCACCAGGCCTCACGGCAACCTGCTTCCAACGGTCAGTAATTGATACGCGCAGCATGTTGCCAAATCAATCTGCAACGCGCGCAGCTCTGGAGGACATCGCAATGATTCTCAACGGTGAGAATTGGACTATACGCGCTCCTGAATGCTGCGAATCCCTTGTCGCCACCCAAACAACCCGCTGGTTGAGTCCGACTATCATTTCGATAGCTGCGGTCGCGGTTTGCGCAGCATGTTCGTCCGACGATTTTGTTGGCGGCAAAGTTGAAACCACGGTGTATCCAGCGGTTACCTCACCGACGGCCGTGTCCAGCACTGGCTCATCCACGGTTCCACGCGAATTCCCTAGCGATGTTCCTGTAGTCGGCGGCCGCTATGTTCTGGAGGCGAACCCAGAAAGTAACGCGAAGACCTTGCTGGTGAGCGGTATCGACAAGGCAGCGATTCCCAGGGCGAATCAACTTCTCATTGAATCCGGTTACGACCGCCACGAGTTCCAAGGCACGACTGTCTATCTGGGGCAGAAGTACATCATCACACTGAGCGAGGATTCGACATCTGACCTTCCGACGTTGCGATATACCGTCGTGCCGATTGCCAGCGTGCCTGGTATACCCAACATTCCCACATTTACGATCCCAACCTTTTTCGAAAATAGCACCGAGAATTTTAACAAATAGTGCATCACGTCGACGGAATGCGAGGTCCGCGATAGCTCATCAATACAGCCCGACATTCGAACATGTGGGCCGGTTCGTCTCAAAACATGCAATTGCGGTCGCGCTCTTCTGGATTGGCATTGCTGCCCTCACGAATCTGGGGTGGCCACAACTAGAGACCGTAGCCAATGAGCGTTCGGTTAATCCACTTCCCAGTGAGTCGGTGAGCCCGGCACTGAAGTCGATGAAGGAAATGGCCAAATCGTTCGGCCAACCAGGCATCGACAACGCAATCGTCATCATCATGAAGAGCGACAACGGTTTCGATGACGAGGCGAGAATACGATACGCGGCACTGGTCCAGAGACTGCACGGAAACACACAGTCCGTCACCTTCGTCCGCGATCTCCTCAATGACTCCAGATTGACTGCAGTCGCCCAGGCACGCAGTCAGGTGATGAGCGCGGACGGCAAGGCTTGGTTCGTCGTCATCGGCCTTCGCGGCGACCTCGGCTCACCGGAAGCCGCACGCTCCTTTCGTTCGGTGGATGATCTGGTCCGCCAGACGTTTGCCGGATCACCCGTGGAGGCACGTCTGACCGGCATGTCCGCCACCATGAACGACTTGGCACTCATGGGAATTCACGATCTACCCAAGGTCGGCGTCGTGTCGGTGGTGGTCGTCGGAATCATCCTGCTGATCGTCTTCAGATCGGTTTTTACGGCGGGACTTCCGCTCGTGGTGATGGGGGTCAGCCTCCTGGTCGCCCGCGGCGTCGTTGCGGGACTGGCTAGCGAAGGGATCATCCCCATCTCGTCGGTGTCAGGCGCCCTGATGATGGCAGTCCTCATGGGCGCCAGTGTTAACTACACGATGTTCCTGGTAGGGCGGTATCACGAGCGGCTACGGGCCGGTGAAGCCGTCGACGATGCCCTGGCCCATTCCTGCGGCTCGATGGCCCGAGTCATCCTCGCGGCTGCGGCAACAGTCGCTATCGCGAACATCGCGCAACTCACGGCCAAGCTCCAGTTCCTTGCCGCTGTCGGCCCAGCCGTATGCATCGCGGTGGTGGTGGCATTCCTCGTCGCGGTCACCCTGCTGCCCGCCACGTTGCATCTAGCGGCCCGCCGCGGCCTGTGCCTTGCCGGCACGGACCGCACCCGAGCCACCTGGCGTCGGATCGGAGTCTTCGTCGTGCGGCGCAGTCGAACGGTGTTGGCCGCAAGCGCCGTCATCCTGGTCGGACTAGCACTGTCGGCCATCACCATTCGCCCCAGCTACGACATGACCGCATCGATACCGCCCTCCATGCCATCGGCTCAAGGCATGAAGATCCTCACCGAACATTTCCCAGCGGACGTCACCATGCCTCAGTACGTACTGGTGCATGCCCTGACGGACATGCGCACTCCTCAAGGCCTGGCCGACCTGGACAACATGGCGGCACGAATCTCCCAGCTTCCCGGTGTCAACAAGGTCGTCGGCCTCACGCGGCCTGACGGCAACAAGATCACCGAGGCCACGCTCGCCTGGCAAATCGGATACATGGGCAGCCGCATGCACTCCACCTCGGGGAAGCTGGACCACCAGCTGCAGCCGCAGCTGGAACGGATGCAGAAGATCGCCGACGTCATCTCCGCGATGATGTCGCAGTTGAACACACTCGATCTGCCAAGACTCCAAAAATCTGTTGCACAGACCATGGCATTGGCGCAGCAGATGACCGACCAAACCGGTCTCTACCAGCAAGTTCTCGAACAAATCGGCAAATCGGCACCATTGTTCGACCAACTGACGCAAGCCGGGCCCTCATTGCAACAGGCGTCCGACGCACTCGATTCGGTTCTCACGTCGACAGGTCCGGCCGCCCAAGCACTCAACGACTCACCGCTCTGCGCCGACAACCCCAGTTGCGATCGATTACGGGCGCAACTGGTCACGCTGATGGAACTGAAGAACACCGGGCTCGCTACCGAGCTACGGAAGCTCAGCATTACAGCAGAAACGACCGGGTCAGCCCGGCTGGAACCCTTGATCGACGATGTCAACAGCCAACTCACCCGCGTACGCGGCATGCTCGACAAGGTCCCCGACTACCGGCGGCAGTACGAGACGTTCAACGGATACATTGGCGAGCTGCAGGCCCTCGGCGTCGACGTCACCAACGCAAAAGGGCTCAGCACCAAGCTCTCTGAGCTCAACGCCCAAATGCGTGACTCGATGGCCGCCATGACCGAAGCGGCCGCATACCTGCAGACGATCGGCAAGGAAGCCGGTACGCCGAACGGGTCCGGGTTCTACCTACCCGCAGCGATCATGCAGTACCCGGACTTCAAGACCGCTGCCGAAGCCTTCATCCGGGACGACGGCCACACCGCCATGTACATGATTCAGTCCACCCTCAACCCCTACGGCGAAGAAGCCATGGCGCTGAGCAGAACCATGGCGAGGGTGGCCTCCGAAGCTACACCCAATACCAGCCTGGCCGGCTCCACCGTCTCAATCGGTGGGTTCCCCGCCATGAACGCCGACCTCAACACCGTCTTCAACCAGGACTTTGCCGAGATCGTCGTGGTGGCGCTGCTGATCATCTTCGTGGTCATGTGCCTGCTGTTGCGCGCCGTCGTCGCCCCCATCTACTTGCTGGGCACCGTCATCCTTACTTACGGCGCCGCCCTTGGCCTGGGCGTGCTGGTATTCCAGCAGGTCCTCGGGCTTCAAATCCAATGGGCCATTCCCGCAATGACATTCGTGCTCATCGCAGCAGTCGGCGCCGACTACAACATGCTCTTCATCTCCCGCCTGCGCGAGGAGAGCACCCTGGGCGTCCGACTGGGCATCTTGCGGACAGTCGGGTACACGGGTTCGGTCATCACATCCGCCGGCCTGGTCTTCGCCGCCACGCTACTGGGCATGATGTCGGCAAGCATCGACCAGATGGTCCAACTCGGATTCATCATCGGCATTGGCATCCTGCTCGACACCTTTGTGGTGCGCACTCTCATGGTCCCCGCTCTGGCCAAGATATTCGGCCAGCTCAGCTGGTGGCCAGCACGCTCCGAAGAAGCCACGACCACAGAAAGGGGCCGACCATGACGGCTCGCGCCAAATCCGACCAGTACCAATGGCATCTGCCCGTCCCGCCGGACATGGTAATCAGCATCCTGCAAGACGTTGAAGCGCTCCCGGCGCTGACAAAGCCTTACCTCCCGGCGTGGGCGATCGTCGACATCACCGCCACCGTCACCAAACGCGACACCTCCGGGCTGCCCGCCGAAGTGTGCACCACAACCTCCGCCTTTGGCATGAAGGACCACATGACCACCGAGTACCAGTGGACCGATACGAGCTGCCGATGGCGTGTCACCTCCAGCCGTCAGGTCAAGTCCAGCGGCTGCGATATTCACGTCACCCCCGCGGCGGAGGGTTGCCACGTCACCGTCGATACATGGGTCGAATTCAGGACACTGCTGACACCCGGCCCCATCCTGCGCCAGCTCAAGAAACTGCACCGGATTGGTTTCGAGAGCCTGCACGAGGTCATCACCACCGAGGCGAGCCGCAGGAACACTGAATTGCCATAGAACCTCAGATCACCACGGGTCCACAGCTGAATCAGCGTTGGCCGATTGCCTCATCCCAACAGATGATTTCCTCATAAATAGCAGCTCATGCGGATCAATGGTTGACGAATGGTCAAAAGGATGAGATGTTTTTGATAATCTAATTCACTGCTAGGAGACCGTAGATGACCGACTTGATAGCTCGACCTGATTCACCTAGTGACAACCCGGACCTGGTGGCGACAGATACAAAGGTGGGGAACAACAGCTACCGTGCCGGCACCATAGTTCCCGACCGCCCGCACGACGACAGCCTGCGCCCGAAAGACCGAGTGCAACATGCGGTACCGCCCAACTCGCTGCTCTGGAAATACATGGGCGCCCTGTCTACCCTGCTGGTCACCGGCCAACGAGGTGCAATCCTGGAGACCATGTGGCCCCAACTCGGCCAAGGAGTCTCTGACCACTCGGTGCTGGTGACCAGGGGGGATTTTCGGGCACTGCAGGAACGGGCCGCCAACACCTTCAAAACCATCGGCGGCGTGTTGTACGGAACACCAGAGCATGCCACCACGTACGGCGTGCAGGTCAGGAACTTCCACAAGTCGATCAAGGGTGAAATGCCCAACGGTCGCCGGTATCACGCCCTCGACTCCGAGACCTTCTACTGGGCCCATGTCACCTTTTTCGAACTGATCTATCGAACCAGTGAGCTCGGTGTGTTTGCCTTATCCCAGGAGGAAAAGGAGCAGATCTTCGAGGAGAGCAAGTTCTGGTTCTCGCTCTACGGTGTGGACGATCGAGCCCAGCCAATCACGTATGCACAGTTCGAGGAATACCTGGACGACGTCAAGGCCAACCAGCTCATCGATTCGGGAATCGCCCGATACACCACCGGATCGGCGAAAACCCCCGATTACTTCGTGCGCATGGCCACGCCCAGGGTGCGCCCCGCAATGCGATTGATGGCACCGGCGATAGCCGCGATGCTACGAATAACCACCATGGGGCACATGGAACCCGAGCTGCTGGAGCGGCTAAAGTTAACCGAATACTGGACCGCCAAAGACCAGCGACGGTACCGGCTACTGCTGACAGTTCTGCGCCATGCACACAAGGTCGGGGCGAAATATCGGCTACCACTGAAATATCGGTATGCGCCCTTCGCTGTTGAGGCTTTTCAACGTGAAGGTATCCACCCCGACGACATCACCCTCGAATCAGCGCGCAAGGCATTATCGGAGGCCAAGGCCGCCAATAATGTACGGCTCGGAGATAGTCGTCTACTCTCGGCAGTTTTGACCCCCGCACCCGAGGGCGGAATCTGCGCCAAATGCGAGCGCACACTCGAAGATTGCGAAGAGTGCGGGGCGACGGGACTCGTTGACGGCGAGAGCTGCGATGTGTGCAACGGCGCCCAGCGGGGATGCCCGGTGCATCACGCGGAATGGACGACTCCGGCGGTGGCCCACTAGGCACGTCGACTCCCAAAACGCACCCGAACATGCCGCATGATGCACATCGTGATACCTGAACGATCCTCTGTCGTTTTCCTCGCGAATATAGCCTCTACCGGCTACCATAGTCGAGACAAAACTACAGTTTTGTCCAGTACGGATCTTGCGGAGGTTCCTAGTGGCAACTGACACGTCGGTGTGCAATGACGCAGTCACCCTATCGGGTGATGAGGATGGAGCGACTGCCGGAAGCGCGATTCAGCTCGACAGCGACGCGCCTGCCGACCGAGAGTCTCGGCGAGAGCTGACCCTCTCGGTGCGGCGGGATGTAGTGGTGATGTCAGTGCTGCTCGCGATCTCACTGGCGGGCAGCGCCTGGCTAAGCTGGATGTGGCACCACAGCGTGCAATCCGAGCGTGCCGCAAAATCCGAGTTGGCTGCTGCGCAGGACGCGGCGGCCTCCCGACACCACGCCGAAGAGGTCGCCTTGAGCTATGCGAAGGGGGCCGCGCAGATGGACTTCAAGGACATCCCCGGCTGGACCAAGCAGCTGACTGCCAACACTTCTCCGGAGCTAGCTAAGAAACTCAAGGATGCGGCGGCCTCGATGGAACAGATCATCGTGCCCCTGCAGTGGACTTCCGCCCCCACCCCCATCACCGCCGCCACCCGCTCCGACCACAACGGGATCTTCGTCGTCAACTGCTTCGTGAGCGTAATGACAAAAAATACTCAGGCGCCCAACGGAATCCAGTCAACGGCGACCTATACCGTCACCGTCAACCAAAATGACAACTGGACAATCACGGATGTTGGCGGGCTCGATTCAGCGCTTAAAGCCGGAAACTAGGGCAGGTTCCGATTGCGTACTATGCGGCGTGTTCGTCTCACTGCCAATCTGGCCGGAATTATGACAATCACAGCCGCAGGAGGTGCTGTGGTTGCACATCCAATGGCTGCAGACTCTGTTGGTCCGGCCGCAAGTGTCGTCACGTTGATGAGCGCCGCTGCTCAGCCGCCAACTCCTGCAGACCCAGCCGATGGGCTCGGAAGGACCCACGACGCAAAGGGAAAGTTCAGTTTTGTAGTCCCGCAGGGGTGGACGCGCTCGGACGGCGATCATCTGACATACGGCAGTACATTGCTGACCAATCCGTCGGTCCCGGACGCGGTGATCCTATTAGGCCCGCTAGATTTGAAGCTTTTCGCCGGAACATATCCCTCATATCCGGACAACCGAAAGTCGGCTGTTCGACTGGCCTCGGATATGGGCACATTCTTGATGCCGTATCCGGGCAACCGGATCAATTCCGACGATCAAATTTTAGATGTCGCCGGCATGCCGGCCGCCACCGCATCCTACGAAACGAAATACGATGACCCCCGCAGGGAAAGCAGTCAACTGTGGGTGGCGGTAGTCGGATACGACATCAACCGAGTCTTTGCGTTGTGGCGCGGTACCGCATCCTCACCAATCGACCGGGCCGCTGCCCAGACATTGGCCGAATCAATCCGACCTTACTAGATCCGATTCGCTCACCGTCGGCCCTATTCGCGCGATTCCGCGACTGGCATTGCGAGCCTCTTCATTTCGCGGCGCAACACACTTAGTCAGTCAGCTGCACCGAAGGGTGCCAATTTGACCTCACACACGGTTTGAGTTCCATTCAATATGGCTAACTTCAGGCGGGTACAGGTGTCTGCACAGAGCAGTTCGCATTCGATCGGAGCGCGATAGCCGAGCGCGAAAATGCGCCACTGGCAGCCACAGACATCGTGGCGGTTGCCGAAGATCGCGTTTGCAAACACGGACCCGGGTCGTCTACTTCTTGCCGTTGAGCGGCTCAATCTACGTCGAGAAGGGGGAACGTCAGTGCGTGGACACCGGAGGGAAGAACATCATTGTGTACAAGCATCAATCGGCGGGACTGGTGATCGATCGACATAGCACGTGGCGCGCGGAGCGGGTCGGCTGGCCCGAAACGATGACCGACATTGCACCGACGGCCGGTAACGCACGCGGCTCAAAACTGAACGCTCATGTAAGCGCCCCTTATCGTAGACAGCTACCTCGTGAGCGCACGGGTTGGATCGATCCCGGCCGCTTCACGGCGCGCCTCAACCGCTTGTTCGACACGATCCGTCCACCCCCGGCCGCGGCCCGCTCCGCGACGCCGAGGTCATACAAGTGCTCCGCGCCCGTGGGTACACGATGGCTGGAACGTACCTGTCCCAGCTACGCACCGGCAGCGGCGGGAACCCTAGCGTGAGCACATTGCGCCAACTCGCTGAGGTCTTTGGTTTGTCCGTCGAGTATTTCACCGAGGGTGATGGCGGCTACACCGGGTACTTGGACTCTGAATTGTGTTGGCTGGAAATGGCACACGACCCCGACGTTCGCCGGATCACCACGGCGTTGCTTACCCTGCCACCTAATGCTCAAGAAGACATCCTGCGGTCCGCAGAATCCCCACACAGCAGGGCCGAATAGGCGTGCATCTGATTTTTCTTGGGTCGGTGACCGCCGGGATAGGAACGACCGAGATTCGTTGGTGTCAAACGAAAGGCAGGCGCGACGTGTCGCTCGGCGGCGAGCCAGAACATAGCGGAGGGAGATTTGTGTGTTGACTCCGAGGGCCAAGGATGAACTTGCCCACACGGTCGTGCAACTGGCGAGTGCGCGGAGGGCTGAGGTGGCTGCGATACTGCAGTTCGCGGGTGGGCTGCGCATCGCCCGAGGGCATGTCGTGATCGATGCCGAATTGGACCGGGCATCGGCCGCCAACCGTGTCTGCCGGGGTCTCACGGACTGCGGGTACGCGGCCGAAATACGGGTTGTTCCGGGTGTGGGTGAGCGTCGTCGCTATATGGTGCGCGTTGCGCACCACGCTGAAGATGTGGCCCGCTGGGCAGGGTTGATCGATCGCTACGGGCGCCCGGTTCGCGGCATGCCGGCCCAGATCGTAGGCGGCGGAACGGCAGAAGCCGAAGCGATGTGGCGCGGGGCATTCCTGGCCCGAGGCTCGCTGTCGTTAGCGGGTCGCACGCGGGGATTGGAAATGCAATGCCCCGGCATCGAAGCCGCCTCCGCATTGACAGGAGCAGCCCGCAGACTGGGCGTGCACGTCAGGGCCCGCCACGTGCGGGGTGCGGACCGCATCACGGTGCGTGACGCGGACACGATCACCACGTTGCTGAATCGCATTGGTGCTCAACAAACCTGCGCGGCCTGGCAAGTGCATCGCAATAGCGCCACGCCACAGGCCATCGGCGCGGCACTAGTTGACTCCAACCACCGTCGCGCGCAGGAGTCGGCAACGGAGACCGCGATTCGCGCCGAACACGCCCTGCACGTCCTCGGGGACAAGGCACCTCACAATCTCGTCGAAGCCGCGGTTCTGCGTATCCAGAACCCCGACCTGTCCTTGGATGAGTTGGGCCGCCTGGCTGCGCCACCCCTGAGCAAGCACGCGATCGCCGGCCGACTACGGCGCCTGCTGACAATGGCCGATCGGGAAGTCCAACGAGCCACCGTTTCGGACGCCAGTTGAGCCTTCGCCGCACAGCGACTGCACGCGCGGACGACCGAACCTCCTTGTCTCGAACATGCTGCACAGCAGCATATTTCACCACGGCGATCCACAGAGCACGGTTAATGCAGTGCTCGCAGATCCCAAACGCCGACCTGCGCGCACCGCTGGCCGAGTCCACGCGCGACCGGAACGCCGACACGAAACGTTCCCCGGCGCCGCCCAGTGACACCAGCAGCATCGCTCACAGCGTCGAGGTCACCGCGACCGCTACCGACTCGCGGTGTGATCGAGTCTGAACTGCCTACAGCGGCCGAAGCACTGTGGGAGGCGACTTGTCCCGCTTCTGACATCGTGTGCGCGGCCATGATCCAGGATAGGAACGGCAGGTTGCCGCTTGCCGACACATTCGGCGAAGGTCAGCCGGGTGTACTTCCTTGGCGCTGCATCGATCTTGGGTTTCACGCCGCCAGTTTTGACAAACCACCCCCACCCCATCACCAGCGCCACAGTCCGGGACTTCAACGCCCGGTTCGGACCGGTCCTGATCAACGGGTACGGATCCACCGAGGCCGGGGTGGTGTCGGTCAGCACTCCGGCCGACCTGCACGCCGACCCCCGAACCGTCGGGACTCTCGCGCTCGGTGTGTCCATCCGCATCCTCGACGAGCACGACCGTCCCGTCGACCGCGGCCACCCCGGCCGCACCCTGGTCCGCGGACCGCTGGGGTATGAGGGTTACACCCCCGACCCGTCCGCGCCGGCGACGGCGAAAAAGGTGCTCGACGGCTACGTCGACACCGGCGACGTCGGCTACCTCGACACCCACGGGCGACTGTTCCTCTCCGGGCGTTCCGACGACATGATCGTCTCCGGCGGGGAAAACGTGTTCCCCGGCGAAGTCGAAGACGCCCTGTCCGAACACTCCGCCATAACCGACGCGGTCGTCGTCGGAGTCGACGATCCCGACTTCGGACAAGTGCTCAACGCCTTCCTGGTCACCCGACCAGAAGCCACCATCGACACCGATGAGTTGAGGGCGTTCCTGCGCACTACCCTGGAGCGCTACAAGATCCCCAAACGCTTCACAGTCGTCGACGAAATCCCCCGCAACCCCAACGGAAAAGTATTACGACAACAACTCATCGACGACCGCACCCTTTAGAGACGCCAAGTCATTTGTTGGGCCGTGATATGGCCAGTCTGATCCTAGAAAAGAGACACTCGGAAAGTGTCGACTACCGGCCAGCCGGTAGTCGACAACCGGTCTGTGACGCGCTCAAGGTCCCGAGGCGACGGGGTCGATGATCTCCAGAGATGTTGCGTCGCAACGCCGCGACTCGCAGCGGCAAGCTCGACTACCGAGCCACTGTCGTGCACTGGAAGGCCGAGTTGTTTGCTCGACGCCCCAAGGCGGCCAAGCTCATTACTGAACCGTCCTGGGTTTGCCACCGCTTCCTTCTGTGAGAAGGATGGCGATTGTGCCCAAGCATTACCCGGTCGAGCAGCGTGGGCGTGCGGTGAAGATGGTGCTCGATCATCTCGGTGAGTATCGGTCGGTGTATGCCGCGTGCCAGGCGATCGGCCCGAAGGTCGGGGTGGGTGTGGAGTCGTTACGCCGCTGGGTGTTGCGGGCCCAGATTGATCAGGACCAGTGTCCCGGTGTCAGCTCCGTGGTGGCGCAGCGGAATAAAGACTTTGAGCGGGAGGTGCGGGATCTCAGAGAGGCCAACGAGATTCTGAAGTCGGCCTCGATTTTCTTCGCGCGCGAACTCGACCCGCGCCGCCGCTGATCTGCGGATTCATCGACCAGATGAGGGCGGCCGGCCACCGGGTCGAGTCGATCTGCGCAACCCGTGTGAGCTGGGTGTGCAGGTTGTCCCACGGACCTACCGCAACTGGAAAATGGCCGAACCCTCGGCTCGCACCGTCGCTGATGCGCAGCTCACCGACGTGCTGCTGGCCACCATCGACACTCCCGAGGGCATGTATGGGCGGCGCAAGATGACCGCCCATCTGCGCCGTCGAGGCATCGACGTGGCCCGCTGCACCGTGGACCGGCTGATACGCGATGAAGGCCTGTCCGGCATCCTGCGGGGCCGCCGGCACCGCACGACCATCGCGGACAAGAACGCCACGCGGGCACCGGATCTGCTGGACCGCGATTTCACCGCCAATGCACCAAACCGTAAGTGGGTCAACGACTTTACTTACGTCCCGACCTGGTCGGGGTTCGTGTATGTGACGTTGGTGATCGACTGTTTCTCCCGGTTGATTGTCGGCTGGCAGGCCTGTGCGGTCAAAGACACGGCGATGGTCACCACGGCGTTGAAGATGGCGTTGTGGCGCCGTGATCACCACGGGCAGGCCGTTGCCGATGGGCTGATCCATCACAGCGACGCAGGATCGCAATATACGTCGATCACCTTCGCGGAAACTCTTGTGCTGGAAGGGATCGCAGCATCGATCGGCAGTGTCGGGGATGCCTACGATAACGCGTTGGCCGAGACGACGATGGGATTGTTCAAGACCGAAGCCCTCGGACCCGACAGCCCGTTCCGCACCGGACCGCTGCGCACCCTCGACGATGTCGAGTACCCGGTCATGGAATGGGTCGACTGGTACAACAACCGCCGCCTGCACAGCCTGCTGGACTACGTCCCACCCGCTGAGTACGAGAGCGCCTACTACGCTCAACTACCGACGTCCCAGCCGGCGATGTCTCAAACATGAAGCCGGCATCAAACCCGGGACGGTTCAACGTCAGGCGCTACCAGGTGGCCTTCGACGGTCCCTCAACTTCCGAATGCCACCGTGGGACACAGTCGAGTACGCCCCTGCAGTGCCCACAGATAATCAAAGCGAGCAGGCTGTTTGCTTCAGCGAGCAGCGTGGTGAGCGCTGCGGCGCCCTCTGGTTCCGGCGCCGTGGTACGAGTACAGCCCACGCTGATCGCGGCGGTGCGCACGGTGTTGTTGACGCGGGCGCGTACCAGCTGGGCGAACCGATGGTGATCGCTGAGCTCCGAGGCCTGGACGCGAACTGACAGAGATCCTCGCGCGTCACCGGGGCAGCGGTCTGGTGGACGCGCTCCAACGCTCGCCGCCCAAATCCTGGCCAGCATCGGCAACGATTGCACTCGAATTATGACTCAGGACACTAGCGTGATCGACTGTTGTGACCACGGACGCTGCGGCAACGCGATGTCCCAAGTCGGCACGCCGGTGGCGCCAAAAACCAGCACCGGCGATAAGTGCCACAGCGCCACCGGCGCCAAACGGCAGCGCGGTCGATCGACGGTCAGACAATGTCGATTGGCACTGCTCGACATAATCGCTCGTCAAGAACATGGACCCGTCGCTGTTGTGCTGCAGGAAATTGAGCTGGTCTTGTTCCCGGGCTACGTCCAAGCGTGAGTGAAAGCCAGTTCCACACGGAATTCGAGATCCAGCCCGATCCACATATCCCAGGTGCACAGGGATCGCCATAGCTAGCAACGTGCCGAGGATCGCGGCAGCGCCGCCGAGGACCAAGGTGGCACGGCCGAGCGACAGTAGACGGCTAAACATGTTATTCCAGTTCTCCTTTCGAGAAGGCACCCCGACCCGGACGGCTCCGGAATGCCCAAACCGTCGTGCCACCAGCGCTATGTAGGGGTCATCTGGCACTATGACGCCGGTTTGCAGGTCCGACGGCGAGAAGATGGTTCTGCGATGAACGGCGATGTCGCCGCCACCGCCGGCGAACGGAAGAACCTGATAGTCAACGTTATTGGAGCCTTAGGTCGCTCCGGCGTCACCCCGACCATGCTGCCGGCTGCAGCGTGAACTGTGCGGGGAGGTGCAGTGCGATCCTTCTGGAGGACCGGGTTGTCGGGAAGTAGATACCGTCTTTGGCCCACATCGGCACGGTGAACGTCGATAATCCCGCGCTGCCGCCAGGGGTTGTTTCATGTCGGCGGCCTGGCTTCGCGGGGTGGTCGAAGAAACCTCTGCTCCCCCAATCGGATTCACCCGCCACGGAGCCTCAGGCATGGGCCGCGCCAACGATGTCGGCAGATACACCACCGGCGCTGACCATTATCAGGAGCACAGCACCTGATACGGATACGCATCCAACGACAGATACAGCGAACATCGCTGACACCGCGGCCAACAGTCGAATAGGCCGACGACCGCCACACATGTACCGAATCCTCCCCTGCGAGATTGTCTCCAGCCCGACGCAGGAACAACTCATCGAACCGCGCCCCGTACCGCAGGCAGGACGCCCACTGATGCCAGCGTTCTGCGCGACAAGCTCACCACCAGGGCAACAAATTGATCCGGACGCGCCACGCGCTCGGATGCCGGGCCATCGGGATGGCGCAACGCACACCACGTCGAGAGTCGCTCGATGAGGTTAACGGGCAACGTGAGCCGCTCGCGTTCGACGATCGTCATCGCCGCCTGAATCGCGGAGTCGAATTCGCCGACACCCAAGACCACATACGCGTTAGTACGCGTTCGGTCGTCAAGTGCGAATCGATGCATTCCACCGAGGCCCACGCGACGTCACCGTCACTGGTCAACGACACCCCGCCCCTCTCAATCCGCTGCGCGCAGGCCCGTGTAGCTTAGAACCGCGCTGGGCCAAGGCCGCCGGGTCGCAGATATCGATCACCTTGGAGTGCTGCCGCACCCACCCACGATCGGCGAACGCTGAGAGCGCCTTGCTCATCGATTCACGACTAGTGCCGGCCAGCTGACCAAGCTCGCTAGTGCTCAGCCCGTGGGCCACGCGCATCACCCCGTTGTGTGGGCTGCCAAATCGGCGGGCCAGGTCCAGCAGCGTGGCAGCGACACGTCCCGGGGCATCGGTGAAAACTTGATCGCAGACCACGTCATTGGTGCGCCGCAGACGGTCTGCCAGCAAACGAAACAGCTGAACGGTGATCTCCGGATGGTCGGCGATGCACGAGCGCAAGGCGTCAGCGGTCAGTATCAGCGCCTGCACTTCAGTCAGCGTCGCCACGGTGGACGCCCGCGGCCCCGGGTCGTACACCGCCAGCTCACCGAACACCTCCCCCGGACCTAACAGACTGATAGCCCTGTCCTGGCCGCCTGACGTGCGGCTGACTTTCACCTTGCCCGCACCGATGATATAGAGGCAATCACCAGTGTCACCTTCGCTAAACACCCGGCGACGTTGGCGATACCACACCGGCTGCAGATGCACAGCCACGGCTGCCACAACACTCGGAGCAGCGTCGCCAAAGATACTGTCGCGCAACAATGCCTCATATGGCGAAAGGCCTTGTCGGCATGAACGATCCGGCGTTGAACGAACGGCTCCGGCGCCGGCGTATCGACTACCTTCCAAAATCTTCACAACACCAATCTCCCGGGCCTAGGTGCCCCGGCACCTAGGCCGAACCAAAGGGACGGCAGTAGAGCCGCGTTAAGGCCGTTTACACATGACTCACCACAGCGAACGGGCTTTGTCCCTACTTCCCCTTTGAACCGCACATCGATCCCGCCGCACGCGGCGAGATCGCGCCCCAACTGGCATAACTGCTGCTCGGAGCGGCTGGGACACATCAGTTAGTCTCATTCGCTGCGCGCATGCCTGGCGCATTTCATCAAGCCGAGTCAGTGTGTTTGTCACTAAAATTGGAACCCTTGAGGCGGGGCACGCCAGAGCTATCACCTGTTCGTACAGCAGACGCATCCGCTCCGCTATCGACTCTGAACCACATGCACAGTGAACGCACCGGGCGTCGAGATCGAATCGATAGCGCTGTCTAGCAACCGACTGGTGTCAAAAGTCGTCAATGCCGCCGCAGTGGCCTGTAGCGGTGGTAGCAGCGGCTCGGTAAGGTTATACAGGTCGGGGCCGATATCCGTCACGAACTGCCTCAGACGTCCCAGCACCGGACTGGCCCCGTTTTTGATGTCGTCGGGATACTTGCCGGTCTCGAAAAGCAGGACGAGGGCGCCTTCCACCACTGTCTGCAAGTTCTCGAAGAAGTTGGGGGCGACTCGTCGGAATTCCGTGAGCGACGGTGCGAGGACGTCACGCTTATCCAACAAGCTTTGGCTAAGAACAAGAACGTCACGTAGGTCATCCTTGCGTGCGGTGACGAGGGCTTTGAAATTGCTGGTCGCGTCGGCCAGCACGGGCGCCGCCCAATCATCCGAGAGTGCAGTATTGAGCTCGCCAACGATGCCGCGGACCAGGTCCGGATTCAGGCCGCCGAGAAGCTGGGTCAGCGCAACCGCCGCCTCGCCAATGGTCCCAGCGACAGTTCCGGGTTCCGCGGCCAATTGTTGCTTATCGGCCAATAGCGCGCCTCCCTCAGCGGCAGGATTGATGGACAGATAGGTCTCGCCGAGAGCGGAAAGGTTCTCGATACGGAACTCACTGTCCACGGGTACATGAACCGTGGCTGGGTAGGCGAACTCCACCGCGACACCGTGAGCGTCCGCATTGACGGCGGTGACCTTGCCGATTGGCACGCCGCGCAGCAGCACCCGTGAATCCGGGATCAGTCCGGCCGAGTCGCGCACCTGAAGGGTGACTCGCTGCTGGCCGTCATCCGATGCTAATAAGGGAACTCCTTGCCGCCCGATGAGCACTATCGATGCCACCAACAGGGTGAGCAGAGCGGAGATCGAGACCACGTTGCGGATCACCGCAGGGCTCCTAACCTGGCCATTACCTGCCTGGTTTCAGCGGTACGGTTGGTGCCGTCCGGTGTGGTTACCTCGGTGATCTCGACCCGCGGGTCGAATAGGAAGGGCAGCAAGGTTTGGTTGGTAAACGTGTCAATTGTGGAGCCTCCGCCGGGAGGGCCGGTCTGCTCGAACGCCGTGGATACCGAATCCAGGAATGGAACCAGCCACGCGCCCTTCCGGACGATATCGCCCAAGCCGCCGAGCGTGCGGACCACACTGCTGATCGCCGTCCAGAACTTGGTCCAGAAGTCCGCAGAGACCGGCGTCAGGAAATCATCGAGAACTCCGGCCTGGTTGTTCAAACTGGCGGCCAGCGCACCGAGCGTATCGATGCTGCGATCGACCTCGGCACTGTTGGTCGCAAGACTGCGCAGATCGCGCGCGAGGGTCGCGGCGGTATTGCGGGCCTCGCCGGTGGTCTGCGGCATCGCGGCATTGACGTTTCGTACCACCTTCTGCAGACGCTGGATCGAGCCGCTGCCGATGAACGACGAAAGGCTCGTCATCATGTCCTCGATCGAGGCAGGCGGTCGACTACGGCTGACAGGGATCCGCGCGCCTTCCGCCAGGGAAGGCCCGGCTTCTCCACCCGCGGGTCTGCTGAGGCTCACATACGAATCTCCCAGCACTGTGTCCTGCACGATGGCCGCTGTGCTGGCCGCAGGTATTCGCGCCTGCGAATCCAGATTCGCTGTGACGGCAACCACGCCAGCTTGGAGAACGACCGATCGCACCGATCCGACATTGTCGCCTTCGTAGGTAACCTTCGCGCCCGCCGGCAGGTTCAGCGCGCTGCTGAAGTCAATCACCACCTGGAACGTCGGAGGCCCGCCGATGGCGGGCGGTTGCATCTTGACGGGGTTGAGCCCGCAGCCAGAGACGGAGAATGCGATCACGGCGACCCCCGCCAGAGGACCTCGCATTGGAATCTTGATCACGGGTTCTTGACACCCCCTTTGAGAACGAGTTGAAGAAGGTCTATCGAAGTGATCCCGTCGGGCACGCCGTAGAAGAATCCGCAATGGTCCTTACTCTGAGGATCCAAGTCAGTGCGGGAACAGACCGTCCCGTTGCTCGACGGTCCGGCCTCGACTCTGGGCGACATGATCGGTATCTCGCGGGTGCGGACCCGCGCCCAGAAGTTGCGTATCCCGTCGAGGATGTTCGGCAGCGTTCCTGCATACATCACGATTACGCCGGTGTGCTCGGAAAGCAGCCGCACGGTGCTGGTGGCCGTATCAAGTGTGTTCCACACGATCTCGTGTAGATGAGTCGCCGCATCGAGCACCATCTGAATAATCGGATTCAAGCGTGGACCGATCAAGTTTGAGACGGCTTGGAATAGCCCGAGAGACAGCGAGTCGATACCCGTCGGCGCCAGCCGCAGCAAATTCTCCAGATCGGTCCAGTTTGCGGTGATACCTCTCATGGTCGTGGCGATGTCCCTGATCAGTTGATCGGCGTCGAAGGCGCTGAGGTCGCCGACCGCGCCTGCAACGTTGGCAAGGACGTCGTGCATACCGGGTCCAGTGCCGCCGAGCTGCGCGGCGGCAGCGGTGACCAACCGATCCACGGTCTTACCGCGACCGGCGCCGGAGAGTTGCCTGACTACATTGGTGATCGCCGCCGTGCTCTCGGTGATGCTCTTGGCGGTCCTGGTCCGCGGCATCGGGATGCACTGGCCGGGCACTAATGTTCCGGGCGCGTGACCACCGGTGAGTTCCAACGTGCGATCGGCCAAGATAGTGGGAGCCCGGGTGATCGCCATAACATCGGCGGGGACTGATATGCCTTGATCGAGCGCAAACGTGACCCGCACCGAGGTAGCCGCCGCCTCGACAGAAGCGATCCGGCCGATTGGAATGCCCATCCGCGATACCGAATTGCCAGGATACAGACCGATCGCGTCACTCAGGATGGCGCAGTACTCCGCCGTGCCCTGCGCGTGAGCAATGGCATGCCGGGCGCGGTCGGTTACCGAACATGACGTGTCTGCCCCCAGCGTGACGGCGACCACGAGTACGGCGAGGGGTTTCGACACAGCCTCGCGAATCAACATGTGCGCCCCTGGATGGGCACACACATATCGGTCGCCAGTACCGGCAGTTCGGGTACGAGCCGCAGGCCTCCCGGCGAGATGGCACCACGGACGTTGTTGACGAAGTTCCCCAGATTCCCAATGATCCTGGGGATATCGGTGTTGATGACTTTGAGCGCGTTGTCGACTCGTTTCAGGCTGTCGATAAGCCAGTCTCGATGAGACTGGTAGAAATCGGTTGCGACCACCAGCGCGTCGATCAATTTCGCGAGACCTGTGCCCGCACCCGCAATGCCGACCTTGTAGGTGTCCAACGTCGCGACGAGTATCGATGCCTGTCGAACCAGGGAGGCCAGCATCGCTCCATCGGCAACGGTCGCGTGGAGCAACTCGGCGCTGGCGTCGAGAATCGACCGCAACTGGTCTTGCTGGCGGTTAACGATCTGCGCAACCCCCTTGACTCCGTCGACAATCGTGGAGACAGATCCGGGGTTCGCCTCCAATGCGCCGGCCAGGTTGTCGAGGTTTGCACCGAGCTGGCGGGCATCGATTTTCTGCGCCGTCGCTGCGCTGTCCGCCAACAGGTCGGGCAGGCTGTACGGCGCGTGGGTCCGTTCGGCAGCAATCGTCTTGCTGCCCAACGGAACATCCCCACTGGAGCTGAGGTTGATGTAGTAGCCACCAACCGCGGTGAGCATCCGCACATCCACGGAGGTCTGGTCGCCCAGGTAGATGCCGCTGTCGACACTTAGTTCAACGCGCACGGCGTCGGTCCCCAGTCGAACGGCCTCGACCGTCCCGGCAGGTATTCCCGCCACCCGTACCTGAGTTCCCGCCTTGATGGCGGCCGCGTCAGTGATCAGGAACGACACGCTGCGGCGTGCCGGCGGCTGCAGATAGACGTAGCCGACGCAGACTGCCACAAGAGCAGCCACCACGTAGACCGACAATCCCACCACAAGTTGGCGAGCGCGCGCGGCCTCTGGAGTGCGAGGGTTGGCCAGCAGGCGCCGAGTGGCCGTGGCTAGCGGTTGCATAAGACCACCTGTTCGTCGCCGAGAAAGACTTTCACCATGGGCGGAATTGTGAGCTGACCGTTGGTGCAGTTGAGGTCCGACCCAGGGCCTTTGAGCATTGGCTGCAGTCCGCCATAGGCGCCCGGCATGCGTTCGAAAAATTCCGGGATGCGGTACAGATTGGCCCGCAATACATCGAACCTCTGATCCAGCACCGCACCCTTACGTAGGCCCAGCAACCACATCAACCGATTCACGGCGGTGAAAAAGGTGGGGCCGTACTCCCCGAGGGCCCCGAACTGTGGCATCAACGGCTGGATCTGACTCGTCACGTGTTGCAAAGCGGACAAGTTCTGGATCAGTGCCGCCGATCTGCCACGGAGCTGGCGGGCGAATACCGAGATGTTCCCGACCAGGGTGCTGATGACCTGCTGCCGGTTACCGGTGGTGGCGGCGAGTGTGCGGATGCTGTCCAGCAGATCGGCAGCACCGGCCCCATCCCCATCGAGGAAGACCGCAAGCTTCTCGCTGAGTGCGTTGACATCGGTAGGGTCGACGGTGTGTAGGACCGGCGCCAGCCCCTGGAAGATCGCCGTGATATCGAACGAACCGGTGGTCTGTCGCAGTGGAACTCGCGTTACCTCCTCACCAGCGACTCCCGGCTCGTCACGGATGTCGATATACCGCGCACCGGTGAGGTTCTGGAACTTCACGCTCAGGCGTGTCGCAGTGGTTACTCGCTGATCGCGCGACAAGTCCAATCCCACCTCGGCGATGTTGACGTCCCCGGCACGTGACACCGCGATCGAGGTCACCTTGCCCACCTGGACCCCCTGTCTGCGGACGTCGGCACCGACTCGCAGCCCAGATACGTCGCTGAACAACGCCTGGTACGAGGCTGTGCGTGTCGCGAGGGGATTGCGCAACCCATTAACAACCACCACGTAGATGAAAGCGGTCAGCACCGCGGTCACCACGAGGTAGACGAGCGCACGTCGGGTCTCCGTCATCGTGCTCCGTTTCCGTCGAGATCGGCAGGCGGCGGCATCGCAGACTGCAACACCGGCAAGGGCTCCAACAGCAATCGAAACTTCAGCGATCTCTTGCTGTCTGGGCCGTTGTATATCTCTCCAAGACCGGCGAGTGTCTTGTCCAGTCGCAGGGAGCCGCGGGATCGTTGTACTAGCGCAGTTACGGCGTCCGCGAACGACCGAGCGATTTCAGTGCTGGGTGTCAGCTCGGTCCGGTGACTGGCAAGGATGTCACCCAACTGCCCGAATAAACCGTCACTGATCTCCTCTAGGGAAGCCACGATACTGCCGATATCCGAGATGGCATACCTATAGCCCTTGAGGTACCGGAACCTGTGCGCCGCCGGAAAGCTCAGATCGACAATAGACGGGATCGGCTCAATGACGTCGCTCAGTTTCGCGACAAGGTCCGCGGCGCTCCCCCTCTGAGTTTCGGCGACGAGACTAGTCAGTACCAGCCCGCTCTCGATGAGCGGCGCCAGCGCGGCGGTGTATTCAGTGGCGCGGCGGATAAATCTGACCAGATCATCGGTGAGCACACCCGTCACCACCGCGATGCCACTGTTGAGCAGCTGCGACATGGTGGCGTTGATATCGGGCGCACGGTCGATATGCTGCCCGTCAATCAACAGGCTCCCACCCTCACGCGGCGTGATACTCACCGCCGAAACACCGAAGGTGTTCTGCGGCCGAAAGTCGAATCCGAAGGAGTCCGTGAGCCCGCGAATCTGGTTGCGGTTCAGTCGGATACGCATATCCACCAGACCACGCCGATTGTCCATCGCGGAGATCGAACCCACAGACACCCCATGCAGCATCACAATGGAGTTGATGTTGATACCCTGCCCCACACTTGGAGTGGACAGCACCACGTCCAGAGTCCCCAACGGCCGATCGACCGGCCTCGCCGCCACCACGGCAACTACCACCGCGATCACCGCGGCCAGCAACGCACCCACGCGCACCAAGGTTCTGCGCTGTTGCGCATCGGTCCCACGTACCAGCTCGGACATGGTCAGCCCCGGAACACGTATTGAGGGAGCAAGCCCCACATGATTACCGACAACACGAGATCTAGGACGATGATCATCACCAGGCTGGCCCGGATCGCGCGGCCGCTGGCCACCCCCACGCCCGCTGGGCCGCCGGTGGTGAAGAACCCGTAATAGCAATGGATCAAAGTCACTGCCGCACAGAACGCGACGGCCTTGACGAGCGAACACACCAGCCCCACAGGATCGACGAATTGCTCGAAGTAGTGCTGGTAGGTGCCTTCAGACTGGGAGTGCACAACCGTCACGAAGGTTCGGCTCACTACGAAGCTCAGCAACAATGTCGCCAGATAGGCCGGGGCGACGGACAGCACGCCCCCCAAGAGCCGGGTGCCGACCACGAAGGGAATTGACCGGATGCCCAGCGCCTCGATCGCATCAATCTCTTCGGATACCCGCATGGCGCCAACCTCCGCGGTCATCCGGCATCCCGCTTGCGCCGCGAAGGCGATCCCGGCCGCTATCGGCGCCATTTCGCGCACGTTCGCCATGCCACCCACGACACCGGTAAGGGCGCCGAAACCGATCATGTCCATTGCCGCGAACGCCTCGATGGACACCATCGCGCCGATCCCGAACCCGACTAGCAACATCGTGGAGACGACGCCTCCGTCGACGATGAGGGCCCCACGTCCCCAGGCCAGATTGTTCAAAACTTTGATCGTCTGCTTCGGGTACCAGCGGACGGTGGACGGCAGCAACCAGATTGTGGTCCCGACGAACAGAGCCACCTGGCCCAGCGTGGCCAAGAAATTGGCCGCCGGGCGGGCTATCACGCGCTCGACGGGGCCGGTGATCCATGGCAGCGGCCGGTAGCTGGAGACCTGCGTGCCCCGCGTCATGCGAACTGCTCCGGGAAGAACATCGTCTGCAGCTGCGTCAACACCAGGGCCGCGAACACAAACGTCACCACGCTAAGGACCACGGCAGCATTCACCGCGTCGGCAACACCGCGTGGCCCGCCATGTGCCTCAAGACCACGCAGGCTAGCAATCAGGGCCACAAGAGCCGCAGCGACCAAAGTCTTGACGAGCGCGAACATCAAGTCCGTGAGGCTGGCGAAAGCGCCGAACGACGCCCAGAAGCTGCCGGGGCTGACATCGGTCAGCCGCACCGCGATAAAGAACGCGGACCCCACCCCTACGAGAACGATCGTCGCGAGAATCACCGGGGCGATCATCAGCATCGCCACCAACCGCGGCACCACCAGTCGCTGCACCGGATCGACTCCCATGACCCGCATCGCGTCCAACTCTTCCCTGATAGCTCGGGTACCCAAATCCGAAGCGATGGCCGAGGCCGCTGCACCGGCCATCAACAACCCCGACGCCATGGGCGCCCCCTGTCGCACAATGCCGAGACCGCTGGCCGCACCCGCCATGGACGAGGCACCGACATCGTGGAGAATTCCCCCGGACTGCATCGTGATGATCGCCCCGAACGGAATCGCCATCAGCACCGCGGGGACCACCGTCACGGTCAACAGCGACCAGGCCTGGGTAAGCGTCTCCCCCACCGGCAGCCGCAATCGGAGGCAGTCAGTCACCAAGTAGCGCAGCACCGAGGCCGCCAATTGCACCGACCGACCGACGGTCGCGGTACTGGTTAGGGTCAGCCGGGTAACGAATGCTCGGATCGTCCCGGCAATGGCCGGCCGCGGGGCGCGGCGGCGCCTCACCATTTGGCTGGCCGATTCCGCTCTCGCCACGTCTTCAGGGGTAATTAGGTCCGTCAATTCCTGCGCTCCTAACATCTCCACGGTGAACGCGCCGTCACGCGACGATCCGCTCCACGATCACGGTGTTTGCGGTGCCCGACGCCTCACAGATCGTCAACAGGCCACGCCGGGCGTCACGCCGCTCCAGTTCGCCGATCAAGTCGGTGAGCATCCGCGCGCCGGTGGACCCGAGCGGATGACCGATGGCGATCGATCCCCCGTTGACGTTCAGCTTGTCTATCGGGACTCCGAAGACCTTCTGGAACACCAGGGGGACTCCCGCAAACGCCTCATTGACCTCGAATAGATCGATGTCGCCGATCGACAGGCCACTGGACTGGAGCGCCTTGTCGGTGGCATCCAGGATCCCCGTGAATTGGATGACCGGGTCCGAGCCGGCCACCGAGGACGCACAGAATCGTGCCCGAGCCGCAAGTCCTCGCCCCGCGGCATATCGCCGATCAGTTATCAGCAGCGCGGCCGCACCATCGCTCAGCTGCGACGAGTTGGCCGCGGTCGTCGCGCCGGCGGGGTTGAAAACCGCGTTGAGGTTCGCCATCTTGGTTCGGTCGACACTCTCGCGAATGCCCTCGTCGGTCGGGACTACTTCGCCTCCGGGTGGCTGAACCACGTCGGCGGTGAAACAACCGGCACGCCAGGCTGCCGCTGCCCGTTCGTGACTACGTGCAGCGAATTCGTCCAACTCTCCGCGGGTGAGACCGAATGTGACATTGAGAAGCTCAGATGACGGGCCCTGGGCGGTCAATCGCCCGTCATAGCGGGCCTTCTCACTGTCCGAATACTGGGGACCGAGAGGCGCGCCAGGCACCATGGCTGGGGGCATCGGCACCCTCGACATGGACTCCACCCCGCCGGCGATAACCACACGCTGCATACCCGATGCCACTGCCTGCGCCGCGAAGCTCACCGCCTGCAGGCCCGAGCCGCATTGGCGGTCCACCGTCACTCCTGGCACGGATTCCGGCAAACCCGCTGCCAGTACCGCATGCCTCGCAAGGTTTCCCGTCTGCTCCCCGTACTGCAGGACACATCCGGTGATTACATCGTCGATGTCACCTGGCGGTAGGAGGTTCCGCTCGACAAGGCTGCGCAGCGTCAAGGCGAACAAGTCCACCGGATGCCAATTGCTCAAGCTACCGCCGCGTCGACCGACCGGCGTCCTGACCGCGTCGACGATCACCGGGTGGTTCACCCGCATCACGCGCCGCTCCACTGCCAGTCAGATCCCAAGAACTGCGTCCACCTGTCTAATGCCAATGAAAACACCTGCTGCACTGATCCTTTCGAGAAGGTGGTATCGGTCCGGCAGCGGACGTTATGCCGCCACACCCTCGCTCACGCGTCCCCATCATCACACAAGACATGATCCAGTCAAAGCAATTTTCACAATCTGTATCAAGTTGGATTGTGTTGCTACCCCTGGACTGCAGCGACCAGATCCTCGGGGCTTTGCTGCGACCACTGCTTACCCAATGGCAACGGCATGGCCGGAGTAATACCACTTCTACATGGGCTTATGTGCCGCTTCTCCCAAGCTTCGAAGGCGAGAATAGGACGCAACAACGCCCGATCTTGATTCACATTTGACTCGCAACCAATGTTTGCGCCCATCGCATTCCCTCCGATTCATGTGCCCATGAAGCCCTCTCAGGCGGTTTTCAGAACCAACACTCAAATATCGATATCCGGTGGTATAGTCCACTTGACCTGCGACAATAGGAGTCTCGATCAGAGATGAGACAATATTTGCTATCCATTCCGGCGGGGATTGCCGTCTGCCTCACCCTAGGGGTGACCACCGCGCCGGACGCCCGCGCCTACGAGTCGTGGTGCGACATTGCCGAGAGTCATGGCCCACGGATCGCATTGATCTCCGAACCCCTGCGCACCAATCCGAGCCAGCGGGATGTGGATCGCATGAACATGCTCTATAACAGGGTGATCCCCCTGCTCAAGACCGCGGGGTTTGCGTCGTTCTGGCATCCCGACGTGTGGGGCAGCCCCGATATCCGTCCGGAAATAAGGACACTTCTGGCCGCCATGGACGACCTTCAGACCGCCGCAAACAACGAGGCGGCCTCGGCTGCACAAGTCCAGGCCGTTGATGACGTCGTTGCGGACTTGAATCAGAAATGCGACGGCAAGCGCGGACTCCCGTCCCGTCGAGCATAGTGAGTATGCCACGGAGTCAACGGGGTTCATTGGCGCACACTGTTGCGTTGGACCGAAACAAATGAGATATTACGTCTCAATACGGTCGTGGAGACGCGTCGATCAGTCTCCACTTTGGCAAAAGCGCGAAAGAGTCATCTGATGAGCGAGATCGCAAGCACCGCCCCACAGGTTCCAGCCTTGAGGCTTCTCGACTACCTGCGACTGGCCTGGTTCTCCCTGTCCATGGCCCCCGGAGAGGCACTGGGAAAGTTGCAAGAAAGGTACGAAGCGCCCGCCGTACGTTTAGCCTTCCGCGTGCCGTTCGTGTTCCCACAAGCGATTGTGAGTGGCGATCCGTCATTTGCCGAGGCCGTGGCCCTTAACAAGAACGACGATATCTCCGCCGAGGGCGGGTGGGGCATCATCCTTTCCCGCGCCGGGCAATTCACCCGATCGATTCTGCAGATGGACTTCGACGAACATCGGCATGACAGGTTGCTACTTCAGCAAGCGATGGGACCATTGCAGCTGTCTAACTATATGGAACAGGTGGCGCCGAAAATCAGGTCGGCTGTGTGCGCCCTTCCTGTTGGCGAAACGGTCGATCAGCGCAAGCTTTTCAAACGCATCAACATGGGCGTTACCATCGAGATCTTCATGGGAATCACCTTGTCTCCCGATGAGGTGGCCAAAGTCGGCAAAGCTTTTGATGACCTGGTGAGCGTCAACATTGTCAAGCAGACTCTCGCGCGGCGGTACCTTCATCGTTTCCTGCTCTCATGGATACCCGCGAAGCGGGCCGCCGATACACCGGACCTCATGTCGCAACTGTGCCGGGCTCGGACGGTGGACGGCGATCGGTTCAGCGATCGGCAGATCATGCGGCATCTGCTGTTCTTTCTGTTCGCCGCCCATGACACCACCACGATCACCATGACCAACATGGCCTATTACCTTGGCCTCAACCCTCAGTGGCAGCGCCGCGCGCGGGCTCAGGCATACACGTTTCCAGAGAGCGCCAGCCTCACAGACTTCGGCAAAATGACCGAGCTGGAGAACATCATGAAGGAGACGCTGCGTTTTCGCACACCCGTACCGGGCATGGTCCGCAACGCAGTGCGGGATACCGAAATACTTGGATATCGCATTCCACGTGGCACGGCGATAGCAGCGTTGACATGGTCGCATCACACGAATCCGAACGTTTGGACCAATCCACGGCAATTCGACCCGGACCGATTCTCTCCGGAACGTGCCGAGGACAAGGACCACCGGGCAAAGTGGATGCCCTTCGGCGGAGGGGTGCACAAATGCATCGGAATGCACTTTGCGAAAATGCAGATATTCTCCGTCTACCACACGCTGCTACGAGAATTCGAATGGAGCGTCGATAAACAGCATATCTTGCCCACATTGCAGAACTCGCTGGCGTTCTCTGAGGGGTTCCCTGCCTCGGTACGCAAGTTTGACCCCGCCACGCTGCAAACACAGCTCGTTACCGAAGGCAATCAGGAGGTCGAATGGGGAATTGCACCAAACTCAGCCCCTGTCGCCTATTTTAGGTCGCTCCTGGAGCGATGGCGATCGGGTACTCGCGTAAGCACGCATGACGCCGCCTAAAGGACTTTGGATTTAATGACACATCTGATTACCCGCTCATGCTGCAACGACGCCAGCTGCGTCGCGGTATGCCCGGTCAATTGTATTCATCCAACCCCGTCCGAACCGGAGTTCGGTAGCGCGGAGATGCTTTATATCGATCCCGCGACGTGCATCGATTGTGGGCAATGCATCGATGAATGCCCAGTGTCTGCCATTGTCCGAGACGATGAGATGAGCCCGCGTGATTGGCCCTATTTGACCATCAACGCCGATTACTACCGAGATCACGATGTCCGCACGGGGACGTACATGCGGTGGCGCGCAGCCCCAACTGCGCTTCCGTCCCCGCTTCGGGTGGCGATCGTCGGCTCGGGCCCAGCGGGGTTTTTTGTCGCTGAACGCTTATTGGAGCACAAGAATGCAGCAGTAGACATGTTCGACAGGCTGCCGACACCCTACGGTCTAGTACGCGCCGGCGTGGCTCCTGACCACCAGGACACCAAGAACGTGCAACGCCTTTTCGAGAAGATTGCCGGGCATGAGGGGTTCCGGTACATCCTCAATGTCGACGTCGGTCGGGACATCACTCACGACGAACTGGCGCGGCACTACCAGGCGGTGGTCTACACCACCGGAGCTTCTGATGACCGCAGGCTCGGGATACCGGGTGAGGAACTACCTAATTCCTTGTCTGCACGGGACGTTGTGGCTTGGTATAACGGGCACCCCGATCAGCCGAATCTCCCTATTGACCTGTCGGTTCGGCATGCGGTGATCATTGGGAACGGCAACGTCGCACTTGACGTGGCACGCATCCTGACGCTCGGGCCCGAGGAGCTGCGGCGCTCCGACATCCCGTCCGACGTGCTCGCGGTCCTACAAAGAAGCAAGATCCGTGAGGTCACTGTGCTGGCTCGCCGGGATGTCGGACATGCCGCCTACTCGACACCGGAGTTCCTAGCGCTCACACAGCTGCTCGACGCCGGCGTCGAGATCGATTCGAGCAACCTCGGCGTGCATCCGGACACCCAGCACGCATTCGTCGAAGGCACTCTCGACTCCACCGTCGCTGCGAAGATTCGGTTCGCGCGCGATATCGCCGAACGTGGACCGACGGCGCCGACTCACCCGTCTCGCACCATCCGCCTCAGGTTTCACGCGACACCGCAGGAGATCGTCGGGAGCGAATCTGGATGCACAGGAGTCCGAGTCCGGCCCAGCCACTACGGACCGGATGGGCAGCTGGTATCCGGCGACGAAGAGATTATTGCCGCTGGGCTTGTCATCCGGGCAACGGGCTATCGAAGCAGCCCCATCTCCGGGCTGCCTTTCGACGCCCGGCTCGCCGTCATTCCGAACCAGGCCGGCGCCGTCACCGGGCGTCCAGGCACCTATGTAGCAGGTTGGATCAAGCGGGGCCCACAAGGAGGAATCGGCCGCAACCGGATGTGCAGCTTGGAAACCGCCAACAGTCTGCTGGCTGACTTCGACGATGCAACACTGCCGGAACCGACCGGCGCAGCAGACGGTGCGCTGACGCTACTTCGGCGTCGGGGAGTCGCCATTGTCGACGGGCGGGGTTGGGAGAAAATCGACTCAGCAGAGACGGTACGCGGCCGGTTGCGAGGGGCGCCCCGGGAAAAGTTTGTCGACATCCGCACGATGCTGGAGGTTGCGAACGGTCCAAAAAGCGCCGAAAGCACACCCGCCTAATACACCATCGGGGCTAAGTATTGCCGAACGAAATTCGCCATTGCCTTCTGATTCAAGATATCCATGGCAGGCGACGGTGAAAGCGTGATCGAAACAGCCATCCGAAACATCATCTCGGCGACAACATGCAATTCGTCATCGGGCATCGTGGCACCCGCACGCCTTAAGGTAAGTGTCATGCCGTGAACGAATGTTGAACCGAACTGGTACTTATTGAATAAATGGGTGAGCATGCGATCACCATCGACGTGCTTCGACACAACGAAGTCGAGCAGCTCGCTGAAAAAGGGCACCGAACGCAGCATCCGCGCCGATTCGACGAACGCCGTAACCACCGCTTCCTGAGGAGTCTGGCCCTCTGTCATCCGAGCAATACGCTTGCCGCCCCATAGCCCAGCCCTCACCACAACCGCATCCAGCAGCGAGGCCTTCGTCGGAAACCGGCGATATAGCGTTGCCCGGCTGACACCGGCGTTACGCGCAACCGCATCCATATTGGTGCGCTGGATTCCGGAGATACTGAACTCGTCTTGTGCCGCCTCAAGGATCTGATCGTCAGCGGTGCTTTCAAACCCGTGCATCAGGTTCTTTTCCCGAGCCGACACCGTACCTCCTGTATTGATGGTTGATCTGAGACAACAGTGAGCTATCGTACCAGCGGTTTGCGCGAGCACCGGGTGCCTATCACTCCGCAACTGGCGCGGGGCGTGGAATACACACGCCAGCGCCCTCCATTGTCCGCTTGCCATCGACCCAGATCTCACAATGCAGACTTGGATTCCACCAAACGTTTCTCACCGACACGTAGGCGCCACCCGGGTCCTCCAGCGTGACGCTCTGCTCCCACGGCTCATCTGGGCCGACCCAGTAGTTCTCCGAATGTGCCCCGCTCCAGCGCTCCGTCTGGGGGGCGATCCGGAAGTGAATCGTCATCTCTTGACCGGCGTCTGCCGTGACGACATATCGGACAACGTGTTCCGGCTCTGCGGCCGCGTGAGAACTCCCGCACAAGCTGGCCGTAAGCATCGATAGCGCGGTAGCCAGCAGACCGCATCGGTGAGCTGCGCTACGGCGATGTTCGGAGTCGACCACGGTCATCACAGCGGTGCGGCCTAATTCACCGCGATTCGGTAACCGGGAGCCACCGTAGAACACATTCCGTCCGACGGCTGTGTCAATGGCCAACGCATCCGGGGCGATCCCGTGGCGTGCCGTATCGTTGTTTACTACCTCGGTATCGGTCACCGGAATGCTCCGTCGGGTTGTGGAAACATGACCTTGAGTTTATTGTCACTATTTGTATCAGATATGTGCGATATTCGGTGCTTTAGTGCTAAGTAGGCGAGTCATGGTCGATTACGTCTCAACATGCGCCGGCATTGCCGGTTACCGAATCGTGTCGGGCAACTCGCCCGACCTGACCTCATCGGTACGGGTCCTCGTTGCGTTGATCAATGAAACGCGGTAAAGCAGTAAGTTGTGACCCAGCAGCGCCGCGCGACCGACTGTCCGTTCACGAAGGCAGGCAGCGACGGCTGAGCCTGCCCCGGCCCAGCCGCGACGGGCCATACCATCCACCGCGGGCCGAATTCCGATCGCGGCACATGACGTCCACACGAGGCTGGTCCGAAGCCGGCACACGATGGCCTCCGCTACAGGACAACTGTCACCAAAACGCACACTACCCACGCCTGCCCGACCTCGACCGCCGTAGCGCTGAAACCCGATCCTATTGATCAACATTCAACAAGGGAATCCGAGAAACCGCCGCCACCCAGCTAAAAAGCGGCTCGGCACGCCGCCATGTAGGAGGAGAACCGCCCTAGTCGGTGACCGAGAAGTCGTCCTCAAGTCCGACGCCGTTACCGCGACCAGGTTCTCGCCAGTTGTTGTGATGCACCTTGCACCCCCGCCCAGCCCCGTCACACACATCGCACACGTCGCCATTCGCCTGACCGGTGCCCTGGCAGTCTGCGCACACCTCAAGTTCCCGTTGACATTTCGCACAAACAGCGCCCTCAGGAGCCATCTCGGCGCCAGCTACCGTGGACAGCGATCGGGCGCCACTGGCTTCGGCACGGGCTTGCCGCAGAGCCTCCCTCGCCGACTCTAATGTGATGTCGTCCGGGTGTATGCCCGCACGCTCGAACGCCTCGACCGCGACCGGCATATAACGGTACTTCAACGGCACGCGAGCAATTATCATCCCTTGACGGACCCAACGCTGCACCCGCATGATCGCGCGGAAGATCATGGCATCAATCGGCGAGTAAACGTCGTTGACCCGCAGTGCATCCCGGAGCTCCGGCTTAAGCGGTGCCACAAAAATGAGCCGCATCATCCGACGAATCAGCGGCGCCGCCCGTCGCATCGCCGGGCGCAACCGCGGCGCCACCAGCTTGTCGAAGTTTCCGCCGCGTACCAACACAAAGTTGTAATCAGACATTTTGCTGGCGAACATCTGCGTTTTCAGCGTCTTTTCCCAGTACTTTTCAAAGTCGGCATACGTCTCCGGCTGCGCGCGGTCGTCGACACCCATCAGCGAGTACCACGCCTTGGATTCCTCGAAGATCTGCTCTTTCTCCGCCCATGTCAGCGGCTTACGGAACAGCCCGGCATCACTGGCCTCCATGATGGTCATAAAGAACGTGGCATGGGTGAAGTACCATGTCTCTGCATTGAGTGCATGGTAGGTACGCCCGTTGGGCATATCACCTTTCACCGATTTGTGGTAGTTACGCAGCTGAATCCCGTAAGTCTTGGCGACCTCCGGTGACGAATACATCACCTTGGTGATACCCACCTGGGTGTTGATAATCCGCTGGAAGATGTCCCGATAGTCCTTCGAGTTGAGCAGCTGCGAGTGTTCGGAAACCCCTTGCGCCACCTGTGGAAAGAGGCTCTGCAGCAATCCAGCGTTTGCCACGCCGGCAAGCATCACCGAGTATTCGCCGAAGTACTTCCAGAGCAACGAATTCGCCGGCACTGGGATTGGGTGCTGCTGACGACGCGGAAGGCTGTCGTCACCCTCCAACCGCGGTACATAGGCAGGCCCGTAGATGACGTTCTTAGTGATCGGGGTGTCAGTCAGCAGATGGTCATCCGCTGATTCGTCCGCTCCAGGGTTGGACGCAGCCTTCGGCACGTCGACTTCGGTCATGTCAATCTCCTCCGGGTTGAGCTGCATTCGCATGTGATACGGATGAATATTATTGTATCAGCTGGGTGGTTACTACTTCCCAGTATCTCTCGACACCGACGAGGCAGCCGACTGGTCTAGCCAGACCTCGTTGATCCTGAAGCGTGGAAGGTCTGCCCCACCACGGACCGCCGTCAGGTGGGTTCGAATGCCAGTTAACTGCATAAACAGCTCGACTTGCCGCAGCTGGCAACCCGCGCAACCGCCCACTGTGGCGACCCAAGCCCGACAGAGAACCTTCACGGGTCCACTGGGCTATCGAGATTTCTCTCACGACGTCAAATCGGTTGAACGAACTGATTGTGCCGATATGTATCACAAATAGTGATCGATGCCCGGCCTCTACAGGAATGCGCGACGCGATGCGGTCCGGGTAGGGGCAGACCACCAACCGGCCCACGTACGCCGCGATCGACGTGACCTGCTGCGCTGACCCGGGCAGCACGGCGACGACAAACACGACTTCACCCCCGCCGGCACGTCGGACGGTTCGCTGAGGAGATCGCCTGGAGGGTCCAGGTATGCCAGCACGGTGTACAGCGCAATCATCACCCGATGGACCAATGGCGCATTGCCCGGGACGACCGTCCGAATACCGCGCCCAACACTGCTGCGCGCCAAAGCGCATCGCCGGTTCGCCTGTGGATACGAAGAGACGCGAGGCGATCCGGGTATTCGAGCGGCGCAGTCAGCGCCAGGACCCGCGGCGGGCACACGCCCGTTCTGGTGGTCTTTAGACGACGCGGTCGGCGATCTCGACGGTGTGGTCGGCAAAGCGTTCGCAGTAACTACTAAGGACGGTGACATCAACGGCAACCTTGTACCGCGGGGCTAGGCGGGTTCATTGCGACGGCGAGCAGACGTCGGTAAATGTCGTCCATCGCTTCGTCATCAGCGTTGAACTGAGTTGACCTCTTGGCGTTACCTTCGAGCACAACATTTTTGGTATCGGGGCCGAGCTGGACCTCGATACGTCCCGTCGCAGCGAAATGGGCGCTTACATCGCAGGGCACGGCCTGCCCGGGTGGCGACGCCGACTGGGTTGGCGATATGAGCTGCAGGGCTCCTATGCGCTGCAGGTTGGCCATGTAGATTGCAGGCGACCAGTGCCTGTCGGACGAAAATTCTTAGATGTCCGGTTCTAGGCTGGCACATTCGCGATCGATGCCGTCGCGGCGGTCAACGACGGATTCGGTAGCGATCCCACATTCGCGTGGATTCAAGCTGCGGTGCTTGCGTGGCCAACTCGATCGCGCAAATCAGGAGGGCGGCGGCGGTTCGGCGGGTGGTTCTGCCTTGGCTCCCGCGACGACGGTAATGATAACGCACAGGGCGATGACCGCCTCAGCCCACAGGAAGGCGATGTAGTCCAGCAACGATCCGATGGGCGGGGATCCTGGGGTTGTGTTGCGGAAGGCGGCGAGGGCGAAAAGTGTGGCTGCCATCCAGCCGAGAGCGGGCCAGACTAGGCCGAGGCGGCGGGAGGTCAGAAATCGGGTACCGATGATAACGGCAATAGCCAGGGCCCACATGGCGGCCATCATGAAGAACGCGAAGAGCAGGACGCTGTTCGACCTGCTCACGCCCACCCCGAAGGCAGCGACATCGCCCGCTCCGCCGGCCTCAAGGGTGAGGTGGAAGAGGGCGTCGTTGTTTGACAATTTCATGGCGACCGGGACGGGGCGCCCTCCTTGTCGGGCGGCGAACTCGACCTCGGTCTGATAGCCGTCGAACGGGTAGTCCGTAATGGAGCCGCCCGACAGCGCGACCGGGACGTCGACGGTGGAAATTCTCGTATCCGCCCGAAACTCCAAGTCCTGCTGGACCGCCGGTGAGGTCAGGAGCACGAGGTCCGCTGCCGGAGAGAGTCCGTGGTCTGTGCTCAGCCCGCCGCGGGGCGTGACCCGTATGCGCAGGGTGAGCTCCCTCGCGGCCGCGTCCACCCGCTGCACGGAGGCCTCGATGTCGACTCGATCGGGGGCCTCGGACATTCCAGCGACTTGGGCGGAGTCCGCATCTATGCGTTCACCGCCCTGTATCCAGACACCTGCGCTGACCGCGACCACCACCGCCGCCGCCGGCAGGAATAGAGCGCGCCTGTTGATGGATGGGCGCAGATTCCAAATCAAACTGGTGACCTCCGTATGTCGGCGATTCGGCAATAATTCTCGTGTCGGTGCGTCAAGTCTGGCGCACTATTCGTGCGCGCGTGCGCGGGCTCCCGTGCCGAGTTCGAGGTCATCGCAGGTAGTTTCACCCCCTAAGACCTTCCATACCGACGCAAATGCCGCAGAAACTATTGCCGCAGGGCCGGTGCCAGTAGGGCCAAAGGTCCCTAGGTAGCGTGGAAGGTGTTGACCCACAGCGTCTTAGCCGCGCGGCTCGATCGAATCGCGCCCATTCATGTTACCCGTACCACAAACGATCACGCATCCGAGTGGGTTCACTCCGACTCGGGGACTTTGGACCCTACTGACCCGTCCAGTGGTCCCGCAGACTCGACTCTCATTGCCGAACCGGCGGCCCAGAACATCGGTAGAGAGGGGCACACTTGGCGCGCAGACCGATGCCTGCCGCAGCGCGAGAGGTCTACGTACTATCGGATGGCCGGGTGTCACCGCCGCAGGCTGCGCAGGTCGCAGACGCCGTGGGTCAGATCCTCGAGCACCGGCACATCACAGGGGATGCGCGCGTACGACTGACCACGCGGGATGGCATGGGTGGGCCCCTCCTGATGCAAGTGAACCTGCAGGTGCGAGACCGGCCAACCCGCATGCAGGCAATCACCGCCGGCGTGGGCAATCTTGGGGTAGCCCTCGCGCGGTTGGATCGTCAGATCATACGAACGTGGGAACCGTGGCGCCCACGCCCCTGGCCGGACCGAACCCGCCGGATCCTGTCCGCGGTCGGTGGACAGCCCGTGATCGGTCGGCGTAAGCACGTTGCGCTACAGATCACCGCACCGTTAGAGACAGTGGCCGTCATGGACGCGATGGACTTTGACGTATATCTGTTCACCGATCACGAAACCGGCGAAGACGCAGTTGTATACCGGGCCGGACCATCTGGGCTACGGCTGGCCCGTCAACGGCGTATGTATCCGCCGGGCTGGTCCTGGGCACCGGCTACAGGCGCCCCTCCCCCAGTCCCGCTAATCGTCAATTCCCGCCCCACACCGATACTGACCGAGGCCGAGGCAGTCACCCGTATCAGTGAACACGGCTTGCGGTTCCTGTTCTACACCAACCCGAACACCGGCCGAGGCCAACTGCTCTACCCACGATATGACGGCAGTCTCGGCCTCATGACGCCCGCGGTGCGACACCATGACCATGTCTAGTCGCTCGCCGCGCGCTAACCAACCTGCCCTAATCGCCCTCAACGACGCCGAGGCCATGAAACTGATCGCCAGCGTCGACCACGGACGGATCATCTTCACCCGCAACGCCTTACCGGCCGTTCGCCTGGTGAACCACCTCATTGACGACGGGCAGGTGATCCTGCGCACCCGACTGAATCAGGCCTTGACGAAGGCAGTACGGCCGATCCCTAACGCAGGAGTCGTCGTTGCCTACGAAGTCGACCAACTCGATCTCCAAGAGCACACAGGCTGGAGCGTCGTAGTGACCGGAATGGCCACTACGATCAACGATCCGGAGCAGCTCACCCGTTACGAGCGACTACACCCGTGGGTGAACCCAGCGAGCGACAATGTCCTCGCCATCACACCACAGATCATCAGCGGAATCCGTATCAGCGCAAACCAACGCACATGATAGTGACGCGACCGGTCCAGCAGAATCACGCAGTCCACGATCGTCGTTGCTGGTGTCGACCCTGCAGTGACGGGAGTGTGCCGGTGCGTTGGTAGATGACGCGCTGGGCTATGTCGACGGCGTGGTCGGCGAAGCGCTCGTAGTAGCGGCTGAGCAGGGTTACGTCGACGGCGGCTGTGGTGCCGTGGGACCACCGGGGGTCCAACACTAGGGTGAACAGCCGGCGGTGGATGTTGTCCATGGCTTCGTCATCGGCGTGGAGTTGCGCGGCTCTGTCAGAGTCGGATTCGGCCACAACATGTTTGGTGTCGTTGGCGAGCCGGACTGCGATGTGCCCCATCTCGGCGAAGTAGCTGATCACGTCAGCTGGTACCGCGGTGTCGGGGTGGCGCCGTCGACTGATCTGGGCGACGTGCGCGGCCAGGGCGCCCATGCGTTGCAGATCGGCCACATTCTTCAACGCGCTGAGGATGGCGCGCAGGTCGCGCGCGACCGGGGCTTGGCGGGCCAAGATGGTGAAGGTGTCCGCTTCTCGTGCGGCGCATACCTGATTGATCTCGTCGCGGCGGGCGATGACCTGTTCGGCTGCGGCCATGTCGTTGTGCAGCAACGCGTCGGTGGCCAGGTGGATCATCGTGGCGGTGTCATGGCACAACTCGGCGACACTGTCTTTGAGAGCGTCGAGTTGCTCGTGGAACGCAGTGCGCATGGCCTCGCTTGACGTCGTAGGTCGCGGCTAGTCAGCTAGCCAGCGTTGATGCGGATGCCGTGGACGATCTGCGGCGTGATGGCCAGAACGCTGTCGCTGTCCAGGTTGACCCACGGGTTCAGTCGTTCGTAGCGGGTGAGCCGCTCGGGATCGTTGATGGTGGTGGCATTTCCGGTGACGACGACGCTCCACCCGGTGCGTGCATGGAGGTCGACGTGGTCGACCTCGTAGGCGACAATGACGCTTGAGCGCTGAAGGGGCCGCAGCGTCGTCGAGACGGTGGGATACAGCCGGGTGCGCAGGATCACTTGCCCGTCATCGACGAGATGATTGACCAGCCGTACTGCCGGTAACGCGTTGCAGGTGAAGACGACTCGCCCGTGATCGATGCTGGCGAGCAGTCTCATGGCCTCGGTGCTACCGAGGGCGGTGGCGACGCGGTGGCTGGTGCGCAGCGGCGGGTTAGACGCGGCCATGACGCACCGCCGTTGCGGCGGTGAAGCCGAGCCGGCCGGCGTCGCGGGACGGTCGAGCGCGCGCGCCGATGATGGATCGAAGGGCCATAACTTCCCCTTTCTCGGATGTCCCGAACGACGTGTTTGCAGCATCTTCCGAGTTTGCTGATCTGCGCGGTCAGCGTAGTAGGGTCCAAGGTCCCGCGACGCAGGTGAGTTCCGGCCTCGGGTGTCGGTTGTGAGGTGGTTACCGCTGAAAGGATCGAATTCGCGGTGCGGTTCGTTGGACGTCGTGTGGCCGACGGCGAATGATGTTGTCTGTGGGCAACGTATCTGGTGGAGCGGGCTCGGTGGTCGTGGTGGCGCAGACGTTGTTAGCCCGGGGGGTGGCTGCGTCTGCACCTGCGGGGGTCGACTACCGAGCCCGCGGGCCCATTAACGCACACATGCGTCGGGTATGCGGCCCGCTGCGGCGTGTGGGTGTGTGTGATGGCGGGTCGCGGCGGTGAGTATCATCAGATTTTTCGGTCCTTCGAGCTGGGCGGGCTGTAAGTTGTTGTGCGGCAATGCTTGTGAACCCGCGCTGATTTTGGCCTATTGCGGTTGACGTGCCGTGTGTCTATTCAGCCGCGCAGTGTGGGGACTGCAGGACCTCTTCTCGGGCGTGGGGCGGCAGGGCCAGCAGCGCTGTGGTGATGCGGCGGACGTCCGGGTCGTGTGCCATGTGCAGCCAACACAATTCGGCGTCCAGGTACCTGCTGTAGGCGCTGGTGGGGTCGGTGAAGTAGGCGACGGACACGCCGAAGACTTCGGCGAGTTGACGTAACGTCTCGAGGCTGGGGTGGTTGCGGCGGCCGGCCCGCAGTTGCGACAGGTACGGCGAGGAAAACTCGATCCCGCGGGCGCGCAGGGCTTTGATGACCTCGACATTGCGCAGCGGTCCGCGGCCGGGCGGACGGATGGTGTCGAACAAGCGGTTGAGGCGCGGTGCTAGGGAGCCGGGCTCGATCGGTCCCGTCCGGCGGTGACGTCGCGTTCGGTGGGTGCTGCGCACCTGCTCGGTCTGATCTGAGGCCTGACTGTCACGGCCCGGTTTGCGGCTTTCGGCCATCGCTTCCGGTGTCGCGGCAGCCGGCCGATTCGGGCCAATCATGTTGGTATCTCGGCGATCACGAGCCGGTCGAACAGACGTGGTCACGTGGCAATTCCCCCTTGTTCTGTCACCCTCCCCAGAGTGACTGCGCATTCCACCAGCTGGTGCGTGCTTATGAATGTTTACATAGATTCGCCTTTTTGTTCATATGGTGTTTTTCACCGTGTTGCTGCGGATAGTCGGGACTTTTGGCCCTAGCGCGCGCGACTTTGCGAGAATCCGGCTGGCTGAGGTGATGGTGGTGGGTTTGAGGTAGGCGGGAACAGCTGTGGTTGGGGGTGTTCCCGCTTTCGGTCGGCGATGTTGTGGTCGCTGGTGCGTGCAAGTTGTGTTGGCGTTGTCAGGTGGCGGATGGCTTGCCGGGGGTTGTGATGTTTAGAGCCGGTACATTTCGCGTTCCATGAGCGCTTCTCGGAAGAGTTTTTCGTGCTCGCCGTGGAAGTAGGGGTTCTTGCCCTGTAGGGGGCGGGGCCAGTGGATCGGGCAGGGACGGCGGTGTTTGGTGTTGTCCGGTGTGGTGTTGGTGCCGGCTGGTGCGCGGGTGGGCTGGTCAGCGGCGCTGTCGATGGTTGGTTGGGTTCGGGTGGTGGCGGCTCGATACCGTTGTGGGAGTAACGTTTTCATGGCCGGGCCCGGGTGGGCTGTTTCTGGGGCCACCAGCTGGCTTCGCGCAGGAGTGTGGCGATGGCCGGAACGGTGAGTGTGCGCACGAGGAAGGTGTCCAGCAGTAGTCCGCAGCCGACGATCAGGCCGACTTGGATCACGATGGCGATGGAGCCGGCCATCAGTCCGAACATGCTGGCAGCGAAGATGAGTCCGGCGGAGGTGATGACCGAACCGGTTTTGGCGACTGTGCGTAGGACACCGACGCGGATGTTCCGTTCGGATTCTTCGCGTAGTCGTGACACCAGCAGCATATTGTAGTCGGCGCCCACCGCGACGAGGATGATGAACGCCAATAGTGGTACGGGCCATGCGATTTGGTAACCGAGTATCCATTGGAAAACCACGACGCCGACGCCGATGGAGGCCAGGTAGTTCAGCACGACGGTGCCCAGTAGGTAGAGCGGGGCCAGCACCGCGCGCAGGAGCAGGACCAGAATGAGTCCCACAACGACGAGGGTGGCGACGGCGAGTTGGCTGAAGTCGGCTTGTAGCAGGTGCTGGATGTCGGCGTTGACGGCAGGGAATCCGGTGACGGACATGGTGGCGTTGGCCAGGGCGGTGTTCAGTCGGGCGGCGTCGGCGACCGTGATCATGTGGTGGGCCAGTGCCATGGCGGCGCCGCTGTAGGGGTCGAAGGTGGATTCGATGAGGAGGCGGGCAGTTTTGCCGTCGGACGCGATGAATTGTTTTGCGACGTCTGTGAATTGGCGGTTGTTGAAAGCGGTTTCGGGCAGGTAGAAGCCGCTGGAAGCGTCGGAGTTGGCGCTGGCACGTGCGGAGTTTTGCAGTTGTGCGGCGATTTGGCTCATCCCGGCGAGTATTTGAATGTTGCTGTCAGCCAGGGCGTGCACGCCCGTTGCCAGTGCTCGCGAGCCGGAGGCGAGTTGGCTAATGCCGTGTTGCAGGCGTGCGATGTTGGTGGCCGCGTCGGCGGGGTCACCCAGAGTGCCCAGGGCATGTTGCAGGCTGGTGATTGAGTCTTGGACGTCGGTGAGGGTGGTGGTGACGGTGGCGTTGGTGGCGGGGTTGTAGTGGTCGCCCAGCTCAGCGATGCGGTCGAAGAATCCGTTGATGCGCAGGGCATCCAGGACGCGCATCTGGTGGCTTAGTTCGGTGCATTGAGGTGTGGCGACACACCAAGGTGCGGTGTCGAGGAGGTCGCGCAGTGGCGAGACGGCGGCGATGGCGTTGCGGGCTTGTTCGGCTTGGGGGCGTAGTCCGGGTCCTGCCTGGATGGCGTGGTCGATCTCGGGGGCAGTGTTCGAAAGTTGTTGCAGCATCGGGGCTAATCGCTGCATATGGCTATTGGCAGTGTGCGCTTGATTGAGCAGGCCGGTCAGCGGTGTGAGCACGGTGCCTAGGGTGCGGTCGAGTTGGGCCAGGCCGTTGGCGAGTAGGTCGGCGCCGCCGGTGAGCTGTGCGAGGTCGGTTTTGTGGGCGTTGGCGTCGGCGGCGGCGGTGGCCATCTTGTCGCCGATTTGTTGGTTCTGCCAGGACAATTGGGCTTGTTCGAGCCGGGTGCCTCCGGGCCGGGTGACGCCGGATACTTTGCTGACGCCAGGCAGTTGTGCGATGCGGGAGGCAAGTTCGTCGAGGTCGGCGAGGCCTTTGCCGGTGCGCATGTCGGTGGGGTTTTCCACGACAAGGAATTGGGTGAAGACCATGTCGGTGGCGAAATGACGGTTGAGCAGCTGGTAGCCCAGGTTGCTTTCGGTGTCGGCGGGTTGGCCTTTGCGGTCGTCGTAGCTGATGGTGATGGTGGTTGCTGCCGCGGCCAGGGCCAGCAGGATGGTGAGGCTGAATGCCAGCAGCGCCAAGGGTTTTCGCACGACGGCGACCGCGATGCGGTTCCAGTAGCGGCGGGTGCGGTCGGGCCGGGGGTCACCGATGCCGCGGCGGGCGGCCAGCGTCAGCACCGGTGGCAGCAGGGTGATGGTGGCCAGAAATCCGACCATCACGGCCACTGCGCAGGCGGGGCCGAGCGCGGCGAACACGCTGAGTTTGGCGAATGTCATGGCGAGGAAGGCCAGTGCGACGGTGGCCGCTGAGGCCAGGATGACTCGTCCGATGCTGGCGGTGGCGTAGATCGCGGCCTGCGGCGGGGCGATGTCGGCGCGTCGCTGTTCGTGGTAGCGGCTTATCAGGAACACCGTGTAGTCGGTCCCGGCGCCCAGCAGGATCGCGGTCATGAACGCCACGGTGAATTCCGACACCGGTAAGCCGGCTTCGCCGAGGGCCGAAAGCACCCCCCGCCCGACCGCCAAGCTCAGCGCAATCACCAACAGCGGCAGGAGCGCGGTGAATGCCGACCGATAGACCAGCAGCAAGATTAGGGCGATGAGTCCGGCGGTGTCCATGGAAATGAACAGCAGATCGTGTTCGGCGTTGGCGATCTGATCGCTGAACGTGGCGGCGGGCCCGGTGACGTGCACGGTGGTGGTGCTGGCGGCGAAGACGCGGTTCGCGATGGCGCGCACGACGGTGACCGATTCGGCGGCGGTCGGATCGCCGAGGGTGCCGGCGACGCCGACCGGCAGGTACCACGCGTGCCCGTCGGTGCTGACGGCGCGCGGTGCAGTGACCGGATCGGCCAGCAGGTCCTGCACCAGCAGTACATGGCCGGGGTCGGCGCGCAGCGCAAGGACCAGCTGTGCGTATTTCTGGCGGGTCGGTGGGGTCAGGCCGGCGGGGTCCTCGAAGGCGACGAACAGCACGGTCTTGGAACCCTGTTCGCCGAATGCTTCGCTCATCCTGTCGACGGTCAGAAACGACGGCGCGTCGTGGGGCACCAAGTCCACCGACTGTTGGCGGACCACGGTTTCCAGTTGCGGAAAAAGCACCGCCAACAGCACCGCGGCCCCGATCCACAGTCCGATCACCAGCGCCTTGTGGCGCAGGGTGAACGCCCCCAGGCAGGCCAGCGCTGGGCTGTATTCACTCGACGGCGCGGTCTCGGCGCGTGCGCGCCGACGGCGCGGCGGTAGCCCGGGTGCTGCGGTGAGGGTCGGTCCCCCGCGCAGTGGATCGCTCACTGGCTGGCCGGGGCCGTGTCGTAGTCGGCGCTGTCCGCGGCGGGCAAATCATGTCGGACCATCTGCACCCGGCCTCCGGGCATGCAGGCCACATATCCGTGGTGTTTCCCATATAGCTCCCACGCCGCGGCATGTGTATCGGGCTCCACGTCGATGGTGTGACCGTCGGAAAACTCTAGGTGCAGTGCCCCGCCGTCGTGGCTGTATGCCCGTACGCACATCGACCCGGCCAGGTCCAGCAAAGCGCGGTGCGCAGGCGCGATGTTCAGCGGGTCCAGGACCACGACCTCAGCGGGGTACGGACCCACCGGCGGCAACCCCAGGCGAAACGGTCGGGAGACGACCACCTCGTTGTAGTCCTCGAAGCTCAACACCAGCCCGTCATTCAAAGACACCCGCTGCAAGGTGCACCGTTCAATCCACTGATCGAGCATCATCGCTCCCCCTGTCCCCGCACCAGCAAAACGATACTAAGCAGTATCGGAACGCTACATCACGTAGCGTTGAATGGCAATGATATTGGGCCCGGCGCGCGGGATGAGGGTCATCGCTCGGTCGATGTGGTCCCGAGCGGTGGTGGCGGGCGCCCGGCCGCTGATCAAGGCGGTCAGATTGGCCAACCACACGTCGCCGAGCAGGCAGGCCAGTAGCTGGTCGCGCGGCGACGGGGACGGGCCGCCAAGCGCGGTTGCCAGCAGCCGGTTGAGCATCGTCACTGTCTGCTCGACCTCGGCGGCCGCGGCGCTGTCGGCAACCACGAGCGCCCGGGTCAGCGCCTCGGTCAGCGGCAGATCACGCTGCCACTGCTCATGCAGACAGTTGCTGAGCGCGACAAGTCGCTGCTGGGGGCCACCGGACACCGCCGACCAGTCGCGCAGGGCCTGCACCAGCTCGACCTCGCGGGTTAGTGCGCATGCCAGCAAATAGGCTTTGGAGGGAAGGCGGCGGTAGATGGAGCTGACGGCGATGCCCGTGCGCTGGGCGACCGTGCATCTGTACTGCGTCGTAGCCGCCTGTCGAGGCGACCGAGACGGCGGCATCGAGGATCGCGATGTCCCGGCTATCACGTGCGGGCAGGCCTGCCGCGACTCTCATCGCTGCGCCCCGAGCCGACACCGATCCGGTGTCGGCCATCCCTTGCAGATCGGGTTGCACGGCGCCAAAACGCTGATAGCCAGGTGTAATCAGACAATCCCAAATCTCCTGGCATAGGCGGTTTCGCTGCGCTATACGCGGTAGCATAACTTTCTCGTGGTGTGGGGCATCGACGATTCGCCACACCGGAGGCTTTGGACAATAAAGTGAGTGACTGTGAGTGAGTGGCCCGACTTCAGCGCCGACGGCTCTGGTGATGATGATGTCGACCCGCGGCGTATCCGGTCACGCAACCGGCTCCTGGAGGCGGCCGCGGCCCTGTTGAACGCCGGCGGCGTTGAAGCGGTCACCGTCGACTCGGTCACCAAAGCCTCCAAGGTGGCCCGTACCACGCTGTATCGCCACTTCAAAACCTCCTCGCACCTGCTGGCCGCGACTTTCGAGCGGCTGCTGCCGCAGGTGACCCCTCCGGCACCGCGCAGCGGACCGCTGCGCGAACAGCTCATCGAATTGCTCTCCCGGCAGGCGGCGCTGTTCAACGACGCCTCGCTGCACATCACCACCCTGGCATGGCTGGCCCTGGGCCCGACCACCACCAAACCCGACACCGAGGACCAATACCCGGCCGGTGCCGTACGAGCACTGGTGATCGATCAGTACCGCCAGCCGTTCGACGCTCTGCTGCGCAGCGACCAGGCCCGCGCAGAACTGGGCGACTTCGACCTGGAACGGGTGCTGTGCCAGCTGGTTGGCCCCTTGGCCTTCGCCCGCATGACCGGGTTTCGCGTCATGGGTCACAACGACTGTGTCGCCATCGTCGATGACTTCTTGACCGCCCATCGCCGCACTTCGCCAGCGCCCACCGAAAGTGCCGACGCAACCGGTGCATGAGCCGCGCTGCGCGGTCACGGTCAGGTGGTGCCGTGGTGGCGGTCTTCAAGTTGCCCGTACAGCAGTCCAATGGTGGCTTGTTGTTGCGTCAAGGTGGTTCTGAGTGTTTCGATCTCGTCTGATTGGGCGGTGATCTTGCGACGCAGTGCGGCCACGATGCTGCTGTCGCGGCCGGTTGCCTGCGTCACAGCGGTGGCGCTGGTGTGGGTTCGATGAGCGTCGATAGCCGCCATCAGGTCGTCGTGGTTGTAGACCGTTTTGCGGGTCACCCCGGCACGTCGGGCCACCGTCGACACATTGAGAACGGCGTTAGTCTTGCGCAGGTGGCCGATCGCCTTCTCGATGGCCCGACGTTTCGCGTCGCTGACCGCATCGCGGTGTTTGGCCAGAGCCGCTTTGGCGTTCTGCGACGGCGGCGGCGGGGGCGTGCAGGTCATCGCGGCGTGCCGGGGCCGGCTTCACGCAGCACCGATTCGTGACTGCCTCGCGTTGAGATCTGTTGGCCTGGGGTTCCATCAGCCGGATGCGCGTCTCGTCGAGCAGTTCTAGCGCCTGCTCTGAGGTTCCCCCCGAAAAGTGGACAGGGTTTATGCGGCTTGAGTGACCGTATTGAGTGTTTGTTCGTAGGCGATGGGGCTGAGCATTCCGATCGTGGAGTGTCGCCTCTGAGCGTTGTAGAAATGCATCCACTTATCCACGGCTGCAACAATTTCCGTCGTCGTGGCGAAGGTATGGCGGTAGTAGTACTCGCGCTTGAACGTCGACCACAACGATTCGGCACCACTGTTGTCCCAGCAGATCCGGTGGCACCCATCGATCGACGCAGGCCAGCGTCGGTACATGCGGTGGCCATCGCTTGGGCGGTGTACCGAGTTCCACGGTCGGAATGCATGATCGTGCCGCCCACCTGGCCGCCCCGCACCACGACCGCCTGGGCCAGTGCCTCGGTGACCAACTCGGTACGCATGCGATCGGCCACCGACCAGCCCAGCACCCGCTTGGAGTGCTCGTCGCGGATCGCACACAGATACATGTCACCTTCACCGCAGGCCAGATACGTGATGTCCGAGCTCCACACCGCATCGGGGCGGCCCTGGTCGAACCGACGCTCGACCCGGATCCGGCCGGAACGAGGCCGTGGGATCGACGACGGTGGTACGGACTTTGAAGGTACGCGGGCTGATCCCGGCCAGACCGATCTCGGCCATGATCTTGGCGACCGCCTTCTCTGAAACCTGCTCTCCGGCCGCGCACAGGTCAGCGGTGATCCGCGGCGAACCGTACGTCCCGCCGGAGTCGCGGTCATCGGCCAGATGCGGGCCGTCGGCCACCGGGTCGAGTCGACCTGTGCTGCCCTGTGCGAACTGGGTGTGCAGGTTGCCCCACGGACCTACCGCAACAGGAAACCGCCGAACCCTCAGAGCGGACCGTGACCGATGCCCGCATCACCGGTGCGCTGCTGACCACCACCGGTACCCCCGAAGGCAGGTGTGGCCGGCGCAAGATGACCGCCGATCTGCGCCGCTCGGGCATCGACGTCGCTGGCTGCACCGTGGACCGATTGATGCGTGACGAGAGCCCCTCAGGCATCGTTCGGGGCCGAAAACATCACACTACGATCGCCGACAGGAACGCCTCGCGGGCACCGGATCTGCTCGAGCGCTACTTCATCGTCACGAGCCAAGCCGGAAGTGGGTCACCGACTTCATCTACGTGCCGACAGGTCGGGGTTTGTCTATGCGGCCTTGAGTGATCGACTGCTTTTCGCGGTTGATCGTCGGCGGGCCGGTCTGCGCGGTCAACGGCACCGCGATGATCACTACGGCGTTGAAGATGGCGTTGTGGCGCCGTGATCACCACGGCAGCCCGTTCCGCACCGGGCCCTTGCGCACCCTCGACGATGTGGAGTACCCGGTCATGCAATGGGTCCACTCGTACAACAACCGGGGCCTGCACAGCCCGATGGACTACATCCCACCGGTGGAGTACGAGAGCGCCTACTACGCTCGACTATCAACGTCCCAGCCGACGATGTCTCAAACATGAACGACGCATCAAAGTTCGCCTCTGACTGTCGAGGTGAACACCCTAAGTCTCCACAGAGTGAATGCTCGCGGCAGCGGCCTACTCAGTCACAACTGACGTACACCGGTAGGAAACAATGGACCACACCGCCACCAGCAAGGCCACCGGAATCAATACCAAGATCAGCCTACGCACTAGAACCTCCAAACGCTTTCCAAAACCACGGTAGAAGTGCCGCCAACACCGCAATCCAGGCCCCGATTCCATGTGTAGCCGACAGCAGCCGAGCAACGATTTGCCGGCGGACCGACGACGAACACTGAGGGGCATGTGGCCTCACGATGATCATTCGCCCCTCGACTCTCACGACGATTGACCAACAACCCGGGTGCAGATCGCTTGGCTCTATCGATCAGTCAGGCCAACCCACGTACCAGAAGGGAATTGCGACGCCGCACAACTGTCGTCGATGAACACAGCTGGCCGTGCGCGACCAATCCCAGACCGAACTCCTACGACCTCGAATCAGATCGTTATCTCGCCTCGTTTCGGCTCCACGAGCGCAGTGCCCACGCCAGATTTTGGTCGGTGAGCTGGGCGACTTCTCTTGCGACTGCGACTTCGTCGATCACCTGCGCCGCTAGACGGTCGTGGCGCTCGCGGCAGATGACGACGACCGCAGCGACAACAAGCGGAACGGCCGCATACGGGTACGCCAGGACGATGGGGGCGGCGATAACAGCTGCGGCAATTCTAACAATATTCTTTGCAGATTCAGTCATTTAAGTATCTCCTCTAAAACCTAAATCTGGGTGGTGGTGCCAAAGATTGAACCGACCCGAGCTTGATGACCGAGATCCGTACCTGACCAACCCGGCATAACTGCCGACAACTCGGACAAAGCTACTGCCGCTTGAGCCGCGTACCTATTGGCGCGCAACTATTTGACAGGTATTCACGTCCAACCGGAAATACCTAGGGCCACCCGCACGTGCAACTTCACGGCGAAACCGTCAAAATCCAACGAGATCTCGGACCGTAAGGCAATTCAACCAAGGCGACGTATCGCCCGCCCAAGTACGCCGCGGTCGGGTTCGCGGCCCGAGACATCGGACCCCGGTAGCCACTAAGCGAGGACATCCCACTGATCGTGGTGCACCCGGCAGCCACGCCGCGCGCCGTGGCAGACATCGCATGGTGCGGCATCCACCAAACCCGTGGCAGCGCATTCCTTACAGTCTTCAAGCGGCCGCTCACATCTGACACATACGGCGTCCGCCGGTGCCATCGTGACCGCTACCGGCTGCCCCGCGGAAACCAATGACTCGTCGCGGTGGAGGCGGGACAACCGCAACGCTTCCCGCGCCGACTCCAACGTGATGTCATCAGGATTCACCCCCTCGCGCTCAAAAGCGGCAACTGCCACCTTCCCATAGCGGAAACTCAGCGGCAGGTGTAGCCGCCGCGACCAACGCCGATACAAACGTATGGTCGCGATGAAGCGGCGGTACCCGCGTTCGTCTTGTTCGGACCAATCGATTTGCAGCCGCTCCCGCAGATATGGTTCTAACGCACCAGCAGTGAAGATGCGCAAAAAGGGAACCAGCACGGGTTTGGCAGCGCGAGCCAGTGGCAGGAATCGCGGCGGGATGAACCGATCGAAGTTCGCATTCGGCTTCGCTAACCCCACAGTGAACTGCGCCGCTTTAGTGTTCACCAGGTGCTCTTTTAGTACACTCGCCCGGTAAACTTCGAATTCGGCAAAAGTCTGGGGTTGCGCCCGGTCATCCACGCCGTACATCGAGAACCAGTCCTTCGATTCCTCAAAGATCTGTTCGCATTCAGCGCGGGTCAAAGGTTGGTCGAATACTCCCAGCTCGTTGGCGCGATAAAGGTTCTCGAAGAAGGTGGCGTGCGCCCAATAAAAGGTTTCTGCGTTGATCGCATGGTACGCGCGGCCGTTTGGCATATCACCCTGGACGGACTTGTGAAAATTGCGAACCTGCACTCCAAACTTCATCGCCTCGTCTGGCGGAGCATAAAGAACCCCATTGATGGTCTTAAACGAGTTCCTTACCCGTTGCTGCAGCGCCCCAAATCCACCTGAGTTGAAAATCAAGGAATGATCCGAGGACCCCTGCCCAAGCTGCGGCCACATATTCTCCACAATCGCGAGACGCTGCCCGGTGGAAAAACTAAGCGCCGCATCTCCCATATATTTGCACAATAGCGAGTTAGCCGGAACCGGACGCTGATTGCGCTGCTTGGGCCGAAGGCTGTCATCACCCGAACGCTCCTTGATGACGCTGCCGGCGAAGTACACATTCTTCCCGATTCGGATGTCTTCGATGACCAGATCGTCCGGGTCCGGAACCCGCTGAACCTCCGCACCGCCTACGTCAACTACGTCTGTCACGTCGACTCCTATCCGTTGGACCACTTTGCATGATGATACATTTCCAGTATGTTGTGTCAACAGGCCGTCGATGGTGCGATGTTTACCCAGTTAAATCAGCATTCCCAACCCCTAGTGGTGTCCATGCAATCTTTTTGGTATCACCAACGGCGCCGTGAAAACGCCGGCCAATCCGGCGGCAAGTTGGCCCGCTCATCAGGCGCTGCTGCGTCACCGCCAGATCGATCCCGCGGACGGTGACGGACCCGAAGGGACGTATGCTGCGAGTGGAGGTCGTCGCCGGACCGTCCACCGTGCGCAAGCAGTACCCGCGCGAGGGCTTCGCTGCGAGCTGCATCAATTTCTACGTCCGCAACGGCGCGGTCATCGACCCCGATTCGGTGACTCGCGTGTGGATTCCGCTGCCCGCGAGACATTTTCGCGATCGATTCCCGACCGGCGGATCAGGCGGCTCCTTATCGACACAACCGCCAACACCGCCGTTCACTCGACTTTGCCCAAATAATCAGTCAGAGCCTAAAGTGGTCAGCGCCGCAGGGTCGTCGTGTGCACGACCCGCAGTGATCAGCCGGTTTTCGCTCCCGCATTCCAGGTGTGAGTGCGCCGAGAGGACGGTCGCGCATTGTCCTGACCACGCAAGGAGTTTCATGATGAAACGACGCCGATTCATGCAGTCGAGCCTGCTCACACTAGGTGGGCTGATGGCCGCGGCCTGCGACGACCGCACCTCGGGGCCGTCCGGCATTCCCACCAGCACCGGCAACGACGGCCGCACCTGGGTGATGCCCGAAGAAGGGCAACCGCACAAGCGCACTTGGATGGCCTTCGGCGCCAGTGAGGCGATCTGGGGTGCGCAGCTGTTGCCGCAGGTGCGGCGGGATCTGGCGACGATCGCGACCGCCATCGCCCGCTTCGAACCGGTTTCGATGCTGGTGCGGCACGATGAACTCGATCTGGCGCGCTCTCTGCTCGGAGGCGCGAATGTCGAGTTGATCGTCTCCGACATCGACGACCTGTGGATCCGTGATACCGGCCCGGTGTTCGTCAAGGGTAACGGCGTCAAGGCAGGGGTCAATTTCAACTTCAACGGCTGGGGTGGCAAGCAGGAACATCGCCGCGACGCCAAGGTCGCCACCTTCATCGACGACCGCGCGGGTGTGGAGACCGTGCACACCGCTCTGGTTATGGAGGGCGGCGGCATCGAAGTCGACGGCGAGGGCACCGCAATCGCCACTGAATCCTGCATCCTCAATGCCAACCGCAACCCGGGCTGGAAGAAATCCGACGTCGAAGCCGAACTTGATCGAGTACTCGGGGTCAAGAAGGTGATCTGGCTGCCCGGAGTGGCCGGGCAGGACATCACCGACGGGCACACCGACTTCTACGCCCGCTTCGCCCGTCCCGGCGTCGCCGTCGCCACCATGGACCACGACGAGAACTCCAGCGAGTATGACCTGACCCGCCGCCATCTCGACATCCTGCACAATGCCACCGACGCCCACGGTCGCGCCCTCGAGGTCGAATCCATCGACGCGCCTTCGCAATTGCGGTACCAGAACGCCGCGAAGGACTTTGCCGCCGGGTACATCAACTTCTACGTCTGCAACGGCGCGGTCATCGCCCCCGAATTCGGCGACCCCGGCACCGACCCTGCCGCCAAGGCCACCCTCGCCCGGCTGTTCCCGGACCGACAGATCGTGCAGATTCCGATCGACGCCATCGCTGCGGGCGGGGGCGGCATCCACTGCACCACACAGCAGGAACCCACCGGCTGATCCCGCCCGCAGGCCCCAGCGACACCTGCCGCCTGCCTGACCGGTGGCCGGTCCGGCGCGCCGCCCGTCAGGGACCCGCCTCACCATCGCAACAGCGTGAGGAACCGTGTCAGACCGTGTCACCCAGATCCTTGAAGCCGCCGAACGCCTCACCGCCCTGGTCGAAGGACTGTCCGAACGCTGGCACAGCGGATCGATCACCCTCGATCGCGCCCGCCACCTGCTCGCCGGCGCGATCGAGTCCGAACTGCCCGCAGCGGACTAAGCGCTGTGGAGGCGACTTGGCCCATTCCGGGGTGCGGTCCGCTGGGCTTCGAGAATCAGGAACCCGGTTGTAGTGCCCCGTTATGCCTTCTTGAACTCTGCTGGTGTGAACCAGCCCAGGCCGGAATGCCTGCGTCGGCGGTAATGGAACACCGTCGATTTGGTCGAAGATCGCGCTAGCCGACTCTGTGCGAGTGGTCCACTACTAGCGGTCCGAAAGCTCGATTTGCCTTCTGCTCCAGAACGATTCGATCAGGGGATTGTCGTGCCGTCACAGATCGCGCCCATCGATGCAATTGTCCTGCCGACCACACCACAGGTGAACAGCCCCCAATTGAGAACCCTTTGCGCGGTCGCACCCCAGGCTCAATCGCTGACGTCCTTGGCTTTCCAGTCGTCGTGATGCACCGGGCAGCCGATCGTGGCGCCGTTACAAACATCGCAGGTTACTTCGTCAACGACGCCCGTCCCTTCGCACTCGTCGCACTCGATGATCGGCCGATCGCACTTGACACACCTCAACGGACCCTCCCAAAGGTCTGAACTTCATGGAACGGCGCCGAGCCTACCCAGAACCGAAACGTAGATACATCTGTTGACATTTGTATCAGCATATGCCAAATTCTCGCTACCTACTGTGGGTGATGCGATACGGATCAACACTTGTGTCGCGCTTGAACGCGCACAACAATTAAGACGAGGAGTGACCATGGGTAGCGTGACCGCTGACGCTAACGGTGATGAAAAGAGCGAAGCAGCAGACCGTGTCGTCGTGCTGACCGCTGATGAGAAGGTGGGCAAGAACCTCTTTCCCGCCGGCACCAGGCTGCCAGACCGTTCCGGCGATGGCAGCCTGCGTGCGTCGCACCGCGTTCAGCGACCTGTGCCTCCGCAGTCGTTGACATGGAAATATATGGCTGACTTTCGTTGTCAGCTCATTTTCCTCCGCGCCGTTGTGCTAGAGAACTTGTGGCCACAACTCGCTCAGGGAGTCTCGGATCACTCCCAGGTATTCGGGGACAAGGACAACTTTTACGAACGGGGGCGGCGCGGGTTCAAACCCGTCGTCGGAATGGTCTATGGGTCCGAGGAGGACGCGGGAAAGTTCGGCCTTCAGGTCCGCAATTACCACAAGTCGGTCAAGGGTGAGATGCCAGGAGGGCAGACTTATCATGCCATCAATCCCGAGACATACTACTGGGCACACGTAACCTTCTATGAGAACATCATCCGCACCTCTGAACTGCTGCTTCCGAAGCCCTTTACTCGAGCCGAGCGGGAGCAGATATTCGAGGAATCCAAGGAATGGTTCTCGCTGTACGGAGTCGACGACCGCGCACAGCCGTCCAACTTCGATGAGTTCGAAGCCTATTTCGAAGATGTCCTCGCTAACCAGCTGGTCGATTCGAGCCTGGCGCGATACTCCGTCGGGTTCGCTCGCGCGGGCAATCAACTGCCTGCTCCTCCGATGCCGAAATTGGCGGCGCGGGTTCTGTGGCCCCGAATCTCCAGCATGGTCCGGTTGTTTAGCATCGGCGCTATGGAGCCTGAGATTCGTTCGATCCTTGAATTGGAGTGGAATCGCAAAGATGAGCGGAACTTCAGGAGGCTCTGCGCTGTGGTGCGCAAGTCTGCCCCGATCTTTGAGCGGTTACCGCTGAAGTACCGCTACTTCAGCAAGGCTGTCGAAGCTTTTGATCGGGAAGGCATCGATCCACGGCAGATCACCCTTGAGAGCGCGCGTGTCGCCTTGGCCGAAGCGCGGCAATGCGGCACTGGGGCGACACCGTGATATTGGCACAGCTGTGCTGGACGCCCGGTCTTTCTCAAATCGCTGTCGTGACAGGCAGAGCCGGAGACATCGGGGTTCCGCCATTGCCCGCGAGCCCCGATGTGAGCCCACCATCGCAGACGGCCACACGGATGCGGCGTCGACGGCCGCGCAAAATCTCTTCGGCGTCTCGGCCAGTTCAAAGACGTTGTCGACACCGATCCCTTCGGCCAACTGATCAAGAAGGTAGAGCGCTAGATGCCTCCGGTAAACAGCTTCGTGGACAACGCTGAAATCCTCTCGATCGGTCCGTCCCCAGACCAAGAGTCTGGGCCCGGCCCGGCCGCTATCTCCATCAATGTCCACAGGCACAGTCGCCAGTATGCGTACCGCAGGGCAGTAGACAGCGTCCCGACGGCGGGCAAAGTTCTCCACCGGCGCGTTGACGATCGGAGTCCCCGCAGGGGTCGTGTGCCGCGCCAACTAGTGCGGGGTGGTGGGGCCGACCGAACCAGCACGGCCGGAGTTCTCCACAGCTGGAAGCAATTCGAATGCGTCCTTGCCCGCGTGTTCCAACAGAGAATTAACTGTCAGTACGACGGCGGATCTGAGGTAGGTCCGGATGATCGAGGCCCAAGCTATTGCCATTGCTATGACGCGGCACGTCGCGCTGGGCAGAGCAGGATTTCCGTTTTGCGTGCGCCGACTGCCCAGCCCCGTCGTCCCGCTGCTGCTGGGCCTGGTCGTGAGCGCCGCGCTGAGTCAGCCGGCGCTCACGGGTGTTTCTCTAATTGTTCGACGCACGCACGCTCGGTCTAGGTAGCGCATCGACCCACCAAAAACGTGACCTCGACGCCTTCCCGGACCATCCAAGGCCGAAAACCCAGACCACCCAAACCCGAAAAGATGTCTATGACAGCCTTAAATTCGCCCGAGGAAGGGCATCTCGATCGAAATGGGCACGTTTCGCCGTTGGCCGACGTACTCCAACGCCAGAAGGTCGCCTTCCTCACGGAAGGGAACCCGAGTTTCAAGACCCGGGTAGACCGGATCGAGCGACTAGCTGCTCTCGTCGCCAACCACACCGACGAGCTCGTCGACGCGTTGGCGGCCGACTTCGGAACCAGGCCCCGCGCGCTTTCCCTCACCGGAGACCTGGCGCCGATCCTGCTTGATGCGCGAGAAGCCACGCAACATTTGAAGAGCTGGATGCGTGTCGACCGACCCTCACAGTTCATCGACAAGTTCGGGATCAAGCGCCGGATTCGACACGATCCGCTCGGGGTCGCCGGCATTGCCGGGCCATGGAACTTTCCGGTCCAACTGGCGTTCGGGCCAGCCGTTGCCGCGCTTGCTGCCGGCAATCGTGTGATGGTCCGGCCGTCGTCGGTGACGGCGCGTACGTCCGCAGTGCTAGCCGACGCCGCGGATCGCTACTTCCCTCCGGATGAGCTCTACGTCGCAACAGCCGAGTCGGGGCCGGGGTCGGAGTTCTCCAAGCTGAACTTCGACGCGTTCTTCTTCACCGGATCGCCTGCAGTGGGTCGCGAGGTCGCAAAGGATTGCGCCGCCAACTTGGTCCCGGTCACGCTCGAGCTCGGCGGAAAGAACCCAGTGATCGTCGACCACGCAGCCGATTTCAACCTGGCCGCAGATCGGATCGCCCGGGCCAAACTGGTGAACAGTGGGCAGGTCTGTCTCTGCCCGGACTACGTGTTCGTTCCCGCCTCTCAAGTGGAGGCATTCGTCGATGCCGTGCTCAAAATCTGGGCCGAGATGTTCCCGAGCATCGAGGACAACTCGGATTACACCTCCATCATCAACGACTCCAACTACCGCAGGATCATCAATCTGATCGATGACGCCCGCGCAAAAGGCGCGACGATCCGTCAAATGATCCCCACCGGCGAGGCGCTGCCGGCACCGAGGACACGGAAGATCCCTCCGACGATCCTGCTCGGTGTCGGCTCCGATGCGCAGATAGCGACCGACGAGATCTTCGGGCCCGCCCTGGTAGTGCACTCATACACCGATCTGGCGGAGCCAATCGCCCATCTGGCCTCTCACGAACTCCCGTTGGCGATGTACTGGTTCGGGCCGGACAACGCGCGTTTCGATGAAGTTCTCAATCGCACACGTTCGGGTTCGGTGAACGGCAACGACTTCCTCTTAAACATGCTGCCAGGCCTCCCGTTCGGTGGCGTAGGGATGAGCGGTATGGGCAACTATCACGGCAAGTACGGATTCGCCACCTTCACGCACGCTCGAGCTGTCGCTCACTCGACTTTGCGGCAATCTATCGCCCGGTCGATAGCGCCCCCGTACTCGCGGCTCTCGGGGGGCATCTACAGCGTCAGCCGGTTGAGGAACCGCCGGGCGCTGAAACAGGTAGGGAAACAATCGCGATGACGGCCACGGCTGCAGCCAACTCAACTTCTACGAGGAGAAAGCGTCATGCTTGACAGGCAATTATGTGCCCTTCCCGATCAGTCGGAACTGAGGCCCGTGTTCGGGTCGCGTTTGCCGGCTGTCGGCCAACTGGCCCTACTTGTGCGTGACCGTCATGGCCGGGAACGAAGGCTCATGAACCGCTTCGGGCAAGCGACATTCATCAACGTCTTCGGGCGCAACCTCGTCATCTTCGGCACTGCGGATGCGGCCGAAACAATCGCTCTCAACCGGGAAAAAAACTTCGAGAGTGCAGGCGCGTGGGATCATTTGATCGGCTCCCGATTCAAGCGGGGTCTATTGCTGATGGATTTCAGCGAACACCGGCTTCACCGATCGATCATGCAGCAGGCGTTCACCAACGCACGTCTCCAGGGCTACCTGCGCGAGATGGCAGGAATGCTCGGTGACCGAGTCCGCTCGATTCCAGCCGGTGATATTCAGCTAGCGGCCGAATTCAAATCGATCATCCTCGATGTCGCGCTCAAGGTCTTCGTGGGCGTAACGCTGTCCCGTCACGAGGCTGATCGAATCAACCAAGCGTTCGTCGACAGCTTGGACAGTCTTGGCGCCGCAGTCCGTTATGCGGTGCCAGGCGGCAAGTGGGCCCGAGGGATCCGGGGCCGCACTGAGCTGGAAAAGTTCTTTTACGGACTCATACCGTCCAAGCGCGCAACCGAGACGCCAGACCTGTTCTCGGTGCTCTGTCACGCACGGTCGGAGGAAGGCGCGGTCTTCAGCGACGAGGACGTCGTTAATCACATGATCTTCCTGTTGTTCGCAGCCCATGACACATCCGCTGTGACGATCTCGACCATGGCCTTCTACATGGCCAAGCATCCGGAGTGGCAGGTGCGTGCGCGCGAAAGGGCGCTAAGTATGACGGCGCTGCCGGAGTACTCCTCGCTGGCCGAGATGAGCGAGCTAGACCTCATCTTCCGGGAGGCGACGCGTCTAAACGCACCCGTCCCCGGCGTAGTCCGCCAGGTGCGCGAGGATGCGGTCATCGATGGGTACCTCGTCCCCAAGGGGTCGATCGTGATGGCGTCCACGTTCTCGGTGCACACCAATCCTCGCTACTGGACTAAACCCGAAACCTTCGACCCGACACGCTTCGCACCCGAGCGCGCGGAGGAGAAAACCCACCGGTACGCCTGGATGCCGTTCGGGGGCGGAGTGCACAAGTGCATCGGTCTCTACTTCGCGCAGATGGAGATCAAAACGATCCTGCACAACCTCCTTCGCGACTACGAATGGTCGATTCCCGACGGGCAACAGTGGCGAGAACGGCCGGGTAGTCTCGGCGAACCGAAGGACGGCCTGAGGGTCACGATCCGGAGGCTTCGCCCGGCGCAGCACGCAGCACCGGCAGTGGTGGCGAAATGACGAGCTTCCGAACGACATTTGCGCGAGAAGCCGCTAGCGCGAGAATTCTCTATCGGTCGGGCGCGGTGCCGCGGCTACGTTCTTGGCCTGGGCTAATCAAGATCGCTCGACGAGCCGGGGCCGCTGCTGTCGGACCAGCGTTTGCCCATATTCACGGCGACAAGATAGCCATCATTGATGCCGCCGGATCAGTAACCTACCGCGAGCTGGGCGAGGCAGTCACCGCGCTCACCTGCGGCCTCGGTGCACTCGTACGGAAAGACGGGCAAGAGACGATCGGCGTGATGTGTCGCAACAGCCGCTACGCGCTCCTTGCTACGTTCGCCGGCGTCGGGCTGGGCGCCAAGTTGGTCTTCCTCAACACGGATATGGGAGCTCGCCAGCTGGCAGAGGTCTGCCGGCGGGAGGGTGTTCGAATCGTCGTCCGGGACGACGAATTCCAGTCGGCCTGCGCGCTACTCGACGACGGCATCGTGCAGATCGACGCATGGTCGGAGCAAAAGCACGCTGGCCTAACTATCGACACTATTGTCGAGCGCAGCCGGGGTCGAACTCCAGCCCGCCCGGAGTTCAGGCCGGACGTCATTATTCTGACCAGTGGCAGCACCGGGCTCCCAAAGGGTGCTTCGCGGGGGGATTCACGCCCTTCCCTAACGACGCTTGGCGGGTTCCTGCAGAAGATTCCGGTCAGCGGTGCCGATCGAGTGTTCTGCGGCCCGCCAATCTTCCACGGCTGGGGAGCAATCATCGCACTGGCATCGCTGATGTGCGGGGCGACACTCGTGTTCGACCGAAGGTTCGATGCACAGCGGGCGGTTAACGCTGTCGTGGACCATCAATGCACAGCCCTCATGGCGGTTCCGACAATGTTGAAGCGCATTGTTGCGCTGGACTCCTCTGAGCTAGCACGCATCGACCGCTCTCGGCTTCGTGTCATCGGCTCTGGCGGAGCGAAGCTTGACACAAGCCTGGTCAATACCGTGATGGCGACCTTCGGACCGGTACTTCACAACTTGTACGGGGCAACCGAGGCTTCCTACATCACGATCGCGACACCCGACGACCTGCTAGCGGAGCCGGCGTGTGCGGGCCGTCCACCGTTGGGGGTCGAAGTGGCCATCGTCCGAGACGGCCACAAGGCGCCGCCCGGCAAACTTGGCGAGATCTACGTCAGATCAGGCGGACAGATGGCCGCCTACACCAGCGGAGAGACCAAGAAGTACTACCGGGGCATGCTCCAGACCGGCGACACCGGTCGCGTCGACGCCGAAGGCCGCTTGTTCGTCGAAGGACGTTCTGACGGAATGATCGTCTCCGGTGGCGAAAACGTCTTCCCCGAGCAGGTGGAAGCCGTCCTAGGACACATTCCCCATATCCGGGACGTCAAGGTCGTTCCTGTACAGGACGCGGACTTCGGGCAGCGGCTACGCGCCTACATCGTCATGGACACCACTGCTGAACTTGACGTTGCCGGGCTTAAGGAGCACGTCGCCCGAGAACTGTCGCGGCCCAGCGTGCCACGAGACTTCGTCGTCGTCGCGGACCTCCCGCGCGGGGCGACAGGCAAGGTAACCAGCCAGACGCTAGCTGAACTCGCCGAGGCCTACGGCGACGCAGCCGTTGCAAAGCAGCAAGAAGTCGAGTCAGACCCCTCCGTGAGATTGAGTTAACGATGCGTATCGAAGTAGACCTGAATCTGTGCGAGTCAAACGCCGTATGTGTGGGCATGGCGCCCGAGTTGTTCGATCTCGACGAAAACGACTTCGCGCGGGTACTAGTTGACGAAGTACCAGCTGATGTGCTGGTCGCTGCGCGTCAGGTGGTCGCAAGTTGCCCAGTGGGTGCACTTCGCCTACAGGAGGACGCAATTTAGAGAAATGACGGCAGCACTTTCGCCACCGCCACGAGACGTTCAAGATACTGACAGCCTCGATGTCCGAGATAGGCCGAAACTGGTGACCGACGTAGAATTTCGAGTCCTGGGAGGCCGTCTGTGTGGGCGCGTCCGTAGCGGACGGCGCACCGTGGTCGCCCGAACTCGTTGACCCGTGCTTTGTGCGCCATTTTGGCGTCCGCGACCGCCACGACGAGCTGAGTGCACGCACGTGCGATCTGTTCCTTGGCGTGCAGGCGACCTTCGAGCCAGTCCATCATCGTTTGTCGCCAACGCTCCATACGTCCTTGTGAAGGTGATGGCGAGATCGTCACTTGGTGCAGACTCATGAATCGGGGCTGACCCCCGGCGTCGGGTAGACACCTGCGGCATAGTGTCTAGCGAAAGCGCACAGCCCCAACGAGGAGGCCTCCATGACCAGCACACCGAATGAAGCCCGCCCGCTCCGCGTCATCCAGTGGACCACCGGCAACATCGGCAAGCGGTCCCTGCACGCGATCATCGCCCGCGACGACATGGAGCTGGTCGGGGTCTACGCATACGGCGCCGAGAAGATCGGCGTCGACGCCGCCGATCTGGCCGGCTGGCCCGAACCCACCGGCATCAAGGCCACCAACGACATCGAAGAGCTGGTGGCGCTCAAGCCCGACGCCTGCTGCTACAACCCGATCTGGCCCAGCGTCGACGAGCTGGTCCGGCTGCTCGAGTCCGGCATCAACGTCTGTTCCACCGCGGCCTGGATCACCGGCGGCAAGCAGTCCCCCGAGGACCTGGCGCGCATCCAAAAGGCCTGCGAGGCAGGCAATTCCACGATCTTCGGCAGCGGCGCGCACCCCGGCCTGACAAACATGATGGGGATAGTGCTGTCCAGCGCGTGCGAGAGCGTCGATGAAATCCGCATCACCGAGTCGGTCGACTGCGGCGTCTACGAATCAGCGGGCACCATGGCCGCGATGGGCTTCGGCAAGGACCCGGAGACGCCGGGCCTGGCCGAGAGCGTGCGCCTGGAAAGCGAGGTGTTTGCCGAATCGGCCGCGATGATGGCCGACGCCATCGGCGCCAAGCTGGACCGGATCGACTTCGACGTCACCTTCACCGCGGCCGACGAGGACTCCGACCTAGGTTTCATGCAGATCCCGAAGGGCACCGTCGCCAGTGTCTACGGGTATCACCGGGGCTGGGTCGGCGACAAGAATGTCGTCAGCGTCGGCTTCAACTGGATCATGGGCAACCACGTCACGCCGCCGAAGCCGGTGGCACACGGTCACGTGATCCAGGTGTTCGGTGTGCCCAACATGCGCACCGTGGTGTACTGCCTGCCGTCGAAGGACTGGAGCGAGGTGAGCCTGAACGGCCTGGGCATGATCTACACCGCGCTGCCGGCGACCAACGCAGTGCCGGCAGTGGTGGCCGCTGCGCCGGGCATCCTCACGCTGAAAGATCTGCCGCCGGTCACCGGCCGATTCGCCGGCTAGTCCAAAAGCATTCACAGCCGGTACATTTCGCGTGCCATCAGTGCATTCTCGATGTAGCCGACGTGGGTTTCGTACACCGGGCTGGCAGTGTGTTCGGCGACGAGCCAAGTGCGCGCCTGCGCGACCGCCCGTTCCACCGTTGTGAACCACCGAGGCGCGGTGGGTGCGTGAATCGACAGGGCGTGGGTCCAGCCGAAGTTCATGGTGTGGCTCATCGTCGTCACCTTTCAATCGGGTCAGCGGCGAGGGGGTGCCGCTCGTGATTTCAGAGTGCGGTGACGGCGACTCCTGAGCGCGAGTAGACGGGTACTCGAAAACGGCGCGGCCTAGCGGTCCCCTACCTGCGTAGTTCGGCCGACACACGGCACGGGCCGCCGACCAACCTGCTCCGATGCGGTTGAAATGCAGGCTGCACGACGCGCTGGGCGGGCCCTACTCCTCGGTGTTGACGATCACGCCGACGGCCCCGGAGCCGACGTGCACTGCCAGCACCGGCCCCATGTCGGTCACCACGAGTGAATCGACCTGGGGCAGACGGGAAGTCAGCGCGGCGCCGATCGACGCGGCGTCATCGTGATTGTCGACGTGGTGCACGGCGATCGATGCGGGCCGGTCACCGACCAGGGCAACCACCCGCTCGATCATCGCGGCATGCGCTTTGGCCACGGTCCGAATCCGCTGATCCAGCACCAGCCGGCCATCGATGTCCAACTGCAGCAACGGCTTCAGTGACAACGCGGTGCCCAGCCACGAGGCGGCCGTGCCGATCCGGCCACTGCGCCGCAGGTTGTCCAGCCGATGCACGACGATAAATCCGTGCTGCCGGCCCGATTCCGAACGCGCCCCCGCCTCAACGGCATCCAGGTCAGCACCGGACGCCGCAGCCCGGGCCGCAGCCAGTGCGACGAACCCGACGCCCATGGCAGCTGACCGCGAATTGACCACGCGCACTGCAGGACCCAGCTCACGGCCGACAGCCGCGGCGGAACTGAACGTGCTCGACAGGCCGGCCGACAGATGCACCGCCACCACGCCGTCGCCGCCGCTGTCGGCCAGCGCCTGCTGGTAGATGTCCATCAGATCCGCAGGCGACGCGCCCGAGGTGGACACGTGCGACCGGTCCTGGATGTCCTGCGGGATCGGATCGACCCCGTCCTGGTAGTCGACACCGTCCTGCAGCACGTGCAGCGAGACCACCCGAATGTCCCAGCGCTTCAACTCATCTGGACCAAGCCGGGCCGACGAATCGGTGACCACCACCACGGTCATGACTAGTCGTCAGTCCGCTGCGACACCACACCGGCCTCGGCCAGCCCCTTGAGCATGAGTTCGGCGACCGCACGATGCGCCTCGAAGTTCCAATGGATGCCATCCGGATTCGCCCGGCCGGACATCACCTCGTCACCGACGGCGGCTTTCAGGTCCACGATCGGAACCTGTTGTGCGTCAGCCCAATCGGTGATCGCCGACACGGTGGCGTCGCGCCACCGGTGCGAGTTGCCGTAGGTCTCCGCGATGTGCACCGACGGGATCGTCGCGACGAACGGAATACCGGGACGGTTGAAATCGATTGCCGCGCGCGTCTCTTCGAGATACTCGGCGGTCAGGTGCGCAGGCAGCGCGGGCCGCGCGATCGGCGCCAGGCGGGGCTGCACCCATCCGTAGCCGTCCCGCACGATGCGACGCAGCCACGGCGGGCGCACGTAGCGGATCAGTTCCCGCAGCGCCGTCGGCAACGGCGACGGCAGTGAATCCATGCCGCTGGTCGCGAAGATCACCGCGCCGGCCTTGGGCAGCGCTGCCCACGACCGCGGATCCTGCGTCGCGGCCCACCACACGTCGCGGCAGGTCCAGCCGATCCGGCCGATCAGTTCCAGGTCCCAACCAAGTTGTGAGGCAACGATATTCGGCCAGATGCGCGGATCGTCGGACGGCAGACCGCCGGTCGGTCCGTAGTAGGACAGCGAGTCACAGAAGACGAGCAGTACGGGACGGTCAGAGGACATCGTTGGCCACCTGAGCCGAAGCGTTCCACACGTCCAGACGCCACGTCACGGGGTCGTCGTCCGCCAGCCCGGCGCTGTGTCCGGACAGCTGCACCCAGCTGGCGTTGCCCATGCCGCCGAGCACCGGCCAGTTGTCCACCGGCAGGTTCAGCAGGGCCGCGGTCAGCGCCGCGATCAGGCCGCCGTGCGCGACGAGCACGACCGGGCGGTCGACCTCGTCGACACCCCACTCGGGCAGGTTGCGGAGCTGCTCGGCCACCACCGGCAGGCTTCGGTTCGCCACGTCGACCCGGCTCTCGCCGTTGTGCGGCGCCCAGCGGGCGTCATCACGCCAGGCCAGCCGCGCACCGGGCGCGATGGCGTCGACTTCGTGGTGGGTCAGGCCCTGCCAGTCCCCCAGGTGCGTCTCGCGCAGCCGCTCGTCGACCGACACCGACATGCCGGCCTGGTCGCCCAGCGTCGTCGCGGTGTCGAGAGCGCGACGTAGGTCAGAGGAGACGATCACCAGCGGCTGACGCTTGGCCAGGACCTCGGCCGCCGCCACCGCCTGCGCCCGGCCCAGATCGCTGAGGTCGGTGTCGAGCTGACCCTGCATCCGGCTGGTGGCGTTGTACTCCGTCTGGCCGTGACGCAGCAGCAGGAGGCGACGGTTCCTCACTCGCCGTCCTCGTCGGACGCGTCGTCACCGTCCGGGTTCACCGGGAGCTCACCGTCCAGATCGACCTCGATGGCCGGGCAGTCCCGCCACAGCCGGTCCAGCGCGTAGTACTCGCGCTCTTCCTGATGCTGGATGTGCACCACGATGTCGACGTAGTCGAGCAGCACCCAGCGACCCTCGCGGGCGCCTTCGCGACGCGCCGGCTTGTGCCCTGCCCAGCGCATCTTCTCCTCGACCTCGTCGACGATGGCGTTGACCTGGCGGTCGTTGGACGCCGAGGCGATGACGAAGTAGTCGGTGATGACCAACTGCTCCGACACGTCGATGACGCTGATGTTCTCGCCGAGCTTGGCTGAAGCCGCGCGGGCGGCGACCGTCGCCATGCTGAGGGCTTCGGGGGTGGCGGTCATGAATTCTCCTGCTTGTTCGTGGCCTGATAGAGCCCACGTTTGGATACGTATTGGACGACGCCGTCGGGCACCAGGTACCAGATGGGCCGGTTGGCGTGCGCGCGGCGACGGCAGTCGCTCGACGAGATGGCCAGCGCGGGCACCTCGACCAGGGTCAGGGCGTCGGGCGGCAGTTCTTTCTGCGCGTCCTCGATGTGCTTGCCGTCCAGCTCGTAGCCGGGCCGGCTGACCCCGATGAACCGGGCCGTGGAGAACAGCTCCTCCCAGTTCTGCCAGGACAGGATCGAGGCCAGCGCGTCGGCGCCGGTGATGAAGAACAGGTCGGTGTCAGGGTTCTGCCTGGCCAGGTCCCGCAGGGTGTCCTTGGTGTACGTCGGACCGCCGCGGTCGATATCGACGCGGCTGACCGAGAACCGCGGGTTGGCGGCCGTCGCGATGACCGTCATCAGGTACCGATCCTCGGCAGCGGTGACGAGCCGGTCCCGCTTCTGCCAGGGCTGCCCGGTGGGCACGAACACCACTTCGTCGAGCTCGAACAGGTCAGCCACTTCACTGGCCGCGACGAGGTGTCCATGGTGGATGGGGTCAAATGTCCCACCCATCACTCCCAGCCTGCGTCGAGTCACGATTCGCCAGCTTACGGCAGTGTTCGGAGCCAACTCGGGGGCAGGACCTCACGAAACGGCATTCCGGCAGGCCTCTACTCGCACTTCTTCTGCTGGAATGCCGTTTCGGCGGAGCTAGACCGGCAGCAGGTTGTCGATCACCGACGCGAGCTGCTTGGCGGACCGGCATTCGTGCATCGTGATGACGTCCTGGTACTTGGCGGTGGCCGAGTCGCCGCTGCCCCACAGATGCTTGGGCTCGGGGTTCAGCCAGTGCGCGTGGCGGCTGGCGCTCACCATGTGCGCCAGCAGGTCGGCCTGCGGGTTGCGGTAGTTGTTGCGGCCGTCGCCGAGCACCAGCAGGGCCGTGCGCGGCGAGAGCGCGTTGGGCCACTTGTCCAGGAACGAGACGAAGGCGTGCCCGTAGTCGGAGTGCCCGTCCCGCGTGTACACGGCGGCCTCGCGGGTAATCTTCTGCACCGCGACGGCGAGGTCGGCGTCGGGCCCGAACAGCTCGGTGACCTCGTCGGTGGTGTCGATGAAGGCGAAGACCCGCACGCGCGAGAACTGCTGGCGCAGGGCATGCACCAGCATCAGGGTGAAGTGGCTGAAGCCCGCCACCGAGCCGGACACGTCGCACAGCACCACCAACTCGGGGCGCGCCGGATGCGGCTTCTTGAGGACGACATCGATGGGCACGCCGCCGGTCGACATCGACTTGCGTAGTGTCTTGCGCAGGTCGATCTGGCCGGCGTGAGAGCGACGGCGACGCGCGGCCAGCCGGGTCGCCAACGTACGGGCCAGCGGCGCAACGACATTGCGCATCTGGCGCAGTTGTTCGCCTGACGCCCTGAGGAATTCGACGTTCTCGGCCAGCTGCGGGATGCCGTAGGTCTGCACGTGATCGCGGCCGATCTGCTCGGCGGTGCGCCGCTTGGTCTCGGATTCGACCATGTGTCGCAGCTGCGAAATACGCTTGGCGGCAATCGCTTTGGCGATCTGTTCCTGAGTGGGTGAGGGCTCGTCACCGTACGGCGCGAGCAGGCCGGCCAGCAGCTTGCCTTCCAGCTGGTCCAGCCCCATGGCCTTGAGCGCCTGATACGACGAGTACGACGGGCCGCGGCTGGAGTTGTACTTGCCGTAGGCGTCGACGATCTGCGCGATCATCGCCATCAGCCGGTCGTCGAGGCTGGCCATGTCGGCGTTGGAGAGCAGGTCGATCAGTGCCGATCGCATCGCCTCGACATCCTCGGGCGGTATCCGGTCGGGCCGGTTCTCCGGGTCCTCATCGTCGTCGAGTTCCAGCACCGCCCGATCCCCCATGGCCGCGGGGAACCAGAGGTCGAACAGTGCGTTGTAGGTCTCGCGGTGGTCGGGGCGGCGCAGCACCGCGCAGGCCAGGCCTTCGCGCAGCACCTTGCGGTCACCCAGGCCAAGAGTGGCCATCACCCGTCCGGCGTCGACGGTCTCCGACGGCCCGACGTTGATGCCCACCTTGCGCAGGGCTTCGACGAACCCCACCAAGTGGCCCGGAATACCTTGCGGGGCAAGCGGTTGCGCTGGGGTTCGTGCGACGGCCATGGCAGTTTCCCTAGTTCAGCTTCAGCTCACCGGCGGCACGCACCTGGTCGGATTGGTGCTTGAGCACCACGCCCAGCGTCGCGGCGATCATGGCGTCGTCCAGGGTGTCCATGCCCAGCGCCAGCACCGTGCGGCCCCAGTCGATGGTCTCGGCGACCGACGGCAGCTTCTTGAGCTGCATGCCGCGCAGCACGCCGATGATCCGCACCAGCTCGTCGGCGATCTTCTCCGGCAGCTCGGGTACCCGGGACAGCAGGATGCGCCGCTCCAGGTCGGGGTCGGGGAAATCGATGTGCAGGAACAGGCAGCGGCGCTTGAGCGCCTCGGACAGCTCGCGGGTGGCGTTCGAGGTCAGCACCACCAGCGGGGTCTGCTTGGCCTTGATGGTGCCCAGCTCGGGGACGGTGACCGCGAAGTCCGACAGGATCTCCAGCAGCAGGCCTTCGATCTCGATATCGGCCTTGTCGGTCTCGTCGATCAGCAGCACGGTGGGTTCGGTGCGGCGGATCGCCGTCAGCAGGGGACGGCTCAGCAGGAATTCCTCGCTGAACACATCCAGCTTGGTCTGGTCCCAGTCGCCGGACTGCTGACCGGACTGGATGCGCAGGATCTGCTTGGCGTGGTTCCACTCGTACAGCGCGCGGGCTTCGTCGACACCCTCGTAGCACTGCAGCCGCACCAGCTCCGAACCGGTGCACTGGGCGATGGCCCGGGCCAGCTCGGTCTTGCCGACACCGGCCGGTCCTTCGATCAGCAGCGGTTTGCCCAGCCGGTCGGCCAGGAAAACCGCTGTGGCCGTTGCGGTATCGGGCAGGTATCCGGTTTCGGCGAGTCGCTTGGCGACGTCATCGATGTCCGCGAACAGCGGCACCGAACGAGCGGGTGTACTCAAGTTCTTCTCCTCTACGCGGGCCGGGTCTGGCCGTCGCCCCACACGATCCATTTGGTGGAGGTCAGTTCCGCCAGCCCCATCGGGCCGCGGGCGTGCAGCTTCTGGGTCGAGATGCCGATCTCGGCGCCGAAGCCGAACTGCTCTCCGTCGGTGAACGCCGTCGACGCGTTGACCATCACCGCGGCGGAGTCCACCTGCTCCGAGAAGCGCTGGGCCGCAGCAAGGTTGGTCGTGACGATCGCTTCGGTGTGCCCGGTGCCGTACTGGTTGACGTGCGCGATGGCCCCGTCCACTCCGTCCACCACGGCGACCGCCATGTCCAGCGACAGGAACTCGGCGCGCAGCTCGTCCTCGCTCGGGTCCAGGTGCACCGTCACTCCGGCGTCCTGCAGCGCGGTGACCAAGCGGGGCAGCGCGGTGTCGGCGATGGCCCGGTCCACCAGCAGCGTCTCGGCTGAATTGCACACGCTGGGACGGCGGGTCTTGGAGTTCAGCAGGATGCGCTCGGCCATGTCGAGATCGGCGGCTTCATGGACGTAGACGTGGCAGTTGCCGACGCCCGTCTCGATGGTCGGCACGGTGGCGTCGCGCACCACGGCGTCGATCAAGCCGGCGCCGCCGCGCGGGATCACCACGTCGACCAGACCACGGGCCTGGATCAGGTGGGTGACGCTGGCCCGGTCCTCGCTCGGCAGCAGCTGGACCGCGTCCTCGGGCAGGCCCTCGGCGGCCAGTGCGGACCGCAATGCGGTGACCAGGGCCTGGTTCGACCGGGCCGCGGACGAGCTGCCGCGCAGCAGGGCCGCGTTGCCGGACTTCAGAGCCAGACCGAAGGCGTCGACCGTCACGTTGGGCCGGCCCTCGTACACCATGCCGACCACGCCCAGCGGCACCCGCTGCTGGCGGATCTGCAGACCGTTGGGCAGGGTGCTGCCGCGCAGCACCTCACCGACCGGGTCGGGCAGGCCGGCGACCTGGCGCAGCCCGGCGGCGACGCCGTCGACCCGCTGGTTGTTCAGGGCCAAGCGGTCGATCATCGCTTCGGCGGTACCGACGGCGCGCGCGGCCTCGACGTCTTCGGCGTTGGCGGCCAGCACCGTGTCGGCCGCGGCCAGCAGGGCGTCGGCCGCGGCGTGCAGCGCGCGGTTCTTGGTTTCGGTGGTCAGTGTGGCCAGCGCACGGGATGCGACCCGGGCCCGCCGGGCTGCGTCATGTACCTGCTGGCGCAGATCGGTGTCCGTAGCTGCGTGCACACTCATTAACCCAGGGTAACGAGGTATCCGCGGTTCAGCCCGGTCGGGGCTACCGTGGCCGGGTGACTCGGATCACTGTGGTGGGCAGCGTGAACATGGACCTGGTGTTCGGTCTGGCCGACCTCCCGGAACCGGGGCAGACGGTGCTGGCGTCGTCGCTGCATTCGGAGCCCGGTGGCAAGGGCGGCAATCAGGCCGTCGCCGCCGCCCGCGCCGGCGCCGACGTCCAGCTGGTCGCCGCGCTCGGGACCGACGCCACCGGCGCAGTATTGCGAAAGCACCTGCAGGACAACGGTGTCGGCCTCGACGGCGTCGTCAGCCTGCCGACCCCCAGCGGCACCGCGGCGATCATGGTCGGCCGGAGCGCCGAGAACATGATCGTGGTGGCGCCGGGCGCCAACGCGCACCTGACCCTGGACTCACGGCAGATTCGTGCGGTGGTCGCCGACTGCGAGGTGCTGTTGCTGCAGCTGGAAATCCCCCCGTCCACCGCGTTGGCCGCGGCGCGGACGGCCAAGGCGAGCGGCGCGACGGTAATGCTCAACGCTTCTCCCGTAGGCACCGATCCGGGTGCGCTTGCCGAACTGGCCGCCGTCACCGACGTGGTGATCGTCAACGAGACCGAAGCCGCACAATGGCATTGGCCCGTCCCGCATCTGGTGATCACCCGCGGCGCCGACGGTGCGGTGCATCGCACACCCGATGGCGAGACCCATGTCGCGGCACCCGAGGTCGAGGCGATCGACACGACCGGCGCCGGCGACGTCTTCGCCGGGGTGCTGGCCGCCGGCTGGCCGGTGGACCCCGACCATGCCCTGCTGCGGGCCGTGACGGCGGGCGCGCTCGCCACGCTGACCGCGGGAGCCGGCGATTGCGCACCGTACGACGAGGCCATCGAGGACGCGGCTGGCTCGGCTCCGTAACTGCCGCGCGGATATACGCCACTTGGCTGATGATGTGCCGGCCGCATCACCGGATAGTCGATGCCATGACCACCGCAAGCGGCATTCCGAACGTCTTCGACGCCGCGCTCCCGACCATCGACTACGCCGGCGCGCAGAGCCCCGACGAGGCGCAGGCAGTCATCCGCGCGGCGCGGGAGGAGGCGCCGATCGCGATGGGTCCGCACGGACCTGAAGTGCTGACCTACGACCTCGCACACGAGGTGCTGCGGGACCCGCGTTTCCGCATCCCGCAGGGCATGTTCCTGGTGGCTCAGGGCATCACCTCTGGCCCCGTGTGGGATCGCGCCAGCGCATCGATCATCAGCATCGACGGCCCCGAACACACCCGGCTGCGCCGCCTGGTGGCGACCGCATTCAGCCGGCGCGCGATTGACCGACTACGCGCGACAGTCGTCGACGTCGTGAGCGACCTGGTCGACCGTCAGGTCGCACGTGGGCACTATTGCCTGGGCGTGCACCTGGCCAAGATGGAGCTGGCCGAAGCGCTCGCCCTGATGACCCAGCGCATGCCCAACGCCCGCGTGACCGGGCCGGTCCCGTGGAAGCCGTTGCTGGGACTGAGCGGACCGATCACCCTGCCCATCGCGTTCGACCGTGTCGATCAGTCGTGGCGGGCGGCTTCCTAGCAACATCACTGTTCCATTCGACTGCGGCCCTGGACGCTCAGAAACCCGCATGTCGGTGCCGATACAGCAAATACTGCAGGTTGGCCATGCGTGGCCCTAGAATCTGACGTTCAAATGGACGACCACAAGGGAATCGCGGTGTCGCGGCGATTCTTCCTGCTCACGGTCGCCATCGCCGTCTTCTACGTGCCGCTCGCGCTCAACTACACGTGGCCGCTGTTCGCCCCCGGCATGTCTCGTTGGCAGGACACCGTCAACACCCTGATCAACGGTCGCGGCTACGCGGTCGGCGACGGGTCGGTCGAAGCGGTTCGCCATGGCGCCTATGCCGAGCATCGCGTGGTCCTGATGGTCCACACCACGCTGGCCGGACTTTCCTTGACGCTGGCCATGTTCCAGTTCTCGACGCGACTGCGCACCCGGTGGCCGGCGATGCACCGGTGGACTGGCCGCGGGTATCTCGCGCTGATGTCCGTCAGCATGGTGACCGCCTTGGTGTTCCTGTATTTCACGCCACCGGCGCAGCACTTCATCGGACCGGCATTCGAAACGCAGTTGCGCGCCTTGGCAATCGGCACGCTCGGCAGTGCCTGGTACGCGGTCTACGCGATCCGCCGCCGCGACGTGATCACCCACCGGGCCTGGATGACCTACGGCATCGCCCTGATGATGACGGCGCCGTTGCTGCGCGTGATCTGGATCGGGATTCAGCCGCTGATCCCGCAGCACGATCTGCTGACCAATATCGGGGTGGGCTCCATCGTGCTCGGCGTCGTCGCACCCGGCAGTGCCATTTTCGCTTTCATGCTGACCCAGCGTGCACAGTCCGACGCGCGCGTCGGTTCCGCTCCGATGCGGTCATACGGCGCTGCGATGGGACTGGCAGTTGTCGGATCGCTGGCCTACGCCGGCCTGGTCGTCCGGTTGCCGGCGCCGATCCCGCACTCCCTGGCGCTTTTCCATCTGGTGCCGGCCTGGATCGCCATCGCGCTCGCCGTGCGCGGGGTGTTCCGCGCCCGCACCGGTGGCGACACCGTGCGCGAACGCCAGTGGCGCTGGCTCTTGTGGGGCTTCGCCGCGGCGCCGACGGCCGCCAGCCTGTACGCGCAGATCGTGCCACCGGCCTTCACCACGGCCGACGCCGTCCTCGCCGGCGGCATGGACGGCCCTGCCATCCCCATCACCGCCAGCTTCGCGCTGGTCGTACATGCGGCAACGCGGTCCCGGCGGCGGACCGACCTCGATGACGAACCCAACGTGCTGGCCGCCGCCTGAGCGCGTTGGCGGTTGCGCATGCCCCCGCGCTGAGGTCTACTCGCACAACTACGTCCCGGATCATTCACCCTGACGTGGGGGCGCACCTCACTCGAACAAATGCGCCGTAGATGCAGGATCAACGTGCCTGCTCAGTGCTCCGGAACGTTGCGCTCGATCTCGTCGAGCCAGATGCGTGCCGACATGTCCGACGGCGCCCGCCAGTCCCCGCGCGGGGACAGCGCTCCGCCCGCGGACACCTTCGGACCGTTCGGCAGCGCCGACCGTTTGAACTGGCTGAACGAGTAGAACCGCTGGACGAAGACTTTCAGCCAATGCCGGATATCGGCCAGCGAGTAGGCCACCCGCTCATCGGCCGGGAAACCGGCGGGCCAGTCACCGGCCGCGGCGTCCCGCCAGGCATGCCACGACAGGAACGCGATCTTCGACGGACGGAATCCGTACCGCAGCACCTGGTACAGCGAAAAGTCCTGCAGCGCATACGGTCCCACCTTGGCCTGGCTGCTCTGAACATCGGCGCCGGGCACCAGTTCCGGGGTGATCTCGGTGTCCAGCACCGACTGCAAGACGTCGTTGACGTCGTCGCCGAACTGCCCTGAGGAGATCACCCACCGGATCAGGTGTTGGATCAGGGTTTTCGGCACCCCGCCGTTGACGTTGTAGTGCGACATCTGGTCGCCGACACCATAGGTCGACCAGCCCAGGCCGAGCTCGGACAGGTCACCGGTCCCGAGCACGATGCCGCCACGCTGGTTGGCCAACCGGAACAGGAAGTCGGTGCGCAGCCCGGCCTGCACGTTCTCGAACGTCACGTCGTACACGGCCTCGCCGCGGGCGAAGGGATGCCCCATCTCGGCGAGCATCAGCCGCGCGGTGTCCCGAATGTCCAACTCGGAGAACGTGACTCCGAGTGCCTTGGCCAGCGCGGTGGCGTTGCTCTTGGTGCGGTCACCGGTCGCGAAGCCCGGCATGGTGAAGGCCAGGATGTCGCTGCGCGGCCGGCCCTCCCGGTCCATGGCCCGGGCCGCGACGATCAGGGCGTGCGTGGAATCCAGCCCACCGGACACGCCGATCACCACGGTCGGGAAATTCAGCGCCCGCAGACGCTGCTCCAGACCCGACACCTGGATGTTGTAGGCCTCGTAGCAATCCTGTTGCAGGCGAAGCGGATCCGACGGCACGAACGGGAACCGCTCGATCTCACGGAGCAGGCCGATGTCGCCCGCCGGCGGCGAGAGCGTGAACTCGATGCGCCGGAACCCCGAGGTCCGGTCGGCGAAGTGGCGCCGGTTGTCATCGAACGTGCCCATCCGCAGCCGTTCGGCGGCCAGCAGCTCGGTGTCGACGTCGGCGACCGACCGTCGTTCGCCACGCGGGAAACGCTCGGATTCGGCCAGCAGCACACCGTTTTCGTAGATCATGGTCTGCCCGTCCCAGGCCAGGTCCGTCGTCGACTCGCCCTCCCCCGCCGCCGCATAGACGTACGCCGCCAGGCACCGCGACGACGCCGAACGGGCCAGCAGTTTGCGGTCGTCGGCCCGGCCGATGGTGATCGGACTGCCCGACAGGTTGGCCAGCACCGTCGCACCGGCCAGCGCGGCCGTCGCGCTCGGCGGCACCGGCACCCACATGTCTTCGCAGATCTCCACGTGCAGAACGAAGTTCGGCCGATCCGCCGCGGCGAACAGCAGATCCGGACCGAACGGCACGTCGACACCGCCCAGCCGGATGGTGCCCTCGACATCGTCACCGGCCGCCACCTGGCGCGCCTCGTAGAACTCGCGGTAGGTCGGCAGGTACGACTTGGGCACCACGCCGAGGATCGAGCCGCGGTGGATCACCACGGCGGTGTTGTAGATCCGATGCCGGTGCCGCAGCGGCGCACCGACCACCAGAACCGGCAACAGCTCGACCGACGCCTCGACGATCGAGGCCAGCGCCTCGGTCACCGACTCCAGCAGCGCGTCCGACAGCAGGATGTCCTCGATCGAGTACCCCGACAGCGTCAGCTCGGGAAACACCGCCAGCGCCGCGTTGTCGTCATGGCAGTCCCGGGCCAGGCGCAGCACCGAGGCAGCGTTGGCCGCCGGGTCCGCGAGCGCAGTGTGGTGCGTGCACGCGGCCACCCGGACGAATCCGTGCCGGTAGGCGGAGTAGAAGTCCACCGTCTGATTGTCGCACCGCTCCGGCGCACGATTGACGCGCCGTCACGTCGCGTAACAGGGCAGACGGCCTACCCTCGATGACGTGCAGGCTCCTGAACTGGTCAATCTGCTGGCCGACCGGCGTATCGCCGTGCTGACCGGCGCCGGCATCTCCACCGATTCGGGCATCCCGGACTATCGCGGGCCCGACTCGCCGCCGAGCAATCCGATGACCATCCAGCAGTTTCTGTCCGGTCCGGCTTTCCGGCAGCGGTACTGGGCCCGCAACCACATCGGCTGGCTGCACATGGCCGCTCGGCGGCCCAACGCCGGCCACCGCGCCGTGGCCGCGCTGGAACGCGCAGGCCTGGTGACGGGCGTCATCACCCAGAACGTCGACCTGCTGCACACCAAGGCGGGTTCCCAGACCGTGGTGAACCTGCACGGCACCTACGCGCAGGTCATCTGCCTCAGCTGCGGGCACACCATGACGCGCGCGGAGCTGGCCGACGAACTGGAACGGCTCAATCCCGGTTTCACCGAACGGGCCGAGGTCGGCAGTATCGGCGTGGCACCCGACGCCGACGCGATCGTCGAGGACACCGCCACGTTCCGGTACCTGGACTGTCCACGCTGCGGCGGCATCCTCAAACCGGACATCGTGTACTTCGGCGACAGCGTCCCGAAAGACCGGGTGCAGCAGGCCTACGCCCTGGTCGACGAGGCCGACGCGCTGCTGGTCGCGGGCTCGTCACTGACGGTGTACTCGGGCTACCGCTTCGTCCGGCACGCGGCTGTCGCCGGCAAGGCCGTCGCGATCATCAACCGCGGCATCACCCGCGGCGACGACCTGGCCACCGTCAAGATCGACAGCGGATGTTCGGAACTCCTCGCCCTGCTGGCCAGTGAATTGGCGGCTCAGAACCTCTCCGGATGCCAGTAGACGTCCTCCGGCGTACCGGACAGCGCGTTGTCGACGGCCTGCCGGCCCTGCAGGTAGCCGTAGTCCTGGTTGGACGACTCGTAGCGCCACCCGCCGAACCGGCCCCGGCTGTAGAGGCCGTGTGCGCGTAACCGCGCGTCGACCGTCCGCACGATGTCGTCACGCCCCAGCGTCGGCACCGGATAGCCCATGTGGACTTCCTGCACGAAGCGGCTGACCACGTACTCCGACTCGGCGCCCAGTGCCCGCAACGACTCCTCGGTCCGCCGCACCGCCTCGTCGCCCGTCAGCGATTGCCCCGGCAGCAACGGCACCTCACACAGCACGTTCCAGCGTCCGTCGCCGGCATTGGCGGGGTCGTAGTTGTTCAGCATCGTGGCCCGGTACCACGGCACCCCGAGATCCGGGCAGTACAGCCAGGTCTTGTCGGCCAGCGTCTCAGGGGCCGGACCGCGGTAGCCCAGACCGACCGCGTAGATACGACTGGCGCACAGAGTGTTTCGCTGAGCCGTCCCCTCAGCGCCGGCGCCACCGAGCCAGCCCCAGGCCGTGGTCAGTGGCGCAGAGCTGACGCAGTGCTCGTACGAGACGGTCGAGCCGTCGTCCAGCGTGGCGCTCCGCCGGGAAACGTCGATGTCGACGACGCGGGTGTTCAGCCGCACCGTCCCGGGTGCCAGCATCCGGTCGTGCACTCCCTGCCACAGCGCGCCGGTGCCACCGATCGGATACGGAAAACTGCCCGCGGGTCCGGTCGCCGAGCCCGCCAAGCCGAGGCGTGGCACGTTCGGCGCGGCACTGCCGCTACGCAGCGACGTCCATTCATGGTCGATCTGCTCGAGCGGGGCCGTCCACATCTTGTAGTTGTAGGGGCCGAAAAACTCGTCATAAAGTTTGCCACCGAAATTGTTCCGGTAATAGTCGGCGAGGTTGTGCAGCGGCGCGTCCGGGTACAGGTCGGTGGGCATCTCGGTGAGTTGCTGCTGGATGGGCGTGGGCACCAGCGCCTGCGGCCCGCTGCCGTCCAGCCACACCCAACCGTTCCGGGCGACGGCGTTCATCTTGACCCCGGAGCCCTCGACCGCCCGGTCGAATTCCGCGAAGTGGCTGTGCAGCACGTGGCCGCCAAGATCCCAGGTGAAACCATGTGCGTCGCGGACCGACGCCGCCATGCCCCCGACCTGATCGCCCGCGTCCACCACCAGGTGGTCGATGCCGAGTTCGGTCAGCCGGACGGCAGCGCCGAGCCCGGTCGGACCGGCTCCGACGATGAGAAAGGTCGGCACAGGGTCAGAAATCGACGACCAGTCGGGCCGGCTCGAAACCTTCGGCGAACGTCCGGCGGCACAGGAAGCCGTAGTGCTCAGCGGAACTGCGCACCCAGGAGGCACTGACCTTTTCGCTGGCCTCGGCCTGCGAGACGTGCGACATCAGGGCTTCGATCTTCTTGTCCAGCGAGTCGGAAATGTCGACGAACGCGGTCGGATTGAAGCCGATGGCCGACGGTCCGCCGTACGTCATGATCGAAGACACCCACCGCGCGGCACCGAGGGTGCAGCGGGAAACCACCCGGTGATCCTGGTGGCTGTCATTGGCCGTATGGGTGTAAACGATTGTGGCAGCAGACTTTTCGATCGCATCCTCGATGAGGTGCACCAACTCGAATTCCTGCAGCGAGACCCGACAGTCACCGAAACCCTGGCCCCACAGCAGCTCGTGGACGCCCAGCACCTCCACCGCGCGGAGCTGCTCACGCACCCGCTCCTGGGAGTCGCCCGGCCCCTCTTCGCCACGGGTCACCACCAACATGGTGACCCGGTCGCCGGCCGCTACATGCTTTGCCAGTGCGCCGCCGCAGCCCAGTTCGATGTCATCGGGATGCGCGCCGACCGCCAGCACCGACTGTCTCGCCATCGCCCCCTCAATCCTGTTTGCTGCGCAGGTGTCGAAGGCAGCATAACCCTAATTTAATAGGCAGGCCTTATCCAGCGGGCAAAACGTGTGATCGAGGCGTGGATTCTATCCAAATACACACGAAGTCGACGTCAAATCGCGACCAGGTCGTCCGCGTGCACCGCAGGTCGACGCAGCTCCACGGGCAATTCGGGCGTGGACCGGCCGATGATGCCCGCGAGTTCGGAGTCGTCGTAGGCCACGACGCCGCGGGCCACAGCGTTGCCGTCAGGGCCGTGCAGCTCGACGACGTCGCCGCCGTGGAAGCGGCCCGAGACCGCGGTGATGCCGGCGGGCAACAAAGATTTTCTTTGCCGGACGACGGCCCGCACCGCACCGGCGTCCAGGATCAGCGTCCCCGTCGTCTCCGCGGCGTAGCGCACCCAGAACCGTCGCGCCGACATGCGCTCGGGGCGCGCGGCGAAGACCGTACCCACCGAGGCATCGGTCAGCGCGGCGGCGGCGTCACCGGCCGCGGCCAACAGGACCGGCACACCGGCATCGGCGGCCAGCAGCGCCGACGACAGTTTGGAAGCCATCCCGCCCGTGCCCAGCCGGCTGCCGCCGGTCGCGGACACGCCATCGAGGTCACCCGATGCGGCGACCTCGGGGATGAAGCGGGCGTCGCCCTTGCGCGGGTCGGAGTCGTACAAGCCGTCGATGTCGCTGAGCAGGATCAGCGCGTCGGCACCGACCAGCTGCGCCACCAGGGCCGACAGCCGGTCGTTGTCGCCGAACCGGATCTCGTTGGTCGCGACCGTGTCGTTCTCGTTGACGATGGCCACCGCGTGCAGCGCCCGCAGCCGGTCCAGAGTGCGCTGGGCGTTGTTGTGCTGCGCCCGCTGGGCGATGTCGTGCGCCGTCAACAGCACCTGACCGACGGTGCGGTCATACCGGCCGAACGCCGCGCTCCACGCATTGACCAAGGCCACCTGCCCCACGCTGGCCGCGGCCTGCTTGGTGGCCAGATCCGTCGGGCGCTTGGTCAGGCCGAGCGGCTCGATACCGGCGGCGATGGCACCCGAGGACACGATCACGACGTCCGAGCCGGCCTTCATCCGCTTCTCGATGGCATCGACGAGCGAGGCCAGCCGCCCCGCGTCGAACATGCCGTTGGGCGCGGTGAGCGCAGTGGTCCCGATCTTGACGACGACGCTGCGCGCGGTCCGCACGGCTTCGCGGTGCGCCGAGACTGCCGCATCCGTGCCGAGGGTCACGCGTCGTCCTCGAGGTCCTCCGCCGAGCGACGACGCTCCTTGCGGGCCGCCTTGCGTTCGGCGGCGCCGATCCGGTCCGTCTGCTCCAGGCGGATGTCGGTGCCACGACCGGACAGCAGGGTGTCGACACCGGCGAGCGTCTGCGGCTCCCAGTCGAATGTGACGTCGCCGATGGTGACGGCGCAGCCGGCACGAGCGCCCTTCTTCAGCAGCGCGTCCTCGACGCCCAGGCGAGCCAGCCGGTCGCCGAGGTAACCGACCGCCTCGTCGTTGTCGAAAGCTGTTTGCGCGATCCAGCGTTCGGGCCGCGTGCCGCGCACGATGAAGCCGCCGAAGCCGTCCGATTCGACGGTGAAGCCGCTCTCGTTGACCGCCACCGGCCGGATGACCGGCCGCCTCGGCGCCACCACGGGCTGTGCGGCCCGGTACGCCGCGACCATGTCCCACAGAGCGAAGATCAACGGGCGCAAGCCATCTCGGCTGACCGTAGAGATCTCGTAGACGGGCCAGCCGTATTTTGCGGCGACCTCGTCCTTGACGAAATCGGCCAGTTCGCGAGCGTCGGGCACGTCGATCTTGTTGAGCACCACCGCACGGGGTCGCTCGGCCAAGTCGCCGAGCGTCGAATCCCCTTGCAGCGTCGGCGTATAAGCGGCCAGCTCGGCCTCGAGCGCGTCGATGTCGGAGATCGGGTCACGGCCAGGCTCCAGCGTCGCGCAGTCCACCACGTGGACCAGCACCGCGCAGCGTTCGATGTGCCGCAGGAAGTCCAGTCCCAGGCCGCGGCCGTCGGCTGCACCCGGGATCAGGCCGGGAACGTCTGCGACGGTAAATGTGTGATCACCGGCGGACACCACACCCAGATTCGGAGCCAAAGTGGTAAACGGATAGTCGGCGATCTTGGGCTTGGCCGCCGAAATGGTTGATACCAGCGACGATTTGCCGGCCGACGGGAACCCAACCAGGCCGACGTCGGCGACCGTCTTGAGTTCGAGGGTGAGGTCGCAGGTCTGGCCCTTCTCCCCCAGCAACGCGAAACCGGGCGCCTTGCGGGCCCGCGAGGCCAGTGCGGCGTTTCCCAGCCCGCCGCGGCCACCGGCGGCGGCCTCGAAGCGGGTGCCGTCGCCGACCAGGTCGGCCAGCATGCGGCCATGCTCATCGAGCACGACGGTGCCGTCGGGCACCCGCACCTCGAGATCCGCGCCTGCGGCACCTTCCCGGTTGCTACCGGCGCCGGGTTTACCGGACGGGGCATCGACATGCGGGCGGAAGTGGAAGTCCAGCAGGGTGTGCACCTGCGGGTCGACGACCAGGACGATGCTGCCGCCCTTACCGCCGTTACCGCCGTCCGGCCCACCGAGCGGCTTGAACTTCTCTCGGTGTACCGATGCACAGCCATTGCCGCCGTTGCCGGCGCGCGCGTGGATCACCACACGGTCAACAAACCGGGGTGCCATCTGTCGTCCTCTCCATCACAAAAAGAAAAGCTGCCACGAGGCGAAACCTCGTGGCAGCTTCACACCTCGTGAAAAAAGGTTAGACCTCTGCCGGGACGATGTTGACCGTCTTGCGGCCGCGCTTGGTGCCGAACAGCACCGAGCCGGCAGCCGTCGCGAACAGGGTGTCGTCGCCACCGCGACCGACGTTCACGCCCGGGTGGAAGTGGGTGCCGCGCTGGCGGACGAGGATCTCGCCGGCCTTGACGACCTGGCCGCCGAAGCGCTTGACGCCGAGCCGCTGGGCGGCTGAGTCGCGACCGTTACGAGAGCTGGAAGCGCCCTTTTTATGTGCCATGTCTGTTCGCTCCCTCTTACTTGATGCCGGTGACCTTGACGACCGTCAGCTGCTGACGGTGGCCCTGGCGCTTGTGGTAGCCGGTCTTGTTCTTGAACTTGTGGATGCGGATCTTCGGGCCCTTGGTGTGCTCGAGCACCTCACCGGTGACAGCGACCTTGGCCAGGGCGTCGGCACCAGTGATGACCTTCGCACCCTCGACCACGAGAGCGACCGGCAGCGACACCGAAGCGCCCTGCTCGACGTCGAGCTTCTCGATCTTGACCACGTCACCGACGGCAACCTTGTACTGCTTGCCACCAGTCTTGACGATTGCGTACGTGGCGTTATCGGCTGCCATCGTTGGTGTTCCTCTGTTCTTCGTTGCGTCTACTGCGGGGCGCGCGCCACCCGAAGGTTGCGAACGCGGGTCTTAGGTTGGAGTGGCGCGGGGCATCCCCCGGCAGCTCCATGCCGCCGGTGTCAGCCAGGCGACAACTGGTCAAGGGTACGTGACCAGTTAATCGAGGGTCAAACCGCGTGGACCCTCACGGCATCAGTCATCGACACCTCCGACCGGTGGACCGGCTGGACGGGCCGCGGCGCGGCGCCGCTGACGGACGACGGGAGCACGGGTGACGACCGATTGAGCAGGCTGATCAGCCTCTTCCTCGTCGTCATCTTCGTCGTCCTCGTCGTCGTCGTCCTCGTCGTCGTCTTCGTCGTCTTCGTCGTCGTCGTCCGAGTCCTCGTCGTCCTCGTCGAGGTCCAGATCGTCGTCTTCGTCGTCTTCGTCGTCGCTGTCCTCGAAGTCCTCGTCGAGCTCGACTTCGAGTTCGTCCTCATCCGAGTCCTCGTCGTCCTCGGCCTCGTCGGAGTCGTCCTCGTCAGCCTCGTCGGCATCCAGGTCGTCATCGGCCTGGTCCAGGTCGGTCAGCGCCTCGGCAGACTCGACGGCGTCGCCGTCGGCTGCTTCGTCGGCGATGTCCTCGGTGAGGTCCTCGTCGTCGACGTCGTCCTCGTGCTTGCCGTTCGCGGCCGCCATGGCCTTGAACATCGGGTGCTCACCCTGCGGATGCGGCGGCACCTTGACGACCTGCGGCTCTTCTTCGGGGCGCGGGGCGGCCTTCTTGGCGCGCTTGCTGCGGCGGCCACCGCCACCAGCGCCGGCACCGCCGGCCGCCTCGGCCTTGCGGCCGTTGGGCGACGCGGTGTCCACCGGGTCGACGTGCAGCATGATGCCGCGGCCGGCGCAGTGCGTACAGGTCGTCGAGAACGCCTCGATCAGCCCGGTGCCGAGCTTCTTGCGGGTCAGCTGGACCAGGCCGAGCGACGTCACCTCCGACACCTGGTGCCGGGTCCGGTCCCGTGCCAATGCCTCGGTCAGGCGGCGCAGCACCAGGTCGCGGTTGGATTCGAGCACCATGTCGATGAAGTCGATCACCACGATGCCGCCGATATCGCGCAACCGGAGTTGGCGCACCGTCTCCTCGGCCGCCTCCAGGTTGTTGCGGGTGACCGTCTGCTCCAGGTTTCCGCCCGAACCGGTGAACTTGCCGGTGTTGACGTCGATGACCGTCATGGCCTCGGTGCGGTCGATCACCAGGGTGCCGCCCGAGGGCAGCCACACCTTCCGGTCCATCGCCTTGGCCAGTTGCTCGTCGATGCGGTACACCGAGAACACGTCGGGGCCGGTAGCACCGCCCGCCGGCTCGTACTGCGACATACGTGAAAGCAGTTCCGGCGCAACGGAATTGACGTAGGTGCTGATAGTGTTCCAGGCCTCGTCGCCCGACACCACCAGCTTCGTGAAGTCCTCGTTGAACAGGTCGCGGATCACCTTGACCAGCACGTCAGGCTCTTCGTAGAGCGCCACGGCGGCACCGGCGGCCTTGGCCTTGGTCTGGGTGGCGGTCGTCTCGATCTCGGTCCAGCGTTCCTGCAACCGATTGACGTCCGAGCGGATGTCCTCTTCCTTCACGCCCTCGGACGCGGTGCGGATGATCACACCGGCGTCGGCAGGCACGACCTCCTTGAGGATTTCCTTGAGGCGCTGGCGCTCGGTGTCGGGCAGCTTGCGGCTGATCCCGGTCGAGGACGCGCCCGGCACGTACACCAGGTAGCGCCCGGCCAGCGAAATCTGCGTGGTCAGACGCGCGCCCTTGTGCCCGACCGGGTCCTTGCTGACCTGGACGACGACGTAATCGCCGGGCTTGAGCGCCTGCTCGATCTTGCGGTTGTTGCCACCGAGGCCGGCAGCCTCCCAGTTGACCTCACCGGCGTAGAGCACACCGTTACGGCCACGGCCGATGTCGACGAACGCCGCTTCCATCGACGGCAGCACGTTCTGCACGATGCCGAGGTAGATGTTGCCGACCAAGCTGGCCGATGCGGCGGACGTCACGAAATGCTCGACCACGACGCCGTCTTCCAGCACGGCGATCTGGGTGTACCGGGCACCCTCGTGCGGCGGTTCGGTGCGGATCTTGTCGCGCACCACCATCACGCGCTCGACGGCTTCGCGGCGAGCCAGGAACTCGGCCTCGCTCAGGATCGGCGGGCGGCGGCGGCCCGCGTCGCGGCCGTCGCGACGGCGCTGACGCTTGGCCTCCAGCCGGGTGGACCCGGTGATGCCCTGGATTTCGTTGTTGTCCGACTTGGCGCGCGGGGCGCGCTCGTGGACGACGGTGTTGGGCGGATCGTCCGGCGAACCAGCCTCGCCATCGGCATCGTCACCTCCGGCACCGCCCGACTTGCGGCGGCGGCGACGACGTCGACGGCGGCTGGCACCGTCGGACGCGTTCGCGTCGTCGTCACCGGAGTCGTCGTCGGCCTCGCCGTCGGTGTCCTCATCGCCTTCAGCTGAGGCGTCCTGCGCGTCGCCTTCGGCGTCCGCGTCGGTCGCGTCGTCGCTGCTCTGTTCGCCCCTGCCACGGCCACGGCCACGGCGACCACGACGACGGCGCCGGTTGGCGGGCCGCTCGCCGTCTTCATCGGTGCCGTCCTCGCCACCGTCGTCGGCACCGTCGGCCACGTCATCGGCGTTGTCGTCGTCGGCGTCGGCGTCGGCGAAGTCGTCGGGCTCGGGAGCGGGCGGCCGGAAGGTCACGGGCTGCGGGGCCACGAACAGCGGCAGGTAGTCGGCGGGCTCGGCAGTGGGCGCCGGGACCGTCTCCAGCAGCAGCCGGGACTCGGGCTCGCCGGCGTCGGATTCCACGTCGGCTGCTTCGGCCTCCGCCTCACGGGCGATTTCGACGGCTGCTTCGGCGACGTCGACGGCTTCGACGGCGACTTCGGCGGGCGCCTCATCGTTGGCTGCGACCGGCACCTCGGCGGCGGGCGCCGCGGTCTCCGTGGCGTCGCCACTGAGACCCAGCAGGTCGCGGACGCGCTCGGCCTCCGCGCGGGTCACCGTGGACGCGGGGTTGCGGGGCCTACCGTCGACGCTGGCCAGCGTCTCGGTGATCTTCTTGCTGGTGGTCCCGAGGATTCGGGCCAGCGAGAAAATCCGCAGGCGCTCCGGGAGCTCTATCGGCTCCGCTGCGCTGCTGGCGTCTTCGGATGGGGCATCAAGTCGGGCATCGTCGGCCACGTATTCTCCTCAAGCCCCCGGGCGCGTCGTGCGACGCGGCCACGCGAGGGCTTCTTGTATTGGCTCGGGGAACTTCTCCCGAGATTGTTGTGGTCTCGCACCTAGCGGCCCACAGGGGAGCCCTCGGCGCCTGGCTGAATGATGGCTGGACGGTCGGCGCCGCACCTGGATTTCTCCGGGTGGTCGCGTCGTCTAAGTCTTCATCCGGGCGTCCGCTCCTGGTATGAAGCAGGTCACCCGATGCCAGTATCCCACATCGTCGGCCAATCTCCGACGAGGTGCCGCCGGTAGCTCAGCTACCGGCGGCCCACAGTGTCAGTTAGCGGGGAACCACAGAGCGATTTCGCGGGCCGCGGACTCCGGGGAATCCGAGCCGTGCACCAGGTTGTCCTGGGTGACCAGGGCCAGGTCACCACGGATGGTGCCGGTCGCGGCCTTCTCCACCGGGTCGGTGCCGCCGGCGATCTGGCGGAATGCGGCGACGGCCCGCGGGCCCTCGACGATGGCGGCCACAACCGGGCCGGAGGTGATGAATTCCAGCAGGTCGCCGAAGAAGGGCTTGCCCTCGTGCTCGGCGTAGTGCTTGGTCGCCAGCTCCACGCTGACGGTCTTCAGCTCGAGAGCAGCGAAGGTCAGGCCCTTGCGCTCGATCCGGCTGATGATTTCGCCGATCAGGTTGCGCTGCACGCCGTCGGGCTTGATCAATACAAGGGTCTGCTCAGTCACGGCGGACAGCGTACCGGCCAGTAACCGAATCTTGCGATTCGGGCGGGCTCACTGCTGGCCGGGCAGCAGTCCCCTGTCCTGGCGGCGCTTGACCTCGGACCGCAGATACAAGATCAACAACCAGACCAGCAGGAAGATGATGCCGACGATGCCGATGGTGACGTCGATGAACGCGCCGAGGATCAGCACGAACTGGATCCCGATGTTGACCGGCAGCGCCCACGACCGGCCCTGCATCCCCGACAGCAGGCCCAGCACGATCGCCATGCCGATCAGGTAGCCGCTGCTGACCGGCGTCAGGCCGCCGTGGAACACCGACACGACCGGCAGCGCCAGCAGCACCACGATGACTTCCAGAATCAGGGTGCCGGCCATCACGCCGCGGAAGCTCTTCCAGGGATCAGGCTGACTCGATTCGCGATCCGCTCCGCTGCTCGGTGCCGTCATGCCGGATCCTTTCCGAACAGGGTGCGGGCCGCTCCGGCCGTCACGACCGAACCGGTGATCACCATGCCCGCGCCGGAGAAGCCGTCGGACGACCCGTCGTTGCCCGACTCCTCCACCAACGCCGTCGCCGCCTCGATGGCGTCGGGCAGCGTCGCCGCGGTGACGACCCGCTCCGGGCCGAAGCGCTCTTCTGCCAACGCGGCCAAGGATTCGATATCCATGGCCCGCGGCGAGCCGTTGTGGGTCACGACCAGCAGGTCGAACGCCGGCTCGAGGGCGGTCAGGATGCCGTCGACGTCCTTGTCTGCCATGACCGAGATGACGCCGACCAGGAACCGGAACTCGAACTCCGTGTCCAGCGCGTCGGCGAGGGCGGCGGCACCGGCCGGGTTATGCGCGGCGTCGATGAATACCGTTGGGGCACTGCGCATCCGCTCCAGGCGACCAGGATTGGTCACCGAGGCGAAACCGGCCCGGACGGTGTCGATGTCGAGTTGACGGTCGGCACCGGCGCCGAAGAACGCCTCCACCGCTGCCAGCGCCAGGACGGCGTTGTGCGCCTGATGCTCGCCATGCAGCGGCAGGAAGATGTCGGTGTAGACGCCACCGAGGCCCTGCAGTTCCAGCACCTGCCCGCCGACGGCGACCTGACGGCCACGGACGGTGAACTCGGAGTCCTCGCGTGCCACCGCGGCGTCGGCCGTAACCGCCTGCGCCATCAGCACTTCCATGGCCTCGGCAGGCTGGCGGGCGATCACCGCGACAGTGCTGGGGTCGGTGCCGGTGGGCACCAGGTCGGGCTCCTGGCGGGCGATGATGCCCGCCTTCTCCCCCGCGATGGCGGCGATGGTATCGCCGAGAAAATCGGTGTGGTCCAAGCCGATCGGGGTGATGACAGCGACCGGGGCGGCGACGACGTTGGTGGCATCCCACCGTCCGCCCAGCCCGGTTTCGACGACCGCGACGTCCACCGGGGCGTCGGCGAACGCGGCGAACGCCATGGCGGTGAGCACCTCGAACTTGCTCATCTTGGGGCCCGGCTCGCCCAACTCGCCGGCTTCCGACTGCCGGTCGACGATCTCGACGAACGGCTCGATCTCGGCGTAGGTGGCGACGTATTGCGCTGGGCTGATGGGCTTTCCGTCGATCGCAATGCGTTCGGTGGCGGCCTGCAGGTGCGGGCTGGTGGTCCGGCCGGTACGACGGCTGAACGCCGTCAGCAGCGCATCGATCATGCGGGTGACCGACGTCTTGCCGTTGGTCCCCGCCACGTGGATGCTCGGGTAGCCGCGCTGCGGCGAGCCGAGCATCTCCAGCAGCGCCTCGATACGCACGGTGCTCGGTTCGATCTTCGTTTCCGGCCACCGCTGGTCGAGCAGGTACTCGACCTGCAGCAGCTCGGCGATCTCGTCAGGCGTGGGCGCGATCATGCGGACGGCAGCCCGGCCAGGCGGGCGTTGATCCGGTCGACCTCTTCGGTCGCCAGCTGTTGCCGCGCCTTGATCTTGGCGACCACATCCTCCGGGGCCTTCGCCAGGAACGCCTCGTTGCCCAATTTGCCTGCGGTCTGGGCGAGTTCCTTCTGCGCGGCGGCCAGGTCCTTCTCCAGTCGGCGGCGCTCGGCGGCGACGTCGACCGTGCCCGAGGTGTCGACCTCGACCACGACGGTGCCCTTGGACAGCCGGACCTCCACTGCCGCGGAGGGGTTGAAGTCGTCAGCCGGCTCGGTCAGCCAGGCCAGGGACGTCACCGCGGCCACCTGGGCGTCCAGGTCCGCCTCGCTGATGCCCACCAGGCGGGCCGGGACCTTCTGCCGGTCGTTGAGGCCCTGGTCGCTGCGGAACCGGCGCACCTCGGTGATCAGCTTCTGCATGTCGGTGATGCGCCCGGCGGAAACCTCATCGAGCTCGACGCACGATGCCTGCGGCCACTGCGCGATGACCACCGACTCGCCACCGGTCAGCGACTTCCACAGCGCCTCGGTGACGAACGGCATCACGGGGTGCAGCAGCTTGAGCAGCACGTCGAGCACCGCCGCCAGCACGGCCTTGGTGTGCTCGGCACGCGAACCACCTTCGAACAGTTGGGCTTTCGCGAGCTCCAGGTACCAGTCACAGAACTCGTCCCAGGCGAAGTGATACAGCGCCTCGCAGGCTCGGCTGAACTCGTAGCGCTCCAGCGTGTTGTCGACCTCGACGCGGACCTCTTCGAGCCGGCCCAGAATCCAGCGGTCGGCATCGGTGAGCTCGGCAGCGTCCGGCAGCGCGGCCGGCGCGGCGCCGTTCATCATCGCGAAACGCGTTGCGTTGAACAGCTTGGTCGCGAAGTTGCGGGACGCGCGGGCGTGGTCCTCACCGATGGACAGGTCGCCGCCGGGGCTGGCCCCGCGGGCCAGGGTGAAGCGCAGCGCGTCTGCACCGAACATCTCGACCCAGTCCAGCGGGTCGATGCCGTTGCCCTTGGACTTGCTCATCTTCTGCCCGAACTGATCCCGGATCAGCCCGTGCAGGAAGACGTTCTCGAACGGCACCTTGGCGCCGCCCAGGATGGGGTCGTCGGCCACGAAGGTGCCGAACATCATCATCCGCGCCACCCAGAAGAACAGGATGTCGTAGCCGGTGACCAGAACCGTTGTCGGATAGAACTTTTCGAGTTCCGGCGTCTTCTCGGGCCAGCCCATGGTGGAGAACGGCCACAGCGCCGAGGAGAACCACGTGTCCAGCACGTCGGGGTCCTGCTCCCAGCCCGCCGGCGGCTCTTCGTCGGGGCCGACGCAGACGGTTTCGCCGTCCGGTCCGTGCCAGATCGGGATGCGGTGTCCCCACCACAGCTGGCGGGAGATGCACCAGTCGTGCATGTCGTCGACCCACGCGAACCAGCGCGGTTCCAGGCTGGTCGGGTGAATCACGGTGTCGCCGTTGCGGACTGCGTCACCGGCGGCCTTGGCCAGCGATTCCACCTTGACCCACCACTGCATGGACAGCCGCGGCTCGATGGCCTCGCCGCTGCGCTCGGAGTGCCCGACGCTGTGCAGGTACGGCCGCTTCTCGGCGACGATCCGGCCCTCGGCGGCCAGCTTCTCGCGCACCTTGACCCGGGCTTCGAAACGGTCGATGCCGTCGAATTCGGTTCCGGTACCGGCGATGGCGCCTTTGGTGTCCATGATGGTCGGCATCGCCAGGTTGTGCCGCAGGCCGATCTCGAAGTCGTTCGGATCGTGTGCGGGCGTGACTTTGACTGCGCCGGTGCCGAATTCGGGGTCGACGTGCTCGTCGGCCACGATGATGATGTCGCGATCCAGGAAGGGGTGCGGCAGTGTGCTGCCGACCAGCGCACGGTAGCGCTCGTCGTCGGGATGCACGGCGATGGCGGTGTCACCGAGCATCGTCTCGAGTCGCGTGGTGGCCACCACGATGTGGGGCTCGGCGTCGTCCATCGAGCCGTACCGGAACGAGACCAGCTCGCCCTCGACGTCGTCGTACTTGACCTCGAGGTCGGAGATCGCGGTCTCCAGGACCGGCGACCAGTTGACCAGACGCTCGGCCCGGTAGATCAGTCCGGCGTCGAACAGCCGCTTGAAGATGGTGCGGACGGCGCGCGACAGGCCCTCGTCCATGGTGAAGCGGTCCCGGCTCCAGTCGACGCCGTCGCCGAGGCGGCGCATCTGGCCGCCGATGGTGCCGCCGGACTCGCGCTTCCACTCCCAGACCTTCTCCACGAAGCCCTCGCGGCCGAAGTCTTCCTTGGTTTGGCCGCCCGCGGCGAGCTGCTTCTCGACCAGGGTCTGCGTCGCGATGCCGGCGTGATCCATGCCCGGCAGCCACAGCACCTCGAAGCCCTGCATCCGCTTACGCCGGGTCAACGCATCCATCAGCGTGTGGTCGAGTGCGTGACCCATGTGCAGGCTGCCCGTGACGTTGGGCGGCGGCAGCACGATCGAGTACGGCGGCTTGTCGCTGGTCGGGTCGGCGGTGAAATACCCGGCGTCGACCCAGCCCTGATACATGTCAGCTTCTACCGCGCTCGGATCCCACGATTTGGGCAGGTCATCGGCCGCAGTCACGGTCGCGGGATCAGGTGTATCGCTGGCAGTCACCGGCCAATTCTAGGTAAGCCCGGTGAGCAGACGTAAAAGTGCCCAGAAAGTGGACCATCTGGGCACTTTTATGTCTGTCCTTCGGGAAGGCTGCGCCCTACTTGCGGCCACCCAACAGTCCGCCGAGGATTTCGCCGAGCGGGTTGTTCCCGGCCTTGCCGGAACCGCCGCCCAACGCCCCGCCCAGCACGTTGCCGAGGATGTCACCCAGCGGGTTGTTGTTGCCGCCGCCCGAGCCGCCGCCGCTGAGGGCGCCGCCGAGGATGTTGCCCAGCACATCACCGAGCCCGCCACCGCCCTGCGCTTGCGGCTGAGCCTGCGGCTGGGCTTGGCCTCCGCCGCCCGCGAGCTGCTTGCCGATGTAGGCGAGCACGATGGGCGCCAGGATCGGCAGCAGCTTCTGGATCAATCCGCTGTTGCCCGCTCCGCCGCCGGCCAGCGCCGACGCCACCTGATCGGTGCTGTTGCCGCCGAAGATTCGCGAGATGGCCTCGGCGCCGCCGTCCTGGTCGACCTGGTCGACGCTGACGCCGCCGTCGAGCAGGCCGCTGGCAGCCTGGCTGGTCGCGTCGCTCTCGATGGTGGCGGCGTGATCGGGGTCCTGCGCGTTGTGCTGCAGGCTGCCCACCAGCAGCGGCACGAGCTGCTGGACGGCGCTGTTCACCTCGCCTTCATCAGCACCCAGCTGACTCGCAATCTGTTGCGTCGGAATCTGATTGAGCAGATCGTCAAGACCGGCCATGGCAAAGTCCCCCTTCGTCACCGAGATGTGTGATGTGCGTCGCTGCCGACACTAGCCCGCTCCGGCCGGCCGCACAGGACTTCGACGCCCGGTGCGCGAATCAGCGTCCCAGTGCTTCGGTTTCAAAGGTGACGCCGGCGGCCGGCAGCCGGGTCAGGAGCGCGTCGCCCATCGCCGCGGCCGGGGTGAGGACGCCGCGCAAGTCCGACAGCCGGTCACGGTCGAGGGCCAGCGCCAGCCCGCTCTCCCCCAGCAGCACCGCGGTGGCCTTGTAGCCCGGGTCGCCCTGCTGCGCCATGACGGAGCGGTACCGGGCGCCGCTGGTGGTGCGGGTGTAGGTCTCGACGCGGTAGTAGCCGTTGTCCCGGGCCTGTTCGCTGGGCCCGGTGCCGGGCTTCGGGACCACACGGTCGACCAGGCCGCGGGGCAGCTTGTTGAAGAAGCGGCTGCCCAGGCCCATGACCGCCGCGTTGGCCGCGGTGCCCAGCGCCGAGGCCACGGGGGCGATCGGCGACGAACCCAGGCTCATGTTCTCCGAGTAGCGGAACCGGCGGCCGTAATCCCAGTCCAACAGCGCGTTGGTGCGCCGCACGATGCGCGTGTTCGCGACAGCCATGACGAAAGCACCGGTCCAGGTCCCGGCGAGTTCCGGGGCGATGTCCCTGCCGCGGCGCCACGGGGTGTCGGATTGATGGCCGAGATCGGGCTCGGCGCCGCGATCGGTGGTCAGTGTGTACGGGTCCATCATGGTCCGACGCAGGTCCGCGTCGTCGGACGTCATGGTAAACAGCTCGAGCATCGACGCGACGGTGCCGCCCGACACTCCGCCGGAGAATCCGCGGAGCACGTAGTCGGTGTCGGTGAGCTCGCCGGCACCGTCTGCCTGGGCGGCCTTGTACAGCGCGTATACGGTGAGATCCGAAGGGATGGAATCGAATCCGCAGGAGTGCACGATGCGGGCCCCCGTGTCGGCGGCCTGCTTGTGGTACAGGTCGATGCTCTCCCGGATGAACAGGCTCTCGCCGGTCAGGTCGGCGTAGTCGGTGCCGGCCGCGGCGCACGCCGCCACCAGTGGCAGGCCGTACTTGAGGTACGGCCCGACGGTCGTGACGACCACCTGGGTCCGGGCCGCCATCGCATCCAGGCTCTGCTGCGATGAAGCGTCGGCCTGGATCAGTCCCCAGTCCTTGCCCGCCGCGCCCAGGGAGTCCCGGACCACGGCGAGCTTGTCCATGGTGCGGCCGGCCAGCGCGATCCGCGCCGACCCGGCGTGCTGGGCCAGATACTGGGCGGTCAGTTTCCCGACGAAGCCGGTGGCGCCATAGAGGACGATGTCGAATTCGCGCTGCGGTGCGGTCATGGTTGCCAACCTATCCGAGCATTTCGGGCAGGTCGATGTGTTCCTTCAGGACGTACTCGGACAGGAACGCCGTCACCACCTGGTACCAGATCTTGGCGTGCTGCGGCGCGGCGATCCAGTGCCCTTCGGACGGGTAGTAGAGGTAGCGGTGCGCCGTGCCGCCGGTGTCGTCGGCGGGCAGTCCTGACCGGGTCAGCAGGTCGTTCCACAACCGCAGGCCTTCACCGATGGGGACGCGATAGTCCTTGTCGCCGTGGATCACCAGCATCGGGGTCGTGATGCGCTCGACGTGGCGGTGCGGCGAATTGTGTTCGGCCATCTCCGGTGTCATCTCGCGGGCCCACCAGTAGGCGCCGTCGGTCGTCGGCCCGAATTGATCGAGCGCCCACAGGCTGGCATGGGTGACGATGGCGGCGAACCGGTCGGTGTGCCCGGCGATCCAGTTGGCCATGTAACCGCCGAACGAGCCGCCCATCGCCGCGATCCGGCCGGCGTCGACACGCGGCTGCTCGCAGGCGGCGTCGACAGCTGCCATCAGGTCGGTGAACGGCGCGAAACCCCAAGCACCCCAGCCACGTTGGATGAAGTCCTGACCGTATCCGGTGGACAGCGCCGGGTCAGGCATCAGCACCGCGTAACCGAGCGCAGTGAGCACCCAAGGATTCCACCGCCAGTGCCAGCTGTTCCAGCTGCCCAGCGGTCCGCCGTGCACCCACAGCAGCAGCGGCGCAGGAGTGTCGCCGGCCGGGAGCGTAAGCCAGGACCGGATGGGCGTACCGTCATCCGTGGTTGCCGTCACCTCGACCAATTCACCTGGCAATTCGGGGAATTCGACGCAGGGCAGCACGGTCACGGATCCATCGGCGGCGACCCGGACAGGATGGGGCGGCGTCAGGTAACTGCTGCGGAGGGCGTACAGCGCACCATCTGCGACGGGCCGCACGTCGCTGTAGGCGAAGTCGTCGTGGGTCAGCCGGCTCACGTCGCCCGTGCCGGGCCGGACGCAGAAGATCGGTGCGCGGCCGTCGTCGTCCGCGGTCACCAGCAGTGTGGATCCGTCGTGCGACCACGTCACCGACGTCGGCCAGCGGTCCCAGTGCGCGGTGAGCTCCACTCGCTCGCCACCGGAGACCTGGGTGCACAAGGTGATCCGCGGCGCTTGATCCGGCGTCGAGTGCGTCTCCCGGATGAACGCGACCGTGCTGCCGTCGGGCGAGATCGCCGGGCTGCCCAGATCGGCGACCGGGTCGTCGGCGATCACGGTGCGCTCCCCCGTACCGATGTCGATGCGGACCAGAACGCTGCGCAACGCGGCCCCCGGCGCGGGTAACTCCCACGACGCGACGGCGAAGCTCCCGTCCGCGGTGATATCGACGGTGGCCTCGTTCAGCGCCATGCCAGGCTGCGGGGTGATGTCTTGGGCCGCACCGGATTCCACGCGGAGCAGGTGCGCATGATCCGGCCCCAGATCATGGTCCCAGTGCCGCACCGGGTAGCCGGTGTGCAGGATCGCCGACACCTTGTTGTCCTTGCGGAGGGTGCGTAGTCGCTTGTCATCCTCGGGAGTACCGGCCGACGGGAGCATCGGCGCCGTCACCACCACGACGTCAGCCGAACGGGCCGCGTGCACTCCACTGACGCCGCCGGCCAACTCGAGAATCCGTTGTGCTTCACCGCCGTTCGCCGGCAATCGCCACAGCGCCGCCGGTGGCTCCTCGTCGGAGTCGGTGGGTCGCGCCGCGACGAACAGCAGATCTCCGGCCGCGGTGAAGGTCGGCTGGGATTCCCCCTTGGCTCCGTAGGTCAGCCGGCGCGCCGCATGCTCGCCGTCCGGGTCGAGTTCCCAAGCCGCGGTGACATATTCGGTGCCCTTGTTGTTCAGTTCGCTGACCATCGTGACGACGCGGCGGCCGTCGGGCGAGACTGCGAGCCCGGACACCCGGGGCAGAGAGAGGTAGGCGTCGAGATCGGCAAAAGGAGTTCCGGCCATACTCCGTTGGTATCACACGCCCCACGTCGAACTCGCGCAGCTAGTTTCCGGCGGTCACCGATTCCGCTGTACAGACGTGGTCTCGACGCTTACCCGCCGACCGGTTGAGCTGGTGGGCTGCAACTCGCGGATGGGTAGCCCACCGTCGTCCACCAGGACGGAGCGCTCCTCGGCCGGGGCGAATGCGTGCCGCTCACCCCACTGACGCAACGCAACGACGACGGTGAACAGGTCCAATCCGGTGGGCGTGAGCTCGTAGATGTGCCGCCTGCCCGTCGGAGCCGGTTTTCGTTCCAGGATTCCGCGCTCGACGAGTCGCCGGAGCCGGTCGGTGAGGATGTTGCGCGCGATTCCCGTCACCTGCTGGAAATCCCCGAAGGACCGGGCACCATCCATGGCATCGCGAACGATCAGCAGGCTCCAGCGGTCACCGACCAGATCGAGCGTGCGCGCGACGGGACACGTGGGGTCGGTCCACTCAACCTCGGACTGGGTCATCACACCTCCACATTAGTTGCTAATTGAAACCAATGTGACGTAGCGTCGAATCAGTTGCAAATTGCTACCGATTGGACTTCATGTGACGCCTCGAAGCACCCGCCTGCTGCTCGCGACCATCTGCGGGGTGTCCGTCGCGACCATCTACTCGGCCCAGCCCATGCTCACTCAGATCGGCAGTGACCTTGGCGTATCGAGCGGCAGCCTCGGCTGGATCGTCACGGCAGGGCAGCTCGGCTACCTCGCGGGATTGGGCCTACTGGTACCCCTGGGTGACGTACGCGACCGGCGCACGCTCATCGTCGGACACCTGCTACTCACCGCGGTTGGTGTCGTGATCGCCGGAACCGCGACGCACGCGTGGACCATGCTTGCCGGCGTAGCGATAGCCGGTCTGTTCTCGGTCGTCGTACAGACGACGGTCGCCTATGCAGCGGCATTGTCGGCGCCACAGGAGCGCGGACGCACCCTGGGCGTCGTGACCGCCGGCGTCGTCATCGGCATTCTCGGCGCTCGGACCGTCGCCGGCGCTCTCGCCACAGCTTGGGGCTGGCGCAGCGCCTACGCCACACTCGCCGCACTGCTTGTCGTGCTCGCGGCGCTGGTCCTGACGCTCCTTCCGCCCGACCCACGCGCTGACCGCCCGGGCTATCGGCAGGCGCTGAGCGCGTCGCGCATGTTGTTCGGCGACCGGCTTTTCGTCTCACGTGGCCTGATCGCGTTCTTCTTGTTCGCGTCGTTCGGCACCCTCTGGAGCGGCCTCGCCCTCCCGCTCACAGCGTCACCGTGGCATCTCAGCGCCGCTCAGATCGGCCTGTTCGGGATCGCAGGGCTGGCCGGCGCGCTGGGCGCCGGCCGCGCCGGCCGCTGGGCAGATGCCGGTTTCGCCAACGCGGTCACCGGGGCAGCCCTCGCGCTCCTGGCCGCGTCATGGCTGGCGATCGCCCAGACATCGTGGGGACTGTGGCTGCTCGTCGTCGGCGTGATCATTCTCGATTTCGCCGTCCAGGCTGTGCATGTCAGCAATCAGCACCTACTCACCGCCATCCACCCGAACCACGCCAGCAGTGTCCTCGGCGGCTACATGCTCTTCTATTCTCTCGGCTCAGCCCTCGGCGCGGTCGGCACCACAGCCCTGTACTCGGCCGCCGGATGGATCGGGTCCAGCATTCTCGGTGCCGTCTTCGCGATCGGTGCGCTCGCGGTATGGACGGCCACGAGGCCAGTTTCATCATGTGACGGATCACACCGGTCGGCCCCCAAGGCATCCCAGACAACGACAAAGGGTGTCGGACCGTATGGTCCGACACCCTTTGTTGTCTCGTGCGAGCGTTTGTGGCGCTCGTGAGGGGGTATTAGCCCCGACGACCGCAGACCGGCCACGCACCGATGCCTTGGGTGCGCACCACATTCTCGGCAACCCGAATCTGCTCGTCCTTGCTGGCGGTGTGGGGCATGCCCGTGCCACCGTTGGCACGCCAGGTGCCCAGGTTGAACTGCAACCCGCCGTAGTAACCGTTGCCGGTGTTGATGGCCCAGTTGCCACCAGACTCACAGGCTGCAACGGCGTCCCAATTGCGGCCGCCGTCCGCATTCGCGGTACCGGCACCGATGACCATGGGGGCAACTGCAACTGCCCCAGCAACGGCAACCAGTCCAAGCGTTGTGCGGATGTTCTTCACTTCGTTCCTCTCGCCGAGCGCGCGCCAAACATCGCCCGCGCATAGGCGGTGCGAACTACTGCCTGCCGGGCAGGCGTTAGGGGGGCTGAGTCGTGTCGTCTCGGTCAGACACGACAGCGGGGGCGGTTTGATCGGTCCGGGCTCAATGCCGGCGGACGCCACGGGCAACAGGCCATCTGCTCTGGTCCCACCGCGATCCCGCTCACACGCAGGTTCATGGTTTTTCAGTTATTTGCTCTCTTGGAGCAGTACGAGGACCGTAGCAAGAACTGACCCTGCGATGTCGAATCCATCCCAGCCAGATAACAGGCAGATCACGGCCCAACCTGAGAGGAACATAAGCAGGTCATGTGACATATAAAGGCCCGCTAACAAATCACAGTTCGGCAACATTCCGTGATAGAGGTCACCATGAAATTGTGGCCTGGCACACACAATTCAATTCACATTAGTCACAGTTGTCGCAGGTCAGCGGCATAATCATGCGGCGTCGACAGTAAACCTCCGGCGTGTCGCCCGGTGGAATCTCCGCCCTTTCAGGCCCCCGTTCGCTACCGACGGGTGCGTCAAACTGCCATTGACTGGGCAGGATCGGGCAATACGGCCGCCAATCAGGACTTTTCACATTGACGCCGCAGCCCGTTCAGGACCTGTTAACCGGCCGCCACTCGCCCAAGTCACCCAAATCCATTGTCCTGCAACAGGTTCAGAATTAGTCGAACAATTGGGGTGATAATTTGCCGGAATTGCGGCACTTAATTTGCATGTTATTTGCGCATCGCCGAAATAACATCAATTCCAATTCGCGACACAGAAGGAAATTCAAGAATGAGCAACCCGGTTACGGGCATTTGCTGAGACGCTCAGGCGAAATCGTCGGGGCTGTTGACGTTCACCAGCGCCCGCTGCCGATCCATCACCACCCGCTGGGTGTCGGCGGTGTCGACCAGTGCCCGCATGCTGCGTCGTCCGCGGGCTACCAACTCCTCCGCCCGAGTCGCCAGCGCGGTGCGGTAGATGCCTGCCAGATAGTGGTCCCGGCCATCCCAGGGCAGCACCACGTCGGCGTCGACCCGCGCCGCGTGCTCGGCAAGCTCGTCGATCAGATCAACGGTCAAGTAGGGCATGTCCACGGCGGACACGAACGCGCGCGGAAATCCGGCGTCGGCCGCGGCACGCAACCCGCGCGCGGTGGCCAACAACGGCCCGACGCCGGGTGTCGCGTCCCGCAGCACCTGGGCATCCAGGTCCGGCAGCGCCTGGCCACGAGCTGCGATCACGAACACCTGCGCACACCGCGCTCGTAAGGTGTCCACCGCCTGTTCGACGAACGTGATCTCCCCCGCCGGCCCGTCGAACCGAACGGTGGCCTTGTCCCGCCCCATACGACGAGACGCCCCGCCGGCCAATACAACTGCGGCCAGCGGGGCGTCCTCGGTCAAAATCGGACTACTCGCGCGACTAATCCACGGTCCAGGTGTCCTTGCCACGCAGCAAGGATTGCAGAGCGGCGGTGTCGTGCGCCTTGGAATCCATCGCCGTCTTCAGCTGCAGACGCGCTTCGTCGTCGTAGGTGGGCCGGTTCACCTGACGGAAGATACCCATCACGGTGTGTTCCAGGTTCTGCTCCGACAGGCGCGACAGCGCGAAGGCGTAGGCCGGGTCGTCGAGGTTGGCGTTGTGCACCACGATGTCCGACGGGTCCACATCAGCGGTCTTGCCGATCTCCAGCCCGTAACCGGACTTGGTGACACAGAACTCGCCCTGGGCACCGAAGACGATCGGCTGGCCGTGCACCAGGTTGATCAGCCGGTCCTCGGCGCCTTCCTTGCGCAGCGGGTCGAACGAGCCGTCGTTGAAGATCGGGCAGTCCTGCAGGATCTCGACGATGGCGGCGCCACGATGGGCAGCCGCGCCCTTCAGCACCTCGGTCAGGCCCTTGCGGTCGGAGTCGAGCGCCCGGCCGACGAACGTGGCCTCGGCACCCAGCGCCAGCGACACCGGGTTGAATGGCTGGTCCAGCGAGCCCATCGGGGTCGACTTGGTGACCTTGCCGACCTCGGAGGTCGGCGAGTACTGACCCTTGGTCAGACCGTAGATCCGGTTGTTGAACAGCAGGATCGTGATGTTGATGTTGCGGCGCAGCGCGTGGATCAGGTGGTTACCACCGATCGACAGCGAGTCACCGTCGCCCGTGACGACCCACACCGACAGGTCCGGACGCGCCAGCGCCAGGCCGGTCGCGATGGTCGGGGCACGACCGTGGATCGAGTGGAAACCGTAGGTCTCCAGGTAGTACGGGAACCGGCTGGAGCAGCCGATGCCGCTGATGAACGCGATGTTCTCGCGGCGCAGGCCCAGTTCCGGCAGAAAGTTGCGGATGGTGTTGAGGATGACGTAATCGCCACAGCCCGGGCACCAGCGCACTTCTTGGTCGCTGGTGAAGTCCTTGCCCTTTTGCGGCTGGTCCGTAGTCGGAACCAGGGCATTCTTGCTGAGGGCTTCGGTCAGGCCCAGATCAGCACCGATCAGATCCGTCATGCGTTTGCTCCCACACCGGTCTCCACGGTGGCGGCCGCCAACCGTGCGAACTTGGCCTTGTCAGTTTCCTTTTCGCGCAGCGATCCGTCCAGTGCCGCGCCGATGATGCCTTCGACTTCGTCGGCCAGGAACGCCATGCCCTCGACCTTGGTCACCGACTGCACGTCGACCAGGAACTTGCCCCGCAGCAGCAGGGCCAGCTGGCCGAGGTTCATCTCGGGCACGACGACCTTGTCGTACTTGCGCAGAACCTCTTCCAGGTTTGCCGGGAACGGGTTGAGGTGACGCAGCTGGGCGTGGGCCACCTTGATGCCGTTGCGTCGGGCGCGGCGGCACGCCTCGCCGATGGGGCCGTACGAGCTGCCCCAGCCGAGCATCAGTAATTCAGCCTCGCCGCTCGGGTCGTCGACCTCGATGTCGGGCACCTTGATGCCGTCGATCTTGAGCTGGCGCAACCGGACCATGAGGTCGTGGTTCTTGGGCTCGTAGGAGATGTTGCCGGAGCCGTTGGCCGCTTCCAGACCACCGATCCGGTGCTCGAGGCCCGGCGTACCCGGGATGGCGAACTGGCGGCCCAGGGTCTCGGGGTCACGCGCGTACGGCTGGAACGGCTCGTCCGGCTTGGCGAACGTGTGCTCGATGGCCGGGTAGCTGGCGATGTCCGGGATGCGCCACGGCTCGGAGCCGTTGGCGATCGCGCCGTCCGACAGGATGATCACCGGGGTGTGGTAGCCGATGGCGATCCGCACCGCCTCCACCGCGATGTCGAAGCAGTCCGACGGGGAGCACGGGGCCAGCACCGCGACCGGCGATTCACCGTTGCGGCCGTAGAGCGCCTGCAGCAGGTCGGCCTGCTCGGTCTTGGTGGGCAGACCGGTCGACGGGCCACCGCGCTGCACGTCGATGACGATGAGCGGCAGCTCGGTCATCACCGCGAGGCCGATGGCCTCGGACTTCAGCGAGACGCCGGGACCCGAGGTGCTGGTGACGCCGAGCGCGCCACCGTACGAGGCGCCGATCGCCGAGCCGATGCCCGCGATCTCGTCCTCGGCCTGGAAGGTCATGACGTTGAAGTGCTTGTACTTGGACAGCTCGTGCAGGATGTCGCTGGCCGGGGTGATCGGGTAGGTGCCGAGCACCACCTGAACGTCGGCCAGCTGGCCGGCGGCGACGATGCCGTACGCGGTGGCGGTGTTACCGGAAATCTGGCGGTACTCGCCGGACTTGAGCTTGGCCGGGGCCACCTCGTAGGTGGTACCGAACGCCTCGGTGGTCTCGCCGTAGTTCCAGCCGGCCTTGAGCGCCAGGACGTTGGCCTCGGCGATCTCGGGCTTGCGGGCGAACTTCTCGCGGATGAAGGCCTCGCTGTGCTCCAGCTCGCGGCCGTACATCCAGGACAGCAGGCCGAGCCCGAACATGTTCTTGGCGCGCTGACCGTCCTTCTTGGTCGCGCCGATGGCCTCGACGGCGGCCAGGGTCAGCGTGGTCATCGCGACCGGGATGACGACGAACTCGGACAGTTCATCGTTCTCGAGCGGGTTCTCGTCGTACCCGACCTTGGCCAGGTTGCGCTTGGTGAACTCGTCGGAGTTGGCGATGATCATGCCGCCGCGCGGCAGGTCGGCAACGTTGGCCTTGAGTGCGGCCGGGTTCATCGCGACCAGCACGTCGGGGCGGTCACCGGCGGTGAGGATGTCGTAGTCCGCGATCTGGATCTGGAACGACGACACACCGGGCAGGGTGCCCTGTGGTGCGCGGATCTCGGCGGGGTAATTCGGCTGCGTCGCAAGGTCATTGCCGAAGAGCGCGGCTTCCGAAGTGAACCGGTCACCGGTCAGCTGCATACCGTCACCGGAGTCACCGGCGAAGCGGATGACGACCTTCTCGAGCTTCTGGCGCGAGGCTGCGCCGCTCCCGGCGCCGGTGCCGTTGTCGCCGTCGTTAAGACCCACGACGCCTGCCTTTCACATTCTGTTTCGGCAGCCCGTCGCACTGTGTCGTAGACGCCGCGGAACGGTGCTCACGATCGCCAGCCCGGCGCCGCCAAAATTTTGATGTCACTGCTAGTACCGATTATTGCACTTCTCTTAGGGTGCACTCGCCAGGACGCGCCATTGAAGGCCGGGTGACGACCACATGAATACGCACGTCAAACGGATTGCAGGCGCTTGACACCTGTCAAAATGTGGCTTTCATCACGTCCACTCGACGGAATTCCTAAGAACGCGGTTACCGATCGGTAGCCGTCTGCGCTAGCGCTCGGCCGCGTCGGAAATGCCCGGCGGCACAAGAGATTAGGCGTCAGTCCGGTTGGCCGTCTGGACGGGTGTCCAGACGGCGGCCATGCCACCGGAGGCGCAGCAGCATCAGCTGCCGGTGTGCCTGGAACCCCAACGTCAGCGGGTCGGCCCAGGCGCGGCGACCCGGCGTACCACGACCGGTATCGGTATCCATACGGCCATTGTCCAGAAGCTGGGCAACCGCGCACGTCCGGCGACGGGGCGGCGACATGTCGGTCTGGTGAAGATTTGCACAATCAGGACGGTGCGGCGGCCGCCAGCTTGCTGAACTGTTGCACCAGTTCGGAAAGCTCGGAACGCGACGACACTCCTGCCTTGGCGCTGGCCTGATAGATGTGGCCTTCCACGGTGCGGACCGACAATGAGGTCGCCTCGGCAATGGCCCTGTTCGACATGCCGCGCGACAGGAGCCTGGTGATCTCGTGTTCCCGGCGCGTGAACGGCAGCGGAACCCGGGCTGCGGCCAGAGCGGGGCTGACCGCGCCACCGCATTCCTCGGCGAGCAGGCATGCGCGTGCGCTGGCGGTGAGTGCGCTGCCCCGACGGCCTGCCAGCCGGTGCGACGCCGCTGCCTGCGCCGCGGCATCGGCGGCCGCCAAGGCGTCGCCCATCCGCTCGAACTCGACCGAAACCGCATCCAGGTCAGCGCCGTCGTCGTTGGCAAGGGCGCGCGCATAGCGGGTCACCAGCGGCGCCCGCGGTCCCTGGACCACCGCGGCCAACTCCGCCAACCGGTCGCCGGCACTGACGTCGCCGAACTGGAGTGCCGCCTGCAGACACAGCACTTCGCGCGCCGGCTGCCCATGCGCGCGGGCGAATTCCGCTGCGCGCAAAGCACTCTCGCGCGCCTCGGCGACGCGGCCCTGGACGGCGGACACCCACGCAACGGCCAACAGGTAACCAGATTCGACATACTCGTACGCGGGGTGGCGACTGCCTTGGGTGGCTTTCAGAGCGGCGACGGCGCCGTCGATGTCGCCGGACCGGGCCAACAATTCGGTCTGCAGAATCCTGAATCGATAGAACAGGCCCGAGACTTCACCGTAGCCACCGAAACTCTCGCCGGCCGCCTGCAAATGCCCCCGCGCGACCGTCAGATCGCCTTTTGCCAGCGCGGTCATGCCCAACGCGGCGACGGCCATCCAATGCGACGCACCGGGCAGGCCCGCGCACCGTCGGTAACCGCTCTCGGCGACCGCCGCCGCCTCGTCCAGGAAGCCTGCGGCGAGCAGTACGAACGCGTGGAATTCGGCCAGGCCCGTGGCGTGGAACGAATCCATGGGCGATTCGTCGAGTACCCGCTCGCCTGCCGCGGCCCGGCGCACCGCCTCGTCCACATGTCCGAGATCGCCGAGTGCGATCGTCTCCGCCGCGTAGCCGACCACGCGGCCGTAGTTGTCCAGGTGCCCATAGTCCACCGCCGACATCGCGTCGAGTGCCTCGGCGTGTCGAGCCGCCATGGCCAGCCAGACCGCCTGGAACGTTCGTAACGCGTGGTTGCGTTCCTCGTCACCGAGGCTCACCGCGTCGTCGAGGACTTCGCGGGCACGCCGCGGATCACGTAGCGGTAGAAGCAGATTGGCTGCGCGAATGATGATGCCGTCGAGAAAGCCCGGCACCGCGAGCTCCCGTTCATCGAGGCCGTCGAGGATCGTCTCGACCCCCTCACCGTCCTCCTGCAAGTACAGGATGTGCGCCAGCTGAAGTTTGTTGGCCGGGCTCGGTTCGGCCTCGACGGCCCCCCGCGCCAGCCGTTCGGCCAGACCGACGTCGAGCCGCAACGCCGAGATGCTCGCCGCCCGGGCGAAGACGGCCGGGTCGGGCGGGAGATCGGACTCGAGCCAGAGCAGACCCAACCGAAGCGGATCGCAGGACTTCGTCTGCGCCATCACGGTCGCGGCCCGGCCGCGCAGTCGGCGCAGCCGCAATGGACCACACTGACTGAGTCGACTCTCGGCGTACAGCGGATGCCCGACATACACGATGTCGCCCGCCGCGGCAGCGGTGATCAAACCTCGATGTTCGGCATCCTCGATCGATTCCTGGTCGGCGAGTACCGCCAGCACCGAGCGGTCCATGGGCTCGGCGATCGCAACAAGATCGACGACTTCACGCACGCCGTCGGGCACGCGGCCGATCTGCATGTCGACGAGTTGGATCAGCGACGGCGACAAGGATGATTTACCCGCCCAAACCCATCGGCCGTCGGCCTGGCTGAGCGCACCTGACGTGTGCTCGTGTTCGATCAGATGTCGCAGGAACAGCACGTTGCCGCGACTCAGATTCCACATATGCTCGGCACAACCCGCGTCCACGGGCAAACCCAAGACGCTGCGCAAGAGGTCGACGCATTCGTCGCGCGACAGCGGCTGTAGCTCCAGCCGGCGCAGATGACCGTCTTTCCACAACGCGGTCACCGCGTCGGGCTCGGGTTCGCCGGTGCGAATGGTGGCAACGACGGCGGCGGCCTCCTGTACCACCAGTTGATGGACGATGAGCGCCGAAAGGTCATCGAGCAGATGGGCGTCGTCGACGAACAGCAAAAGCCTCCGACTGTCCGCACCGGCCGTCAAGCCGGCGAACACCTTGCGTGCCAACGTAAGTGACGAGACGTCGGTATCGTCGACCCAGCGCGCAAAGGCGCCCAGGGTAACCCCCCGTCCCGTCACAGTCCCCGCGATGCGATGGACGGCCCAGCCGCTCTGCGCGGCCGACTCGGCAGCAGCGCGGGCCAGACGGGTTTTTCCGACGCCGGCGGGGCCGGCGATGACGATGCCGGCGTGCTCGTCGTCGACGAGCGCCTTCTCGACCACGAGCAGCTCTTCGGCGCGACCCGTCAGCGGCCACCGCTGCACCATGGCGCCGATGCTATCGGCTCCCTCGATCCTCTGGCGAAGGTTTGCCCAGTACAGCCTCCAGCTTCAGCCGCGCCACATCGAGCAGGATGGGCAGACTCTCGGCGTCGATGTTCAGCCGGCGGCAAATGACGTCATCGGCGAACCCGGCGTCGCGCAACCGCAGTGCCAGCGCGTGTGCTTCGGGAAGCCGTCGCAATGCCGCCGCATAGTCCTCGGAGGTCGCCACCGCGGGAACTGATCTAACCGGCTGCGCCGTCGCTGCCCCCCGGCGAACCGCCGGTGCCGCCGGCCCCGCCGGGAGTGCCGCCGTTGCCTCCCGTCCCGCCGGTGCGGCCGTTGCCGCCGTCGCCACCTTTACCGCCAGTTCCGCCCAATGATGAAACCGAGCCGCCGCCGTTGCCGCCGGACCCTCCGGTACCGCTCAAGCTGTTTCCACCACGTCCGCCATCGCCACCCAGGAGGGAAGTGGGTTGGCCGGAGCGGGCGTTGCCGCCGTCGCCGCCCCGCCCGCCGGCACGGTCGGACGCCGCGTTGCCGCCCCGCCCGCCGGCACCCGCGGTGACTGCGCCGCCGCTAGAGGCTGCATCGCCACCCGCACCGCCGGCACCGGCGCTACCGAGGCGGGAATTTCCGCCGGCACCGCCCGCTCCGGCGATGGTCTGGCTGCCGGTCTCGGCGTTGCCGCCGCGCCCGCCGCCGCCGGCGTCTCCGGTCAGCACGCCGCCGTCGCCGCCCTTGCCGCCGGCACCGCCATGAACAATGGCGCCGTGCCCACCGGCACCCCCGGCGCCCCCGGCGCCGCCGGCACCGTTCAGGCCGGCGCTACCACCGTCGCCGCCGGCACCACCGGTCGGGTCGACATCGGAAAACACGGATGTCGCCGCCCCTCCGGCACCGCCGCTACCCGCATCACCGGACAGGAACCCGCCGCGCCCACCGATACCGCCGGCACCCCCTTCGGCTTGGCCGATGAGATGGGCGGCGCCACCATTTCCGGCATCCCCGCCGCTGCCGGCCAGAAGCCCACCGTTACCACCCTTGCCACCCTTGCCACCCTTGCCGGGCCGATAATCGCTACCGGTGTCGTCCACTTCCGAAGCCGCGCCGTTTCCTCCCGCTCCGCCCATGCCGAACAGACCCGCATGGCCGCCGTCGCCCCCGTCCTGCCCGACCAGTTGGCCACCGTCCACAACGACCACGACGGCATCGCCGCCGCGGCCGCCATTGCCGAAGAAGAAGCCGCCGTTGCCGCCCTTCTGCCCCGGCCCGCCGTCGGCACCATTGCCCCAGAGCAGGCCGCCGTTCTCACCCGGCTCGTCACCGTTGCTGATGAACACCGCCACCACCGCCGCCAGGAAAACAGCAGCAGACGTGTTGGGACCGACCACCACCAACGGCTGCGACAACGACGCCGGCGACCCCGTGGCAGCCAACGTGTTGCGCGCCAACACCGACGACACCTGATTCGCACCCGTACGCGCCGGCAACATCAGCACCGATGGCTCGAAGCGCACGGACGGCGGGGGGCTGCCGGTGCCAGGCGCCCACCCGGATTCAGCCACGTTCCCCGAACCAAAGGCGTGCGGGCCGTCCCATGACCGCCCCGCCCCGCCCGTGCCCAAGACCGCCTCGTAGAGGCTGTTCGGAGTCGGGGCGACGACCGCTGCCCATCGCACAGGCACCGCCGAATCCGGCTGCACAGTGACAGGCGCAGGCTCGCTGACAGGCAGGCTCACCGCAGCCACCGCGCCACCAGCCACTGTCACGGCGGTGATCACCGCCGACCCCGACTGCAACAGTGACCTCAACCGGCGGGTCCTGCCGGCGTACGGACCAGCATCACGGCTTTCCATCACAACCCCGATTCGAAAGAACACCACAGCGATACCGACACACTCGGCCACCTCACAGCGCCGCCGCCCCGTACGGCACTACGTGGATTTGTCGCGCGCTCGGCGCTGCACTACTTGGTTCAGCCTGCCTCAGTTTTGCGCATGGGGGCCGGGCCCACCTGTGCCACCCTCTCCGCCCGCGCCCCCGGCGCCACCCGCGCCCGGAGCCGAGCCAGCGCTACCGGAGGTACCGACGTTGCCCTTGTCCCTGTAAGAGATCTGGCCGGAGGTACCGCCGGTGCCACCGGTACCGCCGGTGCCACCGATGCCGGTGCGGCCTGCAGTGCCGGAGGTGGCGGTCTTGCCGGATTTGCCAAAGATGCTGCCCTTGCCACTTGTACCGCTGGCGCCGCCGGCGCCGCCGGCGCCCCCGTCTCCGCCCTTGCCGCCTTGACCGCCCTTGCCGCCGACGCCGCCTTGTTCTGCCTGACCGGGCAAGTAGCCTCCGGTATTGGCGTTCGCGTCGCCGCCCTTGCCGCCCTTGCCGCCGTTGCCGCCATCCGCGCCGTTCCCGCCGTCACCGCCATTGGCACCGGCACCGGCGTTTCCGCCGTTTCCAGACAGGAGGCCGCCGTTTCCGCCGCTGCCGCCCTTGCCGCCGGCTGTGCCCGCATGGCCTGATGCGCCGTCCCCGCCGGCACCGCCGGCACCACCGACCCCGCCATGGGCCGTGGCGGACAAACCGCCGGTGTCGCCCTTGCCGCCAATGCCACCCGTTCCGCCGGCGCTGCCCTGGCCTCCGACCCCGCCCGCACCACCGTCGCCACCAGTGGCGACGGCAGACGGCGCAGCAGGTATGTAGGCGTCGCCGCCATGGCCGCCGGTGCCGCCCGTACCGCCGTCCGCCGGTGATCCGTCCGTTTGGCCGCCGCCGGCGAGCGGTGTGCCGGGCAACCCGTTCGCACCCGCTGCGGCTCCGGTTCCGTCGTTGACACCGTTGGGGCCGTTGGTGCCTGCGGCGCCGTTTCCGCCGTGGCCGCCGTTACCGATCAGCAGACCGCCGTTTCCGCCGCTGCCGCCGTCCTTCCCGGCCGTCACGGCGTTGGTTCCGTTGCCTCCGTTGCCGATCAGCAGGCCGCCGTTTCCGCCGCTGCCGCCGTCGGCGCCGCCGTGACCGCCGTTGCCGAAGAAGAAGCCGCCGTTGCCGCCCTTCTGCCCCGGCCCGCCGTCGGCACCATTGCCCCAGAGCAGGCCGCCGTTCTCACCCGGCTCGTCACCGTTGCTGATGAACACCGCCACCACCGCCGCCAGGAAAACAGCAGCAGACGTGTTGGGACCGACCACCACCAACGGCTGCGACAACGACGCCGGCGACCCCGTGGCAGCCAACGTGTTGCGCGCCAACACCGACGACACCTGATTCGCACCCGTACGCGCCGGCAACATCAGCACCGATGGCTCGAAGCGCACGGACGGCGGGGGGCTGCCGGTGCCAGGCGCCCACCCGGATTCAGCCACGTTCCCCGAACCAAAGGCGTGCGGGCCGTCCCATGACCGCCCCGCCCCGCCCGTGCCCAAGACCGCCTCGTAGAGGCTGTTCGGAGTCGGGGCGACGACCGCTGCCCATCGCACAGGCACCGCCGAATCCGGCTGCACAGTGACAGGCGCAGGCTCGCTGACAGGCAGGCTCACCGCAGCCACCGCGCCACCAGCCACTGTCACGGCGGTGATCACCGCCGACCCCGACTGCAACAGTGACCTCAACCGGCGGGTCCTGCCGGCGTACGGACCAGCATCACGGCTTTCCATCACAACCCCGATTCGAAAGAACACCACAGCGATACCGACACACTCGGCCACCTCACAGCGCCGCCGCCCCGTACGGCACTACGTGGATTTGTCGCGCGCTCGGCGCTGCACTACTTGGTTCGTCCAGCATGGTTCGCCTGCCTTCAGGCCTTCGATAAGCCAGATGGGATCTCTCGTCAGGCGCTCTACTGTTGCCGACGGCGATAGGCGCTGCCTATCAATGCATTTGAAATGCCGATCAGCTGCGCACTCTTTCCGGCCCCGGGGAGCCGATTCCGGGGATTAGATTGGGGAGATGACCACCGTCAGGGACGGCCACGACGTCGACGCCACCTACGACGAACACGACGTTCAGGTCACCGGCGCGAAACACGAAGCCGCCGGGGTCAAGGCCGTGCTGGTCAGCATGCAGCGCGCCATGGCACAGATGGGGCCGCTCCGCACCGCGGAGACGCTGAGCAAGATCAATCAGCGCCACGGCTTCGACTGCCCGGGCTGCGCGTGGCCCGAGGAACACGGCGGCCGCAAGATCGCCGAGTTCTGCGAGAACGGCGCGAAGGCCGTGGCCGAGGAAGCCACGCTGCGCCGCGTCACCCCGGAGTTCTTCGCCCGGCATTCGGTCGCCGATCTGGCCGCGCGACCCGAGTACTGGCTGTCGCAGCAGGGCCGGCTAACACACCCAATGATGTTGGCGCCCGGCGACACTCACTACCTCCCGATCGACTGGGACGACGCGTATACGCTGATCGCCGACGAACTGCAGGCGCTCAGCTCCCCTGACGAGGCGCTGTTCTACACCTCCGGCCGCACCAGCAACGAGGCCGCGTTCCTCTACCAACTGCTCGTGCGCAGCTACGGCACCAACAATCTGCCGGACTGCTCGAACATGTGCCATGAATCGTCGGGCACCGCGCTGGTCGAGTCGATCGGCATCGGCAAGGGGTCGGTCACCGTCGACGACCTCATCCACGCCGACTGCATCGTCATCGCCGGGCAGAACCCGGGCACCAACCACCCCCGGATGCTGTCCACGCTGGAGAAAGCAAAGGCGAACGGCGCCAACATCATCGCCATCAACCCGCTGCCCGAGGCCGGACTGATGCGCTTCAAGGATCCGCAGAAGGTGCACGGTGTCGTCGGCCACGGGGTACCCATCGCCGATGAGTTCGTGCAAATCCGAATCGGCGGCGACATGGCCCTGTTCGCAGGCCTGGGCCGGTTGCTACTGGAAGCCGACGACATCGCACCGGGGACCGTGCTGGATCGCGACTTCATCGACCAGCACTGCGCCGGCTTCGACGAGTACGAAACCCGCACCCGCGCAGTCGAACTGGACGTCGTCTCCGAAGCCAGCGGAATCGGACGTGACCAGTTGCAACGGGTCGCCGACGCGCTGGTCCGGTCGGAGCGCACCATCATCTGCTGGGCGATGGGCCTGACCCAGCAGACGCATGCGGTGGCCACCATCGGCGAGGCGACCAACCTCTTGCTGATGCGCGGCATGATCGGAAAGCCCGGCGCGGGAGTGTGTCCCGTGCGCGGGCACTCGAATGTGCAGGGTGACCGGACCATGGGCATCTGGGAGAAGATGCCCGAGGAGTTCCTGGCCGCGCTGGACACCCGGTTCGGCATCAGCTCCCCGCGCAAGCACGGCCTCGACACCGTGGACGCGATCCGGGCCATGCGTGACGGACAGGCCAAGGTCTTCGTCGGGATGGGCGGCAACTTCGTCTCGGCCACTCCCGACACCGACGTCACCGCCGCGGCGATGCGCAATTGCGCCCTGACGGTGCAGATTTCGACGAAGCTCAACCGCAGTCACCTGATCCACGGGCGCACGGCGCTGATCTTGCCGACGCTCGGCCGCACCGACAAGGATTTCCAGGCGACCGGCAAACAGGTGGTGTCGGTAGAGGATTCGATGTCGATGGTGCACCTGTCGCGCGGCGGGCTGGCCCCACCCAGCGACCAGGTTCGCAGCGAGATCGCCATCGTCTGCCAGCTGGGCCGGACCCTGCTGGGCGCCGACCACCCCGTGCCGTGGGAATCGTTCAACGCCGACTACGACGGCATTCGCGACGCCATCGCCGACGTGGTCCCCGGGTGCACCGACTACAACGTGCGGGTCCGCCGGCCCGACGGCTTCCAGCTGCCCCACCCGCCCCGGGATTCCCGCGAATTCCCCACGCACACAGGCAAAGCCAACTTCTCGATCGAACCCGTGGAGTGGGTGCCGGTGCCCGAAGGCCGGCTGGTACTACAGACGCTGCGCAGCCACGACCAGTACAACACCACCATCTACGGCTTGGACGACCGCTATCGCGGCGTCAAAGGCGGCCGGCGCGTGGTGTTCGTCAACCCGGCCGACATCGCGGCCCTCGGGCTGCGCGACGGCAGCCGCGTCGACCTGGTCTCTGAATTCGACGGCCACGAGCGCCGCGCGAAAGACTTTCTGGTGGTGCCCTATTCGACCCCCGCGGGCAATGCCGCGGCCTACTACCCGGAGACCAATCCGTTGATTCCGTTGGACCACACCGCCCGGAAATCCAATACCCCGGTATCCAAGGCAGTGGTGATCAGGCTTGTCCCAGGGGTCGAGCGCAGCGACGTGGGATCGGACCAGCCATGGGTCGAGTAACCGCACGGCGCCGGGCCGAACACGTCACCGTCAACGGCGCGGTCTCGCGCCCGGAAACCCTGGCGGTCGAGGAACCCCTGGAAATCCGGGTCAACGGCAGTCCCCTCACCGTCACCATGCGGACGCCGGGGTCGGATGTCGAACTCGCCCAAGGGTTTCTGCTCACCGAGGGCGTGATCGCACGCCGCGATGACATCGCCCGCGTCGCCTACTGCCGTGGCGCCACCGAAGACGGGGCCAACACGTACAACGTGCTCGACGTGATGTTGGCACCGCATGTCCCGCCGCCGTCGGTCGACGTGACACGCAACTTCTACACCACCTCGTCATGCGGCGTGTGCGGCAAGGCGTCGATCGATGCCGTCCGAACCGTCAGCCACTACTCCCCCGGCGACGACCCGACCAGCGTCACCTCCGACGCGCTCTCGGCCATGCCACAGGTGCTGCGCCAGGCCCAGAAGGTGTTCAACAGCACCGGCGGACTGCACGGTGCCGCACTGTTCAGCGCCGGCGGCCAGATGTTCGTCGCCCGCGAAGACATCGGCCGGCACAACGCGGTGGACAAGGTGATCGGATGGGCGCTCGAGAACGACCGCATTCCGTTGACGGGCACCGTCCTGCTGGTCAGCGGGCGGGCGTCGTTCGAACTCACGCAGAAGGCCGTCATGGCCGGTATCCCGCTGCTGGCCGCTGTGTCCGCACCGTCGTCGCTGGCGGTCGATCTGGCCAGCCAGGCCGGGCTCACCCTCGTGGCGTTCCTGCGCGGCGAGTCGATGAACGTCTACACCCGTCCGGACCGGGTGATCAGGTAAGGATTCCAAATGGAAAAGCCCCCGCCGTGGCGGGGGCTTTTCCTTTGGCGAACTATGCGCTCTTGTCGCGACGCTCCGAGCGGGACGCCTTGCGCGGCACGATGGTCGGCAACACGTTGTCCTGGACGGTCTCCTTGGTGACGACCACCTTGGCGACGTCGTCGCGGCTCGGGATGTCGAACATCACCGGCTGCAGCACCTCTTCCATGATGGCGCGCAGGCCACGGGCACCGGTGCCACGGTGGATGGCCTGGTCGGCGATCGCGTCGAGGGCCTCTTCGGTGAACTCCAGCTCCACCCCGTCCATCTCGAAGAGCCGGACGTACTGCTTGACCAGCGCGTTCTTCGGCGTGGACAGGATCGACACCAGCGATTCCTTGTCCAGGTTGGTCACCGACGCCACGACCGGGAGACGACCGATGAACTCGGGGATCAGACCGAACTTGATGAGGTCCTCGGGCAGCACCTCGGCGAAGTGGTCCTGGGTGTCGATCTCGGCCTTGGAGTGCACCTCGGCGCCGAAGCCCAGGCCGCGCTTGCCGACCCGGTCGGACACGATCCGCTCCAGCCCGGCGAAGGCACCGGCCACGATGAACAGCACGTTGGTGGTGTCGATCTGGATGAACTCCTGGTGCGGGTGCTTGCGCCCGCCCTGCGGCGGCACCGACGCCTGCGTCCCCTCGAGGATCTTCAGCAGCGCCTGCTGCACACCCTCACCGGACACGTCGCGCGTGATCGACGGGTTCTCGCTCTTGCGGGCGATCTTGTCGACCTCATCGATGTAGATGATGCCGGTCTCGGCCCGCTTGACGTCGTAGTCGGCGGCCTGGATCAGCTTCAGCAGGATGTTCTCGACGTCCTCGCCGACGTAGCCGGCCTCGGTCAGCGCAGTCGCGTCGGCGATCGCGAACGGCACGTTGAGCATCTTGGCCAGTGTCTGCGCCAAGTAGGTCTTGCCGCAGCCAGTCGGTCCGAGCATCAGGATGTTCGACTTGGCGAGCTCAACCGGCTCAGACCGGGAGTCGCGCGACTTCTCCTGCGCCTGGATGCGCTTGTAGTGGTTGTAGACAGCCACCGCGAGCGTCTTCTTGGCGTTGTCCTGACCGATGACGTAGCCCTCGAGAAAGTCCCGGATCTCCTGAGGCTTGGGCAGCTCGTCGAGCTTGACGTCGTCAGCGTCGGCCAGCTCCTCTTCGATGATCTCGTTGCAGAGGTCGATGCACTCGTCGCAGATGTAGACGCCAGGTCCAGCAATCAGCTTCTTGACCTGCTTCTGGCTCTTTCCACAAAACGAGCACTTCAGCAGGTCACCGCCGTCTCCGATGCGCGCCATGGGGTGAGGCCCTACTTTCTCCGGTCGCCGTCAGTCGTTACACCAGATAGTGGGTTATTTCGGGTGTGAACCCGACGCTACCCGTTCGCTCCGTTGCGATGCGACCGAAAGGGGCGAATCGCTCCGGTGGTATTTATCCGTGTGCAGGAGAACATAGCCCGATCGGTGGCTTGCCACCCCTCGGCGCGCTGACCGTGATTCTGGCGTGTCTTCCCGGCGCCGGTTGGCGTTGGCTCGACAGGCCTCTGATCAGGGCTGTTCACCTATCTGCAACCCTACCGTGTGCACATTGAGGCCGCCGACGCATTTCGCGGCCAGCGCAAGTAGACGACCTTCGGCCTACCCCTGCAGCCGCCCACCCAGCTGGTCCATCGGCACCGCGATCGTGAGCGGGCCACCGTTGCCCACCAGCTGACTTTCGCCGAAGAAGAACGTGACGCCCTCGTCGGTGAGCGCGAAGTTCCGGTACGAGCTGCGGTCCGGTTCGATCAGCGCCGCATTGCGCGCCTTCAACGCGCGCTGCACCACCGGTGTCAGGATCGCCACCGGATCGGAACCCGGCCCGAACAACGTGTCGATGGTGATCGACCCAGCGGGCCCGTGGGTGAAGGTCCGGTACCGGATGTCCGGATGCCCTTCGTGGGCGAAGCCCGTCGGATCCACGATCTTGAGCACCAGGGTTTGGGTTCGCGCCGAGCGGTACACCGTCGGCGTCACCGTCTCTGTGTACCCCCGGCCGCGGCCGAACTTGTCCACCCAGCCGACGAATCCGTCGCGGTCCTGGGCCAGGAAGTCCGCTACCGCCTGCTGGTCGGGATAGTCGACCGGGAAGGCCGCGGTCCGTTCATACCCGGTACCGACCTCGTGGATCCGGCAGATGCCGGTGGCGTCGGCCGTCCCGCCCAGGGCACCGCACGACTGCTGCGCGGACGCCGTCTGCGCCACGCTCAGGAATGTCACTGTCGCGGTCAGGGCAAGAACCGAAATCTTCATGCCCCCAGGGTTCGCCGATGCGCTTGGCGGATTCTTGGCCTTGCCCCTACCCGAGTTCGACGGTGAACTCATGCGCGCCGATGCGGATGCGATCACCATCGAACAGATTGGTGTTGGCCTCGATCCGCGCGCCCTGTACGTACACACCGTTGGCCGAGCGCAGGTCCACCATGACCGGCCCGGTGCCCGCATCGACGATGACGGCATGGTGCCGGCTGACGTCGGCCGCGTCGAGCACGATGTCGTTGTCGGCGAGGCGCCCGATCCGGGTTGCCATCGCGCGCAAGGCAAACCATCGCCCGGTCGCGTCGCGCAGGCCCGCTTTGGACGAGGTCGACCGCGTGGAGGCTGATCGGAGCCGGCCGATGGTGTGCACTGCCGTCGCTTGCGCGGCACCCTGCACGTCGAGCGGTTCCTGGCGCAGAATCCGTTGCTGCAGGACAGTTATCGCCTGGCCGGGATCGAGACCGAGGTCCTCGGCCAGGATCGCCTTCACCCGCCGGAACGCATCGAGCGCGTCCGCCTGCCTTTGACAGCTGTAATAGGCGGTGATCAACTGCGCCCACAGCGGTTCCCGGTAGGGATGTTCGGCGACCAGCGTTTCCAGCGGCCCGATCACCAGAGATCCATGGCCACAAGCAATTTCAGCTTCCGCTCGGGCGGTCTCCACCGCAATCCGGTCGTCGACCAGCGCGGCGGCGACGGCGTCGACGAAGGCGAAGTCGGACAGATCACCGAGGACCGGGCCGCGCCACTGCGCCAACGCGGCCGACAGGTGGGTGCCCGCGGACGAGAACCGACCGGCGGCCGCGGCGCGCACACCGGCGACCTTTTCCTTCTCGAAGCGCCCCAGGTCGGTTGACTCCTCCGGCACATCGAGTCGATAGCCGGGCGGTGCGGCGGCCAGCGTCTCCCGCGGCATTCCGGACTCCGCCAGGACCTTTCGGAGATTGGAGATGTAGGAGTGCAATGCGGTGCGGGCGGCCGCAGCCGGCGACTGTTCCCACACCGCGTCGATCAACGCGTCCACCGACACCGGGCGACCGCGATTGAGTAACAGCATCGCGAACACTGCTCGCTGCTTGGGTGCGCCCAGCGAGACGACGTGGTCGTCGACGGCCATCCGCAGCGGGCCCAGAACGCCGAAATCGATTCCGGTCGGCCGCATGGGCCGAGGGTATCGGGTGCTATCGGCCGATGCGGGCTATTGCCAGTTCCGCGAACGTCTTCAGGGTGTCGCAACGCCACACGTAGCTGCCGGTCACGCGGTAGAGCCGTTCACCTGTCAACAACACAGTGAGCGTCGTCGACGGCGGCGTGACGTTGGGTTCGTAGGTGCAGACCGCCTTCAGGCCCACGCCTTCGACCGCGGTGGCCCTGGGCCAGGCGGCCACCTCCTTGAATGTCGTTGCGGCGTCCCAGGGGAACGCGTCGGCGAACCGGACATCGGACTCCAGGCTGCGTCGTGCCTGCGGCTCGTCCAATGACCGGTAGGCACAAGATAATTCGGGAAGCTGCGTCCGAATCGGCGCGGCGATGGCCGGGCCTTCGAGAAATGCCGCGGCTTCGTCGGCGCTGACCCAGCTGCAGGCCTCGGCGGTCTCATGGTCATCGGCATGCGCGACCGGGGACAGGGCGACCGCGACGGTCAGGGCCGCCAGGGCGGACGCGTACCGCGTCATGACCGGTAGCCCTCGCCGAAGGTCATGGCGTCGACGACGTGCCCGTCGTTCACCGTCGGACCGAGCAGGACCCGCGTGGTGTTCGCGGCCGGGTCGTAGGCCATCAGCGCCTGCGATGGGCTGCAGCCGGTCGTCGACTTCAGGACCAGCGATCCGCCTGACGCACCGACCACGTCGATGTTGTTGCCCGCCCGCGGAACCTTGACGCGCTGGGTGTGACCATCAGCCGTCACCCGCGACAGGAACACCACGCCGCAGGCGCCGAGTGACTGCACAAACGTGCCGCTCGGCAGCTGCCAGAGGCCGACGTCGCCGTAGTCGCCTTCGAATCCGGGTTCGTTCTTCGCGTTGTTGACGGCGGTGAGCGCGGTCGGCGCCGACCCGTCGATCGGCACCTTCCACAACTGGCTGCCCGCGGACTTCTGCGCGGTACAACTGGCGACGAAATCCGTTGGCGCCAACCATCGGGTCGTCCGGCACACCGCGCCCGGCATCGGTACCGGCAGCACCCGCCCGACGGTCCCGTCGTTGCCCATGAGCACGAAGCTGTTGTCGGTCCGCGGCACCTCGCCATTGGCCCGGTTGGCCGTCGACAGCACGAGGGTGGTGCCGTCGGGGGTTTCCAGATAGTCGCCGCCGAATCGGCCGGCGCCGGCCAGGTCGTCGGTCGGGTAGGTCAGCTGCACGTTGCCCGCCAAGTCGACACGTTGCAAGGTGCTGGGCTGGTCGTGGCTCGTCGATGACAACACGATCGCTTCACCGCCCGGCCGGCTGAACCGCGGGGAAGCACTCGACGGGAAGGAGCTCTGGCTGCCGGTGTGCAAGTCGACGACGATCACCGAGTCACCCATCGTCAGCAGTGCGCGACCACCATTGCCCGACCAGTCGACCAGGCGCGGGTGCCATCCTTTGTCCGTCGGCTCGAACGTGGTGATGGCGTACCGGTGACCGGCCGGATCGATCAGGAACAGGGTGTTGGCCACCTTCGCGGGTGCCGGCGCGTCAGGGTCGGGGCGTTCGCCCGGGAGTCGTCCGGGGACCGGGTTCCAGGTGGCCAGGGTCCAGCCGTCGCCGACCTGATTCCACGGCACCGGCATCGAGGTGTCCGGGGTTGGATTCGCCTGGGCCACCGGCAATCCGGCCACCACGGACGCGACCAGAGCGGCAGTGGCCAGTGCGAGGGAGGAACGGCGTGCGGGTCGGCTCATGACGGGTCCTGTTCGGGGTGGCCGGGATTCGTGGTCGCGTCACAGGGTGCGGCGGGCGCCTTGGCGGTTTCTTGGCGCGAGGCGGGCGGCCGACGAAGGGCGAAAACATACCTTTCGACGTAATCTTCCGACTACGTCAATTAATCTTCTCGACTGGGGCCCACCCCCACCGAGCGACGCTCTCATCCGAATACGCGAAGGACCTGCGCGATGAATCACTTCAGCCACGCCACGACAGCCACCCCACTCCGGCGGCTCCAAAGCCTGCCCCTGGCCGGTGTCGTCGCGGCCGCCTGCGTCCTGGCGCCGAACGGCCAGCTCGCGACCCAGGCGCATGTTGCTGCTGTCAGCACCCCGCGGATTGAATCCCGGGCCATCCAGTTCGCGGCATTCGCCCAAGACATGGCCGCGCAACAGCAGCAGCTGCTCGACCAGATCACCAGCGCCGCAGCGAGCAACACGTCCGCGGGGCCGGTTGCCCTGGCCGCCGTCGACCCGATCGCCACTGCGGGCAACGTTGTCGTCAACGTGCTCAACGTCCTCGCGCAGGCCGTGGTCGCGTCGGCCAAGAGCACCGTGCAATCAGTGGTGTCCATACCGCTGGTGATACTGAATCGCGCAGCCACCGATCCCCTGTACCTCCCGTGGGTGCCCATTGCGTTGGCGTCCTTCGTGCTCACGGCCCCGTTCCAGATCGTGGGGACGTTCGCGTACCAGATGGTCGCAAACCTGACAAAAGCGGTGACGACCCTGCTGCCGGCCGCCGCCGGCCCGGCACCCGCCGCGGCCGACAGCCCGGCACCCGCGGCAGCCGACCCTGCACCGACCGCGGCCAACCCGGTCCAACAGGCCATCGACACCGTCAAGACGAGAGTGACCAGCGCGACCAACGCCGCCGGCTCGGCCTTGGCCGCCGCGCCGGCCGCGCTGACCTTCGGGCTGCAGCTGCCGTCGACACTCGCTCCGCTCGCGCCCGTCGCCGGTGCGGCGTTCGCCGCCCTGTCCCCGGCGATCGCCGTCGCGAACTTCATCTCCGTGCTGGTGACGGGCAAGGCGCTGCCATTCAATGTGGTGAAGCCGCAGCTGTCGTCCATCTTGTCGTCTGCGGCGACCGCCCCCCGCTCGACCGCCGCGACCGACAAGGCGTCGGAGCCGGACGCCCCCGCTGCCGGCACCGCGGGCACGAACGACGCCGCCGGCGCCGACAAGCCGTCCACCAAGACCGAGAAGAAGCCCACCAAGACCGTGCAGAAGCCGCGGCGGACTTCTCCGGCGTCGACCGCAACCACGACACCAACGGCGGGCACCGACGATTCGCCCACCAAGTCCGGTAGCGAGCCGGCGACGGCCACCAAGCCGGAAAAGCCCGACACCAAGCCCGCTACCAAGCCGGAGAAGTCCGAGAAGTCCGGCACCGACAATTCGTCGTCAGCGCAACACGATTCGACGAAGGGCAAGAAGGCCACCGACAAGAAGACCAAGGACAAGAAGGCCGCCAAGGGCGGCGCGTCGTCCGCCGCGTCGAAGGCCGGCTCGGCCAAGGACTGAAACAAACGCCAACGGCCGCCAACCTGAACAGGTTGGCGGCCGTTGGCCTTTACAGAACTAGGCCTTCTGGGCCGAGAGCTTCCGGTACTCGAGGACCGTGTCGATGATCCCGTATTCCTTGGCGTCGGCCGCGGTGAGGATCTTGTCGCGGTCGGTGTCCTTGCGGACCTGCTCGGCAGTCCGGCCGGTGTGCCGCGCCAGCGTCTCCTCCATGAGGGTGCGCATGCGCTCGATCTCGGCGGCCTGGATTTCCAGGTCCGAGAACTGACCCTGGATGACGCCGCCGAGCGACGGCTGGTGGATCAGCACGCGGGCGTTCGGCAGGGCCATGCGCTTGCCGGGCGTACCGGCGGCCAGCAGCACCGCGGCGGCCGACGCGGCCTGACCGAGGCAGACCGTCTGGATGTCGGCACGCACGTACTGCATGGTGTCGTAGATCGCCATCAGCGAGGTGAACGAGCCACCCGGCGAGTTGATGTACATGGTGATGTCGCGATCGGGGTCCTGCGACTCGAGCACCAGCAGCTGGGCCATCACGTCGTTGGCGGACACGTCGTCGACCTGGGCACCCAGGAAGATGATGCGCTCGTCGAACAGCTTGGCGTAGGGGTCGACGATGCGCTCGCCGGTGTGCGTGCGCTCCGTGAACTGCGGCAGGATGTAGCGCGCCTGCGGAGCCAGCTCCGGGTTCAGATGCTTGGAGATCACTTCGAGGCCCCCTTGCCGCCGTTGAGGTTTGCGCGGGTGATGATGTGGTCGACGAAGCCGTATTCCAGCGCTTCCTGCGCGGTGAACCAGCGGTCGCGGTCGGAGTCGGCCTCGATCTGCTCGATGCTCTTGCCGGTGAACTCCGCGTTCAGCCGGAACATCTCCTTCTTGATGACGTGGAACTGCTCGGCCTGGATGGCGATGTCCGACGCGCTACCGGTGACGCCACCGAGCGGCTGGTGCATCAGGACCCGCGCGTGCGGCAGCGCGTGGCGCTTGCCCTTGGCGCCGGCGGCCAGCAGGAACTCACCCATGGACGCGGCCATGCCCATCGCATAGGTGGCGATGTCACAGTCCGACAGCTGCATGGTGTCGAAGATCGCCATGCCGGCGCTGATCGAGCCACCCGGCGAGTTGATGTACATGTGGATGTCTTTGGTCGGGTCTTCGGCCGTCAGCAGCAGGATCTGAGCGCACAGCCGGTTGGCGATGTCGTCGTCGACCTGCGAGCCCAGGAAGATGATGCGCTCGGCAAGCAAACGCTCATAGACCGAGTCCGTGAGGTTGAGCCCCGGTGCGCTTGAACGCATGTCAGTCACGACTGGATACCTGCTTTCTCGAGTTCGTTCACACGACACTAACCAACGGCCGACGGCCGCGAGTCCCCGACGCGGCCTAGTTCGCTCACAGCGTCACAGACGCCGCAGAGCGGACGGTGCCGCAGGCATCACTGAAGACACCTGCGGCACCTGTACCACGATCAGACTTTGAGGACTCAGTCCTCGTCCTTCGCCTTCTTGGCCTTCTTTTCCTTGGCCGGCTTCTCGTCCTTCGCCTCAGCCTTGGCCTTCTTCGCCTTGGCGGGCTTCTCATCCTTGGCTTCTTCAGCCGGAGCCTCGTCGGCAGCCTCAGCCGCAGCCTCGGTCTCGTCGGCAACCTCGGCCTCAGCGGCGTCGGCGGCCGGGCCGAAGAACTCCGCGGTGTCGACCGCGTTGCCGTCGGTGTCGGTGACGGTGGCACCGCTGACGACTGCGGCGATGGTCATGCCGCGACGGATGTCGGCGAACATGGACGGCAGCTGGTTGTTCTGCTGCAGGATCTGGATCAGCTGCTGCGGCTCGATGCCGTACTGGCGGGCCATCAAGGCGATGCGCTCCATCAGGTCGCCCTGGCCGACCTTGACGTCCAGCTCGTCGGCGATGGCGTCCATCAGCAGCTGGGTCTTGACGGCCTTCTCGGCGTTGGTGCGGGTGTCCGCGTCGAACTCTTCGCGGCTGCTGCCCTGCTCCTTGAGCTGCTCCTCGAACTTGGCCTCATCGTGGTCCAGTCCGTGGACCGCGTTGTGCACGGTCTCGTCGACGGTGGCCTGGACGATGGCCTCGGGCAGCGGCACCTCGATCTGCTCCAGCAGGGCTTCGACGGCCTTGTCGCGGATCTGCTCGGCCTGGCCGATCTGCTTCACCCGGCGAACCTGGGCGACCAGGCTCTCCTTGAGCTCGTCGATGGTGTCGAACTCGCTGGCCAGCTGGGCGAAGTCGTCGTCCGGCTCCGGCAGCTCGCGCTCCTTGACCGACTTGACGGTGACGGAGACCTGGGCTTCCTTACCGGCGTGATCGCCGGCGGCCAGGGTGGTCGGGAAGTCCTTGGACTCGCCGGCCTTGAGGCCGATGATGGCCTCGTCGAGGCCCTCGATCAGCTGACCGGAACCGATCTGGTGCGACAGGCCCTCGGTCTTGGCCTCGGGCACGTCCTCGCCGTCGACGGTGGCCGACAGGTCGATCGAGACGAAGTCGCCGTCAGCGGCGGCGCGCTCGACACCGGTCAGGGTGCCGAAGCGGGCGCGCAGGTTCTGCAGCTCGGCGTCGACCTCGTCGTCGTCGATGACGATCGGGTCGACCGAGATCGTGATGGCCTTCAGGTCCGGCAGGGCGATCTCCGGACGGACGTCGACCTCAGCGGTGAAGACCAGCTCGTCGTTGTCTTCGAGCTTGGTGATGTCGATCTCCGGCTGGCCCAGCGGCTTGACGTCCTGAGCGGTGACGGCCTCGCCGTAGCGGGCCGGGATGGCGCTGTTGACGACCTGCTCCAGCACCGCGCCGCGGCCGACACGGGCCTCGAGCAGCTTGGCCGGGGCCTTGCCGGGACGGAAGCCGGGCAGGCGGACCTGCTTGGCCAGCTCCTTGTAGGCCTGGTCGAACTCGGGTTGAAGCTCGGTGAAGGGCACCTCCACGTTGATGCGAACCCGGGTGGGGCTCAACTGCTCCACGGTGCTCTTCACAGCGTTACTCCTTGTTTTTTGATACTTGTCATCAGTCGGTGGTCGGGGTGACAGGATTTGAACCTGCGGCCTTCCGCTCCCAAAGCGGATGCGCTACCAAGCTGCGCTACACCCCGTGCCTCGTCGCGGTCGCATTACCGCGGTCGAGATACTACGTCCTAGACACACGACAACCTCAATTGGATTGGCGGCCGCTGTCCCGGTACTGTCTGCCGGTACTGTGATCGCAGCAGTGCACGCGGGCGTAGCTCAATGGTAGAGCCCTAGTCTTCCAAACTAGCTACGCGGGTTCGATTCCCGTCGCCCGCTCCATAGGACCGGCCTGACCAGGCCGGTCCTTTTGTTTTGGGTCCCGTTTTCGGCCGTGGCCGGGCATCGAAATCGGCTCGCGCCGGAACGGCCTCAGCGGCGTGCGGGATCCTGCGCCCAGCGAGCACGCACATCCGCTATTTCTGTCGACAAACGACTTTGCTCGAGCGATAAATGTTCATTATTGACCGACGGGCCAATTAATTGCGTTTGTCAGCGCGCCGATTCCGCCCATTTCTGAGAGTTTCCTGCCAATTCGATGCAAATTGCCGCAATGCCGATCAGGTAGTGATTCAACGCCGCAATGCGCAGGTCAAAGACGATCTGGTCAAGAATTCGGAAGACGCTGGCAAATATTTTTGCCAACCGAGTCGAGACTTCACAGCAGCGGCGGTATAAATGCTCCGATGACCACGTCAATCACCCGATCAGACCGCCGAAACCGGCGGTCTATTGACGTGGATTCAGAAATTGCTGAGCGCACTTGGCGAGACCCGAAGCGATACCTCTGGCTACTGGTCCCGTCCGCCCCCGGCGCGGTGACACTGTCCTGGCTCCTGGTGTGGACCACGCGGCTGCACGTCTTCTGGTGGACCGCACTGGTCGTGATTCTGGTCGTGGGGCCCGCTGCCGACCATCTGTTCGGACGGGAAACGCACGACCGCGCCCCCGATCGCATCCTGGCGGCGCTGCAGCAGGACAAGTTCTACCGATTCGCCACCCACATGTTCCTGCCCACGCAGTACCTCGCGCTGGCTTTCGGCTGCTGGGTATGGGCCGGCGGCGGCTGGGTCACGTTGACGTTCACCGACAAGCTGGGACTGATGGTCGCCGTCGGCCTGTCGGGCGGCATCGCCAACAACGCCGCCCATGAATTGGGACACCGACGCGACCGCGCCGAACGGTGGCTCAGCAAGCTGGCGCTCGCGCAGAGTTGGTACGGGCAGTTCTACGTCGAGCACAACCGCGGGCATCACGTCCGCGTCGCGACACCGGAAGACCCGGCCAGCGCCCGCTTCGGCGAGAACGTGTACTGCTTCGTCGTCCGGTCGACGCTCGGCAGCACCCGCTCGGCCTGGCGGCTCGAAGCCAAACGCCTTGACCGGCAAGGCCATTCACGCTGGAGCCTGCGCAATGACGTCCTCAATGCCTGGCTGTTGAGCGTCGTCCTGTTCGCGGGGCTCGCTCTGTGGTTCGGGCCCGTGGTCCTGCCGTGGCTGTTCGGCCAGGCACTCATCGGCATCTTCCTGCTGGAAGGCATGAACTACCTGTCGCACTACGGGCTGCGCCGACAGAAACTACCGTCGGGCCGCTACGAGCGACTGCGTGCCGAGCACAGCTGGAACAGCAACACGGTGATCATGAACGTGTTTCTGCTGCATCTGCAGCGCCACTCGGACCACCACACCGACCCGTCGCACCGCTACCAGGGGATTCGGCACGCCACGGAGGCCCCGCAGCTGCCGAGCAACTACACGGCGATGCTGGTGCTGAGCCTCGTCCCACAGTTGTGGCGCCGCGTCATGGATCCGCGCGTCCTCGCCATCTACGGCGGTGACGTCAGGCTGACCGCGCTCAGCCCGCGCCGGCTGAAACGGTTGCGGCTCGACGGCAGCTAGCGCTGCTTGCCGTATCCCTCGAACAGGTTCCAGGACTGGCTGCCCCGCACCACGTGCAGGTAGTAGGCGTAATTCGCGGTCGTCATGGCGATCGCGGCGAGACCGAATCCGATGGCACGCACGAGGGTGTCCGACACATTGAGGACGATGAGCACCACCTCGACCGCGACGAAGATGCCGAGCAAGGTCAGACCCTTGCGCCACATGCCCTTGACGAAGAAGTAGATGGGCCCGAACAAGAAAGCCAGGATGTTCGAGGTGAGCTTCAGCCGTTCCAGGAACGTCAGGGCCTGGTAGGCCGCCTTGGACTCCGGCGTCGAGTTCGGCAGACCGTAGGTGTTGAAGAAATCAAACCGCTTCTGCCACGACGGGGACACCGTGAAACTGGGGAATTGCTGTGACACCTCATCGACATTAACGCCTGTGCAGTTTTGCTTGTGTGCGCGGGCGCCTAGCTGCTACCCGGAATCGGCCGCGCGACGCCGTTCGTCGTGCGAATGACGTTGAACTGCGGCGGATTGGCGGGGGCTTCCGAACTCGCGGGCGCGGTCGCGGTCGCCGTAGGTGACGCGCTGGCGGTCGGCGACGCGGTGCCGGGCTGGCTGGCAGGTGGCGTGTACTGCCTGGCGGGCGGCGTATAGGTCGTCGGCGCCTGAGTGGTTTGTGTCGACGGGCCAGTCGGCGGTGCGGGCGTCGGGCTCGCGGGGGCGGTGGCCGTCGCAGTGGTGACCGGCGCCGGCGCGGGTGTCGCGGTTGCCGAAGACGACGAAGTGGCGGCAGGAGCCGAGGTGGAGGCCGGAGCCGACGTGGCGGCGCTCGTCGGGGCGGCCGGTTGATCAGGCGCGGGCGGCGGGATCTTGAATCCGGCAAGGGCCCCGATCGCCAGCAGCAGCAACAAGATGACGACAGCACCGACCCCGATGATCAGCACCTTGCCGGTGTCGGTGTTGAACCATCGCGCCGGCGCTGTTTCGGTATCGGTGTTTGCCATAGGTTCGGTCTCGGCACTTGTCATCAGTTGATCTCCTCCCAGCAGGGTGCCGGGAGCGTATCTCGCAAAGCAGCAGGTCGCGACTCGAGCGAGGACTATTTCCCCAGGTCGCAGGCATGTTCACAGGAACGTAACGAGCGTGCCCCGCACCGAGCCCAGCCGCACCCAAGCAATTTGCCAGCGCTTACGCAGGCGCCGTTTTACCGCGCCGTCCTGAACACCGTCACCGGCCGGGTATGCGCGGGCCGACTGCCATCCGCGGTGAAGAGCGCTGCCCGTTCCAGCCGGCGCCGCATCGCGGCGAGCGGAATCGGCTCGGCTCCCGTACCGCCGGACAGGTGGAACAGCAGCTCGGTCAGCGCGCAGACCTCGCCGGCCGTGCACCCGGTGCCGAACATCGCCGCGGCCGTCGCGGGGTCCGACAACAGCCGCTGCGACACTGTGGCCGCGGTGTCCCGGATCATCGCGTTGTGCCCGAACGGCAAGGCGGGCATGGCCTGTCCCTTCCGCACCACCAGTGCGTCGCCGCCGGGTTGTGCGCGCATCACATTCACCAGGGACACTGTGTGACCGCGCTCGTCGCGCTCCGGGTCGGACACCACGAGGGCCACGGTCGGCGGCCCTTCGATGGGCTCGGCATCGGCCCGGTCCCGCAGCGCTCGGTGTGCCGCGGCGGCGACCGTCTCCCCCTTGGCGGCGTCGAGCACCACGCCGGGCAACGCCCAGTCCCCCTGATGCGGTTCGCGTTGCCTGCGCGCCAGGATGAGCCCCGGCTCCTCGCCGGGGCTCACCGCGAAGACGTCGACGCTCAGCCAGGTGGCCAGCGACTCAGCCATGACGCGCGTCCTCCTCGCCGGCGGCATATGCCGCCCAATCACGTCGCACGGTAGCGCGCACCTCGGCGAAGGACACCGGGTTGACGATGACGCCGTCCTCGAACACCGTCCGCATGGCGTCCGTCGCCTCTACGGCACCGGCAGCGCCCTGCACCAGGGTCAGCCGCCCACGCTCGTCACGGACCACGGCCAACCGGCCCCGCGCGCTGCGCTTGCCCGGATCGGTGACCGGCGCCTTGGCGATGTCCCGGCCGCGGCCGTCGACCTGTACCCAGGTGGCCTTCATCGCGATGGAGAAGGTGTCACGCGTGACGTATTGATATGTGTATGAACCGAATCCGAGAACCGGAGTGGTGGACACGTAGCCCTGCCCCATCAGGTTGGCGGTGATGGCGGCCGCCCGCTCGTGCGTGATCGAGTCGCCGTAGATGACGCCGATGTGCGGGTCCAGTTCCCGATATCCGGCAGCGTTGACCGTGCCGCCGAACACTTCCCACAGCAGGTTCACCACACCCTTGTTCGCGGGGCTGCCGGCCGGGGCCTGCGGGTCGCCGCACATGATGCGTTCGGGGTCACCGCTGTCGGGGCGGATCACCACCTTGCCGTCACGCGCGGTGATCGTGTCTTTCAGCGTGGGCAGGATGCCGGTGCAGACGTGCCACAGGTCCCAGGTGTCGCTGACGATCGACACGATGCCGGTCGGATACAGGTCCAGCAGCCGGGCGAACGTGGCGACCTCATCGTCCTGGGTGCCGGCGCACATGACGCTGTGCTCGGTGGCCGGCACGCTGCCCCCGATGATCCCGGTTGAGCCCGGGTAGTTCCGGTCGATCCAGCCCAGCGCGGGCAGGCAGTCGGTGCCGGTGAACGCCAACAGGTGCGCGGCCCCCGATGCGGCGGCAGCCGCGCTGCCGGCCATGCCCCGGAAGGAGAAGTCGTGCCCCTGCCAGTCGACCGCGGCCGGGTCGGCGCCGCAGTCCCGCGCCCTAGTGTCCAGCAGAGTCCGGTTGCGCCACGCGGTGGTCGCCGACGTGATGGGCTGCCACAGCGCGGCCGACATCTCGGTCTCGATGTAATTGGTCAGCCAGAAGAACTCGGGCGCGGTGTTCTCGACGGTCAGGTACGGGACGCCGACCGGCACGATGGTGCCTTCCGGCAGCGCCCGTACCCGCAGCGGCAGCCTCCCGTAGGCGTGCAGTTGTCGGATGTGCTCGGCGCCAACATCATTGGGTCCCAACACCTGGGTGACGCGGTCTACGTAGGCCTGGCACACCTCGTCGATATCAGCGGCGAAGAAGACGCTCCACCGCTGGTTCAGGTAGCGCAGGTAGGCCTGCAGGCCGAAAAACGCGGTCCAGGCCACCCCGGGGATACGACTGCCGCGAGCGGTCAGGTTGGAGTAGACGTACTCGGTGCCGGCCGGGTACTGACGGCGGTGGTCCAGCTTGTAGGCATCGGTGTCCATCAGGACATCCAGGGCCGCAATGGTCTCGGGCCGGTACGTGGCGGTTGCTTCGATGGTCATGATGAAGTCCTTCTGATCAGATCAGCGTGGTCAGGGTGTGGGTGATGAACGGTTCCAGCGGTTGGACGTGCACGCCGCCGGGTGTGGCGCGGGAGTCGGTACTGGTGACCGAGGCGTAGCCGGCGAGGTTGTCCCGCCAGCGTCCGGTGAAGCAGCCGTGGCTGACCCACAGGTGCAGGGCCAGGTTGGGTCTGCTCGCGCGGATGGCATCAGCCAGCCCGGCGAAGGTGCCGCCGCCGTCGCAGATGTCGTCGATCACCAGCAAACGGCCGCGGTCCGGCAGACCCTCCGGGGCGACAAACCCCGACAGCTTCCCGTTGGCCGGATTCCGTTGCTTGCCAGCGACATACAGCGGCACACCCAACCGGGACGCCACCTGTCCGGCTCTGTCGCGGGCACCCTTGTCGGGTGCGACGACACCGGCCCAGCCGGGGTGGTGCGCGGCGCCACAGCCGACCAGGTCGACGGCTTCGATGACGGTGACGGCCGCTCCCCCGCGCCGGGCTTCGTCGGCCCAGACCGGGGAGTGCGGGTCCACCGTCACAATGTGCGCGACGCCGGTGGCGGCGGTGAGCCGGGCGGCGACGCGGGCGTCGTCGGTCGGATCGTGGTCACCGCGGGCCGACGGCAGGTACGGCGCGACCAGCACCGGGGCCTCCGCAGACCGGTTGCGGTGGAACGCCGCCCATTGCCCGAGCGCGGTGTAATCGATGGCGCCGCAACGACTCCAGGCAACCGGGCGAAATCCCGCGCCGAGCGGTGCCAGTTCACGGACCGCGGTGTCGCCACCCGGGTAGCTGGTGACGATTCCGGGCGCGGTCGACAACACACCGCGTTCGATGTCGAAGACGTGGAATGTCAGGTTCATGACGACGACGGTAATAGATATGGACATTAATGTCCATATCTATGTGATGGCGGTCATCGGTAAGCTGCCTGCATGGAGTTCGTGCTCATCCTGATCGTCATCGCGGCCATCGGGTTCTTCCTGTTCAGCAGGCAGAGCAAGGCCAACAAGGCCGCCGCCCTGGCCAACGCGAAAGCCGATGCCCGGCGCGTCATCGAGATGCTCGGCGGCCAGGTGTTCAACCTGACCGGCACCGACGACGCCTCGCGCCAGGCCATGGCCGACGCATCCGAGCGCTACAACGCCGCGGCGTCGCAGATCGAGCAGGCCACCACGGCCCAGCAGGCGGCGTTCGCCAAGCAGAGTGCGATCGAGGGGCTGTACTACGTGCGCGCCGCCCGGACCGCGATGGGCATCGACCCCGGTCCGCCGCTGCAGGCACTGGCCGGCCAGCGCGGCGCGGGCGAGGTCACCGAGGACCGCCGAATCCAGTTCGACGGCAGGCAGATTCAGGCCTCACCGGGGCCGACGGCGGCGACGCCGAACTACTACCCCGGCGGACGGGTCGCCGGCCGTCCGGTGCCCGAGGGCTGGTACTCCGAGCCGTGGTGGAAGCCGGCGTTGGTGGCCGGTGCCTGGGGCGTCGGCTCGGTGCTGTTGTTCGACGCACTGTTCGACGGCATGCACGGAGTGGGTTACGGCGCACAGGGTTTCGAGTCCGGATACGGGTCGGGATTCGACCAGGGCTACCAGCAGGGCCTCGATCAGAGCCAGTTCGCCGACTCCGGCCAAGGGCAGGACGTCAGCTGGAACGACAACAACGGCTGGGATGCCGGCGGCGGCAGTTGGGACTCCGGGAGCAGTGACTCCGGAGGCAGCAGCTGTGGCGGCGGTGGTTGCGGTGGCGGCTGCGGAGGCGGCGGCGACTAGGAGCCTGCCGAATTGATCGGTGTCCGGCACCAAAGGTTCCCATTGATCCTGTATCCACGGCGCAATTGTTCGAGTGAGGTACGCCGTCACGTCAGGGTCAACAATCCGGGACGCTGAAACCCAATCGACCCTGCATCCTGGGCGTAGTCGTGCGAGTACACCTCAGCGAGGACGCACCCTCAACCGCCTACGGGGTTTTCAGGTCCCCCAAATCAACCCCGTCACACCTGACAATCGGGGCACCAGAACAGGTTTCGCCCCTCCACTACCTCGGTGCGAATGGTGGCGCCGCACACGCGGCACGCCTCTCCCGCCCGCCGGTACACATAGGTGCGCGGCCGGTCCGCGGCGTAGGACGGCGCGCCGTGGTCGTCTTCCGGACGCACGACGACGATCTTGCCGCGACGCACGCCGACCTTCATGAGAGCGACGAGATCGGTCCACAGGTCGGCGAACTCGGACTCGGTCAGCGCCGCGCCCGGCCGGTGCGGATCGATCCGGTGCCGGTACAGCAGCTCGCTACGGTACACGTTGCCGACGCCGGCGATCACCGACTGATCCATCAGCATCGATCCGATTGATCTGCGGGACTTGCTGATTCGCGCCCAGGCGAGTCCGGGGTCGGCGTCGCGGCGCAATGGGTCGGCGCCGAGCCGGGCCACCACGTCGTCGACGCCGCCCTCGTCGATCAGCTCGCAGACGGTCGGGCCCCGCAGGTCGGTGCCGAAGTCGGACCCGAGCATGCGCATGCGCACCTGCCCGACGGGTGCGGTCATCGGCAGCGGCTGTTCGGTGAACGTGCCGTACAGGCCGAGGTGGACGTGCACCACCGCGCCACCGTCGTAGTGGTGGAACAGGTGCTTGCCCCAGGCATCGGCCTTACGCAGCACCCGGCCGCTGACGGCGGCCGCGGCATCGGAGAACCGGCCCTGCGGACTGCTGACCACCACCGGCGCCCGCCCGAAACGCTGCTGGTGCAGGCGGGCCAACCGGTGCAGGGTATGCCCCTCCGGCATAGGTCAGGCCTCGGATCAGGCCCCGGCGCCCGGAACCTCAGGAGCCACGTGCGTCTTCTCGTACTCGGCCAGGATGTCGATGCGGCGCTGGTGCCGCGCGGCCTCCGACCATTCGGCAGCCAGGAAGGCGTCGACGATCGCGAAGGCTTTCTCGGTGCTGTGCATACGGCCACCGATGCCCATCACCTGCGCGTTGTTGTGCTCGCGGGCCAGCTGCGCGGTTTCGACGCTCCAGGCCAGCGCACAGCGCACACCCGGCACCTTGTTGGCCGCGATCTGCTCGCCGTTGCCCGAGCCGCCGATGACGATGCCCAGGCTGCCCGGGTCGTCGACGGTGCGCTTGGCGGCGTCGATGCAGAACGCCGGGTAGTCGTCCTCCGCGTCGTAGGCGAAGGCACCGCAGTCGACGGCCTGGTGGCCATTGGCGGTCAGATGGTCGAGCAGGGCCTGCTTGAGTTCGTATCCGGCGTGGTCGGCTCCGAGATATACGCGCATGGCGCACATTCTGGCAGAACAGCGGCCCCGGACAGAATCAGCCGGTTAGCCGGAGGCGATCTTCGTGTCGCGGTCGACGGCCTCGGTGATCTGCTTGATGATCTCGGCCTGGTCGGCGACGCCGTCGATGTTGATCTGCATGACGTACAGCCCGGTCCCGTCCTGGATGACGACGGTGTTCTGCGTGATGAGCTTCGTCACCCCGTTGGAATTCCAGGAACCGGCGATCTGGAACGACTTGTGGCCGTCGACAGTGCCCGGTGTGCCGGGGTCGGTGGCGGTGAATCCCGGCAGGTTGTTCAGCTCACCCGGCGCGAAGTCGAGAATCTTCTGGGCATCGGCGTTCGGGCCCAGCCGGGAGATCAACGCCGTGGCGCTGGGCCGGTACGCGCCGGCGCTCGGGCCGTTGTAGACGATCGACTCGTACGCGAAAGCCGGCGTCTGCGGTCCGGCGTCGACCCAGCCCGGGGGCATCGGCATCGTCACCACCGGTGCGCCGGGTTCATTGCGGTGGACCAGTGCCTCCGGAATGTTGTTGCTCTTCAGGTAGGTGGCGATGGTCTGGTAGTTGCCGGGTGTACCGACCAGCAGCGGCGGTGTCGGCTTGTGCGACGACGACGCCGGCTTGTCCACTCCGGAGCTCTGGCTGCTGGTTCCGGAGGCGTCCGAAGACCCACTCGAGTCACCACCGGAATTCAAGAGAACGACACCGATCAGCACGACCACGACGGCGGCGATGGAGCCACCGATCACCCAGATCTTGGTGGACTTGCCGCCCGAGGACTGGCTACGACCGGGCTGCGTCTTGCCGATGTCGGCCGCGAGTTGCGAGTACGACGGTGGCGGTCCGCCGGGGCGGCCCATGCCGGGCGCGGCGTGCGCCGCGGGGTCGGCCGGGATGACCGGCAGCACCACGGTCGGCGACACCGTTTCGTGAGTAGGCCGGACAGGCCGCTGCGGCGGCAAGGGCGGAGGACCCGGGGGTGCCGGCAGCGGCTGCCGATACGGCGGGGCCGACGGTGACGAATCCGGTTCCGGCCGAAACGGTTTCGATTCAGGCGGCGGACCGACCGGAGCGCGCGGCGGTACCGGCGGCGGCGTCGGCTCCGGGCGAACCGGTTCGGGCGTCGGCGTCGGCTCCGAGACCGGCTCGGACGGTGGCTGCGGCACGGGTGGCGCAGGTGGCTCCGGAACCGGGGGCTGCGCAACGGGCTCCTGGACAACAGGTTCCGGCGCGACCGGTTCGGGCTCCGGTTCGTCGACGAGGTCGGGTTCGGCGACCGGGACCGGAGGCGGCGGGGTCACCTCGGGAGCGGACGGCGGCTCGGCGACGGGCGCCGCGGGCTTGACCGTCGGCAGCCGCAACTCGGCGGTGCGCAGGTTCAGCGTCGGTGACTCGGTGACCAGTTCGGCCTGCCGTTCGAAGGCCCGCGCGAACTTGGTGCAGGAATCGAATCGGTCATCGGGCGACTTGCCCATGGCCTTGATCAGCACGTCGTTCAGCGGCTCCAGCCACGGCTTCAGGTCGCTGGCCTTGGGCGGGGTCGCACTGAGGTGCTGGCTGATCACCGCGATCTGGTTGGTGTCCTGGTAGGGCGTCTGGCCGGTGAGCAACCGGTACGCGGTCGCGGCGAGCGCGTACTGGTCGGCGCGACCGTCGATCTCGCCGCCCATCAGCTGCTCGGGCGCCGAGTAGGAGACGGTGCCGATCGCCAGGTTGGCCGACGTCAGGCCCGTCACCTCACCGATCTGGCGGGCGATGCCGAAGTCGCTCAGCAGGATTCGCCGCTCGTCGGTGTCGATGTTGCTGAGCAGGATGTTGGCCGGCTTGATGTCACGGTGCAGCAACCCGCGCTGGTGTGCGTAGTCCAGGGCCGAGCTCATGGCCTTGACGATGGCGGCCACCAACTCCAGCGGCAGCCCGTTCGGGTACTCGTACTTGACCAGCTGCGCGGCATCGGTGCCGTCGACGTAGTCCATGGTGATCCACAGCCGGCCCTCGAACTCGCCGCGGTCGTGCAGGCCGACGATGTGCGGATGCCACAGGCCCGCGGCGATATTCGCCTCACGCTCGAACCGGATACGGAATTCGTCGTTGGCGGAGGCGGTTTCCCGGAGCACCTTCATCGCGTCCAGGCGAGGCAGCCTGGGGTGCTGGACGAGGTACACATCGCCCATTCCCCCTGAGCCCAGCAATCGACGCACGGTGTACCCGGCGAAGGTTGCGCCCGTCTCCAGCGACATCAGCGCATCCTACTCAAACCCGCACGTCGAAGGACGAAACTGTCCGTCGGCACGTCGCTCCCCACCAGTTGCATCGTTGTGGCTCATGTTTCGGATGTGTCTGACCACCGTAATGGCGTCCAGACGTTCCTTGCGGAACGCCGACGAGATTACCTGTGCCGACCCAGGCGAGCGTGACTAGCGGCCGATTGCGCTCAGTCGAATTCGGGAGCCTCGTTGCGGGAGCGCTTGAGCTCCCAGAAGTGCGGGTAGGAAGCGAAAATCACCGACGCGTCCCACAGCTTTCCGGCCTCTTCACCGCGCGGGATACGCGAGAGCACCGGACCGAAGAACGCGACGCCGTTGACGTGGATGGTCGGCGTCCCCACATCGGGGCCGACGGCGTCCATGCCGGCGTGGTGGCTCTTGCGCAGCGCCTCGTCGAACTTGTCGCTGGTGGCCGCCTCCGCCAGTTCGGCGGGCAGCCCGAGTTCTTCGAGGGACTCGGCGATGACCTCGGTGAAGTTCTTGTTGCCCTGGTTGTGAATCCGGGTGCCCATCGCGGTGTACAGCGGCGCCAGCACGTCGGAACCGAGCGCTTCTTCGGCGGCGATCGCGACGCGCACCGGACCCCACGCCAGCTTCATCATCTCCTGGTACTGCTCGGGCAGGTCCCTGCCCTCGTTCAGCACCGCCAGGCTCATGACGTGGAACTGCACGTCGACGTTCCGGACCTGCGCGACCTCCAGGATCCAGCGCGAGGTGATCCAGGCCCACGGGCACAACGGATCGAACCAGAATCCTGCGACATCCTGTGTAGCGGTGGCGTCGGCCATACGTCTTCCTTTGGTGGTCGGTACAGAGCCCGTTGCGAACAACTATGCCCGGCGTCCCGATGTTCCCGGTCACGGCCACCGGTTGTCCCCTAAGTTGGTGACGTGGCACTTCCGAACCTGACCCGCGACCAGGCCGCCGAGCGCGCCGCACTGGTGACCGTCGACAACTACCGCATCGATCTTGACCTCACCGACGGTGCCGGCGCACCGGGCGAGCGCACCTTCCGGTCGGTGACCACGGTGACGTTCAGCGCCCTGCCCGGCGCCAACACCGTCATCGACATCGCCGCCGACACCCTCCGCAGCGCGACCCTCAACGGGCTGCCCATCGACGTGTCCGCGTACGACGAATCAACGGGCGTGCAGCTGGCCGGGCTGGCCGAGCAGAACGTCGTCGTCGTCGACGCGGACTGCCGCTACTCCAACACCGGCGAGGGGCTGCACCGCTTCGTCGACCCCGTCGACGGCGAGGTCTACCTCTACTCACAGTTCGAAACCGCTGACGCCAAGCGGATGTTCGCCTGCTTCGACCAGCCGGACCTCAAGGCCACCTTCGACGTGGCGGTGACCGCACCTGCACATTGGCAGGTGATCTCGAACGGCGCCGGAAGCTCGGCCGAAGGCGGCAAGCACACCTTCGCCACCACCCCGAAGATGAGCACCTACCTGGCCGCCTTGATCGCCGGGCCCTATGCCCGGTGGGACGACGTCTACAGCGACGAGCACGGCGACATTCCGCTGGGCATCTTCTGCCGCGCGTCGCTGGCCGAGTACATGGATGCCGAGCGGCTGTTCACCGAGACCAAGCAGGGATTCTCCTTCTACCACAACAACTTCGGCACGCCGTACGCGTTCGGCAAGTACGACCAGCTGTTCGTGCCGGAGTTCAACGCCGGCGCCATGGAGAACGCGGGCGCGGTGACGTTCCTGGAGGACTACGTCTTCCGGTCGAAGGTCACGCGCTACTCGTACGAGCGCCGCGCGGAGACCGTGCTGCACGAGATGGCCCACATGTGGTTCGGCGACCTGGTCACCATGCGGTGGTGGGATGACCTGTGGCTCAACGAGTCCTTCGCCACGTTCGCCTCGGTGCTGTGCCAGGCGGAGGCCACCGAGTACAAGCAGGCCTGGACCACCTTCGCGAACGTGGAGAAGTCCTGGGCCTACCGGCAGGACCAGTTGCCGTCCACCCACCCGGTGGCCGCCGACATCCCCGACCTGGCGGCAGTGGAGGTGAACTTCGACGGCATCACCTACGCCAAGGGCGCCAGTGTGCTCAAGCAGCTGGTGGCCTATGTCGGGCTGGAGCCGTTCCTGTCGGGTCTGCGCGACTACTTCCGCGACCACGCCTACGACAACGCCACGTTCGCCGATCTGCTTGGTGCACTGGAGAAGTCGTCGGGCCGGGACCTGTCGGACTGGGGCCAGCAGTGGCTCAAGACCACGGGCCTGAACACGCTGCGGGCCGACTTCGACGTCGACGGCGCCGGCGCGTTCACCCGGTTCGCCATCACCCAGAGCGGTGCGGCACCCGGCGCCGGTGAGACCCGCGTGCACCGGCTGGCCGTCGGACTGTACGACGACGACGGCTCCGGCAAGCTGGTCCGGGTGCACCGCGAGGAACTCGACGTCGAGGGCCCCGTGACGGATGTCCCTGCCCTGGTGGGGCTTTCGCGCAGCAAGCTGATCCTGGTCAACGACGACGATCTGACGTACTGCTCGATGCGGCTCGATCCCGCGTCGCTGCAGACGGTGCTGAGCCGGATCGCCGACATCGAGGACCCGCTCCCCCGCACCCTGGCCTGGTCGGCGGCGTGGGAGATGACGCGCGAGGCCGAGATGAAGGCCCGCGAGTTCGTCGCGCTGGTCATGAGTGGCCTGCACGCCGAGACCGAGGTGGGCGTCGCCCAGCGGCTGGTGCTGCAGGCACAGACCGCCCTGACCTCCTACGCCGATCCCGTATGGGCGGCCGAAATCGGTTGGGCCGCTTTCGGTGACGCGTTGCTGGACCTGGCGCGCGACTCGTCGCCGGGATCGGACCACCAGCTGGCGTACATCAATGCGCTGTGCACGTCGGTGCTGGCGCCGAATCACATCGCGGTGCTGTCGACACTGCTGGACAACGAGCCTGCTGCGGTGAACATGACGGGCCTGGTGATCGACACCGATCTGCGCTGGCGCATCGTCACCGCGCTGGCCCGTGCGGGCGTCATCGACGCGGACGGCGTGGCGACGCCGTTCATCGACACCGAAGCCCAGCAGGATCCGACGGCGGCCGGTCAGCGCAATGCCGCGGCCGCGACCGCCGCCCGCCCGCAGGCGGCGGTGAAAGAGGCTGCGTGGCAACAGGTCATCGAGGACGACACGCTGGCGAACATCACCACGCGCGCCATCGTCGGCGGCCTGGTCCAGCCCGGGCAGGCCGAACTGCTGGCGCCGTTCCGGGACCTGTACTTCGCGGCGATCTCCGGGGTGTGGGAGCGGCGCTCGAGCGAGGTGGCCCAGACCGTCGTCATCGGCCTGTACCCGGCGTGGGACATCAGTCAGGCCGGTCTCGACGCCGCCGACCGGTTCCTCTCCGACCCGGAGCTGCCGCCGGCCCTGCGCCGCCTGGTCGTGGAAGGCCGTGCGGGAGTCGAGCGTTCGCTGCGCGCGCGGGCCTTCGACATCAGCTGACGCGACTGCGGGGCCGCACCTGGCCGACAGGCTAGGTGCGGCCCTGCAGGATGCCTTCGATGTTGCGCTCCGCGAGCGCGGTGATGGTCATGTACGGGTTGCAACCGAGGTGCCCGGGCATCAGCGAGGCGTCGTTGACGAACAGGTTTCGGTGGCCGTTCACCCGCCCGAAGGCGTCGGTGGCCTTGCCCCGCACACAGCCGCCCAGTGGGTGGACGGTGTTGGGCGCGAACACTTTTCCGCTGAACAGGTCATTGCGGTAGTCGACACGGTTGGCCCGCATGATCTTGTCGAACACCTGCCTGGCCCTGGCCTCGTTGTTCGCGGCGAAGGCGTCGGTCCACTGGATGGTCGCGGTGTCGGACTGGCGGTCGTAGGTGATGTCGGCCCGGTCGCCGGTGTCGACCATGACGTAGTAGCCGAGCAGGTACGTCTCGACCGGTAGCGGCATGGAGAACATGCTGGCGTACACCGGGTTGTCCGGGTCGTCGCGGCCATCGATGTTGATCATGCCCATCAGGGATTGCGTGGTGCCAGCCGGATCGCTCTTGGCCAGGTTGTGTCCGACCATCAGGTCACCGTTGTTGCCGTAGCCCTTGCCGACCTGATCGTTCAACCGGGCCAGGTCACCGGTCTCCCGCGCCTTCAGCAGCAGCTTGGTGGTGCCGAGCACGCCGGCCGCGAGATACAGCTGGTCACAACCGAATTCGGTCTTGGACAGCTCTTTGCCCCAGCGGTCGATTTCACGGGTGGACACCACGAACTCACCCGAACGCTCCTGGCGGATCGAGGTGACCTCGGTCAGCGGGCGCAGCGTGACATGGCCCGTCTTGAGCGCTTCGGCAACGTAGGTCTGGTCGACGCTGCCGAACCGGCCGTAGTTGCTGCCGAACTGCTGCTCGAATGCCAGCGAGGACTGCGGTACCTGTCCGGCCGCCTCCTTGACCAGATAGTCGAAGGAGTAGGAGCTGCCGTTGTAGTCGACCTTGTAGCCGGCCGCCGCCGCGTACTTGCGGCCGACGCGGGCGTATTGGAAGCACGGGGTCTGCTCGAACCAGGGCATGTCGCGGTAGCTGATCTTCAGCGCGGACTTGGCGCGTTCGACATAGGTGCGCAGGAACTCGTCGCCGCCGATGTCAGGGAACGCCTTGGCGACCTGGCGCGGCGTCGGGATGGCAGCGATACCCGCATTGATCATCGAGCCGCCACCGACCGCCAGACCCCGGAAGACGTCGTGGGCGCCGTGCGTCACCTTCTGGCAGATGCCGGCCTGGATCGGCTGGGGCGACGGCGCGTGCTCCGCCACCTGCTCCACCGTGAAGCCGCCGAAGGAGGTGACCAGACTCGGCGGCACCTTCGTGAACCAACCGGCGCGGGTGTCGGCCGGCAGCATCTTGGAGAACCGCTTGCCGTCGTCGTCGGGCTTGTCCCACAGCCGGCCCTGTTCGATCACCAACGTCTCGACGCCGGCCTGTCCCAGCCGCAGCGCCGAGACGCCGCCGCCGTAGCCGCTGCCGATCACGATGGCCGAGAAGTGCTTCCGGGATTCGGTGCGGTCACGCGATCTTTCGACAAGGACGCCCACACCGGCCGCACCCGCGACACCCACCACCGCCGCACCGCCGAGAAACTGGCGCCGGCTGATCGGGCTCATCGGTTGCCTGCCTCGACAGGACATGCGTCGGCGGCACGGGCCGCGCCGCAGCGCGGGATGTGTCGATGCCGGCCCTGCATCACTGCCAAGATCGTCCTTCCGCCTAACGTCCAGCTAACCCGAAGCCGGCAACCTCCGACGTTCCGAATAACGGATTCATCACAAAAATTACACGATGCCGCGGGGTTTCCGCCGCTCCGCGAGATCCGGCCGCCAACGCGTCGACCAACCCGCGCGACGCCCGGTATGTCGTAGGTCACCCATATCCGTCTATGGCACCCTACCTGCAAGTTTATTGCCGAATACGCCGGGCGGACGACCGGTGTCCCACGGCCGGGACAGCAGCCGGCCAATTCGCCGGAATGCCCCCGCACCCTGACCCCGCAGACAATTTGCTGGATAACGCTAAGAAAACGGACAAGAACTGGCTCTGGCTACCGTGGTGTATTTGCGCAAACGGCCGAATGCGGGTACGAATACGGGGTGTTGTCGGCATTGCGCGCGGGCCAGGAGGCGTCGCAGCCTCACGCGCCCGCTGAGCCCGACGCACCCGAAGCGCCGAAGTCGAAATGGCGCGATCCCAAGCGCTACCTGTGGCTGCTGGGCCCCATCACTCCCGGAATGGTGGGCCTGTCCTGGCTGCTGGTGTGGCTCACGGGCATCGACGCCTTCTGGTGGGCCGGCTCGCTCCTGACCTTCGGCTTGGTCCCGCTGCTGGACCACATCGTGGGCCCCGAGGCCGAGACGACTCCCGGAGACCTGCGCCGTCTGGAAGACGACCCCTTCTACCGGATCGCCACCCACCTGTTCCTGCCGGCGCAGTACCTGTCGCTGATCTTCGCGTGCTGGTTGTGGGCCGGCGGCGGCTGGGTGACCATGTCGCTCGTCGACAAGCTGGGCCTCATGGCCGCGGTCGGGACGGTCGGCGGCATCGCGATCAACGCCGCCCACGAACTCGGCCACAAGCGCGGCATGTCCGAGCGCCGGCTCAGCAAGATCGCTCTGGCCCAGACCTGCTACGGCCACTTCTTCGTGGAGCACAACCGCGGCCACCACGTGCGGGTGGCCACTCCGGAGGATCCCGCCAGCTCACGGCTCGGCGAGAGCCTGTACGCCTTCATCGGTCGGTCGGTCGTGGGCAGCCTGCGGTCGGCGTGGCAGCTGGAGTCCGACCGCCTCGCCCGCATCCGTAAATCCAAGTGGTCGCTGCACAACGAGGTCCTCAACGCCTGGCTGATGACCGTCGTCCTGTTCGCCATCCTGGTGGCCTGGTTCGGCGTCACCGTCCTGCCCTGGCTGTTCGGTCAGGCCGTCATCGGCATCTTCCTGCTGGAGACCGTCAACTACCTGGAGCACTACGGCCTGCGGCGGCAGCAGCTGCCGAACGGCCGCTACGAGCGCGTGCGCGCCAGTCACAGCTGGAACAGCAACACCGTGATCGCCAACGTGTTCCTGTTCCACCTGCAGCGGCACTCCGATCACCACGCCAACCCGATGCGTCGGTACCAGGCGCTGTGCCATGCCGATGAGGCTCCGCAGCTGCCGGGCGGTTACGGCACCATGCTGCTGCTGGCCATCTGCCCGCCGTTGTGGCGTCGGGTGATGGACCCGCGCGTGCTGGCGCACTACGACGGCGACATCAGCCTCACCGCGCTGCAGCCGGGATACGAAGCCCGCCTGCGCAAGCGCTACCCCGCCGCGCGCTGAGCTAGGTACCTCGGCCGTCGTCAACATCGCCGGGCGCTTGCGTGGTGCCCAGGATTCAGGGTCAGCGGCACGACGGCTCAAAAACGCGTTGACCCTGCACTCCGTGCGTGGGTCACTTGAACAGATGCGCCCTCAGTACAGGCTCAACGAGAGGGCGCGAGCCCGTCCTCGTCAGGGCAGGCCCCAGATAGCACTCTGCCGGGTGCGAACCATTGGTTCGCACCCGGCAGAGTGAAGAGAAATCAGGCGGGCGAGACGCCGGCGCTCAGCACGCGGACCGCGCTGATCAAGCCGTCCATCAGGTTGCCCTGCTTGAACGACGCGGCCGCCGCGGACACTCCCAGCGGAGCGGCCTCTTCGATACCACGACCGCGGACCTCGGAGCCGTAGACGACCTCGATGGCCTTCTGGTTCGGCGAAACGGCCAGCAGCACCGCGTTGTTCGGCGTCGGCACGGTGGCCAGCACCTCACGTGCGGTGGCGGCGGTGTCCGTACCCAGGTCGCCGATGTAGACGGCGAACCGGGCGCCGGCAGCGCGCGAACCGTACTTCAGGGCGTCGTCGAGGAACACCAGGTCCTTGACCGGGAACGGGTAGTGCACCGACAGCTCACCGGGTTCGGTGACGCCGGAGATGCGGCCGCTGTACGTGACGGCGTAGCCGTACGGCAGGTTGGCCGGATCGATGTTTGCGACCTCGGTCTGGCTACCACTTGCCACTTGCGCCACCTCCCACAGTCAGGTGCGAGTCATGGCCACCGTGGCCGTGATCCGCCGGTTCCTCGGCCGCCCACAGGATCGGCGCGTGGGTCCACTTGTCGGTCATCTTGTAGGTGTCCGGATGCGGACTCTTGCGCAACAAGAACAGCGCGCCAAGCACCAGCAGCAGCGCCAACGGCACCCCACCGAGCAGCGAATGAGTAAGTGCAATGCTCACGCGCAAACCGTATCAGTACGCAACCAGCTCACGCTGAGGACAGGGGCATTCCGCCGCCGGATTTCAGGCGGCGCCTTCGCCGAGGTACCGCACCCAGGCCGGATCGAGCTCTTTGACCGCCGACAGCAGCCGCCAGTGCTGCCCTTTGGGCGGCAGCGGTGCCGCATGCAGCGTCCAGCCGAGTTCGCTCAGCAGCCGGTCGGCCTTGCGGTGATTACACGGACCACAGGCCGCGACGCAGTTCTCCCAGGAGTGTTCGCCGCCGCGGCTGCGTGGCACGACGTGGTCGACGGTGTCGGCCTTGCCGCCGCAGTACGCGCAGCGAAATCGGTCCCGGTGCATCAGCGCGGCCCTGGTCATGGGAATGCGGGCCCGATATGGGACCCGCACATAGCTTCGCAGCCGGATTACCGATGGAACGGCGACCGCGCGGGTCGCCGAATGTATGACAGGACCGGTCGGATCGTCGTGCACCACGTCGGCTTTGCCGCACAGCACCATGATCACGGCGCGACGCATGGGCAGGGCGGTCAACGGTTCGTAGGTCGAGTTCAGCAGCAGGACGCGGCGGCGGCCCCAGAGCGAGCCGACTGATCCTTCTGGGGGACTCGACTCGACTGCGTGCAGGGGTGATGACAGTGCTGTGCCAGGCACAGGCAAACCCACCGCGGCGCCGTGAAGTCTGTGGCCGCGGACCTTTCTCCGTTGCGACATACGTCCTCCGTGCTGACAGTCCACCACGGATCGGCAGAGATCGCACGAGAATTCCGGCGTGTTAGCTGGACGATCCGATGAACTTCGGGTGACCAGTCCCGTGCGAAACGCACCGGGGCACCCTGGTGGACAATGGCCAACGTGACAGAGGCGCAACGGTCGTTCTACGACGAAGTCGGTGGAGCTCAGACCTTCCAACTCCTGGTGTCGCGGTTCTACCAACTGGTCCGCGACGACGAGATTCTGCGCCCGCTATATCCAGAGGATGACCTCGACGGCGCCGAACACCGGCTGCGGATGTTCCTCGAGCAGTACTGGGGTGGTCCCCGCACCTACTCGACCGAACGCGGGCACCCGCGACTGCGGATGCGGCACGCCCCGTTCCGGATCGGTTTCCTCGAGCGCGACGCCTGGCTGCGGTGCATGCACTCCGCGCTCGCCTCGATCGACGCCGACACCATCGATGCCGTGCACCGGCAGGCACTGCTCGACTACTTCGACATGGCCGCCCAGCACATGGTCAATTCGGCGTTCTGATGACAGCGCCGCGGTGGTGGTCACGCGCGGTCTTCTATCAGCTCTACCCGCGATCTTTCGCCGACAGCGACGGTGACGGCGTCGGCGATCTCGATGGCGTGACGGCACACCTGGACTACCTGCGGTCGCTCGGCGTCGACGCGCTGTGGCTCAACCCGGTGATGGTCTCCCCCATGGTCGATCACGGGTACGACGTGGCTGATCCCCGCGACGTCGACCCGCTGTTCGGCGGGATGGCGGCGCTCGATCGGTTGATCGCCGCCGCGCGGGCCGTGGACATCAAGGTCACGATGGACCTGGTCCCGAACCACACCAGCTCCGCGCATCCGTGGTTCCGGGCGGCGCTGGCCGCGGGTCCGGGCAGTCCGGAGCGGTCCCGCTACCTCTTCCGGGACGGCCGCGGGCGCAGCGGCGATCTGCCACCCAACAATTGGACATCGGTGTTCGGCGGCCCGGCGTGGACCCGGGTTTCTGCGGCCGACGGCCGACCCGGCCAGTGGTATCTGCACCTGTTCGACGCCGCGCAGCCGGACCTGAATTGGGACAACCCGGAGATCGCCGCGGATCTGGAACGGACGCTGCGGTTCTGGCTGGACCGCGGCGTCGCCGGCTTCCGGATCGACGTCGCGCACGGGATGGCGAAACCGGCCGACCTGCCGGACATGGCCGATCCCGACGGGATCATGCTGGCCACCCGAGTGGACGATCCACGCTTCAACAACGACGGCGTGCACGCCATTCACCGCGACATCCGGACGGTGCTCGACGACTATCCCGACGCGGCCACCGTAGGCGAGGTCTGGGTGTTCGACAACGCCGATTTCGCCAAGTACCTACGCCCTGACGAGCTGCACCTCGGTTTCAATTTCCGTTTGGTACGAGCCGATTTCACCGCGTACGCCGTCCGTGAGGCGATCGAGAATTCCCTGGCCGCCGCCGAGCTGGCAGAGTCACCACCCACCTGGACGCTGTCCAACCACGACGTCGAACGCGAAGTGAGCCGTTACGGCGATGGCGCCCAAGGGCTTTCCCGGGCCCGGGCGATGGCGCTGGTGATGTTGGCGTTGCCCGGCGCGGTATTCGTCTACAACGGCGAGGAACTCGGACTGCCCAACGTCGACCTGCCCGACGACGTCCTGCAAGACCCGGTCTGGGAGCGGTCCGGCTACGCCGAGCGGGGCCGCGACGGCTGCCGGGTGCCGCTGCCCTGGTCCGGCGACGCGGTGCCGTACGGGTTCTCTTCGACCGCGGACACCTGGTTGCCGATGCCCGCCGACTGGGGGCCGTTGACGGTTGATGCGCAGTCCGCGGACCCGGATTCGACGTTGTCGTTGTTCCGTATGGCAATCGAATTACGCCGGGGCCGAACAGCTTTGGGACGTTCGGTGCGGTGGCTGCCGACCGCACCGGACCTGTTGGCATTCCAGTGCGAGGACGGCCTGGTGTGCCTGCTGAACGCCGGCAGCACTGCGGTCGATGTGCCCCACGGCGAGGTGCTGCTCGCCAGCGGGCCACTGCCGGATGGACAAATGCCACCCGACACGGCCCTCTGGCTGAACTACGATTAGCCCATGCCCGTGGATGCCACCCGTGTTGCGGTGCGACTGGCCGCGCCGACCGGCGATGCGCGGGCAGACCGCTGGCGTGCGCATCGCGCGACAGTGCGGGAGGAGCTGATCGAGGCGACCCTGCGGGCGATCGAGGAGTTCGGGCCGGACCTGTCGATCGACGACGTGGTGAAAACCGCCGGCGTCCCACGACCGAAGCTGTATCGCTTCTTCACCGACAAAGAGACATTGTTCGCCGCTGTCGGTGACCGCATGCAGGAACTGATCGTGCAGCGCGTCATTCCGTGCTTCCACGTCACCGCCACGGCACTCGAACTCGTGCGTTCGGCGCTCGCGGGCTACATCGACCTCGTGGACGAGCGGCCAAACCTATTCCGGTTCGTCGTCGGATCGCATTTCAGCGACGATCACTCCCGGACCAAGCTGCTCCAGAACGGCCGCAATCTGTCCAGCGCCATGACCGAAGTTCTTGCGGCAATGCTGCGTATGCACAACGGCGACGCCGACCACCTGGAATACACCGCCGACGCGATTCTCGGCGCCGTCGCCCTCGGCGTACTGCGGTGGCTCAATGAGCCGACGATCAGCAAAGACGAACTCATCACCCAGCTGACGCCCGTGATCTGGGGCGCGGTGTCCGCGGCGGCCGCCGCGCGCGGCGTCGTCATCCAGCCCGACGAGCAGATGGCGCTGTTCGGCACCACGGACTGAGCCGCAGGACCGCCGGGGCACCCCGCGGCGAAAAACTCAGAAAACCTCGTTATCCAAAACCCTTGCGCCGGGGCGCGCGCCGTCGTAACGTCCGAACTACTAGAACTCGCGGTACTAGTTACTGAATGTTCGAGGAAAGGTGGTGGCATGACCGCAGCGAGTCAGCAACACGAGGTGTCGACGCCGGGGCGGATAGCGCGGGCACGCTATCCACGGACGAGACGAATACGCTTCCGCTTCAACGAGGAAGGCGGCCAGAAGTACTTCGTCGCCGGCGACATGGTGTTCAGCCATTTCGTCGCCGGCCTCTCGGGTGCCTTCCCACCCGGCGAAGAAGGCTTCATCCGGTCGGTCCGCCGATTTGCCGACCGCATCACCGATGCCGATCTCAAGAAGCGGGTCGCCGGCTTCATCGGCCAGGAGTCCATGCATGGCCAGGAGCACCGGCATCTCAATCAGAAACTGATCGAGATGGGCTATCCCATCGCGTGGTGGGATTCAAAAAAGCTGAGGGACAGGCGAATACGGATCGAGGACCGGTTGCCTGCGCAGGTGCATCTGGCGGTGACCGCCGCCGCGGAGCACTACACCGCGGTGCTCGCCGAGCGGGTGTTGTCGAGCGACGAACTGCAATCGATCCCGGCCGAACCCGAGGTGTGGCACCTGCTGAATTGGCATGCGCTGGAAGAACTCGAGCACAAGTCGGTCGCATTCGATGTGTACCGCGCCGTCGGCGGCACCGAGCGCACCCGCATCGCGGTGATGGTGGCAGTGTGCAGCCTGCTCCTACCGGTGACCTTGGTCTCGCTCGCCGTCTCGATCGGGTCCGACCCCGTCGCACGGCGCCGACCGGATCGCCTGGCACGCGAAGCATATGAGCTGTTCACCGGCCCGATCTTCAAGGGTCTGTTGCCCGATCTGGCCGTATATCTGCGTCCTGGATTCCATCCGGACGATGTCGACACAACCGCGCTGGCCCTGCAGTGGCACGACGCGCTGTTCGGCGCCGACGGCGTCCTCGTCGATCACCTGAAATAGCCGAAACCACGAAGGGAACCGATCATGACTGCTCAGCCGATCACCCCGAACGGGGTCACGTACCCAACCGTTCGCCGGATGCGGTTCCGGTTCGGCGAACCCGAGCCCCTGAAGCGCCATTTCGTCGAGGGCGACATCGTGTTCAGCCACCTGGTGGCGGTGCTGTCGGGCTTGTTTCCGCCCGGCGAGGAGTCGTTCATCCGGTCGGTCCGCCGATTCTCCGACGAGATCACCGACCCGGTGCTCAAGAAGCGCGTCGCGGGATTCATCGGCCAGGAATCCGTGCACGGGCAGGAACATCGCAAGCTCAACGGTCAGCTCGCGGACATGGGTTATCCGCTGGTGCGCTTCTTGTTGTTCGCACCGACCAGCGTCCGGCAGAAGACGATGGTTCGCATCGAGAACATGATCCCGGCGAAGGTCCATCTGGCCATGACGGCCGCCGCGGAGCACTACACCGCGGTGCTCGGCGCACGGGTGCTGTCCAACGAGGAACTCCAGGAAATCCCCGGCGATCCTGAGGTCTGGCACCTGCTGAACTGGCACGCCATGGAGGAGTTGGAACACAAATCCGTCGCCTTCGATGTCTACCGGGCAGTTGGGGGTTCGGAGCGGATTCGCACCACGGTCATGTGGTTCATGTACTACCTCACCATCCCGTTGGTCACCGCCGCGGTGATGTTCTCGATCCTGTTGGATCCGACGGCGTGGCGGCCCATCAAGGTGCTCCGCCAGACCTACGGGGTGTTCCGTGGTCCTCTTCTGCGGGGAATACTCGCAGAAATTCACGAGTATCTCCGGCCCGGCTTTCATCCGGACGATGTGCTGACCGACGACCTCCTCGAACGCTGGCAGCGCGAATTGTTCGGCGCTGACGGCGAACTCGCCGACTACGTGCGATAGCCGAGGACCGGTCATGACCGCGAGTACGAAGGTCGCGCAGCCACCCACAGCCGAGCGGCAGGCCCCCGATCATGAGGTGGTGATCGTCGGCGCCGGGTTCGGTGGCATCGGCGCCGGCATCGCCCTATACCGCAAGGGGATCCACGACTTCGTCATCGTCGACAAATGGGACCACGTCGGCGGCACCTGGCACGCGAACACCTATCCCGGTGTGGCAGTGGATATCCCGTCTGTCATCTACAGCTTCTCCTACGAGCAGCGCGGCGGCTGGTCGCGGGTCTTCGCTCCCGGCAGTGAGTTGCGGGACTACGCCGACGACATGGTGGACAAGTACGGCCTGCGCGACAAGTTGCGGCTGGGTACCACCGTGACCGGGGCGACGTTCGACGAGCGCAACAGCATGTGGCGGTTGCGGACCGACGGCGGATCCGAGATCACCGGCCGCCACATCGTGATGGCGGTCGGCGGGCTGGAACGGCCGAAGCTGCCGGACATTCCCGGGCTGCAGGATTTCGGCGGGGTGCTGATGCACACCGCGCTGTGGGATCACGATGTCGCGTTGGCAGGGAAACGGGTGGCGGTGATCGGGACGGGCGCGACGTCGCTTCAGCTCGTGCCGGCGATCGTCGACGAGGTGGCGCACCTCACCGTCTTTCAACGCACCCCGATCTGGGTATTTCCCAAGCCCGACAGCCAGATTCACGGTATCGCCCGCACGGTGCTGGAGTTCGGCCAATTGCGGTCGGCGCTGCGCGCCGTCGGGACCCTCGCCACCGAGATCGGGATGGGCGGCATGCTCACCGGCCCGTCGTGGATGGTCGACACCACGCGCAAAATCATCGAGGCGCCGATCCGGGCCTGGATGCGCAGCCAGATCAGCGACCCGGCGACCCGAGAGAAACTGATCCCGCGGTACGGCCTGGGCTGCAAACGGCCGTCGATGTCGAACGACTACTTGAAGACGTTCAATCGCAGTGACGTCAGCCTGGTCACCGACTCCATCGAGCGCGTCACCGAGACCGGTGTGGTGACGGCCGACGGTGTCGAGCACGAGGTCGACGTCCTCATCTGTGCGACCGGATTCAAGCTGTGGGAACGGGATTCGGTACCGCCCTTCCCCGTCGTCGGCCGCGACGGACTCGATGCCGCCGAGTTCTGGGCGGTCAATCGGTTTCAGGCCTATCAAGGCGTCTCCGTACCCGGCTTCCCGAACATGTTCATGATCACCGGGCCCTACGGATTCGTCCTCGGGTCGTATCTGTGGATGATCGAGGCCACCGCCGCACATCTCAGTCGTGCCATCGCCGAAGCCAAGCGGCGCGGCGCCCGGGAGGTCGAGATCCGGCAGGACGTCCACGACGCCTACTTCCAGCACTGCCTCCAGCGTCAGGCGCACAACGTCCTGTTCACGCCGACATGCGCGGGGTCCAACACGTATTACATCGACTACCACGGTGATTCACCGTTCCGGCCGACCACGCACGGCGAGATGTACTGGCAGAACCGCCATTACAACATCGACGTCTATCGGTATGGCGCGGGCACCGACAACGCCACCGAAATAGCAGCCACCTCGAAGAAGGCCGGATGAAGATCAACAATCTGGAACCACAGCTCGTCGTCGTCACGGGTGCGGGCAGCGGCATCGGTCGTGCCACCGCCATCCGCTTCGCCAAACGCGGTGCGCACGTGGTGGTCTCCGATATCGACGTCGACTCGGCGGAGGCGACCGCCGCCATGATCAAAGGCGCCGGCCGCCGCGCGTCGGCCGCGCAGCTGGACGTCACCGATCCGGATGCCTGGGAGGCTTTCGCAGATGATGTGCGTGCCGAGCACGGCGTGCCCGACGTCGTGGTCAACAACGCCGGCATCGTTGTCGGCGGACCGTTTCTCAAGCTGTCGGCGGCGGACTGGGACAAGCAGCTCAGCATCAATCTGATGGGGGTGGTGCACGGCTGCCGGGTGTTCGGTGCGCAGATGGCCGAGCGCGGCAGAGGCGGTCATCTCGTCAACATCGCCTCGGCGGCGGCGTTCACGCCGACGCCGGTCATGGCGCCGTACTCGGTGTCCAAGGCCGGGGTCAAGATGCTCAGCGAATGCCTGCGGCTCGAGCTCAAGCCGTACGGCATCGGCGTCAGCGCGATCTGCCCCGGCGTGATCAGCACAAATATCGGCGACCGAGCGGTGACCGTCGGCGTAGACCCCGCGCTCGTCGCGCAGGCCCAACGACTGACCAAGCAGCTACAAGAGTTCGCCGAGATGCTGCCGTTCTCGCCGATGAGCCCCGACCTCGTGGCCCGGGCCGTGGTGCGTGCGGTCAGCTACGACCTCGCGGTGGTACCCGTGCGGGCAGAGGCCTGGCTGGGCTACGTCATGCAACGCGTCGCCCCGGGAATCAATCGCGTTATGGCGCAGCCATTCTCGTTCGACTTGGCCGAGAAACTCGTGGGGGCCGTGCTGGAGCGCGTGACTCCCGCGCCGACCGCGTCCGCCGTCGGCGCGGAAGCCATGGCGCGCCACTAGCAGGGCTCAGCACCGCCCACGACGAGACCCACCATGCTCTTTACCAGCGTGGTGACCCGCCTCGGTGGCGGCTCGCCCGCCAGGAGGTGCCGCCGCACGGCGGCCAGTGGCAGATCCAAGAGGGCGAAGGCAATCTGATCCGCGGGCCGTCCGGTCTGTTTCGCCAGGCTCCGAACAGCACCGTCGAGGCGCTGTCGCGAATCGTCTTCAGCGGCAGCCAATTCGGCGCGCGCGGCCGCGTTCCATCCGTCGGGCTCGAATGCCCGGACGCCGGCCTGCAGCACGACAGCCGCCGGTAGTTGACCGCGACACCAGTCGACCAACCACACTGCCGCGCGAACCGCGCTGTCCGGCGTGGGGTGGTCCCCGAGGGCTTCCAGGTATCCGCTTTGAAAGCCGGCGGTGGTGCGTAACCACAAGGCGGCCAACAACGCAGCGCGGTCGGGAAAGCGATGGTAGATCGACCCACTCGGGGCCCCTACCTCACGCGCCACCGCGTTCATCGTCAGCGCCCGCACTCCCCCGGCGGCGAATAGGCGTGCGGCCGCGTCCAGGAAATCGTCGGCACTGTGCTGTGGAGCCCTACCCATGATCTAGAGAGTATGCTCTACTATTTATTAGAGTGAACTCTCTAATAAAATCGACCGGCACACCGAAAGGAAACTGGACATGAGCACACCCGACACGACCGTTGAAGTTGCCGAACGCCTCTACGCCGCTTTCACCTCGCACGACAGGGCAGGCTTGGCGGCGCTACTGCATCCTGACTTCACCGGACGGGTCAGCGAGGGCATGCCCTTCGGGCTCGGCGGAGCCGTGCACAGCCCGGAGCAGATGCTGCGCGACGTGTGGGGCGGCGCCTCCGCGCACTGGGAAACCGCGCCATATCCAGACGAATTCGTCGCCGCGGGCGAGAATCGCGTCATCGTGCTCGGGTATTACCGCGGCCGTGGCCGGACCACCGGACGCCGCTATGCGGCGGCCTTCGCTCACGACATCACCGTTCGCGACGGGAAGATCGCGTCGCTGGCCCAGATCACCGACACGAAGCCCTGGCACGACGCACTTGCCACCGGCTGACAACGTTAGAGTTCATGACTCTGGGATCGGCAACCTGAACGGAGTCACGATGCTCGTCGACTTGTCTCACACCATTCGAGCGGGGATGGTGACCTACCCCGGGCTGCCGGCCCCGGCGATCAGCGCGCACCTCACGCGTGAAGCGTCCCGCGACGTCTACGCCCCTGGCACCGAGTTCGCGATCGGCGCGATCACCATGGTCGGCAACACCGGTACCTACATCGACTCGCCGTTTCACCGCTACGAGGACGGTGCCGACCTGGCCGGCCTCGACCTGAACACCTTGGTGGACCTGCCCACGATCGTCATCCACCGTCGGGACGTCACAGCGCGGGCCGTCGATGTCGCCGAGCTACCCGAGGACATCGAGGCCGGCTGTGCCGTGCTGATCGACACCGGCTGGGACCGGCACTTCGGCACCGCGGCCTACGCCGTCGACGCACCGTTCCTGTCCGAGGCCGCCACCGAACACCTGGTGCGCCGCGGAGTGGCGCTGGTCGGCATCGACTCGGTGAACATCGACGACGCCAGCCCGGAAGCAGCGGGGCGGCGGCCCATCCATACTGCGTTGTTGGGCAATGGGATTCACGTCGTCGAACACCTCACCAACCTGGCCGCGCTGCCCGCGCGCGGCGCCCGCTTCACTGCCGTCCCGCCACGCGTCGAAGGATTCGGCACCTTCCCCGTCCGGGCGTACGCCACCATCCCCGACTGAGTCCCCGGAGGGTTTCCAGGCGCGGCGACGGGGACTACCGTCGCGAACATGACGAGCTGGAAAGAATTCGCGGACGTCGCACCGCAGATTGCGGCCACCTTCGTCCGTCGGCACAGCGCCACCGGAAACCTGTGCATGCTGGGCACTCTGCGCTCGGATGGATTCCCGCGGATCAGCCCCATGGAGCCGCGGTTCTTCGAAGACGAGCTGTGGCTCTCGGGCATGCCGCACACCACGAAATTCGATGACCTCGCCCGCGATCCACGCTTCTGCCTGCACACCGCGACGGTCGACACCCACGTCACCGACGGCGACGCGAAGCTATGGGGTGTCGTGGAGGACGTGCAGGACAAGGCCCTGCATCGGCGGTTCGCCGAGGCACTGTACGAACAGACCGGCTTCGACATCCGAGGCCAGGAATTCGAGCACTGCTACCGCGCCGACCTGATCGGGGCGTCGGCGGTCGAGGTGGGCGACGGACACCTCGACATCACCGTGTGGAAGCCCGGCGAATCCGAACGCGTCGTCCGCAAGCATTGACGTGCTTGACCTCTAGGGCGACAACAGGATCGGGCCACCGCGGCGGCGGTACACCGAGCCGAACCGCGCGTCGATGCGCAGCCACGCCGGATGCACCCGGACCCGGACCACCTCGTTCTCCGGCAGCGGGTCGGGCACGAAACCCATGGCGGTCAAGGCGAATACGCAGCGCATCGGGATGCCCACCTCGACGTCGCCGGCGCTGACCCGCAGGACGTCCTGGTCCAGCAGCGACGGCGGCGGGCCCTGCGGCCCGCTGTGCTCGCGAGCCAATTCGACGCCGCGCTGAAACAACTCCAGCACCGCGTGGGCCGGCACGTCATCGAGGTGGCTGAAGCCGTTGTCCGGCGGCAGCGCACCACGCCAGGCCGAGTCCATCGAGAATCCCGGATCGATGCGGCCCGACCCGGGCAGCTCGCGACTGAGCGCATCCGCTCCGGCGCACAGGTCGGACGGCGCCACCCGGCCGCTGACCACACGCGCGGCCAGCACCTCGAAACCCGTTGCCGCCCAAGCGACGACGACACCCTCACCGCGTGCCCGCAGCCGCACCACCGCAGCCTCGTCGAGGCGCAGCGCGCGCTCGACGAAGGTGCCCAGGTTCTCTGCCTGCGCCGTGTCGGCGAGCCAGATTCCGCGTTCGGTCATCGGGCAAAACGCTGGAGGTACTCGCGCTGATGCGGGGCGATGCGCACCAGCATCTGCCGTTCGATGTTGAACGTGGCCAGCTGGGTCTCCCCGATCACGGCCGGCTTGGAATCCGGATCGGCCTGCGCCGACCGCACCTCATACCCCAGCGTGAAGTCGCAGGCCCGCAGCCGGTTGGTCCAGATGGTCACCTGCAGCGGCGAATCGACAAGGCGCAGTTGGTCCTTGTACTTGACGTTGACTTCGGCGATCAGCAGTCCGGTGGTGGCGACGTCCTCGGCGAAGGGCTCGGTGAGAAACGGAACCCGCGCTTCCTCGAGGATGGTCACCATGGTGGCGTGGTTGACATGCTGATACATGTCGATGTCCGACCAGCGCACCGGCACCGGCGTAGTGAAGCGTTCAGTCACCCGCCCATCATCCCTGATTGCCCGTTCCCGTCGTTCGCGTGGTCATGCTGCGCAGCTGCCGTGCGGCCACCGACAGGGTCGCCAGGTCACGCACCTCGTCACCCAGGATCTCGGTCAGTGTCCGGCGGGCCCGCGTGACCCTGGAGCTGTTGGTCGACGCCCACTCGTGAATCTTCTGTTCGCCGGTCTCATCGGTCTCACCGACCGCCATCACGTCGATGCACAGCGCCCGGATCGATCCGTAAATATCATCGCGAATCGCCAAGCGCGCCAAGGAATGCCAGCGATCGTTGCGGGTCAGCTCCGACACCGCGGTGAGCAGGTTGTCGATGCCCAGGTGGTCGGTCAGCGCGAAGTAGGTGTCGGCCACCTCGGCGGGCTCCCGCTCGGCGATATCGGCGATGTCGATGACGTCCAGCAGGCTGTACTGGTACAGCCCGGTGGCCACCATGTAGGCCAGTTCCTTCGAGACACCGGCGGCCACGAACTGGGCGGCATCGGTCTCCGCGATGGCCTTGTCATCGCCACGCAGCCACTGCGCCATCTGCGGGGTGAGTGCCTCGACTTTCGCCGCGAACCGGTTGGCCTCGGCGCCGACCGCCAGCGGCTGGGGCCGGTAGTTCAGCAGCCAACGGCCGGCCCGGTCGATCAGCCGGCGCAGGTCCAGCGTCATGCGGTCGGTGACATCCACCGGGACACCGGCCAGGCCGGCCGCCCGGATGTTCCGCCACACCTCGCCGACCCGGAAGATCTTGTCCACCGCGACATAGCTGCGGACCGCGTCGACCGGCCCCACACCGACGTCTTCGGAGACCCGGTACGCGTAGGTGATGCCTGCGGTGTCGACCAGGTCGTTCACCAGCATCGTGGTGATGATCTCCCGGCGCAGCTGGTGCGACCGGATGTCCGGCGCGAACCGGTCCCGAAGTTCCTCCGGGAAGTAGTTCGGCAGCCGCCCGGCGAACACCTCCTGGTCGGGCAGGTCGCTGGCCAGCACGTCCTCCTTGAGCGCCAGCTTCACGTGCGCCATCAAGGTGGCCAGCTCCGGTGAGGTCAGGCCCAGACCGGTTTCCATCCGCCGACGGATCTCCTTCTCCGACGGCAGCGCCTCGAGCTCACGGTTCAGGCCACGCGTCGCAGCCAGATCCCTGATCTGGGCGGCGTGCACCGGCAGCAGGCTGGCGGCGTTGGCGCGGCTGGTGCCCATCAGGTCGTTCTGCGAGATGTTGTCGGCGAGCACCAGAAGACCGACCTCGTCGGTCATCGACATCAACAGGTCGGTGCGCTCGGCGGCCGCCACCTTGCCCGCCGTGACCAGGGCATCGACCAGAATCTTGATGTTCACCTCATGGTCCGAGCAGTCCACACCCGCCGAGTTGTCCATCGCGTCGGTGTTGATGTGGCCGCCGGCGAGATCGAATTCGATGCGGCCGCGCTGCGTCACGCCGAGGTTGCCGCCCTCGCCAACCACCTTGATGCGCAACTGATTTCCGTTGACGCGGATGGCGTCGTTGGCACGGTCGCCGACGTCCGCGTCCGACTCGGTCTCGGCCTTGATGTAGGTGCCGATACCGCCGTTCCAGAACAGGTCGACGGGCGCCAGCAGGATCGACTTCATCAGCGCCGGCGGCGTGAGTTCGGTGACGTCGGCGGCGAGGCCGAGCACTTCGCGCACCTGCGGGCTGATCGGGATCGACTTCTGCTCACGGCTGTAGACACCGCCGCCCTCGCTGATGAGCGACTTGTCGTAGTCGTCCCAACTCGATCGGGGCAACTGGAACATCCGGTCGCGTTCGATCCACGATCGGGCTGAATCAGGATTCGGGTCCAGGAAGATGTGCCGGTGGTCGAAGGCCGCCACGAGCCGAATGTGCTTGGACAGCAACATGCCATTACCGAACACGTCACCGCTCATGTCACCGACGCCGACGACGGTGAAGTCCTGGGTCTGGGTGTCATGCCCCATCTCCCGGAAGTGTCGCTTGACCGACTCCCAGGCGCCCTTGGCGGTGATGCCCATCGCCTTGTGGTCGTAGCCCACCGAACCACCCGAGGCGAACGCGTCGCCCAGCCAGAAGCCGTATGACTTGGCGACGTCGTTGGCGATGTCGGAGAACGTGGCGGTGCCCTTGTCCGCGGCGACGACGAGGTAGGCATCGTCACCGTCGCGGCGCACCACCTGTGCCGGCGGGACGATGGCGCCGGTGGCCGTCTCGACGTTGTCGGTGACATCGAGCAGGCCGGCGATGAACAGCCGGTAGCAGGCGACGCCCTCGCTGCGCAGCGCATCGCGATCGGTGGCCGCGTCACCGGTGAGTACCGGCGGCGATTTGAGCACGAAGCCGCCCTTGGCGCCGACGGGGACGATGACGGCGTTCTTCACCGCCTGCGCCTTGACCAGGCCCAGGATTTCGGTGCGGAAGTCTTCCCGCCGGTCCGACCAGCGCAGGCCGCCGCGGGCCACGTTGCCGAACCGTAGGTGCACGCCTTCGACCCGCGGTGAGTACACGAAGATTTCGTATTTCGGCCTGGGCAAGGGCAATTCGTCGATGAGCTGAGGATTGAGCTTGAACGACAACGCATTCCGCTGTCGCGCCGAGCCCTCGGCGGTGACGTAGTAGTTCGTGCGCAGGGTGGCCTGCACCAGCGCCGCGAACGCCCGTAGGACCCGGTCGGTGTCCAGGCTCACCAGGGCGTCGATGTCGGCGGCGACGGCAGCCGCGGCGGTCTGAGCGCGTTCGACGGCGTCTCCCCCGGCTGGGTCGAACACCGCCTCGAACAATTCGACGAGGGACCTCGCCGTGCCCGGGTTGTCCCGCAGCACTGTCTCGATATGCGACTGGCTGTACGGAAAACCGGCCTGCCGCAGGTACTTTGCGTAGGCCCGCAGGATCGTCACCTGCTGCCAGGTCAGTCCCGCACCCAGCACCAACTCGTTGAACCGGTCGACCTCCACCTTGCCCTGCCAGATGGCAGTGACCGCGTCGGCGAACCGGGTGGCGATGACCTCGCGTTCGGCCTCCGGTGCGTCGACAGTGGACTGGTGCGCCGAGATTTTGAACTGGTAGATCCATACCGGCATGCCGTCGCCGCGCACCACATTGAACGGCTGCTCCTCCAGCACCACCACACCCGTGGACTGCAGCATCGGCAGCAGCTCACTGAGCGACGCAGAGCGGCCGGCCAGATACCAGGTGAGTTGCGCGGTGCGGTCCTCGTCGGCGGCCGGCTCGGGGTAGTCCAGCACGAGTTTGACGCTGTCGTCCTGCAGCTGATCGATGATGCCGATCGCGGCGATGGCCTTGACCGGCGTGAACGCCTGCTTGTACACCTCAGGGAAGGCCACCGCATAGTGCTCGGCCTCGGCCCGGGTGATGGTGCCCGGCGTGACGGCGCCGATCAGCCGGTCGCCCCACGTCCGGGCCGCCTCGGTCAGCAGGCTTTGAATCCGGGTCTCGTTCGCCGTGGAGGTGTCGACACTCGCCGGGCTGGCGGTCTCACCCAGCCGCACGGTGAAATGCACGACAGCCCATGGAGATTCGCTGACGCGCGCGGTGTACTCGATGCTTTCGCCACCGAGCTCGCGAACCAGGATGTCCTGCATCGCCAACCGGACGTCGGTGGTGTACCGGTCTCGAGGCAGGTACACCAGGCACGACACGAAGTGGGCCAGCTTGTCGGCACGCAGGAACAGCAGCGCACGCCGGCGAGAACCCAGGTCGATGACGGACTTGCCCATGTCCACCAGGTCGCGCGCGGTCAGTGAGAACAGCTCGGACCGCGGCACGGTCTGGATGATGTCGAGCATCAGCTGGCCGGGCCGGCTCGGGTCCCCGTTGGACAGCGCCAATGCCTCGTTGACCCGGCGCGAGATCAGCGGTATCTCAAGCACATTCGCGTTGCCCGCGGCGACGGTGAACTGTCCGATGAAGCGGTGTTCGCGGGCGGGCCCGTTCGGGCCCGCGCTCTCGCGGACCACCACGATGTACGGGTAGGCGCCGTAGCGCAGGTAGCTGGGCATGGTGGCCTGCGCGACCGCCAGCAGTTCGTCGTCGCCCGCCAGCGGTGGCAGCACGTCGGCGCGTAGCTTGGCCACGCCCAGCCGGGTCGTCGGGTCGACCTGCGCCTGCCCGTTCTGCACCGTGCACTGCTGATAGCCGAGCAGCACGAAGTGCCCGTCGGCCAGCCAGCGCAGCAGGGCCGCCACATCGCGCCGGTCGTAGCCGGGGAACCGGCCGTTGTGGTCGGCGTCGAGTGCATTGGCCAACCCGACGAGCGCGGCGTTCATCGCGGGGGTGTCGAGCTCCACCGCACGGGTGTCGGTCAGCGCGTGGGGCAGCACGGCCGCGGCGTCGGCGACTGCCTTGCCGTCACCGATGGTCGCCAACTGCACATGAATCCAGGTCTCGTCGATGCCGTCGGCCGGTGCGCTGGGGTCACCCGCCGGACCCATCGCGACGACCTCACCGGCCGAATCACGGCGCACCCGGAACTCGGGACTCATGATCGCGGTGTAGGCGACGCCGATGCGGTGCAGCAACACCATCACCGAGTCCATCAGCAGCGCGCTGTGGTCGGTCACGATCTGCAGCGCCGGGCCGAAGCGGCCGGGATCGTCGGCCGGGTAGATCGCGACCAGCGTCTCCCCCATCGAGCGGCGACGGCCGAGCCGGAAATGCGCGGCCAGCAACTCCGGGGACACCCGGGTCGCCAGCGCCACGTCGATCGGGGCGGTGACCCCACCGTCGGCCGGTGAGCCGTCGTTGGGGCCGCGGTAGGTCAGCAGATATGCCCGTGCAAGACCAGCATTGCCGCCCGCGCCGGCGGACTGCGTCGTGCTGCTGAGTCCGCCCCGATTTTCCGTCATCCGACTTGCTCCTGACGTCGCACCGTCGTGCCCCGATCGGCACGTACGTGCGACGTTAGTCGCGAGTCAGCTTGCGGTGGGTCACTCTGTGCGGACGCGCCGCTTCGATTCCAAGTCGTTCCACTTTGTTCTCTTCATAGGCACCGAAGTTGCCCTCGAACCAGAACCATTTGGCCTCGTCCTCGTCATCGCCTTCCCAGGCGAGGATGTGGGTGCAGGTGCGATCCAGGAACCAGCGGTCGTGGCTGATGACCACAGCGCAGCCCGGGAACTGCTCGAGCGCGTTCTCCAGCGAAGACAGCGTTTCCACGTCCAGGTCGTTGGTCGGCTCGTCGAGCAGGATCAGGTTGCCGCCCTCTTTGAGGGTCAGCGCCAGGTTCAACCGGTTGCGCTCACCACCGGAGAGCACGCCCGCCGGCTTCTGCTGATCGGGGCCCTTGAAGCCGAACGCCGACACGTAGGCACGGGACGGGATTTCGTTCTGGCCGACCTCGATGTAGTCGAGCTTGTCGGAGACGACCTCCCAGACCGTCTTCTTCGGGTCGATGCCGGCCCGGCTCTGGTCGACGTACGACAGCTTGACCGTGTCGCCGACCTTCACGTTGCCGTCGTCCGGCTCCTCGAGGCCGACGATGGTCTTGAACAGCGTGGACTTACCCACACCGTTCGGGCCGATGACGCCGACGATGCCGTTACGCGGCAGCGTGAACGACAGGTTCTTGATCAGGGTGCGGCCGTCGAAGCCCTTCTCCAGGTTGTCGACCTCGACCACGACGTTGCCCAGGCGCGGCGGCGTCGGAATCTGGATTTCCTCGAAGTCGAGCTTCCGCGTCTTCTCGGCCTCGGCAACCATCTCCTCGTAGCGTCCGAGGCGGGCCTTGTTCTTGGCCTGGCGGGCCTTGGCGCCCGAACGCACCCAGGCCAGCTCGTCCTTCAGTCGCTTCTGCAGCTTCTGGTCCTTCTTGCCCTGAACCTCGAGACGCTCGGCCTTCTTCTCCAGGTAGGTGGAGTAGTTGCCCTCGTACGGGTAGGCGCGGCCGCGGTCGAGCTCGAGGATCCACTCGGCGACGTTGTCCAGGAAGTACCGGTCGTGGGTGACGGCGAGGATCGCACCCTTGTAGTCGGCGAGGTGCTGTTCCAGCCACAGCACGCTCTCGGCGTCCAGGTGGTTGGTGGGCTCGTCGAGCAGCAGCAGGTCGGGCTTGCTGAGCAGCAACCGGCAGAGCGCAACGCGGCGGCGCTCACCACCGGACAGGTGGGTGACCGGCTCGTCCGGCGGCGGGCAGCGCAGCGCGTCCATGGCCTGTTCCAGCTGGGAATCGATGTCCCAGGCGTCCGCGGCGTCGAGCTCCTCCTGGAGCTTGCCCATCTCTTCCATGAGCTCGTCGGTGTAGTCGGTGGCCATCAGCTCGGCGACCTCGTTGTACCGGTTGAGCTTGCCCTTGATCGCCACGCCCGCCTCGACGTTCTCGCGAACGGTCTTGGTCTCGTCGAGTTCGGGCTCCTGCATGAGGATGCCGACGCTGGCGCCGGGCGCCAGGAAGGCGTCGCCGTTGTTGGCCTTGTCGATGCCGGCCATGATCTTCAGGACGCTGGACTTACCGGCGCCGTTGGGGCCGACGACACCGATCTTCGCGCCGGGCAGGAAGTTCAGGGTGACGTCGTCGAGGATGACCTTGTCGCCGTGCGCCTTACGGACCTTGCGCATCGTGTAGATGAATTCGGCCATGCCGTCGTCATGCCTTTCGTTGGCTGTTCGTCGTAGCGTTCTCGTAGCGCGAGCCCCGGCTCACTGGATCTGGCGCGGTCCCGCGAAAACTCGCTGCCCATCCTAGGCAAGCCGCCAAATCGCCCGATGGCGCGGTCGGGGCGCCCCGCGGATGGCCCTGTGCGGCGCCCCGACCGGGGCCCTACGCCGACAGCACCAGGTCGTCCGAATTCGCAGTCTCGGGCGGCTCGTCCTGGGGCTGTGTGTCGCCGGCCTCGACGTCGAGCGGGCTCGGCCGCCGGGGATCGACCTTGACCTGGCACCGCCCCATATCCGGACCGACCGACGTCGCCCGCATCTCCATCGACGAGCGGCGATTGCCTTCTTTGTCGACGTACTCGTTGGTGTAGATGTAGCCGACGACCATCACCGGGTCGCCCTTGAACAACCGGCCGGCCACGCCGTCGGCCACGCGGCCCCAGCAGCTCACCGAGACGTACAGCGAATTTCCCGCTTCCCAGCCGTCCTCGGTCTTCTTCCGCGAGTTGCTCGCCACGCGGAACGTCACGACATTGGTCTCACCTACCCGACGCGGGACCACATTGGTCACCACGTTGCCGACCACGGTGAAGGGTGTCTCGAACATGTGCTTCTCCATCCATTTCGGTGTTGCCGGCGTTCTCGTCGGCCTGTGCGTCCATTGACCCGCCAGGCACCGACAAAAGAACCGGCGCCGCTGCGATGGCGGCGCCGGTTGTGGATGAATCGCGAACTGTGGATAACCCGGGCCCCGAGTGCACCGGCCCGAGTTACCCCGGGTTACTCGGCCTCGATGGCCGTCTTGGACTTGCGCCGCTGCAACTCGCGGACGTCGAACTTGATCCAGCCGATCGAGTCGACGGTCGCCAGGTCCGCCAGGATCGACCGCAGCTCGGCGAGGAAGGCCGTGCGCCGCTCCTCCAGATCGGGCGCCGCTTCGAGCAGCTTCTGGTCGGCGACCACCTGGCGCGCCGTCGTGAACAGCAGTGCCGACACCGACTCGTTGCTGCGAATCCGGCCCTGCGCGACGTACTGCCGGCCGACGCCGAGTGCCCGTTTCGTCAGATCCTTCTCACTGATCTCGGGCGGCGTACCCCGCAACACGTCAGCGACCAGTTCGTAGGCCTCCAGGAACGGCCGCAACATGGCGCCGGCGATGATCGGACGCTTGGCCCGCAGCATCGCGTAGATGGCCTCGCCGCCCTCGGCCAACTGCTGCTCGCAGTTGGCCTGCCACGACATCTCTTCCACGATGTGCTCGCGGAACCTGGCCGAGTCCGCGAAGTAGAACTCGAACTTGAGTAGGTCGCGCAGCCGCATCACCTGCGACCAAAACGCCTCCACCGGATCGGATTCCGCCTTGGCCGCGTGCGCCATGGCCAATTCGACGATGGCGGTTTCCAGGAACGCGTCGATGGTCGTATTGCGGTAGAACGCGGCCTCGTGCTCGTCCTGCGACGCGATGTACCAGACCGGCTGGCGGCCGGTGTTCACCGCGGTAACCGGATGCCCGCCCGACATCGCGTCGAGCGCAGCCCGGACGCCTTCGGCCGTACGCAGCCGCAGTACCGAGTTGGTCATCGGAATCTGTTTGCGCTCAAGGTAATCCAGCGCGTCCTGCAGCGTGTGGTGCAGCTGGTCCAGCGTCAGGGCCAGGCCGCGAGTGGTCAGCAGCAGCGCCGACACCAACGCAGTGGCGTTGACCGGCGTGGCCCGCAGGATGCGCCAGGCCACTTCGAATGCCATCTTCTGCAGGGCCAGGCGCTTGACCGCGGGGTCGGTGGACACCGCGCCGTCCGGCGGACCCAGCTGCTCCCGCATCGACACCGCTTCGGGGAAGCGCACGTAGATCTTGCCGAAGTTCCGGTCGCCCTGCGCCTTGATGTAGTGGTACAGCCAGCTCAGACCTTCGGGGGTCTTCTCGCCGCCGCGAGCGTAGGCGGCGTACTCGGCGGTCTCGTGGAGCTGATCGAAACTGATGGAGACGGGCTGCAGCAGGATGTCCTCGCTGCGGCCATCGAGGTAGGCGTCGGCGACGTACGCCAGCAGACCGAGCTTGGGCGGCAACATCTTTCCGGTCCGCGAGCGGGTGCCCTCGATGGACCAGTTGAGGTTGAAGCGCTTCTCCACGATGTACCCGACGTACTCCTTGAGCACGTACTTGTACAACGGGTCGCCGGCGATGTTGCGCCGGATGAAGATGACGCCGGAGTGCCGGAAGATCGGACCCATCAGACCGAACGCCAGGTTGATCCCGGCGAAGGTGTGAACCGGTGGCAGGCGGTTCTCCTGCATCGCCACCGGCACGATCACGCCGTCGAGGTACGACCGGTGCGAGAACAGCAGCACGGCCGGGTGCAGTTCCAGCGAGTGCCGCATGGCCTCGACCTGCTCGCGGTCGTAGTCCACGTTGGGGTCGAATCCCCGGCTGAAAATGGCCCGCCCGACCTTGGGGATGAAGTCGACGGAGAACCGGCTCCAGCCCGTCGACAGTTCGTCGAGCATCTCGCCGGCCTTCTCGACCGTCGCGCCGGGGATTTTCTCCAGCCCGTCCCGGAACCGGGCTGACGCCAGCACCTCGGGCTTGACCAGCCGGGGTGACTTGTACTCGGGACCGAGCAGCCGCAGCTCCACGCGCTCGATGGCGAGCTGCGCCCGACGCAGCACGAACCGGGCGAATTCCCTTGGGTTTTCGGCGGTCGTGGTGTCTTTCCACTGCTGCCGCAGCTGCCCGACGGTGGCGGGCTCACCGGCCACCACCCGGGCCCGCAGCGGGTCCTTGCGCAGGATGCGGCGCTGCAGCAGCTCCGGTGGCCGGTACCGGTCGCGGCCCGAGATCAGCGAGACGATCTTGGAACGCGTCGGCAGACCGGCGGGCACCCAGAACACCCGGACGGGAACCACGGAACGGCTGTCGTCGGCGCTGAGTAGTTCGACCAGGCGGGCCAACGTGCCGGACGAGGGCTCCCCCTCGGTCGGCAGCCGGAGCACCTCGAGTCGGGTGTCCGGGTGCTGCTTGCGCTGGTGGGCCAGCCAGTCGTTCAGCAGGTCCCACTCGGCTGCCGAACCGACCGCGGTCAGCACCAGAGCGTCGTCGGTCGGGTCGAAGCTGGCGAGGTCGTCAGCGGTGTGCTTCACCGTCGGCCCTTGGCGCCGCGCGGCGCTTCGCCGCTGTCGTCGGGTGAATCGTCTGTGTCGGCAGATTCCGGCGTGGCCCGGTGGTAGAGCGCGTTGTCGGGCACCTTGTCGTGCGGCCATTTTCGGAGGGTGTCGAGGTAGAGCTGACGCACCTCGTCGATGCGGTCGGACAGGTTGTCGAGGGTCCAGTCTTCGACCGAGATGGGCGGGAAGACGACGACGTCGACCTTGCCCGCATGGAAGGTCGACGAATCGCGGGCGGCGATCACCTCCGCGTTGCGGATCACGATCGGCACGACCGGGATGCCCGCGGCCATGGCCATCCGGAACGGCCCCTTCTTGAACTCACCGACCTCGGTGGTGTCCAGGCGGGTACCTTCGGGTGCGATCAGGATCGAAAGACCTTTACGGGCAAGGTCTTCCATCTTGTGCAGGCTCTCGATGGCGGACGCCGGATCGTCGCGGTCGATGAACGCGGCGTCCATCACCTTGCCGATGGTGCCCATGATCGGGTTGCTTTCGAGTTCCTTCTTGCCCACCGAGGTGAAGTTGTCGCTGACCAGTGCGCCGGCGATCATCGGGTCGGCCTGGTTGCGATGGTTGAAGATGAACACCGCCGGTCGCTGGGCCCGCAGGTTCTCGGCACCGATCACGTTCAGGTCGATGCCGAGGGTCGTCATCAGCGCCTTGCTCCACGCCGAGGTGAAGAAGTTGACGCCCGTGCGCCGATTGCCGGTCAGCAGACCGAGACCGAGGGCACCCGCCGCGACCGGGGCCAGCGACGCGATACCGGCGAAGGTCCGCAGTTGCGCGATGGGGCTGCTGCCACTGCGGCTGGAGAACTTCAGCACCGGCCAACCACGTTTGGCGGCAACAGATTCCAGCTTCGCCGCCGGATTGGTGGGCCGCGGGTTGCCGACCAGGTACATCAGGGCGACGTCTTCGTCACCGTCGGCGTAGAAGTAACTCTTCGCCAGGTCGACACCATTGTTCGCGGAGAACGCCTGTGCGGCGTTGGCCTTTCCGGGTCCCCACAGCACCGGCCTGACGACCTCACCGGTGATGAGCCCGTACTCATCCGTCTCGAACTTGTTGCACAGCACGTTCTTGATGCCGAGGAAGTTCGCCACCGGCTCCACCTGGACGGTCAGCGCCGACGAACTCAGCACGACGGTGTGCCCGCGCGCCATGTGGGCGCGGACGAGTTCGCGCATCTCGGGATAGATCCGCTTCTTGATGTGCTGGATGAACAAGCGCTCGCCCAGCTCGTCGAGGTCGCTGAGCGAATTGCCGTGCAGCATCCGCGCTCCGCGGCCGATCAGGTCCTCGAACTCGGCGCGCCCCAGCTGGTGGTTCACCGCGGCCTGCACCATGCCGATGAATTCACCGACGCCCATCTGGCCGCGGCGCAACCGGTCCTGCGTCATGATCACGCCGGTGAATCCGGCCACCAGGGTGCCGTCCATGTCGAAGAACGCACCGACCTCCGGCCCCTGCGGGCTGGCCAGGATCTCCGCCACCGAGCCCGGCAACCGGGCGTTGCGGAACTCTGCCGAATACTCGTCGTCCGAACTCATTGTGCGGCGCCCCCGTTCACTGCCGACTCGGCCTGATCGCCGGGCAACTCGAACGACGCCGGGATGGCCCGGCCGTCCCCACCCAGAGCCAGCACTTCGTTGAATCCATCCAGCAGACAGCGGGCCCACAACTCAGGATCGTTGATCGACGCCCGGTCGTAGCGGGTGCTGATGGTGACCCAGCCGCTGCGCGAGATGAGCACCGCCATCATCGCGACGCCCGGCAGCGGCCCGATTCCGTAGTGCCGCACCACCTTTGCGCCGGCGATGAAGGTGTCGACCGGCGGCCCGGGCACATTGCTGGCCTGCACATCCGAGTTGACCACCGACCCGGCCATGGACTCCAGCAGCGTTTCGGGGACCAGATTCAGCAGCGGCGCGACGACGCCCACCACCTCGATGGCACGTTCCTCCCGCTTGCGGGTCATCTGGGCACGCACCTTCTGGATGCGCTTGCGCGGGTCGACGACGCCGATGGGCGCCGCGATGTTCACCCCGGCAAATCTGTTGCCCCCGGCCGGATCCGAGTCGGAACGCACATTCACCGGCACAGCCATCGGCAGCGACGCGACCGGGATGCCCTTGGCATCGTGATAGCGGCGCAGCGCACCGCACAAGGCGGCGAGGTAGGCGTCGTTGATGGACCCCTCGGCCGCCTTGGACGCCTTGTGCAGATCGCTGAACTTGATGTCGATCGCCTCACTGCGCGACGCCAGACCACGCCGGCGCAGCACCGGCGACTGCGGCGCCGCGGGTGTCATCACCCGGCGGCTCGACCGGACGTAGTCGACCACCCCGCCGACCGCGTCGGCCGGGTCGCGCATCATGCGCCCGAGCAGACCGGCCGCACCGCGAGTGGCGTCGAGCACGTTGTTGGCGATGCCTTTGGGCAACGCGTTGATACCTTGCCGCGTAAGGTCATTCGGCGACAGGTCTTCGGGGATGGGCAGCGGCGCCGCAGGCCGCGGCGCCGGATCGCGCTCCAGGTCGTACAGGTTCGCGAACATCTCCATGCTGCCGACACCGTCGGTGACGGCGTGGCTCATGTGCACGATGTTGGCGGCGCCACCGCCCGGCAGCCCTTCGACCAACGTGGCCGTCCACAGCGGACGGGAGATGTCGAGCGGCGACTGCAGCGCCAGCTCGGCGAAATCGAAGACCTCGCGCAGCGTGCCGGCACCCGGCGCGCGTACCCGGCGCACGTGGTAGTCGAGGTTGAAATCAGGGTCGACCACCCAGCGTGCGGCGGCCGTCGGCAGGCTCGGCATCACGACTTTCTGCCGCAGCCGGATCGCCTTGCGGGAGGCCTGCTCGAACCCGGCCCGGTACCGCTCCCAATCCGGGGTGACATCCAGCAGTTCGACGCCCATGATGCCGGAGCGGGTGCGGGGATTGGCTTCCCCGCGATGCATCAACTGATCGACTGCACTCAACTCTTCGGGCAACCCGGCCGTGTCAAAGTCCGGCACGTCGCTCATGGCTGTCGCTCTCCTCTGTCGTTGCCCAGCGCTGGCCCCTAACGCTAGTCCGCTGCCGGAAACGGCGCGGCGCAATACCGCTGTTGCGGTGACCACCGCGAGGAGCCGCCGAGATAGACTTCCTGCGCATTGCCCCCGTGGCGCAACGGATAGCGCAGCGGATTTCTACTCCGTAGGTTGCAGGTTCGAATCCTGTCGGGGGCGCTTTGTGTCGGGTCCGCCGCCGTCGTCCGACTCCGCCTCGATGACGGTCTGTGACGGCGCCGTCCGCTCCCACAGCACCGCGCCGACGCACGCCGTGATCACCCAGCCGGCGCCACTGATCCCGCACCAGGTGAGCAGCGCCATCGCCACGCCAATGGGCCCGAAGTCGTCCCACCCGCGCAGCAGCGGCGGGAAGATCATCCGGGCCGCCAGCGGCAGGATGGTGCCCTCGATGACCACGCCTGCGAAGCCCGCGAGCAGCAGAGCGGCCCGGCCCCGGCCGCCACCGCGCACCAGTAGCGCAGGCGTGATGGTCCAGAAGATCCAGACCGGGATCAGTGACACCGCGAAGAGCAGAATTTGGCTCCAGCCGTGGTGCTCGGCGCCGAAGGCGATGCGTTCCCGCACCCCGATCATCGTCAGGTACAGCACGAACCACGTCACTCCGCGCCACAGCTTGCCGCCCCAGCCGAAGGGCTCGCGGCGCCACGCCTTGGCAAAGATTCCGGCGATGGTCATCGACATCGGGATGCCCCAGACCAGGAAGCTCGCGACGCCGAAGAACGTCCAGTTGGACCGTAGGCCCGACGCGCGGCCGAAGGCGGCCCGTACGTGGTCGGTCAGCGGCGACACCAGGCCGAGTTGCCGGCTCACCACGACGCCGGGGCTGGCGCTGTCGGCGAACCCGGTGAGATAGCTGAAGCCGATGATCGCCAGCGGGATCACCGTGGTGAACAGCTGCACCGACACCACCGTGCCCAGGGTGCCGCCGTCGATCTCGTTGAAGCGGTTGACGACGGCGACGATGGGCCGCAGCTGGCGCATCTCGGCCAGCTGCCGGTACCGGTCTTCGACGCGTTGCCGCATTGCCGGCGATTCGGCGTCGTCGCTCATGCTCCCCCTCCTACGGACCCGCGCATTGTGCCCGGTCGGAGGCCTCCACAAACGGCGAAACGGTATTCCAGCAGGGAAAGTTCGAGAACTGCCCTGCTGGAATGCCGTTTCGGCGGGAGGTGTGGGTCAGACGGACTTGGTGATGCCGTAGTAGGCGACGATGTCGTCGGTGTCGGTGGTCGAGCTGGTCAAGACCGCGTAGGACCGCAGGAAGGACTGGCCGACGCAGCCGTCGACCTTGACGTGTGTGTCCTTGAGCGTGACGCGCACCGGCGCGGCCTTGAAGGACTTCTTGTCGACCGGCACCTGGGTGACCGTGCCGGGCTTCGGGTGGATTTCCACGGTGCCCGACATGGGGACACTCACGCCCGTGGGCAGCAACCCGGCCAGCGTCGACCCCGAGGTAGCGATACCGATGGAGCCGACCAGACGCACCTGGCCCAGCTCGATGCCGCAGCCGATCTGGTAGCCCGCTTCCAGCGTGCCGCCGGCGAGGGTGGTCTTGCCCTTGCCGGTCACTGTTCCGGTGAATGTGCCGCCCACGAGGTATTCGCGCGAGCTGACCGCTGTCGTCAGAGGTGCGACGGGCAGCTCGGTCTCGTTCTTGGCCACGACGGTGAGAGTCCAGCCATCGGGCGTCGTGACCGTCGCCGGTTCTTCCGAGGCCACGATGCCGGTGTCCGGCGGCGGGCCCTCGTCACCGGCGGGCGCGGGGTCGGCGACCGCAGTGGTCGCTGCCCCCAACGGGAGCAACATGCCCACAGCAGCAACCACAGCAAAACGCTTCAACATGAACTCCGAACACCTCTCAACACGAACAGCAAAGCAATCACACAGTTGTTTCGCAGAAATGATCTCGGGTAAAGGTTTTGACTCACGTGAGTCGAAACACAGGCCATAGGCTGGGGTGGTGTCCGATCTCGTACTGACGCAGGTCATCGACCGCGTCGCAGTCATCACCGTCAACGATCCCGAACGCCGCAACGCGGTGACCGCGGAAATGTCTGCCGGCCTGCGGGCCGCGATCAACGCCGCTGAGGCCGATCACGGCGTGCACGCCGTGGTCGTGACGGGCGCCGGCAAGGCCTTCTGTGCCGGCGCCGACCTGACCGCGCTCGGTGCCGCCACGGTGAACGGTCTGCGGGTGATCTACGACGGCTTCCTCGCCGTGGCCGACTGCACGCTGCCGACGATCGCCGCGGTGAACGGCCCGGCCGTCGGGGCGGGGCTGAACCTTGCTCTCGCCGCCGACGTCCGGATCGCCGGGCCCGGCGCGGTCTTCGACCCGCGGTTCCAGAAGCTCGGGATTCACCCGGGCGGCGGCGCGACCTGGATGCTGCAGCGCGCCATCGGTCCGCAGGCGGCACGGGCGGCGCTGCTGTTCGGCATGAGGTTCGACGCTGACGCCGCCGTGCGGCACGGACTGGCGCTGGAAGTCGCCGACGACCCCGTCGCCGCGGCTCTGGCGCTGGCCGCCGGTCCGGCGTCGGCACCCCGCGAGGTGGTGCTGGCCACCAAGGCGTCGATGCGCGCGACGGACCATCCCGGCGTCCTGGACAACGAGCAGCACGCCAAGGCGGTCGACATCGAGATCGCCCCGCAGGCGGCATCGATCGAATCACCGGAGTTCGCTGCGCGATTGGCCGCTGCCAAGCAGCGCTGACTATCCGTCGAGCAGCGCCAGTTCGGGCGTCTCGATGAGAGCCCGCAACTCACCGAGGAACGCGGCCGCCCCGGCTCCGTCGGCGATCCGGTGGTCGAAGGCACAGGTGAGCGTCATGGTCGGCCGCGCCACCACCTCGCCGTCGCGCACCACGGCGCGGGGTTTGAGTGTCCCCATCCCGAGGATCGCCGCCTCCGGATAACTGATGACGGGTACCCCTTCATCCAGACCGAGAGCCCCGAAGTTCGACACGGTGAACGTCGAGCCGTGCAGCTGGGCGGGTTTCAGCGTGCCCTCGCGGGCGGCGCAGATCAGCCCGTCCACCGTCCAGGCCAGTTCCCGGGTGGACAGGCGCTCGGCGTCCCGAACCACCGGCACCAGCAATCCACGTGAGGTCGCGACGCCGATGCCCAGGTGCACCGATTCGTGAAGATGCACGCCCGCACCGTGTTCAGCCGGCACCCAGGTGGCGTTGAACTCGCGGTGGTGCCGCAGCGCGATGGCGAGCAGTCGCAGCGTCAACACGAACGGTGTGACGGTGCCGTCGGCGACGGCCAAGGTGTCGCGCACCCGGAGCAACTCGGCACAGTCCACCTGCACCGAGGCATGCGCGTCCGGTATCTCCTTGCGTGACACCGACATCCGGCGTGCCATCTCGGCGTGTACTCCGGTCACGGGAACCAGGTCGGCGTCGACGGTCTGGTGCGCCGAGGCGAGCACGTCCTGACGCGTGACGATGCCGTCCGGTCCGGACGGCGACACCCCGGTCAAGTCCACATGTAGTTCGGCCGCCAGCTTGCGCACCCGCGGTTTGGCCCGGGGCCGGCGCCGGGTGGTATCGAGTTCAGCATCCGCGCCGTATCCGACCAGCACGGGTTTGCGTTGGGGTGCTTTGGCTTTCGGCTCTGCTGTGGGCTCAGCTTGTGGCTCGGGTGCAGGTTCCGCCACCACCGGCGCATCGGCGGCGATGCGGATCAGCACAGCGCCCACGGCGAGCGTCTGCCCTTCTGCCCCACCGAGTTCGGTCACCACACCGACGTACGGGCTGGGGATCTCCACGGCAGCCTTGTTGGTCTCCACGGTGCACAGGACCTGGTTGAGCTCGACGGTGTCCCCCACCGCCACTGCCCAGGAGGTGATGGTGGCGTCCTCCAAGCCTTCTCCGAGGTCGGGCACCAGGAAGTCGCGTGTCGCCATCATGGCTGGCTCATCGCCTGGTGTACGCAGTCCAGCAGGCGGTCCACGCCGGGCAGCCACAGTTTCTCCAGCCGGGCCGGCGGATAGGGAGTGTCAAAGCCGGTGGCGCGCAACACGGGTGCCTCCAAATCGTAGAAGAGCTCCTCGGAGATCCGGGCGGCCAGTTCGGCACCGAAACCCAGGGTGCGCGGCCCTTCGTGCATGATCACCGCGCGCCCGGTTTTGCGGATCGAGGCCGCGATGGTGTCGAAGTCGAGCGGGTTCAGCGACCGCAGGTCGATGACTTCCAGGTCGTTACCGTCAGCCAGATCGGCTGCGGCCAGCGCGGTGTCGACGAGCGAGCCGTAGGTGATGACGGTGACGTCCCGCCCGGTGCGCCGCACCGCGGCCCGCCCGATAGGAGGCGCCGGCACGCGGGTGTCCAGCTCCCCCTTGGTCCAGTACCGGCGTTTGGGCTCCAGGAAGATCACCGGGTCACGAGACGAGATGGCCTCGCGCAACAGCCAATACGCGTCCGACGGCGTCGACGGAATCACCACCTTCAGCCCGGCGGTGTGCAGCCAGTACGACTCCGTGGATTCCGAATGATGTTCCACCGCACCGATACCGCCGAACGACGGGATGCGGATGGTCACCTGCATGTCGACATCGCCATGGGTGCGCATCCGGTACTTCGCGAGATGGCTGACGATCTGATCGAAGGCCGGGGCGGCGAATCCGTCGAACTGGATTTCGGGTACCGGCACCATGCCGCGGATCGCCATGCCGATGGCGATCCCCACGATCGCCGACTCCGCCAGTGGGGTATCGAAACACCGTGCTTCCCCGAAGGTTTCGTGCAGACCATCGGTGACCCGGAACACCCCGCCCAGCTGGGCGACGTCCTCGCCGAAGACCAGCACCCGGTCGTCGGCGGCCATCGCGTCGTGCAGGGCGCGGTTGATGGCCTGCACCATGGATACGGTGGTCGCCGTGGGCGACCCGGCCGGCGGTCTCGGCTCGTCGGGCTCCGCATCACCGGACCACGACGGTCGCTCGATGATCTGCGTCATATCAACCCTCCCAATCCAATTCGGCCAGCAACGCGGCACGCTGCCGGGCCAGTTCGGGTGTGATGTCGGCGTAGACGTTGTCGAACATGTCCGCGACGTCGAAGTCCGGTGCGGTGAGGACAGACTCACGCAGATCAGCGCGCAGTCGGCGCGAGCGGTTCTCCACGTGCTCCTGCAGTCGCGGGGTCCACACCCCGACGGTTTCCAGGTAGGCCCGGTAGCGCGCGATGGGATCGCGTGCCTCCCAGCGCTTCAGCTCGTCAGGGTCGCGGTAGCGGGTCGGGTCATCGGAGGTGGTGTGTGGCCCCATCCGGTAGGTGACGGCCTCGATGAGTGTCGGACCGCCACCGTCGCGGGCGCGCTGCGCCGCCTCCGACACCACCGCGTAGCAGGCCAGCACGTCGTTGCCGTCAACCCGGATTCCGGGCATGCCGTAGCCGATGGCGCGGTGCGCGATCGACGGTCCCGCCTGCTGGTGACGCACCGGCACCGAGATGGCCCACTGATTGTTCTGGATGAAGAACACACACGGCGCCGAGGTGACGGCCGCGATGTTGAGCGCCTCGTGCATATCGCCTTCGGAGGTACCACCGTCGCCGACGAACGCCACGGTCACCGAGTCCTCCCCGAGCCGTTGCGCGGCCATCGCCGCGCCGACCGCGTGCAGACCATGTGTGCCGATGTCTATCGATATTGGCGCACAGTGCTTTTCGGTGAATCCCAGGCCGCCGTGCCAGCGGCCCCGCCACACAGCGCTGAGCTGGGCCGCCGTGATGCCGCGGACCAGCAGGGCGCCGAGTTCTCGGTACTGCGGGAACAGCCAGTCGGTCTTGCGCAAGCAGGCCGCCGCGCCGACCTGCGCGGCTTCCTGGCCGCGGCACGAGGCGAACAGCGCGAGCTCGCCTTGACGTTGCAGATTGACGAATTCGCCGTCCAGGTCGCGGGTGACGACCATCTCCTCGTACAGCCAGCCCAGCGTTTCGGGCGGCAGGTCGCGGCGGTACCGCGCTTCGGAGGTGGGTGCGCCGTCGGGCGCGATGAGTTGCACGGGTTCAAGGTCCACCCGGTTGTCCAGGCCAGGGACCGTCACGTCAGCCATACCGCCTCCTTTCGGTGACGGCATGTTCGGCCGTCAGTCCGCGAGAAGCTCAGCGCGGTGGCGACCAGGGCAACCCCCGGGTGATGGGGGTCGCCGGCCGATGCCGGGGTGTGGCATCAGTCGGATGATCCGCTCTGCTCGCCGCAGTGCTGGGGCATCACCGCCATTATGCGCCCGAACCTGATCCGGCCGTGGTCATCGCAGGTAACGGAGTGAATACGTGTCGCGGCGGGGAGGCGACGGGCGAATCCGGACCCGCCGCGTGTCCGCCGAACGTACGAAACACCTGGATTGATAGCCGTTTGCCATGTCGATTCGCGCACTCGGCCGGAGATCGTCGTCCGAACGTGCTAAAACCAATACGCCAGCATCGTAAATGTGCGGAGGTGCGAGGGAATGACGGGGCGTTCACCGCAGGTAAATACCGACGTTCAACTGGTAATTCGTCCAACAGTCGGGGGTACGGCCCGTACCTCCGCGCGGCGTTCCAGCAAAGGAATCGCCAAGCCGTCCGCGATGGCCGCCACGGGTGTGCCGATGTCATCTCAATTGTTCGCTGCATCTGCTCCCGGTGCGACGTACTGTGGCCGGGCCGCCGCATCCGGGTAACGGAAGACGGTCAGGCCAACCATGCGTGACACGGCGGACGCCGCCCGGCGCAACTTCCTGAGTCAGGCGATGCTGCTCAGCCTGGTCCTGCGCAATGGCGGCAGCTTGCTGGTGTACGCCGTCATGGTCACCACCGAGCATTCGGTCAGTGCCGTCGGCACAGCTTTCGCGCTGGCGGCCGGCACCTGGGCCACCTATCGGCTGATCACGCATTCCGCGACAGCACGCGTCTTCGCAGTCGACTACGCCATCACCATCGTCGCCTGCCTGACCATCCCGATGCTGGCGTCCGACGTCCATGTCCGCCTGTCCACCTTCAGCCTGGTGGCCATTGCCGGGACAGCGATCATCAGCTTCACCGTCTTCTCCCCATGGGTCAATGTCGTGCTCACCCTCGGCGTGGCCGCTGCGTACGTTCTCGGCACCACAGCTTTCGGGTGGGGCCACGTCGGCCGCAACATTGCCGTCTACTTCGCGGTGCTGTGGCTGGCGGCGACGTTGAACCGCGTTCTGATGTTGCGGGTCACCGATTCGGTCGACGCCGCGCGCGCGGACCGGCACGCCGCCGAACTGCAACACGAGGTCAATGCGGCCGTCCGTGAGTACGACCGGGAACAGCTGCGGCTGCTGCACGACACCGTCGCCTCCACGCTGCTGATCGTGGGCACCGGCAGCGCGGTGTCGCCGACGCGTATCGCAACGCAGGCGCGCCGCGATCTCGAAGTCTTCGACGATCGGTCCTGGGCACCGACTCCGCCCGCCGATCTTGTTGCGGCACTGCGTGACAACATCGCACACATCACCACCCCGGTCACGTTGACCGGACCAACCCAGATGTGGCTGGATGGTGCCACCGCGACGATCGTCGCCGCCGCGGCACGGGAAGCCCTCACCAACGTGGACCGGCATGCCGCCGCGACTGGCGTCACCGTCGCGATCCAGCCCGGCCTGGTGCGCATCGCCGACGACGGCCGCGGATTCGACGCCACGCAACCAACCCATGGATACGGACTGGCCAACTCGATCGCCGCCCGCATGCGGCGGCTCGGCGGCGAATCAGTGGTGACAACAGCACCGGGGCGCGGCACCACCGTTGAATTACGCTGGCCCACAGCCACTCCCCCAGCGACTCCAGCCGATCCGGAGCGGATGATCGAACGCGCCCGCACCGGATACAGCCTGATGTTGACCGCTTATGCCATCGCCAACCTCCTGGCGATCGCCCCCACCGCGATGCACTCGACTGCACACCCCAAGCTGCAGTTGGCACTGCTCGCTGTAGCCGCGGCCATCACGCTCTCGACCGTGGTCCGTCGCCTCGGCCTGCCCGGTCTGCCAACTCGCGCGGGCATTGCCGCCTTGCTGGTTGTTTCGCTGGCGCAATCGGCGTCCCTGCCGGTTGCGCAGCTCGACGCCGACGTGCAATGGATGCAGGGTGCGATCGGCTGGTGCACGCTTCCCCTGCTGCTCAACGAGAGGCTCCGCTACAGCATCAGCGTCCTGGTCCTGTGCTGGACCATCCCGATCGGCTACGCCCTCGTTCACGACCTCTCGCTGCACAACCTCGTCGACATCGGGTACGGCACGGTGAGCGTTCTGCTGATCCAGCTGTGCGGCCTGTTCTTCGACAACCTCATCAGAGGCGCCGCCGCCGATGCGGCCACCGAAACCGCTGCGCGCAAGCAACTTCTGACCGCGAACCGGATCGCCGATGCGGTTCAGGCCGAGTACCTGCGCCGCTACGCCGATCTGGCCGAGACGATCCGTCCGCTGTTGGTGAGCCTCGCCGACGGCGCTCCGCTGGACGCCGCCGTCCAACAGCACGCGCAGAACGAATACCAGCGGCTGCGAACGCTTTTCGACCAATCTTCGATATTCCAGCATGTCCTGTTGCGCGAACTGCGTCCGCACATCGACGCCGCCCAGGATCGCGGCGTCGCGGTAGCCATCAACGTCGACGGCGCACTACCCACCGTCGACGAAGCCGCAGCGCGGCGGATCGCGCACCTGCTCGACCTCGCCCTCGCCGCGACCACCACCGCCGCTCGCATCACTGTGACCGGCGAATCGACCGGCGCGGAGATCAGCGTTGTGTGTCACGGCGCCAAAGCCGCCGAAATCCCCACCGAGATCGACGTCGGCGCCAACGATGGATTCGACGTCACCACCCTCGACGACACCGTATGGATCACCTTCCAGCTCCAGCTCGCAGAAAGACCAGCCAGCCATGACCTCGCCGGCCACCCCGCCTGAGCCCCTGGCCATCGCCGTCGTCGATGACCACGACGTCATCCACACCGGCATCGCCGCATGGTGCGCAAAGGCCGACCCGCCGATCCGCGTCGTATCCGACCATCCCGACGCCGACTCCTTCCTTGCCCTGTATCCCAAGGCCGGTGCCGAGCTGGCCGCAGTCATCCTCGACCTCGAATTACGCAGCCGCCAGCCCGATTTTGACGCCGTCACCGCCATCGTCGACGCCGGTCACGCGGTGATCGTGTATTCGCACCTGGAGAACGCCGAGGTCATTCTGCGCTGTCTGTCCATCGGGGCGGTCACGTATCTGGCCAAGAGCGAAGGCCAGAGCCAGCTGATCGAGGCCATCCGCGCGGCCAGCACCCATGAGTCGTACGTCGGGCCCCGGATGGCCGCGGCCATCTGCTCGGACACTGATTCCGGCCGCCCCGGGCTCACCCATCGCGAACGCGAAGTGCTCAAGGCCTGGTTTCAGACCGAGAGCAAGGACATCGTCGCCAAGCGCCTGCACCTGGCCCCGACGACCGTCCGGACCCACCTGCAACGCGTCCGGGCCAAGTACGCCGCCGCGGGGCGGCCGGCAGCCACCAAAGCCCAACTCGTCGCCCGCGCGGTGCAAGACGGCATCCTCAGCGTCGAGGAGCTCTAGTCCCCTCGCGAGCAGACGTGAAAACCCCTAAATCTCCACCGATTCAGGGGTTTTCACGTCTGCTCGCGGAAGAAACCGTCAGGGCGCCAGGGCGACGATCCGCTCGGCCCGGCGGAGCACCGGCATGTCGACCATCAGACCGTCGTACTGGAACACCCCGCGCTCGCGGGTCGCCGCATCAAGTACCGCGCGCGCCCAGGCGATTTCCTTCTCGGTCGGGGCGTAGCCGGAGCGGATCACCGCGACCTGTGTCGGGTGGATGGCGACCTTGGCGTCGAATCCGACCGCCACGGCATCGTCGACCTCGGCCCGCAGGCCGTCCAGGTTCTTGATGTTCAGATAGACCGAATCCAGTGCGAGCTTGCCGAAAGCCTTGGCGGCCAACAACGATTGCGACCGGACGTGCTTTGCGACATCGCGGTAGCTGTCGTCGGGCCACCGGTTGGCGGTGCCGCCCAGTGCCGCGAACAGGTCTTCGGCACCCCACATGACGGCGTACGTGTTGTCGACCCGGGCGGTCTCGGCGACGGAGAGCGCGCCGAGCGGGGTCTCCACCAGCACCACCACGTCCAGCGGCGCCAGCGCCCGAACCTGTTCGGCTGATTCGGTTTTGGCCAGCATCACCGTGGTGTACGGGGTGCGGGCCAACGCCTCCAGGTCCAGCGGGTGGTCGGCCGTGTCCGACGGATTGAGCCGCACCACCGTGCGGGCCGGGTCCAGCGGGGTATCGATCAGCGCCTGACGAGCGGCAGGCCGGTCTTTCGCGGCGCAGCCGTCTTCCAGGTCCAGGATCACCACATCAGCTGCCGCGGCGGCCTTTTCGAATCGCTCGGGCCGGTCGGCCGGGCAGAACAGCCAGCCGGGACCGGGTGCCTGCAGCGCCATCAGACCGCGTCCGCCGGGCGCTTGCGGACCATCGTCTTGCGCGACGCCGTGGCGACGACGTCGCCGTGCTGATTGCGGCCGGTGTGGGCGAACGTCACGATGCCCTCCCCCGGCCGGCTCTTGGACTCGCGCTTGTCGATCACCTCGGACTCCGCGTACAGCGTGTCACCGTGGAAAAGCGGCCTGGGGAAGGCGATGTCGGAGAAACCGAGGTTCCCGACGATCGTGCCCTGCGTCAGCTGCGCGACCGACAGACCCACCAGCGTCGACAATGTGAACATCGAATTCACCAGCCGCGCATGGAACGGCGGCAACGCGTCGGAGAACGCGGCGTCCAGGTGCAGCGCCTGGGTGTTCATGGTGAGCGTGGTGAACAGCACGTTGTCGGCCTCGGTGATGGTGCGGCCGGGTCGATGTTTGTAGATGACGCCCGGCTCGAACTCCTCGAACCAGAGCCCGCGCTGCTCGACGACCCGCTTCTCGGTCACAGCCCGGCCTCACGCGCGATCAGCATCAGCTGCACCTCCGTTGTGCCCTCACCGATTTCGAGAATCTTCGAATCGCGGTAGTGCCGGGCCACCGGGTACTCGTTCATGAAGCCGTAGCCGCCAAACACCTGGGTGGCGTCACGGGCGTTGTCCATCGCGGCCTCGCTGGCGATCATCTTGGCGATGCAGGCCGCCTTCTTGAACGGCTTGTCTGCCAGCATGAGTGCCGCGGCGTCGTAGTACGCGGTGCGGGCGACGTGTGCGCGGGCTTCCATCCGGGCGATCTTGAAGGCGATGGCCTGGTAGCCACCGATCTTGCGGCCGAACGCTTCCCGCTCCTTCGAGTACTTCACGCACTCGTCGACGCAGCCCTGCGCGACACCGACCGACAGCGCGGCGATGGCGATGCGGCCCTCGTCGAGGATCCGGAGGAAGTTGGCGTAGCCGCGACCGCGGTCGCCGAGCAGGTTCTCGGCCGGCACCCGCACATCGTCGAAGCTCAGCGGGTGGGTGTCCGAGGCGTTCCAGCCGACCTTGTCGTAGGCGGGTTCGGCCGTGAAGCCCGGGGTCGGCACCGGCACCAGGATCGCCGAAATCTCCTTGTGCCCGCCGGGTAATTCGCCGGTGACCGCGGTGACCGTGACGAGCTTGGTGATGTCGGTGCCGGAGTTGGTGATGAACTGCTTGGAGCCATTGATAACCCAAGTTGACCCATCCAATTTCGCGGTGGTCTTGGTGGCGCCGGCATCGCTACCGCCGCCGGCCTCGGTCAGACCGAAGGCGCCCAACGCCTTTCCACTGGCCAACTGCGGCAGCCATTCCTGTTTCTGCGCCTCGGTGCCGAAGCGGTACACCGGCATGGCGCCAAGCCCGACGCCCGCCTCCAGTGTGATGGCGACGCTCTGGTCGACCTTGCCCAGTTCTTCCAGGGCCAGGCACAGGGCGAAGTAGTCACCGCCCATGCCGCCGTACTCTTCAGGGAAGGGCAGGCCGAACAGGCCCATGTCGGCCATGCCGTCGATCACCTTGTACGGGAAGGTGTGGTCCTTGTCGTGCTGAGCCGATACCGGCGCGACGACGGTCTGCGCGAATTCCCGAACCGTCTTGGCCAGTTCGGCATAGTGGTCCGGCAGGGTGCCGGTGGACAGAAAGTCGCTCACTTGGTCTCCTCTGTTGCAGCGATAATCCGGGCCAGCGGCTGGCCCACTTTGACCTGATCGCCCACGGCGACAAGCAATTCCACGGTGCCGCCGACCGGCGACGACAACGCGTGTTCCATCTTCATGGCCTCGACGGTGACCACGACGTCACCGGTGCCGACCACCGCACCGTCCTCGACGCCAACGGCGACAACAGATCCGGGCATCGGGCTGACGATCTCGGCGTCGCCGCTGTGTTCGTCATCGGCACGCACCGGGGCTTCGCGCACATCCTCGATCACGGTCGTTCGGCCGGCACCGGCCAGCCACAGCCGGTGATCCTCGACGGCGGTCAGGTATTCGGTGCGCAGACCGTCGACCGTGACGATCAGCCGGTCACCGTCCAACGACGCCGCCACACTCCGCAGTTCGCCATCTTCGATACGTGCCGTGGCGGCCGCGGGCGTGCCGGTGAGGTGGACGTGGTCGGTGCGCTCGCCGGCCCGCAGCCGGATCGTCGTCGCAGCGTGCTCCCCGACCCGCCAGCCGGACGGGGTGGCCCACAGCTCACCCGCGTCCGCCCAGCTGTGCAGCCAGCGGTACGCGGCAGCCGCGATGAACTCGTCGTCTCCGGCCTGGGCGGCGACGTAGTCGCCGGTACGGCGGTCCAGCAGACCCGTGTCGAGGCGTCCGGCGATGACGTCCTCGTCGGCCAACAGGAACCGCAGGAAGTCGATGTTGGTACCGACACCGAGCACGGCGGTATCGGCCAGCGCCCGATCCAGTCCACGACGCGCCGACTCCCGATCCGGGCCGTACGCAATGATCTTCGACAACATCGGGTCGTAGTCGCTACCGATCACCGAGCCGGCCCGGATGCCGGAATCCACTCGGGCATCGGCAGGTTCGGCGAGTGCCAGCACGGTGCCGCCCGTCGGCAGGAAATCACGCGCCGGGTCTTCGGCGTACACCCGGGCTTCGATGGCGTGCCCGGTCATGGTGATGTCGTCCTGAGCCACCGGCAGGGCTTCACCGGCTGCCACCCGCACCTGCAGCTCGACCAGGTCGATGCCCGTGACCAACTCGGTGACGGGGTGTTCCACCTGCAGGCGGGTGTTCATCTCCATGAAGAAGAACTCGTCGGGCCGATCGGCCGCGACGATGAACTCGACGGTGCCCGCGCCGCGGTAGTCGACGCTACGGGCGGTGTCGCAGGCGGCCGCGCCGATCCGCGCGCGGGTCGCCTCGTCCATTACGGGCGACGGGGCCTCTTCGATGACCTTCTGGTGCCGGCGCTGCAGGCTGCACTCGCGCTCGCCGAGATGCACGACGTTGCCGTGGCTGTCCGCAACGACCTGGACCTCGATGTGCCTGGGGTTCAACACGAATCGCTCCAGGAACAGGGTGTCGTCGCCGAATGCCGACGCGGCCTCACGACGGGCCGAGGCCAGCGCGGCCGGCAGCTCCGCGGCGGCATGCACCACCCGCATGCCCTTGCCACCGCCACCGGCGGACGGCTTCACCAGGACCGGGAACCCCACCTCGGGGGCGCCGGCGATGAGGTCCTCGTCGGTCAGGCCGGGACGCGAGATACCGGGAACCACGGGCACACCAAAGGCCGACACCGCCGCCTTGGCGGTGATCTTGTCGCCCATGGTGCCGATGGCCTTGGCCGGCGGCCCGATGAAGACGATGCCTGCGTCGTGCAACGCGGCGGCGAATTCTGCGTTCTCCGAAAGGAATCCGTATCCTGGGTGCACTGCCTGGGCACCGGTGCGCCGGGCCGCGGTCACGATGGCCTCGATGCTCAGGTAGCTCTGCCGGGCCGGGGCCGGGCCGATGTGCACGGCGACGTCGGCCTCGAGCACGTGCCGGGCACCGGCGTCGGCATCGCTGAACACCGCGACCGAACGAATGCCCATGGCCCGCAACGTGCGGATGACGCGGACCGCGATCTCGCCACGATTGGCAACCAAGACGGTGTCGAAGGTCTTCATCTCACATCCTGAAAACGCCGTAGGACACAGGCTCGAGCGGAGCCTGCGCGACAACTGAAAGGGCCAGTCCCACCACGGTTCTGGTGTCCGCCGGGTCGATGACGCCGTCGTCCCACAGCCGGGCCGTCGAGTAATACGGGTTTCCCTGATCCTCGTACTGCTGGCGGATCGGCGCCTTGATCGCCTCTTCCTCCTCCGGCGTCAGCTCACCGCGCACGGTGGCCAGCACCGAAGCGGCCTGTTCGCCACCCATCACCGAGATGCGCGCGTTGGGCCACATCCACAGGAACCGAGGGGAATACGCGCGGCCGCACATCGAGTAGTTCCCGGCGCCGTAGGAGCCGCCGATGACGACGGTCAGCTTCGGCACCCGGGCACACGCCACGGCGGTGACCATCTTGGCGCCGTGCTTGGCGATGCCGCCGGCCTCGTAGTCGCGGCCCACCATGAAGCCGGAGATGTTCTGCAGGAACAGCAGCGGCACCGACCGCTTGTCACACAGCTCGATGAAATGTGCGCCCTTCTGGGCGGATTCGCCGAACAGCACGCCGTTGTTGGCAATGATGCCCACCGGGTGGCCATGGATGCGGGCGAAGCCGGTCACCAGCGTGGTGCCATATTCGGCCTTGAATTCGGTCAATTCGCCGCCGTCGACGATGCGGGTGATCACCTCGTGCACGTCGTACGGCACCTTCGAGTCGATCGGCACGACGTCGTAGAGCTCGGTCTGATCGCACACTGCGTCCACCGTCGGGGCGACGTCCCACGGCGTCTCCGAGCGCGGCCCGAACGTCGCGGCGATCCGACGGACGATGCGCAGTGCGTCGCGGTCGTCGTGGGCCAGGTGGTCGGTGACACCGGAAATCTTGGAGTGCAGGTCGCCACCGCCGAGGTCCTCGGCCGTAACCACCTCTCCGGTAGCGGCTTTCACCAGGGGTGGACCGCCCAGGAAGATGGTGCCCTGGTTGCGGACGATGACGGCCTCGTCGCTCATCGCGGGGACGTACGCGCCACCGGCGGTGCAGGAGCCGAGCACCGCGGCGATCTGAGGGATGCCACGCGCCGACATGTTGGCCTGGTTGAAGAAGATTCGGCCGAAGTGCTCGCGGTCGGGGAACACCTCGTCCTGGCGGGGCAGGAACGCGCCGCCCGAGTCGACGAGATAGATGCACGGCAGCTGGTTCTGGCTGGCGATCTCCTGCGCCCGCAGGTGCTTCTTGACCGTGATCGGGTAGTACGTGCCACCTTTCACCGTCGCGTCGTTGGCGATGATGAGGCATTCGCGGCCCGAGACCCGACCGATGCCGGCGATCATCCCGGCACCCGGGCATTCGTCGTCGTACATCCCGTTGGCGGCCAGCGGCGCGATCTCGAGGAACGGGCTGCCGGGATCGAGGAGTCCGTTGACCCGGTCGCGCGGCAGGAGCTTGCCGCGACCGACGTGGCGCTCACGTGAACGCTCCGATCCGCCGAGCGCGGCGGTGTCCAGCTTGTCCTTCAGATCAGCCACCAGTGCCAGGTGCTGCTCGCGATGCGATACCCGTTGGGAAACGCTCGACGCCATCATCGCTCCATTCGGTTGAGTTAATGGCGAATAACCGAACGCGATGTTAGTCTTCATTAACTGAGTTGTCCAGACCGGGTTGGAGGTGTCGATGACGGCATCAGAGGCAGACGCCGAAACACCGCGCAGCCGCGCCAAATCCGACCGGCGCAGCCAACTCGTCGCCGCCGCCGAACGGCTCATCGCCGAACGCGGCTATCTGGCAGTCCGGCTCGAGGACATCGGCTCCGCGGCCGGCATCAGCGGACCCGCGATCTACCGGCACTTCCCCAACAAGGAAGCGCTCCTGGTGGAGCTGCTGGTCAGCGTCAGCGCCCGGTTGCACGCCGGCGGACGTGCCGTGGTCGCCGAATGCGACGATCCGGCCGACGCGTTGAGCGGCCTCATCGAGTTCCACCTCGACTTCGCCCTGGGCGAATCCGATCTGATCCGCATCCAGGACCGCGACCTCAACAACCTGCCCGACGCCGCCAAGCGGCAGGTGCGCCGGTCGCAGCGCCAGTACGTCGAGATCTGGGTGGACGTGTTGCGCCGGCTCGACCCGTCCCGCAGCGAAGCCGACGCCCGGACCATGGCGCACGCCGCCTTCGGGCTGCTGAACTCGACCCCGCACAGTGTCACCGCGGGCGGCGCCCGCAAGCAGGAGGAATCCTCGCGCGCCGTGCTGCGCGCCATGACCATCGCCGCACTGGCCCCGCACCACTGACCCGGCCCGCCGCAACGTCCCCGCGGCCCGGCGCGCGCCGCAGGTACCCTGCAAACATGAGGTGGCCATGACCGGATCGCGCGACGACGGGCTGGACGCCACCAGGAAACTCCCGGCCATGCAGACGGCCGGCTACCAGACCGACGCCTTCACCGATCCCTACGGTGTCGCCGCACCACCGAAGGTCCGCCGCCACAAGTGGCTGTTCCCGCTGGCCGGAGCATTGCTGATCCTGGCTCTCTGCATGGTGATCGCAGTCGTCATCGTCAACAGTTCTGAGCAACAGACCCTGGTGGCGCCACCGCCGCTGCCCGTGCCGACGCAGGACCCGATGTCGTCGTCGACGACTGCGACGACCACCACGACGCCCGAAAGCACTGAGCCCAGCGAAGCCGTCAGTCCCCCGGCCGCGGCCGCGCCATCGGATGCCGAAAGCGGTGACACCGAGGCCGTGCTGTACGCCGTGATCGGCAACGGCCGCGCCGTGAGCATCACCTACGTCGACACCGGCGGGGTGCTGCAGACGGAGTTCAATGTGGCACTGCCGTGGACCAAGGAAGTCCAGTTGAACCGGCCGGCGGCCCGCTCGGCCAGCGTCAGCATCGTCAACGCCGGACGCGGCATCGCCTGCACCATCTCTGTCGACGGCACCCAGATTCAGCAGCGGGAAGGCGCCGGCCTCACGGTGTGCCGACAGTCGGCCAAACGCGGCCGCGGACACGGGCACTAGCGCCGGGCCGGCACCTTCACCAGCATCATGCCCACCAGTCCGATAGCCAGGACGGTGCACAGGCCACCCAGGCCCGCGCGGGTTGTCGCGAAGATGTCGATGAACATCGAGAACAACCACGGCGACAGCACATGCGCCGCCCGGCCGGTGGTGGTGTAGAGCCCGAAGGCCACGCCTTCCTTGCCGTCCGCGGAGATGCGCAACATCAGGTTCCGCGATGCCGACTGGGTGGGGCCGACGAACAGGCACAGCGTCAGACCACAGATCCAGAACGCCATCGGTCCGGACAGGAACATCAACGTGATGCCGACCGTCACCATCGCGGTCAACGAGGCGACGATGACGCGCTTGGAACCGATCCGGTCGTCGAGCATCCCGCCGAGCACCGCGCCGAGCCCCGCGATGGTGAACGCAGCGGCGCCGAACAGCGGCACACTCGTCGGCGCCAGCCCGTAGACGCTGACCCCCACTACCGGACCGAAGATCGAGATCCCCGTCAGTCCGTCGCGGAAGACCGCGCTGGAGAGCAAGTAGTAGACGACGTTGCGGTCTCGCTTCCATTCGCCGACCACCTCGGTCCACAACCTGCGGTAGGCGCCGAAGAACCCGACGGCCGGGGTGCCGTCGTGCGGCGGCGACTTCACCGTCAGCAGTAACGGCAGCGCGAAGGCGACGAACCACGCCGCGGCCACCAGGACGGCGTACCGGTCCGGTTTGCCGTCCGCGTTCGGGATACCCAGGAGGCCGAGGGTGTCGCCGCTGCCGGCCTTGAACCCCACGAAGACCAGGAGCAGCAGCACGACGCTGCCGAAAAACCCTGCCGCCAAGCCGAATCCGGAAATCCGGCCCGAGGTCGCCGGCGTCGACAACTGACGCAGCATCGCGTTGTACGGGACGGTCGCGAGGTCCATGCACGCCGCGGTGGCCGCCAACAGCGCCAGGCCGATCCACAGGTAGTGGTAGTCGGGCTTGATGAACGTCATCGACGCCGTCAGCACCACCACGGCGCCCGTCAGCGCGGCGAGGGCCCGTCGCCGCCGGTACGCGGCGTCGACCATCACGCCCGTCACCGGCGCCAGAAACGCCACCGCGATGCCGGCCACGAGCACCGCGCGCCCGAGCCAGCTCTCCGGCGTCGTCGAGCCGGGCAGCCCTTTGCCGACCTCTGAGATGAGGTAGATGTTGAAACCGAATGTCGTCACGATCGCGTTCACGCCCGTGGCGCCGCTGTCCCACAGCGCCCAGGCAGCGACGCGACCCCGGCCGACGGGCGGGCTGGGGCTGCGCGTGGCCCGTCGATTCGCTCGGCAAGCCTCGCTCATGGGGCCACTCTATTGGTCCCTACGATTGCACCCATGCCTGTACCCGCTCCCAGTCCCGACGCCCGCGCCGTCGTCACCGGCGCCTCTCAGAACATCGGTGAAGCGCTGGCCACCGAACTCGCCGCCCGCGGCCACCATCTGATCATCACGGCTCGTCGCGCGGAGGTGCTGGCCGAGGTCGCCCAGCGCATCACCGACCGGTACGGCGTCACCGTCGAGGTCCGGGCCTGCGACCTGACCGACCCGGCCGACCGCGACAAGCTCTGCGACGAGCTGGCCCAGCGCAACATCTCCATCCTGTGCGCCAACGCCGGCACCGCGACGTTCGGCACCGTCGCCGAGTTGCCCGTCGAGGGCGAGAAGGCCCAGGTGCAGCTCAACGTCCAGGGCGTGCACGACCTGGTGCTCGCCGTCCTGCCCGGCATGATCTCGCGTCACGGCGGCGGCATCCTGATCTCCGGTTCGGCCGCGGGCAACTCGCCCATCCCGAACAACGCGACCTACGCCGCGTCCAAGGCGTTCGCCAACACCTTCAGCGAATCGCTGCGCGGTGAGCTCAAGCCGCACGGCGTCAACGTCACGCTGCTGGCGCCCGGGCCGGTGCGCACCGAGCTGCCCGACCCGTCCGAGCAGTCACTGGTCGAGCGGCTGATCCCCGACTTCCTCTGGATCGACACCGAGTACACCGCCCGGGTCTCGCTGGACGGCCTGGAGCGCAACAAGATGCGCGTCGTGCCCGGTCTGACGTCCAAGGCGATGTCGGCCGCGAGCGGCTACGCCCCGCGCTCGATCGTCGCGCCGATCGTCGGTGCCGTCTACAAGAAGCTCGGCGGTTCCTAGGCCTGGTCGGGTGCGCCGAGAAGGACCAAATGGTTGCTATTCGGCGCCACCAACGACCATTTGGTCCTTCTCGGCGCGTCCGACGGAACCGACCTACCGTCGGCGGGTCGTGCCGAACAGACTGCGGGTGATCTCGCGGCCGGCCACGGTCGCCGCGGACCGCAGGAAGCTCTTGAAGGCGGTGCTCTGCAGCACCTCGGAGACCATGCCCGGCCCCTCGGCCTCGACCTCGACGCGGCCGGACGCGTTGAGGTCAGGCTCTTCGGCCGGCGCGGGAGCGGGTGCTGCCGCGTCTCCAGTCGGGACGGCGCCAGCAGCCGCCACCGGCTGCGCGGACAGGTGCTCGTAGGCCGAGTCGCGGTCGACGGTGGCTCCGTACGTCGCTTGCAAAGGACTGGCCTTGGCCGCCGCGGCGATGGCGTCGGGGCCTATCGTGCCCATCAGTGATCGCGGCGCCCGCAGGCGGGTCCAGGCCACCGGGGTCGGCGCACCGACCTCGGAGAGCACCGTGACGACCGCCTCGCCGATGCCCAGTGACGTCAGCGCCGACTCCAGGTCGTAGACGGACGTCTTCGGGTAGGTCCGGACCGTCTTCGTCAGGGCCTTCTGGTCGTCCGGGGTGAACGCGCGGATCGCGTGCTGCACGCGCGCGCCCAGCTGGCTGAGCACGTCGTTGGGGATGTCGGTGGGCAGCTGCGTGCAGAAGAACACGCCGACGCCCTTGGAGCGGATCAGTTTCACCGTCTGCTCGACCTGGTCCAGGAACGCCTTGGACGCGTCGGCGAACAACAGGTGCGCCTCGTCGAAGAAGAAGACCAGCTTCGGCTTGTCGGCGTCACCAATCTCCGGCAACGTCGTGAACAAATCGGCCAGCACCCACATCAGGAACGTCGAGAACAACACCGGCCGCGCGGCCTGGCTACCCAGCTCCAGCAGCGTGATGATGCCGCGCCCCTGCGGGTCCAGCCGCATCAGATCCTCGGGCTTGAGCTCAGGCAACCCGAAGAAGGTGTCCCCGCCCTCGGCCTCCAGGTTGATCAGCGCACGCAAGATGACACCCGCCGTGGCCGGCGACACGGCTCCGAGTGCCTTGAGCTCCTCTTTGCCTTCATCACTGGTCAGGAACTGGATGACGCCACGCAAATCCTTCAGATCATCGAGCAGCAGACGCTTCTGGTCTGCCCAGTGGAAGATCAGGCCGAGAGTCGACTCCTGGGTCTGGTTGAGTCCCAGCACTTTCGACAGCAGAATCGGCCCGAAGCTGGTGACGGTCGCGCGCACCGGGACGCCGACGCCCGTCGTCCCCAGGGACAGGAACTCGACGGGGAACGCGGTCGGCGTCCAGTCATCGCCGGTGTCGGTGGCGCGCTGCGCGGTCTTGTCGTTGGCCACGCCGGGCTGCGCGAGCCCTGACAGGTCGCCCTTGACATCGGCCATCACGACGGGCACCCCAGCCGTCGACAGCTGCTCGGCGATGACCTGGAGCGTCTTGGTCTTGCCGGTGCCGGTCGCGCCGGCGATCAGGCCGTGGCGGTTGATGGTGGCCAGTGGAATCTTGACCTGAGCACTCGGGTCGACGGTCCCGTCGACGACGACCGCGCCCAGGTTCAGCGCCTGGCCGGCGACGGCGTAACCAGCGGCGATCTGCTGCGCGGGGGATGCATTCGATGCTGTCGTCATGCGCCTGACCCTACTTCGTCGGGTCCCTGGTGGCCGGGTATGGACACCCCGTTGATGGGCTGGGAATAGTCTGGAACACCGTGCGTGACGAACTTGTATGGATCGACTGCGAGATGACGGGGCTGGATCTCAAGTCCGACCGGCTCATCGAGATCGCGGCATTGGTCACCGACAGCGACCTGAACGTGCTGGGCGAAGGCGTGGACGTAGTGATCCACACCGACGATGCCGCACTCGACGGTATGGCTGACGTAGTGATGAAGATGCACACCCGCTCGGGCCTGATCGAGGAGGTGCGGACCGCCACCGTCACCCTCGAAGAGGCCGAGCAGATGGTGCTGGACTACATCCGCAGCCACATCGGGCAGGCGAAAACCGCTCCCCTGGCCGGTAATTCGATCGCCACCGACCGCGGCTTCATCGCGCGGGACATGCCGCGCCTCGACGAGTTTCTGCACTACCGGATGATCGACGTCAGCTCGATCAAGGAACTGTGCCGCCGCTGGTACCCGCGCATCTATTTCGGGCAACCGGACAAGGGGCTCGCGCACCGCGCACTGGCCGACATCCACGAGTCCATCCGCGAGTTGAAGTACTACCGCGGCACCGCGTTCGTGCCCGCACCCGGTCCGTCTACCAGCGAAATCGCCGCGGTCGCGGGCGAGCTGGGCCCGCCGACGAACGATTCGGCGGTAACCGATTCGGCTTAGCGGGCCGAAGGCGCTAATATCTACGACGCTGCTAGCGCCGAAAGGTCCGCAGCAATGGTGGCTGTAGTTCAGCTGGTAGAGCACCAGGTTGTGATCCTGGGTGTCGCGGGTTCAAGTCCCGTCAGCCACCCCGAGGTAGAACATCGCCTCACCTGCAAACGCGGGTGAGGCGATGTTTGTTTTCCAGGGGTCACCCGCCCTGCTGGCACAGTGGTGAACGTGGGTGACGCCGTTGAGTTGCGAGCAGTCTGTCTCGAAGGGGCCCGAGTTCGCCTGCGCAAAGCCCGAGACGGCGACGCCGAAGGCCTGATCGAAACACAGACCGACGAACGGGTGCGCCGGTACCTCGGCGGCCCGCGGCCCGTCAACGACGTTCGCGCCGTGCTCGAATCGGTCGGGGCAGCAACACTATTGGAAGGCCCCGGCTGCTACATCGCGACGGCCGCGGATTCCGACGAAATGTTGGGGACGGTCACGCTGAGTCGCCGTCGCACCGACGTTCCCGGTCATCTCGACACCGGTGACGACGAGCTCGAGCTGAGCTATGTCTTCCGGCCGCACGCGTGGGGTCAGGGCTATGCGAGCGAAGCTGCGCGGCTGCTGCTGGAGTACGCAGCCGGCGAGCTGGGCGACCAACCTGTCGTGATCGTCACCCAGACCGCCAACGGCGCCTCACTTCGACTGGCTGAGCGCCTCGGGTTCAGTGTTGTGGCGACGTTCGAGCAGTACGACGCCGAACAGGCGCTGGCGACCGCCCGGCTGGCCACGTTCCTACCCACCGAGGCTTAGGTTCAGCCGGGCAACTGGTCCAGGAAGCCGTGCACCGACCGGATACGGCCGTCCGCGTCGGTCGCCAGCACGTCGAACCCGACGATCGGCGGCTGCTCCCCCGCAGGCCCCAGACCCCATTGGAAGCGGGCCTGGTTGTGGTGGCTGTCGGGTCCGCTGACGAGCGAGAAGACGAACCCGGGGAATTGGGTATGCACCGCGCCGATCACGCCGGAAATGGCGTCACGACCGCTGACGTCGGCCATCGGATCGGTGTACGACGCTTCAGGTGTCCAGTGGTCACCGAGCAAGGCGCTGCGCTCGGCGGGGTCGGTGGCATTCCACGTCTTCAGGTACGCGGTGACGATGTCGTTCATGCTGACCTCTTTCACATCGGGGTTGGTCAGCTCAAAGCTTGGCCGCGTCGACGCAGCAAGTCGATTACGTCAGAGGTAACGATGTTCTGCCGCTTGGGTTTTCATCACCACCGCCGCCACGGCGCGTCGCCTGGTCGGCGTTGACTCCGCGGGCCCAGCAATACACCCGCGGATCGACCAGAAACGACGAAAGCCCCCTCCCGAAGGAGGGGGCTTTCGCTTCTGTGCGCCGTCAGGGTTTCGAACCCCGGACCCGCTGATTAAGAGTCAGCTGCTCTACCAACTGAGCTAACGGCGCGCGAGAGAGACCTTAACAGCCCGATGGCCGCAGGGTGAAATCGTATGGTCAACGCCGTATTCGAGCCCCGCAACCAGGCTGCGCAACAGGACAAGATGACTCGGTCAGCACCGCCACGGCCCGCGTTCGTGTCCAACATCACACAGGGCGACGGGGCAGCTCGGGCGCCACCACGGATGTGCACCGAACGCCCCTGCGCCGCATGCCAACACGACCCAATCCTGGCCGGTCAGTAGCCACGCAACACCTGTCGCGACGTTGTATACAGCCATCATCGTCAATAGCGGCCGACGCTAGAAAGGCGGGGAAAATCAACTAGACCTGCAATTTTATGCCACGACACATAAAAACAGAGTTAGCTGAAACCGCGTATGATGGTGTAGAAATGTAGATGACGACGCCAGAAGGGAGTTAGCTGATGACACCCATCGCCGTTGCCGCCTACGCAGCGCCCGACGCCGACGTTGCGACAGCAGCCGACGACACCCTGGTCATCGTCTATAACTGCACCCGACTCGGCCGGGTCGCGAATCCTCCGCGCAGCTGGCTGCCAGGCTGGCTGACACCGCGTCGCGGGAACTAGAAAGTCGGGCTATCCGCGGATCTTGCGGATAACCACCACCAGCACGACAACGCCGAGTCCGGCGAACGATGCGATGACCGCCGGCTTGGAGGCGATCGCAATGGCCTTGGCCTTCGCGTCGTCAGCCAGGCGCTGGGGATTTGCTCGTTCCGCGAGAGCGTCCACCGTCAACGCCAACTGATCGCGTGCACGATCGATTTCCTGCTTGATCTGGTCAGGATTCCGGTCAGCCACTTCAGCCCTCCAGCTCGCGTTGCACCTTGGCGCTCTACCCTAGAGCAGCTTGCCGTAACAGCAACGCTTGGCCGACAGAAGGGACATCCCGGTGGCACCGACCCCGCGACTCGAAGTGGGCGCCAAAGCCCCCCCATTCAGCCTGCCCGACGCCGACGGCAACACCGTGAAGCTGTCGGACTACAAGGGCCGGAAGGTCATCGTCTACTTCTACCCGGCGGCGTCGACGCCGGGTTGCACCAAGCAGGCCTGCGATTTCCGCGACAGCCTGGCCGAACTCAACGAGGCCGGACTCGACGTCATCGGCATCTCCCCCGACAAGCCCGAGAAGCTCGCCAAGTTCCGGGACAACGAGGGCCTGACGTTCCCGCTGCTGTCGGACCCCGATCGCAAGGTGCTCACCGCCTACGGCGCCTTCGGCGAGAAGACGATGTACGGCAAGACCGTGCAGGGCGTCATCCGCTCGACGTTCCTCATCGACGAGCAGGGCAAGGTCGAGGTCGCGCAGTACAACGTCAAAGCGACGGGCCACGTGGCGAAGCTGCGACGGGACCTGTCCGTCTGACCATCGGCGTCATCGTCGGTTCCCAGCTCGGCGAGCCCTGAGCTGGGAGCCGCGTAGCGCCCCGCCCAACCACGTGTGACAGCCACGTGGCCATTCGGCCAATCGTTGTCTTTACCGGTGTCCCGCAAACAGCCGCAGATACGTTCAGGTGCAAGACTTTTGGCGTGACGCACAACATTCACATCCGCACCGTCGACAGCAGCATTCGCTACCCCCAGGCACTGAGCTATGGCGAGAAGGACCAGATTCTCTGGGTCCAGATCGGCGACGACGCCGACCACTCAGACACCATCTACTTCAGCCCGTCCTACTGGCAGCAGTATTCCGTGGACCCCCACAGTGAAGACCCGCTCGATCTGGAATTCGACGAGGACGAAGACGACGAGGACGACGACGAGTAGAGCTCCGGCGCCCGGGGGGACGACGTTTCGTGCCCCCGGCCACACCGGATCGGCGGGGTGACGACTTCGGTCACCCTGCCGCCCCTCTCTGGCACACTCGACCCGTGGCCGCGCCCGACGTCCGTTTCCGCCGCCTCGCCGAGCAGGTGGCCGACGACTTGCGTCGCCGCATCCTCAGCGGCGACCTCGCCGATGGCAGCGTGCTGCCCACGGAAGACGAACTGCTGGTCGAGTTCCCGATCAGCAAGCCGTCGCTGCGCGAGGCCATCCGAATCCTGGACGCCGAAGGGCTGCTCAGCGTCCGCCGCGGCAAGCTCGGTGGCTCGGTGGTGCACCGGCCCAGCGCGAGCAACGTCGCGTACACCATGGGTCTGGTACTCGGCGCGAATCAGGTGAGCCTCGGCGACGTCGGCTCCGCGCTGCAGCAGGTGGAGCCGGCCTGCGCGGCGTTGTGTGCGCAGCGCGCTGACCGCAAGAGCGAAGTGGTGCCGGTCCTTCGGCGGATCCATGCCGAGTCGGTCGATTCGGTCGAGGATCTGGTGCTGGTCACCTCCGCCAGTCGGCGCTTCCACGAGGCGCTGGTGCAGCACTGCGGCAACGAGACGATGATCATCCTCGCCGGCGCACTCGAGGCGCTCTGGTCGTCGCATGAACTGAGCTGGTCACGACAGTTCACCGATCACGCCAGCATTCCCGTCGACGAGCGCCGAGCGGCCCTGGAAGACCACCGCAAGCTCATCGATGCCATCGAGGCCGGTGACGCTGAACGGGCGCGCGAGCTCGCCGCGACGCATCTGCTCGACGCCCAGCACTATCCGGGTTCGGCCGGGGTGGTCGACCCCGCGATGGTGCGGACCCGCACCCGTTCTTCGTGAATCCTTGACAAGGTACGCGCTTATTTTCATATGATTTGAAGATGCGGCCGACGGAGGCGACCATCACGGAGACGACAGCGGTCACGAGTTCGCCCGCCTTCACTGCCGAGGACGTCGCCCGCTTCTACGCCAACGGCTGGTGGACCGACACCACGATCTCGGATGCCGTGCGCGCCAACGTCACTCGCACCCCGGGCCGCGTCGCCTATGTGGATCACCCGGACCGGTCGCTGACCTGGCGCGAATTCGATGCCGCGGCAACCACTTTGGCGGGCCAGCTGGCAGGCGCCGGCGTCCGCCCCGGGGACCGGATCGCGGTGTGGCACGGCGACACCACGGCGATCCACGTGCTGTTCGTGGCGATCGAACGATGCGGCGCGGTGGTGGTCGGTGTCGGTGCGCGCGCCGGCATCCGCGAGGTCACGGCCATTCTGCAGGGTTCGGAGCCCCGGCTGCTGGTCACCGATCCCCCGCGCCAGGCTCAGGCCCACACCGTGGCCACTGCCATCGGTTGCCCGCTGCTGATATTGGACGAGTTGTCCGTCGGCACGGACCCGGCGGACCTGAGCCCCGATGCACAACTCGGTCCCGACGACGTCTTCCTCATCAACTCGACGTCGGGCACCACCGGGCTGCCCAAGTGCGTGGTGCACACCCAGAACCGTTGGTATTACTTCCATCAACAAGCGGTCGCCAACGGCCTACTGACCTCCGATGACGTGTTCCTGCCGGTCATCCCGACCCCGTTCGGCTTCGGGCTGTGGACCACCCACATCACCCCGATCCTGTTGGGTACCACCAACGTGCTGCTGGACCGCTTCACTGTCGCGGCGGCGTGCGCGGCCATCGAGCGTCACAAGGTCACCGTGTTGTGTTGTGTCAGTACCCAATTGACCATGATCATGGCCGACCCGGTGGCCCGCGACTACGACCTGAGCTCACTGCGGGTGGTGTTCACCGGCGGTGAGGCGCTGCCGTACCGTCCCGCCCACGAGTTCGAACAGCTGACCGGCGCAACGATTCTGCAGTTCTACGGCTCCAACGAGACGGGCCTGCTGAGCGGCACCACGGTGCACGACTCGCTGGAGCATCGGCTGCGCACCGGCGGCCGGATTGTCGCGGACATGGCCGTCCGCCTCTTCGACGGTGACACCGACGTCACCGACACCGGCCGGGGCCAGCCCGCGTGCCGCGGCCCGGCGACCAGTCTCGGCTATCTGGGTGGCACCGACCACGACAAGCTGTTCACCGTCGACGGCTGGATGCGGATGGGCGACATCTGTGAGATCGACACCGATGGCTACCTACGGGTGACGGGCCGGACCTCCGATTTCATCGTGCGCGGCGGCAAGAACATCAGCGCCGCCCAGGTCGAGGACTTCGTCACCGCCCATCCGGCGGTCGGACTGGCCGCGGCGGTGGCCATGCCCGATCCGGTGTTCGGCGAAAAGGTCTGTGTCTACGTCGAATTGGTCGGCTCGGCGACGCTGGGCCTCGACGAACTGTGCGCACACCTACTGGCCCAGGACGTTTCGAAGGAACTGCTGCCCGAACGGTTGATCGTCGTCGACGAACTGCCTCGGTCCTCAGGCGGCAAGGTCGCCAAAGGCCAACTGCGCGAAGATATTCGAACCCGGATGGGAGACGGACATGACCGCAGCTGAAAAACCGCGCCGCGGCGGACTCGAAGTCTGGGCACCCTCGGTGACGCCGCCGATCGGTGTCGACCTCTCTGACGAACAGGCCATGGCCATCGCGTTCCGGCATCTCGCGAGCATCGGCTTCGCCGAGAACCTGGCCGGGCACATCACCTTTCAGCCCGACGGCCAGACGGACATGTACGTCAACCCGTGGGGTCTGTGGTGGCAAGAGGTCACCGCCTCCGACATCTGCGTCGTCGACGAGGACGCCTGCGTGCAGCGGGGTCGCTGGGACGTCACTCCCGCCATCCACATCCACACCGAGTTGCACCGCGCCCGCCCGGACGCACGCGTGGTGATCCACAATCACCCCTACTACGTGTGTGTACTCGCGGCGCTGGGACGGCTGCCGGAACTGCTGCACCAGACCGGATCGCTGTTCCTGGACGACCTCTGCCTGGTCGACGAGTACGACGGAGAGGTCGACAGTGCCGCGCGCGCAGCCGAATTGGCCGTCCGGATCGGAATCGCGAACGTGACCATCCTGGCCAACCACGGCGTCATCGCCACCGGCCGCAACCTGGCCGAGGCGGTGTACCGGGCGGCCTCCATCGAGCGGGTCTGCAAGCTGGCCTATGACGTCATGCTCACGGGCCTGAAGCCGACCGAGATGAAGTGGTCCGACATGGTCGGGATGAAGGCCTCCCTGATCGAGCGCGCGGCCGACGTGTACTGGACCGGCGCTGCCCGCATGACCATCAAATCCGATCCGTCTGTTCTGCAGTAAAGGTGTTGGTACGACATGAAATCCATTGACGATCTGGCCACCAACCTCGACTTCACCGTCGCCAAGACCGGCGAGGACCGCACCGTCACACTGCTGCCCGACCCGCCGCGTGCCCCGCGCCGGTACACCGTGATCTCGGTCGACGACCACATCGTCGAGCCGCCCGACACGTTCACCGGACGGCTGCCGAGCAAGTTCGCCGACCGGGCGCCGCGGGTCGTCGACACCGACAACGGCGGCCAGACCTGGGTGTACGACGGCCAGGAACTGCCCAACGTCGGGTTCAACGCCGTGGTCGGCCGGCCGGTGTCCGAGTACGGTTTCGAGCCGGTCCGGTTCGACGAGATGCGCCGGGGCGCTTGGGATATCCACGAGCGCGTCCGCGACATGGACCTCAACGGGGTGTACGCCTCGCTGAACTTCCCGTCGTTCCTGCCCGGGTTCGCCGGTCAGCGCCTGCAGCAGGTCACCACCGACCGCGAGCTGGCGATGGCCTCGGTGCGGGCCTGGAACGACTGGCACTTCGACGTGTGGGCCGGCTCGTACCCGGACCGGATCATCCCCTGCCAGCTGCCGTGGCTGCTGGACCCCGACGTGGGCGCCAAGATGATCTACGAGAACGCCGAACGTGGCTTCCACGCCATGACTTTCAGCGAGAACCCGGCGATGCTGGGGCTGCCGACCATCCACTCGGGCTACTGGGATCCGATGATGGCGGCCTGCGCCGAGACCGGCACCGTCGTCAACCTGCACATCGGATCGTCGGGCTCCTCCCCCTCCACCACCCCGGACGCGCCGCCGGACGTGCAGGGCGTGCTGTTCTTCGCCTACGCAATCTCAGCGGCGGTGGACTGGTTGTATTCCGGTCTGCCCAGCCGGTTCCCCGACCTGAAGATCTGTCTGTCCGAGGGCGGCATCGGCTGGGTCGCCGGCCTGCTGGACCGGCTGGACCACATGCTCAGCTACCACTCGATGTACGGCACGTGGGAACGGCTCGGCGAAAAACTCACTCCGGCTGAGGTTTTCACCCGCAACTTCTGGTTCTGCGCGGTGGAAGACCAGTCGTCGTTCGTGCAGCGGGACCGCATCGGCGTGGACAACATCATGCTCGAGGCCGACTACCCGCACTGCGACTCGACCTGGCCGCACACGCAGGCGACCATCCACGAAGAGATCGGCACCCTGCCCGCCGACGTGATCCGAAAGATCACCTGGGAGAACGCCTCACGGCTCTACCAGCACCCGGTGCCCGAGTCGGTTCAGCGCGATCCCGAGTCGTTCTGACCGAGCGCACCCAGTAGCAGCGCCTCGGAGATCGCGGCTTTCTCCAGCACGCCGAGGTGCAGGCTCTCGTTGATGCTGTGCGCCTGGGTACCGGGGTCCTCGACGCCGGTGACCAAAATCGTTGCGTCAGGGAATGTCTCGGCGAACTCGGCGATGAACGGGATCGATCCGCCCATCCCCATGTCGACCGGCACGGTCCCCCACGCCTGCGCGAACGCCGAGCGGGCCGCGTCGTACACCGGGCCGCTGGCCTCGATCGCATAGGGCTGCCCGACGTCGCCGGGCGTCACCGTGACCTTGGCGCCCCAGGGGGCATGGCTCTCCAGGTGACGGGTCAAGGCGGCCAGATGGGCCAGGGCGTCGCCGCCCGGGGCGACCCGCATGCTGACCTTCGCGCGAGCACATGGGATCAGCGTGTTCGATGCCTTGCCGATAGAGGTGGTGTCGATACCGATGACGGTGATGGCCGGTTTGGCCCAAAGTCGTTGCACCACAGAGCCGGAACCGATCTGCTGCACGCCGTCGAGCAACCCGGTCTCGGTGGCCACCCAGTCCGGGCCGCGGTCGACGTCGGCCGCAGTACCTTCGTACAAACCAGAGACCGCGACGTTGCCGTCGTCGTCGTGCAAGGTGGACAGCAACCGCACCAGCGCGCTCAGGGCATCGGGCACCACCCCGCCCCACAGCCCGGAGTGCAGCCCGTGATCCAGCGTCGCCACCTCGACGACGCAGTCCGCCAGACCCCGCAATGACACCGTGAGTGCCGGAATTTCGGTGCTCCAGTTGTCCGAATCTGCGATGACGATGACGTCGGCGGCCAGCAGGTCCTTGTGCGCGCTCAACAATGCCCCGAGGGACGGCGAGCCTGATTCCTCTTCGCCTTCAACGAAAACCGTCACGCCGACGGGCGGGTTGCCGCCGTGCGCTCGCATGGCGGCCAGGTGCACGGCGATGCCGGCCTTGTCGTCGGCGCTGCCGCGGCCGTAGAGGCGGCCGTCACGCTCGGTCGGTTCGAAGGGCGCGGAGTCCCACTGGCTGACATCACCCTCGGGCTGCACGTCGTGGTGCGCGTACAGCAGCACGGTCGGGGCGCCTGCCGGTGCCGGATGACGAGCGATCACCGCGGGAGCCCCGCCCTCCTGGACGATGTGCACCTCACGGAAGCCCGCATCGGACAACAGCTTTGCGGTCAGCGCGGCGCTGCGGTGCACCTCGCTGTGCCGGGCCGGGTCGGCCCACACCGACTGGATGCGGACCAGGTCCTCCAGGTCGGCGCGCACCGACGGCAGCACCTCACGGACGCGGGCGACGAGATCAGCCATGACGTCGAGCGTAGTGCGCCCCATCGCCGAGCGGCGTATCGTCACCGCATGCCGTCGATGGGTCACCTGTTGGCGTTCGGGCTGATCTCGTTCTTGGTGATCGTGGTGCCCGGCCCGAGCGTCCTGTTCACCGTTGGCCGGGCGCTGACGGTCGGACGACGCCAGGCGTTGCTGACAGTGGCCGGCAATGCGATGGGCGCCTACGTGCAGATCCTCGCCGTGGCCCTGGGCGCCGGCGCGCTCATCTTGGCCTCGTCGCTGGCGTTCAGCGCCATCAAGTTCATCGGCGCGGCATACCTGATTTACCTTGGCGCCCAGGCGATCCGGCATCGACATGGCCTCGGCGAGGTGCTCACCGGCAGTACGTCCGCGAAGCGGCCGAGCCGGGTGCTGGCCGACGGTTTCGTCGTCGGACTGACGAACCCCAAGACCATCGTGTTCTTCGTCGCGGCACTGCCGCAGGTGGTCGACCCCACCGCGGGAAACGTGTCGGCCCAGATGCTCGTGCTTGGCGTCGTGTTCCTGGCCATCGCGGTGGTCTCTGACAGCATCTGGGCGCTGACAGCCGGGCTGGCCCGGGATTGGTTCGCCCAGTCACCGCGCCGCATCGCGGCCATCGGCGGTGCCGGTGGGTTGGCCATGGTCGGCCTGGGCGTCAGCCTCGCAGTCACTGGCCGCAAAGACTAAATAACGCCGAAACGGCATTCCAGCAGGTCGCTACTCGCACTTTTCCTGCTGGAATGCCGTTTCGGCGGAAAGAAGAACTAGTCCTGCTCGAGGACCGCGACGGCGGCCGCGGTGTCGCCTTCGTGGGTCAGCGACACGTGGATGGCCACGCCCTTGAGGTGCTCGGCGATCTCGCCGGACAGCCGGACCTTCGGCCGGCCCCACATGTCGGTGACGACCTCGATGTCGCGGTGGATGCCCTCGGGCAGCACCGGACGCTTCGAGAACCGCGAGCCCGACCAAGCCTTGATCACGGCCTCCTTGGCCGCCCAGCGGGCCGCCAGGTGCCGTGCCGCCGACGAACTCTTGTCGGCGGCGTCACGGCGTTCACCTGGGGTGAACGTCTCCGCGAAGACGGTGCCCGGCTGGTCGACCTGCTCGGCGAAATCGGGAATCGAGACCAGGTCGATGCCCACACCCAGGATGCTCATGGGCAACAACCTAGCGGACCCAATCCCGATACCTCAGAAGGCGTCACGAGCGGGCGTACCAACCGTCCTCGCCGAGGCGCGCATCGGCGTTGAGCAGCATGTCGGCTTCCTGACGCTTCTCCGGCGCATCGTGGTTGAAGCGACGGTCGGCCGGCTTCTCGTACAGCGGACGCCCGCCGGCGATCGCCGAGGCCAACCGGTGCTGACCAGCCAGCACCCGCTCACCCGAGCGGCGCAGGTAGTCCTCACGCTCGGCCGGATCGAGGGCTGCCACCAGCGCCTGCGGGTGGACCAGCGCGATCAGGCCCGACACGTGACCGAAGCCGAGGCTGGTCACCAGACCGGCCTTGAGCGGCAGGCGGTCGCCGAACTTCAGCGCCTCGCGCACCCACACGAAGTGCTGCGCGTTGGCCAGCTCGTCGTCCACGCAGTCCAGGCTGCGGTTCGGCGGGATGACGCCGTCGCGCAGGACCTGGCACAGACCCAGCATCTGGAACGCCGCGGCGCCACCCTTGCTGTGTCCGGTCAGGCTCTTCTGGCTGACGATGAACAGCGGGTTGCCCGGGGACCGGCCCATCGAGGCGGCGAGCCGCTCGTGCAGCTCGGTCTCGTTGGGGTCGTTGGCCAGCGTCGAGGTGTCGTGCTTGGAGATCACCGCGATGTCGTCCGGGGTGACGCCCAGCTTGGCCAGATCGCGCACCAGCTGCGACTGACGTCCACCGCGGCCGGCACCCAGCGCACCCAGGCCGGGGGCCGGGATCGAGGTGTGCACACCGTCACCGAACGACGACACGTAGGCGACGACGGCCTGGATGGGCAGGCCCATCTTCACCGCGAGGTCACCACGGGCCAGCAGGACGGTGCCACCGCCCTGGCCTTCGACGAAGCCGAGACGACGACGGTCGTTGGCGCGCGAGAACTTCGAGTCGCTGATGCCACGGGCCCGCATCATCGCGGTCTCGGCGGTGGCCGACATGTCGCCGAAGCCGATGATGGCTTCCAGCGTCAGGTCGTCGTAACCACCGGCGACCACGAATTCGGCCTTGCCCAAACGGATCTTGTCGACACCTTCTTCGACGGACACCGCCGCGGTGGCGCACGCGCCGACCGGGTGGATCATCGCGCCGTAGCTACCGATGTACGACTGCACGACGTGACCGGCGAAGACGTTCGGCAGGACTTCCTGCAGGATGTCGTTCGGCTTGTTCCGGCCCAGCAGGTTGCCGTGGTACATGGTCTGCATCGAGGTCATGCCGCCCATACCGGTGCCCTGCGTGGAAGCCACGAGGCTCGGGTGCACCCAACGCATCAGCTCTTCCGGGCTGAAACCGGCCGACAGGAACGCGTCGACCGTGGTGACCAGGTTCCACAGCGCCAGGCGGTCGATCGAGCTGGTCATGTCCGGCGTGACGCCGTAGACCTGCGGGTCGAAGCCGGTCGGCACCTGGGCGCCGACGGTCCGCGACAGCTCGACCTTGCGCGGCACGCGGATTTCGGTGCCGGCCTTGCGAGTGACCTGCCAGTCGCTGCTGTCCGGCACCGGCGCGATGACGGTGTGCTCCGGATCGAACTGGTGGAACGCCCGGGCGTCGGCCTCGGCGGACACGACGAAGGAGAAATCCTTGTCGAGGAACACCGAAACCAGCAGCGGCGAAGCGTGATCGGAGCCGAGGGCGCCGTCGTCCACCCACTGGCGGATACCGACACGTTCGAGCACGGTCTCGTGGTAGCGCTCGACCAGCTCGGACTCGTCGACCAGCTCACCGGTGGTGGTGTCGTACCAACCCGGCTTCGGGTCGTCTTCCCACTTGACCAGACCGGTGGTCCAGGCCAGCTCCAGGACGCCCGCGGCCGACAGCTCGCCGGAGACCTCCATCTCGAAGCGGGTACGCGACGAGCCGTACGGGCCAAGTTCGGCACCGGAGACCAGCACGACCATGTCGGCCGGGTCGATGTCCAGGTCGGCCCACTCCGGAGCCGGCGCGGACTGGTAGCCACGCGGCGGCGACGGCAGTGCCGAGATGGTGAGTGCGGCGTCCTCCACCTCATCTTCGCCGGCAGCGGCCTCGGCCACCATCTCCTCGCGGGCCTTGGCGGCCAGCTCGGCCATGTCGAGCTCGATGTCGCCGAGGCCACCGGTCAGATCGACCTGGATGGGCTCACGTGACGCCGACACCTTGGCGTCGATGCTGCACAGGTTCAGCAGCATGGCGGCCATCTCTTCGGTGGTGTACGTGATGACACCGGCCTCTTCGACAGCACCCACGATGGCGTCGTTGTGGCCCATCAGGCCGGTGCCCTTGGTCCAGCCGATCAGCGCGTGTGCCAGCGAAACCCGCCCGGACCACGAGGTTTCCGCCTTCCAGCGGGCGACGACCGCGTCCAGCGCGGCCTTCGACTCGCCGTAGGCACCGTCGCCACCGAACATGCCGCGGTTCGGCGAACCGGGCAGCACGACGTGCAGACGCGAGGCGATGTCGCGGTCGGAACCGATGTGCGAGAGCCCACCGATGAGCCGCTGCACGGCCCACAGCAGAACCTTCATCTCCATCTCGGCGCGGGCGCCGGCCTCCGACAGGTCCCCCGCCACGCGCGGCGCGGCGAACGGGAACAGCAGCGTCGGGGTCTGCGCGTCCTTGAGGTGGATGGCCTTGGGGCCCAGGTTCTCGACCTGCTCGGTACCAACCCACTCGACCAGCGCGTCAATGTCGTTGTAGGAGGCCATGTTTGCCGGCACCACCCACAACTGCGCATCGAACCGGGCGTGGTCGCGGTACAGCGTCCGGTAGAACGCCAACCGGTCGTCGTCCAGCTTGGACGTGGTCGCGATGACCGACGCGCCGCCGGCGAGCAGCTGGCCCACCACGGCCGACGCGATCGAGCCCTTGGAGGCACCCGTGACGACCGCGACCTCGTTGGCGTAGCGGCCCTTGCCTGGGTTCTCCGCACCGGCGGCCGCGCGGCCGTACAGCGCGGCGTGCAGGGTGCGGCCGGCGGCAAGCGCCTTGCCCTGCCACCAGCTGGCCTGCGTGGCCACGACGTGCCCGGCACCTTCGAAGCTCTCGGAGAGCTTCGCCCAGTCGGCGTTGACGTCGTCCTCTTCGAGCAGCCAGATGCGCGCCAGGTCCTCACGGGCGCTGGCCCAGCGGTCGTCGAACAGCACAGCCTTGCGGCCGTCGAACGACGGAGCCACCAAACGCGGCCAGTCCGAACCCAATTCGGCGGTCACGAGGTCGATCAGCTCGGAGTCGGTGGCCTCGGGCACCGACACGGGAGTCTGCAGACCCAGCTCGCCCAGGATCAAGCGGGCGGCGCCGGCCAGCACACCGTTGGGGCCGGTGACCTTCTCGGCGAACTCGTTGAGCGCGGCCGAGTCGACGACGCCGCCACCGGCACCACCGGCGGACGGCAGCGACACGGCGATGCCCTTACGAGCGCCGACCGCGGTGACCGCGGCGTCGATGACCTTGTCGACGGCGTTGGCGTCGGCCAGTGCACCGGTGTGCAGGCCGCCCATGTCGCCGCCACGAACACTGCTGCCCTCACGGGTGCCCAGCGCCACCTCGGCGGTGACGTGCTTGGCCCAGCCGGGGCCCAATTCCCAAGCCTTGCTGACGCGCTCGGCGATGTACGCCGGACGCTTGCCCGAGGGCCCGAGCACCGTGCGCAGCTGGTCGTTGATCGCGTCGGAGAGGACGGGACCGAACGGCTTGTAGGTACGGGCCAGCTTGGTGACCTGTCCCTTCAGACCGGACAGGTCGGCTTCCGCGGCACCGTCGATGGCGCCCAGGTTCAGCTCCGAACCCAGGTCGACGAGCAGCTGGTTGCGTCGCGACGACGCACCGTCGGTGATCGACTCGATGGAGTCCAGCGGCTCGATCTGGTCGATGCGCATCTTGGCCGACAGCGCGATGAGCGCCATGGTGGCGTCGGCGGCGTTGTAGGTGATGTCGTCCGGACGCGGACCACCGGTTCCGGCCACCGGAGCGGCGGCCGGAACCGGTGCTGCCGCAACGGCTTCCGCCGGCGCCTCAGCAGCGGCAGCAGGAGCCGCAGCGTCGGCAGGATCGGAATCGGGCTCGGGATCGGTGTCGGTCGCGAACAGCACCGCGGCGTCGCGCTCGACGTTGAGGATCTCGGTGGTGTTGTGCGAGTACTCCGGCAGCTTCAGCGTGTTGGTGGCCAGGCCGGCAACCGTCGGCATGGTCTTCACACCGACCTCGACGAACCGCTCGACACCGAGGCCGCCGGCGGCTTCCTCGATGAACAGCAGGTCCTGCGTCTCGATCCAGCGCACCGGGCTGGCGAACTGCCAGGCCAGCAGCTCCATGACGACCTTGCGCATGAGCTCGGACGGCTTCTCGTTCCGCCAGGTGTCGTAGTCGGCGAGGATCTCGTCGAGCGGCTCGGCCGGCACCAGGTCACGGATCTCCTGGATGAAGTCCTTGTCCAGGGTGAACGGCCGCGGCACCAGGTTCGGGATGTACTTGCCCACCAGGATCGACGGATCCTGACCGTGCGGCATGACGCGGTCGAGCGCGCGGCGGAAGTCGTTGACGCCGACCCGCAGCACCTCGGAGTGGAACGGCACGTCGATGCCGGGCACCAGGATGAACGACCGTTTGCCACCGGTGATTTCGCGGCGCCGCTCGATTTCGGCCTCGAGGGCGTCGAGGCCGCGGACGGTACCGGCGATCGCGTACTGCGAACCACGCAGGTTGAAGTTCACGATCTGCAGGAATTCGCCGGTCTCTTCGGCGATCCGGGCGACGAAGTCGGTGACGTCATCGTCGTCGAGGTCGATCTGCGACGGCCGGATGGCGGCCAGCCGGTAGTCGGAGCGACCCTTGGCGTCACGCGGGACGATGTCGTGCATCTTGCTGCCGCGGTGGAACACCACCTCGAGCAGCGCCTCCAGCTCGTACACGCCGGACACACAGGCCAGCGCGGTGTACTCACCCACGGAGTGGCCGCAGGCGATGGCGCCCTCGACGAAGGCACCCTGCTCACGCATCTCGGCCACCTGGGCGGCCGCGACGGTGGCCATGGCCACCTGGGTGAACTGCGTCAGGAACAGCACGCCGTCCGGGTGGTGGTAGTGCACACCGCTGGCGATGATGCTGGTCGGGTTGTCGCGCACCAGGTGCAGCACCGAGAAGCCCAGGACGTCGCGGGTGAACTTGTCCGCGGAGTCCCAAATCTTGCGGGCGGCCTTGGAGCGGGCACGGACCTCCATGCCCATGCCCTTGTGCTGGATGCCCTGGCCGGGGAAGGCGTAGACGGTCTTGGGCGCGGCCAGCTGAGCGGACGCGGCCATCACCAGTTCGCCGCCGACCTTCGCGGTGACCTCGATGATCTCGGCGCCGCGGTCGATGCCGACGCGGTCGACGCGGAACTCGATCTCGTCGCCCGGCAGCACCATGCCCAGGAAGCGCGAGGTCCAGCCGACCAGGCGTGCCGGCGGGGTGGCCCGGCCGTCGGTGGCGGTGACCACGTGCTGCGCGGCGGCGGACAGCCACATGCCGTGCACGATGGGCGATTTCAGACCGGCCAGCAGTGCGGCGGCGCGGTCGGTGTGGATCGGGTTGTGGTCACCGGACACCACGGCGAAGGCGCTCATGTCGACCGGCGCGGTGACGGTGACGTCGCGGCGACGACGACGCGGGGTCTCGGTGGCGTTGTCGGTGATCGCACCGCCGGCGCGGGCCGGGTCGGTCAGCTCGGCGGCACCGCTGCGGCCACGGATGGCGAAGCGCTCTTCCAGGCGGGCCAGTTCCGTGCCTGCCGCATCGGTGATGCTGACAGAGACGGGGACGACGCGGCCGACCTCGGTGTCGTACGCGGCGGAAGCCGTTGCGGTGACGGTCAATTCGGCGCGCTCGGCGGGCATCGGGGCCAGCAGGTGCGCGGCGTGGTCCAGGTGGACCAGGCTCAGCAGACCTTCGACCACCGGGATGCCGTCGTCGGTGACGGCAGCGCCGATGACCGAGAACACGGCCGGCCAGCAGCGGCCGACGAGGGCGTCGGGCACCAGGGTCAGGCCCGGCGCCAGCGGGGCGCCGAAGGTGGCGGTGACGCCGGTGTGGTCGGCGACCTCTTCCGGGTCCCAGTCGGCGGTGACGGTGGCGACGTTGTCGGTGACGACCGGCAGCGCGTCGACGCCGTCCGCGCCGGCGGCGATGGCGAGCACGGCACGCATCGCAGCCGAGGCGTCGTCGGTGGTGACGACCGGCATACCGCCGTCGACGGTGGCGGCCGGCAGGGTGAAGTGGATCGCGATCCAGACACCGGACAGCGGCACGTTCAGGGTGACGGAATCACCGTCGAGCTCGAGCCGGGCACCGGTGGACGGGTGTGTGGCCGAACGGTTTTCGTTGACCTGCCACTCGCTCGGCGCGCCGATGCGGTGCACCGGGTTGATCGCGGTGCGACCGGCCCACAGCACGTCGGGCGAGTCCAGGACGACGGCCAGCGGTCCGGTGATGTCGGCGCGGGCCTGACGGCGGGACACGACCGGAACCGGTGCCTCGCCATTCGCGGCCAGCGCTGCAACTACTTCGTCAATAGCCGCCTGCTCGAAGCGGTCCAGCAGCTCACCGACGGGCTCGTCGACGCGGGTGATGCCGGCGACGGCAGCGGTGCCGGGGATGACGCAGACCTGGTCGGCGTCGTAGCGGGCGTCGTGGGCCTGCCACAGCGAGTCGCTGCGCCACCAGCGGCGCACGTCCTTGTCGATGACCGGGACGAAGTTGACGGGCTTGCCCAGCGTCTTGCACAGCGTGATGAAGAACGGGATGTCCGCCGGGTGCAGGCGCAGCGTCTCCGCCTCGGGGTACCGGGCCAACAGCTCGGCGATGGCGCGCTGCGGATCCTCAAGCAGCGCTTCGCCTTCCGCGGTGGCGGGGAACAGCGTGTCGATGGGGCCGGCGTCGGCCGGGTTCAGGCGAGCCTCGGCGCGCTGCAGCATCTCCTCGAAGCGGTCGCGCCAGGAGATGTCGAGCCACTGCGAGTGGTCGCGCTTGGTGTCGGCGGTGCTGCTGCCGTCGCCGATCGCGAGCTCGACGTAGCGCTGCAGCCACTGCTGGTAGGTCATGTCCGCGACGTCACCGAAGTACGGCTTGGCGGTGTTGGACATGGCGGCGATGATCTCGTCGCGGCGCTCGGCGACAGCTTCGGCGTCACCGGCGACCTCGTCGAGCAAGCGGCCGCAGCGCGACGCGGTGTTGTCGATCTCGTGGATGTCCGCACCCAGCTGGCTGCGGCCAGAAGCCATGCCGCCCTGGGCCTTACCGGCGCCGACCCAGTGATCGGTGCCCTTGGTGTCGACCAGCAGCTGCTTGACCTGCGGCGAGGTGGTGGCCTCCAGGGTGGCCATGGCGGCAGTGCCGACCAGGATGCCGTCGACCGGCATCAGCGGGAAGCCGTAGGTCTCGGCCCAGCGGCCGGACAGGTACTCGGCGGCGCGCTCGGGCGTGCCGATGCCACCACCGACGCAGATGGTCAGGTTGGACTGCTTGCGCAGGTCCGAGTAGGTGCTGACGAGCAGGTCGTCGAGGTCCTCCCACGAGTGGTGGCCACCGGCGCGGCCGCCCTCGACGTGGACGATGATCTCCCGGTCCGGGACCTCTTCGGCGATCTTGATGACCGACTTGATCTGGTCCACGGTGCCCGGCTTGAACACCACGTTGGTGATGCCGATTTCGTGCAGTTCCTCGATCAGCGCGACGGCTTCCTCGAGCTCGGGGATGCCGGCGGTGACGATGACGCCGTCGATCGGGGCGCCCGACTGGCGGGCCTTCTGCACGATGCGCTTGCCGCCCAGCTGCAGCTTCCACAGGTACGGGTCCAGGAACAGCGAGTTGAACTGGATGGCACGGCCCGGCTCGAGCAGCTGGGTCAGCTCGGCGACGCGGTTCTCGAAGATCTCTTCGGTGACCTGACCGCCACCGGCCAGTTCGGCCCAGTGGCCGGCGTTGGCGGCCGCGGCGACGATCTTGGCGTCGACGGTGGTCGGGGTCATGCCGGCCAGCAGGATCGGCGAACGGCCGGTCAGGCGGGTGAACTTGGTGGACAGCTTGACGTCACCATTGGGCAGCTCGACGGCCGTCGGCGCGAAGCTGGACCACGCGGGCTGCACGACCGGGGCGGCGCCGACGGTGAACAGCGAACGCTGGCCGGCACGGGTGGCGGCGGGCACGATGCCCACGCCGAGGCCGCGGATGATCGGCGAGGTCAGGCGGGTGACGGTGTCGCTCGGCCCGAGGTCGATGATCCAGCGGGCACCGGCCTCGTGCATGCGCTCGACCTCGGCGACCCAGTCGATGGGCTTGACGAAGATGGCCTCGGTCATCGCGTGGGCCAGTTCGGTGTCGATGCCGCACTTGGCGGCCCAGCGGTCGACGACCTCGATGCCGTCGGCCAGGCGCGGGGTGTGGAAACCGACCTCGACCTGGACGCCCTGGAAGACGGGGCTGAAGACGGCGCCGCCGCGCAGCTTGTTCTTGCGCTCGGCCTCGTCCTTCTCGGTGATCTTGCTGCAGTACAGCTCGAAGCGGGCCAGCTGCTCCGGGGTGCCGGTGATGACGACGCTGCGACGGCCGTTACGGATCGACAGGACCGGCGGCAGCACGGTGCGCACGTCCTGGGAGAAGTCTTCGAGCAGCTCGGCGATGCGCTCGGGGTCGACGTTGGTCACCGACACCATCGGCGACTTGTCGCCCCGGCCGACCATGCCGCGACGACGGGACACGAGCGAACCGGCGGCACCGATGAGCTGGAGGAGCGCGAGGAGTTCGGCGTCGCGGGTGCCGTTGGCCTTGAGGGCCTCGGCGGCGATGATGCCCTGCGAGTGTCCGGCGACCGCGACCGGCGGGGTGCCGGCCAGGTCCAGGCCCTGACGCTGCACGGCGCGGATGGCGGCCATCTGGGCCAGCAGGATGCCGGGGCCGGAGATGGCGGCGGTGGTCAGCTGCTTGGCCGACGGCAGCGGCTCGTCGGCGGCGAGGGCACGCACCCACTGCATGGGCTCGAAGCCGATGGGCCGTACGACGACGAGTTCGCGCGCGACGGGCTCGAGCAGCAGGGCCGCTTCGCCGACGATCTCGCTGAGCTCGGATTCGATACCGGCCGAGCTGACGAGCTCTTCGAGGTTCTCCAGCCAGGAGGCACCCTGGCCGCCGAACGCGACGGCATACGGTTCGCCGGCATTGAGCAGGTCCACCAGAGCGTGGGCGCTCGCCGCCACGGCCTCGGTGTTGCCACTGGTCACTTTGCGGTGCTCGTTGATCGTCACTTCGTCTCTCCCTCGTTGCCGCGCGAACCGTCAGGTGCTGCATGGTCTTGGTAGTCGGCCCTGGGGCAACGCGATGCGACGTCGGATCACGTGAGGCCCGTGCTACGTCTGGCGCCCGAGTTTTCGGGTGCCTGAGAGCCGGGCCGACTGCACTAAGAGTGTCATAAGATTCGCGGCGCCTTTCAGCCGAAAATGGTTACCAACGAGTTCTACGGATCGGTAACCACCCGGCTGGGTAACACCGCGTCCTGGGACCGCCTGTACCCAACAGGACAAACGTCCTGTTGGCGGGTGGTTACGGTCGAGTAGCAACAACATCGCTGATCAAAGCGGTATTGTTATCAAATCGTTACCGCGTTTGCGACGGCGCCGAACCTTACTAATGAGTAGGAAAAGACCCGGTCCAGAAAACACTCGACATTGACGGTCTGTGTGTCTATACGCGCGGTAAGTTACCGCGCGGCCATTTGCTGGGCTTGTTTGCCGTTTTCTTAGAGCTGAGCACCAGCTAACTACTGAGCAGTAATCTGCGCGACCGTCAGTCCCACTGCCCGAAGCGGGGCTTGAGGATGTGGTTGAGGTCGACCCCGACTCCCCCGACGTGTTGCTTGTCGATCTCCACCTGATGCAGCGCCGCCGCCGGATGCGCGGCCCCGCCGGGCGAGCCCCAGTTGTGCTGCCAGAAGTACGAACCCAGGCCGTCCTGCACGGCCCACTCGATGGTCTTGGAGTTGGCGTACACCCCGACCCGCTGGTGGCCCAACACCGATTCCCAGCCGCGGAGATAGGGCGCAACCTGCGCTTTGTACTGCGCCGGAGTCGGATCGTCGTCGATGGATGCGTAGATCGGCGCGCCGACCGGGCCGCCCGCCGCGGTGTGCAACTGGAATCCGCGCTGGGCGTGCTGCACGCCGGCGGCGTGGCCCCCGAGCCAGTCGGCGGTGGATTCCTTGCCGTACTGATAGCAGGAGACGATCTTCAAGCCGCCTTTGTAGAGGTCCCGCGCCTCGGGCAGCAGGATCGGTTTGCCCAGCATCCACTGCCCACCCGGGCGCCGGTCCGAGACGTAGCGGATGGCTCCCAGCGCCCCGGCCGACCGGATATCGGCTGCGCTGAGCACCCCCGCCGCGTAGTCCAGCAACACTCCGTGCGGGGCCGCAGAGGCGGTCGTCGCGCCGAGCACCGATTGCAACCCGGCCCCCAGGCCGAGCGCCGCCGGCGCGGCTGCAGCGTATTTCAGCAGGTCACGACGCGAAATTGCCACGAGTCTCAGGATATGACAGCTACCCCGTCAGACCCGTTAGCCACACCCGTGCACTCTTTTCCCAGCCGCGGGTGCCCAACGTGAAGAAAATCGCCAAATTTTCGCGATTTCTCGCGACCTTCTTCACGCTCGGCGCGCAACCGCCTCGGCGGCGTGCCGGTGCCCGACGATCTCGAACCCGGCCACGCTCACCATCGGTGCCAGGCTCGCCACCAGCAAGCAGACGGCCATCGGCACCCCGATGCCCGCGAGCACGACCGTCGCCACCAGCACCACCGCGGTCAGCGCCACCAGCAGCACGTGCAAGGTGTCCCTCGACCTGAGCATGCGCGCGTACAGCACGTAGACCAGCGCGATGTAGATGCCGACCGGGATCACCACGCTCAGCACCGTGGCCACCGAGCCCAGCACCGTTTTGTGCTGGATGAAATACGCGGCGGTGTGCAGGCCGGCGCCCGTCGCGACGATGGCGGCATACACCGGCATGTGCAGGTATGCGAACCAGAATCCCCGTTCGCGGTGCGCATGCAGGGCGTCGGCCCCCGGCACCACGAAGTACACCCACCACATGCCGAAGGTCAGCGCCGTGCCCGAGACCGCCAGCAGCACCGCGTCGGCGGACCAGCCATGCTCCCCGACGACCGCCGACAGCGAGGCGACGGTCCCGACGACACCTTCACCGAGCGCGATGATCGCCAGCAGCCCATAGCGTTCGGCGATGTGATGGGCGTGCCACGGGGTGCCGCCGCACCGCAGCTCGGCCACCATCGGACCGCCCAGTTCGACGAGAGCCAGCAGCACCCAGATACCCAGCGTCACCGGCACATTGGTCGGCAGGAACACGGTCCCGATCCAGCCCACCTGCACCGCCGACACGATCCACACGTAGGTCATCGCCGCCGACCGGCGTGCCGGGTCCTGCCGGGCCGCGCGTAACCACTGCGCCACCAACGCAATTCGCATCACCACGTAGCCGGCGACCAGCACGGCGTTGTCGACGTGGTGGCCGTGCTCGATGGAGGCGTAGAACGCGGGCAGACCGAGCGCCAGGACCAGCACGCCGACCATTTCGACCATCGTCAGCAGCCGGAACGCCCAGTCGTCGGTGTCGTAGGCCGAAGCGAACCAGGTGAAGTTGATCCAGGCCAGACAGATCGCGAAGGTGCCGAACACGAACGCCGTGATGCCGGCGCCGACGTGACCCGCGGCCAGCATGTGTGCCAGTTCCGATGCCGCCACCCCGAACGCGACGACGAAGGTCAGGTCGAACAGCAGTTCCAGCGGCGTCGCCACGCGGTGCTTCTCGTGCGGATCACGTCCCCGCATCGGCGTCAGCCGGTGGGCCCGCACCGCGCTGTGTGGGTCAGGCGCGTGCTGCTGCACCCCGTCCATGCTGTGTCCCTTCGGCGAATCCAGCCCGGTCCCGGGCTGCGTCACGGTAAGCCTGCCGCAGATTCCCGCTCCCGTCCCATTACCGTGAAGACGTGTCCGCTCCCCCGCTCGCCGTCGGCGTCGTTCTTGCCGCCGGTATCGGATCGCGGGTCGGGGCCGACGGCAACAAGGCCTACCTGCAATTGGCCGGCCGCAGCATGGTGGCGTGGTCGGTCGCGGCGGTGGCTGCCAGCCCCGAGGTCGCCCGCACCGTCCTGGTGTTCCGGCGCGGCGAACGCGACCAGGTCGTGCAACTCATGGCCGACGAACTCCCCGGCACCACAATCGAATTCGTCGAGGGCGGCGATTCCCGGCACGGCTCCGAACACAACGTACTGAGCTACCTGGCCGCGGACATCGATGCCGGGACGGTCGACGTGGTGCTGATCCACGACGCCGCCCGCCCACTCGCCGGTGCCGACTTGATGGACACGGCCGTCACCACCGCGCGGACGCGGGGCGGCGCCATTCCGGTGCTGCCGTCAGGTGACGTGCTGCGGATGACGGCTGACGGCCTCAGCGCCATCGACCAATCTCTGGTCCGGGTGCAGACGCCGCAGGCGTTCCAGGCCGCGCCGCTGTGGCGGGCCTACCAGGACGCGGCCGCCGCCGGTTTCGAAGGCACCGACACCTCGTCATGCGTGGAGCGCTTCACCGATATCGAGGTACACGCGATCGCCGGGTCGGCCCAGAATTTCAAAGTGACGTTCGCGCACGACGTGCAGGTGGCCGAGCGGCTGCTCAGCCGGCGGTGACGATCGCTTCCAGCAGTCGCCGGTCCTGCGCGAGGTCGACGGCGAATGCGTTCGGGTCCCCGTCGACGGTACCGACCCGCAGTCCGGCGGAGGTCAGCGCGGCGAGGTCATCGGTCCGTGGGAGTCTGGCCAGGGCCGTTGCCGAGAACGCCCGCGGGTACTGCGCGGTGACGAGCTCCGACCGGTCCACGTTGCCGAGCACAATATCTTGCGCCGCAACGCTTTTCACGCTGTCGGTCATCGGCAGGACCGGCAGTACGACGTCGTGGTCCGCCAGCCCCGCCGCTACGCGGACCGCCAGATCAGCGGGTGCCAACGGATACCGCACGTCGTGCAGCAGAACTCCGTCCCCGACGCCGAGTGGCCACTTATCGCATGCATTTTCGCCAATTTCGTGCCATAACTGGCCATTCAGCGCGGTGATGACACGCACGTCGCTGAGGTCGTGCGCCGCAAGGCATTCGGTGGCGGCTTCCGCCAACCTGTCAGCGGCCACCACCCTCACCGGCGCCACGTCGCGCACCGCCCGTACTGCCCGGACCAGGGCCGGTTCACCGGCGATCGGCGCGGTGAAGTCGGCCGGCGCCAAGCCGGCCGGCACGATGACGATCGCCGACACACTCACCGCCACACCCTAACTCCGTTGGGCGGCAGCCCTCGCCTGTCCGACGAAGTGAGCCGGCGTGCGACGACGTCGAGCAGGAAGCCCAGCGCGCCGATCACCACGATCACCGCCACCACCTGGTCATAGGCCAGCTGGTCGCGGGCGTTGAGCACCTGATAGCCCAGACCCGAACGCACACCCAGCATTTCCGCCGGGACCAACACCACCCAGGCAATGCCCAGCGCCACGCGGATGCCCGTCTGCAACTGTCCCCGGATCGCCGGCAGCACCACGGCCGTCACCAGTTCCCACCGCGTGGCGTGGAACGACCGCGCCACATCCAAATAGCCCGAGTCGACGGCGCGCACACCGGCCACGGTGTTGATCAGCACCGGCCACACGGCCGCCACCGCAATCAGGAAGATCACCGGCTCGTTGCCGATACCGAACACCGCCACAGCGATCGGGGCCCACGACAGCGGCGAGATCATTCGGACGAACTGGACGATCGGCGCCGTGGCTCGCTCGGCCGTGGCGCTGAGCCCGAGCAGCAATCCGGCCGGAATCCCGATGACCACCGCCACCGCCAGCCCGATCACCAACCGCCACAGGCTGATCCCGATGTCCGGCAGCAGGACACCTCGGGAGAACAGGTCAACGATCGCGGGCGCGACGCGCTGTGGCGCGGCCTGGCGCAGCAGCGAGTGCGGGGCGCTCAACACGGTGGTCGCCAGCCACCAGAGACCGATCGCGAGGGCGACGGCAGCAACCGGCGGAGTCCAACGGCGTACCGCCGCCGGTGGATCGATCACCACGCGGACGGGTGTTGTGGTCATAACAGCTCCAATTGCTCGGCTCGGGTGTAATCACTGAGGCCGAATGCGGCCGGACCGCCATGAGCCTGAATGGAATTGCGGACGAAGGTGTCATCGACAAGGTCGTCGTGCACGGTGGCGAGGTCCAGCCGCTCCAGGAAGCTCCGGTCGCCATCGACGACGGTGCTGTGCATGGCCGCGACAAGTGCCGTGGTGAAGCTCGGGAACGGGAACGGCTGAAAGCCGAGCCGCTGCGGCTGCCACTCCGGGTGATGCAGCGGGTAGGGCGCCGTGGGATAGGTCATCGCCAGCGCGACCGCCGGCACCGGCTGGGGCAGATAGCGACCACCGCCGAGTTTCGCGGCCGCTGACTTCCGGTCGTTCGACAGTACGAGTTGTGCTGCCACCACCGCGTCCGTGAGCCGCTGAACGGCCGCCGGACGGCTGCGGATCACGTCGTCCCGGGTCACCAGGGCGCAGCACGCATGGTCGCGCCAGACATCACCGAGGAAGGTGTGGATGCGCCCGATCTTCTTGGTCTGCGCCATCGCGTTGAACGGGTCAGCTACCACGTAGCCGCCGATGGTGCCGGTGGCCAATGCCGGCACCATGTCCGACGGACTCATGACAACGAGCTCCACGGTGCGCTCGGACCGTGACGCCGAACGACGAATCACTGGTTGCAATCCGTTGGCCCGCAACATCTTCTGCAGGACGATGTTGTGGATGGACCACCAGAACGGAATCGCTACCTGCGCTCCCGCCAGGTCCGACAATTCGCGGATGCGTGGGGCGACGGTGAGTGCCGAGCCGTTGGTGTGGTTCCAGCCGAGTACCCGGACCCCACCACCGAGCGCGTACCGCAACTGCACCGCCATCGGCATCAGCAGATGCACGACGTCGAGCTGCCGGTTCAGGAACGCTTCGCCCAGGGCCGCCCAACTCCGGAACAGCACGGGCTTGCCCACACCGGCCGGATACAGACCCGCGGAGTGCGCCATCAACAACGGCGCGGCGTCGGTGATCGGCAGATAACCCACCCGCAGCGGCCCGGCCGCCGCGGAATCCGTTGTGGCACTGTGCGCCAGGTCGGCCAGGCCGAAGGCCCCGCCGGCAGCCGCGACCGCCGCTACTAGCGCTCGCCGCCGCGAGATCAGCAGGCTCATGCCACCCACAGTTCGGAAACCCGGTAATGGCTGAGGATTTCGTCACGCAGCCCCGATCGGTCCGCTTCACCCAGGTGCCATTGGCGACGGATGCGTCCGCCGTCCGCCAGCAGGACGACGCGCTGAGCAAGGCCCAGCGCCTCCTCGACGTCATGGGTGACCAGCAGCACCGTGACACCCAACTCGGTTGTGAGCGTGGTCAACCACTGCTGCAAGTCGGCACGTGTCGCCGGGTCCAGTGCGCTGAACGGTTCATCGAGCAGGAGCAACTGAGGCCGGGTCGCCACCGCGCGCAGGATGGCCACACGTTGGGCCTGCCCGCCGGAGAGCTGGTCGGGATAGCGGTCGGCGAGCTCGTCGACGCCGAAGCGCCGCATCAGTTCGGCGGCATAGTCCGCGTCGAATCCATTGCGCCGGCGTGCGAATCGTCGCGCGTAGGAGACGTTGCCCAACACCGTCAGCCATGGCATCAGCAGCGCGTCCTGGAAAACCACCCCGATGTGCGGCTGCTCGCTGCTGGCAGGCCAGCTGACGGTTCCCGAGCTCAGCGATTCCAGGCCGGCCAGTACGCGTAGCAGCGTCGATTTCCCGCTGCCGCTGCGCCCCAGCACGGCGACGAACTCCCCCGCTTCGACGGCCAGATCGATGCCGTCGAGCACCACGCTGTCACCGAATCTCTTGCTGCCCGCTGTTATTCGTACTGCTTCAGTTCCCACCTCAGTTGTCCTTCCGATGGTGATTGCACGGGCAGAAAAGCTGCTTCGCGGAACCGGCGATTGGCCGCCGTCCCGGCGCGATAGCCCTGTCCACCAGCTAGGGCCGATTCCAGACGGGTCGCCGCCACCGCAACGTTGGCGGCGTCCAGCCGGAGCCGGATCACGTCGGCCAGTTCGACTTCTCCTGGTGCCGAAGCGAATTCGTAGAGGCGGCGACGGTTGCGTTGGGCTTGCGCCGTCAGATCGGCGAGGTCACCGTCGAACTGGGCGGCCAGCCCATCGGTCGCTCGACCTGCCGCAGTCAGCGCCGCACCAGTGACGCCGACGCAGAATGCGGTCTGCAGCAGCAGGAACGTCGGCTTGATCCCGCGGACGAACCCGGTGAGGTCGGCGCTGATGATGCGGTCCGCGTTCACCTCGACCTCTTCCAGACGCAGCGACGTCGACCCGGTGCTACCCAAGGCCATCAGCGCGGGCGCCGGATCGACCACCACGCCGACCGCGCTCACGTCGACCGCCACGACGTAGAGGCGGCCGGTGACCGTCCGCGCCGGCAGGACGATCAACGCGTCGTCAAAGACGTTGGACGCCCATCGGATTGGTCCACTGAGCCGCAGTCCACGACGCGTCTCCCCGGCGAAGATCGGAAGCTGCCCGAGGCCCGCCACGTGCTTGAGCCCAGCTGCCATGGCGGTCACGCCCGGGCGGTGTGCGGCGAGCAACGCCTCCGACAGGTCCGGCCGGTCGGCGAGGTAGTGAATCGCCATCTGATGCGCCCAAGCCGAGAATCCGGCGGCGAGGCTCACCGCCGATACCTGCTCGATCACCCGTACGGTGTCGGGCAGGTCCCGCAGCCCGAACAATCCGGCAGCGCCGAGGGCACGCAGATCGTCACGGACGTCGGCGCGCCCCGCGTCCAGGTCACCGGCCCGGGCGTCCACCCCGGTCGTGACATGCGCCAACCTGGTCGCGACGTCGTCGGACACCAGAGTCGTCATTGCCCACCACTTTCCAGTCCGTACAACCGATCGATCGGGGTCTGCACGGCCACGCGCGCCCGCCGAACCGCGTCCTCGTCCGGCGCGTCGTAGAAACACAGGCACTTGTCCATGTCGACCCGCACGTAGGTGCGCAGGAAGCTGACCTCGGGCACCTCCGCGTATTTCGGCGCATTCGCCTTCTTGCGGCTCAGGTAGCTCTCCATGTCCAGGTCGGCGGGCAGGTCCCACTCGACCAGGTATCCGGCTGTCGGGCGGACGGCTTTCAGCTGGTCCAGTTCCGCGCCGACCAGTCGCACTTCGTGTGGACCGGTGAGTTCTGTGGCCCCAGCCGCAGCCGCGTCGATCGACAGCGGGCCATCAGTGAGTTCAGCCACCACGAACAGCCGGTGCTGTCCGGTCACCTGAGCCTCGATGAGTTCGCCGCCGGCCCGGTGCACTTCCGCGTCGAACGTCTTGATGGCCTGATCGACGTCGGTCCGGCCGGGCAGTCCGGCGATTTCATAGAGGTACAGAGTCACGGTGTCTTCCTGTTCGTCGGTGGCGATGACATCACGACGCTCGCACGAACAGACCGGTCTGTCTATCAACGATCCTCGGCTATGGTGCAGATATGAGCGCGACTCGCACCCACCGCCCGGACCGGCCGGCGCCCCGCACCGACCTCGCCGGGCCGGCTCAGCGACTCCTCACCACCGCATCGAATCTCTTTGCCGCACAGGGCATTCGTGCTGTCGGCATCGACACGATCCTGCGCGAGGCGGGGGTGGCCAAGGCCAGCCTGTACAGCTCGTACGGGTCGAAGGACGCGTTGGTCATCGCGTACCTGAATGAATTGGATCAGGCTGATCGCAAGCGCTGGAATACGAAGACATCCGGGCTCGAGGACCCGGTGGAGAAGCTGCTGGCGTTCTTCGACCTCGCGGCCGCCGCGGCACGCAAACGCCAGTTCCGCGGCTGTCTCTACGCCAATGCGGCCACCGAGTTCCCGGGCGACACCCTCGACCCGGTACGGGCGCACCGGCTATGGATGCGCGAGCAGCTGAGCGCACTCCTGCGGGACGCCGCAGTGCCGAATGCCGCCGCGATCGCTCAGCGCATTCAGCTCATCTACGACGGCGCCCTGACCGCGTCCAAGCTCGACCGGTCGACCGCCCCGATCACCCTGGCCCGCCAGATGACCGCCGAGCTGATCGATTCCTACTTGCCCACTGTCGCAGGCTGAATCCCGATGGCCGCCAACCGCCGCTCGGACGCCTCCGGGCGGACGAACTTCGGCCACCAGAACCACCGGCCCAGCATCGCCGCGATGGCCGGAGTCATGAACGACCGGACGATCAGGGTGTCGAACAGCAGGCCCAGCGCGATGGTGGTACCGACCTGCGCCATGACCTTCAGGTCGCTGAAGGCGAACGACGCCATGGTGGCCGCGAACACCAGACCGGCTGAGGTGACCACCGATCCGGTGCCCGCCATCGAGCGGATGATGCCCGTCTTCAGGCCGCCCGACAGTTCTTCCTTGAACCGCGATACCAGCAGCAGGTTGTAGTCGGAGCCCACCGCCAGCAGCAGGATGACCGACATGGGCAGCACCATCCAGTGCAGCTCGAGCCCGATCAGGTGCTGCCACAACAGAACTGACATGCCGAACGACGCGCCCAGCGACAGCAGTACGGTACCGACGATCACGCCGGCGGCCACCATGCTGCGGGTGATGAGCAGCATGATGATGAAAATCAGTGACACCGCGGCGATTCCGGCGATCATCAGGTCGTACTGCGCGCCGTCGTGCATGTCCTTGTAGGTGGCCGCCGTGCCGGCCAGATAGATCTTGGAGCCTTCCAGCGGCGTGCCCTTGATGGCTTCCTTGGCGGCCTGCTTGATCGGGTCGACGTGGGCGATGCCTTCGGGCGTGGCCGGGTCGCCTTCATGCTGAATGATGAAGCGCACCGACTTGCCGTCCGGCGAGATGAAGTTCTTCATGCCGCGCTTGAAGTCCTTGTTGTCGAAGGCTTCCGGTGGCAGGTAGAAGGAATCGTCGTTCAGCGAGACGTCGAACGCCTCGCCCATCGCCGCCGCGTTGTCCGACGACGCCGCACGCTGATCCACCTGACCCTTCTGGGTCTGGTACATGGACAGCATGTACTGCTTCATGTTCTTCATGACCTCGATCTGAGGCGGCATCACCGTCACCATCTCGGCCGTCAGCTTGTCCATCTTCATCAGATCTGGCACCAGCGTCTGGATGTCGTCGGTCATGACGTCGATGCCGTCGAGGGTGTCGAACAGCGCCCGCGTCGACCAGCACATCGGAATGTCGTAGCAGTGCGGTTCCCAGTACAGGTAGTTACGGATCGGCCGCAGGAAATCGTCGAAATCGGAGATGTGGTCCCGCAAGTCGGCGACATCGAGCGCCATGTTGGCGGTCTTCATCGACATGTCGTGCGTGGTGGCAGCCATCTGCGTGGTGATGGACTGCATCTTGGTCATCGTGTCGATGCTGACCTGCATGTCGTTGGCCTGCTGCAGCATGTTGGCCATCGAATCCAACTGGTACTTCTCCGTCATCTTCGAGGTGACGGCCTGCATGCCCATGATGAACGGAATCGTCGTGTGCTTGATGGGTTTTCCGTCTGGGCGGGTGATCGTCTGCACCCGCGCGACACCCTGGGTGTGCACGATGGCCTTGGCGATCTTGTTGATCACCAGGAAGTCGGCTGAGTTCCGCAGATCGTGATCGCTCTGCACCATCAGCAGCTCAGGGTTCATCCGAGCGGCGCTGAAATGCCGTTCGGCGGCGGCATATCCGACGTTGGCGCTCAGCTCCGCGGGCACGTAGCGGCGGGCGTCGTAGTTCGTCTTATAGCCCGGCAGCGTCACCAGGCCGACGAGGGCAAGCGCCAGAGTTCCAACGAGGACAGGGCCGGGCCAACGCACCACGAGGACGCCGATGCGACGCCAGCCTCGGGATTTGATGGCCCGCTTCGGTTCGAAGCGCCCGAACCGGCTGCCGATCTTGATGACGGCGGGACCGAGCGTCAGCGCCGCGATGACGGCAACGAGCGTGCCGATCGCGCAAGGCACACCCAGGGTCTGGAAATACGGCAGCCGCGTGAAACTCAGGCAGAGCATGGCGCCGGCGATCGTCAGACCCGATCCCAGGACCACATGCGCCGTCCCACGGAACATGGTGTCGTAGGCGGTCTGACGCTCCTCCTTGTCACCGCGCGCCTCTTGGTAGCGGCCGATCGCGAAGATGGCGTAGTCCGTGCCGGCCGCGATCACCATCAGCGTCAGCAGGTTCACCGCGAACGTCGACAGGCCGATGATGTTCTCGTTGGCCAGGAACGCGACGACACCGCGGGCGGCGCCCAGTTCGAGGAAGACCATCAGCAGGATGAGGATCATCGTCACGATGGACCGGTAGACGAGCAGGAGCATCACGGCGATCACCAGCAGGGTGATGGCGGTGACCTTGGCGATGCTCTTGTCGCCGGCGTGGTGCTGGTCGGATATCAGCGGGCCGCCGCCGGTGACGAAGACATGGAGGCCGGTAGGCGGCTTCGAGTCGGCGACGATCTGCCGGACCGACGCGACGGAGTCGTTGGACTTCGTCTCCCCCTGATTGCCGTGCAGGTAGATCTGGACGTACGCGGCCTTGCCGTCGGCGCTCTGTGAGCCGACGGCGGTCAGCGGATCACTCCAGAAGTCCGCGACGTGCTCAACGTGCGCGGTGTCAGCGGTCAGTTTGGCGACAAGGCCGTCGTAATAGTGGTGCGCCTCGGCGCCGAGAGGTTGTTCGCCCTCCAGAACCACCATGGCGTTGCTGTCGGAGTCGAATTCCTGGAAGTTGGCGCCGATCTGCTTCATCGCGATCATCGCCGGGCCGTCTTTGGCGCTGAGCCCGACGGTGTGCTCCTCGCCGACCTTCTCCAGCGGCGGGACCAGTGTGTTGGTGGCGACGTTGAGGACGAACCAGCCGATCACGATGGGTACCGCGAGCACCCAGATCAGGTGACCGATCCTGGATCGCTCGGTGTTGGTGGCACTCACTCGGGGCACCCTTCCATCAGGCCCGGCAGGTCCATGGAAATGGAGCGCGGCGGCGTTACACAATCACTGTCGGGCGAAATATACCTAGCTCACCAAACTTTTATCCATAGCGGATACACAAAATGTGCCTCGACCTCCCACGAAATGGGACAAATCGGGGTCTTTTGCCGCGATTTCGACCGTAGCGTTGACGGGATGGAAAATTCTCGTCGGCGGTCGCTTAGCTCCGCTAGGCATTCCCAAACCGTCGCTGGTGCGTTACAAACGACAGACGGGTGCGTGAGTGCCGCGGTGGCCTGAACTGAAGGAGTCCGGATGGCTTGGGATTTCGAAACCGATCCGGAGTTCCAGGAGCTCCTGGACTGGGCCGATGCCTTCGTGCGCGACGAGGTCGAGCCGCTCGACCTGATCTGGCCGCACCTGCAGTACACCGCGCTCGACGAGACCCGTCGCCGGGTCGTCGACCCGCTCAAGGAGCAGGTGCGCCGAAAAGGCCTGTGGGCCACCCACCTTGGTCCCGAACTCGGCGGGCAGGGTTTCGGACAGCTGAAACTGGCACTGCTGAACGAGATTCTGGGGCGCAGTCAGTGGGCACCGATCATCTTCGGCTGTCAGGCCCCGGACACCGGCAATGCCGAGATCATCGCGCACTACGGCACCCCCGAGCAGAAGGAGCAGTACCTTCGGCCGCTGCTGGGCGGCGAGGTCTTCTCCTGTTATTCGATGACCGAGCCACAGGGCGGTGCGGACCCCACACAGTTCACCACCTCCGCGGTCCGCGACGGCGACGACTGGGTGATCAACGGCTACAAGTTCTTCTCCTCCAACGCGTCGACGTCCACGTTCCTGATCGTCATGGTGGTGACCAACCCCGACGTCAGCCCGTACCAGGGCATGTCGATGTTCCTCGTCCCGACCCACACACCGGGCGTCAACATCATCCGCAACTCGACGATCTACGGAGAATCGGACGGCCACGGCTCGCACGCCCTGATCCACTACGACAATGTGCGCGTGCCGAATTCGGCCGTGCTCGGCGGCGAGGGCCAGGCGTTCGTCATCGCCCAGACGCGCCTCGGCGGCGGCCGCATCCACCATGCGATGCGCACCATCGGGCTGTCTCAGAAGGCGTTGGACATGATGTGCGAGCGGGCGCTGTCGCGGCACACCGCCGGCAGTCTGCTGGCCGACAAGCAAGCGGTACAGGGCTTCATCGCCGACTCCTGGGCTCAGCTGCAGCAGTTCCGGCTGTTCGTGCTGCACACCGCCTGGAAGATCGACAAGTACAACGACTACAAGAAGGTCCGCAAGGACATCGCCGCGGTCAAGGTCGTCATGCCGACGGTGCTGCACGATATCGCCTGGCGCGCAATGCAGGTGCACGGCGCCCTCGGCGTGACCAATGAGGTGCCGTTCCTGGGCATGGTCGCCGGCGCCGCGGTGATGGGGCTGGCCGACGGACCGACCGAGGTACACAAGGTCACGGTGGCCAAGCAGGTGCTGCGGGACTACACCGGCACCGACGAACTGTGGCCCACCGAGTGGCTGCCGGGTAAACGCGAAGCGGCACAGGCGAAGTACGCCGAGTACCTGGAGTTGGAGGTGGGGAACCTGTAGCTGCTGCCCAAATCGCTACTGCGTCATCAGCTTGACTACGCTTCGCATCACGGTCCTGCTGGCGGTATGGCGAACCTGCTCGATCAGCGACGGTGCCGGCGGTGCCGCCGCGGCACCCAGCCGCGGGAAGAGGGCCAGCGCATTGGTGCGGTCGATCGTGCGCCGCCCGGCATCGTCCAGTTCCCCGTACGTTTCCAGCCCGGCCGCGAACAGCTGACTGACCTCTACGGGCGCGAATGGGAAATCCGAACCGAAGGTGATGTGACCGGGCTTGGCGAAGGCCAGCAGTGATGGCAGCGCGGCCGCCGTGGACGACAGCGCGGTATCGAAGTAGAACCCCGCGAAGTCGTCGAGGTGGTCGGCAGGGCTGCCGCCGACATCACTGGCGATACCCATGGCCATCCGGTAGGACGCATACGGGACGAAGCCACCGGCATGGCTCAGGATGAATTTGATGTTCGGATAGCGGCGTCGAATACCGTTGCGCACCAGCAGGTATGCCGCCCGGCTGGTGTCGAGCAGGAAGTCGGCGGCGAAGGGCAGCACTCCGTCGACCGTGGGTCCCGGCAGCTCGGCGGGGTGGATGAACACCACCGCCGACCGCGCGTCGAGCTCCGCGAACAACGCGTCTTGGCCCGTCGCACCGACATAGGTCCCGACGCTGTTGGCGAGCAGGAACACCCCGTCCGCACCTAATTCGTCGAGTGCTCGCACCGATTCAGCGACGGAGGCGTCCAGGTGCGGCATCGGCAGCGTGGCGAAGAACCCGAACCGGTCCGGTTGGGCGGCAACGAGTTCTGCGCTGTAGTCGTTGAGGTCTCGGGCCAGTGCCGCCGCGTCAGCCGCGGCCGGGAACATCGTTGTGCCAGGCGCGGAGACCGACAGGATGGCGGTCGCGACGCCGAGTTTCGCCATCGCGTCCAAGGATGCCTCCGGGCTCCAGGCCGGCATCGCTCGCCCACCGGCGTCGGCGATGCCCGCCTGGTCCAACACTTTTCGGTATTCCGGCGGGACCATGTGGTGGTGGGTGTCAATGCGGTTCATGATGCTTCCTTCGGTTGATCAGTCGGGGATGCCCGCGCCCGCCAACGCGGGGACGGTGTCTTCGCGGTGCAGCAATGACCGGGCCGCGGCCGTGAACTGCCCTAGCTTGTCGACACTGGTCTGCATCTCGTGGCCCCAGATGCTGATGCCCTGGTGTGTCGTTGGCTTCCACGTCGATTCGTCGATTATCAGCGGGTTCCAGCCGACCTCCCATTCGAAACCCGATGGTGTCACGGCGTAGTACGACAGCTCGCGGTCGTTGGTGTGCTGACCGATGCCCAGGGCCATGTCGAACCCCAGTGCCCGCACGCGTTGGTAGCTGTCCGTCAGATCGTCGAGTTCGGCGACCTGAATGTTGAGGTGCTGCACGCGGGTCCGAATCGGATTGACCGGCAGCCGATTGACCGCAGCGATGGCCACCGAGTGGTGACGCCGGTTGACCCGGAGGAACCGGATCTTGACCTTCACCCCGCTCATTGTCTCGTCGATGAAGTCGCTCAGCCGGGCATCGAGCAACGTGTTGTAGTACCCGCGCACCTGCTGCGGCTTGGTGCTGGTGACGGCGACGTGACCCAGTCCGAATTCGCCGGTGACAAAACCTTTTCCGGCGACGGTCAGGTGGCCGTCGACGTGTGCCCGGGTGTACAGCTCCTGCGCGAGCCCGTTGGGGCCGGGTATCCGTACCAGTCGCTCGACGCCACGCAGCGCGGCCTCCTCGTCGGTGCCGACGGTGACGGGCACGCCGCACCGGTGCACGCGGCGGAGGATCTCGTCGAAGGTCTCGTGGTCATCGACCTGCCAGCCCAAGGTGGTGACGTCCTCGGCCGGGCCGCGCCGCAGCAGGAATCGGCATTGCTGTTCGTCGAGCCGGAATCGCATGGCGTCGGTGTCGAGGTCATCAAGGTGCATGCCGATCGCGTCGCGGCCGAACCGTCGCCAGTCGGCGAACCTCTCTGTCTCCACCGCCAGATAGCCGAGCGAGACGTGACCGAAGACACTCATGGCCGGAATACCGTTTTGTCCGAGAGGAATTCGTCGACCAGTTGGTTGAACAGTTCGGCGCGTTCCCACTGCATCCAATGCCCGGTGCGACTGGTCATCACGAGTTCGGCGTTGGGCATGATGTTCTGCAACATGGGACCGCCGGAGGGCCGGTTGACCTTGTCATCGCGCCCCCACAAGATCAGCGTCGGCGTCTGCAGCGATGCCAGCCGCGAGTCGCGGGTCAGGTCCATGCGCCACAGCGTCCGGAGTGCGAACGGTCCCGACGGTCGGCTCAGCGGCGGTTCAGCCACCACCTCGGGATCGATGGATGCGTCGTACCGCAGGTCGATCAGTTCGTCCGGCACCGAATCACCTTCGTAGACCAGGTAATTGCGAATGAACTCGGCCAACTTCTCTCGGCTGGGGCCGGTGCCGCCGTAGTACGCCAGCAAGCTGTTCAGGCCGGCGGTCGGCAGGCCGCGCGTGGTTCCGATGCCGCCGGGCCCCATCAAGACGAGCTTGCCGACCCGGCCAGGGGTGTCCAGCGCCAACCGCAGTGCCGCGGCTCCGCCGTACGAGTTGCCGATCAGATGTGCTGTGCTGATGCTCAATTCGTCGAGCAATCCTCGCATCGCGTCGGCCAGGCAGCCGAACGGATCGGACTTGTCGATACCCTTGGAGGAGCGTCCGTATCCAGGCATGTCGGGCACGAGGACGCGGTAGCGCGCGGCGAGCGCGGCGATGTTGCGGGAGTAGTTGGTGACGCCGGAGGCGCCGGGGCCGCCGCCGTGCAGCAGCATCACCGCGGGGCCCGAACCGGCCTCGGCGACAAAGATCTTCCGATTGCCGACGGTGACGGTGTGTTCGGTGAGGGTGGTGGTCATGCGTGCGCTCCTGTCAGGGTGGTGAGGTTCAGTCCGACCGGCGGGGCCGGTATCGGTTGGCCGGATGTGGTTGCGGCATAGATGAATCCGTCGGGCCGCAGCACGACGGCGTCGGCCTTGCGGTCACCCAACCACCGCACGAGGCTCGGTTCGGTGACCCGCACGCTGGGCACACCCGCGTCAGCCCAGGCCGCAGCCCCGACCGGCGCCGCGCCGGAGTAGAGCAGCGCCCAGCACCCGTCGAGCAGGTCGTCGAGGGGCACGCCGTCCACCGCCGGCTGCGGAATCTGCCAGCCCACGGCGGGATGCTTCGCCGCGAAGAAGCCGTCGTCGTAGTGCGCGCCAGGAATCCACCAGAACTTCTGACCCGCGGCGTTGGCGCCGGGAATCCTGGTCACCGCGCGCACCACGTGATTGCGGATCGCGGCGAGCCAGGGCCGCCGTTCGGTGATCACCCGGCCGACCAGCACCGCACGTCGGGTGACCTCGGTGACGTGTGGTTTGCGTTCTGCGGCATACGAATCCAGTAGTGAATCGGGAGCCTGCCCCCGCAGGACTGCGGCGAGTTTCCAGCAGAGGTTGGCGGCATCGCGCACGCCGGCGGACATGCCCTGGCCGATCCACGGCGGCATGGCGTGTGCGGCATCACCGGCCAGGAACACCCGGCCGACGCGCCAGCGGTCCGCCACCCGCACATGATGGCTGTACACGACGGCGCGTAGGACCTCGACATGCTCGGGCGTGACGCCTTGCTCCCGCAACACCTTCCACACCGCCGCATCGCTGACGAGGTCTTTCTCGTCCTCCCCCGCCCGGGCCGGATACTCCCACCGGTGATGCCCCAGCGGGGTCGGACAGTCGACAGTCGGTCGTTCTGGATTGCAGTGAAACCGCAAGCGGTCGTGGGCATCCCATTCCTTGAGCACCTTGGTGTCGATGACGACCCAACGCTCGCCGTAGGTGCGTCCGCTGTATCCGATACCGAGTACACCGCGCGTCGCCGACGATCCGCCGTCCGAGGCGATGACGTAGCGGGCCGTCACCCGCTTGAAGGTATCGGTACGCAGATCGGCGAGCAGCAGCTCGACGTCGTCGCTCCGGTTGGTCACCCGCAGGCATTCGTGTTCCAGCAGCACCTCGACGTTGACGAAACGCGCGACGCCCTCGCGGAGCACCGAGTCGACCGCCGGTTGGTACAGGAACTGTTGCGGCGGATGCCCGCAGCCGCGTCCGTAGATCACGGTTTCGATGAACGGGCGCCCATCGGCGTCGACGAACGCGACCGGGCGGTCCGGCAACATGTCGCGCTGGAGTCGTTCGGACAGTCCGACCGACTGCCAGACGCGCAGCACTTCCTCGTCGGTCGAGATGGCGCGCGCCCGGCTGTAGATGTCCGGGTCACGCTCGATCACCAGCACCTTCAAACCCAGTTGCCCCAGCAGGTTGGCCGCAGTGGCACCCGTCGGGCCATATCCGATCACGGCCACGTCGTACGTGCTTTCACTACTCATGGATGCCTCCGCTTGTTCTGTAGTGATCGCTACGGTAATGTAGTGATCGCTACAGAGTCAATAGTGGGGAGTGAAAGTGACCGAAGCACCCAAGGCTCGCCGCAAGCGCGCCGACGGCGAACAGTCCCGCGAGCGAATCCTGGACGCCGCCAACGAGATTGCCTCCGAACGCGGTTACGAGGGCACGAGCATCGCTCTGGTCAGCAAGAAGTGCGGGCTCCCCGCCAGCTCCATCTACTGGCACTTCAAGGACAAGGACGATCTGCTGGCCGCAGTCATCGATCGCAGCTTCGAGACCTGGCTGCGCGTCTGGGAGCTCCCCTTCGACGGCCAGCCGCGCGAACGCGTAATCGGCCTGGCCACGCAGCTCGCGAAAGGTCTGCTCGACCATCCGGACTTCCTGCGCCTCGGGCTGATGCTCGCACTGGAGCGCCGGCCGGTGGAACCGCGAGCCCGTGCACAGTTCCTTCAAGCGCGAACGCAGGCCTCCGCGTCACTCACGGAAGCACTCGGCGAGCTGGCCCCTGGCCTCACCGACGCCCAAGTCCGGCTGCTGGTGAACTACTCGATTGCCGGCGCCGACGGCCTGTTTGTCGCCAAGGAACTCGGCGGCGACTCGGTCGACCTGCTCGAGCTGTTCGAGATGCACGCCAATGCCATCTATGACACGGCGCTCCGAATGCTCGCCGAGAACGCGCAATGACCGAGACCCTCGGGGCCGCCGTGCCCATCGTTGCCGCCGTCGCGCGATCGGGGTGCGTGACCTATGCCGAGATCGTGTCGTCGATCCCCACGGGGTCCGCAGGACCGGATATCCGCGCCGGCATCGACGATCTCATCGAAACCACCTGTGCTGCAATGCAGATCGCGGGCGCCCGTCAGGCGAAGGTCATCTCTCTACTCAGCCCAGCTCCGGCAGCGCGGAACACCGTCTATTGCCTGGTCGACGGCGACGTCGACCGCGATGCCATTGAACGCGACGTTCATAGCGCGGTCGATCGCGTCAGCGCCGAGGTTCCTGGCTTCCGACTCAAGCAGGCCGTGCAGTTCGAGCGCATCGGCCCGATACACATCCCAGAAATCGGCGCATTCGCGGGCACCAAGGTGACCGCACTCGTCGAGGTCGCCAGCGAAAGCGCCGGAGTCCCAACATGATCTACATCAGCGACGTCACCCTGCGCGACGGCATGCACGCCGTGCGCCACCAGTACAGCATCGCGCAGGCCGTCGAGATCGCCACCGCGCTCGACGCCGCGGGTGTCGCCTCCATCGAGGTCGCGCACGGAGATGGACTGGGCGGATCCAGTTGCGTGTACGGCTTCGGTGCGCACACCGACCTGGAGTGGATCTCTGCCGTCGCCTCCGCGGTGTCCCGCGCGCGTATCGCCACGCTGATCCTGCCCGGCATCGGCACGGTGCGGCAGCTGCGCGACGCCCATCGCGCCGGCGTGACCGTCGTCCGCGTCGGCACCCACTGCACCGAGGCCGACGTCTCCGCGCGCCATCTCGCTGCTGCCCGCGAACTGGGGATGGACGCCGTCGGGTTCCTGATGATGAGCCACCTCACCACGCCGGCGGCGCTCGCCGGGCAGGCGAAGTTGATGGAGTGCTACGGCGCGACGTGCGTCTACGTCGTCGACTCCGGTGGGGCCATGACGATGCGGGATGTCGCCGACCGTGTCGACGCGCTACGCCAAACCCTGGCCCCCGCAACAGAAATCGGTATCCACGCCCACCACAACCTGTCGTTGGGTGTCGCGAACTCGATAGCCGCAGTCGAACACGGTGCGACCCGCGTCGACGCGTCGCTGGCCGGGATGGGTGCCGGCGCCGGCAACGCACCGTTGGAGGTTTTCATCGCCGCGGCCACCAAGCTGGGCTGGGAGCACGGCTGCGATCTGCATGCGTTGCAGGACGCCGCCGACGATCTGGTCCGGCCGCTGCAGGAACGCCCCGTCCGCGTCGACCGGGAAACCCTGACACTCGGCTACGCAGGTGTGTACTCGAGCTTCCTGCGGCACGCCGAGATCACCGCCGGGCGTTTCGATGTCGATGCCCGGATGCTGTTGGAGGAAGCGGGGCGGCGCGGGCTCGTCGGTGGCCAGGAGGACATGCTGGTCGACATCGCGCTGGACCTCACACGCGCCGAAACCGGCTAGGCGACCAGCTCCACCAGCGTCGCGTTCGCGGTACCGCCACCCTCGCACATGGTCTGCAGGCCGTAGCGAATACCGTTGTCCCGCATGTGATTGATCATGCGCGTCATCAGCACCGCGCCGGACGCGCCGAGCGGGTGCCCCAGCGCGATCGCGCCACCCAGCGGATTCAGCGCTGCTTCCGATGCGCCGGTCTCCGCCAGCCAGGCCAGCGGTACCGGGGCGAACGCCTCGTTCACCTCGAACGCCCCGATCTCGTCGATGCGTACGCCCGTCTTGCGCAGCACCTTCTGCGTGGCCGGGATCGGGCCGGTCAGCATCAGCACCGGGTCGGCGCCCGTCACCGCGCCGCCGACGTACCGCACCAGCGGGGTGAGGTCGAGCTGCAACGCGTTCTCCAGCGTCATCACCAAAAGCGCTGCCGCACCGTCGGAAATCTGCGACGAGTTGCCGGCGTGGATCACGCCGTCCTCCTGGAAAGCCGGTTTGAGTCCGCCGAGCTTCTCGACGGTCGTCCCCCGCCGGATGCCCTCGTCCTCGTGCACCACACCACCGTCGTCGGTGAACACCGGAACGATCTGCGTGACGAACGCGCCCGAATCCTGTGCGGCCGCGGCGAGTTCATGCGACCGCGCGGAGTATTCGTCCAGCCGCGCCCGCGACAGTCCCCATCTCTTCGCGATCATCTCGGCCGAGATGCCCTGATTGAAATTGAAACCGTCATACCGGGCAAGCGCTTTCGGCCCGTACGGCTCCCCCGTCTGGCGGGCCGCGCCGAGCGGCACCCGGCTCATCACCTCGACGCCACCGGCCACCACGATGTCCTGCTGCCCCGACATCACCGCCTGTACCGCGAAATCCAGTGCCTGCTGGGATGATCCGCAGGCCCGGTTGACCGTCGTCCCCGGAATCGACTCGGGCCAGCCGGCCGCCAGCACCGACCAGCGGGCAATATTGCTGGACTGGTCGCCGACCTGCGAGACGCAGCCCCAGACGACGTCGTCGACGAGATCCGGTGCCACCCCGGATCGTTCCATCAGTTCATTGAGCACCACCGCGGACAGGTCGGCGGCATGCTGGCCGGCCAATCCTCCGTTGCGCTTGCCGACGGCGGTCCGCACGGCCTCCACAATGACGACTTCACGCATGGTCGCTCCCTGCTCCGTAGACATCTCCGATGGCACCGTCGGCTCGTAGGCCGGCAATATCTTCAGCGCTGTAACCCAATTCGCCGAGTATCACATCTGTGTGCTCGCCTAGCCCTGGAATTGCACCCATGTTCAGCTCGAGTCCGCTGATCACCGGTGGCGGCAACAAGGCCTCGATGGGGCCGCCCGGCGTGCTGACCTGACGCCACCGATCACGGGCCTGCAGGTGCGGATGCGCGATCACTTCACTGGGCCGGTTGTACCGCGAGTTGCCGATCCCGGCCTGGTCGGCGATCCGCTGAATATCCTCGAGATCGCGCTCTGCGCACCAGGATCCGATGGCTGAATGGAGCTCGTCGCGGTGCGCGCAGCGATCCGAGTTGCTTGCGAAGCGGGGATCCGCGGCGAGGTCGGGCCGGTCGATGATCTCCAGTGCCAGCCGCTGCCATTCCCTGTCATTCGTGGTGCCGAGCACCACGGTCTGACCATCCCGGGTTCCGAAGGCGCCATATGGCGCAACGGCCGGCGACGCCATGCCGAGCGGCTGCTGGTTCACGCCGGAATGCTGGGTGTAGGTCAGCGGGTATCCCATGATGTCGGTCATCGTGTCGAACAGGCTGACGGCGACCGACGGTGCCGGGCCGACCGACACCCCGCGGGCCCGGCCCAACAGCAACGCCATGATCGACAGTGCCGAGTAGAGGCCCGTGCTGATGTCGGCGACGGGCGGACCGGGTTTGGCCGGCATCTCCGGAAAGCCGGTGGCGGCGCACGATCCCGACTCCGCCTGCACCAGAAGGTCGTACGCGCGTTTCTGGGAAAGGGGACCACCCGGGCCGTAGCCGTCGATTTCGACGGGGATCACCTGCGGGTGCCGCTTGCCGAGTTCCTCGGGGGACAAACCCAATCGCGCGGTGGCGCCGGGCGCCAGGTTGGAGACGAACGCGTCAGCACCATCGAGCAATTGGTGCAGGACCGCAATGCCTCTGTCGGACTTGAGGTTCAGGGTGACCGACTGCTTGCCCCGGTTGGCCCAGACGAAATGTGCGGCCTGGCCCAGCACCACGTCGTCGTAGTCGCGGGCGAAATCGCCGCCCTGGGGATTCTCGACTTTGATCACCCGGGCGCCGAAGTCGGCCAGGACGCGCGTGCACATCGGCGCGGACACCGCCTGCTCCATCGCGACGACGGTGATCCCGGCCAGCGGCAGCGACGACGCTTCGGTCACACCCTCACATAACCATGCCGCCGCCGGCGGGCGCGCTGCGGGCCGCCCACTCAGGAGTCCGACGCACAGGTCACGTCGACGTAGACGTTGTTGATCATGCGGGTGTCAGCGCGCTGGGTCGGGTCCGCCGCATTCGGCAGGCCATGCACGTCGGTCACCGTGCACGCCGATAGCGGTGCGCTCGGCGCACCATCGACCTGCACGTTGTAACCCTCGCTGCGCAGTGTGGACACGACGTCGGCGCCGTTGTTCCCGGACACGCTGGAGGCCTGCGCCGGGCCGGCGGCCGTCAGGGCGGCGACTGCCAGAGCTGAGGCGGCGGTGGAGATCAATGCGATCTTGCTGGTCATCTCGGTTCCCTTCAAGTTGAGGTGCTGACGGCTTCCAGCCTCGAATCGGCCGACAAGGGTTCCCCGGAGGAACGATGAAGATTCGTTAAAGAACCCGCCGCCGACCAGGCCAACCGGTCGACCGGGCCGCCACGCGGGTGCACCATGAGCAGGTGAACGGCACCGAACCCACGCCGAGCCTGCGCGCGCTGGTCGTCGACGACGAGACGGCGCTGGCCGACGTCGTGGCCAGCTATCTCAAGCGCGAGCAGTTCGAGGTGCGCGTCGCCGCCGACGGCCCGTCGGCCCTGGTCACGGCCCGCGAACTCGACCCCGACGTGGTGATCCTCGACATCGGTCTGCCCGGGCTCGACGGCATCGAGGTGTGCCGCCAGCTGCGGGTGTTCTCCGACGCGTACGTGGTCATGCTCACCGCCCGCGATACCGAGATCGACACCATCGTCGGACTGTCGGTCGGCGCGGACGACTACGTCACCAAACCCTTCAGTCCCCGCGAGCTGGTGGCACGGATCCGCGCCATGTTGCGACGACCCAGGCGTACTCCCGATCCCGTCCCGGCAACAGGAACACCGCCCCGCGTTTTCGGGGAGCTGCACATCGACACCGACAGCCGACAGACCTTGCTCGGTGGCGCGCCAATCATGCTGACCCGCACCGAGTTCGATGTGCTGGCGGCCCTGTCGTCACGTCCACGTCAAGTGTGGACGCGGCACCAACTGTTGGAAGCCGTATGGGGCGAGTCGTGGTTCGGCAACGACAACGTCGTCGACGTCCACGTCGGGCATCTGCGGCGCAAGCTCGGCGACAACTCGGTCGAGCCGCGGTATGTCACGACGGTCCGCGGCGTCGGTTATCGAATGGGAGAAGGCTGATGGCCCAGCACCATCCGCGCAGCAAGCACGGAATCCGCAGCCGCCTGCTCGTCACCAATGCGGTGGTGGTTGTCGCGGCGATCGCCACCACGACCACCGTCGCCCTGATCATCGGCCCGCCGATGTTCCGGCAGGTGATGCAGGACGTGCTGGTTCCCGGCCGCACCGGCCCGCACCCCTACGAGCATGTGTTCCGGCAGGCTACCGCCGTCTCGGTGGGCATGTCGCTCGCGGTGGCCGCGACCACCGCGCTGGCGCTGAGCTGGTATCTGAGCCGACGGATGCACCGCTCGACCGCCGAGCTCGCCGCCGCGGCGACCGCCGTGGCCGACGGGAACTACGACATCCGAGTCTCCCCGCCCCATCTGGGCACTGAATTCGACGCCATCGCAGACGCTTTCAACACGATGGCCGAGCAGCTGGGCTCCGTCGAGACGACCCGTCGCCAGCTGTTGGCCGATCTCGCCCACGAGCTCCGCACGCCTGTCTCCGTGATCGACGCCTATCTCGAGTCGATCGAAGACGGCATCCATCCTCTCGACGCGACCACCATCGGCGTGCTGCGCGACCAGACCCGACGGCTCACCCGACTCAGCTCCGACGTGCGGGCACTGTCCGATGCCGAACGCGACATGGCGCTCGTCGACACCGAGTCCGTCGCCCCGGCGACCGTGATCGCTGCTGCCGTCGACGCCTTCGCAGCGCCGTATCGCGCCAAAGGCGTTGCATTGACGTCGGATATCGCTCCGCGCCTGCCGGACCTCTGGGCCGACCCGCAGCGACTCGACCAGGTGCTGGCCAATCTACTGACCAATGCGCTGCGACACACGGAAGCCGGCGGCACGGTGCGGGTGACGGCAACATCCGTTGGCGGATCGGTGCAGATCAAGGTCTGCGACGACGGCGACGGCATCGCCGCCGAGCATCTGCCGCGACTGTTCGAGCGGTTCTACCGGGCCGACTCGGCGCGCGACCGGGCACATGGCGGCTCGGGCATCGGGCTGGCAATCGCCAAGGCCCTGGTCGACGCCCACCACGGCCGGATCACCGCGACCAGTGCCGGCGTCGGCACGGGCGCGACCTTCACCCTGGAATTACCCAGCCGCGCAACGTCGCTCGCCGGTTCGCGCGAGTCCTGATCCCGACGCCCAGGTACGACAACTAGCCCGGATAGTTCGGGTAGTTGGGGTTCGGCGGGTGGCCCTGGTTGGGATATCCCGGCGGCGGATAGCCCGGATAACCCTGTTGTGGATAGCCGGGATACCCCTGCTGCGGCGGCATGGGATACGACGGCCCCGAACCGCCGCTCTGCCCGCCGCCGTTCTGACTGCCCCGGCGGCGCAACGTCACAACAATGAACACCACGAGGCACGCCACCCCGAGCACGACGAAGACGACGATGGGCCACGACCAGCCGTTGTGCGGCGCACTCACCCGGATGTTGTTCGCGCCGGGGCATCGAACTGTCACTGGCCCGCGGTCGCGCGGCAGCTCTCCCACCGCGCGGTAGGTCTTGCCCCTGGAGAAGAAAAGGCGCCGCTTGCCACCGAATTTCTTCTCGGGATGCGCGCCGGTGAAGGGCGCCAACGACTGCGTCTTCCCATCAGATGTCGTTGCCGTACAACGAATGTTCGATTGCGATTTTTCGAGATACACGACGTAGCTGCTGTCGGTGGGCGTTACCACGCCACCTGATCTGATCGATGCCCCCGGCTCGCTCTGGGAGCCCAGAAAGACCATCACCGCCAGTGCCAACATCCCGAACCCGAACAGCGTCCCGATCACTCGGCCTATCGGGCTACGGCCCCCTGTACTCCCCATGCCCCGAATTCTCACACGCGCCCCAATGCCGGAGCGGCAGGAGTTCGTCACCTTCGAGGTAGTCGCACAGACGGCCAAGCGAGCAGTTCGATCGGCGGTTCAACAGCTAATTTATTCGGCTAATCAGTTATTGACTCAGCAAACATACTGTTGGTATTTTGAGTACGGGGTTCAATCGTCGGCGACCATGACACACGGGGCGGGGTTGATGCGCCTACCGTAGACGACGCTGTGGCCGCTGGCATTAGCGATCACGGAAGCGGGGACCATGTCATGCCGGCTACACATGCCAGAAAATCCACAGCAAACTCCCAGAAGGTGGCGGTGGCTCTCGTAGCTAGCGCTACGGCGGTAAGCGCGAGCTTCGTCGCGGCCAGTCCACAAGCCAAGACGGCGGTGGCTCAACTGCCAGAAATCACGAGGCAGGTGAAGCTGACTGCTGGTTCGGACCCGATCTCGCTGATCCAGGGCCTGCTGGCGCTGCCGACGACCGTCGTACAACAGCTCCTCGGCAACGGGCAATGGATCAACAACTTGGCGTACGTCGCGGCGCAGCCGCTGGTGGCTGCCGACAGCGCGCTCTACGCGCTCGATACCGCGGCCGCGCCGGTGGTCATGAACGCCGTCACGACGTTGCTGTCGCCGCTTGCCACGACACCGGTGGCGCCGGCGGTCGAGGCCGCTCTGCAGGAGTACTTCAAGAATGCGGCTTTCCCTCCCACCGCCTTTTCCGGCGGGGGCCTCACGGGCTTCAACTTCTACGACCTGGTGCTCGCTTCGCTCGTCGACTTCACCGCCCCGGCGAGCGCCCTGTTTCCGGCAGCCGTGACGTTGTTGGAGAAACTGGGGATTCCTCTGCCCTTGCCCGGCAATCTGGTGCCCAATGCGGCGACCAACGCGGCGCTGTCGCCGGCCATCACCCCTGCGGCCGCCACGCCACAGGACGTGATTGGCGGCCTCGGAGGCGTGCTGACCGGCGCTTTGGGCACGGCGTGGACCGACGCGGCCTACTTGTTGAACACGGCTTTGAATATTGGCGTCGGAGTGGGCTGGCCGCTGCTCACAGATGGGCCGGCGCTGCTGTTCCACCCAGACCTACTTGTCAACTTCTTCACCAGCTATGCGCTGCCCGTCATTCAGGCCTACCTCAGCGGCGGCATCTCCGGAATCGTCAGTACCACAACGCAATTCCTCGCCAGTTTCGCGGGTCTGCTGCCAGCCGCAGCGGCGCCGCTGGCAGCTGCGGACGCACCGAAGGTGCAGACCGCCTCGGCAGTGACGCCCGCCATCAGCCCCTCGATCTCCGCGCCGCAGGACGTGGTCGGCGGCGTGGGCAATGTGGTGTCATCCGCGGTGTCGATGGTCGCCAACGACGTCGCCTACGCGGTGAATCTGCCGTTGGCCGTCGCAGCGCCAGTGGTCGTGCCACTGGTGACGGGCCTGCCCTACACCCTGGCCCCACAGGCGCTGCTCGGACTACTCACCACCAACCTGCCGAACGCCCTGCGGTTTGCCCTCACCAACACCGTGAGCGGAATCGTCTCGCAGGCAGGACAATTCGTCGCGAGTCTCGGTGGCCTCGTCCCAGCGGCAGCGGCGCCGCTCGCGGCCACGAGTGTGCCCAAGGTGCAGACCAACCTGATCAAGGTCAGCAAGCCCACCGCGGCGGTGACAGCACCCAACACTGCTGCCGGCTCGAAGTCGGACCAGATGGGCTCCGATAAGTCCGGTACCGACAAGACCGGCGCATTCAAGACCGGACTGAAGCCGGGCGGCAAGCACAGCAAGTCCACCGACTCGGAGCAGCCCGGCAACAGTCAGACCGAAGCCGGCTCCGGCAAGACCGGAGCCGGAGAGACCAAGAGCGGCAACGGCTCTCATGGCAGTGACGGATTGCAGCACTCGTCGGGCAAGGCGGGGTCGAGCAGTCACGGAACCAGCGATGGGCACGGCAGCACCGGAACCCACGGTGGTGGTGGGGACCACGGCGGCGGCAAGTAGCCCTGCCAGAAACCAGTGTCGAGGGGTGGCTTCATCGGCGGCAGCAGTGACGCCGATGAAGCCATCACACTGGCCGCGCTCTCCCCACCACTTCGCGCTGGGAGCTGTCATCATGTGCTGACACTGTCAACGCATGATGACATGGTCAGCACATGATGACAGCTCCGGATCGCACACACCTTGGGTAGCGCCGACACGCCCAGCTCGCGACACGCCGCAACGTCAGAACCGCCATCTAGGCGTGCCGCGAGGTCACTCCCCCGTCGACCACGATCTGGGTGCCGGTGATGAACGACGCCTTGGGCGACATGAGAAATGCGACGGCCGCCCCGATCTCCTCGGGTTGTCCCAGCCTGCCCAGCGGCGCCGCCGACACAAAGGCCGTCTTCACCTCGGGAACGGCCAGCGCGTCGGCCAGCATCGGGGTTTCGATGAAGCCCGGACACACGGCATTGACGCGAATTCCTAACGGCCCCAACTGCCCTGCCATCGACCGGGTCAGGCCCAGCAGCCCGGCCTTGGACGCGCAGTACGCCGGAATGAACGGATTGCCGACCAGTCCCTCGATGCTCGAAATCCCCACGATCGCCGGCGAAGCACCGGCGGCCAGTGCCTTCTCGAAATGCGGCAGCAGCAGCTGGGACAGCAGCGCCTGTGCGCGCAGGTTCACGTCGACGACGGCGTCCCAGGACTCCACGGTGAACATCCCGACCGGTTCCGGCAGCACGCGGCCGGCGGCGTGGACCAGGCCGTCGATGCCGCCCATCGCCGCAGCGGCCTGCTCGACAGCGGTGGCCATGGAATCGGTGTCACTGACGTCGACGACGACGCCGTGCGCCCCAAGAGCTTCAGCCACTGCCACCACCTGCGGCGAAATGTCGAACAGCGACACCGCGCGACCGTCGGCGATCAGCGCCTTGGCCGACGCCAGGCCGATACCCGATGCGCCACCGGTAACCACCACACCACTCATGCCAGACCTTTCAATACGCTCCGCTCCGTAGCGGAATGCTGATCGGCTCGGACACTACGCGATACCGGCCCACCCCAGCGTTTCAACGCCGGAATTCATAGCCACTCATGGTTGGCTCGAAGGGTCATGACGAAACGTATTGCGCTGCTACTGACCTGCACGCTGCTCCTCGGCACCACCGGATGCTCGATGTTCGACAGCCCCGAGCCCGAGGACGCCTTCAACGCGTTTGCTGATGCGTTGCACCGCAAGGACTCCAGCGCCGCGGCCAAGGACACCACCGACGCCGCCGCATCGGAACCCGCCATCAAGTCGATGTTCGATGGCATGGGCAAAAACGCCACACTGGATGTCAAGGCCACTGCCGGCGAGGGCGACAACAAGTCGACCGCCAAACTCGCCTACACCTGGTCGTTCGGACCTGGTCGCGAATTCCGTTACGACACAACGGCAATCGCCACCAAGGTCGGCGAGGACTGGAAAATCCGCTGGGCCCCGGCGCTTTTGCACGCCAAGCTCCGGCAGGGCGGCACATTCCAGTTCAGCGAAGACAAAGCGCTGCTCACGCCCGTCGTCGACCGCAACGGCCAGCCGCTGCTCAACTGGCAGACCGTCGGCGTCATCACCCTCGGCCGCGACCACCTCGACACCGCCGCGGCACTGGCTCCGGTGGTTGCCCGATTCGACGACACCATCACCGCCGAGTCGATCGCCGGCGAGTTCAACGGGAATCAGGACGACCGAGTCACCGTCATCAAGCTCCGCGAGGCCGACCTCGCCCAGGTCGCCGACGAGCTCACCCAGATTCCCGGCGTCACCGTCACCAAGCAGGGCGCGCTGCTGACCGCCGACCCGAACCTGCACTCGCCGGCCATCAGCGGACTACCCGAGGCCTGGCAGAAGACCATCGACGCGACCGCCGGCTGGTCGGTCGACCTGGTCGACGATCAGGGCCAGCCCACCGACGAACTCGCGAACAACGGCCCCGCCGACACCAAACCCGTCCGCACCACCCTGGACCCGCGCCTGCAGCTCCTCGCGCAGCATGCCGTGGCCACCGACCCGCGCCCGACGGTCCTCGTCGCCATCGCACCCAGCACCGGCGCGATCCTCGCGGCGGCCCAGAACGACGCCGCCAACGCGCAGGGACCCATCGCGTTTACCGGCCTGTACCCGCCGGGGTCGACGTTCAAGACCGTCACCACCGCGGCCGCCCTCGAGAAAGGGCTCGCGACCGCCGACACCCCCGAACCCTGCCCGGGCACCGTGACCATCGAGAACCGGACCATCCCCAACGAGGACAAGTTCGACCTCGGCACCGTCCCGCTGGCGCAGGCCTTCGCACACTCCTGCAACACCACCATGGGGGCGCTCGCCGACAAGCTCCCCGCCGACGCGCTGCCCAACACCGCCAAGACCCTCGGCATCGGCGTCGACTTCGTCGTCCCCGGCATCACCACGGTGACCGGCAAGGTGCCCAATGCCGACACGCCCGCCCAGCGCGTCGAGAACGGCATCGGCCAAGGCACCGTCACCGTCAGCCCGTTCGGATTGGCGGTCGCCGAGGCCAGCCTGGCGCACGGCTCGACCATCACCCCCACGCTGCTGCCCGGCGAGCAGACCACGGCCAGCACGCCGTCGGCGCCGGTCGACAAGCCGACCGCCGACGCCCTGCGCGCCATGATGCGGCTGACCGTCACCGAGGGCACCGCGACCGCACTCAAGGACATCGACGGCCTGGGCGGCAAGACCGGAACCGCCGAGTTCGGCGACAACACCCACTCGCACGGCTGGTTCGCGGGGATCGACGGGGACCTCGCGTTCGCGACGCTGGTGGTCGGCGGGGACTCGTCAGCGCCCGCGGTGGCCGTCAGCGGGGACTTTCTGCGTGCCGCGCTGGCCGGATAACGGCGTGCCAATTTCACCAACCGGCCCGGTACTTGGGATTCTGGGCTGATGCGGGTTGACGGACGCGAGGTCGCGGTCTCGGGCAGCCTGCTGCAACCGATCACCCGGCGGACCAACGACATCCTTCGACTGGTGGCGGCGTCGGCCTTCTTGGTCACCGTCGTCACCAGCTCGCTGATCACCCGCAACGACTGGGTCCGGCTGGAACGGTCGGTGTCGCGCATCGTCGGCGTCCTCACGCCGACCCAGTCGAACCTGGTCTACATCGCCTACGCCATCGCGATCCTGGCGCTGCCCTTCGTCATCCTGCTCAGCCTGCTGGTCACGCGACAGTGGAAGCTGCTGGGTCCGTATGCCGCCGCCGGGCTGCTCGCGGTGCTGTCGCTGTCCATCAACTCCAACGGCATCGCCGCACCGAACTGGCACTTCGACCTCTCCGACCGCCTCAACACCGTCTTCTCCCAGTTCCTCGACGACCCGCGCTGGATCGCACTCCTGGCCGCGGTGCTGACGGTATCGGGTCCCTGGCAGCCGGCCCGGCTGCGCCGCTGGTGGTGGACGCTGCTGCTGGCGTTCGTGCCGATCCACCTCGTGGTCAGCGCCATCGTGCCGGCCCGGTCGCTGCTCGGCCTGGCCGTCGGGTGGTTCGTCGGCGCGCTGGTGGTTCTGGTCAGCGGCACCCCGGCCCTGGAAGTTCCGCTGGCCGGCGGGGTCCAGGCGCTGGCCCGCCGCCAGTTCGAGGTGTCGGCGCTGACGGTCATCCGACCGGCCGGGACCGGGCCGCTGGTCCTCAGCGCCGATTCGGCCGACGGCACCCGTGCCGTCGTCGAGCTGTACGGGCCGAACCAACGCGTGGGCGGCGCCATGAGCCAGCTCTGGCGCAAGATCACGCTGCGCAACGACGAGACCGCTCCCCTGCAAACCTCGATGCGCCGCGCCGTCGAGCACCGCGCGCTCATGACCATCGCGGTCGGCGACCTCGAGCTGGCGAACACCCGGACCGTGGCGCTCGCGGCGCTCGACCGCGGCTGGACGATGTTCGCGCACACCCCGGCGTGCGGAGTCCCACTGACCAACGAGACGCCGGTCGCCGACGTGTGGCAGGCGCTCAACGCGCTGCACCACCACCAGATCTCGCACGGCGACCTACGCGCCTCCGAGATCACCGTCGACGACCGCACGGTGGTGTTCGGCGGGTTGGGCAACGCCGAGTACGGGGCCTCGGATGTGCAGCTGCAATCCGACATGGCGCAATTGCTGGTGACGACGACCGCCATGTACGGCGCCGAGCCGGCGGTGGCGGCGGCCATCGAGCAGTTCGGCGAGGAGACCGTGCTGACCGCGTCACGACGGCTGACGAAGTCGGCGATGCCGCTGCGGCTACGGGAGTCGCTGCCCGATTCGCGCGCCGTGATCACCGCGGCGCGCGACGAGGTGAAGCACCAGACCGGCGCCGACCGCATCCAGACCGAGACCATCACCCGCTTCACCCGCAACCAGGTCATCCAGCTGGTGTTGATGATCGCCCTGGTTTACGTGGCCTACCCGTTCATCAGCACGGTGCCGACATTCTTCTCCGAGCTGCGGTCGGCCAACTGGTGGTGGGCCCTGCTCGGGCTGGCGGTCTCGGCGCTGACGTACGTCGGGGCGGCTGCGGCGTTGTGGGCCAGCGCGTCGGAGGCCGTGAGCTTCAAGAACTTGACCATCATGCAGGTGGCCAACACCTTTGCGGCGACGACGACGCCCGCCGGCGTCGGCGGCCTGGCGTTGAGCACCCGGTTCTTGACGAAGGCCGGGCTCGGCGCACTGCGGGCGACGGCCGCGGTGGCGCTGCAGCAGTCGGTGCAGGTGCTCACCCACGTGGCGCTGCTGATCTTCTTCAGCGCGGCCGCGGGGGCGTCGGCCGACCTGTCGCATTTTGTCCCGTCATCGACGGTCCTCTATCTGCTCGCCGGTGCCGCGCTCGGCGTGGTCGGCACGTTCATGCTGGTGCCGCGGGCCCGGCATTGGCTCGGCACGGCGGTGCGCCCCCGCCTGACCGAGGTCTGGGCCGACCTGGTGGATCTGGCCCGCCAACCCCGGCGCCTTGGGCTGATCGTATTGGGTTGCGCCGCAACGACTCTAGGTGCGGCGCTGGCGCTGTGGGCGAGCGTCGAGGCCTTCGGCGGGTCGACGTCGTTCGTGACGGTGTGCGTCGTGACGATGATCGGTGGGACGCTCGCCTCGGCGGCGCCGACGCCCGGCGGTGTGGGCGCCGTGGAGGCCGCACTGATCGGTGGTCTGGCCGCGTTCGGCCTGCCCGCAGCCGTCGCAGTGCCGTCGGTGCTGCTCTACCGGGTGCTGACGTGCTGGCTGCCGGTGTTCATCGGCTGGCCCGTCATGCGCTGGCTGACCGAGAAGGACATGATCTGAGCGCTGGCCTGCGCGTGCCACGGCGTGTCGTCGGCGGCGTGTCGTTCTGTCTTGTGACACATGCGATCTGGAGCCGTCAACTTTCCCTGACGCGTCAGGGAAAGTTGACGCTTCCCAGCGAAGACTGCCAAGAGACACCGGTGCTGCAGTCACAGCTGTGACTACAGTGCCTCGGCATTGCCCTACATCTTGGCGAGCATGCCGTTCATCGTGGTGATCTCGCCCTGCTGCGCGGCAACGATCGCTTCAGCCATCTTCTTGGCGTCCGCGTTGGTGCCGTTCTTCAGCTCGTCGTTGGCCATGGTGATGGCGCCCTGGTGATGCTCGACCATCATCTGCAGCCACATCTTGTCGAACGCCGCGCCGGACAGGCCCGTCAGCTCAGTCATCTGCTGCGGGGTCATGAGGCCCGGCATCGAGTGGCTCATGGTGGCCGACGGCGCGGGCGTGCCGAAGCCGGCCAGCAACGTCGTCATCTGCTGCATCTCGGGGGCCTGGGCGTTCTCGATGGCCGTGGCGAGATCCTTGACCTGCTGGTTCTGCGAGCGGGTCGGGACCAGCTTGGCCATCTCGACGGCCTGGGCGTGGTGCGGGTACATCATCTGCAGGAACATCACGTCGGCGTCGTTGAAATTGGCGGCCGGCGCAGTGCTGGTGCCCGACATACCCGGCATCGAATGCCCGGGCATGTTGTGGCCCGACATCGGCATGGACGAGCTGGTCGCGGGCATGGTCGAGGCGTGCTCGCTGGGCGGGCTACACGCCGCGAGTGCGATGGCAGCAGCGGTTCCGGCTACCGCAACGGTGGCGATTGAGGCGATTTTGAACATGGTTGAACTCCTTGAGAATTGGATGGGTTGACGCGGGGCGCGGCCCATCAGATTCGGAGTAGGGACAGTTCCGCGAGGGTGAGCACCGTCCACGGCGGGGCTCTTTGCCTGCGCCGCAACGCCTGCCGAATCCGGGCCTGCACATTCTGCGCAGGTGCGACGCCCAGCCAGTACAGCAAAGCCAGACCCAGGATGGTCAGCAGTTCGGTCATGACGAAGACGCAGGCGTGAAAGCCGTTGTGTCCGTTGCAGTCGCAGGCATCCGACAAGGAGGTTTGCGCAGCCGGGACGCTCGCGTGCTGATGCACAGCCACCTGCGAATGATGCGACGGACCATGCCCGGGCGTGACGATCAGCGAATGCATGCCGATGATGCCCGCGATCAAGACCAGCAGCCCGACAACCCGCCAGCCGACATGGACGCGCGTGCTGCGATGCGTCACGTCGGCCTCCGGTTCGGGTATCGGTTTCTCAAATTATAGTACCCGAGGGGGGTATATCTCCGGGAATAAATTCGCGACCACCACATGCGGGACCGCGTCCCACGGCAGATCGTCGGTGGGCCGCATCACATCGCGTCATTCGCAGTGGTGACTTTCACCGTTGTCAGACTCGCCACTTAGTTAGACCCGCTACTAGTGTCGACATATGGGTCGGGAAGCCTTGAGTCACAGCATTATTGGGGCGGCAGAGTCGCTGGAGCAATACGTTCAGCCGGACGGCAGGATCGTCATACCTGACGGCATCACGCTGACGTCGTTCCTGGAACGCAACCGCGCGGCCATGGGCGACAGCCCGTCGTACCGGTTCATCGACTACGCGCAGAACCCCGACGGCGAGATCATCGAACTCAGCTGGAACGGCCTCTGGGCTCAGGTCAACGCTGTCGCGGCCCGGCTGCAGCAGGTAACCAAGCCCCGCGACCGGGTGGCGATCCTGGCGCCGCAGGGCGTCGACTACGTGACGGCGTTCTTCGCGGCCGTGCACGCCGGAAACATCGCCGTCCCACTGTTCGCGCCCGCCCTCGCCGGGCACGCCGAGCGACTGGCCGCGGTGCTGTCCGACGCCAAGCCCTCCGCGGTGCTCACCACCACCGCCGCCGCGGAAGCGGTCCGCGCGTTCATCAAGACGCTGCCCGCCGCCGAGCGCCCGCGGGTCATCGCGGTCGACGCCGTTCCCGCCACCCTGGCCGAGATGCACGTCAGCCCGGAAACGGGTACCGACGACGTCGCGTACCTGCAGTACACCTCGGGCTCGACGCGCACCCCCGCCGGCGTGGAGATCACACATCGGAATGTGTGCACCAACGTCATTCAGATGATCCTGGCCGGCGGCCTCGACACCGACATCCGCAGCGTCAGCTGGCTGCCGCTGTACCACGACATGGGCTTGATCATGATCATGTTCCCCGCGCTGTGCGGCGGCCAGATCAGCCTGATGGACCCGATGGCGTTCGTCCGCCGGCCCTACCGGTGGATCCGGCGGCTGGCCGACGAGGCCGCGCACGGCCGGACTTTCGCGGCCGCACCCAATTTCGCCTTCGAGTTGTGTGCGCAGCGGGGCCTGCCGCCGGCCGGTGAACCGCTCGACCTCAGCAATGTGGTGACGCTGCTCAACGGATCCGAGCCCGTGACGCTGCCGTCCATCGAGCAGTTCATGGCAGCCTTCAAGCCGTACGGGCTGCCCGAGACGGTGGTGAAGCCGTCGTACGGCATGGCCGAAGCCACGCTCTCGGTGGCCAGCATCGCCGCGGACGAAAAGCCGTGCGCCACATATCTGGACCGCGACGAGCTCGCGGCGGGCCGGGCCGCCGTGGTCGGCCGGCATGCCGACGGCGCGGTCCCCCACGTGTCGTGCGGGCGGGCCATCCCCGACCAGTGGGTGACCATCGTGACCCCCGACGGCGACGAGGCCGCCGACGGCACGGTCGGCGAAATCTGGTTGCACGGCAACAACATCGGCCGGGGCTACTTCGGCCGGCCCGAGGAGTCCGAGCGGGTGTTCGGCAACAAGCTGCAGACCCGGCAGACCGTCAGCCACGCCGACGGCGCCGAGGACAACGCATTGTGGTTGGCCACAGGCGATCTGGGCGTTTACGTGGGCGACGAGCTGTTCGTCACCGGCCGGATCAAAGATCTCGTGATCGTCGACGGGCGCAACCACTACCCGCAGGACATCGAGGCGACGGTCAGTCGCGCCTCGTCGGCCGTGCGCTCCGGCTACGTGACAGCCTTTGCTGTGCCTGGTGATTCGGGCGAGCAACTGGTCGTGGTCGCAGAGCGCGCGGTGGGTGCCGGCCGCGCCGAGTTGGAGCCTGTTGCCGAGGCCGTGCGGGCCGCGGTGTCGCGTCATCACCAGGTTCGCGTCGCCGAGGTGCGACTGGTGGCGGCCGGCCGTATCCCCCGCACGACGTCGGGAAAACTGGCCCGCACTGCTTCGCGCGCGGAGTTTCTGTCCGGTCAATTCGACTGACGGCCGGCGGGTCGGGCGCGGTTGCGGCACTTCTGTTTTGGGGCGCCTAGGCCCACTGGGGCACGAGTCGTCTCCAGTTAACAGAACGTTATTTGTCGATCATGCCAATTTGCACCGTCGCGGTCGCTGCTCGTGTTGGATGACGCTGTAGCCCACATAGGCCAGTCCTCCGACGGGAGCACCCAGATGACGCCGCAGCGGCCCGACATCGTCATCCTCATGACGGACGAAGAGCGCGCGATCCCGCCGTACGAGGCCGACGACGTTATGGACTGGCGCCACCGCACCCTCACCGGCCGGCGCTGGTTCGACGAGAACGGTGTGCGCTTCACCCGGCACTACACGGGCTCGCTGGCGTGTGCCCCCAGCCGGCCGACCCTGTTCACGGGCCAGTACCCCGACCTGCACGGCGTCACGCAGACCGACGGCCTCGGCAAGCGGTACGACGACTCACGGCTGCGGTGGCTACGCCGCGGCGAGGTGCCGACGCTAGGCAACTGGCTGCGGGCCGCGGGCTACGACACGCATTACGACGGCAAGTGGCACATCTCGCACGCCGACCTCGAGGACCCCAAGACCGGCAAGCCGCTGGCCACCAACGACGCCGACGGTGTCGTCGACCCCGTGGCCGTGCAGGCCTACCTCGATGCCGATCCGCTGGGGCCGTACGGCTTCTCCGGTTGGGTCGGACCCGAGCCGCACGGAGCGGCCATGTCCAACAGTGGTTTTCGACGCGACCCGTTGGTCGCCGATCGGGTGGTGTCCTGGCTCGAGGACCGGTACGCGCGGCGGCGCGCCGGCGACGCGGATGCGCTGCGCCCGTTCCTGTTGGTGGCCAGCTTCGTCAATCCCCATGACATCGTGCTGTTTCCGGGCTGGGTGCGCCGCAGCCCGCTGCTCGATTACCCCGTCCTCGAACCGCCGCATGTGCCCGCAGCGCCCACTGCCACCGAAGACCTGAGCGACAAGCCGGCCGCGCAGGCCGCGTTCCGCGAGGCCTACTACTCCGGCTACGGCCCGGCCGCGGTGATCGAGCGCACCTACCGTCGCAACGCGCAGCAGTACCGCGACCTCTACTACCGGCTGCACGCCGAAGTCGACGGGCCGCTGGACCGGGTGCGGCGGGCCGTCACCGACGGCGGGTCCGAAAACGCCGTGCTGGTACGGACTTCCGATCACGGCGACCTGCTCGGCGCGCACGGCGGGCTGCACCAGAAGTGGTTCAACCTGTACGACGAGGCGACGCGGGTGCCGTTCGTCATCGCCCGGATCGGCGCGGACGCGACCGCGGCCCGCGAAGTCGAAGCGCCGACGTCACACGTCGACCTGGTGCCGACACTGCTCGGCGCCGCCGGGGTCGACGTCACCGCGACCGCCGAAACCCTGGCCGCCACGTTCAGCGAAGTGCATCCCCTGCCGGGCCGCGACCTCATGCCGGTGGTGAATGGCGCTGTGGCCGAACAGGATCGGCCGATCTACATCATGACCCGCGACAACATCCTCGAGGGTGACACGGGGGCGTCGGGCGCGGCGCAGGCCATCGGCGCCAACACGAATCCGCCTGCGCTGCTGCGCATCAAGGTGCCCGCGAACGTCGCGGCCAACTTCGAAGGGCTGGTCTCGCGCGTCACCAACGCCGAGGCGTCCGGTGGATCCGGACACCTGTGGAAGCTCGTGCGCACGTTCGACGATCCGGCGACCTGGACCGAACCGGGCGTCCGGCATCTGGCGGCGAACAGCCGGGGCGGCGACACCTACCGCACCGACCCGCTCGACGATCAGTGGGAGCTCTACGACCTGACCGCCGACCCGATCGAGGCCTCCAACCGCTGGGCCGATCCCAGCCTGCACGAGCTGCGCCAGCATCTGCGGACACAGCTCAAGCTGGTCCGGACGGCGTCGGTACCGGAGCGCAACGATCCGTGGCCGTATGTGAGCCGGCGGCCACCGGAGCCGGGCAGCGCCGTCCGCCGCCTGCTGTGCCGGTTCCGCCCGTAGGTAAACCTGCAGGTCACGCCGTCGCGATTACAGGTTTTGCCTGGTCGGCCAATAACATGTCTGGTGCTATGACCGACACCGCCCCCGCCAGCGATACCCGCGCCACCGGCCGGGTCGCGACCGAAGCCGCCCGTCGCCGTACCTTCGCCGTCATCAGTCACCCTGACGCCGGTAAATCGACGCTGACCGAGGCGCTGGCCCTGCATGCCCGGGTGATCACCGAGGCGGGCGCGATCCACGGCAAGGCGGGCCGCAAGTCCACGGTGTCGGACTGGATGGAGATGGAGAAGGCCCGCGGCATCTCGATCACCTCGACGGCGCTGCAGTTCCCGTACCGCGACTGCGTCATCAACCTGCTGGACACCCCAGGCCACGCCGACTTTTCCGAAGACACCTACCGGGTGCTGACGGCCGTCGACTGCGCGGTGATGCTCATCGATGCCGCGAAAGGCCTTGAGCCGCAGACTCTGAAGCTGTTCCAGGTGTGTAAGCACCGCGGCATCCCGATCATCACGGTGATCAACAAGTGGGACCGTCCGGGCCGGCACGCGCTGGAGCTGATGGACGAGATCCACGAGCGCATCGGGCTGCGGACGACGCCGCTGACCTGGCCGGTGGGCATCGCCGGCGATTTCAAGGGTGTGATGGACCGCCGCAAGGGCCACTACATCCGCTTCACCCGCACCGCCGGTGGCGCCACCGCCGCGCCGGAAGAGCACATTCCCGCGGACAAAGCGCACGATGCCGCCGAGGGTGACTGGGACACCGCCGTCGAAGAGTCCGAACTGCTGTCGATGGACGGCTCGGACTACGACCGCGAGACCTTCCTGTCCGGCGAGTCCTCGCCGGTGCTGTTCACCTCGGCGGCGCTGAACTTCGGCGTCAACCAGCTGCTCGACGTGCTGGTCGAGCTGGCACCCTCGCCCGGGGCGATCATCGACGTCGCCAAAGAGCCGCGTCCGGTGGATTCGCCGTTCAGCGCGTTCGTGTTCAAGGTGCAGGCCGGCATGGACAGCTCGCACCGCGACCGCATCGCCTACGCGCGCGTGTGCTCGGGCACGTTCGAGCGCGGTGATGTGCTGACCCACGCCGGGACCGGCAAGCCGTTCGTGACCAAGTACGCGCAGTCGGTGTTCGGCCGGGAGCGTTCGACGCTGGACGACGCGTGGCCCGGTGACGTGATCGGCCTCGCCAACGCGGCGGCGCTGCGCCCCGGCGACACGCTGTATCGCGATGCGCCCGTGGAGTTTCCGCCGATCCCGAGCTTCTCCCCCGAGTACTTCTCGGTGGTCCGCGGCAAGGATCCGAGCAAGCACAAGCAGTTCCGCAAGGGCATCGAGCAGCTCGACCAAGAGGGCGTCGTCCAGGTGCTGCGCTCGGACAAGCGCGGTGAGCAGGCGCCGGTGTTCGCGGCCGTCGGCCCCATGCAGTTCGAGGTGGCGGCGCACCGGATGGCGACCGAGATCGGGGCCGCCATCACGATGGAATCGCTGCCGTACCAGGTGGCGCGGGTCGTCGACCCCGAGGACGCCGAGTTCATGAACAAGCAGGTGTCCTGCGAGGTGCTGACCCGCTCCGACGGCGTCCTGCTGGTGCTGTTCTCGACGCCGTGGCGCCTCGAAGGATTCCAGCGGGACAACCCGTCGGTGAAGCTGCGCTCTCTGGTGGCCGCAGCCGAAAGCTAGCGGCACGCCCTCATAGCGGGCGCACGTCGGTCCTGAGCCCTTACGGTGTAGAGCACCCGTAAGAGAGAGGACGACGAGTTGGCCGTCGCGACCCCCGCCACCCCGACCCTGCGTGAACTGACCGTCCGCGGGATTCTGCTCGGCGGTGTCATCACGCTGGTGTTCACTGCCGCCAACGTCTACCTCGGATTGAAGGTCGGTCTGACGTTCGCCACGTCCATCCCGGCCGCGGTGATCTCGATGGCGGTACTGCGCAGCTTCGCCAACCACTCGGTGGTCGAGAACAACATCGTGCAGACCATCGCCTCGGCGGCGGGCACGCTCTCCGCGATCATCTTCGTGCTGCCGGGCCTCATCATGATCGGTTGGTGGACCGGATTCCCCTACTGGATCACCCTCGCCGTGTGCGCGGTCGGCGGCACCCTCGGCGTCATGTACTCCATCCCGCTGCGGCGCGCCCTGGTCACCGGCTCGGACCTGCCATACCCCGAAGGGGTCGCTGCCGCCGAGGTGCTCAAGGTCGGTGACAGCACCGGCGGCGCGGAAGCCAACCGCACCGGGCTGCGGGTGATCGTCTTCGGTTCCCTGGTCTCGGCGGCCTTCGGGTTGCTCGCCAACATGAAGCTGCTCGCGAATTCCGTTACGGCGTATGCCCGTATCGGTGCCGGCGGGACGATGTTCAGCGCCGGTCTGTCGATGGCGATGATCGGCGTGGGGCACCTGATCGGGATGACGGTCGGTATCGCGATGCTCGTCGGGCTGGTCATCTCATTCGGGGTGCTGCTGCCGATCCGCACCATCGGGGCGTTCGGGACCGGTGAGCCGATCGGCGACATCATCGACGGCATCTTCGTGCACGAGGTGCGGTTCGTCGGCGCCGGCGCGATCGCCGTCGCCGCCATCTGGACGCTGCTGAAGATTTTGCGGCCCATCATCAAGGGCATTACCGACGCCTTGACGTCGGCGCGCAACCGGCGCCAGGGCCAACTGGTCGACCTCACCGAGCGCGACATCCCCTTCCCCATCGTCATCGGCACCGTCGTGCTGCTCCTGCTGCCGATCGCCGTGCTGCTGTGGGATTTCGGTCGCGGCACTGCGCTGCAAGGGCATTCGGCCGGGATCATCGTGGCGAGCCTGGTGTTCATCTTCGTCATCGGCATGGTCATCGCGTCGGTGTGTGGGTACATGGCCGGGCTCATCGGCTCGTCGAACAGCCCCATCTCCGGCGTCGGCATCCTGACGGTGCTCATCGCCGCGGTGCTGATCAAGGTGGTGTTCGGCCGTGCCGACAGTGGCCAGTCTCTGGCGCTGGTCGCCTACACGTTGTTCGCGGCGGCCATCACGTTCGGCGTTGCGACCATCTCCAATGACAACTTGCAGGACCTCAAGACCGGCCAGCTGGTCGGGGCGACACCGTGGAAACAGCAGGTGGCGTTGGTGATTGGCGTGGTGTTCGGGTCGGCCATCATCCCGCCGGTGCTCAACCTGATGCAGCGTGCGTTCGGGTTCCTCGGCGCACCCGGTGCCGGCGACCATGCCTTGGCCGCACCGCAGGCCGCATTGATTTCGTCGCTGGCCAAGGGGGTGTTCGGCGGGTCTTTGAACTGGGGGCTGATCGGCCTCGGCGCGGTGATCGGGGTGGCTGCGATTCTCGTCGACGAGACCCTCACCCGGACATCACGATTCGCGCTGCCACCGCTGGCTGTCGGCATGGGCATGTACCTGCCCATGAGCCTGACGCTGATCATTCCCTTGGGCGCCGTCCTCGGGTACTTCTACAACCGCTGGGCCGTGCGGACGGGCGGAGATGTCGAGCGCAAGAAGCGGCTCGGCGTGCTGCTGGCGACGGGCATGATCGTCGGCGAGAGCCTGTACGGGGTGGTGTTCGCGGGGTTCGTCGCCGGGACTGGTTCCGATGAACCCTTCGCGCTGTTCTCGGGTTTTGGCGGGTCAGTTCCTGAAGTGATCGGCGTCGTGGCCTTCGCGGCGGTGCTGACGTGGATGTACAAGCGGACGCGCACGATTGCGGGGAGCGAGCCGGTTTCTGCAGGCTGACCCTTCGAGCGTGCGGCCAGCGCGTCGCTGAGCCGATTTGCGATCCCTGCGCACGCTCGCTGCGTCGCCGGCCAGCTCTCCTGACATGTTCGATTTGGAGCCGTCAAGTCTCCTTGACGGCTCCAAATCGCGTGTGCCGCAGGAGAGTCCGCGTACCGCCGCTACCCCGCGTCGTCGTATCCCCACATCCTTTGCGCCTGCTCGAGAATCTCCTTCTTGTAACCCGATCTCAGCTCATCAATGACGCCGAGCGCCTGCGCCGTAAGCCCTTCGCGAATCCCACTGAGGACATGTGCATACGGGATGAACGCACGAAGCAGGTCGGGAACGTCCAGCACGACCTCGAGGGGAAGCCTGCAGTAGTCGTCGTAGTACGGGTCATCGAGCGCCTGATGGACCCGGGCCGCACTCCACCGCAATGGATCGCCCGAACCACTTTCGAACAGCTCCATCAGCAGCTCGCGATGCCCGGACTCAGTGAATGGCGCTCCCGATCTACTCGCGAAGAACTTGTCAGACAGCTGTTCGTCGAACTCCACATCGCTCGCCGGAGGTCGACCTTCGCCGTCAGCGCCCTACGTATCGCGCCGACGAGAGACCCGTCGGCCGCACTTTCCGCGTTGCGTTTCTTCGCTCGCCGCACATCGCGTCGAGCCTGTTTGAGGCTCCGTAAACGTCGTTTGTCGGTCATGTCGCGGACGCTACGCCCGGGCTATGACAACAACGTCGCCGCCGTTTTCACCGCCCGCCTGACACCCGGACGTACATCGCGTGACATCACGGCAAACAAGCTCGCGTGCACGCGTCGCGACCCGCGCGTCGACGGATAGTAAAGATGTGGACGCTGTAATTCACCCGAACACCGCGTCAAGGGTTCCACCCTCACACCCGGTGTCACCGAATGCCGCTGGACAACACGGTGCGGTCATCGCAGACCGGCACCCGCGAGAAACCTCATCCACCAACACAATCGATGCCCGCGACGAGCTGATCCTCGAGGGTCAGGCCGTGCCGGGCGCATGGGTCACCGTGTCGTTCAACGGCGACCCCAACGACACCGACGTCTTCCAGCTCGTTCTCCCCGCCGACGCCAAGCCACTGGGCGACACCTGCTCCGTGGAATGCCCGCTGGGCAAAGCACTCGTCGCCACGCATGTCGGCGAAACACGCAGATACGTGACAGAATCCGGTCGGAGCATGGCGATCACGGTCCTCGCCGTCGACGGGGTGAACCCGAAGGAAACGGCGGGGCGCTGACCGCTCCCCGACCAATGTTGTTCGGGGAGCCCAAGGCACTACTCCGCTGTGCGACCGCCGACCACCGCGTGAATCCGCCCCTGCGGATACGGCAGTGCGATGCCGTGCTCGTCGTAGGCGCGCAGAACCTCGCGGCGGAGCCGGCGTTGCACCGCACCCTGCGTGTTCGGCCGGGTTCTCACCGACATCCGCAGAATGAGCAGATCGGGCGAGAGCTCCTGCACGCCAAGCATTTCCGGATCACCCAGCACGTTGGCGGCGATCGCCGGATCGAGGATGGCGGCCTCCGCCGCTTCGATGGCCACCAGCTCGGCCCGGTCGAGGTCCGCGGTCAGCGCGACCGGAACCTCAACGTGCGCAACGGCGTAATCCTGGCTCATGTTGCCGACGCGCTTGATCTCACCGTTGCGGACGTACCAGAGGGTGCCGTCGCCGTCGCGGACGGTGGTGACGCGCAGGCCGACGCTCTGCACCTCGCCGGTCACGTCGCCGAGGTCGACGTTGTCGCCGACGCCGTACTGATCCTCGAGCAGCATGAAGATGCCGCTGACGAAGTCGCGGACCAGGTTCTGGGCGCCGAAACCGATCGCCAGGCCCACGACGCCGGCCGAGGCGATGAACGGCGCGATGTTCACACCCAGCACGCTCAGGATCGCGAGCACCAGCCACACCAGCAGCAGGATCGACACCGTGGACTTCAATACTGACCCGATGGTCTGGGCACGCTGGCGGCGCCGTTCGGCGGCCTTGCGTGCGTTGGACGACGACGTCCGGTCGCGGAGGTAGCGCAGCAGCGGCGGGCGGTTGGCCTGCGACTCCTCGTCGACGGCCATGGTCTTACCGGCCCGGCCGGTGGTAGCGCTGTCGATCAGGTGATGCAGCACCAACCGGGCGATGAGGGCGATGACGCCGTAGGACACGATGCGGATCGGCACCTCGACCAGCCAGTGTCGGTTCGTTTCGGTCCATTCGAAAGCCAGTTGGTAGACATGCACGGGTTCGACCCTACGAGAGGTCGCCGAATCCCCTGGCCACGGCGAATCTTGGCCGCAAGCTGCACCAGCGGGTTTCCGTCGCCGAGAGATCCAGTCGGTCGATGGGGCTCATCGTTGCGGGGCTCACAACGACGACGCCGCCCGAGAGTCAATCCTGCCAGCAATCTGGCAGGAACCTGTCTAAAACCTGTGAGCGACAAGGATATTCGCGTCGGCGACCCCCTGGCGCCCTCGGTAAGCTCCATTCGTCAGCCAAACGCGTTGGGGGTATCGCATGGCCGAGTTACAGGTCGAACCGTCGGAGTTGGTCGCGGTGTCACACGAATTGTCCACCGTCGCGGACGGGCTCCGCACTGGTATCACGTCCCTGGACAACGACGTCTCGGGCCTCATGGGCACCGGGTGGACGGGGTCCGCGGCCTCTGCGTACGCGGGTGTCTGGAAGGAATGGCATGAAGGCGCGGCCCAGGTGGCTGCCGGCCTGACGCGCATGTCGGGCCTGCTCAATGACGCGGCGGCCAAGTACACGAGCACCGATGCCGCCGGTGGCGCCCACATCGCGGGATCGGGCCTCTGATGAGCGAGTTCAGCGTCAACCCGGCGGCACTGGCGGCGGTCATCGATCGGATGACGAAGTTCGATTCCGACCTCGAAGCCCACCTGGCGCAGGCGGCCGGTTCGGTCGCCCGCCTGGGCTCCAGCTGGTACGGCGACGCCGGCGAGGCGGAACGGTCGGCGCAGGCGCAGTGGAACGAAGGCGCCCGGGAGATGCGGGAGGCGCTGGCACGGCTCCGCCAGATCGCGGAAGGCGCTCACGAGAACTACTCGTCCGCCGCGAGCAAGAACCACCAGATGTGGTCCTGATCTGTGACCGGCCCGATCACGGTCGATCCGACGGCGCTCAACTCAGCGGGGGCGTCGGTCGGCGCTGAATCCAACGCTGTCACCAGCGCCATCTCGACGCTGACGGCTGCACTGTCTGGGCACGAGTCCGGATTCGGTCATGATGCCGCCGCGTTTGTGTTTTCGCGCAGCTACACCAATGCGGCGAACGCACTGCTGCACTCGGCGGCGTCGGCCGTCAACGCGTCACGGCGCACGGGGCAAGGCATCCAGATGTCCGCCTACAACTACGGGACCGCGAACGCCCACTCCACGGTCGGAGGCGGCGAGTCGCCCGTGGCGAAACCGGGTGATCCCGGAAAATTCTCGGCGCCGGGTGTGCCGTCGGTGTTCGGCGGTGCCATCGCCGCCCCGATCGGCTGGGGCATTGTCGAGGCCTTCGTCGGCGGGGTGTGGCCGGACGGCGACCCTGCACAGATGCGCGCGACGGCCGCCGCGTGGCGCACGTTCGGCTCGTCGATCAGTGGCGGTTCGGGCGCAATGACCGCTGCGGGAACGACTTTGGGTGGTTTTCAGATTCCCGAAGCGCCGCAGATGCAGAAGGCCGCCAACGACATCGGCGGCGGCCTGACCAACATCGACAAGCAGGCGCAAGCGCTGGCCGGCCAGATCGATTCGTTCGCAACCACTGTCGAGAACGCGCAGAACGCCATCCGCGATCTGCTCCACCAGTTGAGTCCCAGCGGCATTCTCAGCACCATCGGCGGCATGTTCGAGGGTCACAATCCCATCGAGAAGATCAAGCAGATCGCCCACGACATCGACACCGTCCTGAACAACATGAAGCGTGAAGCCAACGCCATGGATCAGGCTGTCAGCCAGGGCATCAACGACCTCGACGGGTTGACCAACAAACTGGAGGCGTGGGCGAACAAGGAGTTCGTCGAGGTGTTCGGGCAGGAAGTCGGCGGCGCGCTGGGCGCGGATTTCACTGCCCTGGCTGATATCACCGAAGGCGGATTCAAATTCGTCGCCCAGACGGCAGAAGGGCTCGAACAGCTTGATCCGACCCGCTTCCTGTACGACCCCGAGGGTGCAGGCAAATCGTGGCTGGGCACCGCCAAGGCGCTAGGTGAAATGGCGCTGGTCGGCGATCCCTTTACCGCTCCGTTGGCGCTCGCGAACCCTGGTATCCGCAACGACGTGACGAATCTCGGCAAGTCGATGATCGACCTCGACGACTTCAAGAACGGCCACCCGTTACGCGGACTCGCTTACGACGCAGCACAAGTCGGATCGTTGATCATTCCCGGCGTGGGCGAGGCGGCACCGGCAGCCGACGCTGCCGGCGGGGCGGCGCGCGTCGGTGCGGCCAGCGCTGAAGCGGAGACGCGGGTGGGTGGCACCGTCGCACGCGATACGGGTGCCGTCGCGTCTCGTGGTGGTGCGGCCGCAGCGGGCGCCGACGAGGTGGCCGGCCGAGCCGGAAACATCACCAAGAACCTCGACAAGGTTGGCGTACCCGAGGCAGCGCCCGAGCCAAGTGCTGCGGGGAAGGCGCCGGTGGAACCGCCGGCTGCTGCGCCGAAGCCGGAGGCGGCGCCGGTTCCGAAGCCCGAGCCCGCACCTCCCCCACCACCGACACAGGAGGCACCTGCCCCGCATACATCTCAGCCGACGGGGCCGAGCGAGCCGCATACTCCCGCACCCGTGGAACACGGCCCGACCGATCACGGCAGCCCAAGCGAACACCACGCCGGCGCCCCATCAGAATCTCCACGCGCCGCCGACGGACCGATCGACAACCACCCACCGCCGCCTGAGCCCAGCCACCACGCCCAGCCCTCAACTCCTCCCCCTCCCGTTGCGGGTCACGACTACGGCTTCCCACCCGACAGCGCTTTTGAGCATGTAAAGAACCCTGCGGACGACATTGCCCGACTTCATGAAGGTGGCGTACCGCCCAGCGTCACCGACGGATATGACCCGCTTGCGGGCCGGACTGAAGCAGAGTTCAAGAGCGAGTTCACTACAGTCGACGGGAAGGGTCGGCTCCAATGGGATTGGGACGGACAAGCGCCCAACAATGGGTTCGATGGGCCGCCGTCGCTCTCGGACCACATTCCTGCTGGGCATCAACTCGATCGGCTGGGATCGAACGGAGGTGGGTTCATGGGAGATGAAGGGGCACCTCTCTCCACACGTTCGATGCCGCCTGGAGTCGCCAACGACTATCACACGTTTGTCGGAACCGGGCGGCCGATACCTGATGGCCTCAATTGGAGGGTTGAATACGGACCCGCCAAGGCGGCCTTCGGTCAGCCCGGCGGGGCTGAGCAATGGGCGGCAATCAACTTGGACACCGGCAGACCTGTTTCGATCGAAGAGCTGAAACTATGGCGTCTGATTCGCGAAACAACTGGGGAATGACGCAGGGAGGGTGAACATGACAGGAACTGAATCAAGCTCGGATTCGCGACTGGAAGAGCTGATCAATCACTACGACAACTGGCGGCGCATCTACGCACTTGCTGGCCAGCCTGCGCGCGACGCACCCGTGTGGGAAGCAGATCGTCTGCACCTTCGACGAGGATATCCGTACCCGGACTGGACGTCGTACATCGTCGAGCCGATCGACGGTGGATACAACGTCCTTACCGCAACCACTGAGCGCCGGAACGAACCGCTTGAGAGCCTGTCCGGGTTTTTCACCGATGCCGACGACGCTGGAAAGTACGTCATCTGGAATGTCGGCGAATCACTCCGAATGTCATGCCGACTAGACCCAATAATGTGGGCGTGGGAAGACGCTGGGCTGGACCCGCGCGTCCAACAGATATCACTAGAACAGTATGTGTCCAAGTACACGCTGAAGTCAGAACCCAACAGGTACTTCATCTTGCGCGCCGGCGGCATTCAACCCGCAAACCATCTGCTGCCTTTGACATACGACGAACTGGATGCCCAGTTGCTCGCCGGAATGCCCGAATCCGTCTTGTCCCAGCTGTAGCAGACGTGGACAGGCGGGCAGTGCCCGTTTCTCACATACTGAAAGATCGACCGAATGAGACTCGAACAGGCGACACATATCCTTGAGTCCAACAGGGCAAAGATGCGCATGAGCGAATTCACCGAAGAGATTCCCGGTCAAATCGCTGCGGGGATCAACCGCCTCGGCGACGGCAGGTACACCTACTACTCGATCTATCCCGTCGCCCCCGAGGTGCCGTACGACGAGCTCCCCTATTCGCACGAATGGATACAAGCGACAGGTGTCGCGCCAGAGCGCCTGACCGTCGAAATCAAGCAACGAGACGCCAAGGGCGAGCACCGGTTGTACACGATCGGATACCAAGACGTTGCGCAAGAATCAGGCGCCACTGAGCCAATCCAGAACGGCGACAACACTTATTTGGTGCGCCCCTCCGAGGTGCTCACAGCCACCGACGCCATCGAACTCTTCCTGCACTACTACGACACTCACGCCGTCCCCGACGGCTGGAGTCTGCGCGAACAGCCCGAGTTCTCCGAGTCGGCAGTGGCCAATAACCTCACCGGCGGGGTTTGACCTCGCGGCGGACGAAAGATCCTGAGGCTGACATGAGGTTCAGCGACGTCTTCGTTTCCAGAGGAGATCGGTACTCGATCGGCACCGAACTCGATTCGAACGTCGACTACATTGCGGTCCCGATGAGCAACGGGCTGGTGGATTACGAAGAGTACTACGCGATTTCACCACAACAGTCCGAAGTCTTTCTGGCTGACAGGACGGCGGCGGTCGAGTTCGCCGAGGAATGTCGGCGGCGTCAGCACGACGACCTCCTGATTCAGAAACCGGGCACCAACCGGGGCACACCAGTGTGACGCGGCCCGCCAACAGCTCACCCCTTGTCGAGTTACTCCCTCTGATCCTCGCAATGCTTGAACCTACATACCGATCGACAGACGGAAATGACCACAGAAATAACCACACACGACGAAATCGTCGCGGTATTGCGCCAACGAATGCGCGTCGGTGCCGGATTGACGGTCCCCTACGCGCGGAAGTGGGCAATCGGCGGCTGCGAGCCATCCCACTCCCTATGGACGTTCCCACACGACGAGATCGCAACCATGGCTGCAGGGCTCCTGCAGCTCAACGCTTCGATCGTGGCGACAGATCGCACGGTGCGCATCAGCCACTCCGGCATCGTGGTTTGGGTTGCGGCGAACGGAGAATCCACCCGAGCGGAAGGTCCTTCCGAGTTTTTGATCCGACAGTGGGCCGAAGGCCATGCGATGTACGTCGGCAACTCAGCGCAAGTCGTACTCGAAATAATCAAACGCCTATCTGCTCCCCCGCCGCGTCCAGGCACCGCTGACCAGATCATCCAAATAGGCTTTCCCGGCATCCACGACAATGAGCTGACCTACGTCGGCAGTTGGCAGTGGTACGTCCATGGCGAGGCACGTGACGACGAGTGGGTGCGGCGGGCGGCGCATTCGACCCTGAGCGCGATTCAGGCTAAGCGCGATAACGCAAGGTGACGCCGCCTCGATGCCGGCGAAAGATCCGAGGCTGGAGTTTGACTAGCCATCGCCAGTTCGAGTCCTTGCAGCTTCGCGAAAACCTCGCTATGGCCAGTTCGGGACTTGAAAGTAGTTCTCCACCCGTACAGTCGATTCCCCCGACCACCGGTATGCCGTCAGCGCCCCGCCCTTCACGGCGCTGAAGTCGACGCAAGCCGTGCGATCGGTCCAGTCGAGTCCCTGCTCCGGCGTTCCCGTCCGCCAATAGTGGCCGTAGACCACCGGCACGTCGCCTGCGTACACGTGGTCATCGTTCTCGACGGCAGTTGACGGCAGCTGTGGATACGGCGCCCCGTCCGGTGTGGTGAAAGTTCTTGTCATCTCCGCGAGTTCGCGCAGCGTTGAGCCGGTACTCCACCACCGCAGTCGCGCCCGCCGGCGACGGTGCCCATCCTTGTCGAGATATGGCAGCTGCCCGTGGTCGGTCAGGCTCAGCTCTGGGCCCTTGATGAGGGTTTCCACCGCCTCGTACAGCGGGTGGCCCTCGATCGAGGCGTTGGCGAAGTGATCGTCGCTGCCGAGTACGTTCGAACCAAGTTCCAGCTCAACGACTTTCATCGACGGCTGGTGCCAGCAGGCGTGCACTACACGCAACCCGCCCAGGTCCAACCACAGCGGGATGGTGCGGAACCAGTTCAGGTAGTACTGCTGCTGGTCGGCGGTCAGCTGCTCCAGGAACGCCTGGTGCTGTCGGGCGTTTTTCTCCGAGTGCAGGCGCAGGTACTCACCATCGATGCCGGGAATGCCGTAGCAGACAGCGTTGAACTCATGGTTGCCCATGACGATCTGTCCGCTGCCGGCGTCGACCATCGCCTTCACCGTGTCCAGGACACGCAGCTGTTGCGGTCCACGGTCGATCAGGTCGCCGACGAACACGGCCTGTCGGCTCGGGTGCCGGTACGCACCATCAGCGTGCTGGTATCCCATCACATCCAGCAGGGATTCCAGCGGGTCGACACAGCCGTGGATGTCTCCGATGACGTCGTAACCGGCCACAGGCTGATCATCGCACCCATGCTTGCACACTGCCGTTGCCAGCTGAATACAGGAACGGCTCAACCATGACTCACAGCGTCAAAGCACAGGCGGTCCATCGCGGACACTGCGAACAATTGCAGACTTGTAGCCACCATCGAAGGCCCGCATTAGACACCCCAGCGGCCTGATCGCCTCAAAATGCATGATAACGCGGTAGTTTGGGCCCCTTTTGCAAGCCAGGTTGACGCTCGATTCCACCGGGTCCGCCGTCGATAGCGATTAGTGGATGCCGCGGCACCGGTCCCCAACTCTCCCACTGTGCCCGTAGCCGCACCATCTCCAGCTTGCGTTCCGCCAGATGCGCGGCGTTTGGCGACTCGTCACAAATCCACTCCCTAAGCGATGCAACTGACTCCGCCACACTTTCTAGCCTCGCAGCGTGTGAATCCAGCGAACGCTCAGTGGATTGGGCAGAAAGTTCAACTATGTTCAGGCGCACATCCAGGAGCCGACGGTCGACGTCGGTCCATGTCGCCGGGCTCCCGTCGATAGCATCGAGGACATCATCCACCGCGATCCAGGCCACCGAACGAACTGCGACCGAATCCGGCTCATGCTCCAATCGCGCATCAAGATTTGCAGGAAGGAAAGTCGACAATGGGATCTTGTCGAGGTTCGATACCGCCAACTCCCATGCCGGCATACACGCAGCCAACGCACCCACCGTGACGACGATAGTTGGTTCACTATCAGCAACCCCGACCGAAAAACTCTCGATATTAGGCATCAAGCGATGCGCGAGTACAAGCGCTTGAAAGCAAGGGTTGACGTCTTTCTGCAACAGTCCATTTACCTGTAGCGAAGCATGTCTGGTGTTAAGGCTTGCATTGTGTAAACGCATACCGTTCGTGCCAAAAAACGCCTGAACCCGTCGCCACGCTGGCATACGTCCTTCCTCATCGCAGAGCGGTAGCGGCGGAATCTCAGTAGGAAGATCGAGGAATCTCACGACCGCAATTGCGGCCTCGCACCCCGCAACGAACGAACGGGCAATTTGTGTACTCGCTACGACTCTGTCCGGCGGTATATGCACGCCCTCGGTCGAATAGTGCTCAGCGAAACCATCCCAGACGACGGTCTCATGCGCTTCGCCATTCCTGAGTTCGGGGATTACGACGTGCGAAGCCACCTCCGCGTGTCCCCCGCCGACAGCAACCATGCGGTCCCGAAGCACACCAAGCATCGGTGGACGCTGCCATGACCCCATATTGAGGCAGTAGTACGCCCAAGCGAATTGACGAAACGGGCCCTCTACTAGGCGCTTGTAACAATCGGCGAGCGCATTCGCCCGTATCTCATTCTCGGCATTGACGTCTCTAACCACGTGCCACGATCGTGCGGCAGCATCCCTGGCGCGATGTATTGCCGGTTCCATCTCAGTCAGGTGTTGGCGTGCCTGACTCTTCGTCGCAGGATCTGCAGTCAGAAAGCTGCCGATAAGGGCGTCCATATGAACGTAGGCACCGACGGAATCATCGCACGCAAGAATCTCGCCGACGACAGTTACTGCAGTCAGGGCATCGCGGAGGCCCGGCACACCTAGCGATGCGAGGTGCGGCAGCAAGCAGGACATCAAATCATTCAGGCGATAGGCGTAGTGCTGAAAAACCCACTCTGGACGAAACCGACCAGCGTCATCAATTGGCGGATCAGACATCGCGAACGCATCGCCGAGAGCGCTTCGTGCGTCGGCCACGCCCGCAATCTCACTCCACCTCTCGCTCTCAGCAAGCAACTCAGCGTCTACGGCGACATCAGTGGCGCCCTCGATCCCATCTGCTACAGCCCCCATCCGGCCAGCAATCAGCACTACGAGGCGTTCTGCCGTCGGACGGTCGAAAGGAACGAACGGCTGGATCGCCAGCAACATAGATAGCGCGTTACCTGCGAGCGCTTGAACCTGTGCCACACGCTGCCGACACATCGCGAAGCCGTCTGCTTGCGGCGAGCTCGCCGTCGCGAGCTCAGCAATAACGGAGCTGAGGGCCGTCGAATGAAACGCCCACGACTGCGATGACACTGGCAGAGAATGAATGTCGCGAAAGCCAGCATTGCTGAGCATCTCGTTGCGCAAAGGCGCAGCAAGACGCTGTCTGGCGTCGAGAGGCAACGGCATACCCAGACGGTAAGGAATGATGGCGACAGCCACCCGCGTTGACACGCGCGCCGACTCCAGTTCGGCGCAGTCCCAACCCAAACGCCCACACCATCGATAGAAACCAATGGGAACTGCCCCGCCTTCTTGGGCAGTGATGTTGACAAGACCTTAGGCGGCGTAGCTCTGCTCAATGCCCGATGGTCGAGACGTGGTCTCCTGTACCGCCGTGAGCTGCTCTGCATTCCCCTGCGACCACCAGCCGTTACACAGATTCGGTCAGAACGAAATCCGGGCCGAGCTCACCACGCTTGCCGCTGTCCTGCCGGTCTGGCCCCCAAGTCGTTGCCGACGCCAAGCAGACGGTCAGCGTTGCCTGTATCTGCCCCATGGCTGGCGCTCGAGTGATCTCATCGAAACCGCTTGGGCTCCAATGCAATATGTTTGAACGACAAAACACCATCTGGTGGCCAGGACCAGGAGTATCTGGCCACAACGCAGTGCCGGAACCGCACGCAAACCGATCGTCGCATCGCTCACCGACACCTCACGAGACCACCAGCTACCGACTGCTCCCTATGAGAAGCGTCGAGGTGAATCGGCCTATCCGTCGAACGCATCGATCAGCAAGCGCCCAATGGCTTCGCCAAGAGGAATCGGCACCGCGTTGCCAATCTGACGTGCAATCTCCTCGCGAGTCCCAACCCACCGATAGTCCTGCCGAAACCCCTGAATGAGCGCGGCCTCGTAATGCGTAATGACGCGGTCCTCATCGGGATGTATGTAGCGACCCTTCTCCGGTTTGAAGAACTCAGTTCGGATCGTGACCGACGGCTTCTCCCAGGTCAACCGACCCATAACGTCGCCGGTGCCCTTGCTGTGCTTAAGCCAGCACGGAGCCTTGAGGTGGTCGGGCAGCTCGGATCGGCTGCCACCGTTGCGTGAGATCGACCTGAACCGATCGAGCGACAGCTGCGTATAGAAACGGCCGAAGTGGAGGTCGCGGGTGGAGAAGGCGCCAGGCAGCTCTTCCTCCCGGAACGCGACGGTGCCGTCCGGGATACCCATTCGGTCAACGGCGTGAGGCACACCAAGGAGCGCCTCCGAAAGATGGCGGTGTCCACCGGCATAGGTTGGCTTGGGCAAGCCGAGCGCCGGGACATCCTTATGGTGGCCGATAACGATCACTCGCTTGCGTGCCTGGAACGCTCCGTAATCCGCGGCGTTGAGGACGTCGACATCGATCCTGTAGTCCCCGAGGATCCCGCACTCAAGCGCCTCTTGAAACACGCGCCACTGGTCGGACTTCAGGAAGGCTGGAACGTTCTCCAACACAAAATACCTCGGCGTGGCCTTCTGGACAGTCTGCGCATAGAGGCGCCAGAGTTCGTTCCGATGAGCTCCGACGCCGTCGCGGTTCAGTGTCGAAAACCCTTGGCACGGTGGCCCTCCGACGACCACATCAACCTCTGGAACGTCGTCTTCGGCGAGCCAGTCCTCGATCGCGCCCGCATACACAGAGCCTCCTTCGATCCTTCCCCCACGCAGGCGCCCACCGTGATTCAGGGTGTAGGTGGCCGCAGCTGCAAGCTCCCATTCCACCGCCCGCGCGGCCCGAAATCTCTTGCCGGGGGCGGTGTTCAACCCTTCGGACAGCCCACCGGCCCCAGCGAACAGATCCAACGTCGTGATCTTCGCGACCTGGTCCCGCGACTTTGCCGCAGTCAGCGCAGAGTCGGATAATGTCAAGGAAGTCGGCATGGTACGTCAGATTAGCCGGCCCTGGGAGGGCACGCCATGAAGACCTCGGCGAGTTCCCCGACGCCGACTAACGTCGTCACTTCTCGACGCATGTCCCGTCAACGAACTCGCGACACCGGGCCCGAAATGCTCCTCCGACGCGAGCTCCATCGACGAGGTCTGCGATACCGCGTCGACGCATCGCTTCCCGGGCTGTCCCGTCGACGTGCGGACATCCTCTTCACCCGTGCCAGAGTCGCTGTGTTCGTCGACGGCTGCTTCTGGCACAGCTGTCCCGAGCACAAGACCGCGCCTACTTCGAACGGCGCGTGGTGGGCGGCCAAACTCGCGCGGAACATCGAACGGGATCGTGAGACGGATGCTCATCTGCGCTCCCTGGGGTGGATTGTGCTCCGAGTCTGGGAACACGAAGACATTACACACGCAGCCACCGACATAGAAGAGATTGTCCGCCGCGCTCGGCTTCTCGCCGCAAGTTCCAACGCCTACGTGTCAGGCGCCGATCGAAGCAGCTAGCTTCACTACATCGGGCGTTGCTCCTGGATGTAGTCGATATCGTCGCGTGACGCCCGGTGAGAAGCGTGGGACCCGACTGCCCGACCTACGACTGGATGTCGGGTCCGGCCGCTAGCATCGGAGCACCCGAGCCACCTGGAGTTTTCACGCATGACGACGCCCCCTGACACTCCGATCCGCAAGAAGCTGATCGAGGTGTCGATACCTCTGGAAGAGATCAACGCCGAATCCGCGCGAGAGAAATCCATCCGGCACGGCCACCCCTCAACGCTGCACCTGTGGTGGTCTCGGAAGCCGCTTGCCACGGCTCGCGCCGTGCTCTTCGCGCAACTCGTAGACGACCCTTCTTCGGACCCGGAGCTGACAGAGCGCGAGCAAACGGTCGAGCGTGAGCGCCTACATGGGCTCATTCGACGACTTGTCAAATGGGAAAACATCAACAACGAGGTCCTGCTCCGCGAGGCGCACGAGGAGATCCTCAAGTCCACCGGCGGGAACCCACCAGCCATCCTCGACCCTTTCTCCGGTGGCGGTTCAATTCCTCTCGAAGCCCAGCGCCTCGGTCTGCAGGCGCGTGCCTCGGATCTCAACCCGGTGGCCGTACTCATCGCCAAGGCGCTCATAGAAATCCCGCCAAAGTTCGCAGGCCAATCACCAGTCTTCCCCGGTGTTGCTGAAGCAAGGCTCGGAGACTGGCCGCGCGCCACCGGACTGGCTGACGACGTACGTCGCTACGGCGCCTGGATGCGTGATCAAGCTGAGGAACGCATCGGGCATCTCTACCCAGACGCCACCATCGTCGACGAGAAGACCGGAAGGAAGTCGAGCGCAACGACGATCGCCTGGATCTGGGCACGCACGGTCATCTGCCCCAACCCGGCCTGCGGCATCGAGATGCCCCTCGTCAACTCGTGGTGGCTCGGTAAGAAGAAGGGAAAGGAAGCGTACGTCGTGCCCGACGTGGTCGAGGACGCTAGTGCGCCCGGTGGCCGGCGAGTCGCGTTTACGATCGGGTACGACAAAGCGAAGGGACCCGCCGTTGCTACTGATGGAACCGTCAGTCGCCAGGGCGCAATCTGCTTGGCCTGCGGCTCTGCAGCCGAATTCAAATACATTCGTGAAGAGGGCCGCGCAAACCGGTTGCGCGCTCTACTTATGGCGGTCGTCGCTGATGGAAACCGGCGACGCGTCTACGTGTCGCCGGATGGCGTCCAAATCGAAGCAGCTCGCTGCGCGCGCCCTGAGTGGGTTCCCTCGGGGGCACTACCTGCGGCAGCACTTGGCTTCAGAGTTCAGGGCTACGGGCTCACGAGATGGTCGGATCTGTTCACCAACCGGCAATTGGTGGCGCTTACGACGTTCAGCGACCTCGTTCTAACAGCGCGCGAGAAGGTTCTTAGCGATGCCGTCGCCTCAGGTCTCCCAATGGGCGACCGCCTTGCCGACGGCGGAGACGGGGCCGAGGCCTACGCGGACGCCGTCGCCACCTATCTCAGCATGGGAGTGAGCCGCACGACCGATCTCAACAACTCGCTAGTCACCTGGTCCAACTCTCGCGACCAGGCGCGAAATCTCTTCGCACGTCAGGCGATTCCGATGGCATGGGATTTCGTCGAAGTTTCACCATTCGCGCGTGCTGCGGGTGACCTGTCGATAGCGACTAAAACTCAGGCGGACGCTATCGAGAATCTGCCCGCTCGGCCCGCTGCCCACGCCGCACAGGCCGACGCTGCATCGCAGGACTACACGTCTGTTGTTGTCTCGACCGATCCTCCGTACTACGACAATATCGGATATTCGGACCTCTCGGACTTCTTTTACGTCTGGCTGCGGCGTTCGCTCCGTGCCATCCATCCGGGGTTGTTCGCCTCGATGCTCGTGCCAAAGACAGAGGAACTCGTCGCGAACCCGTACCGTCACGGTGGGAGCGACGGTGCGGAGCAATTCTTCGCGACGGGATTCGAGCATGTATTCGCCCGAGCGCGAAAAGGGGCATCTGGTCAATACCCGATCACGGTGTTTTACGCGTTCAAGCAGTCCGAGCTGACGGCCGAGGGCATCACCAGTACCGGATGGGCCGCCATCCTGGAAGGCATGATCCGGGAAGGTTGGGCGATCACGGCCACTTGGCCCATGCGATCGGAGCGTGCAGGCCGAATGCGCGACGTCGGCTCGAATGCGCTCGCCTCGTCGATCGTCCTGGTACTGAGACCACGTCAGGAAACGGCGGGGCAGACCACGCGCCGCGGATTCCTCGCATCGCTGAGGCGTGAGCTTCCGGCGGCGCTAGAAAAGCTGCGCCAGGGGGCTATCGCCCCTGTCGACCTCACCCAGGCGACCGTCGGGCCCGGGATGGCTGTGTTCTCACGCTACGACCGCGTGGTCGAGAACGATGGCACAGACATGAATGTTAAAGCGGCACTGAGGCTGATCAATCAGGCACTCGATGAAGTACTAGCCGAGGGCGAAGGTGACCTCGATGCAGACACCCGATTCTGCCTCAAGTGGTACGAGCAATATGGCTGGCAAAAGGGTCGTTTCGGTGAAGCCGACGTGCTAGCGCGGTCGTTCAACACGTCGGTTCGAGGCATCGCAGACTCCGGAGTACTGACGCAGGGCGAGGGCGTCGTTCAGCTCATCGCACCCGAGGATCTCCCGACGTCCTGGGATCCCGCGAAGGACGCCCGTATCTCCGTGTGGGAGGTGATGTGCCACCTAGGTCGGATGCTCTCTGCCGAGGACGGAGGAGTAAAGCCGGCTGCGGACCTCATGGCTGCCGCGGCCACACGCACCGAAATCGACCTCGAGGCCGTGCAACGGCTGGCTTACCGGCTATACGAAATGACCAAGACGTCGCGTACGGATGACGCACGGCTGTTCAACCTGGTCGGGGGATCATGGACGGACCTGACCGAGGCCGCTGGCCACGTACGCGGCCCTGACGCTGTGCAGACGGAAATCGACTTTGAGGATGAGAACTGATGTCGAAAAGCAACATCGATGTGGTCCGCACAGCGCTGCAGTCCCTTTCTGACGTCCTCGATCCGTACATCGAACAGATCACGGCCAAGCACGTGCCGGCAGGCAAGGACTGGACAGTACTGCTCGCAGCCAAAGACGCCGAGAAAGGTATCCGCGGCAAAGACTATTCGCGTACCGACCCGCAGGATCAGTTCCGGATCATCACCGAGCCGATTTCCTCGCTCGGGTACATCTTCAACGCCCACTTATCGCGGGGAGAACAAGGTTTCGTCGGCGAGCTGCGCAATGTGCGCAATAACGTCGCCCATTTCAAGCCATTCTCCCCCGACGACGCGGTCCGCGCACTGGACACGATCGAGCGCGTAATGCGCGCGATCGGTGCAGTGAGAGAAGCCGACGCGGTGCGGACGTCGCGCCTGGACATCCTGCGGGGCAGCTTCGAGCAACAGACACGTAGGGCCGTTCGCGAGGCGGCCTCCCTGCCCGGCACTCCGGACACCGAGTTGCCGCCGTGGCGTGAGGTGCTCAAGCCGCACCCCGACGTGGCTTCTGGCCAGTACAACAACGCCGAGTTCGCCGCCGACCTCTATTCCGTTGCCGTGCAACAGAACGCCGCCAAGGAGTACCAGGACCCGGTCGAGTTCTTCCGCCGGACCTACCTGACCGACGGTCTTAAGGAACTGCTGCGCCGGGCGGTAGACCGCGTCGCCGGATCGGAGTCGGCCAACCCAGTAATCAACCTGCAGACCACGTTCGGCGGCGGCAAGACGCACTCGATGCTGGCCGTCTGGCACTTGTTCTCGGGTCGGGCGCTGCATGAGTTCCCGCAGAGCGTGCAGGACGTACTGGCGGGCGAAAACGCCAGCATCCTCGGCCAACCGGTGCACAAGGCCGCACTCGTGGGCAATGAAATCCCGCCAGCCGCCCCGACGCCGAAACCCGACGGCACCGTCGTGCATACCCTTTGGGGCGAACTCGCATGGCAGCTCGGCGGTGCGGCAGGCTACGCGATCGTCGCCGATGCCGACCAGACGGGCACTAATCCCGGAAACCTGCTCCGCGAACTGTTTACGAAGTTCGGACCTGCCGTCGTCCTGATCGACGAGTGGGTCGCCTACGCTCGCCAGCTCCCAGATAACTACGACCAGACTGACCCGCACGCCCGGCGCGTGGCAGCCGGTCTGTTCGAGACACAGTTCACCTTTGCACAGGCATTGACACTCGCGGCGGAGAACGTGCCCGGAACACTGTTGTTGGTATCCGTACCGGCCAGCGAAGGGCGACAGATCGATTCCGGCGACGGAGATACGGAGCTTGCAGAGGCGACTGCGAGCGATCTTGAGGTCGGCGGTCAGCGCGGACACGACGCCCTGCATCGGCTGGACTACGTCATACGACGGGTGGCCTACCAGTGGAGTCCGGCAACGCGGGACGAGTCGTACGAAATAGTGCGACGCCGGCTATTCGTCGAGCCGGACGCGAAAGCGATCGCAACCATCGCCACTGCGGCGCGTCGGTTCTCTGACTATTACCGCCACCACCCCAAGGAGTTCCCTACAGGGGTTGGAGAGTCCGCCTACGAGTCGCGCCTCAGGGCCGCTTACCCGATCCATCCTGAACTACTCGACCGTCTGTATTCCGATTGGTCCACGTTGGAGAAGTTTCAACGCACCCGAGGCGTGCTGCGCCTAATGAGCCACGTGATCCACCAACTGTATGTACGCCAGGACCCATCACCGCTCATCATGCCCGGATCAGTTCCGCTAGATGCGCAGTCCGTGCGGTCGGAGATCACGCAGTACGTCGACAACACATGGGACGCAATCGTCCAGTCCGAGATCGACGGCGACAACGCTGTCGCCCGGATCGTGGACGCCGAACGTCCGGTACTGAAGGACCGCGCGCTCGCGCTCCGAACGGCGCGAACGATTTTCGTCGAAGCCACGCCAACACTCGATGCCGCGCTCAAAGGCAAGGACCGCAAGAGCATTACGCTCGGCGTCGCCATGCCTGGCGACGTGCTCGGAAATATCGGATCGGCGTTGGAGGGGCTCCAGGAGAAATCGTCCCACTACTACTTCGACGACGGCCGGTACTGGTACGACACCCAGCCGTCGCTCAATCGCCTCGCCGCCGAACGAGCTTCGCAGCTGTCGGTGGACGCCGTCCACGGCGAGGTAACGGCACGGCTCAAGCGGGTGTTCAAGGGCTCCACCGACGTGATCGCCGACGTCGTACACCCCGAGTCATCGTCCGATGTCGACGAGGCCGACTACCTTCGCCTGGTTGTCGTCCCGCCGCGCTGCACCCACAACGGCAAAGACAAAGAGTCCAGCGCCTCCAAATGGGTACACGATTTACTGCGCCAGCGCGGCAACGCGCCGCGTTCGAACGTCAACACTATCGTTGCGGTCGCCGCAGACGAAAAGCAATGGGGCACTTTGGAATCTGCTGTACGTTCGTACCTAGCCTGGAGCTCGATATTCGACGAGACCGCACGACTTGATCTGACCCACTCAGCTGCCGGGCAGGCGCAGACAACGCTGGAGACCACCAATCGGACTGTGGACGACCGATTGGCCCACACGTGGATATGGGGATTGCATGCGGTGCAAGACAACCCGCAGGCACCGTTCGTAGTCGGACAAGTTCGCGCGGACGGACAGGAGAAGAACCTTACCAAGCGCATCGGCGCCAAACTCGCCTCCGTCGACGCCGCCCACTCGTACGTTGCCAACCGCGTCGTCCGTCTGGACATTGAGGAGTTCCTGCGGGCGCGGTGGACCCGCGGATTCATCAACTTCACCGAGCTGTGGAGCTACTACTGCCGTTACCCGTACCTGCATAGGCTGCGTGACAAGTCCGTGCTCGTCAGAGCCCTGGAGGAATCGCTGCTCGACGCCGCCTTCGTCGAGACCGGGTTCGCACTTGCGACAGGATTCGACTCGGCGACTGGCGACTTCCTCGGACTTTCGGTTCCGTTGGAGGACACAGAGTTCGGCCCGTTCGATGAGAAGACGCTTGTCGTGCGGCCCGACCTTGCAGTCGAGCAGAGAAAGCGAGAACAGGACAAAGAGAGCGAGCCCGGACCCGACCCGGAGCCAACAACCACGCAGGGTCCCCGGGTGACGCCTGCACCGTCGCCCTCGCCGAGGCATGTGCCCCAAGTGGTCACCAACGCGACATTCTCGCTCCGGTACGTTGTCGACCCCACTACCGACATGCCAGGTGAGCTTCAGACGATCGCTAAAGAGATCCTCGACGTGCTGCACAACGCCAGCCCCGACGTCCTCGACATCACCTTGACCGTGGACGCTCAAAAGGCCGACGGTTTCGACGCGAATATCGTTCGGGCCGTTACACAGAACGCAGGCGACCTCGGCGTGACGGACTGCCGCTTCAAGGACCTCTAGTGGTGTTGAATTCCGCGCCACAACCGATCGGATCTAAGACCGTCCCCCCCGATCCATCCATCACCTCGGCCATCGGCCGCCATCACACGCTCGCAACGGCCGTGGCCGATCTGGTGGACAACAGCATCGATGCTGGCGCAACGGACGTCCTGGTCCGGTTCCTGATGCAAGGGCCACGACCAATTGGCCTACAGGTTATAGACAACGCGTCGGGCATGGACTCCGTCGCCATCGATGACGCGATGACCTACGCCAAGAAGCGCGAGTACAACGGCCACGATCTCGGCCACTTCGGCATCGGGCTCAAGGCGGCCTCGCTTAGTCAGGCAAACACGTTGATCGTGTGGTCGAAACGTTACGGATCACCGCCGGTCGGCCGGCGCTTGTGCAAGCAGACCATCGACAGCGGTCCCGTGGTCGAGGAGTTCTCCACGACCGACGCCGCCGAACGCCTGGCCGATCCGGCAATTGGCTTCTCGATAGATACCGGCACCATCGTCGAATGGCAGGACGTCCAGACGTTCTTGACCTCATCGCACGACGACGAACAGCGGGCTTGGGTAAACCAAACCATTCAGGAGCTTGTCAACCATCTCGGCTTGGTACTACATCGAATCCTGGAACGAGGCGATCTGACGCTAACCGTCGATACCTTCGACATCGGTTTTGAGTTCCCCGGCCCACCACGGCCAGTCAAGGCCATTGACCCTTTCGCGTATCGAGGTGTGGGACAGCCCGGCTATCCAAAAGAACTGCCCGTCAGCCTCCCGGGCGCGACTGGAACTGCACAGTTGCACATCTGGCCGCATCGAGATAGGGGACCAGGTTTCGTACAGGGCGGCAGGTCTGAGACCGAAACGCAAGGGCTCTACATCTATCGCCACGACCGACTCCTGCAAGCCGGAGGTTGGAACGGGCTGTCCACATCAAGGGTCGATCTGGCCTTCGCGCGCGTGGCGATCGATCTGACGCCCGAAATGGAAGATCACGTCACAATCAACCCTGAGAAGATCGGGACGACATTCGATGATGAATTGCGCAATGCGTTGGCACGTGCACAGGCGACGGACGGCACGACGCTCGCAGCGTTCCGGGAACACGCGAAGCGTGCAGCGACGCTCGCCCGGCAACGTACGGCCTCCCCCATCGAAGCGCCGCTGCCCGGCAATGGAGTCCCGGTCTCGGTCAAGGACGCGTTCACGACCCACACAGAGCCCAACGATGCGTTCCCAATTGACATCCGTTGGCGCCTGCTCCCCGAGGACCAGGTCTACGACATCGAAATCGACAAGCACCAGCTTCTCCTAAATGCGAGGTACCGTTCAGCGATTGTCGGGCACAAGAGCCTGGACGTCGACGATGCGCCACTCATCAAGAGTTTGCTGCTTCTTCTGCTCGAAGACCACTTCGTTGGGACAGGTGGCGGTGCGAAGAAGAAACGGGAGGAGGAGGCATGGCAGGCCATCCTCCTAGCTGCAATCGGAGCGCAACCCGCGCAAGGAGAGTGAGAGTCCAGATTGAGTGAGCCAGGGTCGGAGCTTAACCCGGAAACGTTGGAGAAGTACTTTTGCAGTGGGGCCGTAACCACTCATCTTGTTAGCGAATCGCCGGACGCCGTCGTCAGGATCGACGGTACGGGCCAAAAGATTTCACTGCTGACGCCGCACACCGGCACGGTTCAGAACACCGCTGAACTGAAGCGCCTCAGCACCGGCCTCGAGACTTGGAACGGACGTCAGTGGGCCTGCATCACCGTCGATGCGCGCAATATGTACACCGAGGCGTACGGGCTGATGCTCTCCATCGTCCAGGCGATGCGCGGCGGCGCGACGTTTGCTGCCGCTACGTCGGCCGCGATGACGAACATGAAAACCCTGCTTGCCGCCAAGCCGCGAATCTCAGAAGAAAAGCAGATTGGGTTGGTCGGCGAGCTTCTGCTGTTCCGCCGCCTACTTGACGAATCCGACGAATATTCGGTCATCGACTGGTGGCTAGGCCCGCTCGCCGAGGAACGCGACTACGCGTTCCCAGCATTCGACGCCGAAGTCAAGACCACCACCGGCGAATCACGGACGCACGTCATTCACGGAGCGGGGCAGCTCGAACCAAGTCCCGGCCGACCGCTGTGGCTCGTGTCCATCCAGATCACCCGTGCTGGTGGCGATCCGAACGGGTTTACTCTCCCCGGGTTGATCCAGGAAATCCGCGAACGGCTCACCGCAACGCGAGACCGGTTCGTGGCGTACCTGACATCTGAGAGTTGGGAAGACGACGACGCAGCCATGTACCCGACGGCGTACACCCTTCGCACCACGCCCGCTGCGTACCTGGTGGACGATGATTTCCCTGCGGTGACGCACAGCCGGCTGCATTCGGTCGTTCCGCACAGCGATCTTGTCAGTGCTGTGACCTACCGTGTCGACGTCTCCTCGCGCACGCCGGGAGACCCCGGTGAGCCGCTCACTGGATTCACTAATCCAACACCCGCACAGGAGGCATGACGTGACCGACACGTATACCAACGCAATTGTCAGCGTCGTGCGCGGCATGAGCAAGAGTGAGCCCAAGCTGATGCTCAAGCGTGTGCGGTTCGAGCTGGAGGAAGCGGGCGTCGGCGATGACTTCGCGGAGACCAGCTTGGTGGACGCGATCACATCCACCGATGTGAACGCTCCCGCGCGCTACGAGTTTCATATCCAGCTCTCCAAGTGGGACGCTCTGACTGACCCGACGTGGGCAACAAATGTGGCGGCCTATTCACAGCAACGACGAGATGCGATCCTCGCAGCTCTCGGCTTCTCCGATGAGGCTCAGGAGAGAATCAACCATGCATTTCAGGTGAATCTGTCTGGCGCCGTCGTCATCTCGGGCCAGCCAGCCGATTGGGATCCTTGGTACGACGCCGAAGCGGGGCGCACCTTCTACTGGGACGGGTATCGCAGTGTCCTGGAGTCCAAGGGCTGGGACCCGGATGCGATCGGAGAGCTGAACCGCGCCACGGACGAGGTGGTCAAGCGCTTGGCGAATCCGGCGCGGGAAGACCCGTACCAGTCGAAGGGCCTTGTGGTCGGCCATGTGCAGTCCGGCAAGACTGCGAACTTCACCGGTGTCATCGCCAAGGCGATCGACGCAGGCTACAAGCTCGTCATCATCCTCACGGGAACTATCGAGCTCCTGCGCGGCCAAACCCAACGCCGCCTCGACATGGAGCTCGTCGGAGAAGAGAACATCCTCGGTGGGGTGCCTCGCGATAACGCCGAGCTCACCGCCTCGGTCGACTACATCGGCGACGGCGACATCGACTGGTACGAGGGGAAGTTCGTCTCCTACGGCAAGGACCCCAAGGAACTCGGACTCCCCGGCATCCGTCGACTGACGGGAGCCCGCGACGACTACAAGCTCCTCAAAGCTGGACTCGGTTACCTCGACTTCCGTCAGACCGACCATCTTGTCGACCCGGCGCGGCCGCTTTACGACCCGCAAAACCTCTACCGGCCGGACATCAGGGTTGCCGTCGTGAAGAAGAACTCGACGGTGCTGAAAAAACTCGTCCACGACCTCCAGTCCACAAAGACAGACCTCGGTGAAATCCCCACACTCATCATCGATGACGAGGCAGACCAAGCCTCGATCAACACAACGCGTCCAAAGAAAGATAAAGACAAGAAAACTGACGAGGAGAAAGAGCGTACGGCGATCAATCGTCTGATCGCACAACTCCTGAAAGAGCTTCATCGCGCACAATACATCGGCTACACCGCGACGCCCTTTGCAAACGTATTCGTCGACGTCGACGACTCGGAGGACATCTTCCCGAAGGACTTCATCGTCAGTCTCGAACCGCCCCCGGGGTACATGGGGGGCAAGGCCTTTCATGATCTGGACGCGGACGCGTCGGACGACGACGGCGAACCGAACGAGGAACACACCGTCGCGAACTCGAACGAGAAGGCCTTCGTTCGGTCGCTGCTCGCCGGACCAGATGACCAGGACGCCCGGGACGGCGAAATGCTCAAGGCTCTGGACGCCTACGTCCTCACTGGAGCCATCAAGCTCCACCGGGCCTCGGTGCTCAGCAAGCCGAAGCTCTTTCGCCACCACACGATGCTCGTCCACGAATCAGTCAGCACGGCAGAGCACGCGGCGCTCGCCGATGACATCCGCCGGGTCTGGGCTGCGGCCGGATACGACCTGCCGATGGGCCTCAAGCGACTCCAGGATCTGTGGACGACCGACTTCGGGCCAGTCACGGCCGCACGTGCACCGGAGGAGCCGACCATCGGCAGCTTCGTCGACTTGATCCCTTTCATCGGGCACGCGGTCGACCGCATCCAGGAGGGCGTGAACCCCGTCGTCATCGTTAACGGCAAAGCCGAGAAGGACTACCTGCAGGCCGACATCAACTTTCAAGCTGGCGATGTTTGGAAGATCCTCGTCGGTGGCACCAAGCTATCTCGCGGCTTCACAGTCGAAGGGTTGACGGTTTCGTACTACACGCGCAGGACTACCGCCGCCGACACGCTGATGCAGATGGGACGTTGGTTCGGTTACCGACCCCACTATCGCGACCTCGTGCGGCTGTACATCGGCCGCAACGTGCCGGCGCCCAGAAAAACGGTCATCGATCTGTACAAGTCCTTCGAGGCCATCGTGCGTGACGAGGAGGACTTTCGCGAGGAGCTACGGAAGTTTCAGGGGTTTGACGACGACGGGCGGCCGCGTGTTCGCCCGATGGATGTTCCTCCGCTGGTCTACCAAAGCCTCCCCTACCTCAAGCCGACAAGCAGCAACAAGATGTACAACGCCGAGCTCACCGAGCAGGGTGAGGGCGGCAAGGTCGTTGACTTCAACCAGCAGGGCAAACACGACGGCGATATGAACGCCGTGCACTTCGAGGCGGTACAGCCACTGCTCGATGCTGCCAGCGCGGAAGGGCAGTTTTTTCACATCGACGATTCCGGGATTCTCCGGCCGTGGAGAGCCAAATACGGAGTCGTCGACGCACGAGCTCTCATCGATGTTGTCAGGAAATTCCGGTGGGCGAAGAACTTCAAGTTCGATCCCTACCTCGCCTTCATGCATAGCGCGATTGATGAAGGCACACTGAGGGATTGGGCGATCATAATGCCCGACCTCGTTGAGCTAGAGCGCAGAAACGTTGGCGGCCGCGACCTCACGATCATGCGGCGCAGCCGTCGAGAGGACCGAGACGGCCAGTTCTCGGGATCATCGAAGCGCCAGCGTGACCCGTTGCTGGCCATCTCCAACGGGATAAACAAGCAGACGGTGGATGTGAATGGCCTGATCGCGTCGGCACTCGAACTGCCCGAATACGGGCATCTGAAGGAACTCAAGGTAGCAACCCGGGGTGCGTTCCTCTTGACGTTCGCGGCGGATAGCTCGTCGACGAGGTTCCACGACGCGACGGGTACAACGGACCCGAAGAAGCTCCCTAAACCGACCGATCCGAAGAACATCGCGACACTGTTCTCCTATGCACTGCCACTGGCGTCGGCACCCGCTGGCCGCATTGCATTCAAAGTGCGCCGAGAGGACCGTCCCGACGACGCCATCGTCGAAGCAGAGCCAGGCGACTGAACCGGCGAGCGCCCACCCTGGCGGTACGCCATACTCCCGAGTGTCCCAACAGCGACGATCGAGGAAGCTCTTCGGCAACAGGGTCGCCTCGCACGGTCGCTGCAGGGCTAATCGCGGCGACCGCCCCTGTGGTCATTACACGCAGTAACAGATTCTTCATGCCGCCCTCCCCATTGGAGTGAGCCGCACATAGTCGCACCGCCCACGACAAGTTCGACGGCCTATCGATCCCGGCCTACTGTGGGAAATGGACGTTCCCGTAAACAACGGACGACATCGATGGCAGCCGGTGAAGCGACGCACAGCACGATCCTGGGATGCAGACCCGACGATCGTGAGTCGCGCGCATCGCATTCCTGCTCTCCACCAGAGCATCTCAGCCGAGCACCACCGACTTTCATGGGTCGCCCGAACAGCACCAAGCCACGTCCACCCCACCAACCAGGAGGCCCCACCATGGCTGATGCACAATCGCTCCAGACCGACATCTCCGGCGTCACCGCCAACGGCATGCCCGAACCCTGGCGTGCGGTCCTGGCCCGTCACCCCCGCAACATCGGCGACATCGTCGACGACCCCAACCGCGGACCGTGGAACTCCACCCACAACGGCCAGACCTACCAGGGCACCTTCGACGCCTTCGAACAGCAGGTGACAACCGCCGAACAAATCGCCTGGGTACACACCTTCAGCGACGGCATCACCCGCGACAGCGGCGACGTCCTCATCGAACTCATGGAGTTCGCCATCCAGTGGCGCAAAGCCAACGGACTGCCCACCACCGCGAAATGAGCTGAGCGATGACCACTTTCAGCGACATCGCCGCCAACATCGCCGGCACCTACCACGTCCGCCACGCCGTCCTGACCTTCGCCGGCACCTGGGCCGCACCCGGCACTGGCTACCCCTCCGAGGTCGTGGCCGCCGCCGACCCCGACCTCGTCTTCGAAGTCCCCATCCAAGCGCCGTGGACCTTCGGGCCCATCCCGCCCGGAGCGCCGCTCTCCCCCAGCTACGCCGAGTCAGTGCGGATCGCGGTCACCAACGCCATCGGCTGGATCAACAACTACCCGAAGCAAACCTTCGCCCTCGGCGGTTACAGCCAGGGCGCCGAAGCCGCCTCCCGGGTCCTCGCCGAGATCATGACCGGCACCCTGCAATGGGCCAAGCCCAACCTGATCGGCGGCTACACCTTCGGCAACCCGTGGCGCCTGACCGGACACACCTTCCCCGGCGGCACCGACCCCGGCGGCAGAGGCATCGCCAGCACCAACCTGACCGCCGCACAAATCCCCAAGGACAGCAACGGCATTGACACCTGGTGGGACTTCGCCAACCCCGGCGACCTCTACACCACCACACCCAACAACCAAGCCGGCGCCGACATCACCGCCGTCTACAAAGCCGCCGTCCAACTCGGCATCAGCATCAACGCGGCCGTCGCGCTGATCGCCGGCCTGACCGGCCAGGGCAGCCTCGCCCAACAGGTGCTGGCGTTCGTCATCGATCCGATCGTCGGTGGCCCCGCTCTCGTCGAAGCCATCGACCGGGCCGTCGCCTTCTACGCCACCAACCCGCCGACCCTGCCGCACATCACCTACGAGTACGTCGACGCACTCCCCCACCAGAGCTCGGTGCAGGTCGCCACCAACCACCTCAACCAGATCGCGGCGGCCACCTCGGCACGGATGGCGGCGTAGCGCGGCGTCCCAACACGGTCAGGGAGTACCGGCAGCTCCCACACCGAGCGGCCGGCGCCGCGTCGCACCCCACAACCCGACACCGATCCCATCCACGGCGCCGCCGAGGCCGATGTACTTCTGCGACGGCCTCATCTCATGATGAACGCCCATGCCGCCCAACAGGTCTGCCGCGTCGGCGCCACCCGAGGCCAGGAACCATCCGCGGGTGTCCCGACCCCGCAGCGCCGCCGCGGCGAGCAGCCCGCCGATCAACGCATCGCGGTAACCCATCGAGTGCAGCAGCAACCACGTCGATCCCGTCGGCTTCTCGGGGTCACCCCACAGCCGATTCGCTCGAGCCGGGTCAACCAGAAACGAGACCCCTGATGCAAGGCGGAGACCACCGACGACGAGCCCAACACGATCGATCGACATGATTCGCAGCGTAGGGCGTCACCTCGCCGCTGTGGGGCAAGTTGCGCGAGAGTCCTGCCCTACCAAGAACTCTTCGAGTAGTCCTTCAAGAAACACCCGAAGAGATCCTCGCCCAATTCCCCCCGCACAATCGGGTCATACACGCGCGCAGCACCATCCACCAGATCCAGGGGGGCGTGGAAGCCTTCTTCGGCCAGCCGCAGCTTGGTCGGATGCGGGCGTTCGTCGGTGATCCAGCCGGTGTCGACGGCGGTCATCAGAATGCCGTCCTGCTCCAGCATCTCCCCTGCGCTCGTGCGGGTCAGCATGTTCAGCGCGGCCTTGGCCATGTTGGTGTGCGGATGCCCGGGCCCCTTGTAGCCGCGGCCGAACTGGCCTTCCATCGCCGACACGTTGACCACGTACTTGCGCCGGGCGGGCGAGGCGGCCAGAGACGGACGCAGCCGACTCACCAGAATGAACGGCGCCGTCTGGTTGCACAGCTGCACCTCGAGCAGCTCCATCGCGTCGACCTCGTGCACCCGTTGGGTCCAACTGTTGACCGACGCGGTATCCGGCAACAACCCACCCGCGTCGATCGCGAGGCCCGCGGCAATCCGCTCCGGCGACGCGCTCCGGGCCTGCAACGCAAGCGACGTCAGCGTGTGCGCGGTGGGGTGCTCGCCGAGACTCCCGGCCAGGGCATGCGGATGCGCGTCACTGACGTGGTCGAAGGTGATCACGTCCACCAACTCCGGCGGCGGGGTGCGCTCGGCCTCCACCAGCGCGGCGTACGAGCCCGGCGCGCGGCGCACCGTCTGGGCCGCGTTGTTGATCAAAATGTCGAGCGGCCCCTGCGCGGCCACCTCGTCGGCCAGAGCGACCACCTGGGCCGGGTCACGCAGGTCGATCCCGACCACCCGCAGCCGGTGCAACCAATCGGCGCTGTCCTCCATCGCGGCGAAGCGGCGCACCGCGTCGTTGGGAAACCGCGTGGTGATCGTGGTGTGCGCGCCGTCGCGCAACAACCGCAGCGCGATGTACATCCCGATCTTCGCGCGCCCACCCGTGAGCAGCGCGGTACGGCCGGTCAGGTCGGTGCGAGCGTCCCGCTTGGCCCGGTTGAAGGCGGCGCAGTCCGGACAAAGCTGGTGGTAGAACGCGTCGACCACGGTGTGGTGGTTCTTGCAGATGTAGCAGGCGCGCGAGCGCAGCAGTGTGCCCGCACTGGCCCCGACCGCGGTGGATACCAGCGGTAACCCCTGGGTTTCGTCGTCGATCCGTCCCGGCGCACCCGTGGCGGTAGCGGCGATGACAGCACGGTCAGCGGCCGCCACCGCGTCACGTTTGGCGGTCCGGCGCTCCTTCTTCAGCGCTTTGAACATCTTCGCGGTGGCCAGGCGCACGGCAACGGCGTCGGGGTGCTCGGGCGGCAGCGCGCTCACCTCGGACAGCACCCGCAGGCACGTGCTGAGCTGGTCGGGATCGATCGCGGTCACTGTGGAAGGGTACGGGGACTGGGTCTGAACAGGCCAATTAGCGAACCGACCACAGTTCGGGGTGCCGGCCGCCCATCCCCTCGATTCGGCAGCCAGGATCTGTCGGTGCCGGCTCGTACGGTGGTGTTCATGAGCGAAGACACGACTCCCCAGATTGACGTGTTGGCCGCCGAGGCACTCGACCTGTTCACCGCTTCGGTGCGCCAGATTCCCGCACAACGCTGGGACGATCCATCGAACCTGCAGGAGTGGACGGTGCGCGAATTGGTCGGGCACACAACGGGTAGCGCCACCAGAATCATCGTGCTCGCCGAGAATGGCGAGCTCTGGGACGGACCGTCGAAACCGTCGGACTGGGTGTACACCGACCCTGCCACGCAGCTGGCCGAGTTGGGCATTCGGCTGCGCGACGCCCTGCCCACAGCGGATCTCGACGCGCCACGCAAGTCCCCGCAGGGCGAGGTTCCGCTGCGCCGGGCGCTGATGTTCCCGGTGGCCGATCTGGCGCTGCACAGCTGGGATCTGCGTCATTCTCTGGGCGAATCGATCGAGCTGCCCGACGACCTGCTCGCCCTGTCCGAAGGGCTGGTGCAGTCAGTTCCGGAGCAGCTCCTCCGACGGCCTGGCGCCTTCGGGCCGGAGCAACTCGCGCCGGCCGGTTCCTCGCGCACCACCAAACTCATGGCGTTCCTCGGCAGGACTGTCAGCCCCAGTGCGTAAGGCCGCCCCGTCGATGACAGGGGCGGCCTCAGCGGTGACGGAAAGTCTCAGCGGTGGTTGTGCTGGTGGTGGTGATGCACCGGGGAGCCGGGCTGCGGGGCGTTCTGCTGATGCGGGAACGCGTGGTGGGTGCCGACCGGGGTGTTGGCGGTCGAGACATCGGCGTGCGCGGTAGCGGCGCCCAGGAAGATGATGGCCGGGGCGGCGGCGAGGGCGAATCCGGCGGCGATGCGGTGGGTGAGGTTCATGTCGACTCCTTTGTGCGGGAAGGCTTTTCAAATTCTTTCCGGTGTGTTCCGGTGTTGAACTAAGAATGCCGTCCGCCGAGGTCGACGGGTATCCGCTAACCGGCCCCCGCACCGGTTGAATCCCGTGTCCCCCAATCGGGGGAACCGCACCCAGGCCAGCCGCTGGGCGCAGCACCGTCGTTCACCCGAGATGCAGAGAAACGCCGTACGTCGAACGTGCGGCTTTCTGTGTCGACACGCCGACGCGGATCACGCCACGGCCCACGCTCGACGTAGGGAGCCCGAACGCATCTCCCCTAACCGGCGCCACGGTCTCCCCTGACGCCACAACGCACGAGGCCGCCCCGTCGAAGAACGGAGCGGCCTATCGAGGTGGGATCGTCGCTACTTGCCAGACCTCAGGCCGGAATCCGGTTCAGCCAATCGTCGTCATCGATGATCTGCCCATCGATCACAACCTGCGGCACCCCGGGATTCGGAAACTCGTGCAAGAGCGTGAGGTTGTTGGCGGCAATCGCCCGGGAGTCATAGCCGACCGTCAGGCCGGCCCGAATCAGGTCCTGAGCCGGCTGCGGCGCACCGGCATCCCCCGCCAAGACAGCCAGCTGATCGTTGCTCAGGTCCGTCGGCCCGCCCTCTTTCGGCTGCTGCTCTTTCGAGAAAATCTGCTGGACGAAGCGCCACGTGACGTCGCTGGATTTCGATTCGCCGGCCACGACGAACGCCGCATAGATCGCGCGACGATCGTATGTGCCACTCGCCGAATACTTTTCGAGGAAGTTCACCAGCCGCACGTTCACCCGGACTGCGCCGCTCTCGATGCGACGGCCCAGCTCGTCGCCCTCTTTCCGGATCAGCTTGCCGCTGTACGGGCACAGCGGGTCGAGGTACAGATCGACCTGCCCGAGGGCGTTGGGGTCACCGATGGAGATGACGTCCCCCGCCGGTGCCGCGACGGCGGCGCTCGCTTGCCCGGCGATCGGGCCGCACAGCAGCGACACGACCACCGCTGCGACAGCGCCGAGCGCGCGAACCAATCGGGCCAGCCGTGTCCAATCCATGCCTCCATCATGCCGTGCCCACCCGGCGAGTTCAGCCGGTTTCCCGTAGGTCCGGTAGTTGGCTCGGCGTCGGAGTCCCGCTACCAAGACCATCTTGGGGGCACCGGTTTCGATGGAGCCACCGGCACGCACCGTCTAGGTTGCGCCCAACCGCCCCGACATCCGGTTCAGTCGGGCCGAGCTCGCGTCGTCAAGCCCGATGAACTGCACGGTCTTTCCCCGCGATGAATACTTCAGCCGGATCGCATCCAGGGTCGCCACCGACGAGGCGTCCCAGACCGCGGTGCCCGACAGGTCGATAACTACCTCGGCGGGATCTCCCGCGTAGTCGAACTGATGCACCAGGTCATTGCTGGACACGAAGAACAGGTCACCGCGTACCCGATAGGCACCGGGTTCCACCGCCGACACCGAGGTGCAGTGCGCGACCCGGCGCGCGAAGGCGACCATCGCGGCCAGCACCCCGAGCGAGACACCGATGGCGAGGTTCCCGGTGGCGACCGTCGCGACGACGGTGATCACCATGACCAGAGTTTCGCTGCGCGGCAACATCTTCAGCGTCTGCGGCGCAACGCTGTGCCAGTCGAAGGTCGCCACCGACACCACGATCATCACCGCCACCAGCGCGGCCATCGGGATGCGTCCCACCAGGTCGCCCAAGGCCAGCACCAGGATCAGCACGAAGACTCCGGTCAGCAACGTCGAGAGTCGGGTTCGGGCACCGGCGATCTTGACGTTCATCATGGTCTGCCCCACCACGGCGCAACCGCCCATGCCGCCGAACGCCGCGGTCACCACGTTGGCCATGCCTTGCCCCCAGGCTTCGCGGGTCTTGTTCGATCGGGTGTCGGTGATGTCGTCGACGAGTTTGGCCGTCATCAATGATTCCAGCAGCCCGACCAATGCCGCACCCAGCGCGTACGGCCCGATGATCTGCAACGTGTGCAGTGTCAACGGCACCTGCGGCATACCGAGCACCGGCAGCGAATCCGGCAGGGCCCCTTGATCTCCCACGTTGGGCACATGCCAGCCGAAAGCCACGACCGCCAACGTCAGCACCAGCACAACAACCAGCGGCGCCGGCACCGCGGTGGTGACCTTCGGCAGCAGCACCATCAGCACGATGCCGATCGCGGTGAGCGGATACACCAACCACGGCACATCGATCAGATGCCGCAACTGCGCCACGAACACCAGAATCGCGAGCGCGTTGACGAATCCGACCATCACGCTGCGGGGAATGAACCTCATGAGTTTGGCGACGCCGAAGAAGGCCAGCAGCATCTGGATGATCCCGGCCAAGGCGATGGTGGCGACCAGGTAACCGACCCCATGCTCGCGGGCCATCGGTGCGACGACCAGGGCCACGGCCGCCGTGGCGGCCGACACCATCGCCGGGCGTCCGCCCGCGAACGCAATCGTGATGGCCATGGTGACCGACGAGAACAGCCCGACCCGGGGATCAACCCCCGCTATCACCGAGAACGCGATGGCTTCCGGGATCAGCGCCAGCCCGACAACCAGTCCGGCGAGCACCTCGGTGCGTAGCACCGCCGGCGACCACAGCGACGGCCTGTCGACGCCGGGCGCGCGCCGTCCGGGCACGGTGATGATCATTGAATCTCCTTGGCAGGCAGTCAGATCGGTCAGGCAGCCGGGCGGTGACCGAGGAAGTCGAGGATGGCGCGTCGACGCCGCTGGTAAGACTCCTCGAATTGCGCCTCGGGCGTCCGTGGCTGCTCGATGGTGATGATGTCGGCGACGGTCGCCGGCCGGTGGCTGAGCAGTATGACACGGTCGGCCAGCAGCAGTGCCTCGTCGACATCGTGAGTGACGAACAGCAGCGTCATCTTGTGTTGCTCCCACACCGACATCAGCAGCTGCTGCATTTCCAGCCGGGTCTGCGCATCCAGGGCGCCGAACGGCTCGTCCATGAGCATCACCCGCGGCTTGCAGGCCAGGGTGCGGGCCAGCTGGACGCGCTGCCGCATACCGCCGGACAGCTGGCTCGGCAGATGATCGAGGTACGCACCGAGCCCGACCTGTTCGAGCCGAGCCGTCGCCGTCTCCTTCAGTTCCTTGCCGCGCACGCCACGCAGCTTCAGCGGAAACTCGACGTTCTTACGGGCGGTGCGCCACGGGAACAGTGCGTCCTCCTGAAACACCATGGCGCACTGGGCCGCATTGCCGGTGACGGGTGCACCGTCCACGGTGGCGGTGCCACCCATGGGCTTGAGCAGCCCGGCCAGCGCCCGCAGGATGGTCGACTTGCCGCACCCGGACGGGCCGAGGAACACGACCACCTCGCCGGGCTCGATGCTCAAGGTGATGTTCGCCGCGACGACTCCGTTGAAACCCAGCTGCAGCTGTTGCAGATTGACGGCGCCGGTGCTCATCGGGCGGCCCTCGGCAGCCAGCGGTTGACCCGCCGTCCGACCCGCTCCACCAGCCACGCGGTGCCGAGCCCGAGCGCGCCGATCGAGATCATGCCGACGACCACACCGGCGTAGTCGAGCAAACCGTAGGCCTGCCAGGTGTAGTACCCGATGCCGAACTGGCCCGAGATCATCTCCGCGCTCACCACGCAGATCCACGCCACACCCATCGCGACCGACAGTCCGGCGAAGATGCCGGGCAACGCGCCCGGGATGATCACGTGGAACAGCAACGACATTCGTCCGGCTCCCATGGTCTGGGCGGCCTCCTCCCACACCTTCGGCATCGAGTCCATGGCGTGAATGGTGCTGACCACCACGGGGAAGAACGCCGCGAAGAAGGTGATGAACACGATGCCCTGCTCGCTGGACGGGAACAGCAGGATGGTCAGCGGCACCAGCGCGATCGCGGGGATCGGGCGGATCAATTCGATGAACGGCCGCAACGTCATTCGGGCGATGTCCGAGCGACCGACCAGCACACCCAACCCGATTCCGACGACGGCCGCCAGTCCGAAGCCCAACAGAATCCGCTGCAGGCTGGCCAGCAGGTCGTCGTAGTAGCCGCCGGAGCCGACCCGTGTCAGCAGCGTGTGCCACACAGCTTCCGGGGCCGGCATCCGGTTGAACCGCAGCCAGGCGACGACGTTGTGGGCGGTCAGCAGGTGCCAGAGTGCCAGGAAGGCCGCGATCGGCAGCAGCGGCAGCAGCACGGCGGGGAGGCGCCGCGCCACGGATCCGGACATCAGATCGGCCACCCTGTGCCGCATCGGTTTTCCGGTCCGCTTCGACGGTGACCACAGGCGAGGGACGGCCAACGTGGGTCGGGTCATGAGCTCGGTCATGCGATTCCTTTCTCTCCTGATGGTGTGACTAGCCCGCGGTGCGGGACTGTCCTATTGCGGCGGTATAGCCGACGGTGACTGCTTGCGGATGAGCGGCGCGGTAGGTGTCGGCGCCTGCGGAGGTGGCGAACGGCTTGTACCGCTGCGTTGGCGGCGCGTCCGGATCCTGCAGCCAGACAGCGTGATCGGCGAAGATCCGAAGTCCGGTCAAGGTGTCGGGTACGTAGGCAGCCCGGACGTGCGGCGTCGCCGCCAGACGGCGCAGCAGACAGTCCGGAGTCGCGGCGACATCGGTGGTCGTGCCTGATGCCCACAGTTCGGAGGCCTGCGCCGGGTCGTTCACCGGCAGTCCGCATACCTCGTCGAAACCGTTGAGCGCCATCGGATTCGCCAGGCTGGACCGACGCTGCGCATAGTCAGTTCCGAACAGCTGCCGCAGGTAGCCGTCGTTGACGAACCCGGCTACATCGAAATCCTTTGTCACCGCACCACGACCGACCAGGTAGGTCTTGATGGGCTTGAACGCCGCGAGAACCTGATCCTTGAGCGTCATGTCGAAACTGACCAAGCCGTTGGGCCCGTTGTAGAGGTAGATCACCTCGGGTTCGATCCCGGTCAGCGCGCTGACCCGCAGGGCCGACTGCAACGGATGCGCGACGATGTCGTCGGTCGTGCTCTTCATCGCCCGCAGGAAGGCCGCCATCACTTCAGGGTGGCCGTCCGCGAACCGCCGGCGCGCCACCACCCCATGGAAAGTCGGCACATTGTTGTCGCCGCCGTCGTACAGCAGGCGCCCCTGATTGCGGAAGATCACCAGCTGCGGCCAGGGCACGAACTGCGCCAGGGCATCGACCTGGCCGCCATCGATGGATGATGCGCCGACGGACGGGTCCTGATTGACGACGTGCACCGAGTCTTTACTGACACCAACGGTTTTCACCGCCGTCGAGAACATGCCGTCACCGGCCGATCCCAGGCTGGTGGACACCTTCTTGCCGGCCAGGTCGGCCAGGGCGCGGGCCGACGAGTCGGACCGCACCACCACCTGATTCAGCGACCCACGCAGGTTGTAGCCCGTGGTGGCCACCAATTCCGTTGCCGCATCGTCGTATTTGCGAGTCTTGGAGCCATTGGTCAACAAGGGGTAGTCGCCCATCGAACCGATGTCGACGTGGGTGGCGATCATCTGCGCCGTGAGCGGAGCGCCGGACGCGAAGTCCTGCCACACCACCCGGTACTTCGTGCCGGTGGCCGCCCCAAGTGCATTGAGCTGGTTCTCGAAATCACCACGGTCGCGCAGCAGGGTGCCGGCGTTGACCGTGTTGATGGTCTTGGATTGGTACCCGACATTGACGACGACAGTGGGTTCGGACAGCAGGCCACACCCGGTCAGCAGTTGGGTCCCACCAACCGTAAGTGCGGTCAGCAGGGCAACCGACCGAGCCTGCCGGGGGCTGCCAGTGCGCTGTTGCTTGTCCATGTCCACAAGGGTCAACCGTTTCTGTTACCTCGCTGTCATCTGAGGTTGCGCGGTAGTTACGCCATCTACGCTGGATGAAATCCCTGCTCAGGTACGGTTTTGCGCCGATTGCGCCGCGACGCCACCGACGCGTGTGACGAGTGTGTTACGCCACCGGCGCTCCCCTGGCAGAACGCAGACTCATCGGAAACCCTTGTAGCCATGGATATTTCGAGCGCGACGGCTGCGCGTACCCCGGTCGAGCCCGACTACCGGTTCACCCTGGCCAATGAACGAACCTTCTTGGCATGGCAGCGCACCTCTCTCGGGCTGATGGCCGCTGCGGTCGCTGTCGTCCAGTTCATGCCGGAGCTGGCCATACCGGGACTTCGGCACGTCCTGGGGATCGCCGTCGCCGGCATGGCGGTGCTGACCGCGATGGCGGGCCTGCGTCGTTGGAGCCAGGTCGATCGAGCGATCCGCAACGACGAGCCGCTGCCGCAGGCCTCCGCTCCTACCTACCTGACCACGGGACTGGCGATGATCGGCATCATCACAGTCGCCCTGGCGATCGCGGCCACGGTCCGATGACGCGCCAAGCCCTGGCACAGGATCGCGGGCTGCAGGCCGAACGGACAGCACTGGCCTGGAACCGCACGGGCCTCGCGATCGCCGCCTCAGGAGTCCTCGTGCTGCTTCGCAACGCCGACACGTTCAACGTCAGTCATGACGTCACCCGCGTCGCCGTCGTCGCTGCCGTGGCCGTGCTCGCCGCAGCAGTGTGCGGGTTCGGTGTGCATCGTCGCCGACAGTTGGCCCGCGGGGACTACTTCGCAATGCACTATCTGCCGCTGGTGGGTCTGGCGGTCGTCGCCGAAGGCGCACTGATCCTGGCGTACCTGATGCGGATCGGTTAGGCGATCACACATCCAGGAAGCGAATGTCCTTGGCGTTACGCACGATAAAACTGCGGCGCGCTTCGACGTCCTCGCCCATCAGGATCGAGAACAGTTCGTCGGCAGCCGCGGCGTCATCGAGGGTCACCTGACGCAGCACCCGGACCGACGGATCCATGGTGGTCTCCCACAGCTCCTTGGCGTCCATCTCGCCCAGACCCTTGTAGCGCTGGATGCCGTCGTCTTTGTTGATTCTCTTGCCCTGTTGTAGCCCGGAGTTCAGGAGCGCGTCACGCTGACGGTCCGAGTAGGCGAATTCCGGTTCGCTGCGTTGCCATTTGAGCTTGTACAGCGGCGGCTGGGCCAAGAAGATGTGGCCGTTTTCCACCAGCGGCTTCATGAAACGGAACAGCAGCGTCAGCAGCAACGTCGAGATGTGCTGGCCGTCGACGTCGGCGTCGGCCATCAGCACGATCTTGTGGTACCGCAGCTTCGACAGGTCGAACTCGTCGTGAATACCGGCGCCCAGGGCCGTGATGATGGCCTGGACTTCGTTGTTCTTCAGCACCCGGTCGATGCGGGCCTTCTCGACGTTGATGATCTTTCCGCGCAGCGGCAGGATCGCCTGGAACATCGAATCCCGACCACTCTTGGCCGAACCGCCGGCCGAATCGCCCTCCACCACATACAGTTCCGACTTCGTCGGGTCAGTGGAGCGGCAGTCCGCCAGCTTGCCAGGCAGACCACCGAGATCGGTCGCGCTCTTGCGACGCACCAGCTCACGCGCCTTGCGCGCAGCGACCCGGGCCTGCGCCGAGGAGGCCACCTTGGTGATGATGACCTTCGCCTCAGCGGGATTCGCCTCGAACCAGTGGGTCAGCTCCTCATGACAGACCTTCTGCACAAACGACCGGATCGCGGCATTACCGAGCTTGGTCTTGGTCTGCCCTTCGAACTGCGGCTCAGCCACTTTCACGGAGATGATTGCCGCCAGACCTTCCCGGATGTCGTCACCGGTCAGGTTCGGGTCCTTGTCTCTGAGCAGCTTCTTGTCCTTGGCGTACTTGTTCACCACGCTGGTCAACGCCGCACGGAAACCCTCCTCGTGCGTGCCGCCCTCATGCGTATTGATGGTGTTCGCGAAGGTGTGCACCGACTCGGAATACCCGGCGTTCCACTGCATCGCGATCTCGACCTCATGACCTTCGCCCGTACCGTCGAACGCGATGATGCTCTGCTGGATGGGATCTTTCACGCGGTTGATGTGCCGGACGTAGTCGATGAGCCCACCGGGGTGATGGAAGCTGCGCGTCTCACCGTCGGCCTTGCGGCGATCGGTCAGCGTCAGGACAAGCCCCTTGTTGAGGAAGGCCATCTCCTGCAGCCGGCGGGCAATGGTCTCGGCGCTGTATTCGGTGGTCTCGAAAATCTCTGGGTCCGACCAGAAGCGGACCGTGGTGCCGGTGCGTTTGGACGGTGGACCCTGCCGGAGAGTGCCAGGCACCGAGTGGTCGTAGTGCTGGAACCATTCGTGACCATCACGGTGGATGGCCACCTCCAGCCGCGTCGACAACGCGTTGACCACCGAGACGCCGACACCGTGCAGACCACCGGATACCTGATAGGAATCGCCGTCGAACTTGCCACCGGCGTGCAGCTGGGTCATGACGACGTCAACGGTGGGAACCCCGGTCTGGTGCATCGCGACCGGGATGCCGCGGCCGTCGTCGGTGACTTCGACACCGCCGTCGGCGAGCAGTGTGACGTCGACACGGCTGGCGTACCCGGCCATCGCCTCGTCGACGCCGTTGTCGACCACTTCCCACACCATGTGATGCAGGCCGCGCTCGCTGGTCGACCCGATGTACATCCCGGGCCGTTTGCGGACGACGTCGAGGCCTTCGAGGATCGTGATCGATTGGGCGCCATAGCTTTGATCGGACAATACAGAACCCTTTGATAGGGAAGCCCTGCCCCGATCGGGGCAGGGCTTCGGTACTACTGGCGACTACTGGCTGCGCTCCGGGACGAACTCGATGGGCGCCCCAGCCGGAATGAGCTGTTCGGTCTCGACGCTGGCGTCGAACTCCTGGATGAATCGGTACGCGTGTTGCATCACCCACCACCGCACCCAGGTCTGGTTGACCGCCTCACGTTCCTTCGGGTCCTCCAGGAGGTTGGTGATGCGGGCGAAGCCCAGCGGTATCTCCGGGTCATGGAAATGCTGCTGCCGCTTGAAGTTGATCTTGAACTGCGACCACTTCACCGCATGCAGCTCCTCATTGAGCCAGACCATGCAGCCTTCGCGCTTGGATTCCTCTGCCCCACCGAAGAATTCACGCTGGTCGATGCCGTCGATGATCCGGTCGTCGGGAACCTCGCACCCGGCCCAGCGCAGCAGCGTCGGGAACATGTCGGTGACATGCACCATCTCGTTGCTCTCGCGCACCGGGACCTGGCCGGGATAGCGGATCAGGCAGGGCGTCCGGATACCACCTTCGGCAGAGCTGAAGTAGGACCCGTCGAAGAAGCCCGCGGTGCCGCGGCCGGCCAGGTGGTCTTCGGCGCCGTTGTCCCCGGCCATGATGACGATGGTGTTGTCGTCGATGCCGAGTTCGGTCAGATAGTCCAGGATGCTGCCGAAGTCGTGGTCGAGCATGAGCAACGAATCACCCCAGTTTCCGTTGGTGCTCTTGCCCTTGAACTCCGGACGGACCTCCATCGGGAAATGCATCAGCGAGTGGTTGTGGTACAGGTAAAACGGCTTTCCTGCCTCGACGCTGCGCTTCATGAAGTCCTTTGCGCGGCGGTCATATTCGCCGTCGACCTCGCCCTTGAGCTTGACGGTCAGCTGTTGGTCGGTGGTCTGAACGCCACCTTCTTTGGTGCCGTCGTACATGTACGAGTAGCCGTCGCGCTCGGCCTTGTACCAGGGGTCATCGGGCCACAGGCACTCGTCGTAGGTGCGCGCGGGCCCGTACCATTCGTCGAAGCCGTGATCGGTCGGCCACCTGCCGTCCTCGGCGCCGATGTGCCACTTGCCGAAACATGCTGTGGCGTAGCCGGCTTCGGACAGAATGTCGCCCATGGTGCGCTCCCAGGCCACGATGCCGCCGCCGTTGCCGCCGAGGGCGATGGTGTGGTTGCCGGACCGGATCGGGTACCGGCCGGTCATCAGCGCCGAACGTGTTGGGGTGCACTGCGGTTCGACGACGAAGTGCGACAGCTTCAGCGACTCGGCGGCAAAGGCATCCATCCGGACGGTGTCGGCGCCACGCAGGATGCCGCCGCCGTAGCAGCCGAGCTCACCCATACCGAGGTTGTCGACGTGAAAATAGACGATGTTGGGTTGTCCGGGCATAGTTGTACTGCCTCTCTATCGATTACGACTAATCGGTAAGGGGGATGGAGTGATTGACTACAGATGTGCCGGCTACGGTGACGGCGGAATGGAATCTCGGGTGGCGGTGGTGGTCAACGAGCAGCGGTCGCCGCGATAGCGCACGGTTTCCAGGTCGAACGGCGTGCCGTCTTCGAGGTGGGTCAGCCGATGTAGCAGCAACAGTGGTGCGCCGGCACGTATCTGCAACAGCTCAGCGGTCTCGGCATCGGCCGAGACCGATTCCACGGTGATCTCGGCCCAGCCCAGACGCATCCCGAGTTCCGTTTCGATCAGGGCGAAGACGTCCTGATCGGCGAGGTTTGCGTCGACCGGTATGGCTCCGATGCGCAGTGATGTGGTGTCCAACGATAACGGCACTCCGCCAACGGTTCTCAGCCGTTCGAGGAACAGGATCGGCGCGCCTTCGGCCACTTGGAGTTTGGCCGCGACGAACGGGGAGGCGACCGATTCGCGCGCCGACAGCACCGTGTTCTCCACCGGAAGCTGATGTCCGGCAAGAGATTCCGCAAGACCCTCGAGCCGGTCGATCCGCTGGCTCAGCTTGGCGCCGGTGACGAACGTCCCCGCGCCCTGTACCCGGGTGATCAACCCTTCGCCGCGGAGCAGTTCGAGCGCCTCACGAATGGCGTTGCGGCTGACGCCGAATTCGGCGGCCAACTCGTTCTCCGGCGGCAGCATGGGGCGCGCCGCGGCCAGTCCGCCGTAGACACCGTCGAGAATCTGGCCTCGCAGTACGTCGCGCGCCCAGCGGGCTGCGTCGGCGCGAGTGCCCGCGTAGTCCCTGGCCGCAGGACGTGGGAAGTCCTTCGGTGGGATGTGCGGGCGCCTGGTCATGCACTCACTGTGCCACCGACGACCCCTGGTGGCGATACGTGCCGTGTTACGCCACCTGTCGCTACGTAACGCCCTAGGCCACGGGCTACAAAGCGGCGTTTAAAGACCGCTTTCGCCACCTCAATCGGCGATGCAGCGGAACCCGATATGCGACGTCGCGCTGTCCTGTGACTGCGACGACCGCGCCGCCGGCCGGTACCGATGGCAGTACTCCGGCGCACACAGGTGCGAACCGCCCTTCAGGGTTTGCATGATCGCCGGGTCGCCGGACGGCGCCGGGCAGCACCCCGAAACCTCGGGACTGTTCTGATGCCGCGGCGCGTACCTGGTGGTGGTCCACTCCCACACGTTGCCGATCATGTCGACCAAACCAAAACCGTTGGGCGGGAATGTGCCAACGGGCGCCGTCCCAACCCAGCCCAGCGCACCCGTGTTGTGGTACGGAAACTGCCCCTGCCAGGTGTTGGCCATCAGCTGCCCGCCGGGCCGCACGTCGTCACCCCAGGCGTAGGCCGTCGTCGCGCCCGCCCGGGCGGCGTACTCCCACTGCTGTTCGCTCGGCAGCCGCCGGCCCGCCCACGCCGCATACGCCGCCGCGTCCGGGTAGGCGACCTGGACCACCGGGTGCTCGAGCCGATCGGCGATCGACGACTCGGGGCCGAAGGGATGCTTCCAGCACGCGCCGGGAACCCACGTCCACCATTGCCGCCAGTTGCGCAGATCCACCGGGCCCGCGGTGGGATGGAACACCAGCGCGCCGGGGATGAGGTCTTCGGCAGGCACACCCGGAAACGCAGCCGGATCCAGTTGTTGCTCGGCGACGGTGACATATCCGGTGTCGGAGACGAACTCGGCGAACTGTCCGTTGGTGACCGGGTGCCGCTCGATCGAGAACGGCGCGACCGTCACGTCGTGCACCGGCGCTTCTTCGGGGTAGAAGTCCTGCGAACCCATGCGGTACGACCCGCCGCTGAGGGCAATCAGTTCGGTGAGCATCCCGACAGGCTATGCATTCGCGCGTAAAAAGGGCGCCCGAGTGGGGTTCGGAGCGATTACTCGCCGGGATAGACCACACTGGACCCATGACGGATACCGCTGCCAGCCGCGTAGCGGTCTACCTCGACTTCGACAACATCGTGATATCGCGGTACGACCAGGTCCACGGCCGCAACTCGTTTCAGAAGGACAAGGCCAAGGGCCTCGAACCGGACAAGCTGACCCAGGCCACCGTCGACGTCGGGGCGGTGCTGGATTTCGCGTCGTCGTTCGGCACGTTGGTGCTCACCCGCGCCTACGCGGACTGGTCCGCCGACGTCAACGCCGGTTACCGGCAGCAGCTCGTCGGCCGCGCCGTGGACCTGGTGCAGCTCTTCCCCGCCGCGGCATACGGCAAGAACGGCGCCGATATCCGGCTGGCCGTCGACACGGTCGAAGACATGTTCCGGCTGCCCGACCTCACCCATGTCGTCATCGCCGCCGGCGATTCCGACTACATTCCGCTGGCCCAGCGCTGCAAGCGCCTCGGCCGGTACGTGGTGGGCATCGGGGTGGCCGGGTCATCGAGCCGAGCGCTCGCGGCGGCCTGCGACGAGTTCGTCAGCTACGACGCGCTGCCCGGCGTCCCGGCACTCGAGTCGCCCGCTGAACCAGCGCCGCCGAAACGCGCCCGCCGCACCGCTGAGCCCACCGAGCCCGAACCCCCGGACCCCCAGATCTCGGCGACCGCCCTGCTGACCCGCGCGCTGCAGATCGGGCTGGAAAAAGACGACGTCGAGTGGCTGCACAACTCGGCGGTCAAGGCGCAGATGAAGCGGATGGACCCGTCGTTCAGCGAAAAGTCCTTGGGATTCAGGTCTTTCAGCGATTTCCTGCGCTCGCGTACCGACGTCGTCGAGCTGGACGAGAGTTCGACGACGCGGATGGTGCGGCTGCACGTCCCGCAATAGGCCGCCTAGAGGCGCAGCACCGCGAGCAGCTCCGGCAGCGGCACGGTGGCGAAACCGATTGCGGCATCGCCGATGCCGTAGGGCAGCACCAGGGTGTCGCCGTGCACCACGGCGCCACACGAATACACCACGTTCGGCACATAGCCGTCCTGCTCGTCGCTCTCGGGGCTCAGCAGAGGCTCCGGTAACCGACCGATGATCCGGGTCGGGTCATCGAGGTCGAGCAGAATCGCGCCGATCGAATACGTCCGCATCGGACCGACACCATGAGTGAGCATGAGCCAGCCCGCGTCGGTCTCGATGGGCGCCCCGCAGTTGCCCAATTGCAGTGTCTCCCAGGCCTCTACCGGACGTTGGCAGGTCGACGCATCGCTCCACACCGAAAGGTGGTCGGAGTAGGCCACGGTGTTCGATTCCCGGTCCGACCGGGACATCGCTGCGAACCGTCCGGATATCCGGCGGGGAAACAGCGCCAGGCCCTTGTTCGCGGCCGCCGCGCCGACCATCGGCATCGACGTGAACGACCGGAAGTCATCGGTCGTCAACAACTGCTGGCGGATCTGCGATCCGCTGTACGCCGTGTAGGTGGCGTGGTAAGTGGCGGTGCCGTCGTCGTCGACGAAGCGGACGAAGCGCGCGTCTTCCATGCCGGCCGCCTCGGCACCAGTTGCCGGCCAGAGCACATGCTCGGAAATGTCTGTGGCTGAGGAGAATTCAACAGCATACGACCGATCCGCGATATCCCGGATCAGCGCGATGGTCGCCGGCGCATGCTTGCGGGTGCTGCGGTGGAGCAGCAGCTTGTCCAACTGTTCATCGAGGTCGGTGCGGGTGAACTGGTCGCCCAGCGCGTCGAGCACATAGTCGGCGGCCTCGCCGGCGTCGTCCAATCGGGCCAGCTCGCTGCGAAACACCACCGCGTCGAGCAGTGTCGGTACCACGGTGCCGACGGTGGCGACCGGAGCTCGATCGTCGATCGTGACGCAGCCCGCATGGTCCACGGTGCCCGTCCGAAACCCGATCGAGGACCGATGCCCCTCCCCGATTCCCCTGACACTCAGCACAAATCGCAGACTGCCCGCCGCCACACCCGTCTGATCAGGGTGCGCGACGATGCTCGGATTGCACAGTGCCGCACCCTCGATCGCGAACTCACTGGTAAATGTCGCACCCACCAACAACATTCGAGCCTCGGAGAACTTCCTACCGGGTTCCAGTCGATCAGCGAGCTCGCGCGCATGGCGCCGAAAGGTGCCCGCCAGATCACGATGGCGGTGGTCGAACCGACGGACGACACTGTCGAGCGCTGCCCGCACGTCGGCCTCGTCCAGCGCCAGCACCCGCTCCAGCACGGCACCGGCGCGGGAATCCTGGAGCTCGAAGCCTTCCTGCCCAGGAACGAATAGCCGGGTGATCACCCGTGCCGGGTCTGCGGTCAACCGCAGCCTGCTTCGTGTGACCAGCCCCGACCGCACCGCGGTCATTGGGACACCGCGACCAGGCGGCGGGCCTGCTGGAACGTGGACAGCACCGCGAGCGTCGACTCGGCGCCCTGGTTGAGGTTGACCCCGTCGGCCTGCAGTCCGTCGAATCCGCCGCCGGTTGCCGGATTCCACATCGTCGCTCCGACATCGTTGGTGCCTTGGAACCAGGCCGCGGCAGCCCGGACGGTGTTCGGCCAGAGCGCGCTGGCATCCACGTCGGAGGCGCGGGCGCACGCATCGGCCAGCGTGGCCACCTCGATGGGTTGCTGGTCGAATCCGGGCCGAGGATCGCCTGCCGCCCAGCCCCCGGCCGGGCTCACCGACAGGTGCCCGTCGACGGTCTCGCCATCGATCAGCCATTCCAGCAGGTCCAGGCCGTGCTGGCACAGCTCCGAGTCGTCCCGGGCGACGCCGGCCGCGATCATCGCCTCGGGCAGCAACGCGTTGGCGTAAGACAGCCGCGCCTCGGGCCATGGCCAATCGCGGTCGCCGTTCGGCTCGGCCACACCCGCGGCGTAGTCATCGATGAGGTGACGCGCCGCCGCATGGTCAGGGTCGACGCTGAGTAACTCGGCGGCGCCCAGCGCCGCGAACGCCATCGCGCGCGGCCATACCGACCGGCCGTGTGCGGCTCGCTCGAACTGGACCACCGACAGACTGCGGACCAGACCGACATCGCTGTGCGCGGCGGCCGTGCCCAAGCCCCACAGGCAGCGTCCCCAGCAGTCCTCGAACGCGAAGTCGTCGGTCCAGCGACCGTGGCGGTCCATCCGGTTACGGCAGCCGCCGGCGAACGCCTGCGCCTCGTTGAGGAACTTCACGGCCAACCTGGCCAGTGCATGCACGGCGTCCCCGGCGTCAGGTTCGCGACTGGCAACGACCAGAACTCTGGCCATGTCGTCCGTGCAGTAACCGTGTTCCAGGCGCGGCTCGGCGCCACACGCATGCTCGAAGGTGCCATGCCGGTCGGTCAATGCGAGCAGATGGTCGAACTTCGGGGACGGCACTATTGCAGCCACGTCCGCTCCGGTCGCTTGCTCAGAATCCGTTGTGCCAGAGCTTGATACGACCTGGCGATGATCGGCCAGGCCATCGACGGTGCCAGCCGGCGCGCCTCTGCCGACATCGCGCCGGCCAACCGAGGCTCGGTCAGTACCGTGCGCAGCGCCGTGCGGAGTGCGTCGGGATCGTCGTGCGCCACCACGATGCCGGCGCCGGTCGACAGCAGCTCGACCGCATGCGGGAAGGCCGTGGCGACAACCGGCCGACCACTGGCGATGGTGTCGACCAAGACGCCGGACGTGGTCTGATCGGTGGAGTCATACGGCAGCACAACCACTGCTGCGGACAGCATCAGCGCGATCAACGACGGGATGTCGCGGTAGCCGGCATCGAAGTGCACCGCATCGGCCACCCCGGTGCACCGTGCCTGCTCGATCCGGGCGTCGCGGTAGGCCTCGCCGTCGGCGGCGATCACCTTTGGATGGGTCTCGCCGGCGACCACGTAACGCGGCCGGCTGTTGAGCTGGTGTAGCCCGCCCATCGCATCGATGACGCGCTCGACCCCTTTGCCCGGCCCCAGCAGGCCCCAGGTCAGCAGCGTCGGCCGGCCGCCGCGCTTGGTGTAGCCGTGAACCGGAACGGTCGCACCGTGCGGAATCGTGCTGATCTTCCGTCGCTCTACATCGAACCCGTGACGCAATTGCGCGCTCGCGGCGTCGGACAGCACCACCACCTGGTCGGCGAGCGTCACAATGGCCTCGAGCACCGAACGCTGGTGCCGCGTCGGATGTTTCGGAATCGTATGCGCGACAACGATCGACGGGACCTGCAGCGCGCCGATGATGTCGACGACTTCATCGCCGTCGGGGCCGCCGTAGATGCCGTACTCGTGCTGGATCACCGCGACATCGCTCTGGCTGAGCAAATCCACCGCCGCTGCCGCTGACGCCGCCGATCCGTTGGTCAGTTCGCCGACGACACGACCGTCACTGGTGGATGACCCGTCTGCGACGCGAACCACACTGACATCAGCGCCGTTGGCGGCCAACCCGCGGCTCAGTGCGGCGCTGAAGGTTGCCAGGCCGCATCGTGTCGGTGGATAGGTGCTCAGAATCCCGAAGGTCGGCAGGCCGGCACTCTGGTGACTCAGTACCGATGTTTCTGAAAATTGAAGACTGGCTTGCGATTTCATGGTGATCCCGTCACGTGGTTGTCACCGAGGCGTGTCCGGCGCGAGCGGCTGCTCGGGGGAATGCAAGCGGCAAAAGGCTGACTACGCCCGCACTGACTGGGTTCCCAACCTCTTCCACGCTACACCCCCGAGCCCCTCCGAGCGGAGCGAGCAGCGGCCCTGTTGACCAGTCGTTGCAGTTCACGGCAGCAAACGGGTGTAGTGTGATAGGCGGACAGAACTCCAGTTGTTCGAGCCCAACGTATCGGTGACCCTTGATGCCTTCGGATCGCCATGGCCGACAACTTGCCGACATGCCCGTCTGGGCGGCCGAATGCCAGAACCGAAGGCATACAACGTGTTACGCCAATGCGCCTGAGCCCGTTGCCGCCGAGTAGCCCATGGCGACAACGTAATTCGGCTGTGCCTGACAAACCGGACCTGAAACTCAGCGCGGACCAACGCGCTGCACTGAACTGACAATAGAAAGACCGAACATGAAATTCGCAAAAACCATGGCCCGCAAAGCAAAACGTGCGTCAGACGCCACCAAGAGCTACTTCGGCTTCAGCGTCGGCAACAACGGACCGTACGACGACGGACAGGCACATCAAGCCTCCGCCGACACCGGACAGATGCGGGCCAAAATCCAACGGGCCTTCGACGTTTGACGCATTGCCGGTCCTCGTCGGTCATCCGTGACTGACAGCCGTTGCGCCATCCGGGAATGCCAGCCGGCAGATGGTCCGCACGGTCTGCAGGTACTGCCGAGTCAGCGAGCCGGTGGTGTAGGGCAGGTCGTACTTGTCACATAGCTGACGCACCCGAACACTGACCTGCGCCAACCGATTGCTCGGCAGATCCGGAAACAGGTGATGTTCGATCTGGTAGCACAGGTTTCCGCTCGAAAATGCCAGCACCCGACCGGCTTTGAAGTCCGCGGCTCCCAGCATCTGACGCAGATACCACTCCGCTCTGGTCTCGGACCGCAGGACCTCCGGGGCGAACGTCTGCACGCCATCGGGAAAATGCCCGCAGAAGATCACCACGTACGACCACAGGTTGCGCAGCAGGTTGGCGGTCGCATTGGCCGCCAGCGTTCGGCGCCAGCGGCGCAGACTGAGCGCGGGCACGAGCAGGTAGTCCTTGGCGGTCTGCCGGGCGATCTTGATCAGCATCGCCTTCTTCACCACCTGCCTCGCGTCCTCGGTGCCGGCCCGTTCCGTTTCGGAGTGATATCCGTGGCGCGCGATGCCCCATTCGAAGACCAAGGCCAACAACATGTTTCGCAGCGGCTGCCACAGATATGCGGGCTTCCAGGGTTGATCGCGGGTCACCCGCAGTACCCCGAATCCCAGGTCGTCATCAACCCCGACCACGTTGGTGAACACATGGTGGCGGTAGTTGTGCGAGTAGCGCCACTGCGCCGACGGCCCCACCATGTCCCATTCCCAGGTGCTTGAGTGGATTTCCGGATCGTTCATCCAGTCCCATTGACCGTGCGAGACGTTGTGGCCGATCTCCATATTCTCAACGATTTTCGCGTATGCCAACGCCACCGAGCCCACCGCCCAACCGACCCTGGACCGACTCCGGGCGATCTGGAGCCGAGCCACGACGTCCAGAATCCGCTGGAATCTGATGACGCGACGGATGTAGGCCGCATCTTTTGCACCGAGGGACTCCTCGACATCGGCGCGAATGGAGTCCAGTTCAGCCCCGAACGCCTCGACGTCCGCTGCGGTCAACCGCGAGTACGCAGCAATATCATTGATAGGCAAAGGAATTCCCGGTCCGTCTACGCGCGGCAGCGGGTCTTGGCCACCTAGGGTGTGTGTCACCCAACAGCCTATGCTCCAGCACGCAACCGCGCCACATGGCGGCGTCAACGGCATTGACCAGTGCATTGCCTGCCTGTCAACGGTGCGCGTATGGTCGGGTGATAGGGACCATCCAGGCCCCCGAACAAAGGGGCCAGTCATGTCTGACAAATCTCCGCGCCAGAGTATGTCCAAGAAGCCCGGCAAGTCGCTCAAAGAGAAACGCGCGGAAAAGCGCGCCAAGACAGACCCGGCACCGGTTGAAGGCGTGCTGCACTCCAAGAAGCGCTGACACAGGGAACAACAAAGCAGGCCAACGCTTTTGGTCGGGCGTCACCGACAGCCTGGCCGCCGGACGCGGTAGTTGCACCGCGTCGGCGTCCAGCTGTCTGCGCAAATTTCTCAATTTTCCAACTGGTTTCGGCGGCTGGCCGCTGGTACAGGTCGGTCGCTGCGGGCGACATTCCGCTAGCCCAGTTCCGCCGCGCCTCGGCCGGCACGTTGTCGGCATCTGCGTGGCCGGGCAGTCGAGCCAGTCGCCCGTAGCGGCCCGTGGTGAGTTTGGCAGACCCGCCACGGGCGGGTAGTCCAAATCAAGCCCCACTGGTACGTCAAGCGCAGAAACGGAAGACCCCGGCGAGAACCGCCGGGGTCGCCCGAGCCTATAGCGCGACTCACAAGAGTGCGGGCGGTGGGACTCGAACCCACACGTTCTTTCGAACACGGGCACCTAAAACCCGCGCGTCAACCGATTGCGCCACGCCCGCAGCACCTCGAGGATACCGGTACCGCACAGCCACGAACTTGTCGGATGGCCGTCATATGTTGATGCCAACGATTGATGGAGGCCGGATGCGCAACCTCGACGAGTTCGATCACGTTCAATCCCTCATCGCGTCCGGTATGAACGACTGCGCGATCTCACGCGAGGCTGGCGTCCCGCGTTCAACCGTCCGCGATTGGCGACTACGGCCACCAACGACGCTGGTCAAACACGATCGCTCGTCGCCTTGCGGGGTTCTTCACGATTTCGTCTTGCTACCTGCTGCGCCGTACGCATATCTGTTGGGCCTCTACCTCGGCGATGGATGCATCTCTCGCTCGAGACAGATATGGAGACTTCGGATCGCTCTCGACGAGAAGTACCCCACGATCATCACGCGCTGTCGCGAGGCAATCGACGCCGTGATGCCCGGCCAACACGCTGCGACAGTCCAGAAGGAGGGATGCATCGAGGTGTATTTGTACTCCAAACATTGGCCGTGTTTCTTCCCGCAGCATGGTCCAGGCAGGAAGCACGATCGTCGTATTGCGCTTGAGGCCTGGCAACGAGATTTCATCGACCAGGCCACCGAGGAATTCGTCCTGGGCCTGATCCACAGCGATGGCTGCCGCGTCGTCGCCAACGACCGCGGCGTCCAGAGCGTCCGCTACCACTTCTCGAATATGTCCGAGGACATCGCCAATCTGTTTACCGACGCGCTCGACCAACTCAGCATCCACTGGCGGCGATCGTCGAGAAAGCAACTCTCGATCTACCGAAAAGCCGACACCGCTCGCCTCGACGAATTCATCGGCCCAAAGTCTCGGCCGGTGCCGTGGCCGTGTGTCCAACGCCCGGAGTCGTAGCCCGGCCGCGAATCGCAAACCCCACGTCACGCGCGGTACCGTTGCCTTATGTCCACTACACGGCGTAGGAGGCCGGCGCTCATCGTGCTGGTGACCGTCGCTGCCCTGGGCTGCATGGCCCTGGCCTGGTGGCAGTGGTCGCGGTTCCAGTCCAGCGCCGGCACCTTCCAGAACCTGGGCTACGCGCTGCAGTGGCCGATGTTCGGCGCATTTTGCTTCTACGGCTACTACAAGTTCGTCCGCTACGAAGACGAAGGCCCCGTCGCGCTGTCGACCGATGGGCCCACCGAGATCCCCGAAGGTCTGCTCCCCGAGCGCCCCAAAGCCGCCAAAGACACCGCGGACCCGACCCTCAACGAATACAACGCCTACCTCGCCGAATTGGCCGAGAACGACAAACAGGACAGGACCACCACATGACCGAGTCGCAGCCGACCACCCTGTCGAAAGACACCATCCGCAAGGCCCTGACCGCCTACCGCGTGATGGCCTGGGCGACCGGTATCTGGCTCATCGCCCTCTGCTACGAGCTGGTCGCGCACTACGTCTTCAACGACGTGAGCCTGAACTGGATCGGCATCGTGCACGGCTGGGTGTACTTCATCTACCTGCTCTGCACGTTCAACCTGGCGGTCAAGGTCCGCTGGCCGCTGGGCCAGACCATCGGCACTCTCTTCGCCGGCACGGTCCCGCTGCTCGGCATCATCGTCGAGCACTTCCGCACCGAAGACGTCAAGAAGCGCTTCGACCTCTGACCGGTCTCAGCCGAGGTGCTTGATGACCTCGGCTGCCAGCTGCTCGCCCCGATCCTCCTGCAGGAAGTGCGACGCACCTTCGATCCGCACCTGCTCGGACACGGTCGGGATCAGGTCGACGAACGCCTCGCCCGCACGCGGATACGGGAACACCGGGTCCTGATCGGAGAACGCCACCAGCGCGGGCTTCTCCCAGCGCGACAGTGCGTCGGTGACCGCGCGCATCTCCGTCGCACCCACTGCGTCGTCGGTGATCGGCACCAGCAGCGGGAACTGCGCGGCGCCGGCCTTTGACTCCGCGGTGGGGAACGGCGCGTCATAGGCCGCGACGATCTCGGGTGACAGCTCCGTCGTCGTCGCGCCCTGGATCACGAAACCGACGGGCAGATCCGGATTGGCCTCCGCGAAGGCGCGCCAGGCCATGAAGCCCTTCGATACCCGGCCGGTGAACAGCCCGGTGTTGAAAATGGCCAGCGCCCCAACCTGATCCGCGTTCTCCGTCGCCCACCGCAGGCCGATCGGCCCGCCCCAGTCCTGCACGATGGCGGTGGCGTCGTGCAGATCCAGACTGCCCAGCAGCCGGGTCACCAAGTCGACGTGCCGGTCGTAGCTGTACCAGCGCCGGTCAGTGGGCTTGTCCGAGCGGCCGAAGCCCGCATAGTCAGGCACGATCACGCGGTGCCCGGCGTCGACAAAGGCGCCGATCATCTTGCGGTACAGGAACGCCCACGTCGGTTCGCCGTGGAAACAGACGATGGGCTTGCCGTCGCGCGGTCCCTCGTCGAGGTAGTGCAGCCGCAGCCCGTCGATATCGACGTAGTTCGGCGCGAAGTCATAACCCGGCAGATTCGCGAAGCGTTCGTCCGGGGTGCGGAAAATCTCAGTGGTAGTGGCGGTCATGTCGTCAAGCTAGCCATAGTTGACCGACCGGTCAACTATTAATTACGATTCTCAGGTGCCCCGAAGTTCAGATGCCCGCGAGCGCCTCGTGGCGACCGCCGCCCGACTCTTCCTCGAGCGCAGCTACCAGGCCGTCGGCGTCGACGAACTCTGCCGCGCGACCGACATCAAGAAGGGCAGCTTCTACCACTACTTTCCGTCGAAATCGGAACTCGGCAAGGCCGTTATCGACTTACATGCCAAGGCCTTTCAGCGTCAGCTGACCGGCTCCCCCACCGCGACGCCCGCCGAAAAGCTGCACGCCGTGCCCGACGCCATCGGCGTCATCCAGTCCTCGCTCGAAGCGCAGTTCGGCCGGGCGGTGGGCTGCCCGTTCGGCAACTTCGCCGCCGAACTGTCCACCACCGACGACGATCTCCGCGCCCATCTCGCGCACACGCTCGCCGCGATGCAGCACCACCTGGCACTCATCTGCCAGGAAGCGCTGGCCGACGGCACCCTGCGGCCGGGCACCGATCCCGAGCAGCTCGCCCACGCGCTGCTGGCGCAATATCAGGGCGTCATCCTGCTGGCCAAGCTCAACGATTCCGGCGTCGCACACCTCGCACCCGCGCTGCACGCCTTCATCGACGGCTACCTGACCGACCCGAGTTATCGCTGACGGTCTCGACCCTCGAGACCAACTGGGCGGCGGTCAACAGCCCCGAAAACCGCCATGCAGTTGGTCTCGATGACGCCGGCGACACGTTACGACGCTCGCATCGCAGTGGGCCACAGCCTTTCCGCCTCGTCCCGCGGGAAACGCCAGGCAACGTCATCAACCGCGCCTCGCGATGCGCGTCCATTGATGAGCCGACGCAACACCACCCCAGCGGGGTCGCGCGCGGTCACCCGGATAACGAGCCAACCCAGCTCAACCATGCTCTCGATCCTCGCGATGTCCTTGCGAACCATGTCCGGGTCGGTGTGGTGCGCACCCTCGTACTCGATGGCAATCTTCAACTCCGGCCAAGCGAAATCGACAATTCCGATCAGCACCCCGTACTCGTTGTCGATCGGATACTGACTCTCCGGCTTTGGCAGCCCAGCCCGAATGATCAACAGCCGCAATGCCGTTTCTCGGGGTGACTCGGCTTTCGGGTCAACAAGTGCAATCGTCTTCCGGGCCCGACGAATGCCCCGCTGCCCTCGCTGACGCTCCGCGGCCGCCTCGATGTCAGCCACCCTCAGTCGCGCGGCACGAGCCAACGCGTCAATTGCAGCAACAGCGACGTCTTCCGGAAACTTGCGTGCCAGATCAACAGCGGTACGTAGCGGGTCGGTCAGCCGCATCTCACCGATGGTGCACACCTCGTCGTCAGATAAGGCGTCTTCCCACACCACGACACCCCGCACCCGTCGGCAATAGCGATCGACAACGTAGGCGGGTACCTCAGGCCCGATGAACCGGGCCCCATGCAACGCCGCAGCCGAAAAGCCCGCGAGTACACCCCGACGCTTCGAACGCAGCCACGCGGCCTTCGCCCGCATGATCGCGCTCGGCCTGGTACCTCTCGGCACGTAAACGTCCTTGTGCACGGCCACGAAATTCGCGCGCAGCTGATGACGAGTCAGGCGCCCTGCCGCTACCGCCTCACTCCCGATGAATGGCTCCCCCATCACCGCAGTGTGCCCAGTGAGCCATCGGCACGGCCAGTCTGATTCACCGGCAGCTGTGGACAACTCCGCCGAAACCAACTGCATGGCGGCAATTCGGCCCGAAAACCGCCGTGCAGTTGGTTTCGCGGTCAACGGCGCCTCCCGTGCGCCGGTCGAAACCGCCAGCCCGCTTCAGGAACCAGCCAACTCCCTCAGCGCCGGTACCAACTGCGCCAGCGCCCGCCCGCGATGTGACGCCGCGTCCTTCTCGGCTGCAGTCAGCTCCGCCGCGGATACCGAACCACCGGCAGGGACGAACACGGGGTCATACCCGAACCCGCTCGAACCCCGCGGCTCCCGCGCGATAGCACCGGGCCACTCACCGCGAACGACAACAGAGCCCGCAGCCGAAACCAGCGCACAGCACGACACGAACGCCGCGCCCCGCCGCGAATCCGGCACATCCTGAATCTGGCCGAGAAGCAACGAAAGGTTCGCCGCATCATCCCCATGCCGCCCAGCCCACCGGGCCGACAGCACCCCGGGCATGCCGTTCAACGCATCGACCGACACCCCGGAATCATCTGCGATACAAGCGATTCCGGTGGCCGCAAAGCCATCACGAGCCTTGGCCAAGGCATTCTCTTCGAACGTCGCCCCGGTCTCGGGCGCCTCGGGATACTCGGGCACATCAGACAACGACAACAACCTCAGACCGACGACACCCGCGGCATCGAGAACGCGCTGCAACTCCACAAGCTTCTTCGCATTGCGGGAAGCAACGAGTAGGTCAGGCACCAAATGTCTTCTTGGCCGGGCCGGACGACTCCGGCAGCACGCCCGGGTACGGCAGCTCCAGCGCCTCGCGCTGCAGCGCGAACAGCTGGTCGCACGCGGCCAGCGCGGCATCAAGCAGCTTGTCCAGCGTCGACCGCGGGAACGTCGCACCCTCGCCGGTGCCCTGCACCTCGACGAGAGTCCCGGTGTCCGTGGCGACGACGTTCATGTCGACCTCGGCGCGCGAGTCCTCGGTGTAGGGCAGGTCCGTGCGGACCCGGCCGTCGACCACACCGACCGACACGGCGGCGATCGCACACGACAGCGGGCGCGGATCCTTCAAGCGCCCGGCCGCGGCCAGGTAGGTGACGGCGTCGGACAACGCCACGTACGCACCGGTGATCGCCGCGGTGCGGGTGCCACCGTCGGCCTGCAGCACGTCGCAGTCGATGGCGATGGTGTTCTCGCCGAGGGCGCTGAGGTCGATGCACGCGCGCAGCGAGCGGCCGATCAACCGGCTGATCTCCTGGGTCCGTCCGCCGACGCGGCCCTTCACCGACTCGCGGTCGGAGCGGTCATGCGTGGCGGCCGGCAGCATCGCGTATTCGGCGGTCAGCCAGCCCAACCCGGAACCCTTGCGCCAGCGTGGCACCCCTTCGGACACCGAGGCGGTGCACATGACCCGCGTCTCGCCGAACTCCACCAAGACCGACCCTGCCGGGTGCTTGGTGAATCCTCGGGTGATCTTTACCGGGCGGAGCTCGTCGTCAAGGCGACCGTCTTCTCGTCTGGACACCCGACAACCCTAGCGGGCCGCCGAATGCGGGGTCCCGACTTGCCCAAGTCTTACCGGCGGGTGATGTCGAACGACTCGTTGCACACGACGCCGTGCACGGGTCCGTCGAACTCGGCCTTGGCCTCGCTGATGACGTCCTCGCGGGAGGTCCATGGCGGGATGTGGGTCAGCAGGAGCTCTTTGACCCCGGCTTCGCGGGCGGCGCGTCCCGCCTCGGTGCCGGACAGGTGCAGCTTCGGCGGACGGTCGGGCGAGTCGGTCCACGACGCCTCGCACAGGAACACATCGGCGCCGCGAGCGAGATCAACCAAGGCGTCGCAGTAGCCGGTGTCAGCTGAGTAGACGAGCGTCGCGCCGGACGGATCGGTGAACCGCATGCCGTACGACTCCGTCGGATGGCACACCAGTCGCGGCGTCACGGTCAGCGAGCCGATCTCGACGTCTTCGCCGTCGACCCAGACCTTGATGTCGAAGATGTCGGTGATGTCGTCGATCTCGCCGCCCTCGGGCGACGACGCCGCACCGAGCCGGTGCCAGGTGGCCGCAGGACCGAACATCAGGGCGCGACCAACGGGAGGATTCGGGTGATACCGACGCCAGACGAACAGCCCGGGCAAGTCCAAGCAATGGTCGGCATGCAGATGTGACAGCAATATATTTACGGCGCCCGGATCAGCATGCCGCTGCAGTGCTCCGAGTACCCCGCCGCCGAAGTCAATAACCATCGGCGTGGTGTCCGGAGCGGTCAGCAGATAGCCCGAGGCCGGAGAATCCGGCCCACCCACGCTGCCGGAGCAACCGAGAATGGTGAGGCGCACACCCCTAGCTTGCCACGTCAACACGTCCTGCGACGAAAAGACGGCACCTTTAGGCGGCCAGTTTCTCGATTGGTCCCGAAAGCGATACCGATCACGCTTCGGGCATCACCGCGCGCGGCGAATTCCAAATTCAGCAAATTACGTCGGAATCGACGGCAGGGCTGAACCCTTACGCCGTTCGCGCGCTTCTCTTTCCGGACTGCTCAGCAAATACGCAGCAAGTACGCCGGCGAGGCCACCGCACAGATGGCCCTGCCACGACACGCCGAATGTGCCCGGCAGCGCGCCCCACAGCACACCGCCGTAGACGAACAACACGATGATGCCGACGATGATCTGCCACGCGTGCCGGGTGAAGAACCCGAACACGATGAGGAACGTCAGCCAACCGAAGATCAGCCCGGACGCCCCGATGTGGACGGACTCCACACCGCGCGGCGCGCCGATGTTGCCGATCAGCCAGGTGCCGAATCCGCCGAGAATCCAGATGATCAACGTCGCCCCGAGGAACCGGCCCATGCCGGCGAGCGTCACCAGGAACCCGAGCACCAGGGCCGGGCCGGTGTTCGCGATCAGGTGCGCCCAGTCGGCGTGCAGCAGCGGCGCCCACAAGATGCCCCAGAGCCCATCGGTCTCCAGCGGCCGGATGCCGTCCTGATTCAGCCGCTGCTGATGCAGCGCATCCCAGCCTTCGATGAGCCAGAGCAGCCCGACGAAGCCGACGATGGTGACGCCGCCAACCTTCCACGTCGCAGGCGGCTGCGGCTTGGATGAGGTGGTCGACAGGTCCGAAGTCATGCGCGATCCGCTCCGCTACTCGCTGACGTCATACCCCCAGGCTACCGGCGGAACGCTTCAGCCGAAGGCTCCTGGCAGCAGGTCGCGGTAGGTCGGTATATCGGCGATCGACTCGGCGGCCAGCACCCCGACCATCACGGCGGTGGCGAGCGCATCGGCAGCGGCCGCCCCGATCTCGGAGATGAGTCGCGTCTCGGGGTTCATCTGTTCCGGTGTCGCGGGGTCCGGCTCGATATGGACCCGTCCGGTCGCGAGCGCGAAGACGGTGTCGCCGTCGACGGCGGTGTGCGCCGGACGGATGGTGTGGGCCAGCCCGTTGTGCGCGGCGACGGCCACCTTCTTACAGCCGGCCGGGCTGAGCGCGGCATCGGTCGCGACGACGGCGATGGTCGTGTTGAGCGGCTTCGGATCTTTCACCCGGGTGCGGTACGCCTCGATCTGGTCGGGCGGCGGAGGCTGCAGCCCGAACCGGGCGATCTGGTCGGCCGACCACGGCAGTCCCGTCTGCGGGTCGACGACGTGGCCGGCCGCATTGACGATGACGAGCGCGCCGACGGTGACGCCGTTGTCGAGCGTCACCGACGCCGTCCCGAGCCCACCTTTGAGCGCGCCCGCCCGCGCACCGGCGCCCGCGCCGACGTTGCCCGTCGGCACCTCGGTGCCGGCCTGGGCGACGGCCTGGTAGCCGAACTCGGCCGTCGGCCGGTTGGCCCACGCCCCCACCGGCAGATCGAAGATCACCGCGCCCGGCACGATCGGCACCCGTCCACCGGGCATCTTCACTCCGCGGTCGTGTTCTTCGAGCCAGGTCATGACGCCGTCGGCCGAGGCGAGCCCGTATGCGCTGCCGCCGGTGAGCACGATCGCGTCGACGTGCTGCACGCTGTTGGACGGGTCGAGCAGGTCGGTCTCGCGGGTGCCGGGCGCTCCCCCGCGGACGTCGACTGCGCCGGTGGTTCCGGGTGGGGCCAGCACGACGGTGGTGCCGGTGGCCCAGCCGCCGCCCAGGGTGGCGTCTTCGATGCGGTGGTGATTGCCGACCAGGATGTCGGCGACGTTGGTGATGGAGCCCGTCACCGCTCGTCCAGCAGGCTCAGCACCAGGTACTCCTGCAGATACGTCAGCCACTGATACACCTCCAGATGCCCCGCCATCGGATCGTCCGGCGAAAGACGTTGCGGCCCATCGGGTCCGATGTCGAGCATCGCGCCGAGCGCCAGCCGCACATCGTTGATCGCGGACGCCCAGCCCTCCGCCTGCTCCTCGGTCAGCTCGAACTTGCCGGCCGGTTCCGGCAGCGAATCCAGAAGCCGTTGGGCAGCTTGCCGTTTGGCGTCGACAATGGTCGGCTCGTGCAGGCTGCGCAGTGCACCGTTGAGGCTCTCACCGGCGGCGCGGCCATCCGGGTGCGTGGCCGGATCGTGGTAGAAGTCCGGCAGGAGCCGGCGCATGGTGTCGTCATCGGGAGCTTGCGACGGCCCGATCTTCATGCCGGTCAGCTCGGCGAGTTCGTCACGCGGTGAAGCGGATTCGCGATCGTCGAGCATCTCGACCAGCGAACCGACCAAGTTGCGCAGCATCATGACTTCGTGCGCTTCGAGGCCGGACTTGATGCGCACACCCGACGACGTGTTGACCCGCTTCCACTTGCGCATCGGTCAGTGGTCCTGCTGCATGGTTGCCCACAGTCCGGCCGCGTGCAGTTTGGTGACGTCGACCTCCATCGACTCCCGGCTGCCCGCCGAGACGACGGCCCTGCCCTCGGTGTGCACCTGCATCATCAGCTCGGTGGCGCGCACCTCGCTGTAGCCGAACAGCTTCTGGAAGACGTAGGTCACGTAGGTCATCAGATTCACCGGGTCGTCCCAGACGATGGTCACCCACGGACTGTCGAGGCTCGCCGCCTCTTCGACGTCAGTCGCCGGGCTTGTCCGCGCGACCGGGGCACCCAGAACCATGAGCCCAGAATAGCCGGGTGGTTGCCAGTCGCAGAACCAGTACGGTGAGCTCTGTGACCGCAGCTCTGCTGACCGACAAATACGAGCTCACCATGCTCGCCGCTGCGCTGCGCGACGGCACCGCACACCGCCGCGCGTCATTCGAGGTGTTTGCCAGGAGACTGCCGTTCGGGCGCCGGTACGGCGTGGTCGCCGGCACCGCCCGGTTCCTGTCGGCGCTCGCCGAGTTCCGGTTCGACGACGACGCGCTGGCCTCGCTCGACTTCCTGGATGCCGAGACGCTGCGCTGGTTGGCCGACTACGAGTTCCGTGGCGACATCGACGGCTACCCCGAGGGCGAGCTGTACTTCCCCGATTCGCCGGTGCTGTCGATCCACGGCACGTTCGCCGAGTGCGTGATCCTCGAGACGCTGGTGCTCTCGATCTTCAATCACGACACCGCGATCGCCTCGGCGGCCGCTCGCATGGTCAGCGCGGCGGTCGGCCGGCCGCTGATCGAGATGGGCTCGCGGCGCACTCATGAGCAGGCGGCGGTCGCCTCCGCGCGCGCCGCGTACATCGCCGGGTTCACCGGCACCTCGAACCTGGAGGCGCAGCGGTCGTTCGGCGTCCCCGCGCTGGGGACCAGCGCGCACGCCTTCACCCTGGTGCACACCGCGACCACCGGTCCCGACGAGGTGGCCGCGTTCCGGGCCCAGGTCGACGCGTTGGGCGTCGGGACGACGCTGCTCGTCGATACCTACGACATCACCCAGGGCGTGGCCAACGCCATCGCCGTCGCCGGGCCGGAACTCGGCGCGGTGCGCATCGACTCCGGCGACCTCGGCGTGATGGCCCGCCAGGTCCGCGATCAGCTCGACGGGTTGGGCGCGACCGGCACCCGCATCGTGGTGTCCGGCGACCTCGACGAGTACTCGATCTCCGGACTGGCCGCAGCCCCCGTCGACGTCTACGGCGTCGGGACGTCGGTGGTCACCGGCTCTGGTGCGCCGACCGCGTCGATGGTCTACAAGCTGGTCGAGGTCGACGGCATGCCGGTGGCAAAACGCAGCAGCCACAAGGAATCTCACGGTGGACGCAAGGCTGCACTGCGGTTGGCGAAGGAGTCGGGAACCATCGTCGAAGAGGTGGTGCACCCGGCCGGTTCGGTGCCGACTGGTGAGGGGCGCGTCTTGACGGTGCCACTGGTGCGTTCAGGCTCCGTCGTGTGCGACTCGTCGCTGGCCGACGCCCGCGCAAGGGTTGCGGCCGGACTGCACAGCCTGCCGTGGGACGGGCTCAAGCTCTCCCGCGGCGAGCCGGCCATCCCGACCAGACTGGTGGGCGCGTGAGCCGCAAGACCGATCCCACCGACGTTTCCGCCCTGCTGTCCATCGCGGTATCCGCCCTCGGCGGTGCCGAGCGCAGTGGGCAGATCGAGATGGCCGAAGCCGTCGGCCACGCCTTCGACAAGGGCGAGCACCTGGCGGTACAGGCTGGGACCGGCACCGGAAAGTCGTTGGCGTACCTGGTGCCATCGATCGCACACGCCGTGGCGTCGAATCAGCCGGTCGTGGTGTCGACGGCCACCATCGCCCTGCAACGCCAGCTCGTCGACCGCGACCTGCCCCGGCTGGCCGACGCCCTGGCCCCGCACCTGCCCCGCCGGCCCGAGTTCGCGTTGCTCAAAGGCCGCGGAAACTACCTGTGCCTGAACAAGGTTCACAGCGGAGCGCAGGCCGACGAGGATCTCCCGCAGGAGGAACTGTTCAACCCCGTCGCCGCCTCGGCCCTGGGCCGCGACGTCAAGCGGCTCATCGAATGGTCGTCCGACACCGAGAGCGGTGACCGCGATGAGGTGGTGCCGGGCGTGCTGGACCGAGCCTGGTCGCAGGTCAGCGTGGGCGCGCGCGAATGCATCGGCGCTACCCGATGCCCTTATGGCACAGACTGTTTCGCCGAGAAGGCCCGCGCCAAGGCAGGGGCGGTCGACGTCATCGTCACCAACCACGCGCTGCTGGCCATCGACGCGATCTCCGAGGTCAACGTCCTGCCCGAGCACCAACTACTGGTGGTCGACGAAGCCCACGAGCTGGTGGACCGAGTGACCAGCGTGGCCACCGGCGAACTGTCGGCGACGTCCATGGCCGTGACGCTTCGACGGGCGGCCCGGCTGGTGGAACCCGAACTGGCAGAACGCCTTGAGGCCTCCATCGCCACGCTGTCGTCGGCCATCCACGACATGGAAGCCGGACGCATCGACGTACTCGACGACGAGCTGGCCACCTACCTGACGGTGGTCCGCGACTCGACGGACAAGGTCAAGATGGCGATCGATACCGCACCGTCTGACCCCACCGCCGCCGCGGCGCGCAGCGAGGCCGTCACCTCGCTGACCGACCTGAGCGACACCGCGTCCCGCATCATCGATTCGTTCGTGCCCGCGATCCCCGATCGATATGACGTGGTGTGGCTGGATCGCGAAGAGTCCAGGGGCTCAGTGCGACACATTCTGCGGGTCGCCCCGCTGTCAGTGGCCGGGCTGCTGCGCGGGCGGCTCTTCGGTGAGGTGACGGCGGTGCTGACATCGGCGACGCTGACCATCGGCGGGCGCTTCGAGTCGATGGCCCGGCAGTGGGGCTTGTCGGTGCCCGAGGACAGCACGGCGACGCCACCGAAATGGAAGGGCATGGACGTGGGATCGCCCTTCTCCCATGCCAAGTCGGGCATTCTGTACGTCGCCAAGCATCTACCGGCGCCCGGCCGTGACGCCGCCGCTCCGGAACAACTCGACGAAATCTACGAGCTGATCACCGCGGCCGGCGGCCGCACCCTCGGACTGTTCTCGTCGATGCGGGCTGCCAAGGCCACCGCCGAGATCATGCGCGAGCGCCTGGACACCCCGGTGCTCTGCCAGGGCGAGGACTCCACGTCAACTCTGGTGAGCCGCTTCACCGAAGACGCCGAGACGTCACTGTTCGGCACGCTGTCGCTGTGGCAGGGCGTCGACGTGCCGGGGCCGTCACTGTCCCTGGTGATCATCGACCGAATCCCGTTCCCCCGCCCCGACGATCCGCTGCTGACCGCACGGCAGCGCGCCATCGCGGCCCGCGGCGGCAACGGCTTCATGGCGGTGGCCGCGTCCCACGCCGCGTTGTTGTTGGCGCAGGGCGCCGGGCGCCTCCTGCGCAGCGTCAACGACCGCGGGGTCATCGCGATCCTGGATTCCCGGATGGCGACGGCGCGCTACGGCGGCTTCCTGCAGTCGTCGCTGCCGCCGTACTGGTCGACCACCGATCCGGTTCGGGTGCGCAGCGCGCTGGAGCGGCTGGCGGCGTCGAGCTGACGGGCCCGCCGTCGACGCGGCTGCTGGAGCTCTCTGCCCACCACATCGCGCTGGGAGCTGTCAGCTGAGGCTGACATTGTCACCATGTGCTGACAATGTCATCGCATGGTGACGGGTCCGGGCCACACATGTCCTGGAGAAAGCCGACACGCCCGACGTTGTTCACATCCCGCGCAACCGCGCGACATGTTCGCGCTGCAGTTCGGCTGCCCGCGTGAGGAATTCGGTGATCAGCTCCAGCTGTTTGGCGTTGTAGCGACTCAGCAGGGTGCGTTCCCCCTCGGCCACCAATGGACCGATGAGAGCGAAAGCACGCTCTCGCGCGGTAGCGGTGGCGTGGACCAGGAGCTTGCGCCGGTCACTGGGATGCGCTGAGCGCGTCACGTAGCCGACCTTCTCCAACCGGTCGAGCATTGTCGTGGCGCTGCCGGTGGTGAGGCCCAACTGGTCGGCCAGCTCCCGCGGCGTGACGCCGTCGGCGGCTTCCTGGAGCAGAATCTCCAGGCACCGCGCGTCCGTCGCGTTGATGCCGAGCAGGCGCGCGACCTCGCGGTCGAAGTCGTCGACCGCGGCCTGGTAGCCCTGCACCGCCGCGCCAAGACGGTCAGACATCGGATTTTCGCTTGACAATCGAGCGATCCACCTTTCAGGATATTGCTTGACAATCAAGTTATCTGATCGTCGAGCCATCTGGCGACAAACCAAGGAACACGCATGACCAAAGCGCTCATCATCGGCGCCGGCGTGACCGGCCCCGTCCTGGCCATCGCGCTACAACGCGTCGGTATCGATGCCCACATCTATGAACGCTCCCCGTCCGGCGCCGATCTCCGCGGTGCCTGGCTGAACTTTCAGGCCAACGGCATGGACGCCCTGCGTGCCGTCGATGCCGCAGGGCCGCTCGAGAACCTGGGCTACCCGAACGACACCATCAGCTTCAGCACCGGCAGCGGCAAGAAACTGGGGCGTATCCCGATGGCCGCACAACGCCCGGATGGCCAGCTGTCGATCATGATGCGTCGAGCCGACCTCTACCGCGAACTGAACACGCTCGCCACAGCCCGTGGTGCCCGGTACAGCTACGGCAAGGAATTCGTCTCCGCAACAACAACTTCCGACGGCCGCGTCCACGCGCAGTTTGCCGACGGCAGTACCGCATCCGGAGATCTGCTGATCGGCTGTGACGGTGTGCATTCCGCGGTACGCCGCGTGATCGACCCCAGCGCACGGGCTCCGCGCTACGTGCCGGTACTCAACGTCGGCGGCTACATCCCGAACTTCTCCGTCGATGTGCCGCCCCAGGAATTCCGGATGCAGTTCGGCACCCGCTGCTTCTTCGCCTGGTTCCCCACCCCGGACGGCGGCACTGTCTGGTTCGCCAATCCGCCGATGGCCCGCGAACCCGAACGCGGCGCGCTGTCTGGCATGACCGATGCCGACTGGCGAAACTGGCTGCACCAGTTGATGTCCGACGACGTCGGGCCGGCTCACGAGATCATCGACGCCGCGCCCGGTCCGATGGTCGGGTGGGCCACCTACGACCTGCCGGTGGTGAAACGGTGGCACAACCACCGCAATCAGATCATCATCGGCGACGCCGCCCACGCCACCGCACCGTCAGCGGGCCAGGGTGCATCGATGTCCGTCGAGGACGCCGTGATTCTCGCGCAGTGCCTGCGCGATTGCCGCGACATCCCAACGGCTTTCACGACATTCGAATCATTGCGCCGGCACCGGGTGGAGAAGATCGTCCGGCACGGCCACCGGTCGGCCAACAGCAAGGCGGCGGGGCCGATCGGACGGTTCCTGCGTGACCTGATCCTGCCGGTGGTACTCCGGCAGGGCGCGAAAGATGGTGGCCGCTCGATGATGTGGCTACAGGGTCACCACATCGACTTCGACAGCAGCGTCCAGCCGGTACCCGCCTAGACCGGCAACCGCACCACGAACCCCGACTCCAACGCCACCCACAGCGCGCCATCACGGTCGACGGCCAACCCGTGCGGCTCGCTGCCCGGCGGCAGATCGAACGTCGAGACCTCGCCATCGGCGGTGACCCGTGCGATACCGTCCGCACCCCACAGGCTCACCCACACCCCATCGGCCTCATCGGCGACCACCGCGTGCGGCTTGCCCGGCAGATCGAGTTCCTGGATGGCGTCGTTGAGCGGGATGCGGCCCAGCTTGTCGGCGCCGATTGCGGTGAACCACACCGCGTCATCGTGAGTGGCGCAGATGCCGACCGGCCCCGCCGACGGTGTCGGTGTCGGCCGGATCGACAGATCACCGGCGACCGTCAGTCGCCCGATGGCGGACTTCTGATTCAGCGTGAACCACAGCGCACCGTCACCGCCGGCAGCGATCATCGACGGCATCCCGCGGGGCACGGCAACCACCTCGACCGCGCCGTCGGCCCCGACCCGGCCCACCGTTCCGGCGTCCATGGCGGTGAACCACACCGCGTCGTCGGGTCCCACAGCGATACCGAACGGTGCACTGCCCGAATCCAATTCGACGAATGTCAGCGCACCGTTCCCAGCGATCCGGCCCAGCTGGTCTGTGCCGGAGCAGGTGAACCACATGGCCCCGTCGGGTCCCGCGCAGATCTGCATCGGCCGGCTGTCGGCACCGACCTCGAACACCCGTACCTCACCGCGCGCGTCGATCCGAGCCACCGAACCCGCCGACACCAATGTCACCCACATCGCGCCGTCCGGACCAGCCGCCAGCGCGTACGGTCCGCCATCGACCGCAACAGTCAGTGCACTCACGCCAGCGTGACCAGCCCGAGCTCGTTGTCAGCGGCCAGTAATGCGTTGTGCGGCAACACTCGCACGGTGTACCCGACCGGACCCGCCACCGGCAGCGGCGTGGTCGCGGAGAACACCTCGACGCCGCCGTCGCCGGAACTGGTGTGCGCCATCGGCACCGTCACCGGGTCCACCAACTGGTCGCCGGCATCGACCCGACCCAGAACCGCTTGCACCACAACCTCATCGGTGCGCAGCCCCGCCAGCTGCACGGTGGCAGTCAGCGACAACTCCGAACCCAGCAGCGGCGTATCGGGCAACCCGTAGCTGTCCACATCGGTGATCTGAATCTTCGGCCAGGCCTCCGTCACCCGTTGCCGATAGGCCGCCAGCGAGCGGGCCGCACCGTACGGCACGCCGTCGACCGGCTCCACCGTGCGCCGGAACGACTGTGCCGCAGGGGCGTAGTACTTCTCGGTGTAGTCGCGCACCATCCGCGATGCCAGCACCTTGGGCCCCAGGGACTGCAGCGTGTGCCGCACCATCTCCACCCAGCGCATCGGCACGCCGTGCTCGTCGCGCTCGTAGAACTTGGGTGCCACCGAGTTCTGCATCAGGTCGTACAACGCCGCGGCCTCGAGGTCGTCGCGGCGCGTCTCGTCGGTGACGCCGTCGGCAGTCGGGATTTCCCAACCGTTTTCGCCGTCGTACCACTCATCCCACCAGCCGTCACGGATCGAGAGGTTCAGCCCGCCGTTGAGCGCGCTCTTCATACCCGACGTGCCACACGCCTCCAGCGGACGCAGCGGGTTGTTGAGCCACACATCGCAGCCCCAGTACAGCAGCCGCGCCATCGACATGTCGTAGTCCGGCAGGAAGGCGATGCGGTGCCGCACCTCGGGCCGGTCGGCGAACTTCACCACCTGCTGGATCAGCGCCTTGCCGCCCTCGTCGGCCGGGTGCGACTTGCCCGCGACGATCAACTGCAGCGGCCGCGACTCGTCCAGCAGCAGCCGCTCCAGCCGCTCCGGATCACGCAGCATCAACGTCAGCCGCTTGTAGGTGGGCACCCGGCGGGCGAAGCCGATGGTCAACACCGAGGGATCGAAAGCGTTTGCAATCCAACCGAGTTCGGCCTCGGTGGCACCGCGCTCGAGCCACGAGCGGCGCAGCCGGGCCCGCACGTCCGCGACGAGCATCTCGCGCAGCTGGGACCGGATCCACCACAGGTGGCCGGGATCGACGTCGTGCAACCGCTGCCACAACTGCGGCTCCCCTGCCGCCTGGTCAACCGCCGCCATCCCTTCCACGCCGACCAGCTCGCGGCCCAACTCCAGCCATTGCGGCGCTGCCCAGGTCGGCGCATGCACCCCGTTGGTGATCGACCCGATCGGCACCTCCGACTGGTCGAAGCCCGGCCACAGCTCGTTGAACATGCCGCGGCTGACCCTGCCGTGCAGCAGTGACACCCCGTTGGCCCGCTGCGCGAGCCGTAAACCCATGTGCGCCATGTTGAATTTCTCCGGGTCGTCCTCCGCGCCGAACGCGACCACCCGGTACAGCGGCACCTCAGGCAGCAGCGGCGAGGCGACGGTGTCGTCGAAGTACCTGCGCACCATCTGCACCGGGAACCGGTCGATACCGGCCGGCACCGGGGTGTGGGTAGTGAAGACCGTCGACGACCGCACCACCGTCCACGCGGTCTCGAAATCCAGCCCGGACCCGCTGATGTACTCCCGAATGCGTTCCACGCCAAGGAAACCCGCGTGGCCTTCGTTCATGTGGTAAACCTCGGGCGCGTCGATGCCCTCGATCTCGGTGAACGCCCGGATCGCGCGGATGCCGCCGATGCCGGCGAGCAGCTCCTGCTTGATCCGGTGTTCCTGGTCGCCGCCGTAGAGCCGGTCGGTGACCGAGCGCAGCTCATGATCGTTCTCGGGGATGTCAGAATCGAGCAGCAGCAACGGAACTCGTCCGACCTGCGCCACCCATACCCGAGCCCGCAGCACCTGCGATTCCGGCAGGTTCAGCGACACCAGCGCCGGCTGGCCGTCGGCCCACGTCAGCAGCCGCAGCGGCAGACCCTGCGGATCGAACGACGGATAGTTCTCGTTCTGCCAGCCGTCGGCCGTCAGCGACTGCTTGAAATAGCCGGACCGGTAGTACAGCCCCACCGCGATCAGCGGCAGCCCGAGGTCCGACGCCGACTTGAGGTGATCGCCCGCGAGGATGCCCAGACCGCCCGAGTAGTTCGGCAGGACCTCCGCGACGCCGAACTCCATGGAGAAGTACGCGATGCCCTTTGGCATCGCAGGACCGCCGTCCAGCGCGTTGTCGGCCTGCTCCTGGTACCACAGCGGCCGGCTCAAATAGCTGTCCAGATCGGTGGCCCGGTGGTTCACCCGGCCGACGAAGTCGTCGTCGGCCGCCAGCTCATCGAGACGCGCCGGGCTGACCGCCCCGAGCAACGCCACAGGGTCGGCGCCGACCTGTTCCCACAGCGCCGGATCGATCTCCGCGAACAGCTCCTGAGTCGGCGTGTGCCAGGACCAGCGCAGGTTGATGGACAACCGCTCCAGGGCGGCGAGGCGTTCGGGCAGGTGGGCACGGACGGTGAACCGACGGAGGGCTTTCACACGAGCCAACCTTACTGACATTTTTTCCACGTGCAGGGTCAGTTCGGTGACAGCCCAGACGCCCATCCAACTGGTCACTGCCCATCTGGTGTCACGGGCTACTACGGTGGGTATGCATAGTCCCGTAGTCCCGGGTAAGGAGTGATTTGGTGGCCGGTCGGATCGAGATCGACGACGTCGCACCAGTGGTGTCCGCAGGTCGATATCCCGCCAAGGCCGTGGTCGGCGAAGTGGTTCCGATCAGCGCGACCGTGTGGCGCGAAGGCCACGACGCCGTCGCCGCAACGCTGGTGGTGCGCTACCACGGCCCGGTCTACCCGCAGCTCGCCGAGACCCCGCCGGGCGCGACGCCGGCGCCGGCCCCGCCGCGGGCCAAGGTCAAGCCGACCCGCATGCCCATGGCGCCGGGCTATACGCCCGACGTGTTCCACGGTCAGTTCGCGCCCGATGCCGTCGGCCTGTGGACGTTCCGCGTCGACGGCTGGGGCGACCCCATCGCGACGTGGCGCCACGCCATCACCGCCAAGCTCGAGGCCGGCCAGAGTGAGGCCGAGCTGTCCAATGACCTGCTGATCGGTGCGGGGCTGCTGGAGCGCGCCGCCACGGCCGTCCCGCAGGACGACCGCGCCCCGCTGCTCGCCGCCGCGCGTCGGCTCCGGGAGGATGGCGACCCGTTCATCCGCGCCGGAGCGGCCCTTGCACCAGATGTCACCGACCTGCTGCGCAAGTACCCATTGCGTGAATTGGTCACTCGCGGAGAGCAATACGGCATCTGGGTCGACCGGCCGCGGGCCCGGTTCAGTGCCTGGTACGAGCTCTTCCCCCGCTCCACCGGCGGCTGGGATGCCGACGGTCAGCCCGTCCACGGCACGTTCGCCACGACCGCCAAGGCCATTCCACGGGTTGCCGCAATGGGTTTCGACGTGCTGTACCTGCCGCCGGTGCACCCGATCGGCAAAGTGCACCGCAAGGGCCCGAACAACAACGTGACCGCGGCGCCCGGCGACGTCGGCTCTCCCTGGGCGATCGGCAGCGACGAAGGCGGCCACGACGCGGTGCACCCGGATCTGGGCACCATCGCCGAGTTCGACGACATGGTCGCTGCTGCCCGCGACAACGGCTTGGAGGTGGCGCTCGACCTGGCGCTGCAATGCGCGCCCGATCACCCGTGGGCCAAGGACCACCCGGAGTGGTTCACCGTACTGCCCGACGGCACCATCGCGTACGCCGAGAATCCGCCGAAGAAGTACCAGGACATCTACCCGCTGAACTTCGACAATGATCCGGCCGGCCTGTACGACGAGGTGCTGCGCGTGGTCAAGTTCTGGATGTCGCACGGCGTCAAGATCTTCCGCGTCGACAACCCGCACACCAAGCCCGCGAACTTCTGGGCCTGGCTGATCGCCCAAGCCAAGAACATCGACCCCGACGTGCTGTTCCTGTCCGAGGCGTTCACCCGCCCGGCCCGCCTCTACGGGCTCGCGAAACTCGGCTTCACGCAGTCGTATACGTACTTCACCTGGCGCAACTTCAAGTGGGAGATCACCGAATTCGGCCAGCAGATCGCCGAGTACGCCGACTTCTACCGGCCCAATCTGTTCGTCAACACCCCCGACATCCTGCATGCCGGCCTGCAGCATTGCGGCCCCGGCATGTTCGCGATCCGGGCGGTGCTGGCCGCCACCCTGAGCTCGTCCTGGGGCGTCTACTCCGGCTACGAACTGTTCGAGCACCTGGCACTTCGCGAGGGCAGCGAGGAGTACCTGGACTCCGAGAAATACCAGTTGCGGCCACGCGAATTCGAGGCCGCTCTGGCCGGCGGCCGGTCCCTTGAGCCGCTGCTGACCCGGCTCAACGAGATCCGGCGGGTGCACCCGGCGCTCAGCCAGTTGCGGACCATCAAGTTCCATCACGTCGACAACGACTTGATGTTGGCGTACAGCAAGTTCGACCCCGTCACCGGCGACACCGTCCTTGTGGTGTTGACGCTCAACGCATTCGGCCCCGAGCAGGCCACGCTGTGGCTGGACATGGGCGCCCTCGGCATGGACGAGCACGACCGGTTCTGGGTACGCGACGAGATCACCGGTGAGGAATACCAATGGGGCGCATCGAATTACGTGCGACTGGACCCGGGCAAGGCGGTAGCCCACGTACTGAACATGCCGCAAATCCCGTACGACAAACGGCTGAACCTCCTGCGGAGGCAACCGTGACGAGCCATCTCCGGCCACCCGTCGCCGAGCTGGCCCGTCTGCTGGCCGGCGAGCACCACGACCCGCATTCGGTTCTGGGTGCACATGAGTACGGCAAGAACACCGTCATCCGGGCGCTGCGGCCGCACGCCACCGGAGTCACGGCGCTGGTCGGCAAGAAGCGCTATCCGATGACGGCCATCGAGGGCGGCCTGTTCGCGGTCGAGGTGCCGTTCACCAAGTTGGCCGACTACCGCTTCGAGGTCGAATACCCGGGCGACGTCGTACATGCCACGGCCGACCCCTACCGCTTCCTGCCGACGCTCGGCGACATGGACCTGCACCTGCTTGCCGAGGGCCGCCACGAACGGCTGTGGGAAATCCTTGGCGCACAACCTCGTTCGTTCACCACACCCGACGGCGTGGTCGAGGGATTCTCGTTCGCGGTGTGGGCGCCGAACGCCAAGGGCGTCAACCTGATCGGCGACTTCAATCACTGGGACGGCAGCGAGGCTCCGATGCGGGCACTGGGCTCGTCCGGGGTGTGGGAGCTGTTCTGGCCCGGATTCGAGGCGGACAGCCTCTACAAGTTCCGGATCCACGGCGGCAACGGCACCAACGGCGCCGTCACCGATCGCGCCGACCCGATGGCCTTCAGCACCGAGGTACCGCCGCTGACCGCGTCGAAAACCTTTATCAGTTCCTATGTCTGGCACGACGACGCCTGGATGACCGCCCGCGCCACGTTCAACCCGATCGTCGAGCCCATGAGCACCTACGAGGTGCATCTCATGTCCTGGCGGCCAGGGTTGAGCTACCGGGAACTGGCCGTCGAGCTCACCGAGTACGTGGTGGCGCAGGGCTTCACGCACGTCGAGCTGTTGCCGGTGGCCGAGCACCCGTACGGCGGCTCCTGGGGTTACCAGGTGACGTCGTACTACGCGCCGACGTCACGGCTCGGCACGCCCGACGACTTCCGGTACCTGGTCGACACGTTGCACCAGGCCGGCATCGGCGTGATCGTGGACTGGGTGCCCGCGCACTTCCCCAAGGACTCGTGGGCGCTGGGCCGCTTCGACGGCACCCCGCTGTACGAACACGCCGACCCACGCCGCGGCGAGCAACTCGACTGGGGCACCTACGTTTTCGACTTCGGCCGAAACGAGGTCCGCAACTTCCTGGTGGCCAACGCGTTGTACTGGCTCGAAGAGTTCCACATCGACGGCCTGCGCGTCGACGCCGTCGCCTCCATGCTGTACCTCGACTACTCCCGCCCCGAAGGCGGTTGGACCCCCAACATCTACGGCGGCCGCGAGAACCTCGAGGCGGTGCAGTTCCTGCAGGAGATGAACGCCACCGTCCACAAGCTGGTGCCCGGCATCGTCACCGTCGCCGAGGAATCCACCTCGTGGCCCGGCGTCACCCGGCCGACAAACCTTGGCGGCCTTGGCTTCTCGATGAAGTGGAACATGGGGTGGATGAACGACACCCTGGACTACATCAGCCACGATCCAGTGCATCGCAGCTATCACCACCACGAGATGACGTTCTCGATGCTGTACGCCTACAGCGAGCATTACGTGCTGCCGATCAGCCACGACGAAGTCGTGCACGGCAAGGGCACGCTGTGGACCCGGATGCCCGGCGACGACCACGCCAAAGCGGCCGGCCTACGTCAGCTGCTCGCCTATCAGTGGGCACACCCGGGCAAGCAATTGCTGTTCATGGGACAGGAATTCGGCCAGCGCGCCGAGTGGTCGGAGGAACGCGGGCTCGACTGGTTCCAGCTCGGCGAGCACAGCTTCTCCACCGGCGTGCAACAGCTGGTCCGCGACATCAACGGCATCTACCGCGCGAACCGCGCGCTGTGGTCCCGCGACAGCAGCCCCGAGGGCTATTCGTGGATCGACGCCAACGACTCCAACAACAACGTGCTGAGCTTCCTGCGGTTCGGCGACGACGGGTCGTCCATCGCCTGCATCTTCAATTTCTCCGGCAGCGAGCATGCGCAGTACCGACTGGGCCTGCCGCACGCCGGGACCTGGCACGAGCTGCTGAACACCGACGCCACGGTGTACAACGGTGCCGGCGCGGGCAACATGGGCGCGGTCGAGGCCACCGACGAGCCCTGGCACGGCCGTCCCGCCTCCGCCGTCCTGGTGCTCCCGCCGATGTCGGCCCTCTGGCTCAAGCCCGCCTAGCATTCTTCCGCGAGCAGACGTGAAAACCCCCAAAATGGCTTGATTTTGGGGTTTTCGCGTCTGCTCGCGAGAGATCAGTAGAGCGCGTTGGCGAGGTTGCGCCGGCCGGCGATGACCTCGGGGTCGGCGGGGTCGAACAGCTCGAACAACTCGACGAGCCGGGTGCGCACGCGGGTGCGGTCGTCGCCCGCGGTCTTCTTGACGAGCGCGATCAGCCGGTTGAAGGCGCCGTCGATGTCGCGCTGGAACAGCTGTACGTCGGCGGCGGCGAAGGCCAGGTCGATGTCGTCGGGTGAGGCGTCGGCGAGGCGTACAGCCTCCGGACGGTGTGCCGATGCGCGCTGCAGAAACGCGATCTGCCGGACGGCGCCCTTGGCCTCGACGTGCGCCGGATCGGCGTCGAGGATCGTCTGGTACGCGGCCAAGGCGCCGTCGAAGTCACCACTGTCGAGGAGCTCTCGAGCCTGCGCGACCGCGGGGTCGACCTGCTCCTCCTCGCCCTCGGCGCCACCGCCCAGCTTGCCCGCGGTCGCCTGCAACAGCGAGTCCACCCAGCGCCGCAGCTGGTCAGCCGGCTGGCCGCCCTCGAAGCTGGTGATCGGCTGCCCCCCGGCCAGGGCGATGACCGTCGGGACGCCCTGAATGCCGAACATCTGCGCAATGCGCGGAGCCGTGTCGACGTTCACCGTGCCGAATGACCACGTGCCACCGTCCTCGGCGGCCAACGCGGACAACGTCTGGCCCAGTTGAACGCTCGAGTCGCTGCGCGGCGACCACAGCAGCACGACGACGGGCACCTCGCCGGAGCGGATCAGCACCTCGGCTTCGAGATTGGCCTCGGTGATTTCGATACCGCCGGGAGCACCACCGGGTGCGCCACCAGTCGCGGCAGCGCCTTCGGCGGGGCGGTTCTTGAGCGCGGACAGGTCGACCGCACCAGACAGCGCGGGACCAAAAGGACGCGGACGAGTCACGCTGTCCAGTCTGTCACGCGACGGCCGACGTCTCCGGTTCGGCCTCGGCGGCAGCGGCCCCGACAGCCAGGGCCCCGTTGCGCTCGGCCCAGCGCAGGAAGATCACACTGGCCAGCGGCACGATGCCGGCCAGCGCCGCCGACACCCAGGTCAGCAGCGACCAACGCGCCGCCCAGCCGACGATCAGTCCGGTGGCCAGGAACGCCAGGAACACGATTCCGTGGACCATGCCGAAGATCTGCACGCCGATCTCCGTGCGGGGCGTACCGAGGTACTTGAAGTACATGCCGGTCAGCAGCCCGACCCAGCTAAGGGCCTCGGCCAGAGCGATCAAACGAAACCAGCCCGCCACCCGGGGCACAACAGCGTTCATGGCGCCATTGTGCCCGAGTGACGGGCTGACTACTACGAGGCGTAGTTCACACTACGGACGACGCAGGATCAGGGCATCGCCCTGACCACCGGCGCCGCAAAGTGCCGCGACGGCGTAACCCGAACCCTTGCGGGCCAGTTCCAGCGCCGCATGCAGGGTGATCCGGGCACCGGACATGCCGATCGGGTGGCCGATGGCGATGGCGCCACCGTTGACGTTCACCTTGGCTCCGTCGACGCCGAGTTCCTTGGTCGAGGCCAGCGACACCGCCGCGAAGGCTTCGTTGATCTCGATGACGTCGAGCTGATCGATCGTGATGCCCTCACGCTCGACGGCCTTCTTGATGGCGTTGGCGGGCTGGCTCTGCAGCGTCGAATCCGGGCCGGCGACGACGCCGTGCGCGCCGATCTCACACAGCCAGGTCAGACCCAGCGACTCGGCCTTGGCCTTGCTCATCACCACGACGGCACACGCGCCGTCCGAGATCTGCGACGACGAACCGGCGGTGATGGTGCCGTCCTTGCGGAAGGCCGGCTTCAGCCCGCCCAGCGACTCGGCGGTGGTGTTGCCGCGGATGCCCTCGTCCTCGGAGAACTCGATCGGGTCGCCCTTGCGCTGCGGGATCGACACCGGCACGACCTCGTCGGCAAAGACGCCGTCCTTCCACGCAGCCGCGGCCTTCTGGTGCGACTGTGCGGCGAACTCGTCCTGCTGGGCGCGGGTGAAGTTGTCCTGATCGTTGCGCTGCTCGGTCAGGGCACCCATCGGCTGGTCGGTGAACACGTCGTGCAGACCGTCGTAGGCGAGGTGGTCGAGTGCGGTCACGTTGCCGTACTTGTAGCCCTCACGGCTCTTGGGCAGCAGATGCGGGGCCTGGCTCATGGACTCCTGGCCACCGGCCACCACGACCTCGAATTCACCGGCGCGAATCAGCTGGTCAGCAAGGGCGATGGCATCGATGCCCGACAGGCACATCTTGTTGATGGTCAGCGCCGGCACGTCCCAGCCGATGCCCGCGCCGACGGCCGACTGACGCGCCGGCATCTGGCCGGCACCGGCGGTCAGGACCTGGCCCATGATCACGTAGTCGACGATGGAAGCGTCGGCCTCACCATTCGGGAAGGCCTTTGCCAGCGCGCCCTTGATCGCGACGGCACCCAGGTCGCTACCCGAGAAATCCTTCAGCGAACCCATCAGCTTGCCCACCGGAGTGCGGGCTCCGGCAACAATTACCGAGGTCGTCATTTCCATCCTCCAACAAATCTGTAACGGCTAATGTGGCCGATCACACAGGCGCAAATTCGGTCGTCTCAGGTTACCTTTACGTTATGACCACCGAACACGTCGATGCCCGTCCCGCGCTGGCCAGCGCCCTGGTGACTGCTATCGATCATGTCGGCATCGCCGTGCCGGATCTGGACGTCGCCATTCGCTGGTACCACGACCATCTCGGCATGATCGTCCTGCACGAAGAGGTCAACGAGGACCAGGGCGTCCGCGAGGCCATGCTCTCGGTCCGCGGCGCGGCGGTCGGCAGCGCCCAGATTCAGCTGCTGGCGCCCCTCGACGAGAAGTCGACCATCGCCAAGTTCATCGACACCCGCGGCCCCGGCCTGCAGCAGCTGGCCTACCGGACCAGCGACATCGAGGCCCTGTCCGAGCGCCTGCGCGCCGACGGCGTCCGCCTGCTGTACGAAGCCCCGCGCCGCGGCACGGCCAACTCGCGCATCAACTTCATCCACCCGAAGGATGCCGGCGGCGTGCTGATCGAGCTGGTCGAGCCCGCGGCTGACGCAGCGCACTGAGCCTCGTTTAGGACCACCTTCGGGTCGGTCCTCTGTTCCCCCGATTCCCCCAGCACGGCGTGTGCCAATGCCGGCGGTCTTCGGCATCGTCGACCCGTAGCACCACCACATGCGCTGTGCCCGGACGAATTTCGTGATCACATCCCGGGCACCGATAGGTCTTGACGGCGCGCGGACCGGCCACGGGCCGCACCTCATAGTCGTACCCGTCAGGTCCGATCTCCACCCGGCGCGACGACAGCCCGAGCAGCGGCGGCGGGTCCCGCCGAGGCCGCTCCGGACGTCGCCGAGGCATCAGAACAACCGGAACTCGTCGTTGTCCATGCCGCGCATCTTGTCGTAGTCCAAAGTCACGCAACGGATTCCACGGTCGGTAGCGAGCGTGCGCGCCTGCGGCTTGATCTGCTGGGCAGCGAACACCCCGGCCACCGGCGCCAGCACGCTGTCGCGGTTGAGCAGGTCGAGGTAGCGCGTCAGCTGCTCGACGCCGTCGATCTCGCCGCGCCGCTTGATCTCCACCGCGACCGACCCACCGGTCTCATCCCGGCACAACAGGTCCACCGGACCGATCGGCGTCGGGTACTCCCGGCGCACCAACGTGTAGCCGACCCCGAGCAGCTCCACGTGCTCGGCGAGGAGCTCCTGCAGGTGGGCCTCCACACCGTCCTTCACCAGACCAGGATCGACCCCCAGCTCGTGGCTGGAGTCGTGCTCGATGTCCTCGACGGTGATCCGCAGCTGCTCGCCGGCCTTGTTCTCGACGACCCAGACGAGACCCTCTTCAGCCTCCTCGGTGATCCAGCACGGCGGCGTCATCCAGTTCAGCGGCTTGTAGGCGCGGTCATCGGCGTGCACGCTCACCGACCCGTCAGCCTTGAACAACAGCAGGCGACGCGCCGACGGCAGATGTGCGGTCAGACGTCCGACGTAGTCAACAGTGCACTGGGCGATCACGAGACGCACCCGACCCACCTTAGGGGCAGCGAATCCTCGTTCGGACTCGCCCCACGAACTAGGCTGACGACCAATGACTGCGGACCAAGCCGGGACGACGCGCCTGGTACGGATACGGGAAGCCATAACCCCCCGTACCACCACGCCCGAATATGGATCGTGGATTCTGGGGCGCGTCTCCGAATCCCAACGCCGACGCCGGATCCGCATCCAACTGATCCTGACCACATTCGTGATCGTCGCCAACATGATCGGTGTGGGCGTCTCGATTCTCATCGAGACCGTACTGTTCCCGACTCCAAACGTCTTCAGGGCTGACGTTTGGTGGATCACCACGATCGTGGCGCCCGCATACATCTTGCTGGCCTTCCTGATCGGCGTGGTGTGGGCGACCAACAGGGTGATTCAAAGCGTGCGATGGGCCATCGAAGGACGCACCCCGACAATCGAGGACCAGCGCAACACCTTCCGGGCGCCGGGCCAGCTCACTCTCGTGTTGCTCTGCCTGTGGGGCGCCGGCGCCGCATTGCTGACCACGCTCTACGCCCTGCACGACACTCAGTTCATTCCCAAACTGCTGCTGGGTGTCACCTTGCCCGGCATCGTCGTCTCCACCAGTTGCAACCTGTACACCGAGTTCGCGCTCCGCCCGGTCGCCGCCGACGCGCTCCAGGCCGGACGACCGCCCTCACGGCTGGCACCCGGAATCATGGGCCGCACCATGGTGGTGTGGGCGTTCGGTTCCGGCGTGCCGATGCTCGGCGTGCTGTTGGCCGCGGTGTTCGCGCTGACCCAATCCACGCTCACCCCAACCCAGTTCGCCTTCGCAGTACTGGTCCTGGCGGTGTTCGCGTTGGTGTTCGGCGCGTTGTTGATGTGGATCGTGTCGTGGCTGACTGCCAGCCCGATTCGCATTGTGCGACAAGCACTCAGCCGGGTTGAGCAAGGCGACCTGACCACGGATCTGGTCGTCTTCGACGGCACCGAACTGGGCCAGCTGCAACGCGGATTCAACTCGATGGTGCACGGACTGCGCGAACGCGAACGGGTACGCGATCTCTTCGGCCGGCATGTGGGGCGTGAAGTCGCCGCCCTCGCCGAGCAGGAGAAACCACAACTCGGCGGCGAAGAACGGCACGCGGCGGTGATCTTCGTCGATGTCATCGGCTCGACCCAACTGGTGACCAGCCGCCCGGCCGTCGAGGTCGTCGCCCTGCTGAACCGCTTCTTCGCCGTCATCGTCGACGAGGTGGACCGCCACCACGGGTTCGTCAACAAATTCGAAGGCGACGCGGTGCTGGCGGTCTTCGGGGCGCCGGTGTCGTTGCAGTGCACCGAAGGTGACGCCCTGGCAGCCGCCCGGGCCATCGCCTCGCGGCTGCGCGACGAGGTGCCTGAGCTGAAGGCCGGCCTCGGCGTCGCCGCCGGCACCGTGGTGGCCGGCAACGTCGGGGCCAAGGAACGGTTCGAGTACACCGTGATCGGCGAGCCCGTCAATGCGGCGGCGCGACTGTGCGAACTCGCCAAGTCCGTGCCGGGCCATCTGGCCGCCGCCGCGGCCATGCTCGACGCCGTCAGCGAATCGGAAAGAGCGAACTGGGCTTTGGGCGACACCGTCACCCTGCGCGGACTGTCCGAACCGACGCAACTGGCCATCCTGGCCTGAAATTCACATCTGCTTCACACAGATCCGGAGGATCATGGTGATCATGAAGCGACACACCGTCATGGCTGCTGCCGCCGGCGCACTCGCCGTGTCGCTGGCGCTCGCTCCGCTCGCCGCGGCCGACCCCACCCTCGACACCGGCGGTTCGGCAGCCGACGTCATCAACAACCTCCAGGCCGAGGGCTACCTCGTGCAGATCAACTGGACCAACGGTTTCGACGTCAAGCCGCTCAGCGTCTGCTGGGTCACCGGCGTGAACAACCCCGGCAACTTCAAACCGGGCGGGCCGGTCGCGGCGACGGTGTATGTCGACGTCCAATGCCCGAACCACGAATGGTGAGTCACACCTGCGGGTAGGGCGCGAACCTCTTGTCGAATCCGGCCTTGCGCGCGTCGAGGGCCGCTTGCCGTTGTGCCGCAGTGACATACGTCGTCCCGGCCGGCAGGACCGTACCGAGGTCGCTGAGCGCCACCACCTGTGAACTCACCTTCGGCAGATCGGTGCCGGCCGTGTCGATGTCCTGGAAACGGATCGAGATCGTGCCCTGGTTCAGGCCGCCGGTGGACACCCAGTTGGCCACACCAGGATCGGTCGGCGACACCACGATGGTGTAGCTGCCGTCCGGGTTGACCTGCGACTGCGCGATGTTCAGGCTCGTCTGCTGATCCCAGTAGTTCTTGGTGATGGTCCAGTCGTTGGTCACCGGCACGACGAAATAGCCGGCATCGCCGGGCTTGATCGTCAGCACCAGCGCCTCGTTGTCAGCCAGCTGGAAGTACCCCGCGCTCTGCAACTGGGTCGACAAGAACGTGGCATTGCTCTCGGGATCCGTGAAGACGTTGGCCGCCTTCGTCTTTCCCGACGAATCCTTGGTCGCCACATCCATGTACTGCGGTTCCATCCGCAGCCCGAGCGCGAGGATCACCGACGCTTCCAGGCCCTGCAGGAACCGCGGCATCACCGGCAGCGGCGGGACGAGCGAGACCAGGTTCGTCAGGAACGGGTTGCCGGACACGGCCGGTCCCAGCCCGGGGATGTCGAAGCCACCGATCTGTGCGAACAGGCTGTCCCGTGGACCACTGACCCGCTGAATGGACAAGCTCATGGGTTCCTGAGCGTTCCAGTCCGACAACGTGTTCCGAGCCACGATCAAAGTGGTGTCGGTCGGGATCTGCAGATGGTTGGTCTGTCCTGCTTCGGCCGGGCGGGAACTCACCGTCACGGTGAAGGTGCCGTCCGGGTTGATCTGCATGTCCTTGGCATTGAGCACCGCGGCGGTCTTGCCACCGAGGCCCGTCAACACACTGAACGTGGTCTCCGCCGGGCGCTCCCCCGGGCCGAACTTCCCGCTGATGACGTACGTCGACGTCGAGTTGACCGCCATCATCCGGTAGATGGTGTCCGGGTTGTCGTACAGGATGCGGGTACCGGTGATCGACTGGCCGAACCAATTATGCGGCGGCATAACCATTTCCAGCACCGTCGGTCGCATCGGGTTGAGCAGCTGGTACTCCATGGCGGCCTGTTGGGCGTATTCGTCGACCGCCTGGCCCAGTTGGTCCAGGTTCTCCTGGTCGGGCCCACCGACCTGGGAGTACTGCTGCTTGGCATTCATCTGGAACGCAAACCTCAGGATCGCCTTCATGAACTGCATCGGCAGCGTGTTCACGATGGCGTTGGCTTTCCTCTCGGCAGCCAGCTGCTGTGCCGTACCGAGCACAGTGGGCGTGCTCTGCAGCGACGTCGGCGCAGCCGCCAATGTCGTTGTCGCCGAGGAGGACGCGGTCTCGCGACGGGTGGCGCCGAGCAGCGCGGACAAGGCGGCGTTCTGCAGCGGTGCCACCGGATTCCCGGACGCGTTCGCCGTCCCGTTCAGCCCCACGGCCGCGAGCGCGTGCGACACCGCCGCGGTAGCCGCAGCGACCGGCGCACCGATTGCGGCGACCGGCACGACGGCATGCACGCGCGGCACGGAGCGCGTGGGCGCGTCCTCCTTCGCCGCCACGGTCGCCTGCACTGTCGGGGGCTTCTTGGCCGCGGTCACAGTCGGCGTGTTGGCGGCTTTCTTGGCGGTGGGCTTGGTGTCAGGCCCGGATGCCTTGTCTGTGTCGGTGGCATCCTTCGCAGCCGACGGCTTCGCGACATCCGTCTTCCCCGACGGCCGCTTCGACGACTTCTTCCCCGAATTCAGGACACCCGGACGCTTCTCCCCTTTGTCGGTTTTCGGCTTGCTCGCGTCGGCTTTGTCGCCGTCACCCTTGGCGTCGCTCTCGCCCTTGGCATGGCTCTCGCCCTTGGTATGACTATCCGACGAGGAACCCCCGGCGTCGCTCGGGGCCGCAAGCGCCACGCCTGGGCTACTTGCCACGGCCACGCCGATTCCCAGTGCGACTGCCAATGCACCAACCCGGCCGACGAATCTGGCTGCGCCAGTTGGCAACTGCTCACGACTGTTCATTGGCATGTGCTTCCCCTCGACCCCGACTAGAACGCGTTCCAGTTATAACAAAGCCCAACACACAAGTCAGCAGAAAACGAGACAAATGATTAAAATTGTCTCGCGAGCCACGTTGATGTCGGTTTTCCGCTAGTACTCGGCCGAGGCGCATGCCATTGTCGAAGGCATGTACGACGACTTCGACCGCTGCTATCGGGCAGTCCAATCCAAGGACGCCCGGTTCGACGGTTGGTTCGTCACAGCCGTCCTCACCACGGGCATTTACTGCCGTCCCAGTTGCCCGGTCCGGCCACCATTCGCACGTAATGTCCGCTTCTACCCAACCGCCGCGGCAGCGCAGCGGGCCGGCTTCCGGGCCTGCAAGCGCTGCCGGCCCGACGCGTCACCGGGATCGCCGGAGTGGAACATTCGCACCGACGTGGTCGCCCGCGCGATGCGCCTGATCGCCGACGGCACCGTCGACCGCGAGGGCGTCACAGGGCTGGCCGCCAGGCTCGGCTACACCACCCGACAGCTCGAGCGGCTGCTCCAGGCCGAGGTCGGCGCAAACCCCTTGGCACTCGCCCGCGCCCAACGGAGCCAGACCGCCCGCGTCCTTATCGAGACCACGAAACTGCCTTTCGGCGACGTCGCGTTCGCTGCCGGCTTCTCCAGCATCCGCCAGTTCAACGACACCATTCGCGAAGTGAGCGCACTGACGCCGACCGAACTCCGTCAACGAGCTCAAACCCGGTTCCAAACCAACGAAAACCCCGGCACGGGGACCCTTTCCGTCCGACTACCCGTTCGGACGCCATTCGCCTACGAAGGGGTGTTCGGCCATCTTGCGGCCGGTGCGGTACCTGGCGTCGAAGAAGTCCGCGACGGCACTTTCCGCCGCACCCTCCGGCTCCCGAACGGCACTGGCATCGTCGGACTGTCGCCGAGCGTCGACCACGTCCAGTGCACGCTGATCCTCGACGACTTCCGCGACCTGGCCACCGCCATCGCCCGATGCCGGCGACTCCTCGACCTCGATGCCGACCCCGAGGCCGTCATCGACGTCCTCAACACCGACCGACACCTTGCACCCATCGTTGCCAAGGCACCTGGGCAGCGCATCCCCCGGACGGTCGACGAGAACGAGTTGGCACTGCGGGTGGTGATCGGCCAGCAGGTGTCGATGAAGGCGGCGGCGACGCATACCCGCCGGCTGGCGGTGGCCTACGGCTCGACCATCAACGACCCGGAGGGAGGCTTGACGCATGTCTTCCCCTCCGTCTCGCAGCTGGCCGAGATCGATCCGAGCCACCTCGCCTTCCCGGAGTCCCGCCGACGGACCGTTACCGCACTGATCGGTGCACTCGCCGCCGGCACCCTTGAGCTCGATGCCGGATCGGACTGGCTACAGGCCCGTACCCAGTTGGCCGAACTCCCCGGGATCGGGCCGTGGACAGCCGAGGTGATCGCGATGCGGGGGCTCGGTGATCCTGATGCTTTTCCTGCCAGCGATCTCGGGGTCCAGGCCGCGGCCAAACAAGCTGGGCTGCCGGATAATCCACGCAAATTGATCGAACACAGTGCGCAGTGGCGCCCGTGGCGCGCCTACGCCACGCAACACCTATGGACCTCACTGGATCATGCGGTCAACCAATGGCCGCCGCTGACGACACCATCACCCCGACAGGAGCAGGCGTGAACGCCACCTTGCAGACCCGGACCATGCAGAGTCCGGTCGGAACCATCACCCTCGCCGGCCACGACGGCCGGATACGACATCTACGGATGGACGATCAGACCTATGAGCCCAGTCATGACGGTTGGGAGCCCGACGAGACCGCATTTCCAGAGGCCGTCGACCAACTAACCGCGTACTTCGCTGGCGACCTCCAGGAATTCGACTTGGAGCTCGACCTCATCGGCACCGAGTTCCAGCGCCGCGTCTGGGGTGCGCTGTTGACCATTCCGTACGGCGAAACGCGTTCCTACGGCGAAATCGCCGTGCAGGTCGGATCGCCGGGAGCGTCACGGGCCGTCGGATTGGCGAACGGGCACAATCCGGTCGGCATCATCGTGCCCTGCCATCGCGTGATCGGGGCGAATGGCAGCCTGACGGGATATGGCGGCGGATTGGATCGTAAGAAATTGCTCCTCGATCTCGAGAGAAGCGGTTCGGGAGCCGAGGAGCCGACGCTGTTCGATTAATGGGATGACGTCGGCCGGCGCCGTGGAATTCCGCGGCGCCGAAATAGAAATGCGTCAAAACGCAAAAATGCCTCGACCCCCGATTTTCATCGGGGGTCGAGGTCAATTTGTGTTCGGCGGTGTCCTACTTTTCCGCCCGTGCAGGGCAGTATCATCGGCGCTGGCAGGCTTAGCTTCCGGGTTCGGGATGGGACCGGGCGTTTCCCTGCCGCTGTTGCCGCCGTAACTCTATTTAATTACGCCTCCACCGGCCTGTTGGCACCCTTGGGGGGGTGTTATTTGGTGGTGGGGTGTGGTCTGTTCGACTTTTGTGTCGTGGATGTGGTTGCGGGCACGATGTGCAATGTTCTTGATTTACACACAATTGGAGTTTTTTTGGTGTGTGTAAGTTTTCGGCCGGTTAGTACCAGTTCCCTGAACCCATTGCTGGGTGTGCAGGTCTGGCCTATCAATCCCGTGGTCTGCGGGGGGCCTTATCCCTCTAAAAGGGTGAGAAACCTGGTCTTGGAAGAGGTTTCCCGCTTAGATGCTTTCAGCGGTTATCCTGTCCGAACGTAGCTATCCAGCGGTGCCCCTGGTGGGACAACTGGTAGACCAGAGGTTCGTCCGTCCCGGTCCTCTCGTACTAGGGACAGGTTTCCTCAAGTTTCTGACGCGCGCGGCGGATAGAGACCGAACTGTCTCACGACGTTCTAAACCCAGCTCGCGTGCCGCTTTAATGGGCGAACAGCCCAACCCTTGGGACCTGCTCCAGCCCCAGGATGCGACGAGCCGACATCGAGGTGCCAAACCATCCCGTCGATATGGACTCTTGGGGAAGATCAGCCTGTTATCCCCGGGGTACCTTTTATCCGTTGAGCGACACCCCTTCCACTCGGGGGTGCCGGATCACTAGTCCCGACTTTCGTCCCTGCTCGACTTGTAGGTCTCGCAGTCAAGCTCCCTTGTGCACTTACACTCAACACCTGATTGCCGTCCAGGTTGAGGGAACCTTTGGGCGCCTCCGTTACATTTTAGGAGGCAACCGCCCCAGTTAAACTACCCACCAGGCACTGTCCCTGGACCGGATATACGGTCCGAAGTTAGAAGCCCAATACGATCAGAGTGGTATTTCAACAACGACTCCACACACACTGGCGTGTGCGCTTCACAGTCTCCCACCTATCCTACACAAACCGTACCGAACTCCAATACCAAGTTGTAGTGAAGGTCCCGGGGTCTTTTCGTCCTGCCGCGCGTAACGAGCATCTTTACTCGTAGTGCAATTTCGCCGAGTCTATGGTTGAGACAGTTGAGAAGTCGTTACGCCATTCGTGCAGGTCGGAACTTACCCGACAAGGAATTTCGCTACCTTAGGATGGTTATAGTTACCACCGCCGTTTACTGGGGCTTAAATTCTCCGCTTCACCCCCGAAGGAGTTAACAGGTCCTCTTAACCTTCCAGCACCGGGCAGGCGTCAGTCCGTATACATCGTCTTGCGACTTCGCACGGACCTGTGTTTTTAGTAAACAGTCGCTTCTCACTGGTTTGTGCCACCCCCCACCGCTGCCCACCGCGAGGGTGTTGACAGTAAGGGGTCCTCCTTCTCCCGAAGTTACGGAGGTATTTTGCCGAGTTCCTTAACCATAGTTAACTCGTACGCCTTAGTATTCTCTACCTGACCACCTGTGTTGGTTTGGGGTACGGGCCATGTGTGCACTCGCTAGAGGCTTTTCTTGGCAGCATAGGATCACCGAATTCGCCTCACTCGGCTATGCATCACCTCTCAGACATATGAACGACGGATTTGCCTATCGTTCGTCCTACAGGCTTACCCCGGTATTACCACTGACCGGTACGGCTACCTTCCTGCGTCACCCCGTCGCTTGACTACTACCCACCAGGGTCCCACGCAGCCGGCAACACGTGATCCCCGAAAGGATCATCACGTGCCATTTGGATGGTTAGCACAATGGATTCATCACGGACGCACACACACGGGTACGGGAATATCAACCCGTTGTCCATCGACTACGCCTGTCGGCCTCGCCTTAGGTCCCGACTCACCCTGGGCGGACTGGCCTGCCCCAGGAACCCTTGGTCTTTCGGCGGGCAAGGTTCTCACTTGCCTATTCGCTACTCATGCCTGCATTCTCACTCCCACACCCTCCACAGCTCCATCACTAGGCTGCTTCACCGGATGCAGGACGCTCCCCTACCCATCCTTGCGGATGCCGCGACTTCGGCGGTGTGCTTGAGCCCCGCTACATTATCGGCGCACAATCACTTGACCAGTGAGCTATTACGCACTCTTTCAAGGGTGGCTGCTTCTAAGCCAACCTCCTGGTTGTCTTCGCGACTGCACATCCTTTTCCACTTAGCACACGCTTAGGGGCCTTAGTCGGCGATCTGGGCTGTTTCCCTCTCGACGCACGGAGCTTATCCCCCGCCGTCTCACTGCCACGCTTTTGTCTTACCGGCATTCGGAGTTTGGCTGACGTCAGTAACCTGGTGAGGCCCATCGGCCATCCAGTAGCTCTACCTCCGGCAAGAAACACGCAACGCTGCACCTAAATGCATTTCGGGGAGAACCAGCTATCACGGAGTTTGATTGGCCTTTCACCCCTACCCACAACTCATCCCCTCAGTCTTCAACCTAAGTGGGTTCGGGCCTCCACGCGGTCTTACCCGCGCTTCACCCTGGCCATGGGTAGATCACTCCGCTTCGGGTCCAGAACATGCCACTACACCCTTACGGGATACGCCCTATTCAGACTCGCTTTCGCTACGGCTACCCCCCACGGGTTAACCTCGCGACATGTCCCTGACTCGCAGGCTCATTCTTCAAAAGGCACGCCATCACCCCACCAAAAGGAGGGCTCTGACGGATTGTAGGCACACGGTTTCAGGTACTATTTCACTCCCCTCCCGGGGTACTTTTCACCATTCCCTCACGGTACTAATCCGCTATCGGTCATCAGAAGGTATTTAGGCTTACCGAGTGGTCTCGGCAGATTCACAGCAGATTTCACGGGCCCGCTGCTACTCGGGAACACCATCAAGGCAGACATCGGGTTTTCACGTACGGGACTCTCACCCTCTACGGCAGGCCATCCCAAGCCACTTCCGTTAACCACGACATTTTCTTACTGCCCTCCAGCCGGATAGAGCTGAAAAGATAGGTCCCACAACCCCGCACACACAACCCCTACCCGGTATCACATGCATACGGTTTAGCCTCATCCGCTTTCGCTCGCCACTACTCACGGAATCACAATTGTTTTCTCTTCCTACGGGTACTGAGATGTTTCACTTCCCCGCGTTACCTCCCACACCCTATATATTCAGGCATGGGTAACACGACATAACTCGTGCTGGGTTTCCCCATTCGGACATCCTCGGATCAACGCTCGGTTGGCAGCTCCCCGAGGCTTATCGCAGCCTCCTACGTCCTTCATCGGCCTCTGATGCCAAGGCATCCACCATGCGCCCTTAAACACTTACGCACAAAAACCAATTGAAAACAAGAATCAAAATTGCACATCAACACACAAAAAACATCCCCGAACCCGAAGATTCGGAGTGCACATTTGCGCGTTAGATGCTCGCAACCACTATCCACAAGTCAAACACCACACCCCACCACCAAAACCGGTGAGGCAACAACAACCCCCACCACCCCCAACGGAGCGGTGTCTCCCACCCACACGGGGGAAGCAACGGGCCTGTTGTCTCAGGACCCAACAGTGTGTCTGGCCATTCTTCACGCCCCAGGCTTTCCACCGGGACGAACGTTTGTTGTATGCACCCACCAGCACACCCACTACAGGCGCCGGCCATCTCCCAACCATGAACCCCGACACTATTGCCGGCACGGGGGAATCGATAAATGGTGCTCCTTAGAAAGGAGGTGATCCAGCCGCACCTTCCGGTACGGCTACCTTGTTACGACTTCGTCCCAATCGCCGATCCCACCTTCGACGGCTCCCTCCCACGAGGGGTTAGGCCACCGGCTTCGGGTGTTACCGACTTTCATGACGTGACGGGCGGTGTGTACAAGGCCCGGGAACGTATTCACCGCAGCGTTGCTGATCTGCGATTACTAGCGACTCCAACTTCACGGGGTCGAGTTGCAGACCCCGATCCGAACTGAGACCGGCTTTCAAGGGATTCGCTCCACCTCGCGGATTCGCAGCCCTTTGTACCGGCCATTGTAGCATGTGTGAAGCCCTGGACATAAGGGGCATGATGACTTGACGTCATCCCCACCTTCCTCCGAGTTGACCCCGGCAGTCTCTTACGAGTCCCCGCCATAACGCGCTGGCAACATAAGATAGGGGTTGCGCTCGTTGCGGGACTTAACCCAACATCTCACGACACGAGCTGACGACAGCCATGCACCACCTGCACACAGGCCACAAGGGAACTGATATCTCTACCAGCGTCCTGTGCATGTCAAACCCAGGTAAGGTTCTTCGCGTTGCATCGAATTAATCCACATGCTCCGCCGCTTGTGCGGGCCCCCGTCAATTCCTTTGAGTTTTAGCCTTGCGGCCGTACTCCCCAGGCGGGGTACTTAATGCGTTAGCTACGGCACGGATCCCAAGGAAGGAACCCACACCTAGTACCCACCGTTTACGGCGTGGACTACCAGGGTATCTAATCCTGTTCGCTCCCCACGCTTTCGCTCCTCAGCGTCAGTTACTGCCCAGAGACCCGCCTTCGCCACCGGTGTTCCTCCTGATATCTGCGCATTCCACCGCTACACCAGGAATTCCAGTCTCCCCTGCAGTACTCTAGTCTGCCCGTATCGCCCGCACGCCCACAGTTAAGCTGTGAGTTTTCACGAACAACGCGACAAACCACCTACGAGCTCTTTACGCCCAGTAATTCCGGACAACGCTCGCACCCTACGTATTACCGCGGCTGCTGGCACGTAGTTGGCCGGTGCTTCTTCTCCAGGTACCGTCACTTGCGCTTCGTCCCTGGTGAAAGAGGTTTACAACCCGAAGGCCGTCATCCCTCACGCGGCGTCGCTGCATCAGGCTTGCGCCCATTGTGCAATATTCCCCACTGCTGCCTCCCGTAGGAGTCTGGGCCGTATCTCAGTCCCAGTGTGGCCGGTCACCCTCTCAGGCCGGCTACCCGTCGTCGCCTTGGTAGGCCATTACCCCACCAACAAGCTGATAGGCCGCGGGCCCATCCCACACCGCAAAAGCTTTCCACCACACCCCATGAAGAGCGCGGTCATATTCGGTATTAGACCCAGTTTCCCAGGCTTATCCCAAAGTGCAGGGCAGATCACCCACGTGTTACTCACCCGTTCGCCACTCGAGTACCCCGAAGGGCCTTTCCGTTCGACTTGCATGTGTTAAGCACGCCGCCAGCGTTCGTCCTGAGCCAGGATCAAACTCTCCAAACAAAAACAACCCATCCAAAGACAGGTGGAATCCGAATCAGAAAAATCCGATCACAAACAAAAGACACCAAACAAACTGGCATCAAAAAAACAACCACACCCCACAAACGGGAAAACAAGAGGCATGGCCAAAAAACAACAAACAAAAACCACCAAACACACTATTGAGTTCTCAAACAACACGCCGTTTTCGGGCAACCCCACCAACCTACTACCTCTTGGTCGGGCTGTCAAGCTCTTGCTCTGGGCTTTTTCGGCCCCGCTCGCTGCTGACTTGGAATACATTAGCGGGCTGATCTTGATTTTACAAAACGGCTGCATACGGGCGGTTTTTCGGCGAAAACGCGTTGCACAGCCGTCCGTCGGAACGGTCAGTGCGACACGCCAATCCCCGTCAACTGACCCGTTCGATCTCCGCGCCCAGACTTACGAGGTTCTCCACGAACAACGGGTACCCCCGGTCGATGTGGAAAACGTCGTGAACCTCGGTGTCACCGTCGGCGACCAATCCCGCCAACACCAAACCGGCGCCGGCGCGAATATCCGAAGCCCATACCGGTGCACTCGACAACAGCGGAATTCCGCGGACCACCGCATGGTGTCCGTCGGTCCGCGCATCGGCGCCCAGGCGGATCATCTCCTCGACGAACCGGAACCGCGCTTCGAACACGTTCTCGGTGATCATCGAGGTGCCTTCGGCGATGCACGCCAAGCCGATGGCCATCGGCTGCAGGTCGGTCGGGAATCCGGGATACGGCAGCGTCGCGACGTTGACGGCCTTCGGCCGTTCGTACTGCACGACGCGGAAACCGTTGTCGTGCTGGGTCACGGTCGCGCCGGCATCGTGAAGTTTGTGCAGCACCAGCTGCAGGTGCTGCGGGTCCACCCCGGTCACGGCGACATCGCCCCGCGTCATCGCCGCGGCAATTCCCCAGGTCGCTGCCACGATCCGGTCACCGATCACCCGGTGCTCGGTCGGATGCAGCTTGTCCACCCCGGTGATGGTCAGCGTCGAGGTCCCTCCCCCACTGACCTTGGCACCCATCTGGTTCAGCATGTCGCAGATGTCGACGATGTCCGGCTCACGCGCCGCGTTGTGGATGACCGTCACGCCCTCGGCGAGCACGGCAGCCATCAGGATGTTCTCGGTCGCACCCACCGACGGGAACTCGAGCTGAATCTCGGCCCCACGCAGGTGATCGGCCTCAGCGACCACGCAACCGTGCTCGATGTTGCATCGCGCACCGAGTTGCCGCAGACCGGATTGATGCATGTCCAGCGGCCGCGACCCGATCGCGTCACCACCGGGCAGCGCAACTTTCGCCTTCTTGCAGCGGCCCACCAACGGCCCGAGCACACACACCGAAGCGCGGAACTGCCGGACCGCGGCGAAATCCGCGTCGTACTTGGGTTCGTCAGGTGAGGTGATTCTGGCCACGTCACCTTCGAGCTCGACGGTGGCCCCAAGACCGCGCAGTACCTCGGCCATCAATGGCACATCCAGGATGTCCGGACAGTTGGTGATCGTGGTGGTGCCCTCGGCCAACAGTGCCGCGGCCATCAGCTTCAGCACGCTGTTCTTAGCGCCCCCCACGGCAACTTCGCCGGACAACCGGCTACCCCCAGTCACCACGAAACGCTCGCTCACGCGGCTAAGTGTAGACAGCGGCGTCGGCCGGTGTCAGGCCACGAAGAAGTCTCCGCGAGTACGGTTTGACCATGGCTGTTCACCTGACCCGTATCTACACCCGGACCGGCGACGACGGGTCGACCGGACTCAGCGATTTCAGCCGCGTGTCGAAGAACGATTCGCGCCTGGCGGCGTACGCCGACTGCGACGAAGCCAACGCCGCGATCGGCGTCGCCGTCTCCGCGGGCGCACCCGACGAACGAATTCGCTTGGTACTCCTGCAGATTCAGAACGATCTCTTCGATGCCGGCGCGGACCTCTCGACGCCGGTGGTCGAGAATCCGGAATACCCGCCGCTGCGGATCACCCAGCCGTACATCGATCGGCTCGAAGCGTGGTGTGACGAGTTCAACGAACCGCTGCCGAAACTGACGTCGTTCATCCTGCCCGGCGGCACTCCCCTGTCGGCGTACCTGCACGTCGCCCGGACCGTGGTGCGGCGGGCCGAGCGAGCTGCCTGGCAGGCGATCGACGAACACGGCGACGGCATCAGCATCCTGCCGGCCAAATATCTGAATCGGCTGTCGGATCTGCTGTTCATCCTGTCGCGGGTCGCGAACCCGGATGGCGATGTGCTGTGGCAGCCCGGCGGCGGGATGCAGTAGCAGAAATCAGACCGCGCGGCGCCGCGACCGCGGCGACGGCCGGGCCTCCAGCCACGACGTGAAAGCCGTCAAAGCTCCACGGTCCAAAGCAATTTCGTAACCGCTGCGCCGTTCGGGACTGTTGTCGCGCAGCTCAAGAATGACCGTTTCGATGGTCATGATGTCGAATTCGTCGCCCCGTGGGGCACGGCGCCCGACGACTTCCAGGCCACGACGGGACAGTGTCCGGTCGGGCCACCAGCGCAGACTCGACAAACGATAAAAGCCGGCCTCACCACCGCGGTAGCGCATGACTCCATGCCGCCACCCGTGGCCGCCGGCAGCCGGGTAGTCGCGCAGGATGGCGGCCGTACCGCCAACCTGACGCAACTTCCACAGCCGATAACTCAGTGCGGCTACAGCCAGCACCAACACACCGACGAGCGCGACCATCATCAACATGGACGCGCTCATCGGGATATCAGTCGAGCTGGCCTACGGCGCGCAGACGCGCCCGGCCCCACGCAGCGGTCGCCTCGTCGTCCGACGCGGCATCGGCCTTGGCCGCATGCGCATCGATCTCCGACTCCAGCGCCGCGTCTTCCACCAGAATCCGCACAGTCTCCTCGGTCACCGAGAGGAACCCGCCGGACACTGCGATCCGCAGATCATCCTCGCCCTCGCGCTCGACCCGGACCATCGCGTCCTCGACCAGCTGGCCGACCAACGGGATGTGCCGGGGCAGGATGCCGATCTCGCCGGCGGTGGTGCGAGTGAAGACGAATGTGGCCTTACCTGTCCACAGCGCGCGCTCGACGGCGACGATCTCGACGTCCATTTCGGCCATGTCACACCACCTTTCGTGCTCGAGTAACTACGACGGTCACAGCTTGGCGCCGAGGCTTTCGGCCTTCTTCGCCAGGTCGTCGAGACCACCGATGAGGAAGAACGCCTGCTCGGGCAGGTGGTCGAAGTCGCCCTTGGCGAGGCGGTCGAACGCCTCGATGGTCTCCTTCAGCGGCACCGTCGAACCCGGCTGGCCGGTGAACTGCTCGGCGGCCATCATGTTCTGGCTCAGGAAGCGCTCGATCTTACGGGCGCGGTACACCAGCACCTTGTCCTCTTCCGACAGTTCGTCGATACCGAGGATGGCGATGATGTCCTGAAGGTCCTTGTAGCGCTGCAGGATTCGGATGACTTCCTGAGCGACCCGGTAGTGCTCGGCACCGACGACGCTGGGGTGCAGGATCGTCGAGGACGATGCCAGCGGGTCCACGGCCGGGAAGATGCCCTTGGAGAACACCGCACGAGAAAGCTCGGTGGTGGCGTCCAGGTGGGCGAACGTGGTGGCCGGGGCCGGGTCGGTGTAGTCGTCGGCGGGCACGTACACGGCCTGCATCGAGGTGATGGAACGACCACGGGTCGAGGTGATGCGCTCCTGGAGCTCACCCATCTCGTCGGCCAGCGTCGGCTGGTAACCCACGGCCGAAGGCATACGACCCAGCAGGGTCGAGACCTCGGAACCGGCCTGGGTGAACCGGAAGATGTTGTCGATGAACAGCAGCACGTCCTGGCCCTGCTCGTCGCGGAAGTACTCGGCCATGGTCAGGGCCGACAGGGCGACGCGCATACGGGTGCCTGGCGGCTCGTCCATCTGGCCGAACACAAGCGCGGTGTCCTTGAGCACGTTCGCGTCCGCGAGCTCGACCCACAGGTCGTTGCCCTCACGGGTGCGCTCACCGACGCCGGCGAACACCGAGGTACCACCGAAGTTGCGGGCAATACGGTTGATCATTTCCTGGATCAGAACCGTCTTACCGACACCGGCACCACCGAACAGGGCGATCTTGCCACCACGCACGTACGGGGTCAGCAGGTCGACGACCTTCAGACCGGTCTCCAGCATCTCGGTGCGGGGCTCCAGGTCGGCGAAGGCCGGCGGCTTGCGGTGGATGGACCAGTGCTGGAAGTCCTTGCCGTAGCCGGGCTCGTCCAGGCAGTCGCCGAGGGCGTTGAACACGTGGCCCTTGACACCGTCGCCGACGGGCACCGAGATGGAGGCGCCGGTGTCGCGGACCTCGGTGCCACGCACCAGGCCGTCGGTCGGCTGCATCGAGATGCAGCGCACCAGGTTGTCACCGAGGTGCTGAGCAACCTCGAGGGTCAGAGTCTTTGCCAGCGCACCGAAGGTGATGTCGGCGTGCAGAGCGTTGAACAGCTCGGGCACCGAGCCGCGCGGGAACTCGATATCCACCACCGGGCCGGTGATGCGAACCACGCGACCGGCGGTCTTGGTCTCTACGGCAGAAGTCATATCTCTCTTCGCTTCCTACGGGGCCTATTTCGCGTCGGCCAGCGCGTTGGCGCCACCGACGATTTCGCTGATTTCCTGGGTGATCTGGGCCTGGCGCTCGCGGTTCGCGGCGAGCGTGAGGGCCTTGATCAGGTCGTCGGCGTTGTCCGTTGCCGACTTCATGGCGCGTCGACGCGAAGCCGACTCCGAGGCCGCGGCCTCAAGCAGTGCCGCGTAGACACGGGTCGCGATGTACCGCGGCAGCAGCGCATCGAACAAAACGTCCGCGCTCGGCTCGAACGAGTACAGGGTGTGGATGCCGGTCGGCTCCCCCGTGTACTCGACGGCCAGCGGGGCGATCCGCACAGCCTCGGCGGTCTGCGACAGCATCGACTTGAACTCGGTCGAGACGATGTGCAGCTCGTCGACGCCCAAGATGCCGTCGGCACCCGGTCCGTCACCCTCGTCGTCGGCACCCGCCATGAACGCCGCCACCAGGGTGTCGGCGATCTTCTTGGCGTTGGTGTATTCCGGACGCTCCGAGAAGCCGGTCCAGGACTCGGCGACGGCACGCTGGCGGAAGCTGTAGTAGCCCAGGGCCTTTCGGCCGACCACATACAGCACCGGGTCCTTGCCCTCGTTGCGCAGCAACGTGAACAGTTCCTCGGCCCGACGCAGCACGTTGGCGTTGTAGCCGCCGCACAGGCCGCGGTCCGACGACACCACCAGCACCCCGGCACGCCGAGGGTTCTTCCGCTCGACGAGCAGCGGGTGGTCCAGCGCGCTGGCCCCCGCAAGCTCGGTCAGCATGTTGGTGATCTCAGTGGCGTAGGGCCGGGCTGCATCAACCCGGGCCTGCGCCTTGGCGATCCGCGACGTGGCGATCAGCTCCTGCGCCTTCGTGATCTTCTTGATCGACGAGGCGGATTTGATCCGTCCGCGTAGCTCGCGCAGTGTGGCTGCCATTGGTTACCTAGGCCTTCTTCGGTGCCGGCTTGTTGACCTTCACCGACTCCTGGCCGAGCTCAGCGGGATCCAGTGCCTCGACACCGGCTTCCTTGACCACGACCGAGCTGCCGTCGGTGGCGGCGAAGCCCTTCTTGAACTCGTTGATGACCGAGACCAGCTTCTCCTCGTTCTCCTCCGAGAGCTTCTTGGTCGACTTGATCCCGTCGAGGATCTCGGCGTGGCTGGCCTTCACGTGCTCCAGCAGCTCGGCGGAGAAGCGCGAAACATCCTCAGCCGGAACCGAATCCAGGTGACCCTGGGTACCGAGGAAGATCTCGACGACCTGATCCTCGACGGCCAGCGGGCTGTACTGCGGCTGCTTGAGCAGCTCAACCAGGCGAACACCGCGGTCCAGCTGAGCCTTCGACGCCGCGTCCAGGTCCGAGGCGAAGGCCGCGAAGGCCTCCAGCTCGCGGTACTGCGACAGGTCCAGACGCAGCGAGCCCGCAACTTCCTTCATGGCCTTGATCTGAGCGGCACCACCGACGCGGGACACCGACACACCGACGTTCACGGCCGGGCGCACACCCTGGTTGAACAGGTCGGACTCCAGGAAGCACTGGCCGTCGGTGATCGAGATGACGTTGGTCGGGATGAACGCCGAGATGTCGTTGGCCTTGGTCTCGATCACCGGCAGACCCGTCATCGAACCGCCACCGAGCTCGTCGGACAGCTTCGCGCAACGCTCCAGCAGACGCGAGTGCAGGTAGAAGACGTCACCCGGGAACGCCTCGCGGCCCGGCGGGCGGCGCAGCAGCAGCGAGATGGCGCGGTAGGCGTCAGCCTGCTTGGACAGATCGTCGAACACGATCAGCACGTGCTTGCCGGCGTACATCCAGTGCTGGCCGATGGCCGAGCCGGTGTACGGAGCCAGCCACTTGAAGCCGGCGGGGTCGGAGGCGGGGGCCGCGACGATGGTGGTGTACTCCATCGCGCCACCCTCTTCCAGCGCGCGCTTCACGCTGGCGATGGTGGTGCCCTTCTGGCCGATCGCGACGTAGACGCAGCGGACCTGCTGCTTCGGGTCGCCGGTCTCCCAGGCCTCACGCTGGTTCAGGATGGTGTCGACGCAGACCGCGGTCTTGCCGGTCTTGCGGTCACCGATGATGAGCTGGCGCTGGCCACGGCCGATCGGGGTCATGGCGTCGATGGCCTTGATACCGGTCTGCAGCGGCTCGCCAACGCCCTGGCGCTGAACCACCGAAGGGGCCTGGAGCTCGAGCACGCGGCGGGTCTCGGCGACGATCTCGCCCTGACCGTCGATCGGCTCACCCAGCGGGTTGATGACGCGGCCCAGGAAGGCGTCGCCGACAGGCACCGAGAGCACCTCACCGGTGCGCTTGACCTGCTGGCCCTCTTCGATCTTCTCGAAGCCGCCCAAGATGACCGTACCGACGCTGTGCTCGTCGAGGTTCAGGGCCACGCCCAGAACACCGCCGGGGAACTCGAGGAGCTCCTGCGTCATAACCGAGGGCAGACCCTCGACGTGTGCGATGCCGTCACCGGCGTCGACGACGGTGCCGATTTCCTCGCGATCGTTCGAGGCCGAGAACGTCGTTACGTAGTTCTCGATGGCACCTTCGATATCAGCAGCCGAGATTGTCAACTCTGCCATGGTTTTTGGTCTTCCTACCTAGTCTTGGGTGTTTCGGAGTCTGGGTTAGTCCGGCAGCCGGTTGGAGGCGGCGGCCAGTCGTGACGAGATGGATCCGTCGATCACCTCGTCACCGACGGTGATGGTCAGGCCACCGAGGAGGCTCGGATCGACATGCAGCTGGACGGACACCGGGTGGCCGTAGATGCGGGTCAGGACCGACGTGAGTCGGGTCCGCTGGGCATCGGACAGCGCCGCGGCGGCTTCCACGTGGGCAACAACCTCACCGCGGCGGGCGACTGCCAGCTCTGCCAGGTCGAGGACTGCCTCATCGGCACGTTCGCCGCGCAGCAGGCTCACGGTCTGCGTCAGCAGCGCCTTGACGGAGCTGTTGACCGAGCCGTTGGCACCGGTAAGGACCTTGTCCAGCAAGGCAACTCGGCCATCGACGGGAGTGCCGTAGTCACCGAGCAGCGTCGACAGGCGCGGCTGCGCGTCCAGCACACGGCTGAACCGGAACAGCTGGTCCTCGACCTCGGCGACCTCACCGCTGACATCGGCCCGCTTGATCAGTGCCAGACGAGCGATGTGCTCGACGGCGTCGACCAGGTCCGACTGCTCCGACCACCGCGACGACACCGCGGAACGCAGCAGCTCCAGGGCGGGGGCGCCGATCTTGCCGGCCAGCACCGCGTCCAGCAGCGCGACCTTGGGAGCCGGGTCATCTGCGGGCTCGGCCAGATGCCGGTCGAGGTTGACCTCGGTCAGCAGCAGCCGGGCGACGGCGGCCAGATCATCGGCCAGCGCCGTCAGCGCAGCCGCATCCAGGCCGTTGGCCGTGGCGTCGAACTTGCCGACCAGCGCGGTCAGCGACTCCCGGCTCGCGGCCCGCAGCTTCACCTCAGCGTGGGTACCGACCTCAGCCGAGGACGGCGCCATCTGCTCGAGATCGGCGAGGAAGCGGTCGACAGTGCCGGCCTGAGCGGCGGGCTCGGCGACGAACTGGCGCACCAGCTCGTCGGCCTTGGCCACCGACTCCGCGCCCAGCCCCTGACGGAGCTCGCGGATGACGCCCTGGCGCATCAGCTCGACGTGCTGGACGCCCTGCGCCTTGATGCGCTCGGCGTCGACGCCGGCCTGCTCGCTGAGCTGCTCGACGATGCGCCGCGAATCGTGCCGGGCCTCGTCGGTCACCTTGCCCGACTCGGCCTTCGCGTCGGCGAGAGCCTTGGCGTGCATCTCGTCGGCCTCAGCGAGTTTCTTTGCGGCTTCGGCACTTTCGGCCAGCGCGACGCGAACGGCCTCCTGCTGCTTGGCCATAATGCCCTTCACCGGAGGTACCACGTACTTCCAGATGATGGCCACGATGACGGCAAAGCCGATCAGCTGCCCGATGAAGATTTCCATCTACTGGCTCCCGCCTGATTTCACGTCCACGCCGAGGATTCGGCTCGCCAGCGTCTGGGACAGGTTGTCGACCGACGACTGCAGTTCGGCCTCTGTGGACTGCCGCTTCGCGGACAGCGCCTGGTCGGCACCCTTGAGGGTTTCGGCCACCTCACCACTCGCCGCTGCACGCGCCTGGTCGACGACCTTGCGGCCCTCGTTGCGGGCCTCGTCACGGATGGCCGAGGCCTCCGTGCGAGCACCCGCCATCGCCGCGTTGTAGTCCGCCTCTGCGGCGGCCACCTGCTCAGCCGACTTCCGGTTATCAGCAGCGGTGCTGGCCAGCATTTCCTCGCGTTCGGCCAAGACCTTGCTGATCGGTGGCACAACCCACTTGCCGATCACGCCGAGCACGATCAGGAAGATGATCAGCACGACGAAGAAGGTCGCGTTGGGGATCAGGAAGTTCTGACCCCCGCCGCCTTCCGCTGCTGCCTGGCCCGAGGCCAGGATGGTTGCGCTCAATTCACCCATGTCGACGGATTACGACAGGCCCGGGGTGGCGAACACGAAGAGCGCCATGAAGGCCAGGTTGATGAAGTACGCGGCTTCCACCAGACCGACGGTGATGAAGAACGGGGTGAACAGGCGGCCCTGGGCCTCCGGCTGGCGGGCGATGCCCGAGATCAGCGCGTTGCCGGCGATACCGTCACCGATACCGGCGCCGATGGCGCCACCGGCCATGATCAAGCCACCACCGATGAGGGCGCCCTGGATGATAGTGGCGTTCGTTGCTGCGTCGGCCATTCTCTTTTTCCTCCTTGGTAACTGGTAGCTGCGCTACCAGGGTCTTATTTGCGGTTCCTACAGGTCTTGCTGGTTAGTGGTGCTCGTCGAGTTCCATCGACTGGCTGAAGTACAGGATCGTCAGCAGCGCGAAGATGAACGCCTGGATCAGGCCGACGAAGAGGTCGAAGGTCTTCCAGATGGCGTTCGGCGCCCACTGCACGTACCAGGGGAACATCGCGATCAGCGCGACCAGGATGCCGCCGGCGAACATGTTGCCGAAGAGTCGCAGAGACAGCGAGACCGGCTTGGCGATCTCCTCGACGATGTTGATCGGCGCCAGGACCGCGACGTGGCCCTTCAGCAGCTTCTTGAAGTGGCCGAAGACGCCGCGGCGCCAGATGCCCGCAGCGTGGTAGCAGAGGAACACGAACAGCGCGAGCGCCAACACGTAGTTGATGTCCGAGGCCGGCGGAGCCAGCAGCTCCTTGGCGCCACCGCCTTCCCCACCGAACTGCACCGGCAGGACCGAGAGCCAGTTGGAGATCAGGATGAAGGTGAAGATCGTGACGGCCAGCGGCAGCACGAACGGCGCGACCTTCATACCGATCGCGGTCTCGATCTGCTGGCGCATCTGGATGGTGATGGCCTCGAAGAACAGCTGAACACCACCGGGAACTCCGGTCGAGGTCACCTTCGCCTTCACGAAGAAGGCCAACGCAATGACGATGACCGCGGCCACACTGGTGGCGATGATCGTGTCGACGTTGAAGGTGTAGCCCCACAGCTCGTGCTGCTCGTGGTGGCCGACCTCAATGGCGGCCTCGGCGGTGAATTGTTGAATCACTTGGGTCGTCAGTCCTTTGCTTCTGATCCGTCGTGTGCGTCTGGTCCGTCGGCGCCGGCGCCACCCTCACGCTGGCCGGCGCGCACCTTCTTCATGACCGGCAATGCCGTGCTCATGACAAGAATCGCCTGGAACAATGCCACCCCGAACAGCACGCCGATGCCGGTTGGCTTGAAAAACCATGTGATCAGCAGGGCGATCACAGAGATGGCCACCAACCGCATCGCGGAGTTGGCTGCCATCTGCATCTTCAGCGGGTGGTCCTTGGCGGTGACCTTGGCAACCGCGCGGCGGACCATCATGGCGTTGGCCAGACCGAGCGCCATCCCCAGGCCGAAGAAGGCGCCGAATTTGAGATTGCCGCTCACTGCGTAGCCGCCACCGAGCGCGACGGCCGTGACGAGGAGCGAGATAGCAAACAAACGCACGGGCTGAAAAGCCACTGCCGGCAACACCAAAGGCGCGTCTTGCGCTGGCGTCGTCATGGTATTCACCTCAATCCCGCGGTCACGAGTGCCGTCCCCATATACCTGGCAATCCTGTGTGCGTGCCCACAGAGCGTATCGAAGGTCACATCGAGCGCGTCGGGCACACTGGAATCACCCAAGGGGAAGCTCCCTTTGTCGGTCGTCATTCGGCGCCGATCGGCTTGTGTGAACCGATGGGCCGGGCCGGCAACCCGCGAGGTTTTTCGGGTTCTGCCAGAACCGTACCACATGGTGGGCACCCAAAAACGGGCACCTACTACTTTTTGTCGTACTCGCCTTCTGGCAGGTCATCGCGCCGCCGCAGCAGCGGGATCAGGGTGAAAATGGCGGCCAGCAGGATGGCTCCGAGCATGACCGCACCGGTGTATCGGGGGTCGAAGAATATGGTGCTGGCCGCCCCCAGCGCCACGATCCCGACCCATAGGTAGATGAGCAGTACGACGCGTCGGTGCGAGTGGCCGATCTGCAGCAGCCGGTGGTGCAGATGCATCTTGTCGGGGCTGAACGGACTGAGGCCGGCACGGGTGCGGCGGACGATCGCCAGCAGCATGTCGAGGGCCGGCACGAACATCACCGCAACGACCAACAGGAACGGCGACAGCAAAGCGAACACGTCGCGCGCGCCGTAGGCGTTCTGGGAGATCGGGCCGGCCGCGGTGGTCGACGCGGCGGCCAGCATCAGGCCGATCAGCATGGACCCGGAATCCCCCATGAAGATGCGGGCCGGATGGAAATTGTGCGGCAGGAAGCCCAGGCACGCGCCGGCAAGCACCACCGAGATGACGGCCGGCGGGTAGAACAGCACGTCACCGCCGTGGTCGCGCAGCAGCCCGACGGAGAAGATGCAGATGGCCGACGCGGTGATCAGTCCGAGCCCGGCAGCCAGGCCGTCGAGGCCGTCGACGAAGTTCATCGCGTTGACGATCGAGACCGTCAGCGCCAGGGTCAGCAGGATCGACGACGCCTGGTCCAGCACGATGGTGCCGACGCCGCCGATCGGGATGTACAGCACACTCCAGGCCACGCCCATGGTGACCAGGACGCTGGCCGCGGTGATCTGGCCGGCGAACTTGGTCAGGGCGTCCAAGCCCCAGCGGTCGTCGATCAGACCGATCAGCATGATCAGGCCGCCCGCCACCACGACCGCGGGCATACCGGAGGAGTAGACGAAACCGCGTGTCAGCGCGGGCAATTGGGAAGCCAGCAGAACGGCGGCGGCTACCCCGATGTACATGGCCAGCCCGCCCATCCGCGGGACCGGCTGGACGTGGACGTCGCGTTCGCGCGGGTAGGCGACCGCACCGAACCGGAAGGCCAGCGCCCGTACCCAGCCGGTGGCGAAGTACGTGATGATCGCCGCAGTGAGACCGACCAGCACCAGCTCCCGGAGCGGGACCCCGGTACCACGATCGATCTGCGCGAGCAGCCGGCCGGCGTCGGCAACTACGGTCACGGCACCTCGCCGGTCAGGGACTCCGCGTCGACGCCGAGCACTTCGGCGATCTGCGCGGCAGAGATCGGCCCTTCGCGCAGGACCCGGGGCGTCGCGCCGGTGAGGTCGACGATCGTGGACGCGGCCTGCTTGGTCGCCGGGCCGGCATCGAGGTACACCTCGACCTTCTCGCCCAGCTGCTCGCGCGCTTCGTCAGCGTTGACCGCGGGCGGCTGGCCGGAGATGTTGGCGCTGGACACGGCCATGGGGCCGACCTCGCGCAGCAGCTCGATCGCCACGGGATGCAGCGGCATACGCAGCATGACGCTGCCGTTGGTGTCGCCGAGATCCCATGACAGCGACGGGGCCTGGCGCACGACCAGGCTCAACGCTCCGGGCCAGAACGCCTCGATCAGATCGCGGGCCGAGGGCGGGACGGTGTAGACCAGGCCGTCGATGGTGCGCCAGGAACCGACCAGAACCGGGACCGGCATGTTGCGGCCCCTCCCCTTCGCTGCCAGCAGCGCCGCGACGGCCTCGCTGTTGAAGGCGTCGGCGCCGAGACCGTAGACGGTGTCGGTGGGCAGCACGACCAGGCGCCCGCCTTTGAGGGCACTTATGGCCGACGCGATCCCGGTGCTGCGTTTCGCCGCATCGCCGCAGTCGAACGTCTCCATCTATGACTCCTCACGCAAGCGTTCGTCGGTTGCCATGACCCGTTTACCGTCGAGTCGCGGTGACGAACCGGGGCCGCCCGGTCAGATCGCGCCGTGCGGTGATGTCACCGAACGTACCGTCGCGGTCCAACGCGGCCACCACCTGATCCGCCGTGGTGTCGTCGTGCTCGATGCCCAACTTGCCGCCCGGACGCAGCAACCGGGCCGCCAGCGCGATGATCGGCACGATGACGGACATGCCGTCGGGTCCGCCGAACAGGGCCGCGGCCGGGTCGTGGTCGATGACTTCGGGATCGAGCTCGGCACCGTCGGGGATGTAGGGCGGGTTGGACACCAGCAGGTCCACTGTGCCCTCCCTGTCTGCCAGCAGGCTGGGAACGGTGACGTCGGCCTCCAGCACCTCGACGGCGCTTCCGGCACAGTTACGCCGGGCATAGACCAGGGCCTCCGGGGACTTCTCGACTGCCACGACCTGCGCCTGCGGCCAGGTGTGCGCGAGCGCCAGGGCCAGCGCTCCCGACCCGGTGCACAGGTCCACGATCACCGGGCTCGGCGGCAACGGCTGGTTCATCGCCCACTCCAGCAGCGCCTCGGTCTCCGGTCGGGGAATGAACACCCCCGGACCGACCTGCACTTCCACCGGGCCGAACGCGGCTGTTCCGATCAAGTGCTGCAACGGAATTCGCTGTGCGCGACGCTCCACCAGATCACGGAAGCGCGGATAGAACGCCGGGTCGGGCTCGGCGAACATCACCCGGGCCCGGTCCACCCCGACAGCGTGTGCGGCGAGGTATTCGGCGTCCACCCGCGCCGAGTCGACGCCCGCGGCGGCCAGCACGGCCGCCGCGTCAGCGATCGCTTGTCTGACGGAGTTCACTCGGGCCGGTCACTCTTGCGCGAGCCGGGCCTGCTTGTCAGCGGCGGCGAGGGCGTCGAGCAGCGCGTCCATGTCGCCGTCGAGCACCTGGTCGAGGTTGTGGGCCTTGAAGTTGATGCGGTGGTCGGCGATCCGGTTCTCCGGGAAGTTGTATGTGCGGATGCGCTCGCTACGGTCGACGGTGCGAATCTGGCTGGCGCGGTCAGCGGAGGCGTCCGCGGACGCCTGCTCTTCGGCCAGCGCCTGCAAGCGCGCGGCGAGCACCACCATGGCGCGGGCCTTGTTCTGCAGCTGCGAGCGCTCGTTCTGGCAGGTGACGACGATGCCGGTGGGCAGGTGCGTGATGCGGACCGCCGAGTCGGTGGTGTTGACGCCCTGACCGCCCTTGCCGGACGACCGGTACACGTCGATGCGCAGGTCGGATTCGTCGATCTGCACCTGCTCGACGTCTTCGGGCTCCGGGTAGACGAGGACGCCGGCTGCCGACGTGTGCACGCGGCCCTGCGATTCGGTGACGGGCACGCGCTGCACGCGGTGGACGCCGCCTTCGAACTTCATGCGCGACCACACGCCGTCGGCGGAATCGCCCTTGCTGGCGATGGTGATCGTGGCGTCCTTGTAGCCGCCGAGGTCCGACCAGGTCTCGTCGAGCACGGTGACGGTCCAGCCGTGGCGCTCGGCGTACCGGATGTACATGCGCGCGAGGTCGGACGCGAACAGCGCCGACTCTTCGCCGCCCTCACCGGATTTCACCTCGAGCACGACATCGTCGGCGTCGTGCGGATCACGCGGGGCCAGCAGATCGGTCAGCTTGGCATCGAGTTCGGCGACGCGGGCCTCCAGCTCGGGCACCTCCGCGGCGAACGCGGCGTCCTCTGCGGCCAGCTCGCGGGCCGCTTCGAGGTCGCCTTGGGCGGCCTCGAGCTTGCGGTAGGTCACGACGATCGGCGACACCTGCGCGAAACGGCGACCGACCTTACGGGCGGCGCCGGCGTCAGCGTGCAGACCCGGGTCCCCCAGTTGCCGTTCGAGATCGGCGTGCTCGGCCAGCAGCGCCTCGATGCGGGGCGCTGTATCTGTCTGTGCCACTTGAGGACTCCTGCGGTAGTTCTGGGGTGCCGGGTTCTGGATACGAAAACGGCGCCCGGACCTGACGCGAATGCGACAGATCGGGCGCCGCCCGTGAAAGCTAGCTCTCGGACTCGGCCTTCGCGCCGGCGTTGCGCTTGCCGTACCGCTTCTCGAAGCGAGCCACGCGGCCGCCGGTGTCGAGAAGCTTCTGCTTGCCCGTGTAGAACGGGTGGCACTGCGAGCACACCTCGACCACGACGTGGCCACTGTCCTTGGTGCTACGAGTCTGGAAGGTGTTGCCGCAACCGCAGACCACAGTGGTCTCGACGTATGCGGGGTGAATACCCGATTTCATTTCATGGTCCTCTGCGATCGATGGCGCCGGGTCGCCCGATTATTCGGACGTGAACCGGAACCGAGGGGGTTCGGCGGTCGATTATGCCAGGTCAGCCGCCAAGGTCCTAAACGCGGCCGGGCCGCCGGCTATTCCGTGGCGGTGCCACGATGCAGCTCGGCCAGCCGGCGCTCCAGGAATCGTCGTTCCGCCTCGGTCGTGGCCAGCGCCTGCGCTCGTTCGAACTCGCTGCGCGCTTCATCGGTGCGGCCCAGCCGGCGCAATAATTCCGCCCGAGTGGACGGCAGATAACGGTAATCTCCCAGGTCAAGCGCATCGATGAGGTCCAACGCCCGGGCGGGATCACCGGCCTCGGCGACCGCCACCGCACGGTTGAGTGCGACGACCGGTGATCCGGTCAGCTCTTCGAGCCGCTCGTACAGGACCACGACCTCGTCCCAATCGACCTCCTCATCGGCCTGCAACGAGGCGATGGCCGCCTGCAGCACGTACGGTCCGGCGGCCAGCCGCAGGGCCAGCGCCCGGTCGAGGGCGGCCCGCCCGGCGTCGACCTTGGTCTGATCGTGCAATGTCCGATCCTGTTCGGCGAGCGGCACCACCTGGCCGTGGACCACGCGGGCCGCGCGTCGCGAATCGTGCAGCAGCATCAGCGCCAGCAGCCCGTAGGCCTCGGGTTCGTCGGCCAGTAGTTCGGCGAGCAGCCGGCCGAGCCGGATCGCTTCGGCGGCGAGATCGTCCCGCTCGGTGAAGCCCTGGTTGAAGATCAGGTAGATCACCGCGAGGACCGCAGCCACCCGGTCCGGCAGCAACCGGTCGGCCGGCAGCGCGAAGGGGATGTTCGTCGCCTTGATCTTGATCTTTGCGCGGGAGAGACGCCGCTTCATGGTGTCCTCGGAAACCAGGAACGCGCGCCCGATCTCGGCGGTGGTCAGCCCGCCGAAGGCCCGCAGCGTGAGCGCCACCTGCGCCTCACGTGCCAGCGCCGGATGGCAGCACATGAAGATCAGCTGCAGGCGCTCGTCGCCGATGGTGCTGTCGTCGAGGTCGATCTCGTCCATCGTGGTTGCCTGTAGATCCGCTTGGAGCAGCCGGGTCTTGGCGCGCAGCGTCTGCTCGCGGCGCAACCGGTCGATCGCCACATTGCGTCCGGTGCGCACCAGCCAGGCCACCGGCGCATCTGGCACGCCGTCGCGGGACCACCGCTCGGCCGCTCGGGCGAACGCCTCCTGCGCGGCATCCTCGGCGAGGTCGAAGTCGCCGAGGATGCCGATGAGCGCGGCCAGCACGCGGCCCCACTCGCGCTGGAAGATCGCGTCGATCAGTAGCTAGACCCTTTCCCGTCGCTTCGCTCGCCCTAGACCTCCCCCGGCATGTCGACGAGCGGACGTACCTCGACGGCTCCGCCGAGGCGCACCGCCGGGATCCGCTGCGCCCAGGCCAGGGCATCGTCGAGGTTGTCGGCTTCGATGACGAAGTAGCCGGCGAACACCTCTTTGGTGTCGGCATACGGGCCGTCGGTGATCAGGCCGTCGCCGCGCACCGTGGTGGCCGTCTCGACCGGTTGCAGGTGGCCGCCGCCGACGCACTGCGGCTCGACCCGCAGGGCCATGTACTCCGCGCTGAGCGCGGCCTGCTCGTCATCGGTGAGCTCCACGTCGTGGCTGCCCGGCCGGGTGTAGATCAGCGTTGCGTATTTCATCGTTGTCTCCTTCTGGGTTGATCGTCCAACAGCAGTGAGACGAACGGGGGCCCGTTAAGGGGACACGTCGGCAGAAATCAGTTTTCGGTCAGCTGCCGGTATTCGGTACCGTCGCGCTGCCACACCAGCCGACCGACCGGATCCGTGCCGAGGGCGACCAGTTCCCGCTTGAGAATCTTGTTGGTCGCGGTGCTGGTCAGGTCGTCGGCGAGCCAGACATACCGCGGCCAGGACTTCGGGGACATGTCCGGCTGGGCGGCCAGGAATTCCGCGAACGACGTCGGGTCGAGGGTTTGGCCGTCACGCAGCACCATGGCGGCCATCACCTGGTCGCCGACGAACTCGTCGGGCACCGGATAGACAGCGACCCGGCTGATCACCGGGTGGCGCAACAGGATTCGTTCGATGGGGGCCGCCGTGACGTTCTCCCCGTCCACCCGCATCCAGTCGGCGGTGCGGCCGGCCAGGTAGATCCAGCCGTCGGCGTCGCGGTAGGCCAGATCGCCCGACCAGTACATGCCGTGCCGCAGCCGTTCGTCGGTCGCGCCCTTGTCGTTGTGGTAGCCGCGGAACATGCCGCTGCCGTTGGTGTTCACCAGCTCGCCGGTGGCGGCGTCGCCGTTGACCAGCGCGCCGGTCTCGTCGAACCGAGCGACCTCGCACTCTTCGACGGTCTCCGGGTGGTAGATCGCCACACCCGGGAAGCCCTGTCCGACGCTGCCGGCCGGGGTGCCCTCGGAGCGGGTGATGATGATCGCGAGCTCGGTCGAGCCGAAGCCGTCCCACACGCTGCAGCCGAACCGGCGGCTGAACTCGTCGATATCGCGGTCGGCGGCCTCGTTGCCGAAGGCCACCCGCAGCGGGTTGTCGTGGTCGTCGGGCTGCTCGGCGGTGGCCAGGATGTAGGCCAGCGGCTTGCCGACGTAGTTCATGTAGGTCGCACCGTAGCGGCGGATGTCCGGGAGGAATCTCGACGCGGAGAACTGTGCCGGCGCCATCGCAGCTCCGGACCCGAGGGCGACACCCCAGCCGGCGTAAACGCCGTTGGAGTGGAACAGCGGCATCGCCAGGTAACAGGTGTCGGCCTCGGTGAGGTGGTAGCGCTGCACCAGCGCCGCTGCCGAGAACAGCACGATGGAGTGGGCCACCTCGACGGCCTTGGGCTCGCCGCTGGTGCCCGAGGTGAAGATCATCATGAAGGTGTCGTTGGGTCCGACTTCACGATGCGGCGTCAGGTCCTGCTGCGGCCACTCGGTCGCGGTGACGTCGATGACGGTGACGCCCGGCAGTTTGACGTCCTGGAGGAGCTCTCGACCCGCCTGATCTACGAGCACGATCTGGCATTCGACGCGCGCGGTGTCGCGCGCGAGCGCCTCACCGCGACGGGTGTTGTTGATGCCGCACAGCACGTAGCCGCCCACCGCCGCGGCGGCCAGCGCCGTCAGCATGTCGGGGGTGTTGCCCAGCAGCGTGCCAACGTGCAGCGGCCGCAGCGGGTCGGCCTGACCGACCAGGGTGGCGGCCTGCGCCTTGGCTCCGGCGACGTACTCTCGCCACGTCCAGGTCGTCTCGCCATACTTGACGGCGACAGTGTCCTGGTCGGCACGTTCGCGAAGCAGCTGCTGAAGGGTCTCCGCCATTTAGGCTCCCGGTGAGGTGGGCAGTCACGAACCACCCAGAGTGAACAGATTCTAGAAAGTGTCTACCATGGCTGAGGGGTAGCGCACTAGCGTCCGCGCCCTGGCAGAATCGTCGTTCGCCCGGTTGACAAGTGAGGAGACATCCGGTGGCTAGCCCAGAATCCCCGAAAAGTGTGCGCGATCGACTGATCGACGCCGCTGAAGAGTGCATGCGCGCCAAGGGAATTCGCGCCACCACGGTATCCGAGGTCGCCGAGGCCGCCGGCGTCTCACGCGGCTGGCTCTACCGGCATTTCCCGGACAAGGTGACACTGCTGGGCGCGGCGATCGTCCGCCTGAACAACGCCTACTGGACCGACGCGCACGCCATGCTGGAGTCGATCGACGGCCTGGACAACCAGATGGTGACCGGAATCCAGCACGGCCGCACCGCCTACGACGACCCCGGCGCCCTGCTGATGAAGCTGCGAGTAGAGGAGCCCGACGAGTTCGCCGCCTGCGCCGGCGCCGGCGTGCAGGGCCTGGTGCCCGATCTCGCCGCGTTCTGGTCGCGCTACCTCGTCAGCGCCCGCGACAACGGCGAGATCCACGCCGACACCGACATCGACGACGCCGCCGAGTGGATCGCGCGGGTCATCCTGTCGCTGGCCACCATGCCCGGGCAGCGGCTGGACGCCAACAACGCCGAGGAACTGCGCGCGCACGTCCGCCGCTATGTGATGCCGGGGCTCAAGGCCCAGCCGTAGCGGTACCCCAGAACGCACTGAAGGCCGCAACTCGGGCAGAGTTGCGGCCTTCAGTTTCAAGAACTGCGACGGTTAGTCGTTGTCCGGACCGCCGGGGGCCGTCTTGGAGACCTGGACCAGGAACTCGTAGTTGGTCTTGGTCTTCTTCAGCTGGCTCATCAGCAGGTCGATGGCCTGATGCGGATCCAGACCGCTGAGCACGCGACGCAGCTTGTGCACCACCGCAAACTCGTCGGTGGACAGCAGCAGCTCGTCCTTACGCGTACCGGACGGGTTGACGTCGACCGCCGGGAACACCCGGCGCTCGGAGATCTTGCGGTCCAGCTTGAGCTCGGCGTTACCCGTGCCCTTGAACTCCTCGAAGATGACGGTGTCACCGGTGGAGCCGGTCTCGACCATCGCGGTGGCGATGATGGTCAGCGAGCCGCCGTGCTCGATGTTGCGGGCAGCACCGAGGAACCGCTTGGGTGGGTACAGGGCGGTGGAATCGACACCACCGGACAGGATGCGGCCCGACGCCGGCGACGCGTTGTTGTACGCGCGGCCCAGACGGGTGATCGAGTCCAGCAGCACCACGACGTCCTTGCCCTGCTCGACCAGGCGCTTGGCCCGCTCGATGGCCAGCTCGGCGGCCTGGGTGTGGTCTGACGGCGGACGGTCGAAGGTCGAGGCGATGACCTCACCCTTCACCGAGCGCGTCATATCGGTGACCTCTTCCGGACGCTCGTCGACGAGCACCACCATGAGGTGGCATTCCGGGTTGTTCTGAGTGATCGCGTTGGCGATGTCCTGCATGATCGTCGTCTTACCGGCCTTCGGCGGGGACACGATCAGCGCACGCTGGCCCTTACCGATCGGCATGATCAGGTCGATCACACGCGTGGTCAGCCGGTCCGGAGTGGTCTCCAGACGCAGCCGCTGGTTCGGGTACAGCGGGGTCAGCTTGTTGAAGTCTGGACGGTTGCGGGCCGCCTCGACCGGGCCGCCATTGACGCTGTCCAGCCGCACCAGCGGGTTGAACTTCTGGCGCGGGTTGTTGCTGCTGCCGCCGGTGTTCTCGCCCTCGCGCGGGACCCGCACGGCGCCGGTCACCGCATCACCACGGCGCAGACCGTTCTTGCGGACCATGTTCATCGAGACGTAGACGTCGTTGGAGCCGGCCAGGTAGCCCGAGGTGCGGACGAACGCGTAGTTGTCCAGCACGTCGAGGATGCCGGCGACCGGCTGCAGGACGTCGTCCTCGCGCAGTTCGGTCTCGGCGTTGCCGCCGCCCTGGTTGTCGCCGCGTTCCCCACGACGACGACGGTCACGGTCGCGGAACCGACGGCCGCGACGGCCTCCACGGCTGTCGTCGTCGTCGTCATTGTTGGAGTTGTCGTTGCCGCCCTGGTTGCGGTTGCCGCCCTGGTTGCGGTTGCCGCCCTGGTTGTCGCCGCCGCGATCGCGGTTGCCACCCTGGTCGCGGTTGCCGCCCTGGTTGTCGCCACCACGGTCGCGGTTGCCACCCTGGTCGCGGTTGCCGCCCTGGTTACCTTCGGACTTGTTGCCGCCCTGGTTGCTGTTGTCGGCGTTCCGCTCGCGGTTGCGCTCCTCGCGCGGGGCGTCGGCGTTGTCCGCGTTCTCGGCGGGCTTGTCGCCGGCATCGCCGGATTCGCCGTCGGCGGGCGCACCGGCACGGCGCGCCGAGCCACGGCGTTCGCGGCGCGGGGCCTGCTCGGCGGCGGGGGCGTCAGCGGCAGCTTCGCCGCCGGTGTTCGCGGCCGCGGCCGGGGCTTCCTTGGCCTCGTTGGCGGCGTCGTTGCCGTTCACAGCCTCGGCGGCCTTGGTTTCGGTCTTGGGTTCGGCCTTGGCAGCCTTGGCTTCGCTCTTGGCGCCGTTGGCCTCGCCGCGGTGTTCCCGGATGGCGGCGATCAATTCGCTCTTGCGCATGCCGGAAGTGCCCTTGACGCCGGCCTCGGAAGCGAGCGCACGCAGGTCGGGGAGCAGAAGACTGGTCAGCGATCCGGAGCGTCCGGCCGCCGGCGCTTCAGTTGCCGGGGCATCGGTGGTGCCATCGGCGGTGAAGAGGTCCGTATCAGTCACGGATTTCCTTTCTGTGCCCTCGCGCATCGGATCAGGCGAGGGTTTTGTTCGCAGTCGGACGGCTTCCCCGAACCGCAATCGGCAAGAGTCCTGGTCAGCTGAGGCACTGCAACAGCCAAACACCGGGATTTGCCGCCGTGCGGCGAACCATCAGTCCACGAGTTGAACATCTAAGAGAAGAGTGGTCGTCCTACCGTAGGCGCAGGTACTAGAGCCTGCGATTGCTGGACGGTGCGAGAATATCTCTGATCCGACAATGAAGCAAGAAATGCCACTCCGGCGTGTGCTTTTCGTCAGACGCCGGCACCGACGGTCCAGCGAACCCCTTGGCCCACTGCCATCTTTTCGACGACGAACCCGTTGGCAGCACCGAATTCGAGGACTTCGGCGGGCAACTCGGGCTTGGTGCTGAATGCGATAACCGCAGGTCCAGCACCGGAAAGCACTGCCGCCACTCCAGAACGCCGCAGCATCGCCAGATATTCCGCCGAGGCCGGCATGGCAGCTGCCCGCTGCGGTTGGTGCATGACGTCCTCGGTTGCCGCCATCAGCAAATCCGGGCGCTGTGTCAGTGCCACCACCAGCAGCGCGGCGCGGCTCACGTTGAACGTCGCGTCAGTGTGAGCGATGACTTCCGGCAGCACAGCCCGGGTCTCCGCGGTCGACGACCGCACCTGCGGAATGGCCGGGAACAGGTGAATGTCGGGATGCAGCGTCAGTGGCACCGCCGCGTACACCGGGCCGGGCTCGGTGTAGGACACCACCGCGCCACCCAGCACCGCGGCCGACGCATTGTCCGGATGCCCCTCGAACTCCGAAGACAGCTGCACCAACTGATCGAGCGTCAGCGGCTGCGAACCCGACTGTGCGATAAGGCCATTGGCGACGGCCAGGCCGCCGACCACCGCGGCCGCCGACGACCCGAGGCCCCGCGAATGCGGAATCACGTTGCGGCACTTGATGTTCAGACCAGGAGCCGAGACACCGCCGGCAGCCAGACCACGCCGGATCGCCCGCACGACCAAATGGGACTCGTCGAGCGGAACCTGCCCGGCCCCCTCCCCCGTCACCTCGATGACGAGGCCGGATTCGGTTGTCTCAGCCTGGATTTCGTCGTACAGACTCAATGCCAGGCCCAGGCTGTCGAAGCCGGGGCCGAGATTGGCGCTCGAGGCGGGGACGACGGCGGTGGCGAGCAGGCCGGCGGGCAGGCTTTCGGTCACTGGCGTCAGACCAGTCCGAGTTGTTCGACCACGGCGGTCGGATCGACCGGGATGGCCTTGACCTCGGGGATGCCCTTGAGTGCAGTATCGGGATCCTTGAGGCCGTTACCGGTGACGGTGCAGACCACGGTCGAGCCGGGCTTGACCCAGCCATCCTCGATGGACTTGAGCAGGCCCGCGATGCTGGCGGCCGACGCCGGCTCGACGAACACGCCTTCAGCCTTGGCCACCAGGTGGTACGCCGCCAGGATCTCTTCGTCGGTGGCGGCCAGGAAGCGACCGTCCGACTGTTCCTTGGCCGCGACGGCGCCGTCCCACGAAGCCGGAGAACCGATTCGGATCGCGGTCGCGATGGTCTCGGGGTTCTTGACGGGCTCGCCGAGCACCAGCGGCGCCGCACCGGCAGCCTGCGTACCGAGCATGCGGGGCAGCCGGTCGGAGACACCGTCCCGGTGGTATTCGCTGTAACCGCGCCAGTAGGCGGTGATGTTGCCGGCGTTGCCGACGGGCAGCGAGTGCACGTCGGGAGCGGTGCCGAGGGCGTCGACGATCTCGAACGCCGCCGTCTTCTGGCCCTCGATGCGGACCGGGTTGACGGAGTTGACCAGAGCGATGGTCGGGTAGTCGGCGGTCAGCTTGCGGGCCAGCTCCAGACAGTCGTCGAAGTTGCCGTCGACCTGAATGATCTTGGCGCCGTGCATGACTGCCTGCGCCAGCTTGCCCATAGCGATCTTGCCCTGCGGAATCAGCACCGCGCAGGTGATGCCGGCACGCGCGGCGTAGGCGGCCGCCGACGCCGAGGTGTTGCCGGTGGACGCGCACAGCACGGCCTTCTGGCCCTTCGCCACGGCGTCGCTGACAGCCATGGTCATGCCGCGGTCCTTGAACGAACCGGTCGGGTTGAGGCCCTCGACCTTCAAATGCACTGTGCAGCCGGTCAGTTCGCTGAGCCGCTTGGCGTGGATCAGCGGGGTGCCGCCCTCCAGCAGAGTGACCGGCGTCCAGTTCTCGGTGCCGGGCAGACGATCCCGGTAGGCCTCGATAAGGCCGGGCCACGGCTTGTGCACGCTCATTTACTCGTTCCTTCCATGCGCAGCACACTGTTGATGCTCTGTACTGCTTCGTGATCTGCGAGGGCCGCAACGGTTTCCGACAGCGCCTCATCGGTGGCCCGGTGGGTGACGACGACGATCCGGGCGCCGCTGCGCTGGCCGGACTCGTCCTCCATGCCCTCCTGGCGAACCTCGGCGATGCTGACCTCGCGCTTGCCGAATTCGGCTGCGACAGAAGACAACACACCGGGCTTGTCCGCGACGTTCATGCTGACGTAGTAGCGGGTCTCGATGGCGCCGATCGATGCGATGGGCAGCTTGGCGTACTTGGATTCCCGCGGACCGCGGCCACCCTGCACGCGGTTACGCGCGGCCATGACCACGTCGCCCATGACGGCCGACGCGGTCGGAGCGCCGCCGGCGCCGCGGCCGTAGAACATCAGCTCGCCGGCAGCCTCGGCCTCCACGAAGACCGCGTTGAACGCGCCGTTGACCGAGGCCAGCGGGTGGTCCAGGGGCACCAGCGCCGGGTAGACGCGGGCCGAAACCCGTTGCTTGCCTTTACCGGTGGTCAGGCGCTCGCAGATGGCGAGCAGCTTGATGGTGCAGCCCAGCGCCTTGGCGGACTCGAAGTCAGCGGCGCTGACCTTGGTCATGCCCTCGCGGTAGACGTCGTCGGCGGTGACGCGGGTGTGGAACGCGATGGACGCCAGGATCGCGGCCTTGGCAGCGGCGTCGTAGCCCTCGACGTCAGCGGTCGGGTCGGCTTCGGCGTAGCCCAGCACACCGGCTTCGGCCAGCGCGTCGGCGTAATCGGCGCCGGTCTCGCTCATCGCCGACAGGATGTAGTTGGTGGTGCCGTTGACGATGCCGGCCACCCGCAGTACCACGTCACCCGCGAGCGACTGCGTCAGCGGACGGATCACCGGGATCGCACCGGCCACCGCTGCCTCGAAATACAAGTCCACGCGCGCCTTTTCGGCGGCCTGGGCGAGTTCGCCAGTGGACTGGGCCATCAGCGCCTTATTCGCGGTGACCACGGACTTGCCCTGCTCCAGCGCGGCCATGATGGCCTTGCGGGCCGGCTCGACGGGACCCATGAGCTCGATGACGATGTCGACGTCGTCGCGCGAAACCAGCGCCTCGATGTCGTCGGTGAGCAGGTCGACCGACACGCCGCGACCCTTGGCCACCTTGCGGACGCCGACGCCGCGCAGCTCCAGGGGCGCGCCGATGCGAGCGGCCAGGTCGTCGGCGCTGTTCTCGATGATCCGGACCACCTCGGTCCCGACGTTCCCGAGTCCGAGAACTGCTACGCCGATTGGCTTTTCACTCATTGACCACTCACCTCCAGGCTCAACAGGTCTTCGACGGTCTCCCGACGCAGGATCAACCGTGCGTTGCCGTCCTTCACCGCGACGACGGCGGGACGGGTCAGCAGGTTGTACCGGCTGGACATCGAGTAGCAGTAGGCGCCGGTGGCGGCGACTGCCAACAGGTCACCGGGCCCCACATCGTCGGACACCCAGGTGTCCCGGACGATGATGTCGCCACTCTCGCAGTGCTTTCCGACGATCCGGGCAAGTACCGCGGGGGCGTCGCTGACGCGCGACACCAACCGGGCGTCGTACTGGGCGTCGTACAGCGACGGCCGGATGTTGTCGCTCATGCCGCCGTCGACGCTGACGTAGCGCCGGTACTTGTCGGCCGAAACGGCAACGTCTTTGACCGTGCCGACTTCGTACAGCGTGATGGTGCCGGGGCCGGCGATGGCCCGGCCGGGCTCCACGACCAGCTTCGGCGTGGGCAGCCCGACGGCCGCGGACTCGGCCTTGACGATGGCCTTGAGCTTGTCGGCCAGTTCCTTCATGGGTGGCGGGTCGTCGCTGGGCAGGTACGAGATACCCAGTCCTCCACCGAGATCCATGACGGACATCTGCGCGGTCTTCTCGACGCCGAATTCGGCGACCACGTCGCGCAGCAAGCCGATGACGCGGTGGGCCGCGATCTCGAACCCGGCCACATCGAAGATCTGCGAGCCGACGTGGCAGTGCAGGCCGACCAGCCGCAGGTTGTCGGTGGCGAAGACCTTGCGCACCGCATCCATCGCCGCGCCGCTGGCCAGCGAGAGACCGAACTTCTGGTCCTCGTGGGCGGTGGAGATGAACTCGTGGGTGTGCGCCTCAACGCCGGGGGTCACGCGGACTAGGACGTCCTGGACGACGCCCGCCGCACCGGCGATGGCCTCCAGGCGTTCGATCTCGATCTCGGAGTCCAGCACGATGTGCCCGACGCCGGCCTTGACCGCGGCGGTCAGCTCAGGAACCGATTTGTTGTTGCCGTGCACGGTGATTCGCTCGGCCGGGAAATCGGCGTGCAGCGCCACGGCAAGCTCGCCGCCGGTGGCCACGTCGAGGCACAGGCCTTCCTGCGCGACCCAGCGAGCAATCTCGGCGCACAGGAACGCTTTTCCGGCGTAGTGCACGTGCTCGCCGCCACCGAAGGCGCCGGCGATCTCGCGGCAGCGGGACCGGAAGTCGTCCTCGTCGATGACGAACAGCGGCGTGCCGAACTGCTCGGCCAGTTCACCGACGGTGACACCGGCGATGCTGACCTGGCCATCGGCACCCCGAACCAGGTTGCGCGGCCAGACATTCGGCGCCAGCAAGTTGACCTCGTCAGCGGACCGTGGCTTCTCCGGCACAGTGTTGCCGGTCGGCTGCCCGCTCACATCCGCTCCGGAGCGGTGACGCCGAGGATGTGCAGACCATTGGCGATGACCTGGCGGGTGGCCGCGCACAGCGCGAGCCGGGCACGGTGCAGGTCACTGTGCTCTTCGTCGCCCATCGGCAGCACGCGACAGGAGTCGTAGAACCGGTGGTAGTCACCGGCCAGGTCCTCTAGGTACCGGCACACACGGTGCGGCTCCCGAAGGGCCGCAGCGGTTTTGAGCACCCGCGGGAACTCGCCGATGGTGCGCATCAGAGTGGCTTCACGGTCGTGGTCGAGCAGGTCGAGGTGCCCGAGGTCCAGCCCCAGGCCGAGGTCGGCGGCGTTGCGCGCCAGGGCCGACAGCCGGGCGTGCGCGTATTGCACGTAGTAGACCGGGTTTTCGTTGGACGCACTGGCCCACAGGCCCAGGTCGATATCGATGGGGCTGTTCACCGACGACCGGATCAGCACGTAGCGGGCCGCGTCCACGCCGATGGCGTCGACCAGGTCTTCCAGGGTGATCACGGTGCCGGCGCGCTTGCTCATGCGCATCGGCTGGCCGTCCTTGACCAGGTTGACCATCTGGCCGATCAGCACCTCGACGGTGGCCGGGTCCTCACCCAGCGCGGCCGCGACGGCCTTCAGGCGGCCGATGTACCCGTGGTGGTCGGCGCCGAGCATGTAGATGCACAGGTCGAACCCGCGCTGGCGCTTGTCCAGGTAGTACGCGATATCGCCGGCGACGTACGCCGGGTTGCCGTCGCTCTTGATGACGACGCGGTCCTTGTCGTCACCGAAGTCGGTGGTGCGCAACCAGATTGCGCCGTCCTGCTCGTAGATGGAGCCGTTGTCGCGCAGCTTGTCGATGGCCTGCTGCACCCGGCCCGAGGTGTGCATCGAGTCTTCGTGGGTGTAGACGTCGAAGTCGGTGCCGAAATCGTGCAGCGACTGCTTGATCTGACCGAACATCAGATCCACGCCGACCTCGCGGAAGACTTCCTGGCACTCGTCGGCCGGCAGCTCCAACGCGTCGGGCCGCTTGGTCACCACATCGGAGGCGATGTCCTTGATGTAGTCGCCGCCGTAGCCGTCCTCCGGAGCCGGCTCGCCCTTGGCGGCCGCGACCAGCGAGCGAGCGAACCGGTCGATCTGCCCGCCGTGGTCGTTGAAGTAGTACTCGCGGGTGACGGTGGCGTCCTGCGTGGCCAGCAGGCGGCCCAGCGCGTCACCGACGGCCGCCCAGCGGGTGCCGCCGATGTGGATGGGCCCGGTCGGGTTGGCCGAGACGAACTCCAGGTTGATGTGGCGGCCCTTGAGCTCCTCGGAGGTGCCGTAACTCGCCCCGCCGCCCAGCACGTTGAGGACGACGACGCTCTGTGCGGACGCCTCGATGCGCAGGTTCACAAAGCCCGGACCGGCGATGCTGGCGTCGGCGATGCCGTCGGCGTTGATCAGCGCCTCGGCCAGCCATTCACCCAGCTGACGCGGGTTGACGCCGACCTTCTTGCCCAGCTGCAGCGCCAGGTTGGTGGCGTAATCGCCGTGCTCAGGGTTGCGCGGACGCTCGATGACCACTGTTTCGGGCAGCGCGGCAATGTCCAGGCCGTGTTCGGCCAGGACCGCGGCGGCGGTGTTCTTTAGCAGTTCAGCCAGATCGGCGGGGGTCACGGGGGTCCATCCTATGGGCTGAGCTGCTCACGCTTGTCATCGGTCGTCCGCTGGTCGGTAGGCACCTAGCACCGATTCGGGAGGCGAGCCGCCGATGCGCTAGTCTGTGATCGCCCAACGGCGCCGCTGGTCCGCCAGCATCAAGCGCCCCCGTAGCTCAGGGGATAGAGCGTCTGCCTCCGGAGCAGAAGGCCGCAGGTTCGAATCCTGCCGGGGGCACTCTCCAAACTTTCAGGTGCGATTCAGCACCTACGTCCCAAGAATCCCCCAAGCCCGCCGGCCTCTCCCGCCCAGGCCGGCCCACTGCCGCCGCACACGTGGTGCCCTGGCGACATGACCTACTGCCGCTACGACATGTCGTCGGGGCCGGGCGTCGCGTCCCGGTGGGACATGAACGTCTGCCACACCTGGTATTCGTCAGAGGCAGCTTGGGCAGCGTGCCCTATCAGGGGCACCTACCCAGCGGCGTGTGAGACGGCGAAAACCCGCCCGACGTTCGTCGGGACTCGCGCGACTTCTGTTCGTAGTAGTCAGCGACGTCCGCTACCGGCGTTGTACCCCGGTGATGCCACGTCCGATTCGGAGAGCTCGAAGGGCGGTGGCGCGAGGACTTCAGGGGTGAACAGATTGCCCCCGGTCGGAGTTCCCTCGGCAGGCGCCGGCGCGGTCTCAGCCGGTGGCGTGCTGATGATCTCGCTGGTCCCCATCGGGGTGTCCGGCTCCTCGTCCGATACGCCGGCCACGGGACCGCGCGGCACCCAGACCAGCAGGTCCTGCATGCCGTCGTTGTAGACGACGCTGTTGGGCACGTCGCCGACGACGTCGAAGTAGAGCTTGCCGGTCGTCGTCCCTCCCGGCGGTGCCGACCCGACGCCGCCGCCGATGACCCGGTAGTTCGCCCCGCTCTCGGCGCGGGCGTTGAAGAAGCCAACGATCGGGTTGGCCCAGCCGCCGAGCCCTTCGACTGTCACAGTCGCTGAGTAGAGCTGGCCGTTGTGCGGCACGGGGTCCGAACTCGGCTTCAGGCCCTTGACCGTGTAGCCGATCTCGTTCAGTGTCTCCTGCTGGCCGAATGGCTTGATGTTGTTGGCCGCCGAGGCGGGGCCCGCCGTCACGCCGGCCATGCCGAACGCGATCGCGGCGATGCCAACGGGCGCCACAAGTTTGATCTTCACGGTTACTCCCGTTCCCACACCGAGGCAGTTTTCAAGGCGGAGATTACTCCGCCACACCACTGTCTAAACGCAACTTGTGCAATATCGACGCGGATGGGCCGGTCCACATACCGATCGCCGAGTCGGCGCGACTCAGGCAACCACTAAATACGTTGCTGCTCTTGATCTTTCAGAGCGCGTTCGGAAGCACCCCAGCTAGCCCCGTGCAGCGGCTTCCATGGCGTCGATCGTCACGAATTTGACCCGACGGCGGCCGGCGGCAATGCCCGCCGCGGTCTCGGCGGTGTCGATGTTCCGCCAGCCGGCCCCGTCAATGGTGTTGGCGCCGCGACCGGCCACCAGCCCGGCGACATCGTCGCGCGATCCGGTCGGTGTCGGCGTGCGGCCCTCGATGAAGTCCTCGATCACCGCCTGCGCGGTCTCCTCACCGCACTGGCGATTGCGGCCGATACCACCGGTGGCACCACGCTTGATCCAGCCCGTCACATACAGGCCCGGAACCTGCCGACCGCCCGCCGCGTCGAGCACCCGGCCGCCCTCGTTCGGGATCACGCCACGCGTCGCGTCGAAGGGCACGCCCTCGGCCACTGGGACACCGGTGTAGCCGACGGCCCGCATTACCAATGCGGCGTCCAGCGTCTCGCGCTGCGCGGTCGCTGCGATACCGACCCGGCCGCCGTTCTCAGTGAACTCGTTGCGCATCAACGTGATCGACTCGACCCTGCCGTCACCGGAAACCGTGGTCGGCGACACCAGGAACCGGAACACGACCCGCTTGTTGCCCGGGGTCAATGGGCGCCCGGCGTAATCGCGCGCCACCCGCAGCCGGGTCGCGATCGTCGAATCCAGCGAACCCGAGTCTTCAGCACGCTGCGACTGGGCATCGAGCACGAGTTCTGCCGGGTCGATGACGAGGTCGACGCCAGGCAGCTCACCCATCGCCAGGAACTCGCCGATGGTGAACGCGGCCTGCGCGATACCGCGCCGTCCGAGGATCGCCACCTCACGAATGTTGCTGTTGCGCAGCTTCTTCAGCGCGTGGTCGGCGATATCGGTCTTGGCGAGTTTGTCCGGATCGTCGAGCAGGATGCGGGCCACGTCCAAGGCGACGTTGCCGTTACCGACGACGACGGCCCGCTCCCCCGAGAGATCGACGTCGAAGTCGGCGTGGTCAGGGTGGCCGTTGTACCAGGCGACGAACGAGGTGGCCGAGATCGAGCCGGGCAGGTCTTCACCGTCGATGCCCAGGTGCTTGTCGGTCGACGCACCTACTGCGTACACGACGGCGCCGTAGCGCTCGGTGAGCTCCGCAGCCGTAATGTGCTCGCCGACAGTCACGTTCAGCAGGTAATTGAAGTTCGGCATCTCCGCGGTGGCCGCATAGGTCGCCTCGACGCCCTTGGTGCTGACGTGATCGGGAGCGACGCCGGCGCGCACCAGGCCGTACGGCGTGGGCAGCCGGTCGAACATGTCGACGGTGACCGCATCGTGCTTCACCAGTTCCCCGGCGGCGTAGAACGCGGCCGGTCCGGCGCCGACGATGGCGACCGAAAGCTGCTGGCCGGCCGCCAACGGCGTGGTTTCCCGCGGCAGCACCAACCCACCCGACACGTCGTGGTCGGTGTAGTAATCGGCGTTGATCTGCAGATAGGCCCCGACCTCGTCGTTGAGGAGGTTGTCGTCCGGGTAGATCGCCTTGACCGGGCACGCACTGACGCACGCGCCGCAGTCGATGCAGGTATCCGGGTCGATGTAGAGCATCTCGGCCGTGGCGAAACCCGGCTCATCCGGTGTCGGGTGGATGCAGTTCACCGGACACTCGGGGACACAACTCGCGTCGTTGCAGCAGGGCTGAGTGATGACGTGTGGCATGGATCAGGCCTCCCGCGCCGACACGCTGACGGGAATGTTCCCCTGCCGCGGGATGCCGGTGATCGGATCGAAATCGGCTGTGACATCGACGAGTCGGCAGACGCTGCTCCCCCGTTTGAGAAACTCGTCCGGGCCGGTCGGTAGGCCGCCGAACCCGTGGTGCATCGCGACCACATCGAGCCGCAGCGAGCGATCGGACTCCACGACGCTGGGGATGCTGTCATGCGCCGAGGCGACGGTGACGGGCTCGTCCAGGTGCAGTCCCAGCGCGGCGATGGTGTCCGGGTGCATATAGACCGTGTTGTACGGCCTGCCATCGTTGAGCTTCGCGATCTTGGTGCCGTTGGAGTTCATCAGGAGGTTGTGCCGCCGCGGAATCAGCCACAGCGGGTAGGCCGGATCGTTGCGGACCGCACGGAAGTCCTCGGCCTCCACCTCTGCCAGTTCGGTGATCATGTGGGTGTTGCCGACGTCGAGTTTGGCGGTGCAGTCGGGGTCCTTCGGCGCCACGACGGCGTCGACGTCGTAGATGTAGCCGTGCTCGTGCGACGCCACTTCCTCCAGCGGGACACGGGAATTCGCGCACAGCTCGGCGATCAGCTGCTCGGTGGTGACCTCCATGCTCGGATCGATGCTGAAGATGTTCGGCGGCGCTTCCATGCACTGACCACCGAGCGAGCCGAAGAAGTTGACCACCTGCAGGTCCAGGTTCATGCGCTTGGCCAGGCCACGGAAGAACAGCCACTCCTCGGTCAGGTCGGACCCGGCCGGCGGATCGACGAGCCGCGGGGCGTACTGCGCATAGGTCGCTTGCATCCCCATGCCGCTGGAGTAGTACTTCAACTGCTCGGCCAGCTGCGTCGAGGCCGGCACTTCCAGCTGCATCTTCGGGGCGATGACGTAGTCGGCGAGGCTCGACGTCAACGACATCTGGGTGTCGATGGTGACCAGGAGCTCGAGTTTCTCCATGGCCTCGAACGTCTTTCGTTGATCCGGCCACGCGGTCATCGGGTTGCTGCCCATGCAGATGAGGGCCTTCACCTGGCCTGCGCCCTCGAGCAGAATCTCATCGGACAGCGCCGACGTCGGCATGCCGGATGCCGCCTGGGTCAGCCCCCGCACGCGCATCTTCTCGCCGTAGCCCCAGCCTTCGTAGGGCGGAAACGCCTGGGCCTTGGCGGTGAACGCGGGCATGAGTACGTTCGCGCGGGTGACGCGCTGGCCGGCGCGCTGCCAGCTGCCGACCATCGTCGTGAGCGCCAGACACAGGTACTCCGTGAGGTTTCCGTGCTTGGCGAAGTTCAGACCGGTCGCGCCATGTACTTGCCCTGGGCGGGGACCCGCGGTGACGAAGAGCCGAGCCGCGTCGATCAGCTGCTGGGCCGGGATGTCGGCGCGCTCGGCGACGTATTCGGGCGTGAAAGTCGCCACCGCGGCGGCCAGTTCGTCGAATCCGTCGACATTCTCGGCGAGAAATTCAGTGTCGCAGAGGTTTTCGTTGATGATGACGCTGATCAGGCCGGCCAGGATGGATGCGTCCTCACCCGGGCGGGGCTGGATATGAATCTCGGCGCGGGCCGCGGTCTGCGAGACGCGCGGATCGATGACGATGAGCTTCATGCCGCGTTTGATCGCGCTCCGTAGCCGGTACGCCGGATTCTGGCCCGGGATGCCGGTCGCCTTCGTCACCACCGGGTTGGTGCCGATGAGAATCCAGCTGTCGGCCTCGTCGAAGTCGATGTCGCCGCCGAGCCAGTGGCCGTGCAGCGCCTGCGCGATCTGCTTGCCGGGCTGGTCGATCGTGTTGGACGTGAAGAACATTGGCGATCCGATGGCCCGGCTGAACGCATTGGCGACCAGCGGGCCCGTCGGGTAGGGGATGACGGCGGTACCGACGTACACCGCGACGGAACGTGGCCCGTACTGCTCGATGATGCCCTGCAGTTTGTCGGTGATCTCGTCCATGGCGAGCTCGACATCGACGGGAGCGAAGGTCCCGTCGGCCTGACGTTTCTGACTGCGCAGCAGACGGTCCGGGGTGTTGTGAAAGTCCGGGAGCGCCCGGCCCTTGCCACAGGTGTACCCCTGGTACAGCGGATTCTGCGGGTCCCCCGCAACCTTGATCAGCCTGCCGTCGCTGACGGTCACTTGGACGCCGCAATGCGCCGGGCAGATTCGGCAGATTCCCGGCCGGGTCACGGTCTCCGACATGTGCTGGCCCCCCAGTTCCTCAGGTTGGTTGCCGAGCGGACGCTACTCGCGCCGCCGCAGCTCAGAGGCCCAATTTCCCGTTGGGTGGCACCCGATCACGCCCGTCCCGACTGCCGGGAAACCGAAACCGCACCCTCACTCGCCCGGGATATAGAGGTACTGAATCTCAAGATCGGAAGGACGTCATGGGCAAGCAATTCGGGTGGGGACGGTTTTTGGCGGTAGCACTACCGGTCTCGATCCTGACCTTCGTTCTGGACGTCGTCTTTCATAAGACGTTGGGGCCGGTGCTGTTCGGCGACGGTTACCCCGCGCTCGACTACCCGCAGCGTCCGCTGGCCGAGATCATGGAGCTGTTCCCGTTCCTGTTCTTCACTTACCTGCTGCAGCTGACGATGCTGTGCTTCATGTTCCTGCGCCTGTACCCCGGCCGCGGACTGGGCAAGGCGGCCTGGTGGGGCACCTGGGGCGGCCTGTTCGTCGTCATCCCCAACATGCAGTTCTTCGTCGCCGTCGCGCACACGACGTGGACGATGCTGATCATCCAGATGGTCGAAGCCATTGCGCTGTGTGTGCTGGCCGCGTGCCTCTTCGAGATCGCCTACCGCCCAAAGGATTACAACCAGGACAGCGCGGCCACCACGAGCGCCTCGGTGCCGGTGTCCAGCGTCGGCTGAATCACCGGGCCGAACTTCGGCGAGTGGTTCACCGGGATGTCCTGGCTGATCCGGCCGGCTTCGGCCGCACGAGTGAACTCGGCGGCATCGATGCCGCCGAACATCCAGTAGGTATAGGGCACGCCGAGGGCCCGCGGGATATCACTGAAGTCCTCACTGGCGGCTGCCGGCGGGACGGTCAGCGCCCGGTCCCCGAAGTGCTCGACAAAGGCGTCGTGGGCGCGGGAGGTGACGGCCTCGTCGTTGTCGGTGACCGGAAACTGGTCGTAGAAGTCGAATTCCGGCTCCTTGGGTGAATCCGAGGCCTGGCACTCGGCGATGACGATGCGCTTGATCGCGGCGATGACGGCGGTGCGGACGGCGTCGTCGTAGGTGCGCAGGTTCAGTTCCAGCGCCGCCTGGTCACCGATGATGTTGCTCTTGGTTCCCGAGTGGATGCTGCCGACGGTGAGGACGACGGTGTCGGTGGGCGCCACCTCGCGGGACACGATGGTCTGCAGCCGAATCACGATCATGGCGGCCAGCACCACGGGATCGATGGTGGCGTTCGGCATGGACCCGTGGCCTCCGCGCCCGTGCACCGTGACGCGGATGCTGTCGGCCGCAGCGAGTATCGGGCCACTGCAGGTGCCGACGCATCCGGCCGGCGCGGGGGCGACATGCTGGCCCAGCGCCACGTCGACCTTGCCGACGATGTCCGCCAGCCCGTCGGCAACCATGCCGGCGGCACCGCCACCGAGTTCTTCTGCCGGCTGGAACAACGCAATCGCCGTGCCCTGCCAGTGATCTCGCCCGTCGGCCAGCAGCGCGGCTGCACCCAACAGGCAGGTGACGTGGGTGTCGTGACCGCACGCGTGCATGACGGGGACGTCCTTGCCTGCGGCATCGGTGGCGCGCACCGTGCTGGCGTAGGGCAGCCCGGTGGCCTCGGCGACGGGCAGCGCGTCCATGTCGGCGCGCATCAGTACCGACGCGCCGTCGCCATTGTGCAGGATGCCCACCACGCCGGTGCCGCCGACACCCTCGGTCACCTGGTAGCCGAGCTCATTGAGCCTGTCCGACACCAGTTTTGCGGTGCGATGCTCCTGGTGCGACAACTCCGGATGCTCATGCAGATCCCGGTACAGGTCTTCCTGCCAGGCCCGCACCGCGGGCAAGCCGGCCAGCACGTCCGTCGCACGGCTCATAGCGACGCCTCTCCGGTGAAGTCCTTGACCACGTCTGCCACCCGGCGCAGCTGGTCGATGTCCGAACTGGTGGGAATCAGATGCACCTCGTCGGCGCCGATGTCATCGAATTTCTGCAGCACGTCGAGCAATTCGTCTTCGGTGCCGGCCCAGCCCGTGGTGGGTGCCATCGCGTCGACGTATTCCTCGGGAATCCAGTTCATGTACCGGCGCAGGTGGCGGTGCACCTGGTTACGCGCGGTGTCCTTGTCACCGAGGGCAAACCAGAACGAGGTGGCCAAGTGCGGCTTGGGTTTTCCCGCCTCGGCCCACGCCGCGCGGGCGACGTCGAACAATTCGCTCTCGCGCTCCACGCTGAGGTCCAGCGTCGTACCCGCCATACCGTCGGCCCAATTCGCCGCACTGCGTATGGTTTTCGGCCCGATGGTGCCCACCAATAGCGGCGGGCCACCGGGCTGCACCGGCTGCGGACCAACGGGCAGCACCGAGTCGGTGAGCTTCTCCCCCGCCCAAACCCGCTTCATCAGCGCGACACGCTCGGCCATGCCGCGCATCGTCTGGGTCTTGGGGTCGGCGCCGACGGCGTTGTAGTCCTCGTGTCGGCCCCCGACACCGATCCCGACGGTGAGCCGTCCGCCGCTGAGCAAGTCGCCGGTGGCAAGCGCTTTGGCCAGCATCACCGGATCGTGCAACTGCGGGACGATCACGGTGGTAACCAGGCGCACCCGGTCCGTCCAGGCCGCGAGTGCGCCGAGCAGGGTCAGCGAATCCGGGTTGTCGAAGGCGATGCGCTCACCCCAGCACAAGGACGAGAACGGCCCTCCGTCGATCACGCGAGCCCACGCCGTCAGCGTGGCCGCGTCGAGGTTGGACTCCATTACTGGCATCGTCATCCCGATCTGCACACAGCCGATTCTGGCACGCGCGTCCAGCGCACGGTCCGGGTTGGCGAGCCGAGTGGGGGTTTACCCCCAGCTCAATCGCGGGAAAACGCCGTGTCGCCAGGCAACGCCAGTGCCTAGGTTGGAGGCATGGTTGTAACAGCTACTGGCCCCGCTTCGGCCGAGCCGACAAATCCGACGACGGCACCGCCGGCGCGGCGCGCACCAGACCTCGGCATCGTCCCGACGGCGTCGATGATCGTCGGCGCTATGACCGGCATGATCTGGTTCTGGATTCCGCTTACTCTGATGGTCCTCACTGTCAGCTCGATTCCCTCGGTGATCGGGACCGTGTTCGGTGGGGTGGTATTCGTCTACGCCGTCCGTGCCACCGACCGGGTGGAGCGGGTGCGCAGCGAAGCCATCTTCGGCTTCGGCATCGCCGTTCCGTACCGAAAGATGACTCCCTACACCGGTTTTCAAGGGTGGGCGCATCAGCTCTGGCTGGACGTGAGCAGCGGCCGATTCTGGAAGGTGTTGGCGCACAGCTACCTGCGCATGGCTTTCGACATCTTCGCGGTCGGGTTGGCGTTCACCCTGCTGGCCTTCGCGCTGATCGGACCTGCCGCCGCGACCGCCATCCACAACAGTGACCCGGCCGCCGGGTTGAGCTTCATCTCGCCGCCGTTGTCCTGGCTGCTGGCCGTCATCGCGCTGGCGGCCGCCGGAGCCATCCTGGTGTTCGGCCCGAGGGTGGACGCGGTCATCGATCGGTGGCTGCTGCCGGCCTCGCCGACCGCGGCACTGCAGCACGAGGTCACCGCCCTGCACCAGGCCCGCCGCGGCGCGGTCTCATCGGCGTCCACCGAACGGCACCGCATCGAACGCGACTTGCATGACAGTGTGCAGCCCCGGCTCGTGTCGTTGGCCATGACGATCGGGCTGGCGCAGACCAAGCTCGACTCGGATCTGCCCGAGGCCCGCAAGCTGATCGCCGAAGCGCACGACGACGCCAAGGCCGCGCTCCTCGAACTACGAAATGTGGTGCGCGGCATCGCGCCGACAATCCTGGCCGACCGCGGCCTGGACGCCGCGCTGTCGGCGGTGGTGCAGCGCACCGAAACTGCCGGGGTACCGGTGACGCTGGAACTGCAATTGCCGAAACGCTTTTCCGATGAGGTCGAGTCGTGCGCGTACTTCGTGGTCGCCGAGTCGTTGACCAATATCGCCAAGCACGCCCAGGCCACCCACGCCGTGGTGTCGGTGCGATATCACGAACCCACCAACCAGTTGCACATCTCGATATTCGACGACGGGATCGGCGGGGCCCAAACCACCGGTGACGACACGACGGGCCTGCGCGGGCTCGGCGAGCGGGTACGCGCGGCGCGGGGCACCTTCGCTGTCTCGAGCCCCGAAACCGGAACGACGACCGTCACGGCGGTGCTGCCATGCGCATTGTGATCGCCGAGGATTCGGCTCTGCTGCGCGCAGGCATCGAGCGCATCCTGATCGACGCCGGCCACGACGTACTCGCCGGAGTACCCGACGCCACGGAGCTGCTGCGTGCCGTCAACGAGCACCAGCCCGACCTCGTCATCGTCGATGTCCGGATGCCCCCGACCTTCACCGACGAGGGCATCCGCGCCGCCGCCCTGCTCCGCAGCCAGAATCCCGAGTCACCGGTGCTGGTGCTGTCGCACTACGTCGAAGAACGGTACGCAGCTGACCTGATCACCTCGGACACAAGGGGTTTCGGTTATCTGTTGAAGGACCGGGTCGCCGACGTCCCAGCGTTCCTGGACGCCGTCACCACGGTGGGCACGGGCGGCACTGTCCTGGACCCGGAAGTGGTGTCGCAAATCCTGGTGCGCACGCACCGCCGCTCCACCCTCGCCGTCCTCACCCCGCGCGAGCAGGAGGTGATGCAGCTGATGGCCGAAGGCAAGACCAATTCGGCCATCGCCGCACTACTGCACATCTCGATCGGCTCCGCGGAAAAACACATCGCGTCGATCTTCACCAAGCTGGACCTGACCCCCGACGACAGCGAGAACCGTCGCGTCCTCGCCGTCTTGCGCTACCTCGAATCCTGAAGAGAGAAAAGGACTTTCCATGACATCGAATCTGGATACCGACATCCTGGCCGGCCCGGCCGAGCCTGCCGGCCCGCCGTCGCTGTCACCGGGCGGACGTTCGGCAATCCGTTCGCTGCTGGTGGTGACCGCCGTGGTGGTGACACTGTCGGGCGTCGCCGGGATCGGCGGATTGGCCTGGGGCATCAGCTCGGTGCGCGTCGCCGCCGAAACCGAGACCCTGCCGGCCGACTTCAACTCCCTGACCATCGACACCGGTGACATGCCGACCGCCATCAGGATCACCAGCGACCGCAACGTCCGCGAGCCGCGGGTCCGGATGCGCCTGCTCAATACATCGCGAGACGACGGACAGGCCTTGAAGGTCACGCGCAATGGCAGCGCCGTCAGCCTGACGGTGACCGGTGAGCCGTCCCCGCTCTTCGACTTCGGCCCGCCCGGGGAGATCATGGTGACGCTGCCGCCCGATGTCGCACACCGGCTTTCGGTAACCACCAAACAACAGGTTGGCGTGATGCTGAGTCAGACCGACCTGGATCAGCTGACGGTGCACAACACCGACGGCGCCGTGGTGCTCGGTGGCAACGCCCGGCGGATCGAAATCCATACACAGAGCGGCGACATCCAGACCCGCGCCCCGATCGTGGTCACCGACGCCTTCGTCGCCGAATCGACCGACGGCCACATCGCCGTGGACTTCAAGGAGATCGCCCCGCGCACTGTGGACATCACCAACAGGGACTCGGACATCGACATCACCCTGCCACCCGGCGGGCCGTACCTGGTTCGGGCAGAGGCCGGCGATGATGCGAAAGTGCGAGTTCCTCAGACCAGTGACGCGTCTCGCGCGGTTGCACAGATCACCGCACGCGCCCCCGAGGGCAGCGTCGCCGTCACTACGCGCCGGTGAACGGCCCCACCCGCAACGTCGGGTATGCCGTACTGGCACAGGCGGTATCGGCGTGGCCGACGATGATCGGATCGGTCTCGCCCGGCAGGTTGACCTGTAAACCGCTGACCGGCACAGCATTACAGTCGGCGGGGAAGTTGCCCGCGTTGACGATGCCCAGGTTCGCCGACGTGGACTGGCCGGGCTCGATCACCACGACGCCGATGGTGGTTTCCGCTTCCTGGCTGGCGGCCACCCCGACCAGATGATTGTCCGAACCAGCGATGAACGACACCGCCGGATAGCCCGACATGCTGCACGGGGCGTCCCCGGAGTTCTTCAGGATCACCGGATAGAAGGTGGTGCCGGCGGCACCGTCGGGCGGGCCGAGACTCGGCGTCAATTGCGTACTGGCACAACGTGGCACCTGAAGGGGGTCGGCATGAGCGACAGTGATCGGCCAGGCACAGGCCACCGCCAACGGGATCGCCACAACGGTTCGCATGCCGGCTCCTTTCACGAGGTTCACACCAGCCCGGCCATGATGTCCGCGACCGACCCCGACCGGATTTTGCGGAATCCGGTGCCCGCCCACACATTTGTGCCGTCCGGATCGCCGGCCGCCACGGCCGCCTTGCGCACCGGGCTGGTGAGGTAGTGCACCTCCGGATAGGCCAGCGGCGCCCGCTCGTCGTGCTCGTCGATGAACCGGTTACGCAGCCCTCGCGCATAGCGCCCCGAGAATGCTTTGGTGACAACGGTTTCGGTGAACCGCGGATCGACGAGCGCGGCGCGGTGCACCGGGCTGGAGCCGGACTCGTCGGCGAGCAGAAACGCCGTGCCGAGCTGTGCGGCCACCGCACCGGCCGCGATCACGGCGGCGACGTCGTCGGCCGTCATCAGACCGCCGGCCGCGACCACCGGCACCGTCGTCGCGGCGAGCACGTCGGCCAGCAGTTCGGTGAGTGCCTGCGTCGCGGGCGTGGCCAGCGGGTCGTAGGTGCCGCGATGGCCACCGGCGCCGGGCCCCTGAACGACGAGCGCATCGACACCGGAGGCGACGGCCTGCACGGCTTCGGCCTGTGTGGTGACCGTCGCGACGGTGGTGATGCCGGCCTGACGGAACCGCGCGCACTCGTCGGCGGTAGGCCCGCCGAAGGTGAATGACACGACCTCGGGTCGCAGGTCGGCGACGACGTCGAGCTTGGCAGCCCAGTCGTCGTCGTTGAATTTCGGATCGCCGAGTGCGGCGCCATAGCGGGTGGCTTCACCGGCGAGGTCGGTTGCGTAGCGCTCGATCTCGCCGGGCTGGGCGGTACTCGGCTGTGAGGCAAAGAGATTCACGCCGAGCGGGCCGGTGGTCAGCGCGCGGGCGGCGGTGATGCGATCGGCGAGGGCCTGAGCGGTCAGGTAGCCGGCCGCCACGAATCCAAGACCACCGGCGGAGGAGCCCGCCGCGGCCAGCTCAGGAGTCGTCGGCCCGCCGGCCATGGGCGCGACGATGACCGGAACTGCCAGCTCTCGCAGGTCGAACGCCATGCCTAGATCATGACAGGCCAGGACCTCCCACACCGGCAGTGACGCGGCGCGCGCGACGGGGTAGAAGAGAGATCTATGGCCATCACCTTCAACCACACCATCGTCCACTCGACTGACCGCTCGGCCGCGGCCACTTTCTTCACCGAACTCTTCGGCCTCCCGCCCGCGAAAGAAGCCGGACATTTCCTCGCTGTCGAACTCAACCACGGGGTGGGCCTCGATTTCGCCCAGATGCCGGAGGGCACCGCCGTTGTGCCCCAGCACTACGCGTTCCTGGTGTCCGAGGACGAATTCACCGCGATCTACGGCCGGATTCGTGAACGCGGGCTGCAGCATTGGGCCGACCCGCGGGCACAGCACCCCGGCGAGATCAATCACAACGACGGTGGCCGGGGCGTCTACTTCCAGGACCCGAGTGGGCATTACCTGGAGATCATCACCCGGCCATACGGGTCTGGCGGCTGAGCAGCCGGTCGGCCAGAATCTCGGCGCCTGCTCCCCGCAGCCGAGGCAACACCCTCGACCGGTTGCCCAGGACCGAGATCAGCTCGGCGGCCGTCCCCTCCACGGTCGGCCCGGCAGTGCCGTGACGCCATCCGGTGTCGACGGCGACGAGCCGCAGGCCCTGGCTGTTGCGATAGGCCGGGACGAACGGGTTGGGGAAGGCCACCTGGGTGTCCAGCACCGCATTCAGCAGGTGCGGCGGGATGTTCGGTTCCCGGCCGATGGCGAACAGGATGTCCAACTCATGGGTGATGTGGTCGCCCAGCAGCAGCCGCGCCGGAAAGTACCGACCGACTCCTTCCGGGCACGCACTGACGGCGCGGAAGTCGGTCAAGAGCGCTTCTACGCCGCGGTCCCGCGCAGCCTCCTGGGCAGTCGCGGTGTTGGCGCGGTCGAAATTCCGGTGCCGGACCAGCGCACCGAGGAATGTGCCGACGGGATGACTGCATCCGACCACGAGATGCGCCAACACCTCACGATTGCTCCACTCCGTGCACAGGCTCGGCGCGACCCATTCGTCGGGCGTCAGGCCGACTGCGACACTGGCGAAGCGTTCATCGTTGGCGCGCAATACATCTCGCGGCGACATCAGAGGTGCTCCTTCAGGAAAGCGACCTGGTCGTCGAGGACGCGCCGCACCAGCGGCGGGTGATAGATCGCGAAGTGGTCGGATTCGTAATGCCGGGCGATACCCCGCGGCGCTCGTTGGGCCACCAGTTCGGCGTAGCGCGGATCCATCAGCGTCTCGTCGTCGCAGACGCACACCAGTAGTGGCGCCTGCACCCTCGTCGCGTGGCTCAGCGCCGATCGCGTGATCAACAGCGCGGCGTCGACGGCCGTCATCCGATTGTCGAAGGCCGCGCCGTCGGGCACCGTCGAACGCCACCCGTCCTCCGCGCCTGCCACCGTCACGAGTGCGTCGGTACCGGGCTGCCCGACGATCGGCACGTAGCGACGGCCGCGCCGGAATGCCGCGCGCACCGCGTCCTCGACGATCGCCGGCGTCAGCCGTAGCGCTCCGCCAATTCCCACGCTGCGCGCCGCGGCCGGCCCGTGGGTGATCGGGCATTGCACCACCGCCGCGGCGATATCGCTGCGGCTACCTGCGACCCGCACCACATTCATGCCGCCGAGGCTGGTGCCCCACAAGCCGATTCGGCCGGCGTCTACGTGCGGGTGCCGCTGCAGAAAGTCGATGGCGGCGGCTACGTCACGGCATTGTTCGGGGATCGAAATTCGTTGCCGCGGTTGACCTCCGGATGCTCCGGTGAATCGGTAGTCGAAGGACAGCACGGCGATGCCCGCGGCGGCGAAATGCTGTTCGTATTGCGGCAACATCATGTCGCGGGTGGCCCCGAGACCGTGCACCAACACCACCGCGGGATGCGGCCCAGGCGTCGGCGGCAGTGTGAGCCAGGCGGCGCACCGGTCACCGCCGCTGTCGAAGTCCGACCGCTCGACTGAAATCGCTGATGTCATGGCAACTCCTTGCATAAGTACACTGTACGTATGGACTACACTTCAACACGTACGACGTACTTGTCAAGGGGTTGCTCATGCGCGCACGGTTCACCACGGACGAAATCGCTTCGGCCGCACTGCGAATCGTCGATGAATCGGGGTTGTCGGCGCTGAGCATGCGGAGCCTGGCGAGCACACTCGGGACCGGACCGATGACGATGTACAACTACGTCGCCGACAAAGAAGGCCTGGAGGAACTGGTCGTCGCCGCGGTGGCGGCCGGCATCGTCGTCCCCGAACCGACCGACGACTGGGCGGTCGACGTGCATGCGACGGCGTCCGCGATGTGGCGCGGGGTCCGGGCACATCCCGCAGCCATCCCCTTGGTCCTGACCCGGCGGATGAATTCGGCAACAGGATTCGGGATTGCCGACGCCCTGGTCGGCGCGTTGGGGCGTGCAGGGCTGTCAGACGCCAGCCGGCTGTCGGCTTTTCACGCGGTACTCGGGCTGGTCACGGGTTCAGCGCAGGCCCAGCTGGCCGGACCGTTTTCCGGCGACGCCGCCGAAACCGCAGCCCGTATCGGGTCGGCCGCAGGGGCCCAATACCCGCACATCGCCGCGCTGTCCGAGGTGGCCGTCACCATGTCAGTCGAGGACGATTTCGACGGCGGGCTGCGGATGCTGATCGCGGGTATTGCCGCGGCGGCCAATGCTGTCTCGTGACAGTGACGTCAGCGACAGCGTCACTCCTCAACGACGCGAGAATGTTCGATCTGCTCGCGAAGGATGTCGCCGTGACCCGCGTGACGCGCGAAGTCCTCGATCGCGAGCAGGTAGATGAATCGCAGGTTGACCTCGCCAAGGTGGGGGTGGGTTCTGATCTCGTCAAGATCGAACTGGGCAGCGATTGCGCGGGAACGTTCACTGGCACTTTCGAATTCGGCGATCACGTCGGCCAAGGCCTCATCGCCATCAACAATGAAGCTGGTGTCACCCGCCGTCGTGCCTCCGCCGCATTCGCTCTCGGGCACTCCGCCGAGGATGTGCTGGAACCAGATTCGCTCGGCGACCGCCGCGTGCTTGAGCAGCCCGATCGGGGTGGTCATCGACGCAACGAGGCGGCGGCGGGCATCGACTTCCGGCAGTCCGCGCACCGTGTTGATCACTTCAGCGCGGTTGCGGTCGAGCGCGCTCTCCAACAACCGGCGTTCGGACCCGGTAGTGATTTGCGGTATCGACCATGTCGTCATTGTCGGCTCGATTCAGTTGGCGTGGACGTCGAAATATTCTGTTGTGCTTGCGATTTCATATCCTGAGTAGTTCCGCATGAGCATCGGTCGATGCTCTTCGACCCTGAAGGTGACACGCGGACACGTGCGGCGAGTGCTCGGCATCCGCGAAGGTGCGCAACGCGCACGCCAATTGCGGCGTGTTGGCGTACAAACACGCGCGCTCGCGGGGAAGTCAGCTAGCTGTGGCCGCGGCGGGCTTCCTGCGTGCGGTAATCTCCCGCCAGCGTGCCGACGTGGTCGGGCAGGTGGCCCGTGGCCACATCGGCCAGGCTGGTTTGTTCGAGCACCGAACGCATGCTGGCCCGCAGCGCCCGCCACACATCGGTGAGCGAGGCCGTCGGCCCCGAGTAGGGCAGGTCGCCCAAGCCCATGTCCCGGACGCTGGCCAGCGGACCGTCGATGCAGCGCAGGACGTCGGCGATGCTGATGTCCGCCGCCGGGCGAGCCAGCTCGTAGCCGCCGTCGCGGCCGCGGTGGCTGCGCACCAAACGGTCGGTGCGCAGGTTGGTCAGGATGTCGACCAGGAACTGTGCGGGGATGCCCTGAGCCTTGGCCAGGTCGTCGGTTTTGACCAGCACACCCGCGTCGGCAGCGGCCAGTTCGACCATGGCGCGGACGGCGTACTCCGCCTTGGCTGACATCCGCATCAGCCAATCATGCCATTTCAGGTCGGATTAGTCCGGAATAGCAGCTGCGTTGGGGGCTACCACCGCTACCAGGTCGGCCAGGCCGGCGAGGCTCGCCGCCTGCAGCGCCGCTGCCGGCACCGGCTGACCGTCGGGGCCGGCCAGCGTGCGGGTCGCCGTCGCGGCCGCTACGACCGTCGGCGCGTACCCGAGACTGAACGCGCCGCGGGCGGTGGAGTTCACGCACATGTGCGTCATGAACCCGGCGAGCACTAGGTTCGACGCGCCGAGGGCCTTGAGCCGCTCGTCTAGTTCGGTCTGCACGAACGAGTTCGGGTACTGCTTGACCATCACCGGCTCGTCGCCGCGCGGAGCCACCCGATCGACGATGGCACCGATATCGGCGCGGATGTCGTAGAGCGACCCCGGACCGTCGTCGTGCTGGATGTGGATGACGGGAATGCCGGCAGTGCGGGCACGGTCGAGCAGTGCGGCGGTCTCATCGAGTGCGGCCTGCACTCCCTCGAGTTCCATCACCCCTTGTGTGTAGGTGTTCTGACAGTCGATCAGCACCAGGGCCGAGTCCGCGAGGCTAACGGGTTCGACAGGGAGACTGGACAATTCACGCAGAGTCGGGCGGTTCATATTGGTGAGCGTACCGGTGCGTGGCGGCGGTGAGGCTGGATTCGTGGGGCTACCAGACTGGTCAAGGACAAAGATCATGGTGGTCATGCTGGCTGTCGCCATACCGATCTTGGTTCTCATCGTCGTGAGCAAACCGGACAGTGCGAATGCACCGCCGCAGCAAGAGGTCAGCGCCGACTGCCAACAAGTCGACCAAGCAGTGCGGCATTGGGCACTCGCCCTGCCCGCGATTCAGTTCGGCCTGACCCGGGCCGCTGATGCCGACACCATTTCCCGTGACGCTGCCGCCGCGGCGGCCTCGGTACGCAACGACGCAGCATCGATCACCGATATGTCATTGCGCGACAAGGTCACTGCGCTCGCGGACAAACTCGACATGGTCAGTCGAGGCAATCCGAATGCGCCACCGGACGGGTTTCCCGACCAGACCTACATGGGTGGATACCAGCCGATGCTGCCGCTGGTGCACCAACTCAAAGTCGCATGCCCGAACATCGGCAACGATCCAGCGCCGCCCGGCCTCCCCGCCAGGCCAACGAAATAGCTTCAGCCGAAACGACTTTCAACCACTAGTTGTTGCCGTTGATGCCCGGGTGCAGACCCGGTGCCACGCTCGGCGCACCAGGCGCGGTGACACCTGGGCTGAACAGGTTGCCGCCGGTGGGGTTGATGCTCTTCTCGGTCGCCGTCGGCGAGGAAGAGGTCGTCGTGGTCGTGGTGGTCGTGGTCGTCGTGGAGGGCGATTGCCCGCCGTTGCCACTGCAACCTGCGGTGAGCACGCCCATCGCAAGCAGGGCGGCACCGCCGGCCGCGGCCATCAACCGTCGAGTGGATAGATGTGTGATCATACGAACCCAAACTAGCCCTGACCGGCAGTTATCGCCACCGATAGCTCAACCCCGCTGACCCAGGATCGCCGCGCCCAGCCAACGCCGGATGAAAGCCCGCAACTCCGCGGGAGTTCGTCCGTCTCCGGCCGGCGCCAGAAAGTAGGACAGCATGATGCGCAGTGTGAATTCGACCAGATCGCGCAGAGCCACGTCGTCGTATCCGTAACTGGCCCAGTCGACGTCGAATCGGGTAATCATCTGCATGCCGAAGTCCTGCGCCTCGGCAGAAGCCAGGTCGCTGCTGTGCGCACCGACGTACGGCGCCGACATCAGGATGCCCAGGTGCGGCGTGCGGGTCACTGCGTCGAGTGTGTAGAGGACGCCCTCGGTCATCGCGTCGGCCGGATCGTGGATCCCCCGCACGTGCTCACTGATCTGGTCCAGAAAGCCTGCCACCGAGGCGATCGCTGCGGCCCGCATCAACTCGTCGGCCGTCGGGAAGTACCGGTACACCGTCTGCCGGATGACTCCGAGCGACTCGGCGACATCGGCGATGGTGATCGCCGTGCCCGTGGTGGACAGCAGCTCGACCGCAGCCGCGACGATGCGCCGCGTCGCCTCTTCGTCGTCGGCGGGCGGCTCCCCACCCCAACCGCGACGTTTGCGTGCCATCCGCCGGACGGTACACGTCGCAATCCGTCGCGGGCATTGACGGATCCGCGTCGACACTGTAACCATACAAACAAGACATCATTTGTATGATTACTGAACGAGGTGCCCGGTGACCGATCTCCAGGTCCGCAAGATGCGGTTCGCTTTCGCGGACCACCCCGTGCCGTTCCTCTGGAACGAGACCAACCCAGCCTTCTCCGCGATGGCAAATGCCGTGTCCTTCTTGGCAATTGCGTTCGAGAAGATGATCGTCAGCACCATGGCCGAGGCCAAGCCGCTGCTGACCGACCCGGTGATCGCCGAGGAGGCCGAGGCGTTCGTCCGGCAGGAGGGCCAGCATTCGATGGCCCACCGTGCGCATGCCCGGGGCCTCATCAAGGCCCACCCGGAGCTCAAAGAGACGCTCGACGACGTGATCGCCGCGTTCGACGATCTCGTCGCCAACAAGCCCCTCAAATATCGGCTGGCCTACACCGCCGATCTGGAGGCGACGTTCACGCCCGTGTTCAAGCTGATGCTCGACCACGACGACACGCTGTTCGCGCCCGGCGACGACCGGGTCGCGTCATTGTTCCTGTGGCACTTCGTCGAAGAGGTCGAGCACCGGAGCTCGGCGCTGATCATCTACAACGGCCTCGTCGACGATCCGTGGTACCGCATGCGCGTGGCGCCCTCGATCTTCAAGCACGTGATGGACGTCGTGCGGCTGGCGTGCGACGGGTTCAACAAGCATCTGCCACTGGAAGTCCGCAAGGTCGACGCGCTGTCGGCGTTCGCGCTCGAACGCCGGAAGAACACCATTCTGAAGCGGCTGGGCCGCATCCCTGACTTCGGGCCGTTCGCCAGCGCCTTCCACGATCTCCCGGTCCGGGAGCAACTGGTGGCACTGTCGGGCATTGTGCGCAGCCAGATCCCGGGTCACAACCCGGAGCACGAGAAGCTGCCCGCACTGGCGGCCGAATGGTTCGAACGCTACGACGCCGGCTACGACGTCACCCACTGGTACACCGCTGGAAAGCAGAGCGCCCATGTCTGACCTGTGTTCTGCGACGTTCGCTGATCTCGCTGGGCGCCTTGGGTTTTCCTGCCAGACGGCAGGCGGTCTACTCGAGGTCCGCAATCCCCTGCAGCTGGAGAACTGGACGCTGCCGGTCCTCGAGTTGACGGTCATCACCGGCGCGGTGCTGACCCTCGTCTACGCGATCATCCGGCTCCGTCGCCACGGTGACGCCACCAACATCGCACTGTGGTTCGGCGCGGTCGCCTACCTGTTAATCATCGAACCGCCGCTGTACTTCCCGGCCGCCTTCGGCATCGCCGATCGCGTCGACACCATGTTCGCGCACAACGTGTTCACGGTCGACTTCCTGTGGGGACGGCTGCCGCTGTACATCGTGGCGATCTACCCGATGATGGCAACTGTCGCGTTCGAAATCGTCCGCAGCCTAGGGGTTTTCCGCCGCTACGGGACGCTGGTCGGCGCCGTGTGCGTGGGCTTCGTCCACCACGCGTTCTACGAAATCTTCGACCACCTGGGGCCGCAACTGCGGTGGTGGGAATGGTCGGTGCACAACCCGATGAACCAGCCGATGTTCGACTCCGTGCCGCTGCCCAGCGTGGTGGTCTTCGCCGCGCTGTGGCCCATGTCGCTGGCGCTGTGTGTGCAGTTCTTCGTCGGCCGCCACGCCGATCGGGGCCGCCGCTTCACCGGTATCCAGATCGCTTGGCGCACTGTGGTGGCCGGGGTGTTGGCTTCTTTGGGCACCGCGATCCTGCCGCTGCCCGCGACGGTGATCGGCGGGGTGACCGGGAGCTCCACCGCGGGTGGCATTGCCTACGCAGCCGAACTGGTGGCTGTCTGCGCCGTGGCAATCTGGGCACTGGTCACGCAATGGCGCCGCCTACGCAGCACCGCGGCCAGCCCGACCGAACCACGCTATGCGAGCCCGCCGTGGTTGGTGGGCTACAGCATCGCCTACCTGGTGGTCATGGCAGTGCTCTGGCTCAGCGCGCTGCCGGCCTACTTTGACGCGGTCAATGGCGTTACCGCACACGGGGATCCGATCGGCAGCCTGTGGTACACCATTGTGTGCTTCGCGATTGCCACCACGTGCATCGTCGCGGTCCGCACCGTGGCACGGACGTCCTCGGATGCGCCGCTGCCGGTTGCCGCGTCGACGTAACCGCCCAGCTCAGCCGAAGCCCTCTTGCTTCAGCCGCTCGACGTATGCGTCGAGCCCGGCCAGCACGGCGGGCGTGTCGCGGTAATCGAGACGAGCTTGCGCGACGAGCTCCGAGTTCTCTTCTTCGCCGCGAGCTTGGCCATCGGTCGGGTATCGCTGGTCGGGTTCGAAGGGTTGTGCCCACCGCAATTCGTGAGTACCGACGAAGTCGGCGATGCGCGCGAACTCCTGCAGTTGCGCGTCGACCTCCGCCTCGTGGGCACCGTAGATCTCGTGCGGAATCGGACGGTCGCCGAAAACGGTGTGCAGCGTTGCCGTGCCCGTCCCCGGGGTTGTTGCGATGGCGTCCCAGATGGGCCGTGCGATGGCGGCATAGACGAGTGGTGCACCGTCCAGCACGGCCGTCGGCTCGTCGTAGGCGTCGTCTCCCATCCAGTAATTCTCGATGAGACCGAACATGGCATCCAGCCGATACGAATCGTCGAGATCGGATTCGTTGTACCCATAGGTCGTCACGAATCGGCCGCTTCGCAGACACCCCTGCAGGAAGTCGTAGTGCAATTGGGTGCCCCGGTCCGGGCGCAGACCGTCCAAGTGACCGGCACCGTCGTACTCACCCGAAAGGCCCAGGCTTACCGGCTCGTAACCAGTTGGCGCGTATCGCAGGACGACGGCCATGGTGCCGACGAAATCGATACTGACACCGGTCAACATGCACTTCATGTCAAAGAATCCCACATCAGGATCCTGACACGGCCCAAAGTGCGGTCCCGACGCCAGTTTTCGACTCTTCGCATTTGACTGTGCGCTGGCGTTCACAGAGTTCGAGTAGCGAATACCCAGGGTGCAGGATCAACGCAGGGCCGACCGAGATTGACGAAATAGCTATGGGAACCAAGGGCGTTCCCACAGCCATTTCGTCGATCTCGCGGACGCTACTGCGTCGAAGTGATCGCCAGTACCCGCTCGGCCAGTTCCGGCCGGCACACGACAAGGTCGGGCAGCTTCGGGTCCTCGCGGTTGTAGACCAGCGGCGAACCGTCGATGCGCGAAGTGTGCAGTCCGGCGGCGCGGGCCACCGCGACCGGAGCGGCGGAATCCCACTCGAACTGACCACCGGCGTGGACGTAGACGTCGGCCCGGCCCTGGATCACGGCCGCGACTTTCGCTCCCGCCGAACCCATTTCGACCAGAACGCCGTCGAGCGCCTCCCGCACCGCGAGCGCGACGGCCGGCGGACGGGTACGCGACACCACGATGCGCGGCGGCCCGTCGACCGCGCGGGGCGCGGCCACCTCGGGCGTGTGCAGCGTGGTGTTCTGCGCGGGCAGCGCGACGGCGCCGGCAACCAGCTCGCCGGATTCCCACAACGCCACGTGCACGGCCCAGTCGTCCCGGTCCAGTTCGGAGAATTCGCGGGTGCCGTCGAGCGGGTCGATGATCCACACGCGGTCGGAGGTCAGGCGAGCGCTGTTGGCCCGCTCTTCCTCGGTCGCTTCCTCGGACAGCACCGCGTCGTTCGGCCGCAGTCGGGCAAGCTCCGTCATCAAGAACTCGTGAGAGCGCTTGTCCCCCGCGGCTTTCCGCTCGGCAGCATCGGCGTTGGCGAACTCGGCCCGCACGTCCAGCAGCAGATCACCGGCGCGGGTGGCCAACCGCTCGGCGACATCGTGATCGATCATCACCGGCCCACCAGCAGGTCGACGACGCGCTGCGCCTGGGCATCCAGGTCACCCGGCACCAGAGCCAGAGCCGGGTTCTTCGGCCGCTGGTACGGGCTGTCGATACCGGTGAAGTGCGTGATCTCACCGGCACGCGCCTTGGCGTAGAGGCCCTTGGGGTCCCGGGCCTCGCAGTCGGCCAACGGGGTGTCCATGAACACCTCGAAGAACTCGAATCCCTGGTCGGTGTGCACCTTTCGCGCCAGCTCGCGGTGCTCTTCGAGCGGGCTGATCGCCGGCACCAGCACGATCTGGCCCGAGTCGGCCAGCAGCGTGGCGATGTGCGCCAGGCGGCGCAGGTTCTCCGAGCGGTCGGCCATGGAGAAACCCAGATCAGCGTTCAGGCCGTGGCGCAGGTTGTCGCCGTCGAGAACGTATGCGGGGCGGCCCAATTCGAGCAGCTTGCGCTCCACCAGCATCGCCACCGACGACTTGCCCGAGCCGGACAGGCCGGTGAACCACACCGTGCTGCCCTTGGACAACCGGTCCTCGGCAGTGACGAGGTTGGCGTGCCGCACCGCATTCGGGGTGGCAGCCCGGCCGGCGGCTGGTGTGGTCTCGCGCACCATGCCCGCCGCGACGGTGCCGTTGGTGTCCGGGTCGATCAGGATGAACGAGCCGGTCACCGCGTTGCGCGAGTACTCGTCGAGCAGCAGCGGCTGCTGTGTGCGCAGCGTGACACGGCCAAGTTCGTTGAGCTTCAACGCCGTTGCGCTCTTGTCCCGGTGCAGGGTGTTGACGTCCAGCCGGTAGTCCAGGTCAGTCACCCGGGCCCGCGTGGTGCGGGTGGTGTGCTTGATGATGTAGTCCCGACCCGGCTCGAGCGTCGCGTCATCGGACATCCAGCACACCGTGGCGTCGAATTCCTGCGTGGTGTGCGGCTGGTTGTGCACACGGGCGATCATGTCGCCGCGCGAGATGTCGATATCGTCGGCCAGGCTGACCGACACCGCCATCGGCGCGAAGGCCTCGTCGACCGGCCCGGTGGGTCCGTCGATCGCGGTGATGGTGCTGGTCTTTCCCGCTGGGAGAACGACGATTTCGTCGCCGGGGCGCATGACGCCACTGGCGATGGTGCCCGCGTAGCTGCGGTGGTCTGCGTGCTCGTGGGTCTGCGGCCGGATCACGAACTGGACCGGGAACCGTACGTCCTTCAGGTTGCGGTCACCGGCGATGTACACCTCTTCGAGATGCGCGAGCAGGGCCGGTCCCTCGTACCACGGCGTCTTGTCCGACTTGGTCACCACGTTGTCGCCGGCCAGCGCCGACAGCGGGATGGTGGTGACGTCCTTGATGTCGAGGCGGGCGGCGAACTCGTGGAAGTCGTCGCGGATCGTCTCGAAACGCTCACGGTCCCAATCGATCAGGTCCATCTTGTTGACGGCCAGCACGATGTGCTGGATGCCCAGCAGCGACGCCAGGAAGGCGTGTCGGCGCGACTGCTCGAGCAGGCCGTGGCGGGCATCGACCAGCACGATGGCCAGCTGCGCCGTCGAGGTGCCGGTGACCATGTTCCGGGTGTACTGGATGTGGCCCGGGGTGTCGGCGATGATGAATTTCCGCTTGGCCGTGGCGAAGTAGCGGTAGGCGACATCGATGGTGATGCCCTGTTCCCGCTCGGCGCGCAGGCCGTCGGTGACCAGCGCGAGGTCGGTGTACCCGTGGCCGCGCTCCTTGGAGGTGCGCTCGACGGCGGCCAGCTGGTCTTCCATGACCGCCTTGCTGTCATAGAGCAGCCGGCCGATCAGCGTGGACTTACCGTCGTCCACCGAACCAGCAGTGGCGATTCGCAACAACGTTGCCATATCAGAAGTAGCCTTCCCGCTTGCGGTCTTCCATGCCGGCCTCAGAAATCCGGTCGTCTGCGCGGGTTGCGCCGCGCTCGGTCAGTCGGGACACCGCGGTCTCGGCGATGACTTCTTCGACAGTCGAAGCCTCCGACTCGACGCAACCGGTGCAGGTGACGTCACCGACGGTGCGGAACCGCACGGTCTTGGTGATCACCTGTTCGTTCTCGCCCGGCTTCAGGAATTCGTGCACCGCCAGCAGCATGCCGTCGCGCTCGAAGACCTGACGCTCGTGCGCGTAGTAGATGCTCGGCAGCGCGATCTCCTCGGCGCCGATGTAGGCCCAGATGTCGTACTCGGTCCAGTTCGACAACGGGAAGACGCGAATGTGCTCGCCCTTGCGGTGCCGCCCGTTGTACAGGTTCCACAGCTCGGGGCGCTGGTTCTTGGGGTCCCACTGACCGAACTCATCGCGGAAGCTGAAGACGCGCTCCTTGGCGCGGGCCTTCTCCTCGTCGCGCCGGGCGCCACCGAAGGCGGCGTCGAACTTGTTCTCGCGGATGCCGCGCAGCAGCGACACGGTCTGCAGCGGGTTGCGCGACGGACCGTTGTCGACGACGCGTCCGGCGTCGATGTCCTCCTGCACGCTGGCCACGACCAGGCGCAGGCTGTGCTTCGCGACCAAAGCGTCGCGGGTGGCGATGACCTCTTCGAAGTTGTGGCCCGTGTCGACGTGCATGACGGGGAACGGCAGCCGGCCCGGCGCGAACGCCTTGATGGCGAGGTGGAGCATCACGATCGAGTCCTTGCCACCGGAGAACAGCAGCACCGGCCGCTCGAACTCCGCAGCGACCTCGCGGATGATGTGGATGGCCTCGGCCTCCAGCGATCGCAGATGGCTCAATTCGTATTTGGCGGCCCGGTGGTCCACCTTGGACGCCTCGGCGGCGTCGGGAGTGACGGTCATCATTTCCCCGTAAAGTTGGTAGAACTGGTCAAGTTAAGAACCATGGCCAGAATTTACGGCCGCCGGGCGAGTGTGTCAATGGTTTCGCGCAGGGCGTTCCGGTCACCGGGATGCTGGCGACGTTCCGGCCACTACCTGCCAGGTAATTGAGCCGACTACCCGCCGCGCGCAGACTTCGACGTCATGAGCCCCCACACCGGCGCCGAGGTCATGGCGCAGTTCATCCCGCAGTCCCCACTGGTCGCCAAGCTGGGCATCGTCGCCGAAGCGCTCGACGCCCCCGAGGTGCGGTTGCGGATGCCGTGGGACCCGTCCAACACCACGCTCGCCGACATGGTGCACGGCGGCGCGATCGCGGCGCTGGCCGATGTCACCGTGATGGCCGCGGCATGGTCGACCGAACAGGCACCGGAATCGCTGCGCGGCGTGACGATCTCGATGTCGGTCCAGTACCTGGCACCGGCCCGGTCGACCGACTTGATCGCCGTCGGCCGCGTTTTGCATCGCGGAAAGTCCTTGGTGCACTGCGAAGTCGAGGTCTCGACGCCGTCCGGTGACCCGGTGGCCAAGGCCGTCGGCACCTACAAGATCGGCTGAGCGCTGCCACGCAGCAGTGGCCCGGATTCAGGCGGGCGAGATGCAATGCCTCGGATTGCAGTCAGTATGTGACTGCAATCCGAGGCATAGACGCATACCCAGATCAGTGGGGCGCCTCGAGGTCGTAGACCGTGGCGCCGCCGACGTCGAGCTTGGCGAAATGCCCGGTCACCCATGCGGTGATCTCCGCAGCACTCCCCCGATCCCGACCACCGCCGGGACCTCGCTTGTGATCACCCACGATGAAGTAGTGGATCTGGCCGTCCTCGACGTACTGGCGGAACTGCGCCAAGGTCGGCGCGTTGTCGCCGCCGGAGAATCCGCCGATCGCCATCAACGACTTGCCGGTGCTCAATTCCAGATCGCCGGCCTGAAAGGACCCGACCGTCGCGGCCGCCCAGCGGTTGTCAGCACCACGGATCAGGTTCTCGAGTTCGGCATTGGGGCCGTCACGCTCGGGACCGCCGGGACCGCCGGGACCGCCGCCCGGCCAGGCATCGCCTCCGGGCCGCGGCGGACCGGACATCGAGCCGGGACCGCTGCTGTGGGCTTGCGCGACGTTGTACAGCGTGAACGACGCCGAGCCGGCCAGGGCCGCGGCGATCGCGACGCCGGCGATGACCGCCGTGAGCCGTCCGGGGCGCGCTCCGACCGCGACGATGGCCACGGCCGCGAGTACGGCCACCACCGCGATGCCCCAGCGCAGGGCGGGCATCCAGTCCGGGGTACGCGACAGCAGCGCGAACGCCCACCCAGCGGAGCCGACCAGGAGCAACGCGAGGAGCACGCGTGCCGACAATTTGCCTCGGCGCTGCCACAGATGCGTGACCGTCATACCGGCCAGCGCGGCGACCGCAGGTGCGAGCGCGACGTTGTAGTACGGGTGCACCGTGCCGTCCATGAAGCTGAACACCGTGCCGGTCACCAGAAGCCAACCGCCCCAGAGCAATACCCCGGCGCGGGTGAGGTCGGTACGTGATGCGCGGCGACTCGTCCACAGCAGCAGCACCAGACCGATCAACGCCACAGGCAGCAACCACGACACCTCGACGCCCATCGACGGGCCGAACAGCCGGGTGATGCCGGCGTGCCCGCCGAAGAACAGGTTGTCGCGCATGCCTCCGCCGGGGCCACCGCTGGGTCGGTCACCGCCGGTGATCCGCTCGATACCGTTGTAGCCCAACGCCAGTTGGAGCAGGCTGTTGTCGGAGGACCCGGCGATGTACGGGCGGGCGTCGGCGGGCCACAGGCTGACCAACGCGATGTACCAGCCGGCCGAGATCACCAGCGCCACACCGGACATCAGCAGCGCGCCGACGCGGCGTCCCACGCTGAACGGCGCGGCTACCAGGAACGCGAGCGCGAGCCCCGGCACCGGCAGGAAGGCCTGCAGCATCTTGGTCAGGAACGCGAAGCCGACGACCGCGCCGGTCAGCGTCATCCACCGGGCGGACGCGGTGAACTCGGTGGACTGGATGGCCCGCACGGTGCAGTAGGCCGCGGTGATCAGTAGCAGTACCAGCAGCGCGTCGGGGTTGTTGAACCGGAACATCAGGGCCGCAACAGGAGTCACCGCCAGGACCAGGCCTGCCAGCAGGCCCGCGGCCGCGCCGCTGGTGCGGCGGACTGTCGCGTAGAGCATCCCGACGGCGGCCACACCCATCAGTGCCTGCGGCAGCAGCATGCTGAATGCGCTGAATCCGAACAGCCGGCCCGACAGGCCCATCAGCCACAGGGCGGCCGGCGGCTTGTCGACCGTGATCGCGTTGCCCGCGTCGAACGAGCCGAACAGCAGCGCTTCCCAGTTCTGGGTACCGGCCTGGGCTGCGGCGGCGTAGTAGGAGTTGGCCCAGCCCGACGAGCCGAGCGCCCACAGGTACAGCACCGCCGTCCCGGCCAGCAGGGTCAGCAGCGCGAACCGTTCCCAGACCGGGCGGGCCCAGATTGCCGGGCCGCGGCGGGCCTTCGGCAGCTGAGCGACAGTGGGTGCAGTGGCGATCACGAGTGGGTCTCCTCTGAAGCGGTTGGTACGCGGGTCAATTCGTGCGCTTGGGGTGGAACACCCAACCGCGCAGCAGCACGAACCGCACCGCGGTCGCAACCAGGTTGGCGGCCACCAGCACACTCAGTTCGAGGAGATGGTGGGCGTGCGGTGCGAACACGTGCAGGCCCGCCAGCGCGCCGCTGGTGATCCCCAAGGCGATACCGAAGACGATGAATCCTTCGAATTGATGCCGGGTCGCACTCGCGGCTCCCCCGCCCGTGACGCCGAAAGTGAAGCGCCGGTTGGCGGCGGTGTTGACGATCGCGGTGAGCAGCAGGGCCACCAGGTTGGCCGTCTGCGCGCCGAGCGCGGCGTGCATCATCATGAACAGCAGCAGGTAAGCCAGGGTCGACGCGACGCCGATGGTCCCGAATCGGACAACCTGACGCAGCAGCGAGCCGGGCGCGGCTGCTTTGGTCGACGAACCCAGCTGAGCGGCAATGGTATTCACCGGGATGCTGCCGTTGGCGAAACCGCGCAGCAGCCGGCCGACACCCTTGAGGTCCGCGGCGGCGGTGGCGATGATGTCCACCCGGCTGTCGGGGTCGTCGACCCAGTCGACCGGGACCTCGTGGATACGCAGGCCCGTGCGCTCGGCGAGCACCAGCAGCTCGGTGTCGAAGAACCAGCCGGTGTCTTCGACCAGCGGCAGCAGCGCCTGGGCCACGTCGGCCCGGATGGCCTTGAAGCCGCACTGGGCGTCAGAGAACTTCGCCGACAGCGCCCCACGCAGGATCAGGTTGTAGCAGCGCGAGATGAATTCCCGCTTCGGTCCCCGCACGACTCGGGAGGACCGGGCCAGCCGGGTGCCGATCGCCAGGTCGGAGTGGCCCGAGATCAGCGGGGCCACCAGCGGGCCGAGGGCGGCCAGATCGGTGGAGAGATCGACGTCCATGTAGACCAGCACGGGAGACGGCGAGTGCGACCACACCTCGTGCAGCGCCCGGCCGCGGCCCTTGAGCTCCAGTCGCACGACGCGGACGTTGTCCAGTTCGGCGGCGAGCTCGGCTGCGACCCGTGGGGTGTCGTCGATGCTCGCGTTGTCGGCGATGGTGATCTGCACCGGGTACGGGAAGTGCTCTTCCAGGTGGCGGTGCAGCCGGCGGATCGAGCCGGGCAGTGCGACCTGCTCGTTGTAGACGGGGACCACGACGTCAAGCACCGGCACGCCGGCGGCCTGAGCAGCAACCGCGGCATTCTGGCGGGTGGTGAAGCGGCGTTCCGTGTCGCTCTCGAGCAGGTTTGTCATGACACTGATTTTTCGGCCACAGCTTTAGGCCGCCATTGGGTGAAGCTATGCGGAAGCTATGTGTTTCGAGCCGGGCGGGTCAGGTCGTAGACGACGGTGTTGTCGACAGTGCTGGCGGTGAAGTGCTCGCTGACCCACGTGGCGATCTGCGCAGATTCCTGCTTGCCGTCGTCCTGGCCATGCGGTCCCCAGCCCATCTTGACGTCGCCCTCGACGAAGTAGTGGACCTGACCGGCCGCGACGTACTGCTGGAACTGCGCGAGCGTGGGCGCTGGATCAGTGCCGTTGAAGCCACCGATCGCCATCACCGGGACACGGGCCGCCAGCTGATAGCCGGCGGCGTTGTTGGAGCCGACGACGGCGGCCGCCCAGCGGTAGTGCGCGGCATCGTGGCCCAACAACGTGGTCAAGGCGGCCCCTGGGACCGGCGAATCGAGGAGCCCACCGCCCGGCCGAAACCCTTGCGGTGGTGCGCCCATCGCACGGCCCGGTCCACCGGCCGAGGCCTTGTTGTGTCCGGGCCGTGGCCCCCAGCCGGCACTGTGCCCGCCGGGACCGCTGACGGACGGCATCGCCCCGGTATGCGAAACACTCGCGGTGGCAATCGAATACGCGGTTGGGGCGGCCAGGCAGACCAGGACCGCCGTGGCCACCACCAGTCGCGCAGGTCCGAAGCGAGGCGGGGCAAGCAGCAGCAGTGCAGCGACGGCGCCCACGATCAGTACCGACGTCCGCAACCAGGTCACCTCGCCGCGGCCCAGCAGGATCGCCGCCACCGCCGCCGTGGCCACCACGGTGCTCGCCATGGTCAGTCGGGCGGGCCACGCGGTGCGGTTGCGCCACAACAGGATCGATCCGATACCGACGCATGCGCCGATGGCCGGCGCCAGCGCGACGGTGTAGTACTGGTGCACGATGCCGTTGGCGAAGCTGAACACCGCGGCGGTGAATACCAGCCATCCGCCCCACAGGATCAGGGCGGCCCGGGTCGGATCGGTGCGCGGCGCCCGCCGGGTGAGCACCAGTCCGGCGACCAGACAGATGAGCGCCGCCGGCAGGAGCCAGCCCGCGTAGCTGCCCATGCTCGCACCCACCAGCCGGTCCCACCCGACGTCGAAGTTCGGGTTGCCCAGTCCGCCGGGCTCATTTCCGCTGAGCCGGCCGACGCCGTTGTAACCCAGCGCCAGTTCGACGATCGAATCATGTTGCGATCCACCGACATATGGACGCGAGGACGCGGGCCACAATTCGACCAGCAGCAAATACCAGCCGCCGGAGACGATCATCGCCAGGGCGGCGCCGAGCAGGCGCCACAGCCGGGTACGCAGCGACTGCGGACCGGCCACCAGGTAAGCGGCGGCGAAGGCCGGCAGCACCAGGAACGCCTGCAGCATCTTGGCCAGGAACGCGAACCCGGCGGCCACGCCCGCGGCGATCAACCACCAACGGCCCGCGTCCTGTTCGCAGGCGCGTTGCACGCAGTACGCACCGACCACGAGAAGCAGCACCAAGAGTGCGTCGGGGTTGTTGAACCGGAACATCAAGGTGGCCACCGGCGTCAGCGCGAATACCGCACCCGCGATCAAGGCGGCGGCAGGCCCTGCAGCGCGGCGCACGGCGGCATACAGGACCGCGACCGCGGCCACTCCCATCAAGGCCTGCGGCACCAGGATGCTCCAGGAGCTGAGCCCGAACAGCCGCACCGAGAGGTCCATCACCCACAGCGCACCCGGGGTCTTGTCGACGGTGATGGCATTGCCGGAGTCGCTGGCGCCGAACAACATTGCGGTCCAGTCGCTGGCTCCGGCCTGTGCGGCCGCTGAATAGAAACTGTTGGCCCAACCACTCACCGACAGGTTCCACAGGTACAGCACAGCGGTACCCGCCAGCAGCAGTCCGAGCTGGAGTCGCTCGCCCATCGGGCGGCGCAGTACAGGAGTCACCAGTCTGATTGTGAGTGCGCTGGTTAGGCGGATGTCGAGGCGACGCTATGCGGTGGCTGTGAGGCCGAATCTGCCGGGCCCGCGGGCAGGCGCACCATGAACACCGTCGCGCCGGGTCGGCTGTCGACGCTGATGGTGCCGCTGTGCGCCTTGACCACCGCCGCGACGATCGCCAGTCCCAGCCCAGTACTGCCGGCCTGGCGGGATCGCGAGGAGTCACCGCGCGCGAACCGCTCGAACACCTCGGGCTGCAAGGTTTTTGGAATACCCGGGCCGTCGTCGGCGATGCTGATCACCGTGGCGTCCGAATCAGCGGACAGGGCGATCGTCACCGACGTGCCTGCCGGCGTGTGCGTGCGCGCATTCGCCAGCAGATTCACCAGCACCTGGTGCAGCCGCGCCGGGTCACCCTCGATGGTGACGGGTTCGTCGGGCAGGTCCAGCGACCAGTCGTGATCGGGACCGGCGACGTGGGCATCGCTGACGGCGTCGACGACAAGTTGGGACAGGTCGACGGTTTCCATCTCCAGCGGCCGGCCGGCGTCGAGCCGGGCCAGCAGCAGCATGTCCTCGACGAGTCGGGTCATGCGCACCGTCTCGGATTCGACGCGGTTCATCGCGTGGGCGACGTCTTCGGGCAGCTGGTCGCTCTTGCGTTGCGCCAGTTCGGTATAGCCGCGGATCGCTGCGAGCGGGGTGCGGAGTTCGTGACTGGCGTCGGCCACGAACTGGCGTACTCGCGTCTCGCTGGCATGACGGGCCGCGAGAGCGCCGGCGACCCGGTCCAGCATGCGGTTCAGCGCCGAACCCAGCTGGCCGACTTCGGTGTGCGCGGCGACCGGATCGACGTGCACGATCTCCGCCGGCAGCTGTACCTCTCCCCGGTCCAGTTCGCGGTCGGCCACGTCGCGTGCGGCGGCGGAAACCCTTGACAGCGGGGCGAGTTGGCGCCGGATGATCCACACCCCGACCACCGTCGCCCCGATCAGCGCCAACGCCCCCACCGCACAGAACATGCCGAGCACCCACAGCAGGGTGTTGTCGACATGCCTGGTGGGCAGGCCGGTCACGATGGTCTGTGGACCGCCGTGCCGGGGATGCAGACCGATGACGCGGTAGCTGCCCAGCCCATCGAGGTCGACGGTGTGAATCTTGCGATCTGGTCGCGTCTGCGCCAATTGTGCTGTGGCCGTGCTGGTTACCGAGTCCCGACTGCCCTCGGAGGTGATGACGCCGGCGTCGATCTGGCCGCGGAACACCACCGCTCCGACGGTGCCGACGGCCTGCCCAGGCGCGTTGAGGAAGCCCGGCCCGGGGCCGGCCTCGGGGTCGAACCGCATCCGAAAATGCGGGTCCATGGACGGCCGCGGCACCCCGCCGGTCAGTGGCGGCGCCATCGGCGGTGGCGGCAGTTCGAAGATGGCGGCCGAGCGCCGGCCCGCCTCCAACACCTGGTCGTCCAACTGATGCAGCAGAAAGCGTTGCAGCGCAAACTCGGTCGCTGCGCCGATCCCGATGATGACCAATGCCAGCAGCAGCACCTGGGTGACCAGTAGACGGACCCGCAGCGACCAGGTCCGCGGCTGCCAGATCCGCGTGCCGGCCGCCTCAGCGGGCAGGTCGGAGGACATATCCGGCGCCACGCAGGGTATGGATCATAGGGTCGCGTCCGCTGTCGATCTTCTTGCGCAGGTAGGACACATACAGCTCGACGATGTTGGAGCGGCCGCCGAAGTCGTAGCTCCACACCCGGTCGAGGATCTGCGCCTTGCTCAGCACCCGCTTCGAGTTCCGCATCATGTACCGGAGCAGCTCGAACTCGGTGGCGGTCAAGGTGATCTGCTCACCGGCGCGCGTCACCTCATGACTGTCCTCGTCGAGCACCAGATCGCCGACGACGATCTGCGCGCCACCGGCCTCGTTGGCCACCCCGGTGCGCCGCAGCAGCGCGCGCAGCCGCAGCACCACTTCCTCGATGCTGAACGGTTTGGTGACGTAGTCGTCGCCGCCCGCGGTCAGGCCGGCGATGCGGTCCTCGACCGAATCCTTCGCGGTCAGCAGCAGCAGCGGCAGGCCCGGAATCTGCTCGCGGAGCTTGCGCAGTACGTCGAGGCCGCTCATGTCGGGCAGCATGACGTCCAGCACGACCACGTCGGGCGGGTTGTCCTTGGCCAGCGAAATCGCGGTGGCGCCATCGCCAGCTGTGGCGATATCCCAGCCTTCGTAGCGCAATGCCATAGAGACGAGCTCGGCCAGGACGGGTTCGTCGTCGACCACGAGCACGTTGATCGGTTTGCCGTCCGCCCGGTGCATGACGACGCGCTGGGCTTCACTGTCACGGGCGGTGCTGCTGGGACCTGTCACAGCTCCATTATTCGCGCCGTTGTGGGTCAGTACTGTGGCAACTCTATGTGCGAGCTGTGAATCTCAACCCGGTCGAAACTGCATTCCAGCAGGCCGCTACTCGAACTTCCGCTGCTGGAATGCCGTTTCGGCGGGATTGGCCGCTAGCCCTGGGGGTTGGTATCCGGCGATTGCCCGGCCCACAGCGGAGCCTTGCCGGTGATCGACGGCGCCGCGAATGTGACCGGCGCGGTCGTGCTCGTCGTGATCAGGGTGCTGTTGGCACTCGTCGTCTCAGACGGGCCGGCCAGCACGCCCGCACATACCGCTACGGCACCCATTGCCGCACTCCCGCCGATGATGCCGATCGCCCATTTCAAGGTGATACCGGAAGTCTCTGTTCGACTCATGGCATGCCTCCCGTGTACTTGGGACCGCTTCGCTGCGCCGCGCCGTCGGGGCGCGGCCGGTCATATATTTCGAGTCAACCGCGGCAATCTGTCAACGCACTGAATCGCTTCTGGGAGTTCGCCCGCATAGCCGCGGCGACTCCATCAGCCCGGGTCCTGCCCCGGGTACAACGGTGCGGGTCCGGTAATGGCCGGCGCGGCGCTGATGATCGGCCCGACTGTCGTGGCGCTGACGACTGAACTGACCGAGGTGCCGTTGGCCGATGTCGATTGCAGGGACTGCGCCTGCGCTCCGACAAGCACCACGGTCGTGACACCGACGACCATGCTCCCGGCGATAACGCCGATGGCCCACTTGTTGTTTGCTTCAGAATTCTTGGTTTGACTCATCGCGGGTCTCCCACCTAGACGCGATCCGCCACGATTTCGCCACACCATTGGGGCACGCAGCCGGTCATGTTTTTCAAGTCGCTCCGACCGTCAGGTATTCCGCCGAATCAGAACTGGTCGGGTCACCAGCTCAGGAACAGGGCCGTCGCGACCATCGGGCGCCAATCCCGCGGTAGTGCGCCGGGATCTCCTAACCTGTCCAGATGCGGATTCCAGCGAGCAGCCCATGACGCGGTTCCTGATCCGCCGACTGTTCAACTACGCGATCCTGTTGACGCTGGCGACGTTCCTGACCTTCGCGCTGACGTCGGTGACCTTCCACCCGCTGGACAACCTGCTGCAACGCAACCCCCGCCCGCCGCAATCGGTCATCGACGCCAAGGCACACGACCTCGGCCTCGACAAGTCGCTCTTGCCGCGCTACGGCAACTGGGTATCCGGCGCGGTACACGGGGACTTCGGAAAAACCGTTACCGGGCAACCGGTTTCCGAAGAGCTGGGACGACGGGTGTGGACCAGCCTGCGGCTGGTGGCCATCGGGTCGATCCTCGGGTCCATCATCGGCGTGATCATCGGGGCGTGGGGTGCCATCCGGCAGTACCGTCTGTCCGATCGGGCCGTCACCGTGCTGGCACTGCTGATTCTCAGCGCACCGACGTTCGTCATCGCCAACCTGCTGATTCTGGGCGCACTCGGCGTCAACGAGGTACTGGGCTTCCAACTGTTCCAGTACACCGGCGAGACCTCGCCCTACGCGGCGGGCGGCTGGCACGGGTTCGTCGACCGGCTGCAGCATCTGGTGCTGCCGACCACCACCCTCGCGCTCGGCGCCATCGCCGGGTACAGCCGCTACCAGCGCAACGCGATGCTCGACGTACTCGGGCAGGATTTCATCCGGACCGCCCGCGCCAAGGGCCTGACCCGGCGCCAGGCGCTCTTCAAACACGGCCTGCGCACCGCGTTGATCCCGATGGCCACGCTGTTCGCCTACGGGGTCGCGGGCCTGGTCACCGGTGCGGTGTTCGTCGAGAAGATCTTCGGCTGGCATGGCATGGGCGAATGGATGGTGCGGGGCATCAACGGCCAGGACGCCAACATCGTCGCCGCGTTCACCTTGTTCTCCGGGACGACGATTCTGATCGGCGGGCTGCTGTCCGACGTCGTCTACGCCGCCCTCGACCCCCGGGTGCGAGTCTCATGAGCGTCCAGTTCGGAATTCCCCGGGCCCGATTCGCCTCCCGGCGCACTCTGGTCGCACGGCGGTTCGTACGGAATCGCCCTGCGGTGGTGGCGTTGGTGGCCCTGTGCCTCCTTTTTCTAGGCTGCTACGCGCTGCCGCCGCTGCTCCCCTACGCGTACACCGACATGGACTTCAACGCGCTGCTGCAACCGCCGGACGGCCGGCACCTGTTCGGCACCAACGCTCTCGGGCAGGACATCCTTGCACAGACGTTGCGGGGCATGCAGAAGTCGATGCTGATCGGCGTCTGCGTGGCGGTGATCTCGACGGTCATCGCCGCGACGGTGGGCTCGGTCGCGGGCTACTTCGGTGGCTGGCGAGACCGGGTGCTGATGTGGATCGTCGACCTGCTGCTGGTGATCCCCGGCTTCATCCTGATCGCGGTCGTGACGCCCCGAATCCGGCACGAGAGCACGGTGCTGTGGCTGGTGATCCTGCTGGCTGCGTTCTCGTGGATGATCAGCTCGCGCATGGTGCGCGGCCTGACCATGAGCCTGCGCGAACGCGAGTTCGTCACGGCCGCACGGTATATGGGCGTCAGCAATGCCCGGATCATCGCCCGGCACATCGTGCCGAACGTGGCGTCCATCCTGATCATCGACACGACCCTCAACGTCGGTTTGGCGATCCTGGCCGAAACCGGTTTGAGTTACCTGGGTTTCGGTGTGCAGCCACCCGACGTGTCGCTTGGCACATTGATCGCCGACGGCACCCCGTCGGTCACCACATTCCCCTGGGTGTTCCTGTTCCCGGCCGGGGTGCTGGTGCTGATCGTGCTGTGCGCCAACCTGATCGGCGACGGCTTGCGTGACGCGCTCGATCCCTCGGCACGACCACGCCGCCGACGGGTAGCGAAGCGATGAGCGCGCCACTGCTGGAGGTCCGCGACCTCACCGTCAGCTTCCAGACCTCCGACGAGGACGTCTCGGCGGTGCGGGGCATGAACTTTCACATGGCTGCGGGTGAGGTGCTGGCGCTGGTCGGCGAATCCGGTGCTGGTAAATCGGCGACGGCCATGGCAGTGGTGGGGCTGCTGCCCGAACACGCCCAGGTGACCGGTTCGGTGAAACTTCAGGGCAAGCAGCTCGTCGGGCTCGACGACGACGCCATGTCCGAGGTACGTGGCCGCGTGATCGGCACGGTGTTCCAGGACCCCATGTCGGCACTCACCCCGGTGTACACCGTCGGCGACCAGATCGCCGAAGCCCTTCGCGTGCATGACCGTTCGGTGGACCGACGGACCGCGCGCAAGCGGGCGATCGAGTTGCTGGAGCTGGTCGGCATCAAGCAGCCCGCGACCCGCGCTCGGGCGTTCCCGCACGAGCTGTCGGGTGGCGAGCGACAGCGCGTCGTGATCGCCACCGCGATCGCCAACGACCCCGACCTCATCATCTGCGACGAACCCACCACGGCCCTCGACGTCACCGTGCAGGCGCAGATTCTCGACGTGCTGCGCACCGCCCGCGACGTCACCGGTGCCGGGGTGCTGATGATCACGCACGATCTGGGTGTGGTCGCCGAATTCGCCGACCGCGCCATGGTGATGTACGCCGGCCGGGCGGTGGAGAAGGCGCCGGTGTCGAACCTGTACCGCGACCGGGTGATGCCGTACACCGTCGGTCTACTGGGATCGGTGCCGCGACTCGACGCAGAGCAGGGCTCGCGGCTGGTGCCGATCCCCGGCGCACCGCCGTCGATGGCCAATCTGGCGCCGGGCTGCCCGTTCGCGCCGCGCTGCCCGCTCGCCGATGACGACTGCCGGGCCGCCGAGCCTGCGCTGCTGGAAGTAGGACCCGGGCATGCCGCCGCCTGCATCCACACCGACCAGGTGACGGGCCGCAGTGCGGCCGAAATCTACGGGGTGGCAACCGAACCCGAGGCGGTTGCCGAGGACGACGCCGACCGGCCGGTGGTGCTCGCGGTCAGCGACCTGGTCAAGACCTTCAAGCTCAGCGGCGGGATGCTGCGGCGCAAGACCGGCGAGCTGCGTGCGGTCGATGGTGTCAGCCTGCAGCTGCAGCAGGGCCGCACCCTGGGCATCGTCGGCGAATCCGGCTCCGGCAAGACCACCACGCTGCATCAGATTCTGAATTTGACCGCGCCGCAATCGGGTTCGATCACGGTGCTCGGCCATGACGTGGCCGGCCTGAACCGCGACACCCGTCGGGAACTGCGTGGCGACCTACAGGTGGTGTTCCAGGACCCGGTTGCGGCCCTGGACCCGCGGCTGCCGGTGTTCGACGTCCTGGCCGAACCGTTGCGGGTCGGCGGCTTCGACAAGAACCGCATCGAGGACCGCGTCACCGAACTACTCGGCATCGTCGGACTCCGGCACGAGGACGCCGCGCGCTACCCCGCCGAGTTCTCCGGGGGCCAGAAACAACGCATCGGCATCGCCCGGGCACTGGCCCGCCAGCCCAAGATTCTGGCGCTCGACGAACCGGTCTCGGCGCTCGACGTGTCGATCCAGGCAGGCATCATCAATCTGCTACTCGACCTGCAGCAGCGCTTCGACCTCTCGTATCTGTTCGTCTCGCATGATCTTTCGGTGGTCCGACATCTGGCCCACACCGTGGCCGTGATGTACAAGGGCGCCGTCGTCGAACAGGGCGACGCCGCACAGGTTTTCGGCGACCCGCAGGATCCCTACACCCAGCGGTTGCTCAATGCCGTGCCGCAGCCGGGAGGAGAGTGATGGGTGCCCGTCGCAGTCAACTGGTGGTCGCTGTCCTCGCCGTGCTCGCCCTGGTGGCCGGCTGCTCGAGTGAGTACGTCGGATCCAGTGCCGGCGCACCGAAACTCGGTGCGGCGAACGACCTCAACCCGCGAGACCCGGCCACCCTGATGGACGGCGGGAATCTGCGCCTGGCGCTCACCGCGTTTCCGGACAACTTCAACACGCTGAACATCGACGGCAACACCGTTGACACCGCCTCGATCCTCAGACCGACCCTGCCGCGGGCCTTCATCGTCGGCCCGGACGGTTCGACAACCGTCAACCACAACTACTTCACGGACATCCAGCTGACCAGCACCAATCCACAGGTGGTCACCTACACCATCAACCCCAAGGCGGTGTGGAGCGACGGCACGCCACTCACCTGGGAAGACATCGCCGCACAGGTCACCGCGACGACGGGCAAGGACCCGAGGTTCCAGATCGCCAGCCCCAACGGCAGTGAGCGGGTGGCCTCGGTGACCCGCGGCGTCGACGACCGACAGGCCGTCATGACCTTCGCGCGGCCTTACGCCGACTGGCGCGGCATGTTCGCAGGCAATGGCATGCTGCTGCCGAAGGTGTCCACGACCGATCCCGAGGTGTTCAACAAGGGGCAGCTGACCAAGCCGGGGCCCTCGGCGGGACCGTTCGTCATCTCGAATGTCGACCGCGGAGCGCAGCGAATCACGTTGACCCGCAACCCCCGATGGTGGGGCGCCCGGCCGCTGCTGGACAGCATCACGTTCCTCGTGCTCGACGATTCGGCACGTATCCCGGCGCTGCAGAACAACGCCATCGATGCCACCGGGCTCGGGTCACTCGATGACATGGTGCGGGCCCGACGCACCAAAGGTGTCGACATCCGCACCGCGCCGGGCCCCACCTGGTCGCACCTGACCTTCAACGGCGCGCCCGGCTCGATCCTGCACGACCCGGCGCTGCGTCACGCGGTTGCGATGGGCATCGACCGCCAGACCATCGTCACCGTGCTCCAGCACGGCCTGGTGGAAAACCCGGTGCCGCTGAACAACCACATCTACGTCGCCGGGCAGGAGGGCTACCAGAACAACAGCGGCGGGACACCGTTCGACCCGGTGGCCGCACGCCGCGAGCTCGACTCGTTGGGCTGGAAGCTGCCGGCGGGCCGCTCGGTACGGGAGAAAGATGGCCGGCCGTTGACCATCCGGTTCGTCTTCTATGACGCCTCTAGCGGCCGGCAGATCGCTCAGCTCGTCCAGAAGAGCCTCGGTGACATCGGCGTCCGGCTCGATTTGGTGGTGTCCTCGGGCGCAGACTTCTTCAGCCAGTACATCATTCCCGGCAACTTCGACATCGCGGCCTTCGCCTGGCAAGGCGACGCATTCCCTTTGAGCGGCCTGACCCAGATCTATGCCTCCGACGGCGAGAGCAACTTCGGCAAGGTCGGCACACCCGAGATCGACGCCCAGATCGAGCGCACGCTCGACGAATTGGAGCCGGCCAAGGCACAAGCCCTGGCAAACCAACTGGACCGCATGCTGTGGGCGGAGACGTTCAGCCTGCCGCTCGCGCAGTCACCCGGAAACGCAGCGGTCCGAAGCACTTTGGCCAACTACGGTCCAGCGGGCCTGGGTGACCTGAACTACATGACGATCGGATTCACCAAGTCCTGAGCTGCCGGATGGCCCGTGGCAGCCCGGCCGGTACCAACGACTCGGCGGCTGCGGCCGTCGCGATACCCCGAATCATCAGGCGCACTGGGAAATCCAGCGGTGCGTTGTCCAATTCCGTTGCCCGGTCGGGTAATTCGGCATAGTCGCCGGCATATACCGCGGCGGCGATGGTCAGTGCCGAGCCCTCCCGCATGTCGAGCACGCTGTGGCCCGCACTGGGCAATTCCAGCAGTACGGCGCCCGGGATCAGCGCGGCGACCCGCTGCGCCACGGCCGGTGGCGTGATCAGATCCCGGCCACCGGAGATCACCACGGTCGGCCAGTCGAATGCCGGCATCGCGGCCACCAGGTCGAACGGTTCGGCGACGAATTCCGGGTCGCCGGTGGCGGATTCGCGGTAGGCCAGCGCCGGGTCGATCGGCAGGCCGTCGGGCTCGGGGGCGTAGTTGAGCTCCTGGTAACCGATGTGCTCGACCAGGTCAGGTTCATGCCGGTATGGCGTCTTGCTCTCGAACAGCAGCTTGGTGCTGTGCCCGATGGCATGCCACAGCAGGCCCCGCCCAGTGAGCAGCAATTCGAGCTGCTGCTCCAGTACGTCGGGCCCGACCAGGCCGTACAGCCCGGTCGCCAGTTGCACCACCCAGGGCGTGAGTTTTCCGTCCGCCGACAACCCCCGCATGGTGCTGGCCAGGCCCTCGGTCGACGGAGTCGTGCCGTCCCAGAACGCCGCCCGGGTGGCGTCGCGCACCGCGTCGATGTCATCGGCGCAGAGCAGTGGTGAGTCGAGCACCATCGCGTGCACGTGATCGGGGTGACGCACGCCGACACCCGCCGCCAGGTAGCTGCCGTAGGACGTGCCGTACACCACCGCCGACTCGACGCCCACGTCGTCCAGAACTGCGGCAATGTCGTCGACCGCGGCCTCGATGGTCAGCGCCTCCGCGGGCAGGTCCGCGCCGGCGTCGTCGTGCCGGGACATCCCGATGCCACGGTGCTCGACCATGATGACGTCCAGACCGGCAGCCGTCGCCCGCCGGCGCAGGTTCCGGTAATGCCCGATCGACGCCGCACCCGGCCCGCCCGGAATGATCACCAGCGGATGTTCAGCCGGCGGCCCGGTCCGCACATAGAACAGATCGAATTGCTCTGCGCCGCTTGGCCGGACCGGACGCCGCACCGACCGCACCCCGGGCAGCGCAGCGAGCTTGTCGTGCGCGCGGCGGCGTTTGGCGTTCATGGTCATCAGCACCCATTGTGCCGCCTTAGGTTCGGCGCGAGCGTAAGCAGTGCCTGTGACTGTGCTGGTACGTAGAACTGGGATATGACGATCCTCGACCATCCCCGCACCACCGCCTGGGCCGACCTGCTGGCCGATATCGGCGCAGGCGCAAAAGACCGAGACCTGGAAGACGTGAATCCCTTTGACCAGGTGGTCGCGCTCAAACGGGCTGGATTCGGCACCCTGCGACTGCCTGCTGAACTAGGCGGATCCGGACTCACTGTGCCGCAGCTGTTTTCCGCCGTGATCGACGTGGCGCGCGCCGATCCGGTGGTGGCCCACATCTTCCGCACCCACTTCTGGTTCGTCGAGGAGCGGCTGCGCACCCTGGATCAGCCGGGTTCTCGGGCCTGGCTGGAAAAGGTCGCCGAAGGCAAGATATTCGGCAACGCGTTCAGCGAGAAGGGCTCCAACGCGGTGGGCAGCCTGGTGTTCAACACGCGGTTGACCCCCGCCCGCGACGGCGGATTCACCGTGACCGGCGAGAAGTTCTACAGCACCGGAACCCTGTTCGCGGATTACCTGACCGTGACAGCGACCACCGAGCACGACTCGGTGGCGATCGTCATCGTCCCGGCCAATCGAGCGGGTGTGGAGATCGTCGACGACTGGGACGGTTTCGGGCAGCGCCGCACCGGCACCGGCACCACGCGGTTCCAGACCGTGACGGTGCTACCCGAAGAGGTGCTCTCGGACACGCCGTATGGAGCCGAGCCCGTGCCATCGGTGCAGTACACCCTGCTGCAGCTCTACATCCACGCGGTGGTGGCCGGAATCTTGGAGAACATCGTCGACGACGGGATTGCGCTGCTGCGGTCCCGGGAGCGCAGCTTCAGCCATGCCTCCGCGGCGTCGCCGACCGATGACCCGCTGTTGCAGCGCCAGCTCGGCGAACTGTCCAGCTCCGCCTACATTGCCCGGGCCGCGGTGCTGGATGCGGCGGCGGCGATCGGGGCGGCCATCGACTCGACCGGCCCGGACGGCGTGCCCGACGCCGAACTGGTCGTCGAGGCCCAACTGCAGGCAGCCAAGGTGAAGGTGCACCTCGACGACATCGCGCCGCGAGCCGCCACCAAGCTACTGGAGCTCGGCGGTGCCAGCGCGGCCAGCCGGCAACGCAACCTCGACCGGCACTGGCGCAACATCCGCACCATCACGTTGCACAACCCCGTCGGCTACAAGGCGCGCGTTGTCGGACAGAACCTGCTGCACGGCACCGCGATTCCGGCGAACGCCTACTTCTGACCGGTGATGAGGTCGGCGGCCTTCTCGCCGATCAGCACGCTCGGGGCGTGGGTGTGGCCGCGGATGATCGTCGGCATCACCGAGGCGTCGGCGACCCGCAGCCCCTCGACACCGCGTACGCGGAGCTGCGGGTCGACCACGCTGGCCTCGTCGCTGCCCATCCGGCACGTGGTGGTCGGGTGATACAGCGTGTGCGACGCGGTGGTCAGTGCCAACTCCAGCGTCCTGTCGTCGAGGTCGCGCGCGCCCACCGGCCGGGCGATGTCGCCGAGCAGTCCCTGTAGCGCCGGCGCCTGCGCAATATCCGCCAGCATCCGAAAGCCCGCCAGCATCGCCTTGCGGTCGGCGCCCTCGGGATCGGACAGGTAGCGCGGGTCGATGATCGGTTTGGCCAACGGATCGGCTGACGCGAGGCGGATGGTGCCGGTGCTCTTGGGCTTCACCAGGATGGGTCCCATCGCCACCGCGTCGCGCGGGTACGGCTCGCCGATGCCCTCGTCGTAGAAGGGCGCCGGGGCGAAGATCAGCTCGATGTCGGGCTCGGCGAGATCCGGATTGCTGCGGACAAAGCCATACGCCTCACCGACATTCGAGGTCAGCATGCCGCGGCGGCGGGTCAGGTAGTTGAGCAGCTGCACCGGCTTTTCCGCACCGGTCAGCGTCTGGCAGTTGGCATCGAAGCCGAGCAGTGCCACGAGATGGTCCAACAGGTTCGAGCCGACGCCGGGTGCGTCGTGGACGACGCCGATGCCGTGCTCGGCCAGGTGCTCGCGCGGACCGATCCCGGACAGCATCAGCAGCTGCGGGCTGTTGATCGCACCGCCGCACAGGATCACCTCGCGGCGAGCCCGGACGGTCTGGCGACGGCCCTCCGCCTCGTACTCGACGCCGACGGCCCGGCCGTCCTCGAACAGCACCCGGGTTGCGGTGGCGCCCGTGCGCAGATGCAGGTTGGACCGCTTCAGGGCCGGACGCAGGTAGGCGTCGGCGGTGCTCCACCGGGCGCCGCGGCGCTGGCAGACCCTGGTCTCGACGAATCCCTCGTGGCCGGACTGCTTGGCGGCCTCCAGCCACGCGGCGGTGATGCTGCGCGGGCTGCGCTGCGGGCTGAGCACCAGCGGCCCGGCCTCGATCCGGTCGAAGTACTTCTCGACGGCCGCGTAGGACCACTCTTCGCCGGCGAGCTCACCCCACTCGTCGTAATCGGCGGGCATGCCACGGACCCACATCATGGCGTTCATCGACGACGAACCGCCGAGGGTCTTGCCACGCGGCCAGTAGATGCGGCGGTCGGCGAGCTCCGGTTGCGGTTCGGTCGAGTAATCCCAATCGAATTCGCCGCGGAACAGCTTCGCGAAAGCCGCCGGGATATGGATGAACTGGTTCTTGTCAGGAGCCCCGGCCTCCAGCACCACCACCTGCGAGGCGCCGTCGGCGCTCAGTCGATCAGCCAGCACCGCACCGGCAGAGCCCGTGCCCACGACGACGAAATCAGCGATCACCGCCGAAGTCTGTCACGAACCGACCTGGTCTCGGGGGTTAAGCCGTGAGCTCGATTCGCGTCGCCTCGCCGACGCTCGCATAACGCTCGGGGCTGCACGTCAACACGATCACCTGGCCGTCGCCGCCGACCGCGTCGAACACCTCGCCCATCCGGGCCAATCGGCCGGCATCGGTGAAACCCAGTGCGTCGTCGATGATCACCGGGACGGTGTCCTCCTTGGCCACCAACGCCGCTCCGGCCAGCCGGGCCACGATCCCCAGCTGTTCCTTGGCCCCACCGGACAAGCTTTCGTACGGCACGGTGGTGCCCGCGACGGTGCGACTGCAAATCCGCAGATCACTGTCGACCTCGACAGCGAAACTGTCCCCGAACACGATGCGCCCCAACCGTTCCACCTCGGTGCGGAACGGCGCCACGTACCGCTGGCGGGCCTGCTCGCGGTGCCGACCCATCACCGTGCGCAGCAGTTCAGCCGCTCGGGCGCGCCGGCCCACCGCGGCATGCTCGGACTCCGCGTGTCGCAACGCCACCTCGGCGACATCCAGCTGGCTCTGCCGGCCCTGAGTCCCGTACACCTTCAATTGCGCTGCCACATCCCGCAACTGGTCATCGAGTTCGCGGCGCCGGGCACCGATGCGGGTCAAATCCGCGGTGGCCGCCGAGAGTTCCGCGTCCACGACGTCGGGTGTGGTGGCAGCCAGCGCGGCCGCGAGTTCCTGTTCGCGTGTGGTGGCGACGGCAGCCTGCTCCCCCAGCGTGGCGACGCGCTGGGTCAACGCGGCATCGTCTTCGAGCTCGCTCTGCCGGGTCAGTCGCGCGGTCGACTCGGTGAGCGCCGTCGTCGCTGCCGTCACCTTCTCGCGCGCGATCGTGGCCGCAGTCAGCGCGGCAGCCGCCGCGGCCGCCGCAGCAGTGGCCGTGTCGCGACACTGCTCGTAATCGGTTGCCGCACGCCGCTGTTCGGCGTCGGCGGCCTCCAGCTCGGCCCGGGCAGCGCCGACATCGATGGGCTCGGTGTCGCCGAGCTGCTCCCGCAGCCCCGCCAGCCGAGCCGCCAGCGCCTCGACCGTATCGGCGCCGAGCAGGGTCTGCCGGGTGACGGTCAGCCGATCACGCTCGGCTTCGAGTTCGCGTCGCCGGGTGTCCAGCGCACGAGCGGCCTCCACCTCGGCTACCCCGTGCGGCTGGAGTGCGGCCGCCAGCGCATCACGTGCGGCGTCGAGAACTGCGCTGGTGTCCGAGGCCGGGGTGCCGGGCAGCACCCGCACCGTCAGGAGACCGGGGAGCTCGACATCGGTCTGGGCACCCACGCTGGTGGTCCACTCGGCCCCGGCGGACAACGTCACGTCCTGATCGCCGACCCGCAGCTCAACGTCGCCCTGCGCGACCAATTCGATTCGCGCCGAGGCGAGTTCCGCCGCGGCGGCGGCGCGGTCCACCGCTGCCGCGGCGGTTTCGATGGCGCGCATGGCGGCACCGGTCAGCGTGATCTTGGCCAGCTGCTCGGCGACCACCGCCAGTTCGGTCGCGGCAGCCTGCACCCGCTCCAGCTGTCCGGCCAACCGGGCGGCTTCAGCGCGCTGCGAGAGTTGGTCCACCACCTGCCGCGCCGCGTCCAGCCGTGCGCGCCCGGTGTCCACCACAGAACGTGCCACGGCCACGGCGTTGTCTGCGGCCTGCTGGAGCTGCACCGCAACCGCCTGCTGCTGTCCGGCCTGCTCGGCCGCGGCGGTCAGCTCACCGATGCCGGCGGTCCGCTGTGCGACGTCGGCGTGCAGCCGCTGCCGCTCGTCCAGTGCGCTGCGCGCTGCCGTCGCCGAGGCCACCGCAGCCTGCGTCTGTACCCGTGCCTGCGTCAGGTCGTCGCGGATTCGCGCCACCGCCCCAGCCGCCTCACGGGCCGCAGCCAGGCGCACCTCAGCCGCTGTCAATTGCTCAGCGGCCGTGGCCAATTCCGCGGTCAGCTCACCGTGCCGCCGGACCGCGTCGTCGACCTCGGCCACCGCAGCGGTACGCGTGCTCACCTCGGCCTGCGCGGCCTTCAGACCTTTGACGGCCTCGGCCCAGACGCCGGTGGCACGACCGGTCTGGGTGAAGTACTTCAAGAATTCGGCGTCGATCCGGTCGACCAGCAGCGGCTCGTTACCCGACAGCGCGCCCTCGAGCGCACCGGCCTGACCCGCCGCGACATCGAGTGCCCGGGCCAGCGCGTCGCATCCGGCCAGATCGACCGGCACCATGGCGGCCGACTGCAGGATGCGTTGGGCCCGCCAGAGTTCGGTGTCGACGGTCTCGTCAAGCATGGCCCGCACCCGGTCATGCGCCTCGTCGCCGGTGAGCTGCTCGCGGCGCGGCGACAGAACCGTCAGCCGCGTCTCGGCCTTCTTGTGGAACCGCTTGTAGTACTCGAACCGGTAAGGGCCGGTGGAGATTTCAGCCGTCACCTCGGCACCCACATCGGCGTGGGTCGGCTTGACCTGCTTGACCTCTTTCTTGGTCGAGCGGTCCTTGGCGTCCAACAGCAGATCGAGCGCCTCGATCATGGAGGACTTGCCGATCTCGTTGGCGCCGGCGACCACCACCACGCCGCGATCGGGAAAGTCGATCTCGCGGTGGGTGATCCCGCGGTAATTGGTCAGGACCAGGCGGTGCAGCTTCATGCCGCTGTCCCCCGATCGACCAGGCGCAGCAGCAGCGCGAGCGCCGCGCGGGCGTCGTCGGCGCCGTCGCCCGACGCACTTGCGGTGCCGACCAGTTCGTCGACCGCCGCCGCGGCGAATCCGCCGATGCCCAGGTCCGAGAATTCACCGTCCGCCGGGACCACGACGAGGTCGGTGTGCCGCTCCCACGTGGTCAGCGCGGCGAACAGGCGCGCGTAGCGATCCAGGCACGCGTCGAGCACGGCCTTGTCGGAGATCGTCAGCGAGCCCGTCAGCGCCAACCGGACCACCGTGCGTTCCTTGTCCGGCAGCCCGTCGAGATTCAGGTCCAGATCGGCGATGTCACGATCGGTGTCGACGATGCGGCGCAGCGTGACGAACCGCCACTGGCCCACCCGTCGGGCGTCGACCTTCACCGTCTGATCCGCTTCATCGACGTCGACCACCAGGACATGGCCCGAATCCGCTTCGATGTCATCGTAATTCGTGACTTCCGGTGCGCCGGAGTACCAAATCCGGCCTGTGCTGCCCACTTCGGTGCGAGAGTGCTTGTCCCCCAGCGCCACATAGTGCACAGCGCCGCGTTGCACCGCAGCTTCCACCGCGTCCAGCCGGATCAGCGACGGTTTGGTGGGATCAGGGTCCAGCACGTCAACCCCGCCGTGGCCCACCACAATTCGGGTGACGCCGTCGGCCGGAAGATCGGCCACCGCGTCGCCCGTCAGGTCCGTGGTGGGCGCCTTGGAGCGCCACGGCGCACCGATGATCTGCACACCGGGGCGCAGCTCGTGCACGCCGTCGAGCACTGTGACGTTCGGTGGGCATTCGGCCAGGAACAACGTGCTGGTGTACACCGACGCCGGATCCAGCGGATCGTGGTTGCCGGGCAACAGGAATACCGGGATCTTGATGGCCCGCATCGCCTCCAGCGACAGGCTGACCTCGCGCGGGTCGAGCTGGTTGTGCTCGAAGACGTCCCCCGCCACGACAACGAACTCGGCACCGACTTCGGTGCACAACGCACCGACGCGAGCCACCGCGTCACGACGCGCGGCCGAGTAACGCGGTTGCGCCTCACCGCCCAGGAAATGCCGGGTCATGCCGAGCTGCCAGTCGGCGGTGTGCACGAAACGCATCTCGGCGTCCCCTTTCTTGCGCTGTTCGAAATCTCCTGCGGCGAGTGTAAATCCGGGCACCGACAACTCTGGGGATCTACGGTGGGCGGGTGGCCACCCGAACATTGATCCTGCTGCGGCACGCGAAATCCGATTACCCCGACGGGGTCGCCGACCATGAGCGGCCGCTGGCCAAGCGCGGCATTCGCGAAGCCGCGCTGGCCGGAGACTGGATTCGGGAACATCTGCCGTCCGTCGATGCCGTCCTGTGTTCGACGGCCACCCGAACCCGGCAGACCCTGGCCCGCACCGGCATCACCGCGCCCGTGACGTACGTCGAACGCCTCTACGACGCCACCGCAGGCATCGCCATCGACGTCATCAACGGCGCGCCGGAGGCGGCGAACACCGTGCTGGTGATCGGCCACGAACCGGTCATGTCATCGCTGGCGCTGAGTTTGGCGTCGCCCGACACCAGCGATCGCGATGCCGCCGGCCAGATCGCGATGAAGTACCCGACGTCAGCGATCGCGGTCCTGCAGACCGACCGGCCGTGGTCGCAGCTGGAACTGCGCAGCGCCACGCTGGCGCAGTTCCACGTCCCCCGTTAGGAGTTGGTGGCGAGCGTCAGCTCCATCAGCTTGGTGGCCATGCCGCAGGTATCCGCGCCCGGACCCTGCGGGTTGACCCACCAGCCCACGACACCGGCGGCGTCGCTGGCCACACCGCACGAACCGTTGGGGTCGTTCGGGTGCATGATGATCGACTTCACGCCGGCGATCGACTTGTTCTCGTACTTGTAGTTCAGGTGCTGGGCGACCTTCGTTTCTTCGTCGAGGCTGCCCTGCTCGTACCAGAACCGGGTGATGTCGATGAGGCCCGCCGTCTGGTTCAGCGCCTGCCACCGGCACACCGCGCCCACGAAGGTGCTCTGGATGTCCAGCGGGTCCGCGCCGACCGTCTTGGCCAGCACGTCATTGGTCAGCACGTCGCATTCTTTGAGCAGGTTGGGGTACGAGTCCGCCGAGTGCTCGCTACCGCCGCCTGCGCCTTCCTTCAGCGCGGTGCCCTCGACCGACCGCGCGCAGCCCACCAGCGCCAACGCCGACATCACGACGACCGCCCCAGCCAGTTTCCGCTGTGTCATTTCGCGTTCGCAATCGATTGCCGGGCCAGTTCCTTCGCGATGTCGCACGGGTCGGGGAACGGCTTCTGGGAGAAGCTGATGGACCATTCGATGAAGTCGTCATCGAACTGGATGCCGACCTCGCACAGGCTCTTGCCGATCATCGGGTCCTCACCGAGTGCGACGAAACCGGAGTGGCCCTGGATGTTGATGTCGTTGACGTCCGCACGCGTCCGTTCCTCGGTCTTGCGCTCGCGGCCGATTGGGCTGCCCCGGTACCAGGTGAACGAGAAGTGCGGACCGAGAATGCCGCCGTTGACCAGCCACTGGCACCCGACGGAGTTCTTCGCGGTGTTGACGAGGCCGGCGACCTGGGTGAGCTGGCCGACGGTCTGATCACTGACGCCACCACACACCGGGAACATCGGGCCATGCTTGGCCGGGCCGGATGCGGACGGGCCCGACTGGCCGCCCGCGGGAGCGCCGCCGCCGTTGCCATCGTCCGAGCAGGCGGACATCGCCGGAATCATCGCCGCGGCAAGCACGGTCGCGGCGGCGGTCTTCACCTGTCTGCGGGTCACGCCATGCACTGTAGCGGCAGGTTCTGAGGTCAACCACCGACATGCCGACTGACCTGGTCTTTCTGCAAGCATTCTCGGGTGTGCCACAGTAACCGCATGCTCTGGGCACTGCTGCGGCAGTACACGAGGCCGTATCGGCGGCAGCTGACGGTGGTGGCGACGCTGCAACTGATCAGCACGCTGGCTTCGCTGTATCTGCCAACGCTGAACGCCCGGATCATCGACCACGGCGTCGCACGCGGCGATACGGCCGTCATCGGGCGGCTCGGCGCCATCATGCTCGGTGTCAGCGCGCTGCAGGTGCTGTGCGCGATCGGCGCGGTCTATTTCGGCTCCCGCGCCGGCATGGGTTTCGGACGCGACCTGCGCTGGACGGTGTTCCGCCAGGTGCTCGGCTGGTCGAATACCGAAGCCGTGCGGTTCGGGGCGCCCACGCTGATGACCCGCACCACCAACGACGTCCAGCAGATCCAGGTCCTGGTGCAGATGACCTGCACCATGCTGATCACCGCGCCGATCATGAGCATCGGCGGCATCGCGATGGCCGTGCACCAGAACGCCGGCCTGTCCTGGCTGCTGCTGGTCAGCGTGCCGGTGATGGCGGTGTGCAACTACCTCATCATCTCGCGGCTGCTGCCGCTGTTCCGCCGGATGCAGCGGTTGATCGACGGCATCAACCGGGTGCTGCGCGAACAGCTCACCGGTATCCGTGTGATTCGGGCCTTCTTGCGGGAGGACGCCGAACGCGACCGGTTCGCCGACGCGAATAGCGCGCTGACCGACACCACCATGACAGTCGGCCGCTGGCAGGCCCTGATGCTGCCCGCGACCACCCTCGTGGTGAATCTGTCGAGCGTCGCGGTGATCTGGTTCGGCGGTATCCGCATCGACCACGGCCAGATGGAAGTCGGCTCGCTGATCGCGTTCCTGTCCTACTTCATGCAGATCCTGATGGCCGTGTTGATGGTGACCATCGTGCTGGTGATCCTGCCGCGCGCGTCGGTGTGCGCCGAGCGGATCACCGATGTGCTCGCCACCGAGCCGACGATCGTGTCCCCCGATACGCCTGTGGTACCGGACGTTCGGCGCGGGGAAATCCAGGTAGCGGGGGCCACCTTCGGGTACCCCGGGGCCGACGATCCTGTTCTGCACGGGGTTTCGCTGACTGCCCGGCCGGGCGCGGTGACGGCCATCGTCGGATCGACCGGCTCGGGGAAGTCGACGCTGATGGCACTGCTGTGCCGGATGTACGACGTCACTTCCGGTTCCGTGTCGGTCGACGGCGTCGACGTGCGGGACTACGACCCAGAACAGTTGTGGTCGATGATCGGCGTGGTACCGCAGCGCGGGCACATGTTCTCCGGCACCGTCGCCGACAACCTGCGGTTCGGCAAGGCCGACGCCACCGAAGACGAGATGTGGGCCGCGCTGGGTGTCGCGTCGGCTGATTTCGTGGCGGATCATCCCGAGGGACTCGGCATGCCCGTCGCCCAGGGCGGCATGAACTTCTCCGGTGGACAGCGCCAACGCCTGGCCATCGCCCGTGCCGTGATCCGGCGGCCGGCCGTGTATCTGTTCGACGACGCGTTCTCGGCGCTGGACGTCCACACCGACGCCCGGGTGCGGGCCGCGCTGTCCGCCGTGGCTGCCGAAGCCACGGTGGTCATTGTTGCCCAACGCCTTTCGACGGTCGCTGCCGCCGATCAGATCGTCGTGCTGGACAACGGCCAGGTGGTGGGCGCCGGCACGCATTCCGAGCTGATCGAGTCTTGCCCGGTGTACCGCGAGTTCGCCGAATCGCAGGCGATTGTGGCCGGAGGCGTGGCGTGACCCGGCCGCCGTCAGCCGCGATGCTGGCGTCCGGTTCGCGGTCCGAGGACTTCCGCGGCACGGCAGTGCGACTGGTGAAGCAGCTGGCGCCGCAACGTGGCCGGGTTGCCGTGGTGATGCTGTTGGGGATCGCGGGGATCGCCGTCGGCGTGATCGGGCCGCGCATTCTGGGCCATGCCACCGACCTGCTGTTCAACGGCGTGCTCGGGCGTGGCTTGCCGGCCGGGATGAGCCGTGAGCAGGCCGTGGCAGCGGCCCGGGCCCGCGGCGACAACACTTTTGCCGATCTGCTTGCCGGTTCCAACGTCGTTCCGGGACAGGGCGTCGACTTCAGCGCCATCGGTCATGTACTGACTCTTGCGCTGCTGTTGTATCTGGTTTCGGCGGTGATGGTGTGGGTCGAGGCACGACTGCTCAACACCATCGTGCAGCGCACCATGTTCGCGCTGCGGGCCCGCGTCGAGGACAAGATTCACCGACTGCCCTTGTCCTACTTCGATTCCCGTCCGCGCGGTGAGATTCTCAGCCGCGTCACCAACGACATCGACAACGTCCAGACGTCGTTGACCATCACCGTCAGTCAGCTGCTGACCTCGGCGCTCACAGTGGTAGCGGTACTGGCAGCGATGATCTGGATTTCGCCGCTGCTGGCATTGATCACCGTGTTGACGGTGCCGTTCACCTTGCTGGCGACGCGGATCATCACCAAACGGTCGCGGCAACATTTCATGGCGCAGTGGCGCAACATGGGCCGGCTCAATGCCCACATCGAAGAGACCTACAGCGGCTTCACCGTGGTCAAGACCTTCGGGCACCGGGCACTGGCGGAGGAGAAGTTCCGCGAACTGAATGACGATCTGTACCAATCGAGTTTCGGTGCGCAGTCACTGTCCGGGCTGGTCTCCCCGATCACGACGTTCATCGGCAACATCAGTTACGTCGGGGTCGCGGTGGTCGGCGGCATCCAGGTGGCGACCGGGCAGATCAGCCTCGGCAGCATCCAGGCTTTCATCCAGTACGTGCGGCAGTTCAATCAGCCGCTGACCCAGATCGCGTCGATGTACAACACCATGCAGTCCGGGATGGCCAGCGCGGAACGGGTTTTCGAGTTCCTGGACGCGGAGGAAGAGACCACGGGTGCGGCGGGGGCAGCTCCGGGTCCGGGTGCGGCTGGGGGTCCGGGTGCGGGCCGGGTGTCGGACGCACCGGACCGGGTGGAGTTCGAGCGCGTCAACTTCTCCTACCGCCCCGGCACTCCCGTCATCGAGGACTTGTCACTCGTCGCCGAACCGGGCACCACGGTGGCCATCGTCGGGCCGACCGGCGCCGGCAAGACCACGCTGGTGAATCTGCTGATGCGGTTCTATGAGCCCGACTCCGGTCGAATCCTGGTGGGCGGCCGCGATATCGCGACGATGAGCCGCGCGGAGCTGCGGTCGCGAATCGGCATGGTGCTGCAGGACACCTGGCTGATCGGCGGCACCATCTACGAGAACATCGCCTACGGACGTCCGGACGCCACCGAGGCCGAGGTCATCGACGCCGCCCGCACCGCTCGCGTCGACCATTTCGTCCACACGCTGCCAAACGGGTATCAGACGCGGCTCAACGAGAACGGCGTGAACATCAGCGCCGGCGAGAAGCAGCTGATCACCATCGCCCGTGCGCTGCTGCGGCAACCCCAGCTGCTGATCCTCGACGAGGCCACCAGTTCCGTCGACAGCCGCACCGAGCTGCTGATCGCCCAGGCCACCGCCGAACTGCGACGCAACCGGACGAGTTTCATTATCGCGCACCGGCTTTCCACCATTCGCGATGCCGATGTGATCCTCGTGGTCCAGGCCGGGCGGATCGTCGAGCGCGGATCGCACGACGAGCTGCTCCAGCGTCGCGGGGCGTACTGGGAGATGACGCAGGCCTGACGTTCGCATGCGACGCACGTCCACAACTGAACCGAACTTCACGACCGGGGCAGTTTCATCGCATTCGGCCCGTCCGCAGGTCTGCTGCTCCGGCCCAACCGCCGAAGCAGCAGACCTGCGATGCATCGTCACTATTGAGTTATCAAGGTGCAGAGCGCATTTAGGCAGCGGCGTCCAGTCGCATGGTGCGGCGGTTGTAGGCGGGGATGGGTCGTCGGTGCGGGTCGACGGTGGCCGGTGGGATGAGCCACGGATGCTTGTCCAGGCCCATGACCACGTCCCAGCCGTCGTGATGGACGTTGGCGTGGCACGCCGGGCACAGCAGGCACCCGTTGGCCAGGCTGGTGTCGCCATCGTGGGTCCAGTGCACGATGTGGTGGGCGTGGGTGCGCCCGGGTGGTGCGCCGCATTTGATGCAGCATTGATCCCGCAGGTACAACGCTTTGCGCAGGTGCGCCGGAAACAGGCGTTTCTCCCGCCCCATGTCCAGCGGCACCTGCTCCCCGTCCACCACCACCGTGGTGACCGTGGTGTCACAGGTCAGCCGACCCAGGGTCCCGGCACTGATCGGCCCCATGAACTCCAACTCCGCCAGATCCGGGGTATCAGCAGGCACCGTCACCAACAACTGCGTACGCGGCGCACTGGCGACGTCCCCACCGCGGGCCGCGATATCCAACACCGCCTCCCACGCATCAGCACGCCGCCGCCCCGCCGACCGCACATCCGCGCTACCGTCGGGCTCCGGTCGCGGCGCCGACAACTCCTCCATCGCCGCCACATATTTAGCGCCCACCTCGGCATCCAGATCCGCACGCACCTGCAACCGGCCATCACTGGTCACGCGATGGTCGACGGTGTTGATCGACCGGTCCTCGGCCGCGGGCAACCCACCCTCGGCGGCGGCGACCCGATTCCCCAGCCGGCGGGCCCGGTCACCGATCTGGGCCGGGGTGGCCCCCGAGAAGAACTGTCCTAACAAATCGGTGACCTGCTCGAACCGGGCTGCCTCATCAACAGGACCTGGCGACCGTGCCCGAATGTGATTGATGCCCTTCACAATCGCATCAACATGCTCACCCGAGACCGCCCCATCAGCAGCATGCGCCACCAAGGTGGGTAGCGACGGCAACGCGGCACCGACCCGGACCAATCGTTCGGCAACCGCGGGTGCGCACCCCAACGAGATCAGCAGCTCCCGCACCGTCCGCCCCTGCGCGGCGGCCACACCCAACCGGTCCAGCGCACCGGTCATCGTCGCCGCCAGATGATCGACCACACCTCGCAGGGCCAGCAGCACTCGCAACGCATCGCGCTCGTCGGTCCCGGTGATGTCGTTTTGAATGGGCAGCCCACGAGCCCGGTCCAGAAGGGCGGCGAAACTGGATGCGGTGTTGTTATGTCTCAGGACATCGGTGACAGTTCTGCATCAAGACATCGGTGACAGTTTGAGTGTTCTTGGTGGTGACAGTTCTATCGCCTTGAGGCTCGGTGGGTGGCTGTCAATGAACCGATCGATCCTCGTGTCCGTCTGGCGATCTCGCAGTGGCCCGATGACGCGCCTCGCGGGGCGGTCTCGACGTTCTGCGCCGAGCACAGCATTTCCCGGAAGTCGTTCTACGTGTTGCGTAACCGTGCCAAGAACGATGGTCAGGCGGCGGTGCTCGAGCCCAGGACCCGACGACCGAAATCGAGCCCGTCGGAGTTGAGTGGTGAGGTCAAGAAACAGGCCATCGGGGTACGTGCGGCACTGGAGCAGTCCGGACTCGATCACGGGCCGATCAGCGTGCACGAGAAGATGCGCACGATGGGCCTGGCCCAGGTCCCGTCGACGGCGTCGCTGGCACGCATCTTCCGCGAGGCCGGGGTAGCCCGCGTGGAGCCGAAGAAGAAGCCGCGCTCATCGTGGCGCCGGTTCGTGTATCCGGCCCCGAATGCGTGCTGGCAACTGGACGGCACCGAGTACGTTCTGGCTGGTGGTCGCACATGCGTGATCCTGCAACTGATCGATGACCACTCCCGCTACGCCGTCGGCTCCCACGTGGCCTGCAGCGAGACCGCCGAAGCGGCGATCGCCGTGTTCGATAAGGCCGTCGCCAATCATGGTGTGCCCCAACGACTGCTATCTGATAACGGAGCGGCGCTGAACCCGACACGGCGCGGACACCACGGCCGACTCGTCGCCCACGTGGGCACCCTGGGGGTGGAGGCCATCACCGGCAAGCCCTACAAGCCGACCACCCAGGGCAAAAACGAACGCTTCCATCAAACGCTGTTCCGCTACCTGGACAAGCAGCCGCTCGCCGAATCGCTTGAGCAACTGCAGGCCCAGGTCGATGAGTTCGACCACATCTACAACACCGAGCGCCCGCACCAGGGACTGCCTGGGCGCGTCACACCCTCGACCGCGTGGGAGGCCACCCCTAAAGCCGACCCACCCCGCCCCAAGCCCGATCGGCCACTATTCGACCGGCCCGCGCCACGCCCGAGGCCCACACCGCCGGCGCCGGTAGACCTGCCCGCAGGCACTCGCCTCAGATCGGTGAGCACCGCAGGCACCATCACGCTGAACTACGTGAGCTACATGGTCGACACGCACCGAGCCTTTGAGAAAGTGCTTGTGGTCAGCATCGACAACGCGATCATCATCACCGACCTACTCGGTGAGGTCCTCGCCGAACACACCCGACCCGCACCCGGAGTCAGGTACGTCGGCAACGGCAGACCCCGTGGTGGCCGCCCCAAAAACACCGAACTGTCACCGACGTCCTGACACATCAACTGTCACCGATGTCTTGATGCAGAACTGTCACCGATGTCTTGATACATCACAACTGGATGCGGTGTCCATACCACATCGTATCGAACACCTGTTCGAAGCGCAAGGTTTTCAGCTTTGCGCGGCCGTAACGCGCGGGGCTCTAGTTACCTACTGTGATCAGCGAAAACAAAGTGACCAAAGTTATTGCCGTGGGGCCGACTCAGGGCCGATACGGCGTCACCCGTGGCAGCCACGCAGGTACCGATTCGCAGTAGCGGCGGTACTCGTCGCCGAATTGTCTCAGCAGGGTGGGCTGCTCGTAGACGTACACGAACGCGGCGGTAGCCAGCATGAAAAAGCCTGCGTACCAAAGTATTACGGGTTGCCCGAGCACCAACGCCTGGCCGACGATCATGGTCGCGACGGCGAGGTACATCGGGTTGCGGACGTACCGGTGCGGCCCGGTCACCACCAGGCTCTGGGTCGGCGCGGCAGGCAACGGCGTACCCAACCCGTCACTGGCAAATTTGTAGATGGCCGCGAGCAGCACAGGGAGCCCGAGAGCGATCAGGGTGACGCCGGCGATCCACCCGCCAGGCAAGCCGAACAAGTCACCACTCCGCCGCCAACCGGTGAGCAGGTAGGGAATCAGCCCAGCCATGGTGCCGGGCACGATGACAGTGAAAACCGCACTGCGCACGAGGCTTTGGCGTCGGAGGGACGTCAAAGAGCCCATGACTCAGGCCACGAACGCCGGCGTCAGCTGGACGCGAATAACCGGATCGGACTCGAGTCGATGCCGGAGCGCGCTCTCGAATTGCCAGATGGACGCGAGGTCGTGGTCGAGGCGGCAGTCGATTGCAATCGGCGTATCGGCCGGTGGCGGACTGTCGGCGATGTGGTCAGCGATGGGTTCCAGCAGGGCCCGCGGGACCGCCAGGTAGAAGCCGGGATTCGGGCCGCCGACTTCGGCCGCATACAGCAGGCCGTGCTCGGTGACGATGATGTGGGTGTCCGTCACCGGCACCGGCCGATGGCGTTCCGCGGTACCCCATTCCGCTGCGGCCAAGTGCCCGCTGATGACGTGCAATCGCACGTCATCAGTCAGGAACTTCGCGAAGTCGCCCGCCCCGATCACGCGGGCGGAAGCGAGATCGACATCCAGACAACCGCGCAAGATCTCGCCGACGTAATTGAACAACCGATCGCTCATCGCGCGCTCCCATCGGGCCGGTCCCTTGAGACTGCACCCGCGCGGTGGCGTAGGTCAATGGCTCAAAGCTGTGGACCCTCGGCGCGCAGATCGTCGACCGCGGTCATGGCGTCACGCAGTTTCGCCAGCCACTCCTCGGCATGCTCGCCAACGAGCCGGACCGACCAGGCGAGCGCATCAGAACGGGACCGCGCCACCCCGGCGTCGACCAGCGTGTCGAGCACCTGACGCTCCGGCTGCTTGAGTCGAGTCATCACCGGAACAGCCAAGTGGGTGAACAGGATTCGCTCCGACTCTCCCACTGCCACACCCCAGGCCACTTTGCGGCCGTAGCGGGCTTCCGCCTCGTCGGCGATGTGCATGCGCTCGGACCGGGTTTCCTCCCGGAATCGCGCGACCCGCCCCGAAGCCCGAGCGGCGGTTTCCGGGTTCTCCGGCTCGGGCAGTCGCCCGATGACGATGATCTCCTCGCGGTCCACGGTGACGCTCGGGTCGCCGGCGAACCACCCTTCTGGGAGCCGACCGGCGAACCAGTCGGCGGCGTCGCCCGCATCGGGCTGCTGCGCTTGTTGCCAGCCGCCGCGGCGGTCCTGGCCGGAATGATGTTGCCTCATGCTTACATGATTACACCATTACAGCTGCAACGGAACGGCCTTTCGCCCGAGGCGAACGAGATGAGGAAAAGGGGCGCTGTCAGCGCTTGCGCAACAGCGCGGAACCACCGAACACGGCCAGCCCAAGCACCGCCAATGCCAGGAACACCGCCCAGCCCGTGCTGACGAAAACACCGACCAGCACGATGGCGGCGATCACCGGCGACGCCACGAACAGCAGCATGCCCGGGTGTTCCTTCGCTACCGCGAGGGCACTCTTCGCCCGGATCGGGTCAATTTCTTTGCGCGCCATGGAACCAGGATGCCACCCGAGCCGACTAAAGGAAGAGATTCGACCGAGACCCACATCACAGCACTACCTATACCCCCTATGGGTATATACTCGGGTCATGAGTCAGGTACTTGAAGTTCAGGGAATGTCGTGCGGACACTGCGTCGCGTCCATCACCTCAGCTGTCGAGCCACTGCCCGGCGTGACCGGTGTCGAGGTGGACCTCAAGGCCGGAACCGTACGAGTGGACGGCGAGCCTGACCGGGCCGCCGTTGCCGCCGCGATCGAAGACGCCGGATACGACGTCGTCCAACCAGCATGACCACGTCGGTCACACTGTCCGTGGGCGGTATGACGTGTTCGTCGTGCGCCGCCCGAATCGAGAAGCGGCTCAACCGGATTGACGGTGTTCATGCCAGCGTGAACTTCGCGACCGAGCAGGCGGCCATCACCTACCCGGACAGCGTGACCACCGACGACCTCGTGTCGGCCGTAGCGGCCACCGGTTACACCGCGAGCATCGACAAGGCCGATGCCCCAACCGAAACGACATACCTGCCCCGGCTGTTGGTGTCACTGGCCCTCACGGTCCCAGTCCTCGCCCTGTCGATGATTCCGGTCCTGCAGTTCCCGCACTGGCCGCTGTGGGCATTGGCGCTCACCACCCCCGTGGTGCTCTGGGGCGCCTGGCCGCTGCACCACGCCGCGTGGACCAACCTGCGGCACGGCGCGGCCACCATGGACACCTTGGTGTCGCTCGGTGTTCTCACCTCATACCTGTGGTCGGCATGGATGCTGGCCATGGGCAGCGATCACCTGTACCTGGAGGTCGCGGCCACCGTCACAACGCTGATCCTGGCGGGCAAGTTCTTCGAGACCCGCGCCAAGCGGCAGTCCGGCGCGGCACTGCGCGCGCTGCTCGATCTCGGCGCCAAGGACGTTGCGGTGCTCCGCGACGGCAGCGAAATCCGGGTGCCCATCGAGGAATTGGCGGTTGATGACACCTTCGTGGTCCGCCCCGGCGAGAAGATCGCCACCGACGGTGTGGTGATCACCGGGACATCCGCGGTCGACGCATCGATGTTGACCGGCGAATCAGTACCTGTCGAAGTCGGCCCCGGCGACCACCTCGCCGGCGCGACGGTGAACGCCGGTGGGCGCCTCGAGGTTCGGGCCACACGCGTCGGCGCCGACACCCAGCTGGCTCAGATGGCGCGCCTCGTGGCCGACGCCCAGAGCGGCAAGGCCGAGGTACAGCGTCTCGCTGATCGGGTGTCCGCGGTGTTCGTGCCGGTGGTCATCGGGCTGGCGCTGCTGACGCTGATCGGCTGGCTGGTTGCCGGCGGTTCGGTGAGCGCCGCGCTGACCGCAGCCGTGTCGGTGCTGATCATCGCGTGCCCCTGCGCCCTGGGCCTGGCCACGCCGACGGCGCTGCTGGTCGGCACCGGCCGCGGCGCGCAGCTGGGCATCCTGATCAAGGGCCCGCAGGTGCTCGAATCGACCCGCAAGGTCGACACCGTCGTGCTGGACAAGACCGGCACGGTGACCACCGGAAAGATGACGGTCGTCGCAGTACATGCCGGGTCCGACAACGTACTACGACTGGCGGGCGCACTGGAGCACGCGTCCGAACACCCCATCGCCCAGGCCGTGGCGGCCCGCGCCGCCGGGGATGGCCCGCTGCCGCCCGTCACCGACTTCGTCAACCACGACGGTCGCGGCGTCACCGGCGTGGTCGACGGCCACGAGGTCGCCGTCGGACGGTACGGCTGGCTGGCCATGGAGGCCACCCCCGAATTGCAGACCATTGCGCAGACCGCTGAATCCGAAGGCCGCACCCCGGTGTGGGTGGCGATCGGCGGCGTCATCGTAGGCGTCATCGTGGTCTCCGACAAGGTGAAAGACACTGCGGCCGAAGCCATTGCCGATCTCAAGAAACTGGGGCTGACGCCAGTCCTGCTGTCCGGGGACAACGCCCGCGCGGCCGGTGCGGTGGCCGCCGAGGTCGGCATCGAGACCGTGATCGCCGAGGTGCTGCCCGCCGACAAGGTCGACGAGATCAAGCGACTGCAGGATCAGGGCCGCGTCGTGGCGATGGTCGGCGACGGCGTGAATGATGCTGCCGCCCTTGCCCAAGCAGACCTGGGGCTGGCGATGGGCACCGGCACCGACGTGGCGATCGAGGCCTCGGACCTGACCCTGGTCAGTGGCGACCTGCGGGCCGTGGGAGACGCGATCCGACTGTCCCGAGCGACGCTCAAGACCATCAAGGGCAACCTGTTCTGGGCGTTCGCCTACAACGTCGCGGCCATTCCGCTGGCGGCGGCGGGCATGCTGAACCCGATGATCGCCAGCGCGGCAATGGCTTTCAGCTCACTGTTCGTGGTGAGCAACAGCCTGCGGCTGCGCAGCTTCAAGCCCAGCAGGTAATCACCAGATCTTCACCCAGTCGACGAGCATGTCTGCCGGGTAGGTTCCGGCCGCGGGGTCGCCACCGCCGGAACCGGCGACAGCGAGGCCGAGGATCGGGAACAGGGTGTAACCGGGATCGTTGAAGTGCCAGTTGGGCAACGACTTTGCCGGGACGTTGAAGTACGGCTGGGCGCCGTCGGTGTAGTCCAGCCAGAACCGGATCCCGGCGTCGTCCCACTGGCATCGCCAGGTGTGCCAGGCACTGTCCGGTGCGATGGTGTGCGAAACATGTTCGCCGCCATTGAGGTTGGCGTGCACCGTGGTACCGGGGGCCCAGCTCCCGTTGCCGTACCACTCCATGATGTCGACCTCACCACCGATCCCCGGGGTGTTGTTGGCCAGATACCAGGCCGGCCAGCAGCCCGGGGTCAGGCAGTTGAGTTTGATCCGGGCCTCGAAGGTGTGGCCGATGCCGGCGCGGAACGTCCCGAAAATCTTGCCGCTGTAATAGGTGTTCCCGTCCTTGGCGGCACGGATCACCAGGTTGGACTTGCCGTCCAGGAACAGGTTCTTGCGGTCGTTTCGGTACTGGCCGACGTGTTCGGGCAGCTCCCAATACGTCGGGTTCTCCATCGACTCGCGGGCCGTTGCGATCTCCCATTTGGAGGTGTCGGGCGACGAACCGGCCGGTCCGTCGAAGTTGTCCACGAAGATGGGCTTACCAGGCGTATCGGCACTGGCCTCGGCGATCGGAAGCGCGGCGGCCAACAGGCCAAGCCCCGCCATGGACATCATGCTGCGACGATCAATGTCTGGCATGTCTACCCATGTAAGCCGCGTCCCGGCCAAGGTGCAAGTCGGGGTGCCGCGCCGCAGCTAGCCCTCGTCGCGGCGGGCCCGGAACAGTTTCACCTCGTCACGGATACCTTTCAGCCGCCGCGAACCGGCGAAAGACCAGTCGAAACCAGGTGCGTCACCGACCGCGTCACGTGCCGAATCAGCCAGCAGGACGGCCCCGGGCCGGGCCACGCCCGTCACCCGGCTGGCTTTGTTGACGGCACCGCCGAACCAGTCCCCGGCCCGACTCACGGCCATCCCCGTCGCCATGCCGGCCTTGAGTCGCGGCAGGGCCTCATCGGCTTCAGCCGCGTCGACAAGGTCCAGGATCATGTTCAGCAGGGGTACCGGTTCCGGGCTCACGAGCATGACCTCGTCTCCGATGGTCTTGATGAACCGGACGGGCGGCTGGGCCAGTGTGCGCGCCAGATCGGCCAGCCGCTGCGAGAGCCGCTCCAATCCTTCCGGCGGCAGTTCCTCGCCGAGGCTGGTGAAACCGACCAGATCGGCGAAGGCGATCGACACGAGCCCGGCGCCCGGCAGCGCCGGCCCCGTCACCCGCTCGGTGGCAGCGACTTCCTGCTGCAGCAGCGCATGGAGCATCTGCGTACGGAGCATGTCCTGGGCCATCGGACCCAGAAGTGGCGCAACGTATCCGGTCAACGCAGCGACAGCCTTGGCGTTCTCCAACTCGGTCGCGTCCGCCTGGAGGATCGCCGACAGCGCCGCGAACTGCATGACCTCGACCGTTTTCGCGAGACCGTCCGTCATCACCTGAACCACCGCGACGACCTGCTCGATCGGCAGTCCCATGCCCAGACATTGCCGCGCGTAGCCGACCAGCTGACTGTCCACCGTCAAGTACAGCGCGGCCGTCGGGTCATCGGACCGGGGGCGACCCGCCGCGTGCAGAATTCGTTGCAGCAGATCAATATCGATGTCCCACCGGGCCGCGATGTCCCGGGCCGACAGCCGAACACCGTCGTCGCCGAGAGCGCGCCGGGCCGGTAACAGCGTCGGTGCAAAGGACTCGTCGATCTCCTGTGCGCTGAAGCCTTCGGACAGCAACCAGTCGGTCAGCTCTTCGCGGTCGGCCGGCTCGGCAGCTTGTTCGCTCACCCGGCCAACCTATCGTGCCTGACAGCCCCGCAGAATGGGCACATGACCGAGCCACAGATGCCGCTACGCACCGGACTGCCAGCAGTTGTCCGCGCCAACCCGCGGGTGTTGATCCTGGGCTCGTTTCCCAGCGAGAAGTCGCTGGACACCGGCGAGTACTACGCCAACACCCGCAACCAGTTCTGGCGGCTGCTGGGCTCGCTCGTCGGCTTCGACGCCGAGCTGCCCTACCCCGAACGCATCGACGCCGTCACTGGTGCCGGAGTGGCGCTGTGGGACGTCGTGCACAGCTGCCGGCGAGTCGGCAGCCTGGACGCGAACATCGACCGGAAGACGTTGGTGCTCAACGATTTCACCGCTTTCCTCGCCGAGCACCCGACGATCGAGCGGGGATTCGTCAACGGACTGACCGCGTACACCCTGTTCCAGCAAGCCGATATCGCGCTGCCCGCCGCCCGGCTGCCGTCGAGCAGCGGAGCGTTGACCATGTCGTTCGCCGACAAGCTCGCCGCGTGGCAGGCGATCGGCTGAGTGAGCTTCACACCGCCAGGATTCTCACAGCTCGCAACTGGTTTCACCGCGCACCAACGGGGGTAGACCTGAATCTGGAGACGGGAGTCGACCACAGGGGTTGCCATGCCAAACAACGTCAGATGTCTGCCGGGGTTCGTGAGGACGACAGGCACGGTGAAGTTATTGGGAGTGGCGCTGGCGCTACTCGTCACAGTCGGCTTGAGCCCGGCACCACCCGCCGCCGCGTACTCCCGGCCAGGCCTACCGATCGAGTACCTCGACGTGCCGTCGGCAGCGATGGGCCGCAACGTCAAAGTCGAATTCCAGGGCGGCGGTCCGCACGCCCTCTACCTGTTGGACGGCCTCCGCGCACAGGACGATGCCAACGGTTGGGACATCAATACCCCGGCGTTCGAGTGGTACTACCAGTCTGGTGTGTCGGTAGTCATGCCGGTCGGGGGCATGTCGAGCTTCTACACCGATTGGTACCAGCCGGCCGTCGGCAACGGCACCACCCAGACCTACAAGTGGGAGACCTTCCTCACCAGAGAACTGCCGGCTTGGCTGGCCGCCAACAAGCATGTCGCGCAAAGCGGTAACGCTGTCGTCGGCCTGTCCATGAGTGGCTCCACCGCCCTGATCTATGCGGCCAACCATCCGAACATGTTCCGTTACGCCGGCTCGCTGTCGGGATTCCTGAACCTGTCGGACCCGTTCTGGCCGCCGCTGGTCGGGCTCGCGATGAACGACGCCGGCGGCTTCAACCCCGGCGCCATGTGGGGCCCGCCCGGCGACCCGGCCTGGGCCCGCAACGATCCGACGGTCAACGTCGGCACGATCGTCGCCTCCGGCGCCCGGCTGTGGGTGTACTGCGGCACGGGCACACCCGACGACTTGGCAGGTGCCGCCAGCGGTGCGCCACAACAGTTCCTGGAGAACTTCACGCTGGCGTCCAACACCAAGTTCCAGGCCGCGTACGTCGCCGCGGGCGGACACAACGCCACCTTCAACTTCCCACCGACGGGTACGCACACCTGGGCCTACTGGGGTCAACAGCTGCAGCAGATGAAGCCGGACGTACTGCACACTCTCGGCGCGCACTAACCGATACGGCGCACTAACCGACCGGAGGCCGCCGACCCGCCCAGGGGCGTGCACCTTCGATCTGCGCACTCAGTGACAGCAACGTCGCCTCGTCAAATGGCCTGCCCACCAACTGAATCGAGGTCGGGATTCCGGCGTCGTCCGACTCCCAGGGCACTACCGCTGCCGGTTGACCGGTGACGTTGAACATGGCCTGGAACGGCACCCGCGCGGCGACCGCCGCCAGAGTCGAGACGGCGCCGCGACGCTGATACTGCCCGACCCGAGACGGTCCGGACGCCGCCCCCGGAGTGATCACCACGTCGACGACGTCGAACACGGACAGCACCCGCGCCGTCAGGGCAGGTTCCGTGGCGCGGATCGCATCGATCCGTCGCTGGGAGATCAACCCACCGATCCCGGCGAACGCCCGGGTCCGACGGTCCAGCCGCTCCGGGTGCGGCAGCGCCGACACGTCGTCATAGACCCCGCGGAAGTAGCGCGGCAGGGCGTGGCCGTACACCGCCGACCGCGGGTAGTCAGGGTCTCGATGGACGACGTCGTGGCCCAGTTCGCGCAGCAACTCCCCCGCCTGCTCCACCGCGGCGCGTTGCTTCGCCCCAACCCGCGCGGTCACCAGCGGTGGCACCTTGGTACTCAATGCGATCCGCAGCCGGCCGGGCGCGCGCCGAGCGGCGTCCACGAAGCCGCCGTCGGTGGTGGCGTCCAGGAACAGCGCTGCGTCTTCGACGGTGCGGGCCAGTGGCCCGTAGTGCACCAGTCCGCACCACGAATCATCGTGTGGGCTCACCGGCACTCGGTCCCGCTGCGGCTTGATGCCGAACAATCCGCACCAGGTGGCCGGCACCCGGATCGACCCCATGCCATCCGAACCGAGCGCCAATGCAGCCAGGCCGGCCGCGACTGCGGCGCCACTGCCGCCACTGCTGCCACCCGGCGCATAGCCTGTGTTCCAGGGGTTTCGCGTCGCGCCGTAGGTCAATGTCTCGGTGAATGGCCAGATCATCATCTCGGGCACCGTGGTCTTGCCGAGAATCACCGCGCCCGCGGCGCGCAGTCGACGTACCACCTCGGCATCGGCGGTGGCCGCCGCTCCATGGGCGCTGCTGCCGTAGGTGGTCAGTTCGCCCGCCACATCGGTGTCGTCCTTGATGGCGATCGGCACGCCGAGCAGGGGCAGCCGCTCCCCCGCGTCCAGTCTGGCCTGCGCCGCCCGCGCCTGCGCCCTGGCGCTCTCGGCCAGAACGATGCGGTAACAACGCAATTCGGGATCGATGCGCGCGATCCGGTCCAGATACAGCTCCACGAGTTCGGGCGCGCTCACCGCACCGGCGGCGAGCAGCCGAGCCTGCTCGGCGGCGCCGGCGAACGCCAGCTCACTAGGGTCCATGCGCCGCAGATTACCCATCATCGACGGTGTTTGGTGGCGTACTCCCCCGGTGTGCAGCCGAGCATGGCCCGGAAGTCATTGATGAAATGCGCCTGGTCATACCAGCCCAAACGCACTGCCAGGTCAGCGAAGTCGAGATCCGGAACCGTCTCGATCTGCAGTGCCGCGTGCTGCAGACGGTAACGGCACAGCACCCATTTCACCGGGACCCCGACGTAGCGGCGGAACACTCGCTGGGTGGTGCGCTCGCTCCATGGCGACAGGGCCATCACCTGTTCGACCCGGTGCAGCTGCGAGTCGGCGCTGACCCGGTCCAGCAGCGTCGACAGGTCGCGATATGTGGTGTCCGGGTCGGTGCGACTGCCGATCGCGTCATCGAGCGCGGCTGCCGTCTGATCGATGTCGTCAGCGAAAGAAACTGGTGTGCCGAATAATTCGTCGTCGATAGGTAACACCCGGCCCGTCAGCGCGCCCGCATCCCGGCTGAATCGGGCCGCGAACCCACCTGGCCGGAACCTGGCTCCCACCACGGAACCCGACGCCGACAGCCTCGTGGTGAACACCCGCTCGACCACGCCGTGCACCAGCGTCGCCGGCAACGGGTGACCGTGCCGAACGTCGCCGGTGCCCCATTCGTGCGTCAGGTGCACCGCGGGAAACGTGATGACAGTGCTGTCGAACGGCTCTGTGTCGCGCAAATCCCAGGTAACCGACCAGAAATTCTCGACCCACACCGCCGCCTCGGCCGACGGCGGCCGCCGCTGCAGGTCGAAGACCGAGCCCGTGTTGGCGCGGCCGACCACACCCAGCTGCGGGGTCGCTGTCGGGTATTTCCAAGCCGCCACACTCAGACCCTACGAAACTGGATGCCATGAGCGTGCAACCAATTCCCCAGGGCTACACCAGCCTCACCCCGTTCCTGGTGATCGACGGGGCTGCCGCCGCCATCGACTTCTACGTCGAGGTCTTCGGCGCTCAGGTGATCGAGAAGATGGACGCCAGCGACGGCACCGTGGCACACGCCGAACTGGACTTCGGTACCGGCCGGCTGCAGTTGTCTGATCCCAACGCCGACTACGAACTGGTGGCGCCGCCAACCAGCGGTCCGGTCACGCATTCTGTGGTGTTGTACTGCCCCGACGTCGACGCGGTGGTCGCTCGGGCCGAGCGCGCCGGCGCGACAATCCGGGAAGCGACACAGACTTTCGTCACCGGCGACCGTTTCGCGTCGATCATCGATCCGTTCGGTCAGCGCTGGGCGGTGATGACGCGGGTCGAAGAAGTCGACGCCGCCGAGCGCGACCGCCGGTTGTCGGAGTGGGCGGCCGCCAACGTCTGACCCAGCTGGCCTACGGTGATCCGATGGCCTGTGTGTTCTGCGACATCATCGCCGGGAAGGCGCCTGCGATCCGGGTCTACGAGGACGCCGACTACGTGGCGTTCCTCGATATCCGGCCATTCTCCCGCGGCCACACCCTGGTGGTGCCCAAGCAGCACTACGAGAACCTGGTCGACACCCCGCCGGATCTGGTGGCGGGCCTGGCCAAACTCGGTCAGCGCATCGCCCAGGCGTCGCGCGAGTCCGGCCTGCACGCCGACGGCAACAACATTGCGATCAATGATGGCAAAGCCGCATTTCAGACGGTGTTTCACATCCATCTGCATGTCGTCCCGCGCAAATCCGGCGACAAACTGGCGTTCGCCAAGGGCATGCTGCTGCGCCGCGACCCAGACCGGGAAACCAGTGGAAAGATCCTACTGGAGGCGGTGGCGAGGCTCTCCGATCCGCAGGCAGACTTGAAGCCATGAGCATGCCCCTGTGGGAGAAATACCTCGGCCTCCCGTTGCTGAAGATGCACGACCGGATTTACCAGAAGACGGAAGGCCGGATCGGGCACCAGTTCCCCGGTGTCCCGCCCAGCCTGTTGCTGCACACCGTCGGTGCCAAGACCGGGCTGGCGCGCACCACGTCACTGACCTACGCGAAGGACGGCGACGCCTATCTGGTGGTCGCATCCAAGGGCGGCGAGCCGACAGCGCCCGGCTGGTACTTCAACCTGAAAGCCAAACCGGACATCGAAATCAACGTCGGGCCAAAGCGATTGCCGGTCACGGCCCGCGTCGTCGGCAAGGACGACCCGGACTACGCGCGGCTGTGGCAGGTCGTGAACATGAACAACGCCAACCGGTACGCGGGCTATCAGAAGCGCACCACCCGGCCGATCCCGGTCGTGGCGCTGACGCCGCGTTAGAGCAGCTGCTCGGCGAGGAGCCGTAGCGTCGTCTCGCGAGCCGGGGCGGTGGCTGGATCGCAGCCCCGGCGTGCGGCGGCGACGGGGCTGACCATCACCTCGTCGACGTCGAAATACGATGCCAGTTCCCGGATTTGCTGGGCCGCCTCGCCTGGTGAGCCGAGGATGGCCCGCTCCATTCCGGCGGCCACGATGGCCTGCTGCTGTGGTGTGAGCTGGTTGTGCTCGGAGTCCTCGACCAGATCGAGCGCACGCAGGGGCTCGCCGGTACGCAACCACGCCATCATCTGCAGGTTGGGGCGGATCAGCTGCTCGGCCTCGTCGCGCGTATCCGCCACGCAGGCATTGACGGTCATGAATGTCGTTGGAGCGTCGGCGAATTCACTGGGCCGGAATTCCTCGCGGTAGGTGGCCAGCGCCTCTTCGGTGCCCTGCCCGGAGAAGTGGTGGGCGAAGACATACGGCAGCCCTTTGGCTGCGGCCAGGTGTGCCGAATACATCGACGAGCCGAGCAGCCATAGTTTCGGCGGGCTCACGGCGGCCGGGGTGGCCTTCAGGATGTAGTTCTTGTCCAACAGGTTTCGCCCCTCGAGCGACACCTTGACCCCACCGGGACTCATCAGCGCGACGACGTCGTCGAGGTACTCAGGGAAGCGGTGGATGTCCTCGTCGGTGCGCCCGGCCGGGCCGCGCAGCGCGATCGAGGTGACGGGGTCGGTTCCCGGCGCCCGCCCGATACCCAGGTCGATCCGGCCCGGCGCGGCCGCCTCCAGCAGCGCGAACTGTTCGGCGATCGCCAGCGGGGCATGGTTGGGCAGCATCACGCCGCCGGAGCCGAGACGGATGCGGTGCGTCCGTGCGGCCAGGTAGCTCAACAAGACGGGCGGGCTGGTGGCGGCGACCGCGGGCATGTTGTGGTGCTCGGCCACCCAGTAGCGGGTGTAGCCCAGCTCGTCGGCGGCCTTGGCGAGGTGCACGGTGGCGGCGAAGGCATCGGCGGTGGACTGGTCGCTACGGACCGGGACAAGATCAAGGACAGACAACTGCACGATCTAATCCAACTCTTTCTCACCCGATGGGATTCCCAGCCAACGATATGGCCACGGTGAACACGTCATCGAGCATGGCCGGGGTGAGCCTGCCGGTGAACGTGTTCTGCTGGCTCGGGTGGTAGCAGCCGAGGAGCTGCCGCCCGTCGGGAAGTTTGGCGAGCACGCCGTGGCCGAACTTCGGATACGGCCGCCGGGCTCCGGCCAGGTCCAGCGCGGCCTTCCAGGCGAAGCCACCGAGTGCGACAACGACCCGGACGTCCTGGCCCGTCAGCCGCCATTCCGCACTCAGCCACGGCTCGCACGTATCACGTTCTGCCGGCGTCGGCGCGTTGTCCGGCGGGGCACATCGGACGGCGGCGACCACGCGAATGTCGTTGAGGGTCAGTCCATCTGCCGCGTCGAGGCTCTCGGCGCTGCTGGCCAGGCCGACGCGGTGGAGGGCCGCGAAGAGAAAGTCGCCCGACCGGTCGCCAGTGAACACCCGACCGGTGCGGTTGGCACCGTGGGCGGCGGGCGCCAAGCCCAGCACCCAGATGCGCGGCCGGGCCGGGCCGATACCCGGCACCGGCCGGCCCCAGTACGGCTCGGCTGCATAGGCCTTGCGCTTGGCCACCCGCCGGGTCGCGACATCCTCGCGCCAGGTGACCAGGCGGTGGCAACCGCGGCACACCGATACTTGGGCATCGAGGTCGGCCACGTCGGCGCAGCGACGGGCCCTGGACCGGACCTGCACCGCGGTGCGGGCGACGGGGGTGTCGGCGTCGGCCGGGTCCCCGGGCCAGCCCGACCCGGCCGGCACCGGGGACGGGAACAAGACTCCGGTTCGGGGATGCGGCAGCACCCCCCGATTCTGCGCCCCGTCTGCGCCGCTAGGCGGCGAAGCTGTCCAATTGGACGCTGTGGTAGGCCGACCGCAGCCGTTCGTAGCGGTACCGGTTGTACGCCAACGGATCCAGGACGACGGCTCTCGGCAGGTACCGCCATGCCAACCGCGTGGCTGCCAGGTACAGCGCATATTCGAGGCGGCTCAAGCGGGTCGACCGAATGTCGAGCAGTTCCTGCATCTTCGGGTGGGCGTGGCGCTGTCCGAGCGCCCTCGGCACGCGCAACGCAACCGGCGTCACCGCATTCCATACCGGCAAGACGAGTACCTGCAGCCGCTTCGGGAGCAGAGCGGGCACCGGCAGGTCATCGAAGCTGTCGTTGGCGTACTGCAGAAATCCGTTGTCCGCCAGGTGTTCTTCAGCCACGCGGTCGTAGTACGCCAACATGTCGGCCAGTGTTTCGGGCAGCTTGGCGCGGGCACTGGGCAGCTCCAGATAGCTCGTCATCCACCGCAGGGTCTGGTACACGACCTCGCGTTGCTCGGAATCGAGATCGCCGCCGCGGACCGCGAGGTAGCCACGGTAGAAGAGGTTCAGAGAGCTGATGGCGATCCAGTTCCACAGCTCGGGGTCAAGCGCACTGAATCTGGTATCCGCGAATTCGCCGTTGCCGGTGCCCCGTACGCCACCATGCAGCCGCTTGAGTTCCTCGGTATCCCACCGCCGGTCGGCCTCGTCGCCGAACAACATCAACATCCCATGGGCCAGCGACCGGATGCCCCGATCGGTGAAGTTCTCCTGGAACCGCCCGGACCAGTCGACCGCAGCAGCGATCGGTCGGTAGGCCACCTGGTCGAGCGCCAAGCGTCCGAACAGCCCGAGGCTCAACGGCGAACCCAGCCACCACCGGACGTCGGCAGCCAGCTCCGCATGGGGCTGGCCCGGGTGCCACGGCTCGACTGCGGCGTCTACGGATGCTGCCGTGCTCGTCATCGCGAATCCAATCTGTCATCAAGCGTTGATAGATGAGATCAGGCAACCATCTGTCAACGGGTGTGTCAAGATTGGTGTCGTGAGCGGGTCACGGCAATACGGCGGGCGCAGCGGTGCCGACCGCGTCGCCGAGCGGCGGCGGCGCTTCGTCGCCGCGGGCCTCGAGCTGATGGGAACCAAAGGCATCGCCGCCACCACCCTGCGGGGCGTCGCGGAAGAGGCCGGGCTGGCCGCACGCTACTTCGCGGAATCGTTTCCGACGATCGAAGACCTGCACCTGGCGGTGTTCGACAGCATCATGGCCGAGGTCGAAGAGCGTGGACTCGCCGCGATCGCCGACACCGAAGGCAGCCCCCGGGCGCGGGCACGGGCGGCGCTCAGCGCACTCGCCGACGTCGCCCTGACCGATCGACGCAAGGGTCGCATCGTCCTGATCGAGGCGGTTTCCTCAACAGCCCTCGGACCGCGCCGCCTCGCCGAGGCTCAGCGGTTCGCCGGCATCGTCGCCGGGCTGAGCGGTTCCGAGACCAACCCACAGCCGCTGGATGTGCAGCTGGTCGCACAGTTCGTCATCGGCGGAGTGGCCGAGACGCTGACCGTCGTCCTCGTCGGGGCAATCACCATCGACCGAGAGCACCTCATCGACATGCTGAACGACCTGTTGTTTGCTTCGCTGCGCGCGGTCCGAGCGACTGCCGGCGCCGTCAGAACGGGATGACCGACTCACTGTTGAGATTCAGCCATACCCGGCGCGCCCAGCGCCGAACCGGACCGGCCGACAGATGGGCGATCAGTTCACGGTCGTCGATCAGATAGCCGCCAGGCACCCGCTGCCAGAGGCCGGCCATCCAAAGCTCCAGAGCCGCAACGGTTGTCACCGAACCAGGCGCGATGGCATCGAGGACCGCATCGGCCACGAAAGCCGGCCGGCGCGTGCGTACAGTGCGACTGACGACGCGTACGTGGAGCTCGATCGCGGTCGCAGACACGTGCGCCCCGCGACGGCTGTCGCGCAGCGCCCCCATCTCGGCCAACATGGCCTTGCTGTACACATTGCTGAGAATACCGGTAACACGGACGTTACACAGGATTAATGCGCACGGCATATGGCGCGAGTCTTAGCTGGTCGGCACGGGGCTCCTAGACTTGCCCCGTGCACACCGCGCTGCCGAGCCTCATCGCCGACCTGCCCACCGACGCCGTCGTCACCGATCCGGATATCGTCGCGTCCTACCGACAGGACCGCGCGCTCGATCCGGACGCCGGCACCCCCATCGCGGTGGTGCGGCCACGCACCACCGAAGAGGTGCAGACGGTCCTGCGGTGGGCTACTGCGCACAAGATTCCGGTGGTGCCGCGCGGCGCCGGCACCAGCCTGTCCGGCGGGGCGACTGCCGTCGACGGCGGCATCGTGCTGACCACCGAACGGATGCGCGACATCGTCGTCGACACGGCAACCCGCACCGCTGTGGTGCAGCCCGGCCTGCTCAATGCCGAGGTGAAGAAAGCCGTTGCGGCCCACGGACTCTGGTACCCGCCCGATCCGTCGTCGTTCGAAATCTGCAGCATCGGCGGCAATGTCGCCACCAACGCCGGCGGCCTGTGCTGCGTGAAATACGGCGTCACCACCGACTACATCCTCGGCCTGCAGGTGGTCCTGGCCGACGGCACCGCGGTACGACTGGGTGGACCGCGACTGAAAGATGTTGCGGGACTGAGCCTGACCAAGCTGTTCGTGGGCAGCGAAGGCACGCTCGGTGTCGTCACCGAGGCGACGCTGCGCCTGCTGCCGCCGCAGCACCGCGGGTGCACCGTGGTCGCGAGCTTCGACTCGGTGCGCGCGGCAGCCGATGCCGTCGTGACCATCACCGGCCGGATTCGCCCGTCGATGCTGGAATTCATGGACGACGTCGCGATCAACGCCGTCGAGGACAAGCTCAAGATGGGCCTGGACCGCGGCGCCAAGGCCATGATGGTGGCAGCCTCCGATGCCCGCGGCGCCGCGGGCGTCGAGGACGCCGAATTCATGGCCCGTGTGTTCACCGAAGCCGGTGCGACAGAAGTATTTTCGACCGATGACCCCGACGAGGGCGAGGCCTTCGTAGCAGCCCGACGGTTCGCCATCCCGGCCGTGGAAGCCAAAGGCCCGCTGCTCCTGGAAGACGTCGGCGTGCCGTTGCCCGCACTGGCGGACCTGGTCGACGGGGTGGCTGAGATCGCCCGCAGGCACGACCTGCTGATCTCGGTCATCGCACATGCCGGGGACGGCAACACTCACCCACTGATCGTCCACGACCCGAACGACGCCGAGAACACCCGGCGGGCCAACATCGCGTTCGGCGAGATCATGGACCTGGCCGTTTCGCTGGGCGGCACCATCACCGGCGAGCACGGCGTCGGCCGGCTCAAGCGGCCCTGGCTGGCCGGCCAGCTCGGGCCCGAGGTCATGGAACTGAACCGCCGGATCAAGGCCGCACTGGACCCGGACAACATCTTGAACCCGGGCGCGGGCATCTGATTCGGCATTGACACATGCGCGCCGTCGCCGTACACATAAGACATGACGGCGATTTTGTCTTACGAGACATCCGACTCCCCCGCGGCGTTCCAGCTTGCCGATTCGGCGGGATGGGTCGATCCCTTTTCGATGTACCGGTCGCTGCGTGACCACGATCCCGTGCACCACGTGGTGCCCGACGACAATCCCGGCGCCGACTACTACGTGCTGTCCCGGCACGCCGATATCTGGACCGCCGCGCGCGATCACCAGACGTTCTCCTCGGCGCAGGGCCTCACGGTCAACTACGGCGAGCTGGAACTCATCGGCCTGCAGGACAACCCGCCGATGGTGATGACGGACCCGCCCGTGCACACCGAATTCCGCAAGCTGGTGTCGCGCGGTTTCACGCCACGGCAGGTCGAGGCCGTCGAGCCCAAGGTTCGCGAGTTCGTCGTAGAGCGGTTGGAGAAGTTGAAGGCCGCCGGCGGCGGTGACATCGTGGCCGAGCTGTTCAAGCCATTGCCGTCGATGGTCGTCGCGCACTACCTCGGCGTGCCCGAGGCCGACCGCGATCAGTTCGACGGCTGGACCGATGCCATCGTCGCGGCCAACACCGCCGAGGGCGGGCTCGGCGGCGCGCTCGAGACACTGGGCAGCGCGCTCGGCGACATGATGGGGTACTTCACCGCGCTGATCGAGCGCCGCCGCAAGGAGCCCGAGGACGACACGGTTTCGCACCTGGTCGCCGCGGGCATCGGCGCCGACGGCGACATCAGCGGCGTGCTGTCGATCCTGGCGTTCACGTTCACCATGGTCACGGGCGGCAACGACACCACCACCGGGATGCTGGGCGGCACCGTGCAACTCCTGCACCGCCACCCCGACCAGCGCCGCCTGCTGGCCGAAAACCCCGACCTGATCACGGAATCCGTCGACGAACTGCTTCGACTCACCTCGCCGGTCCAGGGCCTGGCCCGCACCACCACGCGCGACGTGACCATCGGCGACACCACCATCCCCACCGGGCGCAAGACTCTGCTGCTCTACGGTTCGGGCAACCGCGACGAACGCCAATACGGCCCGAACGCAGGCGAATTGGACGTGACGCGCGCCCCGCGCAACATCCTGACCTTCAGCCACGGCGCGCACCACTGCCTGGGCGCGGCGGCCGCACGGATGCAGTCCCGCGTCGCCCTGACCGAACTGCTCTCGCGGATACCGGAATTCACCGTCGACGAGGACAACATCGAGTGGGCCGGCGGCAGCTACGTGCGACGTCCGCTATCGGTGCCGTTTACCATTTGCTGATGGCAAACGACTGGCTGGCCGGCCGACGCACCGAGGTCGCGGCCGAGGCCATCCTGGACGCCGCCGACCGCTTGTTCGCCGAGCAGGACGCCGCGACCGTCGGAATGCTCGAAATCGCCAGGGCGGCAGGCTGTTCCCGCGCCACGCTGTACCGGTACTACGAGAACCGTGACGTGCTCCACCTGGCCTACGTGCACCGCGAGGCGTTTCGGGTGTTCGCTCACGTCGGCGAGCAGATCGCGGACATCAGTGACCCGCGCACCCGACTGCTCGACGGCGTCGCGATCGCGCTGCGCAGCGTGCGGGAGAGTCCCGCCCTGTCATCGTGGTTCGTCGCCACCCAGCGACCCATCGGTGGTGAGGTCGCCGCGCAGTCCGACGTCATCACCGGCCTGGTGGCGGCGTTCCTGTCCGCGTCGTGGCCGGAGCTGGAGACCGAGGCCGCGCACCGCCGGGCCAACTGGCTGGTCCGGATGTTGGTGTCGCTGTTGATGTTCCCCGGCGCCGACGAAGACGACGAACGCCAGATGCTCGACGAATTCGTTGTGGCCCAGTTGGTTCCGAAAGATCAGGCTTCCCAGTAGGCCCGGGCCTTGATCGCCTTCTTCGGAATCTGGTAGTCCTCGCGCAGCACCTTGACCACCGAACGGGTGGTCCGGTTGTCGCATGCCACCCAGCCGAAGTGATCGGACGCGTCGAACGCCGAGGCCCGCACGGTCTCGACCAGTGCCTCGCCGTTGTTCTTGCGGTCGACCCAGGTGACGGTCAGGCCCGGAGCGCCGGCGCCCACCTGAAGATCGCGGTCGTCGTCGTGACCGGCCTCGAGGTACACCTGGATGGGCGCCGAACCGATGGCCTGCAGCAGTGTATTGATCGCCGGTAGCGATGCGGCGTCACCGACCAGGACGTATCCGGCCGGCGCGGGCTCGGGCAGCTCGAAGCTGCTGCCGAGCAATGTCACCTCGAGGGTGTCGCCGGGCTTGGCGTCCTGGGCCCAGCGGGTGGCCAGACCGTCATGGAGCGCGAAGTCGATGTCGGTGGTCCCCGCGGCCGGATCGGGGTTGACCAGCGTGTAGCCGCGCTGGTGCGCCTTGTCCCCGTCGGGGAACCAGCCCCGGACCCACATGGTCGGATGCACCGGCCGCTCGGCCAGCAGGTTCCCGGTGGTGAAATGCAGCCGCAGGTAGTTCGGGGTGATCTGGGTGCGGCCGGTGACCGTCAGCTCGTAGTCGCCACCCCGCCACAGTTTGACCAGCGCGCCCTGGATTCCACGCGACGGCTTCGACTCGGTCATGTTGCACCCTCCGATTGGACTATTAGGGCAGCATAACCTAATTGATCTCCTCGGTTGATTGCCTGCGATTTGCGCTGGCCGGAGCTATCTTCAAGCCGTGTTCGGCATCCTCCGGCCCTGCCGGCATCGACTCGGCAAAGAACTTGCCGCCGTCTGGACGGCCCAATTGTGCGGGCTGTGCCTCGCGCTTCGCGATGACTACGGACAAGGCGGCCGCGTCGCCACCAACTACGACGGGCTGGTGGTGTCGGCGTTGGTGGAAGCGCAGTCCACCGCGGCACCCGGACGGCGCGAAGCCGGCCGGTGCCCGCTGCGGGGCATGCGCAAGGCCGACGTCGCCATCGGTGAATCGGTCCGGCTCGCGGCCGTGGTCTCCCTGGTGCTCGCCGCCGCCCGGGTGCGGGATCACGTCGACGACGGCGACGGCGTGTTCGCCGCGGCAGGCGTACGGCCCGCTGCGCGACGGATCGCCACCCGGTGGGAGCGTCAAGGTACGGGCGTCGGCACGGCCCTGGGCTTCGACACCGCCGTGCTGATGGACGCGATCGGTCGGCAGGCCGCGCTGGAAGCCGCTGCGGCGCCGGGGAGTTCGTTGCTCGCGGTCACCGAACCCACCGAAACCTCGGTCGCCGCGGCATTCGCGCACACCGCGGTGCTGGCCGGGCGGCCGGGGAACGTGGCGTCGCTGCGGGAGGTCGGCCAGTTGTTCGGGCGGGTCGCGCACCTGCTCGACGCGGTCGAGGATCTGCACGACGATCGGGTGCACGGGAAGTGGAATCCGGTGGCCGCCACCGCAACTCCGATCGGCGACGTCCGCGCGGCGTGCGACGACGCCGTGCTCGGCATCGAACTCGCCCTGGCCGATGTGGAATTCACCGACGGACGGTTGGTGCACCGGCTGCTGACCCGCGAGTTGCGACGGGCCGTGACCCGGACCTTCAGCGGCGCGGGATTCAAGGCGACGGATGTGCCGCCCGACTCCGGCGCGCCCGTGGCGTCATCCGGTGAGCTGCCGCTGGACGACGTGGTCGGGATCGAAACGGGCGAAGAGAACCCCGAGGAGAAGGCCCAGCGCAAGGCCGGCTGGTTCGACGGCTGCTGCTGCGATTGCGACGGCTGCTGTGAATGCGACGGCTGCTGCTGCGACTGTGACGGCTGCTGCGACTGCTAGTTCCGGACCCGGGTGAACCGGTGCAGTAGCCACGACACCGGAATGGTGAACAGCATCGTCAGGGTGAACAACGCGAAGGTCGAACCCGTCCAGATGTGCTGGTGCATCACCTCGACCATGACCAGCTCCATGATGACCAGATGCACCAGGAAGATTTCGTAGGAGATCTCGCCGAGGAAGACCATCGGCCGGCTGCCCAGCAGCCGCGCGTACCAGCCCCGGTTCCCCAAACCCAGCGGCGCGACGACCAGGGTGGCGATCCCCGCGTAGAGCACCGACTTCCACAGGCTCTCCCCCAGCGTGGCGGGTGAGGTGGTCGGGGCGCCGGCGAGGGGTGTCGACGCGATGAGGTAGCAGACCAATGCCAGTGGGATGCACAGGAATCCGTAGGCACGCACGCCCATCGCGGCCAGCACCGAGACCAGCATGCCGCCGACGAACCAGATCAGATAAGTGGGCAACCACAGCCGGGCACCGTCGGGCAGGAAATGCGTGGTGTGCACCAACGTCAGCCACGCCAGGCTCAGTGCGGCCAGCATCGCCAGCGCACCGAGCAGCAGGCCCGGCCGCCACCGCCGCCGGCACAGCACCACCATCAGCAGGTAGGCCAGCGCCGGAAGGGCAACGTAGAAGGCAACTTCCACCGCCAGGCTCCACATCTGGGTGAGGCCCTGATGCAGCCAGGAGAACAGATAGTTGTCGGTGTAGATCTGGGTCAACGTCAGGTTCCGGAACAACCCCAGCCAGGTGTGGCCGGGGTTCGGGCCGGCCGTTCGGAAGTGATACAGCGCGTAGGCCGCCAGCACCGTCACCATGTAGGCGGGCATGATCCGTCGCACCCGATGCCAGGCGTAGCGCTGCACCGACGGTGCCTCGTAAGGCTTTTCGGCATCGGCCCGAGCCAGCGCCTTGACCCACGGGCTGAACAACAGGAAACCCGACAGCACGAAGAAGATCGGCACACCGATCTCGGCGCGCGAATACATCAGCCCGACGTAGGTCTGGGTGTACTTACCTGTCGTGAACGCTGCGTGGGTCAGTACAACGAGCAGTGCGGCGACCGCACGGACCCCGGTGAGTGACTCAACCCGGGTCACTTGTACTTGCGCTTGCCCTCGCCTCGACCTTCGCTGTGGCCACCACGACGATCGTCGTCACGGCCGGGTCGAGACCCGCGATCCGGGCGTGGCCCGCGGTCCTGACGGCCACCGCGGTCGGAGTACGAGCCCCGGTCCGGGCGTCCGCCACGATCCTGATAGCCGCCGGAATGCCCACCCTTGTCCAGCTCCAGGTGGATCAACTGGCCCGAAATGCGGGTGCTCTCAAGCTTTTTGAGCGTGTCCTTGCTCAGCTTGGCGGGCAGCTCGACCAGCGAGTGGTCCACGCGAATGCTGATGTGCCCGAAGTCGCTGCGGTTCAGCCCGCCCTCGTTGGCGATGGCGCCGACGATGGCACCCGGAATCACCTTGTGCCGCTTGCCCACAGCGATGCGGTAGGTCGCCAGATCGTCGCGCGTCGACCGGGGCTTGCGCTCGCGGTCGCCACGGTCGCCACGGTCGTCACGATCCGGACGCTCGCGCCGCTTCTCCGGCGGGGGCTCCTTCATCAGGAACTCTTCGCCGCCCTGGGTCTGCACCGCCAGCGCCGCCGCGATGTCCGCCAGCGGCACGTTGTTGTCGCGTTCGTAGTCCTCGATCAGCCGGCGGAACAGCTCGATGCCCGGGGCGTTGAGCGAACCGGTGATCGAATCGCCGAACTTGGCCACGCGCTGCGCGTTGACGTCATCGACCGACGGCAGCTGCGACTCGATGAGTTTCTTGCGCGTGACGCGCTCGATCGAGTTGAGCAGATGCCGTTCGCGCGGCGTGACGAACAGCAGCGCGGTACCCGAGCGACCGGCCCGGCCGGTGCGCCCGATGCGGTGCACGTAGGACTCGGGATCGTGCGGAATGTCGTAGTTCAGCACGTGGGAGATGCGTTCGACGTCCAGACCACGGGCCGCCACGTCGGTCGCGATCAGGATGTCGATCGAGCCGTCCTTGAGCCCGTTGATCGTGCGCTCGCGGACCGCCTGGGCGATGTCGCCGTTGATCGCGGCCGCGGAAAACCCACGCGCCCTGAGCTTTTCGGCAACTTCCTCGGTGGCCTGCTTGGTCCGCACGAAGACGATCATCGCCTCGAACGGCTCGACCTCGAGCAGCCGGGTGATGGCGTCCATCTTGCGCGCGCCGGCCACCTGGATGTAGCGCTGCGTGATGTTCTCCGCGGTCTGCGCCTTGGCCTTGATCGTCACCTCGACCGGGTCGTGCAGGTACTTCGAGGTGATCTTCTTGATGGCCGGCGGCATGGTGGCCGAGAACAGCGCGACCTGCTTGTACTCCGGGGTGTCCGCCAGGATGCGCTCGACGTCCTCGGCGAAGCCCATCTGCAGCATCTCGTCGGCCTCGTCGAGCACCAGGTAGTCCAGGTGCGAGAGGTTCAGGCTGCCCTTGCTCAGGTGATCGATGACCCGGCCCGGGGTGCCCACCACGACCTGGGCGCCGCGCTTGAGCCCGGCCAGCTGCGGCGTGTAGGACGACCCGCCATAGATCGCCAACACGTTGACGTTCAGGTGCGCGCCGTACTTGCCGAACGCCTCGGCCACCTGCAAGGCGAGCTCGCGGGTCGGCGCCAGCACCAGACACTGGGTGTTACGGCTGGTGGGGTCGATCTTGGACAGCACCGGAATCGCGAATGCGGCGGTCTTGCCGGTGCCGGTCTGGGCGAGACCGACGACGTCGGATCCGCTCAGCATCGCGGGGATGGTCGCGGCCTGGATGGGCGACGGTGACTCGTATCCGACGTCGGTCAGCGCGCGCAGCACCTCCGGGCGGATGTTCAGGTCGGCGAAGGTGACCTCGGCGCTGGACTCAGCAGAGGTTTCAGCAGTGACCTCGGCGCTTGACTCAGCGGAGGTGTCAGAAGTGGTGTTGCTGCCGCCCGAATCCGGGTCGGTCTCGGGCGAAGACGTCGTCATTATGCGAGAAGTCTAGAGGGTCATCGGGCCAGGTACGCCCCGCATGGCTGACCAGACTCCCCCTGGTACGCCTTATAGGGTGGCCGGGTGCGCTGCGCCGAACCGAAACTGATGACGATCGCGGTGGCCGCACTCGCGGCGGCAAGCCTGTCCGCCTGTGGGTCGGGCGACTCGACGGCCTCCAAGACGCCCGATCCGACCGCGCCTGCCGCCGCCAAGAAAACCGCCGCGCCGACCGTCGTCGCAGGTCCGAAGACCAGCGCGGCTCCGGCCGACCCCTGCGCCGTCAGTCTCACGGCCCCCGATATCGCCAAGGCGGTGTCCACGCTGCCCGCCGATCCCCGCAGCAAGCAGGGCTGGAGCCCCGAGCCGCTGGCCGGCAACTACAACCAGTGCGCGCCACTGTCGGTGGTCATTGTGAAGGCGAACACCAACGGCGAGCAGCCGAATACCCGCGCCGTGATGTTCCACCTGGGCCAGCTCATCCCGACCGGGGTGCCCGACACGTACGGGTTCAACGGCATCGACCTGGCCGCGACCACCGGCGACACCGTCGCGCTGAGCTACACCAATCCGGCCAGTGGCCTCAAGAGCGTCGTGCGGTTCCACTGGAACGGCAACGGCGTCGAGCTGATCGGCAACACGCACTAAGCGCGCAGCACCTTGTCCATGGCCTTACCCTTGGCCAGCTCGTCGACCAGCTTGTCGAGGTAGCGGATCTTCTGCATCAGCGGGTCCTCGACGTTCTCGACGCGGACGCCGCACACCAGCCCGGTGATCAGTGCCGCGTTCGGGTTCAGCGTCGCCGCGGCGAAGAAGTCCTCGAAGGTCGTCTCTGTTTCGAGATGCGCAGCCAGCGCGGCCTGATCGAAACCCGTCAGCCAGCAGATGACCTGATCCAGGTCAGCAGTCGTGCGCCCCTTCTTCTCCACCTTGTTGACGTAGTGGGGATAGACCGACGCGACGCTGGTGGTGAAAATCCCGCTCACTCCAGCCAAGGTAGCCCCGGTCTGTCGGCGGGCTGCCATATGGTGGCGACGTGTTCCTCAGTCCCGGCAAGCACTCCGATGGTGAGGACGCCGCTGTGATTTACAGCGCGTCCGACCTCGCCGCCGCGGCGCGCTGCGAGTACGCGCTGCTGCGCCGGTTCGACGGGCTGCTGGGCCGGGGACCGAAAGCCGTCGTGGACGACGATCTGCTGGCCCGCACCGCCGAACTCGGTGACGCCCACGAGCAGCGGCACCTGGAACAGCTGGCCGCAGCCGGGGACAACGTCACGACGATCGGCCGGCCGCGGCCGTACACGGTGTCCGGACTGATCGGCGCGGCCGAGGCCACCCGGGCGGCGGTCGACCGCCGGGAGCCGGTGATCTATCAGGCCGCGATGTTCGACGGCCGCTTCCTGGGTTTCGCCGACTTCCTGATCCTGGACGACGGCCGCTATCGCCTGCGGGACACGAAGCTGGCGCGCTCGGTGAAAGTCGAGGCACTCCTGCAGCTGGCGGCCTACGCCGACGCGCTGGAGCAGGCCGGAGTGCCGGTGGCGCCGGAGGTCGACCTGGTGCTCGGTGACGGCACCATCGCCAGTTACCCAGTGGCCGAACTGCTTCCGGTCTACCTGCCGCGACGGGCCGCACTGCAGCGGCTGCTCGACGAGCACCGGGCCGGCGGGGCGCCGGTGTCGTGGGAGTCCCCGGAGCTGCGGGCCTGCCATCAATGCGAGGACTGCGAAGTCGAGGTCCGCGAGCGGGACGACCTGCTGCTGGTGGCCGGGATGCGGGTGAGCCAGCGGGCCCGACTGCTCGAAGCCGGGATCACCACCGTGCACGAGCTGGCCGAACACAGCGGCGCAGTGCCGGGGCTCTCGTCCCGCATCGTGGCGAATCTCGTCGGGCAAGCGCGGCTGCAGGTCGCTCCCCCGGTCGACAACAAGCCCCAGTTCGAGGTGATCGACGCACAGCCGCTCACCGGGCTGCCCGAACCCGATCGCGGCGACCTGTTCTTCGATTACGAAGGCGACCCGCTGTGGACCGAGAACGGCCGGGACTGGGGCCTGGAGTACCTCTGGGGCACCTTGACCGCGACCGGGGATTTCCACCCGCTGTGGGCGCATGACCGGGCCAGTGAACGGCAGGCACTCGTCGACTTCCTGGCGTTCGTGCGCAAGCAACGCAAGCGGTACCCGAACATGCACATCTACCACTACGCGGCCTACGAGAAGAGCACGCTGCTGCGGCTGTCGGGGCGCTACGGCGTCGGCGAGGACGAGGTGGACGAGCTGCTGCGCAGCGGCGTACTGGTGGACCTTTTGCCGTTGGTGCGCAAGAGTATTCGGGTCGGCACCGAGAGCTACAGCATCAAGTATCTGGAACCGCTGTACATGGGCGGCGAGTTGCGCGTCGGCGAGGTCACCAAGGCCACCGACTCCATCACGCAGTACGCGCGCTACACCGAACTCGAGGCGGCCGGGGAACACGAGGAAGCCGCGACGGTCCTCAAGCAGATCGAGGACTACAACCACTACGACTGCCGCTCCACACTGCGGTTGCGTGAGTGGCTGCTCGGGGTGGCGTGGGCCGAGGGCATCGCGCCCCGCGGGCCGGTCAGCGGCGGCCCCGCGCAACCCGAGACGGCGGTGCCGACCGACGACGCGACGCAGCGCGCCCTGGCGAAGTACGCGGGTGACGGCACTACGGCACGCTCGGACGAGCAGCAGGCCGTGGCCATGATCGCGGCCGCCCGCGGGTACCACCAGCGCGAGGAGAAGCCCTTCTGGTGGGAGCATTTCGACCGGATCAACAACCCGGTCGACGAATGGGCCGACAGCACAGACGTTTTCGTGGCCACGGTCACCCCACATATCGCCGTCGACTGGAACACCCCACCCAAGGCCCGCAAGCCCCAGCGCCAGGTGCTGCTGCGCGGCGAGATCGCCGCCGGCTCGATCCGGCCAGACGCCGAGGTGTTCGCCCTCTACGAACCGCCCTCTCCGACCGGGCTTTCCGACGATCCGGACGTCCGCGCCGCCGGCACCGCGAAGGTGCTGGACTGCAATGAAGATGGCACCGAGGTGCTGATCATGCACCGCACCGGCAAGGACGGCGACGAGTTCGGCCAGCTGCCCTTCGCGCTGACGCCGGGTCCGCCGCCGAACACCAAACCGCTGCGAACGTCGATCGAGACGACAGCCGGTGCAGTGGCTACCGGACTGCCGTCGTTGCCGCCTAGCGCGGCGCTGGACATCCTGTTGCGGTCCACCCCGCGCACCCTGTCCAAGGGACCACTCCCCCGCACCGGTGACACGGCGCGGGACATCGTTGCCGCCCTGCGGGATTTGGACTCGTCGTACCTTGCGGTGCACGGCCCGCCGGGAACCGGAAAGACCTTCACGGCCTCGAAGGTCATGGCCGACCTGGTCAACCGCGACCACTGGCGCATCGGGGTGGTGGCGCAGTCGCACGCTGTCGTCGAGAACGTGCTCGCCAGCGTGGTCAAGGCGGGCGTGGACGGCCGGGTGGTCGGCAAGAAGCGCGCGCCCGAGGACGCGCCGTTCAGCGACGTCCCGGACAACCAGTACGCGCGCTTCATCGACGACAGCAACGGTTGCGTGATCGGAGGCACCGCTTGGGATTTCGCCAACGACGGGCGTGTCCCGCGGGGTTGCCTGGATCTACTGGTCATCGAGGAGGCCGGCCAGTTCAGCCTGGCCAACACCATCGCCGTCGCACCCGCGGCGAGCAATCTGCTGCTGCTCGGCGATCCGCAGCAGCTGCCGCAGGTCAGCCAGGGCACCCACCCGGAGCCGGTCGACGAATCGGCCCTGAGCTGGCTGGTCGAGGGACGGCACACCCTGCCCGCCGAACGCGGCTACTTCCTGGACGTGTCGTACCGGATGCACCCCGCCGTGTGCGCGCCGGTGTCAGCATTGTCATACGACAACCGGCTGCTGGCTGCCGAAAGCGTCAGCGGTGCACGGCGATTGGCCGGGATCGAACCCGGGGTGCACCTGATGACCGTCGACCACGAGGGCAATGCGACCGACAGCCCCGAGGAGGCCGAGGCGATCATCGCGGCCATCGGCGGCCTGGTCGGCCGGCAGTGGTCCGACGAGGACGGCACGAAAAACCTTGAGCCCGAGGATATTCTGATCGTGGCGCCGTACAACGCGCAGGTGTTGCTGTTGCGCGAGCGGATGGACGCGGCCGGGTACGGCGATGTTCAGGTGGGCACCGTCGACAAGTTCCAGGGGCGGCAGGCCCCCGTGGTGTTCGTCTCGATGACGGCGTCGTCCATCGCCGAGGTGCCCCGCGGCATGGGCTTTCTGCTGAATCGCAACCGCCTCAACGTGGCAATCAGCCGCGCGAAGTACGCCGCCTACGTGGTGCGCTCGACGTATCTGACCGACTATCTCCCGTCGACCCCGGACGGCATGATCGAACTGGGCGCGTTCCTGTCGGTGACGACCGCGCAATGACGCTCGTCGCACAGTTGGCCGAGATCGTCGGCGCCGCATACGTCACCACCGACGCCGACGTGCTCGCCGGACGCGTCGTCGACCACACCGGCCGCTACCACGGCCGCGCCCAGGCCCTGGTCCGTCCGGGCAGCGATACCGAAGTCGCGGCAGTACTGCGGGCGTGCCGGGACGCGGGCGCCTGCGTCACGGTGCAGGGCGGACGGACGTCACTGGTGGCCGGCACCGTCCCCGAGCACGATGACATCCTGCTGTCCACCGAACGGTTGTCGGCGGTCGGCGCGGTCGATGCCGAGGAACGCCGGATCCAGGTCGGGGCCGGAGCGACCTGCGCCGCGGTGCAGCACGCCGCCGCGGCCGCGGGTCTGGTGTTCGGTGTCGACCTCGCTTCTCGTGATTCGGCGACGGTCGGGGGCATGGCGTCGACGAACGCCGGCGGCCTGCGCACCGTGCGATACGGCAATATGCGCGAACAGATTCTGGGTCTCGAGGTCGCGTTGCCCGACGGCTCGCTGGTGCGCCGGCACAGCCAGGTGCGCAGCGACAACACCGGTTACGACCTGACCTCGTTGTTCGTCGGCGCCGAGGGCACGCTCGGGGTCATCACCGGCCTGGACCTGCGACTGCACCCGAAACCGCCACACCGGGTGACCGCGGTGGCCGGGTTCGGCGACCTCGACGCCCTCATCGCCACCGGGCGCCGGCTCCGGGACACCGATGGCATCGCGGCGCTCGAGCTGATCGACGCCCGCGCCAGCGACCTGACCGCAGAGCACCTCGGCGTGCACGCGGCCGTCGGTGGCGCCTGGCAGCTGCTGATCGAAATGGCCGGCGACACAGACCAATCCGATACGCTCGCCTCAGCGCTGAGCGACGCCGAGCTGACGGGCGAACCGGCGGTGGGCGTCGACGGCGGCGCGGCGCAGCGGCTGTGGCAGGTCCGCGAATCCATCGGCGAAGTGCTGGGGTGGTATGGCCCGCCGCTGAAATTCGATGTGTCGCTGCCACTTTCATCTGTGGCCCGGTTCGCCGACGCGGCGGCCGCGGTCACCGCCGAGCACGCACCCGAGGCCATCCCTGTACTGTTCGGCCACATCGGCGAGGGCAACCTGCATCTGAACCTGGTGCGCTGCAACGTCTCCGACGAGACAGGACACAGCCTGTACACCGCGATGATGACGCTGATCGCCGACTGCAGCGGCAACGTCAGCTCCGAACACGGCGTCGGCACCCGCAAGCGGGACTACCTGGGAATGTCACGCACCGACGCCGATATCGCAGCCATGCGCACGGTGAAGGCGGCATTCGACCCGACGGGATACCTGAATCCCGCGGTGTTGTTCCGCTGATCCCGCCCACTTTGGGCGGTAGCGTCAAATATCGTGCGCAGATTCGCCCCGGTCGTTGCCCTCACGTTGCCACTGCTCGCGATGCACTCGGCGCCCGACGGCCACGCCGCACCGGCCTGCGGCACCACCGATCCGAACCGCGCGCCCGCGGCGATCACCGGGTTCGACGGCTACGCCCCGGTGAACGTCTGCGACTACGCCGGACCCAAGCACTACGGCTGGTCGTCGTACCGGTTCAAGACCGCCGGGGACGTGCACTGCGAGCTGTACGACGGCCCGAACTCCTGGCAGTACTACTCCAGCGTCACGTGCTGGGGGAAGCTGCCGGGCGTGCCCGCGGGCGTGACCCAGGTGGAGGTCGCGGCCGGCAGCGTGGCGACTTATGGCCAGGCTGATGTGAAGCAGAAGGAAACCCAGGACGGCGGCGTGCCCGTCGACCCCGCCAGTTACCGGGAGTTGGCGCCTGGCCAGAAGATCGTCGTACCTGGCGCCAAGGGGTCCGTCGACGAGAACGACGAAGTGTGCGCGACGGCGGGTGACGGATCACTCACCTGCGAGATCCAGAATCCTGGCGAAGCCTGGGGCCAGGACCAGAAGGCCCACGGTTTCGTGCTGTCGGCGCAGGGCAGCCGCGTCTACTGAGCGGCGGGCAGCGCTACCTCCGGTCCAGCGCCACCGCGAATGTGCACACAGATCGCGGATCCGACGATCGGGCGCGCTGACCGCACATTCGCGGGGTGAGGTGGCCAGCCCACAGCACGAGCGTGCCGCCAGACCGACCCGTCAGCGATTTTCACGATCTGACCGCACGCTCGACATACCGAACCTCGACATCCCGAACGCGCTACATCGATTGCAGGCCGTACACACCCGGATCGGTGGCATCGTCATCTTCGCGGTAGTGCCGGCCCGGCCGTGACGGCACCGGATCGACGTGCACCGGAATCGGCGAGGTGAGCGGCTCGTCGGGTTCGGCGTACCAGGAGTCCCGTGGTTCGGAGTCGTACACGGCATCGAACGCGGCGCGGTCGACGGTGTACTCGACGTAGTCGTCGTCATCGGGAAAGTAGTTGGGCTCGGCCGGTTCCACATACCGAGCCGGCGCCGCGGTCGGAGTCACCTGACCGCGCAGGAACATCGCGGCGACGACCCCGAACAACGCAACGAACGCCGGCAGCAGCAGCGATTGCGACATCGCGGTGGCGAACGGCTCGTGTAAGAACGGCGGCAGCGTCACGGCCGTACCCTCGCCGGCGGCCGGCGGGCCGCCGGTCGGCAGCTCGGCGCTGATCCGGGACGTCATGTAGGCGGCCATGCCCGCACTGCCCAGCACCGAACCGACCTGCCGTGTCGCGTTGTAGACACCGGACCCGGCGCCGGCCAGCCGTGGCGGCAGGTTGCGGGTGGCGGTCGCCGCCAGTGGCGACCAGATGAATGCCATGCCGATGCCCATCGCGATGAACGGCAGCACCAGCAGCCAGATCGGCGTCGTCGGGGTCAGCCCGAACGACAACCAGGTCAGCCCGATCGCCAGCGCCGAGAACCCCGACCCGACGATCGGCTGCGGCGGATAACGGTCGATCAACTTGCCCACCAGCGGCGCCAGCATCCCGGACACCACAGCCATGGGCGCAGTGAGCAGGGCCGACCGCGTCGCGCTCAGACCCAGCACGGCCTGGGCGTGGAACATCACCGGCAGGATCATCGCGGTGACGCAGAACCCGATGGTGGCCACGGCCACGTTGGACAGGCAGAAGTCGTTGTCGCGGAACACCGTCAACGGAATCAGCGGCTCGTCCGGATTGACCGACTGCCAGTACACGAAGGCCGCCAGGAAGCCCAGGCCGCCGAGGATCACCAGCCAGATCCACCAGGCCCAGTCGTGTGTCTGCCCTTCCTGCAGGCCGAACACGATGCCGAACATGCCGACGCCCGACAGCACCACGCCGAGCACGTCGAACCGGTGCCGCTCGGTGGGCAGCTGCGGGACCAGCACCCAGGCCAGAGCCAGGCCGACGATGCCGATCGGCACGTTCACGAAGAAGATCCACTGCCAGCCGAGGTGGTCCACCAGCACGCCACCGGCCAGCGGGCCGACCAGCGTCGCCACCCCGGCGGTGGCGCCCCACACGCTCATGGCGGCACCGCGGTGATCGGGCGGGAAGATGCGGGTGATCGTGGACAGCGTCTGCGGGGTCAACAACGCCGCGCCCAGACCCTGCACCACGCGCGCGGCGACGAGCATCCCGATGCTGCCGGACAGGCCGCACCACAGCGAGGCCAGCGTGAAGACGGCGAGCCCGGCCAGATACAGGTTCCGCGGCCCGAAGCGGTCACCGAGCCGCCCGGCGACCAGCAGCGGCACCGCATAGGCCAGCAGGTAGGCGCTGGTCACCCAGATGACACCGTCGTAGTCGGTGCCGAGCTTCTGCATGATGACGACGTTGGCGACGGAGACGATCGTGGAGTCCACCAGGATCATGAAGAAGCCGAACATCATGGCCCAGAGGGCATTCCAGGGTCGACTGACCTGCGCAGCACTCACCGACAAACTCCGGCGAAAATCAACGTTTGCATGCAGTGGGTATCAAGTCCGGTGGCCGGCCGACGTGCCGGTCGCGAGTTCGACGCTACGGACAGTCGCGGATCCGAACAAGTCAGCAGCTCGGCCATGGCGCCAACGGCCCCGATGGGCCCGAGGGACTAAGCCCGGTGGCGTTCGTGTCCCGACTCGCCCATGTCCCCGACGGACAGCAGCGCCAACAGCGCAACCACGACGCCCGTCGTCATCACCGCAGCGAGAGCCAGCTCACCGTTGCCCAGTGCGCCGACGAGGGGCGCCACCGCCGCGCCGAGACCGAACTGGGCAGCACCCAGTGCGGCCGCCGCGGTGCCGGCGGCATCAGGGTGACGGGCCAGTGCGACGGCAGGTGTGTTGGGAATCACCAGGCCCATCGCGGCCAGCATGGCCCAGACCGGAATCAGGAAAGCGGCCAGACCACCCACGTGCAGGAACGCCAGCGCGACGAACCCGAGGCCGAACACCGATGCGGCGACCAGCGCGACAAGAGCAATCTTCTGCGGCTCGAACCGGCGCAGCAGCACGACGTTGAACTGGGTGGCACCGATCAGCGCGATCGCGCCGGCGGCGAACACCAGGGCGAAGGCCTGCTGGTCCAGGCCGTAACGCCCCTGCAGCACGAACGCGGCACCCGCGATGTACGCGAACAGGCCCGACATCCCGAGCGCGCCGACGATGACCAGCACGACGAACCGGATATCGCTCAGCACCTCGACGTAGGTGCGCAGAATTGCCCGCAGTTGCAACGGGCGCCGGTCTTTGACCGCGAGGGTCTCGGGCAGGGCCAGTACCGCCACGGCCAAGATCGCACCACCGAGCACCGCGAGTGCGGCGAACACCCAGTGCCACGAACCGCGCAGCAGTACCGCCGCGCCCAACGAGGGCGCCAACACCGGCGCCACGCCCAGGACCAGGATCAACCGGGACATCACGACGGCCGCGACCGACTCTTCGAACAGGTCACTGACGACAGCGATGGCCACGACGGAGGCTGCGGCGGCGCCCACGCCCTGCAGCGTGCGAGCCACACCCAGCACCTCGATGTTCGGCGCGAACAGGCACAGCACCGAGGCCGCCATGTGCAGCAGGATGCCGGCGACCAGGGGCCGCCGACGGCCCAGCGCGTCCGACAGCGGGCCGACGATCAGCTGCCCCAGGGCCAGCCCGCCGAGCGTCCCCGTCAGCGTCAACTGCGCCACCGACGACGACAGCCCCAGCTCAGAGGCGATGCGCGGCAGCGCAGGCAGGTACATGTCGATGGTCAGCGGGCCGAGCGCGACCAGCAGGCCCAGCACCACGATCATCCGGGTGCGGCTCGGCGCCGGACGTACCTCCGGTGCCTCGAGGTGCGCGCCACTATCGGCGGCGTCACCTACCGCTGTCAGATCCACAAGGGGCGATGCTGCCATGAATATGGTTAGCAATGCATACCGGTTTTTTCTTCCCGGCAAACCAGGCAGGTCCAGATGCATTTACCGGCTCAGCCGGTGCCGGGCACTCAGATGACGCGCCGATCGTTGACCACGCGATAGCCTGAAATCCTGAGTACGGAGATGGAGAGGCCGGCCGATGAGTGCTCGCTCCAGCATGAAGGGGCAGTTGCCTGTGAAGCATGACGCCCGCGACGAGAATCCTGGCGCCGCCGCCAAGGCACTGTCGCACATCCTCGAAGGCGGAGCCCGGGTGCAGGCGCCGGCCGTGGCGGCCTACGTCAACCGGTTGCGTGAACACAAACCCGGCGCCACCCCGGCCGAGATCATAGCCAAGCTCGAGACCCACTACCTCGCCGCGACCATGGCCAGCGGCGCCGCAGTCGGGTCGGCCGCCGCCTTCCCCGGCATCGGCACCATCGTCGCGATGTCGGCGGTTGCGGGCGAGACCGTGGTGTTCCTCGAAGCGACCGCGGTGTTCGCCCTGGCGGTCGCCGAGGTGCACGGCATCCCGGTCGAACAGCGGGAACGCCGGCGCGCTCTGGTGCTCGCGGTGCTGGTCGGCGACGAGGGCAAGCACGCCATCGGGGATCTGCTCGGCACCGGCCGCACCAGTGGCGCCTGGCTGGCCGACGGCGCGGCGACCGTGCCACTGCCGGCTGTCTCGCAACTGAATTCACGGCTGCTGAAGTTCTTCGTGAAGAAGTACGCGCTCAAGCGTGGCGCCATCGCCTTCGGCAAGCTGCTGCCGGTTGGCATCGGCGCGGTGATCGGTGGCGTCGGCAACCGGTTGATGAGCAAGAAGATCATCGAGAACGCCCGCGCGGCGTTCGGTCCGCCGCCGGCGCGGTGGCGGCAGACACTGCACGTGCTGCCCGAGGCGCGGGATTAGCAAACTCTCCGCGGTGCTGAGGCACCAATACTTGACCATTCACTGACTTCCGCCGACCAAGGAATCGACCGACGGGTTAGCCTTAGGCGGCACCGGGGCGGGCGACCGCCAACACAACATATGGCGGGCTATGCCGGGCTGAGGTCCAGCGCTCGTCGGGCAGAAGGAAACGAGGCGAATAGCGGCCGTGAGCACATCACCTTCACCATTCGGTCAGAACGAGTGGCTGGTCGAAGAGATGTATCGCAAATTCCGTGAGGACCCGTCCTCGGTGGACCCGAGTTGGCACGACTTCCTACGTGACTACAACCCCGAACCCATAACGGACACAACGGATTCCGTCGCCGTAGCAGCCCCGGCACCCGCCGCGGCACCCGCGGCCCCGGCACCCGCGCCGGCCGCACCGGCTCCTGCCGCCGCGCCCGTTGCTGCCGCTCCGGCACCCGCGGCACCGGCCCCGGCCAAGGCCGCTCCCGCCAAGGCCGCTCCCGCACTGGTGGTGGCCGAGGACTCGGAGACGCAGGTGCTGCGCGGCGCCGCGGCTGCCGTCGTCAAGAACATGAACGCGTCGCTGGACGTGCCGACCGCCACGAGCGTGCGTGCCATCCCCGCGAAGCTGATGATCGACAACCGCGTCGTCATCAACAACCACCTCAAGCGCACCCGCGGCGGCAAGATCAGCTTCACCCACCTGCTGGGCTACGCGATCGTCCAGGCGGTCAAGCAGTTCCCCAACATGAACCGGTACTTCGCCGAGGTGGACGGCAAGCCGTCCGCGGTCACGCCGGCGCACACCAACCTCGGTCTGGCCATCGACCTGCAGAACAAGGACGGCTCGCGCCAGCTTGTCGTCGCGGCCATCAAGCGTTGCGACACAATGCAATTCGGCCAGTTCATCGCGGCCTACGAGGACATCGTCCGGCGTGCGCGGGACGGCAAGCTGACCGCCGAGGACTTCAGCGGCGTCACCATCTCGCTGACCAACCCGGGCACCATCGGCACCGTGCACTCGGTGCCGCGCCTGATGCGCGGTCAGGGCGCCATCATCGGCGCCGGCGCCATGGAGTACCCGGCCGAGTTCCAGGGCGCCAGCGAGGAGCGCATCGCCGAGCTCGGTATCGGCAAGCTCATCACGCTGACCTCCACCTATGACCACCGCATCATCCAGGGCGCCGAGTCCGGTGACTTCCTGCGCACCGTCCATCGCCTGCTGCTGGACGACGCCTTCTTCGACGAGATCTTCCGCGAGCTGGGCATCCCCTACGAGCCGGTGCGCTGGCGGATCGACAACCCGGACTCGATCTCCCACAAGAACGCCCGCATCATCGAGCTGATCGCGGCCTACCGCAACCGCGGCCACCTGATGGCCGACATCGACCCGCTGCGCCTGGACAAGACCCGTTTCCGCAGCCACCCCGACCTCGACGTCAACACCCACGGCCTGACGCTGTGGGACCTGGACCGCGAGTTCAAGGTCGACGGTTTCGCCGGCAAGCAGTTCATGAAGCTGCGCGACGTGCTGTCGGTGCTGCGCGACGCCTACTGCCGCCACGTCGGTGTCGAGTACACCCACATCCTCGAACCCGAGCAGCAGAAGTGGCTGCAGGAGCGCGTCGAGGTCAAGCACGACAAGCCCACGGTCGGCGAGCAGAAGTACATCCTGTCCAAGCTCAACGCCGCCGAGGCCTTCGAGACCTTCCTGCACACCAAATACGTTGGGCAGAAGCGCTTCTCGCTGGAAGGCGCCGAAGCCGTCATCCCGATGATGGACGCCGCCATCGACCAGGCCGCCGAGCACGCCCTCGACGAAGTGGTCATCGGCATGCCGCACCGCGGCCGCCTCAACGTGCTGGCCAATATCGTCGGCAAGCCGTACTCGAAGATCTTCAGCGAATTCGAGGGCAACCTGAACCCGGCCCTGGCACACGGCTCCGGCGACGTGAAGTACCACCTCGGCGCCACCGGCCACTACCTGCAGATGTTCGGCGACAACGAGATCGACGTGTCGCTGGTGGCCAACCCCAGCCACCTCGAAGCCGTCGACCCCGTCCTCGAGGGCCTGGTCCGGGCCAAGCAGGACCTGCTGGTCGGTGACGAACACGACGACAGCGACGCGCACGGCCGCTTCTCGATCATGCCGATGATGCTGCACGGCGACGCCGCGTTCGCCGGCCAGGGCGTGGTGGCCGAGACGCTCAACCTGGCGCTGCTCAAGGGCTACCGCACCGGCGGCACCATCCACATCGTCGTGAACAACCAGATCGGATTCACCACGGCGCCAACGGATTCGCGCTCCAGCGAGTACTGCACCGACGTGGCCAAGATGATCGGCGCCCCGATCTTCCACGTCAACGGCGACGACCCCGAGGCCTGCGCCTGGGTGGCCCGCATCGCCGTCGACTTCCGCGAGGCGTTCAAGAAGGACGTCGTCATCGACATGCTGTGCTACCGCCGCCGCGGCCACAACGAGGGCGACGACCCGTCGATGACCCAGCCGTACATGTACGACGTCATCGACACCAAGCGCGGCGTCCGCAAGACCTACACCGAAGCCCTCATCGGCCGTGGTGACATCTCCATCAAAGAGGCCGAGGACGCCCTGCGCGACTACCAGGGCCAGCTGGAGCGGGTCTTCAACGAGGTGCGCGAGCTGGAGAAGCACACCATCGAGCCCAGCGAATCGGTGGAGTCCGACCAGACCATCCCGCAGCGCCTGCTGACCGCGGTCGACAAGTCACTGCTGGCCCGCATTGGCGACGCGCACCTGGCGGTGCCCGAGGGCTTCAACGTGCACCCGCGCGTCAAGCCTGTGCTGGAGAAGCGTCGTGAGATGGCCTACGAGGGCAAGATCGACTGGGCGTTCGGCGAGCTGCTCGCCCTGGGCTCGATGGTCGCCGAGGGCCGCCTGATCCGGTTCTCCGGTCAGGACACCCAGCGCGGCACGTTCACCCAGCGGCACGCGGTCCTCATCGACCGCACCACCGGCGAGGAGTTCACCCCGCTGCAGCTGCTGGCCACCAACACCGATGGCACCCCGACCGGCGGCAAGCTGCTGATCTACAACTCGGCGTTGTCTGAGTACGCCGCGGTCGGCTTCGAGTACGGCTACTCGGTCGGTAACCCCGACGCCATGGTGCTGTGGGAGGCCCAGTTCGGTGACTTCGTCAACGGCGCGCAGTCGATCATCGATGAGTTCATCAGCTCGGGTGAGGCCAAGTGGGGCCAGCTCTCCGACGTCGTGCTGCTGCTGCCGCACGGCCATGAGGGCCAGGGTCCGGACCACACGTCGGGCCGCATCGAGCGGTTCCTGCAGGTGTGTGCCGAGGGTTCGATGACGGTCGCCATGCCGTCGACCCCGGCCAACTACTTCCACCTGCTGCGCCGCCACGGCCTCGACGGCATCCACCGGCCGCTGATCGTCTTCACCCCGAAGTCCATGCTGCGCAACAAGGCCGCGGTCAGCGACGTCAAGGACTTCACCGAGATCAAGTTCCGCTCGGTGCTCGAAGAGGCGACCTACGAAGAAGGCGTCGGCGACCGGGCCAAGGTCACGCGAGTGCTGCTGTGCAGCGGCAAGCTCTACTACGACCTGGTGGCACGCAAGGCCAAGGAGAACCGAGAAGACGTCGCCATCGTTCGCATCGAGCAGCTGTACCCGCTGCCCAAGCGCCGTCTCGAAGCCACGCTGGCCCAGTACCCGAACGTGCAGCAGTACTTCTGGGTGCAGGAAGAGCCGGCCAACCAGGGACCCTGGCCGACGTTCGGCCTGAGCCTGCCGGAACTGCTGCCGGACCGCCTCACCGGCATCAAGCGCATCTCGCGCCGGGCCATGAGTGCGCCGTCGTCGGGTAGCTCGAAGGTGCACGCCATCGAGCAGCAGGCCATCATCGACGAGGCCTTCGCCCCCTAACGCCCGAACGTGAGCTTGGGTGCGAACTTCCGGCGGAACTTCGCACCCAAGCTCATTTTCGCGGGACTGTGCGCTCGTTTGTGGGCCAATACGGCCCCCGCGACCGCAACCCGGGCTGCGTCGAAGCCCGGCGGCGGATCGGTCAGTCCGAGCAGCGCCTGAAGCAGTGCGTCCTCGGCATCGGCTAGCGATCGACGGATGATGTCGGACGGCTCAGATCCCGGGCTACCGGGCAGCCGGTCCACACCTGCGGCCCAGGGCCGAACCGCGTCGCCTTCGACGCGGCCGACAGCGGACCGGATGGCCGAGAGTTCCCCCGCGAGCACGTCGGCGGCCGGGTAGGCGCCGTCACGTTCCAGCATGACCGCGGGCAGCGTCGTTCGACTCGCGAGCTCTGCGAGCAACTCGAAGACCGGCCCGGGCACAGCGGCGGTGTGGGTGTCGTGCCAGATGCCGTCGCGCAAGGCGCCGCCGGCCACGTGGACGTAGGCGATTCGTTCCAGCGGCAGTGTTTCGAGCGCATCGAGAGGGTCCGCGCCGAAGTTGACGGCCGAGGTGTAGAGGTTCGCGACGTCCAGCAGCAGCAGCGCGCCGGTGCGTTCGGCGATCTCGGTCAGGAACTGGGCCTCGGTGAACTCGCGGTCGGGCCATTCCAGCACTGCCGCAACGTGTTCCAGGGCCAGCGGGACACCGAGCGTGTCTTGGGCAATCCGAACGTTCTCGACGATGACATCAAGGGCCGCGCGGGTGCGCGGCACCGGCAGCAGGTGCCCGGCCTCGCTGCCGCCAGCGCGCACGAAGGCGATGTGCTCGCTGACCAATGGCGCATCCAGAGCCGCCGCACATGCGGCGAGGTGCGCCAGGCGGGCCGGCTCAGGCACCTGTGCCCCACCGAGTGAGAGCGAAACACCATGCGGGACAACGGGAATGCCGCGGGCCCGTAATGCCTGCAGCGAGGCGGGCAGTCGCTCGGGTTTGATGCCTTCGGCGATCACCTCGACGAACTCGACGCCGGGCAGCCGCTCGATCGACAGGTCGATTTCGGGGCGCCAGCCGATACCGATCGCGGTGCTCATCCCCCGCAACCCCCGCAGCCCCCACAACCACCACCGCCACAGCCACCCCCGCCGCAACCGCCCCCGCCGCCGTCGCTGCCGGTGGCGCCGACCAGCGCACTCCGCAGATCCGGGTCGGTCAGCGCCGCGAAGCCCAATAGCGCCACACCCATCACCTGCGCCGACCCGAGCACCGAACCATCCGCTACGCGCGCGTCGTACTCCTCGCGCACAGCTTCCAGCTCCCGCCGTCCGTCCGCGGTCGGGCGATGCCCGGCGCCCACCGCGGCCATGCACCAGACAACCCACGACACCAACGCCGTCACCACCAGGACGACAATCAGTACACCGACGGGACGGTGGAGCTCAGCGCCGTTGACCGCCCGGACGACGCCGACCACCCACACCGCACCAGGCAGCAGCGCAACGACGCGGCAGAACACCACCCGTACGCCCGTGGGTAGCAAGCCGTCGGCTCTCAAGTGCTCACCAACCGCGGAAACCTGCGGATGGTCACGCAGTCCCTTGATGCGTCGTCGCCCCGCTGAACCCGTCTCGCGCGCGGCCTCGAGCACCGCCTCCTCCACCGCGTCGCGACCGATGGAACCCGCGGCGACCGTCAGCCCGCCCTCCCGAGCGACGAGCATCCGGCCGCTCAAGACCGTCTGCGCGATCGCGGTATCCACGACTCTCCTCGGACCACCCGCAAGAAACGCCGTCCGATAGGCATCATCGAGCGGCTTACCCACCTGAAGCCCACGAGAACCGGACAGAATCCCTCTGACCCAGAACACCAAAAACACCGCGAGCACATAGACCCCGATGAACTGCACCAAAAAATCCGGTCCTGACAGACCCCACGGTTCGTGCATCGCCCGCCTCCTGTCTACGTTGACATCCCGCCGATGAAGCGTTTTCAGAATGCTCACGACAACAGGCGAAACCGAGCTCAAAGCCCTGGCATCATTGATTTCCTTGCGCGATCCACACATTGGCCGGCGGCGGACGGCGTCCGGCTCAATCAGAACCGCGGGTATCGGCTAGCCTGACGCCAGGTCATCACGCGTCAACACAAGGGAGTGTTCATGGAGGGCTTCGCCGGAAAAGTCTGCGTCGTCACCGGAGCCGGATCGGGCATCGGCCAGGCGCTCGCCATCGAACTCGCCCGCTCGGGCGCCAAGCTGGCCATCAGCGACGTCAACACCGAGGGCCTCGCCGAGACCGAAGAGCGGATCAAGGCCATCGGCGCCCCCGTCAAGGCCGACCGCCTCAACGTCACCGAGCGCGAAGCCTTCGCGCTGTACGCCGACGCCGTTGCCCAGCACTTCGGCAAGGTCAACCAGATCTACAACAACGCCGGCATCGCCTTCACCGGCGACATCGAGGTCAGCCAGTTCAAAGACATCGAGCGCGTCATGGACGTCAACTTCTGGGGCGTCGTCAACGGCACCAAGGAATTCCTGCCGCACCTGATCGCCTCCGGCGACGGGCACGTCATCAACGTCTCCAGCGTCTTCGGCCTGTTCGCCGTCCCCGGCCAGGCCGCCTACAACGCCTCCAAGTTCGCCGTCCGCGGCTTCACCGAGGCACTGCGCCAGGAGATGAAGCTCGCCGGGCACCCGGTCAAGGTCACCACGGTGCACCCCGGCGGCGTGAAGACCGGAATCGCCCGCAACTCCACCGCCGTCGAGGGCCTCGATCCCAAGGAACTGGCCAAGACCTTCGACGCGAAGCTGGCCAAGACCACCCCCGAACGCGCCGCCAAGATCATCCTCGAGGCCGTCCGCAAGGGCAACGCCCGCGTGCTCGTCGGGCCCGACGCCAAGCTGCTGGACCTGATCATCCGGGCCACCGGCTCGGGCGCCTACCAGGACCTGTTCTCGCGCGTCACCTCACGCGTGCTGCCGACACGTTCGCACTGACCCGTCAACCAACGCAAAGGAGCGTTCATGGAGGGATTCGCCGGCAAGGTCTGTGTGATCACCGGAGCAGGATCGGGCATCGGGCAAGCACTGGCCATCGAACTGGCGCGCTCGGGTGCGCTGTTGGCGATCAGCGACATCGACACCGAGGGCCTGGCCAGGACCGAGGAACAGGTCAAGGCCATCGGCGCCCCGGTGAAGGCCGACCGGCTCAACGTCGCCGAGCGCGAGGCCTTCGCGCTCTACGCCGACGACGTGGTCAAGCACTTCGGCAAGGTCAACCAGATCTACAACAACGCCGGCATCGCCTTCACCGGTGATCTCGAGGTCAGCCAGTTCAAGGACATCGAACGGGTCATGGACGTCGACTTCTGGGGCGTCGTGAACGGCACCAAGGTCTTCCTGCCGCACCTGATCGCCTCGGGTGATGGGCATGTCGTCAATGTCTCGAGCATCTTCGGCCTGTTCGCGGTGCCCAGCCAATCCGCTTACAACGCAGCCAAATTCGCGGTGCGCGGCTTCACCGAGGCACTGCGCCAGGAGATGAAGCTGGCCGGGCACCCGGTCAAGGTCACCACGGTGCACCCGGGCGGTATCAAGACCAACATCGTGCGCAACTCGACCGCCGCCGCGGACATCGACTCCGCGGGCCTGAACAAGCTGTTCGACAAGGCAGCCCTCACCACCCCGGAACAGGCCGCCAAGATCATTCTCGAGGCGGTCCGCAAGGGCCATGCCCGGGTACTGGTCGGACCGGACGCCAAGATCGTCGACGTGATCGTCCGCATCACCGGGTCAGGCGCCTACCAGGGCCTGTTCGCGGCCATCGCGGGACGGGTGTTGCCGAAGCTCGGCTAGTGGTCCAGCGGGTGCTGGGCCAACCACGCACCCGCTACCGCCGCCGGATCGGCGCCCTTGTCGACCTGACCGATCATGTCGGTCAGCGTCGCGGTGTCGAGCTCTCCGGCAATTCCGTTGAGCGCCAACACCTGTTGCTCGGCCAGGACATTGCGCCGGTACAACGGCACCACGTTCTCGGCGCGGATCAATGCGGTCCGGTCGGTCAGCACCGTCACGCCCGATGGTGCCGCCGGCGCTGCGGTCGAGGTCCAGGCCAATGTCACCGCACCGGCTTTCAGCGCAGCGAAAAGGCTTGCGGTGTCCGTGAATTCACGGGCCGCCGGCAGGACGCAATCCCCCACCCGAGCCGGGTGGACGTCACCCGTCACCACTCCGACAGACAGTCCGCCGCAATGGCCCGGCAATGCCGCGACATCCTTTGTGCCCCAACGGTCGGCCGTCGCCGCGGTGACCGCGACAGCCGGCTTGTCCTGCGCTGACGCGGTGTAGTCGGCAGCGGCCACCCCTTCGGGCAGCGCCGAGATCATCGATCGGTACACCTGCTCGTCGGCCCGCGCCGTGGCGTGCGGGACGAACCTGGCGAGCAGTTCGCCGGTCAGACCCGGCGCCACCGTGACGTCGGCGGAATCAAGGGCCGCAACAGGATCCGGAACCAGATGCACGCGGGTCGGGATACCGAAATATCCCAGCGCCGCGGAATACAGATGGGCCAGCAGCTTCGACTCGGGCGTCGGCGCCGCCCCGACGGTCAACGCCGGCGGCCCCGGCACGGATTGCCCGGTGCTGCAGCCCGCCGTCGTCGCGGCGATCAGTGCGGCCAGCGCCGCACTGCCCACCGCGACCCGGCGGCTCACGGTGCTCAGGCTTGCGACGCGGCGGCCACTGCGGCCGCCACGGCCGGACCCACGCGCGGGTCGAGCGCGCTGGGCACGATGTAGTCGACGGACAGATCGTCACCGACGACCGAGAAGATGGCTTCTGCGGCAGCCACTTTCATGGCCTCGGTGATGCGACGGGCACCGGCGTCCAGGGCCCCACGGAACACACCGGGGAACGCCAGCACGTTGTTGATCTGGTTCGGGAAGTCGCTGCGGCCGGTCGCCACCACCGCGGCGTACTTGCGGGCGGCGTCCGGGTGGATCTCCGGGTCCGGGTTGGACAGCGCGAACACGATGCCGTTCGGGGCCATCGTGGCGATGAGCTCTTCGGGCACCAGACCGGCAGAGACGCCGAGGAAGACGTCGGCGCCGTCGAGCGCCTCGGCGACACCGCCGGTGATGCCGCGCGGGTTGGTGCGGCCGGCGAGTTCGGCCTTGAAGGAGTTGAGGTCGTCGCGGCCGGAGTGCACGACGCCCTTGCTGTCGAGCACGACGATGTCGCGGATGCCGCTGGCCAGCATGATGTTGGTGCAGGCCACGCCGGCCGCACCGGCGCCGGACACCACGACCTTGAGGTCGTGCATGTCGCGCTCGAGCACCTTGGTGGCGCCCAGCAGCGCTGCGAGCACCACGATGGCGGTGCCGTGCTGGTCGTCATGCATGACGGGGCAGTCCAGCGCCTCGATGACGCGGCGCTCGATCTCGAAACATCGCGGCGCGGAGATGTCCTCCAGGTTCACGGCGCCGAACGTCGGACGCAGCCGGATCAGGGTCTCGACGATCTCGTCGGGGTCCTTGGTGTCCAGCACGATCGGGATCGAGTCCAGCCCGCCGAAGGTCTTGAACAGGGCGCTCTTACCCTCCATGACCGGCAGAGAAGCCGCCGGGCCGATGTCTCCGAGGCCGAGCACGGCGCTGCCGTCGCTGACGACCACGACCAGGCGGTTGGCCCAGGTGTACTTCTTGGCCAGGGTCGCATCAGCGGCGATGGCGCGGCTGACCTGGGCGACACCCGGGGTGTAGGCGATCGACAACGCACGCTGGGTATCCAGCGGCTCGTTGAGGGCTACGGAGAGCTTGCCCCCTTCGTGGGCGGCGAAAATCTCCGCATCATCGATGACCACCTGGGGTGTGCGCACAGCACCTGACTTATCTGACACCGCGTCAGGCTACTTCACACAAAAGCTACCCGCGGGTTACGCGTAGCATTTGCCCCTGGTCTATAGGTCCAGAAAGTCCGCCCCACGGGAGGTCAGCCTCATGCCCTCGTTCCGCGCACTACAGCCGTCGAACTTCCGCCCGATCCCGAAAAAGGTGCCTACCGGCCCCGATGCCAGCTCGATCCACGTTCCGGTCGCGCGCGCCACGGTCGACTGCGGCGTCTACTCCATGGGCACGCGCCTGCCCGGCAAATACACCCACGGCGCCGCCGTGGCCAAGGTGCGCGAGCTGCGCGCGGCCGGAGAGGAGGCGTTCGTCTGGATCGGGCTCCATGAGCCCGATCAGCACCAGATGCAAGCCGTCGCCGACGTGTTCGGGCTGCACGAACTGGCGGTCGAGGACGCGGTCTGCGCCCATCAGCGGCCCAAGCTGGAGCGGTATGACCAGACCCTGTTCCTGGTGCTCAAGACGGTCAGCTACGTCGCGCACGAGTCGGTGGCCAACGCCCGGGAGATCGTCGAAACGGGCGAGATCATGGTGTTCGTCGGACCCGACTTCGTGGTGACCGTCCGGCACGGCGAGCACAGCGGACTGGCCGGGGTGCGGCACCGACTGGACGAGTCGCCCACCATCCTCACGCTGGGGCCCTACGCGGTGATGCACGCCATCGCCGACCATGTGGTGGACAGCTACCTCGAAGTCACCGGGCTGGTCGAGACAGACATCGACGCCGTCGAGCAGACCGTCTTCTCCTCACACACCCAGACCGACATCGAGAGCATCTACCTGCTCAAGCGCGAGGTGGTCGAGTTGCGGCACTCGGTGAACCCGCTGACCATGGCGTTGCAGCGACTGCTGTCCGACCACAACGACCTGATCTCCAAAGAAGTTCGCCGCTACATCCGCGACGTGCATGACCACAACAGTCAGGCCGCCGACCAGATCACCGGGTTCGACGACCTGCTGAGCTCCCTGGTGCAGGCCGCACTGGGCAAGGTCGGGATGGAACAGAACGCGGACATGCGCAAGATCTCGGCGTGGGTCGCCATCGCCGCCATGCCCACCATGATCGCCGGCATCTACGGCATGAACTTCGACAACATGCCCGAACTACATTGGCACTACGGGTATTTCGGGGTGCTGACGTTGATGGTGCTGGTGTGCACGGGGTTGTACCGGACGTTCCGGCACAACCACTGGCTGTAGCTGTGTGAGCTTCCGGCAATCTGGCGCTGAGCGACGCGTCCTATAGCAAAACGGACCACCGGTAACAACTGTTGGGGCATGATCTTCCAATGAAAATTGGGAGCAAGTCCACCGTAGTCGCGTTGGTCGTTGCCAGTGGTGTGCTCACCGGCATCACCGCACCCGCCGCCCACGCCAACGGCGCGGACGCCGTCATCAGAGACCTCGAAGCCGAGGGCTATACCGTCAGACTCAACTGGCTCAACGGGAACAAGCCCACGTTGCTGCAACGCTGCACAGTGGTCCGGGTCAACAACCCGTCCTCCGACGAACCTGCCGAGGGTGACGTCGTGTGGGCTGATGTCGCCTGCCCGAACAACACGTCTTAAGCGCGTGGTTCCGCGGCCCGGCGCCGCTGATCGAGGACGTCGACGCCGTCCTGCTGCCACGCATCGCGCATGGCGTCGGCGCCTTTGAGCCGCACCCAGGCGGCCTCGGTGGCGGTGATCGGGGTGGCGGTCAGGATCCGCACCGGCTGGTAGGGATCGGGCAGTTCGACATCGCCGATCTCACTGGCGCCCAACAGGAATGCGGTGAACGCAGCCCCTTGCCACACGGGTTCCTGTAGGTCGATCAGAGCATCGGGCTCCAGGATCAGGCCTTCGACGGCCGGCGCCGATGCCAGCACCGCGATCGAGCGGGCCAGCCCCGGCGGTGTGGGGCCGCGCAGCGACAGCACCGCTTCCGCCCGGGGACCGCTGATCCCATCGGCCATCATGTCCGTCGGGTCCGCCATGGGGTATCGCGAGCACCCTTGGGACGCATAGTGATACACGTCGTTGTCGGTCGGTCCGTAGCGCAGCACCTCGATGGGGTCGGCACCGAGAAAGGTGACGCTGGCGCCCACCGGTTCGGCGGTGCTGCCGCGGCCGGCGAAATACGCCGTCACGTGGGCCCTTACCGCTGCGAGGACGTCGGTCACTGCGGTAGCGACAGGTTGCGACCCGTCGCCGGATCGAACAGGGTCAGTTTGGATGTGTCGAGGGCCAGCTCGACCTTGCCGCCCGCCGTCGCAGACGACTTGGCCGAAACCCTTGCCACGTAAGTGTTCTCACTCGATCCGGCGTCGGAGGTGTCGTCAGCCAGCTCGTCCAGCTGGGCAGCTTGAGCGCCGGCACCGTCGATCCGGAAGTGCACGTACTTGTCCGCGCCGAGCGATTCCACCAGCTCGGCATCGACCTCGAAGGTCAGCGACTGGATGCGCGCGTAGGCGTCGATCACCGAGGCGTCGTCGAACTGTTCGGGGCGCACACCCGCGATCAGGTCGGCCGACGGCCGGTGCTGGTCCAGCGCCGCGCGGGCGTCGTCGCTCAGGGTGACTTCACCGAACGGGAGTTCCACCCCGACGTCGGTCCGGGTAGCCGGGAAGAAGTTCATCGACGGGGAGCCGATGAAGCCGGCGACGAACAGGTTCGCCGGCCGGTTGTACAGCTCGTCGGGGGTGCCGATCTGTTGCGCGACACCGCCGCTCATCACGACCACCCGGTCACCCAGCGTCATCGCCTCGGTCTGGTCGTGGGTGACGTAGACGGTGGTGGTGCCCAGCCGGGCCTGCAGCCGGGCGATCTCGGTGCGCATCTGCACCCGCAGCTTGGCATCCAGGTTGGACAGCGGCTCGTCCATCAGGAAGGCCTTGGGGCTGCGCACGATGGCACGTCCCATCGCCACGCGCTGGCGCTGGCCACCGGACAGCTGGGCGGGCTTGCGGTCCAGAAGTGCGGTCAGGTCAAGGATTTTCGCGGTCTCCTCCACCTTGGCCGCGATGTCGGCCTTCGGCATCTTGGCGAGGGTCAGCGGGAACGCGATGTTCTGCCGCACCGTCATGTGCGGGTACAGCGCATACGACTGGAACACCATCGCGATGTCCCGGTCCCGGGGCTCCTTCTCGTTGACCCGCTCGCCACCGATGCGCAGTTCGCCGGAGCTGATGTCCTCCAGCCCGGCAATCATGTTGAGCGTCGTCGACTTTCCGCACCCCGACGGCCCGACCAGGATCAGGAACTCACCGTCGGCGATGGTCAGCGACAGGTCCTGCACGGCGGTCGCCCCACCGGTGTAGCTCTTGGTGACGTGGTCCAAAACGATTTCGGCCATGAACTACCCCTTAACCGCACCGGACGTCAGGCCCGCGACGATCCGTCGTTGGAAGATCAGAACAAAGATGATGATGGGCACCGTGATGACCATCGCCCCGGCGGCGATGGAACCGGTCGGTTCCTCGAATTGCGAACTGCCCGTGAAGTTCGCGATCGCCACCGGCGCGGTGATGGCCCGCTGCGTGGCCGTCAACGACAACGCCAGCAGCAGGTCGTTCCAGGCGAAGATGAACACCAGGATCGCCGCGGTGACGATGCCGGGCGCGGCCAGCGGCGCGATCACCTTCCGGAAGGCCTGCCCCGGTGTGGCGCCGTCCATCTTGGCGGCCTTCTCCAAATCCCAAGGGATTTCCCGGAAGAATGCCGACAGGGTGTAGATCGCCAGCGGCAGCGCGAAGGTGATGTACGGCAGGATCAGGCCCGGCCAGGTGTCGAACAGCCCGACGGTGCGCTCGATGTTGAACAGCGGCGTCACCAGGGAGATCTGGGGGAACATCGAGATCAGCAAGGCCAGACCGACCAGCAGCCGCTTACCCGGAAAGTCCAGGCGGGCCACGGCATAGGCGGCCATGCCGCCGATCGTCACGGCGATGGCGGTGGTGATCAACCCGATGCCGATCGAGTTGATCAGTGCCGAACCGAAGCCGCCGCCGGTGAAGATGCCCTTGTAATTGTCGAACGTGACCTGACGCGGAATCAGGTTGCCGTCCTTGACCGTTGACGTCGGCTTGAGTGACAGCGAGAAAATCCAGAGCACCGGCAGCAGCGCGTAGACCACCACCAGGACGTTGACCACACCCCAGCCCGCCAGCCGGCCGCCACGCGTCTGATCGCTCATCTCAGCGCACCTCGGCTTCCGCGCCGGGCGCCGCGGCACCGAAAATCTTGATGTAGATGAACGCGATGATCGCGACAGTGGCGAAGATCAGCACGCTGATCGCCGAGCCGAGGCCGATGTTGAACGCCTTGAACAGGTTGTCGTAACCCAGGATCGACACCGAGCCGGTGTTGTTGGTGCCGCCCGTGAGCACGTAGATGTTGTCGAAGATGCGGAACGCGTCGAGCGTGCGGAACAGCAGGGCCACCAGGATCGCCGGTTTCATCAGCGGCAGAGTCACTTTGGCGAACCGCTGCCAGCGGCCCGCGCCGTCCATCTGGGCAGCGTCGAGCAGGTCCTGGGGCACCAGCACCAGCCCGGCCAACAGCAGCAGTGACATGAACGGAGTGGTCTTCCACACCTCGGCGAGCACCACGATGGCCAGCGACGGCAACTGCTCGGTCAGCGGCGCGGTGCCCGTGGGCAGCAGATTCGCGAGGTACCCGGTACCCGGCGTCCACGCGTAATACCAACTGTAGGAAGCGGCTACGGTCACGATGCCGTACGGAATGAGGATGGCGGTGCGCACCACGGAGCTGCCGAACATGGTCCGGTGCATCACCACCGCCAGCGCCATGCCGAGCACGAACTCGATGGCCACCGACACCACCGTGATGCCGAGGGTGACGACGAAGGCCGTCCACCAGTAGTGGTCGGTGAGGATCGTCGCGTAGTTGTCCAGCCCGACGAACCGGGTCTCGCTCGGCGCCGCCAGGTTGTCCCGGTGCAGGCTCAGCCACACCGCGTAGGCGACGGGGTACGCCGCGACCGCCAGCATCACCAGCACGGCGGGGGCGATCAGTGAGTACGCGAGCCGGCGCTCAGCCGTGCCGCTGCTCACGGGATCAGCCCCTTGCCGTCGATCGCCTGCTGCACCTCGGAGGCCAGCTTGTCGGCGGTGCTCTGCGGGTCGATCTTGGTGATCGGGGCCAGCGTCGCCGAAATCCGCGTCGACACCGCCTGGTACTGCGGCGTGGCCGGCCGCACCGCGGCATCGGCGAGTTGGCGACGGATCACCGCGTACTGCGGGTACTTGGCCTGGAACTTGGGATCGTCGTACAGCGACGCGCGCACCGCGGGCAGCCCACCCTCTATCGACGTGTACTCCTGGTTGGCCGCGCTGCGCAGGCACCGGATGGCCTCGAACGCCTCGGCTTTGTGCGTACTGTCCTTGCCCACAGCCAGATTCAGCCCACCGATGGTGACCTTCGCCGGCACATCGGGTTGCACCGACGGGTAGTCCGCGAAGCCGAACACCTTCTTGCTCTCGTCGTAGGCGGTGGTGAACTGCGCATCGTCGGGCGCAAACGTGCCGACGTCGTTGATGGCGCTCTTGAGATCCGCACGCTCGTTCAGCGGCAGGAACGGCACACCGCCCTTGACCGCGTTCTCCAGCATCGACGGCAGCACGAACGGCCAGTTCACCTCGAGCGCGGCCTTGCCCTGCTCGAGGGCCAGGCGCGCCGTCCCCTCGTCGGTCTGGGTGATCGACGGGTCGGCGCCGGGGGCGGTGGCCACCGACTTGATGATCTGCAGCGCCTTGACGGTCGCGGCCCGATGCTCAGGGGTGTCGGTCAAGGTGACGGTCTTGCCGTCGTCGGACAGCACGCTGCCGCCGGCGCTGGTGAGCAAGGTGTTGAACCAAACCACCAGGCCCTCGTACTGCTTGCCCTGCACGGCAATCCAGCTCGGTCCCCCGGCGGCATGCAGGCGAGTCGCCTGGGCCACCATGTCGTCCCAGGTGGCGGGGGGCTCGGGCATCAGATCAGCGCGGTACCAGAGCATCTGGGTGTTGGTTGTGATAGGCGCGGCGAACAGCCGGCCCTGCCACTGCGCGGTCTTGAGCGGTCCGGGCAAGGTGTCGTCGGCGGCGTCGGCTTCGGCTTTTCCGGCCGGGTCGTCGGCCAGCGGCACCGCCCAGCCGGCCTCGGCGAACTCGGCGGTCCACACCACGTCCAGGCCCATGATGTCGAGGCTCTTGTCGTTACCCGTCAGCCGGCGCGCCAGCTGCAGCCGCTGATCGTCGGCACCCTTGGGCAGACTGACCTGCTTGATGCTGAAGCGGCCGTCGAATTCGGCGTTGCACCGCTTGGCGAGGGCCGAGAACGTCCCCATCTCATTGGCCGAGGTGTAGAAACTCACGACGTTGCCGTCGGCACCGGACCCGCACGCGGACACCAGCGTGGCAGCCGTGCACGCCGCAGCACCCGCTGCCAGCGCAGCCCGCAGCTTTCCCGCGCGCACCACGGACGCCTCCTGTCTCACGGGAACCTCCCGCGCGCAAACCGTAGAGCGCCACGGGTGTGCCGTGCAACATATCTGCACGACAGGAACGGATCAGGTGGCGGGACAGGCAGCCGTTACAGCGACAGGCGCCCCAGCAGGTCGCGGCCTTGTTCGGCACACACCGGGTCGCACAGGACGTCGTAGCGTCCCGCGACCAGCTGCATGGTGGAGCTGAAATCCCTTGTGCCACGCGACATCGCGTACTGCACGCCCGAGGTGATCAAGCCGAAGAACACGCCGGCGATCAGGCCGGTGAGCAACGAGCCCCACGCGTTGGTGCCGAAAAGCCCCAGCACCAGCCCGATGAACAGGCCCAGCCACGCCCCGGTCAGGATGCCGCCGCCGAGGACGCGCGGCCAGGTGAGCCGCCCGGTGACCCGCTCGACCTGCATCAGGTCGACGCCCACGATGGTCACGTGCTGCACCGGAAACTGTTGGTCTGACAGGTAATCGACGGCCCGCTGCGCCTCGGCGTAGGTCGGGTACGACCCGATGGGCCAGCCCTTCGGCGGAGTCGGCAATCCCGGCTGTCCACCCGGGCCCGGGGTCCGGTCGGGTTGCAGCGGATTCGTCATGCTCCTGGTCTCCTGTCAGTCGCCGCGGAACGCACTTCGGCTACCACGATGCCATGATCTCTTAGGCTAGGTTGGTCGGCATGACAAGTCCGGGCGGGGAGTCGGGGCAGCCCTCTTGGGGTCCGTCGCGCCCGGCCGATCCGGTCCGCCCGCCGTCCGGTACCGACGCCGAAGCGACCAGTGACTATCCGGTGTACGAGTACCCGGCTCTCGAAGAGCCCGGACCCACCTCCACACCCTGGCAGCAGGGGCCGCCCGCACCGGCGCCAGCGCCTCAGCCGCAGCCGCCGACGGGTCCGTTCCCCGCGCCTCCCGGTCCGCCGCCACCAGGCTTCTACGGTGCCCCGCCGGCCGGGCCGTTCGGCCCGCCGCCGGGGATGGCGCCGCCCGGATATCCGCCGCCGGGCTACCTGCCGCCCCCGCTGTACTCGTCGTACCCGCCACCGCCGTCGAACGACGGGATGGCCATCGGATCACTGGTGTGCTCGCTGGTCGCGCTGCCGCTCTATTTCATGTGCTTCATCGGTCCGGTCGTCTCGCTGCTGGGCATCGTGCTCGGCATCGTGGCCATGATGCAGAGCAAGGGCCGGCCACGGACCAGCGGCCGGACCATGGCCATCTCGGGCATCGCCATCGGTGGCGCGTCCATCGTCATCGGCCTGCTCGGCTTCGTGCTGTTCTACGACTGGGCGATTCACCAAGACCCGAACGTGTGATCGGCGTGCGGGTGAACCGACTGGCGGTCGGCTCGGTCGTGTGCGCACTGGCCGGCGTGGTGTTCGGCCCCATCGCGCTCATCGGCGTCGGGCTCGGTGTGGTCGCCTACGAGCGCATTCCCGGCAGCGGAACCCGCGGCAGCGTCCTGGCCGTGAGCGGCATCGTGTGCGGCGCCCTGGCGTTTCTGCTCAACCTTTTCCTGGTCGTACTGGTCCTCGGCGACACCTAGCCGGCCCGCTCACGCCGGCGGAGTGAACCGCTCGCCGGTGCGCGTCATCCCGGCGGCACGTCCCTTGCCCGCGATCACCAGCGCCATCTTGCGGCTGGCCTCGTCGATCATCTCGTCGCCGAGCAGCACGGCGCCGCGGGCGCCGCCGGCCTGCGAGGTGTGCCATTCATAGGCCTCGAGGATCAGCTCGGCATGGTCGTAGTCGGCCTGGCGCGGACTGAAGATCTGGTTTCCGGCGGCGATCTGGTCGGGGTGCAGCACCCACTTCCCGTCGTACCCAAGCGCTGCGGTCTGCCCGGCAACGCGTGTGAACGCCTCGGTGTCCTTCACCTTGAAATATGGGCCGTCGATGGCGTTGATGCCGTGCGCCCGCGCCGCCACCAGGATGGTCATCAGCACGTGGTGATAGGCGTCGCCGACGCCGTAGCCGACGGGCTGCTCCCCGACGACCAGGGTGCGCATGTTCAGGCTGGCCATCAGATCGCCCGGCCCGAAGATCAGCGCCTGCACCCGCGGTCCGCCGGCGATGGAGTCGGCGTTGGTCAGCCCCTTGGCGTCCTCGATCTGGGCCTCGATGCCGATGCGGCCGACGGGCAGTCCGTGTGCGCGCTCCAGCTGGGTCAGCAACAGATCGAGGGCCTGCACGTGCGAGACGTCGCTGACCTTCGGCAACACGATGACGTCCAACTCACCGCCGCCGCGCGCCACCGCGGTGACCACCTCGATCACGTCGGCGTGCGTCCACGGTGTGGTCCAGTCGTTGACCCGAAGTCCGCGCAGCTGCCCCGCCCAACCCGGCTCGCACAGCGCCTGCGCCACCCGGGTTCGCGCCGCGGCCTTCGCGTCGGCCGCCACCGCGTCTTCGAGGTCGAGGAACACCTGGTCGGCGGGCAACGTCTTGGCCTTGGCGATCATCTTGTCGCTGCTGCCCGGAACCGACAGGCAGGTACGGCGGGGCCGATACTGGTTCTCCACAACCCCACTCTCTACCCTGTGGTGCATGGTGGCGGTCAACAGGGTCTACGTGGCCAGACTCGCTGGACTGGTCGTTCTCGGGCCCGACGGAGAGTCGGTCGGCCGGGTGCGCGACGTGGTCGTGAGCATGGGCGTCATCCGCCAGCAGCCGCGGGTACTCGGCCTGGTCGTGGAGCTGACCTCGCGCCGCCGAATTTTCGTCCCGATCCTGCGGGTGACCTCCATCGAACACAACTCGGTGACCCTCACGGGGGCGACCATCTCGCTGCGCCGGTTCACCCAGCGCCCCGGCGAGGCGCTGGTGCTCGGGCAGATTCTGGACACTCGCGTCCGCGTCACGGATCCGGAGCTCGAACAGCTCGCCGGCATCGACGTCGTCGTGGTGGACCTGGCCATCGAGCAGGCCCGGTCGCGCGACTGGGTGGTGACCCGCGTCGCGGTGCGCCACCGCCGGCTGGGCCGGCGCACCACGGTGCACGTGGTCGATTGGCACAACGTCACCGGACTGACGCCGTCGGCGCTCGCGCTACCGGGTCAGGGCGTGGCCCAACTGCTGGAGCAGTTCGCCGGTCAGCGTCCCGTCGAGGTCGCCGACGCGCTGCGCGACCTGCCGGCCAAACGCCGCCACGAGGTCGTGAGAGCTCTCGACGACGAGCGCCTCGCCGACATCCTGCAGGAGCTCTCCGAACCCGAGCAGGCCGAATTGCTCAACCAGCTGGGCACCGAACGTGCCGCGGACGTGCTGGAAGAGATGGATCCCGACGACGCCGCCGACCTGCTCGGAGAGCTCGACGCAACCCGCGCCGCCGTGCTGCTGGACCGGATGGACCCCGAGGACTCCGAGCCCGTGCGCCGCCTGCTGCAGCACTCCCCTGACACCGCCGGTGGTCTGATGACGCCCGAGCCCGTCGTGCTCACCCCGGACACCACCGTCGCCGAGGCGCTCGCGCGCGTCCGCGACCCCGAGCTGACGCCGGCGCTGTCGTCGCTGACGTTCGTGACCCGGCCGCCGACCGCGACACCGACCGGCCAATACCTGGGCTGCGTGCACACCCAACGGCTGCTGCGCGAACCCCCGGCGACCCAGGTCGGCGGCATCATCGACGCGGACCTCCCAGTGCTGTCACCGACCAGCTCCCTGGCCGAGGTGACGCGCTACTTCGCCGCCTACAACCTGGTATCCGCGCCGGTGGTCGACGACGAGAATCATCTGCTGGGCGCCGTCACCGTCGACGACCTGCTCGACCACCTGCTGCCTACCGGCTGGCGCAGTGCTGACGAACCGGGGCCGGGCTCGACCCAGGCCATCACCGACAACATCTCTGGAGTCAAGCGGTGAGCGAGCCTTCAGCCAGGCAGCGTCTGGACATTCCGCGCACGTCCCGATTCCGGCTGACCCCACGGGTCGACGTCGAGTCCGTCGGCCGGTTCAGCGAATCGATCGCCCGGTTCCTGGGCACCGGCAAGTTTCTGCTCATCCAGACCGTGATCGTGGTGGTGTGGATCGGTCTGAACGTCTTCGCGGTACAGCTGCAATGGGATGAGTACCCGTTCATCCTGCTGAATCTGGCGTTCTCCACGCAGGCCGCCTACGCCGCGCCGCTGATCCTGCTGGCCCAGAACCGCCAGGAGAACCGGGACCGGGTGGCGCTCGAAGAGGACCGCCGGCGCGCGGCCCAGACCAAGGCCGACACCGAATTCCTGGCCCGGGAACTGGCCGCGCTGCGGCTGGCGGTCGGCGAGGTGGCCACTCGCGACTACCTCCGCCGCGAACTCGATGAGTTGCGCACGTTGATTGCTCAGCAGAACGGCGCCAAGAGCGGGTCGGGCAAGCGCAAGGCCGGAAAGTCACGTCCGCCGGCCGAGGAAAGCGACGTTTCCGGCGACCCGGCGACCAGCTCCGACGCTGCCGCCGATGAGAGTTTCCACTCTGCGGAAACATTGCTACGCCAACCGCCCGCAGAGTAGGTATGGTGACTTGGATCACAACACAGGTCACCGGGGTCACTCCGGTATTCCACTTCCATAGGATGGCTTAGTGCACATCGGGGGCGACGCCGCAGACGCTGCGGACAACACTGCGCCTACTACTGACTCCCACGCACTTCCCAGTGACTCTGCGCTGGTTGACGACGAAATACACGACTACGACGCCGCAGTCGATGACGAGGCCGACCCGGTCGATAGTGCCGTTCCCGGACGTCGCCGACAGATCGCCCGGGCGCTGCGCCGCCCCCTGGCCGGCGTCGCGGTCGTCGCACCGCTGGTTCTGATGCTTGCCGTCGGCGGTTCGGCGCCGACTCGGCAAACGACGGTGCACAACAGCGCCACCACGGGCGTCACGCCGATGGCGGCCGTCACGCCCACCACCCCCGGACCACGCAACCGGGCCGGCATGACGGTGGTGGCATCCGATCAGATTCCCCGCGCCCTGCACATGGACCCGACCACTGCCCTGTCGCCGCCGCCGGCGTCGCTGGTGATGGCACCCGGCGGGCTGCGGATCCCGCCGGTCGTCCTGAACGCCTACCGCACCGCCGAGAAGATCATGGCGACCAACGCGCCGGGCTGCGGCATCAGCTGGAACCTGCTGGCGGGCATCGGACGCATCGAGTCCGGGCACGCCAACAGTGGCGCCACCGATGCCCGGGGCACCGCGATCACACCGATCCTCGGACCGGTCCTGGACGGCACCCTGGCCGGCAACGAGGTCATCGTGCAGAGCATCGCAGCCGGCCGCGTGACCTACGCCCGGGCCCTCGGACCCATGCAGTTCCTGCCCGGTACCTGGGCCCGGTACGCCGCGGACGCCATCGGCGACGGCAAGCCCGACGTGCAGAACGTCTATGACGCGTCCCTGGCCGCGGCCCGGTACCTGTGCAGCGGCGGGCTGAACCTGCGTGATCCGTCCCAGGTGCTGACCGCGATCCTGCGCTACAACAACTCGATGCCGTACGCCCAGAACGTGCTGGGCTGGGCCAAGGCGTACGTCACCGGTATCGCACCGGTCGACCTGCCGCCGATCGTCGGCCCGCCGCCCGCCATCGGCGACCAGCACCTCGACAACCCCGAGGGGCTCGGGCCGGGCCTGCCGATCAACGCGATGGGCCTGCCGTCCGACGACCCGCTGGCGATGACGCCCGCACTGCAGATGGGGCGCACGGGCCCGCTGCCCGGACCGGCCGAACCGAAACAGAACTGCGCCGTGTTCTGCCTGTCCGGTGGGCCCGCGCCGGCCGCCGTGCCCGCACCGGACGCCCCGGCGCTGGACGCGCCCCCGGCCAACCCGTTCAACGTGCCGCCGTTCCTGCTACCGCCGGCTCCGATGGCACCGCCGCCGGCGCCCGTCGCGCCGGCTCCGGCGCCCGCGGGTCCGATTCCGGTCACCGCCGTGGGCGTGGGTACCCCGGCCGCCGGTCCGGTCGGCGCCGCACCGGGACCTGTCCCCGGACCGGCAGCGGTCCCGGCGCCGCAGGCTCCCGCCGGCCCGCCGCCCGCCGAAGCGATGGGTCCCGCGGCGCCTGCCTTCCCATCCCTGCCGTGACCAGCTGCGGGTCTGCTGACCGGCAGGCATAGACTCGCCGCTGATGTCTGCTGAGCTGAATGCCGCCGTGCGCGCCGCACTGGGCAAAGTTATCGACCCTGAACTGCGCCGTCCGATCACCGAGGTCGGCATGGTCAAGGACGTGACCGTCGAATCCGACGGCGCCGTCCACGTCGAGATCTACCTGACCACGTCGGCCTGCCCCAAGAAGACCGAGATCACCGATCGGGTCACCGCGGCCGTCACCGACGTGCCGGGCACCGGCACCGTCAAGGTGACCCTCGACGTGATGAACGACGAGCAGCGCGCAGAACTCCGCAAGCAGCTGCGCGGCGACGACAAGGAACCTGTCATCCCGTTCGCCCAGCCTGGTTCGTTGACCCGGGTGTACGCGGTGGCGTCCGGCAAGGGCGGCGTCGGTAAGTCCAGCGTGACGGTGAACCTGGCGGCCGCACTGGCCGCCAAGGGCCTGTCGGTCGGGCTGCTCGACGCCGACATCTACGGCCACTCGGTGCCCCGGATGATGGGTGTGCAGGATCGCCCCACCCAGGTTGATTCGATGATCCTGCCGCCGGTTTCGCACGACGTGAAGGTCATCTCCATCGCGATGTTCACCCAGGGCAACACCCCGGTGGTGTGGCGCGGGCCGATGCTGCACCGGGCGCTACAGCAGTTCCTGGCCGACGTGTACTGGGGTGACCTCGACGTCCTGCTGCTCGACCTGCCGCCCGGCACCGGCGACATCGCCATCTCGGTGGCGCAGTTGATCCCCAGTGCCGAAATCCTCGTCGTCACCACGCCGCAGATGGCTGCCGCCGAGGTCGCCGAGCGCGCCGGCGCCATTGCGGTGCAGACCCGTCAGCGCATCGTCGGCGTGGTCGAGAACATGTCCGGACTGACCCTGCCCGACGGCACCACCATGCAGCTGTTCGGCGAGGGCGGCGGCGCCCAGGTCGCCGAAAGCCTCACGCGCACAGTCGGTGCCGAGGTTCCGCTGTTGGGCCAGGTCCCACTGGACCCGCGGCTGGTCTCGGCCGGCGACACGGGTGTGCCGCTGGTGCTGTCCGATCCCGACTCGGCTGCGGGGAAAGCGCTGCGCGGGGTCGCCGATAAGTTGTCCAGCCGCAAGCGCGGCCTGGCCGGCATGTCACTCGGGCTCGACCCGGCTGGGCGCTGACCTCCCTCTGTCCGACAGGAATCATCAAGTGACACATATCCATACGCGCAGCGGCGCACAGAACGTCGGCCTGCTGAGCGTGGCGGCCTACCGCCCCGGACGCGTCGTCACCAACGACGAAATCTGTGAAACCATCGATTCCTCGGACGAATGGATCTACTCCAGGACCGGCATCAAGAACCGTAGGTTCGCCGGGCCCGACGAGTCCGCGGTCAGCATGGCGTGCGAGGCCGGCCGCCGGGCCTGCGCGGCCGCGGGACTGTCCGGCACCGACATCGACGCGGTGATCGTCGCCACCAGCACCAACTTCCGCAACACCCCGCCGTGCGGGCCGCAGGTCGCCACCGAGATTGGCGCACAGGGCATTCCGGCTTTCGACGTCGCCGCGGGCTGCGCCGGATTCGGGTACTCGCTGGGCGTGGCCGCCGACATGATCCGGGCGGGCAGCGCGGGCCGCATCCTCGTGGTGGGCTCGGAGAAACTGTCCGACGCCATCGACATGACCGACCGCGGCAATGCCTTCATCTTCGCCGACGGCGCCGCCGCGGTGGTGGTGGGACCGACCGACGAGCAAGGCATCGGGCCCACCGTCGCCGGTAGCGACGGCGAGCAGTCCGGCGCCATCGTGCAGGACCTCAGCTGGATCGACTACGCCGAGAACCCCTCCGGACCAAGGCCTTTCCTGCGCATGGAGGGCCAGACCGTCTTCCGCTGGGCAGCCTTCCAGATGGTCGACGTCGGCAAGCGCGCCATCGCGGCGGCGGGCCTGACGGTGGACGACATCGACGTGTTCATCCCCCATCAGGCCAACGGCCGGATCAACGAGCTGCTCGCCAAGGGGCTGGAGCTGGGGCCCGAAACCGTTATCGCCCAAGACATTCAGGACGCCGGTAACACCTCAGCCGCCTCGATTCCGCTGGCGATGTTCACCCTGCTGGACAGTGGCGAGGCCAAGCCCGGCAGCGTGGCACTGCTGCTCGGCTACGGTGCGGGTCTGGCCTACGCCGCCCAGGTCATCCGGCTGCCGGGATAACTCCCGCGGCTCACCCGGAGACGGTGGCCAGTTTGCGCTTCTCCTCATAGAACCGCGCGCGCTCGTCGAGCAGCCCGAGGAACCCGATCAGTTCCTCCCGGGCCCGTTCGCCAACCGGGCCAAAGTCGTTGCGGTCAAAGATGTTCCAGAAGCGCAGCACCGGGACCAGGACGTCGTCGTGATGGATGCGCAGGTCGTAGATGCCGGCCTTGGCGATGGTGAGTGCGTTCTTGGCGAAGTCGGTCATCCCCTGGCCGGGCATCGCGAAATTGATGACTTCATCGCGGATGGCGACCATCGCGGCGTCCGGGGCGATGTCCAGCGCCGCGGCCATCAGGTTGCGGTAGAAGACCATGTGCAGGTTCTCGTCGGCCGCGATGCGGGCCAGGAGCTGGTCGGCCAGCGGGCAGCCGGACGCCCGGCCGGTGTTGCGATGCGAGACACGGGTGGCCAGTTCCTGGAACGACACGTAGGCCAGCACCGACAGCGCGCTCCGCTCTCCCGCGTCATACCCGGCGACGGTGTGCTCCATGCGAAGCCGCTCCAGCGCGACGGGATCGACGCCGCGGGTGACGACCAGATAGTCCCGCAGTGCGATGCTGTGGCGCCCCTCCTCGGCCGTCCACTGCCCGACCCAGGTGCCCCAGGCACCGTCACGGGAGAACCGGGTGGCGATCTCGCGGTGATACGACGGCAGGTTGTCCTCGGTCAGTAGGTTGACCGTCAGCGCCGTTTTGGCGACCGGGTCCAGCGGAGAGTCCTGCGGCTGCCAGTCCTCGCCGCCGAGGAATGCGAAATCACGCCCGCGGCTCCACGGGACATAGTCGTGCGGGAACCACTCCCGCGCCGTCCTCAGGTGCCGGTCGAGGTTCTGCGCGACGACGGGCTCCAGTTCATACAGCACAGCTGCCTGGGTATCCATGGATCAATCCCTCCATCGTTGGTCAGCGACAGGTCCACATTTCACAAACCTACGGTACCGTAACCTACGGTAGCGTAGGTTAGCGTTCGATGGCCAGGCAATGACGATCTCCACCGCGCCAGCGGCTCACAAGCAGGCGATGCGAGACGCGACTGGGACCGATTCCGAAAAAACTTTGGTCACTTTGTTTGCGCTGGTCACAGTAGGTAACTGGCGTCACATTTCCCGCGGTTTCTTGTCGGATGTTCGAACTAATGTTCGATGTGTGGGGTTCACCGATCCGGCCGTTATCGAGCAGGCGTACGCCGAGTTCGAAGCTGCGCAGGCCCGGCTTGCGTCCCTGGATCACAGCGGCCTGGACGTGCAACAGCTCCTCGATCTGCAATCCCGCCGCGAACGATCACGCTGCGCCGCCGAAGCGGTCGATCACCGCATCCTCGCGGCCCTGGTAGCCCAAACCACGGCCAAAGAGATCGGCGGGAAAAACTGGCCCGACGTGCTGCGCATCCGGCTGCACATCTCCGCCAAGGAAGCCCGCCGGCGGGTCCGCGACATGGAACACTTCGCGCCCCGCACCAGCCTGACCGGCGAAGTGTTGCCGCCCCGATGGGAAGAGGTAGCCCGCGCCCAAGCTGAGGGCGCCATCAACACCGAGCACGTCGAAGTCATCGCCAATTTCCTGGAGCTTGTCAAGATTTTTGTGTATGAGTGGCGGTCATTTAGTAGATGTAGGGCTCTAGTCGGTCTGGGTAGTTAAGGACGAGGGCGGCCAGTGCGTGTTTCCGGCCGACGACGATGGCGCCTTCGACGAGGCGGTCTGTCCGTTTGTTGTCGCGAGGTGCCAGTCGCTCGCGCTGACGGACGCGTTCTCGGGCCCGTTTGTCCTCGATGTTGCAGATCGCCAGCCACAAAAGCTTCACTGCCGCTTGATCGTTGGGGAAATGCCCACGGTTCTTGATGATCTTGCGGAGTTGGTAGTTCAGCGATTCGATCGCGTTGGTGGTGTAGATGATTTTGCGGACCGCGGGTGGGAACGCCAGAAACGGGGTGAACCGTTCCCAGGCCGATTCCCAGGCCCGAACTGCGGTGGGATACTTCTGCCCCCACGCTGAGCCGGCGAACTCGTGCAAAGCGGTTTCAGCAGCATCGATGGTGGGTGCGGTGTAAATGCCACGCAGTGCGGCGGCCACTGGTTTGCGATCGCCGTAGGCGACAAAACGCATCGAGGCCCGGATCAGATGCACGGTGCACGTTTGAACAATGGTCTGCGGCCACGTCGCGGCGATCGCGTCACCGAAACCGGTCAACCCGTCCACACAGGCGATGAGCACATCCTTGACGCCACGATTGGCCAGTTCAGCGCATACACCGGCCCAAAACTTCGCCCCCTCGGTGGGCTGAACCCAAATCCCCAGGACATGGCGGATACCGTCGATATCGATGCCAACGGCGATGTGAGCAGCTTTATTGCGGACCTGGTTGCCGTCGCGGATTTTGATCACCAAGGCGTCCAGATAGACGATCGGATACATCGGGTCTAGCGGTCGGTGTTGCCATTCGAGGACCTCCTCGAGCACCGAATCGGTGATCTTGCTGATCGTTTCCCGCGAGATCTCGGTCCCGATCGTGGTGGCTAGGTGATGTTCGATATCGCGGATGGTCATGCCGCCGGCGTAGAGACTGATGATCATCGAATCCAGTCCGCCCACGCGCCGCGACCCTTTGGGGACCAGCATCGGGATGAAGCTGCCGTCGCGATCACGCGGGATCGCCAGCGTCACATCACCAACCTCACTGGCCACTGTCTTGGCGCTAAAACCGTTGCGGGAGTTGGGTAACACCCGACCGACGGGATCTCCCTTGTCATAGCCCAGATGGCTGGACAGCTCGGTCTGCAGGCCTCGCTCGAGGACCGCTTTGACCATCTCCTGCAGAAAGCCACCCTCGCCGGTCAACTGCAGCTCACCGGCGTCGATCTTGGCCAGTACCTCATCGAAACCGCCCGCGGCCTTCAACTCCTCGAACGCCTGCCGGCCCGAAACCAACCGGTCCGCATCATCATCGTCTTCGCCGTCAGCGGCCTGACTGTCCTGCCGAACAACCATGGACATCATCGTGCTCCATCTGGCTCATGCAGCTCCTACACAAACCATCTGACAGGTCCATTTCCTGGCCAACCTGCCCAACTGGGTCGATCCCGCCACCACCATGCAATGTCAGCAGACCCTGGTCGCCCGAGCCCGACACCAAACCCCCGAAGAACTCCGGGCCGCGGCCAACAAACTCTTGTACGAACTCGACCAAGACGGCCCCGAACCCGACGACACCGAACGCGACCGCAAACGCGGCATCACCCACGGCAACCAACGCCGCGACGGCACCAGCGAGGTCACCGGCACCCTCACCCCCGAAGCCCGCGCCTACTGGGACGCGATCTACGACAAATACGCCGCCCCCGGCATGTGCAACCCCGCCGACGAAACCCCGTGCACGTCGGGCACGCCGACCGCCGAGCAGATCGCGAACGACACCCGCACCCAGGCCCAACGCCAACACGACGCGCAGATGTGGATCGCCCGCCTCGCCCTGACCTCCGGGATGCTCGGCGAACACAACGGCCTCCCCGTCACCGTGGTGGCGACCGCGACCATCGCCGACCTGGAACGCGGCACCGGCCTCGCGGTCACCCACACCGGCTCCAAACTCCCCATCCCGGACCTGATCCGCATGGCCGCCGGCGGCGCCCACCACTACCTGCTGATCTTCCATAACCACACCCGCGTACCGCTCTACTTCGGCAGAGCACGCCGCACCGCAACCCCCGGACAACGCCTCGCCCTATTCGCCCGCGACCGGGGCTGCACCCGACCCAACTGCACCGCCCCCGCATCCCGCAGCCAAGCCCACCACCTGATCCCGTGGAAACACGGCGGCAGCACCGACATCACCAACCTCGCCCTGGCCTGCGGCCCCGACAACCGCGCCGCCGACACCGGCGGCTGGACCACCACCATGAAAAACGGCCGCGCCCACTGGACCCCACCACCACTCTTAGATGTCGGCCAACCCCGAACCAACCAATACCACCACCCCACGCTCTACCCCACCGAGGAGGAAGGGGATGGCGATGGCGAAAGTGACAGTCCCGCAATCTGATTCACCGCCAGCGCGAGCATCACGCCCCGCGCCACCGAGAGCTGCCCACCGAACCGATAGGCACCCATGTCACGCCGAAACCACGCCGAAGGCGCTGACGATCTGCGGCGCCAGTTCGAGGTAGACGCGGCGGTGGTCGACGGAGTGCCCACGCAGCCTCCCCACGCTGCCATGGTTACTCGTCACGCCGAAAACAGTCGCGAGATCCAAGAGATCCAAGAGATCCAAAAGGCCGGCCTGCGATTGACGACAGACCGGCCATTCGGATCAACGACCCCCGGGGAAATCCATCAGCCCCGCAGCGCAGAGACGAAGATCGCGGGCAGTTTGGCCCAGCTGGGCTTGCCGGTGAAGGCGGTGAGGAGCCGGCCCGTGGAGGCGGCCGTGCGGTTGTTGACGAACCACGGCGGCTTGGGCGAGATCGACAGCTCGCCACCGATCAGCGAGCGCGGCGACGGGCGGAACGGCCCGCGCACCACCGTGCGCTCGGGCTTCTCGAGCAGGAATCCGTTGTGCACCACACCGATTCCGCTCTGCACGTCACTGAGCGTATGCCCGGGGAACGCGCCCCAGGTGGCGTGCGGGGTCAGGTACCCGACGCCGGTCCAGGCGTTCACCGCCACGGTGCCGTAGTGCAACGCCTCGATCATGGCATCGAAGGCCTTGCCCAACGCCTTGATGGTGGCGGGCGCCGCGACGATGTTGACGCCCAGGGTGCCGACGAAGTCCTCGTTGGCCAGGCGAGTGGCCTCACGGACGAATTCGACGCCGTCGCTGTCCAGGTCGATGACGCCGTACACCGGCGAGAAGTACTCCGTGTTGAGCAGCGCGGTGCGGTCCTCGGGGTCCACCACCAGCACGCGATCGCCGAGCCGCTGAGCCTTCGGATACGTGGCCTCCGCGCTCGCGACGCGGGCATCGGAACCCGGGTAGTACGCCGCGCGCCCGGGTGCCGCGGCGATGGCCTTGGTCAGCGCCGCCACGAACTCGTCGCGCTGCGCCCACTTCGACGACAGCACCACGACCTGCGACGCCACGCAGTTGTAGCCGTTGTTGTGCAGCCGCTGCGTGGCGATGTGGTTGGCCTGGAATTCGATGTCGGCGCGGCTCCACTTGCCGGGCACCACGATGGTCGGCGACACCCCGCCCAGCTCGCTGGTGATGTCCTTGTGCAGGATCGGCTCGCCGGCGGCCTTGCGCTGGGCGCCCTCTTCGCCGACGCCGAAGACGATGGCGTCGTGCGTCAGCGCGCTGCCGGTCATGTGCACGTGGTCCACCGCGTCGTGCTGCACCAGGTAGGTGCCGACGTCCGCGCCACCGGTGAGAATCCGCACCGCACCGAGCGCGATGAACGGCGCCAGCACCTTGGTCAGCACCGGCAGGATCGGGTCGGTGACCGGGTTGAGCTTGAGCGCGACCACCCGATTGTTGGCGATCAGCTCGTACACGGTGTCCAGCGGGGCGATCGACGTGATGTTGCCGGCGCCGAGGACGACGCCGATCCCGTTCGTCTTGCCCGGATCCCGCTGCGCCAGGCCGGCAGTCCGCACCGCCTCGTCCCGGCCGACGCCCGGCTGCAGCCACACCTGCGCACTGAACCCGGACAGCAGCAGCTTGTCGAAGACGTTGAGCGGCAACACATTCACCGTTGTGCGGCCGGCAGCGGTGCCGAACGTGGCACCGTCCAGCGGGCTCTTGCCGGCCTCCAGCTTGGCCAGGCTCGCCGACAACGCGGCAGCCCCCGCAGCCAGCGGGTAGGGCCCGGAAATCCATTCCTCACCGACCAGCGGCGAGTCCGGATTCAGTTGTTTGATCCGGACCGCGGCCTCGACCCACTCGGCGCCGTGCTGCACCGCCAGCTGCTGCACGTCGTCGAGAATCTCCCGGCGTCGCGCCAGAGGGGTTGCCGCCCAAGCCTTCTCGCCTTCGGCGAGTTCATCCAGCGCCTGGTCAACCAGGGCCGTGTACGCAGTGTCCGTCATGTACTGAATTCTCCCCGGTGGTGTGGTCGGTATGGGCCGGAATCAGCCGGCGTGTGCTTCGAATTCCAGCAGCGCGTCGCTGTGGTTGTGCTCGTACGGCTTGGGACCCTGCCCGACCGCCCGCTTGGCGACGAGGGCCTGGTACTGCTCGAACGGCGTGGTCCGGCCGAACTTCTCCCGCGCCTCGGCCGGGGTGTAGGTGACGGGGTTCTGCGCCGGAATCTTCATCAGCGTCGGGCCGACGATCGGCGTGGTGTGCGGAGTGGTGAAGTCCAGGATCGCCAGTTCCAGGCGCGGGATGCTAGACACCGCCCGCAGGAACGGTCGCGCCACCAACTTGGCGATGACGTCATCGGAGTAGTTCTGCGGGATGCCGCCCAGGGTGCGCATCCACTTCGGCATCGTGGCGATGATCGCGCGGCGCATCGGCCAGTTGAACACGCGGCGCATCCAGCTCGGCACCCGCTCGGGCAGGATGTGATAACCCAGGTCGACCAGGTAGTTCATCATGTTCTGGGCCACCTCGGAGCCGGCCATCTGCGGCCGGTACTGCTCGAAGTACTGCTGGATGCCCTCGCGCGTGCGCGGCACGTCGTCGGGGTTGATGGTCTGGAATTCGGCGGCGCGCGCGCACTCTTCCCAGTACTGCAGTTCTTCGGCCTCGGTCAGCTTGCCCGGTCCAAACATCTCGTAGGTGTAGAGGATCGAGTGCCACGCGGTCAGGTGGATCCACAGCTGCGAGTACGGATCGTTGGCGTCGAACTGCTTGCCGGTGATCGGCTCGGTGCCGATGGCCTTGCCGTGAATCTTGACCAGGATCTCGGAGGCGTCCAGCACAGCCTCTGCGTCACCGAAGGCGACCAGCGCGAAGTACTGCATGGTGCGGTCGTAGCGCAGCCGGGTCCGGGCGTACACCTGGCCGCTGGCGTCCACCGCGGCCGCGAGGTAGGGGTCGAGGTGCTCGATGGTCACAGCGCGGGCGAAGCCCAGCAGCAGTGACGTCGGGTAGCTCCACACCCGCCAGGTCACTGAGTCGGGTCCGAAAAAGCCGTAGTCGACCGCGGGCGTCAGCTTCGTATCGGCGACGGGCAGGCCGGCAACGCGGCGAAATGTGGATACGGCATCCATCGTCGTTCCCCTTTGAACAGGAAGGCGCCACCCTCTGGCGCGACGCGCTAGATGGTACGCCACGTACCACTAGATAGCTAGACTCCCACTGATTGGATGCATCAGGTAACTCCCGACCAGGTACATGAGGTAAACAAGGAGCCATGGCGAATGCCACCACCGGTCGCTGGGCCGGCCAACGCGAGCGCAGGCGCGCTGAGTTCATCGACGCTGCCCTCGTGGTGATCGAGCAACACGGACCCCAGACCTCGACCGAACAGATCGCCGCGCACGTCGGCGTCAGCCGCACCAAGCTGTACCGGCACTTCGTCGACGCCGCTGACCTGCAGCGCGAGGTCGCGCACCGCACCAGCCAGATGATCACCGCCGAACTCGCGCCGGTGTGGCGGCCCGAGGGCAGCATGGCGCAGATCGTGCAAGCCGGCGTGGGCGCGCACGTCCACTTCCTGATCCAACACCCGAATCTGTACCGATACCTGCAGCGATGCTCCATCGATGAGGGCTTCAACGCCTTCGCCGACATCAAGATCACCATCGCCAACCTGCTGACCGCGGTGCTCAAGGTGTACGTGGCGGCATTCGATGTGCAGGCCGACGCCGAGCGGTTGTCCTACAGCATCGTCGGCCTGGTCGAGACCGCCGCGGGGCACTGGCTCGAACAGCCGCTGCGCGACAGCCAGGACGCGCTGGTCGCCGACCTGACCCGCTGGATCTGGTTGATGCTGGACGACTCACTGCGCGCCGGCGGCGTCTACGTCGCCGCGGACGAAATCCTGCCGCCGGCCGCGGAGATCGCCGAGAATTCGGATCGCTACCGGGATCCGGCGCGCCTACAAGCCCTGAATCTCTAGCCGCGTCACGTCGCGTCGGGGTCGAACGTCGTCTTCCCCGGCTGCGGTGCGGGTTCGGTGGTGCCCGGTGTGGGCGCCACACCATTGACTTCCGGCGTGGTCAGCGGCTTCGTCTGGTCCGGGGTCGCGGTGCCGAAAGCACCGGTGATGAACGAATCGTCACCGTCCAGCAGATGTTTGGTCAGCGCCGCGCGCGGCGTCATACCGCGCAGTTTCTGCAGTTCGCTGAGGGGTTGACGCAGGTCCTCGAACTCCGGGCCGAGATCCTGACGCAGCTGACTGGTCGCGCCGCTGAGGTAATCCCGCACCTGCTTGAGGCTGCCGGCCGTCCACCGGATGGCGCCGGGCAACCGCTCCGGACCCAGGATCACCAGGCCCGCGATGACCAGCACGAGCATCTCGCCCCATCCGATGTTGCCGAACATCAGCTGGCCGGGGTGTCGGCGTTGGGTACCACGGTGAGCGTCACGTGCCGGCCATCGCGAATCACCTCGATGGGCGCCGGCTGACCGATCTGCAGCTGCCGTACGGCGACGACGAACTCGTCGGCGTCGGCGACCTTGCGGGAACCGACCTTGACCACGACGTCGTTCTCGAGGATGCCGCCCTTCTCGGCCGGGCTGCCGGCGACGACGTTCACGACCTGGGCGCCCGAGGCGACCTTGTCACTGGCCGACTTGGCGTTCAGGCCCAGCGTCGGGTGGAAGATCTTGCCGTCCTTGATCAGGACCTCGACGGTGGCCTTGACCTCGTTCACGGGGATGGCGAAGCCCAGACCACTGGCACTGTCGGACAACGACTTTCCGGCCGTGTTGATCCCGATGACCTCGGAATTCATATTGATCAGCGGGCCACCCGAGTTGCCGTGGTTGATCGACGCATCGGTCTGGATGCCGTCGATGACGGTGTCGGTGTCGGACCCTTCGCCGGACAGCGGCACGGGGCGGTGCAGCGCGCTGATGATGCCGTGGGTGACGGTGCTGCGCAGGCCCAGCGGGGCGCCGGCCGCGATGACCTCGTCACCGACCTTGACCTTCTCGGCATCACCGAACTTCGCGACGGTCAGGTTGTCGACGTTGTCGACCTTGAGCACCGCGAGGTCGGTCTTGGGGTCACGACCGACGAGGTTCGCCGGGACCTGCTTGCCGTCGTTGAACACCACGGAGATGTGGTACTTGCTGGGGTCCTTCGCCGCGTCGGAGATGACGTGGTTGTTGGTCACGACGTAGCCGCGCCCGTCGACCACCACGCCTGAGCCCTGCGACCCGTCGGTGTCCCCCATCGCCTCGATTGTGACCACCGAATCTGCCACGGCGGCAGCGACTTTCGCGAACCGGCCGGCAGGCAGATCGCCGCCGTCACTGGTCTTCAAGGTGACCTTGGAGGTGGTGAAGGCCTCGACCACCTCGGCGGTCTTGCGCCCGACGACGCCGCCGACTATGCCGACCACCAACGCCAGCACGGCCAGCACCGCCAGCGCGGTCATCGAGACCTTGCGCCCGAACAGCACGTCACGCACGCCGAGCTTGCCGACGGGAGCGGTGACCACCACCGGAGGCGGCGGGGGCAACGCCGGGGTGCCGAGTGACGGCGCGGCCGACGGGTCCCGCCAGGGGTCGGCGATCGCCTCGTCGTCGTCCTTGCCCTCGGCCGCCAGCGCGCCGGCGTCGGCGGGGTGACGTTGCAGCGAGTCGGTGGCGGCACCCGGCCGCCCGAAGGCTTCGGCCAGCACGGGATCGGGCGCCTGATTGGTCGGGGTGTACTCCCCCTGGTTCCGGATCTGGTCCTCGGCGAGGAACGAGCCGGTGAAGCCGTCGGGCCGGCCGAACGCACGCTGCGACGCCGGGTCCACCGGGGTGCGCGTCACCGGACGCGGAGCCAGACGGGGGCGATCGCCGGACATGTCCTGATTCGTCACCGGTGTTCCACTCCCCATCTGCTGGCTTTGTCCGTACGGCCCGCCTGGGCGGGCGTGACGGCTAGTCAAAATTCAGGCTCAACCCTACCGGCGACGACGACGTTCCCGCGGCGGCCGGTCGGCAAAGTCCTGGTCTTCAATTCCTGACGCCTGAATATCCACGAACTGCATCGATGCGTCGTTGGGGATGTTCGCCAAGGCGCCCAGCAAAGAATTGGGCGCGATGATCGGGCACGAATCGCGCAACGCGCTCCGGGCCTGACCCTGGGCATCCACCTCGGCGGCGCAATCCGGGCACTGGGAGAGGTGATGGGCGGCACGCAGGTGGGCGCCCATCTGCAGTTCACCGTCGACGAATGCGGCGATGGCCTCGATGGCCAGGTGCTCCGTCGACCCGAAGCGCCGCGGGCCGACGGGCCCGTCACTCTGGGAGGCGAACTGGGCGGGCAGCCAGGAGAACGCACGACGGAACAACTGTCCCCGGTCGACCATCACCGAGCTCCTCTCCGCGCCACGTCCGCGTTGCCGTTACTACTGAATGTAGCGCGACAACCTGGGACGGACGCGTCACAACGCTCAGGCAGACTTGGCGGAGATCGCCGCAGCCGCCTCGGAGTAGTCACCGGGGTGGCTGGCCAGGTACTCCCGCAGCGCTTGCCGGCCGCGGTGGATACGACTGCGCACGGTGCCCAGCTTGACGTCGAGCGTCGCGCCGATCTCCTCGTACGACAGACCTTCGATGTCGCAGAGCACGACAGCTGCGCGGAACTCCGGGGGCAGCGAGTCGAGCGCAGCCTGCAGATCCGGCCCCAGCCGGGAATCGTGGTACAGCTGCTCGGGGTTCGGATCGTCGGCCGGCACCCGGTCGTAGTCCTCGGGCAACGCCTCCATACGGATACGGGCGCGGCGCCGGACCATGTCCAGGAACAAGTTGGTGGTGATGCGGTGCAGCCAGCCTTCGAAGGTGCCCGGCTGGTAGTTCTGCACCGAGCGGAACACCCGGATGAAGGTCTCCTGAGTCAGGTCTTCGGCGTCCTGCGGGTTACCCGACAGCCGGTAGGCCAGCCGGTACACGCGGTCGGCGTGCTGCCGGACCAGCTCATCCCACGACGGCATGGTCGCTACGTCGCCGGTGGCGTCGAAGACGGCGGTGCCGGTCAGCTCGTCGCTGACTTCGGCCCAATCCAACTCAACCTCGGGCGCCGAGACATGGGACATGTGCGTCGGGGCAAGCATCGCGGGGGCCGGCATGGCGGTCGTGGCAATCTCCAGTTCGGTCGGTTCATCGTTGTAGTTACACGACGCATCAGCAGCAACCGGTACCTGGAGTCCGATATTCCCGATGCCGCGGATATCCGGCGACTGCCGGAGCCCGGAATCGCTTTGCAGATCGTTCACACTTGCGTGCATGGCGATTACGGTTCCCCACCCTGGTGAGGTTGATGTATGAGCAAACTGAACTTTTCCTGAGAAACCGGATTCCAGGGCCATGACCTGCGGATACCCCGAGAATGTTCGCCAAAACTTAACCTTGCGTCCCGGGTGTGTCGCGCTGCCGCTCAGGGTTGCCTCTCAGCCTCCCGATGGGCCGGCCCGCCACCTCATTCCGTTGAGCGTGTGCTGAGCGGCGGCTTGCTGGGTGTTCGTTACGCTGCGGATATGTCCAGCACCGATGACCCGACGGTTTCGGCCGGCCAGCCCGCGCCGGCCCAGCCGGCTCCGGCCGCCCCTGCGCAGGCGACGCCGGCCCAGCCCGTCGCAGCTGCACCCGCTGCCGCTCCCAAGCCCAGCACGGCCGAGGCCATCGTCAAGCACGCCGAGCGGTCCATCACCGAGGAACCGATCACCGCGGCGGCCCGGGAACGGGCCGAGGAGAGCGGGGCCAACCCGATCACCCCGGCAGTGGGCGCGCTGCTGAGCGTGCTGGCGAAGATCGCGTCGGCCAAGGCCGTCGTCGAGGTCGGTACCGGCGCCGGTGTCAGCGGGTTGTGGCTGTTGTCCGGCATGCGCGACGACGGCGTGCTGACCACCATCGACATCGAGCCCGAGCACCAGCGGCTGGCCAAGCAGGCGTTCGTCGGCGCCGGTGTGGGACCGTCCCGGACCCGGCTGATCGTGGGCCGCGCGCAGGAAGTCCTGACCCGGCTGGCCGACGAGTCCTACGACCTGGTGTTCATCGACGGCGAGCCCGTCGACCAGCCGCAGTTCGTCGCCGAGGGCGTCCGCCTGCTGCGGCCGGGCGGCGTGATCGTCGTGCACCGGGCCGCGCTCGGTGGCCGGGCCGGTGACGCCGCGGCCAACGATCGCGACGTGACGGCCGTACGCGAGGCCACTCGCGCCATCGCCGAGGACGAGCGGCTGACCCCTGTTCTGGTGCCACTGGGCGACGGGCTGTTGGCGGCCGTCCGCGACTAGGGGCGCCTACTTGCGTTGACCCTGAACCCAGGGCGCGGAAAGTCGAGTAGCCGACACCCTCACCGCAGAATCAACGACCGGCCCGGCGAGCGAATCGCCGGGCCGTTGTCGTTGTTGTCGAATTTTTACGGGCTCTTGACGGCCGGATGCTTGACGGCCGGCTGAACGCGTGTTTAGCGTATTGAACATGCGTTCAGCCGAGGACTTCACCACCGTCGCCCGAATCCGCGACGCGGCCATCGAACAATTCGGCCAAAACGGGTTCTCTGCCAGCGTGCGCAGTATCGCCACGGCCGCCGGGGTCAGCGCGGCCCTGGTGATCCACCACTTCGGTTCCAAGGAAAAACTGCGCGAGGCGTGTGATGCCTACGTCATCGAGACCGTCCGGGCGGCCAAGAGCGAGTCGATGCAGAACGCCAGCCCGAGCGCATGGTTCGCGCAGATCGCCGAGATCGAATCCTTCGCACCGCTGACGGCCTATTTGATGCAGGCTCTGCAGACCGGCGGCGAATTGTCAAAATCGCTGTGGCAGAACATGATCGACAACACCGAAGGCTATCTCGAAGAGGGCGTGCGGGCCGGCACCATCAAGCCGAGTCACGACCCCAAGGCACGCGCCCGCTTCCTGGCCCTGACCGGTGGCGGCGCCTTCCTGACGTACATCCAGCTGCACGACAACCCGACGAATTACCGCCAGGTGCTGCATGACTACGCGCAGGACATGCTGCTGCCGGCACTCGAGCTGTACACCGAGGGCCTCATGGTCGATTCGACCATGTACGAAGCCTTTCTGGCGCAACAGGAATCGGGCCAGCCCATCGTCACCACCACCGAGGAGTGAATGTGAACGCCGCCATCGAAATCGACACCCTGACGAAGAACTTCGGCGCAGTCCGGGCACTCGACGGGCTGAACCTGAGAGTCGAGCGAGGTGAGGTGCACGGCTTCCTCGGACCCAACGGCGCGGGCAAGTCGACGACCATCCGCATCCTGCTCGGGCTCGTGCGCGCCGACTCCGGCACCGTGCGCCTGCTCGGCGGCGACCCGTGGACCGACGCGGTCGCACTGCACCGCCACATCGCCTACGTACCAGGCGATGTCACGCTGTGGCCGACGCTGACCGGTGGCGAGACCATCGACCTGCTGGCCCGCATGCGCGGCGGCATCGACGAAAGGCGCCGCGCCGAGCTCACCGAGCGGTTCGACCTGGACCCCACCAAGAAGACCCGCACGTACTCGAAAGGCAACCGGCAGAAGGTATCGCTGATCTCCGCTTTCGCCTCGAACGCCGACCTGCTGCTGCTCGACGAGCCCAGCAGCGGCCTGGATCCGTTGATGGAGAACATCTTCCAGCAGTGCGTGGCCGAAGCCGCCGGCCGCGGCGCCACCGTATTGCTGTCGAGCCACATCCTGGCCGAGACCGAGCGACTGTGCCAGCGGGTGACCATCATCCGCGCCGGCCGCACCGTCGAGACCGGGACCTTGGAGTCGATGCGGCACCTGTCGAGCACCACCATCAAGGCCGACATGATCAACAACCCGGGCCGGATCGACCATCTCCCAGGGGTTTCCGACATCTTCTTCGACGGCCGGACGCTCACGGCCCGGGTGGAATCCGAAAGCCTCGGCGCCGTCATCAAGGCCATCGGCGATGCCGGGGTGCGCTCGCTGGTCAGCCAGCCGCCCACCCTCGAGGACCTGTTCCTGCGGCACTACGACAACGGTCGTGCGCGCCGCGAACCCGAGCAGGCGCGGGCATGACCGCCGTACTGGACCGCCCGGCAGGGTCCGCCCGACCTGCCGCCGGCGCTTCCAGCTTCACCGGAACCGTTGGGCTGCTTCGACTTTACCTGCGTACCGACCGGATTGTGCTGCCGCTGTGGGTGCTGCTGCTGTCCCTGCCGCTGTCCACGGTGTACATCGGCAGCATCGAGGCCGTCTACCCCACCGCGGCGGGCCGCGCCGGATTCGTCGCGAGCATCATGGCCAGCCCGGCGCAGCGCGCGATCTACGGCAACATCTGCAACGACAGCCTGGGCGCCGCCGGCATCTGGAAAGCGGGCATGTTCCACGTGCTGATCGCCGTCGCCGTCATCCTGACCCTGATCCGGCACACCCGCGCCGACGAAGAGGCCGGCCGCACCGAGTTGATCGACTCGACGGCAGTGGGCCGCAACGCGAGTCTGACCGCGGCGCTACTGCTGACCGGTGGCGCCTCGCTACTGACCGGGCTGCTCGGGTTCCTCGGACTGCTGAAAACCGATGTGCCCGTGCTGGGTTCGCTGGCCTTCAGCTGCGCGCTGGCCGCCTCCGGGCTGGTCTTCACCGCCGTCGCCGCGGTGGCCGCACAACTGTCCGCCAGTGCCCGCGTTGCCCGCGGCGTCGCCTTCGGTGTGCTCGGCGCGGCGTTCACCCTGCGGGCGGTGGGCGACGCCAGCGGCAGCGAGCTGTCCTGGGCCTCGCCGTTGGGGTGGTCGTTGTTGGTGCGCCCGTATGCCGGCGATCGGTTCGGGGTGCTGGCTCTGCATCTGACGCTGACCGTCGCGCTGGTGGTGCTGGCCTACCAACTTCAGGGCACCCGCGACGTCGGGGCCGGGATGTTCGCCGAGCGCCGCGGCCGTCCCCGGGCCACCGGAATGCTGAGCGGCCCAACTGGATTGGCGTGGCGGCTGAGCCGCGGTTCGGTGCTGGTGTGGACCGTCGGGCTGGGACTGTACGGACTGCTGGTCGGCAGCGTCGTGCACGGCATCGGCGATGAGCTGGGCGGCAGTGGCTCGGCGCGCGACATCATCACCCGGCTCGGTGGCACCGGCGCGCTCGAGCAGGCGTTCATCGCGATCGCCTTCAACATGCTGGGCATGGTCACCGCGGCGTTCGCGGTATCGCTGGCGCTGCGGCCTCATCAGGAGGAGACCGGCCAGCGCGCCGAGACGTTGCTCGCGGGTGCGGTGAGCCGAATCCGTTGGCTGGCCGGATATCTGGTGATCGCGCTGGCCGGTACCACGGTCGCGATGCTCACCTCAGGCCTGCTGGCCGGCGTGACCTACGGAGCCGCTGCCGGCGATATCGGTGGCAAGCTGCCGCAGGTGCTCGGCTCCGCCGCGGTGCAATTGCCCGCCGTCTGGCTCCTGGTGGCGGTGACGACCATCCTGTTCGGCGCGGTGCCGCGGTTCGCCCCGGCGGCCTGGGGCGTGCTGGTCGGCTTCATCGCGGTGTATCTGCTTGGTTCGCTGGCGAATTCACCGCACTGGATATTGGACCTCGATCCGTTCAGCCACATCCCGCGGGTCGGGTCGGACAGTTTCACCGCAACGCCGGTGGCCTGGCTGCTGGTCCTGGACGCAACTCTGATCATCGTCGGCGCCTTGGCCTTCCGGCGCCGCGACCTACGGTAGGAGGAACCATGAAGCTCGCCTTGCAGGCGCTCGCCTCAGCGGCACTCGGCGTCGTCTTCTTCGCGCTGCTGCTGTGCGTGCCGGCCGGCACGATTCACTATTGGCAGGCTTGGGTTTTCATCGCGGTCTTCATGATCGCGACCATGGGCCCGAGCATGTACCTGGCCATCAAGCACCCCGACGCCCTGGCCCGGCGGATGCACGGCGGACCGACGGCCGAGACCCGCCCCGTGCAAAAACTCATCATGTGGGCGGTCCTGGCGTCGGTGGTCGCGACCGGGGTGGTCAGCGCGCTGGACTGGCGGTTCGGCTGGTCCCACGTGCCGACGGCGGTCGTCGTACTGGGCAACGTCGTCGTGGGCGCCTCGCTGGTAGCGGCCCAGTGGGTGGTGATCCAGAACAACTTCGCGGGCGCGAGCATCACCGTCGAGACCGGGCAGCCGGTGATCTCGACCGGGCTGTACGGCATCGTGCGGCACCCGATGTACATCTGCGCCCTGATCATGATGCTCGCGACCCCGCTGGCGCTCGGCTCCTACTGGGGCCTGGTCCCGGTGCTCGCCGCCGCCCCGGCGCTCATGGCCCGGATCTTCGACGAGGAGAAGATGCTGCGCGCCGAGCTGCCCGGCTACGTCGCGTACACCGAGAAGGTGCGTTACCGCTTGCTCCCCTACGTGTGGTGACACCCCACGACTTGTGCACGAAAATCCGCGGACAGCGCGAGAAATCGTGCACAAATCGCGGAGACTGAACCGGTGGAACTGTTCACCGGGCTCGGCCTGGCCACCGCATCGGGCCTCAACGCCTACATCCCACTGCTGGCGATGGGCCTGCTGGGACGCTTCACCAATCTCGTCGAGCTACCGCACCCGTGGGCGTGGCTGACCAACGGCTGGGTGATCGGCATCGTGGCCGTGCTACTGGTCGTCGAGATCGTCGCCGACAAGGTGCCGGCCCTAGACAGCATCAACGACACCATCCAGACGTTCGTACGGCCGACCTCCGGCGGCATCGTCTTCGGCTCCGGCACCGCGGCGCAGACCGCGGCTGTCACCGACCCTGGCGCGTTCGCCAGTTCCGGACAGTGGATTCCCGTGGTGATCGGGGCCGTCACCGCGCTGGTGGTGTCCCTGACCAAATCCACGGTGCGGCCGGTCGCCAATGTCGCCACGGGCGGGCTCGCAGCGCCGGTCCTGAGCACGCTGGAGGACGTGGCCAGCGTCGGGCTGGTCATCGTCGCGATCGTGCTGCCCGTGCTGGTGCTGGTCGTGCTGGCGGGGCTGGTCTGGGCTGCGGTGGCCCTGCTCCGACGCCGCCGTCGCGGAAAGGCGAAAACGGTCGACGCAACGCCGCCGGCCGTCTAGACCCAGACGCCCTTACCGACCGCGACCACGCCGCCGGCACTCACCGAGAAGCGTTCGCGGTCCTTCTCGAGGTCCACACCGACCATCTCGCCGGGCCCGACGACGACGTTCTTGTCCAAGATGGCGTGCCGCACCACCGCGCCGCGACCGACCCGCGCCCCGGGCATGATGACGCTGCCCTCGACGATGGCGCCGTCGTCGATCACGACGTTGGACGACAGCACCGAATTGCGCACGGACGCAGCCGAAATGATGCTGCCCGCGCCGACCACCGATTCCTGCGCCGAACCGCCGTTGACGAACTTGGCCGGGGCCAGGTGCTCCGACTCGCCGAGGATGGGCCAGCGCCGGTTGTAGAGGTTGAACACCGGGTGCACCGACACCAGGTCCATATGAGCGTCGTAGAACGCGTCCAGCGTTCCGACGTCACGCCAGTAGCCGTGGTCACGCTCAGTGGCCCCGGGCACCTCGTTGTCGTTGAAGTCGTAGACGGCGGCCATCCCGTCGGCAACCATCTGCGGAATGATGTTGCCGCCCATGTCGTGATCGGAATCGTGGTTCTCGGCGTCCACCCGGATGGCGTCGATGAGCGCCTTGGTGGTGAACACGTAGTTGCCCATGGACACGAACGTCTGGTCCGGGTCGTCGGTGCATGCCGGCGGGTCCGCCGGCTTTTCGATGAAGCTGCGGATGCGGCCGGACTCGTCGGCGTCGATGCAGCCGAACGCCGACGCCTCGGCTCGCGGCACCCGGATGCCGGCGACGGTCGCGCCCGCTCCGCTCTCGATGTGGAACTGCACCATCTGCTCGGGATCCATGCGGTACACGTGGTCGGCGCCGAAGACCACGATGTAATCGGGGTCTTCGTCGTAGATGAGGTTCATCGACTGATAGATGGCGTCGGCCGAACCCGTGTACCACCGTGGGCCCAGCCGCTGCTGCGCCGGAACCGGGGTGATGTACTCGCCGGCCAGACCCGACAGCCGCCAGTTCTGCGAGATGTGCCGGTCCAGGGAATGCGACTTGTATTGCGTCAGAACACAAATCCGCAGGTACCGGGCGTTGACGAGGTTGGATAGGACGAAGTCGATGAGCCGGTAGGCGCCCCCGAACGGGACGGCGGGCTTGGCCCGGTCCGCGGTCAGTGGATACAGCCGCTTGCCCTCACCGCCTGCCAAGACGATTCCCAGCACCTGCGGCTGTTCCCTCATGGCACCAAACCTAATAGCCACCAACCGAAGCGGCCAGACATACGTCCCAACCTGTCACGCGTTAACGTCATCGACATGCGCGTTGCGATGATGACTCGGGAGTATCCGCCGGAGGTTTACGGCGGCGCGGGCGTGCACGTGACCGAACTCGTCGGGCAGCTGACGAAGCTGTGCGACGTCGACGTCCACTGCATGGGTGTGCACCGCAGGGACGCCTTCGTGGCCCAGCCCGATCCGCTGCTCGCGGGGGCCAACGCGGCCCTGACAACGCTGTCGGCGGATCTGGCGATGGTGAACAACGCCTTCGCCGGACCGGCTGCCGTACCCACGGTGGTGCATTCGCACACCTGGTACACCGGCATGGCCGGACACCTCACCGCGCTGCTGCACGGCATCCCGCACGTACTGACCGCGCACTCGCTGGAGCCGAGGCGGCCGTGGAAGGCCGAGCAGCTCGGCGGCGGCTACCGCATCTCGTCGTGGGTCGAGCGCACCGCGATCGAAGCGGCCGACGCCGTCATCGCCGTCAGTGCGGGTATGCGGGCCGACGTCCTGGCCACCTACCCGCAGCTGGACCCCGCGCGAGTGCACGTGGTGCGCAACGGGATCGACACTGACGACTGGTATCCGGTCGAGGCAGGCCAAACCCTGGCCGACCTCGGCGTCGATCCGGACCGGCCGATCGTGGCTTTCGTCGGGCGGATCACCCGGCAGAAGGGCGTCAGCCATCTGATCGCGGCGGCCCACCGGTTCGACCCCGACGTGCAGCTGGTGTTGTGTGCCGGCGCGCCCGACACCCCGGAGATCGCCGCCGAGGTGGCTGCCGCGGTGAAGGAGCTCAGCGCGACCCGCGCCGGGGTGCACTGGATCCAGGAGATGCTGCCGACCGAGAAAATCCGCGAAATACTCGCGACGGCATCAGTTTTCGTCTGCCCGTCGGTCTACGAACCGCTGGGCATCGTCAACCTCGAAGCGATGGCCTGCGGCACCGCCGTGGTCGCATCGGACGTCGGCGGCATTCCCGAGGTGGTCGACGACGGCACCACCGGACTACTGGTGCACTACGACGCCGCTGACGCGGTGGAGTTTGAGACGGGGCTCGCGGACGCGGTCAACGCGTTGGTCCGCGACCCCGAACAGGCCCGCGCGTTCGGGCAGGCCGGCCGTCGGCGGTGCATCGAGGAATTCTCCTGGCTGCAGGTCGCCCAGCAGACGCTCGATATCTATCGGAGCGTCTGCAGCTGAACTAGCTGGTGACGTTCTTCAGTTCGTCGCCCAGGGCCGCGGCCTCATCCGGGGTCAGCTCGACCACCAGACGACCGCCACCCTCCAGCGGTACCCGCATGACGATGCCGCGCCCCTCTTTGGTTGCTTCCAGTGGACCGTCGCCGGTCCGGGGCTTCATCGCCGCCATCGGGTGCTCCCTCCGCACGCGCCCGGACCGCATCCACGGTCCCGGATCAAGGCCGGAACGACCCACTGACGTGGTCGGCTCACGGCACTGAACTGCAACTGAACTATGTCTATTGTTCCCTATCGCTACCGGCGGGTGTGAAAGACCCGCCCGTCAGACCTCCGATGAGCTGTGCCGGGGCACCCAACAGGCCTCGATGTGGTCGTCCACCATCCCGGTGGCCTGCATCAACGCATACGCCGTGGTCGGGCCGACGAACCGAAACCCCCGGCGCTTCAGCTCCTTGGCCATGGCCACCGACTCCGGTGTGGTCGCCGGGACCTGGGCCAGGTCAACAGGCCGCGGCCGCGATGGCGGCGCGAACGACCACAGCAGCTCGTCGAGGTCCAGACCGCCGTCGATCACGCGGGCGTTCGCGATAGTCGCCTCGATCTTGGCGCGGTTGCGGACGATGCCTTGGTCGGCCAGCAGCCGGTCGATGTCCTGCTCCCCGAAACCGGCCACTTTCGCCACATCGAATCCGTGGAACGCAGCCCGGAAGTTCTCCCGCTTACGCAGGATGATCAGCCACGACAGACCGCTCTGGAACGCCTCCAGCGAGACGCGCTCGAACAGCGCCTGCGTGCCACGGAGCGGGCGGCCCCACTCGGTGTCGTGGTAGTCGCGGTACTGCGTCGCGTCGGCGGAAGCGCCGATGTCGACCCAGCCGCACCGGACCCGGCCGTCGGGAGCAGTCACTGCTCGGCATCCGCAGTCTGCGCACGCAATGTCGTCAGCTCGCCGCGCAGCGAGTCCAGCTCCTGCGCCAGCCGGTCCAGCACCCAGTCGACCTCGCTGGTCTTGTAGCCGCGCAGGGTCTGCGTGAACTTCACGGCATCGACATCGGCGCCGGTGACACCGGATGCGGGCAGCACGGTGGCTGTGGTGCCCCGCGCCAGTGGGGGCAGCTGCTCACCGCGGCCGAACAACACAGTGCCCAGGGCGAACAGCACCACCGCGACCAGGATCAGCACCACGAGGTAGATGAGAATCAGCGTCACACCGACGATCCTGCCGGATCGCACCGACAAAGTGGGATCAGCGCAGGGTGTTCATCGCCGGACGGTCGATCAGCGACACCGTCGACGTCCGCGGCGTGTAGGCGTCGCCGTCGAGGAAGAACTGGGTCAGCCCGACGCCGGAGTCGCTGATGCCGCAGCGCGACAGCAGGGTGGCGATCACCTGACGGCTCATCGCGGCCAGCTCGGTCAGCGGCCGGTTGCGATGCGTGCGCACCCCGAGGTTGACCTGAGCGATGGCGTCGAGGCCCAGCTTGTCATAGGTGTCGATCAGCAGGCCGATCTCGACGCCGTAGCCCGGCGCGAACCCAACCGACGTCAGCAGCTCCCGGGTACCGGCGTACTCGCCGCCCAGCGGCTGCAGCAGGCAGGTCAGCTCGGGCCGCAGGGACGCGAGCAGCGGACGTGCCACCAGCTCGGTGACCCGGCCGCCGCCGTTGGCGTCCTCGCCGCCGCTGATCTTCAGCGGCCGCCGGTAGAAACCCTTGACCAGATGCACGCCGTCGGCCAGCAGCAGCGGCCCGAGCAGCTTGGGCACGAACATCGGATCGGGGTCGAGCAGGTCGGAGTCGACGAACACGACGATGTCGCCGGTCGTGGCCGCCAGCGAGCGCCACAGGGCCTCGCCCTTGCCAGGCTGGACCGGCACCTCGGGCAGAGCCTGTTCGCGGCTGACGACCCGCGCCCCGGCCTCGATGGCGCGCAGTTCCGTCTCGTCGGTCGAACCGGAGTCGAGGACCACGAGCTCGTCGACCAGGCCACCCACCAGCGGGCTGATGCTGTCGATGACGTCGGCGACGGTATCTTCCTCGTTCAGCGCGGGCAGCACGACGGAGACGGTGCGGCCGGCCTTGGCGGCCTCGAGCTCGGCGATGGTCCACGTCGGCCGGCTCCAGCTGCGTTCCGCCAGCCAGGCATGGCGAGCGATGCCTTCTGCGGTCAATTCAGGACTTAGGGTCACGCGAGTCCCCTCACTGTTCGGCTCGGTGGACGCCCGCCCTGGATCGACGCGACCATTTCCAGGACGCGCCGGGTGGGGCCCACCTCATGCACCCGGAACATGGCGGCGCCGTCAGCGGCGGCAAGTGCCGTCGCGGCCAGCGTCCCCTCCAGGCGCTCGGTCAGTTCGACTCCTAAAGTCTCCCCTACGAAATCCTTGTTACTCAGGGCCATCAGCACTGGCCATCCGGTATTTACAAGATCTTTTACATGGCGCAACAAACTAAGACCGTGGTAAGTGTTCTTGCCGAAATCGTGCGTCGGGTCGATCAGGATGGCGTCCTTGCGGACGCCCACGGAAACGGCATGCGCTGCCGCGGCGGTCACTTCGGCGATGACGTCGTCCACCACACCGCGTTCGGTGACGCCGTAGTTGACGCGAAAGGGCCGGGTCCGCGGCACTGCCCCGCCGGTGTGCGAGCAGACCAGCCCGGCCCCGAATTCGGCGGCCACCTCGGGCAGCCCGGGATCGGCGCCGGCCCAGGTGTCGTTGATCAGGTCGGCCCCGGCCGCGCAGGCTTGCTTGGCCACGTTCGCCCGCCAGGTGTCGACGCTGATCAGCTGGTCGGGGTACTCACCGCGGAGCCATTCGATGAACGGCACAACGCGCGCGATCTCCTCGTCGGCGTCGACGGTGCTGCCCGGCCCCGCCTTCACGCCGCCGATGTCGATGACGTCGGCCCCGTCGGCGATCTTCTGGTGCGCTGCGTCCTTGGCTGCGCCGTCGCTGAAGGTCGCCCCCCGGTCATAGAAGGAATCCGGGGTGCGGTTGACGATCGCCATGATCAGCGCGCGATCGCCGGCCACCTGGCGACCCAGGAACTGGCCCCTTGCGGAGGACTGCACGGCTCCCAGGCTAACCGGAAGTCTCGGACGCGCCGAATGTGCACTCAGCGCGCGGAGCCGCCGAAACGGGCGCGCTGACGGCACATTCGCTGCCCGCGACGGCCGCCAATCGCCCCGGGAGTCACACCGGCACCATCAGCGGCCCATCGGGCTAGCGCGGCTTCTTGCCGTCCTTCACCTCGGCCGGGTACTCCGGGTAGAACGGCACGTAGCCGTCCTCGCGCCCCGCCAGCACGTAGATCGGGTCCGATACCTCGGCGCCGTAGCCCTGTTTGCGCAGGTCGACCTTCTGGTTCTTGAACGTCGAGGTGTGCGCCAACGCGGGCACGATCCGGATGAACAGCGGTACCGCATAGGCCGGCAGGTGCTCGAAGCCGGCCTTGGCCAGCGCGGCGCCGTCGAATTCGGCACCGTCGCGCAGCTGCACCGATGCCATCCCGGCGCGGCCGCCGCAGCCCGGCACCTCGACGCCGTAGACCGTGCACTCCTCGACCTGGTCGTCGCCACCGAGCGCGGCCTCGACCTCGGTGGTGGCGACGTTCTCGCCCTTCCACCGGAAGGTGTCACCGAGACGGTCGGCAAACGCGGCGTGCGCGAAGCCCTGCGACCGCATGAGGTCGCCGGTGTTGAACCAGACGTCGCCGTCCTTGAACGCGTTGCGCACCAGCTTCTTCTCGCTGGCCGACTTGTCGGTGTAGCCGTCGAACGGCTGCAGGTTGTTGACCTTGCTGAGCAGCAGGCCCGGTTCGCCGCGCTTGACCTTGCGCAGCCGGCCGTCGGGGCCACGGGCCGGCTCACCGGTCTCCAGGTCGTATTCGACGTACACGACCGGCGACGGGCAGATGCCCGTGGTCTTGTCGATGTTGAAGACGTTGACGAAGCCGGTGTTGCCCTCGCTGGCGGCGTAGAACTCGCACACGCGCTTGATGCCGAAGCGGGAGGTGAACTCGTCCCAGATCGCGGGGCGAAGACCGTTGCCGGCGATGACCCGGACCTGGTGCGCCCGGTCGGTCGCCTTGGGCGGCTGGTTCAGCAGGTACCCGCAGATCTCGCCGATGTAGATGAAGGCGGTGGCGTCGTACTTGATGACCTCGTCCCAGAAGCGCGAGGCCGAGAACGACTTGCCCAGTGCCAGCGCGGCGCCGGCGTTGAGGGCCGACGACGTTGCGACGGTGAGGGCGTTGTTGTGGTACAGCGGCAGGCAGCAGTACAGGGTGTCGCTGCTGTTCAGGCGCAGTCCCAGCCCGCCGAACCCACCGAGCGCGCGCAGCCAACGGTAGTGCGTCATCACGCTGGCCTTCGGCAGGCCGGTGGTGCCCGAGGTGAAGATGTAGAACGCCTTCTCCTTGGCCAGGATCTGGCTGGTGCCCGCCGGGTTGGCGGTCGACTGGCCGACGGCGAGCTCGCGCAGCTCCTCGACCGAGACCAGGCCCTGCGTCAGCTCCGGATCGGCACCGCACTCGGTGACGGGCTCGACGAAGTCCGCCTCGGCGACCAGGACCTTGGCGCCGAGCAGGCCCAGGCTGTGTGCCAGCACGTTGCCGCGCTGGTTGTAGTTGATCATCCCGGCGATCGCGCCACACTTGACCGTCGCCAGCATCAGCAGCACCGCGTCCGGCGAGTTGCGCAGCATGATGCCGACCACCGAGCCCGGCCCGACGCCCTTGGCCGCCAGCACCGACGCGTAGCGGTTCACCGTCGCGTTGGCCTGGCCGTAGGTGATGCGCTGGTCGTCGAACTTGATGAAGACCTTGTTCTTGTTCGCTTCGGCGCGTTCCTGGAACACCTTGCCGATCGATGTCTTCGCCGTCGGGCTGGCACCGAAACCGGTGATCAAGCCCCGAGCGATCACCGGAGCGTCAGCCAGGAAGCCCGGCAGTTGCTTGGCGATGTCCAGCAGGCCGACGCCGGTGCGTGAAGTGTCGTCACTCATGCGTGGTGAGCCTAGTGAGCGATGTGACCGGGTGCACAAGCAGCTATCGCCTCGTCGACGTCACGGGCGACCACGAGCCGGTCGAGCGCGGCCTGTTGCACGTATCCGGTGTCGACCAGCGTGTGCAGCCAGGTCAGCAGGCCGTCGTAGTGGCCGTGCGGATCGAGCATCACCAGCGGCTTGTCGTGCATGTTGAGGTAGCCGGCCGTCCAGGCCTCGAAGAATTCCTCCAGGGTGCCGATGCCGCCGGGCAACGCGATGAACGCGTCGGAGCGGTCCTCCATGATCTGCTTCCGCTCGCGCATGGTGTCGGTGACGATGAGTTCGGCGGCGTTCACGTCGGCCAGTTCGCGGTGCACCAGTTTCTTCGGGATGACGCCGACGGTGCGGCCGCCGTTCTCCCGGGCGCCGTCGGCGACGGCGCCCATCGCCGAGACGTTGCCGCCGCCGGACACCAGGGTCCAGCCTTTCGCGGCAATGGCCCGGCCGACGTCGGCGGCGAGAGCGAGCAATTCGGGATGACGGGGACCGGCGGCGCAGTAGACACAGACGGCATAAGAGTTTTCGGGGATGTTGTCGGCCAGCACAGCACAACGCTAATCGAGCCGTGCCGTCCGGCGCTCAGCCATAGGATCGGATCGTGGTGCTCAGCCAGCTGAAAGCGGGCGTCGAATCCGGGGCCGGTGCGCTGCTGACCGGTGCCCGTGGGTCCGGCAAGACCGCGGCGGCGCGGGCGGCGTACGAGGAGCTGGCACCGGGGTTCGAGCGAGCGGCCTGGATTGCCGGCAGCGCGGCCGATTCGTGCGTGCCGTTCGCGGCGTTCGAGCGGTTGTTCACCGTGCCCGAGACCGGGCGGACGGTGCAGGTGTTGCGAGCGGCGCGGGAGGCGCTCGGGACGGGACTGCTGCTGGTCGTCGATGACGGGCATCTACTGGACCGGCTCTCGGCGTCGCTGGTGTATCAGCTCGCGGTGTCCGGCGCGGCCCGGGTCATCGTGACAGCGGAAGCGAATCAGTCTCTGCCCGAGGGCATTTCGTCGTTGGCGCGGGACCGGTTGGCGGTTCCGGTGGCGGCTGACGGGCCGGGCTCGTCTGCCGCGTTCGAGGCGCCGGAGCTGCCACCGTTGGACGGCGATGGCGTCGTCGCCCGGCTGCGGCGCGCGGTGCGGGCACTCGACGGCGGTGCCGCTGCGCGGGTGGCCGAGCTGGCTGCCGCCGCCGACGATGCCCTGCGCCTGGGCGATCTGGAGTTGGCCGAACGGCTGGGTCGGGCCGCACTGCCGGCCGGCGGCCTGGCCACCCGGGTGACGTTGAGCTACGCGCTGGCCTGGCAGGGTCGCGGCCTGGACGCCGATGCCGTGCTGGCCGAGGTCGATCCGGCGGCGCTGACCGAGCCGGCATTGATGACGTGGGCGCTGCCCCGCGCGGCCAATCAGTTCTGGATGCTGTCCGAGCCCGAGCGCGCGACGGCCTTCCTCCGCACCATCCGAAGCCGGGTACAGACCACGGCCGCGCAGGTCACGTTGGACGCGCTGTCGGCGACGTTCGCGATGAACGCGGGCAATCTCGGCCGGGCCATGCAGCTGGCCGACTCGGTGCTGGCCAGTGACGACCCGAGCGACACCGCCGTCGGCTGGGCGGCGTCGGCGGCGGCGCTGAGTTGCGCCCGCACGGGCCGGTTGACCGAAGTGGACGCCTTCGCCGAACGTGCCCTGGCCGCCGGGCAACCGGGGTTGCTGCGGTTCACCAGTGGCTTCGGGCAGACGACGGCCCTCTTGCTGGACGGGGCACCGGACCAGGCTCAGGAACTGGCCCACGAGTTGATCGACTTCACCCAGTCGCAGCAACCCGGGCGGGCCATCGGCGAGGTGCTGCTGGCCGACGTGTTGATCGCGCGAGGCGAACTCGACTCCGCGATCGAGCTGCTCGGCGATGCCGCAAAGGTGCTGGCACCCACCGGATATTCGTGGGGTCCGCTGGCGTGGATGCTGCTGGCGCAGGCGCTCGGCCGGCGCGGAGCGACCGCCGAGGCCGGCCGCGCCCTGGCCCGTGCCGAGGCTCGGCACGGGCTGAAGTCGATGTTGTTCGCCCCCGAATTGGCGCTGGCCCGCGCCTGGACCAACGCGGCTCGGCGGGATCAGCACGGCGCCGTGGCCGCTGCCCGCGAGGCGTTCCGCGCCGCCGAGCGGGGCGGCCAGTCGGCCGTGGCCCTGCGCGCGCTGCACGACGCGGCGCGCCTGGGCGATGTCCGGGCCGCCGGCTGTTTCGACCGCGTCAGCGTCGACTGTGCCTTCGGCCGGCAGGCCCGCGCGGTGGCGACGGGGGTCGCCGCCGAGCGCGCCTGACCATTTGCCGCACGGCCGGTCGTCCGACCCGCCATAGGATTGACCGCAACAGGTCATCGAGGGAGCAGGTCATGGGCGATCCGCTGTACGTCAATACCGAGGGTGTGTTGGGCATGGCCCGGGTGCACGACGCGGTCGCCGCGGGGCTCGGACAGCTGCAGAACGGCGGCGGTCTGGGGCAGTCGGTCGGCCCCGCGACCACACACGGGTTGATCGCCTTCGGGATGAATTCGGCGCTCGGCGGGGTCATGGCACGGCGGGACAACATCCTGCAGTCGACGGGTGCGGCAGGCCAGCAGATGTCCGAGCGGTTGCACCGCGCCGCCGAGTCCTACCGGGCCGGCGACGAGCAGGGCGCGCGTGGCCTGTCCTCGGCAGCCGAGGGCATCCCAGGGGGTGGCAGTGGCGTCAGTGCCGGCACGCCGGGTGGCCTCGGCGCGGCGGTGCCGGGCAGCCCGGCCGCCGGTGGTGGTGACGTGGCGCAGACGCTCGGGCAGGTCGGCCAACAGGCCGGGCAGATCGCCCAAGGCGTGGCGCAGTCGTTGGGTCAGATTCCGGGCCAGTTGGCGCAGAGCGTCAGTGGCGTATTGGGAGGACTGCTCGGCGGGCTGGGCGGGGCCGACGGTGCCGGCGCCGGGCACGCCGCGGGAGCTGGGCTCGGCGGACTGAGCGACCCCAGCGGCGTGGATACCGTTGGGGAACACGATAAGTCGGATGATGACGATCGCGACCGGGAGCGGCGGGACCCTGAGCGTCACGAAAAGGGCGAGGACGACAAACGGATCCTGTCGGTTGAGCACCGCGGCCAGTCCGGTGCTGCCGATGCGGAGTCGGCAACCGGGCCGGCAGGCGCGACTCCCCCGCCGCGCCGCCCGGCCCAGACCCGGCCGCAGGACATCTAGCGCGATTCGCCGCCACTATGGCCGCAGCCGTACCTCTCTCTAGGACATGTTCGATCTGAACCCGTCAGCTTTCCCTGACGTCAAGGAAAGCTGACGGCCGCCAACCGAACTGGGGGTACAGACCGGCTGGCGCCTCGAACGCCGACCTACCAGGCTCGGGTCGGGCTAGGGCAGCGTCATCCGGCGCTCGATGCCGATCGCCTCGAGGAAGCGTTCGTCATGGCTGACGACGATGAAGGCGCCGCGGTAGGCGTTCAGCGCGGATTCCAGTTGCCCGACGCTCACCAGATCCAGGTTGTTCGTCGGTTCGTCGAGCAGCAGCAGGTGCGGCGCCGGTTCCGCGTACAGCACGCAGGCCAGCGTCGCGCGCAGCCGCTCGCCGCCGGAGAGCACCGATACAGGTAGATCAATCCTGTTGTCCTGGAACAGGAACTGCGCCAGCAGGTGCCGCCTCCGCGTGATACTGAGGGTCGGCGCCCAGGACATCAGGTTCTCCAAGACCTTGCGCTGCTCGTCCAGTAGGTCGAGGCGCTGTGACAGGTACGCGACCCGGCCGTCGCCGCGAGTCAGGGTGCCGGCATCGGGCTCTATGTCGCCGTTGATCATCCGGAGCAGCGTGGACTTGCCCGCACCGTTACGACCGGTCAGGGCGATGCGCTCCGGGCCGCGGATGTCGAGGTCGATTCCGTTGTCGGCGAACAGCATCCGACCACCACGCTGGATGTTCAGGCCACTCGCACTCAGCACGGTACGGCCTGCGGGGACTTCCGTGTTCGGCAGATCGAGGGCGATGACGTCGTCGTCGCGCACCGCCCGTTCGGCGGCGTCGAGGCGCGCCCGGGCGTCGTCGACCCGGCGCGCATGGACCTCGTCGGCGCGGCCGGCCGATTCCTGGGCATTGCGTTTGAGCTTTCCGGCAACGATTTTCGGCAGTCCGGCGTCCTTCAGGTTGCGGGCGGCGGTGCCGGCTCGGCGGGCCGCGCGTTCCCGGGCCTGCTGCATCTGGCGCTTCTGAAGTTTGAGCTGCGACTCCGCATTGCGCATCTCATCTGCAGCGGCACGTTGCGCGTCGGCGACCGCGTCCTGGTACGCCGTGAAATTCCCGCCGTAGAACTGGACGTCACCGTCGCGCAGTTCGGCAATGCGATCCATCCGATCGAGCAGCGCACGGTCGTGGCTGATCAGCAGCAAGGCGCCCGGGTAGCGGTCGAGTTCGTCGTAGAGCCGTTGTCGTGCAGCAATATCCAGGTTGTTGGTGGGTTCGTCGAGCAGCAGGACGTCGGGCCGCCGCAGCAACTGCGCGGCCAGCCCGAGAGTGATCACCTCTCCGCCGGACAGCGCGCCGAGCACCCGGTCGAGGGGGACGTCGAGGCCGAGTCGCGCCAGCTGCGCCGCACTACGTTCCTCGATGTCCCACTCGTCGCCGATGGCGGCGAAGACAGCCTCGGACGCGTCGCCATCCGCCAGCGCCGTGAGCGCGGCCAAAATGGGTGCCACCCCGAGCATTTCGGCGACGGTCAGGTCTGTGGCGAACGGCAGCGTCTGCGGCAGGTAGCCCACCGACCCGTCGACGGTTACGCCGCCGCCGGTCGGCTGGAGCTCTCCGGCGATGAGTTTGAGCAGTGTGCTCTTACCGGCGCCGTTGGGAGCTACCAGTCCGGTGCGGCCGGCGCCGACGGTGAACGACAGATCCGAGAACACCTCGGTGTCATCGGGCCAGGAAAACGACAAATGGGCACAGGTGATAGAAGACATGCAAGAGCTCTCGTGAGAGTGACAGGGCGAGGGCGTACTCCGGTTATCCGGAGATGTCTTCTCCCAGCATGTTTTTCGGCCCACCTTCGTTGACAGCAGTTGCAAAACCCACCATACGCACGGGCGCAACTGATTTATCGTCGCTCAGTAGCCGCGCAGCTGATCCAGCTGTCGCCGTTCACGTTTGGTGGGCCGGCCGGCGCCCCGGTCCCGGATGGGCACCGCGGGCATCGTCTCTTTGGCCGGTGGCGGCGGGCTGCGGTCGATCAGGCATTCCGGCACGACGGCCGCGCCCACCCGCTTGGCGATCGGCCGGATGACCTCGACGATGCGCTCACGGCCCTCGATCCGGACGCGAACCTCGTCACCCGGACTGACCAGCTGGGCCGGTTTGACGGTGACGCCGTTGACGCGGACATGTCCGGCCCGGCACGCAGCGGCAGCGAGCGCCCGGGTCTTGGTGATCCGGACCGCGAAAATCCAGCTGTCGACGCGGACGCTACTCAACTTGTCAGGTACCGCCGCAAGATGTCGGTGACCGCGGTGATGTCCTGCGTCGACACCCGCTCGTCGACCTTGTGTGCGAGGTTCGGGTCACCCGGCCCGTAGTTGACCGCCGGAATGCCAAGGGCGGCAAAGCGCGCCACGTCGGTCCAGCCGTACTTGGCCCGCACCTGTCCCCCGGCGGCCGCCACCAGCGCGGCCGCGGCCGGTTGCGCCAGACCGGGCAGCGCACCCGCTGCGGAATCGGTCAGCTCGATGGTCACATCGAGACCGGCAAAGACCTCGTGCACGTGCGCGAGCGCCTGTTCGACGCTGCGGTCCGGGGCGAACCGGAAGTTGACGGTGACCGACGCGGCATCGGGGATGACGTTGCCCGCGATGCCGCCGTCGATCCGGACCGCGGAGAGGCCCTCGCGGTAGACGCAGCCGTCGATGTCGACCGAGCGCGACTGGTAGGCGGTGAGCCGATCCAGCACGGCGCCGAGCTTGTGAATCGCGTTGTCGCCCAGCCACGATCGCGCCGAATGCGCGCGCGTGCCGGTGGCGTGGATGATGACGCGCAACGTGCCCTGGCAGCCGGCTTCGATGAGGCCGCCCGAGGGCTCGCCGAGAATCGCGACGTCGGCCTTGAGCCAGTCGGGCAGTTCACGCTCGATACGACCGAGACCGTTGGCGCTGGACTCGATCTCTTCGCAGTCGTACATGACGAGGGTGATGTCGTGCGTCGGCTCGGCGATGGTGGCCGCCAGGTGCAGGAACACCGCGTCGCCGGCCTTCATGTCGGAGGTGCCGCAGCCCCAGAGTTCGTCGCCTTCGATTCGGCTGGGCAGGTTGTCGGCGGCGGGGACGGTGTCGGTGTGCCCGGCGAGCAGCACTCGCGACGGCCGGCCCAGGTTGGTCCGGGCCAGCACCGCGTCGCCGTTGCGAATCACTTCGAAGTGCGGGGCCTGCGCCTTGAGCGCGGTCTCGATCTCGTCGGCGATGAGCTGCTCGTGCCGCGATTCGCTGGGAATGTCGACCAGCGCGGCGGTCAGAGCGATCGGGTCTGCGGTGAGATCCAGCATTCAGCCAGGTTAGTCGGTCCGCTGGTTCAGGCGACGGCGCGCAGTGCCCGGATCGCCGGTGCCGTGGAGGCGCCCAGCAGGGTCGAGCGGTCGGCGGGGTAGCGCACGTCGATGACGGCATCGTCGCCGAACCGGTAGGGCTTACCAAGGATCAAGCCAGCCAATTGCTTTCGCATCCGGGAGAGTTCAGCGCGCACAGTGACCACCCGACTCCGGTCACCGTAGAGGTCCTCGGCCAGCTCCGATGCCGACCGACCGTTCCGGTGGATCGACAGGACCAGCAGGATCTCGGCGTGCCGCAGCGAGATGTCGTGGCGCCACCCACCGAACTGCCCCGCCATCTCGAGGACGGGCGCACCGCGCAGGTCCAGCACGACGCGGGTGGCGGTCGCGTCGTCGTCGGAGGCGGCAGTCGACGGCCGAACCAGCCAACCGCCGGGCAGCAGCTCGACATCGCACCGCCCCAACGTGGGGATCCAGACCCGGCCCGGAGCCAGTTCCTCGGGCAGCAGAATCCGGTTGTGCAGCGGCATCTGGTCGACGGCAGCCACCCAGCCGTCGGCATCGACCGCCAGTGCGGGACTGCCGATCCGGGCCAGGATCGGGGCAGCGACCATCCGCAGCCGGTTCAGCGTGCGATCGTGCTGCTCGCGCAGGTGCGCTTCGGCCAGCCGGGCGACTGCGTCGACCAGCGCGACGGTGGTGGGATGCACCGTCGCGGCCGGCCCGGAGACGTCGACGACGCCGATGACCTGGCCGGTGCGTGGGTCGCGGACCGGGGCGCCGGCACAGGTCCACGCGTGGTGGCTGCGCAGGAAATGCTCGGCGGAGAACACTTGCACGGCGCGGTTGGACGCCAGTGCGGTGCCGATGGCGTTGGTGCCGACGGCGCCCTCACCCCAGTTGGCGCCTTCGACGAACCCGAGCCGGTCGGCTTTACCCAGGACCGCCGGCGAACCCGAACGCCACAGCACCCGGCCCCGCGCGTCGGCCAGCACCAGGATGTTGTCCCCTTCGGCGACAATGGATTCCAGCCCGCGCGACACGTCGTCAAGCACCGTGAGCAAGCCCGATGCTTTTCGCAACGCATCCAGCCCGGTCGCTTCGATGACCGGCGGGATGTGGGTGTCCGGGTTGACGCCGCGGGCCAGCATGCGCTGCCAGGAGTCGCCGATCACATCGCGGGGCCGCGCCGGGGCGCGCCCGCCGGACATGGTGGCGTCGTAGACAGCCGACATCAACCGCGCGTAACTGCGCGGGTCCTCGCCAACAGCTACCGCTGGTTCAGGCACGGCCGGGCTCTGCATCATCGCCGATTGTGCTCCGCATGTCAGCGATAAACCAGACCGCCGTCGATCAGGCCGGCCTGCCCAGTCATGTAGTCGGCGTCGGGTCCGGCCAGATAGGACACGAATCCGGCTACGTCGTCAGGGGTTTCGGCCCGGCCCAGGGCAATCCCGCCGACGAACTTGGCGTAGGTCTCGCCCACCGGGGCGCCGGTCAGGTCGGCGAATCGCTGGTCGATCTCGACCCACATGTCGGTGCCCACCACGCCAGGACAGTATGCGTTCACGGTGATGCCGTCGGCGGCGTGTTCCTTGGCCGCGGCTTGAGTCAGGGCACGCACCGCGAATTTGGTGGCGCTGTACGGCCCGAGCATCGCGAACCCGTCATGCCCGGCGATCGACGAGGCGTTGATGATCTTGCTGATCGTCCCGTTGTCTTGATTGCCGAGTTCCTTGAATTTCGCGACGGCGCCGGTGACCAGGGCTACTTTGCCTGCCAGTGTCATTTCTGTTTCTCCGCTCATCGCGTCGGGTCGACCAAAACCTTCATCTTGTTCCCCGCATGCAGCGCTTCGAATCCTTCGGCGACCACATCACCGATCGGAATCTGGGCCACCCATCCGGTGGTGTCGTAGGCGCCCTGAGCCATCAATGCGATGACCGCCTCGAAGTCGGCGCCGGTGTAACACAGCGAGCCCTGGATGCGGGACTCGTTCATCACCAGGTTCAGAAGTGGTGTCTGCAATGGCTTTTCGTAGATCGCGACGCTCACCATGGGCTTGCGGGAGCCGACGCAGGCCAGTGCCGTCTCCACTGCGGGAGTGACGCCCGCGGCGTCGAACGCGGCGTCGGCCCCGGCGCCGTAGGTGTGGTCGGCGATCAAGCCGGGCACGTCGGTGGTCGTCGGGTCCAGCGTGGTGGCGCCGAGCGCTTCGATGGCGGCCCGCCGGACCGGCGACGGCTCGACGACGAAGACATCCTGAAGTCCCTTGCCGCGCAAGGCGAACCACAGTCCGATGCCGATGGGCCCGGCGCCGAAGACCATCGCGGTGTCGCCAGGGCTGACGTCGCCGAGGGTCGCCGCGTGGTAGGCCACCGACATCGGTTCGACGAGCGCCCCGAGTTCCAGCGAGACGTTGTCGGGCAGCCGGTGCAGCATGTTCGTCGGCACCACGGTGTATTCGGCCATGCCGCCGTCGGACATCAGGCCGTGGAAGCCGATCTGTTGACAGACGTTGTAGTTACCCGCCGCGCAGGGTCCGCAGTGGCCGCATTTGTAGATCGGCTCGACGGCCACCCGGTCGCCCTCGCGCCACTCGGTGACGCCGGCACCGACGGCCGTGATGGTGCCGGAGAATTCGTGGCCCAGCGTCAGCGGCAGCTCTTGATGGGTCAACGGATGCGGCTGGGTGGGGACGAAGATGGGGCCGGCGTAGTACTCGTGCAGGTCAGTGCCACAGATGCCGTTGAAGCCGACCTGGAGCTGAACCGTGCCCGGTCCGGGGTCCGGGACCGCGACATCCTCGACCGCGACTTTGTTGGGTCCGTAATAGACAGCTGCTCTCATGTCGCCAGTTCTATGTGACGGCGACCACACCTCGACAGAGTTGCAGGGGGTTGCAACGCTGCAACGTGGTGCAACTCTTGTCGGAGGTTGCGCCGCACGTATGTTCTGGATCACATGACCGCAACACTGGAACCCACCACCGCCATCTCGCCGCAGGAGCGCGTCGAGACCTGGCTCGCGAATTTCGAAACGGCGCTGGCCGCGCAGGACATCGACGGAGTCGCCGGGATGTTCGCCGTCGACAGCTTCTGGCGCGACCTCGTCGCGTTCACCTGGAATCTCAAGACCGTGGCGGGTCGCCACCAGATTGCCGGCATGCTGCGCGCACGGCTGGCCGACACCACCCCGTCCGGGTTCCGGACCCGGGAACCGGCCACGGCGGACGGCGATGTGACGTCGGCGTTCATCGAGTTCGAGACAGCCACCGGGCGCGGCTCAGGGCATCTGCGGCTACGTGGAGACGAAGGCTGGACGCTGCTGACGACGCTGCAGGAGCTCAAGGGCCACGAGGAGCGCAAGGGTGCGACGCGCGTGCTCGGCGCGGTGCACGGGTCCGATCCCGACCCGCGGTCGTGGGCCGAGAAGCGCGCTGAGGAAGAGGCGACGCTGGGTCGCGAGGCGCAGCCGTATGTGCTGGTGATCGGCGGCGGACAGGGCGGCATCGCACTGGGCGCGCGGCTGCGTCAGCTCGGGGTGCCGGCCATCGTCGTCGACAAACACGAGCGGCCCGGCGACCAGTGGCGGGGGCGCTACAAGTCCCTGTGCCTGCACGACCCCGTCTGGTACGACCACCTGCCCTACCTGCCGTTCCCCGCCAATTGGCCAGTGTTCGCGCCGAAGGACAAGGTCGGCGACTGGCTGGAGTTCTACACGCGCGTCATGGACGTGCCGTACTGGTCGCGCACCGAATGCCTTTCGGCCACTTACGATTCCGACGCGGGCCACTGGACCGTCGAAGTCAACCGCGACGGCGAGCGGCTCACTCTCCACCCGACGCAACTGGTGCTGGCGACAGGCATGTCCGGAAAGCCCAGCATCCCAACACTTCCAGGCCAGGACGTCTTCGCCGGGGAACAGCACCACTCGAGTCAGCACCCCGGGCCCGATCGATACGTCGGCAAGAAGGTCGTCGTGGTGGGGTCCAACAACTCCGCGCACGACATCTGTAAAGCCTTGTACGAGAACGGCGTCGACGTGACGATGCTGCAGCGGTCGTCGACGCACATCGTCAAATCGGATTCGCTGATGGACCTCGGCCTCGGCGATCTGTACTCCGAGCGCGCGGTGGCTGCCGGCATGACGACCGAGAAGGCAGACCTGACCTTCGCATCGCTGCCCTACGCCATCATGGCCGACTTCCAGCGGCCTATCTACGACGCGATCCGGTTGCGGGACAAGGACTTCTACTCGCGCCTCGAAGCCGCAGGCTTCGAGCTGGACTTCGGCGACGACGACTCCGGACTGTTCATGAAGTACCTGCGCCGCGGCTCGGGCTACTACATCGACGTCGGCGCGTGCGAGCTGGTGGCCGACGGCTCGATCAAGCTGGCCCACGGCCAGGTCTCGCACCTGACGGCAGACGCGGTGGTCCTCGCCGATGGCACCGAGCTGCCGGCCGACGTCGTCGTCTACGCGACCGGCTACGGCTCGATGAACGGCTGGGCCGCCGACCTGATGGGTCAGGAGATCGCCGACCGGGTCGGCAAGGTGTGGGGCCTGGGCAGCGGGACCGCCAAGGACCCCGGCCCCTGGGAGGGCGAGCAGCGCAACATGTGGAAGCCGACCCAGCAGGAGAACCTGTGGTTCCACGGCGGCAACCTGCACCAGTCGCGGCACTACTCGCTCTACCTGGCCCTGCAGCTGAAGGCGCGCTACGAAGGCATCCCCACGCCGGTCTTCGGCCTGCAGGAGGTCCATCACCTGCAGTGAGCTGGTTCTCTCGCGAGCAGACATAAAACTGTCGTCTTCCTGGCGAAAACGACAGTTTTGTGTCTGCTCGCGAGTGGGTGGTAGCCCCTGCGCGGCACTGGTTCAGTAACCTTGGCCAACGTGACTTCTGCATCTGGCATCGGCATCGCGACCATCACCGCCGACGGAACGGTCCTGGACACCTGGTTCCCCGCTCCGGAGCTCTCGGCCGACGCCGCGGCCGGCCCGGTCCCCGCTGAGCTGGAAGCGCTCGTCGGCACCGATGAGGACCGTGGCGTGCGCACCGAGGTCGTGCGCACCACCGTCACCTCGCTCGACGACAAGCCGGCCGACGCACACGACGCCTACCTGCGGCTGCACCTGCTCTCGCACCGGCTGATCGCGCCCCACGGCGCCAACATGGACGGCATCTTCGGCCTGCTGACCAACGTGGTGTGGACCAACTTCGGCCCCTGCGCGGTCGAGGGCTTCGAGACCGTCCGCGCCAAGCTGCGCCGCCGCGGCACCGTCACCGTCTTCGGCGTCGACAAGTTCCCGCGCATGGTCGACTACGTGCTGCCGACCGGCGTGCGCATCGCCGACGCCGATCGCGTCCGCCTGGGCGCGCACCTCGCGTCGGGCACCACCGTCATGCACGAGGGCTTCGTCAACTTCAACGCCGGCACCCTGGGCACCTCGATGGTCGAGGGCCGCATCTCGGCGGGCGTCGTCGTCGATGACGGCTCCGACGTCGGCGGCGGCGCGTCGATCATGGGCACGCTGTCCGGCGGCGGCAAAGAGGTCATCTCGGTGGGCAAGCGCTGCCTGCTGGGCGCCAACGCCGGCCTGGGCATCTCGCTGGGCGACGACTGCGTCATCGAGGCGGGCCTCTACGTCACCGGCGGCACCAAGGTGACCACCGCCGACGGTCAGACCATCAAGGCCAAGGAGCTGTCCGGCTCTAACAACCTGCTGTTCCGCCGGAACTCGGTCAGCGGCGCGGTCGAGGTCGTCAAGCGCGACGGCACCGGCATCACCCTCAATGAGGTGCTGCACGCCAACTAGTTCTGCCCGCCGAGCCTGAGCTGGTGCGCCAGCTCGGGCTCGGCTTTTTCAGGCCCAGGGGCCGACGCCGGTCACCTTCTCGATGGTGATGCGGGTCAGGAATCCCGGCGGCGCTTCGGCCGGCGGGAACTGGCCGTTGAACTCCGGTGCCATCACGTTGGTCAGCCGGGTCAGCACGTCGGGTGCCCCGCCCTCGACGATGCGTGCGGTGCCGCTGATCGCGAGATAGGGATTGACCGATGCCGCTCCCCGGTCAGTACCGATGATGGTGACCGCGACCCTGGGGTCGCGGCGCATGTTGCGCAGCTTCTTGTAGTCGGCGAGATGGGCGCTGACCAGTTCGTCGCCTTGCAGTTCCACCCACACCACCGAAACCTGTGGGCTGCCATCGGCATTCAAAGTCACGAGCGTCGCGTTGGCCCCGTCGCCGATGAGGGCGCGGGCTTCGTCTGTGAGTTGCATGGCATCTACAAGGTATCTGCTTGCCCAGCCATTCCCGCCGAGAATGAGCTCGTGCGCGTGGATTCGCCCGGCTCGCGTACGGAACCGCACAGTCGGCGACCATCGGGGAGATCGTCGCCGGGAAGTTGGAGGTTTTCCCCGGGGACATCGGCGCACATTCATCACTAGCGTCAATCCGGTGAGCACGACGACCGGCGACGCGGACACCTTGACAACCAGTAACCCCGACGAGATCTCGGCGCCCGAATGGACCGGCAAGCAGAAGCTGGCGTTCCGGCTGTTGTTCACCATCGGCGGCGGAATCCTGATCCTATCGGTGTACGGCAATCTGGGCCTGAGCCTATTGATGGCCCCGCTTCTTCAGGGGCTCGCAAACCTGGGCAGTTTCGTCACCCGCGGCGAGGGCGCGTACCTGAACATCAACGGCGGCGCTGATTCCATGGCGGAGTGGTGCCTGCACCTCGGCTGGATCCTGGTGGCCCTGGTGATCACCGCGGTGTGGACTGCGCTGGACCGGCGCAGGCCCAACTACCGTTCCCTCGCCTCCCTGCTGCTGGTGTTCGCCCGGTTCGGCTTGGCGATCTCGATGCTGTTCTACGGTCTGGCCAAGCTTATTCCGACGCAGATGGCCTACATGATGCTGCCTGGCTATCAGATCCAGATGGTCGGCGACGTCAGCCTGATGAACACGTTGTGGGGTTTCATGGGCGCCTCCGACCCCTACTCGGTGGCCGCCGGTCTCGTCGAATTCGTTGCCGGCGTGCTGCTTCTGTGGAATCGGACGTGGCTGTTGGGCGCGCTGATCGCGATCGGCGCCATGGGGCAGGTGTTCCTGCTCAATCTGTTCTACGACGTTCCGGTGAAACTGGTGTCCGGAGCCCTGTTCTTCATCTCCGTCGCGATCACCACGCCGTACTGGCGGGGCCTGGCGCAAATGGTGTTCCAGCGTGGCACTCCCGAACCGGTCGTGCTGTGGCCGGCACTGGGCTCCGGCAGGGGATGGCTGCGCCGCACCGGCACCGTGGCGAAGTTCACCATCGCAGCCGTCGTCGGCGCGCTGGTAACCACTCTGAGCATCGTCACGTTCTACGACATTCGGCACAGGGAATCGGACATCGACGGAGTTTGGCGTGCAACGTCATTCACGGTCGACGGCAAAGAGGCGACGCTGCAGCAGACGTCTCCTGCGCCGTGGACCAACGTCGCGATCGCCGACCGGGTCGACGACTACACCAGCTTCGTCACCCAGGTTCCCGCCGGCTACGTCACCGTCTACCTGTTCGAGATCCACGACGACCGACTGGAGATCAAGAAGCACGAATCGGATCCGCCCATCGTGCTGCACTTTCGTCTGGACGGTCCCGACCGGCTGATGTTGACCGGCATGGTCGACGGCAAGCACATCGAGGGCGACTACCAGCGACGGCACATGCAGCGCAGCGAATCTCACTTCCGGCTGATCCAGCCGGAGATCGAGGGTGGACCGGCCAGTCGTCTGCCCTAGATCTCGCAGCCGGTGACGGTGCGGGCGTAGGAGTACAAACACGCCTTCACCTCGTCGCGGCCGCGGCGTCCGGACAGCACCTCCATCTGATAACCGTCCTCCATCGCGACGACGTTGCCTGCGAGTAGGCGCGGCGGGTCGGTCAGGGTGAAGTGGCCCTGTGTCTCCCCAAGCACGAAAATCGTGCTGTAGACCGCGATCTGGCGCTCCTGGAGAGAAGAGTCGAGGACCGCAGCCTTGGGGTCGCGCAACGATCGCGGCCAGAACTCGAACAGCAATCGGACGAGTTCGTCGTCGGGGCCGCTGGCCACCCCGTGGTCGATGCTGGCCCGAAGTCGATCACGCGCATCGGGGAACCGTTCGGCGACGCGCTCGCGGTCGGAGCTAAATCGCTCGATCGCCTGTTGGTAGGTGTTGTAGGTCAGGGCATCGACGTCGCCGTAGTAGAGAACGGCTGCAGGGGTGACACCTGCCTGCTCGGCGATGTCGCGTAGCCGTACGCCCTCCAGACCGCGGGTCAACACGGCGCGGCGTACGGCGTCGCCGAGGGCCAGACGTCGAGCTTCCTGGTCCTTCTTTCGTGCCACTGGTCGCCCTTCCGCTCCCGGATCCTTACATCGAGATTTAAAGCATAGCCGTGCAGCTATTGACGACTAGCTCACACTTTTGTTAAATATTTATTTAAGAAATCCATCAGCCAAGGAGCACGCCTTGTCCGTACCCACCACCGCCGACGCCACGTCGGACAAGGGCCTGCGCTCCGACTCCGTCGGTCTCTTCGCGGTCGTCGCACTCGGCCTGTCCTCGGTGGCGCCGGCGTACAGCATCGCCGTCACGCTCGGCTTCGTCGTCATCGTCGTCGGGCACCTGGCTCCGGCCGCCCTGTTGGCCGGATTCGTGCCGATCCTGCTGACAGCCTTCGCCTTTCGTGAGCTGAACCGGGAGATGCCCGACTGTGGCACCACGTTCGTGTGGAACACCAGGGCGTTCGGGCCGTACGCCGGTTGGCTCTCGGGCGGCTGGGTTCCTCTGATCGCGACGGTCATTGCGATGACGGCGCTGGCCCGTGTCGGCGCAGGCTATCTGCTGACACTGTTGGATCTGGACTCGTTTGCGCACAACGACTTCGCGGTGATCGCGACGGCGGTCGTGCTCCTCGCCGTCGTGACCGCCATCGCCTATCGCGGGCTACAGATAGCCGCCGAGGTGCAATACGTGCTCCTGGGGCTGCAACTGGTCGCCCTCTTCGGCTTCGGTGCTGCCGCCTTCGCCCGCCCAGGCGCCGAGACGCCAAGTCTGTCCTGGCTCAATCCATTGGCGTTCGACGGCTTCGGGCCGTTCGCCGAAGCAGTGCTGCTGTGCCTGTTCATCTACTGGGGCTGGGACGCGCTGATCACCGTCAACGAGGAGACCAAGGACAAGGACAAGACGCCAGGGCGCGCTGCGGTGATCTCCACCCTGCTCCTGCTAGGGACCTATCTGTTCACCGCGTTCGCCGCCATCAGCTTCGCAGGCACCGGGACCGACGGACTGGGTCTCGGCAACGCCGACAACGCGGCCGACGTGCTGGCCACCCTCGGCCCCCCGGTGTTGGGCACCGCTCTGGCGAAGGTGGTCGAGCTCGCCATCTGCGTCTCTGCGATCTCGGCGTTGCTGACTTGCGTGATCAGCAGCCCGCGCGGCGCCCTGTCGATGGGCGCTCATGGTGCACTTCCCAAGGCGTTCACCCGAATTCACCCGAAATTCCAAACCCCGGCATTCGGCACGGTGTTCTTCGGGGCCGCAGCTGCCGTCACGTTGACGGTGCTTGCCACGGTCTCGAAGAACTTCCTCGGCGATGCCATCCTCTCGATCGGTCTGCTGATCGCCTTCTACTACGGAGTGACCGGCCTTGCGTGCGTCTGGTACTTCCGACACCGGCTGGCCACGTCGGTCCGCGACCTGTTCCTCAAGGGCATCCTGCCGGCGATCGGCGGCCTGATCATGCTCACGGCGTTCGCCCGCAGCGCGCACGACATGCTGGCCCCGACGTACGGCGCGACGTCCTTCCACGGTGTCGGCGGGGTGTTCCTGCTCGGCGTCGGTGCCATCGTCGTCGGCGTGGCGGCACTGCTCGTCGTCCACACCCGCTTTCCCGACTTCTTTCGCGCTGGCCGCGGCGCCATCACCCACATCACCGTCACAGAGGACTGATCATGCGCACACTGACCATCGCCGCTATCCAGACAGCACCGGTTGCCTTCGATACCGCGGCCAGCTGGGAACGGTTCCGCTCACAGGTGCTCTCGGTTCGCGACACCTTTCCGCACGTCCAGCTGGTGGTGGTGCCCGAGCTGATGCTGGCCGCCGAGGCGCCACTACTGCAGGCCCGCGCAGAGTGGATGTACGACGTCGCCGAGCCCATCCCGGGCCCGACCATCAACCGGATCTGCGCGCTCGCCAAGGAGACCGGCTTGTGGCTGGTGCCCGGTAGCCTGTACGAAAGGGGCGACGACGGGCTGGTCTACAACACCGCGGTCGCGGTGTCGCCGCTCGGTGAGATCGCCGCGACGTACCGCAAGGTATTTCCGTGGCAGCCCTACGAGCAGACGACTCCGGGCAACGAGTTCGTCGTCTTCGACATCCCCGGCGTGGGCAGAATCGGCTTGGCAATCTGCTACGACGGCTCGTTCCCGGAGACGGCGCGTCAATTGGCTTGGCTCGGAGCCGAAGTGATCGTGCAACCGACGCTGACCACGACACGCGACCGCGAGATGGAGCTGGTGTGCGCCCGCGCCAACGCGTGGACCAACCAGGTCTACGTCGTCAACCTCAACGCGAGCGATCCCGCAGGCGTCGGAGCGAGTTGCATCGTCGACCCCGAGGGCACGGTGCGCCAACAGGCGACCACCGGCGAGGAGATCCTGATCGACTGTCTGGATCTGGACGCGGTGACTCGGGCGCGGGCCTACGGCACCTTCGGCCTCAACCGGCCGTGGGACCAAATCGCCAGGCACGGGGCAGATTTGCGCTTGCCGATGTACGACGGTCCGGGCATCCAGACGCCGCCATGGCACGGGGCCGATCAGGCGAATGCGGGCTAAACGAGGAGCTTCTTCTGCACCTTGCCCATGGCGTTGCGGGGCAAGCTGTCGACGAGGCGCACCTCGCGGGGCCGCTTGTGCACCGAAAGCTGTTGCGCCACAAAGTCGATGAGTTCCTGCGACGAGGCCGACCCGACCACGAACGCCACGATGCGCTGCCCCAGGTCATCGTCCGGCACGCCGACAACCGCGGCTTCGGCAACCCCGGGGTGGCCCAGCAGGACGGTCTCGATCTCGCCGGCGCCGACCCGGAAACCGCCGGACTTGATCAGGTCGACCGACTCGCGACCGACGATGCGGTGCATACCGCCCTCGTCGATGGCCGCGACGTCGCCGGTGCGGTACCAGCCGTCGTCGCCCAGCACCTCGGCCGTCGCCTCTGGGCGGTTCAGATAGCCAGTGAAGATCGTCGGCGCGGAAACCTTCAGGCGGCCAATGGTTTCCCCGTCGTGCGGCACCGCGGACCCATCTTCGGCGACCAGCCGCGTCTGCACGCCGTCCAACGGCAACCCGACCCAGCCGGGCCGGCGTTCGCCGTCGACCCGGGTGGACAGGGTGATCAAAGATTCGGTGCTGCCATAGCGCTCCACGGGCGCATGCCCGGTGAGCCGCGCGAGGTCGTCGAATACCGGCACCGGCAGCGCTGCGCTGCCCGACACCAGCAGTCGCGCTCCGCGGAGCGCCTCGGCGGCCGCAGCGTCGGCCACCACGCGGGACCACACGGTCGGCACGCCGAAGTACAACGAACCACCCGCGGCGGCGTAGGCGGCCGGCGTGGGTTTTCCGGTGTGTACGAAGCGATTTCCGATCCGCAGCGAACCCAGGAGGCCGAGAATCAAACCATGCACGTGGAACAGCGGCAGGCCGTGCACCAGGGTGTCGGCCGGGGTCCAGGCCCAGGCCTTGGCCAACGCGTCGATGTCGGCGGCGATGGCGCGACGGCTGATCACCACGCCTTTGGGCAACCCTGTGGTGCCAGAGGTGTACATGACCAGAGCGGTCGAATCCGGCGACGGTTCGGCGTAGCGATGCCAGGAGCGGGCGTGCAGCCGGACCGGGATGACCGGCAGCCCTTCGGTTTCGTCGGGCACCTCCCCCAGCCAGGCCTGCGCCCCGGAGTCGGTGATCATGTGCCGCCGTTCCGCCGCGCCGACGTCGGCGGGCACCGGAACCACCGGCACGCCAGCGATCAGGCAGCCCGCGACGGCGAGCACCGTCTTGGCCGTCGGCCGAGCCAGGACGGCTACCAGCGCAGCCCCGGCCACCCGCTCGGCCACCGACGTCGCAGCGCCTACCAGATCACTGCGCGACAGGACCGAGCCGTCGATACGCACCGCGTCTTCGAGGTCGTGCCCGGCGGCCACCACCGCGGGGTTCAGGGAGGTCAGCAGCATGTGCGTGAGGCTACTCTGGGCGGGTGGACCCGATCGAGAGACTGTCCAGTCGTGAGGTGTACCGCAACAACTGGATGTCGGTGCGCGAAGACGACATCCGTCGTCCCGACGGCACCACCGGCATCTACGGGGTGGTGGACAAACCCACGTACGCCCTGGTGATCGCCCACGACGGCGACCGGTACCGCATGGTGGAGCAGTTCCGTTATCCAATCGGATTGCGGCGCTGGGAGTTTGTCCAGGGCACCGCGCCGGGCACGTTGGATGGCGACGAGCCCGCGCCCGCGGATCTCGCCGCGCAGGAACTCCGTGAAGAGACGGGGCTGCGAGCCGACACATGGCAGGTTTTGGGCCAGCTGGATGTCGCGCCGGGGATGTGCAGCCAACGCGGCTGGGCCTACCTCGCCACCGGCATCACCGAAGGCGCGCACGACCGCGAGCACGAAGAGCAGGACATGCACAGCGAGTGGTTCACCGCCACACAGATCGAGGACATGATCCGCGGCGGTGAGATCACCGACGCGCAGACGCTCGCGGCGTGGACGCTGCTGCGGCTGCACACGGCTCGGTAAGGCGATCCTGCCAACTCGGGTAAACATAGCGCCACCTGGGATGATGTCGCTACGACCGCCTGTTGAGCTGGGCATAACACCCAGCAGGAGGCAACGACATGAAGACGATGACCGGTTTCGCACAGCAGACGATAGGTCGTTACGTTCTCGCAGGCGCGCTGACAGTCGGAGTCCTGGTGTCCCCGATCGTGTGGTCGTTCACCGACGGCACACAAAGGGCTCTGCCGGAAACCGTTGTGGCATCACACAACAACCACGGCATCGATCAGCTGCAGTGGCTCCAAGACATCCAGCCGCACGCCCAGGCGCCACGCGTCGACAACACAGTTCACCAGAGCCAGTGACAACGCGCCCAGCGGGCGCTGTTGTGAGAGAAGACCATTCACACTTGATCTCAACCTTGGTTGAGGTTCTAGCGTCGAACGCATGACCCAACCAGAAGTGATAGTCGACCAGGTCGTCCTGCAGGACGGCTTCGTCCCGGTGATAGACATCAGCAGCGCCCGTAGTGGCGACCCGACTCACCGCCAGGCGGTGGCCGATGCGATCGGCCGGTGCTGCGAGACCAGTGGTTTCCTGCTCCTGGTAGGGCACGGTGTGCCCTACCAGGCCATCAACGACGTCAACCACGCCCTGCGCGGGTTCTTCGCCCTGCCGCAGGCCGAAAAAGACCGCCTCAGGGCGCAACCCGGTGACCCACTGGCCCGTGGATTCAGCACCGCAGGCAAGCTCGCGGCCACCAACGACGGCGCGGATGTCGACGCCGAGCACCAAGCGCCGGACCGGGTCGAGAAGTTCGTCCACTTCCCGCTGGGCAACCCGGAGGGCATGGGCGGCGACGGCTGGACCGACGAGCGGATGTTCGTCGCGCAACGGTGGCCCGAACTCCCCGGTTTCCGCTCGGCGTACGAGCGCTACTACGCCGAAATGGAGTTACTGGCCACCGAATTGGCCCGGCTGTTCGCACTGGCATTGGGCCTGCGCGAGGATTGGTTCGACGCATCGATCGACCGGCACAACTCCAACCTGATGGCCAACTACTACCCTGCCGACCACCGGCCGGCCGGCGAAATCCGACTGAGCCAGCACAGCGACTGGGGCAATCTCACGATCCTGCTGCAGGATGAATCTCAGCGCGGGCTACAGGTACTCAATGACCGCGGCGAGTGGCTCGACGTGCCCGTGGTCCCCGGATCATTCGTCATCAACATCGGTGATCTGCTGGCCAGGTGGACCAACGACCGTTGGGTCAGCACCGTGCACCGCGTGGTGAGCAACGGCGCCCGCGGCGAACGGTTCAGCCTGCCGTTCTTCCATCAACCCAACTTCGACGCCGTCATCGAGTGCATTCCCACCTGCTCGAGCGCTGATAATCCGCCGCGCTACGAGCCGGTGGTGTCGGGGCCGTATCTGCTCGACAAGTTCAAGCTCGCCTACGCGCTCTGAGACGCGGCGTCACCGAAACAGGTTCTCGGACAACGGTGTCGGGGAACCGAATCGGTGCGCGGTCACCGCGATCGCCTGCTCGTGCAGGAACGTCAGCAGCTCGATCCGCCCGGATTCGACAACCGGCCCCGCGTAGAGCGCAATGCCGACATTGCCGGCACTGTCACGCCCGAACTGTTCTCGGCTGCCACCGAGCAGGCGAACGCGTCCAGGAGCGTTGTCGCGCAGAGTGTTCCGCCATGACACCGAATCGTCTACCCGGCAGACGACGCCGGCGGTTGCCAGCGTGTCGGCAATCGCCTGATCGAGCGGAACCGGGGTGGAGACGGTCACCAGGGAACCGGCCAGGATTCCCGCCCCGACCACCCGCAGCACCGCTGTCGGGTCAGCGTTCTCGGCGCGCACCGTCACCGGCACGGGCAGGTACCGGAAGACGTTCCTCTCCGCCATCAGGGCGGAGACATCGCGCGCCACGCCGAATTCGCTCGCCCAGGCATGCGCGTCGGATCCAAAGGACCGTTCGAGGAAATCCAGTTCGTCGGGATCCAGCGCGACAGTCTTTGCAGCATCCAAGATCGCGCGTACCGGTGGCGGTACCGAGGCCGTTTCGTTCGCCGGCGCGGAACGCCAATCACTCAGGCCGATCAGGTAATTCGGGCCGCCTGCCTTGGCGCCCGCACCCACCGCCGACTTCTTCCACCCGCCGAAGGGTTGACGCCGCACGATCGCCCCGACGGTCGAGCGGTTCACATAGGCGTTGCCGGCCTCGACCCGGTCGAGCCAGCGTTCGATCTCGGCGCGGTCCAGGCTGTGCAGGCCTGCCGTCAGTCCGTAGTCGACCTGGTTCGCAATGGCGATCGCTTCGTCGAGGTCATCGGCGGCAATGAGACCCAGTACCGGACCGAAGTATTCGGTGAGGTGGAACTCGGAGCCGCGCCGAACCCCGGTCTTCACTCCCGGTGACCAGAGCCGTCCGGTGTCGTCGAGTTGGCGGGGCGCTACCAGCCACTGCTCCCCAGGCGAGAGCTGCGTGAGTGCACGCAGCAGTTTGCCGTGTGCGGGTTCGTTGATGGGCCCCACCTGCACGGTCGGATCTGTCGGGTAGCCGACCTTCAATGAGGTGACGGCGTCGACGAGCTGGTCGCGGAACCGCGCGGACCGAGCGACGGAGCCCACCAGAATGCCGAGCGATGCGGCCGAACACTTCTGACCTGCGTGCCCGAAGGCCGAGTACACCAGGTCTTTCACCGCGAGATCGAGATCTGCATGCGGGGTGACGATGATGGAGTTCTTGCCGCTGGTCTCCGCCAGCAGCGGCAAGTCGGGCCGGAAGCCGCGGAACAATTCTGCGGTCTCAAAGGCACCGGTGAGGATCAGCCGGGCAACCCGCGGGTCGGATACCAACTGCGTGCCGAGTTCGCCCTCATCGAGGTGCACCAACTGCAGCACATCGCGCGGCACGCCGGCATCCCAAAGCGCTTGCACCATAACGGATCCACACCGCCTGGCCTGAGTGGCAGGTTTGATGACGACGGGACTACCCGCGGCCAGCGCGGCCAGCACCGATCCGGCGGGGATCGCCACCGGGAAGTTCCACGGCGGCGTGACCACCGTCAATCCGCTCGGCACTGCGACGGCACCGTCGACCGAGTCCAGAGTTTCCGCTTGTGCCGCATAGTAATTCGCGAAATCAATGGCCTCGGAGACTTCTGGATCGCCCTGATCCAGAGTCTTGCCGCACTCGGACGCCATCACCTCCAGCAATGCCGCCCGTGCTGCCTGCAGCGTCGCGGCCGCACGCCGAAGGACTGCCGCCCGCTGCGCACCGGCCAACGCAGCCCAGGTAGCGCCGGCGTTCACACCGTCGGCAATGATCCCGTCCAGCGTGGCCGCACTCGATACGGTGTGCTCGGCGACCAGCGCCGCGCCTGCCGACGACGTGGCGATCCGGACGGTGATCGCGCGTCCCCACAGTCGATTGCCGGGCAGTGCCGGATCAGTGTCGGCGACATTCGCGAACTCGCCGACCGGGCTCATCGCTGCGCGTGGATCATCGGTACGGCGATCCTGACGACGGTTGGGCACCGGAACGACGCTCTCCCCAACGAGATCGGCGATGGACGCGATGAACCGGTCCTTCTCGCGCCGGAACAGCGCCTGGTCATCGTGCAGCTCGAACACCGCGGACATGAAGTTGTCCTGGCTGGCACCTTCCTCCAACCGGCGCACGAGGTAGGCGATCGCCACGTCAAAGTCCTTGGGGTGCACCACCGGTACGTACAGCAGCAGACCGCCGACGGTGCGCCGGACGGCCTCGGCCTGCGCTTCGGCCATCCCCAGCAGCATCTCGAACTCCACATCATCCCGGACGCCGCGCCGCCCGGCGAGCGTCCACGCATAGGCGATATCGAAGAGGTTGTGCCCGGCGACACCGATACGCACATTCGCGGTGTGGTCAGGCCGCAGCGCGTAATCCAACACCCTCTTGTAGTTCGTGTCCGTGTCCTGTTTGGTCGACAACGTCGCCACGGGCCAGCCGTGCAGCGAGGCCTCCACGTGTTCCATCGGCAGGTTGGCGCCTTTGACCAACCGAACCTTGATGCCCGCGCCGCCCCGCTCGCGGCGCGCACGAGCCCAGTCCTGCAGTCGCATCATCGCGCTCAGCGCATCGGGCAGATAGGCCTGCAGGACGATCCCGGCTTCGAGGTCCAGCAGTTCGGCCCGGTCCAGCAGCTTGGTGAACACCGCGATCGTCAGCTCGAGGTCGCGGTACTCCTCCATGTCGAGGTTGATGAATTTCTTCGTCGGCGCGGTCGCGGCCTGGGTGAACAACGGCAGCAGGTTCTGGGCGATGTGGTCGACGGCTTCGTCGAACGCCCACGGCGAGTGCGGCGGCACGGTGGCCGAGACTTTGATCGACACGTAGTCGACGTCGGGACGGGCGAGCAGTCGTTCGGTGCCTTCCAGCCGTCGGGCCGCCTCGGCCCGCCCCAGCACGGCCTCACCGAGCAAATTGATATTGAGCCCGACGCCACGCTTGCGGATCCGTGCGATGGAACGCCCGAGGCGGGCATCGGTCGCGTCGACGAGGAGATGGCCGACCATCTGGCGCAACGCTTTCCGGGCGACCGGAATGACAAGGCCGGGCGCGATCACCGACACCAGAGCACCGAGCTTGATCAACAGCCGTTCATGCAGCGGCAGGAAGCCAGGGGCGTTACGCGCCAGGGCGCGCAGGTTGGCGGCCGCGACCCGATGGTCTTCGGGCCGGATCACGCGGTCGACGAATCCGACGGTGAAATCCAGGCCATGAGGATCGCGAAGGACCTCAGCCAATCGGCGGCCGGCCGGGGCGACGGGCAGGCGGGCAGCATCGTCGAGCCAGTACCGGACCTGGGTCACCACCTCGGTCAGCAGGTCGTCCTTGCTGCTCAGCTCCGTCATCTGCCCATCATGAGCCGACCAGACACTTAAAATAAAGCGATGATTTCTGACACGAAAGTTTAAGTAGCAATGAAACATCTACGCGCGGATCTGCTGGATGTCCGCCGGCTGCGGCTGCTGCACGAGCTGAGCCTGCGCGGCACGTTGTCCGACGTCGCCGAGGCGTTGCACCAAAGCCCGTCGGCGGTCTCTCAGGCGCTGAGCCAGCTCGAGCGCGAGGTCGGCGTGCCACTGCTGGAGAAGGTCGGCCGCCGGCTGCGGCTCACCCCCGCGGCCGAGGTGCTCGTCGAGCACACCGCGGTCATCTTGGCGCGGCTCGAGCAAGCCGCCTCCGACATCGCGGTGCAGAGCGACGAGGCTTCCGGCACCGTTCGGCTGGCCGTCTTCCAATCGGCGGCCTCGGCCTTCATGCCGCAGATGCTGACGGAGTTGGCGACCCGCCATCCGCGTCTTCGCGTGACGATGTCGCAACGCGAACCGGAGCAGGCGCTCTACGAGACGTGGCTGCGCGAGTTCGATCTGGTGATCGCCGAGGAGTATCCGGGGCATGCTGCGCGCGCGTATCCCGATCTACACCGGGCACCGCTGACCACCGACCTGTTGCGGCTGGCCGTACCACCGACCGGAGACCCCTGGGACCGCGTCTCCTCGGTCAAAGATGCCGCCGAACTGCCGTGGACGATGGAGCCCGAAGGCACCGCCTCCCGGCACTGGGCCGAACAGCTTTGCCGGCAAGCAGGTTTCGAGCCCGACGTCCGCTTCGAGACCGACGACCTCGAAGCCCAGATCGCCCTGATCGAGAATGGCAACGCGGTCGCGATCCTGCCCGACCTGATGCGGGTCCGGCGCCGTCCCGATTTGCGCGTCGTGGACGTCGATCCGCGTCGGCGGGTGGTGTTCACGGCGACCCGGACCGCCATCAGCCAGACACCGGCCATCGTGGCGTGCCGGGCGGCATTGGCTTCGGCAGTGCCCCCGCAGCTCGACGTGGACTGATCGCCTACCGCCGGCCGGCCGCACGTCCACCCGCGATACGGCACAGGTGATCGACGGTACGACTCAGCAAGTCTTGGCTACGCTCATCCCCGTTGCCGAAGGTCCTCGACACAGGCCCGCACCGGCCCATCCTCGGTCGCGTCATCACTGATCGGCGGAAGCACAACCCCGTCAGCGATGCCGCCGTACTTGGCGCGCAAGAGATCCGGCAATTGGTCGTATCGGCCGGCGGTGATCAGCTGATCTAGCACCGTGTCACCGAGCACCGTCGGCAGGTCATCCCACCGCTGCTGCTTGATCAGGGCTCGAAGCTCGTCGGCCAGCGCGTGCCAGCCTCGCCGCGTCAGCGTCGCCGCATATGCGGGAGTCGACAACAGGAACGCCAACATCCGGCGTTGACGCTCTCGCTCGGCGGCCACCAACAGATCGGTACTGCCGGCAGCGACGGCGGTCGACGCGACGAGCAGAGGCAACCCGGAGCGGCCCGCGACCTCCGCACCACGCTGAAGTGCTGGGCGCACAACGTCTCTCAGGTATTCGGGATCAGAATTCGTCGAGTGCGTGACGACACCGTGCGCTGCCCCGCCGGCGAGTTCACACATCCGCGCGTTGACCGCGCCCAACCAGATGCGTGGTGGCTCAATGTCATTCGGCCCCGGATTGAAATACGGCTGCAGCCGGGTGATGCGGTACGCGTCGCCCTCGTGATGCACAGAACCGCCGCTGCGGAACGCCTCGAAGATCGCGGTGATCGCGCTGACGTAGTCGGCCATACGCGCACACGGTTCGCTCCACGGCATCCCGAACCGACCCTCGATGTTCTGTCGAATCTGGCTGCCGAGGCCCAATTCGAATCGCCCGCCCGATAAGGTCGCCAAATCCCAAGCCGCATAGGCGGTGAGCATGGGGCTGCGGACAAACGCCAGGGTGACGGCTGTCCGGATGATCATCCGTTCCGTGTGTTCGGCGGCCAACAGCGCCACGGCGAGCGAGTCGTGGATCGTCTCCGCAATGTGCAACCCGTCGAAACCGAGCTTCTCGACCCGGCGCGCGTAAGCCGGAACCTGCGTCAGCGGCAACTCGGGCGACATGGCGGCGAATACCTGCATGCGCCACGACAGTAGCTACCCGCGGGGCGAGCCGACGCGTACACCCCGAGACTGCGGTCGGTGCACCGCAGGTGCCTCACAGCTGGTCGATACTGAGCAAGCCGTCTTGCACCGCTCGCGCAACGAGTTTGGCCTTGGTCGGGGCTGGTCGGCCAACGGCGGCGTATTTGGCACGGATGCGTTGCAGGTGGGTTTTGACGGTGGCGGGCGAAAGGTACAGGCTCTTGGCGACGATGTCCTTGCTCTCGGTCTGGAACCAGGCACTGAGCACTTCGAGTTCGCGATCGCTGAGGCGCGGCCGGCCAACGGTGGAGTCAGCCCAGATCGCCGCAGCCATGCGGGGTCCGATGTAGGGCTCGCCGGTGCCGGCGGCGCGGATCGCCTCGATCAGATGATGCTGGCCTTCACTCTTGGCCAGATAGGTGACCGCACCGAGGTCCATGCAGCGCAGGATGACCTCGTCGTTTTCCAAGTGCGTGTACACGATTACGGTGTGGCCGGCATCGACCACCGCAGTAAGAGCCGCGAAATCTGGTTTCCGGCTGCGTAATTCGAGGTCAAGAACAACCGCCGACAGACCGGGAGTGACCGCCGGATGGGTTGCCAAGAAGGATTCGGCCGTCAGGTGGCTGGAGACGACCCCAACGGGCGGGTCGGCCTGGGCACATCGCGCGGCTACCCCGGTGTGAATGATGTCGTGGTCATCGACCACGGCGATCCCCGGGGATTCAGGGTGCGTTTCCGGCAAGGGCATACTCGGGGGCTCCTCCTGTGAGCTGGTGTCGCACGGTGATCCATACCGTGTCGTCGAGAACGGTCAGGTCGAGTTGATCTTCGCCATCGGCGATCTGTTCGGTGAGAATTTCGGGGTGTTGCACCCCTCGGCAGATCACGCTGAGCTTGACTGCGAACGCATCGCCGGACACGGTGATTCGGGCAGAAGCAAACGTAGAGGGAGCCGTCAGCATCAGGTGAATCACGTGGGTGAGCCGCCGTGCCACCACGTCATCGATGACGGGCAGGGTTCCGGCAACACTGGTGGATACCGCCACACCGCGGTCCTGGACGCCATCGACGACGGGGCGCAGCGCGCGCATCAGAACGTGATCGAAGGCAGCTGATTGGTCGAAAAGTGCACGCAGGCGCTGGTATTCGATCTGAGCGGACCGCGCAATGGTGGCATCAACCGTGCCGCCGCTGGCCAGGACGAGCAGCAGCGGACGGATCGTGTCGGCTAGATCGGCGTAGCGACGCCGGTACTCCGCTTGCACGGCGTCGGCGATGCGGTCGGCTGCAACCAGACGCACCCGAGCCTCGGCTTCAGCACCGGCGGCCACTGCCGCCCGTCGGATCAGGTTGTCGAACAGCAGCGCGCACAACTGCAACAGCAGGATGCTGGCCGTCCCATAGCCGAGATTGGCCACGGTATGCGCCGACGGGTCCCGGATCAGGGCGTAGACGCCGGGGATGGTCCAGCAGCCGATCAGGACGACGACACCGACACGTACCCGCTCGTTGAGAAGCAGCGGCAGCACACACCAGCCGATGGCATTCTGGGGCCACTGGGCAGCCGTTCCGAGAAGATCAACAGGCAGCGACATTGATTGCACCACCGAAACGAGCACCAGTGCCGCGACATTTGCGCGGCGCGGCACCCATTGCCACCCGAGGACTCCGGCGATCGCCGCCAGGGTTGCCGCTGCGGATATCGCCGCCAACGCCCACTGCAGCTGTGGATGCCCGGTCGCAGATGCGGCGGCGGGCACCATCGCCAGCAGGTTCACGCAGGCGTAAGCAATAAGCGCCAGACCATAGCCCGCCCGGGTGCGTTCGATCAGTCTCTCTGGATCGGCAGGCGGTTCCGCAGTCGCCTGTGTGTCTGTGTGCCAACGTAATTCGACGGTCGTACCGTACCCGGGACGTGAATGAATTGCCACGTCACCGCCGATTCTGTGCATGCGGGCAGTGATCGAGTTCGCAATCCCGTGCCCCCGCACCGGCTGGGTGGCATCGAAGCCGCGGCCGTCGTCGGCGATGCGTACCTGCCCAGGTGCAACGGTGATCGTCACCCCGGTGGCACCGGAATGCCGGTCTACGTTGTTGAGCACTTCTCGGGCCGCGGCGGCGACCGCCGCCACTGTCACACCGTCGAGCCACAGTGCTTCGGCCCCGGCATAGGTCATCGGTGTCGCGATGTGGTCAGCGTTGTGACGAAGGGCCGCAACAAGATCAGCGCGCGCCCGGGGCGCCCAGGGCCTGTCGGAGAACACCTCCAGGTCGCGACGGGCCTGTGCGGCGACGCGCTCGGGCGCCAATGTGGTGCCATCACCGACCATCAGCAGGGTCGAGGCGACAGTGTCGTGCAGCAGCCGCGTCTGTTCGCGGTCATACTCGCGGACCGCGGTGGCGACCTCCTGTTGCAGTTCCGCGGCCACTCGATCCGCGCGCGCCGCGTCAACGGAGTCGGCCACACGTAACACCATCATTCGGACCAACACCCCCGTCACCCATTGCAACGCGAAGTAGTACAAGTTGAAGATGTCGCCGACATGACTCCAGCCGACGACTCCCGAAGAACCGACTGCGAACGCAGCGGCGATCCCGATGCTCATCGCGAGACTGACCGCAGCGGGCATGGAGAGGGAGAAGCTGACAACAGCGGTGCCGGCGACCACCACCGGAACGCTGTTCGACAGGTAGAAATGCGGGCCTGCCACCAGTACCGGGGTGGCCAGGCAGGCCGCGAGCGTGGTGATGTAGTCGACCACCACCAGCCGCGAGCCATGCGATGGGGAGACCAATCGGTAGACAGCCCATGCGCCGAGCGCACCGGCAAACACCCGGGCGGCAAGTTCGTGCGGCACTGGAGGTAGCACGACGACGACCGCGCAGACCAACAGATTGGCTCCGTGACGCATGAACAACGTGATGCGCTTGGCTTGCCGCAGCATGTTCCGCCGCGAGGCGTCGGACGCGAGGGCATCAATCATGGCGAGAGGTCATTGTGCGCCACCCTCAACTGCGGCGCTGGCCGTCCCAGAAATTGGCCTGGCAAACGCCGCGGCATGGCGATGCGCGGGTTGGCCGAAACCGACCCGGCGACGTTCAGCCGAAGCGAACCGACAAGGCCTAAGCCAGGCGGGAAACGGCGGCGGCGATGCGCTCGTCGGTCGCGGTCAACGCGATGCGCACGAACTGCTCACCGGCCGGGCCGTAGAACTCACCGGGGGCGACGAGGATGCCGCGTTCGGCCAGCCACGCGACCGTCGCACGACCGGACTCGCCGCGGGTGGCCCACAGATACAGGCCCGCCTCGGAGTGCTCGACGGTGAAGCCGGCGCCCCGGACCGCCGCCAGCAGTGCGTCGCGCCGCTTGGCGTAGCGGTCGCGCTGGACACGTTCGTGCTCGTCGTCGTCAAGGGCGGCGACCATCGCGGACTGCACCGGCGTCGGGACGATCATCCCGGCATGCTTGCGCACCGCCAACAGCTCTGCGACCAAAGCCGGATCACCCGCCACGAAACCGGCCCGGTAACCGGCCAGCGATGACGTCTTGGACAGCGAGTGCACGGCCAGGAGACCCGTGTGGTCGCCGTCGCAGACGTCGGGATGCAGCACCGACAGCGGCTGGGCGTCCCACGCCAGGCCGAGGTAGCACTCGTCGGACGCGATGACGACACCACGCTCACGCGCCCAGCCGACGACCTTGCGCAGGTGGTCGACACCGAGCACCTTGCCGGTCGGGTTGCTGGGCGAGTTCAGGTAGACCAGCCCGGGCGCCTGCGGCCCGATCTGGGTCAGTGAATCGGCCCGCAGCACCTGGGCACCGGCCAGCCGCGCGCCGACGTCGTACGTCGGGTAGGCCAGCTCGGGCACGACGACCGTGTCGGCGGCCCCCAACCCCAGCAGGGTCGGCAGCCAGGCGATCACCTCTTTGGTGCCGATGACCGGCAGCACCGCCTGCTCCGGCAGACCGGTGACGCCGTAGCGGCGCTGCAGGGCAGCCACCGCCGACGCGCGAACCGCCGGCGTGCCGGCCGTCGTCGGATAACCCGGTGCGGCACTGGCGGCGGCCAGGGCCTCCCGAATGACGTCGGCCACCGCATCTACGGGCGTACCGACGGACAGGTCGACGATGCCGTCGGGGTGGGCACGCGCGGTCGCGGTTGCGTCAGCCAGCGTGTCCCAGGGGAACACCGGCAGAGCAGCCGAGACCTTGGTTCGAGCGGACAGGGTCACTCGCCCTGCGGCGCGAGATCCTTGACCGCCTGCGGGTCGTTGTCGGTCTGGCCGACCTTCGACGCACCACCCGGCGAGCCGAGCTCGGCGAAGAAGTCGGCGTTGTTCTGGGTGTATCCGCTCCACTGATCGGGGACGTCGTCCTCGTAGTAGATGGCCTCGACGGGGCAGACGGGCTCGCAAGCGCCGCAGTCCACACACTCATCGGGGTGGATGTACAACATGCGTGCACCCTCGTAGATGCAATCGACCGGGCATTCTTCGATGCATGCCTTGTCTTTGACGTCGACGCAGGGTTCGGCAATGACGTACGTCACCGGTAGTTCTCCTGTTCCAGGGGGCTGCTGGCTCATCAGGACTCAACGAGCCGACGTCAGTATGGTGCGCCCATTTTGAGCGGTCTGGCTCAGTGTGACCTAACTTTGCGCGCCGGAGCGCGTGGTTACTGACACTAGCCGTTGCAGATACCTTCCGACTAGTTGTGACTCACAGGTTTTTACGCGTGTCATGTTTCGCTTTGCAATTTGTTGCATAGGACCGCCGGTAGCACCTAGGCTCGTGCCGTGGCTCTCCCCCACGCCATCCTCGTGGCGCTGTGCGAACAAGCCGGTTCCGGCTACGAACTGGCGAACCGGTTCGACCGGTCCATCGGCTATTTCTGGGCGGCCACGCACCAGCAGATCTACAAGACGCTGCGCACCATGGATGCCTGGGTCAGCGTCGAGGTCGTCGCGCAGCACGGCCGGCCGGACAAGAAGGTCTACTCGGTGACGGACGCCGGCCGCGCCGAGCTGGAGCGCTGGATCGCCGAACCGCTCACCGGGCGCGGCAGTGCCGTAACCGACGCCCGCACCCGTGAACTCGCGGTGAAGCTGCGCGGCGCGGCGTATGGCTCAGCGGAAAGCACCGCCGCACTACACGAGCAGATTCACGCGCTGCGCGCCGAACGCGCCGCACTGCTCGACACCTACCTCGGCTACGAGAAACGTCAGTTCCCCGATCCGGCCGCGCTCACCGGCAGCGCGCTGCACCAGTACTTGGTGCTGCGCGGCGGTATCCGCGCCGAGCAGGGATCGGTGGACTGGTTGGACGAAGTTCTGCTGGCATTGAGAGGAAACCGATGACTGTGCCGCATTCAACGCCCTATCCGAACCTGTTGTCCCCGTTGGACCTTGGCTTCACCACCCTCCGTAACCGGGTGATCATGGGTTCGATGCACACGGGCCTGGAGGACCGCGCGCGCGACACCGGCAAGCTCGCCGAGTACTTCGCCGAGCGGGCCCGCGGCCGCGTCGGGCTGATCATCACCGGCGGCTATGCACCCAACCGGACCGGCTGGCTGCTGCCGTTCGCCGCCGAGATGCTGTCCTCGAGCGACGCCCGTCGGCACCGGAAGATCACCACGGCCGTCCACGCCGAGGGCGGCAAGATCCTGCTGCAGGTGCTACACGCGGGACGCTATGCGTACCAACCACTTTCGGTCAGCGCCTCGTCGATCAAGGCTCCTATCAACCCGTTCCGGCCGCGGGCGCTGCGCGACGTAGAGGGCACCATCGACGACTTCGTGAAATGCGCGCTGCTGGCCCGCGAGGCCGGGTACGACGGCGTCGAGATCATGGGCAGCGAAGGCTATCTGCTGAACCAGTTCCTGGCGCCGCGCACCAACAAGCGCACCGACGCCTGGGGCGGCACGCCCGAAAAGCGCCGCCGGTTCCCCGTCGAGATCGTCCGGCGCACCCGCGAGGCCGTCGGCCGCGACTTCATCATCTGCTACCGGCTATCCATGGCCGACTACGTCGAGGACGGCCAGACCTGGGAGGAAATCCTCACCCTGGCAACGGAAATCGAGGCTGCCGGAGCGACGATCATCAACACCGGGATCGGCTGGCACGAAGCACGGGTGCCCACCATCGTCACGTCGGTACCGAACAGCGCGTTCGCGGATATCAGTAATGCGGTGGCACAACACGTCACCATTCCCGTGGTGGCCTCCAACCGGATCAACATGCCGCAGTCGGCCGAACAGATTCTGGCCGACGGTGCGGTGCAACTGATCTCGATGGCCCGTCCGCTCCTGAGCGACCCGGACTGGGTCCGCAAGGCCCAGCACGACGCGGCCGACGAGATCAACACCTGCATCGCCTGCAACCAGGCCTGCCTGGACCACGCGTTTGTGCACAAGACCGTGTCGTGCCTGCTGAATCCGCGAGCGGGGCACGAAACCACGTTGGTACTGGGCAAGACTCGGACCACCAAGCGGGTTGCGGTTGTCGGTGCCGGACCGGCCGGCCTGGCCGCTGCCGTCACCGCCGCGCAGCGCGGCCACGACGTGACGCTGTTCGAGGCCGGCGACCACATCGGTGGCCAATTCGATCTCGCCCGACGGATTCCCGGTAAAGAGGAGTTCAACGAGACCCTCCGCTACTACACCACGATGCTGTCCAAGCATCGAGTGGACGTGCGACTGGGCACCCGGGCGTCAGCCGACGAACTGTCCGGCTACGACGACGTCGTGCTCGCCACCGGTGTCGCGCCCCGCATGCCGGACATCCCGGGCATCGACCATCCGATGGTGCTGTCGTACGCCGAGGCGATCACCGGCGCACCCATCGGCAAGCGGGTGGCCGTGATCGGCGCCGGCGGAATCGGTTTCGACGTCAGCGAGTTCCTCACGGTCGATGAATCCCCCACCCTGAATCTCAAGGAGTGGCGAACCGAGTGGGGCATCGCCGACGGCGGCAACGCCCGCGGCGGGTTGGCCACCGCGATCCCGCTGCCACCGGCCCGCGAGGTGTACCTGCTGCAGCGCACCAAGGGCGCCCAGGGACGCGGGCTCGGCAAGACCAGCGGCTGGGTGCACCGGGCATCGGTCAAAGCCAAAGGCGTGCAGCAGCTTTCCGGGGTGAACTACGAACGGATCGACGACGCCGGGCTGCACATCAGCTTCGGGCCGGACCGGTCCGGAGCACGCGTCCTCGAGGTCGACAATGTGGTGATCTGCGCCGGCCAGGAGTCGGTGCGCGACCTGGAAGGCGCTCTGCGCCAGGCCGGAATCGAGCCGCACATCATCGGCGGAGCAGCCGTGGCAGCCGAGCTGGACGCCAAGCGGGCCATTCGGCAGGGCACGGAACTGGCTGCGTCGCTGTAGTTCCGCACCAACCGGGCCACGGCCCTACCTCGAGAGTGTGGGCTGCCGCGCTCCATGCGGCGTGTCGTCACCAACAACCCCCACGCTCGGCGGGGGGGTGCGCCGCATATCGGCGCCCCGACCTACGACCCGCCGCCCCAGACCGCGTGGGCGCCGGTGTCGCCGATGCGCACAACCTGAACGATGGTCGACACCCCGATCACCACGGCGAGCACCGCGACCACAACGGTCACGACCGTGCGACGGGCGGCCAGGCGATCACCCCACCGATGCAGCGCCACCAGTGCCACCGATATCACCAGCAGACCCAAAGCGCCGTAGATCATGGTGTCGCCGGCTTCGGTGTGCTGATGCAGGATCGGCGATATCGGTCCGTTCTTCTTCTGTTGGTGCTCCAACCACTCGCCCGCCTCGGTGGCCAGCGGGGTCAGCACCGTCACGACCAAGGACAGCGCCAGCGTCAGCCATACCAGCCGCGCGCGGGCTGCGGGCCACACCGCGCAGAGGATCAGCAAGATCGCCGTCAGTGGAGCCAGCACCACGATGAAGTGGACGAAGAACGGGTGCGCGGGGATGTCGCCGATCGTGTTCACACACCCAAGCCTGACACTCGCTACCTGTGAGTGTGCGTAAAGCCCACATGACACACCGCGAATGCCCGTACAAACACGGCCGCTCGCGGTTAGGCGGCCAGGGGTGAGTAGTCGGTGCTGCGCTGGCGGGCCGGGCGGCCGATGCCTTCGGCGATGGCGACCAGCTCGGCGACGGTCTTGGCGGATCCGTTCTCCGAGCCGGCCATGCGGGAGATGGTCTCCTCCATCAGGGTGCCGCCGAGGTCGTTGGCGCCGCCCTGGAGCATCACCTGGGTGCGCTCGACCCCGAGCTTGACCCACGAGGTCTGGATGCTGGGGATCCTGCCGTGCAGCATGATCCGCGCCAGTGCGTGCACCGCGCGGTTGTCGCGGTGCGTCGGCCCCGGGCGCGCGCCACCGGCCAGATACAGCGGCGACGACTGGTGCACGAACGGCAGCGGCACGAACTCGGTGAAACCGCCTGTGCGGTCCTGGATTCCACGCAGCACGTTCAGGTGTCCCACCCAGTGCTTCGGGGTGTCGACGTGCCCGTACATCATCGTCGACGACGACCGCAGACCCACTTCGTGCGCGGTGGTCACCACGTTGATCCACTCGGCGGTCGGCAGCTTGCCCTTGGTCAGCACCCAGCGAACTTCGTCGTCGAGAATCTCGGCGGCGGTACCCGGGATGGTGTCGAGGCCCGCCTCACGCAGCGACGTCAGCCACTCGCGCGTCGACAACCCGCTGCGCGTGACACCGTTCGCAATCTCCATGGGCGAGAAGGCATGCACGTGCATCGACGGCACCCGCTTCTTCACCGCACGCACGAGATCGGCGTACCCGGTGACGGGCAGCTCGGGGTCGATGCCACCCTGCATGCAGACCTCGGTGGCTCCGGCGACGTGCGCCTCCCAGGCGCGGTCGGCCACCTCGTCCGTGGACAGCGAGTAGGCGTCGGCGTCACCCTTGCGCTGCGCGAAGGCGCAGAAGCGGCAGCCGGTGTAGCAGATGTTGGTGAAGTTGATGTTCCGGTTGACGACGAACGTGACGTCGTCACCCATGACATCCCGCCGCAGCGAATCTGCCAGCGCTGCAACAGCTTCCAGCGCCGGTCCGTCGGCCGTGGCCAGAGCCAGGTACTCGTCGTCGGTGCAGCCGCCCGGGTTCCGTTCGGCGGCACGCAGCGCGGCGAGCACGTCGGTATCGATGCGTTCCGGTGCGCGGGCCGCCAGCTCGGAGACCTTCTCCCGAATGGACTCCCAGTCGCCGAACGCGCTACCGAGGTCGCTGCGCGTCTCCGTCAGCCGGCCCTCGGTGTCGATGGCGGTGTGCAGATCGGTGCGACCCAACGATTCTGCAGCCTCGTCGGGTTCCTGCCACGGCAGTCCGACGGGGTTGACGTCGCGCGCCCACCCGGTCTCCGGGTCGGCCAGGGCATCCACATGTCCGCGCACGCGCGGGTCGATCCAGGCCGCCCCGGCCTGCACGTACGACGGCTGCGCCGTCAGTCGCTGCACCAGGTCATAGCCGGCTTCAGCAGTCACAGAAGCCAAGTCGTCCAGCGCCGGCCAGGGCCGTTCCGGGTTGACGTGGTCGGGGGTCAGCGGTGAGACGCCGCCCCAGTCGTCGACGCCGGCGCCGATCAGCGCCAGGCATTCTTCGCGGGACACCAGGTTCGGCGGCGCCTGGATCCGCATCTTGAGTCCGAGCACCAGGCGGGTCACCGCGATGGTGGCCAGGAAATCGTCGATCCCGGCGTCGGGCGTCGCGGCCATGGCGGTGTGATCCTTGGCCCGGAAGTTCTGCACGATGACTTCCTGCACGTGCCCGAACTCCTTGTGGGACTTGCGGATCGCGTGCATGGTCTCGGCCCGCTCGGTGAGGTTCTCACCGATACCGACCAACAGACCCGTGGTGAACGGGATGGACAGCCGGCCGGCGTCGTCGAGCGTGCGCAGCCGGACTGCCGGGTCCTTGTCGGGGCTGCCGTAGTGCGCCAGGCCCTTGGTCTCGAACAGGCGGCGCGACGTGGTCTCGAGCATCATGCCCATGGACGGCGCCACCGGCTTGAGCCGCGACAGTTCGGACCAGCTCATCACGCCGGGGTTCAGGTGCGGCAGCAGTCCGGTTTCCTCAAGAACGCGAATCGCCATGGCGCGCACGTAATCGAGGGTGGAGTCATAGCCACGTTCGTCGAGCCACTGCTTGGCTTCGTCCCACCGGTCCTCCGGGCGGTCACCCAGGGTGAAAAGCGCCTCCTGGCAACCCAACTCGGCGCCGCGGCGAGCCACGTCGAGAATCTCGTCGGGCTCCATGAACATGCCCATGCCCTGCGCGCGCAGCTTGCCGGGCACCGTCACGAACGTGCAGTAATGGCAGGTGTCACGGCACAGGTGGGTGACGGGGATGAATACCTTGCGCGAATACGACACCGGCAACCGGCCGTTCGCACCTCGCCGGCCCGCCGCTTCCAGCCCGGCGTCACGGACGCGGGCGGCGCTGGCGCAGAGGTCGACGAGGTCGTCGCCGCGGGCCGTCATCGCGATGGCGGCCTCGTCCACATTGAGCGAAACACCGTCACGCGCGCGGCGCAGGACGCGGCGTAACGCGGACGATGACGGCGCGGCGAGCGGTGGGACCACGGGGAGAGGCAGGTCTGCGCCGTTCGGGGGGTTCAGAGCCACTTCCGTGTAACCCCGGTGGTGTCGGCGTTCATCCACGCGTCTCACATTCTGAAACCACTGCGCCTGGCATACCGGCCACAGTAGCGCCAGCTCGTCGGCGCGTCGCGGGCCCCATACCCCGACACATACAGCAAACGCGCAGACTACTGGAAGATTTTAGTGACGACCGCGTAAGTTCAGAGGGTCGGGACGCGATCGTTTCAAGGAGTCATGGTGTCCGTTTCTGTTCGTTCATATCTGGTGGCGGGCGCCGCCGCGGCGACCGCCACAGCGCTGGCGCTCACCCCGATTCAGGTCGTTCCCGCCGACGTCGCAGTCCCCGCGCACCCGACCACTGCCCAACCGCACCTGACCGAGGCCATGGTGAAGCTGCTGGCCGCGGCCAGCAATATGACCCCGCCGGCGCCGCCCAAGCTGCCCGCCGCGGGCGTCGTACCGAAGGTCGGACCGAACCCGTTGGCCGCGGCGCCATTGGCCGCCGCGCCCGTCGTCGGCGCGCAGAACGCGGCCAGCGACTGGCTCATCAACGCGTACACCGGAATCCAGGCCTGGGTCGACTGGGGCGTCGACTACGCGACCGACCTCTTGTACTGGGCGGGGTGGTTCGTCCCGTTCTCATCCGCGATCGCGGCCCAGACCGACATCTTCTACTACACGCTGATCAGGCCGATCTCCGACAACATCTTCTATCAGGCCGTCGTTCCGATCGTGAACGATCCGCTGAACCTGTTCGTGTGGACCCAGGCCATCCGCAACGTGGTCCGGATGTCGATTCCGCCGGTCATCAACTTCGGCATCTCTGAGTTCAACTACTTCTTCGGCTGGCTCATCCCGCCGATCCCGCCGTTTCCGCCGATCGGCCCGCTCGCGGCCACGACGCCCACCCTCGAGTCGCTCGCCAAGTCCGTCCAGACCGCGCTGACCAGCCTGGCTGCCGGCTTCGCCCCGGCCAAGACCGCTGAGAAGACCGACCCGACGAGCAAGATCGCGCCAACCGCCGCGCAGACCGGGGCCCCCGCCGAGAAGCCGGCCGAGAAGCCCGTGGAGACGCCGGCCAAGGTCGAGGACAAGGGCAAGGCCGACGAAAAGGGCACGCAGACGGAGGGCACCGAGGCCGGCCAGCCGACGGACCCGCAGGCCGGCGAACCCAAGACAGAGCCCAAGGCCGAGCCCAAGACAGAGCCCAAGACAGAGCCGAAGACCGACCCCAAGACGGACCTGAAGACAGAGCCCAAAACCGAGCCCAAGACCGACCCGAAGCCGGGCGCCCCGGCCGCGGGTGACACCGACGGACCGGCCGCCCAGCAGCAGGACGAGGTCAAGGTGCCCAAGCCCGTCAAGACCCGCGGCAAGAAGACCGGGGACAAGACCGGGACCAAGAACGTCGGGGACAACCAGGCCGCGGGCGAAACCGGCACTACCGGAACGACGAAGCCCGGCAAAGGCACCAAGGGCACCAAGGGCGAGAAGGGCGCCGGGCAGTCGTCCAACGCCAACGCGGGCCAGCATGCGGGCTCGGAAGGGCACGCTGCCAAGGGCTGAACCTGCCGGGTTTCGCCGGCTACGCGCAGTGTGGGCTGCCCTTGCCACACGTTCGATCTGGAGCCGTCAGCTTTCCCTGACGCGTCAAGGAAAGCTGACGGCTCCGGACGAGAGTTGTGCAGAGAGACCGGATTCCGGCCGCTACCCCGACATTTCAGCGCGCCGCCGGGCATGGCGCCACAGCACCACGCCGGGCGGCATCGCCCCGAGCAGCAAGAAGATCAACGGCGACGCCTGCATGATTCCGCGGCCGCCGAACACGACGTCATCGCCGGGCCCACCGAGCAGCAGAATCACGACAGTCGACAGCCAGACCCACATCGGGAGCGCGGCCAAGCGGGAGTTGGTTGTCCACTGCAGCGCCGCCCACACCAGGGCGGCGTTCACCAGTCCACTGATCAGGGCACTGATCGGGAACGGCACCGGGCCGAGGTAGAGCGGCAGAAACAGTGCACCGGCGATGGCCGACAAGGCGCCGTCGAGCGCGAGAACACCGAGGACGAACGCGCGCATCCGACCGGGGTCGGCGCGCGGCGGAGCTGATGTCAGGTCGGGATGCTGTCGAGCAGCGAAACGAGGGAGCCGACGACCCACTGATAGTTGTCGCCAAGGCCCTGCAGGTGCTGCAAGTTGGGGTCCAGATCCGAGTCCATGGCGGTCACCCTACTCCCCCCGATCCGGGTGTCACGCCAGGTTTATCCCGCTGAGTAGGTCAGTTTCCAAACCGCGGGCGTCGCGTTCGCCCGCCGTGCCCTCCACCAAGACATAGTGTTCGCACGCGGTGATCGGCAGCGCGATGTTGTTGGACAGGGCGAACACCCGGCCGTCCGGCTGAACGGTCACCTGAGTCTGATGTGCGCGCATGGCCGCGACCTTGGCCGGCAGGGTCTCCGGGATGTCGATGACGGCGTCGATGGGGTGGTCGAGCACAAAATCCAGCGCACTGGCCGGAATCCGCACCCAGCCGTCGGGCAGCTCCATGCTGTCCAGTGACGCCAGGCCCTCGGCCATCGTCTCGCCGTCCATCACGGTCCAGTAGAACTTCGGCACCTGCCACGGCTCCCCCGGATGACCGTCGCCCGACGACGCGGCGACCGCGGCCGTCGTCACGCGGTGCGCCTGGATGTGGTCAGGGTGCCCGTAGCCGCCGTTGGGGTCGTAGGTGACGACGACGTGCGGGCGGAAGTCCCGCAGCACGGCCACCAGCTCAGCGACGGCCTCGTCCATGTCGGCGTCCGCGAAGCGGGTCCGGTGTCGCGCCGGGCTGCCGGCCATCCCAGAGTCCCGCCAACGGCCGGCCCCACCCAGGTACCGAGGGCGGTCGACGCCCAATTCCTTGAGCGCCAAGGACAATTCGCCGATGCGGTAGCCGCCCAACTGGTCGGCACCGTCGGCCGCCAACTGTGCCCACTGTGAACCGATGACCTCACCCTCTTCACCCAGCGTGCAGGTGAGCACTCGTACGTCGGCGCCGCGGGCCGCGTAGTGCGCGATGGTCGCTCCGGTAGTCAGTGTCTCGTCGTCCGGATGGGCGTGGACGAACAGCAGCCGTGGGGTCTCCATATCCCCCAGGCTGGCATACATTCTCCGGGTGACGCGACGTGCGCTCGAGTTCGGCAGTGCGGTGCTGCTCACCGGCCTGCTGGCCGGGGTCGCCGGCGCGCTCACGGTCTCGCTGCTGCACGCCGTCGAACATCTCGCCTACCACTATTCGTACGGTCTCCTGCTCGACGGGATCGGCGCCAGCTCGCCGGTTCGGCGCGCGCTGGCACCGGCGATCGGCGGGGCGCTGGCCGGACTCGGTTGGTGGCTTCTGCGGCGGCGATATGGGACGCCGTCGCTGTCGGCGACCATCGCCGGGAAGAAGCCGATGCAGCATCTGCCGATGGCGGCCGACGCGGCGTTGCAGGCCCTGGTGGTCGGGTCCGGTGCCTCACTGGGCCGGGAGACGGCGCCGCGCCAATTGGCGGCCGTCCTGAGCAGTTACGGGACGACCTGGCTCGGGCGGCTCACGTCGTCGGCGCTGGGCACGCTGACCGCCCGCGACCGCGAGATCCTGCTGTCCTGCGCCGCGGGCGCCGGCCTGGGCGCGGTGTACAGCGTGCCGCTCGGCGGCGCGTTCTTCGCCGCCCGCGTCATGATGGGCACCTGGCACCCCAAGGTCGTCGGCACGGCCCTCATCACGTCGAGCCTGGCGGTCGCGGTGTCGCACCCCGTCACCCATTTCGAGCGCGACCTCACCTGGCCGGAACCGGCACTGTCGTACCAATTCACCATGCTGGCGTTAGCAATCGCACCGCTTGCGGTGGTGATCGGCCTGGCCTTCAACCGGCTGATGGCGCTCGCCGGCCCGAAGCCGCAGCTGACCTCCTGGGTGCTCGTCCCGGGCGTCGCGCTGGCCGGGCTGATCACCGGCATCTGCTCGATCTACCGTCCCGAACTGCCGGGGAACGGCCGCAGCGTGCTGATCGTCAGCGTCGACGCCCAGCTGAGCCTCGCCGCCGCAGCGGTTCTCCTGGTGCTCAAACCCCTGCTCACCGCGCTGTATCTGCGGGTCGGCGCGGTCGGCGGCATGATCACCCCGGCATTGGCCACCGGCGCGGCCGCGGGCACCGTCGCCACGTTCGCCCTCAATGGCCTGGCGGACACGCACCTGCACGTGCCCGCGGTGGCCCTCACCTGCGCGGCGGGCGTCCTCGCGATCACCCAGCGGGCACCGGCATTCGCGGCGCTGTTCGTCTGGGAGCTGGCACATCCACCGGTGTGGCTACTACTGGTTTTCGCGGTCGCCGCGTACTCGTCGCACGGCATCCGGTTGCTACGGGAACAGTCGGCGGCCCGGACGAAGGCTCCCGGGCCGAAGCCGGCTCAGGAACAGCTCAAGGAACCTTGACCCACTTGCCGGCGTCGCCCACGATCCCGACCGGGACCGCGCCGGTGAGGCTGACGTTCTGCACCGTCGGCCCGGCCGCGACGATCGTGGTGTCCTGCAGGATCGGCAGCACCGTCTCCATCGCCCAGAGCTTGGGCTCCAGCTCATTGAGAACGTCGGCGATCTTCTCGGTGCCGGCGAGGGCCGCGTCGATCTTGGGCTGGATCGCGTGGTCGCAGATGCCGGTCAAGTTGCTGGGCGCCTGCACCAGCTGATCGCCGCCGAGCGGCTTGGGCAGCGGAATGGTCGGTGCAGTCGACGTCACCGAAGGCGTCGGCGGCTGCGGCGCAACGGTTTTGGAGGTCGACGTCGGCTGCGGAGTGGGTGCCGGGGTCGTCGCGGTCGACACCGCCGTCGCATCCAAACCCGGGCAGCCGTAGCGCGATGCCAGCACCGTCGCCAGGTCGCCGCCGGCGTGCCGCCAGCCGACGATCGCGTCGACGCGCTCGAGCCCGTCCGCGTACAGCGCCACGGGATCCATCGCCAGCACCGTGGCCTCGATCCCGACGCTGCGCAGTTGGTCGGCGGCCGTGTTCGCCACCGCAACCGAGGTCGGGTCGTTGGCGGCGACACCGATGGCCAGCCCCAGCGGCGTGCCGTCCTTGACCAGCCGATCGTGGCCCGGCGGCGGTGGTGTCCCGGGCAGCGACGGCGGCGCGACGGCGGACTCGACGTTGTACCCGGCCTGGTGCAGCAGGTCCATCGCGGCATTGCGGTCCAGCGCCGGCGGCGCCGTCGGCACATAGCCGGGGTCGGACGGCGTCCGCACCTGCGCCTGCGCCAGCGTGACGGTGTTGTCGCTGCCCGCGCCGACGGCCGCCAGCAGGCCGACATCGAGCAGGCCCAGCAGCGCCTTGCGGACCTGGGTGTCGGTCAGTCCCGGTCGCTGCGCGCGCAGCGTCAGCTGCATGACCCGCGGGGTGACGATCCGCGCGGTGCGCACGCCCGGGATGGCCGCCAGTTGCGCGAACGTCGCCTGCCCGCCGTGCACCTGAGCCACCTGGGTGTCCCGGTTACGGATCGAATCAGCAAGGGCCGCAGGCGATCCCCCACGCCGGAACAGCACCTGGTCGGGCACCGACGGCACGCTCCAGTAGCGGTCGTTGCGCGCCAGCAGGATTTCGTCGCGCTGCGGATCGATGCTCTCGACCCGGAACTGGCCGCCGGTGACCGGCATGGCCCGGGCGAGGCCGGCGCCGAAACCACCTGGCACGTCCTTGACGATGTGCGCGGGCAGGATGTTGTTGAACAGTTCCCGCCAGGCCGGGTACGGGCGGGCGAAGGTCACCACGGCCGTCTTGCCGCCGTCGACCGACTGGACGCCGGTCACCAGGTCGTAGCCGGCCGGGTCGACGACGCCGGGCTGGCTGACCATCTGCCGCCACTGGTACCAGTAGTCGTCGGCGGCGATGGGCGCGTTGTCGGTCCACTGCGCCTCGGGGCGGATCTTGTACGTGACGGTGAACGGGCTCTGGTTGGTCACCTCGGCCGACAACAGCAACGACGGGTCGAGTTCCCAGCGCGATCCCGACGGCGACGCCGGATCGGCGATGGGCCGGAACGAGCTCGGCAGGACCAGCGCGGAGATCGCCGCGTTGACCGGCGACTGATCGGACTGCAGATGCGGGTTGAACCCGGGGCCGATCCAGTCGATGGCCATGATGATCTGGCTCATCTTGGGCGGCGGTGGGACGACGGTCTTGGTCGTCTCGGTGCTGCGCGGAGCGGGCGGTGGGCTGACGGTGCAGCCGGCGAGCGCCAGAACCGACACCAGTGCGCCTGTCGTCATCAGCTGGCGGCGGGCGGTCGGCACGCCGTTCAGGGTATCCGCAGGGTAGGGCCGAACCACCAGCCGAGGCCCCGGCGGCAAATCCCTGTCGCTCCGCTCGCCCCTGATGTAGTCCACAATCAGCGGTATGGGCCTGCTACCGAAGCCGTACACCCCGCTTTCCGATGCCGACGTCGCCGATGCCCTGAGCCGTGCGGTCGCGGTCATCAACCCGCTGCTCAATGTGCTGTCGCAGGCCGATCCCATCGGGCTGCGCAAACGCACGCACCGGTTGCTGCGTCCGCCCCGCGGACTGAGCGACCGGGTGCGGCGGCTGCGGCTGTGGCGTCGTCGCCGGGAGGCCGGCCGCGGCCGCAGCACCGCCGACGGTGCCCTGAACGTCGGCGCGCAGCTGATGAACGCCGCCGACCTCCCCGGCACCGCCGCGTGGAACCGCATGAGCCGCGACGAGCGCATCCACTGGTGGGTGCACCGCGTCGGCGCCTTGAACACGCTGCTGGTGGCCACGCCGGGGGCCTTCGGCTGGCTGGCCCGGGTGCTGCCGGTGAGCGAATTGGCCGGCTTCGTCAACGACGCCATCGTGCTGTGCGCGGTGGCCCGCGAATACGGCGTCACCGATCAACGTGAGCAGGTGCGCCTGCTGGCCGAGGTGCTGTGCGGGCGGCAGCTGCCGGAGGACTTCGACGTGCCGGCACAGGAGCCCGCGCCGCTGCCCGAAGCACCGCCGCCGGGCTGGAAGCCACTGGAGGCCATCACGTCGTCGATGCCGGTGGTCGTCGTGCGGACCGTGTGGCAGCTGGCCGGGATCCTGCGCGCGACGTTCGACGAGATCGCCAAGCGGCCGCAGCCGACGAAGTGGTGGCAGCGTTTGAGTGCGCTGCCGTGGGTCGGCGCCGTCTCGACGTACTTCGGTGAACGCGGTGCGCTGATCAAAGCAGCCCAGGACGGCGTGGCCTGGCTCGAACGCCGAACGGCCAGTTAGCGCACGCTTTTTCGTGAATTGCGTGTACTAGCTGGCCGTTGAGCGTCGTTCGTTAGTTGTTGCGAGCCTTCTCGCGGGACTTGGCCCGCGCCCGCAGGCTGGCAGTCAGCTCGACCTTGCGCACGCGCACGATCTCAGGGGTGACCTCGACGCACTCGTCCTCGGCGCAGAACTCCATGGCCTGCTCCAGGCCGAGCTCCAGCGGCCGCGCCAGCGTCTCCATCACGTCTGCGGTCGAGCTGCGCATGTTCGTCAGCTTCTTTTCGCGGGTGACGTTGATGTCCAGGTCCTCGGCGCGCGGGTTGATGCCCACGACCTGGCCCTCGTAGGTGTCCTGGCCGGGCTCGACGAAGAACTGACCGCGGTCGGCCAGCTGGATCATGGCGAACGGGGTCACCGAGCCGGTGCGGTCGGAGACCAGCGAGCCGGTGTGCCGGGCGCGGATCTCGCCGGCCCACGGGCGGTAGCCGTCGAACACGGCGTTGGCGATGCCGGTGCCGCGGGTCAGGGTCAGGAAGTCGGTGCGGAAGCCGATCAGGCCACGCGACGGCACGATGAAGTCCATGCGGACCCACCCGGCAGCGTGGTTGGTCATCTCTTCCATGCGGCCCTTGCGGGCGGCCATCAGCTGAGTGATGGCGCCGACGAACTCCTCGGGACAGTCGATGGTCATGGCCTCGAACGGCTCGTGCAGCTTGCCGTCCACCTGGCGGGTGACCACCTGCGGCTTGCCGACGGTCATCTCAAAGCCTTCGCGGCGCATCTGCTCGACCAGCACGGCCAGCGCCAGCTCACCACGGCCCTGGACCTCCCAGGCATCCGGGCGGCCGATGTCGACGACCTTGATGGACACGTTGCCGACCAGCTCGGAATCCAAGCGGGACTTGACCATTCGCGCCGTCAGCTTGTGACCGGAGACCTTGCCCGCCAGCGGCGAGCTGTTGGTGCCGATGGTCACCGAGATGGCGGGCTCGTCAACGGTGATGCGGGGCAGCGCATGCGCATGGTCCACGTCGGCCAGGGTGTCGCCGATCATGATCTCCGGCATGCCCGCGACGGCCACGATGTCGCCGGCGACGGCCTCCGCTGTCGCGGTGCGTTCCACGCCCTCGGTGACCAGCAGCTCGGTGATCTTGGCGTTGGTGATCACCGGATGGCCGTCGACCTCGCGCATCCAGGCCACCTGCTGGCCCTTCTTGATCTTGCCGTTGTAGATACGGACCAGCGCCAGACGACCCAGGAAGGCCGACGCGTCGAGGTTGGTGACCAGCGCCTGCAGCGGGGCTTCGGGGTTGCCGGCTGGCGGCGGGATGTGCTCGAGCAGCACGTCGAACAGCGGATCGAGGTTCTCGCCGTCGGGGTTTTCGCCGTTGGCGGGCTGCGTGGTCGAGGCGATACCGGCCCGGCCCGACGCGTACAGCGTCGGCAGGTCCAGTGCCTTCTCGGCGGCCGCCTGGGCTTCCTCGTCCAGGTCGGACGCGACGTCGAGCAGCAGGTCGTGGCTCTCTTCGACGACCTCGGCGATGCGGGCGTCAGGCCGGTCGGTCTTGTTGACCACCAGCAGCACCGGAAGGTGGGCGGCCAGCGCCTTGCGCAGCACGAAACGGGTCTGGGGCAGCGGGCCTTCGGAGGCGTCGACCAGCAGCACGACACCGTCGACCATGGACAGGCCGCGCTCGACCTCACCACCGAAGTCGGCGTGGCCCGGGGTGTCGATGACGTTGATCACCGTCATGGTCCCGTCCGCGTGGTGCCGGTGCACCGCGGTGTTCTTGGCCAGGATCGTGATGCCCTTTTCCTTCTCCAGGTCACCGGAGTCCATCAGTCGCTCGACAGCGTCGTCGCCGCGGTGCGTCAGGGCACCGGACTGCCGCAGCATGGCGTCGACGAGCGTCGTCTTGCCGTGGTCGACGTGCGCGACGATGGCAACATTGCGGAATTTGGGCTGCTCACTCACGTCAGAGATTGTCGCAGCGAGGGGGTCGGTTTGCGAAACTGCGGGCGGCCTGGCAAAACTGCTAGTCGATGAAGGCCAGCAAGCTAGCCGGGGCTAAACCGAAGAAGAAGTGCTGCCGCAGCAAGCCCCGGTGCAAGCGGTGTCCGCTGGTGCTGCACAAGGTCCAGAAAGCGGCGCACCACGGGATCCACGGCAAGGACCTCGAGAAGGTTTACAAGCGCGCCCGCAAGGCTTGATATATAGCGATTGACCTGCCTCTTTATTGGCATCGCGCGTACCGTGGAAGCGTCTCGTCAGTTCCAGGGAACGAGCGCGAGGAGGTCGTCGTCATGACAATCTACGAAGTGCTGACCGGTGTCGTCGGATTCGTTCTGGCACTCGGCGCAACGGCCGCGATATTCGCCGGTTTGGCCAATTGGGCAGGCGGATTCTTCGTGGTGAGGTGTGCTGCGTGTCACCATTTGGCGTTCTCCACGGTGAACAAGCCGAAGACCGACTGCCCGCATTGCAAGTACCCGGCGCTGCTGCACCCGCTCTACACCGCGCAGCACGGCAGCGCGATGGCGTCGACGCGCGTCGTCGGCGACAAGCTGCACTACTGAGCCAGCGCGACCTTCAGTTCTGAGAGCCACGCCCGGTCCGCGGGCACCCAGGGCAGCTCGTCGAGTTCGTCGGTGCCCACCCAGCGCACGGCGTGATGATCGTGGGCGTGGGGCGCGTCGTTGGTCGACACCCGGTACGCCCGCAACGTGACGGTGTCGGACAACGGCACGTCCTCGCCCAGCTTCTTCCCGACAGTCACCTCGACGCCGAGTTCTTCCTGGAGTTCGCGGGCCAGCGCCTGCTCATCTGTCTCTCCCGGCGCCACCTTCCCACCGGGCAGCTCCCAGAGGCCGGCCAGTTCCGGCGGCCGATTGCGCTGAGCGACCAACAGTTTGGCGTCGGCGATGAGGGCGCCCGCGACGACGATCACGTCGAACAGGCTACTTGGCATCGAGCGTGCGGGTTTGCGCGAAAATTCGGCAGGAATTCCTCGTAAACCCCCACGCTCGACGGGTCACACCGGGCAACCCGCGGCCCTCAACTTCGCGCGTACCCTCGCCACCAACTTTTCGGGATCTCGCAACATCGCAGCGCTGACCCTGACGACGACCCACCCCAAGGCTTCCAAGATCGCGATGCGCTCGATGTCCCACGCACGCTGGCGGCCGTCATTCCAGTGCTGCACCCCGTCGTATTCGACGGCCACTTTCCACTGACGCCAGCCCATGTCGGCACGGATGAAGGCCTCGCCATATTCGTCATAGAACCGGATCTGCGTCTCCGGCGCCGGAAGCCCGCCGGCCACCAGTGCCAACCGCAACCTGGATTCCTGCGGCGACTCCGCCCCACCATCGACCAGCGCCAGCGCAGACTGTGCTTGCCGTACTCCACGGACGCCCGGATTAGCCTCGATCAACGACTCGACGTCGATGACTTTCAGGTCGGTCGCATTCATCAGCGCATCCACCAGCGGCACGGCTCGTGGATGCGGCAGCAGTCGCGCGAGGTCGAAGGCGGTGCGGGCGGCAGTGGTGACGCGCATGCCTTGCCGCAGGCAAATATCCTGTGGTGCAAGGGCATACGAGTACGCCGCCAGGCCCTTCGGCCGGTGACGATCAGGGCGTACGACGACCGCGGGTGCGTCCGCGTCGAGCCACTTCGTGCCGTGCACCGCAGCCGCAGACACCCCGGCCAACACCGCATCCGGACCTGCGAACAGCCAACCGGCACGTGCCTTGAGCTCTGCCGTCATGGCGACGCCCTTTGCCAGGTACACGTTGCGATAGACCATGCGATAGCGGGTCCGCAGCTGGTGCTCGGTGAGAAGTCCGGCGCGTAATGCCTGCGAACCGAGGATAAGTGGGTCCATGGTGCTCACCCTCGGCTGGAGATCCGACAGTTCAGCGCCGCTGCGCGAGGTTATCCACAGGTCATGACATCGAGCGTGGGGGTTTACGTGAAAATTCGGCAGGAATTCCTCGTAATCCCCCACGCTCGCCGCAACAATGGGGCCATGGCCGTCCTCACCGATGAACAAGTAGACGCCGCGCTGCCCGAGGGCTGGGAACGAGCCGACGGCGCACTACGCAGGTCCGTGAAGTTCCCGGCGTTCCTCGACGGCATCGACGCCGTGCGTCGGGTGGCGATCCACGCCGAAGCCAAGGACCATCACCCCGACATCGACATCCGTTGGCGGACGGTCACTTTCGTTCTGGTCACGCATTCAGAGGGCGGCATCACAGACAAGGACGTGGCGATGGCCGAGGACATCAACGGACTCGTCGTCTAGCCATCCACGCCAGCGTCACCAGCGTCATCACCGGATAGATCAGCCCCGCCCACGCCAGGTACCACGGGCGGCTGATCACCCAGATCGTCGGCTGCGCGAAGCTCAGTAGCCACGGCACCCCGACGAGTAGCAGCACCAGCCAGGTCCAGCGCAACGCCCGCGCACTGGCCAGCGCCGCGAACGGCCCGTGCCACAGCCACATCATCAGCGGGATCAGCCACACCCAGTGGTGGGTCCACGAGATCGGCGAGAAGAGCAGCCCGAACAACTGCACCACCAGCAGCGCACCCAGTCGATCGGGCCGGTCGGGTCCGTAGACGGCGCGCCAGGCGAACACGGCGAGTATGGCCGTGAGCGCCACCGCGATCACCACGGCCGGCTCGAAACCCGCGTCGTGCCCGACGATTCGCGAGATCGCGCCGCGCCAGGACTGGTTGAACGACGTCGCGACGGGGCCGATGCGATTGGCGTCGCCCAGTAGATCGGTGAAGTAGTAGAGCGCCTGATCGCGCAGCACCAACCATGACACCAGCACGGTGCCGGCGAACGTCACGGCCGCGAACACCGCCACACCCCAACGCCGGACGCCCACGAAGTACAGGCCCGTCACCGCGGGCGTCAGCTTCACTCCGGCCGCCACGCCGACCAGCAGACCGGACCACCACCAGCGGGTGCTGTAGACCGCATAGAGCGCGCCCAGCACGAGGATGACGTTGATCTGCCCGTAGTCGAAGGTGCTGCGCAGCGGCTCGGTCCAGATGCCGACGGCCGTCCACGCCATGGCCAGCCGGTGCGCGGGATCGCCTAACCCGATGAGCCGCAAGCTGATCCACACCACGCCGTACAGCGCGCCGATGATCCCCAGTTGCCAGCAGAACGCCAGCAAATCGAACGGCACGAAGTGCAGCGGATAGAACAGCACGGCGGCGAACGGCGGATAGGTGAACGGCAGCGGGAAGTCCGGCGTCTGGTCGGCGTAGACGTAGTCGTACAGCGGGTGACCGCTGCCGAGCGTCGCCGCGCCGCCGACGTAGACGTGGAGGTCGACGAAGTTGGCCCCGTTGGGCACGAGGTAGGTCCAGGCGAAGCGCGCAGCGACGCTGAGCGCCAGCATCAGTGGCGCCCAGCGCAGGACTGATCGCGTGGCGGTGTTTATCGCACGACTGTAACGGTCGGTCTCCCTTCGCCTTCGGGTCAGTAACGGATCTATAAATGCCACACGTGTCACTTGAGTAACACCAGTAACGGCATACCTTCGGTACTGACGCGCCACACCTGTACCGGGAGGACCCCTCACATGCGCAACCGCACCACTGGAAAACTGTTGGCCACCAGCATGATTGCCGCCGCCGGCGCAGTCCCGGTGGCGATCGCGCTGAGCGCTGTCGCCGCCGCCGACCCGGCCCCCGCGGCCCCAGCACCCGTCGTGCCCGGCACGCCGCTGGTGAATGAACTCGCCCAGGCTCCGGTCCAGGCGCTGTCGGGGGTCACGCAGGCCCTGACGTCCGGCGCGCCGGCCGCCGCTCCGGCCGCTCCCGCCGCCACCGCGTCGGTGACCCTGCCGCAGAACCTGGTCCCCGCCGCCACCGCTCCGGCAGCCGCTGCACCCGCAGCTGCCGCCCCGGCCCAGGGCATCATCCCGTCGGCCAACATCAACCTGCCGCAGATTCCGGGCTCGCCGGTGCCGCTGCCGAAGCAGATCGCCTTCCCGGGTGACCTGACCTCGCTGCTGCCGGCCGGCATGCCGCTGGCGAACCTGCTGCCGCAGCCGGCTGTTGCCGCTCCGGTTGCCGCTGCGACGACCGCCACCTCACCGCTGGCCGCCGCCACCGCACCGCTCGCGGCCGCAGCGGCACCGTTGGCTGCTCCGCTCGCCGCGGCTGCTCCTGCTGCCGCAGCTCCGCTGGCCGCCGCTACGGCTCCGCTCGCCGCGCCGTTGGCTGCCGCTCCGTTGACCGCACCGTTGGCTGCTGCTCCGGCCGTCGCGTCTCCGCTAGCCACCGCACCCGCCGCCGTGGCGGCTGCCGCACCCGCGGCGCAGGCCATCCCGGGCGTCGTGCCGGGGATCATGAGCCTGACCAGCCTCGCGCCGGTCATCACCTCCGGCTTGCCGTGATCCGCACCGTAACCAGATAACCGATACGAAACCGGGGAGAGACATGCAATCGAGGAAGCTGTTCATCGCGCTTGGCGCATCCGTCGCACTCACGATCAGCGCGGCCACCGTCGCTCACGCTGATCCGACGTCGCCACTGCCGTTGCCGCTGCCCATCGATGGCCTTCAGGCTCCTGGCCTGCCGGCCATGCAGACTCTCGCCCCGGTGATCCAGCAGGCCGCCGCTGATCCGGCGGGCGCCGCGGAGCTGCTCATGGCAGCAGCCCGGGCGTTCGCCGGCAGCCAGGCCGCACCGTCGGATTCGAAGAATCTGGCCAACGCCGTGAACCAGTTCGCGGCCGCACCGGAAGCCCCGCACGTGCCGGCCCCCGGCGCGGTGCCGGGCGTCGAGGCCCACCTGCCTGCCGGCGTCGACCCGGTGCACGCCGTCGGCCCGGTGGCTGAAGCTGCTCCGGCGCCGGCCCCCGAAGCCGCACCGGCACCTGCCGCGGCTCCGGCTCCGGCCCCCGAAGCCGCACCGGCACCTGCCGCGGCTCCGGCTCCGGCCCCCGCGCCGGCTCCTGCTCCTGAAGCTGCTCCGGCGTCCGCCCCGGTCACCCAGGCCGCGGCGACGGTCCCGGCTCCCGAAGCCGCACCTGCACCCGCAGCGGCGCCGGCTCCGGCCGGTGCTTTCGGACCGGGCACGCCGATCACGCAGGACTTCATGTACCCGTCGATCAGCAACGGCTGCCAGGCCGACGGCGGCAACGTCCTCGGGACGGCCATCACCGTGGCCGGCCCCGCAAAGATTCCGACCCCGGGCCCCGGCCCCGGCCAGACTGCCTACGTGTTCACCGCGGTCGGCACGCCCGGCCCGGCGGCCGAGCAGAAGCTGCCGCTGAACGTCACCTGGGTCAACCTGACCACCGGCAAGTCGGGCAGCGCGACTCTCAAGCCGCAGGCGGACATCAACCCGCAGGGGCCGACGACGCTGACCGCCATCGTCGACACCGGCTCGGGCAGCATCATGTCGACGATCTTCGGTCAGGTGACGACGACCGAGAAGCAGTGCCAGTTCATGCCCACCATCGGTTCGTCGGTGGTGCCGTAACCAGCATCTGACGTGACGAGAAGACGCCCCGGGATCACCAGTCCCGGGGCGTCCTCTCGTTTGTTGCACTAGAGCTGAATCTGGCCACCGTCGACAGCCAACTCCGCGCCCGTCATGAAGCTGCTCTGATCCGAGGCCAAGAACAGCACGGCGGCAGCGATTTCGTCAGGACGGCCCAGCCGCTTCATCGGCACCTGATCGGCGAAACCGTCCAAGAGGTCCTGCTTCTGCTCGGCTGGCGCCAGGCCCGTCAACCCCGGAGTTTCGATAGGGCCCGGCACGATGGTGTTGACCCGGATCTTGCGGTCGGCCAGCTCGGCAGCCCAGGTCCGGCCCAGGGACCGGATGGCGGCCTTGGACGCGGCGTACAGCCCGAAGGCCGGGATCCCTTCGGAGGCGGCCGTGGAGCCGGCCAGCACAATCGAAGCGCCTTCATTGAGCAGCGGCAGCGTCTTCTGCACGGTGAACACCGTGCCGGCCACATTGCGGTCGAAGTTGTCGCGGTAGTGCTGCGGTGTCACATCGGCGAGGGTGGCGAAGTCGCCGCCGCCGGCATTGGCGAAGACGACATCTAGCCCCTTGCCGTGCTTGGCGATTTCCGCGGCCAGCGTGTCGAGTTCCTCGGGCTTGCTAATGTCGCTCTGCACACCGTGCGCACCGATGGATGCGGCCGCCTCGTCGAGCCGAGCGCGATCACGTCCGGTGATGAAGACGTAGGCACCCTCATCGGCCAGGCGCTTCGCGGTCGCCAGGCCGATACCCGACGTTCCTCCGGTGACCAGTGCTGTCTTGCCGTCGAGCTGTCCCATGATCGGGCTCCGTTTCTATGCGAATTGCTCTTCCGTCGGTATCAACTTAGGTGATGTATCACCTATTCCTCAGGGTTCAACACCGTCCACAATCGCGCGATGCGGTTATCGACGATCTCAGCGACGTCGAAACCCGATGCCACCGTGACGCCATCAGGAGTCGAGAGCTCCCACGCGAGAAATCCTAGGCCGCGAGTTCGGCGGACCGGACCGGCTTTAGAAAAATGCAGACCTGTCAGCTTTTCCTGCAGTTCAGCGGTTTTGATGTTCAGCTGTTCGTGGCCGATGACAGTGCCTTCATCGTCGATCCACTGCACATCTTCCGAGTAGGTCTCGGCGATCGCGGCGGCACGGCGCTGCGGGTCGCGTTCATCGAACACGGCCAGTAGATTGGCTTCCATCAAGCGGTTGATGACGTCGTTCACTGACCCACTCCTTAAATTTAGGTGATGAATCACCTAAATCTAGCTTGATTGGGCGGGAGCGAGCTGTGGTGTTGGAGGTTGACGTGGATGTGCTCCAACGCGGCAGTGAACGGCCCGAGCAGGTTCTCCGGCAGGGAGTCGAAGAACAGACCACGGACCAGATCGACGTGCCCGGGTGCCGCCTCGACGATCGCCCGCCGCCCGCTCGCAGTGAGCACAACGTTGGTGGTGCGGCCGTCCTCGGCGCTCGGCCGGCGCTCGGTCAAGCCACGTTCTTCCATCCGCCGCAGTTGATGCGAGAGCCGGCTGCGTTCCCAGCCGATCCGCGCGGCAAGGTCGCTGACACGCAGGCCCGCATCGTCGTCGTCGCTGAGCGCCACCAACACGTCGTAGTCGGCCAGGGACAGCCCGGAGTCCGCCTGCAGCTGCCGGTTCATCTCGTAGCTCATCCGCAGCTGCACGCGCATGTAGGCAACCCAGGCGCGCTGCTGTTTCGGCGTGAGCCAGCCCCGCTCGGGCGTTGCGGCCTGCACCTTCCTCGGCGTCACGCCCGTCAGTATGCCGGTCGAGCCATCGCCACCTATGCAACAGCGAGCGTGACCGCCCCCGACGGCAGCCACGCTCGCTGTTTTGTTGGCTCAGTAAGCCATGAACAAAATCATCTCGCGGTCGTATTCACGACCGGGGTGCTGCTCGGCGAGATGGGTCTGCGCCTTCTCGACCAGATCGTCCTCGTCGTTGCCGGAAATCGCCTCGCCGCAGGGACAATTCAAGTGTGTCTTAGCCATGCCCGTCACTTTTCCACATGCGGCGTTGCCTGCCACGAAAACTAGGCGGGCAAATTGTTCTTGATCTGGGCGTCCTGCATCTTGGCAATCGCCAACGCGCTCTCCGGCGGCACCGGATCGTTCGGCGCGCTCTCGAACTCGAGGTTGACCAGCGCCTTGCCCTGGGTGAAGTACACCTCTGTCACGGCCTTCGAGCCGTCAGGGTTGGTCCCGGTGGCGATGAAGCCGCCGTCGCCGACGTCAGCGGGCTGCGGTTCCCCGGTGACCTCCTTGGCGAGCGAAGTCTTGAAACCTTGCAACGCCTGCACCGCGCCGGCCGGGCTCTCGTCGACGAAGATGGCGAACAGCAGGACCTCCCCCTTGGCGGCGTTGGTCAGCGTCTGCCCGATGCCGGGCTGGCCGTTGGGGTTTCGTACGGGATCACTCGCGGTGAAGCTCGGGTCGACATCAGCGGGCTTGAGCAGCAGATTGCTGTAGTCGGCGCCCTGCGCAGCCGGGCTCGCGGGCGCACTCGTCGTTGTCGAGGTGGCCGAGGTGGCGCTCGATGACGAGGACGACGAGGACGTGGTTTCCTTCTCGTCACCACCGCAGCCGGCCACGGTCGTGCCCACCAGCAGTGCCGCGGCGAACAAGCCCACAGTTGTGGTCTGCGCGAGCTTCATGGAGTGGTCCTTCCCTAGCGTCGTCAACATTTGCAGTGACTCAACTTCTACGCCGGGCCGCCTGGGCGCGTGGGTTTATTGACGAAGATAACTATTTATTCACCCGGCAGCCCGGTATCGACGAGTGGCGTGTTTCGGCCACACCGAACACCTTTCGATCCGCATGATGGTGCGCATGGAGATTTACGACGTCATGCGCACGACGGGGGCCGTCCGTAAGTTCAGCGGCGAGCCCCTGTCCGACGAGGTGCTGATGCGCATCCTCGACAACGCCCGCTTCGCCCCCAGTGGCGGCAATCGGCAGGGCGCGCGGGTGATCGCGGTGCGGGACGTCGAGACGCGCAAGAAACTGGGCGAGCTCTCCAAGCCCGGCGCCAGGCAGTACGTCGCACAGATCGCCGCCGGCGAAGGCCCCTGGAACCCGTTGCGGCCCTGCGGCGTTGACCCCGCCGTCGTCGAGGCCACTCCGGTTCCCGACGGCATGGTCACCGGCACCCTGCTGGGTGCCGAGGTCGTGCTCGTGGTGTGTCTGGACCTGGGCGTGGCCGCGGCATTCGATCAGCACCTGGATCGCATCGGCGTGATCAGCGGAGCCTCGATCTACCCGTTCGTCTGGGGCATTCTGCTCGCCGCCCGCAACGAGGGCTTCGGCGGCGTGCTGACGACCATGGTGGTGGCGCAGGAACCCGCAGTGCGCGAACTGCTCGGCATCCCGGACAACTACGCGGTGGCGTGCATGCTGCCACTGGGCAAGCCGGTCAAGCAGGTGACGAAGCTGACCCGCCGTCCGGTGTCGGAGTTCACCACCCGGGACCGGTTCGACGGGCCCGCGCTCTAGAACCTGGCGTTGATCCTGCGCCTACGGCGTCAGCTACTCGACAAAAGTCACCGTGAGCGCGGAGTCAACGCTCAGGCCTTGGCCGCTTTGGCCGCCGCTTTCATCTGCTTCTTGTAGGCGCGGACCTGGTCCAGTGAGCCCTTGTCGACGACGTCGGCGACGGACATGTGCGTGCCCTGCTTGCCGTAGTCGCCGGCCGCGGTACGCCAGCCCTCGGGAGTGACGCCGTACTGCTTGCCCAGCAGCGCCAGGAAGATTTTGGCCTTCTGCTCACCAAACCCGGGCAGCGCCTTGAGCCGGCGCAGCACCTCTTTTCCGTCGGGGTCGCCGGTGGTCCACAGCGAGGCGGCGTTGCCGTCGTACTCGTCGACGATCACCTGCGACAGCGCTTGCACCCGCTTGGCCATGGATCCCGGAAACCGGTGCACCGCAGGGGTTTGCGCGAACAGTTCGGCGAATTTGTCGGGGTTGTAGTCGGCAACGACGCCGGCCTCCAGCCCACCGAGGCGGTCTTCGAGCTTCTTCGGCCCCGCGAACGCCACTTCCATTGGAATCTGTTGATCAAGAAGCATTCCGACCAACAACGCGAACGGGTTGGACTCGAGCAGTGCGTCGGCGGACGGCTCCTGAACCAGCTGCAGCTTCGACATCACGCCAGTTTAGGACCCCGGTAGCCGCAACCGATTACGACGGTTCAGAGTTTCTGCGTCAGTGCGATGTGCGAACGTGTAGGCCGGTAACCGGTTCACATGCCTGTAGGGGGACGGACATGAGACGTGCAGTCGCGGCTCTTATCGCAGCGATCGCTGCCGCCATTGCCTTGGCCGGCGCGGCCAGCGCCATACCGGACCAGGGCACGCCGCAGTTCGACCAATACATGCAGGGCCTCGAGCGCAACGGCTACAACCTGAATCCGGATACCGCGTGGCGCGTGGCGCACCAGGCGTGCATCGGCGGCCTCCCCGGCTACATCAATCTGGAACTGGCCGCGCAGGGTGTCATCGGCCCCGGCGCCCAGCAGCGGGTGATGGACGTCGCCAGAAAGTACGCCTGCCCGGTCGAGTAGGCGCACTCACGCCTCGGCGAGCAGGCCCTTGAGTTCGGCACGGCCGGCCTCGTCGAGCGGCAACAGCGGTGGACGCGGAGCCCCGGCATTGCGCCCCAACAGATCCAGTCCGGCTTTGACGGTCGTCGGCAGTCCACCCGCGACGATGAAGCGCAGCAGCGGCGCGAGATCGTCGTAGATCTCCTGCGCGCGAGCACGATCACCGCGCCGCACCGCGTCGTACAGATCGAGGCACGGCTGCGGACGCAGATTCGGTGCGGCGGTGCACCATCCGGACGCGCCGGCCAGTAGGGCGTCGAGCACCAGCGGGTTACTGCCGTTGTAGAACGGCAGCGTGCCGCCGGAGAGCTCCTTGATCCGCAGCATCCGAGTGAGGTCGCCGGTGGACTCCTTGACCATGCGGACGTTGTCGATGTCGTTGAACATCCGCACCAGCAGTTCGGGTTGCATGTCGATGCCACTGGTCGCGGGGTTGTTGTACACCATGATCGGCAGGTCGACGGCGGCCGAGATGCTGGCGTAGTGCTGGAAAATCTCCCGCTCGCCCAGCTTCCAATACGAGATCGGCAGCACCATCACGGCGTCGGCGCCGGCCTGCTGCGCGTACCGCGCGCGCCGAATGGTGTTGGCGGTGGTCAGAATCTGACGCTCCGACGATGACGGGGACCCGGCCGTCGACGGTGCCGACGGTGGCGTCGACGACGGCGTCGAACTCGTCCTCGGTGAGGTACGCCGACTCGCCGGTGCTGCCCAACGGGGCGATGGCATGCGCGCCGGTGCTGACCAGTTGCTCGACGACGGCCGCCAACGTGGCGGTGTCGACGTCGGCGCCGTCAGCGGTGAACGGGGTGATGGGGTAGGCGATGATGCCGTGGATATCGGTCATGAGGTCGTGTCCATTCTGGGTTCGTCAGTTGTCGAGGGCGTCGGCGTGGCGCACCAGGGCACGCCGTGCGTAGTAGGCGAAGTTGGCGACGCTGCGCTTGGGCGTCAGCGTCCAGTCGTGGGCTTCACGGGCGAGCCGGTCGGGCAGCGAGGCGATGGTGCCGGCGGCCATGGCGGCCAGCTGGAGCTTGGCCCCGCGTTCGATGAGCATGGCCAGCGAGCAGGCTTCCTCGACGCTGGCCCCGGCGACCACCTGACCGTGGTGGGCCAGCAGGATTGCCTTCTTGTCCCCCAGTGCGCCGGAGATGATCTCGCCTTCCTCGTTGCCCACCGGTACGCCGGGCCAGTCCGCCAGGAAGGCGCAGTCGTCGTACAACGGCGCGATGTCCATCTGCGAGACGATCAGCGGAACTTCGAGCATCGACAGCGCCGCGACGTGGAACGGGTGCGTGTGCACGATGCAGTTCACGTCCGGCCGGGCTCGGTAGATCCAGGAGTGAAAACGGTTGGCGGGGTTGGCCATTCCGCCGCCGTCGAGGACGTTGAGGTCCTCGTCGACGAGCAGCAGGTTGCCCGCGGTGATCTCGTCGAAGCCCAGGCCGAGCCGCTGGGTGTAGTAGGTGCCCGGTTCTTCGGCGCGGGCGGTGATCTGCCCAGCCAGGCCCGAGTCGTGTCCCGCGTCGAACAGCGCCCGGCAGGTCAGTGCCAGCTTCTCGCGGACGGTCAGGTTGGACTCCGCAATGTGGCGGTTCAGTCCATCTTCGGCGCGCTGCATCAGTTCGCCCTTGGAGTCGTGCATCGTGTCGGTCATCGGAACTCCCCTCAGCTTTGGTGCGTGGCCGCACCTCAATGACACATTGCCGACCATAGGACACAATGTGTCATGCAGTCAATGGGATATCCTCACTTCCGTGAGTGGCTTGTTGCGTGCGGTGCGCCAGCAACGCGGGATGACGCTGGAAGAGCTGGCAACCGGCACCGGGCTGACCAAGAGCTACCTGTCCAAGGTAGAGCGCGGCCAGAGCGTGCCGTCGATCGCCGCCGCGCTCAAGATCTCCCGAACACTCGATGTCGATGTGGCACAACTCTTTTCCGACGATCCGGAAGTCAGCACGTTCACCGTCGAACGCGCTGCCGACCGCGGCACCGCCCGCAATCACGCGATCGCGTCAGGGATGTTGGGCAAGGCCATGTCGCCGTTCGTGGTGCGGCCCGGCCGCCAGTTCGCCGCCCATGCCCACCCGACGCATCCCGGTCAGGAGTTCGTGTTCGTCCACTCGGGGACAATCGAACTCAACTACGACGGTCGTCTCGTGGAACTGGCAACGGGCGACAGCGCCTATTTCGACGCCGCCACGCAGCACAAGCTCCGCCAGGTCGGCGACGACACCGCCGTCGTGGTCGTGGTGACCTCGCCGGCGCCACCCCGCACAGTCCGCTGACCGAGGAATGCCAGCGCGTCCCGCCCGCGTTGCCCTACCCGTGCTCCAAACTCGAACCGTGACCTCGCGCCTTGGCTTTCCGCTGCTGGCCTATGCCTTCGCCGCCATCATGTTGGGCACCACGCTGCCGACACCGATCTACGCCCTCTACGCGCACGAGCTGCACTTCGCGGTCCTGACGACGACGGTCATCTTCTCGGCGTACGCCATCGGTGTGCTGGCCGCGCTGCTGTTGTTCGGCCGCTGGTCCGACGCCGTCGGGCGACGCCCGGTGCTGATCGCGGGGGCGCTCGCCGCCATCGCGAGCGCCGTCGTCTTCCTCTACGCCAACAGCGTGCCGTTGCTGCTGGTGGGCAGGTTGTTGTCCGGGTTGTCGGCGGGCATCTTCACCGGCACGGCGACGGCCGCGGTCGTCGAGTCCGTGCCCGAGGCCCGCCGGGAGCAGGCCGCGGCCGGTGCCACCATCGCCAACATCGGCGGACTCGGCGCCGGACCCGTCGTGGCCGGTCTGCTTGTGCAGTATCTGCCGCACCCGTTGCAGCTGCCGTTCCTCGTGCACATCGTGTTGGCCGTGCTGGCCATCGTGGCGGTCTGGCTGGTCCCGGAGACCTCGAGCCGCACCGGGCAACTCGGTTTTCAGCGGCTGTCGGTGCCCGCCGAGGTCCGGGCGACGTTCGTCCTCGCAGCCACCGCCGCCTTCGCGGGCTTCGCGGTGATGGGCCTGTTCACCGCGGTGGCGCCGTCCTTCGTCAGCAGTGTCATCGGCATCGACAACCATGCTGTCGGCGGCGCCGTGGCAGCGTCGATCTTCGGCGCCTCGGCCGCCGCTCAGCTGGCCGGCCGACGCCTCCATCCCCCGCGGGCCGTCGCGCTGGGCTGCGCGATCCTGGTCGCGGGCATGGTGATTCTTGCTGTGGCACTGCAGTTTTCGTCGCTGGTGGGGCTGCTGGCCGCGGCCGTGGTGGCCGGCGTCGGGCAGGGCATCAGCTTCAGTCGCGGCCTGGCCGCCGTCGTCGAAGGCACCCCGACCGAGCGTCGCGCCGAAGTCAGTTCGACCTACTTTGTGGTGGCCTACGTGGCCATCTCGCTGCCGGTCGTCAGCCTCGGGTTCGCCGCCCAGCGTTGGGGCCTGCAGGCGGCCGGGGTCAGCTTCGCCGTCGTCATCGCTGTCCTGGCGGCCGTCTGCCTGGCCGCTGTCCTGTGGCAGGAACGCCGCAGGTCAGCGTAATTTGAGTAGCAATACCTAGGGGTGCGGGCCTTACGTTCGGAGGCATGACCACCCGCGTCTTTCCTTCTGCTGCCGAGATCGCGCAGCGCACGCCGGCCGACCGTGACCGCGCCATCGACGTCATTCGCATCGTCTCGTTGATCGGCGTCGTCGCCGGTCACACCATCATGGCGACGAGCATCATCGACCACGACGTGTTCCGCTGGGGCAACCTGCTCACCACGTCGGTGGTGTTCCAGGCCCTGACCTGGATTTTCCAGATCATGCCGCTGTTCTTCTTCGCCGGTGTCGCAGCCTCGGCCGCGTCGTACCGAAGCGGGATGACCTGGGGCGGCTGGCTGCTCAAGCGCTGCACCCGGCTGTACCGACCGGTGTTCTACTACCTGGCGTTCTGGGCCGCGGCGCTGCTGATCCTCAAGCCGCTGCTGCCGATCCACGTCTACGAACCCATCGCCGGCATCAGCATCCAGCTGCTGTGGTTTCTGGGTGCCTACGTGATGGTGTTGGCCGCGGTGCCGCTGCTGGTGCGGATCACCACCCTGAGTCAGCTTGTCGCGTCGGTCGCCGGCACCTACGCTCTGGTCGCCTTGGTCGATGCCATCCGCATCAACGACCACGCCTGGTCCGCGCTGGGCTATGTGAATTTCGTGGTGTGGCTGATCCCCGGCATGTTCGGCGTCGCGTACCGCCGCGGACTGCTGACCACCGCAGCCGCCCTGCGCGTCGGCCTGGCCATGCTGGCGGTCAACGTCGCGATGGTCTGGGTCGGACCCTACGAGCTGAGCCTGGTCGGCATCGAGACCCAGCACATCAAGAACATGACGCCGCCGTCGCTGCTGCTCGCCGGTCACGCAATCATGATGTGCGCGTTCGCCATTGCCGCCGCCCCGGCCATCAGCCGCTGGGCCGCGCGGCCGCAGGTGTGGCGCCTCGCGGTGATCGGCAACACCGGCGCCATGACGCTCTACCTGTGGCACATGCCCGCCCTGCTCGGGATGCATCTGGCCTTCGATCTGGCGGGGCTGCCCCGCTACCCCGGCCAGCCGCACTTCCTGGTGCTGAGCGTCTACCAGGTGGCGCTCATGGCGGTGCTGGTCGCCGGACTGTTCCTGCTGCTGCGCCCGCTGGAGAACAACCCCCTGCCGCTGTGGGATGGCGGCCGGGTCTCTGAAACCGGTTGGCGCAGCGCGGCCGTCGGCACCCTGTTGGTCATTGCCGGTGCCGCCACGCTAGCGTCAGTCGGCTGGGGCCTGAAAGACACCGGCCTGCAATGTGTTTCGGTGATGCTGGCGGCGCTCGCCGGGGCCCGGCTGCTGGCCCGGGATTAGTTGATCTCCGTGACCAGACATAAAGCTGTCCCTTTTCGTGGGAAAAGGGACAGCTTTATGTCTGCTCGCGAAAAGACGCTAGCCGCTCTTGCGGCGGAACTCCCGGCGGCCACCACCAACGGCGCCGTGCGACTTGGATTGCTTGGCCCCACGATCCTGGTTTGCGGCGGCGCCGGCGGAACCGGCCTTCTTACGCTCGAGCGCTTCGCGAAACTTCCGCTTGGTCTCGTCGGGCGATGTTGAACCTTCGTCGGAGTTCTCGGCCATACACGCAGCGTAGCGCGTTCAGCGCACGCCCGGAGGCAGCCCGTACAGGTGGGTTATCGGCATGGTGAGCAGCACCCGACGGTCGGCGACCATCGCCCGCCGATAGTCGTCCCAGTCCGGATGCTCACCGGAAATATTGCGGTACAAGGTAATCAGGCCCTCGACGGTGTCGTCGTCAGGCGCCGCGGCCGGCGGACTCAGCACCGCGTCCCCCTCGGCGACCGCATACGCCCAGCCGTCGTCGGATCGCACGTAGATCGATGCCCGGGCGTCCCGCCGCAGGTTGCGGGTCTTGGCCCGGGGCTCGGTGATCGACACCCCGATGGTGACGGCCCGTGGGTCGAAGTAATAGGACACGTTCGACAACTGCGGTCGACCGTCGCGTTTGATGGTGGCCAGCACGCCCAGCGAATTGTCGCTGATCAGCGCCAGCAGCTTGTCTTCGAAGACCTGACGGGTCATGGCACCCAGCGTACGGTGCAACTGCCTACCATTGGGCGTCATGACGGAGTTCGGATGACGCGCTACGCGGTGTTTCTGCGCGGCGTAAACGTCGGCGGGGTCAATCTGAAGATGGCCGACGTCGCGGCCACCTTCCGACAGGCCGGCTTCGATGACGTGAAGACGCTGCTGGCGAGTGGCAACGTGGTGCTGTCCAGTTCCGCGAAGGCAGCTGGAGTTCGCACGAAAGCCGAAGCGGCACTGCGCGAATCATTCGGGTACGACGCCTGGGTGCTGGTGTATCCGATGGACGAACTCAAGGCCATCTCGGCGGACTACCCATTCGAGCGCGAGGTCGACGGCCACCATTCGTACGTGACGTTCGTCAGCGACCCGGACGTGCTGGACGAGCTCGCGGCGCTTGACCCGGTCGGCGACGAACTGATCAGTCGCGGGCGCGGCGTCCTGTACTGGCAGGTGGCCCGCGGCGACACCCTGAATAGTGCGATCAGCAAAACCATGGGCAAGAAGCGCTACAAGTCGTCCACCACCACCCGCAATCTGCGGACCGTCGAGAAAGTGCTGGCTTCGGTAGGTTCGAAACCGTGAGTTCAACCCCGAAGATCGACGGCAGCGCACTGACCGGCGTATCCGAGACGGCACTGATGACCCTCCAGGTCCGGGCCAGCGAAGCCCGCCGACCCGACGGCATCATCGACGATCCGGTGGCGGTCGAGTTGGTGGACCGTATCGACTTCGATTTCGCCAAGTTCGGTTATTCGAGCCGTCCCGACATGGCGCTGCGCGCGTTGGCGTTCGACCGCGCCACCCGCGACTATCTGCGCGACCACCCGAAGGCCACCGTGGTGGCGCTGGCCGAAGGCTTTCAGACCAGCTTCTACCGACTCTCCGCGGCTGAGCCCGATCCGCAATTCCATTGGCTGACAGTCGATCTACCGCCGATGATCGAGGTCCGCAGCAAGCTGTTGCCGCCCTCGGACCGGGTTTCGGTGTGCGCACAGTCGGCGTTGGACTACAGCTGGATGGACCAGGTCGACACCTCCGAGGGCGTCTTCATCACGGCCGAAGGCCTGCTGATGTACCTGCAGCCCGAAGAGTCATTGGGGCTGATCGCCGAGTGCGCCAAACGGTTCCCGGGCGGACGGCTGATGTTCGATTCACCGCCCGCCCTGTTCGCCGGATTGGTCGGACGCGGGATGCGGACCTCCTTGCGCTACCGGGTGCCGCCCATGCCGTTCACCCTGTCGGCAAGCCAAGCCGCGCGATTGGTCGACACCATCCCGGGTGTGCGCGCAGTGCATGACGTCGAACTACCCGCCAGCCGCAGCGCAATACTCAACGCCATGATGTGGACGGCGCAGCGACTCCCCTCGTTGTTCGACGCGGTCCGGCCCGCCATGACCCTGCTCGAATTCGGCTAGCACTCCCGCGCGAAGACGCACCCCATCGGGCAATATGACCGGATGGTTGCGCTCTCATGGAAGCCGGTAGGACCGGACGCCGCTGTCGTCGCGCCCGACGAACGGCTCAGCTGGCCCCGCACCATCGGTATCGGCGCACAGCATGTGGTGGCGATGTTCGGCGCCACCTTCCTGGTGCCGGTGCTGACCGGTTTCCCGCCGGCCACCACGCTGTTGTTCTCCGGCGTCGGCACAATTCTGTTCCTGCTGATCACCGGAAACCGGCTGCCGAGTTATCTCGGATCCAGCTTCTCGGTGATCGCGCCGGTGACCGCCGCGGTCGCGTCGCACGGAACCGGTAGCGCGCTGGGCGGTTTGATCGCCGTGGGTGTGCTGCTGATCCTCGTCGGCGGGGTCGTGCATCTGGTCGGCACGCACTGGCTGGATGTCACGCTGCCGCCGGTGGTCACCGGTGCGATCGTCGCCCTCATCGGGTTCAACCTGGCCCCGGCGGCGAAGCACAATTTCGAGAAGGGACCGCTGGTCGGCCTGGTGACGCTGGTCCTGCTGGTCGCGACGCTGGCGTTCTTCCGCGGCATCGTCGGCCGGCTGGCCATCTTCCTCGCCGTGGTCATCGGCTATCTGCTGGCGCTGGCCCTCGGCGAGGTCGACACCGCGGCCATCGCTGCCGCCCCGTGGATCGGGCTGCCCGAATTCCACGGTCCGTCATTCAGTCTGGCGGTCCTGCCGATGTTCCTGCCGGCAGTCATCGCGCTGATCGCCGAGAACATCGGGCACGTGAAATCAGTAGGCCAGATGACCGGCCGCGATCTGGATCCGCTGATGGGACGGGCGCTGGCGGCCGACGGAGTCGCCACCGTGCTGGCCGGAGCGGGCGGTGGATCGGCCACCACCACCTATGCCGAGAACATCGGGGTGATGGCCGCAACGCGCATCTACTCCACCGCGGCGTATTGGGTCGCCGCCGTGGTGGCCGTCGTACTGTCGTTGTGTCCCAAGGTCGGTGCCGCCATCTCCGCCATTCCGCCGGGCGTGCTGGGCGGCGCGACGATCGTGCTCTACGGTCTGGTCGGCATCCTCGGGGTGCGGATCTGGCTGACCAACCACGTGGATTTCTCCCAGCCGATCAACCAGATGACCGCCGCCATCCCGCTCATCATCGGCATCGCCGATTTCACCTGGCAGGCCGGACCATTGACGTTCACCGGTATCGCGCTGGGTTCCATTGCGGCGCTGGTGATCTACCACGCCATGCGCGGGCTGGCCGCCGTCCGCGGCGCGCACTGACCTTGCCGCCGAAACGGCATTCCGGCAGGCCTCGTCTCGCACTTTCGCTGCTGGAATGCCGTTTCGGCGGGAGGAGCTAGCCGGCCCAGACGTCTTCGACGTAGCGGTCGGTGTTGACCAGGCCGGTGAGCCAGGCGCGGGCCGCATCGTCGTCGGCGCCGGTCCGGCTGCGGTAGATGTCCTGGAACGCGGCGCGCACCGCGGGCGCCATCCGGGCACCGTCACCGCACACGTAGACATGGGTGTCGTTGTCCGGGTTGCCCAGCATGTCCCAGACCTCGTCGGCGTCCGCGGCGATCCGGTCCTGCACGTACCTGACCTCATCACCGGCCCGGGAAAACGCCGGCCGCATCCGGACGATGCCAAGGCGTTCGGCGTCCTCGGCCTCGTCGCGGAACAGGTAGTCCACGTCGGGATGACGCACGCCGAAGAAACACAGGGCGGCGGTGAACGGCTCCCCCGCTTCCAGCGCACCCAACCGATCGCCGATGAATCCCCGGAAGGGAGCAACGCCCGTGCCGGCACTGACCAGGATGACGTTGCGGGTCGGGTCGGCGCCGGCCCGGAAGGCTTGGCGCGCCGGATCGACGCGCATCCGGATTTGCTGTCCCGGAACGGAATCCGCGAGGTAGCTGGATGAGACGCCACGGAACAAGCCGGAGCCGGATCGGGCCGGCCCTTCCAGCACCCCCACGACCAGCTCGACTTCCCGGACCCGACGCCGGGACGACGTGGCGATCGAATAGTGGCGCGGGGACATCGGTTCGAACAGTTCCAGCAGTTCTACACGGCTGAGCTGCGTGGCCGGGAATTCCGCCAGGCACTCGGTGATGCTCAATGCGCGCGCCTCGGGCTCGTCGGCCAATGCGGTCAGCGCGGCACGCTCCGGCGGACATGGGTTCGCCGCCGCGAGCCGGAGCAACTGGCTACGAGTGGCCGGCTTGCGGAGCTCGAGGAAGTGCGTAAGCAGTTCGCGCACAGTGACTTCCCGGTCGATCGGGATGGCCCGCCGCGTACTGCGCCGTGGGTTGATCGAGATGCGGCGATCGAGGCGCAGGTCCAGCAGTTCACCGACCTCGTCGACGAGCGCGGGGGTGTTGTCGGGCAGCACGGTGAGGTGGTCGCCGGTCTGATAGTCAACGCCGTCGGGCAGGGCGATGCGGATCAACCGCTTGTCCTGTCCGAACTCGGAGCCGGTGTCCACCAGCGGAATGTTGTCCAGCACCGTGGCCGGCTGCACCTGGTAGCGGGCGTCGATCGCGGCGGTGACGGGCCCGTCGATGGCGCGCAGATCGTAGAGAGACTCGTCGGCCACGGGTTCATCCGTGGCAACGGCGCCGAAGACGCCGCCGAGCGCATTCCACAGTGCCACCGAGAAGTCCTCGACCACGCCGGCGAAGTCACCCGAGGTGTCGGCTTCGACCATCGGAAGGAGTTGTGTAGCACCGAGTTCCGCGAGCCGCGCGTCGATGCGCCGGGGTATCGCCATATAGGTCTCGGCCCAGTTGCGGTCTCCGACACCGAGAACCGCGTACGGCACCGCAGATACCTGGCTGGCCGCACCGTCCAACCAGTCCACGAACGCGCGGGCGTCGTCGGTCGGCATCCCGTTGTACGACGCGGCGACGATCACGACCGCACCCTGGTCCGGCAGCGCGCCGGTCGCGGAATCCAAAGCAGCGACGGTTGTTTCATAGCCGAGGTCGACGGCTTCATCGCCGAGTTGCTGCGCCAGCGCCCGGCAGTTGCCGAGGTTCGACCCATGCAGCACAAGCAGTTTCGTGCCCGACGGCACGGCAGCGCGGGATTGCGTCACCGGCGCCGCCAGCACGGCCGCGGGCGCCTGCCGACGGTCCTCCGGGGTACGGCGGATGAGCTTGAGCTGGAAGCCTTCCGGCTTGCGCAGCAGGTCGCTGTGGGTGCGCAGGGTGTAGTGCTCGACGTCCACGAACCGGTAGCGGTGGACCAGCGTCGCGATCGCCATCGTCGCTTCATGGAGCGCGAACTGGCGCCCGATACAGGACCGCGCGCCGGTCCCGAACGGCTTGAACAGGTTGACCGGACGCTGTCCGGCACGGTCGGTGCCGAATCGGTCCGGGTCGAAGATCTCGGCGTTGTCGCCCCACTCGGGCTGGCGGTGCAGCGACGACGTCAGCACCGTCACCGCTTCACCCTGCCGCACCGGATACTTGCCACCGATCACGGTGTCCGCCAGCGCCATTCGATCGAACTCCCGCACCGGCGGGGACAGCCGCAGCGTCTCGTCGATGATCTGGCGGATGTAGGTGAGCTTGCCGATCTCGTCGAAGGCCGGCACGTGGTCGTCCTCGGGGCCGAAGAGCGCGTCGACCTCCATCTGCGCCCGGTGCAGCACCGCCGGGTTCTTGACGATGCTGTACAGCGCGGTCGGCATCACCGTCGACGTGGTGTCCTGCCCGGCGACCAGGAACGTGGCGATCTGATTGCGGATGCTGTCGTCGTCGAGGATCGGGGCGCCGTCGGGTCCCGGTTGCAGCATCAAGGCCAGCAGGTCGTCGATGTCCACCTCACCGGCGCGGTGCTGGGCGATGAGGTCGGTGATGAAGCTGAACAGCTTGCCGCGCTCGGCCTGGAACACCGCTTGGTCACCGTTGGCGCCGGCCAGCACCTGGTCCAGGGTGGCCGCGAAACTCGCGGGAATGTCGGCGAGTCCGTCGTGCTGATAGGAGTCGAACCGCGCGCCGAACCCGGCCAGGCCGACGGTGTCCATCGCGAGCTTGGCCAGGTCACCCGCGACATCCACGGTGCGGGCGCCGACGGCCGCGTCCCACTGCTCGATCAGCTGCCGGTTGATGTCCAACATCGCCGGGTGATAGCTGCGCAGTCCGCTGAAGCTGAAGCCAGGGATCAGGACGTCGTGCGCCTCCTGCCAGCCGTCCTCGCCGGGGTAGGCGGTGAACAATCCGTTGCCGACCACCGGGCGGAACCTGGCTAACCGGTCCGTCAGGGCCTTGGTGAACCGGGTCTCGTCACACAGTTCGTCGACCAGCGCCAGGGAGCAGGCGTACAGCCGTCGACTGGCACCGAAGTCGGCGTAGAACAGCGGGCCGTATTGCTCGGCCAGCAAATCCAGTGGCAACGAATAGGGCCGTCCGGGCACAGGCCCGGACGGCAATTCGACGCCTACAGCTGAAGGGACACCAGGGATTTCGGGCGGTACAGCTGGCGAGAACATCTCCACTCACGCCAGCGTAAACGGCAACCCTGAGCGGCGATCAGGAAACCGGCGCGTGCACCCGAACTTCTGCCCGCTCCGCGGCGGCGAACCGCAGGTTCGGGTCGGCGACCGGTCCGTTGCGCAGCACCTCGCGGTCAAGGTTGTAGTTCATCGACATGGTCCACGGTCCTTCGACGCCCTGCCGCGGCAGCGTGTCAGCGACTCGCTGCACGTACCCGGCAGCGAAGTCCAGCAGTGGCTTGGTCTCCATTCCCGCGCCGTCGAACACCGGTCGGACACTGTCGAAGCCGCCCTCGTCCATATGGCTCAGCAGCCGGCAGAAGTGCTCGCACAGCAGCCCGACCTTGAGCGTCCACGACGAGTTGGTGTAACCGAAGGCAAAGGCGAAGTTCGGTACGCCCGACAGCATGATGCCCTTGTAGGCGACGGTGTCGGAGAGGTTCACCGCCTGACCATCGACTGTCAGCGACATCCCACCGAACAGTTGGACGTTCAAACCCGTTGCGGTGACGATGATGTCCGCGTCCAGGTGCTGCCCGGACTCCAGCTCGATGCCGGTCTCGGTGAAGGTAGCGATGCGGTCGGTGACAACCGATGCCTTGCCGGCGCTGATCGCCTTGAACAGATCCGCGTCCGGAACCGCGCACAGCCGTTGGTCCCACGGGTTGTAGGCGGGGCTGAAGTGCTCGTCGACCGGGTATCCCGCGGGCAACTGCTTGGCATTGATCGAGCGGATCAGTTTCCGCGCCACGGTGGGGAGCTTCTGGCAAAAGGTATACACCGCACGCTGTTTCGCGATGTTCTTGCGACGGGCCAGCGCGTAGCCGCGGTCTGCGCCGAGTAGGCGACCGGCCGCATTCGCGAAGGCGTCCTTGGCCGGCACCGGCATGATGTAGGTCGGCGAGCGCTGCAGCATGGTGACGTGCGCGGCGGTGGCGGCCATCGACGGCACCAGCGTCACCGCCGTCGCGCCGCTGCCGATGATGACGACCTTCTTGCCGGTGTAATCGAGGTCCTCGGGCCAGTGCTGCGGGTGCACGATCTGCCCCGCGAAGCGGTCGCGGCCTGGGAACTGCGGGGTGAAGCCCTGGTCGTAGCGGTAGTAGCCGCCGGCGCAGAACAGCCAATTGGCCGAAATTTGCACCAGTTCGTCGGTGTCGGTGCGCTCGACGTCGACGAGCCAGCGCGCGGTGTCGCTGTCCCAGGCCGCACCGAGGACCTTGTGGTGGAACCGGATGTTGCGGTCAATGTTGTTCTCGCGGACCGTCTCTCGCAGGTACGCCAGAATCTTGTCGGCGGAGGCGATGGCGTCTTCGTCACGCCACGGCTTGAATTCGTAGCCGAAAGTGTGCAGGTCGGAGTCGGAGCGAATGCCGGGGTACCGGAACAGATCCCAGGTCCCGCCCGTCGCGCCGCGGGACTCCAGGATCGCGTACGACCGTCCCGGGTGTTCCTGCTGCAGGTAGTAGGCGGCGCCGATGCCGGAGATTCCGGCGCCGACGATCAGCACGTCGACCTGGGTGGTGGTGGCGGTGTGCTCCATTGCAGACTCCCTGTTGGCGGTGGTGGGCGTGATAACAATGTTGGCGCCGACGCCCACTCAACTGAAGGTCAAAACAGCTCAACTTTCGCGACTAGTGGTGCATTGTGCACCTCACGCGATAACCTGACCCGATGGCCGAAACGCGACCGTCACCGCAGGTACGCGACCTGATTCGGCAGTGCGCACAGGTCGTCGTCAACGCCCGGCCGGAATGGCTCGACGAACTCGACCAAGCCGTACTGGGCGCCAATCCGGCCATCGCGTCGGACCCGGAACTGGCAGCGGCCATCAGTCGCAGCAACCGGTCGAATCTGCTGTTCTGGGGCGCGGCCAACGTGCACGACCCGGGCGCACCGGTACCAGCCAACGTCACCTCGGAGCCCATCGCCGTCGCCCGGGAGCTGGTCCGTCGAGGTGTCGATTCGTACTCCTTGGACGCGTACCGGGTCGGCGAAGGCGTGGCGTGGCGACGCTTGATGGACATCGCCTTCGAATTGAGCTCCGACCCGGCAGACCTGCACGAGATGCTCACCGTGTGCTCGCGGTCCATCAGCGAGTTCATCGAAACCACCTTGGGCGCCATCGCCGCGCAAATCGAACTCGAGCGTGACGAGCTGACGCGCGGCAGCCACGCCGAGCGGCGCGAGACGGTCGCACTGCTACTGGACGGCGCGCCCATCCCCCGACAGCGCGCCGAAAGCCGACTCGGTTACGGGCTCGGCGGCACCCACACCGCCGCCGTCATCTGGACCGACAATCCGAATGGCGATCTGTCCCAACTGGATCGGGCTGCCGAGGCATTCGGACGAGGCGGGCGCGTACGTCCGCTGACCGTGTCGGCCAGCACCGCCACGCGGTGGGTATGGACACCGGGCGCACCCGACATCGCCACCCTGGCGTCAGCCGCCGGCAGCGAGGTCCGCATCGCGATCGGTTCCACCGGTCCCGGGGTGGACGGCTTCCGGCGCAGCCACTTCGATGCGCTCACCACGCAGCAGATGATGGCGCGGCTGCGCTCGCCTCAACAGATCGCCGAGTACACCGATATCGAGCTGGTGGCGCTGCTCACCGCGGACGCCGACCGCGCGGCGGTGTTCGTCAAACGAGTCCTCGGTGACCTGGAAACCGCCAGTCCGGAATTACGTTCTGCGGTGAGGATATTCGTCCGCGAGCAATGCAATGTATCCCGCGCTGCCGGCAAGCTCTTCACACATCGCAACACCCTGCTGCGCAGACTGGCCCGCGCCGACGAACTCCTGCCACGCCCGCTGGCCGACAACAGCGTCGAGGTCGGCGTCGCGCTGGACGTGTTACATTGGCGCGGTTGACGGTTGGCGCGCCGGCCACCATGGCACTTGCCGTCCAGAGCCGTCACCATGTGCTGACAATGTCACGTATTGTGACGGCTCCCAGCGCGCACCAATGGGGAGACCGCGGCGGTCCGCTGCGCGCGAGGGTGCACACAGATCGCCGGATCCGCGAAATCGGCACTCGGACTGCACATTCGCGGGCGCGCCGGGGCGCTATTCGAAAGCCGCATCCAGGTACCGCAGTGCGTCGGCTTTCAGCACACCCAACGCTCGGGCGGTGTCGGCGAAGGCGTTCGCGGCATCCACCATCGCCGCGGCAGCCGGGTCGGCGGCGGCGACGAAAGTGCCTGACCTCCCCCGGGTTTCGAGGACACCGGCGGTTTCGAGCTCGCGGTAGGCCCGGGCGACGGTGTTGGCCGCCATTCCCAGCGTGCCGGCCAGGTCGCGCACCGTGGGCAGCCTGGTCCCGGCAGGCAGGCGCCCGCTACGAATGGCCTCGATGATCTGCAGTCGCAACTGGTCGAACAACGGCCCCGCGTGCGGATCGAGGCGCACCCACTCCCCGAAATCGGTCATCCGCCGAGTATGACCGACGACGCCGACGCCCAACGTCCCCGCCCGTGAAGTGGCCCAGATCACCCCAAACCCGATAACGTGGTCGGATGCGGGTGACGGTGTTCAGCGGTGCGGGGATGTCCGCCGACAGTGGCGTACCGACCTTCCGGGACGCCGAGACCGGCCTATGGGCCAACACCGACCCGTATGAGATCTCCAGTTCGGATGCCTGGCGCCGCCACCCCGAGCGAGTGTTCGCCTGGTACCTGTGGCGCCACCACATGATGGGCAACGTGTCCCCCAACGACGGGCACCGTGCGGTGGCCGCGTGGCAGGACTACACCGAGGTCGACATCGTCACCCAGAACATCGACAACCTGCACGAGCGGGCCGGCAGCACGCGGGTCCACCATCTGCACGGCAGCTTGTTCCAATTCCATTGCGATAGTTGCAAAGCCAACTTCGAAGGCACGCTGCCGGACATGCCCGAGCCTGCGATCACCGTCGAGCCACCGGAGTGCTACTGCGGCGGTCTGGTGCGGCCCAACGTGGTGTGGTTCGGCGAGAACCTGCCCTCCGATGCGTGGAACAACTCCGTCGCGGCGGTCAGCACCGCCGACCTGGTGATCACCGTCGGTACGTCGTCGGTGGTGTACCCGGCGGCATCTCTGCCGGAAGCGGCTGTGCAGCAGGGTATTCCGGTGATCGAGGTCAACCCGAAGCCGACGCCGTTCTCCGATCAGGCCACGGTGTCCCTGCGGGAAACCGCGGCCACCGCGCTACCCACCCTGTTGCAGCGCCTGCCCGAACTGCTGTCGACGATCAAGCAGGCCTGACGGCCCGTCCCAACGCCGCCTCCGAAAGCGGTACCCAGCCCGGCAGCATCAGCACCCGGCGGGCGTCGGCGACCTGGAATCCCGCACCGACGATGCTCTGCTCGGTTTCCCGGTGTGCGTGACAGTTGCCCGAAATCTTCGGCCAGAACGTCGAATCCAGGAAGGTCTGCACCCGGCCCCGCACCCCGTCGCTGGCGACGTGCTCGAAGTAGCGCAGTTCGCCACCCGGCTTGAGCCGTGAATACATCTGCCGCAGCACGCTTTCCGGTTCGTCGACCGAACACAAGACCAGGGAGCACACCACCGCGTCGAAAAGGTCGTCGCTGTCGAAGTTCTCGACGGTCTCGGTGCGGACGGTCACCGGAACGGGTGCGGCCAGCGCCGCTTCCCGGGCCAGCGGCGCCAGCCGGACCTCCGGTTCGACGGCCACCACCTCGGTCACGGTGTCCGGGTAGAAGGCGAAGTTGGTCCCGGTGCCGGCACCGATCTCCAGCACCCGGCCGGTCAGTCCGGCCAGATTGTCCTGACGCAGTTTCTTCATGAACTTGCGCTCGCGCGACGACATCGCGATCCACATGCGGGCGAAGAACGGGTTGTCCACCGTAGTGTCGGTCATCGTCAGGCACCTTTCATTCGCTCGACCAGCTGCTGCGGTGTCGCATCCGGTCCGGCCAGTCCTCTCACCATGCCACCGAGGCACGCGGCGCTGAGCACCTGGTCTGCGAAGTCCTCGAGATCGCCGAACGGCAGATACGGCCGCGAGATGAACTGTGCCGCCAGACCGTGCGCCACCGTCCACAATCCGAGCGCCGTCACCGTCACGTCTCCAGACGGATAACTGCCCTCGTCCATCAGGGCCTGCACCGAATCCCGCATGTGCACGAAGGCCGCGGTATTGAGGGCCTCGTCCACGTTGCTGCCCGGATGCCCTTCGGACATCATGGCGATCCGGTAGAGCTCGGGGTTCTGCCGGGCGAAGCGGACGTACGCCAGTCCCTGTGCGCGCAACCGGTCGATCGTCGTCGGTTGGTCGGCGGCCACCTGCTGCATGACGTCGTCGAGCCGTTCGAAGTACCGGCCGCAGACCGCGTCCAACAAGGCGTCCTTGTCGGCGAAATGCAGGTAGATCGACGGCGGGGTGATGCCCACCCGCTGCGAGACCGACCGGATGGACACCGCCTTCTCCTGATTGGATTCCAGGAGCAATTCAGTTGCCGCGTCGAGGATTTCGTCGCGCAGCTGATCCCCCGACCCGCGCGGGGCACGACGCCGCTTGGTCTCGGTCATTGCGCTCCGCACGCCGACGGCACGGGTGGCTCGGCCGCACCGGACTCACTGATACCGATGCGTTTGTGCAGCCGGGCCAGTGGCGCCGGCGCCCACCAGTTCCACCGTCCCATCAGGTGCATGAAGGCCGGCACGAGCACGGTCCGGACCAGGGTGGCGTCCACCAGGACGGCGATGGTCAGCCCGAGGCCGAACATCCGCATGAACGACACCTCCGCGGCGATCAGCGCGCCGAACGATATCGACATCACCAGGGCCGCGGCGGTGATCACGCGGCCGGTGTGGGCCAGCCCGAGCGCGACGCTCTCGTCGTTGTCCCTCTCGACCAGCCAGAACTCACGGATGCGGGCGACGAGGAACACTTCGTAGTCCATCGACAGTCCGAACGCGATGCAGAACAGCAGCACCGGCATGTTGGATGCCAACGTCCCGGTGGCCGTGGTGCCGAGCGCGCCCAGATGGCCGTCCTGGAAGATCCAGACCAGTGCGCCGAAGGCAGCGGTGAGCGAAAGAACATTGAGCACAACGGCTTTCACCGGAAGCACCACGCTGCCGGTGAGCAGGAACAGCAGCCCGAGCGTGATGACGGCGATGGCGGCCAGCACCCACGGCAGCCGGTCGGTGACAGCCTGCACGCTGTCGTGGCTGATCTGCGCCACGCCGGCGAGCTGCACGGTGCGCCCGTCCGGTCCCTTGACCGCGTGCACCGCGTCGAGTTGCGCCTGCGACGCGTCGGAGAACAGCGGAGCACTGCTGCCGATGGTCAGGAAGGCGCTGCCGTCGACGATCGCGGCACCGGGACCGGCCGGCCCCACCTTCCGTCCGCCGACGAATGTTCCGGTCGGCGCCGTCACTTCGGTGACGGCGGCGACGCGCGAGAGGTCGGCGGCGTAGGCATCGAAGGCTGCCGGAGCCAATCCGGCGGCGTCGGGAATGACGGCCGTGATGTCGGTGGCCGAGTTGTTGGCGAAGTCGTTGCGCAGCTGGTCCCCCACCTGATGCGCGGACGCCGTTGTCGGCAGCACCCGCTCATCGGGGAAACCCCATTTCGCGCTGAGGAAAGGTGCGCCCAAGACCAACAGCAGCGCGACGACGGCCAGACCGGCGGATATCGAGCGGCGCATCACCGCCTTCGCGGCGCGGTACCAGAACATCTCCTGCACCGGCTTGGGTGTGGTGTTGCGCCGGAACAGATGCGGCAGGCTGAGGGCGTCGAGCCGGTCGCCGAGCAGCCAGATGGCGGCCGGCGTGACGATCACCGCGGCCGCGGCGGCGAACGCGACGGTCGCGATGCCGGCGTAGGCGATGGACGTGAGGAAGTACATCGGGAACATCAGCATCGCTGCCATCGACAGGCCGACCGTCGTCGCCGAGAACAACACGGTGCGGCCCGCGGTGACCATGGTGCGGATCAACGCCTTTTCCCGGGGCTGCCCCTCGGCCACCTCATCGCGATACCGGCTGATGATCAACAGCGTGTAGTCGATGGCGAGGGCCAGCCCGAGGGCCGTGGCCACATTCAGCGCGAACACGGACACGTCGGTGAAGAACGTGATGGTCCGCAGCACCGCGAGCGTGCCGGTCATCGCCAGCCCGCCGACCAGGATGGGGAGCGCGGCGGCGACCAGTCCGCCGAACACCCACACCAGCACCAGGAAGCTGAGCGGTATCGCGATGGATTCCATGACGAGCAGGTCGTGCTCGGTCTGCGTGTTGATCTGGGAGTAGACCATGGCCCCACCGCCGGCCTTGACGGTGACGCCCGGCCGGTCGTGCACCACCTGATCGGCGAGTTCCTGGGCGTACTTCTGCGCGTTGTTCTCGCCGCCGTTCATCCCGGCCACGATCAGCCCGGACTTACCGTCCTTGCTGATCAGCTCCCCGGCCGCTGCCGGCGGCACCGTCCAGGCCGAGGACACGTAAGCGACATGGGGTGAGGCCTTGAGGTGGTCGACGATGTCGCGGGCTGCCGACGAGGCCGCCGGCCCGTGCACCCCGTCGGGCGCGGTGACGGTAACCAGCATGGGCATGTCGCCCTGGTGGAACTTGGTGGCCAGTAGCCGACTGGCTTGTGAGGACTCCGCCTTCGGGTCTTGGAAACCGCCCGCGGGCAAGGTCTTGACCACTGGGACGCCGAAGATTGCCGCAGCGATCAGGACCAGCCCTGCCAGCGCCAGAATTCTCCTCGGCGCGGCGATGGCCAGCAGCGCAATGCGGTTCAGCATGGATTCCCCTTCACGAAACACCGCTAAGTTAACGACGATAACTTAGGCGTGTCAACAGTCGCTCACCGTGGTCACGAGATCTATTGACGTCTGGTTCACCCGGCCTACCAGGCACTATCCGCGTGATCGCCGTCATGTTTGCTACTGGCCAGTGAACTAAGCTGCGATCAGGAGCCCGTACAGCGCATCAAGATCACCCGTGGCCTTGTGGAATGTGAGCTACCCACCGGTTACTTAGGGGTCCGGGTTGGCCAACCTACCCACCGGTAAGAATTGCCAGCGTTTTCCGAATCGTGACTCAAAGATTTCTTAATAGCGACCCATAGCCTCATAGACATGTGGATCGACGACACCAACGCAGATGTCATCAAAGTAGATTTCGATGCCCTGTACCACGGGGACGTCCTGATCGAGGGTGACACGTCCGAGCAGTTCCCCGACCTCGCCGAGGCCGTCTGATTCCGCGGGTCCACCCGCGAGTCTGACGCCGCGCTGAGGCGCTACCGTCCGTGCGCTCGAACGGCGCACAAGGACTCGTAGGGGTAATTACCAGCATCAAAGCCGCCGACCGACAAGGTCGGCGGCTTTTTGTGTGTCCGGGTCATGCCACCCCAAAACGACTGAGGGCCGCGACTCCCGTGGAGTCGCGGCCCTCAGCACAGTTGTGTCGGTTAGACGGAAGCCAACTCGGCTTCGCCGGCTCCGACCATTCCGGCCAGGCGGCCGGTGATGATCTCCTCGGCTTCCCCGACGATGCGGCTGATCAGCTCGTCGCAGGTCGGGATGTCGTGGATCAGACCCATGACGGTGCCCGCGGTCCAGATGCCGGCGTCGACGTCGCCGTTCTCGAACACCTTGCGGCCCCGCACGCCGGCCACCAGATCCTTGACGTCCTCGAACTGGCCACCGCCCTTGAGGATTTCCACCACCTCACGCGAGACGGCATTGGACGCCACGCGCGCGGTGTTCTTCAGGCTGCGGAAGATCAGCTCGGTGCCCCGCTCGTCGGTCGCCACGATGGCTTCCTTGACGTTCTGGTGGATGCACGACTCGACGGTGCACATGAACCGCGTGCCCATGTTGATGCCGTCCGCACCCAACGCCAGCGCCGCCACCAGGCCACGCGCATCCCCGAAACCGCCGGAGGCGATCATCGGGATCTCGATCTCCTTGGCCGCGGCCGGGATCAGCACCAGGCCGGGCACGTCGTCCTCACCGGGGTGACCGGCGCACTCGAAACCGTCGATGCTGATGCCGTCGACACCCAGGCTCTGGGCCTTGACCGCGTGGCGCACCGAGGTGCACTTGTGCAGGACCTTGATGCCCGCATCATGGAACATCGGCAGGTGCGGGCCGGGGTTGGAACCGGCCGTCTCCACGATCTTGATACCGGCGTCGACGATCACCTTGCGGTACTCGTCGTACGGCGGCGGGTTGATCGACGGCAGGATCGTCAGGTTCACACCGAACGGCTTGTCCGTCAGGTCGCGGGTCTTGGCGATCTCGTTGGCCAGATCAGCCGGCGTCGGCTGCGTCAGCGCGGTGATGAAACCCAGACCGCCCGCATTGGCAACGGCGGCAACCAGTTCCGCGCGACCGACCCACTGCATGCCGCCCTGGGCGATCGGGTGCTCGACACCGAACGTCTCGGTGAACTTCGTAGAAATTGCCATCAGCTGTGCTCCTTGCTCTTCGCGCAGGCGCTCATCGCGGCGCCATCCGGATCGCACCATCCAGGCGGATGACCTCGCCGTTGAGCATCGGGTTCTCGATGATGTGCTGCGCCAGGAAGCCGTACTCGTCGGGGTCGCCCAGGCGAGCCGGGTGCGGCACCTGCTGGCCCAGCGACTTCTGTGCCTCTTCGGGCAGCGAGCCCAGCAGCGGGGTCTTGAACAGACCGGGCGCGATGGTGCAGACGCGGATCAGCTCACGCGACAGGTCGCGGGCGATCGGCAGGGTCATGCCGACGACGCCGCCCTTGGACGCCGAGTACGCGGCCTGACCGATCTGGCCGTCGTACGCCGCCACCGAGGCGGTGTTGATGATGACGCCCTTCTCGCCGTCGACCGCCTCGGTCTTGGCGATGCGCTCGGCCGACAGGCGGATGACGTTGAAGGTGCCGATCAGGTTGACCTCGACCACCTTGCGGAAACCGGCCAGCGGGAACGCGCCGTCCTTGCTCAGCGTCTTGATGGCGTTGCCGATGCCGGCACAGTTGACGTTGATCCGGACCGGGCCCATTTCCTCGGCCGCGTCCAGCGCCGCGCTGACACCGGCCTCGTCGGTGACGTCGGTGGCGACGAACTTGGCGCGCGGGCCCAGCTCGGCGACGACGTCCTCACCCTTGAGGTCGATGACGACGACGCTGCCGCCGGCGTCGAGCAGACGCTTGGTGGTCGCCAGGCCCAGGCCCGACGCGCCACCCGTCACGACGGCTACGGAATCTTTGATCTGCATTGATGCAATCCCTTCTTGTTACGGAAATCTGCTGCGGCCTCAGGCCCAGTCGCGCAGGACCGACTCGGTGTCGGATCCGGGCGCGCGCGGCGGTGTCGGCGTGGCCGGCACGGTGCGGGAGAACCGCGGCGCCGGCATCGGCTCGAGGTTGCCGCCGTCTTCGGGAGCGAACCGGAAGAAGGTGTCGCGCTCGGCGATGTGCGGCTCGGTCTCGACCTCGGCGAAGCTGAGCACGGGGCTGACGCACGCGTCCGAGCCGGTGAAGACCTTGGTCCAGTGGTCGCGGGTCTGCGCCTTGAAGGCGGTGGTGAAGATGTCGCGCAGTTCGGGCCACCGGGCGACGTCGTTCTGGTCCGGCAGGGCGGCCGGGTCCAGTTCCAGCTTGGCCAGCAGCTCGGCGTAGAACTGCGGCTCGATCGAGCCGACGGCCATGTACTTGCCGTCGGCCGTCTCATAGGTGTCGTAGTACGGCGCGCCCGTGTCGAGCATGTTGACGCCGCGGTCGTCGCGCCACATGCCCTGCCGACGGAAGCTCCACATCATCTGCATCAGCACGCTGGAGCCGTCGACCATCGCGGCGTCGACCACTTGACCCTTGCCCGAGGTCTGCCGCTCGAACAGCGCCGAGAGGATGCCGACGAGCAGGAACATCGAGCCACCGCCGAAATCACCGGCAAGGTTGAGCGGCGGCACGGGACGCTCGCCCTGGCGGCCGACGGCGTGCAGCAGGCCGTTCAGGGAGATGTAGTTGATGTCGTGGCCGGCCTGCAGGGCCCGCGGGCCGGTCTGGCCCCAACCGGTCATGCGGCCGTAGATCAGCCGTTCGTTGACCTTCGCACAGTCCTCGGGTCCCAGACCCAGACGCTCGGTGACGCCCGGTCGGAAACCTTCGATGAGGACGTCGGCCTTCTTGATCAGGGACAGCACCAGCTCGCGGCCCTCATCGCTCTTCATGTCAGCGGTGACAGAGCGGCGGTTGCGCAGCATGGAGTCGGCGCTCGGCTTGCCGGACTTGCTCGGGCGTTCCACGCGCACCACGTCGGCGCCCAGGTCTCCGAGAATCATCGCCGCGTGCGGGCCCGGGCCGATGCCGGCCAGCTCGACAACGCGCAGTCCCTGCAATGGTCCAGCCATTTTCATGCACCTCTTGGTAGATCGTTTGATCCCAGTCGTGTTGACCGCGACATAGCTTACTTGTATAACGAAGTCTGTCTAGTGCGGGCATCTGGCCCGCCCATGAAACTGGGGTACTGAATGACTTACACCGGATCCGACGATCTGACCGTCTCACTGGACGACGGCGTGTTGTCCGTGACGCTCAACCGGCCGGACACGCTGAACTCGCTGTCGCTGGCAATGCTCGAGCTCGTCGGGGATGCGGTGCTCCAGGCCGCGACCGACCCCGCGGTCAAGGTGGTCCGCCTCGGCGGCGCCGGCCGGGGCTTCTGCTCCGGCGCCGGCCTGAGCCCCGAGGACCAGGAAGCCAAGAAATTCGATGCCGCTGCGGTGCTGAACGCTGCCAACCGCGCCGTCGCAGCACTGGTCAACCTGCCGAAGCCCGCGGTCGCGGTGGTGCACGGCGTCGCCGCCGGTGTCGGGGTCTCCCTCGCCCTCGGGTGCGACATCGTCCTGGCATCCGAGAAGTCGTCGTTCCTGTTGGCTTTCACCAAGATCGGGCTGATGCCCGACGGCGGTGCCTCGGCCTTGGTCGCCGCGTCGATCGGGCGGGCCCGGGCCATGCGGATGGCGCTGCTGGCCGAGAAGCTGCCCGCCGCCGAGGCCTACGCCGCCGGACTGGTCAGCTCGGTGCACGCCGCCGACGACCTCGACGCCGAGGTGGATCGGGTGCTCGCGGCGCTCAAGTCCGGTCCGGCCGTGGCCCTGCGCAAGACCAAGCAGGCCGTCAACGACGCCACCCTGACCGAACTGAACAACGCGTTCGCCCGCGAAACCGCCGGGCAAATCCAGCTTTTGCACGCCGCCGACTTCCAGGAGGGTGTGACGTCCTTCCAGCAGCGGCGGCTACCGGTCTATTCCGACATCTAACCCGTGATTTGTGCACGTTTTTCCGCGCCGGCCGCGGAAGAACGTGCACAAATCGTTTGACGGGCGCGGGACGATGAATTGGTGAGTTCCCAGTTCGACGTCGAAACGCCCGAACCGCGGACCACTGACCGCTGGCGGGTATTCGCGCCCTTACGTTTCCGCGAATACCGTCTGCTCATCGCGGCCGTCTCACTGTCCATCTTCGCCGAGGGCATGTGGACGGTCGTGGCCGCGCTGCAGGTCATCGCGCTGGACAACGATCCGGCCGCGCTGTCTCTGGTGGCGACCTGTCTGGGTACCGGCCTGGTGTGCTTCGTGTTGGTCGGTGGCATCGCGGCCGACCGGCTGAACCGACGCAACATCATCATCACCGTCGAGGTCGTCAACCTCGCCGCGGTGACGGCCGTCGCTGTCCTGAGTTCGACTGGGGCGCTGCGTGTTTGGCACATGGCCGTGGCAGCGGCGTGCCTCGGCATCGCGGCCGCGTTCTTCTTCCCCGCCTACAGCGCGCTGCTGCCGCGGATACTGCCGCCCGAACAATTGTTGGCGGCCAACGGCATTGAGGGCGTGGTGCGCCCGGTGCTCCAGCAAGCTATCGGCCCGGCGGCCGCCGGTGTCCTCGTGGGACTGACCTTCCCGAGCGTCGGCGCGACCACCGTCGCGGTGTTGTTCGGCGTGGGCCTGGTCCTGCTGGTGGCCACCAGGCCCAGCACCGTCCGGGCCGACGAGGAACCGGTCGAGCACAAGCACGTACTGCACGATCTGCGTGACGGTTTCAGGTTCATGACCCGCACCCCGTGGCTGTTGTGGACGCTGCTGGTCGCCAGCGTCTACGTGCTGGTGGTGCTGGGACCCATCGAGGTGCTGGTGCCGTTCATCGCCGAACGACGCTTCGAAGACGGTCCGCGCGCCTACGGGTTCATCATGGCCGGCTTCGGCATCGGCAGTGCCGTTGGCGCGCTGGCGGTTTCCTACGCCCGGATGCCACGGCACTACCTGACCGCGATGATGGCGATCTGGGGTCTGGGCGCGTTGCCATTGGTCGTGGTCGGCAGCACGTGGTCGTTCCCGGTCATGTTCGCCGCGACGTTCCTCGTCGGCATCGGCGAGGGCGCCAGCATGGTGATCTGGGGAACGCTGCTGCAAATGCGGGTACCGACCGAGATGCTGGGCCGAGTGTCGAGCCTCGACTTCTTCGTCTCACTGGTATTCCTGCCGGTGTCCTACGCGATCGTCGGCCCGCTGTCGAAAATCGTTCCCATGCAATGGATTTTCGTGGTGTCCGGCGTCCTGCCGGCAATCCTGACGGCCTTCGCGTGGATCGTGGCGAAGATGGGCGCCGACGAATTGGCCCACCCGCTCTAGGCTTCGGCGTGATCCGTAACTGTCGGCGTTACGGATCACGCCGAAATCCCTAGCCGCGGTGCAGCGTGAGCAAGTGCTCGTAAACCTGGCCGTTGATGCGGTTGTGGTTGATCTCGTCTTCGGTGAGCTCACGCCGGATCTTGCCCGGCACGCCGGCGATCATCGTTCCCGGCGGCACCACAAATCCCTGCGGCACAACAGTTCCGGCCGCCACCAGCGAACCCGCGCCGATCCGCGCGCCGTTGAGCACGATGGCGCCCATGCCGACCAGGGCACCGTCCTCGACGGTGCAGCCATGCAGGACCGCGTTGTGCCCGACGCTGACGCCGGCGCCGACCTTCACGGGGAAGCCCGGGTCGACGTGCACGGTGCAGCCGTCCTGGATGTTGGAGCCTTCACCGATCTCGATGGGCTCGAACTCGGCACGCAGCGTCGTGCCGTACCAAATGCTGGCCCGCGCGGCGAGCGTCACCTGGCCGAGCACGGATGCGGTCGGCGCGACCCACGACTCGTCGTGCAGCTGCGGGGCATGGCCCTGGATGGGAAGAATCAACGGTCCTGACATGCGGCAGAGTTTAGGTCGCGCGCCGCGCGGGCCGGGAGCGTGGCGCAATCTGTGCGGTTCGTGTCGGTTCTGCCACTGGCCTACCCGTGGCGCCACCGGCACAGTGATGCGGTGACGCTCACCTCGACGACAGCGCCGACGCGCGCCGCGTGGGCCGTGGCCGCGGTCAGCTTCCTGGCCATCCTGGCCGCCGCCGGCTTCCGGGCCGTGCCCGGCGTCCTGATGGACCCGCTGCACCACGAGTTCGGCTGGTCGCACGCCACGGTGGGCCTGGCGATGTCGGTCAACATGACGCTGTTCGGGGTGACCGCCCCGTTCGGGGCAGCACTGATGGACAGATTCGGCGTCAGACCGGTGCTGTCGGTCGCGCTGGGGCTGGTCACGGCCGGTTCGGCGCTGTCGGTCCGGATGACGACCGGCTGGCAGTTGGTGGCGTGCTGGGGCGTATTGGTCGGCATCGGCACCGGATGCATCTCGATGGGCTTCGTGGCGACCGTGGCCACCCGCTGGTTCGACGAACGTCGCGGCCTGGTGACCGGCGTACTGACCGCTGCCAGCGCGACCGGACAACTGATCTTCCTGCCCTTGGTCGCCGAGGTCGCGACCCGGCACGGCTGGCGCTGGGCCTGCCTCATCGTCGCCGCGGCCGCATTCGCGGTCATCGCACCCGTCCTCATCGTCATGCGCCATCACCCCCCGATGCCGGTCACGGCACCGACGAACGGTTTCCGTTCGGCGCTGGACGGGCTCGTCATCGGCGCCCGGGTGCCCGTGTTCTGGCTCCTGGCGGGCAGCTTCGCGATCTGCGGCATGACCACCAATGGGCTGATCGGCACCCACTTCATCCCTGCTGCCGGCGACCACGGCATGCCGACGACGGTCGCCGCGGGTCTGCTGGCCACCATCGGCGTCCTCGACGTGGCCGGCACGGTCTGTTCGGGCTGGCTCACCGACCGGGTCGATCCGCGGCTCCTGCTGACCGTCTACTACATCGGACGCGGGATTTCCCTGATGCTGCTGCCTTCGCTGCTTTCCCCGCACGCCGACCCGGGCACCTGGGTGTTCATCGTGTTCTACGGCTTGGACTGGGTTGCCACGGTGCCGCCCACGATCGCGCTGTGCCGCGACTACTTCGGTGATCGGGCCCCTGTGGTGTTCGGCTGGGTGTTTGCCGCGCACCAAGTGGGCGCTGCGGTCGCAGCGGCCGCGGCCGGCTGGCTTCGGGACCTGCAAGGTAACTATGACCTGGCCTTTCAACTGGCCGCGGGCCTGTGTGCGGTGGCCGCGGTGCTGTGCTTCAGCGTGCGAAAAGTGCAGGTCAGCACCGCGTGACCAAACCGGACCACCGGTAGCTGATTTTGCTGTTTCGCAGCGCCAGCCATTACCATTCGACGGGCGCCACGCCCCGGCTGGGGTCTCCCCGATCGGTCCGTGTGCGCGACATGAACAGCTGAGGAGCCGAACCATGAAGACTCGCACCAGCAGATTTCTGGGCGTAACCGCGGCCGTCGCCGCCCTGACGGCGTCGCTGCCGCTGGCGGTGTCCGCCTACGCAGACCCGCCACCGCTGCCGCCGCCGACCAACAAGACGCCGGACCCCAAGGGCCCCGGCTGCGACCAGGTCAAGGTCGGCATGCCCGATCTGAGCACGCTGACCAACAAGCCGGTGAGCGCCGCTCTGGCCAGCATCCCGTCGATCAGCACCTTCAACTCGGCGATCTCCGGCGGTCTGAACCCCGACGTGAACATCACCAGCGTGCTGGACAACGGCCCGTACGTGGTGTTCGCACCCACCAACGCCGCCTTCGAGGCGCTGGACCCGGCCAAGCTGGCCGCACTGAAGGCCGACCCGGCCGCGCTGACGAGCCTGGACTACTACCACGTCTTCCTGGGCGTGCTGGGCAATGACACCGTCAAGGGCCAGCGTCCGACGCAGCAGGGCACCCAGATCAAGGTGACCGGCGACGGCGGCGACATCAAGGTCAACGACACCGCCAAGCTGGTCTGTGGCGCGATCGAGGCGAGCAACGCCCGCATCTACGTGATCGACACCGTGCTGGACCTGGCGGACGCCCCGACCCCGGTCACCGCCGCGGGCAGCGGGACCTCGACGTCGGCCACCACGACCACGTCGACCTCGGCGGCGCCGAGCACCACCGAGTCGGCTCCGGCATCGACCTCGTCTTCGGCTCCGGCCACGACGACGTCGGCCGCGCGGTAGTCCAGCCAGACAAACGAAATCGGCGCCCCTGCACCACGTTGTGCGGGGGCGCCGATTGGCTTCTATGGGCTGATTACAGGCCCAGATCGCGGCCGATGATGTCCTTCATGATCTCGGTGGTGCCACCGAAGATCGTCTGGATGCGGGAATCGCAGTAATCGCGGGCCACGCGGTACTCCATCATGTAGCCGTAGCCGCCGTGCAGCTGCAGGCAGCCGTCGATGACCTTCTTGGCGGTCTCGGTACAGAACCACTTGGCCTTCGCCGCCTCGACGGCGGACAGGTCGCCGTCGACGACACCCTGCAGGCACCGGTCGATGTACCGCTCGCACACGTCGAGCTCGGTGTCCATCTCCGCCAGCAGGAAGCGGTTGTGCTGGAAGTTGCCGATCGACTGCCCGAAGGCCTTGCGATCCTTGGCGTATTGCAGTGTCTGGCGCCAGCATTCGCGCGCACCCGCGATCGCCGAGATGGCAATACCCAAGCGCTCTGACGGCAGGTTCTGCATCAGGTGGTAGAAGCCGCGGCCTTCCTCGCCCAGCAGGTTGGCCTGCGGCACGCGGACGTTCTCGAAGTGCAGCTCCGAGGTGTCCTGAGCGTGCAGGCCCATCTTGTCGAGCTTGCGCCCCCGCTCGAAGCCGGCCATCCCACGTTCGACGACCAGCAGCGTGAAGCCCTTGTGCCCGGCTTCGGGGTTGGTGCGACACACCACGACGACGAGGTCGCAATTGATGCCCGACGAGATGAATGTCTTGGAGCCGTTGATGATCCAGTCGTCCCCGTCGCGGACTGCGGAGGTCCGGATGCCGGCCAGGTCACTGCCGGCGCCGGGCTCGGTCATCGCGACGGCGAGGATCAGCTCACCGCTGGCGATGCCCGGCATCCACCGCGCCTTCTGCTCGTCGTTCGCGAGGTGCTTGAAATACGGTGCGACGACGTCGTTCTGGAGACTCAACGACGGCGCCGGGCCGCCGTAGCGGGCCAGCTCCTCGTCGATCACGGCATTGAACCGGAAGTCGTCGGACCCACCGCCGCCGAACTCCTCGGGCATGTTGAACCCGATCAAGCCGTACTTCCCGGCGGCGAGGAACGCCGACCGGTCGACCATGCGCTGTTCTTCCCACTTCTCGGCATTGGGGACGAGCTCGCGCTCGATGTACTGCCGGGTGGACTCCCGCAGCGCTTCGTGTTCGCCTTCGAAAACTGTTCGCTTCATTACTATTTCGCTTTCCAAACGGGCTCGCGCTTCTGCGCGAAGGCCAACGGTCCTTCTTTGGCGTCCTCGGACTGCAACAGGGTGACGAACTCGCGGTTGGTGCGCTTCCAGCCGTCCTTCTCGCCGGTCACCACGCCGTCGTCGGCGCCGCATGCCACCCGCTTGCTGGCCTGCACGGCCAGCGGCGCGTTGGACGTGATCCGTTCCGCCAGTGCCAAAGCCGCGTCGACGACGGTGCCGTCCGGCACCACCTGGTTGATCAGACCCCAACGCAGCGCGTCGGCGGACGTCATCGGCTCACCGGTGAACAGCAGCTCCAGCGCCACCTTGCGCGGCAGCTGCTCGATGATCCGGAACACACCGCCGGCACCGGCGATCAGTCCCCGTTTCACTTCCGGCAGACCAAATTTCGCGCTCTCCTCGGCGACCACCAGGTCGCTGGCCAACGCCAGTTCCGAACCGCCGCCCAGGGCGGTGCCATTGACGGCCGCGATGGTGGGCTTGTCGATGAAATGACTGACGTAGCCGGCGAAGCCCCAGTCGGTGTGGTCCGGGTGGAAGAGGTTCTCGCCACGCGACAGCGCCTTGAGATCCGCGCCGGCACAGAACGATTTGTCGCCGGAGCCGGTGATCACGACAGCCCGGATTTCCGGGTCGTCCTGCGCGGCTTGCAGCGCGTCGCCGACACCGATGCTGACGGCCTGGTTGACCGCGTTGCGGGCGTCGGGCCGGTTGATGGTGATCAGCAGGACGTTGCCGCGACGCTCGGCGAGGGCGCCGGGTTCGGCGGAAACCGAGGTCACAACAGCTCCAGGATGGTCGCGTTGGCCTGGCCGCCGCCCTCACACATGGTCTGCAGGCCGTACTGAATCCCGTTGTCCCGCATGTGGTACAGCAAGGTGGTCATGATGCGGGCACCCGAACCGCCGAGCGGGTGGCCGAGCGCGATGGCGCCGCCGTTCGGGTTCAGCCTGCTCTCGTCGGCGCCGATGTCCTTGAGCCAAGACATCGGAACCGGGGCGAAGGCTTCGTTGACCTCGAAGACGCCGATGTCGCCCACGCTCAGGCCGGACTTGGCCAGCGCCTTTTGGGTAGCCGGAATCGGGGCGCTCAGCATCATCACCGGGTCTGCGCCGGCCAGCACCCCGGTGTGCAGCCGGGCAAGAGGCTTGAGGCCCAACTCTTTTGCCTTCTCCGCCGACATGATGAGCAGCGCTGCCGCACCGTCGGAGATCTGCGAGGAGTTACCGGCGTGGATGACGCCGTCTTCCTTGAAGGCCGGCTTGATGGCGGCCATGGACTCGACAGTGCCGCCGCGGCGGATGCCGCCGTCCTCGAGAACAATGTTGCCGTCCTGGTCCTTGATGCCCACGATCTGGTCCTTGAAGGCGCCGGCATCCTGTGCGGCAGCGGCCTTTTCGTGCGACCGCAGCGAGAACTCATCGAGCTGGGTGCGCGACAGGCCCCACTTCTCCGCCATCATCTCGGCGCCGGTGCCCTGGTTCGGCGTCTGGTCGTAGCGGGCGCGGAACGCCTCCGGGTAGGGGTGTCCGCCATTGGCGAGCGACGAGCCCATCGGGGTACGCGACATCGATTCGACACCGCCGGCGACGACGACGTCGTAGTGGCCGGCGACCACGCCGGCCGCGGCGAAGTGCACCGACTGCTGGCTGGAGCCGCACTGGCGGTCGACGGTGACACCGGGGACGGTCTCGGGCCAGCCGGCGGTCAGCACCGCGGTGCGGGCGATGTCGAGGGCCTGCTCGCCGGCCTGCATGACACAGCCCCAGATGACGTCATCGACGAGCGCGGGGTCGACGCCCGCGCGCTGCACCAGACCGTTGAGCACCTGAGCCGACAGTTCGGCCGGATGCACACCCGAAAGGGCGCCGTTGCGCTTCCCGACCGCTGACCGCACTGCCTCGACGATGACTGCTTCAGCCACGGACTTCTCCTTCAATGTTGAATTGACACCCGTAAACATGCTTTATCAGTGAACATAGAACAGTAGGTTTACTAGGTCAACCTACTAGTTGGTAGGCAGTCGCCATTTCCGTGAATGAACGGCTAACGCCATCCCACATGGTTTACTGAGTTGCCTAACAAGAGGCCAGCACATTCGGTTCAAGGAGGGCCCAGATGGCGCAGACTCCGCCGTTGTCGCCGATGATCGACCCACGTACTGTGCCATCCTCGACGAGCGGCCCCATCCGCTCCCCCAAAACCGCGGAACTGGTGGCCGGCACCTTGCGCCGCATGGTTGTCGACGGCCAGCTCAAGGAAGGCGACTTCCTGCCCAACGAGGCCGAGCTGATGGCGCACTTCGGCGTCAGCCGCCCGACTCTGCGCGAGGCCGTTCGCGTCCTGGAATCCGAGCGCCTGGTAGAGGTGCGACGCGGGTCGCGCACCGGCGCGCGAGTGCGCGTGCCCGGGCCGGAAATCGTCGCGCGCCCGGCGGGCCTACTGCTGGAGCTGTCCGGTGCCACGATCGCCGATGTGACCATCGCCCGCTCCAGCGTCGAACCCACCGTGGTGCGACTGCTGACCGAGCAGGGCAACACCGAGGTCTTCGACGAGCTCGACACCATGCTGGCCGAGTACGTCCCGTCCGGTTTGGAAACCGGCCGCATGGCCGAGACCACCGGCGACTTCCACTTGCGCATGGTCGAACTGTCCGGCAACGCGACGCTGGCCATCATCACCGGCATGCTGCACGAGATCACCGTCCGCCACATCGCGTTCGCGATGCGCGAGAACCGGCCGATGTCGAAAGCGGACTACGACATCCTGATGCGCTCCTACCGCCGCCTCATGACGCTCATGCGCTCCGGCAATGCCGCAGCCGCCGAAGCACATTGGCGCAAACACCTCGACACCGCGAACAGCCTGCTGTTCGAGGGCATGGAGAACCTCAAAGTCCGCGACGTCATGCGCTAGTCACGCCGTACACCGGCACGTCGTCGGCCCACGGCTGGCGGCTGACCATGTCACCCACCTTGACGTAGCCACTCTCGAACTCGCCGGTGGCGGCGTCGACCAAGCGGTACCGCTGTGTCTGCCGGTGGATGGGCTGCGCGTCGAGCATGACGATCCGTACCTCACCCGGCTCGAACTGGCACCGCTCCTGCAGCGCCGCGACGAGCTGTTCGTTCGACATGTGGCCGTCGCCGAAGTTCCAACCGATGGCGGTCGAGACGATGCGCTCGCCGTCGGTCAGGGTGTAGTCGTCCTCGTTGTACCCGGCCATGGCGCGGTGCGCGAGCGTGAACAGCGCCTTGCCGTGGGTGTTGAAGGCCCGGAACGCATACCCCATGTACAAGTACATCTGTGCGTTCTCCGGGCTGCCGTAATACCGCTCCATCTGGGTCGCGGGCATGCTGGCGATCGCGACGATGCCCTTCTCGATCTTCTCCGAAGCCGACGGCTTGATGCACCACAGCGACGTGTCCCAGTTGCCCGCGTAGTACCGCATGCCCGGCAGGAAAGACACCTTGCGCGGGAACAGGTTTCCGATCACCACGGTGCCCGCGACGACCGCGAACAGGACGACGGGCCACGGCGACGTCAGGTCGGTGACACCGACAGAGGCGTGCCCGACGAACAGCGTCACGACGCAGAACATCATGAAGACGTTCCACTCCAGCGGCACGCCCATCGGGATCGCCGACAGGATGCCGAAGTGGAAGCACAGCATGACGAACGCGGCGATGTACGTCGGCCAGCCGCCGCCCGAGAAGAACAGCACCAGCGGCACCCCGCCCTCGATGAGGGTGCTGAAGTGCGCCATGAACCGCGACGGCTTACCCGGCCGCAGGTCGTCCGGGTAGTGCTCGAAGAACGCCCGCTTGATGAACTTGGGCCGCAGTACCGGGTTGTTGCTCATCATGGTGGAGATGACGAACGGGAAGTGGTGGTTGAGTTTCGACACCGCGGCGCCCAGCCAGATCACCATGCACACCAGCTTGGCCGCGATGATCAGGTCGACCCCGTAGCCGGCGAACAGGAAGGCGACGGTGAACGAGCCGTACACCTCGCCGCGCGCGGCCAGGAAGATCACCTTGTCCCTGAGGCCGAGCACCGCCAGCACTCCCAAGATGGCCCAGATCTGCCACATCGGGAGCACACCGACGGCGGTGTGCAGTCCCGGCATCGGGCCGGTGCCGTCGGAGCACAGGGCGACGATGAGCAGGACCAGCAGCGCGCCGTAGAGCAGCACGTCAAGCGGCCCGCGGGTGTCGCCCTTGGTCAGCGGGATGCGGCCGGGCCATGGTGGCAGACGAATGGTCCTCGGCCGGAGCCAATACAGGATCGATCCCATGGGCGGGAAGAAGCGGTTGTTCAGCGGGCCGAACCCGCAGCCGAGGCCGACCACCTCGAACAACATCGTGTACAGCACGACCTTCTCGAACACGATCGGCTCGGTCCACCACGTCGCGACGTCGGCGAAGCCGTCGATCCCCTTGGTGGACAACGCGATAAGCCAGCCACCCAGGATGTACAGGCCGATCTTGACGACATAGAACAGGTGCAGCGCCACTGGCGTGCCAAAGCCCGTCTCGGCCCAGTGCCTGGCCATCGGCGCGATCTTCTCCGCACGGGTGCCCTTGCTCCACTCCGCGAAGTCGATGACGGGAGTGTCCTGTTTGAGAAAGCCCATACCCGTCAGACTAGAACGTGTTCTAGATTTCCTTTCGCGAACAGACGCAAAACTGTCGATTTGAGCGCGCGAAATCGACAGGTTTGCGTCTGCTCGCGAGGGGACGGTCAGACCTTGGCGGGCGGGCGGAAGAAGATCAGGAGCTGCCCGATGCCACCGGCGAGCCCGAGCCCGACGGCGATCGCCAGCCCGCACCAGCCGTGCAGCAGGTGATAGAAGCTGGTGCCGTGGAACAGCAGGCAGTCCAGGCTGTAGCGGCCCGCGCCGGTACCCGCGATGGCCACCGCCGCGACACCCAGCACCAGGTTGTACTCCCAGCCGGATTTCACGATGAAGAAACCGTTGTCGCGGTGCACGGTCCAGGCCGCCACGACCATCAGCGCCACGAAGCCCGCGGCGGGGATCGGCGTCAGGAAGCCGACCGCCAGGCCCAGGCCTGCCAGGATTTCGGTGCTGGCGGCCAGCCGGGCGTGCAGCAGGCCCGGCTTCATGCCGATGCTGTCGAACCAGCCGGCGGTACCCGGGATCCGGCCGCCACCGAAGAACTTGTTGTACCCGTGCGCAGCCATGGTCAGACCGAGCACCACCCGCAGCAGCAGGATCGAGAACGCGTAAGCAGTCACGCGTCGAGACTAAGCCCCGGAGTCCAGGACCGCTGACAACCGTTCCACATACGAATCGACATCCGGTAAGGCCGACGGGGACGCGTGCACGCTGATCGTGACGGTGTCCCCGATGCCGTGCACCCCGTGCGTCAAGCCCATCATCGGGGACAACGCCGGGCACGCGGTGGACAACACCACCGGGCATCCGCCGAACGTCAGATCGGCCCGCCCCCGGTTGACGCTGGACACCACGGTGTTGCCGGCCGCCGTCGCCGACCGGGCGTGTGGATCGAAATGACCCAGCCCCCAACGCAAGACCGGTGCCGGTACCGCCGCGGAGGCGGCATCGCTCGCCGTGACCGCGGGATGCTCGAAACGCTGCCGCCGCTGGGCGAGTTCCGCTTCGATCCGGACCGCCCGCTCATGGAACGGCAATTGCGGGTGCAATGCCACGCTGACGTTGCCGTAGTGGTTGTAGGCGTGGCGGGTGCTGGTCTTGGCCATGGGCACCTCGGCTCCGAGCGCGGTGACGCCGCCCAACTCAGCGGCCAGCGCCTCCGAGATGGCCGCCAGCACGCCCACCGTCACCGTCGGCCCGGGCAGCTGCGCACGATGACGGACCACCGCCCGCAGCACGTCGGGCCCCTCCGGCGCGTTGTTGGTCGGCTGCAACGGCCACGAATCCGCCGGTGCGGCAACAGCACCCGACTCGGTGTCCTGCACGAGTCGACGGTGAGCGGCGCTGGCTCGCCACGCCAGATAGGGCAGCGCCCACGTCCCCCACCGCGGCTCGACCACCGCGGGCACTTCCTGGTCCCGTCCGAAGATTCGCCCGACGAGGGCCGTCGCCCGCCGCCCGTCGGCAAGGGCATGCGACATCTGCACGACGACGACCGTGCCCGGCCCCTTGCCCTGGGCTGCCTCCGGCATCCCGGTGATGCCGGCGAACACGTGCAGCCGCCACACCTGCACTGTGGCGTCGAGTTGGTCACCGGCGGCCACGCCGCGGATGGCGTTCAGGCACCCGGACCAGGTGGCGTCGTCGAGTTCGTGCACGACGACGGATTCCTCGGCCAGCTCGCACCGCACCCACGACGGATAGCGCCACGAATCCGAATCATCTATACGTACCAACAACTCTGGACAGGCGGCCACGTTCCGTCGCACTGCTGCCAGCGCCTCGTCCAGGTCGGCGGGCACACCGTCGAACCCGCACACCTGAAACATGTCGTTGGGGATCTTCGCCGACATCCAGAAGCTCTGGGCGTCGGCAGCTGCCATCACACCGGTTCGAAATTGGCGATCAGCCACTGGCCCCCCAGTCGTTCCAGGGTCACCCGTGCGCTGGTCGGCGTGCTGGTCGGTGGCTGGTCGCCGACGCGGACAGTCTGGTTGACGAACACCAGCACGACGGCGTGGTTCTCGTCGACCGACACCGCGGCAGCGGCCGGCACCGATGTCGCCGCAGAGATGTGCCGCTGTTCGGCGCCGGGGATCACCGACTTGGTCAGCGTCGAGTACTCGTCCAGGAACGGAGTGGTGAGCAGCTTGCGCGCGTCGGTGAGTTGTTGGCGGACGGTGTCCGGTTCGTACGACAGCAGCGCGACCGTGCCGTCGCGGGCCACCTTGATCACCGCAGCCTGCTCGGCCTCGTTGCTGTGCCTCGCGGTCAGGTACCACAGGCCGCCGGCAGCGGCCGCGAGTACGACCGCCAGCGCCGGCAACACCCGGTAGGCGATCACCCGCCCCCACTCGATCCGAGGCTTCAGCGGTTTCGCCTGCGGCACAGCATCATCGGCAGCTGCCGGTGCCGCCTCAGCGGATTCGGACTCAGACTCGCTCCCCTCGGACTCTGCCGATTCAGGCTCCGCCTCGAGTTCCGTCGGCTCGAGCTCGGTCTCAGCTGCCTCGTCGGGCTCGTCCATCCCGTGCTTGCTCATTGGATCGGCTCCACGTTCGACACCTTGGCGTCCTCGCCCACCTTCTGCATCGTCAGCCGCACGCGCCAGTAGCGGTCCCGTTGCGGCGGACCGCTGCCGACCTCGGTGTGCACCTTCACCGCGACCAGCACCACGCCGCTGGTGTCGTTCGCCGATTCCACGCCGGCCTCGGTGATCGTGCCGGACGACACCGACTGCTGCTGCTTCACCGAGTCCACGACGGCCGCCGAGCGCTGTTTGAATTCGTCGAAGTAGGCGCCGGTCGAGGTATCCAGCGCCCGCTTGATGTCGTCGTCGACGTGCCGGTAGTCGATGGTCGTGAGATTGGCCGCGGACTGCTTCCCCGCGGTCAGATACATCTGGTGCAGGGCATCGTCGCGACGCGACTGCAGTTCGCGCTGGCCGAGCCAGGTCACCAGCGCACCCAGCGCAACCACCACCACAACACCCACGACCAATGCCACGATGACACGGTTATCCCGTTTGGGCGCAGCCTGTTTCAGGAAGGCGAGGGCTTCATCGTCGGAAACGGCCGGTTTGTCGTCGGCGGTGTCCGGCGTCGGGTCCGCGGCGCTCGCGTCTGCGTCGTCCACTTCGTCGGGATTCCTGTGCCGCCCGTGCTCGTCAGCCATGTGCCTTCCTCTCGCCGCGCGCCCGGCGTGGGCGGCGACACCTCGGCCGAGTCTAGAGACCACGCGGTGACGAGGGTCGTGTTCGGTTCAGTTAGCACAGCTCGGTAACGTGCGGGAGAAGTGACGAGAGGATTCCCAGTGAGCACCGATGAACGCACTTCCCCCGCCGATGGCGGCAGCAATCCACAGACGGTGCGATTCCGCGGTATCGACGAGCTGACCCTGGTCGCCGACGAGTGGAACCGCGACGCGGAGATTGCCCTGGACAAGCCCACCATCCTGATGTTGCACGGCGGTGGTCAGAACCGGCACTCCTGGAAGAACACCGGCCAGATTCTCGCGGACGCCGGCTTCCACGTCGTCGCGCTGGACAGCCGCGGGCACGGCGACAGCGACCGCTCCCCCACGGCGAACTACTCACTTGAGACGCTCACGGGCGACACCTTGCAGGTGATCTATCAGATCGGCCGGCCCGTGGCCCTGATCGGCGCCAGCATGGGCGGCCTGACCAGCCTGCCGGTCGCTCATGAGGCCGGGCCCGAGCTGGTCACCAAGCTGGTCCTGGTCGACGTGGTGCCGCGATTCGAGAAGAGCGGCAGCGCGCGAATCCGCGACTTCATGTTCAGCGGCATCGACGGCTTCGCCTCGCTGGAGGAGGCCGCCGACGCCGTCGCGGCGTACCTGCCCCACCGTGCCCGGCCGCGCAGCGTCGAAGGGCTCAAGAAGAACCTGCGGCTGCGCGACGGCAAGTGGTTCTGGCATTGGGACCCGGCATTCCTCACCGCGCCTGACGACGATCCGTTCGAGCGCGCCGAGATGCTCGAGCACGCTGCGATCAACCTCGAGATCCCGATCCTGTTGATCCGCGGCAAGCTCTCCGATGTGGTCAGCACCGAAGGCGTGCAGGACTTCCTACAAAAGGTGCCGGGCGCGCAGTTCGTCGAATTGTCCGACGCCGGACACACCGCAGCCGGTGACGACAACGACGCGTTCACCGACGCGGTCGTGCAGTTCGTCCGTCAATGACCCGATAGTGGGCCGTCGCCTCGATACTTGAGCGGTGACGGTAGAGCTGGTCGCCATCTGCGTTCTCGCGGTGGTCGTTGTCGCCGAGGCGATCGTGTTGCGGGTGACACGCACCCGGTTGCGCGCCGCGCGGCAGGAGATCGAGGAGTTGCGCTCGCCATCCGAGCCGCGAACCAACCTGCTGCTGGCCGGCGGGCGGGCCGCGGTCAAGACGATGTGGCAGACCGCCAACCTCATCAACAAAGAGGGTTTCGGCGGCGCGATGTGGTCATCGATCGAGGAGCTGGCCGGCTGGGCCGAAGTGGAGCGGCCGGATCTGGCCAAGTTGGCGCCGACCGGTCGGGTGGCGATCGTGTTCTCGGACATCGAGGGGTCCACCGCCCTCAACGAGCGGATGGGCGACCGGGCCTGGGTGCGGCTGATCGACCACCACGACAAGCTGGTCAGTCGGTGCGTCAAGAAGCAGTCCGGGTACGTCGTGAAGAGTCAAGGCGACGGTTTCATGATCGCCTTCGCCGAGCCCGAACAGGCGGTGCGCTGCAGCATCGACATGCAGCAGCAATTGGCCAAGGCCCCCAATGGCATTCGGGTCCGCATCGGCATTCACACCGGAAAGTCGGTGCGCCGCGGCGACGACCTGTTCGGCCGCAACGTCGCCATGGCGGCCCGCGTCGCGAGTCAGGCCGACGGCGCCGAGATCCTGGTGAGCAAAGCCGTGCGAGATGCCCTGTCCGGCTTGGGTTCCTGCGCCGACATCAGCTTCGACAGTGGTCGGACGGCGGAGCTGAAGGGCTTCACCGGGGACCACCGGCTCTACGCGGTGGACTGGCCGCCGGACTCGGCCAGCCGCTGATGTAACCGCGCGCGAATATCGTCGGCGGTATACGAGTTGCGCTTGCGCTGATCACGCGCGACCAACACGCCACCGGCGACCACTCCCGCGACACCCGCCATGCCAACCCACTTCCACAAGCCACGCATGGCTCGATTCTGCCTTCCTGGGCGAGCGAAGCGACGAGGAATGTTTAACTGCCCAGATGACTGGTAATGCGGTGACGTTGGAGCGGGCGCTGGCCGAGACCCGGACCGGCGATATCTGGTTGTTCCGCGGGGCTTCCAAGCCCGACCGTGCCATCCAGGCACTCACGAATGCGCCCGTCAACCACGTCGGCATGACGGTCGCCATCGACGATCTGCCACCGCTGATCTGGCACGCCGAACTCGGCGACAAACTCGAATGCCTGTGGAGCGGCAGCCACCACCGCGGCGTGCAACTCAACGACCTGCGCTCCGCCGTCGAACGGTGGGTGTACGTGTACGGGCAGCGCTGCTGGCTGCGGCAGCTGACGCCGTACGCCACCCGCGAGCAGGAGGACCTGGCACTCAAGGTGGTGGCCCGCATGGACGGCACCGCGTTCCCCACCACGGCCCGGTTGACGGGTCGATGGTTCCGCGGTCGGGCACCGGTGATCAGCGACTACACCCGCGGAATTCCGGTGGTGCACCAGAAGGTTCGCGAAACCGCCGAGAAGGACAAGAACCGTCGGCGGGCGGCCGGACTGGAGACCGCGTACTGCGCCGAGACGGTGGCCATCACCTACGAGGAGATGGGGCTATTGGTCACCGAAAAGCGCGAGAACTACTTCGATCCGGGGTCCTTCTGGAGTGGTGATTCTCTGTCGTTGACGCCGGGATATCAGCTGGGCAGCGAGATCGAAATCCTGGCCTGACCTCGGATTCCGGATCCGTCAATTAATTCCATTCGCCATTCGCAGGGCGCCGTCGTGATCAATAATTGTGGGCAAATGCCCGGTTACGGGTAAGCCCCCAGGAGGCGTCATGCGAATGAAAAAAGCGCTTGTTGCATCATGGATTGCCGCTGCCGCGATCGGTGGGGCGGTCAGCCTTGCCCCACTAGCCGGCGCCCAGCCGGACCCCGATGTGCCCTACGGCGGCGACGAATTCGAGGCTCCAGGGCAGGGCCCCAATCCAGGAAGCTTCGGATTCCACGAGTCGAATCACGACGAGCAGGACACCTCGGCCGGCGCTACCGACGTGCCGTACTGATCCGTTGCCCTGCTGCGTTATTCGCGGCGATAGCTGAGGTCGGCGTGGGTGCGCTGGCACATCCGGTCGATGACCTTCACCCGGCTGCGGTACATCACCTGGGTGCGCGCGCGGCGCACGGGCCCGATGAAGTCCAACGCCGACCACACCGTGGTCGCCGCCATGGTCAGACCGACCAGCGGCACCATCACCGGATTGACCTTCGGGAAGCCCAGCACATCGGAGATCTCGTTGCCCAGCGCAGCACGAGCCACCACTGAGTGCGACTGCGGCAGCAGCCAGCGCGCGATGCGATGGCTCGGCTTGTTGCCGGTGACGCCGTAGATCTCGGGATAGGCCTCGATCAGCGCGGTGCCCAGTTCGGTGGAACCGGCATCGGGGGCGATCACCTCATCGAGGAACATCCACAGCAGCCTGCTGGTGTCCGACTCTGTGGCGGGGATCAGGTTCGGGTGCACCCCGACGATGAAGGCGATGTACCGCCAGAGGTGCACGACGGCCTCACGGTCCTTGCGGTGCAACCGATTACCGGCCATGCCCGCAACGACCAACGGCACCAACGTGAACGCGATGATGACCGAGCTGAACACCTGCTGATGCACGGCGAAACGACCCTCATCCCAGTCGGCGCGCTTGGGCATGCCGGACCGCAGGAAGGCATGGGTCAGCCGCACCCGCACAGAGGATTGGTAGCCCAGTTCGCCGCGCTGCAGCAAGCCGGGGGTCGTCACGGCCGACAGCCAGGACAGGGTCTCGACGGCGCGCGTCCCGGCCTTGTCCCGGGTGTCGCCGGCCCGCAGCAGCACCGCGTTGCCGTCGGGCGTGGTGTACGTCAGCGCCAGACCGATCAGCAAGCTCGGGGCAAGCAGCGGACCCATCCGGCTGGTGACCTCGGCGCCGCGCTGCAGCTTCTCCGGGTCGACCCAGTACGGCACCTCCTCGACCGCGGCGAAGAACTCCCGCAGCACCGGCGGCGCGTCCTCGACGGTGTCGATGCCGTGGGCCAGCGCCTGTTCGAACTGGCCGCGCAACTCCTTCGCGCCCGGCCCCTTCATGGCCGCGACCACCGCGTCGGCCAGCGGGTCACCGGTCACGCCGTATTTGGCGAAACCCTCGACCTGGGCCTGCGTTGGCCGCAGATCCTCGGACAGGAACTTCGGCAGCAGCCGCAGCAGGGTGGAGTTCGCCAGTTCGGGACTCGGCACCCGCTCATAGAGCTCGTAGGTCGGGCGCACATCGACTGATGTCATACATCCAATCTAGAGTCAGACTCTAGATTAGGCAATGGTGACCGCGCGGGCCAGCAATTCCCGCGCCTGGAGCAGGCATTTTTCGACCTCGTCGGGAGTCAGCCGGGCATTGTCGGTGCGCAGCGCAAGCGCGGCGACGCCGTTCCAGGCCCCGAAGAGGAAGTAGGACAACATCCGACTGTCGACGGCCATGACCTCACCGTTGTCGACAGCAGCCTGGATCCGCTGTTCGAAAGCGTTGCGCAGCAAGTTAATCCGCGCCGATACCTCGCCATCAAGCGGATTACTCGGCCCGCCAAGGGCATTCACCGAGAGGTAGCGGGTCAAGGCCGGGCGGTCCACCAACAGCCGCATGTAGGCCACCCCCGCCTCCAAGACCTGCTCGAACGCAGTGCCCTCGGTGGCGTATGCCGCCATCAATTCGGCCATCGAGGTGTCGAGCAGACGTTGGATCACCGCCGACACCAGCGCATCTTTGGTACCGAAGTGGACGTACACCGACGCCGGTGAAATCCCGGCGACCTCAGCCACGTCCTCCATGCGGATGGCGTCTGTCGAACGATCCGAGAGCAGTTGCTCCGCCGCATCGAGCAATGCGGCTCTCGTCCGCATCCTGCGGCGTTCACCCCTGACCTGTGCGGGATTCTCCGAGACGCTGCTCATGACCTGACCCTAAACCGCAGCCGACGGTCGTTAAGTCGGGACGCGGGCCGATGTCTAGTTGGCCGACGGTGTGGGTGGTGGTTGGAATGGCTGGTACCACCACCATTGGGCGCGTTCCCCGGTGGGGCCGGGGCACGGCGGCACATCAGGACGGGGTGCGGTCGGTGGCCGCGCCAGGGATCTGTTGGTGAGCTGATGTCCAGCCGCGTCGGTGACGATCAGCCGGTCGGCAGGTCCGGTGATGGTGATGCCACCTTTGTGGTGCAACCGATGGTGGTACGGGCACACCAGCACCAGGTTGTGCAGCTCGGTGACGCCGCCATCTTCCCAATGGATGACGTGGTGCGCATGCAAACCTCGGGTGGCACCGCATCCGGGCACGACGCAGCAGTGGTCCCGGTGCTCCAAAGCCCGGCGCAGGCGCCGGCTGATGGTGCGGGTGCTGCGCCCGGCACCGATCGGCTGACCGTGCCGCTCAAGCCAGACCTCGCACGTCGCGTCGCACAACAGGTACGCGCGTTCATCATCGGTTAGCGCCGGGCCGAGATGCAGTGCCGCCGCCCGCTTTTCCGCATCCAGGTGCACCACCACCGTGGTGTGCTGACCATGTGGACGACGTTCCACATCACAGTCCCAGCCGGCTTCGATCACACTCATGAACGCATCCACACCGTTCGGGAACGGCGGCGCCGCTTCCGATGAGGGTTCACCAGCGCCCTCTTGCTCGTGGTCGCGCTTCCAGTCCGCCACCAACGCATCCTGATGCGACGCCAACGCCGCGTCGACCTTCGCGGCCTCCAACTTCGGCAACCGAATCTTGTATGTGGTGGACCCGTCATCGTGCGTGGTCTTGCTGATCGACCGCTCGGGCTCAGGCGTCGGCTCAGGCTCGGATTCCGGGCGTGGCTCCAGACTCACGGCCTTGCGCAGCTGGGTGACCGTGGCGCTTTCAGCGAACTGGGCGTAGTGCTTATCGGACCCGTCCGCGGCGTGTTCGGCGACCACGCCCACCTGATCCAACGACAACCGGCCCTCACACATCGCCTCGGCGCAGCGCGGGAACTCCTCGACCCGGTGCGCGACGGCCACCATCACTTCCGCATTACGGGGTGACACCCCGGTTTTCCACGCCACCAACGACGTGAGCGACTTGGCACCGGTGGCGCCCCACAGCCCGTCACGGTCGATCTCGGCGACGATCTCGACCAGGCGTCCGTCGATCGCGTTGCGCTGACCGGTCAACTCCCCGATCTCGTCGAAGAACGCCTCCAGACGCTCACACGGCGACACCTCAACATCGAAAGCCGTTGCGGTGCTGGACATAACACCATCAAAGCAGAAGGCACCGACAAATTTCGGCCGTGTCGGATCGACGCCAACAGGCTGCTAGCAGTTCAGGAGTCCAACTCCAGCAGTCGCTTCGGGTGCATACCCTCGACCTGCCCGATGAAGGGCGGGTGGATGCTGTAGCCCAGCATCCGGCGAATGTCTTCCGACACCCGGCGCACGGTGTCGCGAGTCATCGACAGCGTGAACGCCTCCTGCGGCCGCAGCCACGGCTCGCAGTATTGGGCGGTGACGGCCAACCGAGGACGGTCGGTGCGGTTGGCACCGCCGCCGTGCCACAACGTGCCCGGGAAGAACACGCACGAACCCGCCGACATCACAACGGGTTTCCGCTCGGCGTCGTCGTCGGGCAGCTGGTCGCCCCACCGATTACTACCGGGGACGACGTCGGTGGCGCCGTTGTCGGCGGTGAAATCGTCGATGGCCCAGATGGTCGCGGCGCCCAGCGGGGCCCGGGGGCGTGGCAGCGGATAGAAGCCATCGTCGGTATGCAGCATCTGGGCCTGCTCGCCCGGCAGGATGTTGATCACCTGAAGCATCGACAGCAGATAGTTCGGCAGGAACATCCGGTCCAGTAGCGCGAGCACCCGCGGGTGGTCGGCAATGACGTCACACGCCGCGGTCTTGTTCAGCACGCTGTAGATCCGCTGCGTGGAACGTCCCTCAAATCCGTTGCGGCCGTGCCGATCCAGCATCGGCGTCACCGCGGCGCGAATCCCGTCGAGCTGCGTGGGGCTGAGCAAATCGGGCAGGATCACGTACCCGTCGCGCGCCATCGCGGCGAGGTCGGCCTCCACGATCGCGGGGTCCACCGTCGCACCACTGCTTTCGGTTCGGCGATACGTGCCGGCAAGATCGCCGCTCAAGTCCGCCAACGATGACACTTCAGTGCTCATTGCCCACTCCCGCCGAAACATAACTGAATTCTGTTATGTTCGGACTATGGCACGCGCCCCGATCGGACGTCAACAACTTCTGACCGCCGCCCGCGACGAACTGGTGCGCGGCAACGGGGTGCTCGAACTGAGCGCGCTGACCCGTCGGGCGCAGCTCAGCACCGGCGCCCTCTATCACCACTTCGGCTCCAAAAGCGGTCTGCTCGCAGCGGTTTACGACGACTTCTACCACGGGCTACGCCATGCCATCGCCGACGTGCACCTGCCCGCCGCCGCCGACTGGGGTGTCCGGGAACGCGAGCGCACCCGGCGTTTCGTCGCATATCACTTCGACGATGACCTGGCGCCGATCCTGCTCGGCCGCGCGACACTGGACCCCGAACTCGCCGAACTCGAAGCGGTGCATCTCCAGACCATGAGCGAGGTCGCGGCCGACAACATCCGCAGTGGACAAGCCCTCGGTCAGTTGCCCGACGACATCGACGCGGCCAGCGCCGGCGCGTTCGTCATCGGCGGCCTGCGGCACAGCATCGCCCAGCAGTTGCGCGCCACGCCCAGGGCCGACCCGGACCTGGCAGCCGAACGACTCTGGCACCTGACCGCCGCGGCGCTCGGCATTTCTTGACCGCAGGATCACACCGTCCCGCGCGCGGCCCACGCGATGGCAGTGACGGTGAACGGCCCGGCGCCAAGACGTTCGCGCGCAACGGTTTCCAGCCTGCCGCGCGCTTCGTCGTCAAGTCGCTGCACGTAGTCGCCGGCGGGGCCGACACCGAACGTGTACGGCTCCCACCACTCCTCGAAGGTCGGGTGCACGACGTCGATGGCGATGGCGTCTTCGTGCACGTCGCGTAGTCCCGCGATTTCGAAGATCTCGGTCAGGTGACCTTTGTGCGCCCCGGAGAGCAGCGCCTCGTCCTGTGCTTCGGGATCGATCACGTGAACCGCATCCCAGAACGGCGCCAGCGCACCGGTCGGCCCGTCCCACACGCAGGCCGCGACGACGCCGCCGGGCCGGGTCACCCGGGCCATCTGGCTGACGCCGACCACGGGGTCCGCCATGAAGTGCACCACCAACTGTGCGAGCGAGATATCGAAAGCATCTGCGTCATAAGGCAATTCCTCTGCCGTGCCGCTGCGCACATCGATGGCAGGGAAACGCGCACGAATCGCGTCGACGAACGGCGGCGACGGATCGATGGCCGACACCTCGGCTCCGACCGACAGGGCATGGGCCGTCAGAGCGCCGGGACCGCAGCCGACGTCGAGCACCTTGCTGCCCGCGGCGATCCCGGCGAATGCGCCGAAGACCGTCGCAAGAGGTTCGGCATACCGGCCCATGTAGCGGCCGTAGGCGTCTGGCGAGACGACGAAGCTCACCGCCGAATGCTATGCCGCCGTCCGCGAGTGCGAGCCCTATGCACGAAATAGCCGCCGATCGTGTGCATACCCCTCACAGCCGGCCCGACAACTAGACGCCGAACTTGGCCTTTGCCTCGTCACTGACCGGCGTGAACAGATTGACCAGATTGCCGTCGGGATCACGGAACAGCAGGGCACGGTTACCCCACGGCATGGTCGTCGGCGCGGTGACGACCTCGTCCAACCGCCCTTGCAGCCGTTCATATTCCGCGTCGACGTCGGCCACGATGAACTCGATGATGGCGCTGCGGTTGGCCGCGGGCTCAGCGGACCCCACCCCGAACAATGGGACGGTCTTGTCGCTGCCGATAGCCAATGTGCCCACCGGCGTTCGGATTTCCGCAAACAGCTCGTTGGCCCAGACCGCTTCGGCTCCGGTCACCAATTCGTAGAAGCCGACCAGGCTCGGCACGTCGGCGGTGATGATGCGGGTGGAAACAAGCTTCATATTGCGCAGGCTATCGGCGAGCACCGACAGATTCGCGTGATCGAGCGTGGGCGACGACGCGGAATTCTGGCCGTTTTGGCACGTAAGGCCCCACGCTCGACATCCGCCGGATCAGAACGCGTTCACCAGCAGGACGTAGGCGAGGGTTCCGGCGCCGACGCTGAGCAGGGTTCGACGACCGCCGAGGAGGTGGGCTCCCACCGTGATGGCCACCCCGAGCGCCGCGTACACCACATGCCTGACGTCGCCCGAGACCGAACGGAAGGTGCTCGCCGCGAGAATGACCACGATGCCGACGGGCATCCACGCGGCCATCGTGTTGACGAAACGAGACTTTCGCAGCGGCTGCAGGATCGCGAACGGCACCGCTCGCAAGGCCAGATTGATGACGAACACGGTCGCCAGCACTGCCGCGAGGTATCCCAGGTCAGGCATCGACGGTCACCTGCCGTCGCACCAGCAGGTACCGCACCACGAGCGCCGCGATGAACAGCAGCAGCCCGACGAACAATGCCGCGTGAGGCGCAACCACCACCGCAATCGAGAAGCTGAGGGCGGCCAGCAGCAGCGAAGGCACGCCGTCGCGGGATCGGCACGCGTCGAGCGTCAGGGTGACGAACAGTGCGCACAAGGCGAATTCGAGCCCTTCGATACGCGCGGGCAGCAATGAGCCGAGCAACACGCCCGTCAAACCGCCACCGACCCAATAACATTGGAACGCGGCCTGCATCGAGACCAGGCGCCACGACGTCCAGCCGCGCGGGTTGGCGGCCGTCACCGCATACGCCTCATCGACGAGGGTGTAGACCGAATACGCACGGGCGAACCGGTTGCGCACCACGTGCAGCGGAAACGTGAAGGCGTAGAAGACGTGACGGAAGTTCACCAGAAACGCGGTCAGTGCCACGGTCGCCAACGGGGTGGCCGCGACGATCATGCCGATCAGCAGCAGCTCCAACGACCCGGCGAAACACGCGATGGACAGAGCCGGCGCGACCCACCACGGCAGCCCCGCCTGGACGACCAGCAACCCGAAGGCGACGCCGATCGGATACATGCCGAGCCCGGCCGCCAGCGACGCCCGCACACCGGCGGCGACCTCCGCCTTCCGAGACGTCGGTGCCAGGGTATCCATGCCAACAATGATCCCAGGATGCGTGCAGCATATGGTTGCTACTTAGTGCGCTCGATAGCCTTGGTGAGCAATAATTGGGCATGGATAGACTTGATGCAGCAATAATCGATGTCCTCCGCGAGGACGGCCGGATCGCGAACGTCGCGCTGGCCGAACGAGTCGGACTCACTCCAGGGCCGTGCCTGCGACGGGTGCAGCGGCTCGAAGCCGACGGCGTCATCGTCGGCTACCAGGCCCAGATCTCACCCGCTGCCGCCAACCAGAGCTTCGAGGTCCTCCTCGACATCGAGATCACCGACTTCGACATGAAGAGCATCGAGTCGTTCGAAGACAAGATGGCCGCCTATCCCCAGGTCCTCGAACTCCACCGACTGTTCGGGTCGCCGGACTATCTGTGCCGCGTCGCGGTCGCGGACCTCGCGGCCTACGAGCAGTTCCTGACGAGCAAGGTGCTCTCCATCGCCGGCATCCACCGCGTCTCGTCACGCTTCCCGATGAAGACCATCAAGTCGCTGCGGCCGGCGTGACATCTCGCCGAGCGTGGGCCCTTACGTGAGATCCGCGCCGTTTTTTGACGGAATGCCCCACTCTCGGCGCCGGCCGTCTACCAAACTGGAGGCTTTCCCACCGTCACGCGCGAGGCAGGAGTCCTGCATTGTCCGTTCGCTGGTCAGGAGTGACGATCGACTGCGTCGACCCGATCCGGATGGCGACGTTCTGGGGACTGCTGCTGGGGATCGATCCGTCCAACGAGCACGGCGACGACCCCGGTTGGGCGACCGTCGGATCCAGCTCAGGCCCGACACCACGGCTCACCTTCCAGCGCGTACCCGAAGCGAAGTCGACGAAAGTTCGCATTCATCTCGACGTTGAGGTCGCCGATATCGAGGTAGGCCGCCAGCGAGTCGAAGGCCTCGGCGGGCGGTGGTCGGGGACCCGTCACGACTACGACGAGGGCATCGTCATGGTCATGCTCGATCCCGAAGGCCACGAGTTCTGCCTGGTGCAGTACTTCGAAAATCCAAGCGCCATAAGCTAACCCGCGCCCGTTCAGCGCGGCTGGTAGTGCAGATACGCGACGCCGTTGTCGAAGACCCGGTGCTCGACGAGATCCAGGTCGAGACGCACATCGTCGGGTAGTGCGCGCAAGCCCCCGCCGACCACCTTCGGGACGACGAAGAAGTGGAAGTCGTCGATCATGCCGGCGCGGATCGCCGCGGCCGCCGTGGTGGGCCCGAAGATCTCGACCGCGCCTGCCGCGTCGTCGACGATGCGGCGCAATTCGGCCAATGGGAGTTCGGGCACCAGCCGCGCTCGGCTCGTGCCGAGATCGCCGTCCGTGAGTGTCGACGACACCACCACCTTGTCGATGCCGCGCCAGAGCCGGGCGAACTCCCCCTCGTCTGCGGTGGAGTCATCGTCTCCCGTGAAATTCTCCCAATACTGCATCAGCGCAAAGGTTTTCCGCCCGAGCACCTCCGTCGACACACCCGCGATGCGGGCAAGGTGAACGGCGAATACCGCGTCATTCGGGCCGGACCATTGGAAGTCGCCATCGGCGTCGGCGACGTAGCCGTCGAGCGAAATCGTCGTGCTGTAGTACAGAGCCCCCATGCCAGGCAACCTACTCCGCCCGACACAGCGTCAGTGCACGAGTTTGAGCCCCACAACGCCGCCGATGATCACCGCCAAGAACACCACCTTGAGGAGTGACGTGGCCTCATCCCCAGTGGCCATCGCGTAGACCACGGTGAGAACGGCGCCGATGCCCACCCAGACGGCGTAGGCGGTTCCGACCGGCAGGTCGCGCATGGCGTAGGCCAGACCGGCCATGCTGGCGACCAGCGCGACCGCGAACACGATGCTCGGCGAGAGCTTGCTGAATCCTTCGGACTTGCCCATGGCTGTTGCCCAGACCGCTTCGAGGACACCGGAAATGACCAGAATTACCCACGACATGACGTCTCTCCCGGGCCGTCTTGTCGCACACCGGGTACGGCACCCATCGTCCGGAAGCCTTCGTTAAGGCCCTGTTACGAAGTTCTCACAGGCGCACGCGGGTGGCAATGTCAGATCGGTCACCACCGGAGCGATGCCGACAACGTGAGCGACCATCGGTTCATCCGGATACCGTCGGCACATGGCTGACGACGACGTACGGGCCGCGCTCGAGACGCACTGGGCGTCATCCGATGCGAACGACTTCGACACAGAACATCAGATCTACGGTTCCGATGCCGTCCTGGAGTACCCGCAGTCTGGTGAAAAAATCCACGGCCGCAACAGGATTCAGGCTTCGCGCGAAGCTCAGCCGAATGCCAAGCGCTTCACCGTGCGCCGAATTCTCGGCGGCGGCGACCTGTGGATCAGCGAACTCGTCATGACCTACGACGGACAACCGTCGTACGTGGTGAGCATCATGGAGTTCGAGGACGGCAAGGTCATCCGCGAGACGCAGTACTTCGGCGATCCGTTCACCCCCGGGCCGTCACGAGCTCAGTGGGTCGAACCCATCGGCTGACCGCGACGTCACCGACCGGTTTGTAGCCTGGCGACATGGACGAGGCACTGGACGACGGGCCGTTCTTTCACGGCACAAAGGCCGAACTGCAGCCGGGGGATCACCTCACCGCCGGCTTCCGTTCCAACTATCGGCCCGAAATCACCATGAACCACATCTATTTCACCGCTCTGCGCGACGGTGCTGGCCTTGCCGCCGAGCTCGCGGCCGGCGACGGCACGCCGCGGGTGTATCTCGTCGAACCGACCGGCGAGTTCGAGAACGATCCGAACGTCACCGACAAGAAGTTCCCCGGCAATCCGACCCGCTCGTACCGCAGCAGCGAGCCGCTCCGGATCATCGACGAGGTCAACGACTGGACGCGCCTGTCTCCCGAGGCACTCCAGGACTGGCGCGATCGGCTGGCCGAGCTCCGGGCGGACGAGCGTGGCGAGATCATCAACTGAGAATCGCTACTGGTGTCAAGTCACTGCAACGCGTGCGACTACGTCGAGCGTGGGCGATTACGAGGAATTCTCGGCGTCTTTCCGCGTTAACCCCCACGCTCGATGTCTCTGCTGACGTTCATAATCAGACGATGATCGCCACCCGCCTGACCGATCGCCTCGGAATTCAGCACCCGATTGTTTCGGCGCCGATGGCAAGCGAGCGTGACCCGTTCACGTCGGTATCCGACGGTTGATGAGCAGTGCGGCGAGGGTGGCGATGGTGAGAACCATTGCAGCGAGCCGAAACCAGCTGGTGCTGGCGTCTGCGTGGACGATGTCGAACCCGAACTGCGCTTGCAGGGTCGTGTAGACGTCCTTGAGCTGGTCGATATTGGCAGCGCTGTAGAGGGTGCCGCCGGACAGGTCGGCGACTTTCTTGAGCGTGTCGTCGGCGACCGGCACGGCGAGGTGCTGGTCGTTGTAGTCGATGGTCCCGTTCGGTGTGCCGAAGGAGATCGCGGAGATCGGTACGCCTTGGTCTTTCGCGGTGCGGGCGGCGGTGAATGCACCTTTGGGCGCGTTGGGATTGGTTGGCAAGTTCTCCTTACCGTCGGAGAGCAGCACGATGCGGGCCGGCGCCGGGCTGTCGCCGCCGCCGATCACCGCTCCGACGGTCGCGATGGCTTGCAGCGCCGTGAAGATGGCTTCACCGATCGCGGTGCGTTCGATGATCTGGAGTTTCCCGATCGCGGCCTTGGTCGCGTTTCGGTCGGTTGTGGGCGATACCAGGACCAGGGCACTGCCGCCAAAAGCGATGAGCCCCAGGTTGATTCCCGATGTGAGCTCGTCGGCGAACTGTCTACCGGCTTCTTCGGCAGCGCTGAGTCGGCTGGGCGATACATCGGTGGCCCTCATGGACGGTGAGACGTCGATGATCAGCATGACGACCGCACGGTTGCGCGGGATCCGCACGTCCGTGGTCGGACCTGCCAGCCCCACGGTCGACAAGAGTAGCGACATCACCAGCAAAATGGCCGCAAGGTGCCGCCACCGGTTCGGCTGCGTCGGGGCGACGCTATCGAGCAACTCCATGTTGGCGAACCGCAGCACCCGGCGGTGGCGGGATAGCTGAACCCAGAGGTAGAGCCCGATGAGCGACAACACAACGACCAGGAACAGGAAGCTCCACGGGTGGGTGAAGTCGGAGAATGTCAATGGCCCCAGAAGCGGCGCTGTCACGAACTGGTCGCCCCGACTGTCTGCACGGGGATCCCGGGGTGAATGCCTGCTGCGGGGTCGGCGGTGATCTCGTCGCTGTTGCTGTCGTAGTCGAAGAGCTCGCCGTAGCGCCCCCAGCCGATGGCGGTATCGAGTTGACGCTGCGCGTCGTCTCGGGAGAATCCGCGACCCAGCAGGTCAAGGAAGAAAGCGGCTCGCAGGTTGCCGTCGTTGCTGCCGGCCAACGCCTTGCAGATGGTGCGCACCAGGGGGGCGCGGTGGCGGGCCTGGGCGGCGAAGATCTGCTTGCTGGTTTGGATGTCGGCGGTGGTGAATTGGACCCCGACATCGGTGAGGACCAGCTCGCCCTCCTCGACGGTGACGAAGCCGAGCATGCTCGCCGCATCGAGCAGCGGCAGCAGGTCGTCGATCTCGAAGTTCAATTCGTCGGCGATGTCGGGTAGGCCGATCCTGGTGCCGCTGGCGTAGACGATCTCCAAGAGGCCGGCCAGTCCGCCGACGGAGGCGTCGGGCAACGGCCTGCTGGTGGGGTTGGCGGTGGCTGGGTGCGCGAGGGTGGTTTCCACGGTTTGGCGTCCGGTGAGCAGTCCGTAGAGGCGGTCGACGAGCGCGTCGAATGCGGGGGCGCGCCGGTCACGGGGACGCTCGAGTGCGACGTCGACCTCGGCGAGGATCCGGCCGGGGTTGGCGCCCAAAACGATGACGCGGTCGGCGAGCAGAACGGCTTCCTCGATGTTGTGGGTGACGATGCAGATCGCTTTGGTGGGAAAGTTCTCTCCCGCCCACAGATTCATCAGTTCAGTGCGCAGGTTCTCGGCGGTCAGGACGTCGAGCGCGGAGAACGGCTCGTCCATCAACAGCAGGTCGGGTTCGAGAACGAGTGCGCGGGCGAAGCCGACACGTTGGCGCATACCGCCGGAAAGTTCTTTCGGATAAGCGGATTCGAAACCGTCCAGGCCGATCATGTCAATGGCAGCGAGTGCCCGTTCGCGGCGTTGTGCGGGTGGGACTCGGCGGGCGGTCAACCCGAGTTCGACGTTGTCTTGGACGGTGAGCCACGGCATCAGGGCAAACGACTGGAACACCAGTGCTGTTCCGGGGTTGGCGCCGGTGAGTTCGGTGCCGCGGTAGCGCACGCTGCCGCTGGTGGATGGGATCAGCCCGGCAATGATCCGTAGCAGGGTTGATTTGCCCGATCCGGACCGCCCGAGCAGCGCGACGATTTCGCCTCGGCGCAGTTGCAGATCGATGGAGTCCAGTACGCGCAACTCATCGCCGGCGGCGCCGGTGAAGCTTTTGCTGACGCCGTCGACGTTGATGAGGATGGCGTCGTCGCCGACACCCGGTGAGGCAGTGGTCATGGCAGTTCTCCTGATCGAGAGTGGTCAGAGGGAGTAGCGGCGTTGTGAAATCGTGTAGAGGCGACGCCAGAACAGCCGGTTGAGGCCGACGACGTACATGCTCATGACCAGAACACCGATGAGGATGCGCGGTGAATCCCCGGAGCTGGTGGCTTGGGCGATGTAGGCGCCGAGTCCGGTGGCCACCAACGTCGTCGAGCCGTAGCTGACGACTTCGGCGACGATGGAGGCGTTCCACGCCCCACCCGCGGCGGTGATGCCGCCGGTGATGTAGCTGGGGAAGATGGCGGGCAGGATCAGCCGGCGCCACCACAACATCCTGGGCAGCTGCAGATTCGCCGACGCCTCACGGAGATCGTTCGGGATGGAGCTTGCACCGGCGATGACGTTGAACAAGATGTACCACTGCGCACCGAGGCTCATCAGGAAGATGCCACCCCAGTTCAGGCTGATCCCAGTCGAGACGAGCACCGCGGTCGCGATCGGGAACAGGAAGTTGGCCGGGAAACTGGCCAGCACCTGCACCACGGGTTGGGCAAGCCGGGAAACTTTGGGGTTCAAGCCAATCCACACCCCGACCGGAACCCAGATCAGCGTTGCGACGATCACGAGCACGATCACGCGACCGAAGGTGATCAACCCCAAACCGAGAGCGTGAACGACTTCCCCGAAGCCTGCCGTCGCGTGGATGTACGTGCCGAGTTGGAACACCCCGTAGCCCACGCCGGCGAGCACTGCCGTGGTGAACGCGACGTCGGCAGTCCGTCGCCGCGCCGGCGATGTGTGCAGCGGGTACTCGGCCAGCCCGAACACCGCCATCGCCCGATCCAACGGGGCCACCGCCCCGCCGAAGATCCGGCCCATCAGCACCGGAATGCGCGAGCGGCGCAACAGATTCAGTACCACGCTACGTGGCGCCTCGACCACCTCGGAATCCTCGATCCGAAAGCGCTCCGCCCACGCGGTCAGCGGCCTCCAGAACACCACGTTGACGCCGACGACCATGACGATCATCACGCCAATCGCGATGAAGACCTTCGCAAGATCGCCGTCGGCGGTCGCGGTGGCCACATACGAGCCGACACCGGGCAGCACGTAGTGGCGGTTGTTGACACTCAGCGCTTCGGAGGCGACGAGGAAGAACCAGCCGCCACCGAAGCTCATCATCCCGTTCCAGACCAGCGGAATCATGCCGCACGGTACGTCGACGCGCCAAAACCGTTGCCAGCGTGAGAGTCTGAGATTCCTGGATGCTTCGTCGAGTTCGCGAGGCTGACTCGAAAGGCTCTGATAGAACGCGAACGTCATGTTCCACGCCTGCGAGGTGAAGATGGCGAAGATCGACGCGCACTCCAACCCGAGCTGAGATCCGGGGAACAGCGCGATGAACCCGGTGATCGTCACCGAGAGGAACCCGAGAATCGGCACCGACTGCAGGACGTCAAGGATCGGCAGCATCACTTTGCGGGCGCGTGGCAGCCGCGCCGCCGCAGTGGCCCAGACGAACGTGAAGACCAGTGACAGGCCCAGCGCGGCGAACATCCGCAACAAGGACCGCGCCGTGTAGTACGGCAATTGGGAGGGATCGGTGGAGATGGTCGCCGAATCGGCTGTCGCGTCGAAGGGAACGTCGATCCCCGACGAGACTCGAACGATCGCCCACAACAGCACCGCCGCGGCGAGGAACACCACGACATCCACGGCTCGGTTGGGCGGACGATCCATCGCGCCCCGCGATGAATACGTGCGCAGCACAGTAGTGGTCATGACGTCACCGTCCTCGTAGTCGAACAATCAGCGTTAGGTCGGAATCGAACGGGCTTGGGGCGTTACGGGAATGCCGTCGTTCGGCTGACCCACCGCCGCTTCAGTGCAGCGGCCGCGGCGAGGTAGGCCCCGAGGATCAGCGCGAGCCAGCCGAAGAATTCCCCGGGTAGCGGGGTCAGGCCAACCCAGTGCGCAAACGGTGTGAACGGCAGACACAGACCGACGATGACCACGGCGATCACGGCGCCCAGCAGCGGCAGCGCTGGAGTTCCCGCCGCCCGCAGGCCGTGGCGCGAGCGCAGCACGAGAACGACCAAGACCTGCGACAGCAGCCCCTCCAGGAACCAGCCGGTCTGGAACATCGTCTGTACGGCAACGGTATTGGCGTCCACGATCCACCACAACGTTGCGAAAGTCGCGAGGTCGAAGACCGAGCTCAATAGGCCGAAGGCGATCGCAAAACTGGTCAGCCCGGTTGATTGCCACCGTCGGGGTCTGCTCAGGTAGTCGGGGTCGACGCGGTCGAACGGCAACGTCAACTGAGTGATCTCGTAGAGCAGGTTCTGAACCATCAGTTGAATAGGCAGCATGGGCAGGAACGGGAGTAGCGCACCGGCCAAGAGCACGCTGGCCGCGTTGCCGACGTTCGACGCGGTGGTGATCTTGACGTATTTCATGGTGTTGCCGAGGGTGCGCCGGCCTTCGGTCACCGCGCCGGTGACGACGGTGAGGTCCTTGTCCAACAGGATCAGATCCGCGGCATGCCGGGCGACATCGGTCGCGGTGTCGACACAGATTCCGACGTCGGCGACCCGTAGCGCCGACGAGTCGTTGATCCCGTCACCGATGAACCCGACGGTGTGTCCCGCGGTCCGGAGCGCGGAGACGATCCGAGCCTTCTGTTGGGGATCAACTCTGGCGAATACTGTTGTACGGCAGGCGATGTCGCATAGTTCGTCAGGCGAGAGGGCTTCGATGTCAGAGCCGGTGACAATGTGCCCGATCGGCAGTCCGGCGGCCCGGCAGAGGTGTTCGGCGACCTCGGGCGCGTCACCGGTGAGCACCTTCGCACTGATGCCGGCCGCGTCGAGGTCGCGAACGGCGGCTGCGGCGGTCGCCTTGATGGGGTCGACGAAGCCGACAAAGCCCACCAGAACGGACCCGGACGCATCGTGGGCCGGATGGTCGAGACGGCCGGTGACGGCGATGGGCTTGGCCGCGACCGCCAGTACGCGCATGCCGTTGCGCTGCAAGGAAGCCACCAAATCGCGTCCCTGCTGGGCGAGGTCGGCCGAGAGTTCGGTGACGACCCCGTCGAGTTGGGCGTGGCTGCACAACCGAAGGACCGCATCGGGGTCCCCTTTGGTGATCACCAGATGCTCGTCCGATCGCTCTTGGACGACAACACTGGATTGACGTTGATAGACGTCGAACGGGGTTTCGCCGATCTTGGTGAACCGCGCCCCCAGCAGGATGTGCTGATCGGCGTCCACCAGATCGCCCAGCGCGGCGTCGAGAAGGTTGTACGGGACGTCCTGGAACGTCGCGGCGACGCAGGCGTAGGTGTCGACCTGCTCATCGGGACGGCCGTCGATGTCGATGCCGCAGGCGTAGGCCACCCGGTCCTCGGTGAGGGTGCCCGTCTTGTCCAGGCAGAGCACGTCGATGGCACCCAGGTCGCAGATCGACTCCAGGCGTTTGACGATGACCCGGCGCCGGGTGAGGTTGACCGCACCCCGCAGGAACGTGGCCGCCACGATCACCGGCAGCAGTTCGGGCATGAGTCCGACGGCCACCGACACGGCGAACAATCCGGCTTGGGCCCAGTCCCCGGTGATCGCACCACTGACGGCCAGGACGATCGGAATCATGACGATCATGAATCGCATCAGCGTGGCGCCCACCGCGCTGACCCCGGCATCGACGCTGGTGCGCGGGCGCGGGCGCCCACCGGCAAGGGTCGCCGCTGCCCAGTAGGTCCGCGGCCCCGTTGCGACCACGACCGCTGTTCCGGAGCCACTGACGACCGAGGTACCGGCGAAGCACATGTTGGGGCCATCAAGGGGGCCCCGGCGCTCGCCATCAACGGGTTCAGCAGACTTGTCCACCGGCAGGGACTCACCAGAGAGCGCCGACTGGTCCACCCGCAGCCCCTGTGTCGCGATGACCCGCAGGTCGGCGTGAATCACCTCGCCGGGCGAGAGCAGCACCACATCCCCGGGGACCAGATCCTCAACCGGGATTTCGTAGGCGGCAGTCGCAGTGTCCGCGCCGAGGCGTCGCCGCACGGTGGCGGTGTAGGTCGTGTACTCCCGCAGTGCCCGCATGGCACGGTCGGACCGCATCTGTTGCCAGCATCGAACGCCAACGCACAGCGCGACCATCGTTGCGACCGTGACACTGCCACGGGCGTCGCCGACCGCCCCGAGGACGACGCCCAACCCGAGGAGCAAAGCGACGAACGGACCACCGGCGGCAATCTTGAGGCGATCGGTCCACGCTGGTGGGCGGTCGACGGGCTGACGGTTCTCACCCGCCTCTCCGAGTCGTTCCGAGGCCTCTTGCTCGGTCAGCCCGCGCGGCGTACTGGCCAACGCCGAGAGCACCTCGAAGACGGACACTCCTGCGTAGTCGGCAGGACGAACTCCCGGCGCGGTCACGGCCACGGCCTGTCACACGGCGCCATTCGATGTGCGTTCACCCATCGGTGAGGCGACGGCGTGAGGACACATTGGCGGACACCGCATTCGAGGACCACTGTCGTCGATCGTCGCGCCACGGCGACTCTCCAATCATGCTGTGCGGAAAGGCTTTCCCTCATCGAACCGGAAGAACCTTCGCAGCCCTGGAATGAGCAATACGAGCGTGGTATCAGCGCAACGATGAGCGGGCGGGCACCACGAGGCCAGCCCAGCCCCATGCGTCGATACTGTCGTCCGGCATGTGCCGCTCACCTCGCTTCCCAGGTCAATCCGCGCAGGGTCGCTGCGCCGTGACCATTAGAAACCCGCCACCGCGGATTGTCAATCACTTGCGCAAGTGACAGCTACCTGGCAGATTCGTTCCATTGGAGGATGCGATGACCAACCACGGCACGACCCATGATGAGCCGATCGACGACGCCGCGCTGCACGCGGTCGCGGTCATGTTCGGCATGCTCGCCGCCACCGCCCGTCTGCAGATCGTTGTGCTGCTGAGCTCCGGTGAGCGCGACGTCGGCACGCTGGCCGAGGAGGTCGGCCAGAGCGTGGCCGCCGTCAGCCAGCATCTGGCGAAATTGAAACTCGCCGGGATTGTGCGCTCTCGCAAGGAGGGGCGTCGCCAGGTGTATCTCGTCAACGACTCCGACGTCTCCGATGTCGTTGCCCTCGCATTGCGCCGCCGACAACGCCAGAGCCACCCCATCGACACCCGCACCGGCCATTCCGCATGAGCTCGGCCGGCGGCGCTGACGCATTGACCTGTCTCGATCAGCTGCAGGCACCCGCCGCCAGCACGTTGGTGGACTGCGGTATCTATCTCGACGGACAGCGGCTGAGCGGCCAGTTCACCCCGGCCGCCGCGCGCGACAGGGTGCGCGAACTCGGCGACGGCTTCGTTTGGGTGGGTCTGCACGAGCCCGATGAGCGCCAGATGCACGATGTGGCAAAGGTATTCGGCCTGCATCCGCTCGCAGTGGAAGACGCAGTGCATGCCCACCAACGCCCCAAGCTGGAACGCTACGACGACACCTTGCTCCTGGTGCTCAAAACTGTTCAGTACATACCCCACGAATCAGTGACACTGGCCAATGAAATCGTCGAAACCGGCGAGATCATGATCTTCGTCGCCGCCCACTTCGTGGTAACGGTCCGCCATGGCGACTTCAGCGGACTCGCCGACCTGCGCAAAGAGCTCGAGGCTGCTCCCGACCGTCTGCGGCGGGGCCCGTTCGCGGTGATGCACGCTATCGCCGACCACGTCGTCGACAGCTATGTCGAGGTCACGTCGCTGGTGGAGACCGATATCGACACCGTCGAAGTGGAGACCTTTTCGCCCCGCCGCACAACCGAGATCGAGCACATCTACCTACTCAAGCGCGAAGTGGTCGAACTCCGGCGCGCCGTGAGCCCGCTATCGGTTGCCCTGCAGCGGATCCTGACCGATCACAAGGACCTGATCGCCTCCAAAGAGATCAGCCGGTACCTGCGCGACGTGATCGACCACCAGACAATGGCGGCCGAGCGGATTGACAATTTCGACGAAGTACTGAGTTCACTGGTCCAGGCAGCGGTGGCCCGGATCGGGACCCAGCAGAACATCGATTTGCGCAAAATCTCGGCGTGGGTGGCCATTGCATCGGTGGTGACCATGGTGGCCGGGATTTACGGCATGAACTTCGACCATATGCCCGAACTGCGGCAGGTGTGGGGCTATCCCGCGGTGCTCGGCGTCATGGCAATCGCGTGTACCGCGCTCTACCGCACCTTCCGCCGCAACCACTGGCTTTAATTGGCCATCAACGGAATTCGGTCTCGTCCCTGTGAACGTCTTTCGAGCGGGCCGACGGCGGGAGCGAACCGGGGGTCTAAACCAGGCCTAAATGGCCCAAATGGCCTCCGCAGCGGGTGCTGCGAATCGGCGGTTGAGTGCGTCGATGAGGTGATGCGTTTCGTAGAGTTCGGCGCGGAGCCGACGGCTCTGCCGGTGACCCCAGTCCGACAGACGACGTTCTCTACGTTCGGCCCGTTCCAGGAGTCGCGATATCTCCTCGACATGACGCCACAGTTCGGCGCGCAGCCGATCTGTTTGGGCCACGTCGTGGAAATCGTCCATAGCGTGAATAGTCGCACCATTGGGACCTCTGCGCATCGCAGTTGAGCTAGTTGATGGTGTGGCGTGTGGGGCGGAAACTAACGCCGCACGCGAAAGCACGGAGAGTATGTGAATTCCAGTCTTACCGCGAGGAAGCTGCGAATCTCCACTGCATTCCGGTACAGAGCAACCTCTGACCTCAAGCGAACACGGCGTCGCTCTCCGCGAGGTTCGCGAGCAGCTGCAGACCGGCGTGTGATGCCGAGCCGGGCTCAGCGGAGAAGACGAGCATGAGCAGCCCGCGATCGGACGTCAGGTCCATACTTTGGAAGCTCAGGTCAAGGTCTCCGACGACGGGGTGGTGGATGCTCTTGAGACCTGTGCGGTGCTCGCGCACGTCGTGCGAACCCCAGAGTCTGCGGAAGTAGTCACTGCGGGTGGATAGCTCGCCGACGAGGTCGCTAAGACCGCGGTCGTTCGGGGAACGACCCGCCTCGGCGCGCAGGATGGCGACGATCTGGCGGGCATTGCCTTCCCAGTCCCGGTAGAACGACTGCGCCCGTTCATTGAGGAACATGAATCGGGCACCGTTCGCGGGCTCGTCAGAGCTCGTGAACATTTCGGAGAACAGCGCGCGGCCAAGCTTGTTTGTCGCGACCGCGTCGAGCCGCCCGTTCTGCACGAAGACTGGCACAGTCGACATGGCGTCGATCGTCTGCCGAAGTGCGGCGCTGATGTGATGCTTGCGGGGTGGCCGCCGGCGTCCACTGGTCCGGACGGCGTCACCGTTGCGCGCCAACACGTGAAGGTGGGCGTGCTCCGCTTCGTTGAGCTGCAGAGCCCGGCTGACCCCGTCGAGCACCGCATCAGAGACGCCAGTCGCGTTGCCCCTTTCCAGCCGCCGGTAGTACTCGGGGCTCATCCCGGCGAGCATCGCGACCTCTTCGCGCCGCAGGCCGGGCACGCGGCGGCGACCGCCGAAGTCAGGCAGACCGGCGTCCTGTGGGGAGAGCTTCGCGCGGCGCGTGGCCAGGAACTCGCCGAGGTCGTCGTGGTGGCCCATGTCTCTACGGTATGCCGACACGGGTGCTCAAAAGGGGTCCTGTCAGTGACCCCATCGAGCGGGACTCTCACTTGTGTGCGGAAGCGTCGTTGACTGATTTCAGCGCACCGACCGCGTGCACACGAATGTCTCAGTGGAGGGAAGTCCCGAAATGACAGCTCAGAACGTCTGGTTCATCACCGGAGCCTCTCGCGGACTCGGGGTCGAGATCGCCCGAGCCGCCCTCGCGACCGGCCATCTCGTCGTCGCCACCGGCCGCGACGCCGGCCGCACGCGTGCGGCCGTGGGCGAGCACGAGAACCTGCTGACCATCGCTCTCGACATCACCGATCCGGCGGCGGCCGAGCGCGCCGCCACGGCCGCCGTGGCGGCATTCGGACGCATCGACGTGCTGGTGAACAACGCCGGCAACTTCTATGCCGGTTACTTCGAGAACATCAGTGATAGTCAGATGCGCGCGCAGATGGAGACGAATTTCTTCGGCCCGCTCAACGTGACGCGTGCGGCCCTGCCGACCATGCGCAGGCAGCGTTCCGGTCAAGTCATCACGGTCACTTCCGCGGCGGGTCTCATCGGGCAGGAGTTCTGCGCCGCCTACGCGCCCTCGAAATTCGCTCTCGAAGGGTGGATGGAGTCACTGCGGTATGACGTTGAGCCGTACGGCATCTCAACCATGGCCGTAGAGCCCGGCTTCTTCCGCACGGAGCTGCTAGTCGAAGGATCCTCGACGATCTGGCCAGAGCTGGACATCGACGACTACGCCGCGCGCACCGCCCAAACCATCGCCGCGTGGTCGAGCATGAACGGCCAGCAGGGCGGCGACCCCGTCAAGCTCGCCAGAGCCCTCGTCACACTCTCCGACTCCGGCGACCTGCCGCGGCGGTTCTTGGCCGGAACCGACGTCATGGCTGGCGTCGAACAGAACCTGACCGTCATCCAGGGACAGATCGATGCCCACCGCGGGCTCTCAGCCGCTCTCACGTACGACGACTGACCACACTCCGTCAGCGAACTGCGGGTGATGCCCACCGACCACGCCTGAACGGCCAATCGCTAAACGTTGAACCTGAACTCCACCACATCCCCGTCGACCATGACGTAGTCCTTGCCTTCCATCCGGACCTTGCCGGCAGCCTTGGCGGCGGCCATGGACCCGGCTTCGACGAGGTCGTTGAACGCCACGATCTCGGCCTTGATGAAGCCCTTCTCGAAGTCGGTGTGGATGACGCCCGCTGCGCGCGGTGCCGTGTCGCCCTGGTGAATGGTCCAGGCCCGCGATTCCTTGGGGCCGGCAGTCAGGTAGGTCTGCAGCTTCAGCGTCCGAAAACCGGCGCGCGCCAACGCATCCAAGCCACGCTCGGTCTGACCGATGGACTCCAGCAGCTCGGCCGCGGACTCGTCGTCCAGCTCCAGCAGCTCGGCCTCGATCTTGGCGTCCAGGAACACGGCCTCGGCCGGGGCCACCATGGCGGTCAGCTCGGCCTTGCGGGCCTCGTCGGTCAACACCGACTCGTCAGCGTTGAAGACGTACAGGAACGGCTTGACGGTCATCAGGTTCAGCTCGCGCAGGACGGACCAGTCTTTGCCCGTGGAGAACAGCGTCTTGCCCTCGTCGAACACGGCCTGGGCAGCCGCCACGGCTTCGAGGACCGGCTTGCGGTCCTTGTTGGTGCGGGCTTCCTTCTCCAGCCGCGGCAGCGCCTTCTCCAGCGTCTGCATGTCGGCGAGGATCAGCTCGGTCTCGATGACCTCGATGTCGGACTTGGGATCGACGCGGCCGTCGACGTGCACGACGTCGTCGTCGGCGAAGGCGCGCACCACCTGACAGATGGCGTCGGCCTCGCGGATGTTGGCCAGGAACTTGTTGCCCAGGCCCGCCCCCTCGGAGGCGCCCTTGACGATGCCGGCGATGTCCACGAACGTCACGGGCGCCGGGACGGTCTTCTCGGAACCGAAGATTTCGGCGAGCTTGTCGAGCCGCGGGTCGGGCAGCGGCACCACGCCCTCGTTGGGTTCGATCGTTGCGAACGGATAATTAGCCGCGAGCACGTCATTACGTGTCAACGCGTTGAACAGCGTTGACTTTCCGACGTTCGGCAGACCGACGATTCCCAGGTTCAGACCCACGAGTTCACTAGTTTAGGAGACGCCACACCGTCCCAACGCCCGCCTGTAGGCACTAAGGCCCAGATTGCCGGTACGGTCTAGGAGTGTCAGCAGAGCATCATGGGCCCGAAGCCGCCCTCGATCGCCGCTCGGCGCTGCCCAGCATCCCGGGAATCCCCTGGTGGGGAGGCCTTGTGTTGGCGGTCACAGCCACTGCGATCGGCTTCGCCTACGACGCCGGCACCGGTGACAAAGAACTCAGCGCCTTCTTCACGTTCTGCTACGTAGCCGGCTGTGTACTCGCTGTGCTCGGCGTGCGGCGGTCCGGGATTTTCACCGCGGTCATCCAGCCACCGCTGATCCTTTTCGTCGCCGTGCCGGGCGCGTACTTCATGTTCCACAGCGACAAGATCGCCGGCATCAAGGACCTGCTGATCAATTGCGGATATCCGCTGATCGAGCGTTTTCCGACGATGTTCTTCACCGCGGCCACGGTGCTGGTGCTCGGTCTCGTCCGCTGGTTTGTCCTACCGCAGTTCCTGACCTACGAGGAAGACGACGACGAGTCGGTCGCCGAGGCCAAGCCGCGCCGCGCACGGCGCCAGGCCGAGGACGAAGACGCCGTCGCACCCGCCGGCCTGGCGGCGACGCTGTCGGCCAAGCTCACCAAGCTGACCACCGGCCAGACGCCCCGCAGCGCCCGGACACGCGCCACCCCGTCGCGTCGTACGGCGGCGGAGTCGTCCCGCCGCGGCACCGCCGATCCGCAGCGCGCGCCGCGTCCAGCCCGTGCGCGTGCGCACGCCGGCGACACCGAGCTGATCGACCCAGTGCCCGGACAGCTGCGCCGGCCACAGCGACCGGCCCGTCCCCGCCCGGCCGCCACCGATCCGTATGCCGTTCCCGACGAGCCGCGGCGTCGTCCGCGTCCGGCCGCCGAATCGCGCGAGCCACGTCGTACCCCGCCGCAGGAACGCTATGACTACCGGGAGCCGCGGGAACGGGATCGCTACGAGCGCCCGACGCAACGGCCGTCCGCGTCCGAGCCGCGCCGTCGTCGCTACGCCGACGATCCGTACGAGCCCGGCGACCGCTACCAGTCCCCCGCTCGTCCGGCGCGGAACGCGCCGCCCAGCAGCGCGCACCACCCCGTCTCGCGCGTGCGGTACCGCGGTGCGGACGACGATGCGGCGGCCGAGCCCCTCGCAGAGCGCCGGCCGCGGCGCACGTGGGACGCCGACGCCTGACGGCGTAGCCGCCCGGGTCAGCGCCCGCCCGGACCAGTGCCGGGCTGGGCCTAGTGGCGGGCCGGACGAATCTCGCGTGGCAGCGCGAACACCAGAGTCTCGTTGGCGGTGGTGACGGGCTGCACGGTGTCGTAGCCGAATTCGGCGAGTCGCTCCAGGACGCCGCGCACCAGGATCTCGGGCACCGAGGCGCCGGAGGTGACGCCGACCGTCGTGACGTTCTCCAGCCAGCCCGGGTCGATGTCCTCGGCGTAGTCGACGAGCTTGGCCGCGTTCGAGCCGGCGCCCAGCGCCACCTCGACCAGGCGCACCGAGTTCGACGAGTTGCGTGAGCCGACCACGATCACCAGCTCGCACTCCGGCGCCATCGCCTTGACCGCAACCTGGCGGTTCTGGGTGGCGTAGCAGATGTCGTCGCTGGGCGGGTCCTGCAGCGTGGGGAACTTCTCCCGCAGCCGCCGCACGGTCTCCATGGTCTCGTCGACCGACAGGGTGGTCTGGGACAGCCAGATGACCTTGTTCGGATCGCGCACCGTCACCGTGTCGACGGCTTCGGGGTTGTCGACGACCTGCACGTGCTCAGGTGCCTCACCTGCAGTGCCGACGACCTCTTCGTGGCCCTCATGGCCGACGAGCAGGATGTCGTAGTCGTCGCGGGCGAAGCGCTTGGCCTCGTTGTGCACCTTGGTGACCAGCGGGCAGGTGGCGTCGATGGTCCGCAGATTGCGCGCCGCGGCTTCCTCGTGCACCGTCGGCGCGACGCCGTGGGCGGAGAACACCACGATGGCGCCCTCGGGCACCTCTTCGGTCTGCTCGACGAACACCGCCCCGGCCTTGGCCAGGGTGTCCACCACGTAGCGGTTGTGCACGATCTCGTGCCGCACGTACACCGGGGCGCCGTGCTTCTCCAGCGCCCGCTCGACGGTCTCGACCGCGCGGTCCACGCCCGCGCAGTACCCTCGGGGCTCGGCGAGGAGCACCCGCTTACCGGTTTTGCTCATCGCAGCCCCGGCAACCGAAACGGTGGCGCCGGGAATGCCCATATTGATCGTCGGTGGCATGGCTCAAGGGTACTGACCAACGTCCAGCCAGAGCCAGCCGTACTCTGGCAAGCATGTCTACTGCGCCCTACGGAGTCCGGCTGCTGGTCGGCGCGGCTGCGACCGCGCTCGAGGAGACCATCCGGCTCCCCCAAACGATCCTGACCTACCCGATGACGCTGGCCAGTCAGCTCGCCCAGCTGGTCATGAAGATGCAGCAGGACCTGGCCGAACTCGTCAACAAGGGTGACGAGACCCTCGAGCAGTGGTTCCCGCCGAAGGACGAGCAGCCGGAATGGGCCACGTTCGACGAAGATCTGCTGGACGCAGCACCGACTGACGGTGCTGCCGACACCGAGCTGCGCGACGGCGCCCGCCTCACCGAGGGCCGCTTCGCGCTGTACACGGACACGCCGAAGGCGACGACCAACGGCTCGGCCACCAACGGTGCCAGCGCGACGACTGCGATCGAGCCGGCAATTGTGACCGACCTCGACTACGCGGAGCTGACCCTGGCCCAGCTGCGGGCGCGGCTGCCCCAGCTCAAGGTCGACGACCTCGAGGCGCTGCTCGCCTACGAGAACAACACCAAGTCCCGCGCGCCGTTCCAGACGCTGCTGGCCAACAGGATCACCCGCGCGACCGCGAAGTGATGCGGTGACAGCTGCCGAGATACCGAACTCGGCCGAGAACCCGTGGCCGGTCCGGGCGGTGTCCACCCGGGTGGCCAAGTACATCGACCGGCTCGGCACCATCTGGATCGAGGGCCAGCTCACCGAGCTGAAGTTGCGGCAGTCGACGGCCTGGATGGTGCTGCGCGACCCGGCCGCGGACATGTCGCTGTCGGTCAGCTGCCCCCGCGCCCTGGTCGACGACGCCCCGGTGGCGCTGTCCGAGGGTACCCAGGTGATCATGCTGGGCAAGCCGCAGTTCTACACCCGCAACGGCTCATTCTCGTTGCGCATCAGCCAGATTCGCGCGGTCGGCATCGGTGAGCTGCTGGCCCGCATCGACCGGCTGCGCCGGCTGCTGGACGCCGAGGGCCTGTTCGATCCGCGACTGAAGCGTCCGATTCCGTTCCTGCCCAACACCATTGGCCTGATCACCGGCCGGGCGTCGGCCGCCGAACACGACGTCGTCTCCGTCGCCCAAAGCCGTTGGCCCGCAGTCCACTTCGACATCCGGAACACCGCCGTCCAGGGCACGAACGCGGTGCCGCAGATCGTGGAGGCCCTGCGCGCATTGGATGCCGAACCGGCCGTCGACGTCATCGTGATCGCCCGCGGCGGCGGTAGCGTCGAGGATCTGCTGCCGTTCTCCGACGAGACGCTGTGCCGCGAGATCGCCGCCTGCACCACGCCGGTGGTCAGCGCCGTCGGGCACGAACCGGACAACCCACTGTGCGACCTGGTCGCCGACCTGCGCGCGGCCACCCCGACCGATGCGGCCAAACGCGTCGTCCCCGACGCCGCCGCCGAGCAGGCCTTGGTGAGCGACCTGCGCCGGCGCAGCGCCCAGGCCCTGCGCAACTGGGTGCACCGCGAGGAGCGCCTCATCGAGGCGCTGCGCAGCCGTCCGGTCCTGGCCCAGCCGCTACAGGCACTCGACACGCACAGCGAGGTGATCACCCGGGCGGTGACGGCCGCGCGCCGCGACATCCGGCGGCTCATCGCCACCGAGACCAATCACGTGGGCCACCTGTCGGCCCGGCTGGCCACCCTGGGCCCAGCCGCGACGTTGGCCCGCGGTTACGCCGTGGTGCAGAACCTGTCGGCGGCGGGCGCGGTCCTGCGGTCGGCGCAGGATGCCCCGGCGGGAACCAGACTCCGAATCCGGGTGGCCGACGGCGCCGTCACGACCGTGAGCGAAGGAATATATGACGAACATTAGTCAGCTTGGCTACGAAAAGGCCCGCGATGAACTGATCGAGGTCGTCCGTCAACTGGAAGCGGGCGGGCTCGATCTCGACACCTCGCTCCAGCTCTGGGAAAGGGGCGAACAACTGGCAAAACGGTGCGAAGAGCATCTGGCCGGCGCCCGCAAGAAGGTCGAGGACGCGCTCGCCACGGGCGCCGACGACGAAAATTGATCAGTGCGGTAATTTTTGCAGCACCCTGTTAACTGAAACACGTTTCAGTTATGCTCCTGCACCATGCGTGATGCTTCCCTGACCACAGACCTCGGCCGTGTGTTGGTAACCGGCGGGTCCGGCTTCGTCGGCGCCAACCTGGTGACCGAACTGCTCGACCGCGGCCACCGCGTCCGGTCCTTCGACCGCGTCCCGTCGCCGCTGCCGGAGAACCCGAACCTGGAGACGCAGGTCGGCGACATCACCAACCCCGAAGATGTGTCGAAGGCTGTCGCCGATATCGACACGATCATCCACACCGCGGCGATCATCGACCTGATGGGCGGCGCGTCCGTCACCGAGGAGTACCGCAACCGCAGCTTCGGCGTGAACGTCGGCGGCACCGAGAACCTGGTGAAGCTGGGCCGGGCCGCGGGCGTCAAGCGGTTCGTCTACACCGCGTCGAACAGCGTCGTGATGGGTGGCCAGGACATCCAGAACGGCGACGAGTCCATGCCGTACACCACGCGCTTCAACGACCTGTACACCGAGACCAAGGTCGCCGCCGAGAAGTTCGTGCTGTCGCAGAACAATGTCGACGGCATGCTCACCTGTTCCATCCGGCCCAGCGGCATCTGGGGCCGCGGCGACCAGACCATGTTCAGGAAGGTGTTCGAGAACATCCTCGCCGGCCACGTCAAGGTGCTGGTGGGCAACAAGAACATCAAGCTGGACAACTCCTACGTGCACAACCTGATCCACGGTTTCATCCTGGCGGGCGAGCACCTCGTGCCGGGCGGGACCTCACCCGGACAGGCCTACTTCATCAACGACGGCGAACCGCTCAACATGTTCGAGTTCGCCCGTCCCGTCGTGGCCGCGTGCGGCCGCAAGCTGCCCGACTTCCGCGTCTCCGGCAAGCTCGTGCACCGCGCGATGATGGCCTGGCAGTGGCTGCACTTCAAGTTCGGCCTGCCCGAGCCGCTGATCGAGCCGCTGGCCGTGGAGCGCCTCTACCTGAACAACTACTTCTCGATCGCCAAGGCCAAGCGCGACCTGGGCTACGAGCCGCTGTTCAACACCGAGCAGGCCATGAAGGAATGCATGCCGTACTACGTCGAACTCTTCCGCCAGATGGAAGCGGCTGACGCCAAGTAGTTTCTGGCGCGTCACCCCTCCCCGCGAGCAGTCCCCCGCAAGCGGGTGGTACCCCCAGCAAAACTGTCAATCTCGTTGGAAATACGACAGTTTTGTGTCTGCTCGCGAGGATCTCTGCCGCGTTCAGCGGTAGAGATGCACCGGGTGCTGCGTTGATTTCTCGATGTTCGCCGAGGCTGCCAGGAGCAGATCGGTGCCGAGCGCGATCAGCGCACGGGCCGCCGCGATCTCCTCGCCGACCAACGGCGCACTCGGGTCTTTGGGATTGCGGTAGGCATCCCCTGTCGTGGAGAGCGTGTCGTCGCGGAGCCGGGCGTGCGCGCTGGCGTGGGTGTGGACGTCATCTTCGAAGAACTCGATCTCGACGTGCCACCTGTTGGTCAGATCCTTGTCGTACATGTCGATCACCTTCCCTAAACAAGCGTGCTCCTCCCGCCGCCCGTTGACCAGTACCGATTTCACGCACCTGCCGAACAGCCGCCGCAACCGGTAACGCACCCGTAAAGTCGAACGGGCACAGGAAAATCCGTTTCGACCGAGGAGCTCCGCAATGCCCAACGGCAAACCCAACATCCTGGTGATCTGGGGTGACGACATCGGCATCAGCAACCTGAGTTGTTACAGCGACGGGCTGATGGGTTACCGCACCCCGAACATCGACCGCATCGCCGCCGAGGGCATGCGCTTCACCGACTCCTACGGCGAGCAAAGCTGCACCGCCGGCCGGGCCGCGTTCATCAGCGGGCAGAGCGTGTACCGCACGGGCATGAGCAAAGTCGGCGTACCGGGCGTCGACATCGGTTGGGCCGCAGAGGATCCGACCATCGCGGAACTGCTGAAGCCCATGGGCTACGCCACCGGGCAGTTCGGCAAAAACCATTTCGGCGACATGAACAAGTACCTGCCGACCGTGCACGGGTTCGACGAGTTCTACGGCAACCTCTACCACCTCAACGCCGAGGAGGAGCCCGAGCAATTCGACTACCCGCACAAGGACCAGTTCCCCCGGCTCTACGAGCTGGCGCTGCCACGCGGTGTCATGGACTGCAGGGCCATCGACGAGGTCTCGACCGAGCCCGACGACGACAAGTTCGGTCCCGTCGGGAAGCAGACCATCGTGGACACCGGCCCCCTGACCGCCAAGCGGATGGAGACCATCGACGACGACATCGCCGACCGCACCGTCGACTACATCAAGCGGCAGCACGAAGCCGACACCCCGTTCTTCGTCTGGTGCAACTTCACCCACATGCACCTCTACACGCACGTCAAGCCCGAGAGCAAGGGCCAGGCCGGCATGTGGCAGTCCGAGTACCACGACGCGATGATCGACCATGACAAGAACGTGGGCACCGTGCTGGATGTGCTCGACGAACTCGGCATCGCCGACGACACCATCGTCATCTACTCCACCGACAACGGCCCGCACCGCAATACCTGGCCAGACGGTGGCACGACGCCGTTCCGCAGCGAGAAGAACACCAACTGGGAGGGCGCCTACCGGGTGCCCGAGTTGATCCGCTGGCCCGGAAAGATCAAGGCGGGCAGCGTATCCAACGACATCGTCCAGCACCACGACTGGCTGCCGACCCTGCTGGCCGCCGCGGGCGACCCCGACATCGTCGAGAAGCTCAAGAAGGGCCACAAGGCCGGCGCCGATGGCGAGACCGAGTACAAGGTGCACATCGACGGGTTCAACCTGCTGCCGTATCTGATGGGCGAGGTCGAGAACAGCCCGCGGCGCGGGTTCTTCTACTTCAACGACGACGCCGAGCTGGTCGCGATGCGCTTCGAGAACTGGAAGATCGTCTTCGCCGAGCAACGCTGCCAGGGCACACTGCAAATCTGGGCCGAACCCTTCACTCCGCTGCGGGTTCCCAAGTTGTTCAACCTGCGCACCGACCCGTATGAGTACGCCGACATCACGTCCAACACGTACTACGAGTGGTTCCTGCGACGAGATTTCTTCGTCTTCTACGCGACAGCCATGGCGTCGGCGTTCCTCGACACGTTCAAGGAGTTCCCGCCCCGACACGAGCCGGCCAGCTTCAGCATCGATCAGATCGTCAAGAAGCTCAACGAGTTCCTGGCGGCCGATTAGTGCTCGAATCCTGGCACGACGGCCCGACGAAGTCGGCGATCGTCGACTTCGTCGGGCGGGTCACCACCGACGGCCCGAATTACGTTGCGCCGCAAGACCGGATCGCGGTGTTCGACAACGACGGCACGCTGTGGTGCGAGAAGCCGGCCTACATCCAGCTGGATTTCCTGGTGCGCCGGCTGGCCGAGCAAGTCGCGGCCGACCCGGCGCTGGCGGACCGGCAGCCGTACGCCGCGGCCGCGTCGGGAGATCTCGCTTGGTTCGGCAACGCCGTCACCAAGCACTATCAGGGTGACGACGGCGATCTGAAAGTGCTTGGTGCGGCGGTGCTTTCGGCCCACTCCGGAATCACCGTCGAGGAACACGCCGCACGGGTGGCGGCGTTCTTCGCCGACGCTCCGCATCCGACGCTCGGCCGGCAGTACACCGCGTGCGGCTACGTGCCGATGATCGAGCTGCTGCGCTACCTGGAGGCGAACGGATTCACCTGCTACATCGCCTCCGGCGGCGGACGCGATTTCATGCGGCCGGTGACGGCTGCGATGTACGGCATTCCGCCGGAGCGGGTGGTCGGCAGTTCCGTTGCGCTGCAATACCAGGACGGCGAACTGCTCACGACGGCCCAACCGGAGTTCCTCGACGACGGGCCCATCAAGCCGGTGCGAATCTGGGGACGGATCGGGCGCCGGCCGATCTTTGCCGCGGGCAACTCCAACGGCGACATCGAGATGCTCGAATACGCCCGCGGCTTCCGGCTGCTGGTGCTGCACGACGATGCCGAACGCGAATTCGATTACGTCGCAGGCGCGGAACGGGCGCTGGAGCTGGCGAAGACCGATGGCTGGACCGTCGCGAGCATGCAGTCGGACTGGGCCGCCGTGTTCGATGACTGACGCACTGGCCTGGATTCCGGCGCAGACCGCCGTGCTGGGTTCCGACGAGCACTACCCCGAGGAGGCCCCCGCCCGCGAGGTCACCGTCGAAGGCTTCTGGATGCAGCCGCACCAGGTGACCAATGAGGCGTTCGGCGCCTTCGTCGACGCCACCGGCTACGTCACCGTCGCCGAACGGCCACTCAACCCCGCTGACTATCCGGGCGCCCCGGCGGAGAATCTGCAACCGGGCTCGATGGTGTTCCGTCGCACCCCCGGCCCCGTCGACCTGCGTCACCTCAGCCAGTGGTGGACGTGGACGCCCGGCGCGTGCTGGAACCACCCACTGGGCCCGAAGTCGTCGCTGCGGAACCGGGAGCACCATCCCGTCGTGCACGTGGCGTTCGAGGACGCTGCGGCGTACGCCGACTGGGCCGGGCTGGCCCTGCCCACCGAGGCGCAGTGGGAGGTCGCCGCCCGCGGCGGATTGGATCGCGCCACCTACTCCTGGGGCACTGAACCCGAGCAGCCCGGGCAGCGGCTGGCCAACTATTGGCACGGCGAGTTCCCCTACCTGCCGGATACCGGCTACGGCCAGACCACGCCGGTGGGCAGCTTTCCGGCCAACGGCTACGGCCTGTTCGACATGGCCGGCAATGTCTGGGAGTGGACCACCGACTTCTACGGCACCACCCGCGACAGCGGGCCGTGTTGCGCCGCGGACAGTTACGACCCCGATCAACCAGGGACACCGGTCCCGCGCCGGGTGATCAAGGGCGGGTCGTTCCTCTGCGCGGACAGTTACTGCCTGCGCTACCGGCCGGCGGCTCGTCGTCCACAAGCCGTCGATACGGGGATGAGTCACGTCGGATTCAGGTGTATACAGATTGAGTAATCTGTTCACTCCGCTCGGGGTGACGCGATCGCCTCGGCCCAGGAGAACCCAGTGAGCACACAGCGCAACGCCCTCGTCGTCGGTGGGGCATCCGGTATCGGCTGGGCCACCGCCCAAGGCCTGGCCGCGCAGGGCTACCGCGTCACCATCGCCGACCGGAACGCCGAACTCGCCGAAGCCCGCGCCACCGAGCTCGGCGCACCGCACACGTCGGTCGTCGTCGAGGTGACCGACGAAGCCTCCGTCGCGGCCGTCTTCGAGCAGGCCGGTGCGCTCGACGCCATCGTCAGCTGTGCCGGATTCTCGACCTTCGGACTCATCGTCGACATGCCGGTCGAAGATTTCCGGGCCGTCGTCGACTGCTGCCTGACGGGCTCGTTCATCGTCGCCAAATACGCCGGACGCCGGCTCCGCGAAGGCGGGTCACTGGTGTGCATCTCGTCGCTCAACGGCCGCCAGCCGGCCATCGGCATGAGCGCCTACAGCGCCGCCAAAGCCGGCCTGTCGATGCTGACCGAGGTGGCCGCATTGGAGTTGGGCCCCAAGGGAATTCGCGTCAACGCCGTCGCCCCCGGCTTTGTGGCCACCCCACTGACCGAGGGCGCGGCACTGATCCCCGGCGTCGTCGACGAGTACGTGGAGAACACCGCGCTGGGACGCGCCGGTACCCCCGAAGACATCGCGAACGCCGTGTTGTTCCTGTGCTCGGAGCAGGCGTCGTGGATGACGGGCGAGGTGCTCGACCTCAACGGCGGCGCGCACCTCAAGCGCTACCCCGACATCATGAGCCACCTGCTGAAGCTGACATCCGGGTAGCGATCGGCGACAAATCCGACAGAATCACCCGCATGGACACCGAATTCACGATCACCCAGAAGCGGGCGCTCGCCGTCGCAACGGTCGTCGCGGTCGGATTCGGCGCGTATTTCCTGCGGGGCCAGTTCATGCTGGTCGTGGTCGCCGGAGTGGTGGCCTACCTGTTCAACCCGCTGTTCCGCCGGCTGACGACGCGGCTGCGCACCGGACTGTCGGCCACCCTGACCCTGCTTGCCGCGCTGGTCGTGGTGGTCGTGCCGATCAGTGGGGCCGTCGCCATCGGCATCGTTCAGATCAGCAGCATGATCCGCAATGTGTCGGACTGGGTGAGCCGCACCGACATGGGCGCGCTGGGCACCCGCTCACTACAGGCCGTCAACGACCTGCTGGCACGAATCCCGTATCTGCACGACGTGACGCTGACGAGCGAATCGCTCCAGAAATGGATCATCACGTTCGCGCAGCGCGCCGGCGCATGGGGCCTGAACGTGCTGCAGGACGCGGCGGGCGGACTGTTCGGCGCGCTGGCTGGTGCGGTGATCTTCCTGTACGTGTTCATCTCGCTACTGGTCAACGGTGACGAGGTGGTCCTGCTGATCCGGCGGCTCAATCCGCTCGGCGAAGAGGTCACCGACCTGTACCTGGCCAAGATGGGCGCCATGGTGCGCGGGACGGTCCTCGGCCAGTTCGTCATCGCCCTGGCTCAGGGTGTGGCAGGCGCGATTTCGATCTATATCGCCGGATTCCACGACGGTTTCTTCATCTTCGCGATCCTGCTGAGTGCCCTGTCGGTGATCCCGCTGGGCGGCGGCATCGTCAGCATCCCGTTCGGCATCGGCCTGGCGTTGTTCGGCAATGTCGGCGGCGGACTGTTCGTCATCGCCTTCCACATCCTGGTGGTCACGAACATCGACAACGTGCTCCGGCCGATCCTGGTACCCCGCGCGGCCCGGCTGGATTCCGCGCTGATGCTGCTGTCGGTGTTCTCCGGGATCGCGATGTTCGGTTTCCTGGGCCTGGTGATCGGCCCAGTGCTGATGATCGTTGTCGTCACCACGATCAGCGTGTATCTCGCTGTGTACAAAGGTGTTCCGCTGAGCGAACCGGAACCCGACGAACCCCGGGCACCGGGACGCCTGTCCCGGCTGAGCGCCGCACTGTGGGCCCGAATGCGCCGATCGCAACCGGCTACCGCAGTGGCTGTGCCTGCTGCGTCGCCTCCGCGAGTGTCCGATAGTCCACCGGCCCCGCCGACCCACTGACCGCCACCTGAGCCGGGCCGGTCGGCCCGTCGAGCTTGGCGGTCCAGATCGGTTCGGTGCCCTGCTGGTCTTCGCCCGCACCCTCGTAGACCACCCAGTGCACGCCGCCCAGGTCCTGGGCACCGGTCGGGTACATGCCGGTGTGGATCGAGGCGACCAGCTTGTCCTCATCGGCATTGCTCTGCGTCAGCGCCACGAACATGCCGGCGGCGGTCAGATAACCCACCTTCGACGTCAGCGCCCGCGTGGGCTGCTTGGTGACGGGATCGATGCGACCCGCCTCGATGCTGCCGCGGGACCCGGAATTGGCATGCCACCCGGACGGCAGCTCGGGCACGCGGATCGGGATGTGCAGCGCCGCTGCGTCGGCCTTGAGGGCGGCCGGGGCGTCGTACTGCGGCGCCGGACCCTTACCCGGCCCTTGCGGTGCGAACGAGCACATCCCGAGCATCCCGGCCAGCGCGATACATGCCACGACCAGCGGGGCGATCGACCAGAACATGTCCCGGCCGTCCTGCAGCAGCCGGTCCTTCGCCGGGCGCGGCACCGGCACCGACTGGCCCTCGGCGACCACCTCGGGTGCGGGGAGCGGCTGGCCCTCAGGTTCCGGGGATGATGACGTCACGGTGCTCAGTATCCCAGCTCCCCGACGCGCACCGGCTAATGGGACAATCTGCGCATGACGCCTTCGCGCCGGGAAGCCCCAGACCGCAACCTCGCACTTGAACTCGTCCGGGTCACTGAAGCCGGGGCCATGGCCGCCGGCCGCTGGGTCGGCCGCGGCGACAAGGAAGGCGGTGACGGTGCGGCCGTCGACGCCATGCGTGAACTGGTCAATTCAGTCTCGATGCGCGGCGTCGTGGTCATCGGCGAGGGCGAGAAAGACCACGCCCCGATGCTCTACAACGGCGAAGAGGTCGGCAACGGCGACGGCCCCGACTGCGACTTCGCCGTCGACCCGGTCGACGGCACCACCCTGATGAGCAAGGGCATGCCCAACGCCATCTCGGTGCTGGCAGTCTCCGAGCGCGGCACCATGTTCGACCCGTCGGCCGTCTTCTACATGAACAAGATCGCCGTCGGCCCCGATGCGGCCGACGTCATCGACATCACCGTGCCCATCGGTGAGAACATCCGCCGGGTCGCCAAGCGGCGCAACGAATCTGTGGCCGATGTCACGGTGTGCATCCTGGACCGGCCCCGCCACGCCCAACTGATCAGCGAGGTCCGCGAGGCCGGCGCCCGCATCCGGCTGATCTCCGACGGCGACGTCGCCGGCGCCATCTCCGCCTGCCGCCCCGAGTCCGGGACCGACATCCTGGCCGGCATCGGCGGCACCCCGGAGGGCATCATCGCCGCGGCCGCCATCCGCTGCATGGGCGGCGCGATCCAGGCCGTCCTCGCCCCGACCGACGACGACGAGCGGCAGCAGGCCCTGGACCGCGGCTATGACCTGGACCGGGTACTGACCACCGAAGACCTGGTCGCCGGCGACAACGTCTTCTTCTGCGCCACCGGCGTCACCGACGGCGACCTGCTCAACGGTGTGCGTTACTTCGCCGGCGGTTGCACCACCCAGTCGATCGTGATGCGCTCGAAGTCCGGCACCGTCCGAATGATCGAGGCCTACCACCGGCTCTCCAAGCTCAACGAGTACTCCGCGGTGGACTTCACCGGGGACCTCTCCGCCGCACACCCCCTGCCGTAAATTCCGTTCACCTCAACCAAAGGGAGCACATGTCCGACAACGATGTCGAGTACCGGATCGAACACGACACCATGGGCGAGGTCCGGGTTCCGGTCAACGCCCTGTGGCGCGCACAGACGCAACGAGCGGTCGAGAACTTCCCGATCTCGTTCCGCGGCCTGGAGCGCACTCAGATCCGCGCGCTCGGCCTGCTGAAGGGCGCCTGCGCGCAGGTCAACAAGGACCTGGGTCTGCTGGCCGCAGACAAGGCCGACGCCATCATCGCCGCAGCCGGTGAGATCGCCGACGGTCTGCAAGACGACCAGTTCCCCATCGACGTGTTCCAGACCGGCTCGGGCACCAGCTCGAACATGAACGCCAACGAGGTCATCGCCTCGATCGCGGGCCGCAACGGCGTCGAGGTCCACCCCAACGACCACGTCAACATGTCGCAGAGCTCCAACGACACCTTCCCCACCGCCACGCACATCGCGGCGACGGAAGCCGCTGTGCGCCACCTGATCCCGGCGCTCGAGGTGCTGCACGAGTCGCTGGCCAACAAGGCCCGCGCGTGGCGCACCGTCGTCAAGTCCGGCCGCACCCATCTCATGGACGCGGTGCCCGTCACCCTGGGCCAGGAGTTCGGCGGTTACGCCCGTCAGGTGGAGGCCGGGATTGAACGGGTGCGCGCGTGTCTTCCGCGATTGGGTGAGCTGGCCATCGGCGGCACCGCCGTCGGCACCGGCCTGAACGCCCCCGACGGCTTCGGCGCCAGGGTCGTCGAGGTGCTCGTGAACCAGACCGGCATCGCCGAACTGCGCACCGCCACAGACTCTTTCGAGGCGCAGGCCGCCCGCGACGGACTCGTCGAGGCCTCCGGCGCACTGAAGACCATCGCAGTGTCGCTGACCAAGATCGCCAACGACGTGCGCTGGATGGGCTCGGGCCCGCTGACCGGCCTCGGCGAAATCCAGCTGCCGGACCTGCAGCCGGGTAGCTCGATCATGCCGGGCAAGGTGAATCCCGTTCTGCCCGAAGCGGTTACCCAGGTGGCCGCGCAGGTCATCGGCAACGACGCGGCGGTCACCGTCGGCGGCCTGTCCGGTGCCTTCGAGCTGAACGTGTACATCCCGATGATGGCCCGCAACGTGCTGGAGTCCTTCACGCTGCTGTCCAACGTGTCCCGGCTGTTCGCGTCCAAGTGCATCGACGGCCTCGTCGCCAACGAGGACCACCTGCGCACGCTGGCGGAGTCGTCGCCGTCGATCGTGACGCCGCTGAACTCGGCCATCGGCTACGAAGAAGCCGCCAAGGTGGCCAAGGAAGCCCTCAAGGAGAAGAAGACCATCCGGCAGACGGTCATCGACCGCGGCCTGATCGGCGACAACCTCTCCGAGGCCGAGCTGGACAAGCGCCTCGACGTGCTGGCCATGGCGAAGGTCAAGGACGGCGAGTAACTTTTCTGCGCGAGCAGACGTCAAAACCCCCAAAAATCATCCGATTTTGGGGGTTTTCGCGTCTGTTCGGCAGGGGCCTTCTCACAACCTGGGTGAAGCCAATGTGAACAGCTCCTTACTGGACAGATACTGCCGGGAAACGGGATTCGACCGTGTATTTGCGATCGTGTTGCAATGGCGGCCGACCTCAGTGATTCGTATCGAGGTACCCGGCTGGACGCCGTCCCGTGCATGACACACGGGCGCTACCACATGCCGCACACGCATGCCGGCGAACCGCTGCCGCGGCCCCAGACCGATGTCCTCAAACTGGTGACGACCTCACCGGGGCAACGGAATGCCGATGTGCTGCAGGCCAGGCTGTTCATCGAACTGCTCGAAGAAGAGCTGGGCGAGCTGAATCTGCAGCTGGCGGCGACGGAGCGCCGGGCGGCAAAACAGGGCGCCGACAAGCATCTCGAGGTGCTGCGTTCGAGGATGGCCGACATCATCGCCATGGTCGACGCGATCGCCGACCGCTTCCCCACTGCCTAGCGTTCCCTCGCGAGTCGTGGTTTGACGCGGTGGTGACAACGGACGGGTCGGGCCTGACGGGCTCGTCAACCGATTGATGTTCTCGATCGTGGCACAACAATGTGCCGGCGCGGCGCGGTGCCGGAGCGGGCGAGGAAGTCCGTGAACTCAATCGCGGTGGCAATGTGCCGGCGTTGATTGAACGCAGGGACTTCCTGGCGCCGGAAAAAGTACCTGGGTTCAATCACCGCAGCCGCACCTGCCCCGCAATTGAAGCCACGGACTTCCGATGGTCGCAAACGTCGGCAACTCACCCACGGATCCGTCGCGAACACGCAAATCAGATGATTTTGGGTTTGTCGTCGGAGCACCGACCCCTGAGGAAGCCGCTCGGCGGAACTACTGGCCGTTGTTCGAGCCGCCGGAGTTGGCGCCCGGGATGTCCGTGATCGGGATGTTCGGCATCGGCGGCGGCGACGGCGTGTTGGGCAGCGTCGGAATCTCCGCCGGCGGAATGTCGGTGAGCCCGTTGACCGGCGGGCCGTTGTCGCGGCTGCCGTAGCTGGTGCCCGGCTCGCGATGGCCGACCAGGTGGCTGACCGTCACCAGGTGGTAGCCGTTGGCCTTGAGCACCGGGATGAACTGCTGAACCAGATCGACTGTCGACGAGTAGGTGTCATGAAAAAGGACGACAGCGCCTGGTTTGATCTGCGTCATCAGCATGTAGCGGGTGGCCGCGGTGTTGGAGTCATTGGCCCAGTCGAAAGGGATGACGTCCCAGTTGATGTCGGCCAGGCCCTGCTTCTTGGCCTCGGCGAGCACCTGGTCGTTGATCAGGCCGCCCGCGGTGCGGACCAGCTTCGGCCGCTGCCCGGTGGCCTTCTCGATGGCGTCACTGGCCTTGCTGAACTGGGCCGGGATGTCCTCCGGCGGGATGGTCGTCATGTTGGGGTGTTCCCACGTGTGCTGACCGAGTTCCATCCCGGCGTCGACGACGCGCTTGGCGCCGGCCGGGTTGGCGGCGACCTTGTTGCCGATCTCGAAGAACGTCGCCTTGGCGTCGTTGTCCTGCAGGATTTTCAGCAGCCGGTCGGTGTACGGGCTGGGACCGTCGTCGAAGGTCAGCGCGATGCACTTGTACTTGCTGCAGTCGACTTCGTCGGCCTTGGCGACATTTCCGGTCTGGCACCCGACCACGACGATCGTCACGCCGGCGCAGACGCCGAGCACGGTCCGCCAGTAGGACCAGGCCTTGTTTTCGCGTCGTCTTGGCACCCAATCACCTTACCGACGCCGCGATTTGTGCACGAAAACCCGTGCTCAGCGCGGAAAATCGTGCACAAATCGCGGCGGTAGGTCAGGTCACGGCAGGGTGCCGGGGCTGATCTCCTCGAGCATCTCGGTGACCAGCGCGGCGATCGGCGACCGTTCGCTGCGCATCAGGGTGATGTGCGCGAACAGCGGGTGGCCCTTGAGCTTCTCGATCACCGCGGCGACACCGTCGTGCCGGCCGACGCGCAGGTTGTCGCGCTGGGCGACGTCGTGCGTGAGCACCACCCGCGAACCGCTGCCGAGGCGCGACAGCACCGTCAGCAGCACGTTGCGCTCCAGCGACTGCGCCTCGTCGACGATGACGAATGAGTCGTGCAGCGAGCGACCGCGAATGTGCGTGAGCGGCAACACTTCCAGCATTCCGCGGGACAGCACCTCTTCGAGCACGGCGGGGCTGGCCAGTCCTTCCAGAGTGTCGAAGACGGCCTGCGCCCACGGGCCCATCTTCTCGCTCTCGCTGCCCGGCAGGTAGCCAAGGTCTTGTCCGCCAACGGCATACAGCGGGCGGAACACCACGACCTTGCGCTGGGTGCGGCGCTCGAGCACCGCCTCCAGGCCGGCGCACAGCGCCAGCGCCGACTTGCCGGTGCCGGCCTTGCCGCCGAGTGAGACGATGCCGACGGATTCGTCGAGCAGCAGATCGAGGGCGACGCGTTGTTCGGCTGACCTTCCCCGGAGGCCGAACACTTCGCGATCACCACGGACCAGCTGCACCCGCTTCTCGGCATTGACCCGGCCGAGCGCGTGCGAGGTGCCGCCGAGCAACCGAATCCCGGTGTGGCACGGCAGATCCCGAGCCTCGAGAATGTCGACCTCGCCGTCGGCGAACAGCGTGTCGATGTCGTCCGGCGCGGCATCCATCTCGGTCATGCCTGTCCAGCCCGAGGTGATGACATCCTGCGCGTGGTATTCGTCGGCGATCAGACCCACCGCACCGGCCTTGACCCGCAGCGGAATGTCCTTGCTGACCAACGTGACTCGCTTGCCTTCGGCGGCAAGGTTGGCGGCGCAGGCCAGTATGCGGTGGTCGTTGGTGTCGGTGCGGAAGCCGGAGGGCAGCACCGACTGGTCGACGTGGTTCAGCTCAACCTGGAGCGAACCACCTTGTGTCCCAACGGGAATCGGTTGATCCAGCCGTCCGTGCTCCAAACGCAGGTCGTCGAACATGCGCAGCGCCTGCCGGGCGAACCATCCCAGTTCGTGGTGATGGCGTTTACCTTCCAGCTCGCTGATGACCACCAGGGGGACAACCACTTCGTGCTCGGCGAAACGCGTGCAAGCCCAAGGATCGGACAACAGCACGGAGGTATCGAGCACATAGGTACGGACCTGCGAATCAGACACGTGGCGCTCCTCGGCCCGTGCGGCCCCACACGAGTACTTCGGTGGACGCAGCGGTACCTGGACCGGGGCCGGTCCCAATCTCTAATCGGGTACCGCCCGGATAGCAGAGCAGTTCGCTAGCCATCACCGGCGACGCTACTCCCGGCTACCGCCCCACGCTGACGGCGCGCCGTGACTGTTTTGTGACGTCTAGATGAACTGAGCGAGCGACGGTTCGTCGCCCAGGCCCCACGCCTTGATGCGGTCGGAGATGACCGTACGCAGCGCCGCGGCGTCGAAGATGCCGGCGTCGGCAACCACCTGGACTTTGTCCTGGTAGGCGTCGATATCGGCGCCGATGACCTCGATGCCCGCAGCCCGGGCGGCGATGGCGGCGATGGTCTCGTCGCGGTGCGTCTCGAGCAGGTGGGTGACCAGGTTCGCGAAGAACTCCTCGTGCCGCTCTTCGTCACGCGCGATGCGGCCGGCCATGGCGGCGAGCACGGGCTCCTCGATCTGGGCCTGCAGATTGCGGGTGAAGACGGCGTGCGCACGCTCGAAGAACGCCATGAAGACCAGCGTCTCGATCTGGCTGAACTTGTCGGCCCGGTAGCCCTTCATGGCGTGCGCGACGCGGACGTCCTCGTTAGCCGTCGGGTCGATCTCGCGGCACACCACGAGGTAGTTGCGCAGCGCGATGGCGTGCAGGTGCTCCTCGGCGGTCCAGCGGCCCAGCCAGCGGCCCCACTTGTCTTCGAGGATGAAGTGCTCGACCAGCTCACGGTGGTAGCCCGCGAGGTTGTCCTTGGTGATGAGCAGGATTTCCAGCGCATCGGTGACCGGCTTGGGCAGCGTGACGCTCGAGGCATCCCAGTCGGTGCCACCGAGGAATGCGAAGTTCTCGCCCTGCTCGAACGGCACGTAGTCGTGGGCGTACCAGGCTTCCTCGGTCCCGAGGTGCCGGGACAGCTCGTGGCCCACGACGGGATCGAGCTCAAGGGTCAGCGCGTTCGCAACGGGTTTCGCAGCCATGAAAGTAACTGTAACCCGAGTTCACATGTTTTTGAAATCAGCCTCGCCGAGAAAACGCACCTTCAGCCGTGGAGGCCTTTGAGCATCACGAGGACGAACACCACGTTGGCGATCGTCAGGACGACCCCGATGATGATCGCCGCCAGGGCCAGACCACTACCGTCCTGGCCCGTCCTGGCGATCTGGGATCGCGCGACGAAGCCGAGAATCGCGCCCACCACCGGAACGAAGAAGGCACAGATCAGCGCGGCCGTCGCCAGCCCGTTCGTACCTGCAGCACCGGGCACCCGAACTCCCGGCGCCCTGTCAGCGGTGACCGGGCTGCCGTCCGGCGTATAGCCGACGACCGGATAGATGGGTTGGCCTTCGGGGGTGTACCCGAGCGGGGCCGCAATGGCGACCCTTGCCTGCGCGCGCCGGACCGCCCCGTTGTAGCCGGCGCGGCGGATCAACGCCACGAACGAACCGACGACCAAGACCACACCGATCACGATGGCGATCGCGTTACCCCGGGTCCGCATCGCATAGCCGCCGTGGCTGGCTATCGAGTTGATGCCGGCGATGACGGCGACGGCCCCCGGAATCGACAACACAGCGAGGACGACGAAAGGACCTATGGGCTTTGCCTGCGCGGTCGGTGGGAGTTCTTTTCGCCCGGGCCCCATGGCGAGTACAACGACCCCGACGAGCACGAGCAGAATGACGACGGGAAACAAGAAAGCCAATGCCAGACCCCCTTCAGTGCCAGCGACACTGCGTGGCGCGTGTCCGCTGAGGACGCTAGCCGATATGGAGCCGCGGAGGGCCGATTCTCAAGAGCAAATGTTAGCCAGCGCAAGCAAACGTGGGGCCTGTGACCGCAATCTCGCGATTTCTGCGGTCACAGGCCCCACGTTCGGCGCAAACTCAGAGCGTCAGACCCGGGTACAGCGGGTTGGCGTCCAGCATCTCGGCCGAGGCCGCGCGGACGCGGTCGGCGGTGCCGTCGGCCAGCGTGTACTTGGCCTTGGACGGGCCATTCGACGCCGCGGTCGGCTGGGTGTTCGACAGCACATCGACCACCAGCTCGGCGACCTTGTCGAACTCGTCGGCGCCGAAGCCACGCGTGGTCAGTGCCGGGGTGCCGAAGCGGATGCCACTGGAGTACCAGGCGCCGTTCGGGTCGTTCGGGATCGAGTTGCGGTTGGTGACCACACCGGCGTCCAGCAGCGCGGACTCGGCCTGCCGGCCCGTGAGCCCGAAGGACTGCACGTCCAGCAGCACCAGGTGGTTGTCGGTGCCGCCGGTGACCAGCGTCGCGCCACGCTTGAGGAAGCCGTCAGCCAGCGACTTGGCGTTGTCGGCGACGTTCTGGGCGTAGGTCTGGAACTCGGGCTGGCGGGCCTCGGCCAGCGCGACGGCCTTGGCGGCCATCACGTGCGACAGCGGGCCGCCGAGCACCATCGGGCAGCCCTTGTCGACGGCCGGGGCGTATTCGTCGGTCGCCAGCACCAGGCCACCGCGCGGACCGCGCAGCGACTTGTGCGTCGTCGTGGTGGTGACGTGGGCGTGCGGCACCGGGTTCTCGTCGCCGGTGAACACCTTGCCCGCGACCAGACCGGCGAAGTGCGCCATGTCGACCATCAGGGTGGCGCCGACCTCGTCGGCGATCTCGCGCATCTTGGCGAAGTTCACGCGGCGCGGGTAGGCCGAGTAGCCGGCGACCAGTACCAGCGGCTTGAACTCGCGGGCGGCAGCGGCGACGGCGTCGTAGTCGATGAGGCCGGTCTGCGCATCGGTGCCGTAGCTGCGCTGGTGGAACATCTTGCCCGAGATGTTCGGGCGGAAACCGTGGGTGAGGTGGCCGCCGGTGTCCAGCGACATGCCCAGCAGGCGCTGGTTGCCCAGCTTGCTGCGCAGCTTCTCCCAGTCCGCCTCGGACAGGTCGTTGACGTGCTTGGCGCCCAGCTCGGCGAGGCCGGGGGCCTCGATGCGGGTGGCTAGAATGGCCCAGAACGCGACCAGGTTGGCGTCGATACCCGAGTGCGGCTGCGCGTAGGCGTACGGGGCGCCGAACAGCTCACGGGCGTGCTCGGCGGCCAGCGCCTCGACGGTGTCGACGTTCTGGCATGCGGCGTAGAACCGGTGCCCGACGGTGCCCTCGGCGTACTTGTCGGAGAACCAGGTGCCCATGGTCAGCAGCACGGCGGGCGACGCGTAGTTCTCGCTGGCGATCAGCTTCAGCGAACTGCGTTGATCCTCAAGCTCTTTCCGGGTCGCCGCGGCAATGCGGGGCTCGACCTGCTCGATGACCCGCAGCGCCGCCTGATAGGCCTCGCTGGCGGTGGCGGCGTAGCCGGCACCCAGGCCGGACTTGGACACGGAAGCGTCTGCGGTCATGCGTTCAGAATAGTGCGCTGGTCTCTGCGCTCCTGCCCCAGGATGGCTAGCCCGTGGGCGGGTACGGCGGCTGCACAGCGGCGAGACCTTTGGTGAGCTTGGAGAACAGCACGCACCACGCGACCGGCCCAGCGATGATGCAGCCCCACCAGAGCAGCCCGCTCACTGTTTCCGACCAGGACGGCTCACCGAGCAGTTTCATCAGGATCGACGGATAGGTAGGACCGTCACCGCCATCGGGAGCGAACAACCCGAAGCCGAACATCGCCGACCACACGGCGACCTGGGCGCGCGTCTGCCCGACTGTGAGGTCCCACCCGGGCAGCCGGCGAATCATCCGGGTGGTGGCCGACAGAGACGCCAGCAGCACAGGCGAGAAGAAGACCGTGAACAGCGCTATCCAGCCCAGCGGCACGAACAATCCCCGCCCGATCGCCATCCACACCACCAACAGGACGTTGAGCGACATGGCCTGGCCGGCGGCGTCCCGCCGCAGGGTGGACGTCATTCGACCCTAGTTCCGCAGAGCAGACGGGATCAGCGGCTCATCGAGGAGTCGGCCGAACCGGGCGGTGAGGCTGACATCGTCGGGGCGGGCGTCGAGCCAGCCCCGCAGCAGGCGGTAACCCTCGACATACGTCGACGTGTACGCGCGCCACAGCGGCGACGACAGGAACCGCATGGACTGCCGCGCCCGCTCCGGGCTGGTCAGCAGCCAGCGCTGCAGGAAGGCGACGACCTCGTCGGCGTCGCGGTGTTCGTCGTGCAGCATCAGCGCGGCGTCCTGACGCACGTCGGCCAGCGCGGCACTCGCCGCGGAGATCGCCTCGGCGCGTTCACCGTCGAAGCGCAGGCCCAGGTCGGCGTAGATTTCGGCGGCCCAACTGCCCCAGTTGTCGGGCACCGCCGCGTGCAACGCCAGGTCCGCCAGGCCCTCCGCCATCAGGCACTGCGGGGTGTTGACCAGGAAGATCGTCTGCTCGGCCTGACCGCCCAGCTCGACGAGGCCGGCTTCCTTGCGGCAGTGCTCGGTGTGGTGACCCGGGTACGACTCGTGCGCCACCAGCCGCGGCAGGTTCGACATCTGCTGCTTGAGGTCTGCGTTGACCGCGACAGTCGACCGGAAATTGCCCTCGTAGTAGTTGAAGCCCGACCACGGCTTGTCGGTGACGATCTCGTAGTTGATCGTCTCGGTGTCGGGCAGCGGGAAGTCCGCCCGGACACGGTCCCGCAGCGCAGAGGAGAACGCGTAGATGCACTCCTCGAGCCGCTCGGGCGGAATCTCCTCGCCGGATCGGTGGGCCTGCATGCGCTCGACCAGCGGGCCGCTGCCGCCCAGCGCCTCGTCCAGCGCGCGGTGCGCCTCGCGGTACCGGTCCTCGTCGCCTTTGGCGATCGAGACGTCGAAGTAGTCGCGGACCTCGTCGACGAAGCCGACGTCCTCCCCCGCGAACTTGCGCCCCGCACAGTCCAGGGCCCGCAGATGGGCCTTGAGATAGTCCGCACGCTGCGGGTTCAGGCCGGAACCGTCGACCTCGCCGTGCAAGCGGCGCGCCTGCCGGGCCAGCGCCGCGGGGTCCGGTGCCGCCTCGTCGGCGACCGCGGCCCGCAGCGCGGGGTCCCCGGTGAACGAGTCGACGTAGCCCTCCTCGATGCGGTCGAACCGCAGACCGAGCAGCAGATATTCGCGGATCAGGCCGTCGGCGGCGGTATCGGTAACCGGCATCGGGATATGCCGAGTGCTCATATCCGCCACGTTAGCCGGTACCCCCGCGTTCACCGCGCGGCAATTACTGCAAGACTGGGCGCATGCCGCGGCCGAGCGAGCCGAGTCCCTACGTCGAGTTCGACAGGCGCCAATGGCGCGCACTGCGTATGGCGACTCCCCTGAAACTCACTGCTCATGAACTGCTGGGTCTGCGCGGTATGGGCGAGCAACTCGACCTGCTCGAAGTCGAAGAGGTCTATCTGCCGCTGGCCCGTCTGATCCACCTGCAGGTCGCCGCCCGGCAGCGCCTCTTCGCGGCCACCTCCGAGTTCCTCGGCGAGCCACAACAGAGCCCGGACCGGCCGGTGCCGTTCATCATCGGCGTGGCCGGCAGCGTCGCCGTCGGCAAGTCGACCACCGCCCGTGTGCTGCAGGCGCTGCTCGCCCGGTTCGGCCACCACCCGCGCGTCGACCTGGTGACCACCGACGGCTTCCTGTACCCGAACGCCGAGCTGATGCGCCGAAAGATCATGCACCGCAAGGGTTTTCCGGAAAGTTATGACCGTCGTGCGCTGATGCGCTTCGTCACCGCGGTCAAGTCGGGCGCCGATCAGGCGTCCGCCCCGGTGTACTCGCACCTGATCTACGACATCGTGCCCGGCGAGAAGGTCGTCGTCCGGCATCCCGACATCCTGATCATCGAGGGACTCAACGTCCTGCAGACCGGGCCGGCCCTGATGATCTCGGACCTGTTCGACTTCTCGGTGTACGTCGACGCCCGGATCGAAGACATCGAGCAGTGGTACGTGTCGCGGTTCCTGGCCATGCGCGCCGGCGCGTTCGCCAATCCGCAGTCGCACTTCCACCACTACTCGACACTGACCGACGAGCAGGCGATCTTCGCCGCCCGCGATATCTGGCAGTCGATCAACCTGCCCAACCTGATCCACAACATCCTGCCGACCCGGCCGCGCGCCACCCTGGTGCTGCGCAAAGACGCCGACCACGCCATCAACCGGCTGCGCCTCCGCAAGCTCTAGACAGTGATTTGTGCACGATCTTCCGCGGCAGGCGCGGAAGATCGTGCACAAATCGCTGGGAGTCAGGCGCGGCGAACGCCCTGGTATTGGAGCTCGGCCATCGCCAGCGTGTAGACGGCGCTGACGACCATCATGGCCACGCCCGTCGTCGTCAGTGGCCAGATGTCGTCGACGATGGCCAGTATCGCGGCGATGGTGAAGACCACGTTGGCGATCGCGACGGCGATGCCGGGACGGCGCACCGCCGCCATGGTCGACAACCCGTAGACGACGGCGCCGTAGCCGACGAGGACCGCGGCCAACACGTAGACGGCCGACTGCGGGATACCCGACTCCGCCGCCACGGCGCCGGCCGCGGCCGCCAGGATGACGCCGGCGGCGCCGCTGATAAGCGCATCGGCCCGGAGGGCCAGACGAAGCAGGCGGTCGGATCGTACGCGGACGGGCGAGGTGATGGTGGTCATGGATTTTCCTTTCGTTGGAGAGGGTGATTTCGGCGTGATTTGTCGCGGTGATCGCTACGAATCACGCCGAAATCGCTGGGAAGGCCGGTGCGGGGACGTCGACTGCAACCTCTTTCAGTGACGCCCCCGCACGGCGGGGAGGGAGTCACGCCAGACGACGCACTCCGAGGTATTGCAGCCAGGCGCAGCCCAGGCCGACGGCCATGATCGCCAGCACCAGGACGTTGCCTGCCGCGGTCAGCGGGAGCACCCCCGAGGCCAGCGCCCCGAGCACCGCGACGGTGCCGACCAGGTTGCCGATCAGCACGCCGGTCCCGACGCGCCGAATCCGGGGTACCGCGGCTAGGACGTACAGAGCAAACCCCCAAACGACCAACACGGCGCCGATGATCCATTCGGACGTCGCCGACAGCCCCGACAACCGGGACAACGGATCAGCGGTGAAAGCCATCAGCAGGCCGGTCAGCGAGCACAGCGTGCCGTCGACCCGGAGGGCGAAACGGAGCAGGGAATCGGAACTGTCGGACAGTGGTCGGGTGTGAAGTCCTGGGTTGATGGCGGTCATGGCGGTCGCTCCTTGCGGTGCCGGTGTGGGGACACCCATGACACTGCCCGGACCGTGCTGCCCGGTCTGCACCAAACGCTGCCGAATACTGCCAGGCACTGCCAACCGCAGGTCAGCGCCCTGAAGGGCCTAACTCGACGTTGATACCGGGGTACCGCGCAAGTCGGCGGCGATCACCCGGGCGGCCGCGTTCTGCCAATTGTGCAGCGACCGCTGCGGCACCTCGGTGACGAACCACTGCCAGGCCTGGCGCGCCACCGGGTCCAGCCCGGAGGCGGTGGCGTTCTGTGCGTAGGCCCGGACGCCGACGACGTACGGGAAGTACAGCGAGTTGTAGTGGCGCCACTGCTCGGTGGTGCCGAAGTCGCCGGCGTCGCGCGGCTTGAGCGCCGAGATTCGATCGGCCAGCAAATCCTTGAGTTCGTTGGCGCGCTCCAGCGGCTGGTCGGGTGCGCCGCGCCGGGCCAGCCGGTCGTCGATCACCGGCAGGGTCGTCAGCGGCGATGCGACGAGCTTCGAGAGGTCGGCGTAGTGGCCGAGGGCGCGTCGGGTCAGGCGGACGAAAGTCTCGTCATCGACGTGGTCCAGCGGATTGGTGGCGCGCAGTGGCAGCGCCGCCTCGGTGCGACGCAGTGCGGCGCGGTCGGCCCGCAGGTCCGGTTCGCGGGCGAACGCCAGCCGGTCCAGCAGCCCCGACAACGGGTCGGCCAGCACGTTGATCGCAATCGCCACCGCGAGGCTGGTGAACAACAACACCATCAACGCCACATGCTCACCGGTGACCGCCAGACCGATCAGCACCTGCCCGCCGAACAGCACCGACACCGCCATGCTGCCGACCAGTGAGCGGCGCATGCCCGCGCGCAGGGCCTGCCCCTCGTCGAACGCGTCCCACCACGCCACCGCGATACCTAGCAGCAGCACGTCGAAAGCGGCCGAGGCCAGCACCACCCAACTCGGCAGGAGCCCCAGCGGGATCAGCAGAATCGCATTGCCGAGCCCGAAGAAGACGGTCGCCGCCACCACCGCCGGGACGATCTTGCGCGACGACGCGCCACGGCGCAGCCGTCGCACCGCCAGCACCAGGGCGCCGAACGCCGACAAGGCGATGGCGCCGACCATGACCCAGTGCCCGGGCCGCAGCGGCGGGTGCACGCCACCGGATATCCCGGCCCCCACCAACGCGATGACGGCCACCGCCGCCACCACAAAGAAGCCCCGCCGGCTCCGTGTCGAATCGACCGGCCGGGACAACTCGAGCAGCACGGTGAGCCAGGCGATGCCCGGCAGCACGGCCAGGTACGCCTCGACGTGACTGAGCAGACCAGTGGGTGCACCGCTGCCCAGCCGGATCGCGTCGACGGCGACCACCACGGCGAAGCTGCACAACCCGACCGCGGACCACGCCAAGATGGGCTTGCGGGGATCCCGCGCCAACAGATACAGCCCGAGCCACCAGCTCAGGGCGAAGACCACTGCCGACAGCGCAGCCATGTCTTCAGTTTGGCACGAACGCTATTTTCCGTAGCGGCGGTTCCGCAGCGTGTAGTCGCGCAGGGCACGCAGGAAGTCCACTCGCCGGAACGCCGGCCAGTGCGCGTCGGTGAACCACATCTCCGAATAGGCGCTCTGCCACAACAGGAACCCGCTGAGCCGCTGCTCCCCCGAGGTCCGGATGACGAGGTCGGGGTCCGGCTGGCCCGAGGTGTACAGGTTCTCCGAGATGCCGTCGACGGTCACGGCCTCGATGAGTTCTTCTGCCGTCGCACCGTTGGCGAGTTCCTTGCTCAGCAGGGTGCGTACCGCGTCGGCGATCTCCTGCCGACCGCCGTAACCGACGGCGACGTTGACGTGGAACGAGCCGGCGTCGGTGCGCTCGGTCGTCGACTCCACCGCGTCGCGCAGTCGCTTGGCCGGTTCCTCACCGAGCAGTTCGAGGTCACCGACGGTGCGGACGGTCCAGTGCTTGTCGGGCGCGCAGATCTCTTCGACGACGTCGGTGATGATCTCGATCAGCGGCGCCAGCTCATGCGGGTCACGCTGCAGGTTCTCGGTCGAGAGCAGATAGATCGTCGCCATCTCGATGCCGGCCTGCTGGCACCAGCGCAGCACTTCGGCGATCTTGGCGGCGCCCATGCGGTAGCCGTAGCTGACGTCGTCGTGACCTGCCTCACGTGCCCAGCGCCGGTTCCCGTCGCACAGCACCGCAATATGGCGTGGCAGTTGCGCTTTCGAGGCCGTCAGCTCTTGACGGAGCCGCAGCTCATAGAGCCGGTACGCCGGTTCCTTGAGGCGCGGAGGAATGATGTCCACGAGAAACCAGACTACTGTGGACTTCTGGGTATCCCATGGCTGTTAGTGGAGGAACGTTGACCGCTCCGAGCAATACAGATCCGGCTGCCACCGAAGCGGCCGATGCGCCGACGCACATGACCAAGCCGTACCGTGCTGCGGCGGTACTCCGTCATTCAGATTCGCTGCCGGACGTGGTGGTGGAAAGCGTCGTCGAGTTCCTGGGCAAGCCCCGAGCCCGCGGCTGGATCCACGTGTATTCGGCGGTGGTCGCGTTCTTTGCCGGCGCCGCACTGGTTTCGGTGTCGTGGGCCTTACAGGGCACCCGCGCCGGATTGGCGACGTTGCTCTACACCTTCACCATCGTCGCCATGTTCACCGTCAGCGGTACCTATCACCGGGTGAACTGGAAGTCGGTGAAGACGCGCACCTGGATGAAGCGCATGGATCACTCGATGATCTTCATCTTCATCGCCGGCAGCTACACGCCGTTCGCGCTGCTGGCCGTCCGCACCAACGGGTGGCTGCTGTTCTGGATCGTGTGGAGCGGCGCGCTCGCCGGGGTGGCGCTGAAGATGCTGTGGCCGACGGCCCCGCGCTGGCTGGGCGTGCCTTTGTACATCCTGTTGGGCTGGGTGGCGGCCTGGTTCATCGGCCCGATCCTGGAAGGCGCCGGGGTGACGGCCGTGGTGCTGCTGCTCGTCGGCGGCGCGCTGTATTCGATCGGCGGCGTGCTCTACGCGGTCAAGTGGCCCAACCCGTGGCCCCGGACGTTCGGGCACCACGAGTTCTTCCACGCGTGCACCGCGGTGGCGGCCATCTGCCACTACATCGCGATGTGGTTCGCGGTCTTCTCCGGCTAGAGCTGGGTGACGTTCGCGGGGCCCCAGTAGGCCTTCATCGACGTGATCTTGGCGTCGGCGTCGAAGTTCATGGTGCTGATGATGTCGATACGCATGGCGCTGTTGACGGTCAGGCTCCAGTAGAACGCGGCCTCGTGGCCGCAGACCCGCAGCGTGTGCAGTTCGTGGGAGTTCTTCGTGCCCGCGATGTTCGAGTAGAACCCGTGGATCGTCTGACGGCCGACGTGCACCTCGCCACCCACCGGGTCTTCGATGGCGGCATCGACGGCGTACAGCTGCGCGATCCCGTCGGCGTCGGCGACGTCGACGAGGTCCAGGTAACGGTTGACGTTTTCGGTGATCTGCTCGGCGCTGGGCATGCGCCGCACGCTACACGGCCGCGCCCAGGGCAGCGGCGAGATCCCCCGCCGTCGTGACCGGCAGGTCGCACATCTGGCCACGGCAGACGTACGCGGCGTCCTGACCGTGCACCAGGCCACGTCCGTCGAGCAGCGCCGACGACCCTTCCGCGCCGCCGACGACGATCGCCCCGCCGGGCGCGAATCTGCGTGCGGCACTGAGCAATTCCGAATTCGGGTCGGCGCAGGCCACCGCGATCTGGATGGGGCCGCGGACGGCCGCTTCGGTGACCGCCAGCCAGTGGCCGCCGCCGCGCGGCGAGCGGGCCAGGATCGGGGTCGCCGACGCCAAGGTGGCGGCGGCCGCGTCGATGTATCGCTGCGGCTCAGCGGCCAGGTGCGCGAACGTCAGCAGCGCTTCGGCGATCAACGAGGCGCCCGACGGCGTCGCCCCGTCGACCGGGTCGGCGGGGCGCACCAGCAAGGCCTCGGCGTCGTCCGCGGTGTCGAACCACCGGCCGCCGCGGTCGGGGTCGGTGAAGTGCGTCAGCGCGGTGTCGAGCAGATTCTGCGCGGCGGTCAGCCATCTGTCGTCCGCGGTCACCTGATGCAGCGTCAGCAGACCCGTCGCCAGCGCCGCGTAGTCCTCCAGGATCCCGACGCTGTCGCCGACGACGCCACCGAGGCTGGCCCGGCGCAGCCGGCCGTCGACCAGGTGCAGATCCAGCAGCCGGCGGGCGCAACCCGTTGCCGCATCAAGGAATTCGGACGCTCCGAGCGCGACGGCAGCCTCCGCGAGGGCGGTGATCGCGAAGCCGTTCCAGGCGGTGACGACCTTGTCGTCGCGACCCGGCTGCGGACGCAGCTCCCTGGCCGCCATCAACTTCGCGCGGACCTGCTCGAAGCGCGCAGCGTCATCAGGGTCGGCCAGCAGCTGCAGCACCGAACTGCCGTGTTCGAACGTCCCGGCCGAGGTGACCTCGAAAAGCGAAGCGGCCCAAAGTCCGTCGTCGTCACCGAGCAGCGACACCAGCTCCGCGGGCGTCCACACGTAGGTCAGGCCCTCATGCCCGGCGGTGTCGGCGTCCAGCGACGAGACGAACATGCCGCCGTCACCGAGGTCGTTCATGATGAACCGTGCCGTCTCGTCGGCCACCTTGCGCGCCAACGAGTTTCCGGTCAGCCGCGCCCAGTGCGCGTACACCCGCAGCAGTAGGGCGTTGTCGTACAACATCTTTTCGAAGTGGGGCACCACCCACGAGGCATCCACGCTGTAGCGCGCAAAGCCACCCGCCAGTTGGTCGTAGATGCCGCCGCGAGCCATCGCGGCGCAGGTGCGTTCCACCGCATCGAGCGCGGAGCCGGTGCGTTCGTGGTGCCGCAGCAGGGCTTCGAGCAATGCCGACGGCGGGAACTTGGGCGCGCGACCGAAGCCGCCCCGGGGCAGGTCCTCGTCGCGCAGCACCGCGGCGACGGCGTGGTCGCACAGTTCGGGCGAGGGCACCGGTCCACCGTCGGGCAGCCCGGACGACATCTTGCGGAGCTCCGAGGCGATCTGGTCCGAGGCCTGTTCGACCTCGGCCCGCCGGTTCTGCCAGGTGTCGGTGACCGCCGAAAGCAGCTGCAGGAAGCCGGCTTTCGGGTAGTAGGTGCCGCAGAAGAACGGCCGCCCGTCGGGCGTCAGAAAGCACGTCATGGGCCAGCCGCCCTGGCCGGTCATGGCGACGGTCGCACTCATGTAGATGGCGTCGAGGTCCGGACGTTCCTCCCGGTCGACCTTGATGCACACGAAGCCCGCATTGGCCACAGCCGCAACGTCTTCGTCCTCGAAGGACTCGTGCGCCATCACATGGCACCAGTGGCAGGCCGCGTAGCCGATGGACAGCAGGATCGGCACGTCCCGGGCCGCGGCCTCGGCCAGTGCCTCCGGCGACCACTGCTGCCAGTGCACCGGGTTGTCGGCGTGCTGGCGCAGGTACGGGCTGGTGGCGGAGCCGAGGGTGTTAGCCATCCCTGGAGTCTGACCCAGCTTCTGGCTTGCCCGCATCCTTGTGCCCAGCATCGGCGTCCGGAGCCTCCTGTGGCACACCGCCGACGGTGCCGTCGTCGATCGCCTGATCGGCTTCGGGATGCGCGGGGTCAAAGGATTCGGGCAACTTGCGCAGGTGCCGGTTCATCGACCAGACCAGGGCCACCACCGCGATCAACAGGATCAGGGTGATCACCAACCCGGCCGGGCTGGCCTTGCCGAAGTCGGGACCCGTCTGGCGCGGACCCTCGGCCAGCAGGATGGTGAGCGGAACAGAAATCACAGCGATACTCCCGTGAACAGATCGGTCTCGGGCAACGTCACCGGAACCCTGGATCGGGCCAATTCATACTCCTCGGTCGGCCACAGCCGCTGCTGCCATTCGATGGGCGCGCGGAAGAAATCGCCGTTCGGGTCGATCTGCGTGGCGTGGGCCAGCAGCGCCTCGTCACGCTGCCGGAAGAAGTCCGAGCACTCGATACGGGTGGTGACCCGGTTGGCGAACGGATCGTGCTCGGGGTCCCAGTGCTGCAGCCACTTCTCGAACGGCCCGACTTCCCCGTGCTTGGCGAACTCGTCCTGCAGCAGCTGCATGCGCCGGCGCAGGAAGCCGTGGCCGTAGTAGAGCTTGGCGATGCTCCAGGGGTCACCGGCGTCGGGGAACTGCACGTGGTCGGCGGCCGCTTCGTAGGCGGCCATGGACACCTGATGACAGCGGATGTGGTCGGGGTGCGGGTAGCCGCCGTTTTCGTCGTAGGTCGTCATCACGTGCGGACGGAACTCGCGGATCACCTGCACCAGCCGGCGGACGGGCTCTTCGATCGGCACCACCGCGAAGCAGCCGTCGGGCAGCGGCGGCAGCGGGTCGCCCTCAGGCAGCCCGGAGTCGACGAACCCCAGCCAGTGGTGCTCGACGCCGAGGATCTCGGCGGCCTTGGCCATCTCGTCGCGGCGGACCTCGGTGATCCGGCCGTGCACCTCGGGCAGGTCCATCGCCGGGTTGAGGATGTCGCCGCGCTCGCCGCCGGTCAGGGTCACCACCATGACCCGGACACCGTCGGCCGCGTACTTGGCCGTGGTGGCCGCACCCTTGCTCGACTCGTCGTCGGGGTGCGCGTGCACCGCCATCAACCGCAGTTCGCTCACGTGTGCCTTACCTACTGTCTCTACTCGGTGGGACAACTCGATGGAGTCCAACCATGTCGCTGGGTCCTATAGTTCCAGTCCAAGCAATCCGAACCGACCGATGGGGCACCCAAAGCAGCCATGATCGAGCGTCCGACCGCCCGCTACGGGCAGCAGCGCATGTCCCGGCTGACCCGTCGCCGCATCGCGATCGGCCTCACGCTGCTCATCGTCGTCGCAGGTGTGGCGCTTGCCTTCGTCGGTTTCCAGCGCCTCGGGACGTCCCCGGTCAAGGGCGAATTGAGCAGCTACAAGATCGTCGACAACGAAACTGTGGCGGTGACGATCTCCGTCACGCGCGAGGACCCGGCGCAACCGGCGGTGTGCATCGTGCGGGCCAGGGCCCTCGACGGCAGCGAAACCGGGCGGCGCGAGATCCTGATCGAGCCGGCACCGGCCAAGACCATCCAGGTGACCGCGGTCGTGAAGTCCACAAAACCGCCGGTCGTGGGCGATGTTTACGGCTGTGGCACCGACGCGCCGTCGTACCTGGTCGCGCCCTGATCGACGGCCGGGCAACCAACCATCCGGCGAACTGCGAACTGCGAAATCATGACGGTTCGGAGACGCCCAAGTGGTACGCTTGCTCAGTACACGGTTCCGACTGGGGCCGTGTATTGCTGCATTAGCGGGCACCTGCGGGCACCTTCTGGGGGACCCAAAACCTAGCGATGCCCTCGCGATCGCAGCGCCGCCGGCCCCGGTAACGGGGCAACCCCGGACACGACGCCGGGGCACACAAGCACTTACAACGACAGGAGAGCAGCAGACATGACCGATACCCAGGTCACCTGGCTCACCGAAGAGGCATTCGAGCGCCTGAAGGCCGAACTCGATCAGCTGATCGCCAACCGCCCGATCATCGCCGCGGAGATCAACGACCGCCGCGAAGAGGGCGACCTCCGCGAGAACGGCGGCTACCACGCAGCCCGCGACGAGCAGGGCCAGCAGGAAGCCCGCATCCGCCAGCTGCAGGATCTGCTCAGCCTCGCCAAGGTCGGCGAGGCCCCGAAGAAGTCCGGTGTGGCGCTGCCCGGCTCCGTCGTCACCGTCTTCTACGACGGCGACGAGAAGGACACCGAGACGTTCCTCATCGCCACCCGCCAGGAAGGCGTCACCGACGGCAAGCTCGAGGTGTACTCCCCCAACTCGCCGCTCGGCCACGCGCTGATCGACGCCAAGGTCGGCGAGGAGCGCAGCTACACGGTGCCCAGTGGCGCCACCGTCAAGGTCACTCTGGTCAAGGCCGAGCCCTATCACGCCTAGCCCTGCCACGGCTAGTCCTACCCCGCTGGCCACCGGCTGACGATCCATGGCTCAGATCACCGAGGACCTGTATCTGCTGCTCCTGGACAACTCGTCCGCACAGCCAGGTCTTGATCAACCACGTCGGCACCGGGTGTTGTCCGGTGCCGTGCTGCTGGACCTGGCGCTGGCGTGCCGTATTCGGCCCGCCTCGCCAGGTGACGGCGCACCCGACGGGCACCTGGTCGCCCTCTCGGGCGACGGCACCGTCGACCCGGTGTCCACGCCGGCACTGGAGTTGCTGCGTCAGCGACCGCGGCGGCCCGGTGACGTGTTGTCCAAATTGCGCAAAGGCACCGAGAACAGTCTCATCGACCAGCTGGAGCGCGCCGGGCAGCTGCGCCGGCAGCCGTTGGGGGGCAACAGGTTCCGACCGCAATACGCGTTGCCGCTGACGGACCGGGCGCGAGTCGGCCAGGCCCGCGCGGAGCTGCTGTCGGCGTTGTTCGACCGTCGACCACCCAGCCCTGCGACCGCGGCCATCGTGACGCTGCTGCACACCGTCGACGGCCTGGGTTCCCTGATGAGCCTCAACGACCGCGGCTGGCGATGGGTTCATGCCCGCGCCGGCGACATCGCCAGCGGTCACTGGGTGAACGAATACGAGACCGGCGTCGCCGAGGTGAACCTCGCCGTCACGGCCGCCGCGGTACGGGGCGCGCTCGTCTCCTGACACCGAATGGCCAGTTACGACACGGTTTTTCGCAGTTTCCGTGCCTTAACCGGCCAGTCGGCGGGCTAACCGAGCGCCTGCTCCAGGTCGCCGACCAGGTCGGCCACATCCTCGATACCGACCGACAGCCGGACCAGGTCGTTCGGCACCTCCAGCTGCGAACCGGCGGTCGACGCGTGCGTCATGGAGCCCGGATGCTCGATCAGGGACTCCACCCCGCCGAGCGACTCGGCGAGGATGAAAATCTCGGTGCGCGAGCACAATTCGCGTGCGGCCTGCTCGCCACCGCGCAGCCGCACCGACACCATGCCGCCGAATCCGCTCATCTGCTTGGCGGCCACCTGGTAGCCCGGATGGCTCGACAGCCCCGGGTACAGCACCGTCGTGACCGCCTTGTGGTCGTTGAGGAATTCGGCGACCCGCAAGGCGTTTTCGCAGTGCCGCTGCATGCGCAGGGGCAGCGTCTTGAGGCCGCGGTAGGTCAGGTAGGCATCGAACGGACCCGGCACCGCACCGGCACCGTTCTGCAGGAACGCGAACTTCGCGTCGAGTTCCTCGTCATTGGTCACCAGCGCGCCGCCGACGACGTCCGAGTGCCCGCCGATGTACTTGGTGGTCGAGTGCAGCACGATGTCCGCCCCGAGCGACAGCGGCTGCTGCAGCGCCGGCGAGGCAAACGTGTTGTCCACCAGCACCTTCACCCCCGACGTCGCGCCGATCTGCACGATGGCCGCGATGTCGGCGATGGACAGCAGCGGGTTGGTTGGGGTCTCCACCCAGATCAGCCGGGTCTTCGACGTGATCGCCGCGCGCACCTCGTCGAGGTTCGACAGCTGCGCCGGTGTGTGCGTGATGCCCCACTGCGTGAACACCTTGTCGATCAGCCGGAAGGTGCCGCCGTAGGCGTCGTCGGGGATGACGATGTGGTCGCCCGGACGCAGCACGGCACGCAGCGCGCAGTCGGTGGCGGCCATGCCGGAGCTGAACGCGCGGCCGTAGTTCCCGCCCTCGACGGCGGCCAGCAGCGTCTCCAGCGCCGACCGGGTCGGGTTGCCGGTGCGGGCGTACTCGAACCCACCGCGCAGCCCGCCGACGCCGTCCTGCGCGAACGTCGAACTGGCGTAGATCGGGGTGTTGACTGCACCGGTCTGCGGGTCCGGCCGGAACCCGGCATGAATGGCCCGGGTCGACGGCCCGTAGGCCCGGTAGTGGTCTGCCTGGCTGCGCTGCTCACTCACAGGCGCCAGCCTAGTCGCGGAGCTTGCGTCCTTGGGTGTCGGGAACGTTCCCCATCAGGATCATGACGCCGTCGATGAGGGGCCAGATGGCACCGATGCCGCAGGTGACGAGCGAGACGACGAGCTGCAGCACACCGATGGTCGTGTAGCCGAGATAAAATCGCCCGACGCCGAAGCCGCCCAACAGGATCTGCAGCAGGCCGGCCGTCACCTTGGACTTGTCCGACAGCGGCAGCCCCGTCATGGGGTCACGGCCGAACGGTGCGGAGGGGTCCACCGCGTACTGCGGCGCATAGCCGTAGCCCGGCTGCTGGTATCCCGGCTGCGCGTATCCCCCCTGCAGCGGGTATCCGGGCGCCGGGTAACCCGGTTGTGGCGGATAGCCCGGCTGCTGCGGGTGACCCGGCTGCTGCGGGTGACCCGGGTATTCCGGTTGGCCGAACTGCGGCTCGCCCGGTTGCTGCTGACCGGAACTGTCGCCGGGCTCGTATGCATTCGACGTCGGCTCGTATGGATTCGACATTGCTTGACTCCCCGTCTAGTAGGTGGTGGTGCCGCTGCTGCCCACGATGAACGCGATCAGGCCGAAGTAGAAGATGGCGATCAGCGCGAAGATCGCCAAACCGATGTAGCCGATGATCAAGCCGGCGAGAGCCATGCTGTCGCCGTCCTCACCGCTCTGCTTGATCTGCGACTTGGCGAGGTGCCCGAAGATCACCCCGAGGATCGAAGTGGCCGCGCAGGTCGCCAGGCCCAGTAGCGAACAGACCAACGATGCGATGGCCAGTCCGTTGGTCTTCGGCACCGGCGCGTAACCCATCGGCATCATGCCGGGCATCGGCATGCCCGGATAGCCCTGGGCCACAGGCTGATACGGCGCGAGCGGCGGCGGGTAGCCCGGGCCCGGGTACCCGGGAACCGGCGGCGGAAACGCTTCGGGCGCCGGCGTCGGCGGGTAGAGCTCCGCGCCATAGGCCGGGAGCGGCGGCATGCCGTAAGCCGGGGTCGAAGCCTCCGGCTCGTCCGCGCCCTGGTTCTGTTCGTGCTCTGTCATCGTCCACCCCGTCTGTCCCTGAGCGACCAGCGTAGCCGGGGCGGGCACTCGCCTTACGCCGAACTCCCGGTGTAGAACTGCACCATGACAGCCTCGATCGACAACCTGCTCGGCACTGACGACCTGCTGAGCGCCGAGGACATCGAATTGCGCACCATGGTGCGCCAGTTCGGCGAACAGCGGCTGCGTCCGTTCATCGCCGAGTGGTTCGAGAACGGTTCGGTGCCGGTGCGGGAGATCGCCACCGAGGTGGGCAAGCTGGGCCTACTCGGCATGCACCTCACCGGGTACGGCTGCAGCGGTTCGACGGCGACGGCGTACGGGCTGGTGTGCCAGGAACTGGAAGCGGTCGACAGCGGCATCCGTTCGCTGGTGTCGGTGCAGGGTTCGCTCGCCATGTTCGCGATTCACCATTGGGGCAGCGAAGAGCAACGTGAGCAGTGGCTGCCGGGGATGGCGGCGGGTGATCTGATCGGCTGTTTCGGTCTCACCGAGCCCGACTTCGGTTCCAACCCCGGTGGCATGCGCACCACCGCCCGCCGGGACGGCGACGATTGGGTGCTCAACGGGTCGAAGATGTGGATCACCAATGCCTCGGTCGCCGATGTCGCGGTCGTGTGGGCCCGGGCCGAGGAGGGCGTGCTTGGCTTCGCGGTGCCCACGGACACACCGGGTTTCAGCGCCCGCGAGATGACTCGCAAGATGTCGCTGCGGGCCTCGGTCACCTCGGAATTCAGCCTCGATGACGTGCGGCTGCCCGAGTCCGCGCGGCTGCCCGGCGCCCGCGGTCTGGCCGGGCCGCTGAGCTGCCTGTCGGAGGCACGGTTCGGCATCGTGTTCGGCGCGGTGGGTGCGGCCCGCGACTGCCTGCAGGCGACGCTGGACTACGTCGGCACCCGCACGGTGTTCGACAAGACCCTCGCGGAATACCAACTGACGCAGGCCAAGATCGCGGACATGGCCGTCGAACTGGGCAAGGCGCAGCTGCTTGCGCTGCAGCTCGGCCGGCTCAAGGACGCCGGGAAGATTCAGCCCGAGCAGATCAGCGTAGGCAAGCTGAACAACGTCCGCGAGGCCATCAAGATCGCCCGGCAATGTCGAACCCTGTTGGGCGCCAATGGCATCACTCTGGAGTACCCGGTGATCCGGCACGCCAACAATCTGGAGTCGGTACTGACCTACGAGGGGACGTCCGAGGTGCACCAGTTGGTGATCGGGCAGGCGTTGACGGGAGTCAGTGCGTTCCGCTGACCGGAGTGCGCTTGCGCGGCGGTGTCACGCAGACCGTCCCTATGACCATGTCGGCGAAAGTCCGCCGGTGCGCGTCCCACAGCGGCCAGAGGTAGCCGACGATCGAGAGGTCGGTCAGGTGCACGGCCTGCCGCAGCAGGGACCGCGTGAAACCGATTGGCGCCCCTGAGGTTTGGCCGACCACTCGGCAGCGCAGGGCGGTCTTGCCGAGGCTGGCGCCGGTGCGGCCCTGGCGGTAGCCGAAGTTCCAGACGAGATACCCCACCATGAGCCCCCAGGTCGCGACCAGGCTGACGTAGCCCAGCGTCGAGTAGCCGTCGCCGCATTGCGCGCCACCGTCGAATGCGGAGGTATCGGTGTCGCACACCCGGTCGCGGGTGAGCCAGACCAGCGCCGCGCCGGCCGCGGTGAGCACCAGCAGCGGCATCAGATCGATGACGGTGGCGGCGGCGCGGCGCCACCACGGGGCGTACGTCATCAACGGGTCGACACGCAGACCGTCGACATGATCTTGTCCGCCAACGTCTGCCGCTTGGCGTCCCACAGCGGGAACAGGTACCCGGCGTAAACCGGAATGGCGTCGACGACGTGGGCCAGCTGCCGCACCACCGACCGGCCGAAGCCGACGGGCTCCCCCGTCTTTTCGTCGATCACCTGGAAATGCAGGACCCGCTTACCCAGGCTGGCGCCCGTGGTGCCTTGCAAGTAGCCGTGATTCCACACCATGAACAGCACCGCGACGATGACGCCGGCCAGCCAGATCAGCACGCCGGCGACCGAGTTCCCGGTGGCGCAGAATGGGCCGATGCTGTAATCCGCCTGATCGGCAAGGCATTTCGTCACACGCTGGGATCGCTCGACCAGCCCGCCGACGATGATGACGAACAGCGGGGGGACCCGGTCGATCAGGCTGGCCACCACGCGGGCCCACCAGGGTGTGTAGTTCAAGTCGTCCTGTCTCATCTGCTGCCGTCATACCTGTTCGGGGGCTGCGACCAACCGGCCACGTCCCCCGAACAGGCCACAGCGTTACTGCGTCAGTGGGGCGACCTGACCACCGCTGAGGCGACGGTAGGTGTACACCAGCATCAGCGAGGCGACCGGACCCGAGACGAGAATGCCGACACCGCAGGCGAACGCGCCTGCGACGGCGATCAACCCTGCCACCAGCCAGACCAGAATCACCTGTCCGACATTGGCTTTCACGATGTCAATGCTGGCCTTGATCGCATCGATCGGCGACAGATTGCGGTCGACCAGGATCGGGTGCGCGAACATCGCGAACAGTGCGACGACCAAACCGGGGATCACGCACAACGCGTAACCGATGCCCACGAGCACACCCACGATGAGCGTCAGCAGGATCATCGGGCCGATGTAGCGCGGCTTGAAGAACGACCCGATGGTGGTCGGCTGTCCGTCGGCGATGCCCAGCAGGCCGACGTAGTTGGCCGACGAGATCGCCGCTGCGACAACCAGCAGCACGAGGTAACCGAGCACCAGGATGGCGATGCTGGCGGGCCCGAGTGAGGTGATGTTGTACGAGTAGCTGAATCCGGCGTCGTCCGCCGAGTAGCTCGAGACCGAGGTCTCAGCCAGGCCCAGGGCACTGAACTGCACGATGCCGGCGATCACAGCGACGACGAGGGTGTAGACCAACGTCGACACGATCAGCGGCGCCGGGTTCTTGGTGAACTTGTTCCACGCCCACGACAGTGCGTCGCCGACGCTGAACTGAGCCGCACCGCCCGGCGCGCCGTACTGGTACCCGGCCGGCGGGTAGGCCCCCGGTGGCGGCGGAGCGAAGCCACCCTGCGGCGGCGGGGGCGGCGGGTAGGCACCGCCCGGAGGTGGTGGCGGCGCGTATCCACCTTGTGGCGGTGGGAAACCACCTTGTGGCGGTGGGAAACCACCCTGGGGCGGCGGGTAGCCACCCTGCGGGGGCGGCGGGTAACCGCCCTGCGGGGGCGGCGGGTAACCGCCCTGCGGCGGTGGCGGGAAGCCTCCGCCTTGCGGCGGCTGCGGGATGTACTCCGTCGGAGCGCCTCCCGGAGGCGGCGGAGGGAACCCACCCGGCGGTGGCTGTGGAATGTACTCCGTCGGCTGATTGGCGTCCGGCGGCGTGCCTTCCGTCGGTTGGTCCGTCATCTTTCGTCCCTCCGAGCGATGTGGATGTGGCGTTTCTAGTTACAACGTGAACTACACGTACAACGAAATGAACGGCGCTATCGGCACATTCCGAATAACAAACCAAATGCACACTACCGTCAAAACAGCCGGAGCGGCCCAACGTCGATGCTGCCAACTGCTGATTCGTCGGCCCACGACACGGCCATAGGTCCATGCGCCATAGGCCCAGATGAGCAGCACCAAGGCGATCACACCGACCGCGTTGAAATGCAGCGCAGCCGAAACGTCGCCATGCATCAGTGAATACAGCATTCGCATGCTGCCGCAGCCGGGGCAATCGATGCCAAATAGCGCCTTGGTGGGGCAGACCGGAATCGGGCCACCCGGCACTGTCGGGTCGCTCAGCCACACCGCGCAGCACACGACGCCGGCGGTTGCCGCAACACCGAGCGGCCCAAGGAGCGGACTAACCGCCTTGGGCCGCTGCAGGTGTTGCATCGTCGAACCTGACTAGTTGGGGTACGACGTCGAGAACGAGAACGCGCCGAGCACGACGACGAAGACGATGTAGAGCACGGCCACCACGGCACCGGCGATGGCGCCCCACATGGCCCACTTCTTGGCTTCGTCAGCGGCGGCCTGAGCCAGGTCAGGCCGGCCCTGCTGCCACAGTCCGGAGACCTGCGTCGCCTTGACGATCGACACGATGCCGAACGGCAAGCAGCAGAAGATGGTGACGAGGATGCCCCACACCAGGTTGTTGTCCGGCGGCCCGCCGGCAGCGGGATATCCACCGGCCGGCGGGTAACCGCCCGGCGGAGGCGGCGGGAAGTTCCCCGGAGGGGGCGGCGGGAAATTCCCGGGCGGCGGTGGCGGGTACTCGGTCATTGCGGCCTTTCCAAAGGTGAACTAGCGAGAAGCGAGCGTCTCGCCCTATCGGAGAAGATAAGTCAATCTCCCCTGCTTACGCGGCTTATTTGCGCGAGCCGCCCTGTGACAGGAAGCCGAGTAGATCGTGCCGGGTCAGCACACCGACGGGCTTGCCGTCGTCGACGACCATGACGGCGTCGACCTCGCGCAGTTCCTTGGCCGCCGCGGACGCCAGCTCGCCCGCGCCGATCAGCGGCAGCGGCGGGCCCATGTGCTGCGCCACCGCGTCGGCCAACTTCGCCCGGCCTTCGAAAACCGCTGAGAGCAGCTCACGTTCGGACACGCTGCCCGCCACTTCACCGGCCATCACGGGCGGCTCCGCACCGACCACCGGCATCTGCGAGACGCCGTACTCGCGCAGGATGCCGATGGCGTCGCGCACCGTCTCCGACGGGTGGGTGTGCACCAGGTCCGGCAGCGCACCGGACTTGCCGCGCAGCACGTCGCCGACAGTGTGTTCCTCGGGCGTGCCGTCCAGCCGGCTCCGCAGGAAGCCGTACGACGACATCCACTCGTCGTTGAAAACCTTTGACAGATAGCCTCTTCCGCCATCCGGCAGCAGCACGACGACGAGCGCGTCGGGACCCTCGCGCTCAGCGACCTTGATCGCGGCGACCGCGGCCATGCCGCACGAGCCACCGACCAGCAGGGCCTCTTCGCGCGCCAGGCGCCGGGTCATCTCGAACGAATCGGCGTCGGAAACGGCGATGATCTCGTCGGGAATGCTCGGGTCGTAGGCCGACGGCCAGAAGTCCTCACCGACGCCCTCGACGAGGTACGGCCGGCCGGTGCCACCGGAGTACACCGACCCCTCGGGGTCGACGCCGACGACCTTCACCCGGCCGCCCGAGACCTCTTTGAGGTAGCGGCCCGTGCCCGTGATGGTGCCGCCGGTGCCGACGCCCGCCACGAAATGCGTGATCTTGCCGTCGGTGTCGGCCCAGATCTCCGGGCCGGTGGTCTCGTAGTGGCTGGCCGGACCGTTCGGGTTCGAGTACTGGTCGGGCTTCCAGGCACCGTCGATCTCGGTGACGAGGCGGTTGGAGACGCTGTAGTAGCTGTCCGGATGGTCGGGGGCCACGGCCGTCGGGCACACGACGACGTCGGCGCCGTACGCGCGCAGCACGTTCTGCTTGTCCTCGCTGACCTTGTCGGGGCAGACGAAGATGCACTTGTAACCGCGCTGCTGCGCGACGATGGCGAGCCCGACGCCCGTGTTACCGGAAGTGGGTTCGACGATGGTTCCGCCCGGCTTGAGCAGTCCCGCCTCTTCGGCGGCGTCGATCATCTTGACCGCGATGCGGTCCTTGGCGCTGCCGCCGGGGTTGAGGTACTCGATCTTGGCCGCCACCACCCCGGAGCCCGCTGGGACAACCGAGTTCAGTTGGACCAGAGGCGTATTGCCGATGAGCTCACTGATGTGCCGGGCGATGCGCATGGGTACATGTTGTCAGGCCGCACCCTGGTTGCGCATACCGGATTACCAGGTTGCCTCGCGGATGTACTCGCCGATCTGCTTCAGGGAGCGGTCGGCTTCCTTGACCAGCGGGGCAGCGAGTTGGAACACGTGCATCTGACCGGGCCACACGTGCACCTCGACGGGCACACCGCTGGCGGCCAGCATGTGGGCGGCCTTGCGGGCGTCGTTGAGCAGCACCTCGGAGCCGGAGACGTGGATCAGGGTGCGCGGCAGCCCGGGCTCGATGTGATCGAGCGGCTCGTACACCTCTTCAGGCCGGCCGTCGACGATGTGGCGCGACGCGGCGTGCTCGATGAGTTCGACCAGCGCGTCGAAGGCGTGCGCCGGGAACATCGCGTCGGACTTCATGTTCGGGTGCTGGGCGCGGCTCTCGTTGTCGATCTCGAAGAGTGGCGACATGGTCGCCACCGCGGCCGGCAGCTCGCCTTCCTCCTGGAGCTTCTCGGCCAGCGCCAGCGACAGGTAGCCGCCGGCCGAATCGCCGGCCAGCACGATCTGGTCCGGCTCGTAGCCCTTCAAGCGCAACCAGCGGTAGGCGTCGTGACAGTCCTCGATGGCCTCGCCGATCGAATGCTTCGGGATCATCCGGTAGTCGACGACCAGGACGGGGGCGTCGGCGTACTTCGACAGCGCGCCGACCACGCGACCGTGGGTGTGCACGCCACAGGTCAGGAACGCCCCCCCGTGCATGTAGAGGATGACGCTGCGCCTGCCGTCGGCCGGCAGCACGCCCTTGGCGCGGACCAGGTGCGCCGTGCAGTTCGGCAAACCGATCGTGGCGCGGATGGTGCCCGGCTCGGGCCTCATGACGCGGGCGACGAAGTCGACCATTCCCCATGGCCAGGGGGCCTTTGGAACGTAGCTGCCGATGGTCAGAGTTGACTTGATGGCGAGGGTTGCGGCCACTGACATCAGGCGTCCGGCAAGGCTCGGACCGTCCTCGATGATCTCTACCGGCGCGCCGTCGCTGACCGGGTAGCGGCGTGGTTTCCGCCCCTTAACAGCACTTATGCCAATACTATGGGTCCTGACGACCCTACTCGGTGCGGTCATCGCCACCACTCCTACGCCTTTGTAGTTCCGGTGCACTTCGTTATTTACATCACTTAATAGACAACCCGCGTAACTTAGCTTGCCACTGCTACATAGATCAACAATCAAAGTCGCCGAAATGATGCCGCAGTCGATATGACTACGTGATCGGGTCACCCGCGGTTCATCGACCTGCGAATCACTGCAACCGACCTAGACTTGTCGCCGTGGGCACACGTGCACCTCGCCGAACGACTATCGCGCTGGCGGCAGCAGCCACCATCGCCTCGACGGGCTCGTTCTACGTCGGGGCGCGAAACCTGTTGACCGGGCAGGCCGCCAAGGCCCGCCGAGTGATACCCAAGTCGTGGGACGTCCCACCCAGAGCTGACGGCGTCTACAGCCCCGGTGGCGGACCCGTCGAAAAATGGCAGCGCGGGGTGCCGTTCGACCTGCATTTGATGGTCTTCGGCGACTCCACCGCCACGGGATACGGCTGCCACAGCGCAGACGAAGTGCCCGGAGTACTGCTCGCCCGAGGGCTGGCGCAGCAGTCCGGCAAGCGAATCCGGCTGTCCACCAAGGCCATCGTGGGCGCGACCTCCAAGGGCCTGTCGGGCCAGATCGACGCCATGTTCGTCGCGGGTCCACCGCCGGACGCCGCGGTCATCATGATCGGCGCCAACGACATCACCGCCGTCAACGGCATCTGGCAGTCGGCCCACCGACTGGGGAACGCCGTGCAGCGCCTGCACGCCAGCGGCGCGGTCGTCGTCGTCGGCACCTGCCCGGACTTCGGCGCCATCGCTGCCATCCCACAACCGCTGCGCTTCGTCACCCGCAATCGTGGCCTGCGGTTGGCCCGGGCCCAGGCCGGACAGGTCCGTTCCTCCGGCGGCGTGCCGGTGCCGTTCTCCGACCTGCTGTCGCCCGATTTCCTCAAGGCGCCCGAGGTGCTCTTCTCCTCGGACATGTTCCATCCGTCCGCCGCCGGGTACTCCCTGGCCGCCCAGCAGCTGCTCCCCGCCTTGTGTGAAGCGTTGGGCGAGTGGACAACTGACTCGCCGCCGGCATCGGCGCTGGTCTCCAGGACCTCCGACGAGACCAACGCGCTGGCGCGGTTGACAAACGTGTCGCGCCTGTGGCGGCGCACGACAGGCGTACCCGCGCCGATCGTCGCTCCTGTGACGGGATAAATTCCGAGGAAAGCAATACGTTTTTCTTTGGATCGACTAGGAGCTCCCGTCATGCCCGAAGCCGTCATCGTCTCCACCGCCCGCTCCCCCATCGGCCGTGCCGTCAAGGGGTCGCTGGCCACCATGCGGCCCGACGACCTCGCCGCGCAGATGGTCCGCGCCGCATTGGACAAGGTCCCCGCGCTGGACCCGCGCGACGTCGCCGACCTGATGATCGGTTGCGGACAGCCCGGTGGTGAGGCCGCCTACAACCTCGGCCGCGCCGTGGCCGTCGAGCTCGGCTACGACTTCATGCCGGGCACCACCGTCAACCGCTACTGCTCGTCGTCGCTGCAGACCACCCGTATGGCGTTCCACGCCATCAAGGCCGGCGAGGGTGACGTGTTCATCTCGGCCGGTGTCGAGACCGTGTCGCGCTTCGGCGTCGGCGCCGCCGACGGTGCCCCGAACAGCAAGAACTCGTTGTTCGACGAGGCCCAGGCCCGCACCCTCAAGCAGGCCGAAGGCGCCACCGAGTGGCACGACCCGCGCGCGGACGGCGTCCTCCCCGACGTCTACATCGCCATGGGCCAGACCGCCGAGAACGTCGTCCTGCACACCGGCATCAGCCGCGAGGACCAGGACCACTGGGGCGTCCGGTCGCAGAACAAGGCGGAAGAGGCCATCAACGCCGGCTTCTTCGAGCGCGAGATCGTCCCGGTCACCCTGCCCGACGGCACCATCGTCTCCAAGGATGACGGCCCGCGCGCCGGCACCACCTACGAGAAGATCAGCCAGCTGAACCCGGTGTTCCGCCCGAACGGCACCATCACCGCCGGTAACGCCTGCCCGCTGAACGATGGCGCCGCCGCCCTGGTGATCATGAGCGACGAGAAGGCCAAGGCCCTCGGCCTGACCCCGCTGGCGCGCATCGTCTCGACCGGTGTGTCGGGTCTGTCCCCGGAGATCATGGGCCTGGGCCCGATCGAGGCCGTCAAGCAGGCCCTCGGCCGCGCCAACATGAACATCGGCGACGTCGACCTGTACGAGATCAACGAGGCCTTCGCCGTGCAGGTCCTGGGCTCGGCCCGCGCCCTCGGCATGGACGAGGACCGCCTGAACGTCTCCGGTGGCGCCATTGCCCTCGGCCACCCGTTCGGTATGACCGGTGCCCGCATCACCGCGACGCTGATCAACAACCTGCAGACTCACGACAAGCAGTTCGGCATCGAGACCATGTGTGTCGGTGGTGGCCAGGGTATGGCCATGATCATCGAGCGGCTTTCGTAAGTTCCTGACGCGGCGTCCCGCCGCCTCGCGTTGACCCTGTACTCAGGGCGCATTTGTTCGAGTGACATGCGCCCCAGGTACAGGGTCAACGTGTTTCTGGGGTTGACTCCGCGCTGGCGGCGCAAAAGTGCGAGAAGTCCACGCCCTCATCGCAGCGTGAATGCAGCGGGATTGCGGCGGCGCACCGCAAGGTCCCAAGCGCGGTTCACGCGGGCCAAGACATCTGACTTCCGGTGCCCCGCGGCCACCCTCACCACGATCCACCCGAGTCCAGCTAGGTACTCGCTGCGCACGATGTCGTAACCGAGCTGGCTCGCGTGCTGCGCTCCGTCGTACTCGATGGCGAGCATCAGGTCTTCCCAGCCCATGTCGAGGAAGTACGTCGGACTGCCATCAGGCCCGAGCACCGGGATCTGAGTCTGCGGCCGAGGGAAATCCTCAGCTATCACCAGCATTCGGAGCCTCGATTCCTGGGGAGATTGCGCGCCCGGATCACACAGGTCCAAGGCTCGTTCCAGTTGCCGGAGACCTCGACAATGCGGATGCTCGTCGGCCAGTGTCAACACCTCACCTGGATTGAATCCCGTTGCCGCACAGAGCGCATCGAGCCGTGCGACGGCATCGTTGAGCGGGCCGCGGCGCCCGATGTCGAACGCTGTGCGTTCCGGTGTGGTGACCGGCAACCCGTCGACGGCCCGAACCTCATCGGCGAAGACCAAGTCATCGCGAGTGATGACACCGCGTGGCGGGCGCGCGTTCTCCCAGATCAATTCGATCGCGACATCGTCGGGAATCCACTTGACCCCGAGCAGGCTCGACGCGGCCGAGCCCGCGACCACCGCTTCCCGCCGCGACCACAACCAGGCAGCCGCTGCGCGCTGGGGCAGTGACGGGTCAATCCGCTTGTTCACGTAGACGTTCGGCATGATCGCGCGGTAGTGCCGACGCAGTTCGTGACGGTTCAGCACACCCGCTTGAAGAGCCTCGCTGCCGATGAAGGGCCAGTTGTCGATGTCCATATCGGCACCTTGCAAGCCGTAGGTGACACAGCTGTTCGCCCGGTCGACCGTCCGGGCGCCGCCTGTGGACGAATCCAGAACTGTGGATAACCCTGCCGCCATTGACTCCGCGCTGGCGGCGCAAAAGTGCGAGAGGTCCACGCCCTCAGCGCAGGATCAGCCAGTACCCACGGTTGACCCTGAATCCATGGCGCATTTGTTCGAGTGGCGTGTGCCGTCAGTACAGGGTCAATGCGCCGACGGGCCTCGCCCCATAGACTCAGCCCCCGATGATCACCATCGGAACCCCTCTGTCGCCCACTGCGACCAAGGTCATGCTGCTCGGCTCCGGCGAACTCGGTCGCGAAGTGCTTATCGCGTTGCAGCGCTTGGGCGTCGAGACCATTGCCGTCGACCGCTATCCGAACGCACCGGGACATCAGGTCGCGCACCATGCGCGCACCATCTCGATGACCGACCCCGACCAGCTCAAAGCGCTGATCGAGGCCGAGCAGCCGGACCTCGTGGTGCCCGAGATCGAGGCCATCGCGACGCCGGCGCTGCAGGAACTCGAGGACGCCGGTGTGGTGCGGGTGATCCCGACCTCTCGGGCCGCCCGCCTGACGATGGACCGCGAGGGCATCCGCCGGTTGGCCGCCGAGGAGCTCGGGGTACCGACCAGTCCCTACAAGTTCTGCGATTCGCTGGAAGAACTCCAGGCCGCCATTGATGGCGGCATCGGCTACCCCTGCGTGGTGAAGCCCGTGATGAGCAGCTCGGGCAAGGGCCAGAGCAAGCTCGACGGACCGGACGACGTCGCGAAGGCCTGGGAGTACGCGATGGGCGGGGCGCGCGTCACCAACACCCGGATCATCGTCGAGGGCTTCGTCGACTTCGATTACGAGATCACGCTGTTGACCGTCCGCGCCCAAGCCGACGGCCAGGTCGAGACCCAGTTCTGCGAACCGATCGGGCACCGTCAGGTCGCGGGCGATTACGTGGAGAGCTGGCAGCCGCACCCGATGTCGGCCGCCGCCCTGGCGGGCGCCCAGCAGATCGCGCACAAGGTCACCGAAAACCTCGGCGGGCAGGGCGTTTTCGGTGTCGAGCTGTTCGTCAAGGGCGACCAGGTGTGGTTCAGCGAAGTCAGCCCGCGGCCACACGACACCGGCATGACGACGATGATCACGCAGTGGCAGAACGAGTTCGAGCTACATGCCCGCGCGATCCTCGGCCTGCCGGTGGACACCTCGCTGAAGACGCCAGGGGCCAGCGCGGTGATCTACGGCGGTGTCGAGGCCGAGGGCATCGTCTTCGGCGGCGTCGATCACGCGCTGCAGGTGCCGGGCACCGATATTCGCCTGTTCGGCAAGCCGGAGAGTTTCCGGACCCGCCGGATGGGCGTGGCCCTGGCCCGCGCCGCGGATGTCGACACCGCACGACGCAACGCTGCCGAAGCCGCGAGCCGGGTCACGCCGCGCGCAGTCTGACCGACAGCACCGTGACACGAAGAAGGGGCGCCCGCCGAAGCGGACGCCCCTTCTCTGTCAACGGAGCTAGTCGTTGTTGAAGTAACTCAGCAGTCGCAGGATTTCCACGTACAGCCAGACCAGGGTGACGGTCAGGCCGAGCGCGACGCCCCACGCCGCCTTCTCCGGCGCACCGGCGCGGATCATCTGGTCGGCCGCGTCGAAGTCGAGCAGGAAGCTGAACGCCGCCAGCGCGATGCAGACCAGCGAGAAGATGATCGCGATGGTGCCACCGCTGCGCAGGCCCATGCCGGCGCCGCCGTTGAAGAAGCCGATGACCATGTTGCCGAGCATCAGCGCGAGGACGCCGAACATGCCGGCCACGATCATGCGGGTGAACTTCGGGGTGACGCGGATGGCGCCGGTCTTGTAGACGACGAGCATGCCGAAGAACACACCGAAGGTGCCGAGGATCGCCTGGCCGATCAGGGCCCCGGCGTTGGCGCCGGACACCGCGAAGTTGGCCATGATGAACGAGAAGGCGCCGAGGAACATGCCCTCCAGCACCGCGTAGGTGAGCACGATGCCCGGGTTGTCCTGCTTGCGGCCGAACGTGGCGATGAGGACCATCACCAGGCCGCCCAGGGCACCGATCATGGCGATGGGCCCGGCCAGCGCCAGGTTCGACATGATCGTGAAGTACGAAACGACCGCACTGACCGTCAGCACCGCCAGCGTGATGCCGGTCTTGGTGACGACGTCATCGATGGTCAGCGGCCGGGCGAAACCGGCCTGCTGCTGCGGGTACTCGGTGTACGGCTGGGCCATGGTCTGCTGGGCACCATATGCGGCTGCGCCACTACCGAATTGCGCGTATCCGCCCTGCGACTTGGGCAGGGAACGAAATATCGGGTTGCTGCTCTCGCGCACCGTCGGGTTCCTCTCCTGAAGCTGTGGTCCGTCTGCTGACGAACACCCACACAACGTACGACTTCGGGTGTTGGTTCCCGGCGAGACGGAAAAACTGGGAACTTACTGTGAAACGGTACCTGGTCGACGTAGCCGACGCGCAACGATCTAGATTGCTTACCGTGGCGGAAAACGAGGATATCCTAGTAAATGTCGAGAACGGCGTCGGCGTCGTCACGCTGAATCGTCCGAAGGCCATCAATTCGCTCAACCATGTGATGGTCACGGGCCTCGCCGAGGCGCTCACCGCGTGGGAGCACGACGACAGCGTGCGTGCGGTCCTGCTGACCGGCGCCGGCGAGCGCGGCCTGTGCGCGGGCGGCGACGTCATCGCGCTCTACCACAGCGCCAAGGCCGGCGACGACAACGCCAGAACCTTCTGGCACGACGAGTATCTCCTCAACGCCCACATCGGCCGCTACCCCAAGCCGTACGTCTCACTGATGGACGGCATCGTGATGGGCGGCGGCGTCGGCGTCGGCGCGCACGGCAACATCCGCGTCGTCACCGAGAAGACCAAGCTCGGCATGCCCGAGGTCGGCATCGGCTTCATTCCCGACGTCGGCGGCACCTACCTGCTGTCGCGGGCACCCGGCCTGATCGGCCTGCACGCCGCACTCACCGGTGCCCCGTTCTCCGGCGCGGACGCCATCGCCCTGGGATTCGCCGACCATTTCGTCGCGCGGGCCGACCTCGCCGCCTTCCGGGACCTGGTCATCAGCGATGGACCCGACGCTGCCCTGGCGAAGCACGCCATCGAGCCGCCGGCCAGTGAGCTACTGGCACAACAGCATTGGATCGACGAGTGCTACGCCGCGAACACCGTCGCGGCGATTCTGGAAAACCTGCGCGGCCATGAGGCCGCCGAGGCCAACGCCGCAGCCGACCTGATCGCCACCCGGTCCCCCATCGCGCTGACCGTCACACTGGAGGCCGTGCGCCGCGCCGCCAAACTGCCCACCCTCGAGGACGTCCTCACCCAGGAGTTCCGAGTCTCGATGGCGTCGCACAAGTCTCACGACTTTGTGGAGGGCATCCGTGCCCAGCTCGTCGACAAGGACCGCAACCCGCAGTGGTCCCCGGCTAATCTGTCGGACTGCACCACCGCCGACGTCGACGCCTACTTCGTCTCCGCCGACCCCGACCTGACCTTCTAGGAGCCCTGATGACGTTCGAAACCATCCTGGTCACCCGCGACGACCGCGTCGCGACCATCACCCTTAACCGGCCCAAGGCCCTCAACGCGCTCAACAGCCAGGTGATGGTCGAAGTCACCACGGCCGCAGCCGAACTCGACGCCGACCCGGGCATCGGCGCCATCATCATCACCGGCAGCGAGAAGGCCTTCGCCGCAGGCGCCGACATCAAGGAGATGGCGAGCCTGACGTTCGCCGACGTGTTCTCGCAGGACTTCTTCGCGCTGTGGAACAAGTTCGCCGCGACCCGCACCCCCACCATCGCGGCCGTCGCCGGCTACGCGCTCGGTGGCGGTTGTGAGCTGGCCATGATGTGCGACCTGCTGATCGCCGCCGACACCGCCAAATTCGGCCAGCCCGAGATCAAGCTGGGCGTGCTGCCCGGCATGGGCGGCAGCCAGCGCCTGACCCGTGCCGTCGGCAAGGCCAAGGCGATGGACCTGATCCTCACCGGCCGCAACATGGACGCCGAAGAGGCCGAGCGCTGCGGCCTGGTGTCGCGCGTGGTCCCCGCCGACGCGCTGCTCGACGAGGCCAACGCCGTCGCCAAAACCATTGCCGGCATGTCCCTTTCGGCGTCGCGGATGGCCAAGGAGGCCGTCAACCGTGCCTTCGAGAGCACCCTCGCCGAGGGCCTGCTGTACGAGCGTCGGCTGTTCCACTCGGCCTTCGCCACCGACGACCAGACCGAGGGCATGGCGGCCTTCACCGAGAAGCGCGCACCGAACTTCACGCATCGGTAAAGTCGAGCGGTGGCCGACACTGCTCAAGACTCTGATCCTGCCGACGACGACGGCACCGCTGTAGCGGTGGCCGACCCGTCGGGTGAGGAGTCGCTGGCGGCGAAACTGGAAGAGCCGCCGTCGGATTGGTGGGTGCGCCGCTACACGTTCTTCGGCACCGCGCTCGGCCTGATGTTCATCTGGCTGTCGATGACCCCGTCACTGTTGCCGCGTGGCCCGCTGTTCCAGGGCATCGTCAGTGGTGCCGCCGGCGCGATCGGTTACGGCTTCGGAGTTTTCGGGGTCTGGCTGGTGCGGTATATGCGGTCGAAGGACAGCAGCCCCAAGGCCCCCCGCTGGGCCTGGCTGGTCCTGATCGGACTCGGCACCATCGGCCAGGTGCTCGCGATCATCTGGTTCCACGTCTGGCAGGACGACGTCCGGGACCTGATGGGCGTGCCGCGCATGGGCTTCTGGGACCATCCGCTCACGGCAGTGCTGTCGGTCGTCTTCCTGTTCGCGTTCGTCGAATTCGGACAGTTGGTGCGCAAGCTGGTGCTGTTCCTGGTGCGTCAGCTGGAACGTATTGCGCCGCCGCGGGTGTCGGGCGTGGTCGCCGTCGTCTTGGTCGTCAGCCTGTTCATCGCGATCCTCAATGGCGTCGTGGTCCGCTTCGCCATGTCGACGATCAACAACATCTTCGAGAACGCCAACAACGACACCGACAACCCGGCACCCACCAGCACGCTGCGCTCCGGCGGCCCGCAGTCGCTGGCCAGCTGGGACTCCCTGGGCCATCAGGGTCGGGTGTTCGTCAAGGGCGGACCGACCGTCGACGAGCTGTCAAAGTTCAACGGCACCAAAGCAATCGAACCGATTCGTGCATACGCCGGCCTGCACTCGGCAGAAGGCATCCGTGCCACGGCCCGGCTGGCCGCCGACGAACTCAAACGCACCGGTGGACTGAACCGCAAGGTGATCGCGGTCGCGACGACGACAGGTACCGGCTGGATCAACGCTGCCGAGGCATCAGCGCTGGAGTACATGTACAACGGCGACACCGCGATCGTGTCCATGCAGTACTCGTTCCTGCCCAGCTGGATCTCGTTCCTGGTGGACAAGGAGAACGCCCGTCAGGCAGGCCAGGAGCTGTTCGAGGCGGTTGACGAGATGGTCCGCGAACTGCCCGAAGGCAAACGACCCAAGCTCGTGGTGTTCGGCGAGAGTCTCGGCTCGTTCGGCGGCGAGGCACCGTTCCTGTCGCTCAACAATCTGATCGCCCGAACCGACGGCGCCCTGTTCTCGGGACCGACATTCCAGAACACCATCTGGACCGATCTGACCGCCCGGCGCGACGCCGGCTCCCCCGAGAAGCTACCCATCTACGACAAGGGCGAGTACGTCCGGTTTGTCTCGCAGCCAACGGATTTGGACCGCCCGACCACTGCCTGGCACCACCCACGGGTGGTGTACCTGCAGCACCCGTCCGATCCGATCTCCTGGTTCAATCCGGATCTGTTGTTCCACATGCCGGATTGGTTGCGCGAACCCCGGGGCCGCGATGTGTCGCCGCGGATGGAATGGATTCCGGTGGTGACCTTCCTGCAGGTATCGGCCGATATGGCGGTGGCCGTCGAGGTGCCGGACGGGCACGGTCACGTGTTCATCCGCGACGTCGCCAACGCCTGGGCGGCCATCCTGCAACCGCCGGGATGGACACCGGAGAAGACCGAACAGCTGCGCCCCTTGTTGGCGCGCGGCTACTCGAGCTGAGACGACCCGCTACACCCAAGCGCCGGCGCGCAGCAGCACCGACGCAGCCGTCCCGCCCAGCAGTCCTTCGGCGACCAGCGCCCGGTACCCACCGATGACGTCGGTGGCCCGGTAGAGCCCCAGGTCCTGCAGCGCCGCGGCGGCCAGGCTCGAGGTGTACCCCTGCGAGCACAGCACGACCCACTCGACGTCGTCGCCAGTGGCCTGCGGCAGGCGGGCGTCGCTGGTCGGGTCGCAGCGCCATTCCAGGACGTTGCGCTCAACTACGAGCGCGCCGGGGAACTCGCCCTCGACGGCACGCTGCGCGGCCGGCCTGATGTCCACGAGCACGGCGCCACGATTCAGCGCAGCCGGGATTTCGGCGGCCGACAGCCGGACCAACCGCTCCCGGGCGGCGTGCAACATCTGGTCGACTTTGCTCAGCACGTTTCCCGTCGCTTCGCTCGCGCTGGGCATCAGTCCCCCTCGGGTTTGTCGGTGAGTTCGGTGTAGACGCGACGCAGCTTGTTGCTCTCAGAGACGTCGTAGTACGACATGGCGGTCAGCGGCGGCGAATAGGCGTGGACGCTCAAGGTGGGATGCGATACCGTCGCCGGCTCATCGGCGGCGCGCACCACGTCGTGGACCCAGCCCAGTGGGAACGCCGCCTGGTCACCGGCCTCCAACGTGCGTTGGCGCAGCCCGCGACCGTCCCACCGGGTCTCCTCCAGCGCACCCGACACCACGGTCAACGCACCCAGCGATCCGCCGTGGTCGTGCAGTTCGGTGCTGCGCGCGGGGACCCAGCTGATCAACCAGAGATCGAGTTCGTCGTCGCCGTACAGCCGGCGGTACCAACGTTCTTCGAGTGGCAGGCCATCGGCGGGCAACAGCCGGTCGTAGCGGCCACTGAGCACGTCGTCCGCGCAGCGGTCAGTGGCGTGCAGCAGGTCGGGTAGGCGCAATCGGGTCGGCGCGACGAGGGCAGGACCAGATACAGAAAAATCGGTCAGGACGGACATGACGGAACTCCAATGCAGAAACGAACGGTGGGCTATCAGCCCTCATGAGGCCGGGCTCAAGCCCGACAACACTTCGCGTTCTGCACGTTCTGCACTGCCATGTACCCCATCGTGACGGGCCCCCGGCGAGTGGGAAAGGGTTAGCGTCAGGGTGATCCTGAATGCGCGACGACCTAGATTGGCTCTCATGCTGACCATCAGCCGAGCAACGCTGCTCACCGCCACCGCCTTGACCGTGCTCACCGGCTGCGGTCCGGACAAGCAGTCGGGTCCTGCTCAGACGCCCGCCGCTGAGCTGCCCACGCAGTCGCACGAACACCCGGCCCCCGGCGGGGTCGCCGTCTCCCCTGGCGGTGTGACGACCGCCGTCGACGTCCCATCGGCGGCCACGGAGTCCGAATTCGGCCAGGCCTGCCACGCCGCGAAACTGTGGATGGACGCCCAGCGAGCCGACCCGACAACACTGGTCGAGCCGTACCTGAGCATCCTGCAGCGGCCGGAAACACGTGATCCCGGTAACTTCAACACCCCCTGGGCCGAGCTCACAGCAGCCCAACAGGCCGGCGTGATCATGGCCGCGACCAGCGCATCCAAGGGCGAATGCGGCTGATCACCGGCGTTCTCTGAGGATTCGCTGAGTCAGGGGCGTTGCCCTAAAATCGGTGGTGCTGCCGTCCGGTCAATGAAGACGCATCCACGCGGGCCGCGGTGATACCGAACTTCCGACCGCCGGATCCGACCGGCGGCCCACACGTACCCGCGAGGCCCGCCGAGATGAACGCCATGACCGCATCCCCTCGAGGTCGCATCTGAGCGCCCCCGATTTCCAGCGCAGCGATTCCGCCCGCCACCGTCTTCCAGCCCGGCACCGCCGGAGCCGGCTGCAAAGCCTGCTCAGCGCCCGCGTGGGCTGGGACACCGTCGGCCGCGTAACGCTCGCGCTGGTGACGGTCGTGGCCGTGGCGACGACCGGCCTGGGTTGGTGGACGGTGCGCGGCGCGCTGCACGGCATCACGGTCAGCGACGCACTCGGAGCGGACGCGCCGAAGTCCACCGGCGGGGCGATGAACATCCTGCTGATCGGCCTGGACTCCCGCAAAGACCAGCAGGGCAACGACCTGTCGCAGGCGCTGCTCGACAAGCTGCACGCCGGAGATTCCGACAACGGCGGCTACAACACCAACACGCTGATCCTGGCGCACATCACCGCCGACAATCATGTGGTCGCGTTCTCGATTCCGCGTGACGACTACGTGCGGGTCACCGGCATCCCCGGGTACGACCACATCAAGATCAAAGAGGCGTACGGCCTGACCAAGGCCAACGCCATGCAGCACCTGATGGACAAGGGCGTCACCGACCAGGCCGAGCTGGAGCGCAAGAGCCGCGAGGCCGGCCGCGCCGCGACACTGGCCGCGGTCCGCAACCTGACCGGTGCGCCCATCGACTACTTCGCCGAGGTGAACCTCGCCGGCTTCTACGACATCGCCGAGAGCCTCGGCGGCGTCGAGATCTGCCTGAACCACCCGGTGTACGACGACTACTCCGGCGCCGATTTCCCGGCCGGCCGGCAGACCCTCGACGCCTCGCAGGTCGTCGCCTTCGTCCGGCAGCGGCACGGCCTCGACAACGGCGACCTGGACCGGACCCACCGCCAGCAGGCGTTCCTGATCTCGGTGATGCACCAGCTGCAGCAGGACGGGTCGTTCAGCGACCTCGGCAAGCTGAACCAGCTGATCGGCGTGGCACAGAAGGACGTCGTGCTGTCGGCCGGGTGGGGCCAGGAGCAGTTCAAGCGCATGGGCGAGATCGCCGGCGGCGCGAACGTCCAGTACCGGACGCTGCCCGTCGTGCGTTACGACAACATCGATGGCCAGGACGTCAACATCGTCGACCCGATGGCCGTCAAGACCGAGGTCGCCAAGGCCTTCGGCCTCAAGCCGCCGCCGGGAGCGACGACGTCGACGCCGACCACGTCGACCGAGCCGTCCACGCTGGACAAGGCCTCGGACAGTACGGGCACCACGTCGAAGAACGCCAAGACCGCGATCATCGACGTCATCAACGGTTCCGACGTGATGGGCCTGGGCCGGCAGATGTCGGAGATCCTGGGCGATCTCGAATACTCCATGGGCCAGACCAGGAGCTCGCAGGACGGCGAGCTGAGCTCGACGGCCGTCGACTTCGGCACCGGAGCCGACTCCGAGGCCAAGCACCTGGCAGAACTGCTCGGCATCGACGCAGTCCGTGCGGACCCGACGGTGCCTGCGGGCCGCATCCACGTCACGCTGGGTCCGGGCTACCAGGTGCCCGACACGCTGGACAGCGTCTCCATGGCCGCGGCCAAGTCGTCCAACTACGACACCACGTTGCCGACGCCGGAATCCGGCCCGCCCGTGCGGGCCAACGGCGGCATCCCCTGCGTCAACTGACGCGTTTGCCTCGCCGGCTCCGCCGCCGCGAAGGTCGCACCGATCGCAGATCTGGCGATTTCACGATCCGACCGCACGCTCGCGACGGCATACCTCGCACGCCGCTCCGCGAATTAATTAGATTAGTTCAACAAATTAATTTCGCCGCCTGTTGCGGCGCGAAATCGGACCCGAACGCCATTCCCAGAACACAAAGCACAACTAATAAATTTGCCCGTCGACCAGGTAAAACGTCGCGAAACCAATGAGATCAGCTAACGAATGCGTCGTATTTCCCAACTACTGGTCAGTAATTGTGCTTCGACTCACACAATGGTGCACACTATGGGATGTCTCACTCATAGTCGAAGGGATGAGCCCGATGGTTGCTCGTCAGCACGTACCGGTCGCGCGGGCGCACAGTGGCGCGGTCAACGGTCGCCGGATGCTCTTCATGGGCACCCTGCTGCTGCTCATCGCGGTCGCATCCGTCAGCGGCATCGTCTTCGCCATGAGCAGCGGACAGCCGCAGGTGGCCCTGATCGTCGGCCTGATCTCCGCGGCGTTCTTCTCGCGTATCCGCTGCTGACGCTGCCTCGTCTCACCTCAGCCTGATCCGCACGCCAAGATAGGGCGATGCGGGTCGCACTGGTCCTCGGCAGCGGTGGCGCCCGGGGTTACGCACACATCGGAGTCATCGACGCGCTACGCGAGCGCGGATTCGACGTCGTCGGCATCTCCGGTTCGTCCATGGGCGCACTCGTCGGCGCCCTGCAAGCCGCCGACAAACTCGACGAATTCACAGCGTGGGCCAGCGCCCTCACCCAGAGCGCGGTACTCCGCCTGCTCGATCCGTCCCTCACCGCCGCCGGGGTGCTGCGGGCCGAGAAGATTCTGGCCACCGTCCGCGAGATCATCGGCCCGCGGACCATCGAGAGCCTGCCGATCCCCTTCACCGCCGTCGCAACCGACCTGATCGCGGGAAAGTCGGTCTGGTTGCAGCGCGGCCCCATCGATGCGGCCATCCGGGCCTCCATCGCCATCCCCGGCGTCATCGCCCCGTATCTGCTGGATGGCCGGTTGCTGGCCGACGGCGGCATCCTGGACCCACTGCCCATGGCGCCGCTCGCGGCCGTCAACGCCGACCTGACCATCGCGGTCAGCCTCAACGCCAGCGACCCCAGTCACCCGGCAGAGTCTCCCAGTGCCACCGCCGAACTGTTGAGCCGGATGCGACGCAGCACGACGTCACTGATCGACCGGGCCGCGGCGAGCACGCTGCTCGACGGCCCCACCGCACGATCGGTGCTGAGCCGTTTCAGCAATGCGGTCGACGGCATCGACAACCCCGCCGAGGCCGACGCCGATGCCGAGGACTCCGCCGTGCCGCGGCTCGGCGGGTTCGAGGTGATGAACCGCACCATCGAAATCTCGCAGGCCGCGTTGATGCGGCACACCCTGGCGGCGTACCCACCTGATCTGCTGATCGAGGTTCCGCGCACGGTCTGCCGCAGCCTGGAGTTCTATCGCGCGGATGAGGTCATCGACATCGGGCACGAATTGGCCAGCGCCGCACTGGATTCCCTCGATCTCGGCAACTAGGCCAGGAACGCGGCGATCTCAGCCGCGACCCGGCGGCCCTGCGCCCGGCCGACCTGCGCCGACGGAATGCGGCAGGCCGGATCCAGCGGATCGAGACCGAAGGCGGCGAGGGACTCGTCGTCGGCGTAGATGGCGCAGGCGCTGCCCGCGAAACTCTTGACGTCGGCGCCGGGGCCCGCACCGAACGGTGACGGCGAGTCCGACGGAGCCGGGATGAGGACGACGGCGGTGTCACAGTCCTTGACCGCGATCATGTTGACGCTGCTGCCCATGCCGCCGTCCATGTACCGGCGGCCGCCGATGGTCACGATCGGCCAGGCCGCCGGCACCGCGCAACTGGCCTCGACCGCATCGACCAGGGACACCCCCGACTCGCGGGTGAACACCACCAACTCGCCGGTGTCGATGTCGACGCCGGTGATGCGCAGGTCGTGGTCGGGCCACTCGTGCGACGGCAGCCGGCGTTCGATGACGTCGCGGCGCACGGCAGGGCTGACAGTGTCGGCCTCCGCCGCGGCGGCCCCGAGGCGCTGCAACTGCTGCGCGCGAGTGCCGTTGGCGGTGGACATCGCCTCGACGAAAACGGTCAAGACGACTTCGATGTTGATACCTGGGCTGATCTCCGCGGACTCTGCGGCGACCTGGCGTTCGAACAGCTCGCCGATGCTCAGCGCGCTGCCCAGCTGAGCCCCGACCGCCGAGCCTGCCGATGTGCCCAACACCACATCCGCATTCCGCACCGCCGCCGCGATCTCGGGGGCTTCGTCGGCGATTCCCTGCAGGATGCCGGTCTCCCATGCGATGCCGGCGATGCCGCCACCAGCCAAGACGAGTGCACGCTTAGTCATTAGTTCATCTAACATGATCCGGCGTGCACCGTGGGACTGTCATCCCACCAGGAGGTCAGAAAGATGCTCGAGTGACCGGCCCGCGTAGCCCTTCCACAACCGGCCGAACGCCGGCAGCAGCGGAGCGGTCGCCGCACTGCGCCGGTGCAAGGTCCAGCGCCAGGTGATCTTGGTACCGGTGCCGGCGGGTTGAAACAGCCATTCGCCGTTGACGCCGCTGATCAGCGCGGCCATCGGGCCGGTGATGTCGGACAGGGTGTAGCCGAACGAGTGCGGCTCATTGAACGACGTCAGCGTCTCGGCCATGCTGCCACCGCCCTGCAGCAGAATCGTGCGGGTCTGCCCGACCGCGTCCCAGATGCCGGTCTGGTCACGAACCGCCTTGATCGGCGGGATCGGCCCGTACCACCGACAGAACAGCTCGTTCAACGGCATCGGGACCGTACCGCTGAACGCGTCAGCGACCGTGACGGGAACTGTTCGTGATTGCTCGACCACCAATGCCTGCGCCATGATGGCGATCGTAACCATCGAAGCTGACCACTGGAGTGTCATGACCTCAACGATGCGGGCCCAACGGTTCTACTCCGACACCAAAAAGGTTGTGGTGGAAGATGTTCCGATTCCAGAACCAGGCCCCGGCGAGGTCCTCGTCAAAGTCGCCTACTGCGGCATCTGCCACTCCGACCTCAGCCTGATCAACGGCACGTTCCCGTCGCAGCTCCCGGTGGTGACCCAAGGGCACGAGACGTCGGGCACCGTCGCCAAGCTGGGACCGGGCGTCACCGGCTGGGCCGAGGGCGACCGCGTCGTCGTCGCCGCCGGCAAGCCGTGCATGGACTGCGTGAACTGCCTGCGTGGCGACATGTCGAACTGTCTGCGGATCCGGCTCATGGCGTTCGCGTACGACGGCGGCTGGGCCGAGTACACGGTCGCGCAGGCCTTCGGGCTGACCCGCGTACCCGACAACGTGCCGCTGGAGCAGGCCGCGATCCTGGCCGACGCGGTGTCCACGCCGTTCGGCGCCGTGGTCCGGACCGGTCAGGTGGGCATCGGCGAGTCGGTGGGCGTCTGGGGCGTCGGAGGGCTCGGCACGCACATCGTGCAGTTGGCCCGGTTGGTCGGGGCCGCGCCCATCATCGCCGTCGACGTCAATCCGGCGGTGCTGGAGCGCGCACTGGCCGTCGGCGCGGACTACGCGTTCGACGCGCGTGACCCGGAACTGGCGGCGCAGATCGCTACCGCCACCGGAGGCCGGATGCTCGATGTCGCATTCGACGCGGTCGGCAAGGGGTCGACGTTCGATCAGGCGCTGGCGTCACTGACCGTCGGCGGCCGGTTCGTCGGTGTCGGCATGAGCGCCGACGCCCCGACGATCGGCCCCACGTCGTTCTTCAACCTGACCCGCAAGCAGGTGCTCGGCCACCTCGGCTACCAGAACGCCGACATCGGCACCCTGGCCACGCTGGTCTCCCGCGGCCGACTCGACCTCACCCGGTCGATCAGCGAGATCGTCCCGCTGGAGGACGTCGCCGAAGGCATCGCGAAACTCGATCGGGCCGAAGGCAATCCGATCCGCATACTCGTGCAGCCCTGATTCCCGCGAGCGGCCGTGTCTGTACGCCGACACGCCGTATTCCGCGTGCAATTCGCGCACGCTCGCCGCTGACGAGCGTGCGCGAATGACCGCTATCTCAGGCGCGGCGCTGCCTTCGCGCTGACGAGCGGCAGGTCCAGATAGGTGGCGATACCCGGTTCCGCGGCACACACCGCCGGCACGGAGTTGACGCAGTGGGCAGCGGTGCCGACGACGCCGGGTTCCGGTCCGTCCTCGCCCACGAGTCCCTGAAAACCCTTGATCGACACGGTGAAATCCGGATTGCCCTTGACCTCCATCTCGTAGCGTTGACCTTCGGGGCCGAAATCCCATGCGGGATCGAGGCTTTCCTCGCCCATGAACCAGTTGACGGTGACGCGGACGACGACCTCGTCGCCGACGACCGCTTCCCAGTGGAACTTGCGGGCCGCCACCTGGCCGGGCGCGATGGGTCCGAGCGGCGAGTCGATCGGTGCGGTCGCCACCGCAACCTCTTGGCGGGCAACGATCTTCGGGTCGGCGTTGAAGCCGAATTGGTCGACGCACATCCGGACAGCCTGGATGAAGCCGCTGTCCAGGAGCTTCTGCATGGGGCCCGTCAGCGCCTTGTCCGGGGTCTCACCGAACCCCATCACGTGCCGCAACACGTCGGGTGCCTCGTAGGTCCGCAGGTCCGAGAACTCTTCGGCCCGAACAAAAGTCACGCCGGTGGACATCGCCGAGAACAACAGCGGGAACTTCTCGCTGATGCCGCCGGGCGCGATGCCGGTGCCGTGCAGCGTGACGCCACCGGCCAACGCGGCCTCGCGCACCGGCGCGCCCTGCTTTTCGCTCGGGTACACCCAGCCGACCGGCGTCACCACGTTCTTGCCGGACCGCAGCAGCGCGGCGACCTCGTCGGGGTTGGCCATCAGCGGGGCGTAGATGACGGCGTCGGCGTCCAGGTCGAGGATGTCCTGGATGTTGTTGGTGGCGGTGACGCCGAGCGGCGCCGCGCCGATGATCTCGCCAACGTCCTTGCCATTCTTGGCTTCCGAATGCACCCAACAGCCGACGAGCTCCAGGTCGGGGTGTTCCAGCACGCCGTTGATCGCGGCGACGCCGACTCCGCCGGTTGCCCACTGCACGACCCGCAACGCCATGAAACCTCCCGAGGACCGGCAGAACTAGAACACGTTCTAGGTTGTATACCACCGGCTCGGCTCCGGAGACCAGACCTTTGGGGTCTTGACTAAAAGCGCCGCGCGTGACTGAACTACAGGTAGTAACGAAAGGAACCCCATGGCCAAGAATCGTGTGTTCGTCGTCGGCGTCGGCATGACCAAATTCGAGAAGCCCGGCAGTCGCGAAGGCTGGGACTACCCGCAGATGGCCAACGAGTCCGGCAACAAGGCGCTCGCCGACGCCGGCATCTCGTACGACCAGGTGGAGCAGGGCTACGTCGGCTACTGCTCCGGCGACTCGACCTCCGGCCAGCGCGCCCTGTACGAACTGGGCATGACGGGCATCCCGATCGTCAACGTCAACAACAACTGTTCGACGGGTTCGACCGCGCTTTACCTTGCCGCGCAGGCGATTCGCGGCGGCCTGGCGGATTGCACGATCGCGCTCGGCTTCGAGAAGATGCAGCCGGGCTCGCTCGGCGGCGGTGCGCAGGACCGCGAATCCCCGCTGGGCCGGCACGTCAAGGCCCTGGCCGAGATCGACGAGTTCGCCTTCCCGGTGGCGCCGTGGATGTTCGGTGCGGCCGGCCGTGAGCACATGAAGAAGTACGGCACCACCGCCGAACATTTCGCGAAGATCGGCTACAAGAACCACAAGCATTCGGTGAACAACCCGTACGCGCAGTTCCAGGACGAGTACACACTCGACGACATCCTGGCCGCCAAGATGATCTCCGACCCACTCACCAAGCTGCAGTGCTCCCCCACCTCCGACGGATCGGGTGCGGCGATCGTCGCGAGCGAGGCGTTCGTCGACAAGCACGGGCTGGCCTCGCAGGCCGTCGAGATCGTCGGCCAGGCCATGACGACCGACTTCGCGTCGACGTTCGACGGCAGCGCCGCCAACATCATCGGCTACGACATGAATGTCCAAGCCGCACAGAAGGTTTACGACCAGTCGGGCCTGGGCCCCGAGGACTTCCAGGTCATCGAGCTGCACGACTGCTTCTCCGCCAACGAACTGCTGCTGTACGAAGCCCTGGGCCTGTGCAGCGAGGGTGAAGCCCCGCGGCTGATCGACAACAACGACACCACCTACGGCGGGCGCTGGGTGGTCAACCCGTCGGGCGGCCTGATCTCCAAGGGCCACCCGCTCGGCGCGACGGGCCTGGCCCAGTGCTCCGAGCTGACCTGGCAGCTGCGCGGCACTGCCGACAAGCGTCAGGTCGACGGCGTCAACGCCGCCCTGCAGCACAACATCGGCCTGGGCGGCGCCGCCGTCGTGACGGCCTACCAGCGCGCCGAGCGCTAACCCCCTTCACCCGCGAAACGGCATTCCAGCAGGTTCGTTCTCGAACTTTTCCTGCCGGAATGCCGTTTCGGCGGTCAGGGAGTGAACATCGCGTCGACCAGGCGGCGCAGCACCTGCCGGGTCTCGCGGCGAGTCTTCTTCAGGTCCTCGGACGTGGCGATGAGCATGGCCGCCTCGTCGAGGGCCCCGATCAGTACGTGCGCCAGTGCCCGCACCGGCTGACGGGCCAGCTGGCCGGCCTTGATGGCCTCGCTGAGCAGCTGCTCGGTCATGCCGAGGCTGTAGCGCTGGGCCACGTCGCGGAAGCCCGCCCAGCCCAGCACGCTCGGGGCATCCAACAGGACCAGCTGCCGCACCTCGGGGTCGCCGGAGACCTCCAGCCAGCCGTCGACCGCGGCCCGGATGGCATCCGCCGGTGTCGTCGCGCCGGCAGCCGCCACCCACTCCCCGAGCCGGGCCATCACGTCCTGCTCCACCGCCTCCACCACGGCCAGGAAAAGCGCTGCCTTGTCGGCGAATTGGTGGTACATCGCGCCTCGCGTGACCCCGGCGGCCGTCGCGATCTCGGGCGTACCCACCTCGGCATAACCACGCTCACCCCACAGTCGCCGCGCAGCGACGATCAACGCCTCACGCGTCGCCGCGGAGCGTTCTTCCTGGGTACGCCTCTTGTTTTCCATACACCCTGTTGGTAAGTTGCGGACAGCCTGTTTGTAAATCAGTATCGAGCTAGGAGTGATCCATGTCGATCATCGAGATTAACGCCGGAACCATCCATTTCGAGGAATTCGGGCCGAAGGACGGCAGACCCGTCGTCTTCGTACACGGATACATGATGGGCGGCCAGCTGTGGCGACAGGTCGGCGCGCGCCTGGCCGCGCGCGGCCTGCGATGCATCGCCCCGACCTGGCCGCTGGGTGCGCATTCCGAGCCGCTGCGACCCGGCGCCGACCGGAGCATCCACGGCGTCGCGCGGATCGTCGCCGACACCCTGGCCGCCCTCGACCTCGACGACGTCGTCATCGTCGGCAACGACACCGGCGGTGTCGTCACCCAACTGGTCGCGGTCCACCACCCCGAGCGCATCGGCGCCATGGTGCTGACCAGTTGCGATGCGTTCGAACACTTTCCGCCGCCGATCCTCAAGCCGTTGATCACGGCCTCGCGCTCGAAGGCCATCTTCCGCGCCGGCACGCAGGTGTTCCGAATTCCGTTGGTGCGCAAGCGCGCCTACGCCGGCCTCGCCTACTCCGACCTCGATGCCTTGACCCGCGAGTGGGTGCGCAACCCACAGTCCAATCCGGCGATCGCCGAGGACCTCCGAGTGCTCACCAACTCGCTGCGCACCGAGGTCACCACCGCGGTGGCGGCGCGGCTGCCCGAGTTCGACAAGCCGACGCTCATCGCGTGGTCCGCCGACGACGTGTTCTTCGAAGTCGGCGACGGCGAGAAGCTGGCAGACCTGATCCCCCACGCTCGTCTCGAAATCATCGACGGCGCAAGGACATTCTCGATGCTCGACCGGCCGGATCGGCTCGCCGACCTCATGTCGACCCTCGCGGTGCGCGCTTGATCCCGTGAGCGCTAGATGGTGACGACCTCGTAGGCGCCGTCGGCGTACCGGGCGCGGATGGTCTTCTTGTCGTACTTGCCGACGCTGGTGCGCGGCACCTGGTCGATGAACGTCCAGCGCTCAGGAAGCCACCAGCGAACCACCTTGTCCGCCAGGAACTCTCGCAGCTCGGCGGGAGTCGCGGCAGCGCCGTCGTGCAGCACCACAGCAACCAGCGGGCGCTCCTGCCAGCGATCGTCGGGCACCGCGACCACGGCGGCTTCCAGCACGGCCGGGTGCGCGATCAGGTGGTTCTCCAGCTCGACCGACGAAATCCACTCGCCGCCGGACTTGATGACGTCCTTGGCCCGGTCCGTGAGCGTGACGAATCCGCAGTCGTCGATGCGGCCGACGTCACCGGTGCGCAGCCAGCCGCTGTCGAACTTGCTCGCGTCGTAGCCGAGGTAGTAGCTGCCGGTGATCCACGGTCCGCGAATCTCGATCTCCCCGACCGCTTCTCCGTCGTGCGGCAGCGGGGTCCCGGCGTCGTCGACGATCCGGATCTCGACGCCGCACATGGGGCGCCCCGCGGTCGCGCGGGACGCCCAGTACTCCTCGTCGGACACGTTCGGCAGCGGCTTGGCGGTGGTGGCCAGCGGCGAGGTCTCGGTCATCCCCCAGGCCTGACGGATGTGGACGCCGTACCGTTCCTGGAAGATCCGCATCATCGACACCGGCACAGCGGAGCCGCCGCAGCCGACGATCCGCAGGGACGAAATGTCGTGTCCCGGGTTCTTCTCCAGGCAGTTCATCACGTCGTTCCAGATGGTCGGAACGGCGCCGGCGATGGTCGGGCGATGGGTCTCGATGAGGTCGATCAGCGACGCACCGTCCAGGAACCGGTCCGGCATCACCAGGTCGGCGCCGGCCATCAGCGCGGCGTACGGCAGACCCCAGGCGTTGGCGTGGAACATCGGCACGATGGGCAGGGTCACGTCGTCACTGCCGACGTCCAGCGCATTGCTGGTGCACGTAGCCATGGCATGCAAGAAGCTCGAACGATGGCTGTAGACAACGCCTTTGGGATTTCCGGTGGTGCCGCTGGTGTAACACATCGCAGCTGCAGACCACTCGTCGATCTCGGGCCAGTCGAAGTCGACGGACTGGGCGGCCAGCAGTTCGTCGTACCGCAGGACCGTCTTGCCCGACGCTTCCAGCGGCCCCAAATCCCCTGCGCCGATGGCGATCACGGTGTGCACCGTGGTCATCTGCGGCAGTACCGGGGCGAGCTGGGCGGTCAACGAGAGGTCGGCGATGACGACCGAATCCTCGGCCTCGTTGGCGATGTACGCGATCTGCTCGGGTGAGAGCCGGATATTGAGGGTGTGCAGCACCGCACCCATCGACGGAACGGCCAGGTACGCCACCGTGTGTTCGGCGTTGTTCCACATGAACGTGGCCACCCGCTGGTCCCCGGTGATGCCGAGACCGCGCAACGCGTTGGCCAGCCGCCCGCACTGCTCGCCGACGTCGCCGTAGGTCACGGTGCGGTACTGCCCGCTGCCGAGCGCCGTGGTGACGGTTCGGCGGGAATTCTGCCCGGTCGCGTGCCGCATGATCGTGGCGATGGTGAGCGGGGCGTCCTGCATCGTACTGAGCATCGTGAGTTTCGCCTCTGGGTTGCTGCCGCTGGGATGTCGAGATGCTAGCCGACCCTGCCAGGTAGGAGGATGATTAGTGTTGGCACGACAGGAGAAAATCATGCGCAGGAATTGGACGCTCGCCGCAGCGATGGCCGGAGCTGCGCTGACGGTGCTGGCACCGGCGGGATTGGCCGCTGCCGAAACGGCACAGGACACGATCAACCGGCTGCAGTCCGAGGGCTATGTGGTCACGATCGACAAGCTGGGGACGGCGCCGATGTCCCAGTGCACCGTATCCAGTGTGCGCAATCCGCAGTCGACCACGCAGTGGGTGCCGTTCGCCGGACCGGTCCTGGGCCGCAACGGCAACTCCATCCTGCTGCCGCAGACCAGCAAGACCATTTCGGTGTCGCTCGACTGCACGGGCACGCACTAGCCGCACAACGCAGAACGCCCCCACCTTCACAGTGGGGGCGTTCTCTTTGGACTGATCAGACGGTCGCGGGCTCCAGCGCGCGCACCTCGTTCATGGCAACCGACTTGGTCGCCATGAACTGCGAGTAGAGCAGCGGCTTGGGCGCCTCGACGGCGACCGCGGTGACGTCACCGGCGACGTCCGCGACGTAGAGCCGAGATCCGTCGCGGCTGACGGTGACGCAGGACGGCTGCACATCAGCGGTGATGGTGTCGACGACCGCGTTGGTCTGGGTGCAGAACACCGAGACGCGGTCGTAGTCGACGACGTAGGCGCGGGTGCCGTCGGCACCGAGCACCAGCTGGGTCGGGGCGTCACCGACGGCGAAGCGACCGGTCACGCGGCCGGCGGCCAGGTCGACGACGTGCACCTCACCGCGGGCGGTCAGGTCCGAGGTCAGCACGTAGGCGGTGTTGTCCGGGCCGAGCGCCAGGCTGCGGATCGGGGCACCGATGACGATGGTGTTGCGGATGCGCGCGGTCTCGGTGTCGACGACGACCAGCTGGCTGCCCATCTCGTCGGTGGTGGCGACGTAGAGCCGGCGACCGGTGTGGTCGACCGAGAGGGCGTCGATGCTGATGGCGGCACCGGTGGCGATCTCGATGGTGCCGACGCGGTCTGCGGTGATGTCGATGACGGCGACGTCGATGTAGGCGTCACCTGCGCGGCCTGCGAACACGCGCTTGCCGTCGGGGCTGACAGCCAGGGCGCTGACGCCCGAGGCCAGCGGGTAGGCGGCCAGCTCGGCACCGGTGGCGACGTCGATGACGGCGATGCCGTCGAATTCGGCACCGGACACGGCGACGTAGGCCCGGTCATCGGTGGCGACGACCGCGAACGGTTCACCGTCGACGGCGATATCGCGGATGCTGCGGCTGCGCGGCTCGATCAGCGACACCATGTTGTCGGCGTAGCTGGTCGCAACCAACTGGCCCGCGCTCTCGGCGATGTCGGCGATGGTGCCGCGGCCAACCTGCGCGATGTCCATGGTTCCGCGCAGCGCCTGGGCGCTCGCCCGCTTCGCTTTTGCACGAGCGTTATTATTTGCCACGATCTTCGGTACCTCCGCCGGCGCGGCAACGCGCCGGTAGTCGATTTCCCGTTCGGGTGCGCCCGGATGAGCGCTGCTTTCAAGAAGTGTAGTGATCCCCACCGACATTCCGGACGGCTTCAGCGACGCCACCTCGTGAATTGAACAGGTGCTCTTAGGAGTTACTTAAGGTGCGAATTGTTATGCACTTGTTATCAAAGGTGATCGACGCTCCGACCTGGGTAAACATCAGGCAAATTCAATTTGAGCAAACACAGGCAGACCTCATTTCTGAGGGTTTCCGAACACTGTTTCCCGACATTCCCAGGCAAAGTGAGCGAAACATCACACAGCGACACGAACGCATTGAATCCCATCCGTCTCATCCGCACGATACAACTCAGGCCCCACTTCCGTTCATCAAGATCGTGACGGCCCCGGCGCCCACCTGAACTGGGCCTGATATTCGCTGTTATCGACGAGTTCACATTTTGTTCACGATGAGACAGGCGTCACACCGACGTTGCGGACGGGCTGGGGACACCCGAATCGAGCATCGTCAGTTCGTCGAACGGATCGGCGCCGTGCAACACCGCCTCGGCCTTCGCGCGGTCGAGTGTCCCGGTCCACGATCCGATCAGCACCGTGGCGACCGCATTGCCCGAGAAGTTGGTGACGGCCCGCGCCTCCGACATGAACCGGTCGATGCCCACGATGAGGCCGACGCCGTCCAGCAGGTCCGGCCGGTGACTCTGCAGGCCCCCGGCCAGCGTCGCGAGGCCGGCACCGGTGACGCCGGCAGCGCCCTTGGAGGCGACGATCATGAAGGCGAGCAGCGCCAACTGCTCCCCGATCGCCATCGGCCGCCCCATGGCGTCGGCGATGAACAGCGCCGCCATGGTCAGGTAGATCGCGGTCCCGTCGAGGTTGAACGAGTAGCCGGTCGGGACCACGACGCCGACGGTGCTGCGGTCCACGCCCAGGTGCTCCATCTTGGCGATCAGCCGGGGCAGCGCCGACTCCGACGACGACGTCGAGAAGATCAGCAGGTACTCGCGGGCCAGGTAGCGGACCAGCCGGAAGATCGACATCCGCGTCACCGACCACAGCACCACCCCGAGCACTCCGAAGACGAAGACGATGCAGGTCACGTAGAAGCCGAGCATCAGGGTCAGCAGCTGGGTGACCGCCTTCCAGCCGGTCTGGCCGACGACGCCCGCCATCGCGCCGAAGGCGCCGATCGGGGCCAGCCACAGGATCATGCTCAGCACCCGGAACACCAGTTTCTGCAGGTGCTCGACGCCCCGCAGGACGGGTTCGCCGGCGGTGCCCATCGCCTGCACGGCGAATCCGACGAGCAGGGCGATGAACAGGGCCTGCAGCACGTTTCCGCTGGTCAGAGCGGACAACAGGGTCTCGGGGATGATGTGGGAGACGAAGTCCATGAGGCCACCCGCCTCGTGCGCCTTCTGGGCCAGTTTGGCGCCCTGGCCGGTCGCCTGCGCGGACAGGTGCAGGCCTGATCCGGGGCTCAGGAGGTTGCCGACGACCAGGCCGATGGCCAGCGCCACCGTCGACATCAGCAGGAAGTAGCCGAGCGACAGGCCACCGATCTTGCCGACAGTCGCCGCTTTGCGCACCGAGCCGATGCCCAGCACGATCGTGCAGAAGATCACCGGGGTGATCATCATCTTGATCAGGTTGACGAACAGGGTGCCGAGGACCGCGATGTCCTTGCCGATCCCGGGTGCGATGAGGCCGACGGCCACACCGCCGACGACGGCGACGAGCACGGCGATGTACAGCCAGTGCGTGCGGTCGCGACGCGGCGCTTGATCAGTCATGTCGGGGAATCCTCCGGCCTCGATGGCGAAAACTTCTGCAAGGATGTTGGTCCAGAACGTGAGGCACGTCACGCATATGTTCATTTCGTTCACCGAAGTTCACAGAAGGACGCAGTGATGCGCAGTTGGCCGGCCGCGCCGCGCTGGTCTCTGGCCGGGCAGATCGTCGCGCTGCAGATCGCGATCATCATCGCGGTGGTGGCCGCCGGTAGCGCGCTGGCGTTGGTGCAGTCCCGCCGCACCAACGACGCCGCGGCCAAGCAATTACTGACCGGCATCGTCACGGCGCTGGCCGACGCCCCGTCAACAGCGGCCGCCCTGCAGGCGGGCCGGGCCACCGAGGTGCTCCAGCCCGTCACCGAAACCGTTCGGGCACAGACCGGGATCGCGTTCATCACCGTCATGGCGCCCGACGGCACCCGGTTCACCCACACCGATCCGAGCCGCATCGGCGCCCACTATCTGGGGACCATGGAGCCGGCCCTGAAAGGCCAGACGTTCACCGAGTTCTACACCGGGACGCTCGGCCGGTCGGTACGCACCATCGCCCCGGTTCGGGACGGTTCCGGACGGGTGCTGGGTCTGGTCGCCGCGGGTATCACCGAGACCACACTGACCGCACAGTGGCGCCACCAGATTCCGGTGATCGCGGCGATCAGCCTTGCCGCCCTTGCTCTTTCGTCGGCCGGCGCCTGGCTGATCCGGCGCCGGCTGCTCCGCCAGACGCACGGCCTGCGGCCTGAGGAACTACGCGTGATGTACGAGCACCACGACGCCGTCCTGCATTCGGTGTCCGAAGGCCTGCTGGTGCTCGAGAAGGGCCGCGTGGCGCTGGCCAACGACGAGGCGCGCCGCCTGCTGGCCCTGCCGCCGGGCACGGTGGCACTGTCCGATCTGCCGGAGTTCCTGCGCGCCGCTGACCCCGGCGTGCGCGACGAGGTCCACGTCACCGACGAGCGGGTGCTGGTGGTGAGCCGCTCACCGGTGTCCGGCGCCGCGGGTTCGGAGGTCGTGACGATCCGGGACCGCACCGAATTGCAAAGCACCCTGGGCGAACTCAGCTCATTGAAGGTGCTGACCGATTCGTTGCGGGCGCAGGCGCACGAAGCGGCCAACAAGCTGCACACGGTGATCACCATGGTCGAGATGGGCCGCCCGTCGGACGCCGTCGCCTTCGCCACCGACGAACTGGAGCTGTCGCAGCGACTCGTCGACCGGCTGTCCAGTGAGGTCCGTGAACCCGCGCTGGTGGCGCTGCTGCTGGGTAAGAGCGCGCAAGCCCACGAGCGTGGCATCGATTTCACCGTCACCGTGGACTCGCAATTGCCTTCGGACACTTCCTATCTACCGCTGACCGGGCAGGAGATGGTGACGGTGCTGGGCAACCTGATCGACAACGCGATGGATGCGTGCGACCGCGACGAGCCGTGGATCGAGGTGACGGTCCGCTGCGAGCCAGGTGCCGAGCTGGTGCTACGGGTGGCCGACAGCGGCTCCGGCATGGACCCGGAGACGTTCGAAAACGCCATGCGCCGGGGCTATTCGACGAAATCGGCGCCGGGGCACGGTCTCGGGCTGGCCTTGGTGGCGCAGGTGGTCAGGCGGCACGGGGGGACCCTCGAGTCGGACGTCAGCTACGGGTCGGTGGTGTCGGTGACGATCCCGGCGGTACTCACATGACCAGGGTGCTGATCGTCGACGACGACCCACTGATCGCCGAGGCCCACCGCACGTATGTCGAACGGCTGGAAGGCTTTTCCGTCGCGGCGGTGGCGCACACCGCACGCGAGGCGATGCAGTTCGCCTCCCGGGCGACCACCACCGACGAGCCCGTCGACCTGGTGCTGCTGGACCTCGGGTTGCCCGACGCCAGCGGCATCAGCCTGGCGTCGGCACTGTCCGGGCTGCGGCCGGCGCCGGACATCATCGCCATCACCTCCGAGCGCGACCTCGAGATGGTCCGCGCGGCCGTCGCGCACGGTGCGCTCGCCTACCTGTTGAAGCCCTTCACGTTCGCCGCGTTCCGCGACCGGTTGGATCGCTATCAGCGATACCGGACGGCGCTGCCGCCTGGGGTGGACGCCGCGAGCCAAGCCGAGGTGGACCGGGCGCTCGCCGAATTACGCACCGGCGCAGACAAATCCGCAGCCCCGAAGGGTGCCGCCACGCTGACCAACGACGATATCGCCCGCGCGGTGCGGGACAGTCCCGACGGGCTGACCGCAGACGAGGCCGCGAAGGCCGTCGGGGTGGCTCGGGTGACCGCGTGGCGCTATCTGGAACGGCTGGCCGACGACGGAACGGTCACGCGCCGAAGCGAATACGGCGGGACCGGCCGGCCCAAGACCCGCTACCTGTGGCGTTGAGCCGCCCCGCCGGGTGTGACAGCATCGGAACATGAGTCGCGACGACGATCCCGAGGCCCGCATCCGCGAGCTCGAACGCGCGATGAACGAACAGGCCCGGGCCTCGGAGCTGACCGAACCCGGCCAGCAGTGGTCCTCGCGTACGCCAGTCACAAGTCGGCCGTACTCCGCCCAGTACAGCCGGCCGCAGAAGCCCTGGCCGGCGCAACCGTTGCCGCCGGGGGTGCCGAGTACCGCCGCACGTCGCATGATCTTGGGCGCCGTCGTTCTCGCGGTGTTGGTGGGGCCGGTGGTGGCGGGAATCGTCTTCGTCGCCAACCTCACCGGAAAGAAGCACACGACGTTTCTCCCGCCCAGCGCCGGTCAGCAACCCAGCATCTCGGTCGCCATTCCGACCCCGGCTCATCCCGGCGACGAATCCTCGGTGGTGGTCAACGGCACCACGGTGATGTCCGGACCGGGCCTGGTCGAATTGCCGCCGCAGTCCGATGATCCCAACGCGCCCATCCAGGTCGCGGGTGTGCGCGGCCACCGAACCGTGGCATGCAACGACCGCCCGATCAACATCAGCGGGGTGTCCAACAGCGTCACCATCACCGGGCACTGCTCGACCGTCCAGGTATCCGGCATCGAGAACACCGTGACCGTCGACTCTGCCGACAAGATCGTCACGTCCGGCATGGACAACCACGTCACCTATCACTCCGGGACGCCGGACATCCCGAATCCGGGCGGGTCCAACACCGTCAGCCGCGGCTGAGTCAGCTTCCGACGATTTCCCCCGATTCGGGGGACGACGTGCGTGCGCGGCGCTCATAATCTCGTTGCCATGGCGCACAACGGAAATGACGATTGGACCCAGCCCGCAGCTCTAGCCATCCCGAAGGAGGGCTACTTCGAGCTGACCCGCGGCCGCTACGGACCGGTCTACCCGCGCACCCCGGCGTGCTACGGCTTCAACATCATCGCCAAGGTGCTCGACGGCCATGAGCAGGCGATCCGCGACTACGGCAAGCAGCTCGAGGCAGCTGTCGCCGCGCAGCCCGATGTCCTGGCCCCGCTGAAGCTGCACTACCTGCGGTGGCAGCTGTTCGACGTCGGCTCCGGCTTGCACTTCCAGTACCAGGGCATCTTCGACACCGACTTCGACAAGTACACCGAGGACGCCGTCAAGCTGTTCAGCTCGACGGGCATCACCACGGCGTTCACCCACCTGGAGGGCTTCCCGGAAGATTGGAAGACCAACCCCGAGGCCTTCATCATGTTCGTCCGCGAGCACCAGGTGCCGAGCTTCCTGGAGTACGGCGAGTACCCGTACGTCACCTCCGTCGAGGTCAAGAAGGCGCTGCGACTCAAGGCCGCGTTCTCCGAGATGTTGGACCAAATGCAGTGACAGCCCTCGAATTCGACGACATTCAGCACATCATGCTGACCGGGACTCCCCATCTGACCGGTCGGTACGAGTTCCTGACCTTCGACACCCCCGAAGCCGGGCAAGCCTGGCTGGCCGAGATGGTTCCCCTCGTGCAGTCGGCGACCGATGTCCGCAAGACGGTCAACATCTTCAAGCGGTGGGTCAACCTGGCGTTCACCTGGAATGGGCTGCGCGCGTTGGGACTTGACGAGGAGACGTTGGCCACCTTCCCGGCTGAATTCCGGGAGGGCATGGCCGCGCGCGCCGACATCCTCGGAGATACCGGCGCGGCCGCACCCGAGCACTGGCTGGGTGGGCTCGCGGGCGACGATCTGCACGCGATCGTCATCCTGTTCGCCCGGGACGAGGACGAACGGGTGCGATGCGTCGGCGAACACGACGCGCTGCTGGCCCGCTGCCCCGGCGTCCGGTCGCTGTCGCATCTGGATCTGGCGGCCACCGCGCCGTTCGAGTACGACCACGATCACTTCGGGTACCGCGATCCGGTATCGCAGCCGCAGATGCAGGGGTCCGGCGAGGAGCTGATTCCGGGTGCGGGTGGGGCGCTGGCACCGGGCGAGTTCCTGCTCGGCTATCCGGACGAGGAGAGGCTGATATCGAATCAGCCTGCGCTCGAAGCTCTTTCACGCAACGGTAGTTTCATGGCGTACCGCCGGCTGGAGGAGCATGTCGAGGTCTTCCGCGACTATCTGCGGCAGAACGCCGAGGACGCCGAGAGCCAGGAGCTGTTGGCCGCCAAGTTCATGGGTCGCTGGCGCAGCGGGGCTCCGTTGGTGCTGGCCCCTGAGCACGACGATCCCGAACTTGGTGCGGATCCGATGCGCAACAACGATTTCGACTACGGCACCATGGATCCGCACGGCTACAAATGCCCGCTCGGCTCGCACGCGCGTCGGCTCAATCCACGCGATACCGAGCCGAATCCCAATCGGCGCAAGCTGATCCGGCGCAGCGGCACGTACGGGCCGGCACTGCCGGAAGGCGTGCCCGACGACGGCGTCGAACGCGGCGTCGGGATGTTCCTGATCTGCGCCAGCCTGGTGCGGCAGTTCGAGTTCGCGCAGAACGTGTGGATCAACGACGCGGCGTTCCAGGAACTCGGCAACGAACACGACCCCATCTGCGGCACCCAGGACGGCACGCTGGACTTCACGATCCCGAAGCGGCCGATTCGCAAGGTACACAAGGGGTTACCGGCATTCACCACGCTGCGCGGCGGGGCGTACTTCTTCTTGCCCGGCCTGAGCGCACTGCGTCACCTCTCGACTTTGAAGAACTAGGAGAAATCATGGCATCGACACAGCCCTACGCCCGCACCTACAACCAGGCGCACATCACCCGGTCGCACAACGGCAACCGACGCGTCAGCATCTACTGGTCGTGGAGCTACCCGTGGGAGGCGCAGCGCGACCCGGCGCTGCTGTACAACCGGTTCTCCACCATGACCGAGGTACGCGCGGCGACGTGGCCGGCGTACGAAGGCCCCGAATACAGCCCGCGGAACTTCCTGCAAGGCGTCGACGGCACGTTGGAGCTGTTCCACCGCTCCTCCTTGGCCTTCCAGGACGTGGCCGGGGAAGCGACCGGGCATCCGGTGGCGGTGTTCCAGCGAGTCGATCAGGCCGGCTACCGGCTGCCGATCGATGAGCGCATCCTGAACGACACCGACACTCTCATGATCTTCGGCCTGGACCACCTGCTGGGCGACGAGGACGCCGCCCCGGAAGAGATCGCCGCGATCCAGCAGTGGCTCAAGCGCGAGGGCACGTGCCTGATGCTGGCCCCGCACCACGACGTCGGCTTCACCGACGACAAAGAACAGCAACAGATGGAGTACCTGCACCACGGCGACCCGCTGACGCCACGGATCCAGCGGTTCAGCGGTTTCGCGCGATCGCTGCTGACCGGGCTGAACATCCCTGTGCACAACACCTGGGGCCTGCGCCCCGCGACGGTCGAGGGCACCAAACAGATTGTGCCGCTTACCGCTTTTCGTGATCTGGATTCGGCCGGCCTGCTCCGGGACGTCACCACGCTGGCCCTGCATCCGCATCTGCCGCACTACGCACTGACGGCTCCGGAGAGCACGGAGCTTCGGGTGCTGGGCCGGCAGCTGATCGACCAGACCCGGCCGCACCCGTTCACCCTGGCGGGCAACACCGAGTTCAACGCGCTGATCCACATGCCGCCGAGCGGTGACCGCGCGGGCGACATCGTGCTGGTCGATTCGACGCACTTCACAACCCTGTTCGGCGCCAGCGACAGCCTGAAGTCGTTCTGGCGCAATCTGGTGACGATGTGACGCTGAGCGACCTGGCGGCGCGCGGTGCCAACATCGCCGTCGTCCTGTTCGTGGTGTCCAGCACCCTGGGCGTCGGGCTGAGCCTGACCCCGGCCCAGATTCTGGCACCGCTCAAGGACATTCGGGTGGTGAGTCTGGCCCTGGTCGCCAATTTCGTTGCGGCGCCGCTGGTTGCCTTCGGGCTGTGGCGCCTGCTGGCCCTCGACGAGCCGCTGGGCGTCGGCCTGCTGCTGTGCGGACTGGCGGCGGGTGCGCCGTTCCTGATCAAACTCGCCGAGTTCGCCAAGGCCGACGCGGGTTTGACGGTGGGCCTGATGGCGCTGCTGATGATCACCACGGTGGCTTACGTGCCGATCGTGTTGCCGATCTTCCTCAAGGGGTCGGAGGTCGATCCACTCGCGATCGCGTCGTCGTTGGTGGTCCTCATGCTGATCCCCTTGGCGATCGGGCTGCTCTGCCGGAAGCAGGCTCCGGCGGTGGCCGCGCGGATCAGGCCGGCCATCGGGCTGCTCAGCACCGTCAGCATGGTGCTGGTGGTCGTCCTGACGATCGTCGCCAATTTCCGGGAGGTGCTGTCGGTGTACGGCACCCGTGGCATCCTGGCGGCCATCGTCTACACCGCAGTGTGCGCCGGAATCGGTTGGGGTCTGGTGTTTTTCAGCACCACCGCGCGGCCGGTGCTCGCATTGGGCACGGCACAGCGCAATGCGGCGGCGGCCTTCGTGGTGGCCGGCCAGAACTTCGACGATCCGCGCGTCACGGTGATGATCACGGTGGTGCTGATCGCCGAGTTCACGATGCTGATCCCGTTCGCCCGGTTCCTGGCCCGCAAAGCCTGACGGGTCAGGGCTGGTCGAGCAGGCCGAGGCGCGCCGCCTCGGTGACAGCCTCGGTGCGCGACGACACCGACAGCTTGCGGTAGATCGACTTGGCCTGGCTCTTCACGGTTTCCCGGCCCAGGTGCAGTTCACCGGCGATCTTCTGCAGCGACAGGTGGGTGGCCAGGTGTGGGAGCAGACGCAGCTCGGCCGCGGTCAGGGCCGGCCGCGGCCCGTGCTGTGCATGCGCCGCCAGTAGTTCGCGGACCCGCGCCAGCCGGAGCTGCACCGCCGCGGCGTCGGGCTCCCGACGACTGGCGAGCTGTCCCGCATCGAGATGCCGTCGGCACAGCTGCGGGTCGTCGATCTCCAGGGCAGTGGCCGCGGTCAGCGCGTGTCCCAGTGCCGCGGTACGTGCCGCCAGGTCTCCCAGTCGCTCCAGGAGCCGTTCGGTGCCACGCACCGCGTCGCGTGCCCCGGCGACGTCGCCGCGGTGGCTCCGCACCAGCCCGTCCACCGCGTACACCAACACCATGGGAACCAGGTCGCACAGGTCGCGGGAGTCGACGATGCTGCGGGCCTGTGCGCTGCGCTGCGCCGCAGACAGCAGGGCCCCGTCGTCGAGGTCCAGCAGGGCGAGATGCGCCAACGCCACGGCCCGGAAGCCGGGGAGGTCGTCAAGGACCGGGAATGACGATTCCAGTGTGGCCCTGGCATTTTCCGCGTCACCGATCATCGACAACGCGCCGCCTTTGACCGATGCGGCAGCGCCCCACCACGGGTTGACCAGGTGGTCGCCGGCGTCACACACCGTGTCGGCGTGCCGGACCACCTCGAGCACACCGCCGATGCCGACGAGGGAACCGACCAGGGCCGCACCAACTTTCACCGATGGCGTGCCGTCGGCCAAGCCCGCGCCCCGGTCCGCGGCCGAGGCCGCGAGCAGGGACCGCTGGATCAGATCGGCGTCCCCCAGCGTCACCCCCAACCAGGCTCGGGCAATCGCGGCATCGGCATGGTCGGCGAAGACGTGCTCATCGAGCAGCCTCAGCCGGCGCGCCAAGATGCCTGCGCGGCCGTCGAATCCGAGACGCACGGCATCGCGTTCGACCAGCGCCGCGGCGTGTGCCGGGTCGTCGGCCGCCAAGGCCTGCAACAGGGCGCCGTCGATGTCGCCGACGCGCTCGAGAAGCTCCGCCGCCCGGGCGGCCACGCTGCGGTACCGGTCTGGATCGCGATCGCGCAGCCGCGCACGGAGCAGATCGGCGAACAGCCGGTGGTACCGGTACGCGACACCCTGGTCATCGAGCGGCACCAGGAACAGGTTGCCCGAGGCATGGATCGCGCTCAGCATGTCAGCTGAATCATCGCGCTGCAGAACGTCGTTCAGGTCGTCGGCGCTGAAGTGGTCGAGCACCGCGGATTCGACGAGGAACGACTCGACGGCCGGGTCCAGCCGGGCCAGCACCTCTTCGACCAGATAGCCCGCCACCAGGCGGTGACGTCCGGTGATCGCGTCACCGGACGCGCCGTCGCGCAACGCCATCGCTGCCATGACCACCCCGGCCGCCCAGCCCTCACAGCGGTCGATCACCAGCGCGGCCGTGGGACCGTCGGGCCCACCGACAGAGTCGACAGCCGATTGTGCTTCAGCGACAGAGAGTTTCAGGTGTTCGGTACCAACCTCGAACACGCCGCCCCGCAGCCGGCGCCGCGCCAGATCGAGCGGTGGCGACGTCCGGCTGATCAGCGTCAGCGTCGTCGACGCCGGGGCCAGCTGGACCAGCGCACGCAAGGTATCGACAGCCGCGTCGTGCGTCAGTTCATGAACATCGTCCAGCACCACAACAATTGGTCCCACGGACTCCAATGCCGCGACCACGGCCGGCACCAGCTGAGATTCGGCGGCCCGGCCTGCGCCGCGGAGGTACTGGAACGTCGCGGCATCGACAGCGGCGACCTGGTCCGCGGCGGTCAGCAGGTGCAGCAACAGATGGGCAGGGTCGTTGTCGAGGTGGTCCAGCCGCACCCAGGCGAATGGCCGGTCGTCGGCGTCATCCCACAGTGCCACCGCGGTCGTCTTGCCGTATCCGGCGGGCGCCGTCACCACCACGAGTTCCGCGTCCGAGGCGAGCAGGGATCGGGTGATCGCCGGCCGCGCGATGACCGCCCCGCCCAGCCGAGGCGGGCCGTAGGTAGCCGTCGGAATGTGCGCTACCCAGCCTTCCCCTGCCACGTTGGCATCGTAGGTGCGATGCGCTCGGCCACCCAACCGTGCCATTTTTGACCGCACCGTCGAATACGTTGATACCGTGCGCTCAACGACGGGAGCGACCATGAGCAACGCAATTCGTTCGGTGGCAGTCGCGGCTGCAGTGATCGGCCTCGTGGCCGGCTGCGGCGGCGGGTCCGACTCGGGCGCCAAAAGTTCGTCGAGTTCGGCGGCGACGAGCGCCGCAGCGTCCAGCACCGCGTCGTCATCAGCAGCTGCGGCGACCCCTGCAGAACTGCAGGCGCTGGTGCCGGCGCCGGCCGGTACAGTGCAGACCTTCGGCCCAGACCCTATCGCGGACAACGGAATTCACCTCAGCTTCAAGGTGACGGGCGGCCCCGCTGACGTGGTCAAGGCCTACAAGACCGCGCTCGAAGGCAAGGGCTGGGCCGTCACGACCATCGTGTCGAACGACGGCGGATCGAGCGGTGGCGGCGGCGCCACCTACACCGGTACCCACGGCGATAACTACGGCGTCTTCGACGGTGGCGGGTTCGGCACCGAGACGTTCTTCAACGTGTGCGCGTGGCCGGCCAAGCCGGCCCAGCCGAACTGCGGCCGCAAGAACTAACACGCGTCAGGGGTTGATGGTGTTCTCGCCGTCCTGACGGCCCCACACGTATTCGGACGCGAACGGCGAGCCGAGGCCGAAGTGGTTGTACGGCGCGATCGAGGCACCGGTGTCCATCACCATGTACGGCATCGGCCAGATGTCGCGGGTGACGGTCCAACATCCCGGCCGGCCCATCGGGCCGCCCCTGGCGTTGATTCGGGGCAGGTTGTCCGGGTACACGTACGGGTTCGACGAGCCGACGAGCGCCGTGTGCGAGATCAGCGAGTAACCGTTGCCGCCGACAGCAAAAGCTGTGGCCTTCACCGCACGCGGGAGAGCCCTTACACCGCAATCGATCTCGGGGCTGTACGTGTCGAGTACTTGAGCCGTCGGGAGCAGGTCCTGCGCGCCACGAACCAGGTACGGGCCGCCGCGCTCGAAGATGTCGCCGCCGGTGTTGCCGAAGCCGACCGAGGCCATCAGCGCCTGATCTATGTTGCCGCGCTGGTCATTCAGGGTGCGCTCGGTGGTCACCGCGTTCTTGAGGCCGTCCCACAGATCCGGCGATGCGTTCGCGTAGACCTCGGCCAGATCGGCAAGGGCGCGATTGTCGTGCCTGATCGAAGGCATCCGCTGATTGAGGTCGGCCAGAATGACGTTGCCGTTGACCAGCGACTGCCCGAACTTGTCACCCAGCCCCTCCAGCGCCTGTGCCGCGGCGGTCAGCGTCGCGTTCAACTTCACCGGGTCGACCTGCTCGGAGATCGCGGTGATGGTCTCGAACAACGTGTTGAATTCCGTGGTGACGCTGACGGCGTTGACGGTGTCGCCGGCTTTGAGACGCTGTGGCGACGGGTTCGGCGGCGACGTCATGGAGATGTACTTGTTGCCGAATACCGTTGTGGCGAGCAGTTTGACGTCCACGTTGCGCGGCAGCACGCGAAGGTATTGCGGGTCGACGTCGAGAATCAGTTTGGCTTCGGGCTTCTCGCCGGGAGCGCTGACAATTTCGGTGCCCTTCAACCGGCCGATCGGTACTCCGTTGTAGGTGACCTTCGAGCCGTTGTCCATCGACAGCCCGGCGCGACTGGCCAGCACGTACACCTGGGCCTTGGACTCGAACGCACCGCGGAACTGGAGCCACGTGAGCGCCATCCCTGCGGCGGCAACCAGAGCCAGGACCAGGCCGGCGATCTTGTACGGCGGTGTCCGATCCCGGTTGAGCGGCGCATGCACCTGCCCCGCCGCGACAGGCGGTAGCGGCTCCAGCGGCGGCCGTGGTTTTGTCATGCCATTCCACCATCAGATCGAAGTGCGGCCGGGCGCCGTTGCCAGGCCTTCATCGATGTCGACTGGTAAGCAGGGTACGACTGTCACCGGCCTAACGGCGCGCAAATGACAAACATCTAGCAAACCGCAATTTGGTGGGCCGGGCACTCAATGGCGACCTTCTCGCCTTCACACGACGGTTGCCGCCAAAGTGATGACAGCCGTCAGCAAATTGACAGCCGTGGCCTTCGGCGCAGCACGTGCGCTGAGTTACGGAACCGCTGGAGCAGGCCGACCAACGGCACGGACACGCAGCAGCCCTATTGCCTCCTGCAGCGCGCCAAGGTTCCACGCCAGCGAGCACGTCGTCTTCCGGCGGTCCACACCGGACAACCACGCCGCGGCCCATACGATCGACTGCAACGCCGCCCCCATTGCGGCGGGTCCCAGCCACCACGGGCGGAATTTGTCCAGTATGCGTGCTTCGCCGCGGCCGAAGTTCCGATACTGCACGAACGCCGCCTTCAGATCCGTGCGCTGCACCTTGCTCACCACCGCACCGGGCACGAACTCCAACATGAATCCGGCTTCGGCTACCCGCCAAAAGAAGTCGACCTCATCGGCGCCAAGCTTGAACGTTTCATCGAAGCCGTGCACGCGGGAAAACACCTCACGGGTGAAGCCGCAGTTCGTGCCGTTCGCGAACACATCTTTGCGGGCCAGAGTCGGGTAGAGCCGGCGTTCCCGCGCCAACAGGGTGCCGTCGTCGAGGATTCGATCGAGCCCACCGCCGACCGCCTCCGCCCCTCCCAGGAAAGCGCGGTGATACGCCTCGATCCAGCCCGTGTGGACCACATCGTCTGCGTCGGTCAGCAGAATGAACTCCCCCTTGGCAGCTGTAATCCCCACATTACGAGCGACATTCGCGCCCGGCGCCCGACCCGCATCCACAACACGCACGCGCGGATCAGAATAGGAGCGCACCAGGTCGGCAGTGCCGTCCGTTGACCCGTTGTCGGCCACGACGATCTCGAACTCGGCACTGGTTTGCTGCGACAGCAGGGCATCGAGTTGTTTGGCGAGGACACGCGCACCGTCCCGGCATGGGATGACCACGGAGATCATGAGCCGAAAGGTAGCTGAGATCCGTCCCGTGCGCCTGTCACGCGAGGCGCTTCACAGGGCACTCGCAGCTACGGCACCACCTGCGGAGTCACGAGGAATTTCTCGCCGGTCGCCTTCTTGAGGTAGCTGGTGAACGCCTCGGGCTTGAGCAGGCCGGCCAATGAGACTTCTTGGGTGTAGGTGCTCGCGAAGGTTGTGGTGAGCTCCGCGGCGACGCGGGCTCGTAGCCTGCCGATGACCTCCGCCCCCGCGCCGGCGAGGAACGGCGTGAGCAGCCAGCCACCGATGCCCCACGACATGCCGAAGCTTCGGTTGAGGACAGTGGGTCCGGTGTCGAGGCTGCCGTAGATGTACACCTGCTTGTGGACGGCGGAGCCGTAGCGGGAGTACTGCGTCGCCGTCGCGTTGGCGGCCTGCTCCATGCCGTTGAGGATTTGGCTCGCCAGGGTGCCGCCACCGGTGGCGTCGAACGCCAGTGTCGCGGAGGTGGCTTTGAGCGCCTCGAGCAGGTCCTGCTCGAAAGTCGGTGCAGCAGAGTTGCATACGTGGACCGCACCTAGGTCGCGCAGGATTTCTTCCTGCTCGGCCTTGCGGACGATGTTGACCAGCGGCACTCCGTCAGCGCGGCAGATCTTGACCAGCATCTGCCCGAGATTCGACGCCGCTGCAGTGTGCACCAGACCCGAATGTCCTTCTCGCCGCATGGTTTCCACCATCCCCAGCGCCGTCAGCGGGTTGACGAACGACGACGCCCCGTCCCGGGCAGTCGCGCCGTCGGGCAGGACCAGACAGGCGGCGGCATTGACGACGCGGTACTGGGAGTACATGGCGCCGCCGGCGATGCCCACCGTCTTACCGAGGAGCGCCTGCGCCGCGGCCGACTCCCCCGCCGCGACCACCGTGCCCGCGCCTTCGTTGCCGACGGGAAGCGATTGCCCGACCCGGACGGACAGCTGTGCCAGTGCCCCGGGCGGCAGCGGTGCGGTGACAACGGGGCGGCCCGGGGTGCCGGTGATTGTCGCGGCCGACATGTCCGCACCCGGAATCAGCAGACCCAGATCCGACGGGTTGACGGGCGACGCCTCGACCCGGACCACGACCTGGTCGGCGGTCAGGGCCGGGACTTCGACGTCGTGCAGCGAGAGCTCGAGCATGCCGGCCGGGGTCACCAATGACCGCAATTCCAAACCGGTCTCGGGTGGTGCTTCGGTCATTGGTGTGTCTCCGATCGTCGAACCCTCACCTGAACAGTAACCACAATCACCTCACCGGCGGTCGTGTCACACCGGCCAGCTACCTCGAAGAGGCAATCAGACAAATCAACAACGGATTCACTTCCGGACACGTCGACGCACACAAACCAACCGGGTTGACTCGCACCGACCTGACCCTTCTCAACCCCCTACTCGAAAAAGACTGCCACCCAACATGAGTGATCCGACCATGCACAACCGGCCCTACTCCACTGAGTGGCAATCGTTCATCGACGGTCGCCCTTGCGAGCCGCGCACCGATCCGGTTGTGCGCGAACCACGCGCGACAACGAGCGGCCACTCAACAGTGCAACCAGTCCTGTACGCGTGCTCGTGCGCGTCGTTGACCGCTACCCCTTTCAGCAGATGGCGACCAGCGGTCAATTCTCCGCAGGTGCAATGCGACTGCCAGCGCACACCCACCGGCATGACCGAAACCATGCCCGTACCCGACGTCGAAGAGCTGCTCACGACAGAGGTTGCTTCGGTCATGCGCGTGCCGATGGCGGTACCTGCGCTGACTGCTGCGGCCGCGGCTGAATGACGAACCCGATTGCCACCGTCGCGGTTTCGGTATGACACTTGCGATCACTTCCTGTCTCCGCCGTTGGGCGGGCGAGCTGACTGCACCGCAGGCGTACTTACGATCACCCAGCGCGCGCCTGCGTTCGCCGCGCTGTTCGCGTGGGAGCTCGCGCGTCCACCCGCCTGACTGCTCGGGGTGTTCGTGCTGGCGTCGCGCGGTAATGGCCGATCCGCGAACCGTCGGCCACCGCGCCGATCGAACACCCAAAATGGTTGTGGCCCTCCGCCTTCCAGCAGAGCCCACAACCTGTTCAGCTACTCGGTTCCGGCGTGACCGCCGCCGGACGCAACGTCAGCTGCATTACCCCATCCCTCGATTGCGTGAGCGATCTCAGCCCGCCGCCGTCACAAAATTAACCCATCAGTAAGTTACAAAGCAACAGTTTTCCGCGATTTCAGCTACTTCCAGAATGGCGATACCCCTCACACGCCAACTGAACAGCCCAGTTCATAGGTCATAAGTAGGGCAGTTGAACACCCGACGCCAGGCTAGTAGCAAACCTAGAAGCCACGGCGCCCGAATGCTCCACACATTGCCTGAGCACCTGCGGCGGCAACCTTTGGAGCCCCCCACGAGCAGGCACTTACCTACGTGGAGCCACTTCGACAGGAGCTTGCCGATCTGTTTTCAAACAAGTCGGCCATACCAAACGGGGCGAAGCCGGGATGACGCAACCGGGATGACATCGCGGCGGCCACTCCTACCGCCGACGCGACACTGCGCGTACATGCCGCCGGCTGCGATACCCGCCGCCTCGCCGAAGAGCGCCCGCACCACGAGCGACCCACCCGCGCGGCCACGACGGTGCCCGCGTCTTGGTCTCTGACCGGCGGCAAATCAGAATAGGCAACTAGAACGCCGGTTGAGCATCCTCGACTATTCGGGCACATTCAATTAACCACATTTAGTTAAATGCTTTTAGTTAAGCGCTTTTAGCTAAACGGGTTTAGGTAATTGGACCTGAACGAACGCGGTCGAGTATCGGTTTGCTGATATCTGTTCCAAAATTCAACAACCAGCAACAACCCACATTAATCCAGATTGCGAGTGGCGGGGTACCGCAACGGAAATAAAAATACTTGCGGAATTCGACTTCCGCTCAGGTAACCTCCCGGTGACACGACCGTCAATTAAGGAGACCTGGCATGCACGGCGCCGTTCGATCACGTATCAATATGGGTATTGCGCTGACAGGTGCCGGTGCGATAGCGCTCGCCCCGATTGCCCAACCGATGCCCGCCATCGCCGAACTACAAACGCGAGCCGTGTCCTCGGCGAAGGTTGCGCTCACCGCTGCGGTGAACCCGATCGAGCAGTGGTCGAAGATCATCCAAGACGCTCTCGCCAACAGCGGCGGACTCGTCGAAACCTATATGACCAACCCTGCGCCGATTCTGCACCAGCTGCTCATCAACGGCCTCACCTACGGCGGGCAGACGTTCTCGGCAGTGCAAAACTCCTTCGTGAATCTCGTCGACCAACTGAAGTTGGACAACCCCTACGGCTTCCCGGCAGGGGTTCAAAACGCCTTCAACCAGATTCGGGCGGGCCAGCTCTACGAGGCTTACAACACGCTGTTCAGTGCGGGGCTCGGACTCATTGTCGGCCCAGTCTTCCCGCTGCTCGAACTTCTTCAAATTCCGGTCAACATGGCGCAGAACTTCGCGGACGTCGTCGCCGTGGCCCCGAGCGTTCTGGTCGGCGCGAGTTTCGGCGTCATCGGTACCGTGAACGGCACCATGCAGGCGACCGCATTCCAAGCGCAGGCCGTCCTCGACGCACTGAAAGCCAGGAACTTGATGGGCGCAGTCAATGCCCTTGTCGCAACGCCCGGCGTGATCGTCAACGCGATACTCAACGGGTTTGCTCTCTCCGGCGCTCCCGGACTGCTCAGCCCAGGCGGACTTATCGACCAGGTTATCCAGGGCCTGAACACCATCGCCCATGCGCTCGCTCCGTCCGCTGCGCCCGTGGCGGCGAAGGTGGCCGATACCGGACCGTCCGCCGTTCCGTCGGCCGCTTTGTCGACTGCGACGGTCACGCTGGGCGCCGAGAAGGTGACGGCGCCCGATAGCGCGAAGGCCGCCGCGACGAAGACCGCAGAGACCAAGACCACTCCGGCTGAACCCGCCGCGGCGGCTCCGGTCGCCGCGGCTTCACCCGAAACGCCTTCCACCGCAACCGAAACGAAGCCGGAATCGGGCACCACCTCGGGCAGCACCACGCCAACCGGGGGCACCGACACGACCAGCGGCACCAAGACCGATACACCCGACAAGACCGCTGAGCCGACCAAGCCCACCAAGCCCAGCGGATCGACCGGCAGCGAAACAGGCTCGGGCAGCACCGGCGGCACCACGGCCGGCGCACCCGACAAGACCGGTGAGCCCACCAAACCCACCAAGCCCAGCGGATCGGCCGGCAGCGAAACGGGCTCGGGCAACACCGGCTCCGGCAGCAGCGCATCCGGCAGCGGTACCAAGGCCGGTACGCCCGGTAAGACCGGTGGACCCAAGAAGCCCACCAAGCCCACCAAGCCCAGCGGATCGACCGGGAGCCAGACTGGCTCGGGCAGCACCGGCTCCGGCAGCAGCAGCGGCGCATCCGGCAGCGGTAGCGGTGCCTCTGCATCCGGAGGTGGCGCTTCCCACGCCGCCGCATAGTCACACCCTTTCAAGACCAGTGGGCCCCGCTCATGAGCGGGGCCCACTGTCGTCTGGTGTCGCGAGGGGTCGCCAGACATGCAGCGGCCCCCGAACCTTGGTTCCTGGCGTGGACGGAACGAGAAGCTCGGGGGCCGGGTGGCTGTGGGGAATTCGCCGGCGCGCGTGGGTGATTCACATGCGCGTAGCGTCGAGCGGCCAGTGTGACGCTCGACAGCAACCAGACACCCTGTGCACCAACGAGTTCAGCGACGTGGATCGGACGGTTACTGGGGGTAGGGATCCAATTCACGCATCCGCTTCAGATGAGCTTGGTGTATTTCGTTCGTACGGGTGAGGAACCCGACGATCAGGGCAATCTCCGCCGCGTTGTAATAGCTCAACAACATCTTGCCGCCCTGATCCAGCAGCGGGGAGACGAGTTCCGAGATACGGCGAGCAGCGAGATCCGTGGCCAACACGACTACTCGGCGATGATCGGTCGGATGTAGTGATCGACTGACGTATCTCAGCTTTTCCAGGCGGTTGAGCACGATCGTGGTGCCGGCGGCAGTGAGACCGAGCCGGTCGGCCAGAAGTCCCGGCGTCGTTGCCTTCTCGCCCGTAAGGAGAATGTGTAACAGGGCACGTAGATCGGTGTGATTGACGCCGAGCATCCTCATCAATTCGTGCGCCAATTCGTCGACGGATCCATGAAAAGATTCCAGTCGTCTCTTCAAGTCTGCAGCGATCCGAGCGAGTTCAGTTGCCATCGGACGAAAGACCTCCCCCAAGGTTCTCCACTGGACCTGATCATAGCGACGGTCGAGTGGCTCCGGACGCCATTATTGACGCTTTAGCTAGAACTGTCGATGACCAACTTTGCCACCGCCTTGACGGGCAATAACTGCTGGTCATGGACCTCAACTTTTCAGCGTGACCCCAGAAGCGGCAGCAGCTGCGTTGCACCAAACATTCGTGGGGCTGGCGCTGGGACATGTTGGACTTGGCGGCGAACCGCGCCAGGCCGCGGGTTGGAACCCCGGGAACCGCTGGACTCATATGGGGAGCACCGTCTTGTCTGAAACCCGTGTGATCTCTGTTTGATGAGCATGCGGAGTTGGAGTGCTTACGCCAAGAAAAGATGCCGCATTGCGCAGTATCCGTGGCATCGGTGGCTTGGATTCATAGACAGGTACCGGTGCTTATCTCGATGTGCAAACGTCAGCTTCCGCGAGGTGGACGACCCCGCCGGGCTGGGTTCATTCACAAACGCAACCGACAGGTGCGAATAAGAGATTCGGCAGAGAATAATCTTCTCCCTTCGAGATGGTGACCGGAAAATAGAAATAACCCTCGACTGGGCTGGTCATTCAGCCCAGTCGAGGGCTATTCACCGCCGCACTTCCCCAGGCCCTGCGCTGAGTCTGACCCTAATCCGATCAGCGCCGTCCATATGTACAGTCGGCTATTTCTTGCGCGCCATCCAGAGTTAGGTGACGGTCGTGGTGGTGAGCGTCGGAGACGGATTCGGGTAGCACGCGGTTGCGACGTCGATTTGAGGAACAAGCGGCGGTTTCACGGTAGTGGTGAAGGTCATGCCGGGATTCGTATAGCTGTTGCCGGCATAGTTGCTGGTAACTGAGCCGGGAGCGTTGGCCGTCACGTTGATGGTGACCGCAGGCGGCGTGTACGTCGTGCCACCGGAAATTGGGCCGGGAACGGTGAGCACGACATTACTGCCCACGAGGGCCGTCGTGCCGGGGACAGATCCACCGGATGCGCTGGAGGAGACATATGTCGAGTTCGCCGGCACCGGGATGAGCATCTTCATGTTGCTGATCTTGACGACCGTTACACCAGCCGCCGACGTCGGAACCGTCGATGAACCCGGCGCAACGGTAATGGCCACGGGAGAACCCGCGGTCACCGAACCCGGCGCGGTGGTAGTAACCGAGGTTGTCATACTCGACGTCCCAACCGAGGCCTGACAACTCCAATTCACAGAGACGGCTGCATGTGCCGTCCCTGCGAAACAGAGTGCGGCAGCAAGCGCCATCGGAGTAATGGCGCCGACACGACGCAGCGTGGACGTATTCGATCGCATAGTTATCTCCAAGAGGTGAGGGTAACGACGTGGCCGAGATGCCGCGCCGCGGTAGAGCGAAGAAAACATAACTCGCCTCTAGTCAAATTCCGTGCACATATTGAATACGTTTCGATAGCCGTGTCGCATTCCCTATTTGTTATTAGCTATTCGGTATTGAGAATTGCATAAAAGAAAGCTATTACCAGAAAGATATTCAATGCGGAATTTCATGACGCCCATCGAGCGCCTACGTGTCCACAAGCTCCCCGAGAACTACAGCTGCTGCCCGGTTCGAGTTCTACCTCGCCGGCGGACTTCAACACCCAACTCGCCGGCTGGCCGGCTTCGGCGACCAAGGCGTGACGCCGTGCGCGCACACGAGCGATCCCGGGCCGAGGCCCCGATCACCGATCGCGTGGTGATGGGTAGCCTGCCGCCGGTGGCGCCACGACCGGAACCACGGTGAGCACCCAGTTGGGCCGCGACTACTACGTGGCGATGGCCTCGAGTGCCTATTCGGCGCATCCCGAGGCGCGCATGTGAATCACCCACGCGCGCCGGCGAATTCCCCACAGCCACCCGGCCCCCGAGCTTCTCGTTCCGTCCACGCCAGGAACCAAGGCCCGGGGGCCGCTGCATGTCTGGCGACCCCTCGCGACACCAGACGACAGTGGGCCCCGCTCATGAGCGGGGCCCACTGGTCTTGAAAAGGGTGTGACTACGCGGCGGCGTGGGAAGCGCCACCTCCGGATGCAGATGCACCGCTGCTGCTGCCAGATGCGCCGCTGCCGGAGCCGGTGCTACCCGAGCCTGTCTGGCTCCCGGTCGATCCGCTCACCTTCGTGGGCTTGGTGGGCTTGGTGGGCGTACCGGTCTTGGTGCCGCCGGTTGTGCTGGTGCCACCGTTTGACGTGGTGGTGCTGCCCGAGCCCGTTTCGTTTCCGGTCGATCCGCTGGGCTTGGTGGGTTTGGTCGGCTTCGTCGGCCCACCGGTCGTGCCGGGTGTACCGGTCGTGGTGCCGCCGGTCGAGCCGGATGCGCCACTGCTGCTGCCGGAGCCGGTGCTGCCCGAGCCCGTTTCGCTGCCGGTCGATCCGCTGGGCTTCGTCGGTTCACCGGTCGTGCCGGGTGTACCGGCCGTGGTGCCGCTGGTGGTGTCGGTGCCACCGGTTGGCGTGGTGGTGCTGCCCGAGGTGGTGCCCGATTCCGGCTTCGTTTCGGTTGCGGTAGAAGGCGTTTCGGGTGAAGCCGCGGCGACCGGAGCCGTTGTGGCGGGTTCTGCCGGGGTGGTCTTGGTCTCCGCGGTCTTCGTCGCCGCGACCTTTACGGCATCAGGCGTCGTCACCTTCTCGGCGCCCAGCGTGACCGTCGCAGCCGACAAAGCGGCCGACGGAACGGCGGACGGTCCCGTATCGGGGGACGCTGCCGCCGCCGCGGCGGGCACCGGTGCGCCCAGCGCTTGCGCGATGGCTTGGCGAATGCTGACCACCAGTAAGGGGACCAAGCCAAATCCGGGGCTCAGAATCCCTGCGGCCCCCGTCGGTGCATACCCGTTGAGGAAGGCGTTGGTGAGCACGGCCGGGGCGTTGAGGATCGCGTTCACAGCCGCCCCGAGGTTGCCGGCGCGAACCCCGTCGTACACCGCTTGCGCGGTATCGCCAAAGGCGCGCTGGACGCCACTAACCGTGCCGAGCACTGAAAAGCCCGCTGCCACAATAACATCGGGGAGCAGTTTGACGACGTTGGTGACGTTCTGCATAGCCTGGCCGGGGATGTTGAATATCGGGCTTTGCATCAGTGCCAAGCCGGGGTTTACCACTAAGTTGAGCAGCGCTTGAAATGCCGTGTTCAGGCCTCCGCTGATCTGGCCGGCGGCCAGTTGTTGAGCTGCTTGACGGAGCGCCGGTGGAAGTGCCGCCGCGGTAGTGACGAAGCTGTTGCCGGCGGCGCCCAGCGCCGTAGAAACGGTGTTTGCGTAGCCGATCTGGTTGATGATGATCTGCTTCAGGATGGGAGCCGGGTCGGCCCACACCTGCTGGCCGAGGGCCGAAAGGTTGTTGAACGCTGCCGTAAGGACCTTCCCCCATTCGTTGATGGGATTGACCTGCGCGGTCAACGTCGTCGCGAGGCTCGACACCGGGATCGTCGGCAGGTGCACCTGCTGCGGTGTCACCACTATCGGTGACAGCGCGATGGCACTCGCTCCGATCAGTGCCACACCGCTCGTCATGCTGGTCCGCGTAATCGTTTGCAAAACTCCCCCTCAGTAATCGGTAACCTGCACCCGCAAATTACTTCAGAAGGACCGCCGCTCGGGGTCAATTCAGCCGGAAATATTCGTTATTCGATGTTGATATTCAGCGACAGAAAGTTAACTACCGAAGGTAATTAACTGCATAAAGCTATTAATGCAAAGATGTCGAATGCCGAATGTACTCGGGCGGCATGCAACGTGCCGCCATGCGGAGCCGTAAGCAGCGCGGCTGAACTGCTGTACGTCAATAGTCTCGGCAGTACCAATCCGGGCCACCACCAGGTGGCGTCACCGACTGGGCCGCGGGCTTTGGCGGCGTAGTACGTGAACGGGGCGATCGGCAGGCCGCGCTCAGCGAGCACGGTGCAGATCGCGTTGACCCCGAACTGGTCGCGGCGAGCGTCGACGCAGTCGACGATTACCGCAGTCGGCGATCGACCCCCGCCACTGCGAATAACGCCGTCGCTGTTTTCAAAATCTCATTGGCCCTGCGTAATTCAGCGTTCTCTCGGCGTAACACGGTGGACTCAGCGGCCGGGTCCCGGTCACCACGGTTCCGCTACAGGCCGAGATCAGAAAGGCCCGGGTGATCGGCCGGGCGCGCACCGCTGCGATCCCAGAAGAACTTGCGGTCGCTCTCCTTGATTGGCACGTCGTTGATACTGGCGTGACGGTGGGTCATCAGGCCCGCCTCGTTGAACAACCAGTTCTCGTTGCCGTAGGCACGGAACCACTCGCCGGAATCGGTGTGGTATTCGTAGGCGAAGCGCACCGCGATGCGATTGTCGCTATGCGCCCACAATTCCTTGATGAGCCGGTATTCGTGCTCACGCCCCCACTTGCCGGACAGGAACTTCACGATGTTCTCGCGACCCGTGACGAACTCCGAGCGATTGCGCCAGCTGCTGTCGAGCGAGTAGGCCAACGACACGATATGCGGATTGCAGGTGTTCCATGCGTCCTCGGCCAATCGGACCTTGACGGCTGCCGATTCGTCGGTGAACGGCGGAACGGGGAGCTTCACTTCGGTGGTCGTGGAGGAGGTCATTGCCGTCTCGCTTTCTAGGAATGCTGCCATGTAGACAGATCTGTATACATGGCAAAGGTAGCGCATGTGGACAGCTCTGTCTACATGCGGTCTCGACGAGAGTGGACAGATCTGTCTACAATCAGGTTGTGAGCGTCTCCGACACCCTCGATCCCCAGGTTGACGTGCCGTCCCTGCCGGCACGCGATCGGATACTGGCTACCGCCTATCGGCTGTTCTATCGCGATGGCATCCGGGCCACGGGCATCGACAAAGTGATCGCCGAAGCCGGTGTCACGAAAGTGACCTTCTACCGCCACTTCGCGAGCAAGGACGTACTCATCCTCGCGTTCCTCGAACTGCGTCATGACCGTTGGATGCAGTGGTTCCAAGACGCGCTCGACCGGCACGCCGCGAGCAGGCGCGGGCGTCCGGCGGTCGTATCCGCGGTGGAGGAGTGGCTGACTGCGCCTTCTTTTCGGGGATGCGCATTCATCAACACCGTCAACGAACTCGGCGCTGAACTACCCGAAGTACATGCGATCACCTCGCGACACAAAGCCGACATGGTCGCCGCCATCAAGGCGACATTGCCGCCGGGACCACACCGCGCCCGCGCAGCCCAAGCACTCGGTGTAGCCGTTGACGGAGCTGTGGTGCAGGCTCAGTACGAGCAGGACGCCACACCAGCGATCAAAGCGCTGACGACGATCGCGACGGCGCTGATGCCGCATCCGGGCAAGGCCTAGCCGTTTCGCCTCTCAAGCGAGGTCGCGCCTTTTGGGCGCAATTCTTGTGCCCCCAGTCGGACTCGAACCGATTTCAAACCCTTTGCGTACCAGCAAGAACGCGCATGACCTGCTGAATTACATCAGCGGATATCACTGCAGATATCTGTAACTGTGGGCAGATAGTGGGCACAAGGTGGGTGCTGGGTTTGCCGCGCACGATCCTGCGCCGACACCTAGGGTCACCCCTATGGACGAGACCGACGACGGTGCGTCATCTATCCCGCCGATCTACACCCTCGCCGAAGCCGCCGACCTCCTACGCGCGTCGTGGGCTCGTCAGCTACAAGGTCCACCACTTACGCGGCAAAGACGCGAGGGAGTACATGTATGGGTTCATCTTGCGCCCTCTGTTCAGCGAGTAGTTAGGCAATCTTGAGCACCCACGCCGGCACCCAGTGGGTGACGGTCTTCTGCTGCGTCCCGAACACGACTGGATAGGTCACGAGTCCCCACCACTGGCCTTTGACGCAGCGCGCCCAACAGGTCAGCTGTCCTGTGACGACCAGGTGCAGCTGTAGGCCGCCGGGCTGGTACCGCTCGGCGTGGTGAGGTTGTCGGGGAAACAGGGTGGCGAGGTCGATCTGCACACTGCGTGGGGGGTCGACCCGGCGGAAGTCACCTGCCGGATGTCGGCCGGTATCGGTGATCGCCGGCTGTTATGTCTCAGGACATCGGTGACAGTTCTGCATCAAGACATCGGTGACAGTTTGAGTGTTCTTGGTGGTGACAGTTCTATCGCCTTGAGGCTCGGTGGGTGGCTGTCAATGAACCGATCGATCCTCGTGTCCGTCTGGCGATCTCGCAGTGGCCCGATGACGCGCCTCGCGGGGCGGTCTCGACGTTCTGCGCCGAGCACAGCATTTCCCGGAAGTCGTTCTACGTGTTGCGTAACCGTGCCAAGAACGATGGTCAGGCGGCGGTGCTCGAGCCCAGGACCCGACGACCGAAATCGAGCCCGTCGGAGTTGAGTGGTGAGGTCAAGAAACAGGCCATCGGGGTACGTGCGGCACTGGAGCAGTCCGGACTCGATCACGGGCCGATCAGCGTGCACGAGAAGATGCGCACGATGGGCCTGGCCCAGGTCCCGTCGACGGCGTCGCTGGCACGCATCTTCCGCGAGGCCGGGGTAGCCCGCGTGGAGCCGAAGAAGAAGCCGCGCTCATCGTGGCGCCGGTTCGTGTATCCGGCCCCGAATGCGTGCTGGCAACTGGACGGCACCGAGTACGTTCTGGCTGGTGGTCGCACATGCGTGATCCTGCAACTGATCGATGACCACTCCCGCTACGCCGTCGGCTCCCACGTGGCCTGCAGCGAGACCGCCGAAGCGGCGATCGCCGTGTTCGATAAGGCCGTCGCCAATCATGGTGTGCCCCAACGACTGCTATCTGATAACGGAGCGGCGCTGAACCCGACACGGCGCGGACACCACGGCCGACTCGTCGCCCACGTGGGCACCCTGGGGGTGGAGGCCATCACCGGCAAGCCCTACAAGCCGACCACCCAGGGCAAAAACGAACGCTTCCATCAAACGCTGTTCCGCTACCTGGACAAGCAGCCGCTCGCCGAATCGCTTGAGCAACTGCAGGCCCAGGTCGATGAGTTCGACCACATCTACAACACCGAGCGCCCGCACCAGGGACTGCCTGGGCGCGTCACACCCTCGACCGCGTGGGAGGCCACCCCTAAAGCCGACCCACCCCGCCCCAAGCCCGATCGGCCACTATTCGACCGGCCCGCGCCACGCCCGAGGCCCACACCGCCGGCGCCGGTAGACCTGCCCGCAGGCACTCGCCTCAGATCGGTGAGCACCGCAGGCACCATCACGCTGAACTACGTGAGCTACATGGTCGACACGCACCGAGCCTTTGAGAAAGTGCTTGTGGTCAGCATCGACAACGCGATCATCATCACCGACCTACTCGGTGAGGTCCTCGCCGAACACACCCGACCCGCACCCGGAGTCAGGTACGTCGGCAACGGCAGACCCCGTGGTGGCCGCCCCAAAAACACCGAACTGTCACCGACGTCCTGACACATCAACTGTCACCGATGTCTTGATGCAGAACTGTCACCGATGTCTTAATACATCACATCGGTGATCGCCGGCAGGTCGCCCACTGTTAGATCATACGTTCGATGGAACCGGACGGCCGCCAGATACGTCTAAACCAGCATGCGAACCATCGAAGACATCGACGCAGACCTCAGAGTGCTCGCCACAGTGCGCGTCGGCCTGCGAGAGTTCGGCAGCGTTAGCAGCACCACCACGATGGACCGGCTACTCGATGAGCGCCTGTCCGCCGACTTCCGCGATGCCTGTACGCGCTTACTTCCACCACCACGTTCTCGGCGGGATCGTCGTCAATGAATTACACCCTCCCGACACGCCATGATGCACGCATCAATCGCGGCAACTCGTTACGCTTTTCGACGGGCAGGTAAATCACAGCTTGCCAAAGGAAACGCCGAGGCCCTGCCGGAGCGGACTCCAGCAAGGGCCTCGGGTGTCTGGCAGGACTCCCCTGATCCTAGGCGACATGCACGAATCCGGCGCGTCGTTCCAATTGCGAGTCCGTCCGACGTCTGGCCGAGGCCCAACGAAAGGCCTTCGTCATGCCAGTTCCTTGCGGTAGCCACCTCGGGCTACGTCATGGCTGACTGGCCGGAGGTGTCGCTTGAGGATGTGCGCAAGGCGTACAAAGGGCGCCACGAGATCTATGAAGAGATCAAATACTGGATGACCGAGAAGGGGTGGCGCGTGCGCGATCAGGGCCACGGCTTCACGTTGTGGCCACCAGATACTGGAGTTCGACTCGTTCCGCCGTGGGTGATAATCGGTAGTACGCCCGAAGGTAATCCGACATGGCACGCCAAGCGGCTGCGTCGCGAGTGTCGAGCGATGCAGAAGATCGTCGACGCCGATATCGAATAGCCGTTCGACCTGCACTGTTTCCGGTTGACAACATCGCCGTCTTCGCACACGATAGTGCCATGGCCTTGGAAACCGAATTTGAGATAGCGTTTGCCACCGAGCCGATCGGTGACCCTGCTGACGCGCGCCTTGGCCAGGTTTTGGCGCTACTCCCGGACGCCACAATCGCTTCGCACCGCGACTTCAACATCGTGACCACGGCGATGCATGCCCCCGACGCGATTGAGGCCGGGATTCGCGCCGCACAGTTGATTGAAGCGGCTGGTATTCGGGTTTTGCGTACATACCAGGATCTAGTCGCCCGGCAAGACATCGCCGACCGGTCAGACATGACACGGCAAGGTGTCGGCCTCTGGGTGCGAGGTGAGCGCTTCTCTGAAACACCGTTCCCAGCACCCGTTTCGCTAGTTAGCGGCGGCGTCTGGCTGTGGGGTGATGTTGTCGAGTGGGCGCGCACGCTCGGTCTCGACTGGGCCGCCGAGGAAGCACATTTCCCGACCCTCGACGATCACAACCGACTCGACGTCATGATCTCCGAAGGCATCCAGCAGGTCACGGTCACGACTCACCTTGATATCCCGGGAGTTGTGTTCAGTCCACATGGCCGCGGCACACAGCAAATTGCCGACGACTACTACCAGCGGACCTACGCCCTCGCCTCATGATCGACCTCGGCGGCGAATCCAAATTTGAAGACTGCAAGGAACTACTCAACGAGTCCGAATTGACGTCGCTAGTGGTGTACGAAAATTCCGGCCGGCGTGTTGACCCATCCGTTGAACAGAACTTTGCGCTCCAAGTCCTGACCCGGGTCGAAGATCACGAATTCGAAATTCGCTGCAAGGCAACGCTTGCCGCGCGCGGCGGTCAATACATTGCCGACGCCGGCGCAGTGTTCACACTGAAGACCAGCGGCAAAATCGATGACGCCACCATGCGCGAATTCTCCGCAAAGGTTGGAGTCATGGTCGTCTACCCATATCTACGGGCCACGGTCGGACAGGCCGCCTCATCACTGGGCCTGGATAGCCCTGTGCTGCCGTTGCTTCGGTCAGGCGAAATCACACTCAACGCCGAGAAGCCGGGCTCCGCGCCAGCGGACAACTGAGGGGACGTTCAGAGCGCTTGGCGAGAACCTGCGGCGCGGCGGAGAAGTAGGAGCCATCCCCGGAGCGCCGCAGGCGAGGGGCCGAAGCAAGCGGAAGGCGAGCTCGGGCTCCTCAAGCCGGAACACTGCCACGAGGCACCGACAGGTTCAGCGAACGTTCTTGCCTTGGTTCCACACCTCGTGGCCCGGGTCCCACCAGATGATGTGGAACTCGTGACCTTCCCGGATGCCGAAAAGGCGCATGTCTTCACTCGGCGCAATCTTCAGGCCGCACAGCGCGTCATGGCCGTCGTACTGGTTATTCAGGCGTTTGCGTGCGTTCTTGTTTGGGAACTCCGACATGTCGTAGTCCGACAGCACATGGTTCGCTCGAGCCTGTTCTACAGTCAACGTCTCAAAGTAGGCCAGTCGCTCCAACAGGCGCTTGTGGTGCCCACGCTCGATTTTGCACAAGGCCCACTTGTCGTGGTCCAGCCGGCCAAACCGGAACGTCAGCAATTTATCTGGTGCGGGCGGACTTGAGAACGGCCGTTTCGCCGGTGGCGGCGCCGTGCCACCATCGGCGATGAGCTTCGGGCGACCGCCGCGGCGGCCGCCGTTCTGACGGTCCCCCATCAGTTGCTCCCGACGAGCCCCAAGTAGTACTCGTACATCGACACGTCAGTGATCACATTCGAGCAGGGGGCACCGGCCGGTAGTCCGCCGCGAGCGTTGCGCCACGGGTCCTCACGATGAGTCATATCGCTCAGTTCGTATGCCTTCAGATGCCCGTAGTGCTTGAGCACCACGTCGATCGACTCTTTCTCATCGGTAGTGAGATTGTTGGGGTCGCCGCCTTTGAGGACCTTCGCGGTGACCTCAAACTTGCCGCGGTGCAGGTCGTAGAGCTCGTACACCACGGGCCCGTTGGCCCAGGCTTGAATCGGCTCCCGGAACAGGGGTTTGTCCTCCCAGACCAGATGCCAGGCTTTCGAGTAGTAGACCAGCTTCTGCAGCTTCATCGCGCTCATGCGAGTCTTCTTCTGCAGGATGTATGCCGCCACATCGTGAACGTTCGCCATGGCCTCTGCCCCTCTAACTTCAGCCCGGGTCCAACCGTTCGCTGCTATCTCTGACGTCAGTATTACACGCTGCTACCGACAGATTTACCCGCTATGCGCATAGTTCACGCGCGGCGTGGCGCAATTCACGCACCGTCAGCCCGTTGACTGGCCGTGCAAAACCCCAGGTAGGGGGCGGGTATCTATTCGTGGATGCCAGCCCGTTGCTGACCCCATCACCAGTCAGCCGCGCGATGTGTACGGGTCTGGGGGTTTTGAACGAGTCTGGAGGGCAAGTCAGTGAGCTGCCGGCGCTTCGCAAGAGCAGGCGAAGTCCCAACGCTCGGGCCATGAGCCTGTGAAGTTGCCGTAGCAGCAGAACCGAATCCGCTCGCCATCAGACGACGTAAGTTCGACTTCGTGCCAATCCTCGTGGATGCGGCACGACCAGAGGTAGAGCTGACGAGAGAGCCAGCGCCGGACAGTAAGCATGAGATGAGTACCTTCAGGAACTCCGATTTCGGCGAAGTCGACCAGACTAACCGCTCAAGCACATGGCCGCCCAGTTTTTTGAGGCGTCGGCCCAGGTGAGACCGCCGGTCTTCCGCATCTCTCTCCGACATTTTTTTCCACACTTCCCCGAAGAGAGGTTGGGGGTGGTGGGGGAAACACGCGGGGAGAGAAAAGCAAGACTGGCAGTCTCACCTGGCGTTTGACCTCAAAAATAGGCCCTCTGACCTGCGGTTACGGGGGGGCGAATGTGCAGTCAGCGGCAGGGTCCAGCAGGAAAGCGGCTCACTGGGTTTCGTCTGGCGGCAAGTCGTTGGTGTCTTCCATGAGGCTCAGCTCGAGGCCCTGCTTGGCGGCATCGAGGCTTCCGACGATGCGGACGAGCGCCTGGGCGTTGTACCAAACGAGCTGCGTGATGAGGGTGAGTGCGCATTCCAAACAGTCGTCGACTTCGGCCATGAGCTCGTCGCGAGATACATCAGCCCCGCCACTGTTGATGGCTCCCAGGATCAGCCGTTGCATGTGGATGCCAGTGGTCTTGTTGGTGCGCTCGGTTTCGCCTTGCTCTCGGAGCGTGCATTGCTCGCACTTCGTGGTGGTCATGGTTGATTACATCCTGTCTAGCTTGGTGAAAGGGTCGCGTTTGAAATGCGACCCTTCGAGGGTGGGTGTCCGCGGCCGTGGACACCCAATTCCCCGGCGCCGGGAAAGTTGTTTACTGACGCCCCGGTATTTCGCGCATGCGCCCCTGCTCCGCCACCATGGCCGCCTGCGTGTTCGCGCTGGTTCCCGGGGGCGGCGTGACGGTGATGTTGTTGGTCTGGCTGTTGTCCGTGTTCCCTTGCTGTTGCCCGCCACCGGGTTGTTCCATCGGCCCCGGAGGTTTCTTCCCGCCGGCCAGGTTCGGCAATGCGGGTGCGGCACCGGCGATTCCACCGGCCAGCTTGCCCAACCAGCCAGCACCGAGGCTTCCCTTCGGATTGTCGCCGACGGACAGGAACTCGCCGACTGCGTTCGCTGCGATGCCCATGTTTTGCGCGACGTACCCGACAGTGCGGTTCCCGACCTGAATACCGATCTTCGCGGCGGCACCTGCACCGGGCATCATCAGGTCTGCGGCACCAGCAGCGGCCATCAGCCCGTCCATGGGCAGGCCACCGAGCACGTTGCCGCTATTGCCACCCGTCGTCGGGTACGGGACACCGCCACCCACCGCAGGAGAGACCTGCCCGAGCGGTGCCACGCCCGGAATCGCATTCGCCGGGCCGACGCCCGGATGCAACGGGGCGCCACCACTAGCCGGCGGCACACCGGCAGGGCCGCCGAGCGGGTTCAGTCCAGGTGTGCCAATCCCGTACGCCTGCCGCGTGTGCACGTGGTTCTGATGAGCGCCGAGGTCACTCGCGAAGTAGCCTGGGCGCGCCTGTCCCGCAACGGATTCCGTCGCCTGGCCTGTTAGCGGGTTCTGGTAGATGACCTGCTCGGCGTTCGGTTGGCTCGCCATGTAATTCGCGAATGCCTGCATGGCCTGCGGCGAACCCGTCCAGTCGATACCACGGTTCTGATGCATCGGGTTCGGCGCGTAGCCAGGCTCGTGGCGGTCGGATTCTTGATGCCCGGCGTAGGTGGACGCCTTGACGCCGAACGCCTGCTCCAAGTCATGCACCCACGACGGGAACGCAGCACCACTGGACCCGTAGCCGCCCGTGTTGGTACCAGTGGGCAGCCCGTACGGCAGGCCGCCTCCCGATCCGCCAGTGAGCGCACCAGCAGCCGACGTCGCAGCAGTAGTCAAGCCGTCGAGTGCAGCGGTCGTCTGGCTCGCCGCCGCAATTGCACCTGGGGTGTACTGCTGCCCAAACATCCCATTGGCCGCAGCGATACCCACGAGACCGGAGCCTTCGTTCGGGTTGGCCTTCGCGACGAAACCAAGCGCCTGCAAGAACGGTGCCGCGAGGACGTTGCCGAGTGCTTTGACTGCGTTCTCGACAATGCCGCCGAGGCCCTTGGAGATGCCGAAGTCCTTGTCCAGTTGCGACCCAAGGTCATTCAGGTCCGACGACAACCCGGATAGTTGCTTGTTGGCCTGCTTTGTGGCATTGACCCGCGCGTCGTTCAACGATTGCTCGGCTTTGAGCTGGTCCTGCTGAGCCTTGGTGAGGTCGTTCTTGGCCTTCTGAATATCGTCGGCGGTCGCGATGTTCGTCTGCTCGAGCTGATGCAGACGCGCCTCCTTCTCGGCGACATCATGCTTCCGCTCATCCAAGCTCTGCTGCGCGTTCGCGATGCCTGACGGCAGACCCGCAGTCGACGTGTAGTTCAACGCCACCACCGGAGCCGGCGGGAGAGTCTTCGATGCCTTGTCAGCCTCGGCGGCATCATCCCAGTGCAGCGACTGCGCGCCGTGACCCAGGCCGGGAGCATCTGGCGGCTTGAGGCCCGGAAACCAACCGTGGCCCGGTGGCGGACCCGCGGGGTCAAAACTGCCCCCGCCACCGGCGAAGCGTGGTGGCTTATCGTGCAACCCCAGCGGGTCCATGCCCAGCAGTTGAGCTCCACCAGTACCCAAGTTCAGGGCCAAGTCAAACCCCTGGGACAACATGCCCGGCAGCGTCTTGTCGACGAACTTCCCTAGCCAGCCGTCGGCGAGTTTCCGTTCGGTCTTGTCCCACATCTCCGAGATTTTGTTGCCGAGGTTTGTCCACGCGTCCGCGTGCTCGTTGAGCTTCGGGGTGGCCTCGTCAGTGGCGCCGGCAACCTTGCCCATGTCGCTCGCCGCGGTCTTCAGATTCGCGGCCTCAATGGCGGTCTTGTTGTCTTCCCACTTCGTTTTGAACAGCGCCAGGCCGACGTTCTGCTTATCGACCGGATCCTTCAAGTCCTGCAGCGCGGTCAGTACAGCGCTGAGGGCATCGCGCGCAGAAGTCCCGCCCTGAGCGAACTTTCGGTTCATCTCGTCGGCGTCGAAACCCAACACCCTGAGCGCCTGCCGTGTCGTCTTCGAGTTATCCGACACGTTGATCGACAGCTCTTTGAGCGAGTCCGCCGCCACGTCGGTGTTCCGGATGCCCGCATCCGACATCTGCTTCATCAAGCCGACCGCATCTTGAGCGGACAACCCGACACCGTGCCAGGCGGTGCTGTACTCCTCGAGCGTGTCCAGCAAGTCACCGGAGATATCGAGTTGCTTGCCGGCCGCCGAGTTCAGCAGGTCCAGGACCTCTTTGTAATCCGCGGCCAGTCCGGAGCGAACGATGTTGCGGGACTTCGACGCAATCTCACCGGTGTCCTGACCGGTGATCTTGCTGGTGGTGTCCATCCGTTCGGTGAACTTCGCCAGGTCGGAATCGGATGACTTCGGGCTGATCAGGCCGGCACGGATTCCCGCGGAGATCGTCTTCAGATTGTCCTCTACCGAGCCACCGAAACCCTTGACGTACGCTGCACCTGCCGCGTCGCCGATCGTCTGCATCGTCGAGCTGTCGACGCCCAGGCGTGTCTGGACGAGATCGCGCATCCGAAGCTGGTCCATGCCGGCAGCGATGTTGTCGGCCAACACCTTTCCTGAGACGACGCCGATAGCCGCGACCCCCGCCACAGCGAGGCCGATAGGTCCAGCCTTCGAGCCGAGACTCATCAGCGCCGACGACCCGGTGAAGCCTTCCATGAATCCGCTTGCGGCCTCACCGCCCGCGCTACGCATTCCAGATAGAGCGCCGCGTAAGCCACCGACGGCACTGTGGCCGGCGCGATCAGCGGCCTGCCCGTACTCCTTGTATGCGGCGGTAGCCTTCTCGATCGCCTCGATTTCAGCCAGCCGCGCACGCTCCACCTTGCGGCCCAGAGACTCCGCGCTCGCCGCACCCTTCTCCACCGCCGCCTGATGCTTGCGTTCGGCCGACGCAACCTTCTCCGAGGCGTCCTGCATCCCCAGATACGCCTTGCGGGCCTTGGTCTCCAACTCGTCGAAACCCCTGCCCGCAGCCTCCGTACCCTGAGTCAACTGCTGGCGCATCACCTTCGAAATGTCACGGGAACCCTGCTCGTAGACACGCTGCGCCCGGGTCATCGTGGCAGTGGCGGCACGCTCATCAAGCTCCGGCTCAATCCTCAGAATGATCGGGTCCATGATCAGCCTCCGATCTTCGAATCGGTTGCCACTTCGGCGAACCCGCCTTCAAGCAGGTCTTCAGCCACCCCCGCCGGCAGTTCAATCACCGAACCAACATTCGGCCACACAATGAGGGGGCCACCACCGATACTCACGTATCCGTTCGGGCGCACCTTGATTCGCACGAGTACATCCGCAACAGGCTCAGGCTCAGGTATCTGCCAGGGCCACCGCCATGCGCGGCCAGGCCCGTGCGCCTTCTCTGCGTTGCCGCCTTTGATGAGGTCTTCGGCGACCGCGTCCGGAAGGTCGACAACCTGACCGGCCGGCGGCCACGCGGTGAGCGGATGGCCATCCAATGAGATGTAGCCGACCGGGCGCTTTGTGATCCGCACTTTCATGCTCGCCCCACTATGTCGGGGAAGGTAAGGGCGGGGTCTTCCAGGTCCACCGTGTCAGGCATCGTGATGGCGAAATCCGCCACGTCGATCTCGTCGCGAATGAATGACAGTGCGGCATCCGACGACCCGCAACCTTGGGTCAAGGCCGCGAAACTCAAGCGCGCCAGGAAGCCAAGGCTGGCGCGGATATCGGGTCGCTCGAGGAACCGGTCGACGCCGGAGGTGAGGTCGGCATGTTCCCCGTCCGAAGCCGCCGCCAGTAGCAGCAGGCTTGTTCGGCGCACGTCAGCGTCGAACCTGTCCAAGGCTGGTGTATCCGGCCGGTTTTGTTCACTCATTACGCCTCCATAGCTTCCGTCAGCGCGAGCCGTGCGTTGTACGAGCGCAGACCAGGATCGGTTGATGCGGCCGCGGCCATCGCGAGTGCATGACGGGCAGACCGGCGGCGCTCGGGTGGTGTCGCATCGGTGCGGACGATCAGTCGGCGAAGTTCGTTGCGGCTGGCGAGTTTCTGCACCTCTTCGAGAGGCGCGTCGAACTTGGCGGCGAGCGACCGCAGACCCACCGACGTGTCAACGTACGCCGGGGTATTCACCGGGGCCACGTCAACCAGCTTGCCCGACACGAGAGTTCGCAGAGGGAAGCCCTGATCCGTGACGCCCCAATCGTCTTCCAGCGTGTAGAACGCGAACGATGACTGGTTCACGTCCCCCCGCTGCACGAGCTCGTACACATCAGTGCGGGACGGCGGCAGGTCCGCTTCGTACATCAAGCCGGTGCCGTCCACACTGAGGCGCAGGGTGCGGGCCTTGGAGGTGCCCAACACCATGTTGTCGTCATGGTTGTAGCGGGCGATCACATCAGGCCAACCGTCGCCGCGGCTCTTGTTGAAGAACGCCGGATCAATCCGCTCGACAAACCCGCCGAGATTCTGGCTCATTCGGTTGAACTTCGCGGCATAGCCGCCAATCGTGCGAGCGCCGGCGTCAGCACGTACTTCGACCAAGCCGGGGACAGAAAGCCGTTCCGTCAGTCCTGCTTCACTTCTCGCCACGAGCAACCCTTTCTACCGAGATCACCGATGGCCCACGCGCCTCGTCCACCAGCTCACGGAATTCGTCATCGTCCAGTGCCGCCAGGACGTGCACGACGTCACGCCTACTTATCGGGGCATCCTCGTCCGGCCTGAGCTTCAGCCGTGTCGCCATGTCGGTTGTTTCCTTCCTTCGATCTCGTCAGCAAGTGCCTGCTCGTCCACCAGCCACATGCCGCCGATCTTCTTGCCGCCAAGCTGCGGTGCTAACCGCCGCAACTGACGGCCCGAAAGACCAAGACGCGCAGCCGCTTCGACGAGTGGAACCGTCGGACCTACTGAAAAATGCTCCACCACAACACGTTCATGGATGTCCGAATGTCCGCCTCCGGACTCCACTTGCGCGAGAGCCCGCGCCAACTCCCTGTAAGGCTCGGAGGCTGGCAGCCCATTGGCGCGGCGCGCCCGAATCGCGATAAGAGCTGCTTGGAGCGCTGCTCGTGCCGCCCCGCCCGTCAAAATGACCGCCGATCCGGCCACCACGAGCCCGTCCAGGCGCCACGAATTAGGCGGCGTGGACACGGACATCCCCAGACTCCGCACAACCGCCAGACTCCGTACACACCGCGAAAGGAACATTGCCAGTGCCACCTGGGTGTTTGGACTCAAAAACCAGCGGGGTCACGAGACGTCCTCGGTGGCGGCGGTGGGCGCGATGCGCCACATAGAGTTGCGGCCGTTGCCGCTGGACTCGATTGGCGTGGTGACGTACATCTGCTTCGCCTTGACGAGGGCGTACTTCTCGTACCCTTCTTTCTGGCCTGCAGCAAATATTGTGCTGGGCTTGACCCATACACCTGGGCCAGCGTTGGTGGCCATCCAGCCCACGAGCCACTCCCCGGCGTCCTGGGGTCGTGATTCGTCTGACCTGCGGGAATCGAGGTCGGTGATTGTCGCCGGGCGGTCACGGGTGACCGCGGTGGTCACCCCTTCTGAGCTGGGGTTTTCGGGGGTGACCTCGTTGGTCACGGGTGACCCGATGCGGTACTTCATGCTGTTGTGCTCACCGGCGCGAGCGGACACAAGTTTGGCGCTCTCCAGCAAAGCTATGGCCTGGTCGAATAGCTCTCGTTTCTCACGTTTGCCGAGGCGCCTACGGAGATCGCCAGCCGATTGCTCACCGTCGCGCTCAAGCATCCGCAGGAGGCTGCTCTTAACGGTCTCGAGGCGGCTGGCGTCGTAGAAGTCCTCACCGACTGCTCGGGCGATGGCGCGTTCCCGGACCCTCGACCGTGCGGCTTGCCGGTCGTATTCGAGCACTGCTTCGCGGGTGGCGTCCGAATGCAACATGATGTGCTCGGACAGTTTCCAGTCGAGCTCTGAGATGACCATCCGGTGATCCATGATCGCCAGCTGTGCGGCGACCTTGAGTCGGGTCAGGGTCCGGTGACCGTCGATGGCGTCCAACTCTCCTCGCTGGTTGGCCAGCAGGCCCGCAGCGACGTAGTTGGTGATCTCCGGGGTGCCGTACTGGATGAGCACTAACTTGTCCGCCGTTGCCCACGGCGGGAGGTTCGAGTCGAGCACGCGGCCGGGTTCTGGGCCGGGGGTATCGGGGATTGTTGGGTCGGTGACGGATCCCCACACCATGCGTTGCGGCGTGCCACCGGACACGTCATCGAGCAGCACGCCGGTGTGGCCGTACTGCGCCATGATGGACAGACCGAGCCGGTAGGAGTCTGCCGGAACCGCTCGCGTGGTGGCCGATGTCGCGCCCTTGCTGCCCAACCGATCACCCGTCAACGCCGCCTTGATTGTCGCCCTGGTGTTGTTCGCTTGGCCCGCGTGTAGTGCTGCCATGTGGTCGATCTCGGAGACGTTGAACAGTGCGCTGGTGATGCGATCGGCGGGGTCCTTCGTTTCCTTGAACAGCTCGTGGATACCTTGACCGGAACCAAGGCCCTCCTCGTGAATGTCTTTTCCTGGCCACACGATGCGGGCGAGCTTGTCAGTGACGCCCTTGCCGGCACCTGATCGGCCGACGAGCACCACTGCCATGTTGAGGCTTGCCGGGGCTGGTGGGCCGGGAAGCATTACGCGCGGGCTGCTGGACACCGCCACCCGCAGCAGGACAGCGAGCAGCAGCGCCCACGGGGCCACGTACCGGGCGCGTGCCCATTGGTGAATCAGTTTGAGTTGGTCGGTGGCGGACCAGAATTCGTCCTCAGTCATGATGCCTTTCGAGGTATGTAGGCTTCGCCGCGCCCGTTCTGGACGCGCTGGGCGAGCGCGGACCAGTTCTCCGCAGAGGCAAGCTCTTTTGCTGATTCGGCAAGCGTTTCCTGCCGTAGTTGCAGATGCAGAGCGCCGTACTGGGCCACGTCGAGCACTGCCGCCCACTTGGCCGGATCGGTATCAGCCAATGCTTGCCAGGGCAATGTCCCTACGATCGGCCATGATTCGACGCTTGCGAGGATTGGTGCCACGAGGAGGTGGACCGGGTAGAAGTCCACCTGCCTCGTGACAATCGCGCTATGCGGCTGCTGCGCCACTCTGACGCTTTCGGCAACGTGGACCGGAGCCAGCGGCAACCGATTCCGGATCGGTGAGCCAATGGCCACAGGTATTGCAGCGCACGGCGATTCGGGTCTCGGCCGGAGTACCCGCGCTGGCACGTGCGCGGGCCTCGATCGAGCGGCCGGTCACTCGTCATCCTTCGTCGGCCGTGTCGCTTCCATAGCGGCAATGAGGGTCTCGACCTGGTTGTCCGGCACGTAATCCGGTTTCGCCAGCAGATACGCCAGCCACTCCTTAAGCAGCGTTCGACGCGCGGCCAGTCGGAGCCGGTTCGAAACGGCCAGGCAGTCAACGCAGTCCATGTCAACCCACCACAATCCGGTGTCGTGGTCCTCGAATTCGGTGTCCCAGTCGATCCGGTCGGGCGCAATCAGCTCATGGTCTGGATTGGCCGGCGGTCGGTCAGGGTCGCGATTCAGCGTCATTGGGGCACCACACAGCGCTGTGACGTCACGCCGGCCGGCGGCCCAAGCCTCTTTCGCCTCAGTCACCCAATACCGGTGCGACAGTTCGGGATTACGCGGAAACTGGGCGAAGTACTCGGCCCGCAGACGTGCGCGGTCGTTGTCATTCCAGTACTGCGAGGGCGGCTCCCCTCCGAGTACGAACCGCTGCTGGAGCTCGGCCCAGTCGTCCGCGCCAGGTTTGGGCAGCAGCGCGTGTCGTGTGGACTGACCGCACGCTTCGCATTTGAGCGAGCAGGTTGCTCGCCAGCCTCGCTTGTCGTCGAAGCTGCCCCAGGCATAATTCGGGTCGCTGCTGCGGTGGTGAAAATTGGCGCCTATGGTCCGCAGATTCCCGCACTGACAGCACAGCGCTTGTCCCCGTTCGGGTTCGGGCTTGGCTGCATCTATCCGCCGGGCGTGTGGCCAATCGAGTTTGGCACCGTTAGTGCGGGCTCGACAGGGTTGGCCGGGTTCGGACCCGCAGAACGGGCATAGGCGGGTCAGCGCGTCGGTCCGAATTGCTTCAGCCTCTGGGGTGCGCGTCACGGTGCCACCACCTCAGCGTCGAGCAGCGTTCCGGCGTGCTCGACGACACGCAACGCGGCGCGGAGATAGCGCTGCGCCCTTACGAGGTCCACCGTCACCCACATCGAGGTGCCGGCCGGCAGTGTGCCGATCGCGTCCTCCAGGTCCTCGAGTGCGATCGAGCAGTAGTTGGCGGCGGTGTCGAACAGGCGGGTGTCGGAAGTGGTCCGCTCCTTGCCGGGATGACCGTCGCCGACTCCCTGGGTGACGGTCGAGCTGTCGATCGGCGGCGTGTGGCGGGCGCAGCAGGTGCACAGGTCCCCCTCGTGCTCGACTTCGACGGTGCAGGAGTCGCAGTGTTGGGGTACCGGCGAAGTGCCAGTAGTCGGTATCGTTGACATCGGATCTCTTCTCTCTGCTAGCGGTAGTGGTGGTGATTGATCTGCTGAAGCGCTCCGGTTGCCGCCGGGGCGCTTCGTTCTTCCGGGTCATCCCCGGCCATCTGGTGGTCGACCAGGTTGTGGTCGTCGAGCTGGTCACGGTCGAACTGGTCGACGTGAGGGCGTGACATTAGGCAGCGCCCCGCGGATCATCCGTGCGAGTGCAGCGGTTGGCCGCCAAGAAGGCCTCCACATCCACCCGCATGTAGCGGACTCGGGAACCAACTTTTACGAACGGAATGCCGCCGCCCTTGTACCGGTCTTGAGCCAGCGAGTCTTCGGACACGTGCAGCTCGGCAGCCAGCTGCTTGGCGGTCATGATGTTTTGCATGGACCTTCCTTTCGTTTTCATCGCTTTAGCGATCATTTTCATCGCTATAGTGATACAAATACACCTCGAATGAGTCACAGTCAATAACCATCGTTGCTCCGATGATTTTCATCGCTTAACCTGACGAGATGGCAGAGCCACAGAAGAAGAACCCCCTCGGCCCGACGGGGACCACTGTCGCGGACAACATCAAACGGCTGCGCGGTGACATGCAGTACGTCAAACTTGCGGCTCGACTTGAGGAACTGGGCCGACCTATCCCGACACTGGGCTTGCGCAAGATCGAGAGCTACGAACGCCGCGTAGATGCTGATGACCTAGTGGCTTTGGCTGTGGCGCTTGATGTTTCGCCAATCACCCTATTGGCGCCACACACGGAGAACCGTCAAGATGAGGTCGCGATCACTGGCCGAAATCACCCCGTGTCCGCGATAGCGCTATGGCACTGGCTGCTGACCGAGCTACCACTGCCGGGTGATAAACGCATCCCGATCGCGTTCCAGTTCGATACTCGGCCTCCTTGGTGGTGGCAATACCAGGCCGAGAAAGACGATCGCGATCATTTGGAGCGCCGAGCCGCTGACCGGAACCTCATCGAGTCCGGCCTGATGTCCGCAGAGCAGCTTCTAGCCGAAGGCAAGTCCCCCGATGGCGACAATTAGCAAGTATGAAACATCTTCTGGCACAGCGCTTTATCGTGTCCGGTATCGCACACCAGACCGCAAGCAGACCGACAAACGCGGCTTCAAGACGAAGCGGGCAGCCGAGGCGTTCGCGGCCACGGTCGAAGTTGAGAAGCTCACCGGCAGCTATGTGGCCCCGGCGCTGGGCAAGGTCACGATTGGCGAGCTCGGGCCGGGGTGGCTGGAACGACTAAAGGGTGTCATCAAGCCTTCGGCGTTCCATTCGGTGGACTCGGCATGGTCTGTACACGTCGAACCACGTTGGGCGACAAAGGCAATCGCAGACATCCGGCACACCGATGTGCAAGCGTGGATTACCGAACTGTCGACCAAACGCAAGGCCACCGTTGTTCGGACTGCATACTCGGTTCTGTCGAGGATCCTTGACGACGCGGTGAAGGACCGGCGCCTGGCGGTGAACCCGGCGCTCAAGGTGAAGCTCCCCGCGAAATCGAAGCGCAAGAACATCTATCTGACCGCCGAGCAGCTTCAGGCGCTCGCCGTGGAGTCCGGCCGGTATCAATCACTGGTGTTGCTGCTTGGAACTGTCGGGCCACGATGGGGCGAAGCAGCCGCGCTGCGGGTCGGTGACATCGATTTCCTGAAGCGCCGGGTCACGTTGCACGAGAACGCAGTTACGGTCGGCGGCTCGGTCCATGTCGGCACGCTGAAGTCGGGCAAGGAGCGCACGGTGACGTTACCGGCGTTCGTCGTCGCCGAACTAGCCAAGACGTGCAAGGGCAAGGTGCACGGCGAGTTGATCTGGCCGGCCCGCGCGGGTGGGCACCTGGGTCCACCGTCGTCGCATGATTCCTGGCTGTCCGGGGCAGTCGACCGCTGCCAGGCCGCGGCGGCCGAGGCCAGGACGAAAGAGAGCAAGGGCGGCAAGAAGGAGCCCACGACGCCGGTGTTCCCGAGGGTCACAGCGCACGCGCTACGGCACACCGCAGCGTCGTTGGCCATCAGTGCGGGGGCCAACGTGAAGGTGGTTCAGCGGATGCTCGGCCACTCGTCGGCGGCCATGACGCTGGACATTTACGCCGACCTTTTCGACGACGATCTCACTGCTGTTGCCGACAAGTTAGATGAGACTGTGGGCAAAATGTGGGCACAGCGCCCCAAGATCACTGCGTGACCGCGCTCAATATTGCTTCTACCTGCGCAGATATCGCCAGAAGTCCAGTGCCCCCAGTCGGACTCGAACCGACACTTTGCAGATTTTAAGTCTGCTGCCTCTGCCAATTGGGCTATGGGGGCGAGCACCGGCTCAACCGGCGCCGCCATGACGTTAGCGCCCGACGGCCCGGCCGAGTGGAGCGGTCCGGCCGAGATCAACCATGAGTTGGAATCATGAGGTAACACTCGTCTACAAGTTGAGGCCAGCGGCTATCGATGCTTCACTGGACAGATGGCGACTTCGCCGACCACACCGATCAGCCCGTCCGACGCACCCGACGCGGGCGTCAGCCTGGCTGAGCGCATCAACGCGCTCTTCGACGCCCATCGGCGTCCCGATGGCCGGATGTGGACCAACGACGAAGTCGCAACCGCCCTCAAGAAGGCCCATCCCGATATCAAGGTCGGCGGTGCGTACCTCTCCGCGCTGCGTACCGGCAAACGGGCGCGCCCCGGCATCGACTTGCTCGGTGCGTTGGCCGATTTCTTCCAGGTGCCGTTGTCGACCATCACCGATCCGGCTCGGTCACACTCACTCGATGAGCGGCTGGGCGCACTCGATGAATCCGCCCGCGACGACGTCGAGTTGATTGCGTTGCGTGCCATCGGCCTCAACAAGGAGAGTCTGGAAACCGTTGCCGCCGTGCTGGATCACGTGCGCGCACTGCAAGGTCTACCGACCATCGCCCCCGTGAAAGCCGAACGGTAGTCATGGACGCGTCGTGTGGCGCAGCAGCCGCTCTGCGCTCGACGCGCGAGCTCAAGGCGATTCACCGCGACTGCACACGCAAGCTCGTGGATTGGGGGCTGGACAAGCTCACCGCGGTCGACGACATCCGCGAGGTCGCGGGCCGGATCAGTGGGCGTGACATCCAGTTGCTGCCGTATCGCTTGTCAGGAAGCGGTGTGCACGGGATGTTGGTACGAACCGGTCCCACCGACTACGTGGTCTTCGACAGCGAGACCACCACGATGCACCGCGAGCACATCATCCTGCACGAGCTCAGCCATGTGCTGTGCGGCCACTCCGCCGCCGGCCAAACCGGCCAGGCCGAAGTGCTGCGCCGGGAGAACTACCTGGACGACCAGGAGATCGAGGCTGAAACACTCGCCTCCATCATGGGACAACGGGTCAGACGCGGTGCGCCGCAAACCATCTCGATATCGAACGCCAACTTGGGACGCATTCTCGCTTCGCTGAGACTCGAGGGCAATTCGGCGACGCCGTGATGTCTTCAGTGGCCCACGTGCTCGAAAACACGGCCTTCAGTTATGTGGTCTCCGCAGCGTTCATGTGGGGTGCCGTCGTCGTGGTGACCCTGGCCATCAGCCGTTCCCCGGTGCGGCCGCCCGCCTCCATAGCACTGCTGATGTCGTTCCTGTTCAAAGGAATTGCGGTCACGCTGTCCATTCCGAGCGTCTCGGCATTGCTGGACCGCGCGATCGGGGTGCACAACATCTGCCGACTCATCCTGAGCCTGACCGGGGGCATGGCCTGGACTGCGTGTGTCCTCGCGGTCATCACGTTTTGGGGAGAGCCCGGCCGGCGTGCCTATCGCAGATTGCGCCTGTGGATCGCCCTTGCCTGCCTGGTCGCCGTCGCGTTAATCGTCTGCTGGATCGTCGCGCCGGAGGCTGAACTCCCCGTGGATTTCTACGCCGCGCACGGGGACGACCCGCTCTGGGTCACGTACATGCTGCTGTACCTGAGCACATATGCCCTTGGCGCAGTTGTCATTATCGTGCGTTGCCTGCAGTACGCCCGCTACCACGAGGTGGCCTGGCTGCGGCGCAGTCTGCTGCTCACCGCCGCGGGAGCCGCGCTGTGTCTGGTCTTCTGCCTGCTGCGCGCGGACTCGGCCATCTACGGCATGCTCACCAACCGCAGCATGTCCTGGCAGCACCTGGCGCCATTCGTCGCCGCGGTGGGGCAGGTGCTGATCGTCATAGGTCTTGCCGGACCGTCCTTTTCCCAACTGTTCCGCGCGGCAGCCCGCCGTGTGCAAATCTACCGGTGGCACCGGCAGCTCGAGCCGCTGTGGACCGCACTCTACGAAGGCAATTCACACATCGCCCTCGCGCCGCCCCGGGCACCGATCGGCGACCATGACTACCGGCTGTACCGCCGCATCGTCGAGATCCGCGACGGGCTCAGCGCCATCCGCCCTTACGTGCGCGATGATCCGTCGAAAACCTCAGCAGCGCAACAAATCCAGCAGGCCATTCAGCATCAGCGCACCGGGCAGATTCCGGGTCGCGATTCACATGCCCAGATCGCCGGCGAACCGCGGGGCACCGAGCAGGCCAACGAACTCAGCTGGCTACTCGAGGTCTCCCGCCAGCTACGGACACCGGCAATCCCACGACGGTGAACTAACCGACGGCGCTGAGCTTCTCGATGTCCGGGAACTCCGCCAACCGGAAGAATGCCTCCGCCCGGTCCAGAATGCGGTCACGCATCGCGATGGTCTGACTGTGATCGGCGCCCTCGAGCAACGTGAAGTAGGCGCGCGGCATCAGTGCCGCGGCATCGCGGGAATCTGCCAACCGCAACATGTCTCGGGAACCGGCGAAGAACAACGCGGGTGTCCGGACCTGCGCCAGTACGTCCTCGGGAACACCAGGTTCGGCATCCCACTGCCGCATCAAAGCGACCAGACCCCGCGCGCCGAGGGCCTCGACCGTGGCGCGAAACCCTGAGCCCATCGACACCCCGCGATGCTCCTGCCAACCACGCACGAATCCTTCGACACCCGACTTCTCCGTCACCGCAATGGCATCGGGGAACATCACGACGTTCACCGCGCCACGTTGCGGCCGGGACGACGAGCCGGCGACCACCAGCGAGGCGAGCCGCTCCGGGGCAACCGCCGCCATGGTCAAACCGATACGACCGCCCAGCGAGTACCCCAGGTAATGCGTCTTGGCGATCCCGAAGTGGTCAAGCAGCGCACACACGTCGCGCACCGAGGCCTGAATGTCGTACCCGGCGGGGTGTTCGGGCCCATCGCTGAGACCGTGGCCACGCACATCAATGGTGATGACCCGGTAGCGCTGCGCCAACTGCGCCACGTAGCCGTGCTTGGACCACACTTTCGAGGACTGCAGCGAACCGTGTACGAGCAGCACATCGCCACATACCGCACCCGGACGTTGCCGACCCCACGTTTTATACGCAACCCGGACCCCGTCGGGATCGTTGCGCCGTAGGAAACCTGTTTCGGTGGCGGTCATTTCGACTGCCACCGCCGTGGACCTGAGAGTGGACATGACTGAGGACGCCTTCCCAACACAGTGAGCACTGCCGGACGTATCTCGCGCGACGCTGCGCTTCCCTCAACTGACCGTTACCAGGATGAGAGGTAAATCAACTGTCCGTTGAATTCGCTCGCTCGTCAAGTCGAGAGCGGAAGAACATGTTCACCGACAATGGGGTCGGACACCACGCGGCCCTTGCTCGAGGCTTGGTCAGTCCAACGCGTCCCGTCCCATCGGCGAAACTCGTACCGGTGCAAGGGATCGGGGTACCAATTCGCATTCGGTGATTGCGCATTGGTGACCACAGCGCGGTTGGCCGAGGCAGCAGTTGCCGTGGGTGAGGCCAGCATCAGCCCATGGCCAAGCGGGATTTCGCCACCCAAGTTGAACCGGCCCTGGCGTTTGACGACTTGGGTCTGCGCGATCTCCAATGCCGCGGTGACGATGCACCGGCCGGATTCGATGGCCGTGATCCGACCGCGCTGAACTACGAGCACCACCAGGTCCATGTCCAAGGAGACCGTCAACTCCACCTCGAGGGTGCCGGCCGACTTGCCGTTGACGAACACCTCGACGGTCCACGGGTGGCTGAACTCGATCCGGTGCGTCACCAGCTTCACGGTCTCCCGGGCCGCCGGGTTGTCGCTCGTCCGGCGGGCGGCGTCCATGAGCTCCGCAAATTTCTTCCAGCCGTCGACGGCCAGATCAAGCAAGCTCTGCGACAGGAGGCCATCGATCTCCTTGGCCACCTCGCTCTCGACGAGAGACGAAACGCCGGGAAAGCGGGCAACGAGGTTGCTGACCGTCCCACTCTGCTGCAGCGAGTCGGCCAGCGCCTGAGTCGGTTCGACCGGCGCATCGCCATACAGGAGGTCTCGAACGGTCACCGTCTCAGTCAACGCGGATGCGCTCATCATCCACCCCTCTCAAGGTCACGACATCGGGCTGGGAATGCACCGCCACTTGAACCGCGTACGTCACCTCGCCGGCCGCCGGCCTCTCACGCAGCCTGACGACCGCAGGGCCGCCGGGCCGCGTGATGACCCGGACCCGCGGGGGCCGAAGTGCGCGGCGGCCGAAGTGGACGGCCGCGGCCAACAGGAGCACCGCAATGACACCGGCGACCACGACGACCGGCCACCATTTATGGGGCGGCGGCGGGATGATGGGAGGCGGTGACACCGGCGGCGTCGTGATAGGTGGCGGCACCGGCAGACCTAGGGTCACGATGGTGAATTCTCCAGTGTCCCAATCTGATCCATCCGCACAGGCGGCGCGCACGGTGTGACTGCCGACTGCGGCATCGGTTGGGACGGCAAACCACGTCGTGAATTCGCCGAGCCCATCGACAGCCACGTTGAACCGGGGTGGGGCGCCATCCCACGACAGCGCCACGGTCCGCTGGTGGTCGGCGCAGTTGAACTGCCAGCCGACGACCTGCACCGCATCGCCTGGATGTCCTTGTGTCGGGTCGAGCGAGATGGACGCCGCCGGCGTTCCCTGGTTCGTCACCGGGGTGACGACCGTGAACTGCTGACTGGCTGCGACGTCTGGATCGCCGGCGCAGGCGGCCAGCACCGTGTACTCGCCGGCCGATGCCGTCGCGGGCACGGTGAACGGGACGCGGAAAGTGCCGGACGGGGCCTTGGTCGCCGGAGACCTGTCACCGTCCCAGAACAACAGCACACCGCCATTGTTCGGGCACGCGAAGCCCGTACCTGTCGCCGTGAATTCCGAGCCCGCGGGTCCCTTCGGGGTACTCAAAGTCAAAGTGGGTTTGGGAGTTTCGACCACCGTGAAGGGTGCGGACGCCACCACCGATGCTTTGCGCGGGGTCCCGCATACCGCAGTGACGGTGTGTGCGGCCGCCGGGCCATCCGGAACGGTGAACGCCAGGCTGCCAATGGCAGGGTCCACGGCCTTGGCTGCCAAGGACTGGTCGTCCCACTGGAGGTGCGGCGCCTCCAGACATGTCCCGAAGCCCTTGGGGGTAGCCGTCACCTGCGAGCCGGCGGGACCTTTTCCGGGATCCAGTGTGAGAGTGGCCTTCTCGGTCACATCGACCGTGAACGGCGCCGAAGCCACCGTGCGGGCCCCATCCAGGAGTCTGCACACCGCAGTCACCCTGTGGTCACCGGCCGGACCATCGGGCACCGTGAACGTCAGGCTGGCGGATAGTGCCTGACCGTCCCACAGCAGGTGCGGGGCGTCCAGGCAATAGTCGAAGCCCGTGACGGTGGCCTTGACCTGATCTCCCGCGCCACTGTGGGTGGGCTCAAGTGCGAGAGTGGCTTGATCCGCGGCCGGCGCAGGTGCCGCGATGACCGGTGGCAGCGCTTTGAATGCAGGTAGAGCGGCCGTCGTGGGCGCAGGCGTTGGGGGCGCGGCAGTTGTGGACGACGGATCGGCGAAGACCATGCCCGTGCCCCCAAACACGATCGTCAAGGAGATCGCGCATCCGAGGGCCAGCGCACCTGCCGCGCGGCGCGAGTAGCGGCGAGAACGTAGCGCACCCATGGCGGCTCACCTCCTCTCACCTGGAAGCATCCCGCGATGGCGCCCGGCCATCACGAGTACTGCAGTACTCGTTTCTCAGGTAGGTCGCTCGGAGAGGTGAAGTGCCGCAGCCAGAGCAGGCATCAGGACGTCAAGCCGTTGCCACCAAACACCCAGGTTTGGCTGCTAGCTTCGCGCCGAACCTGGGCAACGAGCCAACTTTTGCTGGAGGCAACCCGTGAACACGCTGGTCCGTCTGATCGCCGTGCTGATCATCCCCGTCGTCCTGCTGGTGGGCGGCTGTGGGCACAAACAAGAAGCCGCACAGGGAAACACCACGTCGGATTCGATCCCCGCCGATCCGTCGGGCGATGCCGGTGATGCCGCGCCCATCTCTCAGACCTGCCCGGCGCAAGCCACCACGTCGTTCGCCAAGACGAAGTTCGTCGCGCACAGCGGCCTGGCCTTCGGCGCGTTCCACCGCTGGCTGTGGAAGCCGTTCCAGGCCGGCACCTTCAAGAAGGGCGCTGACGGCCGGATCAAGGCGTTCATCAAGGGCGGCCTGTCCGCGCTGTTCGTGAAACGCGAAGTCCGGCTCGCGGCCACCGACGTGCAGGCCGATCCGACGTTGTGCAAGGCCATCATTGCGCCGCTGGACAAGCTCGGCGACACCGTGCAGGCCGCGTTCGACAAGCTCAAGGGCGGCGACGCCAGCGGCATCACCGACCTGAATACCTCGATCGGCTCGATCGAGTCGATTTCGCAGAAGGACGGCGTCGCGATCCAGGAAGACGAGAACGCCGACCTGACCAAGAAGCCGGCCTAGGTCATTCGGCCCGACCCAGGAGCAGCGAACGTTCCGCCTCGTTGCTGCTGAGCTCGGCGGCGCAAAGGAACGCTGCCGATGCCTCAGCGGCGCGGCCCAAGCGCTCCAACAGATCTCCGCGCACCGCGTGCGGCAGCGGCGATCTGGGCATGGGGTCGGGGCCGAGCGCGTCGAGCACCGCCAGCCCCGCCTCCGCGCCATGCGCACGGCCGTGGGCCACCGCGCGGTTGACCTCAACAACCGCACCAGGGGCCGCGAACGCCAGCACGTCGTACAGGTCTGCGATCCGATGCCAATCGGTGTCCTCGGCCCGGATCGCGCGGGCATGGCAGGCCGCGATCGACGCTTGCAGAAAGTACGTCCCGACGGGCGCGCCCGTCGCGGCGAGCTTCTCCGCGCGGGCCAATGCTTGAAGGCCGCGGCGCCGCAGCAGGTGATCCCACCGGGCGCGGTCCTGATCGTCCAACAACACGGGTGCCCCGTCGCGATCGGTACGCGCAGGAATCCGCGACGCCTGGAGTTCGACAAGTGCTTGCAGCCCAAGCGAATCCGGAACGTCCGGCACCATGGCGGCCACCATGCGCGCCAGCCGGATCGCTTCGAAGCAGAGGTCCGGGCGCGTCCAATCCTCGCCGGCGGTCGCCACATAGCCCTCGTTGAATGTGAGGTAGATGGCGGCGAGCACGTCGTCGATGCGGTCGACGCGGTCGGCCCCGACCGGCAGCTCCATGTCCACACCGACGAGGCTCTTCTTCGCCCGGCTGATCCGCTGCGCCATGGTCGATTCCGGCACCAGGAAGGCGCGGGCGATCTCGGCCGTGCTCAGTCCCGACACCAGCCGCAGCGTCAGCGCCGCACGCGACGCCGCCGACAGCTCCGGGTGACACGTCAGGAACATCAGCCGGAGCACGTCGTCTTCGATGAAGTCGAGCTGCCCTTCGAAATCCGGCATGTCGACCTCCTCCAGCCGGTGCCCGACCTCCTCGGTCTTGCGGCGCAGTATCTCCGCACGCCGGATGTGATCGATGGCGCGGCGCTTCGCCGCTGTCATGAGCCAGGCGGCGGGGTTCGCGGGAATCCCGCGGTCGGGCCATTCCTCCAGTGCCGCAACGAGTGCATCCTGCGCGGCGTCCTCGGCAAGGTCGATGTCGCGTGTCATGCGGGCCAGTGCCGCCACCAGCCGCGCCGATTCGACGCGCCAGGCGGCGGTCACTGCGTCGGCGCCGGTCGAGCCGGCACCTCCGGTACGGGTCACCGCAATGTCAGGCGCCCGGTTCCGGCGCGCCTGCGGGACATCCGGTGTCCGCGGGGCCTTCGATCAGGTGCTGTTCGATCCGGCCTTCCCATTCTGGCCAGTACCGGCGATGCAGCTCAGTGAACTGCCGGCAGCCCTCGGCGGCCTCGGCCGGGTTGCGGTACTCCAGAATCGCGTAGCCGCCGATGATCTCCTTGCCTTCGGTGAACGGCCCGTCAGTGCTGCTCAGCTGCCCGGAACGCACCTCATAGCCAACCCGACCGTCGCCCTGCCCCAGACCGCCGCCATCGAGGAAGATGCCGTCAGCGGCATTCTTGGCGACGTACTCCCCCATCGCGTCCACCAGTTCCTGCGGGGGCGGACCCTGGTTGGGATCCATGATGACCAAACCCATGTAGCGCATTGCGTGACCTTTCGTCGTCGAGTCAATCCTTCACACACACGTCGAACGGGCGGGGCCGTTTTCGACATTGCTACGGAAATGACTCGCGATCGAGCGAAAGCTCATCGCGATCTGGGCGCGACCGCCTAGACGGTGACGGCGGCGTGCCGAGCCGGCTCGCTACGGAATCGCGACGCCGGGCCGTTGATCCGCAGGACCCGCCACAGGATCTTGGCGATCGGGTTCATCAGGCCGGTGTCCTCGGCGAGCATGCGCACATCACCGTAGATCTCGCGCAGCATCGTCCTGGATTCCGGCGCTCGCCAGAAGATCTCCTTCTTCACAGCCCGGGGAATCTCGAACTCACGCCAGAAGGAGCGCGGCGGCTTGGCGATCAGCGAGGCCGCCAGACGAAACGCCAGCGGATACATGATCGACAGCCCAAACCTGTTGAGCCGCCGCATCTCCGGGATGCGCCGACGCAGGAACTCGTGCGCGAACGAGATGTGACGCGCTTCCTCGGCGACGTGGATCGCCATGACGCGCTCCATGATCGGATGTATCGCACTGCCCTCGCGCAGGATCGACTTCTGCATGTGGTCGATCGGTTCCTCGCCGCACAGCACCATCATGAAGAAGAAGGTCGGCATCGGGCTCGCGAACAGCGGGAACGCCCAGTTGAGCCACTTGATCCAACGCGGCAGACCCGGGACGTCCAAGCCGACGTGGTTCACCATCTCCTGGAACATCAGGGTGTGGTTGCCCTCTTCCACCGCTTCATGCAGGCAATACCGGTACTCCGGGCTGCCGTTGGGCACCCAGAACGTGTACGCGAGGAGCCCGCGAATCAGCATGCTCTCGAATTGCTGGCCGGCCTTGGCGACGTTCGCCTGGCGCCACATGCCGATCGCGATCTGCTTGTCCAGCGGTTGCGCCTGATACCAGGCGCTCATGCCGATGGGGTCGCTCTTCGCCAGCACCCAGCGCGGATCGTTCGCCGTCACCCGGAACTCCGGCGAATCCCACGAAACGTCCAGATACGGATTGAAGTTTCGCCGCACGGAACCCGCGGAGAGCGTCGCCAGATTTGCGCAGTAAGCGATGTCGTCGCGCACGTCCATCCCAGCGCGCCAGCGGCGGACCATCTTCGTAACAGCCATGACGTCGCCTCTTCTACGCATCGGAGCACCGTTGCTCAACCAGTTATATGGGACCCCCGGTCCCATATGATTGTCAAGGGTGGTTCCACCGCCGAACGTGAAGACGATGGTCAAGAATCGGCGGGTTATGACGATCTTCTTCACGCTCGGCTAGAGGTCGCCCAGCCCGAGGTGTTGTCTGACTGTGCCGGTCTGGACGGCCTGCCACCCGAGCCGGGTCAGCCCGACGTCGAAGCTGGAATGACTCGACGGGACCAGGACCCGAAGCAGCAGGCCCGAGCGTTCGAGCAGTTGCATGGCCTCGGCGACGGCCCGCAGGTCGGGGTTCTGAAACACCTCACCGCGCGACGAGATGCCTGCGGAGAACATTCCACGCGGGGCCCGGGCGCCGGTTCGGAGCCATGACACGACGTCCGTCATCGCTCCGCGCTCACTATCGAAAGCTGACGATCCGAACATTGGCAGGATCGCCGCCGCGAGCTCAGCGACGGGCGCGGAAATCCACCACGGCTGGTCACTGCTCGTCATGGCGGCAGTGAATCACGAGTTCTGCGACTGCGCCGGAAGATCCGCGTAGTTCTCGACCGGCGAGCGCCCCTTCGCGGCGCGCAGTGCCGCTGCCAACAGGGCGTCCCGGAACTGCGGGTGCGCGACGGCCGCCAACGCCTCACCGCGTTCCCGGACGGTCTTGCCTTCCAATTCCGCGGCACCGTACTCGGTGACGATGACGTCGACCTGGTGCCGCGGTGTGGTGATGACGGCGCCCGGCCCGAACCACGGCACGATCCGCGACCGCAACTGGCCGTCCTTCACGAAAGTCGAAGGCAGACAGATGAGTGAGCGGTCCGACAGCTCCAGCCCGGCCCCGGCCACGAAGTCCTCCGCGCCGCCGATCCCGCTGAACTGTCCCCCGTCGATGGTGTCGGCGGTCACCTGCCCCTGAATATCCACCGCGAGTGCACCGTTGATGGAGACCATGCCGGTGTTGGCGGCGATCACCTCCGGCGAGTTGACGATGTCGACGGGCAAGAACGCAACATCGCGATTGTCGTCGAGCCAGGAGTAGAGCTCCTGCGACCCGAAAGCGAAGGTCGTCACGCTGACGCCGTCGTACTGGCCCTTGCCGGTGTTGCTGATCTTGCCGGCGCGATGCAGGTGCATGCAGCCGTCGGTGAACATCTCGGTGTGCAGGCCGTACCCGCTGCCGTCGCCCTCGGCGAGCAAGGTGGCAATCTGGTTGGGAATTGCGCCGATTCCGGTCTGCAGCGTCGCCCCCGAACCGATGAAGCCGACGGCGTGCTGCGCGATCGCGCGCTCAACGTCCGTGGGCGGCACATCGCTCCCGGGCAGGGCCAGCGGGGCGTCGGTCGAGCGCACCAGAATGTCGATCTCGTCGACGTGCAGTGCATGACGGTGCGAGCCGTAGCCGAAAGTCCTTGGGTAGGCGTCGGAAACCTCGACGACGAGGAGGCGTTGCGGGTCGGCGCCGGCGCGGCGCAACTCGTCGATGGTCCCGCCGGCGTGCAACGACAGCGAGCACCAACCGTCGGCATCCGGTGGCGTCGCGACCGTGGTCATCACCCGCGGCGCTTGCCGTTCCAGCAATGGGGCGAACCGGCGAAAGTCCGCGGCCGCGAACTCGATGTCGGCACCCATGTCCCGCAGCGCCCGCTCGATCGGACCGAAGAAACCCGACACGTAGTGCACGCCCGGACGCGAAAACAGTTCGGTACCAACGGCTAACAGCGCACCGAAGACTCGCAGATTCGTCCAGTCCTGGCGCGCACCGAGCGCCCGCAGCACAGCCGGGGGCTGCCCGGGACCCAGGGTGATCCCGATGGTGTCGACCGGCCCCAACCGGGCCGCGGCCTGGTCGGCACTGAGTTCGGTCGGCATCGCTGCCCTAGACGTCCATCTCGATCAGTACCCGGCGCAGCAACTTGCCGGTGGTGTTGCGCGGCAACTCATCGATGAACACCACGTCGCGGGGCACCTTGTGCCGGGCCAGATTGTTCTTGACGAACGCCTTGATCTCCTCGGGGTCCTGCGCGGCGCCGGGCTGCAACACGACAAATGCCCGCAGGCGCTTGCCCCACTCGACGTCATCGACGCCGACCACGGCCGCGTCAAAGATGTCGTCCCGCTCGGCGAGCAGTTCTTCGACTTCTTGCGGGAAGACGTTCTCGCCGCCGGAGACGATCATGTCGTCGTCACGGCCATCGACGAACAGCAGCCCGTGGTCGTCGAAATGCCCCATGTCACCGCTGGACATGTAGCCGTCGATGATCTGCTTGGTCCGGCCGTCGGTGTAGCCGGCGAATGGTGCGCCGTTGCGGACGAAGATGCGGCCGCGACGGTTGTTTCCCTTGATGCGTTGGTCATTTTCGTCGTACAGCACCACCTCGCACGTGACCGGCGCCCGTCCGGCGGTGCCCGGGGCGAGACGCAGTTCGGCCGGGGTGGCGACGCTGGCGATGGCGCATTCGGTCGAGCCGTACAAGTTGTGGAGCACGTCGCCGAAGGTGTCTTGGACCCGATTGGACAGCTCCGGGCTCAGCGCCGACCCAGCGATGAGGATGGTGTTCAGCGACGAAGTGTCGTACTTGCCGATGACCTCGGGTCCCAGTTCGACGATGCGGTGCAGCATCGTCGGCACCGCGACGAGCATCTGCGCCTTGTGTTCGGCGATGAGCTGCAGGGTCCGCTCGGCGTTGAAGCGCCGGGCGGTCACCACCTTGTTGCCCAACGCGGCGCCGACTGTATAGGTGGCCCACCCGGTGCTGTGGAAGATGGGCGAGACGATGACCATGGTTCCCTTGCGCGGAAACGGAATTCGGTCGATGATCTGCGCCGTCGCCAGGGGCGACACCGAGCTGCGCGGCGCACCCTTCGGCAGGCCCGTCGTCCCGCTGGTGAGGATGACCGATCCACCCGCCTTGCTCGGCGCGGGCAGCGGCTCGGTGGAGTTGGCCGCAATGATGGCGTCCAGGGTAAGCATCGACTCGGGCACGTCGACGCCCTCGTCGACCCACGTCAACCCCCGCGGCATGTCCGCGGGCAGGGCATCGAGCAGGCCGAGGAACTCGCTGTCGTGCAGCACCACCTTGACGCCTTCGCGCTCGCAGACCTGAGCGAACTGCGGCTTGGCGAACCCGGTGTTCATGAGCACCAGCCGGGCCCCGAGCTTTCCGCACGCGACCATGGCAAGGACCAGGCCACGATGGTCCCGGCACAGCAGCCCGACCACAGAGCCTTCCGTCACGCCCAGGCCCTGTAGCCCGCGCGCCAGCGCCCAGGACTGGTCGTTCACCTCTCCGTAGGTCAAGGTGCCGCGTTCATCCACCAGCGCCGGCAGGTCCGCGTATTTGCGTCCGCCCTGGATGGCCATGGACGCCTGCGGGCCGAATATCGGCGCGTTCTTGGCGGTCTCCACCATCACCCCGGGGTTGGACAGATCCAGAAATCCGGTCTCATAGAGCCGCTTCACCGCGTTCACGGACTCCCCGACACGGCCCAGCTTCTGCAGCACTCCACCGACGACGTCGAACACCAAAACCTCCCGAGTCTGAGGGGTGATCGACCCCACACGACTGGCACGTTAGCCGGTAGAACGCCGTGAGAACACCACCTACCGGGAGCTAGGCACTGCACAACGTCAGCTGAGGCCGTGGCAGCCGGTACCTGATGCACCCCTCGGTCACTGCGTCATCGATCTCGTCGACTGCGTCGCGGTCCAGGCAAAGACCCGAAATCCCCAATCGTCCAACAAGAGCGTGCCAGCGGATGTCGGCCAGTTCGCCCATCAGGTTGTCGACCACTGCCGTGCACTCGGCTCCGTCGCAATCAGCCTCCAAGCCGGCGATACACAACCCGGGACGCCCGCGCAGGACCGATACACCGCATCCCATCTGGAGCCACACTCCACGCAGGCCCAGGCCCGCGCAGGAAGACAGCACGTCGGCCTGGTGTGCCGACGAAATCACCAGTCGGCCTATGCCCATACGCGCCGCCCACAGAATCTGGTCGTCGGTGAGGTCATCGCAGTGCACACCGATCCGCCCCGGTGCCACGCCGAGGGCAAGCACCGCATCAAGCTCCAGGCCGCCAACAGCACTGACCAGAATTCCGTCGCTGACCACCCGCCGAGCGACATCCGACTCGGATAGCGACGCTGCCGGACAGGCAATTTCAATGCCCGGTACAGCGGACAGCAACATGAGACCTCCAAAAGCGGTGTGTTGCTCCAGGCTTACCCGTGTCACCAGCGACAACGGCCGGCTCTGCCACAGTCTTGATATGACCGCACCAAAAACTTGCGGCTTCTTAACGCCACTCGGCGCGAATGTTTCTGGGGTGTAAAGATGCCGGGCACCGCCGGTGAATCGCCAGCCCAAACTACTCGATCAACCTTGTTGACCAGGGCAAACATCGGCCACTGTAGCCCTATCACACCCCGAAATCCTCCCCGAATATGACCCACGTCACCGCGCCTGCAAGGAGTCCGTAAATGAACACACAGAGCCCGTAAGGAAAGCATCAAGATCAGCGCCGGACCCATCCGGGCGGCGTTTACTTCCGCTCGTGGCGCTGCCGAGACGCGCCCGAAACGGAGCCAACATGTCTGTCGCGATTTACGTCGTACTGACCATCGCGTTGTTCGCGGTGTTCGGTGTAATCCAGAAGGCGGTGGAACGCCTGTGAATTACGTCAACGCCATCGGCCTGGTGCTGTGTCTGGTGATCGCACTGTTCCTCGTCGCCGCACTGCTCTTCCCGGAGCGGTTCTGATGAGCACCACCGCCGCAGGAATCGCGTTCCTGCTCTCGCTGATCGTCGCGCTCGCCGCGGTGCATGTGCCGTTGGGCGACTATATGTTCCGCGTGTACACGTCCGAAAAGCATTCGCGCGCAGAACGTCTCATCTACAAGGCGATCGGCGCCGATCCGCATGCCGAACAGAACTGGGGCGCCTACGCCCGCAGCGCGCTGGCCTTCTCCGCCATCTCCCTGCTGTTCCTGTTCGTCTTCCAGTTGGTGCAGGGCTTGCTGCCGCTGCACCTGAACAACCCGGCGACGCCGATGACGGCCGACCTGGCGTGGAACACCGCGGTCAGCTTCGTCACCAACACCAACTGGCAGGCCTACTCGGGTGAGACCACCCAGGGCCACCTGGTCCAGATGGCCGGCCTGTCGGTGCAGAACTTCGTGTCGGCCGCCGTCGGCATGGCCGTCGCGGTCGCACTCGTGCGCGGGTTCGCCCGCCGGCACGCCACCGAGCTGGGCAACTTCTGGGTCGACCTGGTGCGCGGCACCATCCGAATCCTGTTGCCGCTCGCGGGCATTGCTGCGCTCATCCTGATCGCCGGTGGCGCCATTCAGAACTTCCACCTGCACGACCAGATCGCCAACACCCTGGCCGGCGCGCAGCAGACCATCGCCGGCGGCCCGGTCGCCAGCCAAGAGGCCATCAAGGAATTGGGCACCAACGGCGGCGGTTTCTTCAACGCCAACTCGGCGCACCCGTTCGAGAACCCGAACTCCTGGACCAACTGGATCGAAATCTTTCTGCTGCTGGTGATCTCGTTCTCACTGCCGCGGACCTTCGGCCGCATGGTCGACAGCCGTAAGCAGGGCTATGCGATCGTCGCGGTCATGGCCACCCTGGCCACCATCAGCGTCAGCTTGATGATGCTGTTCCAGGGCCAGCACCACGGCACCGTCCCCACCGCCATCGGCTCGGCCATGGAAGGCGTGGAACAGCGCTTCGGCGTGGCAAATTCCGCGGTGTTCGCCACCGCCACCACCCTGACCTCGACCGGTGCGGTGGATTCGTTCCACGACTCCTACACGTCCCTGGGCGGCATGATGACGATGTTCAACATGCAGCTCGGCGAGGTCGCGCCGGGCGGCACCGGGTCCGGCCTGTACGGCATGCTGATCCTCGCGGTGATCACGGTGTTCGTGGCCGGCCTGATGGTCGGGCGCACCCCTGAGTACCTGGGCAAGAAGATCACTCCGCGGGAGATCAAGCTGGCGGCAAGCTATTTCCTGGTGACCCCGCTCATCGTGTTGACCGGCACCGCTTTTGCCATGGCCCTGCCGGGTGAACGCGCGGCGATGCTCAACTCCGGCCCGCACGGCCTGTCCGAGGTGCTGTACGCCTTCACCTCCGCGGCCAACAACAACGGTTCGGCGTTCGCGGGCATCTCGGTCAATACCGTTTGGTACAACACGGCTTTGGGCCTGGCGATGCTGATCGGCCGCTTCCTGCCGATGATCCTGGTGCTGGCCTTGGCAGGTTCTCTGGCCAAGCAGGGCAGCACTCCCCCGTCGATCGGCACCCTGCCGACGCACCGCCCGCAGTTCGTCGGCATGGTCGCCGGCGTGACACTGATCCTGGTCGCCCTCACCTTCCTGCCGGCGCTGGCGCTCGGCCCCCTTGCTGAAGGAATCCACTAGATGTCCACCAAAACCGCAACAGTCGGGGTCGCCGACCCCGACCACCCCGCACAGACGCACGACGCCAAGAGCAAGGGCCGCGTGCAAGGCGGCCTGCTCGACCCCAAGATGCTGTTGAAGTCGCTGCCGGACGCCCTGCGCAAGCTGGACCCGCGCACCCTGTGGCGCAACCCCGTGATGCTGATCGTCGAGATCGGCGCCGTCTGGTCGACGGTCCTGGCCGCGTTGCAGCCCAGCTGGTTCGCCTGGCTGATCGTGTTCTGGCTCTGGCTGACAGTCGTTTTCGCGAACCTGGCCGAAGCCGTCGCCGAAGGTCGCGGCAAGGCCCAGGCCGCGAGCCTGCGAAAGACCAAGTCCGACACCATGGCCCGCCAACTGAGCGGTTGGGCTCCGGGCCAACCGGGCACCGAAGAGGAGATTGCCGCTCCGCTGCTGCAGCAGGGTGACATCGTCGTGGTCGAAGCCGGGCAGGTCATCCCCGGCGACGGCGACGTGGTGGAAGGCATTGCCTCCGTTGATGAGTCGGCCATCACCGGCGAATCAGCCCCCGTCATCCGGGAATCCGGTGGCGACCGCAGCGCCGTCACCGGCGGCACCACGGTGCTGTCCGACCGGATCGTCGTCCAGATCACCCAGAAGCCGGGCGAGAGCTTCGTCGACCGGATGATCGCGCTCGTCGAGGGCGCCAACCGGCAGAAGACCCCCAACGAGATCGCGCTGAACATCCTGTTGGCCGCGTTGACGATCATCTTCGTGTTCGCCGTCGCCACGCTGCAGCCGCTGGCCATCTACTCGAAGGCCAACAACCCGGGTGTGCCCGACACCGAGGCGCTCGACGCCTTCGGCGTCACCGGCATCGTGATGGTCTCGCTGCTGGTCTGCTTGATCCCCACCACAATTGGCGCACTGCTGTCCGCCATCGGCATCGCCGGCATGGACCGGCTGGTGCAGCGCAATGTGCTGGCCATGTCCGGCCGCGCGGTCGAAGCCGCCGGTGACGTCAACACCCTGCTGCTCGACAAGACCGGCACCATCACTCTCGGCAACCGGCAGGCGTCGGGCTTCCTCCCGGTGCCCGGTGTCACCGCTGAGCAGTTGGCCGACGCGGCGCAGCTCTCCAGCCTCGCCGACGAAACCCCTGAGGGTCGGTCAATCGTGGTGTACGCCAAGCAGGCTCACGGCCTGCGCGCCCGCACGCCGGGCGAGCTGACCGACGCCACCTGGGTTGAGTTCACCGCCCTGACCCGCATGTCCGGTGTCGATCTGCACGACGGCCAGCAGCTGCGCAAGGGAGCGGCCAACTCCGTCGCCGACTGGATTCGGGGCCACGGCGGCGCCGTGCCAATCGAATTGGGCGAGATCGTCGACGGCATCTCCGCGGCAGGCGGCACCCCGCTGGTGGTCGGCCGCATTCAGGACGGCAAGGCCGAAGTGCTCGGCGTCATCCACCTCAAGGACGTCGTCAAGCAGGGCATGCGGGAGCGGTTCGACGAGATGCGCAAGATGGGCATCCGCACCGTCATGATCACCGGCGACAACCCGTTGACCGCCAAGGCGATTGCCGACGAGGCCGGAGTCGACGACTTCTTGGCCGAAGCCACGCCCGAGGACAAGCTGGCGTTGATCAAGAGGGAACAAGCGGGCGGCAAGCTCGTCGCGATGACCGGTGACGGCACCAACGACGCCCCCGCGCTGGCCCAGGCCGACGTCGGCGTCGCGATGAACACCGGCACCTCGGCGGCGAAAGAGGCCGGCAACATGGTCGACCTCGACTCGGATCCGACCAAGCTCATCGAGATCGTGGAGATCGGCAAGCAGCTGCTGATCACCCGCGGCGCGCTGACCACGTTCTCCATCGCCAACGACATCGCGAAGTACTTCGCGATCATCCCGGCGATGTTCGTGGCCCTGTTCCCCGGCCTGGATCTGCTGAACATCATGCGGCTGCACAGCCCGCAGTCGGCGATCCTGTCCGCGGTGATCTTCAACGCCCTGGTGATCATCGCGTTGATCCCGCTGTCGCTGCGCGGTGTCCGATACACCCCCAGCAGCGCGTCAAAGCTCTTGAGCCGCAACCTGTACGTCTATGGACTCGGCGGCATCGTCGCCCCGTTCGTCGGCATCAAGCTCATCGACCTCATCATTCAGTTCGTCCCGGGGATGTCTTAATCATGAATATTGGCAACCTGATTCGCGTGCACATCGCAGCGCTGCGCGCGCTGCTGGTCCTGACCGTCATCACGGGCCTGGCCTACCCTGTGCTCGTCTGGGCCGTCGCTCAGCTCCCCGGGCTCAAGGACAAGGCCGACGGTTCACTCGTCACCGCGGGCGGAAAGGTCGTCGGCAGCTCGCTCATCGGCCAGCTGTACACCGACGCAAAAGGCAATGTGCTGCCGCAGTATTTCCAGGGTCGGCCGTCCAACGCCGGCACCGGGTACGACCCGATGGCCAGCGGCGCGAGCAACCTCGGCCCCGAGAGCATTGTCGACACGCCCGGTGACCCGGCTGAGATCAAGGCAGGCAAGGCGGCAAGCGAAGCCGGATTCAAACCCAGCTTGCTGACCCAGGTGTGCACGCGGAGCTACGGCGTCGCGGACACCGAGGGCCTGGACCACACTTCCGGGGCACGTCCGTTCTGCACCTCGGACGGCGTGGGCGCGGTGCTGTCGGTGATCGGGCCGCGGGATGCCACGGGCAACGTCACTCATCCCACCAAGGTGGTCAGTGTGAACCAGCCGTGCGAGACGACCAAGGCTCCCTTCGCTGCGACCTATGAGGGTGTGCGGGTCGAATGCGCCAAGTACGGCGAGGATTACACCGCAGGACAGATCGTCGCGATCCGCGGCTCGGCGCCGTCCGACCCGCAGGTGCCGGCTGACGCCGTCACGGCCAGCGGCAGTGGCCTGGACCCAGACATCTCGACCGACTACGCCGACCTGCAGGTGGGCCGGATCGCCAAGGTCCGACACATCTCGGCTGACCAGGTCCGGGCTCTGGTGAAGGACAACACAAGTGGCCGTGCCCTGGGTTTCATGGGCGAGCCTCGGGTCAACGTCCTGCAACTCAATCTGGCGTTGGACCAGAAGTACCCGTCCAGTAGCTGACCTACTGGACAATGGGACACATGGACGTGCCGGACAAGCGGGGCGAGTTACGCATCTACCTGGGCGCAGCCCCCGGCGTGGGCAAGACCTTCTCGATGCTCGGCGAGGCACGACGCCGGCTCGAGCGCGGCACCGACGTGGTCGCGGCCGTGGTCGAGACGCACGGCCGCAAGAAGACGGCGGAGGCGCTGGAAGGCATCGAACGGATCCCGCCGCGGTTCATCGACTACCGCGGCGGGACGTTCGCCGAGCTGGATGTCCCGGCGGTGCTGGCCCGCCACCCTGAGGTGGTGCTGGTCGACGAACTGGCGCACAGCAACACCCCCGGCAGCAAGAACGCCAAGCGCTGGCAGGACGTCGAGGAGTTGCTCGACGCCGGCATCACCGTCATCTCCACCGTCAACGTCCAGCACCTCGAGAGCCTGAACGACGTCGTCGCCCAGATCACCGGCATCGAGCAGCAGGAGACGGTGCCGGACTCCGTGGTGCGCAGTGCCGCTCAGATCGAACTGGTCGACATCACTCCGGAAGCGTTGCGCCGCAGACTGTCCCACGGCAACGTGTACGCGCCGGAACGCGTCGATGCGGCGCTGTCGAACTACTTCCGGCAGGGCAACCTCACCGCCCTGCGCGAACTGGCACTGCTGTGGCTGGCCGATCAGGTCGACGCCGCGCTCGCGAAATACCGTGCCGAACACAATATTTCGGATACCTGGGAGGCCCGCGAACGCGTCGTCGTGGCGGTCACCGGCGGTCCGGAATCAGAGACCCTGGTCCGACGGGCGTCACGCATCGCCTCCAAATCCAGCGCCGAGCTGATGGTGGTGCACGTCGTCCGCGGCGACGGCTTGACCGGCGTCTCCGCACCCCAGATGGGCAGGGTGCGCGAGCTGGTGGCCAGCCTGGGCGCCACGCTGCACACCGTCGTCGGCGGCAGCGACGGCGACGTACCCAGTGCCCTACTGGATTTCGCCCGCGAGATGAACGCCACCCAGCTGGTGCTCGGCACATCACGACGGTCGCGGTGGGCCCGGCTCTTCGACGAGGGCATCGGCGCCAAGACCGTCCAGCACTCCGGCAAGATCGACGTGCACATGGTCACCCATGAGCAGTCCCAGCCCGGCTGGTCGTGGTCGACGGCAACCCGCGGCCAGCGGCACCTGACATCCTGGCTCGCCGCTGTCGTCGTGCCCGGCATCATCACCGCCATCGCCTCCCTGCTGGACCCGTTCCTGCACATCGGCGGCGAGAGCGCGGTGTTCTTCATCGGCGTGCTGATCGTCGCGCTGCTCGGCGGCGTCGCGCCGGCCGCCCTGTCGGCGGTGCTGTCCGGGCTGCTGCTCAATTACTTCTTCGTCACCCCGCGCTACAGCTTCACCATCGCCGACCCGGACAGCGCCCTGACCATCGTGGTGCTGCTGGCCGTCGCGGTCGCGGTCGCCGCGCTGGTCGACGGCGCCGCCAAACGCTCCCGGGAGGCCCGCCATGCCTCTCGCGAAGCCGAGCTGTTGGCCCTGTTCGCGGGCAGCGTGCTGCGCGGCGCCGACCTCACCACGCTGCTGGAACGGGTCCGTGAGACCTACGCGCAACGGGCTGTCAGCCTGCTGCACGAGGAGGACGGCATCGTCGCCTGTGTCGGCAAAGAACCCTGTGTGACAGTCGATTCCGCCGACACCGCCATCGAGGTCAGCGACGACAAGTACTGGCTGCTGATGGCCGGTCGCAGGACCGAGGCCCGCGATCGTCGGGTGCTCAGCGCCGTCGCCCGACAGGCGGCAGGTCTGGTGCGCCAGCGTGCGCTGGCCGAAGAAGCCGGCCGCGCCGAGGCTTTGGCCAAAGCCGACGAACTGCGCCGCTCCCTGCTCAGCGCTGTCAGCCACGACCTGCGCACCCCGCTGGCCGCGGCCAAGGCGGCGGTGTCGAGCCTGCGCAGTGAGGACGTCGGCTTCTCCCCTGAAGACACCGCCGAACTGCTGGCCACCGTCGAGGAATCCGTCGACCAGCTGACCGCGTTGGTGGGCAACCTGCTGGACTCGTCTCGGCTGGCCGCCGGGGTGGTGAAACCGGAGCTGCGGCGCGTGTACATGGAAGAGGTCGTGCAGCGGGCGCTGCTCGGAATCAGCCGGGGTGCAACCGGTTACGGGCACCGCGGGCTCGAACGGGTCAAGGTCGAAGTGGGCGACGCCGTCGCGCTGGCCGACGCAGGCCTATTGGAGCGCGTGCTGGTCAATCTCATCGACAATGCACTGCGCTACTCCGCGGGCAGCGTGGTACGGGTGAACGCCGGACAGATCGGCGACCGGGTGCTGATCACCATCGTCGACGAGGGGCCCGGCATCCCCCGCGGCGCCGAAGAGCAACTCTTCGCGCCGTTCCAGCGCCTCGGCGACCACGACAACAGCACCGGTGTGGGACTTGGTCTTTCGGTCGCGCGCGGTTTTGTCGAAGCAATGGGCGGCACCATCTCTGCCACCGACACCCCCGGCGGCGGGCTGACCGTCGTGGTGGACCTGGCAGCCGCGGGAAAGGATCGGGTGTGACACGGGTTCTGGTCATCGACGACGAACCACAGATTCTGCGTGCGTTGCGGATCAACCTGTCGGTGCGCGGGTACGACGTCACCGTCGCGGCCACGGGCGCCGAGGCATTGAAAGCAGCCGCGGAACACAAACCCGACGTGGTGATCCTGGACCTCGGTCTGCCCGATATGTCCGGCATCGACGTGCTGGCCGGGCTGCGCGGCTGGCTCACGGCTCCTGTGATCGTGCTGTCGGCGCGCACCGACTCGATGGACAAGGTCGAGGCCCTCGACGCCGGGGCCGACGACTACGTGACCAAGCCGTTCGGCATGGACGAGTTCCTGGCCCGGCTGCGAGCCGCCGTGCGGCGCGGCGCGGCGGCGTCCGAGACCGACGAGCCCGTCGTCGAAACATCGTCATTCACAGTCGATCTCGCGGCCAAGCGGGTGACCCGCAGCGGCAACGAGGTGCACCTGACCCCCACCGAATGGGGCATGTTGGAGATGCTGGTGCGCAACCGCGGCAAGCTGGTGGGCCGCGAGGAACTGCTCAAAGAGGTGTGGGGTCCGGCGTACGCGAAGGAGACCCACTACCTGCGCGTGTACCTGGCCCAGCTGCGCCGCAAGCTCGAGGTCGACCCGTCACACCCCAAGCACCTGCTGACCGAGGCCGGGATGGGGTACCGCTTCCAGGAGTAGCGTCAGCCTTTGACCGCTTGCAGGGTGTAGGTCACAGGCATCCGGTCACGCCCGCTGGCGAGGACATACTCCTCTTCGAAGTCGGCGCTGGGGATCATCGCCTCCCCCAACGGATTCCACGGCACCTCGCGATGTTCTTCCAATGCGGTGACGGTAAGCCCGGCCTCGGTGAGCGCGGTGAAGATCTCCCCGAGACCGTGGTTGAAGCTGACCGACTCGGGCGCGGCGACTGCACCGCAGCCGGCATAGCTCTCGTGTTCGACGAAAACCGTTCCGCCAGTCTCGAAGTAGGGATACTCCAGCACCAGCAGACCGTCCGGCCGGGGGTCGCAGATCGCCCACAGCACGGGGTGCCCCTCGCGCATGAACAGCCGTCCCCCTGGCCTCAGCAGCTCGGCGACGACAGCCGCCCACCGACGGATGTCGGGCAACCAGCAGAGGGCGCCGATGCCGGTGTAGACCACGTCGCAGCATCCCGCGCCGAGCGCCCCGACCGCACCGTCCACGTCGGACTCGACGAAGCGCACATCGGCGTTGGCGCGACGAGCCAGGTCCCGGCCCGCGTCCAGGGCGGCCGGCGAAAAGTCCAGCCCCGTTACCGAGCGGGCACCGAGCCTGGCCAGCGATACCGTGTCGGTACCGATGTGGCACTGCAGGTGCACCACGTCGCGGCCGTCGAGCTGCCCGAGCCGCGGCAAGTCGTAGCGCACTACGGCCGAAAGGTACTCGGGGTCGTCGAAGGCAGCCAGGTCGTAGCCATCGAGTGCGGTGTGCAGCGGCACCCGCGCCTCCCAGTTCGCCAGATTGATGCTGCGCCAGTCGTCGATCACGGGTTCATCCTCACAGCTCGGCGCTCACAGCTCGACTTCTTTTTTCCGCCATGCAATGGACGCACAGCATTCGCCTGACATCAGCAACCGACGGTGGAACGCTGAACCTTGATGCCGTCCCACCCAAAGCACCTTTGAAAAGGCTGGAAATGGTAGACAATTCGCGCGCGTACAACAGTGTCTGGCAATTGCGGGGCGACGCATGGTGCCGCCTCGAAGAGGCCGCGGATCGGCTGACCCGAACCACCACCGTCGGCGATCTCAAGGACCAGTACATCGGTGTCTGCCGGGAACTCCTCGCCACCCTCACTCCGCTGGAGCCGTACTGGGCATATCCCGGTTCTGTCCAGTTCGCCAAGGTGCAGCGGTTGTTCAACGGGGGGAGCTACGACAAATTCGCGAAGGCAGTCGCCCGGATCAATCGGGCGCTGACCACCGAGTCCTACCGGACCGGCGACATCGACAACGCCGGCATGGACGACACAGACATGTTCCCCACCGACCCGCGCACGCTGGAACAGCAGCCCGTCACCCGCAGGGAGCAGCTGTACTTCGAGGTACTGATCGTCGAGAAGATGACCGAGGCGCAGGAGCAGGCGCTGCGCGCAGAGGTCCGCAGCTGGCGCCGGCCCGACGATGAGTTCGTCTACGAGCTGGTCGTGGTCGCCAGCGGCGACGAGGCCTTGATCGCGGCCCGTCTGAACGTCAACCTCCAGGCCGTCGTGATCCGGCGGCGGTTCAGCCACCAGTCCGAGCGCGACCTGTCGGCGCTTGCACAGTTCATCGACACCAAGGTGTCCGCAGTGCTGGACGACCACAAGTCGCCCGACGAGCGCGCGCAGATTCTCGCGTCGTCGCTGCAGGAGCTGCGGCCCGAACTCGACCTGTATCTCATGACGGAAATCGAGGTCGAAGACATCGCCGGCCGGCTGGGTCCGCACTTCCGCCGGGTGTTTCACGCCCGCGAGGGCGTGCTGGAACTGCACCTGTCGATTCTGCAGGGCGTCGCCGAGCGTTACCGGACACCGTTCTTCAGTGCACTCAAGCAGTACAGCCACCGGCCCACCGGGGTGTTCCACGCGCTGCCGATCAGCCAGGGCAAGTCAATTGTCAACTCGCACTGGATAAAAGACATGGTCAGCTTCTACGGGCTGGACGTATTCATGGCCGAGACGTCAGCCACCTGCGGCGGGCTGGACTCGCTGCTGGAGCCGACCGGGCCACTGCGCGAAGCCCAGCAGCTGGCGGCCGAAGCGTACGGTTCGCGGCGCACCTACTTCGTCACCAATGGCACGTCCACGGCCAACAAGATCGTCACCCAGTCGCTGGTGGCGCCCGGCGACATCGTGCTACTCGATCGCAACTGCCACCAGTCGCACCACTACGGGATGATGATGGCCGGGGCCAACGTCATCTATCTCGAGGCCTACCCGCTGCCCGACTACACCATGTACGGCGCGGTGCCGCTGCGCGAAATCAAGTCAAAGTTGTTGGCACTCAAGAACGCCGGCAAGCTCGACCGCGTCAAGATGATCTCGCTGACGAACTGCACCTTCGACGGCATCGTCTACGACGTGCAGCGGGTCATGGAGGAATGCCTGGCCATCAAGCCTGATCTGGTATTCCTCTGGGACGAAGCATGGTTCGCGTTCGCGCGGTTCCATCCGGTGTACCGGGACCGCACGGCCATGGCGTCAGCCCGACGGCTGCGCGACAAGCTGGCCGACCCCGAGTACCTCGCCACGTATCAGAATCAGTTGAAGGCCGACATCGAAAAGCCGCCTACCGATCAGGAATTGCTCGATCGACGGCTGATCCCGGACCCGGCGAAGGCCCGCGTGCGGGTGTACGCGTCGCAGTCGACGCACAAGACGCTGACGTCGTTACGTCAGGGCTCGATGATCCACGTCTTCGATCAGGACTTCGAGCAGAAGGTGGCCGAGGCCTTCCACGAGGCGTACATGGCGCACACGTCGACGTCGCCCAACTACCAAATTCTGGCGTCGCTGGATCTGGGCCGGCGGCAGGTGGCGCTGGAGGGAGTCGAGCTGGTACAGCGCCAGATCGAGAACGCCATGCAATTGCGGGACGCGATCGACAACCACCCGTTACTGAGCAAGTACATGCGGTGCCTGCGCACCTCGGATCTGATCCCCGACGAATTCCGCGCCAGCCACATCGAACAGCCGCTGCGCTCCGGCCTGCAGAACATGATGACCGCGTGGGACAAAGACGAGTTCGTACTGGACCCGTCCCGGATCACCCTGTCTATCGGGCACACCGGCTACGACGGGGACACCTTCAAACGTGAGCAGTTGATGGACCGGCACGGCGTGCAGATCAACAAGACTTCGCGAAACACGGTGCTGTTCATGACGAACATCGGCACCACGCGCAGTTCGGTCGCCTTCCTCGTCGAAGTGTTGGTGAAGATCGCCGCCGAACTCGACGAGTCGGTCTCCGAGATGGGCCTCGGTGAGCGCAGCCGGTTCGAGCAGAAGGTGCGACGCCTGACCACCTCGGCGGCCTCGCTGCCGAACTTCAGTGGGTTCCACCCGGTGTTCTCCGACGTAGCATGGGCCAACGGTGCCGTGCCCACGCCGGAAGGCGATGTGCGCCGCGCCTTCTACCTGTCCTACACCGACACCAATTGCGAATACCTCACCACCGACGAAGTATTCGAGAAGTTGGACAACGACGTGGACGTCGTCTCGGCGACGTTCGTCACGCCGTACCCGCCGGGCTTCCCCGTCCTGGTGCCGGGTCAGGTGTTCAGCCGCGAGATCCTCACCTTCCTGCGCGACCTCGACACTCCCGAAATCCACGGCTACAACCCCGACTACGGCTATCGCGTGTACACCGAGAAAGCCATCGACATGTGCGGCCCCGTGATCATGCCGCCGGCGCACGTTGCGGCACCCGTGCCCTCGGCACCGCCGACGGCACCAGCAGCCACCAAGGCCAAGAAGAGCACCGCGAAGTCGGGCTGACGTCGGAGCCTCTCCTTCGACACAGTCGATTCGGAGCCGTCAACTTTCCCTGACAGTCAATGAAAGTTGACGCTTCCAGATCGAACACGCCCTCCAGCGGCCTTCCAGCCATGGGCTAGGGCGCCGGCGCGTAGTCAACGCATTCCGGACCGCAGTTCATCCCGCATGCTTAGCCACCCTAGATATGCGGTACGTCACACCGGCCCGCCGGAATCGCAGCACCCCCGTTCGGCTTATACCAGGCAACTGGAACTTCAAGGACGGGGAAACAACATGAGCGCCATTCGTAACGTGGCCAACAAGGTGGCACTGACCGCCGTGGCCGCCTTCACGATCGCCGTCGGCGCCATCGCCGGCCCGGTCGCCACCGCCAACGCCGCCGACGACTCCTGTGCGAACGTCGAGGTCGTCTTCGCCCGCGGCACCTTCGAAGGCCCCGGCGTCGGAGCCACCGGCCAAGCCTTCGTCGATGCACTGAACGCCCGCATGCCCGGCCGCAACATCGACGCCTACGGCGTGAACTACCCCGCCTCCCTGGACTTCGGCCAGGCCGCCGAGGGCGTCGCCGACGCCACCAACCGCATCGAGTCCATCGCCGCCTCGTGCCCCGCCACCAAGATCGTCATCGGCGGCTACTCGCAGGGCGCCGCCGTCGCCGGCTACAGCACCATGAGCAGCGTGCCCGCCGGGTTCGTCCTGCCCGCCGGCATCAGCGGCCCGATGCCCTCGTCCGTCGCCTCGCACGTCGCAGCGGTGGTCCTGTTCGGCACCCCCAGCCCCTTCGTGCTGAGCGTCGCCGACCGCAGCGCCCCCGCCATCAACATCGGCGGCGCCTACGCCGGCAAGACCATCCAGCTGTGCGCCCCCGGCGACCCGATCTGCGGTGGCGGCATGGACCGCTCTGCCCACAGCGCCTACAAGTTCAACGGCATGGCCAACCAGGCCGCGGACTTCGTCGCCCGCCAACTGGGTGCCCCCGCCGCTCCGGCCGCGCCCATCGTCCAGACCTCGGACGACACAGCCAACTGAATCACCCCCAGGCCGACGGTCGGAAGCCAACCAGCTTCCGACCGTCGGTCTGTCCGCAGCCTTCACGCGGCACCCCGATCGAACTATGGTGAAGTAGTCATATCTCGATAAGCCGAGACAATCAGGGGTGAACAGTAATGAAGGTTTCCACCAAGAACGTGTCGACGTGCGGCTGTCAGTGCAACGCATGCCGCGACGGACACCACTGCCACAACCGCCCGAACTGCAAGGTCTAGCTAGAAATCTCGACCGTCGACCGTGGGGGTTGACGAGGGATTTCCGCGGAAACCCCCACGCTCGGCGTCAGACCGACAGCGCGATGCCGTCCAGGATGTCGTGCTCGCTGACCACCAATTCCGTGATCCCCGCCCGCTGACCGAATTCGCGGGCCAATTCCTCGACGACGACCGACCCGCCGCCGATCACCGGCACCCGGCCCGGGTGCATGGGGCCGAGCTCGGCGCGTTGCGCCCGCGGCATCGCGATCAGGTCGTCACATACCTTGAAGACATCGGGAATTCCGATGCGGGACAGGTGAATTACCTCGGAGTCATACTCCGGTAGGCCCAGGGCCAGCGCGGCCACCGTGGTGAACGTGCCGGCCACACCGACCCAGGTGCGGGCACCTTCGACGGGCACGACGTCCAAAGCCTCAGCCAACTTCTCGCGCACCACAGCACGCGCCGCCGCCACCTCGTCGGCGGTGGGCGGGTCCGACAGCAGGCATCGCTCGGTGAGCCGCACGCAGCCGATGTTGGCCGAGAAACTGGCCACCACGTCCGCAACCGCGGCACCGGACCCGCCGAGCACCACCTCGGTCGAACCGCCGCCCAGGTCGACGACCACGAAAGGTCCTGTCGCCGGGTCCAATTCGCCGACGGCGCCGCGGAACGACAACGCCGCTTCCTCGGTCCCGGTGATCACCTCGGCCACGGCGGCCGGCATCACCCGGCCCAGCAGCCGGGCCGTCATCGCGAAGAACTCATCGCGATTGCCGGCATCCCGGGCCGCGGAGGTCGCGACCATCCGCACCTTGGACACATCGTGCGCCAGCATCACGTCGACGTAGTCGGCCAGCGCGGCCTCGGTCCGGGCCAGCGCGGCGGGCGCGAATTCACCTGTGGCGTCGACACCTTCACCGAGGGTGACGATCCGCATCTCGCGATGGACGTCGCGCAACCGACCGTCGGCGACATCAGCGATGAGCAGCCGGATCGAATTGGTACCGCAATCGACCGCCGCAACCCGCGAACTCACACCCACACCTTCGGATCCAGAATCCCGGCCATCGCCGGCTCGACCGCCAACAACGCCAGCGCCTCATCGCCAAAGGGGTTGACGCCCGGGCCTTTTGCCAACGAATGCGCCATCACCACATGCAGGCACTTCACCCGGTCCGGCATCCCGCCGCCGGAGAACGTCGTCCCCAGCGACTCGATGGCGTCCCGCTCGGCCAGGAACGACTCGTGCGCCCGCAGGTAGGCCGCGCTCAACTCTTCGGATGCCTGCAGACGTTCGGTCATGTCCCGCATCAGCCCGGACGACTCGAGCCGGCTGGCCGCGGCTGTCAGCGCCGGATGCGTCAGGTAATACAGGGTGGGAAAAGGGGTTCCGTCGGGCAACCGCGGTGCGGTCTTGACCACGCCGGGTTCGCCGTTGGGGCAGCGGTAGGCGATCTCCAGCACCCCACGCGGTTCCCGCCCCAGTTGGGCCGCAACGGCTTCCAGATCAGCAGTCTCAACCACCGGGCGGCGCCTGAGGTGCGGGCTGGTCAGTCGAGGGCACGGCGCCATCAGGGCCGGGCGGCACGACCGTCGGCGTCGGCGTCAGGCCGTGCGGTTGATCGGCAATGGTGTGCCACAGCGCGGTGTACCAGGGCTGGTTGCTCTTCGCGGTGGGCGACGGCGCGGGCGCGACAGGCGTCGCGACGGCACCGGGAGGCAGTTGCACCTGATACGGGATATCGCCCGGCATCACGAAGCCCAACCGCTCACGGGCCTGCGCGGCGATGTACACCGGGTCGGCCAACTTCACCTTTTGCTGCTCCAAATTGCTGATCTGCGAACGTAATTGGGACTCTGCCGTGGCCAACTGCTGCATCTCGGTGCGCTGCGCGAAGAAGGTGCGCACCGGTCCGGCGATGGTCAGGGTCAGCACGCACACCACGACGGCGAGAATCGCCGCCCGGCGCGCCGCCGACCCCAGGCGCTGCTCGGCATGGTGCTCGACCGACTCCGTGTAGGCCTGCCGGATGGGCTCGGTGACGGGGACCGGCAAATTTTCCGGGACCCGCCGGGGCTCGGCCTTGGGCCGGTTACCCGCCTTGGCGGCCGACGTGCCGTTCCCGGCGCGCCCCCGCTTCGCCTCGCCGGGTTTGGCGGGGCGAGAGGCGGGGGAACGCCGTTTGGGATCGGCCATATCGGTAGGTCAGACCCGCGAAACTACTTGGCTTCCACCGCAAAACGCGGGAACGCCAGGTCGCCGGCGTACCGCCCGGCGTCGCCCAGGGTCTCCTCGATGCGCAACAGCTGGTTGTACTTGGCGACGCGCTCGCTGCGCGCCGGGGCACCGGTCTTGATCTGGCCGCAGCCGCACGCGACAGCCAGGTCGGCGATGGTGGTGTCCTCGGTCTCGCCACTGCGGTGGCTCATCATCGACTTGTAGCCGTTGGCGTGCGCCAGGGCGACGGCGTCCAAAGTCTCGGTGAGCGTGCCGATCTGGTTCACCTTCACCAGCAGCGCATTGGCGGCACCCTTTTCGATGCCCTCTTCCAGGCGCTCCGGGTTGGTGACGAACAGGTCGTCGCCGACGAGCTGGACGCGGTCACCGATCGCGGTGGTGAGCGCAACCCAACCCTCCCAGTCGTCCTCGGACAGCGGGTCCTCGATGGACACCAGCGGGAAGGAGTCGAGCAGCGAGGCGTAGAACTCGGCCATCTGCTCGGCGGTGCGGGTCTGCTTCTCGAAGGCGTAACCCGTTCCGTCCGTGTAGAACTCGGTGGCCGCGACGTCGAGGGCCAGGGCCACGTCGCTGCCCAGCTTCAGGCCGGTGGCGTCGATGGCAGTGCTGATCAGTTCGAGCGCGGCGTACGTACCGGCGACGTCGGGCGCGAAACCGCCCTCGTCACCGAGGCCCGTCGACAGGCCCTGCTTCTTCAGCACGGACTTGAGCGAGTGGTAGACCTCGGCGCCCCAGCGCAGCGATTCCTTGAAGGTCGGGGCACCGATCGGAGCGACCATGAACTCCTGGACGTCGACGCCGGTGTCGGCGTGGGCGCCACCATTGAGGATGTTCATCATCGGCACCGGCAGGATGTGGGCGTTCGGGCCGCCGATGTAGCGGAACAGCGGCAGGCCGGCCGAGTCGGCAGCGGCCTTCGCCACGGCCAGGGAGACGCCGAGGATGGCGTTGGCGCCGAGTCGAGACTTGTCCGGAGTGCCGTCCAGGTCCAGCAGCGCCTGGTCGATGATGCGCTGGTCGTCGGCAGCCTGGCCGATGACCGCGGGAGCGATCTCGTCGAGCACGGCCTCGACGGCCTTCTCGACACCCTTACCGAGGTAGCGGGGGCCGCCGTCACGCAGTTCGACAGCCTCGTGCTCACCGGTCGACGCACCCGACGGCACCGCCGCACGGGCGAACGTTCCATCGGTCAGTGCGATCTCGACCTCGACCGTCGGATTTCCCCGAGAATCGAGAATCTCGCGGGCTCCGACCTGTTCGATGATTGGCACTTGGGTCTCCCTTTGGCGTCACGGACTCGTGCGAACGCCCATCAGCCTAAACGGTGCCAAGACCTGAAGTGCGGCAGCTACGGGTACCGATCTTGGCTACCTATCTTTGGTGCCCGTTCGCATATGCCGTCGCCCAGTCCCGCACGGCGCGGGCGTAGTCGTCGGACATGTTGTACGCGTGCAGCGCGTCCATCCAGCCGCGCGGGCTGGACAGATCCTTACCGCGGTAGCAGAGGTAACCCGCCGCCGACAGCGCCGCGTCGTCGATGTTGTCGGGGCTGGCGAAGCCGGTGTTGTTGGCGTCGACGCCGTACAACCGCCAGGTGTCCGGGATGAACTGCATGGGTCCCATGGCGCGGTCGACGGCGTCGTCACTGTCCATGCTGCCGGAGTCGGAGTCCGGAATCCGCAGGTTGTTCATGGTTCCGTCGAGTGGCACGCCGCGGATCGGGGGCGTCACGTCACCGTTCGGGGCGATGGTCGCGCCGCGGTAGGTGCCGTGATGGCTCTCGACCATGCCGATGCCCGCCAGCGTCGTCCACGCGATGTGGCACTTGGGGTTCTCGACCTCGGCGACGCGTGCGGCGTACCCATAGGCCTCCAGCGCCATGACCGGAATACCCAGCGGCGGTGCCAGATGCTCAGCCCAGTCGCGCAGCTGGTCGGCGCCCCGGCCCTTCACATGGGTGTTGATCGCGGGCACGGCAGGCCCGGCCGGCGGCGGCACTCCGCGCAGGTAGCCGGGCTGAAACGAGCAGCTCGAGGCCATCAGGAGCGCTGTCGCGGCGACGACAGCGCTCGCCCGCAGCCAACGCGCTCGCAACACCGGTACTCCCCCATGCACTGAGATTCTCGACGGATTCGTCGCCCTGTCATCGTCGCATGCCGCGCCGAGTGCACCCCGGAGCGCCAGCTTTCCGGTAGGTAGCAACCAGGTAGCCGATCCGCTGATAAGGTTGGCTTGCCTTGCTTTGGCAAGGCAACCCTGTGTTACCGTTTAGTCTATCTAAGGATTGCGGATGACCACCACTTTCGCGGTCTCGACATCGCTGGTCGCCGCGGGCCCCGGCGTTTCCTCACAGCTATTTGGCAGCTTGCTGATCGGCCTCCGTGAAGGCCTCGAAACTGCGATCGTCGTCACCATCCTCGTCGCGTTCCTCGTGAAGTCCGATCGCCGCGACGCCCTGAAGTGGGTCTGGCTCGGGGTCGCCGGCGCCATCGCGATGACCATCGGCGTTTTCCTCACCATCCAACTCAGCGAGAACACCATCTCCGGACTGGCAGCCGAGGCCATTGCCGGTGTCGCGTCCCTGGTGGCGGTGGTCATCGTCACCACCATGGTGCTGTGGATGCGGAAAGCCGCCGCCACCATCTCCGGTGACCTGCGCGGCGACATGACCCGCGCGTTGGAGACCGGCGGCTGGGCCGTCGCCACCCTGGCCTTCCTGGCCGTCGGCCGCGAGGGCGTCGAGACGGCGCTGTTCATGGTCGGCTACGCCAACGCCTCGACGGCATGGCCGCTGGCCGGGCTGCTGATCGGCCTGCTCATCGCCGTCGCTATCGCCTACGGCATGTACGCCGGTGCGGTGCGGATCAACCTGGCGAAGTTCTTCAAATACACGGGCGCCTTCCTGGTCGTCGTCGCCGCCGGCATCCTGTCCTACGCGATCCACGCGTTGCAGACCGTCGGCTGGCTGCCCGGCCTGGGCGCCAGGGCCTTCGATCTGACGGGCGTCTTCAACTGGTCGTCGTGGTACGGCCAGGCGATCCAGGGCATCTTCAACATCAGCCCCACCCCATCTGTCCTGCAGTTCGTCTGCTGGCTGGCCTACCTGTTGGTCGTCCTGACGCTGTTCCTGCGACCTGTCGCAGCCAAACCCGCCCCTGCTGCCACCCTCGAAAGGTCCGCTTCGTGAATCTCGCTGCCCTGAACGTCAAGACCGGCCTGGCCGCCTCGGCCGCCCTGCTCGCCGGTCTGACCGCGGTCTCCGCGTGCACCTCCAAGTCGGACGAGAACAAGTCCGCCTCCGGCGAGATCACCGTGACCGCCACCGACGACGCCTGCAAGCTGTCGGCGACGTCGGCCAAGACGGGCCCGAGCACGTTCGTCGTCACCAACAACGGCACCAAGGTCACCGAGTTCTACGTCTACGGCCCCGGCGACAAGGTGATGGGCGAGATCGAGAACGTCTCCCCCGGCCTGCAGCGCAAGCTGATCGTGCAGCTGCCCGAAGCCGGCACCTACAAGACGGCGTGCAAGCCCGGCATGGTCGGCGACGGCATCCGCGGTGACTTCACCGTCACCGGCGACACCGTCAAGATCGACGACACCGGCAAGTTCAAGGACGCCGCCGAGTTCTACAAGAAGTACGTCATCGATCAGACCACCGCCCTGGTACCCGCCACCGAGGCGTTCGCCGCTGCGGTGAAGAAGGGTGACGTGGCCGCCGCCAAGGCGCAGTACCCCAAGGCCCGCACCTTCTACGAGCGCATCGAGCCGGTCGCCGAGTCGTTCCCGGACGACCTGGACCCGCGGATCGACCTGCGCGAAGCCGACGTCAAACCGGGCGACAAGTGGACCGGCTTCCACGTCCTGGAGAAGCAGCTGTGGGTCACCGGACTGCAGCCTGACGCCAACGCACTGGCCGACCAGCTGGTCGCCGACGTCAAGGAGCTCGACGCCGGCGTCAAGGATCCCAAGTGGACCATCGACTCCACCAAGATCGCCGGTGGCGCGCAGGAGCTGCTGGACGAGATCGCCAAGACCAAGATCACCGGCGAGGAAGACATCTTCAGCCACACCGACCTGTGGGACATCCAGGCCAACATCGAGGGCTCGCGGACCGCGGTCGGCTCGGTGGACCCGATCCTCGACGAGCGCAACCCGCAGCTGGGCAAGGACGTCGACGCGGCCTTCGAGAACGTCCAGAAGCTGCTGAACAAGTGGCGCCAGGGCGACGGCTTCATCTTCTACGACAAGGTGACCGAGCCTGAGCGGCAAGAACTTTCGCGCGCCGTCGATGCCCTGAGCAAGGAGGTCAGCGAGGTGCAGGGTGTCATCGCCAAGCAGTGAGCCCCAGCCGGGCACCACTGAACCGACCGTGACCGAGCAGGGCGGCCTGAGCCGACGCAAACTGTTCGGCGCGGCCGGGGTGACGGCCGCCGTGGTCGGCGCCGCCGCCACCGGCGCGTTGGCCGCCCGCTCTTCCGCAGCCGTGGTCGACAACAGCCTGCGCAACCCGGTGCCGTTCCGCGGCACCCATCAGGCGGGCATCGTCACCGCCGCGCAGGACCGCATGCACTTCGCCACGTTCGACGTCACCACGGACAAGAAGGCCGACGTGGTGGCGATGCTGAAGAAGTGGACCGAGATGGCCGAGCGCATGACGCTCGGCGAAGAGGCCGTCGCGCACGGCGCCATCGGGCTCAATCCATACGCACCGCCGGCCGATACCGGTGAGGCCCTTGGCCTTTCGCCCTCGGCGTTGACCCTGACCATCGGCTTCGGCCCGGGCTTCTTCCGCAAGGACGGCAAGGACCGCTTCGGTATCGACGCGCAGCGGCCGGCGCACCTGGTCGACCTGCCCAAGTTTCGCAACGAGAAGCTCGACCCCAATCGGTGCGGCGGCGACATCGTCGTGCAGGCCTGCGCCAACGACCCGCAGGTCGCGGTGCACGCCATCCGCAACCTGGCCCGCGTGGGTTTCGGCACCGTCGCCGTGCGGTACTCGCAGCTCGGCTTCGGCCGCACCTCGTCGACGACTCTCACCCAGTCCACCCCGCGAAACCTGTTCGGGTTCAAGGACGGAACGAACAACCTCAAAGCCGAGGACACGTCCGCCATCGACCAGCACGTCTGGATCGCCAATGGTGACGGACCGGCCTGGATGACGGGCGGCTCGTACCTGATCAGCCGCCGCATCCGGATGCTCATCGAATCCTGGGACCGCACCGTGCTGGCGGAGCAGGAGCGAGTCATCGGACGGCAGAAGGGCAACGGCGCACCCAACGGGTACACCGACGAGTTCACCCCGCTGGACTTCGACAGCAAGGGTGCCGACGGCGCACCGCTGGTCGACCTCGACTCCCACGTGCGGCTGGCCTCCCCGGAGGCCAACAAAGGGGCGAAGATTCTGCGCCGCGGCTACAACTTCACCGACGGCTCAGACGGTTTCGGCCACCTGGACGCGGGGCTGTTCTTCATCGCGTTCGTCCGGAACCCAGCCGAGTCGTTCATTCCGATGCAGAGGTCGTTGTCCGACAACGATGCTCTGAACGAATACATCACGCACACCGGCAGCGGCATCTTCGCCTGCCCACCAGGTGTGCGTGATGGTTCGTCGGACTACTGGGGTTCGACGCTGCTCGGCTGAGCGTCGGGCTGGTCGGCGGTGCGGTAGCGGTTGTAGAACGCGAGCGACGCGACCGCCGCGGCGCCACCGATGACACCCCACAGCGCGATCTGGAAGACCAGCGAGCCGAACAGGAAGTCGTAGGCGAGGGTCAGGTAGAGCGACCACGCCACGCGGTAGCCCGACCAGAAGGCCAGGAGGCCAGTGCTGATCGCGATGATCAGGCTCTGTTGGCGATCGAAGCGGTTGACGTGCTGTTCGATGACGGCGGGCACGATCTTCACGGTGTTTCCTCTCTGTGGACGCTCGTTGATCGGCGTCGTTGGAGCAATCACACCGGGGCCGGTCGGCTACCGATCCCAAGTTCTGGGTGTGGGAGACGTCAGCCGGCGCGGCCAGCGGTGTTCCGCCAGCGCAGCGGTGGGGCGCCGAAGCGTCGGCTGAACGCCCGGCTGAACCCGGCCTCGGAGGTGTAGCCCACCGTCGCGGCGACCGCGGCCACCGACGCCGTATCGGTTCGCAGCAGCTGAGCGGCCCGGTCCAGCCGGCGGTCGATCAGGTAGGCGGCGGGCGGGCGCCCCAGCAGCCGGGTGAACCGCTCGGCGAAGGCGGTCCGCGACAGGTTCGCCATCTGCGCAAGTTCGGCGATCGACCACGGCCTGGCCAGATCCTGGTGAACAGCCGAAAGCACCTGGCCCAGTACCGGATCCAACGCAGCGGTGAGCCAGCCCGATGGCGCCGAGGCGTCCCGCGACCAGGCCCGCAGAGTATGGATGAACAACAGATCCAGGATGCGCGAGATCATCACCGCCGAGCCAGGCCGCGGGGCCGCGACCTCTGCCACCAACAGCCGCAGGCTGACCTCCAGCCACTCCCGGTCCACGCCGCGCCCGGACACCACGATCGCCGGGGGTAGCACCGACAACAGCGGATCGGCGACGGCCTCGTCGAGCGCGAACGTCCCGGTCACCCAGCGTGGTGAATCCTGTTGCGGGAGTTCATCTCCGTCGACGTAGCGGTCCGTGTCGGCAAGTTGGCGGACCGGCACGTTGAGCCCCGCCTGCAGCTGGTGCCGGTCACCCCGGGCCAGCAGTACGAGATCGCCGTCGCACAGGATGACCGGTGGACCGTCGCCGCTCACCCGCAACCGGACGTCGCCGTGCTCGACGATGTGCAGGAGACGTTGTCCCGGCATCGCGATGTTGAACGGCACGGATCGGGGCGCATAACGGACGACGTCCTGGCCGCGCAGGCGGACGGCGTCGAGGATTTCGGAGAACGCATCCGATCCAGAAATCGGTGAATCGGCAAAGTTTGACGCCGAATCAGTCATTGAACTTGCCCCATCGTCCAAATACTGTCACCGCATGACCGAAAAACCAACAGTCGTCCTGGTTCACGGATTCTGGGGCGGTGCGGCCCACTGGGCCAACGTGATCGTCGAACTGAACCGCCGCGGCTACTCGTCGCTGCACGCGGTGGAGAACCCGCTCACCTCGCTGGCCGACGACGCCGAGCGCACTCGCAAGATGGTCAGTCAGGTCGACGGCCCCGTCGTCCTGGTCGGGCACTCGTACGGCGGTGCCGTCATCACCGAAGCCGGCGACCTGCCCAACGTGACCGCCCTGGTCTACATCGCGGCCTTCGCGCCCGATGCCGGCGAAAGCCCGGGAGGGATCACCCAGGAGATGCCGCCCGCTGCGGCCGCCAACCTCGCACCCGACTCCGACGGCTACCTCTGGGTCCTCCAGGACAAGTTCCACGAGAGCTTCTGTCAGGACCTGTCCGCTGACGATGCACTCGTCATGGCCGTCACCCAAAAGGCACCGCTGGCATCGACTTTCGGCGACACCGTCACGGCACCGGCCTGGCGGTCCAAGCCGAGTTGGTACCAGGTGTCGACCCAGGACCGGATGATCCACCCGGACAACGAACGCCGCATGGCGCAACGGATGAACCCGCGCAAGATCATCGAACTGGACGCCAGCCACGCCTCGCTCGCTTCGCAGCCGGTCGCCGTGGCCGACCTCATCGACGAGGCAGCGACTCAGACGTCCTGAGCCGGCCAGTGCTCCCGCCACTCGTCTGCTGACACCGCACCCAGCGGCGCGGCATCCAACTCCACCGCCACTTCGTCGCCGCGGCGGGCGGCGACGATGCGGCGCTCGGTCGCCCGCACGGTGTCGATGAATTCCAGAGCCACTGTGCGCAAGGCGCTTTCGGCATCGACGTCGGGTGTCAGGGTCACCGAGGTCAGTCCGGCCGGAAGCAGATCGGCGGGCAACCCGGCCGTGCCGGTCCGTTCGATCAGCTTCTGCGCCAGGGCCAGTGCCGGCAGCGCCGTCGGCACCTCGTCCATGCACGACGTCCGCGCGGCCTTTTCCAGCGCCTTGCGCTCTTCCCACTGGGCGATCTGGTCTTCCAGCGAAATCTCTTGTCCGGCAAGCACTGCCGGCACCCGGTTGCCCAGTTTACGGATCAGCGTGTCGGCGACGTCGTCGATGTCGAACGGGTGCAGCGGCGCGTCCTCGGCGATGCGCGCATGGAACAGCACCTGCAGCAACACATCTCCGAGCTCCTCGCGGACGTCGTCGGCGTTGCCACCCCGGACCGCGTCGAACAGCTCGTACGTCTCTTCCAGCAGGTAGCGACGCAGCGAGTCGTGCGTCTGCTCGCTCTCCCACGGACCGTTGCTGCGCAGCTTGTCCATCATCGTGACGGCGTCGATGAGCCGCTCTCCGGGCTGCGAACCGTCTGCCGCGATGAGCTTCTCGCCCGCGGCGAGCCGAGCCCGCACCTGGGGATGCTCCGGATCGGAGGACAACAGCACCGGCGCCGGATTGTCGGACTCGCCGTAGGCCGGCCGGCCCGACGGCAAAGACCACGGCACCTTGACCGGCAGTTCCTCGGTGTACTGCACGTCGCCGGTAAGCAGGACCAGCGCGTCGATCGGCATCAGCGACGGGCGGCGCGGATCGACCAGGACGACCGTCATGCGCGATCCGCCTTCGACTTCTCGCTGCCCGTCATGAGCTACCCCCCAAGTCGGTTATGTCTACGTCACCGGCCGCTTTCCCGTCGAGCACCAGCAGCAGTCCGGCCACCGCGCGCGCCAGTTCCAGGTCGCGGATGCGCGGTGCGCCCACGCCGGCACCGGCCCGCGGAATCGGAATCTGCACCGTCGACGTCGTCGCCCGGTAGTTCGCACCCGGATACATCCGCTTGAGCCGCAGCTGCCCGGAGTCCATGAGCGTCAGGGGCGTCAACCGGATGGTCGAGTCGGAGATCGCGGTCACCTCGGTGACGCCGTACTCGCGGCACAGCAGCCGCAGCCGGGCCACGGCGACGAGCCGCTGCGCGGGTTCGGGCAGTGGCCCGTAGCGGTCCACCAGCTCCTCGACCACCGACGCCACCCGTGCGTGATCGGACGCGGCGGCCAACCGGCGGTAGGCCTCGAGCCGCAGCCGGTCGCTGCCGATGTAGTCCGGCGGCAGGTGTGCGTCGATCGGCAGATCGACCCGCACCTCCTTCGCTTCCTCCACGGCCGCAATGGTTTTCCCGTCCACGGCAGCGCGGTAGGCCTCGACGGCCTCCCCGACCAACCGGACGTACAGGTCGAAGCCGACGCCCGCGACGTGCCCGGACTGCTCGACACCGAGCACGTTGCCCGCACCGCGAATCTCGAGGTCTTTCATCGCGACCGCCATACCGGCGCCCAGATCGTTGTTCTGCGCGATGGTGGCCAGTCGGTCGTGTGCGGTCTCGGTGAGCGGCACCTCCGGCGGGTACAGGAAATACGCGTAGCCGCGCTCACGGCTACGGCCCACCCGGCCACGCAACTGGTGCAGCTGCGACAGGCCGAAGGTGTCGGCCCGCTCCACGATCAACGTGTTGGCGTTCGAAATGTCAAGGCCCGTCTCGACGATCGTCGTGCACACCAGGATGTCGTAGTCGCGGTTCCAGAAACCCTCGACGGTCTTCTCCAGCAGCTCCTCGGGCATCTGCCCGTGTGCCACCACGACGCGCGCCTCGGGAACCATCGCCCGCACCCGCGCGGCGGCGTTGTCGATCGACTTCACCCGGTTGTGGATGTAGAACGCCTGCCCGTCGCGCAGCAGCTCGCGTCGCAGCGCCGCGGCGACCTGCTTATCGTCATGCGGCCCAACGTAAGTCAGCACTGGGAAGCGTTCCTCGGGCGGCGTCAGGATGGTCGACATCTCCCGGATACCGGCCAGGCTCATCTCCAGGGTGCGCGGGATCGGGGTGGCGCTCATGGTCAGCACGTCGACGTGGGTGCGCATCGACTTGATGTGCTCCTTGTGCTCGACGCCGAACCGCTGCTCCTCGTCGACGATCACCAGACCGAGGTCTTTCCAGGTGACACCGGTCGCCAGCAGCCGGTGGGTGCCGATCACCACGTCGACCGAGCCGTCCTGCAAACCCTCGATCACCAAACGGGATTCGGCCGGATCGGTGAACCGGGACAGTCCCTTCACCGTCACCGGGAACCCGGCCATGCGGGCGGCGAAGGTCTGCAGGTGCTGGTCGGCCAGCAGCGTCGTCGGCACCAGCACCGCGACCTGCTTGCCGTCCTGCACCGCCTTGAACGCCGCACGGACCGCGATCTCGGTCTTGCCGTAGCCGACGTCGCCACAGATGACGCGGTCCATGGGGACCGGCTTCTCCATGTCAGCCTTGACCTCCGTGATGGCGGTCAGCTGGTCCATGGTCTCGGTGAAGCCGAACGCGTCCTCCATCTCGTTCTGCCACGGGGTGTCCGGGGCGAACGCATGGCCGGGCGCGGACTGCCGCTTGGCGTACAGCGACACCAGCTCGCCGGCGATCTCACGAACCGCCTTGCGCGCCTTGGTCTTCGTGTTGGTCCAGTCGCTGCCGCCGAGCCGGCTCAGCGTGGGCTCCGTACCGCCGACGTACCGCGACAACTGGTCCAGCGAGTCCATCGGCACGTACAGCCGGTCGGACCCGCCGCCGCGTTTGGCCGACGCGTACTCGAGCACCAGGTACTCGCGCCGGGCGCCACCGACCACGCGCTCGGTCATCTCGACGAACTTGCCGATGCCGTGCTGGTCGTGCACCACCAGGTCACCGGCCGTCAACGCCAGCGGGTCGACGACGTTGCGCCGTTTGGCGGCAAGCCTTTTGCCCTCGGTGACCGCGGCCCGGTTGCCCGTCAGGTCGGTCTCGGTGATGACGACGAGGTTGACGCCGGGCAGCACCATACCGTCGTGCAGCGGACCCTTGAGCACCCCGATAACGCCGGCCTTCGGCACCGCCCCGGGCTCCAACATCGTTGCCGCGACATCGGATTCGCTGAGCTGCTCAACGACTCGGTGCGCGGTACCGGTGCCCGGGGTGACCACCGCCGCGAGGCCTCCGGTGGCGATGTGCGCCCGCAACATCGCGAAGATCTCTTCGAGGCTCTGCTGGCTGCGGGCCGACGGCGCCGGCCGGATGTCGACCTCGACCGCCGTTTCATTGGCCAGCTGGCTCAGCGTCCACCACGGGTGACCACCGGCGGCCGCGGCTTCCCGGACCTCCACGAAGTCCCGGAATCCCGAACCACCAAGCTGCTCAACGTCAATCGGCGCGTCGCCGCCCACGGCAGCCACCGACCACGAGGCCTCCAGGAACTCGCGGCCGGTCTTGATCAGATCGGCCGCGCGGGTCCGCACCTTCTCCGGGTCGCAGATCAGCAGCGGCGCACCGGTCGGCAGCCGGTCGGTGAGCAACGCCAGGTCGCCCGGACGCAGCACCGGAAGCAGCGCTTCCATGCCGTCGACCGGAATACCCTCGGCGAGCTTCGCCATCATGTCCGCGATGCTGCCGGTGACCTGGTTGTCGCTGCTGGGCAGGCCCGCACCGATCTCGGCGGCGCGTTCGCGGACGTCGGCCGTCAACAGCAGTTCGCGACAGGGCACCGCAATCATCGTCTCGACGGCGATCTCGGGGATGGACCGCTGGTCGGCCACCGAGAACATCCGCATCTCGGTGACCTCGTCGCCCCAGAACTCGATGCGCACGGGGTGCTCGGCGGTCGGCGTGAAGATGTCGAGAATGCCTCCGCGGACGGCGAATTCGCCGCGCTTGCCGACCATGTCCACCCGCGAGTAGGCCAGCTCGACCAGCCGCGTCACGGTGTCGTCGAAGTCGGCTTCGCCGCCGATGGTCAACGTCACCGGTTCGGCGTCGGTCACCCCGCCGGCCAGCGGCTGCAGCAGCGACCGGGCCGTGGTGACCACCACCCGCAGCGGCGGACCGAGCCGGGTGTCGTCCGGCCGCGCGAGCCGGCGCAGGACCGTCAGCCGGGCGCCGACGGTGTCGACGCCGGGCGAGAGCCGCTCGTGCGGCAAGGTCTCCCACGACGGGAACAGCGCCACGGCATCGCCGTGGACGGCCCGCAGCTCGGTGGTGAGATCGTCGGCCTCGCGACCGGTGGCCGTGACCACCAGCACCGGGCCGGCGGCAGCCAGCGCCGCCGCGACCGGGAGCCGGGCGCTGACCGGGCCGACCAAAGCCTGCTCGGCGACGCCCTCGGCGGCCTGCCGCGTCAGTTCCTGCAGGCCAGGATCGGTGAGTGCGAGTTGAACGAGCCCCGCCAACGGGGTTTGGATCGATTGCTGCCCCGGGGAGGTCATGATGCCCCCGATTGTAGTTCGCAGGACTTCGTCAATATTGGGCGCGGTCCCGTCAAAGGATCGTCAACGGGGCGTTCACCCGGCATTTCCGGGCGCAGGCTGGAGTCATGACACTGCTCGACATACTGCCGTCCCTGCGAGGAGCCATGCGTCCGCGCATCGACACCACGATCTGGCCGCTGACCACACAGGTCGACGCCCTGGGACGACTCTGCGTCGGGTCGGTGGCGCTCACCGACGTCGCCGACGAGTTCGGCACGCCCGCATACGTTCTGGATGAGTCCGACTTCCGCAGGCGCGCCCAGCAGTACCGCGCCACGTTGCGTGGCGTCGAGGTGGTCTACGCCGCCCAGTCGCTGCTGACCAGGACCGTCGCCGGCTGGGTGCACGAGGCCGGCCTCGGCATGGCGGTGTGTTCGACGGCCGAGTTGGCCACGGCCCTCGCCGGTGGCATGGACCCGGCGCGCATCGTGGTCCACGGCAGCGGCAAGTCGGTCGACGAGCTGGCGACGGCCGCGGGCGCCGGGGTGGGCCGCATCGTGCTGGACTCCCCCATCGAGATGGCCTATCTGTCCGGTGTCACGCGCCGGCCGCAGGCAATGCTGCTGCAGGTCCAGCCCGGTGTCGACGTGTTGCCGATGGTCCGCCGGGCGCTGGCCACCCCGCAGCTGCCGTTGGTCGGGCTGTACTGCCACCTGGGCACCCAGATCGCCGAGCCGGAGGTCTACGTCGAGGCCGTGCGCCGGCTGGTCGACACCATGGCCGACGTGCGCGCCGCCCACGGCGTGGTACTCACCGAGCTGAACATCGGCGGCGGGCATGCCATCGCCTACCGGACCGGGGAACCCGAACTCGACGTCGCAGCACTGGCCGATTTCCTGGAAGACGCCCTCGACGCCGCCTGCGCCGCGAACCGGTTCCCCCGCCCGCGGCTCGTCGTCGAACCCGGTCGGGCGATCAGCGGACGCGCCGGCGTGACGCTGCACCGGGTGCAGTCGGTATCGGCGCGCACCGACGGCCGCGCCGTCATCACCGTCGACGGCAGCCACCCCCACTCCGCGCCGATCGCGAATTACACTGTGGCCCTTGCCAACCGGCACCCCCTCGGGCCCACACGCCAGTCCACGATCGTCGGCCGCGACGGCACGGCCATCGCCGGTGACCTCGACCTGCCCGACGACGTCCACCCCGGCGACCTGCTCGCCACCGCCTGCACCGGCGCGTATCACCACAGCACCGCGTCGAACTTCACCATGACGACCCGGCCACCGGTCATCGCCGTGTGCGAGCGCCGGGTCCGGCCGCTGATCCGTCGGGAGACCACCGCGGACCTGCTGCTGCGCGACTGCGGTTAGAGCTCTCGCCGAACGTGAAGAAGATCGCGAGAAATCGGCGAATTCTCGCCATCTTCTTCACGTTGGACCGGGAGGTCAGTTCTCGTGCAGCTCCGGATCCGACTCGAGGTGCGTCAGGCCGTTCCACATCAGATTGACCAGGTGCGCCGCGACCACTTCCTTCTTCGGTTCGCGGGTGTCCAGCCACCACTGCGCCGACATCGACACCGAGCCGACGAGCGCCTGCGCATACAGCGGGGCCAGCTCCGGGTCGAGCCCGCGGCGGGAGAAGTCGCCGGCCAGGATCGAGCTGACCTGGTTAACCGCGTCGTTGAGCAGCGTCGAGTAGGTGCCCGACGTAATGGCCGCCGGCGAATCCCTGATCAGGATGCGGAAGCCGTCGGTGTGTTCCTCGACGTAGGTCAACAGCGCCAGTGCCACCCGCTCGACGCGGACTCGCGACCGGTTGTTGGTCAGCGACGACGTGATGCCATCGAGCAGCGCGGACATCTCCCGGTCCACGACGACGGCATACAGGCCTTCCTTACCGCCGAAATGCTCGTAAACCACCGGCTTGGAGACGTTGGCGCGCTGCGCGATCTCCTCGACAGACGTGCCGTCGTAGCCGCGCTCCGCGAACAGCGACTTCGCGATCTCGATCAGCTGTTGACGGCGTTCACTGCCGGTCATGCGCGCACGAGGGCTGCGCGCTCCGTTCTCCGCCGCTGCCATGGTCGCCAGCGTATCCGCTTGCACTAGAGTCTCTGGCGAGTAATCCGTCGTGGTGTAATCGGCAGCACCTCTGATTTTGGTTCAGATAGTTCAGGTTCGAGTCCTGGCGACGGAGCGAGGCTTGCCGAGCGACAATCGGCAGGGCGCCAAGTACCGCATCGCGCATCAGTAGCGCGTAGAGAGAGGCGTACGTGTGACTCGAGGCGAAGCCGCCGTCATCGTCCTGGCCGCTGGGTCAGGCACCCGGATGCGCTCCGACATTCCGAAGGTCCTGCATACGCTGGCCGGCCGCAGCATGCTCGCGCACGCGCTGCACGCCGTGGCCAAGGTCAATCCGACACACCTCGTCGTGGTCGTCGGCAAGGAACGCGAGCGGGTCACCGCACACGTGCACGAGATCGCGGGCGGACTCGGCCGGACCGTCACCGTCGCCATCCAGGACGAGCAGCTCGGCACCGGGCACGCCGTCAGCTGCGGCCTGTCGGCGCTCCCCGCCGACTTCGCCGGCACGGTCGTGGTCACCGCGGGTGACGTTCCGCTGCTCGACGCCGATACTCTCGCCAACCTCGTCGACACCCACGCCACCGCCACCGCGGCCGCGACGGTGCTCACCACCACCGTCACCAACCCCACCGGCTACGGCCGCATCCTGCGCACGCAGGACCACGAGGTGATCGGCATCGTCGAGCAGGCCGACGCCACCGAATCCCAGCGCGCCATCCGCGAGGTGAACTCCGGGGTTTACGCGTTCGACGCCACGGCACTGCGCTCGGCGCTGAGCCGGCTGCGGTCGGACAACGCCCAGCAGGAGCTCTACCTCACCGATGCCATCTCGATCGTGCGCGGCGACGGCCAGATCGTCCGGGCCCACCACGTCGACGACAGCGCGCAGGTCTCCGGCGTCAACGACCGCGTGCAGCTGTCCGAGGTGGCCGCCGAGCTGAACCGCCGCATCATCGCCGGTCACCAGCGCGCGGGCGTCACGATCATCGACCCGGGCACCACCTGGATCGACGTCGACGTCAGCATCGGCCGCGACACCGTCGTCAAGCAGTGCAGCCAGCTGCTGGGCGCCACCGACATCGGCGCGAATTGCGTCATCGGTCCCGACACCACACTGACCGACATGGAGGTCGGTGACGGCGCCGAGGTGATCCGCACCCACGGGCAGCTGGCGGTCATCGGTGCCGGCGCCACCGTCGGCCCCTTCACGTACCTGCGGCCGGGCACCGAGCTGGGCGCCGACGGCAAGCTGGGTGCGTTCGTCGAGGTCAAGAACTCGAAGATCGGGACCGGCACCAAGGTGCCGCACCTGACGTACGTCGGGGACGCCGACATCGGCGAGTACAGCAACATCGGCGCGTCCAGCGTCTTCGTCAACTACGACGGCGAGAACAAGAGCCGCACCACCATCGGTTCGCATGTGCGCACCGGCTCGGACACGATGTTCGTCGCACCCGTGAGCGTCGGCGACGGTGCCTACACCGGCGCCGGCACCGTGGTCCGCGAGGACGTGCCACCCGGAGCACTGGCCGTTTCCAAAGGTGAGCAGCGCAATATCGAGGGCTGGGTGGAGCGCAAGCGGCCCGAGTCGAAGGCCGCGGAGGCCGCGCGCAAGGCGCGGGAACAGGGCTGATGACGCCGGTGAGGGCTATGCACGAAAACGGTGCCGAATCCGTGCACAGCACTCACACTCGAAGTTTGCTGTTGGTGTTCCGGTAACCCGGCAACGGTTCCTGGTTACCGGCAAGTACCATTACGACGCATCGATCCCCCACCGCGAAAGCAGCACACAGTGGCCACGGACTGGACCGACAACCGCAAAAATCTGATGCTCTTCTCGGGGCGCGCGCACCCCGAACTGGCCGAACAGGTCGCCAAAGAGCTCGGCATCGAGGTCACCCCGCAGACGTCCCGGGACTTCGCGAACGGCGAGATCTTCGTCCGTTTCGACGAGTCGGTGCGTGGCTGCGACGCCTTCGTGCTGCAGAGCCATCCCGCGCCGCTGAATCAGTGGCTGATGGAACAGCTCATCATGATCGACGCGCTCAAGCGCGGGTCCGCCAAGCGGATCACCGCGATCCTGCCGTTCTACCCGTACGCGCGCCAGGACAAGAAGCACCGCGGCCGCGAGCCCATCTCGGCCCGTCTGATCGCCGACCTGCTCAAGACCGCCGGCGCCGACCGCATCGTCTCGGTCGACCTGCACACCGACCAGATCCAGGGCTTCTTCGACGGTCCGGTCGACCACATGCGCGGCCAGTCGCTGCTGTGCGGCTACATCGGCGACAAGTACGGCGACTCCGACCTGGTCGTGGTCTCGCCGGACTCCGGCCGCGTGCGCGTCGCCGAGAAGTGGGCCGACTCCCTGGGCGGCGTGCCGCTGGCGTTCATTCACAAGACCCGCGATCCGCTGGTCCCCAACCAGGTCAAGGCCAACCGCGTCGTCGGTGAAGTCAAGGGCAAGACCTGCATCCTGACCGACGACATGATCGACACCGGTGGCACCATCGCCGGCGCGGTCAAGCTGTTGCGTGAGGACGGGGCCAAGGACGTCATCATCGCCGCCACCCACGGTGTGCTGTCCGACCCGGCAGCCCAGCGCCTGGCCGACTGCGGCGCCCGCGAGGTCATCGTCACCAACACGCTGCCCATCACGCCGGACAAGCAGTTCCCGGCACTGACCGTGCTGTCGATCGCGCCGCTGCTGGCGTCGACCATCCGCGCGGTGTTCGAAAACGGCTCGGTCACCGGCCTTTTCGACGGATCTGCCTAACAATGGCCGCCCGCATCTACCACAACCCGAAGTGCTCGACCTCCCGTAAGACGCTGGATCTGCTGCGGGAGAACGGCATCGAGCCCGAGGTCGTGCAGTATCTGAAGACGCCGCCGACCCGGGCCGAGCTGGTGGCGATGATCAAAGATGCGGGCATCGGCGTGCGCACCGCGGTACGTAGGCGCGAATCCCTCTACGCCGAACTGAATCTGGCCGACGCCACCGACGAGCAGCTGCTCGACGCCATGGCCGAACATCCGATCCTGATCGAGCGGCCGTTCGTCGTCACCGCCAAAGGCACCCGGCTGGCCCGCCCGATCGACGCGGTCCGCGAGATTCTGTGATCCTGCGCAGGGTCTGTGCCGCCGCGGCGGTGGCGCTGTCACTCACCGCGTGCGAGACGAAAACGCCTGACTACAAGTCGATCTGGTCGACGACGCCGACCACCAGCACGACGCCGGTGGACAAGGCCAGTCTGATTCCGTTCCCCGACTACCTGAACAAGCTCGGGGTGCAGAGCAAGCAGGTCATCCCCGACCAGCTCACCGACCTCAAGGTGACGCTGCCCCGGCCGCAGGGCTGGACGGGATACAAGAACCTCAATTACTCGCCCGGCACCGTGACGATCGCCAAGAACGACACCTATCCCCTGGCGATGCTGATGGTGTTCCAGCTGTCCGGAGACTTCGACGTCAAGGATGCCCTCAAGCATTCCGACGCCGACGCCCTGCTGTCCGAGAACTTCAAGAAGCTCTACAGCTCGAGCGACGACTTCCAGGGCTACCCGTCGGCGATGATCGAGGGCAGCTACGACCTGCACAACCGCCGGATGCAGTCCTACAACCGGATCGTCATCGCCCAGCCGGCCCCGCCACGACCGGGTATCCACTACCTGATCCAGCTGACCATCACGACGTATGCCGAACAGGCCAAGGACCAGGCCGGCGACATCGAAGCGATCATCAAGGGCTTCTCCGTCGGCCCCAAGTAGCCCTGCGGCACTAAGCTCGCGGTCATGAGTGAATGGACCGCCGCCGACCTGCCTTCTTTCGCCGGCCGCACCGTCATTGTCACCGGCGCCAACAGTGGCCTCGGCGAGGTCACCGCCCGTGAGCTGGCCCGCGTGGGCGCCAAGGTCATCCTCGCCTGCCGCAACACCGCCAAGGGCGACGCCGCTGCCGCCGGCATGACCGGCGACGTCGAGGTTCGGCCCCTGGACCTGCAGAGCCTGGCCTCGGTGCGCGAGTTCGCCGCCGGTGTCGACAAGGTCGACGTGCTGATCAACAACGCCGGCATCATGGCGGTGCCGTTCTCGCTGACCGAGGACGGCTTCGAGAGCCAGATCGGCACGAACCACTTGGGGCATTTCGCCCTGACCAACCTGCTGCTGCCGAAGATCACCGACCGCGTGGTCACGGTGTCGTCCGGGCTGCACATGCTGGGCTACATCAGCCTGAAAGACCTGAACTGGAAGTCGCGGCCGTACTCGGCATGGTTGGCCTACGGGCAGTCGAAGCTGGCGAATCTGCTGTTCAGCAAGGACCTGCAGCGCCGGCTTTCGCTGGCCGGGTCGCCCGTGCGGGCACTGACCGCGCATCCGGGCTACTCGGCGACCAACCTGCAGGGCCAGACCGGCAACGAGCTGGGCGACAAGTTCTGGCTCGCCACCAACAAGATCGCCACCCCCGCCGCCTTCGGAGCCCAGCAGACGCTGTTCGCGGCGTCGCAGGACCTGCCGGGCAACACGTTCGTCGGCCCGAAATTCGGCTTCCGCGGGCCGACCGGGCCGACGCAGCTGATCAAGCCTGCCGGCCGGTCAGCACGCACCGCGACCGCCCTCTGGGACCTGTCTGCCCAGCTCACCGCCACCGAATTTCCGGTCTGAGGGGCGTTTCCGCTAGTCTGACTGACGATCACGGCGAGGGTCGGTCCACCAGGACCACCGTTATCGACGGGAACTTCACAGCACTGATGTGCGCTGATATCCCAGCCCTGGCCGTGCCACCCAGTAGATACGGCATCAGGAGCGATTCACATGGCCAAGAACGCGGCCCCCACCTCGAACAATCTGACCGCTGAGGTCCGCACCCGGACCGGCAAGGGCGCCTCGCGCCTGGCCCGTCGCGAAGGCCGCGTGCCGGTCGTCCTGTACGGCCACGGCACCGAGCCGCAGCACCTCGAGATCAACGCGCGCGAGTACGCTGCCGTGCTGCGTAACTCGGGCACCAACGCGGTGCTGACCCTCGACATCGCCGGCAAGGAGCAGCTCGCGCTGACCAAGCAGGTCGTCGTTCACCCGATCAAGCGCAACATCCAGCACGCCGACCTGATCGTCGTGAAGCGTGGCGAGAAGGTCACCGTCGACGTGAGCATCGTCGTCGAGGGTGACGCCCAGTCCGGCACCCTGGTGGCCCAGGACACCAACACCATCCAGATCGAGGCCGACGTCCAGTCGATCCCCGAGTCGCTGACCGTGTCGGTCGAGGGCATCGAGGCCGGTACTCAGATCCTGGCCGGCCAGGTCGAACTGCCCGCGGGCGTCACGCTGGTGACCGACCCCGAGGTGCTGGTCATCAACGTCGTCGCGGCGCCGACCGCTGAGGACCTCGAGGCCGAGGGCTCCGGCGAAGAGGCCGCTTCGGGCGAGGCTGCTGCCGAGGGCGAGGCGGCCGCAGAGGCCGCTGCCGAGTCGGAGTAATTCGCTTTGGCCGAACCGCTCTTGGTGGTCGGCCTGGGCAATCCTGGGCCGCGCTACGAAACAACGCGGCACAACGTTGGATTTCTGGTTGCCGACATCCTGGCCGAGCGCATCGGCGCAGGGTTCAAGGTGCACAAGAAATCCGGAGCTGAAGTCACCACGGGCCGGCTGGGAGGCCGGTCCGTGGTGCTCGCCAAGCCGCGCACCTACATGAACGAATCCGGTAGGCACATCGGGCCTTTGGCGAAGTTCTATTCCGTCGAGCCGGCCGACATCGTGGTTATTCACGACGAGCTGGACATCGACTTCGGCCGCATCCGGCTCAAGTTCGGTGGCGGCGAGGGTGGTCACAATGGTCTGCGTTCCATTGCTTCCGCCTTGGGCACCAAGGATTTTCAGCGCGTCCGCATCGGCGTGGGCCGCCCGCCGGGGCGGCAAGACCCGGCCGCGTTCGTGCTGGAGAACTTCAATTCGAAGGAACGACCCGAGTTGGGCACCATCCTCGAACAAGCCTCCGACGCAACGGAATTGCTGCTGCAGCACGGCGTCGAGGCGGCGCAGAACACCGTCCACGCCTGGTAGCGCTTCCTGCCGAACAGACGTGAAAACCCCCAGATTCTGAAGTGCTCCCCAGAAGTTGGACCGAGAAATTCGGTTCCTTCGTCTGGGGAGTACTTTTTTGCATCCACAGTGTTCGTTGACTGAGGCCCAACGCAGTGCGGCGGTAGCGTTGTTCGAGCAGGGTCGGGGCTATGGTGCCACGGCGAGTTATCTGGGAGTGAGCCGTTGGGCGGTTCGCGATCTGCGTCGTCGATGGGTCCTGCACGGCAGGAAGGCGCTAGTGGCTAAACCGACCAACACGCAGTATCGGTTCGAGTTCAAGCTCGAAGTGGTGGGCAAGGTCGTCAACGATGGCGCGACTGCAGCCGAAGTGGCCATGGAGTACGGGCTGTCCTCGGACCAGCTCGTGCGATCGTGGGTGCGGTCCTATCGCCGACTGGGTGAGGATGGGTTGAAACCCAAACTCAAAGGGCGTCAACCCAAAAACGCCGACTCCCCGCCACAGGAGCTGACCGATCTGCAGCGGCTCGAGCAGGAGAATCTGCGGTTGCGGGCGGAAAATGCCTACCTAAAAAAATTGCGGGCCTTGATGGCGCACGAACAGCGGTGAAAGCCGCCGCTGTTGCCGCACTCAAGGCTGACCATCGGTTGCCGTTGTTACTGCAGGTCGCGGGACTGGCGCGGTCGACGTTCTACTACCACCAGGGCAAACCTGAGGTGCCCGACCCGCGGGCTGACCTCAAGACCGCGATCGCCGAGGAGTTCGAGGCCGCCTACGGCCGCTACGGTCACCGCCGGCTGCACACCGTGCTGACCAGACGGGGTTTTGTGGTGGCCAAAAAGACCGTGCTGGCGTTGATGCGCGAGCTCGCGCTGATCTGCCGGGTGCGGCGCCGCCGCCGCTACAACTCCCACACCGGTGAGACCGGGCAGATCGCCGACAACGTCCTCGATCGCGACTTCGCCGCCACCGCGCCGAATCAGAAGTGGGTCACTGACGTGACCGAGTTCCGGATCGGCGATCGCAAGGTCTATCTGTCGCCGGTGCTCGACCTGTTCGACCGATCGGTGGTGGCGCACTCCTGGTCACTGTCACCGAATCTGGAGTTGACCAACTCATCGCTGGCCTCGGCGATCGCCACCCTCGAACCCGGCGAGCGGCCCCTGGTGCATTCCGATCAAGGCTTCCAGTACCGGCACCGGTCCTGGCGTGGCCTGCTCAACGATGCCGATGCCTCGCAGTCCATGTCACGCAAGGGCAACTGCTACGACAACGCCGTCGCCGAGAACTTCTTCGGCCATCTGAAGGCAGAAATGTTCCACCACAACCGATTCGACACCATCGAGGACTTCACCGCAGCGCTCGATGACTACATCTGCTGGTACAACACCGAACGCATCTCCACAAAGCTCAAGGGCCTGAGCCCGGTCCAATACCGGGCCCAGGCCCTTGCCGCTTAAGCTCCAACCCTCAGAGTCCAACTTTCGGGGACCACTTCATTCAGCTGAATTTGGGGGTTTTCACGTCTGCTCGCGCGGAAGATTATCCGCAGATGTGTTGCCGGTCAACGGCATCGGTGTAGCAGCTCCGGCGGCCCTGAGCGCCCACGCGGGAGCTCTGGGTGGTGTCCTGACTGCGGATGCCCGGGGTCGCCTTGATCGCCACGCTGCCGTTCGTCTCGCAGGTGGAGAGGCTTCCGGCGTCCTGACAGGTCGGGCGGGCACCTGCAACAGGCGCCATGATGCCACTGACCGAGGCCAGGCCCACCAGCAGAGCGACCATCCTGCGCTTGCTTTGATGAGTCATGTCACCTTCTCACTATTCGGGGAAGGTCGCCTGTCTCCGGTCCGTGATCGACGGGCTGAAAACCACTGACACGCCTTCCAATAACGCATGTTAGGTCGACTATATGTTTCAGCCAGATGACCGCGCCATTAACTCATGACGAACTCACATATAAGGGATTCATAGAATTGCGCTGACCTGGCAACCTCTGAAAAACCGGTGAGCAAGGTCACCGGATGGTCGAGGAACCATCCCGCGCAACGGAATTCACAACCGTTGTCACCTGCGTGACTCGATTCAGGGGCAGGACCACGCCAAGGTTCGAGAATCGGGATCGAGCGGCGTCTTGTTGGCTGCAGCCCGGTTGAACGCGTCCTGGCGGGCTTCCTCGACCGTGCGTCCGGCACCGCCGGCCACCACACCGGTTTCAGGGGCGTTGACGTTGACGATGCACAAGCGGTCGTTGGTGACCTCGTCACTGGTGCACTGGACCGCACCGGCACGCTTACACGCCGCGATCACCGCTGCGGAGGCAGCAGGGACGTCGGGCCCGGTTGCGGAGAAGCCGACGATGTCGCTGCCCCGCACCCCGGAGCCGACCGCCGCGGCGATGTCATTCGTGTCCTCGACCAAGCCCGCTGGAGCTTCAGCGCAAGCCGGCACCGCGGCGATGACGCACGCGCCGAACACCGCCACCACAGCCGCAATCACACGCCCCATGAATACGCCGGTCCTCTCGTTAATAATTCAGCGAGATTACCCGGCACTCACAGCTTTCGCTCAGCGAAGCGAGCAGCCCCACCCGCGAGAAAAACGTAAAAAAACCCCGATTTCCGAGGAAATCGGGGTTTTTCACGACTGTGCACGAAACCTAGCCGGTGACGAGTTCCACCGAGTTCGCGCGACGGAGCTTGCCGGACGGCGTCTTCGGGATGGTGCCCGGGCCCAGCACGACCACGTTGCGCGGCCGCACATCGACCTCGGTCACGACCTCGTGCGCCACCTGGTGCTCGATCCGGCGCACTTCCACCGGGTCCTGCCAGGCGTTCGATTCGACGGCGACGGCGAAGGTCTCACGCGAATGACCGGCGTCGAGGCGCACCGCGACGGCGCAGCCTGGGCGCACGCCCTGCACGCGGCCGGCGGCCCGCTCGATGTCCGTCGGGTAGATGTTGCGGCCCGCCATGATGATGACGTCCTTCACACGGCCGCAGACCACGACGTTCTGCTCTTCGGTGATGTAGCCGAGGTCACCGGTGTCGTACCAACCGTTTTCGTCCTGCGTCGGCAGGAAACCGGCCATGGTGATGTAGCCGGGGGTGACCGATTCGCCGCGCAGCTGGATGACGCCGACACCGCGCTCGGGCAGAACGTTGCCGTCCTCGTCGACGATGCGGGCCTCCAGGTCGCGCAGCAGCGGACCCAGCGAGGCGAGGCGACGGGTGTTGCCCTTCGCTGCGGGCACGGCGCGACGCAGCGCGGCCAGCAGATCGGCGTCGACCTCGTCGACGACCAGGCCGGCGTTGCACGGCGAGAACGACACGGCGAGACAGGTCTCCGCCATGCCGTAGGCCGGCAGGATGGCCGACGGCTGCAGGCCGAACGGCTTGCCGGCGTCGATCAGGTCTTCGACGTCGGCAGGGTCGACCGGCTCGGCGCCGGACAGCGCGAACCGCAGGGTGGAGAGGTCGTACTCGCCCGGCTTGGCCTGCCGGCGCAGGCGCTTGGCGAACAGCGCGTAGGCGAAGTTCGGGGCCGCCGTCATCGTGCCCTTGTACTTGTCGATGAGCTTGGCCCACAGCAGGGTGTCGCGCAGGAAGTCCATCGGCGTGACCTTGACCAGCTCGGCACCGAAGTACATCGGGATGGTGAGGAAGCCGACCATGCCCATGTCGTGGAAGCAGGGCAGCCAGCTGACCATGACGTCCTTGTCGACGTCGTACTCGGCGCCGATGAACATGGCCTCGGCGTTGGAGAAGATGTTGCGGTGCGTGATCTGGACGGCCTTGGGCGAGCCGGTCGAGCCTGACGTCAGCTGCATCAGCGCGAGGTCGTCTTCGCCGGTCTCGACGGGGTCGATGGGCTCGGCTGCCAGCAGGTCGCCGACCTTGAGGACCAGCAGACCCTTCTCTTCCAGCACGGGGGCGGCGACCAGGAACGGCTCGGAGATGATGACGGCCTTGGCCTCGATCATGCTGATGACGTTCATGGTGTCTTCAGCCCAGACGGCCAGGTCGGTCCGCGGCGTCGGCTGGTGCAGCATGGTGAGGCTGCCGCCGCGCATCCAGATGCCCTGCACGGTCGGGGCGATCTCCACCGGGTAGCCGGCCAGCACGCCGATCTTGTCGCCGTGACCGATTCCGGCAGCGGCCAGGCCACCGGCGATGCGCCGGGCCCGCTCGTGGACCTCGCCCCAGGTGTGGCGCACCGGCTCGTGCGGCTCACCAGTGACCATGCCCCGCTGCGATGTACGTGCGTTGTAGTACATCTTGTCGGTAAATCGGCTCACGACAACCTCCTGAGGTCAGGCGCCACTGCCCGTCGTTCCATAGTCCGTCCGGTGCCAGGCGCACTTGTAGAGGCGCGCACGCACAATTCGGCCGCGGTTATATCTCGAATCGATGGCTCCGAGTGCACGGGCGACGCTGCCCTGGCACGTCTCGATCCCTCACCGACACCGCCGGTGAGAGAAACCATTGCGTTCCACGCCTGGCCGCTGGCAGACACCATCGATCATCTTAAGAGACTCTTAAGTAGCTAACAAACTGTTGGCCGAATTGAGTGCTGAGTCACACCGCGATCAGGCCTGCTGGCTGGGCGCCGGCACCACCCTGGCGCCGTGTACCGGGCCGCTGGCCACGCGTACCGTCCGGCACACCCCGGCGCCGGAAAGTTGGGTGCCGACCTCGACCGCGTCCTCCGCGGAGGCACACAGGAAAGCGCAGGTGGGCCCCGAACCGGACACGATGCCCGCCAGCGCCCCGGCTTCGACGCCCGCCCGGAGGGTGCGCCGCAGCCCGGTGTCGAGGCTGACGGCTGCCGACTGCAGATCGTTGCCCAGCAGCGGCGCCAGTTCACGCGGGTCGCCGGACGCCAGCGCTGCCAGCAGCGGCTCGGGGTCGTCCAGCGAGGGCGGCCCACCGTCCCGGGCGTCGGCCCGGAGGTTGTCCAGTTCGGCGAAAACCTTCGGCGTGGACAGTCCGCCCTCGGCGAAGGCCAGCACCCAGTGGAAGGTGCTGCGCGCCAGCACAGTCGCCAGCTGCTCGCCGCGGCCGGTCCCGAGCGCGGTACCGCCGTGCAGCGCGAACGGCACGTCGCTGCCCAGTCGGGCGGCCAGCGCGTGCAGGTCCCGCCGGGGCACGCCCAGCTCCCAAAGATTGTTCATCGCGACCAGCACGGCCGCCGCGTCGGCGCTGCCGCCGGCCATACCGCCGGCGACGGGAATCGACTTGTCGATCGAGATGGCGACGTCGGGCGCCCGGCCGACGTGCTCGGCCATCAGTTCGGCGGCCCGCCAGGCAAGGTTGCGGTGGTCCGTCGGCAGCCCCTCGGCGCCGTCCCCGAGCATCTCCACCGACAGCAGGTCGGCATTGCGGACCGTCACCTCGTCGAACAGGGAGACGGCGTGGAACACCGTGGTCAGCTCGTGGTAACCGTCATCGCGGCAGTCACCGACACCGAGGTACAGGTTCACCTTGCCCGGCACGCGGACGGTCACCGAACCTGTGGGTACCCACTCAGAAGCAGTGTTTCCATCCGACGCAGACACGTCACGACAGTAACGCCCGCGGTGAGGGCCACAACACCAAGTGGTGAGAAACCCTGTCAGACAGGCTCAGTGGTTGGCGTCGACCTGCTGGTCGGACTCCGGAGCGGAGGCCTGCTGCTCGCGGTCCAGCTCGCCCGAACGCTGCAGCAGCCGCACGAAGTCGGCGATCGCCAGGGTCTCGCCGCGACGTGCCGGATCGATGCTGGCGGCCAGCAGGCGCTCGGCCGAGGCATTGCCCGAACCCGCCCATTCGGCGAAGGCATTGCGCGACGTCTTGCGGCGCTGCGCGAAGGCGATGTCGATCAGGTTGAACACCTGCGAGCGGAAGCTGTCGTCGGTCGGCCACGGCGTCGTCTCGTGCCGGTCGATCCGGACCAGACCCGAGTAGACCCGCGGGATCGGCCAGAACACCGTCGGCGAGACCATGCCGTAGCGCCGGACATTGCCGAAGAACCGCACCTTGGCGCTGGGCACCCCGTAGTCCTTGGTGCCCGGGTCGGCGGCGAGCCGCTCGGCGACCTCGGCCTGGACCATCACCATGACGGTGCGGATGGTCGGGAATTCCGAGAGCAGGTGCAAAATGGCCGGCACCGCGACGTTGTACGGCAGGTTGGCGACCAGCGAGGTCGGCTGCTCGTCCAGGTCGGACGGCACCAGGTCGAGCACGTCGCGGTTCAGCACGGTCAACCGGCCGATCTCGCTGTGGGAGTGCTCGGCGATCGTCGTCGGCAGCTGGCGGGCCAGCACCGGGTCGATCTCGACGGCCGTCACCTTCGCGCCCCGGTCCAGCAGCGCCAGCGTCAGCGAGCCCAGACCCGGGCCCACCTCCAAAACGTGAGACTGCCGGTTCACCCCGGAAGCCGACACGATGCGGCGCACCGTGTTGGCATCATGCACGAAGTTTTGTCCGAAAGCTTTACGCGGTCGGAAATCAAGCTCTTTTGCCAGATGCCGGATTTCGGTTCGACCGAGTAGCCGGATCGTCATCGTGCCCCAATTCTCCCGCTACAGACAGGCCAGGCACCCCAACCTTGGCGGGCTCGCGTCACTTCAGCAATCGCGATCTGCTCTTCACGTGTCGCAAGATCAGCCCTCGCAGCATAACGCAGACCGCCTTGCCGCTCCCAGGTGTTCTGATCAAATTGCACTCCGCCGTAAAAACCGTTGCCGGTATTGATGGCCCAGTTGCCGGTCGACTCGCAACGCGCCAGCGCGTCCCAGGCGGCAGGTTGGGTCACCGGCGGCACCTCGGTACCGGGTTTCGCGCCGATGCGCAGGACGCCGTCCCGCGCCGGCGTCAGCACCTGATTGGAGACCGGCAGCCGGCCGGTTTCGACACCGTTGACCGTGGCGACGGCGAAGGTGACGTTCTGGGTGCCGGGCTGGCCCGGATCCTCGACCACCTTGCGGCTCATGTTCAGCGCCGGATCGGACACCGTGTTCATCGTCGGGGCCAGCGGAGATTCTGCGGTGACCTGCTGCAGCCGAATGCGGGTCACGTCGATCAGCATGCCCTCGGTCACCGGCGTGGCCGCGGCGGGGACGACGGCGTCGCGCTGCTCCAGCGGCACGCCGGCGACGGCCAGCAGTCCGGCCACGTTCGCGGCGGCCAGGTGCACCTGGCGCGGCACGCCACCGTCGACGATCGTCACGTTGCGGGCGCTGACCACCGGAAGCGACATGCCGGCCAGCGGCACGCGGGTGGCGCGGTCGGCCGCGACGGGCGCGGTGTCGGTCATGGACAGCTGCTTGAGGGCGTCCTGCACGGTGGCCGCGGTGGTCCACACCTGACGGGTGTTCTGGCCGTCCAGCGAGATCTCGAGCGGGCGACTACGGCGCAGCACGATGTTGTCGGACTCGTGCACTTCCTGGTCGGCCGCGGGGAACAGGTCGTCGCGCTCGCCGACGGAGAAGCCGTTCTCGGTGAGGACATCGCCGATGTGGGTCTTCATGGTCTGCACCGTCATCGGTGCGCCGTCGATGGTGAGGGTGACGGTCTTGTGGGCCGCGACGGCGAACCCGCCGGCGACGGTCAGCGTGGCGAGGAAGGCCCCGGTCACGCCGCGCAGCATCGGCGAGCGCGCATCATGCAACTTGTTCAGAACATTCAAGGCGTCAATCCCGTGTCTGTTGGGCCCGAGATGGCCCCGAGCAGCGGCCGCGGTGACCACATAAAAGCCACCTCGACCGGGTTGATCACAGAACGGTAACGAACATGCCCGGGAGGCGGCAACCTGGACTAATGATACAGTCCATAGCTTTTCGAAGCATTTTCCGAGGTCACGGCGGCGATTTCGGCCGCTGAAGAATTTCTGATTTCGGCCAGCGCACGGACCGTGTACGGCAGGCAATACGACTCATTGGGCGCCCCGCGGAACGGATGTGGCGTCAGGAACGGCGCGTCGGTCTCGACCAGCAGCAGCTCCGCCGGGATGATCGCGGCCGCCTCGCGCAGCGCATGGGCGTTCCGGAAACTGACGGTGCCAGAGAGGCTCATGAGCCAGCCGTGATCGGCGCAGATGCGCGCCATCTCCGCGTCCGACGAGAAGCAGTGGAAGATGACGGTCTCCGGCGCGCCCTCGGACCTGAGCATGTCGAGAACCTCGGCGTCGCCGTCCCGGTTGTGGATCATCAGCGGCTTGCCGACGCGTTTGGCCAGCTCGATGTGCCAGGCGAAGGCCTCGCGCTGCGTCGCCTCGTCGGCGCAGCCGTCGAGCTTGCCCGGCCAGTACATGTCGATGCCGGTCTCCCCCACCGCGACCACGCGCGGGTCGGTGGCCAGGGTCTCCAGGGTGCGTTTGGCCTCGTCGTCGAGGGCGCCCGCGCGAGTCGGATGCAGCGCGACGGCGGCGTACACGCGCGGATCGGCATGAGCCGCGCCGACCGCCCACTCGGCGGCCTCCAGGTCGTCGGCGATCGTCACGACCTTCTCCACGCCGACGACCTCGGCCCGGTCCAGGATCACGCGGATGCTCTCGGCATCGGTCGCACCACAGGCGTCCAGGTGGGTGTGGGCGTCGACCAGTCCAGGCAGCGGTTCCGGGGCGGGCGGCTTCTCACGTTTGGCGCTCACAGCGACACCTTAAGGTGGGGGCAACATGAGCAGCCAGAATTCCCCCGGCGCCCAGGGGCCCTTCTACATCACGACCGCCATCGCCTACCCGAATGGCGCGCCGCACATCGGGCACGCCTACGAGTACATCGCCACCGACGCGATCGCCCGGTTCAAGCGGCTCGACGGCTTCGACGTCCGCTACCTGACCGGCACCGACGTGCACGGCCAGAAGATGGCCGAGGCCGCCGCGGCCGAGGGCATCTCGGCGGCGGAGCTGGCGAATCGCAACTCCGACGTGTTCCAGGCCCTGCAGGAGAAGCTCAACATCTCCTTCGACCGGTTCATCCGTACCTCCGACGCCGACCATTACGAGGCGTCCAAGGAGATCTGGCGACGGATGAACGAGGCCGGGGACATCTACCTCGGCACCTACGCGGGTTGGTACTCCATCCGCGACGAGCGCTTCTTCGCCGAGGACGAGACCGAGGTCCGGGACGACGGCCGCTTCGCCATCGAGACCGGCACGCCGGTCACGTGGACCGAGGAGCAGACCTACTTCTTCAAGCTGTCGGCCTACACCGACCGGCTGCTGGCGCACTACGAGGAGCACCCCGAGTTCATCGGCCCCGACGTGCGCCGCAACGAGATCACCAGCTTCGTCTCGGGCGGACTCAAGGACCTGTCGATCTCGCGGACCACGTTCGATTGGGGCGTCCCGGTCCCCGACCACCCCGAGCACGTCATGTACGTGTGGGTGGACGCGCTGACGAATTACCTGACGGGCGTTGGCTTTCCGGATACCGCGGGCGAGGCCTTCGAGAAGTACTGGCCCGCGAACCTGCACATGATCGGCAAGGACATCATCCGGTTCCACAGTGTGTACTGGCCGGCATTCCTGATGTCGGCCGGAATCGCCCTCCCGGAACGGGTTTTCGCGCACGGCTTCATCAACGTCAAGGGCGAGAAGATGAGCAAGTCGGTGGGCAACGTGGTGGACCCCATCGCACTCATCGACGCCTTCGGCCTGGACCAGGTGCGCTACTTCTTCCTGCGCGAGGTGTCCTTCGGCCAGGACGGCAGCTACAGCGAGGAAGCCATCATCGGCCGGATCAACGCCGACCTGGCCAACGAGCTGGGCAACCTGGCGCAGCGCTCGCTGTCGATGGTCAACAAGAACCTCGGCGGAATCGTCCCTGAGCCAGGCGAATTCACCGCCGCCGACCTCGAGTTGCTCAAGCAGGCCGATGATCTGCTGGACACCGTGCGCGGCCACTACGACGTGCCGGCCATGCATCTGGCGCTGGAAGCGATCTGGCTGATGCTGGGCGCGGCCAACCGCTACTTCTCGGCCGAAGAGCCGTGGGTGCTGCGCAAGTCTCCCGCTGAGTCGGACCAGGCCCGCTTCGGCACGGTGCTGTACACGACGCTGGAGGCGGTCCGGATCGCCGCGCTGCTGGTGCAGCCGGTGATGCCGGAATCAGGGGGGAAGCTGCTCGATCTTCTTGGGCAGGACGCCTCGGCGCGGGACTTCCGCGCTGTCGGTACCCGACTGGCACCGGGAACGGTGCTGCCGACACCCGAAGGCGTTTTTCCCCGCTACCAAGCGGAGACCAAGGAGTAGCGAGAAGATATGGCGCAGAACGGCCTACACGAGCGGCTGCACGACGTCTACGAGGAAGTCACCCGCCGCAACGCAGGCGAGATCGAATTCCACCAGGCCGTCTACGAGGTTCTGACCAGCCTGGGCCCGGTCGTCGACAAGCACCCCGAGTACTCCGATACCGCCATCATCCGCCGGTTGTTCGAGCCGGAACGGCAGATCATCTTCCGCGTACCCTGGATCGACGACGCCGGTGCCGAGCAGATCAACCGCGGCTTCCGCGTCGAGTTCAACTCCGCGCTGGGCCCGTTCAAGGGTGGCCTGCGGTTCCACCCGTCGGTGTACCTGGGCATCGTGAAATTCCTTGGCTTCGAACAGATTTTCAAGAACTCGCTGACCGGTCTGCCCATCGGCGGCGGCAAGGGCGGGTCGGACTTCGACCCCAAGGGCCGCTCCAAGAACGAAGTGATGCGGTTCTGCCAGTCGTTCATGACCGAGCTGTACCGGCACATCGGTGAGTACACCGACGTCCCCGCCGGCGACATCGGCGTCGGCGGCCGCGAGATCGGCTACCTGTTCGGTCAGTACAAGCGCATCACCAACCGCTACGAGTCTGGCGTCCTCACCGGTAAGGGCCTGACGTGGGGTGGTTCGCAGGTCCGCACCGAAGCCACCGGCTACGGCACGGTGTTCTTCGTCGACGAAATCCTGCGCAGCTCCGGGCAATCGTTCGACGGCAAGCAGGTGGTGGTGTCCGGGTCGGGCAACGTCGCGATCTACGCCATCGAGAAAGTGCACGCGCTCGGCGGCACCGTCATCGGCTGTTCGGACTCCAGCGGCTACGTCGTGGACGAGAAGGGCGTCGACCTCGAGCTACTCAAGGAGCTCAAGGAAGTGCGTCGCGGCCGGATCTCCGAGTACGTCGAAATGCGTGGTGGCAGCGCGCAATTCGTCGAGGACAACTCGATCTGGCAGTTGCCGTGTGACATCGCGCTGCCCTGCGCCACACAGAACGAATTGGATGGTGACGACGCGAAGGCGCTGATCGAGTCCGGCTGCCAGATCGTCGCCGAGGGGGCCAACATGCCGTGCACCCCGGAGGCGGTGAAGCTGTTCACCGAGGCGAAGGTCGCGTTCGCGCCAGGCAAGGCCGCCAACGCCGGTGGCGTCGCCACCAGTGCGCTGGAGATGCAGCAGAACGCGTCGCGGGATTCGTGGACGTTCGAGGAGACCGAGCAGCGCCTGGCCGAGATCATGGGCCGCATCCACGACCGCTGCCTGAGCACCGCCGACGAGTACGGACAGCCGGGCAACTACGCGGCCGGGGCCAACATCGCCGGCTTCATCCGGGTCGCCGACGCGATGTCGGCGCTCGGAGTCGTCTGACGCAATAATGTGAGCCGCGCCACATTCCAGGCGCAGCTGTCACATTCCGGAGGCCGCAGGTGTCTTGAGGGCATAACCAACCCGAAGGAGATGCAGTGATGACCGGAAACCAGAAGCCCAACCGCGTCGTCGTCATCGGCGGCGGCTACGCCGGTGCGCTGGCGGCCAATCACGTTCGGATGCGTGATGACGTGGCAATCACCCTGGTGAACCCGCGCCCCAAGTTCGTCGAGCGCATCCGCCTGCACCAGCACGTCGCCGGGAACTACGACGCCACCGTCGGCTACGACACGCTGCTCGCCGACGACGTGCGCCTGGTGGTGGACACCGCCACGCGGATCGACGCCGCGGCCCGCACCGTCGAGCTCGCGTCCGGGGACACCCTGGACTACGACTACCTGATCTACGCCGTGGGTAGCACCGGTACCGTGCCTGCGTCGGTGCCCGGCGCCACCGAATTCGCCTATCCGCTGGCCGAATTCGAGCAGGCCGAGCGGCTGGCCGCCCGGCTGCAGGACGTGCCGCTGTCCGCGCAGATGGTGATCGTCGGCGCCGGCCTGACCGGCATCGAGGCCGCTTCCGAATTCGCCGAGGCCGGCCGCAACGTCGTGCTGGTCGGCAACAAGCTGGCGCCGTCGATGAGTGCACCGGCACGCCGCTCGGTCGCCAAGGCCCTCGCCAAGCTGGGCGTGACGGTCATCGAGGGTGACGTCAGCTCCATCACCGCCAACCGGGTGACGTTGGCCGACGGACGCTTCATCAGCAGCGCCGTGACGGTGTGGACCGCCGGCTTCGGCACCCCGGAGCTGGCCGCCGCCAGCGGGTTGCGCACCGACGAACTGGGCCGGCTGCTGACGGACGAAACCCTGACCAGCATCGACGATCCGCGGATCGTGGCCACCGGCGACGCGGCCGCGCCGTCGGGACAGCCGCTGCGGATGAGCTGCCAGGCCTCCAGCCCGCTCACCGTGACCGCGGTGGGCACCGTGCTGAGCCGTATCGCCGGCACCGAGCCGGCGGCGCTGGACCCGGTGTTCGCCGGATCGTGCGTCAGCCTGGGTCGCCACGTGGCGACCATCCAGATCGCCCGCAAGGACGATTCGTCGACGAACTACTACATCGGCGGGCGGGTCGGCGCCAAGCTGAAGGAAGCGATCTGCAAGGGCACGCTGTGGGGCATCCGGCGCACGGCGCGTAAGCCGAGCGCGGTGTTCGTGATGACGGGTGGCAAGCGGGCCGAGCGTCTGGCAGAAGCTGTCACCGCATGACCGGTTCCACCGGGGCGGCAGGGGGTGAACACGCCGAGCGGTTCACCCACCTGCGGCCGCTGCTCTTCACCATCGCGTACGAAATCCTGGGCTCCGCAACGGAAGCCGACGACGTGCTGCAGGACAGTTATCTGCGGTGGGCCGATGTCGACCTCGAGACGGTACGGGACACCAAGTCGTACCTGGCCCAGTTGGTCACGCGGCAGGCGTTGAACGCATTGCGGGCCGGCGCGCGGCGCCGGGAGGAGTACGTCGGCCCATGGCTGCCCGAGCCCCTGCTGCTCGACGAGCGCGATGCGTCGTCGGATGTCGTTCTCGCCGAATCGGTTTCGATGGCCATGCTGGTGGTCCTGGAGACCCTGGGTCCCGACGAGCGGGCGGTTTTCGTGCTACGCGAGGTGTTCGGGTTCGACTACGACGAAATCGCCGGAGCCGTAGGCAAATCCACCGCGGCGGTGCGGCAGGTGGCGCACCGGGCCCGCGAGCATGTGCAGGCGCGGCGAAGGCGGTTCACGCCCGATACCGAAAAATCCGCGGAGGTGACCACTCAGTTCCTGACGGCGGCCGCGACCGGCGACCTGGACGGCCTGATGACGCTGCTGGCTCCGAATGTCACCTGGACCGCGGACAGCGACGGCAAGGTCAGTGCTGCCCGTCGGCCGGTGTACGGACCGGACCGGGTGGGGCGCCTGGTGCTGGGGCTCATGCGCGGCGCCGCGGACTACGACGCGCGCATCGACCTCGCGACGTACAACAACGCCCCGGCGCTGGTGCTGTACCTCGGCGAGCACCTCGAGGGCATCATCCTGATCGAGATCGAGGACGGCCAGATCAGCCACTTCTACGCCATGCGCAATCCCGACAAGCTCGGTGGAGTGCTGGTCGAGCGGGAGATCCGCCGCACCGTCTGACAAGCTGTGGGGCGTGCGAGTCGAGCGGTTGGCCGACCTGGGCGCCGCCCCGGGGGTCTTGAAGGCTGTCGCCGACGCCGCCGCTCGGCGCGGCCTGCCCCCGCCGGCCGCGCTGCTGGGCGACTGGTTCGGTGCTACGGCCGTCATCGCGCCGAGCGTCTCCATCGAGCCGGCGACTGCCACCGAAGTCTTCGATGCGCCACCGGGTTCCGGCGAGGTGATCGGCGGCGGCTGGTTCGGCTACCTGTCGTACCCGGACGGTGACGGCCGCATACCGATGGCCGCGGGCGGCTGGTCGGACTGCGTGCTCCGGCAGGACGCGGCCGGGCGCTGGTGGTACGAAAGCCTCTCCGGGGCAACGATTCCCGACTGGCTCGCCGACCTGGAACCGGCGGCGCCCGCGCCGTACTCGATTGACTGGTGTCCGCCGGACCGCACCAGTCACCGCGCCGGCGTGCTGGCCTGCCTGGAGGCGATCGCCGCCGGCGAGGTGTACCAGGCCTGCGTCTGTACCCGCTTCACCGGACGGATAACCGGTGCGCCCGTTGACTTTTTCGTCGACGCCGTCGCCCGGACCGCGCCCGCCCGGGCCGCGTTCGTCGCGGGCGAGTGGGGTTCGGTGGCGTCGCTGTCGCCGGAGTTGTTCCTGAGCCGCCGCGGCGAGGTCGTCACCTCAAGCCCCATCAAAGGCACGCTCCCCCTTTATCATTCGCCGTCGGAGCTGGCGTCGTCAGTCAAGGACGTCGCCGAGAACATCATGATCGTCGACCTGGTCCGCAATGATCTGAGCCGCGTCGCCACCACCGGTTCGGTCCGGGTTCCCGAACTGCTCGCGGTCAAACCCGCCCCGGGCGTCTGGCACCTGGTGTCGACGGTGACCGCACAGGTTCCGGCAGCGACGCCGATGTCGGCGGTCCTGGACGCCACCTTCCCGCCCGCTTCCGTCACCGGCACCCCGAAATGCCGCGCCCGCGAACTCCTCGCCGAATGGGAGCCCTACGATCGCGGAATCTATTGCGGGACCGTTGGTTTGGCATCGCCCCTGGCGGGCACCGAACTGAACGTCGCGATCCGCACGGTGGAATTCGACGCCGACGGCGCGGCGATCCTCGGCGTCGGCGGCGGCATCACCGCCGACTCCGACCCCGACCGCGAGTGGGAAGAATGCCTCCACAAGGCCGCCGCCATCGTCGGCCCCTGATCGTGCGAACTGTCAGTCGCGGGACTTGAGGACGGCGTCGTAGAGCTCGCGCCGGGAGGGGGCACCGGGGTTCTCGGCGATCACTTGAGCGCAGGCGTCTTTGACGCGCGCTCCGTCGTCGACCAATTCCTGCACCAGCGCGACCAACGCCTCGATGTCCGCCACCGGTGTCGCCCCCGCGAGCACCACGGTGATCTCGCCGAGCACGCCGTCGGCGGCCCACTCGGCCAGCTCCCCCAGCGTCCCGCGCTTGATCTCCTCGTGGGTCTTGGTCAGCTCGCGGCACACGACAGCGCGCCGATCGGGCCCCAGTGCAGCCACTGCCTCGGCCAAGGTCTCGGCCAAGCGGCGCGGTGACTCGAAGAACACACACGTCCGTCGCTCGGTCGCGAACGCGGCCAGCCACGCCGCCCGGCCCTTCCGCGGTGCGAAGCCCTCGAAGCAGAACCGGTCCGACGCCAGCCCGGACACCGCCAGCGCCGTCGTCACCGCCGACGGGCCCGGCAGGCAGCTGACCGGCAGACCCGCCTCGGCGCACGCCGCCACCAATCGGTAGCCCGGATCGCTGATCAAGGGCATACCGGCGTCGCTGACCACCAGCACGGTCTCGCCCGCGGCGACCGACTCGACCAGCCCCGCCACCCGGGACGCCTCGTTCTGGTCGAAGAAGCTGACGATGCGCCCGACAGGACGGACATCCAGAGACGCCGCCAGCGCGCGCACCCGTCGGGTGTCCTCGGCGGCGATCACGCCGGCACTGCCGAGCGCCTCGATCAGGCGTGCCGAAGCGTCGCCGGGCTGGCCCAACGGAGTGGCCGCGAGCAGCAGCCGACCGGCGTCCGCGAGTGGACCAGAAACTGATGTCACCGGGACAGCCTACGATCGCTGACGTGACCGCCCCCGCTCTCGACGCATCCGAGGCCGAGCGCGAGGTCCCCGTGATCAGTCCGGCGCCGCTGACGCCCGCCGCCGATTTCGGCCCCACCGACCGGCTGCGCGGCTGGACCATGACCGCGGTGATCACCGCGCTGGCCATGATCACCCGGTTCCTGAACCTGGGCTCACCCACCGATGCGGGTACCCCGATCTTCGACGAGAAGCACTACGCGCCGCAGGCCTGGCAGGTATTGCACAACAACGGCGTCGAGGACAACCCCGGCTACGGCCTGGTGGTGCATCCCCCGGTCGCCAAACAGCTGATGGCCATCGGCGAGTGGATCTTCGGCTACAACGGCGTCGGCTGGCGGTTCTCGGGCGCGGTATGCGGCGTCATCCTGGTGCTGCTGGTGGCGCGGATCGTGCGGCGCATGACGCGCTCGACTCTGTTGGGCGGCATCGCCGGCCTGCTGATCATCGCCGACGGCGTCAGCTTCGTCTCGGCCCGCACAGCCCTGCTCGACGTCTATCAGACCGTGTTCATCGTGGCGGCGTTCGGCGCGCTCCTCGTGGACCGCGACCAGGTGCGCGCCCGCATGCACGTCGCGATGACCGAAGGCCGCATCGCCGAGACCGTCTGGGGCCCGCGGCTCGGCGTGCGGTGGTGGCGCTTCGGGGCCGGCGTGCTGTTGGGGCTCGCGCTCGCGGTCAAGTGGTCGGGCCTCTACTACATGGTGTTCTTCGGCCTGATGACCGTCGCCTTCGACATCGCGGCCCGGCGCGCGTACCGCGTGCAGCGACCCTGGCTGGGCGCGCTGCGACGCGACGTCCTGCCCGGCATGTGGGCGCTGACGCTCATCCCGGTCGGCGTCTACCTGGCGTCGTACGCGCCGTGGTTCGCCTCCGAGACCGCGATCGACCGGCACATGGAGGGCCGGAACATCGGCGAGGGCCCACTCGCCACGGTGCGCTCGCTCTGGTACTACACGCACGACGTCTACCGCTTCCATTCTGGGCTGACCAACGCCGCCGGCAATCACCACCCGTGGGAGTCGAAGCCGTGGACATGGCCGATGTCGCTACGGCCCGTGCTCTACGCCATCGACAACAACAACGTGCCGGGGTGCGGCGCGCAGTCGTGCGTCAAGGCCGTGATGCTGGCGGGTACGCCGGCCATGTGGTTCATCGCGGTGCCGGTGCTGGCCTGGGCCGTGTGGCGGACGTTCGTCAGACGCGACTGGCGGTACGCGGCCGCGCTCACCGGCTACGCCGCGGGATACCTGCCGTGGTTCGCCGATATCGACCGGCAGATGTACTTCTTCTACGCGACGCCCATGGCGCCGTTCCTGATCATCCTCATCACGCTCATCCTCGGCGACATCCTCTATCCACGATCGACAGAACCGGAACGACGAACACTCGGGCTGCTGGTCGTCTGCTTCTACGTGGCGCTGGTGATCACCAACTTCGCGTGGATGTACCCGATCCTGACCGGGCTGCCGATCTCACCGTCCACCTGGAACATGGAGATCGTGCTGCCCTCCTGGCGGTGATCCCCCCGGCGCATCGAACGCCTGTGCGATAAGATCGCGGGGTGTCCTTGGCGGTTCAGGGTTCGCTGTTCGACCATGCCGAACGGCGGTGGCTCGACGACGGCGCCTGGGTCGACGTCCGCGCAGGCTGGCTCACGGGCGCCGACACCCTTTTCGACGAACTGCTGACCGCAATTCCGTGGCGCGCCGAGCAGCGCCAGATGTACGACAAGGTGCTGGACGTACCGCGTCTCGTCAGCTTCCACGACCTGGCCCGGGAACGGGCGCCGCATCCCGGGCTGGCGCGGCTGCGGGTGCGGCTCAACGACGCCTACGCTCACGAACTCGGCGAGCCGTTCACCACCGTCGGCCTGTGCCTGTACCGCGACGGCGCCGACAGCGTGGCATGGCATGGCGACACCATCGGCCGCAGCAGCACGCAGGACACCATGGTCGCGGTGCTGAGCCTCGGGGCGACAAGGGTTTTCGCCCTGCGCCCGCGCACTGCCGCCGCGGACGGCAGGCGCACCAGCGTCCGGCTACCGCAGGGCCACGGGGACCTGCTGGTGATGGGCGGCGCCTGCCAGCGCACCTGGGAGCACGCGGTACCCAAGACCGCCCGCCCCACCGGACCGCGGATCAGCATCCAGTTCCGGCCGCGCGACGTGCGCTAGTTACTGACCCCTGACCGTCGAGACCGATTTGGTCAGCAGCTCCGTCGCCTGCTGCGTGTTCACCGGCACCACGGGCTGGTCCGGCACGACAAGCGAGTTGGCGGTGACGATCACCAGGAACCTGCCGAAACCGGCGACGTAGTTGTAGAGCTGGCCGGTGGCGGGCTTGCCGTTGGCCACCGTCTCGAGAATGCGATGCGTGCCGACGGTCTTGACCCCGTCGATGGCCGGTGCCTGTACCTCTTCGACCAGACCGCGCAGCCCCGCACCGGAGAAGGCGACCTTCTTGCAGGCGTCACCCGGGTCAGCCGGAGCGATCGGTTCGGACGTCTCCACTGCCAGGATGACGAACCGGTTGCCCTGGCCTTCTGCGGTGACGGCGGTCATGTTGCCCTTGGCGCCGGGTGAGACGGCCATGCCGGAGGCGAACTTGGCGCAGTCCGGTGGCTCGAATTTCAGGCCAGGGGGCAGTGTCTGCGGGGCGAATGCGCGCGGGTCGATGCCCGTCGGCGCAACCGTCTTGACCTGGTATTCGGGCCCGAAAGTGCCCTTCAGATCAAGGATTTTGGTGATGTCGGGGTCGGCGACCACCTGGGCGTGGGACGTGCATGCCGCCACCAGACCGGCGGAGGCCACCGCGAGCACCGTTCTGCGCATTGTGGCGAATCTACCGGGCTGACCCGTCCACGGCCGGGATGCCCCGCACCGACCGCACGGCCGCGTCCAACAACGTCGCCGGGAGATCCGCGGGCAGCGCGGGCGCGACAGCCCCCGGATCGGTCACCATGGTGACCGAAACCGCCAGCGTATCGACGTAGGCGATCAGAGTCGTTGCCTGCGAATGGGTTTGCGCGCCGTTCTCGACACTGGTGGTGATGTGCGCCGTCATGCCCAGCGTCCGGGCGTCGGCGATCCGAGGTGCGTCGGTGCGGTCGACGGCCGCGCGCGCACGGCCGGTGTTCAACGTCCAGGACTGGCAGTCGCCGGCAAGCTCTGGCGTCGGGGCGTCGCCCGGCGCCGCAGTCACGTACACGATGCCGCCCGACCCTGACGCCGACCAGCCCCGCACCCCGTCAGCCGGTGCCGCCACCAACGCGCCACAGTCCGCCGGGTCCGCAACTGAACCGGACGGCATGCCCCAGAACGTCGTCGGCGCGGCGGGCGCGGGCAACGCCCCGAACTCGTAGCCCTGCAGCTCTTTGGGCAGTTGCCGGCGCATCCGACCTATGGCGGCCGGATCGGCGGGCTTCGCGGCCGCAGTGGTGGTCGGCCGCGCGGGTTCGGTGGTCGAGCCGCACGCGGCGCACAGCAGAACCACTGCCGACAACGCAAATGCGCGCATTTGCTGTTGATAGCACGGCAAACCCGCCGACCGCGGTAGATACCCGGTGCCACGCCGACGGATATTTTGCGGACACGGCACAGCGACGAAAGCTCGCGCCACCCGCCGCGTCCGCCCCGTAGTCTGCATCCGACGACAGGAGACGGAAATGGTGTCGATGAAGGTGGCCGGCGTTGCGCTGGCCGTGACGGTGAGCGCGCTGGGCGCGAGTGCATGCGACTCGGGCTCGAAACCGGCACCGTCGTCGACGTCCAGCAGCGCCTCGAGCACCAGCGCCGCGGCCGCACCGACCTCGTCGGCGCCCGGCGCGCCGGCGGCTCCGGCAGCGCCGAAGAAGACCATCCGGGACTACCTGCGCGAGAAGAACATCACCGAGCAGCAGCTGCACCCCGGCGATCCCGGTGCGCCGACGCTCACCATGCCGCTCCCGCCGGGCTGGGTGGACGCGGGCGCGCTGACGCCGAAATGGGCTTGGAGCGCAAGCAAATTCGATGACCCGGCCATGAAGGCCGACCCGCCGACGATCATCGTGCTGATCTCGAAGTTGCCCGGCGGCAATGCCGACGAGGTGCTGGAGTACGCGCCCGGCGAGTTGCAGAACCTGCACAACTGGCAGGACGCCGGCACCAACTGCGACGCCAAGCTCGCCGGCTTCAAGGCGTGTCAGGTCGGCGGCATGTACAACCAGGACGGCAAGGATCGGCTGATGGCTCAGAAGACGGCGGCCATCCCCACCAAGGACGGCGTGATCGTGCTGCAGATCAACGCCAGCGGCACCAAGGAGACGATCGCGCCGCTGATGGATGCGACGTCATCGATCGACAAGTCACTGAAGATCACTGTGCCCTGAGTCAGGCGCAGTTCACGCGCGGGAGAACACCGAGGCCGCGGCCACCTGCTCGGCGGTCGGCCGCACCCCGGTGTAGCGCTCGAACTGTTCGGCGGCCTGCAGTGCGATGACCTCGGCGCCGGTGATCACCGGAATCCCGGCCGCCCGCGCCGCGCGCACCAGCGGGGTCTCCGATGGCAGGGCAACCACGTCGAACACGTTGTGCGCCTTGGCAATAACTTCTGGCTCGAACGACAGATCGTCGGCTTCGGCCCCACCCGCCATCCCGATCGGGGTGACGTTGACGACGATGTCCGCGCCACCTGACGCGCCTGCCGCGTAGCGATACCCCAACCGGTCCGCCAGCCGGCCCCCGGTCTCCTGGTTGCGGGCCACGATGGTGCCCGCCTCGAACCCCTTGTCCCGGAACGCCGCTGCCACCGCGCTGGCCATGCCACCGCTACCGCGGATGAGCAGCGTCTCCGCGGGGTTCAGGCCGTGCTCGTCGATGAGCCGCGCGATGGCCAGATAGTCGGTGTTGCAGGCCGTCAGCCGGCCCGCGTCATTGACGATCGTGTTCACCGAATTGATCACGCGCGCAGACTCTTCCAGCTCATCGACCAGTGCGATGACGTCCTCTTTGAACGGCATGGACACCGAGCAGCCGCGGATGCCCAGGGCTCGGACGCCACCGATCGCCGCGGCGATATCCGTCGTGGTGAAGGCCTTGTAGACGAAATCCAGACCGAGCTCGTTGTAGAGGTAGTTGTGGAAGCGCGTGCCGATGTTGCTGGGCCGGGCGGCCAGCGAGATACACACCGAGGTGTCTTTGTTCAGCAGCGGACGCCCGGAGTACAGCGAGTCGGTCATCAGCCGACCGCTTTGATCACGTGCTGCGCCAGCGTGTAGATGTCGCGATACTGCTTGTGCGACAACGACAATTGCTTAGGTGTCGGCACGTCGAACTCGGTGACGATCATGTTCCGGTCGTCGCGTTCCCAGGTCGCACCGTAGTGCTCCAGAATCTTGCGCATCGGAAAGTTGTCGGACAGCACTCGCGCCGCGAACCGCTCGATGCCCGCGCCACGGGCGGCGGGTACCAGGGCATCCATCAGGAAAGTCCCGATGCCCCGGCCCTGGTAGTCGTCACCCACCATGAAGGCCACCTCGGCGACCGTCGGATTCTCGTGCAGCCGAACGAATCTCGCGTCGGCGACCATCGGGCCGTCAGGCCCGTCCGCCCCGTCAGTCAGCACCCACACGAAGTGGTCGACGTAGTCGACCTCGAACAGGTAGGCCATCAGCGCGGGACTGGGCTCGTAGGCGGTCTGGAATCTGCGGTACATGGTCTCGGTCGAGAATTCGACGGGCCCCTGGCGCACTCGCGGGTTGTCGCCGGGCAGCACGGGGCGCAGGAACATCTGGCTGCCGTCACTCAGCTGCACCGGCAGTGGCGTGATGAACTCCGCGAGCCGCTGGCGCGCCGTACGCACCAGCCGCTCTGCCATACAGGGGACGTCGAGCATGGCAGTAAGGGCGTCGTGTCCGCCGATCCATCCGGTCAGCGGTTCGGTGACCAGCACGGTGGCGTTGCGGGTGCCGCCTCGCAGCAGCGCGATCTCACCGACGATCAGGCCCGGGCCGAGGTTGTGGACGCTGAGTTCGCCGTCTGGGGCGGTGTGCGTCACCCGGACGCTGCCGGCGCTGATCAGGATGAACGACTGCGCAGGTTCGCCCTGCGTCATCAGCACCTCGCCAGGTTCGGCCGTCAACGGACGCAGCAAGGGCGCGAGCCGGTCAAGGTCCTCTTGACGGCACTTGGAGAAGAAACCCAGCGAGGCCAGTTCATCCGTCGTCGATTCCGGCACGTCGGAAACGTTACCGGCGGACGGCACGCCGCGTGGTGCCGTTGACACCACCCTTTACTGAAAACGATTTTCGACAAGCCTGCGCGGTTCGGGTATCGTCGGCCACGCCTTATTGAAAACGATTTTCACTTAGTCGCTGGAGGTCCTCATGAAAGCCGGCATTCACCCCGACTACCACCCCGTCGTCTTCCAGGACGCCACCACCGGACGCTCGTTCCTGACCCGATCCACCGCCACCAGTTCGCGAACCATCGAATGGCAGACCGCCGACGGAGTTCACACCTACCCCCTGATCGTCGTCGACGTCACCTCGGACTCGCACCCGGTGTGGACCGGCAAGCGCCAGATCCTGGACACCGCCGGCCGCGTCGAGAAGTTCAATCGCAAGTACGGCCGATGACCTTGCCGCAGGTTTCCCCTTACCCCGGCGAAACATTCGGCTCTCCTTCACGCACCATCCGGCCCCGGCCGCGCCCCGCGTGCCACACGCGGGGCGCGGTCACCACCGCAGCCTGGGACTGGCAGTTGCATGCCCGGTGCCGTGGACTGCCGGCCGAGGTGTTCTACACCGGCGATGACGATCGCGGCGCGCGGCGAATCGCGCACGAAGAGCACGCCAAGCAGATCTGCCTCCACTGTCCCGTCCTGCGTGACTGCCTCGGCCACGCCATGGAAGCCGGTGAGCCCTACGGCATCTGGGGTGCGACGACACCGAAGGAACGAGCCGCGTTGCGAGCGTCGCCGCGTTGGCGCTAGTCCAGTGGGGCGCTGTTCGTTTCACAGCCTTTTATTAGCCAGGCTAGCCAATCTGTCGGTACGTTGGTGTCAACACCACGACACCGATGGGAGCAACGATGGGATTCGGACCGCCACAGGGCCGGCCGACCGTCACCGACGACGAGATCGCCGCCATCATGGATCCGCCGCAACGCGTCCGCACACTGCGAAACATGTTGGGCGCCACCGGCGATGCCCTCGATCCGTTGATCGACCTGTACCGGCCGTTCGTCACCGGGCTGGACCGGCTGCCCCGCGATGGCCGATTCCTCTTGGTGGGCAACCACACCGCGTTCGGGTTCGCCGAGGTACTCCTGATGCCGTATTACGTCCGGCGCGAGCTCGGGGTGCGGATACGACCGCTGGCCGAACGGGCCCTGGGCCAGATGTCGGGCCTCGGCGGCGATCTGGTCGCAGCCTACGGCGGTGTCGTCGGCCACCCCGACACCGCACGAGAACTGATGCGGCACAACGAAACCGTGCTGGTCTTCCCCGGCGGTGGGCGCGAGATGCCCAAGTTCAAGGGCGAGGAGTACCAGCTGAAATGGGACGGCCGAAGCGGTTTCGCCCGCGTGGCCATCGAAAGCGGGTACCCGATCGTGCCCGTCGGTCTGGTCGGCAGTGACGACGTCTACGAACCCCTCATCGAACGCGACAGCCCGCTGGGCCGGTTCAGCCAATCCATCGGCGAACGGCTCGCCGGCCGCACCGACATGGCGATGCCCCTGGTGCGCGGCATCGGGCCGACGCTGATCCCCCGCCCGCAGCGCATGTATCTGGAATTCGGCGAGCCGATTTCCACCGCCGCGCCCACCAGCCGAACGAACCACGCCCGGTGGGTGGAGACCGTCAAATCGGCGACGCAGCAAGCGCTGGAACAGATCCTGGCCGACCTGCAGGAAGTCCGGGCCGGCGATCCGTACCGCAGCCTGAATCCGTTGGCCTGGTCGCGGGCAGCTCAGCCGCCCGAGGCCGTCGTCCGCGCGGGCTGACCACGACGGCGGTCGGGAGACCGTAACGTGAGTTGCCATCGGTCTGCATGCACCCGCATGCGGCAGAAAGGCTTCGCGAGATGGCACTCACCGACTACCAGCAGCTGTCCCTGACGCGCCGGGACAACGGCGTCCTGCTGATCACCCTCAACCGGCCGGAAAAGTACAACGCCGCTGACGAGGGCATGCACGCCGAGCTGGCCAACATCTGGAAGGACGTCGCGGCCGACCCGGAAACCCGGGTCGCCGTGATCACCGGTGCGGGAAAGGCATTCAGCGCCGGCGGGGATCTGGCCATGGTCGAACGCATGGCCGGCGACTACGCCCGGGTCTCGCACATGCTCGACGAGATGAGCGACCTGGTCTACAACATGATCAACTGCGACAAGCCGATCGTGTCCGCGATCAACGGCGTCGCGGTCGGCGCCGGCGCCGTGGCCGCGCTACTGGCCGACGTGGCGATCATCGCCGAGGACGCCAAGATCGGCGACGGGCACGTCAAACTCGGTGTGGCCGCGGGCGATCACGCCGCGATCATCTGGCCGCTGCTGGCCGGCACCGCGAAGGCGAAGTACTACCTCATGACGGGCGAGATGATCGACGGCGTCGAGGCCGAGCGCATCGGCATGGTCGCCAAAGCCCTGCCCCGCGAACAGGTCCTGGACGAAGCACTCCGGGTGGCCGACGTGCTTGCCACCGGTGCCCAGCAGGCGATCCGGCTCACCAAACGCGCCCTCAACAACTGGCTCCGCAACGCCGGCCCCATCTTCGACCAGTCCGCGGCCTACGAGATGCTGACGTTCCTCGGACCCGATGTGGTCGAGGGTTACACCGCGCTGCGGGAGAAGCGCCCGCCCCAGTTCCCGTCCGCGCGATAGCCGCAGGAGCCCACGTGAGCTGGCAGCAGATCGAACCCTTCCTGGTAGCGCTCGCCATCGGGCTGCTGCTGGGCCTGGAACGCGAGCGCAGTCACGCGCGCAAACTTCCCGCAGGATCACGCTCGTTCGCGCTGCTGTCGCTGGCCGGTGCAGTCGCAGCGGCTTTCGGTCAGTGGGCCGTCGTCGCTGTATTTCTCGGCGTCGGTGCGCTCGTCGCCCTCGCCTACTTCCGCACCAGCGACGAAGACCCAGGGACCACCACAGCGACAGCCGCACTGGTCGCGTACCTCCTTGGCGCCCTTGCCTATTCCCGCCCAGCGCTGGCCGTGGCCCTCGCCGTCGTCGTCGCAGGCCTGCTCGTCTCAAAAACCCGCATCCATCGTTTCGCCCGCGACATCATGACCGAGGTCGAACTGGAAGACGCCATCAAGTTTCTCGTCGTCGCGTTCGTGATCCTGCCGCTGCTACCGGATCGCGGTCTCGGACCGTACGGCGTCCTCAATCCGGAGAAGGTCTGGCTCCTGGTCGTGCTGCTCACCGGTATCGGATGGGTGGGCTACATCGGCGTTCGGGCGCTCGGCCCGGAACGCGGCCTGCTCATCACCGGCATCGCGGGCGGATTCGTCTCAGCGAGCGCAACGACGGCGTCCATGGGGCGGCTCAGCCGCACGACACCGAGCTTGCGGGCGCCTCTGGCCAGCGCTCTGCTGGCCAGCTTGGCGACTTTTGTCCAGCTACTCATCGTGATCGCCGTGGTCGACGCCGAAGTGCTCAAGCGCCTATGGCCGCCCGTCGTCGCGGGTGCCGTCGTGCTGGTCGCTATCGCCGCCGTCGTCTACCGAGGAGCCGGTCGGCTCTCCGAAGACAGACCATCCCCCGACCACGACGCCGGCGCAGCCCCCACAACCCGACCTTTCGCATTGCGGCCGGCGCTGATCCTCGCCGCAGTCCTGACCCTTGCGCTGCTGGTCGGTCGGTGGGGTGCTGATGTGCTCGGCGCCGGGGGCACTGTGCTCGCCGCGTTCGCCGCCGGCCTGGCCGATGCGCACGCCGGTGCGGTCGCCGCCGCCAGCCTTGCCGCCAAGGGCGATGTCACCGTCGATACCGCGCTGCTCGCGGTGGCGGCAGCACTCGGCTCCAACCTGATCGTGAAGACGGTGCTGGCGTTCACCGCCGGTGGCCGTCGGTTCGGGCTTCGGTTTCTCGCCGGGATGACCCCGCCTGCACTGGTTTTCGGAGTCGTCCTGGCCGTGACGATGACCGCGACGTAACCCGTCGTCGCCCGTCAGGCGTCGACCGTCGTGACCGGAGTCCTGCCGGACGGGGAAGTCCTCTACACCCAACACTCGGATTCCGCCAAGAACTATCCGCTCAATGGCCGCCTACCCGAATTCGAGCAGGGGTACGGCCAGCAGAAGATCGAGATCGTGCAGCCCAAGAGAACCTGGTAGCCGATCTTCCGGACAACATAAGGAATGCGATGAGCGACGACATCAACATCGACCCCGGCGAAGTGAAGGCAAGCGGTCAGCGCCTCAGTGAATTGGCCGGTACCGCAAAGGCGCAAACGAACAAATACTTCACTTCACAAGAAGCAGCGGCGCGTGGCAACCCGAGCTTTGCGGCTGGACCTCGGCTCGTTGAGTATGCGAACAAGCTGCACAATCAGATGAACAGCTTCATCGACGATTTGGCGGCCAACGGAAACAAGATCGTCTCGGCGGCCAACAACGTCACCCAGACGGATTCTGACACCGCAACAGGATTCAGCCGGGAACTGTCCTCACTCAACGGGTTGTCGCAGCCGGCCGTGGCGAGCCGCTGAAAGCGCCGCGGGTCAGATCGCCTGGCCGGCCGACGACACGCCGGCCGCACCCTTCCACCTGCCGTCGAGCAGACCGGCTACTTCGGCCGCCATCGCGTGGTACCGCTCAAACATCTCATCGGCAGTGGTATCCGCGGTCTGAGCCGTCAGTGCCAAATCTGTGGGGTTGACGTGCAGCCCACCGCTCATGAGAACAACGCCTTGTTGGTTTGCACTGTCGTGGTGAACGCACTGTGCGCGTTGACTGAAGCCTCTCGGAGACGACGAATACCGTCGGACATCAATTGGGCGCCTTGCGCCCATTCGGCGTGCGCCTTCGCATGCGCTTCGGCTGCCGTGCCGTGCCACTGCGCGTGCAGGCTGTCGATGTGGCTTGCCAGGCTGTCGACCTTTGTGTCGATCTCGCGCGAGAATGCCGCAAGTTGACCGACGAACCGGTCCAATTCGCCGAGATTGACCGCTACTGCATTCCCCGCCATACGAATAACCTCACCCAAGGGCATTCTCGTTCATAACCGACACTACCCGGGTTTTCGAGCACTCCCGACGCCGATCGCGTGGCCCGGTCGACTCTGTCAGCTGCGCTTTCCGAGCTGACCGGAGAGGTCCGCGCTCCCGTAGTTGACGGATGCAGTGACAGGCCGGCCTTCGAAAAAGGCTGCGCGGCAGGCGAACTCCAGCGTAGCCGGCTGGCCCGAACGTCCGGGCGAAGCCACCGAGCCCGACACTCCCCACATGGCAGCGACCTTCGAAGCATCGAAACCGAGGCGAACGTGATCATCTTCGGTGACGATGTCCACCCGCGCCCTGACGCGGTCGAAGTGGGCCTGATCCGGAACCGCCAAATCGTGGCGCACGGCGTCCTCGCAGCGGTCGATGGCGACGGCCTCGCGAGGGTCTGGACGAAGGCCGAACCAGCGTGTCTGCGACCCGGCAACAGCGACGCCCGCGACCACGACGACGAGCACGACCAACAACCGGCGACGTGACGCCCGCGGATTGACCGGAGCCGCGTCAGCACCAGATTGATCGTCGACCACGTAGATTCACCCTCGAAATCTCCGACCGCCGCATGCGCTCCCCCGACGGAGCACTCGCACTGACCTGGCAGAGCAGATCAGCTCAATCTCTGTGGAGCTAAGGGGAATCGAACCCCTGACCTTCTCGATGCGAACGAGACGCGCTACCAACTGCGCTATAGCCCCTTACCGGATGCAAAGGCTACCAGCACCGGTCCGTCACATGAAAACCGACTTACTGCCCGGCCGCCCGGGGCAGGTCGTACTCCCTGCCCATCCGGGCATATTCCAGGTGTTCGAAGATCGGATCCTCGTCGTCGATGTCCAGGACGGCGGCGCCCGGGCGGCGCAGCCGGGACGGGACGACGTCGAATTCCTCGTCTTGCGTGTTCTCCACGCCGTGCCGGGACCGCATCATCCGCTGGGCACGACGGCGCCGCAGCTGCTCTTCGATCCGCGTCTGACGACGCAGGTAGGCCAGGTACAGCACGGAGGCCGCGCTGACCATGCCACAGAACCACCACCACATGCTCGACGCCAGCGAGAAGGCCACAACGCCGGTGACCAGGATGGCCACGGCCATACCGGACAGCATCCGGCTGCGGAACCGGTACTTGCGCTCGGCGGCCGCGACGGCGGCCTTCGACTCGTAGCGGTTGCGGCGCACGTGCGACATCGAGTCGGCCAGCTTCGGCTCGTCCTCCGACACCGCCTCGACACCCGAGGTGTCGTCGACGTACTCGTAGTCGTGTTCGGTGCCGTCCTCGGCCTCTTCCTCGGCCTGTTCCGCGACAGCCTCGTCAGCTTCGTCAGCCGCGACGGCCTCGTGGACGTCGGTGGTCGGCTCGGCCTCGACTTCGGGCGCGTCGGCGTCCGCCGCGGCCATCTCGTCGGTGAGCGCTTCCTCCGGCTCGAAATCCGCCTCGGAGACGGTCCGGATCGCCATGGTCGGCGTCGCGACCTCGTCGAAAAGTGTTGGCTGCTCGCGGGTTTCAGGCTCGGGAACCGCTTTCATGCGCCCCGATGCGCCGATCGGCAGCGCACCGGAGTCCATCTCGACGACCTCGACGTCGAGGTACGCCGATTCCTCGACGACGACCTGATCGGCCAGCACCACCGAACGCGGTGAATCGGCTTCTGGGTCGGCGACCGGGATCGAGTCGGTGGTCGCATCGCTGCGAGCGAAGTCCTCTTCGAACGCGGTGAGGTCCTCATCCTGTTTCCAGTGCGGGTCGCTGAAGTGACCGGTAGCGGGCCCGCTGCGGCGTCGCAGCCGGCTGTTGCCGTTCGTGTTGAGCACACGGGTCGCCAACGCGACATCGCTCGTCCGGCGGACGTTCTCGCGCTTGCTGATCAACATCGGCACCAGCACGAAAAGCCACAACACGACGAGGGATATCCACAGGAGGGATTGGGGGATGCTTGGCATGTCGCCGGCTCCTTTCCCCATCAGATTAGGTCGGTGACCAGCGCATCCGAAGCCGACGCGCCAGGGTCAATTACACACCTGTAATTCGCTACTTACAAGCACATCAGTCACAGATGTCACATCTGCAACACAGCCGTTTTCCGATTTGTGCACGATTTGCCGCGCCTACCGCGCAAAACCGTGCACAAATCACTCAGACCCAGGCGGCTCGACCATCCCTGACCAGCGCCGATGACGCCGACTGGGACATCTCCTCCACCGTCATGGCCACCAGCAGATGGTCCCGCCACGCCCCGTCGACTTCCAGGTAGCGCTGCAGCAGGCCCTCTTCCCGGAAGCCCACCCGCGCCAGCACCGACCGGCTCGGACCGTTTTCCGGACGCACCGTCGCCTCGATCCGGTGCAGCCCGACCGGACCGAAGGCGTGATCGACACCCAGCGCCAGTGCGGCTGTCGCGATCCCGCCGCCAGTGAACTGGCGTGCCACCCAATAGCCGATCCAGGCCGACCGCAGCGCTCCGTGCGTCACATTGCCGATGGTCAGCTGACCGCAGAACTCACCGTCCAACTCGATGACGTACGGCAGCATTCGCCCGCGCCGGGCCTCCGACCGCAACCCCGAGCACAGCGCCGGCCATGACGAAACAGCATGGCGCGCAGTCCAATCCACCTCACCGACCGGTTCCCAGGGCTCCAGGTGCGCACGGTCGGTCAGCCGCATCCGGCTCCACACCGGGCCGTCACGCAACCGCACCGGACGTAACCGGATCACCCCGGCATGCACGCGGATCGGGCCCACCGACAGCGGCCAGCCCGGATGCACAGCACTCGATCGCAACAGGTTCACGGCTCAGCCGCGCTGCGCCAAAAAGGCCACGTCAACGGACTCGCCGGTACGGATCTGTTCAGCCTCGGTGGGCACGACCACCAAGCAGTTCGCCTCGGCAAGGGTCGCCAGCAGATGCGACGCGCCCGGCGCGCCGCCCAGCGCCTGCACCAGATATTCGCCGGTGTCCTGATCACGCATCAACTGGCCACGCAGAAATCCCTTGCGCCCCACCACCGATGAGATGGGAGACAACGTGCGGGCCGGCACCACGCGCCGCATCGGCTGCCGCTTGCCCAGCGACATCCGAATCAACGGCCGCACCATCACCTCGAAGACCACGAGGGCACTCACCGGGTTCGCCGGCAGCAAGAAGACCGGGACGCCGTCACGTCCGAGCGTTCCGAAGCCCTGCACCGACCCGGGATGCATCGCGATCCGCGCGACCTCCATCTCCCCCAGCTCAGCGAGGACCGAACGCACGCCCTCGGCCGCCGCACCACCGACGGCGCCTGCGATCACCACGAGTTCCGACCGGCTCAACTGCCCTTCGACCACGTCGCGCAGGGTCTTGGGATCGCCGTCCACGATGCCGACCCGGTTCACCTCGGCGCCGGCGTCCCGGCCGGCAGCGGCCAGCGCGTAGGAGTTGACGTCGTAGACCTGGCCGTTTCCGGGCGTCCGGGAGATGTCGACCAGCTCACCGCCGACGGAGATGATCGTCAGCCGCGGCTTCGGGTGGACCAGCACGCGTTCGCGGCCCACGGCCGCCAGCAGGCCGACCTGCGCCGGCCCGATGATGGTGCCGGCACGCACCGCGACGTCGCCCGGCTGCACGTCATCCCCGGTACGACGCACATAGGCGCCAGACCGCACACCGCGCAAGACCCGGACCCGCGCCGAGCCGCCGTCGGTCCAGCGCAGCGGCAGCACCGCATCGGCGAGGGTCGGCATCGGCGCACCGGTCTGCACCCGTGCGGCCTGACGCGGCTGCAGCCGGGTGGGAGTGCGTTCACCAGCAGCGATGGTCGAGACCACAGGCAGAGTGACGTCGCTGTCGCCGCCGGAGTCCGCGCCCATCACGTCGACGCTGCGCACGGCATAGCCATCGATGGCGGCTTGATCGAACCCGGGCAGCGGTCGTTCGGTGACAACCTCTTCGGCGCACATCAGGCCCTGCGCTTCGGCAATCGCCACCCGCAGCGGTCGCGGCGCTACCGCCGCAGCCGCAACCCGGGCCTGCTGTTCTTCAACCGAACGCACAGCTCGCCTTTCTGGATACCTCGTACACCGTGGCTGACCACATGCTCGCGCATGTTCGGGCCAACCGTACCGCCGGTGTCAGGCGCTCAGCGCTCGGCAAGACCCAATCGCTCGACCAACCACCGCCGCAATTCCGGGCCGTAGTCGTCGCGTTCCAACGCAAAGTCAACCGCAGCTTTAAGGTAGCCGCCGGGATTTCCCAGGTCGTGTCGGGACCCGCGGTGCACCACCACGTGCACGGGGTGGCCGTCCTCGATGAGCAGCGCGATGGCATCGGTCAGCTGGATCTCACCGCCGACACCCTTCTGCACACGCCGCAGCGCGTCGAAGATGGCGCGGTCCAGGATGTACCGGCCGGCCGCCGCGTACAGCGACGGGGCGTCCTCGACCTTGGGCTTTTCCACCATGCCCTTGACGCGCAACACATTCGGGTTGGCCGCGTCGGGCACCGTCTCGACGTCGAACACGCCGTAGGCACTGATCTCGTCCTTGGGCACCTCGATGGCGCACAGCACGGAACCGCCACGCTTGGCGCGCACCTTCGCCATGGTCACCAGCACGCCGGTCGGCAGCACCAGGTCGTCGGGCAGCAAGACCGCGATGGCGTCCTCGTCGGGCAGCAGCACCGGCTCGACGCAACTGACGGCGTGTCCCAGGCCGAGCGGCTCGGCCTGAACGACCGACTCCACCTTGATCAACGCGGGCGCCCGCCGCACCTTCTCGAGCATCACGTGCTTGCCGCGCGCCTCGAGCGTTCCTTCGAGGATGAGGTCCTCGACGAAGTGCGCAACGACGCCGTCCTTGCCCTCCGAGGTCACGATCACCAGTCGCTCGCCACCGGCGTCAGCGGCCTCGGCAGCAACCAGCTCGATGCCGGGGGTGTCGACGACCGGCAGCAACTCCTTGGGCACGGTCTTGGTGGCAGGCAGAAAACGCGTGCCCAGACCAGCCGCCGGGACCACCGCGGTGCGCGGCATCGGCACTGAAGTCTGTGTCGTCATTGTTCACACGATAACGGCATTGCCTCGATCCGCCCCACCAAGGTGCGTATTGGTGAGGTCGGCGGCAACGTCAAAGTTGCCAATACCTGGACAGGTGTACAACACCGCGGGAGCAAATATGACACCGTGGTAATCGTGAGTCCCGAGGCCGGCAAGCGTGACCTGCGCAGCGCCATCCTGCGTCGACGTCGCGCCCTGACCCCCGAGCAGCGGCAGGCGGACGCCGAAGCCCTGACGCTGCGAGTGCCGGAAGTGGTGGACCCCGGCGGCATTGTGTGTGCCTACGTGCCGATCGGCACCGAGCCCGGTTCGCCCACGATGCTGGACGCCCTGATCGATGCGGGAGCACGGGTGCTGTTACCGGTGACCCGTCCCGACACCTCACTGAGCTGGGGCTGGTACCGGCCCGGGCACCTGACGGAGGCACAATTCGGGCTGCTCGAACCGGCTACACCGCATCTACCGCCCGACGCGATCAGCCAGGCGGGTGTGATTCTGATCCCCGCACTGGCCGTCGACCGTGCCGGCGTCCGGCTGGGCCGCGGTGCAGGTTTCTATGACCGCTCGCTGTCGCTGGCCGCGCCGGACGCGCTACTCGTGGCGGTGGTGTACGACGACGACCTGTTGCCGAAGCTGCCCGCCGAACCGCACGACGTGCCGATGACGCACGCCCTGACGCCGAGGTCCGGGCTGGTCAGGCTGGGTATCTAGGAAGTACGGGAGGACGTCAGTCCTTGCCGCAGGTACATCCCGATCCGCAGTTACAGTCCTCGCAGGTGCAGTCCGGGTTGTCGCAGCCGCTGCCTTTGGTGATGTTGCCAGTCATGCACACAATGCTATGTGTCCCGCCCTGCTCCCGGAAGCAATTGCCGCCGTCACCGGTCCGCGGATCCCGCCGACCCGGGAATGCCCGGGACCGAATAGCTGTTTTGGCACTTAGCCCGGTAGAGTGCCAACAAGTTTGACGACCTCGGAGGTTTCCGTGCCGACCTATTCCTACGCGTGTACCGAGTGCGACAACCGGTTCGACGCCGTGCAGGCATTCAGCGATGACGCGCTGACCGAATGCCCGAAGTGCCAGGGCCGACTGCGCAAGCTGTTCGGTTCCGTCGGCGTGGTCTTCAAGGGCAGCGGCTTCTACCGCACCGACAGCCGCGATTCGAAGAGCTCCAGCACCGCGGCCGCACCGGCCAAGAGCGAGTCGAGCTCCAATTCGTCGGACTCGTCGTCTTCGTCTTCGTCGAGCAGCACGACGTCGACCGCACCGGCCGCCGCAGCGTCCAGCTGAGTTATCCACAGGCCGGACGCCTTCCGACCTGTGTTTCCCGAGCAGAATCCCTACCGTTACGGCATGGGGGATTCACTCGACGCGCCGTTGATCGGCCGACTGACACAGAAACTGCGGCCCGATTGGGCCAGGACCACCGCCGCGCGCCGAGTTACCGCAGGTTTCCTGGTGGTCCTCGCGGCCGTCATCGAATTTCGCCCGGATCCCCGGGACGGGCAGGTCGGCGTCGTCGTCGCCAAGCATGACCTGTCCCCCGGCTCAGCATTGACCGCTGACGACGTCGTCGTCGAATCCCGTTCTGCACCAAGCATTCCCGACGGCGCACTGCGCGAATCAAGCGCCGCGGTCGGCTCGACTCTGGCCGCTCCCGCGCGACGCGGTGAGGTCATCACCGACGTGCGGTTGCTCGGTTCCCGGCTCACCGCCGCTGCCGCCGGACCCGACGCCCGCATGGTGCCACTGCATCTGGCCGACGCCGCGCTCCCCGGCCTGCTGCGCTCAGGCGACGTCGTGGACGTCCTGGCGGGACCGGAGAACACCGGCCCGGCAGCGGATCAGTCGTCGGCCGAGGTCATCGCCACCGACGCCCGGGTGGTGCTGGTGTCCGAACGCCTCAAGTCACCGACCAGCGGCGACGAACGCGTCGTGCTCGTCGCCCTGCCGCGGCACAGTGCCAACGCCGTCGCCGGGGCGGCTCTGCACCGGGCGATCACCGTCACCCTGCACTGACCCGCGAAATTTCCCTGGCGGCCGATTTCGATTTCGTCACCGGACCGCATCTGTTGGGACCATCAGGCCGCTGCTTCCTGCGCGAAGCCCAGGCCAGCCTTACCGTTCGTGGGTACAGGTCGTATCACAGGGAGGGCAGTCATGCTTAAGGGCTTCAAAGAGTTCCTCGCACAGGGGAACATCGTCGATCTGGCGGTCGCGGTGGTCATCGGCGCCGCGTTCACCACACTGGTGAAGTCATTCACCGACCAGGTGATCCAGCCGCTGATCTCCAGCATCGGCGCCGGGGGCGACCACTCGTACGGCGTCCTGCGCATCCACCTGCTCGGCGACAACTACATGGACCTGAACGCGGTCTTGAGTGCGACGATCAACTTCGTCCTCGTCGCCGCCGTCATCTACTTCGTGGTCGTGCTGCCGTACAGCAGGTTCCGCGCCGCCAAGGAGGATGCGATCAAGCAGGAAGTCGAACTGCTGACGCAGATCCGCGACCTGCTGGACAAGAAGTAGCGCATCCGGCGCGAATACCCCACAACTACGACTAGGCCCCGGCCGGTTGGCCGGGCGCCGTGTCGTATGTCGGTTGAAACCGCCTGGATCAGTTCATGTTCCAGGGTTCGCCGTAGGTCGTCACCGAGTCACCGGTCTTGGCAATGAGCCGGGCGAAGGGACGCAACATCACCCCGCCGGCCGCGCCGGTCACCGTGCCATGCGCGTTCGACACCGCCACCGAACCGGCCGGGCCGGAGACGTCCACCGAGAACGTCGCGACTTCCTGGATACCCGGACCGTTGCCCAGGTCAGCGGAGATCGACACACCGGGGAACAGGTTCGGCGTGATGATGCCGCCGAAACCCTGACCGGTGAACGTCGCCGGAGTCACGTCGTCCAGCAGGATGTTCGGCGTCTGATAGCTGAAGTTGATACCCACACCCAGCGACCACGGGAAGCCGATCTGGTACCCCAGCTCCAACGTGCCACCGAACTCATCGCAGCCCTTGCCCGCGCAGACGTACTTTGCCCGCCCCGAATGGAACCACTCCCGCGTCAGCCGGTTGCGGTCCAAGGGGAACACACCATTGAGGTACGTGTCCCACTGCTGCACCGTCAACGTCCGATCCTGACCGTCGACCAGGCTCAGCTCATCATCCAGACCCGCATGGGACGTACCCGCCGCCAGGAACAATGACGACACCCCGACCAACACCGTCACCAAAACACGACCGAACGCCGTCAACTTTCCACTCCCGGGCCTCGTTCTTCACTGTCAAGCTCCCGGCAAAACGACGGGGCGGCGTTGACTGACCGATTCCGGTCTGTCAACGCCGCCCCAAAGTACGTCGTTGGCGCTCAGCAGACGGGCTGCGCGCTCCTATTCATACCCTTTTCAGGGCTAATTCATGTTCCACGGTTCGCCGTAGGTCGTCACCGAGTCACCCGTCTTGGCGATCAGCCGGGCGAAGGGGCGCAGCAGCACACCACCGGCCGCGCCGGTCACGGTGCCGTGGGCGTTCGAGACGGCGACGGCACCGGCCGGGCCGGACACGTCGACCGAGAACGTGGCGACTTCCTGGATACCCGGACCGTTGCCCAGGTCAGCGGAGATCGACACACCGGGGAACAGGTTCGGCGTGATGATGCCGCCACCACCGCCGACAAACGTGGTCGGGTTGACGTCATCGAGCAGGATGTTCGGGGTGGTGTAGCTGAAGTTGATACCCACACCCAGCGACCACGGGAAGCCGATCTGGTACCCCAGCTCCAACGTGCCGCCGAACTCGTCGCAGCCCTTGCCCGCGCAGTTGTACTTTGCCCGGCCCGAGTGGAACCACTCACGGGTCAGGCGGTTGCGGTCCAGAGGGAACACACCATTGAGGAACGTGTCCCACTGCTGCACCGTCAACGTCCGATCCTGGCCGTCGACCAGGCTCAGCTCATTGTCGAGCCCCGCATGGGACGTACCCGCCCCCAGGAACAGCGACGACACCGCCGCTACCAGCGCTACCAGCACCCGACTGAATGCCTTCATGGTTCCCACTTTCTGGGCTTGATGATGTTGCATATGAAGTTCCTTGCAGACGCAGGGCGGCGCCGACAAGGCCAGCTGTCTGGTCTGTCGACGCCGCCCCGAATGCGTCGTCGGCGCCTAGCATAAGGCCTAGGTGCGATTTGCTCTCACCTAGTTCATATTCCAGGGTTCTCCGTAGGTCGTGACGCTATCACCGGTCTTGGCGATCAGTCGGGCGAATGGACGCAACAGAACACCACCAGCCGCTCCAGTCACAGTGCCGTGGGCGTTGGAAACCGCCACCCCACCAGCCGGACCCGACACATCCACCGAGAACGTGGCCACTTCCTGGATACCCGGACCGTTGCCCAGGTCAGCGGAGATCGACACACCGGGGAACAGGTTCGGTGTGATGATGCCGCCACCACCCGTACCGGCCAGCGTCGCCGGGTTGAAGTCATCCAGCAGGATGTTCGGCGTCGTGTAGCTGAAGTTGATACCCACACCCAGCGACCACGGGAAGCCGATCTGGTACCCCAGCTCCAACGTGCCGCCGAACTCATCGCAGCCCTTGCCCGCGCAGACGTACTTTGCCCGCCCCGAATGGAACCACTCCCGCGTCAGCCGGTTGCGGTCCAAGGGGAACACACCATTGAGGTACGTGTCCCACTGCTGCACCGTCAACGTCCGATCCTGGCCGTCGACCAGGCTCAGCTCATTGTCGAGCCCCGCATGGGACGTACCCGCGCCCAGGAACAGCGACGACACCGCCGCTACCAGCGCTACCAGCGCTACCAGCACCCGACTGAATGCCTTCATGATTCCCACCTTCTGGGCTTGATAGTCCTGACAAATGACGCAGGGCGGCGCCGACGGGACCAGATGACCTGATCCTGTCGACGCCGCCCCGAACGCGTCATCGGCGCCAAGCATAAGCCCTAGGCGCTGCCGAATATCGACTAGTTCATGTTCCAGGGTTCGCCGTAAGTCGTCACCGAGTCACCCGTCTTGGCAATCAAGCGGGCGAAGGGGCGCAGCAGCACACCACCGGCCGCGCCGGTCACCGTGCCATGCGCGTTCGACACCGCCACCGAACCGGCCGGGCCGGAGACGTCCACCGAGAACGTCGCGACTTCCTGGATACCCGGACCGTTGCCCAGGTCAGCGGAGATCGACACACCGGGGAACAGGTTCGGTGTGATGATGCCGCCACCACCCGTACCGGCCAGCGTCGCCGGGTTGAAGTCATCCAGCAGGATGTTCGGCGTGGTGTAGCTGAAGTTGATACCCACACCCAGCGACCACGGGAAGCCGATCTGGTACCCCAGCTCCAACGTGCCGCCGAACTCGTCGCAGCCCTTCCCTGCGCAGTTGTACTTTGCCCGGCCCGAGTGGAACCACTCACGGGTCAGGCGGTTGCGGTCCAGAGGGAACACGCCATTGAGGAACGTGTCCCACTGCTGCACCGTCAACGTCCGATCCTGGCCGTCGACCAGGCTCAGCTCGTTGTCCAGACCCGCATGGGACGTACCTGCTCCGAGGAACAGCGACGCCAGCGCCGCTACCAGTGCTACCAGCACCCGACTGAATGCCTTCATATTCTCCCTAGCTCAGTAGGCGGTGCCAGCAAGCTGACCGCGCGACCGTCGCAAGACCTCCATGTGAATCTCACACGTTGCTCTTACCTTTTGCTCATCGTTGACACGAGGAAGATATCGGCGCGCGCACCGTCCGGCAATGCGAACGACGTAAAGACCGCGCATATATTCCCGAGCTGGAAAAGTTTGCTGGGAACCATCTGCGAAATAGGGCCGACCACAGCGCCCCGCATGCCCGAAACAGGGCGGAAACATGGTCTCAATGACGCCATTGACCGGCGTAATCAGGAGTTAACCTAATCGGCGACCAGCCGTTGTGAGAACTACGTGCTCAGCGGTGGTGCGGCGGGACGTTGTCCCGTAGCCAGCGATCTCGGTCACCATCCGAGGATGGGGACTGCTCGTTACATTCATCGCGGGTTACGTCCGGTAGAACGTCACCGAACACCTTGTTAACTAGGTCGCGAGAGGGCCGTGTATCACCCATCACAACCCTCCCGCAGTGTGATCAAGATCACACTTTTGCCAAATCCGATTGTTCATGTTGGACGAACCCATAGCGACTCCGTTCGACCGATAGCCCCAAGCGGAGCTCAGCTATTTAGATGTCGAGGCTCGACAGCTGCGCGATGATGTACGCCGCCAACGGCCCCAGCGTCGCCATGCCATCGCGCACCGACGCGCGGGAGCCCGCGATGTTGACCACCAGCGTGCTTCCCGAGACTCCGGCCAGGCCACGCGAGAGCCCAGCATCCGAAATGCCCGCGGCCAAGCCCGACGACCGCAGCGCCTCGGCGATACCGAGCAGCTCACGATCGAGCATGGTGCGAGTGGCTTCCGGCGTGACATCGCGGGGGCTGACTCCGGTGCCGCCGACGGAGATGACCAGGTCGACGCCACCGATCACCGCGGTGTTGAGGGCATTGCGAATTTCGATCTCGTCGGCCGGGACCACGACCACCCCGTCGACCAGGAAGCCGGCCTCACCGAGCAACTCGGTGACCAACGGGCCGCTGTGATCCTCTTCGCCGTGCGCCGTCCGGTCATCCACGACCACGACGAGCGCGCGCCCGGCCAATTCCCCTGCCTGTTCCATGCCTGTCACCGTATATCCCGCCTCTGACATCGAACTCGACCCCGCGCCCATCACTGCTGAGCCTTACCCAGCGTGACCTGAACTGTCTGTGGTTTGCCCGCGTTGTCCAGGTAGGTCAACGTGACCTTGTCACCGGGAGCCTTCGAGCGCACCGCAGCTACCAGTGCATCGGCACTGCTGATCACCCGGTCATCGACCTTGGTCACCACCACACCGCTGGGCAAGCCCGCCGACTGGGCCGCACCACCGCTGGTGACGTCGACGATCCGGGCGCCGTCGATGGCCTTGTCATTGCCGACCTGCACGCCGAGCGAGGCGTGGCTGGCGATGCCGTTCTTGATCAGCTCGTCAGCGATGCGCTTGGCCTGGTCCACCGGAATGGCGAAGCCCAGCCCGATCGAACCGCTCTGCGACTGGCCGGAATCCCCGCCCAGCGTCGCGATCGCCGAGTTGATGCCGACCAGCTCACCGCTCATGTTGACCAGCGCCCCACCGGAGTTGCCGGGGTTGATCGCGGCGTCCGTCTGGATGGCGTCGAGCACGGTGTTCTGATTCTTGGCATCGCCACCCGCGGCGACGGGACGGTTCAGCGAGCTGATGATGCCCTCGGTCACGGTGCCCTGCAGACCCAGCGGCGAGCCGACGGCCACCACCTGCTGCCCCACCACCAGATTGGACGACGAACCCAACGCGATGGGCGTCAGACCCGAAACACCCTTGGCCCGCACCACCGCGATGTCGCTGCTCGGATCCGTGCCGACGATCTGGAACGTCGCGGTGTTACCGGTGTTGAACGTGACCTTGGTCTGCACCGGCGGAGCCCCCGGGGGCGGGGCATCTTTGGCGCCGGCCACCACGTGGTTGTTGGTCAGGATCAGCCCGTCCGCGGACAGGATGATGCCCGAGCCCTCTTCGGACGACCGGCCCATGTCGGTCTCGAGCTTCACGACACTGGGCACCACCTTGGCGGCGACCTGCTCGACCGAACCGATCGGCGCGTTCCCCGCGTGCTGGCCGCGCGCCGAACCGCCCAGCGACGTCGAATTATTCGAGTAGTCCGGCTGAGCCAGCATCACGATGCCGCCACCGACGCCCGCCGACACCAGTGCCACGGCCGCCATGCCGGCGATCAAAGGCCCTGTGCGGGAACGATTCTGACCCTGTGGGCGCGGCGTGATCGACGGCCGGCCATTGTGCTGTCCCGTCCGGTACGGGTCGTACGGCTGCGAACCGTACTGCTGCGTCGAGTACTGCCCGGTGGAGTACGAGCCGGTCTGGTGCTGGCCGGTCTGGTGCTGGCCCGTCTGGTACTGACCGGTGGGGTAACTGCCCGTGGGGTACTGCCCGGTGGTCTGCTGTTGCTGATGCGTGGCGTACCGCCAGTCGTATGACGACCCCTGCTGCTGCGATGCGCCGTAGCCGGGCGCGGACTGATAGGAATCAGAACGCCGACCGGACTCGGGCTGCTGCGAGTACCTCGGGTGATTCGTCATTACTGGTCGACACTCTTCCTGTATTTCAGATCCGTTGCCGGGACAACGAACGACATGACCGAACGGTGCCCTTTCGGGCTGAGAATCCACTGAGACACCACTGGCCGCACCCTAGACTTCCTCCCCCGTCCGGGCAGGTTCATTTTCCGTGGTCACGCCCGTTACGTCCAGCCCGGAGGGGCGGTGTGTTGCGGTCAACCCGGAGGGACGCCCGGGCAACACCAGATGGATCGACGTGCCGGGCGGCGTGCCACCGGGCACCGTGTCCTCGATCCGAAGTGCGCCACCGTGTTTCAGCACCACCTGCTTGACGATCGCCAGCCCCAGACCGGAACCGGGCATGGCCCGCGCCGTGGTCGACCGGTAGAAACGCTCGAACACCAGCGCCCGCTCCGGCGGCGGAATTCCCGGTCCCCAGTCGGACACCACCAGCTCCGCGTGCGTCGGGCTGATGCGTCCCAACCGGACCCGCACCACCGAGCCGGCCGGACTCCACTTCGCGGCGTTGTCGAGCAGGTTCAGCACCGCCCGGGACAACCCTGCCCCGTCGCCGTACACCTGCCAGCCCGCGATATCGACGTCGAAGTCAATGTTGTTGCGGCGACGGCGAACTCGTTCCAGGCTTCGGTCGACGACCTCGGCCATCTCGACCGGCTCGTGGATCGTCACTCCGGCGTCGTCGCGGGTCAGGTCCACCAGGTCGCCGACCAGGGTGGACAGCTCCTCGATCTGGGCGATGACGTCGGACTGCAGACCCGTCATCTCCTCCTCGGGAAACGGCGGCGCTCCGGGCGCCATGGCCGCCATCAGCAGTTCGACATTGGTCCGCAGCGAGGTCAGCGGCGTGCGCAACTCATGACCGGCGTCCGACACCAAGCGGGCCTGCCGGTCTCTCGACTCGGCGAGCGCCCGCAACATCATATTGAAAGCCTCTGTCAGCCTGGCCAATTCGTCATTGCCGTACACCGGTATGGGACGCAGGTCATCGGTGCGGGCCACGCGTTCGGTGGCCTCGGTCAATCGGGCCACGGGTCTGAGCCCGGTACGCGCCACCGTGCCACCGGCGATGGCGGCGACGGCCATGCCAATTCCACCCACGATGAGCAAAATGGTGCCGAGACGCTTGAGCACCTCGGCGGTGGGCGACAGATTCTTGGAGATCAGCAGCGAATTACCCGACTGCAGGTGCACCGCCAGCACGCGCTGATAGTTGGTGGTACGCAACGACATCAGCAGCTTGCCGGCGATGACGTCCTTCTCCGGCGTGCCGAGCGGCAGGGTCTGCCCCTGCTGGTTCGCGGTGTAGATGGACTGTCCCGGGATCACGTACATCGCGTTGACGTCCGAGTAGGCGGTGCCCTCGATGGCCTTGCCGGGGTCGACGGCCAGGGAGCCGCTCTCGATGAGCAGTTGCGCGCGGCTGTGCAGCTGGTTGTCGATGTCGCCGTACAGCGCCTTGGACACCACGACGTACACCGCGACCGACATCAGGACGACGACCATCGCCACCATTGACATCGCGAGCAGCATGACGCGCCATTTCAGTGACACCGAGCTGGCGTCGTGCTGCACCGCGCCATCGGGAGTCGTCACCGGCATCTGCGGCACTTCCCGCATCTTCCGGTCCACCGTCGCGCGAACCTTGCCGAGCATCAGGGTGGGGTCTCACGCAGCACGTAACCCACGCCGCGCACGGTGTGGATCAGGCGCGGTTCTCCCTCGGCCTCGGTCTTGCGGCGCAGGTACCCGACGTACACCTCGAGGGCATTGCCCGACGTCGGAAAATCGAAGCCCCACACCTCTTCGAGGATCCGGCTGCGGCTGAGCACCCGGCGGGGATTGTGGATAAGCATCTCGAGCAGCGAGAACTCAGTACGGGTCAGGCTGATCGACCGGGAACCCCGGGTGACTTCACGCGTCACCGGGTCGAGGCTCAGATCGGAGAACGTCAGCGCCGCCGACTCGGCGCGGTCATCGGGTCCGGTCCGGCGGAGCAGCGCCCGCATCCGTGCCAGGAGTTCCTCGAGCGCGAACGGCTTCGGCAGGTAATCGTCGGCACCGGCGTCGAGGCCGGCCACCCGCTCATCGATCGAGTCACGCGCCGTCAGCATCAGCACGGGCAGATCATCACCATTGCTGCGCAGCTGACGGCAGACGCCACGGCCGTCCAATCGGGGCATCATGTCGTCCAGCACCACGGCGTCGGGCCGGTCGCTGGAGATCAACTCCAGCGCCTCGACACCGTCTTGGGCCAGTTCGACCGAGTACCCGTTGAACGTCAGTGACCGACGCAGCGATTCACGCACAGCGCGGTCATCGTCGACTACAAGGATTCGCACAGGCACAGTCTCACCCCACCATCTGAGAGCGGACTGAGAAGACGCGCCACGAGGGCGCGAGAAAAACCGTTACGACCGAAAGTCGAGATGGTTCAGACGCGGCGGTCGAGGTCGACGAGACCCAGACGCGCGGCCTTGAGCAGGCGACGCGGCACCTTGTGCGCCTGACCTGCGACGTTCACGCTGACCAGGCCGGTGGCCTCGGCCTTCCACTGCGCGCGACGGCTACGGGTGTTCGAGCGCGACATCCTGCGCTTGGGCACAGCCATGATGTGCACCTCTCTTGCTAAACGGAATTGCTTGCGGTCAGCCGCGCCACGAACAAACGAACAAGGCCAGCGGCGATTGCACCTCAGGATAGCCGCCGACCTGCGTAGGCTCCAAAACGTCGCCCCAACCGGGCAACACGCAACCCCCAGCCCCCTTGACTCGGTACCGTCAGTACCGACTAACCTCCCTACCGGTTGGTTGAACGACGGGAGTGTGTGTGACATCACCAGCAGTCCGGATCGGTAACTGCTCGGGGTTCTATGGAGACCGGCTGGCGGCAATGCACGAGATGCTCGCCGGGGGTGAGCTGGACTACCTCACCGGCGACTATCTCGCTGAGCTGACCATGTTGATCCTCGCTCGCGACCGGGCCAAGAACGCCGACCTCGGATACGCCAAGACCTTCCTGCGCCAACTGGAGCAGTCGCTGGGCCTGGCCCTGGACCAGGGCGTGAAGATCGTCGCCAACGCCGGCGGCCTCAATCCGGCCGGCCTGGCCGCGGCGGTGCGGGCGCTGGCCGAGCGGCTCGGATTGTCGGTGAACGTCGCGCACGTCGAAGGCGACGACCTCGTCGGCCGCGCCGCCGACCTGGGCTTCGGCACGCCGTTGTCCGCGAATGCCTACCTCGGCGCCTGGGGCATCGTGGACTGCCTGAACTCCGGCGCCGACGTCGTCGTCACCGGGCGGGTCACCGATGCCTCGGTGATCGTCGGACCGGCCGCCGCGCACTTCGGCTGGACCCGCACCGACTACGACGCGCTCGCGGGCGCGATCGCCGCGGGCCATGTCATCGAGTGCGGCACGCAAGCCACTGGCGGCAACTTCAGCTTCTTCACGGAGATTCCGGACCTGATCCACCCCGGGTTCCCGCTGGCGGAGATCTCCGCGGACGGCTCGTCGGTGATCACCAAGCACCCCGGCACCGGCGGCCGCGTCAGCGTCGACACCGTCACCGCGCAGCTGCTGTACGAGATCACCGGGGCGCGCTACGCCAATCCCGACGCCACCCTGCGGGTCGACTCGTTGGAGCTGGCCGCCGACGGCGAGGACCGCGTGCGCATCTCCGGCGTGCGGGGCGAAGCACCGCCGCCCACGTTGAAAGTGTCGCTCAACAGCATCGGCGGCTTCCGCAATGCGGCGTCCTTCATCCTGACGGGCCTGGACATCGAGGCGAAGGCGGATCTGCTGCAGCGCCAGCTGGAGGCCAGCATCGCGGTGCGGCCGGCCGAGCTGCAGTGGACGCTGGCACGGACCGATCATCCCGACGGCGACACCGAGGAGCGCGCCAGCGCGCTGCTGCACTGTGTGGTGCGCGACCCCGATCCGGCCAAGGTCGGACGCCAATTCTCCGCGGCTGCAGTCGAACTCGCGCTGGCCAGCTATCCGGGATTCACGACGACGGCACCTCCCGGCGACGGCCAGGTGTACGGCCTGTTCAAGCCCGGCTACGTCGACGCGGCCTTGGTGCCTCATACGGCAGTACTGGCCGACGGCTCGCGGGCCGACATCGCGCCGTCGGCGCAGACGCTGGCGCTGGGTCCGGTCGCCGACCCGGCGCTGCCCGAACCGCTGCCGGCCGGACCGACCCGCCGGGCACCGCTGGGCACCATCGCCGGGGCCCGCAGCGGCGACAAGGGCGGCTCGGCCAACGTCGGTGTCTGGGTCCGCACCGATGACCAATGGCGTTGGCTGGCAAACACATTGACGGTCGAGAAGCTGCGCGAGCTGCTGCCCGAGGCCGCCGACCTGCCCGTGACCCGGCACCTGCTGCCGAACATGCGCGCCATCAACTTCGTCATCGAGGGCATCCTCGGCGAAGGCGTCGCGTACCAGGCCCGATTCGACCCCCAGGCCAAGGGCCTCGGGGAATGGCTACGAACCCGTCATCTCGACATACCGGAGGAATTGATTTCGTGAGCATCTGGACCACGCCCGAACGCGATGCGCTGCGAAAGACCGTGCGCGCGTTCGCGGAACGCGAGATCCTGCCGCACGTCGACGAGTGGGAGCGCAGCGGCGAGCTGCCCCGCTCGCTGCATGAGGCAGCCGGTGCGGCCGGTCTGCTGGGCGCGCAGGCGCCCGAATCCGTCGGCGGTGGCGGCGGCGACGGCGCCGACGCGGTGATCGTCTGCGAGGAACTGCACTACGCCGGCGTACCCGGCGGCGTCTTCGCGTCGCTGTTCACCTGCGGCATCTCCACGCCGCACATGATCGCCTCCGGCGACCAGCGACTGATCGACACCTACGTGCGACCGACGTTGCAGGGCAAGATGATCGGCTCGCTGGCCATCACCGAACCCGGCGGCGGCTCGGACGTCGGACACCTGACGACGCGCGCCGAGCGCGACGGTGACGACTTCATCATCAATGGCGCCAAGACCTACATCACCTCGGGTGTGCGGGCCGACTACGTGGTGACCGCGGTGCGCACGGGTGGCCCTGGCGCAGCCGGGGTTTCACTGATCGTGGTGGACAAGAACACGCCCGGTTTCACCGTCAGCCGCAAGCTGGAGAAGATGGGCTGGCGCTCGTCGGACACCGCTGAGCTGTCCTATGTCGACGTCCGCGTCCCGGCCGCCAACTTGGTGGGGCCGGAGAACTCCGGCTTCCTGCAGATCGCCGGCGCCTTCGTCTCCGAGCGGGTCGGCCTTGCCGCCCAGGCATATGCGAGCGCGCAGCGCTGCCTGGACCTGACCGTGCAGTGGTGCCGGGACCGGGAGACGTTCGGCCGGCCGCTGATCTCGCGGCAGTCGGTGCAGAACACCCTGTCCGACATGGCCCGTCGCATCGATGTGGCCCGGGTGTACACGCACCATCTGGTGGAGCGGGAGTTGGCGGGTGAAACGAACCTGATCGCCGAGGTCTGCTTCGCCAAGAACACCGCCGTCGAAGCCGGTGAGTGGGTGGCCAACGCCGGCGTGCAGTTGTTCGGCGGCATGGGCTACATGGCCGAGTCGGAAATCGAGCGGCAGTACCGCGACATGCGCATCATCGGCATCGGCGGCGGCACCACCGAGATTCTCACCTCGCTGGCCGCCAAGACGTTGGGATTCCAATCGTGACCGCACTCAAATCCAGGCTCGATACCGCGTCGGCCGGGTATACCGAAGCCGCCACCACCATGGCGGCCAAGCTCACCGAGCTCGATGCCGAGCATGCCAAGGCCGTCGCCGGCGGTGGCGCGAAATACGTTGACCGCCACCACGCCCGCGGCAAGCTGACCGCGCGCGAGCGCATCGAGCAGCTCGTCGATCAGGACTCGCCGTTCCTGGAGCTGAGCCCTCTGGCCGCCTGGGGCAGCGACTTCGTCGTCGGCGCCAGCCTGGTCACCGGCATCGGCGTCGTCGAAGGCGTCGAGTGTCTGATCGTCGCCAACGATCCGACCGTCAAGGGCGGCACCAGCAACCCGTGGACGCTCAAGAAGATCCTGCGCGCCAACCAGATTGCCCGCGAGAACCGGCTGCCGGTGATCTCGATGGTCGAATCGGGCGGTGCCGATCTGCCGACGCAGAAGGAAATCTTCATCCCCGGTGGCGCGATGTTCCGGGACCTGACCCGGCTATCGGCGGAGGGCATCCCGACCATCGCGCTGGTGTTCGGCAACTCGACCGCCGGCGGCGCCTACATCCCCGGCATGTCCGACCACGTGGTGATGATCAAGGAGCGCTCGAAAGTGTTCCTGGCCGGGCCGCCGCTGGTCAAGATGGCCACCGGCGAGGAGTCCGACGATGAGTCGCTCGGCGGCGCCGAAATGCACTCCCGGACATCGGGTCTCGGTGACTACTTCGCGCAGGACGAGCTCGACGCCATCCGCATCGGCCGCCGCATCGTGGCCCGTTTGAACTGGCGCAAGCAGGGCCCGACGCCGGCGCCGGTGGTGCCGCCGCTGTACCCCGAAGACGAACTGCTCGGCATCGTCGGCGCCGATCTGCGGATCCCGTTCGATCCGCGCGACGTCATCGCCCGCATCGTCGACGGCTCGGACTTCGACGAGTTCAAGCCGCTGTACGGCTCCTCGTTGGTGACCGGTTGGGCGAACCTGTGGGGCTACCCGGTCGGCATCCTGGCCAACGCCCGCGGCGTGTTGTTCAGCGAGGAGTCCCAGAAGGCCACGCAGTTCATCCAGTTGGCCAACCGCTCCGACACGCCATTGTTGTTCCTGCACAACACGACCGGCTACATGGTGGGCAAGGCGTACGAGGAAGGCGGGATGATCAAGCACGGCTCGATGATGATCAATGCCGTCTCCAACTCGAAGGTGCCGCACATCTCGCTGCTCATCGGCGCCTCGTACGGCGCAGGTCACTACGGCATGTGCGGGCGGGCCTACGACCCCCGGTTCCTGTTCGCCTGGCCCAGTGCGAAGTCCGCCGTGATGGGCGGTGCGCAGCTGGCGGGCGTGCTCTCGATCGTCAGCCGGGCGGCCACCGAAGCCCGGGGCGGCCAGGTCGACGAAGCCGCCGATGCGGCGCTGCGGGCCGCCGTCGAAGCGCAGATCGACGCTGAGTCGCTGCCGGCGTTCCTGTCCGGCCGGCTCTACGACGACGGCATCATCGACCCCCGTGACACCCGCACCGTGCTGGGAATGTGCTTGTCCGCCATTGCCAATGCCCCGATCGAGGGGACGTCGAACTTCGGCGTCTTCCGGATGTGAGTATCAGATGATCACGAAAGTATTGGTTGCCAATCGGGGCGAGATCGCCCGCCGGGTGTTCGCCACCTGCCGTCGGCTCGGCATCGGCACCGTCGCGGTGTACACCGATCCCGACGCTGCCGCGCCGCACGTCGCCGAAGCTGACGACCGGGTGCGCCTGGAAGGTCGCACCGGTTACCTCGATGCCGTGCAGCTGATCGCCGCGGCCAAGGCATCTGGCGCCGACGCGATTCATCCCGGCTACGGGTTCCTTTCCGAGAACCCGGATTTCGCCGCCGCGGTGCAGGACGCCGGGCTGACCTGGATCGGCCCGCCGGTGGCGGCCGTGCAGGCGATGGGCTCCAAGATCGAGGCCAAGAAGCTGATGTCGGCGGCCGGGGTTCCGGTCCTGACCGAGCTGGACCCCGACACCGTCACCGCCGACCAACTGCCGGTGCTCATCAAGGCCTCCGCCGGTGGCGGCGGCCGCGGCATGCGGGTGGTTCGCGAATTGTCCGCGCTGCCGGCCGAAGTCGCGGCGGCGCAGCGCGAGGCCCAGTCCGCGTTCGGCGATCCGACGGTGTTCTGCGAGCGCTACCTGGCCAGCGGGCACCACATCGAGGTACAGGTGATGGCCGACGCGCACGGCACCGTGTGGGCCGTCGGCGAACGCGAGTGCTCCATCCAGCGCCGGCACCAGAAGGTCATCGAGGAAGCACCATCCCCGCTCGTCGAGCGGACCCCCGGGATGCGCGAAAAGCTCTTCGAGGCAGCCCGGTTGGCGGCCACCGCGATCGGGTACACCGGCGCCGGCACCGTCGAGTTCATGTCCGATGCGAACGGCGATTTCTTCTTCCTGGAGATGAACACCCGCCTGCAGGTCGAGCACCCCGTCACCGAGGAGACCACCGGACTCGATCTGGTCGAGCTGCAGCTGGAGGTGGCCGACGGCGGCGCGCTCGCCGCGGAACCACCGTCAACGCAGGGACATTCGATCGAGGCCCGGCTCTACGCCGAGGACCCGGCGAAGGACTGGCAGCCCCAGGCCGGTACGGTCCACCGATTCGAGGTGCCGGGCGTCCGAACCGAGTTCAGCCTTTTGGGCCGAGCCGGAACGCGTCTCGACTCCGGCATCGTCGACGGTTCGGTCGTCTCGGTGTTCTACGACCCGATGCTGGCCAAGGTGATCTCGTTCGCGCCGACTCGTGACCGGGCCGCGGCGATCCTCGCCGACGCACTGTCCCGTGCTCGCATCCACGGCCTGCGTACCAACCGCGACCTGCTGGTGAACGTGCTTCGGCACCCCGCTTTCCTGGCCGGTGACACCGACACCGCGTTCTTCGACACGCACGGCCTGGCCGAACTGGCGGCACCGGCGGACACCGATGTCACGCTGGCCGCGGTCGCGGCGACGCTGGCCGATGCGGCACACAACCGCAGCACGGCAACCGTTTTCGGCGCCGCACCGAGCGGCTGGCGGAACCTCACGTCGGGCTACCAGAGTCGTTCGTACGCTGACGCAGCCGGCGCCGAGCACCAGGTGCGGTACCGGTTCACGCGCGACGGCGTCGAACTGCCCGACCGCGACGACGTCACCGTGGTGACCACCGACCCGACTCGGGTGGTGTTGTCGCTCAATGGGGTTGAACGCTCGTTCGACGTCGCTCGATACGGCGCCGACGTGTTCGTCGACTCCCCCGCCGGCGCGGTGCATCTGGTGACCCAGCCGCGGTTCCCCGACCCGGACGCGGCGGTGGCCCAAGGTTCGCTCCTGGCCCCGATGCCCGGTCTGGTGGTCCGGGTCGGCGCGGCCGTCGGCGACGCGGTCACGGCCGGCCAGCCCCTGATCTGGCTGGAAGCCATGAAGATGGAACACACCATCGCCGCACCGGATTCCGGTGTGCTCACCGAACTCAACGTGCAACCCGGCCAACAGGTCGATGTCGGCGCCGTGCTGGCCCGCGTAGAAACCCCCGAAGGAGAATGACCGTGTCTTTCATCGAATCCGAAGAGCGCCAGGCGCTGCGCGAGGCCGTCGTCGGCATGGCCTCCAAATTCGGCCAGGACTACTTCCTGGAGAAGGCCCGCGCCGGCCAGCACACCGATGAATTGTGGGCTGAGGCAGGCAAACTCGGCCTCCTGGGCGTCAACATGCCCGAGGAGTACGGCGGCGGCGGTGCCGGCATGTACGAGCTGAGCCTGGTCATGGAAGAGATGGCCGCGAACGGCTGTCCGCTGCTGATGATGGTGGTCTCGTCGGCCATCAACGGCACCATCATCTCCAAGTACGGCACCGAGGCACAGAAGAAGCGCTGGGTTCCGGGCCTCGCCGACGGCTCGTTCACCATGGCGTTCGCGATCACCGAACCCGACGCCGGCTCCAACAGCCACCGCATCACCACGACGGCCCGCCGCGACGGCGGCGACTGGATCCTGTCCGGGCAGAAGGTCTTCATCTCGGGCATCGACCAGGCCGACGCGGTGCTGGTCGTCGGTCGCACCGAGGACCACAAGACCGGCAACCTGAAGCCGGCGCTGTTCGTGGTGCCCACCGATGCGCCCGGGCTGAGCTGGACCAAGATCGAGATGGAGATCATCAGCCCCGAGAGCCAGTTCCAGGTGTTCCTGGACGAGGTGCGGCTGCCCGCCGATGCGCTCGTCGGATCCGAGGACGCCGCCATCGCGCAGCTGTTCGCCGGTCTGAACCCGGAACGGATCATCGGTGCGGCCATGGCCGTCGGCACCGGTCGCCTCGCCATCCGGATCGCCACCGAGTACGTCAAGACCCGGCAGGTCTGGAAGGTCCCGGTCGGTGCCCATCAAGGCATTTCGCACCCACTGGCCCAGATTCACATCGAGCTCGAACTGGCCAAGCTGATGATGCAGAAGGCCGCCACGCTGTACGACGCCGGCGACGACTTCGGCGCCGCCGAGGCCGCGAACATGGCCAAGTACGCCGCGGGCGAGGCCTCGGTGCGTGCGGTCGATCAGGCCGTCCAGTCACTCGGCGGCAACGGCCTGACCAAGGAGTACGGCATCGCCGCCGCCGTCACGGCATCGCGACTGGGGCGGATCGCTCCGGTCAGCCGCGAGATGGTGCTTAACTTCGTGGCGCAGACCTCGCTCGGTCTGCCCCGCTCGTACTAAAGAGGGACCTCATGACCGCACTGGTCCATTACTCCGTCGAAAGTGGTGTCGCCCGGCTGACGCTGGACTCACCGCACAACCGCAATGCGATGTCGACCGCGCTGGTGGACCAGTTGCGGCAGGGCCTCACCGATGCCGCTGCCGAGCCCGGCGTCCGGGTGGTGGTGCTGGGCCACACCGGCGGCACCTTCTGCGCCGGGGCCGACCTGAGTGAGGCGGCCGGGCGCGACCCCGGCGACCTCGCGACCGCCCGGGCCCTGGAGGCGGCGCGGTTGCTGCGGTCGATCCTCGAGCTGCCCGTTCCGGTGATCGCCGCGATCGACGGTCACGTCCGGGCCGGCGGCATGGGACTGATCGGTGCCTGCGACCTGGTGGTCGCCGGCACCGCCAGCACCTTCGCGCTCACCGAGGCCCGGATCGGGGTGGCTCCGTCGATCATCTCGCTGACACTGCTACCGAAGATGACGGCCCGCGCGGCCGGTCGCTATTTCGTCACGGGCGAGAAGTTCGGCGCCGAGGAGGCCGAACGGATCGGGCTGGTGACGGTCGCGACCGACGACGTGCCGGCCGCGGTCGCGAAGCTCACGGACGAGATCACCAAGGGCTCACCGCAGGGCCTGGCCACGTCGAAGGCGCTGACCACGGCGTCGATCCTGGCTGATTTCGACCGCGACGCCGAGAAGCTGGCCAAGCAGTCGGCGAAGCTGTTCGTCTCCGACGAGGCGCGCGAAGGCATGATGGCCTTCCTCCAGAAGCGGCAGCCGAACTGGAATAAGTGATCCACATCCCGTAACGGATCCGACATCGATGCGGCCACAGTTTGCAACATCAGCCTTGCAAGTCCCTGTGATCGTCGTAGGCTCGACTTGATGAGCACCCCAGGTTCGCGCGCACAGATGCGCGTCGTCGATACCGACCGGATACAGGTCGCTCACCTCCTCAGCGACGCGGCCGCGCAGGGACGGCTGCCGATGTCCGAATACGAGGACCGGCTGAACCGCGCCTATTCCGCGCAGACGTACGCCGAACTGTCGAAGCTGAGTTCCGACCTGCCGTACATCACCACCGCGCCGTGGGAAGCGGGCGGCGAGTGCCACCCCGCACCCTCGACGCTGTTGTTGGCGATCATGAGCGGATTCGAGCGGCGGGGCCGCTGGAATGTGCCGCAGCGGCTGACGTCGTTCTCGTTGTTCGGCGGCGGCGTCATCGATCTGCGGTACGCCGATTTCACGTCACCGGACGTCGAGATCCACTCGTACTCGATCTTCGGCGGGCAGACCATCCTGCTGCCGCCGGAGGTCAACGTCGACGTGCACGGCGTCGGTGTGATGGGCGCGTTCGACCACCTCGGGCAGCAGGGCACCCCCGGCGCCCCGCGCGTCACCATCCGCGGCTTCTCCCTGTGGGGCCGCGTCGGCATCAAGTCCAAGAAGCGCAAGCCACTCGAGTCCTCCTAACCGCGAGCGTGCGTGTTTGTACGCGACACACCGTGGATTGCGTGCCAAAACGTCCCCGTCATCGCCGGCGAGCGTGGCGTTCTTGTATGCCGATGGCGGCGTGTCGGACGTAGACACGCACGCTCGTGAAAAGCAATTCAGCGGCGACGACGCCTTGACCGCAGGTAGTCACCGACCACCGCGGCACCCAACCCGTCCAATTCGGGTTCCACGACGCGACCTTCGACGCGCCGGGCCACCTGGTCGATGAACCGGGCCAGGCCTGGATCGCTCCCCAGCCGGAAGATGGTGATCTGCGCGCCCATTCGGGCCACCTCGTCGAAGCTGCGCACCGTGAAGGCGATGGTGCGCGGATGCGGCGGGTAGTCGAAGAACGTCTCGGTCCCGTTGCGGTACTGCTCCAGGTGGGCCGTCGGCTCGCCGTCGGTGACCACCAGGATGACCGGCTGCGCATTGGGATGACGACGCAGGTGCCGGGCGGCGAGCAACAGCGCGTGGTGCAGGTTGGTGCCCTGTTCGTAGACGCCTTCCAGCCCGGTCAACTCGGCCGCGGACACCGTGCGGGCGTGCCGGCCAAAAGCGATGATCTGCAACGCATCTGACCGGAACCGGGTGCTCACCAGATGATTGAGCGCCAGGGCGGTGCGCTTCATCGGCAGCCACCGGTTCTCCATCACCATCGAGAACGAGGTGTCCACCAACAGCGCCACCACAGCCTGGGTGCGGGTCTCGGTTTCTGAGATCTCCACATCGTCGACGCTGATCCGCAACGGCCCGTCGGGGTCCGTGCCCGCCTGCCGCAGCACCGTGTTGGTCAATGTGCGCGTGACGTTCCACGGCTCGGTGTCACCGAACTGCCAGGGCCGGGTGGCCCCGGTCAGCTCTCCGGCCGCACCGGCCCGACGAGTGTCCCGCTCGCCGTGGCGGCCGGAAAGCTGTTGCGCCACATCACGCAGCGCCGCCTGACCGAGCTGGCGCATGGCCTTCGGCGACAACCGCCACTGCCCGTCGGAACCGCGATCGAGGAAGCCCTGATTCATCAGGGTGCGTTCCAGTTCCGCCAACGCCCGCGCGTCGACGGCGGCCTCATCGCCCAGCTGCCGGGCGAGCATGTCCAGATCGACGTCGTCCATCTGGGCACCGGCGTAACTCTGCGAAAGTTGTTCCGCCAGTTGCTCCAACTCGGCGATGTCCGCCATCGCCTGGGCGGCCTCCCCCATGCCCAGCGGGTTGTTTCCCGTGAAACTCCGCTCCCCGGTCCAGTCCTCGCCGGGGCGGGCGGCCTGCAGGTTGCCGTCGAGTCGGTCGAGCGCGTTCATCAACGACGGCGACCCGAATGCCTGCTGTGCCAACGCATCCAGCTCGGCGCGTTGATCGGGCGACAGGCTGTTGCGGAAGCGCTGCGCGGCCGCGGCCCGCTGCGCCAAGGAGTCCAGCAGCTCGTCGACGTTCTGCGGATTCTCCGGGAAGAACTGGCCGTGCTTGGCCATGAAATCCTGGAAATCCTGTTTGGTGTCTTCGCCTTTGGCGTGCTTCTCCAAGAGGTTGTTCAGGTCGTCGAGCATGTCATTGACGGCCTGACGGTCCTCGTCGGTGGCATTCTCCAGCGCGTCCTTCATGCCGGCGAACCGTTGGTCCAGCATCTCCCGGCCGAGCAGATCTTTGATCTGCTCGTACTTCTGCCGGGCCTCCGCCGAACGCCAGTCGTATTCGGACAGCTCCTGCACGGCCTTGGCCGGCGACGGCGACAACGACTCCAACTGCAGTTCGCCGAACCGCGCGTCGTCGTCGAGCGCCCTGGCCAGTTCCTTGCGCTCGGCAAGCACGGCCTCGTCTAGCAGTTTCTTGATCTCCTGCAGGGTGCCGTCAAGGTTGTTGCGCGACAGCAACTCCCGACGACGCCGGTTGGCCTCGGCGGCCAGCCGGTCGGCACCGCGCATGTTCTGGGTACCGCGACGCAGTAGTTCGGACAGGGCGCGCCGGGGCGACGCGCCTTCCATGACGTCCTGGCCGATCTGCTCCAGCGCCTCCCTCAGGTCGACGGGGGGCGCCAGCGGATCCGGGCCGCCGGTGTAGCGCGAATACCGCGAGAGGTGTTCAGCCATAAACCGTTTCGCCGTCGTCGGAGGTCTTGTCGATGCGCTTGGCCAGATACAGCGCTTCCAGCGCCAGCTCGACGGCCGCCGCCCGCTCGCCGTCGGACTGGGCATCGAGCCGCTCAGCGATCGCCTCGATCACCGGCAGGTCGGGCAGCGCGGCCAGGACGTCCTTGGCCGACACCCGCTCCCCCGTCGTCACCGGCGAGTCCCCTTCCACCGCAGCGACCAACGACCCGACATCGATGCCGCCGAGCAGTCGCTGTGCGGTGTCGGCGGTGGCACGACGCAGCAGGTGTTCCAGCACCGCCTGCTCGCGCCCCTCCTCACCGGATTCGAATTCCAGCTTGCCGCGCAGCACGCCGATGATGGTCTGCAGATCGACCACGCGCGCCACCGGGTCCTGTTCACCCAGAATCGCCGAACGGTGCTGAGCCGCAGCGCCGACGGTTTCGGCAGCGGCGATAGCGAAGCGGGCCGAGACACCGGAGCGCTGATCGATCGACTGCGACTCGCGCAGGTACCGCGCGAAGCGGCCCAGGATCTGGAGCAGGTACCCCGGAACCTCGGCGGCCAGGTGGGCCTCCTGCTTGATCACCCCAACTTCGGCATCGAGCTCCAGCGGGTAGTGCGTGCGAATCTCGGCGCCGAAGCGGTCCTTGAGCGGCGTGATGATGCGGCCACGGTTGGTGTAGTCCTCGGGGTTGGCGCTGGCCACCACGAGCACGTCGAGCGGCAGCCGCAGGGTGTAGCCGCGGACCTGGATGTCGCGCTCCTCCATCACGTTGAGCATCGCGACCTGGATGCGCTCGGCGAGGTCGGGCAGCTCGTTGATCGCGACGATGCCGCGGTGCGCCCGCGGGATGAGGCCGTAGGCGATGGTCTCCGGGTCGCCCAGGCTGCGTCCCTCGGCCACCTTGATGGGGTCGATGTCGCCCACGAGATCGGCGACGCTGGTGTCCGGCGTCGCCAGCTTCTCTGTGTAGCGCTCGCTGCGGTGCTTCCAGGTGATGGGCAGGTCGTCGCCCGAATCCGCGGCCCGACGGATCGACTCGGGCGTGATCGGCGAGTAGGGGTGCTCACCCAGCTCCGAGCCCGCGATGACCGGGGTCCATTCGTCCAGCAGTCCGACCAGACCGCGCAGCAGGCGGGTCTTGCCCTGTCCGCGCTCGCCGAGCAGCACGACGTCGTGCCCGGCGATCAGCGCGCGCTCCAGCTGCGGCAGCACGGTGTCCTCGAAGCCGAAGATGCCGGGCCACACATCCTGGCCGTCAGCCAGTGCAGCCAGCAGGTTCTCGCGGATTTCGGTCTTGATGCCCCGTTCCCGGTGGCCCGTTGCTTTCAACGCGCCGACGGTCTTCGGCAGATCGGCTGGCAGGTCGTTAGGTGATGTCACGACCTCCACGCTACGACGGTGCTCCGTGACCGGCAGCACCTTGGGCTCCGGAGCTTTACCCAGTACCCTCGGTATCGTGAACTCGCTCGACTGGACGAACCGCCCCACCGACCTCGAGTTCGGCCCCGCCGCGTGGCAGAGCCGACTGCTCGGCGGGCTGACCGCGGTGTTCGTCCGACCGGTAATTGCCCTGCTCACGCTTGTCGGCATGGTCGTCAACCGGTTCCGTCCCGAGCTGGTGCAGCGCGGTCGCTACGACATCATCGACCCCGCCTTCCGGGTCTTCCGCCCGTTGCCGGGCACCGAGGTGACGCCGATCGCACTGCCCAATTGCCCGGCCGAATGGATCGTCGCGCCCGGCGCACGGGATTCCGATCGGGTGATCGTCTACTTCCACGGCTCCGCGCTGATCACCCTCGGGCTGAACTCGCACCGGCGCTGGGCCAGCAAGCTCTCCGCAGCGACGGGAGCCCGGGTTTTGAACGTCGGCTACCGACTGGCCCCGCAGGCCACGATCGAAGAGGCAGTGAGCGACGGACTCGACGCCTACCGCCTGGTGCTGGCCTCCGGGATGGACTCCACGAAGATCGTGTTCGCCGGCGACTCGGCGGGCGGCCTGATCGCGGCCGACACCGCGATCGCCGCGCGGGACAGCGGTCTGCCGGTGCCCGCGGCACAGGTGCTGCTGTCGGCCCTGACGTCGTCGGACATGAACTTGAAGTACAACGCCATGCTGGAATCACGCGACGTGCTGTTCCCGTTCATGGCGGTGAAGTACATCTACACGGTCTTCGCCACGAAGAACGGCACCCACCCCGTGCCCCAGATGCCCACCGAAGCCGACCTCCACGGCCTCGGTCCGACGCTGCTGCAGATCGGCACCAACGAGATGCTGCGCAACGACTCCTTCGCGCTCGCCGACGCACTGCGGGCGGCCGGTGCCCAGGCCTGGGTTCAGGTGTGGGACGCGGCAATGCACATGTTCCAGCTGAGCTTCGACGTCAACCCGGACGCCCGCAAGGCCGTCTCCGAGATCGTCGCGTTCTTCGAATACGCCACCACTCAGAAACACGACGAGGTCGCCTCCTAGCTGCTCCACCGCCGAGTGGCCAGTTATGCCACGCCTTTTCGTGATTTGCGTGCGATAACTGGCCGCTGAGCGATATCCACAGACCGCGATTCATCCACAGCCCGGCACGAAAGCCCCGCTGGCGCGCCGTTGGTGTCGGACCCGAGTCGCACCTTCGGTGCATGACCACACCATTCCTGGGCACCGAGGCGTTGGCTTCCGGCCACGTATCTCGGCGAGAACTCAACCGCCATCACCGCATCTACCGTGACGTCTACCTCCCGGCCGACGTCACGCTGACCGCGGAAATGCGAGCCAAGGCTGCTTGGCTATGGTCCGACCGTCTGGCGACCATAGGCGGGCTCTCCGCCGCCGCGCGGTATGGCACTCGGTGGGTCGACCCCAGATCACCCGCGGAACTGTTCCGGACAAACGGAAAACCCGTGTCGGGCATCATCATTCACCGCGACGTTCTGTTTCCCGACGAAGTCGATGAAGTGCGCGGTATCCCCACAACCACGCCCGCGCGCACCGGATTCGATCTCGGTCGTCGCAGGGGACGGGAGCGCGCTCTGGTTCGTGTCGACGCACTGGCCAACCAAACCGGAGTCACCGCCAAGGAGATCGATTACCTGATTCCGCGGCATCGCGGAGTTCGCGGCCTGGTTCAATTGCGCGAGATTCTCGAACTGATGGACGGCGGAGCCGAATCGCCACAAGAGTCGAAGACTCGACTGGCGCTTGTCGACGCCGGCCTGCCGAAGCCAGAAGCCCAGATCGTGGTCCACGACGAATTCGGGAAGTTCGTCGGCCGCATCGATATGGGCTACCGAGAGTTCAAGGTCGGCATCGAGTATGACGGTGTCCAGCATTGGGACGACCCTGAGCAACGCGCCAAAGATATCGAGCGGTTGGCCAGACTGCTCGAGGCTGGTTGGGTGATCATCCGGGTCAGTGCCGACATCTTGCGAAACCGACCCCGAACATTCGTCGTGAGAACATGCCAGGCACTACGCGCCGCCGGCGCCGAATGGCCAGCTATTGCACGGATATTAGGCGACCGTGTGTAGAAGCTGGCCACTCGCCATCCAAAACGCCGAGTGGCCAGATACGACACGAATTTTCGCAATTTGCGTGTCGCAACTGGCCACTCGGCGGGATGACTGACCTAGTGGGCGAAGTGCCGAGCGCCGGTCAGGTACAGCGTGATCCCGGCGGCGGCAGCGGCAGCGGTGACTTCGTCATCGCGGACCGAACCACCCGGGTGCACAATGGCTTTCACGCCGGCGTTGGTCAGGGTCTCCAGGCCGTCGGGGAACGGGAAGAAGGCGTCCGACGCGGCAACAGCGCCGCGCACCCGGTCACCGCCCCGCTCGACCGCGAGCCGCGCCGCGTCGACCCGGTTCACCTGGCCCATGCCGACACCGACGGTGGCGCCGTTGGTGGCGACCACGATGGCGTTCGACTTCACGGCACGGCAGGCGCGCCAGGCAAACACCAAGTCGGCCAACGTCTCTGGGTCGGCCGGGGAGCCGGTCGCCAGGGTCCAGTTGGCAGAGTCATCGCCCGCCGCGTCGAGCGCGTCGCGCTGCTGCACCAGCAGACCACCGCTGACCTGACGGAACTCGGTGCCGCCGGGCTGCGGCTCGGAAGCCACCAGGATGCGAATGTTCTTCTTACGGCTCAGGATTTCGACGGCACCCGGCTCGAATGCGGGAGCGACGATCACCTCGGTGAAGATGTCGGCGACGGTCTCGGCCATCTCCTCGGTCACCGCCGTGTTGGCCGCAATGACGCCGCCGAAGGCGCTCAGGGGATCGCACTCATGCGCCTTGCGGTGCGCATCGGCAACCGAGATCGACGACACCGCAATGCCACATGGGTTGGCGTGCTTGATGATCGCCACGCAGATGTCCTCGTGGTCGAACGCCGCCCGCCACGCCGCGTCGGCATCGGTGAAGTTGTTGTAGGACATCTCTTTTCCGTGCAGCTGCTCGGCCTGCGCGAGCCCCGGCCAGCCGGCGTCGTCGCTGTAGAGCGCGGCCTTCTGATGCGGGTTCTCGCCGTAGCGCAGCACATCGGAGCGACGCCAGGTCGAACCGAGCCAGGCCGGCATGCCCGCGGCAGACGCCTCGTCATCGCCCGGCACCAGCACCGATCCCATCCAGGAAGCCACAGCCACGTCGTACTCGGCGGTGTGCCGGAACGCCAACGACGCCAACTTCTTCCGCTCTTCGAGCGTGAAGCCACCGGCGTTGACGGCAGCCAGCACACCGTCGTACCCCAGCGGGTCCACGACGACGGCGACGCTCGGGTGGTTCTTCGCCGCGGCGCGGACCATCGACGGGCCGCCGATGTCGATCTGCTCGACGCACTCATCCTCGGAAGCACCCGACGCGACGGTCTGCGTGAACGGATACAGGTTCACCACAACGAGTTCGAACGCCTCGACGCCGAGCTCGTCCAGCGCGGCGAGGTGCTCGGCCTTGCGGGTGTCGGCCAGCAGACCGGCGTGCACGCGCGGGTGCAGCGTCTTGACCCGGCCGTCGAGCACCTCCGGGAAGCCCGTGACCTCTTCCACCGGCGTGACCGGGATACCCTCGGCAGCAATGGTTTTCGCAGTCGACCCGGTCGACACCAGGGTCACTCCGGCCGCGTGCAGCCCGCGGGCCAGCTCTGCCAGACCGGTCTTGTCGTACACGCTGATCAGCGCGCGCCGAATCGGTCGTCGCGTCATCCTATGGCCGCCTTTCGTCCACTCCACGTCACGCCGCGGAGGGCCACCGCGGCGATCACATCTACCAGCAGTCGTCGCTCGACGACCTTGATCCGTTCATGCAGCGACGATTCGTCGTCGCCGTCGAGCACCGCCACCGGCTCCTGCGCCAGGATCGGCCCGGTATCGGTACCGGCATCCACCAGGTGCACCGTGCTGCCGGTGACGCGCACTCCGTACGCGAGGGCGTCGGGCACCGCGTGCGCTCCGGGGAACGACGGCAGCAGCGCCGGGTGGGTGTTCAGTACTCGGCCTTGGAAGCGCGCCAGAAACGTCGGTCCGAGGATCTTCATGAAGCCCGCCGACACCACCAGATCCGGCTCATGGGCGGCGACCGCTTCGGTCAGCGCGACATCCCAGGCGGCCCGGTCGGCGTGGTCGCGCAACCGGGCAGTGAACGTCGCCGCACCAGCCGCCGCGCCGATCTCCAGCGCTTGGCAATCCCGGTCCGTTCCGACCGCCACGACGCGCGCCGGGTAGTCACCAACCGCTGCTGCCAGCACTGATTCGAGCAGCGAACCGGTCCCCGAGGCCAGGACGACGAGCCGCGCCGGCGCAGTCGGGGGCACACGGAGCGGTTGCTGCACGGGAGCAGCCTAGTGGCCGTCGTCGTCGACGACGAAATGCGCCTCAGGGTCCTCGTCAGGGTCGAAGGCGATGTGTTCGCCGATGCGATCGGTGGTGCCGGATTGATACGCCTCGGCCGGCGCTGGGGTCATGTCCGGTTCGGGGCGGGCGGGCCGACGGGGTTCGGCAGGTTTGGCCACCGGCTCAGGATCGGGTGCGGGCGCCGGCTCAGGTGCCGGCTCTGGGGCGGACTCGAACGCCGGACCGCCCGCGAAATGCGAATCGTCGTCAACTTCTACGGCAGCGGCCGGGACGTCGCCGAACAGCACCTCGGTCACGGGTTCGTCGTCCTCGACGACCTCGGCGTCCGCCGGTTCGTCGTCATCCGGTTCTGCCACCGGCGCGACGGGCACCGGCCGCTCCGGCCGACGCGTCAGACCGCCGGCCATCGCCACCGTGAGACCGCCGATCGACACGAACCAAAGGAACACACCCGGCCCGAACGTCGTCTGGTCCACCCCGAGCTCACCGAAGTTGCCCAGGCGACCACTGCCCGCGATCGCGAGCATGACCATCATCACCGCAGCCAGCAGCGACGCCACCGCCAACTTCGCGAACGCAATCGGCCACGGGGCCGGGCGCCGCGCGCACTGCTGCCCCACCGCCACGGCCGAGGCCGCCGCGATGATCAGCAGCGCCACCCACACCGGCCCCAACGGAGGTGACGGCACCGCGGCCAGCACCGGCACGGCGGGGACGTCGCCGCCGAGCACCGTGAACGAGCTGAACGTCGCCAACCCGATGTGCACACTCGAGCCGACGGCCACCGCCGCGGACCCGACCATGACGTTCGGGATGTACAGCGCAGACAGCACGGTCAGGCTGAGCTGGCCGAACACCGAGTCGGTGATCCCGAACAGGTCGTGCATGGTCGACCAGTGCACGACCATCGAACCGACCGCGACCAGCCCAGACAGGCCGAGTAGCGCCAGCACCCCGGCGAGCGCCGCGCGCAGCGCTTCGGGGAGCCAGTAGGGCAGGTGGGCGTCGGTCAGGAGTCGTCCCTGCAGCCGCGAGCCGACGCCGATGGCCGCGCCCACCGCGTGCACAGCCAGCACGCAGCCGAACGCTTGGAGGGCGTTGGGGGTCTGCAGCTCGGTGAGCACCGACGACGCATCGTGGATCACCGCGATTGCGATCGCCGCGATCAGCAAAGGGCCGCCGAGGGCCGACGCGACGATCCACCGGACGACGAACCACGACGCACCCGGCCGCGTCGCCGCCGCCGTGGTGCGGGCGGTGCCCCACACCATCGCCAGGAGCGGGGCCAGCGGCATCACGCCGAGTTCGGCGCCGGCGATCGACACCGGTACGCCGTGCACGCCCAGCCACATGCTGGCCATCGCGCCGAACGCGCCGGTCAGATCGCTATTGGCGATGACCAGCTGGATCAGCGTCAGCGCAGCGATGATCGCCAGGGCGATGCCCGACGGGCCGAACGCAACCCGAAGCAGGTCACGCGCTTGGCGCGTACCGACTGGTCGGTTATCCACTAGCTGGGTCACTCCTCGCGCAGGTCTCACCCGCCGGTTGCGAGTGCCCTAGCGATTATGACGACGCCGGACCCGATTACTGCGGAGCCGGGGGCTGCTGGAAAGTCGTTGTCGGCTCGGAAGCACCCGGAACGCTCGGCGACGAGCCGTACGACGACGATCCGGCGACGGCCTCAGACGCCGACGGCTGCGGGGCCGACGACTGCTGCGGGGCCTGAGACTGACCGGCAGACGACTGCGGCTGACCGAACGCGGGGAATCCGGTGGGAGGGGTCGGCGGACCCGAGTCGACACCGTGCTGCGGCGCACCCTGCTGACCGGTGTAGCCGCCGATGGGACCGTTCTGCGGCTGTTGCTGGTATCCGCCCTGCTGACCGAAGTGCTGGCCGGTCTGCTGGCCGTATTGCTGCTGGGGCTGCTGACCGTAGTACTGCGCCTGCGGGTTGTAGCCCTGTGCCGGTCCGCCGTAGTTGTACGGATCGGGCTGCGGGCGCGGCGCGGGCGGCTGGATGACGCCGGCGTCGAGCAGCAGCGCAGCCACGGCGCTACCGGCCTGCAGCACGGACAGCGCCAGCACGGTGTAGAGGCCCCATTCGACCTCGATGCCCTTGGGTGCCTGCACGATCTCGTTGATCACCAGCAGCAATGCCAGCACCGACAGGATGGCGACCCACGACTTGAAGCTCTTCTGCTTCGGCAGCAGGCTGACGCCGGCGAGCAGCGCGGCCAAGACAGCGACCACGATGGGAGCCTGGGTCAGGATGCTGCCGGTGCCCGCGTCGAGGCCTCCGGCGCCCAGCTGGGGCGCGAAGTTGAACCCGAAGATGAGCAGGCCGAGCGCCGCCACCGCGGTGGTCAGGTACTCCGGCAGTTTGCTCGGGCCGGCCGGCGCGGCGGGCGCAGCCGGGATCTGCTCGGGCAGGCGGTTGAACTGCTGGGTCGGCCCTCCGAACTGGTTGGGCTGCTGGGCGGGCGGATAGCCGGGGTTACCGGGCTGGTACGTCATGACCTCTCCTGTACCTGTCGACTCGACCAACCACGCTAGCGCACTTCATTAAGGGTGCCCTGCATGAGTTGAGCGCGCTGAGCACCGGCCTGACCGGCCGCGACGGCGCTGAGCAAACTTGCCGACGCGTCAGGCCGGGACCCGGACCGGACCCTGCGCCGCGTCCTGTTCCGCCTCCTCGATTTCCCGCACCAACGGCAGCACCTTGGCCCCGAAGTACTCGATCTCCTCCTGGAAATGCAGGAAGCCACCGAGGATCAGATCGACGCCGCGTTTGCGGTAGGCAGCAATCCGTTCGGCGATCTGTTCCGGAGTTCCGATCAACTTGGTACGAAAACCGTCGTTGTACTGCACCAGGTCGTCGAAGCTCGAGTCCGCCCACATGCCTTTCTTGTCGCCGGTGGAGTTGCCGGCCTGCTGCACGGCCTGACGGAACCCCTCGACGGCCGGCCGGTTCGCCTTCGCGACGATCTCCCGGAGGACTTCTTTCGCTTCCTTCTCCGTATCCCGGGCGATGATGAAGCCGTTCAGCCCGAAGCGGACTTCCCGGGCAACCTGGCGGGCGTGGTCGCGAACGTCGACGAGTTGTTCGGTCACACCGTCGAAGTCCTTGCCGTTGGAGAAGTACCAGTCGGCGTAGTAGCCGCCGTTGCGTCGTGCGGCGCTCGAGTTTCCGCCCTGGAACAGCTCCGGGTTGGGGCGGTCTGCCGTGTTGAGCGGCTTGGGCTTCAGCGTGAAGTCGTGGATGCGGTAGAAGTCGCCCCGGAAGTCGACGTCGTCCTCGGTCCAGATCTTGCGCAGCACCTGGAGGAATTCAGCACTGCGGCGGTAGCGCTCGTCGTGCTCCAGCCAGGGCTCGCCCAGGTGCGTGAATTCGTCCTTGAACCAACCGGAGACGACGTTGACGGCGAAGCGGCCATTGGAGAGGTGGTCTGCCGTGGCGCCCAGTTTGGCCAGCACGGCCGGCTGCCACAGACCGGGGTGCACCGCGGCGATGACTTTCAGCCGTTCGGTCGCCAGCAGGAGGGCAAGGCTGAAACTCGTTGACTCGTGCTGGTATTCGGCGCCGTAGCTGGCCTCGTATCGCACCTGGCTGAGGGCGTACTCGAAGCCGTTGTTCTCCGCGGTCTGCGCGAGCTTCTTGTTGTATTCGTAGTTCCAGTCGGTGCGCTGTTCGATGTCACTGGTCACCAGGCCGCCGCTGACGTTGGGCACCCAGTAGGCGAACTTGACGTGGTCGGCGATGCGTTCGGTCGTCATGCGCCCATGTCAGCAAGTGCGCGGCGAGCCGTCGTGGGTAACGTTCGCGGTGAAGTTATCTCGCTTTCGGTTCACTTGGGGTTCGCCGCGGCGGGTTGTCCCAAAATCCCAGGTAATCCGGCTTGATCGGGTTTCTTCGAACCCCCTCTTGCGCCTCGATACTGAAACACGTTCTAATTCAGCGTATGGACTACGGGCTCGTACTTTTCACCAGCGACCGCGGAATCAAGCCGGCCGCCGCGGCCAAATTGGCCGACGACCACGGCTTCACCACCTTCTACGTGCCCGAACACACGCACATCCCGATCAAGCGCCAGGCCGCACATCCCACCACCGGTGACGAGACGCTGCCCGACGACCGCTATATGCGCACGCTGGATCCGTGGGTGGCGCTCGGCTCGGCCGCATCGGTGACATCCAGGGTGCGGCTGTCGACGGCTGTCGCGCTACCCGTCGAGCATGACCCGATCACTCTCGCGAAATCTATTGCCACGCTGGATCACCTATCCGGGGGCCGGGTGTCCGTCGGCGTCGGATTCGGTTGGAACACAGACGAACTCCAGGATCACAACGTGCCGCCGGCCCGGCGGCGCACCATGCTGCGCGAGTATCTGGAAGCGATGCGGGCACTGTGGACCCAGGAAGAAGCCGAGTACGACGGCGAATTCGTGAAGTTCGGTCCGTCGTGGGCGTGGCCCAAGCCCGTGCAGTCGCACATCCCGATCCTGGTTGGGGCGGCCGGCACCGAGAAGAACTTCAAGTGGATCGCCAAGTCGGCCGACGGTTGGATCACCACGCCGCGCGATTTCGACATCGACGAGCCGGTCAAGCTCCTGCAGGACACCTGGGCCGCTGCCGGACGCTCGGGCGCACCGACGATCGTCGCCCTGGACTTCAAGCCGGACGCCGACAAATTGGCGCGCTGGAAAAAGCTCGGCGTGACCGAGGTGCTGTTCGGCTTGCCGGACAGCGACGACGCGACGGTGTCGGCGTACGTCGAGAAGCTGGCCAAGAAGCTGAGCGACTTCGGGATCTGAGGTCCGCGCGCCTTCAGCGTCGGACCTCGCTCTACCCACGCTTCGATCTGGAGCCGTCAAGGTACCTTGACGGCTCCAGATCGTCCTGGCAATTCCCGTCAGGTTCTGCACGCCGGCCGCCATAGACTGACTGTCGTGGGGTGGCTCTTTGACGGGTGGGGCCGTTGTCGATCCTGAAGATTCGCGGCACCAATCTCGATTCCACTCTGTCACTGTGGAATCGATACGGGACGGCGCTCTACCAAATCGAGAACTCAGATACCAAGGATTTGGGGGCGTACTGACGTGCGCGCAGCGCGAGTGGCATTGTTAGCAGCGCTATCAGTTCCGCTTATGGGGTGCTCACTGTTTAGGGAAGGTCCGCACACTCCAGCGGTACCACACGACGTCGAGTTTCCGGACCTCAGCAGCTTTACGCCCGCCGCACCCGCCATGTATTCCCCTGGCACCAAGGATGATCCAGGCCTAGCATTCAGCACACCCAGCGGTCAGCGCTGCTTCTTGTACGCAGACACCAGTTCAGATCCAGCACGTATCGAGTGCAGTGGCCCCATCCCTGGACGAGTTCACGACTGGGCACTGCATATCGAGCGCGGTACCACCGCTAGCGTCGGCGAACTCGTCATCAAATCCGGCCCCGGGATACTTCCCTCCTCCTCCGCCACCAACATTGCCGATCCGGCACGTCGTGAAAGCAGCTCAGGACGACGTCCTATGCGGAGTCCTCGACAACGGATCTGCTGCGTGCCGCATCGGCGCACACGGATTCGTGGCGGCCACTGACAAGCTGACACTCTTCTAGAAGGGTCAGACCGATGAATCTGCTGCGGCACGCCATACGACGTCGGCTTTACGTCGCGACAATATCTCTCGTAGCTGCAGGCGCTTGCGCTCCCGCGGGAACGAATCAACCAGGACCCGACATTTCAGCCCCGTCGTCAAGCCCTGCAGTCGCAGGTTTTCCAGATCTGTCGAGATTCATCAAGGCAGACCAAAGCACCTACTTAAGTAACGGACAACGTTATTCGGGTTACTTTTTTCGAACTCCGAACGGGCTGGCTTGCTCCTCGAACGACTACCCCCAGCCAGAATTTGCACGAATCGTTTGTTGGGGCCCCGTCCCGGGCAGACCCGGCCACTGGGAGATCAACGCAGACAGACGCAGTGCAGCCACCATTAAAGAGATTCCCCCGGATGTATGGCAAGAATCATCAACCGACCCTAAGCCGGTACTACCTATTCACCACGTCCTGAAGCGCCCCATGGATGACCTCGTTTGTGGCATCATCGACGACGGAACGCCAGCATGCAGAATCGGCGATCATGGATTCGTGTTGGGCACCGATCAGTTGACACTTTTCTAGAGTGGCCCAAAGGATGAGTGTTCCCCCTCGAAGTAGCACGAGGCGAAATCTATGTGCGGGAGTAACTCTCATTGCGGCGGTCGCGTGCGCGCCGACTATGCCACCTGCCGAAGTCGCTGAATCCCCAAGCAACTTCCCTGATATCAGCGGCTACGCCCAGGCCGATATAGCCCGGTACGACCAGGCGAATAGACCTCGGTCGCAAGGGTTCATGTTCACGGCCCCAAACGGATTGATATGTGCCAGCAATGCATACCCGGACAACCAGTACGAGAAGGTCGGCTGCCGGGGAGCCCTAGCTTCCGAAGGACCGGGCGACTGGTCAGTAAGCGCCGGTCGATCGTCGGTCAGCACGGTTGAATCCATCACTGGTGATCCCGATTTCCAGCAGGACAAGAACAATCCGCCGCCACTGCTGCCTCCGATGCACAAGCTGACGGCCACCAAGGGCGATGCGATCTGTGCCGTTGACGAGAAAGGTATACCGGCTTGCCGAGTAGGCAATCATGGATTCATCCTGGCGCCAGACAGAACCACACTGTTCTGACGTCCCGAGATTGACGACATGGTCACGGAATCTACTGCGACAACGACCATTTCGCCGATCTCGACGACAGCTCAGGCCAGGACCGCCCGATTGCCCTCGTCGGTTGAGGTGACCACGATTTTCGCTCGCAGCGGTTCGCCGGCGCACAGCAAGGCCATCAGTTCGGCGTCTGTCGTCGTGGCCAAGAACCGGCTGCCATCTGCGTCGAGGCGCCCGATGATGATGCCGGTGTTGGGAGTCCAGTCGTATCGGACGGTGTAGGTCTCGATGGTCGCCGGGCCGTTCGCATACTCGACGACCGCAATCGTCGGCCACGACGCAACCTCGGCACACAATTCGGCACTGTCGTCCGCCGCCCAGTCCGCCGGCTCGGTTGAATAGATGCCGACCGAGAACTTGCTTGCGATGCCGCCGTTCGCTCCGATCAATGCGAATTCGCCTGGGGTTTCCCGCATTCGGGTGACGGCCTCAGCGATGCCGTGCAGCGAGTAGTTGTTTCCCGGGCCGCCGAAGTACGGCAGGCCGCCGGTCAGCGTCAGACCACGCGGGTCGTCAACGGCCAGGTCGACACCGTCGCAGATGTTGAACACCGGGAACGGGAAGCAGCTGTACAGGTCGAACGCCGAAACGTCGTCGAGCCCAATTCCGGCTACCCGCAACGCTTCTTCCACAGCCAGCACCGATGCCGGGCTGGCACCGACGTCGGGACGATCAAGCAGCTTCTGCTCCTTCATGTCCGCATGCCCACGCAAGTAGACCCACTTAGATTCCGGCACACCAAGTTTGCGCGCCGACTCCACCGACATGAGCAGCGCCGCTGCGCCCATGTTGACCTGGTCGCGAGCCACCATGAGCCTCGGATACGGATCGCAGATCATTCGGTTCTTGTCGGTGACGGTGACCAGCTCGTCGACGGTGCGCTCAACCGGCGCCGACGAATACGGGTTCTTGGCAGCGACTTTCGACATCGGGGCAAACAGCTCCCCCATCGCCCGACGGTAGTCCTCGACGGACAGCCCGAGCCGCGCACGGCGGGCGTTGTCCAGCAGGCCGTACTGCACCGGCGCACCGATCAGCCCATGCCGAACGGTGTAGTCGTCGAAGATGCCGTCGTAACCGTAACCACGGTCTTCGAGCTGACCCTCGACGGTCTCCGAGTGATCGGGCTTGTCGTCACGGCCGTCGAAATACCTGAGGCTCGAAGTGTTCTCCGACCCCATGATCATCACGACGTCAGCGCGGCCGGCCACGATCTCACCGGCGAACTCGGTGATCAGATGCTGCGGGCTCTGCCCGCCGATGACTTCCAGCACCGCGCGGGCCGGGTCAGCGCCGATGCGCTGCGCAACCGAGCGCGGGTAGTTGTTGGACTTGCCGAGCGGCGCGGGCGTCCGCCCGGAGATCTCGAACTGGCGGGTGCCGGCGATGGTGTCGATCGCAGCGGCGTCGGCCGCGCCGTCGGCCCCGGTGTCCTGCAGCGCCGCCTGCGCGGCTGCGGTGGCGAGGTCAACCGACGACATCCCGCGGTAGTCGGGGTCCTCCAGTCGCTCGGTGAACTGACCGACACCCACGATCACCGGCGTACGCGGATCGACACCCATTACAAACCTCCAGGCAACTGTTAATTCGATAGGCTAACCGATTGAGGTTCGAGGTCGACAGCACGGGTGGCTGCACATTTCCGTCGGGAGATGCCCGCTGACCGAAGTACGGTTGAGTGATGACTGGACCAAACCTGCGCGTCGACACCGCTGAACTGGAGTCAGCAGCCCGCAAGTTGTCCAGCTTGAGCAGCGACCTGACAAATAGCGCAGTCGTCCACGGGCTTCCGGCCGCTGAGAGTCAAGCCAGCGGTGCCGCCGCAGCAGCCGTAACCGCCGCGGCAGATCACGTGGCCGGGGTCTGCGCAGGTGACCTCAAGGCATTTGGCGACAAATTAGCGCAAGCTGCCAAGTCCTACTCCGCGACGGACTCCGATGGCGGACAGCGTGTGCTGACAACGATGCACACGGACCGATAGCGGAGCAGCCACAAATGGTGGAGATGCCGACGCGCACCAAAGTCGAGAGCTGGAAATCAAACCACTTGGCGAGTGCGGCTGACGCATGGACTCGACAAGCTCACACGGTCGAGGACATTTACAGCAGCGCCCAACAGGCAGTTACCGAACCCACGTGGCACGGTAGTGCCGCCGACAGCGCCCACGACAGAATGTTCAGTGACATCGTCCGCGTGCGGACCGCTATGGAACTGCTCCGCAAGGCCGCGGGCATTGCAAAGAGTGGCGCGGACCTCCTGGCCGGGTTGAAACGCAGCGCCATCGAAGCCATTTCCAACGCCGAGCGCCAGTTCTTTTCCGTGAGCGACAATCTCCGCGTTACCGACCGCATTCCGAAAATCCTGGTCGGCCCACTGCTGATGATCCGTGATCTTGCTCGCGCAGCGATGGAGGCAGATATCCGTGGCAAGGCGCTGAGCCTCGCCGCTGCCGACCAGGAGATCGCAAGTCAGCTAAAGCCAATTGCGACGAGCCTGCGCGAATTCAAGACGGATCAACCTGGAGGTCCCGCCGGACCTGGAGCGTCAGGCGATCCGAAAATCACTGGACCCGCCGGCCCACTCACCAAAGACGACGACAAAGCCGACCTCAATGCCACCATTCCCGGCACCGGCATTGTGATCAGCGGGGATGGACGCAATGGATACCCAACCCTCAACGGCGAACGAAATCCCCTCGACGTCGGGAACCCACGCGACAAAGGTGACCCACTAGGCAAAGACGTCGTGAGACCGTTGCCCACAGGCACAGCCGCTGGGCCGGAGGGCAAGCAATACGCCATGTATGGGGTCGTCCCGTATGCCCGCACGCCGGAGGAAGGGTACGCAGCGGCCGACACGACGGTCGTGGACCTCGCGGACCCCTCAAAGAGCATCGGGGTACTTCGCGGCATCTCGCAAGCGAGCGCCGCGTACGACCCTAAGACCAACCGCATGTATGTCGTGGGAAATCCCGATCCACTCTCGAGGCAACGCATTCTGTATCAGTCCGCCCCGATCGACCCTGCCCACCCAAACGACTGGGTCAACACCGTTCAACCGATCGGACCAATCAACGGCCTACCTGGGGACCGCGAGAACCAGCTGGTGGTTCTCAAAGGTGGAGGCTTCATGCTGGTGGGGTCGGATGCATATAACGACCCGACACGTCATGCAGTCAGCGCAGTAACCGCTGCCACCCCCCAAGGTCTGCTGAATGCGACGCCAACCGACCTATTTCCGCCTTCGCAACACAATTGGCCAGGAGGCGCAGCTCCTTATGGACCTACCGTCGTTGATACGACCTACGATCCTGTCACCGGGAAGGAAAACGTAGAAATACGCGTGAGCACTTGGGAGGCAAAGCCAGGCTGGGTACCAACGCCAGAGCATCCACGTCCTGACTACAACCCGAATACGTATAAGTCGAACGTTACCGTGCAGCACTAACCTCAAGGACGGCTCTGTGAGTATCGCGTACAAATCCCTAATCTTTTTAACATCAACGACTTCCGGTCTCGTCGCTGCGGCCACGGGTCTGACGTCGACGGCGATTGCGACTGCCGCCCCACCCGGATTTCCTGATATCGCCAGCTTTACCCAAGTCAACCCGGCTCCATTCGCCCGTCCGTTGACCCGGGATCAGCGATGGGAAGTCGGCTACCTGTTCTTTCGGACACCTGACGGACTGAATTGCGCAATCGGACCAACGTCCTGGTGCTCGGGTGCAATACCTGGCCTTCCGGCGCAAAAACAGTCGGTATGCCCGTCGGTACACCAAGGTGCGTCGCCCGCCGAATCATTCGCCTTCGGCCAGTCGGACCAACCGTGCCTTCAGACGAATGACACTCTGTTGAACATCGGCCAGAAGCTGACTGATGATGCACACGAAGTTACTTGCGTCGTTGGCACCAACAGCCTCGCCGCCTGCATCAACACCGCCACCAACCACGGCTTCGTTCTCCAGCCCTCGGGCAGCTGGACCTTCTAACCCACGACAATTCCAACGTACAACTACCTAGACGTACATCTAATTCGACGTACAATAGCGCCATGAATTGGCCCATCAGACCCATGTCGCTGGTGGTGGGCGGCGTCGTCCCGCCCGAGAACGTGGTGGGCCGCGTCCGCGAACAGCAGGAAATCCTGGCCAGCCTGCCCGACGGTGGTGCCGCCCTGGTCGGTGACCGCCGGCACGGCAAGACGTCCCTGTCCCGCCTCGTCGCCCACACCGCGCGCCTGCAGGGCCTCACCGTCGTTTCGGTCAGCGCCGAGCGACAGACCTACGCCGAGTTCGTCACCGCCCTCGCTGCCGAACTCGGCCGCGTCGACAACGCACTGCGCCAGGAGGTCGACCGCTGGAAGGTTGCGGTCGGTACCGGGCCGTTCAAGTTCGAGCGGGTCCGCGCCGACGCCGCCCTCGACGATCTACTCCAGCGCGCTGTGGCCCGCACCAAGAATGGGCCGCTGGTGTTGTTCATCGACGAGGTCACGGTGCTGGCCCGCAATCTCGAACGCGAAAAGCCCGGCGGCGGAGACGCATTCCTACATCTGCTGCGCCGGTTCCGTCAGGACAACTCCGGCCGCCTGGCAACCATCCTCTCCGGTTCCATTGGCTTTCACCATGTTTCGGAAGATGCGCTCAGCTCCGTCAACGATATCCGTAAAGTCACGGTCGGACCCATCCGCCACGATCACGCCACGTATCTGGCCGAATGCCTGCTGCTCGGCGCGAACGTCCCGACCACCGACCGGCACCAGGTCGCGGAATCCGTTGCGGCAGCAGCGGAGAACGTGCCGTACTACATCCAGCATCTCGTCGCAGGCGCAGCACGCGAGGGCTCGGTCCAGCCCAACCGCATCGCCGAACTGCTCGCGGCCGCCATCACCGATCCGCACGACCCGTGGGATTTGCGGCACTATCGCGACCGGCTGCGCAACTACTACGGCGACGACGCGCCCGCCATTGCCAGCCTGCTCGATATCTACGCCCATGCCCCAACACCTTTGAGCGTCGATGCAACACTTCAGTTCCTCAAGTCCGAGGGCTCACCCATCAGCGACCGCGACCAGTTGGTGTCGTTCATCGAACGTCTCGAGCAGGACCACTACCTGCGCCGCGTCGGCGACGACGACTGCTTCGCGTCCGGTCTGGTGCAATCGGCGTGGCGGGCCATGAGGCGATGAGCCACCCGGCGTTCTCCCCCGGCACCGTCGACCCCGCCGAACTCGACGCCCGCACCTTCGGCCGCGCCGCACTACTGAAGCGCCTGACGGACCGCATCGTCAGCTCTGCGCAGGACGGCTCCCGCCCACACACCTTGCTCGTCGCGCCGCGCGGCACCGGTAAGACCCACACCCTGCAGGTCGCGATCCACCGCGCATTGAAACAGCGCAAACCCGCGAAAGCCACACTGCTGCTGGCACTTCCAGAGGATTCACTGGCCATCGGCAGCTACCCGGACCTACTCGTCGAACTGCTGCGTACGCAGGGCCCCGAGGTGCACGAGCGAGCGCGGGAACTTCGCGGTGACGCACTGGAACTGGAACGGGAAATCCTCGATCTGGCCGCGGGCCGGATGGTGCTGATCGCCATCGAGAACGCCGACCGCATCTTCGACGCCATCGGTGAAGCAGGTCAGGGCAGCTTCCGGGCGTGGGTCGAAACATCCACCGCGGTACTGGTCTTCGCGACCGCGCCAGCACTGTTTCCGGCAGTCTCGTCGCGCACCCATCCGTGGTACGGGTCGTTCATCATCGAGGAACTACCCGACCTCACCGAGGCTGACGTCGCCGAACTCCTCGCACAGCACGCCCACAGCCGCGAATTGGCCTCGTACGTCGAGACTTCCGAGGGGCACGCGAAGATCGGCGAGGTGGCCCAGATCGTCGGCTGGGCGCCGCGCGTCTGGCAGATCATCGCCGAGACCGTCGACCGAGCCGCATTGGCGAGTGTCACTCCCGCCGCCGATGCAGTACTGGAACAGCTGACGCCGCACTACCAGCAGCTCCTGTGGCAGCTGCCGACCGGTGAACAACGCTTGATCGTCGAACTGGCCCGCGCCGACGGACCACGAACCGTCACCGATCTTGCTGCTGCCGTGGGTATTTCGAATCAGTCGGCATCGGCGGCCTTGGGACGCTTGACGACCGGCGGCTGGGTGCACGCCGCCAAAGCAGACTCCGGCGATCGCCGCGCTACCTGGTACGACCTCAGCGACCCACTGCTGCGCAACTACCTGCACTACCGCGAGCGCCGCCAACGCTGACACCGCGGATGTGTACCTGAGTGCAATCGTGGTTGCGATTCGCCGGTGGTTATTGCAGTCAGGGACCTCTGACGGCCCGCAGAAGTACCTGGATTCAATCGCGGTACCGACGCGCGCCTGGCGATTGACGCTACGTATTTCTCCGGACAGGTTCCCCATTGCGAACGTCAAATGTCTGCCGCCACATACAACAACGCCCCGCACCACCAGGTGCGGGGCATTGCCGAAACTACTGAATTACAGCGACTGCAGGATCTCGCGAGCCAGCGCAGCGGTGGCCGACGGGGTCTTGCCGACCTTCACGCCGGCGGCCTCGAGGGCCTCCTGCTTGGCGGCGGCGGTGCCCGACGAGCCCGAGACGATGGCGCCGGCGTGGCCCATGGTCTTGCCCTCCGGAGCGGTGAAGCCCGCGACGTAGCCGACGACCGGCTTGGTGACGTTGGCCTTGATGTAGTCGGCGGCACGCTCTTCGGCGTCGCCACCGATCTCGCCGATCATCACGATGACCTTGGTCTCCGGGTCCTTCTCGAACGCCTCGATGGCGTCGATGTGGGTGGTGCCGATGACCGGGTCGCCGCCGATGCCGATAGCGGTCGAGAAACCGAAATCGCGCAGCTCGTACATCATCTGGTAGGTCAGGGTGCCGGACTTGGAAACCAGACCGATCGGGCCCTTGCCGGTGATGTTGTTCGGCGTGATGCCGACCAGCGCCTCACCGGGGGTGATGATGCCCGGGCAGTTCGGGCCGATGATGCGGGTCTTCTGACCCTTCTCGACGTTGTAGGCCCACGCGTAGGCGCTGTCCTGCACCGGGATGCCCTCGGTGATCACGACGAGCAGCGGGATCTCGGCGTCGATGGCCTCGATGATGGCGTCCTTCGAGAAGGCCGGCGGCACAAAGGCGATCGACACGTCAGCGCCGGTCTCCTTCATGGCCTCGGCCACCGTGGCGAACACGGGCAGCTCGATGTCGTTGCCGTCCTTGTCCACGTGCGAGACCTTGGTGCCGGCCTTGCGCGCGTTCACGCCACCGACGACCTGGGTGCCGGCCTTCAGCATCAGCTTGGTGTGCTTGGTGCCCTCACCGCCGGTGATGCCCTGGACGATGACCTTGGAATCCTTGTTCAGGAAGATAGACATAAGTAGTTGGCTCCCTTACTTGTTCGCCAGCTCGGCGGCTTTGTCGGCACCGGAATCCATGGTCTCGGCCTGGATCACCAGCGGGTGGTTGGCCTCGGCCAGGATGCGGCGGCCCTCTTCGACGTTGTTGCCGTCGAGACGGACGACCAGCGGCTTGTTGGCCTCGTCGCCCAGCATTTCCAGAGCCTTGACGATGCCGTTGGCCACCGCGTCACACGCGGTGATGCCACCGAAGACGTTCACGAAGACGCTCTTGACCTGGCTGTCGTTCAGGATGACGTCCAGACCGGCGGCCATGACCTCAGCCGAGGCGCCACCACCGATGTCCAGGAAGTTGGCGGGCTTCACGCCGCCGTGGTTCTCGCCGGCGTACGCGACGACGTCCAGCGTCGACATGACCAGACCGGCACCGTTACCGATGATGCCGACCGCGCCGTCGAGCTTGACGTAGTTGAGGTCGTGCTCCTTGGCCTTGAGCTCGAGCGGATCGGTGGCGTCCTTGTCCTCGAACTCTTCGTGGCCGGGCTGGCGGAAGTTGGCGTTCTCGTCCAGGGTGACCTTGCCGTCGAGGGCGAGGATCTGGTCGTCCGGGGTGCGGACCAGCGGGTTGACCTCGACCAGGGTGGCGTCCTCACCAACGAAGACCTCCCACAGCTTCTGGATGGTCACGGCCGCGGCGTCCAGCACCTCGGCGGGCAGCTTGCCCTTCTCGGCGATCTCACGAGCCAGCGCCAAGTCGACACCCTTGACCGCGTCGACGGGCACCTTGGCCAGGGCGTCGGGGTTCTCCTCGGCGGTTACTTCGATCTCGACGCCGCCCTCGACCGAGCACATGGCCAGGTAGGTGCGGTTGGCGCGATCGAGCAGGAAGGAGATGTAGTACTCCTCCGCGATGTCGCTGGCCTCGGCAACGAGCAGCTTCTTGACGATGTGGCCCTTGATGTCCAGGCCGAGGATGTTCTGCGCGTGGGTGAGGGCGTCCTCCGGGGTGGCGGCGTACTTCACGCCACCGGCCTTGCCGCGGCCGCCAACCTTGACCTGCGCCTTGATCATGACGGGCTTGCCGATTTCTTCGGCGATCGCCTTGGCGTCATCGGCGGACTCGGTGACCCGGCCTGGTGTAGTAGGAACGTTGTGCTTGGCGAACAGCTCTTTCGCCTGGTACTCGAAGAGATCCATGAGCTCTGAGAAATCCCGTTCTGTCTGCGTTGACGGTTGAATTCACTTCAGCATTGGGCCGCACTGGCTCGCTCGGCACTTTAGCCACGTACTAATGAGTAGCCTGCACCGCCTACCACCCATGTGGTACATCTCACCCGACAGCCACGAGTGAGGCAAATCACAGTTCCCGGCCAATGGCATCGATAGGTTGCCAATCGGTTCTGATTTTCAGTACCGTCATGGGCGGTCTCGGTAACGGTACGGTCACGGAGCAAAGGAATTTCGGTTGGCTGAGCACGATTCGTCTGGTACTCCCCTCGGAGAGGCGACGAACGCCGGCATCACCGAGAACGCTGACCGCACCACCATCAAGCTATCCCGCGCCATGAGCCCCGCCGAAGTGACCGACATCATCCCGTTCAACGAGTTCGGCGATCTGCACGATCTGGACCTCTCCGAGAGCGCTTTCGACCGCGATTCCCGCGTCAACGCCGCCCCCGAGCTCGACGATCTGGACGACACCGACGACCAGACCCCCCTGATCCTGACTGTCCCGGCCGAATTCCGGCAGCCCGAGGGCGCCCAGCGCCTCTCCGCGAGCGCCTACCGCGACAGCCACACCGATACCAGCAATGGTCTCGACGACACCGACGTCATCGATCTGCGCGCGAGCCGCGGCACCCACCGCAAGCCTGAGCCCGTCAACGGCGTGAAGGGCCGCCTGGTCGCCGCTGCCATGGCCGTCGGCGCCACCGCCGCCGCCGGGTACTCCATGATGACCAGCGCCGATCAGCCGACGAGTACCAAGCTGGCCGCCGATCAGGTTCTGGCATCGGGTCCCGCCGGCTCGAGCGACGGCATCCAGATCGTCAACGTGGAACCTGCTGCTTCGTCCGGCGCTGTGCATGCCCAGGAACTGGCCAACGGCGCCGCCTTCGCGCAGGAGCGTGCCGAGCGCGAGGCCCGCCTGGCCCGCCCGCTGTTCGTGATGCCGACGCGGGGTGTGTTCACCTCGGGCTTCGGCTACCGCTGGGGCGCGCTGCACGGCGGCATCGACATCGCCAACTCGATCGGCACGCCGATCGTCGCGGTTTCCGACGGCGTGGTCGTAGCTGCCGGCCCGACCGCCGGTTACGGCGCGTGGGTCAAGGTCCGCCACTCCGACGGCACCGTCACGCTGTACGGCCACGTCAACACCTGGGTGGTGTCGGTTGGCCAGCGCGTCTTCGCCGGAGATCAGATCGCCACCATCGGCAACCGTGGCAACTCGACCGGCCCGCACTGCCACTTCGAGGTACTCCTGGGCGGCAGCCAGCGCATCGACCCCGTGCCGTGGCTGGCGCAGCGTGGCCTGAGCCCGGGTAACTACGTCGGCTGATTCGTGACGGACGACAACACCGCCGATGGGCCGTTGTCCGACCCCACCCAGACGTTCGGGCGCCAGTCTGACGACGAACCCAGAACCGGTCTGATCCGTCGGGTACCGACGGGCGCGTTCCCCGCTGCTGACGCACCGGCTACCAGCATCATCCGCCGCACCCCAACCGGCGCCATCCCTGTCGCCGACGCTCCGCAGACCAGCATCATCGAGCCCGCAACGGGCCTGATCGCCGCTGAGGACGCTCCGGCGACCACGATCCTCCCGGCCTCGGCCCCGATTCCAGCTGCCGAGGACACTCCGACACCGGCACCGAAACCGCCGCCCGGCCCGTTCGCCGCCTGCGCCACCGCCACGGCCTGCATCTTGAGTGGCTGGGCAACGGCGGTCATCGCCACCTCGCTGATCGCCGGGTGGTGGCGCACCGATCCGCTGTTCTGTGTCGCCATCGGCTTCCTCGCCGCGGTCGGCTGCGGCGCCACCATCGGCGGGCAGATCGCTGTCCTGCTACGGCGCCGCACGGGCCGGGTGGTGGTGGTCGTCGGTGCCCTGGTGACGCTGGTGATCTTCGCCAGTTTGTTCGTCGCCGGGGCGAAACTGCCGCCGATCGTCTACGGCATCCCGGTGCTGCCCATCGCGAGCATGGTGCTCGCGATGCTGCCCGTCACCGGGCGCTGGTGCACCAAGATCTGACGCACCGAGTCGAATCCGGCTAAAAATCAGCGAGATCGCACCGTCTGATTTTCGCGCGCGGCGACGCTAAAGCTTCTGTACCGGCGCGTGGTTGTGCATCAACTTGACCCGGCCGGAACTGCCGAAATCGATGAGCGACATGGCCGATTCGCCGACGCCGCTGACCTCTTCGACGCGACCCAGACCGTACTTGTCGTGCGTGACGCGGTCGCCCGGGGACAGCACCACCAGCGGCTTGTTGCGGTTCGGCGCCGGCCGCATCGGCGACGGACGTCCACCGCCCAAACCGCTCGATCCGCCGGATGCGTAGCGGCTCGGCGCCGACAACGATGGTGGCGGCTCGACCCGTCGCCAGTCGATCAGCTCTTGTGGAATCTCTTGCAGGAAGCGTGATTCCGGGTTCAGCATCGGCTGCCCCCACGAGGACCGCACCTTCGCGCGGCTGAGGTACAGCCGCTGCCGCGCCCGGGTGATGCCGACGTAGGCCAGCCGGCGTTCCTCGGACAGTTCGGTCGGATCGCCGAGGGCACGCATGTGCGGGAACATGCCGTCTTCCCAGCCTGTCACGAAGACGACGGGGAATTCGAGGCCTTTGGCGGTGTGCAGCGTCATCATGGTGACGACGCCGTCGCCGTCTTCGGGGATTTCGTCGGCGTCGGCCACCAGGGAGACCCGCTCCAGGAACGCGGCCAGCGCTCCGGTGTCGGGCACGTCCTCGTCGAGTTCCTCTTCCTGCAAGGCCTGCGCATTGGCCAGGTCGGTGCTGAATTCGTGTGCGACGCTGACCAATTCGTTCAGGTTGTCCAGCCGCGCCTGATCCTGCGGATCGCTGGAGGCCTCCAGTTCGCGGCGGTAGCCGGTGCGGTCCAGCACTGTCTCCACCAGGTCGCCCAACTCACCGTCGAGCCCGCCGCGCAAGCTGTCCATGAGCTCGACGAAACTGGCAATCGCTTTCTCCGAGCGGGAGTTCAGCATCGGCACCCGGCCCTCGGCCGCAGCCTGCAGGGCGTCGTTGAAGCTGGCGCCGGTGTTCTCGGCGTACACCGCCACGCAGGCTTCCGCGCGGTCGCCGATGCCCCGGCGCGGGGTGTTGAGGATGCGCCGCATGCTCACGGCGTCGCCCGGGTTGTCCAGCACCCGCAGGTACGCGACGATGTCGCGAATCTCCTTGCGCTCGTAAAAGCGCATGCCGCCAACGACTTTGTACGGAATGCCGGCCCGGATGAAGATGTCTTCCACCGCCCGCGACGAGTTGTTGGTGCGGTAGAACACCGCGACGTCGCCGTAGGTGAACTTGGTGTCGATACCGCTGCCCTTGGTGGTCAGCGTGTCGATCTCCTCGGCGATGAACCGAGCCTCGTCGTGCTCGTTGTCGGCGACGTAGCCGACGATCAGTTCGCCCTCACCGGCGTCGGTCCACAGCTTCTTGTCGCGGCGTCCGGCATTGCGGCTGATCACGCCGTTGGCCGCCGACAGGATGTTCTGGGTGGATCGGTAGTTCTGTTCGAGCAGAATGGTTTTCGCGTTCGGGAAGTCGCGCTCGAAGTCCTCGATGTTGCGGATCGTCGCGCCGCGGAACGCATAGATGGACTGGTCGGCGTCACCCACGACGCACAGTTCTGCGGGCGGGACGTCATCGGAGCCTTCCGGCGCGTGGTGCCCGACCAGCTCGCGCACCAGTACGTACTGAGCGTGGTTGGTGTCCTGGTACTCGTCGACCAGGATGTGCCGGAAACGCCGACGGTAATACTGCGCGATCTGCGGAAAGCTTTGCAGCACAGCGACTGTCTCGCCGATCAGGTCGTCGAAGTCCATGGCGTTGGCGGCCCGCAGCCGGCGCTGATACTCGCCGTACACCTCGGCCACGATGCGCGGCAGGTCCTCGTCGGCCTCGGACGCCTCGGAGGCGGCCTGCAGCGGGTCGATCAGTTCGTTCTTCAGGTTCGAGATCGCGGTGGCCAGCATGCGCGGCGAGTACCGCTTGACGTCGAGGTTGAGGTCCTTGCCGACCATCATCAGCAGTCGGCGCGAGTCGTCGGCGTCGTAGATGGAGAAGTTGGAGTTCAGCCCCGGCAGTAGCGAGGCCTGGTTGCGCAGGATGCGGACGCAGGTGGAGTGGAACGTCGACACCCACATCGACTTGGCGCGCGGGCCGATCAGCTGGACCACGCGCTCACGCATCTCGGCGGCGGCCTTGTTGGTGAAGGTGATGGCCAGCACCTGGCCGACGCCGACGTCGCGGTTGCCCAGCAGGTAGGCGATGCGCCGCGTCAACACCGCGGTCTTGCCCGAGCCGGCTCCGGCCACGATCAACAGGGGCGAACCTTCATGCAGCACCGCTGCGCGCTGCTGTGGGTTGAGGCCGTCGAGAAGCTGATCAGTGTCGGGGGCTGCGCTCGTCATATCAGCTCAAACTTACCGCTGCAGACCGACAACTTTGCGCTGGCACCGGCCGGGATGGCACACTCGAAACGTGCTCAATGCGCAGCAGCGATTTTTCTACGGGTACCGGACGCCGGTACCCGGGGTTTAGCTGCTTCCCTTCAGCCCCGTGGTCCGCATCCGGATCCGGGGCTCGTTTGTTGTGTGAGGCCTGAATTCGGATGACACCAGAATCCACCAACAGCGAGGACAACATGTCAACCGAAACCGAACTCCCCAACATCGACGAGCTCCGCCTCGAGATCGACGAGCTGGACGCCACCATCCTGGCGGCTGTCGCCCGTCGCACCGAGGTCTCCAAGCTCATCGGCAAGGCCCGGATGGCCTCCGGCGGCACCCGACTGGTGCACAGCCGCGAGATGAAGGTCATCGAGCGCTACAGCGAGCTGGGTCCCGAGGGTAAAGACCTCGCGATGCTGCTCCTGCGCCTGGGCCGCGGCCGCCTCGGCCACTAGCCCCATACCGGGCGGCGTTTCCTGCGTCACACTAGGGTTTGAGGCATGGCTGATCACACTCCCGCTGCCGACATCTCGACCACCACAGCCTGGAAGTCGCTCAGCGCGCACCATGCCGCAGTCGAGACGACGACGCTGCGCGAGTTGTTTGCCGACGACCCGGACCGTGGCCGGGAACTGACTCTCACCGTCGGTGATCTGTACATCGACTACAGCAAGCACCGGGTGACCCGCGAGACCCTTGCGCTGCTGCTCGACCTGGCCCGCGCGGCCGGGCTGGAACAGCGCCGCGACGCCATGTTCGCCGGTCAGCACATCAACACCTCCGAGGACCGCGCGGTGCTGCACACCGCGCTGCGGCTGCCCCGTGGCGCGTCGTTGGTCGTCGACGGTCAGGACGTGGTCGCCGACGTGCACTCCGTCCTCGACGAGATGGGCACGTTCACCGACCGGCTGCGCAGCGGCGAGTGGACCGGCGCCACCGGGCAGCGCATCACCACGGTCGTGAACATCGGCATCGGTGGCTCGGACCTGGGGCCCGTGATGGTCGACCAGGCGCTGCGCCACTACGCCGACGCCGGCATCTCGGCCCGGTTCGTGTCGAACGTCGACCCGGCGGACCTGGTTGCCAAGCTCGACGGACTCGAACCTGCCACAACGCTTTTCATCGTCGCGTCCAAGACGTTCTCGACGCTGGAGACCCTGACCAACGCGACCGCCGCCCGCCGCTGGCTGGTCGCCGCACTCGGTGATGACGCCGTCGCCAAGCATTTCGTGGCCGTCTCGACCAACGCAAAGCTGGTGTCGGAGTTCGGCATCGACACCGCCAACATGTTCGGCTTCTGGGATTGGGTCGGCGGCCGCTACTCGGTGGACAGCGCCATCGGGCTCTCGGTCATGGCCGTCATCGGCAAGGAGCGGTTCGGCGAGTTCCTGGCCGGCTTCCATCTGGTCGACGAGCACTTCCGCACCGCACCACTGGAAGCGAATGCGCCCGCGCTGCTTGGCCTCATCGGCCTGTGGTACTCGGATTTCTTTGGCGCACAAGCACGTGCGGTGCTCCCCTACTCCAACGACCTGGCCCGCTTCGCCGCCTACCTGCAGCAGCTGACCATGGAGTCCAACGGCAAGTCGGTGCGCGCCGACGGCACCCCGGTCAGCACCGACACCGGCGAAATCTTCTGGGGCGAACCGGGAACCAACGGCCAGCACGCCTTCTACCAACTGCTGCACCAGGGCACCCGGCTGGTGCCCGCCGACTTCATCGGGTTCAGTGAGCCGACCGACGACCTGCCCACCGCCGACGGCACGGGCAGCATGCACGACCTGCTGATGAGCAACTTCTTCGCCCAGACACAGGTGCTGGCCTTCGGCAAGACCGCCGAGGAGATTGCCGCCGAGGGCACCCCGGCCAACGTCGTGCCGCACAAGGTGATGCCCGGAAACCGGCCCACCACTTCGATTTTGGCGACCAAGCTGACACCGTCAGTCGTCGGCCAGCTGATCGCGCTGTACGAGCACCAGGTCTTCACCGAGGGCGTCATCTGGGGCATCGACTCGTTCGACCAGTGGGGCGTCGAGCTGGGCAAGACCCAGGCCAAGGCCCTGCTGCCCGTCATCACGTCCGACGCCGCGCCGGCCGCGCAGTCCGACAGCTCGACCGACGCCCTGGTGCGTCGCTACCGTGCCGAGCGCGGCCGCAGCGCTTGACCCGGGAAACTCACGCGAAGTACTTGGTGAACCGCGGCGGGACGAGCTTCATCACCTCGACCAGCGGCCACCACGGCCAGCCCGGGACGACGGCGCGGCCCTTCTCCTTCTCGATGGCGTCGATCATGGCCTTCACGCCGGTCTCGTTGTCGACCATGAGCATGGTGGATTTGGACTTGGCGGTCATCTCGGACTCGATGTAGCCGGGCTCCAGCACAGTGACCTTGATGGGGCCGGACGGGTACTCGGCACGCAGCGATTCGCCCAGCGAGGTGACGCCGGCCTTGCTGGCGGCATACGCGGCCTTGTACCCCGGGACGCCCACGTTGCCGAGCACCGACGACACCAGGACCAGGTGACCCCGGCCCGCCGCCTTGAAGATCTCCAGCGCTGTTTCGATCTGGACCAGCGCCGCAACCAGATTCGTCTCGATGGTCGCCTTGTTGGCCCACAGTTTCCCGCCGCCCAGCGGGTAGCCCTTGCCGATGCCGGCGTTGACGATGACGCAGTCGATGCCGCCGAGTTCGTCGGACAGCTCCTGGAACACCTTGGGCACCTGGTCGTGGTCGTTGACGTCGAGCGACGCGATGGCGACCGTGACACCGGGGTACTGCGCCGTCAGTTCGGCCTTGAGTTCTTCGAGGTTGTCCAGCCGGCGGGCACACAGCGCGAGGTCGCGGCCCTTGGCGGCGAACTGCCTGGCCATACCGGCGCCCAGGCCCGAGCTCGCGCCGGTGATGAGGATTTTCTGCCGAGTCATGACTGCAGCGTAGCGAACTCGACACGTGTCAAGAAAGGTCGCAGGGTGCAGGATCGACGTATGAAGCTCGCCGCCCTGTTGGTCATCTGGTTGGGCACCGCGTGGGGTCCGGTGTCCGCACCCCTCGCCCACGCCGACGCCGATCCGCTGTTCCGCCTGGTCGACACCGCAGCCCAGCGGCTGCAGACCGCCGATCCGGTCGCCGCCGTCAAGTGGATCGACGGCGGCTCGATCGAGGATCCCGCGCGGGTCGATCAGGTGCTGTCCGCCGTCGGCGCCCAGGCCACAGCGTCGGGTGCCGATCCGACGTTCGTGCGGCAGGTGTTCACCGACCAGATTCACGCCACCGAGGGCATCGAGTACCTGCGGTTCAGCCAGTGGAAGTTCGATCCGGCCACCGCTCCCGTGGCGGCGCCCGACCTGTCCCAATCACGCACTGCGATAGACGGTTTCAACCACACGATGGTCACCGAGATCGCCGCGCAACAGGGCGTCCTACACGGCCCGGGCTGTACCGTCGCACTGGACGCAGCCCGCACCCAGGTGACCGACCAGCGGCACCTGGACCCGCTGTATCAGCAGGCGCTGGCGGCCGCAACCAAGAACTACTGCAGCTGAATCACTTGAGCAGCTTGGACATTCGCCGGTCGGCCAGCACCTTGCCGCCCGTCTGGCACGTCGCGCAGTACTGAAAAGACTTGTCCGCAAAGGACACCTCGCGGACCGTGTCGCCGCACACTGGGCACGGCAGCCCGGTGCGGGCGTGCACCCGAAGCCCGGACCGCTTCTCCCCCTTGAGGGTTGCCGCGCCCTGCCCGACCGATCGACTCACCGCATCGGTGAGCACCGAGATCATCGCGTCGTGCAGCGTCCCCAACTGTTCGTCGGTCAACTTGCCCGCGGTCGCGAACGGGGACAGCTTGGCCACGTGCAGGATTTCGTCGCTGTAGGCGTTGCCGATCCCGGCAATCGTCCGCTGGTCGGTGATGACGTTCTTGATCCGCCCGGTGTTGCCGGCCAGGACCGCACTCAATTCCGTCGGCCCGAGTGACAGCGCGTCCGGTCCCAGCGTGGCGATCTGCGGGACCGCCAGCGGATCGTTCACCAGCCAGACGGCCAACCGCTTCTGGGTCCCCGCCTCGGTCAGGTCGAAACCCGGTGCCTCACCCGGCTTTCCGAGATGCACCCGCAAAGCGATCGGCCCCTTGCCTGGTTTGAGCGGCGCGGGAGCCAGCTTCTCCGACCAGCGCAACCACCCCGCCCGGGACAGGTGCGTGATCAGGTGCAGGTCGCCGACCTGCAGGCCCAGGTGCTTTCCCCAGCGGTCGGCCCCGGTGACCTCGTTGCCGTACAGCGCCGTCGGCGGCGGATCGAAGGTCTTGAGCACAGAGAAGGCGGAGACGTCGACGCGGCCGATCGGCAGACCGACCGCATGACGACGCAGGTGATCGGCGAGCGCCTCGACCTCGGGAAGTTCCGGCATGGGTTCAGGCTAGCGACTGGAGGTACCGCATGCTGTACACATGGCAGACCGCTCGGCGCCCGCCCCGGCCACCAATCCGCTCCGACGCATGTTGGTCATGAACGCGGTACCGCGCCGCTGGCCGTTCGCGCTGCGGGCCGCGGTCTGCATGATGGTGCCGATTCTCGCCGGGTGGGCGGCCGGAGACGTGTCCGCCGGGTTGGTCGCCACCATCGGCGGATTCACCTCGCTCTACGGCAGCGGACGCCCGTATCTCAACCGGGCGATGTACCTCGGCGCCATCGCCGTCGCGTTCGCGGTGGTCGTGGCACTCGGCGACTGGGCCGCCGCGACCCCCTGGTCCGCCGTGCTGGTGGTGTCGGTGATCGCGATGATCGCCGTGCTGATCTGCCAGGCTCTCTCCGTCGGACCACCGGGCGCCTACATGCCTGTGCTGGCCTGCGCGGCGGCGGTCGGGATCGCGGCCGAGCACCTGAGCCCGTGGCGACTGGGTGCGCTGGTGTTGGCCGGCGGCGCGTTCTCCTGGGTGGTTCACATGGCGGGCGTCCTGGTCCGCCCGCGCGGGCCGGAGCGCGCCGCGGTGGCCAGTGCGGCCGAAGCGGTGGCCACCTACATCGAAACCTCGTCGCCCGACGCCAGGCACCGAGCCGCCCAGCTCCTGCACGAAGCGTGGATCACCCTGGTGACGTTCCAGCCGGTGCGGCCCAAACCGGATGACGCCCTGTATCGGCTGCGGATGACGAACCGCCGGCTACACGTGTTGTTCGCCGAAGCCATGGCCGCCGCCGACCGCGGCCAACCGATGTCGGTCGACGGCGCCGCGTCGGCACGGCAGCTGGGCGCGGTGCCCGACGACATCGGCGGCAGTTTCGAGGGCCTGATCCCGCTGGGACGGCCGTCCGTCGGCACCCTGTTGCGTCGGGCCGTGACCTCGGGGGCTCCCCCGCTGACCGCCGCACTGCGCACCGCGGTCGCCGTGGCGATCGCCGGCACCGTCACCGTCGGCCTGAACATGGACCATGCCTACTGGGCCATGGCGGCAGCAGTGCTGATGCTGCACCAGGGATTCGATTGGCGGCGCACAGTGCAACGCGGCATCGAACGAACCCTGGGCACCTGGCTCGGCCTGCTGCTGGCCGGGGGCATCTTGGTCGCCGCGCCCGGTGGCCCCTGGCTCGCCGTGGTCGTCGGCACGCTGCAGTTCCTGATCGAGATGTTCGTGGTGCGCAACTACACGGTCGCGGTCATCTTCATCACGCCGGCGGCACTCACCATCGCCTCCGGTGGTCACCGCATCACCAACGTGCTCGACTTCCTGCTCGCCCGCGGCATCGACACCGTGATCGGCTGCGCCGTAGCACTTCTGGTGCTGTGGCTGACGCGGCGCGGACATCCGGCAGCGCGCCCCGCAGAGTCGATCGCCGCGACGCTGGATGCCGTCGCCGTCGTGGTCAGCCATCTCGCCGCGGGCGCGGTCACCACCGACCAGGCCCGCAATGACCGTCGCGATCTGCAACTGCGCGCGATGGCCATGCTCCCGGTCTACGACACCGCCATCGGCGGGTCGACCAGGGACCGGATTGCGGCAGAACGACTTTGGCCGGCAATCGTCGCCACCGAGCAACTGGCCTACCGGACACTGGCCGCGGGTTGGGCCACCGAACGGTCCGAAGCGCCGATCACCCCCGACGACGCCGAGCGGCTGACTACGACCATCGGCGACCTGGCCGAAACGGTCCGCACCGGACGGCCCGCAGCCGACATCATCGAGCCACCGGCCTTCGGCGCCGCCGAGTTGCAGGCGATCCGCGCGTCGCTGACGTAGTGATTTGTGCACAAACCCCTACTTCTCGATGGCGCGCTGCACCAGACCCAGCGCCCAGCCGACGACCGACAACAGGATCGCCGCCCAGATCGCGGTGAACCAGAACTGGTCGATCGACAGGCCCCAGTGCGTGGTGTTCTCGGTGATCCACGAGGTGATCCACAGCATCCACGCATTGATCACGATGTGGACCAGGCCGAGCGTGAGGATGTACAGCGGGATCGCGAACAGCTGCACGATCGGCTTGATGATGGCGTTGACCAACCCGAAGACGAACGCGACGACCAGGATGATGCCGACCCGCTCCAGTTGGCTGCTGCCCACCGGGAAGACGAAGGCGATCCCCGACACCATCTTGGTGACCACCCACAACGCCAGGCCGGTCACGGCGGCCCGCAGCAACAACGATTTCATACCGTCGATTCTGCCCGCAGCAGATAGATGTCCATGATCCAGCCGTGCCGGACCCGGGCCTCGGCACGCTCGGCGGCGATCCGTTCCCCAACCTCGGCGACGGTGCCGGCGATCAGCATCTCGTCCGGGGTCCCGAGGTAGGCGCCCCACCAAATGCGGGTCTGCGGTGGGCATTCCAGGAACGAGCACTCGCCGTCGAGCATCACCACCGCGGCACCGGCCAGCCCGTGCTCACGCAGCTGACGGCCCGTCGTGATCAGCACCGGCTCGCCAATGTCGTTGAGCGGTATGCGATGCCGGGCGGTGAGTGCCTGAATGGCGGTGATGCCCGGAATGACGTCGAACTCGAACTCGACGTGTTCGGCGACCCGGTCCAGGATGCGCAGGGTGCTGTCGTAGAGCGACGGATCGCCCCAGGCAAGAAAAGACCCGGTGGCGCCGTCCGGTAGTTCGGTTTCGATGGCCTCGGCCCACAGCCGGGCCCGCGCGGCATGCCATTCATTCACAACGTCGTGGTACGCCCGGCCATCTTCGGCCTTGGCCCTCATGGGATCGGGCAGCGCCACGAACCGGTAGTCGGGGTTTTCGATGAACCGCTCGCAGATCAGCCTCCGCAGCGCGACGAGATCGTCCTTGGTGTCACCCTTGTCCATCGCGAAGAACACCTGGGTGTCATTGAGCGCCGCGACGGCCTGGGCGGTGACGTAGTCCGGGTCGCCGGCACCGATACCGATGACGTGGATAGTGCGCATCCGCGAAGGCTAGCTGTACTGACCTGAGAGGTTAGGTACGCGGCTGGCGGGTGGTTGACCGCCCAGTGCGGTGTGGCCGCGGTGGTGATTGTAGGTGTGTAGCCATCGGGGGTACTCGGCGCAGCGTTCGGCGTCGCTGGTGTAGAGCCGGGCGTAGGCCCATTCATCGGCCAAGGTGCGGTGAAATCTCTCCACCTTGCCGTTGGTCTGGGGCCGGTAGGGACGTGTTCGGCGGTGTTCGATGGCCCCGAGTGCGTCACGGAACGCGTGAGATCGATAGCAGGATCCGTTGTCGGTCAACACCTTCGACACCGTGAACCCGCATTGGTTAAACCATGCGTTGGCCCGGGCCCAGAACGCTGACGCTGTCTCTTTGCGCTCGTCGGCCAGGAGCTCGGAGTAGGCCAGCCGTGAGTAGGCATCGATCGCGGTGTGCAGGAAGTGATGGCCCTTGATCGGGTGACCGTGCTTGCTGACGCGTCCGGAACTCTTATCGGCGCGCGTGTTGTGATTGCCTGCGGTTCGGCCCAGCATCCGCCAGCCCCCGCCGGCAGGAATTTTGCCCAGCTTCTTGACGTCAACATGCACCAGTTCGCCGGGTCGCGCGGCGTGAATTCTGCGGATCACCGTGCCGGTGGGCCGGTCGAGCCAACGCAACCTGGCCACCCCGTAACGGGTTAGCACCCGGTGCACGGTCGAGGGATGAATTCCCAGCAGATAGCCGATTCGTGCTGGCCCCCAACGCCGGATGACCCGCACTTTGATGATCCGGCGCTCGGTACGAGTCGGTGTCTGGTTGGGGCTTCGCTGTGGACGTGAACTGCGATCGACCATGCCGGCTGGGCCCTGCTCGCGGTAGCGACCCGCCCAACGCGCCGCTGTGGTGACCGCGACTTGGAATCGCTCGGCTGCGCGGCGCAGCGACCAGCCGTCCTCGACGACACAACGGGCCAAGCGCAGACGACCAGTTTCCGACAGCGGAGCATTACGGTGGGACACGAAGACCTCCGAGATTGAGTTGGTGCGTTCCTAGACAGCTCGCACTTCACTCGGAGGTCTTCTTCATGTCACCACGCCACGCCGTACCTAACGTCCGTGGTCAGTACAGCTAGCGGCCTACGGCGGCCTCACTTTTATCCAGTACCGCAGGTATTGACTACCTTCGGTATCGGACGTAACTTCGAAACACCGGACACTTTCGAAGGGATGTCAACGATGACAGCTTCGGTCAAGGGCCAGACCAGTCGCGCAGAGTTCGCCGAGCGCCTACTCAAAGGCTCGGTGCGCAAGTCTTACGCGCCGATCGTCGACATCGACTGGGACGCGCCGATCGATCCGGACAAGTACTTCCTGCCACCGAAAGTGGTGTCGCTGTACGGCACGCCGATCTGGGAATCGATGAGCCGGGCCGAGCAGATCGAACTGTCCCGCCAGGAACTGGTGAACACCCTCTCGGCGGGCATCTGGTTCGAGAACATCCTGAACCAGGCGCTACTGCGCAAGATGATGCACCAGGACCCGACTGCGAGCACGACCCACTACGAGCTGACCGAACTGGGTGACGAGACCCGGCACATGGTGATGTTCGGCAAGGCCATCGAGAAGGTCGGCGCCGATCCGGTGCGGCCGAAGTGGTACCAGCGCACGATCATCAACATGCTGCCGTTCGCCTTCCAGGGCTCGATGCTGTGGGTGGCGGCGCTGATCGGCGAGGAGATCTTCGATTCGCTGCAGCGGCAGATGATGGACGACCCCGAGCTGCAGCCAATGGTGCAGCGGCTCATGCGGATTCACGTCACCGAAGAGGCCCGACACATCCAGTTCGCCCGCGACGGGCTGCGCAAGCGCACGCCCGAGATGTCGTGGCCGAAGCGCTTCTGGATCGGCAATCTCAACGGCGTGGGTGGGCTGTTCTTCCGGTTCCTGTTCACCAACAAGGTGCAGTACCGCCGCGTCGGCCTGGACGCGCGGGCCGCCCGCCGAATGGCGCGGACCTCGCCGCACCGGATCGAGACGCAGATCGCGGGCTTCGCGCCGCTGGCCTCGTTCCTGGAGGAAGTTGGACTCCTCGGCCCCATCGCGCGCCGGCTGTGGCGACGCAGCGGATTCCTGCCCGGCGGCCCCATCGCGCCCGCGGCGCGCGCGGACATCGCCGACGCCGAAGACCTCTATGACGGACCCGCCACCATCGACGGCCGCGAGGTGCGGGTCCGGCTGGCCGGGCACCTGGATCCGATCGACGGTCAATACCACTGGCGCGGAACGGTTTTCGAGGCGCTCGACGAACTGCCCCGCACCGCCGTCACCGTGGCGGTCGGAGAACGGACGGCAACAGCACGCGTCACCGAGCGCAGCCAGCAGGGCGGCTACGCCATCAGCGGCGCCGGATTGCCGCCCTTCCCACTGACGTAACAGCCACCGAATGGGCCATACCCATTCCACAAAACTAGAACACGTTCTAGCATCGGGTCATGAGGTTCACCTACGCCGAAGCGATGACCGACCCGTCCTACTACATTCCGCTGGCCAAGGCGGCTGACGAAGCCGGCTACCACGCGATGACCATCCCGGACAGCATCGCGTACCCCTTCGAGTCCGACTCGACCTACCCGTACACCGCCGACGGCAGCCGCGAATTCCTCGACGGCAAGTCGTTCATCGAGTCGTTCTCGCTGATCGGCGCCCTGTCCGCGGTCACCACCAAGCTGCACTTCAACATCTTCGTGCTGAAGCTGCCCATCCGGCCGCCGGCCCTGGTGGCCAAGCAGGCCGGGTCCCTGGCCGCGATGTTCGACAACCGCTTGGGCCTGGGCGTCGGCACCAGCCCGTGGCCCGAGGACTACGACGTCATGGGCGTGCCGTTCGCCCGTCGCGGCAAGCGCATGGACGAGTGCATCGACGTCGTCCGCGGCCTGACCTCGGGTGACTACTTCGAGTACCACGGCGAGTTCTACGACATCCCGAAGACCAAGATGACTCCCGCGCCGACCAAGCCGGTGCCGATCCTGGTCGGTGGTCACGCCGACGCCGCACTCAAGCGCGCCGCCCGCAACGACGGCTGGATGCATGGCGGCGGCGACCCGGCCGAGCTCGACCCGCTACTGAAGAAGCTGGCGCAGTACCGCGAGTCCGAGGAGCGCATCGGGCTCTGCGACGAGTACCAGATCCACGTCATCTCGATCGACGGCTTCACCGTCGACGGCGTGAAGCGCCTCGAGGACAAGGGCGTCACCGACGTCATCGTCGGCTTCCGCGTGCCCTACATCATGGGCGAGGACACCCAGCCGCTCGACGAGAAGATCAAGCACCTCGAGATGTTCGCGGAGAACGTCATCGCCAAGGTCTAGTCGCCTCGCGAAAACCCCCAAAACCTGAAGTGCTCCCCAGAAGTTGGACCGAGAAATTCGGTTCCTTCGTCTGGGGAGTACTTTTTTGCATCCACAGTGTTCGTTGACTGAGGCCCAACGCAGTGTGGCGGTAGCGTTGTTCGAGCAGGGTCGGGGCTATGGTGCCACGGCGAGTTATCTGGGAGTGAGCCGTTGGGCGGTTCGCGATCTGCGTCGTCGATGGGTCCTGCACGGCAGGAAGGCGCTAGTGGCTAAACCGACCAACACGCAGTATCGGTTCGAGTTCAAGCTCGAAGTGGTGGGCAAGGTCGTCAACGATGGCGCGACTGCAGCCGAAGTGGCCATGGAGTACGGGCTGTCCTCGGACCAGCTCGTGCGATCGTGGGTGCGGTCCTATCGCCGACTGGGTGAGGATGGGTTGAAACCCAAACTCAAAGGGCGTCAACCCAAAAACGCCGACTCCCCGCCACAGGAGCTGACCGATCTGCAGCGGCTCGAGCAGGAGAATCTGCGGTTGCGGGCGGAAAATGCCTACCTAAAAAAATTGCGGGCCTTGATGGCGCACGAACAGCGGTGAAAGCCGCCGCTGTTGCCGCACTCAAGGCTGACCATCGGTTGCCGTTGTTACTGCAGGTCGCGGGACTGGCGCGGTCGACGTTCTACTACCACCAGGGCAAACCTGAGGTGCCCGACCCGCGGGCTGACCTCAAGACCGCGATCGCCGAGGAGTTCGAGGCCGCCTACGGCCGCTACGGTCACCGCCGGCTGCACACCGTGCTGACCAGACGGGGTTTTGTGGTGGCCAAAAAGACCGTGCTGGCGTTGATGCGCGAGCTCGCGCTGATCTGCCGGGTGCGGCGCCGCCGCCGCTACAACTCCCACACCGGTGAGACCGGGCAGATCGCCGACAACGTCCTCGATCGCGACTTCGCCGCCACCGCGCCGAATCAGAAGTGGGTCACTGACGTGACCGAGTTCCGGATCGGCGATCGCAAGGTCTATCTGTCGCCGGTGCTCGACCTGTTCGACCGATCGGTGGTGGCGCACTCCTGGTCACTGTCACCGAATCTGGAGTTGACCAACTCATCGCTGGCCTCGGCGATCGCCACCCTCGAACCCGGCGAGCGGCCCCTGGTGCATTCCGATCAAGGCTTCCAGTACCGGCACCGGTCCTGGCGTGGCCTGCTCAACGATGCCGATGCCTCGCAGTCCATGTCACGCAAGGGCAACTGCTACGACAACGCCGTCGCCGAGAACTTCTTCGGCCATCTGAAGTCAGAAATGTTCCACCACAACCGATTCGACACCATCGAGGACTTCACCGCAGCGCTCGATGACTACATCTGCTGGTACAACACCGAACGCATCTCCACAAAGCTCAAGGGCCTGAGCCCGGTCCAATACCGGGCCCAGGCCCTTGCCGCTTAAGCTCCAACCCTCAGAGTCCAACTTTCGGGGACCACTTCACCTCTCGGGATTTGGGGGTTTTCGCTCGGTGGTTACAAGTCGATGATGTGCATGGCGGCCTCCTCGGCCGAGGCCGCACCACCATCGATGCCGACATCGCCGCCGGTGAGTTCACCGTCCTGATCGCCCGAGACGAGCCGGCCGGACCGCCGGTCGCCCACCTCGTCGTCACCCCACTGCTCGTCGACCGTGTCGACATCGTCGAGTTGCATTGCGGGGTCCGGCTCCTCCTCGGCGAGGAGTTCATCGAGCGTCTCGTGATCGCGCGGCTCGCGCCAGGCGTCCGGCGGTTCGTAGCCTTCGTCCAGCAGGTCGTCGACGCCGCGGTCGATCAGCATGTCCTCCTGGGTCAGCTGATCGTCGTCGACGCCGTACTCGTCTGAGCCGCTCATGGCTTCACCTTGCCACGTATCACCAAATCCCGCGACCAACTGCTCAACAACCGGTGAGCAGGCGTGAACACCCCCAAAACCATCGCGTTTCGGGGGTGTTCACGTCTGCTCGCGGGAATGGAGATCACAGCGTACGGCTGATGATCTCCTTCATGATTTCGCTTGTGCCGCCGTAGATCTTGTTGACCCGCGCCGCGGCGTAGGCGCGGCCGATCGGGTACTCCATCATGTACCCGTAGCCGCCGAAGAACTGGACGCAGCGGTCGACGACCGCCACTGCCCGGTCGGCGGCGATCAGCTTGCCCATGGAGGCAATCGCCGGATCGTTGTCGCCGTCGATCAACGCCTGCACGCAGTAGTCCACCGTGGTCTTGATGGACAGCACCTCGGCCTTGAGCTCGGCGAGCTGGAATCGGTTGTGCTGGAACTTGATCAGCGGCTTGCCGAACGCCTCGCGCTCCTTGGTGTACTTGATGGCCTCCAGCACCGCGGCCTCGGCCATACCGGCGCAGATGGAGCCGATGACCAGCCGCTCGCGAGCCAGCTGCGACATCAATTGGTAGAAGCCCAGCCCCTCCTGCTCGCCTAGCAGGTTGGCGACCGGAACCCGCATGTCGGTGAAGAACAGCTCGCGGGTGTCCTGGCCGTGCTGGCCGACCTTCTCCAGCACCCGGCCCCGCTCGAAGCCCGGCAGGTCGTTGACCTCGGCAACGATGAGCGAGACACCCGCCGCCCCTTGAGTGGGATCGGTCTTGGCGACAATCACCACCATGTCACACAGAGATCCATTGGAAATAAAGGTCTTTGACCCGTTGATGACGTAGTCGTCGCCATCGCGGATCGCGGTGGTGCGGACGGCCTGCAGGTCCGAACCGGTACCCGGCTCGGTCATCGCGATGGCCAGCACGGCCTCGCCGCTGATGATCTTCGGCATCCAGCGGGCCTTCTGCTCCGCGCTGCCGTACGTGTCGATGTAGTGGGCCACGATCGGCGAGTGCACCGACCAGCCCGAAGCCGAATCATGGGCCAGCGCAAACTCTTCGGCCACCACTGCCGAGAATCCGAAGTCGCCGCCCGCGCCGCCGTACTCCTCGGGCAGGTCCAGGCCCAGCAGGCCGGCGTCGCCCAGCTTGTTCCAGAACTCGCGGTCGACCTGGTGATTCTTGGCCCACCGTTCCTGGTTGGGCGTGGCCTCTTTGGCCAGGAACGCCACGGCGTGCTGACGCAGCTCGCGGTGCTGATCGGTCTCCCAGCTGGCCCGGTATTTCGGGAAAAGCTCTGACATCAGTCCACCTCACTAATGTTCCGCGCACTATACAGCTGTATAGGCTCCTGTTCATGTGTACAGTACATTGATCTGGTTGTCGACGGGAGGTCTGATGGTTGATCCACGGGCAACTGTCGATGACCTGACGGCCAAAGCGCGTATTCGCAACACCGCGCTGGACCTCTATGCCAAACACGGCGAGGACCGAATCTCCTTGCGCGCCATCGCCTCTGAGGCCGGCGTCGCGGTGGGACTGGTGCAGCACCATTTCAAGACCAAGGCCGGCCTGCGGGATGCGGTGGACCAGCTGGTGGTCGACTACTTCGCCAATGCCCTCGCCGACGTCCCCGAATCCGCCTCGACGGCAGTGCGCGACGATGCCGTCCGGGACATGCTGCGGGCCAATCCGACGGTGGTCGACTACGTGCGCCGGGCCCTGCTGCAGCCCAACGTCGCCGACAGTCACCTGATCGACGTCATCGTCGACCTGACCCAGCGCGAGGTCCGGGCCGCCCGCAAGACCGGTCGCGCCTCGACCACCCGACGGGAGAACACCCAGGTCGTCGCCGTGCTGGCCCGGCAGATGGGCGAACTACTGTTGGCACCCATGGTCGACGCGGTGTGGCAACGGGTGGCGCCGGATACGAAACCGCCGCGGCTGCGGGTGGCCGTCGACGAGGCCGCGCAATGACCGTCACCGTCGACGCATTCGAGGTCGCGGACACCGCAGATTCCTGGACCGCTGCCGGCTTCACCGTCGACCCGGACGGCATATGCCGGATCGGCGGCGTCCAGATCCGGTTGGTCGGGCGTGATCGCGGCAAGGGCATCGTCGGCTGGTCGCTGCGCGGGCTGGCGTCCGACGCCCCGCTCGACGGCATTCCCACCACCCGGTCGGACACCCCGGCAACGACGCCGGCCGTGCACGCGAACGGCGCCATCTCGATCGACCACGTCGTGCTGCTGTCTCCTGACTTGAATCGGACCGTCGCGTCGCTGGCGGCGGTCGACGTCCATCCGCGCCGGGAGCGCGACGGACAACTCGGCGGACGACCGATGCGCCAGATCTTCTTCCGGCTGGGTGAGGTGATCCTCGAAGTCGTCGGCTCACCCGAGACGACGGGCGACGGGCCGTCGATGCTGTGGGGCCTGACCTACGTCGCCCAGGACATCGACGCCACCGCCGCGTTCTTCGGCGACCGCACCGCACCGGTCAAGCCGGCAGTGCAGCCGGGACGACGGATCACCACGCTGCGCCACCAGGAATTCGGGATGTCGGTCCGCACGGCGATGATCTCCGGCCCTGATCGCTGACGCAATGTCGGCCTGAGAGCGGCGATGAACATATATACGGTTATCGAAGCTCTCAGACCGACATTGTGATCGAGCCGGACCGGGACGCTAACCTCGCACCATGACCGACCGCGGCCCCGTCTTCGACGGCATCTCGATCGGGCGGCCCGCGACCGGCGCGCTCATCGACGCCGGCTATCGCACCCTCGCGGATCTGCCCGCTGATCTCAACGAGCTTCTCCCGATGCACGGCGTCGGACCGAAGGCCGTGCGACTGCTCCAGGAGGCGCGCCAGTCATGAGCGACTCCGACACCGATGACATCGTGGTCATCCACACCGACGGCGGCTGCCGCCCCAACCCCGGTCCTGGCGGCTGGGGCGCGGTTCTGCGCCTGCGTCACCACGTGCGCGAGATGTGCGGCGGCGAGCCAGCTGAGACCAGCAACAACCGAATGGAGCTGACGGCGCCGATCATGGCGCTCGAAGCGTTGACGCGGCCTGTCGTGGTGCACCTGCACACCGACAGCACCTACGTCCGCAACGGCATCACCAAGTGGGTGCACGGCTGGGAACGCAACGGCTGGCTGACGGCGTCGAAGCAGCCGGTGAAGAACGTCGACCTCTGGAAGCGACTGCAGGCTGCCTGCGCCCGGCACGAGGTCGAGTGGTTCTGGGTGAAGGGGCACGCCGGCGTCGCCGACAACGAGCTGGCCGACCAGTTGGCGACCCGGGGTCTGGAAGAAGCCGTCGCCGCTACTCCCAGATGACCTCACCCGGCGTCTTGTCGGGCCGCAGCCCACGCCAGCTGGGCTGGCGCAACCGGCTGTCGGTGGTGCGTTCGCTGTAACGCACCTCCCCTACCAGCTCGGGCCGCACGTACGTCACGCCTTTGGCGTCCAGGGTGGAAAGTGGTGCGGTAAAAGGTGATTCGCTGGTTTCGAGAGGCTGCAGCAGCGCCCGCAGGTCGCCCAGCATCTTCTCGGTGAACCCGGTGCCGACCCGCCCGGCGAACTGCAAACTGCCCTCAGCCGGCACCCCCACCAGCAGCGCCCCGATGCCACTGGTGCGGCCGCCTTCCCCGGCGCGCCAGCCGCCGATCACCACTTCCTGGGTTCTCCAGAACTTGTCCTTGACCCAGGCCTCGGACCGTCCGGGCCGGTAGCCAGAATCCCATTTCTTGGCGACCACGCCTTCGAAGCCGCGGTCACCCGCAAACGTCAAGGGATCCTCCGCGGGCAGCAGCGGCGGCACCGTCAATGCACCATCGGAAGCCAGTGTTTCCAACAGCTTTCGCCGGTCCCGGTACTTCGCCCGGCTCAGATCACGCCCGTCGAGGGACAGAATGTCGAAACACCAGAATTCGATGTGGGCATCGGGACCGCGGTTCTGCATGGCCTGAAAACTCGGTACCCCATCCTGCAGCGCCACTACCTCACCGTCCAGGATCACGTGGTGCTCGGCGAGATCGGCTGCCAGGGACTGCAATTGCGGGAACTCGTCCGTGATGTCCCGACCACTGCGCGCGGTGAGCCGGATCCGGCCGTGGTCGGCGTCGACCAGCAATCGGTAGCCGTCCCACTTACCTTCGAAGGCCCAGTCATCCGGCGACAGTCGGCCCACCGAGCCATGGGTGGCCAGCATCGGTTGCAACCGTTGCTCTTTCATCCGGCGGACCAGCCAGTTCTTGCCCTCGGTCTGGATCAGGACATACCGCCCCGAGACCCGGCTGCCGTGGAGGTTGACGATCACCTCGCCGTGTTCACCTGGGTCCCGGAACTTTTCGGTGTCGTAGGTGCCCGCGTCCCAGATCGTGACGTGCCCGCCGCCGTATTCGCCCTTGGGGATGTCGCCTTCGAAGGTGGCGTACTCCAGTGGGTGATCTTCGGTATGCACCGCCAGGTGGTTGACGGTCGAGGTGTCCGGAAGGTTCTTCGGCACAGCCCAACTGACCAGCACGCCGTCGCGTTCGAGCCGGAAGTCGTAGTGCAGTCGGCGGGCGTGGTGCTCCTGGATGACAAACCGGTTGTTCTCCCCCGACGCCGGCCGCGCCGACGGCACCGGCTCGGGGGTCCGGCCCGGGTCGCGCATGCTGCGGTAGGTGGTGAGCCGGTCGGCCACGGGCGCACCGGCATCCAGTCCCGCGAGCAGGTCACCGTCGCGGTTCAGCCGGGTCAGCACCTCGTCGAACCGCAGCTGGCGCAACCCCGCGTCGTCGAGTTCGTCCCAGCTCCGCGGCGCCGCCACCGTCGGCTCGTCGCGGCCGCGCAACGAATACGGCGCCACCGTCGTCTTGGCTGACGAGTTCTGGCTCCAGTCCAGGAACACCTTGCCGGCCCGCACGCTGCGGGTCATGGTGGCGGTGACCAGACCGCCCATCGACGATTCGAGCTGCTGGGCAACACGTTTGGCGACGGCCGAGGCGCCGCGCGAGCTGACGGGCGAGGCCAGCGGCACATAGAGGTGCAGCCCCTTGCTGCCGCTGGTCAACGGATAGGCCTCCAGGTCCATGCCGGCGACGAGGTCGCGGACCGCACGGGCCACCTCGCACAGCTGAGCCATGGTGACGTCGTCGCCGGGATCGAGGTCGAACACGATGCGGGTGGCCGGGCCCGGAGCTGGGGCATCTCCCGCCCCGCTTCGCCCGCCCGCGCCCACGAAACGCCATTGCGGCACATGCACTTCCAGTGCCGCCTGCTGAGCGATCCAGGCCAGCCCCTCGACGGTGTCGATGATCGGGTAGACGGTCGTCCCGCTGCGATGGGTGATGGCGCCGCGGTCCAGCCACTCCGGCGCCGACGACGCCAGATGCTTTTCGAAGAACGGCTGCTGCGCAACACCATTGGGCCACCGTTTACGGGTCACGGGGCGACCGGCGATGTGCGGCAACATCGCATCGGCCACGGCGAGGTAGTAGTCGAACACATCGGCCTTGGTGGTCCCGGTCGCCGGGTAGAGCACCTTGTCCGGGTTGGTCAGCCGCACCCGTCCGAATTGCTCCACTGCTCAAGTATCCAAGCCCGGACGCGATCATGGGCCATACTTGGGTATGCGGTCCATCTGGAAGGGGTCAGTCGCCTTCGGACTGGTCAATGTGCCGGTGAAGGTGTACAGCGCCACCGAGGATCACGACATCAAGTTTCATCAGGTGCACGCCAAGGACAATGGCCGCATCAGATACAAGCGGGTGTGCGAGGTCTGCGGCGAGGTCGTCGAGTTCCGGGATATCGCCAAGTCTTTCGAGTCCGAGGACGGGCAGACCGTCATCATCACCGATGACGACATCGCGACCCTGCCCGAGGAGCGCAGCCGCGAGATCGAGGTGGTGGAGTTCGTTCCCGCCGATCAGATCGATCCGCTGATGTACGACCGGAGCTACTTCCTGGAGCCCGACTCGAAGTCGTCCAAGTCGTACGTGCTGCTCGCCCAGACGCTGGCGCAGACCGATCGGGTCGCCATCGTGCACTTCTCGCTGCGCAACAAGACTCGGCTTGCGGCGTTGCGCGTCAAGGACTTCGGCAAGCGCAACGTGATGATCGTGCACACCCTGCTGTGGCCCGACGAGGTTCGGGACCCGGATTTCCCGGTGCTGGACAAGGAAGTCGAGATCAAGCCCGCCGAGCTCAAGATGGCCGGGCAGGTGGTGGACTCGATGACCGACGACTTCCACCCCGAGCAGTTCCACGACACCTACCGCGAGCAGATGGAAGAGCTCATCGAAGCGAAGATCGCGGGCGGCGAGGCGTTCACCACCGAGGAAGCGGCGACCGAACTGGACGCGACCGAGGACGTCTCCGATCTGCTGGCCAAGCTGGAGGCCAGCGTCAAAGCCCGCAAAGGCTAATTGAAACGTGTTCTAGAAATCTGTTCCCGCAGCGCCTCAATCTTGCTAGCGTGCCTAACAACGACCACGACGAGGCGAATGAGGCACACGTGATTCTGGACAGATTCCGACTCGACAACCAGGTAGCCGTGGTGACCGGCGCGGGCCGCGGCCTCGGCGCGGCCATCGCCGTCGCATTCGCCGAAGCCGGTGCTGACGTGGTGATTGCCTCGCGCACCGAGTCCCAGCTGCAGGACGTGGCGAAGCTGGTCGAGCAGGCCGGCCGACGGGCGCACATCGTCGCCGCGGACCTCGCCCACCCGGACGAGACGGCCAAGCTCGCCGCCGTCGCGGTCGAAGCCTTCGGCAGACTAGATGTCGTCGTCAACAACGTCGGCGGCACCATGCCCGCCCCGCTCATGTACACCTCGCCGCAGGATCTCAAAGACGCCTTCACCTTCAACGTCGCCACCGCACACGCGCTGACCCAGGCGGCCGTCCCGCTGATGCTGGAGCATTCCGGCGGCGGCAGCGTCATCAACATCACCTCGGCCGTCGGCCGGTTGGCGGGCCGCGGTTTCGCCGCGTACGGCACCGCCAAGGCCGCATTGGCGCACTACACGAAGCTCGCCGCGATGGACCTCTGCCCGAAGATCCGGGTCAACGGCATCGCCCCCGGTTCGATCCTGACCTCGGCGCTGGACATCGTCGCCTCCAACGACGCGTTGCGCGATCCCATGGAGAAGGCCACCCCGATGCGCCGCCTCGGCGACCCGGAGGACATCGCCGCCGCGGCGCTGTACCTGGCCTCACCGGCCGGCGCCTACGTCACCGGCAAGGTGCTGGAGGTCGACGGCGGCCTCACGTTTCCCAACCTCGACCTACCCATCCCGGACCTGTGAGGAACCCTTACATGCCAATCAAAGTCGCCGCAGTCGGCACTGGCAACGTCGGCCGCCATGCCCTGACTCAACTCATCAATGACCCCGCCTACGAACTGACCGGCGTCTGGGTGTCCTCGGCCGCCAAGGCCGGCAAGGACGCCGGAGAGCTTGCCGGACTTGATGTTTCGACCGGCATCACGGCCACCGACGACCTCGACGCCATCCTGGCCGGCAAGCCGGACTGCGTCGTCTACACCGCCATGGCCGACAACCGGCTGCCCGACGCACTGGAGGACTACCGGCGCATCCTGGCGGCCGGGGTCAACGTGGTCGCCAGTTCGGCTGTGTTCCTGCAATATCCGTGGCAGGTGCTGCCCGCCGAACTGATCGCGCCGCTCGAAGACGCCACCAAAGCAGGCGGCTCGTCGCTGTTCGTCAACGGCATCGACCCCGGCTTCGCCAATGACCTTCTCCCCCTTGCCCTCATGGGCACCTGCCAGAGCATCGAGCAGGTCCGGTGCATGGAGATCGTCGACTACGCCACCTACGACAGCGCGACGGTGATGTTCGACGTGATGGGCTTCGGCAAGCCCATCGACGAGCTGCCGATGCTGCTGCAGCCCGGCGTGCTCAGCCTGGCCTGGGGTTCGGTGGTGCGCCAGCTGGCCGCGGGCCTCGGCATCGAGCTCGACGAGCTGACCGAGGAGCACACCCGGGTGCCGGCGCCCGAGGACTTCGACATCGCGTCGGGCCACATCCCCGCGGGCACCACGGCGGCCATGCGGTTCGAGGTGCGCGGCATGAAAGACGGCCGCGCGGCCGTCGTGCTGGAGCACATCACCCGCCTGCGCGACGACCTGTGCCCCGACTGGCCGCAGCCGGCGCAGGAGGGCGGCTCGTACCGCGTCGAGGTGACCGGCGAGCCGTCGTACGCCCTTGACCTGTGTCTCAGCAGCCGCAAGGGCGACCACAATCACGCCGGACTCGTGGCCACCGCGGCGCGCGTCGTGAACGCCATCCCGGCCGTCGTCGCCGCCGAACCGGGCATCCGGACGACGCTGGATCTGCCGCTCATCACCGGAAAAGGCCTGTACCGCCTCAACTGACGCCGCCCGACACATTTCCCCAATCGCAAGGTTTCGGCTAACCTAACTTTTCTATTCGCAGACCCGGATAGAGAGTGAGTGCAGTGCTGACCGAGACCCGCACACCGTCGCGCCCAACCTGGTCCTTGCTGGGCCCGGCGTTCGTCGCCGCCATCGCCTATGTTGATCCCGGCAACGTCGCGGCCAACATCAGCGCGGGCGCGAAGTTCGGCTTCCTGCTGGTGTGGGTCATCCTGCTCGCGAATGTCATGGCCGGCCTGGTGCAGTACCTGTCAGCCAAGCTGGGCCTGACGACCGGCCGCTCGCTGCCGGAGCTGGTCGCCGAGAACTGCCGCACCCCAACCCGGATCGCGTTCTGGGTACAGGCCGAAATGGTGGCGGTCGCAACCGATCTCGCCGAGGTCGTGGGCGGCGCCATCGCGCTGCAACTGCTGTTCGACCTGCCCCTGCTCGTGGGCGGCGTGATCACCGGCGTGGTCTCCATGTGCCTGTTGTCGGTGCAGAACCGTGGCAGTCAGCGCGCGTTCGAGCGGATCATCGCCGGGCTGCTGGCGATCATCACCATCGGCTTCCTCACCAGTCTTTTCGTCGATCCGCCCGCTGCGAGCGATGTGATCGGCGGCATGGTGCCGCAATTCGCCGGAGCCGAAAGCCTCCTGCTGGCCACCGCGATCCTGGGCGCGACGGTCATGCCGCACGTCGTCTACCTGCACTCCGGCCTGGCCCGCGACCGGCACGGAAAGCCGGAAACCGGCGCTCCGCTGCGCCACATGCTGCGCGTCACCCGCTTCGATGTCGGCTTGGCGATGGTCGTCGCGGGTGCGGTGAACCTGTCGATGCTGCTGGTCGCGGCGACGCACCTGCAGGGCGTCGAAGGCACCGACACCATCGCGGGCGCACACGCCGCGGTCGGCAATGCCCTCGGTCCGGCCGTCGCGCTGTGCTTCGCCATCGGCCTGCTGGCTTCGGGCCTGGCCTCCTCCTCAGTTGGCGCGTATGCCGGCGCGATGATCATGCAGGGCCTGCTCAACCGGTCGTACCCGCTGCTGCTCCGACGGGCAGTCACGGTCATTCCGGCGCTTGTGGTGCTGGCCGTCGGCTTCGACCCGACGCGCGCATTGGTCATCTCCCAGGTGGTGCTGTCGTTCGGCATCCCGTTCGCGCTGATTCCGCTGATCCGGCTGACCAGCAACCGCGCCGTGATGGGCGAGAGCATCAACCACCGCGTCGTCACGACGCTGGGATGGACTGTGGCCGTACTGATTTCGGCGCTGAATGTGGTGTTGATCTACCTGACCGTCACGGGCTGATCGCGGCCGCGATCTCGCCGCTGCGGACGGCCACGTTCGACAGCAGCGTCGCGCCGAGCCCGTGGCTGTGTTCGACCGTCGCGCCGTTGAGATAGATGTCACCGGGAGCACCCGGCCTGGCCACCAACTTGTAGTCGCGGGTGGCCAGCGGGCGGCCCCGCTCGTCGAACTCGTAGCAGGACGCCAGCTCGCCCAGGAACGCCGACACATCCATCGGTGCGTAGCCGGTCGCGTACACCACGACGTCGCAGCGCACGGTCTCGGTCGTGTTGTCGATGAGGTTGCGCACGCCGAGGCGCACCTCTGCCTCGTCCTCATCGGCGCCGACAACGGCGCAGGCCCGGTGGATGAACAGCCGAAGATCCCCGCTCACGCGTTCCCCGTATTCGCGTTCGTACAGGTCCGCGATGAGGTCGACGTCGACGGCCGAATAGTTCGCCGACCGGTGATAGTCGAGTAGCCGCTGACGCTCGACGCGGTCCGCGCCATAGAACTCGTCGACCGCCGACGGATCGAAGATTCGGTTCACGAAGGCACTGTCGTCGGCGAGGCTGTACCCGTACCGGCTGAACACGGCGTGCACCTCGGCGAGCGGATAGGTGTGGTGCAGATAGGCGACCACCTCCGCGGCGCTCTGCCCTGCTCCCACCACCGCGAAGCGACCGCGTGCCACGGAGCCAAGGGCAGCCAAGGCGCTCAGCAGTTGGTGGCTGTGCCACTGGCGCAGGCTCGGCCGCGTGCCGGCGGGCAGTACCGGATGCAGGCCCGTGCCCAGCACCAGAGTGCGCGCCGAGATGACCTCGTCAGGGTCCAGCCGCACCGCGAATCCGGCGTCATTCGCCGTCACCCCGGCCACGCGGTGGCCGTAGCGCACGTCGGCGGAGAACTGGTCGGCCGTCCACTGCAGGTAGTCGTGGAACTCGTGCCGGCTGGGAAACACGTCATGACGACCGATGAAGTCGACCAGCCTGCCGCGCTCGCTGAGATAGTTCACGAACGTGAATGCACTCTGCGGATTGCGCAGCGTCGCCAGGTCTTTGAGAAACGGGATCTGCATCCGGGTGCCGGGCAGCAACATGTCGCGGTGCCAACCGAACCGCGGCTGGGCATCGACGAATCGACCGCGCACGCCACGCTCGGCAAGGGCCACCGCCAGAGCCAGATTCGACGGCCCGAATCCGATCCCCAGCATGTCGGCCTCAAACACGGGTCAGCCGTGCGAGATAGAGCTGATGCACCATGTCCCGATTGATCAACACCACGAAATCGGCCATGTCGAATTCCGGGTCGTAAGACGGTTCCCCACAGATCACGCCACCGATCCGCAGGCTGCCGGCGACCATCGGCGGAATCCGTACCCGACCTGGATCAGGCAGCTCTGCCAGCGGAGTTCCGTTGACCTGTACTGGATTTCGTGGTGTGACACGGAACTCCTCGGGCGCCGGGTGCTTACGGAAGGCCCGGTCCAGGACGCCGCGCACCAGCGCACCGCGCGGACCGCCATCCTCCATGCGCACCGACAGACTGCCGATGGCCCACCGATATCCGGTCAGTTCCTGATACCGCAGGATGCCGGCCCACAGCATGGCCATCACCGCGCCGCTGCGATGGTCGGGATGCACACTGGCCCGGCCCAACTCGACCAGCGACGGCCGCAACGCGTCGATGCCGGCACTCATCTCGAAGTTGGTGTCGGTGAAGATGCCGCCGGCCGCTCGGGCGCCGTCGGGGGGTAGCAGCCGATAGCAGCCGACGATCGCCCCGGTTTCTTCGTCGCGGGCCAGCAGATGATCGCTGTACGCATCGAAGCGGTCGGTGTCGATCATCTCGCCGGTGCGCGGTCCTCGAATCGCTTGCGGGAGTGCGGCACCCAGCTCCTCGGCGAACGTCTGGTACCGCAAGCGCTGGGCCGCTTCGACCTCGTCTGGGTCATCGGAGATGACGACGCTGTACCGCCCCCCTGAGAAGAGAACAGCAGCGCCGACCATAAGGTTTGAACGTATCCGCATCCAGCCCCGGCCGTAGCAACTTTGGCTAATCCACAGTATCGGCGCGAATTGTTTGCCGGGCCCCTATCCGGACGAGCAGCGCCACGGTCACGGTGGCGACGGTGGCAGCCAGCGCGGCGGCGGTCAAGGCGGACTGCATGCCGGCCGCACTGGCTTCCCGCGCGATCGTCGCGAGTGCCGGACGCATCCGGTCGGGTACCGCCTCGAGCGCCCGCAGTCCGGCGCCGGCGGCCAGCCCGTCACTCAGCTGCCCGGCAGCGTCGGCGCCAAGCCCTGGCACAGCGGAAAGCCGCGTCGCGGCAAGGTCGCCCGCGTGCCGGCTGAACAATGCACCGAGCCCGGCGACGCCGGCCAGAATGCCGATCTGGCGCGCGGTGCTGACCGTTCCCGTCGCCATCCCGGCGTTGGCGACCGGCACGAAACGCAGCGCCGCGTCAGACGTCAGCGCAGACAGCCCGCCGAGTCCCAATCCCGCCACGACGGACCCGGCGATGAAATGCGTCCACGTCGTACTCGCGTTTACTGCGGTCATCATCCACATGCCCACGGCAATCAATGTGACGCCGGCGGGTACGGTCGCCGCCACCGGTATCCGCCGCGCCGCGAGCATCGCCAATGGGGCACCCACCACGATGGCCAGCGTCAGCGGCAATGCCCGCAATCCGGCGCCAAAGGGACTGAACCCCAAGGTGTTCATGAAGTACAGCGCGAGGTAGTTGGTCGACGCGATCAGCGTCCCGCTGGCGGCGAACGCGGCCAGGGAGACACCGGCGAAACCGGGAACGGAAAGCAGCCGGATATCCAGCATCGGCTCGGCCTGGCGTAACTCGTGCCACCCGAAGGCGGCCAGGGCAGCCACGCAGAATGCGCTCAGCCCCAACATGATCGGGCTGCTCCACCCGAAGCGGTTGCCCTCGATCAGCACGTACACACCGGCGAACAACGCCGCCGTCAGCACCACCGTGCCCCAGACGTCGACCGGACGGGAGTGTGCCACGACGGTTTCCGGGACGGCGAAGATGACGATGTACAGCGCGAGCACCCCGACTGGCAGGTTGATGAGGAAGATCGACGGCCACCCATACGCGGTGACCAGCGCGCCGCCCAGCAGCGGCCCGACGGCACCGCCGGCCCCCATCGCCGCGCCGTACGCGGCGATGGCGCCCGCCCGATGCCGTACATCGGGGAAAGCGGCCGCGATCATCGGCAGCGACACCCCGAGCAGCACCGCGCCGGCCGAGCCCTGCACCGCCCGAAGTCCGTTGAGCACGTCGATGTTGCGGGCCAGCGCGCACCCGGCGGACGCGAACATGAACACCACCAGCCCGCCGAGGTACAACCTCCGCCGCCCCAACCGGTCGCCCACCGTCGCCGCGGTCAGCAGCAGTCCGGCCATCGGCAGCGCATAGGCGTCGACCACCCATTGCAACCCGGACAGGTGGGCATCGAGAGAAGCCTGGATATCGGCCAGCGCCGCGGCGACGATCGTCATGTCGAGCAGCAGCATGAACACCACGACGCAGACCGCGGTCAGGGTCAGTCTGGCGTTCACACCTGCAGTTTGCACCGGCGGGTGCGCCCTGCGTGTCCGTAAGGTCGAACACATGACGAGAGATTTCCGGTTCGGAGTCGGCCTGCGGCAGGCCGACAGTCGGTCAGCGGTCCTCACCGCGGCGCGCCGCGGTGAGGACCTCGGGTATGACGTCCTCCTGGTGCCCGACCATCTGGGTGCGCCGGCGCCGTTTCCGGTGCTGGCGACGGCCGCCGCGGCGACCGACTCGCTGCACCTGGGCACCTTCGTCTTCAACGCGTGCTTCTACAAACCGGCGCTGCTGGCTCGCGATATCGCGGCCATGCGCGACCTGACCGAAGGGCGTTTCGAGACGGGTCTGGGCGCCGGCTACGTCAAGGAAGAGTTCGACGCCGCCGAGCTGCCGTTCCCCAGCGCCGGGAAGCGGGTGGAGTACGCAGCGCACGTCACCTCGTACCTACGCACGCACCTGCCCGATGTGCCGGTGATGATCGCCGGTGCCGGCGACAAGCTGCTGACCGTCGCCGCGCAGCAGGCACAGATCATCGGGCTGACCGGCGGCGGACCGCGCACCGACGAGCACGATCCACTTGCCGAGCGAATTTCGTTCGTGCGCACCGCCGCCGGTGCCCGGTTCGACGAGTTGGAGCTGAACCTGGCCATCACCGCGGTGCCGACCGACGGGTCCGGGATACCGAACCTGTCGATGACCCGACACTTCCAGCCCGAGCTCAGCGATGCCGAACTGATGACGACGCCCGGCGTGCTCAGCGGCAGCACCGCCGACATGGCCGACCGGATCCGCGAACTCCGAGATCGCTACGGGGTGAGTTACTTCATTGTTCAGCAACAGCATTCAGAGGCCTTCGCGAAGGTCATCGCAGAACTGCGCTGAGACCGGCGGGCGCTTGTAACGCCGCGCCCATCAAATTCGATTAGTAGAACTATGTATCCGCAAAAGGCCGAGTCGTCCAGCCTCCGACAGCGCAACTTCGTCTTCCTCGCTGTCGTCCTCGGCATGCTGCTGGCCGCGCTCGACCAGACCATCGTCGCGACCGCGCTGCCGACGGTCGTCGCGGATCTGGGCGGCGCCGGCCACCAGTCCTGGGTCGTCACGAGTTACCTGCTCGCCTCGACGATCGTGACCGCGGTGGTCGGCAAGCTCGGCGACATCTTCGGCCGGAAGAAGGTCTTCCAGGTCGCGATCCTGCTGTTCCTGGCCGGGTCGGTCCTGTGCGGGCTCTCGGAGTCGATGGGGATGCTGGTCGCGTCGCGGGCGCTGCAGGGCCTGGGCGGTGGCGCCATCACCGTGACGGCCGTCGCCGTGATCGGCGAGGTCATCCCGCTGCGCGAAAGAGGCAAGTATCAAGGCGCTTTGGGCGCGGTCTTCGGTGTCACGACCGTCGTCGGCCCGTTGCTCGGCGGGCTGTTCACCGACCATCTGGGCTGGCGGTGGGCGTTCTGGATCAACGTGCCGGTGGCGGTGGTGGTCCTCGCGATCGCGGCGGTGGCCATTCCGGAAATGGCCCGTGCCGGCCGGGCCGTCGTCGACTATGCCGGCATCGTCCTGGTCGGGCTCGGCGCGGCGGGCCTGACGTTGGCGACCAGCTGGGGCGGCACCACCTACGCGTGGGGCTCGGCGACGATCATCGGGTTGTTCGTTGCCTCGGTGTTGGCACTCGTCGGCTTCGTCATGGTGGAACGTCGTGCGCCCGAGCCGATTCTGCCGATGCGCTTGTTCGCCAACCCGGTCTTCACGGTGTGCTGTGTGCTCTCGTTCGTTGTCGGGTTCGCGATGCTGGGTGCGCTGACGTTCCTGCCGACCTACATGCAGTTCGTCGACGGCGTCTCAGCCACCGCGTCGGGACTGCGCACCCTCCCGATGGTGGCCGGTCTACTCGTCACCTCACTGGGCAGCGGTGCGATCGTCGGCCGCACCGGCAAGTACCGGATCTTCCCGATCGCCGGCACCGCGATCATGGCACTGGGGTTCGTGTTGCTGTCCCGGATGGATGCCGACACCTCGACGTTGACCCAATCGCTATTCTTGCTGATCCTCGGCACCGGCATCGGGCTGAGCATGCAGGTGCTGATTCTGGTGGTGCAGAACACCGTCGACTTCGCCGATCTCGGCGTCGCCACCTCCGGTGTCACCTTCTTCCGCACCATCGGAAGTTCCTTCGGCGCGGCGATATTCGGCTCGATGTTCGCGAACTTCCTGAGTGCCCGCATCCCGGCTGGAGCGCCACCCGATCCGAAGGTGCTGCACAGCCTTCCGCACGAGACCGCCGCACCGATCATCACTGCCTATGCCGATTCCCTGAGTCAGGTGTTTCTGTTGGCGGCGCCGGTCGCGGTCGTCGGCTTCGTCCTGGCGCTCTTCCTCAAGCAGGTGCCGCTGCGCGACGCTGCCGCCAGCGGAAGCACCGACATGGGCGAGGGTTTCGGCATGCCGACCACCGAGTCGCCGGAGAAACTCCTGGAAGTCGCTGTCGGCCGGCTGCTGCAGCACAGCAACGGCATTGACCTGGAAGCGGTTGCGCGGACCTCGAACAGCCGACTGGGCACGGCGCAATTGTGGGTGCTCATGCTGATCTACCGGTATGCGGCGGCGACCGGGGCCGCGGACCTGCTCGACATCGCGGACGACCGGCGCGTGCCACGACAGGTCCTCGAACCGACCTTCGATCGGTTGGTCGCCACCGGATTTGCCACGCGCGCCGGAAGCGAATACACGCTGACCCCGGCCGGCGCTGCCGAGGTGAGTGCGGCTCGCAATGTGATCTCGAGCTGGATCACCGAAACCCTCACACAATCAGACGAATTCCACGGTGCGCCCGAGCGCATTCATGTCCAGAGTGCACTCGACCACATTGCCCGCGGTGTGCTCATCGAACGGGAGTCGGCCCGGGGAACGAAACTCGGCCCACCGCATCAGTCTGTCGCCGACCTGCCCACCACCCGGATGCGCGCCGCGCGGCCGGAGGAGCCACCGACCCGGCCGTTCCGCGCGCACGCCAGCTTGCCCCGCGGCTGAGTCATCCCGCCCGGTGCAGGGCAGCCGCTTCGAGTTTGTGGACGAAGTCGCTGATGTCCGCCGCGGTGGCGGCGTCGACGGTCTCCCATCCGACCGCGACGTCGTGTGCGACGCGCAGTAGCGCGGGCCCCTCGTCGATCAGGAGCCGGCTCAACCCAAGCGCGGCACAGATTTTCAGCGCCGGGGCCAGCACCCATTGGGCTTTCTCGTCCTCCCCTGCTGCCGCGAGACATCGGGCGTATTGAATCCTGGCCTGCAGGTGCGCACGGGGCCGCTGCAGCTTGTCGAGGTGATCGAGCCGGACGCGGGCGCGCTCGCACGCGGACGCCAGCGCCTCCGACTGACCGTCGAGCAAGAGCACCCTGATTTGCGCATCTTCCCTGAATTCGGCTGTCAGATCACCGATCTCATCGAGGTCTTGCAGGCCGTGGGCCATGACGCGCCGCGCCAGTGCCTTGTCGATCTCAGTCCCGGACAACGCCGCGACGCGAATGTGCGTCAGCTTCAACCCCGCCTCCAGGCGCGACAGTCCCAGCGCCCGGGCATGCCCGATGCCATCCGACAGTCGATGCTCAGCAGCGGCGCTGTCGCCGCGGGCATTCTTCAGATAGGCACCCGCGCGGTAGGTTGCGAGCATCACGTCGACGATGCCGCCCTCGTTGCCGAGTTCATGCGCCTCGTCGAGCAGGACCTCCGCTTCGTCGAGTTGTCCACGCTCATAAAGCAATTCGCCCAGCAGCGCGCCGGCGAGTTTCGCGATGTACGTCGGCCGGCCGGACGGCAGCAACGCAATCCTGATCGCGTGCCGCAGGTGCGCCTCGGCACCGGCGACATCGAGCTGCTCGTTCGCTGCCAGGGCTGCGATGAGATACCCGTAGCCGACGGTCATCGGCCCCGCGATGGACCGCCGATATTTGTTGGCCCACCGATGCCAGCGCAATGCGCCGTCGAAATCGAATTTGCGCAGTGCGGCGTACGACGCGGTGTACGCCGCGCGGCACAACACAAACGGCGCCAGGGTGTCGGCATGATCCACGCACGCTTGAGCAGCCGTCTCGGTGAACGCGTCGATGTGGTCGGCGTGTCCGGCCATCACCACGCGAAGCAGGTCCAATTCTCTTCGGACATCGTCGATTTCGTCGTCGTCCAGGAGGTCGATGTTGTCTTCCGCGAGCTGCAACGCGTCAGCCACACCGACCGGCCGACGAAGGACGACGTTCGCCCACGCCAAGTTGGCCTGCAGCCGCGGCCGCTCATCTGCCAGGTGCGGCAGCAGCTTGGCCGCCAGGCCGGTCAGCATCATGAGCTCGCATTGTTCGAGCAGATCGGGAGACACCTGCTCGACGGCATCGACGGCTTGTTCGTCGTCTCCCGCGAGCATCCAGTGATCGACAGCCTCGTTGTACATCCGATGCTTCATGAACCACCGTGCGGCAATCCGATGCAACTCGCTGACGCGGTCTTCATCGTCGCGCTTGAGCCGGTGCAGCAGATATTCGGAGAACAGGTTGGAGTACCGGAACCAGGTGCCCTCCGGGTCGGTCCGGCGGAGGAACAGGTCACGCTTTTCGATGTCTTCCAGCACGTCGCGGCTGCGCGGATTGCCGGTGAGGGCGGCCGCCAAGCCACTGCAGATTTGCGTGGTGATGCACGTCGCCGACAGGAACTCGACGAGTTCGGGTTCCAGGCTGTCGAGCACGTTGGACGTCAGGTAGTCGCCGATCGCCCTGTCCGATCCGGAGAGCCTGCCGACGATGGCAGCGGCGTCACCGCCGTCCCGCAGGCTCAACGAGGCCAGTTGCAGGGCCGCCGGCCAACCGTCGGTCGACTCTTCGAGGTCGGCGACCGTGGCGCCGGACAGGTCGAGTCCGCACCGATCGACCAGGAGGGTCCGCGCCTCACCGACGTCGAACCTGAGCAGCGACGCATCGATCTCGACCAGCTCACCCTGCACACCCAGCGTGCCCAGCGGCAGGCCCGTGCCCGTCCGGCTGGCCACGATCACGTGCAGATGGTGGCAGCCCTTCTCCAACAGGTAGGCGAGGGTGTCGAGGCTGTCGGCGCTGGTGACGCGGTGCCATTCATCGATCAACAGGGCCAACGTCTGTTTGTTGACGTGCAGCCAGTCGATCAGCATGTTGGGCACCTGCCGGAGCGCGGAATCCGGCCGTTCGTCGAATTCCTGCTGCAGCACGTCGGCGAGCTCCGGCAGCATGACGCGCACCGCCTCGATGAGATGCGCCACGAACCAGAGGGCATTGTTGTCGTCGCTGTCGACCGTCAACCAGGCCGCCTGCAGTCCGTCGCGGACCAGCGTCTCGCCCCACTGCGTCGCCAGCACGGTCTTGCCGTATCCGGCCGGCCCGTGGATGAGCACCAGCTTCGGTCGACGTCCAGAGCCGAGCCGGTCGAGGATGCGTTGGCGCGGCACCGGTGGGCGGCTGAACGTCGGCGGCCGGAACCTGGCCGGTGAGCTGGGCGGATAGGTGGACCGGCCCGATCCGTCGGTCCGCAGTCCGATCCCGCCGGTGGAGCGTCCCCCGGTATCCGGCGACGAATCCATCCCGTCGTACTCGACTTCCGGTAGCTCCAGCGGTACCTCGGAGATGTTCAGCCCGATGCGGGCGCCCGCGGCCCGCAGAAGCTCGCCGAACTCCGCGGCCGTTGCGGGGCGCTGGGCGGGATCGACGTTCAGTCCCTGCTCGAGCGCCGTACAGACCGGATCGGCGACCCCGAGCGGACGCAGGTCGGGCACCGGTCCGGCCAGGACGCGCTTGGCGAACGCGATCGGGTTTTCACCCTTCTGGAACGGGAACGGCGGCTCCCCCTTGAGCAAGGTGAAGATCGTGGCGGCCAGCCCGTAGATGTCGAAGGCCGCGGTGGGCGTCGCTCCTTCGAACAGCTCGGGCGCGGTGTACGACGGAGATCCGACGAAGACGCTCATGGTGGCTTCCCGCCCGCCCGCGATGCGCGCGATGCCGAAGTCGCACAGCTGCGGTTCCCCGTAGGCCGAGAGAAGTACGTTGGGCGGCTTGACATCTCGGTGCAGCACGCCGGCGCGGTGCGCGGTTTCGAGGGCCCCCGCCAGCCGCACCCCGACCGTCAGCGCCTCCCCGACGGCCAGCGGCCCGCGCTGCCGGATCCACGCCGACAGGGTGTTGCGGCCGAGGTACGGCATGACGATGAACGGCCGCCCGGTGAACGTCAGCCCGCTGTGCAGCACCGGCACGATGTTCGGGTGACCTGATACCCGTCCCATCGCCCGCTGCTCGCGCTCGAAGCTCTCCAGATCGACGTCGTCTGAGTCAGTGTTGAGGACCTTGATCGCGACGACCCGGTCCAGCGACGGCTGACGGCACCGGTAGACCACGCCGAACCCGCCGCGCCCGACAGGCTCGGCACCGTAGAAGCCCTCGGCTTCGAGCTCCGCGACGATGCCGGTCGCGACGCCGCGTTGCGTTTCGTCGGGTTCGGACACGTCAGACGCCTTCGGTTCGGTTGCTGCCTTCACTTTCAATTGTCGGCTCGGCGGGCCGGAATAGGGGCCACCCGTGGAAATTGATGCACCCTTTGTTCCGCAGAGACAACGATTCGGACCAGATCGGCAAAAGATTGTCTCGCCGGTACCTGGGTCGCGCCGCGCTCGCGCCGTACCGTTCTTTTATCAGCTTCCCGTTGAGAAACCGCCAAATATCAACGGACCAAATACATTTCACCAACCTCAGGAGTAGAACCATGTTCGAAGCCAAGTTCATCTTCGACGGCATCGTCATTTTCGCCATCGGCCTGTGGCCGCTGCTGCTGGTCGCCGCCGCCGCCGGTGTCCGCTGGTTCAACGCCCGTCGCGTCGCCGCCGCTGCCGCCGTCCACTCGGTCGCGTTGCCGCACGTCGCAGCGCCGGCCCGCGCGCGCACCCTGGCCTACGCCGGCAGCCAGTAGCAAATGCGGGCGTGAGCCCGCCCCTAAAGCCATAGAGTCGAGCGATGGCTCGCAGTCACGACACCGGGGTGCTCTCCGCCGAGACTGCCGCAATGATCGTGGACCGGCTGAGCGACAAGCTGCCGGCCATTGCCCGCTCCCTTCAGGAGTTGCTGGTCCAGGAGCGATCGGAAATGGCCGGTGAGGGCGAGCTGACAGCGCTGCTGTACGACGCGGTACAGGGCAATCTCGAAGCTTTCTTCCCCGCCATCCGCCACGGGATACCCATCGATCGCATCGAGCCGCCCACGGCTGCGCTGGAGCACGCGCGCCGGTTGGCGCAGCGCGGCACCGATGTGGACGAATTGGTCCGGGCCTATCGACTCGGGCACCAAGGCGTCCTCAAACTGATCCTCGACGAAGTCCGGGCCGCGCAGCTCGAGACCGAACTGGGGTGGCGGGTCTTCGAAGAGATCGCCGCCAGCTCGTTCACCTACATCGACCGGGTGTCGCACCAGGTGGTGACCGCCTATCAAGCCGAGCGCGATCGATGGCTGGCCAATCGGAACCAGATACGGGCTTTACGGGTACGCGAGGTGCTCGACGGCGGCGATCTCGATGTCGATGAGACGACCGACCTGATCCAGTACCCCCTGCACCGCAGCCATCTCGCGCTCATCGTCTGGTGCGCCGAGCAGGCCGACGGCGACGAACTGGACGCCATGGAGCGGTTCGTCACCGACCTGGCGGCCACTCTGGGAGCTCGGGAGCGACCCCTGTTCGTGGCGTCGGATCAGATAACCGGGTGGGCCTGGATTCCCTTTGCTTCCGATGCCGCCGACACCGCGGTGAGCCAGATCCGCGAATTTGTCCGGCTCCGGGCGGACGCGCCATGGCTGGCCGTGGGAAACCCGCTCGACGGGCTCACCGGATTCCGCCGGTCACACCGCGAGGCGATTGCCGCCCGTGCGGTGGCGATGGCACCGGGGGCGCCACCACGGCCGGTCACCGCTGCCGACGAACCTGGACTGTTCGTCGCAGCACAGTTCAGCTCCGACCTGGACAACGCCCGCTCCTGGGTCGCCCAGGTCCTCGGCCCGCTGGCCACGGATACCGACGGTGACGAGCGGCTACGGGAGACCCTCCGAGGGTTTCTGCGCAACAGCTCCAGCTTCAAATCCAGCGCCGACGAGCTGCACCTGCACGTCAACTCGGTGAAGTACCGCGTCCACCGCGCCATCGAGCGTCGCGGCAGACCAATCGAAGAAGACCGCATCGACGTGGAAGTCGCACTGCTGCTTTGCCATTGGTTCGGCACCGCGGTCCTCGCTCCTTAACGCAACCTGTGGATTCCGGCAAAGTCCGTACACCATCCGGGTCGACAGGGGACGCTGTGAGGAGAACCAGCAGTGCCACCAGGCGCTGCCGTAACCGAGGAGCGCTTGGTGTACGCACGCTCAACCACGTTTCAGGCCGAGCCGGCGTCGATCGATACCGGTGTTGCGTACATGCGCGACACCGTGCTGCCCGCTCTCGAGGAGCTAGGGGCGGCAGGAATGTCCCTGATGGTGGATCGGCGCCTCGGCCGGTGCATCGCCACCAGCGCATGGGAGTCCGAGGCGGTGATGCACTTGACGGCACACGCCGCCCGGCCGCTCGGGGAACGAGCAGCGGAGCTGATGCACGGCACCCGAAAGGAGATCAACGAGTGGGAGGTCACGGCACTGCACCGCGACCACCGCTCGCCGCAGGGCGCCTGCCTGCGGGTTGCGTGGTTCACCGTCGAGCCGCATCAGGCGGACCTCGCCACGGACTTCTACCGGACGTTGGTCCTGCCGGCGGTGCAGCAACTCGAGGGATTCTGCAGCGCCAGCCTCATGCTCGACAAACCATCCGGACTCGCCGTGTCATCGGTGACGTTCGACAGCGCCGCGGCCCTCGACCGCAACCGTGAGCAGGCCAGCGAGGTGCGCACCGAGAAGCTCGGGCAACTGGGCGGCAACCTGGTCGATATCTGCGAGTTCGAGCTGGCAATTGCTCATCTGCGAGTGCCCGAACTCGTCTGAACAAGACCGCCTGGACGGGTCATGGTCTTCGATTGACCGCATTTTCGAATCTATGTTAAATTCAATTTTATGACTGAGGCATACATCGTCGACGCCACCCGCACTGCTGTCGGCAAGCGCGGCGGCGGGCTGTCCGGCACACACCCCGCCGACTTGGCCGCGCATGTGATCAAGACCGTGGTGAACCGTCACGACATCGACCCGGAAGCCATCGATGACGTGATCTTCGGGTGCCTCGACAACATCGGTTCGCAGGCCGGTGACATCGCCCGCACCGCGGCCCTCGCGGCCGGCCTGCCCGAATCCGTCCCCGGCGTGACAATCGATCGTCAGTGCGGCTCGGCTCAGCAAGCGGTTCACTTTGCCGCACAAGCGGTTATGAGCGGCACGTGCGACCTCATCGTCGCGGGTGGCGTGCAGAAGATGAGCCAGTACCCCATCTTGAGCGCATTCGCCGCCGGCGAACCGTTCGGCGCCACCGATCCGTGGACCGGCTGCGAGGGCTGGCGGGCACGCTACGGAGATCAGGAGATCTCGCAGTTCCGAGGCGCGGAACTGATTGCCGCCCACTGGAAGCTGACCCGCGAGGACAATGAGCGGTTCGCCTTGACCAGCCACCAGCGCGCCCTCGCCGCCATCGCCGAGGGGCGCTTTGCCCGGGAGATCACCGAACTCGCCGGAATCAGCGTCGACGAAGGGCCGCGAGCCGACACGTCACTGGAAAAGATGGCCGGCCTGAAGCCTCTGGTGGACGGCGGCGTCGTGACCGCCGCAGCGGCGAGCCAGATCTCGGACGGCGCAGCCACATTGCTCGTCGCCTCCGCGAGTGCGGTGGACCGGTTCGGGCTCACCCCGCGGGCCCGCATCCACCACATGTCTGTACGCGGGGCCGATCCCGTGATGATGCTGACCGCCCCGATCCCGGCGACCCAGCACGCCTTGAAGCGTGCCGGACTGTCCATCGACGACATCGATGTCGTCGAGATCAACGAGGCGTTCGCACCGGTCGTCCTCGCCTGGCTCACCGAACTGAACGCCGACCCCGCCAAGGTCAATCCCAACGGCGGCGCCATCGCCCTCGGTCACCCGATCGGCTGTACCGGCGCCCGCCTCATGACCACGATGCTGCACGAGCTGGAACGCACCGGCGGTCGGTACGGGCTGCAGACCATGTGCGAAGGCGGCGGGCAGGCCAACGTCACCATCATCGAGCGGCTATAGGCCATGGAGCGCACGCTCTACACCGCGGACCACACGGCTTATCGCGAGACGGTGCGCGAGTTTCTCGCGCGTGAAGTCGTTCCCCATCAACATGATTGGGATCGGGACCGCTGGATCGATCGCGCCGTATTCGCTCGCGCCGCCAAAGCGGGAATCTACGCCCTGCAGATCGACGAGCAGTACGGCGGCGCCGGCGAATCCGACTACCGCTACCGGATGGTGGTGTGCGAGGAGGTCTCCCGGATCAACGCCTTGTCGTTCGGTCTGACCGTCAGCTTGCAGGATGACCTCGTTCTGCACTATCTGCTCGACCTGACCAACGACGAACAGAAGCAGCGCTGGCTGCCCGGGTTCGCGGCCGGCGAGATCATCGGCGCGCTGGCCATGACCGAACCCGGCGCCGGCAGCGATCTACGCGGCATTCGCACCACTGCCCGGCGCGAAGGGGACACCTGGATCCTCAACGGGCAGAAGACATTCATCTCCAGCGGCATCATGTCCGACCTGGTGGTCGTTGCTGCCCGAACCGATCCCGACGCGGGCTCGCGCGGATTCAGTCTGTTCGTCGTGGAGCGCGATACCCCGGGGTTCGAACGCGGACGCAAGCTCGACAAGATCGGGCTGCCCGCTCAGGACACCGCTGAACTGTACTTCCGGGACGCCGAGGTACCCGCGACGAACCTGCTGGGCGAAGCGGGAATGGGCTTGCCGTACCTGATGAGTCATCTCCCACGGGAGCGTCTCGGCGTCAGCGCCAAAGCGATCGCCACGACCCGCGCCATCTTCAGCAGCACCGTCGACTACTGCCGGCAGCGCCAGGCCTTCGGAAAGCCGCTCACGGACAAACAGCACATCAGGTTCGAGCTCGCCGAGATGTCGACGGAGATCGATATCGCGGAGTCCTACGTCGATCGTTCGGTGTTGGCGTACAACGCCGGAACGCTCAGCGCGATCGATGCGGCCAAGGGCAAATGGTACGTCAGCGAGCTGCAAAAGCGCGTGATCGACCGCTGCCTGCAGCTGCACGGTGGGTACGGCTACATGACTGAATATCCTGTGGCCCGAGCCTATCTCGATACCCGCATCCAAACGATCTACGGCGGAACGACCGAGATCATGAAGGAGATCATCGGCCGCGATATCGCGGCCTGCTGATTCTCAGTTAGGAGACCAGCTGTGGAGTTGTCAACCGAAGAGCGGCAGGTCGTCGCGACTGTGCGGGACTGGGTCGACCGCGAGGTGCGGCCCGTCGCACGCGATCTCGAACACGCCAATGAGTACCCGGAAAAGCTCATCGACCAGATGAAGCAGATGGGCATCTTCGGTCTGGCGATCCCAGAGCCGTACGGCGATGCGCCCGTGTCCACCCAGTGCTACGTCGGGGTGACCGAGCAATTGGCACGTGGCTGGATGAGCCTGGCGGGAGCCATGGGTGGCCACACCGTTGTCGCCAAGTTGATCCTGGCCTTCGGCACGGACGACCAGAAGAGCCGCTACCTCCCGCGGATGGCCACCGGAGAGATCCGGGCAACCATGGCGCTGACCGAACCCGGCGGCGGCTCCGACCTGCAGGCGATGACCACTGTCGCCCGTCGCGACGAGCACGGCTACGTCATCAACGGGGCCAAGACGTGGATCAGCAACGCCCGCCGGTCTCAGCTCATCGCGCTGTTGTGCAAGACCGACCCGGCGGCCACGCCCCGGCACCGCGGTATCAGCATCCTGTTGGTCGAACACGGTCCGGGACTGATCGTGTCCCGCGATCTGCCCAAGCTTGGGTACAAGGGCGTCGAGAGTTGCGAGTTGGCCTTCGACGACTTCCGCGCGCCGCTGGACACCGTCCTCGGCGGAGTGGAGGGGCAGGGCTTCGCGCAGATGATGAAAGGTCTTGAGACAGGCCGGATTCAGGTCGCATCCCGCGCGCTCGGCGTCGGTCAGGCCGCATTCGACGATGCGCTGGCCTACGCCCAGCAGCGCGAAAGTTTCGGCATCCCGATCTGGAAGCACCAGGCTGTCGGCGGCTATCTGGCCGACATGGCCACCAAGCTGACGGCCGCCCGTCAGCTGGTGCTGCATGCGGCGCAGCGGTTCGACGCCGGCGAACGATGTGACATGGAAGCCGGCATGGCCAAGTACTACGCGTCCGAGGTCGCCATGGAGGTGGCACTCAACGCCGTCCGCATTCACGGAGGTTACGGCTACTCGACCGAATACGACGTCGAGCGTTACTTCCGCGACGCGCCTCTGATGATCGTCGGCGAGGGCACCAACGAAATCCAGCGCAACGTCATCGCAGCGCAGCTCGTCGCCCGCGGTGGACTGACCGCCTGAGAACTGGCCACGCTGCCGACGAACCGGCCCTTCGCCAACCTCGGATGGCGAAGGGCCGGAACAGCATCAGGCCGTCGGCGAATGCATGGCCCGAATCTTGTCGACGACGATCTTGGCCGTCTCGGCACACGCCGTCGTCCCGCCGTTGGCGTACTCCTTCACCGCATCTCCGACATTCCACAAGTTCGCGATCGGGGTGTCGTGCGGTAGGTCGAAGCCGGCGACGGCGCGCTGCGGCGGCCAGCCGTCGCGGGTGACCGCGATCGACAGGATGCGGGCATCGGTGAAGCCGTCGATCTCCTCGCGCAGATCAGCCAGTAGCAGTTCGGTTTCCGCGTTCTCGTCGAAGTCGCCGACTGCGGGTTTGGGCACCGAGGTCCCCGCATAGAGGTGCCAGCCCTCCGGCGCCATCTCGGGACACGTCTCGGTGAAATTCGCGACGTAGCACAGCCTCCGGGTCTTCGCGAAGCTCAGCATGCCCGGAGCTTTCAACAGCTTTCGCCGGCTGGCGAAGTTGACGGTGATCATCGAGCACGGCCGGTTTGCCGCATCGACCTTCGCGACGTAGTCGGCGGGCAGATTCTGGCTGCCGACCAGCTCGACCGTCGCGAACGGACCGATATCACTCACCACGAAACCGCAAGAGATATCGACGGTTTCACCGCCATGGACGACGGTGGCTCCGGTGATCCGCCCGTCCGTCAGGTGCAGCTGCTGCACCTCCGACGAGAGCCAGACCGCTCCCCCGTTCTTCTCCACCACCTCGGCGAGCGCCTGCCAGATGCCGACGGTGCCCTCAGGGCAGAAGCCGAACTTCTTGAATGCGCTCTTGCGAGTGAAGTACGTCAGAAACACCCGCGCGGGCAGTTCCTCGGAACCCACCGCGAAGACCGATCCGCACATGTTGCGGAAGATGCCGTGCACCGACTCGTTCTTGGTGTACTTGGCCACCCAGTCGGCTGTCGACAGCTCGTCTTCCGGCAAACCCGAATCGTTTCGGGCCGCGCCGATTCCACTCACCAGCTTCGCGCCCTGGCGCGTCAGCTTGGACAGCAGGAATCCCCAGCCACCACCGGTCACGTCGACGTCTTTATCGCCGATGCGGTAAAGAATCGGCGGTTCCGCGGCACGGACGTCGAACTTCGCGCCGACCTCGTGGAACGTCTCCTCGGTGAGGCCGCCGGTTTCGATGACGATGGCGCCGTTGTTGACCTTGAACCCGTCGATGTCGCGCGTCGATGCCCGCCCGCCGACGACCTCGAGCCGCTCGACGACCAACGTCCGGTAGCCGAGGTGCGAAAGCCGCGCCGCGGCGAACAGCCCGCCCGCGCCGGCGCCGACGACGAGTGCGTCAAATGTGTTTGGCATGGATTCTCCTCAGTACGAAGCGGGCAGGTCGAGCATGGTTTGGGCGACGAAGTTCAGCACCATCTCGCGACTCACCGGTGCGGTGCGCATGAGACGGGCCACGAACCACAGTTCGGCCAGTCCGTACTCCTTGGAAAGTCCGTTGCCGCCATGGGTTTGGATGGCCTGGTCGAGCGCCTTCAGCGACGCTTCAGCCGCGGCGTACTTGGCGATGTTCGCCGCCGCAGCAGCGTTCCCGCCGTCATCGAATATCTGCGCGGCACGTTGGGTGGCCAGGCGGGCGAGCTCGACCTGGATGTGGCAATCGGCGATGGGGTGCGAGATACCCTGGTGCGCCCCGATCGGAACCGACCAGACCGCACGGTCTTTCGCATAGGCGACGGCTTTCTCGACCGCGTAGCGGCCGATGCCCCCGCTGAGCGCCGAAGCCAGAATCCGCTCCGGATTGAGCCCGGCGAACACCTGCCTGAGCCCGTTGCCGGCGGTACCGATCAACGCTTCGGGCCCGGCCCGAACGTCGTCGAAGAACACGGTGAACTGATGATCCGGAGAGGTCACCGTCGTCTCCAGCAATTGGAGTGTGACTCCCGGCGCATCGGTGGGTACCACGAAGAGCGACAGCGGGTTCCGCCCACTGTCCGCAGCGGTTCCGTCCCGCGCCACCACGAGCAGTGAGTGCGCTTCGTCGGCGGCGGAGATGAAGTACTTGCCGCCGGACACCACCCATCCGTCGCCGTCCTGGCGGGCGGTGGTCTTCACCTGGTGACTGTTGGACCCGGAATCCGGCTCGGTCAGCGCAAACGCCATCTTCAACGAGCCGTCGGCGATGCCGGGCAGCCAGCGCTGCTTCATCTCGGGCGAGCCATGGGCGGCCAGGATCGAACCGCAGATAGCCGGCGAGATGACCGTCAAGAGCAGCGGAATGCCATGTGCGGCCAGTTCTTCGATGACGATGGCCAGCTCGGACATGCCTGCACCGCCACCGCCGTATTCCTCGGGCAGGTGCACCCCGAGCAACCCGGCCGCGCCGAGGTCCGCCCAGAGTTCATCGACCTTCCCACCGGCGCGCGAACGTTCCAGGAAGTACTCCGCGCCATATTTGTCGGCGATCTTGGCGACCGTGTCGCGAAGCATCGCGTGGTCGGCACTGTCTACAACCAGGCTGGTGAGCGTCATTTGATCCACATTCCGTCGAGCTGCTTCGTAGTACTTTTGAATCTATAATAAAATAATGACCTATGGGGGTCAACGCTGCCGCCGCGGCGACAGTGTCAACCCAGTTCGCTACCCACTACCGCGACGAGCGATACGCACGCTCCCGGCCGCCCACCGAGATTGTGCGTCAACGCCATTCGAGGCTCGGTCAGTTGCCTGCCGCCGGCCTCGCCACGAAATTGCAACCAGCATTCATAGAGCATGCGCAGCCCGCTGGCACCGACCGGATGGCCGAACGACTTGAGGCCGCCGTCGACGTTGACCGGCAACCGCCCGTCGGCATCGAACTCACCGGCGAGGCTGGCCCGCCAGGCATCGCCCCGGTCGACGAACCCCAGATCCTCCATGAGCACCAGCTCCGTCGGAGTGAAGCAGTCATGCACCTCGGCGAAAGAGAGTTCCGCACGCGGGTTCTCGATCCCGGCCTGCGCATACGCGTCACGTGCCGACCGGACGACTTCGGGGAAGGTGGTGAAGTCGTAACCGGGGTCCACCGCGCCCCGTCCCGGCCCGGCCGCCAGCGCAACCCCTTTCACGTACATGGGCCGTTCGGTGTACTCGGCCGCGCGCTCTGCGGGAACGATGACCGCGCACGCCGCGCCGTCGGATACGCCCGAGCAGTCGAACACACCGAGCCGTCCGGCGACGATGGGCGCGTGCGCGATCTTCTCCTTGGAGACCTCTGAACGGAACTGCGCCTTCGGGTTTCGCGCCCCGTTGCGATGGTTCTTCCAGGCGACGTGAGTCATCGCATCGCGCATCGCGGCGGGGTCGACACCGTAGCGGGCGCAGTAGGCCGGGTCGAGCAACGAGAACGCCGCCGGTGCGGTGAGCGAAAGCTCCGAAGCGGTACCGTCGCCCGGCGGATCGCCCCGCAGCAGTCCCGAGTAGCCCGAGTCTTTCAGCTTCTCGACCCCCACGGCCACCACCATGTCGTAAGCACCGGATGCGACGGCGAAGCAGGCGTTGCGGAAGGATTCGGATCCACTGGCGCAATAGTTTTCGACCCGCGTCACCGGGGTGTAGTCCAAGGCGAGCGCCTTGCTGACAGTGAGCCCACTCTGGCCGGTGGCCAGCGTGCCCAGCCAGTACGCGCCGACGCCGGCCCGATCCAGCTTCGGGTTGGCCGTGAAGCATTCATCGATCGCCTCGATGATGAGATCTTCGGCAGACGCACCGAACCGTTCGCCGAATCGGGTACATCCCATGCCCACCACAGCGACCTTGTCGCGGATGCCGCTGCTACTCACAGGAGTTTCGCCTTCCAGAAGTAATTGTGGACACCGCCCGCGCTGTGCAGACAGCGGAACGTCAAACCGACGCGTGAGCCGACAGCGATGCGGTCGGCTCCACCATCCGCAAGCTCGAGGGTGTAGCGGCCGCCGCCGTCGAAGTCGACGACTGCTCCGACGACGGGCGGCGCAAGCGAGTAGGCAAGCCGGTCCACCGTGAAGGTCGCGACGGTCCCGGCCTCCGCACGCAGCGGCCGCCGCGTCATCTGATCGACGACGCCGCACTTCTTGCAGACCCGCACCGGCGGTAGATGAACGAACGAGCAAGCAGTGCAGCAGCTTGCGGCAAAACCGAACTTCCAATCGCGCTCGCGAGCAGACGGCGGCGCTGCGACCCGGTCGGGTTCCGGTCGCCGCGGCGGCTCCTGCTCGAGCAGTCCGCGCCACGTCACGTACGTCAGGTAGTCGACGTCGGCACCGGCCGCAAGCTGCTCGGCCACAGAGACCGCCTGACGCCGGACCTGCGCGGTGACGCGCAGGGCGATGGCGTCGGCCCCGTCCGCCGCTGAGATCACCACGATCGTCTCGTCGGGTTGCGCGACGTCCAGCACGTTCGCCAGTGCGATGCCCAGATCAGCGGCGCCCGCGTGGCCTACGGGCGACGTCGTGAACGTACGCGCGGCCCATTTCCGCACCGCGGCGTTCGGCGACACCACGACCACGTGATCCGGCTCGTCGACACCCACCTGGGACCGCACCGTTTCGATCAGCGGCAGATATTCCTCGAAACCGAAGCGCTCCTCCCAGTGCGTGCCCGTACCGCCGGGGACGCGCCAGCGGTCGAGGAATTCTGCTGTCGCGCCGGCATATCCGATGATGTCGGCGATCGTGTCACTGTCGCCGAACAGGAAGGCCGCCGCGGCGTCGGCACCGTCTTTCTCGTCGGAGGACCCGGCACGCCCGACCCGGACATCGGACATCACCGCCATACCGCCCGACGCCGACGCGGCCCGGAATGCCGCGACGGCGCTGCGCGCCGACCCCACCATGTCGACCGCAAACGCGCCAGCCGACAGGCCGAGTGCGGCGTGGATGGCGGTGGCGTTCGCCTTGTCCGCGTACGCAGGCGTGGTGGACGAGAAATACAGGGCGCCGCCCGGCCTGTTGCCGAGCGCTGCCTGCGCGGCGGCGACACCCAGCGTCGTGCTGTCCTCATCGAACGACGCGACGACCCGACGGCCCCGCAACCGGTGTGACGGCAGATACGTGGCGTACGAGACGATTCCGGTCACGGCGCCTCGACGATCGCCGCCATGCCCTGGCCGCCGCCGATGCACATCGCTTCCAGCGCATATCTGCCGCCACTGCGACGTAATTCGTGCGACAGCGTTGTGAGGATCCGCACGCCGGTCGCACCGATCGGATGCCCGAGTGAGATGCCGGAGCCGTTGACGTTGAGCCGGTCGAGATCGTCGAATCCCCAGCCCTTCATCACTGCCAGCACCTGAACTGCGAACGCCTCGTTCAGCTCGACCAGATCCATGTCATCGAACGACAACCCGGTGCGGGCAAAGAGTTTTGCCACCGCCGGCACCGGCCCGATACCCATCACCCGCGGTTCGCAGCCCGCCGCGGCCCAGCCACGCAGGAAGGTGAGCGGCTCCAGACCGAGCTCGTCGAGCCGATCCTCGGCGACCACCAGACACGCCGCGGCGGCATCGTTCTGCTGGCTGGAGTTCCCGGCGGTCACGGTGCCCCCGGGTGTGATCGTGCGAAGTCTCGCCAACGAATCGGCGGTGGTATCAGGGCGGATGCCTTCGTCTTTCGCGAAGACGATCGGGTCGCCTTTCCGCTGCGGCACCTCGACCGGCACCACCTCGTCGTCGAACCGTCCGGATTCCCATGCGGCAGCGGCCCGTTGGTGACTACGCGCGGCGAACTCGTCGGCGGCAGATCGGGAGATGCTGTACTCGGTCGCGAGATTCTCGGCGGTTTCGATCATTCCGCTGATCGCTCCGAACCGCCAAGCCGGCTGCGAGCGTTCCCGTCCCCGATCCAAGCGGTCGTAGAGCGTGGCGTTGCCCGATCGCGAACCCCACCGTGTCGATTGGGTGTAGTACTCGATGTTGCTCATGCTCTCGACGCCGCCGGCGAGGACGACGTCGACAGCTCCGGTCTGCACCATCATCGCGGCGGTGACGACTGCCTGTAATCCGCCGCCACACCGACGGTCGGTCTGAAAACCGGGCAATTCCACCGGCAGACCGGCATCCAGTGCTGCCCACCGGCCGATGCACGGCGCTTCGGAATTGGCGTACGACTGGGCCATTGCCACGTCGTCGATCCGCGCCGGATCGATACCCGACGTCTCCACAACGGCTTTCAGGATCGTGGACGCCAACCGCTCGGCAGGCACAGAGCGCAGCACTCCGCCGAACGCGCCGACCGGGGTACGCAGTGGGTTCACGATTGCCGCGCGTCTCATGATGTTCCTTCCAACAAGGCTTCTCGGTGGTCGGGATGTGCGATCTCGACCATGCGGCGGCGCCGCTGCGCCAATGGCTGTCCACGTAGATCCGCGATGCCGTATTCGGTGACGAAGATTCCGGCGTCCGCCCGCGCTGTCGACACCGGCCCGGACAACGCCGCGACGATCCGGCTCGCGGGTAGCGCGACGATGGGCAGTCCGCCCGATGACCGCGCTGCGGCACGCAGGAAGTCTGCCGCGCCGCCGACCGCACCGACGTACGTCCCGCCGGCGATCTCGGCATTGACCTGACCGGTCACATCGACCTCGACCGCCGAGTTGACGGCCACGAACTTTTCCTGTGCCGCAAGCACATCGGGGTCATGCGTGTAGGACGCCGGGCGCAACCCGATAGCCGGATTGCAATGCGCGAAGTCGAATAGGCGGCGAGTCCCGATGAGAAACGCCGCGACCCCACCGCCGGCCGCCCCGACCTCGATGAGCCCGGCAGCGCCGTCGCTGAGCTGCCCCGAATGAAACCTCAGGTCGCGCCTGTCTTTCAGTTCGCCCAACATCATTTCCGGCACCGCGCCGATACCCAGCTGCAAGGTCGCCCCGTCCTCGATCAGGCCGGCAGCCAGCTCGGCGATCCGCATCGTGGTCGCGTCGACCCGACCCGCCGGCGCCTCCACCGGCGGCCGCGAGCTCTCCACCAGCACATCGATGTCAGCGGCGGTCAGATAGCGCGAGCCGGCGACGAAGGGAACCTGGTCGTTCACCTCGGCGATCACCACTCGCGCGACATCGATTGCGGCGGTGAGATAGTCATGCGCCAGGCCCAGGCTGTGATTGCCGTCCAGGTCGGGCGGCGATACCTGCACGAGCACCACGTCCGCTCGCAGCGGTCCGTGTGACACCAGCCAGGGCAGTGTCGAGTAGTGGCCCGGATAGATGTCGAGCACGCCCGCCTGCACCAATGCGCGGTTCGCACCGGTGCCGCAATAGCTGACGAACCGGATGTGATCGGCGTGCTCGGGCTTCGCGGTGCCCGCAAATTGGATACCCAGGAAAGCCGTTATGCCGCCGAGAGACTCACACTGCGCCGTGAGCGCCTCGGTGAGGGTCAGGGGCTCCGCACAAGCCTGCCCCCAGACGACCGTGTCGCCTGGACGAATGAGTGCACTGAGGTCGATCATCCTTCTTTCCATCGGTCTGCGGACGGGTCGAGCAGCTTCTGCATGTGCCCGTCCGGCAGCCACACGATGGTCTCGAGTTCAAGCGCGTCGAGGAAGCGCACTCGCCCGGTCTTGAGGTCGGTCAACGACAGCCGGGGACTGTTCCCGACGCGGTCGACTCGCACCGCGACCTGCGCGAACTCGTTGTGGACGACGTCGCCGGCATCCATCAGATCAGGAATCCCAGAGTCGGCAACGCCTCGTCGTAATTCACCAGCATCACCGTTTTCCGGGCCAACTTCAGCTCGCCTTCGACACGTCGCAGCAGGTAGGTCACGCGGCCGGCCCAGGTCTCGATGCCGCGTGACTTCGATTCGTAGAGCACGAAGTTCGCGCCGACGGTGGACTCGTCACCCTCCGCCGCGAGGATTTCGATGTTGGAGATGATCCGGCGCAGGTTCGATGCCGGCGCTTGCGCGTACCGCTTGCCGGTGCGCAGCTGCTGCAACCGCGTCGAGATCCGACGGCGGTTGTCGTAGATGACCGACACGTGGTGCTCCGGGTCTGCGAGCGATCCCGCGGCAGGCACCCAATACAGCGCGTCGTCGGTCCACAAGGCCTCCCACGCGTCGTATTCGTGCTCGTCCGCAAAGCGGGCCTCGCGGTAGATGAATCGCTCGAGCTCGCGCAGGTCTGCTCCGGTCGATGTCGTCATCATGGCTCCATCAGCGTCTTGTAGTGCGCCCAGAAGGCGCGCATGGCCGTCTCGTCCGTGGCGCCACCGATCTGAAAGCCGTTCTCGTCCTGGCGCTCCCGGACGGTGCCGCGGCGGATGTCGAGCCATTCGGGCAGCAGCTGCGCGACGCCGGCCTGGTTGCGTTCGTACATCTCGGTGTCGTCGGCGAGCAGCATTCCGGCCGGTCCAACCGATCCGATGGACTGCGAGAGCATGCGCTTGTTGAGCTCTGGCGCCCCCTCCAACTGAACGGCGGTCGAGTATTGGATGCACTCACCGGCGGACAGCGGCTGGATGTTGAAGACCTGAATCTCGGCGATGAAGAGGTTCGGGAACACCATCACGTGCGGGCCACCCTCGATGAGGATCTGCTCGGCCGCGTCGCCGTGGACTGCTCTCATTCTGGCCACGTAGTCAGGGACCCGTTCGGCCGTCGTGCCGAACCATCGCATCGGTTCGGCGAACTTGCGGAATTCCGGCCGGAGGTCGTTCTCACTGTGCCCGTTTCCGAGCGCGCGGGTGACGGCGGTGGACTTGTCGCTGTAGAGCGGGCCAATGGTGCTGCCGGTCACCGAGAAGATCGAACCGTGCACGAACTGCGGGTGGTAGCCGTCGGTCTCGTTCTCCGCCAACAGCTTCCAGTTGGCGCGGGTCTTGTGCTTGAGCCAGCCGGCGTCGAGCCGCACCTGGCCTGCCGGCGACAGGCGTGCCAGCCGGTCCATCTCGCCGGCAGCGGCGCCGAGATGTTCCAGCAGCGGCGGTACGTCGGGGTTGAAGCTGCCGAACACGAAGCCGTGGTAGCTGTCGACTTTCGGCAGGCGCCCGAGGCCCAGGTCCAGCTTGCCGTCGCCGTAGCCCTTCTTGAACGGGTAGCCGACCAGCGCACCGTCATTGCGGTACGTCCAGCCGTGATACGGGCAACGGAACGATCCCGAGTTGCCGCTCGCGTCGTCGCACACCAGGTTGCCGCGGTGGGCGCAGCGGTTCACCAGCAGGTGGACGTCGCCTTCACGGCTCCGGGTCATGATGATGTCCTGCGGGCCGATCTGCTTGCGCACGTAGTCATTCGGCTGCGCGATCTCGCTCTCGTGGCCGACGAACACCCAGCCGCCGTACCAGATGCGCTCCAGCTCTTCGGCGAAGATGGCGGGGTCGGTGTACAGCGAGCCGTGCACGCGGGTCGGCTCGATGAGCCGTGAATAGTCGACAGCGGTGGTCATGGCTTCTCCTCAGCAGCCCCGGAATCGGGGCGGACGACGGTCATGGAAAGCGACGACGCCTTCGTCGAAGTCCTCGGTGTCGAACAGGCGCACTGCCAAGTCGACCTCGTGGTCGAGCATCGCCAGCGGCGCACCGGGCCAACGGGTCAATGCCCCTTTGATCTCGCGAACCGCAAGGGGCGCGAGTGCCGAGATCCGCTCGGCGTCAGCAAGTGCCGATGTCAGCGTCGAACCCGACGGCACGAGCGCATCGATGAGGCCGAGCTCAAAGGCTTCCGCGCCAGACAGCTTCTGCGGCAACAGCATCAGCTGCCGCGCCTTTGCCGGACCGACCCGTGCGGGCAGTGATGCGAAAATGCCCATGTCGCCGGCCAGGCCGACACCTGTGAAGGCCGTGGAGAACACCGAGTCCTCGGCGGCTACCACTCGATCGCAGGCCAGCGCCAGCGAGACACCGGCACCGAACGCGGCACCTTCCACCGCGGCGACGACCGGCGTGCCGCCGGTCCAGATGGCCCGAACCACCCGGGCGGCGGCTTGAGCACGCGGCCGGCTCTCTGTCTCCGGCATCCGGCGCATGGTCGAAATGTCACCGCCGGCACAGAAGCTCGCGCCCGCACCCGTCAGCACGACAGCCCGAATATTGTTGTCGGCCATGGCATCTTCGAGTTGACCGGCCAGTGCCACGCGCAGTGGTATGTCGATCGCATTCCGCCGGTCGGGCCGATTCAGCGTGATGACCCGGGTGTGCCCGTGATCAGCGACCGTTACGACGTCGTCCATGTCATTTCCCGACGAACCGGGGCGGTCGCCGTTCGATGACGGCAGCCAGCCCTTCACGTGAGTCTGCTGTGCCGGACAGCTCAGCCACGGTGCGTGCCTCCTCGCCGAGTCGCTGCACCACGCCGGCACCCAGGCCGCCCCACATCAGCCGCTTGGTCGCACCCACCGCCTTGGGGGCCATATCGGTGAATTGTTCTGCAAAGGAACTCAATTCATCACCGAGCTGGTCGTCGGGCACGACCTTGGTGAGCAGGCCGATGTCGAGGGCCTGCTGTGCCGACAGCGTCGGATTGGTGAGCACGATCTCCATGGCCTTGCGGAGCCCGACAAGTTGGGTGAGTGTCACCGACACACCGGCGTCGGGCGCCATCCCGACACGGACCGCACCCGACATGAACTTCGCGGATTCAGTGGCGATGACGAAATCCGATGCGCAGACCAGCCCGAATCCGCCGCCGCCCGCGGCGAATCCGTGCACTCCGGCGATTACCGGTACCTGTAACTGGAGCAGTGCATCGACGGCCAGCTGCAGCCATGCGGTGGCCTCGCGCAGGTAATCCGGCAGCGCCTCACCCTTGGACGCGAATGTTCGAACGTCGCCGCCGGCGCAGAAGTTCTTGCCTTCGCCGGTGATAACGACGGCGCGGATGGCGGGATTGCCGTGGCATTGCATGATCACGGCGTGCAGTGCCTGCAGGAAAGGCACATTCATGCCGTTGGCGGCCTCGGGCCGGTTCAGCCGCAACCGCGCGACGCCGTCGTCCGCGACGTCGAGAAGCACCAATTGCTCAGCCACGCCCCACCCCTGTTCCGGTCATCGCGACGTGTTCCAGCACCGCCTCGCGCTCCAATGCCAATCCGTCGTCGAGCGGTTGCCGCAGCCCCTGGTAGATCAGGGCCTTGCTGCGCGCAAGTGCAGTGCGGTCCCTGGTCGCCAGCCGCTCGGCAAAAACCGTTACCGCCGAGTCGAATTCGTCACTCGCGAACACGCGGTACGCCAGTCCCCAGTCGAGTGCTTGGGCGGCCGTCAGGCTGTCGGCGGTGAGAATGTGGGCGAGTGCTCGTTGCCGGCCGACCAGTCGCGGCAGTCGCTGCGTGCTGCCGCCACCCGGAATCTGGCCGAACTTCGCATGGATGTCGGCAAGCACGGCATTTTCGTGCAGGAGCACGATGTCGGCTGCCTGGATGAGTTCGAAGCCTCCGGCGGTCGCGAAACCTTCGACCGCGCAGATCACCGGTACAGGCAGCGTTTCGATGCTCGCGCAGGCACGCCGGAAGTTGTCGAAGAGCTCGGCCATTGCAGCGCGGCCGAGCGCGCGCAGACGTCCCAACTCGTGGAAATCCCCTCCTGCGCAGAAGTTCCCGCCGGCACCGCGCACCACGACAACGTCAGCGCTGGCAGCGGCCTCGTGCAACGCATCTTCCAATGCAGCCCCGAGGGCGACGGTGATGGCGTTGCGCTGCTCGGGCCGGTTCAAGGTGACCGTGGCCACCTTGCCGGATACCTCGAGCAGAACCGGCTTCGTCACGAGTAGTACCGCGCAATCGATTCGACGACACACGCCGGCTTGTCGGAGCCCTCGATCTCGATGGTCGTCGTCAGCTCGCCCTGGACACCGCCAGGCACCACCGTCACCGGTCCGACCACGGCAGCAGCCCGAATCTTCGAACCGACCGGCACCGGCGAGACGAAGCGGACCTTGTTGTAGCCGTAATTCACCGCCATCCGCACCCCCTCAACGCGGTAGAGATCGTGTACCAGCACCGGTGTCAGCGACAGGGTCAGCAACCCGTGGGCGATCGCAGTTCCGAAGGGCCCCTGCGCGGCCCGCTCTGGGTCGACATGGATCCACTGGTGGTCACCCGTCGCATCGGCGAACTTGTTGACGCGCTCCTGATCGATCGTCAGCCAATCCGTCGGCCCTAACGACGTCCCCTCGGCCGCTGCAAACTCATCGATACTTTGGAAAACCTTCATGCACATCGCCTCCATGCGTCCATTGATTTTTGAATATAGATTAGAACTCGCGGACCCGTCAATCGCGCTCGACCGCGCCCGTCGACGATGGAGACCGGCCCCGACGACCACCCGCACACCCTGCGGAGATTTGCCTACCGTTTCCCATATAGTTGAACGATGGCTAGAAAATCGGCCCAGGCCGCGGCGCCGGAGGACGGTAGCGACGCGGACTCGAAGTCAGCGCGCACCCGTCGACGCATCCTCGATGCCGCCGCGCACGTGCTGAGCACCAAGGGCTACGCGGGCACTCGGCTGACCGATGTCGCCGAGCACGCGGAACTGCAGGCGCCGGCGATCTACTACTACTTCCCCTCCCGCGAAGACCTGATCGAAGAGGTGATGTGGAGCGGCATCGCCGACATGGCGCGGCACCTGCAGACGGTGCTCGACGAGCTGTCCTCCGAAACCTCGCCACTGGACCGGATTCTCGTCGCCGTCGAGACACATCTGCGCCACGAACTCGAACTGTCCGACTACGCCACCGCGTCGATCCGCAACAGCGGCCAGGTCCCCGAGCACCTGCGGGCCCGGCAGCTGGCAGAGGAGGCCACCTACTCCGCCATTTGGCGCAAGCTCCTCAGGGCAGCCCATGCCGAGGGCCAGCTCCGCGACGATCTCGATCTGACGGTCGCACAGCTCCTGATCATCGGATCGCTCAACTGGGCGGCCGAATGGTGGACACCCCGCCGCGGGTCGGTGGACTCGGTCGTCCGCAACGCGACGACGTTCGTCCGCAACGCCATCGCCGCACCCGGCGCCGACGAGGACGTATCGCCGCGTCACAAACGCGCCAAGTAACTCATCTGCCGGTGAAGCGCGGCTTTCGCTTCGCGACGAACGCGGTGATGGCGTCGGCAGCGTCGGCGCTTCCGCCCAACGCTCGCATCCCCTCGGTCTCTGCGAGCAGCTGTTCGGACAGGTCGCGGCTCCAGGTCTCACGCAACAACGCGCGCATGCGTCCGTAGGCGCGCGTGGGCCCGGCGGCCAGGTCCGCAGCCAGGCGCGTCGCCTGCGAACGCAGTTCGTCCGCAGGAACCACCGCATTGACCATCCCCCAGCGCAGCGCATCGTCCGCGCCGATCGGGGCATTGCGCAGGTACACCTCGGCAGCTCGCCGTGCACCGATCAGGCGTGGCAGATGCCACGTGCCGCCACCGTCGCCGGAAAGGCCGAGATCGGCAAATCCGGTCACGAACTTCGTGCCTTCGGCGGCGACGACGAGATCGGCGGCATATACGTAACCGAGGCCGCCGCCGGCGACAGCGCCATGCGCCGCGGTCACGATCGGCGCGTCGATTCGGCTCAAAATCCGGAACGCTTCGTGAAACGGGGTGGTCATGCGAGCGAACAGCGAACCGAAGCGATCGGGGGGTGTGGTGAGGAAGTAGTCGATGTCGCCGCCGACCGTCAGCGCCGGTCCGTTGCCGCAGATGAGCACTGCCCGCACGGTCGGGTCTTCGGCGACCAGCTGGGCGACGCGAAGGGTTTCTTCACCCATTCGCATGTCGATGGCGTTGCGCGCCTCGGGCCGGTTCAGGCAGATGGTGGCGACGCCGCCGCTCACCGAATACTCGATCACTCGTGGTCCGCCCGCCGGTTCCAGTGCGGCAACCCAAGATGCGCTGTCGGTGAGCTGATCGAGCCGCACGATCGTGCCATCGGTTGCGAACGTCAGGACATGAATGAACTCGGCGTCCAGCGGGCCACCAGACTCCCGCCCGTGACCGCGGTACCGGCCGCGCACGAACAGCCGGCCGTCATCCAGGCGGCGCATGTCATCGGGATGCGCCTCTGCCACGTAGTGACGCCCGATCCGCCACCAGAAATCCCGTTGCATCTCGTCAGGCCCCGAGTGCTCGCCACCGAGGTCCAGCGGTAGGCCCGCTGTGGTGTGGCCGACGAACTCCGGATGCAACAGAACTGCGAGGGTGTCTCGGTCGCCCCCGCGCAATGCCTCGTACAACCGTTGCGCGGCATCGGCATTGGCGGTCAATGTGGAGTCAGTCCCGGTCAATGCAGTTTTCCTTCCAATTGGCCGCCCGACTGCAGCGGTTCCTCGTTGCGGACCCGCGCCAAGAGCCGGACAGCCCTGTCGATCACGGGTTTGTCGACCATGCAGCCATCGACGACGCATGCCGCTCCCCCGCTGCCCGCCGCAGCGTCCAGGACGCGCTGCGCCCAGGCCTGTTCCGCCGACGAGGGCTGGAACTCAGCGTTGACGATCGCCACCTGCCGGGGGTGGATGCACAGCTTGCCTCCGAACCCCAATTGCCCGGCGTGGGCCGCGTCGGCGCGGACCGCCTCGTCGTCGTGCACGGCAGTGCTCACCCCGTCCCATGGTGCGGGTCGCCGCGCGGCAGCGGCCGCGAGTACGACAGAGCTGCGCGCATGAAGCAGTGCCTGTCGATCGTCGGGACGAATGCCGAGTTCCGCGCTGAGATCGATACTTCCGAAAGCCACGGCGGCGATCCGATTGGCTGCACAGATCTCCCCGGCCGCCAGGACGCCCGACGCCGTCTCGATGAGCGCGATCAACGGGATTCGGCTGGGCAGCCGGCGTGCGACCGTCGAGACATGTTCCGCGCTGGAGGTTTTCGGCAACATTGCGGCGCAGTGGTGCGCCGCCGCCATGGCGACGTCGTCGTCAAACCACGGGGTGCCGGTCCCGTTGATCCGGACGACGGCTTGCCGTCCGGTACCGAGCCATCGATCCACCGCGTCACGAGCAGCACTCTTCGCGGCCGGCGCCACCGCGTCCTCGAGGTCGAACACGACGAGATCGGCCCCGCATGCGGCGGCCTTGGCGAATCGGTCGGGACGATCGCCCGGCACGAACAGCACACTGCGTGCGCAACGGAGGTTCTCAATGCGTCGTTCCATCGTGACGCGCAGCCTAACACCTTTTTCAAATCTGTGTTAAATTAAATTTGTTGCACGTGAAACCACCCGGAGGACGCCGAGATGCACGCCCTAAGTACCTCAGGTGTCGGGCCCCCACACGAACTGATCGCCGATCACGTGATCCGGGTGCCGCTGCCATTGCCGCTGCCCGACCTCACGTCGGTCAACGCGTACCTCATTCTCGGCGGCGACGGTGTCACCCTCATCGACCCCGGTTGGGATTACGCGCATTCCGAAGCCGTATTGATCGATGCTCTCCGCCGGATCGATGCCGGGCCTTCCGACGTCAGACAAATCCTGGTGACCCACCAACATTGGGACCACTATTCGCTCGCCCTGCGTTGGAGCGGCACCTACGACGCGGAATTGATGCTGGGATACGAAGAGCGGCACAGCATCGACGCCTTCTCGGCGCTGGCCGGCGTTCATCCGACGCAGGTCGGGATGCTCAGGACCAGCGGAGCACCCCACCTCGCACGTGCCGTCGAAGAGCTGGCGTGGGAACCGTACGAACGCGGTATCGCGTTCACGCGGCCGGACCGGTGGTTGATGGATGGTGATGTGATCGACTGTGGCGGTGCGTCGGTCGTCGCACGGTTCACTCCGGGCCACACCCGCGGGCACATGGTCTTCGATGACGTCGACCACCGGATGGTGTTCACCGGCGACCATCTGCTGCCCCGGATCACACCCTCGATAGCTTTCGAACGAGCGCCCGAGGCATTGCCCCTGCGGTCCTACCTGTCCTCGCTGCGGTTGTTCCTCCAACTGCCGCAGTCCCGGATGCTGCCGGCGCACGGCCCAGCGGACCGGCGCACCGGCGATCGCGCTCAAGAACTGCTCCATCATCACCGCGAACGGCTGGCGCGCGTCGCCGAATTCGTGGCCGCCGGCTCGTCCACAGCGTTTGAGATTGCGGCGCAGATGCGCTGGACACGGCATGAACGCAGACTCGACGAACTCGACGTCGTGCATCAGATGACGGCTGTGCTCGAGGTCGCCGCTCATCTGGATCTGCTTGCCACACAACACGTGCTGTCCAGTCGGGCCGAAGCGGGTGTCACCGTGTTCGCCGTCGCCTAGTCAGTGAACGCGGCACCGCCGGAACGCAACTGCTGCACGAGGCGGAATTTCTGCACCTTGCCGGTCAGGGTCGTCGGCAGCTGGTCCGCGCGGTAGAACACGACGCGTTTCGGCACTTTGAAACGGGCGAGGTTGGCGCGGCAGATAGCCAAGACCTGCTGCTCGGTGATGATACCTTCCGGCACCGGAACCACGACCACACAACCGATCTCGCCCCAGCGATCGTCGGTCAATCCCATCGCGAAGACCTGGCTGATGTCGGGGTGACCAGCGAGGAGATCTTCAATCTCCTTGGGCATCACCAATTCTCCGCCGCTTTTGTACATGTCTTTACTACGGCCGGTGACCTGCAGGTAGCCATCTGCGCGTCGGCAGCCGAGGTCACCCGACCACAACCAGCCCAGGCGGAGCGCGGCGGACGTTTCGGCCGCACGGTTCCAGTATCCGAGCATGGTGGACGGCCCGCTCGACAACAGTTCCCCTTCGACGCCGGCCTCGACATCGGCACCGGTGGTGGGGTCCACCACCCGGTAGGTGACCAATGCGTCGGTGCCCGGGACACCAGCAGCACCGGCCAGTTTCGGGCGACCGACCGTCTCCGAGGTCAAGGACAGCGCGTCCTCGGGCAACGTGAGGGTCATGGCACCGCCGCATTCGGTCATCCCGTAGCCGGTGACGATCTCACTCACGCCGAAGTCACGTTCGATCTGCTGCCACAACCAAATCGGTGCGGGCGCCGAACCGCACAGGATCGCGGACAGGGTGGAGAGATCGAAGCTCGACCGAGCCGGGCTCTCCACCATGGCCACTGCCATAGTCGGCACACAGAGGATGTCGGTCGCGCGATGCTGTTGAATCCCTCGGAAATACCCTTCGGCAGTGAACCTCGGCTGCAAAACCGCGGCCCCGCCCACGAACATCACCGACAGCAGACCCTCGACGTAACCGAACATGTGATAACACGGCAACGAGAACAGGATTCGCCGGCCATCCTCATATGCACGTGTCAGCGCAGATGCGAATGCCGTGCGCAGGACACCGTCGTGTGAGGTGACCACGCCCTTGGGCGACCCCGTCGTTCCCGAGGTGTAGAGGATGTCGCCGGGTGCGCGCGGATCGCTCTGGGAGAGCACATGATCCGCCGTGTCCGCGCCCAGCTCGGCGAGGTCCGCCACCGACCGCACGCCCGCTCGGCGCGGACGGTCGGTTTCGAGGATGACGACATGACGCAGCGCGGCGAGCGAGTCGGACGAATCGGCGCGGCCCGCAAAATCGTCGTGATCCCAGCCGGGAACGATGTCGTCCAACATCGACTGATAGTCCAGTTCCCCGAAACCGGTCATGGTGACCAACACCCGGCACCCGGAATCACCGAGCACGAACGCCAATTCGTCGCGGCGGTACAGGTAGTTGAACGGCACCGCGATGGCCCCGACCCGGGCGATCGCAAATTTCACCGTCACGAATTCCGGATAGTTGGCCATGACCAGGCCAACTCGGTCGCCCGGTCGCACTCCGAGTGCCATCAAACCCGCCGCCAACCGCCGCGATTCGACGGCAACCTGCTCATAGGTCAGGCAATCATCGTCGGACAGCACAAACGGACGCGAGGCATACCGGGCAGCGCAGTCATCGAGCCAGCCATCCAACGTACGTTCACGCCAGGTGGGAAAGCGCGCCAACAGTTCGTCGCGCCGGGCCGCTATCGCATTGGTATCGCTCATAGTTCGCGTAGTTCACCGCGCCTGATCGCCGCCGTCAGCGCATGGCGTTGCACCTTGCCGGTCGCTGTGGTCGGGTATGTGTCGACGACGAACCACCGGGCCGGCACTTTGTATGCGGGCAGGCGGTCGCGTACATGATCGACCAGATCGGTTCTGAGATCGAGGTGAGCTGGGTTGGTCAACCGACACACCACGGCGACGATCTCGCCGAGCCGCTCGTCGGGCAGGCCCACCGCGACGGCCTCACTCACATCGTCATGGACAGCGACGGCATGTTCGATCTCCGCTGGAGCGATGTTCTCGCCGCCGCGAATGATCAATTCCTTCAGACGGCCCGTGACGGACAAGAACCCTCGTGAGTCCATGGTTCCGAGATCACCGGTGCGGACGAAGTTGTCCGGGTCGAGCGCAAGTGCAGTGGCATCGGGGTCGTGCAGGTACTCGACAAATTGCTGATAGCCCCGCGCGCAGATCTCCCCGATCTGGCCGACGGGTGCTGTACATCCGGTTTCCGGATCGACAATCTTGCAATCAACCTGGGGCAACGGCCGGCCGACCGTGGACAGGCGCTCATCGCGAGTGTCCGTCGGCCGGGTCATTGTCAGCACGGGGGCCAGCTCGGTCTGACCGTAGAGATTGAACACACCGGCGCCGAAAACTGCTGCGGCGCTGTCGATCAAGTGCGGGGACACCATAGCGGCACCGCCCATGATCACGCGCAATGGTGGCGGTCGTTGCCGACTGACCTCCTGCGCGGCCAGCAGCGCGCTGAGTATGGTCGGCACGTAGAACAGTACCGAGGCTTCCTCGGCCCGCAGTATGTCGAGTACCGCATGTGCGACGAATCGTTCGCAGACGATCTCGGTGCCACCCACCCAGAGCGGACCGAGGGTCGCGATCACGCATCCGGCGGTATGAAACAACGGCAGCGGGTTCACACATACGGCCGCCGTGCCGATTCCAGCAGCCTCCATCGTCAACTTCGCCACATTCACCAGTGCGTGATGAGTGAGCAAGACGCCCTTCGGCCGCCCTGTGGTGCCCGACGTGTACTGCAGCATGACCGGGCGGTCCGGATCAACAGGGGCACGTGCGATGACGTCATGGTCAATGTCATCGGGTCGCCAGACGGCGCTGTCCGACAACGATATTCGGCGAAGCCCCGAAATTCTCTCGCACACCTGGCCTGCGACTTCCGCCATGGCGTGTCCGCGACTGGCGTCGGCGTGAAGCAATACGACTGCGCCGCAATGACGCAACGCATACTCGAGGTCTGCGGCCGGCAGGACCGGATTGAGCGCGACGAGAACCACGCCGGCCAACGCGGCACCATATTGGATGGTTGTCCATTCCAGGACGTTGGGCGCCCACAGTGCCACGTAGTCGCCGGGCTGCGCGATACGCCGTAGGCCGGTGGCCACCCGGCACGCCTCGTCGAACAACTCGCGATAGGTCAAGCGGGCCAGGTTCTCGGTACCGTGCCGCACGGCCACGATCGCTTCACGGTCCGGGTGCTGCGCAGCCCGATCCGCCAGTAGTCCACCCACGGTGAAATCGACAAGTGGCACACTGTGGTCGGCCGACCAGTAAGACTCCGTCAGCGCTATTCCTGCCACCGAGCCGCCCCTCACACCGGATTGCTGCCGAGGGTCGCCCCGGACATGTCGTTGATCTCCGACCACCGGTCCGTGATCGTCGAGAGGTCCGGTGCCGATGAGAAGCTGACACCGGCGTTCTGGAACTGCGCCACTCGCTGGACGAGCCCACCGCCGACGACGAAAACCGAACCCGTGTCGCTGTTTTCCGCAGATGCCAAGTATCCGACCGCCGGGGCAACGAGCTCCGGATCGAGCTTGTCGAGCAATTCTGCGGACCCGATGTCGGCGGTCATCCGGGTTGCCGCCAGCGGCGCAACGGCATTCGCGGTGATGCCGTACTTTCGGCCCTCGATTGCCAGGGTGTTGATCAATCCGACCAGTCCGGCTTTGGCCGCCCCGTAGTTCGCCTGACCAAAGTTGCCGTACAGACCGCTGGTCGAGGTCGCCACCACAACACGTCCGTAGTTCTGTTCGCGCAGGTGCGGCCAGGCAGCCCGGATGACGTGGTAGCCACCGTAGAGATGGACCTGCATGACGGCGTCCCAGTTATCCTGCGTCATCTTGTGGAAGGCACCGTCGCGCAGAATGCCCGCATTGCTGATGACGCCGTGAACAGCACCGAACTCCGACAAGGCGGTGTGGATGATTTCGGCCGCACCGTCCGGATCGGCCACCGACGAATAGTTCGCGACGGCCCGCCCACCCGCAGTGCGAATCTCGTCGACAACCGAGTCAGCCATCGAGGTCCCGGCGCCAGAACCGTCCCGCGCTCCCCCAAGGTCGTTGACGACGACCAGTGCGCCGTGTGCAGCGAGGAATCGGGCATATGAACGCCCCAGCCCGCCTCCCGCACCCGTCACGACGATGACCCTGTCCCGCACTCCTGCCACGACCTGCTCCCTCTGCTCCATTGCCTTCTCTATTGAATCTAGATTCAAAAGTAACGGAGCGTCAAGGTCAGGTCTGCAATCCCTACGTGGGTGATTCAACCCAGTTGATAGGTAGACAAATCTAATCAATATTTCTATTCTAAATTAAATCCGCGGAGCGAACACCGTGGTCAGAAAGGATCGTCGTGGACCTGGGACTGGCGGACGCCCGCGTCGTCATCACCGGCGGGGCCTCCAACATCGGTCGGGGCATCGTGCACGTCTTCGCCGCAGAGGGCGCCCGGATCGTGCTGAACGACATCGACGCGGCGCAGGCCGAGCGCGTTCGCGCCGAGGCGCTCGCGCTCGGCGCCGCTGAGGTCGAAGTGGTCATAGCCGATCTCACCGTGCCCGGTAGCGCCGAGTCGGCAGTCGGCCGCGCCGTCGATGCCTGGGGTGGCGTGGACGTCCTGGTGAACAATGCGGGGTGGAGCGTCCCCGGCTTCGTGGCCACCGACACCGACCGCGTGAAATGGCAACGCACGATGGAGATCAACTTCTTCAGCGCGCTGGCCGCCACCCAGGCTGCGATCGGTCCGATGCGGGACGCCGGCTGCGGGTCGATCGTCTTCATCGCCAGCGATGCCGCTTTCGGACAGATTCGGCAAGGCGTTTATGGCGCGTCAAAGGCCGCCATGGTGGCGTTGGCCCGCACCACCGCACGTGAACACGGGCGGCACGGGATCCGCTCGAATGTCGTCTGCCCCGGGCTCGTCGTGCCCGACGGACCCGAGGCCATCGGCGCTTCGAGTCTGTGGGCGGTCGGGCAGGACGACGTTTTCAACCCCAAGCAGATCGAGTTCATGCTCAAGGACACCCCGATGCGCCGCTTGACGACGGCCGAGGACGTCGGCCGCGCGGTGGCATGGTTCTCGTCACCCTTCGCCGCACGACAGGTGACCGGGCAGCTGATCTCGGTCAGCGGCGGCTACACGATGCCCTGACCGCACAGCGCTGACCTCTGCCACCTCAACAAGGAGTTCCACCATGAACCCAGCACGTCGTAGGCCTTTCGCCCGGGTGTCCGATCCAACGAGAACATTCAGATGTTGTATGACCTCGGCTGGTTCATCTTCGACCCGCCATTCATGATCTTCACCATCCAATGGGGCGCAATCGGTTTCGCCATGCTGACCGACAAGCGGCAAGAGCCACTGTTCCCTTCGTGGATCGCCTGGGTGGGATTCTTCACGTGTGCGACGTTCATCTCGACGACGATGATCTCGTTCATGACCCGTGGGCCATTCGCTTGGCAGGGTTTGATCACCTTCTGGCTCGTCTTCGTCATGTTCTTCGTCTACCTCTTTGCCATGGTGCCGTTGACCCGCGCGGCATTGCAGCGACTGGAGGCCGAAGACCGAGAGCTCGAAGGTGCCGGAGTTGCCTGACGGCAGCCGCACCGTCGCGACGCGTCCTCGTCCGGTCGAACCGACCGCGCACCCCTGCCCACCGGCCAAACATGTGCCTGGCGAACAAGGGGTTTGGGTCTTGATCTTCGGCGACATGCTGCTTTTCACGATGTTGTTCGGCGCGTACCTGAACAGCCGCAGCCACAACCGGGCGCTGTTCGCGGAGTCTCAACTGGCCCTGAACCGGACTCTGGGAGTGGCCAACACACTGGTGCTGCTCTGCAGCTCCATGTTGATCGTATTGGCGGTCAGGGCAATGCGAAGTACGCAATTTCGACACCTGGCCGCCCGCCTCACCTTGGCGGGCGCACTCGTGGGCTCCTGTTTCGTGATCGTAAAGCTCATCGAGTACCGCACCAAGGTCGCGGCAGGTATCACGCCGAACACCAACGAGTTCTTCCTCTACTACTTCGCGCTGACCGGATTGCACCTCGTCCACGTGATCGTCGGACTGATCGTGCTGCTGGTGCTGTGGCGGTTCGCGCGCAGAACCGAGACCACGCGAACTCAGGTTGCGGTCTTCGAGGGCGGCGGGTGTTTTTGGCACATGGTGGACCTGTTGTGGCTCATCATCTTTCCGCTCGTCTTCCTGGTGCACTGATCATGGCGACCCTGGTACTGAGCAAGGCGTCGCTGGCCTGGGCGGTTCTCGTTGCGCTGACACTGGCCCAATGGGTGATCGGGAGTCAGACAGCGAGCGGCGGCGCGCACGTGGCAGCGAGCCTGGCGATCTTCGTGGTGGCCGTCTTCAAGGCGCGCCTGGTCGGCCTCTACTTCATGGAGCTCCGCGCGGCACCGTGGGCGTTGCGTGGCCTCTTCGAGTTCTTCTGCCTCGTACTGCTCGGGGTGCTGTCGGTGATGTATCTGCTGGCCTGAAGGCGAGCCGACTGACCGGGCCGCTACGCGATGCTCTCGTCGCCGGTCATCCGGGCGAACAGCACCTTTTCATATTCGTTGAAGATCCGGTTGAAATCCCTTGTGGTCACCGGTGAACGCCACTGCTGGATCCCGATCAGCAGTGTCACACCCATTATCGCCAGGGTCGCTGCTTCCCGGCGCGACCCGACGGCGGGTGCGAGGAGGTTGGTGACGATGTCGATGCGACGGTCGTCCACCCGCTTCTGGGCGGCTGCGACCTGAGCGTCGGAATGGGCCCAGCCGCGTATCGCGGCTTCCGCGGAATGGGGAAGCCCTGCGGTCAGGCGCTTCAGCAGGTGGACTCGCGCGGCGAGATCTCCTGGGACGCCAACCAACTGCCCCAACCGCTCAGTCTGGGTCTCTTCCCAATAGGCGAGGAATTCGGCGACGAATCCGTCGAGACTGCCGAAGTACCCGTAGAACGATCCGGTCGTGACATTGAGGGCCCCACACAACGTGGCGATCTTCAGCTTGCCGACGCCATCGGTGGCCAACAACGTCATGGCTGCGTCGAAATACTGCTCACGTGTAACCAAGAGGCGCACGGCAATTCCTCCCGCGGGTTCAACAAGTCACCGGCTCTGCGCCGGTTCGATGTAATGATCCTTACATTTGCGGCCGACGTGCAGCTACCCAGCCCACGCGCATTGGCGTATGACTGCCTCGAAGTGGTCGAACATGACGTCGAACTCCGGACCGCAGGCGCCGGCGTGACGATGTTGCCACCCGATCAGGAAGACCATCCCGAAGTCGCCGAGCCGCGCCGCCACCTCGGGCGAGACCACGATGGGACGAAGGAATTCGACGAGAGTGGCAACCCGCTCCTCATCGAGGCGTTGCTGCAGCCGTGCCACGGCCCGATTGCCTGCCGCCCACGTCCGCAACGCGGCCTCGGCGTGGTGCGGAACATCCCGCGCGACTTCCCGCAGCTGCGCCATCCGCATCTCGGGCAACACACGACTGGCGGTCAGTTCGGCCAGTCGCCGGTTCTGCGTCGACAAACGGGCAGCCAGCAGCGCTGCGACGAAATCTTCCAGCCCCCGGAAGTAACCATAAAACGACCCAGTCGTCACGCCCAACGACGAACACAGCGAGCCGACCTTGATGCTGCCCGGCCCCTCCGTCACAAGCAGTTCGATCGCCGCGTCGAAGTAATCGTCGACGCTCACGATTCGCCTCATCGCATCAGCCGGCCGGAGCGGCCGCGTATCGCTGCACCAGCGTCCGCTTGACCAGCTTTCCCGTCGGCGTACGTGGCAGGCTCTCGACGAAGTCGACGGTCTTGGGCGTCTTGAACGCCGCCACCTTGCTCCGGGAATGCGCGATGAGCAGCTCGGCCAATTCGTCGCTGGGCTCCACCCCCTCGCGCAGCTGGACCACCGCCTTGACTTGTTGACCCATGGCCGGATCCGGTACCCCGATGACGGCCACATCGAACACCGCAGGGTGCAGGGCGAGTGCGTCCTCCACTTCCTGCGGATAAATGTTCACCCCACCGGAGATGATCATGAACGACTTCCGATCTGTCAGAAAGAGATAACCGTCCGCGTCGATGTAGCCGACGTCTCCCACCGTCGTCCAGTTCGAGTGCGCCGGATGCTCGGCTTCCTTGGTCTTGGCCGGGTCGTTGTGATACTCGAACGGCCGGATGTCGCGCTCGAAGTACACCAATCCTGGTTCGCCAACCGGCAATTCAGCGCCATCGTCACCGCAGATGTGGACCGGCCCCAGCATGCTGCGGCCGACTGATCCGCGCTTGGCCAGCCACTCGTGGGAGTTTATGACGGTGAACCCGCACGCCTCCGTCGACGAGTAGTACTCGACGAGAATCGGTCCCCACCAATCGATCATCGCCTGCTTCACATCGGGGGGACATGGTGCGGCAGCGTGGATTGCCAAGCGCAGACTCGACAGGCCGTACGACGTGCGATCCTCTTCCGACATTTGCAGCATGCGGACGAACATCGTCGGCACCACCTGGATGGCGGTCGCCCGGTACTGCTGAATCGCGGCCAGCGTGCGGTCGGCCTTGAACCTCTCCAGCACCACGACGGTGCCGCCGTGCGCTTGGATCGCGCCGCACCAGCGCAGCGGTGCGGCGTGGTAGATCGGCGCGGGAGACAGATAGACATCATCAGCGGTCACGCCGAACGCAGTGCTCAGCAGCCCGGTGATCGGGTCTCCCGGCTCGTCGACCTGAATCGGCAGCAGCGGCGGTTTGATCCCCTTCGGACGCCCGGTGGTGCCCGACGAGTACAGCATGTCGCTGCCGCGCGGCTGGTCGGCGAGCGTTCGGTCACCGGCTGACGCCAAAAGGTCTGCGTACGAGCCGAATCCGGTCAGATCGCCACCGAACGTGTAGGCGTGTTCGACGCCGGGGACCAGGACCCGCACCTGCTCGGCCAACTCTCCCAGCCCACCGGCGGCGATCAGCACCTTGGCTTCGCAGTCGTCGACGATGTAGGCGACCTCGTCGGCCGTGAGGTGGAAGTTCACCGCGGTCAGGTACAGCCCAGACCGCAGGGCCGCCCAGTAGATGGTGAAGCACTCGGCGGCGTTGTCGCTGAGCATTGCGATGACGTCACCCTTGACGAGCCCGAGATCAGCCAATGCGACGGCGAGTTGGCGCGAGCTGTCATCGAGTTCGCGGTAGCTGACGGTGCGCCCTGATTCAGCCATGATGACGGCCGCCTTGTCGGGCGTCGTCAGTGCGTGCGTCCCTGGGAACATAGTCAGCCTTCTCTGCTGCCGGGCGTGAAAGTGACCGGCATCGAGGTCAATTCGTTGGAGAACGTCGACACCAGCCGGTTCACCGGGCCGGTGATCTCCATGTCCGGGATGCGACGCAGGAGCTCCTCGAACAACACCCGCAATTCCAGACGTGCCAACTGATTACCGAGGCAGAAGTGCGCTCCGCCGCCGCCGAACGCCATGTGCGGCATCTTGCCGCGCGACACGTTGAACGTCTCGGGGTCCTCGTTCTTCTCCGGATCGCGGGAGCCGGCCGGGTACCACATGCACACGCGCTCACCCTCTTTCAGCGCGTGCCCGCCGACGATGGTGTCGGCGGTGACGGTGCGGGTGAAGTACACGACGGGCGACACCCAGCGCAGCATCTCCTCGACGGCGCCGGGGATCAGTTCCGGGTCGTCGAGCAGCTTCTGCCGCTCCGCCGGATTCTCGATGAGCGCACGAAGGCCACCCGAGGCGGTGTTGCGCGTGGTGTCGTTGCCCGCGAACATCAGAATCGCGAAGAAGAAGGTGATCTCGGCTTCGGACAGGCGCTCGCCGTCCACCTCGGCGGTCAGCATCCGCGACAGCAAATCCGTGCCGGGGTTTTCCTTGCGCGCGGCAGTCAGCGCCGTCAGGTAGCCACCGATCTGGATCAGGGCGCCCATGCCCATCTGGGAATCACCGGTCGCCGCCGCACGCGACAGCATGTTGGTCCACTCGAAGAGCTGCCGGCGGTCTTCCTGCACGACGCCGAGCATGTCGGCGATGACGATGAGAGGCAGCTCGACAGCGATCTCCTCGACGAAGTCGCAGTTACCTCTTTCGATTACGTCATCGATCAGCCGGGCCACCGTGGCACGGACTTCGGCTTCCATCTGCCGGATCATCCGTGGGGTGAAGACCGCCTGCACCACCATGCGCTGCTGCGTGTGCCGCGGCGGGTCCATCCCGAGGATCACTTCGCGCAGCGCCTCGATCGGTGCGGCGCCCATGGAGGCGGTGAAGAAGACCCCACCCCGGGCTGAGGAGAACAGTTCGGAGTTGCTGCTGATCGCCTGGATGTCGGCGTATTTGGTGAACGACCAGAAACCGGGTTCGTCGGCGTCGGTGAGCGCGTTCCAATGCGGACCCGCCTCCTTGCGCATGCGCGCGAACAACTCGTGCGGCGGCCCGTCCTGGAAGTACGACAGGTCGGTGAGATCGACTGTGGCCAGATCGATGTCGGATTGAACGGTCATAGGTCAAGCACCAACTTTCCGGATAGGGAGTGGGAAACACAGGGCAGGATGACGTCTCCGGACGCACGTTCGGCGTCAGTGAGCAATGAGTCGCGGTGATCGGGAGTGCCTTCCAGGACGGTGGCCCGGCAGGTGCCGCACACGCCCTCGCCGCAGGAGGACATGATCGGAACGCCGGCGTCCTCGAGCGCTTCCAGCATCGGCACGCCGTCCGACACCTCGACGGTGATGGCCGAGCGCTGACAGATCACCTGGTAGGTGTCCAGCGCCTGCTCGAGGGTTTCGGCGGCCGGCGCCTTGGCGGTGAACCGCTCGACATGCAGGCTGCCGTCCGGCCAATGCGCACAATGCTTTTCGACTGCCGCGAGCAGCGGCTCCGGCCCGCAACTGTAGATCACCGTGCCGTCCGACGGCTCCGCCAGAGCAGAGGCCAGGTCGAAGAATCCACCGCGCTCGTCGTCGGCCCAAACCGTGACGCGGTCACCGTAGGTGTCCTGCAGTTCGTGTTGAAAGGCCATCGAGGACCGCGAGCGGCCGAGGTAGAGCATGGACCAGTCGAGGCCCGCGCGCTCCGCGCTTTCGGCCATGGCCTTCATTGGCGTGATACCGATGCCACCCGCGATGAACAGGTACCTCGGCGCCTCCACGAGCGGAAAGTTGTTGCGGGGTCCGCGAACCCGGACAGCGGAGCCTTCTTGCAGGTGCGCGTGGACATGCTGGGATCCGCCCCGGCTGTTCGGGTCGAGCAGGACGCCGACCCGCCAGGTGCCGGTCTCGCGCGGATCACCGCAGAGCGAGTACTGACGCACCAGGCCCTCGTCGAGCAGCAGGTCGATGTGGGCGCCGGGCTCCCACGCGGGCAGTTCGTTGCCATCGGGTTCGACGAGGTCCAGGGTCACCACGCCATCGGCAGCTGTCTCCCGCCGCCGCACCACCAGTTCGACGTCCGTCGCAGACATCAGTGCGCACTCCTTTCTGAATCGACCAAGGCAGACAGTTCGTCCAATTCGCTGCGGAAATCGGCCAGCAGGTCCCACGCATCCGGCAGTGCGGTTGCATCACCGACGATTCCGATGTCGAGACCGTCCTGGTAGCTGACCACGGTGATGTTGAGGGCGAAGCCGTCGAACACGAGGCTGCCCGGGTAGGTCGCCACCAGCGGAGCCCCCTCGCACGTCATCGCGGACGGCGAGCCGGGCACGTTGGAGATGACCATGTTGATCGGTGGCCGGGCGAATCGCGATGAGGTCAGTTCCATCAGGCCGCGCGCGGCGATCCCGAAGATCGGTACCGGAATCGGATCGTTCACGTCGCACAGCAGGGTGTCCGGCGCGTCGCCGGTGCGTTGTTTCGCCGCCGTCATCGTTTCGTGCGCAAAACGCAGTCGGTCAACAGGTTTCGGCAGGTGTACCGGCACCGGCGCGATGATGGAGCTGATCGCGTTGCCGAAACGGTCCTGCGCATCGGACGACCGCTTCGACACCGGAATGTAGGCGACGAGCGGCCCCGTCGGCAGGTCGCCGGTCTCGGTGAGTCTGCGCCGCAGCGCGCCCGCGCACAAGGCAATCACCACATCGTTGACGGTGATGCCGAAATGCACCTTCAGCGCCTTGATCTGGCCGAACGGCACCGTCCCGAAAGCCACGGTCCGAGCGCCGGAAAGTTTCACGTTGAACCGAGTTCGCGGTGCGTTGAGAGGCTTCGCATCTCCGTCGCGGCGCACCGTCTGCGCCAGGGTGTGCACGCCCGGCAGCGCACGGATGGCCGGCACCTGATCCAGGTGCGCCAGGGTCTGCGGTGCGGCCAGCAGCGCCCGAACCCCACGAACGGGGAGCGCCGCCAGTCCACGAACAGCCAGCCCCAACGGGTTTGGCGCAGCTTCCGACCGGCGTCGTGGTGCGACCTCCCGCGACACCGCGTTGTCCAGGATCGCTGCCAGGACTTCGCTAGCGGCGATCCCGTCGGCAGCCGCGTGGTGCAGCGTGATCACCACGGCAGTGCGACCGGGAAGACCGTGGATGACGTCCAGCCGCCACAGCGGCTTGTCCCGATCCAGGCGTGTCGACAAGATGTCGGCCACTGCCTGGCCCAGCATTTCGTCGTCGGCCTGCTCAGGCAGCGTCGACTCGAAGATGTGATCGTCCAGGTTGACGTCCGCCTCGATGAAAACCGGATGATCAAGCCCGAGCGGAACTTCCACCACCTGCCAATGCAATGGCGGAAGCTGATCGATACAGGCCGCCACCCGGCTCCGCATCGTTGCGGCGGTGATGGTCGTGCTGTCACCGGTTTCGAAAATGGCCAGCCCGCTGTAATGCGCGCCGAAAGTGTGGGTTTCTGCTGCCAGGAACTGGGCATCCAGGCTCGAAAGACGTCGCATCAGAACACCTTTCGCAGGATCTTCTTCGCCAGACGCCCGTATGGCGGGTAGAATATCTGTGGGTCCGGACTGCTGCGCTTGGCCAGCACGGCGCGGCGATGGCTCATCGCTTCGAATCCCCACCGGCCGTGGTACGCACCCATGCCGCTGGCCCCCACGCCACCAAACGGCAGCTGCGGCACCAACACATGCATCGCGATGTGGTTGACGACGGCGCCGCCGGACGGGACCGCGTCGATGATGTGTCGTGCCTGCGCCGTCGACTCGGTGAACACGTACAGCGCCAAGGGTTTCGGCTTGGCGTTGATGTATCGCACTGCCGCGTCGACTGATCCGATGCGAATCACCGGCAGGATCGGGCCGAAGATCTCGTCGGCCATGACCGGATCGTCCGCCGCGGGATCGAGAATGACTGTAGGTTCCATGCGCAGCGTCGATCGATCGGAGCCGCCGCCCATCACCACGGTGCCGGTCGTCGAGGCGATCAATCCAGCGAGCCGATCGAACTGACGGTCGTTGACGATGCGCTGCGAGGTGTTCGGCTCGGCCGACCGGAATCGTTCGATGTTTTCGGCGATCTTGGCCACGAGTTCGCCCGCGATGGCTCGGTCGGCCAGTACGTAGTCCGGCGCGATGCAGGTCTGCCCCGAGTTGAGCAGTTTCACCCAGGCGATGCGCCGGGCTGCGACGTCGATATCGGCGTCCGCAGTCACGATGACCGGGCTCTTGCCGCCCAGCTCCAGCGTGACGGGGGTCAGCGTCGGGGCCGCGCCGGCGATGATCTTCTTCCCGACCTCGGTACCGCCGGTGAACAGGGCATGATCGAAGCCCTGCGCCAGTAGCGCTTGGGTCGTCGCGCCGTCACCTTCGACAACCTTGATCGCGTCCGGATCGAGGTATTGAGGCAACAGCCGCGCTAGTAGCGCAGAGGTCGCTGGGGCAAGTTCGGAGGGCTTGACGACGGCGCAGTTGCCGGCGGCGACAGCGGCGACCAGCGGACTGACGCTCAGATAGAAGGGGTAGTTCCACGGGCCGATGACCAGCACCACGCCGAGCGGGTCGTACTGCACCCAGCCCTTGGCCGGTAGTTGGCTCAGCGGCAGACCGACGGGACGTCGGCGCATCCACTTCTTGAGGTGCTTACGCGCGTAGGCCGCCTCGGCCTTGGTGGACGCGATATCGGCTAGCCACCCTTCGAACGCCGAGCGGCCCAAGTCTGCTGCGAGGGCATCGACGATCTCCTGCTCGCGTTCCTCGCACAGCCGCTCGATACCGCGCAGTTGGTCGATCCGCCACGACAGCTCGCGCGTGCGACCGGTAGCGAACACCTTGCGCAGCGTGTCGACCACCGTGGTCTCCTGCTCGTACGCCGTTGAACCAACCACTCGCTTCACCACCTTCGTCAGATTCCGTACCGTCTACGCGACATTTGAAATGTAAGTTACGTTATATATGACAGTCAAGACCTCTTGCGCAGGAAATATATGTAGACCTACATTTGAACCGGAACGACGAGAGGAATCACCCATGAGCGCCACTTCCCTACGTGGACGACGGATCGCGATCACCGGCGCCGGCCGGGGTATCGGCCTGGCCACAGCCAAGGCGTTGTACCGCCGGGGCGCCACCATCGTGATCGGCGACCTCGACAACGAATCGGCAGTCGCGGCCGCCGGCAGCGTCGGTCCGGGCACCGAGGCCTATCCGGTCGACGTCTCCGACTACGAGTCCTTCGCGGCGTTCCACAAGCAGGCGGCCGCGGATGCACCGCTCGACGTCCTGATCAACAACGCCGGGATCATGCCGATCGGACGCTTCCTCGACCAGTCGGCCGAAAAACACCGCCGCGCCGTCGAGATCAACGTCATGGGCTGTATCAACGGCATGCACCTCGCGCTGCCGGCGATGGTGGAACGAGGCTCGGGCCACATCATCAACATCGCCTCGTCGGCCGGCAAGACGCCGGTGCCCGGTGGCCTCACCTACTGCGGCACCAAAGCCGCCGTCATCGCACTCACCGAAACCGCACGCGTCGAATATGCCGGTACTGGAGTGCAATTCACCTGTGTGATGCCGTCATTCACCAATACCGAGCTCATCGCCGGGACCTCCGGCGTGCGATTCATCCCGACCGTCCAACCCGACGATGTCGCTCAGGCGATCGTCGACGCGGTATCTCATCCCATCGCAGATGTGTTCGTCCCCAAGATCATCGGACCGATCCTGCGCACACAGCCCCTCATCGGGCGCCGGCTGCGCGATGCCATCAACACGCAGTTGGGCGCGTACAGCACCTTTCTCGACTTCGACCCGACAGCCCGCGCCGAGTACCAGCACCGCATCGACGAGTCGTAATTCAGCGGATCGTCAGACCCGTCACCGCCCGCGAGATGACCAACCGCTGAATCTCACTGGTGCCCTCGAAGATGGTGAAAATCTTGGCATCTCGGTGCATGCGCTCGACCGGGTAGTCACGGGTGTACCCGTTGCCGCCGAGAATCTGAATCGCCTCATCGGTCACGTACACGGCGGTCTCGCTGGCCACCAGCTTCGCCATCGAGCCCTCGGCGTTTTCGAACGGCACATTGTTGCGCGCCATCCACCCGGCCCGCCACACCAACAACCGGGCGGCGTCGATGCGGGCCTTCATGTCCGCCAGCTTGAAAGCAATGGCCTGGAATTCACCGATCTTCTTGCCGAATTGCTCACGCTGGCAGGCATATTCGAGGGCATATTCGTAGGAGGCCCGGGCCACCCCGACCGCCATCGCGCCGACCGTCGGACGTGTCCGCTCGAACGTCTTCATCGCGGCCTGGCCGCCCGCGGATGCTCCCGACTTCACCCGAGCCACCCGGGCCTCGAACTTCTCCCGGCCGCCGAGGATCGCGTCCTCCGACAGCCGCACGTTGTCGAGCACCACCTCGGCGGTGTGCGACGCCCGGATGCCGTGCTTTTTGAACTTCTGCCCCTGGGTCAAGCCCTTGGTGTCCGGTCCGATGACGAAGCTGGCCTGGCCGCGCGACCCGAGTTCTGGGTACACCGACGCGACCACGATGTGCACGTTGGCGATGCCACCGTTGGTGGCCCAGGTCTTGGTGCCATTGAGCACCCACTCACGGGTGGCCTCGTCGTAGCGGGCCCGGGCCCGGATAGCCCCGACATCGGAGCCGGCGTCGGGCTCAGATGAGCAGAAGGCCGCGACCTTCGGATCCGCGGCCGAGCCGAACATTTCCGGCAGCCATCGACCTATCTGTTCAGGTGTTCCGTTACCAGCCAAGGCCGCGGCGGCCAGACCGGTACCCATGATGGACAGCGCGATTCCGGCGTCACCCCAGAACAATTCCTCGAACACGGTGAGCATGCCGAGCCCGCTCGGCTCGGCAGCCTGGGTGCCGAACAGCTCCGGCGAGTACAGCCCGATCTTCGCCGCTTCCTGGATGATCGGCCACGGCGTCTGCTCCCGTTCATCCCATTCCGCGGCGGCTGGGCGTACGACCTCTGCGGCGAATTGGTGCACCCAGTCTCGCACTTCGATGACGTCATCGCTGAGCTGCAGTGAGAATGTCATGTCGCTCCTGTTGGTAGTCAAAGGGTTTCAGTTCCGCAAGCGATCAATTGCTCCGCCAAGCGGTAGCTCCGACGTATAGATATCGAATCTGGCGCTCGAGCATCGTGGTGGCCGCATCCAGATCGCGCGCCGTGGTCTCTTCGTCGAGCCCGCGCGCGATGACCTCGAGCATCGAATCGATGCCAGCGAGAATGGTGGCCATCAACATGCTCGACAGCATCTCCACATCACCGACGCTCCACGACCGAATGGGTTCGAACCGGGCCATGTAGGTGGCCAATTGACTGGCGTACAAGCGGATCTCCGACCGGATCTCACGCCGGAGTACCGAATGGCCGGCCGCGCGTTGGCGAGCCAGGAACGCCAGGTGCGCATGGTCGCGCGAGACCACACCACGAAGTGCCTGCACACCGACGTGGATGGCACCGCCGGACGAATCGATGTCGAGAGTGGCCATCTCGCCCATGATCTCGCGCAGCGTGCGAAACGTCTCGTGAATCACGGCGAGGCCGAGGTCATCGAGCGACTGGAAGTAGCGATAGAACGCCGACGGCGCGACACCGGCCTTGCTGGCCAGTTGCCGCAGGCTCAGCGCGTCGAAGCTCGACCCGCTGGCGGTCAGGTCCAGCGCCGCCGTCATCAGCGCACGCCGGGTGTGCTCGCGGCGCTCCTGCTGTGTCCGGCGCCCATGCCGATCCCGCCCTTTGCCGGAGTCCGCGTCGGCGGATAGAGAGCGTCTGTTCTCTGTGTCACCGGTCACGATTCCAATTCTAGCTATTGACCTCGGCATATCGGCAACCATATCTTACGGAACATTCGTTCTCTAACTCGAATGGAGAGATCATGGCACGCATCGCGACCCGCCTACCCGGCGAGCGCAACCTCGCCGAAGAAGACCGCGACCGGATCGCCGAGATCCGAGGCGAGCTCATCCGCATCGGTAACGGCTGGCGTGAGCGCCATCCGTTCCTCACCGCCCACCAGGACGGGGTCGGGATGGCGATATTCCTGACATCGATCGCCGGCATACTCGCCGACGCCGCGCTCTACGCGGCCGGCATCCTGCCCTGGTACGCGACCATCCTGATCACCGCGTTCTGGCTGTCATTGCTGCACGAACTGGAGCACGACCTCATCCACTCGATGTACTTCCGGCAGAACCGCGTGGTGCACAACGTGATGATGTTCGGGGTCTGGTTCTTCCGGCCGAGCACCATCAACCCTTGGATCCGGCGGACGCTGCACCTGCATCATCACGAGGTCTCGGGCACCGATTCAGACCTCGAGGAACGCGGCATCACCAACGGCGAAGGCTGGGGCAGCCACCGACTGCTCAGCCTGCTGGACTCGATGCTCGGCATCTACACCAAGCCGCTCCGGCAGCAGGCCATCGTCACCGCCTACATCAACCACGAGGCCCGTTCCGCCGAGGAGGCGCGCCAGCTCGCCGCCAAGACACTCGCGGTGTACTTTCCGCTGGGGATCATCCATTACACGCTGTGGCACCTGTTCATCGGCTTGCACGTGTTCGAATTCGTCACCGGCACCAGCATTTCCGGCAGCTGGGTGACTGCTTTGAACTTCGTCGCCGTCACGTTGCTGGCACCGAACGCGGTGCGCACGTTCTGCTTGCACTTCGTCAGCTCCAACATGCACTACTACGGCGACGTCGAGAAGCACAACGTGATGCAGCAGACCCAGGTATGGACGGCCAAGTGGCTCAAGCCCTTCCACGCCCTCTGCTTCAACTTCGGCGAGACCCATGCGATCCACCACTTCCTGGTCCGCGACCCGTTCTACCTCCGCGAGGCGATCAAACACGATTGCCAGAAAGTACTGCGCGACAACGGTGTCCGGTTCAACGACTTCGGCACCTTCCACCGGGCCAACCGATTCAGCCTCGCCCCGGCGCATGTCGAGCCCTGACCACACCCTTCTCCGAACGGAAACACAATGACCGAGACCCAAACCGCCCAGCTGTGGATCTGCGTGCGCTGCGGCATGATCTACGACCCCGCCGACGGCGACCCGGACAGCGGGATCGCCCCCGGCACCGCGTTCGAGGACATCCCCGACAACTGGGTGTGCCCCGTCTGCGGTGTCAGCAAGGACGAGTTCGTCCCCTACGAAGACTGATTCGAAGCTGACGCGGCTTCGTTGATCGCGCTCGACTGACGGGCACGCTGGGGGGCAAGCCACAACTGTGGGAATACGCGCCAGACATCTGGGGCCGTAGTGCAGACTTGACCGTGGATTGCTCGGGGCGGACGCGGAGGGACGCATCACAGTCAGTGCCGGCTATGCCGGCGTCCAACCGCCATTGCGACGGTCGACCTAATTCGCGAGGCGAGGAGAACGCGTGTCCACGACACCCACGAGCACCAATGTCGCGACCTTCGAACGATTCCACTGCAGTTGCAACAGCGGGGATGTCGACGACATCGTGAGCACGATCGACGACGTCTTTCATCCCGACGCCGTCGTCCATTCACCGCTGTCGGCCGGTACCGGGCCGGACACCATGAAACGCATCTGGACCCTGCTACTTCGAGCGTTCCCCGACATTCACGTCATGGTCGACGACATGATCGTCGACCATGACAAGATCGCCTCACGGCAGACCGTGACCGGAACACATCTCGGCGACTACCGCGGCCTGGCGCCGACCGGGAAACCCGTTGTCTACGAAGAAATGTTCATCATCCGGTTCGCCGACGGACAGATCGCCGAGGTCTGGGGTGTGGTCGACACCCTGGCCCAGCTGCAACAGCTCGGCGCGATCCACCTCTAGCGCGCCGGATACGCGTGGATCAGCGCCGTCGTGAGCTTGGGCACGGCGTGCACCAGATGGTGCTCGGCGTCGTGGGCGATCCGGTGGGCCTGCGCCAGGCTCAGGTCAGGATCGAGATCGAGCTCCACGTCGGCATGCAGGCGGTGCCCCATCCAGCGCATACGCACACTGTGCACCGACCGCACCCCCGGTTCGGCCGACAGGGACCGCTCGGCCGTGTCGACGAGCGCCGGATCGACGCCATCTAGCAAGCGACGGAACACATCTCGCACCGCGGTGCGCAGTACGGCCAGGATCGCCACCGTGATGATCAGCCCGACGATCGGGTCCGCGAGCGGATGCCCAAGGGCCACCCCGCCGGCGCCGAGCAGCACCGCCAGTGAGGTGAAGCCGTCCGTACGCGCGTGCACGCCGTCGGCGACCAACGCCGCCGAACCGATCTGACGTCCCACCCGGATGCGGTAGACCGCCACGGTTTCGTTGCCGAGGAATCCGGCCAACCCGGCCAGCGCCACCCACCCCACGTACTCGATGACCTGGGGGTGGATCAACCGCTGCACCGCCTCATAGCCGGCGATGATCGCCGACAGCGCGATCATGCCGACCACGAACAACCCCGCGAGGTCCTCGACCCGGCCGAACCCGTACGTGTAGCGGCGGGTTGCGGCCTTGGCGCCCAACGCAAATGCGATCCACAGTGGCACCGCGGTCAGGGCATCGGAGAAGTTGTGGATCGTGTCGGCGGCCAGCGCCACCGACCCCGACACCACCACGATGGCGATCTGCACGACCGTGGTGAGGCCCAGCACCAGCAGGCTGATCTTCACGGCCCGGATACCGGCCGCATTCGATTCGAGCGCACTGTCCAGGCTGTCCGCCGCGTCGTGGGAATGCGGCGCGAAAATGCCCTTGACCGCACCCCGGAAGCCGTGGTCATGCGTATGCCCATGGTCGTGATCGTGGTGGTGCCCACTCATCGTCCGCCCCTTTCGAGGCTCCGCAGACCGGCATCCTGGCGATGGTGGGCCGGCACACCGGGACCGGCATGTTCGGCGTTGTGCACGGCATCCACCACCAGCTGGCGGACATGCTCGTTCTCCAGGCTGTAGAAGATCGTCGTCCCGGCACGACGGGTCTGCACCAACCGCGCCATCCGCAGCTTCGCCAGATGCTGCGATACCGACGGAGCGGGCTTGCCGACGCGCTCGGCCAGTTCATTGACCGACAGCTCGGATGCACTCAACGCCCACAGCAGGTGGACGCGGGTTGGGTCGGCGAGCATCCGGAACACCTCGACCACCAGGCGCACCTGATCATCGGCGAGCGGCGCCGGCATCTGGTTACCTGCATTCATACGCAGATAATAGATCATTGGCCGCGCAGCTGCCCCCGGAGAGGCGCTCAGGTGCCGCGGTCGACCATGTCGAACACCTTGACCGCATGCGAAAACGGCTGCGAGGTAACACCTATCGGACCAAATGGATGGTCAAGGGTGTAGATGACGTACATCAACAACGACAACAGGATGGCAACCGCGCCGACAAGGATCGCATGGGCCCGGCCGTTCTCCAGCCGCATGAAGCACGTCAGCAGGATCAATACCGTCCCGCCAAAGATGAGGGCGCACCACAGCAAGGTCGGGATGCGCTGCTTGGCATTGAGGATGCGCTCGCTGCGATCCGAGGCCAGCACCGTCAGTTCACTCAGGAACTGCGAATCGATCGGACTCGCGGTCGGCCCCGAACTATGCGTTCCCACAATGCGATACAGCTCGCCGAGCGCAACGCGACCGTTGTTGCTGATGTCCGCGAATTCGTCCATGCCCCAGGCAGGGCCCTGCACCGCGGCGGCGTACTTACGCAGCTGTTCACGAATCTGCGCCTGCTCCGGCTGGGGCATCGCGATGGTTTGGCGATACAGGGTGGTCAAGGTCGACGCTTCGTTGGCGACATTCGTCTCGGCACCGAGGAACTGCTGCCAGCCGACGACGACCGTGAACCCGAGGAGCGCCCCGTAAACCAGGCCGACGACGGTCAGAAACGGAGACAGGAACGAGTTCTGTTCGGGACGCGCATCGCGCGCGATGATGCGGCGCGTCACGAACACACAGCCGACCGCCACACAGACCGCTCCGCCGACGACCAAGGCCAGCATGAGCCATGCGCCGAACACCCCTAGATCACCCATAGTCGATCAAGCATGCCAATCACGCCGGGCCGTTGCCAAGCATTCTCCGCAAACTGCCTGAAGCGTGAAACCGCACAGCAACACGCAGTTGTCGGGTCCGCCGGCAACGTGCGGCGGCGGCGAGATCGACCACCGGTGCAACGAGCACACCGAGGCTCTCCCCGAAAATGTCGTCCGGGTCAATCGGCCTGCTACAGTCCGGCTATATCCGGCGCCGATCGACGCCGAACCTGGCGCTGTGGAAAGGAATACGGCAATGGTCTTCACAAAATCGGTCGCCCAGCGGGCGGTCGTGGCTGCCGCAGGAGCCGTCATGGCCGTCATGGCTGTCGCCCTGCCGACTTCGGGTCAGGCGATGGCCGCCCCCACGGCCCCCAACTGCACCCCCGCGGACCTGGCCGGCGTGGCATCGGGAGTCGCCGCTGCTGCCTCCGCCTACCTGTTCACACACCCGGACGTCAACGACTTCTACGGCAGCCTGCAGGGCAAGCCCCGCGATGAGGTCGCGAATGACGTTCGCACCTTCTTCGACGCAAACCCACAGGCGCACAACGAACTTCGGGCGATCCGTCAGCCCATGACCGATTTCCGCGAGCGCTGCGGCCTGGCGCAGCCCGACCGCCCGCTGCTCGGCGAATGATGCGCCTCGTCGCTGCCGCGTTGGCAGCTGCAGCCGTGCCCGGATTGATTGCCGTCGCCCCCGCCGGTACCGCGAGTGCCGACGTCTGCTTCGGCGCCGGACGACGCATCACGGTCAGCGGATGCACCGACTTCGGCGCCGTCGCGCCGTACGCTCCGCCGCCGGCCTACTACGCGCCGCTGCCCGAGGACATGCCGCCGCCCCCGCCGCCCCCGCCCGTGCAGGGGTGCGTCGGCTGGAACGGCCGTTGGGTCAGCGCCAACACCTGCCGCTAGTACGCCCGCGCCGCGGCCGGCTGGTCCGCGGCGTCGGCGCGGCCGCGCAGCGCCCAGTGCAGGCGCTTGGCCGCGGCCAAGGTGCCGCTGGGCGCGTGCGGTTGTCCATAGTGAATGAGCAACGTGACGCGCCGCTGACCTGAAGCGATCGGCATGTTGGCGTGCAGGCTTCGATAGCCCCAGAACAGGTACACGTCACCGACATTCATGTCGACGACGGTCGGGCCACCGGCACGGCCGAGGCTCTGCAGGATCCGCTGCCGGAACGTGGCGCTCTGGTGGACGATCTTCTCGAGGATGTTGATCGCCACAGACCGCCGGAACGGCCGCTTGTTGAAGTAGCCCACCAGCTCTCCCGACCGGCCCGGCTCCGCTTCGGGAATGAACAGCGGGACCACCATCGTCACGACGCTGGCGTCGTAGTGGAACCACCACGCGTCACCGTCGGCGTGCGGACCGGCCACGATGCGCACCGCGGTACCGGCCAATTCGTGCGCCCGGTCCGGGAAGCGCTGGCGCACGACATTGTCGAGAAATGTGCGAACCGAATCGCTGGCCATGAACGCATGAATCGACTCCAGGTGCCCATCCTGTGGCGATAGGACGAAATGGTCTTTCTCGCCATGCGCGGCCAGCCAACGGTCGATCTCCGCGCGGGAATCGATCACCCAATCCCATTGCACGGCGTTTGCTACCTGAGCGACACCCGTCGAGTCCAACTGGCGCGCCACATCGACGGGATCGCACGCGTTCATGTCAAATTCACACATTTGGACGGAAGTGTAGACAACCAGAGAACGTCGTTACCACAATTGCTGCGATTTGACTTTTCCCCCGATCAGGGCACCGTAAATCGGCGGTGCAGAGAAGTATTATACAGTCGCGTAAATAGAATGGTAGGGGCGCTAATTGCACCGACAATCGGGATGCCGTCACCCACCGAATTTGAGGCGCCGGCGCAAGAAAGCGGCCGAGGTCGCCACCCATCGCCGGGGCCTACCCCGAAAGTCGAGCCACCAAATCCGCTGGCACCCGTGACACGTACGCGCACGGGACACGATCCACCCGCGGCCGGCCGCACACAGCCCATGAGCCTCACTTGCACCACGAACGCGGCCTCACCGCGAGCCCAGATGCCCAGCGGACGGCGCGCCAACTACCATGAGGCGTCCCTTTGCGCCCCCGGGGACCTGTAGAAAACCCCGACACCGCTGATCAGCACCTTCGGGATTCTCGGCTTCGGAACGCAGTATGGCCGATTTCGGAACGCGTGGAACTATGCACGCCGAACGGCCTACTCGTCGATATACCAGCCCACTTGCGTGTTGCCTGACCAGTGACTGGGCGCAGTAGGCGCATCCCGGATGCCTTCACCACCCCGCAGGTCAGGCACAAGCATCCACTCGACTGTTCGCCTTGTCCTGCTTAACTTCATTGCAAGGTGTTGTTTCCGGTGTGGTTTCTGGGGTTGTTCTGGTAACATCCCCGATAAGGGCAGGGTACAGATGATGGGAGACGGCCCATGGCAGTCTTGGTCACCGCAGCCTCCGACAGACTCGACGCCGAAGCCACAACCCGGCCCCTCGCGGAGATCGCTACCTACCTGCAAAACACACTCGGACAACGGACCGCCGCCGCAGTCGCAGGCCTGGGTGATGCGAAGCAGATCGGCCGCTATGCACGCACCGACGGCCCCAACCCGCAAGCAACCACGGAACGCCGGCTGCGCGAGGGCTACAAAGTTGTGCGCATGCTCGTCGACGCCTACGACGACAAGACCGCCCGAGCATGGCTACTCGGCACCAACACTCGCCTCGACGACCGCACCCCGATCGAAGTACTAGGCAAGGCGAAGGACACCACCGAGTTCGTGTCGGTCGTGCAAGCCGCAAGGCAAGCGTCTGGCACTTCGTCCCCAAAAGGAAGCAGTGAAGCGGTGCCCAAACCAAAACGGACGCCAATGCAAGGATCCTGGAACACGATCTACGGGACCAAGACGCCCCACGAGTTGGCAGCGGCATTGTTCGAACTGGCCACCGACTGCTCACGAAAGGCAATCGACGAGCCGCCGGCTGATCAGTCAGGGTTCGACCGGTGGGTTCGGCTGACGGCGATCGGCCAGGCTGCCGAAATGCTACTGAAGGCCACGCTCGCCAACATCAACCCAGTACTCATCGCAGATAACACCGGAATGGCTACACTCTGTGCGCTCAGCAGCAACGGGCAGCAGCCGTCCGGGAAAGTCGCTACCGCCAGCGGCGTAGAGGCGTTCAAACGACTCATCGCGTGCATGCCGGCCGGAATGAAGGGCATACCCGAGCCCAAAGCTGTGTTCGAAGTCCGACACGGAGCCCAACATCTGGCGCTGGCCAATGATGAGGACCTCGAGACCGCACTCACCGAATTGGTGACACTAGTTGATTGGGTTTTCAAAGTCCGTGCCGCTTTGAATCAACAGGCAGATCTCAGCGCATTTTGGTCACCGAGGCACTTCGCGATCGTCGAGGCGCGCCGAAAAGCCCGTTACGAAGATCTACGCGAATACTTCGGCGGAGTGGTCGGTGAGGCAAAAGCCGTCTTCATCAGATTGACTGCGGGACTGAGTGATAACGAACGTAACCGAGTCATCGGCGAACTTGAAGCGCGTCAACCTCCGGTCGAGGACGACCAGACGGCGCGCAAGCACAACTGCCCGGCCTGCGGGAGTTACATGTGGGTGGTGTACGACGTACATCGGGAGATCGACATCGACGAGTCGGAGATGCCTCACGGTGTTTCGTTCTACGCCAACGTATCCGGGACAGCCAACTATGCCGAATGCCCGGTGTGCGACCTATTTCTCGATGCGGAGTACTTGGTTCTAACCGATATCGAATTGCAACTCGACCTCGGTATCGATGAGGCCACCGACGATGAGGAAGAAGGGTGGCGCGACGCGCGCCACGCCGAGCACGCCAGGGAATGGGAGTACGCCGACCTCGGCCCGGACGACTACATGGACGACGAAAACGGCACCGAAGGCGAACCTGGGTTGTAGGAACTCAGGTGCTGACCGCGTGCCGGAAGTGTCGTACCGGTGTTCACCAAAGTCGAGGAAGGCAACAGCCGCTACGACCGCTGCTAGGGGTGGAGTGAAGACTCCAAATCCCTGAATTACGCCCTCTGCCGCACCCTCTACGGCGGCCGCATACTCGCACACTCGGCTACCCGCCAGCACGGCGTGATGACAGGATTTGCCTTAGGCCGCGACGTAATTGCGGCATTCCTGATGGGTTCCGTGGCAGCACCAATGCTCAGCCCGGGATATGCTGCAGTGCCGCGTGTGTGAATTGCTTTAGCTGGTCGCAGGTTTGGTGACCGCCCCAGCCCAATGCCTGGTAGGCGCGGCCACCACTGAGCACAACGAGCAGCATCGAGAATCCCCTTCCGCCGGTGGAGGTCGCACAGTACGCGGACCGCTCAGGCCGGTCACGTCGGAACCGGGTCCATCACCCTTGACCAGATCGAGTTCGCCTTGAGCATCAATGGCGAAGCTGCCCGGCAGCATCAGGTCCGAGGTGACCATCTGCCCGTTGGCGCCGCCGTCGTATTGACAGGGCTGGCTTGACCGTATGTAGGTGTCGATCACTGCGGCCCCGATCGCACAGGGACAGCGACGACAGCCAGACCGCATCAAAGGCAATGGGCCACCGTCGCCATCCACTGGCCACTTGTCGGGCGGCAGCGCTACCAATGCAACCCACTGCCACCGCGAGATATGTTGAATATCAACAGTTTTACTCATCGCACGCCACGTACCCGATGTGCACGGCGTAGCGTTGCCGACTCAGGTGTAGAGACGCAGGTCGATCGCTGGCTGCAGCGCCTGCAGCTGGGTGGCGTACGTGCGCAACACCTGTTCGTACAGATCGTCCACCTTGGGCATCCGAACGGTGATCACCATGGCATACCGGATGCGCGGCGAGTCGCCGGCGTTGTGTCCTGCTGATCGGGCGTTGTAGTGGATGTCGAACACGGGGTGCGACAGGCTCGACGTGTTTTTGCGGTGCGAGGCATGCATAACGGTGTCCCATTTGTGGGCGTCGCGGCGCAACTCCTGTTCGTTGGAGAAGTCGTGCCCCTGGAAGAATGGCGCGGTCTTGGCGAGCGTGCCAGAGCGGTTGAGTCTGTCGCGGTGAGGACGAAACCACACATCCAGGCCGCTGCGGGTGTAATTGCCAGGATCGGCCGGGTCGACATCAGTGGCGAAAACGATTGTGGCGGTGATGGTTACCAGGCCTGAGGGCAAGTCCGGCGGCAACGGGATCGCAGCCCGAACATAGCGCGCCGGCTCCAGCGTGCCTTGGTAGAGGATCCGTGCTTCACCGTCGCCACATTGGGTCAAGTCGTCATTGTGCTGCCTGATCCGCCCGCGTCCCACCTCGCGGTGATCGTGACCCTCCTGGAGGTCCGCGGTATGGATGAGCAGCGCCTTGATCGCCATGGGCCCGACTTGCGATCCGAAAAATGTGTGGATCCCCAGGGCTGTGCGCATAGCCAGAGGCGAGGCAAAGCTGGTGCCGCAGGTGGTATAGAGGTTTCCCTCGGGATTGACACAGATGAACGGCTCAGTCAGGGAGCCTCCGAATGCCAGGACGTCGGGTTTGATCACTCCGGGCTCGCGGCCGTATCCGATGGCTGAGTACGTTGCTCGTTGCCACAGTTGACTGGTCTTGTCGGCGGCGCCGATCGCGATGGCGTTAACACTGTCTGCGGGCACCTGCACACGAGCATTACCGCTGTCGCGGTCGAGGGCACCGTTGTTGCCGATGGCAATGGTGGTCAAGGTATTGCCGTCGGCGAGGTGCTTGTCCCAGAACGACGTCCATGCGTGGACTTCGTCATCCTCGATGGGCAGTGCAGGTCCGATGCTAATGGACACGAATGGGTAATTCGTTTGTGTCAGAACTGATTCAATCCGTTCGATGACGGCGTACAGCTCGTAAGGATCGGAATCACTTTCCGAATCGAGCACCTGGTAGTGATCAACATTGGCATAGGGTCGAGCTACTGGCGCACCCTCCTGGCCCGAGCCGAACAGGATTGCCGAGGTGACCTTCTGGCCGTGGTCGAGGTATTTCGGCCGGGCTGGGCCACTGTCCGGAAATGTGTATGTGGTCGCCCACTGGTTCAGCACAGTGTCGTCGGGCAGTCCGCCATCAAAGATCGCGACGCGCAGGGTGGGATCGATGGGCCCACCCTGGGGCAGCACGGCGCGTACAGCCGGCATCGAACGCACCGGCTCTGGCGGTTCTTCTAACAGTCGACGCATCTGCGGAACTGCGCGCACGACGCGAGTAAAAGAGTAGTCGGCCAGACTGCGCAACACCTCGTTATCTCCACGCACGGGCACAAAAACCAGTCCGCCGGTGATGAGACGACGCTCGAGGAGCAACTGCACCTCACGGTCGGCGCAGTACTGGACCAAACCGTCGATGGCGATCTGCTCAGAGGAATGCAGAACGACCTCTGCGGTGGTGGCGCCGGTGCTCAGCCGGTCACGGTCGCGCGCAGTGTTGAGGTCCACGCGCTCCAAACGGACGATCTGTTTGTCGGCGTTGCTGAGGTCATCCTCGCTGAACGGAGAGAGCAATTCGTCCGCCCACTGCCTCAGGTGGTCTCGGGTCGCCGCGACGAACAGCTTGGTCGTGGTCCGGGGCTCGGTCGGCTCATAACGCTGGGGCTCTGTGCTGCCCTTGACGCGCCGAGCGGCCTGCTCGGGAACAATTTTCGCCGGTCGGCTTCCCACGGGGCTCAACCCGACCGATCGCAAAAGCTCCAGTGGGTAACCGCTTTTCGACAGGTATGACGGATGCAGAGTCAGTGCGGCGACGGTCACGTCATCGGGGCAGGCCAATCGGGGCAGCACGGCCGCATCGGCCGCGGTGCGTTGTGTCATCTGGCCAATCCGCGTGCGGGCGTGCTCCACCGTGTACGGCGTGGGCGTCTCGTTACCTCCGACGATCGGCGGAATGGGCTCGATCAACCGTTCGCCGTGGCCAATGAGAAAACGTGTCGGTGCGGTCATTGCCGCGACCTCCCTTCGCGGTCAGCACCAATTATTAACACTCTCGTTAACCCTGGGCGAGGTGCTTGCGCAGCGTGTCGCGCGATATGCCGGTTATCACACTGATCTGCCGCTGACTACGGCCACTGTCGTTGAGTGCCACGGCAATTCGTCGACGTTGAGCCAGATCGAGTTCCCGGACACCGGCAAGCACGTGATCTTCGACCTCCGCGGCGCTAGAGCCGTGGATGACGGCATTGCGCCGCAACCGCAGAACCCGCCGTTCCAGGTCGCTGAACGATGCACCCTCCATCGAGGCCGACAGCACTTCAACGGCCGCTGCAGTCAGCATCCCGTCGCTGAACCGCTCGATGGCCTGGGCCCGAAGGTGCCCATCTGGAGCGTCGAAGGCGACAGTCGTGTCAAACCGGCGCCAAACTGCAGGATCGAGCAGATCAGGATGGTTGGTGGCCCCCAAGATCAGGCCGGCGCTGCTGGGCCAGTCGTCGATCTGTTGCAGCAACACGGTGACTAGACGTTTGAGCTCGCCGACATCACTGTCATCGCCCCGCCGTTTGGCGATAGCGTCCAATTCGTCCAGAAACAGCACACATTCACTTTGTTTCGCGTAGTCGAACGCATAGCGCAGGTTGATCCCCGTCTTGCCCAGCAGACTGCTCATCACGCTGGACAGATCCAAAATCGCCAGTGGCACACCAAGAGATTGTGCGATCCACCCCGCCGCCATCGTCTTGCCCACACCGGGAGGTCCGACAAACAGCGCCGCGCGCGACGGTGCCAGACCCGCACCCAACAAGCGGTCCCGATGTCCGCGCTCATCGACAATCTGCGCGAGTGCGTCCCGAACCGCGTCGGACAAGATCGGCGCGAGGCCGCCGTGATCGAACGATTCGATCCGCAACAACGGCAGTCGAGAATCGGTATCCACCGGCATTGGCGACGGCGAGGCCGAGCGCAGCGGAGACATTCTGGTCGGCGACTCGCGCAATACCTGCGTCAGAGCCTCTGCGGCCTCGGGGTGCGTGTGGCGCAGACGGCGAGCGGTCCGCTGCACAAACATCACGACATCTTGCTCACGCCCGGACATCGCCAAGCGAGCCAAGTGGACTAATGCTTCGTCAACCGCAGGATCCTTCGTCCTCTGCGGGTCTGTTATAGGTGCTGACATGCGCTTATTCCCGTCATCATGTGGACTAGTTATATGCTATCTCAAGCCACTGACGCCCACCGGCTATATGGCGCGGAGCGGTGGGTCCCGGGTGATCGCCGGTGGACCCGTCGGCGCTCGGGAGTCGCACGGCGACCAGCGACCGGCGTCGCTACAGCGTGATCAGGCAGTGCCCCAGTCGGCTAGAACCGGGTGTGAAGTTCCACGCCGACGGCGAGCGCCAACATGGCAATGGCGGCCAGCTCGAAGGCCAGGCTCCAGATCGCAAGTGTGGCTTTGGTGTTGTTGCCCGTGCGCACCGACTGGGTGGTCGCAACTTGACGAGTCACCCACATCCGCCGGGCATCGGGGGTTCGATGCCAGTTCACATCGTCGGTGAGATTGGACAGCGTTGCGGCGCTGATCACCTTGTATTTGAAGCCAAATGCCTGAACCACGATGGCCAGCCCCGCTGACATGACAAACGCCACCAACGCCACCAACAGCAACACCAGCGACCAGTGGTTTTTGTAGACGTAGTCTTTGCCGGTCACGATGACCGTGAGCCCGAGAATGAGCGCCAGCATCGTGGAGCTGGTCGTCAAGATCGCGCCCGCCCGGCCTTCAATGGCCTTGCGACGGTCTTCTTCAGACTTGAGAGCCGACTCGACCAGAGAGGCGTAGACCTCGCCGGCGGTCGACGCCTCAGCCATGAGGTCGGTTGTCGCGCCGTTCTTGTGACGGCAGCTCGCCTCTGATGTTCTCATCAGAACCCCAGTCCCGCCAGGGTTCAGGTGTCGGACTCTGGGTCTGCGCCTGCTGATCAGGGTTCTGCTCGTCGCCGCCTGCCTGAGTCACCAACATGACCTCCGCACCATCTCGCCGTTGCCCGATGCTCGGGCCGATCACCTGATTTTCGCCGACGACGCGCGGTTTCATACATAGCCCGGTCGGCACCACGTCGTGACAGGTCGCTCACAGTAAAACTGTGACAATCGACCGTGAGACCTGTCTAGATATGGCGTTGCGGCTCAGGACGTCTCACGTTCGGCCCGTTCCCGCTGGGCAGCCGAGGCAGGCGTTCCGGTGACCACCACCGTTGGCTTCGGACGGGGGCCGCTCTGGGTCGGAGTAGCAATCACCGGCGCGGCGGGCGGCGTGGTGATCGGCATCCAACTGACGGCTCGTTTGACCCACTTGTCGTACTGCAGCCGTGCTGCGGCCATCGGCACCTCGAACCGTGGCCAAACGTAGCCCTCGTCCAGGGGTGCGCTGACCCAGATGTGGGTCACTTTGCTCTCGGTCAACTGGTCGTAGTCCCACGTCAGCTCGCACAGTGTGGGGTCGTCGTCGAACAGCAGGAATTCGGCGTCCTGTCGGCGGTAGGCCGATCGTCGATCGTTGGTGGGTTCCATTTCTTCGTGGTGCGCGATCAGATTGAGCTTGCCGCGGCAGGTCACTTCCGGCCATGCGTACGGCTTACGGGCGAGGTGCCGCGGCGGGTGCTTGCCCGGGGTGCTCATCCACACGTCGATGGACGCCGCAAGCGTCGCCGCGATGTGGTAGCCGCGCGCCAATGGGGTGAGCGCGGTGCGCATATGCGCGTTGTGGCCGGCGACGTACAGGTCCCACTCATCGACCGAGGCCAGCAGCAATGCGCCGATACCGACGTAGAGCTGGCGCATCATGTTCTTGGCGTCGTGACGACTGACAAACGTTTTGCCCGGCAGCGGCGCCTGTGAGTCCGGTGCGGTCACGGTCAATTCCTCCACATGTGGTGAAAATCTTGCTTAAAATGTTGCAGACCGGGGGAAGGTTTCGAGGGCACGACACGCCAGGCGTGTCGGACCCAGCTGGGATGGTGGGGCGATGAGCGAAGCCATGCGGCGGTCACCGGCGATGCCGACGACCGCCGCGATATGACAGGGCGGCGCGGGGCGCATACATTGCTGTAGCCCAAACCGGTATCGCCAACAGCACGGATTGGACAGCCCTCGGACCGGGGTTTCTGCCGGGCTGAGGCTTAGGTGCACGCTAGGGTGGGCGAAATCCGCCTGGCACGTTAGACGGAGGCATGGTGTCGCAGTCGGTTTCCAGCGGGATTGAGATTGCTGAGGCCAACAGCGTGGTGGTGCAGTTGATGCGCCTGTCACGGGGCTGGCCCATGAAGCGCTTGGCTGAACTCGCCGGCGTCCACCCTTCCCATGTCACCCGGGTGGAAGCTGGCCGTCTTCCCCTTGCCGGTAAACCCCTGCGCGACTACGCCCAGGCGCTGGACTGCCGACCGGAGTTGTTGTGCGTGCCCTACCGCCGATCACCGTCCCAAGGGCCCCATTTCCGCGCCAATGCCAGCACGGCGGAATGGAAACGCGACCGCGTACTTGCCAACGCCAACATCGCCGCCATGCGCATCGGCCGCATTGTCGAGAACGTTGATTTGGACCCGGCGATCTCCTTGCCGACGCTCGATCCGGACGACTATGCGACGGAGTTCGGCGAGATCACCGTCGCTCAGGTGCTTAGACGGTACTGGCGCTTGTCGGGACCAATCACCGATCTGACCGGGCTACTGGAGAGCGCCGGCGTGTTCGTCGTCGCTGACCCATTCAGCGACAATGACGTCGACGCGGTGAGCCTGCGCGCCAACGAATTTCACCCTCACGTCATCTACATCAATCGGGCGCTGCCAGCCGATCGGTTCCGGCTGACGCTAGCCCACGAGCTCGGACATTTGGTCATGGATGCGATGACGCTTGCCCATCCGAAAGAGGTGGAACGACGCGCAACGTCTTTCGCCGCTGAGTTCCTCGCACCGTACGCGGATATCGAGTATGACTTGGCACGAGTGACGCCTCGCACTGTCCACGAGCTCGACGAACTGCGGATGCGTTGGGGCGTCAGCGTTCCGTCGTTGGTGGTACGCGCCCACGACCGTGGCCATTTGTCGGATTATCACTACCGCACCATGTTTCGAATTCTCAACGAAACCGGTCGGGCTTACGGCGATCGACCTGGCGTCGATCGCGAGGAACCGCGACTTGTTGGCCACGTTCTCGACCAGCTGACCGAAGCGGGTTTCAATGAGCGCGACTTGGATACCATCACGTTGCTGACCAACGAAGAGCGCATTGCGACTTTCGGTGCAGCACAACAACAAACCAGCGAACCAGCTCCCCGCAGGCTGACCCTGGTCTAACAGAAAACGTTTGTGTCCGCGACCTGGAACCGAACGCCGATCAGAGATGAACAGTGGCGCCCATTACCCAACGCGGGCAAGCAGACGCTGTCCGACGAACAGGACACTGCCGCAGGCGGACGAGACCAGCGCACCATAATTGACAGCGCCCCAGCACTAGGACGAGTCGCCCTGAAGGTCAAGTACAACCGGATCTACGCCGAACTGCGCTGGCAGAGCAACTGCCAGTGCCACAGTCGTTACCTGGGGCAGGTCGCCGCACGCAGCCGCGCCGAAAATCTGACTGCCGCATGGCAGCTCGCGAAGAACCTTGGCCTGGTGTCCGATACCTCAGTGCCAGTGTGAACACAGCGGCTGACGCGATGTGCATGAACGTGCCCGTGACGATGCGGCGGACTCCCACCCGCAGGGAGGCAGCAATGTCGTCAGCCTGAGCGAGGCCGAGGGCAAGGGCCACCATCGCGTTGTCACGACCCCGCATCCCGACTATCATGCTAATTTCTATATTAGAAATTAGCATGACGAAATTGGAAGCATGGACATCGACGCGCGGTCCCAGGTCCTGACGGGCAGGTTTGAGGCAATACGCCTGTGGAGCGCCATCAGTCGGTTCCCCAAGCCGGAGTTCACCACGGGTCAACTAGCGTCGATCACCGACGTGTCATCGGCGACCTGCTCGAAGGAACTCAAGAAACTCACCGAGGTCGGCCTGCTCAACGCAACATCGCGCCGCGGCAACTACTCGCGCAACGAATCCGACTTCTGGTCCCTCGCCAACACTCTCGCCGACGCGTGGTCCGAGCATGACGATGCGCCGACCCTCTAACCACGGTGCGGGACACCGGATAACCGCACACCCCGTTGCCGACAGTCCGGTGCGCGAATACCCCTCTCCGAAACAGACCCCGACTAGCGCGGCCACCCACCAACACGGGCTCCGCCGATATCGTTCGCGGAAATCCGGTGCCGGATGGCGCGTGTCACGCTGCAGAAACACGGCGTCCAAAACCGATAATCCAGCTGTGGCCGACGAGCGCGTCAATACCAACAGCTCAACGGCTCCCACTCGGTTTCTGCTGGATACCAACGTCATTATCGCGTTGGAGCCATATGCCGGCCAAATGGAAGCTGGCATGACCCCGGCCGCGACCTTCGTCCGACTTGCGATGAAGCAAGGGCATCACGTCTTTGTTCACCCTGCAAGCCGAGACGAACTCGCCGAAGGATCCGATCCGACTCGCGTGCAACAGCGAATCGCCGAACTCAAGAAGTTCGACCTGCTGGCCGAGTCACCGATCAGCTCAACGATCAGTAACGAGCTCGGCCCTGTCGAACTGGACAGCAACGACCACCGGGACAGAAGGATTCTGGCGGCGGCCGTGAATTTCCTTGTAAGCGATGATGTTCGCCTCGGGCAACGAGCGAAACGTATCGGCGTCGGCGACCGGGTCCTTACCTTGGCCGATGCGGCCGCGATGCTTGAGGGATTCGAACCGTCGATCGCGCCACCTCCGCCGCGAGTCACAGTGCTGCCGCCATATGCGTTAGACCTCGAACAAGACATCTTCGACAGCCTTCGAATCGAGTACCAGCCGGACTTCGATGACTGGATCGCCAAGGTTCAGGCCGACTCGTCGAATCGCGAGTGTTTCGTCATCGAGGAGGCCGATGGGACCTATGCCGCCATCGCGATCGTGAAGATCAATGAGCCTGACTGCGCCTACCCGTTCACGCAGCCGGTGTCGAAAATCTCCACATTCAAAGTTGCTGAACAGTTTTCAGGATCGCGGTACGGAGAACTGCTGCTGAAAGCAGTGCTGCGGTCGCACCATGATCATGGAGTCGGCAGCGCGTATGTCGAGGTGTGGCCGCACCACCAGCCGCTGATCGACTTCTTGGGGCAATTCGGCTACGTCGAGGGCGCGCAGTCCGCGCGCGGCGAACTCGTTCTGCTCAAAAGCTTTCAGCCGCGCGACGAGAGCCTGCCGCCGCTCGACTACCACATTAGATACGGGCCACCGGCTATCTCGACGGATGCCTCGGTGTTCGTCATCCCGATTCGCGCGCACTGGCATGATCAGCTCTTCCCCGAGTGCGCATCCGATGCCGTTGGGGACCAGCTGACTTTCCCCGACATCGCCGGCCAAGCGACACGACCGTGGGGGAACGCGTTACGAAAAGCCTACTTATGCAACGCGCCAACGAAGCAGGTGCGCCCGGGCGATGTCATCCTGTTCTACCGGTCGGGCCTGCAGGTCGTTTCGGTTGTCGGCGTCGTGGAACGCACACACCGCACTTCCGCCCCGGATGAAGTGCTCAATCTTGTTGCGGGGCGCACGGTTTACGGCACCGATGACATCGCTGGGATGGCTGCCCATTCCCGCGGTGTCCTGGTGCTGCTGTTTCGTAAGGATCGCGACGTCGAGCCGCCGTGGACCGACTCGGAACTCATTGCTAACGGCGTGCTCAAGGGACCGCCACAAACGGTGACCAAGGTGAAGGAGGTTGGCGCCCAATGGGTTCACCAACAACTGGCCGACAGGTAGTTCTTTCTGTGCATCCCCGGTTCGCCGAGGCCATCATGGATGGACGCAAGCGGGTGGAGTTTCGTAAGCGGCCGCTCGCCGATGACGTGACCCGAGTGTGGGTGTACGCCACTGCACCAGTGCAACGGATCGTTGGGTACTTTGAGGTCGATCGAACTATTACGGCTGCACCACAAGTACTTTGGCGCAAGTTTGCCAAAGTCGGGTGCATCGACCGGGTCGACTTCGATCGGTATTACGCCGGAAGCGACTCCGGTGCAGGAATTGGCATCAGGTCGGCCGTCCGCCTTGAGACGCCGCTGGTGATCTCCGAACTTCTACCGTCGGGGGTTCCACCGCAGAGCTTCGCGTACGTGAACTCGCCCGCCGATCACCACAACGGACGGATACACCATCAAATCGCGCGGGCATAATTCGATCGAGCGCACGACGCGCGTGTACTGAATTCAATGATGCGGTCGGTCTGACAACTGGCTGAAGCGTGTCAGTGGGCTTCAGTATCGTCGCGTCCCCAGCCTTCTGCAATGGGCTGTACACCGCGTCCGGGGTCGGACGGTTAGACCACCGCTCGCCTATCTGCAAACGCGACGTATGGTCGTCGCCGACGACACTGAGACCGCTATCCACGGCGCCCTCGAACGACTCACTCGGCCCAGCTCAGGTCGATTGAGCGGCTTCATATGCAACTCAGTCACAGCCGGGTCATCTCGCGCGGCATGGCTGCATCTCTGAAAAGCGATTCGCCCTGGCCGCGAAAGGGTGATTTGAGACATCGCCGTCGAAGGTCCGGCCGGCCGGAACCACGGAAACCGTATTGGTGCAGAGGTGTTCGACACCGACGCTGAGCTGGTTGATGAATGAGGGACCGACCACGCCCCGCATCGGGCCACGCAAGCGGTCATGCACAGGCCCGTCCGTAAACAGCATGCTGGCATCCAGCAGCGCTGTGTTGAACAACGCGCGGCCCGCGCCTGCAGCAGCCTGATTGGTGCGGGGCACTGGCCCAATACGCGCCGAAGCATCGATCGTTCGCCATCCTTACCGCGCATCGCATGTGGCTCGGCAGCATCTCCCAGGGAGTGGTCACTCGATGCTGCCGAGTGCGGTTCGCAACAGAGCCTCGTCAACGAGACGATCGGGCACCGCGTCAGGGTCGAAGAGTCGGTTGATGGTGAAGCCCAACATGATCGCGTCAACGGCGACGGCTAGTTCGGCGACTGGGGCGGGCAGTGCAGTGTCGAGTTCGCCGGCGAACTGTTGGAGCGTGTCGGTGACCTGACGACGCGAGTCGCGAACGAAGCGGCGGGCGTAGTCCTCCGCGACCCGGGGGGTCCGAGACGCGTAGGCGAGGAACTCCAGATAAAGCGGCAGCCATCCAGGAATACCCTCGATGGTAGTGATGAACAGGTGTGCCGCGGACTGGGCGCCCTCAGAGTTCGCCCGCACGTTGTCGAGGATGCGCTCGAATTGGTCCTCCAGCAGGGTGAGGAACAGGTCTTCTTTCGAGGTGAAGTTGTAGTACACCGCGCCTTTGGACACCCCGGCGCTGGCCGCGATCTCATCTAGCGAAGCGGCGTGAAAACCATTACGCGAGAACACATCCAGGGCAGCATCGATCAATCGACGTCGAGTCGCCGCGCGGCGACGGGCGTGGGGCGGCTGGTCGACATCGCTTGCGGGCGTACTCATCTCTCGGTCCTCTCGCATCGCCAACTGCGCCCTCGCCAGCGCATTGACTACATACTGACACGTCAGTATGTTACTTGACAGCGAATCACCCGAGTACGCCGTTTGAACCAATGCACTGCGGAGGCATATATGACCGAGGTGACTGCCCGACGAGCCCGGGTGCCCGTGCGGACCCAGCAGATAGCGAGAACCTCGCCGGTCGACACCACCTGCGCGTTCGACATCACGCGGCCGGCTGCAGACTTGCGCACCGCCGAACAGTGGGCGCGGTCGGTGTTCGAAGGTGCCCCCTCTCTGATGCGAGGTTTTCTACTGTTCGGGTGGCGTGTCGTTCTCGGGCTGCCGTCGCGGCCACGCACCGATGACAGCCATGTACTCGGTTGGCACGTTGACTCAGTTGAGAATGATCTTGTTGTCCTCGAACAACGTTCGCGACTCATCGCAGCGCTCAATATCGTGCAGGTCGATGATGCCCAGGTGTCGTGGACGACGACCGTGCACTACCGGACGCCGTGCGCGCGATTGGTGTGGGCAATGGTCTTGCCTTTTCATACCGCGACGATTCCCCGACTACTGATCCGGGCAGCTCGCGGCGGTGTCCTCCGGTGACCGGCACACCGACCCCGCCAGCGCAGACCGCCACCGACGCCTTCCGTGATTACGGTTACCCGACGCTGCCGCAGCACCACCCTCGGGGATGGTTGCGCCACCTTGCCGGGGTCGCCACCGCCGAAACCGCTATCCCGGCCGCGCAGGTGGCGCTTGAGCGCTTGGCCGCGCAACGAGTCGAACGGCTAAAGACCACCGCCGCAGACGGCTGGCGGCAACACCGCCGGCCAGGCAGGCCGAAGATGCGGGCTCTGGTAGCCAGCCCCGGTGGACAGTTGCGGTGGCGCGACGTCCCAGCGCCCCCGCCACCGGCGCCCGACGCGGCGGTCGTGCACCCGATCGCGGTTGCGACCTGTGACCTGGATCGGGCGATGGCGCTGGGAAGAACACCATTTCCGTTGCCGTTCCATTTCGGACATGAATGCGTGGCCGAAGTCACCGCGGTCGGTGAACGCGTCACGACGGTGCGCCCCGGCGACCGTGTCGTGGTGCCTTTCCAGATCAGTTGCGGGACGTGCCGGCCGTGCCGGGCGGGCCTGACCTCCAATTGCGCTAGCGTGCCGCCTATTTCGATGTACGGGTTCGGTGTGGTCGGCGGACATTGGGGCGGAGCACTGTCTGATCTGTTGACCGTCCCGTACGCCGACGGCATGCTCGTAGCGCTGCCTGATGGTGTCGACCCGGCCGCGGCGGCATCGGTCGCCGACAACGTCGTCGATGGATACCGGGGTGTTGCACCGTATCTCCCGCACCTGCTCGAAAGAGATCCTGACACGGAAGTCCTCATCTTAAATGAGATCGGCCGCCGGCCGCCGATGAGTTCGAGCGTGGTGCTCTACGCCGGGCTGACTGCATTGGCGCTGGGAGCCCGCCGAGTCCATCTGGTTGACCGACGCGGCCACGTTCGCGCCCACGCCGCCGGTCTTGGGATGTTCGCTCACAGCCCCGATACGCTGCGCGGCGTTGGGCCAGCGGCATTGGTGGTAGACAGCACGGGCATCAAACCTGGTGTCGGCCTAGCGATCCGGCACACGGCACCTGACGGCATCTGTGTCTCGCTGGCAAGTCTGAGCCGACGTAGTTCTATTCCGACGGCACTTATGTACGGACGCAACATCAGTTACGAACTCGGGCGATCCAATGCGCGCGCCCACATACCTGCCGTACTCGACCTGATGTGCAACGGAACGCTGCGCCCCGAGACAGTGACTACGAACGTCGGTCGTCTGGACCAGGCCGACCGGGTCATCACCGAACACGTTCTTGGCGAAGCCACCAAAACCGTTGTCATCGAGTAGCGGCCGCAAAGAGGCCTGCCTGCATGTCCACTATCTGCGTCGACAAGATCAGCCAATAGGAGGGCCGGATTATGCGTGGATCGACTGCGGTTCCACTGCGTGCAGTGAACTTCTCGTCGATGCTGGCGCGCTGGCAATGACTGCCAGCACCCAACGGGCCATCTACCCGCATCCGACGAGGGCACAAATCGGTATGAGTGAACGCGGGGTCCCGGTTTCAGCGGGAGATCGGCGCTTTCAACGTTGGCCTCAGTTGCGGCCTACCCACCTATGCGAGGGGGCAGCCGAGGGAAGGGTTCGCCGGTTCGTGATCGATCGCCGCGCCGCTCCTGGCCCTCACACGGATATCGGCCAACGTGAGCGGCGACGGACGGGACGCGATCAATGTCGCGACCGTCACCGACGAAGCAACACTCGGGATGTGTGGCATGCGGCTGCTGCTTCGAGGCAGAGGGCGGCAAGTTGATCGGGAACCCGCTCGCGGTGTTGGCCCAACGGCGGTGGGCCTACGCGGTGATGCTCCGACTACACCGCGGTGTCGAGTGGTGTGAGAGATCGATCCGCAGTTTGACCCGTGATCGTGTCGGTGTGATGGATCTAGTGGGGTTGCCGGCAATCCGAGTCACTGTGGCGGGCAGGCGCACTGGAATGTCACGCACCAGCACGCTCTACTGCGTCGATGATGGCAATCGCGTTCTGGTGATTGGCTCCAATTGGGGGCACGAAGACCATCCGGCATGGTCGGCGAATCTGATCGCGGTCTCGGAGGTCGACGTGCGACGACGCCTATATCAGGGCAGGGCCACCGTCCGGCTTTTGACCGGCACCGAACGCGACCAGGCGTGGGCGACGATTCTGCGCCGGTGGCCGAGCTACCAGATCGCCCAAGATCGTGTGCCGCAGAGACCGTTCCGGATATTCGAACTGAAACCAATCAGCACCTAGGTTTGCCCCGCAGCCGTCAGTTCGTCGACCGTGCCGTGATATCCGGCAGGAGAGCGCGGATCCATTCGAAGGTCTCTTCGTGCGCCAAATGGATGGCTCCGCCGCGGCGCAGGAGGCCGCCGCCCTCGTCTTTGTCGAATCGGCTTGGGCGAGTTGACCGCACGGCAGTCAAGTCGCTGTGATGGCACTCGGCAACAGCGGGCCGAAGAGACTCTCTCTCTGTCGCCGACCAACGTCACTACGCCACCGGCTCGGTCCAGTCATGGTCGAACACGGCCGTATTTCGCAAGGTGTCCGCCAGACGCGACCCGCCAAATATCCACTGCCCGTTGATAACCAATCCAGGAGTGTTCGAGATCAACGTCCAGAACGCGCCGCACCAGGGAGCCACGCGACTTGGAAGGCAGTGGACAGTGGATGCGCGCGCCGCGCCATCTGGTGGCTCTACCTGCCGCATCAATGCTTGCGGCCCGCGCTGAGCTTGTACCCGGAATTTCTTGATGCGGCGCCGCGCCGGCAAACATCTTGTGCAGTTGCTTGTTGTTGATGTTCCCGGCGCGTCGCGGCACCAGAACGGTTCGTCGCTAGCTGCTTGAAGGCGGTAGCCGCAGTCCGTTGGCGATGATGTCGCTGGCAGTCGCCAGCAGGGACCGCAATTCGGACTCGTTGCAACGCAACGAGTCCTGACGCCACGCGAGGCTGATAATGCCATTCCACGCCGCCCACAGCACGGTGGCGACCGCCGCAGGATCGAGGGGGCGGACTAGTCCGAACTCGATTCCCGCCCCCACTGCATTGGCAAGGCGCACGTTCTGCTCGGCCACTGATTCCGCTAAGCGCTCGGCGACCTCGTGACCCGCCAGGTACTGACCCGGCTCAGCAGGGAACGCGAGCATCCGGAAGAAGTCAGGGTGATTGAGATAGAACTGCAAATACTGCTCGGCCGCCGCGGTCACCTGGTCTTCAGGTGTCCGATCCGGGGCATAGGCGAGATCCATGAAACCCCTATCGACGTCGAGCGCCCGCTGCGCGACTGCAGCATGCAAGCCTGCCTTTGACCCGAAGTGGTTATAGATCGACGCCACCGACACTCCGGCGGCCTCCGCGATCTGCTCGACAGTGACCTCATCGACTGCGTGCACGGCGAAAATCCGCTCGCCCGCCTCAACGAGTGCGTCGATCGTTCGCTGCTTGCGCGGATCCATCCACCGTCCCAGTTCTTATAACCATTGCAAGAAATTCTGCCTCGATGCTACGGTACCGCCAATGCAAGTTCGTGTAATGGCTATAAGAACGCACGTACCGGCAGGTCGGAGGCGAAGATGAACACTAAGGCCGATGCACGGCTGCTGTCTGATCGCCGCGGGCGCGTCCTGACGTTGCGTTTCAACAACCCCCCGCATCATCATTACGACGAACAGATGAGTGTCGAGCTCGATCAACTCACCCGGCAGCTGAAGCGCGACAGGTCGATCGGGGCGGTGATATTCACCGGTCAGGACGGCGCCTACACCCACCTGAATATTCCGGACCTTCTGCAGGGCGCTCGGCTTACTCCATTCGGTGTTCGCTACCTACCTGCCAAGATCCTCACCGGGGTGACCACGATGGCAGGCCGGTCGCAATGGCTGGACGGCAGGCTGCGTGATACCCGTATGCGGGGCGGCATGCTGCTACCCAGGACATATGCAGCCCTCGACCGGATGAACCGCATGGACAAGGTATTCATCGCGGCGATCAATGGAACAGCGTTGGCGTTTGGGTGTGTCTTTGCGCTCGCCTGTGACATCCGGCTTATGGCCGCGGGGGACCACGTGATTGGCCTGCCGGAAAGTGCCGTCGCGATGTTGGGCGCCGCCGGCGGAACGCAACGATTGGTGCGCGCTGTCGGTGCGTCACGCGCGGTCGAAATGCTGCTCGAAGGCCGCTACCTGACGCCCGACGAGTCGGCTCGGATCGGCCTCGTACACCGCGTCGTTGCGAAGGACCGCCTGGACGCGGAGGCGATGACAATCGCCGAGCGGCTGGCCCAGCGACCCCCGCTGATCAACCGGGAAATCAAGCGCTTGGTCTACGACGCCGGCAGCCGGTCGCTCTCGGCCGGCTTGCGGATGGAGGCGGCAAGCCTGGTGACCGCCGTGTCCGCGCCCCACGCCCCACGCCACGCGCCACGCGCCACTTCGAAGCGTTGCTCCGTGAACTCGATCCCGTGTTGCCCGCCGAGCAGGCGGTGCGCCATGCGTGGGACGTCTTCCTCGGTGCGGCGCCGTCCAAGCCTCGCATGTAGAGCGCAAGGAGAGAATCAATGTCTGACCCGGAGCTGTTCGTTGCGAAGTTCACCGATTTCTGGAAAGACCCATCACCAGAACGACTCACTGAAATCCTTCACGACGATGTGGTCTTGACCCAGCCGCTCGCGGCCCCGATGCGGGGGCTCGCGGCCGCGCAAGACGACCTGCGACGGCACCGTTCTGGCCGGACCCGAGCGCCCATCGACGGCCGAGAAGAAGAAAGCCGAGGGCAGGGCCACCGTCTATTCCGAGTTCGAAGTCGAGCGCGGGGAGGACTCCAAGGCATGGAGCTACGGCACGAAGTTCGCGATCATGATCACGCGCCCGGACACCACCCGCAATCTCCGAGTCATCCTGGACACCATGCCGGTCCCGCCGCGCAAGGGTTACAAAGGCGAAGCGGGCATTGCCCTGAAGATGCTCGACCGCCTTACCGCCCGGCCGGACCTACGCGTCGACGGCATTTGCTACGACGGCGCCTTCCGCGGCACCCACATCGACCACGTGATGAAACGCGGCATGATCGCCCTGGTCCCCACGCACGCCGGCACCGCCGTGCCCACTGCGTTCGCCACCATCAAATGCGGCTGCGGTGACGACCACGAACTCTGGACCGACAAGGGCAGACTGCACGAGCGCACCATCCTGGACACCGGCGAAACCCATCTCCATCCGTTGCCCGTGACCCGCGTCTACGACCGCCACACTCCCAGAGGCACCTACCGCTGGTACATCGAATTCGCGCCCCTCTGCGGCACCGTCACCAAAGTACGCATCGACAGCACCGAAGACGATGACAAAAAGGGCTACAAGCGCGCCGAGCACCTGCGCCAATTCACCAAAACCGAAGGCGGCACCAGCCTCTACGACCGCTGCTACGGCTGGCGCGAAGACTCCGAATCCCTCAACAACACCCTCGACCGCACCCTCTACGGCGGCCGCATGACCGCACACTCCGCCACCCGACAACACGGCGTGATGATCGGATTTGCCTTGGGCCGCAACGCAATCGCCGCATACCTGCATCAAAAACAGCAGCAACGAAAAACCGCCTGAACACCCCACAGGGGATAGATCTACCCACAGGCCAGTCACATACAACTCACCCCTCACACCGACCACGCCAGCATCACAATCACCGCGTCGACGCGAGCCCAAATACCGCCATCAGCAGTTCGCCGTCTAGCATGAGTCGTCCCTTAGGGTTTTAGACACCTATTTCGATAGGTCCCGCGCCCCCGTAGCTCAGGGGATAGAGCACGGCTCTCCTAAAGCCGGTGTCGCAGGTTCGAATCCTGCCGGGGGCACTTTTTGCGCGTCGAGCGTGCGACCTTTCGAGGTCCGCCGCGGCGTGTCGCCTCGTCAACCCCCACGCTCAGCGTAGGGCGCTAGCCCGGTAGGTAGATCAGCCTGGCCATGACGACCGTGATCACCATGGTCAGCGCCAGCAGGGGCACGCCGACCTTCGCGTAGTCGGAGAACCGGTAGCCGCCGGGCTCCATGACCAGCATGTTGGTCGGCGACGACACGGGCGTGACGAATGCTGCGGAGCACGCGATGGCGACGGTCATCGCGAAGCCTTGCGGCGACACATGCAATGCCTGGGCCGCCTCGATGGCGACCGGCGCGATGAGCACGGCGGTCGCCGAATTCGAGATGAACAGCGCCACCACCGCCGTCACCAGGAACACCACCGCGAGCATGCCGGTCGGCCCCAGGTCGCCGAGGGTGGAGACCAGGTGGTGCGCGATGAGCGTCGTCGTACCCGTTTTGGCCAACGCCGTGGCCAACGGCAACATCCCGGCGATCAGGACCAGGGTGTTCCAGCTGATCAGCCGGTAGATGCTGTCGACGCGAACGCAGCCCGCACCGACCATGGCCAGCGCGCCGAGCAGTGCCGCATCGGCCCCCGGAAGCCAACCGAAGGCCATGCACGCCACCATCGCGATGAGGATGGCCACCGCGGCGCGCGCCCGGCCCGGCGCCACCAACCGCTGTTGGTACTCGGCGGGCAGGTTCAACAGGATGAAGTTGCGCCGAGCATCGCTGAGCCGCTCGATGTCGTCCCAGTTGCCGCCGACCAACATCGCGTCACCGAAGTCGAGGGTGCGGCTGGGCAGGTCCTCGGTGATGCACTGCCCTCGGTGCCGGACCGCCAGGACGGTCACGTTGTGTGCGGCAGCGAGGTCCAGATCGCCGAGTGTGGTGCCGATGGATTTCGACTCGGGCGCGAGCATCACCTCGGCCACACCGACGTCCTGCAACACCTCGCGGCGCTCATCTTCGGCGCGGGGACCGGTCACCAGGCAACGAAGGTCGGCGGATAGCGCGGCGGTCTGCTGTTCGTCGACCAGAGTGAAGACGAGATCACCTGCCTCGAACACGGTTTCAGGCCGCGCCGACAGGTACCGCGCAGCGCCACGGCCGTGTTTCTCGAAGCCGAGAAGTTCCAGGCCGTAGCGGTCGCGCAGCGGTTGTCGTTGCGCCGCAACCGATTGTCCGACCAAGGACGAGTCAGCCGAAAGATGCAGCAGGTGCCAGCGGGGTTTCAAACCATAGGACTCGATGACGTCGAAGGTGGAAAGCTCCTGGGCATCAGCATCACCGGTCCTTTTGCGGCTCAACAGATTACGGCCGACCACGAGCATGAACACGACGCTCACCGCGAGCGTGACGACACCGAACGGCGTGAAGCCGAAGAAGCCGAGCGTCGGCGTGATGCCGCGCTGGCTGAGGATGCCCTCGATGATGATGTTCGGCGATGACGCGATCGACGTCATCATGCCGCTGATCATGACGGCCACGCACAACGGCATCAGCATGCGTTTGCGGTTCAAACCCGTTGCCGCGGTGACCGTGAGGACCACGGGAATGAGCATCGAGACGATCGCCGATGAATTCATGACCGAGCCGATGCCGGCAGAGAGCACCATGACCAACGCGACAAGCCGCGTTTCACTGCGGCCACCGACCTTGACGACGAATTCGCCCAGCCGCTGCGTGATTCCCGTGTTGACCAGGCCCGCACTCACGATGAATATCCCGGCCAACAGAATCACCACCGGAGAGCCGAAGCCCGCCAGCGCCTCGGTCGGGGTGAGCACTCCACTGCTCATCAATGCGACGACCACGAGCACGCCGACGATGTCGGCGCGCGGACGGCCCCACACGAACAGGCCGACCGCCCCGGCCAGGATGCCGACGACCATCCACATTTGGTGAGTCACCCCTGATCAATAACATTCGATGCCGCGGAGCGGTCGGAGATGCCCCGAATCTGACACGGATGCCGCCGGCGCACCGATTGCGGCAGCACCTATCCAACCGTCGGAAATCTACGCATTGTTCAGGAATTTCCGCGGTCGTACAGTCAAACTGACAACCAAATATCGGAGGGTCAGACATGACCGTGGACGAAGCCAAACTCAACGAATTTCTCGGCATGGCGATCGGCGACATGGGCGCCGCGATGAGCGCCAGCCTGGTCCTCATCGGCGACCGCCTCGGGCTGTACAAAGCCCTGGCGGCCGGGCCGCTCACCTCCACCCAGCTGGCCGAGAAAACCGGCACGGTGGAGCGCTACGTCCGCGAGTGGCTGTCCAACCAGGCAGCCGGCGGCTACGTCCAATTCGATGCGGACAGCGCCACGTGGTCGATGAGCCCGGAACAAGCCTCCTGCCTGGCCGACCCGAACGGACCGGTCGACATCCCCGGCGCCTACAACATCATCGAGGCGGTGTTCCACGTCCTCGACCGCACCACCGAGAACTTCAAGTCGGGCGGCGGCCTCGAGTGGGGTGAGCACCATCCGTGCCTGTTCGCCGGTACCGAGCGGTTCTTCCGCGCCGGCTACAACGCCGAACTCGTCAGCTCCTGGCTGCCGGCCCTCGACGGCGCGGTCGAGCGCCTCAGGTCCGGGGGCAAGGTGGCCGACGTCGGCTGCGGCCACGGGGTCAGCACGATCCTGATGGCGCAGACCTACCCGAACTCCACGTTCATCGGCTACGACTACCACCCCGAGTCGATACACGTCGCCGCCGAACACGCCGAGGAAGCCGGCGTGACGAACGCACTGTTCGAGGTCGCCGACGCGACGGGATATGCGGACATGGATTTCGACCTGATCGCATTCTTCGATTGCCTGCACGACATGGGCGATCCGGTCGGCGCGATGCAGCACACCCGGGCCGCCCTCAAGAGCGACGGCATTGCGATGATCGTCGAGCCATTCGCCAATGATCACGTGCAGGACAACATGAATCCCGTGGGCCGCATGATGTACGGCGCGTCATCGCAGATCTGTGTGCCGGTCTCGCTGGCCCGCAACGGTCCCGCACTCGGCGCGCAGGCCGGCGAGGCCAGATTGCGGGACGTCATCGTCGACCAGAGCGGATTCACCCAATTCCGGCGTGCCACCGAGACACCGTTCAACCTCGTCTTCGAGGCACGCCCCTGAGCGATCAGGGAATCAGGATGTAGCTCATCCCCGGGACGTGCTGGGTGTCGCGGGTCCACCAGGCGAACGGCCCGCCGTGCGACTCGTTGTTCATCTCGGTGATGTTGATCCACCGGCCGGATACCGAATTCACCCACGCCACATGGCCGTACTCGCTGACGCCCGGCAGTTCGGCGGGATACACCGCGATGGAGCGGGCTTGTGGTTCGTCGACGACCGTCCAGCCACGCGAGCGCGCGGAGTCCGCCCAGACCCTGGCGTTGCCGTGGATGTCCGGGTAGTAGCCGACGTTCTCGAAGGCCTTCTGCAGCGCCCCCCAGGTGCACTGACCCGGCCAACCGGAGTTCGAGGCCTGGACCGCACCCATGGTCCGGCCGGGGCTGGAGACGGGTTGGCCGTAGCCCGTGGGACCGACGTACACCGCCGAGTCAGCGTTGCTCAGCGGCGCCGACACCACCCCCACGCCGGCGATCAAAGCGGCCACGAGCATGCCACCCGCATACGACTTGAAGCTCATTGCGTACATCCGTCCCCCCGATCAAGCGAACGAACCGATGCTTGGATCAAATCACAATTCGGTCACGATTAGACACGAATTCAAAAACATAGCTTGGCAAACTGTCAAGTTTTGCTCAAGAGATGCTGATCACCGGCGTGGGCCGTGTTACCTGTTCAGGCGGAATTGCAGGTTATTGCGCACTGCGGGCCATTCGATGTCGAGGATCGAGTACACCACCGTGTCACGTCGCGAGCCGTCACTGAGCAACTGATGCGACCGCAGCACCCCGTCGAGCTTGGCTCCGAGCCGCTCAATTGCCGCGCGACTCGCCGAGTTGAAGAAGTGAGTTCTGAACTCCACTGCTATACAGTCGAGCGCTTCAAAAGCGTGCCCGAGCAGCAGCAGCTTGGCTTCGGTGTTCACCCCGGTCCGGCGAACCGACTCCACATACCAGGTCGCGCCGATCTCCAGACGCCGGTTGGGACCGTCCACATTCAGGTAGCTGGACGACCCGATGAGCCGGCCGTCGAGCGAACGCACGACGAACGTCAGCCCGGTATCGGGGCGCTGTGCCGCCAACCGGGCCTGTACCCACTGCCCCGCCGTCGCCGGGGACGGCGCGGACGTGAACCACAGGCGGCCCGGGTCCCCATCGGCGGCGGCTTCGGCGATCTCCGGCACGTGATCCTCGGTCAGTGGCTCCAGCGAGACCCACTGCTGTCCCGTCAGCACGACCGGCTCGACGAATCCCATCAGGCACGCCAGGCGACGACGGAAGCCAGCACCGAAAGCACGATGGCCAGCGCGGCCGCCGTCAAACCCACATAGAGCCCGTACGACGCAACCACCGGGCTGTGCACGTACAGCACGTGGTACCAGACGCCGAGCGCCGTCAGCCCGGCCGAAAGCACCAGGGCCACAATGGAAGCGGCACGCGGGGACAGCTTGCGCGCGGCCATCGCGGCCGCCACCAGCAGGCATGACGACAGCAGCACCATCAGCTGCCCGACGCCGAAACCCGGTGGCGGAACGGTGATGTGCCCGACCTTGCCGCCGATGGCATTCGCGTGGCCGGCCGGGCTCGACAGCCACGGCAACCAGGCACTGACCATGAGCACCGCCGCGCACAGCGCAACGATCCAGGCGGGCCGCAACCGTTCCATGGCATGAGCGTATCGACCTGCCGACACAGCTGATCAGCCGTAGCCTCAACTGCCATGACCGATCTCCCCGACTGGGCGCGGCAGCTCGACCTGTCGCCGCATCCGGAAGGCGGCTGGTACCGCGAGACCTGGCGCAGCGACCTGACCGTCCCGCAGTCCGCGCTGCCCGTGGAGTACTCGGGTCCGCGCAGCGCCGGGACCGCGATCCTGTTCCTGCTGATGCCGGGCCAGCAGTCGGCCTGGCACACCGTGCACAGCGCCGAACTGTGGCTGTTCCACCGTGGCAGCCCACTGCTGCTGGAGGTCGGGCCCGACCGGGGCACCGCGGACACCGTGCTGCTCGGCGCCGACGTGGCGGCGGGTGAACAGCCGCAGGCTCTGGTCCCGCCGGGACACTGGCAGCGGGCGATGCCCCGTGACGATGAACCCACTCTGGTGAGCTGTGTCGTGGTGCCCGGCTTCGACTTCGCCGACTTCGCGCTGGCACCGACAGGCCACTGAGCACATGCAGGGACACGTCATCGTCTGCGGCACCGACGCGCTGGCCAACCGCATCACCGAGGGGCTGCAAGCAGCAGGCGCCACCGTCGTGACGATCCACGAGCCCGCCGGCCTGAAGGCCGCCATCGTCACCAGCGCCGCCGCCATCGTCTGCGTCGGTGACGACGACGCCGTCAACCTCGAAATCGCCCTGCTGGCACGCCAACTCAATCCCACTGTCCGGGTGGTGACGCGACTGGCCAACAGCGTCCTGCGCGCCGCAGTCGCGCAGGACAACGGCCCCGGCGCAGTGCTCGACGTCGCCGACCTCGCCGCGCCGTCGGTCGTCGAGGCCTGCCTGGCCCGCACCACCCACACCATCTCGGTGGCCGGCGTGGACTACGTCATCTCCGGCACCGACGCCCCGCGCGACGCCACGTTGCGGGAGATGTTCGGCGACCTGGCGCCCGTCGCCGTCGTCCGCGGCGAGAACTCGGCGTCACCCGGCGAAGTGACACCTTGTCCCGGTAGAGATTTCGAGGTGCACGCCGGCGACTGGACCGCCATGATCGGCACCGCCGACGAACTCGCCGATGCCGGCATCACCGTGCCGCGCCCGTTGACCAGCCGAACCCACCGCCCATGGCCGCGCCGCCTGATCGACGCGCTGCGCGTCATGCGCGACGACATCAACCCCATCTTCTGGTGGGCCCTCGGCACGTCGGCGTCCCTACTGCTCGGCTCGACGGTGCTGCTGCGCTTCGCGTATCACAACCCGGCCGGCATGAGCTGGATCGATGCGCTGTACTTCTCCACCGAGACCATCGCGACCGTCGGCTACGGCGACTTCAGCTTCATCCACCAGCCAACCTGGTTGCGGCTGTGGGGCATTGGGCTCATGTTCGCCGGCGTCACCACCACCGCGATCCTGGTCGCGTTCGTCGCCGACGCGCTGCTGTCCCGTCGTCTCGGCAATTCATCCGGGCGCCGGCGGGTGCAGCATCTGCGCAACCACATCGTCGTAGTGGGCCTCGGATCGTTCGGCATCCGAGTGGTCAGCGATCTGACCGCAGCCGGCTACGACGTCGCCGTCATCGAACGCGACGAGTCCAACCGGTTCCTCACACAGGCCGCGCAATTGGACGTCCCGGTGATCTTCGGTGACGCCACCCTGCGGCAGACGCTGGAGCTGGCCCGGCTCGACCGGGCCCGCGCCGTCGCGGTGCTGACCCAGGATGACATGGTCAACATCGAGACCGGCATCGTGCTGCGCGAGATGCTCAGTCCCCGGGTGCTGCCGGAAATCGACCGGCCCGACGTCCCACTGGTGCTGCGGATCTACGACCGCACGCTCGGGGCTGCGGTGGCCCAGCGGTTCGGCTTCGCCAACGTCCGGTCGACGGTCGAGCTGGCGGCGCCGTGGTTCGTCGGCGCGGCGATGGGATTACAGGTGCTCGGCACATTCACGGTGGGACAGCAGTCGTTCACCGTGGGCGGCGTCCACGTCGACGCGGGCAGCGCACTCGACGGCATGCGGATGGCGGAGGTACCCACGCAAATCCGGGTCATCGCCATCACCCGGGCGGGGACCACGCATCGGAGGCCGCGGCGCGACACCCAGCTCCGCGCGGGAGATACCGCGTACCTGGTCGGCCCGTACCGCGAACTCATCGACACGCTGCTGACCGGTCAGGCCGCGACCATCAAGTCGATGGACAGCTGATCGCAGATGGTGTGCGTGGCGGGCCAGTCGCCGCGCAGCGTCGCGTGGGCGAGTTCCTCGGTCAACGGGCTCTGCACATCCAGTTCGGCGAGCCAGCCCGCCACCGTCGCCGCGACGCGGTCTGCGGTGACGCCGACGGCGTGACGGTCGTGGAGCTGGTCGACGATCTCGTACGTCGTCGCTGCGGGGCGCTGGTGCCGCCAATGGATGTTCATATCGGTAGGAGCACCGAACTCCGGGAATCGGGACACTTTTCTTCGGTCACTCTCTTAGTTGTAGTAACGTCGCCGGAATGGACGTGTGGATCCTCGGCGGCTACCAGAGTGATTTCGCCCGCAACCTGCACCGGGAGGGCCTGGACTTCGCCGACCTGACCGCTGAGGTGGTCCGCGAAACCCTGACCGCGGCCAAGGTGCGGGCCGCGGATATCGGCGTTGTGCACGTCGCGAACGCCTTCGGCGAGATGTTCGCCGCACAAGGTCACCTGGGCGCGATGCCGGCCACCGTCGACGAGGGGTTCTGGGAAACCCCGGCCACTCGGCATGAGGCGGCGTGCGCATCCGGCGGCGTGGCGACCCTCGCGGCGATCGCCGATCTGCGTTCCGGCGCCTATGACAGCGCGCTCGTCCTCGGCGTCGAACTGGAGAAAACGGTGCCCGGAGACACCGCCGCGCAGCATCTCGGCGCCGCGGCATGGGCCGGCCACGAGGGTGCCGGCGCACAGTTCATGTGGCCGCACATGTTCAGCCTCGTGGCCGACGAGTACGACCGGCGCTACGGCCTCGATGACATCCATCTCGACGCCATCTCCGCCCTGAACTACGCCAACGCCAAGGCCAACCCGAACGCCCAAACCCGGTCCTGGTCCGTCGATCCGCGGTCCAATCCCCCTGTCGAGGGCCGCATCCGGCGGTTGGACTGCAGCCAGATGACCGACGGCGGTGCCGCGGTCGTCCTGGTGAACGACGTCTACCGGCGCAACCACCCCACGGCCCGGCCCATCGCCCGTATCGAAGGCTGGGGGCATCGCACCGTCGGCCTGGGGTTGCAGCAGAAGCTCACCCGCTCCGCCGATGACCCGTACGTCCTGCCCCACGTGCGCCGGGCCGCGCTCGACGCATTCGAACGGGCGCGGGTCAGCATCGACGATCTCGACGGTGTCGAGGTGCACGACTGCTTCACGCCCAGTGAGTATCTGGCGATCGACCACCTGGGACTGACCGGCCCCGGCGAATCGTGGAAAGCCATCGAGAACGGCGAGATCGAGATCGGCGGACGCCTGCCGGTCAATCCCAGCGGCGGCCTGATCGGCGGAGGACATCCGGTCGGCGTCTCCGGAGTCCGGATGCTGCTCGACGGCGCCAAACAAGTCAGCGGCACTGCCGGCGCCTACCAGGTCGAAGGTGCAAAAACCTTCGGCACCTTGAACTTCGGCGGCAGCACCGCCACCACGGTCAGCTTTGTCATCGGGTCCGCCCAGGAGGTCTCATGAACACCGACGTCGTCGCCAAGTACCTGTCCACGCTGCCCGAGGATGACGACCACCCGTACCGGACCGGCGCGTGGCGCCCGCAGACCACGGAGTGGGACGCCGACGATCTGCCCGCCGTCGACGGCGAGATTCCCGCCGACCTGGACGGGGTGTACCTGCGCAACACCGAGAACCCGCTGCACCCCGCGTTCAAGTTCTACCATCCGTTCGACGGCGACGGCATGCTGCACATCGTCGGCTTCCGGGATGGAAAAGCCTTCTACCGCAACCGGTTCGTCCGGACCGACGGTTTGCTCGCCGAGATCGATGCAGGTGGCCCGCTGTGGCCGGGAATCGCCGAACCGGTCGAACTGGCCCAACGTGAACATGGTTGGGGCGCCCGAACTTTCATGAAGGATGCCTCGAGCACCGACGTGACGGTGCACCGCGGCGTGGCGCTGACCAGTTTCTATCAGTGTGGCGACCTGTACCGCATCGACCCCTACACGGGCGACACCCTGGGCAAGGAGGACTGGCGCGGGGGCTTCCCCACCGACCTCGGGGTGTCCGCGCACCCGAAGTCCGATGACCGCACCGGCGAATTGCTGTTCTTCAACTACGGCAAGCAGGCGCCGTACCTGCACTACGGGGTTGTCGACGAGAACAACGCGCTGGTGCACTACGTCGACGTCGAACTGCCCGGGCCGCGGCTGCCCCACGACATGGCATTCACCGAAAACTATGTGATCCTCAACGACTTTCCGTTGTTCTGGGATGCCGAACTGCTCAAGCACAACGCGCACATTCCACGCCTGCACCGCGATCTCCCGTCGCGGTTCGCGGTCCTGCCCCGCCGCGGCACCGCAGACGACGTGCGCTGGTTCGAAGCGGACAGCACCTACGTCCTGCACTTCACCAATGCCTACGAGGACGGTGACGAGATTGTGCTCGACGGGTTCTTCCAAGGTGAGCCCGCACCGAGTGACGGGGTCGAGAACGGCATGGACCCCAAGTGGCAGCGCATCTTTCGTGGTCTGTCCCTGGACGGAATGCAGACCCGACTGCACCGCTGGCGATTCAACCTCGTCACCGGGCAAACTCGTGAAGAGCAGTTGTCCGACAGCATCACCGAATTCGGGATGATCAACTCCGCCAACGCCGGCCGCGATTACCGCTACGCCTACGCCGCGACCGGGAGACCCGGCTGGTTCCTGTTCGACGGCCTGGTCCGACACGACCTGCACACCGGATCGGAACAGCGATACGCCTTCGACGACGGGGTGTTCGGCAGCGAGACGGCAATGGCACCCCGCGTCGGCAGTACCGGCGAGGACGACGGCTATCTGATCACCATCACCGCCGACATGAATGCCGATGAATCCTATTGCCTGGTCTTCGACGCGGCCCGGGTGGCCGACGGGCCGGTGTGCAAACTCCAACTGCCGGAACGAGTATCGAGCGGCACCCATTCGACCTGGGCTGCCGGCTCGGAACTGCGGCGCTGGCGCGACTGATGGGGCCCGGCCCGGATGTCAATGCCGTGGGGCGGATGCTCGGCCTGCTCGGCGACGAATGGACCCTGTTGATCGCACAGCAGGCCTTGCTCGGCGCCACCCGCTATGCGGAGTTCGCTGACCGGCTGCCGATCTCCCATGCGGTGCTCACCCGGCGACTCAGCATGATGACCGACGCCGAACTGCTGAATCGTGTTGAATATCAGTCGAACCCGCCCCGATACGAGTATCGGCTCACGGGACGTGGCCGGTCCTTGTGGCCCGTGCTGGTCTCGATCTGGGATTGGGAGCGACGGTGGGTGCCCGAGCACGATCTTCCCGCCCTGCGGCACGGACTGTGCGGGCGGACCTTCTCCCCCGCGCTGACCTGCCGCGCCTGCGGAAGCCTCACCGATGAGAAAAGCCTTGTTGCGCAATGGGGTCCGAGTGGGTCGTGGCCCCGGTCCATGCCGGTGTCGGCGACCCGGCGGCGCTCCCACGGCGACCGGGGCGGACAGGCCGAGCTGTTCCCGCAGACCATGAGCATCCTCGGCAACCGGTGGTCGTTCGCGGTGATGGTCGCCGCGTTCGTGGGGACCATCCGGTTCACCGATTTCGCCGACCAGCTCGGTGCCCCACCAGGATCGCTGGCCGACCGGCTCCAAATCCTGGTTGGCAACGACGTATTGACGGTCAGCGACGGCCGGTACCGGCTGACCGAGAAGGGCCGGGCGGTGCTCCCCATCATCGTCACCGCGCTCGACTGGGCGCAGCGCTGGTTCGCCACGCCGGAAGGCCCGGCGGTGATCGTCACCCACACGCGATGCGCGAACGAGTTCCACGCCCAACTGGAATGTGACCAATGCCAGGAGTCGGTACGCGGGTCCGAGATCGGGCAGCAGCCGACGTAGGGATGTTCGGCGCCGAAGCTGAGCTTGTGGTCGAAAATCCGCGGAATGATCGACCACAAGCTCAGGTTGGGCGGTCAGACCTGGATCGACGCCAGGTTGAATGCGGCGCCCGTCGGGTCGGTGACCGCGGCCAGTCGCCCGTACGGGGTGTCCTCGGCGGCGCGCACCACGGAGCCGCCGTTCGCAGTGATGATTTCGATGGTCTTGTCGACGTCGTCGCTGCCGAGGAAACAGTTCCACGTGGAACGGTCAAAGCCCGGAATCACCGTGCCGTCCATCACTCCGATCAGTGGCACGCCGTCGAAGACGGCGTTGCTGTACCGGAATTCCGGGCTGTCGGCCTCGACCTGCAGCTGCCAACCGAACACGGTGGTGTAGAACTCGGTGGCCTTGGCGAAATCGGTCGTGGTCAGCTGGAACCACACCGGGGCGCCGGCTTCCTCGTACGCCTCGAAACCCTGGTGCCCCGTCGGCTGCCACAGGCCGAAGAAGGCGCCCGTCGGATCGGTGAGCATGGCCATCCAGCCCTTCTCGGGCACCTCCATGGCCGGGATGCAGTTGGTGGCGCCGGCCGCGACCGCGGCGTCGATGGTGGCGTGGATGTCCGCGGTGTGCAGGTACACGGTCCAGGCGTCGGGGGCGTTCCACGCCGGATCGCTGGCCATCATGCCGCCGACGTAGCGGCCGTCGCGCCGGGCATTGATGTAGCCGCCGTAATCGGGTCCCGGGCTTTCGTAGTCCCACCCCAACACAGTGCGGTAAAACGCCTGGGCGCCAGCCACATCCGAGGTGGCCAGGTCGATCCAGACCGGAGCGCCCAGCGGGGTTGCCGTACGAGTAGCCATGATTGTTCTCCTAGACGAGTAACGGGGTGGTCATCAGTACAGACCACCACCCCGCCGAAAACTCATCGCGACATCACCAGGGCGCGTACGCCCACCCCAGATAGGTGGCTCCGGGGGACGGATTCCAGTTCGGCAGCACCTGCACGGTGTGGTAACCCCCAGCGATGAACTTGTATCGCGGATCCACACCGCCCGAAATGAACGTCCCGTCTCCGCGTGCCAGGTCGACATGGCCACGGTTCCCGTCCATGGAGCTTCGGGAGAAGACCAGCGCACCGGCCGGAGGTGCACCGTCCATGTGGATCTTCGACTGGCCGGCTAACCGGTCGTGGAAGGCCAGAGCGGTCGGGGCACCCAGAGCGGATTGGCCATAGGCGTTGGCGACGAATTGGCCGCACAACTGGTCGTACTCGTCCGACCCGATTTTGCTGTTGGCCCAGGCGAGGGCAGCGTCGGCGTTCGACGACGCTGCGGGCGGGGGCGGATTCGCCGGACCGCCACCGTTGCCGCAATCCCCGGTCACATCGTTGAGAGTGCCGGTTTCGATATCGACGTCAGCGACGAAGTGGCCGTCAGAAGTCTTGTACCACAAGTTATCCCACCCGCCGGGAATGTTGAAGCTGAAGAAACCCTTCACCTGCTGTCCGCGCTGGGAGCACATCAGAGTCACCCGGTCACCCGCGTTGTACCAACCGTCCTGGTGTGAGCCCAGATTCGGCTCGCTCATCCGCTGAGTTCTCGCCTTGACCGTCGCCACCGGGTCGGCATGCGCCGGCGCAGCGACCATCGGACTTGCCAGCAGTGCGATCACGACGACCGGCAACGTCCTCGCAAAACGGTTACCACGTACCCCTGAGGCAAACTTACGAACCATGATGCGCTTGGCAGGTGGATAGGTCACAGGTTCCTCATTTTCGGGTCAGGGCATGCATATTTTACCGCCGAAGCAGTGGTATATCACAGCTTCGAACCCACCGAATAGCCTTCATGGAACAATGGCCAGCTAACTTGGGGAAATTCGCCCGTTTGGATGACAATGCCCGCTCGACAGCAAAAAGATGGCGAGCATTCCGAGAACGCTCGCCATCTTCTCCAGGTTGTGTCGTGGTTTGGTCAGGCCGACGCGAACAGCTCCTTGAACTTGTCCAGCGACCGGTGGACATCGGATCGCAGCGCGGCCGCCACCACCATGCCGATAGGACCGAACAAAGCCGGGCCACCGAGGTGGATGTCGAACGCCACGTTCGAACCGTCGCCGGACGGCGTGATCTTGGCCATCAATTTGACCCGGACACCACCCTTGCCGACACCGTTGAGGGTCAGTGACCCTGGCGGGTTGTAATGCACGATGGTCCAGTCGACCCGGTTGAGCATGCCCTTGACCTCGACGACTGACGAGATCTCGGTGCCCTTCCCCAACGTCTCGGGCAACGCGCTGCGCCACATCCGGTGAATGGAAAGCCAGTCGTCGTACCGGGACAGGTCTGACGCTGCCTCCCAGGCCTTGTCGGGAGACAGCGGTACTTCGATAGAACTTGCGAGCTTTGCCATGACTACTGCTGTTGGGTCCCCTCGGCAGGCGGCTCGGCAGCGGCCTCAGCCGGCTGCTCGCCCGCAACGGCCTTCTTCGCGGCCTCCTGGGCGCCGTCGACGACGCCCTTGAACTTGCCCTCGGTCTTCTCGTCGACGATGTCGCCGACCTTCTCGATGGCCGCCTCGACCTTGTCGGCGTTCTGTGCCGCCAGGTCCTTCACCTTGTCCAGAAATCCCATGGTTTCACCCTATCTATTGCCGGATTGTCCAGTGAACGTGCTCATTGTTCATTGCTCTTCGGTTCGCCACAACCGACGCGGCTCGCCCAGCCAGCGGCCCTGCAGCCACCACAGCACCTCGATCGCGCCCGCGCCCACCAGGCCAATTCCGACCGCGGCCGAGGTCAGCGCCAGGTTCGACGGATCGAGCATGAACTGTTGCTGCGCCCAGGGAATCGAAAAAATCACCACGTACGCCAACGCCGACGCGGCGACCAGCGCCACGCGCCACCACTGATACGGCCGGGCCACCACCGCCAGCACCCAGACCGCGGACACCAGCAGCGTGATCAGCGCGGCGGTGGACGCCTGGTTCTGCTCGACCGCATCGGCGTACTTCCCGTGATAGGCCATCAGGTACGAGGCGAATGTCGCGGCACCGACCACCAGGCCCGATGGCAACGCGGCCGTCATCACCCGGCGCACGAAGCCGTGGTGTGCCCGTTCATTGTTCGGCGCCAGCGACAGCACGAAAGCCGGAATGCCGATGGTGAACCAGGCCGCGATGGTGACGTGGATGGGCTGGAACGGATACAGCACCGGCTCGGTGCCGAAGAACCTGGCGGACAGGCCGGCCAGACCCACGAGGACCGCCAGCAGCACCGAGTAGACCGTCTTGGTCAGGAACAGGTTCGAGACCCGCTCGATGTTGCCGATCACCCGGCGGCCCTCCCCCACCACATACGGCAGGGTGGCGAACTTGTTGTCCAGCAAGACGATCTGCGCGACGGCGCGGGTCGCCGAGCTGCCCGACCCCATCGCGACGCCGATGTCGGCGTCCTTGAGGGCCAGCACGTCGTTGACGCCGTCACCCGTCATCGCGACGGTGTGACCGCGGGACTGTAGAGCATGCACCATGGCGCGTTTCTGGTCGGGCCGGACGCGGCCGAAAGTGGTGTATTCGCTGACGGTTTCGGCCAGCTGCTCGGGTTCGTCCGGGAGGTGACGGGCATCGAGCGTCTCACCGTGCAACCCGAGCGAACCGGCCACCGCGCCCACCGACACCGCGTTGTCGCCGGAGATCACCTTGACCGAGACATGTTGCTGCGCAAAGTACTCCAACGTCGCACCCGCATCGGGGCGGACGCGCTGCTCCAGGGTCACCAGCGCCGCAGGGGTCACTTCGCCAGGTGCGTCAGGTGCGTCGACGGGGCGGTCCGAGGCACCGAGCAGCAGCACCCGCAGGCCTTGTGCGCCAATCTGTTCGGCCTGTTCGGCTTCCGGTGAACCGGCAGCAAGCAGGACGTCGGGCGCACCGAGCACCCAGTTGCCGTGCTCGCCGTAGGACACCCCGCTCCACTTGGTCGCCGATTTGAACGGCGCGTTCGCGGTCTGGGTCCAGCCCGGCGGCAGTTTGTACGCCTCGGCGATCGCGGCCATGCTGGCGTTGGGCCGGACGTCGTCGGCAGCCATCTGGGCCAGCACGGACGCGGCGTCATCCGTCGTGAACGTGCTGAGATCACTGACGCGCATACCGTTTTCGGTCAGCGTCCCGGTCTTGTCGGCGCACACCACGTCGACACGGGCCAGGCCCTCGATGGCCGGCAGTTCCTGCACCAGGCACTGGCGCCGGCCCAGCCGGACCACGCCAACAGCGAATGCCAGCGACGTCATCAGCACCAGACCTTCGGGCACCATCGGCACCAGGGCGCCGACGGTCCGCAGCACCGACTCCCGCCAGCCGACGCCGGTGACGGTGAACAGCTGGGTGTAGATGATCAGCGCGCCGGCGGGCCACAGCAGATAGGTGATGAACCGCAGGATGGTGTTGATACCACTGCGTAGCTCGGACTTGACCAGGGTGAATTTGCTTGCCTCGTCGGCCAATTGGGCCGCGTAAGCCGCACGACCGACTTTGGTGGCGCGGTAGGAACCGCTACCGGCGACAACGAAGCTGCCCGACATGACGGAGTCACCCGGGTTCTTGTCGATGGCGTCGGCCTCACCGGTGAGCAGCGACTCGTCGACCTCGAGGCTGGCGGCTTCCAGTACGAGTCCGTCGACCACGATCTGATCGCCGGGGCCGAGTTCGATGATGTCGTCGAGCACCACCTCGCCCGCCGGCCGTTCCTGCGTGCCGGACTGCCTGCGCACCAACGGTTTTGCCTGACCGACGATGGCCAGCCGGTCCAGGGTCTGCTTGGCCCGCAACTCCTGAATGATGCCGATGGCGCTGTTGGCGACGATCAGCAGCCCGAACAACCCGTTGATCACCGAGCCCGTTGCCAGCACGATCACCAGCAGCGTGCCGAGGATCGCGTTGATCCGGGTGAAGACGTTGGCGCGGATGATCTCCGAGACACTGCGGGCCGCCCGCGTCGGGACGTCGTTGGTGTGGCCGGCGGCGACTCGTTGTGCGACGTCAGCGTCCGACAGGCCGGTGAGATCCGTCGTGACGCTGCGTTCCGGATCGTCGACAGTCACGCTTCATTCCCCCACGAAGTCGTGATTTGTGCACGAAAATCCGCGACCGGCGCGGAAAATCGTGCACAAATCGCTATTGAGACGGCCGCCACCACTCATCCAGCCCCGGCAGCCGCGCCGGCTCCAACCGTTGCCCCGGCATCGGCACGGCGACATCCACCGATTCGTCGCGCGCCGCGACGATCATGCGTTCGACCGGCTCGGACCACGGGTGCGGGGCCAGCCGGAACGTCGCCCAGTGGATCGGCACCAGCAGGCCACTGTCGGTGACGTCGCGGTGGGCGCGCACCGCGAACTCCGGGTTCATGTGGATGTCCGGCCAGCCCGGGTGGTACGCGCCGATGGGCATGAGGGTCAGGTCGAATGGCCCGTAGTCGGCGCCGATGTCGCCGAAGCTCTTGGTGTAACCGGTGTCGCCGCCGAAGAACGCCCGGTGCTGCGGGCCGATCAACGCCCACGACGCCCACAGGGTGGTGTTGCGGGTCAGGAAGCGGCCCGAGAAATGCCGGGCCGGCGTGCACACCAGCGTCAGCTCGCCGAGCCGGGCGCTCTCGTTCCAGTCGAGTTCGACGATGCGCTCAGCCGGGATGCCCCACCAGCGCAGGTGCGCGCCGATGCCCAGCGGCACGAAGAACTTGGCCCGCTGCATGCTCGCCAGCTGAGTGACGGTATCGATGTCGAGGTGGTCGTAGTGATCGTGGCTGATGATCACCGCGTCGATCGCCGGCAGCGCCTCCAGCGGCGCGGGCACCTCATGCAGCCGCTGCGGACCGACCGTCCGCGACGGCGAGCACCGTCGGCTCCACACGGGATCGGCCAGCACGCGGTAGCCGTCGATCTCGATCAGAGCCGAGGAATGCCCGAACCAGGTGACCGCCAAATCCCCCGCAGGCAGCCCCGGATCGGGCACCACCAGGGGCACGGGCACCGCAGGCTTCTGCTCGGGGCTGCCGACGACCAGATCGCGCAGCAGGCCGGCCTGCTGTTCCCTGGTCAGCCCCGTTTCCGACCCGGGCTCCAGGTTGACGAACACCCCGTCGTGATAGTTGGGCGAACGGGCCGCCACCGCGTTGATGTCCACGGGGCCGGCGCCTAGTGCGGCGGGCGCGCCGTTGAGCGCCCGCACCACCCAGCCACCGGCTACCAGCGCCGCCGTTCCCCACATCAGTCGCAGTGCCCGTCGCAGCATCAGGCGCCCTGGAACCTCGGCGCCCGCTTCTCGAACCGGGCCACCTGGGCCTCGATCACATCCGGGCTGGCCCAGGCCTTGTTGAACATGCGGGTGTGCTCGCCGCGGACGGTGTCGTAGGCACCGTCGTCGTTGAGCACGCGCTTGGAGTGCGCCACGGACAGCGGCGCGTGGCCGGCGATCTCGGCAGCCCAGGCCTGCGCGTCGGTCAGCGAGCCGACACGGTTGATCATGCCGGTCTGCACCGCGGTGTCGAAGTCGAGGCGCTCGGCGGCGATCAGCATGGCGCGGGCACGGCCGTGTCCGACCAGCGACGTCAGCCGGCGAATGCTCCAGTTGTCCAGTGCCAGACCGTATTTGGCGATGGGGAATTGGAAGTAGGTCCCTGGAACGGCCACGCGCAGATCGCAGATCATGGCCAGGATGACGCCGGCGCCGATGGCCGGGCCGTTGAGCGCCGCGATGACCGGGATCGGGCTGGCGTCGATGGCCAGGTTCAGGGCCAGCGCCTTGTCCGGCAGCTCCCTGGCCACGCCCTCGGCGTCGGACAGATCGGCGCCCGCGCTGAACACGGTGCCCTGCCCGGTGAGCACGATCGCGCGGGTATCGGCCGGCGAGGCCTTCTCGATTTCTTCGCGCACGCCGTCGACAAGTGCGGCGTTCAGCGCGTTGCGCCGCTCGGGGCGCTGCATTTCCAGGGTCAGGACATTGCCGTCCCGGGTCACTCCGATCATTCGGCCAGCCTAGGCGGTACGACGATCAAGCGGCGAGGCACGAGCCGTGTTGCGGAGTAACGCACGTGTTCGGGTGCAACGATTGCCCCGTGCCGCCTACCCCGTCCGACCAGCCCCGGGCGAATCGCATCGCTCACATGTTGACGCTGGTCGCGGCCAACGCGATCCCGGCGGTGGGCTGGTTCTCACAGGAGTGGTCAGCGGCGACGACGCTGATCGTCTACTGGTTCGAGACCGTCGTCGGACTGCTGTTCATCTACGCGCGCGGTGTCCTGCAGCAGCGGTGGAACCCGCGGCGCGGCCATTTCCGGTACGAAGCGCCGCAGTCGAAAGGTCCCCAAGGCAAGCCCGGTTCCTTCATCAAAGGGTTCTTCTTCATCAACGCGGTGTTCTGCGCGGCGCACGGCGTCTTCATCGCGGTGCTCCTGCTGATCCTCACGCACAACGGAAACGCCGAGCTGGTGGGTCTGGACTGGCGCAGCGCGGGCATCGGCTGCGGGCAGATGCTGGTCATCATCGTGATCGATTTCCTCGTGGATGTGCCGTACCTGCGCCGCTGGTCGTTCGGTCTGCTCGAGCAGACCGCCAACCGGAGCTTCGGTCGGGTCGGGGTGGTGCATCTCGCGCTGATCTTCGGCATCTTCGCCGCCGCGGTGAGCAACTCACCCGCCCGGATGTTCGGGGTGTTCGTCGTGCTGAAGACCCTGTACTCGCTGGCCAGCGGACTGCCGCAGTACGAGCCCGCCACCCCGCCGAAGTGGCTGAGCCGGCTGCTGAATCGCATCCGCCGCGAACCCGAGGGAGAGCGGTTCGAAGACATGTGGGTCAAGGATCAGGCCGCCGAGGTCAGGCGCCGGACGCGAAACGACGAAGTGTGGACCGGGGCCGGTCGGTAGCCGATTAGCCTGACCGAGTGAGCCGGACCGGGGCACGACAGTTCTTCGACGCCATCCTCGACGCCGGGTCGTTCCGCAGCTGGGACGGACCGCCGCTGGAGGTGGCCGTCACCGACGCGTACCGCGCCGAGCTGGCCGATGCGACGCTGCGCACCGGGCTCGACGAGTCCGTCCTGACCGGCGAGGGCACCGTCTCCGGTCGACGCGTGGCTGTGCTGGCCTGCGAATTCGACTTTCTGGCGGGCTCGATCGGAGTGGCCGCGGCCGAGCGGATCACCGCTTCCGTGCAGCGTGCGACTGCGCTCGGCTTGCCGCTGATCGCGTCGCCGTCGTCGGGCGGGACGCGCATGCAGGAGGGCACCGTCGCGTTCCTGCAGATGGTGAAGATCGCCGCGGCCGTCGAGCTGCACAAGAAGGCGCACCTGCCCTACCTGGTGTATCTCCGGCACCCGACGACCGGCGGGGTGTTCGCCTCCTGGGGGTCACTCGGGCACCTGACCGCCGCCGAACCGGGCGCCCTGATCGGCTTCCTCGGGCCGCGCGTCTACGAGCACCTGTACGGAGAGCCGTTTCCCGAAGGCGTGCAGACCGCCGAGCACCTGTTCGCGCATGGCGTGATCGACAGCGTGGTGCCGCTGGGCAAGCTGCGCGGCGTCGTGGATCGGGTGCTGACGGTGGTCACCGACCCGCCCGACCCGATTTCGGCGTGCTCCGTGACGGTCGGCGATACGAATCACGCCGAAATCACCGAGGCCCCGGCGTGGGATTCGGTGGAGGCGTCGCGGCGCGTGGACCGGCCGGGCGTCGACTACCTGCTGGCGCACGGGGCGACGGACCGGGTGCTGCTGTCCGGGACCGGGCGCGGCGAATCGAGGACGACGCTGCTGGCGCTGGCCCGGTTCGGCGGGCAACCCGCGGTGGTGGTCGGTCAGCGCCGGGTGATCGGTGGCCTGGTCGGGCCGCGCGCGCTACGGGAGGCGCGCCGCGGCATGGCGCTCGCGGCCGGCTTGCAGCTGCCGCTGGTGCTGGTGATCGACACCGCCGGACCCGCGCTGTCGCAGCAGGCCGAAGAAGACGGGCTGGCCGGGGAGATCGCGCTGTGCCTTGCCGAACTCGTCACGCTCGACACCCCGACGGTCTCGGTGCTGCTGGGGCAAGGCAGCGGCGGGCCGGCGCTGGCGATGGTCCCGGCGGACCGGGTACTCGCCGCGCAGCACGGCTGGCTGGCGCCGTTGCCGCCGGAAGGCGCCAGCGCCATCGTCTACCGCGACGTCGACCATGCCCCGGAACTTGCTGCCGCCCAAGGTGTTCGGTCCCTGGATCTGCTGAAGGCCGGGATCGTCGACGTGATCGTGCCCGAGAATCCCGACGCCGCCGACGACCCGGTCGGGTTCACCGAACGGATGTCCTCCGCCATCGCCGCCGAGCTGCACGCGTTGCACACCGTGCCCGCCGCGCAGCGGCTCGGGGTTCGGCTGCAGCGGTACCGGCGGATCGGCGTTCCCGACAGCTGATCACGCCTCGTCGAGGTAGCGCTGCAGCGTCGGCGCGAGCCAGTGGACGAGGTCGCCGTCGCTCATCGCGACGATGGGCGGCAGCTTCAGGACGAACCGGCACATCGCCATGCCGAGCACCTGCGTGGCGATCAACCCGGCACACCGCGCGGGGTCAGTGGGGTTCAGCCGGGCGATCGCCGGCCCCAATTGCTCGGCGAAGATGGCCTGCATACGTTGCGCCGCTTCGGCATTCGTGGTCGACGACCGCAGCAGCACGATCAGCCCGTCGTCCTGGGTCCAGCGGTCCAGGAAATGTGCCACCAGCGCGGCACCGAGTTCAGCCCTGGGGATGTCCGACAGGTCGGGGAAGCGCAGGTCGAATTCAGCTGCGGCGGCGAACAATTGGTCCTTGTTGCCGAAGTACCGCATCACCATCGACGGATCGATGTGCGCGTCCGCGGCAATGGCTCTGATCGTCGCTGCCTGATAGCCGGTCGTCGCGAACCGCTCCCGGGCCGCGGCCAGGATCACCGCTTTGGTCTGTTCCGACGATCTACGCATGCCAACAAGTGTATGCCAACAACTGTTGACTTTGGCATCGCGGCGCGCCACGATGGGTATGCCAACAACTGTTGACATACGTCGAAGGAGACGCAGATGACTGACACCGATGTGCTGATCGTCGGAGCCGGCCCCACCGGACTGGCCCTCGCCGCCGCACTACAGGCCCGCGACGTCGACACCGTCGTCGTCGACCGTCTGACGGAGGGCGCCAACACCTCGCGCGCGGCAGTGGTCAATGCCCGCACACTGGAGGTGCTCGAGGAGCTGAAAGTGTCTGAACGCCTGGTTGAGCTGGGCATTCAGGCGCCGCGGTTCACGATCCGCGATGGCCACAAGACCCTGATTCCGGTCGACTTCAGCGCACTGCCGACGCGCTATCCCTACAGCCTGATGGTGCCGCAGTGCACCACCGAGCGGGTACTGCTGGACCGGCTGGCCGAACTCGGCGGCAAGGTCATCCGGCCCAAGACCCTGACCGGCGTCACCCAGGACGCCGACGGCGTCACCGCGCAGTTCGATGACGGCGAGACGATCCGCGCGCGGTATCTCGTTGGCGCCGACGGCATGCACAGCGTAGTCCGGGAGCAGGCCGGGATCGGGTTCAGCGGCGGACAGTACGGGCAGTCGTTCGCCCTGGCCGACGTCCGCCTGACCGGTGACGTCACCGCGGACGAGGTGATCCTCTTCTGGGCGGCCACCGGACTCACGGTCGTCGCTCCCCTGTCCGGTGGCACCTACCGGATCGTCGCGCCCGTCGACGCGGCGCCCGAAGAGCCGTCCGCCGCTTTCGTCCAGGAACTGCTCGACACCCGAGCCTTCGGGCCGGGCCGGGTGACGGTGACCGACGTCGAATGGGGATCGCGGTTCCGGGTCCATCACCGGGTCGCCGACAGTTACCGCGCCGGGCGGGTGCTGCTCGCCGGGGACGCCGCGCACGTACACAGCCCCGCCGGTGGCCAGGGCATGAATCTGGGCATTCAGGATGCCATCGCGTTGAGCGATTCCCTGGCAACGGTTTTGGCGACGGGGCGCGATGAGGTGCTCGACGAATACAGCGCCACCAGGCGCCCGCTGGCCCAACAAGTCGTGACGCTCACCGACCGACTGACCCGGCTGGCCACCTTGCCCGCGCCGGTCCGTCCCATCCGGAACCTGGCGATCGGGCTGGTCGGCCGGATCCCCGCCGTGCGCAATCAGCTGGCGTGGCGGCTGTCCGGGCTGTCCAACCGCTGAGCCCGTCCGGAAAACGGAAAGCCGGGCCTGGTCTTCGGGGGTGACCAGGCCCGGCGGCCTATCTTCCGCTCAGCCGTTGCAGCAGTGCGACTTCTTCTTCCCCGCAGGCACATTCAGCGCCGGATTGCGGTCGAAGAAGCTGACCGGCTTGAGGGTGAACCCCGCGTAGTCGACCGGCATCATCGGCCAGTCCTCGGGCCGCGGGAAGTGCGTCAGCCCGAAGGTGTGCCACAGCACGACGTCCTCGTTCTCGATGTTGCGGTCCTGCGCGACGAACTGCGGCAGCCCGTCCCCGCCCGGGTGCTGGTTGACGATGTGGCCCGCCGGATACCGCTGCTCCGGATCGTATTTCGTCACCCACAGGTGCTTGGTGGTGAATGCCGCGCGCTTGGCGACCGAGCTCGACGGGTCGGCCAGCAGGGTGGGCTGCCCTTCGGGATAGAGCGCGTAGCCGACGTTCTGCCCCAGCCGGTTCTGCTTGTTGGGGTTGGTGATGTGCCAGACCCGCGCCTTCAGGTTGTCGGCCATGCGCATGGCCTCCAGCTCATGGGTCAGCTTAGTCTTCTGCTGCACAAATCCGTTGCCCCACGGGTTATCCGGGCCCATCGGGGCGGCAACAGCGTCGACCTCCTCGACGGTGTTTGCGTGCCCGTCGACGGACATGTCCAGGCGCGCCGAGAACAGGTGCTGGTGGAACGGGGCGCCCAGGCCGGGAGCGAGCTCCGAGGCGAACGGGTCCGGCGCGCGGTAGGCGGAGGCGAACACGACGCCGGTCGCCTTGACCTCCAACTGCACCGTGCCGTCGAGGTACAGGTACCAGAAGAAGCCGTAGTCGTAGTTGCCGATGGTCAGGAAGAAGGAGATGACCAGGCGGCGCTGCCGGCGGACCTCGGCCATGCCGTTGAAGATGTCGACGTGCTTCCACAGCACGCCATAGTCCTCCTCGTGCAGGCAGATCGCGTTCTTGATCAGCCGCGGCTCGCAATTCTCGTCGGCGATGGTGACGTCGAAGTACTTGATCTCGCCGAGGCAATCACAGCCCAGTTCAAGGGAATTGGTGTAGCGCCCGAACATGTACTCGCCCTGGTCGAAGTAGTTGATCCAGTAGCGGGACGGCGACGGGTGGGCGTACGGCACCACCATCTCGGCGACCGATGCCCGGTAGATCAGGGGCCGCTCGTTCTCCCCGTCCTTGATCGACAGCTGGTGCAGGGTCAGGCCTTCGCGGATGTCGAAGCCGAACCGGAAAGACCAGTCGGCCCAGGTGATCTTGTTGCCGTCGACGGTGAAGCTGGGGCCTTCGGGCTGGGTGATCTCGATGGGCTTGAGATCGGTGCGGGTGGGCGTCGCGTGCGGCTCGGCGTCCCACTCGGAGCGCTCGCTCGGCACCGGCAGGTCGTCATGATCGTTGACCGACAGGACGTGCTTGGCCGTCACGTCGATGGTGGCCAGCAGCCCGTCGATGGGATGTCCCCAGGGCAGGTCGGCGTCGTCGTACTGGTAGAAGCCGAGCACCCGCACGACGCGCTTGCCGACCTCGTCCGCATGACCGAAAGCGCCGGCCGACAACGGAACTGCGCGCACCTTCTCGGGGTCCAGGCCACGCTTGCGGATCGCGGCGACCCACTCGTCGCAGGCCAGCAGCATCGCCTCGATGTCGCCGAATTCCTCGTCGAGGATCGGCACCTGCCCTTCGGTGACGGGGTCGACGGTGTGCTCGTAGACCACCGCGTTGTCGGTGATCGACACGATCGCGTCGGTACCCTTGCCGATTGCCCGGTCCAGCAACATGATTCGGGCCCGTCGCTCGATCGGATCGCCGGGCTGGAACGCCAGCACCACGTCCTTGTGAGGTTCCTCCAGCGCGGCGTAGACGAAGCGGACGCTCTCGCCGAGCAGGCCATGTGCGCCGACGATGCGACGTACCTCGCGGATTTCGTCGGCACTCAGCGGGGTGAGCGGGTGATCGGGGGTGGTGGTGTCGGACTGGGTGCCAGGCTTGTCCAGGGTGGCGGTCATCGTGCGATCTCCTTTGCGATATCAGGGTTTTCGTTCTGTTGAGCTCCGGCACGTGGCCGCATCAGCGCGACCACGATGCCGCCGACGAAGGCGCCGACCAGCAGGACACCGAGGATGGCGGCCATCGTGCCGGAGCCGCCGACCAGCAGCGGCAGGTTCACCGCGGTCATCACCGACAGCGCCGCGAGCCCGACGAATCCGAGGCTCGGCGCGACGACGGTGTGCCACGGCCGCGTATCGAGGCGGGTCCGGCGGAAGAAGACGACGACGGCCGCGGACGTCAGCGTCATCAGCACCACGATGCCCACCGAGGCGGCGCCGACGAACCAGGTGAACACCTGCGTCACCGGCTCCAGCCCGGCGAGGACCGACGCCGCGACCAGCACCAGCGCCGAGAGCGTCTGGGCGAACGAGGCGATGTGCGGGGAATCGTGGCGCGGGTGCGACCGGCCGCACCGCTCGGGCAGTGCCCGGGTGTTGCCGAGGGAGAAGATGTAGCGGGCCAGCACATTGTGGAAGGACAGCAGCGCCGCGAAAAGGCTGGTGATCAAGAAGATCTGGACCAGGTCACCGGCCACCGTGCCGACGTAGTGGGTCGCGGTCTCGGTGAGCATGGTCGCGGGGTTCTTCGTCGCCTCGTCCACCGCACCGGAGTCACCCCAGGCGCTGACCAGCGCCCAACTGCTCAGCGCGTAGAAGCCACCGATCAGCAGCAGTGCGGCATACGTCGCCCGCGGGATGGTGCGCACCGGATCGCGGGCCTCGTCGCGGAACACGGCGGTGGCCTCGAAACCGATGTAGCCGGCCAGAGCGAAGATCAGCGCGATGCCCGGGGCGCCGGAGAAGAAGTTGTCGGGGTGCAGCACCGCCGCCGAAAGTCCTTGGGCACCGCCATGTCCGATGACGGCGGCGTTGATCACCAGGACGATGCCGACCTCGCACACCAGCAGGACGCCCAGCACCTTGCCCGACAATTCGATGTGCCGGTAGCCGAGGAACCCGGTGACCGCCATCATCACCAGGGCATAGAGGTACCAGGGCACCGACGGTCCGCCGTGGGCAGTGACGAGCTCGTTGATGGACGCGCCGATGTAGCCGTACACACCGACCTGAACGGCGGTGTAGGACAGCAGCGCCAGGAACGCGGCGCCGAGTCCGGCATGCCGGCCGAAGCCGTGCGCGATGTAGGTATAGAACGCGCCGGCGCCCGTGATGTGCCGGGCCATGGCGGTGAAGCCGACCGCGAACAGCAGCAGGACCGCGGTGCACACCACGTACGACGCCGGGTAGGCCGCCCCGTTGCCGGCGGAGATACCGATCGGGAAGGTGCCGGCGACGACGGTCAGCGGCGCGGCAGCGGCGACGACCATGAACACGATCGCCACGGGGCCGAGCCGGCCCGTCAATCGGTTCGGCTGAGCGCCGGTGCTTCGACCGGCATCGAGAACTGCGTCAGTTGTCATGACAGCACCTTCGCTGGAATTGAATGTGAATTGGTTGCGGTGCGGTAAGGCTTCGGTGAGTTCAAATGAGAATTACCGGTTCAGCGAATTCTCATTTGACCGGCGAATTCACAGCGCGACGTTGATGGCTTTCGTCTGGGTGTATTCGGCGATGGCGCCCTCGCCGAGTTCACGACCCCAGCCCGACTGTTTGTACCCCCCGAATGGCAGGGCAGTGTCGAACGCGTTGTGGCAGTTGACCCACACGGTGCCGGCCTTGATCTGCTGCGCCACCCGGTGTGCGGTCGACACGTCTCGGGTCCACACGCTGGCCGCCAGGCCGTAGGGCGTGTCGTTGGCCGCTTCCCGCACCCCGCGGTCGCGGTTGAACGGCACCGCCACGGCCACCGGCCCGAAGATCTCTTCCTGGTAGACGTTGAAGTCGCGGTTCACGTCGACCAGCAGCGTGGGCTGCACGTAGAAGCCGGTGTCACCATGGCGGCCACCGCCGGCCAGGGCGCGCGCACCCTGCGCGATGCCGTCGTCGAGATAGCCGGTGACCTTGGTGAGCTGCTCACGCGAGACCAGCGGCCCGATGTCGTTGGTGGGGTCCAGGCCGGGCCCGATCCGCAGACCGGCGGCGTGCTCGGCGACACCCTGGGTGAACTCGTCGAAGATGGTGTCCTCGACCAGCAGTCGGGTGCCCGCGGTGCAGGTCTGGCCGTGGTTGAACAGGAATCCGCCGGCCACGCCGGGAATCGCGGCCTCGAGATCGGCGTCGGCGAAGACCACCTGCGGGCTCTTGCCACCCAGTTCCAGCGAGACCTTCTTGAGGTTGCCGGAGGCGGCGTTGACGATCTTCTTGCCGACCTCGGTCGATCCGGTGAAGGCGACCTTGTCGACGCCGTTGTGCGCGGACAGGGCAGCGCCGACGTCGCCGAAGCCGGTCAGCAGGTTGAACACCCCGGCCGGGACCCCGGCCTCGGCGATCACCTCCGCGAGCAGCAGCGCGGTCAGCGGGGTCTGCTCGGCAGGCTTGAGGATGACGGTGTTCCCGCAGGCCAGGGCCGGTGCGACTTTGAACGCGGCCATGACCAGCGGGAAGTTCCACGGGGTGATCTGGGCGCAGACGCCGACGGGCTCACGCAGCGTGAAGGCGTGGAACTTGCCGCCCGGAGCCCACGGGACCGACACCGGGACGGTGCGGCCCTCGATCTTGGTGGCCCAGCCCGCGTAGTAGTAGAAGATTTCCGCAGCCCAGGTCACGTCGACGGCTTTGGCGACGGCGACGGACTTGCCGTTGTCGACGCTCTCCAACTCCGCGAACTGGTCGGCCCGGGCGGTGATGCCCTCGGCGATCCGCCAGATCATCCGCTGCCGCTGCGCCGGCGTCATCGTCGGCCACGGGCCGTCCTCGAACGCTCGCCGGGCCGCCCGCACCGCGCGCTCGACGTCCTCGGGGCCGCTGTGCGGGACCGTCGTGATGACCTGCTCGGTCGCGGGGTCCACGGTGTCGAACCGCCGGCCGGAGACCGACTCGACCCACTGACCGTCGACGTACATCTGCAGCGGACGGGAAATGAAATCGGCGGTCCGCGGGTCCAGATCGGCGCTGAGCGTGGCTGTCATGGAAATCATGTTTACGCTTCGATGTGGTGCGCGTCACCACTAATTCCGAATGGGTATTTACGGTATTCGGATTCTCATTTGAAATGGCTTCACCATTCTCATTCGGACCGGTTGATAATCGCAGCTCGGGCCGATTTGGGGGCTACGAGTGGGCTCCCCCGACGTCGGTCCCGACGCAGATTCTCATTTGAAGATTTTGGATGTTTACCCGACAACGCTGTCGGGGTCGGCGGCGATCGGCTACCTTCCGACAAATGGGCCCCACCCGCACCATCCGGAGCCGCTCGCCGGTCGCCGGGCTTCAGCGCGCACAGCTGACGTTCACCCAGGTTCTCGGGCAGTCGGTCTCGGCGGTGGCCCCGTCGGCGGTGATGGTCACCCTGCCGGCGCTGGTCCTACCGGCGGCCGGGCACCTCACGATCGCGGTGTTCATCCTGACCGCCCTCATGATGACCGCGGTCGGCTACTGCATCACCCAGTTCTCCACCCGGATGGTCGCGGTCAGCGGGCTGTACAGCTACACCGTCAAGGGCCTCGGCCCGGTGCCCGGCATCGCGGCCGGCTGGTCGCTGGTCATCGGCTACGCAGCGGCGGCGATGGCCAGCGCGCTCGGCGCGGCCAGTTACATGGCGGCGCTACTGGGCCGGGTGGGGGTACCGACCGGCAAGCCCGTCATCGCCGGCCTGACCGTACTGGTCGGCGGCGCCGCGCTGATTCTCATGGTGCGGGGCATCAGACTGTCGGCGCGCATCTCGCTGGCCGTCGAATTGTTCGCGATCGTGGTGGCCGGCGTAGTCCTGATGATCGCTTTCGGCGGAGCCGTCACCGGCAGCGCCGCATCATCGAAAACGGTTGCCGATGCGCCACATTCAGCCCTGGGCTTCGCCATCCTGCTCGCCATCACCTCGTACGTCGGGTTCGAGAGCGCCAGTACCGTGGCTCGCGAGGCCCAGCGCCCGTTCGTCACCGTGACGCGGGCCATCCGCTGGACGCCGCTGGCCCTGGGTGCGCTGTACACCTTCGCCGCCGTCCTGCAGGCCACCGGCAGTATCGAGACCCGAACCGGGTCGACGCCCATCGTGCTCTCCCTGCCGGACTCGGCCGACACCCTGGCCGGTGCGCTGTCCGTCGCCATGGAGATCGGTATCACCGCGTCCTGGATCGCGTGCGTGATCGGTTCCACCACCGCGTTGTCGCGGACGCTGTTCGCGATGGGACGCGAAGGCCTACTGCCGGACACGATGGGCCACGCCCACCGGCGGTACCGCACGCCGCACGTCGCACTCAGCGTCGCGGTGCCGGTGATCGTCGCCGTGCCGGTCGGCTACCTGTTCGCCGCGGAGTCCAGCCGCGACGTCCTCGTCGGGCTGCTGGCGGTGTCGGCGCACGGCTACATCGTGGCGTATCTGCTGGTGTGCCTTGCCACTCCGGCATTTCTGCGCCGGATCGGCGAGCTCACCACCGTCCCGCTGATCGTCGGACTGGCCACCGCCGCCACCATGGTCGCGATCATCATCTGGGCCGCGCTGACGGTGGCGTCGCCGGTGTGGATCGCCACCGCGGTCTACTCCGTTCTGCTGGCAGCGGGTCTGGCGGCATTCCTGGTGCGCCGCCGTCGGGTGCCCGATCTGGCCGAACGGGTCGGGGTGTTCGACGAGACCATCGCCGGCGACGTGTTCGCCGACTACAACCCGTGGGAGGTGCGCCGATGAGCCCCGCCGACGGCGCGCTGTCGGGCCGTCAGCCCAAAGCCGTACAGAGCGCGCTGCAGGTGCTCGAGGCGGTCGCGCTGGCCGGCACCGGCGTCACCGCCAAGGACATCGCCGAGCACCTGTCCATGCCGTCCGCCACCACCTACCGGCTGCTGAATCTCCTTGTCGCCGATGGCTATATCGTGCGCCTGCCGGACTTGTCGGGGTTCGCACTGGGCCCGCGGATGGGCCTGCTGATCGACGCCGCCGTCTCCCCCGCCGTGTGCACCAAGGCCCGCGAGACGCTGGCCGAGCTGCGGCTGTCGGTGCGCTTCGGGGTACACCTGTTCTACTTCACCAACACCTCGGTGCGCCTCGCCGACGCCGACGGCGAGTACCCGCCACCGGCAGACGAGTCGGTGCTGAACCGGAACCTGCATGCCAGTGCGGTCGGCAAGCTGTTGCTCGCGGAGAAGCGCGATGCCGACGCGCTGCTCGGACCCGCGCCGGCCGCGCTGACCGACCGCACCGTCACGTCGAAATCGGCTCTGGCCGAACAACTCACCGAGGTCCGCGAGCGTGGGTGCGCGGCCCAGACCGGTGAGCTGCGGCCCGACTTCGCGTGTGTTGCGGTACCGGTCCGGTCCACCACTGCGACCTTGGTGGCCGCGGTGGCGATGTCCGGCCGGGCCGAACAGGATCAGCTACTGCACCGCCAGATTCCGGTATTACAGGACTACGCAACCCAATTGGCACCCCTGCTGGCATGACGCCGATCAGAAAGGAATCGAGGCGATCATCGCGCCGTCCCCGGTGACCAGGCTGTCCTTCTTCAGCGTCGTACCGAAGTACTTCGCCCGCGGATCGACCACCACCCGCTGATCGTCGTGATGGATGGCCAGTACCTCGCGAGCCAGCCGGGAGAACGGGATCTTCTCGGGCCCACCGATGTTGACCACGTGGTTACGCGGTGGCTCTATCGCGACCTCGGCGAGGAAGGCCGCCACTTCGTCGGCCGCGATCGGCTGAATCAGCGCATCCGGCACCCGCACATCGTGCTCGTCGCCCTCGTCCGTTGCGGCCTCGACAACCATCGACTCGACGATCGCCTGCGCGAACTCGCGGAACTGCGTGGCCCGCACGATCGTGTAGGGCAGCCCCGACGACGCGATGATCCGCTCCTGGGCGACCTTGGCGCGCAGGTAGCCGCTGTCCGGCAACTCGTCGACTCCCACGATCGACAGTGCGACATAGTGGCCCACCCCGGCCGCCCGTGCCGCGGCCACCAGATTGGTGGTCGATGCGACGAAGAAGTCCATCACTTCGCTGTCCTCGAAGGACGGCGAGTTGGTGACGTCGACTAGGGCGTCGGCGCCCGCGAGCGCCTTGGCGAGGCCCGCGCCGCTGCAGACGTCGGCACCGGAACGCCGTGACGCCGCGACCACGTCCTCGCCCTCCCGAGTCAAGAGGTCAACCAGTAGCGTTCCGATGAGGCCACTGGCCCCCATTACTGTCACCTTCACTGTGCCAACACCTTTCGTCGTCGCCCCGCCGACTTGGGAGTCGGACACCCAGCCTACGTCGCACAGCGGGCCGAGATTGCGAAATCGACGCGACGCGGGGCACGGCAGCACGGCCACCGTGCCCCACCTAACCGGGTCTAGCCGGTGATCGCCTCGGCGACCTTCACCCCGACGAGCACCACCGCCACCAGCAGGTAGCCGCGCAATGCCACCATGCCGGCCACCCGCAGCGGCGACCAGGCCGGACGATCCAGGGTGTCCAGGGCGGGCGTGCGGAAGCTGTCCCGCTCCTGGTTCCGCAGCGCCTTCCGGACTCCACGATCGTCGGGCTGCTCGTCCAGATCCTCCACCTGCTCGGGGTCCAGGCCACCCAGTTCAGCGGCGACCGCCGCGGCGGCCTGCTTCCGTTGCGTGCGCCGCGACCGCAGCCCCGCACCGGCGATGGCCACCCCACCGAGCACGCCGACGGCCGCACCGGCACCGAAGCCCCACTCAAGTTGTGCGGCAGTCAGATTCGGGAAGAACGTCGCGGCTGTCAGCGCCAAGGACAGCAGCACCAACGCCCAGACGATCACGCCGGCCATGATGTTCTGCCGCATCGTGTTGACCCACGGCCCCAGCACGGCCCTGTCGTTGCACAGCAGCACCAGGAACACCGTCGCCGACGGCAGCAGCACCCCGGCCAGCGCCTGGACACCCTGAGTCAGCAGCCCCAGTACGTGATCCGGGCTGAACGACACCGCCGCCGCCACCGCGAGCAGCGCGGCGTAGCCCAGGTAGAAGGCGGGCGCCTCACTGACCTTCCAGTGCAACGAGTGCCGCTTGCCCAAGGTGTCGCCGAGTGCGTAGGTGGTGGCCAGTCCAACAGCGTTGGCCCCGATGAGCGAGGCGTCGAGCAGCAGGATGGCGAAGAGCGCGCCCGCGGTGTGAGACACGTGCTGGCCCAATTGCGTTGCCACGTCGCCCGCGTCGGTGAAGTTCCCGGCTGCGGCGGTGCCACCGAGCCCGAACGCGGCGGCAGCCATGATCGCGACCGCGCCCACCATCACCACGACGATGCCGATCCACAGGTCGACCCGCTCGTAGCGAATCCACTTGGGGGTCAGCCGCTTGTCGACGATGTTGGACTGCTGGAAAAACAGCTGCCACGGCGCGACGGTGGTGCCGACGATCGCGACGATCAGCAGCAACAGCGTCGAGTTCAGGCCGCCGGGGAACGACGGGACGAGACCACGCGCGGTGTCCGCTGCCGACGGGTGCACGATGAACGCCAACGGGAAGATCACGATGTTGATGGCGATCAGCGCGAAAATGAAACGCTCCCAACGGCGGAACGAACCACCGGCCACCACGGCGAACAGCAGCACCGCCGCGAGCGGCACCGAGATCGACTTGGGCAGCCCGAAGTAGTTCAACGCCATTGACACACCGACGAATTCGGTGACGATCGTCAGCGCGTTCACGATGAACAGGTCACCGACACTGAACGCACCCCAGAACTTGCCGAACCGGGCGAAGATCAGCCGCGCGTGTCCCACGCCGGCGACCGCACCGAGCCGGACCACCATCTCCTGGTTGACGTACAGCACCGGGATCAGCAGTGCCAGCGTCCACATCAGCGCCATGCCGTAGTTCTGGCCGGCCTGCGCGTAGGTGGCGACACCGCCGGCATCGTTGTCGCCGACCATGACGATGAGGCCGGGCCCCATCACCACCAGCAGCATCTTCAGTCGCTGCCAGCGACTGCGACCCGTCGTGGTCTCGTCGGTGCGGATGGTGCCGAGCGCGCCGACGATATCGCCGACGTGCGCGGTGTCGAGCACCGCGGTGCTCGGTGAATCATGTTGTGTCACTGACGTTCCACCGGCGGGTCGCGGCGTACGAGCGAAGAGGGCCATGGCGAGATTCCTCTCGGGGAGAATGGCAGCACAGCACGGGTCCGCCCACCAAATCGGTGGGCGGACCGTGCGGCCGAACGGTCAGAGGTCGGGGTGTGCCCCAAGGGAGGCCGAGATCACCGCGAGCGGCGTCTGCGACATCTGAAGGTTGTGCCGTTCCTGCGGAGTCAGGTGCGTGCGGGTGTGCACCATCCGGGCGATACGACGGACTGAGGTGATACGAAATACGGTCATGACAGGGCTCCTGTCGGGATCAGTCCCGCGGGCCGACAACAGCGCGCGTCGATCAGGCGCCGTCGGTCAGACGACCATCCCGATGACGAGTCGGCAGGGCTGCGGGAGAGCTTGAATGAAGTTGTTCACGTTGGGTTTTCGCTCCGGACTGGAACTCGGACCATCGCCAGGTTTCATTCGCCCCTCACCTCCTCGCTGCCAGGCCCCGGTCGGGGCAGTTGTGTCACGCATATCTATGACAACACGCAGGGGAGGACGCAGCATCCGAACTCGGCATCAAGAACCCGATAAAACTCGGTGCCACTTACACCCCTCTCGTCAGAGCTTCGGCACTGAACGACGTAATCCGCGAGCGGATAGCCACTTTGGGTAACCCCTTAATCCGGGGAGACCTGTCCTGACCCTGGGCGTCTCTCGACGTCGTCGGATCAGTGGCTTCTGTTCGTTCAGGAGCCTCGCCTAGCGAGGTGCTGACCAACCAAAGGTAACCCCGGTGCGCGGACCCGTCAACTTGGGGCTGTGACGCCGGCGACCCCGAGGGTGCGTGCAGATCGCGATTCCACCGAGAATCACGATCCACGCGCACATTCGTGGCGGAGTCGAAGTCGTGGCTGCGAATCACGGACTCTGTTGCAACACTTGCGATCTGAGGCTGTCACCATCGGCTGACAGTGTCCGGATTTGTGACAGCTCGGGGCCGAAGGCGCGCAGGAGGGAGGACGATTTCTGCGTTGACCTTGCGCCTACGTCCCAAAAGTTCGAGAGCCAGTGTGCGTATGCGCAGAGCCAACGGCTCCAATTCAGGGCTGTTCGAGACCGAAGATGCGGACGCTCTCGGCGCGCATGTCGACCTTGCGGACCTTGCCGGTGATCGTCATCGGGAACTCGTCGACGATGTGCACGTAGCGTGGAATCTTGAAGTGTGCCAGTCGATCTGCTGTGAATTCCCGGATTGCCACGGCGTCCAGCGGCTCCGCCCCCGGGCGCATCCGCAGCCATGCGCAGATCTCTTCGCCGTAGCGGGCGTCGGGTACGCCGATCACCTGGGCGTCCTCGATGTCCGGGTGGGTGTACAGGAATTCCTCGATCTCGCGCGGATACACGTTCTCGCCACCACGGATCACCATGTCCTTGATCCGGCCGACCACCGCGCAGTAGCCGTCTTCGCGCATCACCGCGAGATCGCCGGTGTGCATCCAGCCTTCGGAATCGATGGCTTCCCTGGTCTTTTCGTCGTTGTTCCAGTACCCGAGCATCACCGAGTAACCGCGAGTGCAGAACTCGCCCGGCTCGCCGCGCTCCACCGTCTCACCGGTTTCCGGATTGACGACCTTCACCTCGATGTGGGGATGCGCCCGGCCGATGGTCGCGGTACGGCGATCCAGGTCGTCATCGATCAACGTCTGGCAGGACACCGGCGAGGTCTCGGTCATGCCGTAGGCGATGGCCACCTCGGCCATGTGCATGTCGGCGACGCAGTGCTTCATCACCTCGACGGGGCACACCGAGCCGGCCATGATGCCGGTGCGCAGGCTCGACAGGTCCCGTCCGCTGAACGACGGGTGGGTCTGCATCGCGATGAACATCGTCGGCACCCCGTAGACGCCCGTGCACTGCTCGACTTCGACGGCATCGAGGGTGGCAGCGGGATCGAAACCGGGGGCCGGAATCACCACCGCTGCACCATGACTCATGCAGCCCAGCACACCCATCACCATGCCGAAGCAATGGTAGAACGGCACCGGAACGCACAACCGCTCCCCCGCCTGCAGGTTGATGCCCTCCGTGGTGAAGTAGCCATTGTTCAGGATGTTGCGGTGCGACAGCGTCGCCCCCTTGGGGAATCCCGTTGTGCCTGAGGTGTATTGGATGTTGATCGGATCGGTGTTGGACAGCGTGGCATGCCGCGCCGCCAAGGCATCGGCGCCGACAGCCGCACTGCCGGAACGTAACTCATCCCAGTCGGCGCTGTCCACGTAGACGACGTCACTGAGGCTGGGTACCTGCGGACGCACATCCTCGATCATCGCCGCGTAGTCGGACGTCTTGAACGACGTCGCCGAGATCAGCATGCGCATCCCGGATTGGTTGAGCGCATACGCCAGTTCGTGCACCCGATACGCCGGATTCACGTTGACGAGAATGGCGCCGATCTTGGCCGTCGCGAGCTGCGTCACGATCCACTGCGCACAGTTCGGTGACCAGATGCCGACCCGGTCACCCTTCTCGATGCCGCGAGCCAGCAAGCCCCGGGCGATCAGATCGACTTCGGAATTCAACTCGGCGTAGGTGTATCGCAGGCCTTGTCCGCGGTCGACCAACGCCAGGGTGTCGGGGTAAGCGGCAACAGTGCGCTCGAAGTTGGCCCCGATGGTCTCTTCCAGGATCGGGGTGTCGGTCGGCCCCGCGTCGTAGCTCAGCATCAGTTCACCAGGTCCTCGTAGCGGTACTCCGATGCGATCGGGGTGCCGGCCGCATGCGCTTGATCTTCACGCTTGCGCAGGTCCACGCGTCGGATCTTCCCGGAAATCGTCTTCGGAAGATCGCCGAATTCGACCCGGCGGACCTTGAGATACGGCGCCAGGTGATCGCGGGCGAATTCCATGATGGACCGTGCGGTTTCCTCGTCGGCGCTCCAGCCCGCGGCCAGGCAGACGTACGCCTTCGGCACGGCGAGCCTGGTGTCATCGGGCTGGGGCACCACCGCGGCCTCCACCACCGCCGGATGCTCGATGAGCACGCTCTCCAGTTCGAACGGCGACACTTTGTAATCCGACGACTTGAACACGTCGTCGGTGCGGCCGATGTAGGTGATGTAGCCGTCGCTGTCACGGGAGGCCACGTCACCGGTGTGGTAGTAGCCGCCCGCCATGACGGCCGCATTCCGTTGCGGGTCACCGAGATAGCCCGTCATCAGGTTCAGCGGGTGCGCGCTCAGCTCCAGGCAGAGTTCGCCCTCGTCGGCCGGCTCGCCGGTCACCGGGTCGACCAGCAACACCGGCACACCCGGCATCGGCCGCCCCATCGAACCCGCCTTGACGGGTTGCCCCGGGGTGTTGCCCACCAGCAGGGTGGTCTCGGTCTGCCCGAAGCCGTCACGGATCGTCAGGCCCCAGGCGTCCTGCACCTTCGCGATGACATCGGGGTTCAGCGGCTCCCCGGCACCCAGAATCTCGCGCAGCCCTTCGGGTTTGGCACCGAGATCGGCTTGGATCAGCATCCGCCACACCGTCGGCGGCGCACAGAGGGTGTTGACGCCGGCGCGACGCAACTGCCCCATGAGTGCGGCGGCGTCGAAGCGGCCGTAGTTGTAGACGAAGATGGTCGCCTCGGCGATCCACGGCGCGAACACACAACTCCAGGCGTGCTTGGCCCAGCCCGGCGAGCTGATCGCCAGGTGCACATCGCCCGGCGTCACTCCGATCCAGGCCATCGTGGACAGATGCCCGACCGGATACGAAACCTGCGAGTGCTCAACAAGTTTGGGCTTGCTGGTGGTACCCGAGGTGAAATACACCAGCAGCGGATCGTCCACCTCGGTGACGGCGGTGAACGGACCCGCCGAAACCACTTGATACGCATCGGCATAGCAGTGCCAGCCCGGCGCCGAATCCCCGACGACTATCCCGGTGTACTGCCCATCGACGGACGCGAACTTCTCCGCGTCGGCAGCGCCCGCCATCACGAAGCCCGCCCCGCCGCGGGTGATCCGGTCCGCCAGATCAGCCGGGCCCAGCGCGCCGGTCGTCGGCATCACCACCGCACCGAGCTTCGCCACGGCCAGCATCGACTCCCACAGCTCGACCTGGTTGCCCAGCATCACGATCACCCGGTCGCCCTTGCCCACGCCGAGCGACCGCAGCCACGTCGCCACCTGGTCGGACCGGTCGGCCATCTCCGCGAAGGTGTACCGCTGCTCATCCCCGCCCTCTTCTGTGATCCACAGCGCCACCTGAGCGGCGCGCTCCGGACTGCGGGCGATGACGTCGAACCAGTCGGTGGCCCAGTTGAACGTGCCGGTCAGCCGCGGCCAGCGGAAGGTGTCGACGGCCTGCGCGTAGTCACCGATCGATGCCACGAGACGGTCCCGCGCGGCGCGATATTGCTCGGTGTTGGTCGTGATCCCAGCGTCTGTCGCCATGAACGTAGGATCTACGTCACACGTACCCGCCCGCTACCCCCGAAAGAGGGTACTGACCGTGACCACCGGCCCGACCCTGCTGCGTCCGCGCGACACCGACGCCGTGCGCGCTGAGCTGCGACGGATCGGGACCGAGGGCGCGGTGCCGGTGATGTTCGGCGGCGAGGTGCACGACGACGCGCTGCTGCTCACCGAGTTCTACGGCACCCGGACCGGCCGGCTGCGGGGCCTGGTGGTGCGGTCGACGCTCGGTCTCGGCGGGGCCAGCATGGTGTCTGGCCAGCCGCTGGCGGTGGCCGACTACCGACGCGCGCCGTCGATCACCCACGACTACGACACGCCGGTGCTGTCCGAGGGCATCCGGTCGATCCTGTCGGTGCCAGTCGTCGTCGACGGCCGAACCCGGGCCGTGCTCTACGGCGCGTACCGCTCCGCCGCACCGTTCGGCGGACGGGCCATCGACTTGATGATGACGTCGGCCCAGCGGCTGGCCGACGAACTGGCCATCCGCGACGAGGTGGACCGCCGGCTGCGGCTGCAACAGGCCCCGTCCACCGACACCGTGGTCAACGCCGAACACATCCGTGAGGTGCACGCCGAGCTGCGTCGACTGGCAGCCGGTGGCGAGCAGGTCGCGCCGGCGCACCTGGGTCATCTCGCCGACCGGCTGGCCGAGGCCCTGGCCGGCGGGCCGGCGCCGGCCAGTCCGCTGAGCCCCCGGGAACTCGACGTGCTGGCGCAGATCGCGCTGGGCTGCACCAATACAGAAGCGGCCCAGCGGCTCTCGCTGAAGCTCGAGACAGTCAAGAGCTACCTGCGCAGTGCCGCAACGAAACTCGGCACCCACACCCGGCACGAGGCGGTGTCGAAAGCGCGGCAGTTGCGACTGATCCCCTGACCGGTCAGGCCAGCGAGTCGATCCAGGCGCGGTGCAGCGCGGCGTACCGCCCGTTCTGCGCGACCAGATCGTCGGGCGCACCGTCCTCGACGATACGTCCACCATCGAGGACCAGCACCCGGTCCGCCGATTGCACAGTGGAGAGCCGGTGCGCGATCACCAGCGCGGTACGCCCGGCGAGGACGGTGGCGAGAGCGCGCTGCACCAGACGCTCAGTGGGGATGTCCAGCGAGGACGTCGCCTCGTCCAGGATCAGCACCTTGGGGTCGGCGAGGAACGCCCGCGCGAACGCGACCAACTGGCGTTGGCCCGCCGACAGCCTTCCGCCCCGATTGGCGACGTCCGTGTCGTAGCCGTCGGGCAGGTTGTCGATGAACCGTTCGGCGCCAACAGCTTCCGCCGCCGCACGAATCTCCGCGTCGGTGGCGTCGGGACGGCCGAACCGGATGTTGTCGGCGACGCTGCCGGCGAACATGAAGTTCTCCTGCGTCACCATCACGACATGCCGGCGCAGCTCAGCTTGGGCGATCGAGCGCAGATCGATGCCGTCGAGGGTCACGGCGCCGGTGACCGGGTCATAGAAGCGCGCGATGAGTTTGGCGATCGTCGTCTTGCCCGCACCGGTGGCACCGACGAGGGCGACGGTCTGCCCCGCAGGCACCGTCAGATTCAATTCCGGCAGCACTGGCCGCTCCGTGGTGTAGCCGAAGCTGACCCCACGAAAAGCAATGTCTCCCTTCACTGCGGTGAGGGTGACGGGGTCGGCGGGATCCATGATCGCCGGCTGCTGACCGAGTACCCCGGCCAGCTTCTCCAGCGCCGAGGCGGCGGACTGGAATGTGTTGAAGAACTGCGAAATCTCTTGCATCGGTTCGAAGAACATGCGCAGGTACAGCAGGAATGCCGTCAGCATGCCGATGGTCATCCGGCCGTGCAGCACCAGGTATCCGCCGTACAGCAGCACCAGACCGGTGGTGATGTTGCCGACCAGCTTGACCCCGGGCATGAACACCGCAAGCAGAGTCATGGTGCGTTCGTTGATGACGCGGTAGTCGTCGACGACGTCGTCGAAGATCTCCTGGTTTCGCGGCTCGCGGCGGTACGCCTGCACGGCTTTGATGCCCGTCATGGTTTCGACGAACTGGACGATCACCAGCGCCGCCCGTTCCCGGACGACGCGGTACGTCCTGGACGACTCGCGGCGGAACCAGGCGACCAACAACACCAGAAGCGGGAAGGCGCCCAGGCACATCAGTCCGAGCCGCACGTCCAGGGTCACCAGCAGCACGGCGGTGCCGCCCAAGGTGAGCACGGCAGTGATGAGGCTGTCGAAACCCGTCGACAGCATGGTCTGGATGGCTTCGATGTCGTTGGTGGACCGGCTCACCACGCGGCCCGAGGTGTAACGGTCGTGGAAAGCCACGTCGAGGCGCTGGAACTGCCGGTACACCCGGCGGCGCAGTTCCAGCAGCACCTTCTGCCCGATACGGCCCGACCGATTCAGGAAGAACAGCCGGAAACTGGCCTGCAGCACCACCACAACGCACAGGGCCGCCACGACCTGCAGCAGTTCGCGGGCCGGGCCGCCGTGCAGGATCGGCGGGATGCCGTGGTCGATGCCGCGCTGCACCAGCAGCGGAACCGACAGGCGCGCAGCGTTTTCCACCACCACGACCAGACCCAGGAGCAGGACCGCAACCCGGTACGGCTGCAGCAGCGAACCCAGCAGCATACGGGCCTCGCGGCGCCGCGACACGTTCTCGTCGATGGGCAGGTCCGGGGCCGCATCAACAGTCTGGCCGCGCCAGCTCTCGGTGCTCATCGCCTCCGCACCTCTTCGGCTTCGTCGCTCTGCTCCAGATACAGCTGCTCAAGCCGATCGCGCTCGGCGTCCTGCTCCCAATCGCAACTGCATTCGGCGCCGTCGTCGAGCGCGTCGTCGGCCGACAACAGATAGCGGTATTCGGGTGCCTGCGCCAACAATTCGGTGTGGGTGCCGATGCGGGTGATGGTGCCGTTCTGCAGCAGTGCCACCCGGTCGGCCAGCAGCACGGTCGACGCCCGGTGCGCCACCACGATGCCGGTCACCGACGTCAGCACCCGTCGCAGCGCGACGGTGACCTCGGCTTCGGTGTGCATGTCCAGGGCCGAGAGGGTGTCGTCGAGGACCAGCAACGCGGGCGCGGCCAGGATGGCGCGGGCCAGCGAAAGACGTTGGCGCTGACCGCCGGACAGGCTCATGCCCTGCTCACCGATGCGGGTGTCCAGGCCGAACGGCAGGTCGTAGACGAACCGAGCGGCGGCGATGTCGATGGCCGCGTGAATCTCGTCGTCGGTGGCAGGATCGTCGGCACCGCGGCCGAGGGTGAGGTTCTCGACGACGGACATGGAGAACAGCGTCGGGTCCTCGAAGGCCGTGGCCACGGCGCTACGCAGGGCAGGCAGCGACAGCTCGCGGATATCACGGCCGTCGAGCAGGATCGCGCCTTCGGTGACGTCGTACAGCCGTGAGAACAGCGCCGCCAGAACTGATTTCCCTGATCCGGTCGCGCCCACGAGGGCCAGCGTCTCGCCCGGTTCCACCGTCACCGAGACGTGGCGCAGCGCCCAGTCGTCAGGCGCCGCGTCGGGGAAACGGAAGCCGACGTCACGCAATTCGAGGTGCCCACCGCGCGGCGCGGTGTTGACCGGTCCGTCGCTGATATCCACTGGTGCGTCGAAGATCTCGGCGACGCGATTGGCCGCGGTCATCGACTCCTGCATCATCGACAGTAGAAAGCCCAGCGACGAGATGGGCCAGACCAGCGACAGCATCATGGTGATGAACGCGACCAGCGTGCCCATGGTCACCAGGCCGTGCCCGGCCGCGTACGCGCCGAACCCCAGCACCACGATCAGCGTGAGATTGGGGATGACCTCGAGCAGCGTCCAGAACCGCGCCGACACCGCCACCTTGCCGACCTCGGCGTCGTACAGGGCCATGGCCCGCTCGTCGAACCGCTCGTAGACATAGTCCTCGCGGCCGAACGACTTGATCACCCGCAGGCCCAGCGCCGACTCCTCGACATGCGTTGCCACATGGCCGGATTGATCCTGCGCCTGCCGGGACAGCCGGCTGAACTGCCGCTCGAACCTGAAGATCGTCACCGTCACCGGCAGCACCGACACCAGCACCACCACACCGAGCGGCCAGTACATGGCCAGCAGGATGCCCGTCACCACGATGATCTGAATCGTGTTGAGCACCAAGAACAGCAGGCCGAATCCCAGGAATTGGCGAATGGTGCCAAGGTCGTTCATCACGCGGGACAGCAATTGCCCGGACTGCCACTGCCGGTGGAACGACATCGGCAGAATCTGCAGCCGCGCGTAGAGCTCCTTGCGGATGTCGGCCTCGACGCCCATGGTCGCGCGGGCCCCGAGCCAGCGCCGGATGAACCACAGGACCGCCTCGACGAGACCCAGCGCCAGCGCGGCGGAACCGAGCACCCACAGACCCTGCTGATCCTGGTGCCGCACCGGGCCGTCGATCACCGCCTTTGTCACCAGCGGGATCGACACCGTCACACCCAGCCCGACGAACGCGGTGAGCAGCATGGCAGCCCACCGGCCGCGATACGGCCCGAGGTACGGCAACAGGCGCAGCAGGTCCGCCGACGCACGCTGCCGCCCCGGCACCGGGGCGATCACCGGAGCCGACTGCATGGGCGGGGCTACATCTGACACAACAACTTCAATGCTCCCATGTGCCACCGACAATCCCGCGGCGCGGCGGGGCGACCAGCCCAGATGGCGCCGGTCAGATGAAACCCAGATACCCCACCACGCCGGCCGCAGCCACCACGATCAGCGGGTTGAGCTTGGTGAGCATGAAGATCACGGTGCACACCGCCGTGACGGTGTACGCCCGCCATTCATGGTCGGCGGCACGGCTCATGACCAGCGACGCCGCCAGGATCAGGCCGACCGTCAGCGGGGCGAAACCCTTCTCGACGGCGCGGCGGAGTTTGGAGCGCTCGGCCTTCTGCCAGATCAACGTGATGACGTAGACGAACATCGCGGCGGGGACGACCATCGCGATCATCGAGATGACGCCGCCGATGATCGCCCCGGGAATCCCGGCCACTTTGAGGCCGGCGCCGTAGCCGACCATCGACACGATGAGGATGCTCGGCCCCGGCGCGGTCTGGGAGATCGAGAACAGGTCGGCGAACTGATTGTTGGTCAGCCAATGCCTGCCGTTGACGGCGTTGATGTGCATTTCCGGCAGCACCACGTTGCCGCCGCCGATGGACAGCAGCGACAGCATGCCGAACAGCCCGATCAGCTGGACGTAGGTCGACAGGGCTGCTGTGCTCATGCTGCTGCAGCACGTTCACGGGGCCACGCCCAGATCAGGCTGAGCGGAGCCAGGATCGCGAGCGTCCCCAACAACGGAAACCGCAAGACGCCGTTGAGCACGAAGGCACCGGCGAACAGCAGGACCGGCACGACGCCCGTCAGGCACTTCTGACCGGTCTTGAGCACCATCGTCAAGGTCAGGGCCACCGCCGCCGCCGACGCGCCGTGCAGGACACCCTTGACGGCGGGCACCTCCTTGAACCGGAAGTAGGCGAACGACAGCGCCAGCACGATGACCAAAGGCATGGCGCACAAGCCGAATACCGCGGCCGCGGCACCCGGGAAGCCGCGCATCTTGGTACCGGCGAACACCGCCATGTTGACCTGATTGGCACCAGGCAGGATGCGGCACATCGTTGTGGCCGAAAGGAACTCGGCATCCCCGAGCCAGCCCTTCTCCACGACCAGCACCTCACGGGACCAGGCCGACAGGCCGCCACCGAACGACGCCAACGCGATGTGGTTGAACGTCAGGACCAACTCGAACAACGAAACCCGTTGTGCTGTCGAGTCGATCTGCTCACTCATGGACCAACTCGGGGTCGTGCGGGAAGTCGTCCTCGTGATGCTGCGAGGCGTCGAGCGGATCCGGCGGCTCGTAGTGGTGCGAGGTCTCCCAGTCTGCGTCGAACACCTGGGTCAGCTGCCCGACCGCATCCGGGTCGTGGACCATGACACCCAGTTCACGGCGCAGGTCGAAGGCGCTGCGGTCGATGTTCATCGACCCCACCAGGGCCTCGCGGTCGTCGACGATGACCAGCTTGGCGTGCACCCGCAGATTCTTCTGCTTGCGCACCTTGGCGCCGAACCGGCGCAGGGTCCGCAGCGACGCGAAGGTGTCGAGGATGTCCCACTCGCTGATGCCGTGTTTACCGCCGCACAGCACATGGACGTTCACGCCGCGGCCCACCGCCGCCGCGATGTGATCGAGGATGACGGCGTCGACGTACTTGGGGTGCTGGATGCGCAGGTGTTGTTCGGCGGTGTCGATGAATTTCGCCATGTGGTACCGCGAATTCGAGTTGCTCCACAACAGCCCGTGATACTGCGACGGCGCCCAATCGGTGTGGGACCAGTCGGCGTCGAACACCTCGACGATCTGCGCGACATGCTCGGCATCGGTGGTGATGAAGCCGTAGTCGCGGGTGAGCGTGAAGTACTTCTCGCACAAGTTGAAGGTGGCCACCAGCGCGGCCGTCTCGTCGACCACGATCGACTTCTCGTGCGTCACGTAGAACGACGGATTGGACCACTGCACGTTCACTCCGGCGTCCGAGAACTGTTCGAACGTCTCGTCATTGGCGCGGTCCCCACCGGAGCGGGCCGGGTTCAGCATGACGCGCACCGTGACCCCCGCCAGGTGCCGCTCGATCACCGCCGCCACGAGCGACGGCTCGGTGAACGTGAATTGTTTGATCAGCAGCGATTTCTGCGCCGATGCGATGAACTCCCGCACCGGCTGCACACCGTCATCGGGTTGGACGATGACGCGCGGCGACTCAGGCCCCATAAGCGCCGGATGCTAGCACCGAATAGGGGCTGCCAGACGTGCCTCCGTCAATAAGAGGTGGCCATCGGGCAAGATGAGGCGCATGGATAGCGGAAGCGCCTCGCCCCGTCTGCTCGTAGTCGACGACGACCCGGACGTGCTGGCCTCATTGGAGCGTGGACTGCGGCTGTCCGGATTCGAGGTGTCGACCGCGGTCGACGGTGCCGAGGCCTTGCGCAGCGCCACCGAATTCCGGCCGGACGCCATCATTCTCGACATCAACATGCCGGTGCTGGACGGCGTCAGCGTCGTCACCGCACTGCGCGCCATGGACAACGACGTACCGGTCTGTGTGTTGTCGGCCCGCAGCTCGGTCGACGACCGGGTCGCGGGGCTGGAAGCCGGCGCCGACGACTACCTGGTGAAGCCGTTCGTCCTGGCCGAGCTGGTCGCACGGGTCAAGGCGCTGCTGCGCCGACGGGGCGCGACGGCGACGTTCTCGTCCGAGACCATCGCGGTCGGGCCGCTCGAGGTCGACATCCCGGGCCGGCGGGCCCGCGTCAACGGCGCCGACGTCGACCTGACCAAGCGCGAGTTCGACCTGCTGGCCGTGCTGGCCGAGCACAAGACCGCCGTGCTGTCCCGCGCCCAGCTGCTGGAGCTGGTGTGGGGATACGACTTCGCCGCCGACACCAACGTCGTCGACGTGTTCATCGGCTACCTGCGCCGCAAGCTGGAGGCCAACGGAGCGCCGCGACTGTTGCACACGGTCCGCGGCGTGGGGTTCGTACTCAGGCAGCAGTGATGAGCGCCTGCGCGAAGAACCGAGTGAGCTGATGAGCGCCCGCGCGACGAACAGACGGCAGTAGAGGCGTGAACGTGCTGGCGCGGGTCTTCCGCCGAACCCCGTCGCTGCAGTCGCGCGTCGCGTTCGCCACCGGTATTGCCGCGGCCATCGTGGTCGGGATCGTCGGCACCATCGTGTGGATCGGCATCACCAACGACCGCAAGGAGCGTCTGGACCGGCGGCTCGACGAGGCAGCCGGTTTCGCGATCCCGTTCCTGCCGCGCGGGCTGGACGAGATTCCGCGGCCGCCGCACGACGAGAACGTCGTCATCACCGCACGCCGGAACGGCCAGGTCAGCTCGAACTCGAACGTCGTGCTGCCCGAGCTACCCGTCGGCTACGCCGACACCGACGTCAAGGGCATCCGCTATCGGGTGCGGACGGTTCAGATTCACATGCCGGACCCGATGCTGGTTGCGGTCGGGGCCACGTACGACGCGACGATCGTCGATACCAACAACCTGCACCGCCGGGTAATCGCCTTGTGTGCGTTCGCGATTGGCGCGGCGGCCCTGGCGGGCTGGGCGCTGGCCGCGTTCGCGGTGCGTCCGCTCAAACGCCTGGCCCAGCAGACCCGCGACATCGATCCTGAGGGTGAGGCACCCGACATCGACGTCCGCGGCGCCACCGAAGCCGTCGACATCGCCGACGCGGTCAAGGGTTTGGTGGATCGCGTGTGGGAGGAGAAAGGCCGGACCAAGGCCGCGCTGGCGTCAGCCCGCGACTTCGCCGCGGTGTCCGCGCACGAGTTGCGTACCCCACTCACTGCCATGCGCACCAACGTCGAAATCCTGACCATGCTCGATCTGCCGGACGAGCAGCGCAAAGAAGTGCTGAGCGACGTGGTCCGTACCCAGTCGCGCATCGAGACCACATTGTGGGCGCTGGAGCGGCTGGCGCAGGGCGAGCTCTCCACCGTCGATGACCATGTGCCCGTGGACATCACCGAACTGCTGGACCGCGCAGCGCACGACGCCATGCGCGTGTACCCCGATCTGGAGGTGTCGCTGGTGCCGGCGCCGACGATCATCATCGTGGGACTGCCTGCCGGACTGCGGCTTTCGGTGGACAACGCGATCGCCAACGCGGTGAAGCACGGCGGCGCGTCGAAAGTTCAACTGTCGGCGGTCAGTTCGCGGGCCGGGGTTGAGATCGCCATCGACGACGACGGCTGCGGTATCCCCGAAGACGAACGACTCAAGGTGTTCGGGCGGTTCAGCCGGGGCTCCACCGCGTCGCATTCAGGCTCGGGACTGGGCCTGGCCCTGGTCGCCCAGCAGGCCGAATTACACGGCGGTACCGCGACATTGGAGACCAGCCCCCTCGGCGGGACGCGGCTGCTGCTGCGCCTGCCCGGGCATCACTAGATTCCCCGGCCGCCCTACGGCAACCGCGTCGCCGCGGCCAGAGCGGAGGCGACGTGCTCGGCAAGTTGCTCTTTGGAAATAGGGAACTCACCTCGCAGCCAGCCTGCAACGAGTTCCAGTGCACCGCTGGCGAATACGTACAGGGCCGGATCGGGATGGGACGGATCGTCGGCCGACTGTCCTTTGGCCATGGCGGCCATCCGGGTAGTCACGACGGCCAGACGGTGAATGGCCAATTGGCGTGCCTGCTGCAGGACTTCGTGTGAGTAGGAGGCCAACAGCAGCGGGCCGTTGAGCCGGTCCGTCACGGCGAAATCCACGGCAGCCCGGGCAGCGACGCGCAGTTGGTCGGAGACATCCGGCCCGGCCGCGCTCATCGCAGCAGTGACCAGGCTGATGCCACTCTCGGTGCGGTCATGTACGAGCTCGAGAAGCAAGGCGTCACTGTTCGCGAAGCTCTCGTAGAAATACCGATCGTTCAATTGCGCACGCGCACACACCGCGCGTTTCGACACTGCGCTGGGGCCCGACTCGACCAACAACTCATAGGCGGCCGCCAAAAACGCCGCACACCGCTCAGCACGGCGCTGCGACGCAGCGATCCCGCGGTACGGGCGGACGGTCGGCGATGGAGGCAAGGTCGGCGCGCAGTCTGTTGACTCGAAAGGTGGCAAGGTGCACACTACCCGCAGCCCCATTTCTGGTGCCGGACTGCATCAGAATTTGCCAGCGATCGCGTGCACGCCGCGATACGCCCACAGAATGAGGAGTTTTAACAGTGGCAGCGATGGAAACTACGACCGAAACACCTGAACTCGGAAGTAGCAGTGGAGCTGTTCCAATATTTGCCGACGCTGGCGCCGACATGGCCGGTGCACGGGCCGAGCACTGGCTGCAACCGATCCCCGATCTGGTCGACCCGTTGGGCCACATGGGCACCGTCTTCGGCCAATGGGCAGGGCTACCAGTCAATGGCGCGGCGTTTCTACTGCAGGCGATGCATCCAGTCATCGGCTCGGTCGTGGATAGGTTCTCGGTATACGACACCGATCCCCTCGGTCGCGCTATCCGATCATTCGATGCGGTGCAGCAATGGACTTTCGGCGGCAAAGCCGCCATCGAACACGGGTACTGGCTCCGCACGATGCATCAGCCACTGCAGATGACATCCCCGGAGGGCCAACACATCAGCGCACTGCATCCGGGCGCCTATGCCTGGGTTATCGCCACCGCATTCCCGTCCGCGGTGTGGAGCGCGCCGCTCATTTTGGGGCGCAAGTACACCGAGGCCGAGGAAGACGAGCTCTACCAGGACATGCTGAGAATCGCCCGGATCACACAGGTGCCCAAGAACCAGATTCCCGCCAGCCGAACCGAGTTCTGGCCCTACTTCGACAAGATGGTCGATGAGGTCCTCGAGAACACCTACGTTGCGAACAACATCGTGCACAATCTCAGCAAGAATCCACCGCTGACAGTTCCGCGTCAGGTACCGCGACCGTTACGACCGGCCACCAAACGGCTGGCGCAAACCGCTGCTTCAATCCCGGCGGAAGTCCTGCGGCTGACTCTCATCGGGACTCTCCCGGCGAATATCCGGGAAATACTCAACGTCTCGTGGAGCCGCACCGAGGAGCTCGAACTCCAAGCCGCGTTCCGGGTCTATCGGGGAATCGTGAAAACCCTGCCCGAACGAGTCGCTTACGCACCATTGGCTTACCACGCGCGCAAACATCAGCGCATCGTCAACGCCATGCGCAAGCGGGAACTCACCGACTTCACCGCGCACGACAAGCATCGATCCGTAGCCAAGTGCCCGATCTAGACATCCACGGACGTGTCGCATCGCCGACACCGCCAGACCACACACAGACGCTTTCGGAGGTTCAACCATGACCATCACCAGCAACGACGGGGCAATCGGCCTTCTGGGCATGTACCGCGCAGCCAGGGAGCAACCCGATGAGGTGACGCTGCCGATCACCGGGTCGGTGCCACAAGAGTTGAGGGGCACGCTCTATCGGAATGGCCCAGCCGACTGGGAATCGGGCGGGTTCAACGGAGCACACCCGTTTGACGGCGACGGTTTGATGGTCAAGTTCACCATCACCGACGGGAAGGTCCGTTTCCGGTCGCGGTACGTAGACACTCCCAAGCGCCGCAAGGAGCTTCGCGGCCACGGGGCTCGCATTCGCGGTGTCTACACGCAAGCTCGGCGATTGCACGACAATGTCGGCCGCGGGCCGGCTGATGCCGCCAACACCCACGCCGTCGTCCACGCCGACCGGCTTCTCGCACTCAGCGACGCTGGGCGACCCTGGCAGATTGACCTCGACGACTTGTCGACACTCGGCCCGTGCACGTTCGACGGCAAACTCCCGTCATTCTCGCGCTTTTCACCGCATCCACGCATCGATCCGGCCACCGGGGAACTGTTCAATTTCGGGCTCGACTTCGCCCCGTCGCTGGAGGGCCGCACCGTCGCGTGCCTTCGATGCTTCCGGGTAGACCCAGCCGGCCGGCTGAGCCAACTCGCCACGATCCCGCTCGAGCACATCTACATCCAGCACGACTTCGCCATCACTCCACAATTTCTGGTGTTCGCGCTGGCTCCGATCACCGTCGACCCGGTAACCGCGGCGCTGGCCGCCCTGGGCAAGGGAACCCTCGGAGACAGCGCGGACTATCGCCCGCAGCAAGGAATGAAGGTCATTCTCGTTCCGCGCACAGGCGGAAAACCCCGCATCATCGAGTGCGATCCGCTGGTCTACGTGCACGTCGACAATGCCTACGAGGACCACGGCGATGTCGTCCTCGATCTGGTGCGCCACGAGTCATTCGCGTTCCTCAGCCAGGCAGCCAAGCGATTCCGCGCCGAGCCCCTTCCCGTCGCCGGCTGGCCCGCAAGGCTTCGCATCTCCACCGGCGGAACGGTGACCGTTACCGACTATCCCAGTCCCGCAACCGAATTTCCCACCCACGACGAACGCCGCACCGGTCGCGAGCACCGCTACACCTACCTGGCCTCAGCAGAGCAGGACAGCGGGGCCATCGTGAAAATCGACCGACGGGCCAACACCCAACGCCTGCATACCTTTTCGGCAAATACCTTCCCCGGTGAGCCGATCTTCGTCCCCAAGACCCGCAACGCCGACGAGGACGACGGCTGGCTCCTGGTCGTCGCTTACAACGCTGCCGAGCATCGCACCGAGTTGCACATCATCGACGCCGCCGCCATCGAAAATGCGGCACACGCAATCGCCATCCTGCCCGGCCACCATTTCCCGGGCTTTCACGGCAGCTTTACCGAGCGCATCACCCCGCCATGAGTTGACCCCACGAACAGCTGTGCGGCGAACCGCGTTCAGCCGACTGTGATCTCGACCCGGCGGTTCTTCGCCCGGCCTTCCGCGGTGCTGTTGTCGGCAATCGGGTTGGCGGAGCCGGCGCCGCGGGCGGTCATCTTCGACGCCAGGACGCCGTTCGAAACCAGCGCGGCGGCAACGGCTTTGGCGCGGGTGTCGCTCAGTTTGAGGTTGACGGCGTCGCTGCCTTCGTTGTCGGTGTAGCCGACCACGGTCACCGCGCCGTTGGGGCAACCCTTGATCTTGTCCGCGACCTGCTGCAGCACCTTGCGGGACTCCGACGTCATCTGCGACCCGCCGGTGACGAAGCTGATCGGAGTGCGCAGCATCTCGGTGATGTCCGCCTGCACCTTCGCGCAGGAGCCGCCGGTCGGGGCCGGGGCGGGCGCAGGCGCGGGTGCTGACGTGGGTGCCTGCACGGATGGCGCCACCGGCCCGCCCGGTGCGGGAATCTGAATGTTGTTGGCCAGCTTCGCGCCGGGGAACGCGAGGGCCGCAGCGCTCTGCACTTCGCCTGCGACGTCGAGGTTGGGCGCCGTCCCCATCAACGTGATGGTGGCGCCGTCGATGGACAATCCGAAATCCGGGATCTGATCGGCGGTGGAGAGCACGGTGCCGATGACCGACATGTCCGGAGTCCCGGCACCGTCCACGACATTCGTCTTGTCGTTCAGGGTCGCGTTCAGCCACTGCGCTTTCACCGCAGCAGCCAGTTCGGACTTCGACCGGGTACTGGCCAGGCTGCCCGTCAGGGTGATGGTGTTGCCGTCGCGCGTCAGGGCGAAGGGCGCCGAGGTCAGCTCGGGCTGCGCCGGAGCCGGCGCCGCAGCGGACGCTGCGATCGAACTCGGGGTCCGGTGCTCATCTGAGGTGCCGAATACCGCCCAACCGACCGCCGCGACGACGGCCACCACGATCACCAGCGCAACCACGCCGCGGCGAGTCCCCACCCGACGGACGGCGCCGGACGGCTCGGTGACGTCAGCAGTGTCCGGCACGCAACCCTCCTCAAAAACAAGTTCGAGCCTAGGGCCCGACGGCTGCGGAGACGGCAGGTTGCCGCCATGACACGCCACAACCGCCGGGCCCTAAGCCCGACAGAAAGTCGATCAGGTCAGCGGGCGCCGACGAGGTCGATGACGAAGATCAGCGTCTTGCCGGACAGCCGGTGGCCACCACCGGCGGGGCCGTAGGCCTGTGCGGGCGGGATGGTCAGCTTGCGCCGGCCGCCCACGCGCATCCCGGGGATGCCGTCCTGCCAGCCCTGGATCAGGCCGCGCAGGGGGAACTCGATGGTCTCGCCGCGGTTCCACGAGCTGTCAAACTCGTCACCGGTGTCGTACTCGACACCGACGTAGTGCACCGTGACGTTGCCGCCGGGCACCGCCTCGGCACCGTCGCCGACGATGAGGTCCTCGATCACCAGCGAATCAGGTGCCGGGCCGTCCGGGAATTCGATCTCAGGTTTGGTGTTTGCCACGGACACCACCGTAGTCGGGCACCCATCGCGGGTGGACGGGAACCGCGCCCCTAGTGGCGGCGCAGGCGGCTCAACAGATCGCGGAGCGTGGCCAGCTCGTCGGCGTCCAACGTCGCAAAGATGGGCGGCGCAGGGTCATCTGCCTGATTGATCCGGTCGATCATGGCCTGTCCCGCCTCGGTGAGCGAAACCAGTTTGCACCGCCGATTGCCCGGATCTAGTTGGCGCACAACCAGTCCGCGGTCTTCGAGATCGTTGATCACCACGGTGGCAGCCGGGGCGTCCATAGTGGTGGCCTCGGCGAGTTGCTTGGCGGTCATGGGCCGGATCGCCACCCGACGCAGTACCCGGATACGGCTGAACGGTAGGCCGGACTGGTCTACCACTGTGCGCTTCCAGCCGTCGCGGTGTTCGAAGACGACGGCGGCCATGGCCTGCCAGACCTCGTCGGCCAACGGATCAGTGGACACCGGCCGGCTCCGGCTCATGGGAACCCTCGATCAGCGGCGCCAGTCGCTCGGCGGAGCGCAATGCGCGCGGCGAGGTCGAGATGAAGCCGAGCACGGTGACCGCCACACCCACCCCGACGCACATCCACCACAGCGGCCGGGCCTGCGTGGCGAAGTCGATGCCGCTACCGGCCAGTGCAGAGCCGGCGATCGAACCGCACAGTGCCACACCGATACTCACGCCCACCTGCCGGCTGGTGGAGGTCACGGCCGCCGCGGCACCGGCGCGATCTACCGGCATGCCGCTCACCGCGGCGTTGGTCACTGGCGCATTCATCATCGCGAACCCTATGCCGTACACCGCGAAAATGACGACCACTCGCCACATGGGCGTCGTCGCGGTCAACGTCGTCAACATCAACGCTGCCGAGGCCATCAAGACGCCCGCGGCCATCAGCGACGGGCGTGCGCCGTAGCGCCCGACGATCCGTCCCGACAACGGTGAAAACACCAGGGCACCAATGGCGATGGGCAGGTAGATGATGCCGGTGTGCATGGCCGAGTAGTGCCGCTCGTTCTGCAGGTAGAACGACATCATGAACAGGAACGCACCCCATGCGGTCAGGGCGAGCACCGCGGTGACGGTGGCCCCGGCGAACGGGATGCTGCGGAAGAAGCGCAGATCGATGAACGGGTCGTGGCGCCGCCGCTCGTAGCGCAGGAAGGCGATGAGGGCGACCGCCGCCAGCGCCGCGATGATCAGCGTGCGGGGCTGGGTCCAACCCATACCCGGCCCCTCGATGAGGGTGAAGACCAGGCAGAACAGGAACAGCACCGCCAGCCCCTGGCCCACCGGATCGACGTCGCGCATGGTGCCCGACTTGCTCTCCGGGACGAACACCGCGGTCAGCACGATGGCGGCCAGACAGATCGGCAGGTTGATCCAGAACACCGAACGCCAGCCGATGGCGTGGATCAGTAGGCCGCCGACCGTCGGGCCCAGCGCCATCGAGATACCGACGACCGCGCCCCAGAAACCGAGCGCCCGCGCCCGCTCGACCTTGCCGGTGAAGACCTGCGAAATGATCGACAGCGCAACAGGGTTGAGCATCGAGCCACCGATGCCCTGAACGAGGCGAGCACCGATCAGCGCGTCGGCGGTCGGCGCCAGGCTGCACAACAGCGAACCGAACGCGAAGACCGTCAGACCGATCTGGAACACCCGCCGGCGGCCGAAGCGGTCACCGGTGGCGCCCGAGAGCATCAGCAGCGAGGCCAGCACCAGCGTGTAGACGTCGACGACCCACTGCATCTGGGTGGCGCTCGCGCCGAGGTCGGCGCGGATCGAGGGGATGGCGACGTTGACGATGGTGGAGTCCATCGACACGATCAGCAGACTGAGGCAGCAGGAGATCAGGATGATCGTCTTGCGCCGGCCGTCGAGCGCGTCGATAGTTGTATTCACACAACTATTGTGAAACTACAACTATCCTTTGGGCAACATCGGCCCGGAGTGACATTGGCGACAGTGATCAGTTTGGGGCCGCTCGACGCGCGTGAGCGGGCTCCCAGTGCACGCGGAACGCGGCGTGTTGCCGTACAGACCCGCACGCTCGCGGGAAGACAGACACGGCCCCTCGCGCGAGATGCGGGAGGGGCCGTGTCTGTGGTCAGGCTCTAGTGGGCGGGGTAGTCCCGCTCGGTGTAGCCGGTGTAGATCTGGCGCGGGCGGCCGATCTTGGTGCTCGGGTCGGCACTCATCTCGCGCCAGTGCGCGATCCAGCCCGGCAGCCGGCCCAGCGCGAACAGCACGGTGAACATGCGGGTCGGGAAGCCCATGGCCCGGTAGATCACGCCGGTGTAGTAGTCGACGTTCGGGTACAGCTTGCGCTCGACGAAGAAGTCGTCAGTGAGGGCGATCTCCTCCAGCGACTTCGCGATGTCCAGCAGTTCGTCGTCGCCGCCGAGCTTGCCGAGGATCTTGTCGGCCTGCTCCTTGACGATGCGCGCCCGCGGGTCGTAGTTCTTGTAGACCCGATGACCGAAGCCCATGAGCTTCACGCCGTCCTCGCGGTTCTTCACCTTCTTGACGAAGTCGCGGACGTCGCCGTGCTCGGTACGGATCTTCTCCAGCATCTCCAGCACCGCCTGGTTGGCGCCACCGTGCAGCGGGCCCCACAGCGCGTTGATGCCACCGGAGATCGAGGTGAACAGGTTGGCCTGAGAGGAACCCACCAACCGGACTGTTGATGTCGAACAGTTCTGCTCGTGGTCGGCGTGCAGGATGAACAGCATGTCCAGGGCCCGGACCAGCTCCGGGTCGACCTGGTACGGCTCGGCCGGCAGGCCGAAGGTCATGCGCAGGAAGTTCTCGACCAGGTTCAGCGAGTTGTCCGGGTACAGGAACGGCTGACCGACCGACTTCTTGTACGCGTAGGCCGCGATGGTCGGCAGCTTGGCCAGCAGCCGGATGGTCGACAGCTCGACCTGCTCGGGATCCTTCGGGTCGAGCGAGTCCTGGTAGTAGGCACTCAGCGCGTTGGCCGCCGACGACAGCACCGGCATCGGGTGCGCGTTACGCGGGAAGCCGTCGAAGAACCGCTTGAGGTCCTCGTGCAGCAGGGTGTGCCGCTGAATCTTGTTCGTGAACGACTCGAGCTCGGAGGCCGTCGGCAGCTCCCCGTAGATCAGCAGGTAGCTGACCTCGATGAAGTTCGACTTCTCGGCGAGCTGCTCGATCGGGTACCCGCGGTAGCGCAGGATGCCGGCGTCACCGTCGATGTAGGTGATGGCGCTCTTGGTCGCCGAGGTATTGACGAAACCACCGTCGTAGGTGGTGTAACCGGTCTTGGCCAGCAGCGAGCCGAGCTCGATACCGTCAGACCCCTCGGTAGCGCGCACGATCTTGAGGTCGACCTCGCCTCCGGGATACCGAAGGTTGGCGACGTCGTCAGTGCTGGAGGTGTCGGCCACTAGAACCCCTTTTGCGGTGTCGACAGGAGAAACGTCCGGGACTAGACGGTAGTCGTTAAGAGAACTATGTGCCTTGTGGGGGTCGCATATACCCGTTGTCAACCATCATCTGCGCACCACCCGATACCGGACGAACGCGGGTACCACCAGGACCGATACGACGACGCCGACCACCACCAGGACACCGCCGCCCGTCGCTGCCACCGTCGTGCCCACCACCGCGGCCGCCGCACCGTGCACCGCGTCGGCGATCCGCGGGCCACCCGCGACCACCACGGTGAAGACACCCTGCAAACGGCCGCGCAGCTCGTCAGAGGCCGCTTCTTGCAGGATCGTGCTCCGGAACACCGCCGAGACCATGTCCGCGGCCCCGCCGACGGCCAAGAGCACCAGGGCGATCCAGAGGAAGCCGTCAGGCCGGCCCGTGGCCTGACCGACCGCCAGCCCGAAACCGGCCATGGCCGCACCCCACACCACGATCGACACCACGACCGCCAAACCCTGCCTGCGTACCCGCGGCAGCCAGCCGGAAAACACCCCGCCGGCCACCGCGCCGACCGCCATGGCCGCCGACAGCAGGGCCATCGCCGTCCCACCTGCGACCGGCCCGCCGAAGTTCTCATGGGCCATCTGCGGGAACAGCGCCCTCGGCATGCCGAGGATCATCGCGATGAGGTCGACGACGAACGACATGAGCACCACGCGGTTCCCCGACAAGTAGCGGAAGCCGTCCAGCACGGCCGCGAAGCCCCAGCGCGAGGTGTCGTCGTCGGCCGAATGATCGGGCGGCATCGGCGACAGCCGGAAGGTGGCCCAGATCGGCGCGATCGTGGTGAGCGCGTCGATGAAGTACAACGTCGACAGGTCCACCCACCGCAGCATCACACCCGCCAGCAGCGGGCCGATGATCGCACCGGCCTGGAACACCGTCATGTTCAGCGAGTTGGCGGCGGGCAGCTGATCGGCGGGCAGCATCCGCGGAATGGCGGCCGAGCGGGTCGGCGAATTGATCGCGTAGAACGCCTGCTGCACCGACAGCAGGCACAGCACCAGCCAGACGTTGTTGAACCCGGCGGCGGCCTGCACCCACAGCAGCACCGACGCCACCGCCAACCCGCACGACGCGATGATCAGCAGCCGCCGGCGATCCATCGCGTCGGCCCAGGCTCCGCCCCACAGGCCGAACACGATGAGCGGCACCACGCTGAACACACCCGCCAGCCCGACATATGCCGAGTTCTGCGTCAGCGCGTAGAGCTGCACCGGCACCGCGAAGATTGTCAGGTTGGCCCCGATCACGGTGACGACGCTGGAGCCCCAGAGCCTGCGATAGTCCGGGTTGCGCAGCGGCGTGGTGTCGGCGATCAGACCTTTCAGGGCTGGAGCCGTTCGATACGGTCGCCGGTGACGCGAATCCTGTTGTGCACCCGGTTCTCCCGGCCCTGCCAGAACTCGATCACTTCCGGGGCGATCAGGTAGCCGCCCCAGTTCGGCGGCACCGGCACCTCGGGTACGTCAGTGAATCGCTCGGTCACATCACGTAACTGTTCCAGCAGCGCCGTGCGCGAGGCAATCGATTTTGACTGGTGCGACGCCCACGCCCCGAGCTGCGAACCGCGCGGCCGCTTCGACCAGTACTCGGCGGTGTGCTCGGCGTCGACCTTCGTCACCGCGCCGCGGATGTGGATCTGACGGCCCAGCAGGTACCAGGGGAACGTCGCCGAGGCGTAGGGCACGGCGGCCAGCTGATCACCCTTGTCGGAGTCGTAGTTGGTGTAGAAGGAGATGCCCGTCTCCTCGATCGATTTGCACAGCACCGAGCGGGTGACCGGATGCCCGTGCCCATCGACCGTGCCGAGCACCATGGCGTTGGGCTCGGAAACCCCGGCCTGCACGGCGTCGGCCATCCAGTCGCGGAACAATGCCAGCCAGCCCCGGTCCAGCCAGTCGACGTCGAGGTCGACGCTGCCGTCCTTCTCCGCCGAGCCGTACTCGGCCCGCATGCGCGCCAGACGATCAGCCGACTGCTCCATATGATCGGATGTCATGGACGGCGACGCTACGCCCATGCGGTGACACAATGCGGATATGGCGTCCATCACACCACCCGACTACTCGGTGTTCGTCTCGGCGGCAACAGCTTTCGCGGACCTGGTGGCACTGATCCCGGCAACTTCCTGGGACGGCCCCGGACTCGGCGACTGGGATCTGAGGTCGTTGGTCGGGCACACCTCACGGTCATTGATCACCGTCAGCAGCTACCTGCGGATCCCGGCTGAGCGGGAGGATGTAACCGGGCCGGCGCACTACTACTACGCGCTGCTGCGCGGCTATGCCGCGGGCAGCCCCGACATCATCGAGCGCGGCCGCGAGGCCGGGCGCGTTCTGGGCGCGGACCCCTCGGCCAAGGTCACCGAACTACTGCACCAGGTGTTGACCGATCTCGACGGCGCCGGCGACCCACTGATCGCCGTGATCGGCGGTCTGGGCATCCGGCTGAGCAATTACCTGCCGACCCGGGTATTCGAATTGACGGTGCACAGCCTGGATATCGCGCGCGCCACCGGAATCGACTTCGCCCCGCCCGAGCAGGCACTGGAGGCCGCCGCGGTGCTGGCGGCGCAGATCTCCGCACTGACCGGCCAGGCCGCAGCGGTACTGACGGCGCTCACCGGACGCGGTGCTCTGCCTGCCGGTTTCTCCGTGGTCTGACCGTTAGTTACCGGCCGGTAGCCCCACGCCCATCGACTAGTGGAACAATTTCGGCATGACCGGAACCACGTCAGTGTCGACGCCGCAGATCCCCGAGAACTTCGTCGCCGGGCTGGAAGGCGTCGTCGCTTTCACGACCGAGATCGCCGAACCGGACAAGGACGGCGGCGCGCTGCGCTACCGCGGCGTCGACATCGAAGACCTGGTGAGCCACCGTGTCACCTTCGGTGACGTCTGGGCCCTGCTGGTGGACGGCGAGTTCGGCCGAGGCCTGCCGGCCGCCGAACCCTTCCCGCTGCACGTGCACTCGGGCGACGTTCGCGTCGACGTCCAGGCCGCGCTGCCGACGCTGGCCCCGATGTGGGGTTTCCAGCCGCTGCTCGACATCGACGACGACACCGCCCGCGACCAGTTGGCGCAGACGTCGGTGACCGCGCTGTCGTTCGTCGCGCAGTCGGCCCGCGGGATCTACAAGCCCGCCGTACCGCAGCGCGTCGTCGACGAATGCTCAACTGTGACAGCACGTTTCATGACCCGCTGGCAGGGTGAGCCGGACCCGCGGCACATCGAGGCCATCGACGCCTACTGGGTGAGCGCCGCCGAGCACGGCATGAACGCGTCCACCTTCACCGCGCGCGTCATCGCGTCCACCGGAGCCGACGTGCCCGCGTCGCTGTCCGGCGCCATCGGCGCCATGAGCGGCCCGCTGCACGGCGGCGCCCCGGCCCGGGTGCTGCCGATGATCGAGGAGACCGAGCGCACCGGCGACGCCCGGGCCGTGGTCAAGGGCATCCTGGACCGCAAAGAGAAACTGATGGGCTTCGGGCACCGCGTGTACCGCGCCGAGGACCCGCGCGCCCGCGTGCTGCGCGCCACCGCCAAGCGCCTGGACGCCCCGCGCTACGAAGTGGCTGCCGCACTCGAGCAGGCCGCCCTGGCCGAGCTGCGCGAGCGCCGCCCCGACCGGGCCATCGAGACCAACGTCGAGTTCTGGGCCGCGGTGATCCTGGACTTCGCCCAGGTGCCCAGCGCGATGATGCCCGCCATGTTCACCTGCGGCCGCACTGCGGGGTGGTGCGCCCACATCCTGGAACAGAAGCGACTCGGCAAGCTGGTCCGGCCTGCGGCCATCTACGTCGGCCCGCAGCCGCGCAGCGCGGACTCCGTGGCGGGCTGGGACAGCATCAAGCACAGCTGACATTTCGGGCTCAATTTTTTGTCACCGATGAGAAGTAGCGTTGGGGATGGTCATAACGACTGACCCCAATCCACGCAGTACCGCTCTGAGGAGAACACGATGACCGAGTCCCAGACCTTCCTCGCCCCGCACCTCGTCGTCGGCGACGGTGCCGCCGCAATCGACTTCTACGTCAAGGCTTTTGGCGCTACCGAGCTGGGCCGGGTGCCCGGACCCGACGGCAAGCTCATGCACGCCGCGCTGACCATCAACGGCGCGAACGTCTACCTCAACGACGACTTCCCCGAGATGTGTGGCGGCAAGTCGCAGACCCCGAAGGCCTTCGGCGGGACGCCGGTGACCATCCACCTGCAGGTCCCCGATGTCGACGCGGCATACCAGCGCGCCATCGACGCCGGCGCCACCGAACTGATGGCCCCGGCCGACATGTTCTGGGGTGACCGCTATAGCCAGGTGGAAGACCCGTTCGGGCACCACTGGTCGCTGGCGCAGACCGTGCGCGTCGTCAGTCCTGAAGAACTCGCCGAGGCGATGGCAGCCCAGCAGGGCTAGCGATTCGGGCGTGATCCGTAACGCGAGGCGTTACGGATCACGCCGAAATCAGCTGAAGGCGCCGAGCAGACGCTGACGCAGCGTCGGCTTCGGTGCGCTGGCGGCAGCAGCCAGCATATCGGACACGTCGATGAACTTGTCCCGTGGCCGGTCCGCTCCACCGCGGGCGATCTCGGCCGCATTGATGGCCCGCCACCCCGCCATGTCGACCACTTCTGGCCGCCGGTCGCGGATGAGTTGTTGCAGCGCACCATTTCTCGCGGTGGGCTCGCCGAGACGGCTGGCGTTGTAGTCGGCGACCAGCCGATCGACGGTGTGCGCCGCGCAGGACTTGTTGGTGCCGATGAAGCCCGTCGGACCACGCTTGATCCATCCCGCGACATAGCTGCCGCGGACCGGCTCACCGGTGGCCGGATCGATGACACGACCCTCGTCGTTGGGGACCACCCCAGCCGCTTCGTCGAACGGCAGACTACGAATTGCCTTGCCGTGGTAGCCGATTGACGTCAGCACCAGGCCGGCGTCGAGCTGACGCACCTCGTCTGTGCCGGTCACGGTGAACTCGATGCCGGTGACCTTGTCCGAGCCGAGTACCCGGGCCGGGGTCAGCTGGTAGGCCAACCGAATCCGCGGGCGGGTCGCCGGCGCGGAGCTGTCGGCCAGCTTGGCGATGATCTCGAGCTTGTGCCGCGTCAGCGCGTCCGTCTCTGCTTCGAGATCGCGGCGGACCAGCTCGTGGTCTGCGGCGTCGAGCACCACGTCGCACGTCGCCGTCAGACCGATCAACTCGGGCAGGGTGAACGCGGAGTGGATCGGGCCACGCCGGGCCACGATGACCACCTCGCGCACCTTCGAGTCTCGCAGTGCGGCCAGGGCATGGTCGGAAATGTCGGTGCGCGCCAACGCATCCGGATCGGCGGTCAGGATGCGGGCCACGTCGAACGCGACGTTGCCGTTACCGATGATCACCGCCCGCTCGTGGCCCAGATCGACCGGCAGATGCGAGAACTCGGGGTGCCCGTTGTACCAGGCCACCACCTCAGTGGCGGTTCCAGTTCCCGGCAGCTCCATGCCCTCGATGTCGAGACGCTTGTCGTTGGGCGCACCCACCGCGTACAGCACCGCGTGGTGGTGCTCCAGCAGCTCGGCGTGCGAGATATCCCGACCCACCTCGACGTTGAGGTAGAAGTCGAGCCCACGACGCTCGGTGATCCGGTCGAACAGCCGGGTCACGCCCTTGGTGTTCTGGTGGTCGGGGGCAACCCCGGCACGCACCAGCCCATACGGCGTCGGCAGCTTCTCGAAGACGTTGACCCGGACCCCGCTCTGGGTCAACAACTCGTCGGCGGCGTACATGGCAGCCGGCCCGGAGCCGACGATCGCGACCCGCAGCGGACCGTGCGGACGCTGGTCCACCGCCGGGGCGTCGGGCACCGGCGCCAGCTTCGACGTCGGCGGCAGCTTTCCCTCGTACTTCGGATAGAAGGACGCGTTGAGCTCGATGAACGGCAGCTGCGCTTCGGTCAGCTTCGTGTCGGGCTTGATCGCGCCGACCGGGCAGGCCGTGATGCAGGCACCACAGTCCACGCAAGCGGCGGGATCGATGAACAACATTTCGGCGGTAGCGAAGCCCGGCTCGTCCGGGGACGGGTGAATACAGTTCACCGGGCATGCGAAAACGCATGAACCATCGCTACAGCACGACTGAGTAATGACGTGCGGCATGAGTTACCTAGATGCTCAGGCAGCGACCACGACGTGCTGGCGCTGCGGCTCGCTGCGGTACCGGCTCGGCGGGCCGTCGATCTTGCAGAGCTTCCACATGATCTTGGCCAGCGGGTTCATCAGACCGGTGTCGTAGGCCAGCATCCGGACGTCGGAGAACATGTTGCGCAGGAACATGCGCGACTCCGGGGCGTCGAAGAACAGCTCGTCGCGCACCGACTTCGGAATGTCGAAGGTCTTCCAGAAGACGCGCGGCGGCACGATGATCGCCGAGCACAGGATGCGCATGGTCAGCGGCACGAACAGCGACAGCCAGAATTTCTTCCAGCGGCTCAGCTCCGGAACGCGCTTGTGCAGGTACTCGTGGGCGAACGAGATGTGGCGGGCCTCCTCGGCCACGTGGATGGCCATGACCCGCTCCATGATCGGGTGCAGCTCGCTGCCCTCACGCAGGATGTTCTTCTGGGTGTGGTCGATGGGCTCCTCGCCGGCGAGCACGCCGAAGAAGAACGGGATGGGCGCCGGGCCGGCGGCCAGCGGGATCAGCGGCTGAATCCACTTGAGCAGCTTCGGCATGCCCGGGACGTCAACCCCCATGTGGTTGACCATCTCCTGGAACATCAGGGTGTGGTTGCCCTCTTCGATGGCCTCATGGGTGCAGTACCGGAACTCCGGCGACCCGTTCGGGACCCAGAACGCGTACTCCATCAGGCCGCGGATCAGGATGTTCTCGAAGTGCAGACCGACCTTGGCGACGTTGGCCTGGCGCCACATGCCGATCTCGATCTGGCGCTCGTGTGACTGGGCCTGGTACCACGGGTGGCCACCGAGCGGGTCGGTGTCCGGGAGGATCCAGCGCGGGTCATTGGGGACCACAGCGAATTCCGGCGAGTCCCAGCCGATGTCCGTGTACGGGTTGAAGTTGCGCCGCACCGACCCCTCGGACAGCGTGGCAAGCTTCTCGACGTAGACCTGGTCATCGAGCACGTCCATGTTCCGACGCCAGCGACGGATCATGCGGGTACGAGCCATTTTCGAGCCTCCCAAGGCTTAGGTGTCAGCTTTACATTCGGCTGCCTTATGCCCAACGGTACCGGGGGTACCACCTAAAAACTAGTGCCCGCCGTCACACATATGGACCTCTTTTGTGGCCCCGGTCACATCTGTGGGTCGAATGCCCGAGCAAGCAGCCGGATCCCCACGACACCGGGGCGTGGACCTGCAACTACGCTGACACCCATGGCTGAGCTCACCATCCCCGCCGACATCAAGCCCGCCGACGGACGCTTCGGCTGCGGCCCGTCCAAGGTTCGCCCCGAGCAGCTGACCGCCCTGGCCGCCGCCGGCGACCTGTTCGGCACCTCGCATCGCCAGGCCCCGATCAAGAACCTGGTCGGCCGCGTCCGCGACGGCGTCAAGCAACTGTTCTCCACCCCCGACGGCTACGAGGTCATCCTCGGCAACGGCGGCTCGACCGCGTTCTGGGACGCCGCCGCGTTCGGCCTCATCGACAAGCGCTCGCTGCACCTCACCTACGGCGAGTTCAGCAGCAAGTTCGCCTCGTGCGTCGCCAAGAACCCATTCGTCGGCGACCCGATCGTCATCAAGGCCGACGCCGGCAGCGCGCCCGCCGTGCAGTCGGACCCGGACGTCGACGTCGTGGCCTGGGCCCACAACGAGACCTCGACCGGTGTCGCGGTGCCGATCCAGCGTCCCGCCGGTGACGCGCTCGTCGCCATCGACGCCACCTCGGCCGCCGGCGGCCTGCCGGTCAACATCGCCGACACCGACGCCTACTACTTCGCGCCGCAGAAGAACTTCGCCTCTGACGGCGGGCTGTGGATCGCCGTGATGAGCCCTGCCGCACTGGCCCGCGTCGAGCAGATCGCCGCCACCGACCGCTGGGTGCCCGACTTCCTGTCGCTGCCCATCGCGGTGGAGAACAGCCTCAAGAACCAGACCTACAACACCCCGGCGATCGCGACCCTGATCCTGCTCGCCGAGCAACTGGACTGGCTCAACGGCAACGGCGGCCTGGACTGGGCCGTTAAGCGCACCGCCGACTCGTCGCAGCGGCTGTACTCGTGGGCCGAGTCGCGTCCGTTCACCACGCCGTTCGTCGCGGACCCGGCGCTGCGGTCGCAGGTGGTCGGCACCATCGACTTCAACGACGATGTGGATGCCGCCGCGGTGGCAAAGGTATTGCGCGCCAACGGAATTGTCGACACCGAGCCGTACCGCAAGCTGGGTCGCAACCAGCTGCGCGTCGCCATGTTCCCGGCCGTCGACCCCGACGACATCAGCGCGCTGACGGCGTGCGTCGACTGGGTCGTGGAACGGCTGTAGCGCGGCTCTCCGCATGATCTGAATCGGCAACCGAGGCGCGCAGCTCAGCAAGAGCTGCGCGCCTCGGTGTGTCAGCACGGTTACGAGTCGATAACGCAGTAGGGTGGGCCGTTAAGCCGCGTCCTAGGAGGTCACCAATGAGGGAACTCAAGGTCGTCGGACTCGACGCCGACGGCAAGCGCATCATCTGCGAAACCGCCGACACCGCAGAGAAATTCGTGGTGCGCGTCGATAATCGCCTGAAGGCCGCCGTCCGCGGCGACCGGGCCGCCAGCAACCAGACGGAGATCGAGGTCGAGGTCGAGGTGCCCAATTCCCTGCGCCCCCGTGACATCCAGTCCCGCATCCGGGCCGGCGCCTCCGTCGAACAGCTCGCCGCGGCCGCCGGCGTGACGCCGGAGCGCGTCATGCGCTTCGCTCACCCCGTGCTGCTGGAACGGTCCCGCGCCGCCGAGCTCGCCAGCGCGTCGCACCCGATCCTGCCCGACGGTCCGTCGGTACTGACCCTGCTGGAGACGGTGACCGGGGCCCTGATCGCCCGCGGCCTCGATCCCGAGGCCACCAAGTGGGACGCCTGGCGCAACGAGGACAGCCGGTGGACCGTGCAGTTCGGCTGGAAGGCCGGACGCTCCGACAACATCGCGCACTTCCGGTTCAGCCCGGGCGCCCACGGCGGCACCACCACCGCGTTCGACGACGCCGCGACCGAGCTCATCGATCCGAACTACACCCGCCCGGCCCTGCGGTCGGTCGCACCGCTCCCGCAGCTGCACTTCGAGGAATCGGTCGCCGAGATCCCGATGCCCGCCTTCGTGCCGGAACCGGAGCCCACTCCGGAACCCGTGCCGGCCCAGGTCGTCGTCATGACACCGCCTCCCGTCGCTCCCCTGGTGCCCCCGGTGCCCGCGGCGCCTGTCGCCCCGCCGGCACCCGAGCCCATCCCGGTACCGGAACCGGCTGCCGCGGTCGAAACCCCCGAAACTCCCGAGCCGGTCGCTCCCACGGCGCGTCCGCGCAAGAAGAAGCCCGAGATTCCGGCCTGGGAAGACGTCCTGCTGGGCGTGCGGGCCAACGGCCAGCGCTGACCCCGCGTTTCTCACGTTGACCCCGCACTGAGGGTCTCCGGCACTCGACGTCTTGCGCCGTGGATACAGAGTCAACCCGTGGGTCAGTCAATGTCGAGTTGACCCTGCACTGAGGGTCGTCGCTACTCGCACTTTTGCGCCGTAGATACAGGATCAACGGCGGGCGGGGCTAACGCGCCAGCGCGATGGCCAGTGTCGCGACCCAGCCCAGCGCCACGCCCAGCCCGGCGCCCCAGACAAACCAGCGCCATACGGGGCGCACGCGCCAGCTCCATACCGTCGGGGCCAGGCCGCCGACCGCCACCGCGTTCAACCCCACCGACAGCAGCGGATGCACCCGCAACAGCCCGAGGGACAAGACGATGATGGCGGCGGCCGTCACCGCGGCCACGAACGCCGACACCGTCAGTCCGGTGCCCCACGGCGTGCGCGACGGCAAGGTCATCTGAGCCAATCTAGACCGCCGATCGGGTGCGTTCGTAGAACGCCATGGCTGCGGCGGTGGCGACGTTCAGCGAGTCGGTGCCCCGCGACATCGGAATGCGCGCCCGCACCTCGCAGGCCCGCATGGTGTGTTCGGTCAACCCGGGACCTTCCGCGCCGACCAGCACCCCGACCTTCTGATCGGCCAGTGGCGCGAGGGCGTCGGCCAGCGGCACGGACCCCTCCCCCGGCGTCATGGCGATCAAGTGAAAGCCGTTGTCCTGCATCAATTTCAGATCGCCGGGCCAGGACTCCGCGCGAGCGTAGGGCACCAGCAGAGCGTGGCCCATCGACACCCGGACCGCGCGCCGGTACAGCGGGTCGGCGCACCCGGTGCCGAACACCACCGCGTCGACGTTGAGGCCCGCGGCGTTGCGGAAGATCGAGCCCAGGTTCTCGTGGTCGTTGACGCCCTCGAGCACCGCGACGGTCCGGGCGCCCTGCAGCACCTCGGGCACCGACAATTCGACCGGACGTGGCGCCGCGGCCAGCACGCCGCGGTTGAGGTGAAAGCCGACCACCTCCGCCATCACCTCGGCGCTGGCGCGGTAGTACGGCACGCCGCAACCGGCCAGGTCGTCGGACAGTTCTCGGAGCCGGCGATCGGTGCCCAGGAAGCCCCGCGGACTGAACCGCGATGCCAGCATGCGCTGCGCCACCAACACGCCTTCGGCGATCACCAGGCCCTTGCCCGACGGCAGGTCGGGGCGGCGGTCCACGCTGTTGAGGTCGCGAAAATCGTCGAGCCGCGGATCGGCGGGGTCGTCGACGTCGACAACGATGACGTCGTCCAGGGCGTCGATGTCGGGCGCCGCGCTCACTGGGCTTCGTCGATGATCGCGAACATCAGGTCCGCCGCGGCGAGCAGCGTCGCGCGGTCCTGCTGCTTCAGCTTCTCCAGCCGTCCCTGCAGCCATTCCATGCCGGCTCGGCGCTCGGCTTCGAAAAGCTCTTCACCGGCCGGGGACACCACAACCAGCACCTGGCGCCGGTCGTCGGGATGCGAACTGCGTTCCACCAGCCCCAGTTCGACCAGCGACGCGATGACCCGCGTCATCGACGGCGGCCGCACCCGCTCGCGGGTGGCCAGCGCGCCCGGCGTCATCGGGCCTTCCTTGGCGAGGGTCGCCAGTGCCGACAACTGCGTCAGGGACACCGGGGAATCGGGACGACGGAACCGCAACTGTCGCGCCAGCCGCACGACGGCCAGCGACAGGTCATTGGCCAAGCGGTCATCGGCGTCCGTCACGAGCAGATAGCGTACCGATCGATCGACTAGCGTTAGAGGAGATGGCCACGCCCGCGCACGAACACCCGGCGGCACCACAGCCGCCGGCTCTCCCCGACCGACTCCTCGACCCGGTTCCGGTGATCGTGGTGATCGCTGTGGGCTGGCTGGTCGCGGTGGTCTTGGCCTTCACCGTCGCGGCCCTGCACGACTGGCGTCCGGTGACCGTCGCGGGCCTCGGTGTCGGCGTACTGGGCACATCTATATTTCTGTGGCAACGCAGCGCAGCCCGTCGGGGCGCACGTGGTGCCCAACGCGGCCTGCGCTGACCCAACGTCTCGACAAGGGAGAGTCCGATGGCTGGAGAAACACCTCTGCTGCAGGCAGACATCACCATCAACGCACCAGTGGCCAAGGTCTGGGCTCTGATCTCCGACCTCGACAACATGCCCAAATGGAGCCCGCAGTGTCGGACCATGAAGGCGATCGGCGCCGTCAAGGTCGGCACCAAGACCGTCAACGTCAACCGGCGGGGCGCGATGTTCTGGCCGACGACCGCGACCATCACCGCACTCGACCCGCAGCAGAAGCTGTCGTTCCGGGTCAACACCAACAACACCGAGTGGACCTACGACCTCGAGCCCTCCGGCACCGGTACCAAGGTCACCGTCAGCCGGCACGCGGAAGCCGTGAAACCGATCTCCAGCACGCTGATCAACCGCTTCATGGGTGGTGTGCCCAACTTCGAAGTGGAACTGGTCGAGGGCATGAAGACCTCGCTCGGCCGGATCAAGGCCGCGGCCGAAGGTTCCTCGAACTAAGTACCGAGGTCGAGCACGCCGTCGTCGAACGGCTCGAACGCCGGTGAGCCGATGGGCTCCGGCGGCGGCGTGTCCGAATGGGCGCCACAGCCGTACTCTGCCGACACCACGCGTCCGTCCGCGGACAGCTCGTTGGCGCAAACACCGAACACCAGGCCGAGCGACCCCGACAGCGGCACGAAGAAGCCACAGCCACGGCAGGTTCGTCGGGTGGCGCGCGCCATGGCGGCGTTCGGTCCGAAGTCGCCGTCCTGCCAGCGCTGCGCGGCGTCCGTCCGGCCCCAGTCGCTGAGCACCTGCTTGCGGCCGAACCCGATCTCAGCGGCGACCTCGTCCAGCTCGGGATCACCGGACGCCAGGTAACCCGGCACCAGACGCGGATCGTTGGGCAGCGGAGACAACAGATCACCGGGGCTCAGGTCGCCCGGCTGCACGCGCTCATTCCACGGCACCCATTGCGGGGCCAGCAGCGCATCCGGACCCGGCACCAGGACCACTTCGCTGACGGTGGTGTGGTCGGCGCCCGGATAGGTCGCCAGCACCACTGCCCACTGCCAGCCGTGGTAGCCGGGCATCGAGGCGAGGAAACGATGGGTCACCGAGGCCGGGTCGTCGAAGCTGGCGCCCAGGTAGTCGCCGACGACGCCGTCACCGCTGAATTCGATGATCGCGGCGCGGGCCTGATCGACCGCGCCCATCAGGATCGGGGTCAGGTCGGGCAGGTCGGCCGCTTCGACAACCGGCTCGGGCTCGGGGGCTGCTTCGGCCTCCGGCGCATCGTCGGTCTCCACAGCCGGGACCTCGGCGGACGGGGATTCGTCGGCAGCGGCCTGCGGCTGCGGCTCGTCGACGGTCTCCGGCACGTCGGCGGATTCCACTGCCTCAGCGGGAACTTCGACGGCCTCCACGGTTTCCGCGGCGGCTTCAGCGGCCGGCACCTCGACCGGCGCCTCCGTCGGCGTCGACTCGTCCGGCGTCACGGCTGCCGATTCGGTGTCATTGGGCGTGTCCATCGCGATCAATACTGCCTGACCACCCAGGACAAGGCCACACCGCCTGCCTGCGCGCCGCTGTCGGCAGCATGGGGAACAATCGTGCTCATGAGTGGACCGCGGGACGCCGGGTGGTCGGGAGATCCCCGCTACTACCCGCCGCGCCCACCGCGCCGCCATGACGAAGAGCATCCCGGCATGGCCAACTACCCGAGCGATCCCGATCATTCACGACGCCGTCCGCCGCCTCGGGGCTCATCCGCGCACAGCGACAACCGGTGGCTGCCGCCGCTGGACGACGACCACCACGATGGTGCCGGCTACGACCGTGGCTACGACGATGACCGGGATGAGCGGCGCCGTGACTACGACGACCGGCGCGGCGGCCCCGCGGGCGGCGAGAAGATCACCGTCACCCGCGCCGCTGCCCAGCGCAGTCGCGAGATGGGCACCAAGGTGTACGGGCTGGTGCACCGCGCTGCCACCGCCGATGGCGCCGACAAGTCCGGCCTGACGGCGCTGACCTGGCCGGTCGTCGCGAACAACGCGCTGGACGCGGCCATGGGCATCGCGCTGGCCAACACCTTGTTCTTCGCGGCGGCATCCGGCGAGTCCAAGAGCAAGGTGGCCCTGTACCTACTCATCACCATCGCGCCGTTCGCGGTGATCGCCCCGCTGATCGGGCCGGCGCTGGACCGGGTGCAGCACGGCCGCCGGGTCGCCCTGGCGGTGTCGTTCGCGCTGCGCGTGGTGCTGGCACTGGTGCTGATCGGCAACTACGACGGCGCCACCGGCAGCTATCCGCCCTGGGTGCTGTACCCGTGCGCGCTGGGCATGATGGTGCTGTCCAAGTCGTTCAGTGTGCTGCGCAGTGCGGTCACGCCACGCGTGCTCCCGCCGAGCATCGACCTGGTCCGGGTCAATTCCCGGCTCACCATGTTCGGGTTGCTGGGTGGCACCGGGCTCGGCGGTGGCCTCGCGGCCGCATTCGAGTACACCTTCGGTCTGATGCACCTGCCGGGCGCGCTCTACGTCGTCGCCGTCGTGGCCGTCGCGGGTGCGGTCCTGACGATGCGCATCCCCAAATGGGTCGAGGTCACCGAGGGCGAGGTGCCGGCGACGCTGTCGTACCACGCGCCGACCGAGCAGCTCCGGCATCCGCATCACGACCAATCTCCGCGGCAGCCGTTGGGCCGCAACATCATCACGTCGCTGTGGGGCAACTGCACCATCAAGGCACTCGTCGGATTCCTGTTCCTGTACCCGGCGTTCGTCGCCAAGTCGCACGACGCGGGCGCGTGGGAGCAGCTGAAGATCCTCGGGCTCATCGGCGCCGCCGCGGGCATCGGCAACATCGCCGGCAACATCGCCAGCGCCCGGCTCAAGCTGGGGCATCCCGCGCAGGTGGTCGTACGCGCCACCGTCATCGTCACCGCGTGCGCCATCGCCGCCGCGGTGGCCGGCAATCTGATGGTGGCCGCGGCAGCAGCACTGATCACCTCGGCAGCCACGGCGATCTCCAAGGCATCTCTGGACGCGTCACTGCAACACGACCTGCCCGAAAAGTCCCGGGCATCCGCCTTCGGCCGGTCCGAGTCCGTTCTGCAGTTGGCCTGGGTGATCGGCGGCGCCATCGGTGTGCTGATCTATACCGACCTCTGGGTCGGGTTCACCGCGATCAGCGCCCTGCTGATTCCCGGGCTGGCCCAGACCCTGGTGAGCTACAACGGAGGCTCATTGATCCCGGGCCTGGGCGGTAACCGACCCGTACTAGCCGAACAGGAAGGACCACGGCCCGATCCCGCGGCAATGCCCGGGGCGCGCCAAGGATGGATATGAAACGAGTTCTCGCGCTGTTGGCAGTGGTCGCGGTGCTGTCTGCGACGGCCACCGGTGTCCTGGTCTGGCGGATGACGCGGCACCAGGGCCCCGACTTCCCCGAGATCAGCGCCTTTACCGACGGCCAGCTGGCCCGGGTCGGGCCGTACCGCTACTGCGACGTGCACCTGAAAGCATGCGACGTCCCCGCGACGACGGGTGAGCTGCACGTGACGGCGCGGCATCCGATTCAGCTGTCGGTGCCGCAGGCCATCGCCCGCGCACCGTGGGTGCTGCTGCTCGCCTACGAGGACGGCGGCTCGGCGGTCAGCGAGTTCCGGCCGGACAAGCGGCTGGCCGTGACGATCCCGACTGTCGACCCGCATCACGGCAAGCTGCTCGGGCTCGCCGTCCAGCTACCCACGCTGGCAAGGGATTCCGACGGTAACGAGTTCCCGCTGCCGCACGCCGAATGGTCGGTGCGGACCGTCTGGCCGTAACCGCCGAATGGCCACTTGTCGCACGAATTTTCACGATTTCCGTGTCACAGGTGGCCACTCGGCGTAGGGGTCAGGCGCCGTGGCCGATCGGCACCTGTTCGCCCGCACGGACCGGGCCGGGTGGTGTGCCGTCACCGAAAGGCCTGCCGCCCAACGCTTCCCGGCCGTGCGGCGTGAGCCAGTCGGCCAGCTCGGGTCCTTTCGGCACGATCCGCGTCGGATTGATGTCCGCGTGCACGATGTAGTAGTGCTGCTTGATCTGCACGAAGTCGACGGTGTCGCCGAAGCCCGGCGTCTGGAACAGATCCCGGGCGTACGCCCACAGCACCGGCATCTCGGTGAGCTTGGACCGGTTGCATTTGAAGTGCCCGTGGTAGACGGGGTCGAACCGGGCCAGCGTGGTGAACAGCCGTACGTCGGCCTCGGTGATGGTGTCCCCCACCAGATACCGTTGGCCACTGAGCCTTTCGGTCAGCCAGTCCAGCGCGGTGAACAGCCGGTCGTAGGCGGCGTCGTATGACTCCTGCGAGCCCGAGAACCCACAGCGGTAGACGCCGTTGTTGACCTCGGTGTAGACGCGATGCGCCACCTCGTCGATCTCGGCGCGTAGGTGCTCCGGGTACAGCTGCGGCGCACCGGGACGGTGATACGCCGTCCATTCGGTCGACAGGTCCAGCGTCAATTGCGGGAAGTCGTTGGTCGCCACCGCGCCGGTCGGCACGTCGACGATCGCCGGCACCGTGATGCCCTTGGGGTAGTCCGGGTCGCGCTTGAAGTACGCATCCTGCAGCCGCGGGATCTTCAGCACCGGGTCCACCCCATCGGGGTCCAGGTCGAACGTCCAGCTGCGCTGATCGTGCGTCGGACCGCAAAAGCCAATGGAGAGCACATCTTCCAGGCCCAGCAGCCGACGAACGATGATGGCGCGGTTGGCCCACGGGCAGGCCCGAGCGACGATCAGCCGGTACCTGCCGGGTTCGACGGGGTAACCGTCACGGCCGTCGGCCGTGATCCGGGTGCTGATGTAGTTGGTGTCGCGGGTGTATTCAGTACCGGGGTCGACGTAGGACACGTCCCCAGTCTGCCCGCCCAAAGTTGGCTTGTGTACGAGAAATCAGTGGTCGATACCCGGACACAAGCCAACGCTCGGCCCAGGGATCAGGCGTCGAGCTCACGCGCGACGGCCTTGACCACCTCGGACACCTTGCGGGCGGTCTTCTTGTCCGGGTAACGGCCCCGGCGCAGCTCGGACTGCACCGCGTCCTCGAGGAGGGTGATCATGTCCGACACCATGCCGTGCAGCTCGTCGGGCGTGTGCTTGTGCTCAGGGGCCGACGCCTCGCGACGCGTGCGCGACAAACTCGGCGGCGGGTCGATCAGCTTGAGGCTCAGCGCCTGCGGACCGCGGCGCCCGGCGGCGACGCCGAACTCGACGCGCTGACCGGCCTTGAGACCTTCGACCCCGTCGGGCAGCGCCGAAGACCGGACGTAGACGTCCTCGCCCTCTTCCTGAGAGAGGAAGCCGAAGCCCTTCTCCGTGTCGTACCACTTAACCCGGCCGCTTGGCACTGGTCTCACCTGCTCGTTCTCAAACTACGGTCACATAAGGAAAGCGCCCCACCGACGCAGGACGCGTTGACGTTGATTCTACTCGGCCACCTCTGATCGCAGCATCCCCATTACTCAGTAGACTGAGAGTTCTACTTACGGGAGGTGACATGCGCCTGGTCCTGAACATCATTTGGCTGGTTTTCGGCGGCTTCTGGCTGGCGCTCGGTTACTTCCTCGCCGCCCTCATCTGCTTCGTTCTCATCGTCACCATCCCGTTCGGCGTCGCCGCGGCGCGCATCGGGGTGTACGCGCTGTGGCCGTTCGGCCAGACGGTCGTCGACAAGCCCGGCCCGCGCCCGGGTGCGTTGGTCGGCAATGTGATCTGGCTGGTGCTGTGCGGTTGGTGGTTGGTGCTCGGCCACATCGCCACGGCCATCGCCCAGGCCCTGACCATCGTGGGTATCCCGCTGGCCCTGGCCAACCTCAAGCTGATCCCGGTGTCGCTACTGCCGCTCGGCAAGCAGATCGTGCCGGTCGATCAGATGCACCCCGCACCAGCCTGGCAACAATGACACTCACACCCCTCGGCCTGCCCACCGTCGCACGGCCCGTCGGTTCAGCACCGGAATCCGGGCCGCTGATCGATACGTACGGCCGCGTCGCCGCCGACCTGCGGGTGTCGCTGACCGACCGCTGCAATCTGCGCTGTACCTACTGCATGCCGGCCGAGGGCCTGGACTGGCTGCCCGGCGCCGACCTACTCACTCTCGAAGAGCTCACCCGGCTGATCCGGGTGGCCGTGACCCGTCTGGGCATCACCGGCGTGCGGTTCACCGGCGGCGAGCCGCTGCTGTCGCCACACTTGGAGGACGTGGTCGCAGCGGCGGCCGCACTGGAGCCGCGTCCGGCGATCGCCGTGACGACCAACGGGATCGGACTGGCCAAGCGCGCCGCCGCATTGAAGAAGGCCGGGCTCAATCGCGTCAACGTCTCACTGGACACCCTCGACCCGGACCGGTTCGCGGCCATCACCCGGCGCCGGCGCCTCCCCGAGGTGCTCGACGGCCTGGCTGCCGCGAAGGACGCCGGGCTGAGCCCGGTGAAGGTCAACGCGGTGCTCGATCCGCAGACGGGCCTGGACGACGCCCCCGCGCTGTTGCGCTTCTGTCTCGAGCACGGGTACCAGCTCCGGATCATCGAGCAGATGCCGCTGGATGCCGGGCACCACTGGGAGCGCGGTTCGGTCCTGCAGGCCGAGCAGATTCTGGCGGCCCTGCGCGGCGAGTTCACCCTGCGCCCGGACCCGGCGCCGCGGGGTTCGGCACCTGCCGAGCTCTGGCAGGTCCACGACGACGGAGCGGTGCTCGGCACCGTCGGCGTCATCGCGTCGGTCTCCGCCGCGTTCTGCGGCACGTGTGACCGCACCCGGCTCACGGCCGACGGCCAGGTGCGCAGCTGTCTGTTCTCCCAGCAGGAGACGGACCTGCGCGCGTTGCTGCGGGGCGGCGCCGACGACGATGCGCTGGAGGCCGCCTGGCGGGCGGCGATGTGGGCCAAGCCGGCAGGGCACGGCATCAACGATCCGGGGTTCGTCCAGCCGGACCGTCCGATGAGTGCGATCGGCGGCTGAGGTTGACCGAGTTGGTGGTGACGGTGCGCTATTTCGCCGCCGCGAAGGCCGCAACCGGAATCGAGACCGAAACGTTGCGGCTTCCTGAGGGTGTAACCGTCCGCGATCTGGTGGACTCCATTGGTACGCGTGGGGCAGATGTGGCAAAAGTGCTGACACGCTGCTCGTTTCTGCGCGACGGCGTCGCCGTGCGCGATCTGAACTCCGCGCTCGCAACAGCTCAGACGGTCGATGTGTTACCCCCCTTCGCCGGCGGCTAATTGTGAAATGCCTCACATAACGAATCGATAACGACCTGGCTGTGGTGCCACTGACCGGCGTCAATACCTGCGAAAACGCCGAAACAGCCAGCGGCTTTAAAGTCCTCTCATAATTTGCCCTGGCCCGAAACGCCCAAAATCCGCCGAAGTGACGGAACCCACCGGACCCGATACCGTCGTCTCTCAAGCCAGAGCGACCCTTTGGCACCCGCACTTGAAACGCCTAGCTCCATCCATCAAGTGCGGCCGACGACAAACCGTGGATGGAGGCGGGGGACCCAATCGGTCCACCGAAGAAATCAGGACCAGGAGCCTCGGCTCCTTGGGGTGAAGCCTGCTTGGCAGGCCGGGCAACCTCTCCAGCCCGAACCCGACAGCTGACCTCGCAGGCGTTGACGAGAGGACTGCTTTTCTATGAGTGGACGCCACCGCAAACCGACCACGTCCAGCGTCAGCGTTGCGAAGATCGCCTTCACCGGCGCTGTTCTCGGCGGTGGCAGCATCGCCCTCGCCGCTCAGGCGAGCGCAGCGACCGACGGCGAATGGGACCAGGTAGCCCGCTGCGAGTCCGGCGGCAACTGGGCCATCAACACCGGCAACGGCTACCAGGGCGGCCTGCAGTTCTCGCCGAGCACCTGGAGCGCCCACGGCGGTGGCGAGTACGCCCCGGCCGCGAACATGGCCAGCAAGGACCAGCAGATCGCCGTCGCCGAGCGCGTCCTGGCCCGCCAGGGCCGTGGCGCCTGGCCCGTCTGCGGCACCGGCCTGTCCGGCTCCTCCCCGCGCAACGTGGTGAACACCCCGAAGCCGGCCCCGGCCGTCACGCTGGACAACCCTGAGCTCAACACCCCGGCCGATCCGGCGCCGGTGCAGGAAGCCGCCGCTCCGCTGGATGCGCCCGCCCCCGAGGCCCCCGAGGCCCCCGCGATCGTCAATGTCGTCAATGAGGTCCCCGCCCCCGAGGCGCCGGTCCTGGACGTGCCCGAGGCCCCCGCGCCCGAAGCCCCCGCGCCCGAAGCCCCCGCGCCCGAGGCTCCCGTCGTTGAGGCGTCCGTCGTTGACGCACCTGCACCGGAAGCCCCGGCCGAGGCCCCGGCGCCCGTGATCCAGGCCGCCAACTGGGACACCACGGAAGCCCCCGCCGAGCCCGGCGTCTGGGCACTGCACGCCAAGCAGGACCTGCCGACCGACCCGGCCCCGGTCGTCGACGCACCGGCTCCGGTTGCTGACGCCGCGGCCCCGGCCCCCGCGCCGGCTGCCCCCGCCGCGCTGCAGACCCCGCCGAACGGCACGCCGCATCTGGCCAGCCCGACCAACCTGCCTCCGGGTTCGACCATGGAGCCGACCGACACCGGCGACAGCGCCAACATGAGCTACCTCAAGCAGCTGTGGCACGCGGTCCAGAACAACGACATCTCCGGACGTGACGCCCTGCTCGCCGTCGCCTCGACGCGGACCGGCACCCCGGGTGGCAGCGTCCCGGCCCCGCCGAACGCTCCGGCGCCCGGCCCGGCCCCGGTTGCCGACATCGCCCCGGCTCCGGCCCAGTAGCACCTGACAAAAAGAAATCGCCCCGGTCATCGACCGGGGCGATTTCTTTTGCCGAGTGGCCAGTTACGACGCGGATATTCGTGGAACGCGGGTCGTAAGTGGCCGGTCGGCGGAAGTCAGGCGGAGCCGACCCATTCGTCGGTGCCGTCGGTGAAGAACTGGTGCTTCCAGACCGGCAGCCGCTCCTTGACGGTGTCGACCAGTAGCGCGCAGGTCCGGAACGCCGCGGCGCGGTGATCGGCCGAGACCGCCGCGACGAGGGCCGCGTCGCCGATGTTGAGGACGCCGATCCGGTGGCTGACCGCGATGGCCCGCACGCCTTCGGAGGCTGCGGCGACCTCGGCGGCGACCTCGGCCAGTACCTCCGCGGCCGACGGGTGCGCCGAGTACTCCAGGCGCGTCACCCCACGGCCGCCGTCGTGATTGCGCACCACGCCGGCGAAGCTCACGACCGCTCCCGCGGCACTGTGGTCGACCAGCGCCTCGTGGGACGCGACGTCGATCGGCGATTCACTGAGGTCGGCACGGAGCACGATCACCCGGCATGGTCCTTTCCACTGAGCTGGTCGAGCGCATGGTCCAGTACCCCGGCCAGCACGCCCAGCCCGTCCTTCACTCCCCCGGACGAACCCGGCAGGTTGACGATCAACGTCCGGCCGGCGACGCCGCACACACCACGGGACAGCACCGAGGTCGGGACGTGCGGCAGGCCGGACTGACGGATCGCATCGGCCAGCCCGGGAATCTGGTAGTCCAGGACCTCGATGGTGGCTTGCGGGGTGGCGTCGGTCGGGGAGATTCCCGTGCCACCTGAGGTGAGGACGACGTCCACGTCGTCGGCAATGGCGCGGCGCAGTTCGACGCCCACCGGGGCGCCGTCGGTGACGACGACCGGTGCGGGCACGTCGAACCTGCGCTCAGCGAGCCAGGTGACGATCAACGGGCCGGTGCGGTCCTCGTAGACGCCGGCGGCGGCCCGGGTCGAGGCGATAAGGACCCTGGCCGAACGACTCACGTTGGCACTCTGTTCTTCGCGCAAGCGCTCATCACGGCTCCCAGAGACCGGTCTTGCCGCCCTCCTTGCGCAGCACCCGGATGTCGTCGATGCGCGCGGCCGGGTCGACGGCCTTGATCATGTCGTACAGCGTCAGCGCCGCGACGCTGACGGCGGTGAGGGCTTCCATCTCGACACCGGTGCGGTCGGTGGTTCGGACCGTCGCGGTGATGGCGATATCGGCAGCACCCGCACTCGTCTCGAAGGCCACCTCGACCTTGGTCAGTGCCAGCTGGTGGCACAGCGGGATCAGGTCGCTCGTGCGCTTGGCGGCCATGATGCCGGCGACGCGGGCCGTCGCGAGGGCGTCGCCCTTGGGCAGGCCACCGCTGGTGATGAGGTCGACGACGTCAGCGCGGGTGTGCAGGACGCCCGCCGCGACGGCGGTGCGTCGGGTGGCGTCCTTGGCGGACACGTCCACCATGTGGGCCGCACCCGATTCGTCCAGGTGCGAGAGCTCCACGGCTACTTGTTGACGACGGTGACCGGGTGCATGTACGGCAGCCGCTCGGCCGGCAGCGGGAACGCCACGTCACCGAACGGAGACAGGGCGCCGGTACGGTCCGTCGCGAGCTCACTGACGGCGTGATCGTCGTCGGCCACCTCGGGCCAGCCGTTGTCGACGTACTGGTTCTTCTTCTTCTCAGCCACGGATGACATTGTGGCAGGCGCCGCGCCCGCTGGCGAGGCCGGGAGGCTGCTTTACGCTGGTCAGCAATGATCGACGAATCCCCGGGTGTGCCGCTGGGCTCCTGGCTGGCCGACATGTCGGATGCGCAGCTGGTACAGCTGCTCAGCGCCCGACCTGACCTCACCCAGCCGCCACCGGCGACCCTGTCGGCGCTGGCCGCCCGGGCCCAGTCCCGGCAGTCGGTCAAAGCCGCGACGGACGATCTCGATTTCCTGCAGCTGGCGGTGCTGGACGCACTGCTGACGCTGCAGGCCACCAGCATCGCCGTGCCGACCGGAGCCCTGTTCAAATTGCTGGCCGGCCGGGCCACCAAGAAGATCGTCACCTCGGCGCTCGACGAGCTGCGGACCCGCGGGCTGGTGTGGGGCGACACCTCGGTGCGGGTGGTCTCGGAGGCGGCGTCGGTGCTGCCCTGGTATCCGGGCCAGGTCACGGTCGAAGACCCTGACGGCGACGGCATCGCCGGGAAGCTGGCCGGTATCGATACCCCGCAGCGCGATCTGCTGGAGCGGCTGGCCGACGGATCACCGATCGGCCGAACCAAGGACGCGGCCCCCGGTACGCCGGACGACCGCCCGGTGCCACAGCTGATCGCGGCCGGACTGCTGCGCCGGATCGATGACGAGACGGTGATCCTGCCGCGACTCGTCGGCCAGGTGCTGCGCGGTCAGCCACCGGGGCCGACGACGTTGACGCCGCCGGCCCCGTCGTCGCCGGTGCTGCCGGCGGCGGACGTCGATGCGGCGGCGGCCGGCTCGGCCATCGACCTACTGCGCGAGGTCGAACTGGTCCTCGAAACCCTCTCGGCCACACCGGTTCCCGAGCTGCGCAGCGGCGGCCTCGGGGTGCGCGACGCCAAGCGGCTGACCAAGGTCACCGGCATCGACGAAGGGCGGCTGTCGCTGATTCTGGAGCTGTGCGCGTCGGCCACGCTGATCGCGTCGGGCATCCCGGACTCGGACGACTACGACGACGGCCCCTACTGGGCGCCCACCGTGGCCGCGGACCGGTTCATCGAATCGAACGCCGCGACGCGCTGGCATCTGCTGGCCACCACCTGGCTGGATCTGCCGGGCCGGCCCGGCTTGGTGGGCAAGCGTGGCCCCGACGGCAAACCCTATGCCGCCCTGACCAACGCGCTGTACTCGTCGGCGGCTCCGCTGGACCGCCGACTGCTGCTGACGGTGCTCGCCGAGCTGCCGCCGGGCAGCGCCATGGACACTGCAGCGGCGTCCGCCGCGATGCTCTGGCGCCGGCCGCGCTGGACTGCCCGGCTGCAGCCCGAGCCCACCGACGAATTGCTCACCGAGGCACACGCTTTGGGCATGATCGGCCGCGGCGCCATCGCCGGCCCCATCCGGCTGCTGCTGGCGGGTGCGCCCGAAGAAGAGGTCACCGCCGCGATGGCCGCGGCACTGCCCGACCCCATCGACCATTTCCTGCTGCAGGCCGACCTGACGGTCGTCGTCCCCGGACCGCTGGAACGCGACCTGGCCGATCAGCTGGCGGCCGTCGCCGACATCGAATCCGCCGGCGCGGCAACGGTGTATCGCATCAGCGAGCAGTCCATCCGGCGCGCCCTGGACACTGGCAGGACCGCCAGCGAGATCCATACCCTGTTCGCCCGGCACTCCAAAACGCCGGTGCCGCAAGGCCTCAGCTACCTCATCGACGACGTGGCGCGCCGGCACGGGCAGCTGCGGGTGGGCATGGCATCGTCGTTCGTGCGGTGTGAGGACCCCGCCCTGCTGGCGCAGGCACTGGCCTCCCCCACCCTCGAGCAGCTGAGCCTGCGGGCCCTGGCCCCGACCGTCGCGGTGTCCCCGGCCCCGATCGCCGATGTGCTCGCCGGCCTGCGCACCGCGGGTTTCGCCCCGGCCGCCGAGGACTGGTCGGGCACCATCGTCGACCTGCGCCCGCTCGGCGCGCGGGTGTCCACACCCATACACCGTCGCACCTTCCGGCACCCGCAACCGCCGAACCCGAAGACGCTCGGCGCGATCGTCGCCGTCCTGCGCCAGACCGGCCGCGGGGGCAACGGCGGGCGACTGGACCCCGCCGCGGCGATCTCGCTGCTCACCGACGCCGCACTGACCCAGTCGCCGGTGGTGATCGGCTACGTCGACGCCGCCGGGGTCGCGACGCAGCGGGTGGTGTCGCCGGTCAACGTCCGCGGCGGCCAGCTGACCGCCTACGACCCGGCCGCCGGACGGGTCCGCGAATTCGCCATCCACCGGGTGACCTCGGTGGTGGCGCCGGACTGACGGAATCTGGGCCACTCCGAGAAGTCTGGATAATGGATCGGATGGCCTGCGAGCGAGTAATGGAATGGATCGCACATGACTGACGGACCCCTGATCGTTCAGTCGGATAAAACCGTGCTGCTCGAGGTCGACCATGAGCTGGCCGGGGCGGCGCGGGCGGCGATCGCGCCGTTCGCCGAGCTGGAGCGTGCGCCAGAGCACGTGCACACCTACCGGATCACGCCCTTGGCGCTGTGGAACGCGCGCGCCGCGGGTCACGACGCCGAGCAGGTGGTCGACGCGCTGGTGTCGCACTCCCGCTACGCGGTGCCGCAGCCACTGCTGGTCGACATCGTCGACACCATGGGCCGCTACGGGCGCCTACAGCTGGTGAAGCATCCCGCGCACGGGCTGACCCTGGTGAGCTTCGACCGCGCGGTGCTCACCGAGGTGCTGCGCAACAAGAAGATCGCCCCGATGCTGGGCGCCCAGATCGACGACGACACCGTCATCGTCCACCCGTCCGAGCGCGGCCGCGTCAAGCAGATGCTGCTCAAGATCGGTTGGCCCGCCGAGGATTTGGCGGGCTACGTCAACGGCGAGGCGCACCCGATCACGCTGGAGGAGGACGGCTGGAAGCTGCGCGACTACCAGGAGCTGGCCGCGGATTCGTTCTGGGCGGGCGGCTCCGGCGTCGTGGTCCTCCCCTGCGGCGCGGGCAAGACCATGGTCGGTGCGGCGGCGATGGCCAAGGCCGGGGCGACGACGCTGATCCTGGTCACCAACACCGTCGCCGGCCGGCAGTGGAAGCGCGAACTGATCGCGCGCACCTCGTTGACCGAAGAGGAGATCGGCGAATACTCCGGTGAACGCAAGGAGATTCGGCCCGTCACCATCGCGACGTATCAGGTCATTACCCGGCGCACCAAGGGCGAGTACAAGCACCTGGAACTGTTCGACAGCCGCGACTGGGGCCTGATCATCTACGACGAGGTGCACCTGCTGCCCGCGCCGGTGTTCCGGATGACGGCCGATCTGCAGTCCCGGCGCCGACTTGGCTTGACCGCCACCCTGATTCGCGAAGACGGCCGCGAAGGCGACGTGTTCTCCCTGATCGGACCCAAGCGGTACGACGCCCCGTGGAAGGACATCGAGGCGCAGGGCTGGATCGCGCCGGCCGAATGCGTCGAGGTGCGGGTCACCATGACCGAGAACGAGCGCATGACGTACGCGACGGCCGAGCCCGAGGAGCGCTACAAGCTGTGCTCGACGGCACACACCAAGATCGCGGTGGTGAAGTCGATCCTGGCCCGTCACCCCGACGAACCGACCCTGGTGATCGGCGCGTATCTGGACCAGTTGGAGGAACTCGGCCAGGAGTTGGACGCCCCGGTGATCCAGGGCTCGACCAAGAACGCCGAACGCGAAGCGCTGTTCGATCAGTTCCGGCGCGGCGAGGTTCGCACCCTGGTGGTGTCGAAGGTCGCCAACTTCTCCATCGACCTGCCGGAAGCGTCTGTGGCCGTTCAGGTTTCGGGCACGTTCGGCTCGCGACAGGAAGAGGCCCAGCGACTGGGCCGGTTGCTGCGCCCGAAGGCCGACGGTGGCGGCGCGGTGTTCTACTCGGTGGTCTCGCGCGACAGCCTCGACGCCGAGTACGCCGCACACCGGCAGCGCTTCCTGGCCGAGCAGGGCTACGGCTACGTCATCAAGGACGCCGACGACCTGCTTGGGCCCGCTATCTAGTCAGTCCCAGCAATCAGGGCATAGGCTCTTCGCAGTTCGCCGATTGCGGAGGTCACAGATGACGTACGACTACGACTGGCTGGTCATCGGGTCCGGTTTCGGCGGCAGCGTCTCGGCGCTGCGCTTGGCCGAAAAGGGTTACCGCGTAGCGATTCTCGAATGCGGGCGGCGCTTCGAGGATGCCGACTTCGCGGACGAGACCAAGGACGCAAAGAACTACTACTGGGCGCCGCAGCTCGGGATGCGCGGCATCCTGCGGCTGACGCTGTTCAAGGACATCTTCATCGGCTCGGGCTGCGGTGTCGGTGGTGGCAGCCTTGGCTACGCGAACACGCTCTACCGGGCGTTCCCGAATTTCTACGAGAGCTCGCAGTGGAAGGGCCTGGCCGACTGGGAAACCGAGCTGGCGCCGCACTACGACGAGGCCGAACGGATGCTGGGCGTCGTCGAGTACGACGACGACGGACCAGCAGACCTGTTGTTGCAGGAGTACGGCAAGTCGATCGGCGTCGGCGACACCTACCGCCGCGCGCACGTGGGCGTGTTCCTCGGGCAGCCGGGACGGACGGTGCCGGACCCGTATTTCGGCGGCGACGGACCCGACCGGACGGGCTGCATCAAATGCGGTTCGTGCATGGTCGGCTGTCGCCATGGCGCGAAGAACACGTTGCGGAAGAACTATCTGTGGTTCGCAGAGAAGCTCGGGGTCCGCATTTTCAGCGAGCGCGCGGTGACCGACATCAAGCCGCTCGACGACGACGGTTCAGCGGGATATGAAGTGACACACCGCAAGAGCGGCGCATTGGGCAAGCGCACCAGCGAGACGCTGCGTGCCCGCGGCGTCGTCGTCGCGGCCGGGGCCTTGGGCACCAACCGGCTGCTGCAGCGCTGCAAGCTCAGCGGTTCGCTCCCGAACATCTCCGACCGCCTCGGGTATGTGGTGCGCACCAACAGCGAATCGATCATGGCGGTGATGGCGCCCGAGGACTACCCCGACGACTTCACCCACTCGATCGCGATCACGTCGAGTATCTACACCGACCCGACCACCCACATCGAGGTCGTCACGTACGGCAAGGGCGGCGACACCCAGTCGATGCTGTTCAACCTGATGATCGAGGCCGGAAAGCGCGGCACCAGGCCACTTCATTTCCTGGCCGCCGCGGCGAAGAACCCGAAGGCAGCCCTGGCCGCGTGGAAGATCAAGGGCACCTCACGCCGCACGATCATCCTGCTGGTCATGCAGTCCATCGACAACGCGATGCGCCTGAAGGTCAAGATGCGGCTGCCGAACGGAAACGTGGCGCTGACGACCGAGCAGGACCCGCTCAACCCCAACCCGGATTTCGTGCCGGCCGCCTACGACGCGGCGAAATGGTTCGCTCGGCGGATGGGCGGCGTTCCCTACACCGGCGTGACGGAGGGCATCTTCGCGATCCCGTCGACGGCCCACATCCTCGGTGGCGCGGTGATCGGCGCGTCCCCGGAGACGGGTGTGGTCGACAGCCGCAACCACGTGTTCGGCTACGAGAACCTGCTGGTCACTGACGGTGCAGCCGTCCCGGCGAATGTGGGTGCCAATCCGAGTCTGACCATCACCGCGCTCGCCGAGCGCGCGATGACGTTCATTCCGGCTAACGCGCAGGCTGTTTGACCACCGTCAGCAGCACCACCGAGTCGGCGAGCGCCTTCAGACTGTGCCGGGTGGACGGGATGATGAGGTGGTCACCGGCCATACCGTCCCAGCTGGCCTGCTCGGCGACGAGCCGCACCCGGCCCTGCAGCACCTGAAGGGTGGCCTCGCCGGGGCTCTCGTGTTCGGCCAACTCATTGCCGTCGGCGAGAGCGATCAGCGTCTGCCGCAACGCGTGCTCGTGGCCGCCGAAGATCGTGTGAGCACTGCGCCCACCGTTCCCATCCCGCGCGATGTCCAGATGCTGGCGCGCCAGAGCGGTCAGCGAGATTTTCTCCATGATTCAAATATCCGCTTCAGCAATGCCCACCGGAACCGTTTGGCGGTTTAAATCACGCGCAGCGAATCCCCCTCGTTGGGGAAGCGACGGCCCAGTGCGTCGAGCATCCGCTGCACCTCCATGAGTCGCCGACGCAGTGCGAGCAGAGCGTCCGACGGAAGCTCGGACCCCGCTGCCGCGGTGCCTTGCGCACGCCGGGATCGCCGCTCCACCAACGTCATCTGGTCTTCCAGATCGGCGATCTCGTCCAGCAACAGCGCCGCGAACAGGCGTGATTGCGCCAGGTCGGCGCGGTGGGCGGGACGGGGCTGCGTATCGACGCGCGGCCGGCCACTCGCGACGCCGGGGCGCACCGTGCGCCGGGTGGCCGTGGCATTGGAGGGGATCGGCACCGGGGCGGTTCGGCGTCCGGTTTCGCGCATCGTCGGCAACATGGCGCAATGATCACCGAGACTGCACCTTTGCGCTACCAGCCGTTCATCTTCCGGACCGGAATCAGACACCTTCGGGTAAAGGTCAGCGGAGCGCGGTGGGCCGCCCGAAACGGGCCTGCACGCCCGGCGAGAACAGCGCGCGCAACGGCGGCCCCACCGGCACCACACCACTGGCAGGCACCAGATCGTCGGTCAGCTCGATCAGTTCGGCCTGCCGGAGCGGCCAGGTCGGATGCGCATTGGGGACCCACCACGTCCGGCCGGCCTTGCGGGTGTGCGCGCCCCACCGAGCCGTCAGCCACACCTCCAACGCAGTGGGTTCGACGGGCTCCCCGATCGCCACCTCCGCGAGGCTGCGCAGGCCGCGCTCCGGCCACCGGCGCGTGCCCGCGTAGGTGATCCGATCACCGGTTCGGGTCACCCGCAGCTTGGCCCAGGTGTACGGCACGCCCATGCCGAGCCTCGTCATCCCGACGACCGCGAGCCGCGTCGTCTCGAGCGACCGGAACAGCACGCCGTGCCGGCCGGCGGCATCCACCGAATACAGCCGCACGTTGGTTTCGGCGAAGGCCCCGAAGTACGGCAGCGGCACTCTGCCTGCCACCGCGGAGCGGTGCATGACGAACGGGATCAGGCCGACGTACGTCAGCCCATCGGTGAAGGCGTCCGGCTCGGTGCCGGGCGGATACAGGTGCGCGACGGTCGCCGGGTCGACCGGCCAGTGCAGGAACGTGAGGTCTCCCCAGAATTGTTCGACCCACACCGGCGGCGGCAGCGGCGGGGCGTCGACCAGGAAGTCGCTCACGTTGTCATCTCACCCGCCCGACGGCTCCGCCGCCAGTTGAGGTCACGCGGCCGCGGGGCCGGCGGCCAGGATCCGTTCATAGTTCCACGCGGTGGGCGGAGTGATGCTCGGTGGAGTCCAGTCGGTGACCCACCGGCCCTGCGGGTGGGCCACTTCGACGGGCGCCACTCCGAGCGTCCGCTGGACCGCGCCGTACGGTTTCGGCAGCAGCGCTTCCCATGGCGCCGCCATCAGCAGATCGGCCCTTCGGCCACGCTCGACGGCTTGGCGGTAGTACCGCAACTTGAACGGCACCGACGCACCCGGCAGCGTGAGAGCACCGAACCAGCCCAGCTTCTCCAATGGACCGGCGGGTTCCATTTGCCCGCAATGGAATCCGATGTTGGCCATCTCGCCTGCCATGTCGGGGCCGTAGCCCCCGATGGTGTGGAACATGTCGTGCAGCGCGGTGCCGCGCACGACCATGTAGTAGAAGTCGTCGTCCCAGTTGTTCTTCTCGGCGATGGGCCGGATGGTCTCGGCCTCACCGAAAACGCCCGCATCGAGCTTGTTGGTGTTGAGGAAGCTCAGGTAGGCGTGGCCGAGACTGCCGAACGGCAGCGACGCCAGGTACTCCCGGTCATTCAGGACGGCGAGCAGATCTGGCTTGTCCCGGAACAGCTTGCGTCCGTTGGGATGTGACCGCACCTGGTAGTAGGCGCGCGCGAGGATGGGCGCTTCCATGCCGAGGAAAGCCTCGTAGATATCGGTGTGGTACCTGGCGTCGATGAGCATTCGCCAGGCTTTCAACCACGGCGTCCACGTCGTTTTGTCTGGGACAACGCCACCGCTGCGTTCATATTCGGTCGGTCCTGGCACATGTTCATTCACCTGAATCCAGCCTCCGCATTGAGTGATTCAACCGATTCGATAATCAGATACACGACGACATATGTCAACATATTGGTCATGTGCTGGAGAATGTGGTGATGGCGCGGAACACGAAGGACAGCCCCGCCCCCAAACGCGGCCGGGGCCGCCCCACGGGAGGCGGAAACAGCGCACCACAGGCGCAAACCCAAATCCTGGATGCCGCGGAACGACTCTTCATCCGGCAGGGTTTCGCGGCGACCACGATGGAGGCCATCGCCCTGGAAGCCGGATACAGCAGGGCTGTGATGTACCGGCATTTTCGCAACCGCGATCAACTGCTCGAGGCCCTCGTGGTCCGCGTGACGCTGACCCAGATAACCCAGATGGCCGCCCGGCTACTGATGCTGCAGGACCTCGCCGAGATCATGACCGAGTCGCTCGTCATCGTCGCCACCGAGGTACGTCAGAATCCGATTCTGCGGGTCCTGTCCGAGCACGACGAGAAATCAAGCGTCGCAACGCTTATCGTGACGGCGCCGAACCTGGTCACCCTGCTCGGCTCGATGTACGAGGGCCTGTTCAAGGCGCAGGTGATCAGCATGCGGCCGGGACTGCAACCCGCCGACGCCGCGCAGTACGTCCTGGGCGTGGCACTGAGCCTGCTGATGGATGCGATCCCCGGGGCCGACGACGCGGCCCAGGTACGTCGATATGTCCGGGTCTTCGTGTTACCGGCGTTGCTCGCCGAACCACCGGCAGCAGAGCCGGTGTTTCCGCAGTAGCGACGACGCCCTAACTCAGCGCGGGGATGACCTCGCGCTCGAATGCCTCGATGCTCGACCGGTCGTACGCGGCTTCCGGGAAATACAGGATCGCGTACTCACACCCGAGATCTTTGATCTTCTGCAGCTTCGAGATGACCTGTTCGGTTGTGCCGCAGGCAGAGTCGGGCGAGGTCAGGTTCTTGACCATCGCGTCGACGGCAGCCTCATGCGCGACGGCGACCTGCCGCTCGCGGATGCGCGCGATGCGGGCCGCGACGTCGGCCTCGGAGTCACCGATCACGACGTTGAAGTTGGCCGACCTGACGATGCCGTCGTAGTCGGTGCCGACCTCGCGGCAATGCTGTTGCAGCACTTCGGATTTGTGCGCGAAACCGTCCGGCTCGGAGGTGAAGTTGGTGTACTGCGCGTACTTCGCGGCGATCCGCAGCGTCACCTTCTCCCCGCCGCCCGCGATCCACAGCGGAATCCCGCCGGTCTGCAGCGGCTTCGGCTGCACGATGGCACCGTCGACCTGGTAGTGCTTGCCGTCGAAGCTCACCACACCTTCGCGCCAGGCCGCGCGCATGATCTGCACGCCTTCGTCGAGCCGGGCCAGCCGTACCCCGGCCGACGGGAATCCGTAACCGTAAGCGCGCCACTCATGTTCGTACCAGCCGCCGCCGATACCCATCTGGACCCGGCCGCCGGAGATGATGTCGGTGGTCGCGGCGACCTTCGCCAAGTACGCGGGGTTGCGGTAGCTGATCGCCGTGCACATCTGGCCCAGCTTGATGCGATTGGTGGTCGCCGCGTAGGCCGCCATCAGCGTCCACGCCTCGTGCGTGGCCTCCGCGGTCGGCATCGGCACGGTGTGGAAATGGTCGTACACCCACAGCGAATCCCAGGGTCCGGCGTCGGCGTACGCGGCGAGGTCGCGCATCACCTGCCATTGATCCTGCGGGGCGATCCCCACCAGATCGAGACGCCAACCTTGCGGGATGAACAATCCGAAGCGCATGGCCTCGACTTTAGGCCGTACGACGATCAAGCGGCGAGGGACGAGCCGCGATGAGGAGTGCGGCAAATCAGACCCGGCCGTACGACGATCAAACGGGGCAAAGAAACAGCGTCGGGATCCACCGCCTAGCGGCCTTAGGCTGAAGAAATGGCACCCGATTTGCGCGTCGACCCGCAGGTCCTGACAACCGCGGCGAGCACAATGACGTTGTGCGGTTCCGCCGTCGGCGAGCTCAAGCCGGGCGAGCCGCTGAATTCGGCCGCGTCCGGCATGTCCGGGCTCGCGACCGGGGCCGCCTGCCAACGCGTCGGCCCGCTGCTGAACGCCGACGGCCAGAACCTCGGGAAGGCGGTCACGGGGTACGCCGACTCACTGCGCACCGCGGCGACCAAGTACCAGAACACCGATGCCGCATCAGGTGGCGCTATCGGCAAGACCATGCCGGGGCGCTGATCAGCCCGCGGCCCTACGGAGCCAGCAGCATCTTGTACTGCGCCGCCGTCTCCTGGCGTGCCCCGGTGGCATCGGCATTGCGCACTGCGATGACGGTGTTGTTCAGCGCCGCAAAGCAATAGAACATCGAACCATTGGTCATCGTCGGGTCGATCTCGGATTGCACGCACCGGCTGCCCGGCAGGAAATCGACGGCATTGGCCGGATGCGCCGACACCTCGACGCGCGCGGTGAGGTCGGCCAGGTCATCGACCAGTTTCTTCGCGGCCGCCGCATCTTTCACGCGATAGACGATCGTCTGGTTGTAGGTCATCTCCTGCAGGCCCGCTGCCGCGAACAACGGTGCCGTGCCGGTCGGCTCGTCCTGAAAGTGCAGCGCAGCCCGTGGCAGGTAGCTGCCGATCTTGGCGTCCGGCAGCCGCGAGGACGGCGGATCAGGGAAAGTCGGCGGCGACATGGTGTGCGACAGCAAGCCTGACGGATCCACGGCAAGCGTCGGTAGCTTGGCCGGGTCGGTCGGCACGAACTCGTCGATGCGCGGCATTTGCGCGTCCAACGCAGCGCCGACGGCCGCCGCGGCATCGCCCGGGTCCGGCCCGTAAACCAGCTGGGTGAGGACATACGGACCGTGCGGCGTGAACGAGTACAGCGTGACCGGCTGATCCGGGCCGGTGTTCAGGTTCGAGCTGTAGGTCGTGGCGCGCGCGTCCGGATGCCCGGCGATCGGTACCGGGTGATTCACCGTCGGCGACAGCCCGGCGACCGCACCGGCCAGATCCGCGGCCGCCGCAACGGCGGCGGCGGGGTCAGGGAACCGCAGGACGCCGTTCATCAATCGCCACTGGTCGGGGTCCTGCCGGTCGGATGCGAAGCCGTACAGCATGTGGTGGGCGTTGACGGTGCTCGCCACGGCGGCGGGCAGGATCGTGCCGAGGGCCGGTGCTCCGGTGATCACGACGGCCCGCGATTCGCCGGGCACCACCATCTGCGGGTCGATTTCCCAGGGCCCGACGACGTCGTCGGCCATCCGGCGCGCATCTATCTGCGCCCCTGTGGACGCCGCTCCCGCCGTGCCCAGCGGAGGTGTCGGCGTCACCGGGAAGTTCCCGCTGCCGAGCAGGGTCACGTCTACGGCGGACGACGGCGGCCCACCGCCCTGCTTCTCGGCCTGCCCGGGCTCGGTGTTGGCACAGCCGGCCACGACCAGCGCCGCCAGCGACACCGCGATCAACCGTCGGGCCATGGCTCAGCCCGGCAGGCGGTTGTTGATCTTCAGGCCCGCGAACAACGCCAACACCAGCACGAAGAATCCGACTCGCGTCCAGCTGCCGCTGGCGTCGCCGCGGATGGTCTGATAGCCGATCTGCTCCTGCAGATTGGCGTAGACGCGGGTCAGCTGGTCGAGGGTCTCGGCGCGGAACGACTCGCCGCCGGTCACCTTCGCGATCTTCTGCAGCGACAGGTCGTCGGTCGGGACCGGCACTTCCTGACCCTCGTAGGTGATGACGCCCGACGGCGTACCGAACGAGATCGTCGAGATCACGACGTCCTGGTCCTTGGCCGCCCGCGCCGCAGTCAGTGCGCCGCGGGGGTCGTTCGGGTCCGCCGGCACGGTTTCCTTACCGTCCGACATCAGCACGATGTGGGCAGGCGGCGGACCGTCACCGCCGCCCATCACCGCATCGAGGGTGGCGATGGCCTGCAACGCCGTGAAGATGCCTTCGCCGGTCGCGGTGCGCGGTGACGGCTCCAGAGTCTCGATGGTTCGCGCCACGACGTCGTGATCACTGGTCGGGGCCACCAACATCGTTGCGCTGGACGAGAACTGGACCAGGCCGACGCTGATCCCGTTGGTCAGGCCCTTCACGAACGTCTTGCCTGCGCTTTTCGCCGCCTCGATGCGGCTGGGTTTGACGTCGGTGGCGATCATCGACTCGGAGACGTCGATGACGAGCATGACGACGGCGCGGTTACGCGGAATCCGGATGTCGTGGGTCGGTCCGGCCATGGCGGTGGTGAGCAGCACCAGCGAGGTCACCAGCAACACCGCCGGCACATGCCGCCACCGCGACTGCGTCTTCGGACGGGCCGCGACGACCTGCTCCAGCAGCTCGGTGTTGGCGAACCGCAGCACCCGCTTGCGCCGCGCCTTGCGCAGCAGCAGGTAAATCGCGACGGCCCCGATGACGGCGATCAGATAGAGGAAGAACCACGCACTGGAGAACCCGGACAGCGTCAGCGGCCCGACAAAGGGGATGTTCATCGACTCACCGGACCGGGCGGCATCGACCGCACCTCAGGGCGTCGCGGCGGCGAAATCCCCAACACTCACCCTCCGTTGCAATTCGGCGTCGGCTGAACGGGGCCGACGAACATCCGCAATCGTACCGGCGCGGCGGCGGTGGCTCCGGACGCCGCGGTTGCGGCGACACCGGTAGCCCGGCGCGGGTCACCGGCCGGCAATTGCAATTGCCGATGCGCGGAGCAAGAACAATTTTTCCCGCCGCGGGAAAAATTATTGCAGAATTGACTCCATCACAGGTTTTTCTGCCGTATACCAGGACCTCATGGAAGCACCTACGCGCATCGGTCTGGTCGGCGGTGTCGCGGCGCACGATATGCGCCGGCGACGGCCGTGGATGGTTGTACTGGCGGTGGTACTGGCCGCCTGGGCAATGCTTGCGGTGGCCGACGGCGTCGCCTGGGCCGAGGGTGACGGCGAGGGATCCGGTCACGCCGACACTCACCAACAGGCCAAACCGGCGCCACCGCGCCAGCGAGCGAAAGCCGCCGGTGAAACCAAGCCCGTCGCTCCCAAAACCGATCCACAATCGTCACGGAAACCGACATCCGCCAAAGACCACGGCACGCCGACCAAGCCGTCGGCCGCGCCCGCCGTTGCGGTCGCTGCAACCACGTCGTCCTCCCCGGCACCCAAAGTCACCAAGCTGCTGAAAGTCCCCACCGGCGCGACCCCGGTGAGCGCGGTGACCACCGCGAGTTCACCCCACACACCACTCAAACCCTCGAGCCCGCGGCTTCCGGACAGCGCGACCGTGGCAGCGCTGGGTGAAGAGTTACAACGCAAGTCCAATGTCTCGACCCAACTGAGCCCCGGATACCTGGTCAACTCGGTGGTCAACACCGTGGGGGCGGCACTGGCGGGGACCGCCGAACACGTCGGCGCCGCGTGGGCCAACAACGTCCGGCAGGCCACTCAGTTCACCCGACAGATGGTCGGGCTGGGGTTCGATGTCGGCGCGATGTTGGCCTCAGAGGTGAAGAACACGGTCACCCAGGACGCCCAAAAAGTCGGCCCGAACCTGCTGTGGGGCTTGCCGTACAAGGCGTTGACCGGCATTGCCACCACGGCCGGCGACATCAGCAAGGTGCTCACCGGGACGCCGCTCAACGCCACCAGCAGCGGACCGTTCGCGGTCGACTACGGCGTCTACAACCTGCTCGGCTTCTCCACGCCGTTGGTGCCCCCTCCCGGGGCCAACGACCCGTCGATCACCGTGACCGCGCAACATCCACTGCCGATCATCCTGATCAACGCCACCGCCACGACTCAGAACTTCGACTGGAGCGTCGGCGCTCCGGTGCTGGCCAATGCCGGCTACAAGGTCTTCACCTTCAACTACGGCAACAACACCAGCGACCCCAACTTCCCCGTGCAGTCCATCGCGGACATCACGAAGTCGGGCGAGCAGCTCTCCGCCGAGGTCGACATGGTGTTGGCCCAGACCGGCGCGCCGCAGGTGATCCTGATCGGGCACTCCCAGGGCGGGGGCATCCTGCCCGAGTACTACATCAACAATCTCGGCGGTGCCTCGAAGGTGTCGCAACTGATCGGCATTGCCCCGAGTAACCACGGCACCAACCTCGACGGCATCACCGGCCTGCTTGCCGTCCCGATCCTCGGCACCCTGATCAAGGGCCTGGTGAGCCAAGGCGGCGCTGCCTGGCTGCAGCAGGCCATGGGCTCGTCGCTGGTGCACCAGGTATACGACAACGGCGACACCCGGCCCGGCGTCATCTACGACACCATCGCCTCCACCAACGACGAGGTGGTTACGCCATACACCCAGCAGGCCCTCAGCGGACCGAACGTCACCAATGTCGTTGTACAGGACCAAAATCCAGGGTTTGCCGGCGGACATCTGAACATCGCGATCAACTACGGGGTCTGGCAGGACATCCTCGGCATGCTCGCCGCCAACCCGGCCGCCAACCTGGTGCAGCCGGTCGCCGCCGTCGCCTAACCGAAGCCTGGCTCAGTCCGACAGCCCGAGCGCGGCCATCGCGCCGTCGACCGTTGCCCGTCTGAGCTGGTCGGCGGGGACGTCCGGGAACTGCAGGCAACAGTCCTGCAGACCGCCGAAAGCGATGACGGCGCGCGTGGACTGTTCCAGGGTCGGCCGGCGTCCGAAGACCAGCTTGCCGAGCCGGTCACGCCAGGCCAGCATGGCATCGATCAGCCCCAGATCCGCGAGCGTGGACAGTTCGGCGACGATCAGCAACAGATCGGCCCGGTGCCGGTAGTGGAAGTCGAAGTAGCCCTGCAGCAGCTCGCGAGGTGTGGCCCGGGCCGACCCGCGCAGCCGTTCCTGGGCGGCGACGAACTCCTCACCCTCGTCGATCAGCGGCTGCAGGATGCTGCGCACCAGGTCTTCACGCGAACTGAAGTGGTAGTACAGCGCGGGTTTACTGATACCGAGCCGGTCGGCGATGTCCTGCAGGCTGGTCCGCTGCACGCCCTTCTGACTGAATAGCTCGCGCGCCACGTCCTGGATGCGCAGCCGAGTCTCGGAAGGGGGTCTCGCCACGTAACCACCCTAACTTACTTAACAGGCGGTAAGCTGACCGGACATCTACTTACCGACCGTTAAGTAAATACGGAGGAACCCCATGAAGGTGCTCATCTCCGGCGCCAGCATCGCCGGCCCGGTCCTGGCCTACTGGCTGTCCCGCAACGGATTCGACGTGACGGTGGTCGAACGCGCGCCCGCGCTGCGCAAAACCGGCGGCCATGCCGTCGACCTGTTCCGGCCGGCGATGGAGATCTCCGAGCGCATGGGCGTGTTGGACCGCATCGAGTCGCGCGCCACCGGGACCACCACGCTCGCCCTCAACCGTCCGCCCGGCAACCGCTGGACCCACATCGACTACGTCAAGCTCATCGCGGCCATGTCCGACCGGCATGTCGAGATCATGCGGGACGACCTCAGCGAGGCCTACTACGACGCCGTCCGCGACGACGCCGAGTTCCGCTTCGGAGACCAGATCACGTCCATCACCGACGCCGGAGAGGTGACGTTCGAGCACGGCGCTCCGGAACAGTACGACCTGGTGATCGGCGCTGACGGCCTGCACTCGGGAGTCCGTCGATTGACCTTCGGCGATCAGGTGCGGGAACGGTTCCTCGGCGGGTACCTGGCGGTGGTCTCCGTGCCGAAAGTCCTTGCGCCCAAAGGTGAGATGAGCGGTTACCTGGCGCCCCGGCGGATCGCCATGATCTATACCGCCGACCATCTCGACGACGCTCGCGCGGTCTTCATGTTCCGGACGCAGCAGCCCTTGGACTACCACTACCGTGACGTCGCCGGCCAACAGCGGCAGCTGCGGGCGGCGTTCGCCGGGCTGGCTCCCGAAGTCGACTACTGGCTGCAGGAAACAGACCGTACTCCGGCGTTCTATTTCGACGCGATCACCCAACTGGAGATGAGCACCTGGTCGCGTGGGCGCGTCACGCTGGTGGGCGACGCCGGGTACTGCCCGGGGCCCGCGGTCGGTGGCAGTACCAGCCTGGCGGTGTACGGGGCGTACGTCCTGGCGCACGCCCTGATCACGGCACGCGGCGACCACACTGCCGCGTTCGCCGCCTACGAACGGGCCATGGCCGCTCCGGTGGCAGGCAGCCGCACCATGGCGCGGGTCAACGCGAAGACCATCGTGCCCGGATCAGATTGGGGCGCAAGGGCACTCCTCGGCGCGGCACGCACCGTCTCGCTCTTGCCGAGCGGCCTGACGCAGCGGCTGGCCCGGCTCAACGCGAAGGGCGTCAGGCTGTACGACACCATGCCGCTGCCGAACTGACGTCATCGCGTGTGGCCGAAGCCGCTGCGGTGTCACCCATTTTCGCTACGTTGGATCCCATGGCGCTTTCCAAGGATGAACGCGAAAAATTTCTGGCCGAACCACACATCGGGGCACTGTCGGTCAACGCCGGCGCGGACCGCGGCCCCCTGACAGTGCCGATCTGGTACCAGTACACGCCTGGCGGCAAGTTGTGGCTGCTCACCGGGCTCGACTCCCGTAAGCACAAGCTGATCGAAGCGGCGGGGCACCTGTCGCTGATGGCCGAGCGTCTGGATCCGACGGTCCGCTACGTCGCGGTCGACGGTCCGGTGCTCAGCATCGAGCCGGGCACCGACGAGCAGTTGGTCGAGATGGCAGTGCGGTACCTCGGCGAAGAGAAGGCCCCGGCATACCTGGAGATGGCGCGGCGCGAGCATGGCACGAACGTGACCGTCACAGTCGACCCCAAGCACTGGCTGTCGGCCGACCTCGGGGCGCTGTGATGCCATGTCGTCCCGGCAGCGCTTGTTCCGGGCCTTCTACCGGCTCGGATTCACTCCGTGGGACGGTCATCCGCTAGCCACCAGCCTGCGTGAGCTGGTCGAGGGTGACGGTGCCCTGACCCCGGGCACCGCGCTCGACATCGGTTGCGGCACCGGCGACAACGCGCTCTATCTGGCCGGGCTCGGCTGGGACGTCACCGGAGTGGACTACGTCGCCAGCGCAGTGCAGAAGGCGCGGGCCAAGGCCGCCAAGCGGGCCGACTCCGCACCGGGGGCGGTGCGGTTCGACCAGGCCGACGCCACCCGGCTCACCGGCCAGGGCATCGGCGCGGATTTCGCGCTGATCGTGGACAACGGGTGCCAGCACGGGATGAGCGCGAACGACCGCGACGCGTACGTAGGCGAGGTGACCGCGGTCGCGGCCCCGGACGCGCGGCTGCTGATCGTCGCGTTCGTCCCGGACGCCTCGTTCGGAGTGCCCGGGATCGATCCGGCGGAGGTGCAGCGACGGTTCGCGCTCGGCTGGACGCTGCTGGACAGCGGCGACGAGCCGGGGTTGGACCACAACGGCAAGAATCCGGCGCGGTACTACCTGTTCGTGCGGCGCCGCACCTGAGTTGCTCGCGGTTGTCATCTGCTGGACACTTGACAAGCAATCACCCTGTGCGCGTTGACATTGCGTCTACGCACACAAAGTGCGAGTAGACGAGTGCGTGGGCTCACAGTCAATGAGGGCCACACATTGATCGTGCGGCTACGCACACAAAACCCGAGTGCACGTGTGCGTAGCCGCCGAGTCAATTGCGAACAAGGTCCATGACTGTCAACCCGAGCACGTCGCCGCCCGGTCCGTCACATTCCTACTCGCATCAGGACAGGGGCGTGATGTCCGTGGCCGGGTCGAAGACGGCGCGCAGGCTCACGATTTTCGCGTCGTCGTCGAAGACCATGATGTCGACCGGGCTGAGTTCGAAACGGTACGAGCCGGTGCCGGTGCGGAGTTTGAACGAGAAGACGGCGGTGTCGGCGGCCACCTTGCTCCACAGGAGTTCTGCGCTGATGTCTTCCATCGACGCCAAGACCGTGTAGAAGTCGACCAAGGTTTGACGGCCCGTCTTGGGTTCGGTGCCGACGGGATCCTCGATGGTGGCGTCGTCAGCGAAGAGGTCGACGATCGCGTCGGGTTGGTGTGCCGCAAGCAGTTCGACGTACCGCGCCACGACGTTCTGGATCTGTTCGACGGATGCCACGTGAAATCTCCTATGCCAGTGCGGGCAGCACTGTGTCGGTGAGCAATTCGATGGACTTCCACGCCGCGTCGACGGGCATGCCGCCGACCAGCGGGTGCATGACGAGCGGGCCGTACTGACCGGCGGCGCGGATCTCGTCGATCAGCGCGTCCGGCGTGAGAATGCGGTACTTGCCTGACGCCCTGACCTCGTCGATGGCTTGCACGCCGGGAATGTGCATGAGGGACCGGCGTTCGACGGACCAGGCGCCGTAGGTGACGGCCTCCCACAGGATGTGTTCGCCGAGTTCCGCCCAGGCCTGGTCAGGGTCCTCGTGCAGATAGATCATGCCGCGGTTGGCTTCTCCGGGCATCATCACGAACGGGGTGATGCCCTTTTCTGCGCACAACTCTCGGTAGTGGTCGGCAACCTCGGGCAGGTAGTCGACCAGGCTCAGCGGCAGCCCGAACCGTGCCGCGCGCCGCGCCGTCGCCTGAACTCCGCCGCCGACGAACAGCATCGGATGCGGCCGGGTCCAGCTGCCGATCTCGGCCCAGTGCGCCAGCATCCGTGTGATCAGGTCGTCCAGCAGCCGGCCCCGTTGACTGAAATCGACTCCCAGCGAATCGTATTCGCATTCGCGGTAACCGAGGCCGACGGTCGTGAACAACCGTCCGCGACTCATGTTGTCCACCAGCGCGATGTCTTCGGCGAGCCGCACCGGATTCCACAGCGGACCGAGCGCGCAGTCCACGCTGGCGACCAGCTTAGTGGTCCGCGCCAGAAACATGGACGCGGCCATGATCGGGTTGCAGCTCCAGCCGTGCCCGGTGGCGTGGTGCTCGTCGACGCTCACCGAGGTGATGCCCTTGGCCTCGCCCCACTGCGCCATTTCCAGCGCCGCCGACAACAGCCGGTGCTGGTTGCGCGGATCTCCCTGCGGGGAGGCGAAATTGAAGCGCAGAACAGTCAGCTGCATGGCTACACGCAGTCCGAGGCGCCGTCGACGACGAACAGCGCGCCCGAGGTGTAGGCACTCTGCTCGGTACACAGGAAGGCGATCGTGGGCGCGATCTCGTGGACGGATCCGAAGCGCCGCAACGGAACATGGGCCAGCTCGGCGTCGACCAGTTGCTGCGCGAACTTCATGGGCGCGGTCATCGGGGTGTCGATCACGCCGGGCGCCACCGCGTTGACCCGGATGCCCTTGTCGGCCCACTTGACGGCGAGATTGCGGGTGATGCCGATGATTCCAGCCTTGGCGGCGCCATAGCCGGGCACCAGCGGGACGGCCCGCAACGCCGACATCGATGCCATGTTGACGACGCTGGCGCCACCCGCCGCGGTCGACGCCCTCAGCGCGCGGTACAGCCCGACCGTCAGCCGGTACGGCGCGCTGAGGTTCAGTGCCACCGAGGCGTCGAAGCCGTCGGGCTGTGATTCGTCAAGGCCGCCAGGGAAATTCGCGCCCGCGTTGTTCACCAGGACGTCGAGCCGGTCGAACTGCTGGGCCAGCGCATTCACCGAGTCGGGGTTGGTGATCTGCAACTGCTGGTACGTCATCCCCGACAGATCGGTGTCATATTCCGCCGCAACGGATTTCGTGCCCGTGATGGTGACGTGGGCCCCGGCGTTGCGGAACAGTGTCGCGGTGGCATGGCCGATGCCGCTGGTGCCGCCAGTGACCAGGACAGCGGTCCCGGCGAAATCGAAGGTGACGCGTGCGGTCATTTCTGCCCCTCTAAGGTGTCGAGAACGTTTCTGAGCCAGGCGGTTTCCCAGAAATTCGTACTGCCGGACAGGAGCACTTCGTGGGCCTGCCGCAACACCTCGCGCGCGCCGGGATCGTCGCTGCCGACCAGTTCTGCCAGGTGAATGGCCTCCAGCGGGCGGCCGGCATCGAGGTGGGCCCGGGCCCGGTCGACGAGGGCTTGCGCGCCCGCCAGTTCGACGATGTCGGCGGCGACGGCATCGGGCCCGACGGGGTACAGCTCGGTGGTCGACCGGTGGTGGAACCAGCCCGAGTAGTTCTCCCAGATGGCTCGCACGTCCCAGGCCACCTTGCCGTAGCCCTGCCCCACCTCGTATTCGGCGGGCAGGGCTATCTCGCGCATCAGGGTCCGAACGTCCTTGCCCGCGTTCATGCCTGCGACGGTCTCGTCGTGGATGTACTCGACGGCATTGCGCAGCCGGGTGAGTTCGGCCTCGATCAACTCCGCCCCGGCGATCGGTCCGAAATGTCCGGTCACCAACAGCTCGGGCTGCAGCGCGCGCACCCGTTCGATCGATGCGATGACGGTCAGCGCGTCGCGGTACCGGTCACCGCGCATCGTCACCAGATTGGGGATGTGTCCGAAGAGCGCTCCGAAGACGTTTCCGGCCAGGCAGATTCGCTCGTCGGGCAGCCAGACCACCAGCGAATCGGTGGTCTCTCCGCCGGGCACGGAGATGAGTTCCATGCGGCGGCCGCCGACCTCGATGGTGAGGGTGTCCTCGAAGTCGATGTCGACGGTCGGCACGCTCTGCCCGGCAAGGTGCGTGGTGCCCAGCCGCTGCTGAATCTGCCGGACGCCGGCGGCCAGGGTGTCGCTGAAGGCGAAGGCGCTGCGGCTCGCGCGGTACGGGATCAGCCGGTTGTTGTCGTCGCGCCAGGTCGTCCAGTTCGCCTGGGCGACAACCTGCGTGTCCGGGTCACGCACGCTGTCCAGTCCACCTACGTGATCGACATGGCCCTGCGTGAAGATGACGTAGCGCACCGGCGAGGAGTCGACGGCGTCGAAGTTGGCGCGGTGCACCGGCCCTTCAAAACCCATGCCGCTGTTGATGATCACCCTGCCGTCGGCGGTGGTCAGTAGATAGGAATTCGACAGGCCCGGCGAGCACCACAGGCCGGGCGCGATCTGCTCGGCGGCGTCCGCGGACGCGGGCGCCATCGCATCGGCGCCGGGCCGGCTGCGGTAGATCGGTTCCATCACGTCTCTCCTCAATTCTCTGGCCGGACGTCGAACCGATCGAAGTAGAAATCGAATCGGCTACGCAGGTCGTCGGGCGCGACGCCGAAATGACCCTGCAGGTCGTAGCGGATGCGGCCGTGCTTGCCGCGCGGGTTGCTGTCCAGGTACCGCTGGAAACCCCTGCGGGCCTTGGGTGTCAGCTCTATGCCACCGGCCGCGTACAGCTGTTCCAGCAGGGCCATTTCGTTGCCGTTCAGGTCATGAAAGTTGATGTCGATGCTGCGGTCGGCGGGTACCAGCTCGCGGTCCCGGACACCCGCACTGAGCAGCCGGTGCACGCGGTCACTCCAATACTCGATCAGCGCGCCGGGGTCGATGCTCGTCCGTCGCATCCGGTCGCCGTACGCGATCATCGTGACCGCCGACTGGATCACCGCGACGGGATCGCGGTGGGTGAAGGCGACGGTGGCGTCGGGGAAGGTCGCCATCAGCGGACCCAATTGCTCGGAATGCTGCGGGCTCTTGAGCACCCAGGTGCGGGGCCCGCGCAGGAACGTCAGTGCCTGCAGCACCTTCTTCAGGTAGGCGTAGTGCCGGTTCTGGTCCAGCCTCAGGTAGTAGTCGCGCCAATCCGGCACGCGTGCATGCCATTCCAGCACATACGAGGCCAGGTCCAGGTCGAGGACTTCGACTTCTTCCTCGATGGCCTCGGGGAACCGGTCGTGCATGGCCGCCACCAGCGGGGTGGTGGCCATCATGGCGTCGTGTTCGGCCTTCGCGCGCGCGAAGCGCGGGTCGATGCCGTTGATGTCCGGCCCCTGACCCGGTGCCGGGATCGGTTCCTGACTCTCCCAGTACGGCAGTGCCCGGCGTCCCGGATCGGCGGCGATGAGGTTCACCAGATGCGTGGTGCCCGACCGCGGCATCCCGACGACGATGATGGGCCGCTCGATCTCGATCGCCTCGATCTCGGGATGACGCTTGAGCAGCTCGGTCAACGACAGCCGGTTGCGCAGTAGCCGAATGATTCTGCCGCGCAGCGTCATCCGGGCCAGCTGGCGCAGGCCGTCGTCGGCCTCGATGGCGGCCACATGGGCGGTCAGTCGGGCGGCGAAACCGTCGGTGTCCGCCAGATCATCCACCCCGGCCTGAGCGACCGCCTCGGCCAGCATCGTCTCGATGTCGAGCTCAACCCGCCGGGACTCGGTGTAGTCGAGGATCTGCCGTTGCGGCGCAGTGAGTTGCGGTGCGGCCAGGTCGTCGATGTCGACGACGTCGGCGCCGTCCGGGGTGTTCGCCATCGGCCACTCCTCGGTTCCCACTTGTGAATGTCGAATATTCGACGTACTGTTCGAAAGTATGACACTGAAGGTAGGCGGGGCCGAGGCTGTCAGTCAAGTGCCGTCACCGCCGACCGAACGCGTGATCGCGGTGATGCAACTGCTGGCCGCCGAACCCGACCACTCGTTCTCCCTTGCCGACATCTGCCGCCGCCTCGACATCAGCCGAGCCACGGGGCACGCCATCGTGACGACTCTTGCTGCGCACCAATGGGTTCTGCGCGACGAAGCGAGTGCGGGCTACTCCTGCGGACCGGCGATTGCGACGCTGGGCCGCCCGTCGAACAACCGGGCATTCCGACCGGTGCTGACCGAACTGTCCGAGTCAATCGGCACGCTGGTCCTGCTGGCCCGCCGCGACGGCGCCGCGCTGCAGATCGTCGACACGGCCGGCGAATCGCTCACCGCTCCCCGGCTCGGCCCCGGTTTCCGGGTCCCACTGGTCGCGCCCTTCGGCCGCGACTACGTGGCATGGGCCGCCGAATCGGCGCAACAAGCGTGGCTGGGCACCGGCCAACCGGCGACGCAACTCCGGAAGCGCCTGGCCGCGGTGCTGCAGGAGACGCGGCGGCGCGGCTACGTGATCGAGCGACTCAGCCCGGAGTACGTCCGGGTCTACTCCGCGCTGCGCGCACTGGTCGTCGACGGCGAAGCCGACGCCATCACCCGACGCCTCGCCTGGTCGTTCGCCGACCTCACGCTCGTCGACTACCTGCCCGGTGAACTCGACGACGACGGTCCCCACCAGATCGCCACCATCGCGGCACCGGTCCGGGACGCCGACGGGCTGGTGACCATGTCGGTCAGCGCCGCACCGTTCGCCGCGCTCACCGCCGCCCAGGTACAGGACGTCGGCGCACAGGTTTCCGAAGCAGCCCACCGCATCGAACAACGACTGCAGGGAGTCGGACCATGAAGGCGGCCGTGGTAACCGGCACGGGCACAACGGATGTCATCGACGTCGACCAACCCGAGGTCGGCCCGCGCGACGTGCTGGTGAAGATTCGCGCCTGCGGCATCTGCGGCAGCGACGCGCTCTACATCGCGATCGGCGGGCTGCCGCCGCATCAGGGCCGCATGCCGTTGGGGCACGAACCTGCCGGTGAGATCGTCGCGGTCGGCGCGAAGGTCGTAGATCTGGCCGTCGGCGACCATGTCGTCGTCGACCCCATGGCGACCCCCGGTGACATCATCGGCAACGGCGGCGGCCGCGGCGCCCTCGCCGAGTACCTGCTCCTCACCGACGCCGTCCGCGGCACTCACCTCGAAGTCATCCCCGACCACATCCCGTTCGAGGTGGCTGCCCTCAACGAACCCATGGCCGTCGCGCGGCATGCCGTCAACCGCTGCCGGCCGAAGCCCTCCGACAAGGTGCTGATCTTCGGCGCCGGCCCCATCGGTCTCGGCGCCGTGCTGGCGCTCAAATCCCTTGGTGTGCAGCATGTCGTGGTCGCCGACGTCATCGCATCCCGACTCGAGACCGCGCTGGAGATCGGCGCCGACGCCGTCATCAACTCCGCCGAAGAGAAGCTTGCCGCCCGTCTCGTCGAACTGCACGGCGCGGGTGCGGCGATGTTCCCCGGCAAGGCCGATACCGACATCTACCTCGACGCGGCGGGCGTCCCCGCCGTGATCGAGAGCGCGGTGACGATGGCCAAGAAGGGCGCAACCATCGGCGTGGTGGCCGTGCACAAGGCGCCCGTCCCGGTCGACTTCCTATCGCTGATGAGCAACGAGATCACCATTCTCGGTTCGATGGGATACCCCGACGAAATCTTCGACGTCACAAGCGATCTCGTCGCGAACTGGCAGAAGTACGCTCGCATCGTCAGCCACACCATCCCGTTCGACCAGGTCAACGAGGCGCTGGTGACAGCGTCGACCCCCGGTGCCGCCGACAAGATCGTCGTCACCTTCGACTGACCGCGACACAATGTCGGTCTGAGAGCCTCGTTGAGGCTATATCCGGCTATCTACGCCCTCAGGCCGACGTTGTGATCGGGCCGGGCAATCAACACGACCAGTCCGAGAAAATCCGGCGTAGCGTTGCGACGGTGACTGACCTTGCCGCTTTCGCCGAGCTGTCCGCACGTGATCACGGGCTGTGTGTGCTGAACACGCTGCGTGGTGACGGCAGCATCCAGTCCTCGGTCGTCAATGCCGGTGTGATGACGCATCCGAACACCGGGAAGCCGGTCGTCGCGCTCGTCGCGATCGGGTCCACCCGCAAGCTGCACAACCTGCGCACCGACCCGCGGACCTCGGTCGTCACGCACGCGGGCTGGCAGTGGCTGACGGCGGAAGGCACCGCGGAGGTCATCGGCCCCGACGACACCGACGCCGAGACCCTACGGGTGTTGCTGCGCAACGTTTTTCAAGCCGCAGGCGGGACGCATGACGACTGGGACACCTACGACCGCGTCATGCGCGAAGAGGGTCGGGCCGCGGTGCTGATCTCCCCCACTCGGGTGTACTCGAACCCTTCTCGCTGAGCAGACGCAAAAACCCCCAAATCCATAGGGATTTAGGGGTTTTCGCGACGGTTCGCGCTATTAGGTGAGCGAAGCCGGCGGCAGGAAGCGGTCGCCGTACTGGGCGGCCAGTTCCTTGGCCCGGGCCACGAAGGCCTCCTTGCCGACGCCGAGCTCGCCCTGGTAGCCGACGATGAACTGCGCCGAACCACCGGTGTACGGCGGGAAGCCGATACCCATGATCGAGCCGATGTTCGCGTCAGCGGTCGAGGTCAGCACGCCCTCGTCGATGCACTTCTGGGTCTCCAGTGCCTCGGCGAACAGCATGCGGTCGATCATGTCCTGCAGCGGCAGTTCGACCGAACCCGAGTTGAAGGCGTCCTTCAGACCCGGCCACAGCTGGGTCCGCTTGCCGTCGGTGTACTCGTAGAAGCCGGCGCCCTTCAGGCGCGACGGACGACCGAGCTCGATCATCTTCTCGACGACAGCCTCGGCCGGGTGCCCGACGTAGGTGCCACCCTCGGCCTCGACGCCTTCCTTGGAAGCCACGGCGATCTTGTGCATGAGCTCCAGGTTGAGCTCATCCGAAAGCTGCAGCGGCGCCGCCGGGTAACCGGCCTGCGAGCCGGCCTGCTCGATGGACGCGGGCGCGACGCCCTCGCCCAGCATGGCCAGCGCCTCGTTGACGAAGGTGCCGATCACGCGCGAGGTGAAGAAGCCACGGCTGTCGTTGACGACGATCGGGGTCTTCTTGATGGCCAGGGTGTAGTCGAACACCCGGGCCAGCGCCTCGTCAGAGGTCTTCTCGCCCTTGATGATCTCCACCAGCGGCATCTTGTCGACCGGCGAGAAGAAGTGGATACCGATGAAGTCCTCCTGGCGCTTCACGCCGGTCGCGAGACCGGTGATCGGCAGGGTGGAGGTGTTCGAGCCGAGCAGTGCGTTGGGCTCGACGATGTCCTCGATCTCCTGGAACACCTTGTGCTTGAGTTCCTGGCTCTCGAACACGGCCTCGATCACGAAGTCGACACCCGCGAGGTCGGCCGGGTCGGCGGTCGGGGTGATCCGGGCCAGCAGCGCGTCGGACTTCTCCTGAGAGGTCTTGCCACGCTCGAGAGCCTTGGCCTCGATCTTCTCGGAGTAGTTCTTGCCCCTGTCGGCGGCTTCCTGCGTGACGTCCTTGAGGACGACCTCATAGCCGGCCTTGGCCGACACGTAGGCGATACCGGCGCCCATCATGCCCGCGCCGAGGACACCGATCTTCTTGATGTCCTGCTTGGCGATGCCCTGCGGACGCGAGGCGCCGCCATTGATGGCCTGCAGGTCCAGGAAGAACGCCTGGATCATGTTCTTCGCGGTCTGGCCGGTGACCAGGGTGGTGAAGTAGCGGCTCTCGATGCGCGACGCGGTGTCGAAGTCGACCTGCGCGCCCTCGACGGCGGCATCCAGGATGGCGCGCGGCGCGGGCATCGGAGCACCCTTGAGCTGCTTCTTCAGCAGAGCCGGGAACGACGGCAGGATGCCGGCCAGACCCGGGCTCGACGGGGTGCCGCCGGGCATCTTGTAGCCCTTGACGTCCCACGGCTGCACGCCGCCCTCGGGGTTGGCCTTGATCCATGCCTTGGCGGCGGGGATCAGTTCCTCGACGGTGTCGACGAGCTCGTTGACCAGGCCGGTGGCCTGCGCCTTGGCCGGGGTGAACCGGGTGCCCTGGCTCAGGACCTCCATGAAGGCCTTCTGGATACCGAACATGCGGACGGTGCGGGCGACGCCGCCACCGCCGGGCAGCAGGCCCAGGGTGACCTCGGGCAGACCGATCTGGCTGCCGCGGACGTCCGCCGCGATGCGGTAGTGGCACGCGAGGGCGATCTCCAGGCCACCGCCGAGGGCGGCGCCGTTGATGGCGGCCACGACGGGCTTGCCCAGGGTCTCCAAGGCGCGCAGGTCGGCCTTGATGTCCTCGACCATGGAGAACGCCTCGCCGGCGTCGTCCGGACCGATCTGCATCATGCCCTTGAGGTCACCACCGGCGAAGAAGGTCTTCTTCGCGCTGGTGATGACGACGCCGGTGATGGAATCCTTCTCAGCTACCAGGCTCTGCACTGCGTAGTGCATCGACTCCTTGTAGTGCTCGTTCATCACGTTGGCCGACCCGGTGGGGTCGTCCATCGTCAGGGTGACGATGCCGTCGGCATCCTTGTCCCACTGAATTGTCTTCTCAGCCATTGTTTTTCGCTTCTCCCTAGACGCGCTCGATGATGGTGGCAACGCCCATGCCGCCGCCGATACACAGCGTGACCAGGGCACGCTTGGCACCGCGGCGCTCGAGCTCGTCGACCATGGTTCCGGTGATCATGGCGCCGGTGGCGCCCAGCGGGTGGCCCATCGCGATGGCGCCACCGTTGACGTTCAGCTTCTCGTCCGGGATGTTCAGGTCCTTCTGGAACTTGAGCACCACCGAGGCGAAGGCCTCGTTGATTTCGAAGAGGTCGATGTCGTCGACCGTCAGGCCGGCGCGGTCCAGGACCTTCTTGGTGGCCGGGGTGGGGCCGGTCAGCATGATGACCGGGTCGGCACCGCTGGTGGCGGTGGCCACGATGCGGGCGCGCGGGGTGAGGCCCTGCGACTTGCCGGCGGCCTCCGAACCGATCAGCACCAGCGCGGCACCGTCGACGATGCCCGAGCTGTTGCCACCGTGGTGGACGTGGTTGATCTTCTCGACGTAGTGGTACTTCTGCAGCGCCACGTCGTCGAAGCCGCCCATGGCGCCCAGACCCGCGAACGCGGAGTTCAGCTTGCCGAGGCTCTCGACGGTGGTGCCGGGACGCATGTGCTCGTCGTGGTCCAGGATGGTCAGGCCGTTCTGGTCCTTGACCGGGATGACGGACTTGGCGAAGTAGCCGCCGGACCAGGCCGCGGCGGCCTTCTCCTGCGAACGCACCGCGTAGGCGTCGACGTCTTCACGCGAGAAGCCCTCGATGGTGGCGATCAGGTCGGCGCCGATGCCCTGCGGGACGAAGCCGATGCGGTAGTTGGTCTCGGGGTCACCGGCCCACGCGCCGCCGTCCGAACCCATCGGGACGCGGCTCATGGACTCGACGCCACCGGCGTACACCAGGTCGTCCCAGCCGGAACGGACCTTCTGGGCGGCCAGGTTCACGGCCTCCAGGCCGGAGGCGCAGAAGCGGTTGAGCTGGAAACCACCGGTGGTCTCGGGCAGCTTGGCCACGAGAGCGGCGGTGCGGGCGATGTCGCCGCCCTGGTCGCCGACGGGCGAGACGACGCCCATGATGACGTCGCTGATCAGGTTCTCGTCGAGGTCGGGATTGCGGCGACGCATTTCGTCGATCAGGCCGACGATGAGGTTGACCGGCTTGACCTCGTTCAGTGCACCGTTGCGCTGCTTGCCACGGGGCGTGCGAATGGCCTCATAGATGAAGGCTTCTTCGGACATGTGTTTGCTCCAGGTCCTATTGAGATGGGGTTATGGGTGCGCCCACCAGCAGGTCGACGGTCCCCTGCCCGGAAGCGTAACAGGCCCTCCCAACCAGGTGGTTGGGAGAGTGACCAGACGAACGCAAAAGGCCACTTACTGCACGTTCTGGACGACCTGACGTGCAATAAGTGGCCACTGCGCCGTGAGTTAAGCGACAGCCTCGGTGAGGGTCGGATAGTCGGTGTAGCCGACGGGGCCCGGCGCGTAGAACGTCGCCACGTCAGGCTCATTGAGCTCGGCCCCCAGGATCAGCCGGTCGACCAGGTCGGGGTTGGCCAGGAAGGACCGCCCGACCGCGGCGGCACTGATGGCACCCAGGTCGACGAAGCTGTTCAGCTGGCAGAAATCGGTGCCTGAGCCCCGTCCCGTATTGAGCACAAAGGTCCCCGACCACAGCGCGCGGATCGCACCGAACAGGCTCTCGGTGGGGTCGATGAGCACGTGCAGGTAGGCGATACCGAGCGGGTCGATCCGGTTCAGCAGGGCCTCATACGCGCTGAACGCGTCGTCCTCATGCATGTCGCCGGCGGGGTTCCCTGGGGATATCCGCAGCCCGACCCGCCCGGGCCCGATCTCGGCCACGACGGCTTCGACGACCTCGGCGGTCAGCCGGGCCCGGTTCTCCGGCGTTCCGCCATACGCGTCGGTGCGCTGGTTGACCACATCGGACGCGAATTCGTGCAACAGGTAACCGTTGGCGCCGTGAATCTCCACGCCGTCCATCCCAGCGTCGACCGCGCGGCGCGCGGCGGCACGGAAGTCGGCGACGATCCCGGGAATCTCCTCGATGTCGAGCGCCCGTGGGATCTCCAGCGGCTTCTTGCCCGTGGGGGTGTGGGTGACCATGTCGGCGGCGATGGCCGACGGCGCGACCGGCGTGGCACCGCTGATCTCCGAATGCGCCATGCGGCCGACGTGCCACAGCTGGACGAACATCTTCCCGCCGGCACCGTGTACCGCCTGCGCGATCTCGGCCCACTTCGCCTGATGCCCGTCGGTGTACATGCCGGGGGTATTCATGTAGGCGCCGTTGGCGCTCCGCGAGATGGCGGTCGCCTCGGAGATGATGAGCCCGGAGGCGGCGCGCTGCGAGTAGTACTCGGCCGCCAAGTCCGACGGTGTGCCGTCGGCGTCGGCCCGCGACCGGGTCAGCGGCGCCATGAACAGACGGTTGGCGGCCGGCGTGTCACCGACCTGAACGGGCTTGAGCAGTGCGGCGTCGGTGGAAAGGCGGAAGGGAGCGGCAGTCACGGAGTAGGCAACCGCCGCACGGCGCCGGTTCATTCCCGGCCGTGGTGGCGTCGAATGGTGGGTTGTGATCGAGAATTCGCGAGGATCTCGACCACAACCCGACTCTCGGTGGGGCTAGGCGACAGCCTTCACGAACTCCGTGACCTCGCGGACTGCGCGACGGGCGTCGGGGTTGGAGAAGGCGAAGGCCTGGAAGACATGGACGGCGCGGTCGAAGACCTGCAGCCGCACCGGCACTCCCGCCGCCGCGAGCCGCTCGGCCATCAGCTCTGAATCGGGCCGCAGCGCCTCTGCCGAACCCACCTGCAGGAGGAACGGGCCGAGGCCGTGCAGGTCAGCGTCCACCGGAGACGGGATCGGGCCCCGGGCCCCGTTGCGCAGCAGGAAGACCTCGCTGATCATCCGGAGGAACTCGATGGGGAACATTGCATCCGGAATACGCCGAGCTGCTTCATATTTCGGTGTCATGTCACTGTCGGTGGCGGCCGAGAGCAGCACGCAGCCCGCGGGCGGCGTCAGGCCCAGATCGCGCACCGCGACGGCCGTCATCGCCGCGATGAAGCCGCCGGCAGAGTCGCCGGCCAGCACGATGTTCTCCGGTTTCACACCCTGTGCCAGCACGTAGCGGTAGGCATCCACGCCGTCGTCGACCGCGTCCTCGACGAGATTGCGCGGGCAGAGCCGGTACCCGACGCTGAGGGCACGCGCGCCGCTGTCACGGGCGATGTGGCTGACCAACGGCCGGTGGCTGTTGATGCCGAGCGCGATGAACGCCGAACCGTGGAAGTAGATGATGACCCGCCCGTCGACGGGTGGCGTGGTCTCGTTCCACACCCATTCCGCCGGACAATTCGGCAGCTCGACCTTTTCGGTGCGTGAACCGGCCACGCCCGGCATCCAATGCATGACGCGCTCGGCACCGTCGTAGGCGCGGTTCAGCAGCACCTGCGGGAACCGCTTGTTGATGGCCAGCATCACCTTGGTCAGCAGGAACATGAGCGGCTTCATGGCCTTGAGCAGGTATGTCTCTGCGACCGAATGCCAGTTGGCCTTGCCCATCCATTCCGGGCCGGAGTACGTCGCGGTTTCCGGCGCAGAGCCCTCAAAAGGATCGTCGATCCGTTCGGCGCTGGTCATAGGGCCTCCTTTGGCAACGTTGCTGTGCCGAGACTAGATCAGCTCCCCGATCCGGGCTTGGACTCGACGTGCTGAGATCGCGTCGACACGGCACGATAGGCAGGTGTCGGCCCCCCAACATCGCATCCCGGCGGATGCACTACATCGAATCGACACCTTGTTGTCCCGCGTCGACGCCGATCTCGCGGCGCGGTTCCCGGGAGACAGTGCTGACGTCCAGCCCATACACACCGTGTATGTCAGCGCGGCCGACGCCACTCCCGATACTCCTGCGCAATGGGGGCAGGCCGCGCTGGCACTGCTGGACCAGCACGCAGGGGTCTTCGCCGAACTCGGCGACACCACCACTGTCGCGCTGGTGCGCGACCAACTGGCCGAAGCCCCGATTGCCGATCTGCGGCTGGATTTCGAGGACGGCTACGGCCGCCGTGGCGACGATGTGGAGGATCGTGACGCGACGCGAGCGGCGGTGACCCTGCGCGCACTCGGGTTGAGCCACAGCGGGATTCGCATCAAGGGGCTGACCGCCGCCGAGCGCCCACGGGCGCTGCGCACCCTCGAGTTGGTGCTGGATGCCGGCGCCATCGAAGGGTTCGTCTTCACCGTGCCGAAACTACGTGCGGCCGAACAGGTCACCGCGGCCGTCTGGCTGTGTGAGGCACTGGAGACCGCACACGGTTTGGCAGCGCACACGCTGCGCTTCGAGCTGCAGATCGAGAGTCCGCAGGCGGTACTCGGCCCCGACGGGACCGCGACGCTCGCCCGCGCAATCCAACTCGCCGACCGTCGGTGCAGCGGATTACATTACGGCACATACGATTACAGTGCAGCCTGCGGGATCGCACCGCAGCACCAAGCGCTGGATCACCCCGTGGCCGACCACGCCAAGGCGGTGATGCAGACCGCCGCCGCACAAACCGGGGTCTGGGTTGCCGACGGCTCGACGCAGGTGGCCCCGGTCGGCACCGAAGATCAAGTGGTGCAAGCGATCCGGCGCCACCACCGGCTCGTCACGCGGTCGCTCGAGCGCGGTTTCTATCAGGGCTGGGACATGCACCCCGGCCACCTGGTGACACGGTGGCTGGCGACGTTCACGTTCTTCCGGGCCGCCATGGCCGCCGCGGCGCCACGGCTGCAGGCCTATCTGGACCGCAGCGGCGGCCCGATCGTCGATGAACCCGCGACCGCCGAGGCGTTGGCGGCGGTCGTGCTGCGCGGTCTGGACTGCGGCGCATTCGGTGCCGACGACGTCCTCGCTCTCGCACCCGGTGCCACCGTCGCGGTGCTACGAAACCTCAAGAACCGGAAGCTGTCATG